>NZ_BSTD01000003.1:0-1115823 GCF_030269325.1 Amycolatopsis sp. NBRC 101858 | reverse complement strand
TGGCGGGTGTGGTCCGGGTCCCGCATCCGGTGGAGGTGTTCACGCTCGAGTAGCGGCTGGCGGCGAAAGGGAACTCGGGCGCCGGGGAGGATGCCCGGTTTCCGAGACGCGTCAACGGCTTCTCGAGTCCTTGGTGTTCGTCCGTCACCAGCCGTGGCGTGGTGCGCCGGATCGGGATTCGCTGCTCGATGCTGTCGCGGGGTTGGGGACGGTGGTGGCGGGTGTGGTCCGGGTCCCGCATCCGGTGGAGGTGTTCACGCTCGAGTAGCGGCTGGCGGCGAAAGGGAACTCGGGCGCCGGGGAGGATGCCCGGTTTCCGAGACGCGTCAACGGCTTCTCGAGTTCTTGGTGTTCGTCCGTCATCAGCCGTGGCGTGGTGCGCCGGATCGGGGGTCGCTGCTCGACGCCGTCGCCGGGCTGGGTACAGCCAAGGCGGGCGTGATCCGCGTCCCGCACCCGGTGGAGGTGTTCACGCTCGAGTAGCGCCCGCCCACAAAAAAAGAACCCGGGCCTCGAGGGGAGGCCCGGGTTCCGGTGGGGAGGGACGGGGTCAGACGGTGCCCGGCTTCGGCAGCTGCTGCTTGGCCGGGGTGTTCTGGTAGGACGCCAGGTGCCACGCGCCGTCCCGCTTCACGACGGTCCAGGATGCCCGGATCGACTGGGAGTCCGCGACCTCGGTCTCGCCCGCGGCGAGGACGCCGCCCTGGGTGATGAGGACGCCGGAGTCCGGGGTGAAGAAGCGGATCTCGATCGGGCGGCCGGTGACCTGGGTGCCCTTGTAGTTGCCCTCGAACGACTCCTTCAGGAACAGGCGGATCTCTTCGCGCCCCTTCTTGAAGATGCCGGGCAGGATCATCGTGCCGTCTTCGGTGAAGACGTTGGCGAACCCGTCGGCGTCGCCGTAGGCCCACGCGGCGATGACCTTCTGGGTCAGGGCCGCGATCCCGGCCTGGTCGGCCGCGGTGCCGGCTTCGGTCGTGGTCATGGAGGTCTCCCTAGATGTAGAGCGTGTTGGGCTCGAGCCCGCACAGGACGCGGCCGTACAGCTCGGTGTTGGTGTTCGGGTGCATCAGCGCGTGGAGGTTGACCGCGGCGACGTCGCGGGCGATGCGCTGGATCGGGATGCCGTGGTAGATCGACGAACCGCCGGAGGCCGAGGCCAGGATGTCGATGGACTCCTTGGCCAGCCGGACCACCGCGCCGAGGTCGGCCCGCGCGATCGCGCGCTCGTCGAGCTTCCACGGGCTGCCGTCGGCGACCTTGGTGTCGACCAGCGTGGCCAGCCGGTGCGCGTGGAACTGGGCCTCGTCGATCTTCATCGCCGACTCGGCCACCTGGTGGTGCGTGATCGGGGCCTCGCGCTGCGATTCGTAGGCGGTGTAGGTGATCTTGCGGTCCGGCAGCCGCTTGAGGAAGCTGTCCTGGGCCGACTTCGCCATGCCCACCAGCGTCCCGACCGACGACACCGACGCGACCGGCAGCAGCGGCGACCGGTAGATCGAGCCCGCCGCACCGCCCTGCCCCTCCAGCACCGCGGGTAGCGGGAGCACGCGCTCGGCCGGGATGAAGACGTCCTGGGCCACCGTCGACACGCTGCCGGTCCCGCGCAGGCCCGCGGTGTCCCAGTCGTCCACGATCAGCAGGTCCGACAGCGGAACCAGGGCCATGATCGGGTACGGCTGACCCTCCGGCGGGACGAGGATCGCGATGATCTCCTGCCACTGGGCGTGCAGCGCCCCGCTGATGAAGCCCCACTTGCCGTTCACCACGACGCCGCCGTCGACCGGCGCGGCCATCGCGGACGGGCTGAGCGTGCCGCACACGCGCACGTCCGGGGTCGAGAACACCTCGTCCTGCACCGCTTCCGGGAAGTGGCAGGCCATCCAGGTGGGGATCCAGTACACCGAAGCCACCCAGGAGGTCGAACCGTCGGCGCGGCCGATCTCGGTGGCGACGTCGACGAGCGTCCGGGTGTCGGCTTCGTACCCGCCGTAGCGCTTCGGGCGGCGCAGCTTGAACACGCCGGCCTCGGCGAGCGCCTCGATGGATTCGTCGTGCACCCGCCGGTTCTGCTCGGACCAGTTCGCGTGCTTCTTCAGTGCGGGAGCCAGTTCGGCCACGCGGCGAACCAGTTCCTCCCGCGTCGGAACATCGGTGCTCGACACCTTGACCTCCTAGATTGTCGACCGTCCCAGCTTCGCAGCGGGCCAGGGGGAACCGCGTCTTCCTGCTTGCCGGCAGGGGCTCACGCCGCGGCACGCTCGGAGGTGCGCGGCGGGAGCCCCACGACGTTCTGGCCGTCCCGGCGCGCGAACCAGGTCGCCATCGGCCCGGCCATCGCCGTCGAGACCAGCGCCATGATCACCAGCATCGTGAACAACATCGGGGACAGCACGCCGAGGTCGAGCCCGATGTTGAGCACCACCAGCTCGGTCAGGCCGCGGCAGTTCATCAGCACGCCGACCTGCAGGGCCCGGTTCCAGTTCTCGCCGACCGCCCGCGCGGACAGCGCCGAGCCGCCGAGCTTGCCCACGACCGCCGCGACGAGGATCACCGCGCACCACACCCAGCCCTCGGCGGAGATCAGGGTGATGTTGGTCCGCAGCCCGCTGTAGGCGAAGAACAGCGGCAGCATCAGCGCCGTGGTCAGCCCGCCCACCTTGTCCAGCAGCCAGGTCGCGATCACGTTGTCCCGGGGGAAGACCAGCCCGAACACGAACGCGCCGAACATCGCGTGCACGCCGATCCACTCGGTGGCCAGCGCGCACAGCAGCACGCCGACCACCGACAGCGGCGCGGCCTTCTGCAGCCGGGCCACCGGGACCCGCGTCACCAGCCGGCGCAGCAGCGGCCGCACGACCAGGCCGAGGAACGCGACGAACGCCACGGTCAGCGCGACCGTCAGCACCACGCCGAACAGCGAGGACGCCGTCGTCAGCGCGACCACCAGCGCGAGCAGGCTCCACGCCGTGACGTCGTCGACCACCGCGCAGGTCAGCGCGACCACGCCGGCCTCGGTGCGGAACAGCCCGATCTCGTGCAGGATCCGGACCAGCACGGGCAGCGCCGTGATGCTCAGCGAAACGCCGAAGAACAGCGCGAACGCGAGGAAGCCGACGCCTTCGGGGGCGAACCGGCTGTAGGCGAACACCGCCAGCCCGACCCCGAGCAGGAACGGGAAGGCGATGCTGACGTGGCTGACGACCACGGCCAGCCGCCCGCGTCCGCGCAGCAGCCGCGTGTTCAGCTCCAGCCCGGCGAGGAACACGAAGAAGATCACGCCGAGCTGGGCCACGACGTTCAGCTGGGGGATCGCGGCCTTGGGGAGCAGGACCGCTGCGCCCTGGGGCCACAGGGCGCCGAGCACCGACGGCCCGAGCACGATGCCGGCGACGATCTCCCCCATCACCGCGGGCTGTCCGACCCGCTGCCCGAGCCAGCCGACGATCTTGCAGGCGCCGACCACGACGGTGATCGCCAGCAGCAGCTGGACCAGGGACGGCCCGGCGGCGGCCTTCGCCTTGGCGACGTTGTCGCCGTCGTCCCCGCCGCCCAGCAGGACGATCGCGACCACGACGGGCACCACAACCAGTCCGATGTAGACGCCCAGGGTGCGGCCCAATCCGCGCCGCGGCTTCACGTCGGCCATGTGACTCCGATCAGGTTCGGTGTGACGTTCGCGATCTCCCGGCCGAAGCTAGCAACGGCGGGTCGGGATCCTCTCGAGGAACGAACGATCTTGGGGACCTACCGGCTCGACGGCGGAACCGGCAGCGGCAGCGGCGGACACTCGAGATCGGACCGGTTGCCGGATTTGCGCGCGGGCAGCGTGCCGCCCGACAGGTACTCCGCGATCTTGCCGTCCACGCAGGCGTTGCCGCCCATCAGCGTGTTCGCGTGGTTCAAGCCGCCCGGCACGGCGAGCAACTCGGCGGCCGGGAACCGGGTGCGGGTCTCGAGGCTGCCCTCGAACGGCGTGGCCGGGTCGAGCGTCTCGTCGACCAGCAGCATGCTGTCCAAGCGGTCGCTGCCGACGTTCACCGGCCGGCCGGCCGGGGCGGGCCAGAACGCGCACGGCGCGTTGATCCAGGTGTTCTGCCAGGCGAAGTACGGCGCCTCGGCGAACGCCCGCCAGGTGTCCGCCCGCCACTTCTGCCAGTTCGTGGGCGACTGCGTGTCCGTGCACTCCACGGCCAGGTACGCGGCGTTGGCGTTGTCGTTGCCGCGTCCGCCGATCTGCACGAACAACGTCTTCAGCGTCGCGCCGTCGTGGTGGCCGACCCAGCCGGCGAACGCGTCGGCGACGAGCGTCCAGTGGAGCTGGCGGTAGGCGGCCAGCTGGAAGATGTCGGTCCACTCGTCCGGGCCGACCGCGCCCGCGGCCGGTTCGCGCGCCAGTTCCACCAGCTGCCGGTCGTACACGTTCTTCACGGCGGCCTGGGTGCTGCCGAGGTGGTAGACGTCGTCGTGCGCCGCGACCCAGCCGAAGAACGCGTTCAGGCTCCGGTCGTACCCGGCGTCTTGTGACAGGTTGAGCCGGTAGTAGACGTCCCGGGGGTGCACGGTGCTGTCCAGGACCATCCGGCGTACCCGATCCGGGTGCAGCGTCGCGTAGACCTCTTCGACGTACGTGCCGTAGGAGTAGCCGTAGAAGCTCATCTCGGTCACGCCGAGCGCGGCCCGGATGCGCTCCAGGTCCGCCACCGCGTCCGTGGTCTTCATGTTCGCCAGCAGGTCCGGGTCGTTGTGCGCGCCGCAGGCGCGGGCGTAACCCCGGACGCGGTCGAGCCAGGTCCGCTCGAGCTGCGGCGTGACCGGCACGTAGCTCGGCCGGTCGAAGTCCATGTAGCCGGGATCGCAGGACAGCGCGGGCTCGCTCGTGGCGACCCCGCGCGGGTCGAAACCGATCCAGTCGTAGGCGTCCCCGACATGGCCGGGGACCAGCGTGCCCAGCGTGGCCAGTGCCAGCCCCGGCAGGCCGGGACCGCCCGAGACGGTCAGCATGACGCCCTGGAAAGCGCTGTCCGGGACCTTGTGCCGGATCCGGGACACCGCGATCCGGAGCTGCTTCCCGGTCGGCCTGCGGTAGTCCATCGGCACCTGGAGCATCCCGCACTGGGCGCCCGCCGCCACCAGGCTCGGGTCCTGGCACGGACCCCAGGTGATGGTGGCCGGCGCCGCGGTGGCGGCCGGCGCGTTCACCGCGGTGAACGCCAGGGCCACGCCGGTGACCGCGGTGACCATCGTTCGTTTCACCTTGTCCACCTCCAGTTGAACCGAACAGGATCTGGTGAGGCTAGGTGGGGAATCGGCGGCCGCACGTCTTTGCCGTTGCCCACTGATGGCCCGGGTGACCAGGCAGATCCTCGCGAATGCCGTGTTCGGGCGGCACGCTGGAATTGCGGCGCGCGGGCGGTTACGTTGGCTCGCATGGGACTTCCGATCGACGACCTGCTGGCGACGCTGCCCGCCGATCGCGTGCTCACCGATCCGGAGCTGCTGGCCTCCTACTGCCGCGACGAAGCCGACCTGTGCGACGCGGGCACGCCGCTCGCCGTCGTGCGGCCGCAGAGCACCGCCGAGGTCGCCGCGACCGTCCGGGTGGCCGCCGCGCACCGGGTGCCGGTCGTCCCGCAGGGCGCGCGCACCGGGCTGACCGGCGCGGCCAACGCAGTCGACGGCGCCCTCGTCGTGTCGCTGACGGCGTTGAACCGGATCCTCGAGATCGGCCCGGGCGAGCGGATCGCGGTCGTGCAGCCGGGGGTGGTCAACGCCGAGCTGAGCCGGGCCGCCGCCAAGGAGGGGCTCGCCTACCCGCCGGACCCCGGCTCCTGGGAGTCCTCGACGATCGGCGGCAACGTCTCGACCGACGCGGGCGGCATGTGCTGCGTGAAGTACGGCGTCACCGGCGAGTACGTGCTGGGCCTGGAAGTCGTGCTCGCCGACGGCGAGGTCCTGCGGTGCGGGCGCCGGACCGTGAAGGGTGTCGCCGGCTACGACCTGACCCGGCTGTTCGTCGGGTCGGAGGGCACGCTCGGGATCATCACCGAGATCACCGTCCGGCTCCGGCCCGCGGCCCGGGAGGCCCGGACCATGGTGGCGGTGTACCCGACGGTGGCCGCGGCCGGGCGGGCGGTCGCCTCGATCACCGCCGCCGGTCACGTGCCGAGCCTGCTCGAGCTGCTCGACCGGACGCACCTGCGGGCCATCGAGGCCCACCGCCCGATGGGCCTGGACACCGAGGCCGCGGCGATGCTGCTGATCGCGACGGACACCGGCGACGGGGCCGACCTCGCCGCGATCGCCGAGTGCTGCCGGGAGGCCGGCTCGAGCGAGCTGTACGCCGCCGAGGACGCGGTCGAGGCCGAGGCGCTGACCAGCGCGCGCCGGCTGGCGCACCCGGCGATGGAACAGCTGGCCGCGCAGGCGTTCCCCGGCGGCCGGGGCGGTCTCGTCGTCGACGACGTGGCCGTGCCGCGGTCCCGGATCGCCGACCTCGTCGAGGGCGTCGAGGAGATAGCGGCGCGCCACGGCGTCCTGGTGGGCGTGGTCGGCCACGCCGGCGACGGGAACCTGCACCCGGTCATCGTGGTGGACCGGGCGGATCAGTCCAGTATGGACCGTGGGCGGCTGGTGTTCGACGAGATCATGCGGCTGGGGCTCGCGCTGGGCGGCACCTGCACCGGCGAGCACGGCGTCGGCCTGCTCAAGCGGGACTGGCTCGCCCAGGAGCTCGGCCCCGTCGGCCTGCGGGTCCACCGGGCGCTGAAGCAGGCACTCGACCCGGACGGGATCTTCAACCCGGGCAAGGTCATCGCGCCCCGCTGACGGCATCCCGGAGGAAGGCAGCCGCCGTCGCGGCTGGAACCATCGGTGGGATGAAGATACTTGCGGGGGAAGGAAAAACGCCCGCGGTGGCGGTCGTCGCCGGCACGCCCTACGACTCCGGCCTCGGCGCCGAGCTGCTGCGGGCCCGGGGAATCCCGGCGGATCCGCACGCCATGGCCGGTTCCCCGGACGAGCAGGACTCGCTGCAGTACCAGGATCCCGGCGCGCTGGCGGCGGCGTTCCACGCACGCCTGCGCGAGCTGCGCGCCCGGGGGACCGAGCAGGCGATGCTGTTCTGCAACTCGCTCTCGGCGGTGGTGGACCACGACCGCGCGGCGCTGCCGGTGCTCTCGCCCGTCACCGTCTACCGGGAGCTGTTCCCGCGGCTGCGTTCGTCGCTGGTGGTCACCGGGAACGCGAACCCGCTCGTCGGCGCCGAGCGGACCGCGTGGGCGGTCAGCCCCGGCCACCGGATGCTCGGGGTGTCGGATCCCGCGCTGGTGCGCGGGATCGAGGCCGGCGACCCGGCGGCGGCCTTCGAGACCTCGCACCTGCCGGCCACCCTGCGCCTCGCCGAGCGGCTCGGCCTGGAGGCCGTCGTCCTGGCGTGCACGCACTTCACGGCCGTGCTGCCGTTCGTGACGGCCATCTGTGACCTGCCCGTCGTCGACGTCGGCAGCAGGCTCGTCGAACTGACCGGCCAAGCCGTCGCGGACCGGGCGCTCGCCGCCTGAACGACGAGAACCCGTGCGGACCGCACGGGTTCTCGTCGGTTCGGCATCCCTCAGCCGGCGAAGAGCCGCCGGTTCCACCAGGTCGAGGTCCGGCGCCCGACCACCCCGGTCAGCGCTTCGATTTCCTTCGACAGAACCTGGAGGTCTTCGGTCACGAGCGCCTGCGGGCCGTCGCACTTGGCCTCTTCGGGATGCGGGTGGACGTCGACGAGCACCCCGTCCGCGCCGACGGCGATCGCCGCCCGGGACAGGGGGAGGACGAGGTCCCGCCGTCCGCCGGAGTGCGAGGGGTCGATCATGACGGGCAGGTGCGAAAGCCCCTGGACGACCGGCACCGCCGAGATGTCGAGCGTGTTGCGGGTGGCCGTCTCGAACGTGCGGATCCCGCGCTCGCACAGGACGATGTCGAGGTTGCCGCGTTGCGCGATGTACTCGGCCGCCATCAGCCATTCCTCGATGGTGGAGTTCATCCCGCGCTTGAGCAGCACCGGCTTGCCCGCCTCGCCGGCGGCCTGCAGCAACGCGAAGTTCTGCATGTTCCGGGTGCCGATCTGCAGCATGTCCGCGTACCCGGCGACCATCTCGACGTCGTGGGCCGCGACCACCTCGGTCACGACCGGAAGGCCGGTCTGCGCGCGGATGTCGGCGAGGATCTGCAGGCCGGCCTCACCGAGACCCTGGAAGGCGTAGGGCGACGTGCGCGGCTTGAACGCGCCGCCGCGCAGCAACGTCGCACCAGCGGCCTGCGCCATCCGCGCCGCGGCCAGCGTCTGCTCCGGCGTCTCGACCGCGCACGGCCCGGCGATCAGGGTGACCGTGTCCGGGCCGATCGGCACGCCGCGGACGTACACAGTGGACCGGTCCGGGTGGTGCTCCCGGCTCACCAGCTTGTACTTGGCGGAGATGCGGGTGACGCTCTGCACCCCGCGCATCCCGCCGAGGTTCAGCGTCTCGAACCGGTCGACGTCACCGATGAGCCCGACGATCACCCGGCTCACACCGCGGCTGACGAAGGCTTCGCCACCCGCCTCCGTCACCCGGTCGACGACGGCCTCGACATCTGCGGTCCCCGCATCGGTAGCCATGACGATGACCATGATTTTCGTCCCTTTCAGCGCTGTGCGGCTCGGCCACCGGCGGGTGCCGGCGGTCGGGGGAGGCGTCCGGTGATGAGGGCCGCGAGCCGGGAGACGCCCTCGTCGATCAGGTCCGGGGTGAGCAGGCTGATCGACAGCCGGAGCTGGGTGAACCCGCCCTTGCCGCCGTAGAAGTGGTGCATCGGGGTGAACAGGACGCCGTGGTCGCGGGCCGCGTGGGCCAGCAGGTCGTCGTCGACGGTGAAGGGCACGGTCACCGTGACGAAGAACCCGCCCGTCGGCGTGTTCCAGGTGACGCCGGGGCAGGCGCCGAGCGTGCGGGCGAGCCCGTCCAGCGTCAGGCGGAGGTTGCGCTGGTAGATCGCCGTCTCGCGGGCGTTGGCCCTGGTCAGGCTCAAGTCGTTGCGCAGGAGCTTGCCCGCGATCACCGCCTGGGCGATGGGGGACGTGTTCACCGTCAGCATGCCCTTGAGCTTCGAGAGCTGGTCGGCGAGCAGGCCGCCGCCGGCCACGGGCTGGTCCGCCACGACGTAGCCGACCCGGGCGCCGGGCATCCCGGTCTTGGCGAAGGAACCGAGGTAGACCACGGTCCCCGCGTCGTCGAGTGCCTTCAGCGAAGGGAGGCGGTCCGCTCCGAAGAGCCCGTACGCGTTGTCCTCGAGGAGCAGGATCCCGTGCTCCGCGGCGATCTCGAGGAGACGGCGGCGGGCGGGCAGGTCCATGCTGGTGCCGGTCGGGTTCGCGAAGTCCGGTGTCACGTAACAGGCCCGGACCCGGTTGCCCGCTTCGCGTGCCAGTTTCAGCTGGTGCGTCAGGTCGTCGAGGTCGATGCCGTTCTCGGTGGACCGCACCGGCCGGACCGGGGTGTCGGTCAGCAGCGCCGCCCCGGTCAGGCCGACGTAGGTGGGGGCGGGGGCGAGCAGCACGTCGTTCTCGTCCGTGCGCAACGCCCGCAGCACCAGGAACATCGCCTCCTGGCAGCCGACGGTGACGACCACGGACTCGGGGGCGGCGACGATGCCCTCGTCCTCGGCGAGGTTGGCGGCGATGAGGTCGGCGATGACGCCCTTCGTGGCGCCGTACTGGAAGAGCGTGCGGGTGACCTCGGCCTCGCTCAGCTTCCGGTCGCGCCGGAGGTGGTCGCAATAAGCGTCGAGGTACTGGTGGATCTGGCCGACGTCGAAGAATTCTTCGTACGGCCGCCCGGCCGCCATGGAAATGGCCCGCGGATATTCGTCGATGAGCTCGTTGAGCAGGTTCATCGACGAGATGGCCGGATCGGCGAGCGATCCGTGCAACGTTTCCACGCTCAGTGGGGTCGACAAAGCGAATCGCCTCTCCTGCGGCCGGGCACCGGGTGATCAGTATGCGTCCGGGGACGCTGCCACGGCTTCTCCGGCCATGCGTTGTCCGGCGACCGGCGCGGGCAACGGAAGAGAGGACAATACCGGCCCGATTTTGCGATTCTCGGCGGTGGGACGCGAGACGCCAGGCATCGAATACCCGCCAGTGGAGGTTGGAGACCGTGCAGAACGCACTCCGGGACATGACCATCGATTACGTCGAGCTGTACGTGGACGATATCGAACGGAATCTCGCCTGGCTCGTCGGCGGGTGCGGTTTCGTCGTGCGCGCGGTGTCGGCCCCGGCGGGCGGGACGACGCGGTCGGTCGATGTCGGGCAGGGCGAGATCGACCTGGTGCTGACCGAATCGGGCGAGGACCACCCCGCGCACGCGTACGTGGCCCGGCACGGCGACGGGATCGGCGACATCGGCATCCGGGTGCCGGACGCCGCCGCGGCGTTCGCCGAAGCCGTGCGGCGCGGCGTGCGGCCGGTCATGGCGCCGGTCACCCGGGGTGCGGTGACCATCGCGAAGATCGCCGGCTTCGGCGACGTGACGCACACGTTCGTGCAGCGACCGGACGACGCGGTGGTGGCCGACGTGCTCGGCCTCGTCACGGTGCCCGAAACCGGCGCTGCCCCGGGGACCGGCCTGCAGAAGGTGGACCACTTCGCGATTCCCGTCGAGGCGGGCCGGATGGACGAGACCGTCGAGTACTACCAGCGGACGCTGGACTTCGAGCTCATCCTCACCGAGCGGATCGTCACCGGCGACCAGGGGATGTTCATCAAGGTCATCCAGAGCCAGTCGCGCGCGGTCACGTTCACGCTCGTCGAGTCGGACACCAGCCTCGCCGTCGGCCAGGTCGACCGGTTCCTGAAGGACAACGACGGCTCGGGCGTGCAGCACATGGCCTTCAGCACCACCGACATCCTGTCCACCGTGCGGCAGCTCACCGTCGACGGCATCGAGCTGCTGACGACGCCGGACGCCTACTACACCGCGCTCGCCAACCGGGTGCGGCCGGAGAAGTACTCCGTCGACGAGCTGCGAGACCTCGACATCCTGGTGGACGAGGACCACGACGGCCAGCTCTACCAGATCTTCGCCAAGTCCGTGCACCCGCGGAACACGCTCTTCCTGGAGATCATCGAGCGGGCGGGCGCGACGTCGTTCGGCAGCTCGAACATCAAGCACCTGTACGACAGCGTCGAAGCGCACCAGGTGCCGGACGCGACCGCGGACTGACCGGCAACCGCGGAGACGTGCCGGGTGAACCGCCCCGGGCAGACTGGAAAAGCCGTTCGCGCCGGTGCGGACGGCCGCGACCGAGTGCCAGCTAGACCGTCCTAAGTGGAGTGAGGTTCCCGTGTCCAATCCGTTCGAGGACGCCGACGCCCTGTACCTGGTCCTGGTCAACGACGAAGGGCAGTACAGCCTGTGGCCCGCCGGCATCGCCGTTCCGGCCGGCTGGCGCACGGCGCTCGCCGCGGACTCCCGCGCGCACTGCGTCGAGTACGTCGAAGCGCAGTGGACGGACATGCGGCCGCAGAGCCTCGTCCGGGCCGAACGGGCGTGACCGGGATGGATCTCGTTGCGGGGTGGAACGACACGGCGCGGGACGTTCCCGTGACGGTGCTGCCGGAGTTGTTCGCGGCGCAGGCCGCGCGGACGCCGGACGCCGTCGCGGTGGAGTCCGGGGGTGCGTCGTGGTCGTACGCGGAGCTGGACGCGCGGTCGAGTCGCTTGGCGCGCCACCTGGTGGGGCTGGGCGTGGGGCCGGAGCGGCTGGTGGCGGTGGCGCTGCCGCGGTCGCTGGAGATGGTGGCGGCGGTGCTCGCGGTGGCCAAGGCCGGCGCGGCTTATCTGCCGATCGATCCGGGTTACCCGGTCGATCGGATCGGCTACATGCTCGACGACGCCGCGCCGAGCCTGCTGATCACCGACCGGGCCACGTCGGCGCGGCTGCCGGAAGCGGCGGCCGTGCTCGACCTCGACGACGCCGCCGTGGCCGAGGCCGTGGCGGCCCGGTCCGCCGGCCCGGTCACCGACGAGGACCGGCTCGCGCCGTTGCTGGCCGCGCACCCGGCCTACCTGATCTACACGTCCGGGTCCACCGGGCGGCCCAAGGGCGTGGTGGTCACCCACCAGGGGCTGGCGAGCCTGTCCGCGTACCTGATCTCGACCTTCGCCATCGGGCCGGAGTCGCGGGTCGGGCAGGTGGCGTCGCTGAGCTTCGACGCGGCCGTCATGGAGTTCATGATGTCGTTCCCGGCCGGCGCGGCACTCGTGCTCCCGCCGCCGCGGCAGCTGGCCGGGGAGGTGCTGGCCGAGGCGCTGCACGAGCTGCGCGTCAGCCACGCCCTCGTCGGGCCGGCGTCCCTGGCCGGTGCGGCCCCGGACCAGCTGCCGCTGCTCGAATGCATGATGGTCGGCGGCGAGGCGTGCCCCGGTGAGGTCTGCGCCGAGTGGTCGCGGGACCGGCGGATGTTCAACGCCTACGGGCCGACCGAGGCGACGGTGGCCGTGACGCTGAGCGGGCCGCTGTCCGGCGCGGACGCGCCGCCGATCGGGAAGCCGATCTGGAACGCCCGGGTGCACGTGCTGGACGAGCGTCTCGAAGAGGTGCCGCCGGGCGTGCCGGGCGAGCTCTACATCGCCGGCCCGGGGCTGGCGCGGGGATACCTGAACCAGGCCGGCCTGACCGCGCAGCGGTTCGTGGCCTGCCCCTTCGGCACCGGGGAACGGATGTACCGGACCGGGGACCTGGCGCAGTGGCGGGAAGACGGCGAGCTGGAGTACCTGGGCCGGGTGGACCAGCAGGTCCAGGTCCGCGGGTTCCGCATCGAGCCGGGCGAGATCGAGGCCGTGCTGGCCGGGCAGCCCGGAGTGGCCCAGGCCGTCGTCGTGGCCCGGGAGGACCGGCCGGGCGACCAGCGCCTGGCGGGCTACGTCGTGCCCGCGCCGGGGAGCCGGGTGGACCCGGCCGGGATCCGGGCCGCCGCGGCCGCCGTGCTGCCCGGCTACATGGTGCCCGCCGCGGTGGTGGTGCTGGACGCGCTGCCGCTGACGGTCAACGGGAAGCTGGACCGCAAGGCCCTCCCGGCACCGAAGTACGCCGCCGGGACCGGCCGGGAGCCGTCCACCCCGGCCGAGGAGATCCTGTGCGAGCTGTTCGCCGAAGTCCTGGGCGTGGACCGGGTCGGCGTGGACGACAGCTTCTTCGACCTGGGCGGCCACTCGCTGCTGGTGGCCCGGCTGATCAGCCGGGTGCGCTCGGTGCTCGCGGTGGAGCTGGAGATCCGGACGGTGTTCGACCACCCGACGGTCGAGCTGCTGGCCAAGTCGCTCGACGGCGCCGGGCAGGTGTGGCCGGCCCTGGAGCGGGCCGACCGGCCCGAGCGCCTGCCGTTGTCGTTCGCGCAGCGCCGGTTGTGGTTCCAGGCGCAGCTCGAAGGGCCGAGCACGACCTACAACGTGCCGTTCGCGTGGCGGCTGCACGGGCCGGTCGACGCCGACGCGCTGCGCGCGGCACTGGGTGACGTCGTCGGGCGGCACGAGGCGTTGCGGACGGTCTTCCCGGCCGTGGACGGGCAGCCGTACCAGCGGGTGGTCCCGGCCCAGCACGCGGTGCCCGGGTTCACCGTGGTGCGGGCCGACGAAGCCGGCTTGGCCGCGCTGATCGAGCAGGCGGCCCAGCACGTGTTCGACCTGGCCGAAGAGCTGCCGGTGCGGGCGTGGCTGTTCGAGCTGGGCGACGACGAGTGCGTGCTGGAGCTGCTGACGCACCACATCGCCAGTGACGGCTGGTCGCTCGGGGTCCTGCTGCGGGACCTGGGCGAGGCGTACCAGGCGCGGCTGGCCGGTCACCGTCCCGAGTGGACGGACCTGCCGGTGCAGTACGCGGACTACACGCTCTGGCAGCGGGGGCTGCTGGGCGGCGAAGACTCCGGCGACGACAGCGTGCTGGGCCGGCAGGTGGCGTACTGGGAGTCGGCGCTGGCCGACCTGCCCGAGCAGCTGGACCTGCCGTTCGACCGGTCCCGCCCGGCGCATCCCTCCCACCGCGGCGGGCACGTCGGCGTCGAGGTCGACGCCGGGCTGCACCGCGGGCTGGTGGAGCTGGCGCGCGAACACCAGGTGACGGTGTTCATGGTGCTGCAGGCCGGGCTCGCGGTCCTGCTGTCGCGGTCCGGGGCCGGCACCGACATCCCGATCGGCGTGCCGGTGGCCGGCCGCGGCGGGGACGAGGCACTGCACCAGCTGGTCGGGTTCTTCGTCAACACGCTGGTGCTGCGGGCGGACCTGTCGGGCGACCCGAGTTTCGCGGAGCTGCTGCGCCGCGTCCGCGACCGGGACCTGGCCGCGTACGCGCACCAGGACGTGCCCTTCGAACGGCTGGTGGAAGTCCTGAACCCGGTCCGGTCGGCCGCGCACCACCCGCTGTTCCAGGTGATGCTGGCCGCCGACGAGGACACCAGCCGCGAGTGGCGGATCCCGGGCCTGCGGGCGCGGGACCTGGAACTGGCCGGGAGCTCGGCCAAGTTCGACCTGACGCTGACGTTCCGGTCGCGCCACGAGCCGGACGGCGCCCCGGGCGGGATCAGCCTCGCGCTGGAGTACGCGGCCGACCTGTTCGACCACGGCACCGTGCGGGCGCTGGCCGGGCGGCTGATCGCGCTGCTGGGCCAGTTCACCGCCGACGCGGGCCTGCGGGTCGGCGACGTCGACCTGCTGACGGCGGCCGAGCGGGATCTGGTCGTCACGAAGTGGAACGACACCGCGCGGGACGTTCCCGTGACCGTGCTGCCGGAGTTGTTCGCGGCACAGGCCGCGCGGACGCCGGACGCCGTCGCGGTCGAGTCCGGGGACGTGGCGTGGTCGTACGCGGAGCTGGACGACCGGTCGACCCGGCTGGCGCGTTACCTGGTCGGCTTGGGCGTCGGGCCGGAGCGGCGGGTGGCCGTCGCGTTGCCGCGATCGCCCGAGATGGTGGCGGCGGTGCTGGCGGTGGCCAAGGCCGGCGCGGCCTACCTGCCGATCGACCCGGGGTACCCCGCCGACCGGATCGGCTACATGCTCGGCGACGCCGACCCGGTCGTGGTGCTCACGAACCGGCAGGCCGGGGCGGACCTGCCCGGCCGGGACCGGCTGGTCGTCCTGGACGACCCGCGGGTGGCCGCGGTGGTGGCCGACCTGCCCGGCGGCACCGTCGCCGACCAGGACCGGCTCGCGCCGTTGCGGGCCGCCCACCCGGCCTGGGTGATTTACACGTCCGGCTCCACCGGGCGGCCCAAGGGCGTGGTGGTCAGCCACCAGGGGGTGGCGAACCTGGCCGCGTTCATGGTCGCGACGTTGGCCGTCACCCCGGCGTCCCGGGTGGCCCAGCTCCTTTCGCTGAGCTTCGACATGTCGCTGCTCGAGCTGCTCTCGGCGTTGTCGTCCGGGGCGTCGCTGATCCTGCCCCCGCCGGGGCAGCTGTCCGGCGACGCACTGGCCGACACGCTGCGGGAGCTGCGCGTCAGCCACGCCGTGGTGGCGCCGGCCGCCCTGGCCGGGGCGGCCCCGGACAGCCTGCCCGAGCTGGAGTGCCTGGTCGTCGGCGGCGAGGCCCTCCCCGGCGAGATCGTCGCCGAGTGGTCGGCGGGCCGGCGGCTGTTCAACGCCTACGGTCCGACCGAGACGTCGGTGTGCACGACGATCAGCGGGCCGCTGTCGGGCTCCGGGGCCCCGCCGATCGGCGGGCCGAACTGGAACGTGCGGGCGTACGTCCTCGACGGCCGGCTCGCGCCGGTGCCGCCGGGCGTGGCCGGCGAGCTCTACCTGGCCGGCCCCGGCCTGGCCCGCGGGTACCTGAACCAGGCCGGGCTGACCGCGCAGCGGTTCGTGGCCTGCCCCTTCGGTGCCGGGGAACGGATGTATCGGACCGGGGACCTGGTGCGCTGGCGCGACGACGGCGAGCTCGAGTACCTGGGCCGGGTCGACCAGCAGGTCAAGGTCCGCGGGTTCCGGATCGAGCCGGGTGAGATCGAGGCCGTGCTGGCCGGGCAGCCGGGGGTGGACCAGGCCGTGGTCGTGGTCCGGGAAGACCGGCCGGGCGACCGGCGGCTGGTCGGCTACGTGCAACCGCAGGCCGGCCACGCGCCGGACCCGGCGCAGCTGCGGGCCGCCGCCGCGCGGATCCTGCCCGGGCACATGGTGCCCAACGCGGTGGTGGTGCTGGCCGCGCTTCCGTTGTCGCTCAACGGGAAGCTGGACCGCAAGGCCCTGCCCGAACCGACGTTCACCACCGGGGCCGGCGGCGCGCCGGCCACGCCGCTGGAAGAGCGCCTGTGCGAGCTGTTCGCCGAGGTCCTCGGGGTGGAGCGGGCCGGGGTCGAGGACAGCTTCTTCGACCTGGGCGGGCATTCGCTGCTCGCCGCCGTGCTCGTCGCCCGGCTGGAAGAGCAGTTCGGCATCACGATCAGCCTGCGGGACTTCCTGGCCGACCCGTCCGTGCGCGGCATCACCCAAGGGAGGAACGAACGATGATGGACCTGGCCGCCGGCGGCGTCACCCTCTACTCGACCTGTCGGTCCAGCATCGGGTACAACGAGCGGGACCACCTGCGCAAGCTGCTGGAGATCGCCGGGTGGGCCGACGAGGCGGGCTACCGCGGCGCCTTGATCTACAGCGACAACACGTCGGTCGACTCCCTGATGGCGGCCCAGGCGGCCCTTGCGAACACCGACAGCTTCGTGCCGCTCGTCGCCATCCAGCCGATCGACCTGAGCCCGTTCGCGCTGGCTCGCGCGGTGTCTTCCCTGGCGCACCTGTACGGCAGGCGGATCGACATCAACTTCGTCAGCGGCGGGTTCAGCCGCGATCTCGCCGTCCAGGGCGACACCGTGTCGCACGACGACCGGTACGACCGGCTCACCGAGTACGCGACGATCGTCCACAAGCTGCTCGGCGGCGGCATGGTCACCTTCGCCGGCGAGTACTACAACTTCCGCCGGGCCCGCCTCACCACTCCGGTGCCCCACGAGCTGCTCCCCAAGGCGTACGTGTCCGGCTCGTCGACCGCGAGCCTGAACGCGGGCGAAGCGCTGGGCCTGAGCCAGCTCTCGTTTCCGCTGGTGCCGGAGGACTTCGTCCGCCCGGAGCTGCGCAAGAACAAGTTCGGTTCCGGCATCAGCGTCGGCATCATCGCGCGGGACGACTCCGCCGAGGCCTGGCGGATCGCGCACGAGCGGTTCCCCGCCGACCCCGAAGGGGCCGCGAGGATGAAGCTGCTGCTCGCCGCCGGGACGTCGTCCTGGCAGCCCCAGCTCGCGTCCGTGCCCATCCCCGACGAAGCGGGCCAGCCGTACTGGCTGGTGCCCTTCCGCTACCACCACACGTTCTGCCCGTACCTGGTGGGCAGCCACGACGAGGTGGCGCAGGCGCTGGCGACGTACCTCAAGGGGGGCATCCGCACGTTCGTCCTCGACATCCCGCGGGAAGCGGAAGACCTGTGGAACGCGCGGATCGCGCTCGAGCGCGCGGTCACCGCGATCGGCGGCGCGGGGTCGGCCCCGCATGCCGCCTGACCGGACGCGACGGTCTCCGCCTTCATCCGAGGCGGCCTGACGGGAAACCGGCGACGCCCACCAGGCGTCGCCGGTTTCCCTTTGCACCGAGCCATTTCGAGCAATCGATTCGATAGTGCCTTGCCGTCTCATGGGGCGGTGTCTAGGTTCCGGTGATGCGTTCGGGACTGCTGATGGTGGCCTTCGAGGCGGACGACCGGCTTGACCGGCACGCTTCTGGGCCGGCCTGCTCGGTCAGGAAGTCGTCGAGGACGCCGGCGGTGTGCTGCTACCGGGCGGGACACCCAGCTCGGCCTGCGGTTCGTCCCGGGCCGCGCCGGCCGGGTCGGCGCGAACCGGAAGCACCTGCACCTGACCAGCGCCGACCTCGACGACCAGCGGCGCGCGGTGGCCACGGCGGTCAGGCTCGGCGGCCGCCCACGCCGACGTCGGGCAGCGGCCCGAGGAGGGGCACGTCGTGCTGGCCGACCCGGCGGGCTACGAGTTCTGCGTGATCGAGCCCGGCAACGGCTACCTCGCCGGGTGCGGCCCGCTGGGCGAGCTCACCTGTGCCGGCACTCGGCAGGTCACCGCGCGGCGGCACGAAAGTCGCGTGGGACACCTGGGATGGCACGCCCGTGGCGCCGAACCGGCAGCGTTTCGAGCTGCTCCTGACGGACTGCGACCAGCGGGCGGCGGTCGACGCGCTGATCTCGGACCGCGGACGATCGGCCGGTGAAGACACGGCAGCACCACGAGGAAAGGGCGCCGGGAGTGCTCCCGGCGCCCTTTCCTCGTGGCTTCCGCTCAGGGGGTGAGGATCGTGAAGCCGTTCGCCGGGTGGGTGCCGTCGGCCAGGGTCCGGAACACCGCCGCGATCGCGTCGGGACCGGTGCGGGCCGTGACGGTCAGCCAGGACTCGGTCGCGTCGATGAACTCGTCCTCGGCCGCGTGGTAGCGGGCGAAGAACGCGTCTTCACCCTCGGCCTCGATCGTCGCGCCCTCGACCGCCGGGGTGAAGAACAGCTCCGGCGCGGGGTCGGTGAGCTCCGGCGGCGGCTGCGCGCCGTGGGTCCAGCCCAGCAACGCGATGTGCACCAGGCCGGCGCGGAACCGGCCGTGGATGGCGGTCAGCACCGCGGCGTCCCCGGCGAGGTCGACGCACAGGACCGGACCGGCGGGCACCGCCGGCAGCTCGTCGTAAGTGGCCACCTCGTCGAACAGCCCGAGCCCGGTGAGGAATGCGGCGTGGTCGCCGCCGGTGAGCCCGATCGTGCGCACGTTCGCGGTGCCGCGCAGGCGGTGCGCGATCCCGATGGCCACCTTGCTCGACGCGGAGGTGACGAGCACGGTGAGCTCGCCGTCACCCGCCTGGCCGGCGACGAAGTCGGCGACGTGGAAGGACGCGGGGTAGATCGGCCGCAGCAGGGCCCGGCGGTCGTCGCGGTGGTCGGCCGCGCCGGCCGGCTGGAACGTGCGGTACCAGGGGTGGGCGAAGTAGCGGTCCGGCGTGGTGTCCACGAACCCGCGCGAGGCCGGCTCCGGCCGGACCACGTGGTGGCTCGACGACGGCAGGAACCCGAAGAACCGGTCGCCGGTCGCGTACCCGGGGTGGTTCGACCGCGTCACGCGGGCGAAGCCCCACAGCGGAAGCCGGCCCAGGACCGGATCCGGGGCGGGGAAGGCACTCCAGAAGTTCAGCGGCGGGATGGCACCCCACCGCGCGTAGGTCACGTTGTTCATGGTCAGCGCCAGCCGCTCGACCGCGAGCTCGACCTCGCCCGCCTCGAGCTCCGCGGCCGCGGCTTCGCGCACCTCCTTGGCCGCGAGATCATCGCGCTTGAACAGCAGTTCCCATCTTGCCGCTTCGGTCATCCGTGTTCTCCTTGCCGGATCGGCTGGCCGCGTGGCCATACATCGGGCTCAATGGTGTCTTCGGCGTCGGCCGCACTGCATCTTCCGCAGTGCGATGCGCGACACCGATTCCGCCCGGCGAATCGGAATTCGCCGGGCGGAATCGGGTCGGGCGGGGTGCGGCGGGATCAGCTCCCGGCGTGCGCCGTGATGAACTCGGCGACCGAACGCGGACGCAGATCCACCCAGTTCTCCCGGATGTGGTCCAGGCACTCCTCGCGCCGGCCCGGCCCGTGCACGACGGTCCAGCCCGCGGGTGCGGGTGCGAACGCCGGCCACAGCGAGTGCTGGTTCTCGTCGTTGCGCAGGACGGTGTAGTTGGAGTCCGGCTCTTCGAACGGGTTCGCCATCGGTCTCTCCCTCCGGCTCAGGCCGCCGCGGCGGCGTCGTCGATGTGGTCGGCCAGCCCGGCCACGGTGGGGATGTCGAACAGCACGTTGATCAGCAGGTCGACCCCGGCCTCGGCGCGGATCCGGCTGAGCAGCCGCATCGCGGCCAGCGACTGGCCGCCGAGGTCGAAGAAGCTGTCGTCGATGCCGACCTGGGCGACCTCGAGCACCGAGCTGAAGATCGCGCAGAGCTTCTCCTGCAGCGGCGTTTCCGGGGCCCGGTAGGCCGACGCGGCCTCGAAGTCGGGCTCCGGCATCGCCTTGCGGTCGAGCTTGCCGTTCGACGTCAGCGGAAGCGACTCCAGCTGGATAAGCGCGGCCGGGATCATGTAGTCGGGCAGCGTTTCCCTGGCGTGCGCCCGCAGCGCCCCCAGGTCGATGTCGCCGGACTCCGGCACGACGTACCCGACCAGCCGCTTCTCGCCCGACTCGAGCACGCGCACCACGACGACGACCTGCGCGAGCCCGGGGTAGCTGCTCAGCGCCGCCTCGACCTCGGCGAGCTCGACCCGGAAGCCGAGGATCTTCACCTGGCTGCTCGCCCGGCCGACGTACTCGATCAGGCCGTCGTCGTTGCGGCGGGCCAGATCCCCGGTGCGGTACATGCGGGCGCCCGGCTCGCCGAACGGGTCCGCGACGAACACCTCCGCGGTCAGGTCCGTGCGGCCGAAGTAGCCCCGCGAGACACCGCGGCCGGCGATGTAGATCTCGCCCTCGATGCCCCTCGGCACCGGGGTGAGGCGCTCGTCGAGGATGTGGATCGTGACGTCGTCGAACGCGTCCCCGACCGGCACCAGCGTGCCGGGCCGGTACGACGAGGTCAGCGGGTGGTGCGCGGAGAACAGGGAGCACTCCGTGACCCCGTACATCGCCCGGATCACCAGGTCCGGGCAGGCGTCGAGCACCCGGCGCACCGCGTTCGGGGCGATCACGTCGCCGCCGGTGAGGATCTCGGTCAGGCCGGTGAACGTCTCGAGCGACTCCTCCGCGAGCACCCGGAACAGCCCGGCCGTCAGGTGGATCCCGGTGATCCGCTCGCCCGCGATCAGCTCGCGCAGCGTCGCCGGCGTCAGCTGCCCGGGCGGCGCGACGACGATCCGGCCGCCGTGCAGCAGCGGCATCCAGATCTCGTAGGTGGACACGTTGAACGCGTACGGCGCCACCATCAGCACCCGCGCGTGCCGCTCGACCGTCCACTGGGTGTTGAAGATGAGCCGCACGACGTCCCGCTGCGTCACCGCGACGCCCTTGGGGTGGCCGGTGGAGCCGGACGTGTGGATCACGTAGGCCAGCTGGTCCGGGTGGATCGGCACCGACGGGTCGGTGGCCGGCTGCCCGGCGGTGGCCGGGTCGTCGTCGACGACCACGACCGGCACGCCGCCCGGCAGGCCGGCGTCCCGCGTCGTGGTGTCGGCCAGCAGCACCGACACCTCCGCGTGGTCGACGACCCACTGCCGGCGCTCGGCCGGGTAGTCCTCGTGCACCGGGACGTAGACGCCGCCGGCCTTGACGGTCGCGAGGATCGCCACCACCAGGTCGATCGACCGCTCCAGCAGCACCGCCACCCGGTCGTCCTGGCGGACGCCGAGCCCGATGAGCCGGTGCGCGAGCCGGTTGGCCCGCTCGTCCAGCTCCCGGTAGGTCAGCGCGACCGGGCCCGCGGACACCGCCACGGCGTCCGGCGTCCGCGCGACCTGCCCGGCGAACCGCTCGGAGATGACAAATGATTCCATCTGCGTGGTCCCCATCCCTATCCCTAGCCCGCCAGCGTGTCCGGCACGTCCGGCGCGTCGCTGTCGCGGAACGCCCGCAGTGCCAGCGGCCCGTCGAAGATGTCGCGCATGCCGGAGACCCCGGACAGCATCCGGGCGAAGTCGATCTTGCGCGGCCGCAGGCGCTTCGGGTCGATGCTCTGCTGCGCCGCTTCGAAGTAGTCCTCTTTGGACTTCGTGCGGTCGTAGAAGAACCGGACGAACTCCAGCAGCGAGTTGAGGAACTCGCGGTAGTTGCGCTCGTAGCGCTCGTAGAGCGCCTGCTCCTGGTCCGGGTTGCGCAGTGCGAGGTTCGCCGTCTCGAACAGGCCGAGGGAACCGCGCAGCGTCAGGCCGACGCCGGTGGACAGCAGCGGGTCGATGAACGCCGCCGAGTCGCCGACCAGGGCCCAGCCCGGACCGTAGAACTTCTTGCAGGTGTAGGACCAGTCCTTGATCGTGCGGTAGCCGCTGACGCGGGTGGCCGGCGCGGTGAGCGAGGTGATCTCGTCGGCCGCGGCCAGCTCGCTGGCGTGCAGCTCCTCCAGCGACTTGCCCGCCTTCTTGTACTCGTCGATGGGCGTCACGTAGCCGACGCTCACCGTCGAGTCCGACAGCGGGATGAACCAGAACCAGCCGTGCGGGCGGTTCTCGGTGAGCGTGTCGCCCCACCGCGTCCCGCTGTAGCGGTTGCAGTTCTGGAAGTACGCCCAGACCGCGATGTTGCGCAGGTCGTTGTGGTACTCGATGAGGTCGAGCTTGCGCGGGAGCAGGTGCTGCTGACCGGAAGCGTCGATCACCAGCTTCGACCCGACGGTGGTGGGTTCCGCGTCGCCCTTGCGCTGGAACCGCACGCCGACGGCGCGCTCGCCCTCGAAGAGCACGTCCTGGACCGTGGCCTCCTCGATCACCAGCGCGCCGAGCTCACGGGCTCGGCCCAGCAGGACCGAGTCGAAGTCGGCGCGGCGGACCTGGAAGGTGTACTCGTACTCCGAGGCCTCGGTGAACCGGAAGTCCCAGGCGCCCTGGTTGCGGCCCCACATCAGGGTGCCGCCGTACTTGCGGACGTAGCCCATCTTGTCCAGTCGCTCACGCAGGCCGAGCGCCTCGATCGTCGGCATGGACCCGGTGATGAGCGACTCGCCGATGTGGTAGCGCGGGAACTTCTCCTTCTCCAGCACGAGGACCTTGTGCCCCTGCTGCGCCAGCAACCCCGCGGTCGCCGAACCGCCGGGACCCCCGCCGATGACGACGACGTCGAAATGTTCCTTGTCAGCCATTACCGTGCTTCCTCCGTCACGTCACGTGCTTCCGGTTTCCCAGGGGCGACGCCGCTGGATCTCGACCGCTTCGTACTGGACTTCCGTCCACGGTGGCCCACCGCGCGTCCGGGCCGCATCTCCCGGATTGTCGAGCCCGGCGAACCGCGCCGGAGCGGGGAACAGCGCGTTCCAGGAGACGTGCTTCGCGGCGGAGACGGGCGAGCATTCGCCAGGAGCGGACCTTGCGGACAGCAGTGCTCAGGCCGCGCTTCGCGCGTTTCAGAGAGCGGGTTCATGATGACTTTCAGTCCTGTCGCGTACGCCAAGGAGCACGTCCCGCCGGCGGGGCCCCAGCGGGCGTACGTCCTGGGCTACGCCATGGGGATGCTGGCCAACGGCGTTTTCCTGCCGATCTACGTGCTCTACTGCACCCAGATCGTGGGGATCTCGAATTCGGGGACCGCGCTGGCCATCGCGGTCGGCGGGCTGGTCGGCCTGCCGCTCACCACCTACGCGGGAGATCTCGCCGATCGCCTGGGGCCGCGCCGGGTGGTGTTGTTCGGGCTGGCCGGACAGCTGACCGGGATGGGCAGTTACGTGTTCATCCAAGGGTTCTGGTCGCTGCTGATCCTCATCGTGTGCATGAACGTCTTCGCGTTCACGTACATGGCTTCCGAAGGCGCGCTGATGCGCCGGATCGGCGGCGCCGAGACCATCACCTTCCGCAGCCAGGTCCAGTCGATCGGGAACATCGGCCTCACCGTCGGCGCGCTCGTGTCCGGGATCGGCATTTCGATCGGCACCCCGTGGGCCTACCGCGCGATGTTCCTGTTCTGCGCGGCCGCCTACGTGGTGGACGTCTTCATCACGCTCAGGATCCCCGACTACAAGCCGCTGCCGAAACCGGAAAGCACCGGGGAGGCGAAGGTCCGCCGGTACATCGTGTTCCGGGACAAGCCGTTCATCGCCTTCGCGCTGGTTTCCGGGGCCCTGTCGATGTCGATGCTCGTGGACAACATGCTGCTGCCGGTGTGGATCGTGGTGTACACGTCCGCGCCGCCGTGGACGGTCGCCGTCGTCTACGTGCTCAACACCGCGATGGCCATCCTGCTCCAGATGCGGCTCAGCCGGAACGTCAAGACCCTGCGCCAGGGCGGTTCGGCCCTGCTCCGCTGCGGCGTGACGCTGATCATCGGCTACCTGATGATGGCGCTGATGCCGGGGCAGACGCCGATCCTGGCGACGGTCCTGCTCCTCGGCGGGGTCGCGGTGTCCGCCGTCGCGCAGATCTGGCTGGTCTCCGGCCGGTTCGTGTTCGAGTTCAACCTGCCGCCGGCGCACGCACAGGGGCAGTACGACGGGTTCCTGAACATGATCACCACGCTGAGCATGACCGTGGCGCCGCTGGTGCTGCTCGGGGTCGTGGCCAACCAGGGCTTCGCCGGGTGGATGGGGCTCGGCGTGGCCTTCCTGCTGCTCGGGCTCCTGGGCCCGGCCATCGCGGCGTGGGGACTCCGCACGCGCCCGCCGGCGGACGCGGTGGCCGAGCCCGCCGCGGGAGACGAAATCATGGCGACAGCCGGAATGGACGACAGCAAATGACCATCGAACAGCACCGCCCGAGCGCCGAAGCACCGGCCGGGCGCCCGCTTTCGGCCAACGAGGAGTTCCTGTACGCGTTCGACCGGGGTGACGACCTCGGCGTGTTCGGCCCGCGGGGCCTCGTCCTGGGCGGCTGGCGCCTGCACGGGCGGCTGGACACGGCGGCCGTGCAGCTCGCGCTGGACGACGTCGTCGCGCGGCACGAGGTGCTGCGCACCGCCATCGTCAGGGACGCCGAAGCTCCCTACGCCCGCGTCCACCCGCCGGGCCCGGTGGAGCTGACGGTCGTCGACCTTTCGGCGACACCGGAGGCCGACCGCGAGCGCCGGGCGCACGAGTTCCTCGACGAGGTCGACCGGGTCGGCAGGCTCGCCGCCCACCAGCGGCCGTTGCTGCAGGCCAGGCTGGGCCGGTTCGACGGCGACGACGCGGTGCTCGTGCTCGTCACGCACCACACGGTCAGCGACGGCTGGTCCATGAACGTGCTCATGCGCGACTTCGTCGGCTGCTACGCGACGCGTCGCGGGCTGAGCGCGCCCGAGCTGCCGAAGATGCGCCAGTACGGCGAGTTCGCCGCCTGGCAGCAGCAGGCCCGCCTCAGCGAGTCCACCGCCCGCGCGCACGAGTACTGGAAGACCAAGCTGGCGGGCGGGACGTTCCTCACCCTCCCCACCGACCGGCCCCGGCAGCTCGACGTCCCGCCGGTCTATTCGGTGTACCGGTTCCTGTTCGACGAAGAGCTGACCCGGGCCGTCACCGCGCTGGCCAAGTCGCTGCACAGCTCGCCGTTCATGGTGCTCTACGCCTGTTTCAACCTGTTCCTGCACCGCAGGACCGGCGTGAGCGACGTCGTCTCGCCGATCATCACCTCCGGCCGCCGGGAGCCCCAGTTCGAGCAGACGGTGGGGGCGCTGTTCAACTTCCTGCCGATCCGGACCGACGTGTCCGGCTGCCCGAGCTTCGCCGGCCTGGTGCACCGCACCCGGGCCGCGTTGCTGGAGGCGTACTCCTACGAGCTGCCGTTCAACGACGTCATCGCCCAGTCCGACCCGGAACTGATGCGCGGGCCGACCTCGAACGTGAACAGCGTCATCACGGCGTTCCAGATCTCCCAGTTCCCGCCGGAGCTGGAAACCGAGGGCGTCGGCGACATCAGCTACACCGGGCTCCGCCGGCGGCTGAACTCATCCGACGACGTCTCGGAGATCCCGGACGGCAACCTGTGGGACTTCTACCTGGACCCGGCGGGGGACGTGGTGGGGCACGTGCGGTTCAACAGCCGCGACTTCGACCGGTCGACGATCGTCGCGATGGTCGACGAGTACCGGGAGCTGATGCTCGCGTCGCTGAGGTCCCCGGCTTCGGCGCTGGCGCGGTAGGAATCCCGCGAGAGCCCCGGCCCGGGGAAGGGCCGGGGCTCTCGTCGTTTCCGGTCCGGGGAAACAAAAGAGGCGCTTCCGTCGGGTTCGGACGGAAGCGCCTCTTCGTGGTTTCCGGGTCAGCGGCCCTCGACCAGGTCGAGCACCACCCTGGCCACCTCCGGTGTCACGGCGTCGGGCCGTTCCGCGGGCGGCGGCGGGGTGATCCGGCACCGCTGCGGACCGGTCCCGGGCACCACGAACCCGGGCTCGTCGGTCAGCACCGAGATCGCGACCGCCTCCGACGGCACCTTCACGGGCTGGTCGTTGCGGCAGGCCAGCAGGAAGGCGAGCCAGGTCCGGTACGACACCAGCAGCTCGGAGAACGCCAGGGGCGCCTTGCTCAGGCCGAGCCGCTTCGCCAGCCCCGCCAGCCCCTCGTTCATGAGCTGTTCCATCCCCGCGATGCACGACCACGGATCGCCGTCCAGGTCCGGGAGGGGCAGATCGGCCACGCCCAGCTTTCCCTGGAACTCCGCGAACCGCTCGGTGACGTGGGCCGTGCCCGGCCAGGTCGGCTGCACCAGGATGGCGGTGACCTCCCGATCGCCGGCCAGCCGGTCGGCGATCTGCAGCGACAGGGCCGCGGCGCTGCAGTGGCCCACGACGAACACCCGCCGGTCGGGTGCCGCTGCCGGTTCGGCGGCGCGGAACAGGGCCGCGGTCTCGTCCGCCAGTTCCGGCACGGCGGCGTAGAGCCGGTCGCCGGAGACCGCACCGCGGGGGTCCACCTGGTGGACCGAATGACCGGCGGCCGCATCGCTCACCAGCTTGCTGAGCCGCGGCGCCGCGGTGAGCGGCTGGAAGTCGGCAACCAGGATGGCCGCCCCGTCCCCGGAGCTGAGCCGGCTGCACAGTGGTCTGGTACCCACGACGGCCTGCATCGAAGTGTCCTTTCCTCGGGCGCTTCAGCCCTTCAGCAGCAGCGGGACTTCGGCGGGCCCGTTGAAGATGAACGTCGCCGCGGGCTTCAGCTCGGTGGCCGGGACGGCCAGCTTGAGGTCGGGGAACCGCTCGAACAGCGCCGGGAGCGCGACCAGCGCCTCCATGGTGGCCAGCGCCGGGCCGAGGCAGCGGTGCCGGCCGTACCCGAAGCCGAGGCTGCTCTTGTCCTCGCGGGTGATGTCGAACTCGTCGGCGGTGTCGCCGTACTTCGCGGGGTCGCGACCGGCCGCGAGGTAGTTGATGAGCACCAGGTCGCCCTTGGCGATGGTCACCCCGCCGATCTCGATGTCCTCGAGCGCGCAGCGGAACGGCATCGAGCCGACGGCGCCGTCCTTGCGGACCTCCTCGTCCCACGCCGCTTCCCAGCTCGCCTCCCCGGCGAGGATCGCGGCGAGCTGGTCCGGGTGCGTGAGCAGGTCGACCAGCGTGTGGCACAGGACGTTGGCCGTGGTTTCCGTGCCACCGCCGATGAGCAGGTGCACCGAGCCGACGACCTCTTCGTCGGTGAGGGGTGCCTCGTCGTCTTCCGTCGCCTTGATGATGATGGTGGTGAGGTCGTCGCCCGGCTCACGCCGCTTGGTCTCGACCAGCCGGCCGAGCGCCTCGTGCCACTGGTGGAGGTTGGCCTCGGCCTCCTCGGCGGTGTTGTCCGTCTTCGCGTTCACCTGGGCGCCCTGCAGCATGGCCTGCTGGTCCTCTTCGCGGATCCCCAGCAGGTCGCAGACGAGGATGGTCGAGAGCGGGTAGAAGAACCGGCCCTTGACGTCGACCACCTCGTCGGCGGGCACCGTCGCGAGCTCGTCGAGGAGGCGGTTCACGATGCCCTCGATGATCGGCCGGGACTTCGCCACCTGGCGGCTGGTGAACGCCCGCGCGACGAGCTTGCGGAGGCGGTCGTGCTCCGCGCCGTCCCGGGTCTGCATGTTGTCCATGGCGACCCAGGTGAACAGCTCCCAGTCCTGCGGCACCCGGCCCGCCTGGAACTCGGGCCAGTTGTCCTTGGTGTTCTTCGCGATCCGCGGGTCGACGAGCAGCTGCCTCGCCTCTTCGTAACCGGTCACCGACCACGCGGTGTATCCGCCGTGCAGTTCGACCTGGGTGACCGGACCGCGGGCGCGCAGGTTCTTGTTCTCCTGGTGGAGGTCACTGCCGCTCCGGTCCAGTACGTACGGGCACTTGTCCATTTCTTACTCCACAACTGCCGGCGACACCGGAAAGGTACAAAGGCTTGGGGGGTGCTGATCCCGGCCGGGACAGGAATCTCTTGAATCATCCGCACGTTCCGCGCCACCGGCGTCTCGCAGGCTGCTCCGCATCGGCGCAATCGGGAGGTTGCCGGGCCGGAACCCGGCTCGCGCCACCGGGTTCGGCAACTTGGGATACGCGGTGGGCGGGACGCGGCTGGTTGACTCGGTGACACCGTTCGGTTTTACGAGTCCCGTGAGGAGAGTGCTGAGCCTTGTTCACCACTGAGGCGATTGCCGCACCGGCAGAAGGTGCCCCGCTCGGGGCAGCGACGATCGAGCGTCGCGAGGTCGGGCCGCAGGACGTGCTGATCGACGTGGCGTACTGCGGGATCTGCCACACCGACATCCACCACGTGCGCGGGGAGTGGGGGCCGCAGCCCTACCCGCTGGTGCCCGGCCACGAGATCGTCGGGACCGTCAGCGCGGTCGGCGCGGAGGTCACGCGGTTCTCGCCCGGTGACCGGGTCGGGGTCGGCTGCATGGTCCGCTCCTGCGGGGACTGCGCGAGCTGCGAGGCCGGGCAGGAGCAGGACTGCGCGGGCATGGTCGGCACCTACGCCGGCACCGACGCCGACGGCACGATCACCCAGGGCGGCTACGCCGGGAAGATCGTGGTGGGCCAGAACTTCGTCCTCCGCGTCCCGGAAAACCTCGACCCGGCCGGTGCCGCGCCGCTGCTGTGCGCCGGCGTCACCATGTACTCCCCGCTGCGCCGCTACGGTGCCGGCCCCGGCAAGAAGGTCGCCGTGCTCGGGCTGGGCGGCCTCGGCCACGTCGGCGTCAAGCTCGCCGTCGCCATGGGCGCCGAGGTCACCGTGCTTTCCCAGACGCTGAAGAAGCTCGAGGACGGCCAGCGTCTCGGCGCGGCCCACTACCACGCGACCAGCGACGCCGACGCCATCGCCGGGCTCGCCGGCCGGTTCGACCTCCTGATCAGCACCGTCACCGCGGCCCCCGACGTCGCCACCCTGCTGTCCCTGCTGGCTCCCGGTGGCACCCTGGTGAACGTCGGCCTGCCCGGCGAACCCCTGGTCCTGCCCGCCTTCTCGCTCGTCATGGGCCGCAAGACCCTCGCCGGCTCCCTGTTCGGCGGCATCGCCGAGACCCAGGAGATGCTCGACTTCTGCGCGGCCCACGACGTCACCGCGGACGTCGAGGTCATCACCCCCGACGCCGTCAACACCGCCTACGAGCGCGTGCTGGCCTCCGACGTCCGGTACCGCTTCGTCATCGACACCGGCAGCCTTTCCTGACCCGCATGGGGAAAGCCCTGGGGTGAGCACGCTCCTCGCGCGAGGAGTGCTTCCACACCAAGGGCTTTCCCCATGCGCGTCTCCGGGACACGTCACTCCCGGCGCTCGCCCGGGCACCCCGCGCTTGCAATTCCAGAAGGCGAGGTGGTGTGTTCCCCCGTGCGAAACTCCTGGTGCTGCCAATCACGAAAGCAGGAGCAGGGAGTAGATCCATGTCGCAGGAAGCAACCCTATCCCGCTCGGGGCCATCCCCGGCGCGAAATCTGACCACGCGTTTGCCGTCGCTGACCGGACTCCGGTTCATCGCGGCGTTGATGGTGTTCGCCTTCCACGCGATCGTCCTGGCTCCCTTCGCTTCGGAAGGCGCTCAGACCGTCACGAACACTCTGTTCGGCAGCGGCGGCTTCACCGGCGTGACCTTCTTCTTCATCCTGAGCGGTTTCGTCCTCACCTGCGCCGTGCGGCCGCGGGACAGCGCCCCGAAGTTCTGGCGCAGGAGGTTCTTCAAGATCTACCCCAACCACCTGATCACCTTCGCGGTCGCGCTCATCCCGGTCACGGCGATCACCGGCACGGTGCTCCAGGGCGGCTGGCTGAACGCGTTCCTGCTGCAGAGCTGGAGCCCGAGCCTCGAGGTCCGCACCAGCTTCAACCCGGTCGCCTGGTCGCTGTCGTGCGAGCTGCTGATGTACGCCGCGTTCCCGTTCATCATCAAGCTGGTCAACAAGGTCCGGCCGGAGCGACTGTGGCTCTGGACGCTCATTTCGGCCGCCTCGGTGCTGTCCCTGCCGAGCTTCGCCAAGCTGCTGCCGGCCGGCAACCAGTTCCCGCAGGGCTTCAGCGACCTCGAGCTGTGGTTCGTCTTCCACTGCCCGGCGGGGCAGCTGCTGACGTTCATCTTCGGCATCTTCATGGCCAAGGTCGTGCTCGCCGGGCGACGCCTCCCGCTGAAGCTCGGCGGAGCGGTCGCCCTGACCGTCGGCGCCTACTTCGTCACCCCGCTGTTCGGTCCGCTCTACCAGTTCAGCGCGGTCATGCTGATCCCGCTCGGCCTGCTCATCGCCGCCGGCGCGCGGGCCGACCTCGATCGGCTGCCGACGTTCCTCGGCACCCGGCTGATGGTCTGGCTGGGCGACATCTCGTTCGCCTTCTACATGTGGCACCACCTGGTGCTCGTCACCGGCCACAACCTGCTGGGCCAGGGCGAGAACTGGAGCACGCTGACCTCGGCCGCGGTGCTGGCCCTGCTGTTCGCGGTGACCCTGCTGCTGTCCTGGGTGACCTTCAAGTTCGTCGAACAGCCCATCATGAAGCGGTTCGCCACTTCCCGGCGCGGGCGCGGCGCCGCCGTCATCACGTCCGTCCCGACCGGAAACCAGGTCGATCGCGCCGCCTGAGCGCGGTGGCCGTACGCAAAGGGCGCCCGGAGCGATCCGGGCGCCCTTCGCCGTCAGTCCCGGCCCGGCGCCGGAATCCCCGCGGCCACCAGCTTTTCGGTGATCGGGGTCAGCGCGGCCACCAGCTCGTCGAGCTCGGCGGGCGAGAGAGCGTGGTACGGCGGGGTGGCCAGCTCGTCGGTGAGGGCTTCGACGTGCTGCTTGGTCTTGCGGCCGGCGTCGGTGAACCAGCCGTCTTCGTCGACGAACCCACGCTCGCGCAAGCCGGCCATGACCGCGGCCAGCCGCTCCTTCGGCAGGTGGTGGACGCGCCCGAACGACTCCGGCGGGTGGATCCCCATCTCCAGCGCGGACAGCACGTGGGCCTCCGTGCCGCCGATGCCGGCGCCGACCAGTGCGGCGATGTGCCCGTCGCACCGGTGCTCACGCAGCATGGTCGCGGAATGCCACAGCCGGGCGACCGGGTCGCCGGGCACCGGCTGGGCGCGCATCCCGGCGTACATCATCCGGCCTTCGGTGGGCGCGCTCGTCGCGGCCTTGGTGGTCAGGTCGGCGGCGCGCAGCACGCCGGGGGAGCCGGCCGCTTCGCCGAGGATCCGCCGCAGGGAGGCCGCGCTGCCCCGCTCCCGCGCGGCGACGGACGCCTCGGGCGGGATCGTCTCCCACGCGCTGGGTATGTGCCGCGCGGCCTCGCCGTCGGCGAAGCTGTAGAAGGCCGCGTGCACGACGTGGGCCGGCACCCGCCCGAGCGGCGCGGCGCGGCTGGCGAAATAGCCGTCCCAATAGGTGCGGTGGCCGAGCGCGGCCAGCTCCTCGTTGCATTCGTCGGCGAAGAAGGTGACCAGGCAGATCGGCTCGAGGAGCTCGAACATGCGACGGGCAAGGCAAGTCATGACGGACATCATGCACGCGGTCACGCTCCGTTGACCAGGTCGGTAGCCGGGAGTCCCGCCTATCGTGCACTTCGCGGCCGTCGGCATCTCCGAAAATGCGGAGTTCCTTGACAGCGAACGGTCCTTTCCTCGCGGAATCCGCGAAGAAAGGACCGTTCGGTGGTGCGCGTCAGCCGGCCAGGAGGTCGTCCGGGGTCACGGGCGGGTAGGCGAGAGCCGCCGCGTTGTAGCGGTCGAGCAGCCGCTGCGCTTCTTCGGTCGCCGCGCGGAACCGGGCCGCCGGCTCCGCGTCCCGGAGCAGCACGTCCTCCATCGCCTCGGTGAGGACGATGTTGATGCCGTTGAGGTTGCCGACCATCGGGCCGGCCGCCGCCGGGGTCCGCTCCGCCGACGTCACCTGCGCTGTGGCGCTCCGGAAACCGGGGAAGGGGTCGGTCCAGTCGTCCGCCGTCGTCCGCTCGTAGGCCGCCTGCGTGATCGGCAGCGAGGTCATGGGGTTCCCGGGAACGCTGATCCGGGCCACCGCGTGCTCCGCGTCGAGCTGGTGCTGGAGGAAGGCGAGGGCACCGTCCTCCTTCTCCTTCGGCAGGCCCGCGGCCAGGAAGAGGGAATGGCCGCCGAGGGGACCGCCGGGGGAGCGGTGCTCGTCCGGGCGCGGCAGCTGGCCCGCCGTGAGCTCGAAGCCGGCTTCGGCGGCCATGCCGACCATCATCTGGCCGACGGCCGAAGACGTGACCACGAACGCGATCTCCTGCCGCGCGAAGGCCTGCATGCAGGTGAAGTAGTGGAGTTCCTCGGTCGGGAGGTAGTGGCCGCTGTCGAGCATCTCCTTCCACCAGCTCGCGTAGCCGAGCATTTCCGGCGAGTCCAGGAAGACCCGGGTGGCGCGGCCGGTCCGGCCGTTGCCGCCGTTGGTGAGCAGCGCGCCCTGGCCGGCGAGCTCCTGGTGGAACACCCAGCCGTAGTTGGGCCAGCTGACGCCGTGCCCCGGCCCGTCCGGCAGCGCGGCGACGGTGGCGCACGCGGCCGTGAGGTCCTTCCATGTCACGGGCATCCGCTCGATCCCCGCGCGGTCCAGCACGGTTTTGTTGGCGTACAGGAGGTTCGTCGTCACCATGCTCGGCACGGAGACCAGTTCACCGCCGACGCTGTAGTACTCGCGCACCGTGGGCACGAGGTCCTCGACGACCACCGGCTCCCCGAGGATCTCGGTCCGGCCGCCGATCGCGCGCTGGATCGGGACGAACATCGGCGCGCCGTCGGCCGCGCGCGTGTCCAGCGCGGTCTGCGTGGACGAGTACGTGTACTCCACCACGTCCGGCGGGTTCCCCAGCGCGATCGCTTCGGCGACCGTCTCGGGCATCAGGTGCACCTCGACCCGGCGGATGCGCACGTCGTACTCCGGGTGGGCCCGGTTGAACGACTCGGCCGCGAGCACCAGCGGGTCGCCGAAGCCGGGCAGCGTGCTGTTCGGGCTTTCCGTGATCCATAGCTCGATGACTGTCGTCACGCGAATCCTCCGCCGTTGTGCGACTTGCCGGACGTCTGCCCACGGTGCCAAGCCTGGTCCGGCCGGTCGGCCATCGCCAGGATCAGGTCGATGTAGTCCGAACCCCAGCTATCGACCGTGCTCGCGTCGACCGCGCTGGGTTCGTACTCGACGACACACCGGAATTCGCCCGCGGGGACGACGAGGAAGGTCCAGATGAACGCGCCGCGGCGGAACGAGGACGGCTGTTCTTCCGCCAGGGTCACCGGTTCGACGCTGGTGGTGAACTCGGTGTCCTCGTGGTCCGCCGGCGAGCTGATGTAGTTGAACCCGGCCGGCAGGGCCAGCGGATCGCCGGACCCCTTCATCAGGTCGGGGTACATCTCGAGGATCGACCCCAGGGGCAGCTGGTGCTGCTGGGCTTCCGCGCTCGCCTTGCGGGCCCGGAGCATGAGGTCGGCGAAGCTCTCGCATTCGCCGAACTCCAGGCGGACGGGCACGAGGTTGGCGAAGAACCCGATGGTGTCGTAGAACTCCCGCGCCGGCCGGCCGCTGTTCACGGTCAGCAGGGTCAGGTCGGCCCGGCCGGAGATCTTTTCCACGAGCGCCATGTACGCGGCCAGGAAGACGTGCCAGACGCTGCACCGGTGCCGGGCCGCGCTCGCGGTGACCTCGGCGAGGGTGTCCGGATCGATGGTGAAGTTCCGCACCTCGGCCCGCGGTGCCTGGGTTTCGGGGCTGAAGGGCCGGTCGGTGGGCATCGTGCACATCTCGGCACCGGCCAGCTTGCCCTGCCAGAAGCGCCGGGCCGCCGTCGCCCGCTCGCCCCGCAGGAACTCCTGTTCCCAGGAAGCGAACTCGCGGTACGGAACCGGGCTCGGCAGCGTGTGCGGCACCCCGGTCACCCGGGCGCGGTAGCAGGCCGCGATTTCGCGGCGGAGCACGCCGATCGACCAGCCGTCGCTGAAGAGGTGGTGGGACAGGAGGGTGAGCACGGCGTCGTGGTCGTCGAACCGGTGCAGGGTGGCGCGCAACGACGGCGTGTCCGCGAAGGACATCGGCTCCTCGTTCAATGCGGTCAGCAGCTCGATGGCGAGCTCGTCGCGGGAGCGGCCGGGAGCCGGCGCGACGTCGTGCACGGCGAGCGGAACCGGCATCGGCGGCAGCACCACCTGGACCCCGCGCATCCCGTCGGTCTCGTCGTAGTCGAGCCGGGTGCGCAGGGCTTCCTGCCGTTCCACGACTTCGTCGAGCGCGCCTTCGAGCGCGTCGACGCGCAGTTCCCCCTTGATGCGGAGGGCGAGGGCGACGATGTGCTTGGTCGAGCGGCCCAAGCCGTCCGGGTCCAGCTGCCGCGAACTCAGCGGATACACGTCCACAGTGGAGCTCCATACTCTATCGGGAGAGGTCGGGTACCTGCCAGCCGTCCAGGTCGTACTCGGCGAGGCAGCGGTCGACGAACGCGCGGTACCCGTCCAGCTTCCCGTCGCCGATCTGGCCGCGCAGCAGCTCGATCCTGGTGTTTTCGTGGTTTCCGGTGTAGTTGAGCTCGTAGAGTTCGTGCCGGCCGCCGAATTCGGTGCCGACCGCGTCCCAGAGCAGCTTCATCACCTTCACCCGCTCGACCGCGCCGACGCCGTGCGAGCCACGCAGGTAGGCGTCCAGGTACGGCCGGATTTCGGCGTTGTGGAAGTCGTCCGCGCCCGAGGGCAGGTAGATCAGCCCGCTCGCGATGTCCTGGAGCACGATCTCCTTGACCCGGGCGTAGCCGACCTGCGAGAACCACCGGTAGGCCATGATGTAGTCCGGGTTGGGCAGGACCGCGCCGTCCCGCCACACCACCGGGTTCCGCGCCGCCGCGTCGGACAGGCCCCAGAACAGGTTCCGCCAGGCGAGCACCTCGCCCAGCCGGGCCTGCACGCCGTGGAAGCCGGCGGCGCCGGTGATGTCCAGGGCCTTGGCCAGCAGCCCGGCGATGAACTCGAGCTTCACCGCGAGCCGGGTGCAGCCGTGGAACATGGCCCGCTCGAAGAACCCGGAATGCCCGCTGAACATGCCGACCTTGACGGCGTCGCCGTAGATGAACACGTTCTCCCACGGGATCAGCACCTTGTCCAGCACCAGGATGGCGTCGTTCTCGTCCATCCGGGAGGACAGCGGGTAGTCGAACGGGCTGCCGGTCGCCTCCGCCGCGGCCGAGTAAGACTGGCGGCAGATCAGCTTCAGCCCGGGAGCGTCCATCGGCACGGTGGCCACGATGGCGAACTTGCGGTCCTTGATCGGCAGGCCGGTGTGGGCGATGAAGTTGTAGTGCGTGAGCGCGGAGTTCGTCGCGACGACCTTCGCGCCGGTCACGACCACGCCGCTGTCGGTCTCCCGCTCGACGTGCACGAACACGTCGCCGACCTGGTCCGGTGGCCGGTGCCGGTCCACCGGCGGGTTCACGATGGCGTGGTTCCAGTAGAGGACCTTCTCCTGCGACTCCCGGTACCAGCGCCGCGCGTTGGCGGCGAAGGGGTTGTAGAACTCGGCGTTCGCGCCGAGCGTGCCGAGCAGCGAGGCCTTGTAGTCCGGGCTGCGCCCCATCCAGCCGTAGGTCAGCCGGGACCACGTGGCGATGGCCTGCTGGTCGGCGACCAGGTCGGCGGCGCTGTGCGGCGTGGTGAAGAAGCGGTGCGTGTAGCCGTCGGAACCGTCGGCGTCGGTGGCGGTGGTGAGCACGTCCCGGTGCTCCGGGTCGTGCAGCGCGTCGTAGAGCCGGGCGATCATCCGGGCCGGGTTGCGGAACGCGGGGTGCTCGGTGACGTCGTCGACCCGCTTGCCGTGGTGGAAGATCTCCCGCCCGTCGCGGATGCTCTCGAGGTACTCGGCGCCGGTCAACGGCCGTGTCATGGCATTCTCCGGTTGGGCTCGGCACATTCGGCTGGGGTCGGGAAAAGAACACGCGCGGCATTTTCGCGGGGTCGTTTTCGCGCTCTCGGTAAGTATGCTCCGGTCTCGGATCCGGTCATCTTCATGCTTGCTCGCCGGGGCCGGCCGGCGGCCACGCAACCTGGGAGACGTTGGCCGGCGCGCTTTCCGGCAATCATGGATACCCATGGGCTCTGCGCCCCTCGGCGATTTCCCGCGACAGATCACTCGAGCCGTTCTCTCACGTCAGGAGTGACGAATGATCCACAACGACAACCGGACGGCGCCCGGCCGGCTGTCCGTTGCTGTGCTCGGCGCGGGCCTCATCGGCATCGACCTCATGACCAAGGTCATCCGTTCCGACCGGCTGGAGCTCGGGCTCGTCGCGGGCCGGGACGAAGCGACCTCGGGGCTGCGGCAGGCCGCCAAGCTCGGCGTGCCGGTCGCGGCAGGCGGCATTCAGTCCCTTGTGGACAACGAGCACCCGTTCGACGTCGTGTTCGACGCCACCAGCGCGGCCGCCCACGCCGAGCACGTGGCGAAGCTCGCGCCCTTCGGCACGATGCTCATCGACCTGACGCCCAGCCGCAACGGGCAGATGATCTTCCCGACCGTCAACCGGGCGGACATCGCCACGCACCGCGACTTCAGCATGGTGAGCTGCGGCGGGCAGGCGGCCGTGCCGATCCTGCACGCGATCACGCGGGCCCACGAGATCGACTACATCGAGGTGGTGACGACCGCCGCCACGCTGAGCATCGGCCGCGGCACGCGCATGAACCTCGACGAGTACGTGGACACCACGCAGGAAGCGGTCCGCAGCTTCACCGGCGTCGCGGACGTCAAGGCGATCCTCAACATCAGCCCCGCGCGCCCGCCCGCGACCTTCCGGGTCGCCATGTCCCTGCTGGGCAAGGATCTCACCACCGAGTCGTTGCGCTCGGCCGTGCGGGGCGCCGCGGCCGAAGTCCGCTCTTTCGCCCGGGGGTTCGCGGTGAAGGCGTGCAGCGCCGAGGACGGCAAGGGCTTCGTCGCCGTGGAGGTCACCTCGTCCGGGGACCGCATCCCGCGGTACGCCGGGAACCTCGACATCATCAATTCCGCCGCGCTCCTGGTCGCGGAGAGCTACGCGGCGGACCGGCTCCCGATGGCAGGCGTGGTGAACTCATGAGCGAGGCAACGACCCCGGACGTCGCCCCGGGCAAGCCGATCCAGATCCACGACCCGAGCCTGCGGGACGGCCACCACGCCGTCCGGCACAGCCTCGCCGCGGAACAGCTTCGCGCGTACGCGCTGGCCGCCGACGCGGCGGGCGTCCCGGTGGTCGAGGTCGGCCACGGCAACGGGCTGGGCGCCTCCTCGCTCCAGGTCGGCCGGGCCAGGCTCAGCGACGACGAGATGCTGTCGATCACCCGGGACGCCCTGACCACCAGCAAGCTCGGCGTCTTCATGCTGCCCGGCTGGGGCACGATCAAGGACCTCGAGAACGCCATCGCGCACGACGTCGACCTGGTGCGCATCGGCACCCACTGCACCGAGTCGAGCCTGGCCGAACGGCACCTCGGCTGGCTGCGCGAGAAGGGTGTCGAGGCGCACGCCGTGCTGCTGATGAGCCACATGGCGACCGTCGAGCAGCTCGCCGGGCACTGCGCGCGCCTGGTCGGGTTCGGGGCCACCGGGGTGGGCATCATGGACTCCGCGGGCCACTACCTGCCGGCCGACGTCACCGAGCGCATCACGGCCATGTGCGGCGCCGTCGACGTGCCGGTGATGTTCCACGGGCACAACAACCTGGGCATGGCGGTGGCGAACTCCATCGCGGCGGCCGACGCGGGAGCGTCCATTTTGGACGCCTGCGCCCGGGGGTTCGGCGCCGGGGCGGGCAACACCCAGCTCGAGGTCCTGGTGCCGGTGCTCGAGCGCGTGGGCTACCGCACCGGCATCGACCTCTACCGGCTTCTGGACGCGGCGGACATCGCCGAACGCGAGCTGATGCCGGCGCCGCCCAAGGTCGACTCGCTCTCCATCGTCAGCGGCCTGGCCGGGGTGTTCTCCGGGTTCAAGCCGCGGGTGCTCGACATCTCGGCCCGCGAGGGCGTCGACCCGCGTGACGTCTTCTTCGAGCTCGGCCGCCGCCAGGCGGTCGCGGGCCAGGAGGACCTCATCGTCGACGTCGCGCTGGCCCTGCGGGGCGCCGGGGACGAGTCGTGACGGATCCGGTGGATCGCGCGGTCCTGTGCGGCCTCGGGTACTGGCTGCCGGACCGGACGGTCACCAACGCCCAGCTGTGCGAGCGGCTCGACGTGTCGGAGGACTGGATCGAGGGACGGACCGGGATCTCCCGCCGCCGCTGGGTCGAGCCGGGTGAAGCCACCTCCGACCTCGCGGTCGAGGCGGGCCGGGCCGCGCTCAAGTCGGCCGGCGGCGGGCTGGTCGACGCCGTCGTGCTGGCGACCACCACCCCGGACTACCGCTGCCCGGCGACCGCGCCCGACGTGGCCGCGCGCCTCGGCCTGAGCGGTGTCGCCGCCTTCGACGTCTCGGCCGTGTGCACCGGGTTCGTCTACGGCTTGGCGACGGCGGCGGGCTTCATCGCGGCCGGGCTGGCCGAGCGCGTCCTGCTGATCGCTGCCGAAGCGTTCTCCACCCTGCTCGACCCGGACGACCCGACGACCCGGCCGATCTTCGGCGACGGGGCGGGTGCCGTGGTGCTGCGCCGCGGCCGGGCCGACGAACCGGGGGCCGTCGGCCCGCTCGTGCTGGGCAGCGACGGCGATCGCAGCGAGCTGATCACGGTCAAGGCCGGCGGCTCGCGGCTGCCGCTGCGGGAGTCGGCCCCCGACGACGGGTCGCAGTACTTCCGGATGCGGGGACGCGAGGTGTTCCGGCAGTCGGTCGAGCGGATGAGCGCCGCGGCGACCGAGGCGCTGGCGGCGGCGGGCTGGCAGCTGGGCGACGTCGACCGGGTGATCACCCACCAGGCGAACGCGCGCGTCAGCGCCGCGCTGGCCACCCGGCTCGGCCTGCGCCGGGACGCGGCGACGACGAACATCGCCGAAGTCGGCAACACCGCCGCCGCTTCGATCCCGGTCCTGCTCGCCCAGGCGGCCGCGGACGGGACTCTCGAGCCCGGCCACCGGGTGCTGCTGGCCGCGTTCGGCGGCGGCCTCACCTGGGGTGCCACCACGCTGACCTGGCCCGAGCTCGAAACCCACGACGCATAGGGCATCCAGCCAACGGACACGGGAGGACGCAATGTACGAGCTGCTGAAGTCGGTCATGACCGAGGTGCTGCTGCTGGACGCCGACGGAGTGCACCCGGACGCGAGCCGCGAAGACGCGGGCCTGGACTCCCTCGCCGTCGTCGAGCTGTCCATGGTGCTCACCGAGCGCCACGGCATCCGGATCACCGACGACGAGCTGCTCGAACTCGACACCGTGGCGGAGATCGTCGCGCTCATGGAGCAGCGGAAGCGGGCCGCGGCCGCCTGAAGCCCGGCCCGCCACCCGGTCAGGTCCGCAGGTACGAAGCGCCGTTCAGGTCGAGGATGGTGCCGCTGGCCCACTCGGCCTCGGCGGAGGCCAGGTAGAACACGCCGGCGGCGATCTCGCCCGGCTCGGCGACGCGGCCGAACGGGCTCTGCGCCCGGATCTCGTCGCCGCCCGGCGGCTTGAGCCAGTCCGTCGTCATGTCCGTGGCCACGAAACCGGGCGCCACGGCGGAAACCGCGATCCGGTCCGGCGCGAGCGCGATCGCCAGCGACTGGGTCAGGGAGTTCACGGCCGCTTTGCTCGCCCCGTAGGCCGGCACCTCCGGCTCGCCGCGGAAGGCGCCCCGGGACGAGACGTTGACGATCCGCCCGCCGCGTCCCTGCCGCCGCATGTGCTCGACCGCGCACCAGGTCACGTTGGCCGCGCCGACCAGGTTGACCCCCAGCGTCGCCTGCCAGTGCTTCTGCCAGGTCGCGTAGTCGACTTCCGTGATCGGGTGCGCGACGAAGATGCCGGCGTTGTTCACCACGACGTCCAGGCCGCCCAGCTGCCCGGCGCCCGAGTCCACCGCCGCCCGCACGGCTTCGGCGTCCAGCAGGTCGGCCTCGACGACGACGTGGCCGCTGCCCTCGAGCCCGGCCACCAGGTCCCCGGCGACGCCGGCCGGCACCTTGTCCAGGATCGCCACCCGGTCACCGGCCGCCGCGAACCGCTTCGCGATGGCCTGCCCGATACCCCGGGCCGCGCCGGTCACGAGCACCGCGCGCCCCCTCACGTTCTCACCCATGGGTCAGCTCCCCGTTCGCCAATCGGCCGACCGCTTCGGCCAGTACCTCGTCCGGAAGGGAAAAGCAGGCGCGGACGTACGGGCGATCCGGCTCGTCCAGGTAGAACGCCTCGCCGGGCACCGTGCCGACGAGGTTGTTCTCCAGCAGGATTTCCGCCGCTTCCACCCCGGTCGCCACGCCCATCCGCGAGCAGTCGACGAACAGGTAGTAGGCGCCCTCCGGTTCGTTGGGCGACAACCCGGCGGCGGCGAAACCCGCGGCCAGGGTCCGGCGCTTCCGGTCGTACATCGCGCGGAAGTCGTCGTAGTAGTCCTCGCCCAGGTTCAGCGCCCGCGCGCCGAGCGCCTGCAGCGGAGCCGGCGCGCAGACCACGAACGAGTCCACCGCGACCCGGATCGCGCCCATCAGCTGTTCCGGGCCGCAGGCGTACCCCAGCCGCCAGCCGGGAATGCTGAACGACTTCCCCAGCGACCCCAGCGTCACCGTTCGTGCGGCGAGGTTCCCGACCGTCGCCGCGGCGAGGTGGGGTTCCGGGCCGAAGTAGATGTCTTCGTACACCTCGTCGGTGATGACGAGCAGATCGTGGTCGTCGGCGACGGCCGCGACGATCTTGAGCTCCGCCGCGGTGAGCCGGCGGCCGCTCGGGTTGTTCGGCGTGCAGATGATCATCGCGCGGGTCCGGCCGGTGACGGCCGCCCGCAGCGATTCCTCGGTGATCTCGAAACCCGGCCCGGTCAGCCGGACCGGTTCCGGGGCCAGGGTGAGCATCCTGATCGAGGAAAGGTAGTAGCCGTAGCAGGGTTCGAACACGATGACGCCGTCGCCCGGGTCGAGCAGCGCCGTGAGCGTCGCCATGAGAGCGCCCGTCGCGCCCACCGTGGCCACGACCTGGGTGGCGGGCTCGACGCTGAGCCCGCTGCTGCGCTTCACCTTGTCGGCAACGGCTTCCCGGAAGACGGCGAGGCCTTCGGGCTGGCTGTAGGAATGACCGAGGTGCTCGAAGTTCCGCGCGCCGTCTGCCAGCAGCGAGGCCGGCGGCGGAACCTGGCTGAGCCCCTGCGCGAGGTTGACGGCGCCGAGCTCCTGGCAGCGCACCGTCATGGCCCCGATGGCGGACGCCTGCAGGCCCCGCATCCGGTCGGCAACCTTGACCATCGTCAGCCTCCGGTGCTCATCCGGTCCAGGAGCTGGTCGAGTTCCGCGACCGTGGGCGCGTCGAAGAGTTCGTTCATCGAGATCTCCAGGCCGAACGCCGGGCCCACCCGGCTCGCGATCAGCATGGCGTCGATCGATTCGCCGCCCATGATGAAGAAGTCGTCGTCGACACCGCAGCGGGTCCGGGAGAGCACCTCGGCGAAGATCGTGCACAGCGCTTCCTGGCGAGGGGTGTCGGGTGACCGGTAGGGCAGCAGCCCGCGCAGATCGGGCGCGGGAAGTGCTTGCCGCTGCGGAATTCCCTCGGCGTCGACCGGAATGGCGTCGACGACCACGATCGCGGCCGGCACCGCGCTGCCCGGCAGCATTTCCCGGACGTGCTTGTGCAGCGCGACCAGATCGAGGCCCGGGCTGCTCGCCACGACGTAGGCCACCAGGACCTCACCGACCGGTTCCTGGGCGTGTGCCAGGACCGCGACGTCCGCGAGTCCGGGGTAGGCGGCCAGTACGTCTCGCACGTCCTGGATCGCAGTGACAGCCATCAGCCGCTCACCTTCCGTTCGGGCTTTGAGGGTCTCTCGGACCACCTTCGCAGGCCCCGGCCGGCCGGCAACCTTCCGCATTGCTCAGATTCCGGTCGCGGCCCGGCAATTCAAGAGTTGCGCATCGCTTATCGGGCGCGGCACGGTGATGCTCGAACTGCGGAATTGCCAGTAGTGATCGCCGGGTCGCGGAACGAACGGCCTTCAGATCGGGCAACGTAGGAGGTGCGCCGCCATTCGGCGTAGCACGAGGATGGGTGTGCCGGACGCATTCCAGCAGATTCCCCGTCAGCCCCGATCGTACTGATTTGAGGCGAGCATGCAGCCGTACCGAGTCGAGATCCCGCAGGCAGCCATCGACGATCTGCACGAGCGGCTGGCCAACACCCGCTGGCCGGAGGAACTGCCCGGCACGGGGTGGGACCGCGGCGTTCCGCTCGCCTACCTGAAGGAGCTCGCCGAATACTGGCGCACTTCTTATGACTGGCGCGCCACGGAAGCGGCGCTGAACAGCCACCCGCAGTTCGTCACCGAGATCGACGGCGCGACCGTCTACTTCCTGCACGTGCGCTCGCCGGAACCCGGCGCCCGCCCGCTGCTGCTCACCCACGCCTGGCCCGGTTCCGTCGCCGAATTCCTCGACCTGATCGGCCCGCTGTCCGACCCGCGAGCGCACGGCGGCGACCCGGCCGACGCCTTCCACCTCGTGATCCCGGCGCTGCCCGGCTACGGCTTCTCCAGCCCGCTGCGCGCGACCGGCTGGGACGTGCCGCGCATGGCGCAGGCCTGGGCCGAGCTGATGCGCCGCCTCGGCTACCGCGACTACATCGCCCAGGGCGGCGACGCCGGCGCGGTGATTTCGCTGGCACTGGGCACTTTGGACCCGGAGAACTGCGCCGGCGTGCACGTCAACATGTTGATGACCTTCCCGAGCGGCGACCCGGCCGAGTTCGCCGCGCTCGGCGAGGAGGACCTGGCGCGCCTCGGCCTGCTGGCCAAGTTCGACGAAGAGCTGTCCGGGTACATGAAGCTCCAGCAGACCCGGCCGCAGACGGTGAGCTACGCGCTCACCGACTCGCCGGTCGGCCAGCTGGCCTGGATCGTCGAGAAGTACAAGGAGTGGAGCGACTCCGACAAGGTGCCCGAGGACGCGATCAGCCGCGACAAGATCCTCGACGCGGTCTCGATCTACTGGCTGACCGCCACCGCGGGCACGTCCGCGAACTTCTACTACGAGGGCGCCGCCGCGCTGCGCGCGATCGCCGCCGGCGAGAAGCCGCCGCCCCCGGCCGTGCCGGTCGGGGTGGCGGTCTTCCCGCGCGACATCTTCCAGCCGGTCCGCAGCCTCGCCGACCGCGACCTGCCGACGCTCGCGCACTGGACGGAGTTCGACCGCGGCGGCCACTTCGCCGCGCTCGAGCAGCCCGAGCCGCTCGTCGGCGACATCCGCTCCTTCGCTCGTTCTCTCCAGCCCCTCGAAAGGTGAACCGATGGAAAGCCGTTGCCCAGTCCTGGACACGACGGGACGTGACATCCACGGAGAGGCCGCTCGCCTGCGGGCTCTGGGCCCGGCGACCCGGGTCGAGCTGCCCGGTGGCGTGCTCGCCTGGTCGGTCACCCGTGCCGAGGTGATCAAGAAGCTGCTCGCCGACTCGCGGGTCACCAAGAACGCGCGCAACTACTGGCCGAAGTTCATCAACGGCGAGATCCCGCCCGACTGGGAGATGATCAGCTGGGTCGCGATGGACAACATGGTCACCGCCACGGGCAAGGACCAGGTCCGGCTGCGCCGCCTGGTCGGAAAGGCCTTCACCCCCAAGCGAACCGAAGCCATCCGCCCGCGCATCGTGGCGCTGACGAACATGCTGCTCGACGCGCTCGCCGCCGCCGGCCCGGACGAGGTGGTCGACCTGCGCGAGCGGTTCGCCTACCCGCTGCCGGCCATGCTGGTCGCCGAGCTGATCGGGATGGACGAGCAGGCCCGCGCGGCCACCGCCAAGGTGATCGACATGATGGTGGACACGACGGTCACCCCCGAGCAGGCCCAGTCGGTCCTCGCCGGCTGGCGCGGCGCGATGGCGGACCTGATCGCGGCCAAGCGCGCCAACCCGGGCGAGGACATCACGAGCGACCTGATCGCCGCCCGCGACGAGGACGGGTCGAGGTTGTCCGAGCAGGAGCTCGCCGACACGATCTTCGCGATCCTCGGCGCCGGCTCGGAGACGACGATCAACTTCTTCGACAACGCGATCACCGCACTGCTCACCCACCCCGACCAGCTGGAACTGGTCAAGTCCGGCGAGGTGGCCTGGAGCGAGGTCATCGACGAGACCCTGCGCGTCGAGTCCCCGCTCGCCTCCCTCCCGCTGCGCTACGCAATGGAGGACATCGACCTCGGCGACGGAGTGACGATCCCCCAGGGCGACCCGATCCTGGTCAACTACGCGGCAATAGGCCGCGACCCGGCCTTGCACGGCGAGTCGGCGTGCAAGTTCGACGTAACCCGAGCGGACAAGGAGCACCTGTCCTTCGGCCACGGCCCGCACTTCTGCCTCGGAGCCGGGATCGCTCGCCTGGTGGCTACGGTCGGTTTGTCCAGCCTCTTCGAGCGGTACCCCAATCTGGCGTTGGCCGTGGAACCTGCCGATCTCGAGCCCTTGTCGACGTTCATCATGAACGGCCACCGAGCCCTCCCGGTCCACTTGAAGGGCACCGAGTCGGCCGCGAGCAGGTAGTTTTCCGGTCTACGAGGGGCGGCTTCTGCCGGCTTGCGCCGGACAGAGGCCGCCTTTTCGTGCGGAGCCGACGGTTCGACGAAGTCCACAGGGGAGCGCGCCCGGCTCCCGGTGGCCGCCGAATCATCTGCGGACAAGCGTGACGGGCCGGTTCGGTTGACCACGCGGCCAGGCAGCAGGCGTGCGACCCGGCCGCGCCGCTCAGATGCCTGGCGTGCGCCTGGCGGCGCGGGTGTGGTGCATAGCCTTCGCCTGGTCACATCGCCCGAGCGCCGGGTGAGCCCGGCCGCGCGTGCGTTGCCGGCTTGCCCGGTCACGCCGCCGAGGCAGCGGGCGTGCGCCCTGCCCCGCAGGCTATGGCTCACTGCCAGCTCGCTCGGCCACGCCGCCGGGGTGACCGGTGCCCTTGGCTGCGCGGGTTGTGGTGCGTTGTCGGTTCGCCTGCCCCAGGTTGGCCGGGCACGGGGCGTGCACCCGGCAGCGCCTGCGTTTTGCTGGCGGCGTCGTGCGAGGTCAGGCGGCGTCCGATGTGGAAGGCGGTGGCTCAGCAGCCGGCGCTCCGGGCTCCGGCGCCCGTTCGGCGCGCTCGGCCAGGTAGCGCAGCTTGGTCAGGTGGCGGCGGACGAGGCCGGCTCGGCGGGCTTCGTCCAGGACGGTGCGGGTCTCGCGGTTGGCCCGCCGGCGCCGGTGTCGTCCGCCGGGGTGTTCGGGGTCCACGGTGTGTTCAGCCTCCTTCGTTCGAGGTGAGGGCGGTTCGCTCGATCGGGTTGTCTTGTCGGATGCAGTCGTACTGCGGGTGTCATCGCTGGGCGTGACGGATCGGCTGCGGAACAGCGCCTCGACCCCGGAGGTAACAAGGTTGTCTCGGGATGGGCTCGGTCGAGGACCGTTGGGCCACCTGGCCGCTCACGCGGTGCGACTTCCGGACTCACCGTGCACGGGAACGCGGACGGTGACCGTCCAAAGTGGGGGATACGCCGACGGCGCCAGAAGAGGGGACCGGGCACGTGGCCAGGGTGCGTCGTGCGCAGCCGCGCACGACGTCTTCCCTGGTGGCGCCCCCGGCAGGACTCGAACCTGCGACCTAGAGATTAGAAGGCTCTTGCTCTATCCAGCTGAGCTACGAGGGCCCGCGCCGACGGCTGCTGCCGGTAACCCGGCACTGGCAGCTTAGTCGTCGCCATCCTCTCGATCGTTCGACACCGGCGAATCGTTTCAGGTCTCGTTCGACGGAATTCGGAACTTCGGGGGAAACGTCGTCGAGAGCGTGGTGTGGACCTCCTTGAGTGTCGGGTGCGGTGCTGAGGGTGACCGAACGGGCTTCCCGGCGCGCCGCGAACCTGTAATCTGGCGATCAGAAGGCTCTTGCTGTGTCCAGCCCGACCACGCTCGCCCGCACGACCAGCGGCCGGGCAGGCAGCGCCGCGAGCGTCCGCACGCCGCTGCCTCCCTGCCGCGGCGGGCGGCGCGGTGGTCGCCTCACCTCCCTGAACGTGTCGTGGGCCGTCTGTGTGCTCCCGGCGGCGCTCCCCGGACCAGCCCAGGCGTGTCTGCCCTGGTCACCGGGTAAGGCGACCTCGCGGTCCGAGTGCACGCGACTGGCTCAGCTGGGCGAGAGAGCCCAGCCGAGGCACCGGTCCGGGTGACCGCCTCGTGGGCCGTGGGCGCCAGTGAGCCTTGGTGGCGCGTTGCAGGTTCTCTGGCGACCCGCGGGGACGGCTCGACGGTCGCCGAACCGTCCCCGTGGGGTCTTGCTGGCGCGTTGCGGGCTCTCTGGCGACCGAGGGCGACACGACGGTCGCTGAATCGCTCGAGAGTCTCGCTGACGCGATGCGGGCTCTCTGACGATCACCGAACGGCACGGCGATCGGCGAACGTCCGAGAGTCCCGCTGACGGGTTGCGGGCTCCCTGGCGGCCAAAGGGCGGTACGACGGTCGCCAACCGTCCCCGTGGGCCTTGCTGGCGCGTTGCGGGCCCTGTGGCGACAGAGGGCGGCACGGCGGTTGCCTAACCGCTCGAGAGCCTTGCTGGCGCGTTGTGCGCTCTCTGACGACCGAGGGGCTGCTCGGTGGTCGCCGAAGCATCCGTGAGCCTCGCTGACGCGATGCGGGCTCCCTGGCGACCGAGGAACGGCACGACCGTCGCCGACCGCCTGAGACGCCCGGCTCGGCTGCCGGAACCCTCTCGAGCCGTGAGAGCCGTGAGAGCCGTGAGAGCCGTGAGCACCGGGAGGGCCGTGGGAAGCCCGTGGGCGCGCCCCGCCGCTGGGGCGCGCCCACGGGGTGGGGCCGCTGTCGGGGGAGCGGCCCCGGTCGGGTCCGGCCGCCGCCGCGAGCCGGCTCTTTCCTGGGAGCTGGCGGCGGTGCGGGCCCGGGTCAGGCCGTCACTCCCAGATCTGGATCCCGCGGACCAGGAACGGCGCGTCCGGGACGAACGTGCCGCCACCCGGGTAGGTGACGAAATCTCCCTCGGTCGAGCATTCCTCGCTCTGGTACACCGTGACGTCCCGCGTCAGCAGATTCGCGAATGACGATCCGGCGAATCCCTCGGGCAGGGGAATGCATTCCCCCGGATTCGCGGTGCGCAGGTCGAAACGCTGGGCGTCGCCGCCGTAGTCGCCGGCCTGCCACAGGCAGAATTCACCCTTCTGGCACCCCGGTTCGGCCTGTGCGGGTGCGGCCTGAGCGGTTCCGACGCTGGTCAGCAACCCCAGCGCGGCCAGGATCAGCAGGTGCGGCAGCCGGGCGCGGAGACGGCGTGAAGACATCGTGGATTTCCCCTCTGGAATCGCGGCTTCGGGGCCGCGGTGAACTGGTGATTCCAGATTGGCGGGCGGGGGAAGATTTGTCAGCCCGCAATTTCGGATCTGTGGACAGGTGCCCGGCCGGGGGCCGGTTGTCCACAGGTTCGAGAATGCCTCTTGCGTGCGGGTGGGACAGGTGTTAAGGCATCGAACCCGTGGCACGCATGGGCACATGCAGCGGGACCGGGTCGCGGTGTTCGTCGTCTTCGCGCTCAACGGCCTCACGCTGGGCTCGTGGGCCTCGCGCACCCCGGCGCTGGCGGCGCAGGTGCACGCCTCGCCGGGCGTTTTCGGCCTGGCCCTGCTCGGGGCCAGCGCGGGGATGCTCGCGGCCGCGTCGGTGTCCGGCCGGATCATCGAACGGGCCGGTGCCCGCGTGGTCGTCGCCGGCAGCACCGTCAGCGCAGCCGGCTCGATGGTGCTGGTCGGGTTCGCGCCGAGCGTGCCGTTGCTGGCCGGCGCCCTGCTCCTGATCGGCGCGAGCGTCGGGATGCTCGACGTCGCGATGAACGTCGCCGCGGTGGCGGTCGAACGCCGGATCCGCCGCCCGATCATGCCGGAGTTCCATGCGGGCTTCAGCTTCGGCGCGCTCGCCGGTTCGCTGGCCGCGGGGCTCGCCGCCGGCCACGACTGGCCGCCGGGGCGCCACCTGAGCGTGGCCGCCGTGGTCGCCGTCGCGGTGCTCGTCCTGGTGATCCGCGAGGTCCCCGGCAGCCGTCCGGAGCACAGCGAAGAGGTCACGCCGAGCCGCGCGCCGATCCGCCGTCCGGTGCTGTGGCTGCTCGCCGCGGTCGCGCTGGCTTCGGCCATCGCGGAAGGCGCGTCCTCGGACTGGTCCGCCTTGCTGATGACGGCCGAACGTGGCGTCGGCCCAGGCGCCGCGGCCCTCGCGTTCGGCGGCTTCCAGCTGGTCATGGCGCTGACCAGGCTCGCGGGGTCGTGGGCGCAACGCCGGTTCGGCCCCACCCGCTGCCTCGCCGCGGGGTCGGTCCTGGCCGCCGCCGGGCTGCTCGCCGCGGCCGCGATCCCGGTCGCCGCCGCCGGTTACGTCGGCTTCGCGCTCGCCGGCGCGGGCCTGGCGGCGTCGTTCCCACTCGCCCTGAGCCTGGCCGGCGACGCCGGCAAACGCGGCGACGGCACCGGCGGCGAGCGCGAGATCGGCTTCGTCACGGCGATCGCCTACACCGGCTTCCTCGGCGGGCCGCCGATCGTCGGCGGCATCGCGCAGGTGACGGACTACGGCGTGGCGTTCGGGTTCGTCGGGCTGGTCGCTGCGCTGATCCTGCCCGCCGCCCTCGGCGCCCGGCGGGCGCGGAACCGGGAGGCGGCCGCGCTGACGGCCGAATGAGGCTCCCGGCGAAGCCGGCCGGCGCCCCAACGGCCGGGTGCGACGGCGCCGCCGAGGGAACGCTGCCGGGGCTGTCGCACCCGGCGGTCGGCCGCCGGGTGCGCAGTCGAGGAAACGGCTGCCTGGGGCGGCGCGCCCGGCCGCCGCGAGGAGCCGGCAAAGCCACCGCCGCGAGACGCCGGCCGCGCTGACGGCCGAATCGTGACAAAAGTCCGGGAGCCGTGGCCTGCCGGGCAGCGTCTCTTTCGCATACGGCCCCTATCGCCGAAGCCCCGTTGACAGTGCGGAACCGGGCGGGGCAAGCTGAGCGCGTCGTAAACTGAAATGAATGCACCGACGTTACGAGTTCAGGTGGGCTGGTCAGGGTAGGGGCCTTGACCCGGGGAGGACGTCGTGAGGGTTGTGCTGCTCGGCGGCGCGGGGGCGCTCGCCGGCGGAGCCGGGATCCCGCTCGTGCAAGGGGCGGTGCCGAGGCTCGTGCTCGTGCCGGTCGCGTTCCGGCTCGCGTTGTTCCTGCAAGCGGTCTGGGCCGGCGGCCCGCTGGGCGCTCCGGTGCTCGGCCTCGCCATCGTGCTCTACCTCGTGCCGAACCTGGCCGAGGTCGCCTGGGTCTTCCACCGCAGCACCGGCATCCGGCCGGTGCTCGCCGCCGACACCGCGTACACGCTCGTCACGAGCGTCGCCGCGGCGATCTTCGCCGCGCACGAACCCGGCCTGCTCGCCCTGACCTGGCCGAACATCATGGGCACGGTCATGGTCTGGACGCTGCTGCGCGGCGCCCCGTCCGGCGCGATCGCGATCGCCGGCGCCGTGCTCCTGCGCTACGGCATGGCCGTGGTGTCCGGCACGTCGGCGCCCGCGACGTGGATCGTGCTCGCCCTGGTCGCGGCCGCCGCGACGGCGCTGGCGATCGTCGTGCTCGTCGCCGGGGCGATGCGGTTCGCCCACCGCCTGGGGGAGCAGCGAGGCCGTGCCGCCGAGCGGGAGCGGTACCGGCGCGACCTGCACGACACGGTCCTGCAGGTGATGGAGTCGCTCGCGCTGCCGGCGCCCCGCGACGGCCTCGACCCGGTGGGCAGTCTCGACCAGGTCCGCCGCATCGCCCGCGCGCACGCCCTGCGCCTGCGGCTCAGCCTCGACGGCGACGCGCCCACGGAGCCGGGCGGCCTCGAGCACCGCCTCGGCGCGCTGGCGGTCGAGATGACGGCGGAGGGCCTGCGCGTCGACCTCGTCTCGCTCGCGAAGCCCACCGACGTCCCGGAAAGCGTCGTCAACTCCCTGCACGACGCGGCTCGCGAAGCGCTGCGAAACACGTTGAAGCACGCGAAGACGGGCAAAGCCGTCATGTGCCTCGAAGAGCACGACGGCATCGTCACCGTCTCGGTGCGCGACCACGGGACCGGCTTCGACACCGGCGTGCGCCGAGCCGGGTTCGGCATCGAGAACTCGATCCACGCCCGGCTGGCCGAGATCGGCGGTACCGCGCGCATCGACTCGGCGCCCGGCCAGGGCACCCGCGTCGTGCTGACCGCGCCGTTAGAGCTGCGTTTCCCCGTCGGGTGAGTCCCGCCACTGCGTGAACGGGCGGTCCAGCGTCCACTTGCCGTCCTGCTCCTCGAGGACCCGGTACTCGCAGGTCTTCGGGTTCTCCAGCGACTCGAACAGCTCGATGCTCCAGCCGAAGAGACGGCGGCACAGCAGCCGCAGCGTGAGCCCGTGCGAGACGATCAGGACCGTGTCCGGGTGACCTTCGTCGCGCTGGCGCAGGTCGGAGAGGAACCCCGCGACGCGGTCGTCGACGTCGGCGCCCGACTCGCCGAACGGCAGCCGGTAGAAGAAGTGCCCGAACTCGTTGCGCCGCGCTTTCTGGAGCTCCTGCTCGGCCGGGTCCTGGAGGTTGCCCCAGTCCTGTTCGCGCAGCCGCGGCTCCTGCAGCAGCCGCTCGCACGACGCCTCGATGTCCAGCAGCCGCAACGTTTCCCGCGTCCGCAGGTACGGGCTGACGTAGACGGCGGGCCGCGCGCCGCCGAGCAGCCGGGCGATCTCCGGCCCGGCGGCAAGCGCTTCCCGCTCGCCCTGGTCCGTCAGCGGCAGGGCGTGGTCCGGGATCCGCGTGTAGGCGAGCTCGTCGACGTTGCCGAGCGACTCGGCGTGCCGCAGGAGGATCATCTTCACGCTCCCATCCTGCCCGTCACACGGGCCTGACCGGGGCTGGGCATACCCTCTGGGGCGTGTCCAGCGAGCCCGTGACGAAATCCGGCGTCCCCACGCGTCGCCGGGCCAGTGTGCTGCCCCTGCTCGCGGTCGGCGTGCTGCTGGCCGCCGTCGTCGCGATCGGGCTGATCGCGCTCACCGGCGGGGCCGGCTACGTCATCGCCGGCCTGCCGGATCCGGGGCTGGTCACCAAGTACGGCATCACCGTCATGCGCGTGCTGTCCGAGGCCGCGTCGGTGATCTGCGTCGGCTCGCTGCTGCTGGCCGCGTTCCTGGTGCCGCCGCAGCAGTCCGGCACGCTCGGCCCGGAGGGCTACGGCGCGCTCCGTGCGGCCGGGATCGCCGCCTGGGTGTGGTTCGGCGCGGCCCTGCTTTCGGTCGCCTTCACCGCCGCGGACACCGCCGGGAAGCCGTTCGGCGAGGTCCTGGACCCGCAGACCCTGCTCGACCTCGTCGGCGCCATCGAGCAGCCGAAGGCCTGGCTGTGGACCGCGCTGATCGCGATCCTCGTCGCGCTCGGCTGCCGGCTCGCGCTGTCGTGGGGCTGGACGGCGGTGCTGTTCTTCCTGGCCGTCGGCGGGCTGGTGCCGGTCGCGGTCACCGGGCACTCGGCCAGCGGCGGCTCGCACGACGTCGCCACCAACAGCCTGCTGTTCCACCTCGTCGCCGCGTCGCTGTGGGTCGGCGGGCTGATCGCCCTGCTGGCACTGGGCTACCGCCGCGGGAACCACCTGAGCCTGGCCGCGCAGCGGTTCTCGCGCCTGGCGCTGGTGTGCTGGATCGTGATGGCGATCTCCGGCGTGGTGAACGCACTGGTGCGGATCGGCTTCAATGACCTGTTCACGACCGACTACGGCCTCCTGGTCGTCGCCAAGACGGTCGCCCTGCTGCTGCTCGGCGTCTTCGGCCACCAGCAACGCCGGAAGGGCATCCCGGACCTCGTCGACGGCAAGGGCGGCGGCCAGCTGATGCGGCTGGCCGCGGTCGAGATCCTGATCATGTTCGTCACGATCGGGATCGCGTCCGGGCTGGCCAGGACGCCGCCACCGGCGGACGCGGTCACCCAGCCGTCCACCACCGAGCTGCTGATCGGCTACAACCTCGACGGCGCGCCGACGGTGTGGCGGCTGCTCTTCGACACCCGCTTCGACCTGGTCTACGGCACCCTCGCGCTCGTCCTCGGCGGCCTGTACCTCGCCGGGGTGCAGCGGCTGCTGCGCCGCGGCGACTCCTGGCCGGTCGGCCGCACGGTCTCCTGGATCGTCGGCTGCGTGGTGCTGCTGATCGCGACGTCGTCCGGCATCGGCCGCTACGCCCCCGCGATGTTCAGCGTGCACATGGGCAACCACATGCTGCTGTCGATGGTGGCGCCGGTGCTGTTCGTGCTCGGCGGGCCGGTGACGCTCGCGCTGCGCGCCCTGCCGGCCGCGGGCAAGGACGCACCGCCGGGACCGCGCGAATGGATCGTCGCGTTCGTGCACTCCCCGGTGTCGCGGTTCCTGACCCACCCGGTGGTCGCGCTGCTGCTGTTCGTCGGCTCGTTCTACGCGCTGTACTTCTCCGGCCTGTTCGACAACGCGCTGAACTACCACTGGGCGCACCTGGCGATGAACGCGCACTTCCTGCTCGCCGGGTACGTCTTCTACTGGCCGGTGATCGGCGTCGACCCGGCGCCGCGGCGGATCCCGTACCTCGGCCGGCTCGGCATGATGTTCGCCGCCATGCCGTTCCACGCGTTCTTCGGCGTGATCCTGATGAGCACCCAGACCGTGATCGGGCAGGCGTTCTACAGCCAGCTGCACCTGCCGTGGGTGCCCGACCTGCTCACCGACCAGCGGCTCGGCGGCGGCATCGCCTGGGCGTCGGGCGAGCTCCCCGTGCTGCTGGTGCTGATCGCGCTGCTGGTGCAGTGGTCACGCCAGGACGAGCGCGAGGCGAAGCGGCGGGACAGGCGCGAAGCGGCAACCGGCGACGAGGAGCTGAACGCCTACAACGCGATGCTGAAGAACCTCGCCGACGGCAAGCGGGCGGACTGACTCTCGACTTCCGGTTGAGGGTCAGCCTTGTCCGGAGCCGGGCAAAACGACGGTTTCGGTGACCCCGGCCTGACTTTCGGTAGTCCGACGGTGACCGGCGTCGGGTCGCGATCAGGTGCGCTCTACGATCGTCGGTATGGCCGAGTTCATCTACACCATGAAGAAGGTGCGCAAGACCGTCGGGGACAAGGTCATCCTCGACGACGTCAGCACCGCGTTCTACCCCGGCGCCAAGATCGGCGTGGTCGGGCCGAACGGTGCCGGTAAGTCCACCGTTCTCAAGATCATGGCGGGGATCGAGACGGCCAGCAACGGCGAGGCGTTCCTCCAGCCCGGTGCGAGCGTGGGCATCCTCATGCAGGAGCCGGAGCTCAACGAGGAGAAGACGGTCCGGGGGAACGTCGAGGAGGGCCTCGGCGAGATCAAGACCAAGCTCGACCGCTACAACGAGATCGCCGAGCTGATGGCGACCGACTACAGCGACGCCCTGATGGAGGAGATGGGCCAGCTCCAGGAGGAGCTGGACCACGCCGACGCCTGGGAGCTCGACTCGACCGTCGAGCAGGCGATGGACGCGCTGCGCTGCCCGCCGCCGGAGGAGGGCGTCTCGCACCTCTCCGGGGGTGAGCGCCGCCGCGTCGCGCTGTGCAAGCTGCTGCTGTCGGCGCCGGACCTGCTGCTGCTCGACGAGCCCACCAACCACCTGGACGCCGAGAGTGTCCTGTGGCTGGAGCAGTTCCTCTCCCGCTACGCCGGCGCCGTCCTGGCCGTGACCCACGACCGGTACTTCCTCGACAACGTGGCCCAGTGGATCATGGAGCTGGACCGCGGCCGCGTCGTCGGCTACGAGGGCAACTACTCGACGTACCTGGAGAAGAAGCGCGAGCGCCTCGAGGTCCAGGGCAAGAAGGACGCGAAGCTCGCGAAGCGGCTCAAGACCGAGCTCGAGTGGGTGCGGTCCAACGCCAAGGCGCGCCAGACCAAGTCCCGGTCGCGGCTCGACCGCTACGAAGAGATGGCGGCGGAGGCGGACAAGCACCGCAAGCTCGACTTCGAAGAGATCCAGATCCCGCCGGGCCCGCGGCTGGGCAACGTCGTGGTCGAGGTCGAGAAGCTCAAGAAGGGCTTCGACGACCGCGTCCTCATCGACGGCCTGTCGTTCGACCTGCCGCGCAACGGCATCGTCGGCGTGATCGGCCCGAACGGCGTCGGCAAGACCACACTGTTCAAGACCATCGTCGGGCTCGAGGAGCCGGACGATGGTGTGGTCAAGATCGGCGAGACGGTCAAACTGTCCTATGTGGACCAGAACCGCGGCGGGATCGACCCGAAGAAGACCGTGTGGCAGGTCGTCTCCGACGAGCTGGACTACATCCACGTCGGGCAGACCGAAATGCCGTCGCGCGCGTACGTCAGCGCGTTCGGTTTCAAGGGCCCGGACCAGCAGAAGCCGGCGGGCGTGCTCTCCGGTGGTGAGCGCAACCGGCTCAACCTGGCGCTGACGCTCAAGCAGGGCGGGAACCTGATCCTGCTCGACGAACCGACGAACGACCTGGACGTCGAGACGCTGGGCTCGCTGGAGAACGCGCTGGAGCAGTTCCCCGGCTGCGCCGTCGTGATCTCCCACGACCGGTGGTTCCTCGACCGGGTCGCGACGCACATCCTGGCCTGGGAAGGCACCGACGAGAACCCCTCGCAGTGGTTCTGGTTCGAAGGCAACTTCGAAGGGTACGAGAAGAACAAGGTGGAGCGGATGGGCGCCGAGGCCGCCCGCCCGCACCGTGTCACCCACCGCAAGCTGACCCGCGACTGAGGGGGCGGGTTTCCCCGTGGAAGCCAGCAAGCAGCACCGGACGGGCCCGCTCTCGCACGAGAGCGGGCGCGCCGCCAATGCCGGGGGAACCCTCTCCGCAGTAGGCCGGCTGATCGAGCGGGCGGACGCCCTGCACCTGCGGGCGCCCGAGCTAGCGCTCGTCCTGGGTGAGCGCGCGGCCGCGTTGTCCGAAGCCGCCGGCGCCGACGAGCAGTGGATCCGGTCCGAGAGCCTGGTCGTGTCCGCGCGCGTCCGGCTCGGCGAGCGGCCGGGCACGGTCGGGCGGGCGGTCGCGGCGTTGCGCGCGGCCGAGCACGCCGGCTACGGCGACATCGCCGCCCGGCTGCGCATCGACCTCGCCGTGTGCGCCCGCAGCCTGGGCGTGCCGCTGACCGGGCTCGCCGCGCTCCGGCCGGTGCTCACCGATCCGGTCGTCTCGCCGGTGCACCGCGCCGCCGCGCTGACCCACCTCGTCGGCTGCCTCGGGTTGCTGGGCCGGAAGGCCGAGCTGGACCGGGCGCTCGTCGAGGCGGACAAGCTCGTCCTCGGCGACGAGTCCCTGAGCGCCGACACCCAGCTGCTGGTGCGGGCGCTGCTGCGCGTCGGCACGGCCGCGCACCGGCGTCGCCACGGCGACCTGACCGCGGCGGCCGACGCGGCCCGGACCGGCCTGGGCTTCCTGGAGAAGCTGGACAACCCGGCCGACGACGGCGGCCTCGTCCGGATCCGGCTCGTGCTGCTGCTGGTGAGCACGCTGCTCGACCGCGGCGACGCCGAAATGGCGTACGAGATCGCCGAGCCGGTCCTGGCCGAGCCGGTGCGGGCGGCCGGGGTCGCGCCGATGGGCTGGCTGCGGCTGGCCGTCGCGACCCGGATCCACCTGTCCTCGGGGTCGGGCGAAGCGGCGATCGAGCTGGTCCGCGAAGCCGTGGCGAGCACCGACCGGCACGGGCTGTCCGCGGTCACCGCGCGGTTGTGGCTGGAGCTGGCGCAGCTGGAGGAGCGGTTCGGGCAGCCCGAAGAAGCCATCGCGTGCCTGTACCGTTCGCGGGCGGCCGAGCAGCTCCACGCGCGGGCCCGGCGGCAGGCGTGCGGTGTGCTGGCCGGCGAGTTCGGCACGGGGGAGCCGGCGTCGGTCGACCTCGACGAGGTGCTGAAGGCGGTGCCGTCGCGGCCGATTCCCGTCGTGGCCGAAGTGGTGGCGGTCCCGGAGCCTTCGCCGCGGACGCCGGGCTGGTCGTTCGGCCGCGAGGAGACCCCGAAGCCCGAGCCGCGGCAGCCGGCGCCCGCGTGGTCGTTCGAACGGCCGCGCGTGACCGCCGACGCGGCCGAGACGTCGTTGATGCCGGCGGTGCGGGACGAGCCCGCGGAGCCACGCGTGCGCCCGGAGCCGGTGGCCGTCGAGCGGCGGCGGCCGGAGCCGGCCGAGGCGAAGCCGACGGGGCGGCGTGGGCTGGAGCCGATCGAGGTGCGGTCGGCTTCGGTCGAGCCGGTGCGTCGGTCCGAGTCTGTCGAACTTCCGCGGCGTGAGCCGGTGCGTCGGTCTGAGCCTGCCGAACCCCCACGGCATGAGTCGGAGCCCATCGAGGTGCGGTCGGCCTCGGTTGAGCCGGTGCGTCGGTCTGAGCCCGTTGAATCCCCGCGGCGTGAGCCGGAGCCCATCGAGGTGCGGTCGGCTTCGGCCGAGCCGGTTCGTCGGCCTGATTCCGTCGAGCCTCAGCGGCCGGAGCCCATCGAGGTGCGGTCGGCGCCCGCCGACCCGCCGTGGCGGCGCGAGTCGCCCGGCCAGGCGCGGCCGATCCCGGCCGCGCCGGAACCCGCCGAAGCGCCACCGTCCGGACGCCGGCGCGCGCCGGAGCTCCCCGCCGAGCCGATCGAAGTCCGCACCGCGCCCGAGCGCCGGGCCGAACCGGCCGAGACCCGGGCCGCCGCTCCCGAGCCACCCGCGCCGCAGGAGATCGAGAAGCCCAAGTTCTCCTGGGCGGCCCTGGCCGAAGCGCGGCTGCGGGAGACCGCCGCCGAACGCGAGTCGGCGCCCACGCGCATCACGCCGGCCTTGCCGCTCGCGCCCGAGCCAGCCGCCGAGCGGGAGCCGCGGCGCGAACCACAGCCGTCGACCCGCCACGACGCCGAGCACGGTTCCGAGGCCGCCCAGTCGGTGCTGGACCGGTTGGGCATCTCGTCGTCGGGCGGCGCGAGCGGCGGTCGTCGCCGCGCCGAAGACGCGGAGACCCGCGCCGACGACAGCCCGCGCCGGGAGCGCGCCGAGCCGGAGCTGGCGCCACCGCCGCGGCCCGAGGACGAGCCGCCGTCGGTGCCGGACTACCGCGACGAAGCCGAGCCCTGGCTCCCGCGGCTGCGGATGCCGCCGTCCCTGGAGCCGATGGAGGACTTCGGCCACTGGACCCCGGCGACGGCCCCGTTCCCGGAGAGCTACGCGCGCGCCATCGCGGAGGACGAGCCCCCACCGGACGCGGGCCTGGCGGACCTGCTGGCCCGCGCACTGGCCGAGCACCAGGCGGGCACGGCGAGCGCGGCGGCGCTGGTCAAGCAGCTGGGCTCGAAGGACACGGGCCGCCGCAACGGTCACGGCCGCAACGGCCACGGAGCCGAGGTCCCCGACTCCCGCCGCCACGGCTCGGGCGACTGACTCGAGTCGCGGCCCGGCTGGTGTCTCGCATGCCTCATCCGAGGTAGCGGCGGAGCACCGCGCGGCGCCAAGCCCGAGTGGCGGCCCGGCTGGTGCCTTGCACACCTCATCCAAGGTGGCGGCGGAGCACCCCCGCGCCGCTCGGCCCGGCTGGGTGACTGGCCAAGCCCGCCGACCCTCGCCCGCCGTCCCCGTTTCACTTCGCGAAGCCCTCGCGCCGAACCACCCGGACCCGTCGCCGAATTGCCGGATTCGCCCACTCCGCACCGCACCCCGGCCCACCCCGCGTCGGCGAGACCCCCCTATTCGTCGCCGACCTGTCGGAGGCCCGCGGACAGTGGCGTCCGTCGCACTCCGGTGTCGCCGACCGGCCGACAACCTTCGCCGAACGGCTCCGGCGGTCCTCAGCTGAACCGATCATGTTGGCCCTACGTCGGGTAACGCCCGCCGACCCCGGCTGGTCAGCGCCGCGCGGAGCCTCCGAACGCAACCCGTCAGTAGCTTGACCGATCACGCGAATTCGCTGGCCCGGAAGGGTTTTCCGGGTCTGGGGAACCCCCGGGTCTTCATGTGATCCCCGATCGCGGCGCATTAGTGTGGGGTAGTCCGGTTCAACGCCGAAACGGCGCGGTGCCACCTCACGAATACTGGAGAGTTGCCTCAAATGAGCTCGACCGGAGTCTCGTCCCTACCCGGAACCGGAGCCGACACCGAACCCGAATTCGGTCAGCGCTCCCCGGCCAGCCCGGAGCAGATCAGGGACGACCTGATCGACGCCGCCGCCGGCCTGGCGCCGGAGATCGGGGAGCTCATCCGGCTCTACTACCGGCACATCCCGGCCGAAGAGATCGTCGGCGACGAGGCCGTCAACCTGGTCGGCGCGGTGCGCTCGCACCTGCAGCTCGCCAAGTCCCGGATGCCCGGCCGCCCGGCCGTGCGGCTGCTGAACCCCACCGTCGCCGAAGACGGCTGGGCGCGCGAAGCCACCGTCGTGCAGGTCGTCACCGACGACATGCCCTACCTCGTCGACTCGATCGCCGCGGAGTTCGCCCGGGACGGCGTGCAGGTGCAGCGGATCGTCCACCCGATCGTCGTCGTCAGCCGCGACCTGACCGGCGAGCTGCAGGAAGTCCACCCGGACGCCGACCCGGGCGAGCCGCCCGCGAACTCGGCCGCCGAGTCGTGGATGTACATCGAGATCGACTTCGTCACCGACCCGAACCGGGCCCGTGAGCTCGACAACCGCCTCTCCAGCGTCCTGGGGGACGTCCGCGAGGTCGTCGAGGACGCCGAGAAGATGGCCCAGACGGCCTGCCAGCTCGCGAGCGAACTCGAAACCGACCCGCCGAAGCTGCCCCAGGCCGAGGTCGCCGAAGGCGCCCGCCTGCTGCGCTGGCTGGCCGACGGCCACTTCACGTTCCTCGGCTACCGACGCTACGAGCTCGTCGACAACCCGCACCCCGACTCGGACGACCCGGCCCTGCGCGCCGTGCTGGCTTCCGGGCTCGGCGTGCTGCGCCAGGACAGCCTGGCCGCCCGCGGCCTCACCGCCGGCCCGGACACCGCCGCGTCCGCGCTTTCGCCGACGCTGCTGGTGCTGACGCAGGCGAGCGCGCCCTCGACCGTGCACCGGCCGGTCTACCCGTACTACGTCGGCGTGAAGACCTTCGACGCCGAAGGGACCGTCACCGGCGAGCACCGCTTCCTCGGCATGTTCACCACCACCGCGCTGCACGAGAACGTCCTCGACATCCCGGTGGTGTGCAAGCGGGTCCGCGAGGTCATCCACCGCGCCGGGTTCCCGATGGAGTCCTTCTCCGGCCAGCGGATGCTCGAAGTCCTGCAGAACTGGCCGCGTGCCGACCTGTTCTCCGCCGACACCGACTCGCTGTACTCGACGACGACCGGCGCGATCACGCTGTCGGACCGCCGTCGGCTGCGGCTGTTCCTGCGCCGCGACCCGTACGGCCGCTTCTACTCCTGCCTCGTCTACCTCCCGCAGGACCGCTACACGACGCGGTCGCGGCTGGCGATGCAGGAAGTCCTGCTGGAAGAGCTCGAAGGCACCCAGCTCGAATACAGCGCCCGCATCGGCGAGACGGTCCTCGCGCAGGTGCACTTCATGGTCCACACCGATCCCACGCGCCGGCTGGAGCCGGACACCCCGCGGATCCAGGACCGGCTGAACGACGCCGTCCGCAGCTGGGACGACCGGATGGTCGAGGCGGTCCTCGACGAACGCCGGGAGCGCTCGGACGGCGGCGTCGCCGTCGGCGTCCTCGGCGAGGAGTCGGCGACCGAACAGGGCCAGCGCTTCGCGAGTGTCTTCCCCGAGGGCTACCGGGAGGACTTCTCCGCCGAAGAGGCACTCGCCGACCTTCGCGCGCTCGACTCGCTGACCGACGAGGGCGACCTCGCGCTGTCGTTCTACCTGCCCGCCGACGCCGAGCCCGGCGAACGCCGGTTCAAGCTCTACCTGCGTGGCGAGGGCGTCACGCTGTCGAAGGTGCTCCCGGTGCTGCAGGCGATGGGCGTCGAGGTCGTCGACGAGCGGCCGTACGAGCTGCACCGCGAAGACGGCGGCGCGTGCTGGATCTACGACTTCGGCCTGCGCATCGACCAGAAGGTGATGGCCAAGCCGGACGCCGAAGCCATCACGGCGCTGCGCGACCGCTTCCAGGACGCCTTCGAGGCCGCCTGGCGCGGCGACGCCGAGGTCGACGGGCTCAACGGCCTCGTGCTGCGGGCCGGGCTCACCTGGCGCCAGGCGGCCGTGCTGCGCGCCTACTCGCGGTACCTGCGCCAGGCCGGCAGCGCGTTCTCCCAGGACTACATCCAGAACACGCTGCTGAACCACACCCAGGTCGCGACGAAGCTGCTGAGGCTGTTCGAGGCCCGCTTCGACCCGCAGCTGGGCGACGCCGACCGCGAGGCCGCGACCGAAGCGCTGGCGAGCGAGCTGAGCGCGATGATCGACGAGGTCACCAGCCTCGACGAGGACCGCATCCTGCGCCGGCTGATGGCCGTCATCCGGGCCACGCTGCGGACGAACTACCACGTCACCGACGCCGACGGGGCCCCGCGCAGCTACCTGGCGATCAAGCTCGACCCGGCCGGCGTGCCCGACCTGCCCGAGCCGCGCCCGCGGTTCGAGATCTTCGTCTACTCGCCGCGCGTCGAGGGCGTGCACCTGCGCTTCGGCGAGGTCGCGCGCGGTGGCCTGCGCTGGTCGGACCGCCGCGAGGACTTTCGCACCGAGATCCTCGGCCTGGTCAAGGCGCAGGCGGTCAAGAACGCCGTGATCGTGCCCGTCGGCGCGAAGGGCGGCTTCGTCGTGAAGATGCCGCCGGCCCCGACCGGTGACTCGAGCATCGACCGCGACGCCCAGCTCAACGAGGGCATCGCCTGCTACCGCATGTTCATCTCCGGCCTGCTCGACCTGACCGACAACCGGATCGAGGGCAAGACCGTGCCCGCGCCGGGCGTCGTCCGGCACGACGCCGACGACTCGTACCTGGTCGTCGCGGCCGACAAGGGCACCGCGAAGTTCTCCGACATCGCCAACGAGATGTCCGCGCGGTACGGCTTCTGGCTCGGCGACGCGTTCGCCTCCGGCGGCTCGGTCGGCTACGACCACAAGGCCATGGGCATCACGGCGAAGGGTGCCTGGGAGAGCGTCAAGCGGCACTTCCGCGAGCTGGGCAAGGACACCCAGACCGAGGACTTCACCGTCGTCGGCATCGGCGACATGATGGGCGACGTCTTCGGCAACGGCATGCTGCTGTCGGAGCACATCCGGCTCGTCGCCGCGTTCAACCACATGCACGTCTTCCTCGACCCGAACCCGGACGCCGCCTCGACGTTCGCCGAGCGCCGCCGGCTGTTCGACCTGCCGCGCAGCTCGTGGGACGACTACGACCGCTCGCTGATCAGCGAGGGCGGCGGGATCTACCCGCGCTCGGCGAAGTCGATCCCGATCAGCCCGCAGGTCCGCGAAGCCCTCGGGCTCGACGAAGGGGTCACCGCGCTGGCGCCGATGGACCTGATCCAGGCCATCCTGCTGGCGCCGGTGGAACTCCTCTGGAACGGCGGCATCGGCACCTACGTCAAGGCGGAGACCGAAACCCACACCGCCGCGGGCGACAAGGCCAACGACGCCATCCGCGTCGACGGCAAGCAGCTGCGCGTCAAGGTCTTCGGCGAGGGTGGCAACCTCGGCCTGACCCAGCTGGGCCGGATCGAGTTCGCCCGGTCCGGCGGCAAGATCAACACCGACGCGCTGGACAACTCGGCCGGCGTCGACTGCTCCGACCACGAGGTCAACATCAAGATCCTGCTCGACCACCTGGTGCAGACCGGGAAGCTCGAGGAGGCCCAGCGCAACGAGCTGCTGGCGGAGATGACCGACGAGGTCGGCGCGCTGGTGCTCGACGACAACTACCGGCAGAACGCCGTCCTCGGCGTCAGCCGGGCGCACGCCGCGCCGATGCTGTCGGTGCACGCGCGCCAGGTCCAGGCGCTGGTGGCCGCGGGCGCGTTCGACCGGAAGCTCGAAGCGCTGCCGAGCAACTCCGAGTTCCGCGAGCTGGAGAAGGCGGGCAAGGGCCTCACGTCCCCGGAGCTCGCGACCCTGCTCGCGCACGTCAAGCTGGAGCTGAAGGGCGAGTTGCTGGCCAGCGACCTGCCCGACTCGAAGGTGTTCGCCGGCCGGCTGTCCGACTACTTCCCGAAGCCGTTGCGCGAGCGGTTCTCCGACGCGATCGGCGAGCACCCGCTGCGCCGCCAGATCATCACCACGATGATCGCCAACGAGGTCGTCGACGGCGGCGGCATCTCCTTCGTCTACCGGCTGATGGAGGAGATGAACGCGACGGCGACCGACGCCGTGCGCGCGTACGCGGTGGTGACGCGGGTGTTCGACCTGCCGGCCCTGTGGACGGAGATCGACGCGCTCGACAACGTCGTGCACACCGACGTCGCCGACGCGATGGTGCTGGAGACGCGGCGGCTGCTCGACCGGGCCGCGCGCTGGTTCCTCACCAACCGCCCGCAGCCGCTGGCGCCGCTGTCGGAGATCAAGCGCTTCGGCCGGGTGCTGGGCAAGCTCGTGCCCAAGATCGGCGACCTGCTCCGCGGCCGCGAGGCGGAGTCGGTGCAGAAGCACGTGGAAGAGCTGATCGCCGCGAACGTGCCCGAGGAGCTGGCCCGCCGCGTCTCGCTGCTGCTGCACACCTACGGCCTGCTCGACGTCACCGAGGTGGCCGAACTCGCCGAGCAGCAGGTCGGCGTGGACGCCCCGCACAGCCCGGCGGAGACGGCGGAGCTGTACTACGCGCTGTCGGCGCACCTGGACGTCGACAAGATGCTGACCGAGATCAGCGCGCTCGAACGCGGCAACCGCTGGCACGCGCTCGCCCGGCTTTCGCTGCGTGACGACGTCTACGGGTCGCTGCGGGCGATCACGCTGGACGCCTTGAAGCACAGCGACCCGGGCAGCAGCGGGGACGCCAAGATCGCCCAGTGGGAGAAGACGAACGCGTCCCGGCTGCAGCGGGCCCGCGTCGCGCTGGACGAGATCACCAAGTCCGGCCGGCTCGACCTCGCGACGCTTTCGGTGGCGGCCCGGCAGATCCGGAGCACGGTGCGGTGACCTACGTTGCGCACGTCCGCCCGCGCTGGACGGACATGGACGTCTACGGCCACATCAACCACGCGAAGATGGTGACGCTGCTCGAAGAGGCCCGCATCCCGCTGCTGTTCAAGGGCGCCGTCGAGGCGGGGCTCGAGGAGCTGCCGAAGGGCATCGTCGTCGTCAAGCTGGAGGTGGCCTACAAGGCACCGATCGTGGTGTCCGGGCAGGAGCTCCGCGTGGACATCGACCTGACGGAGCTGCGCGCGGCGAGCTTCCGGCTGGCCTACCGCGTGCACACCGGGCCGGCCGAGTCCGACCCGGTGGCGGTCACCGCGGAGACGGTGCTGGCGCCGTACGACACGGTCGCGTTGCGGCCGCGTAGGCTCAGCCCGCCCGAGTCGGAGTTTCTGAAGCAGGGGTTCGCGGATGCCTGAGCTTTTCGTGCCGGACGCGGCGGACCGGGAGACCCTCGGTGCGTTCGTCGCCCGCGCGGTCCGGCTGGACGGCCAGACGGCCGTCCGGCTGCGGCAGCGCGGCGACGGCGTGGTCGAGGCCTGGACGGCGACGCCGTTCGAGTGCCTGGCCACGCGCGCGGTGGCCGGTGACGTCACCCCCGGCGACGTCACGGTGTCCGGCAACGAGCTGCTGGCGGCGCTGACGGTGGCGGGCGGGCCGCGGATGGATCCGGGCCCGGCGCGTGATCTTCTCTGGCACGGCGAGCTGCCGCCGTCCGGGCCGTGGCAGCTGGTCGACGAGCTGCCCGCCCGGGTGGTGTCGGACCTGGCCGACCGCGGCGTGACGCTGGCGCGCGACAACGCCGGCCCGCACGGCAACCCGCCGGCGTCGCTGATGGACCAGGCGGTGCTGACGGTCAGCGGCGGCACGGTCGAGGTCAAGGTCCAGATGCGCTGCCTGTTCGCGATGTCCGGCATGGGGTTCGTGGATTCGGACGTGGACGGCGACGTGGTCCGCGTGACGGCGACGGACTCGTGGCTGCGCCTGGACGCGCGCTACGGCGCGATCGTCCGGCGCCGGCACGCGCTGCTGCCGCTGCTGTTCTGATTACGGAATCCTTGTGTCGCGGGCGTGCGCCGGTTTTCGGTGGCACGCTGGTGCACATGCCCCCGGACGACGACCCGACGGCGGACTTCCTCGACGAAGTCCGCGCGGAGGAGACGCCCTGGCGTCGCGAGCGTCCGCCGGGGGAGCAGGCGCCGGAGCGCGCCGAGCGTCCTGAGAGGTGGGGCCGCACGCGAGCGGCGGGCCGGGCGGCCGCCCAAGCGGCGCCCTACCTCCAGGCCGCGGCGCTCGTGGCGTGGCTGGCGAGCGGCGCCTTCGACGACGGCTCCGGCTCCGGTGACCAGAGCAGTTGACAGCCTCGTGACCGATTGGTTACAGTCCGCGCCTTCCCGGAGGTGAGCCAGTTGATGAGGTTCCCGGCGTTCACCGTGGCCGTGACCCGCGAAGCCGGTCTGTGGACCGCGAAGGTGACCGACGGACTCGACGACGCCGCGGGTGAATTCAAGCAGTTCGTCGACGTCGACCCCGGCATGCGGAAGATCATCGCGAACCTGACGGGCCTCCCGGCCGAGCGGTTCCACCTCCGCTGGCGCTACGAGTTCGACGACGCGGACGCGACCGACCTCGTCCTGCAGTACCAGGAGGCGGACCGGCTCGCCGAAGAGGTCGCGCAGTGGCGTGAAGGGGTCCGCGCCCGCCTGGTCGCCACGCTGAACGGCCAGATCCCGCAGCGGGCGATCGCCGACTTGGTCGGGCTGTCGCACCAGCGCGTCAACCAGATCGCGCGGGGCGTGGCGCCGGAGGCGGCCGAGGTCGTCAAGCCCGGCCGGTGGGTGCCGCTCTAAACCAGCCAGGCAGCCGCGTCCGCCGGGAGCTTCCCGTCCACCAGCGGGCTGCTCGACAGCAGCACCTCGCCTGGCGGCAGCGCGATCGGCGACGCCGACGTGTTCAGCGCGCACACCAGACCGCCGCTCTTGCGGCGGAACGCGAAACACCCCGCCGGGGCGCCGTACCACTCCAGCTCGTCGCCGTCGAACGCCGGATGCGTCTTCCGCAGCTCGATCGCCTGCCGGTACAGCGAAAGCGTCGAGTCGGCGTCTTCGATCTGCTTCTCGACCGTGAGCTCGGCCCACTCGCCGGGCATCGGCAGCCACGTCCGCGGGTTGCGGGAAAACCCGAACGGCGGCAGGTCGCCTTCCCACGGCAGCGGCACTCGCGAGACGTCCCGCCCGAACTCGGCTCCGCTGGTCTTCGCCCGCGGGTCGGCCATCTCGGCGACCGGGATGTCCACGTTGGCCAGGCCCAGCTCTTCGCCGTTGTACAGGTAGACCGTGCCGGGCAGCGCCAGCTCGACCAGCGCCATCGCCCGCGCGCGGCGCACGCCCGCCGCGCCCCCGCCGTAGCGGCTGACCTGCCGCCAGACGTCGTGGTTGCCCAGCGTCCAGGTCGCGGGCGCCCCCGTGCGAGCCGGCACCGTCAGGGAGCGCTGGATGGCCGTGCGCATCGCGTCGGCGTCGAAGTGGGTCAGCACCAGCCGGAAGTTGAACGCCAGGTGCAGCTCGTCGGGCCGCAGGTACCGGGAGAGGCGTTCCTCGTCGGTCACCCAGATCTCGCCGACGGCCATCGCCTCCGGGTACTCGTCGAGCACCTTGCGGATCATCTGGTGGATCTCGTGGACGCCATCGTGGTCCCACCGCGGGTCGTAGTAGTGGCTGGGCCCGAGCGCGTCGGCACGCGGGTCCATGTCCGGCAGGCCGGGCGGCTTGGCCATGCCGTGCGCGACGTCGATGCGGAAGCCGTCGACGCCGCGCTCGAGCCAGAAGCGCAGGGTGCGTTCGAGGTCGGCGGCGACCTCCGGGTTGGCCCAGTTGAGGTCCGGCTGCTGCGGCGCGAACAGGTGCAGGTACCACTGCCCGTCCGGCACCCGCGTCCACGCCGGCCCGCCGAACGCGCTGACCCAGTTGTTCGGCGGGTCCTCGCCCTTCGGGCCGACGCCGTCGCGGAAGATGTAGCGGTCGCGCTCCGGGCTGCCCGGCGCGGCCGCCATCGCCGACTTGAACCAGGCGTGCTGGTTGCTGGTGTGGTTGGGCACCACGTCGACGGTGACCTTGATGTTGCGCTTGTGCGCCTCGGTCAGCAGCACGTCGAAGTCGCCGAGGGTGCCGAACATCGGGTCGACGTCACGCGGGTCGGCGATGTCGTAGCCGTGGTCGGCCATCGGGGACCGGTAGAACGGCGTCAGCCACAGCGCGTCGACGCCCAGCAGCTCCAGGTAACCGAGCCGGGAGTGGATGCCTTCCAGGTCTCCGACGCCGTCGCCGTCCGAATCGGCGAACGAGCGCACGTAGACCTGGTAGAAGACGGCATCGCGCCACCAGGCTCGGCTGCTCATCGGGGGCTCCGGGTGGCGGAGCCCCCGGCTCGGGGCGAAGCCCCGGGGGTTACAGCTCTCATACGAAGCTGTTCATCATGCTGTGGGCGGCCATCTCCAGGTAGGCCCAGAGCTGCCCGCGGTAGGGCTCCTCGAGGTTCTCCTCGTCGACCGCGATCCGGATGCAGCGCAGCCAGGCGTCGCGCTCGATCGGCCCGATCTTGAACGGCGCGTGCCGCATCCGCAGCCGCGGGTGCCCGCGCCGGTCGGAGTAGGTGTGCGGGCCGCCCCAGTACTGCATGAGGAACAGCCGGAAGCGCTCCTCGGCCGGCCCGAGGTCCTCCTCGGGGTAGAGCGGGCGCAGGATCTCGTCTCGCGCGACTTCTTCGTAGAAGCGCGCGACGATCCGGCGGAACGTGGGTTCGCCGCCCACCGCTTCGTAGAGGTTCGCCGGTTCGCTCACTGCTGACACGCCTTCCATTTTGCCTTCCGGGTGCGGGTTCCCGACGCCCGGTCCCGCTCCTCGCCGGAAGGTCGCGAACCCGTTTCCCAGCGTAACCACGCGGGCCGGGTCGTGAGCCATCTCACGACCCGGCCGCGGGAGCGCTACTTCTTCTCGGCCACCGGGGCGGAGTTCGGGAACAGCCGGCCGAGCGGGGGCTCGAAGCCGGCTTCCTCCAGGGCCGCCAGCAGCTGGCCGCGCAGGGCCCGCTGGACCGCCCACTGCTTGCCCGGCCGCACCTTCACGGTCAGGCGCAGCTGGAGACCTTCCGGGGTCACGCTCTCCACGCCCAGCATCTCCGGGGGCTCCAGGACGTTGTCCTTCAGCGCGTCGCTCTCGGTCGCGGCCAAGGCCGCCTCGCCGAGCACGGCGGACGCGCGCTCGACGTCGGCGGTGTAGCCGAGCGGGACGTCGACGAGCGCGACCGCGAAGCCCTGGCTCGAGTTGCCGACGCGCAGCACCTCGCCGTTGCGGACGTACCAGACCGTGCCCTTGACGTCGCGCAGCGTGGTGATCCGCAGGCCGACCGCCTCGACGGTGCCGGTCGCCTCGCCGATGTCGACGACGTCGCCGACGCCGTACTGGTCCTCGACCATCATGAAGATGCCGGAGAGGAAGTCCTTCACCAGGTTCTGCGCGCCGAACCCGATCGCGACGCCGATGATGCCGGCGGAGGCGATGATCGGGCCGAGGTCCAGGCCGAGCTCGCCCAGCACGAGGATGAAGGCGAGGCCGTAGATCAGGAACGTCGCCATCGACTTCAGCACCGAGCCGATGGTCTGCGCGCGCTGGCGGCGCCGTTCGATCACGGCGGAGCCCAGCACCTCGGGGGCGCGCTCGCGCAGGGGACGCAGCAACGTGGGGAGCTTTCCGCTGCCTCGGGGGAGCGTCGTGACGCGGTTGATCATCCGCCGCAGCAGCAGGCGCACGACGAACGCGATCACGATGATCATCAGGATCTTCAGCGGCTTGGTCAGCAGCCAGTTCGTCGAGCCGGCCAGCCACTCGTTGCCGGTGGCCTTGAACACCTGGAAGCACAAGGTGGACGCGTCGTTGATGCACGGCGTCTGGCCGGCGGTGAGCAAGGGGGACACGGGAGTTCGATCATCCTTCCGATCAGGTCGGTGAGCCCAACTGTAAGTGGATGTTGGGTCGCGCGGATGTGACACGTCGTGTAACACACGTGCGCTGGGGGCCTGTTCTGTGGTCGACTATGCCTACGCCCCTGGAGGTGGTCGAGTGCCAGACCGACAACCCAGCCCCCGCGGCGTCTCCGGCCAAGCCATGGCCGCCGAGACGCCAGAGGTGGTCCTGCGCGCCTATCCGGGGGGTTCCGCATCCGGCGGAGCCGTCCCGGCCGGGCCGGGGAACCGCCCAGGGGGAGTTACCCGCCCGCCCGGACAGCGTAGTAGAGGCCGGGATCCGGCAGCCCCGGCCTGGGGCCGGCGCCGGGTGCTCCTGCTCAACGCCACTTTCGAGCCGTTGACCGCGTTGCCGCTGCGGCGCGCGGTGGTGCTCGTGATGTGTGGCAAGGCCGAAGTGGTGCACGGCGATCCGGGCGGCATCGAGCTGCATTCGGCGAAGGTGTCGCTGCCCGTGCCCTCGGTGATCCGGCTCAGCACGTATGTGCGCGTGCCGTACCGGGCCCAGGTGCCGCTGACCCGTGCCGGGCTGATGCACCGCGACCGGTACCGCTGCGCCTACTGCGGTGGGCGGGCCGAGACGATCGACCACGTCATCCCGCGCAGCCGGGGCGGGCCCCACGCCTGGACGAACTGCGTCGCCTGCTGCGCCAAGTGCAACCACCGCAAGGCGGACCGGCTGCTCTCGGAGATCGGCTGGCGCCTGCGCGTCGTCCCGCGCGCCCCGCACGGCCCGCACTGGCGGCTGCTCGCGCACTCCAAGGAGGCCGATCCGCTCTGGCGGCCGTATCTCGGCTCCGCGGCTTGATCTTCCCCGGCTGACGGAGCCCGGACGTAACGGCGCCCCGGCTGCCTTGCGGCGGCCGGGGCGAGCCGGGTGCTTGCGCGTGTTCAGGTAGTGCGTACGGCCTTGGAACGAGCGGTCAGGCAGCGAGCGCGTAGTCGCTCTGGCAGGTGACGCGGGTCCCCATGGTGACGCGCGTGCCGCGGGTGACCCGCGTGCCTCGCGTGACGCGGGTGCCGCACGTGACCCGCGTGCCGGCCGTCACTCGAGTGCCCATCGTGACGCGAGTGCCCCGGGTGACGCGGGTACCGCGGGTGACCCGTGTCCCCGCCGTCACCCGGGTGCCCATGGTGACGCGCGTTCCCGCCGTGACGCGAGTACCGCGAGTGACGCGTGTACCCCGGGTAACCCTTGTGCCCGCCGTCACACGCGTTCCGGGCACGAATTCGATTTCGCTGGGTGACGAGGTGGCCTCGGTGATCGCCTGTGCGGGGGTGTGGACGCTGTTCATGGCAAGGCCTCCTGGGACCGGTGCGTTACCTGCTGGGGCTGGGGAGCGGGGCGCAAGGCCCGTACAGGTGAAAAAGCTACGAGGATTTCAAGGCTGCGACAAGGCGACAGCGGCGGGTGCGGCCGCCTGTACGTTGAGTTGCAACCTTTCGGCCCGACGGTCTTCGCCCCAACGTTCCAGTCGCCGCGAGCCAAGCGGCGGACGGCAGTCGGCTTACGACGAACGGTCGAGTGCGGCGCGCGCGGTGGCCGTCGAGGTCATCCGATACGCTCAGCGCCGTGAACGTTGTCGAGACGATCGTGGTCTTCGCCGTGATCCCGCTGGCCATCTACGGCCTCGCCGGGCTGCTGACGCTCCGGCGCAGGTCCGGCGGTGCCCCGCGGCGCCGGTCCGGCCAGGCCTGGGACTACCCGGCCATGTGGTGGAGCGCCAACCCCGAAGGGGTCGGCGCGGGGCACCACGCCGCCACCGAGAACAGCGCGCCCGAGGGCGCCCCGACCGCGGCAGGAGGCGCTCGTGGCAACTGGTGAGCTGACGAAGCGCGTCGACGAGTCCGAACTGGGCTACGGCGAGGCTCTCACGTCGAGCGGCCGCGTGTCGGCCGCGAAGATGTACGAGCCGGAAGTGCCGACGAGCCCGTTCACCACCCGCCAGCTGGCCCGCCTCGACGAGGCGCTGACGTTCGCGAGCCGCGAGACGGGTCTCGACTTCAGCCTGTACCTCGGCGAGCTGGGCGAAGACAGCCGGTCGGCGGCGGAGAAGCTGCACGCGACGACGTCGAACCCGGCGAACTCGGTCCTGATCGCGGTCTCCCCGGGCGAGCGCCTGATCGAGATCGTGACGGGCAAGACGGCCTACGTCCGCCTGCCCGACCGCGGCGCCAAGCTGGCGATCGCCAGCATGGTGGCGTCCTTCAAGGAGGGCGACCTGGTGCGCGGGCTGGTGAACGGCCTGGTGAACGCGCTGCGCATGCTGTCCGACCAGGCAGGCCCCGCGCCCCGCTGACGCAGAGACGCGAAGAGCCCCGCACCTCAACCCGAGGTGCGGGGCTCTTGCACGTTCGGGGTGGGTCTTGAGCGCCCCGGTGTTGACGCTGGGAACACTTGAGGTTGGTCGCGGCGGCTGGTCCGTTCCGACTGCCTTGCCGCGGCCGGCACCCGCCTCACGCAGGTGAAGTTCCCAGTCGCCCAACGGGCCCTGATGACGCAGAGACGCGAAGAGCCCCGCACCTCGAGCCGAGGTGCGGGGCTCTTTTACGTCTGCCTCAGCCCTGGGCGTCGAAGTCCCGCGCCGCCAAGGCCCGCACGATGCCCGCCCGGCCTTCCGAAACCAGCCGCCGCAGGGCCTGCGAGTGCTCGCCCTCCAGCCACGTGTCCGAAGCCGTCACCGTCTCCGGGGCCACCGCCCACGACGGGTACAGCCCGATCGCGATCGGCTGCGCGCGCTCGCTGGAGCGCCGCTGCCACACCTCGTCGATCACCTCGAAGTACTGCGCGACGTACGAACCCAGCAGCGCCTTCTGGCCCGGGTGGGAGAAGCCGGAGATGAGCGAGTCGCTGACCGCGTTCGGCAGCTCGTCGTCGTACACCGCGCGCTGCCACGCGTCCGCCTTGGCCTCCGCCGTCGGGCGCAACGCCCGCGCGCGCTCGGCCTGACGGCGGCCCGTCGCCGTGTTGTCGCGGGCCAGCTCGGCGTCGATCTCGGCCGTGTCCGCCTTGCCGTGGGCCACCAGCGCGTGCAGCAGGCGCCAGCGCAGGTCCGTGTCCACCGTGAGGCCCTCGAGCGGCGCCGACCCGTCCAGCCAGCCGGCCACCACGGCCAGCGTCGCGTCGTCCAGCACCGATCCGGCGAGGGAGTTGACGAACGCCAGCTGGTGGTCCGAGCCTGCTTCGGCGGCGTGGACCAGTTCCAGCAGCCGCGTCGTGAACGCCGGCCAGCCGGTCGAGGCCGCCCACTCCTGCTCCGCGTACGAGTTCAGCGCCGTCTGGGCCTGCAGCAGCAGCCGCTGGACGACGCCGACCTCGGTCTCGGTGTGGATGCCGCGCTGCACCAGCGTGACGAAGTCGCGGGCCTTCAGCTCGGCCTCGCGGGTCATCTCCCACGCCGCCGACCAGCACAGCGTCCGCGGCAGCGGCTCGGTGATGTCGGCGACCCGGTCGATCAGCGTCGTCAGCGACGCCGGGTCGAGCCGCATCGTGCAGTACGTCAGGTCGTCGTCGTTGACCAGCACGAGCTTGCCCGCGGGCCGCCCGACCAGGTCCGGCACCTCGGTGCGCTCGCCGTCGACGTCCAGTTCGACGCGCTGGGTCCGGACGATCTTGCCCGAGCCGTCCTCGTCGTAGATCCCGACGGCGACGCGGTGCGTGCGCAGCTCACCGGCGCCCGGCTTCGCGCCGGACTGCACGACGGCGAACGAGGTGAACGTCCCGTCCGCGCCGATCTCGTAGCGCGGGCTCAGCGAGTTCAGCCCGGTGGTCTCCAGCCACTGCGCGCTCCACCACGACAGGTCGCGCCCGGACGCCTCTTCCAGCGCGCCCAGCAGGTCGGCCAGCGTGGCGTTGCCCCAGGCGTGCTTGCCGAAGTACACCTTGAGGCCGTCGAGGAAGTGCTCCAGCCCGACGTAGGCGACGAGCTGCTTGAGCACGCTCGCACCCTTGGCGTAGGTGATGCCGTCGAAGTTCACCTCGACCGCGTGCAGGTCGACGATGTCGGCCGCGATCGGGTGCGTCGAGGGCAGCTGGTCCTGGCGGTAGGCCCACGACTTCTCGATGTTCGCGAAGCTGGTCCACGCGTTCTTGTACTCGGTCGCCTCGGCCTGGGCCAGCACGCTCGCGAAGGTGGCGAACGACTCGTTCAGCCACAGGTCGTCCCACCAGCGCATGGTGACCAGGTCGCCGAACCACATGTGCGCCATCTCGTGCAGCAGCGTCTCGGCGCGCCGCTCGTAGGCGTAGCGGGTGACGCGGCTGCGGAAGACGTAGTCCTCGAGGAAGGTCACCGCGCCGGCGTTCTCCATCGCGCCCGCGTTGAACTCGGGCACGAACAGCTGGTCGTACTTGGAGAACGGGTAGGGCGTGCCGAACTTCTCGTGGTAGAAGCCGAAGCCCTGCTTGGTCTCGGTGAAGAGCCGGTCGGCGTCCATGTGGTCGGCCAGCGACGCGCGGCAGTAGATGCCGAGCGGGATGGTCTTGTGCTCGTCGGTGTACTCGTCGTTCCACTCGGCGTACGGGCCGGCGATCAGCGCGACCAGGTAGGTCGAGAGCCGCTCGGACTCCTTGAACACCGTGCGGACGGCGCCCTCGGGCGTCTTCTCCGTCGACTCCGCCATCGTGTTCGAGACGACCTTCCAGTCGTCCGGGGCGATCACGGTGAGCCGGTAGACCGACTTGAGGTCGGGCTGGTCGAAGCAGGCGAACATCCGCTTCGCGTCCGCCGTCTCGAACTGGGTGTACAGGTAGACGCCGTCGTCGACCGGGTCGACGAACCGGTGCAGGCCCTCGCCGGTGTTCATGTACCGGCAGTCGGCGGTCACGGTGAGCTCGTTCGCCTCGGCCAGGCCGGCCAGCGCGATGCCCTTGTCCTCGACGTACGCGCTGACGTCGACGTCCGTGCCGTTCAGGGTGGCCGAGTGCACGCGGTCGGCGACGATGTCGACCCACGTCCGCTCGCCGGCCCGGGCGCTGGCGAACCGGACGGTCGTCTTCGACGCGAAGGTCTTCTCGCCGGGGCCGCCGTGGCCGTCGGTGAGATCCAGCTCGATGTCGTACGCGGTGACGTCGAGCAGGTCCGCGCGCAGCTTGGCTTGGTCGCGGGTCAGGTTGGGGGCGGGCACAGGCACCTCTGGTCGTTGGTATCGGTTTTCAACTCCTCGCATCCAATCATGGGGAAGGGGTGGCGGGCGATGGGGAACAAGCCCGGGTCCCGAGGTGTTGGCCCGCTGTGTGGGGGTGTGCCCGCCCCCGGACCGGACCTGACTTCGCACAGGAGAACCTGATGACCGCTGCCGAGCAGCCCACGAGGGTCGACTTCTACTTCGACCCGATCTGCCCGTTCGCGTGGATCACCTCGCGCTGGATCCTCGAGGTGGAGAAGCACCGCAACCTGGACCTGCACTTCCGGATCATGAGCCTGTCGGTGCTCAACGAGGGCCGCGACGAGCTGCCCGAGCAGTACAAGGAGCTGCTGGCGAAGGGCTGGGGCCCGGTGCGCGTGGCCGTCGCGCTGTCGCAGCTCAAGGGCGAAGAGGTGCTGCGCGACTACTACACCGAGTTCGGCACCCGCTACCACAACCAGGGCAACAAGGACCGCGACGCGGTCATCAAGGAAGCCCTGGCCGCGATCGGCGCGCCGGCCGAGCTGTACGACGCCGCGGACTCCACCGAGTACGACGAGGCGCTGAAGAAGAGCCACCACGAGGGCATGGACCCGGTCGGCATGGACGTCGGCACCCCGACGATCCACATCGACGGCGTCGCGTTCTTCGGCCCGGTGCTGAGCTCGATCCCGCGCGGCGAAGACGCGCTGAAGGTGTTCGACGGCGCCGTCGCGCTGTCGAGCTACCCGGACTTCTTCGAGCTCAAGCGCACCCGCTCGGGCGAGCTGAACTTCGACTGAGCCGCCTTCAAGGCGTCTTGAGGGCGGCCAAGGTGACGTCGCCGGGGTAGCGCGAAGCGGCCACGGCGGCGGCCTCGGTCGTCTCGCCGCGCCCGACCCCGGCCTTGAGCGCGATCAGCTCGTGCAGGCCGTGGCGGTGGTAGCGGACGAAGTCGGCGTCGACGGGCTCGCCGTGGCCGGGCACGATCACACGCGGTTCCAGCGCGAGGAGCGTGTCGAGGGTGTCCGGCCAGGCCGTCAGGTCCGACTCGGAGCTGAAGGAGAACGCGCTGAAGCCGTGTTCGGCGTTCTCGACGATGTCCCCGGCGAAGAGGACGCCCGCGTCCGGCACGTGCACGACGACGTCGTGGTCGGTGTGGGCGCGGCCGGGGTGCAGCAGCACCGCCGCCCGGCCGCCCAGGTCGAGCTCGGTCCGGTCGGTGAACAGGTGGTCGGGCACGACGAACGTGGTGCGCGCGATGGCGTCGGCGGTCTCCGCCTTGCCCTGTTCGCGGTAGTAGGCGATCCAGTTCGCGCGCGCGTCTTCCGCGTACTCGGTCAGCTCGGCGCGGCAGCCTTCGTGCGCCCAGACCGCGCACGGCGTGAACCGTTCGGTGCCCCAGGTGTGGTCGAAGTGCGCGTGCGTGAACACGACCGACCACGGCAGCGACGTCAGCTCCCGGACCGCCGCGGCCAGCTCGGCACCCTGCTCCAGGTCGCCGCGGGTGTCGACGACCAGGCAGCGCTCGGCGCCCACGACCAGCCCCACGGTCAGGTCCAGCTCCGCGTAGCGGCGCGCGTGCACGCCGTCGGCGACCTCGATCCAGCGCCCGCTCATGCCAGTACTCCTTCGCTCAGTATCGGGGCAGCATCGCTCACGTCGAGCCGCGCGGCCAGCGTGACGTCGCCGCCGTGCCCGGCCTCGGTCAGCTCGCGGCCGGACACGCAGCCCGCCAGCGCCGCGACGTCGACCGACCGGGCGGCGAGCGCGGCCTCGGGCGACAGGGACGAGCCATGCTCCGCCAGTGCCGCGGCGATCGCGCCGGCCCCCATCTGGTCTTCGGCGCACGGCCGCAGCGGGCCGAACGTCTCGCCCTGGCCGAAGATGTTCACGCCCCAGCGTTCCCCGGCGGCGATGAGCCCGATCGGGCCGCCCAGCGCGTGGGCCTTGGCGGCGACGGCGGAAGCGTTGCGCAGGCAGCCGGCTAGAACCCGCGCACCGGTCGCCGCGGCGGCGTCGCACAGCGTCGCGCCGTTGGGCGAGGGGAGCGCGAGCAGCGTTCCCGGCGGGATTTCCATCACAGAAGACGGCCTGAGGCTGAACGCGCCTTCACCCGCGATGACGGCGCCCGCCGCTCGCGCCTGTGCCACCCCGCGTTCGTCGCGCCGGCGGACCGGCAGCACGCGCCCGCCGCGGCCGACCACGAGATCGGTGGTGGTGCTGAAGGAAAGCACGTCGACGACGACCAGCACGGCGCATTCCCGGCCGAGGGCGGCCACGCCTTCGGCGCCCCAGTCGAGCCGGACGTCGTACCCCGTCTGCTCCCAGATGCCCACCCCCGGAGCATGCCCGAAACCGGCCGTGATGGCAGACTCCCAGCCGTGCGTGTCTACTTGGGATCCGACCATGCCGGCTTCGAGCTGAAGAACCACCTGGTGGCTCACCTGGAGAAGCAGGGCCACGAGGTCACCGACATCGGCCCGCAGGTCTACGACGCGGCCGACGACTACCCGGCGTTCTGCGTCGAGACGGCGCTGCGCGTGGTGGCCGACGAGGGCAGCCGCGGCATCGTCGTCGGCGGCTCCGGCAACGGTGAGCAGATCGCCGCGAACAAGGTCCCCGGTGCGCGGGCCGGCCTCGCGTGGAGCGTCGAGACGGCCAAGCTGTGCCGCGAGCACAACCACGCCCAGCTGATCGGCGTCGGGGCCCGGATGCACACCGCCGAGCAGGCCACGGAGATCGTCGAAGCCTTCCTGGCGACCGAGGTCTCGCCGGAGGAACGGCACGCGCGCCGCGTCCAGCAGCTGCTGGACTACGAGCGCACCGGCACCCCGCCGGCGCTGCCGGAGGCCTGATGCCCGAGGGGCACACGCTCCACCGGCTCGCGCGGCTGCACAAGCGCCGGTACGCCGGCGCCCCGGTCGCGGTGAGCAGCCCGCAGGGCCGGTTCGCCACCGAGGCGTCCCGTTTGGACGGTCAGGTGTTCGTCGGCGCGCAGGCGTACGGCAAGCACCTCTTCCACGACTACGGTCCACACGGGATCGTGCACATCCACCTCGGGCTCTACGGCACGTTCGGCGAGTCCCCGCTGCCCGCGCCCGAGCCGGTGGGCCAGGTCCGGTTGCGGCTGTCCGGGCGGACCCACTGGACGGACCTGCGCGGGCCGACCCGGTGCGAGCTGCTGGCCCCCGACCAGGTGGACGCGATCAAGGCGCGCCTCGGCCCCGACCCGCTGCGCCGCGACGCGAAACCCGACCAGGCCTGGGCGCGCATCTCGCGCTCGAAGACGTCGATCGCGGCGCTGCTGATGGACCAGGCGGTGCTGGCGGGCGTCGGCAACGTCTACCGCGCCGAGGTGCTGTTCCGCCACGGCGTCGCGCCGCTGACCCCGGGACGGTCGCTCGACCGGGCGTTGTGGGACGACCTGTGGGCCGACCTGGTGACCTTGATGCGCGACGGCGTCCGCGTCGGCCGGATCGACACGGTCCGCCCGGAGCACCTGCCGGAGGCGATGGGCCGCGCGGCGCGCGTCGACCGCCACGGCGGCGAGGTGTACGTCTACCGCCGCGCCGGGCAGCCGTGCCTGGTGTGCGGGACGCCGGTGGCGAACTCGGAGCTGGTGGGCCGCAACCTCTACTGGTGCCCCACCTGTCAGCCGGCCTGAAACCTCTTGGCGAAGGTCTTCGCGAACGTGTGGACGTCGCCGGGCCAGCGCGCTGAGACGTAGTTGCCGTCCTCGACGACGAAGGCCGGCCGCGCGTCGTCGAGCCGGTCGCGGGCCCGGCCGCTCGCCTGGACGCGGTCGGCCGTGTCGCGGAAGTCCTCCGGCCGCGCCAGGGCGCGCGTGACCTCCTGCTGCACCGACATGAACCCCTCGGGCTGCCCCGGCTCTTCGCGGTAGGTGCGGTAGTAGTCCGGGTCCCAGAACCGGGTCCGGCGCGCGAGCCGCCAGGCCGTGCGTTCCAGCTGCCAGTTCAGCGCGGTCGTCGTGCGGCCGTACAGCACTGAGCGACCGGTGCCCGGGTCGAGGCTGCGCGCGGCGAGCAGGACGCCGTGGCAGATCGCCGCGACCGGGAGGTCCCGGCGGAACGCGTCGACGACCACGCCCTGCAGCACGGGGCTTTCGAGGTACTCCCGCATGCCACGGGCGCGGTGCCCGCCGGGCAGCAGCAGGCCGTCGAAGGAGTCGAGTTCGATGTCGGCCCAGCGGATCGGGGCGCGCCACGCGGGATCTTCGAGCAGCGCCCGGTGGGCGGCACGCGCGGCTTCGTCGGCCCGCAGCACGCGGCCGAGCGCCGTGAGCTTCCGCAGGCCCGGCACGCGGCTCCACAGGTCGAGGCCTTCGCCGGTGACCATGATCTCGTCGCAGGTGGCCTGCGCGCCGTCCGGCGTCGCGAAGACGACCGTGTGCTCCCGGCTCAGCACCGCCCGGCTGACGGCCACTTCGGACGGGTCCGAGTCCCGGGCCGGGACGGGGATCAGCACGGTCGCCAAGGCATCCTCCTGAAGGTCGTCCAGGAGGATGCCAGCCGGCGATCAGAAGTCGAAGCCGCCCCCGTCGAAGCCCCCGCCATCGAAGCCGCCACCGTCGAAACCGCCGCCGCCCCAGTCGCCGCCACCCATGTCGCCGCCACCGTCGCCGCCGCCGAAGTCGCCTCCGCCGTCACCACCGTCGCCGCCCATGTCACCGGACTCGAGCGCGTCCTGCTGGCCCGCGTCGTAGCCCGACTCCCACGCCGAGGCGCTGGCGATGCCGCCCATGCCGGAGAACATCGCGCTGAACAGGAACATCGACCCGAGGCCCCAGGCGCCGGCGACGAGCGCGGGCTTCCACCACGGCTCGCTGTACCAGCCCTGCGGCACCGGCCGCCCGGCCACGCGGCCGCCGGGGTAGTAGTACGGCGTGTCCTGGCCCGCGTCGGGCGAGGCGGCGTAGTGCTGGCCCTCGACGTCGACGTCGCGGCGCTCGGTGACCTTGCCGGCGCGCTCGCGCTCGGCCTCCTCCGGCAGCTGCGGGCCGGGGTCCATGCCCATCGCGACGCGCGCGGCGCGGACGTAGTAGAGGCCTTCGACGGCGGTGTCCTTGACCAGGCGGGCCTGCTCGATCGTGCGGGCCTGCTCCATCTGGGAACCGGCCGCGTTGTAGCGCTCGGCGGCGTCCGCCATCGCCTGCATCGACGCGGTGTCGTTGCCGTTGAGGTTGAGGACCTGGCCGCCGAGCCGCTCGACGAGGCGCCGGGCGTCGGCCTTCGCGTCGTCGAGTTCCCGCTGCCGGGCCGCGGCACGCTGCCGTGACAAGTAGAGGCCGCCACCGACGATCAAGACGACGACTACGATCAGGAAGATCGCGGTGCCCATGGACCACTCCCAGAAGCTCGGTGCCCGGTGACCGGAAGTCACCTTTGATTCGGACAACGCGGACGTTACGCGGAGGGTTCCCGGGACGTGATCCGGCACACCGTGCGGGCTGGCCGAGTAAACTAGAACACGTTATAGTTCCGTGGTATGAAGTTCACCCTGTCGATCGCGATGAACCCCCTCGATCAGCTGGGCGAGCTCGCCCGGGCCGCCGAAGAGGCCGGTTTCGCCTCCATCGCCCTGCCGGACTCGCTCTTCTACGCCGAGACGGTGGACACGGACTACCCGTACACGCCCGACGGCAGCCGGTTCTGGACCGGGGAGACGCCCTGGGTCGACCCGCTGGTCGCGACCGCGTCGATGGGCGCGGTCACCAGCCGCATCGAGTTCTACACCTCCGTGCTGAAGCTCGGCTCGCGCAACCCGGTGCTGCTGGCGCGCCAGGTCGGCTCGGCGTCGGTGCTCACCGGCGGCCGGTTCGGCCTCGGGCTCGGCGTCGGCTGGCTGCCGCAGGAGTTCGAGTACTGCGGCGTCCCGTTCGAGCGGCGCGGCAAGCGCGTCGACGAGGCCATCGACGTCCTCCGGCTGATCCTCGACGGCGGCATGGTCGAGTACCACGGCGAGTTCTACGACTTCGACAAGATCCAGATGAGCCCGGCGCCGCCGAAGCGGGTGCCGTTCTACATCGGCGGCCACACCGAAGTCGCGCTGAAGCGCGCGGCCCGCGTCGCCGACGGCTGGTCGTCGGCGATGATGAAGCTCGACGAGCTGCGCGACACGATCGCCCGGCTGAAGGAGCTGCTGGCCGAGCGCGGCCGGGCCGACGACCCGTTCGAGTACCAGGCCGTCTGCATCGACAAGTTCGGGCTCGACGGCTACCGCGAGCAGGCCGAAGTGGGCGTCACCGACATCATCACCATGCCGTGGGTGTTCGACGGCGTCGGGTTCGACGCGCCGGTCGAGCCGAAGCTCGAAGCGATCCACAAGTTCGGGGCCGAAATCATCGCGAAGTTCGAGGAGTGACGACCGTGGGCGTGCAGGTCAGCTGGGACACGGCGGCGGAGCAGCCGCCGGCGCGGCGCGCGGCGCTCGCGTCGATGACCGCGGTGACGGCGGGGGAGAAGGAGGCGTGGCTGGATCTCTTCGCGCCGGACGCGGTGGTGGAAGACCCGGTCGGGCCGTCGTTCTTCGACGAGGAGGGCAAGGGCCACCACGGCCGCGAAGGGATCAGTGCGTTCTGGGACAAGACGATCGGCACTGTGGAGCGCTTCGAGTTCACGATCCGCGACTCGCACGCGGCGGGCGACGAGTGCGCGAACGTCGGGACGATCACGACGTACCTGCCGGGCGGCTACCGCGTCGACACCGACGGGGTGTTCGTCTACCGCGTCGGCGAGGACGGCCTGATCACGTCGATGCGGGCGTTCTGGGAGACCGAACGCGCGATGGCGACCGCCCGGCAGGTGACCGAGTAGGTCCCGGCCAGCGGAAACCCAATTTCATATCTGATACATGATCTCTTGACGTCCGGTTAGGTAGGACTCTTTACTAACTGGTGTAGACCTCCGATGTCTCCACCAGGGAGCAAGCATGTCCTTCCTCCGGCGCACGGCGGTCGCGGCCGCCGCGTTCGCGCTCGCGGCCAGCGGCACCGTCCTGAGCCAGACCCCGGCTGCCGCCCTGGAAAACGGGCTCTTGCGCACGCCGCCGATGGGGTTCAACAACTGGAACTCCACGCAGTGCAAAGCCGACTTCAGCGAGACGATGATCAGAGGTATCGCCGACCTCTTCGTCAGCAAGGGGCTCAAGGACGTCGGCTACCAGTACGTGAACATCGACGACTGCTGGGCGCTGCCGGACCGGGACTCGAAGGGCGACCTCGTCCCCGACCCGGCGCGCTTCCCGCACGGCATCAAGGCGCTGGCCGACTACGTGCACGCGAAGGGCCTGAAGTTCGGCATCTACACCAGTGCCGGCACGCACACGTGCAACAAGGCCGGCTTCCCCGGCGGCCTCGGCCACGAGCAGCAGGACGCGAACCTCTTCGCCTCCTGGGGCGTCGACTACCTGAAGTACGACAACTGCAACAACCAGGGCGTCGACGCGCAGCAGCGCTACAAGGCGATGCGGGACGCGCTGGCGAAGTCCGGCCGGCCCATCGCGTACTCGATCTGCGAGTGGGGCCAGAACAAGCCGTGGACCTGGGCCGCGCCGGTCGGCAACCTGTGGCGCACCACCGGCGACATCTCCGACAAGTGGTCGAGCATGATCGGCAAGGCGCAGGCCAACCGCGGCCTCGCGCAGTACGCCGGCCCGGGGCACTGGAACGACCCGGACATGCTGGAGGTCGGCAACGGCGGTATGACGGCGGCGGAGTACCGCACGCACTTCAGCCTCTGGGCGATGATGGCGGCGCCGCTGCTCATCGGCAGCGACCTGCGGAAGGTGTCGGACGACAGTTTCTCGATCCTGAAGAACACCGACGTCATCGCGCTCGACCAGGACCCGCTGGGCAAGCAGGCGACCGTGCTGAGCTCGGCCGGCGGGCTGGTCGTCTACAGCAAGGTCCTGGCCGACGGCGACCGCGCGGTGGCGCTGTCCAACGAAACTTCCGCGACGGCCACGATCAGCACTTCGGCCTCGGCGACCGGCATCGGCAGCGCGTCGTCGTACACGCTGAAGGACCTGTGGAGCAAGGCGATCCGGAGCACTTCGGGGACGATCAGCGCGTCGGTGCCCTCGCACGCGACGGTGCTGTACCGCGTGTCCCGGTCCGGTTCGCGCTACGAAGCCGAGTCGGCGACGCTGTCGGCGGGCGGCACGGTGGACGCGAACCACGCGGGCTTCTCGGGAACCGGCTTCGCGAACGGCGCCAACGCGGCCGGCAGCTACGTCGAGTGGCAGGTGGCCGGGCCGGCGTCGGCGCTGACGTTCGGCTACGCGAACGGCACGGCGGCGGCGCGCCCGGTGGACATCGCGGTCGACGGCACGGTGGTGGCCGCGGGCGTGCCGTTCCCGGCGACCGGCGCGTGGACGACGTGGAGCACGGTCACCCGGCCGGTCGCCTTGGCGGCGGGTCCGCACGCGGTGCGGGTCACGGCGACGACGGCCGACGGTCCGGCGAACCTGGACTATCTGGACGTTTCGCCCTAATCTCCTCGTATGGCGTACGAAGTGGCTGTTCCGTTGCTGCCGTGTGGGGACGTCGAGGAGATCGAGGAGTTCTACCGCATGCTCGGGTTCGAGCGGACGTACCACCAGCTCCGCCCGAACCCGTACGTGGCGCTGCGCCGCGAGGACCTGCACCTGCACTTCTTCGGGATGCCGGGTTTCGACCCGGCGGAGTCCTACGGGACTTGCCTGGTGCAGGTCCCCGACGTCAGCGCGCTGTTCGAAGCGTTCGCCGCGGGGATGCGCGCGGTGCGCGGAAAGCTGCTGGTGGCCGGGATTCCGCGGATGACCCGGCCCCGGCCGCGCAAGAACATGGGCGGCGTCACCGGGTTCAGCGTCGTGGACCCGGGTGGCAACTGGATCCGGATCGTCCCGCTGGTCGCCGAGTCCGCTCCGCCGGCTGTTTCGAAACTCGGGCGGGCTTTGGAGAACGCCGTCGTCCAGGGGGACTCGCGGGGTGACGTCGACCAGGCGGTGAAGATCCTCTCGGCGGCGCTCGACCGCGAGCGTGCTACTGCCTCGGCGGCCGATGTGGCCGCGGCCGAGGACTACCTGGCGGAGCTGCGCGAGTCGTAGGCCTGCCGGGCCGCGTCGACCTTGCCGAGGTTGGCCGACCATTCGGCGAGGGTCGCGAACATCGGGCCGAGGCTGCGGCCGAGGTCGCTGATCTCGTATTCGACCCGCGGCGGGACTTCGGCGTGGTAGGTCCTGGTGATCAGGCCGTCGCGCTCGAGCTGCCGCAGCCGCTGGGTGAGCACCTTCGGGGTGATGGAGGCGATGCGGCGTTCGAGTTCGACGAACCGCTGACGTCCGTATTCGTTGAGCGCCCACAGGATCGGCGTCGTCCAGCGGCTGAAGACGATGTCGACGACGGGGGCGATCGGACAGGCCAGCTCGGGTGTGGTCTCGGTCACTTTGGGTGCCTCCGTCCAATACTTTCCTCTAGGTACCTACTATACGTCCGAATGTAGCGTCGTCGGCATGATCGTTGTTACGGGAGCTACGGGAAACGTCGGACAGCCGTTGGTGGCGGCGTTGGAGTCGGCGGGTGAGGAAGTGCGGGCGGTGTCCCGCCGGGGGCCGTTCGCGGGTGACTTGTCGGACGCGGCGTCGGTGCGTCCGGCTTTCGAGGGAGCGTCGGCGGTGTTCTTGTTGCTGCCGCCGGGTTTCCGAGGGCCGTTGGAGCCGGTACTGGACGCGGCCGGCGGGGCGCGGGTGGTGTTGCTGTCGTCCCAAGGCGTCGGAACGGGCCGTCACCCGTCGTTCTTCGAGGATGCGGTGCGAGCGTCCGGTCTGCAGTGGACGATCCTGCGCCCGGGCGGCTTCGCGTCGAACGCGTTGCAGTGGGCGGAAAGCGTGCGCACTTCGCGGACACTGGCTGCGCCGTTCGGCGACGTGGCGTTGCCGCTGATCGACCCGGCGGACATCGCCGCGGTGGCAGCCGCGGCCCTGGTGGACTCCTCGCACGCGGGTCTCACCTACGAGCTGACGGGCCCGACTCTGATTTCCCCACGCGACCAGGCGGCGGCGATCGGGGAGGCAGTGGGCGAGCCGGTGCGGTTCGTTTCGCAGACGCGCTCGGAAGCGTTCTCGTCGTTCGTGTCGTTCATGCCACCCGAGGTGGCGGAGGCAACGCTGGACATCCTGGGCTCGCCGACGCCGGCGGAGCAGCGGGTGAGCCCGGACGTCTCGCGGGTACTGGGCCGCCCACCGCATCCCTTCGCCGACTGGGCGGCGCGGTTCGCGGGAGCGTTCAAGTGACTTTGTCCTATGTGGAGTCCGGAGCCGGAGCCCCGGTGGTGTTCTTGCACGGAAACCCGACGTCATCGTATTTGTGGCGCAACGTGATGCCTTCCGTTCCGGGCCGCCGTTTGGCCCCGGACCTGATCGGCATGGGTGCCTCGGAGCGCCCGCCCATCGAGTACTCCTTCGACGACCACGCACGCTACTTGGACGAATGGTTCGACCTTCTCGCCTTGGACAACGTGGTCTTGGTAGGCCACGACTGGGGAGGAGCGCTGGCGGCGGACTGGGCATCCCGGCACCCATCGCGAGTCCGGGGGTTGGCGTTCACGGAGGCGATCCTGAAGCCGATGACGTGGGAGGAGTTCCCGCCGGCGGGCGCGGAGGTGTTCCGCGCGATCAAGACTCCCGGCGTCGGCGAATCCGTGATCTCGATGTTCCTGGCGTCGCTCCCGCAGGAGTACGCGAAGATCTACCCGACCCCGGAGTCCCGGATTCCGTTGCTGCGCTGGGCTCGCTCGATGCCGCTGGGCGGCGAACCGGCGTCGGTGGTGTCGCGGATCGAGGCCTTCGACGGCTGGCTGGCGTCGTCTTCGGAGGTGCCGAAACTGCTGATCACATTCGACCCGGGCTTGGACACGATGCTGACCCAGCCGATGATCGACTGGATGTCCGCGACGTTCGCATCGCTGGAGGTGGCGCACCACCCGGTGGCGGCCGGCCATCACACGCCGGAGGAACAGCCTTCACTGATCGCGTCGACGCTGACTTCGTGGCTGGCTCAGTTGCCTGGGTAAAGCCGGACGATCCCCGGGGGAGCTGTGGACTCCCCCGGGGACGTGGTCACCAGTGCAGGCCGGGCAGCTCGGCGATCCGCACCAGGTCCGCCTCGGACAACGGCGGCGTGGGGCGCGACCGGTGGCCGGTACCCATCTCGGCGTCGGAGGTGAGGACGGTGATCATCGTGCCGTCCGCTGCCCTGGCGTTGAGCGTCACGACGGTCACGTTTCCCGGCTGCTGCACGGTGGTGGTCACCGCGCCCTTGCGCCCGCCGGCCAGGTCGACCGACGCGCAGCCCGGCTGGTTGCCGCACGTGACCGCGCCGTCGGCCGGTGCTTGGAGTTCCACCAGCGCCCAGCCCGTGCCCTTGGCGTCGGTGAGGTTGGCGTAGGCCTTGTAACCACCTTGGCTGACCCGGAACCGCCAGCCGCGGTCGGAGCCCGGTGCCGGCTCGGCGCTCAGGCCGGCGGGCAGGGCGGTGGCGATCACCGTGTCCAGTTCGGCCGCGCGCCGGTCGGACGGTTCCGCGGGCATCGGCGGACCGCTCAGCTCGACCTTGAGCTGCGGCGCGGTCGCGAGGGCGAGCAGCACGTCGTCACTGAGCACTCGTTTCGTCGAAACGTCGCCACCGGTCTCGTCCACCCGCACGAACGTGCCGTCCGCACGCCACACCTCGATGTAGACCAAGCTCGGGTCCGGCGAGTTGACGCGCGCGATCGAGCCGTCGGGGAGTGTCCGGACCGAGCACTCGGCGCCCGGGTGGCTCACGCACTCGCCGGGCGCCTGGCCACCGCGCGGCCGGAGGTAGACGGTGACCCGCTGGCCGCCGGTGAGCGGGATGGTGCCGCCCCAGCTGTCCCGGATCACGCACAGCTGCACCTGGCTCGCCTCGACCCCGGCGGGCAGGGCGACCTTCCGGAACGCCTCGGTCAGCCGGCCGGACTCGCTCAGCTCCGCCGGGCTCGCGGTGCCGCGGGGCAGGTCGATGAAGCCGTTCGCGGAAGCGGGCACCACGCACCCCGGGTGCGCCGGCGCGGCGGTGGCCGACGCCGAGCCGGCGGGCTGCGCGGGCGCGCTGCCCGCCAGCCCGGTCAGCGCCGTGGTCGCCGCGACGACCGTGACGATCCCGGCGGCCGTCCCCGCCAGCGCGGCCACCCGCCGCCGGGTCCGCCGCCTGCGCCCGTCCGCGACGACCCGGTCGAACTCCAGTCCGAGAGCCGGCTCGCCGGCCAGCGCCACCCCCATCATGTCCCGCACCTCGTCACTCACGAGCCCTCCCGCAACACAGTCCGCCGCGCGGCCAGCGCTCGCCGCAACGCTCCCAAGCCCTTGGACACCTGGCTCTTCACCGTTCCTTCGCTGCACCCCAGCGCCGCCGCCGTCTCCGCAACGGGCAGGTCGTCCCAGTACCGCAGCACGACCGCGGCCCGCTGCCGCGGCGGCAGCGTCGCGAGCGCGTGCCGGACGTCCATGGCCTCCTCGAGACCCGTCACCGCCTCACCGACCTCGGGCAGGACGTCGACGACCGTCTCCGGCCGCCGTTTCCGCCACCGCGATTCGTCGATGAGGGTCCGCACGAGCGCCTTGCGCACGTAGGCGTCAACCTGCCCGTTCCGGTCCAGCCGCCCCCAGTGCTGGTAGACCTTGGCCAGCGCGGTCTGCGCCAGGTCCTCGGCCGTGTGCCAGTCACCGCAGAGCAGGAAAGCGGTCCGCCTCACAACGGCCGCCCGCGCCTCGAAGTACGCCCGGAACTCCCGGTCCTGATCATGCACCCGACACCCCTCTCAGTACGTCACCCCTCTATACGACGTCCGACCGGAGGGCGTTGCCCGTAACTTTGGGTGACGGCCGAGTCGTCCGGACAACGCGGTGTCGATCGCGGCGCGGCTGCGACGACAAGTTCGTTGCGCATGCAGGAGGAGTGGCAGTTCGCCGGTACAGGTCTGGGTGTTTGCGCAGCCCACCGGCCGGCTACTGGCCCAGGGTGCAGATCACGACGAAGGGGAGGCCGGCCGAGGCGCACAGGCGTCACGACCGATGCGGGCGCACGTCCCGACCGAAGCCGTCGCCGGAATCGCCAACCAGGCAGGGACGACGAGCCACGGCAGACCACCCAACCGCCACCAGAGGCACCGTGGGGGTCCGGGGGCTCGGCCCCCGGGAGAGGAGAAGGAGGGTGAGAGGCGAACGCGAAGCGAAGCCTCGTACCCGGGTCGGGATGATTGAGGCCCTTTCAAGTCCATCCACCAGAGTTCAACGCCTGCTGAATATTGCTGCCGACTGGTCTGACCATGCCCGGCCCGTTAACAGCCCACCCGACCGCGCGCCGCGAACGGCGCGTCAACTCCAGGCCTCGGAGGTGGACGAGCTGGTGGCAGGGTTCCACGGTGGCGCCAGCGTGGCCGGGCTGGCACGGCAGCTCGGCATCCACCGTGGGACCGTCAGCAAGCATCTTCGCGCCCGAGGCATCGACCCAAGCTCCAAGGGGCTGAGCTTGGACGACGTGCCGGCTGCGCTTGAGCTGTACTGGAAGGGCTGGACTTACGAACAGATCGGGGAGAAGCTAGGGGTGGGGCAGACGACAGTCAGAGATCGGCTGCACGAAGCAGGAGTCCCGAAGGTCGATCGATACGGGCGCAGTGGCCGCAACATGTCACGTGGCCGCTAGAAGCGCTCGGGCCGCCAACCTTCCAAGTACTTCCGAGCAACAGTAAGAACTTCAGCTGCTGGCTCAGAGTCGCCCGCGACTGTCTGCGCCGACTCGATGGCTTCGCGTATAGCATCCTCGCTGCCGTAGATCCGCTCCAGCGCTTCCCAGCCAAGCCGAGGCTCTCGGGTAACTGCTCTGCTATCAATCGCCTGGATTCGTGCCTCGCCGTACGCCTGTAGCAACACCGCCAGGTTGATCGTCGGATCGTCGAGGAGGACCGAGATAGCCCCTTGTTCCCGGTCGGGGCGCTCCCGCATCCAGAGCATGAGTCTCAATAGTCCAGGGTCCTTACGGAGGTCCGCGGCAACAGCTTGCTGCACTTGTCCGCTCAAAACTTCTTCAAAGATTTTGCTGCCGTCTTCGGAGGCGAGCTTGTGGCCGACACCCTCGCGGTGCCCTACCATGTGAATAAGATCAAGTTTCGACGACAGTATTTCGACGTGAGGAAGTATTCCCTTAACCGCCTCTTCAACTTCCGCTGATCGTTCAATTTCGCGGAAGAGTCGCAGTACCACTCGGGTCACCGTCAGGCGACTATCCCCCATGGAGAACATGCCCCGTTCACGCTTGGGCAGCGTGGGCAGGACATTGAGAAGCACGGCACTTGCTGGGACTACGGCCTCAACTGGATAGTCGCCCTCGAAGGTCTCCAATGCGCTGATGACATCTTCGCGCCGAGCGGGATCTAGTTCAGCAAAGATCGCTGCCAATTGACCGGCATCGGCTAGCACGGCGAACGCGCGTTCGGCATCGTTGAATGCGAGCAGATCGTCGCCAACCAGTCGCTCCAGATACAGCCCCAGTATGTGCGGGTGGGCCAGGCGTCGGCCCTTCAGCCACTGCTTTTGGAAGTCGGGCCCGTAATGCATTCCTTGAGGCAGGTGTTGGCTACCGGCCGAAAGTACGCGGCGAATAAGGTTCTCGGCGATCTTCTCGTGCCCTGGCGAGCTTGAGAGAACCTCGTTGATCGCTGCTTTGTGCGCTTCATTAGGGCGGCTGCCGACGTAAAGGCTCGCTGTGGTTGTCAGGGCAACCCTATTTGACACAACGGATCGGAACAAGTCCGGCGCAAATACGCGCACTGCCTCGATGGCTAGGATGTCAACAACTTCTATCGCGTCCTCCAGGCTTCGGAGCGTTCCTCGAACGGATGCTGCAAAGCGGCGTACGTCACGCATGTTCTGAACCAGTGGGTGGACTATTTCCATTAGGACGTCTGGCCATCGGCTCTGATCAAATCGCACATCGTTGCTCACGTCGCCGATTGCAGCATCGAGCGCCGTGGTCAGCTGGGAGATGAGCAGGTTATCCGATACGGCGGGAATATCGACCGAGGCCTGGACGATCTTCTCAAGGTAGTTTCGGCCGGTGAGGCCATCGCCTGTCAACGCCTGCTCAACCCTGTCGCGGTCGAAAGCGAGAAGGTAGATAGCGTTCGGGAAGCTGGCAGTTAAGCGTACGAGCTTGAAGATATCGCGGACCTCGCTGGAGTCGAGGCGATCGATGTCGTCTATGACAACCACAAACGGTTGCTCAAGTTCGGCAAGCTTGCTTGACAGTTCAGCACGTCGCTGTGTCACACTCTGCTTGCGTCGATCCTCGAATTTCTTGAGGGCTTTCGCTCCGCTCCCGAACCTGGTAATCCAAGTTCCTACAAATGGCACCGCTCCGAGTGGGCTAAGAAGTTCGCCATAGGCATCAAGCTCGGATGCAATCTTGCCCAACTTGCCGGGTTTTTCGCCGAGTTGTGCTGCAAGCTCGGCAAAGAACGAGTCTACAAGCTGCTCCGTGCCAGAAAACATCCATGGGTTAAAGTCCAGGACCGTGATTGGTGGATCATCGCCTAGGTTGCGCCGAATCATGTTGATGAGCGACGTTTTCCCTGACCCCCACGGCCCCATTACGGCAAAGACGCTGCCCTCGCTGGCATCGAGGTGGCGCAACTCGACGGCGAGGTGTCGCGCCAAAGACGCCCGCCCGAGTGTGTCTTCGGCGGGCTCCTTAATCGGGTTATCGCCAGTGGTCGCCATAGTGACATTTCAGCACATCGTCGGCTTTGGTGCCACCTGAGCATCTCTTGCTGGGTCAGGAGCTGTGTGGTGTCTATGCGAATCGCGACGGCAAGGCGACCAAAGCACAGGTGTATAACTTCGACGCTTCTGATGTAACGCTCCATCTTGTGTGGGCCAATCCGCAATTTCCATAGGAGGTGAAATCCTCGCTGCTTCGGGCAGCGGCGCCGCCGCGAGCGCATCTCGGCCTTAACTTGAGCGTTCAATTACTTGAAATCTCAAGAGCAACCTTGCCCCGGCTCACCCTTGTTGCGGACGTCGCGGCGAGGACGGCTTTGGTCACCACTGGATCGGCTAGTCGTCGCAGAAGTTAGGGATCGATTCGCTGCTGCAAGAGTCGCACCACAACCTTCTCGCAGAAGTAAATGTACAGCTTATGGCCATCTCTAATTCGATCCGGTGTTTCCCGCATCAGTTCTTCAAACCTGGGCCGGGACTTCTCGACCAGCTCTCTTTTAGAGGAGTCGGCCTGCTCGAGTTTAGCCATGAATTCAAGGGTGTCTTTGTAGCGTCGCATGACTTGGTCAATTGAGCTCGTATTGCCGTGTCCGAACATTGCCTGGAGGAGGAAGCCAACAATAAGTGAGGTGAGCAATATCTCGCTAAGAATGCCAGACCGCTTGATCTCGTAGCACGTTCGCTTGAAGATGTCATAGTCGGTGGGATCGATCTGCATCTGCCTGAGGGTCTCATTTTTATTGACCGGCTCGCGATACCTGGGTTGTATAATTGGCTCCCAAAGCCAGCCTGTTATTTGGTCTCGTTTAGTGGTCTCCAATGCGTCAAAGCACTCGAAGAGGTAGTCAAGCGTGTTTAACTGTATGCTTTTGATGTACTCGAGGTGTGCGGGATGCATGATGCTAAGAAAGGCGAGCTCCTCTGTTAAGCCATACTTACTTAGCAACAGAAGCTTGCCGTTTGAATTCTCCTTCAGGTCGGGCAATTCCCATCGCTTTATCCTGAAAGCTGGCTTTCGGTTGGCTTTGTATTTTTCGAGGTACTCCTTGGTTGGATTGGAGAAAAAATTTGAAGCTATAAGCAGAAGGCAATCCGGGCTCTCAGCTTCGGCCCAGGCGATTGCGCCGCTGATTTTCGCGGGAGGGACGCCTTGCTTGTAGTGTTTACACTCAACAAACCATCGCTCGACAAGTACGGCCCCGTCAATCTCGGTTCTTACGTACTCGCATTCGATGTCTCGCCCTTGATCTGACGGGCTCGATGTGAGTCCTGTACCCTTGCGCCATTGGACATTTACGAACCCCATTGCTTTGAGTAGATCAAAGCAATACTCTTCAAACTGCGTTTCGGTTAGATGGTCGGTGGTGAATTTTTCCATGCTTGAACCTGTCGTCAATTACTTCAGTTTATTGCAAGCTTCGCTATCTTCGTCACGCTTAACCCCTGAAGAACCTCACCGGCGCCAGCTGCCCGCAATTGCTCCGCGCTGCTCTTGCCCGTCGCCACCGCAATCACCCGCACCCCCGCGGTCAGGGCGGCTTTCACGTCATTGGGCGTGTCGCCAACGAGCACGATGTCGCGGAGTTCGAACCGCGCGCCAGTCTGGGTTTCAGCCCGCTCCCGCGCGATCCGCACCAGCTCGGGCCGGTCGGCATGGTCGTCACCGAAGGCGCTCGACTCGAAGTCCAGGTACTGGTTGAGCCCGAACACCTCCAGCTTGATGCGCGCCACCTCCCGCAGGTTGCCGGTCAAGATGCCCTGATGAATGGCGGGATTAGTAGCCAAGTGCTCAAGCACCTCACGGGCGCCCGGCAGTGCCCGGCCGGTAGTGGCCAGCTCGTCCCGGGCGTCGTCGTAGCCCTGCACAAGGGCATCGGCCAGCTTCTTCACGGCTTCGTCGGTCGGCTCCAGGCCGTTGACGCGCAGAGACTCAGCCATGATGTCGAGTTCGGTGCGCCCGGAAATTTGCGCCAGCTTAGCCAGAGGCCGGCCGGTGGCAGCTGGAAACGCCCGGTCGTAGATGGCCCGGCCGACGCCTCGCGTCTCGATCAGGGTGTGGTCGACATCCCACAGCACCAAGGTGCGCGGCGGCGTGTTCGGCGCGGTCATGAACGCGAGTGTGCCATCCGTGACGGATCGGGGACGGCGCGATACCATTTGCGCTGGTCACGGCCCGACGGGAGGGTTCGACAACGACGATGAACGATCATCTGGCGCGTAGGGTGGGAGACCGGGTGCGGTTCTACCGCACGGCGGCGCACCAGACGAAGACGGTCGTGGCGGGCCTAACCGGCATCACCCCGGATTACCTGTACCAAATCGAGCGCGGCCAGAAGCTGCCGACGATCGCGGTGCTGGCCCAGCTGGCGGACGTGCTCCGCGTAAAGCCCGGCGATCTGCTCGACGACCAGCCGGCGCCCCGGCCGCCTCGCGCCAGCGACGTTACGGCTGACGCCATCTACCGCGCCATGACCACCCCGCAGGCTGCGGCCCCGGCGGCGTTGCCTGACCTGAAGAATCAAGTGCAAGCGGCCTGGCATGCGTGGCAGACCTCGCCGCACCGCTACTCCGAACTGACCACCGACCTGCCGGAACTCGTCGCGGCGACCGAAGCCACGATTCGCGGGGCCGCCGGGCGTCAGCAGCGCCAAGCCCAGACGGTGGCCGCCGACTTGTATGGGCTCCTGCGGACGGTCACGAAACGCGTCGGCCGGGTTGACCTGTCCTTGCTGGCCGCCGACCGGGCGCAGCGCGCCGCCGAGCAGGCCGACGACCCGGTACGCCTGGCCGGGGCCCGTTGGAACCTGACGCAAGTGCTCCTGGCGGACGGCCGCGCGGAAGAGGCCGAAGCGATGGCCATGAGCGCGCTGGCTGACCTGCGACCGCTCCTTCGCGCCGACCACCGTGAGGCTGTGGCACTGTCGGGCGCACTCCTTCTTATTGCCGCCGTGGCCGCGGTGCGCAACGGCGATGCCTGGACAGGGCGGGATCGGCTGCGGCAGGCTGCTCCACTGGCCGAGCGCACGGGCGACTGCAACACCTGCTGGACGGCCTTCGGCCCGACCAACGTGGCGATGTACGCGGTGACCGTGGAAGTGGAGTCGGGCGAAGCGGTCGAAGGCCTGCGGCTGGCGGCTCAAGTTGACCATGAGCGGTCACCGTCGATTGAGCGGCGGGTGGCCTTCTTGCTCGACCAGGCCAAGGGCTATGCCCAGCGGCGGGACTTCGCTACGACACTGGCGCTACTGGGTACCGCCGAGCAGGACGCGCCGGAAGACGTCCGGTTCCGCCCAGCGGCTCACACGCTCCTGCGCACGGTTATCGAGCGGGGACGACGGACGGTATCGGTCGAGGCGGTGCGCCTGGCCGCCGACATCGGTCTGCCCGTCTAGATCGTCTCCAGCGGAAACCCACCCGAACTGACAGTTCGGGTTACTGGCCGGTACCGCCCATACGGTCGGTTCTGGCATCCCGGCGGCCGGTTGACCACCTCATTCCTGCCTCCGAGGTCACGGGCGAACTACCGCACGCTGCACCGTTCCCCCGCGAAGTCCTGGCCGCCGGGATGCCGTCCATGACCAGCGACGACCAGGACAAGACCCATGACAACCTCCGTGCTCCTGCAGCTACCCAAGACGGCGAAGCCGGCCCCGGCAGCCCAGCTGGCCTACGGCTACATGCGCGTGCCCGCCCATGTACCGGACCACAAGGTGCGGCACCTCGAGCAGACGGTGATCCGGTTCGCACAAGGCCACGGGCTGACCTTCGCCGGGTTCTTCTTCGAGTTCCACTGTGGCTCGCGGGAGGGCTTTGACGAGCTGGTGGCCGAACTGGTGCGGACGGGAGCGCGGCACGTGGTCGTTCCCAGTTTTCGGCACCTGGCCCTCCAGACGCAGCTGCAAGAGGCGATGTGCGCCTACCTGGATGAGGTAGCCGGAGCGGAAGTGCTGGCGCTGCGGCACCCCGGAGCACGGCGGACAGAGCAGCGGCGCTTGCTGGCCGGGGCGGGAGCACTAGCGTGAGCCCGGCCTACGCCGCCACCCATGACACGGTCCTGCCAGACCCGTTGCGGGTGCATCTGCTGTGCCTGCTGCGCGAGGCGCAGTGGTGCCGGTTCAGCTTCTTGTGCCAAGCCACCGGGGTTAGTCAGGACCGACTCAAGCGCCAGTTCTTCGCTTTGCGGGCCGCCGGGTACACCGATACTCGGCGCGGAGTCGGGCAAGAGGGCTGGGCACGGCTGACGGAGCACGGCGCCCGGCAGCGTGACGCCTACCTGGTCCGGCTCGCCAGGCTGGCCGAGCAAGCGGCGGACCAGCTCGTCCAAGGCCAGCACGAACAGCCGGACTGGTTCGCGCCGGTGAGCCCGTCATGACCCCCGAGACGGCGGAACTCCTCACCAGCCTTGGCAGCGTGCACCAGGCCGTCCCCGCAGTCATCCGGGAGCTGGCTACCGGGACCATGCCGCCGGAGCGGCAACGTCAATTCGCCGGACTGCTAGCTGTTGCGGGTCATGACGTTGGTGACGCGGGCGAGGGCCTGAACTGAGGGACGGGTCTTTCAGCGGCAGGATGAGAAGTGCGACCCACTCGTCCGCCGAACAGAAAGACCCGTCCATGCACCACCGTAATGCCCCGCTGTCCGTCGAGGGCCGCCGCCGGCTCGTCGCGCGTTGCCAGACCCGCCCGATCGCCCACGTCGCCGCCGAGATGGGCATCTCCCGCCAATGCGCCAGCAAGTGGGTCAACCGCTACCGCCGCCACGGCGAGACCGGCCTGCTCGACCATCCGAGCGTGCCACACCACCAGCCGACGGCCACCCCGGCCGAGGTCGTCGCCCGGATCGAGCATTTCCGCCGGCAACGCAAGTACTCCGCTCGGCGGATCGCCACCGAGCTCTCCGCAGACGGGATCACCATCTCGGCCCGGACCGTCGGCCGCCACCTGCTCCAGCTCGGGCTGAACAGACGCCGCTTCATCGACCCGACCGGCGCCACCAACCGGGCACCTCGCCGGATCATCGCCCGCTGGCCCGGGCACATGGTCCACCTCGACGTGAAGAAGACCGGCCAGATCCCCGACGGCGGCGGCTGGCGCATCCACGGCAAAGGCAGTACCCAGGACCGGAAGGTCGCTCGCGGCAAAACCCGAGGTCAACGGCCCCGCTACACCTACTTGCACTCCGCTGTCGACGGCTTCTCACGCCTGGCCTACACCGAAGCCCTGCCCGACGAAACCGCCCGGACGGCGATCGGGTTCGTCCACCGGGCGCGGGCGTTCTTCGCCCGCCACGGCATCACCCACATCCACCGCCTGGTCACCGACAACGGCTCCTGCTACCGCGCGAACGACTTCGCCATCGTCCTACGCGGCGCCCGCCACCAGCGGATCACGCCCTACACCCCACGCCACAACGGCAAAGTGGAGCGCTACAACCGGATCCTGGCCGAAGAGTTCCTCTACGCCCACGCCTGGACCAGCGAAACCCACCGCACCGCAGCCCTGGCCGTCTGGAACATCCACTACAACCACCATCGACCCCACACCGCCGCCGGAAACCAGCCACCAGCGTCCCAGCTCCACACCGGCGTCACCAACGTCATGGCCTCATACAGGAGATCGGGCGCGCGGAGATGTAGACGTCGCGGATAGTCATGCCGCCTATCTTGCCGGGACCCAGGGGCTCGATCCCCTCACCTCCACCCATGAACGGACGAGGTGAGCCGACGAATTCCCGGGGAAGTGTCACAACTCGCGTGCGTTGTGCGACTGATCCGGCATGATGCGGAAGCGATGGTGGGTTGTCGGCGCCGTCATGGCCGTTGGCGGGCTCGGCTGGTGGGTCCTCCAGGTGACGCTCCTCGACCCTGCTGAACGCAGCAACGCCAGCGGGTACGGGCAGTTCGTCCTGGCCGCCGCCGGGATTTTGCTCACCCTCTGGCAGGTCGGGAACGCGCGCGCCGGCTCCGGGCGGACTCCCGTGCACGACCTGGACCGGCTCGCCGACGTCGTCGCCACGACCGTGCGGGTTCAGTGGCAGGACGCTGCTGTCGAACGGGGGTTGCTCCAGGCCACGCCGCTGCCCATCCGCTGGCGGCGGTGCGGTGAGCCGGTCGCCGGGCCGCTCGCCGCCGCCACCGGGGGACGGCCAGGGTTCGAGCCCTTGCCTGGCATCGAGCGCGTTACCGCGCGGCAGCTGCGCGAAGGGACGCACCGCACCCTGCACCGCATCTACGGCGGCCTCGCGTCCGGACGGCTCATCCTCGCCGGGGGCGCTGGCAGCGGCAAGACGTCGGCAGCCGTCCTGCTGCTCCTCGACGCGCTGCGTTACCGCGAACAGTCCGTCAGCCGCGCCGCGATTCCTGTCCCTGTGCTGTTCACCCTGCAGGACTGGAATCCCGCGACCACTGCGCTTCAGGAATGGCTCACCACGAAGCTCGCCGAGCTACCTCCGCTGTCCGGGCGCCGGGGCCGTGCGCGGGCGGCCGCGCTCCAGCGCGCCGGCCGCGTCTCCGTGTTCCTCGACGGGCTCGACGAGATGCCACAGCCCGTGCGCTCTGTCGCCCTCCAGGCCCTCAGCCAGCAGGCGACCTCGCGGCTGGTCCTGCTCACCCGCACCGACGAACTCGTCGAAGCGGCCCGCGACCACGTCTTGGCCGGTGCCGTCGCCCTGGAACTCAAGCCGCAGACCGCCTCCGACGCCGCCGAACACCTCGCACAGACGCTCACCGAACCCGCGCCGCCGCACTGGCGGAAGCTGATCGACACGCTGACCGAGCAACCCGCCAGCGCCGTCGCCCAGGCCCTGACCAACCCGCTCACCATCACCCTCGTCCGCGACGTCTACCCGGTCGCGGCCGCCGGGCACACGCCAGAGGAACTCCTCGACACCGTCCGGTTCCGCAGGTCGGACGACGTTGCTCAGCACCTGCTCGACCAAGCCATCACGGCCGCCTACACGGCCCGTCCGGCGCAGCGACCGCCCCGGTATTCCCCCGATTTGGCCCACCAAACAATGACCGTGCTCGCCACCCACTTGCGGGACCGCGGTTCCCGGGACTTCGTCCGGTGGAACCTCCCGAAGTGGGTACCACGCCCGGCGCGTGTCCTCATCAGTGCACTGTTCGGCGCTGCGGCCGGAACCGCTCTCTTGGGTATTTCGGATGCGGTGGCATACCCATTCGGCTTTAGCTCCAGCTTCGCGAACGCAGCCTCGGAGGGGTTTTTCCGTGGCGCGTCGCTCGGGTTGATGGTAGGAGCTGTGGCGGGATGGTATAGGGGGTTTAGGCCGATGATGGTCGGGAAGGCGTTCAGTCGTCGCATCCTGTGGGCCAAGTTCTTCTCGGCCTTCAGCATCGGGCTCGGCGTCGCTGGTGTTGTTGGCGTCACGGCGGCACTCTTCCTCGACGTGCTCCACGGGATTCCCATCGCCGGTGTTTGCCTTGTCGGCGCCGTGATCGTGGCCATGTCGATGGCGATCGATCCGCCCGCTACCGTGCGACCGCACGGGCTCTGGCGAGCCGATCTCGCCATCAAGCTCAGCTGCGGCCTGCTGCTGGGACTAGGGCTTGCTGTCGCCCAAGATAGCCATGTTGAGCTCTCGATGCTCATCGACTCCGCGGCATTCGGGCTGGTGCTCGCGCTCTTTTGGACCGAGGCCTGGTTGGTCGCCCTGAGCCAGATCTACTTCTGGATCCGCTGGGGCACACCGCTGCTACTCGGCCGTTTCCTGGAAGACGCTCGCGTCCGGCACCTGCTTCGCACCGTCGGCCCTACCTACCAGTTCCGCCACGCGACGCTACAGGACCAACTCGCGCCGCCATTATCCTCAGCGGACGCCTAATCTTCCCTGTGGCTGCTGCTAGCAGGTAGTGCCGACCGTGCCGGGGATCCGCAAGCGAGCATCTGCTGCGCGAACGGCTCGCCCAACGCTGCGCGGCCTGCTGACGACCGTGCTCGACGACACCGACCACCTCGCGCAGCCAAGCACAGCTCGCCGTGGTCGTGCGAAACTGTCGCGCAGCCTGCTACCAGAACCCCGGGTAGCGACGACGATCGCACTGCAGTCTGGTCGCTGAGCACGATCTTGGTCCACGTTCTGGTCCACGAACTGCTGCACACCGGTGCCGATCACGCCCGGTCTGCCACCACCTGTGCCCGGCGATGCCCAGGTCGCCGACTATCCGCAGGTCAGCGCTAAACTACGGATCAGGAGGCCCGGGCTTCAAGTCTCGTCACTCAGTTCGCGGAGCGTCATTGCGAGGTTGTTGCGGCTGGTCAGGGTGTTGGGGTGTTTGGGGCCGAGCACGCGGGTGCGGGTTTCGAGTACGGCGCGGTGTTCGCGTTCGGCTTCGTCGAGCCGGCCCAGTGCGTTGAGCGTGGTTGCGAGGTTGTTGCGGCTGGTCAGGGTGTTGGGGTGTTTGGGGCCGAGCACGCGGGTGCGGGTTTCGAGTACGGCGCGGTGTTCGCGTTCGGCTTCGTCGAGCCGGCCCAGTGCGCGCAGCGTGGTTGCGAGGTTGTTGCGGCTGGTCAAGGTGTCGGGGTGTTCGGGGCCGAGCACGCGGGTGCGGGTTTCGAGTACGGCGCGGTGTTCGCGTTCGGCTTCGTCGAGCCGGCCCAGTTCGCTGAGCGTGGTTGCGAGGTTGTTGCGGCCGGTCAGGGTGTTGGGGTGTTCGGGGCCGAGCACGCGCGCGGACGCCTCGAATACGGCGCGGTGTTCGCGTTCGGCTTCGTCGAGCCGGCCCAGTGCGCGCAGCGTGAGTGCGAGGTTGTTGCGGCTGGTCAGGGTGTTGGGGTGTTCGGGGCCGAGCACGCGCGCGGACGCCTCGAGTTCGGCGCGGTGTTCGCGTTCGGCTTCGTCGAGCCGGCCCAGTGCGCGCAGCGTGGTTGCGAGGTTGTTGCGGCTGATCAGGGTGTCGGGGTGTTCGGGGCCGAGCACGCGCGCGGACGCCTCGAGTTCGGCGCGGTGTTCGCGTTCGGCTTCGTCGAGCCGGCCCAGTGCGCGCAGCGCGTGTGCGAGGTTGTTGCGGCTGATCAGGGTATTGGGGTGTTCGGGGCCGAGCACGCGCGCGGACGCCTCGAATACGACGCGGTGTTCGCGTTCGGCTTCGTCGAGCCGGCCAAGTTCGCTGAGCGTGGTTGCGAGGTTGCCGCGACTGATGAGGGCGTTGGGGTGTTCTAGGCCGTGCTTGTCGTTGTGCCATTGCGTGGCCTGCGAACAGGCACGAAGAGCCACCGTGTAGTACCCCTGCATGCGAGCCGTCGCCCCAATCGTTAGTGCTTCGACACCATCGGCGAAGTCAATCGCGGCATTCAGTGTCGGTTCTGGCACGTAGCTATCGGGGGTCGTGTCGCGTTGGAGAACGTCGACCAAGTAGTCAAACACGTCATACCCCGCCTTGGCTGAGCCGCTCATCAACGACGTGGTTGCGCGGCGGGCTTTCAGCGCCCATCCCCAGGCAGCGTCGAGCTGCTCGGGACGCAGCCGATCCCCTCCGCGTCGTTTCAAGTACTGCTCGGCCAGCTCCTCCAGGAGTCTGCCCGGCAGGGGCGGCTGCATTCCTGCACGGCGCACGTCGATCGCGGCGGTAACTAATGCCGCGCCCCGGGGGTTGGTTCCGACGTCCCACCCGTTGCGCCATTCGCGCAGGAGTTCTGGACCAGCTGCCAGGTATTCCGCGAGTCCGTAGTCTCCGCTGTGACGTACAGCGTCGGCGATGCGTAGATCCCAGGATCGGTCAGCGGCGCGGTCATGTTCAGTGGTACTGAGCGACCGTTCGAGCCGGACTTCCTCATCGACCAGATCCAGGACTTCGCGTGCGGCGCGGAACGTCTGCCGGGTCGCCTCGTCGCCGTCGGCGTGGTCGGCGAACCGGGCCAGCTCCCGCGCCCGGATGGTAGCCATGACCACGATGTGCCGCGTCGTAGACAACAGACGGCTCAGCATCTCCCGTGTAACGCCCTCGGCTCCGAGGTAATGCTCCAGATCATTCAGCCAGATCACGCAGTTGCCGGCGCGCGTCGCCCAGTCAAGTGCGGCCTTGACGGCCAGGCGATCCCTCGGAGCCACCAGCACGTGATCGGGCACTGTGGCCACGATCGCTTCAAAGGCCGTGCGGGATTTACCGGCTGTGGAGTCGCCTACCAGCAGCACGAAACCACCGCGCGCGACCCGGGCCCGCACCTGCTCGTCAACATCACGAGGCACGTAGACGGGCATTGTCTCCACGGTGCCGCCGCCATGGTCGGGGGCGGCGAGCTGGGCGGCGGGGTGCACGCCGAGACGGCGCGGATCGAGGATCTGGCGTACTTGCGGCAGGTCCCCGCGGGAGGTCGCCAGGCATCCGTCGAGCACCGACAGGTCGCCCTCGTCGCGGCGGGCCGCCAGCCGCTGATACCGGTCGGCGGGAACTTTCACGAACGCGGCCGCGATCGCGGCCGCGGCGGCGGCGACGCCGGCCCACCAGGAGTTTTTAACCCCCACCGCGCTCAGCACCACGGGAACCGCGACCACCGCTGTCGCTGCGGCCAGCGTGAAAACGACCCAGCCCCGGCGTCCCCATCGCTGCACCCGCATCGCACGCCCCAATCGTCAGGTCCGCCGTCGATTCACGGCAGCCTCGCGCATTGGGAGTCGTCAGGGAACCCCGGGTTGCTACATGAGCCTGCTTCTGTAGCGGAACCGGCCTGGCCGTTGATCAATGACAGTCACGATGGCTGCGAATGCCCGTCGTAACAATGCACTAGAGCCCGTCCAGACACTGGTCGGATCAGACCGACGTGTGACAGACGCCCCGCATGCTGTTGAGCTGCGCTTTTGCAAGGCGGAGGCTGGGGCTTTGCTGCACCATTTCGCCGCAGACCGCCAGCCCGCACTCGCCACGAGCGCCCACCTGGATGGCCCGCGTGTCGCTGCCGCGTGGTGTGAGATTGCCCGTCGAGCCAAATCTCCGCAGCTTGTCTGAGAAACCTGCGAAACGTGCAATGATGGCAATTCGAGAAAAGAAATGAACTGCAAATTGATCTGCTCATTCCTTCGGATTTGAAGTACGGTTCTTCTCATGTCGAACGCGCAACACCTTGCACTGCATATGGCGACAGACGCGAGCCCGGACGAAAGCTCGACGGGCCCTCGGGAGATGCTGACGGTCGAACAGGCCGCCGACCGGCTCGCGGTCAGTCGCACCACCATGTTCGCGCTCATCAAAGATGGCGTAGTGCCCAGTGTTCTGATCGGGCGCAACAGGCGCGTCCCGGCCGACGAGTTGGCGGCCTACGTTGAGCGGCTTATCGCTCAAGCAGGAGAGTGCTGACCATGCCCCGCAGGAAGCGAAGCGAAGGCACGCGTGCCCCCAACGGTGCCGGCAGCATCTACCTCGGTCAGGACGGGAAGTGGCACGGTCGCGTCACAATGGGAGTTCTCGACATGGGAGGCCGGACCGTCGGCACGTCGAGCGCAAAACCGAGGCTGAAGTGATCACCGCCGTTCGTAACCTCGAGCGGCAACGAGACGCCGGCACCGCTCCGAAACCCGGCTCCAGGGCATGGACGGTCGAGACGTGGCTAGCCCACTGGGTCGAGAACGTAGCGGCACCGTCCGTGCGAGAAACCACGCTCGCCGGCTACCGCGTGGCGGTCTGCAAGCACCTAACTCCCGGGCTCGGCGCGCACCGCCTGCGCAAGCTGGAGCCGGAGCACCTGGAGAAGCTCTACGCGAAGATGGCCGACGCCGGCGCGAAGCCTGGAACGGCGCACCAGGTCCACCGCACGGCGAAAACTGCATTCGGCGTGGCGGTCGACCGCGGGCACCTGACCAAGAATCCGGCGAAGCTCGCGAAGCCGCCGCGCGTCGACGAGGATGAGATCACCCCTCTGACCGCAGCCGAGGCGAAGCGTGTCCTGGCCTCCGCTCGAGGCCGGCGCAATGGCGCGCGATTCGTGATCGCTCTCGCGCTCGGCCTGCGCCGTGGTGAAGCGCTCGGCTTGAAGTGGTCGCGGCTCGACTTTGACGCTGGCCTGCTGCGCACGCCTCGCCAGCTCCAGCGGTACAAGTGGAAGCACGGCTGTGACGACTCGCATCGGTGTGGCGAGCGGCTCCACAAGCTCGCACCGTGCCCGCCGACGTGCACTCGGCACGCAAACTGTCCGCCGGTCTGCTCGCCGGACTGCGTGCGGCACGCCAGCTCCTGCCCGAAGCGTCACGGCGGCGGCCTTCGCGAAGTCGACGTGAAGTCGAAGGCCGGGCGCCGCACCGTCGGCATTCCCAGGCCACTGCTCGATCTACTGCGCAAGCACAAGGCGGCACAAGACGAGAAACGGGAGTTCGCCGGCACCGAGTGGCATGAGGGCGGCTGGGTGTTCACCCAGCCCACCGGCCGACCGATCGACCCGCGCGCCGACCATGACGAGTGGAAGACACTGCTGGCGGAGGCCAAAGTCCGCGACGCCCGGCTCCACGACGCGCGGCACACCGCGGCGACGATGCTGCTGGTCTTGAAGGTCCCTCTACCCGCGATCATGGAAGTGATGGGGTGGGGCGACGCGGCGGTCGCGAAACGGTACGTGCGCGTGCCCACCGAAGTTGTCGCCGGGATTGCCGACCAGGTCGAGAACTTCCTGTGGAGCGACGCGCCCCCGGCGGCCAAGCCCACGCCGGTGGCGCAGCCTGACCCCTCCTCACTGATCGACCAGCTTCAGCGACTGCTCGACGCCGCGAAGGCGTCAGGGGATAGCCCCGGCGACGAGGAGCCGCCCGGCTTGCGCGTGGTGGTTTGAGCCGTATAACGGCTTGTACTGAGACGGAAACTGAGACGGCGGCCCCGCTTCTGTGAAGTGGTCCCGCCGTTTTTGCTGGTCAAAGCCGTACTGCTGGTCGGGATGACAGGATTTGAACCTGCGACCCTCCGCTCCCAAAGCGGATGCGCTACCAAGCTGCGCCACATCCCGTGACACCCCCAGGGGGGTGTGCGGTCAGCCTAGCGGGTCACGCTAAGCTGGCCTCGCACCCGGGTACCTCCGGGGGCACGCGGGTGTAGCTCAATGGTAGAGCCCTAGTCTTCCAAACTAGCTACGCGGGTTCGATTCCCGTCACCCGCTCCGAACGATGCGGCGTCCGCTTCCAACGATGCTGCGATCACGTCCAGCAGCTTGTCCGTGTCCACCGGCTTCGTGATGTAGTCGTCCGCGCCGCTGGCCAACGTCCTGGCCCGGTCCTCCGGGGTTGCCTTCGCCGTCACCGCGATCACCGGCAGGTCCGCGTTCGCCGCCTCGGCCCTGATCGCTGCGATCGTTGCGTTGCCGTCCAGCTCCGGCATCATCACGTCCATCAGGACCAGTGCCGTGTCCTCGTGGCGCTCCAGTGCCCTGATTCCGTCCACGCCCGTCTCCGCGTAGACCACCTCCAGGCCCGCCTGCTCCAGGACCGCCGCCAGTGCGAACACGTTGCGCAGGTCGTCGTCGACGATCAGGACCTTCTCACCGTGGAAGCGCTTCGGGGTCACGTCGGGAGCCGCCACCAGGACCGTGCTGGGCACCGCCGGCAGGCGGGGGGACGACAGCGCCGTCACCGCCGGGTCCACCAGGTTGGCCGCCGCCACCGGAAGGTAGAGGGTGAACGTCGAGCCCACCCCCGGCTCGCTCACCACGCGCAGCTCGCCCCCGAGAAGCTCCGTCAGCTGCTGGCTGATGTTGAGCCCGAGACCCGTTCCGCCGTACTTGCGGCTCGTCGTGCCGTCCGCCTGGCGGAACGCCTCGAAGATCACCGCCAGCTTCTCCTCCGGGATCCCTATCCCGGTGTCCTCGACCGCGAACGCGATGATGCCGGGCGCGTTCCGGAGCGCCTCCTGCTCCACCTCGGCCGGATCCGCCGCCCGGATGTGGAGGCGGACGCGACCCTCGTCGGTGAACTTCGCCGCGTTCGAGAGCAGGTTGCGCAAGATCTGCTGGAGGCGGTGCTCGTCGGTGTGGACGCTGCCCGGCACCGGCGGGTCGATGTGGACCGCGAACTCCAGGCCCTTGTCCGCCGTCAGCGGGCGGCACAGGGACTCGACGTAGTCCACCAGCTCCGGCAGCGTGATGTCGGACATCTGCATGTCCAGCCGGCCCGCCTCGACCTTGGCCAGGTCCAGGATGTCGTTGATCAGCTGCTGGAGATCGGACCCCGCCGCGTAGATCGTCTTCGCGAACTGGATCTGCTTCTCCGTCAGGTTGCCCTCGGGGTTCTCCGACAGCAGCTTCGCCAGGATCAACGCGCTGTTCAACGGCGTCCGCAGCTCGTGCGACATGTTCGCCATGAACTCGGTCTTGTACTGCGACGCCACCGTCAGCTGCCCCGCACGCTCCTCCAGCTCCTGGCGCGCCTGCTCGATCTCGCTGTTCTTGACCTCGATGTCGCGGTTCTGCTGGGCCAGCAGCGCCGCCTTCTCGGCCAGCTCCGTGTTGGACCGCCGCAGCTCGCCCTGCTGGGCCTGCAGCTGCTCCGAGCGCGCCCGCAGCTCCTGGGCCAGCCGCTGCGACTCCGTCAGCAGCGCTTCCGTGCGCGAGTTGGACAGGATCGTGTTGACGTTGACGCCGATCGTGTGCCGCAGCTGCTCCAGCAGGTCCTGGTGGACCGTGCTGAACTCGTTGACCGACGCCAGCTCCAGCACGCCGAGCACTTCGCCCTGGAACAGCACCGGCAGCACGATCAGGTTCACCGGCGACGCCGAGCCGAGCCCGGACGACACCAGCGCGTACTCCGGCGGCGCGTCCTGGACCAGGATCGTGCGGTGGTCGACGGCGGCCTGCCCGATCAGCGACTCGCCGATCGCGAACCGCAGGCCGGCGCGGGACTGGGCGAGGCCGTACGCGGCGATGCACTCCAGCACCGTGCCGTCGCGGTCGTCGTCGCGGGCCAGGAAGAACGCGCCCTGCTGGGCGCGGACCAGCGGCGCCAGCTCGGACAGGATCAGCGCCGCGACCGACGCCAGGTCGCGGTGCCCCTGCATCCGGCCCGACAGCTGCGCGAGGTTCGTCTTCAGCCAGTCCTGCTCGCGGTTGGTCCTCGTCGTCTCCTTGAGGTTCGCGATCATCTGGTTGATGTTGTCCTTGAGGTCCGCGACCTCACCGGACGCGTCGACCGCGATGTGCCGGGTCAGGTCGCCCGCCGTCACCGCGGTCGCCACCTGCGCGATCGCGCGGACCTGCGTGGTCAGGTTCCCGGCCAGCTGGTTCACGCTCTCGGTGAGCCGCTGCCAGGTGCCGGACACGCCGCCGACCTCGGCCTGGCCGCCCAGCTTGCCCTCGGTGCCGACCTCGCGCGCCACGCGCGTGACCTCCGAGGCGAACGCCGAGAGCTGGTCGACCATCGTGTTCATGGTCGTCTTGAGCTCGAGGATCTCGCCGCGGGCGTCGACGTCGATCTTCTTCGTCAGGTCGCCCTGCGCGACCGCGGTGGTCACCTGCGAGATGTTGCGCACCTGGCTGGTCAGGTTGTGCGCCATGAAGTTGACGTTCTCGGTCAGGTCCTTCCAGGTCCCGGCCACGCCGGGGACCCGCGCCTGGCCCCCGAGGATGCCTTCGGTGCCGACCTCGCGCGAGACGCGGGTGACCTCGTCGGCGAACGCGCGCAGCGTCTCGACCATGCCGTTGAGCGTCTCGGCCAGCGCCGCGACCTCGCCCTGGGCGACGATCGCGATCTTCTTCGACAGGTCGCCGTTGGCCACGCCGGCCGCCACGGTGGCGATGCTGCGCACCTGGTCGGTCAGGTTGGTGGCCATGACGTTGACGTTGTCGGTGAGGTCCTTCCAGGTGCCCGCGACGCCGCGGACGGTGGCCTGGCCGCCGAGCTTGCCTTCGGTGCCGACTTCGCGGGCGACGCGGGTGACTTCGTCGGCGAACGCGGACAGCTGGTCGACCATCGTGTTGAGCGTGGTCTTGAGTTCGAGGATCTCGCCGCGCGCGTCGACCGAGATCTTCTGGGTCAGGTCGCCCTTCGCGACCGCCGACGTCACCGTGGCGATGTTCCGGACCTGGTCGGTCAGGTTGTTCGCCATGAAGTTGACGTTGTCGGTGAGGTCCTTCCAGGTCCCGGCGACACCGGGCACGGTGGCCTGGCCGCCGAGCTTGCCTTCGGTGCCGACTTCGCGGGCGACGCGGGTGACTTCGTCCGCGAACGCCGAGAGCTGGTCGACCATGGTGTTGAGCGTCGTCTTGAGTTCCAGGATCTCGCCGCGGGCGTCCACCGCGATCTTCTGCGTCAGGTCGCCGCGCGCCACGGCCGTCGCAACCTGGGCGATGTTGCGGACCTGGGTGGTCAGGTTGTTCGCCATGAAGTTCACCGAGCCGGTGAGGTCGCGCCAGGTGCCGGCGACGCCGGGGACCTGCGCCTGCCCGCCCAGCTGGCCCTCGGTGCCGACCTCGCGGGCGACGCGGGTGACTTCGTCGGCGAACGCGGAGAGCTGGTCGACCATCGTGTTCATGGTCGTCTTGAGCTCGAGGATCTCGCCCCGGGCGTCGACGGTGATCTTCTGGGTCAGGTCGCCCTTCGCCACGGCCGTGGTCACGTGCGAGATGTTGCGGACCTGGTCGGTGAGGTTGTCGGCCATGCCGTTGACCGAGTCGGTGAGGCTGCGCCACGTCCCGGCCGCGCCGGCCACCTCGGCCTGGCCGCCGAGCTTGCCCTCGGAGCCGACCTCGCGCGCCACCCGGGTGACCTCGCCGGCGAACGCCGAGAGCTGGTCGACCATCGTGTTGAGCGTGTTCTTCAGCTGCAGGATCTCGCCGCGCGCGTCGACCTCGATCTTCTTCGTCAGGTCGCCGTTGGCCACCGCCGTCGCGACCTGCGAGATCCCGCGGACCTGGTCGGTGAGGTTGTCGGCCATCTGGTTGACCGAGTCGGTGAGGTCGCGCCACGTCCCGGCGACGCCGGCCACCTGGGCCTGGCCGCCGAGCTTGCCGTCCGAGCCGACCTCACGGGAGACGCGGGTGACCTCGTCGGCGAACGACGACAGCTGGTCGACCATCGTGTTGATGGTGTTCTTGAGCTCGAGGATCTCGCCGCGGGCGTCGACGTTGATCTTCTGGGTCAGGTCGCCGCGCGCGACGGCCGTGGTGACCTGCGCGATGTTGCGGACCTGCTCGGTCAGGTTGTCGGCCATGAAGTTGACGGAGTCGGTCAGGTCGCGCCAGGTCCCGGACACGCCCGGGACGACCGCCTGGCCGCCGAGACGTCCCTCACCCGCGATCTCGCCGGAGAGCCTCGTCACTTCGGCGGCGAAGCGGGACAGCTGCGCGATGAGGCCGTTGACCGTCTTCGCCAGCGTCGCGTACGCGCCCTGCAGCGGACGGCCGTCCAGGGTGAGGGTCATCGGCTGGGAGAGGTCACCTTCGGCGACGGCGCCGAGCACCCGGTCCAGTTCGATCGTCGGCCGCGTCAGATCCTCGACCAGGCCGTTGACGCTGTCGACGGCGGTGCTCCAGCCGCCGGGGCCGACTTCGGCCTCCAGCCGCTCGCTCAGCCTGCCGTCCTGGCCGACGGCCGCGCGCACCCGCAGCAGCTCGCTGACCAGCCGCTGGTTGCGTTCGGCGATGTCGTTGAACGCGACCGCGAGCTGCGCCGAGATGCCGTCGCCGTGCGGCACGAGCCGCCGGCGGAAGTTGCCGTCCCCGAGATCCCGCACCGCCACGAGCAGCCGCTCCAGCGCCGCCGCCTCGCTCTGGGATTCCGTTGTCATGTGTGCCGACCCTCTCCACCACGCATGCGCCAGCCATGGTCCATGACCCAGCGTGTCATGATTCGCCCTACACTTCGAGCCAGTCCGCCCGCTCACGCGGTAACCGTGCGATAGCTGTCCGGAGGCAGGAGGTCCGTGCATGGTGTCACGTCCGGCCCCGGCCTCGGCGGCCCTGCCGCCGATGTCCGGTGAGGACGCGCCGCCGGGCTTCGACGCCTTCGGACGGGCCGTCCTCGAAGACGTGCGCGACGCGGTGTTCCTCCAGGACGCCGACGGCGCGCTGCGCTGGGCGAACCCGGCGGCGAACACGCTGACCGGCGGCGCCGAGCCGCGGCTGCACCCGGTCGCCGAGACCTCCGGGCACGTCGAGGTGGCGGGCAACCGCCGTCCGGCCCGGGTCCGGGCCCTGCCGGGCGGCTGGCACGCCTGGACCGTGCCCGCGGAAGACGTCCCGCAGCGGCACGTCGGCGACTTCCTCGCCGAGGCCGGGCCCCGGCTGGCCGCCGCGCGCGGGCGCCACGGCACCGCGCGGGTGATCGCCGAGCTGGCTTCCTCCGCGCTGGCCGAGACCGTCTTCGTGCTGCTGCCGACCACCCGCGGCCGGTGGGAGTGGTGGAGCTGCGAGCGCCCGTCGGCACACGGCCACGGCCGGATCCGCCGGGTCCCGGCGCAGGTCGCGCCGGTGCTCGCGGCGACGTTCGCGGCCACCGGCAAGCCCCAGTCGGCCCCCGTGCCGGAGCCCGAGGTCGCCACGCTGCCCCCGGTCGTCGCCGACCGGTTCGCCGGGCACGCCGAGGTCGCGGTGGTGTCGCTGGGCCCGAACAGCGGCTCCGGCGTCACCGGTGCCCTGTTGCTGGGCCGCAAGGCGGACCCGGAGTTCGGCGCCGAGCAGGGGCGCGCGGTGGTCGAGTTCGCCAGGGCGGCCGGGACGGCCCTGGCCAACGCGCAGCGCTACGCCCGCCAGGAGGAGGCCACGCGCGGCCTGGAGACCACGCTGCGCCCGGTCGACCCGCCCGAGCTGGACGGCGCCCGGTTCGAGACCTGGTACGAGCCGGCCGCCGGGGTGCTCGCGGTCGGCGGCGACTTCTTCGACGTCCTCGCGCACGACGACGGCAGCGCGTTCCTGGTGCTCGGCGACATCTGCGGCAAGGGCGCCGAGGCCGCGGCGCTGACCGGGCGGGTCCGGCACGCGCTGACCGCGCTCGCGATGGTCGAGCGCGACGGCCGGACGCTGCTGCGGCTGCTCAACGAGCTGCTCATCGCCGGCGGCAGCAGCCGGTTCGCCACGCTGGTGCTCGGCACGGCCCGGCCGTCCGACGGTGGGGTCGGCCTGACGCTGGCCTCCGGCGGGCACCCGGCGCCGCTGATCGTCCGCCGGGGCGGGGTGGTCGAAGAGGTCACCGTGCCCGGGACGCTGGTCGGGATCTCGCCGCAGGCCCGGTTCGCCGAGGCGGAGGTGCGGCTGGAGCGCGGCGACGTCGGCCTGCTCTACACCGACGGCATCACCGAGGCCCGCAACCGGCACGACCCGACGGAGCTGTTCGGCGACGACCGGCTGCGCGCGGTGCTGGCGACCGCGGCGGGCCAGCCCGCCCGCGAGGTCGTGCGGCGGCTGCGGCAGGCCGTGCGCGACTGGCTCGGCAGTTCGGCCCACGACGACATCGCGGTGCTGGCTATCGAGTGTTCGGACTGAGTCCTTTGTGGACCGCGTTTGACCGCCTCCGGAGGGGGTAATTCTTCCGTGCATTGATCTCGACGGAGGAAGATTCATGGCGAACGCACTGCACGGCCGCCGCGTCGCGATCCTCGCCGCGGACGGTGTCGAACAGGTCGAGCTGGAGCAGCCGCGCCAGGCCGTCCTCGACGAAGGCGCGACGGTGGAGCTGGTGTCGCTGGACACCGGCGAGATCCAGGCGATGAACGGCGACATCGACAAGGGCGACCGGTTCGCGGTCGACCGGAAGGTGGCCGACGTCGGCGTCGGCGACTTCGACGCACTGCTGCTCCCGGGCGGCACGATGAACCCCGACAACCTCCGGGCGAACGGCGAAGCGGTGAAATTCGTCGGCGACTTCGTCCGCGCGGGCAAGCCGGTCGGCGTCATCTGCCACGGTCCGTGGACGCTCGTCGAAGCGGATGTCGTGCGTGGCCGCACGCTGACGTCGTACCCGAGCATCCGGACCGACCTGCGTAACGCCGGGGCCACCGTCGTCGACGAAGAAGTCGTAGTCGACAACGGCTTGGTCTCGAGCCGCAACCCGGACGACCTGCCGGCGTTCTGCCGGACGGTCGTGCGGGAGTTCGCGGGCTGAAGTCCTTTGTAGACATTCACCCGCTCGTGTCCTTAAGTCCGGCTTAAATCTGTTGGCTTTCGGCGGCCCGGCGGAGGACGCTGAGGGTGTGACCAGGATCGCCCGTGGAGAGGAGGTGGACACCATGACAGTGCAGGCACGCCGCTACGGCCGCTGGTGCCGGGAGCACTTCGACGTGGTCGCCGCCCAGGGCGTCCCCACTCCCCGGCCCGCCGATCCCGCCGAGGTCGCGGCGCAGCCGGAGCCGGAGCCCGTCAAACCGGTCGCCGAACAGCCGCAGAGCTGACCCAGCGCAGGAAGAAGCCGCCCCGGTCGCGACCGGGGCGGCTTCTTCGCGCGCTGGATCAGCCGTAGTAGCTGCGGCGGCGCCGGTACCAGACCCGCCGCGGGCCGGGAGCGCCGATGCGCGTGATGACGTCGGTCAGCACGGCCCCGATGACCAGCCAGATGACCGCGGCCAGGCCGTCGTTGCAGAACACCCGGAACTTCTCGTTGTCCGGGGTGAAGAGGTTGCGCAGGCCGAGCGAGACGCCGGCCGACCACTCGGAGATGAGGTGCGCGAAGCCGTTCGCGGCGTTCGCCTCGCCGAACACCAGCAGGATGTGCACGGCGAGCACCAGGGCGAAGACCCCGCACACGAGGTGGATGAGGGCGTTGACCGTCCGCACGATCCGGATGCGCGGGTGGGTGCGCTCCACGACTTCTTCGGCCGGAGCCGGTTCGTACGGCGGTTCGTACGGTTCTTGGGGCGGGGGATACGGCATCGACGTCGCCGTCCTTTCGACTGTCCGATGTGGACGTACCTGGGCGATCGGGAGCAACACCGGGGGATACCCGTCACCCGGGTGAGCGAACCGCATGTTCCTCAAACTTCCCTGAGGGTTGACATGGTAGGGTAGTTTGCGGAACATAAGGAGGGTCATGGCGCAGGAGGTCTTCTCCGTCGACCAGGTCGCCGCGAAGCTCGGGCTGCACGTGCGCACGGTGCGGAACTACGTGCGGGACGGGCGGCTCAAGGCGGTCCGGATCGGCAAGCAGTACCGCATCACCGCCGACGATCTCGAGGCATTCACCGGGCTGCCGGTCGCCGAACCGCGGCCGGACCGGCCCGTCGCCGAGCTTTCGAGCGTCGCCGAGGTCAGCGGCGTCGACCGCGCGACGGCCGACCGGATCGCCACCGTCGTCGTCGCCTCGGTGAACGGGCCGCGGGACGGGGGTGAGCGGCCCCTGCGCGTCGAAACCATCTACGACAAGGAGCGCGCCACCATGAAGATCATCGTGCTCGGCGACCTCGCCGCCGGCGCGGACCTGCTGCGTTTCGTCGCCTCGTTCACCGAGGGGCTGACGTGACCACCGTCTACCGGTCGGCCGAAGGCGCGAAAGCCGTCCGGCAGCGCTACGACGCCCTCCTCGAAGACTGGCCCGTACCGTCCGAGGCACACACGTTCGAGACCCGCCTCGGGGACACCTTCGCCGTGGTCTCCGGTCCGGTGGACGCGCCGCCGGTCGTCGCGCTGCAGGGCTCCGGGGGGCACCGCCGCGCACTGGCTGCCCGACATCGCGACGCTCGCGGAGCACCTGCGCGTGCACGCCGTCGACGCGCCCGGGGAGCCGGGCCGGACCGTCGAAGCGCGGCCGCCGCTCGGGTCGCCGGCCTACGCCGAGTGGCTCGACGACGTCCTCGACGCGCTCGAACTGCCCCGCGCGGCCTTCCTCGGCACCTCGCTGGGCGGCTGGTGGGCCCTCGACCACGCGTTGCGCCGTCCCCAGCGCGTTTCGGCGCTGGTGCTGGTCAACCCGGCCGGGATCGGCCGCCGCCGGGTCGCGCCGCTGCTCAAGTTCGCCGCCTACAGCCGGTTCGGCGGCTGGGGGCGACGGCGTTCGCTGGCCATGGTCGCCCACGGCGGCCCCGCCGACCCGGGGCGGCGCGCGATCGGCGAGTTCACCCTGGCGACGTTCGAGCACTTCAAGCCGCGGCTGGAGCCGATCCCGGCGTTCCCGGTCGAGCGGCTGCGCGCACTCGCGATGCCGGTGCAGGCCCACTTCGGCGCGCGCGACGTCCTGCTCGACCAGCGGGACGCCGCGGCGAAGCTGCGGGAAGCCCGGCCGGACGCCGACGTCCGCCTGGCCGAAGAGGCCGGGCACTTCCTGCCCGGCTGGGCGGAAGCCACCGTGGAGTTCTTGAGAGGAGCGGGATCGTGATCGACCAGCGCCACGGCACCGGGGTGTGGTTCGTGCCGTCCGAAGGGCCGGAGCTGGCCACCGAGCAGGACGCCGTCGACCTCGTCGGCGCCACCTACGGCCACGAGGTCGACGTGCTCGTCGTGCCGGTCGAGCGGTTCCCCGCCCGGTTCTTCGACATGCACACCAAGCTGATCGGGCACTTCTTCTCGAAGATCGTCCAGTACGGCTTCCGGCTGGTGCTGCTCGGCGACGTCCGCGCGCACGTCGAGGCGAGCACCGCCTTCCGGGACGTCGTGCGGGAGTCCGACCGCGGCCGGAACGTCTGGTTCGTGGCCGACCTCGCGGAGCTCGACACCCGGCTGGCCGCGGCGCGCTGAGCCGCGGGAGGGAACCTCGCGCGGGACGGGCAACCCCGTCCCGCGCGGCACGTCCAGGTGATCATGAGAATCCCGGCGCTGCTCGCGTCCGTCCTCACCCTCCTGGCCGTGTCGGCCTCGCCCGCCACCGCGGAATCCGCTGTGCCGAGGGGGTTCCGGCCCGCGTCGACGAGCTGGACGAGCCCGGCCACCGGGTACGTCCTCGGCTACTCGCCCTGCGCGAAGTCGTGGTGCCCGGCGCTGCTGGGCACCACCGACGGCGGGACGCACTGGCGCCGGCTCGGCGCGCCGCCGATGGCGTTGCCGGACAACCACAACCACGTCGCGCTGACCTTCACCGGCGACCGCGTCGCGTACGTCAGCGACGGCGTCCGCGTGCGCACGACGCGCGACGGCGGCGTGAGCTGGCACCCGGTCGGCCTGGTCGGCGCGCGGGAGCCCTACTACCTCTCGAAGATCACCGAAACCGCCGGCCGGGTCTTCGCCGTCCTCACCACCTTCGGCGACGGGCACGGTTCGACGCGGTTGTACTCCGGCATCGCCGGCTCGCCGGTGCTGCTCCCGGTGCCCGGCTTCGCGGCCACCGGCGGGATCACCTACGGCGACCTGGCCGTCGGCGGCGGGCTGCAGGTCGCGCTCGGCACGGACTACGGCACGGAGAAGTACTGGACCTCGCGCGACGGCGTCCGCTTCACCCCGGCCGAACCGCCGTGCCCGGCCGGGTCGGTCGCTTCGCTGGCCGGGGTCCGCGACCGGCAGGTCGTGGCGTTGTGCAGCAGCAGCCCCGGTTCGCCGCAGCCCGGCTCGACCGAGCGGCAGCTGCGGCACGCGGCGAAGCTCGGCGGGACGTTCAGCGGTGGGGACGCGGCGCCGTTCGCCGGGATCACGCAGGGCTTCGCGGCGGCGTCACCGTCGTCCGCGACGGTCGCGGCCGAGGGCGGCGGCACCGGGTTCCTGCACAGCACGGCCGACGGCGGCCGCACCTGGACGACGAGCGTGCTGTCCGACCGCGGGCTCAGCCTGACCGATCTGGACTTCCCCGGTGGCGGCACCGGTGTGGTCGTCGACGGCCAGCCGGACGCCGACGGCGGCTCCGCCCTGTATCGGACCACGGACGGCGGACACATGTGGCGCGAATGGACGATCGGGTAGTTGTCCCTGGCAGGTAAGGCCCTTCGGCCCGGTTCTCTTGATGAACGGCATGTCGTAGTCTGTGCACTGTCCGTTGCCGGACACAGGTGGCCGGGCCCGGGCAGGGGGCCGGCGCCACAGACAAGGGAGAACAGTCGATGACGCCTGGCGACCTGCGGTCCGGAACCGAGGGAGGCTCGGCTTCCCTCGATTTCTCCAAGGCGAGCTTGGCCCGGCTGTCGGACGCGCTGCTGGGTGGCCACGACCACTACGAGGTCGACCGCGAAGCGATGCGGCGCCTGCTCGCGATCGCGCCCGGCGCCCGCACGATGGCCAAGGAGCACCGCGACTGGCTGGTGCGCGCGGTCCGGTTCCTCGCCGGGAAACGCGGCATCGACCAGTTCCTCGACCTGGGCTCGGGCATGCCGACGGCGGAAAACACCCACCAGGTGGCCCAGCGGTACAACCCGGACGCGCAGGTCGTGTACGTCGACAACGATCCGGTCGTGCAGGTGCACGGCCGGGCGCTGCTCGAGGAGAACTACCTGACTCACGTGACGGGCGCCGACCTGACCCGCCCGGCCGAGACGCTGGCCGACGAGGTCGTCAAGGAGTACCTCGACTTCACGCGGCCGGTGGCGCTGATGCTGACGTCGATCGTCCACCACATCGACGACTTCGAGCGCGCGAAGTCGATCGTCGCGGAGTACGTGGCGGCGCTCGCGCCCGGCTCGTACCTGCTGCTCACGCACAACTTCGACCCGGAAGAGGACTCGCCCCGCCAAGAACTGGCGCGGCTGCTCGAGACGAGCTTCCAGGGCACCGGCCTCGGCAGCGTGTACCGCACCCGCGAACAGATCACGGCGTTCTTCGAGGGCACCGAACTGCTCCGGCCGGGGCTGGTCTACCTGCACGAATGGTGGCCCGACGGCCCCCGGCTCCACCCGCTGAGCGAGCTGAACTTCCTGACCCTGGGCGGAGTCGCCCGCAAGCAGTGACGCCCGCCCCGGCGGTGCCGGGACGGGCGTGCGCGCTCAGGCGGCGTTGAACGTGTCCGGGTTCGGGCCGGTGCGCTCGCCGCGGTCCAGCGGGGTCAGCGACTCCAGCTCATCCTCCGCGAGGGTGAACCCGAACAGGTCGAAGTTCTCCGCGATCCGTGACGGCGTCACGGACTTCGGGATCACCACGTTGCCCAGCTGCAGGTGCCAGCGCAGCACGATCTGCGCCGGCGTGCGGCTGTGCTTGACCGCCAGCTCCGCGACGATCGGGTCGCCCAGCAGCGAGCCGCCCTTGGCCAGCGGGCTCCACGCCTCGGTCGCGATCCCGTGCTTCGCGTCGAACTCGCGGACCTCCTGCTGCTGCAGGTAGGGGTGGAGCTCGACCTGGTTGACCGCCGGTGCGACGTCGGCCGCGTCGAGCAGCCGCTCCAGGTGCGCGGGCTGGAAGTTGGACACGCCGATCGCGCGGACCCGGCCGTCGGCGTGCAGCTTCTCGAACGCCTTCCACGTGTCGAGGTACTTGTCGCGCTCGGGCGTCGGCCAGTGGATCAGGTAGAGGTCCAGCTGCTCCAGGCCCAGCTTTTTCATGCTCTCGTCGAACGCCTTGAGCGTCGAGTCGTAGCCCTGGGCGGAGTTCCACAGCTTGGTGGTGATGAAGAGCTCGTCGCGGGCGATGCCGGACTCGGCCAAAGCCTGGCCGACGCCCTTCTCGTTGCCGTAGACGGCGGCGGTGTCGATGCTGCGGTAGCCCGCTTCGAGCGCGGCCTTGACGGCGGTGGCGGTCTCGTCGTCCGGGACCTGGAACACGCCGTAGCCCAGCTGGGGCATCCGCACGCCGTTGTTCAGTTCGATCACGGGCACGCTGGTCACAAGAGTTCCTTTCGGTGGGTGGTTCATCGGGCGAGTACCCGTTCCCCGGGGTCGAAACTAACCCGGGACTTGCGGTCGAGCAGGCCGGAGACGAGCGCCACGGCGAGGCCCGCCGCGGCGAGCACGGCGCCGATCCAGTTGGGGGCGGTGTAGCCGAGGCCGGACTCGATGGCCTGGCCGCCGAGCCACGCGCCGCCGGCGTTGCCGAGGTTGAAGGCGGCGATGTTCGCCGCCGAAGCCAGCGCCGGGGCGCCCTCGGCCTTGGCCATCACGCGGGCCTGCAGCGGCGGGACCGTCGCGAAGCCGGCCGCGCCGAACAACGCGATCGTGATCGCGGCCGGCACCTTCGCGTGGGCGGTGAAGACGAACGCGACGAGCACCAGCGCGAGGGCCGCGAGGATCACGTACAGGCTGGGCATCAGCTTGCGGTCCGCGGCCTTGCCGCCGAGCAGGTTGCCGGCGAACAGCCCGGCGCCGAAGAGCACCAGCAGCCAGGTGACGGCACCGCCGGAGAAGCCGGCGACCTCGGTCATCATCGGCGCGATGTAGGTGAAGGACGCGAACACCCCGGCGAAGCCGAGCGCCGTCATGGCGAGGGCGAGCCACACCTGCGGGCGGCGGAACACGGCGAGCTCGCCGCGCAGGCCCGCGCCCGGGTCCGGTTCCTGGTGCGGCACGAGCGCCAGGATGCCGATCGCGCCGAGCACCCCGAGCACGCTGACCACCCAGAACGTCGAGCGCCAGCCGAAGGCCTGGCCGAGCGCGGTGCCGGCGGGCACGCCGAGCACGTTCGCCACGGTCAGCCCGGTGAACATCAGGGCGATTGCACTCGCTTGTTTGGCCGGGGCGACCAGCGACGCGGCGACGACCGAGCCGACGCCGAAGAACGCGCCGTGCGAGAGGGCCGCGACGACCCGGCCGGTCATCAGCAGGCCGTAGCTCGGGGCGAGCGCCGAGAGCACGTTGCCCGCGATGAACAGGCCCATCAGCGCGACCAGCACGGTCTTGCGCGGGACCCGCGAAGCGAGCGCGGTGAGCACGGGGGCACCGACGACGACGCCGAGCGCGTAGCCGGAGATGAGCAGGCCTGCGGACGGGATCGAGACGCCGAAGTCGGCCGCGACCTCGGGCAGCAGGCCCATGATCACGAACTCGGTGGTGCCGATCCCGAAAGCGCTGATCGCGAGGGCGAGCAGAGCGGCGGGCATGGACTTCCTTCTTCCGGAGTAGTCTTGTGGGCGTGAGCAACTACGAGCGTCCGAGATAGTTGCACGCGCCGTATATTGCACAGGCTTGATAGTGCCGCGCGCAAACGTATGCGGCAAGCCCGGGAGAGGTGAACCGTGTCACTGGACGACGACGCCGTCGAAGCCCGTGCGCAGGGCTGGCGCACGCTGGCCGCGCTGCACGCGCGGATCGAAGACCGGCTGCAACGCGCGCTCGAGCGCGACCACGAGCTGTCGGTGAGCGAGTACAGCGTGCTCGACGCGCTGGCCCGCCAGGACGGCTTCCACCTGCGGATGAACCAGCTGGCCAACGCGGTGGTGCTCAGCCAGTCGGCGACGACCCGGCTGGTCACCCGGCTGGAGAGCCGCGGGCTGCTGGCCCGCTACCTGTGCGCCGACGACCGCCGCGGCATCTACACGGAGGTGACGCCGGCGGGGCAGGCCCTGCTGACAGCGGCGCGGCCCACCCACGACACGGCGCTGGCGGAAGCCCTCGCCGAAGCCGAGGCCTTGCCGGAGCTCGCGCCGCTGGTCGCCGCGCTCGGCACGCTGACCTTCACCCGCTGAACCGCTTGCGGAAAGTTTCGGTGCCGCGGCGACACTTTCGCGTCGGCCCGCGGTAAGACCTCCGGTGTCCCGATGACCGGGACACGACGGAAGTCGGTCCCGTTCGGCGGTGGGATTGGGGCGGGCGGGCGCCCTAACCCGTGCTCCATCCGTGGGACCCTTTTGCTGCCTGCGTTCGATAGTTTCGCTGGTCAGAACGATTTGTGTGGCTTTTGTCCACGAAAGGCGCCGGGTGCCCTCGTTGACCCGATCGTTTCGCCGCACCTAATTTGTTGAACCACCAGACGAACCGGGGTGGTGTCGGCGTGGACTCCTCCTTCTCGCTCAAGCCGGTGCGCCCGGCCGACCAGGCCGCCGTCCGCCGGAGCAACCTCGCGCTCGTGCTGCGGCACCTGCGCGACGCGGGACCCCGCTCGCGTGCGGCGATCGCCGCGGACACGGGGCTGAACAAGGGAACCGTCTCGAGTCTCGTCGCCGAGCTCGTCGAGCGCGGGCTGGCTCGCGAAGGCGAACGGGAACGCGCCGGCGCGGTCGGGCGCCCGGGCACGATCGTCGAGCTGGACGGCCGCGGCGTCGGCGGCATCGGTGTCGAGATCAACGTCGACTACCTGACCGCGCTCGCCCTCGACCTCACCGGCACCGTGCTCTTCGAACAACGCGTGGCACTCGACGTCCAAGCGCTTCCGGTGGCGAAGGTGCTCGACGCGGGCGCGGAGCTGACCGCGCGGGCGCTGCGGGAGTGCCGCCGGCTCGGGGTCGTGCCGGCCGGCGTGACCATCGGGGTGCCGGCACTGGTCGACGAAAGCGGCACCGTCGCCTTCGCGCCGAACCTGCACTGGACCGACGTCTCGGTGGTGCGCGGGATCACCGAACGGCTGACCCGGCGGCTGGGCCCGCCGTCGTTCCCGATCCGCACGGCCAACGACGCGAACCTCGGCGCGCTGGGCGAGTACGCCATGGGCAGCGTCGCCGGGACCGCCGACCTCGTGTACCTGACCGGCGAAATCGGCGTGGGCGGCGGCGTCATCTCCGGCGGGCGGCTGCTCGGTGGCGCGGAGGGGTTTTCGGGAGAGGTCGGGCACATCCAGGTCGATCCCGCGGGCCGCGTCTGCGGGTGCGGGCGCCGCGGCTGCTGGGAGACGCTCGTCGGGCTGGCCGGGATGCTGCGGCTCGCCGCGTCGCCGGCCGACCCGGTGCACGACCCGTCGCTCGACCTCGAACAACGGCTCGACATGATCCGCCGCCGCGCCGAGCTGAAGGACAAGCGGACGCTCGACGCGCTCGCGCAGGTCGGCACCGGCCTCGGGGTCGGCGCGGCCGTGCTGGTCAACGTGTTCAACCCGCGCGTGGTGCTGCTCGGCGGCTACTTCGCCCAGCTGGGCCCGTACCTGCTCGCCCCGATGCTGGCCGAGCTGGAGGCCCGGGTGATCGCCCCGCGCATCGGGGGCTGCCGCATTGAGCTGTCCTGGCTCGGGTTCTCCGCGGCTTCGCGCGGCGGCGCGCACGTCGCGCTGCAGGCGGTGTTCGACGATCCGGCGCTGGTGCCGGTACGGCCGGAAAGGGACAGCGGATGACGGCACTCGTAATGGCCGGTATCGGCCAAGAGCCTGTTCGAAGACCCGGTGTGCCTTCGTCGCGAAGGCGTGCGGAAACACTTGATCGACTCCGGCGATGTAGTCCGGGGGACCTCTGCGTGCCCAGGGGCACCGCGCTCGCCGACCCGAGTGGTGTCCCGACCCGCGTCCCGTCGGGGGCGACCGGCGCGGGCTGAACTCGCCGAACTGGAGGATGAACATGGGGAAGATCGGTGTCTGGCTGATCGGCGCCCGAGGATCGGTGGCCACCACGGCCGTCGCCGGCGCCGCCGCGATGCGGGCGGGACTCGCCGCGCGCACGGGCTGCGTGACCGAGCTGCCGGACTTCGCCGGCGCGGACCTTCCCGGCCTGGGAGACCTGGTCTTCGGGGGCCACGACGTCGTCGACACGCCGCTGGTCAAGCGGGCGGAGCAGCTTGCGGCGGCGGGGGTGCTGCCGGCCACCTTGCCCGGCGCGGTCACGGCGGAGCTGGAAGCGGCGGAAGCCCGGCTCCGGCCGGCGCCGTCCGGGGGCGGGCGTGCCGCCGCCGACCGGATCGTCGCGGACCTGACCGAGTTCCGGGAGGGTCTGGACCACGTGGTGGTGGTCAACGTCTCCTCCACCGAAGCGCCGTGCGCGCCGCACCCGGCGCACGAGTCCTTGGCTGCCTTGGAAGACGACCTGGAAGCCCTGCCGCCCAGCGCGTTGTACGCCTACGCCGCGTTCCGCGCGGGTTGTGGCTTTGTCGACTTCACCCCGTCCACCGGCGCGCGGCTGCCCGCGCTCGACGAACTCGCCCGCACGGCCGGGCAGCCCTACGCGGGCCGCGACGGCAAGACCGGCGAGACGCTGCTGCGCTCGGTGCTCGCGCCGATGTTCGCCCAGCGCGCGCTGAACGTCCTCTCGTGGTCGGGCACGAACCTGCTCGGCGGGGGCGACGGCGCCACGCTCGCCGACCCCGGCGCGGCGTCGAGCAAGAACGCGTCGAAGCAGCAGGTGCTCTCGCAGAACCTCGGCCGGGAGGTCGACGGCGAGGTGCACATCGACTACGTCCCGGCGCTCGGTGACTGGAAGACAGCCTGGGACCACGTGCTCTTCGAAGGCTTCCTCGGCACGCGCATGACGCTGCAGCTCACCTGGCAGGGCTGCGACTCCGCGCTCGCCGCGCCGCTGGTGCTCGACCTCGCCCGGCTGACCGGCAAGGCGTGCCGCGACGGCGTCGCCGGCCCGGTCGCCGAGTTCGGCTTCTTCTTCAAGGATCCTGTCGGGGACGGCCCGCACGACCTCGCGTCGCAGTTCGCGGCCCTGCGTGAGTGGGCGAACCGGTGAAGGCGCTCGTCGAACTCGTCCGCGCGCCTGCCGCGCTGACCGTGCCCGGGGACGCCGTCGCCGGGGCCGCCGCCTCGGGCTGGCCCTTCGGCCGCCGGACGGTGGCCCTGACCGGCGCGTCCGTCTGCCTCTACTGGGCTGGCATGGCGCTCAACGACTACGCCGACCGCTTCCTCGACGCGATGGAACGGCCCGAGCGGCCGATCCCGTCCGGCCGGGTCAAGCCGGCGACCGCGCTCGGCGTCGCGGCCGGGCTGACCGCGGGCGGGCTGGGCATCGCCGCGGCCGCCGGCGGGAAGCCCGCCCTGCGGGTCGCGCTGCCGCTGGCCGCGACGGTCTGGGCGTACGACTTCGTGCTCAAGGAGACCGTGTTCGGGCCGGCCGCGATGGCCGCGACCCGGGCGCTGGACGTCCTGCTCGGCGCGGGCGGTGCCCGGGCCGCGGTGCCCGCGGCGCTCACCGTCGGGGCCCACACGTACGCCGTGACGACGTTGTCAAGGTCCGAAGTGGACGGTGCGAAGCCCGCGCTGCCGGCGGCCACCCTCGCCGCCACGGCCGGGGTGCGCATCGCCGCCGGCCGCGTCGGCCCGCTGGCCTCGGCGCTGCTCGGGACGTACGCGGTGACCACCGGCCGGGCGCAGTACGACGCCGTCCGCGACCCGGCCGCGCCGAAGATCCGGCGCGCGGTCGGCGCGGGCATCCACGGCATGATCCCGCTGCAGGCCGGGCTGATCGCCCGCACCGGCGCGTGGCGCTCGGCGCTGGCCGTCGCCGCCGCGTTCCCGATCGCGCGGGCGCTGAGCCGGAAGGTGTCGCCGACATGAGGTTCGGGTACGGCACCAACGGCTTCGCCAACCACCGCCTCGGCGACGCCCTGCGCGTCCTGGCGGACCTGGGCTACGACGGCGTCGCGCTGACGCTCGACCACCAGCACCTCGACCCGTTCGGCCCGGACCTCGCCCGCCGGGTCGCGTCACTCGGCGCGGAACTGGACCGGCTCGGGCTGGCCGTCGTGATCGAGACCGGCGCCCGGTTCCTGCTCGACCCGTGGCGCAAGCACTCGCCGACGTTCCTCGACCCGGATCGGGCGTCGCGCATCGACTTCCTGACCCGGGCCGTCGAGATCGCGGCGGACCTCGACGCCGAAGCGGTGTCCTTCTGGAGCGGCAACAAGCCCGCGGACCTCTCCGCCGAGGACGCGTGGACACATCTGGCCGACGGGTGTGCCGACGTGCTCAAGGCGGCCGACGACCACGACGTCAAGCTCGGCTTCGAGCCGGAACCGGGGATGCTCGTCGAGGACCTCGACGGCTACTTCGAGCTGGCCCGGCGCTTGGGTGACCCGGAGCGGTTCGGGCTGACGCTGGACATCGGGCACTGCCGGTGCAACGAGACGGCGTCCGTGCCCGACTGCGTCCGGCGTGCGCTGCCGCGGCTGGTGAACGTGCAGATCGACGACATGCGCCGGGGCACCCACGAGCACCTGGAGTTCGGGCGGGGCGAGATCGACTTCCCGCCGGTGCTGGAAGCGCTGTCGCCGTACCCCGGGCTGGTCGCGGTGGAACTGCCGCGCGACAGCCACGCGGCACCGCGGATCACGCGCGAGTCCCTGGCGTTCCTGCGCAAGGCGGTGGCCGCGTGAACGCCTGGCTGGACGACGCGCTGACCAAGGTCGCCACCGACGCTTCGGCGTTGCGCACGCTGTTCCCGGGCGTCGGCCGCCGCGTCGGCCGGGGTCCGTCGGACACGCCGGGCTGGACGGTCGACGACGTGGCCCGCGTCAAGCTCCTGGAAGCCGCGCCCGCGGCGGCCGCGGAGATGCCGGACCTCTACCGCTACGGCGACGCCGCCGAGAAGCGGGCCGTCCTCCGTGGACTGTCCGTCGTGGACATCGGCGACGCCGGGCTCGTGCTGGTCGCCGACGCCCTGCGCACCAACGACACCCGGCTCGTCACCGCCGCGATGGGGGAGTACGCCGCCGCGCACCTGGACGACGCCGCCTACCGCCACGGCGTGCTCAAGTGCGTCTTCATGGGCATCCCGCTGGCCGAGGTCGCCGGGCTGGACCGCCGGACCGACGAGGAGCTGCTGCGCATGATGCGGTCGTTCGCCGCCGAGCGCACCGCCGCCGGCCGCGCCGTGCCCGCCGACCTCCTCCCGCTGCTGAACGAACAGGACGCCTGATGCGCATCTTCGACCCGCACATCCACATGAGCTCCCGCACCACCGACGACTACGCGGCGATGCACGCCGCCGGCGTCCGCGCGCTCGTCGAGCCGGCGTTCTGGCTGGGCCAGCCGCGCACGAACGCCGGCAGCTTCACCGACTACTTCGACGCGCTGGTCGGCTGGGAGCCGTTCCGCGCGAGCCAGTTCGGCATCGCCCACCACTGCACGATCGCGCTGAACCCGAAGGAAGCCAACGACCCGCGGTGCGCGCCGGTGCTCGACCTGCTGCCGCGCTACCTCGAGAAGGACGGCGTCGTCGCGGTCGGCGAGATCGGCTACGACTCGATGACCGCCGAGGAGGACAAGGCGTTCGCCGCGCAGCTCGCGCTGGCGATCGACCACGAGCTGCCCGCGATGGTGCACACCCCGCACCGCGACAAGGCGGCCGGCACCGAGCGCAGCATCGCCGTCGTCCGCGAGTCCGGCATCGCGCCGGAGCGCGTCGTGCTCGACCACCTCAACGAGGTGACCGTCGCGATGGTCAAGGAGTCCGGTTCCTGGATGGGGTTCTCGATCTACCCGGACACCAAGATGGACGAAGAGCGGATGGTCGCCATCCTTCGCGAGTACGGGACCGAAAAGGTGCTGGTCAACTCCGCGGCGGACTGGGGCAAGAGCGACCCGCTCAAGACGCGCAAGACCGGCGACGCGATGCTCGCCGCCGGGTTCACCGAGGACGACGTCGACCAGGTGCTGTGGCGCAACCCGGTCGAGTTCTACGGCCAGAGCGGCCGTCTCGACCTCGAAGGCGAGGCGACGGAAGCCGAGTTCGCGGGCAACTCGATCCTGCGAGGTGCGCGCAAGTGAGGTTCCGGCATCGCGACGGCACGCTCGTCCACCTCGCCTACTGCACCAACGTGCATCAGGCGGAGGACCTCGACGGCGTGCTCACCCAGCTGGCCCGCTTCGGCGAGCCGGTGCGGGAACGCCTGGGGGTCGACCGGCTGGGGCTCGGTCTGTGGCTGGCCCGGCCGGTGGCTTCCGAGCTGGTGGCGGACCCGGCCGCGGTGGCCCGGCTGGGCCGGGAGCTGGCGGCCCGCGGGCTGGAGGTTGTCACTTTCAACGGGTTTCCGTACCAGGGTTTCCACGACCCGGTCGTCAAGCACAAGGTGTACCGGCCGGACTGGTCGACGCCCGAACGGACGCGGTACACCCTCGACCTGGCGCGGTTGCTCGCCGAGCTGATGCCCGAAGACGCGGTCCGGGGCAGCGTCTCGACGTTGCCGCTGGGGTGGCGCACCGAATGGCGGGACGACTGCGGCCAGCTCGAGTTGCTCGCCGAGGGCCTGGCGAAGCAGGACCGCCCGGTGCGCGTGGCCTTCGAGCCCGAGCCCGGCTGCGTCATCGAGACGACCGCGCAGGCGGCGTCGCTGCTGTCCGAAGTGGACAAGGAGTGGCTGGGCGTCTGCCTCGACACGTGCCACCTCGCGGTCGGGTTCGAGGACCCGGCGGACGCGCTCGGGCGGCTCGAAGCGGCCGGCCTGGACGTCGTCAAGCTGCAGGCGTCAGCCGCCCTCGAAGCCGCGAACCCGGCCGACCCGGAGACGCGCAAGGCTCTGGAATCGTTCGTGGAACCCCGGTTCCTGCACCAGAGCAACGAAAGCGCTCCGCCGGGCGCCGACGACCTCGACGAGGCGCTGGCCGGCGGGCTCCCGGGCGAGGCGCCGTGGCGGGTGCACTTCCACGTGCCGCTGCACGCCGACCCGGCGCCGCCGCTGACGTCCACCCGGCCGGTGCTGGCCGGGACCCTGGCCGAGCTGTTCGGGGGCGCCACCGCGCGCACCGACCACGTCGAGGTCGAGACCTACACCTGGCAGGTGCTCCCGGACGCACCCGCCGACGACGCCGGGCTCGTCGCGGGCATCGCCGCCGAGCTGGACTGGACCCGGCGTTCCCTGATCGAATTAGGCTTGGAAGAGGTTTCCGAATGAGCTTGCTGGTCATCGACGTCGTCGGGCTGACACCCCGGCTGCTCCCGCACATGCCGAACCTGCGCAAGATGGCCGAACCCGGCTTCACCGCGCAGCTCGACACCGTGTTCCCGGCGGTGACGTGCTCGGTGCAGTCGACGTTCCTCACCGGGCTGCAGCCGGCCGAGCACGGGATCGTCGGCAACGGCTGGTACTTCCGCGACCTCGGCGAGATCTTCCTCTGGCGCCAGCACAACAAGCTCGTGCAGGGCGACAAGTTCTGGGACGCCGCCCGCCGCGCGCAGGCCGGACATCGCGTGGCGAACGTCTGCTGGTGGTACGCGATGGGCATGGACGTCGACCTGACGGTGACCCCGCGGCCGATCTACCACGCCGACGGCAAGAAGTCCCCGGACGCCTACACCCACCCGCCGCAGCTGCACGACCGGCTGGTCGGCGCGCTCGGCGAGTTCCCGCTGTTCACCTACTGGGGTCCGACGGCCGCGATCACGTCGTCGAAGTGGATCATCGCCGCGGCGCAGAAGATCATGACCGAGGACCAGCCCGACACCACGCTCGTCTACATCCCGCACCTGGACTACGACCTCCAGCGGTTCGGCCCGGACGCGCCCCAGGCCGCGGCGGCTGCTCGCGAGATCGACACGGCGTTGAAGCCCTTGCTGGACTTCGCGGCCGCCGGCGGGCACACCGTCGTCGCGCTCTCGGAGTACGGCATCACGAACGCCAGCCGGCCGGTCGACATCAACCGGGCGCTGCGCCGCGAAGGCCTGCTCAACGTGTACGTCCAAGCGGGCATGGAGTACCTGGACCCGTGGACGTCGCGGGCGTTCGCGGTGGCCGACCACCAGGTCGCGCACGTCTACGTCGCCGACCCGGCCGACATCCCGCGGGTGCGGGACATCGTCGCCGGACTGTCCGGAGTGGACGTCGTCCTCGACCGCGAGGGACAGGCGGGCATCGGGATCGACCACGAACGCGCGGGCGAGCTGGTCGCGATCGCCGAGCCGGACGCATGGTTCACGTACTACTACTGGCTGAGCGACGACCGCGCGCCGGACTTCGCGAAGACCGTCGAGATCCACCGCAAGCCCGGGTACGACCCGGCCGAGCTGTTCTTCGACCCGAACGACCCGGCGGTGAAGCTGAAGGCGGCGTCCGCGCTGGCCCGCAAGAAGCTCGGCCTGCGGTACTCGATGCAGGTCGTCCCGCTCGACCCGGCGCCGGTGCGCGGCAGCCACGGGCGGCTGCCCGACTCGCCCGAAGACGGGCCGGTGCTGCTGTGCTCGGACCCGGCGCTCGCACGCGAAAAGATCCACGCCACCGAAGTCAAGGACTTGCTGCTGGCGGCCATCCGAACCGAGTAGGACTCACCAGGAGGTCAGGACATGGCACGACCGTTGACCCTGTTCACCGGGCAGTGGGCCGATCTGCCGTTCGAGGAGGTGTGCGAGCTGGCGAGCGGCTGGGGCTACGAAGGCCTCGAGATCGCCTGCTGGGGAGACCACTTCGAAGTGGATCGCGCGGTGGCGGAAGACGGCTACGTCCAGGCGAAGCTGGAGACGCTGGCCAAGTACGACCTCAAGGTGTGGGCGATCTCGAACCACCTGCTCGGCCAGGCCGTCTGCGACCATCCGATCGACGAGCGGCACGAAGCGATCCTGCCCGCCCGGATCTGGGGCGACGGCGAGCCCGAGGGCGTCCGGCAGCGGGCGGCGGCGGAGATGAAGACCACCGCCCGCGCCGCGGCGAAGCTCGGCGTGTCCACCGTGGTCGGGTTCACCGGCTCGTCGATCTGGCACACGGTGGCGATGTTCCCGCCGGTGCCGCCGTCGATGATCGAGCGCGGGTACGCGGACTTCGCCACGCGGTGGAACCCGATCCTCGACGTCTTCGACGAGGTCGGCGTGCGCTTCGCCCACGAAGTGCACCCGAGCGAGATCGCCTACGACTACTGGAGCACGGTCCGGACGCTGGAGGCGATCGGGCACCGCGAGGCGTTCGGGCTGAACTTCGACCCGTCGCACTTCGTCTGGCAGGACCTCGACCCGGTCGGGTTCCTGTGGGACTTCAAGGACCGCATCTACCACGTCGACTGCAAGGAGGCCCGCAAGCAGCTCAACGGCCGCAACGGCCGGCTCGGCTCCCACCTGCCCTGGGCGGACCCGCGGCGCGGCTGGGACTTCGTGTCCACCGGCCACGGCGACGTCCCGTGGGAGGACGTCTTCCGGATGCTCAACGCCATCGGCTACGACGGTCCCATTTCGATCGAATGGGAGGACGCCGGCATGGACCGGCTGACCGGCGCGCCGGAGGCGCTGGAGTTCGTCCGCAAGCTCAACTTCACCCCACCCACGGCGGCGTTCGACGCCGCCTTCTCCTCGAAGTAAGGCTTCTGTTCAACGGGTGACCGCCAGCCCCGTCGGAAGGTGATCGAAAGCGGCCTCGCGCCAACCCGGGGCGAAGCACGCTCAAAATCAGGAAGGATCCAGCATGACGCACCCTTCCCCAAGGTCCCCTGCGAAGTGGGCGAGGCTGTTCGGCACCGCACTCCTGGGCGCCGGCCTCCTGCTCACCATCGACGCTCCCGCCAGAGCCGACATCCCCGCGGCCGACTACCAGCAGGTCGCCCTCGCCACCGGCGCGGCCGAGCTCGGCGAGGCGATGTCGCTCGCCGTGCTGCCCGACCGCTCGGTCGTGCACACCTCCCGCGACGGCACCGTCCGCGTCACCACCGCGGCCGGCGCGACGTCCGTCGCGGCCAAGCTGAACGTCTACACCCACGACGAGGAAGGCCTCCAGGGGGTCGCCGCCGACCCCGGCTTCGCCTCGAACCGCTACATCTGGCTGTACTACTCGCCACGACTGTCCACACCGGACGGTGACGCGCCGACCGACGGCACCGAGGCCGACTTCGCGCCGTTTAAGGGCGAGCTTCACCTGTCGAGGTTCGTCCTCAAGACGGACAACACCCTCGACCTGGCCAGCGAAAAGGTCGTCATGGCCGTGCCGAACGACCGCGGCCAGTGCTGCCACGTCGGCGGTGACATCGACTTCGACGCCGCCGGCAACCTCTACCTGACCACCGGCGACGACACGAACCCGTTCTCCTCCGACAGCTACTCGCCGATCGACGAGCGGACCACGCGCAACCCGCAGTTCGACGCGCAGCGCTCGTCCGGCAACACGAACGACCTGCGCGGCAAGCTGCTGCGGATCCACCCGCAGGCCGACGGGACGTACACGATCCCGTCCGGCAACCTCTTCGCGCCGGGAACCGCGAGCACCCGTCCCGAGATCTACGCGATGGGCTTCCGCAACCCGTTCCGGATGAGTGTCGACAAACCGACCGGCGTCGTCTACCTCGGCGACTACGGCCCGGACGCGGGGGTCACCGACGCCAGCCGCGGGCCGCAGGGCCAGGTCGAGTTCGACCGGATCACCAGTGCGGGCAACTTCGGCTGGCCGTACTGCACCGGCTCGAACACCACGACCGAGACGTACAACCACTTCACGTTCCCGAGCGGGCCGTCCGGCGCGAAGTACGACTGCGCGGGCGGGCCGACGAACTCCTCGTTCCGCAACACCGGGCTCGCCAAGCTGCCGGTGCCGAAGGCCGCGTGGATCAAGTACGCCGGTGACGAAGGTTCGCCGCCGGAGTTCGGCAGCGGCTCGGAGTCGCCGATGGGCGGGCCGGTCTACCGCTACGACGCCGATTCGACGTCCACGGTCAAGTTCCCGCAGTCGCTGGACGGCAAGTACTTCGCCGGGGAGTACGGGCGCAAGTGGATCAAGGCGGTCACCGTCGACGCCGACGGCAGCCGCGGCACGATCGACAACTTCCCGTGGACCGGCACGCAGGTCATGGACATGGCGTTCGGCCCGGACGGCGCGCTCTACGTCCTCGACTACGGCACCGGCGACGACAACCAGGCGCTCTACCGGATCGAGTACCTCGCGGGCACGAACCGCAACCCGGTCGCGAAAGCCGCGTCCGACAAGACGTCCGGGCCGAACCCGCTGACCGTGAACTTCTCCTCCGCGGGCAGCAGTGATCCCGAAGGCGGGGCGTTGAGCTACCGCTGGGACTTCGGTGACGGCGCCACGTCGACTTCGGCGAACCCAGCGCACACCTACGCCACCAACGGCACCTACTCGCCGACGCTCACGGTGTCCGACCCGGAGGGCCTGACCGGCACCGCGAGCCTGGTCGTCACGGTCGGGAACACCGCGCCTTCGGTTTCACTGGGTGTTCCGGCGGACGGCCAGCTGTTCTCCTTCGGGGACACCGTGCCGTTCCAGGTGACCGGCAGTGACCCGGAGGACGGGCCGCTGGACTGCTCGAAGGTCAAGGTCACGTACTTGCTGGGCCACGACAGCCACCAGCACCAGATCACGCAGGCGACCGGGTGCAGCGGCTCGATCGCCGTCCCGGTCGACGGTGAGCACGACGCCGCGGCGAACATCTTCGGCGTCTTCGACGCGCAGTACACCGACAACGGCGGGCTGACGTCGCACAGCGTGCACAAGCTCCAGCCACGGCACCGCCAGGGCGAGCACTTCTCGGCGCAGTCCGGGATCCAGCTCGCCGACCACGGTTCCGCGGAGGGCGGCCGGACGGTCGGGTACACCGACGACGGCGACTGGATCTCGTTCACGCCGTACGCGCTGGGCAACGCGTCGTCGATCAGCGCGCGCGTGTCGTCCGGCGGTCCCGGGGGAACGCTCGAAGTACGCGCGGGCTCGCCGACCGGCACCCTGCTCGGATCGGCGGCCGTCGCCAACACCGGGGACTGGGACACGTTCCAGACCGTGACGGCGAACCTGGCGAACCGGCCGGCCGGCACGACCACGCTGTACCTCGTGTTCAAGGGCGTCACCGGGCAGGGCAACCTGTTCGACCTCGACGCGTTCACCTTCGCCACCGCCACCCAGGCGGGCGCGGTCGAGGGCGAGTCGTTCACGTCCGGTTCGGGTGTCCAGGTCGCCCCGCACGCCGCGGCCAGCGGCGGGAACACCCTGGGCTACATCGAGAACGGCGACTGGGCCGGGTACGCGCCGGTGAGCACGTCCGGCGCGCGGACCTTCACCGCGCGGGTGTCGTCGGCCGGCGCCGGCGGCACGATCGAGATCCGGTCCGGCTCGGCGACCGGGACGCTGCTGGGTTCGGTGACCGTGCCGGTCACCGGTGACTGGGAGGTCTTCCAGAATGTCACGACGTCGGTGTCGAGCGGATCAGGACCGCTGTTCCTGGTGTTCCGCGGCGGTTCCGGTTCCCTGTTCGACATCGACACCTTTAGCCTGAGCAGTATGCCGACCCAGGTGGATCCCGCGTACGACGTACTGGTGTTCTCCAAGACGGCCGGCTTCCGGCACGACTCGATCCCGGCGGGGATCCAGGCGATCCGGGAGCTGGGCGAGGCGCAGGGATTCGGGGTGACGGCGACCGAAGACGCGTCGGTGTTCACGGCCTCTTCGCTCGCCGCGTACAAGGCGGTGGTGTTCCTCTCGACCACCGGTGACGTCCTGGACGCGAACCAGCAGGCGGCGTTCGAGTCCTATGTGGAGGGTGGCGGCGGTTACCTCGGAATCCACGCGGCGGCGGACACCGAGTACGACTGGCCGTGGTACGGCACGCTCGTCGGCGCGTACTTCAAGAGCCACCCGGCGATCCAGTCGGCCCGGTTCGTGACGGAGGACGGCACCCACCCGGCCACGGCGCACCTGCCGGCGGTCTGGACCCGCACCGACGAGCTGTACAACTACCGGACGAACCCGCGTGGCCAGGTGCACGTGCTGCAGACGCTGGACGAGTCCAGCTACACCGGCGGCGAGATGGGTGCCGACCACCCGATCACGTGGTGCCACCCGCAGGGCAGCGGCCGCGCGTTCTACACCGGGCTCGGCCACACGATCGAGTCGTACTCGGACACCGCGTTCCGGACCGAGCTGGTCGGCGGGATCCGGTACGCCGCCGGGGTCGTCGCGGCGGACTGCGGTGTCGCTCAGTCGTCCACTGTGGAGGGTGAGTCGTTCACGTCGGGTGCGGGCGTGCAGATCGCGTCGCACGCGCCGGCGAGCGGCGGCCAGACGCTGGGCTACATCGAGAACGGCGACTGGGCCGGCTACGCGTCGGTGAGCACGGCGGGCATCACGCGGTTCAGCGCGGTCGTGTCCTCCGCGGGCGCGGGCGGCACGATCGAGATCCGCGACGGCTCGGCGACCGGCGCCCTGCTGGGCACGGTCGCGGTGCCGAACACGGGCAGCTGGGAGACGTTTCAGACGGTCTCCGAGACGGTGTCGGCCGGTTCGGGCCCGCTCCACCTGGTCTTCCGGGGCGGCGCGGGTTCGCTGTTCGACATCGACACGCTGACCGTGTCGTAATGCCGTGAAGGGCACCCTCGTGGACTTGAAGGCCATGAGGGTGCCCTTCACGGTTCACGGGAGCCAGCCGCCGGTGAAGCCGAAGAACTGGCCCGTCACCGGGGTGGCCTTGCCGGAGGCGAGGAACGCGATCAGCGCCCCCATCTCCTCCTGCCGGCCGAGGCGCTGGAGCGGGACCTCCTTGGCGACGGTCGCGCGCAGGTCGGCGTCGGACTCCCAGAGCCCGGGCGGGAAGTAGGTCGGGTTCTCGAACCAGTTCGGGCCGATGGCGTTGAGCTGGATGTTGTGCTCGCCCAGCGCCTTGGCGGCCGCGGTCGTCATCGTGGTGGCCGCAGCCCGCGCCGCGCTGTACAGGACCGCGGTGGCGAGTGGCCGGACCGCGACCGCCGACGTCATCAGGATGATCCGGCCGCCTCCGCCGGCCTTCATCGCCGGGGTCGCGGCCTGGATCAGCTCGAAGGGCCGGTACACCAGCCGGCGCATCAGAAACTCGAGGTCGCCGAGCGGCGCGCCGTCGAAGGGCGTCCGGACCGCAGCGGGCGGCACGTAGTCGTTGCTGAGCACGACATCGACGCTGCCGTGGTCCCCGGCGGCGGTGAGCAGCGCCGCGGCCTCCTGTTCGGCGACCGGCGTCAGGTCCGGGTTCCCGGCGGCGAACTTGTCGCGGACTTCGGCGTCGGTGAACGTCTCGTCGTGGCAGACCACCCGGAACCCGTCGGCGGCGAGGGCTCCGGCGCCGGCGGGACCCGCGTACTGCGTCACGTTGGTGACCAAGGCGACTGTCATGCCCGGATCGTAGTGAGCGGCCGGGCCGTGCGGGGCCGCCGAACGGAGTCCGTGCGGCGGCCCCGCACCGGTCAGCGGACGCCGAAGAGGTGCTCCAGGGCCAGCTGGTTCAACCGCGTGAAGTGGTAGCCGCGGGCCGCCGCCGCGTCGAGGTCGAAGTCGTCGTTCAGCAGGTCGTCGAACGACTCGCCCGGCGCCAGCGTCGGCGTCGACAGCTCCGGAACCCGGGATGCCGCCAGGGCCTCCGCGACCTCCGGGTCCGAACGGAACTTCGCCGCCTTCTCCTTGAGGATCAGGTACGTCCGCATGTTCGCCGCGGCGGACACCCACACGTCCGCCGGGTCCTCGGTCCGCATCGGCTTGTAGTCGAAGTGGCGCGGACCCTCGTAGCCGCCGTTCTCCAGCAGGTCGACCAGGAAGAACGCGCTCTTCACGTCGCCGTGGCCGAAGATCAGGTCCTGGTCGTACTTGGGGCCGTGCTGGCCGTTGAGGTCGATGTGGAACAGCTTGCCCTGCCACAGCGCCTGCGAGATGCCGTGCACGAAGTTGAGCCCGGCCATCTGCTCGTGCCCGACCTCGGGGTTCAGCCCGAACAGCTCGGGCCGCGCGAGCTGCGAGATGAAGCCCAGCGCGTGCCCGATGGTCGGCAGCAGGATGTCGCCGCGCGGCTCGTTCGGCTTGGGCTCGAGGGCGAACCGCAGCGAGTAGCCCTTCTCGACGACGTAGTCCGCGAGCAGGTCCAGGCCCTCCTTGTAGCGGGCCAGTGCCGCGCGGACGTCCTTGGCGGCGTCGGACTCGGCGCCCTCTCGGCCACCCCAGACGACGTAGGTCTCCGCGCCCAGCTCGGCCGCGAGGTCGAGGTTGCGGCGCACCTTCCGCAGCGCGTAGCGCCGGACGTCACGGTCGTTGCTGGTCAGGCCGCCGTCCTTGAACACCGGGTGGGTGAACAGGTTCGTCGTCGCCATCGGGACCTTGAGCCCGGTCTCGGCCAGCGCCTTCCGGAACCGCTCGATCGCCACGTCGCGGTCGGGCTCGGTGGCCAGCAGGTCGTCGTCGTGGAACGTCACGCCGTAGGCGCCCAGCTCCGCCAGCCGGTGCACGCTCTCCACCGGGTCCAGCGGCGGCCGCGTCCCGACCCCGAACGGGTCGTTCGCGGGCCAGCCCACGGTCCAGAGGCCGAAGGTGAACTTGTCGGCCGGCTGGGGAGCGTAGTCGCTCATGACTGTCCCTTCATTTAGTTCACGTTGTAGACTAAATATGCGCCGCGGTGGTCCCGGGCGTCAAGAGGCCGGTTAGAGTGCTTCGCAGGGAGGGACGCGATGACCCAGGCCGTGCGGCACGACTCGATGCGCGCCCGCAACCTCGAGGTCGTGCTGGGCGCGGTCAGCCGCGGCGGCCCGCTGACCCGCGCGGCGCTCGCCGAGCTCACCGGCCTGACGAAGTCCACGGTCAGCAAGCTCGTCGGCGACCTGGTGGACGCGGGCCTGCTGGCCGAGACCGGCCCCGCGCGAGCGGGCGAACGCGGCCGGCCGGGCGTCGAGGTCGTGCTCAGCGGCGCGCGCGTGGCGTCGCTGGGGCTGGAGATCAACGTCGACTACCTCGCGGTCCGGGTGCTCGACCTCACCGGCGACGTCCGGTTCGCCGCCCGCCGCGAGCGCGACAACCGCGGTTCACGGCCGAAGAAGGTCCTGGCGGAGCTGCAGGCACTGGCGACGGAGGCACTGACCGAGACGCACCGGCTCGGGCTGGAGGTCGCGGGCGCGGTGCTGGCGGTGTCCGGCCCGGTCGGCGACGGCGTGCTGTTCAGCGCCCCCAACCTGGGCTGGCAGGACGTCCGCCCGGCCGACCTGCTGCACTTGCCCGTCCCGGTCGAGCTGGACAACGAGGCGAACCTCGCCGCCCTGGGCGAACTCTGGTTCGGCGACGGCGAGCGGGATTTCCTCTACGTGTCAGGCGAAGTGGGCATCGGCGCGGGCCTGGTGGTGAACGGCACGTTGTTCTCCGGTGCCCGCGGGCTGGCAGGCGAGCTGGGCCACGTCGTCGTGGCGCCGGACGGGCCGCGTTGCCGGTGCGGGGGCAGCGGGTGCCTGGAGACGTTCGCCGGGCAGGAGGCGTTGCTGACGGCGGGGAATGCTTTGTCCGTGCCCGCGCTGCTGGCGTCCCTGGCGCACGGCGACCAGGTGGCGCTGGCGGCGTGCGAAGCGGCCGGCCGCGCGCTCGGCCTCGCGCTGACGTCGGCGGTGAACCTCCTGGACGTCGACCGCATCGTGCTGGGCGGGGTGTTCACGCAGCTGTACCCGTGGCTGTCCGAGCCGGTGTCGGAGGTGCTGTCGGCCCGGCTCGGCGGGCTCCGGGGCACGCCACCGGTGCTGTCGGCGTCCCGCCTCGGTGGCGACGCCGCGACATTGGGCGCGGCGGGCCGGGTGGTGCACCGGGTCTTGGCCGAGCCGGCGCCGTTCCTGGCGCGGGTTCAGGAGGCGTAGGCCCGCACCCAAGGCGAGGCGAGCTGCGAAGCCCAGTAACGCGTCCGGTCCAGATAGGCGGTTTCCGACGCCGTCCCGGAAGTGCCGTACGCGCCGTTGAAGGTCTCGTAGGCCGGCGACGGCGGGGCCGACCGGGCCGGCTCGATGACCGACCCTTCGTGCCACTCGTTGAACGACGTCACCGAAACCCAATCGGCGCCCGAGGAAAGCGCGTTCTGCCACTCCCGGTCGTAGGTCGCCCCGTTGTCCCGCGCAAGCGTCGGGGTCGTGTTGCCCGGTACCGCCCGGTCGTCGATGTACCCCGGGCCCACCGAGGGTGCCCACACCAGGCCGTTCGCCTCGCAGTACGCGCCCGCGTCGCGCCAGCCCGGCGCCGTCGCCCCCGCGATCGCGTCGTAGGTGTACATCCCGCCGAAGTGCGCGACCTTGCTCGTGTCCGTCGTCTGCGCCAGCACGATCGCCGACGACCGCACCTGGTCCAGCGGCGTCCAGTCCGTGATGCGCAGGCTCTCGAACACGTAGAACGCGCCGCGGCCGCCCTCGCGGTAGAACGCCGGGCTGGAGCCGTACCGGCCGGTGAGGTAGCCGATGTCCGACACCGTCGACGCGGCCGTCCGCCCGCCGTACGGCTCGAGGTGCCACGCGACGCGGATCCCGTGCCGCGCCGCGGCTTCCAGCACGCCCGCCGCCAGACCGTCCTCATAGGACCCCTGGCCCCACCAGCTGTAGACGATCACCCCGGCGCCGGACTGCTCGATCCACCGCATGTGCTGCTCGACGGCGCCGGAGAAGTCCCCGGAGTCGTAGGGCCCCAGCACCGGGTAGAGGTTCGCGCCGATGTCGTCCGGCGGTGTGTGCCCGCCCTGCTGCCAGTGGCGGTATGCACCGGCGTTGCTGCCGTACCACGGGTAGTAGAACAGGTGCGTCCGGCCCGACAGCGCCGCCGCGGCGTGCGCGGTGCCCGGCAAAGCGGTGGCCAGCAGGAGAAGCGCGGCGAACCACGCCGAAATCCGTCGCATGCGGGAACCCCTCGGTGGGTGCGGAGTGTTCCAGACCATACGGACGCGTCGCGAACGAGGGCAAGAGTTCACCGGACATGCGCAAACTTGCGTCGGGAACCCACCAGGAAAACGAAAACCGCCCCGGGTGAGACCCGGGGCGGTTTCCGTTGAGCGGGACTAGCTCACGGAGTTGACCAGCACCAGCGAGGAGCCGACCGTGACACCCGTGTCGGTCTGCACGGTCAGCTGACCGCGCAGCACCCGGCCCGCCGCCGGGACGGCCGCGGCCGTGACCGTCGCCGGCACCGTCCACGAGCTGCCCGACGCCCGCGCCGCGTTCGCGTCGGTCACCGCGACCGAACCGAACGCCGGGTTGGTGAACACGTCGAGGTAGTCGTAGTCCGTGGTGCCCGAAGGCACCGCGAACCCGTCGACCAGCGCGACCCACACGCCCGCGGCCGGGTTGGCCACGGTCACCGACTCTTCCGAGTCACCGTCTGCGCTGATCGCCGCCTGCACGCAGGAGCCGGTCGTGCAGTTGTACAGCACCAGGTCCAGGTCGGCGCCCACGTCGGACGTCTTGCCGATCGTGGCCGTCAGCGATGTAGAGCCCGGCGTCACCGCGATCTGGTACTGCTGCTGCGCCCCGTCGGCGATCGACGGCCGCGCGATCTTCGCGCTGCCCAGCGTGGCACCGTTCAGCTTGCCGGTGAACGCGCCGAGCGTGTTCGTCACGGTGTAGGACCGCGCGACCGGCTGGCCGAGCGTCGCCGAGGCGATCGTGTCCGGGTTGGGCGCGATGGTCGTGCCCAGCACCGAAGCCGTCAGCTTGTACGCCGCATTGTCCACATCGGACGTCCGGCGCGCTTCCACGACGATCTCCCACACACCCGGCAGCGGGTTGGCGATGGTCCGGCTGGTCGGCGTGCCGCCGGGGCAGCCCGCGCCCGCGTCGGGGAGGTAGCAGAACGTCGTCGAGGTGCTCGCCTCGGCCGGGACACCGGTCGGGTCGTAGCGCAGGAACCGCACCTGGCCCTTGCCCGGGGCACCGGCCCCCGCGTCCAGGTCCACCTTCAGCGCGCTGGCACCCTGCGGCACCCGCACGAAGTAGCTGGTCGCCTGGTTGCGGGCGATCTTGCCGGAGACGTCGACCTGGAACCCCTTGGCGGCGGTGAACTCCTGCGGCGCGAAGACCGTGTTGAGGGTCTGCACGTCGATGCCGATGGTCAGCGGGTTGTCCAGGTACAGCAGCGCCGAGTGGACGCCCGCGTTCTTCGGGTTCACCTTGACGTCGAACTTCACCGGCGTGTTCAGCGGCAGCACCACCGTCGACGCCGAGGAGAACGTCCCGTCGTTGCCGGTCCACCGCGCGAAGTACGGCACCGGCTTCGCCGAGCCCGTCGTGCGGGTGATCGTGTACGTGCGGGTGTAGGCCTTGCCCGTGGTCACGCCCTCGCGGTCGTGGATGCCCACGCCGGTGTTCGGGGTGGCCAGCAGGCCCGACAGCGCGGTGTGCACCTCGACCGACGTCGAAACGGCGTCCGGCTTCGGGTTGAGCGACAGCGCGACGAACGCGGCCGGGACGTTGAACAGGCCCGCGCCCTGGGCGTACGCGCCGATGCCCGGCACGAACCGCGCGGTCGACTTGATGGCCGCGCGCAGCTGCGCGACCGGCGGCCGCTGACCCTGGTGGGTCGCCTTGTACGCGCTCACCAGCAGTGCCGCCGCGCCGGTCGCCTGCGGCGCCGCCATCGACGTGCCCTGCAGCATCGCGTAGCCCGCGGGCAGGCTGTACGTGCCGGCCACCGGGCCCGGCGCCTCCCAGCGCGGGGTGGTGGAGATCGCCGCGCCGGGCGCGATGATGTCCGGCTTGAAGCCGCCGTCCTCACGCGGGCCGCGCGAGGAGAACGGGTGCAGCGACTCGGCGTTCTGGGTCTTCGAGCCGTAGTTCGAGAGCCAGGTCTCCTTGGTGATGTACGAGCCGACCGAGATCGCGTCCGTGGCCACCGACGGGTCGCCGACGGTGTTCGCCCCGTAGCCGCTGTTGCCGGCCGAGATGAAGATCTGGACGTTGTACTCGGCGATCGTGCGGTTGTAGAGCTCCGCGCGGGCGTTGTTGCCGTCGTTGAGCGCCGGCAGGCCGCCGATCGAGATGTTGATGACGTCCGCGCCGTGGCTGGCCGCGTAGACGACACCGTCGATCAGGCCCGACGACGTGCAGGCGCTGCCGGTGAGGCAGACCTTGACCGCGAGCACCTTCGCGCCCGGGGCCGCGCCGTCCATCTTGCCGCCGAACAGGTCGTTGCCGGTGGCGATGCCCGCGACGTGCGAACCGTGCTCGGCGCCGGCGATGCCGATGCCGACGAAGCCCGGCTTGTCGGTCTGGACGACGAAGGCCATCCGCTCGGCGATGTCGGTCGCCGGGTTGTCGGTGCCGAAGAAGCCGACGTCGTACTTCTTGGCGTAGTCGGTCATCGGCTTCTCGTCGGTGAAGTCGCCGTTGCCGTTGAGGTCGACGCGGACCTCCTTGGTCACGCTGTCCTGCAGCACGCCCCAGGAGTCGGCGCGGTCGCCGTCGCGGTTGACGTCACCGCCGGTCTCGCTGTCCGCGGCGCCCAGGTCGCCGGCGGTCTCGGTGAAGAGGCCGAACGTGTACGGGCCGCCGGTGGCCGGGGCCGTCCAGCTCTTGCCGTTGGAGGTGAAGGCGCCGGTGTAGGTCGCCGTGGACTGCTTGACCCAGGTGCCGTCACCGGAGTTGGTGGCGTTGGCGTTGTACCAGTCGACGATCTTGCGTTCGCCGTGGCTGGTGGTGGCCAGCGCGGGGGAGTCGAGGTCGACGCCGGAGTCCAGCACCGCGACCGTGGTGTCCTTGCCGTCCCAGTTGGGCAGGACCTGGCCGAACTGGGCCGCGTAGGTGTCGCCGGTGGGGAGGTACGGGTTCACGCGCGGGGTGTTCTTGCCCGGGGCCGGCTGCGGCGAGGGGTCCTGCGCGCCGTCGGGCTTCGGGTCGTCGCGGTAGACGAGGCCGTCGACGTCGACCGCGTTGACCGACTTGAGCTTCGCGGCCTTCTCGGCCTTGTCCGTGGGGACGCTGACCTTGACGTAGTCGAGCTTGGTGTCGGTGGACTGGACGACGCCGCCGAGCGCCTTCAGCTCGTTCACGGCGGCGGCGGTCTGGCCCTTCTCCGCCGCGATCAGCAGCGTGACGTCGGGCTTCCCGGCCTTCTCGGCTTCGGCGACGAGCGCGCGGTCGTGCTCGTCGAGGGTCTTGCCCTCGGCCGCGCCGGAGGTCGGCGGGGCCTGCTGGGCGGACGCCACGGGAACGGCGACGCCGAGGACGGAAGCGCCGAGAGCGGTGGCGAGGACGGTGATCCCGGCCCGCCGTCTCCAGCGCGATCTGTGCGTTGTCACTGAGAACGACCCTTCGTGAAGAGATGCGTCCGTGAAGTACACAACGTGAGATCTTCGTCAGCAATCAGACACTTAGCCCATTGACCGCAATTGGTTGCGAGCCGAATGGCCTAACGGGATGCCCGGTTAGGAGGCAACTCGAAGCGGCGCTTCCCCGTGAAAGTGCGGCCTTGCTACATGTGCGTATAGCGGGCTATATTCTCGTGTAGTCGACTACACGCACGTATAGGACTGCTGATGAGCACGGAAGACTTCACGGCCAGGGCCCGGATCCGCGACGCGGCGATCAAGCTGTTCACCGAGCGCGGCATGGAGAAGACGTCGGTCCTCGACATCGCCGAAGCCGCCGGGGTGTCCGGCGGCCTCATCCGCCACCACTTCGGGTCCAAGGACGGCCTGCGCGAGGCGTGTGACACCTACGTCTTCGACGAGCTGCTGAAGTTCAAGGAGGAGGTGCTGGCGAAGGGCGTCGCGAACCCGGGGTTCCTCCCGACGTTCGACGCCCGCCAGCTGCTCTACCGGCGTTACCTGGGCCGGGCCATGATCGACGGCTCGGCCGCCGCCGAGGCGCAGTTCACCGAGATCGTCGACGGCACCGAGCGCTACTTCCGCGAGCAGGGCATGGACATGCCCGACCCGCGGGGCGTCGCTGCCGCGCTCGCCGCGATGACCGGCGGGCTGATGATCCTGCAGGACCACGTCGCCCGCGCGCTCGGCGAGGAACCGGGCACCAACGAGGCGATGCTGCGGATGTCCATGGCCGCCGGGCACCTCTTCATGAACCCGCTCGCCACCCCCGAAATCCTCGAAAAGGCCCGCGAAGCGCTGGCCGCCTACCAACGGAAGGACTGACGATGGCCGAAGCGATCACCGCCGACGGCCTCACCAAGGCGTTCGGTGCGGCGAAGGCCCTCGACGGGCTCGACCTGACCGTCCACACCGGCGAGGTGCACGGCTTCCTCGGGCCGAACGGCGCCGGCAAGACCACCACGATCCGCGTCCTGCTGGGGCTGATGCGGGCCGACGGCGGCCACGCCACTCTGCTCGGCGGGAACCCGTGGACCGACGCGACCGAGCTGCACAAGCGCCTCGCGTACGTCCCGGGCGACGTCACGCTCTGGCCCAACCTCACCGGCGGGGAGGTCATCGACCTGCTCGGCCGGCTGCGCGGCGGGCTCGACCCCGCTCGCCGCGCCGAGCTCGTCGAGCGCTTCGACCTCGACCCGCGCAAGAAGGGCCGGACGTACTCGAAGGGCAACCGGCAGAAGGTCGCACTCGTCGCAGCACTGGCGTCCGATGTGGAGCTGCTGGTGCTCGACGAGCCGACGTCCGGGCTCGACCCGCTGATGGAGGAGGTGTTCCGGCAGGTCGTCGCGGAGGAACGCGAACGCGGCGACCGGACCGTGCTGCTGTCCTCGCACATCCTGTCCGAGGTCGAGGCGCTCTGCGACCGCGTCACGATCATCCGGGCCGGGCGCACCGTCGAGTCCGGCACCCTGGACGAGCTGCGGCACCTGGGCCGGATCACCATCGACGCGTCGCTCGCGCGGGTGCCGGACGGCCTGGCGGCGCTGCCGGGCGTGCACGACCTGAGCACCTACGGCTCGCACGTCCACCTGTCCGTCGACCAGGCTTCGCTGGACGACCTCATGCGGCACCTCGCCGAAGCCGGGTTGAAGAGCCTGGTGAGCCGGCCGCCGACGCTCGAAGAGCTGTTCCTGCGCCACTACCGCCACGACGAGCCGGTCGGAGCGGCGCGATGACCGGGACCTGGTCGCTGCTGCGGCTGGTGCTGCGCCGCGACCGGCTGCTGATGCCGCTGTGGATCGTCTGCCTCGCGGTCGCGCCGATGGGGTACCTCTCGTCGATCAAGGCGGCCTACCCGGATGCGGCGGCGCGGCAGCACTTCTACGACCTCAACGCGTCCAGCGCGACGTTCGTGGTCCGCAACGGCCCGCTGTACAGCTCGTCGGTGGGCAACCTTTTGGCGTGGCAGTGCGGGTTCGTCCCGGTGGTCGTCGGGCTGATCGCGCTGCTCACGGTCGTCCGGCACACCCGGACCGAGGAGGAGGCGGGCCGCCGGGAGCTGACCGGCGCGACCGTCGTCGGGCGGCACGCCGGGCTGGCGGCCGCGGTGATCGCCACGTGCGGCGCTTGTCTCGGTTACGGGCTGCTGGTCGGGCTCGGCGTTGCCGCGCAAGGGGTTCCGGCGGCGGGGGCGTTCGCGCTGGGGCTCGGGTTCTCGTTGGCCGGCTGGGTGTTCGCGGGTGTCGGCGCGGTCGCCGCGCAGCTCACGTGGGGCGCGGGCGGCGCGCGGGGCATCGGGATCGGCGGGCTCGTCCTGGCGTTCCTGCTGCGGGCGGCGGGCGACAGCAGCGGTTCGGCGGGCTGGGTCGCGTGGCTGTCGCCGATCGGCTGGGCGCACCGGATGCGGCCGTTCGCGGGGGAGCAGTGGTGGGTCCTCGCGGTGGCCCTGGTGGTCACCGGCTTGCTCGTGGTGCTGGCGGTGGCGTTGTCCGCGCGACGGGACCTCGGCGCGGCGCTGCTGCCGGCGCGGCTGGGGCGGGCGAGCGCGAAGTCGTCACTGCGGTCGCCGCTGGCGCTGGCCTGGCGGCTGCAGCGGGGGACGCTGCTGGCCTGGACCGTCTGCCTGGCGCTGGTCGGGCTGCTGATGGGCGGGGTCGGGAAGAACGTCGCGGAGATGATGCGGGACAACCAGGCCGTCGCGGACGTGCTGTCGCGCCTCGGCGGCGGTGGCGCGGTGACGGACGCGTACCTGGCGGGGACGATGACGTTGTTCGGCCTGGCGGTGGCGGGCTACGCGGTGCAGGCGACGCTGAAGCTGCGTGCGGAAGAGGCGGCGGGCCGGGCGGAACCGCTGCTGGCGACGGCGGTCGGCCGGCTCGGCTGGGCCCTCGCGCACTTGACGTTCGCGGTGCTGGGGTCGGCGTTCCTGCTGGCGGTGACCGGTCTGGCAACCGGCGCGGCGTACGGCACTTCGCTGGTCCCGGCGGCGCTGGCCCAGCTGCCGGCGGTGTGGGTACTGGCCGGGCTGGCGGCGGCGTTGGTCGGCTTCTTCCCGCGCTTCGCGGCGGCGGCGTGGGGGCTGCTGGGCGCGTTCCTGCTGCTGTCGCTGGTGGGGACGGCGTTGCGGTGGAACGACGTGGTGCTGGGGATTTCCCCGTTCCAGCACCTGGCGCGGCTGCCGGGCGGAACGTTCTCGGTGGCACCGGTGGTGTGGCTGGTGGCGATCGCTCTGGTGGCCGGCGCGGGTGGTCTGGCGGCGTTGCGAAGGCGTGACATCCCGGTGGGCTGAATACGCGAAGAGCCACCGTCTCGCGGCGGTGGCTCTTCCTGTCGAGCGGCAACCGAGGGAGTCGAACCCTGCGCGGCTTATGAGGGCGGCGCCCATGGACCGGCCCTGACCCTTCGGCGGGCGACGGCTGCCATCTCCTACAACCGTAGCTACTACCCATCTCATTCCCATCTCACTCGGTGCTTCACCCGGACGGGCCCGGCTGGCAGGGTGGTCGCATGGATGATCTACTCCTGCGCCGCGTGCGGCCGGGCCTCGGCGGGGAGCTCGCGGACGTCCGCGTCAACGACGGCCGCGTCACGGCGATCACCGAGCCGGGTTCGGCCGGGTTCGCCGCGCGGGTCGTCGACGGGCACGGCGGCACGCTGCTGCCGGGGCTGGTCGACGCGCACGTCCACCTCGTGCAGTGGGCGACGTTCCGCCGCCGGATCCCCCTGGAAGCGGCGCGGTCGGCGGGGGAGGCGGTCGAACTGCTGCTGGCGCACCTGCTGGCGACGCCCGCGCCGCAGTCGGAGCTGGTCGTGGGCGCGGGTTTCCGTGACGGGCTGTGGCCGGACAAGCCGCACAAGGACCTGCTCCAGCGGGCGCTGCCCGGCCGCGCGGTCGCGTTGTTCAGCGCGGACCTGCACACGCTGTGGCTGAGCCCGGCGGCGCTGAAGCTGATCGGCCGCGACCACCCGACGGGGGTGCTGCTGGAGAACGACTGCATGAGCGCGACGGCCCAGCTCCCGACGGCCGCGATCGACGTCCAGGACGAGTGGGTGACCGAAGCGGTGTCCGCGGCGGCGGCGCGGGGCGTGACGCAGATCGTCGACTACGAGTACGCGGACACGGTGGCGGACTGGACGCGCCGCGGCGCCCCGGCGGCCCGGATTTCCTGCGTGATCGCGAAGCACCTGCTGGACCAGACGATCGAGCGCGGCCACCGCACGGGCGACGTCCTCCCGGATTCGGGCGGGCTGCTGACGGTGGGCCCGTTCAAGCTCTTCGTGGACGGGTCTTTGAACACCCGCACGGCTTATTGCCACGACCCTTACCCGGGTTCGGACTCCCCGGGCTTGCTCGAGTTGCCGCCGTCGGCCTTGGTTCCGTTGATGGAGCGGGCTTTCTCGCACGGTCTGCTCCCGGCGGTGCACGCGATCGGTGACCAGGCCAACGCGATCGCGCTGGATGCGTTCGCATCGGTGGGCTGCCCGGGCCGGATCGAGCACGCGCAGCTGCTTTCTCCGTCCGACATCGCGCGGTTCGCCGAGCTGGGTGTGATCGCGGCCGTCCAGCCGGCGCACCAGCCGGACGACCGCGACGTCGCCGACCGCCATTGGCACGGCCGGACTTCCCGCGCGTTCCCGTACCGCTCGTTGCTGGAATCGGGTGCCCGGCTGGAGTTCGGGTCGGACGCACCGGTGGCCCCGCTGGATCCTTGGGACGGGATCGCGTCGGCGGTCTTCCGCACGGACGACGACCGTCCGGCGTGGCACCCGGAGCAGGCGCTTTCGTTCCCGGACGCGCTGGCCGCGTCTTCGGGCGGGCGTCGTGGGGTTTCGGTGGGGGACGTGGCGGACCTGATGGTGACGGCGGCGGACCCGTCGACGTTGTCCGCTGCCGACCTGCGCGCCCTCCCGGTGACGGCGACCGTCCTGGCCGGGCACGTCACGCACCAGGTCTGACCCCGGCGAACCGTTTCCACGCCGCTTGCCGGCTGACGCCGAGCGCACCGGCGACGGCGACCCAGGTGACACCGGCTCCGCGGGCCAGCTCGATCTCCAGCGCGAGCAGGCGCTCGGCGGCCACCGCCAGTTCGCCGGCCCGGGCGATCCACTCGGCGAACTGCCCGGCGTCCGCCGCGGTCCGGTGCCGCTCGGCGAGATCCGCGTAGGCGCGGCCCAGCGAAGCGACGGACTCGGCGTGAGCGTGCAGCGCACTCGCCATCTCCCTAATCCTCGCCGCGGTCCGGAGCGCCGATGAAGGTGTGCCAGGGGGTGATCTTGTCGATGTGCACGACGGCGTCGAACGCGGCGAGCGGGTTCACCAGCTGCTTGTACGGTCCCTGCCGGGTGCCGTCGACCTCGGCGAAGCGGCGAGCCACCTCGCTGTGGGACACCTATCGCTCGCAGAACCAGCTGGTCGCGCTGCTGCACCCGGACAAGGCGGCGGACATGACCAAGTCCGTCCTCGAGATCTACCAGGACGGCGGCTGGGTACCGCGCTGGGCACTGGCCGGCGGCGAGACGAACGTGATGAGCGGCGACCCCGTCACGCCCTGGGTGGTCGACAACTACCGCCGGGGCCTGCTCGACGAGCGCACCGCCCGGCAGCTGTTCGACGCGTTGTGGCGCAACGCCACCGAAGTCCCGGCGGACCAGTCGATCTTCCGCGGCCGGGACGGCAACCCGAGCTACGTGAAGAACGGCTGGATCGGCTACCAGGACCTGCCGGGCTACACCTACGGCGACACCCGCCAGGCCGGCTCGGCGACCCTCGAGTACGCCCTCGCCGACTGCGCGCTGTCCACGATGGCCGCCGGTCTGGGCTACCGGGACAAGGCCAAGACCCTCCAGGCGCGCTGTGGGAACTTCGCCAACCTCTGGGACACCGGCGTCGAATCCCGCGGCTTCACCGGCTTCCCGCGCACGAAGGCCGCGGACGGCACCGGCGTCGGCGACCCCGACCCGGCGCAGTCCGTCGGCTTCCACGAGGGCACGCCGTGGCAGTACCAGTGGCTCGCCCAGCAGGACACCGCGAAGCTGTTCGGCCTGATGGGCGGCCCGGCGCAGGCGGAGCAGCGGCTCGACACGTTCTTCGACACGCCGCTGCTGCTCACCGACCCGGCGAAGGCCGCCAAGGACTCCTGGGTCCACGGCGCGTACGACTACCACAACAACTTCGCGTTCAACCCGAACAACGAGCCCGACCTGCACGCGCCCTGGATGTACAGCTGGACCGGCGCGCCGTGGAAGACGTCGGCGGTGCTGCGCGCGGCGCGGACGCTCTTCACCGACACGCCGTACGGCATGCCCGGCAACGACGACCTCGGCACCATCTCGTCGTGGCTCGTCTTCGGCATGACCGGCGTCTTCGAAGCCCAGCCCGGCTCCGGGACGTACCTGCTCAGCACGCCGATGTTCGAGAAGGTCGAGATCCACCCGGCCGGCGGCCGCGAGATCGAGATCGAGGCGCCCGGTGCGAGCGCGGCGAAACTGCAGTACACAAAGGACGTCCAGGTCGGACCCCGCGGCTACGACCGCAGCTGGATCTCCCACGCGGACCTGCTCCGCGCGGGGAAGATCCGGTTCCGCCTGAGCGATACCCCGACGAGCTGGGGCACGAAGTCGGCGCCGCCGGCGATGTGAGTGCGTAATGGCCTCCCCGGAAGCCGGGGAGGCCATTACTATCCCGGCATGCCGACGCCGGACGCCCGTGAGCGCATCCTCGGAACCGCCACCCGGCTGTTCGACCGGCACGGGGTGCACGCCGTCGGGCTGCAGCGGATCATCGACGAGTGCGACTGCGGCAAGAACCTGCTCTACACGCACTTCGCGAGCAAGGACGACCTGGTCGTGGCGTACCTGAGGCGCTGCGCCGCCGGCTGGGACGCTCTGGTGGCCGGCGTCCGGGCGGCGTCCCCGTCCCCGGAAGGGCGGCTGGTGGAGCTGGTGCGCGAGGCCGGGGTGCGGGCGACCGAGCCCGGCTCACGCGGGTGCGCGTTGCGCGCGACGCTGGCGGAGTTCCCGGAGCCGCGGCACCCGGCCCACCGCGTGGCGGTGGAGTACCTGGTGCGGGCGCGGGCGCGGCTGCGTGAATTGGCGGCGGAGACGTCGGCGGCCGACCCGGACCGGCTGGCGGACCGGATCATGACGATCATCGACGGCCTGTACGCGAACGGCCCGATCTTCGGCGACGACACGGCCAAGGCGGCGGTCGCGTTCGCGGAGGACGTGGTGCGGGCGGAGAGCCGCTGACCCAGCCCGGCACGAATGGCGCAAAAGGGCCCTCCGGGTGCGCTGACCTGCCGTTCGTGCTGAGCTGGAGGCATGACCGAAGCGAAGACGACCGCGACCGAGAAGTTCTTCCGGATCGCGATCGCGATCAAGGGCCTCGACGGCGCGCTGCAGGTCGTCGGGGCGCTGATCCTCGCGTTCATCCCGGCCTCGACCGTCAGCGGGTTCACCCACGCGGTCATCACGCGCGACCTGCTGGGCGACCCGTCCGGCACCCTCGCCCGCCACCTGGAGTCGGCGACGGAGAACTTCCTCCACGGCGACACGAAGACGTTCGCCGTCGCGTACCTGCTCGCCCACGGCCTGATCAAGCTCGGCCTGGTCTGGGCGCTGGCCCGCAAGATCGTCCGCGCGTACCCGGTCGCGGCGGTGATCCTCGCCGCGTTCGTCGTCTACGAGGTCATCCGGGCGATCCACACCCACTCGATCGCGCTGCCGTTCTTCGCCGCGCTCGACGTCGTGATCATCGTGCTGGTGCTGCGCGAGTACCGGCAGCTCAAGCGGGGCTAGCCCGTGTCTGACAATGTCTTGGCCCAGGTGATCACGGCATGGAGGACGACCGCTGATCGATGGACGACGGCGAGTTTGTCGTAGCGAGTGGCCAGACCACGCCATTGCCCGACCTGATCAGCCGGCTCGGGATCACCGCCGTGATGCCGCGGTCACGCAGATTTCCGCGGATCGTCCTCGATGAATAGGCCTTGTCACCACGGACCCGGGCGGGCCGGTGCGAGCCCGACCACGCCCGACCCGACGGATCCGTCGTGGAATCGACCGACACCGACCAGTTCACCAACCCGGCCGCGTCGGCTTCGGCGAGCAGGCGGTGCAGGACGGTGTCCCAGGTGCCGTCGCCGGCCATCCGGCGGTGCCAGGTCCAGGTCGTCTGCCACGGACCGAACGTGCGTCGAAACGGGCGTCCGCGCTTACCGGTGCGGACCGGCAGCAGGTCCTCGATCAACGCCCACTGAGCATCCGAAAGCAACCGAAACTCCGATACAACCGGCAGCTTCCCGGCAACCAGCTGAAACTTTTGCCAGACCCGCCCTAGCCGGCGTCACGCGGCGACCGGAAATCGCACCGTCGTGCTGTCGGCCTCCAGGGGTTCGACGTAGACGGCGGTCGCGTTGTCCGAGCCGCCGCGGGCGAGCGCGGCTTCGACGAGCTCGGCCGCGCCCGTGCAGGGGCGGGCCAGGACCGCGCGGATCCCGCTGCCGGTCAACGGCTTGTGGACGCCGTCGCTGGTCAGCAGCAGCCCCGTGCCCGACGTCTCGGCCGTGCCGATCTCCTCCGGCTTGGCCGTGCGGACGCTGGTGGTGACCACGTGCTCCATCCGCGGGGTCACGGGCTGGTGGCGGGCGCGGAAGTATTCGGCGAGCGTGTGGTCGGTGGTCAGGCGGCCGAGCGTGGTGCCGTCCCAGGCGTAGGCGCGGGCGTCGCCGACCCAGGCGATGCGGTACCCGCCGTGCTCGGCCGGCATGGCGACGACGAGCACGGCATCCCCGAGCGTCTGCTCGCGAACGGCGCGCTGCGCGGCGAGAACGGCCTCGACGGGTCCTTTGTGGACCGGCGTGCGAGCGGCGGCCGCGGACGCGATGCGAGCGGCCCGCGCGGCAGCGGGATCATCCCCGACACCATCGGCGAGGGCGAACACGATCCCGGGCCCACCGGCGGCGGCATAGGCACCGACGGCATCGGCATTGAGCGAGCGCGGCCCCTGAGCGCTCGCGGTGTGCCAGCGCGGGTAACCCGGTCGTGTCGTGATCATCGCGGCCTCCTCGTCCCCTACGTCCTCCATGATCCGCGCCCAACCTGTGGGCCGTCTGAGACTTTCCTGTGCCTGCGGTGTCGGTCCGGGTACCTTGGGAACGGGGTGGGGCATGGAGTTCCGGATTCTCGGGCCGCTGGCGGTGATCCGCGCCGACGGTCACCCGGCCGTGCTCGGCGGGCGGAAACCGCGGACGCTGCTGGCCGCGCTGCTGCTCGCGCGCGGGCGGGTGGTGCCCGATGAGCGGCTCGTTTCGCTGCTGTGGGAAGGTGTCCGGCCCTCGACCGTCGACGCTCAGCTGTGCACGTACGTTTCCCGGCTGCGCAAGGGACTCGGGCGGCCCGCGCGGCTCGTCCGGTCGGGTGGCGGGTACCTGCTGGCGCCCGACGGCGGCACGATCGACGCCGAGGAGTTCGAACGGCTGGCTTCCGCGGGGCACGACGAACTGCGCGCGGGTGCCGCCGGGCGCGCGGCGGGGTTGTTCGGCGCCGCGCTCGACCTGTGGCGTGGTCCCGTGCTCGCCGGCATCGCCGAACCGCTTCGCGCGGGGGAGTCGGCGCGGTTCGAGGAGCTCCGGCTGGCCGTCCTGGAGAGCCGGATCGAAGCGGACGTGGCGACCGGCGACCACCTGCGCGCGGTGCCGGAGGCCACCGGGCTCGTGCTCGAACACCCGCTGCGGGAACGCGCGCGGGCCCTGCTCATGGCCGCGCTCTGCGCGAGCGGGCGGCCGGCGGACGCGGTGGCGGTCTACCACCGGGGCCGGCGGATCCTCGACGAACGGCTCGGGATCGCGCCGGGCCCGGTGCTGCAGGCGGCGTATCAGCGGGTGCTGTCCGGGTAGGGCGACGAACGGAAGTCGCGGTCGAGCTCGGCCGTCGAGCGCGGCAGCCAGTACCGCGCCTGTGCCCGGACCTGCTCGCGCGGCAGACCCGGGTTCACGTGCCGGTGATCGGGACGCGCGATCGACTGCAGCGCCCAGGCGAAGCCGAGCATCGGCGTGATCCGCGCCCAGCGGCGGCGGTCGATGTCCAGCACCATCTGCGCGCGCTGGATGGCGTGCCAGAAGTGGTAGCCCGTCGGCGGATCGCCGTCCATCGTGTGCACTTCGGACTCGACGTCGGCCCGCCGCGGGTCGAACAGGATCCCTTGCCCAAAAGCCGCGAAGGCTTTCGTGAGGCCATCCTCGTCGCCGCGGTAGAAGCGGTCGAAGTTCCCCAGCTGCAAGGTCGAAAGCGTCCTCAACGGCGCCTCGAGCGGCTTGACGAACTCGGCGTAGTTGTGCGGGTAGCCCGGTTCGAGGCTCAGCGCCCGCCACTTCGCGGGCAGGCCGTCCGGCGCGTTCTGCCGGAGGAACGGGAAGAGCACCGCGTAGGCGTCCTGAACCTCCTGGGCCGGGTGGTACAGCGCGATTTCGTCGAGCTGGTACCAGAGTTCGTTGGCCCTCCGGTCGCCCAGCATGCCCGGCACGGGCGGCAAGGTCGTCGCGGCTTCCGCGGTGCCGCCGAGAAGCGTGCTGCCCGCGACCGCGACAGCCGCTCCGGCACCGATTTTGAGCAGGTTCCGGCGATCGAGCGTCATGGATTCACCCCCGTCGGCGGCCCCCTGCCGCCGTCGCCGCCACGGTACGGAAGGTTTCCATACTTTCTCTGTACGATCGTTTCCCGTGGACGACTACCAGGCGCTCGAGAACCTGCTCTTCTCCTACGCGGCGCTGGTGGACGCGGGGGACTTCGAGGGCGTCGGCGCACTGTTCGCCGAAGGGGCGTTCGTGGGCAGCGGCGGGACCTTCCGCGGTGCCGAAGTCGCCCGGATGCTGCGCGACTCCGTGATCGTCTACGAGGACGGCACCCCGCGGACCAAGCACGTCACGACCAACGTCGCCCTCGAACTGGACGGCGACACGGCGTCCGGGCGGGCGTACTTCACCGTGCTGCAGGCCGCACCGGGACTGCCGTTGCAGACGATCGCGGCGGGCCGCTACGCCGACCGGTTCACGCGCACCGCGCACGGGTGGCGATTCACCGAACGCCGGGCCACGGTCGACCTCGTCGGCGACGTCGGCCACCACCTGCGGCCGCGCTCGTAACACCTCGCTGACCTGCGACGACTTCGGAGAAACGATCCGAAGGAGCCGGCCATGGCCGCGACGCCGCACGACTCCCGGCCGCTCATGGTGTTCGGCCTGCGCCACCCCGGGATGGTGGACCGGGGCGACCTGCTGGCCGCCGTCGAACTGCAGGCCCAGCTCGGGTCGGCCGTGCGGCTCGTCGAAGCCGGCGAGGTCACCGAGGACGAGATCCGCGAAGACCTCATCCTGATCGGCGGCCCGGACGGCAATTCCCTGACCGGAGACGTCCTCGCGCGCTTGGACGGGGTGCTTTCGCTCGGGTTCGCCGAGCACGGTTCTTCGGTCTACGACCGCAAGTCCGGCTTCGCGGCCTCGCCCCGCTACGACGACGCCGGTGCTCCGCGCGTCGACTACGGCCTGGTCATCCGCGCGGCCAACCCCTTCGCCCCGGCGACCGCGGAGGTCGTCATCGTCGCGGGGTGCGGGGGTCACGGCACCGCGGCCGCCGCCGCGGCGTTCGACGAGGCGGAAGCCCTGGGCGGGTACCGGCACTTCGAGGCGCTCGTCGAGACGACGGTCTTCCGCCGGGCCCACCGCGACACGCTGGTCCGCGATGCCCGCCGGATCGCGTGAAAGGGCCCGGGCCTCCGAAGAAGCCCGGGCCCTCCCGGTTCAGCTCTGCAGGTCGTAGACCGTCTGGCCGTCGACCGTGGTGGCGGTGAAGTTCGCCGTCACCCACGCGGTGATCTCCGAAGAGCCGCCGCCCGGGCCGCCGCCGCGGCCGCCGTCGATGTAGTACTTGATCTCGCCGGCCGCGACGTATGCCTTGAACTCGTCCAGCGTCGGTGCCGGGTCGGAGCCGCTCCAGCCGCCGATGCCGATCACCGCCTTGCCGCTGGCCAGCTCGAGGGACGCCGCGTTCTGCGAGCCCGTCGTCGCCGCGGCCCACTTCGTCGTCGTCTTCGCCAGCAGTTCGCCGACCGCGCTGGACGACGATTCGTCGCCGGAGCCGCCCGGGCCGCCGCCACCGAAGCCGCCCATCGCGCTCGACGTCGGTCCCGAGGTCGGGATCGAGCCGCTGTGGGCCACCGACGCCGTCTCGACGCCGTAGGCCGCGGTGGAGACGCCCAGGGTCAGGACCACCGCCGCCGCCACGATCGTGGCCGCCTTGCGGAAGGTGGGCACGCCCATCACCAGCACCGTCCCGGCGAGGACGCCGAGCACCGCCACGATCCAGCGCAGCGCCGGGAACCAGTCCGGGGTGCGGTCGAGCAGGATGAACGACCACACCGCCGTCACCACGACCATTCCGGCCAGCGTCGCCCGCGGGCCGAGGTTGTCCCGGCCCTGCCAGAGGGCGCGGCCCGAGATCGCGACCAGCGCGGCGATCGCCGGGGCGAGCGCGACCGAGTAGTACGGGTGCACGATGCCGCTCATGTAGCTGAACACCAGCGCCGTCACGACCAGCCAGCCGCCCCACAGGACCAGCGCCAGGCGCGTCCGGTCGGTGCGCGGTGCGTGGCGGGTGAACCACAGCCCGGCGACCAGCCCGATCAGCGCGGCGGGCAGCAGCCACGAGATCTCCGTGCCGAAGCTCGACCCGAACATCCGGAAGAGCCCGGACGCGCCGCCGAAGCCGGTGTTCCCGCCGCCTCCGCCGCCACCGGGTCCACCGCCGTCACCGCCGCCGAAGATCCGCGACAACCCGTTGTAGCCCAACGCGAGTTCGAGCAGACTGTCCCCTTCGGACCCGCCGATGTAGGGGCGCGACGCCGTCGGCCAGAGGTCGACCAGCGCGATGTACCAGCCCGCCGAGACGACCAGCGCCGCGACCGCGCCGCCGAGGTGCAGCAAGCGCTTGCCCAGCGACGTCGGCGCCGCGATCAGGTAGACCAGCCCGAACGCCGGCAGCACCAGGAACGCCTGCATCATCTTCGTCAGGAAGCCGAAACCGATCGCGACGCCGGCCAGCGCGAGCCACTTCGGCGACGCTTTTTCCGTTGCGCGCACGACGAAGTAGGCGCCCGCGACCATGAGCAGCACGAGCAGCGCGTCCGGGTTGTTGAACCGGAACATCAGCGCCGCGACCGGGGTGAGCGCCAGCACCGCACCGGCCATCAGCCCGGCGATCGGGCCCGAAGTCCGTTTCACCGTCAGGTAGAGGATGCCGACGGAGGCGACACCCATCAGCGCCTGCGGGGCCAGCACGGTGAAGCTGGAGAACCCGAAGATCCGCGCGAAGAGCGTGCCGACCCACAGGGCGGCGGGTGGCTTGTCGACGGTGAGCACGTTGCCCGAGTCGAGCGACCCGAACAGCCAGGCCTTCCAGTCCTGCGTCCCGGACTGCACGGCGGCGGCGTAGAACGAGTTGCCGTAGCCGGACGCGGTGAGGTTCCAGAAGTACAGCACGGCGGTCGCGGCCAGCAGCCCGAACACGCTCGGGCGAACCCAGCGCGGGGGCGCGTGCGCCACGGACTCCTTGCGGTGACGCGGTTCCTGCGTCACGGCATCGGACAGGACGGCGGTCATCAGTACTCCTTCTGGGTAGCGGCCTGGCGGCGCGGGTTGAACACCCAGCCGCGCAGGAGCAGGAACCGGAGCACCGTCGCGGCGAGGTTCGCCAGCACGAGCACGGTGATCTCCAGGACCAGGCCGGGGGTGGTGGATCCGTTGAGCAGGGCCAGCGATCCGCTCGTCAGGGCCAGGCCGAGGCCGAACACGATCAGCCCTTCGAACTGGTGGCGCCCGGCGCCGGTGCGCCCGCGGATGCCGAACGTGAGCCGCCGGTTCAGCGCGGTGTTCCCGACCGCCGTCACCAGCAGCGCGGCGAAGTTCGCCGGCTGCGCGCCGACGACGGTGCGCAGCAGCAGGAACAGCACGAGGTAGGCGAGGGTGCTGCTGACCCCGATGGCGGCGAACCGCACGAGCTGCGTCACCAGCCGCGGCGGCACCCCGGGCGCCTCGACGCCGATCGGCTGCCGGCCGAGCTGTTCGCGCAGCCTGCTGATCGGGATTTCGCCGGTGAAGGTGGCCTTCGTGACGCGGGCGATGCCCTTGAGGTCCGCGGTCGCGGTCTTGACGATGTTGACCGAAGAGTTCGGGTCGTCGACCCAGTCGACGGGCACCTCGTGGATCCGCAGCCCGGCGCGCTGCGCGAGGACGAGCAGCTCGGTGTCGAAGAACCAGCCGGTGTCCTCGACGTGGGGGAGCAGCTCACGCGCGACGTCGGCGCGAATGGCCTTGAAGCCGCACTGCGCGTCGCTGAACTTCGCGGCGAGCGTCGAGCGCAGGATCAGGTTGTAGGCACGCGAGATGAACTCCCGCTTCGGCCCCCGCACGACTCGCGCGCCCCGGGCGAGCCTGCTGCCGATGGCGAGATCGGAGTGCCCGGAGAGAAGGGGAGCGACGAGCGGCCCGAGCGCGGCGAGATCGGTGGAGAGATCGACGTCCATGTAGGCGAGGACGGCGGCGTCGGAGGCCCGCCAGACGGCGTTGAGCGCGCGGCCGCGGCCTTTCTCGTCGAGGTGGTGGACGGTGACCTCGGGGAACTCCCGGGCGAGTCGTTCGGCCACCCGCAGCGTCGCATCGGTGCTGGCGTTGTCGGCGATCGTGATCCGGTAGGGGTAGGAGACGTGTTCGGCCAGGTGCGCGTGCAGCCGTCGGATGCACGGTTCGAGGTCGGCCTCTTCGTTGAAGACCGGAATGACGACGTCGAGGACGGGCTGCGGACCGGCCAGATCGACCGGGACGGTCCCGGGCCGCGATGCGGAGGCGGTGGCTGTCATGCCTCATACGGTCGCGGGCCCCGCTTTGGCGACGGTGTGATCGCCCTGTGCGGTTGCTGTGCGCCGGACCCGGCGCCCACCAGGTGGACGCCGGACCCGGGGCTCAGCTGTGTGCCCGCAGGGGTACCACGTTGCTCGGCAGCACCGCGCGCTCACGCGGAGCCTCGGTCGGGCTGATCGTCAACGTCACCAGGCTCGCGTACCGCGGGTGGCGGTCCACGTACACCTCCGGGACCGCGCACGCCGCCGCCAGTGCGGAACGGTTGCGGTGCAAGTGCTCGAATGCCTCGCGGCCGAACAGCGATACCACGATGTCGCCGCCTCGGGGGCGGGACCAGAGGATCGCCGGGAGGCGGCCGCCCGGGAGGCGCAGCAAGGGGAATGCCGCGCGCAGGCGGTGCTGCAGCCGGACCGCCTGGATGCGGGTGCGCACCTGGCGGCGGCGCAGCAGGGCCCACCCCAGCGCCGTGGCGAAGACCGCCGATGCCCACACCGCGCCGGCCCACATCGCGAACGTCACCAGGACGTAGGGGAGCAGCGTCACCGCCAGGATCTCCCACCGCCAGTGGTAGAGCCGCGCGGGGAACGACGCTTGCCTGCTGGTCATTTCCGTGTTCCTTCCGGTCAGCCGGCGGCGCAGGAGGCCGCCGAGGTGGCGTGAGAGTCGTCCGGTGGCGATGCCGAGCACGAGGGCCGCGACGATCACCAGCCCGGACGTCATGTCGGGATCCGGGTCTTCGGGGCGGGCTCGGGCCGGCGGTCGCGGTCCCGGCCGAGCTGCCAGGTCCAGCGCCACCCCGCCCAGATCGCGACGACCGAGCCCAGCAGGACCAGCACGAAGGCCTGGCCGACCAGACCGTCGAGGGGTGCCAGCCGCAGCAGCACCAGCAGTGCCCAGATCTGCGTGGCGGTGAACGGGATGACCAACCCGGCCGCGTAGACGCCCCGGCGCCAGCGGCTCTGGCTCGGTGCGGTGGTGTAGGGGTCCATGAATGCCCTCCTCTGCCCGTGGATCCAGGAAACCTCCGGCTCGCCGCGCGGTCTGTGTCAGCTGACACAGAAGGCGGGATTCAGCTCGCCAGTCGTCGAAGTTCGGCCAAGCGGTGGATGGTCACTTGTCTTCTGCCGGTGCTGATGACGCCTTGGCGCCGCAGATCGCGGGTCGCGCGTGCCCAGGACTCGCGCGAGATCGCCGCGGTCATCGCCAGCTCCGCCTGCGTGGCCGGGACGGAGATCCGGATGTCCGGACCGTGGGGGACCCCGTGCTGCACGGCCAGCTGCATCAGCTGCGCGGCCACCCGCCTCGCCGCGGCGCCGCCCCCGAGCTCCAGCCACTGACGGCCGACCGAGCGCAGCCGGGTCGACAGCACGAGCAGCAGCGCCCAGGAGATCCGGGAGCGCGTCCGGCACAGCGCGGCGAAGCGGTCGCCGGGGACCTCCAGGACCTCCACGTCGTCGAGCGCCTCGACGGTCGCCGACCGCGGCTGCGCGTCGATCGCGGCCAGCTCACCGATGACGTCGCCCCGGCTGCGCACCCCCACGACGACCTCGCGCCCGTCCGGCGTCCCGTGCACGATCCGCACGTGCCCGGCGAGCAGCACCAGCACGACGCTGGAGCGGTCGCCTTCCCGGCAGAGGGTCCCGCCGCGCGGATAGCTGCGCCGCGTGGCGGACTCCGCCAGCACCCGGCGATCGGCCGGGGCCAGGTCGGCCCAGAATCCCGTCGGTTCCACGTCCCCACCTCGCTTCCGGTCCTACGCGGTCAGTCCCTCCTCGGGCTCGGCGACTTCGGGCGTGTAGAGCCAGCCGCGAAGCCGTTCTTCGCCGAGCTTGATGTGGACCGCCTGGGTGAAGGCGGCCCGGTCGATGCCGGGGTAGCCGTGCCGCACCACGGCGCGGTGGATCTCCTGCGACACGGCGAGCGCGAGCGGCGCGGTCGTTTCACTCAGCCGCCGCTTGAGCTCGGGAGCGTCGACCAGCCGGCACGCGATGTCGACGTCCTCGCCGTAGGAGGCTCGCGAGTCGCGGTGCACCTCCCCGGCGTGCACCGCGACACGCAGCCGGAAGGCGAGCTCGGGGTGACTTTCGGCGTGCTTCTCCAGCAGGTCGCCCAGCGCGGGGACGACGGTGGTGAGCAGGAGCGTCTTCGGCAGCTGGTCGAAGGGCTTGATCAGGCACAGGGCCCCATCGCCGCGGTCGCCGAACGCGTCGCGGTGCTTCCTGCCGATCCCGCCGGCCGCAAGGGCCTCGTCGAGGAGCTGGAAGAGGACATTACGGAGCTGGGTCCGCACCGAGTTCGTCCGCGCGGTCGACTTCTCGATGTCGACCGCCACGATGGCCCGGTGCCGGGGTATGTCAGCTGATGAAGTGTCCATGGCCCGCTCCCTGCCTTCAGGTGTGAAGCTGAAGTTCAGTCAAGTTCACTGTAGGGGTTGAAGTACCCTGGAACAACAGAGTTGAATCGGCGTTACCCGTTTGGTGCGAGGGAGTTCGGTTCGACGTAACGTTTCAGTCCCAGCTGTGGCGGGTCGACGACAGCGCCTTTAGCTACAGGGAGTATTATCGCACCACTCTCGGCACTACTGAAATTTACTGAAGGGTGGCGGAGAATCGTGTCCCCAGTCGAGCCGCAGCCTGCGCTCGCCCGCCGCCTCAAAGCGCTGAGGGAGCGGTACTGGCCTGACGTGGGAATCAGGCAGGGGCAGCTCGCCAAGGCGTTCGGCGGGGTCAGCACCTCGCTCATCTCGTCGTGGGAGAACACGGAGAAGCCGGTCAGCCCGCCCGTCAAACGGCTCGAGGCCTATGCGACGTTGTTCGCGACGCGACGTTCGTGGACCGGTGGGTCCCTGCGAGTCCTCACACTCGAAGAACTGACGGACGACGAGCGTGACCAGCGCAAAGAACTGCTGGACGAGCTTCTGTGGTTGCGCGAAGGCAATGAACCGGAGCCGGCGGAGCCGGAAGTGGTCGACCTCTGGACCTTCGAAGAAGTCGACCAGCGGATCACCATCGTCTGCGCGCCGTTGCCGGAGGAGTACCGCCGGAACCTCGTCTACGCCGATCCCGAGAGCGCGGACTTCGTGTCGCTGTACACGTACGCGGACCCCGACGCGCTGATCGAGCTGTTCGGGCACATCCGGGCGCGCAACCCCGACAACCCGGTCACGTTCCGCACCAGCAACGAGCTCACGGCAGACGACTACACCGGCCACCTCGTCCTCCTGGGAGGCGTCGACTGGAACACCGTGACGAAGGTCGTGATCAATCGAGCGGACCTCCCCCTGGAGCAGGTCGGCCGGGCGGTCGACGCCGAGCACGGCGGGTTCCGGGTCCAGGAGAACGGCCAGCCGCGGCTCATCGAGCCGCGGCTCGACGCCCAGGGGCACCTGGTGGAAGACGTGGCGCACTTCTATCGCGGAGTATCTCCGTTCAACCGAAAGCGCACTGTGACCGTATGCAATGGTATGTACGGTCGAGGAACGCTGGGCGCAGTGAGAGCGTTGACGGACAACCGGTTCCTGGACCGGAACACCGCCTACGTACGGGACCGGTTCGCCGGCGAAGAGTCCTTCAGCATCATCAGCCGGGTGCCCGTCATCGGCGGGCAGGGCCTGACTCCCGATTGGACGCTCGAGGAGAACCGCCTGCACGAGTGGCCCGAGGTCGCGAAGTGAAACCTCAGCAACATGAGTCGCACCAGGATCTGCTGGATCACTTCGACACCGACGGCACCCCTCGCGCGACCGTCGACGCGATCATCGTGCCCAACGGACGTCCGGCGCCCTACCTGAAGCAGGCCATCAACGCGGCCAAGCTCCTCGATGCCCACCTGGTGCTCCTGTGCAGCATGCGGGCCAACGCCTCGAACGCGGAGCTGGCGGCGAAGCGGGCGGGCGTCCGGGTGACGGCCATCGATGTCGACCTCCTGCCCAGCGGGGTCGTCCCCGAGTTCTCCACCGACAAGCTGCTCAAGTTCGGGAAGTTCCACCGGAAGGTCGACACGAGCCTGAAGCGGAACCTCGGCCTGCTCGTCGCGATCCTGACGGGGTGGGAGCGGATCGTCTTCCTCGACGACGACATCCTCCTGCCCCAGCCGGGCGATCTCGCGGCGGCGGCGGGCCTGCTCACGAACCACGCCGTCGTCGGGCTCGCGAACGCCGGGATGCCGGACAACTCGGTGGTCTGCCACGCGCTGCGTGAGGTCGGCGCGCCCCAGGACGTGTTCATCGGCGGGGGCGCGCTCGTCGTCGGCGAAGCGGCGTTCTCGTCGTTCTTCCCGAACATCTACAACGAGGACTGGTTCTTCCTCCTGGACGGGCTGCGGCTGCGGCCCTCGGCCGTCGTCGGGACGGCGTGGCAGTACGACTACGACCCCTACAACGATCCCCGGCGGGCTCGCGGCGAGGAACTGGGCGACACCCTCGCGGAGGGCGTGTTCGGCCTGCTCGACAACGGGCTGGGCCTGGCGCACGCCGACGAGCGGTACTGGGGTGAATTCCTGCCCGCGCGGCGCGGGATCATCAGCACGACGATCGAGCAGGTGCTCGCCTCGGACATCGAACCGGGCCAGCAGGCCAGGATGGTCGCGGCGCTCAAGGCGTCGATCGGGCGCAGCCACCTGATCACGCCGGAGATGTGCGTCCGCTACCTGCGGGCCTGGCAGGACGACTGCGTGCGCTGGCGCGAGCACATCCGCGAACTCCGCCGCGACCACCGCGGCGGCCTGGGGATCGACGGCGCGCTGGCGACCCTCGAATCGGCCACCACCCGCCGTTCAGTACCGGCTTGAGGCGCCGATCGCCCGTGGCTCGCCCCGCGGTTCCGGCGTGACCACGGCCAGGTCCTTGACCAGCACGTGACAGCGTTCCGGCACCTCGAGGACGCCGCCGTTCGGCAGGGCCAGCTGCGCGTAGCAGATGACCGTGCCGTGGCCCCAGTCCCGGTAGCCCAGCCGCCGGTACAGCCGGGCCGCGGCCGGGTTGTCCGTGCGGACCGCCAGGGCGACCCGCTCGTGGCCCAGCTCGAGCAGGTGCGCCTCCACCGCGCCCACCAGGGCCGCCCCGACGCCGCGGTTGCGCAGCTCGGGGAGAACCTGCAGGTGGGTGAGCAGGGCGACCCCCGGGAGGTGCCGGCGGATCGGGGGCTCCTCGGCCTCCTCCAGCCACAGGTACACGGCGCCGGCGGGGCGGGCGCGGACCCACGCGAGGAAGAGCACGCCCTGGTCGTTTCGCTGGCGGGTCAGGCGGTCACGGAAGAATCCGGCGTCACCGAGGGCAGTGGCGAACGGGATCAGGTCTGCGGATCGGGCCCGCCATACGTGGGGCTCGGTCATCTGCAGCGACTCCGTTCTCCGGGTACTTCCATAGTGCCGGAGGCGGCACGGAGTTGACCAGGTCATCCGGCCCTGACCCTGCTTTCGTCGGTGCTCAGGCGGCCGCGGTGAGGTCGTAGACGGTCACGCCGTCCACCGTCGTCGACTGGTAGGTCGACGCCACCCACTCCGCGATCTGCTGGGCCGCGTCCGAGCCGGTGCTGCCCTGCATCGTCATGCCGTCGCCGAGGAAGTAGTGGATCCGGCCGGCGGCCACGTACTGCTGGAACTGCTCCAGCGTCGGATACGGGTCCGTGCCGTTGAACCCGCCGACCGCCATCACCGGTGCACCGCTCGCCAGCTGGTACCCGGCGGCCGCGTTCGACAGGACCGTCGCCGCTGTCCAGGTGTAGCGGGACGCGTCCTGCTGCAGCAACGCCGTGAGGGACGCGCCGGGCAGTGTCGTCGAAAGCAGGGAGCCCGGGCCACCGCCGCGACCGCCGCCGAAGCCGCCGGGCCCACCGGCGCCGCCGCGGAAGCCGCCGAAGCCCGACGACGGGCCCGCGGACGGGATCGCGCCCGAGTGCGTCGTCGCCGCGGTCGCCAGCGTGTACGCGCCCGTGCCGGACAGCAGCACGACCAGCCCCAGGACCGCGACCGCCGAAGCCGCCCAGCGGGTCAGGTGGGCGGCGAAGAACAGCCCCACCGCCGCCAGCAGCCCGCCGACCAGCACCGCCGGGGCCAGCCACGGCTGCCACGACGATCCCGACAACAGCAGGTACGCGGTGAGCGCGGTCAACGCCACGCCGCCGCTGAGCAGGCCGGACGCCGACGGGCGCGCCCGCAGCCGCCACAGCTGGACCGCCGCCGTGCCGACCAGCGCCGCGATCGCCGGGGCCAGCGCGACCGTGTAGTACGGGTGGATGATCCCGCCCATGTAGCTGAAGACCAGCGCCGTCACCAGCAGCCAGCCGCCCCACAGCAGCAACGCCGCCCGCGACCGGTCGGTGCGCGGGGCGCGGCGGGTGAACCACAGGCCGGCGCCCAGCGCGAGCAGCGCCGCCGGGATCAGCCACGCGATCCCGCCCGCCATCTCGCTGCCGAACAGCCGGGTCAGGCCGGTCGAACCCCAGCCGCGCCCGCCTCCGCCGCCGACGCTGCCCACCTCGTCACCGGTGATCCGGCCGAAGCCGTTGTAGCCGAACACGAGCTCCCACAACGAGTTCGTCTGCGACCCGCCGATGAAGGGCCGGTCGGCCGCCGGCCAGAGCGCGACGACCACGAGGTACCAGCCCGCCGCGGCCACCGTGGCGGCGAGCGCGCCCAGCAGGTGCAGCAGCCGCTTGCCGAGCGACACCGGCGCCGCGACGAGGTACGCCACCGCGAATGCGGGCAGCACCAGGAACGCCTGCAGCATCTTGGCCAGGAAGCCGAACCCGACCGCGACGCCGGCCAGCGCGAGCCAGCGCGGGCTCGCCTTCTCGAGCGCGCGGACCACGCAGTAGGCACCCGCGACCAGCAGCAGCACGAGCAGCGCGTCCGGGTTGTCGAAGCGGAACATCAGCGCGGCGGCCGGGGTCAGGGCGAGCACCAGGCCCGCGACGAGCCCGGCGGCCGGGCCGGAGGTGCGCTTGACCGTCGCGTGCAGCAGCCAGACCGAGCCGACGCCCATCAGCGCCTGCGGCACGAGGATGCTCCAGGCGTTGACGCCGAACACCCGCGCCGACAGGCTCATCACCCAGAGCGCGGCCGGGGTCTTGTCCACGGTGATCGCGTTCGCCGCGTCGCTGGAGCCGAAGAACAGCGCCTTCCAGCTCTCCGAACCGGCCTGGGCGGCCGCGGAGTAGAACGCGTTGGCCCAGCCGGAAGCGCCGAGGTCCCACAGGTAGAGCACGGCCGTCCCGAGCAGCAGGACGGCCAGTGCCGGACGGTGCCAAGTCCGAGGAGCGGGCGGCGAGGGAGTCACGACGGTTTCGCGTGACGCGAGTGCGGCTTTTCGGGGGTTCCGGGTGGCGGAGCCCCCGGCCCGGGGCGAAGCCCCGGATGTCACAGCGGTCATGAGATCAGCTTCCGGTTTCCAGCTGGGGCAGCGTTGTGCCGATGCTGTGCACGCGCTGTGCGGGCACGGCCACCGGCAGGCGCACCGCGAACTCCGTCCGGCCGGGGCGGCTGTGCACCTCGATCGTGCCGTGGTGGGCGACGACGACGGCGCACGCGATCGCCAGCCCGAGCCCGGTGCTGCCGGCGATGCGGGAGCGGGACGAGTCGCCGCGGGCGAACCGGTCGAAGACGTCCGGGAGCAGGTCCGGCGCGATGCCGGGCCCGTCGTCGGTCACCGTGAGCACGGCGCTGCCGTCGGCCGAACGGCCGAGCGAGGTCGTCACCGTGGTACCCGGCGGGGTGTGCGTGCGGGCGTTGGCCAGCAGGTTCGCCAGCACCTGGTGCAGCCGCTGGACGTCGCCGAACACGAGCACCGGGTCCGGTGGCAGCTCGAGCAGCCACCGGTGCTCGCGCCCGGCGACCCGGGCGTCGCCGACGGCGTCGGCGACCAGCCGGGTGAGGTCGAGGTCGCGCACGTCCAGCGGGCGGCCGGAGTCGAGCCGCGCCAGCAGCAGGAGGTCCTCGACGAGCGCGCTCATCCGGACGGCCTCGGACTGGATCCGGTCCATCGAGTGCGCGACGTCCGGCGGCACCAGCGCGCTGCCGCGGGCGGCCAGCTCGGCGTACCCGCGGATGGCGGCCAGCGGCGTCCGCAGCTCGTGGCTGGCGTCCGCGACGAACTGGCGGGCACGCAGTTCGCTGCCGTGGCGGGCTTCCAGCGCCTGCGCGACGTGGCCGAGCATCAGGTTCAGCGCCGAGCCCACCTGGCCGACCTCGGTGCGCGGGTCGGTGTCGGGCTCCGGCACGCGGATGGACAGCGCCACCTGGCCGCGGTCGAGCGGCAGCTCGGAGACGCGCCCGGCGGTGGCCGCGACGCGCTCGAGCGGCCGCAGCGTCCGGCGGACCGCGAACGCGCCGAGGAAGGCCGCGCCGAGCACGCCCGCGGCGGCGACGCCGAAGAGGATCAGCCCGACGGTGACCAGCGTGTCGGTGACCGGCTTCATCGGCAGGCCGGTGACCACGACTGCGGACGTCCCGGTGACGGGCAGCGCCATCAGGCGGTACTCACCGAGGTCGTCGAACGACAGGGTGTGCGGCCGGCCGTCGGTCGGCACCGAGAGCATGACGGCCTGCTGGGCGGTGGTGAGCTTCAGCCGCGAGCCGTGCTCGGAGATGCTGTCGTCGTGGACGAGCTGCCGCCCGTCGAAGGTGCCGCTCACCGTGCCGACGTTCTGCCCCAGCGGGTGTTCGCCCACCTGGCCGTCCGGCTGCGGACCGCCGCCCTCGGGGTGGGTGTTGCTCGCGAAGGCGAGCGAGCGCGTCGCCGCGGCGGACAGCTGCTGGTCGATCTGGCGGGTGAGGAACAGGTCGAGCGCGAACTCGCTGACGACGCCGACGATCAGGCACACCACGGTGAGCAGCACGACCATCGAGCCGGTCAGCTTCGCGCGCAGCGAAAGGCGCCCCCGGCGGGGGTGCGGTGCAACGGTTCGCGCGGCCATGGGTAGAGCGTCCGTCCGCGCCGTGTGTGCGGGTTGTGTGCTGCCTGTGAGGCGGCTGTGCGGTGACCGGCCGGTCGCGGTTGTCCGGTTCCTCCGGTCACAGGAACGGCTGACGGCAGGCACAGTCCGCGCACAGCCGGCCGCTCCACCGTGGATCGCACCGAAGGATTCTCGTCAAGGAGCACACCATGACCACACCGCAGGCACCGTCCACTCCGGACCAGACGTGGGGCGCGGCGCCCGCACCGGGAACGCCGCCGCGGCCGGGCCGGACGCCGGGCAAGAAGATCGCGGCGGGCGCCGTCGCGGTGGCGATCGTGGCCGGCGGGGGAGCGGCGATCTGGGCCGCCTCGTCGTCCTCGGCGTCGACGGACACGCAGGCCGGGCCGGGCGGCATGCAGGGCGGCCCGGGCGGGATGCAGGGCGGCGCGGGCGCATTGGGTTCGGCGCTGCACGGCGAGTACGTGTCGTCGGACGGAAACGGCGGCTACGTCACGAAAATCATGCAGACCGGCGAAGTGACGGAGCTGAGCGCGACGTCGCTGACGGCGAAGAGCGACGACGGGTTCTCGAAGACGTACACGATCACCTCGGCGCAGGCGACGGGCCTGGCGACGGGAGACACGGTGACGGTGGTGGCGACGGAGTCGGGTTCCACGGCGACGGCGACGTCGGTGACCGACGGCGCGGCCGGCGGCCAAGGCCAGGGGCAGATGCCGGGTGGCGGCCAGGGAACCCCGCCTTCGGGAGCGCCGACGCAGACCGGCTGACCCGGGGGCGGCCCCGGGGTCAGCGGCGGTCGTAGTCGACCGCGACCTCCGGGGTCGTCGCGTGGGCGCGGCACGTCAGGATCCGGCCCGCCGCCACGTCGTCCACGGTCAGCGCGTAGCGGACGTCCATGTCGACCTGGCCCTGGCGCAGCGTCGCCAGGCACGTGCCGCACGCTCCGCCCGTGCACGAGTACGGCACCTCGAACCCGGCCCGCAGCGCCGCGTCCAGCACCGTCTCGCCGGCTTCGGCCGGGACGCACGTCGTCGTCCCGCCCAGCGTCACCGCCACCTGGGCCGGCCTGCCCGCCGGGTCGCGCAGGGGTGCCGCGCCGCGGAAGAGTTCGAAGTGGACGTTCTCGTCCGGGACGTCCGCGTCGGCCAGCGTCCGGCGGGCCAGGTCCGTCAGGCCGCGCGGCCCGCACAGGAACCACTCGTCGACCTTCGCCGGGTGCAGGCGGTTCTGCAGCAGCGCGCGCAGCCGCGTCCCGTCGAGCCGGCCGCGCTGGTACCGCTCGTGGGAAATCGCCAGTGCCTCGCCGACCGTGTCGAACTGCCGGGGCCGGTGCGCGTGCAGGTCCGGGTCGCGCTCGTCGGTCCGGTAGTGGACGACGTGCAGCCGTCCGCCGAAGCCGTCGGCGAGGGAGCTCAGCTCGCGGGCGAAGAGCGTCGTCGCGCCCGAAGTGTTGACGTACAACAGCGTCGCGCGGCTGTGCGGCTCGGCGGTCAGCGCGCTGACCACGATGGACAGCACCGGCGTGATGCCGCTGCCCGCGGCCAGCGCGACGTAGTGCGCGGTCCGCGACGGATCGGGTGTGAGCGTGAACCCTCCCGACGGCGGCAGCACGTCGAGGAAGTCGCCCACGGCCAGCGTCGTGGTCGCGAACCCGGAGAACGCGCCGCCCGGCCGCCGCTTCACCGCGATCCGCAGCTCACCGGACGACGCGGGCGCGCAGATCGAGTACGTCCGGCGCACCGGCTGCCCGTCGAGCACCGTGCGGACGGCCACGTGCTGACCCGGGAGGAACCGGAACTCGCTCGCGAGCTGCGGCGGGACGTAGAAGGTGATCGCGACGGCGTCCGCGGTCAGCGGGCTGATCTCGCGCACCCGCAGCCGGTGGAACCGGCTCGGCCCGAGCGGGGGCGAGGCCGGCGCGGGCACGGCGACGTCGGGTTCGGTGTCCAGGCCCGCAGTCACCCGGTACTCCTCCGCGGTCAGGTCCCGGCCCCAGGCGGTGCCGATCGGGACGTCGTGGGCCAGGTAGGCCTCGCGGTTCTCCAGCCAGACCCGCCGGTACCGGTGGAACGGCACGGCCGGGTGCAGGTGGTGCACCAGGTGCAGGTTCTGCGCCAGCAGCACCGGGGTGAGCAGCCGCTCGAGGCCGACGCGCACGCGGGTGGTGCCGAACCGCCCGCGCGGCCCCTCGGCGGGCAGGCCGTGGTGCGGCAGCCAGCCGAACGACCAGGCGAGCAGGCCCAGCCCCAGCCGCTGCGGCAGCAGGTACACGAACAGCAGCTCGAGGCCGTGGCCGGCCGAGACCAGCGCCACCGCCGCCGACAGGGCCGCGGCCAGCACCACCAGCGTCTCGGCGAGCTCGTGCGGGGGCCGCGACCGCAGCCGGGCGAAGTAGCAGCGCGCGTAGGAGAAGTCGAGGGTGAGCCAGCGCAGCGGGAGCTGCCAGCGCGGGCCGCGGGTGGTCCAGGCGTCCGGGTCGGCGTGGACCGGCGCGTTGGTGTGGCGGTGGTGTTCACCGTGGACGTACCGCAGCGAGGGGAACGACGCGTACGCCGCGACGAACGGGACGGCCAGCCGGCCGAGCACTTCGTTGACCCACGTCAGCTTCCCGGCCGCGTGGTGCGCCGACTCGTGCACCACCGTGTATATCACGAACGTGACGAGGGTGTTCAGCACGACGGTCACCACCGGCGGCACGAGCCCGGCGAGCAGCAGCCAGGTCGCGGTGCCCCACAGCGCGGCGCCGCCGGCGAACAGCAGCAGGGCCGGCACCGAGACGGCGGGCAGCGCGATCCGGGGCGCAGGCACCGTGCGGGCGGTGGCCGGCCCGGTCGCGGGCGCCGCCACTGTGACGGAACCGTGCGGCTCGGTGACGGCGACGGACATCGAGCGGTCTCCTCGGTCGAGAAGCTCCTGGTCAGGCGGGAGTCACCGTAGACAACTCCGCCAGGTTTGTAAACGTTGTAGCAGGCTTCGAAAAAAGGTGTCGGCCAGCGGAACGGAACCGGTGGGTAAGCTCGCCGTGTGAAGGCGGTCACCCACCCGGTCCCGGCGCGTACCCGGGAGAAGCTGCTGGCCGCGGCGGCCGACGTCATCCACGCCGACGGCTGGGCCGCCGTGACGATGGGCAAGCTGGCCGCGCAGGTCGGCGTCAGCAGGCAGACCGTCTACAACGAACTGGGCTCCAAGGCCGAGCTCGCCAAGGCCCTGATGCTGCGCGAGACCGACCGCTTCGTCGAGCGGGTGGACGCGGACGTCGCCGCGCACCCGGACCACCCGGTCGACGGCGTCACCGCCGCGTTCCGGCATACGCTCGAGGCCGCCCGCGCCAACCCGCTCCTCGAAATCGCGCTCGGCGGCGCGCAGGGTGGCCGCGACGACTTCCTCCCGCTGCTCACCTCGCAGCCCGAGGCGGTGCTCGGGCGGGCCGTCGACGCCGTCGCGGCCGTCTTCGCGCGGGCCTACCCCGGGGTCCGGCTGACGCCGTCGGAGTGGGCGGTCGCGGTCGAGGCGTTCATGCGGCTGCTGCTTTCCCACCTGGTGCAGCCCAGCGGCTCGGCCGAGCACGCGAGCGGCCAGATGCGCTGGGTGATCGGCCGGATGCTCGGGTCGTGACGCCGGTCCGGGGAGACGGGCGCGCCCCGGTGACGCCGGTCCGCGGATCGGTCGTGCCGCCGCAGGTGGCCCCCGCCCCGGCGGCGCAGGCCCCTGGCCTAGACTCGGACGTCCCGGTCTGCAGGTGACCGGGGCCATTTCCGCTGGATTGTCCACCACAATCGTTACCGCTCGAGGAGAAGACCTTGAAGAGCACCGTCGAGCAGCTGAGCCCGACGCGAGTAAAGATCAATGTCGAGGTGCCGTTCGACGAGTTGAAGCCGAACTTCGACCGCGCCTATCGCAAGATCGCCCAGCAGGTGCGCATCCCGGGCTTCCGGCCCGGCAAGGCGCCCGCTCGCGTCCTGGAAAGCCGGATCGGGCGCGGCCCGGTGCTCGACGAGGTCGTCAACGAGGCCATCCCGGCCAAGTACATCGAGGCCGTTCGCGAGAACGAGGTCCGCACCCTCGGGAACCCCGAGTTCGACGTGACCAAGCTCGAAGACCGCGACGTCCTGGAGTTCACCGCCGAGGTCGACGTGCGCCCGGAGATCGAGCTGCCCGACCTCGAAGGCTTCGCGGTCACCGTCGACGACGTCGAGCTGACCGACGCGGAGGTCGACGAGCAGCTCGACGAGCTGCGCGCCCGCTTCGGCACGCTGACCGGCGTCGAGCGCCCGGCCGAGACCGGCGACTTCGTCTCGATCGACCTGGCCGCGACCGTCGACGGCGAGGCCGTCGAGGAGGCCGCCACCACCGGGCTGTCCTACGAGATCGGCTCCGGCCAGCTCGTGGACGGCATCGACGAGGCCATCGTCGGCGCGAACGCCGGCGAGACCAAGACGTTCACCACCCAGCTGGTCGCCGGCGAGCACGCCGGCAACGACGCCGAGGTGACCGTGACCGTCCAGTCGGTCAAGCAGCGCGAGCTGCCCGAGGCCGACGACGAGTTCGCCCAGATGGCGAGCGAGTTCGACACGATCGAGGAGCTCAAGGGCGACCTGCGCGATCGCCTCGGCCGCGTCAAGAAGATGCAGCAGGGCGTCCAGGCCCGCGACAAGGTGCTCGACGAGCTCCTGGAGCGCACCGAGGTGCCGATCCCGGAGAAGGTCCTCGACTCCGAGATCGAGAACCGCAAGCACGACGCGATCCACCCGTTCGACCACGACGAGGCCCAGTTCGCGCAGGCGCTCGAGGCCGAAGGCCGCACGCTGGAGGAGTTCGACGCGGAGACCCGCACCGAGTCGGAGAAGGCCGTCCGCACGCAGCTGCTGCTGGACACCATCGCCGACAAGGAAGAGGTCTCGGTCAACGACGGCGAGCTGACCGAGCGGATCATCTACCAGGCCCAGCGCTTCGGGATCAGCCCGGACGAGTACGTCCAGCGCGCCCAGCAGTCCGGCCAGCTGACCGCGATCTACGCCGACGTCCGCCGCGGCAAGGCGCTCGCCTCCGTGGTCCGGAAGGCGACCGTCACCGACGGCTCGGGCGCCACGGTGGACCTCTCGGAGCTGTTCGGCTCCGACGAGCCGGCCGCCGACGAGGCACCCCAGGAGACGCAGGTCACCGACGAGGCGGCGAAGACTCCGGCGGAGTGAAGCTGTGAGCGAACTTGGGCGGTGTCAGGCATTCTGCACCGCCCAAGTTCGTTAGGGTCGGATACAAGATCTCAAGCATCTGAAACGACAGCGGCGGCCGTCAGCACCGGGCCGCTGCCGGCGAAAAGGCAGGCAGACGTGACGCAGCACATGCCCGAGGCGCGGACCGGCACCGCAGGGCTCACCCTCACCGACTCGGTGTTCGAGCGGTTGCTCCAGGAGCGCATCGTCGTCCTCGGTTCCGAGGTGAACGACGAGATCGCCAACCGGATCACCGCGCAGCTGTTGCTGCTCGACGCCGACGACGCCGAGTCGGACATCCGCTTCTACATCAACTCGCCGGGTGGCTCGGTCACGGCCGGGTTCGCCATCTACGACACCATGCAGCTGATCCGCCCGGACGTCGCGACCTACGCGATGGGCATGGCGGCCTCGATGGGGCAGTTCCTGCTCTCCTCGGGCACGCCCGGCAAGCGCTACTCGCTGCCGCACGCGCGGATCCTGATGCACCAGCCGTCGGCGGGTGTCGGCGGTACCGCGTCGGACATCGCGATCCAGGCGGACCTGTTCAACAAGTGGAAGCGCGAGCTGGCCCAGATCACCGCGGACCAGACCGGGCAGACGGTCGAGCAGATCATCGCGGACGGCGACCGCGACCGCTGGTTCACCGCCCAGGAGGCGAAGGACTACGGGTTCGTCGACCACGTCCTCACCCGCGACATCGCCCGTCCGGCCTCGAACTGAGCCGAAGCACCAAGGAGACTTCCATGAGCAACTTCAGGCTCCCGGGTGACTTCCGGGCACCTTCCGTCCCCCAGTCGCGGTACATCCTCCCGTCGTACGTCGAGCGCACCAGCTACGGCGTCAAGGAGTCGAACCCGTACAACAAGCTGTACGAGGAGCGCGTCATCTTCCTCGGCGTGCAGGTGGACGACGCGTCGGCCAACGACGTGATGGCCCAGCTGCTGCACCTCGAGCACGAGGACCCGGACCGCGACATCCTGATCTACATCAACTCGCCGGGTGGCTCGTTCACCTCGCTGATGGCGATCTACGACACCATGCAGTTCGTCCGCCCGGACATCCAGACGTACTGCCTCGGCCAGGCCGCCTCCGCGGCCGCGGTGCTGCTGGGGGCCGGTACCCCGGGCAAGCGCTACGCGCTGCCCAACTCGCGGGTGCTGATCCACCAGCCCGCCACCGAGGGCACCTACGGCCAGGTCTCCGACCTGGAGATCCAGGCGAACGAGATCCAGCGGGTGCGGCGCCAGATGGAGGTCATCCTGGCCAAGCACACCGGCAAGGACGCGGACCAGATCCGCAAGGACATCGAGCGCGACAAGATCCTGACGGCCGACGAGGCCAAGGCGTACGGCATCATCGACGAGGTGCTGCCGTACCGGAAGGCGTCGGCTCTGTAGATCCGCCAGGCCGGTGTGTGTCGAGGAGACGACATACACCGGCACTCTGGTTTAAGGTCGTCCTCTGACGTGCTCCCGGCGCCTGTGGGTGTTCCCGCCCACGGCATCGGACGGGTACCGTCAGTGGCAATGCGTGAGGCTCCGCTCGGTCGTTTCGAGACCGGGGGTCGCACCGTCGCAACACACGTCAGGCGCGGAAACCCGCGCCGGAGGGGACGAGGTCAACGGCCATGGCACGGATCGGTGACGGCGGAGACCTGCTGAAGTGTTCTTTCTGTGGGAAGAGCCAGAAGCAGGTGAAGAAGCTCATTGCCGGCCCCGGGGTCTACATCTGCGATGAGTGCATCGACCTCTGCAACGAGATCATCGAGGAGGAGCTGGCCGAGGCCGGCGACGTCAAGCTCGACGAGCTGCCCAAGCCCGCCGACATCCACGAGTTCCTCGAGCAGTACATCATCGGGCAGAACGATGCCAAGCGGACCCTCGCGGTAGCGGTCTACAACCACTACAAGCGGATCCAGGCGGACGACAAGGCCGGGCCGAAGGACTCCAAGGAGGAGTCGGTCGAGCTGGCCAAGTCGAACATCCTGATGCTCGGCCCCACCGGGTGCGGCAAGACCTACCTGGCGCAGACGCTGGCGAAGCTCCTGAACGTCCCGTTCGCGATCGCGGACGCCACGGCGCTGACCGAGGCCGGGTACGTCGGCGAGGACGTCGAGAACATCCTGCTCAAGCTCATCCAGGCGGCGGACTACGACGTCAAGCGGGCCGAGACCGGGATCATCTACATCGACGAGGTCGACAAGATCGCCCGCAAGAGCGAGAACCCGTCGATCACCCGGGATGTCTCGGGCGAGGGTGTCCAGCAGGCGCTGCTGAAGATCCTCGAGGGCACCACCGCCTCGGTGCCGCCGCAGGGCGGCCGCAAGCACCCGCACCAGGAGTTCATCCAGATCGACACGACGAACGTGCTGTTCATCGTGGCCGGCGCGTTCGCCGGGCTGGAGAAGATCATCAACGAGCGGGTCGGCAAGCGTGGCCTCGGCTTCGGCGCGGAGATCCGCACCAAGTCCGAGATCGAGGAGAGTGACGTCTTCTCGGACACCATGCCCGAGGACCTGATCAAGTTCGGGCTGATCCCGGAGTTCATCGGCCGGCTCCCGGTCGTGGCGACGGTCAACCACCTGGACAAGGAATCGCTGGTCAGCATCCTCACCCAGCCGCGCAACGCCCTGGTGAAGCAGTACAAGAAGCTCTTCGAGATGGACAACGTCGAGCTCGAGTTCACCAAGACCGCGCTCGAGGCCATCGCCGACCAGGCGGTCCTGCGCGGGACCGGTGCCCGCGGGCTGCGCGCCATCATGGAAGAGGTGCTGCAGCCGGTCATGTACGACATCCCGAGCCGCGACGACGTGGCGAAGGTCGTGATCACCGAGCAGACCGTCCGGGAGAACGTGAACCCGACGATCGTCGCCCGGCAGCCGACACGGCGCACGCGCAGCGAGCGCGGCGAGAAGTCGGCCTGAGGCCGGGCGTCTCCGGGCCACCCGGCCCGGAGACCCGACAGGAAAGCTGAATGACTGCTGACTCTATGCCGGTCACCGGCGGGGGCACCGCTCCCGCCGGTGGCGTGCAGGCACCGCCGCCACCCGAACCGGCGCCGGTGCCCGGCGGCCCGGTCCTCGGGTTCCGCGAGCTGAGCGAACGCGTCATCGCGTCCGTGTTCGACCGGTACCCGTGGCTGAACCGGGTGCTGATGGGCGTGCTGGCCGTGTGCGCCGGCACGTGCGTCGTGGCCGTGGTGGCCCGGCTGTCGCCGTTGCCGCTGATCCCGGTGCCGCTCTTCGTCCTCGCGGGGTACGCGCTCTGGCGTGCCCGTGGGGTCACCGAGCGGCGTCCGCTGGTCAACTGGGTGCTGTTGTTCGGCGTCGCGACCCTGGTCGGTTTCTGGCTGATCTCCGTCGTCGGCCGATGGGTGGAGTGAACTTCCGCCGTCCGAGGGGTTTGCGCGCGGCCGTCTCCGGGTAGCAAGGTCCCGTGGTAGGTGCCCTGAGACCGTTTCGGCATCCGGCACTGTTCTACCGCGGTGACAGTGAGTATCTGGCCGGCGTCGTTCCGTTCCTGCTCGAAGGTCTCGACCGGGGTGAACCCGTCGCCGTCGCCGTTCCCGCGCGGAACCTCCGGCTCATCGAGAAGGCCCTGGAAGAGCGGGCGCGTGAAGTGCGGCTGACCGACATGTGCCGGGTCGGCCGCAACCCCGGTGCGATCCTGCCGACGGTGCTGCTCGCGTTCGCCGGCGAGCACGTGGGCCCGGTGCGGATCGTGGCGGAGCAGATGTGGGGTGACCGCACCGGCGCCGAGTACCCCGCGTGCGTGCTGCACGAGGCGCTCATCAACCAGGCGCTCGCCGGGCGGGACCTGGCGGTGCTCTGCCCGTACGACACCGCGGCGCTGCCGCCGGAGGCGCTGGCCGACGCCGAGCGCACCCACCCGGAGGTGTGGGGTCCGGCCGGGCCGTTCGTCAGCGCCCGGTTCGACCCGGCCGGCGCGCACGCGGACTTCATGCGGCCGCTGGACCAGCCGGCGGCCGCGGTCGAGCGGAAGTTCGACCTGGGGCAGCTGGGCTCGTTGCGCGGGTTCGCGGAGATCTGGGCCGCACGCCACGGCCTGCGCCGCCCGAGACGCGACGACTTCACCCTGGCGATCGCGGAGCTGACGACCAACAGCGTCCTCTACGGCGGCGGCGCGGGCGTGCTGCGGTTGTGGGCGGACGAGCGTCAGGTGGTCGGCGAGGTCACCGACTCGGGCACGATCACCGAGCCCCTGGCCGGCCGGATCCCCCCGGCCGCGGCGGCCCTGGGCGGCCGCGGCCTGCTGCTGGTGAACCGCCTGGCGGACCTGGTCCGCACGTACTGGATCCCAGGCCGCACGACGACCCGGGTCCACTTCACCTGCTGATCCCGCGTACCCGGACGGTCGGCTCGCGTACCTGGACGGTCGGTTGGCGTACCTGGACGGTCGGCTCACGAACCGACCCTCTGGGTACGCGAGCCGACTCTCCGGGTACGCGAGCCGACCCTCTGGGTCAGTCCTTGCGGGGGACGTGCTTGCCGAGGAAGCTGATCACGCTCGGCACCACCGTCCGGTTGAACGGGTCGCCGTGCTTGCCGTGGGCCGTGTGGGCGACCGCCGGGTGGGCCGCCTCGATGTAGCGGCGGACGCCCGTGATGAACGAGTCCTCCGTGCCGCACCAGATGCCGTTGGCCACGCTCTTCGTCTCGTCGATGTGCTTCAGCGGGTCCAGCGCGGTCCAGTCGTTCAGGCCCGTGAAGATGTGCCGCTTGGCCATCTCCTGCCAGGACAGGATCAGCGCCGGGGCCAGCGTCGCGACCGCGGCCGGCGGCTGGCGCCGCTCCACCCGGCGGCGCGTGTACACCAGCGCGCCGAACCCGCCCATCGAGACGCCCGTGCAGGCGAACGGCTGCCCGGTCTCGCCGGCGAACCCGCGGGCCCGCAGCCACTGCGGGACCTCCTCCAGCAGCATCGCCATCGGGTCGTCGCCCGGGTGGACCTCGTGCCAGTAGTTGTCGCCGCCGTCGACGGCGACGAAGCCGAACGCCGGGACCGCCTTGCGCGCGACGTCGCTGGAGAGCTGCTTGAGCGTGCCGGTCGGGGCCGCGCTGCGGGCGTTGCCGTGCAGGCCGTGCAGCATCAGCGACATCGGCAGCCCCTTCGGCGGGGTCTTCGACGGCAGGATGAACACCAGGTCGACCATCCGGCCGCGGGCCTGGGAGTAGACGCGTTCGACACGGGTGCTGCCCAGCTGGGTCGTCGGGTTCGACGACGTCACGCCCAGCGTCCGCTGCAGGGCCTGGCTGAACGGCAGCTTGCCGGTCGCGGTGCCGAGGGCCAGGCCGCCCACGGCCAGCCCGGACGCGCCCGCGATCAGCACCGAGCGGCGGCTGAGCCACCGCCGCGCGTCGCGGACCGCCGCCGCTCCCACCGGGAGCTGCGGCTCGGCCTCGCCGCGATCCCCGTTTTCCTCGTTCACCTGTCTCCGTCCCCCGCCTGCTGCTCCTAGGACGCCGCGCACCCGCTCCGCGTTCCCCTCACGTCCCTGTCCGCCGGGTTAGTCGTTCTCACCCTGCCCGGCGTTTCGGGTTCTCGCTCGCCAAGTCGCCCTCGCGGCCTCGGTCGAGTGTTCCGCCCGCTCCACAGTGTCCCCGAGACCCACCGCCATGGTGATCCCCAGGGGTATCAAAATGTGCTCTATTCCCTGCTCACCGGCGCCGAAGTGCCCGGATGCCTCAAGTGTGACGAAGCCGTGCAGCGCGCTCCACAGCTGGGCGGCCGCCTGGTACTTGTCGGCGGGCCGGAACCGGCCGGCCTCGATGGCCCGCTCGGTCGCCCGGACGATGTGCTCGAACGCCTCCAGGCCCTCCTGAGCGGCTTCGCGGCCTTCCTCGGTGGTCAGGTCGGACAGGGTCGCCCGCTTGCCGCCGGGCGCGGACTGGCCGAACGTCACCGCGAACAGCTGCGGCTGCTCGGCGACCGCCTGCCGGTAGGTCCGGGCGAGGCTGAAGATGTCCGCCACCGGGTCGTCGGTCTCGCCGACCCCGGCGAGCCACGCGCTGAGCTTCAGGAACCCCGTGCGCGCGACGTCGTCGACCAGCGCGGCCATGCCACCGAAGTGCGTGTAGACGGCCATCGTCGAGACACCGACCTCCGCCGCCAGCTTGCGGGCCTGCAGGGCTTCGGGGCCGCCCTCGGCGAGCAGCCGGATGGCGGCCTCGACGAGCCGCTCCTTGACGTCGTTCGCGCGCGGTTTCGGGCTCATGCTTGCCAGTATCTCATAACCCTGTTATAAATTGAGCTATAACCGAGTTATGGCAGCTTCGGAGGGGTCAGTCATGGGCAACAAGTTCCTCGAAGGCAACTTCGCCCCGGTGAGCCGGGAGCACACGATCACCGAACTGGCCGTCACCGGGCGCATCCCGGAGTTCCTCGACGGCCGCTACCTGCGCAACGGGCCCAACCCGCTGTCGGAGGTGGACCCGGCGGCCTACCACTGGTTCATGGGCGACGGCATGGTCCACGGCGTCCGCCTGCGCGACGGCAAGGCCGAGTGGTACCGCAACCGGTGGGTGCGCAACCCGGCCGTGGCGGCGACGCTGAACGGCGAGGACGCGAGCCGTTTCTGCGGGCTGGACGCGCTCGGCGCCAACACCAACGTGATCGGCCACGCCGGCAAGACCCTCGCGCTGATCGAGGCGGGTGCGCCGGTCTACGAGCTGACCGACGAGCTCGACACGGTCGGCAGCTGCGACTTCGACGGCACGCTCCCCGGCGGCTACACCGCCCACCCCAAGCGCGACCCGCGCACCGGCGAGCTGCACGCCGTGTCGTACTTCTTCGGCATGGGCAACAAGGTCCAGTACTCGGTGATCGACGCGGCCGGCCGCGCGCGCCGCACGGTCGACGTCGAGGTCACCGGGTCGCCGATGATGCACGACTTCTCGCTGACCGAAAAGCACGTCGTGTTCTACGACCTGCCGGTGACGTTCAACGCGGAGATGGCGGTCGCGGCGAACGTTCCGGGCGCGCTCCGGACGCCGGCGAAGCTCGTGCTCTCGGCCATGGTCGGCAAGGTCCGCGTCCCGGACCCGGTGACGGCGATGATGGCGCGCAAGATCGGCGCGAACGGCGGCCTGCCGTACCGCTGGGACCCGAAGTACCCGGCGCGGATCGGCGTCATGCCGCGGGAGGGCGGCAACGGCGACGTCCGGTGGTTCGAGGTCGAGCCGTGCTACGTCTTCCACCCGCTCAACGCCTACGACGACGGCGACAGCATCGTGCTGGACGTCGTGCGCCACCCGAAGATGTTCGACTCCGAGCTGCACGGACCGGACGAGGGCGGCCCGACGCTGGACCGCTGGACGGTCGACCTCACCGCGGGCAAGGTCCTGGAGGAGCGGCTCGACGACCGCGGCCAGGAGTTCCCGCGGGTGGACGAGCGCCTGGTCGGCCGCCGCCACCGCTACGGCTACGCGATGTCGGCCGACGGCGGCGCGAACCCGGGCGGCTCGCTGTTCAAGCACGACTTCTCGACGGGCGCACGCCAGGAGCGCGCGTTCGGCGGGGGCCGCCAGCCCGGCGAGTTCGTGTTCGTCCCGTCCCACGAGAACGCGCCGGAGGACGACGGCGTCCTGATGGGCTTCGTGTTCGACCCGGCCACGCAGCGCAGTGACCTGACCCTGCTCGACGCGGGCACGCTGGAGACGGTCGCGGCGATCCACCTGCCGGACCGCGTGCCGAACGGCTTCCACGGCAACTGGGTCGAGACGGCTTGAGTCGTGTCGACCCTCCGGACACGCGTGTCGTCTCCGCAGTCACGCGTGTCGACCGTTTGGACACGGCGTTGACCCGTGGGCCTGCGGGCGTCCCGTGATCGAAGGGCCGGCTCGCGTGATCGGAGCGCCGACTCGCGTGATTGCGGGGACGACACGGTGTCCTGGGTCGAGACGGCTTAAGTGAGCACGCGGTGGTCGCCGGTGTAGAGGTTCATCGAGTCGCCGCGGAGGAAGCCGATCAGGGTCATGCCGTTCTCCTCCGCCAGCTCGGCCGCCAGTGACGAGGGTGCCGACACCGCGGCCAGCAGCCCGATCCCGGCCATCGCCGCCTTCTGCACCAGCTCGAACGACGCGCGCCCGGACACCAGCAGGCCGTAGCCCGGTGCCGGGATGCGGTTCTCCAGCACCGCCCAGCCGAGCACCTTGTCCACCGCGTTGTGCCGGCCGACGTCTTCGCGGACGACCGCGAGCTCGCCGTCCGGGGTGAACAGGCCCGCCGCGTGCAGGCCGCCTGTGCTGGCGAACACCTTCTGGCGGTCGCGCAACGCGTCCGGCAGGGCGGCCAGCGTCCGGCTCTTCACCGCGAAGTCGGCCGACGCGGGGGAGTAGCGGGTCTTCAGCTTGACCGCGTCGAGCGCCGCCTTGCCGCACACGCCGCACGAAGACGTCGTGTAGAAGTTGCGCTCGACCCCGGTGTCCGGCGGCGGCACCCCGGGCGCCAGCGCGATGTCCAGCACGTTGTAGGTGTTGCGGCCCTGGTCGTCGACGCCGTCGCAGTAGCGGGCCACCGCGATGTCCTCGCGGCCGCCGATCACGCCTTCGGACAGCAGGAAGCCGTGGGCCAGCTCGACGTCGTTGCCCGGCGTGCGCATCGTCACCGCCAGCGCCTTGCCGCCGACCCGCAGTTCCAGGGGTTCTTCGGCGGCCAGCGCGTCGGGGCGGCGGCGGTCGCCGGTCGCGGAGATCTTCCGCACCGGCCTGCGCACGGTCACCCTGCCCATGACCCACACCCTTCTCCGCCGGAAAGTTTGACACTCGCATGGTGCAACACCGGGTATTTAGTAATACATTCCCTCCATCATCCCCACTCTACGGAGGGATCCGATGGCTCTCGGCTTCCTGGACCGTTCCCGGATCGTCGCACCCCCAGGCTGGACACGCTGGCTGGTGCCCCCGGCGGCCCTCTCGGTACACCTGTCGATCGGGCAGGCCTACGCGTGGAGCGTGTTCAAGACCCCGCTCGAAAAGACGATGCACCTGACCGGCACGCAGAGTTCGCTGCCGTTCCAGCTCGGCATCGTCATGCTGGGCCTGTCCGCGGCGTTCGGCGGCACGCTCGTCGAGAAGAACGGCCCGCGCTGGGCCATGTTCGTCTCGATGTGCTGCTTCGCCACCGGGTTCCTCGTCTCGGCGCTCGGCGTCGCGACCGGGCAGTTCTGGCTCGTCGTGGTCGGATACGGCGCGATCGGCGGCGTCGGCCTCGGAATCGGCTACATTTCCCCGGTTTCGACGCTGATCAAGTGGTTCCCGGACCGGCCGGGCATGGCCACCGGCATCGCGATCATGGGCTTCGGCGGCGGCGCGCTGATCGCGTCGCCGTGGTCGTCGTCGATGATCGGCACCACGCCGACCACCGGCAGCATCGCGACGGCGTTCCTGGTGCACGGCGTCGTCTACGCGGTGTTCATGTCGCTCGGCTGGCTGATCGTGCGGGTCCCGGCCGACGACTGGAAGCCGGCGGGCTGGGAGCCGAAGACCGACCACGGCACGGCCATGATCTCCACCGCCAACGTCTCGGCGGCCAACGCCATCAAGACGCCGCAGTTCTGGCTGCTGTGGGTGGTCCTGTGCTTCAACGTGACCGCGGGCATCGGGATCCTGGAGAAGGCGTCCCCGATGATCGTGGACTTCTTCAAGAGCACCTCGACCCCGGTCGGCGCGGCCGCGGCGGCCGGGTTCGTCGCGCTGCTGTCGCTGTGCAACATGCTCGGGCGGTTCGTCTGGTCGTCCACATCGGACGTCATCGGGCGCAAGAACATCTACCGCACCTACCTCGGCGTCGGCGCGGTGCTGTACCTGGTGATCGCGCTGACGGAGAACTCGTCGAAGCTCGTGTTCATCCTGTGCGCGATGGTGATCCTGTCCTTCTACGGCGGCGGGTTCGCGACGGTCCCGGCGTACCTGAAGGACCTCTTCGGCACCTACCAGGTCGGCGCGATCCACGGCCGGCTGCTGACGGCGTGGTCGGTCGCCGGCGTGCTCGGCCCGCTGATCGTCAACCGGATCGCCGACAGCGAGAAGGCGGCGGGCAAGTCCGGCCCGGCGCTCTACCACCTGTCGTTCTACATCATGATCGGCCTGCTGGTGGTCGGGTTCGTGGCCAACGAGCTGGTGCGGCCGGTGAAGGAGAAGTTCCACGAGCCCGTCACCGCGGGCGCGGCCGTGAGGAGTGAGGCCTGATGAGCGAGCCGGCGACGAAACCCAACCGCGTCCCGCTGATCGTGCTGGCCTGGGCGTGGGTCGTGCTGCCCTTCGCCTACGGCGTGTACCAGCTGTTCCTGAAGCTGGTCCAGCTCTTCGGCTAGCCCCTGTGAGCTGAGTCACCCGTGCAGCAGGAGGAGGCCCGGCGGCGTCGGTAGGAAGTGCACCTACTGGGGAAGATCGCCGTCGCCGGGCTCTCCGCCGTGGTCCTGTGCGGGACCGCGTACGGCTACGAGAACCTCCACGCCCTCGACGACGTCACGCGCGACAGCGTCATCGACGCCGACGGCGGCACCGCGCCGGGCGAGCAGCCCGCCGACGGCTCGCTCGACATCCTGTTCGTCGGGCGGGACTCGCGGACCGACCAGCAGGGGAAACCGCTTTCCCCGGACATCCTGCGCGAGCTGCGGGTCGGGGCCAACGGCGACGACCTCACCGACACCCTCATCGTCCTGCGGATCCCGAACGGCACGAAGGACGTGAAAGCGTTCTCCATCCCGCGCGACAGCTACGTGTCGATGCCCGGCGGGAAGGGCAAGATCAACGCCGCGTTCGGGCGCGCGAAGGCCGCCGAAGCGAAGCGGCAGCGCGACTCCGGGGAGACCGACAAGGCGAAGATCGACCAGGCGGCCCTCACCGCCGGGCGGCGCGGGACGCGGCAGGCCGTCGAAGACCTCACCGGCGTCAAGATCGACCACTTCGCCGAGGTCAACCTGCTGAGCTTCTACGAGATCAGCAAGGCCGTCGGCGGCGTCGACGTCTGCCTCAACGAGGCCACCAAGGACAAGAACTCCGGCGCGGACTTCCCCGCCGGGCGGCAGCGGATCTCGGGTGCGGACGCGCTCGCCTTCGTCCGGCAGCGCGACGGCCTCAAGAACACCGACTTCGACCGCGTCCGGCGCCAGCAGGTGTTCCTCGCCGGGCTGGCCCGGCAGGTGCTGTCGGCGGGGACGCTGGGCGACCCGGGGAAGCTGTCCGACCTCATCGACGCCGTCAAGCGCTCGGTGGTGCTCGACGAGTCGTGGAACCTGCTCGACTTCGTCGCGCAGATGCGCGGGATCAACAGCGGCGGGATCCGGTTCGAAACGATCCCCGTCGGCAACCGCGACTACCGCTACGACCCGCAGAACCCGCGGGCCACGGCCGTGCAGGTCGACCCGGCCGAGGTGAAGGCCTTCGCCGCGGCCCTGATCGGGTCCGCGGCGCCGAAGACGCCCGCTGCCGCCCCGGTCACCGTCGACGTCCACAACGCCGGCCCGAAGGAGGGCCTCGCCGCCCGCGTGGCCGGGTTCCTGGGGGAGCACGGGTTCGCCAAGGGCGACACCGGCAACACCGCTTCGCGGCGGACGTCCGTGGTCCGCTTCGGCGCCGATCTCGCGCAGCGGGGCGCGGAGGTCGCGAAGCTGCTGGGCGGGCTGGCGACGCAGGAGTCCGCGGCCGTGCCGGCGGGCCGCATCGAGGTCGTGCTCGGGTCGGTGTACTCCGGCCCGGGGACGACCGGTGGCGGGGGCGCCCCGGCCGCCGGTGACGAGCCGATCACCTCGGACGGGGTCGTCTGCGTGAATTGATCGCGCGGGGCAATGGAATGCCCGGCTTTTCATCGAGATACCCGAAATTGTGCGAATAATTTCCGCGAAACGCCGCGACGTCGTTTTCCGCCGACCGGACCACGGCGGACCACGAGGGTGATTGGTCTTGACGCTGCGTCCCTGGTGAGGCAGTGTGCGATGACCGTCGACGGCGACGCCGCGCGACGGGCCGGAAAAGATCACCGGACCGGTGGCGATCCGGAAAGTCAATTTCAGGAAATACGGAAAGTCCGGAACCTATGCGCAGCAGCGTTGCCCGCGGAGGGTGGCTCCTTCCGGTGCTCGCTTCCGCCGTTCTTTGCGCGGCGTGCCAGTCGGCGTCCGCTTCGGCGCACTACCCCGACAAGATCGACGCCTGCAAGCTGCCCGCCGCGAGCGCGCGCGACCGGCTCGCACCGGGCACTGTCGAGATACCGGCCGATTCGGTGAAGACCGCCGACGCCAAGGTCGTCCCCCAGGACCGCTCCTCCGGGGACGACGAGGTCACCACCTGCAAGCGCCTGTTCGCCCGCGATCTCGGCGGCGGGAAGCCCAACCTGCAGGACTACCGGCTCGTCACGGTCGCCGTCGTGCGGTTCACCGACTCCGACGCCGATGACGCCGCCGCCAAGGCCACCCAGCTGATGACCGACGCGCTCTCCGACCACTCGGGCGTCCGGCTCGCGACCGGCGTGGGCGACGAGTCCGGGTTCTCCGAGCAGTGGGCCGCCGTGCGCTCCGGGAACGTCGTGATGGGCATGGCCATCGCCGACGGCGGCACGGAGGCCGCGCTGATCCCGCCGGCGACCCTCGACAACGTGCAGGCCGAGGTCACCGACATGACCAAGACGCTGCAGCGCGACTACCAGGGCTGATCCCGTCAGGGCCGGGGCTCGAGCCGCACCACGATCGCCTTCGACACCGGCGTGTTCGACTTCTCCGCCACCGAGTCCAGCGGCACGAGGGCGTTGGCCTCCGGGAAGTACGCCGCCGCGCACCCGCGGGCCGTCGGGTAGGCCACCACGCGGAAGGACGGCGCGCGCCGGTCGCCGTCGCGCCACTCCGAGACCAGGTCGATCATCGCGCCGTCGGCCAGGCCGAGCGCCGCGATGTCGTCCGGGTTCACCAGGACGACCCGGCGGGCGTTCTCGATGCCGCGGTAGCGGTCGGACAGCCCGTAGATCGTGGTGTTGTACTGGTCGTGGCTGCGCATCGTCTGCAGCAGCAGCCGGCCCTCGGGCACCTGCGGGTACTCCAGTTCGGACACCGTGAAGTTGCCCTTGCCGTTGGCGGTGCCGGTGAACTCGCGGGAGTCGCGCGGCGCGTTCGGCAGCACGAACCCGTCCGGCTCGCGGACGCGGCGGTTGTAGTCCTCGCAGCCCGTGACGACCCGCGCGATGCGGTCGCGGATCAGGTCGTAGTCGCCTTCGAAGGTCCGCCACGGCACCGCGTGCCCGGCGCCGAAGAGCGTCTCGGCCAGCCGGCAGATGATCGCGACCTCGGACAGCAGGTGCTCGCTCGCCGGCTTCAGCCGCCCGCGGGAAGCGTGCACCTGCGACATCGAGTCCTCGACCGTGACGAACTGCTCGCCGCTCGCCTGGACGTCGCGCTCGGTGCGGCCGAGCGTCGGCAGGACCAGCGCGGTGCGGCCGTGGACGACGTGCGAGCGGTTCAGCTTCGTCGAGACGTGCACGGTGAGCGAACAGGACCGGAGCGCCTTCTCGGTCGTCTCCGTGTCCGGCGTCGCCGAGGCGAAGTTGCCGCCGACGGCGAAGAAGACCTTGCCGGCGCCGTCGCGCATCGCGCGGATCGAGTCGACGGTGTCGAGGCCGTGCTCGCGCGGGACCTCGATGCCGAACTCGCCGGCCAGCGCGTCCATGAAGGACTGCGGCATCTTCTCCCAGATGCCCATCGTCCGGTCGCCCTGGACGTTCGAGTGCCCGCGCACCGGGCACAGGCCCGCGCCCGGCTTGCCGATCATCCCGCGCATCAGGGCCAGGTTGGCGATCTCGGAGATCGTCGGCACGGCGTGCTTGTGCTGGGTCAGGCCCATCGCCCAGCAGTAGATCGTGCGTTCCGAAGACGCGATCATCCGCGCGACGCGCTCGATCTGCTCGCGCGCCAGGCCGGTGGCGCGCTCGACCTCGGGCCAGTCGATCTCGCGCAGGTGCTTCGCGTAGTCGTCGAAGCCTTCGGTGACCCGGTCGACGAAGTCGCGGTCGACGATCGCGCCCGGCGCCTCCTCGTCCCACTTCAGCAGCAGGTGCCCGACGGCCTGGAACAGCGCGAGGTCGCCGCCGAGGCGGATCTGGGCGAACTCGTCGGCCAGCGGGGTGCCCTTGCCGACGACGCCGCGGACGTTCTGCGGGTTCTTGAACCGCATCAACCCGGCCTCGGGCAGCGGGTTGACCGCGATGATCTGCGCGCCCTTGCTCTTGGCCTCTTCCAGCGCGGAGAGCATCCGCGGGTGGTTGGTGCCGGGGTTCTGCCCGACGACCACGATCAGGTCGGCCTGGTGGATGTCGGCCAGGGTCACCGAGCCCTTGCCGACGCCGGTGGTCTCCTGCAGCGCGGCGCCCGAGGACTCGTGGCACATGTTGGAGCAGTCCGGCAGGTTGTTGGTGCCGAAGGAGCGCACCATCAGCTGGTAGAGGAACGCGGCCTCGTTGCTGGTCCGGCCCGAGGTGTAGAAGAAGGCCTCGTTCGGGTCGGTCAGCGCCTTCAGCTCGCCCGCGACCAGCTCGAACGCGTCCTCCCAGGAGATCGGCTCGTAGTGCGTCGCGCCTTCGCGCAGCACGAACGGCTCGGTGACGCGGCCCTGCTGGCCGAGCCAGTAGTCCGTCTTGCCCCGGAGGTCTTCGATCGGGTGCTTCGCGAAGAACTCGCGGTCCACGCGCCGTTTCGTGGCTTCCTCGGCGACCGCCTTGGCGCCGTTCTCGCAGAACTCGGCCAGCTTGCGCTTCTCGCCGTCGACCTCGCGGGGCTCCGGCCACGCGCAGCCCGGGCAGTCGAACCCTTCGCGCTGGTTCAGCAGCCGCAGCGTCTTGACGGTCCGGCCTGCGCCCATCTGCTCGACGCTGCGCGCGAGCGACACGGCGACACCGGGTATCCCGGCCGCCCAGCCCTTCGGCTTGCCCACCTCGAGGCGGGCTTCGTCCACGTCCTGCGCCGGCGCTTCACGGGTCATGTGTCCATCGTGCGCCTCGATGATCGTGAGCGCAGACAGGGGTCACGCTTTGGCGGCGCGCAAGCCCCGGTCGGTGACGGTGACCGCGAGCAGGATCACACTGACGACGATCAGGGCGACGGCCAGCCGGTGCAGCCCGGCCGAGTCGGCGTGCGATCCGTAGCACAGCGCGATGAGCGTCGAGGCCACGATCGCGCCGAGGTACTGGGCCGTGCGGAACAGCCCGCTCGCCGTGCCCATCTGCTCGGCGGGTGCCTCGCGGTACAGCGTCGTCTGGTTCGCGACGCTCGTCAGGCCCTGGGCCAGGCCGAACAATGCCGCCAGGGCCAGCAGCGCGCCCACCCACGTGCCGTCGTGGACGAGCAGCAGCAGGGCCGACCCGCCGACCAGCGCGACCGCGACCGTGACCAGCCGCGCCCGGATCCCGGAGCCGCGTCCCGAGAACGCCGCCGCGCAGACCGCCGTGCCCGACATCGGCAGCAGCATCAGCCCGGCCGCCTCCTCGGACAGCTGCCGCGTGGTCTCCAGCCACTGGACGTAGCCGAACATGATCGCGTAGATGGCCATGAAGCTCAGGGCCTGCCTCAGGTACGTCCGCAGGATCGCGCCGTTGGCCGCGAGCATCCGCAGGTCGAGGAACGGGTCGTCGCGATGCAGTTCGACCAGCGCGAACGCGACGCCGAACGCCACGACGACGGCGAGCAGCCAGGTCTCCGTGCCCGGGTCCATCAGGAAGAACAGGAGCGCGAGCAGGGTCGCCGAGAAGAGCGCGATGCCCAGGACGTCGATCGGCTTCGCGGTGCGTTCGCCGCGGTCGTCCTTCGGCACCCACAGCAGCGCCAGCACCAGCGACAGCCCGGCGAGCGGGATGTTGACGGCGAAGATCGCCGGCCAGCCGAAGAGGCCGATCAGGAGCCCGCCGAGCGTCGGGCCGATCACCATCACCGTCTGCGCGGACATCGACAGCACGGACAGCACGCGCGCGGGCACGCCCTGGCCGTTCGCTTCCGCGTGGTGGCGCAGCACGGCCATCGCGGCCGGGAAGCCGGCGCACGTGCCGAGCCCCAGGACGACCCGCACGCCGGTCAGCCAGCCGACCGAGAGCGGGACCATGCCCGCGATGCCCGCGATGATCACCAGCACCGCCCCGGCGAGCAGGACGCGGCGGGCGCCGTAGCGATCGACCAGCAGCCCGACCACCGGCTGCCCGACCGCGGTGGCCAGGTAGAGCGCCGAGATCAGCCAGGCCGTCTGGCCCGGACCGGCGCCGAAGCTCTGCCCGATCGGCACGAGCGCGACGGCGATGAGGGTGGAGTTGATCGGGTTGAGCACCGCGCCGGCCACCAGCGGGGTGACCAGGCGGGTGCCGAACTTCGCGGGGGCGGTGACGGTGCTCGTGAGGGGGCTCCTTCGGTGTGTTCAGTGCTGGGCGACGCGCTGCAGCAGCGGCAGCGCGCGGGTGACGGCGTCGAGCTCGGCGGGGGACAGGGCGTCCAGCAGCGCCTGGGCCAGCCATTCGTCGCGGTGCTGCAGGATGCCGCGCACGGTGTCGGAGCCGGCCTCGGACAGGCTGATCACCACGCGGCGCCGGTCGGCCGGGTCGGGGGTGCGGGCGAGGTAGCCGAGCTCGTCGAGGACGCCGAGGGTGGCGGCCATCGACTGCTGCCGGACGTGTTCGGCGGCGGCGAGCTCGCCCTGGGTGGCGGGGCCGTCGCGGTGGAGCCGGTTGAGCACGGCGGACTGCGACGGCGTCAGGATCCCGGCGTTGTCGACCTGGCGCAGCCGGCGGTGCAGCTGCCCGACGACCGCGCGGATCCAGCCGGCGCTCTCGGCCACGTGTGCGGGTACTTCGCCCATGCACACAGGTTAACTGTACAGTCCAGACTGTGCATCTGGATGTGACGCACTCCCGCTCGGGAGTGCGCGTGGGTCAGTGGCAGCCGTCGATGGTCGGCACCGGGTACTTCGGGTCGTAGTAGCCGGGCGCGTCCTGGTCGCCACCGGTCGGCGGACCCGGCGGGTTGGCGTAGTCCGGCGCCAGGAAACCTTCCCGGGCGGCGGCGCAGCCGACCGACCAAGTCGCGCTCTGGCCGCCGTCGAGCCACAGCCCCCGGCTGGACTTCGCGACGCTCGAGCCGGTGACCACCACGAACTTCTCGTCCACGCGCAGGAAGCTGACGATCTCGTTCGGGCTGGTCAGAGACTCGGGGTGGACGTTGTCGAAGGCGAAGGCGACGACGTACTTCGCGTCCACGGCCAGCTCGCCCGGCTTCTCGCCGGCGTGCGCGGTGAGCGTGCCGAACGTGCGGGGCCCCGCGTCGAGCAGGTGGTAGCCGTCGGCGATCTCGGTCAGGTAGGAGTCGAAGCCGGCCTTGTCCTTCGCCGGTTTCTCGGCCAGCCAGGGCGTCATCTGCTCGCGCTGGTCCGGGGCGAAGAGCGCGAGGTAGGCCTTCGGATCGTGCGAGAACAGCACCGCGGGCTCGAGGTGGGCGGCGGTGATGGCCCGCCGGGCCTGCGCGTAGGCGTCGGCGACCGCTTCGGCCTTGAACGGGCCGATCGCGGCCGCGGCGGGCGAGGTGATGCCGCCGATGCCCTTGGTCCAGTCCTGGGCGGGGGTGTTCGCGTACGGCCGGGCCAGGTCGACGTGGGCGTACTGCGCCACCTGCGTCGGGTTCGGCGTCTCGGGGATGGCCGCACGCGCCGGGGGCCGGCGGCCGGCCACCACCACGATGGCCGCGGTGGTCACGGCGAGGATCGCCACCAGCACGCCGAGGACCCACCAGCGGCGGTGCGGCCCCCGGGAAGTGCGTTTCCGCTGCTTGCGGGACTGCTTGCGATCTTGCTTGGCGCCCAGCCAGGCGTCGGTCTGCGCGTGCTTGCGCCACTCCGGGTCCATCAGGTCCGGGTGCGATTCGAGCAGGTTGTCGTCGTCCACGTGATTTTCCCCCAGAAGTCGATGCCTGAACATCGACGGCGGGGGCCGGGCGTTACGAGCCGAAGAACAGGAACGGATCCTCGTTGACGCCGATGCCCTGGATCTGGTGCACGACGATCGCCGCGGCGACCAGGACGACGACCAGCAGCAGCGCGAGCACGCCGGGCCAGCGGCTGTGTCCCGGCTGGTGACCGCCGCTGCGGCCCTCGCGCTTGCGGCGCTTCTTGAGCTCCTTCTTCGCACCCAGCCAGGCGTCCCGCTCGGCGAACTTCTGCCAGTCCGGGTTCATCAGGTCGGGGTGCGTCTCCAGGCGCCGATCGTCCGGATCCTGTGGCTGCTGAGGCTGTGCCATCGGAGAGTGCCTTCCCCCTGGGTGACCCGCCGTGACGGGTTCGTAGACTTGTCCATTGTGACCGAGAACGCTCCGCAGCAGACCACCGACCTTCCGGGTGCCTGGGACCCGGCCGCCGAAGAAGCACCGATGTACGACCGCTGGGTAGCGGCCGGGTACTTCACGGCCGACGCCGCGTCGGAGAAGCCGCCGTTCTCGATCGTACTGCCGCCGCCGAACGTAACCGGTTCCCTGCACATGGGCCACGCGCTCAACCACACCCTGATGGACGCGATGAGCCGCCGCCGTCGCATGCAGGGCTACGAGGTGCTGTGGCTGCCGGGCATGGACCACGCGGGCATCGCGACGCAGAACGTCGTCGAGCGCCAGCTCGCCGGCGAGGGCCTTTCGCGCCACGACCTGGGCCGCGAGAAGTTCGTCGAGCGCGTCTGGGAGTGGAAGGCCGAGTACGGCGGCCGGATCCTCGGCCAGATGAAGCGCCTCGGCGACGGCGTCGACTGGTCGCGCGAGCGCTTCACCATGGACGAGAACCTGTCGAAGGCCGTCCAGACGGTGTTCAAGAACTTCTTCGACGAGGGCCTGATCTACCGCGCCGAGCGGATCATCAACTGGTGCCCGCGCTGCCAGACCGCGCTCTCGGACATCGAGGTCGACCACAACGACGACGACGGCGAGCTCGTCTCGATCCGCTACGGCGACGGCGACACCGCGATCGTCGTGGCCACGACCCGCGCCGAGACGATGCTGGGTGACACCGCGGTCGCCGTCCACCCCGACGACGAGCGGTACGCGCACCTGGTCGGCACCGAGGTCGAGCTGCCGCTGACCGGCCGCCGCATCCCGATAGTGGCCGACAAGCACGTCGACCCCGAGTTCGGCACCGGCGCGGTCAAGGTGACCCCGGCGCACGACCCGAACGACTTCGAGATCGGCCGCCGGCACGACCTGCCGATGCTGACGATCATGAACGAGCGCGCCGAGATCACCGCGCCGGGGCCGTTCGAGGGGCTCGACCGGTTCGAGGCGCGCCCGGCGGTCGTCGCCGCGCTGCGGGAGGCCGGCCGGATCGTGGCCGAGAAGCGCCCGTACGTGCACGCGGTCGGCCACTGCTCGCGCTGCGACACGGTCGTCGAGCCGCGGTTGTCGCTGCAGTGGTGGGTCAAGGTCGAGGAGCTGGCGCGCCTGGCCGGCGACGCGGTCCGCGACGGCCGCACGAAGATCCACCCGCCGGAGCTGGGCAAGCGGTACTTCGACTGGGTCGACAACATGCACGACTGGACGATCTCGCGCCAGCTGTGGTGGGGCCACCGGATCCCGGTGTACTACGGCCCCGACGGTGAAGTCGTCTGCGTCGGCCCGGACGAGCAGCCGCCGTCGGGCGAGGGCTGGACGCAGGACCCGGACGTGCTGGACACGTGGTTCTCTTCGGGCCTGTGGCCGATGTCGACGCTGGGCTGGCCCGCGTCTTCGGACGACCTGGCCAAGTTCTACCCGACCAGCGTGCTGTCCACCGGCTACGACATCCTGTTCTTCTGGGTCGTCCGGATGATGATGTTCGGGGTGCACCAGATGGACGGCAAGCAGCCGTTCGACCACGTGTACCTGCACGGCCTGATCCGCGACGCGAACGGCAAGAAGATGTCGAAGTCGCGCGGCAACGTGATCGACCCGCTGGAGTGGATGGACGCGTACGGCGCGGACGCCACCCGGTTCACCCTGGCCCGCGGCGCGAACCCGGGCGCGGACATGGCCCTGGCCGACGAGTGGGCGGCGGGCTCCCGCAACTTCTGCACGAAGCTGTGGAACGCGACGAAGTTCGCGATGATGAACGGGGCTTCGGTCGCTGCGCCGTTGCCCGCTTCTTCCGGCTTGACGGAGTCCGACCGCTGGATCCTCGGCCGGCTCGCCGCGCTGGTGTCCGAAGTGGACGGCCTGTTCGAGGACTTCCAGTTCGCGAAGGTGGCGGGCGCGCTCTACCAGTTCACCTGGAACGAGCTGTGCGACTGGTACCTGGAGCTGGCGAAGGTCCAGCTGTACCAGGGGGATGCCGCTCGGGTCGCGTCGACGCGGGCCGTGCTGGGCCACGTGCTGGACACGGTGCTGCGGCTGCTGCACCCGTTCATCCCGTTCATCACGGAGAAGCTCTGGACGGCGCTGACGGGCGGCGAGTCGCTGGTCGTCGCCGCGTGGCCGGTTCCGTTCGAGGGCTACGCGGACCCGACGGCGGACGCCCGGATCGCGGACGTCCAGAAGCTGGTGACGGAGATCCGCCGCTTCCGCGCCGACCAGGGCCTGAAGCCGGGCCAGAAGGTGGCGGCCCGCCTGGCGGGTTACGCGGGCGGCCACGAAGAGGCGGTCCGGTCACTGGTGCGCTTGACCCCGCCTGCCGAGGACTTCGCGGCGAGCGCGTCCCTCGAGGTGGCCCTGGCGGCCGGCGTGGTGACGGTGGAGCTGGACCTGTCGGGCACGGTCGACGTGGCAGCGGAGCGCAAGCGGCTGGAGAAGGACCTGGCGGCGGCCCGGAAGGAACTGACCCAGACGGAGGCGAAGCTGGGCAACGAGGCGTTCATCGCGAAGGCCCCGGAGCACGTGGTCGACAAGATCAAGGTGCGCAAGGAGACAGCGGCGGCGGACATCGACCGCATCACGACGCGGTTGGCGGCTCTTCCGGCTTCCTGAGGTTGTTGACTGAGGCCCGGTGCTCCTTCACGGAGTGCCGGGCTTCGTCATGTTTCCTCGATGGTTCGCGCTGCTTCGATCAGGGATACCAGTTCCGGAGTCAACCGCCGGTCCGCCGGGGTCGCCAAGTACGTCTGCATCCGCGGGGACGGCTCCACCAGCGGCCGGAAGACCACACCCGGGATCGGCAGCAGGTTGGCGTGCGCCCGGTAGAACACCGTCCAGTGTGGACGGCCGAAACCCAGCGTCCCCAACGTGTCCTGCGCCGTGGTGAACTCCTTGCCCAGCACCGGCTCGAACCCCGCTTCCCGGCAGCACGACACCACCAGGTCGTACAACGGCTGATTCCGCGAAGGCGGACTGAGTCGCACCGGCAAGGAAGCGAGCGAAGCGAACGGAACTTCCGAAGAATCAGCCAACGGATGGGACGCGGGCAAGGCCGCCAGCACGTCGTCCATCCACAAAGGAGTGAAGTCGAGGCCGGACGAAGGCCACGAACCACGCACGATGGTCGCGGAAAGCGAACCGTCCCGGACTCGCTGGAGGCGCTGGACCGTCGGTGCGTGGACCAGCTCCAACGACGCCGAAGGCGCCAGCCGGGCGAACGCACCCAGCAACACGTCCAGCCGGTCACCCAGACCTTCGCTCGTTCCCAGCCGGACCAAAGCTCCGGACGGGCGAAACTCCGAAACCGAATCCGAAGCCCGGTCCGCCGCCGCCAGTACCGCGAGCGCGTGCGGCAGGAACCGCTGGCCGGCCTCCGTCAACGACACGCTTCGCGTCGACCGCGCGAACAGCGTCACGCCCAGCGACCGTTCCAGCCGCCGGATCTGCTGGCTCACCGCCGGCTGGACGATGTGCAGCCGCTCCGCCGCCCGCCCGAAGTGCAGCTCCTCGGCGACGGCGAGGAAGTAGCGAAGCTGCCGTAGTTCCACCGAAACCCCATTCATAAGAGTTCGTGATGAGTGTACGAGCCGAGTGCCCCTCGAAACGCGAGGGCCCGGAGGCGACGCTCGAGGTATGCCATTCATGGACATCAACGACACCCGCCTCCACTACGAAGACGCCGGCGAAGGCCCCGCCCTGCTGTTCCTGCACGGCTGGGGGACCACCGGCCACGTCTGGCAGGCCTGCCTGCCCGATCTCGTCCGCGACCACCGCGTGGTCACGCTCGACTGGCGCGGGTGCGGCCGCTCGGACCACCCGGTGACCGGCAACACGATCGCCGGCAACACCGCCGACATCGCCGCGGTGATCGAGGAGCTGGGGATCAAGCCGGTGCTCGTCGGCTCGTCGTTCGGCGCGGTCTTCGCCACCGAACTGGCCCTGGCCCGGCCCGAGCTCGTCGCCGGTGTGGTGGCCGTCGACGGGCCGGGGTACTGGCCCGCCGCCGAGATGCGGGAAAAGGTCCTCGACCTGCGCGAACAGATGGCCGGCGACCGCTTCGGCACGCTCGCGGGGTGGGTGCCGAACTGGTTCGCGCCGGGTGCCGCGCCCGCGCTGGTCGACTGGACCGTGCGGCAGCTCGTGGACTCGAGCCCCTACATCGACGCGCTGTTCACCGAGGTGACGACGTACGACCCGCGGCCCCGCCTCGGGAACCTGACGGTCCCGATCACCTACCTGCACGGCGAGCTCGACACCGAGATCCCCCTGGAGGTCCCGCGGACCTGCGCCGCCGCGACGCCGGGCGCCCGGGTGCACGTCCTCGCCGGCTGCGGCCACCTCCCGCACCAGGAGGACCCGCGCGCGTTCACCGCCGCCCTCCGCGCGATCGCCTGAGGGAGACGAGCGATGCCGAAAGTGAAGCTCGAAGACACCGTCGTCCACTACGACCGGACCGGCGACGGCCCCGCGCTGCTCCTGCTGCACGGCACCGCCGCCTCCCGCGAGCAGTGGGCACCGTTGACGGCGAAAGCGCAGGGCTACACCGTCCTGGCCCCGGACTTCCCCGGCTCCGGCTTGACGACCGACGACGACGGCCCGATCACCGTCGAGGCCCTCGCCGCCCAGGCCGCCGCCGTCCTGGACCACGCGGGGGTCGACGCCGCCCACGTCGTCGGCCATTCGCTCGGCGCCGCCGTGGCGGCTCACCTGGCCGGCACCCGCCCGGATCGCGTCCGGAAAGCGGTCCTGCACGCCGCGTGGCCCGTCACCGACACGAGACAGGACGCCGAGTTCCGCTACTGGCTCGACCTGCTCGAAACCGGGACCTTCGCCCGGATGCTCCCGCTGATGGCGTTCGGCCCCCGCTACTGGGCGCAGGCCACCGCCGAGAGCAACGAACAGCTGGTCAAGACCCTCGAGACGATGATCGAGGCGGGAACCGACCGGCAGGTCGAGGCCGACCGGGCCGTCGACCTGCGGGCCGTGCTCCCGACGATCACCGCGCCCGTCCTCGTGCTCGGCAGCGCGCACGACCGGCTGATCACGGCGGAGCAGCAGCGGGAGCTGGTCGCCGCGATCCCGGACGCGCGCGCCGCCGAGATCGACGCCGGGCACGGTGCCCCGGCCGAACTGCCGGACGAGTTCGCCCGGATCGTGCTGGAGTTCCTCAGCGCAGGGACTTGAGGACCACCGCCGCCATCCCCACCATCCCGGCCTTGAGCGGGTGGTAGGCGGCGGCCTCGAAGACGTTCTGGTCCTTGCCGTTGATCCACGCCGAACCGCCGCGGGCGCAGGCGTCGTGGCCGCGGGACGGGCCGAAGGTGTCGACGAACTGCGCCTTCCCGTCCCCGTCCACGGCGTCGGCCAGCGTCCGGTTCAGCGCTTCCTCGACGGTGTTCAGCCACGCGTAGTCGCCGTCGGCGAACGGCAGCAGGTCCGGGCAGTAGCCGCGGTCCGGTGCGATCCGCGGGTAGCCGACCACCAGGACCCGCGCCCGCGGCGACCGCTCGTGGATCGCGGCGAGCACCGCCTCGACGCGCGGCCCGATGTTGTCGATCGCCGAGGTGACGGAGCCGGCGAAGTGCTCCTCGCAGGGGTTGCCGGTCGGGTCGCCGGCCCGCAGGCCCGGGCACGTCGAGGTCAGGCTGCTGAACACGCCGTAGTCGTTGCCGCCGATGCCGAGCGTGACCAGGTCGGTGTCGATCCGCAGCGCGCCCAGCTGCGGCAGGTTGGTGCCGTTGAAGGGCACGCTCTGGGGCCGGGTCATGTTCGTGGTGTCCGCGCCGGCGCAGCTGACGTCGGTGAACCGCCCGGCGTGCAGTGCCGCGGCCAGCACCGACGGGTAGTTCGCGGTGGACCGTCCGCACCCCAGCGGGTCGAGCCGCTGGACCGGGATGAACGGCCCGGAGGTGTACGAGTCGCCGAGGGCGACGTAGCTGCCGATGCTCGCCGCGGACGCGGCGGTGGCCGACGCCGGCAGCAGGATGGCTGCCGAGACGACGGCGGTGAGCAGCCGGGTGATGCGCATGAAGACCCCGTTCTCGCTGGCGGAAACGCTCCTTCCACATCTAGCGAGCGCCGGGCGGCGGGGGTGGGGACTTCACCCGCCAGTCGGGTCACCTTCGCCGTGCTCACGGTAAGTGATCAGCGTGCGCCAGAACAGCAGCGGCCGGACGGTGCTCCCGGGCAGCAGCCGGGCCGCCTCCCGGCGCACCTCGGCCAGGGTCGGGTAGTCGTCGACGACCGGGGCCTTCGGACCGTCCTCCCCGCCGCCGTTCAGCCGGTCACCGGCGTAGACGAGCAGCTTCGCGAGCGCGTTCACCGGCACCGCCGCGATCGCCCGCGCCCAGTCCGCGGGCGTGCTCGGTCTCGCCAGGCCCAGCACCACGAGCACGCCGCCCGGCACCAGGGCGCGGCGCAGCTTGGCGACCGTTTCGAACGGCATGTGGTGCAGGGAAGCGAGGCACGAGATGAAGTCGTAGTGCTCTTCGGGCAGGGGATCGGTGGTGACGTCGGCCTGCCGGTAGACGATCTTGCCCGGGCCCGGCGAACCGAGGCCCGCCGCCGCCTCGACCATCGCGGCCGAGACGTCGACCGCCTCCACCGCCATGCCGGTCGCGGCCAGCCGGCGCGCGAACCGGCCGGTGCCGCAGCCGACGTCCAGCGCGATCCCCGGCCCGGGCGGCAGCTGGTCCAGCAGCAGCGGGTGGTAGTGGTCGTTGTGGTTGAACGGCATGGGTCGAGAGTGCCACCTGCCACGCACGTAGACTCGCAAGCAAGTGCGAAAACCCCAGGCCGGAGGAGATTCAGTGCCGCAGGATGAGACAGGTCGCAGGCCGGACCTGTCGGATCTGGACAGCTTCGCGGGCGTCGACGAGCTCGGTGCCGAGGGGTACGAGGACTCGGACGACCACGACCCGGAGCTGGACGCGCGGGACACCGCGTTCGACGTGGGCGGCGGTTCGCGCGGCGGGATCGGCGGCGTCGGCCAGCTCGGCGACAACCTCGCCACCGGCCCGGTGCCCGACCTGAGCGTGCCCGAGGACACCGAGCTGCACGAGCTCGACGACCAGGGCGAACCCGAGGCGTACGGCAGCCCGGACGGCCCGGAGGCCCGCCGTGAGCTGATGGCCGTCGAGGCCGAGCTGAACCAGCGCTGGCCGGAGACGAAGATCGAGCCGTCGCTCACCCGCATCTCGGCGCTGACGCAGCTGCTGGGCGAGCCGAACCACGGCTACCCCGTGCTGCACGTCGCCGGCACGAACGGCAAGGGCTCGACGGCCCGGATGATCGACTCGCTGCTGACCCGGATGGGCCTGCGCGTCGGCCGCTACACCAGCCCGCACCTGCAGCTGGTCACCGAGCGGATCGCGCTCGACGGCCGGCCGATCTCCGCCGCGCGCTACGCCGAGCTGTGGCACGACATCGCGCCGTACGTGGCCATGGTGGACGGTGCCGCCGCGGACGGCGTCGCGATGAGCAAGTTCGAGATCCTCACCGGGATGGCGTTCGCCGCCTTCGCCGACGCGCCCGTGGAGGCCGCGGTCATCGAAGCCGGCCTGGGCGGCGCCTGGGACGCCACGAACGTCGCGGACGCCGACGTCGCGGTCATCACGCCGATCGGCATCGACCACGTCGAGTACCTCGGCCCGGACATCCTCGGCGCGGCACGCGAAAAGGCGGGCATCATCAAGCCCGGCTCGGTCGCGGTGATCGCCGAGCAGGACCCCGAAGTGCAGAAGGTGCTGCTGGAGCGCGCCGTCGAGGTCGACGCGGCGGTCGCCCGCGCGGGCAGCGAGTTCGGCGTGCTGGAGCGCGAGATCGCCGTCGGCGGCCAGATGCTGAAGCTGCAGGGGCTCGGCGGGGTGTACGAGCAGATCTTCCTGCCGCTGCACGGCGCCCACCAGGCCGCGAACGCCGCGCTCGCGCTGGCCGCGGTCGAGGCGTTCTTCGGCGCGGGCAAGGACAAGCAGCTGGTGGTCGAGGCCGTGCGCGAGGCGTTCGCCGAGGTCGAGACGCCGGGCCGGCTGGAGCGGGTCCGCGCGGCCCCCGCGGTGATGATCGACGCGGCCCACAACCCGCACGGCGCCCGCGCGCTCGCGGCGACCGTGGCCGAGGAGTTCGCCTTCCGCCGCCTGGTCGCGGTGGTCGGCGTGATGGCCGAGAAGGACGCCCACGGCATCCTCGACGCGCTGGAGCCGGTGGTGTCCGACATCGTCGTGACGCGCAACTCCTCGCCGCGCTCGATGCCGCTGGAAGAGCTGAACCAGCTGGCCATCTCGGTGTTCGGCGAGGACCGGGTGGTGGCCGAGACCGACCTGGAGACGGCGATCGAGACGGCGATCGCGCTGGTGGAGACCAGTGACGACCCCGAAGAGCCCCTCGCGGGCGGCGGCGTGCTCGTCACCGGCTCGGTGGTCACCGCGGGCGAGACGCGCACGCTGTTCGGGAAGGAGCCGGCGTGAGCACTCCGGAGACCCCCAAGCCGAAGGACCCCATGAAGGGCTTCCGCGGCGTGATGTCGGGAACGCTGATCATGGAGGCGATCACGGTCGCGCTCGCGCTGCCGGTGGTGAACAAGCTCGGTGGCGGGATCAGCACGGGCACGGGCTGGACGGTGCTGGCGGTCGCGCTGGTGCTGGTCGTGCTGTGCGGGTTCGTGAAGAAGCCGTGGGCGGTGCCGGTCGTCCTCGGCCTGCAGGTGGTGCTGATCGCGCTGGTGTTCTGGCTGCCGGCGATCGCCGTGCTGGGCGTGGTGTTCCTGGCGATCTGGCTGTGGCTGCTGTGGCTGCGCAAGGACGTCGCCCGCCGGATGGCGGCCGGCACCCTCGCGAGCCAGCAGCAGCCCCAGCCCTGACCCGCACGGAAGCGGCGACCGCGACAGCCCGCCCGCGACTGGCCGACCGTGGCGGAGCTGCCGCGCGCTCGGCGTGCTGGTGGCCCGCACCGGCTGCCACCGCCACGCCGGATCGGAACCGGCGGCGAACCCCGCGAACCGCCCCACGGCCGGCCATCCGCGGGGCTCGCAGTTCCCCTTCGGCAGTCACCTGAGGTGGGCTGGGCCGTGCCGGATCAGCACCGCCCAGCCCCAGCCCTGACCTACCGCAGCACAACGACCCGCAGCGCGGGCGAGCGCAGGATGTCGGCTTCGCAGAAGCGTTCCTTCACCCATTCACCCCGGCTGTAGAGCTTCGTCTGGTCGCTGAAGTACGGCGAATTCGGGTTCGCCGACTGGGAGTACGTCAGCACCGTCGAGGAGTCCGGGCACGCGCGCCCGCGGAAGCCGACCACCTGGACGTAGCTCGACCCGTGCTGGACCTCCACGTTGCCGCGCGCCGGGTCCCACACCGGTGTCATCACGTTCAGCACGCCCAGGAAGCCCTGGCCGCCGTGGATCGGGATGCGCTCGCCGTTGCGCGTGACCGCCTGGCCGTCGCGCAGCTTCGCGTCCGGGGCCAGCCCGGCCGTGCGCAGCTCCACCAGTGCGTCGCCGAACGCCTTCTGCACGGCCGGGTTGCCGACGTTCAGCGTGTTCGGCGTGGTCAGCGGCGCCTTCGGGTCGAAGGGCACCGAGAAGCGGTCGACGTTGCCGAGCCGCGCGGCGAACCGCTGGAACAGCAGCGAACCCCGCGTGTCGAGCGTGTAGGTGTGGTCCCACTTCGCGATCGCCGAGCACGCCGGCCCGACCGGCACCGGGCCGGACGACGACGGCGCCTGCCCGCCCGGGAACGACGCGCACAGCTTCGCCAGGTCCGCCGCCGTCAGGTCGGCGAACAGGCTGTGGTCGGCGAAGAGCATCTTCTTCATCGAGTCCGTCGTGAACCCGCCTTTTTCGGCGGTGAGCAACGCCTCCCGCGTCCGCGGCGAGCGCTCGGTGCCGATGTCCCCGACGATGTGCGGGTAGCCCGTGATCGGCGCCTTCGCGTTGGCCAGCCAGGCGCTGTCGTTCGCGTTCAGCTCGTAGTCCCGGCTTTGCTGCCGCGGCAGCCGCGACGGCGCGAAGATGCCCGGCTCGAGCGCGCCGGGGTCGGAACCCCACCGGCACGACGACTTCGATCCGTCCAAAATGGCCAGTCCGACTTCGGGGAACGTCTGCCGTCCCAGGGGAGTGCTGCACACCTCGGCCTGCTCGTCGGTGACGTGCGGGACGACCTGGATGTCGGCGTAGAGCGCGTTGCCCGCCCGGTCGGTGGCGATGGTGTTGACCCACGGGACGCCCTGCGTGCGGCTCAGCGTGCCGACGATGTCGGCGGTGCTGCGGGCCTGGTCGAGCTCGAACCACGTGTTGAGCCCGCGCAGGTTCGTCCCGTTGGCGTCCCGCACCGCGTACGCCGACTTCGTGGTCCACGGCAGCGGAATGCCCTGGAAGTCGCTCAGCACCGGCCCGTACCGCGTCGCCCAGAAGGTCTGGCGGACCGGCTTCAGCGAGCCGTCGGCCTGGCGCACCTGGACGGTGACGTCGCGGGAGGTCATCTTCTCCGGCTTGCCGTCGACGAGGTAGGTCGTCGGGTCGCCCGCCTTCAGCGGCACCTCGAAGAGGCCGAACGTGACCGGCGTCGACACCGTGTGCGTCCAGGCCGCGTCCGCGGTGTGCCCGATCTGGACGAACGGCATGCCGAGCAGGCTCGCGCCGGCGACGTCGAGCCGGCCGGGGATGGTCAGCTGGCTCTGCCAGAACCGGCGCCCGGCCTGCCACGGGTAGTGCGGGTTGCCGAGCAGCACGCTGCCCTGGCCGGCCGCGGTGGAGTCCGCGCCGACGGCGAGGCCGTTGCTGCCGAGCCCGCTGCCGTTCAGCGCCTGCGCCACCTTCGCCGACAGCTGCCCGCCGGTGCCCGGGGCGGGCGTCGCGCCGGACGGCGGCGCCGTGAACAGGCCTTCGGTGACGACGCCCTGGCCGCCGGTGATCGCGATCGCGTAGTAGTGCCGGTAGAAGTCCTGCTCGGTGATCGGCCGGACCCAGCCGGCGCCGCGGCAGGCCGGGTCGGTGATGCCGGCGCGGCCGGTGCGCGCGAGGTAGGCGTTGAACCCCTGGACGTAGCCGGAGACGACCTCGCGGACTTCGCGGCGCGGCCCCAGCGGCGCGGGTTGCGCGACCAGCCGGTCGACGATCCCGGAGTCGTTGACCTGCTGGAAGAACAGGTCGCTGTGCAGGTTGCTCTCCGCCTCGGACAGCGACGGGTAGCCGCCGCCCTCCGGGCCGAAGTACTTCGACCGCTGCCCGCTCACCGTGAGGTAGATGTTCGCGAGCTCGCAGACGTTGTCGGTCGCCGCCGCGAAGCCGTACCCGTACCCGAGTCCGGCGTAGTCCTTCGCGACGATGTGCGGGATGCCGTGTTCGGTGTAGCGGAGGACGGCTTTCGCGTGGCCCTCTTCGCCGGCCGAAGCGAGGCCGGCCCCCAGCGTGGTGATGGTGAGTGCAGCTGTCAGAACCGCCAGGCTTTTCCTGAATGGTCTCATCTGACCCCCTTGTCGTGATCGCCACGCTACCGACGGGGACGACGCGCGGACATGGGGGAAAACCCGGGGATTCGTTCACCCGCGCGCAATCCGGCGTTGGCCGCGGCGGGATAGAAACCGCGCATGACCGAACCGACCCACCACTCCCGCCGCACGCTGCTCAAGGCCGGTCTCACCGGCGCCGCCGCCACGCTCGTCCTGCCTTCGACGGCCTTCGCCGCGACCCCGCTGCTGCGCGGTGATCGGCCGGTGCTCACCCACGGCGTCGAGTCCGGCGACGTCACGCCCGGCTCGGCGATCGTCTGGTCGCGCGCCGATCGGCCGTCGCGGCTGGTCGTGGAGATCGCGCGCGATCCCTCGTTCCGGCACGCCCGACGGGTGCCCGGCCCGCTCGCCGGCCCCGCGACCGGCGGGACCGGGCAGGTCCGCGTCGCCGGTCTCGCGCCGGGCACCGAATACCACTACCGCGTCACGGCGGAGTCCCTCGACGGGCGCGCGAAGAGCGAGCCGCTGACCGGCCGGTTCGCCACCGCGCCGGTGGGCCGCCGCGACACCCGGATCCTGTGGTCGGGCGACGTCGTCGGGCAGAACTGGGGGATCAACCCGGACCTGGGCGGCATGACGATCTTCTCGGCGATGGCGGCCCGCCGGCCCGACCTCTTCCTGCACAGCGGCGACACGGTGTACGCCGACGGCCCGCTGACGGAGACGGTCTCGCTGCCCGGCGGCCGCACGTGGCGCAACGTCGTCACGGCGGAGAAGTCGAAGGTCGCCGAGACCCTCGACGAGTACCGCGGCCAGCACGCGTACAACCGCCTCGACACCCATTTCAAGCACTTCGCCGCGCAGGTGCCTGTCTACGCCCAGTGGGACGACCACGAGGTCCTGAACAACTGGTACCCGGGCGAGATCCTCGACCTCCCGGCCTACACGGAGAAGCGCGTCGACGTGCTCGCGCCGCGGGCGTACCAGGCGTTCCACGAGTGGCACCCGATCGACTCGCGCCAGGCCGTCGACGGCCGCGTCTACCGCAGCTTCGAATACGGCTCGCGCGCCGAGATCTTCGTGCTGGACATGCGGACCTACCGCAACGCGAACACGGCCGACCAGACGAAGCCGGGCTACATCCTCGGCGACCGGCAGGCCCGCTGGCTGGCCGACGCGCTCGGCCGCAGCACGGCGACGTGGAAGATCGTCCAGGCGGACATGCCGCTGGGCCTGGTCGTCCCGGACGGCACGGACATCGAAGCGGTGGCGAACAACCGGCCGGGCGCGCCGGGCGGGCGCGAGACGGAGCTGGCGTGGGTGCTGCGGGAGATCCAGCGCCGCCGCGTCCGCAACGTGGTCTGGCTGACCGCGGACGTCCACTACACGGCGGCGCACCACTATTCGCCGGACCGCGCGGCCTTCCAGGACTTCGACCCGTTCTGGGAGTTCGTGTCCGGGCCGCTGAACGCGGGCGCGTTCGGCCCGAACGCGCTGGACCCGACGTTCGGCCCGGAGGCGGTGTTCGTGCACGCCCCGCCGGTCGCGAACACGGCCCCGATCGACGGCTTCCAGCACTTCGGCGAGCTGAACATCGACGGCGGGAGCGGTACCCTCACGGTGGATCTGCGGGATGCCACCGGGGCGTCGCTCTGGTCGAAGAAGCTCCACCCGCAGGGCCGCTGACGTCCGCTCGCCGATCCACCCGGCCCCCGCTCGTAACGCGCGGCGGCCGGGTGGCGTCTTTCCGCGGTGTCACGACGGACCGCGCACGCACCGGGATCGGAGCTTTCCTTGACGACCGCCGAGAAGTCCAAGGCGAGCCTCCTGCCCCAGGGCTTCGGGGTCGTGGCCGACGTCGCGGGGGTGGCGGGGCTCCTGCTCGGTGGCGGCAAGGGAATCGTGCTGACGGCCGGGCTGCTCGGCGCGCTGGCCGGCTCGTCCCTCGTCCTCATGTCGTGGGGCAAGCCGCTCGGCCGCGCCGCGGCCGTCGGGCTCGCGGTCGCCCTGATCGGCGCGGGCGTGTTCGGGTACCGCCTCGGCACGGAGACCGAAGCTCCGGCCTCGGCGGGAAGCCCGGTCACCCCCATCGGCGGAACGCCGTCCTCCGGCACCTCGGCGACCGGGCGCCCGACCGCGGCCGACACCCCTGCGGCGGCCTCGTTCACCGGTCAGGTGCGGCTGACCTACGGCACGGGCGTCGACCTGGACCGGAACCAGGCCGAAGGCACGGAGGTCACCGGTCCCAACGGGGACGTGGACCTGTTCCTGAAGAAATACGACCCGGTCGCGTCGCCGACCGTGCTCGCGAACGGCGGTGACCTGTACGCCGACGACGGCCCGGCCAAGGATGCCCAGGCGCGCTGCGCCCACGCGCTGAAGGAGCAGGAGAAACCGTCGCTGTTCTACGTCTCCGATGGTGCTCAGTACTGCTTCGCCACTTCGGGCGGTGACACCGGCTGGATGCGCATCAACGACCGGTCGTTCGAGGGCGTCGTCGCGAAGGACTACGTCGTCCTCGACGTCGAGGTGTGGAAGCGGGCCGCGTAGCCCGTTCCGCCCGGTCGGCTCGGGGGACGTCCGGTGGGGTCGGCTACGCTCACGCGCACCGACACGCACCCGTACCAAGGAGAAACACCGTCGTGACTGAACGCACGCTGGTCCTCGTCAAGCCCGATGGCGTCGCGCGCGGCCTCGTCGGCGAGGTCGTCTCGCGGATCGAGCGCAAGGGCCTGAAGCTCGCCGCCCTTGAGCTGCGGACCGTTCCGCAGGCACTGGCCGAGGAGCACTACGCCGAGCACAAGGAGCGTGCGTTCTTCGGCGACCTGCTGGAGTTCATCACCTCGGGCCCGCTGGTCGCGCTCGCCGTCGAAGGCCCGCGCGCCATCGCTGCGTTCCGCCAGCTGGCCGGCGGCACCGACCCGGTCGAGAAGGCCACCCCGGGCACCATCCGCGGCGACTTCGCGCTGGAGACCCAGTACAACCTGGTCCACGGCTCGGACTCGCCGGAGTCGGCCGAGCGCGAGCTGAAGCTCTGGTTCCCCGACCTGTGATCGGCACCGGGGCCACGCCCGCGCGTGGCCCCGGTTCTCCCCAGGAGCACCCGTGACGACGATGCCGTTCCCGGCCCGCGACTACCTCCCCGTGCTGCGGGAGCTGACCGGCGAGTTCGCCGACGCCCTGCGCACCGGTGACCCGGCCGCGCCGGTGCCGGACTGCGCCGGCTGGACGCTGGCCGACCTCGGCACGCACCTCGGGAACGTGCACCGCTGGGCGGCCACCGTCGTCACCACCGGGGAACCGCAGTCCCAGGACTTCGAAGCGGGTCCCGGCACCGACCTCGCGTCCTGGTACGCCGAAAGCGCCGGACTGCTCCTCGACGCCCTCGAGCGGGCCACCCCCGAAGACCGGTGCTGGCACTTCGGCGGTACCGAGAAGACCAAGGCGTTCTGGTTCCGCCGCCAGGTGCACGAAACCGCCGTCCACCTCGCCGACTCGGGGAGCGGGCACGTGCTCGACCCGGCTGTCGCCGCGGACGGCGTCGACGAGGTCCTCACCGCTTGGCTCCCGCGCGTCACGCGCTGGCACCCCGCGCCGTCGCTGGCCGCGCCGCTCGCGTTGCGCACCACCGACACCGGCGACGCCTGGACGCTGCACCCGGGGCAACCGCCCGCGCTCGGCCCGGCGACCGAACCCGCCGCGACCGCCGAGGCGACGGCCCGGGACCTCCTGCTGCACCTGTGGAAGCGAACGGCGACCCCGCCGAGTGTCAGCGGTGACACGGCGGTCGCCGATCAGCTCCTCAAAGCTCCTTTCACCGCCTGACCCGGTAGCTGTTCTAGACCATTCAGGCGGCGTTCACCGGGAAGTCTTCCCCCGGCCGTGCCACTGCGCTGTGCTGGTCCGGCTCACTCTCTCACTCGATACTGGGGTACCCGGTGAAGAAGTCACGCATTCTGCTGCCGTTCGTCGCCCTGGTCGCGACGGCGTTCGCCGTTCCCGCCCACGCGGACCCGCTCCGGGCGCCGCTCGGCACACCGCCGGTCGAGGCCGCGCCCGCCGCGTCGTCGGACCACCAGGGCCCGGCCGCCTTCGCCGCCGCGGACCCCGACGACGGGCTCGTCACCGGCAGCGCGACCACCGAGGTCGCGCCCGGCCTGAACCTCACCCAGTTCGACCGGTTCGACCCGGCGGGCTGGATCCGCGGCGACACCCTCGCCGTCGACCTGGGCAGCAAGGTCCTGAAGCCGACGTACCTGAGCCCCGGCACGGTGTCCGCGCGCACGTCGCTTTCGCAGCAGGTCGCGCGCACCGGCGCGGTCGCCGGCGTGAACGGCGACTTCTTCGACATCACCGCCACCGGCGCGCCGATCGGCGTCGGCATCGACCACGGGCAGCTGCAGACCGCGCCCGCCGCCGGCCACAACCTCACCGCGTCGATCACCGACGAAGGCAAGGCGCAGCTGGCTTCGGTCTTCCTCGAAGCCACCGTGACGCTGCCCGGCGGCACGGCGAAGGTCACGAACTTCAACAGCCCGGTCCTCGACCGGGACGCGATCGGCGTCTACACGCCGTTGTGGGGCGCGTCGGGCCGCGCGACCTCGGTGGCCGGGGCGTCGAGGGTGCGCGAGGTCGAGCTCCGCGACGGCGTCGTCACCGCCGTGCGCGAGCAGCCCGCGGCCGGTCCCATCGCGGCCGGCACCACGCTGCTGCTGGCCCGCGAAGCCGGCGCGGACGCCCTCGCGGCGCTCAAGCCGGGCGACCCGGTCGGCGTCGCGTACGTGCCGCGCTCGGACGCCGGGAAGATCGCGGTCGCCGTGGGCGGCAACGAAGTCCTGCTCCGCGACGGCGTCGTGCAGCCGGTCGACGACGTGGCCATGCACCCGCGGACGGCGGTCGGCTTCTCCGCCGACGGCAAGCGGCTGTGGCTGGCCACAGTGGACGGACGACAGGCCGACAGCCGCGGCATGACCGAGCTGGAACTGGCGCGGCACATGAAGAGCCTCGGCGCCGACGACGCGATCAACCTCGACGGTGGCGGCTCCTCGACGCTCCTGGCGCGCAACGAAGGCGAAGCCGCGCCGAGTGTCCGGAACGCGCCGTCCGACGGCGGGGAACGCCTGGTGCCCAACGGGATCGGCTTCGCGACCGTGCCGGGCAGCGGCAAGCTCAGGGCGTTCTCGCCGGTGCCCGCCGTGGCCACCGGCGACGCGAACCGCGTGCTGACCGGCCTGTCCCGGCACCTGGTCGCCGACGGCCACGACGAGACCGGCGCCGCGGTGGCCGCCGACCCGCGCTGGAGCACGTCCGACCCCCGGCGGGCGACGGTGACCCGCGGGGTCGTCACCGGCCACGGCGCGGGCGGCGTCGACGTCGTCGCGCGCGCCGGTCGCGCGTCCGGGAAGACGACGCTTTCGGTGCTGGGCAAGCCGGTCCGGCTCGGCACGAGCACCGAGCAAGTCGCGCTGTCCGGCGCCGGCGCGAAGAGCACCTTCAAGGTCTACGGCTACGACGCCGACGGCTACGGCACCTGGCTGGAAGCCGACGACGTCAAGCTCGACTACGACCACTCCGTCGTGCGGGTCGAGCCGTCGGGGGACGGGTACGCGGTGACCGCGCTGACCGCGTCCGGCGCCACCGCGATCACCGCGACCGCGGCGGGCCTCACCACGCACCTGGCCGCCTCGGTGGGGACCGTGCCGCAGGTCGCGTCGCCGCTGGACGGGCCGGCGGGCTGGACGGCCACGGTGTTCCCGGCGGTCGTCGGCGCGGCGCTGTCCGCGGCGCCCGGGCGGGACGGCGGTGCCGGTCTCGCGCTGGACTACCGGCTCACCGGCACGACCGCGACGCGGGCCGCGTACGTGACGCCGTCCGCTGCTTTGCCGGTGCCGGCGGGCACCCAGAAGATCGGGCTGTGGGTGAACGGCGACGGCAAGGGCGCGTGGCTGCGGGCGGAGCTGCGCGACGCGGCGAACGTCGCGTCCATTGTGGACCTTTCGCTCAGCGTCGACTGGACGGGCTGGCGGTACGTCACCGCCGCGGTCCCGGCCGGGCTGCCCGACGGCCAGCGGCTGGCGCGCTTCTACGCCGTCGAGAACGTGCCGGACCAGCAGTACGAAGGTCACCTGGTGTTCGACGACCTGACCTTCGAGGTGGCGCCCACGGCGACCGTGCCGGCCGACCCGGCCCCGCACGACCCGGCGCTGGTCACCGACGGCACCCTGGCCGGCGGCCTGCGCGTCGCGGTCGTCAGCGACGCGCAGTTCACCGCGGACGACCCGGCCGGGCCGCTGGTCGCGCAGGCCCGCCGCGCGCTGCGCGAAGCCGTCGCGGCGAAACCGGACCTGGTGCTGATCAACGGCGACTTCGTCGACCGCGGCACGGCGCCCGACTTCGTGCTGGCCCGGCAGGTGATCACCGAGGAGCTCGACGGCAAGGTGCCCTGGTACTACGTGCCGGGCAACCACGAAGCCGAGGGCGGCAACGGCCTCGCCAACTTCCAGGCCGCGTTCGGTGTGCCGCACCAGGTCGTCGACGTGCACGGCATCCGGCTGGTGCTGATGGACTCCTCGCGCGGCTCGCTGCGGGCGGGCGGGTTCGACCAGGTCCGGATGCTGCGCTCGGCGCTCGACTCCGCCGCGGCCGACCGGTCGATCCGCGGGGTCGTCGTCGCGATGCACCACCCGGTGAAGGACCCGAGCCCGACCGGGAACTCCCAGCTCGGCGACCGGAAGGAAGCGACGCTGCTGACGCAGTGGCTGACCGGGTTCGAGCAGGCGTCCGGCAAACCGGCCGCCTCGGTGGCTTCGCACGCCGGCGTGTTCTCGCTGTCCCGGGTGGACGGCGTGCCGTACCTGGTCAACGGCAACTCGGGCAAGGCACCCGCGGCCGCGCCCGGCGACGGCGGGTTCGTCGGCTGGACGCTGCTGCAGGTCGACCCGGCCGACCGCGCGCAGCCGGTGCGCTTCGAGACGCGGCCGAACGTCGACTCGCTGACCGTTTCTGGTCCGTCCTCGCTGGCCCGCGGCGAACGCGCGGTGGTCCGCGCATCCGTGCGGCAGGGCACCCGGGACGTGCCGGTGGCGTACCCGGTGAGCGCGGACTGGACGGTCGGCTGGGGCGTCGTTGCGTTCGATCCCGCGACCGGTGTGCTGACGGCGGTGCGACCGGGCGTCGCTCGGCTGTCGGTGACGGTCAACGGGGTGACGCAGTCGCTGGTCGTGACCGTCCGCGGCTAAACCGTTCGGTTTTTGTCGGTGCCCGCTCGTATGGTCGGGGGGTGGACGAATCGGAGGACCGGGAACCGGCGCTCGTGCAGGCCAAGGCACTGGTGAAGCGCTTCGGCGAGTTCGAGGCCGTGCGCGGGATCGACGTCGAGGTGCGGCGCGGGGAGGCGTTCGGCTTCCTCGGCCCGAACGGCGCGGGCAAGTCGTCGACCATGCGGATGATCGCGTGCGTGTCCCCGCGCACCGACGGCGACCTCCGCGTGCTGGGGCTGGATCCGGAGCTGGCCGGGCCGCGGATCCGCGCGCGCCTCGGCGTGGTGCCGCAGCTCGACAACCTGGACGTCGAGCTGACGGTCCGGGAGAACCTGCTGATCTACGGCCGCTACTTCGGGCTGTCGCGGGCGGCGGCCCGGAGCAAGGCGGACGAGCTGCTGGAGTTCGCGCAGCTGGGCGATCGGGCGAAGGACAAGGTCGACCCGCTCTCGGGCGGCATGAAACGCCGGCTGACGATCGCGCGGTCCCTGGTCAACGACCCGGAGCTGCTGCTGCTCGACGAGCCGACGACGGGTCTCGACCCGCAGGCCCGCCACCTGCTGTGGGACCGGCTGTTCCGGCTCAAGGAGCAGGGCACGACGCTGATCGTCACGACGCACTACATGGACGAAGCCGAGCAGCTGTGCGATCGCCTGGTCGTGATGGACCACGGCCGGATCGCCGCGGAGGGCTCGCCTTCGGAGCTGATCAGCCGGTATTCGACCCGGGAGGTCGTCGAACTGCGGTTCGCAACCGGACAGCAGGTCGCGGCGGCGCAGCAGGTCGAGGGGCTCGCCGAGCGCGTGGAGGTGCTGCCGGACCGCGTGCTGCTCTACAGCGACAACGGCGAGGACACCCTGGAACACGCGCACTCGCGCGGGCTGAGGCCGTTGTCGAGCCTGGTGCGGCGCAGTTCCCTGGAGGACGTGTTCCTCCGCCTGACCGGCCGGACGCTGGTCGACTGATGACCACCGTCGAATCCACCGGCCGTGTCGTCGGCAGCTGGCACGGCGCCTGGCTGCGCGTCGAGGGGTACTGGACCTGGTACCGGCGCCACTGGCTGTCCACTTTGTACTCCACCGGCCTCCAGCCGGTGCTGTTCCTGGCCGCGATGGGCCTGGGCTTCGGGTCGCAGGTCCGCCCGGGCGCGGTCACCGGCGGCCTGTCCTACCTGCAGTACATCGCGCCGGCGCTGCTCGCCGCCGGTGCCGCGCAGCAGGCCGTCGGCGACTCGAGCTACCCCGTGCTCTCCGGGTTCAAGTGGCAGAAGGACTACCTGGCGGTCACCGCCACCCCGGTGTCGCCGGGGCAGGTGCTCGGCGGCCACCTGATCTGGACCGCGCTGCGGCTGACGCTCGCCGGCGCGATCTACGCGTTCGTCGCGCTGTTCTTCGGCGCCTGGACCGGGCCCGGCGTGCTGCTGGTGATCCTCGTGGGCACGGTCACCGGGCTCGCCTGCGCCACGCCGGTCACCGCGCTCGCGGCGCGGACGTTCGACGAAGGCCAGCGCTTCGGGCTGATCTTCCGCTTCGTCGTCATGCCGATGACGTTGTTCTCCGGCACGTTCTTCCCGATCTCGCAGCTGCCGGGCGCGATCCGCTGGCTGGCCTGGCTTTCCCCGCTGTGGCACGGCTCGCAGCTGGCCCGCGGCGTGAGCGTCGGGGGAGTCGGCGGCTGGGCGATGCTCGGCCACTTCGCGGTGCTCGCGGCGTTGTTCGCGGCCGGGTGGGCGGTCGCGCACCGGGCCTTCTACCGGAGGCTGATGGAGTGATGGTGAGCGTCCAAGCTCCCCCGGCGCGGGCCGGTCTGCTGCTGCGGATCCTGCCGCCCGGGCTGTACGCGGGCCGCGCCCGCATGCTCGTCGAGCGGTCGGTGCGCGTGAGCCGCAGCAGCTGGGCGATCTTCGTCTCCGGCGCGGCCGAGCCGTTCCTCTACCTGCTGGCCTTCCAGCTGGGGTTCGGCAAGCTGGTCACCGAGGTGACGGGCCCGGACGGCCGTCCGATGGGCTACGTCGCGTTCGTGGCGCCGGCGCTGCTCGCGACGTCGGCGATGAACGGCGCGATCTTCGAGTCGACGTACAACATGTTCTTCAAGCTGCGCTACGCGAAGCTGTACGACGCGATGCTGGCGACGCCGATCGGCCCGCTGGACGTGGCGATCGGCGAGATCGGCTGGGCGATGACCCGCGGCGGCATCTACGCGGTGGCGTTCCTCGCGATCGCGGCGGCGATGGGGCTGCTGGCGTCGTGGTGGGCGCTGCTGATGGTCCCGGCGGCGCTGCTGGTGGGGCTGGCGTTCTCGGCGATCGGCATGGCCCTGGTGACGTTCCTGAAATCGACGGCCCAGTTCGACTACATCGCGCTCGTCCTGATGCCGATGTTCCTGTTCGCGACGACGTTCTTCCCGCTGTCGGTGTACCCGGAGCCGCTGCAGTGGGTGGTCCGCTGCCTCCCGCTCTACCACGCGATCGAGCTGATGCGCGGCCTCGCGACGGGCCTGCTGTCCGGCAGCATGCTGATCAACCTGGCCTACCTGCTGGCCCTGGGCGCGGTGGGCCTGTGGGCCTCGACCCGCCGGATCGCCAAACTCCTCCTGACCTGACGACCCGACCCTCCAGGTACGCGAGATGCCCCTTCAGGCACGCGAGATGCCCGCCCGATCACGCGAGTTCCGGCTCCGCACACGAGCCGGTCAGGCTCAGCGGGCCGGGTCGGGCCGTCCCCGGGGTGCGACGGCGGCCAGCGCGTCCACCATCCCGTGCCCGTAGAAGCCGTTGAACCCCTCGTACCCCGCGCAGTAGGCGTCCTGGGTGCCGTCGCCGGTGAGGTCGTAGTCGGCCGGGCACGGCATCGGCATCGCCTGGTTGTCCAGCGTCCGCCGCAGCTGCCGCGGCCCGGCGTCCGGGTGCACGGACGCCAGCAGCGCCAGCACCCCGGTGACGTGCGGCGCGGCCATCGACGTCCCGCACAGCGGCGCGTACCCGCCCGGCACCGTCGAAAGCACGCACTCGCCGGCCTCCCCGCCGGGCGCGGTGACGTCGATCACGCCCAGCCCGTACGAGCTGTAGCCCGCCTTCACCCGGTCCGAGCCGACGGCCGACACCGCGACGACGTCCCGCAGCGCGGCCGGCAGCGCTTCGCACCCCGAACCCGCCCCGGGTGAGCCGGACCGCGCCGACGGCGTCAGGTCGACGGCCTCGTTGGTCGCCGCCGCGACGTTCAGCGTGCCCGCCGACGTGCTGTACTCCACCGCGCGCGCCAGTGCCTCGTGCACCACCCCGCGGTCGTCGCCGCGGATGCACGACAGCGTCCACGGGTTCACGAAGAAGCTGCTGTTCGTCAGCCGCATGTGCCGGGACGCCGCCCACATCAGCCCGCACACCGCGGCCTCTGGGTCGGCGTAGCCGCGGTCGTCGATCACCTTCACCGACGCCACCCTGACCCCGGGCGCCACACCCGTCACGCCGTGGCCGTCGTCGGCCGCCGCGATGATCCCGGCCACGTGCGTGCCGTGTACCGACGTCGTCGGCGCCCAGGCCGACGGCGACCGGTCGGGGGCGCCGGTCAGGCAGCCTGCGGAGTCGTCACGGTCCAGGGCGCCGCTGAGATCGGGGTGGTCCGGGTCGATCCCCGAGTCGAGGACGCCGACGACGACGTCCCGGCTGCCGGTCGAAACATCGGACACGCCCGGCGCGTGACCCGCGTTGATCATCCGCATGTCCCACTGCCGGTCGCTCAGGTCCGCGGTGGGGACGCGAGCCGGGTCGGTGACGGGCAGGGTCGCCCGCGCCGGCTGCGGCTTGACCTCGGTGGCGCGCTGCGCGGCCAGCCGCTCGGCCTGGGCGCTGAACGCCCGGTCGAGCCCGACCCGCGTGCCGAACGAAGGATCGCCCGAGGTGGCGACGGCGACGGCGATCTGCGGGTAGTAGACGGTAGTGGCCCCGCACGCACCGGTGACCTGCGCGCGAGCGGTGGACTCGGGCGTGCCGCGGTCGAAGGTGACGACGTAACGCAGGTTCCGGCCGTGGCCGCAGGACGGCTCGTCGGCCGCCGCCGGACCGGCGGTGACGCATCCCGAAAGCACCAGTACGGTGCACACGGCCGCCCGCAGGGGCCGCGCCAGCAGGGACACCGGACCTCCCACCGGATGCAGGAACCGCGGGTGCCGGCGCGCGAGATCCCGGTCACCCCGAGCCGCACGGTAGCCACCCCGTGCCCGGCGGACAAGCGCTACGGCCAAGTTCCCCCGGCCGGTGGGGGCCGCGGCGCGCCCGGCGGCGTGGGCGGAGGTACCGAGTACGACGGAGCAGTCACCCGGTGTGGGATACTCGGGGTGGCCACTGGGCCGCGGGGCGCACGTGAGAGGTGCTGCCTGCGGCGTTGAGGCCCGGTGATGTGCGCGAACTCCCGCGACGCGCGTCGCCGCCCGCGCGCCGGGCGGCTGGACGACGTGGCGGGCGGCCCGGGTGCCGCGAGTCCCAACGCACGCCGCCGAGCAGACCTTTGACCGGGTTGCGCCATCGAGGCGGTGGTGCGGCGCCCGGTCGTCGGGCCAGGATTCCCGTCGCTGGTGACCACCACGGCGGAACGAACAGAAAGGGGCCCCTGCGCGGCCGCGTCCCTGCCGGTGAGCATCGGCAGACGCGCCCGGGGGCGGAGGAGACATATGTCGAACGCGGAAACACCCGCCGAGCAGACCGGCGGGAATCCCGCCGCACCCGCGAGCGGTCCACTGGCCGACCTGCCTGCCCGGATCCGGGTGCACGCGCTGGCCAAGCTGCTGGAGAAGAACAGCCGGGACGTCCTCGCCAAGCTCGCCGAGCTGGGCGAAAGCGTGCGCAGCGCGCAGTCGAGCGTGACCAGGGACGTCGCGCTCAAGGTCGCCGAGACCTTCGAGCCGGCCGACGCCGGTGAAGCACCCGTCGAGCAGGCCCCGGCCCCGGCGCCGGTGGAGCAGGCCCGCCCCGCGGTGCCCGAGGTGCCGGTCGCCGAGGCCGAGAAGCCGCGTCCGCGGCAGAAGACCCGCGCGCACCTGCCGGTGTTCGCCGCGCCGTCGCCGGTCTTCCTGCCGCCGGAGCCCACCGCCAAGCCGGCCCGCAAGCCGGCCGACCCGTTCGCGGAGCCGGAAGCCCGGCCGCAGTCGCGGCCCGAACCGCGGCCCGAGCCCGAGGCCGCCGAGGACGAGACCGAAGACACCACCTCGGCCCTCGACACCGACGACGACGGTGACGACGCCGGCAGCCGCCGCCGTCGCCGCCGGGGCCGTCGCGGCCGTGGCCGCGGCAAGGGCGCCGACGGCAGTGACGAGGCCGGCGACAACGAGGACGAGAAGCCCGAGGAGCCGCGCCGCAAGGGCCGCAACGGGGACGAAAAGGCCGAAGCGGACACCGAGGAGAGCGAAGAGACCGCCGAGTCGTCTTCGGACTCGGACAACGACAGCGACAGCGACGAGGGCGAGGGCGGCAGCAGGCGCCGTCGCCGCCGTCGTCGCCGCAAGGGCTCGGACGGCGACGACGCCGAGACCACCGACGACCCGCCCAACACCGTCACCCACGTCCGCCAGGCCAAGGCCGAGCAGGCCGAGCGCGAACGCCCGGCGCGCGACGAGGTGCGCAGCGTCCGCGGCTCGACGCGGCTGGAAGCCAAGCGCCAGCGCCGCCGTGACGGCCGCGAGGCGGGCCGCCGCCGTGCCCCGATCCTGTCCGAGGCCGAGTTCCTGGCCCGCCGGGAGTCGGTCGAGCGCACGATGGTCGTCGCCGAGAAGGGCGATTCGACGCAGATCGGCGTCCTCGAGGACGGCGTGCTGGTCGAGCACTTCGTGACGCAGTCGGGCTCCGGCTCGATCGTCGGCAACGTCTACCTCGGCCGCGTCCAGAACGTGCTGCCGAGCATGGAAGCCGCGTTCATCGACATCGGCCGCGGCCGCAACGCCGTGCTCTACGCCGGCGAGGTCGACTGGGACGCCGCCGGTCTCGAGGGCAAGGCCCGCAAGATCGAGCAGGCGCTCTCCACCGGCGACTCCGTGCTGGTCCAGGTCACCAAGGACCCGGTCGGGCACAAGGGCGCCCGGCTGACCACGCAGATCTCGCTGCCCGGCCGCTTCCTGGTGTACGTCCCCGCGGGCGGTGCCACCGGCATCTCCCGCAAGCTGCCGGAGAACGAGCGCCGCCGGCTCAAGGACATCCTCAAGCGGATCGTCCCGGAGGACGCGGGCGTCATCATCCGCACCGCCTCCGAGGGCATCGGCGAGGAGGAGCTGGGCCGCGACGTCGACCGCCTGAAGGCGCAGTGGGACGTCATCAAGGAGAAGGCCGCCGCCGGTTCCGGCAAGAAGGGCGGCGCGCCGACCATGCTCTACGAGGAGCCCGACCTGCTGGTCAAGGTCGTGCGTGACCTCTTCACCGAGGACTTCGCCAAGCTGGAGATCCAGGGCAACCGCTCGTGGGAGACCATCAACGGCTACGTCAGCCACGTCGCGCCGGAGCTCACCGAGCGCCTCAAGCGCTACACCGGCACCGGCGACGCGTTCTCCGACCACCGGATCGACGAGCAGATCACCAAGGCGCTCGACCGCAAGGTCTGGCTGCCGTCGGGCGGTTACCTGGTCATCGACCGCACCGAGGCGATGACGGTCATCGACGTCAACACCGGCAAGTTCACCGGTTCGGGTGGCAACCTCGAGGAGACGGTGACCCGCAACAACCTGGAGTCGGCGGAGGAGATCGTCCGCCAGCTCCGGCTGCGGGACATCGGCGGCATCATCGTGATCGACTTCATCGACATGGTGCTCGAGTCCAACCGCGAGCTGGTGCTGCGCCGCCTGACCGAGTGCCTCGGCCGCGACCGCACGCGCCACCAGGTCGCCGAGGTCACCTCGCTCGGCCTGGTGCAGATGACCCGCAAGAAGATCGGCACGGGCCTGCTGGAGGCGTTCTCGACGCCGTGCGAGCACTGTAAGGGCCGGGGCGTGCTCGTCTCGACCGAGGTGCAGCGCACGGGCGGCGGCGCGCACTCCCACGGCGGCAACGGCAATGGCGGCGGGAACGGCGGCGGCAACGGCGGCGGCGGGGAGAAGAGCTCCCGCCGGTCGCGGGGCCGCGGCAAGGGCGAAGAGGCCGCCAAGGAGCAGGCCGAGGCCGCCAAGGCCGAGGTCCACGCGGTCCCGCCGCCGGAGCAGCGCGCGTCGGTCGCCTCGGCGGTGGCGGCCATGGCCAACGCCTCGAAGGTGGCCAAGGACCACGACCACGGCGTGCTGAACGGCAACGGGCACGTCCCGGAGGTGACCGACACGGCCGAGGCCGCCGAGGCTGCCGAAGAGACGCGTCAGGAGGCCGTCACGGAGCCGGCCACCGAGGTCGCGGACGTCCCGGTGACCACCGAGGCGGACGAGACCCCGGTGCCGCAGGAGGAGCCGGCGGTCGAGCGGACCTCGGCGCCGGAGCCGGCGGAAGAGCCGGTTGCGGCGGCTGTGGAGCCTGTGGAGTCTTCGGAGCCCGACGTCAGCGTGCCCGAACCGGCCACGCGTCCCACCCGGCGCCGGTCGCGCCGGGCCGCGTCGCGTCCGGCGGGTCCGCCGGTGCACGCGTCCGACCAGAGCCAGTGAACGACTAGGGGACCCCGGTGGTAACGCACCGGGGCACCCCACGTAACCTGTAGTACGGCCTGCCACCAGAGCAGGTCGCCTGCGCGAGTCCTGGACCACCCGTTCCACCAGGTGGGCCGGTTGCGCAAGCCCCCACCCATTGTCGAGTAATGCAGGAGACTTCCGTGTCGGCGTACGCGATCGTCAAGACCGGCGGCAAGCAGTACAAGGTTGCCGTCGGCGACGTGGTCGAGGTCGAGAAGCTCGAGGGCGAGCCGGGCACCGAGCACATTCTCCCCGCCGTTTTGTACGTCGACGGTGGCGATGTCACCACGGACGCCGACGCGCTGGCGAAGGTCTCGGTCACCGGCAAGGTCGTCGAGCAGACCAAGGGTCCGAAGATCCGGATCCACAAGTTCAAGAACAAGACGGGCTACCACAAGCGTCAGGGTCACCGGCAGAAGCTGACCCGCGTCGAGGTCACCGCCATCTCCCTGTAAGAACTTCTCCGGATCTGCTTTTTCAGAAAGAGGGCTGAGCCATGGCTCACAAGAAGGGTGCGTCCAGCTCCCGCAACGGTCGCGATTCGAACGCGCAGCGCCTCGGCGTCAAGCGCTTCGGCGGCCAGCAGGTCAACGCCGGCGAGATCCTGATCCGCCAGCGCGGCACCAAGTTCCACCCCGGCGTGAACGTCGGCCGTGGCGGCGACGACACGCTGTTCGCGCTGGCCACCGGTGCGGTCCAGTTCGGCGAGAAGCGTGGCCGCAAGACGGTCAACATCGTGCCGTCCGAAGCCTGAGTCCACGGCTTCGAGTTAGACCTCTGACGAGGGGTGGGGCCGGAATATCCGGTGCCACCCCTCGTTTGTTTTGTACGGGTTCTTTTTCGCGAGTGAATAGAGGCAAGTCATGGCGTCCCGGTTCGTGGACCGAGCGGTCATCCACCTGACCGCCGGCGACGGGGGCAACGGCTGCGCCTCGGTGCACCGCGAGAAGTTCAAGCCCCTCGGCGGCCCGGACGGCGGCAACGGCGGCAACGGCGGCGACGTCCTGCTGGTCGTCGACCCGAACGTGCACACCCTGCTCGACTTCCACTTCCGCCCGCACGCCAAGGCGGGCAGCGGCAAGATGGGCCAGGGCGGTAACCGCGCGGGCGCGGCGGGGGAGACCCTGGTGATGAAGGTCCCGTCGGGCACCGTCGTCTTCACCGAAGACGGCGAGCTGGTCGCCGACCTCATCGGCCCGGGCACCACGTTCGTCGCGGCGCAGGGCGGCCGCGGTGGCCTCGGCAACGCGGCGCTGTCGTCGAAGGCGCGCAAGGCCCCCGGGTTCGCGCTGCTGGGCGAGCCGGGCGAGACCCGCAACCTCGTGCTGGAGCTGCGTTCGGTCGCCGACGTCGGCCTGCTGGGCTTCCCGTCCGCCGGCAAGTCGTCGCTGATCTCGGTGCTGTCCGCGGCCAAGCCGAAGATCGCCGACTACCCGTTCACCACACTGGTGCCGAACCTCGGCGTCATCACCGGCGGCGAGACGGTGTTCACGATGGCCGATGTGCCGGGCCTGATCCCCGGGGCGTCCGAGGGCAAGGGCCTGGGCCTGGACTTCCTCCGCCACATCGAGCGCTGCGCGGTGCTGGTGCACGTCGTCGACTGCGCGACCCTCGAGCCCGGCCGCGACCCGGTGTCCGATGTGGACGCTCTGGAAGAGGAGCTCGCCAAGTACACCCCGGGCCTCGGCGGGAAGCTCGAGGAGCGCCCGCGCGTGGTCGTGCTCAACAAGATCGACGTCCCGGAGGCCGCCGAGCTCGCCGAGTTCGTCCGGCCGGAGTTCGAAGCCCGCGGCCTGCAGGTGTTCGAGGTTTCCACGGCGTCGCGCAAGGGTCTGCGGGAGCTGACCTTCGCGCTCGCCAAGGTGGTCGAGCAGTACCGCGAGATGCAGCCGGTGCTGGAGCCGGAGAAGATCGTCCTGCGGCCGCTCGCCGTCGACGACAGCGGGTTCACCGTCGAGGCCGACCCCGAGGAAGAGGGCGCGTTCATCGTGCGCGGCGTCCGCCCGGAGCGGTGGATCCGCCAGACCGACTTCGGCAACGACGAGGCCGTCGGCTACCTGGGCGACCGGCTCAACCGCCTCGGCGTCGAGGACAAGCTGGCGAAGCTCGGCGCGCGGCCGGGCAGCCCGGTCACGGTCGGCGACGTCCAGTTCGAGTGGGAGCCGTCGACGCCGAGCGTCGCGATGCACCTGTCCGGGCGCGGCACGGACGTCCGCCTCGAGAACCACGACCGCGTCGGTGCGGCCGAGCGCAAGGAAGCCCGCCGGATCCGGCGCGACGGTTCGGGTGAGGACGAGCTGGACCTCGACGAATGAGCGGCACGCGGGAAGCCATCGCGGCCGCCCGGCGGCTGGTGGTCAAGGTCGGTTCGTCGGCGCTGACCACGGCGGGCAGCGGGCTCGACGTGGCCCGGCTGGACGCGCTGGTCGACGCGATCGCGGAGCGCGTCTCCCGGGACGCGCAGATCGTCCTCGTGTCGTCGGGTGCGATCGGGGCCGGGCTGGCCCCGCTCTCGCTCGGCAAGCGTCCCCGTGACCTCGCGACCCAGCAGGCGGCGGCGAGCGTCGGCCAGCTGGCTCTGGCGCACGCGTACGCGGAGTCGTTCGGCCGGTTTTCGCTGACGGTCGGCCAGGTCCTGCTGACGTCCGACGACGTCGTCCGGCGGTCGCACTACCGCAACGCGCAGCGGACGTTCTCGCGGCTGCTGGCGCTCGGCGCGGTCCCGGTGGTCAACGAGAACGACACGGTGGCCACGGAAGAGATCCGCTTCGGCGACAACGACCGCCTGGCGGCCCTGGTGGCCCACCTGATCGGCGCGGACGCGCTGGTCCTGCTGTCCGATGTGGACGGTCTCTACGACGGCGACCCCCGCGACGGCGCCACCCGCAAGCTCACCGAGGTCCTCTCGGAGTCCGATGTGGACGGAATCTCGGTCGGCATGTCCAGCTCCGGCCTCGGCACGGGCGGCATGGTCTCGAAGCTGGCGGCGGCCCGCACGGCGGCGGGCGCGGGCATCCCGGTCCTGCTGGCGGCGGCGTCGGAGGCCGCCGCGGCCCTGACGACGGCGTCCCCGGGAACGGCGTTCGCCCCGGCGGACACGCGCCTGTCGGCCCGCCGCTTCTGGCTGGGCTACGCGGCGGACACGACGGGCAAGCTCCGCCTGGACGACGGCGCGGTGACGGCGGTGGTCCGCCGCCGCAGGTCGCTGCTGGCGGCCGGGATCACGGGCGTGGAGGGCGAGTTCCAGGCGGGCGACGTGGTCGATCTGGTGGACGCGAAGGACCGCCCGGTGGCCCGCGGAGTGGTGGCGTTCGACGCGACCGAGCTCCCGGACCTGATCGGCCGATCAACCCCCGAGCTCCCGCCGGAGCAACGCCGCGAGGTGGTCCACGCCGACGACCTGGTCCCCCTCCGCCGCTAGCGCTCCGCGGACTCGCGTGATCCAAAGGGCATCACCGTGTCGCCCCTTCAATCACACGTGATGCCTCTCCAATCACACGTGATGCCCCTCTGATCACGTCGGATGTCACCCCACCGAGACCAATCGGGCACCGCCGTCGGCTTCCAGGACCGTGCCGCTCAGGTTGCGGTTCGTCGCCGCCAGCGCCACCACCTCGGCGACGTCGTCCGCCGTCGCCACGCGGCGGGACGGGATCGAAGCCGCCGTCTGCGCGAAGAACCCTTCCCGCATCTCCGCCGGGAAGCCGCTCCACCACGCCGTGTCCACGACCCCCGGCGAAACCGCGTTCACCCGCCGCGGCGCCAGCTCGACCGCGAGCGGCTTGACCAGCGCCTCCACCGCCGCGTTGAGCGCGCCGATGCCCGCCGTCCCCGGCATGGCCGCGTGCGCGCTGATCGCGCCCAGCAGCGTGATCGACCCGTCCGCGGCCAGGTGCGGCAGCACCGCCTGGATCGTGGTCAGGTGCGCCCAGAACTTCGCGTCGAAGGCGCGGCGCAGCACCTCGAGGTCCAGCGACGCGATCGGCCCCATCCCTTCGGCGCCGGACAGGCTCACCACCAGCACGTCGACCGTCCCCAGCGACGATGCCAGCGCCGTCATCGCCGCCGCGTCCCCGCCGTCGGCCTGGTGCCCCGTCAAAGACGGGTCGCTGACCGCGACGTCGTCGAGGCGCTCCTTGCCGCGCCCGGTGACGTGGACGTCGTAACCCCGCTCGCTCAGCCGCCGCGCGGTCGCCAGGCCGATGCCCGAGGTGCCGCCGGCGACAAGTGCGATGCTCATGCTCGTTCCCCATTTCGAACCGGTACGTCTCGTTTCGAAATAGACGCTACCATCGGATCCCATGACCGACCAGTCCCGTCCCGGCCGCAAGCGCAGCGAACAGAGCCGGCTGGCGATCCTCGCCGCCACGCTCGACCTGGTCGCGGAGGCGGGCTACGGCACGCTGACCGTCGAGGGCATCGCCGCGCGCTCCGGCGTCGGCAAGCAGACGATCTACCGCTGGTGGCCGTCGAAGGCCGACGTCCTCCTCGACGCGCTCGCGACGAAAGCGGACCTCTACGTGCCGATCCCCGACGAGGGGACGTTCCGCGCCGACCTCGCCGGCTTCCTGGGCAGCACGTTCGAATTGGGCGAGAAAGCCCAGGTGGCGGACACCTTGCGCGCGCTGATGGCGCAGGCGCAGATCGACCCGGAGTTCGGCAAGCGGTTCCGCGAAGACTTCCTCAACCGTCGCCGCGAAGCGCTCGGCGTCATCGTCGACCGCGCCCGCGAGCGCGGCGAACTGCCCGGAGGAGTCGACTCCGGCACGGTGATCGACGTCGTGTTCGGCACGCTCTGGTACCGGCTCCTCGCGACGCGGGAGCCGATCGGCCGAGGCCTGGCCGGTGAACTGGTGGCGCTACTGGCCGATCACGGGGCTTCGACCGCCGAAATCCGGTAGCGCGCCACCGACGCGTCGAGGATCTGCACGGCCTGCTCCTCCGACGGCCCGGACCCGCGGAAGCGCTCCAGGTCCTCATCGGACTCCCAGCGCTCGTACACGGTGATCCGGCCGGGGTCGAGCAGGTCGGCACCCAGCGAGTATTCGAGGCAGCCGGGAGCTTCCCGCGCCAGCCGCACAGCCTCGCGACAGTCGTCGAGGTAGGCATCGCGGCTTTCGGGAGCGACGGCGAGCCAGCCGGCGATGATGATCATGTCGGGTTGATCCGGTCCGGCTTGATCGTGAGCAGCAGCCGTGTCTGGTCCCGGCCACCCCACCACGGGTACGGCCCACCGAGGTAACGCTGCGAGAGCTGCTCGATGTGCTCGACGGCGCCGTCCTCGGTCGTGTCGATGACCTGTCCTCGGATCGCGTAGTAGCGCGACGGCCGTTCGCGGTCGGCGACGTTGAGCGCCACCCGCGGGTCGCGCTCGATGTTGCGCTGCTTCTGGTGACCCAGCACGGTGTTGACGAGGATGTGCGTCCCGTCGGTGTCCACCCAGGTCTGGGTGAGCTGCGGAGAGCCGTCGGGCATCAAGGTCGACAGGAAGCAGAGGCTGGGCTCGCGCAGCAGGGCGAGCAGATCGCCGGGCAGTTCCACAGTGGTCTCCCGCTAGAGCTGGTCGGGCGCTTCGATGCCGAGCAACGAGAGCCCGAGCGCGAGCGTGTGCGACGTCAGCGTAGTCAACCTCAGCCGGGACGCGCGCAGTGACGGCGAAGACGCCTTCAGGACCGGACATTCCTCGAAGAACCGGGAAAACGCGACCGCCGTCTCGTACAGGAACGTGCAGAGCTTGTGCGGCGCGTAACCGTCCGTCGCGGCCTTCAGCGCTTCGCCGAACCTGAGCAGCTTCAGCGCCAGCGCCCGTTCCGCCGGTGCTTCCAGAGCGATTTCCGTACCGCCGGGTACGCCGTCCGCCTTCCGCAGGATGGACTGCGTCCGCGCGTGCGCGTACTGGAGGTACACGGACGTGTTGCCCTCCTTGGCGAGCATCCGGTCCCAGGCGAAGACGTAGTCGCGTTCGCGGTCGCCGGACAGGTCGGCGTACTTCACCGCGCCGATGCCGACCGCCCGGGCGACTTCGGCCTGCCCCGCGGCGTCGAGTTCACTGCGTTCGGCGACGACTGCCGCGGCCTGCGTCACGGCTTCGGTGAGCAGGTCGGCGAGCTTGACCGTGTCGCCGGAGCGGGTCCGCATGGTCTTGCCGTCCGCGCCCAGCACCGTGCCGAAGCCGATGTGCTCGGCGTGCCCGGTCAGCCAGCCGGCGGCGCGGCAGACGGCGAACACCATCGCGAAGTGCTGCGCCTGCGGTGTCCCGACGACGTAGAGGAGATCGGTCGCGCCGCGTTCGGCCGTCCAGTACCGGACGGTCGCCAGGTCGGTCGCGGCGTACCCGTAGCCGCCGTCGCGCTTGCGGACGATCAGCGGCAGCCGGTCGCCTTCGCGGTTGCGGAACCCCTCGGGGAACACGCAGACGGCGCCGTCGCTGAGCTCGGTCAGCCCGGCCTGCTCGAGGTCGGCGACCACCGTCGCGAGGTACGGGTTGTAGAAGCTTTCGCCGTAGATGTCCTGGTCCGTCAGCGAGATTCCGAGCAGCGCGTAGACCGCGTCGAAGTGCCGGGTCGATTCGGCGACGAGCTCCCGCCAGACGGCCAGGGTTTCTTCGTCGCCGCTTTGCAGCTGCACGACGCGGTCGCGTGCGCGGGTCGCGAACGCGTCGTCGCCGTCGAACTTCTGCCGCGCTTCGCGGTAGAACGCGTCGAGGTCGGCGATGGCGCGGTGCCCGGCCGGGACGTCGAGGAGGTGCTCGATGAGCATGCCGAACGGCGTGCCCCAGTCGCCGAGGTGGTTGTGCGGCAGCACTTCGTGCCCGGCGAACCGCAGCAGGCGCGCGAGCGCGTCGCCGATCACCGTCGTGCGCAGGTGCCCGACGTGCATCTCCTTCGCGACGTTCGGGCTGCTGTAGTCGAGCGCGATCCGGCGCGGTTCAGTCGTTTCCGGCACGCCGAGCCGCGGATCGCCGAGCAGCGCGGCGGTACGAGACTCCAGCCATTCCTTGCGCAGCACGAAGTTCAGGAACCCCGGCCCGGCGACCTCGGGCGGATCGGCGATCCCGTCGAGCTCGAGCGCGCCGGCGATCAGCGTCGCGACTTCGCGCGGCGGGCGGCCGAGCCGTTTGCCCAGGCTCATCGCGAGGTTGCCCTGGTAGTCGACGCCTTCGCGCGGCGACGCCTGGATCAGCGCCTGCCCCGGCATCAGTTCGACGTCCAGTGCTTTGCCGGCGGCGGCCACCACGCGGCGCGCCAGCTCCTCGGTAACGTCGGCGGTCTGCACGGTGTCCCTCCTTCGGCTCGGTGTCGGAGCACGCAGCGTAGCGAGCGTGACCGGCCGGTGACGAAGGGTTTACCGCAGCTCGCTGCCCTTCGTTTCGGGCAGCGTGAGGATGACGGCGAACGCGATCGCCGCGCCGGCCGCCACGTACCAGAAGTAGAGCGTCTGCGAGACCGCGCCGAAGACGGTGATGAGCAGTGGCGCGGTGCCGCCGAAGATCGCGACGGTCAGGTTGTACCAGGCACCGATCCCGAGCCCGCGCAGTTCGGTGGGGAACAGCTCGCTCATGATGGCCGGCGCGATCGACGTCATGGCCGTGTACAGCCCGAGCCCGACGCAGAACACCACGAGCAGCCCGCCGATGTTCGGGCCGATCAAGGTGGACAGCGGCACGACGACGACCGCGGTCACCCCGGACCAGACGAGCAGCTGCGGCTTCCGCCCGACCCGGTCCGCGAGCGCGCCCATCGGGTACTGCAGGGCGATGAACAGCGCCGTGCCGACGGAAAGCGCGAGGAACACGGCGTCCGCGTCGGCGTGGCGGTTCTTCACCGCGAAGGACGTGAGCGCGCTGAAGAACGTGTAGTAGCAAAGGGTCGAGAGCATCGTGAAGCCGACGAGCCTGCCGACGGCCTTGGGGTGGTGCGTCAGCGTCGTCAGCAGCGGCCGTTCGAGCTTCCGCGCCTTGGCCTTCGTCTGCTCGAACAGTTCGGTCTCGGCGATGCTGCGGCGCAGCCACAGCCCGATCAGGCCGAAGACACCGCCCAGCAGGAACGGCAGCCGCCAGCCCCACGACGCGAGCTGCGCCTTGTCCAGCGCCCGGGCCAGGACGAACCCGAGCACGGTCGCGATCAGCACGGCCGTCCCGGTCGAGATGTAGAAGAACGCCGAGTACCGCCCGCGACGCTCCGGCGGTGCGATCTCGCCCAGGTAGGCCGACGCGTTCGACACCTCACCGCCGAGCGACAGCCCCTGCGCGACGCGGGCGAGCAGCAGCAGGATCGGCGCCAGCCAGCCGACCTGGGAGAACGTCGGCAGCAGGCCGATCGCGACCGAGCCGCCGGCCATCAGCAGGATGGTGAGGATCATGGCGGGCTTGCGGCCGCGCGTGTCCGCGAAGCGCCCGAGCAGCACGCCGCCGAGCGGGCGGAAGAAGAACGCGAGCGCGTAGGTGGCGAACGTGTTGATCAGCGCGAGCGTGTCGTTCCCGGCCGGGAAGAACGCGCTGGCGAAGTAGATGCTGAACGTCGCGTAGATCGTCCAGTCGAACCACTCCAGCGCATTGCCCGCGCTCGCCGCGAACAGCTTGCGCACCGGCAGCCGGTGCCGCTGGGATGCCTGCACGGTGGACTCGGTCATGGCGGCCTCCACGTCACCCCCGAAGGTGCAACGGGACTTTGCCACATACGTCCGCAGTCCGAAAGGTTCCCACCGTCCGGAATCCCGGTTCCCTCCCTCCTACGCGGTGCTCGCCAGCGCGAACGGCAGGACCGCCGGTGCCCCGGCCTTCCGCAGCAGGCGCGTGGCCAGCGTCATCGTCCAGCCGGTGTCGATGACGTCGTCCACCAGCAGGACCGGTCCGCCCGGCAGGACCCCGGCGAGATCGGCGGGCATGCTCATCCGCCGCCACAGGTCGGCCAGCCGCTGCGCGCTGTTCGCCTGCCGCGGGGGTGGCCCTTCGGCGTCGAGGGCGCCGAGGAAGTCCAGCTTGCCGATCTCGGCCAGCCGCGTAGCGAGGCTGTACACGAGCTGCGGCCGCGTTTCCGACGGCACCGCCACCACCGCGACCGGCCGCTCCGCCCACTGCCACCCGGCGAGCACCTGGACGCAGGCCTTGAACACCGAGTCCGGCACCTCGGTGTCCTTCGCCTGCGGCCCGACGAGTTCCCGCAGCCGGTTGCCCCATCCGACGTCGGTGAGCCGCCCGAGCACCTGGCCCGGCTCGGCCTGGTCGTCGGCGCTGATCCGGCCGGACACCGGAACGTCCAAAGAGGACATCCCGGTGGGCCACTGCTTCCGCGGCGCGACCTCGACGCCGGGACGCTGCAGCCGTTCCCGGGTCGCTTCGGCGACGTCGTCGGCCACCGTCGTGTCCCAGTGCTGGCCGGTGCAGTTGTCGCACCGCCCGCACGGCGCCGCTTCCGGGTCGTCGAGCTGGCGCCGCAGGTACTCCATCCGGCAGCCGTCGGCCGCCAGGTAGCCGACCATCGCGTCCTGCTCGCGGTTGCGGGCTTCGGCGACGCGCTTGTAGCGCCCGCTGTCGTACTCCCAGTTCTCGCCCGTGCTCGTCCAGCCGCCCTTGACGCGCCGCACCGCGCCGTCGACGTCCAGGACCTTGAGCACCATTTCCAGCCGCGACCGGGAAAGCTCCACCGACGGCTCGAGCGCGGCCGTCGAAAGGGGACGGTCGGCGTAGGAGAGCGTGTTCAGCACCTGGGTCACCCGCAGCTCGTCCGGGAAGGCGAGCGACCCGAAGTACGCCCAGATCGCCTTGTCCTCCTCGCCGGGCAGCAGCACGACCTCGGCGCGTTCCACGCCACGCCCGGCGCGGCCGACCTGCTGGTAGTACGCGATCGGCGACGACGGCGCGCCGAGGTGCACGACGAACCCGAGGTCCGGCTTGTCGAACCCCATGCCCAGCGCGGACGTCGCGACCAGCGCCTTGACCCGGTTGCCGAGTAGGTCGTCCTCAGCGGCCTGCCGGTCGGCCGGGTCGGTCTTGCCGGTGTAGGCCGCCACCGGGTAGCCGCGGTCCTTCAGCAGCGACGCGACGTCGTGCGCCGCCGCCACGGTGAGCGTGTAGATGATCCCCGACCCGGGCAGCTCGGCCAGGTGCTCGGCGAGCCAGGCCAGCCGCGCCTGCGACGTCGGCAGCCGGCACACCGACAACCGCAGGCTCTCCCGGTCGAGGCTGCCGCGCAGGACGAGCGTGTCGGTGCCCGTGCCGAGGCCCAGCTGCTCGGCGACGTCGGTGACGACGCGGTCGTTCGCCGTCGCCGTGGTCGCCAGCACGGGCACGCCGTCGGGCAGGTCGCCCAGCAGCGTGCGCAGGCGCCGGTAGTCCGGCCGGAAGTCGTGCCCCCAGTCGGAGATGCAGTGCGCCTCGTCGACCACCAGCAGCCCGGTGCTCGCGGTCAGCTTCGGCAGGACGTTGTCGCGGAAGTCCGGGTTGTTCAGCCGTTCGGGACTGACCAGCAGGACGTCCACCTCGCCGGCCGCGACCGAGGCCTGGACCTGCTCCCACTCCTGCGGGTTCGCGGAGTTCATGGTGGCCGCGTGGATCCCGGCGCGGGCCGCCGCCGAGATCTGGTTGCGCATCAGGGCGAGCAGGGGCGAGACGATGACCGTCGGGCCGCTGCCCTGTTCCCGCAGCAGCGCCGTGGCCAGGAAGTACACCGCCGACTTGCCCCAGCCGGTGCGCTGCACGACCAGCGCGCGACGCCGCTGCGCGACGAGGGCCTCGATGGCCGTCCACTGGTCTTCGCGCAGCTTCGCCGAGTCACCGGCCAGGTCCCGGAGGAGGGTCTCGGCGCGGTCGCGGAGGGCTGGGGTGGTGCTGGTCGTGTCCACGTCCCCACGTCTACCCCATGGCACCGACGATCCGGGAATCGGCGGCGTCGCGAACGGACCGTTCGCGACGAATACGGGTGGTTATGTGACCTGAATCACATCCGTTGCCCGGTCGGGCGAGGTGGCGCAGAGCACCCGGCGTCCCGCGCGCGCGATGTATAGGCTCCCGGGTCATGTCACCACGGCGGATCGGGGTCATGGGCGGCACGTTCGACCCCGTGCACCACGGCCACCTCGTCGCGGCCAGTGAGGTCCAGTCCCGGTTCGGGCTCGACGAAGTGATCTTCGTCCCCACCGGCCAGCCCTGGCAGAAGACCAGCCGCCAGGTGACCAAGGCCGAGGACCGCTACCTGATGACGGTCATCGCGACCGCGTCCAACCCGGTGTTCTCGGTCAGCCGCGTCGACATCGACCGCGCCGGCCAGACCTACACCGTCGACACCCTGCGCGACCTCCACGCCGAGTACCCCGAGGACCAGCTCTTCTTCATCACCGGCGCCGACGCGCTCGAGCAGATCCTGACCTGGCACAAGGCCGACGAGCTGTTCGACTTCGCGCACTTCATCGGCGTCACCCGGCCCGGCTACCGGCTCAATTCGCACCACCTGCCCAGCGGCAAGGTGAGCCTCGTCGAGGTCACCGCGATGGCGATCTCGTCGACCGGCTGCCGCGACCGCGTCGAACGCGGGGAGCCGGTCTGGTACCTCGTCCCCGACGGCGTGGTCCGCTACATCACCAAGAAGGATCTCTACCGGAAGAGCGACTGAAGCGCCGCTGGTCGCGGCGGGTACTCTTCTCGGGCGAACCCGATCTGTGAAGGAGCACCGTGGCAGCCACGTCCGAGGCACGAGAGCTGGCCGTAGCGGCCGCACACGCGGCGGCGGACAAGAAGGCCAGCGACGTCGTCGTGCTGGACGTGTCCGAGCAGCTCGTCATCACCGACGCCTTCGTCATCGCCTCCGCGTCCAACGAGCGCCTGGTCGGCGCGATCGTCGACAACGTCGAGGAGAAGCTGCGGGAGAGCGGGCACAAGCCGGTCCGCCGCGAAGGCGCCCGCGAGGGCCGCTGGGTCCTCCTGGACTACGTCGACGTCGTCGTGCACGTCCAGCACGTCGAGGAGCGCACGTTCTACGGCCTCGAGCGGCTGTGGAAGGACTGCCCGCGCATCGAGGTGGCCGGTCTCGAGGAGCAGCCCGCCGACGAGGACCCGGACGTCCCGTGAGCCCGCGGCGGCTCGTGCTCTGGCGCCACGGCGAGACGGACTACAACGCCGCCGGGCGGATGCAGGGTCACCTCGACTCGGCGCTGACCCCGCGCGGCTGGAACCAGGCCCGGTTCGCGGTTCCCGCACTGGCCCGGTTCTCCCCGGACCTCGTCATCGCGTCCGACCTGCGCCGCGCGACCGACACGGCCACCGTGCTCACCGACGCGATCGGCGTCCCGCTGCGGATCGACAAGCGCCTGCGCGAGACGCACCTCGGCGACTGGCAAGGGCTCACCGGCGCGGAGGTCGACGAGGCCTACCCGGGTGAGCGCGACCGCTGGCGCAAGGACGCGACGTGGGCGCCCCCCGGCGGCGAGAACCGCCTCGACGTCGCCGACCGCGCGAGCGAAGTGGTCACCGACCTGCAGCAGGCCAACTCCTCGGTGGGCGACACCGTGCTGCTGGCCGCGCACGGCGGGTTGATCACCGCGCTCACCGCGCGGCTGCTGAACCTGCCGGTGGAGGTCTGGCCGTCGCTCGGCGGGATCTCGAACTGCCACTGGGTCGAGCTGGGCGCGCGCGACGGGAAGTGGCGGCTGCAGGCCTACAACGCGGGGATGCACGGCTAGCCGATGGGGCCGCGCCTGCTCGTGTTCGGCGATTCGCTGAGCTTTCACGGTCCCGAAGGACCCTGCGCCGCCGACGAGCCGCGGCTGTGGCCCAACGTGGCCGCCGCCGCGCTGGGCGGCACCGCCGACCTGGTCGCCGGGATCGGCTGGACCGCCCGGGACGCCTGGTGGTCGCTGACCGGCGACCCGCGGGTCTGGGCCGATCTGCACCACGTCGACGCGGTCGTGCTGGCGGTCGGCAGCATGGACACGCTGCCTTCGCCGTTGCCGACCTACCTGCGCACGGGGTTGAAGTACCTGCGTCCCGACCCGGTGCGTCGCGTGGTGCGCCAGGCTTACCTGGCCGCGCAGCCCCGGCTTTCGGTCGCGTTCCGCGGCCGTCCCGTGGTGCTGCCGGCCAAGCTCACCGTGCAGTACCTCGACACGGCGGTGGGTGCGCTGCGCGTGCTGCGCCCCGATCTGCCGATCTTCAGCATGCTGCCCTCGGTGCACCGGGCGGCCGCCTACGGGGGCGTCCACACCGCGAGGCCCGGCGCCACCGCCGCGATGGCGGCCTGGGGCGCGCGGGCGGGAGTTCCGTTGCTGGACCTCGAAGCCGTTGTCGGAGAGCACGTCCTGAGCGGCGAAGGCAACCCGGACGGCATGCACTGGGGCTGGCAGGGACACGCTTCCGTGGGCGACGCGATGTCCGTGTTGATGGCGCCGGTGCTGGCCCCCGGCCACGTAGGCTGACGGCGTGTCGGTCGCCGTAGTCACGGATTCCACCGCCCACCTGCCGGAGGGCTTCGCCGAACGGCACGCGGTCCGGGTGGTGCCGCTGCACGTCCTGGTCGACGGCGTGGTCTCCCTCGACGGCGTCGAGACCGGCCCGGCGGCGGTCGCCGAGGCGATGAGCCAGCGCAAGATCGTCACGACGTCCCGGCCGACGCCCACGGAGTTCGTGAAGGAGTACCGCGCGGCGCTCGCCGACGGCGCCGATTCGATCGTTTCGGTGCACCTGTCGCGCGAGCTGTCGGGCACTTGGGAAGCGGCGGTGCTGGCGGCGCAGGAGGTCGGGCCGGACCGGGTCCGCGTGGTCGACTCGCGCACCACCGCGATGGGGCTCGGGTTCGCCGCGCTGCACGCCGCTTCGGCTGCCGCGGACGGGGCTCCGGCGGCGGAAGTCGAGGCCGCGGCCGTGACTGCGGCCGGGTGCTCGTCGACGTTGTTCGTCGTGGAAACCCTCGACCACCTGCGCCGCGGCGGCCGGATCGGCCCGGCGGCCGCGCTGCTCGGCACGGCGCTGGCAGTGAAGCCGGTGCTGCACATGTCCGAAGGCCGGATCCTGCCGCTGGAGAAGGTCCGCACCATGAACCGGGCGCTCGCGCGGCTGGTCGAGCTCGCCGCCCAGGCCGCGCGGGACGACGACGTCGAACTGGCCGTCCACCACCTCGCTTCGCCGGAGCGGGCGGTCGAGCTGGCGAACCGGCTGGAAGAGGCCGTGCCGCGCTCGGCGGGCTGCGTGGTTTCCGAGCTGGGGGCGGTGATCGGGGCCCACACCGGGCCCGGTGTGCTCGGCGTGGTCGTGCAGCGGACGGTTCCCTCGCGCGGCTAGTGCGCCGCGGGAACGTTCCCTTCGGGCACCCGGGCGGCCGACGGCGCGCCGAACCCTCCAGGATGCCACCCGGGTACGACGGAAACGGCCGGTCCCGGCCCGGGCGGGGCGGATCCGTCCACATCACCCCGGTTGTCCACAGGACGCGGCGGCACCCCTGTCGGACGCCGCCCCGCGAGCCCTAACGTCGATCGTGTGTTCGAGCAGCCCGCCCGGGATCCGGGCCCTCCCGTCAACGACCGGCTCGCCTGGCTGGCCGACCAGCTCTCGCCCGACGAGAGCACGGTCGGGCCCGGCGGCCGGCTGGTCCGGCGCTGGCTGCCGGGCGGCCCGGCCGGTGCCGGCCGTCGCCGGTGGGCGTTCGCCGGTGTCCTCCTGTCGGTCGTGGTGATCGTCCTCGGTTCGGTCGCGCTCTTCGGCGGCCCGCCGGTACCCGAGCCACCACCCGCGCTGCCCAGCGCGAAACCGGCGAGCGAAGCATCGGCCCGCGCCGCACCGCAGGCCGGTCTGGTCGTCAGCGTGATCGGCCGCGTCCGGTCGCCCGGCCTCGTCACCGTGGTCCAGGGCGCCCGCGTCGCGGACGTGCTGCGGGCCGCGGGCGGCGCCGAGCCCGGCGCGGACCTGAGCGCGCTCAACCTCGCCCGCCGGGTGACCGACGGGGAACAGCTCGCGGTCGGGATCCCGGCGCCGGCCGCCGTGGCCGACGGTGCTCCGGCGGGCGCCAGGGTCGACCTCAACGCGGCGAGCGCGGACCAGCTGGACACCCTGCCGGGCGTCGGCGAGGTGACGGCCCAGCGGATCGTCCAGTGGCGCACCGAGCACGGCGGCTTCTCGAAGGTCGAGCAACTGCGCGATGTCAGCGGCATCGGGGAAAGCAAGTTCGAAAAGCTGCGCGAGCAGGTGATGGTCGGATGAGCTCGCTGCCCACCACCGACACCCGGCAGGACATGCGGCTCGTCCCGGCGGCGCTGGCGTGCTGGCTCGCCGCACTCGGCGGCCTGCTGCTGGGCTGGTGGACGGCCGTCGCCGCCGGTCTCGCCTCGGCCGTGCTGGCCGGGCTGGTGCTCTGGCGGGCCCGGGGCCGTCCCCGGGCGCTCGGCGCGGCGGCGGCCCTGCTGGTATTGGGCCTCGTCGCGGCGGGGCCGGTCGCCTGGCGGATCCGGGACGCGCAGCACGACGACCTCCGCGCGGCTGCGGCCGACGGGCTCCCCGCGTCGATGCGGGTCGTCGTCGCCGAGCGACCGAAGCCCGTGCGCGGTGCGGGTTACGCCGACCAGCAGGCCGGTGCCCGGTCGGTCGTGCTGGCGGCCGACGTCCGCACGGCGTCGGTCGACGGCCGGCCGGTCACTTCGTCCGGGCGCGTCCTGCTGCTGGCGCCGGTGGCGCAGTGGGTTTCGCTGCTGCCGGGCCAGGACGTGACGGCGAGCGGCCTGCTGATGCCGCCGCGCGGATCGGACCTGACCGTCGCGGTGTTGTCCGTACGCGGCCCGCCGGGCGACCTCGGGCCGGCGCCGTGGTGGCAGCGGACCGCGGCCGGGCTGCGTGCCGGGCTCCACGACCTGTGCCAGGTCCTGCCGGACGAACCGGCCGGCTTGCTGCCGGGGCTGGTCCTGGGCGACACGAGCGGGCTGTCGCCGCGGGTCGAGCAGGAGTTCGTCACCGCCGGGCTCACCCATCTGACCGCCGTCAGCGGGGGAAACCTCGCTGTGGTGTGTGGCGCGGTCCTGCTCCTGCTGCGGTTGCTGCGGCTCGGGCCCCGCCTCTCGGCGGTGGCGGCCGGCACCTGCCTGGCGGGGTTCCTCGTCCTGGTCGGGCCGGAGCCGAGCGTGCTGCGGGCCGGGGTGATGGCGGCGGTCGCGTTGCTGGCTCTGGCGTTGGGCAAGCGCGGCTCGGCGTTGCCCGCACTGGCGTTCGCGGTGTGCGTGCTGGTGGTGACGGATCCGGCGCTGGCGACGGACTTCGGGTTCGCGCTGTCGGTGTTCGCCACCGCCGGGCTGGTTCTCATCGCGCCCCGCTGGGCCGCCGCGCTGGCTCGTCGCGGCGTCCCGCCGGGGTTCGCCGAAGGACTGGCGATCCCGCTGGCCGCCTTCGTCGTGACGGCGCCGGTCCTCGCGGGCATGGCGGGCACGGTGAGCCTGGTTTCGGTGCTGACCAACGTCCTCGCCGCGCCCGTGGTCGCCCCGGCGACGGTGCTCGGCGTGCTGGCGACGGTGCTCGGTCCCTGGTGGCCGGGCGCCGGGAAGGTCCTGGTGCACCTCGCCGACCCGGAGGCCCGGTGGCTGATCACCGTGGCGCGCCACGGTGCGCGGGCTCCCGGCGCGGTCGTCGCGTGGCCCGGCGGCTGGGCGGGCGGGCTGCTCGCCGCCGCCGTGCTGGTGGTGCTGGTGCTCGCTGCCCGGCACCGGCGCGTGCGGCTGGTGATGGCGGTGCTGGTCGTCGGCGGGCTGCTGGTGTTCGTGCCGGTCCGGGTGCTCGCGCCGGCGTGGCCACCGCGGAACTGGGCGATGGTCGAGTGCGACGTCGGGCAGGGCGACGCGGTCGTGCTGGCGACCGCCGAGCCGGGACGCGCGGTCGTCGTGGACACCGGGCCCGAGCCGGGGCCGGTGGACGAGTGCCTGCACCGGCTGGCGGTCGACCGGATCCCGCTGCTGGTGCTGAGCCACCTGCACGCCGACCACATCGGCGGGCTGGCGTCGGTCTTCGACGGCCGGGCGGTCGGCGCGGTCGCCGTCGGCCCGGGGCGGGCGCCGGAGTGGGCGTGGCGGCAGGTCGCCGCGGAGGCGCGCCGGTGGGGCGTGCCGCTGGTGGAGCTGAACCCGGGGGAGCGGCTGGCGTGGCCGGGGCTGTCGCTCGACGTCCTCGGCCCGCGCTACGTGCCGGAGCGCTCGGCCGGGCAGCAGGACGGCACGACGATCAACAACAGCTCGGTCGTCCTGCGGGCGCAGTCCGCGGCCGGCCGGGTGCTCCTGACCGGCGACGTCGAACTGGCGGCGCAGGCGGATCTCCTGGCGGACATCGGAAACCTGAAGGCGGAGGTGTTGAAGGTGCCTCACCACGGCAGCCGCTATTCGCTGCCGGCGTTCCTCGCGGCGGTGGCGCCGCGGGTGGCGTTGGTCAGCGTGGGCGCGGGCAACACCTACGGGCACCCGAACAAGTCCACAATGGACACTCTGACGGCGCTGGGCGCCCTGGTCACCCGGACCGACCTGGACGGCGACACCGCGGTGGTCGGCGACCCGGCGGGGCCGGCGGTCGCGCGGCGGGGCGAGCCGCGAGGCCCGCCTCGGCGCTGAAACCGGGGCGGGCGGCGAAGCCCGCCCCGGCCGGACGTCAGTAGCCGAGCGCCTCGTTCACGGCCTTGGCCGACGGCGGCACGGTCGCCTTCGGGCCGACGTGGTTCTCGATCGCGTCGAGGGTCTTGAGGCCGTCGCCGGTGATCAGCAGCACCGTCTCGGCGTCCGGGTCGAGCTTGCCCGTCTCGATCAGCTTCTTCGCCGTCGCGACGGTGACCCCGCCCGCGGTCTCGGTGAAGATGCCTTCGGTGCGGGCCAGCAGCCGGATGCCTTCGACGACCTCTTCGTCGCTGACGTCCTCGATCGAGCCGCCGGTGCGGTTGACGATGTCGAGCACGTACGGGCCGTCGGCCGGGTTGCCGATCGCGAGCGAGCGGGCGATCGTGTCCGGCTTCACCGGCTGGACCACGTCCTGGCCGGCGCGGAACGCGGCCGACACCGGCGAGCAGCCGGTGGCCTGCGCACCGAACACCTTGTACGGGCTGGCGTCCACGAGACCGAGCTGGCCCAGCTCGCGGAAACCCTTGTCCACCTTGGTCAGCTGCGAACCGGAGGCGATCGGCACGACGATCTGCGGCGGGATGCGCCAGCCGAGCTGCTCGGCGACCTCGAAGGCCAGCGTCTTCGAGCCTTCGGAGTAGTACGGCCGGACGTTCACGTTCACGAACGCCCACTTCGGGTGCTCGCCGGCGAGCTCGGTGGCGAGGCGGTTGACGTCGTCGTAGTTGCCGTCGACGGCGATGAGGTCGCCGTCGTAGACCGCGGTGGTGAGGATCTTGGCGCGCTCGAGGGTCTTCGGGATCAGCACGACCGACCGCCAGCCCGCACGGGCCGCGGCGGCGGCCGTCGCGTTGGCCAGGTTGCCGGTCGAGGGACAGGCGAGCACCTCGAACCCGAACTCGCGGGCCGCGGCCAACGCGACGGCGACGACGCGGTCCTTGAACGAGTGCGTCGGGTTGCCGGTGTCGTCCTTGACCCAGAGGCGCTTGAGGCCGAGCTCCTTGGCGAGGCGGTCGGCGCGGATGAGCCGGGTCGCGCCGGGCTCGGTGTTCGGGATCTCTTCGACGTTGGACGGAACCGGGAGGAGCTTCTTGTAGCGCCAGATGTTCTTGGGGCCGGCCTCGATGTCTTCGCGGCGGACGCGGCCGAAGTCGTAGGCGACCTCGAGCGGCGAGAAGTCCTCGGCGGAGACGAACTCCGGGGCGAGCGGCTGCCGGTGGCCCTCTTCCTTCGACACCAGTTCGACGGCCGGACCGAGATCCGGGGTCTTCGTGGTGGAGGTCGTGCCGAGGGTTGCGGTCATCGCGAGGTTCCTTTCCTCATCTGCCCCGCCGAAGCGGGCCGGAATTGGCACCGTGGTCGTCAGCTACCCCGCGATCGCGGGATGACGGGCTGTACGCCGGTTGCCGGGGCTTCGTCGGGCCGTTCCCTCTGCCCCTCTGGATGAGCGGTATTCGGTTGTCGGTGCGCGCCAACGAGCGCGCCGCCTCCAGGACACCGTACGACATGGCGCTCACGCTGTGCCATGCCGGCCGCTCGACATCACCGGAGCGGGCGCACGGCAGCGCAAGTGAGAGGATTCACCCGTGACCGCCCAAGCCACCGCCCCGGCCCCGCTGCACCTGGTCCTGGGTGAGGAAGAACTGCTGATCGAGCGCGCCGTCCGCGAGACGCTCACCGCGGCCCGCGCGATCGACGCCACGGCCGAGCTGACCCGGGTCCGGGTGTCCGATCTCACAGCCCCCGAGCTGGCCGAACTCGTCAGCCCGTCGCTGTTCAGCGAGGGCCGCGTGATCGTCCTGGAGTCGGCGCAGGACATCTCGCAGGAGCTGGCCGACGCGGTGGCGTCCTACCTGAAGGACCCGGCGGACGGCGTGGTGCTGGTCGTCGTGCACACCGGCGGCGGGCGCAGCAAGGCGGGCAAGACGCTCCCGGCGGTGTTGAAGAAGGCCGGCGCCGAGGTCACGGAGTGCCCGAAGCTCACCAAGCCGGCCGAGCGCGAGCAGTTCGTGCGCCACGAGGTGCGCCGGGCGGGCGGCAAGATCGATGCGGCCGGGGTCGCCGCGCTGATCGAAGCCGTGGGCTCCGACCTGCGGGAACTCTCCTCGGCCGCGATGCAGCTCGTCGCGGACGCGGGCGGGTCCGTCGACGCGGACGCGGTCCACCGCTACCACCGCGGCCGCGCGGACGTGACCGGCTTCGCGGTCGCGGAGAAGGCCGTGAGCGGCGACCGTTCGGCGGCCCTGGAGTCGTTGCGCTGGGCGATGCAGCTGGGCGTCCCGCACGTCCTGGTCGCGGACGCACTGGCCGACGCGGTCCGCACGATCGCCCGGGTCTCGGGCGCGGGCCGGGGCAACCCGAACCAGCTGGCGGGCGAGCTGGGCATGCCGCCGTGGAAGATCCGCAAGGCGCAGGGCCAGGTCCGCGGCTGGAACCAGGACGGCCTGGCCACGGCGATGCGCGTGGTGGCCAGGCTGAACGCCGAGGTCAAGGGCGTGGCGGCGGACCCGGGCTACGCCCTGGAACGAGCGGTCCTCCAGGTAGCGGCCGCCAAGGGCGACCGCTGACCGGGTCGCACCCTGCAACGCGCGGCCCTCGAGGTGGCCGCCAAGGGCAGCCGCTGACCCGCTCTTGCGGCTCGGGTAACCGCGCGAGTGCCGGTCCGCGCTCGCAAGCGACCGCAGGCGGCACCGCCCTCCACCACGCGAAGCCCCCTCGGGCATGAAGAAAGCCCCGGCCGAAGCCGGGGCTTTCCCAGAAATCAACCAGCTCAGAGCGCGTTGACGCGCTTCGCCAGCGCCGACTTCTTGTTGGCGGCCTGGTTGGCGTGGATGACGCCCTTCGAGACGGCCTTGTCCAGCTTCTGGGCGGCGTCGCGCTGCAGCTCGGCGGCCTTCGCCTTGTCGCCGGCCTCGGCGGCTTCGCGGACCTTGCGGATCGCGGTCTTCACCGAGGACCGGATCGCCTGGTTGCGCTGACGCGCCTTCTCGTTCGTCGTGATGCGCTTGATCTGCGACTTGATGTTGGCCATAGGGCAACTCCTGTTTCACTCGGTGAGATTCGCCGCCGCGCTGAATTGGCCCCACTCGAAGAGCGGGCTTCCTCCATGACGGAATGCCGCACGGGCAGCGAGCGACAACTCTAACAGCCCAGCTCGGACGGCCCGCGACCGCGTCCGGCAAGACCCCGATCACCAGGAGTACGGTGGACGGCGGTCAGTGCCTAGGGTTCCGTCGCCGGTCCGCGCACCCCGCACCACACAACCGGGACCCGGCGAGTCTGGTCCGAGCGGCACCATCGGCGGGCCCGGACGGCCGGTCGTTCATCTGACGGGGCAAAAGCCTGGAGGACCCGGTTTTCGCGCGCGCGAAAACCCGTAAGGGGTCCCGTGAACACCACCGCCTTGTCCTTCGTCCTCGTCGCGGCCGTCGTGCACGCCGCGTGGAACCTCGCCGCCAAGCGGATCTCCTCCGGTGGCACGCAGTTCGTCTGGCTCTACTACACGGTTTCCGCCGTCGTCCTGCTGCCCGTGACGGTCGTGCTGCTGGTCGTCGAGCCGGAACGTCCACAGTGGAGCTGGCTGCTGGCCGCCGTCGGCACGTCGGTGCTGCACGTCGCCTACGGCATCGTCCTGCAACGCGGCTACCGCGTCGGCGACCTCTCCGTCGTCTACCCCGTCGCGCGGGGCACCGGGCCGCTGCTGTCGGTGCTGGCGGCCGTCCTGGTGCTCGGCGAACGGCCCGGCTGGCTCGGCCTGCTCGGCGCGTTCCTGGTGATCACCGGGGTGCTGGTGATCAGCACCGGCCGCGGCGGCGACGCGCACGACCCGGCCGCCGCCAAGGCACGGCGCGCGGGGATCCTCTACGGCCTCCTGACCGGCGCCACGATCGCCGGCTACACGCTCTGGGACGCGCACTCGGTGACCGGCATCGGCATGCCTCCGGTCGTCTACTTCGGCCTCGGCTCGGTGCTCCAGAGCGTCATGCTCGTGCCCGGCGCGCTCGCCGGCCGCGACGAGGTGGCCCGGATCTGGCGCGACCAGCGCCGTGAAGTGCTGATCGTCGCACTGCTGTCGCCACTGGCCTACATCCTCGTGCTGTTCGCGCTCACGATGGCGCCGGTCAGCCTGGTCGCGCCCGCCCGGGAGCTGAGCATCGTGCTCGGCGGCCTGGCCGCCTGGCTGGTGCTGGGCGAACGCGACGCCGTGCGGCGGCTCGCCGGGTCGGTGATCGTGCTGTCCGGGATCGCCGCGATTGCGGCCGCCTGAGCGCGTCCGGTAGGGATGGTCGGATGGAAGTCCTGAAGAGCCGGCTGCTGATCCGCCCGCGTGACGTGGCCGCCGCCACGGCGTTCTACCGCGACACCCTCGGCCTGGCCGTGGAGCGTGAGTTCCCCGGCGGCACGGTGTTCTTCCTCGGCCACGGCTCCCTGGAGGTCTCCGGCCGGGGCGAGACGGGCTCGTCGCCCGATCTGGTGCTCTGGCTTCAGGTCCGGGACCTGACCGGCACCATGGCCGACCTCAAGGCGAAGGGCGTGGAGCCGGTGCGGGACGCCCAGCGCGAGCCCTGGGGCCTCGACGAGGCCTGGATCGCCGACCCGGACGGCACGCGGATCGTGCTGGTCGAGGTGCCCGAAGGCCACCCGATCCGCACGGACACCCGCTAGGCGGGCTTGACGGCGCGCAGCTGCGCGGCCAGCGCCGCGAAGCCGGGCGGCTCCCAGGTCCAGGTCTGCAGGTCGGCGAAGCCCGCTTCGGCGGCTTCGTCGGCCAGGACGTGCCTGCTCACGGGCAGCCACTTCTCGTGCGCGGACAGCAGCAGCCGCCCGCCGGGGCGCAGCACCCGGACCAGCTCGGCGAACCCGGCCGTGCGGTCGTCCCAGAGCATGACATTGTTGACGGTCAGCACGACGTCGACGGACCCGTCGGGTTCGCCGGTGTGCGCCGCCGACCCTTCTCGCAGCTCGACGCGGTCGCCGCAGCGCTCGTGGCAGAGTCCGAGCATCTCGGGGGAGGGGTCGACGCCGATGGTGCGCCCGGCCAGCCGCGCGGCGGCGTCCAGGCCGACGCCGGGGCCGGGGCCCACGACCAGGACGGTCTCGTCCGGTTCGATCCGGGCGAGGTCGACGATGCGCTGCTCGGTGGCGGCGTTGCCCCGCGCCATCACCCAGCCGCCGAGGCGGCCGAGGGCTCCGGAGGGGTGACCGAAGACACGGTCGAGGACGCGGGCGAAGCCGCCTGGATCCGGCTGGGGAGGTGGTGCCGGCTGGTGCGATGTGCTCATACTTCGAGGGCACCACGGATCAGCTGGCCTCGCATCGGGGATGACCCCCACCCGCACCCGGAGCGCCATGGGAGCATAGAGGTGGCCATCCCCGACTTTCCGAGGACTCATTCGAGTGACGACGTTCGCCGACACCACCTTCACGCCTCCGGAGCTCATCCGGAACTTCTGCATCATCGCGCACATCGACCACGGGAAGTCCACCCTGGCCGACCGCATGCTGCAGCTCACCGGGGTGGTCGAGGAACGGGCCATGCGCGCTCAGTACCTCGACCGGATGGACATCGAGCGCGAGCGCGGGATCACGATCAAGGCCCAGAACGTCCGCCTGCCCTGGCAGGTCGACGGCCAGGACCACGTCCTGCACATGATCGACACCCCGGGCCACGTGGACTTCACCTACGAGGTCTCCCGGGCGCTGGAGGCGTGCGAAGGCGCGATCCTGCTGGTCGACGCCGCGCAGGGGATCGAGGCCCAGACGCTCGCCAACCTGTACCTGGCGCTGGAGAACAACCTCCAGATCATCCCGGTGCTCAACAAGATCGACCTGCCCTCGGCCGACCCCGACAAGTACGCGGGTGAGCTGGCCCACATCATCGGCTGCGAGCCCGAGGACGTGCTGCGGGTCTCGGCGAAGACCGGCATGGGTGTCGGCGCGCTGCTCGACGAGGTCGTGAAGTCGGTCCCGGCGCCGCAGGGCGACGCGGACGCGCCGGCGCGGGCGATGATCTTCGACTCGGTGTACGACACCTACCGCGGCGTCGTCACCTACATCCGGGTCGTCGACGGCAAGATCACCCCGCGCGAGCGCATCAAGATGATGTCCACCGGCGCGACCCACGAGCTCCTGGAAGTCGGCATCATCTCGCCGGAACCGAAGGCCAGCAAGGGACTCGGCGTCGGCGAGGTCGGCTACCTGATCACCGGCGTGAAGGACGTCCGCCAGTCCAAGGTCGGCGACACCGTGACGTCCGAGCGCCAGGGCGCCAAGGAAGCGCTGGCGGGCTACCGCGAACCGAAGCCGATGGTCTACTCCGGACTGTATCCGGTGGACGGTTCCGACTACCCCGAGCTGCGCGAGGCGCTGGACAAGCTCCAGCTCAACGACGCCGCGCTGGACTACGAGCCGGAGACGTCGGTGGCGCTGGGCTTCGGCTTCCGCTGCGGCTTCCTCGGCCTGCTGCACCTGGAGATCACCCGTGACCGGCTCGAGCGCGAGTTCGGCCTCGACCTGATCTCGACGGCGCCGAACGTGGTCTACGACGTGGTCCTGGACGACGGCAAGGAAATCCACGTCACGAACCCGTCGGACTGGCCGACCGGCAGCAAGATCGACAAGGTGCTGGAGCCGGTCAGCAAGGTCAGCATCCTGGCGCCGTCGGAGTTCATCGGCACGATCATGGAGCTGTGCCAGAACAAGCGCGGCCAGCTGCTCGGCATGGACTACCTGTCCGAGGACCGCGTCGAACTGCGCTACAACATGCCGCTGGGCGAAATCATCTTCGACTTCTTCGACACGCTGAAGTCGCGTACGCGCGGGTATGCGTCGCTGGACTACGAAGAGGCCGGCACGCAGGCGGCGGACCTGGTCAAGGTGGACATCCTGCTGCAGGGCGAGGGCGTGGACGCGTTCTCCGCGATCGTGCACAAGGACGACGCCTACAACTACGGCAACCGCATGGTGAACCGGCTCCGCGAGCTGATCCCGCGGCAGAACTTCGAGGTGCCGATCCAGGCGGCCATCGGCGCGCGGATCATCGCCCGCGAAACGATCCGCGCGATCCGCAAGGACGTGCTGGCGAAGTGCTACGGCGGCGACATCTCGCGGAAGCGCAAACTGCTGGAGAAGCAGAAGGAAGGCAAGAAGCGGATGAAGACCGTGGGCCGGGTCGAGGTCCCGCAGGAGGCCTTCGTCGCCGCACTGTCCACTGAGGACTCGGGCAAGAACAAGAAGTAACTGTTCTACTGATGTGACAGCGGCGCCCATATTCACGCCTCCGCGTGAATATGGGCGCCGAACCCGTGTTCGATGCGGTTTCTGTCGGTGCTGTCTGGTTCGCTCTGGTGCGAAGAGCGAAAGGAGAGCACCATGACGGTCATGGCGGACATCGAGCATCCCACCGATTCGGGCCCCTTGACGGTGCGCGACCTCGAGGGGATCCCGTATGACGGCCGACGCTACGAGCTCATCGACGGGGTGCTCCTGGTGACCCCTGCGCCGGGAAGAAGACATCAGAAGATCGCCTACCGGCTCTACGGCGTCCTGGAGGCTTCGTGTCCGCCCGAGTTCGAGGTCGTCGGGGCGCCGTTCGCGGTGCATCACGGTGACAAGATCGAGCTGCAACCGGATGTCTTGGTCGGCCGGATCGAAGACTTCACCGACAAGGACCTCCCGGTACCGCCGGTTCTCGCGGTCGAGGTGCTGTCGCCGAGCACGGCGATCCACGACCTCAACACCAAGAAGGCGCTCTACGAGCGGCTCGGCACTCCCGGCTACTGGGTGATCGACCCGGAAGAGCCTGCGCTGACGGTGTTCGAGCTGGACGAGGACGGCCACTATCAGCTGGTGGGCAAGGCGGCCGGCGACGAAATCCTCGAGGTCGATCGGCCCTTCCCCGTGCGGATCGTGCCGAAGGAGCTGCTGGGCCGGCTCGGCTGACCGCGGATCAGCGGATGCGGGGCGTGCCGCGGAGCTGGGCGTGCAGCTGCCGGTGGCGCAGTTCCTTCCGGACCCGGTCGATCACCGCGTCGAACAGGGCCGGGTCGAGGATCGCCGTCTGGTCGAACTGCCGTCGCTGCGGTGGGGCCGGTGCGAGACGGCCTCGGGGTGCGTAGCGCTGCACCGAACTCTCGACGCCTTCGCCGGTGACCAGGTCGACCCACAGGGCGTCGCGCAGGTAGCCGTCGCCGAACCGGGCCGAACGGCGCGTCGAGACGTCGGCGATCTGTGACCACGGGATCAGCCTCGTGCTGAGCGTGCCCGCCGGCACGCGGAGGCCCTCGTCGCCGAAGGTGAGGTCGCGCAGGCCCGCCAAGCCGCGCTTGAGCATGCGGGCGCGTGAGACGCGGAACGCCACGACGGCGAGGAGCACGGTCGCCGCGTAGGCGCCGCCGATCAGCCACGGCGAGAAGCCGCGCACCAGACCGGCGATGAGCGCCGCGCCGAAACCGGCGTCGGCGACGAGGAGCACGCCGATCAGCATCTTGACCGGCGTGGTGACACGGGATGGGGACTCGGACAACGGGTCGACTCCTGGGGCCGGGTGGGTCAGGGGTTGCCGATGATCCGGTCGGCCGTCACGAACACCGCGACCCGCCGCTCTTCGGCCATCACGCGGTCGTACTCGTCCCAGTCGTCGTGAGTGCCGGTGGCGGCGACGAAGACGTCGCGCAGGAGCTTCGGCAGGCCTGCGGGGTCGAAGGCGGGATCGGGATCGTCGGGCCCGACGAGGTGGGTCGCGCCGGTCACGGAGACCCAGTTCCAGCCGCGCCGGAAGGTGACGGTGGCGTGCCCGGCCCGCCGCAGCAGCGCGAGCTTGTGCGCCCGCCCGACGGCGACGTACGCGATGCCGGGTGCCCCGGTCACCGGGTCATCGAAGACACCGGCGTTGACGACGGAGGAGTGAACGGTGCCATCGGCGCGCGTGGTGGCCACGGTGGCCAGGCCGTTTTCCCGCAGGGACAGGGTGCGAACCTGCTCGAGATCAACGCTCATGCCTCAACCTAACCCGCCGGGCGAACCGCGTGTTCCGGTTTCACCAGGTGGAGTGCGGCGCTCACCGTCCGCACAGCCCGGGCCGGGCCCGCCCGCGGGCAGGCCCGGCCGCCGGACTCAGCAGGCGCCGTTGTCGGTCCACACTCCCCACTGGCCCGTCGTCCCCGGCTCCTCGCCCTGCGTCCACCACTTCGCCGTCCACTTGTGGGCGTTGTGCGACACCACGTTCCCGCCCGTGTACACCTGCGACGCGCTCCACGCCGGGTCCGCGCACGTGCCCGGGTTCGTCGTTCCTCCCGTGTCCCACGAAACCTGCGACGAGCGGTAGAAGTTGATCGACTGCGCCACCCAGCGTGGGGCCTGCGCGCCCAGCCGGGTCCGGAACGCTGTCCAGTCGTGCGTCGACCACGGGGACCAGCCCAGCTCGGCGTGTGCCGCCAACCGCGGGAACGCCAGGTAGTCGATGTCCGACGGCGTCACCACCGTTTCCGCCCACAGCGGCGACTCCACCCCGCGCACCGCGGACTCGCCCACGCCCGACAGGTACGCACCCGGGTTCCAGCCGTACGCGTCCTGGACCTCGATGTAGCCCGCCCACGACAGGCCGATCGGGCTCGAGCTGTTGTACTTCATGTCCAGGTACGCCTTGTTCGCCGGCGACATGATCACCTTGCTGCCGCGGGAAACCGCGGCCGACACGCCCGCGTCCGAAGTGGACGTTCCCCAGAACTGCGGCGACGCCGAAGCCGGTAGCGTGGCCTTCGCGATGTCGTGCCAGCCCACCACCGACTTGCCCGTCGCCGCCACCAGGGGGAGCACCTTGTTCACGAACGTCACGTAGTCCGCCGCCGACGTCGACTGGGCTTCGTCGCCGCCGATGTGGAGGTACGGGCCTGGGGTCAACGCCGCCAGCTCGCGCAGGACGTCCGCGATGAACGTGTACGTGATGTCCTTCGAGATGCACAGGGAGCTGTAGCCGACAGCGGTGTCGGTGCGCAAAGCAGGCGCGACCCCGTTGCAGTTCAGCTCCGCGTACGACGCCAGCGCCGCGTTCACGTGCCCCGGCATGTCGATCTCCGGGATCACCGTGATGTGCCGCGAGGCCGCGTAGTTCACGATGTCCGTGTACTGCGCCTTCGTGTAGTAGCCGCCCGCGCCGCCGCCGACCTGCGTGCTGCCGCCGTAGGTCGTCAGGCGGGGCCAGCTGTCGATCTGGATGCGCCAGCCCTGGTCGTCGGCCAGGTGCAGGTGCAGGTTGTTGATCTTGTACTGGGCGAGCTGGTCGAGGTACCGCTTCACCGTCGCCACCGGGTGGAAGTGCCGGGCGACGTCGAGCATCGCGCCGCGGTAGCCGAACCGCGGGTAGTCGACGATCGTCGCGCCCGGGACGGTCCACGGGCCCGTCTGGACCGAAGGGCTTTCGACGCGGCCCGGCAGCATCTGCCGCAGCGTCTGGACGCCGGCGAAGAGCCCGTCGGCCGTCTGGGCGCGCAGGGTGACCGAGGACGCCGTCGACACGAGCTGGTAGCCCTGCGTGCCGACGGACGCGGGTGCGCCGCTCAGCAGCAGCGCAACGCTGTCGGAGGGCACGGACGCCGGGGCGTCGGACACCGGCAGCGCGAAGCCGGTCGACGGCCGCAGCACCCCGGCCAGGTAGTCACCGACCTGCTTGGCCGGCGCCGAGCCGGCTTCGGTGACGATCTTCGTCGTCGAGGCCAGCGGGAAGGTGACCCCGGCCGCCGGGGTCACCGAGGCCGGCACGGGCACGATCGACTGCAAGGCCGGCGTGGCGGCCGCGGCCGGTGCCAGCTGGGCGGCGGTCGTACTGGCGCCGACCAGCGCCAGTACGGCGAGCGCGCGGGCAAGACGCCGCGCGAAGGGAGTCTTCACCGGGGACCTCCTGGCGGGAAGGGCGCGACATCGCCGTCGCACCTGCCCGGATCGTCGCATTTCCTCTGGTCGTGGTCTAGACCAGAGTGGGTGGTTAAGCTCGCGCGATGCCGCGGGACTTCGAGCCGGGATCGCCGTTCGCGCTGCTTTCCGGCGGCGAGACGGCCGTCTGGTACGCGTACATGAAGGTGCACCTCCGGCTGGAGTACGAGCTGAACCGGCAGTTGCGGGCGGACAGCGGCATCTCGCTCGCCGACTACCACGTGCTGGTCGCCCTGACGAGCGAGCCCGGTGGCCGGATGCGGGTCACCGACCTCGCGATCCGCATCGGCTGGGAGCGCAGTCGGCTCTCGCACCACCTGAAGCGGATGCGCGAGCGCGGTCTGGTCGAAACCGGCGCCCACCCCGAGGACCGCCGGGCCGTCGACGTGGTGCTGTCCGAGGCCGGCTGGGAGACGCTGCGCCGGGCCACGCCGGACCACGTGGAGTTCGTGCGCAAGGCCTTCCTGGACGCGCTGGAGCCCGGTGAGCGAGCGCGGCTGGCGACCTCGCTCGAGCGGGTCTTCGACGCGCTCGTCGAGCACGGCAGCCTGCCCCGGCCGAACGACCACCCCTGACCCCACTTACGTGACGTTTCACGTAATATGGCGCTTCGAGCAAAGGGGTGCGTGATGGCGACGGTGGCCGAGCTGATGGAAGCCAACCTGCTGCAGGTCTTCAACGAACGGGACGACGAGAAGCGCGCGAAGGCGATCGCCGCGACCTACGCCGCCGACGTCACCTTCGCCGATCCCGAGGGGGTGGCGACCGGGCACGGCGAACTGGACGCCAAGGCCAAGGGCCTGCTGGACCAGTCGCCGGGGTTCGTGTTCACCGCGGCCGGTCCGGTGCTCGTCAACCACGACCTCGGGCACCTGGCCTGGGCTTTCGGCCCGGAGGGTGCGCCGCCGGTGGCGCGCGGGATCGACGTCGCGCTCGTCGAAGACGGGCGCATCAAGAAGCTCTACACCATGCTGCTGCCGGACTGAGCCGATTAGGCTCGGGGGCATGTTCGACGAGCTGACGTTCCCGGTCATCGCCGCCCCGATGGCGGGCGGGCCGACCACGCCCGAGCTGGTCGCGGCGGTCACCGAAGCCGGCGGCTTCGGCTTCCTCTCGGCCGGGATGCTCACGCCCGCGGCGCTCGCCGCGCAGATCGACCGTACGCGAGAGCTGACCGGCGGCGAGTTCGGCGTCAACCTCTTCGTCCCGCAGCCCGACACCGGCGCTGACGTGTCCGCGCACCGCGAGCGCCTGCAGGTCTTCGCCGACGACTACGACGTCGAGCTGGGCGAACCGAAGTGGGACGACGACGCGTACCCGGCGAAGCTGGACGTCGTGCTCGAGAAGCGGATCCCCGTCGTCTCGTTCACGTTCGGGCCGCCGTCGCCTTCGGACGTCGTCAGGCTCAAGGAGGCCGGCTGCGCGGTGGTCGTCACCGTGACCACGCCGGAGGCCGCGCAGCGGGCCGCGGACCTCGGCGCCGACGCCCTCGTCCTGCAGGGTTTCGAAGCGGGTGGGCACCGGTCCCTGTTCAGCGACGACGCGAGCCGGCCCGGCGGCGGTGCCGAATACGGCGTCCTCGCCCTGCTGCGGCTCGTCGCCGCCCGCGTCGACCTGCCGCTGGTCGCCGCCGGAGGCCTGGTGCACGGCGCGGACGTCGCCGCCGTGCTCGCCGCGGGAGCCGTCGCCGCCCAGCTGGGCACGGTCTTCCTGCGGGCCGACGAAGCCGGGACGTCCGAGCCGCACCGCAAGGCCCTGGCGGTGGCCGAGCGCGAGACGGCGTTCACGCGTGCCTTCAGCGGACGCCCGGCACGCGGGCTGGTCAACAAGTTCATGGACGCGCTGTCCGAGGGTGCGCCGGCGGCCTACCCGCAGCTGAACAGCCTCGCCGGGCCGGTGCGCAAGGCGGCAGCGAAGGCCGGCGACCCCGAAGCGATCTCGCTCTGGGCCGGCCAGACCTACCCGCTCGCCTACGACGCGTCGGCCGCCGTCATCCTCGAACGGCTGAAGGCCGAGGCGCGCGACGCCGCCGCCCGCCTCGACCGGATCCGCTAGTCCGTCTTCTCGACGGCACCCGGCGTGCGGTTCAGCAGCGAGTGGCGCCGGCTGTAGAGGAAGTAGATGACCATGCCGATGGCGAACCAGATCGCGAACCGGATCCAGGTCGCCGGCTGCAGGAACGTGATCAGCCAGATCGAGAACACGATGCCGATCGCGGGCACCACCGGCATGCCCGGCGTCTTGAACGTCCGCGGCAGGTCCGGCTGCTTGTAGCGCAGCACGATCACCGCGACGCAGACCACGACGAAGGCGAGCAGGATGCCGATGTTCGTCAGCTCCGCGGCTTCGCCGATCGGCAGCACGCCGGCGATGATCGCGGACGCGCCGCCGAGGATCCACGTCATCCGGCTCGGCACCTGGCGCTTCGGGTTCGTCTTGCCGAACCACGCCGGGAGCAGGCCGTCGCGGCTCATCGAGTAGCCGACGCGGGTGGCGCCCATCAGGAACGTGAACAGCACGGTGAGGATGCCGACGATGGCGCCGATCGCGATCACCGTCGCCAGGCCGTCGAGGCCGACCGACTTGAACGCCGTGGAGAAGCCGCTCTTCGGGTCGATCTCGGTGTACTTCTGCATGCCGGTCAGCACCAGGCAGGCCAGCACGTACAGCACCATCGAGATGGCCAGCGAGTAGAGGATCGCCTTCGGCATGTGCCGTTGCGCGTCCTTCGACTCCTCCGCGGCGGTGCTCATGGCGTCGTAACCGAAGACGGCGAAGAAGACCGTCGCCGCGCCGGTCACCGCGCCGCCGAAGCCGGCCGGGGCGAACGGCGTGTAGTTGCCGGTCTTGACGTAGAAGAAGCCGACCAGGATGACCACCAGCACGATCAGGACCTTGATCCCGACCATCACCGTCTCGAACCGGGCGGCGCTGCGGATGCCGCGGTTGAGCAGGTAGGCGATCAGCAGGCACAGCAGCATGGCGAACAGGTCGACCTTGTGACCGGGTCCGGTGCCGGGCGCGCCGAGCATCCAGGCGGGCAGGTCGAGGCCGAGCTGGCCGAGCAGGAAGCTGAAGTAGCCGGAGATGCCGATCGCCACCACCGCCACGATCGCGGTGTACTCCAGCAGCAGGTCCCAGCCGATGAACCAGCCGACGACCTCGCCGAGCACCGCGTAGCCGTAGGTGTAGGCCGAACCGGCCTTCGGGATCAGGCCCGCGAACTCGGCGTAGGAGAACGCGGCCGCGGCGCTCGCGATGCCGGCGATGAGGAACGAGATCAGCACGGCCGGGCCGACGCCGGGGATGCCCGCCGAGTCGTCGCCGTGCGCGACGCTTCCCGCGAGGGCGAAGATCCCGGCACCGATGATGCCGCCGATGCCGATGGCGGTCAGCTGCCACAGGCCCAGGGTGCGTTTCAGGCCACCGGCTTCACTGGTGTCCTGGATCTGGTCGATCGGCTTGCGCCGGAAGATGCCGGAGCTGGAACCGGAACCCAAGCCTCCTGGAGCGGACATCATCGTCTCCCGAACGTCGCGGTGGACGGGCCCGGATCACGGACCCAACGCCGGAACCTACCGCCAACTCCGCGTGAAGACAGCGTGAGCCGCTCAGCCCGCCGCGGTGTCTTCGCTCACGGCCTCCGCCGCCGTCGCCACGGCGCGCTTGGCCTGAGTGGTCCGGACCGCGCTCGCCGCGAAGTACGAGAGCAGCTCCGCGATCTCGACGGGGTCGTCCAGCTGCGGGCAGTGCCCCCAGTCTTCGCGGACGAGCAGGCGGCTGTGCGGCACCAGCGTGTGCAGCTGCCGCCCGGACGCCGCGGTGACGAGCTTGTCCTTGCCGCACGCGACGACCAGCAACGGCACCTTGACCGAGTCGAGGCGGTAGGCGTCGGCGAGCTCCGCGACGAGCTGCCGGGCCTGCTCGAGCCGGCTCTTGGTCGCGCGGTAGTCCGGGAAGAGCGCCGTGAAGCGCTGTACCTGGGTCGCGTCGGCCGCACCCGAGTTCGCGTAGAGCAGCCGCGGGACGACCTGCTCGGCGACCTTGCGCACCAGGAAGCCCGGCACCGGGACCGGCAGGGACGAGTACAGCCGCAGCGGCAGCGGGTAGCGCGCCACCGTGCGGATCAGCCACGAGTCGACGAAGCCGGGCGCGGCGATCGAGACGACGCCGGAGATCGGCAACCTGCTGTTCTGGGCTGCCCGCAGGCTCATGGTGCCGCCGAGGGAGTTGCCGGCCAGCACGACCGACCCGAGCACGGCCTGCTCGCGGACGACGGCGGTGGTGAACGCGTCGAGCTGCGGCAGCATCGGGCCGGGCCGCAGCGGCTGCGCGTCCCCGAACCCGGGCAGGTCGACCGCGATCGCCGGGATCCCGGCGGCCGCGAGCTGCTCCAGGGCGGGACGCCACGTGTCGGCGCTGTCGCAGTAGCCGTGCAGCAGCACCAGGCGCGGTGCGCTCGGCCGGACGTGCGGGGTGGCCGCCCGGCGCCGCAGCGAGCGGCGGGGGAGCTCGGGGTCCGGGGCGGCTTCGCCGACCTCCAGGACACGGGTGCGGACACCGGCGTAGCGCCGGAAGGAGACCCGGATCGGGTCCGGGTCGCTGCTGGGCCGGCCGCCCGGTCCAGCCGAGTCGGGCCGCTTCGTCGCGGTCATGACTACAGAATACCTTGCGACTATTGGGTTTTGGTCGAACTTAGGTGCTAACGACCAGATCTCGAACTGAGTACGTTAGAGATTCACCAGGTGCCGAGCTGGGCGGAACGAGAAGATCCGCCCAGCTCAGCGGCGGTCTAGCGGGTGAAGACGATCTTGCCGGCGGTGTCGCCGTCGAGCATCGCCTGGAACCCCTTAGGGGCCTCGGCGAAGGGCAGTTCGGCGCCGATCTGGGGCCGTACCCCGGTCAGGTCGAGGTAGGCGAGCAGGTCCGCGAGCTCGTCGCGGGTGCCCATGGTCGACCCGGCGACGCGCAGCTGGAGGAAGAAGACACGCTGCAGCTCCGCGCCCGCGTCCGGCCCGCTGGTCGAACCGGAGACCACGATGATCCCGCCCGGCTTGAGCGATTTGACCGAATGCGACCAGGTCGCCTTGCCGACGGTCTCGAACACGGCGTCGACGCGCTCGGGCAGCCGCGCGCCCGACTCGAACGTCTGGTGCGCGCCGAGGCTCGAAGCGAGCGCGCGCTTCTCCTCGCTGCGGCCGGTCACCCAGACCCGGAACCCGGCCGCTCGGCCGAGCTGCACCAGCGCCGTCGAGACGCCGCCGGAGGCGCCCTGCACGAGCATCGTCTGGCCCGGCCGCAGCCCCGACTTCACGAAGAGCATCCGGTAGGCGGTCAGCCAGGCTGTGCCCATCGTGGCCGCTTCGGCGAAGCTCAGCCCGGCCGGCTTCGGGACGACGTTGCGCGCGGGGACGATCACCTGGTCGGCGAAGGTGCCCTGGTGCTTCTCGGTGAGCAGCGTCCGCTTCGGGTCGAGGGTGTCGTCACCCTGCCAGCCCGGCTCGTTGATCACCGAGTGGAGCACCACCTCGGAGCCGTCGTCGAGGGTCCCGGCACCGTCGCAGCCGAGGATCATCGGGAACTGGCCGGGCTTGATCCCGACGCCTCGCAGCGTCCAGAGGTCGTGCATGTTGAGGCTGGCCGCCTTGACGTGCACCCGGACCCAGCCGTCCGGCACGTCGGGTTCGGGACGCTCGCCGACGACGAGCGAGTCCAAGGGGCTTTCGGCGTTGGGTTCCTGCGCGTACACGGCGAACATGCCTCGCAACGTACCGCCCCTGAAGCGCGGGGGCAGTAGAGCGCGCGTAGGCTCACACCGTGTTCAACGGGCTTGCCGACTGGTGGGACGGGGTTGAGCTCTGGCTCGCCCAGGCCTGGTTCCCGGTCCAGTTCGTGCTGGTCATGGTGGTCGTCGTGCCGCTGTGCCTGGCTGCCGCGTGGGTGCTCGACAAGCTCGTCGGGCTGTTCGCCCGCAAGCTCGCTCCGGGGCGTGACGACGACCGCTCCGACACCCCGTCCTAGGCTGGCGCACCATGTTCAACCGAAGGCGGATCACCGCCGCCCTGATCGGGCTCCTCGTACTGGTTCTCGGGGGCTGGCTGGTCAAGGACGCCGTCGGCGGCGACTCACCCGCGTCCCCCGCTTCGAGCAGCTCGCCGAGCACGTCCCCGAAGGGCTCCGCGGCCGTCCCGGGCACGGACTCCGGGCTGCCGGTCAAGGGGCTGTCGACGTTGCCGTCGCAGGCCGGCGACACGTGGAAGCTGATCGAAAAGGGCGGGCCGTACCCGTACCCGCGCAACGACGACGTCGTGTTCGAAAACCGCGAGAAGCGGTTGCCGGGCAAGAAGTCCGGCTACTACCACGAGTACACCGTGAAGACTCCGGGCAGCGCCGACCGCGGCGCGCGGCGGCTGATCACGGGACAGGCGCACGAGCTGTACTACACCGGCGACCACTACGGGTCGTTCGTCGTCGTGGACCCGGCCCGATGAGCGCCTCGGAGCAGGCGAAAGCCGCCGCGGAAGAGGCTTTCGCGCGGGGCGCGTACCCGCACCTGGTCAACTCGCGGCCCACTGTGGACAAGGCCAGCACGCTGAGCGCGTTCGCCGACGCACTGTCCTTTCCGGACTACTTCGGCCACAACCTCGACGCGCTGTACGACTGCCTGACCGACCTGTCCTGGCTGCCGCCGGGGGAGCACGTGCTGATCTGGCCGGGCTCGGAGGCGTTGCGCAAGACCGAACCCAAGACGTACCTGGCGATCCGCAGCGTCCTTTCGGACGCGCAGCGCGCACTCGGGCCGAGCGGCCGCAGCGCCGGTTCGTGGCGGCTCACGGTCGTGCTGCCGGACGCCTGAGCGGCGTCCCCGCGCGCTTGACCGTGCGGATCACCGGCGCACTTTCGAGGGTCTGCACGCCGCGGATCCCGGCGACGCGTTCGGTGAGGTAGCGGTAGAGGTCGCGGCCGTCGCGGCAGTTCACCATCGCCGTCAGGTTCGTGGTGCCGGTGGTGGCCACGGCGAACGACGTCTCCGGGTGGCTCGCCAGCGCCGCGCCCGCCCCGGCCAGGTCCGCCGGCGAGACCGTCAGCCACAGCCGCGTTTCGGAGCGGAAACCGAGGCGGGCCGGCGAGAGGTCCAGGTGGTAGGTCAGCGTGCCGTGCCGCCGCAGCACCGCCATCCGGCGCCGCACGGTCGAGTCGGACCAGCCGGTCGCCGCCGCCAGCGCCGTGTAGCCCGCGCGCCCGTCGTGCGCGAGGGCGTCGAGGAGGGCCTGGTCACCGGGTTCCGGTGCGACGCCGGGGCCTTCGGGTGGTGGCGGGCGCAGCTGCGCGACCTGCTCGGGGGACAGGCAGTGCAGCCCGCTCCAGCCGTCCGGGAGCGCGAACGTGTGCAGCAGTTCGTGCGCGGAGACGGCGGTGACCCGGTTGGCGCGCGGCAGCTTGCGCAGCAGGAGGTCGTCGCGCCCCGCCGTGTCCGGGGCGTGGACGGTGCAGGAGATCTCGGTACCGCCGGAGAGCAGGTGAACCCACGACACGTCGGGCCGGTCGGCGAGCGCGTCCGCGACGGCGGCTCCGGCGTCCGGTGTCGTGCGCAGCCTGAGGGTCCACGTCGGGTAGCCGGCGTCGCCACCGCTGACCGCGCCGGTGACGCGGAGGACACCGGCGTCCCGCAGCCGCCGGTAGCGCCGGGCGACGGTGTTCTCGGAGACGCCGAGCACCTGGCCGAGCGTGCGCATCGGCGCGCGGCCGTCGAGCTGCAGGGCGTGGACGAGCCCGCGGTCGACGTCGTCGAGCGTGACGGTTTCCATGCTTCGACGCTAGCTGATGACGGTATCCGGTGGATATGTCGACTTGTCTGGTGGTGATCGACGCCGGGACCGCACTCTTCGGGCCACACGAAGGGAGTTTCGATGCGCAAGTGGTGGCCGTTGCTCGCGGTCTGTGCGGGCTCGTTCCTGTTCCTGCTGGACACCACCGTCGTGACGGTGGCGCTGCCCCGGATCGGGGCCGAGCTGGGGGCGTCGGTCGGGCAGCTGCAGTGGGTGCCCGACGTCTACACGCTCGTCCTGGCGGTGCTGATGCTGGCGGCGGGTTCACTCGCGGACCGGTGGGGACGGCGGCGGGTGTTCCTCGCCGGGCTGGCGGTGTTCGGGACGGCGTCGCTGGCCTGCGGGTTTTCGCCCGACATCGGGATGCTGATCGCGGCGCGCGGGGTGCAGGCGGTCGGTGGCTCGGCGCTGGCGGTGACCGGGTTCGCGATCCTGGCCGCGGCTTACGAAGGGCGCTCGCGGGCGACCGCGATCAGCGTGTTCTTCGCGGTGAACGGGCTCGGCGCGGCCGCGGGTCCGGTGGTGGGCGGCGTGCTGACCGAGTACTTCGGCTGGGCGGCGATCTTCTTCGTCACCGTGCCGTTGGCGGTGGTGACGGGCGGGTTCGCGCTGGTGGCGGTGCGGCCGGACACTCCCGCGCGGCGCGGCCGGTTCGACGTCGCGGGTGCGGTGTGGTTCGCGGTCGGCGCGGCGAGCCTGGTGCACGGGCTGACCCTGGGCGGTTCCGGCCGGTGGACGTCGCCGGTCACGGTGGGGGCGCTGGTGGTTTCGGCGGTCGCGTTCGCCGTGTTCGGTCTCGTCGAGCGGCGCCCGGAACCGTTGCTGGACTTGCGGTTGTTCCGCGACGGCGGGTTCACGACGCTGGTGGCGTGCGCGGCGGCGTCGACGCTGACGTTCGCGGCGCTGGTCTACGTGTCCTTGTGGTTGCAGACGGATCGTGGGCTCGGCCCGGTGGCGGCCGGGCTCGAGCTGGCGCCGCTGGCCGTGGCGTCGTTCCTGACCTCGGTGCTCGCCGGGAAGGCCCTGCACCGGTTCCCGCCGCGGGTCCTGCTGGGTGCCGGCGTGCTGCTGGGTGCGGTGGGGTGCCTGCTGCAGCTGGGTCTCCCGGTGACCGCCGGGCTCGCGGTGACGGGGATCGGCGTGGGGATCGCGGGACCGGCGACGGGCGCGGCGATCGCGGCAGCGGCCCCGCCCGGACGCGCCGGGATGGCCGCGGGGATCCTCACGACGACCCGGCAGTTCGGGCAGACGCTGGGGGTCGCGGTGCTCGGGATCGCTTACCAGGACGGGGGTTTGGCACCCGTGTACGTGGTGGCCGCGGTGTGCGGCGGGGTGACGGGCCTGCTCGCGCTGGTTCCGCGCAAGCAGGCCGCCGTCCCGGTCTAGTCCTGCGGGACCCAGTTCGGCTTGCGCTTCTGGGCGAAGGCCAGGATGCCTTCCTGGCCTTCCTCGCTCGCGAAGAACTTCGCCGACAGCCCGATCATCTCCTCGAACCCCTCCGACGGCGTCGCCGGGCGGGGGCGGCTCAGCAGCGCCTTCGTCTCGGCCAGCGCCGTCGGGCCGCCCGCGGCCAGCGCCTTGACGAACCGCGCGACTTCGGCGTCGAGGTCCGAGGTCGCGGAGTTCAGCAGGCCGATCTCCACCGCCCGGCGCGCGTCGAACGTGTCACCCGTCAGGAACAGCTCGTGCGCCGCCCGGGGGTTGAGCCGCGGCAGGACCGTCAGCGAGATCACCGCCGGGACCACGCCGATGCGGACCTCGGAGAAGGCGAACGTCGCTTCCGGCACCGCCACCGCGATGTCGCACGCCGCCACCATGCCGATGCCGCCGGCGCGGGCGGGGCCGGCCAGGCGGGCGACCACCGGCTTCGGGCTGGTCCACAGCTGCTCGAGGATCTTCGGGAACTCGTTCACGCCCTGGTCGCCCGCACCGGCGCCGCGGGCCTCCTTGAGGTCCATCCCCGCGCAGAACACCGGGCCCGTGTGGGTCAGCACGATCACGCGGACGGCGTCGTCGGTGGCCGCCTTCGCCAGCGAGTCCGACAGTTCGCGGCGCAGCTGCGCCGACAGCGCGTTGCGGTTGTGCGGGGAGTCCAGGGTGATCGTGGCGGTGCCGCCCACCACGTCGTAGTGCACCAGTTCGTCAGCCATGACCGACACCTTTACACACTTGCCGCGCCGGCCCGGTGTTACGCCGGGCACAGCCAATCGGGGTCACCCTCGCGGGCTTCGACGACGGCCGCGTCCGGGGCCGGGAAGTGCTGCTTCAGCGTGAACGCCTCGGGCGTCGGCCCGTGGACGCGCAGGTGCTTGATCTTCTCTTCGGCGTCGGCGGGCGTGGGCCGGTACCCGGCGGGCACCCACCAGAGCGCGGTCATCACGTCCTTCACGCGGTGGAACCACTCGCGGCGGCGCTTGAGGATCGCGAGGTGCTCACCGGAGAACGTGAAGGCGGCGAGGGTGTCCACCGACGTCCAGACGGACATGTTGATCAGGAGGCCGGACGTGCCGCGCACGTCCCATTCGAAGGCGCGGATCGAGACCGCGTTGTCGTCCTCGGTCTGCAGGCGCCAGACGAAGCCGGGCGCGGCGTCGGCGAGGGCGTTGACGGGCTCGAGCGCGTCGACGAAACCCTTGAAGGACGGGTCGTCGATCGGTGCTTTCATCCGGGCGATGTTGACTTCTGCGAGTTCGTACCCCATGGAGCCACCCTACGGGCGGAACCCCGTCCGCAGGGTGGCTCGCGGTCAGCCGATGGTCGTCGTGGTGAAGACCGGGCTGGGGTTGGGGAAGCAGGCGGTCGGGGCGGTGATGTCCCCGATGATGGTGCCCGCCACGGCCTTGAAGGTCAGGCCGGGATCGCTGTAGCTGGTGCCGGACAGCTTCGTCTCGATGGTGCCCGACTGGCCGGCGGTCAGGTGCGCGGTGATGGTGGGGAGTTCGAAGGTGGCGCCGCCCGCGATCGGGCCCGGGAAGCTCAGGGTCGCGACGCCGTTCGCGACCGCGATGGTCGGCGCCGTCGAGCCGAGGCCGGAGCCGCCGGCCAGGTCCGCGCTCACGTAGGTGGAGTTCGCCGGGATCGGGAACTTCAGCGCGAACGTGTTGATGTTCTTGACGGTGTTCCCGCTGACCTCGCCGGGAACCTCGTTCGGCGCCGGGTCGATGACGACGTCGAAGGCGCCGCCGGGTGCGACGGTGGCGGGCGCGGTGACGTCGGCGTCCTGGTTGAGCGACACCTGCTGCGGCCCGATGATCGGAGCGTCGGCCTGACAGTCGAAGGCGATGGTGGTGGCCGCCGAAGCCGGGGCGGCGAGGGCGATCGGAAGAGCCGCGGCCGCGGTCAGGGCAGCCAGCCGGGAAAAGTGAAGCGCTTTCATCTGTATCCACCTACCTGCGGTTTTGGAGGGGAGGAGAGTTGCGCAGCGCTTAGATAGTTACCGGCAAGTTAAGTAGAGCGTCAAGGATTTACCGTTCCCAGGCACAGTGTGTGACCACAAATGTGAATAAGACTCGCCTTTTGGCGGTGGTGATGCTCGCGCGATCGCCCCGCGCTACCGAGAGTGGTTCAGCCCACGGGGAGACTGCACTGGCGCACGAGGCCGAACGTCAGGACGAACCGGTGGGCGCGCAGCAGCTCGGGCGCTGTCGTCGCGGCCGGGGGCCCGCTCGACCGCTCGAACGCCGGGTCGTAGACCGCGCGTTCGGTGAAGTCCTTCGCCCAGGGCGCGCTCGAGCGCTCCACCGAAGTCTCGCGCAGGTAGTCGGGGGAGCTGCAGCCCGTGGTCCCGGCGGCGGGCGGCGGGACGGTGTAGGAGATGGCGGGCACGGCCCCGGCGTCGACCGGGGTGCCTGCGCGACGACTGGTCTCGTAGTAGCCGAGCGCGGTCTGGAGGCGGCCGTCGTGGTCGGACCAGCCGAGCTTGCGCGCGGCGACGTCGGCGGCGCGGAGGAGGTCCGGCAGGTCGCCGTCGAACCCGGCTTGGCGGACGTAGTCCGTCTCGCACGTGATCGTCCCGGGTTCCGGCGCACCGAAGGAGGTGGCGTGGGACGGCTTCGCACACTTCACGGACGCGGGCTTCGGTCCACTGGCCGCCGGGGAGCTCCTGGCTCAGCTGCGCGAGCGGGGTCTCCGCCCACCGGTCGTCGATCTCGCGGTTCGCTCGCGCGGCCGCGGACTGCGCGGAGCATGGCACGGACCGCCGGTCAGGCGTACTGGCGGAGCAGCCCGCTCACCGCCGTGGCATACCGGCTGATGACGACGTCGGCGACGCGCGGGTCGTCGGCGAGCGGCGCCGCGACGAACGCCCGCGGGTCGGCCTCGCGCGCCAGCCGCTCGATGCGGTCCGGCAGCAGGCCCGGTGCGAGGAACCACGACGCCACGACCAGGTGCCGGACGCCTCGCTCGCGCAGCCGGGCGGCGGCCGCGGGGATGTCCGGCTGGGTCGCCGAAGCGAAGGCCTCGCTCACCGGAACACCGAGCCGTGACTCCCAGCGCGAAGCCAGCGAAGCGACCACCGCGTTCGCCGAGGCGTTGGACGAGCCGACCGCGCTGAGCAGCACGCCCGTCCCGCGCCGGCGCGGTGCGGCAGCCAGCCGGTCCAGGGCCACCGCCTCCAGTGCCGGGTCGGCGCCCAGGACGTCCGACACCTCGACGCGGAAGCCCGGGCACCCGGAAACGACCTGGTCGATCAGCGCCGGCAGGTCGACCCGGGCGTGGAACGCGCTGCCGAGCAGCAGCGGCACCACGACCGCGCTCCGGTGGCCGTCCGCGTACAACGACCGCAGCACGTCCGTCACGTTTGGAGCGGAAAGGTCCAGGAAGGACTCGTGCACCGAGAGCCCCGGCGCCTGGGCGCGCACGACGTCGACGAGCGCCCGCACGGTCGTGGCCGAGCGGGGATCACGACTGCCGTGCGCGACGGCGACCAGGGGTGGCGTCACGAGAAGCGCTCACCGACCAGGCCCGCGGCGAGGGTGTCGCCGTCCTTCGGGTCGATCACCAGGAACGCGCCGGTGCGGGGGCTGACGCCGTAGTCGTCGACGCCCAGCTCTTCGGCCAGCGTCAACGTGACCAGCCCGATGTCGTTGAGCTCCAACGAGGCCGGGGCGTCCACACTGGACAGCTTCTGCTCGTCGAACCGCGCGTGCAGCTCGCCGACCAGTGCCTGCACCGTCCGGGCGCCGTGCTTGACGAGCACGCGCGCGCCCGGCTTGAGCGGCTTCGACGAGAGCCAGCACAGCGTGCCGGTGATCTCGTCGGTGACCCGCGGCGGCGCGTCCGCCGCGGCGATCAGGTCACCGCGGGAGATGTCGATGTCGTCGGTGAGCAGCAGCGTCACCGACGTGCCGGCGCCGGCCTCCGCCAGCGGGCCGTCGGCGGTGTCGATGCGCTCGATGCGGCTGCGGATGCCTTGCGGCAGCACGACGATCTCGTCGCCCGGGCGGACCGTGCCCGCCGCGATCTGGCCCGCGTAACCGCGGTAGTCCGGGTACTCCGGCGTGCGCGGGCGGATCACGTACTGCACCGGGAAGCGCAGCGCCGAGTCGTGCGGGTCGGGCGCGACCGGCACGTCCTCGAGGTGCTCCAGCAGGCTGGGACCGGAGTACCACGGCGTGCGCGAAGACCGCGACGCGACGTTGTCGCCCTCCAGCGCCGAGACCGGGATCGCGAGCACCGAGCCCTGCGGGTACCCCAGCGTTTCGGCGTGCGAAGCGAACTCCTTGGCGATCACCGTGAACGTCGCCTCGTCGTAGCCGACCAGGTCGATCTTGTTCACCGCGAGCACCAGCTGCGGCACGCCGAGCAGGGCCAGCACGGCCGCGTGCCGCCGGGTCTGCTCGATGACGCCCTTGCGCGCGTCGACCAGCAGCACGGCCAGCTGCGCGGTGGACGCGCCGGTCACCGTGTTGCGCGTGTACTGCACGTGCCCGGGCGTGTCGGCCAGCACGAACGACCGCTTCGGCGTGGCGAAGTACCGGTAGGCGACGTCGATGGTGATGCCCTGCTCGCGTTCCGAGCGCAGGCCGTCGACGAGCAGCGACAGGTCCGGAGTGGACAGTCCCTTGTCGACGGACGCGCGCGTGACGGCGTCGAGCTGGTCGGCGAGCACCGACTTGGTGTCGTAGAGCAGCCGGCCGACCAAAGTGGACTTGCCGTCGTCGACGCTCCCGGCCGTGGCCAGGCGAAGCAGCGAGCTCATCAGAAGTACCCCTCACGCTTGCGGTCTTCCATGGCCGCCTCGGACATCCGGTCGTCGGCGCGGGTGGCGCCGCGTTCGGTGAGCCGGGACGCCGACACCTCGGCGATGACGTCTTCGACGGTGGTCGCGGTGGACTCGATCGCCCCGGTGCACGAGCCGTCGCCGACGGTCCGGTAGCGGACGGTCAGCTCGCGGACCTCTTCACCGGGCCGCGGGCCGCCCCACGGGCCTTCGGCCAGCAGCATCCCGTCGCGCAGGTACACCTCGCGCTGGTGCGCGTAGTAGATCGACGGCAGTTCGACCTTCTCGCGGGCGATGTAGTTCCAGACGTCGGCCTCGGTCCAGTTGGACAGCGGGAAGACGCGGACCTGCTCGCCCGGGCGGTGCCTGCCGTTGTAGAGGTTCCACAGCTCGGGCCGCTGCCGGCGCGGCTCCCACTGGCCGAAGGCGTTGCGGAGGCTGAAGATCCGCTCCTTCGCCCGGGCGCGCTCTTCGTCGCGGCGGCCGCCGCCGAACACGGCGTCGAACTTGTTCTCCGAGATGGTGTCGAGCAACGGCGTGGTCTGCAGCGGGTTGCGCATCCCGTCGGCGCGCTCCTCGAGCCGTCCGTCGTCGATCCAGTCCTGGACCTTCGCGACGACCAGCCGCAGGCCGTGCCGCTCGACGACGCGGTCGCGGAACTCGATGACCTCGTCGAAGTTGTGCCCGGTGTCCACGTGCAGCAGCGGGAACGGGACCGGCGCCGGCCAGAACGCCTTGATCGCCAGGTGCAGCAGCAGCGTCGAGTCCTTGCCGCCGGAGAAGAGGATCACCGGCCGGTCGAACTCACCCGCCACTTCGCGGAAGATGTGGATCGCTTCGGATTCGAGCGCGGCCAAGTTGTCCTGTGCCGCATCGGTGGCGGGCTCCAAGGTCGTCATGCGTCCCTTCCTCAGCCGTGCAGTCCGCACTCGGTCTTGCTCTGCCCCGCCCACCGGCCGCTGCGCGGGTCCTGGCCCGGCTCCACGCGCGCGGTGCACGGCGCGCAGCCGATCGAGAGGTAGCCGATCGACACCAGCGGGTTCTCCAGGATCCCGTGCTCGCGGATGTAGCCGTTGAACTCGTCGTCGGTCCAGGCCGCGATCGGGTTGATCTTCACCAGGCCGTTGCGGTCGTCCCAGGTGACGATCGGGGTGTTCGCGCGGGTCGGCGCGTCGACCCGGCGGACGCCGGTGATCCACGCCGAGTAGTTCGCCAGGGTCTTGCGCAGCGGCACGACCTTGCGCAGGTTGCAGCACAGCGTCGGGTCGCGGTCGTGCAGCTTCTCGCCGTACTCCGCGTCCTGCTCGGCGACGCTCTGCTCGGCCTGCGCGTTGACGATCTTGACGTTCGGGTAGACCGCCTGCACCGCGTCGCGCGTGCCGATCGTCTCGGGGAAGTGGTAGCCGGTCTCGAGGAAGAGGATGTCCACATCGGACTTCACCTTCGTGGTGAGGTCCACGAGCACGGCGTCCTGCATGTTGGACGCCACGATGAAGTCCTCGCCGAAGGTGTCGACGGTCCAGCGGATCGCCTCGTCGGCAGTGGCTTGCGCGAGTTCCTTCGAAGCGCGCTCGGCGAGGGTCTTGTAGTCGGCGGTGGCGGTCATCGGGAAACCTCCGGAAGGGACAGGCCGAGGAACTTGACCGAGAAAACCCGGCGGCAACCGGAACACAGCCAGCCGCCGTTCTCTTCCGGCCGCAGGTCTTCGTCGCCGCAGTACGGGCAGTAGTACGGCACCGCGCGCTCGGTGGAGGTCACTGCAGGGCGCTTTCCTCGGCGCGCCCGGCCCACTGCGCGAACCGCTCGCCGGATTCGCGCCCGGTGACGTAGTTGCGGACGACGCGCTCGACGTACCCGGTCAGCTCCGACGCGGTCACCTTGTGGCCGCGCAGCTTCCGGCCGAACCCGGCGTCGAGGCCGAGGCCGCCGCCGAGGTGCACCTGGAAGCCTTCGACCTGGTTGCCGTCGGCGTCGGTGACGATCTGGCCCTTGAGCCCGATGTCCGCGGTCTGGATCCGCGCGCAGGAGTTGGGGCAGCCGTTGAGGTGCACGCTGACCGGCGTGTCGAGACCGTCCTGGATGTCCGCGAGGGACTTCTCGAGGTCCGCGACGAGCTGCTGCGCGCGGGCCTTCGTCTCGACGATGGCGAGCTTGCAGAACTCCAGCCCGGTGCAGGCCATCACGCTGCGCCGCCACGGCGACGGCTTCGTCTCCAGCCCCAGCTCGGCCAGCTCCGCCTGGAGCGGGGCGACCTGCGCTTCCGGGACGTCCAGCACGACGAGCTTCTGCTGCGGGGTGAGCCGGACCCGGCCCGAGCCGGCCCGCTCGGCGGCCTTCGCGACGGCGACCAGCGTGCCGCCGGAGACGCGGCCGGCGATCGGCGCCGCGCCGACGTAGAACTTGCCGTCGACCTGCGGGTGCACGCCGACGTGGTCGATCGGGACGGCCGGGTCGGCCGGCGGCGGCCCGTCGATCAGCTCGCGCTTGAGGTACTCGTCCTGCAGCACCTGGCGGAACTTCTCCGCACCCCAGTCCTTGACCAGGAACTTGATCCGGGCCCGCGAGCGCAGCCGGCGGTAGCCGTAGTCGCGGAAGATCGAGATGACGCCTTCCCAGACGTCCGGCACCTCGTCGCGCGGCACCCAGGCGCCGAGGCGCTGCCCGAGCATCGGGTTGGTGGACAGGCCGCCGCCGACCCAGAGGTCGAAGCCGGGCCCGTGTTCCGGGTGGTCCACGCCGACGAAGGCGATGTCGTGGATCTCGTGGGCGACGTCGGGCTGGCCCGAGATCGCGGTCTTGAACTTGCGCGGCAGGTTCGCGTACTCCGGCTTGCCGATGTAGCGGCGCTTGATCTCCTCGATCGCCGGCGTGCCGTCGATGACCTCGTCCGCCGCGATGCCCGCGACCGGCGAGCCGAGGATGACGCGCGGGCTGTCGCCGCAGGCCTCCATCGTGGTCATCCCGGCGTTCTCGAGCTTCGCCCAGATCTTGGGCACGTCTTCGATCTCGATCCAGTGGTACTGGATGTTCTGCCGGTCGGTGATGTCGGCGGTGTCCCGCGCGTGCTCCTGCGAGATCTCGCCGAGCACGGTGAGCTGCCCGGTGCTCAGCACCCCGCCGTCGAGCCGGACCCGCAGCATGAAGTAGCGGTCGTCGAGCTCTTCGGGCTCCAGCGTCGCGGTGCGGCCGCCGTCGATGCCCGGCTTGCGCTGGGTGTAGAGGCCGAACCAGCGGAACCGGCCGCGCAGGTCACCCGGGTCGATCGCGTCGAACCCGCGGTGGGCGTAGATGTTCTCGATCCGCGCCCGCACGTTGAGCGGGTGGTCGTCCTTCTTCGACCGCTCGTTCGGGTTCAGCGGCTCGCGGTAACCGAGCGCCCACTGCCCTTCGCCGCGCTTCTGCTTGACGCGCGCGGGGCGGGCGGGGGTCTGGGGCGTGGCCATGGCGGCGTCCTCCGAGAGGCTTTCGTGGCGGCGGAGGAACCACCGGCTCGCGGGTGTCCTCCGGCGCCGGCTGTCCAGAATTCGTGGTGGCGACGGCAGTCAGCGAACGGGTACGCAGAGGGCGCTGGCGACCCGCAGGAGGTCGACGTGGCGGCGGGCCACGAGGAGAACACCGGCATGAGTCACGGCGTCAGCGTGCCACGCGTCCACAATGTGGTCCAGCGGTGCCCGGATGGTGGGAGAAGGGTCACTCGCCTGGGAGAATGCGGTCGACCAGCAGACCCACGACCTGCGCGTCCGAGTACCCGGCGAACGCCTCGGGCAATGTCAACCGCTCGACGGTGAGGCCGGTCAGGGCCAGATGGAGCAGCAGGACCTCGTCGCGCCCGCCGGGCAGGCCGGCGGCTTCGTGGAAGCCCACGCTGAGCTCGAAGCTCTCCCGCACGGTCGCGGTCAGTGCCGCCGCGAGCCCGGGCCGCCGGTTCGCCTCCAGGCGCAGTTCGAGCAGGGCGAGGTAGGAGCTGCGGCGGGTGGTCAGCCGGGTCATCAGGTCACCGAGCAGGGCGGCGACCCGGCCGGTCGACGGCTCTTCGGCCCGGGGATCGGCCATCACCTCTTCCGGCGCGGACAGCCGGACGTGCACGCGGTCCCCGGCCTCGGCCAGCAGCCGGTCGCGGTCGCGGAAGTAGTTCGACGTCGTCCCCGGCGGCACCCCTGCCTCGGTGTCCACCGCGCGGTAGGTGAGCCCGCGCGCGCCATCGCGGGCGAGGACCTCGATGGCCGCGTCCGTCAGGGCCGTCCGCCGTTCGGTGTTCTGCCGCACGGAAATCCTCCTTGCCCGATTCAAACCACTGCGGTTAGAGTACTACAGACATAGTGGTTTGAACGAGAGGAACTGGGGATGCAGGTCAAGGGTTTCGGGGCGGGCTACCTGGTCGACGACGTCGCCGCGACCACCCGCTTCTACCGGGACGTGGTCGGGCTGCCGGTCACGGTCGAGCTGGACTTGTTCGCCAGCATCAACGCCGGTGCACCGGGCTACGAGATCAGCTTCGTGCAGCGCGGGCACGAGTCGGTCCCGCCGGCTTACCGGTCGCGGGAGACGTCCGGGCTGATGTTCGGGCTCGTCGTCGAGGACGCCGCGGCCGAGGCGAAGCGGCTGGCGGAGGCCGGTGTGGAGCTCGTCACGCCGGTCGTCGACGAGGTGTACGGGCAGCGGCACTTCTACGTCGCGGATCCGAACGGCGTGCTGCTCGACGTCATCGAGATGATCGCCCCCGACCCGGACTGGGCGGCGGCGAACCTCCCGGCGTCGTAAGGGACAATCGCGGTGTGCCCGTGCTGCGTCCCGACCCCGCCACCCCGATCGACCCGGCGTTGCCCGACAGCGCGCTGAAGGGGCTCGGCAGCAGAACGTTCGGGGTCTACGTGCACGTGCCGTTCTGCGCGACGCGCTGCGGCTACTGCGACTTCAACACCTACACCGCCGGTGAGCTCGACTCGGGCTCGTCGCCGCAGTCCTGGCTCGAAGGGCTGCGGCGCGAGCTGGAGCTCGCCGCGAAGGTACTGGTCGTGCCGCCCGCCGCCGACACGGTGTTCGTCGGCGGCGGCACGCCGTCGCTGCTCGGCGCCGACGGTCTCGCCTCGGTCCTCGACGCCGTCCGCGACGTCTTCGGGCTCGCCCCGGGCGCCGAGGTCACGACGGAGTCGAACCCGGAGTCGACGTCGCCGGAGTTCTTCGCCGGGATCCGCGAAGCCGGCTACACGCGCGTCTCGCTCGGGATGCAGTCGGCCGCGCAGCACGTGCTGAAGATCCTCGACCGCGTGCACACCCCGGGCCGGCCGGGCAAGGCCGCTGCCGAAGCCCGTGCGGCCGGGTTCGAGCACGTGAACCTCGACGTGATCTACGGCACGCCCGGCGAGCGCCCCGACGACCTGCTCGCGACGCTCGACGCCGTGCTTTCCGCGGGCGTCGACCACGTGTCGGCGTACGCGCTGATCGTCGAGGAGGGCACGGCGCTGGCCCGCCGGGTGCGCCGCGGCGAGCTGCCCGCGCCGGACGACGACGTGCTGGCCGCGGACTACGAGATGATCGACGCGACGCTGTCGGCGGCGGGCCTGCGCTGGTACGAGGTGTCGAACTGGGCGGCTTCCGACGCCGCCCGCTGCCGCCACAACCTCGGCTACTGGCGTGGCGACGACTGGTGGGGCGCCGGGCCGGGCGCGCACAGCCACGTCGGCGGCGTGCGCTGGTGGAACGTCAAGCACCCGGCGCGCTACACCGCGCTGCTGGCCGCCGGCGACTCGCCCGCGGGCGGGCGCGAGGTGCTCACCGACGACGACCAGCACCTCGAGCGGATCATGCTCGAACTGCGCGTCGCCGAAGGACTTCCGCTCGACGTGCTGGACGAACCGGGGCTGGCGGAGGCCCGGGCGGCGGCGGCCGAGGGCCTGCTCGATGCGTCCGCTTTGGATTCCCGGGGCCGCGCGGTGCTCACCGATCGTGGCCGGTTGCTCGCCGACGGCGTCGTCCGGCGCCTCGCGGGCTGAACTCGCGGGCATAAAACTCCGGGGCCGGTCGTTGCTTGTATCGAGCAACGACTTTCGAGGAGGCCTCATGGCGCGCGCGATCAGGTTCGACGAGTACGGCGACGTGGACGTCCTCCGGATCGAGGACGTCGAACGGCCGGTGCCGGGACGGGGGCAGGTGCTCGTCGAGGTCCGCGCCGCCGGGATCAACCCCGGCGAGGCCGCCATCCGGCGGGGGTTCCTGCACGAGCGCTGGCCCGCGACGTTCCCGTCCGGGCAGGGCAGCGACTTCGCCGGCGTCGTCGCGGAACTCGGCGAGGGCGTCGAGGAGATCGCGGTCGGCGACGAGGTGATCGGCTTCGTGCACACGCGCTCCAGCCACGCGGACTACGTCGTGGCGGAGGCTTCGGACCTCACGCCGCGGCCGGACGGCATTTCGTGGGAGGCCGCGGGCGCGCTGTTCGTCGCCGGCACGACCGCCTACGCCGCGATGGCCGCGGTCTGCCCGCGCGAAGGTGACACGGTCGTCGTCTCGGGTGCGGCCGGGGGCGTCGGATCGCTGGCCGTCCAGCTCGCGAAGCTGGCCGGCGCCACGGTGATCGGCCTGGCCGGGGAAGCGAACCACGCGTGGCTGCGCGAGCTCGACGTCATCCCGGTGGCCTACGGCGACGGCGTCCTCGAGCGCATCAAGGAAGCCGCTCCGGACGGCGTGCACGCGTTCGTCGACACCTTCGGCTCCGGCTACGTGGAACTGGCCCTGCACCTGGGGATCCACCCGGGACGGATCGACACGATCATCGACTACGAGGCGGCCGCGAAGTACAACGTGAAGACCGAGGGCAACATGGCGGGAGCGTCGGCCGAGGTGCTGCGCGAGCTGAGCCTGCTGGTGGCCAAGGGACTGCTCGAGGTGCCGATCGCGCGTGTCTACCCGCTGGCCGAGGTGCACGACGCCTACCGCGAGCTGGAGCAGCGGCACACCCGCGGCAAGATCGTCCTGCGGCCCTAGTTCTTCGCCGCCACGACCTTCAGCCCGGCCAGGTAGACGTCGAGGGCGAACTCCAGGCGTTCGGCCGCGGTCTCGGCGTTGAAGAACTCGCCGATGTGCAGCATGTTCGGGAACGCCTCGGGGGGCAGTGACCGCATGTACGCCACCATCTGCTCGCCGCGTTTGGCCGTCTCGGCTTCGTCGATGTCGCCCCAGGTCCAGCCACTCGCTTCGTAGGCGTACGCCTTGGCGTAGAGCGCCAGGGCGTCGCCCGCGAACGTCGCCTGCCTGAGCGTCAGGCCGCCCGCGCGCAGCAGGGCGAGCATCGCCTCGCCCTGGCGCAGCGAGCTCGGCGTGACCGGCACGGCGATGTCCCACGCCACCCGCGCGATGCCGGGGTGGGCGACCATCACCCGGATCTGGCCGCGGACCAGGTCCTTCACCTGCTCGTCCCAGCGCGCCGGGTCCGGGTCCGGGATCGGCGCTTCGGCGAGCACGGCGTCGAGCATCAGCTCCGCCAGCTCGTCCTTGTTGGCCACGTGCGCGTAGAGCGACGCGGGTCCCGTTTCCAGCTCCTGGGCGACCCGCCGCATGGTGACCGCGTCGAGGCCTTCCTTCGCCAGGACCTCCAGCGCCGTCTTCACGATCAGCTCCTGGGAGAGCGCGGGTTTTGCGGCGCGGCGGCGCGGGGCGCTGCGCCACGGCGGTGGGGGAACGGTCACCCGAACACTGTACTTGACGCGAACGGCGTTCGTAAGTAGAACTGTGTTCGTCGAACGAACGACGTTCGCGAAAGGGGATCTCATGACCACCACGACCGCCGATGCCGGCGTCCGCGCCGTGCTCGGCCGCCTCACCGAGGCCTGGAACTCCGCCGATGCCGCCGCGTACGGCCGGCTCTTCACCGAGGACGCGGACTACGTGACGTTCTTCGGGCTGAACTTCCCGGGCCGGGAAGCGATCGAAAGCTCGCACCGCGCCCTGTTCGAGGGGCCGCTCAAGGGGTCCAAGCTGACCGGGCAGCTCGGCGCGACGGCGAAGGTGCGGTTCATCCGCCCGGACGTCGCCGTGGCCGTCGTCGGGGGCGGGTCCTCGGTCAGCGGCGCCGACACCACCGACGAAGGCCGCGAGTCGACGGTCAGCTTCGTGCTCGTCCAGGAGGACGGCGAGTGGCTGATCACGGCGTTCCAGAACACGCGCGTCTCGGATCCGCGCGGGTGAAAACGCTTGCGGAGGCGTCGGGGGTCGTCGCGCGCCCGCCCGCGGAGGTGTTCGAGGACGTGCGGCGCCGGGTGACCGGGGGTGGTCACCCGATGCGGACGGAGGTCGACGCCGAACGGGGGTTCCTCGCGGTGCAGGGCGGCTGGTGGTACCGCGGGGAGTACCGCGTCACGGCCGATCCGGCGGGTGCGCGCGTCGAGCACCGGGTGGTCAACGCGGCCACCTGGGGACGCTGGGGAGTCCCGTTGGCCAACCGGTTCTTCGTCGGGTTCCGCGCGAAGACCGCTGCCGCTTTTGCCCGGATGCTCGAAGAACTGGGGCGGCCGGATGGTCAGGAGCCGGATCCGGCGCGTACGGTTGCTTAGGTAAGCCTTAGTACCTGAGCGAGGAGTTGGCCGATGGCCGAAGCACCCCGGCGGTCCGGACGGCCCGCGGTGAAACTGCGCGTGCTGCGCACCGAGCGGCTGACCCCGCACATGATCCGGATCGTCGCGGGCGGCGAGGGCATCGCCGACTTCACGCCGAACGCGTTCACCGACGCGTACGTGAAGGTGCTGTTCAAGGTTCCGGGCGTCGAGTACCCGGAGCCGTTCGACGTCCAGGAGTGCCGGGCCACGCTGCCGCGGGAGCACTGGCCGCGGATGCGGTCCTACACGGTCCGGGCGTTCGACCCGCAGGCCGGCGAGCTGACCTTCGACTTCGTCCACCACGGCGACGAAGGCATCGCCGGCCCGTGGGCGGCCGCGGCCCAGCCGGGCGACGAGCTGCTGCTGTCCGGCCCCGGCGGTGCGTACGCGCCGGGCTCCGAAGCGGACTGGCACCTGCTGGCCGGCGACGAAAGCGCGTTGCCGGCCATCGCGGCGTCGCTCGAAGCGCTCCCGGCCGGCGTCGCGGCGCAGGTCGTGATCCTGGTCGAGAACGCCGAGGAGCAGCAGCCGCTGGCCACGAAGGCCGACGCGCAGATCACGTGGCTGCACCGCGCGTCCGGCGGCGATGTCGCCGCGGCGGTGCGGGAGCTGCCGTGGCGCGAGGGCGTCGTCCAGGCGTTCGTGCACGGCGAGGCGGGGTTCGTCCGCGAGCTGCGGCGGTACCTGCTCGACGAGCGCGGCGTGCGGCGTGAGCTGCTGTCGATCTCGGGGTACTGGCGCGTCGGCAAGGACGACGAAGCCTGGCGTGAAGAGAAAGCGGCCGAACGCGCTCGCGAGAAGTAATCTCGCGGGATGGCGAACCTCAAGGTGGACGTCGAGCCGGCCGAAGCCGGGTTCGACGCGGGCCGGCTTTCCCGGCTGGACACCCATTTCGACCGGTATGTCGAGGATGGACGGTTGCCGGGCTGGCTCGCGGTGGTGAGCAGGCACGGCCGGATCGTGCACGTCGGCAGCGGCGGGTACAGCGACGTCGAAGCGGGCACCCCGGTGGAGACCGACACGCTGTGGCGGATCTTCTCGATGACCAAGCCGATCACGTCGGTCGCGGCGATGATGCTCGTCGAGGACGGCCTGCTGGAGCTGGACGACCCGATCTCGCGGTGGCTGCCGGAGTTCGCGTCGCCGCGGGTGTTCGTCAAGGGATCGGCGCTTCGCCCGCTGACGGAGCCGGCGCGCTCGCCGATCCGGGTGTGGCACCTGCTGACCCACACGGCGGGCCTGACGTACGGCTTCCACCACGGCCACCCGGTGGACGCGATCTACCGGGCGGCGGGGTTCGAGTGGGGGACGCCGCCGGGTCTCGACCTGGCGGCGTGTTCGGAGCAGTGGGCGTCGCTGCCGCTGCTGTTCCAGCCGGGCGCGGAGTGGAACTACTCGATCGCGACGGACGTCCTGGGCCGGCTCGTCGAGGTGGTTTCGGGGCTTTCGCTGGACGAGTTCTTCGCGTCGCGGATCTTCACGCCGCTGGGCATGACGGACACGGGGTTCGTGGCGTCTTCTCCCGCTCGCTTGGCCGCGCTTTACGTGCCCGACCCTGCTTCCGGCCGGGCGACGCGCAATGAGGCGTTCGGCGCGCTCGGGAAGTCCCGCCCGGACTGCCTTTCCGGCGGCGGCGGGCTGGTGTCCTCGGCCTCGGATTATTGGCGGTTCACGGAGATGCTCCTGCGCGGCGGCGCTTTGGACGACATCCGGCTGCTGTCGCCGCGAACGGTGTCCCTGATGGCGAGCAACCACCTGCCGGGCCACGTGGACCTGGAGGAGTACGGAAGGCCGTTGTTCGCGGAGATGCCCTTCGACGGCCACGGGTTCGGTCTGGGGTTCTCGGTACTGGAGGACCCGGTGAAGGCGCGCACGTTGTCATCGGCGGGGGAGTTCGCGTGGGGCGGAGCGGCGTCGACGGCTTTCTGGGTGGATCCGGATGAGGACTTGACGGTGGGGTTTTACACGCAGCTGTTGCCATCGAGCACTTATCGGCTGCGGTCACAGCTGAGGCAGCTGGTTTACCAGGCACTGCTGGACTGAGCTTCTTCGGCGGCGACGGGTGGCGCGGTCAGGTATCTCGCCACCGTCCGCCGCAGGTGGTCGGCGTGGGCGTAGATCTCCTCGACGTTCGCGATCGGGATGCGGGTCTCGACCTTGTTCTCGTCGAAGACCCCGAGGTACTTCTTCGAGCGGTTGAACCACAGCCGCGCGATGGGCTTGCGGTTGTTGTCGTCGAGCAGGACACCGAAGTAGGTCTTGGTGTCCCGCGGGACGACCCGCGCCGCCGCCACTTCGCCGCAGACGATCGCCCGGACGACCCGGTAGCCTTCGATCTCCTCTTCGGTGGTGACGAGCTCACCGTTGCCGTCTTCGCGAGCCGGGCTTTCGGCGACCGCGGGGTCGGCCTGCGGCGTGACGCTCACGTACGAGTCCGGTGCCCCGAGCGCGTTCTTCAACCGGTCGTTGACTTGCTCGTTCAGGAACTGGCGGGTCGCCTTGGCCACCAGCGGGCCGAACTGCTCACGGATTCGCTGGGTGAACGGTCCTTCGTACACCCGCGTGGTCAGGAACTTCACCCACTCGTCCTCGGGTTCCTTGAACTGCGCCGCGAGGATGCGCTTCAGCTGTCCGATGTACTTCAGCTCACCTGCGGCGCTGATGACCGAGTCGAGGTCGAACGACTCCTTCGTGAGCTTGGCCAGTTCGGGCAGCAGGGTTTCGTCGATGTCGGCGAAGTCCAGCACGAGGAACGGCTTGGCGTCCATCCGGTTCGGCGCGTCGAGGTCGGTGTAGAACTCGTACACCTGACCATTCGTCAGGACGGCGATCCGGGCGTTCGTGACGGCGAAGTAGCGGAAGAGCTGGGAAGCGTGCTCGATCCGGAGCGGGTCGTTGATCTTCTTGGCTTCGACGAGCACCTGCACCTGACCGTCGTGCACGATCGCGTAGTCGATCTTCTCGCCCCGCTTGGTGCCCACGTCGGCGGTGAACTCGGGGATCACCTCGGCCGGGTTGAACACGTCGTAACCGAGGACAGTGCTGATGAACGGCATCACGAAGGCGTTCTTGGTCGCCTCTTCGGTCTCGATGCCGTCCTTGTGCTTGCGGATCTTCAGGGCGAGTGCTTGCGCGCGCTCCGCGATGTCCATGCCGGTGCCGTTCTGTTGCGGGAACGAGGTGCCCGGCCTGGATCGGTGGGGTCGCGCGGTCTGTTACGGATTCCGCTGAAAAAACGAGAAGCTCTGTCTCGCGGCGTCGGGCGGTGCTTCGGGGTGGTCGCGGAGCCGGACCTCCGCCTCCGCGACCCCCTCAGCGATCACCCGACGGCCCCGCGCGTAGTCCAGCAGCTCGGCCACCGGACGGTTGTCCGCCGAATACACCGCCGTGAAGCGCTCGAATCCGCGCTCCAGGGCCGCCAGCCCCAGCATGTGCAGCAAGGCCGAAGCCAATCCCACCCTGCGCCATGCCGGGGCCACCGCTATCGCCACTTCCGCCATCTTCCGGCCCGTTGCCTCGTAGCGGGCCACTGCCACCCCCGGCCCCTCCGAACACCGCGCCACCAGGGCGAACCGGCGCTCGTAGTCCAGGACCGTCAGCCGCTCCAGCAACTGGGGGGTCACGCGAGGCGCCGAACCGCAGAAGCGTCTGCGCAGCGTCTCCGGGTCCGCGGTGCGGATGGCTTCGCCCAGCTCCGGCGCGTCCTGCGGGGTCAGCGGCCGGACCCACACCCGGCGGCCGTCGCGGAGGAGGAGCGTGCGGTCGAATCCCGGGGGCGGCTGCGTCACCGGCCCACCCTAGCGGCCCTCCTGCCAGGTGTGAGTGGCTTCGCAGAAATCGAGTACGTTGCCAGTAAAGGGTTTCACTCGAACGGACCCCGGTCCGGAGCGCAGACCGCACCCCGGGCCGGCACTGAACCGGCGGCGAAGTAGCGGTCCAGCGACGCGTCCACGCACGCGCTCTTGCCGCGCGAACCGTGGCCGTACGTGTCGAGGCTCAGCAGACGCGCGTTGGCCAGCAGCTTTTCGGTCCGCTGGGCCCCGGCGTACGGCGTCTCCAGGTCGCCCTGGCGGTTGGCGAGGAGCAGGATCGGCGCCGTCGGCCGGTTCCACGGACCGGTGTAGCGGCCGGTGTCCGCGATGTCCCACGTCGCGCACGGCAGCGTCTTGTAGACGTCGTACGGCCCGAACCCACGGCCGACCTGGTCGGCGCGCGCGGCGTAGTCCCACCAGACGGCCGGATCACGTGGGTTCGCCGCGTCCGAACAGAGCGTCGCACCGCCGCCAAGCAGCGAGTCGACGTCCGGCGGGCCGCCCGCCGAGGCCGGAGCGCGTGACGCCGGATCCGCGAGCGCCTGCAGGTACGCCGCCAGCTGCGGTGCCGCCTGGGCGTCGGTCAGGTAGTTGTGGATCGTGGCGATCGCGCTCTGGTAGGTGACGGCGATCTGCTTCCCGGCCGTGTCGGTCACGGTGATCGGGCCGGCCGCGAGGCGGTCGAGAATGGCCGAGTAGTCGAAGGTGCAGCGCGCCGCGCAGGCGTCCAAAAAGGACTCAAGCGCGCGAGGCCCGTCTTCGTAGCCTTGCAGCCGGTAGCTCATCGGGCCGGAGCCGGTCGCCCAGCGCATCGGGTCGTCGACGGCGTCGAGGGCGAGCGAGCCGACGCGGCCGGGGAACAGGTTCGCGTACGTCTCGCCGAGGTAGGTGCCGTACGACTTCCCGTAGTACCGCAGCTTCGGCTCGCCGAACGCCGCCCGCAGGCGGTCGAGGTCGCGGGCGATCGTGCCGGTCGAGAGGTGGTTCGCCAGCGGGCCCGCGTTCTGTTCGCAGAGGTCGGTGACGGTCTTCGTGTCCGCGATCTGCCGCTGTTCGGCGTCACGGGTCAGCGGGAACGTGCCGAGCGCCCGCTGCAGCACCGCGAGCTGCGACGGATCGGTGAAGCAGTGGATCTTCGAGCTCGCGCCGACGCCGCGCGGGTCGAACCCGACGATGTCGTAGCGCGCGTGCAGGAAAGGCGTCAACGCGGGCGCGAACCGCCCGGACGACCCGGGCCCGCCGGGGTTGTAGAAGAGGGTGCCCAGCTTGTGGGCCTGGTCGGTGGCCGGGAGGAGCCCGACGGCGACGGTCACCGTCCCGGCGGAAGGATCCTGGTAGGACATCGGGACGTCGAGGTGGCCGCACCGGTACCCGGCGGCACACGAGTCTTCCCAGACGATTCCGGCGGGGCTCGCCGCGGCCGCGGGCGCACTCAAGGCGACCGCGCTCGCGACGGCCCCCAGAGCCAGCGCAACACGGAGTTTCGGAGAATTCATGGCCCCGATCGTCCCGGCACCGGGACCGGGGGCGCGCTGGTGCGCACCCCCGGAACCGGGGTAGGGCGGGCCCTACGCGGTGAGCTTCGGGATGATCTGCGACCCGTAGGACGCCAGCGTCGCCTCGCGGTCGTCGTGCATCAGGTACAGCGAGAACTGGTCAACGCCCAGCTCCGCGAGTTCCTGCAGGCGGGAGATGTGCGCCGACGCCGGGCCCAGCAGGCAGAAGCGGTCGACGATCTCGTCCGGGACGAACTCCGTCGACGGGTTGCCCGCCTTGCCGTGGTGGCTGTAGTCGTAGCCCTCCCGCTCGCGGATGTAGTCGGTCAGCTCCTTCGGCACCGCGCCGGACGAGCCGTAGCGCGCGACCAGGTCCGCGACGTGGTTGCCGACCATCCCGCCGAACCAGCGCAGCTGCTCGCGCTGGTGCGCCAGGTCGTCACCGACGTACGCCGGGGCCGCGACGCAGATCGTGATGCCGCCCGGGTCGCGCCCGGCCGCCCTCGCCGCGTCGCGCACCGCGCCGATCGTCCAGCGGGCGATCGCCGGGTCCGCGCACTGGAGGATGAAGCCGTCCGCGTGCTCGCCGACCGTCTTCAGCGCCTTCGGCCCGTACCCGGCCATCCACATCTCGAGCCGGCCGTTGCGGATCCACGGGATCTGCACGGTCGTCTCGTTCATCTCCACCGCGCGGCCTTCGGCGAGGTCCTTCACCACGCGCATGCAGTCGCGGACGGTGGCCAAAGTGGACGGTGGCTTCCCGACCACCCGGTGCGCCGAGTCGCCGCGGCCGATGCCGCAGACCGTCCGGTTGCCGTACATGTCGTTCAGCGTGGCGAAGGTCGACGCCATCACCGACCAGTCGCGCGTGCCGGGGCTGGTCACCATCGGCCCCACGACCATCGACGACGTCGCCGCGAGGATCGCCGAGTAGATGACGAACGGCTCCTGCCACAGCACGCAGGAGTCGAACGTCCAGCCGTAGCGGAACCCGGCGTCCTCGGCGTCCTTCATCAGCCGCACGACGTCCCGCGCGGGCGGGTCCGTCTGCAGCACGATCCCGAAGTCCATGCTCACCTCAGTTCAGGTACTGGTTCAGCGAGCGGGACAGGAACTTGCCGTGCGACGTCGACCCGGTGAACCCGTCCGGCGACACGACAACGCGCCCACGGGACAGCACCGTATGCACGCGACCGGTCAGCTCGAACCCTTCGTACGCCGAGTAGTCCACGTTCATGTGGTGCGTCTCGGCCGACAGGGTCTGCTTCGCCGTGGGGTCGTAGACGACGATGTCGGCGTCCGAACCCGCCGCGATGACGCCCTTGCGCGGGTACAGCCCGAACATCCGCGCCGGCGTCGCCGAGCACGTCTCGACCCAGCGCCCGAGTGTCAGCTCGCCCGCGACGACGCCCTGGTGCAGCAGGTCCATCCGGTGCTCCACGCCGGGCATGCCGTTCGGGATCGCCCGGAAGTCGCCGCGCCCCAGCTCCTTCTGGTCCTTGAAGCAGAAGGGACAGTGGTCGGTGGACACCACGGACAGGTCGTTGGTCCGCAGCCCGCGCCACAGGTCGGCCTGGTGCGACTTCTCCCGCAGCGGCGGCGACGCGACGTACTTCGCGCCCTCGAAGTCCGGCTTCGCCAAGTCCTCAATGGACAGATAGAGGTACTGCGGGCACGTCTCGGCGAAGACGTTCTGACCCTCGTTGCGTGCTTCCGCGACCGCCGCCAGCGCCTGCGACGCCGACAGGTGCACGATGTACAGCGGCGAGCCGGTGACCTTCGCGAGCTGGATCGCCCGCGACGTCGCTTCTCCTTCCAGCTCCGGCGGCCGGGTCAGCCCGTGCTGGACCGGGTCGATGTTCCCGGCTTCGAACGCCTGCGCGGCCAGCTGGTCGATCGCGATGCCGTTCTCCGCGTGCATCATGATCGTAGCGCCGATTTCGCGCGCTTTCTGCATGGCCAGCAGGATTTCCCCGTCCGTGGAGTAGAACACCCCCGGGTAGGCCATGAACATCTTGAAGCTGCCGACCCCGGCGTCGACGCAGGCTTCCATCTCCTTCAGCGACTGGTCGTTGACGTCGCTGACGATCATGTGGAAGCCGTAGTCGATCGCGCAGTTGCCGTCGGCTTTCGCGTGCCACTTGTCCATGGTGGACAGCAGGGACGTGCCCTTGGCCTGCACGGCGAAGTCGATGATCGTCGTCGTGCCGCCCCACGCGGCCGCGGTGGTGCCGGTCGAGAACGTGTCGACCGAGTGCGTCCCGCCGAACGGCATCTCCATGTGCGTGTGCGCGTCGATCCCGCCGGGCAGCACGTACTTGCCGGTGGCGTCGATCGTCTCGTCGCCGGTGAGCGTGCCGGGCGCGCCGACGGCGGCGATGGTCTCGCCGTCCACCAGCACGTCCGCCAGGAGCGCACCCGACGGCGAAACGACCTGGCCGCCCTTGATGAGCGTGGTCATCAGGCCTCCGTGAGGGGGCCGTAGGTGTCCGGGCGGCGGTCGCGGTAGAACGCCCACAGGTCCCGGACCTCGTCGAGCAGCGTCATGTCCAGGTCGCGGATGACGACCTCGTCGTCGGTGTCGGACGCGGCGTCGCCGATCAGCTGGCCGCGCGGGTCGGCGAAGTACGTCTGGCCGTAGAAGTCGTTGTCGCCCAGCGGTTCCACGCCGACGCGGTTGATCGCGCCGACGAAGTACTCGTTCGCGACCGCGGCCGCCGGCTGCTCCAGTTTCCACAGGTACTGCGACAGCCCGCGGCTGGTCGCCGACGGGTTGAACACGATCTTCGCCCCGGCCAGGCCCAGCGCGCGCCAGCCCTCCGGGAAGTGCCGCTCGTAGCAGATGTAGACGCCGATGCGGCCCACAGCGGTGTCGAACACCGGGTAACCCAGGTTCCCGGGCCGGAAGTAGAACTTCTCCCAGAAGCCCTTGACCTGCGGGATGTGGTTCTTGCGGTGCTTGCCGAGGTACGTGCCGTCGGCGTCGATCACCGCGGCGGTGTTGTAGTACACGCCGGGCTGCTCGACCTCGTACATCGGCACGATCAGCACGACGCCGTGGCGCTCGGCCACCTCCTGCATGAGCTTGGTCGTCGGCCCGTCCGGGATGCCCTCGGTGTAGGAGTAGAACTCGGTGTCCTGCACCTGGCAGAAGTAGGGGCCGTAGAACAGTTCCTGCAGGCAGACGACCTGGGCGCCCTGCGAGGCGGCGGAGGCGATGTGGTCGACCGCCGCCTTGATCATGGACTCCTTGTCACCCGTCCACCGCTGCTGGATCAATCCGGCTCGGACGACGCTCACTTGCTTCCTCCTTGGTTGACGAACGAGACAGGGCGGCGAAGACGACGAACGCGCCGACGAAGCCGACCACCCAGTTGTAGTCGTAAAGCGGCTTGAGGAACGGGATGAGCCCGTCCGCGGGGAACGGCCCGCCGTAGGCACCACCGACCGCGAGGACGGCTCCCACCAGCGTCGCGACCAGCGCGCGCCAGTTCCAGCCGCCGCTGAACCAATACACCCCATCGGGTGTGTAGAGGTCCTTCAGCCTGAGCTTGGTGCGGGCGATCACCCAGTAGCCCGCGACGAGCACGCCCGCGACCGCGCCGAGCAGGCCGCCGTAGAAGCCGAGCCAGGCGAAGATGTAGATGTTCGGGTCGGAGTAGAGCCGCCACGGCTGGATCAGGATGCCGATGACGCCGGTGATGCCGCCGCCGACCGCGAACGTGATCTTCTTCGGGAACGCGTTCGAGAAGTCGTAGGACGGGCTGACGACGTTGGCCGCGAGGTTCGCCGAGATCGTGGCCAGCACCAGGGCGACCAGCGCGACGACGACCACGACCGGGCTCGAGAACTTGTCGGCCAGCTGTGCCGGGTCCCAGATGTCCTCGCCGTAGAGGACGTGCCCGCCCGACGTCGTCAGGATGGCGACGACCGCGATGAACGTCATCGTCGTCGGCAGGCCGAGGATCTGGCCGCGGACCTGCTTGCGCTGGCTGCCGCCGAAGCGCGTGAAGTCCGGCATGTTCAGCGACAGCGTCGACCAGAACGCGATCATCGCCATCAGCGACGGCGCGAACACCTTCCAGAAGTCCGGGCCCCAGCCGAGCTTGCCGCCGTCGGCCAGGATCGGGCCGAGGCCGCCCGCCTTGACCAGCACGTACGCGAGCATGATCAGGAAGCCGACCGACACCAGCGGCGCCGTCCAGTTCTCGAAGCGGCGGACCGCGTCCATGCCCCGCCAGATGATCAGCATCTGGCCGATCCAGAAGACCACGAAGGACAGCCACAGCGTCCAGTGCTGGCCGGCGACCTCCGGCGCGTCCCGCCACCACGAGCCGAGCAGGCGCCCGAGGATGACGTAGATGGCCTCGCCGCCGACCCACGTCTGGATGCCGAACCAGCCGCACGCGATGAACGCACGCAGCAGCGCGGCCAGGTTGGCGCCGCGCAGGCCGTAGAACGCGCGGGCGAACACCGGGAACGGGATGCCGTACTTCGTGCCGGCGTGGCTGTTGAGCAGCATCGGCACGAGCACGATCAGGTTGCCGATCGTGATCGTGATCAGTGCCTGGACCCAGTTCATGCCGAGCGCGATCAGCGACGCGGCCAGGGCGTAGCTGGGGATGTTGTGGGCCATCCCCATCCAGAGCGCGAAGTAGTTGTAGGTGGTCCAGGTCCGCTTTGCGACGGGGACGGGGGCCAGCTCTTCGTTGAAGAACCGGCTGCCTTCGAGAGACCCGACGTCGGCGGGGTCGAGCTCGACCCGGCCGTCGTCGTGCACGCGCTGGTCTGCGGGTGTCGGCGCCATTGCGGAATCCTGCGCGCCGGGTCGCGGCCGGGGCAACGGCAGACTGTTCACTCTTCCCTGATCAGGAGTGCAGACTGTCGATTGCGCGATCGGTGCCGGGGTGCATGACCTGCGTCACACATCTCGCCGTCACGAACCGGCAAAGCGGGTGAAACGTCTCCACAGGATCTCCACACTTCGCGCGGACCCTCTCCACCGCCGATCCCTAAGGTCGTTTTCATGGAACCAGGAGTGCGGCGGGTGCTCGTCGTCGAGGACGACGTCACGATCGCCGCGTCGATCGCGGCCCGGCTGCGGGCCGAGGGGTTCAGCGTGGACGTCGCCCACGACGGGCCGCCGCGGTCGAAGCGGACACCTCGGCGGAGCCGGACCTGGTCGTGCTGGACGTGATGCTCCCGGGGTTCGACGGCCTGGAGGTCTGCCGCCGGATCCAGGGACGGCGGCCGGTGCCGGTGCTCATGCTGACCGCGCGTGCCGACGAGACGGACATGCTGGTCGGGCTGGGGGTCGGCGCCGACGACTACCTGACGAAGCCGTTCTCGATGCGCGTGCTCACGGCCCGGGTGCACGCGCTGCTGCGGCGGGTCGAGCGCTCGTCGCGGTCGGACTCGCACGCGCGGATCGTGCTCGGCGACCTCGAGATCGACGTCGACGAGCGGCGCGTCGCGCGGGCCGGCGTCGCGGCGCAGCTGACGCCGATCGAGTTCGACCTGCTGGTGCACTTCGCGCGGCGGCCGCGGGTGGTGCAGCCGCGCGAACGGCTGCTGTCGGAGGTGTGGGACTGGGACGTCCACAGCTCGTCGGCGGGCACCCGGGCGGTGGACAGCCACATCAAGGCGCTGCGGCGCAAGCTCGGCGCCGACCTCATCCGGACCGTGCACGGCGTCGGGTACGCGCTGGAGGCGGGATCGTGAAGGCGCTGCTGGTGCGGGTGGTCGAGCTGCTGCCGCGGCCGCTGGACGGGGTCCGCTCGATCAAGCTGAAGCTGGCGATCCTGATGGTCGCGTCCGGCGGGGTCGCGTTCGCGTTCTTCAACTGGCAGATCGGCTGGCTGCCGCCCAAGACGACGATCACGGCGATGGTGCTGGCGCTGCTGCTGTCGCAGGTGCTGGCCCACGGGATGACCCGGCCGCTGCGCGAGATGACGGGCGCGGTGCGGGCGATGGCGAAGGGCGACTACACGCGCCGCGTCCGCGCCACCACGCGGGACGAAGTGGGCGAGCTGGCGCAGGCGTTCAACCTGATGGCGGGCGATCTCGGCGACGCGGACAAGCAGCGCCGTGAGCTGATCGCGAACGTGTCCCACGAGCTGCGCACGCCGATCACGGCGCTGGGCGGGGTGCTGGAGAACCTGGTCGACGGCGTCGAGGACCCGGACCCGGCGACGCTGAAGACGGCACTGCAGCAGACCGAGCGCCTGGCGACGCTGGTGGACGAGCTGCTGGACCTGTCGCGCCTCGACGCGGGGGCGATTCCGCTGCACAAGACGTCGTTTTCGCTGTCCGCTTTGTTGTCGGAGGCGGTTTCCGAGGCGGCGTTGGTGCGCGGGGTGACGTTCTCGGTGACGGTGGCGCCGTCGGACGCGGTGGTGGTCGCGGACCGCGGCCGGCTGTTCCAGGTGGTGGCGAACCTGCTGGAGAACGCGGCCCGCCACGGCCCGGCGGGCGGATCGGTGCGGGTGCTGGCCGAGGTCCGCCCGGGCGAGATCCGCATCGACGTGTGCGACGAGGGACCGGGGATCGCCCCGGCCGACCGCGAGCGGGTGTTCGAGCGGTTCACGCGGGGGGAGCGGCCGTCCGGCGGGGGGACGGGGCTGGGCTTGGCGATCGCGCGGTGGGCGGTCGAGCTGCACGGCGGGACGATCGGGGCGGTGGAGCCTTCCGCGGGGGTCGGCAGCCGGATCCGGGTGACGCTGCCGACGGGCTGAGCTTCGCGGGTCATGACCGCGGCGAGTGGTGCGGGCTGAGGGATTCGCAAAAGCGAACGTGAACTCGCGGAGGATCGCTGGCGATCCGCGCGGAGAAAGCAGGGCGAGATGCCGAAGAACAGGATCGACTCGGGCGCGGGGGAGCGGGTGCCGCGGGGGAAGCGATCGGCGGGCGGCGGGGCCGTATCCGCGGAGGGGGTGGGCGTCGGGGCTCTTAGGTCGGCAGGCGGCGAGGGCGCGGGTGCAGCTTCACCCGCCGCCGGTCGGGCCCGGGCCGGTGGGGTCGCCGTCGCCGCTTCTTCCGTTCTCCTGCGGCCGATCCCGCCACCGAAATCCGCCGTCGTCCCGCTGCCTCCCGCCGTTCTTCCCGCCGCCGGGCTGGCCGGGGTGGCCGCTGCCCTCGTCCTGCCCGTCGACCGGCCCGGGGTCGGGTGGCTGCTGGCCGGGCTGGCCGTCACCCTCGCCGTCTTCCTCGCCGATCGGCGGTCGGCCGACGGTGGCGGGTCCTTCACCTGGGGCAGCGCCGGGTGGGCCTTCCTCACCCTCGCCCTGCTCGCGATGGGTGCCGTGCGGGCGTCCGGCTGGCTGTTCGTCCTCTGCGTGCTCGGCGCCGTCGTCACGGGTTCGCTCGCCGTCGTGGGGGAGCGGACCGTCAACTCCGTCCTCTACGACATGCTCGCCGTCCCCCTGGAAGCTCTCCGCGCCGTTCCTTGGGCCGGCCGCGGGGTGGGCCGCTTCGCCGCCCGGCGCGACGGTGTCGCCCGGCGGATCGGCCTCGCCGTGTTGGCCACCGCCGCGCTCGTCGCCGTCTTCGTGCCGCTGCTCGCCAGTGCCGATGCCGCCTTCGCCGCCGTCGTCAACGCCGTCATCCCCGACCTCAGCGTCGCCGTCCTCGTGCGCTGGTGCTGCGTGTTCGTCGTCGCGGCCCTGCTCGTCGCCGGAGCGTGCTACTTCCTCGCCGCCCCAGCGCATCGCGCCACCGCCGAACGTCCATACCGGACCAAGTACGGTCTGGAGTGGACAGTCCCGCTGACCGTCCTCGTCCTGCTGTTCAGCGTGTTCGTCGTCGTCCGGCTGGTCGTGCTCTTCGGCGGCACCGAATACGTCCTGCGCACCAGCAACCTCACCTCCGCCGAGTACGCGCGCGGCGGTTTCTGGCAGCTGTGCGCGGTCACCGTGCTGACGCTGGCGATCGTCGCCGCGGCGCTGCGCTGGGCCCCGAACGTCACGAAGGCCGACCGGCTGCGCCAGCGCGTGCTGCTGGGTGCCTTGAGCGCGTTGAGCCTGGTGCTCGTCGGGTCGGCGTTGAGTCGCATGTGGACCTACCAGGAGGCCTACGGCTTCACCGTGCTGCGCCTGCTGGTCGAGGTCTGCGAACTGTGGTTCGGCGCGGTGTTCGTGCTGGTGCTGGCGTCGCTGGTCAAGCTCCGCTCGGCGTGGCTGCCCCGCGCGGCGATCGGCACCGCGGCCGCGGCGCTGCTGGTGCTCGCCGTCCTCGACCCGGAACGCCTCATCGCCGGCGCCAACCTCGACCGCGCGGCCGCCGGCAAGCCCCTGGACCACCAGTACCTGGCGGGGTTCTCCGCCGACGTCGTCCCGGTGGTGTCGGCCCGGCTGCCGGAGCCGCTCCGGACGTGCGTGCTGCGCCAGGTCCTCGCCGGCGACACCCCGGACGGCTGGCCGGCCTGGAACCTCAGCCGTTCGGCGGCCCGCGACGTGACTCTCCGCACCTGCTGAACCGCCGGCACGCGCTGTGCGTAGTTAAAAGCAATGCGCGGAAGCCACCGGGCCGTCGTGGGGGCGGCCCGGCGGCTTCCGCGCGCCAAGGCGTCAGAACGCGAAAACGTCGTCCGAGTCGCGGTCCGCCGCGCACCGGTTCGGGTAGGACGTCCGGTACGACACCGGCTTCCCCCGCCAGGTACCGACCACCGTCACGTCCACCGGGGCGTAGATCAGCGTGCACGCCTGGTGCCGCGCGGTGATCCGCGAGAAGTCGCCGCCGACGCTCGACAGCACCGCGCACGCCTTGTCGCGCCGGGGGTGCGTGCCGCCGGTCGGGTCGCAGGTCAGCACGGCCGAGCCGATGCGGTTGGCGGTGTCGTGGCTGGTCAGCTGCAACGTCGACGCCGGCGGCTGCGCCGGGGCGAGACAGCTCAAGCTCATCAAGCAGGCTGCGAGGGGGAGTAGGGCCATATCGGTTCCATCGGCAGCCCGAGGTCGATCACTGTGCTCCCCGTCCGGGTGGGTCTTCTTCGCTCGACCGGGTGAGGTCCCACGCCAGCAAGGCCACGTAGAGCGAAAGCATCGACTCCGGGTCCTCCAGCCGGACGCCGAGGACCTGCTCGATCCGGGCGAGCTGCTGGTAGTACGCCGTCCGCGAGGTGTGCGCCGCCGCCGCGGCCGCCGACTTGTTGCCGCCCTGCTCGCAGTAGTGCCGCAGCGCCTGCACCAGCCGGCTGCCCGAGGCCGCGTCGCGCTGGAGCAGCGGCCCGAGTTCGCGCACCGCGAACGCCGTCACGCGCTCGTCGCCCGACAGCAGGTGCAGCAGTCCGCGCAGGCGGACGTCCGACAGCCGGTGCAGCACGCGCTCGCCACCCGACCCCAGCGCGGCCGCCGCCACCTGGCCGGCCTCCAGCAGCGTCCGGCCCGCTTCGGCGGGCGTCGACACCGTCGTGCCGACTGCGAGCACGCCGGGCGCGCTGCCCCGGGCCTCGTGGACGTCGGTGGCGAGCCGGTGCAGCACCGTGTCGGCGTTCGCCTCCGGCGACAGCGCGATCAGCGCCCGCACGCCGAGGTCGTCCGTCGCCACCAGCGCCGACACCTTCGCGCGGCGCGCGGCCAGCACCGTCGCTTCCGCCAGTTCGCGCAGCACCGGCGGCGTGGAAAGAGCAGGCCGGTTGCCGGTCAGCTTCGGCCGGACCGCCAGCCCGACCAGCTGCCGCCCGGTCAGCGGCACGGCCAGCGCCGAAGCGCGCGCCAGCAATTCCGCCGTCGGCGCCGGTGAGGCGAGCAGTTCGTGCAGCACGGCCCGGTGGGCCTGCCGCTCCAGGCCGTCGACGTCCTTGGCGACCAGCCGGTGCACGGCCAGCGCGGACGCGGCCCGCTCGGCGACCACCCGGTGGCGGTGCGGCGGCTGGTCGGCGCAGACGAGCACCAGGCGTCCCCAGTCGTGCCCGCGCGCGCCGACGACGGTCACCAGCCAGCCCGAGCCGGGGTGGTAGCCGGTCCGCTCGCCGATCTGGACGACGCGCGACCGGGCCGGCCAGCCGGTGAGCAGCTCGGCCGGATCCACCCCGGCGGCGTCGTAGGCGAGCACCTCGTGCGACAGCGTCTCCAGCACCACCGGCTGCTCGGTCAGCCGGGCGACCTCGCCCAGGACGACGCCGGGTTCGGCGCCCGCGACCGTCAGCGCGGTGAACGTCTCGTGCACGCGCTCGGCGGCACGCAGCTCGGCGACCTGGGCGTCGACGATCTGGCCGTTCACCGCCTCGGTGACGCTCACGTACCGGGTTTCGCGCGAGAGCGTCACCAGCGGCAGGCCGTGCTTCTCGGCCGTCTCGACCAGCGCGGCGGGCAGCTTGTCGTTCCAGTGCCGGACCAGCTCGATCACCAGGCCGGCGGCGCCGACCCCGGCCAGGTCGGCGACGTAGCGGGCCAGCGCCGGGCCGTCGTCGGGCAGCGCGACGCCGGTCGTCAGCACCAGCTCGCCGCCGCGCAGCAGGTGCGCGATGTCGGCGACCTCGGCGACGTGCGCCCAGCGCACCGGGGCGTCGAGCCCGGCCACGCCGGCGACGACGTGCGGACGGCCCTGGCGCAGCACCGGCAGCGCGAGCACCTCGGCGACGGTCGGGTACATGGCTCCTCGGGTCTGATCGGCAGGGACAGACTGTACGGCCGGGACGGTGACTCCGTACACGTTGTCGATGGCGTTGGCGTGGCGCCCGCCCGGAGACTCGGAGGAGACGTCCCCGAGCCAAGGAGCGCATCGCCGTGACCGACCGCATCAGCCACTGGATCGACGGCAAGCCGTTCACCGGGACCGCCGCGCGTTCGGGTGAGGTGTTCGACCCCGCGACCGGGCAGGTCCGGGCGCACGTCGACTTCGCCGGCGACGCCGAGGTCGAAGCCGCGGTCGCCGCGGCCAAGGCGGCGCTGCCGGGCTGGCGCGGGACGTCGCTGGCCGGCCGGACGCGGGTGCTGTTCGCCTTCCGCGAGCTCCTGTCCGCCCGCAAGCACGAGCTGGCGAAGATCGTCACGAGCGAGCACGGCAAGGTCGAGTCCGACGCGGCGGGCGAGGTCGCCCGCGCGATCGAGAACGTCGAGTACGCGTGCGGCGCCGCGCAGCTGCTCAAGGGCGGGTTCAGCGAGAACGCGTCCACCGGCGTCGACGTCTACTCGATCGCGCAGCCGCTCGGCGTGGTCGGGGTGATCTCGCCGTTCAACTTCCCGGCGATGGTGCCGCTGTGGTTCGTCCCGAACGCGCTGGCCTGCGGCAACACCGTCGTGCTCAAGCCGAGTGAGAAGGACCCGTCGGCGGCGCTGTTCATCGCCGAGCTGTTCGCCGAGGCCGGGCTGCCCGCGGGCGCGCTGAACGTGCTGCACGGCGACAAGGCGGCCGTCGACGGGCTGCTGGAGCACGCCGACGTCAAGGCGATCTCGTTCGTCGGGTCGACGCCGATCGCGCGCTACGTCTACGAAACCGGCACCCGGCACGGCAAGCGCGTGCAGGCCCTCGGCGGGGCGAAGAACCACATGGTGGTGCTGCCGGACGCGGACCTCGACCTGGCCGCCGACGCCGCGGTGTCGGCCGGGTTCGGCTCGGCGGGCGAGCGCTGCATGGCGGTGTCGGTGGTCGTCGCGGTCGACCCGATCGGCGACGAGCTCGTCCGCAAGATCACCGAGCGGATGTCCGTGCTGCGCGTGGGCAACGGCCGCGAACCGTCGTCCGAAATGGGCCCCCTGGTGACGGCGGCCCACCACGCGCGCGTTTCGTCCTATGTGGACGCCGGGGAGGCGGCAGGCGCGGCACTGGTGGTGGACGGCCGGGGGATCGAGGTGCCCGGTGCCCCGGACGGCTTCTGGCTCGGCCCGACGCTGTTCGACCACGTCCGCCCGGAGATGTCGATCTACACGGACGAGATCTTCGGCCCGGTCCTGTCGGTGGCGCGCACGGCGTCCTACGACGAGGCGCTGGAGCTGATCAACGCGAACCCGTACGGCAACGGGGTGGCGATCTTCACCGGCGACGGTTCGTCGGCGCGGCGGTTCCAGAACGAGGTCGAGGTCGGCATGGTCGGGGTGAACGTCCCGATCCCGGTCCCGGTGGGCTACTACTCGTTCGGCGGCTGGAAGGACTCCCTGTTCGGCGACAGCCACGCTTACGGGCCGGAGGGGTTCCACTTCTTCACGCGGACGAAGGTCGTGACGTCGCGGTGGCCGGACCGGTCGCACGCCGGGGTGAACCTGGGCTTCCCTCGCAACTCCTGACTCCGGGAATCGTCCGCGGGTCCGCCGGGTTCAACCCGAGGGGCCCGCGGACGACGTTAGGACGACGAATGAGCGCGAAGAACTCCGGCACCTTCACCCTCGGCGGTGACCTCCCGGTCACCCGGCTCGGGTACGGGGCCATGCAGCTGACCGGGCCCGGAGTCTGGGGCGACCCGAAGGATCCCGACGAGGCCGTGCGCGTGCTGCGGCGGGCCGTCGAGCTCGGTGTGACGCTGATCGACACCGCCGACTCCTACGGCCCGTTCGTCGCCGACCTGCTCATCAAGAAAGCACTGCACCCCTACGCCGACGGCCTCGTCATCGCCACCAAGGCCGGGTTCACCCGGCAGGGGCCGAACCAGTGGATCCCGGTCGGCCGCCCCGAGTACCTGCGCCAGCAGGTGGAGCTGAACCTGCGGCACCTCGGCCTCGACCGGATCGACCTGCTGCAGCTGCACCGGATCGACCCGAAGGTGCCCGTCGCCGAGCAGGTCGGCGAGCTGAAGAAGCTCCAGGACGAAGGCAAGATCCGGCACATCGGGCTGTCCGAGGTCACCGTGGCCGAGCTGAAGGAAGCGCAGCGGACCGCGGAGATCGTCTCCGTGCAGAACCTGTTCAACCTGGCCAACCGCGACGCCGAGCCGCTGCTCGACCACGCCACCGAACACGGCATCGCCTTCATCCCGTGGTTCCCGCTCGCCACCGGCGCGCTCGCCGGGCCGGACAGCCCGTTGAGCAGGCTCGCCAAGGAGCACGACGCCTCGCCGTCGCAGCTCGCGCTCGCCTGGCTGCTCAAGCGGTCGCCCGTCGTGCTGCCGATCCCCGGCACGTCGTCGGTCGCGCACCTCGAGGACAACGTCGCCGCCGCGGACATCGAGCTGACCGATGCCGAGTTCGACGCGATCGGTGCTACGCCGGCAGGACGTTGATCAGCAGCTTGGACCGGGGGGCGATCAGCACGGTGTTGACCTGCTCCGGCCGGATCCGCTCGCGGAGCTTCCGCTCCAGCGGGTAGGTCCGGCCGCCCGCCTTCAGGTAGAAGTGCTCGTTGTAGCCCTGGCTGAGCCGCGTGGAGAGCGCGATCGGGTAGTCGCCTTCGGGTCGTTGCCTGCCGAAGTCGTGGGTCCAGCCCGTGGTCGCGACCAGCTGCCCGCTCCGCACGTCCGCCAGCCGGCGCCGGCAGACGAACGCGAACCAGGCGGTGATCGCCAGGATCGGGACGAGGGTGCCGAGGACTTCGGCGGCGGTCTCCGCCACGGCGGCGAGCAGCACCGCCACCACGAGACCGGCGACGACCAGGACAGCCGCCACCCAGAAGTTGAGGTCGAGCAGCTTCCCCCGTTGCGACGGGTGGAGCCGGCCGTGGCGATTGGCCAGCTCCACCTCGGCCTGCTCGATCACTCGGCCTCGCCCTCGGGGTGTTCCTTCTCGTAGGCCTCTCGGCCCTCGTGGTAGCGGTCGATCTGCTCGTTCTCCTGACGGCGGCCCTCGGTCACGACACCGACGGTGTCCGCGGTGCTCCACCCCGGGTAGCCGCCGGCCCTCTGCCACTCCGCCGGCTTGAGCGCGCTGCGGCCGTCCTCCGAATACTTGTCGCCCGCGCCTTCGAGCTTTTCGCGGCCGGGGACGTGCGACTCAGCGGCCTCGTTCCAGCCCTTGGCCGTCTCCTCGGCGGACTTCGCCTCCTTGCCGGCCTGCTTCAGCTCGTTCGCCTTGCGCTCGATGCCCGCCGCCGTGTCGACGCTCTTGTCCACGAGCTTGTCGACGCCCTTGCCCACCTTCTTCAGCGCGTTCGCCGCGCCTTCGAGGGCCGCCTTCGACTTGCCCGCGCCCTTCGCCAGGCTCTCCAGCTTCTCGACGACCTTCGCGATGCGCGTGCTGATCTTCTCGGCGAGCACCCCGCCCTCGACGACCGTGTCGGCGATGAACGCCGCGATCGTGCCGCCGAAGGTGCACCAGGACGCGGCGAGCGCGGCCAGGGCCTTGACGATCAGTTCGCCGACGAACGACGAGATCATGTCGCGGATCAGCCCGCGTTCGGTGCCGACCAGCGCCGCGCCGACGTTCATCGCGGTCGACGCGTCCCCGGCGTGCGACGCCGCGCCGCGCAGGACGCTGACGTAGCTCTCGGCCGTCCGCTGGTAGGCCTCGGCGGAGCCGCAGTCGCTGAAGGACTGCTGGACCTTCTTGGCCTGCTGCTCGTAGCTCTCGGCCGTTTCGGTGAGCTGCTTGGAGATGTTCGTCCAGGTCACGGCCTTGGCGGTGACGGCTTCGGGCTTGCCGGCGAGCTTGTCGAGGCCGTCCTTGAGGAAGCTGATGTGCTCGATCAGCCAGCCGACACCGGCACCGGCCAGCGTCCCGAGCGGGTCCATCGCCGCGCCGAGCAGGTCGAGGGCGTCCGTGCCGACGTCCATGGCGAGGTTGCCCCAGTCGCCGTTGCGGGCGTCGGTGAGCGTCGACGCGGCATCGCTGAAGATGCCCGCGCCGCCGGTCTGGGCGTTGAGGTTGTCCAGCTCGCCCTTCGAGCCGTCGCCCATGCCGCTCCAGAAGCCGCCCGGCGACTCGGCCGTCGCGACCAGTGCGTTCTCGGTCATGCCGGAAGCTCCTTGCCGATGCCCTCGATCAGGCACTTCGTCTGCTGTTCGTGGTCGCGGAACGCCGTGTGCGCGGTCTTCACCCGGTCCGCGACCTCGTGGCCGGCCTCGACGGCGGCGCTCAGGAAGCCGTCGGCGGTGTCCACCCAGCCCTGGATCGGCACCGCGAACACCTGCCCGACCAGCCCGAACGCGTCGAAGTCGAGCGCACCGGCGGTGCCGGCGGCCTCGACCGCCTGCTGCACCCGGTCGGCGATCTCCCGGATCTCGTCCTCGTGGCCGCCGAGGACGTCGAAGTCGACCTTCATCGCGCGGTCGGCCATCAGAGCCCCCGGCGCAGGATCGGGCCGCCGAAGTCTTCGTCGTCACCCGGCCGCGGCGGCGGTTTCCGGGTGAATTCCCGAGGTGATTCCTCTTCGGGCACTTCGGGCTCCGGAATCTGTTCCCGGAGGAATTCCATGGCGTCGCTGTCGGCGCCGATCACCGGCGCCATCACGCTCGTGAGCTGCTGGGCCGCCTGCAGCTGGGCGCGTTTCGCGGTGGCCACGACGGCCGCCGCGAGCCGGGCGCGCGGCAGCTCGTCGGCACGCGGCCCGAAGGCGAGTTCCTGCAGCGCACCGCTGGTGTTGACGGTCACCGTGACGGCGCCGTCGGCGCTCGTCGCGGTCGCCGAGATCCGCTGGAGGCGGGCCTTGGCCTCCGCGGCGCGCCGGGCGATTTCGGGCATACCGGCCGAAGCGGGTTCAACTGTGTTCACGGCGACCTCGGAAGTAAGGGAAGGGCATGCGGATCAGAGGCAGCAAACCCCGTTTCGGTTCCGCCGACAACCCGGAGAATTTTTGGGAGAACAACGCATGGGAATTCATTTGTGCGTTCTTTACCCGGGCCCGGGTGGGCGGGGTCGAGCGCGACCGGCCCGGGCTTCCGTAAACTCAAGCTGAGCAGCGAGCGAAGTAGGTGAGGAACCGGTGGCCAACGCGGACGAGCGCCGCTTCGACGTGCTGCGCGCGATCGTCGCCGACTACGTCTCCAACCAGGAACCGGTCGGCTCCAAGGCGATCGTCGAGCGGCACAACCTGGGGGTTTCGAGCGCCACCGTGCGCAACGACATGGCCACCCTCGAAGAAGAGGGCTACATCACCCAGCCGCACACCAGCGCCGGCCGCGTCCCGACGGACAAGGGCTACCGCCTCTTCGTCGACCGGCTCTCCGAGATCAAGCCGCTGAGCGCCGCCGAGCGCCGGGCCATCACCACCTTCCTCGACAGCGGCACCGACCTCGACGACGTCCTCCGCCGCTCGGTCCGGCTGCTCGCGCAGCTGACCCGGCAGGTCGCCGTCGTCCAGTACCCGATGCTGACCAACGCCAAGGTGCGCCACCTCGAAGTGGTGCCGCTCACCCCGGCGCGGCTGATGCTCGTGCTGATCGCCGACAACGGCCGCGTCGACCAGCGCACGGTCGACCTCGGCGACGTCGTCACCGAAGAAGACGTGGCGCGGCTGCGGTCCGTGCTCAACACGGCGATGTCCGGCCGGCGGCTCAACGACGCAGCGGCGCGCGTCGCGGAGCTGCCCGACCAGGCGCCCGGCGAGCTGCGGGACGCGCTCATCCGCGTCACCACCGTGCTCGTCGAGTCGCTGGCCGAACACCCCGAAGAACGCCTGGTCCTCGGCGGCACCGCGAACCTCACGCGCAACGTCGCCGACTTCCCGGGTTCGCTGCGCCAGGTCCTCGAAGCCCTCGAGGAGCAGGTGGTCGTGCTCAAGCTCCTGGCCGCCGCGCGCAACCCCGGTGCGATCACGGTCCGCATCGGTGAGGAAAATGAGGACGAGCAGATGCGCAGCACCTCGGTCGTCTCGATCGGATACGGCCAGGACATGGTGCTCGGCGGCATGGGGGTGGTCGGCCCGACCCGGATGGACTACCCCGGCACGATCGCCGCGGTGCGCGCGGTCGCCAACTACGTGGGGCAGATCCTGGCCGGCCGCTGAGCCGGGCAGAGCAGAAGGAGAAGCAGAGACGGTGGCGAGGGACTACTACGGCATCCTCGGGGTGGCCAAGAACGCGAGCGATCAGGACATCAAGCGCGCGTACCGGAAGCTGGCCAGGGAGCTGCACCCCGACGTCAACCCGTCGGAAGACGCGCAGCACAAGTTCGGCGAGGTCACCACGGCCTACGAGGTGCTGTCCGACCCGCAGAAGCGCAAGATCGTCGACCTCGGCGGCGACCCGATGGACGGCGGCGCGCGCGGCGGGGGCGGCGGCGACCCGTTCGCCGGGTTCGGCGGCCTCGGCGACATCATGGACGCCTTCTTCGGTGCCGCGGGCGGCGGTGGCGGCGGCCGCGGGCGTGGCCCGCGCAGCCGCGTCCAGCCCGGCTCCGACGCGCTGATCCGGCTCGGCCTGTCCCTCGAGGACTGCGCCACCGGCGTCGACAAGGAGATCGCCGTCGACACCGCGATCGTCTGCGACCTCTGCCGCGGCGCCGGCACCACCGAAGGCACCGGCGTCAAGACGTGCGACACCTGCGGCGGCGCCGGCGAGGTCCAGTCCGTCCAGCGGTCCTTCCTCGGCCAGGTCGTCACGGCCCGCCCGTGCCCGGTCTGCCGCGGCTTCGGCGAGGTCATCCCCGACCCCTGCCGCCAGTGCGGCGGCGACGGCCGCATCCGCGCCCGCCGCAACGTCACCGCGAAGATCCCGCCGGGCGTCGGCGACGGCATGCGCATCCGCCTGTCCGGCCAGGGCGAGGTCGGCCCCGGCGGCGGCCCGGCCGGCGACCTCTACGTCGAGATCGACGAGACCCCGCACGAGGTCTTCGTCCGCCAGGGCCACGACCTGCACTGCAACTTCCGCATCCCGATGACCACCGCCGCCCTCGGCGCCACGGTGCCCATCTCGACGCTGGTCGACGGCGACTACGAACTCGACGTCGAACCCGGCACCCAGCCCAACGCCGAGCTCGTCCTCACCGGCAAGGGCATGCCCCGGCTGCGGTCCTCCGGCCGCGTCGACGGCCGCGGCGACCTCCACGTCCACATCGACGTCGTGGTCCCGACCAAGCTCGACGAAGCCCAGCGCGACCTCCTCGTCGAACTCGCCCAGCAGCGCGGCGAGGAAGTCCCCACGCTGGCGTCCAACGGCGCCAAGCACGGCGGCCTGTTCTCCAAGCTGCGCGCCAAGAACCACCGCTGACCCGTGCCCGACACCACCCTGCCGGTCTTCCTCGCCACCTCCGTGCCCGCTTCGGGGCGCACGGTCCTCGACGGCGAGGAAGCCCGGCACGCGGCCACGGTCCGCCGCCTGCGCACGGGGGAGCGGCTCGTCCTCTCCGACGGCGCGGGCACCATGGCCCGCTGCGTCGTCGAAGCCGTCCAGCCCGGCCGCGACGCCGCCCTGACGCTGTCGGTCGAGGAAAGCTGGACCGAGGAACCACCCGCCCTGCGCGTCGTGCTCGCCCAGGCCCTCGCCAAAGGCGACCGCGGCGAACTCGCGGTCGAGCTCGCCACCGAAGCCGGCGTCGACGCGATCGTCCCCTGGCGCGCCGCCCGCAGCGTCGCCAAGTGGGACGACGGCGGCCGCGGCGGCAAAGCCCTCGCCCGCTGGCGCGCCACCGCCCGCTCGGCTGCCAAGCAAGCCCGCCGCGCCCACGTCCCCGACATCACCGAACCCGCCGGCACCCGCGAGCTCGCCGGCCTCGCCGCCACGATGTCCCTCGCCGTCGTCCTCGAGTCCGACGTCCCCGACCGCCTCACCGACCTCACCCTCCCCGACACCGGAGACCTGCTGCTGGTGGTGGGCCCGGAAGGCGGCATCACCGACGAAGAACTCCACACGCTGCGCGAAGCCGGCGCCCGCGCCGTCCGGCTCGGCACGACGGTGCTGCGCACGTCCACCGCCGCCGCCGTCGCCCTCGGCGCGCTGGGCGCCCTCACCAGCCGGTGGCGGTGAAAAGATCACCGGAAAAAAGACCCCCGATTTTGCGCCCAGTTATGGCGCGATCACACTCCGACCCGTTACTCTCGTTTACTAACGCGCCACACACCGTTTCCGGGTCCGGCGCGCCACTGGGATAGCACAGACCCCGCCGGGCACCTCCCCCCTCGGTCCGGCGGCCGCCGCGGTGGCGGTAGATCGACCCCCAGGGTCTACCGCTCCGCGGCCCCCTTCCTCTCGCTTCGCTCGACTCAGTGGGCCGCTTCGCGTTCGTTGTGTTCTCTGGGGGTCGGACCCCCAGACCCCCGCCGGGGGTTCCCCCCGGACCCCCCGCCTGTGCCGCTCGGTGCCTGTCTCGTATCGCGGCTCTCTGTCGATAGGGTGTCTCTCATGAGTGAGGACGAGACTCTCTTCGAGCGGATCATTGCTGGTGAGATCCCTGCTGATGTCGTCTACCAGGACGACACCACCTTTGCCTTTCGGGATATTCGGCCTCAAGCGAAGGTCCATGTGCTTGTTGTGCCCAAGACTCGGTATCGGAACCTGGGGGAGCTTGCCGCCGCTGATCCGCAGCTGCTGGCCGATGTTGCTCTGAGCGCTCGGCGGGTTGCTGAGCTTGAGGGTGTCCTTGAGAGTGGGTATCGGGTTGTCTTCAACACCGACTCTGATGCCGGGCAGACCGTTTTTCATGTTCATGCCCATGTTCTGGGTGGGGAGCCTCTCGGGCTCTTCGGGGCTCCTGAGCAGGACTAGGCGAAACCCGTCTGCGTTCTGTCGGTGGGTGCCAGTAGCATCGGTGGGGTCCGATCTCCCTCACCGAGAAAGCAGGCCTGAGGCCACGTGGCCGGAACCGTACCGGGTGGAGCCGCCCGACCCGACGTCCCCGGGGACGTCGCCAAGACCGAGGATGCCGCCGTCCAGGCCGCGCAGTCCCGGTTCCCCATCCCCGACGCCGCCGCGCTCAGCCTGCTCGGCTCCCGTGACGAGAACCTCCGCGTCGCCGAGGAACTTCTCGCCGCTGACGTGCACGTTCGCGGCAACGAAGTCACCCTCACCGGCACCCCCGCCGACGTCGCCTTCGCCGAACGCGTCTTCGCCGACCTCGTCACCCTCGCCACCGGCGGGCAGCAGGTCGGCCCGGACACCGTCCGCCGCACCATCGGCATGCTCTCCACCGGAGACGCCTCGCCCGCCGAGGTCCTCAGCCTCAACATCGTCTCCCGCCGCGGCAAGACCATCCGGCCCAAGACGCTCAACCAGAAGCGCTACGTCGACGCCATCGACAAGCACACCGTCGTCTTCGGCATCGGCCCCGCCGGCACCGGCAAGACCTACCTCGCCATGGCGAAAGCCGTCCAGGCCCTCCAGGCCAAGCAGGTCACCCGCATCGTGCTGACCCGCCCGGCCGTCGAAGCCGGCGAGCGCCTCGGCTACCTGCCCGGCACCCTCAACGAGAAGATCGACCCCTACCTGCGGCCGCTCTACGACGCGCTGCACGACATGGTCGAACCCGAGTCGATCCCGCGGCTCATGCAGGCCGGCACCATCGAGATCGCGCCGCTCGCCTACATGCGCGGCCGCACGCTCAACGACGCCTTCATCATCCTCGACGAGGCCCAGAACACCACGCCCGAGCAGATGAAGATGTTCCTCACCCGGCTCGGCTTCGGCTCCAAGATCGTCGTCACCGGCGACATCACCCAGATCGACCTGCCCAACGGGCAGCGCAGCGGCCTCCGCGTCGTCCGCGACATCCTGGGCGGCGTCGACGGGCTCCACTTCTCCGAACTGACCAGCCAGGACGTCGTCCGGCACAAGCTCGTCGGCGACATCGTCGACGCCTACGAGAAGTGGCAGGCCGTGCAGGACGCCCAGGACCAGCAGCAGGGCAACGGCTGGAAGGGCAACCGGCGTTGAGCATCGAAATCGCCAACGAGTCCGGCGTCGACGTCGACGAGACGTCCATCGTCTCGGCCGCGCGCTACGCCCTCGACAAGATGGAGGTCAGCCCGCTCGCCGAGCTCTCCATCCTGCTCGTCACCCTCGAAGTCATGGAAGACCTGCACGAACGCTGGATGGACCTCCCCGGTCCCACCGACGTCATGGCCTTCCCGATGGACGAGCTCGACTCCTCCCGCCGCCCGGACGCGCCCGACGCGTCCCCGGCCCTGCTCGGGGACATCGTGCTCTGCCCGGCCTTCGCCAAGGACCAGGCCAAGACCGCGGGCCACGCGCTGATCGACGAGCTGCACCTGCTCACCGTGCACGGCTGCCTCCACCTCCTCGGCTACGACCACGCCGAACCCGCCGAAGAGCGCGAGATGTTCGCCCTCCAGAAGCGCATCCTCGGCGAGTACCAGGACGCCGTCGCCGCCCTGCAGAAGCGCGACGCCCAGCGCAACACCGACGACCGCGTCCTCGGCATCGCCGGGCTCGACGCGGCCACCACCCCGGCCGCCGAACCACCCGCCGGGGAAACGCCTTAGCGCCGGCCATGGTCCAGCTCCTCTTCGCGATCGCGCTCGTGCTCCTCGCGGGCGTGTTCGCGGCGGCCGACGCCGCCATCAGCACCGTGTCGCAAGCCCGGGCCGAAGGCCTCGCCCGGCTCGGGCTGCCCGGAGCCTGCCACCTCGCGGCGGTCGTCGTCGAACGACGCCGGCACATCAACCTGCTGCTCCTGCTGCGCCTCGGCTGCGAACTCACCGCCACCGTGCTGGTCACCGTCTTCATCGGCACCCGCCTGGCGCCACTCGGCGTCGCCGTGCTGGTCACAGCGGTCGTGATGATCGTCGTGAGCTACGTCCTCATCGGCGTCGGCCCCCGCACCCTCGGCCGCCAGCACCCCTACCGCATCGGCCGCTACGTCGCCGGGCCCGTCCGCGTCCTCGGCTCGGTCCTCGGCCCGCTGTCCCGGCTGCTCATCCTCATCGGTAACGCCATCACCCCCGGTCAGGGCTTCCGCGAAGGCCCGTTCACCTCCGAGGTCGAGCTGCGCGAGCTCGTCGACCTCGCGCAGGAACGCGGCGTCGTCGAAGACTCCGAGCGCGAGATGATCCACTCGGTGTTCGAGCTCGGCGACACGATCGCGCGCGAGGTCATGGTGCCGCGCACCGAGATCGTCTGGATCGAGCGCACCAAAACCGTCCGCCAAGCCCTCGCCCTGGCGTTGCGCACCGGCTTCACCCGGCTCCCGGTGATCGACGACTCGGTCGACGACATCGTCGGCGTCGTCAACATCAAGGACCTGATGTCGGCCTACATGGACCCGGACGGGTCGAGCACGGTCGTCGACACCCTGATGAACGAAGCCTCCTTCGTCCCCGACTCGAAACGGCTCGACGAGCTCCTCAAGGAGATGCAGCGCTCGCACCACCACATGGCGATCGCCGTCGACGAGTACGGCGGCACCGCCGGCCTGCTCACCATCGAAGACGTCCTCGAGGAGATCGTCGGCGAGATCACCGACGAGTCCGACGCCGACGAGCGCCCCGAGGTCGAGGAGCTCACCGGCGGCGCCGTCCGCGTGTCGTCCCGGATGACCGTCGACGACCTGGGCGAGCTCTTCGGCATCGACCTCGAAGACCACGACGTGGAGACCGTGGGCGGGCTGCTCGCGGAACGACTGGGTAGGGTCCCGCTACCGGGGGCCGAAGCCGAGGTCGCCGGCCTTCGGCTGTTCGCCGAAGGGGGCAAGGACCGGCGCGGCCGCATGCGGATCACCTCGGTGGTCGTGCACCCGGCCGACGCCGAGGCGATGACCGACCCGGCCGACCGCACCACCCGGCGCCGCACCCGCCTGCCCCACCCCGACGAACGCGACAGGAGCGTCGAACATGCCTGACCTCGAGGCGGAGGACCAGAAGCTGGTCACCCTCGCCCGGTCCTCGCGCGCCCGGATCCAGGCCGCCGAAGGCGCCGCGATCCGCGACACCGACGGCCGCACCTACGCGGCGGGCACGGTCGACCAGCCGTCGTTCAAGCTCACCGCGCTGCAGGCTGCCGTCGCCGCCGCGCTGTCCAGCGGCGCCGAAGGCATCGAAGCGGCCGCCGTCGTCACCGGCGAAGGCCTGCTCAAGGAAGCTTCCCGGCACGCGATCCGCGACATCGCCAAGTACGCGCCGATCATCCTCGCCGACCCGAGCGGCGCGGTCATCGAGGTGCTGGAGCGATGACCGAACACCGCTCCGGCTTCGCCTGCTTCGTCGGCCGTCCCAACGCCGGCAAGTCGACGCTGACCAACGCCCTCGTCGGCACCAAGGTCGCGATCACCTCCAGCAAGCCGCAGACCACCCGCCACGCGATCCGCGGCATCGTGCACCGCGAGGACGCCCAGCTCGTCCTCATCGACACCCCCGGCCTGCACCGGCCGCGCACCCTGCTCGGCGAGCGGCTCAACGACATCGTGCACACGACGTGGTCCGAAGTGGACGTCGTCGGGTTCTGCGTGCCCGCCGACGAAAAGATCGGCCCCGGCGACAAGTTCATCGCCGCCGAGCTGCAGAAGATCGCCAAGCGCACGCCGGTCATCGGCATCGTCACCAAGACCGACCTCGTCCAGCCCCAGCAGGTCGCCGAGCAGCTCTTGGCGCTGCAGAACGTCATGGAGTTCGCCGAGCTGATCCCGGTGTCCGCCGTGGACGGTTTCCAGGTCGGCGCGCTCGCGGACCTGCTCGTCCAGAAGCTCCCCGAGGGCCCGCAGCTCTACCCGGGCGGCGAGCTCACCGACGAACCCGAGCAGACGCTGGTCGCCGAGCTGATCCGCGAGTCGGCGCTGGAAGGCGTCCGCGACGAGCTGCCGCACTCGATCGCCGTCACCGTCGAGGAGATGCTGCCGCGCGAAGGCCGCGACGACCTGATCGACGTGCACGCGTTCCTGTACGTGGAGCGGCCCAGCCAGAAGGGCATCATCCTCGGGCACAAGGGCGAGCGGCTGCGCGAGGTCGGCGCCGCCGCCCGCAAGAACATCGAGGCGCTGCTCGGCTCCAAGGTCTACCTCGACCTGCACGTCAAGGTGGCCAAGGAGTGGCAGCGCGACCCCCGGCAGCTGCGCCGGCTCGGGTTCTGACGTGACCGAGCGCCCGCGCCCGCCCGCCGACTACAACCCCGGGCCGCCCCCCGCGAGCAACCTGGTCTGGGGGATCGTCAGCGCGATCCTGTGCTGCCTCCCGTTCGGCGCCCTGTCGATCTACCAGGCCGCCAAGGTCGAGAAGCTCTGGGCCCAGGGCGACCAGGACGCCGCCCTCGCGTCGGCCCGCGACGCCCGGCGGTGGGCGATCGTCGCCGCCGTCGCCGGCGCCGTGCTGTGGGTCGCGGCGATCGTGACGATCGTCCTGCTCTTCGGAACGCTCACCGACGACGCCGCGTCGAACTGACGACCACGGCAGCAGGAGGCGATCCCCGGTGACCCAGCCCTACCCGCAGTACCCACCGCCGCCCCACGGCTGGGTGCCGAACTACGGGCCGCCGCCGGACAACAACCTGGTCTGGGCGATCCTGGCGACGGTGATGTGCTGCCTGCCGTTGGGTATCGTCGCCATCGTGAAGGCGAGCCAGGTCAACTCCCTGTGGTTCCAGGGCTTCCACGCCGAAGCGCACCGGGCCGCCGACGAAGCCCGCAAGTGGGCGATGTGGTCGGCGATCTCCTCCGGCATCCTGCTCGCGCTCTACCTGGTGTTCATCCTGGTCATGTTCGCCTTCGTCGGCGTCTCGTTCTGGTCGCTGATGCCATGACGACCGTCTACACGGGATACCCCGCCCGCGGCGCCAAGGCCACCCTGCGCGCGCTCAGCGCCCCGATGGCCGTCGTCGGCGGGCTCGGCGTGTGCTGCGCGGCGGTCCTGATCGGCGACCCCACCACCCCCGGCGGCTGGCTCCCGGTCTGCCCGACCAAGGCGCTGCTCGGCATCGACTGCCCCGGCTGCGGCGGCATGCGGATGGCGTACAGCCTGATGCACGGCGACCTGCCCGCGGCCCTGCACTACAACGCCGTGTCGCTCGTGTTCATCCTGCTCTTCGTCTGGAGCACGATCGCCTGGACGGTCGGGCGGCTGCGCGGCCGCTGGGTGAACAGCTGGCTGCACTGGCGCTGGACCCCGCTGACCGTCGGCGTCGTGTTCGTCGTCTGGTTCGTCATTCGCAACCTCCCGTTCGCCCCGTTCACCGGCCTGCGCGTCTGAATTCGACGCACGGGAACCGCTTCGCCACGCACCGCGTCGGAGGCTCGTCCGGTTCACCCGGACAGTGGATGCCTGGCAGCGCGGCCGCAGGTGAACCGAGTACGCTCCCGCGGACCAGTGCCGTACATTCGCACCGGATTCCGCGCGCAGCGTGCGGTGGAGTGATCAGCGAGGGGGATACCCAGATGACCGATCCCTACGGTCAGCAGCCGTTCGGGCAGCAGCCCGGCGGCCAGCAGCCGTTCGGACAGCCGCCGCCCGGTCAGGCGCCGCCGCCGTACGGGCAGGCCGCGCCCTACGGGCAGCCGGCGCCGTTCGGCCAGCCGGGAAACCCCTTCGGCGCACCGCAGAACTACGCGAACTGGGGCCAGCGCGCGCTGGGCTGGCTCATCGACATGGGGCCGCTGGCCCTGCTGTACCTGATCTTCATCATCGTGGCGATCATGGGGAAGATCGGCATCCTGCAGATCGTCGTCATTCTCGGCACGCTCGCCTGGATCGGCTGGGCGGTCTTCAACCGCTGGATCCAGCAGGGCAACACCGGCCAGTCGCTCGGCAAGCGCGTCGCGAAGATCAAGCTCGTCAGCGAGGCCACCGGGCAGCCGATCGGCGCCGGCATGGCGTTCGTCCGCGACCTCGCCCACTTCGTCGACGGCGTCATCTGCTACGTCGGCTGGCTGTGGCCGCTGTGGGACGACAAGTCCCAGACCCTCGCCGACAAGATCGTCGGCACGGTCGTCGTCAACGCCGACGACGCCGGCCCCTACGGGCAGCCCGGCACGGGCCAGCCCGGCGCGCAGCCGTTCGCCGGTGGCTACCCGCCGCCCGGGCAGCAGCCCGGCCAGTTCGGCCAGCAGCCCGGCGGGTTCCCGCAGCAGACCCCGTCCGGCGGCTTCGACCAGCCGCAGCCGGGTGGGTTCCCGCAGCAGCCCGCGCCGGGTGGCTTCGGGCAGCAGCCGCAGCCGGGCGGGTTCGACCAGCCGCAGTCCGGTGGCTTCGGCCAGCCGCTGGCGCCGCCGCCCGGCCAGCAGCCGCCGTCCGCCTTCGACGAGCAGGCCGAACGCACCCAGATGCTCCGCCCCGAAGGCCAGGGCGAACCCGAAGCCACCCAGAAGCTCCAACCGGGCCAGTTCGGCCAGCCGCCGAACGACCAGCCGCCGCACCACTGAAGCAAGCCGTTTCCGCACCACCGCCGGAGTGACCCGGCGGACGTTCACGAGTAATTGGGGTAGACGTTCATGACCAATCCCTACGGCCAGCAGCAGCCGCCCTACGGCCAGCAGCCGCAGTCCGGTGGTTTCCAGCAGCCGCAGCAGCCCGGCTACGGGCCGCCGTCGGGCGGGATGCCCGCCTACGGCCAGCCCGCGCCGTACGGCCAGCCCCCGACCGGCGGCTTCGGCACGCCCGGCTACGGCATGCCCGGCGGTGGCGACATCAACGCCATCAAGGACTACAAAGGCTGGGCGATCGCTTCGCTCTTCCTGGGCGGCCTCATCCTCGGCATCTTCGCGATCATGAAGTCGAACGAGGTCGGCACGTACAAGATGCAGGGCAACTACATGATGGCGGAGCAGGCGTCGCGCACCACCAAGACGCTCTGCCTGATCTCCACCATCCTGGGCAGCATCGGCTGCGTCGTGGCGATCATCGTGATCATCGCCTCGGCGGTGGCCGTCAGCACCTGCTACGGCTACTACTGCTGATCCTGTGATTCCGCGGGGCGCACCACCCCGGCATCGCCTGCGAGTGGGACGATGGCGGGGTGGTGAACCTCTACCGCGACACCGGGGTGGTGTTGCGCACGCACAAGCTGGGTGAGGCCGACCGGATCGTCACCCTGCTCACGCGCCGGCACGGCAAGGTCCGCGCCGTCGCGAAGGGCGTGCGGCGGACGTCTTCGCGGTTCGGGGCCCGGCTGGAGCCGTTCGGCCACGTCGACGTGCAGTTCTACACCGGGCGCACGCTCGACGTGATCACCCAGGTCGAGACCGTGGACGCCTTCGCGCTGCCGCTGGTCGCCGACTACCAGCGCTACACCGCGGCCAGCGCGATCGCCGAAACCGCGGACCGGCTCTCGGCCGAAGAGGGCGAACCGGTGCTCAAGCTCTACCTCCTCGTCTGCGGCGCACTGCGGTCCCTCGCCGCCGGGGAGCGTGACGCGTCCCTCGTGCTCGACGCGTTCTTCCTCCGCGCGATGTCCTACGCCGGCTGGGCGCCCGCGCTCACCGAATGCGCCCGCTGCGGCCTGCCCGGGCCGCACGTCGCGTTCAGCGTCACGGCCGGCGGCTCGATGTGCCAGGACTGCCGCGTGCCCGGCTGCGTGCACCCCGCGCCCGAGGTCATCGACCTGCTCACCGCTCTCCTGCACGGCGAATGGCCGCTGGCCGAGTCGGCCCTGCCGGGCACCCGCCGCGACGCGAGCGGCCTGGTCGCGGCCCACCTGCAATGGCATCTGGAGCGGCAGCTCCGGTCCTTGCCCCTGGTCGAGCGACGCGCTCGGGAGCCTGTGGTGCGCGGGCAGTAGGGTCGGGCCTGATCGGTTTTCACCCATCCAGGGAGGCTCGCAGTGCTGCGCAGGGGACGCGAGAACAAGGCGTCGCGGTACGAACTGCGAGCCCCGGATCCGCACCCGTCCGGCGCGAAGCCGCCGGAAATCCCGCGCGAGCTGGTCCCGAAGCACGTCGCGCTGGTCATGGACGGCAACGGCCGCTGGGCCAACCAGCGCGGCCTGCCGCGGATCGAAGGCCACAAGCGCGGCGAAGCGGTGATGATCGACGTCGCCGCCGGCGCGGTCGAGATCGGCGTCAAGTGGCTCTCGGTGTACGCGTTCTCGACGGAGAACTGGAAGCGCAGCCCCGAAGAGGTGCGGTTCCTGATGGGCTTCAACCGCGACACCATCCGCCGCCAGGTCGACTACCTCGGCTCGATCGGCGTGCGCATCCGCTGGGCCGGGCGGCGGCCGAAGCTCTGGGCGTCGGTGATCAAGGAGCTGCAGGCGGCCGAGGAGAAGACCAAGCACAACACGGCGCTGAACATGACGATGTGCGTCAACTACGGCGGCCGCGCCGAGCTGGGCGACGCGATGCAGCGGATCGCGCGGGACGTCGCGGACGGCAAGCTGGACCCCGCGAAGGTCACCGAGAAGACCATCGGCAAGTACCTGTACCAGCCGGACATGCCGGACGTGGACCTGTTCCTGCGGCCCTCGGGCGAGCAGCGGACGTCGAACTTCCTGCTGTGGCAATCGGCCTACGCCGAGATGGTCTACCAGGACACGCTGTTCCCGGACTTCGACCGGACGCACCTGTGGCGCGCGTGCCTGGAGTTCGCCAAGCGGGATCGCCGCTTCGGTGCCGCTGTCGACCAGGCGTCTTCGTCATGAGCGCGACCGAAGCGGCCGAGACCGCGGAGCTGCTGACGCAGGCGAAGGAGTCGCTCGAGCGCTACCTCGAGGTGCACGTCGACGACGACGGCGCGCTGACGTTCTCCCACGGCGACGTCCCGTGCGTGATCCAGGCGACCCGGCTCGGCGAGGGGCTGACCGTGCTGACGCTGACCTGCGTGGTCGGCTGGGACCTCGCGGACGGGCCGGAGCTGTCGATCGCCGTCGCCGAGCGGGCGGGACAGGGGCTGTTCGGGACGCTGGGTGTCGGGCACTCGGACAACGGCGTGGACGTGACGCTGCGGTACGCGTTCCCGGCGGCGGGCCTGGACGCGGCGGCGCTCGGGACGCTGCTGATGCTGGTCGTGTCGACGGCGTCGCAGCTGCGGACCGATTTGCCGGGAATCGTGCCCGGCGAGTAACCCACTCGGGGCGGCTTTTCGTCGCGAACGGCGGATTCCGGCCGGAATCCGGCACTTCTCGACCGTTCGCGGCTGTGCGGCGCTCTCGCTGTCGGACCGTGCTGGCATCATCGCCTTCGTGAACATCGTTTCCGACTCGGCCCGGCGCACCCGCCGGTTCCGCATCAGCTCTGTCGAGGTGCTGTGCGCGATCCTGCTGGTCGCGATCCTGGCCCAGGGCTGGCTGCAGCGGGCGTTCGACGTGCCCGCGCTGCGCACCGGCTCGACCGTGTTCGTCGCGGTCTGCGTGCAGGCCCTGCCGTTCCTCGTGCTGGGCGTGCTGATCAGCGGGGCGATCGCGGCGTTCGTGCCGGCCCGGGTCCTGGAGAAGGTGCTGCCCCGGCGAGCCGGCGCGGCGGTCGGGGTCGCGGGGCTGGCCGGGGTCGCGCTGCCGGGCTGCGAGTGCGCTTCGGTGCCGGTGGCGCGCCGGCTGATGGGGCAGGGCGTGGCACCGGCGGCGGCGCTGACGTTCCTGCTGGCGGCGCCGGCGGTGAACCCGGTGGTGCTGGTGGCGACGGCGGTGGCGTTCCCGGGCCGGCCGGAGATGGTGCTGGCGCGCTTCGCGGGTTCACTGGCGACGGCGATGGTGATGGGCTGGCTGTGGGCCCGCTGGGGCAAGCTGGAGTGGATCACCGCCCGCGCGCTGCGGCGCTTGCCGGAGGTGGCGAGCGGGCAGCGGTGGCGGGTGTTCGCCGAGACGGCCCGCACGGACCTGGTCGAGGCGGGCGGGTTCCTGGTGCTGGGGGCGCTGATCTCGTCGGCGCTGAACGTGCTGGTGCCGGCGCGCTGGTTCGGGGTGCTGGGCGAGCAGCTGGTGCTGGGCATCGTGGTGATGGCGGTGCTGGCGGTGGTGCTGGCGCTGTGCAGCGAGGCGGACGCGTTCGTGGCGGCCTCGCTGACGGCGATGCCGATGCTGCCGAAGCTGGTGTTCCTGGTGGTGGGCCCGGCGGTGGACGTGAAGCTGTTCGCGTTGCAGGCAGGCACGTTCGGCAAGTCATTCGCGGCCCGCTTCGCCCCGGCGACGTTCGTGGTGGCGGTGGCGTGCGCCGTGGTGGCGGGCTTGGTGGTGGGGGTGTCATGACGAATCCGGCTGATTCGATGGCTGGTTCGCGGGTGTCGGCACGCCGCTCTCGCGGTGCGGGCGTGGGCCGGGAGCCGCTGCTCGCGGGGCGGGGGTTGCGGTCGGGTCACTTCCCGGGCTCTGGCGTGGGCCGGAAGTCTCAGGCGGACACCGAGTCGCCGCCTGCTGGGCGCGTTGCTGGGTTCGGCGGCCGTGCGCGGTCGTTGCCGGGGGCCGGCTGGAGGCTGGCGTTAGGCAAGGTGTTGTTGCGTGCCGGACGGGGACTGCGGTCCGGCGGCTTCTGGGGCTCGGGCGTGAGCCGGAAGTCCTTGGCACACAACGAGTTGCCGCCTGCCGCGGCTATCGGTGGCCGGCCGCGGTCGCTGCTGGCGGTGGAGGCGCCGTTTGTCTCGCCGATCGCCGGGTTCGGTCCCTCGCGCCGTCACTCCTCGACCCTGGAGGCCGCGTGAAGCGCGAAACCCAGAACATCCTGCTGATCCTGCTCGGCGGTGCGCTGGTCAAGATCGCGGTCAACGGCGACTACCTGCGGTACGTCAAGCCGGCGCAACAGCCGTGGATCATCGCCGGCGGGGCCGTCATGGTGCTGCTCGGGGCCGTCGCCGTCGTGCGCGATCTCCTGGCCGTGCGGGCCAAAGCCGCCGCCGCGCCGGACCACGACGAGCACCACGAGCACTCCCACTCGGCGCGGCCCGCCTGGCTGCTGCTGGTGCCGGTGCTGGCCGTCTTCCTCGTCGCGCCGCCCGCGCTCGGCGCTGACTCCGTGCTCCGCACCGAGGCGCGGGTCCCGGCGAGCGCGGCCGCCGCCAACGCTGCCGCCTTCCCGCCGTTGCCCACCGGGAACGTCGTGCCGCTGACGGTGAACGAGTTCGTCAGCCGGGCGGGCTGGGACGCGGCCGGCACCCTCGACAACCGCACCGTCTCCCTGACCGGCTTCATCGTGCACACCGGCGGCCGCACGCTGCTGGCCCGCCTGGTGATCAGCTGCTGCGCGGCGGACGCGTTCCCGGTGACGGTGCACCTCCGCGGCGGCGAAGCCGACTACCTGGCGAGCGACGCGTGGATCCGGGTGACGGGCCAGGTCGTCCCCGGCACGGCCACGAAGGACAACAGCTACACGCCGGACTTCACGCTGGCCTCGATGGCGACGGTCCCGGCCCCGAAGGACCCCTACGAGTACTGAGCGCCGGTCAGTGCTCCGCGCAAGTCCCGGTGATCTCCACCGTGTGCGAGATCTCCGAAAAGCCGTGCTCGGCCGCGATCTTCTCCGCCCAGCGCTCCACCGCCGGGCCCTCGACCTCGACCGTCCGCCCGCACAGGCGGCACACCAGGTGATGGTGGTGGTGGGCCGAGCAGCGCCGGTAGATCGCCTCGCCCGAATCCGTGCGGAGCACGTCGATCTCGCCCGCCTCCGAGAGCGACTGCAGCGTGCGGTACACCGTCGTCAGGCCGATGCCGTCGCCGCGTTTGCGCAGCTCGTCGTGCAGTTCCTGGGCCGACCGGAAGTCGTCGACGGTGCTCAGCAGCTCGACGACCGCGGCCCGCTGGCGGGTCGAACGGCGCCCGGGCACCGGGGCCTGGCCACGCGGGGCGACGGTGTTCATCACTTTCCTTCCTGCACGTGGGCGACGGCGTCGACGACGATGTGCGCCAGGTGGTCGTCGGCGAGCCGGTAGACGACCTCGCGGCCGCGGCGCTCGCCCTGGACCACCCCGGCGGTCTTCAGCACCCGCAGGTGCTGGCTGATCAGCGGCTGGGCGACGTCGAGGGCGTCCACCAGCTCGTGCACGCACCGGTCGGCCGCGCGCAGCTGCAGCACGATCGCGATCCGGACCGGCGCCGCCAGCGCGCGCAGCAGGTCGCCGGCGTCGGTGAGGACCGACGACGGCGGGTGCGCCGGTGCCACGGCCGCCGCCGGCGCGCACTCCGCGAGGCCCGGCTGGGCGCCACCTCCGGTGACTGTCGCCATTCCCGCCTCCCCGCTGCTCGTCATCGCCGCCGGCGACCATGAATTCCGTAGTCATTGCCGATAACGGCACCACCCATCCTAGTGTTCCCCGCGGTAGCACCCACTCCGTCAGCTCGCCTTGCGAACTACGGCCGGTCGTATTGCTCCATTCGGGTGAGTTCGTGGGATATTGCCACTTCGGCTTCGCATGTCGTGGCCGACGGTGCAAGGTTGTCGCGGAGCGTTTCGTCGCTTCTCGTACGCTGGCGACCCGCCCGAACGACCGCAGTGGGGAGACATGACCCGTTTCGCAAGCAAGGCAGCCGCGCTGACGGCCGTCCTCTTCCCGCTGGTCGGCGCCGGGGTCGCCGGGGCGCAGGGCCAGGCCGTCGACGAGAAGACCGGGCCGGTCTCGTTCGCGAACATCGCGTCGGTCCGGATCGGCGGCGAAGGCCAGCACGGCGGCGCCCTGATCACCGAGACCCAGCGCTCCCCGCTGCTGCCCGGCCAGTCGAAGCTCGGCACGGACCGCGTCACGGTCCCCAAGGACGACGGCGAGCGCGCCACCTTCGGCGGGCACTACCAGATCGACCTCGGCCGCTACACCAACGGCAATCCCTACCCGGCGGGCGTCGCGAGCCGCGACCACAACGTCGTCGCCGCGCTGCAGGCGACCACCGTGCCCACCGCCGTCGCCGAGACCAGCTACGCGCTGCGCGACAACTGGCAGGGCGGCGCGAAGGCGGCCGACAACACCGTGCTCGTGCTCGAAGGCGCGAAGACGGCGGTGGACTGCACCGCGCCGTCGAAGCTGACCGGCACGTCGTCGGTGACCCGGCTGTGGGTGCGCCAGGACGGCGGGCTCGGCATCGTCCCGATGCCCGGCGGCACCGCCGGCCTCGAGCTGAAGAACCTGCGGCTCGGCCCGCCCGGCGACATCGCGAACGCGAGCAAGGACACCACCCTCTCCGACCTCAAGCTGACCCGCGTCGGCGCGTTCGACCAGCTGATCCGCCAGGACGGCTGGCGAGGCGGCGACTACACCGCCGTCGCCGGCTGGCGCGTCGAGATCACCACCCACGTCAAGGACGCGGCCGGCGCCGCGTTACAGGACGTCCAGACGAACATCGTGCTCGGCGGGGTCAGCTGCTCGGTGCCGAAGGGCTTCGTCGCGAAGGCGGGAAACACCGGCGGCGGCACGAGCGCGACGCAGGCCGCGGTGCCGACGCAGGTCCCGGCCGGGTACCTCGGCGCGGCCGCACCCGACACGGGCGGGGACGGCTCGCGCGTCCCGCTCGGCATCGGGCTGCTCTTCGGCGGGGTGTTCTTCGGGGCCGTCGCGCTGCTGCTCGGCAGGCGGCGCAAGTCCGGGACGGACTAGGTGCTGCGCACCGGGCTGGCCGCCGTCTCGGCGGCGCTGGCCGTGGCCGCCTTCGCGGCCGGGGTCATCGTGCTGACCTGGCTGCCGCCGACGGCCACGCAGGCCGCCGCGCCCCCGCCCGGCTCGCTGCCGGGGGAGAACGCGGCCCCGGCCGTGCTGCCCGCGGACAGCGAGTCCGCCGCGCAGCAGCGCCCGGGCACGGTCCGGCTGCCCGACGGCGCCACCGCCCGCCTGGTCCGCACGGAGCTCACCGACCGCGGCGTGCTCCCGATCCCGCGCGGCCTGGGCGACGCGGCCTGGTGGGGCGCGAAGCTGGGCGCGGCCCAGGGCGCGGCGCTGCTGTCCGGGCACGTGAACTGGGAAGGGCAGCGGGGGCCGTTCGACGAGCTCTGGCGCATGCGCGACGGCGACGAGGTGAGCGTGGTCGACGCGCGGGGCGGCCGCTGGGTCTACCGCGTCGACACCGTGACGACGCTGCCGAAGGAGACGCTGCCGGAGCAGGCCGCGAAGTGGTTCGGCCAGGACGGCCCGCACCGCCTGGTGCTGGTGACCTGCGGCGGCGACTACGTCGGCGGCACCGAGGGCTACGACGAGAACCGCCTGGTCACGGCCCGGCTGGTGACGCGCCCCACGGGCTGACCGAGTTCGGTGCAACCTCCTGCGCCCGCCGGCGCATGTGTGTCTTCGCAACGGCACGACAGCGAAGGAGCACAAGCGCATGCAGGAGCAGAGTCCGGCGGAGCGGAAGCAGGGCCCCGGCCGCTGGTGGATCGTCGGCGTCGCCGGCGCTTTCTTGGTCGCGGCGCTCGTCGCCACGCTGCTCATCTTCACCGGAAAGGATGAACCGGCCGGTGCGAACGGCACGACCACGCCGGTGGCGGCCGCCGACCAGCCCGCGAAGCAGGACACCGGTCAGGCTCCCGCGCAGCTGTCCCTGCCCGGTGGCGGAGCCGCGAAGCTCGTCCAGGAGGACCTCGACGACGCGGGCGCCCTCAAGATCCCCGAAGGCCTCGACGAAGCCGCGTGGTGGGGCGCGAAGCTGGGCGCCGACCACGGGGTCGCCCTGCTGTCCGGGCACGTGAACTGGAAGGGCAAGAAGGGCCCGTTCACCGAGCTCTGGCAGGTCAAGCAGGGCCAGGAGGTCAAGCTGACCGACGCCGCGGGCGGTGCCTGGGTCTACCGGGTCGACGCGGCCGAGACCATCCACAAGTCCGAGCTGGCCGGCCGCTCGGAGCAGCTGTTCGACCCGGACGGCCCGCACAAGCTGCTCCTGGTCACCTGCGGTGGCGAGTACGTCGGCGGGAGCGAGGGGTACGAGGACAACCGGGTCGTCACGGCATCGCTGGTGTCCCGGCCGTAGCCTGCGCGAAAAGCCCTGGGCCCAGGCGGATACCCTGGACGTTCTAGTCCGATAACCGTCCCCGCATGCTTCCGGAGCGTGGAGTGCCCACGAACACCATCGATACCGTAGTCAGCCTGTGCAAGCGCCGTGGTTTCGTCTTCCCCAGCGGAGAGATCTACGGCGGTACCCGCTCGGCGTGGGACTACGGGCCGCTCGGGGTCGAGCTCAAGGACAACATCAAGCGCCAGTGGTGGAAGACCGTGGTCCAGGGCCGCGACGACGTCGTCGGCCTCGACTCCTCGGTGATCCTGCCGCGGCAGGTGTGGGTGGCTTCGGGGCACGTCAACGTGTTCACCGACCCGCTGATCGAGTGCCTCTCGTGCCACAAGCGGTTCCGCGCCGACCAGCTCGCCGAGGAGTACTCGGCGCGCAGCGGCAAGGAGACCTCCGAGGACGACCTGTCCGACGTGCCGTGCCCGAACTGCGGCACCCGTGGCAAGTACACGGCGCCGCGGGACTTCAACATGATGCTGAAGACCTACCTCGGCCCGGTGGAGTCCGAAGAGGGCCTGCACTACCTCCGCCCGGAGACGGCGCAGGGCATCTTCGTCAACTTCTCGAACGTCCAGACGACGACGCGGAAGAAGCCGCCGTTCGGCATCGGCCAGATCGGCAAGTCGTTCCGCAACGAGATCACGCCGGGCAACTTCATCTTCCGGACGCGCGAGTTCGAGCAGATGGAGATGGAGTTCTTCGTCGAGCCGGGCGAGGACGAGACCTGGCACCAGTACTGGATCGACGAGCGCACGAAGTGGTACACCGACCTCGGCATCAAGGCCGAGAACCTGCGCCACTTCGAGCACCCGAAGGAAAAGCTCTCGCACTACGCGAAGCGCACCGTCGACATCGAGTACCGGTTCGCGTTCAACGCCGGGCAGGAGTGGGGTGAGCTCGAAGGCATCGCCAACCGCACCGACTTCGACCTGACCACGCACTCGAACCACTCGGGCCAGGACCTGTCGTTCTTCGACCAGGCCTCGGGCCAGCGGTACCGGCCGTTCGTCATCGAGCCGGCGGCGGGTGTCGGCCGGTCGATGATGGCCTTCATGGTCGACGCCTACCACGAGGAAGAGGTGCCGAACGCCAAGGGCGGCACCGACACCCGCGTGGTGCTGAAGCTCGACCCGCGGCTCTCGCCGTTCAAGGCCGCGGTGCTGCCGCTCTCGCGCAACGCCGACCTGACCCCGAAGGCGAAGGCCGTCGCCGACCTGCTGCGCAAGCACTGGAACATCGACTTCGACGACGCCGGGTCGATCGGCAAGCGCTACCGCCGCCAGGAGGAGATCGGCACGCCGTACTGCGTGACGGTCGACTTCGACAGCCTCGAGGACGACGCCGTCACGGTCCGCGACCGCGACAGCATGGCGCAGGAACGCGTCGCGATCGACAAGCTGGAGTCCTACCTGGCCGGCCGTCTGATCGGCTGCTGAACCACCCGCTGCCCGGGTACCCCTGACACCTGTCACGGTCAGAACGTGACGCACGATCCGGGGACCCGGGCCTCCCGGGCGGCAGCCTGGGGGCATGCGAGAAAACGACATCCAGGCGGTGGCGGCGGGGGCCGCGGTCCACCTCACCGGCCTGCGCAAGCACTACGGCGAAGTCCACGCGGTCGACGGCGTCGACCTGACGATCGCCCCGGGCGAGGTGGTCGCCCTGCTCGGCCCCAACGGCGCCGGCAAGTCCACCACCGTCGACATGATCCTCGGCCTGACCACGCCGGACGCGGGTGACGTGCGCGTCTTCGGCCGCAAGCCGATCGACGCGGTCCGCGCCGGCCTGATCGGCGCGATGCTGCAGGGCGGCGCCCTGATGGACGACCTGACCGTCGGGGAGACCGTCGGCATGGTCGCGGCCCTGCACCGCCGGCCGATGCCGGTGGCCGAGGCCCTGCGCGCCGCCGGGGTCGACGAGCTGGCCGGCCGCCGCGCGAACAAGCTCTCCGGTGGGCAGAAGCAGCGCGTGCGCTTTGCCGTCGCCCTGGTCAGCAACCCCGACCTGCTGATCCTCGACGAGCCGACGGCCGCGATGGACGTCGGGACCCGCCGCGAGTTCTGGCAGTCGATGTACTCGTTCACCGAGTCCGGCCGCACGGTCGTGTTCGCCACGCACTACCTCGAAGAAGCCGAGGAGTTCGCCGACCGCGTCGTGCTGATGCGGCGTGGCCGCGTCGTCGCCGACGGGTCGGTCGCCGAGGTGCGCGCGCTCGCCGGCGGCCGCACGCTGCGGGCCGCCGTCCCCGGCGCCGCAGAAGCCGTGATCGCGGCGCTGCCCGGCGTCAAGGAGTTCGAGCTGCGCGGTGACCGCGTCGCGATCTCCACCGGCGACTCCGACGCGACGCTGTGGGCGCTCAAAGCCGCGGTGCCCGCCGTGCACGACGTCGAAATCAGCGCCGTCGGCCTCGAAGGCGCCTTCCTCTCCCTGACCGCCGACGAGACCCCGGAGTCCGTGCGATGAACGCCGCCTACCTGTTCACCGAGATCCGCCGGAACTTCCGGGCGCCGCGGTTCCTGATCTTCGTCATCGCGTTCCCGGTGCTGATGTTCCTGTTGCAGGCCAACGTCTTCGTGAAGGCGGACGCGCCCGACCACGCGCTGTTCACCGCCGTGGTCATGATCAACATGATGACCTTCGGCACGTTCGCCGCGGCCAACACCAGTGGCGCCCGGCTCGCGATCGAGCGGGCGCTCGGCTGGCAGCGGCAGCTGCGGCTGACCCCGCTGACCGGCACGGGCTACCTGGCCGGGAAGGGCATTTCGGGCATGCTCGTCGGCCTGCCCGCGCTGATCCTCGTGCCGCTGCTGGCCGTCACCGTCGAGGGCGTGCACCTCGACGCCTCGGGCTGGATCCGGATCTTCGCCGGGATCTTCCTCGGCACGATCCCGCTCGTGCTGCTCGGCCTGCTGATCGGGCAGTTCGGCACGCCCGAGTCGATGCAGCCGATCAACATGCTCGTCACCCTCGGCATGGGCTTCCTGGGCGGGCTGTGGATCCCGATCGAGACCATGCCGTCCTGGATGCACGACCTCGCGCAGATCATGCCGACGTACTGGGTGCTGCAGCTGGCCCGGCCCGCGGTGACCACCGACATGGTCGTGTCGCTGCCGAACGCGGTGGCGGTGCTCGCGGGGTGGACGGTCGTGCTGGGGGCGCTGGTGATCAGGCGTTACCGTAAGGACAGCGCCCGGGTCTGAGGGCCGGGGACGGGGAATGGGAACGGCGATGGCCAAGGACGAAGCGCAGCAGTACGGGCTGGGCCACCACGAAACGTGGTGGGAGGACCCGCCGCCCAACCGGGGCCGCAGCGGGCCGGACAAGCTCCGGTGGCCGATCCTGTCGGTCGTGTTTACCCTGCCGTATCTCATCCCGGTGACGAAGTCGCTGCTGGCCCGGGACCCGGTGACGCCGGAGGTGGTGGCGCTGTGGGTGCTCGTCTACGCCGTCGCGATCTCGTACGCGCTGTTCCCGCTGGCGTTCGACCGCGGCCGCCCGTTCCGGTTCGCCTACAGCATCTGGATGCTCGCACTGGGCCTCGCCGTGGTCGGCGCGACGCACGCCAACCCGTTCGTCATGCTCTACGGCACCGCCGCGCTGGTGTTCCTGCTGCCGCTGGCGTGGGTGGTGCTCCTCGACGGCGCGGCGCTGCTGATCGGGGCCGGGATCCTGCTGCTGGACGGCCGGTTCGCGGACAACTGGGGTGACCTGGTCACCGTCGGGTCGGTGACGCTGGCGATGTTCTTCATGTCCAGCCTGGTCCGGGCGGTCCGGCGGCTGCAGCTGGCCAACGAGGAGATCGCCACGCTCGCGGTGGCGAACGAACGCGAGCGCGTCGCCCGTGACCTGCACGACCTGCTCGGGCACAGCCTCACCACGATCACCGTCAAGGCGGGGCTGGCCCGGCGGGTGCTGGAGAGCGCCGGCGACATCCCGCGCGCGGTCGAGGAGATCCGCGAGGTCGAGGGCCTCACGCGCAGCGCGCTGTCCGACGTCCGCGCCACCGTGTCGGAGTACCGCGAGGTGTCGTTGTCGGCCGAGATCGTCGGCGCCCGGGCCGCGTTGCGGGCCGCGGAGATCGACGCCGACCTGCCGCACGCGGTCGACAACGTGCGCCCGGAGTTCCAGAGCGTCTTCGGGTACGTGCTGCGCGAGGCCGTGACGAACGTGCTGCGGCACTCCGGCGCGAAGCTGGTCAAGGTGAAGCTGGGGGACACCTGGCTGGAGGTCGAGGACGACGGGCGGGCCACCGAGGTCGTGCCGGGCAACGGCCTGCGCGGGCTGACCGAGCGGCTGGCCGCGGCCGGGGGCACCCTGCGCGCGTCGGCCCGGCCCGGGGGAGGATTGCTGGTGCGGGCGGAGATCCCGCTGCCGGAACCCCGCGCGGCCGCCCCGGCCGTGCGCGCCGAACCCGCGGGAGGACTCGCTTGATCCGGGTGTTGCTGGCCGACGACCAGGCCATGGTGCGCGGGGCGCTGGCCACCGTGCTGGGCCTGGAATCGGACATCGAGGTGGTCGGGCAGGTCGGTTCCGGTGACGAGGTGGTGGCCGCCGCGCGTGAGGTCAAGCCCGACGTCGCCCTGCTCGACGTGCAGATGCCGGGCAAGGACGGGCTCGAGGCGGCGGCCGACCTGCGAGCGGCGCTCCCGTCGTGCCGGGTGATCATCTGCACGACGTTCGGCAGGCCCGGCTACCTGGCGCGCGCGATGGCGGCGGGCGCGGCCGGGTTCGTCGTCAAGGACGCCCCGCCCGAGCAGCTCGTCGAGGCCGTCCGGCGAGTCCACAGTGGACTCCGGGTGGTGGACCCGGCGCTGGCCGCCGAGTCGCTGGCCACCGGGGCCAGCCCGCTGACCGTACGGGAGCGGGATGTGCTGCGGGAAGCCAAGGACGGCAGCACGGTCGCCGACGTCGCGCGGGCCCTGCACCTGTCGGAAGGGACCGTCCGCAACCACCTGTCGGCCGCGATCGGCAAGACCGGCGCGCGGACGCGGGCCGAAGCGGTGCGGGTCTCGGAGGAGCGCGGCTGGCTCTGAGCGGCCACCGGCCTTCTGACAAGATGGGCCGGGTGGGTACCGCTGAACGCACCAAACCGACGCTCGCGAGCTGGGCGCGCCGGATCGCCTTCGGCACGGTCCTCATGCTGCTCGCGCTCGTCGGCGGCACGGCGTTCCGCGTCTGGCAGGTCGCGCGCGTGAACGACCGGACCCCCGCCGACGTCATCGTGGTGCTGGGGGCGGCGCAGTACAACGGCAAGCCGTCGGACATCTACGCGGCCAGGCTGGTCAAGGCGAAGCAGCTCTACGACTCGGGCGTCGCGAAGACGATCGTCACCGCGGGCGGCAAGAAGGCCGAGGACAACTTCACCGAGGCCCGGGCCGGCCAGCTGTGGCTGACCCGCCACGGCGTGCCGTCCGCCGCGACGCTGGCCGTCGGCGAGGGCAGCGACACGCTGCGCAGCCTCCGGGCGGTCGCGGACGAGGTCCAGGGGCGCGGCTGGCACACGGCCGTGCTGGTCAGCGACCCGTGGCACTCGTTCCGGGCCCGGACCATGGCCGACGACCTGGGGCTGGACGCCTGGACCGCGCCGACGCACAGCGGGCCGATCGTGCAGGAGCGCGTCACCCAGGTGCGCTACATCGTCCGCGAGACCGGCGCGCTGCTGTACTACCGGCTGACGAAGACCCCGGCCGACGATCTCTTCGCCACGTTCCTGGGCTGAGAACTGTCGGTGGCCGCGTTTAGGCTGGTCGGGTGGACTACACCGAGCACGACACCGCCCGCCTGCTGCCGGAACCGGCCAAGGGCGCGGCGCTGCCCGGCACGCGCGCGGACGGGCGCAGCGCGTTCTCCCGCGACCGGGCCCGCGTGCTGCACTCGGCGGCGCTGCGGCGGCTCGCCGGCAAGACCCAGGTGGTCGGGCCGGGGGAGGGCGCCGAGGTCACCGGCGTCCCGCGCACCCGGCTGACGCATTCGCTGGAGGTCGCGCAGATCGGGCGGGGCATCGCCGAGGAGCTGGGCGCCGACCCGGACCTCGTCGACACCGCGGGGCTGGCGCACGACATCGGGCACCCGCCGTTCGGGCACAACGGCGAGCGCGCGCTCGACGAGGTGGCCACCGCGTGCGGCGGCTTCGAGGGCAACGCGCAGACGTTGCGCATCCTCACCCGGCTGGAGCCGAAGCTGATTTCCGCCGAGGGTGACCCGGTGGGGCTCAACCTGACCCGCGCGTGCCTGGACGCGACCACGAAGTACCCGTGGCCGCGCAAGCCGGGGCAGGTGAAGTACGGCGTGTACGCCGACGACGTCCCGGTGTTCTCCTGGGTCCGGTCCGGGGCGCCGGACGAGCAGACGTGTTTGGAAGCCCAGATCATGGACTGGGCGGACGACGTCGCGTATTCGGTGCACGACGTCGAAGACGGGGTGCTGGCCGGCCGGATCAAGCTGCGCGTGCTGGCCCACCCGGACGAGCGCGCGGCCGTCGCCGAGGCCGCGGCCAAGCACTTCTCGGCGCAGTCGGTGTCCACTTTGGAGGATGCGGCGGCGGAGCTGCTGGCGCTGCCGGTGGTGGCGGCGCTGACGTCGGCGGAGCCGGACGGTTCCCCGGGCGCGCAGGTGGCGTTGAAGCGGCTGACGAGCGAGCTGGTCGGCCGCTTCACGACGGCGGCGGTCACGGGCACCCGCGCGGAGTTCGGCGAGGGGCCGCTGGGGCGTTACCGGGCGCGGCTGTGCGTCCCCGAGCAGGTGGCCGCGGAGGTGGCGCTGCTGAAGGCGCTGGCGCTGCGGTACGTGATGAGCGACCGCCGCCGGCTGGCGATGCAGGAGGGCCAGCGCGAGCTGCTGGTGGAGCTCGTTCACGCGCTGGCCCGCCGGGCCCCGGAGTCCCTGGACCCGCTGTTCGTCCCCGCCTGGAAGGCGGCCCGCGACGACGCGGGGTTGCTGCGGGTGGTGATCGACCAGGTCGCTTCCCTCACCGACGCGCAGGCCCACACGTGGTACTCCTGGCACGTGACCCGCCACCACCGCTGACGGGCCGGGCCCGGTTCGCTGGCATTCGGCGGTGTCCGCCGCATGGGGGATTTGTCACCCGTGGGCGGAGTTCCGCGTGGCCGCCCGGCAGGGTGAACCGTTCCGGTAGTCTCGCCCGCATGGCCACGGACAGCCACCTCCGGTTCGCCCTCGCCGTCCACGCGGCCCTCGGTGCCGAGGGCGGGAACTCCTGTTTCTCGCCGTATTCGGTGGCCAGCGCCCTGACCCTGGCCGCACTGGCCGCCCGGGGGGAGACCCGCGAGGAGCTCGTCGCCCTGCTCGGCGATCCCGGGGAGCAGGCCGCCCTGCTGCGGGAAGCCGTGCAGCTCGTCGAAGAGTCCCGGGGCGAGCAAGCCGAGCTGGCCGTCTCGAACACGTTGTGGGCCGACGACCGGCTGCCGCTCGAAGACTCCTTCAAGGCCGAGCTGGCCGGGTGGCCGGGTGCTGCCGTCGCGAGCGCTCCCTTCGAGAAGGAGCCCGAAGCCGCGCGCGCCCTGATCAACGAGGATGTCGGGCGCACCACGCGCGGCCTCATCCCGCAGCTGCTGCCGCCCGGCTCGATCGACTCGGACGTGGCCGCCGTGCTGGTCAACGCCCTCTACCTCAAAGCCGCGTGGAAGCTGCCCTTCCGCGAGGCGAACACCGGTGACGCGCCGTTCCACGCGCCCTCGGGCACCCGGGACGTCCCGACCATGTGGCTCAGCGAACGCGTCGGCTACGCGCACGCCGCCGGCTGGCAGGCCGTGCAGCTGGTCGCGGCGGGCGGCCTGCAGGCCGTGGTGCTGCTGCCCGACGGCGACCTCGCCGACGCCGAAGCGGCCCTCGACCAGCCGACGCTCACCAGCCTGCTCGACGCCATCGCCTTCAAGCCGGTCGAGCTCGCGCTGCCGAAGATCTCGCTGGACATCCCCAGCACGCTCACCGGCGTGCTGCGCGGCCTCGGCGTCACCACGATGTTCACCGGCCGGGCCGACCTGAGCGGGCTCTCCCCGGACCCGCGGCTGACCGTGTCCGAGGTGCTGCACCAGGCCGTGCTGCGGGTGGACGAACAGGGCTTCGAGGGGGCCGCGGCGACCGCGCTGACCATGCGCCTCACCTCGATGATCATCGACGACCCGGTCACCGTCACGGTCGACCGGCCGTTCCTGCTGCTGGTCCGGCACGCCGGCACCGGAGCTCTCCACTTCCTCGCCAGGGTGGTCGAACCGTGAGCTTGAAGTCCGAAGCCGTCCCCGATCTCGTCCCGCCCGCTCCCGAACCACCCGAAGGCCCGAAGCGCTGGGCGTGGCAGGACTCCGCGATCACCGGCGGGTTCCTGCTCTTCACGATCCTGCTCTACAACGGGCTCTGGTTCGACCTCAAGCGCGGTTACCTCTGGAACGGCGCGGCCGACCAGAGCCAGTGGGAGTGGTATTCGACGGTCGTCGCGAAGGCCGTCCTGCACTTCCAGAACCCGTTCACCACGGACCTCCAGAACTACCCGCTCGGCGTCAACATGGCGGCCAACGCGGCGATGTTCGGCCTCAACATCCCGCTCGCGCCGATCACGCTGACCTTCGGCGCGACGCTGACGTGGGCGATCGTGCTCACCGCCGGGCTCGCCGGCACCGCGACCGGCTGGTACTGGGTGTTCTCCCGCCACCTGGTGCCGAACCGCACCGCGGCCGCGATCGGCGGCGCGTTCTGCGGCTTCGCCCCGCCGATGATCTCGCACGGCAACGCGCACCCGAACTTCGTCGTGCTGTTCGTGCTGCCGTTCATCGCGCTCAAGACGATCCAGCTCGCGCACGGCGAACGCCCGGTGCGCAACGGGATCGTGCTCGGGCTGCTCGTCGCGTGGCAGATCCTGCTGGGCGAAGAGCCGCTGATGATCTTCGCCATCACGTTCGTGGTGTTCGCCGTCGCGTACCTGATCCCGCACCGCGCGGAGATCCGCGGCATGCTGGCGCCGCTGGGCAAGGGGATCGGCATCGGCGCGGTCGTCGCGCTGCTGATCGCCGGGTTCCCGCTGTACTGGCAGTTCTTCGGCCCGCAGAGCTTCCACTCGCTGCTGCACGGTTCGGCGGGCAACGACACGGCGGCGTTCACGCGCTTCGCGACGCAGTCGATCGCCGGCGCGCCCGAGGCGGCGGCGGACGTGTCGATGAACCGCACCGAGGAGAACGCGTTCTTCGGCTGGCCGCTGATCGTGCTCATGGTCGTGCTCACGATCTGGCTGTGGCGTGACGTCGTTTCGCGCGCGCTCGCGATCACGATGTACGTGATGGCCGTGCTTTCGCTCGGCATCGAGATCACCGTGGCGCACGACGACACCGGCGTCCCCGGCCCGTGGAAGTGGCTGGGGCAGCTGCCGCTGCTGGACTCGCTGCTCGAATCCCGGCTCGCGATGGGCTGCATCCCGGTGGTCGGCGGGCTCCTGGCGATCGCGACGCACCGCGTCTGGACGGCGGCGGCCGAGCAGCCGGAGCCCCTCGACGGCAAGCCCGCGTTCCCGCTGCGCATGATCTGGATCGGCGCGGTGGTGGCGGTGCTGCTGCCGATCGCGCCGACGGAGCTGGTGACGCACGAACGCCCGCTCTCGCCTCCTTTCTTCGCCGACGGGATCTGGCGCCAGTACATCGCCCCCGGCGGCTCGCTCGTGCCGGTGCCGCTGCCCAGCACCGGCGAGGCCGAGCCGCTGCACTGGCAGGTCGACGCGGGCCTCGGCTACCCGATGCCCGAGGGCTACTTCGTCGGCCCGACCTCACCGGACGACCGCCGCGGCCGCTACGGCGCCGTGCCCCTGCCGACCTCGGATCTGTTCGCCGAAGTGGAGAAGACGGGCCAGGCCGCGGACGTCACCGAAGCCGACCGCACCCAGGCGCTGACCGACCTGCGCGCCTGGAACGCGGACGTGCTGGTGGTCGGCCCCCGCCAGAACCAGGAAGCGCTGAAGTCCACTGTGGAGCTCCTGCTGCGCAAACCGGCGGAGTTCGTCGGCGGGGTGTGGGTCTGGGACGTGCGCGCCCTGACGCCGTGACCGGCGACGGTCAGCCCTGGGCCGCCTCCAGCAGGATCGTGGTCAGCTCCTTCGGCCGCGAGAACATCGGCCAGTGCCCGGTGTCCAGCTCCACCAGCTGCCAGCGGTCGCTTTCCAGCAGCTTGACGACGTCCGGGCTGGGCGTGTCACCGTCGAGCAGGCACTTGACGTAGGTCGCCGGGATTTCGCCCAGCGGGCGTGTGAGCACCGCGGGTTCGGTGAGCGACGCGGCCGGGTGCGGGGTCGAGCCCTCGACGATCCGGGCGATCTCGGCGTCCGAAAGTCCTTGGCCCGCATAGTCTTCCGCGGTCAGCGGCGGCCAGAAGCCGCGCTCGGTGAGGGCCGCGACCTGTGCCTCGGACCAGACGGCGGTGAAGGACTCCCCGTCGGCAGGCACGTTCGAATCGACGAACACCGCGCGGTTCAGCCGGTCGCCGATCCGCTCGGCCGCCTGCCCGACCGGGATGCCGGAGTAGCTGTGCCCGACCACCACGACGTCCCGCAGGTCGCCCTGCGAGACGACGTCGACGATGTCCTGCACGTGCCGCTGCTGCCCGGCCGGCACGTCGCGTTTTTCGGCGACGCCGGACAACGTCACCGCGTGGGCGCCGTGGCCCGCTTCGCGCAACCCCGGGACCACGTCGTCCCACGCCCACGAACCGAGCCAAGCGCCTGCCACCAGTACGAATTCAGCCATGCCGGAAACCTAGTGGAGGGGTCCGACAATTTCGGTACAGTCGGCGTCCGTGACCTCAGTGGACGACCAGGGGCGGACCGAGCCGCCCGTCGACGGCGACGAAGCCGCGATCCTGCTCGGCTTCCTCGACTTCCACCGCGACACCCTGGCGTGGAAGTGCGCCGGGCTGGCCGAGGCGGCCCTGCGCGCGACGCACCCGCCGTCCACCTTGACGCTGGGCGGGCTGCTCAAGCACCTCGCGTACGTGGAGGACTACTGGTTCTCCTGCGTCCTGTTCGACCGCGAGCCCGCGGAGCCGTGGAACACCGTCGACTGGCGTGAAAACCCGGACTGGGACTGGGATTCCGCTGCGGAAGACACTCCGGAGCAGCTTCGCGAACTTTGGCAGGGGGCGGTGGCGCGGTCTCGGGAGCTGTACGCGGAGGCGGTGACGAACGGCGACCTTTCCCAGGCGGCCAAGCACACGCGGCGGGACGGCACTTCGCCGAGCCTGCGCTGGATCCTGGTGCACATGGTCGAGGAGTACTGCCGCCACAACGGCCACGCCGACCTCATCCGCGAGTCGATCGACGGCAGCACGGGCGAGTGAACCTGCTCGCCGAGCTCCGGCACCGCGCGCCCCGGCTGGTGCGCGTCAGCCGGGTCATCGAGCCGGCCATGGCCGAACCGCGGGATCGCGGTCAGCCGCGGCGGTGGGCGATCTGGAAGACGTTGCCGAACGGGTCGCGGACCATCGCGCGGCGGTCGCCGTAGGGCGTGTTCGCCGGTGGCTCGAGGCTGGTCGCGCCGCAGTCCAGCGCCCGGCGGTACGTCGCGTCCGCGTCGGCCACGTACACGTAGAGGAACGCCGGGAACAGCTCGCGCTCGCCTTCGGCCGACACCATCACCAGCGAGTCGCCGATGCGGATCTCGGCGGGGCGCCCGCTTTCGACCTCGCCGGTCGCGCCGAACACCGACCGCAGGAACGCCACGGCGGCGACGAGGTCGCGCACCACCATCCGCGGGACCACCGTCTGGAGGCTCATACCCGCCCACCCAAGCCGGTTCCCGCTGTGATCACAAGTCAGCGCCGCAGGCCGACCAGCTTCACGAGGAACCGGTCGACCTGCTCGACGGCCGGCGGCCACGGCAGGTCGGGTTCGTTGATCCGCTGCGCCAGCATGCCGTTGACGGCGGTCCGCAGGTCGATGGCGACGGTCGTGGCGTCGTCGGCGGGCGCCAGGCCCGCGTCCATGCAGGCCTGGACCGCGTCGATCGTGCGCGCGACCATGACCTCCTTGAACGGCATGCCGAGCCGCCGGTGGACCTTGCTCTCGTGCAGCACCTTGTAGAGCCCGGGGTGCTCGCGCGCCCACGCCGCCTGCGTCAGGATCCGGGCGCGCAGCGCGGCCGCCGGATCGGGGGCTTCGGCGGCCGCGGCGTCCCCGGCGCCGACGAGCTCTTCGTGGCAGCGCTGCATCGCGGCCAGCACGAGCGCGTCGCGGTCCGGGAAGTGCAGGTAGACCGACGTCGCCGCGATCGACACCTCGCGCGCGACGGCCCGCAGCGACAGCGCTTCGTCGTCGGCGAGCTCGTCGAGCATCCGCACGGCGGCCGTGACGATCTCTTCGCGCAGCAGTTCGCCCTGGCCTCGGGCGTTGGGGCGGCGGCGGTTCTCGGTCATGGTCGGCCCAGTGTAGCTGGACACCCATTGCGCTACAGGTGTAGCGTCATTTGCACTACAGCTGTAGCGCTACGAATGTTCACCACACTGAGGGAGCACGCTCTTGACCACGACCGAAACCAGCCTCGGCAGGCTGGCCGCGCTCGACCCGGCGTTCGCCCGGATGGTCGGCGCCACCGCGAAGCACGTCCGGGCGATCCCGGAGCTGACCGACCGCGAGAAGACGTTCCTCTGCGTCACGGCCGACGTCTGCCAGGCGAGCCTGGGCCTGGCGTTCACCGCGCACGTCCGGGCCGGCCTGGCCGCCGGAGTGTCCACTTCGGACATTCGCGAGCTGCTGCGGTTCGTCTCCTACGACTGCGGCTACCACGCCGCGACCGCGGGCATCGAGCGGATCGCCGAGCTCGAAGCGGAGCTCGGCATCGACCCGGAACGGGCGGGCCCCGAGCCGGTGCTGGACGGCCCCAGCCCGTTGCCGGACGAAGTGCGGGCGCGGCTGACCGAGCTGGACCCGCACTTCGCCGGGTACTTCGACCTGCAGTCGGCGATGCGCGCCGGACACGGACCCGGCACGCTCAGCGAACGCGAGCGCGGCCTGGTCAGCCTCAGCGTCGACGTCCACTACCAGACCCTGGAAGACACGTTCCGCATCCACGTCGGACGCGCGCTGAGGGGCGGCGCGGCGCCCGAAGACGTACGCGCGGCCTTGCGGTTCACCGCCCAGTTCGGCGTCACGCGCGCCTGGCGGGCTTGGGAAGTCCTGAACGAAATCCTGGGTTAGCCGAGGACTTCGTCGGCAAGCCGGCTCAGGTAGCCCGCGAAGCGTTCACGGTCCTCGCGGGGCCAGTGGCCCACGAGTGCCTCGAACGCCTGACGCTGGTGGGCCTGCGAAGCCGCGAGGAACTCCTTCGCCGCGTCGGTGAGCGTCAGGACTGCCCGGCGCGCGTCCCGGGCGGACGTCGAGCGTTTCACGAAGCCGTCTCGGCCGGCTTCGGCGACCATCCGGCTGGCCACCGAGCGGTCGATGCCCAGCTGGTGGGCCACGTCGGCGACCGTCACCTCGGCCGCCGTGGCACCGTCGACGGCCTGGATGACCAGGAGGTTCGGCACTGTCCACGTCGGGGCGCCCTCGGCGAACCGCTCGACGACGTCCGGCGCCCACTGGCGCGACCAGTGCCGGACCAGCCGGAAGAGGGCAGGGCCGCCGTCCGGGGTTGATGTGTGCATAAGGCACGTTATAACGTGTGCTTTATGCACGCATCTCGGAACCTCGCCTTCGCGGGTCTCCTGCTCGGGATGGCCATGGCCCAGCTCGACGGCCTGATCGTCACCGCGGCCCTGCCCTCGATCGGCGAAGACCTGCACGCCCGCACGGGCCTCGTCGCGGTGACCGCCGCCGGCCTGCTCACGCTCACCGTCGCGACGCCGCTGCACGGCCGGTTCGGCGACCTCCACGGCCGCCGGATCTCGTTCGCCGGCTCGGTCCTGGTGTTCGCCGCGGCGTCGGCGTGGTGCGCCGCCGCGCCCGACCTCGGCTCGCTGATCGCCGCCCGCGCACTGCAGGGCCTGGGCGGGAGCGGCCTGATCGTCACGGCGATGAGCGCGCTCGGCGAGCTGTTCGAGCGCGACGAGCTGCTGCGCCGCCAGGGCTGGCAGACGGCGGTCTTCGCAGCCGCCACCCTCGGCGGGCCGCCGCTGGGCGGGCTGCTCGCCGCCGGCCCGGGCTGGCGCTGGATCTTCCTGGTCAACCTCCCGCTGTGCGTGCCCGCGCTGCTGCTCGGCCTGCGCGGCCTGCCCGCGAAACCCCGTCGTACCAAGGAGAAGTTCGACGCCGGGAGCAGTGTGCTGCTCACCGTCGCGGGCTCCGCGGTCGTCGCGCTCGGCACCTTCGACGCACTCGCAAGAAGTCCACTGTGGACGCCGATCCTGGTCGGGACCGCCGTGGCCGCGGGATTCCTGTTCGTGCGCCGGCAGCGCCGCACCCCGAGCCCGCTGATCTCGCCGAAGGTCTTCGCGGACGCCGTCCTGGCGCGCGCGGTGCTGGTCAACGGACTGGCCGGCGCCGCGCTCTACGGCACGTTCACCTACGTCGCCCTGGTCGCGGCCTTGAAAGCCAACGCGGCGGGGACCGGTCTGCTGCTCGTCGCGATGACCGCCGGGCAACTCGCGCTGTCCGCCTCCTTCGCCGCACTGGCCCGCAAACGCCCGGACATGACGGCGTGGGGCCGGTCCGGCTGCCTGCTCGGCACGGCCGGGCTCGGCGCGATCGCCGTCGCGGCCGCCCTCGACGGCAGTCCCTGGTTCCTCGCGCCGGGGCTGTTCGCGATCGGTGCGGCCTTCGCGGTCTGCACGTCCGCATACACCGTCCTGGGCCAGACCCGCGCCCGGCGCGAGCTGATGGGCGTCACGCTGGGGTCGCTGACCTTCGCCCGGCAGGCCGGCGGGCTGGCCGGCGCGGCGGTGTTCGGCTGGCTCGCGCTGGCCACGACCGGCGGGCTCACCACCGCCGGCCTCACCGTCGTGTTCGGCGCCGCGGCCGCGATCATGCTGGTGGCCTGGCTCACCGCGCCCGCTGTCACGTCTCCCGCCGCGGTCTCGTCCTCGTCGTGACCGCGAACGAAGGAGAACGCAGATGCCTCGCATCCCCGCCAAGAAGACGTCCGACGCCGGCCCGTTCCTCAAGCTGGTCTACCGGATCGCCGGGCGGCGCTACGGCGCGGTGCCCGAGCCGATGGCCGTCGCCGCGCACCACGCCGGCCTGCTGCGGGCCAACGCCGTGCACGAGCTGATGGTGGAGCGGGCGTCGAAGAAGGTGCCGGCGAACGTGCGCGAGCTCGCCGTCTACCGCGTCGCGACCCGGATCGGCTGCTCGTGGTGCGTCGACTTCGGCACGATGCTGCAGAAGCACGACGGCCTGGACATCGAACGGCTGAAGAAGATCGACGACTACGCGACCTCGCCCGCGTTCAGCGACCAGGAACGGCTCGCGATCGCCTACGCCGACGCGATGTCCGGCGAGCAGGTCACCGTGACCGACGAGCAGGTCGCCGAGCTCGAGCGCGAGTTCGGCCGCGCGGGCGTCGTCGAGCTGACCTACCAGATCGCGCTGGAGAACTCGCGCGCCCGGATGAACAGCGCGCTCGGCATCGTCGACCAGGGCTTCACTTCCGGCGACGCCTGCCGCGTCCCGCTCCCGTAGTAGGACCCCGGGAATCGGACCCCGGGCGGACGCGCGACGGGGGCCCGCCGCGGGACCGTTCCGGGCATGCACCTCGTCGCCAGTGAACGGATCAAGCTCTTCAGCATCGCCACGCCCTGGGTGTGCGGTGGCTTCGCGATGGTCGCGATGGCCGGCCCGGCCGCGCTCACCGCCCTGACGGCGACCGAGTCGCGGCTGCCGCCGACCGTCGCGAGCACCCAGTTCGGCTACCAGCTCGGGCTGGTCGCGGTCCTGCTGCTGGGCGCACTCGCGGTGACCAGCGAGTACCACACCGGCACGATCCACAGCACCTTCCAGGGCGTGCCCGGCCGGTGGCCCGCGCTGCTCGCGAAGGCCGTGGTCGCCGCCGGGTACGCCTTCGCCGTCGGCGAGGCCGCCGCGTTCTCGGCCTGGCTGGTGGCGCGAGTGCTCGCCCCGGACGCCGACCTGGCGCTGGACAGCGTCGCGGACTGGAGGATCGTCGCCGGCACCGGTCCGGTGTTCGCACTGGCCGCCGTCTGCGGGGTCGGCGTGGGCCTGCTCGTGCGGTACACCGCCGGTGCGGTCGCGCTGCTCGTCGTCTATCCGCTCATGGCGGAGAACGTCGTCACGCTGATCCCGCGGGCGGGGCAGGCGATCCACCGGTGGATGCCGCTGAACGCCGTCACGAAGTTCCTCAGCGGGAGCGGGGAAGCCAACGCCGGCCGGGACGGCGGCAACGCCACCGTCCTTTCGGACTCACCCCTGAGCCCGGGCTGGGCCCTGGCCTTCTTCGGCGCCATCGCCGTGCTCCTGCTGGCGGCCGGGATCACTCAGGCGCGGCGCCGGGACGCGTGATCCGGGTCAGCTTGTCCGGGTTGACCACGTCGTAGATCGCCACGATCCTGCCGTCGCGGATGCTGACCGACTGCACGTGCTCGTCGAGGGCGAGGAAGCCTTCGCGGCCCGGCATCGGCGGCAGGTACATCCCCAGGTCGCCGTTGACCAGCACCGGCGCGCCGCGTTCGACCATGCCGGGCGCGTACTTGCGCGTGAGGCCGATGAAGAACCGGGCGATCTTGTCCGGGCCGAGGATGAGCTGGCGGGTGGTGCGGCCCTTGCCGTTCGAATCGCCGATGAGCACGACGTCCGGGGCCAGCAGCTCGGTCATGGCCCGGATGTCGCCCTGCTGCAGCGCGGTGACGAACTTCTCGAGGATCCGCGCCTGGTCGTCGAGCGGGACGCGCGGGGCCGGGTCGGCGTCGGCGAGCGCCTTGCGGCCCCGGGACGCGTACTGGCGGGCGGCGTCGACCGAGACGCCGAGCGCGTCGGCGATCTCCGAGAACGGCACCGAGAAGGCGTCGTGCAGCACGAACGCGACGCGCTGCTCGGGGGTCAGCTTGTCGAGCACGACCAAGGCGGCCATCCGCAGGCCGTCGTCGCGGACCGCGACGTCGAGGGGGTCCTCGCTCACCGGCTGCCCGAACGGCGTGACGACCGGCTCCGGCAGCCACTGGCCGACGTACCGCTCGCGCTGGGCGGCGGCCGACTTGAGCCGGTCGAGGCAGATCCGGCCGACGACCGTGGTGAGCCAGCCCCGCAGGTCGCGGATCGCCGCGCGGCCCGCGTCGTCGAGCCCGGCCAGGCGCAGCCAGGACTCCTGGACCGCGTCCTCGGCGTCGGCGCGCGTGCCGGTCAGCCGGTAGGCGACCCCGATCAGGTGGCCGCGGTGGGCGGCGAACTCCGCGGCGAGGGTGTCCTGGGCGGTGGGCGTGGAGGCCATGCCCCGAGTGTGCCGCAAACGGCGAGGCTAGAGTGGATGACGTGGCAGGACGGATTCGGGAGAGCGACATCGCGGAGGTGCGCGAGCGGAACCGGATCGACGAGGTCGTCGGGGAGTACGTGGCGCTGCGCCGCGCCGGTGGGGGCAGCCTGAAGGGCCTCTGCCCGTTCCACAACGAGAAGACCCCGTCGTTCAACGTCCGCCCGACGCACGGCACCTTCCACTGCTTCGGCTGTGGCGAGGGCGGCGACGTGATCAAGTTCATCCAGAAGATCGACCTGATCACCTTCGTGGAGGCCGTCGAGCGGCTGGCCGACCGGGTCGGCATCCGGCTCACCTACGAAGGTGGCGGCGCGACGATCCAGCGTGACCGCGGCAGCCGCAGCCGGCTGATCGAGGCGCACCGCGCGGCCCAGGAGTTCTACGCCGAGCAGCTGTCCACCGACGAGGCCCGCGCGGCGCGCGACTTCCTGTCCGAGCGCGGGTTCGACGCCTCCGCGGCGAAGACGTTCGGCTGCGGCTACGCCCCCGGCGGCTGGGACAAGCTCACGAAGCACCTGCTCACGCGCGGCTTCGAGGTCAAGGAGCTGCTGACGGCGGGGCTGTCCAAGGAGGGCCAGCGCGGTCCGATGGACCGCTTCCACCGGCGCCTGGTCTGGCCGATCCGCGACGTCGGCAACGAGGTCGTCGGCTTCGGCGCGCGGCGGCTGTTCGACGACGACCGGATCTCGGCGAAGTACCTCAACACCGCCGAGTCGCCGATCTACAAGAAGTCCCAGGTCATGTTCGGCCTCGACCTGGCCAAGCGCGAGATCGCGAAGAAGCACCAGGTCGTCGTGGTCGAGGGCTACACCGACGTGATGGCGATGCACGCGGCGGGTGTCCCGACCGCGGTCGCGTCGTCGGGCACGGCGTTCGGCGAGGACCACATGAAGGTGCTGCGCCGGCTGATGATGGACGACGACGCCTTCCGCGGCGAAGTGATCTTCACCTTCGACGGCGACGAAGCGGGTCAGAAGGCCGCTTTGAAGGCCTTCGAAGGCGACCAGACGTTCGCCGGCCAGACGTACATCGCGGTCGCGCCGGACGGCATGGACCCGTGCGAGCTGCGCCTGGCCAAGGGCGACAGCGCGGTGAAGGACCTGGTCGCGCGGCGGACCCCGCTGTTCGAGTTCGTCATCCGGAGCACGCTCAAGAACTACGACCTCGACTCGGTCGACGGCCAGGTCGCGGCGCTGCAGAAGACCGTGCCGATGGTCGCGTCGATCAAGGACCGCGCGGCCCGCGACGGCTACGCGTCGAAGCTCGCCTGGTGGGTCGGCTGGCAGGACGTCGCCCAGGTGGTCAACCGGGTCCGCGGCAGCGCGGGCGCGACCGACCGGCGCGGCGGCGCGCCCCTCAAGCAGCCGGCCCGGGTCGGTGCTCCCGAGACTCCGGCGCCTTCGCAGGACGTCGCCCGCCCGGCCCCGAAGGACCCGCGGTTCGCCGTCCAGCGCGAGGCGCTGAAGGCGGCGCTGCAGCAGCCGGCGATCGCCGGGCCGGAGTACGACGCGCTGCCGCTGGAGGCGTTCACGCACCCGGTGTACGTCGCGGTGCACGAGGCCGTGCTCAAGGCGGGCGGCGCGGGTTCGGGCCTGACCGGCCCGGCGCTGCTGGACGCGGCGGCCCCGCACTGTCCGGAAGGGACGGTCCGGCGCGTGCTGTCCGAGCTGGCCGTGGAACCGTTGCAGGCCAAGGACGAAGTCGACTCGCGGTACATTTCCTCGATCCTCGCCCGGCTGCAGGAGGGGCTCGTCGGCCGGCAGATCGCGGAGATCAAGGGCAAGCTGCAGCGGCTCTCGCCGGTCGAAGCGCCGGACGACTACCGCGCGCTGTTCGGCGACCTCGTCGCGCTGGAGCAGTACAAGAAGTCGCTCGGCGAGCAGGCGGCCGCCGGCGCGTGGGGCTGACGTGTCCTTCCTGCGCCGGCTGCTCGGCGACCGCACACCCGCGGACTTCACTGGAGCGCTTTCGCCCGGCGAAGACGTCATCGACAGCGCTCCCGTCGAGGGCGGCGGGCACCTGGTCGTGACGCAGCTCGGGCTGTGGATCCCGGACGGCGCAGGCGCGCGGCGCGTCGGCTGGCACCTGATCGGTAAAGCGGCCTGGGCCGACGGCGTGTTCACGCTGACCGAGACGGCCGAAGTGGGGGAGGCGGGCGCGGCGGTCGTGCTGGCCGACCTGCCGCCGGTGCGCTTCCGGCTGGCCGCGCCGGGCAAGGTGCCGCGCGAGGCCTACCAGCGCGTCGAGGGCTCGATCCGGTCGCGGCACCGGCAGGAGATCGGGTCCGGGGGAGCGTGGTTCGTCCAGCGCAAGGTGCCCGGCCGCGATGGCAGCGTCCTGCAGGTCCGGCCCGACCCGGGCACCGACGCCGAGCTGGTGGCGGCCATCGCCGAGCAGGCGGCCGCGAAGCTGGTCAACCCCGCCGAATAGCAGTACGCTCGTACTCAGTACAAGCGTACTGTTTGGAGGCGCCGTGTGGGATCCGGAGAAGTACCTCGACTACGCCGACCTGCGGGCCCGGCCGTTCCACGACCTGGTTTCGCGCATCGGTGCGTCCGCTCCGCGCCGGGTGGTCGACCTCGGGTGCGGCCCGGGGAACCTGACCGTTTCCCTGCGGGACCGCTGGCCCGGCGCGGCCCTGGAGTGCGGCGATAGTTCACCCGAAATGGTGACGGCCGCGCGCGCCCGCGGCCTCGACGCGTCCCTGCTCGACGTCCGCGACTGGACGCCGGCGCCGGACACCGACGTCGTGGTGTCGAACGCCGTCCTGCAGTGGGTGCCGGACCACTCCGCTTTGCTTCGCCGCTGGGCCTCTTCGTTGCCTTCGGGTGCGTACCTGGCGATTCAGGTCCCGGGCAACTTCAACGCGCCCTCGCACGCGCTGACGAGGGAACTGGCGGCGTCCCCGGCGTGGGCCTCGAGGCTGGCCGAGGTGGTCCTGCGCGAGGACGACGCGGTCTCGAGCCCGCTCGAGTACGCGAACCTCCTGGCCGACACGGGCTGCGGCGTCGACGCCTGGGAGACGACGTACGTGCAGCCGCTGCGCGGGCCGGCACCGGTGCTGGAGTGGATCACGGGGACGGCGCTGCGCCCGATCCGCGCGGCCCTGCCCGACGCGGAGTGGGAGCAGTTCCGCACCGAGCTGGCCCCGAGGCTGGCCGCGGCCTACCCGGCCCGCCCTGACGGCACGACGTGGTTCGAGTTCCGCCGCGTGTTCGTCGTCGCTACCGTTTGACCTTCTCGCTGATCTTGGCCCGTGCAACCCCGGCGGCACCTTGGACCATGGGATGGTCGACGACCCGGCGGTAGGTGCGCACGAGCTGCTCGTACCGCCCCCGGCCTGCCTTGGCGCCCAGCACGTACCCCAGGGCCGTCCCCAGCAGGAACTTCTTCATCCGCGTCCACGCCTTCCATCGGTCGGTCGTCCGACTGTCCATTGTCCAGGAAAACGGCCGCGAGGGGGCGGTTGCGCCAAGTGGGGGGTGGGTGCGGAGGGTGTGCGGGCATGGGCTAAAGTTCTTCTCGTCGGTCGGAGAGACCGGCACCGGAAGTGAGCAACATTCCCCTGTAGCTCAACTGGCAGAGCATTCGGCTGTTAACCGGAGGGTTCTTGGTTCGAGTCCAAGCGGGGGAGCAGAGGCCCAGGTCAAAGACCTGGGCCTTCTTTGCGTCTGCGGTCAGGGGCGATCAGTGTCTATCTTGACGATCGTCCAAGGAGATGGGGTTGGCCATCGGCGCCGGTCTGCGGCAGTGCGTCAGGGCGGGTGCTGCGGACCTGTGTCATGGCCTCGTGCGCGGCGTCCCGCTGGCGACGCGGTTGCGATGCGCTCGGTCGATGACCCTGCGGCTCTCCGGCCGCTGAGGGGGGCGCCGGACGTGCCGCGTATGGCCTAAGCGGGCAAGCTGTCGTTCATGGGGCGAGGTCCCCGCCGCGAACGGGTCAGATTCAGAGAGTCGCCCGATGGAGCCGGCACACGCGAGTTCGTACGGCGTGACGAAGCTGATCCTGTCAACGTGGGCAAACGCGACGGCCAGCCGATACGGACGCTGGAGAACCGTCGGAACTGGCAGGAGGAGTCGGAGCGGCTCGCGTGGGATGGGGATCGGGGCTCGAAGGAGTTCATGACCGCGAGTTGCAGACACGGGACCGCGTACGTCGACAATTTGGGAGGCGATGGCCTCGACAAGCTCGACGTGGTTCTTCCGCCATCGGGTCCGTTGAGGCATTCGCCATCACATCGGCGGGTGGCGAGTTCGCGCTGAAAGCAGTGGAGGACTCGGCAGTTCATCGAAGGCCGTGGCTGGCGGCGATGTGAGGTTTCTGGGCGAGAAGTGTCTCCAGCCTGCTGTCGGGCCAGAGTTCGATGAGGTGTGAAGCTCCCGTTTCGTTGTGTTTCTCTGCCCAGCTCGCGGCATCGGCTGTGAAGCGGCTGGTGGTGGCGATGATGAGACCGCTTGACCGTGGCGACGGTGTCCGACACTTCAGTGGGTCGAACGGATCGGGAGCGCAGTGTTTGGCTTGGACGAAGGCGCTCGAAACCGCCGTCATCAAGGCGGTCCCACGGAAGAGCGATCGTGGCGGCCTCGGTCAGGCTTCCGGCTGCGGCCTGATCGTGGCCTTCGCTGAAACGTAGATGGCGGCGAAGGTCACTCCAGCGTCCCTGGCGCTGGGCTGTGTTTCCCGAGAGCCGCGCAATCTCGTCGACGGCGGCCCTGATCTTCTCTGTTTTGAGCCTTCCAGCTTCATCGAGGAGTCATGGGCTACACCTGAGAGCAGAACGGGCAGCAAGGTGTCGATGGCCGACATCAGCTCGTCGAGTCGCTGGCGGGCGGCGCAACGACGGGCACGGTTGAGCCTGTACCGATACGCGGTTAAATCCTTCGAGCGGGGGCACATCGACCTCGAAGCAGTCGACGAAAATCGCGCCAATTTCGTAGATATCAGGCAGTCCGGCAGTAATGGTCCAGCCATCGATCTCGGGCAGGCCCGCCAGGAGGTCTGACCACGCGTCGGAGGTCGTCGTACTCGGGATGATTCAGGTTCGTCGAACTGGTCGCACATGACATGACCCGCCCGGGAAGCGGCATCTCCTGGGCCGTGAGGACGGTATTGGATCTGGGCGTACGACTCGTCCCGGAGATGCCGGGCTGCGGTCGGTCGGAGCCCGGTGACGGTGCATGCTGTCCGACGCACGCGCCGGCGGGGCGTGCCGCGCAGTCGGTGCCCGGTCGGGGCGGGGAAGCCGGAAATGGGATCGCCGGGCTGAGTCGTGTCTTGTGGGGCGGATCACCGAAACGGATCGGCTCCCCCAGACGACACCCCAGAGGTCAAGTCGACGTGAGTTTTGCCGTTCCCGTCCGGATGACCGGGTGTTACTGTCCTTGCGTTTGGCCAGTACAACTTCATGATTTCTGCCCGTGGCAGGGGAAGCCGGTCGAAGTCCGGCGCTGTCGCGCAACCGTAGGTCACCTCTGGGTGACGAGTCGGATTACCTCCTCGGGCAGGTTTTGTCGAATCGCTGTCGCGTAAGCAGTGAGTGACGCCCGGTCCTCAGGGCCGGACTCTCCCTCGTGCGCGTGCCGGCGTCTGGGGAGAGGAAGGACCACGTGGCCGGCACGCGCCTCGCGGCTTTGGTGTCCGCTGTCTTGGTGGGCGCTATCGGCTTGTCGACCCCCGCTTTCGCGGGTGACCTGGCCGCGTCGAAACCCACGTCGCAGTGGCTTGCCGCGCAGCTTTCGCCCGAGGGGACCCTGCAGAACCCGCTCGGTGGCGACCTGCCCGACCACGGCCTGATGATCGACACCCTGTTCGCGATGTTCGCCTCCGGGGACGGCGCCCTGGCCGCGCCGATCGTCGAGTACCTCGACCACCACGCGACCGACTACTACACCTGGGACGGCCTCGTCCCCGGCCAGGGCTATGACGCGATCATCACCGGCGGCGCGGCCGCGAAAGTGCTGGTCGCCGCGGAAATCGCTGGGCGAAACCCGCGCGACTTCGGCGGGCACGACATGGTCGCCGAAACCCTCGGCACCATCGCGCGCTCGGGCGTCGACAAGGGCCGGGTCAGCGACTACTCGAAGAACCCGGACTTCAAGGACTTCGTCAGCAACAACGCCAACATGTTCGGCCAGGCCCTGGCGGTGATCGGGCTGGCCGGCGTCGGCATCACCGACCGGCTCGCGATCGACACGATGCTGAAGCAGCAGTGCTCGGAAGGCTACTTCCGGATCTTCTTCGGGCTCGTCCCCACCACCGAGACCGGCGATCAGGTCACCCCGGACGGCCACAAGATCTCGACTTGCGATGAGGGCAAGCCGTTCGACCAGGCGCCGCCGGACGGCGACACCACCGGGCTCGCCCTTTCGGCGATGCTGGCCGCCCGCGATGCCGGCGCGGCAAACCTCGACGCGCCCATCACCAAGACCGTGCGATGGCTGAAGGCGCACCAGACCGCGAGCGGCGGCTGGGGCGGCGGGGTCGGCACCGAGGCGCCCAACACGAACAGCACCGGCCTGATCCTCCAGGCGCTCGCCGACGCCGCATGCGTGGATTCCGCGATGACCTCGGGGACAGCGTTCCTCAAGTCCGCCCAGGCGACGGCGGCCGACTCGGGCAACCGCCTGGCCGGCCAGCTCGGGGCCATCGCCTACACCCCGGCCGAGTACCAATCCGCCCGTACCAACGGCATCGGCGGACTCGACACCTGGATCCGTGCGAGTGCCCAAGCCGCGCTCGGCCTGTCCCAGGTCGGGTTCCACGACCTCACCCTGGGACACGCCCCCGTCGCGAAGCAGCCTGATCCCGGCTGCCTCCCGTCACCACCCGGCGAAAAGCCGCCGGTGAAGGGCAGTCCTGCGGTGACCCCGCCGGTCAGCAAGAAGGCCGGCACCGCCGCGGTCCGACCCGGTTCACCGCGCGGCACCGTGATCGCGCCCGCCGCCGCGCCGGCGCAGGTGGCCGGGCCGACGCCGGCGGACCGGCTCGGCGGTTACCTCGCCGGGCGGCTGGTGGACGGCGACCACGTCGAGGTCGGCCAGGACGGCAAGACGTTCGTCGACTACGACCTGACCGCCGACCTGGTGCTTGCCCTGCGCACCCTGGGCCAGCAGCCGGACGCCGTGGCCCGCGCCTCACGGTTCCTTCTGAACCCCGAGTCGATCAAGGCCTACGCCCACGGTGCGCCCTACGAAGCGGGTGCGGCCTCCTACGCAGAACCTCTGGCGAAGCTGCAGATCATCGCGCGGTTTGTCGAGCCCGGTGGGCCGGTCGCCGCGCAGCTGACGCAGGACCTCGACGTGTTGCGCACCCCGTCCGGCGAGTTCACCGACACCGGCGAGTTCGCCGACGGAACACGATCCCTCCAGCGGCACGCGTGGGCGATCTTGGCGACCACCGCGGCGGCGGATCCGACCGCGGCCATCGGCGTGCTGATCACCCATCAATGCGCGGACGGGCTCTTCCCAGCCGCTTTCACCGGGACGCCGTGCGCCACCGGGGACCTGGCCGCGACCGCCGTCGCGATCCAGGCGTTGAACGCCGAGCCGCGTACTGCCGCCGAAGCACGCGGCGCCGGCTGGCCCCCTGAGCACCGGCGCGCCCTCGAGTCCGCCGCCGCGGCCCTGACCGCGCGCACCGACGTGGACGGCACGGTCGCCGGCCCCGGCGGACAGCCGGACGCCACGCTCACCGCAGCCGTCGCCGGGGGCCGCCAGGCGGCCGGCCTCGACGCCAGCAAGACCGCGCAGGCGCTCGGCGCCTGGGTGCTGGCCGACGGTGGGCTGCCGAAATCGCCGGGCGGGCCGAGCGACCCGGGCGTCAGCATCGCGTCGGCGCCGGGGATCGCCGGGCGGACCTGGCTCGACGCCGACGGCTCGCCGCTCGTCACCGCCGCGCGCCTGCCGCTGACCGACCAGCCGCTCGCGGCTGCCGGGCACGGTCCGGCGATCGCGCAGACGAGCACTTCCGCGTTCTGGCTGGCGACCCGCTTCTCCGGAGCGGCGCTCCTCCTCGTCTTCGCGCTGGCCCTGGGCCTGCGCCACCTCGTCAACCGCACACAACGCACCAGGGGGTAACACCATGAGACGCCTTCCTTCACTGCTGGCCGGGCTCGCCGTCATGGCCGGTCTCGTCGTCACCTCGGCGACGCCCGCGTCGGCCGTCGACCCGACCAAGGGCTACAACGGCATCTGCACCGGCAACGACGCGCTCACCGGCGTCACCGTCGTCATCGACTTCCAGGAGCTGAACGGCAACGGTGGCACCGCCGCCCCGACGATCACCCGCTGCTCGCCGAACGCCACCCCCGGCACCGACCGCAACGGCATCCAGGCCTTGCAGGACGCGGGGATCGCCGTCGCCGGCGTCGCGCAGTGGGGGCTCGGGTTCGTGTGCCGGCTCGAGGGGCGGCCGTCGGCGACCGAGGCAATCCCGGTCTCGGGCAACCCGACCTACAAGGAAGCGTGCGTGCGGACCCCGCCGGCGGGTGCGTACTGGTCCTACTGGAACGCCACCGGCGCGGACAGCACCTGGACCTACAGCAGCTACGGCGCCCTGAACCGCACCGTCGTTCCCGGCGGCTTCGAAGGCTGGTCGTTCTCGCTCAACCGGTCCGCCAGCACGAACCCGGTGCCGCGGGTGACGCCGCGCAACCCGGCGGTCAACGCCACCAACCCCAGCGTGAGCCTCTCGGCCGACGACCTGGACCGCAAGATCACCCTGGGCCAGAGCACCACGCTGACCTGGACGTCGACCAACTCCACGACCCTCACCGCGCAGTCGGTGTCCCCGGCCACCGGGGGCGGATCCTGGACGGGCTCGCTAGCCGTCCCGGGCGGAACGAAGACCATCACCCCGACCGCCAAGGGCACCTACACCTACACGATCAAGGCGACCGGCACGGGCGGCACCGTGTACTCGACCGCGACCTTGACGGTGCAATGAGGCGGATCCTCGCGAGCGCGGCCGTCGCGGTGCTGACGGCCGCGCTCACCGCGAGCCCCGCGCACGCGATCGACCAGAGCAAGGGCAAACCCGGCTTCTGCGCGGACGGTATCGGCGTCACGGTCGTGATCGACTTCCAGCAGCTCGGAGGCACGACGATCGTGCGCTGCGACCCGCAGACCGGCCGCGGCACCGGGCTGGACGCGCTGAAGAACGCCGGCTTCCAGATCGCCGGCGTGCAGCGGTGGGGCGAGGCGTTCATCTGCCGGATCGAGAACCGGCCCTCGGCCGTGGAGGAGATCCCGGTCAAGGGCAACGAGCACTACAAAGAGACCTGCGTCGACACGCCACCCGCGGCGGGCTACTGGTCGTACTGGCACGCCGGGAACAACTGCGCGTGGGAATACAGCCAGTGGGGTGTGAAGAACCGCGACTTCACCCCGGGCGGGTTCGAGGGCTGGTCGTTCTCGCTCAACGCCACCGCCGACAGCAACCCGGTCCCGCGCATCGCCCCGGTCCGGCCCGGCACCGCCGGTCAAGGCTGCACCACCGCGGCCGAACCGCCGCCGAACTCCAACGACGTCAACGAAAAGCAGCCCGGCAGCATCGGCAACGGCAGGGCAGGTGGCACGACTGCCGCGCCGTCCGCGGAGGCATCGACCGCCACGCCGGGTGCGCCGAACGCGGATCCGGCGAGCAGTCGCGCTTTGCCACCGCCCAAGCCGCGGCCCGGTGGCGGCGCGCAAGGGGCGCCCGATCCGGCGATGAACGTCGCGTTCACCGGCGGCGAGCAGGCACCTGACGTCAACCAGGCGATCAAAGAACAGGCCGGGGCGAGCGACTACGCGCCTTGGGTGGCCGGCGCCGCCGTCGTGTTGCTGGCCGCCGCGGCGTGGTTCACCGCGCGACGACGCAAGCGCGCGCGGGAAGGGTGATGGCCGGGACGTACTTCCTGCCCCGCGATCTGCATCCGATGGCGTGGTGGGGGTGGGCGCTGGGGCTGGCGGTCGCGGCGAGCCGGACGACGAACCCGTGGCTGCTGCTCACGATCTGCGCGGTGCTCTCCTACGTCGTGATCGCGCGGCGGGCGGACGCGCCGTGGGCGATGGCGTTCCGGATGTACGCCTACCTCGCCGCGGTGATCATCGGCGTGCGGGTGTTCTTCCGGATCGTCTTCGGCGGCGCAGAGGGATCGACGATCATCCTGCATCTGCCGGAGATCCCGCTGCCGGCATGGGCGGCGGGGATCCGGCTGCTCGGTGACGTCTCCGCCGAGTCGGTGCTGGGCGGGCTCTACGACGGGCTCAGGCTGGCGACGATGGTGCTGTGCCTCGGCGCGGCCAACGCGCTGGCGAACCCGAAGCGGCTGCTCAAGGCGATGCCGCCGGCGCTGTACGAGATCGGGACGGCGGTGATCGTCGCGCTGTCGGTGTTCCCGCAGCTGGCCGAAAGCGTCCAACGGGTGCACCGCGCGCGCAAGCTGCGCGGCGGCGCGAAGGGGCGTCGGTTCCGGGCCCTGCACGCGGTGATCATCCCGGTGCTGGAGGACGCGCTCGACCGGTCGTTGCAGCTGGCGTCCTCAATGGACTCCCGTGGCTACGGGCGTGCCGGTGTGGTGAAGGCCCGTGCGCGGCTGCTCACCGGAACGCTGATGATCACCGGACTGATCGGCATCTGCGTCGGGGTCTACGCGACGCTCGACGGCTCGACGCCGCGGTTCCTGGCGACGCCGTTTCTCGCGGTGGGACTGGTTCTCGGCTTGATCGGGTTCCGGACCGCCGGGACTCGCGTCCGGCGCAGCCGCTACCGGCCAGACCGCTGGCACCCGGCCGAATTCGTCACCGCGCTGAGCGGGATCGGAGTGGCCGTGGTCTTGTTCGCGACGTCCAGTGTGGACCCGACGAACCTCAACCCGTCGCTGAGCACGCTGTCCTGGCCGCTGCTGTCCTGGCTGCCCCTGGTCGGCGTGCTCGTCGGTGTGCTGCCCGCCTTCCTCACCCCGCCGCCCGCGCTGCCGTTCGAGGCCGAAGCGGTGCCCGAGCCCGAGAAAGTTCCCGCATGATCGAGCTGGACCGCGTTTCCTTCTGGTACCACGGGCAGCCCGAGCCTGTCCTCGCCGACGTCACGCTGACGATCGGGGAGGGTGAACTGGTGCTCGTGGCGGGCCGGACCGGGTCGGGCAAGTCGACGCTGCTCGGTACCTTCAACGGATTGGTCCCGCACTTCACCGGCGGTCACCTCGAAGGCACGGTGTCGGTCGACGGCGTCACGACGCGGGAGCGGCCGCCACGGGAGTTCGCGCACCTCGTCGGCGTGGTCGGCCAGGACCCGCTGGCCGGGTTCGTCACCGACGTCGTCGAAGACGAGCTCGCGTACGGGATGGAGCAGCTCGGCCTGGCGCCGCAGGTGATGCGCCGCCGTGTCGAGGAAACCCTGGATCTGCTGGGGATCGCGGAGCTGCGCCGCCGTCCACTCAGGACCCTCTCGGGCGGGCAGCAGCAACGGGTCGCGGTCGGGTCGGTGCTGACCATGCACCCGAAAGTCCTCGTCCTCGACGAGCCCACCTCGGCGCTCGACCCGATCGCGGCGGAGGAGGTCCTCGCGACCTTGGCCCGGCTGGTGCAGGACCTCGGCACCACCGTGGTGCTGGCCGAGCACCGGATGGAACGGGTGATCCCGTTCGCCGACCGGATGCTCTACGTCCCCGGCGACGGCAACGTAGTCGACGGGACACCGCCGGAGATCCTGCGGACGACGCCGATCGCACCGCCGATCGTCCGGCTGGGCCGATTCGCAGGGTGGGACCCGTTGCCGATGTCCGTGCGTGACGCGCGCCGGGTTGCCCGGCCGTTGCGTGAGCGCCTCGGCGGACGGCCGAACGCGGTGCCCGCCCGGCCGGCGGAGCCGGTGCTGACCGCCTCCGGCGTCGTCGTGCGGTACGGGCCGGTGGTCGCGGTCCGCGGTCTCGACCTCGGCCTGTATCCCGGCCGGGTGGTCGCGATGATGGGCCGCAACGGCTCCGGGAAATCCTCGCTGCTGTGGGCTCTGCAGGGTTCGGGGCCGCGCCAGGGTGGGAAGGTCCGCGCTGCCGGGGTCGATCCGGGGGAGTTGCCGAGCGCGAAGGCGCGCAAGGTCGTCGGGCTCGTCCCGCAGACCGCGAGCGACCTGCTCTACCTCGAGTCCGTGACGGCCGAGTGCGCTGCGGCCGACGCCGAATCCGGGGCGGAGCCGGGCTGGTGCCGGGGGCTGCTCGACCGCCTCGCGCCGGGCATCGACGGCGGCAAACATCCCCGCGACCTGTCCGAAGGGCAGCGGCTCGCGCTGGTGCTGGCCGTGCAGCTGTCGGCGTCGCCCTCGATCATGCTGCTCGACGAACCGACCCGCGGCCTGGACTACTCGGCCAAGGCCGCGCTCGCGGACATGATCGCCGCGATGGCCGCCGAGGGGCGGGCGGTGGTCGTGGCCACGCACGACGTCGAGTTCGTCGCGACGGTCGCCGACCGGGTCGTGGTCATGGCCGAGGGCGAGATCGTCAGCGACGGCTCGACCGCCGACGTGCTCGGTGGGTCCCCGGCGTTCGCGACGCAGGTGGCCAAGATCCTCGGCGGCGGGTGGCTGACCGTCGCCGAGGTCGAGGCGGCCGTCTCGTGATCCGGCAGTGGGGGCGCGCCGACCAGGCGGTGCGCGTCGGGCCGCGCTCGGCGGTGGTGCTCGGCTTGGCGTCGCTGGCCGGGCTGATGATGTTCGTCTGGCCGTTGCTGGTCCGCGTCGAGCCGCAGAGCATGCAGCACGGCCCGGACGCGCCGTTCATCTTCTTCGGCATCCTGCCGATCCTGATCGTCATCGTGCTCGCCGAGCTCTCCGAAGGCGGGATGGACGCCAAGGCCCTCGCCATGCTGGGCGTGCTCTCGGCGGTGAACGCGGCCCTGCGGCCGCTGGGGGCGGGGACAGCGGGCATCGAGACGGTGTTCTTCATGCTCGTTCTCGCGGGACGGGTCTTCGGCGCCGGGTTCGGGTTCGTGCTCGGCTGCACGTCGTTGTTCGCCTCCGCCTTGCTGACCGCGGGGGTCGGGCCGTGGCTGCCGTTCCAGATGCTGTGCTCGGCCTGGATCGGGATGGGCGCGGGCCTGCTGCCGCGGCGCGTGACCGGCAAGGCCGAGATCGCGATGCTCGTGGGCTACGGGATCGTGGTGGCCTACCTGTTCGGTTTCCTGATGAACCTGTGGTTCTGGCCGTTCATCACCGGCGCCGAAGTCCCGTACTACCACGGTCACATCTCCTACGTCCCCGGCGATCCGGTGGGGGAGAACCTGCACCGCTTCGCCGTCTTCACCCTGTTGACCTCGACAGCCGGGTGGGACACCGGCCGCGCGATCACCAACACCGCGGCGATCCTCGTGCTCGGCCCGGCGGTGCTCGCCACGCTGCGCCGGGCGTCGCGCAAAGCGTCCTACGGCGTCGCACCGAGCTTCGCCGAACTCCCGATGGAAAGGCAGAAACAGTGAAACTGCGCCACCTCACGGCCGTGCTGGCCACGGTCACCGCCGCCGCGCTCGTCGTCCCGGCGACGGCCTCCGCGACCACTTCGGCCCAGCAGAGCGCCGACGTCGCCGCCGGTTGGCTCGCCAGACAGCTGGCCGACGGCGACCACCTCGTGACCGTCTTCGGCGGCGTGGCTTATCCGGACACCGGCCTCACCATCGACGGCATCCTCGCCTTCGCCTCGGCCGGCGTGGCGAACCCCGCTGCGGGTCGCGCAACCACCTACGTGGCCGCGAACCTCGCCGGCTACATCGGCGACGGCGTCACCGAGTCCTACGCGGGCGCCACCGCCAAGGCCGCGCTGGCCGCCGAGGTGCGGGGCCTGAACCCGGCGTCGTTCGGCGGTACCGACCTGCCGACACGCCTGCGGGCGCTGCTGACCCCGTCCGGGCGGTTCTCCGACAAGTCGCAGTTCGGGGACTTCAGCAACGCGTTCTCCCAGTCGCTGGCGATCATCGCGCTCGACCGGACGCCGGGCCACGCTCCGGCGTCGGCGGTGAACTTCTTGGCCGGCACGCAGTGTGCGGACGGCGGTTTCCCGCTGGACTTCGGGGCGACGCCGTGTGTGAGCGACACCGACTCGACGGCGATGGTGGCCCAGGCGCTGCAGGCGACCGGCCGGATCGCCAAGTCCCAGCAGGGCCTGACCTGGCTGGCGAGCAAGCAGCGGGCAGGCGGCGGCATTTCGGTCGGCACCGGTGACCCCGCGGTGGCACCGAACGCCAACACGACCGGCCTGGCCGGCCAGGCGTTCCGCGCCGGCCTGCGGCTCGCGGCGGCCCAGAAGGCGAAGACGTTCATCGCCGGCCTCCAGGTCGGGTGCGCGGGCGTCGCCGCGAACCGCGGCGCGATCGCCTACGACGCCACCGGCTACAACGCCGACACGGTCGTGCGAGCCACGACACAAGCGGTCCTCGGCCTCGGCGGCCGCGGCCTCGCCCAGCTGACATCGGCCGGTTCGACGACCGCGGAGCCGACTCTGACCTGCCCGTGAACGAAGGGGAGCCCGGCATCGGTTGTGCCGGGCTCCCCCTCGTTCCACGAGGCTTCGCCAAAGGAGATGGCATGAAAGGCAAACTGACTGTCACCGGCCGGAGACCTGGACCTGGCCAGTGCGCTTCGACTGGAGACCGCCGTCGCGCTGGTCCCTCGTGGACAATCCCCTCATCGTTGTCATCGAGCTGACCGCCGTCGACACCGCACAGGACATAACGGGCCGTCTGACCGGGCAGCGCGAACTGAATGGCGAACAGGCTCAGCAGCGTCCACGCCGCCCAGCGCGAGCAACGCGGCGACGCCGAGCAAGGTCTGGGTGGCCGTCAGCAGGAACTCCTCGATCTGACGCGCATCGAGGTGCAGCCCGGCTCCGCCGCCGCCGAGCAGGTAGGCCGGCGGGAGGCTGCCGACGAGCAGCGTCCACTGGTTGACCTTGCTGGAAATCAGCGTGCCGATCGCGGCACCGGCATTGCCGCGGATCGCGAACAGGATCGCCACGATGAACTCCGGCGCCTCCGAAGCCAGCGGGGCGAGCCACTGTACGAGCAGGAACCGGTCGATGCCAAGCCGGGTCCCGGCGGCGATCAGGTTGTGCGCGAACGGTTCGGCGCAGGCGAGGATCACCGCGGCGGCGAAGACGAACAGACCTTCCACAGGTAGAACACGAAGAAGCCGAGCAACGCGAACCCAGCAGCAACGGGATCTGCCCGGTCGCGGGGATGACGAACGCGACGACCGAGGCGATCGCCAGGAACCCCGAGCTCGACCCGGTAGGGCGAGTCCAGTGTCAGCTCGCGGACGGTCCTCCCGGTGCGCTTCTTCGCGATCGCCAGGCCGATGAGCACTACCAGCGACCAGCCGAGGCCGAGCAGCAGGCGGTTCGAGCCGGTCATGTTGGCTGCCGCGTGGGCGATGTACTCGGGGTTCGATCCGGCGGTGAATGCCTTTGCGGTGCAGGGCAATGCGAAGATCGGCACGCCGAAGTTCCGCTCGTGGGATTCCGGAAGGTCGCTACCTTCTTGCGCGGACGCCCGACTCGCCCCCGGGCCGGCCGTGGCCCCGGGTTCCACGGTGTTGATTCGGACCGCGGGCTCCTGTGGTGCGGATCACGACTCGCGAGGTCTTTGCGGGACCGCGGTTCCAGCCAGGACGGCGTACTGCCAGGGCTGGGTGAGGCTGAGGAGCAGGAGATCGCCGAGCCGAGGATGGCGCCGACCGCGGCGGGACCCGCGCCGTCGAGGAATGCCCGTACGTGGGCATCATGCCTTGGAACCTGTGGGTGAGTGCGGGGTGTCATCGTGGACGGGTGGCATGGTGGGCAGGTCGCGGTGGCGGCGCAGCCGGCCTGCGAACAGGATGATGCCGTAGAGCAGGAACACAGCCGCGACACCCCACAGCGCGGCACGGGTGCCCACGGCGGTGGCGAACGCGCCGGTGGCCAGGGTGCCCAGCGGGATGGCGCCATAGTTGAGGAACTGTGTGCTGGCCCCGACCCGGCCGAGCAGGTGCGGTGGGCAGTACGTCTGCCGGAAGCTGATGATGATCACCGTCGCGGCGACCAGGCCGGCGCCGATCACAAAGACGCCGATCACCGCCAACACCAGTCCCGCGCCAGGTGTAGTGAGGGGGATGAGCAGGGCGAACGGCGCGGTGCCCATCGCCCACAGCAGCAACCCGCGCGCGGTGCCGAAACGCCGTGCTGTGGGCCTGGCTGCCACGGCACCCACTACGCCGCCGACGCTGGTGGACGCGAGAACGACACCCACCAGCATGGAGGACACACCTACGTCGCGGACGAGGAAGACGACCAGGAGTGTCTGCAACGCAGCGAAAGCGAGGTTGCCCAGCGCGCCGAACAGGGTCAGCGGGCGCAGGTAGGGGTCGCCCGTAGTGAAGCGCAGCCCTTCGATGATCTCCCGCCCCACGCCGGTCTTGTTTCCGGCCCGGACAGGGCGGGGCTCGCGCTTGCGGATCGTGAGCAGGCACGCGGCGGAGACCGCGAAGCTGGCCACGTCGACGAGCAGCGCGACGGCGGGACCAAGAAGTTGGGCGAGCAGCCCACCGAGCCCGCGACCGGTGATCTGGGCGGCCTGCTCGCCTCCCTGTAGCGCGGCGTTGGCGGCGACGAGGTCATGGCTGTCGACCAGGGTGGGTACGTAGGCGCGATAGGCGGTCGTGAACAACACCGCGGACAGCCCGCCCAGGAATGCCGCCACGATCAGGTGTGTCGTGGTGAGCGTGTCGGCCCACGCCGCGAACGGAATGCTGGCGAGCACGACCAGGGACGTCGCGTCACAGGTCAGCATGATGGGGTGGCGTCGCAGGCGATCCACCCACGCTCCGGCGGGCAGGCTGACGAGCAACCAGGGCAGCCATGCGGCCGCGCTGAGCAGCCCGATCTGGAAGGGTGTCGCGTTCAGCGTTGTCACCGCGATCAGCGGCAGCACCACCGAGGTGACACCGGTGCCGAGCTTGGTGGACGTCTCCCCGATCCACAGCAGGCGGAAATCTCGCAGCAGTAGCGGCCCCGAGGTCTGTCGCCGTGACGCCACGCCACACCACCCCCACTCGGTCACTGTCTACTAGGCTGTGAACAGTCACCATGACGGAGACGGAGTCACTGGTCAAGTGGAGTTCAACAGTCACTATGGTGCGGGCGTGCGACTGGCCGCGCACCTGGTCAACACGCTGGTTGCCGGCGAAGCCGGAGGTAAAGCCTTCATCGCGCCGCAGCGCGAGCTGCGGGCGGCTGTGGTCCTCGCGGCGCTGCGATCGGCCGACCCGCACGTTGAGGAGATCAGCCACGGCGAAGCCGACCGCGTCACCGGGTTCGCCGCCCGGTTCCGTGCGGTGTTCACCGCGGCGGCGGAGGAGGACTTCGCCGCCGCCGCCCACGAGGTCAACCGTCTGATTCGCGACACCGCGGCGCAGCCCGAACTGGTGCTGCACGGCGATGATCCCCACTGGCACCTGCATTACAGCGGTACCGCGGGCGGAGCGGCGGCCACGTGGGCGGGGGCGTGCGCGGCTGCGTTGGCGACGGTGCTGGGCAGCGCTGCCCGCGATCGGCTGGGCGTGTGCACTGCGGCTCGATGCGACCGGGTTTATGTCGACACTTCCCACAATGGGCGGCGCCGATTCTGCTCGCTCGCCTGCCAGAATCGGGTGAAGGCAGCGGCGTTCCGCGCCCGGAACCGAACCTCGCAATCCTGACAAGGTCAGGCCGGTCCTGGATCTGGTCGACGTCATCTGGTGCGCCAAGCCCGGACTTGCGCCAGGTGTGGTCACCCCATGAGTTCGGATGGCTTCTTCTCCAACGGTCTTGAGGGTGCTGATCACCAACGACGACGGCGTCGACTCGCCGGGCCTGGTCGCCTTGGCTCGAGGCGCGCTGGCGCACGGCTGGGACGTCGTCGTCGCGGCACCGGCCGAAGAGGCGAGCGGGACGAGTGCCGGCCTGACCGCGGCGGGCGACCTGCGGCGAGTCGCGGTGGAGCGGCGGGAGCTGCCGGGCCTGGCGGGTGTCCCGGTGCACGCGGTGGCCGCGCATCGGGGGGTTCATCGCCTTGGTGGCGGCGCGGGGCGCGTTCGGTGAGCCGCCGGAGGTGGTGTTGTCGGGGGTGAACCGCGGTGCCAACGTCGGGCGCGCGGTGCTGCACTCGGGACGGTTGGTGCGGCGCTGACCGCGTCGATCAACGGGGCCCGCGCTCTGGCTGTGTCGCTCGACGTCGGTTTGGACGACGAAGCCGAACCCCACTGGGGCGCTGCCGCCCGGGTCGGCGTTGAACCTCAATGTGCCCAACCATCCTCAGCCCGGTGAACCGAAGCGGGCGGGCCTCGCGGAGTTCGGTACTTGTCGAATCGCAGCGTGGCGACCCGATCGCTGCCGAGCACGGCGGCCACCTGCGCCAGGGTGTTCGGGGCGGCGTGTGGCTGGTTGCTGTCGCGGTCGGTGGATCCGCTGTGTCGTCGCGGATGGTGCCGATGTGGTCCAGGGGTTGGCCAGCGGGGTCGTCGATGGGGTGCGGGTCCGGCGCATCTACGCTGAAGGCGTCGCGACGTTCGAAACCGTCGAGCCCAGCCGTGGCGAGCTGGACGAGAAGTGGCTGCCGCGTCGATGTCAGGTCTCACGGAGACGGGGCCTGCGGGACGCCAAGCGCGGCCGGAGTTCGTCGTCCGCGGCTCGACGACCTCGCCGTCTGCCCACAGCATGAGCACGATGGTCCCCAGCCGGATCGGGGTCAGCCATTCCATTGTCCGGTCGTGCCGGTGCGGGTGGTCGTCCAGGCGGGGTCGGCGGAGAGTTCGGCTACCGACCTGGGAACGAGCCTTAGGGGCGCGTTCGAGTCCGAGCGGGGGAGCAAAGCCCAGGTCACAGACCTGGGCTTTTTTGCTACCTATGAGCAGGGCGATTCAGTGTCTCCCGAGCAGACGGTCGCCGTCGGCGGGTCCAGTGGGCGACCAGCTCGCCCAGGCGTTGCTCTGACCTTCGGCGGTCGCCTTCGGTCTGGTGGGTGGCGGTCCACAGCTGTCCGGTCTGGGTGATCGGGATCATGATGGCTCCTCCGTTCGCGGGGTGGTTCCGACAGGACGACGCCGCGGTTCGGACGGATCGACAGAGCACCGAGAAACTTTTCGGGGGACCTGTCGATTCCGGGCCGCGGCTGCGTCGGGTGGGTGAGAAGCTGCACCGGACGATCAGGAGGAGCCTTGCGGTACATGCTGATGATCTGCGATGACGGCGCGGAGCTGTTCAGCCCGCCCGAGATCGATGTCAAGCCCGAGTTCGTCGCCTGGCTGCGTGATGTCGAAGCGCGGGGCGCCCGCCGGGCCGGGACGTTGCTGCGGCCGCCCGCCGAAGCCGTCACCGTGCGCGTTCGCGATGGGCAGCGGCTGACGTCCGACGGCCCCTTCGCCGAGACGAAGGAGTGGATCGCCGGCTGTGAGGTCGTCGAGTGCGATGACCTCGATGAAGCCATCGCGATCGCGTCCGCGCATCCCGCCGCCGGGCGGTTTCCCATCGAGATCCGGCCGTTCGGGGAGGACTGAGCGATGAAGTTCCTGATGTGGGTGTGCGTCGACCCCGAGCTCGTCGGTACCGCCGAAGACCACCCGGACGACTGGGTCGCCTTGGCCGGCGAACGCCGTCTCGAAGGCAGCCAGCTGCGGCCCGTCGCCGACGCGACGACGTTGTGGCCGCGGGACGGCGGCACCTTCGTCTCCGACGGCCCGTTCGCCGAGACGAAGGAGCAGATCGCCGGGTACGACATCCTCGACTGCGCCGACTTGGCCGAGGCGATCGACATCGCCGCGGCGCACCCGGTCGCGAAGTTCGGCGCGATCGAGCTGCGGCCCGTGTGGGGGTGACCGAGGCGGTCGACGAGGCCTTCCGCACCGAGTGGGGCCGCGTCGTCGCCACCCTGATCCGGGTCACCGGGGACTGGGACCTGGCCGAGGAGTGCGCCCAGGAGGCGTTCGCCAAGGCGCTGGCCACGTGGCCCCGGGACGGCGTGCCGCGCCGTCCCGGGGCGTGGCTGACGACGGCCGCCCGCAACCGGGCGCTGGACAAGCTCCGCCGCGGTGCGGCCGAGGCCAACCGGCTGCGCGAGCTGGCCGTCACGACGTCCGGCGGCGACGACGCCGCGCCGGAGCCGGACGACGTCCCGGACGACCGGCTGCGGCTGATGTTCACCTGCTGCCACCCGGCCCTGCCGCTGGAGGCGCAGGTGGCGCTGACGCTGCGGACGCTCGCCGGCCTGACCACCCCGGAGATCGCCCGCGCGTTCCTGGTGCCGGAAGCGACGATGGCGCAGCGGATCGTGCGCGCCAAGCGGAAGATCCGCAACGCCCGCATCCCGTACCGCGTCCCGCCGGCCGACCTGCTGCCCGAGCGGACGGCGGGCGTGCTCGGCGTGCTCTACCTGCTGTTCAACGAAGGCTATTCGGCCAGCGCGGGCGCCGACCTGGTGCGCCGGGCGCTGACGGCGGAGGCGATCCGGCTCACGCGCGTCGTCGTCCGGTTGCTGCCGGACGCACCGGAAGCGAGCGGGCTGCTGGCCCTGATGCTGTTCCACGACGCCCGCCACGGGACGCGCACCGACGACGCGGGGGACCTGGTCACCCTGGCCGAGCAGGACCGCACCCGCTGGGACCGCGCGGTGATCGACGAGGGCGTCGGCGTCCTGGACGAGGCGCTGACGCTCGGCCGGCCGGGGCCGTACCAGCTCCAAGCGGCGATCGCCGCGTGCCACGCGACGGCGTCGCGCGCCGAGGACACGGACTGGGCCCGGATCGCCCGGCTGTACGAGCTGGTGGCGAAGCTGAACCCGTCCCCGGTGGTCGAGCTGAACCGGGCGGTGGCGGTGGCGATGGCCGACGGCCCGGCGGCGGGCCTGGCCCTGGCCGACGAGCTCGCGGACGGGGGCGAGCTGGCGGGCTACCACCTGCTCCCGGCGACCCGTGCGGACTTCCTGCGCCGTCTGGACCGGGTCGGGGACGCGGTGGCGGCGTACCGGGAGGCACTGGAACTGGCGCCCACGGAAGCGGAACGGCGGTACCTCACCCGGCGGATCGAAGAACTGGGTCCGTGACGCGGGCAGCGGATCTTCGACTTCGCCAGGCGCGAGTTCAGCGGTAATCTCGCTCCTGATGCAGGAATCCCGCCAAAGCTCCCCGCAGGCAGGGGCGACGCCCCGGGGTGGGGGCTGGCTGCCGCACGGCTTTCACCTCGGTACGCACTCCCATCCCGACGGCCAGCTCGTCTACGCCGCCGCCGGGGCGCTGGCCACCACCACCGAGCGCGGGACCTGGGTGGCTCCCGCCAGCCGGGTCACCTGGACGCCGCCCGGGTTCGACCACTCCCATCGCTTCTACGGCCGGACCGATGCCCGGCTCGTCGCCATTCCGGCCGACGAGTGCGGCGGCCTCGTCGCGTACCCCAGTGTGTTCGCGGTCAGCCCCCTCTTGCGCGAGGCGCTCCTCGCGCTCACCGGGCGGGACCGCCGGCCTCCCGAGGCCGAGAAGCGGTTGCGTGCCGTTGTCGTCGACGAGCTCGGTGAGACGCCCCAGCAATCCCTGCACCTGCCCGAGCCGCGCGATGACCGGCTGCGCGTCGTCACCGATCTGCTGCGGGCCGATCCCGGGCGGGCCACCACCCTGGCCGAGCTGGGGCGGGCCGCGGGGGCGAGCGAGCGCACGCTCAGCCGCCTGTTCCACGCCGATCTCGGGATGAGCTTCCACCGCTGGCGCACCATCCTGCGCATCCACCACGCCCTCGTGCGCCTCACCGACGGGCAGTCCGTCACCGACACCGCCGTCGCGTGCGGCTGGTCCAACCCGTCGACCTTCATCGAAGCGTTCAGCGCCGTCGTCGGCCAGACGCCGGGCCGCTACCAGGCCGGCCTCCACTGCGCCTGACCAAGTTGGCGGCTTTCCGTCATCCACTGTCCGGATCCCGGTGGTCCGCTGCCTCTTCCCGCGTCCACTGTGGTCCCATGACCAAGACGGACGAAAACACCACCGTGGCCATCGTGGGCGGCGGCGTCGCCGGTCTCGCGCTCGGCAACTTCCTGCTGCGCAGCGGAATCGGCTGCACGGTCCTGGAGAAGCACGGCCGCGAGCACGTCGAAAACCGGCAGCGGGCCGGCTCCCTCGACGCCCGCGGGGTGCGCGTGCTGCGGGACTGGGGGCTGGGCGAGGTCGTCGAGGGCGGCATCGGCCACGACTCCGGCGACGCCGGGATGCCGCTGCTGATCGACGGGGAAAAGCGGCTGTGGAAACAAGACGCGGACGACGTCGACGGTGCGTTCTGCCCGCAGCAGGTCGTCGTCCGGAACCTCATCGAGGTGTTCCTGCGTGACGGCGGCGATCTGCGTTTCGAGGCTGAAGACGTTGCACTGGAAGGCATCGACACCGACCGTCCGGTGGTCCGCTACCGGGACATCACGGGTTCGTCGAAGGCGCTCGGCTGCGATTTCGTCGCCGGCTCCGACGGCTATCACGGCGTCAGCCGGACAGCTGTTCCCGACGGTGCGCTCACCTGCCACGCCCACGAGTTCGGGTACGCCTGGCTGACCGTCATGGCCGGGGTGCCGGCGGATCCCCCGGCCGTGCTGGCCGTGCACTCCCGCGGCTTCGCGGCGCGGATCACCCGGGGCCCGGAGGCGAGCCGGCTCTACCTGCAGTGCCCGCTGACCGACACCGTCGACCAGTGGCCGGACGAGCGCGTCTGGAGTGAGCTGGGGACCCGGTTCGGCGAGCCCGTGGCGGCGGGACCGATCACGAGCAAGCAGGTCGTGCCGCTGCGCGGGGTCGTGTTCACCCCCATGCGCCACGGGCGGCTCTACCTCCTCGGCGACGCCGCGCACCTCATTTCCCCGATGAGCGCGGAGGGGATGAGCCTCGCCCTCCACGACGCCGAGACGCTGGCCCGGGCGATCGTCCGCCAGGTCGAGAAGGACGATCCGAGCCTGCTCGACAGCTATTCCGACACTTGCCTCGGCCACACGTGGGAGCGTCAGGCGGCCGCGGTCTGGATGACCGAGACGATGCACGACGCCGGGGATGCTTCGTACGAAGGGGAATTCCGCAAGCAGATCGCGCGGAAGAACCTGGAAACCATGGTGGAGCCGGCGGAGCGCGTTTCCGGGTGACCGGACGGGGTCGGCGCAGCCGGCGCAGCGCGGCGTCGGCGCAGTCCTAGGGGGTCCGGTCGAAGGCGATGGCCGCACCCGGTGCCGCCTGGTGCACCAGGTTGAGCACCGTTTCGAAGAACTCGAGCAGCGGTTCGTGCGTGCGGATCCCGGCTCCGATCACCACGCAGGCGTAGTCCGCCCGGGCCAGCGCCGCCTCGATCGTCCCCGCGGGGTCCGCGTCGAGGTCCACGAGGCACCAGTCCGCGTAGAGGCCGAGGTCGTCGAACCGCGCCCGGCCACGGCCGATCGCCGCCTGCACCGGCGCCGGGTCCCAGCCCTGGATCTTGGCCGGGTCGAGGCCGACCACCAGTACTCGTGCCACCGCCGTCCTCCCGGCCACTTCGCGCTCTCGCCGATCGTGCCACACGGACAGGCGGGAAACCGGCCCAGGTTCCGCCGACTGACTCTTGACGCACAGCCAGTGAGCGCTCACAATTCAAGCGTACGACAGAATGTTAGCGCTAACATTAGGCCTGGTTTCGACGACGAAGTCGGAGAGATGCCAATGAAGCCGCAGTGCCGGACCGCCTCTCGAGATCGGGCTGAGCGGCGGAACCCGCGTGACCGGGCGCACGTCGGCGCTCACCGCGTTCTGAGATAGCGGTCCCCGCAACGGATCCACCCGTGCGCGCCCGGGTGTCGAAGCTGTGTCCTTTGTGCTCACTCGCGCCCGTGTGCCCGCTTTTGGCTGTCGATCGGATATGCGCTTGCTGCACCCCTGAAACGGAGGAATAACCATGACTCCACGACCGAAGAATCGCCGTTCTCGGACGATTTCCCGGACCGCCGCCGCGGTTCTCGTCCTGGCCGGAGGGCTGGTCGCCACCACCGGTACGTCGCAAGCCGCCACTCAGGGGCCGTGCGACCTCTATGCGAACGGCGGCACGCCTTGCGTCGCCGCGCACAGCACCACCCGCGCGCTCTACGGTGCCTACACCGGCGCGCTTTACCAAGTCAGGCGGGCGTCGGACAACAGCACCCGGGACATCGGCCCGCTCAGCGCGGGTGGCGTGGCGAACGCCGCCGCCCAGGACTCCTTCTGCGCCGGCACCACCTGTCTCATCACCGTCATCTACGACCAGACCGGCCGGAACAACCGCCTCACCCAGGCGCCTCCTGGCGGGTTCAACGGCCCGGCCGCCGGCGGCTACGACAACCTCGCGAACGCGACCGCGGCGCCGATCACCGTCGGCGGCCACAAGGCCTACGGCGTCTACGTCGCGCCCGGAACCGGCTACCGCAACAACAACACCAACGGCGTCGCGACCGGTGACCAGCCGGAGGGCATGTACTCCGTCTTCGACGGCACGCACTACAACGGCGGCTGCTGCTTCGACTACGGCAACGCCGAGCGCAACAGCCGCGACAACGGCAACGGCACGATGGAGGCCATCTACTTCGGCAACATCAAGGTCTGGGGCTACGGCACCGGCAACGGCCCGTGGATCATGGCCGACCTCGAGAACGGCCTGTTCTCCGGGGTCAACCCCGGCTACAACGCCAACGACCCGTCGATCGGCCACCGGTTCCTGACGGCGATCGTCAAGGGCGAGCCCAACCACTGGGCGATCCGGGGCGGCAACGCGCAGTCGGGCGGCGTGTCGACGTTCTACAACGGCAGCCGGCCCAACGCGTCGGGGTACAACCCGATGAAGAAGGAAGGCGCGATCATCCTGGGCATCGGCGGCGACAACAGCGTCGGCGCCCGCGGCACCTTCTACGAGGGCGTGATGACGTCCGGCTACCCGTCGGACGCCACCGAGAACGCGGTGCAGGCCAACATCACCGCGGCGGGCTACAGCGTCGGCAGCGCGGGCAGCGGGCTGACCCCCGGCTCGACCGTGTCCCTGCGGGCGACCACGGCGTGCTGCACCGACCGGTACATCCACCACACGGGCGCCACGGTGGACACCGCGGTCGTCGGCGGCTCGAGCTCCGCGACCGAAAAGGGCAATGCGTCCTGGATCGTGCGAGCCGGGCTGGGCAACGGATCGTGCGTGTCGTTCGAATCCAGGAACACCGCCGGTCAGTACCTGCGGCACCAGAACTTCCAGCTGTACCTCAACGCGAACGACGGGAGCTCGCTGTTCGCCCAGGACGCGACGTTCTGCCCCGAAGCCGGCCGCAACAGCCAGGGCACGTCGCTGCGGTCGGCGAACTACGCCGACCGGTACGTCCGGCACTACGCGAACGTCGTCTACATCGCCAGCAACGGCGGTTCGAACACGTTCGACAACGCCACCTCGTACAACGACGACGTGAGCTGGCTGGTCAGCGCGCCCTGGACCCCTTAGCCGGGGCCGGGTACCGGGGCCACGCCCGAGCAAGGACGTGGCCCCGGCCGCCCGTCACCGGGTGAAGGTGAACCAGTTGATGTTGACGAAGTCCGCCGAGCCGCCGCCGAACGTCAGGTAGACGTCGTGCACGCCCGTCGCGGAGGCGACGATGTTCGCCGGCACCGTCTGCCAGTTCTGCCAGCCGCCGTTGTTCGCGAAGTCGATCTCCGCGATGACCGGCCCCGACGTGCTGTCCAGGCGGGCCAGAATCGCCCCGCTCACCCCGGCCGCCGCGCCGGACGCCAGCCGGGCCACGAACTGGCGTGGCGAGCTCGAACCGAAGTCGAGGCCGCTGTACTTCAGCCAGTCGCCGCCCGCGATCCAGCCGACGTCGGTGCCGCCTTCGCTGCACGCTTCGTTCTGCGTGCCGCTCTGGGCGCTGAAGGACTCCGCCTGGATCGTCGAGTACGCGCTCGTGCCACCGCCGGGCGGGGGTGTCGTGCCGCCGCCCGCACCCGGGCCCAGTGCCACCGTCCAGGACGTCGGCGCCGGGTCCTGGAGGTGGCCGTCGACCGGCTGGGCCCCCGTCGGGCCCACGTCGTCGTACGGGAAGGCGTAGCCGATCGACGCGTTCTGGTGGACCAGGCGGGCGTAGTGGTTCGTCGTCGCGTCTTTGTAGTACTGGGACGGCGAGACGCCGTCGGGCTGGTTGTTGCCGCCGGAGACCAGCAGGCTGCTGCGGTTGAGCGCGGCGGCGAGGCGGGCGGCGATCGCGCCGCGCGCGTCCCCGCCGGAGTTGTACAGCGGTCCGCTGGCGCAGCCGAAGATGTCGATCGCGCTCGGCTTGGTGAACGGGACGCCGTTGGTGTTCAGCCCGGCGAAGACGATGGTGTCGCCGCTGACCGTGCCCGTGTAGGCGCCGATGCTGCCCTGGCCGTTGATCGTCAGCGGGGTCGAGCGGTAGTGGTCCCAGACGGCGTTGAGGTAGCCGGTCCAGTAGCCGCCGAAGTCGGTGGGGGAGTGCCCGGGCGCGAGCACCCGCACCACCTTGCCGGACGCGTCGGTGACGACCAGCCGGTCCCACGGCGCGCCGTCGGTGTTGTGCTGGGCGCGGAGCCCGTCCGCGATCGCCCCGAGCGCGCCGTTCGGCAGCGGGCTGACCGACTGCGAGCCGGCCGCGCCCGTGGTGGCCATGGACACCGGCAGCGCCACCATGTCGACGTAGCTGATGTTCGCGTACAGGTTCGCGCTGTTGTAGGTGAACTCGGCGAACGTCCAGTTCGTCTGCCAGTTCGGGTCCGAGCTGGTGAAGCCCGGCTGCACGAGGCCGGGACCCGGGTTGACGAAGAACTGGATCTTCTTGTCGGCCGAGAACCACACCCGGCCGCCGATGATGTAGTCGCGCAGGGTCACGGTGACCTGGGACCCGGAGCCGCCCAGCGGGATGGCGTAGTCCGGGATCGGCGTCACCGGCGACGACGGGTTGGACAGCCGGTGGAACACGCCGTCGGCGGTGACGAAGCCGGGCCAGCCGGAGGTGTCCGCGCCGCTGACGTAGGCGTAGACGGTTCCGCCGCCGGAATTGTTCTTCAGCGTCAACGGCAGTGCCGCCGCGGCCCGCGCTCTCGGCGCGGTCGCGGCGGACCACAGTGGCGCGCTGGTCACGGCGGCGGCGAGGCCGGCCGTGACGAAGGTACGCCTGGACAACATGGGCGCCTCCTCGGGGAGGGGCGGCGGCGACCGTGGCGGCGGCACGCGTCCGCGGGGTGGGGGTCGCCGAACGCTAGGTACGCGGCGGCGGCGTGGTCAACACCGCCAGGTCAGGTGGGGTACGGGCGGCCGCCGACCCTGCCCTCGCGTACAGGTGCGGCATTCGGAGCAACGCCATTCTTTCCGCGCGGGAATGTCGATCCGGAACACGAAGAACGCAATTCGAGAGTTGCTTCCTACTCCATTCGTGGACCACTCGTCCCGAGACGATCAACTTAGGTTGTCACCGGCAGCGACCTTTTCCGCTAGCCGTACGACGGCCGCACCCGGTTAGCTGATCACTGGGCCCCGCGCGGGCGAGGCGCCCACGGGGAGGGGGAAACCGATGATCGAGCACGGGAACGCCGGCGGCGACACCGAGCCGGGTTCTCCCCGCCCTGCGCCGCCCTGAGCGGGCGGCCGAAGGCCCGGCGGGAGCACTCCCCCCTCCCGCCTGCGAGGTACGACGTCCGGTGCACCCAGCCCCCAGTACGGTGCGCCGGACGTCGTGCCGCAACCACTTAAGACGGCCGGGGAAAGCGATCGTCCACAAGGGACGGAAAAGGATCAGGCGCTGACCGCGGCAGTGGCCGCGAGGTGCCGGCGGGCGCTCGCGGCCAGCTCGTCGATGTTGCGGTCCAGCAGCAGCTTCAGGTAGCCCGGGCCGATGCCGAAGTCGTCGTACCCGGTGACCAGCGACCGCAGCTTGTCGATCCGCACGTCGCCGCGCTTGGCCGGCATCTCGACGAGGGTGCGCTCGGCACGCGTGCCGAGGCGCTCCTCCAGCCCGTCGACGATGTCCTCGATCGCCTCGGACCGGCCCGACGCCACGTTGACGACCTCGTCCCGGATGCCCTGGCCGAGCAGCGAATCGATCATCCGCATCATGTCGCCGACGTCGAGCAGGTCCCGGGAGACCCCGGAGTGCAGCGTGACCGAGCCCGAGAGCACCTGGCGCGTCAGGGACGGCAGCAGCTGGTGCGGTGCCTGGCCCGGCCCGACGATGTGCGACAGCCGCAGGACGAGCCACCGCGCGCCGGAGAGCGCGCAGACGTGTTCGAGGCACAGCTTGTGCCTGCCGTAGGGCGTGAGCGGGAAGACCGCGCCGCCCTCGCTGCCGACCGACTGGTCGGCGCCGTACATGCCGGTCGAGGCGGTGGACAGGAAGATCACCGTGCGGCCGGTGGCCCGGCAGCGGTCGATCACGTCGTAGACCAGCGTGGACTCGCGCTGGAACGCCGACACGTCGTCGACGAGCACCGTCGAGACGCCCGCCGCGATGAGGGTGACGTCCGGGTAGCGGTCGCCGAAGTGCTGCCGGGTGTGGTGCGCGATGAAGCCGTTCCCGATGATCTCCATCAGCGGGCCACCGTCCGGTCGTCGGACAGCCCGGCCGCGTTCGAGAAGACCTCGTCGGCGAGCCGCGCGGTGTCCACGGAAGAGGCGAGCCACGCCGCCTCGGAGTCGTCGCGCCCGGCCAGCGCGGCGACGGCGAACGAGCGCAGCGACAGCTCGAACTGGTGCGCCGGGGGCAGCCATAGTTCTTCGACGTGGTCCTGTTCTTCGATGCGCAGCACCGGTTGCCGGCCCGGCGGCGGGGTGAAGGCGCGGTCCAGCGACAGCGCGGCGGCGCTGCCCCAGAGCTCGTAGCGCGAGCGGTAGCTGTGCTGGAAACCGAAGTCGAGGGACGCGGTGACGCCGGTCGCCGAGGTGAGCAGCGCGTGCCCGGCGACGTCCACGCCGCCCTCGTCGAACCGCAGCGTGGCGCCGGTGACCCGCAGGTCGGGGCCGAGCAGGAAAAGCGCCGCGCGCAGCGGGTAGACGCCGACGTCGAGCAGCGCCCCGCCGCCGAGCGAGGGCTGGTAGCGGATGTCGTCGGCGGGCAGCGGCGGGATGCCGAACGACGCGGTGAACGTCCGGAGGTCGCCGAGGCGGCCGGTGTCGAGCAGGTCGCGCACCCGCGTGTGCTGGGGGTGGTGGATGAACGTGAAGTTCTCGCGCAGCACCAGGTTCAGCTTCGTGGCCAGCTCGGCCAGGTCCTGGGCCTGCTCGAGGTTGAGCGTGAGCGGCTTCTCGCACAGCACGTGCTTCCCGGCCAGCAGCGCCTTCCTGGTCCACTCGTGGTGCAGGCTGGTCGGCAGGGAGACGTACACGGCGTCGACGTCGGAGCGGTCCAGCAGCTCGTCGTAGGTCGTCGGCGTGGCGTGGAAGCGCGCGGCGAACTCCGCGGCCTTCTCCGGCGAGCGGGCCGCGACGGCGGTCAGCGCCAGTTCGGCCACGGCGGCCGCGGCGGGCAGCGTGCGCCGCGCGGCGATCGACGAGCAGCCCAGCGCGCCGAGCCGCAGGGCCCGGCTCACCGCAGCCCCCGCAGGCACGCGATCAGGCTGCGGGCCTGCACGTTGACGTAGTGGCTGTGCCGCAGCAGCTCGTTGAGCTGGTTGAGGGTGAGCCACCGGAAGTCGGCCAGCCCGGCGTCCGGGAAGTCCGCGGGCACCTCGATGATCTGGTAGTCGCTGTACGCGTGGTGGAACCGGCCGCCCTCTTCGGAAAGCTGGGCGGAGAAGAGCACTTGGTCTTCGCGTCTGCCCAGCACCATGTCGAGGAACGGCGGCCGGTCCGCGGCCGGGGTGAGCACGTAGTTGTCCGGCGTGCACTGCACGGTCGGGGCGAGCTCCACCACGTCGAGGTAGCCGGGTTCGACGCGCGCGTTGAGCAGGGCGTGCAGCACCCCGTCGACGCGTTTCACCAGCAGGGCCACCACGCCCGCGCCGTGCGGCCGGACCAGCGGCTGGGTCCACTGCGCGACTTCGCGCCCCTCGGTGGTGATGTCGACGGCGATGATGCTGAAGAACAGGCCGAGCTCGTGCGAGATCTCCGACGGCGTCCGGACCCAGTTCGCGACCTCGCCCAGCGGCAGCGAGCTGGTGCGCACGACGTGCTGGGCCTGGCGCGAGGTGATCCAGCTGAGCACCTCGGTGCGGGTGTGCAGGCTGCCGGTGGGCTGGGCCGACGAGCGGGCCACCGCCGCGGCGAGGTCGCTCACGGCGTCGGCCTCGTGGCCTTCGAGCCCGGCCGGCATGCAGGACAGCACCGTGCGGGCGTCCATGTTGACCAGGTTGTCCTGCTTGAGCAGCTCGTGCAGCTGGCCGAGGGTGAGCCAGCGGAAGTCGTCGGGCAGGTCGTCTTCGCCGGCGAACTCCGCGGCCTCGACGATCATGTTCCGGTTGCGCTTGCGGTAGAACCAGGAACCCTGCTCGGACTGCAGGACGTCGGCGAGCACGGTTTCCGGGTCCGGGTCGCGGAAGTGGTCCAGGTAGGGGACCGGCCGCCCGCCGTGCACGCGGGTGTAGTTGCTCTTGGTCGCCTGGACCGTCGGCGAGACCTGGACGCCGTTGACGTTGCCCGGCTCGGACTTCGCCTGCATCAGGCAGTGCAGGACCCCGTCGATCTCCTTGACGAGGATGCCCAGGATACCGATTTCCGGCTGGTTGATGATGGGCTGCGACCAGTGCGTGACCGGGCCGTGGTCGGTGTCGACCTCGAGCCCTTCGACACCGAAGAACCGGCCGCTTTCGTGCCGCAGGTTCCCGGAGCCGGCGTCGAACCCCCACTGCCGGAGCTCGCCGAACTCGATCCGGCGGACCTCGTGGCGGTGGGCCAGGTTGCGATCCTCGATCCACTTGGCGACCACGGCGTTCGGCGTCGCGACGCCGTCGGTGGCGGCCGCGGACTTGGCGAGCCGGTGTGGCAACGTCACGTCCGGTTTGCGGAGCAAGCCGGTTCCAGTGTGACGCTCCATGGATTTTCACCTCGCGTGGCCGGCGGACGGGATGTCCTATTTGTAGCGAGGAGAAACTAGGAGGAATGCTGGTCTTTCGCCGGGCGCCGCGGTGACACTAGGCGAATCATCGGATTTCCTGTGCACGACCCGGTGGGCGCTCCCGGCCGACCTAGGGTGACCGGCGTGGACGTCTCCGGCGGGCATGTCGCCTTCTTCGGTTTTCCGGGTTTCGGTCACCTCCGGCCGACGCTGCCGGTCGTGCGCGAGCTGCTTTCGCGCGGGCACGAAGTGTCGTACGTGGTCGCCGAGCGGTTCGCCGGTGTGGTCGCCGAGACCGGCGCGAGAGTGGTGACCTACCCGTCCGCGTTCCCGGAGTCGATGCCGGACGTGCACACCGCCGACGACCTCGCCGGGGTCCTCGCGCACTACCTCGACGAGGCCTACGCCCCGCTCGCCGCCGCGTGGCCGGAGTTTGCGGACCGCCCGGTGGACCTCGTGGTCCAGGACGTGCTGAGCACCGACGTCGGCACGCTGGTCGCGCGGCGCGCCGGCTGTGGTGTCGTCCGCCTGTTCGCCGGCTTCGGCGGCAACGACGAAGTGCCCCTCAACGGCAGCGAGACCGAGCTCGAAGGCCCGCCGCTCGACCCCGCCCACCCCGCGCTGGCGGCGTGCGGCGAGCGCATCACGGCGCTGCTCGGGCAGTTCGGCCTGGACACCCCGCCGGAGTTCCCGCCCGGCGGCGGCGAGGTCGTGGCGAACCTCGTGTTCGTGCCCCGCGCCTTCCAGCTCCGCCCGGAGTGCTTCGGCGACGACTTCGTGTTCGTCGGCCCGACCGGCGACGACGGCGCGGCCGCCGACGGCTGGGCCGCCCCCGCCGAGGACGTCCCGGTCGTCCTGGTGTCGCTGGGCACCTCCTCCAACAGCAACCCCGGGTTCTTCACCGCGTGCGGGCAGGCGTTCGCGGGCACCGGCTGGCGGGTCGTGATGACCACCGCCGGGCACGTCGGCGACGACGTCGCGGCGGCCATGCCGGACAACGTCGAGCTGCACTCCTGGCTCGACCACCGCGCGGTTCTGCCGCACACCGACGTCGTCGTCTGCCAGGCGGGGACGGGCTCCCTGATGGACGCGTTCGGCCACGGCGTCCCGGTGGTCGCCGTGCCGCAGCGCCCGGAGGCGCGGGTGACGGCGCAGCAGGTCGAGCGGCTGGGACTGGGCCGGGCGCTGCTGGACGACGTGACCGGGGACGACGTGCGCGACGCCGTCCTGGCCGTCGCCGCCGACGCGGCCGTGGCGGCCGAGGTCGCGGGGATGCGGGCCGCCATCCAGGCGTCCGGTGGTGCGCGACGGGCGGCGGACGTGCTCGAACGTGCGGTGCGATCCACCCATGGAGAAAAGGCATGAGCGACGACGACAAGCTGCGCGGGTACCTGAAGAAGGTCACCGCGGACCTGTACCGGACGCGCGAACGGCTGCGCGACGCCGAGGACCGGGAGCACGAGCCGATCGCGATCGTGGGGATGAGCTGCCGGTTCCCCGGCGGCGTCCGCTCGCCGGAGGATCTCTGGGACGTCGTGGCCTCGGGCCGCGACGCGATCTCGGGGTTTCCCGTCAACCGCGGCTGGGACCTCGACGCGCTCTACGACCCCGACCCGGACCGCGCCGGGAAGGTCTACACCCGTCAGGGCGGCTTCCTGCACGACGCGGACGAGTTCGACCCGGAGTTCTTCGGCATCTCCCCGCGCGAGGCGCAGACGATCGACCCGCAGCAGCGGCTGCTGCTCGAAACGGCCTGGGAGGCCTTCGAACGCGGCGGGATCGACCCCGCGTCGCTGCGCGGCAGCAGCACCGGCGTGTTCGCCGGGGTGATGTACAACGACTACGCCACGCGCCTGACCGACCTGCCCGCGAGCCTCGAAGGCTATGTGGGCAACGGCAGTGCGGCCAGCATCGCCTCCGGCCGGGTGGCCTACACCTTCGGGCTGGAAGGCCCGGCGGTCACCGTCGACACCGCCTGTTCGTCGTCTCTCGTCGCGCTGCACTGGGCCGCGCAAGCGCTGCGGCGCGGCGACTGCTCGCTGGCGCTGGCCGGCGGCGTCGCGGTGATGTCGACGCCGGTAACGTTCATCGGCTTCAGCCGGCAGCGAGGTCTCTCGCCGGACGGCCGGTGCCGCTCCTACGCCGACGCCGCCGACGGCACGGGCTGGGGCGAGGGCGCCGGTTTCCTTTTGCTGGAAAGGCTTTCCGACGCGCGCCGCAACGGCCACCCGGTGCTCGCGGTGGTGCGCGGCTCGGCCGTCAATTCCGACGGCGCGAGCAGCGGGCTCACCGCGCCGAACGGGCCTTCGCAGCAACGCGTCATCCGTGCCGCGCTCGCCGACGCCGGACTGTCCGCCGCGGACGTCGACGTCGTCGAAGGTCACGGAACCGGGACCACCCTGGGCGACCCGATCGAGGCGCAGGCGCTGCTGGCGACCTACGGCCGCGAACGCGCGGGCGGGGCGCCGCTGTGGCTGGGCTCGGCGAAGTCGAACTTCGGCCACACGCAGGCCGCGGCCGGCGTCGGCGGCGTGATCAAGATGGTGATGGCGCTGCGCAACGAGCTGCTGCCGCGCACCCTGCACGCTGAGACCCCGTCGTCCAAAGTGGACTGGGATGCGGGCGAGGTCGAGCTGCTGCAGGAGGCCGTCGCGTGGCCCGCGGGCGAGCGGCCGCGCCGGGCCGGGGTCTCGTCCTTCGGTGTGAGCGGCACCAACGCGCACACGATCATCGAGCAGGCGCCCGCCCTCGAACCCGTCGAGCCGGAAGGTTCGGCCGGGCTGGTTCCCGTGGTCCTGTCGGCGAAGAGCCCCGAGGCGCTGCGCGAGCAGGCCGATCGGTTGCTGTCGCATGTGGACGGACATCGGCCGGTCGACCTCGCCTACTCCCTGGCCACCACGCGGGCGGCGTTCGAGCACCGGGCCGTCGTGCTGGCGGAGACCGCCGAAGAGCTGCGGGACGGTCTCACCGAGCTGGCGTCCGTCGGCGAGACCACGCCGGGCAAGACGGCTTACGTGTTCGCGGGCCAAGGCGCGCAGCAGCCGGGCATGGGACGCGAGCTGTACGCGGCTTTCCCCGTCTTCGCCGAAGCTTTCGACGAGGTCTGTGCGGGCTTCGCTGGCCTGCGCGAGCAGCTCTTCGACGGCGGTGACCTGGACCGGACCGAGGTGACGCAGCCCGCGCTGTTCGCCGTGGAGGTCGCGCTCCACCGGCTGCTCGTTTCGTGGGGCCTGACGCCGGACTTCGTCATGGGTCACTCGATCGGCGAGCTGGCCGCCGCGCACGTCGCCGGGGTGTTCGACCTCGCGGACGCGTGCCGGCTGGTCGCCGCACGGGCGCGGCTCATGCAGTCGGTGACGGCCGAAGGGGCGATGGCCGCCCTGCGCGCCACCGAGGGCGAGGTCCGGCCGCTGCTGGGCGAGGGCGTCGCCATCGCGGCGGTCAACGGGCCCGAGGCCGTCGTCGTCTCCGGTGACGTCGACGCCGTCGAGGAGATCGCCGCGCGGTTCGCCGGGTCGAAGCGGCTGCGGGTCAGCCACGCGTTCCACTCGCCGCACATGGACTCGATCCTGGACGCGTTCCGCGCGGTCGCGAAGACCGTCGCCTACACGGCGCCGAAGATCCCCGTGGTCTCGAACGTGACCGGCGAACCGGCCGATGTCGCTTCCGCGGAGTACTGGGTCGAGCACGTCCGCGCCACCGTCCGGTTCCACGACGGGATGCGCTGGCTCGCCGCGAACTGCGTGACGCGCTTCGTCACGCCCGGGCCCGGTGGCGCGGCCGCCGCGATGGCCGGGGACTGCGTGCCGGACGCGGTGGTGGTGCCGGTCCTGCGCCGGGACCGGGACGAGGTGCGCACCTTCACCGAAGCCGTCGGGCGGCTGCACGTTGCCGGGTTCAGCCCGGACTGGGAAGCCGTGTTCGCCGGGCGGGGCGCGCGGGTCGTGGACCTGCCGACCTACGCCTTCCAGCGGGAACGCTATTGGCTGGACGGGCAGCGGGCGGTCAAGCCGGCCGGTGCGCTGTACCGCGTCGAGCAGGTTCCCGTGGCGGCCGAGGCCGTCGAGGCGGTCGACTGGCACGACTTGGGTGCCGACGTCCCGCCGGTGGTCTTCTACCGGTTCGAGGCTGAGGGAGATCTGGTCGAGGCTGCCCACGGGCTGGCGCGCGAAGCCCTGGAAATGCTGCGGACCTGGCTGGCCGACGACCGCTACGCGCACTCCAAGCTCGTCTTCGTCACCCGCGGGCTCGCCGGTGCCGCGGTGCGGGGCCTGGTCCGTTCCGCGCAGGCCGAGCACCCCGGCCGGTTCCTCCTGGCGGACGAGGTGCCGACCGTACTTGCTTGGGGGGAAACGGAAGCGAGCTACGCCGGCGGCCGGGTCACCGCGCCCCGGCTCGTCGAGTCCACTTCGGACGAAACCGGTCGCTTGGACGGCACCGTGCTCATCACCGGCGGGGCCGGTTCGCTCGGCGGTGAACTCGCCCGGCACCTCGTCCGGACGCACGGCGTCCGGCGGCTCGTGCTCGCGAGCCGGCGTGGCCCGGATTCGCCTGGTGCGCACGAGCTTCAGGCCGAGCTGGCGACCGAAGGCGCTGAAGTCGTGCTGGCCGCCTGCGACGTCACCGACCGGGACGCCCTGGCCGAGCTGCTCGGGGAGATCGGCTCGCTGAGCGCCGTGGTGCACACCGCCGGGGTGCTCGACGACGGCGTCGTCTCGTCGCTGACCCCCGAGCGGCTCGACGCCGTGCTGCGGCCCAAGCTCGACGCAGCTTGGCACCTGCACGAGCTGACCGAAGGACTGTCCGCGTTCGTCCTGTTCTCTTCCGCTGCCGGGGTCCTCGGGGGCGCCGGGCAAGGCAACTACGCGGCAGGCAACACCTTCCTCGACGCGCTCGCCGAGCACCGGCAAGAGCTGGGCCTGCCCGCGGTGTCGCTGGCTTGGGGCCCGTGGGGGCCGGACGGCGGGATGACCGGGCAGCTGACCGACGCCGACGTGGCCCGCATGCGCCAAGGCGGCGTGCGGCCGCTGTCCGCCCGTGACGCGCTGGCGCTGTTCGACCGGGCTCTCGCCGCTCCCGACGCGCTGGTCGTGCCCATCGACCTCGCCACCGACCACCTCGACGCCACCCGGCCGCTGCTCAGCGGGCTCACCGGGGAATCGCCGGCGCCGTCCGGGGTTCCCGCCGACGCGCTCGGACTGGTCCGCGCCCAGGTGGCCGCGGTGCTCGGCCACTCGGCGGCGTCCGTGCGCGCGGACCGGCCGTTCGCCGACCTCGGCTTCGACTCGCTGACCGCGGTCGAACTGCGCAACGCGCTCGGCCGCGAGACCGGCCTGACGCTGCCCTCGACGCTGATCTTCGACCACCCGACGCCGCGTGCGCTCGCCGAGCACCTGCTCGGCGCGGCCGACGTCGCGCCCGCCGAAACGACCACGCGGGCCGGTGACGAGCCGATCGCGATCGTGGCGATGAGCTGCCGCTTCCCCGGCGGGGTCAGCACGCCCGAGCAGCTGTGGGAACTCCTCGAAGCCGGGCGTGACGTCATCTCACCGTTCCCCGGCGACCGCGGCTGGGACCTCGACACGCTCTACCACCCGGACCCCGACCACCCCGGCACCTGCTACACGCGCGAAGGCGGCTTCCTCGCCGACGCGGCCGGGTTCGACCCGGAGTTCTTCGAGGTGTCGCCGCGCGAAGCCGTCGCGATGGACCCGCAGCAGCGGCTGCTGCTGGAGACCTCCTGGGAGGCCTTCGAACGTGCGGGGATCGACCCGTCGGCACTGCGCGGCAGCCGCACCGGCGTCTTCGCCGGGACCAACGGCCAGGACTACTCGACGCTGCTGCGGGACTCGGCGGACGACGTCGCCGGGCACCTCGGCACCGGCAACGCGGCGAGCGTGCTGTCCGGCCGCGTCTCCTACACCTTCGGGCTCGAAGGCCCGGCCGTCACGGTCGACACGGCGTGCTCGTCGTCGCTGGTCGCACTGCACCTCGCGGCGCAGTCACTGCGGTCCGGCGAGTGCTCGCTGGCGCTGGCCGGCGGGGTCACCGTGATGTCGACACCCGCCGGGTTCGTGGAGTTCAGCCGGCAGCGCGGACTGGCCGAGGACGGCCGCTGCAAGGCCTTCGGCGACGCCGCCGATGGCACCGGCTGGTCGGAGGGCGCCGGGATCCTGCTGCTGGAGCGGCTGTCCGACGCTCAGCGCAACGGCCGTCGCGTCCTGGCGGTGCTGCGCGGCTCGGCGGTGAACCAGGACGGGTCGAGCAACGGGCTCACCGCCCCGAACGGCCCTTCCCAGCAACGCGTCATCCTCGCCGCCCTCGCCGACGCCGGGCTGACGCCGTCCGATGTGGACGCCGTCGAGGCGCACGGCACCGGCACGCGGCTCGGCGACCCGATCGAGGCCCAGGCGCTGCTCGCCACCTACGGGCAGGACCGCGAGCGTCCCCTCTGGCTCGGCGCGATCAAGTCCAACCTCGGCCACACCCAGGCCGCCGCCGGGGTCGCCGGCGTGCTCAAGATGGTCCTCTCGCTGAATAACGAGGTGCTGCCGCGCACGCTGCACGCCGACGTCCCGTCGGAGCGGGTCGACTGGACCGCCGGGCACGTCCGGCTGCTGACCGAGCCCGTCGCCTGGCCCGCGGCCGACCGCCCGCGCCGGGCCGCGGTGTCCGCGTTCGGCTTCAGTGGCACCAACGCGCACGCCGTGCTGGAGCAGGCTCCCGCATCTGTCGAGTCCATTGTGGACGAGACGGCGTCGCTTCTCTGGCCGCTGTCCGGGCACACCGAGGCGGCGCTGGCCGCGCAGGCCGCCGCCCTGCTTCCGGTGGCGGCCCACGACATCGGCTCCGCGCTGGCCGCCCGGACCGCGTTCGACCACCGGGCGGTCGTCCTGGCCCCCGATCGGGACACCGCGCTGACGAACCTGCGGCTGCTCGCCGAGGGCGGGGATGGCCCCGGCGTCGTGCGCGGTCGCGTCTCCGACGAGGGCCGTTCGGCGTTCCTCTTCACCGGCCAGGGCGCCCAGCGCTCGGGCATGGGACTCGCGCTGCGCGAGGCGTTCCCGGTGTTCGCCGACGCCTTCGACGCGGCCTGCGCGCGGTTCGACCTCCCGCTGCGCGAGGTGATCGCCGAGGGCGGCGAGCGGCTCGACCAGACGCGCTTCGCCCAGCCCGCCCTGTTCGCGGTCGAGGTGGCGCTGTTCCGCCTGCTGGAGTCGTGGGGGCTGACCCCGGACTTCGTCATGGGCCACTCCGTCGGCGAGCTCGCGGCCGCCCACGTGGCCGGGGTGCTGAGCCTCGACGACGCCTGCACGCTGGTCGCCGCGCGCGGCCGGCTCATGCAGGAGCTGCCCGCGACCGGGGCGATGGTGGCCGTGCGGGCGACCGAGGACGAGGTCCGGCCGCTGCTCACCGCGTCGGCCGGGATCGCCGCCGTCAACGGGCCCACCTCGGTCGTCGTGTCCGGCGTCGAAGAGGACGTCCTCGGCATCGCCGCGCACTTCACGCAGCTGGGCCGGGAAACCAAGCGGCTGCGCACCAGCCACGCGTTCCACTCCCCGCTGATGGACCCGATGCTCGCACGCTTCCGCGAGGTCGCGGCCGGACTGTCCTACCAGGACCCGAAGATCGGGCTGGTCTCGAACCTCACCGGCCGGCTCGTCACCGCCACCGGGCCCGAGCACTGGGTCCGGCACGTGCGCGACGAGGTGCGCTTCGCCGACGGCGTCGCCCGGCTCGCTGCCCTCGGCGTCACCCGGTTCGTCGAGGTCGGCCCGGACGCCGTGCTTTCGGCGATGGTCGGCGACTGCGTCGACGGCGAAGTCTTCGTCACCGCGACCCAGCGGCGCAAGCGTCCCGACGTCGAGGCTGTCCTGACCGCGGTGGCCGAGGCCCACGTCCACGGCTTCTCCCCGGACTGGACGACGTTGGTCGCGGCAGGCGAGCGGGCCGAGCTGCCGACGTATGCCTTCCAGCGCCGCCGGTTCTGGCCCGGGTCCGCGGGACGCACCGGCGACGTCGCGACCGCCGGACTGGCCGCCAGCCCGCACCCGTTCCTCGGCGCCACCGCCGAACTGGCCGGGGCCGCGGGCGTCCTCGGCACCGGACGGCTCTCCCTGCGCACCCATCCCTGGCTCGCCGACCACGGTATCGGCGGCTCGGTGCTCTTCCCCGGGACGGCGTTCGTCGAACTCGCCGTCGACGCGGGCGACCGCGCCGGCCGGACACAGGTCGAGGAGCTGACGCTCGGGGCGCCGCTGGTGCTGCCCGCGACCGGCGGTGTCCGGCTCCAGGTCCTGACCGGCGCGCCGGACGAGTCCGGCGCGTGCTCCCTGACCATCCACTCGCGCCCCGAGGACGCCGCCCCCGACAGTCCCTGGACCTTGCACGCGAGCGGCGTGCTGACGCCGGCGGTCCCGGTACGCGGCGACGACCTCACCGAATGGCCGCCCGCGGGCGCCGAGCTCCTCGAGACGGACGGGCTCTACGACCGGCTCGCGGACAGCGGGTTCGGCTACGGTCCCGTCTTCCAGGGCCTGCGGAAGGCCTGGCGCCACGGCGAAGACGTCTTCGCGGAGGTCGAGCTCCCCGAGGACGCGGACACGTCGGCGTTCGGGCTGCACCCGGCGCTGCTCGACGCGGTCCTGCACGCGGCGGCCTTCCTGCCGTTCGCCCCCGCCCCGAACGGCAGGCTGCCGTTCTCCTGGCGCGGCGTGTCGCTGCACGCCGAGGGCGCGCGCGGCCTGCGGGTGCGGCTCACCAAGACCGGGCCTGAGTCCCTCGCGATCGCGATCGCCGACTCCGCCGGGCGGGCCGTCGCGACCGTGGATTCCCTGGCCCTGAGGGAGTTCTCGCCGGACCAGCTCGTGGCCCGGCCGGACGCGCTCTACCGGCTGACCTGGCCCGTCCACGACGGTGACGGGGTGGATCCGTCGTGGACGGTCGTCGGCTCACTCGCGGACGTCACCGACGTCCCGGACGTCGTCGTGGTCCCCTTCGCGACGCGGTCGGTGCGCGAGGCGACGCACGACGCGCTCGCCCTCGTGCAGACCTGGCTCGCCGACGAGCGGTTCGCCGAGGCGAAACTCGCGCTGCTGACCTCCGGCGCGGTCGTCACCGAAGAAGGTGACGGCCCGGCCGATCCCGCGCTCGCCGCGGTCTGGGGCCTGGTGCGCTCGGCGCAGTCGGAGCACCCCGGCCGCTTCGTGCTGCTGGACGCCGGTGACGTTGCCGAGCTTCCCGCCGCGCTGGCGACGGGGGAGAACCAGGTCGCGGTCCGCGCCGGCACGGCCCGGGTGGCGCGGCTGGCCAAGGGTTCGGACGCGCTCACCGTCCCCGCCGGGGACTGGCGGGTCGACATCGCCGACCGCGGCACCCTCGACGGGCTGACCGTCGTGCCCTGCCCCGAATTCGCCGAACCGGTCGCGCCGGGCGCGGTGCGGATCTCCGTGCGCGCCGCGGGCGTGAACTTCCGGGACGTGCTCAACACGCTCGGCATGTACCCGGGCCCGGCCACCTCGCCGGGACTGGAAGGCGCCGGGGTCGTCACGGCGGTCGGCGACGGCGTCACCCGGTTCGCGCCGGGCGACCGCGTGATGGGCATGTTCGGCGGCGCGTTCGGGCCGGTGGCGGAGGTCGACGAGCGCATGCTCTGCCGGCTGCCCGCCGGGCTGTCGTTCGCCCAGGGCGCTTCGGTGCCGGTGGTGTTCCTGACCGCGCTCTACGCCCTGACCGACCTCGGTGACCTGCAACCCGGCGAAACCGTGCTGGTGCACGCGGCGGCGGGCGGCGTCGGCATGGCCGCGGTCCAGCTCGCGAGGCAGCTCGGCGCCGAGGTGTACGGCACTGCGAGCGCGGGCAAGTGGGACACGCTGCGGGCTTCGGGCCTGGCGGACGACCACATCGCGTCGTCGCGCACGCTCGACTTCGAGGCGGAGTTCCGTGCGGCGACCGGCGGACGCGGTGTCGACGTCGTGCTCGACTCCCTCGCCGGGGACTTCGTGGACGCATCCCTGCGGTTGCTGCCGCGCGGCGGCCGGTTCCTGGAGATGGGCAAGACCGACGTGCGCGACCCCGAACGCGTCGCGGCCGAGCACCCGGGCGTCCGGTACCAGGCGTTCGACCTGGTCGAGGCCGGGTACGACCGGATCCGCGAGCTGTTCGACCGCCTGCTGGAGTGGTTCGAGGCCGGGGTGCTGACCCCGGTCCCGGTCACCGCCTGGGACGTCCGGCGCGCGCCCGCGGCGTTCCGGCACGTGAGCCAGGCGAAGCACGTCGGCAAGGTCGTGCTGACCGTGCCCGCACCGCTCGACCCGCACGGCACCGTGCTGATCACCGGCGGCACCGGCGGGCTCGGGCGGCTGCTGGCCCGGCACCTCGCGGACTCCGGCGTCCGGCACCTGCTGCTGGCGAGCCGGCGCGGTCCGGTGGCCGAGGGCGTCGAGGAACTACGGACCGAGCTGGCCTCGCTCGGAGCCGAGACGACGGTCGTGGCGTGTGACGCGGCGGACCGGGAAGCGCTTGCGAAGCTGCTGGCCGACGTGCCGCGGCAGCATCCGCTGACCGCCGTGGTGCACGCGGCCGGGGTGCTCGACGACGGGCTCGTCGGTGCGCTGACCCCGGAGCGGCTGGACGCCGTGCTGCGGCCGAAGGTCGTCGCGGCGGCGAACCTGGACGAGCTGACGCGAGACCTCGATCTGTCCGCGTTCGTCCTGTTCTCCTCGGCGGCCGGGGTGCTCGGGGCGCCGGGGCAGGGCAACTACGCGGCCGCAAACGCTTTCCTGGACGCACTCGCCCGGCACCGGCGAGCGGCCGGGCTGCCCGCGTTGGCGCTGGCCTGGGGCCCGTGGCTGCCGACCGGCGGCATGACGGCGAGCCTGTCCGACGCCGACGTGCGCCGCATGGCGCGGTCCGGACTGCCGCCGCTGCCGGCCGACCAGGGACTGGCGCTGTTCGACGCGGCGCTGGGCGCGCCCGACGCGGTGCTGGTGCCGATGCTGGTCGACGCGCGCGTGCTGGGCTCGACCGACGTCCCGGAGCAGCTGCGCGGAGTGGTCCGGACCGCCGTCCGGCGCCGCACGGCCGGTGCGGGAGCGGCGGAGGCCGACCTGCGGCAGCGGCTCGCCGGGACGTCCGGTGAGGACCGGCGGCAGGCACTGCTGGACCTGGTGTGCGCGCAGGTGGGCGCGGTGCTGGGCTACGGCGGCGCGGAGACCGTCGACCCGCTGCGGGTGTTCAAGGAGCTGGGCTTCGACTCGCTGACCGCGGTGGAGCTGCGCAACCGCCTCAGCGCGGCGAGCGGGATCCGCCTGCCGGCGACGCTGATCTTCGACTACCCGACGCCGGCGGCGCTGGCCGGCTACGTGGGGGAGGAGCTGTTCCCGGACTCCCCCTCGGTGGAGGCGGACGAGGACCAGGAGTTCCGCGCGGCACTCGCGTCCATTCCGGTCGCCCGGTTCCGCGAGGCGGGGTTGCTGGAGGCGGTGCTGAAGCTGCGGGACGGCGGCGCGGCCCCGGAATCCCCCGACGACGACGCGTTCGGCGAGATGGGGGTCGACGACCTCGTGCGGCTGGCCCTCGGCGACGAATAGCCTCGCGCAAAACGGAAGCGGCCGTCCTGGTGACCCCCCGACCGGGACACCAGGACGGCCGCCGAGTTCCGTCGATGGCAGGTTTCAGGTGTTTCAGGAGATGAAGAACCGGCGCCGTCCGGCGGCCGTCGTCTTGCGGGAAGTGGCGCTGCGCACGAAGAACAGCAGGCCCACGACGATGGTGACCCCGCCGCCGATCACGCCGATGGTGTGCTCTCCCGCGTTGATGATGATCGCGACCCCGCCCGCGACGAGAATCAGTCCCATGACGAGGGAAACGAAGGGACGTCCTTGTTCTTTGGCCATCGGAAACTCCTCGTGAAAAGTGGTCGACGAAATCTCTTGTGATCGATTCAAGCACACGGTGATCACCGTTGTGAGTCCTCGAAAGTCGTCTTCCGACCATCGAAAGTTGACGTTCTCCCGAGTTGCCGGTCGCGCCGGGTGCTGGGAAGATCACGCAGGTACGGGGGTTGCAACTTTGGTTGCGGTGACAAGCGACCTTGTGTACTAGCCCGGCGGCGGTGGCAGCCGGTTGACTTGTCCTCAGGTACTACAGGATTCGGATACGGAGCAGGCGCTTGATCACAGCACGAGATCTGACGAAGCGATACGGGGACACGACGGCCGTCAACGGCCTGTCGTTCGACATCAAGCCTGGCGTCGTGACCGGTTTCCTGGGGCCCAACGGGGCGGGCAAGTCGACCACGATGCGGATGATCCTCGGCCTGGACGCCCCCAGCGGCGGCTCGGTCACGGTCAACGGCAAGGCCTACCGGGACCTGCCCGCGCCGATGCGGGAGGTCGGGGCGCTGCTCGACGCGAAGGCCGTCCACGGTGCGCGCACGGCGTACCGGCACCTGCAGTGGGTGGCGCAGGCCGGCGGCATCCCCCGCAAGCGGGTGGACGAGGTGCTCGACACCGTCGGCCTCACCGACGTCGCGGGCAAGAAGGTCGGCAACTTCTCCCTGGGCATGTACCAGCGGCTCGGCATCGCGACCGCCCTCCTGGGCGACCCGCCGACGCTGCTGTTCGACGAGCCGGTCAACGGCCTCGACCCCGAGGGCATCTACTGGATCAGGACCCTGATGCAGGACCTCGCCGCCGAGGGGCGGACGGTCTTCGTGTCGAGCCACCTGATGAACGAGATGGAAGAGACCGCCGCGCACGTCATCGTGATCGGCCGGGGCGAGCTCATCGCCGACATGCCGATCGCCGACTTCACCCAGCGCAGCGCGCGCAGCCACGTCCACGTGGTCTCGCCGCAGGCCGCCGAGCTCGCCGAAGCCCTGGAGCGGGCGGGCGGCAAGGTGACGAAGCTGGACGACGGCTCGCTCAACGTCGTCGGCCTGGACGCGCCGGAGATCGGCGACCTCGCGCTGGAGCGCCGGCTCGGGCTGCACGAGCTCACGCCGGTCCGCGCCAGCCTCGAGGCCGCGTTCATGGACCTCACCAAGGACAGCGTGCAGTACCGCTCCCACAACGGCGCGCAGCCGGAGGAGCACAAGGTTCTCGAGACGGCCCGCGCGCTCGCGGCGGAAGGGAGTGAATGACATGACCACCGCAACGGCTTCGCTGCCGGAGACGAAGGTCTCGCCCGGCATCGGCAACACGCTCGCCGCCGAGTGGACCAAGCTCAAGTCGGTCCGGTCGACCTGGCTCGTCGTCATCGCCGCGGCCGTCGTCAGCGTCGGGTTCTCCGTGCTGTTCAGCTTCCTGACCGAACAGGACTACAAGAACCTGCCCGCCGGGCAGACGATGGACTTCGACTCGGCCGGCACCGCCATGGTCGGGATGAACCTCGGCCTGATCCTCATCTCGGTGCTCGGCGTGCTCGCCGTGTCCGGTGAGTACTCGACCGGGATGATGCGCCTCACGCTGGCCATCACCCCGCACCGTGGCCGGGTCCTGATCTCGAAGGCCGTGGTCGTCGGGTTGCTGGCGTTCGTGCTCGGCACCCTGTTCGCGGCGGCGGCGTTCTTCATCGGCCAGCTGGTGCTCGGCATCAACCCGGCCATCCCGACGCTGGGCCTCGGCGGCCCGGGCGTGCTGCGCAGCCTGCTCGGCTGGGGCGCGGAGTTCGCGGCGTTCGCGCTGCTGGCCCTGTCGTTCGGCGTGATGATGCGCAGCGCGGCGGGCGCGATCGCCACGGCGATCGGCTTCATCTTCGCCCCGGCGATCCTCGGCGCGCTGCTGCCGCAGTGGGTCCAGCGCGACATCCTGGCGTACTTCCCGGCGTCGGCCGCGGAGCAGCTGAGCACGGCCCAGCTGAAGACGGACTCGGTGACGTACCTGGGCCCGCTGACCGGCGGCGGAACGCTGCTGACGTGGGTCGCGGTGGCGCTGGTCGTGGCGTTCTCCCTGATGGGGAAGCGCGACTCGGGCTGAGCTTTCGTTCGCGCCGAAAGGGGACTTCCCGTGCCGGGAAGTCCCCTTTCGGTGTTTCAGACGGCGAGGATGCGGTCGGCGGCGGTGACGGCACCGCCGCCGTCGCGGGTGTGGTCGCGCATGGCCCGCGTGCGGGCGCCGATGCCTTCGTCCGCCGCCACCGCGAGGACCGCGTCGCGGATCGTTTCCGGCGTCAGCTCTTCGCGGGGCAGGCGGACGCCGAGGCCCAGCTCCACCACCCGCTCGGTGTTGACTTCCTGCTCGCCGTGCATCGGCACCAGGACGAGCGGGGTCCCGCAGTAGAACGCCTCCATCACGCTGCCCATGCCCGCCGACGTCACGAACGCCGACGCGTGCCGCAGCACCGCCGGGTGCGGAACCCACTGGCGGGCCTCGACATTCGGCGGCAACGAGCCCAGCGACGCCGGGTCGACGCCGCCGCCCAGGGTCATCACCAGGTGCCACGGCAGGTCCGCGAACGCGCTCGCGCACTGGCGGAAGAAGTCCGGCTGGTCGTTGAACGCCGACGTGCCCAGGGACACCAGCAGCACCGGGTTCCCGTCCGCCGGCGGCTCCCAGCCGGTCAGCGGCCGCTGCGGGCCGAAGCACGGGCCGGTGAACGTGTGCCGTGCGTCGAACGTCTCGCCCGCGTACTGGAAGTCGCGGGGGATGAGGACCAGCTTGTGGTCGCGGCCGTCGTCGAGGAACTGCTCCGCGGTCCGGCCGGGCGCCTCGGCTCCCAGGAGGGCGGTGAGGTCGGCGAGGAAGTCGTACGGCTCATCGTCGTCCACTGTGGACTCCGACGGGAAACGGGCCACGTGCGCCGGCAGGGAGTAGTGCTCGTTGGACGCGAAACACGCCGAGAGCTGGACCGTCGGGCACGGGACGTCGTTCGCGAGGACCCGGCCCGCGATCCACATGGTCGAGTCGAACGCGAGCACGTCGGGCGGGTCGTCGGCCAGGAGCTTCCGCACCGGCGCCAGCGGCTCGAGGCAGCTGGACGCGCCGGTCAGCGCGGCCGCGAGCTTGTGCGAACCCGGGTCTTCGGCCGGTCCGTCGTAAAGGAGCGGCCGTGCGCCGGTGGCGGCGATCCGGTCGGCGAACGCGCTGCCGGTGGCCACCGTGACCCGGTGGCCGCGCCCGGCCAGCTCGCCGAGGACGTCGAGCACGGGCGTCACGTGCCCGTATCCGGGCAGGGTGCAGAGCACGACGTGTCGGGTCACACCAGTCATGCTCGCACCGCGTATTCAGGGTTTTCGCTAGACGTCCCGACGCTAGCCTCGGGCGCGAACCCTGGTGGAGGTGGGCGGATGGAGTTCGGCTGGACCGAAGACCAGCGGCAGCGCTACGACCGGACACTGGCCGACACGCGGGCGGCCTTCCCGGCCGCACCCGAGTACGTGTTCAGCCGCGAGAAATGGGCCCTGCTGGGCAAGTTCGGCGTCCTCGGCGCCAGCGTGCCCGCCGGCCACGGCGGCGGCGGGCTCACCGCCCTCGAGACGGCGCGGGTGTTCGAGGCCGCCGGGCGCGGCTGCCCGGACACCGGCCTCGTCTTCGGCGCGGCCGCGCACCTGTTCGCCTGCACGATGCCCATCGTCGACTTCGCCCCCGAGGCGCTGCGCGACCGGCTCCTGCCCGGCCTCGCCGCCGGCGACCTGATCGCGGGCAACGCGATGACCGAGCCCGAAGCGGGGTCCGACGTCGGCGCGCTGCGGACCACGGCCACCCCGGTCGAGGGCGGGTACGTGCTCGACGGCGTCAAGAGCTTCGTCAGCAACGGTCCCGTCGCCGACGTCCTGGTCACCTACGCGGTCACCGACCCGGCCGCCGGCCACTGGGGCATCACCGCCTTCGTCGTCGACGCCCGCTTGCCGGGAATCGCCTTCGGCGAGCCGTTCGCCAAGCTCGGCATGGAAGGCTGCGTGGCCTCCGAGGTCACCTTCAGCGGCTGTTTCGTGCCCGCGGACGCCGTCCTCGGCGAACCGGGCCAGGGCTCGGCGATCTTCCAGCACTCGATGGGCTGGGAGCGGGCCTGCCTGTTCGCGCTGTACCTGGGCGTGCAGGACCGGCTGATCGAGCGCTGCCTGGAGCACGTGCGCGGCCGCCGCCAGTTCGGCAAGCGGCTCGCGGAGTTCCAGTCGGTGTCCAACCGGATCGTGGAGATGAAGCTGCGGGCCGAAAGCGCCCGCCTGCTGCTGTACCGGGCCTGCTGGGCGCTGGACCAGGGCGAGGACGCGACGCTGTTCGCGGCGCTGTCGAAGCTCGCGGTGTCCGAGGGGACGGTGGCGAGCGCGACCGACGCCGTGCAGCTGTTCGGCAGCCGCGGCTACCTGCGCGAGCAGGGGATCGAAGCCGCGCTGCGGGACGCGATCGGCGGCACGATCTTCTCCGGCGCGTCCGACGTGCAGCGGCAGCTGGTCGCGATGGAACTGGGGATGTGAGCACTGTGGAAACGCTGCACCAGCTGGTTCTCACCGCGAAGGAGCGCACGCCGGACGCCCCGGCCGTGCACTCCGGCGCGGTCACCCTGACCTACCGCGAACTCGACGAGCTGGCCGACCGGCAGGCCGCCGGGCTCCACGCGGCCGGCGTCCGCCGCGGTGACCGGGTGCTGATCTGGGCGGAGAAGAGCGTCGAGGTGGTGGCGCTGATGCAGGCGTCGCTGCGGCTGGGCGCGGTCTACGTGCCGGTAGCGCCGTCGAACCCGGTCTCGCGGGTGCGGCTCATCGCCGAGGGCTGCACGCCCGCGCTGGTCGTCACCGACACGGTGGCCGACTGGGGCGCGAACCCGCCGCCGCTCAGCTCGTTCGCCGCACTGTCCACAAGCGACACTCAGGTGCCCCACGAGCACGTCGGCCCGGACGAACCCGCCTACATCCTCTACACGTCCGGCTCGACGGGCGCCCCGAAGGGCGTCCTGATCAGCCACCGCAACGCCCTCGCGTTCGTCGAGTGGGCCGCGGCAGAAACCGGGCTGCACGCGGGGGACCGGCTGGCCAACCACGCGCCGTTCAACTTCGACCTGTCGGTGTTCGACCTCTACGGCGCGTTCTTCGCCGGGGCGTCGGTGGACCTGGCCGGTTCGGACCTGTCGTACTCGCCCGCCGAGCTGACGGACTTCCTGCACGGCCGCGGGATCAGCGTCTGGTATTCGGTGCCGTCGGCGCTGCTGCTGATGATGCGCCACGGCGGCCTGCTCGACCGGCCGGCGCCGGCGTCGCTGCGGGTCTGCGTGTTCGCCGGGGAGCCGTTCCCGATCGCCGGGGTGCAGACGCTGCGCCGCGCGTGGCCGGACGTGCGGCTGTTCAACTGGTACGGGCCGACCGAGACGAACGTGGTGACCAGCTACGAAGTGACATCGGCCGACCTCGCGCGTATCGGTGGCCTGCCGATCGGGCGGGCGTGTTCGGGGGCGACGCTGACGCTGTCGCCGGACGGCGAGATCGTCGTCGAGGGCCCGACTGTGATGCTCGGTTACTGGGGAGCGCCGCCGCAGCTGGGCGGCTACCACACCGGCGACGTCGGCCGGTACGACGCGGCGGGCGAGCTGGAGTACGCCGGCCGGCGCGACGCGATGGTCAAGCTCCGCGGCCACCGCATCGAGCTGGGTGAGATCGAGACGGCCCTGGCCCGCCATCCGGCGGTGGCCGAGGTGGCGGTGGTCGTCGCGGGTGCGGGCATCGACGCCCGCCTGCGCGCGGTGATCGTCGCGCGCCCGGGCGAGCGCGTGACGCTGCTGGGGATGAAGGCCCACTGCGCGGCCCACCTGCCGAAGTACATGATCGTGGACGACGTGGACCTGGTCGCCGAGCTGCCCCGCACGGCGAACGGCAAGACCGACCGCGCCGCGCTGGCTGCCGCGCACTGACTTTCCCGTCCCCGACCGGGAAACGAGAAGAGGGGCGGTCCCGGGCAACCGGGACCGCCCCCTTTTCGTGCCGTCAGGAGTTGCGGGCGATGACGTAGTGGGTCGGCAGGTTCAGGCCCGACCCGTCGGGCAGGGTCTCGGTCGTGTGCAGCAGCAGCTCGCCGCCGTCCACGACCGTCAAGCCGCCCACCTCGTAGACCGTCTCCAGTTCCGCCTCGCCCGCCGCCGGCTGGAGGCCGATGCCGAAGTAGATCGACACCCGCTCCAGCTTGGGCAGGTCGTTGGCCGGGTCGGCGATCAGCTGCTGCATGTACGTGTAGCTCGCCGGCGTCAGCTCCTGGTTGAACACGCACCCGCGCGCCCCGGCCAGCACGGCCAGGTTGCGCGTGCACGCCACCCGCTTCTCGACCGGCAGCTGGTGGATCACGCCGGACAGGTAGATGTTCACGTCGCCGTACCGCTCGCGGAACGCCGCCACCGCCGCGTCGTCGAGCACGTCGAGCAGCTCGTACGACGCGTTCTCCGCGGCGTTCTCCGCCTGTGCCCGGTTCAACGCGGCTTCCGCGATGTCGACACCGACGACCCGGTCGTAGAGCCCGGCCAGGTACTTCGTCTGGGTCCCGTTGCCGCAGCCCAGGTCGACCAGCGGGAGCGCCGGGTCGAAGTGCGCCTTGAACAGCTCCGCGTGCGCGGCCGCGCCTTCGGCGGGCTCGCAGTCCCAGAAGGCCGCGCCCGTCCGGTCCGGGAGGTCCGTCCAGTAGGCCTCCCAGACCTGCCCGTCCTTGTTCGCCATCGTCGGCTTCTCCCGCCGGGTCAGTTCTTCGGCCACGGGATTTCCGGGGCCGCGTAGTACTTCACGCCGAGAGCCGTCCAGCGCGGGCCCTGCGCGGCCAGCCGCGACGCGAACGACGTCCAGTCGTGGCTCGCCTGGGACGACCAGCCGATCTCCGCGATCGCGGGCAGCCGGGGGAAGGCCAGGTAGCGGACGTCGTCGAGGCTGCGCACGGTGTCCGTCCACAAGGGAGCTTCGACGCCGTCGATGTTCGAGGCCAGCGCGCCGGGCACCACCGCGCTCGGGTCCCAGCTGTACGCGGCCTGGACGCTGATGTCGCCCGCCCACTCGAGGCCGATGTCGGCCGGGACGCCGGGGGCGTACTTCATGTCGAGGTAGGTGTAGACGCACGGCGCCATGATCAGCTTCGCGCCCTTCTGGCTGGCTTCGCCGACCTCGTTCTGGGTGCCGTCGTAGATCCAGAACTCGCCGGTCGCGCCCTTCGGCGGGGTCGCGGTCAGCATCTCGGCCCAGCCCAGCAGCTTCTTGCCGAGCTTGGCCACGATCGGCGCGACCTTCGCCATGAACGCCGTGTACTGCGCGTCGTCGAGGTCCTGGATCTCGTCGCCGCCGACGTCGAGGTAGCCGCCCGGGGTCAGCGCCGCGAGCTGGCCCAGCACGTCACTGATGAACTTGTACGTGATCGGCTTGTCGACACAGAGGTCCGACCGCGGCGCGGGGGTGAGGCCGGTGTAGACCGGCCCGGCGACGCCGTCGCAGTTGAGCTCGGCGTACGACGACAGCGCCGCGCCGAAGTGCGAGGGCATGTCGATCTCCGGCACGACCGTGATGTGCCGGCTCTGCGCGTAGGCGACGATGTCGCGGTACTGGGCCTGGGTGTAGAACCCGCCCGCCCCGCCGCCGGAGCCGGTGCTCGCGCCCTTGGCGGTCAGGTTCGGCCAGCCGGTGATCTGCAGCCGCCAGCCCTGGTCGTCGGTGAGGTGCAGGTGCAGGTTGTTGACCTTGTACAGCGCGATGTCGTCGATGTACTTCTTGACGTCGCCCACCGGCAGGAAGTGCCGCGCCACGTCGAGCATCGCGCCCCGGTAGGGGTAGCGCGGGTAGTCGAGGATGTGGCCGCCGGGCACCGAGAGCGTCCCGCTGAGCGAGGCGGGCAGGAGCTGCCGCAGCGTCTGCACGCCGTTGAACAGGCCGGCGGGCTTCAGGGCCCGGATGGTCACCCCGGACGCCGTGCTGTCGAGCGTGTAGCCCTCGGCGCCGACGCGGGGGTCGGCACCGCCGAGCAGCAGCGAGATCCCGGGCAGCGCCTTCGGGACGCCGGGGAGGGCGGGAGCGGGGACCACCGGGACCCGGAACCGGGTCGCCGGGCGGAGCAGCCCGGCGAGGTAGTCGCCGACCTGCCGGGCGTCGGTGCCGGCGGAGGTGAACACCACCGTCGCCGGGTTGAGCAGGTAGCGGACGGCCGGGTCCGGCGTCACCGACACCGGGGCCGGCACGACCTGCTGGAGGGTGGGTGCGGCCGGAACCGCCTGCGGTGCGGCGCCGGCGGGCACCGCGGGGGCGAGCAGGCCGAGGAGGGAGAGGAACAGCACCCCACGCCTGACACTTCGAGCGGTCATGAGCCGTCCATTGCGGATAGTGGTGTCGAAAGACTGGCCCCTTTCTCTTAACGGCCTGGTGGGGCGCGAGTCCACCCGATCGGACGACGTCTGGGGAGACTGCTAAGCCCCGTTACTCCGCACGCCGGAACAACTAAGGTTGTGAGCCGACAACCTTCCGTCACCGACTGTCAACCTTTGGCCGTTTTTGCCGGGCATGAGTTCCGCCAAGATCGGGTAATACGCCTAGGAACGCGTCCGCCAGGGGGAGAACCCGGCCGGACGCGGGGATCCCGGCTGTACCGACGAACGACTCAGAAACGGGTGACCGAAGATGACCGAGACGCCGACCGCCGTCCACTACCGCGCCTACCTGCTGGCCTACGACCTGGAGAAGGAAGACCTCTACGACCGCACCCGCACGGCGTTCCTGACCCGCGCCGGCGTGCTGACGGAGCTGGCGCTGCGCGGCAACATCGCCGACGAGGACGGGGACGCCGTCCTGGTCAAGTCGGACCCGACCGGCGACCCGGTGCTCGACCGGCTGCTGGCGCAGATCGGCAACGAGAAGCGCAGCTGGAAGTCGTGGCTGCGGCACGACTACAAGGAGACCCTCGACCAGATCGAGGAGCAGCTGGTGGAGCAGAAGCTCCTGACGGTCCAGGAGAAGAAGGTCCTGGGCGTCGTCCCGAAGACCCACGTGACGGTGACCGACCCGGCCCTGGCCAAGGCACTGCAGGAGCACGCGGTCGAGGTACTGCACGGCTCGACCCCGGCCGCCCAGGTCGGCGCGGACGACGCGGCTTTGGTGGCCCTCGCGGCCGCTGGCACGGTGCCGAGCGTTGTGACGCGCAAGGAGAGCAAGGGCGAGTACAAGGACCGCATCGAGGAGCTGACGGACCGGGTGGGTGAGGTGGCTCCGGGGTTGGAGAAGGCTTTGCGCGGCATTCGGTTGACGATGATCGCGGCTCAGGGTGGGCTCGGCTTCAGCGGCTGACCTCTTCTTACGGCGGAAGGGCCCGGTGGCTTCGCGGCTGCCGGGCCCTTTTGCGTTGTCGATGGGGTGGTTTCCCGGGCACCCCGAAGCTTTCATTGTGACTACGGCCGGCGGCCGGCCGTGTTTCGGCTTCGGATCGGGGTGCGGGGGAGTCTGGGTGCTCGTTCGTCCGGGCTGCCGCCGCGCCTTACGGCGGAAGGACCCGGTGGCTGCCCCAGCCGTCGGGTCCTTCCGCTTCTTCACCCCTGGGAGGGGTCATCCGAGGGCGGGCATCACCTTGTCCGCGAACAGGTTCAGCGTGCGGGACATCGTCTCCAGGGACTGGCCGCCGAAGTCGAGGTTCCAGAGGATCACGTCCGGGCCCAGCACGTCGCGGACCTCTTCGATGCGGCCCAGCACCGTGTCCGGTGAGCCGACCACCGCCTTGGCCTCCAGGCCGTCCGTCTCCAGGTCGAAGCTCGCCATCTGGCGGGCCATCGCCGTGTAGCCCTCGTACGCCGGGGATTCCACGTTGTGCCAGGACAGGATCGCTTCCTTGAACGCGTTGAACGATTTCACCATGAACGGCACCGCCAGGTCGCGGGCCTCTTCGTCGGTGTCGGCGATCAGCAGCGGGATGCTCACCGCGAACTTCGGCTTGCGGCCCGAATCGCCGTGTTCCTCCATGAACGCGTTCCGGTACAGCTCGACGTACTCGCGCTTGCGGGCCATCTCGTTGAGCTGGGTAGAGCTGATCAGCAGGTTGAAGCCCTTGCGGCCGGTCCAGTCGAAGCTCGCCGGGGTCGCCAGCGCCGCCACCCACACCGGCGGGCCCGGCTGCTGCACCGGGGCCGGGAGCGAGTTCGCGTTCTCGTACTTGAAAAACGGCGTGTCCTCGGTGACGTCCTTCTCGTTCCACAGCCGCACGACCGCCTCGATGGTCGCCAGGAACCGCTCGCGGCTGGTGTCCATGTCGACGCCGAACGCCTCGAACTCGTACGGCAGGAACGCGCGGGCGAACCCGACGTCCAGGCGGCCGCCGCTCATCACGTCGACCTGTGCGGCGTGCGCGGCGATCTGGATGGGGTGGTGGAACGACGCCTGGATGCCGCCGGTCATCAGGCGGATCGACTGGGTGCGCGCGGCCACCGCCGACAGGAACGCCAGCGGGCTCGGGGAATATCCGCCGTAGGAGCGCAGGTAGTGCTCGGTCATCTTGACGTAGTTCAGGCCGAGCTGATCGGCGAGCACACTGACCTGCAGCACATCCTGGAAGTACTGCGAGGCGGTCGTGGTCTCCGGGTCGCAGTCCGGCAACAGCGAGACGCCATACTCCACGTTCTGATACCTCCGGCGAATAGGGTGACGAGCCTGGATGGGCCGGCTGCCAGCTTTTTCCCACGCACGTCGCCCGCGATAGCCGCCCTACCAGGCCAACCCTGGGGGAACCCTTAAGGAGTCCCGCGCCCGGAGCTGAGGTTTTGCCTAGAGACCCCATGCTAGCCCGGTTCCGCGCCCGAAGGTATCCGTAGCGTCGCGGCAGCCGCTTCGGAATCGTTCGTCAGGAGAATTCGGTGACTCTGGGATATCTGTTCGGCGCGAACATCTCCGATCCCGACCCGGAGCACGGTGCGAAGCTCCACGAGGCCTACCCGGCCATGCGCCGCTCCTACGAGCAGGTGCGCGACTGGACCGGCATCGAACCGCGAGCCCTGCTGCGCGGCGAGTTCGAACCCCGGGGCGACCACGACCGCTTCAGCCTCGCCGGCATCCGGCTGGCCGCCCTCGCGCTCGGCATCCACGACGTGCTCGCCGAGTCCGACATCCACCCCGGCGTCGCCGGCGGCATCAGCCTCGGCGGCCTGATCGCCAGCTCCGTCGCGGGCGCGGTGGACCGGCGCACCCTGTTCGACCTGCTGGTGCGCGAGGCCAAGACGCCGCTGCCCGACCCGGCGCCCCCGGCGCAGGGCGCGGCCATCGCCTTCCTGCCGGTGACCGAGGACCCGACGTTCTACTACGGCGACCGGCGGCCCGGCGTGTACCTCGGCGGCGACTTCGGCGTGCTCTCGAACGGCACCGCCCGGCTGCTCATGCTCAGCGGCACCGCCGAAGCCCTCGGCAAGCTCGTCGCGCAGAGCCCGCCCGGCATGATCAGCGTCATCGACGGCCAGCCGTTCGCCGTGCACTCGCCGCTGCGCCAGTACGCGACCGACTTCATGGCCCCGGCCGTCGCGGCCATGACGGTCGCCGACCCGCGCATCCCGGTGTGCTCGTTCCTCGAGGAACGCGCGCTGACGACCGCCGACGAGGTCCGCGATCTGTTCCAGCGCAACAAGACCACCACGATGAGCCTGCCGCACGTGTGCGCCGGGATGAAGAGCCAGGGCGTCCGGCTCGCCTTCGTCCTCGGCCCGACGCTGCCCGCCGGGGTGCTCGACTTCCCGTTCCCCGTCGTGCGCATCACCGAGCCGCACCACGTCACCGAGGCCATGACCGCGATCTACGACTACGCCGTCGACCTCGTCGCCCCCGGCGTCTGAAGCAAGGAGAAACCGTGAGCACCCGCACGCACGAACGTGCCAGCCTGACCGACCACTGGTTGTCCCTCGACCTCGACGCGTGGACGCGGCACGTGGTGCGACGGCACTTCAACCCGGAGCTCGGCAGCCCGTACTGGCTGAAGCGGGCGACCGAGCTGGCGTTCGACCCGATGGACATCACCCGGTACGACCAGCTCGCCGAGTTCGGCCCGTTCCCGCCCGGCGACCTGCGCGGCATGGACCCCGGCGACCTGGTGCCGCGCACCGTGCCGCGGCCGCTGATCGGCCGCGTCTGGGAGTCCGGCGGCACCACCGGCGACCCGGTGCGCGTGTTCTACACCGAAGACATGATGACCCACCGCGTCGAGTGGCGGCGCTGGTCGTACCTGTTCGACGGCTACCAGGCCGGCCGCACCTGGCTGCAGGCGACGCCGAGCGGGCCGCACCAGATCGGCAACGGCGCGATCGAGCTGTCCGAGCAGCTGGCCGGGCTCGTGTACGGCATCGACATGGACCCGCGGTGGATCAAGCAGCTCATCCGCGCCGGCAAGATGAAGGAGCTGGGCGAGTACACCGAGCACGTGCTCGGCCAGATCGTCGACTGCCTGCGCTCGCAGCACGTCCACTACCTCAACACGACGCCCGCGCTGCTGCAGAAGCTGATCGCCCGGCACCCGGACCTGGTCGCGGCGCTCGACGGCGTCCGCCTCGGCGGCACGCACATGAGCCCGCAGATGTACCAGGACTTCGTCAAGGCGCTCGACGGCGGGCTCGTGCGGTCGGGCTACGGCAACACCTTCGGCAACGCGGTGAGCCTGCACCCCGAGGATGGCGGCGCGATCCTGCCCTACGCGCCGACGTACCCGCAGGTGACGATGTCCGTGGTGGACCCGGAGGACTTCCGGAAGACCGTCGACAAGGGACAGTCGGGCCAGCTGAAGCTGACCGTGCTGCACGAGGACCTGTTCCTGCCCAACCTGATGGAGCGCGACGAGGCGACCCGCTACGACACCAAGGGCGAATGGCCGGTGGACGGCGTGTACAACGTGCGCCCGCTGCAGGTGAGCCAGGCCGCGCCGGAAGGGCTCTACTGATGGCGGCGCCGAAGGTGGTCGTCATCGGCGCCGGGGTCATCGGCGCCTCGGTGGCCTACCACCTCGCCCGGCGCGGTGCCCGCGTGCACTGCGTCGACCGCGCGGACCGGCCCGCCTCGGGCACCACGGAGGTCGGCTTCGCCACCGCGACGGCGTACCGGCGGTTCCCCAAGTCGTACTTCGAGCTGAACCAGGCGGGCATCGCCGAGCACGCGACCCTCGCCGGGGATTCCGCGCCCTGGTGGCACCGCACCGGCACGGTGGCGTGGACCGACGACGAGTCGTTCACCGGCTACCTCGCCCAGCTCGCCGAATGGGGCTGCCCGGTCGAGCGGTACGCGGGGGACGGCACCTCGGTGGTCTTTCCCGAGTCCGGACCGGTCGCGTTCCTGCCCAGCGAAGGCTGGATCGACGCGGTGGCCTTCACCCGCCACCTGCTGGACCAGGCGGTTTCCCTCGGCGCGACGCTGGAGCTGAACGCCGAAGTGACGTCGGTGTCCGGCGGGGTCGGGCTGGCGGACGGTCGCCGGCTCGAGGGCGACGCCGTGGTCAACGCCACCGGCTCGGCCGCGGACGAGATCGGCGCACTGGCCGGCGCGCGGCCGTTCCTCGGCCCGCCGCGGCGCAGCCTGATCGCGCACCTGCTGGTCGACGGCGACCCGTTGCCGTACATCCTGCGCGCCCCCGAGGTCAGCATCCGCCCGGACGGGCCTGGGCGCGTGGTCCTGCGCTCGGACCGCGTCGACCGCGGGCTGCCCCCGCGTTCCGGGACGCCCGACCCGGAGTTCGTGAAAGACCTGCTGGACCGGGCGGCGAAGGTGGTTCCGCTGCTGGGCACGGCGACCGTCCGCACGGCCGAGGTGGTCGACGCGCGGTGTGCGCGGGACGAACTGCCGAGTGTCGGGCCGTTGTCGTCGGTGCCGGGGTACTACGAGGCTGTCGCGAGCGCCGGGGTCACGCTGGCGCCACTGTTCGGCAAGGCGCTCGCCGCCCGGATCGTCGACGGGGAGCCCGACGCGCTGGTCGACGTCTTCACGCCGGACCGGTTCGCCGCGACAGCAAGCTAGGAACTTCCCCAAAAGTTCCGTCGCACAATGATCTCGCACCGGGAAACCGGTCGCGAAGGGGTGTAGCTCTCAATTGGCCAGAGCAGCGGTTTCCAACACCGACGGTTGCAGGTTCGAGTCCTGCCGCCCCTGCCACGAACACAAGTGCCACCGGTTCCGGCCGGTCCCGCCGAACCGTTGGGAGTGCCCGAGGTGACCATCTGGACCGAGCTGCTCGGCAGCCAGACCCACGTCCTCGGCGAAAAGCACCGGACCCGCGTCATCGAGGCCGGGGACGGCGAGGCCCTGGTGCTGCTGCACGGCGTCGGCGGCCACGCCGAGGCCTACGCGCGCAACGTGAACCGGCTCGGCCGGCACTACCGCGCGATGGCGGTGGACCTGCTGTGGCACGGCTTCTCCGGCAAGCCCGAGTTCACCCACGACGCCGTCGGCACCTACGTCGAGCAGGTGCTCGACCTGCTGGACTCCCAGGGCATCGAGCGCGCGCACCTCGAGGGCGAGTCGCTCGGCGGCTGGGTCGCGCTGACGCTGGCGCTGGAGCACCCCGACCGCGTCGGGAAGCTCGTGCTCAACACGACCGCCGGCATCAAGTGGGCGCCGGGCTCGGTGAACGAGCGGCCCGCCGAAGGGCGTGAGGCCCTGCGCGCCCGCTCGCTGGCCGCCATCGAGAACCCGACGCCGGAGACCATCCGCACCCGGCTGGAATGGCTGATGGCCACGCCGGACCGCGTCACCGACGAGCTGGTCGAGGTCCGCCGCCGGATCTACGCCGAGCCGGCCACCAACGCCGCGCTGCGCACGGTGTTCGAGAACTCCTTCGGGTTCGGCTCCGGGCCGAACCGGCGGATCTCCGAGGACCGGCTGGCGACGGTGGGCGTGCCGACGCTGGTGCTGTGGTCGGACCACAACCCCGGCAGCGGGCCCGACGTGGGCCGCAAGATCGCGAAACTCATCCCGGGCGCGGCGTTCCACTGCGTCGCCGACGCCGCGCACTGGCCGCAGTGGGAGCAGCCCGAGGAACACGACCGCGTGGTCCTCGACTTCCTGGGCCGTGCGGAGTGACCAGCAGGAGGACGAATCCCATGCGCATCCGCAGTCTCGCCTACGTCGGGCTGTCCACCACGGAGGTCCCGGCCTGGGAGACGTTCGCCGCGGACGTCCTGGGCCTGCCCGGCCAGTGGGTCGACGACGAGCGCGTGCTGCTGCGCATGGACGAGCGGGCCTACCGCTTCGACGTGCGCCGCGGTGAGCGTGAAGCGCTGTCCTGGCTGGGCTGGGAGGTGGCGAGCGCCGCCGACCTCGCCGCGCTCGAACACGAGCTGGGTGCGGCCGGGGTCGCGGTGACCCGGGCGACCCCCGCCGAGTGCGCCGACCGCCGCGTCGCGGGCATGGCCTGGCTCGAGGACCCGTCCGGGCTGCGCCACGAGCTGTTCTACGGGCAGGAGGCCGACTTCCGGCCGCTGCGCCTCACCCGGCCGCTGGCCGGCTACCGGACCGGCGAGCACGGGATGGGCCACGCCGTCGTCGGCGTCACGAACTACGCCGAAACGCTCGCGTTCCTGGTGGACACGCTCGGCTTCGGCGTCAGCGACACGTTCAAGGGCTTCATCGCCTTCCTGCACTGCAACCCGCGGCACCACTCCATCGCGCTGGTGGAGACCGACGAGCCCGGCCTGCGGCACATCATGCTGGAGACGACGACGCTCGACGACGTCGGCTCGACCATCGACGTCGCCTTCGAACGCCGCATCGTGACCCGCACGCTGGGCCGGCACACCAACGACCGGGCCGTGTCGTTCTACCTCGAAACGCCGTCGGGCTGGGAGATCGAGTACGGCTGGGACGGCCTGGACGTGGACACCGCCGACTGGTCGACGCGGCAGCTGGCCGGGCCGACCAGCCTGTGGGGGCACCACCACGTGGCCGGCACCGAGATCAAGACCTCATGACCCCCGATCCGATCGACCCGGACATCACGGAACTGTCCGGCTGGCAGCGGGAATGGGTCAAGGCCGCGCGGGCCGCGATCGACGAGGAAGAGCTGGCCCTGCTGTGCCAGGCGGCCACCGACATCCCCAGCCCGACCGGGTGCGAGCGCGAGCTGGCCGAGTACTTCCGCGACGTCATGACCTCGGCCGGGATCGACAGCCGCGTCCAGGCGATCGACGAACGCCAGGCCAACCTCGTCACCCGCGTCGGCACCGGCCGCACGGGCGCGCAGCTGCTCGTGCTGGCCCCGCTGGACACCGCGTTCGCGCCGGGGCCGGAGGACGCGCCGTGGCTCGGCGAACGGCCCCGCGACGACTTCACGCTGCCCGCGCAGCGCTACGGCGACAAGATCGTCGGGCTCGGCGCGGAGAACCCCAAGGCGTTCGCCAGCTGCGCGCTGGCCGCCGCGCTCGCCGTGCACCGCTCCGGCGTGCCGCTGGACGGCCAGCTGGTGGTCGCGCTGGTCGGCGGCAGCATGCCGGTGCTGGGCGGGGAGCAGTCCTCGCGGCGCAACTCCGGCATGGGCGTCGGCACCCAGTTCCTGATGGACCACGGCCAGTGCTCCTCCGACCTCGCGATCGTGCTCAAGCCGGGCTACTCGGTGGTGCACGAGGAGGTCGGGTTCGCGATCTTCCGCGTCGTCGTGCGTGGTTCGGTCGGCTACACCGGCAGCCGGCACAAGGGGCACTACAACAACGCGATCCTCGCCGGCGCCCGGCTGATCGGGCGGCTGGAGAGCTGGTTCGCCGAGTACACCGCGCGCAACTCCTCGGGCCAGGTGGCGCCGCAGGGCGCGGTCACCGCGATCCGGGCCGGCGACGGGACCAAGCCGGCGTTCAACCCGGCGACCTGCGAGTTCTGGGTCGACCTGCGGGTCAACCCGCGGACCACGGTCAACGACGTGGCCGGCCAGTTCGAGGCGATCGTCGCCGAACTGCGGGCCTCGGAGCCGGCCGTCCGGATCGAGGTCGAGCTGGTGGCCGGCCAGGCGGGGTCGGCCACGCCGGCCGACAGCCCGGTCGTCACCCGGCTGGTCCGGGCCTGGGAAGAGGTCGAAGGCCGGCCGCACGTGCCGGGCAAGCCGGGCAGCGGGCTGTCCGACGGCGGCGTGCTGCGCCGGCACGGCATCCCGACGGCGCGGATCGGCCTGCCGATGGCCACCGAACCCGGGCCCTTCGAAGGGTTTTCCATGGGGGTCGCGGACCTGCCCGCCATGCGCCGGCTGGTCGACCTGCTGGTCGGTGTCGTGGTGGACGTGACCACCCGGCAGCGCGCCGAGCTGTGCGAGCCGCCCGCGAGCAGCCGAGGAGACAACTGATGACCGACACTGTCGGCGAGGAACAGGTCCGCCCGGCGCGGCGGCAGGCGACGGTCGGCGGCCCCGGCCGCCGGGACTGGTCGACGTGGCCGCGCTACGAGAAGGCGGCGCTCGGCTTCCGCGAGTACTGGTACCCGGTGGCGTGGTCGCGCAAGATCGGCAAGAAGCCGCGCGCGATCCAGGTGCTCGGCGAGAAGATCATGCTGATCCGCGACGGCGGCGAGGTCCGGGCGCTGCACGACCGGTGCCCGCACCGCGGGGTGCCGCTGAGCCACAAGATGTCGTCGCAGGAGTTCCCCGGCACGTGGAGCTGCTGCTACCACGGCTGGACGTTCGACCTGGAGACCGGCGTGCTGGTCGCGGCGATCACCGACGGCCCGGAGTCGCCGATCTGCGGCAAGGTCACCGTGCGCACCTACCCGGTCGAGGAGGCCCGGGGCCTGGTCTGGGTGTGGCTGGGCGACGGCCCGGCCCGCCCGTTCGCCGACGACGTCCCGGAGGAGCTGCTCGACCCGGACGCGGTCGTCGTCGGCCGGATCACCGTGCGCGACGGCAACTGGCGCTTCGGCGCGGAGAACGGCTTCGACGACGGCCATGCGAAATGGCTGCACCGCAACGCGTTGTGGACCAAGCGCGTGAAGATGCCGGTGTGGAGCGAGATGAAGGTGATCCGCGACGGGCCGTGGATCACCCGCCGCAAGGACAAGATGCACTACAGCGCCTCGTTCCCCGGCCTCGGCGACTTCCCGAAGAAGAAGTGGTACCGCCGGCGCGAGGGCAACAAGACCAAGGTGTCGCTGCGGCTGCCGGGCACGCTGCGGGTGAAGTACGCGGAGTGGTCGCACTTCGAGTGGTGGGTCGCCGCGACCGCGGAGAACCACACGTACGTCCAGCTCGCCGTGATGAACCAGGGCAAGTGGCGCAACCGGAAGTTCTGGCTCTACTACTGGACGTGGGCCCGCTGGGTGTTCCACGGCATGTTCAACGACGAGGACCGGCTGATGGTGGAGGTCACCGACGCCCCGCCCGAGCGGCTGTACCGCCCCGACGTCTCGCTGACCGAGTGGCGGCGGATGGTCGAGGAGGAGGCCCGGCGCGGCCCGGTCGAGGAAGTCAAGGAGCGGCAGGCGGAGCGGAGGCGGGCGAAGCATGACTGAGCCTTTCCGGCTGGTGGTCGGGATGTCCGGCTCCAGCGGGGCGATCTACGGGATCCGCCTGCTGGAGATCCTGAAGGGCATGCCCGAGGTCGAGACGCACCTGGTGGTGACGCCGGCGGCGCGGCAGACGATCGCCTTCGAGACGGACTGGAAGCCGGAGGACGTCGCGTCCCTCGCGGATTTCACGTACCGGCCGGGGGACATCGCGGCGCCGATTTCGAGCGGCTCGTTCCCGATCGACGCGATGATCGTGCTGCCGTGTTCCGTCCGCAGTCTCGGGGCCATTGCCTGGTCGCAGAACGACAGTCTGCTGGTTCGGGCGGCCGATGTGACGTTGAAGGAGCGGCGGAAGCTCGTCGTCGCGTTGCGCGAGACGCCGTTGCACCTGGGGCACCTGCGTGCGATGACGCAGGTGACCGAGATGGGCGGGATCCTGGCGCCGCTGATGCCGGCGTTCTACGGACGCCCGAAGTCGCTGGGTGACCTGGTGGACCACCAGGTCGGCCGGCTGTGCGACCTGCTGGGGATCAAGCCGCCGGACGAGCTGGTCGAACGCTGGCACGGACCCGCGACCCACTGAGACCACGAAGAAGGCCCCCTCCGCCGGAGGGGGCCTTTCTCGTGGGTGGTGGAAGATCGCCCCCACCGGCGGTGGACCGGTGAAGGCGACCTTCAGTCCAGATAGGACGCCAGCGCGTCCCCGTCCTCCAGCAGTCCGCGGTGGTCCACCCGCTCCACCACTTCCGGCGGTACCCGGCACGACGGCGGGAACACCGCCGGCGGCACGGGCTTCGTGCAGTCGAAGATCAGTTTTGTCTCCATCGGGCCCTTTTCCTCCCGGTTGTGCCCGTAGGTCACCGGGTTGAGCTGGCCGCCGAGGAAGCCCGGCATGATCGTCAGGTCGCGGTCGGCCTGGAAGCGCGTCGCCAGGCACCACAGCGTCTCGACCTCGTTGAACACGTCGACGTCGTCATCCACTACGAACACGTGTTTCAGCAACGGATCCACCGCCAAGGCAGCGCAGGCGGCGAGCTTCGGCTCACCCTCCACGCGCTTGCTCATCGACAGGTACAGGTGCGAACGCGCCATGCCCGACAGCGGCAGGTGCACGCCGGTCACCGTGGGCACCGCTTCCTTGACCCGGCGGTAGATGCTGCCCATCCGGGGGAGCCCGCCCAGCATGCTGTGCTCGGTGTGCGCGTTGAACACGTCGACGAAGATGGGCTTGCGGCGCATGGTGATCGCGGTGATCTTCACGTACGGCTGCGGGCCGGTGCGGGTGTAGAACCGAGGGTACTCGCCGAACGGGCCTTCTACGGCCGTCGCGTCCGGGTCGGTGTCGATCACGCCCTCGATCACGATCTCCGCGCGCGCCGGCACCTCGAGGTCGACCGTCTTGCAGGGCACCATCTCCAGCGGTTCGCCGAGCAGGCCGCCCACGACGTCGAGCTCGCCGCCGATGCCCTCCAGTTTGGACACCGCGCCCATCAGCAGCGCCGGGTGGTGGCCGATGACCAGCGCCACCTCCATCGGCTTCTTCTGCTCACGCAGCTTGCGCAGCACGTAAGCCGTGTGGTGGGCGGGGTTGACCTGGATGCCCACCTGGTCGCGGCCCTGCTGCTGGTGGCGGAAGATGCCGGCGTTGATCTTGCCGCTGTCGGGATCGCGGCAGATGGTCACCGCCGAGGTGATGTACTTGCCCGCGTCCAGCTCCTGGTGCTTGAGCAGGGGCAGCAGGCCGACGTCGATGTCGTCGCCGGTGAGCACGACTTCCTGGACCGGCGCGGTTTCCACCGTGACCGGCTTGACGCCCGATCCCTCGCGCAGCGCGTATTCGGGCACCATCGAGTGCACGTCCGAGCCGATGCTGCGGGCGAGCCGCTCGTAGGTGCCGTGCAGGTTGATCAGCAGCGGGATCTCGGACCCGCCGACGTTCTCGAACAGCACGGCGGGGAACCCGGGGTAGGCCGGGTCGTCCTCCAGCTTGTCGACGAGGGCGGTGACCTCGAACTCGGGATCGACGTGCTTGCGCACGACCTTCACCTGCTCGGGCGTCGCCGAGTTCAGCTCGGCCAGGAATGTCCGCAGATCCTTCGCCATCAAACGCCTTCCGTTCGCAAGGTGGCTCGCGAACCGAGTATCGGCCCCGGTCACGGACTCGACGGGGCACGACCGGCAAGAACTAGGGGAATGCTTCGTCCTGACTCCCGGGTGGCGCTCGGCAGGGGTTTCGGGGTGCTAAATGGTCTCGTCCCCGAAGCCGCGCGTCGTCGTACGTCAGGAGAACGACATGACCGTCACCGCAGCGCCGCCCCGCGAAGCCGCGGCGGCCGAACTGGCCCGGTCCTGGGCCGAGGACCCCCGGTGGCGCGGAGTCCGCCGGGACTACTCCGCCGAGGACGTCCTGCGGCTGCGCGGCAGCGTGACCGAAGAGCACACGCTCGCCCGGCTGGGCGCGGAGCGGCTCTGGAACCTCCTGCACACCGAAGACTACGTCCACTCGCTGGGCGCGCTGACCGGCAACCAGGCCGTCCAGCAGGTGCGCGCCGGCCTCAAGGCCATCTACCTGTCCGGCTGGCAGGTCGCCGCCGACGCCAACCTCTCCGGCCACACCTACCCGGACCAGAGCCTCTACCCGGCCAACTCCGTCCCGCAGGTCGTGCGCCGCATCAACAACGCGCTGCTGCGCGCCGACCAGATCAGCTGGGCCGAGGACGAGCCGGACGCCCCGCACTGGCTGGCGCCGATCGTCGCGGACGCCGAAGCCGGCTTCGGTGGCGTGCTCAACGCCTTCGAGCTGATGAAGGGCATGATCGCCGGCGGCGCCGCCGGCGTGCACTGGGAAGACCAGCTGGCCGCGGAGAAGAAGTGCGGCCACCTCGGCGGCAAGGTGCTCATCCCGACCTCCCAGCACGTCCGCACGCTGCAGGCCGCGCGCCTGGCCGCCGACGTCTGCGACGTCCCCAGCCTCGTCATCGCCCGCACCGACGCCCAGGCCGCGAACCTCATCACCAGCGACGTCGACGACCGCGACAAGCCGTTCCTGACCGGCGAGCGCACCCCCGAGGGCTACCACCGCGTGCGCGGCGGCATCGAGCCGTGCATCGCCCGCGGCCTCGCCTACGCGCCGTATGCCGACCTGCTGTGGATGGAGACGTCCAAGCCGGACCTCGAGGTCGCGCGCCAGTTCGCCGAGGCGATCAAGGCCGAGTACCCCGACCAGCTGCTGGCCTACAACTGCTCGCCGTCGTTCAACTGGAAGCAGCACCTGGACGACGCGACGATCGCGAAGTTCCAGCGCGAGCTGGGGCACATGGGCTACAAGTTCCAGTTCATCACCCTCGCCGGTTTCCACTCCTTGAACCATTCGATGTTCGACCTGGCGCGTGGTTACGCCGACGAAGGCATGACGGCCTACGTCGAGCTGCAGGAGCGCGAGTTCGCCGCCGAGGCCGCCGGCTACACCGCGACGCGCCACCAACGTGAAGTGGGCACCGGGTACTTCGACCTGGTGAGCACGGTGGTGAACCCGTCGAGCAACACCGTCGCGCTGATGGACTCCACGGAGAAGTCCCAATTCTACTGAGCATTTCCCAAGACAGTTCCGTGTTAGAAAAAAAGCCGACGACACAAAACCCTTCAGGACGGTCGCTCATGCGCATGCCCGAAAACCTCGAAGACATGGTGTACGGAGTCTATGGAACCACTGAAATCGCGGTGAAGCCATGCCCGTTCACGCAGGCCGAGATCGATGAGCTCGAGTCCACCAACGAAATGCTCATCTACGTGCCCCAGGAGATCTCCGAGGCGCAGATGATCGAGACCGGCAAGCTCAACACGAACTTCCGCTGGGAAGTCGAGCAGAACATGATCAAGAGCCCGATGACCGACGAGTCGCACTGGCTCGTCTGCTCGGCCTCGCCGATCCCGGAAATGCTCGGCCAGAGCACGCAGGCCATCTCCCGCGTCTACGACGAAGAGGGCCTCGACGGCATGGACTTCCGCCGGTACCTCGCGTTCGTGCTCACCTACCGCCACCTCACCAACGAGTACCCGGACTTCCGGCAGTGGTGCCTGCTCGTCGGCGGCCACTACGACCGCAGCGGCATCTCGCTGGTCGGCTTCGACAAGCACGGCAACTTCGGCCACCACGGCTGGATGAAGAACTTCAAGGCCAAGATGTCCGGCGGCCGCTACGTCGCCTTCGCCCCGCGCAAGCACATCAACGCCGAGACCGAGCGCCTGGAGCGCCCCCGCCGCGGCGCGCGCAACAAGGCCAACCACGACGCCGGAACCGACTGACCTTTTTCCGAATTCCAGCACAACCCGTGCGTGGAGCTGTGCCGTCACTGGAGGAACAACCATGGCAGACGACGAGCGCGTGGACATCACGCGGAAGCTCGTTGAGTTCGTCGAGAAGCACCTGTTGGACGGCAAGGACGTGGGGGAACTGACCACGACCACGCCGTTGCTGGACTGGGGCCTGCTCAACTCGATCGAAACCACCCGGCTGGTCGCCTACATCCGTGAGGAGTTCTCCGTGCGGGTGCCCCCGACGGAGATGGTGGCCCGTCACTTCAAGGACATCGAAAGCATCGCCGACCTGGTGACTTCGCTGCGCGCGCCGGTCGCCTGACCCCTTTTCGGATCTTGAACGGAGAACCTGTGTCTTACGACTACGATGTCGGCATCATCGGCGGTGGCCCGGCCGGTTCCACGGCGGCGTCCTACCTGGCGAAGGCCGGCCTTTCGGTGGTGGTCTTCGAGGGCGAAACGTTCCCTCGCGAGCACGTCGGCGAGTCCCTCGTCCCCGCGGTCATCCCCGTGATGCACGACATCGGGGTCATCGGCAAGGTCGAGGCGGCCGGCTTCCCCCGCAAGTACGGTGCCGCGTGGACGTCCTCGGACACCCGGCCGACCAGCACGCTGGACTTCGACGCCGGGTCGCACGGCCTCGGCGTCGCGGAAATCGCTTACGAGGAGCGTGACCAGGACGGCGTCGACCGCGTCTACGCCTGGCACGTCGACCGCGGCCAGTTCGACTCGCTGCTGCTCAAGCACTCCGAAGAGCTCGGCGCCAAGGTCTACCAGGGCGTCCGCGTCAACCGCGTCGACTTCACCGACCGCGACCGGCCGGTGCTGCAGGCGAAGATCGGCGAGCAGCCGATCGAGGTCGCCGTCCGCGTCGTGCTCGACGCGTCCGGCCGGCAGACCCTGCTGGGCCAGCAGCTCAAGGTCAAGGTGCCGGACAAGGTCTTCAACCAGTACGCGGTGCACACGTGGTTCGAGGGTCTCGACCGCGCGTCGCTGGCGCGCCGTCCCGAGGACGCCGACTACATCCACGTGCACTTCCTGCCGCAGGAGAACACCTGGGTCTGGCAGATCCCGATCACCGAGACCATCACCTCGATCGGCGTCGTCACCCAGAAGGAGAAGTTCAAGGAGCACAAGGACGACCTCGAGGGCTTCTTCTGGAACTCCGTCGGCACCCGGCCGGAGATGCTGGACGCGCTGAAGAACGCCAAGCGCGTGCGGAAGTTCAAGACCGAGGGCGACTACAGCTACGGCATGAAGCAGATCGCCGGCGACTCGCTGGTGCTCATCGGCGACGCCGCCCGCTTCGTCGACCCGATCTTCTCCAGCGGCGTCAGCGTCGCGATGAACAGCGCGCGCCTGGCGGCCAAGGACGTCATCGCCGCGCACCAGGCCGGTGACTTCCGCCGGGAGCGGTTCGACAACTACGTCAACACCCTCCGCAAGGGCGTCAACATCTGGTACGACTTCATCTCGATGTACTACCGGCTGAACGTGCTGTTCACCGCGTTCATCGACGACGACCGCTACCGCAAGGACGTCATCCAGATGCTCCAGGGCGACGTCTACGACGCCGAGGAGCCGGCGGCCCTGACCGCGATGAAGGAGTACGTCGCCGCCGTCGAGGCCGACCCCACGCACCTGTGGCACGGGCACCTCGGCAGCCTCAAGGCCTCTTCTTCGGCACTCGCCCTGTTCTAGGCAAAAACCCGGTCGTGAGCGGGAAACGGTGTTCTGACGCTGTTTCCCGCTCACGACCGGCTGCGTCCGATCGGAGAGACCTGCCATGTCATCGCTCGACGAGCGCACCACCGAGCCCGCCGCGCCCACGGCCACGCCGAAGGGGCGTGCGTGGATCTCCTACCTGGCCATGGTGGTCCTCCCGGTCGTGGCCGCCTTCTTCCTGCTGCGCACCGGCGGTGGTGACGGGCACGCCCCGACCGGGCACACCGGCGGCGCGGCCGACCCGGTCGCGAAGCTGCTGTTCGCCCTGCCGGTGATCTTCCTGGCTTGCCGGCTGCTGTCGGCGGGTGCGCGGCGGCTGGCGCAGCCCGCGGTGATCGGCGAGATCTTCGCCGGCATCCTGCTCGGCCCGTCGTTCCTCGGCTGGGTGTGGCCCGCGGCCTACCACTGGATCTTCCCCGACTTCCTGGCCTCGACGATCAACACGTTCGCCCAGATCGGCCTGGTCATCTTCATGTTCCTGGTCGGCTACGAGCTCGACGTCGAGCTGGTCCGCCGCCGCAGCAAGGCCGCGGTGCTGGTGAGCCACGTCAGCGTCGCGATCCCGTTCCTGTCCGGGGTCCTGCTCGCGTTCGTGCTCCACCCGACGCTCGGCGCGGGGGTCGCCCGCCTGCCGTTCGCGTTGTTCCTCGCGATCTCGATGAGCATCACCGCGTTCCCGGTGCTGGCCCGGATCATCACCGACCGCAAGATGACGAAGCTGCCGATCGCCGCGCTGGCGCTCAGCTGTGCCGCCGTCGACGACATCACCGCGTGGTGCCTGCTGGCGCTCGTGGTCGCCATCGCCAGCGCGACCTCGATGGCCGCCACGCTGTTGACCGTGGGCCTCACGATCGCGTTCTTCGCGTTCATGCTGTTCGTCGTGCGCCCGTTGCTGCGCCGGCTGTTCGCACCGACCGAGCAGGGCCAGAAGGCGCTGCCGACGACCGCGGTGGTGTCCGTGCTGCTGGCCGGGCTCTTGCTGTCCGCGCTGGCCACCAACGCCATCGGCATCCACCCGATCTTCGGCGCGTTCCTCTTCGGCGCGGTGACGCCGCGCGGATCGCTGCCGATCCGCCAGGCCACCGACCAGATGCACGCGCTGACGGTCACGCTGCTGCTGCCGCTGTTCTTCGTCTACACGGGACTGCGCACGAAGTTCGACCTGATCGGCTCCGACCCGACGCTGTGGCTGTGGTGCCTGCTGATCGTCGTGGTGGCGATGCTGGGCAAGTGGGGCGGCAGCCTGATCGCCGCGCGGCTGTCCGGCATCGGCAAGCGGGACGCGTGGTCGCTGGGCGCGTTGATGAACTGCCGCGGGCTCACCGAGCTGGCGGTGCTGAACATCGGGCTCGACCTGAAGGTGATCAGCCCGACGATGTTCGCGATGCTGGTGGTGATGACCCTGGTGACCACGGTGGCCACCTCGCCCGCGCTGTCCCTGATCGAGCGCTACAAGCGGCGGGGCGCGGAACCCCTTCCCGCCGCGTAGGAGCCGGGCATGACCGAAGCACGTGACATCGCTTTCCTGCCGTACCCGGCTTACGGGCACATGACCCCGGCGCTGCCGGTGGTCGCCGAGCTCGTCCGCCGCGGCCACCGGGTCACCTGCTTCACCTCCGGCGAGTTCGCGGACCGGGTCGTCGCGCTCGGCGCCCGGGCCGCGGCCTACGACTGCGACCTGTCCACCGCGCAGCCGGACATCACCGACGCCGACGAGGCCGCCAAGGCGCCGCTGCACCTGCTCGAGCAGAGCATGGCCGTGCTGCCCGCCGTGGAACGCGTCTTCGACCGGTGCGCGCCGGACCTGCTCGTCTACGACACGACGCTGTGGGCGCCGGGACGGCTGCTGGCGCGCAAGCACGGGCTGCCGACCGTGCAGCTTTCGGCCACCGTGGCGTCCAACGAGCACTTCTCGCTCACCAAGGAGAACCAGACCTTCGGCGAGGCGGTCGACCCGGCGCACCCGGCGATCGCCCGGTTCGTCACGCGCCTGGGCGAGCACCTGGCCGACCACGGCCTCGGAGCGTTGACGCTGGAAGAGTTCTTCACCGGCGGTGACGAGTTCACCCTGGTCTTCCTGCCGCGGGCGTTCCAGCCGGCCGGGGAGACCTTCGACGGGCGGTTCGCGTTCGTGGGGCCGTCGACCGGCCCGGCCGGGGCGTCGTGGCACCCGCCCGCCGACGGCCGCCCGGTCGTGCTGATCACCTTGGGCACCACCGTCAACGACCGCCCGGAGTTCTTCCGCACCTGTGCGGAAGCGTTCGCGGACGTGCCGTGGCAGGTGGTGCTGACCCTGGGCAAGCGCGGGGACCCGGCGACGCTCGGGCCGCTTCCGTCCCATGTGGAGGCCCATCGCTGGGTCACGCACGGCGACGTCCTGCCGCACTGTTCGGTGTTCCTGTGCCAGGGCGGGATGGGCAGCCTGATGGAGGCGCTGTCCTTCGGCGTCCCCGTGATCGCCGTGCCGCACCACCCGGAACAGCACATCAACGCCCGGCAGATCCGGCGGCTCGGCCTGGGTGCCTCGCTGGACAAGGAGACCGTGACGGCCGAGCGGATCCGGGACGCGGTGCTCGCCGTCGACCGGGACGACGCCGTGCGGCGGCGCGTCCAGCTCATGCGGCGCGAGGTGCACGCCGCGGGCGGGGCGGTCCGCGCCGCCGACGAAATCGAGGCCAGGGTCGCCGCCGCGCACCCGGCCGGAGGGAGCCGGAAGTGACCGAGCCGTCGTCGTTGCCCGTCAAGCGGAGCTGCCCGTTCGACCCGCCCGACGAGTACCGGGCGCTGCCGGGGGTGAGCCCGCTCGCGTTCGACGTCAGCCCCGGCCCGGCCACCGGCTGGCTGGTGACGAAGCTGTCCGACGTCCGCGCCGTGCTGGCCGACGCCCGGTTCAGCCACCGCAACGACCTCGTCGCGCTCGCCGTGCCGCCGCCGTTCCCGATGGACACCTACACGCCCGAACCGGCCGCGCCCGGCGCGTTCCCGAAGATGGACGGCGCCGACCACGCGCGGTACCGGAAGCTGATCGCGAAGTACTTCACCGTGCGGCGCACCCGGGAGCTCGTCCCGGCCGCGCGGCGGATCGCCGGTGAGCTGCTGGACGCGATGGCGTCACGGGGAACGGAAGCCGAGCTGGTCACCGCCTACGCCGAGCCGCTGGCCACCCGGCTGATGTGCGAGCTGGTCGGCGTGCCCGAGGCGGACCGCGAAGAACTGCTGCACCACCTGAACGTCGTGGCCCGCATGCACTACTCGCTGGAAGAGCTGATCGCCGCGATCACGGTCGTCGGCGGCACGCTGGAGCGGCTCGTCGACGAGGCGTTCGACGACCCGGGCGACGACATGCTCGGTGAGCTGGCCCGCACCGGCGAACTCGACCGGCCGGAACTGGTGAACCTGGCCTGGGCGCTGGTCGGCGGCGGGTTCGACACGACGACGAACATGCTGGCACTGGGCACTTTCGCGCTGTTCGAGCACCGCGACCAGCTCGAGCGGGTGCAGGCCGACCCGGCGTTGTGGCCCAACGCCGTGGAAGAACTGCTGCGGTACCTGACGGTCTCGCACCTGGGCGCGAGCCGGGCGGCGCTGGAAGACGTCGAGCTGGGGGAGCAGGTGATCCGCGCGGGCGAGACGGTGGTCGTCGCGCTGCCGGCGGCCAACCGCGACCCCGAGCGCTTCCCGGACCCCGACCGGCTCGACATCGGCCGGGTGACCCAGGGCCACGTCGCGTTCGGCCACGGCGTGCACCAGTGCATCGGCCAGCACCTGGCCCGGTTCACGATGCAGGTGGGGTTCGAGGCGCTCTTCACGCGCTTCCCGGACCTCCGGCTGGCGGTGGCGCAGGAGCAGGTCCCGCTGCGCGACGACATGCTGCACTACGGGGTGCACGCGCTTCCCGTCACCTGGACCTCCTGAGTCCTCTAGGCACCGCACTAGACCTGACCTGTCCGCCGTGGACAGCCTCGCCGCGCCTGTGTTGCCGTGAAGGCCGAGCAGTCGCCACAGGAAGGAATCTCCCCCGCCGATGGAGCGTGAGATGACGGGTTTTGCGAGCACTCCGGGCGAGCCGGTCGCCGTGGTCGGGCTTTCCTGCCGATTCCCGGGCGCGGACGGGCCCGCCGCCTTCTGGCGGCTGCTGACCGAGGGCCGCAGCGCGGTCACCGACGTCCCCGCCGGGCGGTGGGATCCGGACACGGCCGGGGTTCGCCGGGGCGGGTTCCTCGACGACGTCGACCGGTTCGACGCCGCGTTCTTCGGCATCTCGCCGCGCGAGGCCGCCGCGATGGACCCGCAGCAGCGGCTGGTGCTGGAACTGGCGTGGGAAGCCCTGGAGCACGCCGGGATCGTGCCCGCGAGCCTCGGCGGGAGCGCCGCGGGCGTGTTCGTCGGCGCGATGTGGGACGACTACGCCGCGCTCGTGCACGCGAGCGACCCCGCAGCGATCACCCACCACACCATCACCGGCGTCCACCGCAGCCTGCTGGGCAACCGCGTCTCCCACCTGCTCGGCGCGCACGGCCCGAGCTTCACCGTCGACTCCGGCCAGTCGTCCTCGCTCGTCGCCGTCCACCTGGCGGTGCAGAGCCTGCGCCGCGGCGAGTGCCCGGTCGCGCTGGCGGGCGGGGTCAACCTGATCTTCTCGCCGGGCAACGCCGTCACCACGGCCCGCTTCGGCGGGCTTTCGCCCGACGGGCAGTGCTTCACCTTCGACGCCCGCGCCAACGGTTTCGTGCGCGGCGAGGGCGGCGGGCTCGTCGTCCTCAAGCTGCTTTCGCAGGCGCAGGCCGACGGGGACGAGATCCTCGGCGTCCTCCGCGGCACGGCGGTCAACAACGACGGCGCGGGTGACGGCCTGACCGTCCCGGACGCCGAGGCGCAGGCCGCGGTCGTGCGCGGCGCCCACGCCGACGCCGGGATCGAGCCGGCCGCCGTCGGCTACGTCGAGCTGCACGGCACCGGGACCAAGGTCGGCGACCCGATCGAGGCGGCCGCGCTGGGCGAGGTCTTCGCCGCCGGGCGCGCCGAGCCGCTGCCGGTCGGTTCGGTCAAGACCAACATCGGGCACCTGGAAGGCGCGGCGGGCATCGCCGGGCTGCTCAAGGCCGTTCTCGCGGTGCGCCACGCGACGCTGCCCGCGAGCCTCAACTTCGCGACGCCGAACCCGGCGATCCCCCTCGACGACTTGAACCTCCGCGTCGTGACCGAGCAAGGCGGCTGGGCCGCCGAGCGCCGGATCGCCGGCGTCAGCTCGTTCGGCATGGGCGGGACCAACGCCCACGTCGTGCTCGAAGCGGCCGAGCCCGCCGCACCCCGGTCGGCGACGGACTCGACCGCGCCGTGGCTGCTCTCGGCCCGCACCGCCCCGGCGTTGCAGGCGCAGGCGGCCCGCCTGCTGTCGCATGTGGACGAACACCCCGAACTGTCCGCCGTGGACATCGGGTGGTCACTGGCGAACCACCGCACGGCCTTCGCGCACCGCGCGGTCGCCGACGGCCGGGACGCACTGCGCGCGATCGCGGACGGCATGGGCCGCACCCAGGGCGTCACCGCCACGAGCGACGACCGCGTCGTCTTCGTCTTCCCCGGGCAGGGCGGGCAATGGGCGGGAATGGCCGCCGAGCTCCTGGATGGTGCGCCGGTGTTCGCGGCGCGGCTGGCCGAGTGCGCCGCCGCGCTCGCGCCGCACCTGGACTGGGACGTCGTCGACGTCCTGCGCGAAGCCCCCGGCGCGCCTTCGCTCGACCGCACCGACGTGCTGCAGCCCGTGTTCTGGTCCGTGGCGGTGTCGCTGGCCGCGGAGTGGCGGGCGCGCGGGGTCGAACCCGCCGCCGTGCTCGGGCACAGCCAGGGCGAGCTGGCGGCCGCCGTCGTCGCGGGCGCGCTGTCGCTGGACGACGCGGCCCGGATCGTCGCGCTGCGGGCCAAGCTGCTCGCGGACCGGATGGCGGGCAACGGCGGCATGCTGTCGGTCGACCTCCCCGTCTCGGCGGTGCAGGATCTGCTCACTGCGTACCCCGGCCGGCTCTCGGTCGGCGCGGTCAACGGCCCGGCGACCACGGCGGTCTCCGGCGACCTCGACGCCCTCGACGAGCTGCAGGCCGAGCTGACCGCGCGCGAGGTGCGGTGCCGCCGCATCGCCATCGCCTACGCCTCGCACTCGGCGCAGGCCGAGCCCCTGAAGGACGAGCTGCTGGGGCTGATCGCGGGGATCCGGCCGCGACCGTCGGAAATCCCGTTCTACTCCTCGACCGCGGGCGGCCTGCTCGACACCGAACGCCTCGACGCCGACCACTGGTTCGCCAACCTCCGGCAGCCGGTGCTGTTCGACCCGGCGATCCGGGCCGCGCTGGACGCGGGCATCGGCGTGTTCGTCGAGGTCAGCCCGCACCCGGTGCTCGTTCCCGGCGTCCTGGCGACGGCGGCCGACCACGATCGCCCCGCGGCCGCGGTCGGCACCCTCCGCCGCGGCGACGGCGGCCCCACCCGCTTCGCCACCTCGGTCGCCGAGCTGTGGACCCGCGGCGGCGGCATCGACTGGTCGGCCGCGTTCCCCGGCGGAGGCCCGGCCGACCTGCCGACGTACGCGTTCCAGCGCGAGCGTTTCTGGCTCGATGCCAACCCCGCCGAGGTTGGGGACAACACCGCCGAGGTCAACGGCGGCCCCGCCGAAACTGTCGGTACCCACCGATACGCTGGAAACCGGGGGCCGGAGGCGCACCCCACTCAAGACCTGCTCGAAACCGTCCGCGCGCACACCGCGCTCGTGCTCGGCCACCCCGGCCCGGACGCGATCGACCCCACAGCCTCCTTCAAGGACCTCGGCTTCGACTCGATCATCGGCGTCGAGCTGTGCGAGCGCCTGTCCGCCGCGACCGGCCGCCAGGTCCCCGCCACCTCGGTCTTCGACCACCCGACCCCGGCCCGCCTCGCCGCGATGCTGAGCGACGACCAGGCCGAGACGTCCCCGGCCGTCGCGACCCGCACCGACGAACCGATCGCGATCGTCGCGATGAGCTGCCGCTACCCCGGCGGCGTGCGCACGGCGGACGAACTGTGGCAGCTCGTCGCCGACGGCCGCGACGTCATCGGCGGCCTGCCCACCGACCGCGGCTGGGACCTCGACGACCTGTACGACGCCAATCCGGGCAAAGCCGGCAAGACGTACGCACGCTACGGCGGCTTCCTCACCGACGTCGCCGAGTTCGACGCGGACTTCTTCGGCATCTCGCCCCGCGAAGCACTGGCCATGGACCCGCAACAGCGCCTGCTGCTGGAAACCACGTGGGAGGCGTTCGAAAACGCGGGCATCGACCCGGCGTCGCTGAAGGGCAGCCGCACCGGCGTCTACGTCGGCGCCACGCCGTCCGAGTACGGCCCGCGCCTGTTCGAAGGCGGCGAAGGCTTCGACGGCCACCTGCTCACCGGCACCACCGGCAGCGTCGCGTCGGGCCGGCTCGCCTACGTCCTCGGGCTGGAAGGCCCGGCTCTGACGGTCGACACCGCGTGCTCGTCTTCGCTGGTCGCGCTGCACCTCGCCGTGCGGGCGCTGCTCGCGGGGGAGTGCACGATGGCGGTGGCCGGCGGTGCGGCCGTGCTGGCCAGCCCCGGCATGCTCGTCGAGTTCAGCCGCCAGCGCGGCCTCTCCCGCGACGGCCGGTGCCGGGCGTTCTCGGCCGACGCCGACGGCACGGGCTGGGCCGAGGGCGCCGGGGTCGTGCTGGTCGAGCGGCTGTCCGACGCCCAGCGACTGGGTCACCCCGTGCTCGCCGTCGTGCGCGGCACGGCGGTCAACTCCGACGGCGCGTCCAACGGCCTGACCGCGCCCAACGGCCCCTCGCAGCAGCGCGTGATCCGCTCCGCGCTCGCCGACGCCGGACTCGCACCGTCCGAAGTGGACGTCGTCGAAGCCCACGGCACCGGAACCCCGCTCGGCGACCCGATCGAGGCCCAGGCCCTCATCGCCACCTACGGCCAGGACCGCGAACGGCCGCTGCTGCTCGGCTCGCTCAAGTCGAACCTCGGGCACACCCAGGCCGCGGCGGGCATCGGCGGCGTGATCAAGATGGTCCAGGCCCTGCGCCACGGCGTCGTCCCGCGCACCCTGCACGCCGACGAGCCCAGCCCGAAGGTGGACTGGTCCGCCGGTGCGGTCACGCTCGCCTCGGCGGAGCAGCCGTGGCCGGAGACCGGCGCGCCCCGCCGCGCCGGTGTGTCGTCGTTCGGGATCAGCGGCACCAACGCGCACGTCATCGTCGAACAGGCCCCGGACGCCGACCCCGTGGTGTCCGAAGAGGACTCCCTGGGTGTGTGGGTGCTGTCCGGCCGCACCGAAGCCGCGGTGGCCGACCGCGCGTCGGCGCTGGCGGAGACCCGGCACGGCGTCGCCGACGTCGGCTGGTCCCTCGCCACGACGCGCACCGCGTTCGAGCACCGGGCCGCCGTGGTCGGCGAACGCGCCGAACTCCTGGCAGGCCTGGGCGAGATCGCCGCCCGGACCCCGGGCGCGTCCGTGGTCACCGGCGTCACCGGACCCGTGGGACGCACGGTCTTCGTGTTCCCCGGCCAGGGTGCGCAGTGGGCAGGCATGGCGGCCGGGCTGCTCGACGAGTCGCCGGTCTTCACCGACCGGTTCGCCGAGTGTGCGGCCGCTCTCGAGTCCTTTGTCGACTGGTCGCCTTTCGGCATCCTCCGCGACGGCGCACTGGACCGGGTCGACGTCGTGCAGCCCCTGTCGTGGGCGGTGATGGTGTCCCTGGCCGCACTCTGGCAGTCGTACGGGGTCACGCCGGACGCGGTCGTGGGCCACTCCCAAGGTGAGATCGCCGCGGCCGTCGTCGCGGGTGGACTGTCCCTTGAGGACGGCGCCCGCGTGGTCGCGTTGCGCAGCAAGGCCATCGCGGCCGGGCTGGCCGGCCAGGGCGGGATGGCGTCGGTCGCGCTGGACGCCGAGCGGGTGCAAGCCCTGCTCGACGACCGGATCTCGATCGCGGCGTACAACAGCCCGTCGTCGACCGTCGTGGCCGGCGACCCCGCGGCCCTGCAGGAACTGGTCGCGCGCTGCGAAGCCGACGGCGTCCGGGCCCGGGTGATCCCGGTGGACTACGCGTCGCACTCGGCGCACGTCGAGGCGATCGAAGCCGAGCTGCGCGAGGTCCTGGCCCCGATCCGGCCGCGCACCGGCGACGTCCCCTTCTACTCGACCGTGACCGCCGAGCCGATCGACACCGCGACCCTCGACGCCGGTTACTGGTACCGCAACCTGCGTCAAGCGGTGCGGTTCCGCGACACCGCCGACGTCCTCGCCGAGCGCGGGCACCGGTTCTTCGTCGAGGTCAGCCCGCACCCGGTGCTCGGCGGCGGCCTCCAGGAAACCGTGGACGCGGCCGTGGTCGGGACGCTGCGCCGCGGCGAAGGCGGCCTCCGCCGCTTCCTGCTGTCGGCGGCCCAGCTGTGGGCGCACGGCCGCGACATCGACTGGTCGGCCCGGTATCCGAACCAGCACACGGTGAGCCTGCCGACCTATCCCTTCCAGCGTCAGCGCTTCTGGATCGAACCGACAGTCAAGCCCGCCGACGACAGCGGGTTCTGGACCGCGCTCGACGACGACACGCTCGGCCTCGCCGACGACCTGCCGTGGCGCGACGCCCGGGTCGCCCTGACCCGCTGGCGGCGGCAGTCCGATGTGGACAGCTGGCGCCACCGCATCACCTGGCGCGCCCTGCCCGAACCGGCCGCCACCCCGCTCACCGGCACCTGGCTCGTGGTCACACCCACCGCCGGAGCCCTCGCCGGGCTCGACCTCATCGAGGTGGTCGTCACCGCGGACGACGACCGTGCCACCCTCGCCGAACGACTCGCCGGCTTGACTCCCGACGGTGTCCTCGCGCTGGGGACCTCCGACGACCCGATCCACGCGGTCACCGGCGCGGCCGCGCTCGTCCAAGCGCTCGGCGACGCCGGGATCGACGCACCGCTGTGGTACCTGACCCGCGGCGCGGTCGCCCCGCTCGACACCGACTCGCCGCCGGAGCCGGCGCAGGCCGCGGTCTGGGGCCTGGGCCGTGTCGCCGCGCTGGAGCACCCCGGCCGCTGGGGCGGGCTGATCGACCTGCCCGCGACCTGGGACGCGAGCGTCGCCGCGAAGCTGGCCGCCGTGGTGTCCGGTGCCGAAGACCAAGTGGCCATCCGGCCGTCCGGCGTGTTCGCCCGGCGGCTGGTCCCCGCGGCCCCGCGGGGCACGGCCCCGGCCTGGGAAACCCGAGGAACAGCCCTGGTCACCGGCGGCACGGGCGCACTGGGCAGGCACCTCGCCCGGTGGCTCGTCGACCGCGGTGCCGAGCACGTCATCCTGACGGGCCGCCGCGACGCCGATGTAACCGAGCTCGGCCCCAGGGTGAGCGTCGTGACCTGCGACGTCACCGACGCGCACGCCCTCCGGGAGCTGGTCGAGGGCATCGACGACCTCCGGACCGTCGTGCACGCGGCCGGGGTCGGCACGCTCGCCGCGCTCGACGACACCGATCCCACCGCGATCGCCGAAGTCCTGCGCGGCAAGGTGCTCGGCGCGCAGCACCTCGACGCCCTGCTCGGCGACCGCGAGCTGGACGCCTTCGTGCTCTTCTCGTCGATCTCCGGCGTGTGGGGCGTCGCCGACCACGCCGCCTACGCCGCGTCGAACGCCTACCTCGACGCCCTCGCGCTGCGCCGCCGGGCGCTCGGCCGGACCGCCCTGTCGGTGGCCTGGGGTCCCTGGGCGGGCGGCGGCATGATCGCCGAGACGTTGCACGACATCCTGGCCCGGCGCGGCGTCCCGGTCATCGAGCCGGAGGCCGCGCTGGCCGGCCTGGGACAAGCGCTGGACCACGACGAGACGTTCGTCGCGCTGGCCGAGATCGACTGGCCGGTGTTCGCCGAGGTCTTCTCCGCCGTCCGGCCGAGCCCGCTGCTCGCCGAACAGCCCGAGGTCAAGAAGCTCCTCGAAGCGGCACCGGACGCTTCCGGCTGGGCCGACCAGCTCGCCGCCCTTTCCCCGCCGGAGCGGGAAAAGCTCGTGTCCACTTTGGTCCGGCAGCAGGTCGCGGCCGCGCTCGGGCACGCGAGCCCGGAGAGCGTCGACGTCCGGCGCGCGTTCAAGGACCTCGGCTTCGATTCGCTCACCGCCGTCGAACTGCGCAACCGGCTGAGCGCGGCGACCGGGCTGAAGCTGCCCAGCACGCTGGTGTTCGACCACCCGACGGCCGCGCTGCTGACCGGGCACCTGCTGGCCGAGGTGACGCCGGAGTCCACTGTGGACATGGCACCGGCGACGGTCGCGGTGGCCGACGACGACCCGATCGCCATCGTCGCGATGGGCTGCCGCTTCCCCGGCGGCGTCACCACGCCCGAACAGCTCTGGACCCTGCTGACCGACGGCGTCGACGCGATCTCCGGCCTGCCCGCCGACCGCGGCTGGGACCTCGGCTCGCTCTACGACACCGACGCGAGCCGGCCCGGGACCACCTACGCGCGCCACGGCGGGTTCCTCGCCGACGCCACCCGGTTCGACCCGGCGTTCTTCGGCATCTCGCCGCGCGAAGCCGTCGCGATGGACCCACAGCAGCGGCTGCTCCTGGAAGTCTGCTGGGAGGTGTTCGAGCGCGCCGGGATCGACCCCACCGCGCTGCACGGCACGCCGGCCGGCGTGTTCGTCGGCATGACCGACCAGGCCTACGGCTCCGGCGGCTCCGAAGGCGAGGACTACCTGGTCACCGGCGCGGTGTCCAGCGTCGCCTCCGGCCGGATCGCCTACGTCCTCGGCCTGGAGGGCCCGGCGGTCACGGTCGACACGGCGTGCTCGTCGTCGCTGGTGGCCCTGCACCTCGCGGCGCAGTCGCTGCGCTCGGGCGAATGCTCGATGGCGCTCGCCGGTGCGTCGATGGTGATGTCGACGCCGAGCCAGTTCCTCGGCTTCAGCCGTCAGCGCGGCCTCGCGCCCGACGGCCGGTGCAAGCCGTTCGCCGCCGCCGCCGACGGGTTCGCCCTCGCCGAGGGCGTCGGCGTCCTGCTGGTCGAGCGGCTGTCCGACGCGCGCCGCCACGGGCACCCGGTGCTCGCGGTGCTGCGCGGCTCGGCGATCAACTCCGACGGCGCGTCCAACGGCCTGACCGCCCCGAACGGCGGGTCGCAGCAGCGCGTCATCCGCGCCGCGCTGGCCGGCGCGGGCCTGCGGCCGTCCGAAGTGGACGTCGTCGAAGCGCACGGCACCGGGACGCCGCTGGGTGACCCGATCGAAGCGCAGGCGCTGATCGCCGCGTACGGGCCGGACCGCGACCGGCCGTTGCTGGTCGGCTCGCTGAAGTCGAACCTCGGGCACACGCAGACCGCGTCCGGCGTCGCCGGCGTGATCAAGATGGTCGAGGCGATGCGGCACGGTCAGCTGCCGAAGACACTGCACCTCGACGAGCCGACCGCGGAGGTGGACTGGTCGTCCGGGGTGGTCGAGCTGACGGCCGAGGACCGCGCGTGGCCGGAGACCGGGGCGCCGCGGCGCGCGGGCGTGTCGGCGTTCGGCATCAGCGGCACCAACGCGCACGTGATCCTGGAGCAGGCACCGGAACAGGCGCCGGTGGCCGCGCTGCCGGACACCGTGGGGACGTGGGTTCTTTCGGGTCGGTCCGAAGCGGCCGTGCGTGAGCAGGCGGCGGCGCTGGCGGAGACGGAGCACGGCGTCGCCGAGGTGGGCTGGTCGCTGGTCAGTACCCGGTCGGCGTTCGAGTACCGGGCCGCGGTCGTCGGCGACCGGGACGAGCTCCTGACCGGGCTGCGCGAGCTGGCCGCGGGCGGTCCCGTGACCACCGGGACCACGGGGGAGACGGTGTTCGTCTTCCCCGGTCAGGGCGCGCAGTGGGTGGGCATGGCGGTCGACCTGCTCGCCGACGCACCCGTCTTCGCCGAGCGGATCGCGGAGTGCGCGGCCGCGCTGGCGCCCCACGTGGACTGGTCGCTGACCGACGTCCTGGCCGACGCGGAAGCCCTGGAACGGGTCGACGTCGTGCAGCCGGTGTCGTGGGCGGTGATGGTGTCCCTGGCCGCGCTCTGGCGGGCGCACGGGGTCGAACCCGACGCCGTCGTCGGGCACTCGCAGGGTGAGATCGCCGCCGCGGTGGTCGCGGGTGGACTGTCGCTCGAGGACGGTGCGCGCGTGGTGGCGTTGCGCAGCAAGGCGATCGCCGCCGGGCTCGCCGGACGTGGCGGGATGGCGTGGATCGCCGCCCCCGAAGCCGAGGTCGCCCCGCTGCTGGCCGCCTATGACGGGCGGCTCTCCATCGCCGCGGTCAACGGGCCCGGCTCGGTCGTCGTGTCCGGCGAAGTCGAGGCTCTCGAAGCGCTGATCGCCGGTGCCGGTGAGCTGCGCGTGCGCCGGGTCCCGGTGGACTACGCGTCGCACTCGGCCGCGGTCGAGGCGATCGAAGCCGAGCTGGGCGAGGTCCTCGCGCCGGTCCGGCCCCGATCGTCGGCGATCACGTACATCTCCGGCGTCACCGGTACGCCGGTCGACACGGCCACTCTCGATGCCGGCTATTGGTATCGCAACCTGCGTCAGCCCGTCCGGTTCCACGACGCCACGAAGACGCTCATCGAAGCCGGGCACCGGTTCTTCGTCGAGGTCAGCCCGCACCCGGTACTGGGGGGCGGGATCGAGGAAACCCTCGACGAGACGGACGAGACTGCCGCCGTCGTCGGCACCCTGCGCCGCAACGCGGGTGACCTCCGGCGGTTCCTGACCTCCCTGGCGCAGCTGTGGGCACACGGCCACGACGTCGACTGGGCGGTCCGCTACCCGGTCCAGCGGACGGTCCCGCTGCCGACGTACCCGTTCCAGCGTCAGCGGTTCTGGCTCGAACCACGCTCCGCTGCCTCGGTCGTAAGGTCCACTGTGGACGAACTGCGCTACGAAGTCCGCTGGAGCCCTCTGGCGACTCCGCGCGCGACCACGCTCGACGCCGGTTGGCTCGCCGTGGTGCCCGCCGGATCCGACTTCCGGGACCTGCTCGGCGACGACGTCCGCGTGCTCGAAGTGGCTGCTGAGGACCGCTCCGAGCTGGCCGCTCTGCTGGCCGCCGAGGACACACCGGCCGGGGTGGTTTCCCTGCTGGCGCTCGATGACGAGCCGCACGCCGAGCACCCCGTGCTCACCGCCGGGCTCGCGGGCAACGTCGTGCTCACGCAGGCGCTGGCCGACGCCGGGATCGCCGCCCCGCTGTGGTTCGCGACCCGCGGCGCCGTCTCGACCGGCCCGGGCGAGCCCCTGCACAGCCCCGCCCAGGCGATGGCCTGGGGTCTCGGCGGCATCCTCGGCCTCGACCAGCCCGACCGCTGGGGTGGTCTCGTCGACCTGCCACCCGTCACCGACGCCACGACCGCCGGCCGGCTCGCGGCCGTCCTCACCGGCCACGACGGCGAAGACCAGGTGGCACTGCGGCCGTCCGGGGTGTTCGCCCGCCGGCTGGTCCGCGCCGCCGCGTCCCCGCCCGTCAGCTGGCGGCCGCGCGGCACCGCGCTGGTCACCGGCGGTACCGGCGCGCTCGGCGGGCAGGTCGCCCGCTGGCTGGCCGGCCACGGCGTCGAGCACCTGGTGCTGCTCAGCCGCCAGGGCGACGACGCCCCGGGCGCCGCGGACCTGACCGGCGACCTGTCGGCACTCGGCGCGAAGGTGACTGTCGCCGCCTGCGACGTCTCGGACCGCGACGCCCTGCGCGAGCTCCTGGAAGAGCTGCCGCCGATCGACGCCGTGGTGCACACGGCCGGCGCGGTGGACGTCGAACGCCCGATCACCGCCGTGACCCTGGCCGACTTCGCCGAGCTGGCCGAAGCCAAGGTGCGCGGTGCGCGGAACCTCGACGAGCTGTGCGGCGACCTGGACGCGTTCGTCCTGTTCTCCTCCGGCGCCGGCGTCTGGGGCAACGCGGGCCAGGCGGGGTACGCCGCCGCGAACGCGTTCCTGGACGCACTGGCCCACCAGCGGCGCGACCGCGGGGCACCGGCGACGTCGATCGCCTGGGGTGCCTGGGCGGGCGGCGGCATGGTGGACGAGAACGTCGGCGCGCAGCTCGAGCGGCGCGGGGTCCCGATGATGCGACCCGAGCTGGCCGTCACCGCGATCCAGCCGTCGGTCGACACCGGCGGCGCGACCGCCGTCGTGGCCGAGATCGACTGGGCGAAGTTCACCCCGCTCTACACCGCGTCGCGGCAGCGCCCGCTGCTGCGGGAACTGCCCGAGGCGCAGCAGGAATCCTCGGTGGACAGTGACGGCGAGCTGGTGAAGCGGCTGCGGGCGGCGTCGGAAAACGAACGCGAGCGGGTCGTGCTCGACCTGGTCCGCGGCGAGGCCGCCACGGTGCTCGGCTTCCCGGGCCGCGACGCCGTCCGGCCCACGCAAACGCTGAAGGAACTGGGGTTCGACTCGCTCACCGCGCTCGACCTGCGCAACCGGCTCGCCGCGGCGACCGGCTTGAAACTGCCCGCCACGCTCGTCTTCGACCACCCGACGCCCGCGGCGGTCGCCCAGCACGTGCTCGACGGCCTCTTCACCGAGGACACCGCGGACGACGAGCTGGACCGGATCGAGGCCGCACTGGCCGCCCTGCCGACTGAGCTGGTCACCGCGCGGCTGCGGAAGCTGCTGTGGAAGTGGGACGACGCGGGCGAAGACGAGGACGACGGCCTGGAACTCGACACGGCGACCGACGACGAGATGTTCGCGGCGATCGACCGAGAACTCGGAATCTCTTGACGTGACCGGAAAACCTTCCCAGGAGCGGACGCAGATGCGCAACGAGGACAAGCTCCGTGACTACCTCAAGCGGGTCACGGCCGATCTGAAGCTGGCCAACCGCCGCCTGCACGACTTCACCGAGCGCCGCGCCGAACCGATCGCCGTGGTGTCCATGAGCTGCCGGTTCCCGGGCGGGGTGACCGACCCCGAGCAGCTGTGGGACCTGCTCGCCGAGGGCCGCGACGCCGTGTCGCCGTGGCCCGCCGACCGCGGCTGGGACCCGGAGCTCTACGACCCCGACCCCGAGCGGGTCGGCCGCAGCTACGTCCGCGACGGCTGCTTCCTGACCGACGCCGCCCAGTTCGACCCGGCGTTCTTCGGCATCTCCCCGCGCGAGGCCGTCGCGATGGACCCGCAGCAGCGGCTGCTGCTGGAGACCACGTGGGAGGCGTTCGAGCGGGCGAAGCTCGACGCGGCGGGCCTGCGCGGCAGCAAGACCGGCGTGTTCGTCGGCGCCAGCAACCAGGGTTACGCGGGGGGCATGGTCACCGCGCCCGAGGGCCTGGAAGGGCTGCTGCTCACCGGCGGTTCGGCCGCCGTGCTGTCCGGCCGGCTCGCCTACACCTTCGGGCTCGAGGGCCCGGCCGTCACCGTGGACACCATGTGCTCGTCCTCGCTGGTCGCCCTGCACCTCGCGGTTTCCGCGCTGCGCAACGACGAGTGCTCGATGGCCCTGGCCTGCGGTGCGACCGTGATGGCCAACCCCCGCAACTTCGTCGAGTTCAGTCGCCAGCGCGGCCTGTCCTCGGACGGCCGCTGCCGCGCCTTCTCCGCCGACGCCGACGGCACCGGCTGGGGCGAAGGTGTCGGTGTCGTGCTGCTGGAACGGCTCTCCGACGCGCGCCGCAACGGCCACCCCGTGCTCGCGGTCATCCGCGGCACCGCGATCAACCAGGACGGCGCGTCGAACGGCCTGACCGCCCCCAACGGCCTTTCGCAGCAACGCGTGATCGAGGCGGCCCTCGCCAACGCGCGGCTGGCGCCCGAGCAGGTCGACGTCGTCGAGGCGCACGGCACCGGCACCAAGCTGGGCGACCCGATCGAGGCGCAGGCCCTGCAGGCGACCTACGGCCGCGACCGCGACCGGCCGCTGCTGCTCGGCACGGTCAAGTCGAACATCGGCCACACGCAGGCCGCCTCGGGCATCGCCGGCGTGATCAAGATGGTCCTGGCCCTGCGTGCCGGCGTCCTGCCGAAGACGCTGTTCGTCGGCGAGCCGACCCCGCACGTGGACTGGAGCGACGGTGCGATCTCGCTGCTGACCGAGCAGCAAGAGTGGCCCGAGACCGGTGCGCCGCGCCGAGCCGGAGTGTCGTCCTTCGGCGGCAGCGGCACCAACGCGCACGTCGTGCTGGAAGGCGTCACCGACGAACCTTCGGACGCCACTGAGTCCACTGTGGACACCGCGGTGTGGGTGCTGTCGGGCCGGTCCGAAGCGGCTTTGAAGGCCCGCGCGGCGGAGCTGGCGGACCTGCGGGACGTGAACGTCGCCGACGTCGGCTGGTCGCTGGCCGCGACCCGGTCGGCGTTCGAGCACCGCGCCGCCGTGATAGGCGGTGACCTGCTCGCGGGCGTCCGCGAGATCGCCGAATCCGGCGCGGCCGCCGGGGGCAGCGTGGTGGCCGGCGAGGCCCAGGCCGTGGGCGGCACCGTGCTGGTGTTCCCCGGCCAGGGGGCGCAGTGGGCCGGGATGGCCGTGGACCTGCTGGCCTCCGCTCCGGTGTTCGCCGCGCGGATGGCCGAATGCGCCGACGCGCTCGCGCCGCACGTCGACTGGCAGCTCACCGACGTCCTCGGCGACGCGGCCGCCCTCGAACGCGTCGACGTCGTGCAGCCGGTCTCGTGGGCGGTCATGGTCTCGCTCGCCGCGCTGTGGGAGGCCCACGGCGTCACGCCGGACGCCGTCGTCGGGCACTCTCAGGGTGAGATCGCGGCCGCCGTCGTCGCGGGTGCGTTGTCCCTGGAAGACGGCGCGAAGGTCGTCGCGCTGCGCAGCAAGCTGATCCTCGGCCGGCTGGCCGGCCTGGGCGCGATGGCGTCCGTCGCCGCGCCGGAAGCGCAGGTCGAGGCGCTGCTTGCCGACGGTGTCTCGATCGCGGCTGTCAACGGACCCGCGTCGGTGGTGATTTCCGGTGAGATCGCCGCGGTCGAGGAGGTCCTGGCGCGCGCCGAGTCCGAGGGGCTGCGCGTCCGCCGGATCCCGGTGGACTACGCGTCGCACTCCGCCGTGGTCGAAGTCCTCGAAGCCGAGCTCCTGGAAGCCCTGGCGGACCTCGAACCCCGCACCCCGCGAATCGCGTTCGTCTCCAGCGTCACCGGTGAGCCGGCCGAGACGCTGGACGCCGCCTACTGGTACCGCAACCTGCGGCACCGCGTGCGGTTCCAGGACGCCACCAGCACCCTCATCGCCGACGGGCACCGGTTCTTCGTCGAATCGAGCCCGCACCCCGTCCTCGGCGGCGGCATCCAGGAGACCCTGGACGCCGCACTCGACGCCGGTTCGGCGGCCGTCGTCGGCACGCTGCGGCGTGGCGAAGGCGGCTTGACGCGGTTCCTGACGTCAGTGGCGCAGCTGTGGACGCAGGGGCACGACGTCGACTGGTCGGCCGTCTACCCGCAGGCGCAGCCGGTCGCTTTGCCGACATATCCCTTCCAGCGGCAGCGCTACTGGCTCGAAACCCCGGTCGAGGCCGCCTCGGCGGACGACGGGTTCTGGAGTGCCGTCGAGGACGGCGCCCTGACCGAGGAACTGGGCGTCTCCGCGGAAACCCCGTGGCAGGAGGTGCTGCCCGCGCTGGCGGACTGGCGCCACCGCCGCACCGAACTGTCCACAGTGGACCAGTGGCGGTACCGGATCACCTGGCACCCGGTCACCGCGCCCGCACCGGCGTTGGCCGGCACCTGGCTGGTCGTGCACGCGCCCGACGTCTGCCTCGACGCCCTGGAGAAGGCCGGCGCGGTGGTCCGCACCCTGCAGGTCGACGAGGCCGACGACCGCGCGTCGCTGGCCGAGCGGCTGCGGACCGAGACCGACGTCGCCGGCGTGCTCTCCCTGCTCGCGCTCGACGAGAGCGCGCACACGACGCACCCCGTGCTGTCCCGGGGTCTTGCCGCGAACCTCCTGCTCTCCCAAGCTCTCGGCGACGCCGGTATCGGCGCGCCGCTCTGGCTCGCGACGCAGGGCACCGCCGTCGTCGTGCCCGGCGACGAGGCGCCGCGTCCCGGCCAGGCGACGACCTGGGGTCTCGGGCGCGTCCTCGCCCTGGAGCACCCCGACCGCTGGGGTGGGCTCATCGACCTGCCGGAAACGCTGGACGAGCAGGCCGCGACCCGGCTCTGCGCCGCGCTCGCCGGGATCGGCGACGAGGACCAGCTGGCCGTCCGCGACTCCGGGCTGTACCAGCGCCGGCTCCGCCGTGCTCCGGTCCAGGGCACCGCGCCCGAGTGGCGGACCAGCGGCACCGCGCTGATCACCGGTGGCACCGGCGGGCTCGGCGCGCACGTCGCCCGCTGGCTCGTCGGCCGCGGGGCCGAGCACCTCGTGCTCACCAGCCGTCGCGGCCCCGACGCCCCCGGCGCCGTCGAACTGCGGGAAGAACTCGAAGCCATGGGCGTCGAGGTGACGATCGCCGCGTGCGACGTCGCCGACCGCGACGCGCTGACGTCGCTGGTAAGCGGCCTGCGGGAGATCCGCACGGTCGTGCACACCGCCGGCGTCGGCCTGCTGGCTCCGCTGTCCGACACGGACCTGCCGGAATTCGAAGAGGGCGCCCGCGCGAAGCTCACCGGCGCCCGGCACCTCGACGCGCTGTTCGGCGAGGCCGACCTCGACGCCTTCGTCCTCTACTCCTCCGTCGCCGGCGTGTGGGGCAGTGGCGACCACGGCGCGTACGCCGCCGCGAACGCCTACGTCGACGCGCTCGCCGAGAGCCGCCGCGCCCGCGGGCTCGCCGGGACCTCGGTCGCCTGGGGCATCTGGGCCGGTGACGGCATGGTCTCCGACGTCGTCGCCGACCAGCTCAAGTGGCGCGGGATCCCGTTCATGGCGCCGGAACCGGCGCTGCTCGGGCTCGGCCAGGTGCTCGACCACGACGAGCCGTTCCTGGCCGTCGCCGACATCGACTGGGAGCGGTTCGTCCCGGTCTTCACCGCCGCCCGCCCGCGGCCGCTGCTGTCCGAGGTGCCCGAGGTCGCGGCCGTGCTGGCCGCCGAGTCGGAGGTCACCGAGGAGGAGACCGGCGCGGCGGGTGCGTTGCGCGCCAAGCTGTCGCCACTGTCCGAACCGGACCAGGAGCGTGAACTGCTCGGGCTGGTCCGCAAGCACGCGGCCGCCGTGCTCGGGTACGCCGGGCCGGAGGACGTCGACTCCTCGCGCGCGTTCCGGGAGCTGGGCTTCGACTCGCTGACCGCGATCGAGCTGCGCAACCGGCTCACCGCGGCCACCGGCCTGAAGCTGTCCGCCACCCTCGTCTTCGACTACCCGAACGCGACGACCCTCGCCCGGCACGTCCGCACCGAGGTCCTCGGCGCCCCGGCACCCGAAGTGGTGGCGGCGGCCGTCGCCACCGACGAGCCCCTGGCCATCGTCGGCATGAGCTGCCGGTTCGCCGGCGGCATCGGCAGCCCGAAGCAGCTGTGGGACCTGATGATGGCCGAGTCCGACGCCATCGGCGAGTTCCCCGGCGACCGCGGCTGGCACCCGGGCGACCTCTACGACCCCGACCCCGACAGCGCCGGCCACAGCTACACCCGCGCCGGCGGGTTCCTCTACGACGCCGCCGAGTTCGACCCGGGCTTCTTCGGCATCAGCCCGCGCGAAGCCCTCGCGATGGACCCGCAGCAGCGCGTCGTCATGGAAGCCGCGTGGGAAGCCTTCGAGGACGCCGGGTTCGACCAGGCCACCGTGCGCGGCAGCCGCACCGGCGTGTTCGTCGGCGCCAGCGGCCACGACTACGGCCAGCGGCTAAGCGAAGTGCCCGAAGGCGTCGAGGGCCACCTGGTCACCGGCGGCACCGGCAGCGTCACGTCCGGGCGCGTCGCCTACACCTTCGGGCTCGAAGGCCCGGCAGTCACGATCGACACGGGCTGCTCGTCCTCGCTGGTCGCCCTGCACCTGGCCGGCCAGGCGCTGCGGTCGGGGGAGTGCGACCTCGCGCTCGCGGGCGGTGTCGCCGTGATGTCGACCCCGGCGCCGTTCGTCGCGTTCAGCCGCCAGCGCGCCCTCGCCGCCGACGGCCGCAGCAAGCCGTTCTCCGCCGAGGCCGACGGCATGGGCTTGGCCGAAGGTGTCGGCATGCTGCTCGTCGAACGGCTTTCCGACGCTCGCCACCGCGGCCACCGCGTGCTGGCCGTCGTCCGCGGCACCGCGACCAACCAGGACGGCGCGTCCAACGGCCTGACCGCCCCGAACGGCCCGTCGCAGCAGCGCGTGATCCTCTCCGCGCTGGCCGCGGCCGGCCTCGAACCGTCCGAAGTGGACGCCGTCGAGGCACACGGCACGGGCACCACGCTGGGCGACCCGATCGAGGCCCAGGCCCTGATGGCCACCTACGGCCGGGACCGTACGGCTCCGCTGTGGCTCGGCTCGGTCAAGTCGAACATCGGGCACAGCCAGGCGGCCGCGGGCGCCGCGGGTGTCATCAAGATGGTGCTGGCCATGCGGCACGGCGTCCTGCCGCGCTCGCTGCACTCGGAAAACCCGTCGCCGCACGTCGACTGGTCCTCCGGCGCCCTCGAACTGCTCACCGAGGCCACGCCGTGGCCGGACAAGCCGGGACCGCGCCGCGTCGGCGTGTCCTCCTTCGGCGTCGGCGGCACCAACGCCCACGTCGTCCTCGAACACGACCCCACGCCCGAACCGGAGACCGAGCGCGAGCCGGTCGTGGGACCGGTGCCGTGGGTGCTTTCGGCCCGCTCGGCGGCCGGTGTGGCCGCGCAGGCGGAGAAGCTGGCGGTCTTCGGCGCGGCGGACATCGCCGACGTCGGCTGGTCCCTCGCCTCGACGCGGACCGCGTTCGAGCACCGGGCCGTGGTGCTCGGCGACGACCGCGAAGAACTCCTGCACGGCCTGCACGGCCTGGCCACCGGGACGCCGAGTACGTCGGTGATGACCGGCGTCGCGGGTCCGGTGGGGCGGACCGTGTTCGTGTTCCCGGGCCAGGGTGCGCAGTGGGCCGGGATGGCCGTCGAGCTGCTGGACTCGTCACCGGTGTTCGCGGAACGGTTCGCGGAATGCGCGGCGGCGCTGGAGTCCTTTGTCGACTGGTCGCTTTTCGACATGCTGTCCTCGTTGGACCGCGTCGATGTGGTGCAGCCGGTGTCGTGGGCGGTCATGGTTTCGCTGGCGGCGCTGTGGCAGTCCCATGGCGTCTCGCCGGACGCCGTCGTGGGGCACTCGCAAGGTGAGATCGCCGCCGCCGTCGTCGCGGGCGGACTGTCCCTCGAGGACGGTGCCCGCGTGGTCGCGCTGCGCAGCAAGGCGATCGCCGCCGGGCTCGCGGGCCGCGGCGGGATGGCGTCGGTCGCTCTCGGCGCCGAGCAGGTCGAAAGCCTGCTGGCCGAGTGGGCCGGCCGGATCACCATCGCCGCGTTCAACAGCCCGTCGTCGACCGTCGTCTGCGGTGAGCCCGCCGCGCTGGACGAACTGCTCGCCCAGTGCCAGGCGGCCGACATCCGGTCCCGGCTGATCCCGGTGGACTACGCGTCGCACTCGGCGCACGTCGAAGCCATCGAGAGCGAGCTGCTCGACGTGCTCGCCGGGGTCGAGCCGCGCACCGGCGAGGTCCCGTTCTACTCGGCGGTGTCGGCCGAGCCGATCGACACCGCGACTCTGGGTGCCGAGTACTGGTACCGCAACCTGCGGCAGCCGGTGCTGTTCACCCAGACCATCGAGGTGCTCGCGGCGCGCGAGCACACGGTGTTCGTCGAGGTCAGCCCGCACCCGGTCGTCACGTCCGCGATCGCCGAGGCCGTCCCGGACGCCGTCGCGACCGGCACGCTGCGCCGCGGCGAAGGTGGCCTGGCGCGGTTCCGCACGTCGCTGGCCGAGCTGCACGTCCGCGGTGTCGACGTCGACTGGGCCCCGGTGTTCCCGGGTGCCGCGACGATCCCGCTGCCGACGTATGCCTTCCAGCACCAGCGTTACTGGCTGGACGCTCCTGCTCGCGGCGCCGACGCGCTCGACGACGAGTTCTGGGCCGCCGTCGAGCAGGCCGACCTCGAAGCGCTCGCCGCCTGGCGCGACCGGCGGCAAGCCGGGTCCACTGTGGACGGCTGGCGGTACCGGGTCGAGTGGACCCCGCTCGCCGTCGCGACCGGGACGATCGTCCCGAACTGGCTGGTCGTCGCCCCGGCCGGGCACGACGCCCAGGCGCTGGCCGACGGCCTCGGCGCGCGCCTGCTGGTCGTTCCGTCCGATGTGGACCGTGCGCGGTGTACCGAGCTGCTTCGCGAGGCGGGCCCGTGCGAGGGCGTGCTTTCCCTGCTCGCCCTCGACGGCTTCGAAGCGAACCTGACGCTCCTGCACGCCCTCGGCGACGCGGGGATCGAGGCGCCGCTCTGGTGGGCCACCAGCGGCGCGGTCAGCACCGGCGACGCGGACCCGATCCGGGCCGCCGCCCAGGCCTTGACCTGGGGCTTCGGCCGGATCGCGGCCATGGAGTACCCGCAGCGCTTCGGCGGTCTCGTCGACCTCCCGGCCGACCTCGACGCCCGCGTCTTCGCCCGGCTCGCCGCCGTGCTCGGGTCGCCCGACGAGGACCAGGTGGCCGTGCGTGCCTCGGGTGTCTTCGGCCGCCGGCTGGTCCGCGCGACCCCGGCCCGTGGCACGACGACGCCGTGGCAGGCCTCCGGCACGGTGCTGCTCACCGGTGGCACCGGCGGGGTCGGCCCGCACCTCGCCCGCTGGCTCGCCGGTGCCGGCGCCGAGCGGCTGGTCGTCACCAGCCGGCGCGGACTGGACCTGCCCGAGCTGACCGCCGAACTGGCCGACCTCGGCACCGAGCTGACCGTCGCGACCTGCGACGTCGCCGACCGCGACCAGCTCGCCGAACTCCTGTCCGGGCTGCCGGACCTGACCGCGGTGGTGCACGCCGCCGCCGTCCTCGACGACGGCGTCCTCGACGGCCTCACCGGCGAGCGGATCGCCAACGTCCTGCGCCCCAAGGCCGACGCCGCGCGGCACCTGCACGAGCTGACCGCGAACCGCGACCTTTCGGCGTTCGTCCTGTTCTCTTCGCTGGCCGGCACGCTCGGCGGCCCGGGCCAGGCGAGCTACGCCGCGGCCAACACCTACCTCGACACGCTCGCCCGCGAGCGCCGTGCCGCGGGCCTGCCCGCGACGTCGATCGCCTGGGGCGCGTGGGCCGGCGGCCGCGGGGAAGGCCTCGCCGAGCAGGGCCTGCCTGCGATGGCGCCGGACTTGGCGACCCTCGCGCTGCAGCAGGCCCTGGACGAGGACGAGACCGTCCTCGCCGTCGCCGACATCCGCTGGGACCGCTACCGCAAGACCCTCGCCCAGGGCCGGCCGAGCGCCGCCCTCCTGGGCATCCCCGAAGCCGCCGCGCCGGAAGCCGAAGCCGTCGACACCGGCTGGGTGCAGCGGCTGGCGGGCCTCGGCGCGGACGAGCAGCACCGGCTCGTCCTGGAGCTGATCCAGAGCCAGGCCGCGGTGGCGCTCGGCTACCCCGGACCCGAGTCGATCGAGCCCGATCGCGCCTTCCGCGACCTCGGCTTCGACTCGCTCACCGCCGTCGACCTGCGCAACCGCCTCGGTGAAGTCACCGGCCTGCGGCTGCCGGTCACGCTGGTCTTCGACCACCCGACCGCCGTCGCGCTCGCCGGTCACGTCCGGCGTGAGCTGGTCGGAGACGTGGTGACGGAGACCGTCGCCCCGGTGGTCGCGGGTACCGACGAGCCGATCGCGATCGTCGCGATGTCCTGCCGCTACCCCGGCGGCGTCGCCGACCCGGACGACCTGTGGCGGCTCGTCGCCGACGGCGTCGACGCGGTCGGGGAGTTCCCGGCCGACCGCGGCTGGGACGTCGAAGGGCTCTTCGACGCCGACCCGGACAAGCCCGGCACCTTCTACACGCGCGGCGGCGGCTTCCTGCACGACGCGGCCGACTTCGACCCGGCGTTCTTCGGGATCGCGCCGCGCGAGGCACCCGCGATCGACCCGCAGCAGCGGCTGCTGCTGGAGACGTCGTGGGAGGCCGTCGAGCGCGCGGGCATCGACCCGGCGCTGTTGCGCGGCAGCCGGACCGGTGTGTTCGTCGGCTCCAACTACCACGACTACGGCTCCCGGGTGCGGCACGCGCCGGGCGAATTCGAGGGACACCTCGCGACCGGCAGCGCGGGCAGTGTCGCGTCCGGCCGGATCGCCTACACCTTCGGCCTCGAGGGCCCGGCGGTCACGGTCGACACGGCGTGCTCGTCGTCGCTGGTCGCGCTGCACTGGGCGGTCAAGGCCCTGCGCTCCGGCGAGTGCGACCTCGCGCTGGCCGGCGGCGTCACGGTGATCTCCTCGGTCGACACGTTCGTCGAGTTCAGCCGGCAGCGCGCGCTGTCCCCGGACGGCCGGTGCCGCGCGTTCTCCGCGGACGCCGACGGCGCGGGCTGGGCCGAGGGCGTCGGCATGGTCCTGGTGGAACGGCTTTCCGACGCGCAGCGGCGCGGGCACCCGGTGCTCGCCGTCGTGCGGGGCAGCGCGGTCAACCAGGACGGCGCGTCCAACGGCATGACCGCCCCGAGCGGCCCCGCGCAGCAGCGCGTCATCCGCGCGGCGCTGGCCGACGCGGCGCTCACCCCGTCCGATGTGGACGCTGTGGAGGCCCACGGCACGGGCACGACGCTGGGCGACCCGATCGAGGCGCAGGCACTCATCGCCACCTACGGCCAGGACCGCGAACGGCCGCTGTGGCTGGGTTCGGTGAAGTCCAACATCGGGCACACGCAGGCCGCGTCCGGCATCGCGGGCGTGATCAAGATGGTGCAGGCGCTGCGCAACGGCGTCCTGCCGCGCACCCTGCACGCCGAGACGCCGTCGCCGCACATCGACTGGTCCGCCGGGCAGGTCCAGCTGCTGTCCGAACCGGTCGAGTGGGCTGCGAACGGCCACCCTCGCCGCGCCGCCGTGTCGTCGTTCGGGGTCAGCGGCACCAACGTGCACACGATCCTCGAAGAGGCTCCCTCGCTTCCCGCGTCGGAGGAAGTCGTTACTGCGCAACACTTCACCGTCTGGCCGGTGTCGGCCCGGACCGAAGCCGCGCTGCGCGGCCAAGCCCGGCGACTGCTGGAGGCAACCGAGTCCGAAGTGGACGCTGCCGACGTCGCCCGATCGCTCGCCTCTCGCGCGAAGTTCAGCCACCGCGCGGTGGTCGTCGGCGAAAACCTCGGCGAACTGCGCGACGGACTGGCCGCGCTGGCCGCCGACCGGCCCGCCGCCGGGCTGCGGCAGCACACCGCCCGATCCGGCCGCACGGCGTTCCTCTTCACCGGGCAGGGCGCGCAGCGGCTCGGCATGGGCCAGGAGCTGTACGCGCGGTTCCCGGTCTTCGCCGACGCCTTCGACGCGGTCTGCGCACACTTCGACCTGCCCCTGCGCGACGTCGTCTTCGGCGACGACGCCGCCCGGCTCGACCGGACCGGCTTCACCCAGCCCGCGCTGTTCGCGGTCGAGGTGGCGTTGTTCCGGCTGCTCGAATCGTGGGACGTCCGCGCGGACTTCCTCGCGGGCCACTCGATCGGCGAACTGGCCGCGGCGCACGTGGCCGGGGTGCTTTCGCTGGCCGACGCGGCCAAGCTGGTCGCCGCGCGCGGCCGGCTGATGGAAGCCCTGCCCGAGGGCGGGGCCATGGTCGCGATCGCCGCTCCCGAAGACGAAGTCGTTCCGCTGCTGGACGACCGCGTCTCGCTGGCTGCGGTGAACGGCCCGGCAGCCGTCGTGGTCTCCGGCGACACCGAAGCCGTGCTGGCGCTCAAGGACCACTTCACCGCGCTCGGCCGCAAGACCAAGCGCCTGGAGGTCTCGCACGCGTTCCACTCACCGCTGATGGACCCGATGCTCGAGGAGTTCGCCGCGGTCGCGGCCGGGCTGACCTACGAGCCACCGCGGATCCCGATCGCGTCGGCGGGGGACGTCGCGACGCCGGAGTACTGGGTTCAGCACGTGCGGGAGGCCGTCCGGTTCGCCGACAGCATCCGCGGGCTGGCCGCCGAAGGGGTGAACCGGTTCGTCGAGCTGGGGCCGGACGCGGTGCTCGCCGCGCTCGTCCCGGACTGCGCCGGGCCGGCCGAGCTGAGCGTGGGATCGGTGCTGCGCAAGGGACACGACGAAGAGCGGTCCCTGCTCACCGCGCTCGCCGGGCTGCACACCGCCGGTGCCGACGTCGACTGGGCCGCGGTGCTCGCCAGCGGCGGGCACGTCGAACTGCCGACGTACGCGTTCCAGCGCGAGCGGTACTGGCTGGACGTCCCGGCCGTGGCCGGCGACGTCACCGGCGCCGGGCTCAGCGAAACCGGGCACCCGCTGCTGGGCGCGTCGGTCTCCCTCGCCGGTTCGGACGGCGCGCTGTTCACCAGCCTGCTCTCGGCGACGAGCCACCCGCTGCTCGCGCAGCACGTCGTGCTCGGCAGCGTGCTGCTGCCCGGGACGGCGTTCATGGAGCTGGCCATGCACGCCGCGGAGAAGGTCGGCTGCGAACGCGTCGAAGAGCTGACCCTCGCCGCGCCGCTGGTGCTGCCGGAAACCGGCGGGGTGCGGCTGCAGGTCGCCGTCGGCGGGCCCGACCGGTTCGGCACCCGCTCGATCGACGTCTACTCCCGCGCGGACGACGCGATGGAGGACGAGCCGTGGACCACGCACGCCAGCGGCTCGCTCGCCGCGACGGCCGCCCCCGCGGCCGGTGACCTCACCGGCGCCTGGCCGCCGGCCGGCGCCGAGCCGATCGACCTCGACGGGCTCTACGACCGCATCGCGGCCAACGGATTCGACTACGGCCCCGCGTTCCAGGGGCTGCACCGGGCGTGGCGCGCCGGCGACGAGATCTTCGCCGAGGTCGACCTGCCGGCGGAGGAGCGGGCGGAAGCCGAACGCTTCGGCCTGCACCCGGCGCTGCTCGACGCGGCTCTGCACACCGTGGCGCTGCGCGACGAAAGCCGGGCAGTGCTGCCGTTCGCCTGGTCGGGGGTGACCCTGCACGCGGGCGGCGCGTCGGCGCTGCGGGTGCGTGTCACCGGCCAGGGTGACGACACGGTCGCCCTGGCGGTCGCCGACCAGGACGGGCTGCCGGTGGCCACCATCGGCGCCCTGACGCTGCGGCCGGTCTCGGCCGAGCAGCTCGACGTCGCGCGGTCGGCGTACCACGAGTCACTGTTCCGGGTGGGCTGGGTGATGGCCCCGATCACCCCGGTCAGCCACTCGGCGGCCGAACGCTGGGCGGTCGTCGGGCACGACGTCGGCGTCCGCGTCACCAAGGCCCTCGGCACGGCGGGCGTCCCGGTGGAGTCCTACCCGGACTTCGACGCGCTCGGCGCGGCCGTGGCGGCGGGTGCCCCGGTGCCCGAGGTGGTCGTGATGACCAGCGGCCCGCAGCACGACGAGGACGTGGCGCGCGCGGTCCGGACCGCCACCCACGGCGCGCTCGAGCAGGTGCAGGAGTGGCTGGCGAGCGAGCGGTTCGCCGGCTCGCGCCTGGTGTTCGTCACCCGGGGCGCGATCGCGACGCGGGTCGGCGAAGGCATCACCGACCTCGCGACGGCGGCGGTCGTCGGCCTGGTCCGCTCGGCGCAGTCGGAGAACCCGGGCCGGTTCGTGCTGGTCGACCTCGACGACCGCGAAGTCTCCTACGCGGCGCTCCCGTCCGCCGTGGCCTGCGGCGAGCCGCACGTCGCGGTCCGGGTCGGCGCGATCCAGGTGCCGCGGCTCGCCCGCGTCCCGGCGACCAGCCCGGCGCCGGTGGCCGCGTGGGACCCCGAGGGCACGGTGCTGATCACCGGGGCCACCGGGACGCTCGGCACGCTCGTCGCCCGGCACCTGGTGACCGCGCGCGGAGCCCGGCGGCTGGTGCTGACCAGCCGGCGCGGGCCGGCCGCGGAAGGCGCCCGGGAGCTGGTCGAGGAGCTGACGGCGTGGGGCGCGGACGTCACGATGGCCGCCTGCGACGTCGCCGACCGGGACTCGCTGGCCGCGCTGCTCGCGGCCATCCCCGCCGAGCACCCGCTGACGGCGGTGGTGCACACGGCCGGCGTCCTCGACGACGGCGTCGTGTCCGCGCTGACCACCCGCCAGCTGGACACGGCCCTGCGGCCCAAGGTCGACGCGGCGTGGCACCTGCACGAGCTGACCGCCGGGATGAACCTGGCCGGGTTCGTGGTGTTCTCCTCGCTCGCGGGGACGTTCGGTGGCACGGGCCAGGCGAACTACGCGGCGGCGAACGCGTTCCTCGACGCGCTGGCGCACGTGCGCCGGGCGCAGGGGCTGCCGGGGCTGTCGCTGGCGTGGGGCCTGTGGGCCGAGCGCAGCGGCATGACGGGCAAGCTCGGCGAGGCGGACCTGTCGCGGCTGGCCCGTGGCGGCGTCGAGCCGATGCCGTCGGAGGAGGGCCTGGACCTGTTCGACGTGGCGTGCACGCTCGACGAGGCGGTGCTGCTCCCGGTCCGGCTGGTGGTGGAGGCGATGCGCGACCGCGTCGGCGAAGACGCGATCCCGGTGATCCTGCGCAGCTTGATCCGCACCCCGGTCCGGCGCGCGGTCCGGGCGTCGGCGGCCCCGGCCGACCCGGTGGACAGCCTGACCCACCGGCTGGCGGGGATGTCGGAGGCGGAGCGAGACGGAGCGTTGCTGGACCTGGTCCGCACCCACGCGGCGACGGTCCTGGGCTACGCGGGCCCGGACGCGATCGAGCCGGACCGCGGGTTCCTGGAGCTGGGCTTCGATTCGCTGAGCGCGGTGGAGCTGCGGAACCTGCTGGGTTCGGCAACGGGGTTGCGCCTGCCGGCGACGTTGCTGTTCGACTACCCGTCGACAACGGTGCTGGTGGAGCACTTGAGGTCCGAGCTGGTCCCGGACGTCCCGGCGGCGATCCTGCCGGCGCTGGCGGAGCTGGACCGGGTGGAGTTCGCGTTGCCCGAGCTGCTGGCGGACTCGTCGGCGCGCGCGACGTTGGGAACGCGGCTGCAGGAGCTGCTGGCCCGGGTGAACGGAGCATCGGCAACGGCGACGGCGGTGGAGGAGAAACTGGAGTCGGCAACGGACGACGAGATGTTCGCACTGATCGACGAGCTCGACCTGGACTGAGCTCCCGAACGACACGCGCACCCAGGCGGACGACACGGCCGGACCCCCTGCCGGCTTTCGTGTCGTCCGTCCGGGTACGCGTGTTCGCCATCCGGGTACGCGTGTCGTCCGGCCGGGTGCGCGTGTCGTCCGTTCGGGCGTGCCCGGCGCCCGAAAGCCCTCGGCGCGATGCGGGGGATCGGGGCAGCCCACCGGCCGGGCCCCGCCCTTCCCTGGGGGCTGTCCCTGGTCCAGTCTATCGGCCGCCACCGACGAAACCGGCGGAGAAGGCGTTGCCGGGCGCACCTGTCCACAACCGGCCGGGCCTGGGGACAAAACCCCCGGCCCGGCCGAAATCTAGGGATTTGCGGGTCCCCCGTGCGGTTCACTCGAGGCGACCACGCCGTGAACCTGGAGGTACCTGGTGGCACTGTCTTCGGACAAGGACAAGGTCGTCGAAGCGCTCCGGGCGTCCTTGCGGGACAACAAACGGCTCCGCGAACAGAACGACCGGCTCGCGGCCGCCTCCAGGGAACCGATCGCCGTCGTCGCCATGAGCTGCCGGTTCCCGGGCGGGGTGAACGATCCCGACCAGCTCTGGGACCTCCTGCGCGACGGCACCGACGCCATCTCCGGCTTCCCCGCCGACCGGAACTGGACCGCCGACGAGCTCGCCGGCAGCAACACGGCCGAAGGCGGCTTCCTGCACGACGCCGACAAATTCGACCCCGGCTTCTTCGGCATCTCGCCCCGCGAAGCGCTCGCCATGGACCCGCAGCAGCGGCTGCTCCTCGAAGTCTCCTGGGAGACCTTCGAACGCGCAGGGCTGGACCGGAAAGCCCTGCAAGCCAGCGACACCGGCGTCTTCATCGGCTGCAGCAACCAGGCCTACGGCTCCACCGACCTCGACGGCCTCCCCGACGAGGTCCGCGGCCACCTGCTCACCGGCAGCGCCGTGTCCGTCGCGTCGGGCCGGCTCGCCTACACCTTCGGCCTCGAAGGCCCCACCGTCACCGTCGACACCGCCTGCTCGTCCTCGCTCGTCGCCCTGCACCTCGCCGTGCAGGCACTGCGCGCGGGCGAATGCTCGATGGCGCTCGCCGGCGGCGTCACCGTGATGGCCACACCCGCCGTCTTCGTCGAGTTCACCAGCCAGGGCGGGGTTTCCGCGTCCGGCCGGTGCCAGTCGTTCGCCGACACCGCCGACGGCACCGGCTGGGGCGAGGGCGCCGGCGTGCTGCTCGTCGAGCGCCTCTCCGACGCCCGCAAGAACGGCCACCCGGTGCTCGCCGTCCTGCGCGGCTCCGCGGTCAACTCCGATGGCGCCTCCAACGGCCTCACCGCCCCCAACGGCCTTTCGCAGCAACGCGTCATCCGCGCCGCGCTCGCCAACGCCGGCCTCAAACCGTCCGAAGTGGACGCCGTCGAGGCGCACGGCACCGGCACCACCCTCGGTGACCCGATCGAGGCGCAGGCCCTGCTCGCGACCTACGGCCGGGACCGCGAGCAGCCTCTCCTGCTCGGCTCGATCAAGTCCAACATCGGGCACACCCAGGCCGCCGCCGGCGTGGCCGGCGTGATGAAGATGGTCCTGGCCCTGCGCCACGGCGAACTGCCCCGCACCCTGCACGTCGCCGAGCCCTCCACGCAGGTCGACTGGACGCGCGGCGCGGTCGAGCTGCTGACCGAGCACACCGCCTGGCCCGAGACCGGCGCGCCCCGCCGCGCCGGGGTCTCGTCGTTCGGCGTCGGCGGCACCAACGCCCACGTCGTCCTCGAAGCCGTCCCCGCGTCCCCGCCCCAGGAAACCGAAGCGCCACAAGGCCCTACGACATGGGTGCTGTCCGCCCGCACCGCCGAGGCCCTGCGCGAGCAAGCCGACCTGCTCCGCAAGCACGTCACCGACGAAAAGCCCGGCGACGTCGGGCTCACGCTCGCCGCGCGCACCGCCTGGGAACACCGCGCCGCCGTGGTCGGCGGCGCGGTCGAAGACCTGGTCCGCGGCCTGGACGCGATCGCGGACGCGACGCCGTCGGCCGAGGTCGTCCGGGGTGTCGCCGCGACGCCGGGCAAGACGGCCTTCGTCTTCCCCGGCCAGGGCGCGCAGTGGGCCGGGATGGCCGTCGACCTGCTCGACGAGCCCGTGTTCGCCGCCCGGATGGCCGAGTGCGCCGCCGCGCTCGCTCCGCACGTCGACTGGACCCTCACCGAGGTCCTGGGCAACGCCGACGCCCTGGCCCGGGTCGACGTCGTGCAGCCGGCCTCCTGGGCCGTGATGGTCTCGCTCGCCGCACTCTGGCAGTCGGCGGGGGTGCGGCCCGGCGCCGTCGTCGGGCACTCCCAGGGCGAGATCGCCGCCGCGTGCGTCGCGGGCGCACTGTCCCTTGAGGACGGTGCACGCGTGGTCGCGCTCCGGAGCAAGCTCATCGCGGAGGTGCTCGCGGGCAAGGGCGGGATGGCGTCGGTCGCCTTGTCCTTGGACGAAGTCACCGCCCGGCTGGACAGCCGGATCAGCGTCGCGGCGGTCAACGGCCCGGGTTCGGTCGTGCTCTCCGGCGAGCCGGAAGCGCTCGACGAGCTGGTCGAAACCTGTGCGGCCGAAGGCATCCGCGCCCGTCGCATCCCGGTGGACTACGCCTCGCACTCCGCGCACGTGGAGGCGATCGAGGACGCCCTGCTCGAAGCACTCGCCCCGGTCACCCCGCGCGAAGCCGAGATCCCGCTCCACTCCGCGGTGCTCGGCGAGCGGATCGACACCGGCACGATGGACGCCGGTTACTGGTACCGGAACCTGCGGCAGACCGTCCTGTTCGACACAGCCGTGCGTGGCCTCGCCGAAGCCGGGTTCACCACGTTCGTCGAGGTCAGCGCCCATCCCGTGCTCGCCGCCGCCGTCGAGGACACCCTGGACGGGCCCGTCGTCGTCGGGTCGCTGCGGCGCGGGGAAGGCGGTCTGCCGCGCTTCCTGACGTCGCTGGCCGAGCTGTGGAGCCGGGGTGCCGCGATCGACTGGGCCGGGCGCTTCCCCGGCGCGCGGCTCGTCGACCTGCCCACCTACCCCTTCCAGCGCGAACGCTACTGGCTGACCGCCGCCGAGAAGGCCGCGGGCGCGGCCGACGACCAGTTCTGGTCCGCTGTGGACAGTGGGGACGCCGAAAGCCTCGCCGCCTCGCTGGACGTGGACGCGACGGCGCTCGCCGACGTCCTGCCCGGGCTTGCCCAGTGGCACAAGCGCCGCACCGAGCAGTCCGTGGTGGACGACTGGCGGTACCGGATCGCCTGGCGGCCCTCGACTCCGTCCGAAGGGGACTTCGGTGGACGCTGGCTCGTCGTCGCCCCCGCCGGATACCCGGCCGGCGACCTCGTCGCGGGCTTGGCCGCGCACGGCGCCGAGCCGGTCCTGCTGACCGTCGAGCCCGGTGCGGACCTTCCGGAGCTGCCCACCGAAGGTGTCACCGGCGTCTTGTCGTTGCTCGCCTTCGCCGAAGACGGCCTCTACGCCACCATCGAGCTGGTCCGGGCGGTGACCGCACCGCTGTGGCTCCTGACCCGCGGTGCCGTCTCCACCGGCCGTTCCGACCGGCTGACCAGCCCGGAGCAGGCACGGATCTGGGGCATGGGCCGCGTCGTGGGCCTCGAACACCCCGACCGCTGGGGCGGCCTGGTCGACCTTCCCGAAACCCTCGACGACCGCGCGCTCGGCCGCCTGACCCGGGTGCTCGCCGACGCGAGCGAAGACCAGGTCGCGATCCGGGCGGCGGGAGCGCTGGTCCGCCGCCTGGTCCCGGCGCCCCTCGGCCGTTCCGCGCGCGACTGGCGGACGAGCGGAACCGCCTTGGTCACCGGCGGCACCGGCGCACTCGGCGCACACGTGGCCCGCTGGCTGGCCGCCGCGGGAGCCGAGCACCTGGTGCTCACGAGCCGCCGAGGCCCCGAGGCGGAAGGCGCCGCCGAGCTGCGCGACGAGCTGACGGCGCTCGGCGTCGAGGTGACCGTCGCCGCCTGCGACGTCGCCGACCGCGACGCGCTGGCCGCCTTGCTCGCCGAGATCGAGCCCCGCACCGTCGTGCACGCGGCCGGCGTGGGCCGCTCGGCCGCCCTCGCCGACACCGACCGCGCCGAAGTCGCCGACACGCTGCGCGCGAAGGTGGACGGGGCCGTCCACCTCGACGCTCTCCTGCCAGGGAACCTCGACGCCTTCGTCCTGTTCTCCTCCAACGCCGGCGTCTGGGGTGGCGGTGGCCAGGCCGCGTACGCCGCGGCCAACGCCACTCTCGACGCGCTGGCGCAGCACCGCCGCGACCGCGGTCTCACCGCGACGTCGGTGGCGTGGGGCGCCTGGGCCGGTGCCGGCATGACCGGCGACGACTCCGGTGAGCAGCTGCGCCGCCGCGGCATCCGCGCGATGGACCCGGCGCTCGCCCTCACCGTGCTGGGCCAGGCACTCGACGCGGACGAGACGTTCCTGTCCGTCGCGGACATGGACTGGGCCCGGTTCGCCCCGGCCTTCACCGCGGCCCGCCCGCGGCCCCTGCTCGACGAGCTGCCCGGCGTGCACGACGCGCTCACGGCGACGCCCGCCGAGGCCGATTCTTCTTTTGCACAAAGGCTTTCCGGCCTGACCGAGTCGGCTCGGGCCGAAGCGCTGCTCGACCTCGTGCGGGCCGAGACCGCCGCCGTCCTGGGCTATCCCGGCCCGGGCTCGGTCGAGCCCAACCGCGCCTTCCGCGACCTGGGTGTCGACTCCCTGATCGCCCTGGAAGTGCGCAACCGGCTCGTCGCGGCGACCGGGCTCAAGCTGCCCGCCGTCGTGCTGTTCGACCACCCGGACCCGCGGCGGCTCGCCGCGCTGCTGGGGCACAAGCTGCTCGACGCCGGCCCCGTGGCCGTCGAGCAGTTCGTGGCCCGGGCGGACGCGGACGAGCCGATCGCGATCGTGTCGATGGCGTGCCGCCTGCCCGGCGACGTGCGCTCGCCGGAAGACCTGTGGGACCTGGTTTCCGCGGGCGCCGAGGGCATGTCGGCCTTCCCGGTGAACCGGGGCTGGGAACTCGACGGGGTGGGCGGCTTCGTCCACGACGCCGACGAGTTCGACGCCGCCTTCTTCGGGATCTCGCCCCGGGAAGCCCTCGCCATGGATCCGCAGCAGCGGCTGCTGCTGGAGAGCGCGTGGGAGGTCTTCGAGCGCGCCGGGATCGACCCGCGTTCGCTGCGCGGCAGCGCGGCCGGCGTGTTCGTCGGCTGCGGCACGCAGGGGTACGCGACCGGCCACACCGAGGCGGCGGAGGAGGTCGAAGGCCACCTGCTCACCGGGAACGCCGGTGCGGTCGTGTCCGGCCGGGTGTCCTATGTGCTCGGTCTCGAAGGCCCGGCGGTGACCGTCGACACGGCGTGCTCGTCGTCGCTGGTGGCGCTGCACCTGGCCGCCCAGTCGGTCCGCTCCGGCGAGTCGTCGATGGCGGTGGCCGGTGGTGTCACGGTGATGGCGACGCCGGGTGCGTTCCAGGAGTTCGCCAAGCAGGGCGGCCTGGCCGGTGACGGCCGGTGCAAGTCCTTCGCCGACTCGGCGGACGGCACCGGCTGGGGCGAGGGCGTCGCGCTCGTGCTCGTCGAGCGCCTCTCGGACGCACAACGCCTCGGCCACCCGGTGCTCGCGCTGCTGCGCGGCTCGGCGATGAACCAGGACGGCGCGTCCAACGGCCTGAGCGCCCCGAACGGCCCGTCGCAGCAACGCGTGATCCGCGCCGCGCTGGCGAACGCCGGCCTGGCACCGTCCGATGTGGACGCCGTCGAGGCACACGGGACCGGCACGACGCTGGGTGACCCGATCGAGGCGCAGGCCCTGCTGGAAACCTACGGCCAGCACCGGGACCGGCCGTTGTGGCTGGGCTCGGTGAAGTCCAACCTCGGCCACACCCAGGCCGCTTCGGGCGCGGTCGGTGTGCTCAAGATGGTCCTCGCCCTGCGCGGCGGAACGCTGCCGAAGACCCTGCACGTGGACCGGCCGTCGGACCGGGTGGACTGGTCGTCGGGCGAGGTGCGGCTGCTGACGGAGGCCCAGGACTGGCTGCGGGGCGACCGGCCGCGCCGTGCGGGTGTGTCGTCGTTCGGGGTCAGCGGCACCAACGCGCACGTCATTCTCGAGGAGCCGCCCGCGGCTCCGGCTGTCCACCAGGAACCCGAAACCGGTGTCGTGCCCTGGGTGCTGTCGGGGCGGACCGAGCAGGCGGTGCGGGACGCCGCCCGCGGGCTCCCCGACGGCGACCCGGTCGACATCGCGCTCGCGCTGGCCGCGCGGTCGGCGTTCGAGTACCGGACCGTCGTGGTGGGAGAGGGGCGCGACGACCTGCTCGCCGGGCTGGCCGCGACGACCCCGGTCCTCGCGGAGCCGGGCAAGACGGCGTTCCTCTTCTCCGGCCAGGGTTCGCAGCGCGCCGGGATGGGGGCGGAGCTGTACGAGCGGTTCCCGCTGTTCGCCGACGCGTTCGACGCGATCTGCGCGCTGGTCGACGCGGAGCTGGACCGGCCGTTGCGTGAGGTCGTGTTCGGCGATCCTTCGCTGCTGGACGAGACGGGGTACACGCAGCCCGCGCTGTTCGCGATCGAGGTGGCGCTGTTCCGGCTGCTGGAGTCGTGGGGCGTGGTCCCGGACCACGTTGCCGGGCACTCGATCGGCGAGATAGCCGCGGCGCACGTCGCGGGCGTGCTGTCCCTTGAGGACGCCTGCCGGCTGGTAGCCGCTCGGGCGAGCCTGATGCAGGCGCTGCCCACCGGCGGCGCGATGCTGGCCGTGCAGGCCACCGAGGACGAAGTTGCCGTGGTGCTGACCGACGGCGTCGGCTTGGCCGCGGTGAACGGACCCGAAGCCGTGGTGGTGTCCGGTGAAGCCGAAGCCGTCGAAGCGGTGGAGCGGCACTTCGCCGGGCTGGGCCGGAAGGTCCGGCGGTTGACGGTGTCGCACGCGTTCCACTCCGCGCTGATGGACCCGATGCTGGACGGGTTCGCCCGCGTGGCCGGTTCGTTGACCTTCACCGCGCCGAAGATCCCACTGGCGTCCACTGTGTCCGGTCGCCTGGCCGGCGACGAGATCCTGACCCCGGAGTACTGGGTGCGCCAGGTCCGCGAGCCGGTCCGGTTCGCCGACGCTTCGGCCGCGCTCGCCGGCCTCGGCGTGACGCGCGGGCTCGAACTCGGACCCGACGGCGTCCTCTCGGCGCTGGCCGCGTTCCCCGCGCTTCCGCTGCTGCGCAAGGACCGAGCCGAATACGCGAGCCTGCTCACGGCGTTGGGCGACGCGCACACGCGGGGCCACACCGTCGACTGGCGTGCGGTCCTGCACGCGGCGCACCCGGGGCGGCCTGCGGGCGCCGTCACGCTGCCGACGTACCCGTTCCAGCGCACGCGCTTCTGGCTGGACACCCGCCCGGCGCCCGACGAGCGGTTCTGGGCGGCCGTCGAGAGCGGCGACGTCGCGGCCTTGGCGGCCTGGCGCGACCGCGGCCAGCCCCCAGTCGGCCAGTACGAAGTCACGTGGACGCCTGTCGACACCGGCGAGACCCCGCTCGACGGCCGGTGGCTCGCGGTGGTCCCGGCCGGCTCGAGTACGCACCTCCTGGACGACGTCCTCGAAGTCACCCCCGCGGACGATCGCGCCTCCCTCTCTGTTCGCCTGCGGGGCCGGGACCTCGACGGCATCCTGTCCACTTTGGATGTTCAAGGCCAGCTGGCGTTGGTCCAGGCCCTCGGCGACGCGGAGATCGACGCGCCGCTGTGGTGCGTCACCCGCGGCGCGGTCGCCGCCGTCGAAGGTGACGTGCCGGACCCGGCGCAGGCAATGGTCTGGGGTCTCGGGCGCACGGTCGCCCTGGAACACCCGCACCGCTGGGGCGGTCTGGTCGACCTCCCCGCCGACGTCGACGAGGAGACGCTCGGGAGGCTCCGCGCGATCCTCGGCGGCGCGACCGGCGAAGACCAGGTCGCCCTCCGCGGGTCGCAGGTCCTGGCCCGCCGCCTCGTCCGTCGCATCCCACGCCCGGTGACGCCGTGGCAGCCCAGCGGAACGGTCCTGATCACCGGCGGCACCGGCGCCCTCGGGAAGCACGTCGCGCGCTGGCTGGCCAAGGCGGGCGCCGAGCGGCTCATCCTGACGAGCCGCCGGGGCCTCGACGCCCCCGGTGCCCGGGACCTGGTGGCCGAACTCGACATCCGCGTCGACGTCCTGGCCTGCGACGTCACCGACCGCGCCGCGCTCGAAGCGGCCCTCGCCTCGGCCGGCGACCTCACCGCCGTCGTGCACACCGCCGGCGTCCTGGCCGACGGTGTCGTCGAAGCCCTCACCCCGGAACGCCTGGCCGAGGTCGTCGACGCGAAGGCCGTCTCCGCTCAGCACTTGCACGAACTCACCGCCGGGCTCGAGGCGTTCGTCCTCTTCTCCTCCTGCACCGGCACGTTCGGCGCGGCCGGGCAGGGCAACTACGCCGCCGCCAACGCCTACCTCGACGCGCTCGCCGAACAGCGCCGCGCCCAGGGTCTGACGGCGACGTCGATCGCCTGGGGACCGTGGGCCGACGGCGGGATGGCCACCGCGGCCGCCGCCGAGGAACACCTCGGCCGCACCGGGCTCGCGCCGCTGCGCCCCGACCGGGCCATCGCCGCGTTGCAGGCCGCGACCGGCGGCGGCCCGGTGGTCACCGTCGCCGACGTCGGCTGGGAGCGGTTCGCCGCCGCGCTCACCGCGCACCGCCCGAGCCCGCTCATCGCCGGCCTGCCCGAGGTGCGGCAGCTCGCGCCGGCCACCGCGGGTTCGCTCGACCTCGCCGGACTGTCCACCACGGATGCCGAGAGGCTGCTGCTCAAGCTGGTGCGCGAGCAGGTCGCCTTCGCCCTCGGCCACCGCTCGGCCGACGACGTCGCGGCCGGCCGCACCTTCAAGGAGCTCGGCTTCGATTCGCTGACCGCCGTCGAGCTGCGCAACCGCCTCGACACCGCCACCGGGCTGCGGCTCCCGGCCACCCTCGCGTTCGACTATCCGACCGCGACGGCGCTGGCGTCCTACCTGCGCACGGAGTTGCTGGGCGACGCCGAAGCCGGACCCGCGGCCGTCGTGCAGAACACCGATGAGCCCATCGCCATCGTGGGCATGAGCTGCCGGTTCCCCGGCGGGGTCCGGAACCCGGATGAACTCTGGGCCCTGCTCGCCGAGGGCCGCGACGCCGTCACGGAGTTCCCCGCCGACCGCGGCTGGGACACCGGCGCGCTCTACGACCCCGACCCCGACCACGCCGGCACGACCTACGTGCGCGAAGGCGGTTTCCTGGCCGGCGCCGACCAGTTCGACGCCGAGTTCTTCGGGATCTCGCCACGCGAAGCGCTGGCCATGGACCCCCAGCAGCGGCTGCTGCTGGAGACCTCCTGGGAAGCCCTGGAGCAGGCGGGCATCGACCCCCTCTCCGTGCGCGGCGCCCCGGTCGGGGTGTTCGCGGGAACCAACGGGCAGGACTACACCGCGGCGCTGCACTTCGGCGAGGAGAGCGTCGACGGCTACCTCGCCACCGGCAGCGCGGGCAGTGTCCTTTCCGGACGGATCGCCTACGAGCTCGGGCTGGAGGGCCCGGCGATGACCGTCGACACGGCGTGCTCGTCGTCGCTGGTCGCCCTGCACCTGGCCGCCCAGTCGCTGCGGGCGGGCGAATGCTCGCTGGCGCTGGCCGGCGGCGTGACGATCATGTCGACCCCCGGCCTGTTCGTCGAGTTCAGCCGGCAGCGCGGCCTGGCTTCCGACGGCCGGTGCAAGGCCTTCGCCGACGAGGCGGACGGCACCGGCTGGGGTGAAGGTGTCGGCGTCGTCCTCGTCGAACGGCTGTCGGACGCCCGCCGCAACGGCCACCCGGTGCTCGCGATCGTCCGCGGCAGCGCGGTCAACCAGGACGGCGCGTCGAACGGCCTCACCGCCCCGAACGGGCCTTCGCAGCAGCGGGTCATCCGCGCGGCACTGGCGAACGCGGGCCTGGCGCCGTCCGATGTGGACGCCGTCGAGGCGCATGGCACCGGCACGACGCTGGGCGACCCGATCGAGGCGCAGGCCTTGCTGGCGACCTACGGCCGGGACCGCGAAGAACCGCTGTGGCTCGGCTCGATCAAGTCGAACGTCGGGCACACGCAAGCCGCCGCGGGTGTCGCCGGGGTCATCAAGATGGTCCTCGCGATGCGCGAAGGCGTGCTGCCCGCCACCCTGCACGTCGGCGAGCCCTCGCGGCACGTCGACTGGGACAGCGGCGCGGTGTCCCTGCTGACCGAATCGCGGCCGTGGCCCGAGCGCGAAGGACCGCGCCGCGCCGGGATCTCGTCGTTCGGCGTCAGCGGCACGAACGCGCACATCATCGTCGAGCAGGTTTCCGAACCGCCCGTCGAGGCCACTGTGGACGTCGAGGGGGCGTTGACCCCCTGGGTGGTCTCCGCCCGGTCGGAGGCGGCGGTCCGTGACCGGGTGGCCGCGCTGGCCGAGGTGTCCGGGAGCGCCGCCGAGATCGCCTGGTCGCTGGTCGGCACCCGGTCCCAGTTCGACCACCGCGCGGTCCTCCTCGATGATCACCGCGAACTGACTGCCGCCGTCACCGGAACCGCCGGGGCGGCGGGGGAGACGGTGTTCGTCTTCCCCGGCCAGGGCGCGCAGTGGGCGGGCATGGCTGTCGAGCTGCTCGACGAGCCGGTCTTCGCCCGCAGGATCGCCGAATGCGCGGAAGCACTCGCCCCGCACGTCGATTGGTCCCTGACCGAAGCGCTGAGCGACCCGGCGGCCCTGGAACGGGTCGACGTGGTGCAGCCCGCGTCCTGGGCCGTGATGGTCTCCCTGGCCGCGCTGTGGCGCTCGGCGGGCGTCGAGCCGGATGCCGTCGCCGGGCACTCGCAAGGCGAGATCGCGGCGGCCGTCGTCGCGGGTGGACTGTCCCTGGAGGACGGCGCCAAGGTCGTCGCGCTGCGCAGCAAGGCGATCGCCGCCGGGCTCGCGGGGCAGGGTGGCATGGCCTCGATCGCGCTCGGCGCCGAGCGCGTCGCGGACCTGCTGCCGGACGGCGTCGCGATCGCGGCGTTCAACAGCCCGGCTTCCACGGTCGTGTGCGGTGACCCATCCGCCCTGGACGAGCTGATCGCCCACTGCACGGACCAGGACATCCGCGCCCGGCGCATCCCGGTCGACTACGCCTCCCACTCGGTCTACGTCGAAGGCATCCGCGACGAGCTGCACGAAGTCCTGGCGGGCCTGAGCCCCCGCACGGGCGACGTCCCGTTCTACTCCGCGGTCACGGCCGAGCCGGTCGACACCGCGACCCTCGACGCCGGCTACTGGTACCGGAACCTGCGCGAGCCGGTCCGCTTCCTGGACACGACCCAGGTCCTCATCGGGCGGGGACACCGGTTCTTCGTCGAGGTCAGCCCGCACCCGGTGCTGCTGTCCGCGATCCAGGAGACCCTCGACGACACCGCGGGTGTCGTCGTCGGGACGCTGCGCCGCGGCGAAGGCGGCCCCCGCCGGTTCCTGACGTCGGTCGCCGAGCTGTGGACCCAAGGGCACGACGTCGACTGGCGGACGTTCCTCCCCGAGACGCGGACGATCGGCCTGCCCACCTACCCGTTCCAGCACCGGCGCTTCTGGCCGAAGCCCGTGCAGCCCGTGGCGGCCACCGGCGACCCGGTCGACGACCAGTTCTGGGCCGCCGTGGAACGCGAGGACCTGGCGTCGATCGCCGGCACCCTCGCCGTCGCGCCGGAACCCCTCGGCGACGTCCTGCCCGCGCTCGCCTCCTGGCGGCGCACCCGGCTCGAGAAATCCACTGTGGACGGCTGGCGCTACCGGATCACCTGGAAGCCCCTCACCACGGAACGGAAACCGCTGCGCGGCACCTGGCTGGTCGTGACGCCGGAGGGCGGTGACCACCCCTGGATCGAGGCGGCACGTCAGGCCGTCGAGGGCGCGACCGTCGTCCCGATCACCGTCGGCGCCACCGACCGGCCCGCGCTCGCCAAGCGCCTGGTCGACCTCGCCCCGGTGGACGGAGTGCTCTCCCTGCTCGCCCTCGATGCGACCGAGCACGCCGTGCTCCCGCGCGGCGTGGCGAACACCCTGCTCCTGACCCAGGCGCTCGGCGACGCCGGGATCACCGCTCCGCTGTGGCTCGCCACGGCGGGCGCGGTGGCCACCGGCCGGGGCGACACCGTGACCGACGCGGCGCAGTCCCAGGTCTGGGGGCTCGGCCGGGTCATCGGCCTGGAGCACGCCGACCGCTGGGGCGGCCTGGTCGACCTGCCGGACACGACCGATGAACGTGACCGGCACCGCCTCGCCGAGGTCCTGGCCGCGGCGGGTGACGAGGACCAGGTCGCCGTCCGCGCGTCCGGGGTGCTCACCCGCCGCCTGGTGCCGGCCCCGCTCGGCGACGGTGCCCCGGCCCGCGACTGGCGGCCGGACGGCGCCGTGCTGATCACCGGCGGCACCGGCGCGCTCGGCGCCCACGTCGCGCGCTGGCTGGCCGGCCGCGGCGCGCAACGCCTGGTGCTCACCAGCAGGCGCGGCGAAGCGGCCCCCGGCGCGGCGGAACTGCGCGAGGAGCTGACCGCGCTCGGCGCGACGACGACGATCGCCGCCTGCGACGTCGCCGACCGCGCGGCCCTGAAAACGCTGCTCGACGAGCTGGGCGAGCCCGTCCGGGCCGTCTTCCACGCGGCCGGGATCGTGCAGGGCACCGCGCTCGACGACACCGAACTGGCCGAGTTCGCCGAGGTCGTGTCGGCCAAGGTCGCCGGCGCCACCCACCTCGACGAACTCCTCGACGACCTCGACGCGTTCGTGCTCTTCTCCTCCAACGCCGGCGTCTGGGGCAGCGGTGGACAGGGCGCGTACGCGGCGGGCAACGCGTTCCTCGACGCGCTCGCCCAGCGGCGGCGTGATCGCGGGCTCACCGCGACGTCGGTCGCGTGGGGTGCTTGGCAGGGCGCGGGCATGGCGGGCGACAACGACGCCGAGGAGCACCTGCGCCGCCGCGGCGTGGGTGCGATGCCGCCGGAGCGGGCCCTGCTCGCGCTGGGGCAGGCGATCGACCGCGACGAGACCGTCCTCACCGTCGCCGACGTCGACTGGGAGAGGTTCGTGCAGGGCTTCACCGCTGCCCGGCCGCGTCCGTTGCTCGACGACCTCCCCGCCGTCCGCCGGGCCCTCGAAGCCCGGCCGGCCGAGGCCGAGTCGACGCCGGCGGACTTCGCGAGCCGGCTGACCGGCCTGCCGCCGGTCGAGCAGGAGCGGGTGGTCCTCGACCACGTCCGCGAGGCCATCGCCCGGGTGCTCGGCCACGCGGGCGCCGAGGAGATCGACGCGAACCGGCCGTTCAAGGAGATCGGCTTCGACTCCTTGACCGCGGTGGAGCTGCGCAACCGCTTGCGCGCGGCGACCGGGCTCAAGCTGCCGGCCACCCTCGTCTTCGACCACCCGACGCCGTCGGCGCTGGCCGGGTTCCTGCTCTCGGCGCTGGTCGGCGAGGAAGTCTCGGTGCTGGGGGAGCTCGACCGGATCGAGGCGCTGGTTTCAGGGGTTTCCCCAGAGGATGACGCCTTTGGTCTCATCACCAGCCGACTTCAGACCATGCTGAACAAGCTGGGAGAGGCCCGGGCGTCCGACGGGCGTCCCCGGGCCGCCCAGCAGCTCGAAGGCGCGACGGACGACGAAATTTTCGACTTCATCCACCGGGAGCTCGGCAGGTCGTAGATGCCCGTGCCGGTGGAGGACCACAGGCGAGGGCGCTGGTGAACGAAGACAAGCTCCGGGACTACCTGAAGTGGGTCACGACCGACCTCGCCGAGACCCGGCAACGCCTCCAGGAGCTGGAGGCGGGGGAGCGGGAGCCCATCGCCATCGTCGCGATGGGCTGCCGGTTCCCCGGCGGCGTGACGTCCCCGGAGGATCTTTGGGACCTGGTCTCCGACGGGACCGACGCGATGTCCGGGTTCCCGGCCGACCGCGGCTGGGACGTCAGCGACGGCGACTACGCGCGCACCGGTGGGTTCATCGACACCGCCACGACGTTCGACCCGGCGTTCTTCGGCATCAGCCCGCGTGAGGCCCTGGCCACCGACCCGCAGCAGCGGTTGCTGCTCGAAGTGTCCTGGGAGGTCTTCGAACGCGCCGGGATCGACCCGGGTTCGCTGGCCGGGACGTCCGCGGGCGTCTTCGTCGGCTCGACGCCGTCCGGGTACGGCCTGGGCAGTGAGACCGGCGAGGTCGCCGGGCACCTGCTCACCGGCAACGCGGGCAGCGTCCTGTCCGGACGGCTCGCCTACAGCTACGGCCTGGAAGGGCCCGCGGTCACCGTCGACACGGCGTGCTCGTCGGCGCTGGTCGCGCTGCACCTCGCCTGCCAGGCGCTGCGCAAGCGGGAGTGCTCCCTCGCGCTGGCCGGTGGCGCCACGATCATGTCGACCCCGGCCGTCTTCCTCGAGTTCGCCCGCCAGGGCGGCCTGTCCGGCGACGGCCGCTGCAAGCCGTTCGCCGAGGCCGCCGACGGCACCGGCTGGGGCGAAGGTGTCGGCCTGCTGCTGCTCGAGCGCCTGTCGGACGCGCGCCGTCGCAACCACCCGGTGCTTGCCGTCATCGAGGGCTCGGCCGTCAACTCCGACGGCGCGTCCAACGGCCTGACCGCGCCCAACGGTCCGTCCCAGCAGCGGGTGATCCGCGCGGCCCTGGCGTCCGCCGGGCTCTCGCCCGCCGACGTCGACGTCGTAGAGGCGCACGGCACCGGCACCACGCTCGGCGACCCGATCGAAGCCCAGGCGCTGCTGGCCACCTACGGGCAGAACCGCCCGGCGGACCGGCCGCTGCGGGTCGGCGCGGTGAAGTCCAACATCGGGCACACCCAGGCCGCTTCCGGCGCGGCCGGCGTGATCAAGATGGTCCTGGCCCTGCGGAACGGGCACCTGCCGCACACCCTGCACCTGGACGAGCCGTCGTCCCACGTGGACTGGACGGCCGGGTCGGTCGAGCTGCTCGGCGAAGCGATGCCCTGGCCGGAGCGCGACGCGCCCCGTCGCGCCGGCGTGTCCGCGTTCGGCGTCAGCGGCACCAACGCGCACGTCCTGCTCTCCGAACCGCCCGCGGCCGAAGAGACCGAAGAGGTCCCGGCTTCGACCGGGCCGTGGCCGTTCCTGGTCTCCGCGCGTGGCGCGGCCGCCCTGCGTGAGCAGGTCGTGAGCCTCCGGTCGGTTGCGGAGAAGGAAGACCTGGCCGACCTCGCCTGGTCGCTGGGCACCGGCCGGGCGGCCCTGGACGACCGCGCCGTCGTCCTCGCCGACAGCCGGGACGAGCTGCTGCGCGGCCTCGACGCCCTCGCCGCGGACGGCGTCGCGCCGGGCTTGGTGCGCGGCACGATCCGGCCGGGCAAGCTGGCGTTCCTCTTCACCGGCCAGGGTGCCCAGCGCGCCGGGATGGGCAGTGAACTGGCCGCGCGGTTCCCGGTGTTCGCCGCCGCCTTCGACGAGGTGTGCGCGGAGTTCGACCGCCACCTCGACCGTCCACTGCGGACGGTGATCGCTTCGGGTGAGCGTCTCGACGAGACCGCGTACACCCAGCCCGCGCTGTTCGCGGTCGAGGTCGCGCTGTACCGGCTGGCCGAGTCCTGGGGCTACCGGCCGGACTACCTGCTGGGCCACTCCATCGGCGAGCTGGTCGCCGCGCACCTGGCCGGGGTACTTTCGCTGGCCGACGCGTGCACGCTGGTCGCCGCCCGCGGCCGGCTGATGCAGGCGCTGCCGACCGGCGGCGCGATGGTCGCCGTGCAGGCGACCGAGGACGAGGTCGACGGGGTCTCGATCGCCGCCGTCAACGGTCCGGATTCGCTGGTCCTGTCGGGTGACGAGGACGTCGTGCTGGCCGCCGCCGAGCGGTTCGCCGGGTTGGGCCGCAAGACCAAGCGCCTCGACGTCTCGCACGCGTTCCACTCCGCCCGCATGGACGGGATGCTCGCCGAGTTCCGCCAGGTCCTCGACGGGCTCACGTTCAACCCGCCGAAGATCGCGGTCGTCTCCAACGTCACCGGCACCCTCGCCGACCGGCTGACTTCGCCGGACTACTGGGTTTCGCACGTCCGTGAGGCCGTGCGATTCGCCGACGGCATCGGCTGGCTGGCCGAGGCCGGCGTGACCGGCTTCCTCGAACTGGGTCCCGACGGCGCGCTGGCCGCACTCGCCCAGGACTGCCTGCCCGACGGCTCGGCCGTGGCCGCGCTCCTGCGCCGGGACCGTCCCGAGACGCCTTCCGCGCTGACCGGGCTGGCCCGGATGCACGTGTCCGGCCACGGACCCGACTGGGCGGCCGTCCTGGGCGGCGGTCGCCGCGTCGACCTGCCCACGTACCGCTTCCAGCGGCAGCGCTACTGGCTGGAGCCCTCGGCCCCCGCCGGAACCGGGGACGACGAGTTCTGGTCCGCCGTCGACACCGGGTCCCTCGCCGAGGTGCTGGACCTGCCCGAGGGGGCGGTCGGCGACCTGCTGCCCGCGCTCTCCGCTTACCGTGCGAAGCGTCAGGAAAAGTCCACTGTGGACGCTTGGCGGTACGGGATCGGCTGGGCTCCGGTTTCCCCGGCGCAGAAGCCGCTCTCCGGGACCTGGCTGGCAGTCGTCCCGGAAGACTTCTCGTCGCCGGTGCTCGACGCGCTGGTGAACCGCGGGTTCGTCCCCGTCACGCTCGATCGGCTGGCCGAGCACTCCGATGTGGACGGTGTGCTTTCCCTGCTGGCCTGGGACACCGAGGCCCTGCTGCGCACCATCGAGCTGATCCGCACCGCGGCCGCCCCCGTCTGGGTCGCCACGCGGGGTGCCGTCTCCACCGGGCAGTCCGACCCGCTGACCGCGCCCGGCCAGGCTCCGCTGTGGGGCCTCGGCCGGGTCGCCGCGCTGGAGTACCCGCAGCGCTGGGGCGGTCTGGTCGACCTGCCCGCCGAACTGGACGACCGCGCCCTCGACCGGCTGGCGGCCGTCCTGTCCTCGGCCGAGGACCAGGTGGCCGTGCGCGCGTCCGGCGTCTTCGCGCGGCGGTTCCAGCGGACCACCGGCCCGGCCGCCGAGCCGTGGTCGCCCGCCGGAACCGTGCTGATCACCGGCGGCACCGGCGCGCTGGGCGCGGTCGTCGCCCGCACGCTCGCCGAAGCCGGGGCCGAGCACCTCGTCCTGGCCGGCCGCCGCGGTCTCGACGCCCCGGGCGCGACCGCGCTGCGGGACGAGCTGACCGCGCTCGGCACCCGGGTCACCGTCGCGGCTTGCGACGTCGCCGACCGCGACGCCGTGGCCGGCCTTCTCCGTGAACTGCCCGACCTCGACGCCGTCATCCACACCGCCGGGGTCCTCGACGACGCCGTGCTGGACGGCGTCACCGCCGAGCAGCTGACCACCGTTTTCCGGCCCAAGCTCGACGCCGCCCGGCACCTCGACGAGCTGACCCGCGATCACACCCTGTCCGCGTTCGTGCTGTTCTCGTCGTTCGCGGGCAGCCTCGGCGCGGTCGGGCAGGCCGCCTACGCCGCCGCCAACGCCGGGCTCGACGCCCTGGCCGAGCAACGCCGCGCCGCCGGGCTGCCCGCCACCTCCGTGGCCTGGGGCCCGTGGGGCGGCAGCGGCATGGCGGCCGACGACCTGGTCGCCGACCGGATGCGCCGGGGTGGCGTGCCGCCGATGGCGCCGCGCCTGGCCGTCGCCGCCCTGCGCCGCGCGATCGGCAGCGGGGCGGCCAACCCGATCGTCGCCGACGTCGACTGGGCGAAGTTCGTGCCCGGGTTCACCACCACCCGGCCCAGCCCGCTGCTCGGCGACCTGCCCGAGGCGCGGGACGCGATGCACGTCCCCGAAGAAGAATCACTGGTCGCGCGGCTGACCGGACTGTCCACTGAGGACCAGCAGGCCCTCCTGCTCGACGTCGTCCGCACGCAGGCCGCCGCTGTGCTCGCCTACCCCGGGCCTGACGCGGTCGAGCCCGAGCGGGCATTCAAGGACCTCGGCGTCGACTCGCTGACCGCCGTCGAGCTACGCAACGGCCTCGGCGCCGCGACCGGGCGCGCGCTGCCCGCGACGCTGGTGTTCGACTACCCGACCCCGGCCGCCGTCGCCACGTACTTGCGCGAGGAACTGGCCGGATCCGTCGCGACGCCGGTCGTCACGGGCTCCGCCACGGCCGTCGACGACGAGCCGCTCGCCATCGTGTCGATGGCCTGCCGCCTGCCCGGCGGCGTGCGGTCGCCCGAAGACCTGTGGGACCTCCTGGCCGGTGGCCGCGACGCCGTCGGCACCTTCCCCGAGGACCGCGGCTGGCCGCTGGCCGACCTCTACCACCCGGACCGCGACCACGAGGGCACCAGCTACACGCGCCACGGCGGTTTCCTCGACGGCGTGGCCGACTTCGACGCCGGCTTCTTCGGGATCTCGCCGCGCGAGGCTCTCGCCATGGACCCGCAGCAGCGGCTGCTGCTGGAGACCTCGTGGGAGACGTTCGAGCGCGCGGGCATCGATCCGTCGTCGCTGCGCGGCGCCCAGGTCGGTGTCTACATCGGAACGAACGGCCAGGACTACGCGGCGCTGCTGCGCGAGTCCGGCGAAGGCAGCTCGGACGGGCACGCCGGGACCGGCAACGCCGGGTCGGTCGTCTCCGGCCGGATCTCCTACGTGCTGGGCCTGGAAGGTCCTGCCGTCACGGTCGACACCGCGTGCTCGTCGTCGCTGGTGGCGCTGCACTGGGCCGCGCAGTCGCTGCGCTCGGGCGAATCGTCGATGGCGCTGGTCGGCGGCGTGACCGTGATGACGACGCCGGGTGCGTTCCTGGAGTTCAGCAAGCAGGGCGGGCTCGCCGAAGACGGCCGGTGCAAGGCGTTCGCGGACGGCGCGGACGGCACGGGCTGGGGCGAAGGTGTCGGCCTCATCCTCGTCGAGCGGCTGTCCGACGCGCGCCGCAATGGGCACCCGGTGCTGGCGCTGGTGCGCGGCTCCGCGGTGAACCAGGACGGCGCGTCCAACGGGCTCACTGCCCCGAACGGTCCTTCGCAGCAGCGGGTGATCCGGGCGGCGCTGGCGAACGCGGGCCTGACGCCGTCCGATGTGGACGCTGTCGAGGCGCACGGGACCGGGACGACGCTGGGCGACCCGATCGAGGCCCAGGCACTGCTGGCCACCTACGGCCGGGACCGCGAACAGCCGTTGTGGCTGGGTTCGCTGAAGTCCAACATCGGGCACACGCAGGCGGCCGCGGGCGTCGCCGGGATCATCAAGATGGTCCTCTCTCTGGGCCACGGCCTGCTGCCGAAGACGCTGCACGTCGACCAGCCGTCGCAGCACATCGACTGGGACAGCGGCGCGGTGGCGCTGCTGACCGAGGCTCGCGACTGGCCGTCGGAAGACCGGCCGCGCCGCGCGGGAGTCTCCTCCTTCGGTGTCAGCGGCACGAACGCGCACGTCATCCTCGAAGGCGTCCCCGCGGCCGAAACCCCGGCCGCTTCGGACGGGCTCGTGCCGTGGGTCCTCTCGGGACGGTCCGAGGCTGCCCTGCGCGACGCCGCCCGCGACCTGCTGCGGCTGCGGGCCACCGACGTCACGGCCGTGGCCGCAGGCCTGGCCGGACGTGCCGCGTTCGAGCACCGGGCCGTCGTGCTCGGCGCGGACTTCACCGAGCTGGCGACCGGCCTGGAAGCCCTCGCGGCCGGCGCGCCGGCCGCGAATCTGGTACTCGGCAAGCAGAACGGCGGGAAGACGGCGTTCCTGTTCACGGGCCAGGGTTCGCAGCGCGCCGGGATGGGCGCGGAGCTGTACGACCGGTTCCCGGTGTTCGCGGACGCGTTCGACGCGGTCTGCGCACTGGTGGACTCTTCGCTGGACCGCCCGCTGCGCGAGGTCGTCTTCGGGGATGCCGCGCTGCTGGACGAGACCGGGTACACCCAGCCCGCGTTGTTCGCGGTCGAGGTCGCGTTGTTCCGGCTGCTGGAGTCGTGGGGCGTCCGGCCGGACTACGTGGCCGGGCACTCGATCGGCGAGCTGGCCGCGGCGCACGTCGCAGGCGTGCTGTCCCTCGAGGACGCTTGCACGCTCGTCGCGGCACGCGCGAGCCTGATGCAGGCGCTGCCCACGGGCGGCGCGATGCTCGCGGTGCAGGCCACCGAAGACGAGGTCGCCGCCGTGCTGGGTGACGGCGCGGGGTTCGCGGCCATCAACGGTCCTCAAGCGACGGTCGTGTCCGGCGACGTCGACGCGGTCACCGCGGTCGAGGAGCACTTCGCCGGGCTGGGCCGGAAGGTGCGGCGGCTGACGGTGTCGCACGCGTTCCACTCCGCGCTGATGGACCCGATGCTGGACGCGTTCGCGGCCGTCGCCGACGGCTTGACCTTCCACACACCGAAGATCCCTGTGGTGTCCACAGTGTCCGGACGCCTGGCCGGAGACGAGATCCTGACCCCGGTGTACTGGGTGCGCCAGGTCCGCGAGCCGGTCCGGTTCGCCGACGCCGTCGGCACGCTGAGCGGGCTGGGCGTCACCGGGTCCGTCGAGCTGGGCCCGGACGGCGTGCTCGCCGCACTCGCCCAGGAGACGCTGCCCGCGACGGCGACGCTGCGGAAGGACCGGCCCGAGGAGCGGACGCTGCTCGCCGCGCTGGCCCACCTCCACGTCTCCGGGCACACGCCGGATTGGTCCGCGGTGCTGCGGCCCGCGTCGTTCGTCGTGCTGCCGACTTATCCCTTCCAGCGTGAGCGGTTCTGGCCGCGCACGCCCGAGGCCGTCGCCACTCCGGCGAACGTCGTGGACGGCGAGTTCTGGGCCGCGGTCGAAACCACGGACCTGTCCGCCCTGGCCTCGACCCTGGACGTCGCCGAAGCCGAGCTGTCCGGCCTCGAGACCGCGCTGCCGCTGCTCGCGCGGTGGCACGGGAACCGCGCCGCTCTGTCTACTGTGGACAACTGGCGATACGCCGTGAACTGGCGTCCGCTGGCAGCGTCGGAAGGAACGCCGGGCAGCTGGCTGCTGGTGCTCCCGGAGCACGGCGTCGAGCCGCACGTCCTGGCCGCGCTGACCGCGGGGATCGACTGCCGCCCCGTGCGCCTCGGTGACCTGCCCGGCATCGACGGTGAGTTCGCCGGCGTGCTGTCGCTGCTCGCCCTCGACGAGCGCCCCGCGCCGGACGCCCCGGAGATCACGACCGGCCTCGCCGCGACCCTGGAGCTCCTGCAGTCGCTCGGCGACGCCACCCCGTTGTGGGTGGCCACTTCGGGCGCGGTCTCGGTCGGCCGCGCCGACGCGGTCCGCAGCGCGACGCAGGCCGCACTCTGGGGCTTCGGCCGCACCGCCGCTGTCGAACACGCCGGCCGCTGGGGCGGCCTGGTCGACCTGCCCGCCGACCTCGACGAGCGCGCGGTCGCCCGGCTGGCGAGCGTGCTCGGCGGAACCGAAGACCAGGTCGCCGTCCGCGACTCCGCCGTCTTCGCCGCGCGCCTCGAACGCGCTCCCGCTCCCGCCGGCGGCTCCTCGTGGCGGCCGCGCGGCACCGTGCTGATCACCGGCGGGACCGGGGCGCTCGGCGCCGAGGTCGCCCGCTGGCTGGCCCGCACCGGAGCCGAGCACCTCGTGCTGACCAGCCGCCGGGGCCTCGATGCCGCCGGCGCTCCGGAACTGCGCGACGAACTGACCGCGCTCGGCGTCACCGTGACCGTCGCGGCCTGCGACGTCACCGACCGAGCCGCCGTCGCCGCGCTGGTCGGCGGCCTCGACGGGCTGCGGGCCGTCGTGCACGCCGCCGGGGTCGCCCAGTCCGCGCCCCTGTCCGGGCTCGGCGTGGCCGAGTTCGCCGGGTTCACCGCCGCCAAGCTCGCCGGCGCCGAGAACCTGGACGCCGTCCTCGGCGACCGCGAGCTCGACGCGTTCGTGCTGTTCTCGTCCATCGCGGGCGTCTGGGGCAGCGGCGGCCAGAGTGCCTACGCGGCCGCGAACGCCTACCTCGACGGCCTCGCCCGCCGCCGCCGCGCGGCCGGGCTGGCCGCGACGTCGGTGGCCTGGGGCCCGTGGGCGGGCGGCGGCATGCTGGCCGACGAGGGCGCGGAGGACCACCTGCGCCGCCGCGGCCTCCGGCCCCTGGACCCGCAGCTGGCGATCACCGCGCTGCGGCAGGCCCTCGACTCCGGCGACACCACCGTGACCGTCGCCGACGTCGACTGGGCGCGGTTCGCTCCCGGCTTCACCTCGGTCCGCCCGAGCGCGCTGCTCGGCGACCTGCCCGAGGTCCGCGCCGCGCTCGACGTCCCGGTCGAGGAGACCCGGCGCCGGGAGCTGTCCGCCGACGAACTCCCGGACCTCGTCCAGCGCGAAGCCGCCGCCGCCCTCGGGCACGCCGACCCGGCGTCCGTCGCGGTGGACCGGCCCTTCCGCGACCTGGGCTTCGACTCGCTGACCGCCGTCGAGCTGCGCAACCGCCTGAGCGCGGTCACCGGGCTGAAGCTGCCGTCGACGCTCGTCTTCGACCACCCGACGACCACCGTGCTCGCGGGCTTCCTGGCCGGTGAGCTGTTCGGCACCGAAGACGCCGTCGTCCCGGCGCAGCGTCTCGAGGACGCCGACGAGCCGATCGCGATCGTCGGCATGAGCTGCCGCCTGCCCGGCGGGATCACGTCGCCGGAAGAGCTGTGGCGGCTGCTGGCCGACGGCGGCGACGCCATCTCGTCGTGGCCCGAGGACCGCGGCTGGGACGTCGAAGGCCTCTACGACCCCGACCCCGACGCCGCGGGCAAGAGCTACTCCCGCGACGGCGGGTTCCTGACCGGCGCCGGCGAGTTCGACGCCGCGTTCTTCGAGATGAGCCCGCGCGAGGCGCTGGCCACCGACCCGCAGCAGCGGCTGCTGCTCGAAAGCTCCTGGGAGGCCCTGGAACGAGCGGGCATCGACCCGCGGTCCCTGGCCGGGAGCGCGTCCGGCGTGTTCGTCGGCGCGGGCGTCTCGGGCTACGCCGCCGGTCTGCGCGAGGCACCCGAAGGCCTCGGCGGGCACCTGCTCACCGGCAACGCCGGCAGTGTCCTTTCCGGACGGATCGCCTACCACCTCGGCGTCGAAGGCCCGGCCGTCACGCTGGACACGGCGTGCTCGTCGTCGCTGGTCGCGCTGCACCTCGCCGCCCGGTCCCTGCGCTCGGGCGAGTGCTCGCTGGCGCTGGCCGGCGGCGTCGCGGTGATGGCCAACCCGGCCGCGTTCGTCGAGTTCAGCCGGCAGCGCGGCCTCGCGCCGGACGGCCGCTGCAAGGCGTTCGCTGACGGCGCCGACGGCACCGGCTGGTCCGAAGGCGTCGGCATGCTCGTGCTGGAACGGCTGTCCGACGCCCAGCGGCTCGGGCACACCGTGCTCGCCGTGGTGCGCGGCACCGCGGTGAACTCCGACGGCGCGTCGAACGGCCTGACCGCGCCGAACGGCCCGTCCCAGCAGCGGGTGATCCGCGCCGCGCTCGCCGACGCCGGGCTCGAAGCGTCCGAAGTGGACGCCGTCGAGGGCCACGGCACCGGCACCCGGCTCGGCGACCCGATCGAGGCGCACGCCCTGCTGGCCACCTACGGCCGCGACCGCGAGCGCCCGCTGTGGCTCGGCTCGCTGAAGTCCAACCTCGGGCACACCCAGGCCGCGGCCGGGGTCGCCGGGGTGATCAAGATGGTGCTCGCGCTCCAAGGCGGACTGCTCCCGAAGACGCTGCACGCGTCGACGCCTTCGTCCGAAGTGGACTGGACAACGGGCAGCGTCTCGCTGCTGACCGAAGCGATGCCGTGGCCGGCCGACGATCGTCCCCGCCGCGCCGGGATCTCCGCGTTCGGCGTCAGCGGTACGAATGCACACGTCATCGTCGAAGAGGCGCCCGCGACCGCACCCGAGCTGCCGCGGCCGCGGCGCACCGGGCTCGTCCCGCTGGCGCTGTCCGGCCGGTCGGAGACGGCACTGCGGGCGCAGGCCGCAGGGCTGCTCGACACGGCTGCCGACCCGGCCGACCTGGCCTGGTCCCTGGCGACGACGCGCTCGGCGTTCGAGCACCGGGCCGTCGTGCTGGCCGGGGACGATGCCGAACTGCGGACCGGGCTCGCCGCACTGGCGGAGGGAACCAAGTCCGCCGCGGTGGTGCTGGGGACGGCCGCGCCTGGCCGCACGGCGTTCCTCTTCACCGGCCAGGGCGCGCAGCGGATCGGCATGGGCCGCGAGCTGTACCGCGAGTTCCCGGCGTTCGCTTCGGCGTTCGACGCGGTGTGCGCGCACTTCGACGGCAAGCTGGACCGGCCGCTGCTCGGCGTCATCGAGCACGGCGAGCTGCTGGACCGGACCGAATACACCCAGCCCGCGCTGTTCGCGGTCGAGGTGGCGCTGTACCGGCTCCTCGAAGACTGGGGCGTGCGCCCGGACTTCGTCGGCGGGCACTCCATCGGCGAACTGGCCGCCGCGCACGTCGCGGGGGTGCTGTCCCTCGAAGACGCGTGCACGCTCGTCGGCGCCCGCGCGCGTCTCATGCAGGCGCTGCCCGAGGGCGGGGCGATGGTGGCCGTCGCGGCCACCGAGGACGAGGTCACGCCGTTGCTGACCGACGGCGTATCGCTGGCGGCGGTCAACGGGCCGTCGTCGGTCGTGCTCTCCGGTGACGAAGACGCCGTGCTGGCGGTCGCCGCGGGGTTCGAGAAGACCCGGCGGCTGCGGGTGAGCCACGCGTTCCACTCGGCCCGGATGGACGGCATGCTCGCCGGGTTCCGCGCGGTCGCGGCGGGGCTGACCTACCACGAGCCCACGGTGCCGGTGCTGTCGAACGTCACCGGCGCGCTCGCGTCGGCGGCCGAGCTGGGCGACCCGGAGTACTGGGTCCGGCAGGTCCGCGCCACCGTCCGGTTCGCCGACGGCGTCCGCACGCTGGCCGGGCGCGGCGTGACCCGGTTCCTCGAACTGGGCCCGGCGGGTGTCCTTTCCGCGATGGTCGCCGAAAGCCTGGACGATGTGGTCGCGGTGCCGGTGCTGCGCGCCGACCGTCCCGAGGCCCGGACGCTGCTGTCCGCGCTCGCGTCGCTACAGGTCGACGGCGGCGGCGTCGGGTGGGCCGAGGTGCTGCACGACGGCGTGCGGGTCGAGCTGCCCACTTACGCGTTCCAGCGTGAGCGGTATTGGCTGGAGGTCCCGGACGTCGACGGCGACCCCGCGTCGCTCGGGCAGTCCGGCGCCGGGCACGGCCTGCTTTCCGCGGCCGTGGAGCTGGCGGGTGCGGACGGCGTCCTGCTCACCGGGCTCCTGTCGGCCGACGCTTCGCCGTGGCTGGCCGAGCACCGCGTCGACGGCGAGACCCTGTTCCCCGGGGCGGGGTTCGTGGAGCTGGCGCTGCGGGCGGCCGACGAAGCCGGCTGCGAGCAGGTCGAAGAGCTGGTCATGGAGGCCCCGCTGGTGCTGCCCGAGCGCGGCGGCGTGCCGGTGCAGGTCCGCGTCGAAGCTCCGGACGGCGCCGGACGGCGCGCGTTCGGCATCTACACCCGCGCCGAGGACTGGGTCCGGCACGCGACCGGCTTCCTCTCCACCGGATTGTCCACTTCGGACGACTTGACCGAGTGGCCGCCGGCCGGCGCACTGCCGGTCGAGGACTTCTACGCCCAGCGCGCGGCGGCCGGGTTCGCCTACGGGCCGACGTTCCAGGGCCTCCGGGCGGCGTACCGGGTCGGGGACGAGGTGTTCGCCGAGGTCGCGTTGCCGGCGGGGACGTCCGCGGAGGGTTGGGGACTGCACCCGGCGTTGCTGGACGCGGCGTTGCACGCGCTGGCCTTTGCCGATTTGCCGGGGGAGGGGCTGCTGCCGTTCTCGTGGTCGGGCGTGAGCCTGCACGCGACCGGCGCGACCGAGCTGCGGGTGCGCCTGCGGACGGCGGGCAGCGCGGTGCAGGTGACGCTGGCGGACGCGTCGGGCCAGGTCGTGGCGGTGGCCGAGTCGGTGGTCCTGCGCCCGATGACCCGCGCGGTCGTGACCACGCACCACCGCGTGGAGTGGGTCGTGAGCGGGGAGCAGGGTTCGCGCTCACGGCCGGCCGCAGGGGAACGGCTGGACCGCTCGCGCGCCGCCGAGTCGGGGCTCGACCTCTCGCGGGCCGCCGGGCTCGGGGATCTCTCCGGGCTCGGGCTCGGCGACCTGCCCACCTACCAGGAGTTCGCCGAGCTGGCCGCCGCCGGTGACGTTCCCGAACTTGTCTTCGCCTCCTGCCGTCCCGACGACACCGAGGACCTCACCTGGGCCGTCTGGGCTTCGGCGCAGCGGGCCCTCGCTCTCACCAAATCCTGGCTCGCCGACCCGCGGTTCGCCGCTTCACGGCTCGTCTTCGTCACCCGGGGCGCGGTCGCCGTGACCGACGGCGAACTCCCCGATGTCGTGGAAGCCGCCGTGTGGGGTGCGGTCGAGCCCGTGCTGGCCGAGCACCCCGGGCGGTTCGCCCTCGTCGATGGCGCCGCCGTCGAGCCGGGCGCCGATCGGCTCGCGATCCGCGAGGGCGTCGCCTACGAGCCGCGGACCACCTCCGTCACGCCGGATGCCTGGAAGCCCGAGGGGACCGTCCTGCTCACCGGCGCGTCCGGCGAACTGGGCGCCGCCGTCGCGCGGCACCTCCTCGAGGACCGAAGCGTCCAGCGGCTCGTCGTGCTCGGGGGCGAGCCCCAGCCGGGTGCCGAAGTCATCTCCTGCGACCCCGCCGACCGGTACGAACTCGCGCGGGCTCTCCGCGACCTCCCGGACGTCACCACCGCCGTCCACATCGGACTCGCCGAGGGCCCGGCCGATCTGCGCGACCGTGCGGACATCGCCTTCAACCTCGCCGAGCTGGACGTCGACCTCGTGGTCCTGACCGCCGCGGGCGGCGACGGCCTGGTCGCGGCGCAGACCGCGGTGCTCGAAGCCGTCGCGCGCAGTGCGCTCGCCTGCCGCCCCGGTGAGACGTTCGACCTGCTGGGGACGAGGGGCGCGCTGCGCACCGTCGAGAAGGCCCCGGCGAAGGTCAAGGCCCGCCGCGTGGTCGCCCAGGTGGCCGACGCGGGCAACGCGCTGCACCAGAAGCTCGCCCGCCTGCCCGAAACCGACCGGCACCGGGCACTCCTGGACATCGTCCGCACCGAAGCCGCGCTCGTGCTCGGCCACTCCGGGCCCGAGGCGGTCGGCGCCGACCGGGCGTTCAAGGAACTGGGCGTCGACTCGCTGACCGCCGTCCAGCTGCGCAACGCGCTCACCACCGCGACCGGCCTGCGCCTGCCCGCGACCTCCGTCTTCGACCACCCGACCCCGGTCGCGCTGGCGAAGGCGCTGCACGCCGAGCTGTTCGGCGAGGAAGACGTTGCGGAAGAGGCCGTCACCCGGGCGGTCGACGAACCGATCGCGATCGTCGGCATGGCCTGCCGCTACCCCGGCGGCATCGCCGACCCCGACGACCTCTGGCGGCTGGTCGCCGAGGGCGGCGACGCGATTTCGCCGTTCCCCACCGACCGCGGTTGGGACCTCGAGGCGCTCTACGACACCGACCCCGACGCGCCGGGCACCTGCTACGCCCGCGAGGGCGGGTTCCTGCACGACGCGAGCGCGTTCGACCCCGGCTTCTTCGGGATCAGCCCGCGTGAGGCCGTCTCGATGGACCCGCAGCACCGCCTGCTGCTGGAAGTCTCCTGGGAGTCGATGGAACGCGCCGGGATCGACCCGGCCACGCTGCGCGGCAGCCGCACCGGCGTCTTCGCCGGCATCACCTACCAGGACTACGGCGGCCTCCTCGGCGCCGCGACTGACAGCTTCGAAGGCTTCCTCGGCACCGGCAACTCCCCGAGCGTGCTGTCGGGCCGCGTCGCCTACACCTTCGGCCTCGAAGGGCCCGCGGTCTCGATCGACACCGCGTGCTCGTCGTCGCTGGTGGCGATCCACTGGGCCTGCCAGTCCCTGCGCGAGAGCGACTGCACCCTCGCCCTCGCCGGCGGCGTGACCGTCATGTCCACGCCGGTCTCGCTCGTGGAGTTCAGCCGCCAGCGGGCGCTGGCCGCGGACGGGCGCAGCAAGCCCTTCTCGGCCGACGCCGACGGCGCGAGCTGGGCCGAGGGCGCCGGAATGCTGCTGCTGGAAAGGCTTTCCGACGCCGAGCGCAACGGCCACCGCGTGCTCGCGGTGATCAAGGGCTCCGCGATCAACTCCGACGGCGCGTCGAACGGCCTCACCGCCCCGAACGGGCCGTCGCAGCAGCGGGTGATCCGGCGGGCGCTGGCCAACGCGCGGCTGACGCCGTCCGATGTGGACGTCGTCGAGGCGCACGGCACCGGCACCAAGCTGGGCGACCCGATCGAGGCGCAGGCCATCATCGCCACCTACGGCCGCGAGCGGCCCGCGGACCGGCCGGTGTACCTGGGCTCGTTCAAGTCGAACGTCGGGCACGCGCAGGCGGCCTCCGGCGTCGGCGGCGTGATCAAGATGGTCCAGGCCATCCGGCACGGCCTGCTCCCGAAGACGCTGCACGCCGAAGTCCCGTCGCCGCACGTCGACTGGGACGCGGGCGACGTCAGCCTGCTCACCGAGACCCGGCCGTGGCTCTCCGAGGGCCCACGCCGCGCGGGAGTCTCGTCGTTCGGGATGAGCGGCACGAACGCGCACGTGATCCTGGAGCAGGCCGGGGAAACCACCACGGAGGAGCACGAGACTCCGGCCGCGGTGCCGTGGCTGCTGTCCGGCCGCACGCCGGATGCGCTGCGGCGGCAAGCCGAACTGCTGTCCACAGTGGAGTCCGGATTCGCCGATGTCGCGGTGTCGCTGGCCACCACGCGCTCGGCGTTCGAGCACCGGGCGGTCGTCGTCGGCGCGGATCGCGACGCGCTGCTGGCCGGCCTGACCGATCCCGCCGTGCGCGGGGTTGCCGGGACGCCCGGCAAGACCGTGTTCGTCTTCCCCGGCCAGGGCTCGCAGTGGGTCGGGATGGCGCTCGAACTCGCCGGAGCCACGCCGGTGTTCGCCGACCGCCTGGCCGAATGCGCCACCGCGCTCGAACCCTTCGTGGACTGGCAGCTCGCCGACGTCCTGGGCGACGCCGAGATGCTGCATCGGGTCGACGTCGTGCAGCCGGCCTGCTGGGCCGTCATGGTGTCGCTCGCCGCGCTGTGGGAGTCCTACGGCGTCCGGCCGGACGCCGTGATCGGGCACTCCCAGGGCGAGATCGCCGCCGCCTGCGTTTCCGGCGGACTGTCGCTTGAGGACGGTGCGCGCGTTGTCGCGTTGCGGAGCAAGGTGATCCGGGCGTCGCTGGCCGGACGCGGTGCGATGGCGTCGGTGGCGCTGCCGGCCGAGGACGTCGAGCTGCCGCCCGGCGTGTCGATCGCTGCGCTGAACGGCACCGCCGCGGTGACCGTCTCCGGCGACCCGGACGAGGTCGACGCGCTGGTGGCCCGCTACACGGCCGACGGTGTCCGGGCCCGCAAGGTCGCGGTCGACTACGCGTCGCACTCCCAGTACGTCGAGGCGATCGAAGCCGAACTGCTGGAGGTGCTGGCCCCGGTCTCGCCGCGCGAAGCCCGGATCCCGTTCTACTCGACCGTCACCGGCGACTGGCTCGACACCACCGAGCTGACCGCCGCCTACTGGTACCGCAACCTGCGGCAGCGCGTCCTCTTCGCGCCCGCCACCGTGGCGCTCGGCGAGCAGGGCTTCGGCGTGTTCGTCGAGTCCAGCGCGCACCCCGTGCTGGGCACCGCGATCGCCGGGACCCTCGACGACGCCGTCGTCACCGGCTCGCTGCGCCGCGACGAGGGTGGCCTCGCCCGTTTCCTCACCTCGGCCGGCGAGCTGTGGGCGCGCGGCGTCGACGTGGACTTCGCGCTGACCGGATCCATTGTGGACCTGCCGACCTACCCGTTCCAGCGGCAGCGCTACTGGCCGACGCTGCCCGGCCCGGGCGACGTCGCCGCGGCCTCCGACGCCGCCGACGCCGGGTTCTGGACGGCCGTCGAACGCGACGACGCCGGTGAGCTGGCGAAGACGCTCGGACTCGACGCGGGGGCCGTCGAAGGTCTGCTGCCCGCTCTGGCCGCCTACCGCAGGCAGCGTCGCGAAGAATCCACAGTGGACAACTGGCGCTACCGGGTCGGCTGGCAGCCGGTCACCGTCGACGCCTCGCCGCGCCTCGACGGCACCTGGCTGGTCGTGCGCCGTCCGGACGACGAGACCCCGTTGCCGCTGGAGCGCTTCGGTGCCGAGATCGTCACCGTCGAAGCCGAGGTCGGCATCGACCGCGCCGTTCTCGCCGAGCGGATCGGGGACGTCGAACCGGCCGGGATCCTGTCCCTGCTGGGTACCGACGAGTCCTACCGCGGGCTCGTCGACACCCTCACGCTGATCCAAGCCCTCAACGACCTCGACGCTCCCTTGTGGACGTTCACCCGCGGTGCCGTGTCGACCGGCAAGGCCGACGCGCTCCGCAACCCGGCCCAGGCGCCGGTGTGGGGTCTCGGCCGCGTCGCCGCGCTCGAACACCCCGGCCGCTGGGGTGGCCTGCTCGACCTGCCCGCCGACCTCGACGAACGCGCGTTCGCCCGCGTGGTCGCCGCGCTCACCGGGGACGAAGACCAGGTCGCCGTCCGCGCGTCCGGTGTCTTCGCTCGCCGGCTCCTGCGGTCTCCGCTCGGCTCGGCACCAGCGCCCGGCGAATGGACGCCGGAAGGCACCGTGCTGATCACCGGCGGTACCGGTGGCCTGGGCGCGAAGGTCGCGCGCTGGCTGGCCGGCCGCGGTGCCGAGCGGCTGGTGCTGACCAGCCGTCGCGGTGCCGAGGCCCCGGGCGCGACCGAGCTGTGCGAAGAACTCGCCGGACTCGGTGCCCAGGCGACCGTCGTGGCCTGCGACGTCGGCAACCGTGACGCGCTGGCCGCGGTCATCGCCGAGTACCCGCCGAACGCGATCGTCCACGCCGCCGGTGTCCTCGACGACGGCGTGCTGTCCTCGCTCACCCCGGAGCGGCTGGCCGGGGTGCTCAAGCCCAAGGCGCTCGCCGCGTTCCACCTGCACGAGCTGACCCGCGACCTCGACCTGTCGGCGTTCGTCTCCTTCGCGTCCACCGCGGGTGTCTGGGGCGGGCCCGGCCAGGGCAACTACGCCGCCGCCAACGCCTACCTCGACGCGCTCGCCGACCACCGGCGCTCGCTCGGCCTGGCCGCGACGTCGATCTCCTGGGGCCCGTGGGCCGACACCGGCATGGCCGACGCCACCGCCGTCGCCGAACGGCAGCGCCTCGGTGGGATCCACGCGCTCGACCCGGAGCTGGCGATCTCGGCGCTGCAGCAGGCCCTCGACCACGGCGAGACCACGCTGACCGTGGCGGGCGTCGACTGGGCGCGGTACGTGCCGTCGTTCACCGCCGTCCGGCCGAGCCCGCTGCTGCTCGGCATCCCCGAGGCGCGGCAGGCGATCGAAGCCGCGGGGGAGACCACTCAGGCCGTCGGGCTGAGCGAGCGGGACGTGCTCGAGTTCGTCCGCACCCAGGTCGCCGGGGTGCTCGGCTACGCCGGGCCGGCCGACGTCGAGCCGAACCGCGCGTTCACCGACCTCGGGTTCGACTCGCTGACCGCGGTCGACCTGCGCAACCGGCTGTCCGCCGCCACCGGGCTCAAGCTGCCCGCGACGCTGATCTTCGACTACCCGACCACGACCGCCCTGGTCACGCACCTCAAGGGCGAGCTGGGCGAACCGGCCGAGACGACGTCCACAGTGGACGTCACGCCGAGGACCGTCGAGGACGACCCGATCGCCATCGTCTCGATGGCGTGCCGGTTCCCCGGCGGCGTGCGCTCGCCGGAGGACCTGTGGGCGCTGCTCTCCGGCGGCGCGGACGCGATCACCGACTTCCCCGACGACCGCGGCTGGGACCTCGACGCGCTCTACGACCCGGACCCCGACCACCAGGGCACGTCCTACACCCGCCGCGGCGGGTTCCTCGACGGCGCCAGCCGGTTCGACGCCGCGTTCTTCGGCATCAACCCGCGCGAAGCCCTGGCCATGGACCCGCAGCAGCGCCTGCTGCTCGAGACGGCCTGGGAGGCCATCGAACGCGCCGGGATCGACGCGGCGTCGCTGCGCGGCGGCCCGGTCGGCGTCTTCGCCGGTTCGAACGGGCAGGACTACACCCCGCTGCTCGCGCTCGGCGACGACGAAGGCGTCGAGGGCTACACCATGACCGGCAACGCGGGATCCGTGGTGTCCGGCCGGATCTCCTACGCGCTCGGCCTGGAAGGCCCGGCCGTCACGGTCGACACGGCCTGCTCGTCCTCGCTGGTCGCGGTGCACCTCGCCGCGCGGGCGCTGCGGTCGGGCGAGTGTTCCCTCGCACTGGCCGGCGGCGTCACGATCATGTCGACGCCCTCCGGGTTCATCCAGTTCAGCCGCCAGCGCGGCCTCGCGCTCGACGGCCGCTGCAAGGCGTTCTCCGACGACGCCGACGGCACCGGCTGGGGCGAGGGCGCCGGGATGGTGCTCCTCGAACGGCTGTCCGACGCACGCCGCAACGGGCACCCCGTGCTCGCGCTGGTCCGCGGCAGCGCGGTCAACCAGGACGGCGCGTCGAACGGCCTGACCGCCCCGAACGGCCCTTCGCAGCAGCGAGTCATCCGCGCCGCACTCGCCGATGCTGGACTGGCGGCGTCCGAAGTGGACGCTGTCGAGGCACACGGCACCGGCACGGTGCTGGGCGACCCGATCGAGGCGCAGGCCGTCCTCGCGACCTACGGGCAGGACCGCGACCGGCCGCTGTGGCTCGGCTCGGTGAAGTCCAACATCGGGCACACGCAGGCCGCCGCCGGTGCGGCCGGGATCATGAAGATGGTCCTGTCGCTGCGCCACGACCTGCTGCCGAAGACACTGCACGCGGATACTCCGTCGTCCCATGTGGACTGGAGCACCGGCGACGTGCGGTTGCTGTCCGACGCCGTCGCGTGGGCGCCGAACGGGCACCCGCGCCGCGCCGGGATCTCGTCGTTCGGCGTGAGCGGCACCAACGCCCACGTGATCGTCGAGCAGGCTCCCGAAGAGTCCCCGGTGGCGGAACCGACGTGGTCCGGGCCGGTGCCGTGGGTCCTTTCGGGACGGTCGGAAGCCGCGCTGCGGGCGCAGGCGGCCCAGCTGGCCGAACACCTCACCAACGAACGGCCGGCCGACGTCGGCTGGTCCCTGGCCACCGGTCGCTCGGCGTTCGAGCACCGTGCGGTGGTGATCGGCACCGAGACCGACGAACTGCTGCAGGGCCTGCGCGACCTCGTCGACGGACCCCTCCCCGGCACCACGAGTGAGGGCCGGATCGGGTTCCTGTTCACCGGTCAGGGCGCGCAGCGGCTCGGCATGGGCCGCGAACTGTACGACGCGCGCCCGGTGTACGCCGAGGCGTTCGACGCGGTGTGCGCGCACTTCGACACCGAGCTGGACCGGCCGTTGCGGGACGTCGTCTTCGGCGACGAAGACCTGCTGAACGAGACCGGCTACACCCAGCCCGCGCTGTTCGCGGTCGAGGTGGCGCTGTTCCGTCTGCTGGAGTCGTGGGGCGTGCGGCCGGAGTACCTGGCCGGCCATTCGATCGGCGAGCTGGCCGCCGCGCACGTCGCCGGAGTGTTCTCCCTGGCGGATGCGTGCCGGCTGGTCGCGGCGCGCGGACGGCTGATGCAGGCCCTGCCGCGCGGCGGCGGGATGCTGGCCGTGTCGGCCACCGAAGACGAGGTCACGCCGTTGCTCACGGACACGGTGAGCATCGCCGCGATCAACGGGCCGACGTCGATCGTGGTCTCCGGCGACGATCTCGACGGAATCGAGGAACACTTCACCGCGCTGGGCCGCAAGACCAAGCGGCTCACCGTGTCGCACGCGTTCCACTCACCGTTGATGGACCCGATGCTGGGCGAGTTCGCGAAGGTGGCCGAGCAGATCACCTACGCCGAGCCGAGCCTGCCGATCGTCTCCACGGTGACCGGCACGGTCACGTCTCCGGTGACGCCGGAGTACTGGGTCGGCCAGGTGCGCGCGGCGGTGCGGTTCGCCGACGCCGTCACGACCCTGCACGGGCTGGGCGTCAACCGGTTCGTCGAGATCGGCCCGGACGCCGTCCTCACTCCGATGGTCGATGCGGCGGTGACGATCCCGACCTTGCGCAAGGGCCGCGACGAGCGGGTCACCGCGCTGGCCGCGGTCGGCGAGCTGCACGTCCACGGGCAAAGTCCTGATTGGACGGCGGTGTTCGCCGGGACGGCCGCGCGCCGGATCGACCTGCCGACGTACGCGTTCCAGTACCAGCGGTTCTGGCCGCACCTGTCCGGCATGCCGCTGGGCGACGTGGCCGCCGCCGGGCTCACCGCGGTCGACCACCCGCTCCTCGGCGCGGCGGTCTCCGTGGCCGGAGCCGACGAGCTGCTGTTCACCAGCCGGCTCGCCCTGTCGACGCACCCGTGGCTGGCCGGGCACGAGGTCATGGGCCAGGTCCTGCTGCCGGGCACCGCGTTCCTGGAGCTGGCCGTCCGCGCCGCGGACCAGGCCGGCTGCGCCCGCGTGGAGGAGCTGACCCTGGCCGCGCCGCTGGTGCTGCCCGCGCGCGGCGGCGTCCAGCTGCAGTGCTCGGTCGGGACCCCCGGCGAAGACGGGACGCGGGCCTTCACCGCGCACTCGCGGGTCGAAGGCACCGAGGAGTGGGTCCTGCACGCCACGGGCCTGCTCGCCGTCGAAGCCGGGAACCCGGGCGAAGCGCTGTCCGAGTGGCCGCCCGCGAAGGCGGAACCCCTTGCCGTGGAAGACTTCTACGAAACCTACGCGGCGGGCGGGTTCGCCTACGGGGACGCCTTCCGCGGCCTGACCGCGGCCTGGCGGCAAGGCGACGACGTGTTCGCCGAGATCGCCCTGCCCGATTCGGCCCGCGACGACGCGCGCCGCTTCGGCCTCCACCCGGCCCTGCTCGACGCGGCCCTGCAAGCGCTGCTCTACCTGCCGCTGGCCGGGTCCGGGCAGAGCAGGCTCCCGTTCTCGTGGGCGGGGGTCACCCTGCACGCGTCCGGCGCCGACGCCCTGCGCGTCAAGCTCAGCCTGGCCGGAGCGGACGCACTCGCGCTGACCATCGCCGACGCCGCCGGGCACCCGGTCGCGACGGTGGATTCCCTTGCCATGCGCCAGGTGTCCGCGGACCAGCTGACGACCGAGCCCAGCGGGCTGCGTGACTCGCTGTTCCAGGTGGATTGGATCCCCCTCGACACCGGGTCCGAACCGGACACCGGGTCCTGGGCCGTGCTCGGTCCGGACCAGCACAAGCTCGGCGTCCAGCTCGGCACGTCCGGCCCCCTGAAGTCCTATGTGGACATCGATGCGCTGCTCGCCGAAAGCGGAACACCGCCCGAGGTGGTCTTCGCGCCGCTCGCCCCGGCCCGCGCGGCGGACCTGCCGGGTTCGGTGCGCGCGGCCACCGGGCTCGCGCTCACCACCGTGCAGCGCTGGCTGGCCGAAGAAGCCCTGGAAGGTGCGAAGCTCGTGTTCGTCACCTCCGGCGCGGTGGCCCACCGCGGCGAGGTGACCGACCTGGCCAACGCCGCCGTCTGGGGCCTGGTCCGCTCGGCCCAGGCCGAGAACCCGGACCGGTTCCTGCTGGTGGACGTCGACGGCAAGGAAGCGTCCTACGGCGCGGTCCCGGCCGCGCTCACCACCGGCGAACCGCAGGTGTCCCTTCGCGACGGCGAACCGCACGCGGCCCGGCTGGTGCGCGCCGAAGCGGCCGGAGGCGTGCTCAGCGCGCCGAAGGACGGGCACTGGCGGCTCGACATCGTCGACAAGGGCACCCTGGAGAACCTCACCCTGCTGCCGTGCCCCGAGGTCGCCGGACCGCTGCCGGACGGCCACGTGCGGATCGCCGTCCGCGCGGCGGGCGTCAACTTCCGTGACGTCCTCAACGCCCTCGGCATGTACCCCGGCGAGGCCGGGGCGATGGGCCTGGAAGGCGCGGGCGTGGTCACCGAGGTCGGCCCCGGCGTCACCGGGCTGGCCGTGGGCGACCGGGTGCTCGGCATGTTCCCCGGCGCGTTCGGGCCCCTGGCCGTCGCCGACCAGCGGCTCGTCGCCCGCGTCCCGGACGGCTGGTCGTTCGCCGAGGCGGCGTCCGTGCCGATCGTGTTCCTGACCGCCTACTACGCGCTGGTCGACCTCGGCCGCGTGCAGGCGGGAGAGACCGTGCTGGTCCACGCGGCCGCCGGCGGCGTCGGCATGGCCGCGGTCCAGCTCGCGAAGCACCTCGGCGCCGACGTGTTCGGCACCGCGGGCGCCGGTAAGTGGGACGCGCTGCGCGAGCACGGCCTCGCCGACGACCGGATCGCCTCCTCGCGGACCCTGGACTTCGAGGACCGGTTCCTCGCGGCCACCGAGGGTCGCGGCGTCGACGTCGTGCTGGATTCGCTGGCCGGGGAGTTCGTGGACGCGTCGTTGCGGTTGCTGCCGCGGGGCGGCCGGTTCCTGGAGATGGGCAAGACCGACGTCCGGAACCCCGCCGAGGTTGCGGGAGCCCACCCGGGCGTCGCCTACCAGGCGTTCGACCTCATCGAGGCCGGGCCCGACCGCATCGCCGAGATGCTGCGGGAGGTCCTCGGCCTGCTCGGCCGCGGCGTGCTGCGGCCGATCCCGGTCACCGCCTGGGACGTCCACCGCGCCCCCGCGGCGTTCAAGCACCTCCAGCAGGCCAAGCACGTCGGCAAGGTCGTGCTGACCGTGCCCGCACCGCTCGACGCGCAAGGCACGGTCCTGATCACCGGCGGCACCGGCGGCCTCGGCGGGCTGCTGGCCCGCCACCTGGTCACCGAGCACGGCGCGCGGCACCTGCTGCTCACCAGCCGTCGCGGCCTCGCGGCCGAGGGCGCCGAGCAGCTGCGGGACGAGCTGACCGGGCTGGGTGCGACCGTCACGGTGGCGGCGTGCGACGCGGCCGACCGCGACGCACTGGCCGCGTTGCTCGACGGCATCTCCGACGAGCACCCGCTGCGGGCGGTCATGCACACCGCCGGGGTGCTCGACGACGGCGTCGTCGGCTCGCTGGACGCGGCCCGCCTCGACAAGGTGCTGCGGCCGAAGGTCGATGCCGCGGTGCACCTCGACGAGCTGACCCGCCACGCCGACCTCACCGCGTTCGTGCTGTTCTCCGGCGCCGCCGGGCTGTTCGGCGGCGCGGGACAGGCGAACTACGCGGCCGCCAACGCGTTCGTGGACGCCTTCGCCACCCACCGGCACGCCCTCGGGCTGCCCGCGGTGGCCCTGGCGTGGGGCCCGTGGTCGGCCGCCGTCGGCATGACCAGCGGCCTGACCGAGACGGACCTGGGCCGGATGGCCCGCGCCGGGCTGCTGCCGCTGTCCGCCGAGCTCGGCCTCGCCCTGCTCGACGCGGGTGTGGCGTCCGGCGAGGCGGCCGTCGTGCCGATGCGGGTCGACCCGGCCGCGCTGGCGTCCTCGGGCGCGGTGGCCCCGCTGTTCCGCGGGCTGGTCAGCGCCCCGGCGCGGCGGGCGGTCGCGTCCGTCGCGAAGGCCGAGCCGGTGGGCCTCGCCGAGCGGCTGGCCGCGACGCCGGTCGGGGACCGCGAAGACCTGGTGGTGGACCTGGTGGCCGGCCAGGTCGCCGCCGTCCTCGGGCACGCGTCCACAGTGGACATCGACCCCGGGAAGGCGTTCAGCGAGCTGGGCTTCGACTCGCTCACCGCGGTCGAGCTGCGCAACCGGCTCGGCGCGGTCGCCGGGAAGCGGCTGCCCGCGACGCTGGTGTTCGACTACCCGACGGTCGCCGAGCTGGCGGGCTACCTGCTCGAAGCGATCGCGCCGCCGGCCCCGTCGGCGAACGGCATGGTCGACGACCTGCGCAGTTCGCTCGCTTCGCTGCCCGAAGGCTACGAGGGGCGCGAGCAGATCACCGAACGGCTGCAGAGCCTCCTCGACTGGTGGACCGGCACCGCCCCCGAAGAACCGCAGTTGGACGACGAAGTCGCGGCCGCGTCCGCCGACGAGCTGTTCGACCTGATCGACAAGGAGTTCGGGGCGTGACCTCCGACAACGAGAAGAAGCTGCTCGACTACCTCAAGAAGGTCACCACCGACCTGAGGGCGGCGAACCAGCGGTTGCGCGAGGTCGAAGACCGGGACGCCGAGCCGGTCGCGGTGATCGGCCTGGGCTGCCGCTTCCCCGGCGGCGTGCGCACCCCCGAGCAGCTGTGGCAGCTGCTGGCCGCCGGCGGCGACGGCATGTCCGGCTTCCCCACCGACCGCGGCTGGCCCGCGGCGCTGTACTCCGGCGACGCCGAGCAGGCGGGCACCAGCTACGTCCGCGAAGGCGGGTTCGTCTACGACGCGGCGGAGTTCGACCCCGGCTTCTTCGGGATGAGCCCCCGCGAGGCGCTGGCCACCGACCCGCAGCAGCGGCTGCTGCTCGAAACGGCGTGGGAGACCATCGAACGCGCCGGGATCGACCCGCAGTCCTTGCGCGGCACGAAGGCGGGCGTCTTCGTCGGCGGCACGTCCACCGGTTACGGCTCGGGCCTGACCGCGCTGCCGGACGGCGTCGAAGGGCACCTGCTCACCGGCAACTCGACCGCGGTGATCTCCGGTCGCGTCGCCTATCAGCTCGGGCTCAAGGGCCCGGCGGTCACCGTCGACACGGCCTGCTCGTCGTCGCTGGTCGCCCTGCACTGGGCGGCCCAGGCGCTGCGGCGCGGCGAGTGCTCGCTGGCGCTCGTCGGCGGAGTCACCGTCATGTCGACCCCCGGCATGTTCCTCGAGTTCAGCCGCCAGCGCGGGCTCGCGCCCGACGGTCGGTGCAAGCCGTTCGCGGCCGCGGCCGACGGCACCGGCTGGTCCGAGGGCGTCGGGCTCGTCCTGGTCGAGAAGCTGTCCGACGCGCTGGCCAACGGGCATCCGGTGCTGGCCGTGGTCCGCGGGTCCGCGGTCAATTCCGACGGCGCGTCCAACGGCCTCACCGCGCCCAACGGCCCGGCGCAGCAGCAGGCCATCCGGGCCGCGCTGGCGAGCGGCGGGCTCACGCCGTCCGATGTGGACGCCGTGGAGGCACACGGCACGGGCACCACGCTGGGTGACCCGATCGAGGCGCACGCGCTGCTGGCGACCTACGGCCAGGACCGCGACCGGCCGCTCTGGCTCGGCTCGGTCAAGTCCAACATCGGTCACACCCAGGCCGCCGCGGGCGTCGCCGGGGTGATCAAGATGGTGCTGGCCATGCGGCACGGGCTGCTGCCGCGCACGGTGCACGTCGACGAGCCGTCGCCGCACATCGACTGGTCGGCCGGGGCGGTCGAGCTGCTCACCGAGAACGTCGCGTGGCCGGCCGGGGAGACTCCGCGCCGGGCCGGGGTTTCCTCGTTCGGCATCAGCGGGACCAACGCGCACGTGATCCTGGAGAGCTACGACGCGGCGCCGGCCTCGCCGGCCACGGTGGGCGGCCTGGTGCCGCTCGCGCTCTCGGCGCGCTCCCGCGAGGCCTTGCGCGATCAGGCCCGCCGGCTGCGTGACCACCTGACGGCGGGCGTGCCGCTCGCGGACACCGCGCTGTCCCTCGTCACCGGCAGGTCCGCGTTCGAGCACCGGGCTGTCGTGCTGGCCGCCGACGCGTCCGAAGCGACGGCGGCTCTGGACGCGCTCGCCGCCGACGCGCCGGCCGCGTCCCTTGTGGACGGTGTGGCGGGCAAGGCCGGCAAGCTCGCGTTCCTGTTCTCCGGCCAGGGTTCCCAGCGGATCGGCATGGGGGACGGGCTGCGCCGCGAGTTCCCGGTGTTCGCCGAAGCCTTCGACGCGGTGTGCGCGGGCTTCGACTTCCCGCTGGCCGAAGCGATCGCGAGCGAGTCCCTGAACGACACGGGCCACACCCAGCCCGCGCTGTTCGCCGTCGAGGTCGCGTTGTTCCGGCTGCTGGAGTCCTGGGGCGTGAAGCCGGACTTCCTCGCCGGGCATTCGATCGGTGAGCTGGCGGCCGCGCACGTCGCCGGGATCCTCTCGCTGGCCGACGCGTGCACGCTGGTCGCCGCGCGGGCCCGGCTGATGCAGGCCCTCCCGGCCGGCGGGGCGATGGTCGCCGTCCAGGCCACCGAGGCCGAGGTCACACCGTTGCTGAACGAGCGGGTGAACCTCGCCGCCGTCAACGCCGCCGACTCGGTCGTCCTGTCCGGCGACGAGGACGCCGTGCTCGCCGCAGCCGGCGAGCTGGCGTCTCGCGGGCGCAAGACCAAGCGGCTCGCCGTGTCGCACGCCTTCCACTCGGTGCTGATGGAGCCGATGCTCGACGAGTTCCGCCAGGTCGTGGCCGGGCTGACGTTCTCGGCGCCGAAGATCCCGATCGTCACCGGCGGGCCCGGCGAGCTGACCGACCCGGAGTACTGGGTGCGGCACGTGCGCGAGCCGGTCCGGTTCGCCGACCGCCTGACGGCGCTGGAAGCCCGGGGCGCCACGCGGTTCGTCGAGGTCGGCCCGGACCGGACCCTGGCCGGGATGGCGAGCGCGCCCGTCGTGGCGGTGCTGCGGGCCGGACGCGACGAGCGGGAGTCGGTCCTGAGCGCGTTGGCCGAGCTGTACGTGCGGGGCGGCGCGCCCGGCTGGACTTCGCTGCTCGACGGGGCTCGCCGCGTCGACCTGCCGACGTACGCCTTCCAGCGCGAGCGGTTCTGGCTCACCTCGCCGGAGTCGGCGGCGCCGGTGGGAGACACCGGTGCGGACACGTTCTGGTCGGCGATCGACCGCGCGGACCTCGCCGCCTTGACCAGCACCCTCGCCGTGTCGTCGGAGACCCCGCTCAGCGACGTCCTCCCCGCGCTGGCCGCCTGGCGCCGCCGGCACCACGACGAGTCCACAGTGGACAACTGGCGGTACCGGATCGGCTGGCACCCGGTCACCGCGACGACCACGACCCGGCTGTCCGGCCGCTGGCTGGTGGTGGGAGCGGGCGCCGACGTCGTCGCAGGCCTGCGTGACCGGGGTGCCGACGTCGTGGAGCTTCGCACGCCCGACGATCTCGCCGGATCCGGCGACGAGCCCGCTGGGGTTCTTTCGCTGCTGGCGGTCGAAGACACCCTCGCGCTGGTGCAGGCCCTGGGCAGGCTCGGCTGGTCCGCGCCGCTGTGGTGCGCGACCCGGGGCGCGGTCTCGACCGGCCGGTCCGACCCCCTCACGCACCCGGAGCAGGCGCAGGTGTGGGGCCTCGGCCGATCCGCCGCCGTGGAGCACCCGCGCCGGTGGGGCGGCCTGATCGACCTGCCCGAGCAGCTCGACGAGCGCGGCCTCGACCGGCTGTGCGGAGTGCTCGCCGGCGGCGCCGAGGACGAGGTCGCCATCCGGCCCGCCGGGGTCTTCGGCCGGCGGCTCGTGCGCGCACCGCTGTCCGTCGAATGTCCCGAGTGGACGGTGAGCGGCACGGTGCTCATCACCGGCGGCACCGGCGCGCTCGGCGGGCACCTCGCGCGCTGGGCGATCGAGCGCGGGGCGTCGCGAGTGGTGCTGGCGAGCCGTCGTGGAGCTGCCGAACCGACCGCGCCGGAGATCACCGTCGTGGCCTGCGACTGCACCGACCGGGACGCGGTCACCGCGCTCGTGGACTCCCTGCCGGACCTGACCGCGGTGGTCCACGCCGCGGGCGTGCTCGACGACGGCGTGCTCGACGGGCTCACCCCCGAAAAGCTCGACCGGGTGCTGCGCGCCAAAACGACCACGGCCTGGAACCTGCATGAGGCCACCGCCGGCCGCGAGCTCTCGGCGTTCGTGCTGTTTTCGTCGCTGGCGGGCACGGTCGGCTCGGCCGGGCAGGGCAACTACGCGGCCGCGAACGCCTACCTCGACGCGCTGGCCGCGTACCGGCGTGCGAGCGGGCTGCCGGCGACGTCGCTCGCCTGGGGTCCGTGGGCCGACGCCGGGATGGCGGCCGACGAGGCCGTCCGCGACCGGCTGCGCCGCGGCGGGCTCACCCCTCTCGACCCGGAGCTGGCCCTGTCGGCGCTCGACCGGGCCCTCGGCGCCGGCGACGTCGCGGTCGCGCTCGCCGACGTCGACTGGCCGGTCTACGGCCCCGCGCTCACCGCCGTCCGGCCGAGCCGCCTGCTGACCGAACTGCCCGAAGCGGAGGGTGAAGCCCCGCCGGTGGCGCTGTCCGGGCTGTCCGAAGAGGACATGCTGACGCTGGTGCGCCGTCAGGTCGCGGCGGTGCTCGGCTACACCGAGGAGGTCGCGGCGGACAAGTCGTTCAAGGATCTCGGGTTCGATTCGCTGACCGCCGTCGAACTGCGCAACCGGCTCGGCCTGGCCACCGGGACCGAGCTGCCCGCGACGCTGATCTACGACTACCCGACGGCCGCCGACCTGGCCGCGCACCTGGCGGGCACGCCGGACGAAGCGCCGGTCGTCGAGCGCGCGGCGGTGTCCACCGAGGACCCGATCGTCGTCGTGGCGATGGGCTGCCGGTTCCCCGGTGGCGTGCGGACCCCGGAGGACCTGTGGGAGCTGCTGCTTTCCGGCGGTGACGCGGTTTCGGGCTTCCCGGCGGACCGGCACTGGGACGTCGCGGGCCTCGCGGCCGCCGGGGTCGTCACCGGCGGCGGCGCGTTCGTCGACGGCGTCACGGAGTTCGACCCGGCCTTCTTCGGCATCTCGCCGCGGGAAGCCCTGGCGATGGACCCGCAGCAGCGGCTGATCCTGGAGACGGCGTGGGAGACGCTGGAACGCGCCGGGGTCGACCCTTCGGGCGGCCCGGACGTCGGCGTGTTCCTCGGCACCAACGGACAGGACTACCCGGCCGTGCTCGCGGGCTCCGGCGAGGATTTCGGTGGGTTCGTCGGCACCGGGAACGCGGCTTCGGTCGTCTCGGGCCGGGTATCGTACGTGCTCGGCCTGGGCGGCCCGGCGGTCACCGTGGACACGGCGTGCTCGGCGTCGCTGGTCGCGCTGCACTTGGCCGCGCAGTCGGTGCGCGCAGGCGAGTGCGCGATGGCCCTCGCGGGCGGCGTGACGGTGATGGCGACGCCCGGCGCGTTCGTCGAGTTCTCCCGCCAGGGCGGGCTCGCGGCCGACGGCCGGTGCAAGGCCTTCGCCGACGAGGCGGACGGCACGGGCTGGGGCGAAGGCGCCGGCGTCGTGCTGGTCGAGCGGCTGTCGGACGCACGACGGCTCGGGCACCCGGTGCTCGCGGTACTGCGCGGCTCGGCGATGAACCAGGACGGCGCGTCCAACGGCCTCACCGCCCCGAACGGTCCGTCGCAGCAGCGCGTGATCCGGGCGGCGCTGGCGAACGCGGGCCTGGCACCGTCCGATGTGGACGCCGTCGAGGCGCACGGCACCGGCACCGAGCTGGGCGACCCGATCGAAGCCCAGGCGCTCCTGGCGACGTACGGCCGCGACCGCTCGCAGCCGCTGTGGCTGGGGTCGCTGAAGTCCAACATCGGGCACACCCAGGCGGCGGCCGGGATCGCCGGCGTCATCAAGATGGTCCTCGCGCTGGAGCACGGCGTCCTGCCGAAGACCCTGCACGCGGACCGGCCCTCGCGGCACGTCGACTGGGAGGGCGGCGCGGTGGCGCTGCTGACCTCCACGACGCCCTGGCCGCTTTCTGAGCGGCCGCGCCGGGCGGGTGTGTCGTCGTTCGGTTTCAGCGGGACGAACGCGCACGTCATCCTCGAAGAGCCGCCGGTCGTGGCGGTTCCGGACGCTCCCGCGCCGGACGTCGTCTGGCCGCTGTCGGGCCGGTCGGAGACGGTGCTGCGGGAGCAGGCCCGGCGGCTCGCCGAGTTCGTCGAAGCGTCGGACGTCGGCCCGGCGGAGGTCGCGCGTTCGCTGGCGGCCCGGGCGGTGTTCGGCCATCGGGCGGTCGTGACGGGCGCCGACCTGCTCGCCGGGCTGACCGCTGTCGCCTCGGGCGCGAAGCACCCGGGCGTCGTCACCGGCAAAGCCGGCGACGGGGCGACCGGGCTGCTGTTCGCCGGCCAGGGGTCGCAGCGCGCCGGGATGGGTTCGGAGCTGTACGCGCGGTTCCCGGTGTTCGCGGACGCGTTCGACGCGGTGTGCGCGGTGCTGGACGTGTCGCTGGACCGGCCGTTGCGGGACGTCGTCTTCGGCGACGCCGCCGCGCTCGACCGGACGGGGTTCACGCAGCCCGCGCTGTTCGCGCTCGAGGTCGCGCTGTTCCGCCTGCTGGAGTCGTGGGGCGTCAAGCCGGACTACCTCGCCGGGCACTCGATCGGCGAGCTGGCCGCGGCGCACGTCGCCGGGGTGTTCTCGCTGGCGGACGCGGGCAGGCTGGTCGCCGCGCGGGCGAGCCTGATGCAGGCGCTGCCCGGCGGGGGCGCGATGCTCGCCGTGCAGGCCGCCGAGCAGGACGTTCTCGACGCCGCGGCGGGCCGTGCGGACCTGGCAGCGGTCAACGGGCCGCTGTCGACGGTGCTGTCCGGCGACGCGGCGGCGCTGGCCGGGATCGCCGCCGAGCTGACCGCGCGCGGGGTGAAGTCTAGGGATTTGCGGGTCTCGCATGCGTTTCACTCGGCTCATATGGACGCGATGCTTGAGGAGTTCGCCGAGGTGGCGCGCGGGATCGGCTATGCCGGGCCGCGCATCCCGGTCGTGTCCACGGTGACCGCGGACGCCGACTTCACGGACCCGGAGTACTGGGTCCGGCAGGTGCGCGAGCCGGTGCGGTTCGCGCGGGCGGTCGAGACGCTGCGCGAGGCCGGGGTGACGCGGCTGGTCGAGCTGGGCCCGGACGGGACGTTGTCCGCACTGGCCGACGGCTCGGTCCCGATGCTGCGCAAGGACCGCCCGGAGCCGGCGACGGCGTTGCTCGCGCTGGCATCACTGCACGTCAGCGGGCCTCCGGTGGACTGGGCACCGCTCTCGGCGGGGGTGCGGCAGGTCGCGGTGCCGACGTACCCGTTCGAGCGGCAGGTGTTCTGGCCGGAGCCCCTGGTCCCGGTGGCTTCGCCGGCCGACAGCAAGCAGTACCGCGTGTCGTGGCGCCCGATCGCGGACCGGCCGCGGGCGGGGTTGCCGGGGCGGTGGCTTGTCGTGGTGCCTGCCGGGTGCGAGGACGAACCGCTGGTCAAGGCGGTGATCCCGGCTCTGGCCGAGGCAGGGGCGGACCCGGTGCAGGTGGCGTTCGGCGAGCCGGATCGCGACGCCATGGCCGCTGAACTGCTCGGTCTCGGTGCGGCCGATGGTGTGCTCTCGTTGCTCGGCCTGGCCGTGCACCCCACGCCCGGTCAGCCGTCCGTGCCCCTCGGCCTGGCGCTCACCTCCACCCTTCTTCAGTCCCTCGGCGACGCCGGCCTCCAAGCGCCGCTGTGGTCCGTCACCACCGGAGCCGTCGCCATTGACGGCGAAATCCCTGCTCAGCCCCTATCCGCCGGAGTCTGGGGCCTCGGGCGGACCGCCGCGCTGGAGTACCCCGACCGCTGGGGTGGCCTGGCCGACCTGCCCGCCGACCCCGGTGAGGCCGAACTGACCCGGCTCGTCGCCGCCCTCTCCGCAGCCGACGGCGAGGACCAGCTCGCCATCCGCCCGGAAGGCACCTTCGCGAGGCGGCTCGTGCGCGCCCCGCTCGAGGCGCCCGCCGAGCCCTGGACTCCCACCGGGACGGTGCTGGTCACCGGCGGTACCGGTGCCCTCGGGGCCGAGGTCGCCCGGTGGCTGGCCCGCACCGGAGCGCCGCACGTCGTGCTCGCCGGGCGGCGTGGTCCCGCCGCTCCCGGGGCCGCCGAACTGGAAGCCGAGCTGAGTGCGCTGGGTGCCAAGGTGACGATCGCCGCCTGCGACCTCGCCGATCGCGACGCCGCCGCCGAGCTGCTGGGCTCGCTGCCCGACCTCGACGCCGTCGTGCACGCCGCCGGGGTCCTCGACGACGGCGTCCTGAACTCCCTGACGCCGCACCGCCTGGCCACCGTGCTCAAGGCCAAAGTGGACTCCGCCGTCAACCTCGACGAGCTGACGCGGGACCGCGACCTGTCCGCGTTCGTGCTGTTCTCCTCCCTCGCGGCCACGCTCGGCGCGGCCGGGCAGGGCAACTACGTCGCGGCCAACGCCGTGCTGGACGCGCTCGCCGAGCACCGGGCCGGGCTCGGCCTGCCCGCCACCTCGATCGCCTGGGGACCGTGGTCCGGCGCGGGCATGGCGGACGGGAACAGCACCCGCGCCGAACGCGGCGGGATCCGCCCGCTGGCTCCGGAGGTGGCCACCGCCGCCCTGCACCGGGCGCTGAGCGGCCGCGAGCCGGTCGTCGCCGTGGCCGACGTCGACTGGAGCGTCTTCACCACCACCTCGCGGCTGCTCGACGACCTGCCCGAGGCTCGCCGGGCGCTCGTCCCGGTGGAGAAGCCGGACCTCCGGGCGCAGCTCGACGCGCTGACCGGCCCCGAGCGGGAGCGGGCGCTGCTCGACCTGGTGCGGGCCGAGGTCGCGGCCGTGCTCGGGTACGCGAACCCGTCCACAGTGGACCCCGGGCTGGCGTTCAAGGAACTGGGTCTCGACTCGCTCACCGCGGTCGAGCTGCGCAATGGGCTCGCCGCCGTCACCGGCCTGTCCCTGCCCGCGACGCTCGGCTTCGACTACGCGAACCCGGCCGCGCTGGCCCAGTTCCTCGGTCGCGAGCTGGGCCCGGCCGATCCGGCCGCGGCGGCCGAGGCCGAGCTGGACCGGATCGAAGCGGCCTTCGCCGCGCTGACCGCCGAACAGCTCGCCGGTACCCGGATCACCAGCCGGCTGCAGGCGCTGCTGAGCCGCTTGGGCACGGGCCCGGCGGAGAACACGCGGCAGAAGCTCGAGACGGCCAGCGAAACCGAGATCTTCGACTTCATCGACAACGAGCTGGGACTCGCGTGACGCGCGGGGTCCCCGGCGGGCGGGGTGCGACGTGAACGAGGAGAAGCTGCTCGGGTACCTGCGCAAGGTCACCGCCGACCTGCACGAGACCCGGGAACGGCTGCGGGAGGCCGAATCCGCCACCCCCGAGCCGATCGCGATCGTCTCGATGGCCTGCCGGTTCCCCGGCGGCGTCGAGACGCCCGAAGACCTCTGGCGGGTGCTCGAAACCGGCACCGATACGCTGACGGACTTCCCGGACGACCGCGGCTGGGACCTCGACACCGTCTACCACCCCGACCCGGACCACCCGGGCACGAGCTACGTCAGCCAGGGCGGGTTCGTCCGCGACGCGGGCGCGTTCGACGCGGGCTTCTTCGGCATCTCGCCCCGCGAGGCCCTCGCCATGGACCCGCAGCAGCGGCTCCTGCTCGAGACGTCGTGGGAAGCACTGGAACGCGCCGGGATCGATCCGCAGTCGCTGCGGGGCGAGCCGGTCGGCGTGTTCGCCGGGACCAACGGCCAGGACTACCCGGGGCTGCTCAGCCTCGTGCCCGGCGTCGGCGACGGCTACGAGAGCACGGGCAACGCCGCCAGTGTCCTTTCCGGACGGATCTCCTACGTGCTCGGCCTGGAAGGCCCGGCCGTCACCGTCGACACGGCGTGCTCGTCCTCACTGGTCGCGCTGCACTGGGCGGCGCACGCGCTGCGCGAGGGGGAGTGCGACCTCGCGCTCGCCGGCGGTGTCACGGTCATGACGACCCCCGGTGCGTTCATCGGCTTCAGCCGGCAGCAGGGCCTGGCCGCGGACGGCCGGTGCAAGGCGTTCGCCGACGGCGCGGACGGCACCGGCTGGGGCGAAGGCGCCGGCGTCGTGCTGCTGGAACGGCTGTCCGACGCCCGGCGCCACGGCCACCCCGTGCTCGCGATCGTCGCGGGCTCGGCGATCAACTCCGACGGTGCGTCGAACGGGCTCACCGCTCCCAACGGCCCGTCGCAGCAGCGGGTCATCCGCGCCGCGCTCGCCGACGCGGGCCTGTCGCCGTCCGATGTGGACGCCGTCGAAGCCCACGGCACCGGGACGGCGCTGGGCGACCCGATCGAAGCGCAGGCACTGCTCGCCACCTATGGCCGGGACCGCCGGACGCCGCTGTGGCTCGGCTCGATCAAGTCGAACCTCGGCCACACCCAGGCCGCCGCGGGCGTCGCCGGGGTCATCAAGATGGCGCTCGCGCTGCGCAACGGCGTCCTGCCGAAGACCCTGCACGTCGAGCAGCCGACGTCGCGGGTGGACTGGTCGGCCGGGGACGTCCGCGTGCTGACCGAGCCGGTCTCGTGGCCGGAGAACGGACGGGTGCGCCACGCGGGCGTCTCGGCCTTCGGGGTGAGCGGGACCAACGCGCACGTGCTCCTGGCCGCACCGCCGGCCGAAGAAGCCCTGCCGCAAAACGAAACTACCCCGGCCGTTATCCCGTGGGTCCTTTCCGGACGGTCGGAGGCCGCACTGCGTGCCCAGGCCGCCCGGCTCGCCGGGCTCGACGGCGACCCCGCCGGGATCGGGCTGGCGCTCGCGACGACTCGCTCGGCGTTCGAACACCGGGCCGTACTGGTCGGCGACGCGGCCGAGCTGGCCGAGGGCGTGCGCGCACTCGCCCGGGGCGAGGACACCTGCGTACGTGGCACGGTCACCGAGGGGCTGACCGCGTTCCTGTTCACCGGCCAGGGCGCGCAACGCGTCGGCATGGGCCACGACCTCTACGAACGTTTCCAGGCCTACGCAAACGCTTTCGATGAGATCTGCGCGGAGTTCGACCGGCACCTCGACCGTCCACTCAAGACGGTCATCGCCTCGGGCGAAGCACTGGACGAGACGGCCTACACCCAGCCCGCGCTGTTCGCGGTCGAGGTCGCGCTGTTCCGGCTCCTGGAGTCCTGGGGCGTGACGCCCGACCACCTCGCCGGGCACTCCATCGGCGAGCTGGCGGCGGCGCACGTCGCGGGCGTGTTCTCCCTCGCCGACGCCGCCGAGCTGGTCGCCGCGCGTGGCCGGCTCATGCAGGCCCTCCCGGGCGGCGGAGCCATGGTCGCCGTCCAGGCCACCGAGGACGAAGTGACGCCGCTGCTCACCGGCGCCGTCTCGCTCGCCGCGGTCAACGGCCCGGACGCCGTCGTGGTGTCCGGCGAAGAAGGGGCGGCGGGAGAGATCGAGCGGCACTTCGCCGCCCTCGGCCGCCGGACCCGGCGGCTCACCGTCTCCCACGCCTTCCACTCCCCGCTGATGGACCCGATGCTGGCGGAGTTCGCCCAGGTCGCGGCGCGGATCACCTACGCCCGCCCCCACCTCCCGATCATCTCGACGGTCACCGGGCGATCGGTCACCGACGAGCTGACCACCGCGGACTACTGGGTGCGGCAGGTCCGCGAGCCCGTCCGGTTCGCCACTGCCGTGGCGGCGCTCGCGGACGCCGGGACCACCCGGTTCCTCGAGCTGGGCCCGCACGGCGTGCTCGCCGCCATGACCGAGGAGTGCCTGCCCGGCGCGACCGCCGCCTCGCTGCTGCGCAAGGACCGCGACGAGGTCCGGACCGCGCTGGCCGCCGTCGCGACGGTGTACGTCCGCGGCGCGCGGGCCGCCTGGGGCGCGCTGTTCACCGGCGCGCGGGCACAGGCCCTGCCGACGTACGCCTTCCAGCGCGAAACCTACTGGCCCGACCTGCCCCAGCCGGTCGGTGGCGCGAGCCGCGACAGCCTGCTCAAGCTCGACTGGGTGCCGGTCGAGGCGGGGGAGCCGGTTCCGGCGGCGTGGGCGTTGCTCGGCTCCGGCCACCGCGAGCTCGGCGCCGCCCTGTTCGCCGAGCTGGGCGCGCTGGCCTGCCACCCCGACCTCGACAGCGTCGCGGAGGCGGGCGCGCTGCCCGACGTCCTCGTCGCCCCGTTCCGGTGTGACACGCCCGGGGAAGCGGCGCACCGCGCGCTGCGGCTCGTGCAGGCGTGGCTGGCCGACGAGCGGTTCGACGGCCGGACGCTGGTGGTGCTGACTCGCAACGCCGCCGTCGCCGACGGGGTGACCGACCTCGCGCAGGCGCCGGTGTGGGGTCTGCTGCGCTCGGCCGCCGCCGAGAACCCCGGCCGGTTCGTGCTGGCCGACCTCGACGACCCGGCGGCCGCGCGGCTGCTGCCCGCCGCGCTCGCCACCGGCGAACCCCAGTTCCTGCTGCGCGACGGCGAGATCCGGGCGGCCCGCCTGGCCAAGCTGACCTCGGCCGAGTCCGGTCCGTCCGCGTCGTTCGGTCCGGACGGGACGGTGCTCGTCACCGGCGGTACCGGTGCGCTCGGCGCCCTGGTCGCCCGCCACCTGGCCACCCGGTACGGAGTCCGGCACCTGCTCCTGGCCAGCCGTCGCGGTCCGGACGCGGACGGCGCGGCCGAGCTGATCGCGGACCTCACGGAGCTGGGTGCCGAGCCGGTCGTCGCGGCCTGTGACGCCGCGGACCGCGACGCGCTGGCCGCGTTGCTGGGCACCATCCCGGCGGACCGGCCGCTGACCGGCGTCGTCCACGTGGCCGGCGTCCTCGACGACGGTGTCGTGTCCGCGCTGACGCCCGAGCGCCTGGACGCCGTGCTGCGCCCCAAGATCGACGCCGTCACGAACCTGCACGAGCTGACCGCCGGCGCCGAGCTGACCGCGTTCGTCGTGTTCTCCTCGATCTCCGGCACGCTCGGCCCGGCCGGGCAGGCGAACTACGCCGCGGCCAACGTCTGGCTCGACGCGCTGGCCCGCCACCGCCGCGACCACGGCTTGCCCGCGCTCGCGCTCGGCTGGGGCCTGTGGGAGCAGGCCGGCGGCATGACCGGCGCGCTCGCCGACCGCGACCGCCGCCGGCTGGGTGCCACCGGCATGATCCCGCTGTCCACAGGGGAGGGCCTGCGGCTGTTCGACGCGGCCTGCCGCGCCGGGGAGCCCGCGGTGCTGCCGATCCGGTTCGACTTCGCCGTGCTCGGCGCCGCCCCGGTGCTGCCGCCGGTGTTCGCCGGGCTGGTCCCGCCGCGCGCCCGGCAGGCTGGCGAACCCGCCGCCGAACAGCCGGGTGACGCGCTCGAGGCCGTCCGCACCGCGGTGGCGCTCGTGCTCGGGTACGCGAACGCGGCGGCCGTCGCGCCGGACCGCGCGTTCAAGGACCTCGGCTTCGACTCGCTGACCGCCGTCGAGCTCCGCAACCGGCTGGCCGCGGCCACCGGGCAGCGGCTGCCCGCCACGCTGATCTACGACTACGCCACCCCGAACGCCCTGGCCGCGCACCTGGCCGGCGACGCGGGACCGGCGACGTCGGCGCCCGTCTCGGCCCGCACCGACGACGAGCCGATCGCGATCGTGTCGATGGCCTGCCGGTTCCCCGGTGGCGTCCACACCCCGGACGAGCTGTGGACGTTGCTCGCCGAAGGCCGCGACGCCATCGGCGGCTTCCCGGCCGACCGCGGCTGGGACCTCGACGCCCTCTACGACCCGGACCCCGACAGCGAAGGCACGTCGTACGCCCGCGAAGGCGGCTTCCTCGACGACGCCGCGTTGTTCGACCCCGCCTTCTTCGGGATCTCGCCGCGGGAAGCCCTCGCCATGGACCCGCAGCAGCGGCTGCTGCTCGAGACGTCCTGGGAAGCCCTGGAACGCGCCGGCATCGACCCGGAGTCGCTGCGCGGTCAGCCCGTCGGGGTGTTCGCCGGGACCAACGGCCAGGACTATCCAGCGCTGCTCGCGCTGTCGCCGAAGAGCGCCGAAGGCTACCTCGGCACCGGCAACGCCGCCTCCGTGCTCTCGGGCCGGATCTCTTACGCCCTCGGGCTCGAAGGCCCGGCCGTCACCGTGGACACGGCGTGCTCGTCGTCGCTGGTCGCGCTGCACTGGGCGATCCAGGCCCTGCACGCGGGGGAGTGCTCGCTCGTGCTCGCCGGTGGTGTCACCGTGCTCTCGACGCCGGGCTCGTTCGTCGAGTTCAGCCGGCAACGCGGGCTGTCCCCGGACGGCCGCTGCCGCGCCTTCTCCGACGACGCGGACGGCACCGGCTGGGGCGAAGGCTCCGGAATGCTGGTCCTGGAACGGCTTTCGGACGCGCGCCGCAACGGACATCCGGTGCTCGCGGTCGTGCGCGGCAGCGCAGTCAACCAGGACGGCGCGTCGAACGGCCTCACCGCGCCGAACGGTCCTTCGCAGCAGCGGGTGATCCGGGCGGCACTGGCGAACGCGGGCCTCGAACCGTCCGATGTGGACGCCGTCGAGGCGCACGGCACCGGGACTTCGCTGGGCGACCCGATCGAAGCGCAGGCCCTCATCGCCACCTACGGCCAGGACCGCGACCGGCCGTTGTGGCTCGGTTCGATCAAGTCCAACGTGGGCCACACACAGGCGGCGGCGGGTGTCGCCGGGGTCATGAAGATGGTGCTGGCCCTGCGCAACGGCTTGCTGCCGCAGACGCTGCACGCCGACGTTCCTTCGTCGCATGTGGACTGGGCCGACGGTTCGGTGCGGCTGCTGTCGGAATCCGTGCCGTGGCCGGACGGCGACCGCGTGCGTCGCGCCGGGGTGTCCTCGTTCGGCGTGAGCGGCACCAACGCGCACGTCATCGTCGAAGCCGCACCGGCTCCACCCGAAGCGGAGCCGGCCGAACCGCGCGCGCTGACGGCGTGGACCCTCTCCGGCCACACCCCGGAAGCCCGGCGAGACCAGGCCGAACGGCTGCTGAGCCACGTCGCGGCCCACCCGGCCGAGATCGGCACCGCACTGGCGGGCCGCACGGTGTTCGCGCACCGCGCGGTCGTCGTCGGCGCCGACCACGACGAGCTGGTCCGGGGGCTGGCCGCCGTGGCCGCCGACCGTCCCGCACCCGGCGTCAGCACGGGCGTGCGGGCCGAGGGCGGTACCGCGTTCCTGTTCACGGGCCAGGGTGCGCAACGGCTCGGCATGGGCGCCGGGCTGCGTCGCGAGTTCCCGGTGTTCGCCGAAGCCTTCGCCGAGGTGTGCGCCGAATTCGACACCCACCTCAACCGGCCGCTCCTGGAGGCCGTCGACACCGACCTCCTCGACCAGACCGGCTACACCCAGCCCGCGCTGTTCGCGATCGAAGTGGCCCTGTTCCGGCTCCTGGAGTCCTGGGGCGTCCGTCCCGACCGGCTCGCCGGGCACTCGATCGGCGAGCTGGCCGCCGCGCACGTCGCGGGTGTCTGGTCGCTGCCCGACGCCTGCGCCGTCGTCGCCGCGCGTGGCCGCCTGATGCAGGCGCTGCCCGCCGGTGGCGCGATGCTCGCCGTCGAGGCAACCGAGGCCGAGGTCGTTCCGACGCTGCCCGCGGGGGTCGAACTCGCCGCGGTCAACGGGCCGACGTCCGTGGTGGTCTCCGGCGTCGAAGACGGTGTCCTGGAGGTCGAACGGCACTGGACCGGGCGCAAGACCCGGCGGCTGCGCGTCTCGCACGCCTTCCACTCACCTGCCATGGACGCGATGCTCGGCGAGTTCGGCCGGGTCTTGGCCGGCGTCACGTTCGCGCCGCCCGCCATCCCGATCGTCTCGACGGTGACCGGCGAACCCGCGACCGAGCTGACGTCACCGGAGTACTGGCTGCGCCAGGCCCGGGGGACGGTCCGCTTCGCCGACGCGGTCGCCACCCTCGCCGGGCTGGGCACGACCCGGTTCGTGGAGCTGGGCCCGGACGGCGTCCTCACCGCGATGGCCGCGGCCGTCCTGGACGGCGAGCTGGTCACCGCGGTGCTGCGCAAGGACCGCGACGAGCCGCGGGAACTGCTGACCGCCCTGGCCAAACTGCACGTCAGCGGCTCCACAGTGGACTGGCGGACCGTCCTCGGTGGACCCGGTGACCCGGCGTCCCTGCCGACGTACGCCTTCCAGCACGAGCGGTTCTGGCCCGAGTTCTCCCTCACCCCGGCCGGCGACGTCACGATGGCGGGCCTCGACCGCCCGGACCACCCGCTGCTCGGCGCGTCGGTCACGAACGCCGAGGACGGCGCCGTGGTGTGCACCGGCCGGGTCTCGCCGCGCACCCACCCCTGGCTCGCCGACCACGTCGTCGCGGGCAGCACGCTGTTCCCCGGCACCGGGTTCGTCGAGCTGGTCCTGCGCGCCGGTGAGCAGGTCGGCGCGGGCGGCATCGACGAGCTGATCATCGAAACGCCGCTGCCATTGCCTGCGCGAGACGGCGTCCAGCTGCAGGTCGTTCTCGGCGCACCGGACGAGACGGGCACGCGCCCGGTGACCGTCCACTCGCGACTCGACGACGAGCCGTGGACCCGGCACGCCAGCGGACGGCTGGCCGCCGAACACGGTCCCGTCCCCGACGACGTGACGGAGTGGCCGCCCGCCGGAGCCGAGCCCCTGGACCTCGACGGCCTCTACACCGGCGGCCCGGACGGCGGGTTCGGCTACGGCCCGGCCTTCCAGGGACTGCACGCGGCCTGGCGGCTCGGTGACGAAGTCCACGCCGAAGTCGCCCTGCGGCCCGAAGAGCACGCCGACGCGGCCCGGTCCGGGCTGCACCCGGCACTGCTCGACGCGTCGCTGCACGTGCTCGGCACGATCGCCGAGTGGGCGGGCCGCAACTACCTGCCGTTCTCGTGGAGCGGGGTGACGCTGCACGCGAGCGGCGCCACCGCGGTCCGCGTCACGGTGACCCCGAACGGCCACGACACCGTCAAGCTGAGCCTGGCCGACCCGGCCGGCCGCCCGGTGGCGTCGGTCGGCGCGCTGGTCCTGCGTCCGCTGGCAGCCGGAGCGGTGCGGCCGGTCCGCAAGGCCCCCGAGTCGCTGTTCCGGCTCGACTGGCGGCCGGTCACGGCGGCCCCGGCCGACACCGTCGCGCGGCGGTGGGCCGTCGTCGGCGACGACGACCTCAAGGTCGGGCCGGTGCTCGACGCCTCCGGCGTCACCTGTGAGTCCTATGTGGACCTCGACGCGCTCGGGGCCGCGGTGGACCTCGGCATGGCCGTGCCGGAAGCGGTGCTGGCCGTCCGCACCCCGGCCGCCGGCGCACTGCCGGACGTCGCCCGGGCGACCGCGCACGACGTGCTCTCCCTGCTGCAGGACTGGCTGGCCGACGACCGGTTCGCCGCGTCCCGCCTGGTCGTGGTGACCCGGGGCGCGGTGGCCGCCGCGGCCGGCGACGACGTCCCCGACCTGGCGTGCGCGCCGCTCTGGGGCCTGGTCCGCTCGGCGCAGTCCGAGCACCCCGGCCGGATCCGGCTGATCGACCTCGACGACCACGACGAGTCCGCCGCCGTACTGCCCGCCGCCGTCCGCTCCGACGAGCCCCAGCTCGCGGTCCGCGAAGGCGCCCTGCTCGCTGCCCGGCTGACCCGGGCCACGACCGAAGCCGCCACCGGGAAACGCCCGTTCGGGCCGGACGGCACTGTGCTGCTCACGGGCGCCACCGGCAGCCTGGGTCGCGTGCTGGCCCGGCACCTGGTCACCGCGCACGACGTCCGGCAGCTCGTGCTGACCAGCCGGACCGCGGCTGATGCCACCGACCTGCGGGACGAGCTGACCGCGCTGGGCGCGGACGTCCGGCTCGCCGCGTGCGACACCGCGGACCGCGCCGCGCTGGCCGAGCTGCTGGCGGACGTCCCCGACCTCGCCGCGGTCGTGCACGCGGCCGGCGTGCTCGACGACGGCGTCCTGTCCTCGCTCACGCCGGAGCGGATGGACGCCGTGCTGCGGCCGAAGGTCGACGCCGCCTGGCACCTGCACGAGCTGACCGCGGACCGGAACCTCTCGGCGTTCGTGCTCTTCTCCTCGGTCTCGGCCACCTTCGGCGGGCCCGGCCAGGGCAACTACGCCGCGGCGAACGCCTTCCTCGACGCGCTCGCCGCCCACCGGGCCGGCCGCGGCCTGCCCGCCCAGGCGCTGGCCTGGGGCCTGTGGGAGACCGGGATGAGCTCCGCGCTGGACTCGGCGGACCGCAAGCGCATGTCCCGCGGCGGCGTCCACGCGCTGCCCGTCGAGCAGGGGCTGGCGTTGTTCGACACCGCCACCGCGCTCGCCGAACCCGCGCTGGTCCCGGCGAAGCTCGACCTCACCGGGCTGGGCGGCGCGGTCGCGTCCGTCCTCAAGGGACTCGTGCGGCCGGCCCGGCGGGCCGCGTCGGCCGCTACCGCGGTTTCCGGCGAGGCCGCCCTGCGCGCCGCACTGGCCGGGAAGCCGGAGCCGGACCAGCAGGCGATCCTGCTGGACCTGGTCCGGGCCACCGCGGCCACCGTGCTCGGCCACGCCGGTCCCGACGCCGTGCGCCCGGACGTCGGGTTCCTCGTCGCCGGGTTCGACTCGCTGACCGCGGTCGAGCTGCGCAACGCCCTCGGCGCGTCCACCGGCCTGCGGTTGCCGCCGACACTGGTCTTCGACTTCCCGGCGCCGGAAGACCTCGCCGCGCACCTGCGCGCCGAGCTGAACGTCACCTCGGCCGCGCCGGCGAAGTCCACTGTGGACTCCGGTGAGACGCTCAGCGCGTTGTTCCGCACGGCCTGCGAGCTCGGCAAGATGAAGGAGGGCTTCGAGCTGCTGCAGAACGCGGCGCTGCTGCGGCCCACCTTCGACGCGGCCGCCGACCTGGCCCGGCAGCCGGGGTCGGTGCAGCTCGCGGCGGGCGAGCGCACGCCGAAGCTCATCTGCTTCAGCTCGTACGTGGCCCTGGCCGGGGTGCACCAGTACGCCCGGTTCGCCTCGCCGTTCCGCGGTGACCTCGACGTGCACGCGCTGCCGGCACCGGGGTTCGTCAAGGGCGAGGCCCTGCCGAACAGCGTCCGCGCGGTCGCCGAGGTCCAAGCGGACTCGGTGCTGCGGGCCGCCGCCGGCGCGCCGTTCGTGCTGCTCGGGTCGTCCTCGGGCGGGATGCTCGCGCACGCCGCCGCCGAGCTCCTCGAAGAGCGGGGCACGCCGCCGCTGGCCGTCGTGCTGCTCGACAGCTACTTGCCGCGCGAGGACTCGCCGCTCGACCGGTTCCGCGACGAGCTGTTCGGCGGCATGTTCGACCGCGAGGAAGTGTTCGCGCCGATGGACGTCGCCCGGCTGTCGGCGATGAGCTGGTACTTCCGGCTGATGGCCGGCTGGGCGCCCGCGAAGCTGTCGGTGCCGCTCCTGCTGGTCCGCTCGTCCGAACCCCCGGTCGCCGACGAGCGGCTGGCCCCCGAGGAATGGCAGACGCACTGGGACACCGCCGACACCGTCGTCGACGTGCCCGGCAACCACTTCACCATGGTCGAGGACCACGCCGTGACCACCGCCGAGACCGTGCGCGGCTGGCTCGAGACCACCCTGAGGACGGAGTTCACGCATGACTGACAACCCGGAGCTGTGGCTCCGCCGCTACCACGACGCGGACGAGGGTGCCGTCCAGCTGTTCTGCCTGCCGCACGCGGGCGGCTCGGCCAGCTTCTACTTCCCGATGTCCGCCGGGCTCGGCCGCTCGGTCGAGGTCCTGTCCGTGCAGTACCCGGGCCGCCAGGACCGCCGCCTGGAGCCGGGCATCGACTCCATTCCCGAGCTCGCGGACCGCGTCGCCGAGGTGCTGGCCGAGCGGACGCGCAAGCCGTTCGCGTTGTTCGGCCACAGCATGGGCGCGACGCTCGGCTTCGAGGTCGCCACCCGGCTGGAGGCGGCCGGCGTCACCCCGCTGCACCTGTTCGCCTCCGGCCGGCGGGCGCCGTCCTGCCGCCGTGACGAGTCCGTGCACAAGCTCGACGACGACGGTGTGCTCGCCGAACTGCGCAAGCTCGGCGGCACCAACGCCGCCGTGCTGGGCGACGACGAGATCCTGCGGATGGCGCTGCCCGCCATCCGCAACGACTACCAGGCCGCCGAGACCTACGTCCAGCAGCCGGGACCGAAGCTGGCCACGCCGATCACCGTGCTGACCGGCGACGCCGACCCGAAGACCACCCTCGACGAGGCCCGCGCCTGGCGGGAGCACACCGACGGCGAGTTCGAGCTGAACGTGTACGCCGGCGGGCACTTCTTCCTCGCCGACCACCAGCGTGAGGTGCTGCGGCTGATCTCGACGCGGCTTGCGGGCACCTTCTCCGGCCACCACTGAAAGGGCGCCCTCCCGTGCGCGTGTTGTTCGTGACGCTGGACGAGAAGTCCCACCTGTACTGCATGGTCCCGGCCGCCTGGGCGCTCGTCGCGGCCGGGCACGAGGTGCGGGTCGCCGCGTCGCCGGGATTCACCGACGTCGTCACCGGCACCGGGCTGACCGCGGTGCCGGTCGGCGTGGACAACACGATGCACGAGGGCATGAAGCAGAACCGCGACGCCCAGGAAGCCGACATCGCGAACTGGAACGACACCGACCCCGCGTCGCACACCTGGGCGGCGCTGCACCAGCGCTACACCTTCACCGTGTGGGCCGGGTTCGCCATCTACAACGACGAGATGGTCGGGGACCTGGTCGCCTATGCGAAGGAGTGGCAGCCCGACCTGGTCGTCTGGGACGCGCTGACCTACGCCGGGGCGATCGCGGCGAAGGCCTGCGGCGCCGCGCACGTCCGGCAGCTGTGCTGGGCCGACGTCTGGTGCGCCATGCGCCGGACGTTCCTCCAGGTGATGGCGGAGCAGCCGGCCGAGGAGCAGGAAGACCCGCTGTTCGACTGGCTCGACCTGACCGGCCGGCCGTACGGGGTGAGCTTCGACGAGGAGCTCGTCACCGGCCAGGCCACCATCGACCCGCTGCCGGAGTCGCTCGGCGCGCGCTCCGGCGTCCGGCGGCTGCCGGTGCGGCACGTGCCCTACAACGGCCGGGCGGTGGTGTGGGACTGGCTGCGCGAACCGCCGTCACGGCCGCGCGTGTGCCTGACGCTGGGGTCGTCCAACACGGACGCGTTCGGCGGCGACTACGTGTCCATTCCGGACATCCTGGCCGCTTTGTCCACTTTGGACATCGAGGTGGTTGCCGCGCTGGTGCCCGAGCAGCGGAAGGCCCTGGACGAGGTCCCGGAGAACGTCCGGGTCGTCGAGTCGGTCGCACTGCACACCGTGCTGCCGAGCTGCGCGGCGATCGTGCACCACGGCGGCTTCGGCAGCTATGGCGCGGCGCTGGTGGCCGGCGTCCCGCAGCTGACCGTGACCACGCCGATCGCCGACCACCTCCTGCGTCCCCAGCGTCTGGTCGACGAGGGCGCGGGACTGTTGTTCACCCACAACGGCTTCACGGCCGAGGACCTGCGCTCCGCGGTGGCCCGGCTGGTCGGCGAACCGGAGTTCGCGGCCAACGCACGCCGCCTGCGCGACCTCGCGCTGGCCCAGCCGACCCCGCACGAGCTGGTGGCCGACCTCGAGAAGCTGGTCGCCGAGCGTCGTGAGTGAGAAACCGGGTTCCGGCCCGGTTTCCCACTCACGACATCGTCAGCCCCGGGAGGCCAGGCGCCGGCGGATCTCCGGTGCGTGCTCGATCGCGAAGGCCACCAGGGCCGAGACGTCGCGGACCTGCTCACTGGTGACCGACGGTCCGGTCGGCAGCGTCAGCACGCGCCGGGAGAACGCGTCGGTGGCGGGCAGCGAGACCGGCCGCTCGGTGCGGTAGGGCTCGCACTCGTGCACGCACGGCGAGAAGTAGCGCTGCGCCAGCACGTTGTCCGCACGCAGCAGGTCGAGGATCGTGTCGCGGGGCAGCCCGCATGCCTCCTCGTCGACCTTGACGACGTTGTACTGGTAGCTGTTGCGGTTCTCTTCGTCGTAGCGGTGCATTTCCAGCCCGGGCAGGCCGTCCAGCTCGGCGGCGTACTGCTCGTAGTGGGCGCGGTTGGCGGCGATGGTCGCGGGCAACGCGTCGAGCGAGGTCAGCCCCATGGCCGCCGACGCCTCGCTCATCTTGGCGTTGGTGCCGGCGAACTCGGTGACGTGCTCCTCGCCCCAGCCGAAGTTGTGGGTGTAGCGGGCGAGCTGGGCGAAGTCGTCGTCGTTGGTGACGATCGCGCCGCCCTCGAAGGTCGTGACCACCTTCGCCGCGTGGAAGCTGAACATCTCGGCCTTGCCGAACCCGCCGAGGGGCTGGGAGCCGAAGCTGCAGCCGATGCCGTGCGCGGCGTCGAAGAAGAGGGTCAGGTTGTGCAGCTCGGCGATCTTCTCCAGCTCCTGGATGGCGGCGGGCTGCCCCCACAGGTGCACGCCGACCAGCCCGGTGGTGCGGTCGGTGATCAGGCGCTCGACCTGCTCGGGGTCGATGCACCCGGTGGCCGGGTCGAGGTCGCAGAAGACCGGCGTCAGGCCGAGGTAGCGCATCGCGTGCGCGGTCGCGACGTAGGTCATGGACGGCATGATGACCTCGCCGGTGAGGCCGGCCGCCCGGGCCATCACTTCGAGGGCGATCGTCCCGTTGCAGGTGGCGACGCAGTGCTTGGCACCGGCGTGGTCGGCGATCCGCGCCTCGAACTCCTTGACCAGCGGGCCGCCGCTGGTGAGGCGCCCGCTGTCGAGGGCCACTTCGAGCCGCTCGTAGAACTTCGCCCGGTCCCCGGTGCTGGGCTTTCCCACCACCAGGGTCTTCTCGAAGGCCATCGGGCCGCCGAAGAGTGCCAGGTCGTCAACGCTCGTCTTCATGAAAGGTCCTTCCCCAGGGGTCGCGGTCTGCCCTTTCCCGCGATGACGTGCATTTCGTTGCTTTACAACAGGTGTTGAGATCCCCCTCGTGCGGTCGTCTGCAGGATAAGTACGCCGCGCGCGAGTGACGGATCCTGCCGCGAAACTCTGTGGAAGCCCCTAGTCGTCCCGGCGTAGAAACGTTCAAAGCGGTTTTGGGGGGAAATAGCCAGAACTTGCGTGGTAGCCGGTGCGCCCGGCGGGCACGGTGGCCGACGATGCAGCGGTGAGCAGGCACATCGCCGTCTTCAGTTTCCCCGCGTACGCGCACGTCGCGCCGGTCCTCCCGATCGTCGCCGAGCTGGTGCGCCGCGGTCACCGGGTGACCTTCGCCGTGGTCGACGAGTTCGCCGAGAAGGTGGCGGCGACCGGCGCCGAAGTGCTGCCCTACACCTCGACGTTCCCGTGGGCGACCGGGCTGGGCGACACCGCCTCCGACGGCTACGCGCTGCGGGCCATGCTGGCCTTCATGGGCGAGGGCCTCGCACCGCTGGACGCGGCCATGCACCGGTTCGCCGACGACCCGCCGGACCTGGTGGTGCACGATTTGGCTGCGTCCGAGACGGCGCGGCTGATCGCGCGGAAGTTCTCGGTGCCGACGGTGCAGTCGGTCCCGGAGTTCGCCTCGAACGAGCACTTCCGCCTGAACGAGGCGCAGGCCGAGACGGACGCCGCCGCGCCGCCGGACCTCACCGACCCCGCACTGGCCGCGTTCGTGGAGCACGCCGGGCAATTGCTGGCCCGCCACGGTTTGTCCGATGTGGACACCGGCGCCGGCGATCCCGGGTACCACCTCGTGTACCTGCCGAAGGCGTTCCAGATCCACGGCGAGACCTTCGGCGACCGCTTCGCCTTCATCGGGCCGTGCTTCGACCGGACGGCGCCGCCGGGGGAGTGGACCCCGCCCGCCGACGGGCTGCCGCTCGTGCTGATTTCGCTGGGCACCTCGCGCAGCCGGGAGCAGGTCGGCTTCTTCCGCAAGTGCGTGCGCGCCTTCACCGGGCAGCCGTACCACGTCGTGCTGACGCTCGGGCGGTGGGTCGACCCGGCCGAGCTGGGCCCGTTGCCGGACAACATCGAGGCGCACCCGTTCGTCGCGCACGCGGCACTGCTGCCGCACACGCGCGTGTTCGTCACCCACGGCGGGCTGGGCAGCGCCATGGAGGCCCTGCACTACGGCGTCCCGATGGTGGTGACGCCGTCCCAGAGCGACCAGGTGGTGACCGCGGCCCGCATCGCCGACCTCGGGCTGGGCCAGGTGGTGTCGCGCACCGACGTCACCGAGGACGAACTGCTCGAAGCGGTCGCCACGACCGCGTCCGATCCCGTGGTCGCCCAGCGCGTCCGGTGGATGAGCGAGCAGGTCGCGCTGGCCGGCGGGGAGACCCGCGCGGCCGACGCCGTCGAATCGTGGCTCCGAGCGAAAGTGGAGGCGAAGTGAAGCTGGCGGAGGTCTACCTCAGCGGGATCGGCACGTACGTGCCGGCGACCACCGGCGTCGAGGCGGCGATCGAGCAGGGGTGGATGACCGCCGAGGACGCCGAGACGTCCGGCCTGACGGGCGCGGCCTGCGCCGGTGAGACCCCGGCCCCGGACATGGCGCTGTGGGCGGGGCAGGAGGCCGTGGCGCGCGCGGGCGTCGACCCGGAGGCGCTGGACGTCCTGCTCTACGCGGACAACTACCACTCGGGCCCGGACGGCTGGTTCCCGCAGTTCTGGCTGCAGCGGCACCTGGTGGGCGGCGACCTGCTGGCGGCGCAGCTGCGCCAGGGCTGCAACGGCATGTTCGGGGCGCTGGAGCTGGCCTCGACGTACCTGATCGCCCGCGGCGGCGGCACGGCGATGACGGTGGCGTCGGACAACTCGACGTCCCCGCTGGTGAACCGCTGGCGCTGCCTGCGTCCCGACTTCGTCATCGGCGACGGCGCGACGGCGGTGGTGCTGAACACGACGGCCGGTTTCGCGAGGCTGAAGTCGGCGAGCTCGATCACGGTGCCGGAGCTGGAGGGGATGCACCGCGGCGACGAGCCGATGTTCCCCCCGGGCGCGACGATCGGCCGCTTCATGGACTTCGCCGAGCGCATCGACTTCTTCGGGTTCGAGAACCGCGACACGATGCTCCACAGTGGCCTGAACCTGCTGAAGACGCGCTCGGAGCTGATCGACCGCGTGCTGGCGGAGGCCGGCATCGGCATCGACGGGGTCACCCGCATCGCGTACAACCACGGCTCGCGCAAGTACGTCGAGGACGGGCTGCTGGCGATGCTCGGCATCCCGCTGGAGAAGTCGAACTGGGACTTCGGGCGTGGCCTGGGGCACCTGGGGGCGAGTGATCAGGTGGCCTCGCTGGCGAACATGCTCGGGACGGGCCAGCTGGCACCGGGCGACCACGTGCTGATGGTCGGGATCGCGCCGGGGGTCAGCGTGGCCGGTGCGGTGGTGGAGATCCTGGACGTGCCGGAGTGGGCCGAGGCGGTCGTGCCCCGGGCCGGCTGAGGCAGGAGCGGAGCACGGAGGTCGCCTTCAGCGGACGCGGTCCGGTGGAGGCGGCCTTTTTTGCGTGCGGCCTCCCCCGGGTGAGCGAGGTCCTTCGGCGGGACCGGGGCGCCCCACCGCCCTCGCGTCCCGGGCTGAATCGAGCGGAGCCACCCGCCGCGAGGCGACCCCTACGGACCACACCGGACCACCCCCTGAACCGCCCACAGCGGTCACGCCCCGTGCGACCGCCGTTGTCACACGGTAGCCGCCCGGAATCACTGGTGGAAACTGACCAACATCCCGTGACCGCATCGCGCGCCCGCACCCGAAACCCCCGGAAAACGCGAATCGGGTGGTCCGAGGTCTCCCTCGTCCCACCCGATCACCGGTCAGCGGTGTGCCTGCTCAGCCGCCGCTGCCGCCGCCGTACGCGCCACCCAAAAGGCGGCTGCGGCGCTTGCGGTTCTTTTCGTCATCGGCCTTGGCGTTGTCCGCCTTGGAGTCGGACGGCTTCTTCTTGGAATCGTCTTCCTTTTTTCCGAAAATACCCACTTCGCTTCACCTTTCCCAGTTCCGGCCGCCGTCGTGAAATCGGTCGCTGCCTTCGCAGGATAGCGCAGGGTACTGCCGGGCGCACCCGTTGCGACCCGCATTCGAGGGGATTTCCCGGAGGGTTCCCGCCGCATGGGAAAGGGCCGCCCGGGCCGGGTCGATACCGGTACGAACCGGACATCGATCCCAACCCGGGCGGCCCCGGGGGAAGCGTTCAGCGGATGTACTGCGGGGTCACCTTCGGCGGCCACTGGCCGATGCACAGGATGCCCTGCGAGTACGCCTTCGAGACCAGCGCCGAGCGGTTCGGCGACTTGAACTGCCGCAGCATCGCGCCGACGTGGTACTCGATGCCCTGCCTGCTCAGGTACAGCTTCGACGCGAGCTGCACGGTCGAAATCCCGGCCGCGACACCCTCCAGGACCTTGGCGTCGAGCTCGCTGAGGAGCTTGGTCTTCTCGATCGCCGGCCGCGGGGCCTCCGCGGCGCGGTCCGGCTTGATCAGCACGACGATCGTGGTGACCTGGCCGGACTGGCTGCGCACCGCGATGCCGGTCAGCCCGCCCGAGAGCACCGGCTGGGACGGCCGCACGCCCACCAGGCGGGCGCTGAAGCGGTCCCGGCGGCCTTCGTTCAGGCGCGCCAGCTGCTGGAGGGTGAACTGTTTGGCACTCGGGTGCACGAAGTCCACAAAGCTCTGTCCGAAAACCTCGGACGCGGTCCGGCCCAGCTGACGGAGAAAGTCGCCATTGGCCTCGATCACCCGGAGGTCGGGTCCCAGATTCGCGATGCAGACATCGGACAAGTCGAAGGCGGGGACGTTCTGGTTCTGTCTTTCGGCGACGGCCGGCAGGCCGTGCGGTACCGCCGCCGGCCGCTCGGCCAAGGAATCGACACGCGTGTTCATCGAGTTCGAACCCCCAGATTCGTTCTACGTTTCGAGGCATTGTCCACGGACAAAAGGCGTCGACGACCCCCGAGCTCCCCTCAAGAGGGTCGGCGGCAGCTGTCCGGGCGGGTTATTCACACCACCCCAGCGGAAACCTCGAGCCCTTCCCCAGAAGGATCCTCGAGTCCACCCGGCCAGCTGCGCTTCGGTCCGTTTCGTTGGAAACAAACCAAACGACGTCTCGTACGCTAGCCAACGGGGTATGGCCCGTCAATGCCGGTCGGGGGGTTGGGGGCTAACACTGGGGTCCGCACCACCGGAGGTACGGCACCCCGGGCCGCACCTTCGGTAGTGCGGTATCCGGGCGTTCACTTTCCGCTCGCGAGCGGTTCCCCGGCCGGTCAGCCCGCGGTGGTCGTGACCGGCAGCTGCTGGACGCCGAACACGCCGCCGGCGTGGAACGGCACCTCCGCACCCGGGGCGATCCGCAGGTGCTCGAAGCGCTCGAACAGCAGCTCCAGCGCGATCCGCCCCTCGAGCCGCGCCAGCGGCGCACCCAGGCAGAAGTGGATGCCGTGCCCGAACGCGGCGTGCGTGTTGGGCTTGCGGGCCAGGTCGAACCGCGCGGGGTCGGCGAACTCGCGCTCGTCGTAGTTCGCGGACACCACCCACGCCCAGACGATCGAGTCGGCGGGGATCACCGTGCCGGCCACCTCGACGTCGGTCGTGGTCACCCGGACCACCCGGGGGAACGGCGGCCGCAGCCGCAGCACCTCTTCGAGCAGCGGCTCGACCAGCGACGGCTCGGCCCGCACCCGCTCGTAGACGCCGGGGGCGTCCTCCAGGCAGAGCAGCACGTTGCCGAGCAGCATGGTGGTGGTGACGTGCCCGGCCAGCAGCAGCAACGCGGTGAAGTTGCCGACCTCCTCGTCGGTCAGCCGCTCGCCGTCGATCGAGGACTCCACGAGCCGGGTCAGCAGGTCGTCGCGGGGTTCGGCGCGCCGGGAGGCGATCTGGGCGTTGAGGTACGCCTCCATCTCCTCGATCGCGATGGCCAGCTTCTCGCCGGTGCTGGGGTCGTCGACCTGCAGCGCCATCAGCGCCTCGGCCCAGCCCCGGAACAGGGCGCGGTCCGTGGCGGGCACGCCCAGCAGCTCGGCGATGACGATCACCGGCAGCGGGTAGGCCAGCACGTCGACCAGGTCGAACTCCGTCGCGCCGGGCTTGACCTCGGCCAGCAGCTCCCGGGTCAGCTCGGTGATCCGCGGCGCGAGGTCGGCGACCACCTTGGGGGTGAACGCCTGGCTGACCAGGCGGCGCAGCTTGCGGTGCTCGGGCGGGTCGATGACCAGCAGCGTGCCCGGGGGCGCCTGGTCCCCGGGCGAGGTCAGGCGCGTCGTGTCCGAGGAGAACAGCTGCGCGTCGGTGCTGACGCGGCGGACGTCGGCGGACCGGAACACGTGCCAGGCCCCGGCCTCGTCCTGCCACACGGGCGTGTCCGCCCGCATCTTCTCCAGCCAGGTCAGCAGGGAAGCGCCGCCGTCCGGGGCGATTTCCGGGGCAGCGGTCAGCTCGGTGGTGTCCACGTCGAATTCACTCCTGGGATCAGGCGGTCAGTCGGGCCTCGACGCGGTCCGCGGCCGCCGCGGCGCCCCCGGCGTCGGTGATGTGCGCGCGCATCCGGTCCACGCGCTCGTGCGCGCCGGCGTCCTCGGCGAGGCCGGTGACGGCCTCCAGCAGCGACGCCGCGACGACGTCGTCCGGGTCGACCCGGACGCCGAGGCCGAGCTCGGCCAGCCGGTCGGCGACGATCTCCTGCTCCAGCGTGCGGGGCACGACCACCGGTGGGACGCCCAGCGCGAGCGACTCCATGGTGCTGCCCATCCCGGCGTGCGAGACGAACCCGCTCGCCCGGCTCAGCACGGCGGGCTGCGGTACCCACGGGTGCAGCTCGAAGTTCGGTGGCACCGGGCCCAGCTCCGCCGGCGAGACCAGACGCCCGATCGTCATGACGACGTGCCACGGCGACCCGGCGAACGCCTCGAGGCACGAGGCGAAGAACTCGCGCTGGTGGTGGTAGCCGAAGCTGCCCATGGCGATCAGCAGCACCGGCCGGTCGTCCGGCGGGGTCCAGCCGCCCGCGCGGTCGCCGAGACACGGCCCGACGAACGCGTACCCGTCGTCGAAGGTGTCGCCGCCGGGCTGGAACTCCCTCGGCAGGAACACGAGTTTGGTGTCTTCCCGCGCTTCCGCGAGGTCCGCCGCGGTCGTGCCGGGCAGGTGCTCGGCGAGCACGTCCGCGACCACCGACGCTGCCTTGGCGAGCGCGGGGTGCTCCGGGTCGGGCGCGGGGACCTTGCCCGCCATCGAGGCGTACGGCGAAAACTTCTCATTCGCGACGAACGTCGAACACGACAGGATCGCCGGGATCTCCCACTTGCGCGCCAGCAGACGTCCGGTGGCGTAACCGAAAGCGTCGTACACGAAGACGTCCGGCCGGTCGTCCTCGAAGGCGCCGAGCGCGGTCCGCAGCGGTGCGAAGCCTTCCAGCGCCTGGGCGAGGCCCGCCTCCGCGACGACGTCGCCGGTGATCTTCTCCGGGATCGCCACGGTGTCCCACGACTTCGGCACGTGGGACTCGTACGGCAGCACGGTGGCGCCGGTGGCGCGCACGGCATCGGCGTACTGCTCCGCCACGACGTAGCTCACCCGGTGGCCGCGGCGCACGAGTTCGGCCGCCACGGGCAGCGTCGGGTTGAGGTGCCCGTGGGCGGGATAGTTGAGGAAGGCGACGTGGCTTCCCGGCGGGGGAGTCATGTACCGAAAGCTAGTCGCGCGCGGCGGGCAGTCAACCATGTCTAGGCGAACCCCTCGGGTCCCGCGGTGAGCAGGGAAAAGGGCCTTCCTCCTGTGTTAACTGTTGCCATGTCCGATTCGGCCAGCGGAAGGAAGCGGTCGTGACGTTGTTCGTCGAGGCCGAGGGGATCACCAAGACCTTCGGCAAGGTTCGTGCGCTGGACGACGTCAGCCTGCAGGTGCCGCGCGGCACCGTGTGCGGGCTGCTGGGCCACAACGGCGCCGGCAAGACCACTTTGGTCAACGTGCTCACCACCTTGGTGACGCCGACTTCGGGCCGCGCCAGTGTCGCCGGGCTGGACGTCCAGCGCGACGCCGTCGCCCTGCGCAGCCGCATCGGGCTCACCGGCCAGTTCGCCTCGGTCGACGAGCAGCTTTCCGGCTTCCGCAACCTGATCCTGATCGCCCGCCTGCTCGGCGCCTCCACCAAGGCGGCCAAGGAGCGGGCGGACGAGCTGCTGACGGCGTTCGGCCTGCACGACGCGGCCTCCCGCCCGGCGAAGACGTACTCGGGTGGCATGCGGCGGCGCCTCGACCTGGCCGCCAGCCTGGTCGGCCACCCCGACGTGATCTTCCTCGACGAGCCGACGACGGGCCTCGACCCGGCGGCCCGGATCGCCATGTGGGAGATCGTCGAACAGCTCGTGCGCGACGGCTCGACCGTGCTGCTCACCACCCAGATGCTCGACGAGGCCGACCGGCTCGCCGACAAGATCGTCGTGCTGGCCCAGGGAAAGGTGATCGCCGCGGGCACCTCGGCCTCGCTCAAGGCGCAGGTCGGCAAGCGCACGGTCACCCTGACCCTGGCCGACCAGCCCGACGCCGAACGCGCCGCGGACGCCGTCCGCCTCGCCGGGATGGAGGCGCGGGTGTCCGGAGTGGACGAACTCGCCGGGCTCGCGCTGACGGTGCCGGTGGAGAAGTCCACCGACCTCGCGCGCGTGGTCCGCGCGCTCGACGACGTCAAGGTCGAGCCGGTCGAGCTGGCCCTGGTCGACCCCCGGCTCGACGACGTGTACCTCGCGCTGTCCGGGCCGCGGGATTCCCACCCAGTCACCGAGAGGGCCTGACCCATGAGCGCACCGACACTGTCCACTTCGGACTCGGCAGCCACGGTGGCCGGGCCCGGCCCGTGGCGCGGCACCAGCGTGCCGATGCAGATCATCATCCTGACCGGCCGTTCGCTGCGGGCGGTCGTGGCGTCCCGGGCGCTGGTGCTGCTGGGGCTGCTGCAGCCGCTCATCATGCTGATCCTGTTCAGCCAGGTGTTCGCGAGCCTGGCCGGCACCAGCTCGTTCCCGGCCGGGGTGTCCTACATCGACTACCTGATGCCCGCGGTGCTGGTGATGGGCTCGCTCTCGGTGGCGCTGCAGTCCGGCGTCGGGTTGCTCGACGACATGCGCAACGGCGTCGTGGCCCGGTTCCGCACGCTGCCGATCGCGTCGGCTTCGGTACTGGTGGCGCGCAGCCTCGCCGACGTCGTGCGGCACGCGCTGCAGCTGGCGATCATGCTGGTGCTGGCGGCGACGCTGTTCGGGTTCTCGCCCGGCGGCGGCTTCACCGGCGTGCTGCTGGCGTGGCTGATGTGCATCGCGGTGGGCTGGTCGCTCAGCTGGATGTTCATGGCGATCGGCGTCTGGATCTCGAACGTCGAGGTGATGCAGGGCGTCACGTCGATGGTGATGTTCCCGCTGATGTTCGCGTCTTCGGCGTATGTCCCGCTGTCGTCGCTGCCGGCGTGGCTGCGCGCGGTGGCCACGGTGAACCCGCTGACGTACTCCGTCGACGCGTCGCGCAACCTGGCGCTGGGGAACCCCGTCGGAATCGGCGGCCTGGCGGCGCTGGGCGCGGCGGGCCTGATCGGCATCACGGGTGCGATCGTCGCGACGCGGGGCTTCCGCCGCTCCGCTTGAAGTCGTGGACACCTCCCGCCGTGGCTGGTCGGGAGTGTTTTCCAGAATTATCATCTGATTACCCACCTTGCGCTCCGGACGGCCCGCCGACGTCCGTTCACCTCGAGGATCACCGCCGTGGAATGATGACGGTTCGTGAGTTCGCACTGAGGTGATCATGACCGACATCCCGTACCACTTCCCACCTGACCTCGTGGGCATTCTCGTCGACACGATTCCGCTGCTTCGCAGATCAAAGGCCGACACGGTCGGGTTCTTTCGCGCATGTGGAGTCAGCGAGCGCCATCTCGCCGACTTGCAGTACCGCGTGGACTCGAACCGCAGCTCCATCAACAAGTACGAGATCGCCCGTACGGTGATTGCTCGGGTCAACGAAGACGGTGACTCGGGCTTGAGGTCTCGGCGTGAGATCATCCGGCGAGTTGTCGAATGGGAAGACTTCTCCACCTCCTGGAAGGAGGACGCGCTAAAAGCACAGGGATTGGTGGCGAAGGTGCGCCACCTCGTGGGCGCGAAGGACTCGTTCGTACGGATGCAACACGAACGAGACCTCGAACGCCAAGAGCGGCTTCGACCGCAGCGCGAGGCGGCCGCGGCGGCAGCAGAGAAGCGGGCGCTTCGCCAACAACTACGTGCTGAGCTGGGGAAGCTCTTCGGCATGACAGACCCGCGTCAGCGCGGGTTGAAACTGGAGTCGCTGCTCAACGAGGTCTTCAAGCTCGACGGGCTCAGTGTGCGAGACAGCTTCACCTTGGCCAATGAGGACGGGCGAATCGGCGAGCAGATCGACGGTCTGATCGAGCTAGGCAATCAACCGTACCTCGTCGAGGTCAAGTGGTGGAAGGACCGGCTCGGTGTCGACGGCGTATCACAGCACCTCGTCCGAGTCTACGGTCGCGCGGGGGTGCACGGACTCATCGTCTCCGCATCGGGGTTCGCAGACACCGCCGTCGAGCAGTGTCGCAACGCGCTTACCCAGAAGACATTCGTCTTGGCCGAGCTACGCGAAATCGTCTACCTGCTCGAGCAAGAAGGCGACTTCGCCGAGTGGCTGCGAACAAAGACACGCGCAGCAACCGTAGACAGGAATCCACATTTCCTGCCGAACTTCGACGTCACCTGACGCGCTGGACCAGCGCCGTCGCGTGATCGACGGGCGGGAACAAGCCCACTGAGGCCCGGGTACGCGGTGCATTCCTACCAAGGGTTCGTGCCGGCCGCGGCCTTTTTGCTCAGGGCAGCAGGGCTTCCAGGGCATCGGCGGCCGCGGCGGCGCCGCCGGCCTGCTCGATCTCCTTGGCCATCAGCGCGAGCCGGGTGGGCAGCGAGTCGTCGGCCGCCATCGCCGTCACCGCGGCGAAGATGACCGGCCCGCTCGCCTCGGTGACCGGGATGTGCCGGCCGAGGCCCAGCTCCGCGACGCGGTGGGCGTTGGCCAGGGTCTCGCCGCTGTGGGACACCGCGAGGATCGGGACCTCGTAGCGCAGCGCCTCCAGGACGCTGCCCATCCCCGCCTGGCACACCAGCGCCGACGCGTGCTTCAGCACCGACGGGTGCGGCATCCAGTTGTGCGCCTCGACGTTCGGCGGCAGCTCGCCGAGCGCGGCCAGGTCGGCGCCGCGCCCCAGCGTCAGCACCACGTGCCACGGCGTGCCGCGGAACGCCTCGATGCAGCCGGTGAAGAACCCGAGGTCCTTGCTCATCGACGTGCCCAGCGAGATCAGCACGACGGGCCGGTCGCCGCCCGGCGGGGTCCAGTGGCCTTCGAGGGCGGTGCAGTCCGCGGTCGGGCCGACGAACCGGTACCGCGGGCCGAACGTCTCGCTCCCGTAGTGGAACGCCTTGGGGATGTACACCAGGCGGGGCTCGTCGCCGGCCGCCGTCAGGCTTTCCATCGCCAGGTTCGGGTCCAGGCCGTGGCGGGTGAGCAGCGCCGAGACCCCCGCGCCGAACTCTTCGCCGAACCGGGCCAGGCGCGGGTCCTGGTGGTCGAAGTCGGTGGCGGCCGGGTGGTCCTCGGGTGGCTGCGGCGCGCCGGGGATCTCGTCGTCGTCGTTCTCGATGAAGACGGGACAGCTCTCGACGAGCGGGACGTCCCAGGCGCGGGCGAGCACGCGCGCGGCGTTCCCGCTGATGGTGTCGTGGACGATGAGGTCGGGCCGGTCGCCGGAAAGCCGCTCCAGCGCCGGTTCGAGCGCCGCGAAGCCTTCGCGCATGAGGTCGATGATCATCGTCACCGCGTCGTCGGCGCTGTCGACCTTGGTGACCGCCGCGGGGAAGTCCGAGTGGTACGGCAGGACCTCGGCCGGGCTGTCGCGCAGGAGGCCGGTGAACTGGTCGGCGACGGCGAACGTGACCCGGTGGCCCCGCTCGGCGAGCGCGGCGACCGGGCCCAGCATCGGATTGATGTGCCCGACGCCCGGAAAGCTGAAGAAGACGATGTGCCGGCCCTGGGTCATGGCTGGAGTATCGCGAGAATGCCCAGGCCAGGCGTGGTTTCGCGGCGAAGTCTAGGGGAATCGCTACCCTCACTTTGCGTGCTTAAACATCACTTCTGAGTGACTACGAAGGTTGCGGATCCCGGCAGCTTGATCGACTTTCGTTGCCTCGGCTGAGGACTCCCGGCCGCAGAGAACGCCAGGTCCGTCCGGGTCTACTTGAGGTATGACCCTTACCAGTGAGACCACCGACAGCCGGCCGGGCCGCACGCGCCCGGCGTTCGCGCGGACTCCGGTTCTCCTGATCGCGGGAGTCGCCGGAGCCCTGCTCCTCATCGCCAGCCGGAACTACGGGTTCTCCTTCGACGAGGCCTACTTCGTGGTGGCCGGCCGCGACCACCCCGCGTGGGGCTACTTCGACCAGCCACCGCTGGTGCCGTTCCTGGCCGCCGGGCTGGACCACCTGTTCCCCGGCTCGCTGGTGGCCCTGCGGCTGCCCGCCACGCTGGCCGCCGTCGGCGGGATCGTGCTGAGCGCGCTGATCGCCCGCGAGCTGGGCGGCCGCCGGGTCGCGCAGGCCGTCGCCGCGGCGGCGTACGCGATGTCCGGCGCCACGCTGATCTGCCACTACCTCGCGACCTACTCGATCGACCCGTTCTTCTGGTCGCTCATCGTCTGGCTGGTCGTGCGGTGGACCCGGGTGCGCGACGACCGGCTGCTGTTCGCCGCCGGGCTCGTCACGGCCGTGTCGCTGCAGACGAAGTTCCTGGTACCGGCGCTGTGGGTGGCGCTCGCCGCCGCGTCGCTGGTTTTCGGGCCGCGTGACCTCGTGCGCCGGCCGCTGCTGTGGGCGGGTGCGCTCGTCGCGACGCTGACCACCGTGCCGACGCTGGTCTGGCAGGCCGTGCACGGCTGGCCGTACGCCCGGATGTCCGAGGTCGTCGCGGCGGAGTTCCCCGGCATCGGCCCGTTCCTGCTCGAGCTGCTGTCCGGGCCCGGCCTGGTGATCGGCGTGCCGCTCGCGCTGTTCGGCTTCGGGCGCCTGCTCGCCGCCCGTGACCTGCGGCCCTACCGCTTCCTGGGCGTCGCGTTCCTGCTGCTGATCGTGGCCTACCTGGTGACGTCGGGCCGGTCCTACTACGTCTACAGCCTGTACGCGCTGCTGTTCGCGGCCGGTGCGGTGGGCCTGCAGGACGTCAAGTGGCCCACCGCCGCGAAGGCGCTCGGCTGGCTCCTGGTCGCGGCGTCGATCCTGCAGGCGCTCGTCGCGCTGCCGATCTACCCGAAGTCGTGGGCCGAGCGCATCCCGGACGTGCCGCTGGTGCCGTTGACGGCGAAGGTCTTCGTGCAGTCCGACGGTCAGCTCGGCCAGCTCTCCGACGCCGTCGTGAAGGTGTACGACTCGCTGCCGCCCGAGCAGCGGGCGCGGACGGCGATCATGACCGACAGCTACGCCTTCGCCGCCGACCTGCAGCTCTTCGGCGCGGAACGCGGGCTGCCGAACGTGTACAGCGCCCACCGCGGCTACTTCTACTTCGGGCACCCGGACGAGAGCGTCGACAGTGTCCTGTTCGTCGGCGACGCGAGCCCGCTGGTGGCCGGGGCGTTCGACCGGCACCAGGACGTGGTGCCGCAGCTGATGACCGTCTTCAGTGGACGGAACACCGCGTGGGACGCGTTGTGGCCCAAGCTGCGCACGCAGTAGCTCAGCCCTTGAGCGGCTCCCACCAGTCGCGGTTGTTCTTGTACCAGTCGACGGTGTCGCGCAGGCCGGTGTCGATGCCGACCTGCGGGGTGTAGCCGAGCTCGGTGGAGATCTTCGTGATGTCCACCGAGTAGCGGCGGTCGTGGCCCTTGCGGTCCTCGACGGGCCGGATCGCGGTGTGGTCGCGGCCGGTGATTTCGAGGAGCCGCTCGGTGAGCTCGCGGTTGGTCAGCTCGGTGCCGCCGCCGATGTTGTAGACCTCGCCCGCGCGGCCGCGCTCGGCCACGAGCTGGATGCCGCGGCAGTGGTCGTCGACGTGGAGCCAGTCGCGGACGTTGAGGCCGTCGCCGTAGAGGGGGACCTGGAGTCCGTCGACGAGGTTGGTGACGAACAGCGGGATGACCTTCTCCGGGAACTGGTACGGCCCGTAGTTGTTGGAGCAGCGGGTGATCGAGGCGTTGAGCCCGTGGGTGATGAAGAAGGAGCGGACCAGCAGGTCGGAGGCGGCTTTGGAGGCCGAGTACGGCGAGTTGGGAGCGACCGGGTGGGTCTCGGGCCAGGAGCCTTCGTCGATGGAGCCGTAGACCTCGTCGGTCGAGACGTGCACGAACTTGCCGACTTCGCGGTCCAGCGCGGCCTGCAGCAGGGTCTGGGTGCCGAGCACGTTGGTGCGGACGAACTCCGCCGACCCGGCGATCGACCGGTCCACGTGGGACTCGGCGGCGAAGTGCACGACCAGGTCGGTGCCGGTCAGCTCCCGCTCGACGACCTCGGGGTCGCAGATGTCGCCGGTGACGACGCGCAGGCGGTCGTCGGCGGCGACCGGCGCCAGGTTCGCGCGGTTGCCCGCGTAGGTGAACTTGTCGAGCACGACCAGCTCGTCCGGCTCGAACCCGGCGTAGTGGCCGGAAAGCACGTTGCGGACGTAAGCCGAGCCGATGAAACCGGCGCCGCCGGTGACCACCATGCGCATGGGAAGGATCCTCCGGGGGTTCAGACCGTGGTGAGCTGCCGCGCGCGGCGCGCGAAGTCCATGACGTACTCGCCGTAGCCCGAGCTGCCGATCCGCTCGCCCAGCGCGTGGCACTGGTCGGCGTCGATGAAGCCCATGCGCAGCGCGATCTCTTCGAGGCAGGCGATCTGGACGCCCTGGCGGGCCTCCATCGTCTGCACGTACTGCCCGGCGTCCAGCAGCGACTTGTGCGTGCCGGTGTCGAGCCAGGCGAAGCCGCGGCCGAGGTCGACGCAGCTGGCGCGGCCCCGGTCGAGGTAGACGTTGTTGACGTCGGTGATCTCCAGCTCGCCGCGCGCGGACGGCTTGAGCCCCTTGGCGATTTCGACGACGTCGTTGTCGTAGAAGTACAGGCCGGTGAGTGCCCGGTTCGACTTCGGGTTGGCCGGTTTCTCCTCGATGGAGATCAGGTTGCCGTCGGCGTCGCACTCGCCGATGCCGTGGCGGTGCGGGTCGGAGACCTCGTAGCCGAACAGGACGCAGCCCTTGAGGTCGTGGGTCGCGGCCCGCAGCACGTCCGAGAAACCCTGCCCGTGGAAGATGTTGTCGCCGAGGATGAGGGCGGAGGTGTCGTCGCCGACGTGCTCCTCGCCGATGATGAAGGCCTCCGCGAGCCCGTTCGGGTGGGCCTGCTCGGCGTAGCTGAGCTTCAGGCCGAGCTCGGCGCCGTCACCGAGGAGCCGCTTGAACGCGGGCAGGTCGTGCGGGGTCGAGATGAGCAGGATTTCGGTGATGCCGGCGAGCATCAGGACCGAGAGCGGGTAGTAGATCATCGGCTTGTTGTAGACGGGGACGAGCTGCTTGGAGACGCCGAGGGTGACCGGATGCAGCCGGGAGCCACTGCCGCCGGCCAGGATGATGCCTTTCATGGGGGCCCCACGTTCTCGGTCGGAAGGATCGCGGTCGGCCCGACCCTAAGCGGGGGAGTAGTAGGAGAATCTCCAGTCCTGGCGGCGGACCTTCAGCGGGGCGCGGTCTTCTGCCGGTTCTCCGTCGTCGGCACGTACGCCGGCAGGTCGGCCGCGATCCGGAACCCGCCGTCCGGGGTGGGCCCGGCCTGCAACGTCCCGCCGACCAGCTCGACCCGGTGGCGCAGGCTCGACAGCCCCAGCCCGGAGCCGCTGCCCGCCAGGACCTCGTCCGGTTGCCGCCGCGGTGGGGTGTTGACCACGCGGATGCCGACGCCGTCGGGCCGGTAGCGCAGTTCGACGCGGATCTCGGCGCCCGCCGCGTGCTTGCGGGCGTTGGTCAGCGCCTCCTGCACGATCCGGTGGACCGTGCGCGCGATCGTCGGGGACATCTGCGAACGCTCGCCCTCGACGTCCAGCTCCACCGGGATCCCGGCCGCGACCGACTCGGCGACCAGCGTCGACGGGTCGGGCGTCTCGTCCGGTGACCCCGCCGAGCCGGTCCGCGGGCTCGGGTTCGCCATCCGCTCGGAGAGGTCGGCCGAGGTCGTGTTCAGCACTCCGACCAGGTCGCGCAGCTCGTCGAGCGCCATCGCGCCGCGCGCGCGGATCTCCTCGGCGGCCTTGCGGACGTCGGGTTCCTTCGAGCTGATGCCGAGCGCCCCGGCGTGCAGGACCATCAGGCTGAGCCCGTGGGTGAGGACGTCGTGCATCTCCGCGGCGAGCCGGCGGCGCTCCTCGAAGCGGGCCTGCTCGGCCAGCAGGTGCGTCTCGCGTTCGGCCCGTTCGGCGCGGTCGCGCAGCTCCTGCAGCAGCTGCTTGCGCGCGTCCAGGTACAGCACGACCGCCGCCGGGCCGATCGTGCTGAGCAGCCCGACCGGGGTGATGGTCCAGCTGGGCGCCCACGGCTCGCTGCCGATGATCGCCAGCGCGCCGACGAAGGCGTACGCGACGCGCGGGCTCTCCAGCCGGACCAGGAAGATCACGATGACCGGGGTGATGCGGGGCAGGATCAGCGGGCTGGCCGGATCCTCGGGGGAGAGCAGACCGGGGGCGAGCCCGTCGGCCAGCACCGTCACGAACGTGACGGCCAGCGCGATGCCGGCGACGGTCTTCGGGAAGCGCCGCAGCCCGAGCACCGCGACGTCGACCACCAGCTGGAGGACCAGGTCGGCGCGCGGGCCCGCCCATCCCGTGGTGGGGTGGCTGTTGATGCTGATCACCACGTCGAGCGCGCCGAAGATCACCGCCAGGCTGAGCAGGGTCGCCAGTTCGTGCTTGGGCCCTACGCGGGTGCCAAGGTGCTCACGCAGCGTGGTTCGAGTACCTGGAGTGACGTCCGACACGGGCCCCACGTTAGCTCCCGGGGATGCGTCCCGGAGGTGGACCGCCGGTTCCCGGACCGGACTAGCGACGAAAGTTGCCCTCCGGTGGACGGACCGACAACTTTCGTTGGTTCCCCTTCACCCCGTCGGCCCACGGGCAACAAGGGGGACCTCAAGTCTTGGTTAAATGTCCAGTTTTCGACGCTCGGTAATGCTACAAGTATGTCACCCGTCCGGGTGGTGGCGTTCGCTGACAGCATGCGTCGCGCCTGGTACGGTCACCTGTTAGTGGAGGAAGTGGCACAGATCGGGCACCGACGGTGGTTTTCATCCCGGCGGCGGTGTCAATAGCGTTTCGGACGGTCAGGTCCTTCGGCGGCTCTGGGGGCTGCGGGAAAAGGGCTCGGTATTGCCGGGCTTGCAGGAAAGGTCGATGGCGGCATGTCGGAACCCACTCCGAATCCGGTCTTCGCCGGGTATTCGGGCGCATTGTCCCGGTGTGCGGTGCTCGCGTGGACGGAGTCCGCGCAGGCCGCGCTGGTGGACGGCGCGCCCGACGGCGGCGTCCGAGCCCTGCTGGCAAGCTTCGAACGGTCGGAAACGGGCCGGTCCGCGAATATTATTCGCATTACCGGCGGCGCCCTCGCCGAGGCTCCCGAGTTCCACGCGCTCACCGAACTGTTCGCGGGGCACGCCGATCCGGGCGGCGCCATTGCGCGCACCCTGGAACTGCCCGCGGAAGACGGTTCCGCACTCCACCGGAAATTCCGCACTCTGCGGTCATTGCTCCTTTCCGGGCCATTGCGGAAAAAGAATGCCGTGATCGTCGTCGAAGACGCTCAAAGGTGCGACGAATCGTCGGTGCGGTTCTTCGACTTCCTGCTGCGGTGCGGTCGCGGAGAGCGGTTTCTGCTCGTCCTCTGCCGCCGGCCCGACGAGCCCGGTCCCGGCAGCTGGGCACTGGGGCAGATCGGTGCGCAGGACCGGTGCCACCGCTGGGAAGTCGCCGCGTCGCGGCCGGTCGACGCGCTGGCCGGGCTGTCCGCGCAGGCACGGACGGTGGCGACCGCCGTCGCGGTGCTCGACGAACAGAACGTGACGAGGGTGGCCGCTTTGTGCGGGCTGCCCGCGCGGCCGGTGCGGATCGCCATCGACGGAATTCGACGCGCGAATCTGTTCGCCGGAAGCGTGCTCGACCGGTCGGTCCGAGCCCGCCTGCTCGCGGAAACACCCGCCGAAGAACTCGCTCACCTGCATTTGCGCGCGGCGCGGGTGCTCAACGACGACGCCCGGCCCGCCGCGGAGGTCGCCCCGCACCTGGGCGCGCTGCCGCGGCTCGACGAGCGCTGGATGATCGACCTCGCGCTCGAAGCCGCGGCCGCCGCGGAGCACCGGGGCGACCCGGCGACCGCGGTCGCCCACCTCTCCCGCGCGGCCGCCGCCGAGCCGGGCCGCCTCGACGTCCGGCTGGCCCTGGCCGCCGCCCGGCTCGAGCTCGACCCGGAAGCGGCGATGGCGGAGCTGCGCACGGCCGCCGTCCGCGACCCGCGTGACCACTGCGCGGTCGCCGTGCTGTTCGCGCTCGCGGCCACCGCCGCGGACGCCGCCGGCCGGCGGCAGGCCCCGCTCGGCGGCATGGTCGACCGGCTGGCCGCGCGGCTCGGCACGGACTCGCCCGCGGTGCCCGTGGCGGCGCTCGCCGCCGCGGCCACGACCCGGGAGGCCGCACGCGGCCTGCTGCGGGAACGGGCCGCGACCGCCCCCCGCGCGGCCGCGGCCCGCCACCCCGGCGCCCGGGACCTCGTGGACCGGGCCGCCGCCCTCGCGCTCGCCGGGCGCGGCAGCGAGGTCGCCGCGGCCTGCGCCCGCGCCGTGGTCCGGCTGCCGGTGGCGGCCGCCTCCAGCGCCGACCTGCTCGCCGCCGCGCGGACCCTGCGGCTGGTCGACGACGCGCCGAACGCCCTGCGAGCTCTCGACCGGGCGGTGGCCGAGGCCGCGGTGCGCGGCGACCGGGCCGGGCTCGGCCGGGCGCTGGCCGCCCGCTACCAGGCGCTGCGGGAAAGCGGCGACCGCGAAGGTGCGCTCGCCGACATCCGCGTCGCGGCGCTGGCGAACGCGGGACGGCGACCGGGGCTCGAAGTCCGCATCGCGCTGGCGACCGCCCTCTGCGACGACGGCGAACCGGCGGCCGCCGAAGCGCTGCTGCGCGCGGCCCGTCCGGACGAACTGGACGCCGCGCCGGCGGAGCACCACCTCTGGCTGCTCGGCCTGGCCAGGGCCCGGGTCCTGCGCTCCGATGTGGACGGTGCGCTGGACCTGCTGCTCGAATCCGGCCGCAGGCAGGACGAGGCCGGCGTGGGCAACCCGGTGTTCGCGCCGTGGTGGTACGCCGCGACGCTGCTGCTCGCCCGGCAGGGCCGGCACCAGGAAGCGGCCGCGTACGCCGAGCGTGGGCAGGAGCTCGCCGGGCGCTGGCCGACCGCGACCGCCCGGGGCCTGGTGCTGGCCGCCCGTGGCGCGGTCGCGTCGGGGACCCGGGCGGCGGAACTGCTGGCGGAGGCGGTCCGGGTGCTGGCGGCTTCGCCCTGCCGGATCGAGTACGCGCGGGTGGAGTACCTGCTGGGCAAGGCTTTGACGCGTGTCGGCGACCGCAAGGCGGCGCGCCAGCACCTGCGCCAGGCCGCGATGCTGTCGGCCTGTTCGGGGTGGTGCTCGATCGGCGCGCTCGCCCGGGAGCTGCTCGAGGAGTCCGGCGGCCGGCTGCGGAAACCGCGGGCCGACGTGCTGACCGAGCGCGAACGCGAGGTGGCCGGGCTGGTTGCCGGCGGCGCGAGCAACCGCGACGTCGCGGGCGCCCTGTTCGTCTCGCCGCGGACCGTCGAGCTGCACCTGACCAACGTCTACCGGAAGCTCGCCGTGGACAGCCGGGCCGAACTGGCCGCGGCGCTGCGGGCGAGCGCGGGGGCCGCCGACGCCGGGGCACCGAAGAGGACGCATGGGCTCGCCGGGTAGCGACGAACGCCCGGTGCCGGCCGAGACCACCGCGCCGGCCGCGGCGGACGTGGCGGGGCTGCCGCACCAGCGCGGCGTGCCCGGCCCGCGGCTGGCCGAGCGGGACGAGGAGTCCGCCCTGCTGACCGGGCTGGTCCACGGCCTGCCCGACGACGGCCCGGCGGTCGTCACGGTCACCGGCGCGCCCGGCTCCGGCCGCAGCGCGCTGCTGGCTTCGGTCGCCGCGACCGCCCGGCACGCCCGGCTGCGCGTCGCCCACGTGCCGTGCTGCCCGTCCGACGGCACCCAGCCGTTCACGGTGCTGCACCAGATCTTCACCGCGCTCGGCGCGGCACTGCCCCCGGCGGCGGTCGGGGAGAGCGGCGCCCGCGTGCCGGGCATCCGCGTCCTGCGCCGGCTGTGCCGGGACCTGGCGGCCGCGGTCGGCGGCCGGCCGCTCGTGCTCGTCGTCGACGACGTGCACTGGGCCGACGCCGCGTCCCGGGCGTGGCTGCGCACGCTTTCCGGGCGGCCGCACGAGATTCCGGTGCTGCTGGTGGTCAGCCAGGCCGGCGGGCTGGACACCTGGCGGCCCGCGGCCGCCGCGCACGGCATCCGGCTGCGCCCGCTCGGCGACGCCGCGGTGGCCGGCCTGGTGCGCGAGCGGCTGGGCGCGGCGGCCGACGACGAGATCGTCGAGCACGCCGTACGCGGCAGCGGCGGGAACCCGGCCGTGCTGACCGAAGGACTGAACCGGCTGCGCATGGAGCCCGGGTTCGCGCGCGAGCAGGCGGGGCTGTTCACCAGGATCGCGGGGGAACGCCTGCTGCGCCTGGTCGACATCCTGCCCGCCGAGCTCACCGCCGTGCTGCGCGCCGTTTCCGTGTGCCAGGAGGGCTTCGGCCCGGCGCTGCTGGCCGAGCTCGCCGGGCGCCCGCCGGAGCGGCTGGCCGCCGACCTCGCGCGGCTGCGGGCGATCGGACTGGTCACGGCGGCCGACGGGCCGGCCGGGCCGGACACCGCCCAGCGGGTGCTGGCCCGGATGACCGAGGCCGACCGCGACGCTTTCTTCACCCGCGCGGCGAAACTGGGCCACGAACACGGCGTCGCGAACGCCGCCGTCGCGGCGATCCTGCGGCGGACCCGCGTGATCGGCGAGCCGTGGGTGGTGGAGGTGCTGCGCGCGGCCGCCCGGCTGGGGCAGGCCGGCGGCCGCGACGCGCAGGCCGTGGCGTCGCTCAAGCGCGCCCTGCAGGAACCCCTCGAACCGGCGCGGCGCGCGGCCGTGCTCCTCGACCTCGGTGCCGCGGAACTGCTGATCGACCAGGACGCGGGTGACCGCCACCTGGCCCAGGTGCTGTCCGAAGTGGACGGTGCGGGTCCCGGCGGGCACCGGCTGCTGGCCGCGGACCTGCTCAACGCGCGGGGCGGGCTGGGCGCGCGCACCCTGATCGCCGCGTTCCGCCGGCCGGACGTCTCGGCGGTGGAACGCGACACCCTGCTCGGCCTGTACTGGCTGGCCGACGGCGACCCGCAGGACCGGCCGGCCGTCGGCGGCTACGGCATACCGCCGCTGCCGGACCGGCCGGCGGACCCGGCGCAGGCGGCCGTGGCCGCGGTGTTGCTCGCCCGGCGCGGCCTGCGCCCGGCCCGGGTGCGCGGGCTCGCGCGGGCGGCGCTGGCGCAGCCGATGGCCGAGGTGAGCTCGCTGACCGTGCGCTCGGCGGCGGTCCGCGCGCTGGTCCTTGCCGGGGACCTCGCCGAAGCCGAGCCCCACGGCGAAGACGTGCTCGCGCAGGCGCGCCGTCGGCGCTCCCGGGCGCTGGTCGCCCGCGCACTGGCCGAGCGGGCCGAACGGCACCTCGTGGCGGGCACCCTCGACGAGGCGGCGGCCGACCTGGCCGACGCCCACGAGCTGGTACCGCCCCGGCACTGGCACTCGACGCTGCGCGCCCGGGTGGTCGCGACCGAGGCGAGGGTGCACCTGCAGGCCGGCCGCGTCGACCTCGCCCGGCGGGTGCTCGAGCGTGACGCGATCGAGCCGGGACCCGGGCTCGGCAGCGCGTTCCTGTTGTACGCCACGGGAGCGGTGCTGCTCGGCGAGGACCGGCCCGGCGAGGCGCTCGCCCCGTTGCGCGAGTGCGGCCGCCGGCTTTCCGCGCGGGGCTGGGAAAACCCGGAGCTCCTGCCGTGGCGCTCGACCGCGGCGAAGTGCCTGGTGGCCGGCGGCGAGCGGGAAGCCGCCCGGCTGCTGCTCGGCGAGGAGCTCGCGGCCGCGACCGCGTGGGGAACCCGCGCCGCGGTCGGCGGCGCGCACCTGGCCACCGCGCTCACCCTCGGCCCCGGCGACGCCGCCGGGCACCTCGAGCAGGCGGTCGCACTGCTGCACGGCAGCGGCAGCCACCTCCGCCACGCGACGGCCCTGGTGGAACTGGCGGCAGCCGGCGGCGAGCAGGCCGCCGACCACCTCGCGGAAGCGGCCACCCTGGCGGCGAAGTACCGCTGGCAGCGCGTCCTCGAGCGGCTGCACGAGCTGACCGGCCGCCCGGTGACGGCGCGACGGCACGGGCTTTCGGAGGCACAGCGCCGGGTGGCGAAGCTGGCCGCGGCGGGCACGTCCAACGCCGGGATCGCGGTGGAGCTGGCGGTGACCCGCCGGACGGTCGAGCTCCACTTGACGAACGTGTACCGCAAGCTGGGTATCGAGGGCAGGCGGCAGCTTGCCGAGGCGCTTGCGGCCGGCGGTGTGGAGGGTTGGTCGTGATGCTGCGGGAGGTCGGGGGCGGCGGGGTGTGGCGGGGCGGGTTCGCGGTGGTCCGGCGGGCGGGCGAGCTTCACTTGGCCGGCGTGTACCGCAAGCTGGGTATCGAGGGCAGGCGGCAGCTTGCCGAGGCGCTTGCGGCCGGCGGTGTGGAGGGTTGGTCGTGATGCTGCGGGAGGTCGGGGGCGGCGCGGTGACCGACGTCTGCCGCGAGCCGGGGATCGACGGCAGGCGGCAGCTCGCCGGCACCGGCAAGGAGGGCTGACCCGTGGCGCTGCCGGAACGCGAGATCGAACTGCGTCGGCTGCGTGGCGCGGTCGCTGCGGCCGGCGCCGGCGAGGGTTCGGTCACGGTGGTCACCGGGCAGCTCGGTGTCGGGAAAACGGCGCTGCTCAAGGAAGTCCTGCGGGCGGCCGAGGCGGATTCCGGCGGGCCGCGGGTGCTCGCCGCGGCCGCGAGCCGGACCGAACAGGACTTCGACTTCGGGATCGCCTGCCAGGTGCTCGAACCGCTGGTCGCCGAGGCGGACGCGGACGCCGCCGATCGCTGGTTCGGCGGGACTGCCGGGGCGGCGCGGTGGCTGTTCCCCGGCGCCCCGGGCTGGCCGGGGTGGGAACCGGGGGACCACAACGACGTGCTGACCACGCACGGCCTGCTCGGCCTGCTCGCCGCGATCAGCACCGAGCGGCCGCTCGCCGTGCTGGTCGACGACCTGCACGTCGCCGACCGGCAGTCGTTGACCTGGCTGCGCCACTGCGCGCGGCGGATCCACGACCTGCCCTGCGCGCTGATCGTCGCGGTCCGCGAAGGCGACCCGGGCGCCGACCGGCCCGCGATCCGCGAACTGTGGGAGCTGGCGAAGATCCGGATCCGGCCGGCGAACCTGTCCGAAGACGGCGTCGCCGCGGTGTTGCACGCGACGTCCGACGCCCGCGCCGGTGACCCGCGCGGGGTCGCCGCCTGTCACGCGGCGAGCGCCGGGAATCCCTTGTACCTCACCGAAGTCGTGCGCGGCGACCACGCGCACCGCAGCGGGCCGTCGGTGCTCAAGGAACGGCTGTCCGCCCAGCTCGCCGTGCTGCCGCCGCAGGTGGGCGACTGCGCCCGGGCGATCGCGGTGCTCGGCGGGCACGCCGAGCCGTGGCTGGTCGAGCACCTCACCGGCGCCGACTCGGTCGCCGTCGCGGAGGCCGTGCTGGCCCTGGGCCGGCTGGGGGTCCTCGCCCCGAGGCGCCCGCCCCGGTTCGCCGCACCCGTGCTGCGGACCGCGATCGAGGCGTCGATGACCGCGCAGGAGGACCTGCGGCTGCGGGTGCGCGCGGCGACCGCGTTCCACGAGGCCGGGTTCGCCGCCGAGACGGTCGCGGCGCAGCTGCTCGAGGTGCCCGCGCCGTCGCCGTCGCCGTGGATGCCGGAGGAGCTGCGCACGGCCGCCGACGCGGCGACCCGCCGCGGGGAGCCCGAGACGGCGGCGCGGTACCTGCGCCGCGCCCTGCTCGACCTGCCGCCCGACGGCCCGGAACGCGGCTGGCGGCTGGTGGACCTGGCGCTCACCGAAGCCGTCTTCGACGTCTCCGCCGCGATCCGGCACCTCACGCAGGCGATCGGCCTGCTGCCCACCCCGCGTGAACGGGCCGAAGCGGTCACGCTGCTGCCGCTCTCGGCGTTCCTCCGGCCGGAGGCCGCCGTCCTCACCGGCCGCGTCACCCCGGAGGACACCGGCGGCCAGGCCGGGCTCCGCCTGGAGGCGCGGATCCGGCTCACCCGCTGTGACGACCCGGCGCTGCTCGCCGCCGCGGTCGGCCGCCTGCGCGAGCTGGGCCCGGAGCCGCCGATCGCCACCCTCGCCGAACGCGAGCTGCTGGCGGTCCTGCTGCACGCGGCCACGCTGAGCGCCGGGATGCCCGCGGCGACCGTGGCGGAGCTGACCGACCGGCTGCTGCGCTGTGCCCCCGCGTCGTCCGAGGAGTTCGCGGGCACCGCGCCGCTGCTGGTCATCTCCGCGCTCACCGCGGGTGCGCTCGGCCCGACAGCGTCCTGGCTGGAGAGCGCGGTAGGCGAACCGGTGCGCGGGCGCCCGGCCCGGCCGGCGTCGCTGATCGCCGCGCGCGGGGCGGTGCTGGCCCAGACCGGGCAGCTCACCCGCGCCCGGTCCACGGCCTGGGAGGCGTACGAGCTGATCGGCGGCAACCTGGGCGAAGCACCCGAGTCGCTGGTGATGGCGCTCGTGGCGATCGCCGTGGTCACCCGCGACGAACGGCTCGCCACGACGGTGGTCGAGCACTACGACGAGCACGCCCTGGCGCGGACCGGCCTGCACGTCCGGGCGGCCCTGCTGATGCTGCGCGGGACCGTGACGGCGGTCGAGGACCCGCGCGGCGCGCTGGCGAAGTTCCTCGACTGCGGCGCGGCCCTGCACCGGGCGGGCTGGCGGAACCCGGCGCTGTTCCCGTGGCGGACGTGGAGCGCCTGGCTCCAGCGTCGGCTGGGCGACCCCGGCTCGGCGGGCGAGCTGATCGACGACGAGATCCGGTGGGCGCGGTGCTGGGGCGCGCCGGGCCCGCTCGGCCGCGCGCTGCGGATCAAGGCGTCCCTGTCCTCGGGTGCCGAGGCCGACCGCATCGTGGCGGAGTCGATCGAGACGTCCCGGGCGTCGGGGGACCGGCTGGAGCTGGTCCGCGCGCTGCTGGCGGAGGGCGCGCTGCTGCGCGACGGCGGGAAGGCGGGGGCGGAGGACCGGTTCCGCGAGGCCTACCGCCTCGCCGAGGGCTGCGGCGCGCCGTGGCTCACCGGCCGCACGGCCGAGGAGACGACCGGGCCGGGCACGGCCGCCGGACCGTCGGCGGCGCTGAGCGAGGCGGAGGGCCGCGTGGTCGGGTTCGCGCTCGACGGGCTGACGAACGGCGAGATCGCGGCCGAGATCAACGTGACCCGGCGCGCGGTCGAGAAGCACTTGACGAACTGCTACCGGAAGCTGGGCATCTCGGGCCGGGCGGAGCTCGCCGAAGTGTTCGGGGCGTGGGGCTTCGGGGCGCGCAGCAGCGCTTAGCCCGCGAGACCCGCCTCGTGGGCCAGCAGGCCCGCCTGCGTGCGGTTGGCGCAGCCGAGCTTGGTCAGCATCCGGGAGACGTAGCTCTTCACCGTCGCCTCGGACAGGTGCAGCTTCGCCGCGATGGCGGCGTTCGACATGCCCTCGCCGAGGCAGACCAGCATGTCGAGTTCCCGGTCGGTGAGGTCGGAAGTGCGCTCCCGCGCCTCCTGCGAGCGCTCGTGCTCGCCGGCCGACGCGGTGACCATCCGGCGCGCCGCCTCCTTGGACAGCACCGTGTGGCCGTCGGCGGCGACCCGGACGAGCCCGATCAGGTCCTCCGGCGGCGTCGACTTCAGCAGGAAGCCCGACGCGCCCGCGCGCAACGCCTTGAGGACGTAGCTGTCGGTGTCGAAGGTCGTGAGCGCCACGACCGACGGCGGGTTCGGGAGCTTGACGATGCGCTCGATCGCGGTCAGCCCGTCGACCCCGGGCATCCGCAGGTCCATCAGCATGACGTCGGGCCGGAAGCGCCCCGCGGCCTCGACGGCCTCGGCGCCGTCCTGCGCCTGCCCGACGATGTCGATGTCGTCGGCGGAGGTCAGCACCGTACGCAGGTGCGCGAGCACCATCGGCTCGTCGTCGACGATCACCAGGCGGATCACGTTGTCGTCATTCCCTTGGGTGCGCACACCCGCAGTATCGCACTGTCCGGGCCGGGTCCGCCCGGACAGTGCGCTGCGTGGTGGATCAGCCCTTGGCGACCAGGTCCAGCAGCTTGCCGGTGAGGTCGAGGTGCTCGTCCACGCTGCTCGTCAGGTAGGTGATGTCGACGAACGTGTGGTCCGGTTCGAGGGCCGCGACGATCTTCGTCACCGACTCGGCGATGAGCTCCGGTGCGGCGTCCGGCGCGGCGTTCACGCGCAGGGCGGCGCCGATGGCCTTCGGGTCCCGCCCGGCCTGTTCGGCGTCGGCCCGGATCTTGGCCAGGGTGGAGGTGAGCACGTCCGCGGGGAACTGCTCGGGAACCGACCAGACGGGCAGCCAGCCGTCGGCCCGCTCGGCGACGCGGCGCAGCGACTTCTCGCCGAACCCGGCCAGGTGCACCGGCGGCTTGCGCACCGGCTTGAGGTCGACGTGCGACTCGGCGATGGCGTAGCCGACGCCCTCGTGCGCCACGACGTCCTTGGTCCACCAGGTTTCGAGCAGGTCGAGCAGGTCGTCCAGCCGCTTGCCGCGCTCGTTCATCGGAATCCCGACGGCGGTGTACTCGTCGGGCGACCAGCCGATGCCCAGGCCGGGCAGCAGCCGCCCGTTGCTGGCGACGTCGATGCTGGTGAGCAGCCGCGCGAAGTTCGCGGGCTGGTACTGGGTGGCGTTGATGGTGCTGGAGCCGAGGATCGCGGTCTCGGTCACGGCGGCGGCGACGGCCAGCGCGGTGAACGGGTCCTGCGCGGTGTGGAACTCCTCGGGCATGGTGTCGTAACCGGGGTAGGAGACGACGGGAGCGACCGGCGACAGCAGCCGGTCACCGACCCAGAGACTGGCCGCCCCGGCCTTTTCGGCTTCGCGTGCGTACCGCGCGATCCCGCCCGGCGTGGCCGCTGCCTTGCCGAAGACCGGAAGGCTGAACCCCAACTGCATGAATTCTCCCCTGAAGGACGAATGGATCTTCCTGAAGCCAGTAGTACTCCCGTTTAGTTGCTCGTTCAAGTACGTCCGGCTACCAGTCGATCTTCGCGAACAGGAACGGCGCGTCCTCCGGTGCTTCCTTGCGTGCCCGCAAGGCTTTCTCGGCCGGTGCCCCGACCGGCACCCGCAGCGGAGGCGAGGACTGCTCGATCGTCGCAGCCACTGTGACAGCCACTTCCTCGGGTGTCACCACTTCGCCGCGAAGCGCGGAAAGCTGTTCGTACAGCGGGGTGTACGGGTCGTTCTCCCCGAAGAACACGCGAGCGCGTTCGCCGCCGCCCGAAGAAACCGCGCCGGGCTGGACGATGCTCACGTCGACGCCGAAGTGGCCCACCTCGATGGCGAGCGTCTCGGCGAGCGCCTCCAACGCCCACTTGCTGGCCGCGTACGGGCCGATGATCGGCAGCACCAGCCGGCCCTGGATGCTCGAGACGAACACGAGGTGCCCCGAGCCGCGCTCGCGCATCGCCGGGAGCACCGCCTGGGTGACCCGCAGCGCGCCCACCGTGTTGAGCCGGAAGAGCCGTTCGACCTCCTCGAGCGGAACGCTTTCCAGTGGTGCGCGCACGGTTTCGCCGGCGTTGCTGATCAGGACGTCCACCTCGCCGGCGTCCCGGATCGCGGCCTCGACGCTGTCCTGGTCGGTGACGTCGAGGCGCAGCCGCCGGTCGACGGGGAGGTCGGCGAGCACTTCCGGGTTCCGCGCGGTGGCGATCACCCGGTGGCCGCGGCGGGACAGTTCGAGCGCGATGGCGCGGCCGATGCCCTTGGACGCGCCGGTGATGAGTACGGACGACATGGGTTTCTCCTCAGGGAACGAAGTACGGGCCGTTGGTGGTGAAGGTGTCCTTCTGCGCCAGCACGAACTGCTCGACCGACTGCGGTGTCCGGCCGCCGATCCGCTCGACGACGTCGTTGGTGCCGGCGAACACGCCGTTCTGGTAATCGACCGCGACGTTGCCGAGGTGCTGGACGAGGTGCGCGGGCAGCCCGCGCGCGGTCATGGCGGTGGTGAACTCCTCGACGCCGATCGGGTCGTAGCGCACCGGGATGCCGAGTGTGGCGGCCATGATCCCGGCGATCTCGTGGTGGTTCAGCTCGACCGGGCCGTGCAGGGTGTAGGCCGCGCCGTCGTGCGGCTCGGGGTCGGCCAGCACCGCGGCGATCACGTGCGCCTGGTCGGCCGAGGCGATCGGCGCGTGCCGTCCGTCGCCGAAGGGGAGCCGCAGGAGGCCCTCGCCGGCACGCAGTTCCCACCACGTCGTCAGCCACTCCGCGAAGAACGTCGGCCGCAGGTGGGTGGTGAGCAGGCCGGTGCGCTCCAGCACGCGCTCGGCGAGCCAGTGCTGCCGGGCCGCGTTGCTGCGCGCCTCGCGGCGGGCGGAGATCTGCGACATGTCCACGATCGAGCGGACGCCGTTTTCCGTTGCCGCCTGGGCGAAGGTGGCGGTCGCTTCCAGCAGGCCTTCGCGGATCGGGTAGCAGAAGTAGGCGCCGCTGACCCCGCGCAGCGCGGTCGTGACGCCGTCGAGGTCGAGGAAGTCCGCCTGGACGACTTCGGCGCCGGCCGCGGCGAGCGCGTGCGAGCGTTCGTCTTCCCGGCGCACCATGGCCCGGACGTGGTGGCCGCGGGCCAGCAGGAGCTCGGTGGTCGCGCCGCCGGTCTTCCCGGCCGCGCCGGTGACGAGGAAGAGCGCCATCTCAGGCCGCCTCGCCGACGAGGGTGCCGCGCATCAGCCACGTCGGGCCTTCGGCGTAGGTACCGGCTTCGGTGAAGAAGGCCCCGAAGTACGGGCCGCCGGCGTGCGCTTCGAATGCGGCGAGGTCGGCGTAGACCTCGTTGAGGTAGAAGACATCCGGGTTCGCATCGTCGGCGATGACCTCGAACCGGCGGGAGCCGGGTTCGTTCGCGAGGGAGTCGCGTGCGGTCTTCGCGGCCAGGCTGACGAAGTCGTCACGCCGGTCCGGCCGGACCGTGAAGGAGACGAGGAACTGGTACACGGGACCCTCCAGATCGGGAGTTCATTCATTGAACTACGTCACCGTAGCACGATCTGGTTCAATGAACGAACTACCCGGTGTACGCTGGTCGGCATGGCTCTCCCCAGCACCTACGCGGATACCAACTGCTCGCTGGCGCGCTCCCTGGAGGTGGTCGGCGAGCGGTGGACGCTGATGATCGTCCGCGACGCGTTCTTCGGCGTCCGGCGCTTCGGCGACTTCGCCGCCCAGCTCGGGATCCCGCGCGCGGTCCTGACCAGCCGGCTGAAGTCCCTGGTGCAAGAGGACGTCCTGGTCCGGTTGGAGAGCGGCGGTGCCGTCGAGTATCGGCTGACGGAGAAGGGCATCGCGCTGTGGCCGATCGTGCGCGCACTGATGGGCTGGGGCGACGAGTACTACTCCCCGGCCGGGGAGAAGCGCACGACCCGCCACGACGCGGACGGCGGCCGCCTCGACCCGGACGGCCGCTGCACCGAGTGCGGGGCGCTGGTCCCGGTCCCGGAGATCCGCATCGAGCCCGGGCCGGGTTACGAGCCCCAGCCCGGCGGCCCCGACCCGGTCTCGGCCGCGATCAACACGCCGCGCCGGCTGCTGGAGCCACTGCCGGCGCGAACCGCGGTGTGACCCGCGTCATGCCCTGTCACAGCGGCCGGGTACCCGGTGTCTTGAGGCCGACCAAGGGAGACCTCATGAACATCGCACTCTGGATCGCCGCGGGCCTGCTCGCCGTCGTTGCCCTGACCGGGGGCGTGAGCAAGACGTTCGTGCCCCGGGCGAAGCTCGCCGCCACCCCCGGCGGGGAATGGACCGGCGAGCGCAGCGACGGCTTCGTCAAGACGCTCGGCGTCCTCGAACTGCTGGCCGCGGCCGGCCTGATCCTGCCCGCCGCCCTGGGCATCGCGCCCGTCCTGGTGCCGGTCACGGCCGGCTGCTGGATCCTGCTCATGATCGGCGCCATGATCACCCACCTGCGCCACGGCGAGGCGAAGTTCGTCGCGCTGAACCTGACCTACCTCGCCATCGCGGTTTTCATCGCCTGGGGGCGCGCGTGAGTGCCACCGAAGCCTTCGTCGCCCACCGCAACCTGCTCTTCACCGTCGCCTACGAGATGCTCGGCTCGGCGGCCGACGCGGAGGACGTCCTGCAGGAGACGTGGCTGCGGTGGGCCGACATCGACCTCGGGCAGGTGCGTGACCAGCGCGCCTACCTGGTCCGCATCACGACGCGGCTGGCGCTCAACCGGCTGCGCACGGTGAAGCGCCGCCGCGAGGCCTACGTCGGGCCCTGGCTGCCCGAGCCGCTGCTCACCGCGCCCGACGTCGCCGAGAACGTCGAGCTGGCCGAGAGCGTGTCGATGGCGCTCATGCTGGTCCTCGAGACGCTGTCCCCGACCGAGCGCGCCGTCTTCGTGCTGCGCGAGGTCTTCGACTTCGGCTACGACGAGATCGCCGCCGCGGTCGGCAAGACCGCCGCGGCGGTGCGGCAGATCGCGCACCGCGCGCGCAAGCACGTCGACGCCCGCCGGCCGCGCGAGACGGTTTCCGCCCGCGAGACCCGGGCCGTCCTGGAATCGTTCCAGCGGGCGATGGAGACCCGGGACCTGCAGGGCCTGCTCGACGTCCTCGCCCCGGACGTCGTCCTGGTCAGCGACGGCGGCGGCGTGAAGCAGGCGGCCCTGCGCCCGGTCGTGAGCGCGGACAAGGTGGTCCGGTTCATGACCGGCGGAATCGGCCGGACGGAAGCGAAGCTGACCAGCGCGCCCACGATCGTGAACGGCAACCCGGGGCTGGTCCTGCGCCTGGACGGCGAACTGGACGGCGTCATGGCGGTCCGCGTCGAGGACGGCCGCATCACCGGCCTGTACTACGTGCGAAACCCGGAGAAGCTGACTCGCGTCGAGGCGGAGACCCCGCTGACCCTGCACTGAGCGACGCCGGACAGTAGTTCCGCGGGCGCGGCACGTGAGGGCGGACAGGTATGGAGTCAGGTACTTGTACGGGTGTGGTGACGCGCACCCCGGCGCAAGCTGGTCCGGCCCCCGATGACCGCAGGAGGTCGGAAACCCCATGGTGCACGGCCGGTCGCGTCCCCTCCTCCGGGTCGTCGACTCCCCCGCGGACGCCCCGGAGCCGCGACCGGCCACCTCGGGCTCGCGCGAGCGCTACGCCGACCTCGACGACCGGCGGCTGGCCGCCATCCTGGCCGCCGAGGACACCGCCGAAGAGCACGGCCTCAACCCGCACACCCGCAGCACCTGCTACGTGCACCGCTGCTGGGCGCACCAGTGCGTGGGCAACCCGCTGCACGTCCTCGTCGTCACCGGGCACCGGTGGTGCCGCCGCTGCGAGTGCCCGGTCGACGTCGTCGTCGACGAGACGCCGCCCGGGGCGGTGCACCTGTACTGCCCACGCTGCGGCCAGGCCGGCTCCGCGGCCAACCGCGAGGTCCGCCAGGCCTGCCGCACCAGCCTGTCCGCGATGCACGGCGGCGACACGCCCACGCTGTACGGCCTTCCCGACGCCTGAGGCGGTTGCTTCCTCCGAGGGGCTCGCATTGACCGGCCCGCGCGGCCGTCCTTACGGTGCACGGGTGGGGAAGACCGGCGTGACGTGCGGAAGGGGCAACCTGCCCGCGGAGACCACGAGCTTCGTCGGACGCAGGTCCGAGGTGGCCGAGGTCAAGGACCTGCTGACCCGGGCCCGGCTGGTCACCCTGACCGGCGTGGGCGGGGTCGGCAAGACGCGGCTGGCCGTGCAGACCGCCGCCGGGCTGTCCCGGGCGTTCCCCGACGGCGTCTGGCTGGTCGAGCTCGCCGGGCTGCAGGACCCGGCGCTCGTCGCGCACACCGTGCTCGAAGCGCTGGGCGTCCACGACGAAACCGGCCGGGCGCCGGCGCACGTGCTCGCCGAGCACCTGCGGGACCGGCGGCTGTTGGTGGTCCTGGACAACTGCGAGCACGTCCTCGAATCCTGCGCCGCGCTCGCGCACGACCTGCTGCGGGCCGCCCCCGGCCTGCGGCTGCTCGCGACCAGCCGGGAGCGGCTCGCGCTGGCCGCCGAGCACCTCTGGCCGGTGTCCCCGCTGCCCCTGCCGGAACCCGGCCGCCCGCTGCCCGGCGGGGCCTGGCTGCGCTACCCGGCGCTGACGCTGTTCGCCGAACGCGCGGCCGCCGTCGACCCGGGGTTCGCCGTCACCGCGGAGAACCAGGAGCGCGTGGCGCAGGTGTGCCGGCTGCTGGCCGGCATCCCGCTGGCGATCGAGCTGGCGGCCGTGCGGCTGCGGGTGCTGACGCTGGCGGAGCTGGAATCCGGGCTGGGCGACTGCTTCCGGCTGCCCGGGACGGTGAAGCGGGGCGGCGAGCCCCGGCACCAGACGCTGCTGGCCGCCGTCGACTGGAGCTTCCGGCTGTGCACACCGGCCGAGCGGCGCCTGTGGGCCCGGGCGTCGGTGTTCGCCGGCGGCTTCGACCTGCCGGCGGCCGAGCGCGTCTGCGCGGGCGAGGACGTCCGGGCCGGCCTCGCCGGGCTGGTGGAGAAGTCGGTGCTGATCCGCGAAGCCGGGCGGTTCCGGTTGCTGGAGCCGTTGCGGCAGTTCGGCCGGGACAAGCTGGGCGAGTCCGGGGAAGCGGCCGCGGTCCTGCGGGCCATGCGGGACCACTACCTCGACCTGGCGGTGCGCAGCGAACGGGAGTGGTTCGGCCCGGCGCAGGCGGAGACCTTCCGCCGGACCCGCCTGGAGCACGCGAACCTGCGGGCCGCGCTGGACTACTGCCTGACTACGCCCGGCGAGCTCGAAACCGGCCTCCGGCTCGCCTCGACGCTCTGGTTCTACTGGGCGGGCTGCGGGGTGTTCGGCGAAGGCCGCCACTGGCTCGACCGCGCGCTCGCGCTTTCCCCCGCACCGGGCGAGGAACGCGCGAAGGCGTTGTGGGTCAACGGGTACGTCGCGACGTTGCAGGGCGACAACGCCGGTGCGGTCGCGATGCTGGAGGAATGCCGCACCTACGCCCGGCAGACCGGCGACGACGTGGCCATGGCCTACGCGACGCACCGGCTCGGCTGCAACCTGCTGGTCGGCGACGACGTCGGCGACGCGAAGGCGCTCTTCGAGGAAGCGCAGGTCCGCTACCGGAAGCTCGGCGAGCTCAACAGCAACGTGATGCTGGCCGGCATCGAGCTCGCGGTCGCGTTGATCTTCCTGGGCGACCTCGACCGCGCGGGCGAGCTGTGCGAGGAGGCGTGCGCGACCGGCGTCGCCCACGGCGAGCAGTGGGCGCAGGCGTACGCGGTCTTCGTCCAGGCCCTGGTCGCGCTGGGCCGCGGCGACTTCGCCCGGGCGGCCGAATACGGGCGGCACTGCCTGCGCGTCAAGCGGAAGTTCCACGACCTGCTGGGCATCGTGCTGGCGATCGAGGCGCTGGCCTGGACCGAATCGGCCCGCGGCCACTGGGAACCGGCGGCGACGATGCTCGGGTCCGCCCAGCCGATCTGGCAGGCGGTCGGGTTCCCGATGTTCGGGTCGCGGTACTTCGGTGCCCCGCACGGAGAGTGCGAGGCGCAGGCCCGCCGGGGGCTGGGGGAGGGCCCGTTCGACGCGGCCGTCCGCCGCGGCCGCGAGTTCGGGTTGGAGGAAGCGATCGCCTACGCGCTGGGGGACGCGACGCCGTCCCCGGCGCCCGGCCCGTCGCGGTCGACGCCACTGACGGACCGGGAGCAGGAGGTGGCGCTGCTGATCGCGGACGGCCGGTCCAACCAGGAGATCGCGGACAAGCTGGTCATCTCCCGCCGGACGGCCGAGGGCCATGTGAACCGGATCCTCCGCAAGCTGGAGTTCGATTCACGCAGCCAGGTGGCCGCCTGGGCGACGGCGCAGGTCTCCCGGCGCTAGCCGAGGCGTTCGTCCCAGTCGGCGAACGCCGCCACCAGGTCGGCGGGTGCGTCGATCTCCTTCAGCTGCCGCAGCTGGTCGGCGATGTAGTACCGGTACAGCGGAACCAGCCCCGCCGCCAGCTCGGGCCGCAGCTCGTCCGCGTCCAGCGGGTGCCCTTCCCGGACCCGCAAGGCCAGCCGGACCAGCGACCCCGCGGGGGCGTCCGGCCGGGACAGGTACCACTCGATCGCTTCGTCGTTGTTCGCCGCGCGGCCGGAAGCGAGCGTTCCCGAGTACAGGAAGCGGACCGGGAACAGCACCGCCTTCGTGAACCACACGGTGTCCACCAGCAGCCGGCGCGGTTCGCGGAACTCCGCGGTCACCTCGGGGGTCGCCAGGACCGCGATCGCGAACCGGGCGCTCTCCAGCAGCAGCTCCGAAGCCGCCGGGCGGGCGATCTCCGCGAGGACGTCCGAGCCGAGCAGGACCCGGCCGTGGTCGGCCAGCTGCAGGCGGTCCAGCGCCGGGAAGCGGCCGTCGTCGCGGCCTTCGCGCAACGCCGGCAGCGACGCCCAGAACACCGACAGCTTGCGGTGCAACGGACTCCGCTCCTGCAGTGCGGCCGTCGTCTCCGGGATCGACGAGCCGTCGGTCTCCTTCAGCACGAGAGCCAGGTCGATGTCGCTCGCCGCCGGCGCGTACCCGCCGTAGGACAGGCTGCCCAGCAGGTACGCGCCGATCAGGCGCTCTCCCAAGGCTTCCTGGTACGCGCGGGCCGCTTCGGCGGCGACTTCACGAGCGGCCGAAGCCGGGTCGGTCGAGGTCATGCCGCCACCGTAGCGCGGAGGGCGCGCTCGGCGATGCGGTCGGAGACGACGCCGATCACCTGCCACGCCCGGTCGAGCACCTCGACGACGTCCTCGACCGTCCAGTCTTCGCGGCGGCGCAACAGTTCGTAGCCCATCTCGAGGTGCTCGACGTCGGCTTCGTCGTGCAGGTCGAAGTATTCGTCGTCGGGGAACGCCCGCGTCCCCGCCTGGCTGAACACCAGGCTGCCGGCCTCGAGGGCCAGGTGCGCCAGGACCGCGCGCTGCACCCCGGGCAGGGTCGCGAACTGGTCGACGAACCACGACGCGCCCGCTTCGATCACCGGGTCCCAGACCAGCTGCCGGTCGTCCGCGCGGCTGCGGGCCAGGATCTTGTCGTGCCCGATCTCCTCCTCCTGGTGCTCCAGGGCCAGCGCCCGCAGCTCCGGATCGCTCTCGAAGGTGACGCGGGCGCTGATCATCCGCTGGAAGGCGTTCGACCACGGCTGCAGGTAGGTGAGCACGGCCTTCTTCGTCTCGTCGGTGGTGCCCGCGTCGGTCAGCAGCCGGATCAGGTCCGACGTTCCGTACTCCCGTTGCCGCTGCTCGTTGTGGCGGGCTACGCGCTCGACGTCCTGCTTGGTCACGATCGGCTCCTTACCGTGGTGCGACGGGAGATCATCTTTCCGGCGACGTCAATCAAGATCAACAGGAGTGAGGGAGCGGTCGTACACGGGGAACCGGAAGTACGTGGTGACGTCGCCGCGCCGGCCCGCTGTGCGATAGCTCACCAGCTCGAGGATGTTCGTCGTGGACAGCGGTTCCGGCGCCAGCGCCGCGGTGAGGAGGCGGAACCGGCCCGGGTCGACGCCTTCGCGGTGCAGCAACGCGGCGGTGCGCTCCACGGCTTCTTCGTCACCGGAAGCGAGATCGGGCAGGCGCAGGTAGGTCGTGGACTCGGCCGCCCGGTCCGCTCCGGACCGGAACGCGAGGCAGCTCAAGGCCGCCTCGCCGGCGTCTTCGCGGTCACCGGCCAGGATCCGGTAGGCGGCGCGGGCGTCGTCGGCGTCGTGGCGCAGCGCCACCGAGGCGACGCGGTCCACCTCGGCCAGGCCGGCGCCGTGGTTGCGGTAGTAGACCTTGACCCGGGCCTCGGCCTCGTCGGCCACGTCCACCGCGAAGAATTCGATTTCCCGGGCACCTTCGACGGTTTCGACCCGGCGCCGGGTCTCGTCCCACGCCGCCGCCATGCCGAGCCGGGCCATGGCTTCGGCCACGGCCGCCTCGCGCTGGGCGTGCGGCCACGGGTAGAGCCCGAAGTAGGTCTTGTGGACGACCGTCGACGGCGGCCGCCACGCGATGGAGTGCCACAGGGGAGCGGGCGACGGGCGGCCGGCGCGCGGCGTGAAGACCTCCTGCACCCCTTGCAGCCTGCGGGAACCGCTTTCCGCGGGCAGGCCCACGTCGTGGCCGAGGCTGTCGAACAGCACGCGCAGCTCCGGGTGCCGCCCGGACCAGTTCACCGACATCTCGGCCGGGAACCCGTCGTCCGCCACATAGGACGGCTGGGCCGGCGCGGACCCGATCCGCTCGTGCGCCCACGGCGGCAGCAGCGTGCGCAGCATCCGGGTCGTCCGGACCGACTGCGCCACCGGGATCTCGAGCGCTTCACACGCGGTAGCCCAGAGCCCGCACAGAAAGTCACCGAAGAGACGACCCTGAGCCGGGTAGTTTTCCCTTATATATTCAGGAAACTTCGGCACGTGAATCGTCACGTGCGGATGCTATCAGTTTGATGCTTGCTCAACTAAAAAGCTGCACCCAGGTGGTCCAACCAATTGGTCCATGTGGGTTTGCCGGTGTCCGAGGTGGACACGCTCGGACACATCGGACACCGGCGCTGTCCGGACCGGACAGGGAGCGGACAAAGCGCAGGTCTCAGACCCGCACCGGCACCACGGTCATCGCGTGCTTGACCAGCCGGATCAGCGCGAGCTTGCTCGAGTCCCTGTCGCGCGCGTCACACATGACGATCGGCACACGGTCCGGGACCACGAGCGCCTCGCGGATCTCGTCGGCGGTGTAGCGCGGCGCGTTGTCGAAGCAGTTCACCGCGACGACGAACGGGATCTTCCGGCGCTCGAAGAAGTCGATCGCCGCGAAGCTGGTCTCGAGGCGCCGGGTGTCGACGAGCACGATCGTCCCGATCGCCCCGCGCGCGAGGTCGTCCCACATGAACCAGAAGCGCGCCTGCCCCGGCGTCCCGAACAGGTACAGCACGTGCCGCGGCGAGATCGTGATCCGGCCGAAGTCGAGCGCGACCGTCGTGGTGGTCTTGCGCTCCACCCCGGACAGGTCGTCGACCCCGGCGCTCGCTTCCGTGAGCACCTCCTCGGTGGTCAGCGGCGGGATCTCGCTGACCGAACCGACCATGGTGGTCTTGCCGGCGCCGAAGCCGCCCGCGACGATGATCTTGACCGGCGTGGGGACCAGGTCGGCCCCGGTGCCGTCAGTACTTGATGAGGCCATCGAGAACCGCCTGGAGAGTTTCGAGGTCCGGCGACTGCGCCGGGTTGTGGGTGGGGGAGCGCGTGATCACGAGCCCGCGCTCGATCAGGTCGCCGACGAGCACGCGCACGACCCCCAGCGGGATCTTCACGTAGACGGCGATCTCAGCGACCGAGACCGGGTGGCGGCACAGCTTCACGATCGCCTGGTGCTCCGGGCCCAGCCCCGTCGGCTCCTGCTCCGAGCGCAGCGTCATGACCTGCGTCGACAGGTCGAGCCGCGCCGAGTCGCCCGGCGTGCGACCGCTGGTGATCGTGTAGGGCCGGACCAGCGGCCCGGCGGCCTCGTCGTACCAGCCTTCGTCGCTCACGTGGCCTCCCGCAGGATCTGCGCCGCCTCGCGCGGCGCCGACACCATGTAGTCGCCGACCCGTTTGACCAGGCGGCTCATCTCGTAGGCGATCATCTCGACGTCCACGTTGTCCGCGGCCAGCACAGCCAGGCAGGCGCCCGCGCCGGCGGCCGAGACGAACAGGTAGCCGCGTTCCATCTCGATCATGTTCTGCAGGACCGGGCCGCGGTTGAACTGCTTGCTCACCCCCTTGGCCAGGCTCTGCAGGCTGGAGGCGATGGCCGACAGCTGGTCGGAGTCGTCCTTGCTCATGCCGGCCGACTTGCCGATCAGCAGCCCGTCGGCGGACAGCACGATGGCGTTCTGCGCGCCGACCACGCGGTTCACCACGTCGTCGAGCAGCCAGTTGAGATCGGGTTTGGGGTTCCCGTACTCGTTCATGCGTCAGAGACCTTGACTTTCCTCTGTGGACTTTCTGGTGTGCTGTCGCGGACTACGCATCGTCGCGTCCGCCCCGTCCCCGGCGCGTGCCCTTGTGGAACGCCGCGAGCGTGCGCGCGGTCCCCTCTCCGGGCGCGACGACGTCGTCGCTTTCGTCGGGTTCGGTTTCGAGCTGGGCGACGAGGTTCTGCTGGGGCTCGCGCCGGGGCAGCCGCGGCCGGTCGTCGACCGCCGGACTCTGCCCGGCGGGGCCGCCGGTGGGGGCCGCCGGCGCCGGATCCACGGCCGCCGGCGGAGCGGCCGGCACGGCGGGCAGCGGGTCGGGCGGGGTGAGCGCGCGTGCCGGGTACGGCCTCGGCTTGGCGTCTCGCTTCATCGGGATCTGGCCGGTGAACGAGCTGGGCGTGTCCATGGAACCGAGTGAGCTTTCTGCCTGCGGCGCGGGTGCGCCCACCGGGGCGAGGACCGCGGTGGTCTCCGCCGGGGAGGCACCGGGCTCGGCGGGGAGGCTCTCCTGCTGGCCGGCCAGGTGCTGGGTCGGGATCAGCACGGTGGCCCGGAGGCCGCCGTAGCGGGACGGGTCGAAGGTGACGGTCATGCCGAGCTTCGCCGCCAGGCGCGCGACCACGAACAGGCCGAGGCTGGAGTCGGCCCGCAGCGCCATCGCGTCGAATTCGGGCGCCTCGGCCATCATCGCGTTGGCCCACTCGCGGACGCCGTCCTTCATGCCGAGCCCCTGGTCCGACACGTCGACGACGATCCCGCGCGCGACCGCGCGGCTGGTGACCTCGACCGGGGACCCGGGCGGCGAGAACGACGTCGCGTTGTCGACCAGCTCGGCGACGAGGTGGATCGTGTCGGCCACCGCGGCGCCGAGGATCGCGACGTCGGGCACCTGCTCGACCTGGACCCGCGCGTACTGCTCGGTTTCCGAGACGGCCGCGCGCAGGACCTCCATCAGCGCCACCGGCTTGCGCCAGCGGCGGCCCGGCTGCTTGCCGCCGAGGATGATCAGGTTCTCGGTGGTGCGCCGCGCCCGGGCGGCGAGGTGGTCGAGCTGGAACAGCGAGGCCAGCTGCGTCGAGTTGTCCTCGCGGGCTTCCATCTCGTCGAGGATCTGCAGCTGCTGGTGGACCAGGACCTGGTTGCGGTGCGCGATGCCGAGGAACACGTTGTGCACACCGCTGCGGGCCTTCGCCTCGCTCGCCGCCGCGTTGACGGCGGTCAGCTGGGCGGTGTTGAAGGCCTCGGCCACCTGGCCGATCTCGTCGCGGCCGTGGTCGAGCTGCGGGAGCTCTTCCTTCAGGTCGACGGCTTCGCCGTTCTTCAGCCGCGCCACGATGTCCGGCAGGCGGTTGCGGGCGAGGTCGAGCGAGTCGTTGCGCAGCCGGGCGAGGCGGGTCATCAGGGCGCGGTCGACGAGCGAGCGGGACACCCGCACCGCGACGATGATCGCCGCCAGCGACGCGAGCAGCGCCAGGATGCTGCCGATGATCACGTTGCGCAGCTGGGCGTCACCGGAGTCGATCGCGGCTGCGGAAACCTTGTCCGCCTGGGTGATGGCGAGGTCGTTGAGCCCCTGGGCGACCTGGTTCGTCGCGTTCAGCCAGTCCGTTTCGGACACGGGCACGGAGTTCTGCTCGCTGGGCGACCACGGGCCGTGCTTGACGATCCCCACCTCGGCGGTGGCCAGCTGCTGCCAGGCGGTGCTCTTGGCCAGCGCCTGGTACTTGGTGCGGACGCTCGGGTCGAGGAACGGCTCGATCTGCGCCAGCTGCGTCCGGTAGGTCCCGGACAGCTGCGCGAACTGGGCGAAGTCCTCCGGCGCGAAGGTGCCGGCCGAGAAGGCCGTCGAGACGAGCGACGTCTCACGCGACATGGCGTCCCCGGCGCGGAAGACCGAGGTCGCCGTGATGCCACCGGTCGCGGCGTCGGCGTCGGGCACGACGCGGGCCTGGGTGTCGAAGAGGTTGGACGCCGTGTCCATCACGCCGTTGTAGTAGTTGTTGACCTGGCCGCGGTCGATGCTGCGGAAGCTGATCTGCGAGCGCAGCACGGGCAGCTGGTCGAACTGGGACTTCAGGGCGTTGACCTTGGCCGCGATCTCGTCCGGCGCGTTGGAGATCGTCGCGGCGAACGCGTCCTGGAGGGCGCCGAGCTTTTCGTCGGTCGCCTTCTGCTGTTGCTGCAGGCGCCCCGGGCCGAGCGCCGGGTCGTCGAGGTACTGCAGCGCGGTCTGGCGTTCCTTCTGGAACTCGGCCAGCGCGGTGGCGGCGGGGATGGACACCTCGCGCACGGAGGCCGCGACCAGCCGGACGTAAACGCCGTTGAAGAGGAAGTAGGAGGAGACCGCGATCCACAGCACCAGCAGGGTCACGCTGGGAATGAGAACGGTCCTGGTCAGCCTTTTGCGGATCGACTTGTCGTACGGCTTGTCCGACTCGTCCTGAGCGTCTTTGTTCTGCACGGCGGTTCACGAACTCCTGAGTGACGGTCGGCGATAAACGGGGACCCGGACGAGGAAGCGGACACGACGATGGGACACAGCTGCCGCCGTCACCCGTCTTCGCCTCACCCTCCGTGTTGCCGCGGAATCGATCAGGGTCCGTTTTTTACCACGAACCAGTGAGGAGCGGTGGTGCTGACCCGGCCTGCGGACGGTTGTCCGGCGAAGCGCGAACGGTGTTTACCGAGTGCGTCGGGCCGACTACTCCCATTTCCTCTGGTAACGGGCTCGGGCGGTATTTCCGGAGGTTGCACACTGGGCCGAACGGGTGAAAGTGAATTCACCCGACCTGGCGTGTCCTTGGTCCGCGGGCCGGGAAAGAACGGGCACCGCGACTGCCCTGCGCGGCCCCCTTTGTCGGTCCTCCGGCGGCAACACTGCGTGCCGCTCCGACTGGAGATGATCTTCGTCACGACCAGGCGGTCGCGGAGTCCTGGTGATCCGGAACTGGCTTTACATCAGACCCCTTCTTGTCAATCACGATGGACATCGCCTATCGTTCTGTAAACCCAGCCAACGAAGGAGGGTGTGATGAGCGGAGCAACGATCCCCGCCGGGTCGACCGAGCGGTGGCGCGACCGCAAGCGCTACCTGTGGCTCATCGGCCTGGTCGTGCCGTCCCTGGCGTTCCTCGCCATCGGCCTGCACGCGGCGACCGGCTGGGCCGGCTGGTTCTGGATCGGGCCCGTCGTGATCCTCGTGATCGTGCCGCTGATCGACCTGGTCGCCGGCCTGGACCGCAGCAACCCGCCCGACGACGTCCTCGAACGGCTGGAGCGCGACCGCTACTACCGCTGGATCACCTTCGCCTTCCTGCCCGTGCAGTACCTCGGCTTCGCCGCGGCGTTCTGGCTGGTCGCGCACGGCGGCCTGGGCGTCGCCGACAAGATCGGGCTCGCGATCTCCATCGGCTGCATCGGCGGGATCGGCATCAACACCGCGCACGAACTGGGCCACAAGAAGGAAAGCCACGAGCGCTGGCTGTCGAAGATCGCGCTGGCGCAGAGCTTCTACGGCCACTTCTACATCGAGCACAACCGCGGCCACCACGTCCGCGTGGCCACGCCGGAGGACCCGGCGAGCAGCCGCGTCGGCGAAAGCTTCTACCGCTTCTGGCCGCGCACGGTCTTCGGCTCGCTGAAGTCCGCATGGCGCCTGGAGCGCAAGCGCTACGCCCGCCGGGACAAGCACCCGTACCGCCTCGGCAACGACGTCCTCAACGCCTGGCTGATGTCGGCCGTGCTGTGGGCCGCGATGATCGCGTGGCTCGGCGTGGGCGTCCTGCCGTACCTGGTGATCCAGGCCGTCGTCGGGTTCTCGCTGCTCGAGGTCGTCAACTACATGGAGCACTACGGCATGCTGCGGCAGCGCGTCGGCGCGCCCGGGAAGCGCCGCTACGAGCGCGTGGATCCCAGCCACAGCTGGAACTCCAACAACATCGCCACCAACGTCCTGCTCTACCACCTGCAGCGGCACAGCGACCACCACGCCAACCCCACCCGGCGCTACCAGACGCTGCGCGACTTCGCCGAGTCGCCGGTGCTGCCCACCGGGTACGCCGGGATGATCGTGCTCGCGCTGATCCCGCCGGTGTGGCGCCGCGTGATGGACCCGCGGGTGCTAGCCCACTTCGACGGCGATCTCTCCCGGGCCAACCTCCAGCCGGGCAAGCGCGACAAGATCCTCGCGCGCTACGGCACCCGCGTCACCGCGGCCGAGGACCGGGCCGACACCCACGGCGACGCCAGCGAGGGCGGCATGTGCCCGGGCTGCGGCTACGTCTACGACGAGAAGCTCGGCGACCCGCGCGAGGGCTTCCCGGCCGGCACGCCGTGGTCGGCGATCCCGGACTCGTGGTGCTGCCCGGACTGCGGCGTGCGCGAGAAGGTCGACTTCGTCGCGCCGGGCCGGGTGGGTGCGTGATGCGGATCGAAGCGGACCGCGGCAAGTGCGACGGCCTCGGCATGTGCGAGGCGATGGCGCCGGACTTCTTCGAGGTGGGCGACGACGGCACGGTCGTGGTGCTCGACGAGCGCCCCGGCGAGGAACACCGGACCGACGTCGCCGCGGCGGTCGACTCCTGTCCCGTGCTCGCCCTGAAGCTGACATGACGCTGGTCGTCGTCGGTGCGTCGCTGGCCGGGCTGCGCGCGGTGGAGTCCGCGCGCCGCACCGGCTACCGCGGCCGGATCGTGCTGGTCGGCGCCGAGGAGCACCTGCCCTACGACCGGCCGCCGCTGTCGAAGGCGTTCCTGGACGCCGGCGGCCCGGATCACGTCCGGCCGTTCCACCCGGAAACCGTGCTGCGGGACGAACTCGGCGTCGAACTGATGCTGGGCACACCGGCCGAGAGCCTCGACACCGACGCGTGCGAAGTGATGGTCGCGGGCGCGGCCGTGGGGTACGACGCCCTCGTCATCGCCACCGGCGCGACCGCACGCCGGCTCCCCGGAGCGCGCACGCTGCGCACCGCCGAAGACGCCGTCGCGGTGCGCGCCGCACTGGACGACGGCGCCCGCACCGTCGTGGTCGGCGCCGGGTTCATCGGCTCGGAAGTCGCGTCGGCGGCCCGCAAGCGCGGCCTGCCGGTGACGATCGTGGAAGCCTCGGCCGTCCCGCTCGCCCGCGCCGTCGGCGAGGTGGCCGGGGCGGAGCTGGCCGGGCTGCACCACGCGGCCGGCACCGACCTGCGGCTCGCCACCGAGGTCACCGCCGTCGACGGGGGCGGCGTCCGGCTCTCCACTGGCGAGGTCCTCCCTGCGGACCTCGTGGTCGCCGGCATCGGCGCGGCCCCGGCCACCGGGTGGCTCGAGGACAGCGGGCTGACGCTGCACGAGCGTGACCGCGGTGTGGTGTGCGATGCGACGCTGTCCGCCGGAGTGCCGGGCGTCTACGCGGCGGGCGACGTCGCGCACGTCGCGAACCCGCTCTTCGACGGCGAGCCGATGCGGCTCGAGCACTGGACGAACGCGGCCGAGCAGGGTGCGGCCGCCGCCCGGCACGCGCTCGACCCGGCGGCGGCGCGGGCGCTGGCAGCCGTGCCGTACTTCTGGTCCGACTGGTACGGCCACCGGATCCAGTTCGTCGGCACCCCGCGCGCCGACGAGGTGGTGTCCGCGGGCGGGGTGACGTTGTACCGCCGCGGCGACCGGATCGCCGGCGCGCTGACCGTCGACCGGCCGCGCGAGATCATGAAGTACCGCCGCCGCATCGCGGGGCGGGCAGCGTGGGCGGAGGCGCTGGCCTTCGCGGGCGCGGCTTAGGATGGCGACCATGAGTGCGGCACTTCCGGCGGCGCCCGAAGGTGGTCAGCACCGGCAGCCGATCATCACCGCGGCGATCGAGCTGACCGCCCGGTCGGGGTGGTCGTCGGTCACGATGGCCCGCCTGGCCGAGGTCGTCGGGGTCAGCCGCCAGACCGTCTACAACGAGATCGGCTCCAAGACCGCGCTGGCCGAGGCGATGGTCGCGCACGAGCTCGCCCGGTTCCTCTCGGTCGTCGACACGGCTTTCGAGCGGTACCCGGACGACCTCGTCGAGGCGTTCTACGAAGCCGTCCGCGCGGTGCTCGAGCTCGCCGACGACAACCTCCTGCTGCAGGCGATCGCGTCCGCGACGCACGGCACCGCGCACGAGCTCCTCCCGCTGCTCACGACCCAGGCGGGCTCACTGCTGAAGCAGGCGAAGGCGATGCTCGCCACGCGCGTGCCGGCCTACCGGCCCGACCTCACCGACGAGCAGCTCACGGCGGTCATCGACGTCGTGGTCCGCACGGTGCTCAGCCACGTCATGCAGCCGTCGGACACCCCGGCCCGCACGGCCGACGCGCTCGCGTGGGTCGCGGCCCGCGTCCTCGGCCTGGACGCGACCCCGCCGCTGCGGCACCGCTGACTCACCGGAGGGCGTGCCGGTCCAGCCACGCCGAGATCTCGGTGCCGATCTCCTTCGGCCGGTCCTCCTGGGCGTGGTGCCCGGCTTCCCCGCAGGCGACGACGTCGAGCGCGGCGACGTTCCCTTCGCACCACCGCACCAGCTGTTCGCCGATGAGCAGCGTGGGCGAGCCTTCGAAGGTCATGAGCAGCTTCGGCGTGCCGGTGCTGGTCTTCAGCCACTCGTCGTAGGCCTCGATGCGGGGGATCAGCTCGGCCGGCTCGCCGCCGAGCGGCAGCTGCCGCGCCCAGGCGAGGATCGGGCGGCGGCTCTCGGGCGTGGGGAACGGCGCGAGGTACGGCTCGAGATCCGCCACCGGTGTGCGCACCCCGCCGGTGAACGCCTGCCGCACGAACAGGTTCTGCTCCAGCACCATTTCCTCGCCGACGCCCGGCGTGCGGATCTTGCGCGACCGCTCGGCCGCCTGGGGCGACAGGTCGTCCCAGGCCATCGGCTTGAGGATGGTCTCGAAGAACGCGATCCCGCGGACGCGGCCCGGGTGCCGGGCGGCGTGGTCGAAGGCGAGCGCGCCACCCCAGTCGTGGCCGACGAGGACGACGTCGTCCAGGCCGAGTTCGTCGAACCAGGCGTCGAGGTGGCGGGCGTGGTCGGCGAAGGAGTAGCCGATGTCGGGCTTGGGGGAGCGGCCCATGCCGATGAGGTCGGGCGCGAGCAGCCGGCCGCCGCCGACGTGGGGGAGGACGAGGCGCCAGCCGTGCGACGAGCCGGGGTTGCCGTGCAGGAAGACGATCGGGGTGCCGGATCCGGTCTCTTCGAAGTGCAGGGTCATGTCTTGTCCCTTCAGGGATCCAGGGGGGTGTCGAGGAGGAGGGTGAGCTCGCGTGCCAGCGCCGCGGTGCGGTCGCCGTCCCGGCCGCCGAGGGGCGCGAGGAGCCGGTCGAGCAGGTCGGCCACGGTCGCGATCGCGGGCTCGACGACGTCGCGGCCGCGATCGGTGAGGGCCAGCCGGACGGTGCGCGTGTCCGCGGCGTCGCGGGTGCGTTCGACGAGACCGCCGGCGTCGAGCGAGCGCGCCAGCTTCGAGACGTAGAGCGCCTCGAGCCCGGTGTGGTCGGCGAGTTCCCGCTGGCTCGGCGTCGTTCCGGCGCGCTCCAGGCCGAAGAGCGAGGACAGGAAGACGTACTGGGCGTGCGTCAGGCCGACCGGGGCCAGTGCGCGGTCGACGGCCACCCGCCACTTCATCGACAGTCGCCAGACCAGGTGCCCCGGAGTGCTCATGCCAGATACAGTACATGGCTACTAAGTACTTGGCTACTATCTGGCGCGACGCCGGCCGCTGCCGACGCGGTGCGAGTCAGGCGGCGAGTTCGCGGATGCGGTCCATGGCCGCGCGGACCTCGGTGAACCCGGTGGTCAGCGGGCTCAATCCGACGCGGATGCCGTCCGGACGGCGGAAGTCGATCAGCACGCCGTTCTCGATGAGCACCCGGGAAAGCCGTTCGGCGTCCGGGTGGCGCAGGGTGACGTGGCCGCCGCGGCGGGCGTCCTCGCGCGGCGAGGCCACCGTGAAGCCGAGCGGGACGAGCCACTCGTCGGCGAGATCGAGCACCCACCGCCCCAGCGCGACGGCCTTGGCGCGCACGCGCTCGATCCCGGCTTCGGCCAGCAGCGCGACGCCTTCCTGGACGCCCACCATGCCGAGCACCGGCGGCGTGCCGGACAGCGCGCGGCGGATGCCGGGTGCGGGCACGTAGTGCTCGGCCATGCCGAACGTGTCGGCCGCGCCCATCCAGCCGGTGATCGGCTGCCCGAACTCCGCGTGGTGGCGCGAGTTCACGTAGAGGAAGGCGGGCGCGCCGGGCCCGGCGTTGAGGAACTTGTACGTGCAGCCGACGGCGAAGTCGGCGCCGCCGGCGTCCAGCTCGACCGGGATCGAGCCGACGCTGTGGCAGAGGTCCCAGACGGTGAGCGCGCCGCGGTCGTGCACCAGCCGCGTGATGCCCGTGAGGTCCGCGATCGCGGCGCTGCGGTAGTCCACATGGGACAGCACGACGGCCGCGGTGCGCGGCCCGGTGACCGCGGCGACGTCCTCGGCGCGGACGTCACCGCCTTCGATCCACCGCACGGTGTGGCCGAGTTCGGCGGCGACGCTCTCGACGAGGAACCGGTCGGTGGGGAAGTTGGCGGAGTCGGTGACGATCTCGGCGCGCCCCGGCCGGAGCGCGGCCGCCGCCCGCAGCGTCTTGTACAGGCACACGGACGTCGAGTCGGCGACGATGGTCTGGCCGGGCGCCGCGCCGAGCGCGACGCGGCCCAGCTCGTCGCCGATCCGCTCGGGGAGGTCGAGCCAGCGCTCTTCCCAGGACCGGATCAGCCGGGCGCCCCACTGGTCGGCGACGAGCTCCTGCAGCCGTTCGGCCGTCGCGCGCAGGGGACGGCCCAGCGAGTTCCCGTCGAGGTAGGCGACGACGCCGGGGTCGGTGATCGGGACGAAGCGGTCGCGGAACGCGGCCAGCTCGTCCGCGGCGTCGAGGCGCTGCGCCTCCTCGAGCGTGGTCAGTGCTCCTTCTCCTTGACCCGCACGGTTTCCTTGCGCACCTCGGCTTGGGTGGCGCGTTCCCGCACCAGCCAGTCGGGGTTCTCGGTCTTCAGCGCGTCGATCTGCTCGGTGGTGAGCGCCTCGGTGATCCCGCCGCGGCTGAGGCCGCCGATCGAGACGCCCAGCTTCGCCGCGACGACCGGCCGCGGGTGCGGGCCGGTGCGGCGCAGCTCGCGCAGCCACTCGGGCGGCTCGGCCTGCAGCGCGTTCAGCTCGTCGCGCGAGACGACGCCCTCCTGGAACTCCGGGGGCGTGGCTTCGAGGTACACACCCAGCTTCTTCGCCGCCGTCGCGGGCTTCATCGTCTGGGTGGTCTTGTGCGACGTCATGCCGTCCAGGGTAGCCAGCGCCCCGCCCGGTAGCCTGACCCGGTGACCTCGTTCCGTCTCGCGTACGTCCCCGGCGCGACGCCCGCCAAGTGGGTGCGGACGTGGGCCGAGCGGCAGCCGGACGTCCCGCTGGAGCTGGTCCCGGTCGCCGCGGCCGACGCGACGGAGCTGCTCCGGGCGCAGGGCGCGGATGCGGCGCTGCTGCGGTCCCCGATCGACCGTGACGGCCTCCACGCGATCCCGCTCTACACGGAGACGACGGTCGTGGTCGTCGCCAAGGACCACGTCGTCGCGGCGGCGGACGAAGTGTCCACAGCGGACTTGGCCGACGAGGTCGTGCTTTCGCCGCTGGATGACACGATCGAGTGGTCCGCGCTCCCGGGCCGGGCGGCGGTCTCGCGCCCCGAGACGACGGCGGACGCGATCGAGCTGGTGGCCGCGGGGGTGGGGGTGCTGGTGGTCCCGCAGTCCCTGGCCCGCCTCCACCACCGCCGCGACCTGACCTACCGGACGGTGACCGACGCGCCCCAGTCGAGCGTGGCGCTGTCGTGGCTCGAGGACGAGACGACGGACCTGATGGAGACGTTCATCGGCATCGTCCGCGGCCGCACGGTCAACAGCACGCGCGGCCGCCAGCCCGCGCAGGCGGAGAAGAAGCGCCCGGAGCGGAAGCCGGCGGTCGCGAAGTCGGCCGGCAAGCCGGCCCGGCGGGGTGGCGGCGCTCCGAAGCGCGGGAAGCCGCGCCGGAAGTCCTGAACCCCTCGGTTCGTCTCGGTTCGTCTCAGTTCGTCGAGTAGACGCAGTTGCCGTCCGCGCGGTCCGGCAGGTCGGGGTCGTCGAACCACAGGCCGTTCTCGCCGAGGTAGCGGAACTGGATCACGGTGCCCGGCGCCACGTCCACCGACGCCGACCGGCGGCCGTTGGAGCGGGTCGTCAGGTGGTGGCGGCCCGGCGTCCAGTCGTTGAACGATCCCACCACGCTCACGCGCCCGGGTGGTGCCCCGGCGGGGAGGCTGAACGTCACTCGCTGGGTGCCGGCCCGGCTCTTGCTGGTCTTGATCACGCTGCGACGGCCTTTCGGAGAGGGAAAACGAAGGGGGCGTGCTCGGCACTGAGCGCCGACATGATGGCACAGTCGTAACTGTTTGGTCACGCGCAGTGCCCGAAGGAATGACCCAGCCGCTCAACGGTTCGCCACCGACCGGGTGGTCCTGCCGCGAACCATGATCAACTTGCGGTCGGACGTGGATTCCGGTGCGAGACTGTCTGCCGTGACCGTCGCCGTCGATCGTCAAGTCAAGGACCCTTGTGCCTGGCTCAGCGCCGTCACCCTCGAGCTCGCCGGCGCGCACCCGGCCGACACGCGAGGGGTGCTCATGGCGGTGTGGGACGGGCTGGTCGCCGCCCGGCTCGCCGGGCTGCACGCCGCGGGGGCCTCGCCTCGCTGGCGGGCCCGGCAGCACCACGCCGAAGCGGCCGAGTTCGACCTCGCCGTCCAGCTGGCCCGCACCTGCACCGCCGGCCCCGGCCTGGCCATGCCGGCGGGCCTGCCCGGAGCCGCGGTCGCCTGGCCGTTCGCGCGGGCCGACGCCGCCGTCGCGGCGATCATTTCCTTCTGCGCCACGGCCGAAACGATGCTGCGCCGGGCCGGCGAGCTGACCCCGGTGTGGGAGGACAGCCTGCTCGGGCCGGTAGCGCTGACCCGCAGGCTCGCCGACTCCTGGGCGGGCCGCCACACCGGCCGCCCGCTGCGGCTGCCGGTGCCCCCGCCGTCGTGGTGGCGTTGACGGCGGTCGGCCGTCCGTCAGGGGAAGGCTGGGCCGGCCGAACCCGGCACCGGGTGAAAGGAGGCCGGGGTGGCCGGATCAGCTGTCCCGCCCACAAGACTCCCGCGCGCAACCCGAGTGGCGGTGCGCGAGGTGTTGCTGGCCGAGCTGGTATCGGCCGAGACCCGGGCCCGAGCGGCCGGCTGCCCGCCGGAGGTGCTGTTCGAAGAGCTGGACGCCCGCCTGCGCACAGCGGTAGAGGAAAGCCGCGACGCGGGATCGCGCCCGGCGGCGGGGGACCCGGGCGATGTCGTCGGGCCCGCATGCGCGCACCCGCGTTCGGCGGCCCACGGCCGGGATGCGGGACCGCGCCCACCGGCCGGTTGCCGGGAGCTGGCCGATGCTGTCGGGCCCGCTCGGTACGGGCAACCCCGCTGGGCGCCCGAGGATGCGGTCAGCTCCAGCCGGCCCCCTCGGCACCCGAACCCGGGCTCAGCGGCCGAGGACAGCCAAGACCGTCGTCACGATCCGGTCGAGCCGGGCCTCGTCGGCGAGAGCCGTGGCTAACCAATCGTCGCGGGCGGATCCGTTGTGCGGCAATCGGTCGAGCGCGTCTCCGCCCGATCCGAACACTCGCCGGACCACCGTCGCGACCGCCGTCGGCGGGTCCTCGCCGCGGTCCAGCCGCCTCTCGATCGCGCGCAGTGCCTGCTCGGCCCGGGCCGCGAGCCGGGCGTCGTCGGTCTCCTCGGGGCCCACGAGCCGCAGTGGGGCCGGCTCGGCCGCGCTGTCCGCCGGCATCGGCGCCACCGGTGCCCGCTTGTGCCCCAGCGGGCGCTCGACGTGCTCGGCGTACCACTTCGGCTTGGTGCCCATGGCGGCCAGGACCGTCCGCACCTCGCGGTCGAGCGTGTCGCGCGTGTCGTGGCCGCCCGGCGGCGCCCCGGTGACCTCGGCGCGGCGCGCCCCCCAGCCGTCCAGCGGCCACAGCTCGGCACCCGCGGTCGCCGGCACCCCGGCCCACACCAGGATCTGGACGGCGAGGTCGCACAGCCACGGGTCGCCGCCGAGGGCCTCGCCCAGCCAGGCCGGCAGGCGAGGCCGTTGCAGGGCCCCGATCTCGCCGCGCCGCCGCCGGTGCGCGTCGACCGTCGCCGGGCTCAGCCGGGTCGCCAGCCAGCCGTCGAAGTTGTCGATCGGGTCCGTCGCGCGCCGCAAAGCGTGCTCGACGACGGCTTCGACGTCGTCGTGGAACCGGTCGAGGCAGTCGGGCCGCAGCCATTCGAGCCCGCGGGCGCAGTCCGGGTGCCGGCGCTGCCGCTCCAGCGGCTTGGTGATCCGGGCGAAGACCAGTGGCCAGGCGATGCTGTAGACCGCGCCGCGCAGGCGGGCGAGTTCGCCGGGCGGGGCGGCCGCCGCCGAGTCCGCGAGCCGGCCGTCGCGGGCCAGCTGCCGGACGTCCGCGACGGCGGCCGGAAAGGTGGTGTCGAGCAACTCGTCCTCCCCGATGTCGTCGACGGGGAAATGGTCGGTCAGCGGAGGAACAGGAAAAGGCCGCCGCCTGGCCGAATCACGCCGGAACTGGCCAGCGGCTGGCCACCCGGGAATCACCTGATCGGCGCAGCCCGCACCGCCGATCGCGCGGAAGTCCGCGTGTCACAATCGAAATCCCATGGCATACGAGGACGGGTTGCTCCGCGAACTCACCACTTTGCGCCGCGGCTGGGGATTGGAAACCGAACGGCTGCGGAGCCGGCTCGGGCCGCTCGTTTCCGGCTGGTGTGAAATTCACCGGACGGCCAACGACCGCGAAGCGCGGCGCGTCCTGCGCGACGCCATTTCCGCCGCGATCGCCGAATTCCCGGCCGACGACCAGCTCGCGGTCAACGTCGCGCTCGGCATCGCCCCCGGCGCGCAGCACGCGTTGCTCAGCGACCGCGTCGGGGTCCTCGCCGACCGGTTGCGGGTGTCCGACCGCACGGCCCGGCGCCGGATCGACCGGTCGTTCGTGCGCCTGGCCGCCGAGATCGAAGCCGGCCTGCGCCCCGGCGACGGGGTGCCCGACGATCCCGACCAGGGCTGGTTCGTCAAGCGGCTCCGGGCGATCCTGCGGCTGGACACCGCCGAGCCGGAGCTGATCGAGGAACGGCAGATCGTCGCGACGCGCGACGGGCTGAGCCGGATCTCCGCGCAGTTCACCGTGCCCCGCGTCGAGGACGGCGGCGACGGCGAACGGCGGGTGGCCGCCGACGCCCAGCAGGGCGTCCGGATCACCGACGCCCAGCGGATGGGGCAGCGGCACTTCCGCTGGCTGCTCGACCTCCCGCGGCCCCTGGCGCGCGGCGACACCCACACCTACGCCCTGGTCATCCGGATCCGGGACGGCCTGCCCATCCGGCCGTCGTACACGTTCGTACCGCTGGTGACGTGCGAGTCGTTCACCGTGCGGGTCCGGTTCGACCCCCAGCGGCTGCCGTGGACGGTGTGGCGCGTGGACCGGGTCCCGCCCTCGGTGCTCGCCGACCCGGCCAAGCCGGGCCCGGCGCTTTCCCTCGACGGCGCGTGCGAGGTGGCGCAGGAGTTCACCGCGCCACAGCTGGGTTACGCCTACGGACTGCGCTGGGTGGCCTCGGAAAGTCCCTGAGTGATATTCCTTGACATGAATATTCTGTGATCTGAATACTCCGTGTTGTGGACGGAATGGCTGTGGACGGAATCGCGGCAGCACTGGGGGACGCGGCGCGGTGGCGCCTCGTCGAGCTGCTCGCCGAGCGTCCCCGGTCGGTCGGGGAGCTGGCCGAGCTGACCGGCCTGCGGCAGCCGCAGACCTCCAAGCACCTCCAGACCCTCGCCCGCGCCGGGCTCGTCACCGTGTTCCCGCTGGGGCAGCGTCGCGTCTACGCCCTCGAATCCGAGCCGCTGGCGGCGTTCGCGGGCCGGCTGGCGGAGCTGGCGAAGGCGACCGAAGCGCACCAGGGCGAGCGGGACGTCGTCGCGCGGTACCGCGCGGCCGTCGACGCGGAGTCCGCGGCGGCGGATCGCGACTTGTGGGCGGACGGGCGGGAGTTCGCGTTCGAGCGGCTGCTGGCGGTGCCGCGGGATCTCGTCTGGCGGCACTGGACCGACCCGGCGCTGCTGGCGTCGTGGTGGGTTCCGCCGTCGATGACGGTCACCGCCTGCGTCCTCGAGCCGCGGCCCGGCGGACGTGCGGTGCTCGCCTACCGCGACGCCGACGGCGAGTACCACGCCGAAGGGTGGGTCCGGCTCGCGGCGGAGCCCGGGCGGCTCGCGTTCGACCTCGCGGTGACCGGCGAGGCGTCCTTCACCGGGCACTACGACCTCGAGCTCGCGTCGGTGCCCGGCGGGACCCGGCTGCGGCTGGGCCTGCGCGTCACCGCGACGACGGTCGGGGCCGCTGCCGCCATCGCCGGTCTCGAAACCGGCTGGGACCAGGTGCTCGACCACCTCACCGACGTGCTCACCGAAGGAAAGGGCTGATCACCATGAGCGAGCGCAGGGTCACCGCGAACCTGAGCCTCACGCTCGACGGGCGTTACCACGGCCCGGGCGGGCCCGGCGACATGGGCGCGATCGTTTCGTACGCGACGACCGAGGTCGCGCGGCGTCACCTGGCGCGTATCCGGGAGGGTGCGACGACGGCGGTGCTCGGGCGTCGCAACGCGGAGGGTTTCCTGGGTTTCTGGCCGGCGGTCGCCGCCGACGAGAACGCCGACCCGCGTGACCGCGGTTACGCGAAGTGGCTGGTGGGCGCGGAAAAGGTGGTGTTCTCGACGACGTTGACCGAGGTGCCGTGGGAGCGCACGCGGGTGGTGAACGCCCCGGCCGCGGAGGTCGTCGCGGACCTGAAGTCCACCGGATCGGGTGACATTCTGGTCAACAGCAGTGCGAGCGTCATCAAGGCGTTGCTGGCAGCGGACCTGGTCGACCGGCTGTATTTGATGGTCTGCCCGGAGATCGCGGGCGGCGGGCCCAGGCTGTTCGACGACGGTCTCCCGGCGACGAAGTGGCGGCTGGCCCACCACGAAGCGGGCGAGCTGGGCGAGACGGCCTCGGTCTACGACCGAGCCCGCTGACGTCCTATGTGGACCCGCAGCGGACATGCCAACGCAACCACCACGTGCCGGGGGTCCGGGGGTTGTCCCCCGGGAGTGATCACCACCCGATGCTGGCGAAGGTGCGTCAGCACCGAGCAAGATCAGGCCGATCGGGTGGGGCGGGCGGGGCTCGAACCCGCGGCCAAGGGATTATGAGTCCCCTGCTCTAACCAACTGAGCTACCGCCCCCGGATTTGCGTTCGCACAGAAGACTCAGTTCGCTTCAAGTTATCACAGCGGCCATCCGGGGAGATCCGGTAGGCCAAACAGGTTGAAGTGGCCACCGACCGGCCCAAGCTCGTCTACGTTGCAAGGGCGTCGCCGCTGAACGGAACGGCGGGAGGGTGGTCGATGGTCACGGCACCGCGAGCCTCCCGGCACGCTCCGCACGCACTCCGGCTGGCGCTGCTGGACGCGGTCATCGCCGGGGCGGGCATGGGCTACCTGGCACACCAGTACCGGGAGGCGCTCGTGGCGAACCTCGCGGCCATCGGCCTGGCGTTGCTGTTCACGTTCGCAGTCGGGTACGTGATCCGCGCGGCGGCAAGGGTCCTGCGCCGCGCGAACCGGCGCGTGGACGCGATTTTCGCCGAGGAACTGCGGAAGCCGTCGCCCAAGCCGCGGTGAGGGTGCGGATTCCACTCAGGTTCCGCCGCCGGTCTGGGTGGTCGGCGGCGGTGCCGTGGTCGTGGTGGTCGGCGGTGGTGTCGTCTGGGGCGTCGTGGTGGGCGGCGCCGCCGAACCGTAAGCCGCGTAGGTGAACCAGATCTGGCCGAACGCCTTCGGAGTGGTCTGCGAGAACATCGCCCGCACCTGGAACGTGGTCGCGGTGGCGGAGCCCAGCACCGTGTTGAGCACGAACCCGTTGAACGCGCTCGGCGTGTTCGGCGAGACCACGACCGCCTCCGGCACCTTGCCGAGGCTGTGCGTCACGGTGCAGAAGCCGTTGCCGTCGGTCACGCAGGTGGCCTGCGCCGCCTGGACGACCGGCGCCGGCGACGGCCCGACCGCGGCCGAGGACCACCGCGTCCACTTCCCGCAGCCGGCGCTGAGCACGGGCAGCGTGGTCTTCCAGGGCTACACCGTCTTCGGCAACTGCCTGTACACAGTGGACGGTGAAACACCGCCACGGTGCGGAGCTGCGCGCTGACGAAGGCCGGTGACTCACGCGACCCGGTACCAGAACGTGCCGATCGGCCCGGTGCTGCTCAGCTCCAGGGGCTCGAGCCGCACCCGGGTGCCGCCCGGGTGGTCGAACAGCCGGACGCCGTCGCCGAGGAGGATCGGGGCCACGTGCACCAGCACCTCGTCCAGCAGACCGGCTTCCAGGCAGCGTCGGGCCGTCGTGGCGCCCAGCACCGCGACGTACCCGTCGCCCGCCGCCGACGATGCCGCTGTCACCGCTTTGCCCAGGTCGTCGACCAGGGTGAAGCCCGGCGAAGGCGCGGCCGAGCGGGTCACCACGAAGATCGGGCCCTCCCAGCGGCCGCCGTACACCTTGCCCTCGGCCGCCGTCGCCGGTGCGTACGTGTTGTGCCCCATCACGATCGCCCCGATCTCGCCGAGCAGCCGCTCGGCGAGCGGGTTCGGCCCGGCGGGCAGGCCGGACAGCCACGTCATGTCGTCGCCCACGCCGGCGACGAAGCCGTCGAGGGACATCGTGATGTGGTAGAGGACCTTGGCCATGGGTGCCGCCTTCCGGTAGGGATCACCGGTACCGACTGCGGCCGCCCGGGAAACTCATCGGTCAGGCGGGCACGAGTTCCGGCGACGCCGAAAGCGCGTACCGGCGGGCCAGCGTCGCGCACACGATCAGCTGGATCTGGTGGAACAGCATCAGCGGCAGCACGATCAGCCCCACCTGTGCGTGCCCGAACAGCACCGTCGCCATCGGCAGCCCGCTCGCCAGGCTCTTCTTCGACCCGCAGAACACGATCGTGATCCGGTCGGCGCGGGCGAAGCCCAGCAGCCGGGCGCCCCAGCCGGTCGCGCCCAGCACCGCCGCGAGCAGTACGCAGCACAGCAGCACGAGCACCAGCAGGTGCCCGACGTCGAGCCGGTGCCAGATGCCCTCGACCATGCCCGCGCTGAACGCCGTGTAGACGACGAGCAGGATCGACCCGCGGTCGAACAGCTTGAGCGGCGCCGAATTCCGCGTGATCCAGTCGCCGATCCAGCGCCGCGCGAGCTGGCCCGCGACGAACGGCGCCAGCAGCTGCAGCACGATCCCGAGCACGGCCGACCCGTCGACACCGGCGCCGTCCCCGGACAGCAGCAGCGCCACCAGCAACGGCGTCAGCACGATCCCGGCCAGGTTGGACAGCGACGCGCTGCAGATCGCCGCCGCGACGTTGCCGCGGGCGATCGAGGTGAACGCGATCGACGACTGCACGGTCGAAGGCAGCACGGCCAGGAACAGCACGCCGGCGGCGAGCTGGGCGGGCAGCACCGACGACGGCAGCAGGAACAGCGCCAGGCCGAGCAGCGGGAAGAGGACGAACGTCGCAGCCAGCACGACCGCGTGCAGCCGCCAGTGCCGCAGCCCGTCGACGGCTTCCTGGGTGGACAACCGGGCGCCGTAAAGGAAGAACAGCAACCCGACGGCGATCGTGGTGGCCGTGCCGAAACCGTCGGCGACGACGCCCGAGGCGGGCAGCAGCGTGGCGATCCCGACGGTGGCGAGGATGGCGACGACGAACGGGTCGAGACGTAACCGGGACATGGATCTCCTTCCACGGCAATTCTCGGCGACCGCGCGCTCATTGTGAACCCCGATGACCGGACTGACTGTCATCGCGGATCGCGATAAAGTGGCCGGGTGCTGGACCCACGCCTGTGCCGTTCGTTCCTCGCCGTCGCCGAGACGCGCAGCTTCACCGCGGCCGCGCGGCGGCTGGGGGTCGGCCAGCCGACGGTCAGCCAGCACGTCCGGCGCCTCGAGCGCGACTCGGGCGGGCTGCTCTTCGCCCGCGACACCCACACCGTCGAGCTCACCGCGCGCGGGCAGGCGATGCTGGGGTTCGCCCAGACGATCGTCGACACCGAAGAGCGGGCCGAGCGGCACTTCCGCGGCGCCGAGCTGCGTGGCCGCGTGCGCTTCGGCGTCTCGGAGGACTTCGCGCTCGGCGAGCTGCCGGAGATCCTGCACCGGCTGCGCCGCAGCCACCCGCTGGTGGACGTCGAGCTGACCGTCGAGCTCTCGGACGTCCTCGCGCAGCGGCTGCGTGCCGGCCAGCTGGACCTGGTGCTGGGCAAGCGCCGCCCGGGCGCGCACCACGGCCGGCTGCTCTGGCGGGAGCCGCTGGTCTGGATCGGCTCGGCGGCGACGGTGCTGGAGCCCGGCCAGCCGGTGCCGCTGGTGCAGTACCCGATGCCCTCGATCACGCGGCAGCTCGCCGTGGAGTGCCTCGAACGCGCCGGGCTGGAGTGGCGGGCCGCGTGCCAGACGTCGAGCCTCACCGGCCTGCGGGCCGCGGCGGCGGCCGGGCTCGGTGTCACCCTGCACGCGCGCAGCCTGGTGCCCGCCGACCTCGTCGAGCTCGACGGCCTGCCCGAGCCCGGCGAGATCGAGTTCATGTTGCTGTCGCGGGAATCCCAGGAGGGACCGGCGGCGGCGCTGGAGGAGTTCGTCCTGGACAGCGTGCGGCGCTAGGCCGGTTCGACCCGGAACCGCTCGCGGTACTCGCCCGGCGTCGTGTTCACCGTCCGGCGGAACGCCCGGGTCAGCGTGGACACCGTGCCGAACCCGCAGGTACCGGCGATGCGCGAGAGCGTGTCGTCGGTGGTTTCCAGCCGCTGGCGGGCCGCCTCGACCCGCGCGTGCTCGACGTAGGCGGCGGGCGTCATGCCCAGCTCGGCCTTGAACACGCGCGTGATCTGCCGGTCGGTCAGGTGGACCCGGGCGGCGAGCTCGGTCACCGTGAGCGCGTCGGCGAGGTGGGCGGCGATGTACTGGCGCAGCTCGTCGACGCGCCGGGTCGCCGACGCCGGTTCGATGCCCACGCTGAACTGGCTCTGCCCGCCCGGTCGCCGGAGGAACATGACGAGCTGGCGGGCGACCCGGGACGCCGGCCCGGGCCCGAAGTCGTCCGCGACCAGCGCCAGGGCGAGGTCCAGGCAGGCACTCAGCCCGGCCCCGGTCCACACGCTGCCGTCGCGGATGAAGATCGGGTCGGCGTCGACGGTGACCCCGGGGTGGTCCGCGGCGAGCTGCCGGGCGGTGGACCAGTGCGTGGTGGCGCGCTTGCCGTCGAGCAGCCCGGCGGCCGCCAGCAGGTGCGCCCCGACGCAGACGGACGCCACCCGGCGGGCCTGGCCGGCCAGCTTGCGCACGGTCTCGACCACGGCCGGGTCGCACCGGGCGACGATCTCCCGGTTCGCCCCGACGGTCACCGCGCCCGGCACGACCAGGCTGTCGATCGGCGTGCCGGCCAGGTCCTCGAAGGTGATGTCGGGCAGCACACGCACCCCGGCGGAGGTGGTCACCGGGTCCGGCGTCTCGGCGGCGAGGAGCACGCGGTAGCCCGAGGGACGGTCCAGTTCCCGGTGCAGCAGCGAGAAAACCTCGGCGGGGCCGGTCACGTCGAGCAGGTCGACCCGGTCGAAGAGGACGACCACGACCAGCCGCTCGGGGTGCTCCATCACGTTCCGTTCCGTGTCGGTTTCTGCGTCGAGCATGTCATTGCCGACACTTCCGGTCGAGCTTAGCGTCGGTGGTGCCCGGGCGAGCCGGGCGAACACCGCGAAAGGACACCCGAACATGGCGAGGACGACGTTGCGTGAGCTGAACGGGCTCGACGGGACCCCGGCCGCACTGGCCGGCTCGACGCTGATCCTGGTCGACTACCAGAACACCTACACCCGCGGTGTCATGGAGCTGGCGGGGTGGCGGCCCGCGCTGGCCGCGGCCCGAGACCTGCTCGCGGCGGCCCGCGCCGCCGGGACGACCGTGATCCACGTCGTCAACGACGGCGGCGAAGGCACGCCGTACGACGTGCGGGCCGAGATCGGCGGCATCCACCCGGCCGTCGCGCCCGCGGACGGCGAGGCGGTGGTGGTCAAGAAGGTGCCGAACGCCTTCGTGGGCACCGAGCTCGGCGAGCGGGTCGACGCCGCCGGGTACGAGGACGTGGTCGTCGCCGGGTTCATGACGAACATGTGCGTCACGTTCACCGCCGAGGGCGCGTTCCTGCGCGGCAACCGCCCGACCGTCGTCGCCGATGCCTGCGCCACCCGGCCGCTGGCGACCCCGGTCGCCGAGGTGACCGCCGCGGAGCTGCACCACGGCGCCTTGGCGACCATCGCCGACCTGTACGGCGTGGTCGTTCCCGGCGTCGCGGACCTGCGGTAGCCGGTCAGTCTTCTTCGCCGGTCAGCAGCCTGCGCAGCCGCGCCAGCGCGCGGTGCTGGGCGACGCGCACCGCGCCGGGCGTCGAGCCCACCGCCGCGGCCGTCTCCTCCGCCGACAGCCCGACGACCACCCGCAGCACGACGATCTCGCGCTGCTTGGCCGGCAGCACGTCCAGCAGCCGCGCGAGGCGTTCGTTCAGCTCGAACCGCAGGGCGTGCTGCTCCGGGCCGTCCGCTTCGGACACGCCGTCGGGGACTTCGGGGACCGGGTCGGCGCGGTTGCGGGCCGCGGCGCGGTGCGCGTCGGCGACCTTGTGCTGGGCGATGCCGTAGACGAACGCGAGGAACGGGCGGCCCTGGTCGCGGTAGGACGGCAGCGCGGTCAGCACGGCCACGCACACCTCCTGGGCGACGTCGTCGGCCGAGGCGAACGACCGCTCGTGGCGGCCGACGCGGGCGCGGCAGTAGCGCACCACCAGCGGCCGGATGGTGGCGAGCAGGCGGGCGGTCGCGGCGTGGTCACCGGCGATCGCGTCGGCGACCGGCTCGTCGTGCCGCCGCCAGTGCGAGGGGAAGGCTTCCGGGGGCTGCGCCGCGGCTATCTCCCGGACGAGGGCGCGGCTGCGCACCCGGAGCAGGGTGCCCTCCACGTCGAGGCCGACGCGCAGCGAGTCGTGCAGCGCGGCGTTGGACTCCCGCAGCAGCTCCGTGGTCGCGGGGTCCCCGTACTCGGTTGCCGGCATGGTGCTCACCCTTCCCTGTCCCGCTGGTCGCCGGGTCGTGCGGCCCGGTGGCGCCTGAGGCGTTCCCGCACGTGGCGGAGGTTGGAGCGGACGGTCGCGGGGGCGACACGCAGCGCCGTCGCGATCTGTGTGGGCGTGAAGCCGTCGAGGGACCAGGCGAGGACCATCCGCTGCTGGCCGGGGAGGGAGGCGAGCAGGTCGATGAATCCCGCGTGCTGGTCGACCAGGGCGGCCAGCTTCTCGTCGTCCTGCGGGTCGCCGGCCCGGTCCGCGGGCGTTTCGCCGACGGCGTCGAGCAGCCGCCCGGCGACGCGGCGGACCCAGGCCCGCGGGTCTTCGGGGGTCGGCCAAGCCTCCAGCGCGTGCAGCATCGCCTCGGTGGCGATCTCGCGGGCCAGCTCGGCCTCGAACCCGGCCTTGCACAGGAACGCCACGAGCGGGGGGAAGTCGGCGCGGAAGAACGCGTCGAAATCGTCGTCAGCCCACACGGACCCCTCACCACCCCTCGCCTCCACTGGAACAAGTGCGCTGAGGTGACCGCTACGTGTAACGATTCGATCAAGACTGCTCGATGGGAGTAATGGCCTGCTCCGGATGGTGACGACCGGTGACGAATGGGTGCGGGCATCTCGGGTACCCGGCCCCGATGACCCTTTTGATCAAGCACCTGGCGGCCGGTGCGGGTCCGGCGAACGGCGCAGAGGGCGCGAACGGCGGATTCCGGACACCGGCCCGGCGGCCGTGGCCTGCCGCACCCCGGCCGGGAAAGCCGCGCGGGGCCGGGAAAGCCCGGGCGGCCGGCGCACGTCGCGTGGCCGCATCGGAGCGTGCTCACGCCGATCGGGTGACGTGATCGACATCGAGATCCCGGGAAGGAAGGCGTACTCTCATGTGTTGCAGTCTTGGTTGCCCGGAGGGTGAGCCGGGGACCGAAGCCAAAACCCCCTTGACCGACGCGGATACGCTCGCGCGTCCACTGCGGTCAAGTCGGTTGACGCGCCATGACAATGGGAAACAGTAGAAGCAGAGGGAGGTGAACGAAGGAAATGGAAGCCACGATGACGGGCTGGGCGGAACTCGCGGCCTGCAAGGACGAGGACCCGGAACTGTTCTTCCCGATCTCCGCGATGGGCCCCGGCGCCCGGCAGGCCGCGCAGGCCAAGGCCGTGTGCGCGCGCTGCCCGGTGCGCGCCGAATGCCTGGGCTACGCGCTCGACAACGGCCTGGACCACGGTGTTTTCGGCGGGACCACCGCCGAGGACCGACGCCGGTTGACGCGCACCGCGCCGCAGCGGCACCGAGTAGCCTGACCCGCCGCCCGGTGACCTCTTCCCGGCGGCCAGGAAAAGCCGAACACCGAAATCGGAAGAATTTCTTTCCGGATGGTGTGCGCCCGGGCGGGTGATTCCCCGTGAATCACCCGCCCGGGCTTTTTCACGCCCTTCACGGGTGAGCGATGCACTACCGAATGCGTGCGCCGCCCATCGGTGCGCGATGCCGGACGGGGCCACCCGAGGTCATCGTGCTCACTCGTCGTGCCAGGTCTCCGGCAGGCCCCAGACCGCCGCCGGGACGGACTCGAAGGCGGCCAGGCCGGTGATCAGCCCCTGCTCGATCGTCAGCAGGGACACCCCGAACCAGCGGTACTCGTCCGCGCCCGGGCGCCGGAGCCAGGTCGCCACGGCGGGCTGGCGGTTGGCGCGCGTCGGCCGCATCCGGAAGCGGCCGACGCAGTGCGGGGACGCGGGGTCGAGCGACAGCGACAACGCCCGGACGATCGACGCCGCGCTCGCGAACCACAGCTCGTAGGGCGGCATGACCGCGCGCGCCTCGGCGTGCAGCAGCCGGGCGACCGCCTGGGGGTCGCCTTGCTCGTAAGCCGCGATGAACTGCTTGAGCAGCGCGGTTTCCTGAGCCGTCGCGTCGCCGGCCGTCCACTCGGCACGGCGCGCGGGCAGTCGTTCACGCAGCGTCGCCCGGGCGCGCTGCAGGGCACTGTTCGCCGACGCGACGCTGGTCTCCAGCAGGTCCGCGGTCTCCTTGGCCGACCAGCCGAGGACGTCCCGCAGGACGAGCGCCGCCCGCTGCCGCGGGGGCAGGTACTGGACGGCGGCGAGGTAGGCGAGCTCGATGGTCTCCCGCTCGACGACGACGGCGTCCGGCCCGGCCTCGTCCAGCAACCGGTCCGGGACGGGCTCGAGCCACGGCAGGTCGGCGGCCGAGAGGGGCCCGTCGGGCTCGCCGGCGGGCCCGAGCTGGTCGGGCAGCACCCGCCGCGGCCGCCGGGCGAGGACGTCGAGGCAGGCGTTGGTCGCGATCCGGTACAGCCAGGTCCGCACGCTCGCCCGGCCCTCGAACTGCTCCCGCGCCTTCCACGCGCGCAGGAAGGTCTCCTGGGCGAGGTCTTCGGCATCGCTCAGCGAGCCGAGCATCCGGTAGCAGTGCACCTGGATCTCCCGCCGGTGCCGCGCGACGACCGTCTCGAAATCCGGAGCGTGGCCCACCCGGGCACGCTAGCGCACCGGGGGCTGGAAGACTGCCCGCGTGAGCGGAACGGTGCTGGTACTCGGCGGACGCAGTGAGATCGGCCTGGCCGTGGCGCAACGCCTGGCCGGGGACCACCGGCGGTTCGTGCTGGCCGCCCGCCCGGGCGCGGACCTCACCGCCGCCACGGCCACCCTGCGCGAAGCCGGGGCCGAGACCGTCGAGACGGCCGAGTTCGACGCCGACGACCTCGCCGCCCACGGGCCCTTCCTGGAGAAGGTCGCCGCCGGGCACGGGCCCCTGGACGTCGTCGTGCTCGCCTTCGGCATCCTCGGCGACCAGGCGCGCGCCGAAGAAGACGCCACCCACGCCACCGCGATCGTCCACACGGACTACGTCGCCCAGGTCGGCGTGCTGACCCACGCCGCGAACCTGCTCCGCGCCCAGGGGCACGGCAGCCTCGTCGTGTTCTCGTCCGTCGCCGGCGTGCGCGTGCGGCGCGCCAACTACGTCTACGGCTCGGCGAAGGCCGGTCTCGACGGCTTCGCGAGCGGCCTCGCCGACGCGCTGCCGGGCTCGGGTGTCCACCTGCTGCTCGTCCGCCCCGGTTTCGTCATCGGGCGGATGACGGAGGGCATGAGCCCGGCGCCGTTTTCGAGCACGCCGGACCAGGTGGCCGACGCGACCGTCGCCGCGCTGCGCAAGCGCCGCGGGGTCGTCTGGGTGCCCGGGGTACTCCGTCCGGTGTTCTTCGGAATGCGCTTGCTGCCGCGCGTGCTCTGGCGCCGGCTGCCGCGCTAGCGCCGGTTGTGGCCACGGCCACAGCACGTTCTCGTGTGCGCGCCGGTACTTTCCGTCGCGATCTCGGCCGATCGGCTCGATTCAGCTCGGCCGATCGGGCAACGTCACGAGCTTTCAACAAGTTTCTCAGCTGATTCCCAGCTAACCCGGTGATCCTCGAAGGCGGGGTCGGAGGTTCACCACAGGGAAGCAAGGGGAAGTGTCGTGCTGCTGTCGTCCCGGGGGCGTCGCATCGGCGTGCGGGTCGCGCTCGGCGTCGTGTCGGCGCTGGTGCTCGGCGCCACCGGGTACGCCTGGTCGCAGCTGAGCAAGCTCGACGACGGCCTCGTCACCGCCGACGTCATCCCGCCCGCGGCGCAGGTGAACGACGACGACACCCCGCCGGGGGAACCGCTCAAGGTCGCCCAGAACATCCTGCTCGTCGGGATCGACGCGCGCACCGACGCGTACGGCAACCCGTTGCCGCAGAACGTGCTCGACGCGCTGCACGCCGGAAGCGGTGACACCGGTGGCGACACCACCGACACGATGATCGTGGTCCACATCCCGGCCGGCGGCGCGGCGGCGACGGCGATCTCGATCCCGCGTGACTCCTATGTGGACATCGCGGGCGGCTACGGCAAGCACAAGATCAACTCGGCGTACAGCCGCGGCAAGAACGCCGCGATGTCCGGCTTGCGGGCCCAGGGCCTGTCCGGCGCGCAGCTGGAGGTGGCGGCGAACGAGGCCGGCGCGAAGACCGCGATCCAGACGGTCGAGAAGTTCACCGGGCTGACGATCAACCACTACGCGGCCATCAACCTCGCCGGCTTCGACGCGCTGTCGCAGGCCGTCGGCGGCGTCGAGGTCTGCCTCAAGGCGCCGGTGCACGACAGCTACTCCGGCGCGGACTTCCCGGCCGGCCCGCAGACGCTCTCCGGCGCGCAGGCGCTCGCGTTCGTCCGCCAGCGCCACGGCCTGGCCAACGGCGACCTCGACCGGATCGCGCGGCAGCAGGCGTTCCTGTCCGGGATGGCGAAGAAGGTGCTGAGCGCGGGCACGTTCACCGACGTGTCGAAGCTGAACTCGCTGGTCAGCGCGGTTCAGGGGGCCGTGGTGCTGGACCGCGGCTGGGACGTGCTGAGCTTCGCGCAGCAGCTGCGGGGGATGAGCTCCGGGGCGATCGCGTTCGCCACGATCCCGGTGCAGAGCCTCTCGCTGTCCACGCCGTCCGACGGCGACGCGGTGAAGGTCGACCCGGCGCAGGTCCAGCAGTTCATCCGGACGGCGATCAGCACGCCGGCGGTCCAGGCCTCGGGCGACGACACGAGCGGCGGCGTCAAGCCGGTGGCGCAGACGTCCACCCCGCCGTCGTCGACCGCGAAGCAGCCGGCGACCAGTACGGCCGCCGGCTGCGTGAACTGAGCGATCAGACGAACGCGGACTGTCCCGTGATCGCCTTCCCGACGATCAGGGTGTTCATCTCGCGCGTGCCCTCGAAGGAGTAGATCGCTTCGGCGTCGGCGAAGAACCGCGCGACGTCGTAGCCGAGCACGATTCCGTTGCCACCGAGGATCTCCCGGCTCCACGCGACGACCTCACGCATCCGCGAGGTGACGAACGCCTTGGCCAGCGACGAGTGCTCGTCCTTGAAGATCCCGGCGTCCTGCAGCCGGGCGAGCTGCACGAGCATGCCCCACGACGCGGTGATGTTGCCGAGGCTCTTCACGAGCAGGTCCTGCACCAGCTGGAAGCGGGCGATCGGCCGGCCGAACTGCTTGCGCTCCTGGGCGTAGGCCAGCGCGGCTTCGTAGGCGCCGATCATCACACCGAGCGCCTGCCACGCGACGCCGCCGCGCGTGGCGCGCAGGATCTCCGCGACGTCGCGGAAGCCGTTGATGCCCTGCAGGCGGTTCGCCTCCGGCACGCGGACGCCGGTCAGGGTGATCTCGGCGTTCTCGACGATCCGGAACGCGGTCTTGCCCTGGATCTTCTCCGGCACGAACCCCGGCGTGCCCTTCTCGACGACGAAACCCTTGACGTGGTTGTCGTCGACGTCCCGCGCCCACACCACGACGTAGTCGGCGAAGGTCGCGTTGCCGATCCACTTCTTGGCGCCGTCGAGGATCCAGGTGTCGCCGTCGCGCTTGGCGGTGGTGCGCATGCCACCGGCCACGTCGGATCCGCCAAGCGGCTCGGTCATCGCGAACGCGCCGATCTTGTCCATCGCCGCCATCTCCGGGAGCCAGCGGTCCCGCTGCTCCTGGCTGCCGCCGCTGTGGATCGAGTACATCGCGAGTCCGTTGTGGACACCGAAGAACGTCGCGACGGAAGCGTCGGTGCGGCTCATCTCCATCGCCATCATGCCGGTGAGCAGGTGGCTGACGGCGGGCTTGTGCTCGCCGTAGCCCTCGTAGGGCAGGCCGGCGAGGCCGCTCTCGCGGAACAGCCCGATCAGCTCCTTCGGGAAGGTTCCGGCTTCCCAGTTTTCGTTCACCAGCGGCTTGACGTCGTGCTGCATGAACTCGCGGGCCTGGACGAGCAGCTTGTGCTCGTCGTCCGGGAGCAGCGCTTCGAAGTCGTAGAAGTCGGCGGTCAGGGATTCCATGTCAGTTCTCCTCCACTGCGGTCAACACTGCGAGCTGCTTGCGGTCGCGCGTCTCGGCCAGTTCCGAGTACGTGGAGGAGCCGTAAGCCTTTTCGACGGCTTCGATCAGCCGTTCCTGCTCTTCGGGGCTCTGGCTGGGGGTGCCCAGCCCGGCCCACATCTGCTTCATCGACTTGCCGATGTGCTCGGCCATGTGCCGGTAGCCGCCGGGGCCGCCACCGAGGTGCGAGCCGAGGAACGGCCCGACCGTCGCCCAGCGGATGCCGAGCGAGTTCGTGATGACGGCGTCCAGTTCTTCCGGCGTCACGACACCCTGCTCGACGAGGTAGATCGCCTCGCGGCTCAGCGCGTTCTGCAGCCGGTTGCCGACGAAGCCGGGCATCTCCTTGCGCTCCACGACCGGTGTGCGGCCGAGGAAGGTGTAGAAGTCCACCGCCTTTCGGACGGACTCGGCGCTGGTCCGCTCGCCGGGGACCACCTCGACCAGCGGGATCAGGTGCGGCGGATTGAACGGGTGTCCGATGAGGACCCGGCTGCCGTCGATCTCCCCGGTGAACGCCGTCGAGGGGATGGCGCTCGACGAGCTCAGCAAGAGCGCGTGCTCCGGCGCTTCTTCGACGAGCTTCGCGAACAGGTCCTTTTTGAACTCGACGTTCTCGGGTCCGTTTTCCTGCACGACATCCGCGTCACGGACGGCTTCGGTGACGTCGGCGGCGACGTGCACCCGGCTCGCCAGTACGTCGGCGGTCGTGCCGAGGTGCGGGGCGAACGTCTCGAGTGCGTCGGTGATGGCCTCGGCGAGGTCGGGGCGCGGGTCGCTGACCCGGACGGTCAGGCCGTGGTGGGCGAACAGCGCCGTCCAGGACAGGCCGATGGTGCCGGCGCCGATGACGGCCGCGTTCTTCATGACTGTGTTCCCTTCAGGTAGTCGAAGACCGGCTTGACCGGGGCGAGCGTCAGGTCGGTGCGGATGTGGCTGGCGGAGACGACCTCCAGCACCGGCAGGTCGGCCAGCGGGGCCAGGACGTGCTGGAACAGCTGCAGCCGCGCGGGGCCGGTGTAGGCCTCCTTGACGACGACGTCGGTGATCTCGGTGCGGACCAGCTCCTGCACGCGCGGGGTGCCGTCGTAGCCGGGGATCGTCTTGAGCATGAACGTCGGGACCGTGATCTGGCGTTCGGCTTCGCGGGCGTCGAGTTCGTGGTGCTTGTAGCCCATGGTCGCGGTCGCCACCCGGAGCGTCCCGTAGTCCAAAGTGCCCACCAGGACACCGTTGTCGACGTACAAACCCGGGCTGCCGATCGTCTTCGGATACGCGCTCACTTCGCGCCCGGACGCCGTCGCCGGGAAGTTGTCGAGGTACATCGCGTGCAGGTACTCGCCGCGCTCACCGTCGAAGCTGACCTCGATCGCCTGGCCGGACTCGGTGTACGGGCCGTAGCCGGAGACGTCGCCCATCTTCATGACCTCGAAGCGCACCAACGGTTCTTCGACCTGCAGCGGCTCCGGCACGACGGCGCGCAGGGCGTCGGCGTCGGTGCGGTAGACGATGTTCAGGTACTCGCGGTCGGTGAACCTCGGGACCACGGGCGCGAACGCCGGGGCGGTCAGGGGAGTGGTCACGTGCCTGCGGACTTCGTCGATCTTCATGGTTTATTCGCCTGTCCACTTCGGAGCGCGGCGCTCGGCGAAGGCGGTCATGCCCTCGCGGACGTCGGCGGACTGCATCAGTTTCTCGATTTCTTCGCGTTGCACGGCCGCGGGATCCGCGGCACGCACGATCTTCTTGACGGCGGCCAGCGCGAGCGGCGCGTTCTCCGTCAGCTTCTCGGCCAGCTGCAGCGCGACGGCGGCGGCGTCCCCGCTCGGCGTGACACGGTTGACCAGGCCCAGCTCGCCCGCGCGGCGGCCGGTGACGGGCTCGCCGGTCAGCAGGAACTCCATCGCCAGGTGGTGCGGGATCCGCTTCGGCAGCCGGATGACGCCGCCACCCGCGGCGATCAGGCCGCGCTTGACCTCAGGGAGGCCGAACTTCGCGTCTTCGGCGGCGACGATGAGATCGCAGCCCAAGGCCAGCTCGAACCCGCCGCCCATGGCGAACCCTTCGACGGCGGCGATCAGCGGCTTGGCCAGCTCGGCTTCGGTGAGGCCGCCGAACCCGCGTCCCGGGATCTCCGGCGACTCGCCCTTGAGCGCGGCCTTGAGGTCCATGCCGGCGCTGAAGGTGTTCTCGGCGCCGGTGAGGACGCCCGCCCGGAGCGTGGGGTCGTTCTCCAGCTCGTCCAGGGCGGCGGCCAGTCCGGCCGCGACGGCGGCGTTGACCGCGTTGCGAGCCTGGGGCCGGTCGATCGTGATCAGCAGGGTGCTGCCGATCCGTTCGGTGCGTACTTCGGTCATCGTCTTGCTTCTTTCAGTTCAGTTCCGCGAGGACTTCGGCGGTGTCCTGGCCGGCCAGCGGGGCCAGGCGGCGGATCGAGCCGGGCGTCGCGGAGAACTTCACCGGGATGCCGACCGTGCGGATGGCGCCCTCGCTCGGGTGCTCGACGGTGTCGAGCAGGTGGCCGTCGCGGACGTAGCCGTCCTCGTGCGCGCGGTCCAGTTCCAGCACCGGCGCCATCGGGATGCTGTGCTTCGCGCAGACCTCGGCCCACTCGTCGGTGGTCAGCGCCGGGGCGCACGCCGCGATCTGCCCGGTCAGCCACTCGTTGTCGGCGCGGTCGATGGCTTCGCCGTTGACGCGCGGGTCCTCGGCGAGGTCCGGGCGCCCGGCCGCGGCGAAGAAGTCGCGGAAGTTCTTCGGGTTGTAGGGGATCACGCAGGCGAGGCCGTCCTTCGTGCGGACCGCGGCGTGGCCCTTCGTCATCGACAGGGCGAAGCCGGTGGGGCCCTCGGCCGGCTCGTAGGTGTGCCCGGCGAGGTGCTCGACCAGGTTGAACGCGAGGAGCGTGTCCGTCATCGGGATCTCGATCTGCTGGCCCTGCCCGGTCTTGTCGCGGTGCACCAGCGCGGCGAGCACGCTGTAGGCGATGGTCAGCGACGACACCTTGTCGCCGATGATCGTCGGCAGGTAGACCGGCTCGCCCAGCGCCCGGTTGGCGACGTCGACCAGGCCGGAGGAGGCCTGCACGGTCTCGTCGTAGGCGGCGTTGCCGGCCTGGGCGGAGTCGCTGCGGAAGCCCTGCGCGTGGGCGTAGACCAGGCGCGGGTTGCGCTCGGCGACGTCGGCGTAGTTCAGGCCGAGCCGGGCCAGTGCGCCGGGACGCATGTTGGTGATCAGCACGTCGGCGGTGTCGATCAGCTTCAGCGCCTGCTCGCGCTCGGTCTCGTCCTTGAGGTTGAGGGCCACGCTGCGCTTGTTGCGGTTGACGTTGAGGTTCAGCGGCGTCATGCCCGGCGTGGTGCGGTACTGGCCCACCCGCACGGTGTCCGCGGGGGACTCGATCTTGATCACGTCGGCGCCCAGGTCGCCGAGGATCTGGGCCGCGTACGGGCCCATGACCACGGTCGAGAGGTCGATCACGCGCACGCCGTCCAGCGGGCCGGTCGCGGTGCTGATGTCCGTCATCATTTCGTCCTTTCGCGCTCTTCGCTCTACTCACGAACGTAGGCGCGGGTGGCGCGAAAGGGAATGATCATGATGCGCACAATGGTATGACCACGGTGGTCATACCATTGTTTACGTGCTGATCGGCTCCGCGAAGATTTCTTTCGCGGCTGCGACGAGCTGGTGGAGATCGCGGTCGCGGCGCCACAGCAGGCCGGTGTCGAGCTGGGGCCGGAAGTCGCTGAACGGCAACACGATCACGTTGTCCAGCCGGTAACCGTGCATCGGGCTCCGGTCGTCCAGCATGGAAATGGAGAAGGCCTCGCCGCTGGAAATGATTTCGGACGTTCCGCCGTAGCCGGTGTTGGTCAGGCGAATGCGTTTCTTGACGCCCAGTTCGGTCAATTGGTGGTCGAGCTGGTCGAAGTACGCGGGCGTGATTTCCCCGGGTGAGGCCACGTACGGGAATGCGGCCAGCTCGGCCAGGGTGACGGAGTCCCGCCCGGCGAACCGGTCGGCCGGGACGACCGCGCCGAGCCGTTCCGACATCACGGGCAGCTGCTCCAGCGCCGGATCGCTGACCGGCAGCCGGGCGAGGGTGAGCGCGAGCTTCCCGTCGTGCACGCCCTGGACGAGGTCGGCGGTGGTGCCGGGCCAGCGCTTGAGCTCGTAGTGCGCCTTGACCCGCTCGGCCAAGGCGTTGACCCGGTCCCGCAGGTCGGGGTGCACGCCGGCGGGCATGCCGAGGAAGACGGTGCTGCGCTGCGGCCGCACGGCCTCCTGCAGCCGCCACGGAATCGCACTCACCTGCTCGAGGACGTCCCGCGCGAGCGGCAGCAAGGCGGTCCCGGCGGCGGTGAGCGTCACATGGTGGGTACTGCGGTCGAACAGCTGCTGCCCGAGTTCGTGCTCGAGGTCCTTGATCCGCTGGGAGAGCGGCGACGCGGCCATGTGCAGCTTCCGCGCGGCGGCGGAGAAGTTCAGTTCCTCGGCGACCGCGACGAAGTAGCGCAGGTGCAGCATCTCCATGGCCCGACCCTAACGACCCGCCGTGTCGCCCCTCCAATCACGCGTGATGCCTCTCCAATCACGCGAGATGCGCGTTCAGCGAGCCGACGCACCGCGGCGGACGAGGGCGAGCAGCCGCCCGGGCTCACCGCCGGCCAGTGCGATGCCGGTCGCGAGCAGGAGGAGGTCCAGCTCGGTGACGTCGGACGCCACCGCGCCCGCCGCCCGGGCACGGTCGAGCAGGGCGGCGGCGGTCGCGTTCATCGCCGCGTGCCAGCCCGCGAACAGGCTCTCGTGCTCACCCGCGGGATCGGCCAGCGAGAGTGCGAGGGCGCGCTTGGTCCGCACGTGCTCGACGAACAGTCCGAGCCAGGCGAAGAGCGCTTCGCCGGGGTTGCCGGCGTCGAGGTCCGCGCGGCTCCGCAGCTCCGCGACTTCGTCGGCGTACACGGCCACGACCAGCTCACGCCGGTTCGGGAAGTGCCGGTACAGGGTCGCGTTGCCGACGCCGGCGCGCCGGGCGATGCGGTCGAGCGGTGCGTCCGGGCCGTCCTCGGCGAAGACCTTCTTCGCCGCGGCGAGCACGAGCGCCTGGTTGTCCCGCGCGTCCGACCTGCGGGCCCGTGCCGTCATGCTGCTCCCTTGCCAAGTGGGGACATCCCCGGTTAGCGTAGCCGAACACTAACCGGGGAACTCCCCACTTAAGGAGCGAGCATGGACGCCGCCGAAGTGCACCGCCGCCTGATCGCCCTGACGCCGTTCACGAAGGAGAGCGTCGCCGAAGGCCTGCGCTACATCGACCCGCAGGTGGTCGACCACCGCGGTGGCGCGGGCGGCGACCACCACGGCGTCGACGCCTGGCGCGCGAAGTGGGAGGCCATGCTCGGCGGCGAGTTCTTCGCCGACTTCCGCGACGTCGGCGTGCGGGTCGAGCAGAACGTCGCCGACGGCGAGTTCTCGGTCAACCGCTACACGAGCACGGGCACGCAGATCTCGACCGGCCGCAGTTACGCCGTGACCAGCATGGACATGATCCGCGTCCGCGAGGGCCGGGTGGTCGAACACTGGGCTCTCATGGACGTCACCGACCGCGCGGCCCAGCTCAGCCCAGGGGGAGGGGCACCGTCGCGTCCGACGCCGCCGGCGGGAAGGTGATCGTGAACGCCGCGCCGCCCTCCGGGGCCGGGCCGGCCGTCAACGTGCCACCCATGCGGGTGACCAGGCCGTGGACCAGGGCCAGCCCGATGCCTGACCCGACCGGACGGCGGTCGCGGTACCGCGCGTTCAGCACCCCGCGCTCGAACGCCACCGCGTAGTCCTCCGGTGCCAGGCCCGGCCCGCCGTCGCGCACCGACAGCGACGCACCCGAACCGGACACCGACAGCGCGAACACCATGGGCGCGCCACCCGGCGTCACCCGCAGCGCGTTCTCCGCCAGCCCGTCCACCACCTGACGCAGCCGCCGCGCGTCCGCCAGCACCGGGACCGGCGAAGCCGGCGCCGAAACGGACAGCCGGACGTCCTCCCGCGCGCACCGCAGCTGCCAGACCTCGGCGCAGTCGCGGACCAACGCGGCCAGGTCCACCGAGGCCAGGTCCAGCCGGAACTCGTCCGCGCCCAGCCGGGCCAGTTCCAGGAGGTCCGTCACCAGCCGCTCCAGCCGCAGCGCCTCCCGCTGGATCGTCTGACCCGCGCGCACCGCGTCGTCACCGGTTGCCACGCCGTCCGCGATCGCTTCGGCGAACCCGGTCACGGCGGTCAGCGGCGTCCGCAGCTCGTGCGACACCGACAGCAGGAAGTCCCGCTGCCGCGCTTCGCTCACGGCCAGCGCGTCGGCCAGCGAGTTCAGCGACCCGGCGACCTCCGCCACCTCACGCGGCCCCTGCACCGGCACCCGGACGTCCCGGCGTCCGGCCCGGAGCGATCCCGCGGCAAGGGCGGCCCGCCGCAGGGGACGGCCCAGCAGCCGGCCCGAGAACCAGCCCGCGAGGGCCGCCACCAGCAGCCCGATGCCGAGCGCCAGCGCGATGTTGCGCACCAGCGCGCGTTGCGTCGCTTCGGCGCTGCGTGCGGGCAGGACGAGCGCGAACGCGGCCCCGCGCGTGCCGATCACCCGGGTCTCCACCAGGTACTGCGCGCCCGCGACCGTCACGCGCGTCGAATGCCGGGCGGCGAGCCCCGCCTTGGCCGCCGCCTGCACGGCGACCGCGTCGCCGGCCGCCTGGCCGCCCGCGCGCCGGACCACCACGGAGATGCCCTGCCCACGCACGACATCGGCCACTTTGCCGACGCCGAGCCGGTTCCCGATGCCGGTCTCGTCGAGCTGCGACGCGACGACGTCGGCCTGCGCGGCCAGCGACGACTGCAGCACGTTGTCCGCCGTGGTCCGGATCAGCCGGGCCGCGACGAGCCCGGCCACGATCACCGCCACGCCCGCGACGGCGAGGCACACCAGCGTGATCCGCCCGGCGAGGGTGCCGCGGTACCTCATGCCGGGTCCGCCGCGTAGCCGATGCCGCGCACCGTCCGGATCGGACTCGACGTCCCCAGTTTCGCCCGCAGCTGCGCCACGTGGACGTCCACGGTCCGCGTGCCCGCCGCGGCGGCGTACCCCCAGACGGCGCTCAGCAGCTGGTCGCGCGAAAGCACCTGCCCCGGGTGCCGGAGCAGGTGCGTGAGGAGGTCGAACTCGGTGGACGTCAGGGAGATCTCCGTCTCGCCCGCCCAGGCCCGGCGGCTCGTGAGGTCGACGCGCGCGCCGCCGACGGTCAACGCAGCGGGTGCCGGAGCCGCGCCGGACGCACGCCGCAGCACGGTCCGGACCCGGGCGGCCAGCTCGCGCGGGCTGAACGGCTTGGTCAGGTAGTCGTCGGCGCCGATTTCCAAGCCCAGCAAGCGGTCCAGCTCGTCGTCGCGGGCGGTGACGAACAGCACCGGCGTCCAGTCGCCGGCCGCGCGCAGCGCCTTGCAGATCTCGATACCGTCCAATCCGGACAGTCCGATGTCGAGCACGATCGCCACCGGCTTGAGCCGCCGGACGGCGTCCAGCGCCCGGCCGCCGTCGGCCTCGACGTGCACGCCGAAGCCGTCGCGCTTGAGGTAGAGCGCCGCCAGCTCGGCGATCGCGGCCTCGTCCTCGACCACGAGGACGAGGCCGCGCCCCGGTGACCCCATGCCTGCTCCCGTCTCCGCCGTCATCGACGGGGAGACGCTAGCCGGTCAGGGTGAGCCATCGCTGTTCATGTCGGATTCGACGCCGTTCAGCGTCGACTCGATCCCGCTGAGCTCCGAAGACACCGACGACGCCGGGGGCGAACCGGAGTCCGGTGATCCCATCAGGTTGTCGCGGCAGGCCGAGCAGCCGAGCGCGATGAGCGCGGCGGCCCCGACCGCTGCCGCGATCCTCGCCGCCCTCACTTGGTCGGCGCCGGGGCCGCGGGCTTGCAGTGCGCCGACGCGAAGGCGTCCAGCTTCTGCTTCGCCGTGGTCAGCTCGCCGGCCTTGCCCTGGCGCTTGGTGGCGCGGTCGTCGAGCTTCTTGGCGCGGTCCTCGTGCCCGGCCGCGCGCTGGTCCTGGGCGCGTGCCTTCAGGTTGGCGACCGAACCGGCGACCTCGGGACCGCCGTTGATCCGCTTCTCCAGGTTGTCGGCGCGCTTCTGCAGCTTCGGCACCCAGTCGCCGCAGACCTGCTGCGACTCCTCGGGGCTGAGCGTGATCGGCGCGACCGGCGCCGGCGACGTCGTCTGCGCCGAGGCCAGCGGCGCCGCCACCAGCAGGCAGGCCGCGCTCCCGCAGCCCGCCAGCGCCAGCCGCGTCCAGGTGGTTCCTCGCATGTCGTCTCCCTCGTGTCGTGCTTGCGAGGAGAACTTTGGCGGGGTGGTGTTCGGAGGGCGTCCGCCTAGTGTTCGGGCTTTGTAAGGCCGACGGTGACCGACGTCCGCGCGAGGTCGAACGTCAGCGTGTCGCCCAGCGCCGGCAGCGCCGGGTCGAACAGCTGCCCGTCGGTGCCGCCGAGGAGCAGGCCGAGCCGGTGCCCCGCCGGGACGACGTGGTCGAGCGCGGTCAGCGTGAACGTCATCGAGTACGCCCGCCCAGGGACGAGCGGCTCGCCGTGGCGCGGCGACGCGTGGTGCCCGAGGTCGGCCCAGCCTGCCGCGACGATCCGGTGGTCCACGTGCACCAGGTCGGCCGCCGTGTCGAGGAAGCAGGCGGAGTCCCCGGGCCGGCTCACACCCCAGCACGACGACGTCGTCAGGTTCTTGATCCCGCTGCCGTAGTTCGCGGTGTTGCGCACGTCGGCGGGGCCGTAGTCGACGAGCGCGACGCCGAGCCGGGCGGCGGTCTTGTCGGACGACGCGGTGATCGTCACCGACGGCAACCCGGCGAGCCGCACCGCCGAGGTCAAGGGGGCGCCGGTGAACCTCGCCGCCGAAGCTCCGGTCGCCCACTCCTCGCGTCCGACAGCCGGGTCGTCGACGACGGTGGCCGTGCCCGAGCCGCGGAGTCCGAGCGTGCCGTCGGCGCTCGGCCGGAAGGTCGCCGGAAGACTCGCGGGCGGCCAGCTCCGGACGTCGGTCCACCGGTCCGGCGCGATCTCGAGGTGCACCGCCGGCTCGGTCTCGACGCCGTTGCGGACGCCCCGCAGCCAGCGGTCGAACCAGCGGCCCAGCGTCGCCACCCACTGCGCGCGCTGCAGGTCGAACGGGTCGACGTGCCCGGCCTGGCTCAGCCACGCCTTGCGCGGCACACCGGCGCGGCCGAGCGCGTCCCAGTAGGAGGCGAACTGGTTCGGCGCCACGGCGCTGTCCCCGAAGCCCTGCGCGACGAGCACGCTCGCCTGCCCGGGCCGCGGCACGTAGTGCACGCTCCGCCAGTAGGCGGTGTAGTCGCCGTTCGTGCCCATCCGCGTCTTCAGGTCCGCTTCGAACGGCTTGCACAGCTCGGCCGCGCGCTCGTTGTAGGTGAACGCCGAGCCGGTGTTCTCCGGCGTGGCCAGGGGAGCGCCGTTCGCGATGAGCTGGCTGTAGTTGTCGGCGACGCCTTCGATCGGCACCACGGTCTTCAGCCCCCGGACGCCGGACGCGGCCATGCCGATCGCGGTGGCGCCGTCCTGGGACTTCCCGATCGCGCCGACGTCCCCGGTGGCCCAGTCCGCTGTCACCGGCCGGCCGCCTTCGGGAGCGTCGAACGCCTTCGCGCGGCCGTTGAGCCAGTTCACGACGGCGATCCCGTCGGCGACGTCGTCGAAGCAGCCCGAAGACCGGTTCGTCCCGCCGACGTCGGCGAGCACGACGGCGTACCCGCGTGGCACGAAGTAGTTGTCGAGGAACAGCGGGAACTGCTGCGGCGTGCCGTCCGGCGCGTAGGTCTTCTTCTGCGACTCGTTGCCCCGGCCGCAGCACGCGTAGTACGGGCTGACGTCGAGGATCACCGGGACGCGCACCCGCGCGTCCGGCCGGATGACGTCGGCGGCGACGCGGTCGGGCTTCCCGTCACGGTCCTGGTCGGTGCCGGTTTCGACCCAGGCCGTCTCGTGGATCGGCCGGCTTTCCGAAGCGGACGCCGCGGGCACGAGCCCGGTCGTGGTGATCAGTGCGGCCAGAAACCCCAGTAGCAGTCGCATTTCGCCAGTATCACGCGAGCTTCTCGGACATCGCCAGGAACTGCGCCATCGCGGCGTTCACGGCGTCGCGGTCGCCGGTCGTGACGAGGTCGAGCAGCAGGCCGCGCGTGACGGCGAGGCCGAGCCGGGCGTGGGCGGCACGGTCGGCTTCGGGGACGCCGCGCGCCGCCAGCAGCGCCTCGATCGGGCCGAGCCAGTCCTGGATGACGCCGTCGAGGAACTCGGTGGTGCCCGGGGTGCCGCCGAGGGCCTGGCCGTAGAGCTGGAAGAAGAGCTTTTCGTTGGCCCGCAGGTCGTCCGCGGTCAGCCGGTGCCAGAACTCCGCCGGGTCGAGGTCGGCCAGCGCCGCCCGCTGCCGGGCCTCGACCTCGCGCGCCACCGCCGTGAGCAGGCCTTCCTTGGAGCCGAAGTGGTAGATCAGCATGCGGTGGCTGGTGCCGAGCGCGGTGGCCAGCGCCCGCAGGCTCCGGTCCGCGCCGCCGTGGTGGGCGATGTGGTCGATCGCCGCGTCGAGGAGCTTCACGCGCGGGCTTGCGTCGATCATGTACCGAATGGTACACGTACCAAATGGTACAGAGAATTTCGGTCCGCGGCGTGACGGCCGCGGACGCCGACACGGTGTACGCGTTGCTGCGGGACGGCGCGAGCTGGCCCCGCTGGTCGCCCCTGGGGTCGTTCGAGCTGGTCCGCGAAGGCGAGGGTGAGCCCGAAGGTCTCGGCGCGATCCGCCTGTTCCGCACCGGCGGTATCCGCTCGTACGAGAAGATCGTCGCGCTCGAGCCCGGCCGCCGGTTCGGCTACGCGCTGGACCACGGCCTGCCGCTGCGGGACTACGTCGCCTACGTCGACCTGTCCCCGGCCGACGGCGGCACGGAGATCCACTGGCACTCGACGTTCACCCCGAAGATCCCCGGCACCGGCTGGTTCTACCGCCGGTTCCTCGGCCGCTTCATCGGGCAGGTGGTCGCCGGGCTGGTCGACGCGGCCGGGGTGCGCGCGGCCCCATAAAGTGGGCGCATGTCAGCGCCACGACGGGGATCGACCGGCCGCACCCAGGAGGAACGCAGCGCGGCGATGCGCGTGCGGCTGCTCGACGCGACGATCGACTGCCTCGTCGAATACGGCTACGCGGGCACGACGACCACGCGGGTGGCCGACCGCGCCGGCGTCACGCGCGGCGCACAGGTCCACCACTTCCCGACGAAGGCCGACCTGGTGACCTCGGCGATCCGGCACCTGGCGGAGAAGCGCACCGAGGTCGCGATGGCCGAGCTCGACCGCCTCCGCGCGTCCAGCGACCCGGTCGGCGACGCGCTGCAGCTGATGTGGGAGATGCACCAGGGGCCGGTGTTCTCGGCGACGGTCGAGCTGTGGGTCGCCGCCCGCACGGATCCGGAGCTGCGCGGGCAGATGGCGGCGGTCGAGCCGATCGCGACGTCCAGCCTGGTCGAGTTCGGCAAGGCGCTGCTGCCGGAGCACGCGGCGCACCACGAGTTCCTGCACGCGGTGTACACGGCGATGGACGTCGTGCGCGGCATCCTCATCGCGAGCTGGGCGACGCGGGACCAGGAGGAGCTGGAGGCCCGCTGGGAGCGCGGCCGCCGGCACCTGCGCATCCTGTTCACGACCTTGATGGCCGCAACCGCCTGAACGGCGTGTTACTCTCCCCGGGAAAGTAAGGAGACGCGCCGTGCTGTCGAACCCGTACGACCGCAACTGCCCGACCCGCCAGCTGCTCGACCGCATCGGCGACCAGTGGACGGTGCTCATCGTCGGTGCCCTGCGGGACGGCCCGCTGCGGTTCACCGAGATCGGGCACCGGGTCGACGGGATCTCGCAGAAGGTCCTGACCCAGACGCTGCGCAGCCTGGTCCGCGACGGGATCCTGACCCGCACGGCGTACGCGGTGATCCCGCCGAAGGTCGAGTACGAGCTGACGACGCTGGGCCGCAACCTGTCCGAGCCCCTCGAGGTGCTCGACCAGTGGGCCCGCCGGCACATGACGGCGGTCCAGGAAGCCCGGGACGCCTACGACGCGGAGCACACCCCCGCCTCGGCCTAGCTCCGCCGGGCGCGGCTGTGGACAGCTCCTGGACAACCGGCTCTCGCGTGGTGCCCGGGTGGCTCCCCGGACGGGACACTCGTCGGCGTGTTCGCCGTGCTCAACGAGACCGTTCCCGCGCCGGGGTGGGAGCTCGTCGGTGTCACCGCGCTGGTGGCCGCCGCCGTGGCGACGCCCTCGTTCGCCGTGCCGGCCACCGGTACGCGGACCCTTCTGACCGGGGCCAACGTCCTGGGCACCCTGGTCCACGAAGGCGGCCACGCGCTGATGAGCCTGCTGACCGGAGGCGGCGTCGTCCGCATCGGGATCACCGGCTCGGAGTCCGGCTTCACCGAGCAGTGGAACCCGTCGCCGTTCGCCGGGGTCCTGACCGCTGCCGCCGGCTACGCGATGCCGCCGCTGGCCGGGCTGGGGGCCGCGGCGCTGCTGCACCGCGGGCTCGTCCCCGCCGTGCTCGGCCTGACCACCGCGGCGATGGTGTTCATCGCGCTGTTCGCCCGCGACCTGCTCACCCTGGCGTCGGTCGCCGTCATCGGGGGGATTGCGTACTCGGCCGTGCGCTGGGCGCCGGGCTGGTTGCAGAACGGCGTCGCGTACGCCGAAGCCTGGCTGCTGCTGGCCAGCGAGATCGGCGGACTGCGCGTGCTCGTCCTCAACCGGCTCCGTGCCGGGTTCCGCGGCCGGCAGGACGACGCCGCCCTGCTCGCCCGGTTCACCGGAATCCCCGCGTTCGTGTGGATCGCCGCGTGGTTCGCCCTCGTCGGCTGGGCGGTGTGGCACGCCGCGCCGCTGCTGTGGCCGTGACCGCGTCCGTTCGGCGCCCGCCGAAGCGTCCCGCTCCTAGGTTCGGGGCATGGACGAATTCCGTGCCCTCCACCTCCCCGGCACCCCGCTGCTGCTGCCGAACGCGTGGGAGTTCGGCGTCGGCGCTTTCCTGGCCGCGCAGGGGTTCCGCGCCCTCGGCACCACCAGCCTCGGCGTGTCCGCGGCGGCCGGTGAGCCCGACGGTGCCCCCTCGACGCGGGACGCCACCGTCGCCCTGACCCGCCGCCTGGCCCGGCTCGACGTCCTGGTCAGCGTCGACATCGCCGACGGCTTCAGCGCCGATCCCGCCGCCGTGGCCGACCTCGCCGCGGAACTCGCCGACGCCGGTGCCGTCGGCGTCAACCTCGAAGACGGCCGGGCCGACGGCGCACTCGCCCCGGTCGAGGTCCAGTCCGCGCTGGTCGAGGCGGTGAAGGACCGCGTCCCGGGCCTGTTCCTCAACGCCCGCACCGACACCCACTGGTCCGGCGACCAGGCGATCGGAACCGCCGAAGATCGCGTGCGGGCCTACGCGGCGGCCGGCGCCGACGGCGTCTTCGTGCCCGGCCTGGCCGACCCGGCGGACGTCGAGCGGATCGTCGGCTTCGGCCTCCCGGTCAACCTGCTGTTCCTGCCCGGCAAGGTCACCTTCGCCGGGCTGGCGGACCTGGGCGTCGCGCGGGTCAGCCTCGGTTCGCTCCCGTACCGCATGGCCCTGCAGGCGGCGGCCGCAACGGCGCTGGCGGTCCGCGACGGCGACGCCCTGCCGCTGAGCCCGCCGGGCTACGCCGACGTCGTGGCGCTGCTGCCGTAATCGGATTGCCCGGTCTGCCAGCCTGAAGACCATGCGCGCCTTCGGAAGCGACTTCGCCGTCCCGCCCGGCTACCTGAACACGCCCAGCGTCGGCATCCCGCCGGCCCCGGTGGCCGCCGCGGTGGCCGAGTCCGTCGAACGGTGGCGCACCGGCGCGACCCGGCCGGGGGAGTTCGACCGGTACGTCGACCGGTCCCGGGCCGGGTTCGCGCGCCTGCTCGGCGTCGAACCCGGGCACGTCGCGATCGGCGCGTCGGCCTCGCAGCTGGTCGCGAACGTCGCCGCCGCGCTGCCCGCCGGCACCCGCGTGCTCGCCGCCGAAGGGGACTTCACCAGCGTGACCTTCCCGTTCGCGGCCGCCCCCGGCGTCACGGTGACCGAGGTCCCGCTGGAGCTGCTGCCCGAGCGGGTCGAGGGCCACGACGTCGTCGCGGTGAGCGTCGTCCAGTCCGCCGACGGCCGGCTCGTGGACCTCCCCGCGCTGCGGGCGGCCGCCGAGGCCGCCGGGGCGGCGGTGCTGCTCGACGCCACCCAGGCCGTGGGCTGGCTGCCCCTGGACGTCGCCTGGGCGGACTGGGTGGTCGCGGCGGGCTACAAGTGGCTGCTGTCCCCGCGCGGCTGCGCGTGGCTCGCCGTGCGGCCGGACGCCCGCGACCGGACCCGGCCGGTCGCGGCGAACTGGTACGCGGGGGAGGACCCGTGGGCCACGGTCTACGGCCTCCCGCTGCGCCTGGCCGGCGACGCCCGCGCGTTCGACCTCTCGCCGGTCTGGCTCGCCCAGGTCGGCGCGGCCGCCGCGCTGGAGTACCTCGGCGGCCTCGACCTCGCGCAGGTCGCGGCGCACAACACCGGCCTGGCCGACCAGCTGCTCGAGAAGCTCGGGCTACCCCCGCGAGGTACCCCGATCGTGTCGCTCGACGCCGATCCGGAGCGGGTCGCGGCGGCCGGGATCGTCTCGAGCGTCCGCGGTGGCCGGGTGCGGGTCGGTTTCCACCTCTACAACACCGCTGACGACGTCGAACGCGTCTTACGCGCATTCGAGTGAACGCGCCGGAGACGGTGAACTACCGTATGGCCTCGTGGTTGGTGCGCATTTCACCCCAGGCCCGTCCGACACGGCCCCGCTGGGCGCGGTGCCCCCGCAGCCCCGCCCGCCCGTGCCGGGACCTCCGGCGCGCGACACCCGGTCCCTGCTGCTCAGGGGCGCCGGGCTGGTCGCGATCGCCGTCGTCTCCGGGCTGCTCTGGTTCCTGATCCGGCACGACTCGACGCCCGACGAGCCGGTCGCGCAGCCGCCGGCCCAGAACACCGGGAAGTACCAGTTCACGCTGGTCGCCGGGCCGGCGAAGTCCAACGAGTGCGCCTCGAAGTCGTACGGCAAGACGCACGACTTCTTCCAGGACAACGAGTGCCAGTCGCTGGTCCGCGCGCTCTACACGACGGAGTCGGGCGGCGCGAAGGCGCTGGTGTCGGTGGTGCTGGTCGGGATGCCGGACTCGACGCAGGCGAAGGCGCTCAAGACGCTGACCGAGCAGGACGGCACCGGCAACGTCACGGACCTGGTGAAGGACAAGACGTTCACCGGCTCCGGCGCGCCGAGCGTGAGCGGCGCCGACGCGGCGTACGCGTCGGGCGTCGACGGCACGAACACCACGATCGTGCTGGCCGACTTCTACGCCAAGCACAAGGACAAGAACCTGATCAAGAGCATCGCGGACGACGCCCTGCGCCTGTCGGCCGACCTCAAGGGCTGAACCGGCGCCCCGAGGCCACCTCGGGGCGCCGGGTCCGGCGTCAGCCCGCCTGGCCGGGCATCGCGATCGCGACCGGCTTCTCGCCCGCCTCGGACCGCCAGGGCGTCCCGCGCCGCGAAGCCGCCACCAAGGCGTGCAGCGCCGTCGTGCGCAGGGCCCCGTCGTCGGTGTGGTTCACCACCGCCAGCCACGCGTTCGCGCAGTCCGCTTCGGCCGTCGCGACCACCAGCGACGCCGACTTCGCGTCCGTCACCGGCTTCTTCGGCACGTACGCCGCTTCGGGCGCGACAGGCGTCGCCCCGGACGCGGACAGCATCGTCTGCAGCAGGTCGCGGCGCACCGCGTGCTCCGCCGCCCCGGACTTCTCGGCGTCGCCGAAGTCGCCCGGCAGGAACGCGCTGACCAGCCCGTACACCCAGACGGCGGCGTGCTCGGCGGCGAGCGCGGTCTGCAGCGGGTCCACCACCTCCGCGGGGACGGCCGCGGTGGTCCCCGCGGGCGCCGGGGCGTCCTCGCCGGGGCCCAGCGCCGGGGCGGTGCGCTGCAGTGCCGCGCAGCCGGCCGCCACCGCCGCGACGAGCCCGGCGCGGTAGCGCGGCAGCCCGCCGACGAGGTCTTCGGCCTGCTTGCGGGCGGTCGCCAGCCGCTCCTTCAGGTCGCCGAGGGCGGCCGGCGCCGGGGGCGTCGGGGACGCCGACGGCTTCGGCCGGTTCAGGCGGTCCACTTCGGACTTCAGCGCGGCCGCGTGCGCCGCGCGCGCGTCGGCGAGCTGGCCGGCGGCGTCGGCGTCGCCGCCCTTGGCCAGCGCCCGCGCGGCGGCGGCGTCCGCCTCGGCGGCGGCCAGCAGGGGCTGCAGCGGGTCGGGGCTCTCGTCGTAGCCGGGCCCGCACGCGGCCAGGGGGACGGCCAGCGCGGCCAGTGCCCCCGCGCGGAGGGCGGCACGACGGGTCAGGTCGGTCGGTCTTCCGGTCACGTCGGCCCATCCTGCCAGGCCCCCGGGCACGCCCGCCGCTCGCGCGGGGTCACCGGGCGACCGGATAAGCTGGTCCACCACCGACCCGAACCTCGACCGAGGAGAGCCCCACGTGCCAGGAGAACTCGCCAGCCGGCTTCAGCCGATAGTGGCCGAAGCCGTCACCGCCGCGGGTTTCGACCTCGACTCGTTCGAGGTGCAGCAGGCCGGCCGGCGGCAGCTGGTCAAGGTCGTCGTCGACTCCGACGACGGTGTCGGGCTGGACGAGGTCGCCGACGTCAGCCGCAAGGTCTCGGCGGTGCTCGACGAGAACGAGCACGTGCTCGCGAGCGCCTACACGCTGGAGGTCACCTCGCCGGGCCTCGACCGCCCGCTCACCGAGCGGCGGCACTGGCGCCGCGCGCGCTTCCGCCTGGTGAAGGTCACGCCGGCCGAAGGCGCGGCCTTCATCGGCCGGGTCGGTCACGCGGGCGCGGACGCCGCCCGCGTCCTCGAAGGCGGCAAGATCCGCGACGTCCGCTACGCCGGCGTGGCGAAGGCGGTCGTGGAGATCGAGTTCAAGCAGCCGCCCGCCGAGGACTTGAAACTGCTCGAAGACGACGCGTCCGGCATGATCGCCGCCGAGACGGAGAAGGGGTCGAAGTGAACGTCGACATCGCCGCGCTACGGGCGATCGAACGGGACAAGGACATCCCCTTCGAAACGGTGATCGAGGCCATCGAGACGGCCTTGCTCACCGCGTACAAGCACACCGAGGGCCACCAGCCGCACGCCCGCATCGACATCGACCGCAAGACCGGCCTGGTGCGCGTGCTCGCGCGCACGCTGACCCACGACGGCGAGACCGACGAGGAGTGGGACGACACCCCCGAGGGCTTCGGCCGGATCGCCGCCACCACCGCGCGCCAGGTCATCCTGCAGCGGCTGCGCGACGCCGAGCACGAGAAGACCTTCGGCGAGTTCTCCACCAAGGAGGGCGAGATCGTCGCCGGCGTCATCCAGCGCGACGCCCGCGCCAACGCCCGCGGCATGGTCGTGGTCCAGGTCGGGGACACCGAGGGCGTGCTGCCGTCGGCGGAGCAGGTGGCCGGCGAGTCGTACGAGCACGGCAGCCGGATCAAGGCCTACGTGGTCACCGTGTCGCGCGGCAACCGCGGCCCGCAGATCACGCTCTCGCGCTCGCACCCCAACCTGGTGCGCAAGCTGTTCGCGCTGGAGGTCCCGGAGATCGCCGACGGGACGGTCGAAATCGCCGCCGTCGCGCGCGAGCCGGGGCACCGCACGAAGATTGCCGTGAAGTCCACCGTCGCGGGCGTGAACGCCAAGGGCGCCTGCATCGGCCCGGTCGGCGCGCGCGTGCGCAACGTGATGAGCGAACTGGCCGGCGAGAAGATCGACATCATCGACTACTCCGAGGACCCGGCCCGGTTCGTGGGGAATGCCCTGTCCCCGGCGAAGGTTGTTTCGGTACGAGTCGTGGACGAGCGGGCGAAGACCGCCCGCGTCGTGGTGCCGGACTTCCAGCTGTCGCTGGCGATCGGCAAGGAGGGCCAGAACGCCCGCCTCGCCGCCCGCCTGACCGGCTGGCGGATCGACATCCGCAGCGACGCCGCACCGGCGGACGACGAGGGTGATCAAGACCACGCCCGTCCATCGCGGCCCGCCGCGACAACCGGTTCGGCTGAGTGAAGGTCGAAGCGCTAGACTCAGGAGTGGTTCAACGCCCGCGGCGGGTAGCCGAGCACCAGCCCCACCGGAATCTTCCGGTGCGGACTTGTGTCGGCTGCAAGCGGCGGGCATTGATCGGTGAGCTGCTGCGCGTGGTCGCGGTGGCCGGGCGGGTGGTCGTCGACGAGCGTCGGCGGCTGCCGGGCCGGGGAGCTTGGCTGCACCCCGATCCGGACTGCCTGGCCAAGGCCGAACGGCGGCGAGCCTTCCCGAGAGCCTTGCGGGCTCCCGGGGCGCTCGACGTCCGTGAGGTTCACGACCACGTCGGGCGCACCACTTCGCACCACGAAGCCGGGACGTACCCGGCTTCGCGAGGAACCAAGGAAGCAGGTCGACCCGTCATGAGTCAGCCGTGAAGCTGAAGCCATGAACGCGAGACAATAAGGACGAGGTCAGCGGGTTCCCGCCTGGCCTCCCCTAGATGAGGAGAGCTGTGCCAGGCAAGGCCCGCGTACACGAGCTCGCTAAGGAGCTCGGCATCACCAGCAAGGACGTTCTCGCCAAGTTGAAGGAACAGGGCGAGTTCGTGAAGTCCGCGTCGTCCACGGTCGAGGCGCCCGTCGCCCGCCGTCTCCGCGACGCGTACGCCCCCAAGGGCGCCAAGAAGCCCACTCCGACCCCCGGCCCGTCGGCGCGCCCCGGGCCCCCGGCCGCCAAGCCGGGCGCTCCCGCGCCCAAGCCCGCGTCGCCCACGCCGCAGCAGCAGGCGCCCGCCGCGAAGGCCGCCCCCGCGGCGGCCCCGCAGCAGCAGGCACCGGCTTCGAAGCCGGCCGCCGCACCGGGTGGCCGTCCCTCGGGCCCCGGCCCGCGACCCGGCCCGCGTCAGCAGCCGGCCGCGCCCGCTCCCCAGGAGCAGGTCCCGGCGGCGAAGGCCGAGACCCCGGCCGCACCCAAGCAGGAGACCCCGGCCGCGCCTTCGGGCAACACCGGTTCGGTCGTCCCGCCGAAGCCGCAGGGCCCCAAGCCCGGCGGTCCCAAGCCCGGTCCGCGCACCCCGCGGGTCGGCAACAACCCGTTCGGCGTCGGTTCCGGCGCCCCGCCGCGTCCGCAGGGCCCGCGCCCGGGTGGCGGCCAGGGCGGCGACAACCGCCCGCCGCGTCCCGGTGGGACCGGTGGCGGCGGTGACCGTCCGGCCCCGCGGCCCGGTGGCGGCGCCGGTGGCAACCGGCCGAGCCCGGGCAACATGCCCCCGCGGCCGAACCCCGGCATGATGCCGGGCCGCACGCAGCGTCCCGCCGGTCCCGGTGGCGGCGCCCGCGGTGGTCCCGGTGGCGGCGCCCGTGGCGGCCCCGGTGGCGGCGGCGGTCGTCCCGGTGGCGGTGGCGGCGGTTTCCGCGGCGGTCCCGGTGGCGGTGGCGGCGGCGGTGGCTTCCGCGGCGGCCCCGGTGGCGGCGGCGGTGGCGGCGGCGGTTTCCGCCCGGGTGGCGGCACCGGTGCCCCGGCCGGCGGCGGCGGTTTCCGCGGCGGCGGCGGTGGCCGTGGTGGCCCCGGTGGCCGTGGCGGCACCGCGGGTGCCTTCGGGCGCCCGGGTGGTCCCTCGCGCAAGGGCCGCAAGTCGAAGCGGCAGAAGCGCCAGGAGTACATGGACAACATGCAGGCGCCCAGCGTCGGCGGAGTCCGCTTGCCCAAGGGGCAGGGCGAGACGATCCGGCTGCCGCGGGGTGCTTCGCTGACCGACTTCGCCGAGAAGATCGACGCCAACCCGGCTTCGCTGGTGCAGGTGCTCTTCCACCTCGGCGAGATGGTCACCGCGACGCAGTCCGTGTCGGACGACATCCTCGAGCTGCTCGGCGGCGAAATGAACTACACGGTTCAGGTCGTCTCGCCGGAGGAAGAGGACCGCGAGCTGCTGGAGACCTTCGACATCACCTACGGCGAGGACGCCGGTGAGGAAGAAGACCTCCAGGTCCGGCCGCCGGTCGTGACCATCATGGGTCACGTCGACCACGGTAAGACCCGCCTGCTCGACACGATCCGGAAGACGAAGGTCCGCGAGAGCGAGGCCGGCGGCATCACGCAGCACATCGGTGCGTACCAGATCGAGACCGAGCTCGAGGGCAACCCGCGCCTGATCACCTTCATCGACACCCCGGGCCACGAGGCGTTCACCGCCATGCGTGCCCGTGGTGCGAACTCGACCGACATCGCGGTGATCGTGGTGGCGGCCGACGACGGTGTGATGCCGCAGACGGTCGAGGCGATCAACCACGCGCAGGCCGCCAAGGCCCCGATCGTGGTCGCGATCAACAAGATCGACAAGGAAGGCGCGAACCCGGACAAGATCCGGCAGCAGCTGACCGAGTACGGCCTGGTCGCCGAGGAGTACGGCGGCGACACGATGTTCGTCGAGATCTCCGCGCGGCAGAACATCAACATCGACGGCCTGCTCGAGGCGATCCTGCTGACCGCCGACGCCGCTCTGGACCTCCGGGCCAACCCGGATATGGAGGCCCAGGGTGTCGCGATCGAGGCGCACCTCGACCGCGGCCGCGGCCCGGTGGCCACCGTCCTGGTCCAGCGCGGCACACTGCGCGTCGGCGACTCGGTCGTGGCGGGTGACGCCTACGGCCGCGTCCGCCGGATGGTCGACGAGCACAACGTCGACGTCACCGAGGCGCTGCCGTCGCGTCCCGTCCAGGTCATCGGGTTCACCTCGGTGCCGGGTGCGGGCGACACCTTCCTGGTGGTCGACGAGGACCGCGTCGCCCGGCAGATCGCCGAGCGCCGCTCCGCTCGCACGCGCAACGCGCTCAACGCGTCGCGCCGCAAGCGGGTCAGCCTCGAGGACCTCGACTCCGCCTTGAAGGAGACGAACAGCCTCAACCTGATCATCAAGGGTGACAACTCGGGTACCGTCGAGGCCCTCGAAGCCTCGCTGCTCCAGCTGGACGTCGGCGACGAGGTCGAGCTGAACGTGGTCCACCGCGGTGTCGGTGGCGTGACCGAGTCGGACATCGACCTGGCGACCGCGTCCGACGCGATCGTCCTCGGGTTCAACGTCCGCGCCCAGGGCAAGGCGACCGAGCGGGCCACCCGCGAGGGCGTCGACGTCCGGTACTACACGGTCATCTACCAGGCGATCGACGAGATCGAGCAGGCCCTCAAGGGCATGCTCAAGCCGGAGTACGAAGAGGTCGAGCTGGGCCGCGCGGAGGTTCGCGAGGTCTTCAAGTCCTCCAAGATCGGCACGATCGCGGGTTGCCTGGTCATGTCCGGCGAGATCCGGCGCAACGCGCGCGCCCGGCTGCTGCGCGACGGCACTGTCGTCGCGGAGAACCTGCCGGTCAGCTCGCTGCGGCGGTTCAAGGACGACGTGGTCGAGGTCCGCGAGGGCTACGAGTGCGGTCTGACGCTCGGTTCGTACGGCGACCTGAAGGTCGGCGACCTGATCGAGACGTACGAGCAGCGCGAGAAGCCCCGCGCGTAAGGCGGTTGTCCCCGGGTGTGCGGCTCAGGCCGCGCACCCGGGGCTTCGCTCCCCATTCCCTACGACACCACCTCATTTGCCTATGTTCGTCGGAGCCCTAGAGCTCGACATCCTGCTCGGCGACGTCCATTCGCTGAAGCAGAAGCGATCCGTGGTCCGTCCGGTGCTGGCCGAGGTGCGCAAGCGCTTCGCCGTCTCGGTGGCCGAAGCCGGTCACACCGAGCTGCACCGCCGGACCCTCATCGGGGTGGCCGTGGTCGCCGAAGGTGGCGAGCACGTCCGTGACGTGCTCGACTCGTGTGAGCGGTACGTGGCGAGCCGGCCGGAGTTCGAGCTGCTCACCGCCCGCCGCCGGCTGCTCGGTCCAGAAGACTAGGAGAAAGACATGGCTGATCCTGCTCGGGCTCGCAAGCTCGCGAAGCGGATCTCGCAGATCGTGGCGTCCGCGATCGAACACGAGGTCAAGGACTCCCGGCTGGACTACGTGACCATCACGGACACGAAGGTCACCGGCGACCTGCACGACGCCACGGTGTACTACACGGTGCTCGGCGAGAAGCTGGACGCCGCCCCGGACTTCGCCGGTGCCGCCGCCGCGCTCGAATCGGCGCGGGGGATGCTGCGCACGAAGGTCGGGCAGGGCACCGGGGTCCGCTACACGCCGACGCTGACGTTCGTCGCGGACACCATCCCCGAGGAGTCGAAGCGGATCGAGGACCTCCTCGCGAAGGCCCGCGAGGCCGACGCGGAGGTCGCGCGCCGCTCGGCGGGAGCCCAGCACGCGGGCGAGCCCGACCCGTACAAGGCGCCTCGCGAAACCGAGGACGAAGACGAGCTGGCGGAGGAGGAGAGCCGGGGCTGACCCGTGCTCTCCCGCCGCGGCCTGCTCGCCGGCAGCGCACTCGCGCTGCTGGCGGGCTGCTCGGCGGCGCCGTCCGAGCCGCCCGCGGTGCCGGTGCCGTCGCACCCGATGGCACCGCTCGACCCGGTGACGGTCCAGCGCGTGCACTCGATGGCCCGCGGCACCGACGTCGACCTGGTCCTGATCACCCCCGAAGGCGTCCCGTCGTCGGGGCTGCCGGTGTGCCTGGCCCTGCACGGCCGCGGCGCCCGCGCGCGGACCTTCCTCGACCTGGGCGTCCCCTCGGCGTTGACGGCGGCGGTCCGCGCGGGCGTGCCGCCGTTCGCGGTCGCCGCGCTCGACGGCGACCACTACTGGGTCGACGTCGGTGCCGGCGACGACCCGCAGCGCATGCTCACCGAGGAAGTCCCGGGCTGGCTGATGGGCCGCGACCTGAGCCCGGCTTCGGCGGTGTTCGGCATTTCCATGGGCGGCTTCGGCGCGTTGCGCTTCGCCCGCGCCCACTCGGACCTGAAAGCGGTCGCCACGGCGAGCGCGGCCCTGTTCGTCAGCTGGCCGGATGCCCGCAGCCGCAAGGTGTTCTCCGGCGAGGAAAACTGGCGCGCGGAGGAACCGTTGCTGCACACGGAAGATCTACCGGCCGACCGGCTCGGCATCTGGTGCGGCGAGTCGGACCCGTTCCTGGGCGCGGACCGCAAGCTGATCAAGGCGGCGAACCCGGCGGTGTCGAGCTTCTCCCCGGGCAAGCACGAAGCCGAGTACTGGCGCGGGATCCTGCCGGACGTCCTGAAGTTCGTGGGGCAGCGGCTAAGCTGACGCGCGCGCGAACAGGATTGCTTGCGACACCTCGTTCTCCGGGTTCAGCGCCCACTCCGCCTCGATCGTGAACCCGGCCGCCCGTACCCGCTTCGCCAGCCACCACGGCTGCCGCAGGTGGACGTGGACCCGCATCGGGTGTCCTCCGTAGCCTTCGGTCTTCAGCCGTGTTCCCACGCCCACGTGGTAGCCGATCACCAGCAGCCCGCCCGGCCGCAGCACGCGCCGGAAGTGGCCGAGGGCCAGCGGGACGTCGTCGTCCGGGACGTGGATCAGCGACCACGACGCCAGCACGCCCGCCATCGACGCGTCCGGCAGGGGCAGGTCCGTCATCGAGCCCACCTCGAACCGCGGTCCCGGGTGCTCCCTGCGCGCGAGGTCGATCATCGCCGGGGAAAGGTCGATGCCGCACGCGTCGACGCCCAGCGAATGCAGGTACGCCGTGAAGTACCCCGGGCCGCAGCCGACGTCCGCCGCCGGCCCGTCGACCTCGGATGCGAACAGCGTCAGCGCCGCCCGCAGGTACGGCTGCTTGCCGAGGGCATCCGCCATGAACTCGGCGTAGCTTTCCGCCACCGTGTCGTAGGACGTGCGGGTGTCCGCGAGCCAGGTCACGGCAGCGGGTGCGCGGCGGCCGCGCGCAGGCCGTCGAGGACGAGGGCGAGCCCGCGCCGCCAGTCGGGCGCCGCGGTGGCGGCGGCGAACACGGACGCCAGGTCGAGGAGCCGGAAGTCCGGCCGCAGCGCTCCGGCCTCCTGGGCGCGCGTGACGATCCGCTGCATCCGGGAAGCGTTGCCGTGCTTGGCCTTCTCCAGCCCCGAGTCCGGGTCGAACGCCCGCGAACACACTTCGGTGAAGCCACGGTCGCTGACCTGCATCAGGACCGACCGTTCGAGGAAGAGCACGAAACCGTCCCAGGGATCGTCGAGGGCGAGGGCTTCTTCGGTGACCGCCTTCGCTTCTTCCAGCGTCGGCAGGAACGCGGCCTCGACGAGGTCGGCCCGCGTCGGGAACCGGTTGTAGAGCGTGCCGATCGCGACCTCGGCGCGGCGCGCGATCTCGTCGAGCGGGGCGTCGACGCCCTTGGCGCCGAACACCTCCCGCGCGGCCACGACCAGCGCCTCCCGGTTGCGCCGGGCGTCCGCGCGCAGGGGGCGTTGCTCGACCGTCACGGCCCGGAGTATAGCCAAGCCGGCCCCCGTCCCGGGCTGTTCACGCCCGGGTGCCCCCGCCGGTTGCCTCCTGATCGGAACCTCACAGTGCCGCACCGCCCCGCCCGCCGGGAGCACAATGGGTGAGCGGGGACACCCGCGACGAGGCGGACGGGCGAGGGAGGCCGGCACATGCACTCCGACCTGTCGCCGTCGGGCCGCACCGGAGTCCTCCTGGTCGGCACCCGCGGGCAGCGGGGGCCCGGGGAGGTGCTGATCAGGATCAGGGGCGGTCTGGAGACCTTCCTGGCCTGGTCCGACACGGAGCTGCCGAAGGGGACGACCGTGCTGGTCGTCGAAACCCGGGGCCGGCGCACGGTCGACGTCGTGGCGTGGGACGTCTCGGAACCCACTTCCTAGTGCTCGCGGAAGGACAATCGATGTTCGGTTATCGCGTGCCGGCCCCCAACGAAGCGATGCTGATTTCGGGCGGCAAGAGCAGCAAGGGCGCGTCGCCGTTCCGGGTCGTCACCGGCCACGGCGCGTTCGTCATGCCGGTCTTCCGGAAAGTCCGGTTCCTCACGCTTTCCATGTGTGAGGCCGAAGTGACCGAAGTGTGCGTCACGAAACAGGCCATCGCCCTGACCGTGCGGGCGGTGATCGCGTTCAAGGTCGGCAACGACACCGAGAGCATCGTCAACGCCGGCCAGCGGTTCCTCTCCGACCAGGACCAGATGTCGGTGCTGACCGGCCGCATCTTCTCCGGTCACCTGCGCTCGATCATCGGGTCGATGACCGTCGAGGAGATCATCACCGAGCGGCAGAAGCTCGCCACCGAGGTGCTGGACGGCTCGGCGGTGGAGATGGCGAAGATCGGCCTGTCGGTCGACGCGCTGCAGATCCAGTCGATCGACGACATGAAGCTCGGCTACATCGCCGCGATGGCCGCGCCGCACAACGCCGCCATCCAGCGGGACGCCCAGATCGCGCAGGCCGTGGCGAACAAGAAGGCGGCCGAGGCCGAGCAGGAGTCGCAGCGGACGCAGGCGGAGTACGCCCGGCAGACGTCGATCGTGCAGGCGCAGTACCGCGCCGAAGTCGAGGCGGCGCAGGCCGAGGCGGCCCAGGCCGGGCCGCTCGCGCAGGCGAAAGCGCAGCAGCAGGTCGTCGACGCGCGGACCGAGCTGGCCCAGCGCGAAGCCGAGCTGCGGCAGCAGCAGCTGGTGGCCGAGGTCATCAAGCCGGCCGACGCGGAGGCCGAGCGGATCCGCATCCTGGCGCTGGCCGACGCGGAGAAGATGCGCGTTCAGGCGGAGGCGGCCGCGTCGAACAACCGCGTCGCGCTCGACCGGATGCTCATCGACCAGCTGCCGCAGATCGTCAAGGAGGCCGGGCGCGGGCTGGCCGGCGCGAACGTCAACATCCTCAACGGCGCCGACGGTCTCGGGGAGATGGCCGCCGGGCTCGTCGGCCAGGGACTGTCCATCTTGGACTCGGTGAAGCGCGGCCTGACCACGCCGCCGCCGGCTCCGGCCGGAGCCCCGGAGGAGAACGGGCAGGCGCGCAGCGAGCTCACCCAGTAGCGCTTTGTCGACTCAGGAGGCGGGCTTCACGGCGACGACCAGGTCACGCAGGATGGCCTGGTCCACCCGGTGGGTGAACTCCGCCCACGGCCCGTCTTCGCGGACGTCGAGCCCGGCCTTGCGCAGCACCTCGACGAGCTCTTCGCGCGGCAGCACGGTGGTGTTCCACGAGATCCCGAGCGCGCCGCCGGGGCGCAGCACCCGCGTCCACACCGGGACGGCCGCCGCGAGCAGGTCGCGCGGGCTGCGCTGCAGGCCGGCTTCGCGGTGGCTGCCGTGCTGCACGCCGTAGGGCGCGTCGGTGACGATCACGTCGCACGAGTTCGCGCGCAGCACCTCGTCGGTGGTCAGGGTGTCAGCCTGGAAGTAGGTGAGCTTGCGGGTGTCGCCTGCTTTGTAGTCGTCCTTGTCCAGGGCGTACTCGATGTCGAGCCGGCGCCCGAGCCGGACCTTGTTGCGCCGCAGCTGTCCCGAGTCGGCGGTGTGCTTGACGCGCTTGTTGCGCAGCCACGTCTTGATGAACGCCTCGTACGCCTCGAAGTCCTTGGCGTCGACGTCCAGGCCGGTGGCGTGCAGGCCGTACATGATCGCCTGGTTGAGCGTGGTGCCGCGGCCGCACAGCGGGTCGAGCAGGTACTTGGGCTTGTCCGAGAAGGGGTCCGCGGTCGCCAGCAGCGTGACGTTCAGCAGGAGCTTCGTGAACGACTCGTTCGTCTTGCCGGCGTACTTCAGGATGGTCAGCAGGTCCGAGTCGGCCTTCGCCAGCGGCGTCACGGTGACCGGGCGCAGGACGCCGTCACCCAGCTCGAACAGGGCGTACAGCGACGACAGGTTCGACAGCAGCGCGAGGTCGCGCTCGCCCAGCGGCGCCGAACTGGTGAAGCGGACGTAGCCGACACCGCCGAGCTCGAGCTCCTCGATCCCGGACAGCTCGGCGGACAGCGCCGCGCCGAAGACCGCCAGCTCGGCGCGCAGCAGCGCGGGGGAGGAGGCGGCGTAGACCCGATTGGCGGACGGGTGGACCAGGATCACGTACTCAGGCATCCCGCAGAGCGTAGCGTGACGCACCGTGACCCCTTCTTCGGCGCAGGACATCCGGGACGCGGCCGCGCTGCTCGCGTCGGCCACCGACGTGACCGTGCTCGGCCACGTCCGCCCGGACGCGGACGCCCTCGGCAGCGCGCTCGCCCTCGGCCGGGCGTTGCGGCAGCGCGGCGCGACGGTGCGCGTCTCCTTCGGCGAGCCGGACGAGGCCCCGGAGACGCTGCGGTGGCTCGACGAGGACGGCCTGCTCACCCACCCGGATGACCTGCCCGACACCGAGGCCTTGCTGGTCTGCGTCGACACGCCGGTGCCGAAGCGGCTGGGCCGGCTCGCCGGGCGCGTCGAGCTGGCCGGCGCGGTGCTGGTGATCGACCACCACGCGACCAACACGTTCTACGGCTCCTGCCACGTCGTCGACGAGTCCGCCGAGGCCAGCGCGATCCTCGTGTTCCGGATCCTGGACGCGATGGGCGTCGAGCTGGACGAGCCGATCGCCCGCGGGATCTACGCGGGGATCGTCACCGACACGAGCGGGTTCCGGCGGGCCAGCCCCGAGACGCACCGGATGGCGGCGCGGCTGCTGGAGGCGGGCGTCGACGCCGAAGCGGTGGTGCGGCGGATCGTCGACGAGCGGCCGTTCACGTGGCTGCCGATGCTGTCGTCCGTGCTGCGCGAGGCCGAGCTGGAGCCGGATGCCGCGCAGGGGCGGGGTTTCGTGCACGCGGTGGTCCGCGTCGACGCGGCGCGGACGGTGCGCGGCGAAGAGGTCGAGTCGGTGATCGACGTCGTCCGCTCGGTGCGCGAGGCGGCCGTCGCGGCGGTGCTCAAACAGGACCTGTCGAACCCCGCGCAGTGGCAGATCTCGTTGCGCAGCATCGGGATCGACGTCTCGGCGGTGGCGGCGGAGTTCGGCGGCGGCGGGCACCGGCAGGCCGCCGGTTGCACGATCGAGGGGACCGCCGAGGAGGTCCTGGCCGGATTGCGGGCGGCGCTGGAGCGGGCGCCGCTGCTGTGAGCTTCCCGCCGGCCGGAACTGTCGGTGCCGGCGGTTAGAGTCCGATTCGTGGTGAACGTGGAGGAAGCGGAGCGGATCCCGGCGAAGCGCGTGCTCGGCCTGGCCGTGCCCGCGCTCGGGGTGCTGGCCGCCGAGCCGTTGTACGTGCTGGTCGACACCGCGGTGGTCGGCCACCTGGGCGCGCTGCCGCTGGCCGGGCTCGCGCTCGGCGGCGTCGTGCTGGCCCAGGTGTCGAGCCAGCTGACGTTCCTGTCGTACGGCACGACGTCGCGCACGGCCCGGCTGCACGGTGCCGGCCGCCGGGCCGACGCGGTCCGCGAGGGCGTGCAGGCGACGTGGCTCGCGGTGTTCGTCGGGCTCTTCGTGCTGGTCGCCGGGCAGCTGCTGGCCTGGCCGATCGCGCGGGTGCTCTCGGGCAGCGACGAGGTCGCCGGCGCGGCGGTGTCGTGGATCCGGATCGCGTTGTCCGGGGCGCCGCTGATCCTGGTCACCATGGCCGGCAACGGCTGGATGCGCGGGGTGCAGGACGCCGCGAGGCCGTTGCGATACGTGTTGGCGGGCAACGGGATCTCGGCCGTGCTCTGCCCGGTGCTCGTCTACTGGGCCGGCCTGGGGCTGGAGGGCTCGGCGATCGCGAACGTCGTCGCGCAGGTGATCTCGGCGGGGCTGTTCATCGCGGCGCTGGTGCGCGAGAAGGCCGGCCTGCGGCCCGACTTCAAGGTGATGCGCGCGCAGCTGGGCCTCGGCCGCGACCTGGTGCTGCGCAGCCTGGCGTTCCAGGCGTGCTTCATCTCGGCGGCGGCCGTCGCGGCCCGGACGTCGACCGAAGCAGTGGGCGCGCACCAGGTGGTGCTGCAGCTGTGGACGTTCCTGGCGCTGGTGCTGGACTCGGTGGCGATCGCGGCGCAGTCCCTGGTGGGGGCGGCACTGGGGGCGAACGCGGCGCGGCAGGCCCGCGGGGTGGCCAACCAGATCACCGGGTACGGGCTGCTGCTGGGCTGCTTCCTCGGCGTGGTGTTCGCGGCGCTGTCGTGGGTGCTGCCGCACGCGTTCACGTCCGACCCGGGGGTGCTGGCGGAGATCCCGCACGCGTGGTGGTTCTTCGTGGCACTGCAGCCGATCGCGGGGGTGGTCTTCGCGCTCGACGGCGTCCTGCTCGGAGCGGGCGACGCGGCGTTCCTCCGCAACGCGACCCTCGGCAGCGCGGCGCTCGGTTTCCTGCCGCTGATCTGGGCGTCCCTGGGCTTCGGCTGGGGCCTGACGGGCATCTGGACCGGCCTGTCCCTGTTCATGGTCCTCCGCCTGGCGTTCGTGCTCCTCCGCTGGCGCTCCGGAAACTGGGCGATAACCGGCGCAATCCGCCCCGCCTGACCCGTTCCGCGTGATGGAGCAGCCAACACGCGTGATCAGGGGGTCGACACGCGTGATTGAAGGGTCGACACGCCGGACTCCGGCCCCGCGCGTCGTGTCGGCGCTCCAATCACGCGAGCTGACCTTCCAATCACGCGTGTCGGCGTTCCCATCACGGTCAGGTGCGGGTTCGGCGGGCGTGGCGGACGCGGCGGTCCACCATCCGGCGCAGGAACGGGGCTGCCAGCGGGCCCAAAGCCGCCAGCAGGGCCACCGACCGGTCCGGGTACACCGCGTACCGCTCCCGCTCCACCGCCCGGACGATCGCCGTCGCCACGGCCTCGGCCGCCATCGGGCGGATAGTCCCGCTGATCGCCGCCGTCTCGGCCGGCTTCCAGCGGTTCTCCTCCGCCAGCTGCGGCGTGTCGACGTCGGGCGGGTACACGCACGCGACGTGCACCCCGGCCGGGTTCAGCTCGTCCCGCAGCGCCTCCATCAGCCCGCGCACCGCGAACTTCGCCGGTGCGTACGCCGTGTACCCGTAGATCCCCAGCACCGCGGCCGCCGACGAGATCGCGACGATCGAGCCGCTGCGCCGCCGGACCATCGATGGCGCCACCGCCCGGACCGCGTGCAGCGTCCCGAAGTAGTCGACCTCCACCATCCGCCGGAAGACCTCGTCGTCGAGCTCCAGGAACTCGCCCGGACGCGCCTGGCCCGCGCACGTCACCAGCACGTCGCACGGCCCCGCGGCCGCCTCCAGCTCCGAGAACGCCTGCTCCACCTCGGCCTGCGACGAGACGTCGGCGACGGCGGTCCGCACCGAGGCCCCGCGTGACTTCAGCGACACCGAAGCCTTCCGCAGCCGCGATTCGTCCCGTGCCACCAGCGAAACCGACGCGCCGCGCGCGGCCAGCGCCGCCGCCGTCGCCAGGCCGATCCCGCTGGACCCGCCGGTGATCACCGCGTGTGCCCCGTGCAGCCCGGTCACGAAACCACCCCCGAATGTGAAGAACATTCAGATACAACCATGTGGTGAACGCCACCGGGATAACAGCTATGTTTCGTCGTTGCTTAGGCGCTACAAGTAGTAAGGACGGCAGCGCAGGCGTCCGCACGCCCCGTACGCCGAATCCCTGGAGGTCCTCGTGCCGCCCGCCACCGGCCGCGCCACGGCCCGGTCCTGGCTCATCTGGCTCGCCGCCGTCACCGTCTACCTCCTCGCGGTCTTCCACCGCACCTCCTTCGGCGTCGCCGGGCTGCAGGCGGCCGAGCGCTTCGGCGTCGGCGCGGCCGCGCTCGGGACGTTCACCGTGCTGCAGGTCGGCGTCTACGCCGCGATGCAGATCCCGACCGGCGTCCTGGTCGACCGCTACGGCCCCCGCCGCGTCCTCACCGTCGCGGTGCTCGTGCTCGGCGCCGGCCAGCTCCTCCTCGGCATCGCCCACTCCTACAGCCTCGGCCTGGTCGCCCGCGGCGTCCTCGGCCTCGGCGACGCGCTCACCTTCGTCAGCGTCCTGCGCCTGGTCGCCGCCCACTTCCCGGGCCGCCAGTACGCGCTGCTGACGTCGTTCACCGCGGCCGTCGGCTACATCGGCAACCTCGCCGCCACCGTCCCGCTCTCGCTGGTGCTCGACAGCGCCGGCTGGACCCCGACGTTCCTCGCGGTCGGCGCCGTCACCGTCCTCTACACCCTGGTCGTGACGCTCCGGGTCCGCGACGTCCCCGCCGGGGAGCAGCCGCCGGTCCGCGAAGCCGTCCGCCCGCGCCAGCTCGCCCACCAGGTCGCCGAGGCGTGGCGGACGCCGGGGACGCGCCTGGGCTTCTGGGTCCACTTCAGCACGATGTTCGCCCCCAACGCCCTGACGCTGCTGTGGGGCGTGCCGTGGCTGGTGCAGGGCCAGGGCCAGTCGAAGGCCACCGCGAGCGCGCTGCTCACCGTGTTCGTCTTCGGCTCGATGGCCGGCGGCCCCTTCCTGGGCGGCTTGATCGGGCGCCGCCCGTCGCTGCGGATGCCGCTGGTCGGCGGGTACATCGGCGGGGCCGCGCTGCTCTGGGCGGTGCTGCTGAGCTGGCCCGGGCAGGTGCCGGTGGGCCTGCTGGTGCCCGCGTTCGCCTTCCTCGCCCTCGGCGGCCCGGCGTCGATGATCGGCTTCGCGCTCGCTCGCGACTACAACCCGCTGTCCCGCGTCGGCACCGCGACCGGCGTGGTCAACGTCGGCGGTTTCGTGGCGACGACCATCGCGGCCCTGCTCGTCGGCGTCCTGCTGCAGTGGACCGGCGGGAGCTTCCGGATCTCGCTGCTGGCGATCGTCGCGATCCTGGCGGTGGGCACGTCCCGGATGCTCGTGTGGTGGCGCCGGACGCGCGCCCACCTGTTCCTGGCCGAAGCCCGCGGCGAGGAGCTGCCGGTGCGCATCACCCGCCGCCGCTGGGACGCCGCTCTGCCCGAGACCCCGATCGTGGCCGCTTGACCAGCGCCTGCAGCAGCTGCGGCGCCACCGAGAACCCGCGCCGCTCGTAGGCGGGCACGGCCCGCGGTGACGAGTGCACGGTGACCCGCTCCAGCCCCAGCTCCCCGGCCAGCCGCAGGACGCCTTCGATCAGCCGCCCGCCGAGGCCGCCGTCGCGGGCTTCCGGGACGACGTACACGCTCTGCACGTCCCCGGCGGCCCGCGACACCGCCGACGGCGTCGGCACGCGCGGGGTGATCGCCAGGAACGCCATCCCGAGGACCTCGCAGCCGCGCACCAGGACGAGGCAGCGGTGGGTGGCCGCGTTCTCCCGCGCCCACGCGGCGAACTCCCGCACGAACGCCTCGCGGCCGGCGCCGGCCAGGCCGTCCCGCTCGGCCACCCAGCGCCACCGGAGCGCGGCGACCGCTTCGAGCTCGGCGGGCCGGGCGGCCCGGACTTCGATCTCCGTCACACCCCCATGGTGGCCCGGCCGAGCGGCCTGATCGATCCACGATCGGCGGCCGCTAGGGTTTGCCGCGTGTCGAGCCCCAAACCGCCCCGCCGTCCCGCCCCGCCGCCCGGTCTCGTGATCGTCGACAAGCCCGCCGGCATGACGTCGCACGACGTCGTCGCCCGTGCCCGCCGGATCATGGGCACCCGCAAGGTCGGGCACGCCGGCACGCTCGACCCGATGGCGACCGGCGTGCTGGTGCTCGGCATCGAGCGCGCCACCAAGCTGCTCGGCCACCTGGCGCTGGACCGTAAGACCTACCTGGCCACCCTCAGCCTCGGCAGCAGCACCACGACCGACGACGCCGAGGGCGAGGTCCTCACGACGGCGGACCCGAAGTCCGTCACCGACGACGACATCGCCGCCGGGGTCGAGAAGCTGACCGGCGCCATCCAGCAGGTGCCCAGCGCGGTGAGCGCCGTCAAGATCGACGGCAAGCGCGCCTACGCCCGCGTCCGCGCCGGCGAGGAGGTCGTCCTCCCGCCGCGCCCGGTCACCGTCTACCGCTTCGACGTCCTCGGCGTGCGGCACGAAGACGACCGCGTCGAGGTCGACGCCGTCGTCGAGTGCTCGTCCGGCACCTACGTCCGCGCGCTGGCCCGCGACCTCGGCGCGGACCTCGGCGTCGGGGGCCACCTCCAGGCGCTGCGGCGCACCACGGTCGGCCCCTTCACCCTGGCCAAGGCGCGGACCCTCGACCAGCTCGAGGAGACGCCCGAGCTGAGCCTGGACCTCGACGCCGCCGTCGCCGCGGCCTTCCCGCGGCGCGACCTCGACGCCGCGACGGCGAAAGCCGTCCGCCACGGCCAGCGCATCCCGGCGGCCGGCGTCGAGGGCACCTACGGGCTCTTCGGGCCCGACGGCCGGGTCCTCGCCCTGGCCACCGACGAACAAGGCGTGTCCCGGGCAGTGGTCGTGTTGCTGCCCGCCTAGGGTGACGGGTGAGAGACGGGAGTTCGACGTGCTGCGGTGGCGTGGACTGGGGGACCTCCCCGGCGGCTGGGGCCGGTGCGTGGTCACCATCGGCGTGTTCGACGGTGTCCACCGCGGGCACCAGGAGCTGGTCAGCCGGACCGTGGCCGCGGCGGCCGAGCGCGGCCTGCCGAGCGTCATGGTGACGTTCGACCCGCACCCGTCGGAGGTGCTGCGGCCCGGGAGCCACCCGGCGCAGCTCACCACGTTGCGGCGCAAGGCGGAGATCGTCGAAAGCCTCGGCATCGACGTCTTCTGCGTGCTGCCCTTCACCCTGGAGCTGTCCCGGCTGCAGCCGGAGGAGTTCGTGCACGAGGTCCTCGTCGACCGGCTGCACGCGGCCGCGGTGATCGTCGGCGACAACTTCACCTTCGGTGCCAAGGCGGCCGGCGACGTCGCGCTGCTGCGCACCCTCGGCCGCCGGTTCGGCTTCGCCGCCTACGGCGCCGAACTGCAGGGCAAGGAACTGTCCGAAGAGGACCAGTCGGCGATCACGTTCTCCAGCACGTACGTCCGGTCGTGCATCGACGCCGGTGACGTCGTCGCGGCGGCCGAGGCGCTCGGCCGCCCGCACCGCCTGGAGGGCATCGTCGTCCGCGGGGACGGCCGGGGCCACGAGCTCGGCTACCCGACGGCGAACCTGTCGACGCCGCGCTTCGCCGCCGTCCCGGCCGACGGTGTCTACAGTGCCTGGTTCACCCGCTCGGCCGACCGCACCCGCCGGCTGCGCGCCGCGGTCTCGGTGGGCACGAACCCGACGTTCTCCGGGCGCGAGCGGACCGTCGAGGCGTTCGTCCTCGACGTCGACGAGGACTTCTACGGCCAGCACGTGGCGATCGACTTCGTGACGCGGCTGCGCGACCAGGTCCGGTTCGCCGACTCGGCCGGGCTGGTCGCGCAGATCGACGACGACGTCGTCGAGACGAGAAAGGCACTGGAGGTGCCCCCGGACGCCCCGACCGGGCGCGAATAGGGGATTTCGCGTTCACGCACGTGACAGCGATGGCAAGATGCTCACGGACGGTGCACGCGCGAGCGGCACGAAGCGGTTTAGGGGAGCGGAACTGGTGGAGGACCACAAGATCGTCCAGCGGAACATCGCGTTGCAGCGCGAGTGGTACGGGGAGCCGCTCGGTGACCGGGTGCGCCGCCTCGTCGTCGCGTTCGACGTTTCGCAGGCGTTCCTGGCCGAGGTCCTCGGGATCAGCGCCCCCATGCTCAGCCAGGTGATGAGCGGGCGGCGGGCGAAGATCGGCAACCCGGTCGTGCTGGCCAGGATGATCATGCTCGAGCGCAAGATCCTGGTGCCCGAGGTCGCCGCCGGCAACCGCGACGCGATGCTGGCCGCGATGGAGGACGTCCGCGACTCCCGGCCCACCGTCGGCCGCGACAACATCCCGGTCGTCAACGAGGACCAGAAGGTGCTCGCCTACCTGCGCGACCTGGCCGAAGACGAGGACCTGGGCGAGGCCGCCAAGCGGCTCGACGACGAGTTCCCGGCCATCGCCGACCTGCTGCGCCGGGCGGGCAACGGCGCCTGATGCCGGCCCTGTTCAGCGCGCTGGTCCCGCCGGACGACGTCGCCGAAGCGCTCGCCGAGACCTTGGGCGACCCGGGGGACGGCCTGCGCTGGGAGCCGCCGGAGCGCTGGCACGTCACCCTCGCCTACTACGGGCCGGACGACCCGGACACCCGCGCCGCCTGGCTGGCGGAGCGGCTGGCCGGCCGCCCGGCCGTCGACGTCCGGCTGGAAAAGGCCGCGACGTTCCCCGGGGTGCTGTGGTTGACTGCCGCCGGAGACGAGCTGACGCCCCTCGCGCTCGCCGCGGGGGCCGGCGAAGAGGCGAGGCCGTACGTGCCCCACCTGACGCTGGCGCGGTTCCCCCGGGAAGAACCGGGGCTGGCCGGGCGTTGGACCGAGGTGTTGTCGGGGTTTCGCAGCCGCAGTTGGACGGCCACCCGAGTGGTGCTGATGACCAGCGAGCGCGAGCCGGGCGGGACCCGGTACCGGGTGGCCCGTGCGTTCGGGCTCGGCAACACCTGAAGGCCCTGCTCAGGGGCACAGTCCGGACGGCTGGTAACGTCATGACCGGGTCCGGCTGCAGTCCGTGGCGGCCGCGACCGTCTTCCCGGCGTTCATTCCGCGACCGGGGCCGCACGGCACTGATTATTTCGAGGAGCAACACAAGTGGCGCTGTCCACCGAAGAGAAGAAGTCGATCCTGGCCGAGTACGGCGTGCACGACTCGGACACGGGATCCCCCGAGGCCCAGGTCGCGCTGCTGACCAAGCGGATCGTCGGCCTCACCGAGCACCTCAAGGCTCACAAGCACGACCACCACTCGCGTCGCGGGCTCCTGCTGCTGGTCGGCCGTCGCCGCCGGCTGCTGAACTACGTGATGAAGGTGGACATCGAGCGTTACCGTGCGCTGATCCAGCGCCTCGGCCTGCGCCGATAGCTTGAACCCGAGGGGGGAGTGGCCGCCGGTCGCTCCCCCTCGGTCTAAAGAGGAAGAAACGGCGCGAGCGCGCGCGAGGGACCGTCCGCCGGTCCTCGGTAGTGGCTTCCGGGAAGAGTCCCGGGGGCTTCGATCGAAGACCGGCATCACTCCTCGAGCGTCCTCAAGCGAAACGGGTCCCAGGGTGGGAGACTCGCGCCGGATAGAAGGAACCAAAGAGGAGAAACATCCATGACCGACTCCACCGGAGTCACCGTGCACGAGACCGAAGCCGTGATCGACAACGGCAAGTTCGGTACCCGCACCGTTCGTTTCGAGACGGGCCGCCTGGCCAAGCAGGCCGCCGGCGCCGTCGTCGCGTACCTCGACGAAGAGACCATGCTGCTCTCGGCGACGACCGCGTCGAAGCACCCGAAGGACCACTTCGACTTCTTCCCCCTGACGGTGGACGTCGAGGAGCGCATGTACGCGGCCGGCCGCATCCCCGGCGCGTTCTTCCGCCGCGAGGGCCGTCCCTCGACCGACGCGATCCTGACCTGCCGCCTGATCGACCGGCCGCTGCGCCCGTCGTTCACCGACGGTCTCCGCAACGAGATCCAGGTCGTCATCACCGTCCAGAGCCTCAACCCGGACGACCCGTACGACGTGCTGGCGATCAACGCCGCGTCGGCGTCGACCCAGATCGCCGGCCTGCCGTTCTCGGGCCCGGTCGGCGGCGTGCGCGTCGCCCTGATCGAGGGCCAGTGGGTCGCGTTCCCGACCTGGTCGCAGCTGGAGAAGGCCACCTTCAACATGGTCGTCGCCGGCCGCATCGTCGGTGACGACGTCGCGATCATGATGGTCGAGGCCGAGGGCACCGAGCACACGCTCGACCTGATCGCCGCCGGCGGCAAGGCGCCGGACGAGGTCTCGGTCGCCGAGGGCCTCGAGGCCGCCAAGCCGTTCATCAAGGTCCTCTGCGAGGCGCAGCAGCGCCTGGCCGACGTGGCCGCCAAGCCGACCGGCGAGTTCCCGGTCTTCCTGGCCTACGAGCAGGACGCCTTCGACGCCGTCGCCGCGATCGCGACCGACGACCTGGCGAACGCGCTGCAGATCGCCGGCAAGCAGGCCCGCGACGCCGCGACCGACGAGGTCAAGGCCGCCGTCCTGGAGAAGGTCGGCGTCGGCGAGGGCGAAGCCTTCGAAGGCCGCGAGAAGGAGATCGGCGCCGCCTTCAAGGCGCTGTCCAAGAAGGTCATGCGCAAGCGCGTCCTCACGGACAAGATCCGCATGGACGGCCGTGGCCTCACCGACATCCGGTCGCTCGCGGCCGAGGTCGCCGTGATCCCGCGGGCGCACGGTTCGGCGCTGTTCGAGCGCGGCGAAACCCAGATCCTGGGCGTCACCACGCTGAACATGCTTCGCCTGGAGCAGCAGATCGACTCGCTGTCCCCGGAGACGCACAAGCGCTACATGCACCACTACAACTTCCCGCCGTTCTCCACCGGTGAGACCGGCCGCGTCGGTTCGCCGAAGCGGCGCGAGATCGGCCACGGCATGCTCGCCGAGCGCGCCCTGGTCCCGGTGCTGCCGAAGCGCGACGAGTTCCCGTACGCGATCCGCCAGGTCTCCGAGGCGCTGGGTTCCAACGGCTCGACCTCGATGGGCTCGGTCTGCGCGTCCACGATGGGCCTGTACAACGCCGGCGTGCCGCTGAAGGCGCCGGTCGCGGGCATCGCGATGGGCCTCATCTCCGACGAGGTCGACGGCGAGACCCGCTACGTCGCGCTGACCGACATCCTCGGGGCCGAGGACGCCATGGGCGACATGGACTTCAAGGTCGCCGGCACCAAGGACATCATCACCGCCCTGCAGCTGGACACGAAGCTCGACGGCATCCCCTCCGAGGTGCTCGCCGCCGCGCTGAAGCAGGCGAAGGACGCTCGCCTCACCATCCTGGAGGTCATCGCCGAGGCGATCGACGGCCCGGACGAGATGAGCCCGTACTCGCCGCGCGTCACCAGCGTGAAGATCCCGGTGGACAAGATCGGCGAGGTCATCGGCCCGAAGGGCAAGATGATCAACTCGATCACCGAGCAGACCGGTGCCGACATCTCCATCGAGGACGACGGCACGATCTACGTGGGCGCGGCCGACGGCCCGTCGGCGGACGCGGCGATCGACCTGATCAACGCGATCGCCAACCCGCAGCTGCCCAAGGTCGGCGAGCGCTTCCTCGGCACCGTGGTGAAGACGGCCGCGTTCGGTGCGTTCGTCTCGCTGCTGCCGGGCAAGGACGGCCTGGTGCACATCTCCAAGCTGGGCAACGGCAAGCGGATCGCCAAGGTCGAGGACGTCGTCAACGTGGGCGACAAGCTCCGCGTCGAGATCGCCGACATCGACAACCGCGGCAAGATCAGCCTGATCGTGGTCAAGGAGGACGACGCGAAGCCCGAGGGTGACGCGCCGGCCGCCGACGCCGACGCCGAGAAGGCCGACGCCAAGTAAGACCCGGCTCGTCCGGTTCAAGACAGGTCCGTCGAAGGCCTCCTCGCCGATTCCGGCGGGGAGGCCTTCGCGGCATCGTGAGTAAGGAACCCATGGCACGGCAGGTTTCCGGGCACGAGCAGCCCGTCGGCACCACCCGCACGCTCGAGTCCACTCCGGACGGTGCGGTCGTCAAGCGCAGCGTCCTGCCCGGCGGTCTGCGCGTGATCACCGAGCACGTCCCGGCGTCCCGCTCGGCCACGGTCGGGCTGTGGGTGGGCATCGGCTCCCGCGACGAGCCGGTCGCCGTCGCCGGTGCCGCGCACTACCTCGAGCACCTGCTGTTCAAGGGCACCAAGAACCGCGACGCGACGCAGATCGCCGAGGAGATCGACGCCGTCGGCGGCGAGTTCAACGCCTTCACGGCGAAGGAGCACACCTGCTACTACGCGCAGGTGCTCGACGCCGACCTCCCGCTCGCCGTGGACCTGGTCACCGACGTCGTGTTCGAGGCGCTCTGCACCGACCGCGACATGGACATGGAACGCAGCGTCGTCCTCGAAGAGATCTCCATGCGCGACGACGACCCCGAAGACCTGCTGCACGAGACGTTCGTCAGTGCGATCCTCGGCGACCACCCGCTGGGCCGCCCGGTGCTGGGCACCGAGAAGTCGATCATCGAGATGTCGCCGGCGGCGTTGCGCAACTTCTACAAGCGCCGCTACACGCTGCCGCGGATGGTCCTGGCGGTGGCCGGGAACGTCGACCACGGCCAGGTGCTCCGCCTGGTGCGCAAGGCGTTGCGCGACAAGCTGGCCGGCTCGGCGACGCCGGTCGCGCCGCGCGAGGGCCGTGCCCGGATCAAGACCCTCCCGAAGCTCGCCCTGCACACCGACGACACCGAGCAGGCGCACGTGATGCTCGGCCTGCGGTCGCTGTCGCGCCACGACGAGCGCCGCTTCGCGCTGTCGGTGCTCAACGCGGCGCTCGGCGGCGGCATGTCGTCGCGGCTGTTCCAGGAGATCCGCGAGCGGCGCGGGCTGGCCTACCAGGTGTACTCGTCGGTGGCGAGCTACGCCGACACCGGGCACATGGCCGTGTACGCGGGCTGCCAGCCGGAGAAGCTCGGCGACGTCGCGGGCGTCATCCGCGAGGTCCTCGACAAGGTCGGCGTCGACGGCCTGACCGACGCCGAGGTGGCCCGCGCCAAGGGCCAGCTGCGCGGCGGGATCGTGCTGGGCCTGGAGGACACGTCGTCGCGGATGTCGAGGATCGGCAAGAGCGAGCTCAACTACGGCCACTACCTGGGCGTCGACGAGACGATCGCCCGCATCGACGCCGTCACCACCGAAGAGGTGTGTGCGCTCGCTCGCACTTTGTTCGCGCGGCCGGGCGGGGTCTCGGCGGCGGCGGTCGTCGGGCCGTACGCTCACGCCGACGACCTTCCCGACGATCTGCACGAGGTGATCGCTTCATGACCATCAACGTCGGTGTGCTCGGCGCGCGCGGCCGGATGGGCGCGACGGTGGTGAACGCCGTCGAAGGTGCCGGTGACATGAAGGTCGTCGCCGCGTTGGACGCGGGCGACGACTTCTCGGCGCTGGCCGAGGCTCAGGTCGTCGTCGACTTCACCCACCCCGACGCCGTCATGGACAACCTGAAGTACCTGGTGGAGCACGACATCCACGCGGTCGTCGGCACCACGGGCTTCAGCGAGGAGCGGCTGGCCGCGCTGCGGGCGCTGCTCGAGCCGAAGCCGTCGCTGGGCGTGCTGATCGCGCCGAACTTCGCCCTGGGCGCGGTGCTGGCCATGCGGTTCGCGGCCCAGGCGGCGAAGTTCTACGCGTCCGCCGAGATCATCGAGCTGCACCACAACCGCAAGGCGGACGCGCCCTCGGGCACCGCCGCGCACACCGCCCGGATGATCGCCGCGGCCCGCGCGGAAGCCGGTGTGACGCCGGGGCCCGACGCGACGACGGCCGAGCTGGACGGCGCCCGCGGGGCGACGGTCGAGGACGTCCGGGTGCACTCGGTCCGGCTGCCGGGCCTGGTGGCGCACGAGGAGATCCTGTTCGGCGGCGAGGGGGAGACCCTGACCATCCGCCACGACTCGCTCGACCGGACGTCGTTCATGCCCGGCGTGCTGCTCGGCGTGCGCACGGTGGTGGCGCGGCCCGGCCTGACGGTCGGCCTGGAGAACGTGCTCGACCTGTGAAGGCCCGCAACGTCGCGCTGCTGATGACGGCGGCGCTGGTCGTCTACCTGGTGCTGCTCGCCGACCGGGCGTTCGCGCTGTTCGCGTCGGGGACCGGCGCGGGCATCGCGCTGGGTGTCGGCGTGCTGCTGCTGCCGATCCTGGGGATCTGGATCGTCGTCGTGACCTGGCGCAACGGCGTCCAGATCCAGCGGCTGTCCCGCCGGCTCGACGCGGAGGGCGAGCTCCCGGACGTCTCGGACCTGCCGCGCCGTCCCTCCGGACGCGTGGATCGCGACGCGGCCGACGCGTGGTTCCAGGACCGCCGCGCGGAGGTCGAAGCGGACCAGGAGAACTGGCGAGCCTGGTACAAGCTGGCGTACGCGTACGACATCGCGGGTGACCGGCGTCGGGCCCGCGAGACGATGAAGAAGGCCGTGGAGCTGGAAGCCGCCGACCACTGAGTCCGGCAGACTGGACCCGGTGACGCTGCTGCTGAAGCTCGTCCTGGCGCCGCTCCTGGTGGTCGGGTCATCGCTGGCCGGACGGCGCTGGGGCCCGGGCCTGACGGGCCTGCTGGTCGCGTTGCCGTTGGTGGCGGGCCCGATCCTGCTGATCACCTACCTCGAGCAAGGCCCGGCGTTCGCCGCGCGGGCCGCCTCGGCATCGCTGCTGGGGCTGGTGTCGCTGGCGGCGTTCGCGGTGGTCTTCGCACGGGTGTCGCGGGCGCGAGGCTGGGCGGGCACGGTGCTGCAGGGCTGGCTGGTGTGCCTGTCGCTGGACCTCGCGCTCTCGTTCGCGCCGGTCCCGGTCTGGGTGGCGCTGGGGCTCGCCCTGGCGGCGGCCTGGGCAGGCATGCGGTTGCTGCCGGTCCCGGGCGAGGTCGGGCCAGTGCGCGGCGGGGTTGAGCCGGCGCGTGGTGGGCCGGTGCCGGGCGAGGGCAGGGCGGTGCCGGGTGAGGCCGGGCCAGTGCGCGGCGGGGTTGAGCCGGCGGGTGGCGGGCCGGTGTCGGGCGAGGGCAGGGCGGTGCCGGGTGATGCCGGGCCAGTGCGCGGCGGGGTTGAGCCGGCGCGTGGTGGGCCGGTGCCGGGTGAGGTCGAGCCAGCGCGTGGCGGGGTTGGGCCAGTGCGCGGCGGGCCGGTGCCGGACGAGGGCAGGCCGGTGCCAGGTGATGCCGGGCCGGTGCCGGGCGAGGGCAAGGCGGTGCCGGACGAGGGCGCGCCGGTGCCGGGTGAGGCCGGGCCCGTGGCCCTGCCGTGGTGGGACCTGCCCGCCCGGGCCGTGGTGACCGCGGGACTCGTCCTGGTGGTGACCACCGCCGCCGGGTGGCTGGGGCCTGGTCTCACCGGGGTGCTGGCGCCGTTCCCGACCGCGCTGAGTGTGGTGGCGGTGTTCGCGCTGGCCCAGGGCGGCCCGCCGGCCGCGGCCGCGACGATGCGGGGCCTGCTGCGCGGGCTCGGTGGGTTCGCGGCCTTCTGCTTCCTGGTCGCGGTGCTGGTCGAGCCGCTCGGCGGGTGGGCGTTCGTGCTCGCGGCCGGCGGGGCGGTGGCGGGGCAGCTCGTTTACCGGCGGCAAGCACCCCGAGGGTGACGTCAGTGGTGCAGCCAGCCCGCGAACACCGCGGGTGAAGCGGCGATCAAGCTGAAGCGGACCCACCGGCCGGCGAAGCCCGTGGTCAGGAACGTCACGAGCCGCATGCGGACCACGCCGGCCAGCACGCTCGTCGCCATGAACGGCGGCAGGCCCACCAGCGAACTCACTCCGTACGTCCCCGCCATCCAGTGCGGGTGCCGGTGGCAGCGCTCGCGCAGCCGGTCGATCCAGCCGCGCAGCCGCTTGGTCCGCAGCTCCCAGCGCACGCGCCGCGCCGTCATCGGCCGCTCGCGGTGGAGGCGGTCGTGCAGCGGCTTCGGCAGCTTGATCGTGCCGCGCGCGGCGAGGAAGTAGAGCGACTTGCCGGCGATCTGCCCGACGGCCACCGCCGCGCCGAGCCACAGCCAGTGCAGCCCGGGCTGGCTCGCGCAGAGCCCGATCAGGAACACTTCGGCGTTGATCAGCGGCACGATGGCGGAACCGAACGCAACCCCTAGCGTCAAGAGAATCCAGCTCATCGTGTCACCTCCCGCGCTCGATCGTGTTCCTCCAAGTTATCAGTTCGAAACCTGGAGTCACGGGGGTTAACCCCCCTATGCGGTAGGGGGGTCGCACCAGAAGATCACCTGCCGGACGGCCTGCGGTCACCTTTGCTTGCCAGGCTGACGGGGTGGCCGCCGACCTTTCCCGAACGCCCGCTGACCGATTCGGTGCCCTCTGCCGGGCGATCGTGCGGGTACTGCCGCTGGGGTTGTCGCGGATCGTGGCGCCGACGTTTCTCGGCTTCTGCCTCATCAACGGCTTCACGTTCGGCGTCGACCTGGGGCTGCTGACCGTTTTCCACGGGCTGGCCGGCTGGCCCGTGTGGCTCGCGATCACGGTTTCCTACGTTTGCGCGTTCGGGTTGAGCTTCGCGCTGAACCGGACGTTCAACTTCCATTCCCACGCCGCGGTCGGAATCCAGCTGCTGCTTTACATTGTTGCGATTGCTGTCAATTACGCGGCGTTTTTGCTGGGTGTGGGCGCGGGCCTGACGGCGCTGGGCGTCGAATACCACCTGTCACGGGTGCTCGCGGGCGCCGGCGAGGGCGTGTTCATGTACGCCGTGATGCGGTGGGTGATCTTCCGCGACGCCGGCTCAGGTGAGCGCGAGGTCGAGGGTGCCGGTGAGGCGGACTTCGCGGACCATGCGGTCGCCGGTGTCGAGGGTGCGGACCGTGCCGTCGGGGTTCCAGCCGGCCCGGCGGTAGAAGCCGAGGGAGGCGTGGTCGCCCTGGGCGACCCAGGCGATGCCGCGGGCGGCGCCGTCGGCCCGCAGGCCCGCGGCGGCCGTCGCGAGTAGGCGCCCGGCGTGCCCGCGTCGTCCCCACCGCGGCTCGACGAGCAGGGTGGCGACCAGGCCGGTGCGGCCGGCGTCCTCGGGCAGGCTGCCGTCGGCTGCGGCGACCTCGCCTTCGGGCGCCCGGCCCGCGACGCAGAACCCGACGGTGAACTCGCCCTCGGTGGCGACGTAGACCTCGCTGCCCGGGTAGTCGATGGTCTCGGTCCAGGTGCCGACGAGGTCGGCGGCGTCCAGCTCGGCCAGTGCGCTCTTGCCGAGGAGGTCCTCGTAGGCGGCGTGCCAGGTTTCGCGCTGGATGCGGGCGATCTCCGCGGCGTCGGACAGGTCGGCGGGGCGGACGGCGGCGTCGCTCATGGCTGTGAACTTAGCGGTGCGCGTTTTTGTCGGTGGTGGGTGGCACCATGACGGCACCATGCAAACGATCAGCGTCACGACGGCCCGGAAGACCTTCCTGGCCGCACAGGGCTTCGCCGACCCCCGTCCGTCCGGTCCGGTTTCCCGGCGGCACCTGAAACGCGTGCTGTCGCGAGTCCAGCTGCTGCAGCTGGACTCGGTGAACGTCGCGGTCCGGGCGCACTACATGCCGGTGTTCTCGCGGCTGGGCGCGTACGAGCCCGCGCTGCTGGACGGCGCGGCGTGGGCGCACTCGGCCCGCCGGCCCCGGCTGCTGGTCGAGACGTGGGCGCACGAGGCGAGCCTGCTGCCGGTCGAGGACTGGCCGCTGATCCGTTCCGGCGCGAAGCGCGACGGCTGGTGGAAGCACTACGGGCCGCTGATCGAGAAGTCGCCGGGGCTGGTCGAGGAGATCCTGTCGGTGGTGAAGGAGCTCGGCCCGATCGGCGCGGGCGGCATCGAGCGCGAGGTCGCGGCGGACGCGCAGCGGCGCGGCCCGGGCTCGTGGTGGGAGCGGTCGGAGGTCAAGCGCGTCTGCGAGTACCTGTTCGGGATCGGCCAGCTGACCACGGGCACGCGCCGGTCGTTCGAACGGCTCTACGACCTCACCGAGCGGGTGGTCCCCCCGGAGGTCCTCGCCCGGTCGGTGTCGGCGGAGGAAGGCGCGCGGGGCCTGATCGAGCGATCGGCGCGGGCGCTGGGCGTGGCGACGGAGACGGACCTGCGCGACTACTACCGCCTCGGCCCGGCCCCGGCCCGCCAGGCGGTGGCGGAACTGGTGGAGTCGGGAACCCTGGAGCCCCTATCCGTCCGCGGCTGGAAGGCAACGGCCTACCGCCACGTCGAGGCCCGCACGCCCCGAGCGGTCACGGGCCGGGCGCTGCTGTGCCCGTTCGACCCGCTGATCTGGGAACGAGCCCGCACGGAACGGCTGTTCGGGTTCCACTACCGCATCGAGATCTACGTCCCGGAGCCGAAGCGGGTGTACGGGTACTACGTGTTCCCGTTCCTCCTGGACGGCGAGCTGGCGGCGAGGGTCGACCTGAAGTCCGATCGCGCGGCCGGAGTGCTGCGGGTCCAGGGAGCGTTCGCGGAGGAGGGCGCGGACGTGACGCGGGTGCTCCCGGAGCTGGCGGCGGAGTTGAAGCACATGGCAGAGTGGCTGGGCTTGTCGGGCGTGGCGGTGGGGTCCCGCGGCGACCTGGCACCGGCGTTGAAGAAGCTGGTGCGCTGAGCCGGAAACCGCCGCCGGATCGGCACGGACGCAAAGAAACGGGCTGTTCCCGGAAACCCCGCCGGATCGGCACGGACGCGAAGAAACGGGCCGTTCCCGAAACCCCGCCGGATCGGCACGGACGCGAAGAAACGGGCCGTCCCCGGAAACCCCCGCCGGGAACGGCCCGTCACCCCCTTTTCCCTCAGCCGGCCGCGCGCGTCACCACGGCGTTGCCGGAGCCCGTGCGGGCTCGCACCTTCAGCTTCACCCCACCCGACGGCGCGCTGTCGGCGATGTCCAGCTCACTGGACACCTTGCCGCCGCTGGAAGTCAGGTCGACCTCCGCCGCCGTGCCGCCGCGGATACCGATGCGGACCTCGCCGGAGCCGGTGATCAGGTCGAGCGTGCCCGACGCCGCGTCGGCCACCGACAGGTCGCCGCTGCCCGTGCGGGCCATCACCTCGCCCGACACCGCGCCCAGCCAGACGTCGCCGGTGCCGGTCGCCAGCGTCGCGGAGCCCGCGATCGACGACGCCTCGACGTGGCCGCTGCCGCTGCGCAGCTGCAGCCCGCCGAGCGTCGGGCCGAGCTTGATGCCGCCGCTGCCGGTGCGGACCGTCGCCGAGCCGTCGGCCCGGTCGAGCTTGACCTCGCCGGAGCCGGTCAGCAGGTCGACGCGCCCGGCCGAGCCGGTCACCGTGACGTCCGCCGCGCCGGCCCGCACGTCGACGTGCGACCCCGCCGGGGCGCGCACGATCACCGACAGCGCGACGTTGCGCAGCTGCCACGCCTTCGGCGCCTGCACCACGAGCCGGTTGCCGAGCTTCTCGATCCGGCTCTGCCGCACCGCCTCGGCCGGGTTGGCCCCCGACGGGTCGACGCCCAGCTGGTCGCCGAAGCGCTCGCCGACCCAGGACAGCAGGTTGTTGACCCCCGCAACCCACGGCTGCTGCTCACCCTGGTCGTGCCGCAGCTCGACGCGGGCGCCGGAGCCGCCTTCCAGCACCACCTCGACGCGCCCGATCGTCACGCCGATGTCGAGCTCCAGCGGGACGTCGGTCTCGAACTCGTCGATCCGGACCAGCTCGTCGCCCGGCTCGGCGGCAGGCTCCTCGGACTCGGCCTGCGCGGCGGTCTCCTGCGCACGAGGCTCCTCGGCCGGCGTGGCCGTCTCTTCGGCCGGTGTCGTCTCTTCGTCACTCATCTTCGATCCCCTCAACCCTCGACCCAGCCGTGCAGGTGCGACCCGGGCCGCTCGCCCTTGCCGTGGTGCTTCGAGCCCCCGCCGAACGAGCCGTGCCCCAGCGCCCCCTGCACCGCCTGGGAAACGAACGTGTTCAGCGAGACACCCTGGGCCTGCGCCGCGCGCTCGGCCTGCCCCTTGATCTGCTCGACCAGGCGCAGCGTGATGCGCGAGATGTCACCGCCGTCGATCGGTGGTGGCGGTGTGGTGTCACGTGGTGTCGTGCGTGGCGGCGCCTCTTCAGCGGCTCCGGTGACGACCACGCGGACGTCCCGGCCGTCCAGCCGCACGTCGACCACCTGGCCGGGCAAAGCGGCCGTGACCTCGGCGGCGAGGTCGGCGAGGGCGTTCATGAGCGTCAGGCGGACGGAGGGTTCGAGTGCGGAGGACAGCAGCGCGGCCGCCCGCCGGGTCTGCTCGTCCCCGGCGGCAGCCGTGTTCGCGAGGTCCTCGCGAAGGTTGGCGATGTACGGCGTCAGGTCCATGACACCACTATGACGTCATCGGTGGTGTCAGTCAAGGAAGCCGGTGCTGTCACGTGTCCCCCGGGAGTGGGCGCCCGCACGCGGTTAGGCTGCCGGGGGGAGCTTGCGGAAGGAGTGCGGAGTGGCCGAAACCGTGTCACCGAGGGTGCAGCTGATCGCCAAGACGGAGTTCTTCCCGCCCGCGGACGTCCCGTGGACGACCGACGCGGACGGCGGCGAGGCGCTCGCGGAGTTCGCCGGCCGCGCCTGCTACCAGTCGTGGCAGAAGCCGAACCCGGCCACCGCGACCAACGCCGGCTACCTCGAGCACATCATCGACGTCGGCCACCTTTCGGTGCTGGAGCACGGATCGGTGACCTTCTACATCACCGGCATCTCCCGCTCCCTGACCCACGAGCTGATCCGGCACCGCCACTTCTCGTACTCGCAGCTCTCCCAGCGGTACGTGCCCGAGCGCGACGCCGAGATCGTCGAGCCGGACGTCATCGCGAACGATCCCGTGCTGCACGAGAAGTTCCTCGCGGCGGCCCAGGCGAGCGTAGATGCCTACAAAGAGCTCCTGGCCGGCCTCGAGGAGAAGTTCGCCGACGTCCCGAGCGCGACGCTGCGCCGCAAGCAGGCCCGCCAGGCCGCGCGGGCCGTGCTGCCGAACGCGACCGAGACGCGCATCGTCGTCACCGGGAACTACCGGGCCTGGCGCCACTTCGTCGCGATGCGCGCCACCGAGCATGCCGACGTCGAAATCCGCGAGCTGGCCGTGGAATGCCTGCGGCACCTGCAGAAGGCCGCGGCGAACGTGTTCGCCGACTTCACCATCTCGACGTTGCCGGACGGCACCGAGATCGCTACGAGCCCGAAGGTGTTCGAAGGCTGATGAAGCGTCTCGCGATCGATGTCCGTCCCGGCGAGTACGCCGTCGTCCGGCTGCCCGCGGACGCCCCGGTGCCCGCCGAGCTCCTCGCCGCCGGCGAGCCCGCGTTCGTCTCGGTGACCCGGACGCCCGAAGAGCTGTCGATCATCTGCCCGGCCGGGCGCGAACCGTCCGGCGGCACGGCGTCCGAAGACGGCTGGCGGCTGCTCTCGGTCCGCGGGCCGCTGGAGTTCACGCTCACCGGCATCATCGCCGCGCTGGCCTCCGAGCTGGCCGCGGCCGGGGTTGCGCTGTTCTCGATGTCCACGTTCGACACCGACCACATCCTGGTCCGCGCCGACGACCTCGGGCACGCGGTGAAGGCACTGCGCGAATCCGGCCACGAGGTCGCGCACCCCTGACGAATCGGGTACCCGGGAGGCGAGGGTGGGAGCCGTCACCCTTGAAATCGAAAGTTCGGCACGCCTAAACTTCGATTTGGGATCCCCGACACCCGGTTGAGAGGCAGGCGCCATGGCGGTCACCGAGGCGGCCCGGCCGAGACTCGCGTCGCGCCTGCGCACCGGATCGGCCCTGCTGGGCCCGGCGTTCGTCGCCGCGATCGCCTACGTCGACCCGGGGAACGTCGCGTCCAACATCAGTGCCGGTGCCCGCTACGGCTACCTGCTGGTCTGGGTGATCGTCGCGGCGAACCTGATGGCCGTGCTCGTGCAGTACCTGTCGGCGAAGCTCGGCCTGGTCAGCGGGATGTCGCTGCCGGAGGCCCTGCGCGCCCGGCTGTCCAAGCCCGCGCGGCTCGCCTACTGGCTGCAGGCCGAGGTCGTCGCCATCGCCACCGACCTCGCGGAGGTCGTCGGCGGCGCGATCGCGCTCTACCTGCTCTTCGACCTGCCGCTCGTCGCCGGCGGCCTGATCACCGGCGCGGTCTCGCTGACGCTGCTGGCGGTCCAGGACCGCGGCGGCCAGCGCACGTTCGAGCGGGTCGTCACCGGCCTGCTGCTGGTCATCGCGGTCGGCTTCCTGGCCAGCCTGTTCGTCGAGCCGCCGTCGGCCGCGGGCACGCTCGGCGGGCTGGTGCCGAAGTTCGACGGCTCCGGCAGCATCCTCATCGCCGCGGCGATGCTGGGCGCGACCGTCATGCCGCACGCCGTCTACCTGCACTCCGGCCTGGTCCGCGACCGGCACGGCCTCCCGGACGTCACGACTCGCCGCCGCCTGCTGCGCGCCACCCGGGCCGACGTCGGCCTCGCGATGCTGCTGGCCGGCGCGGTCAACCTCGGCATGCTGCTGCTCGCCGCGACGAACCTGCAGGGCCAATCGGGCGTCGACAGCATCGAAGGCGCGCACGCCGCGGTCGCGGTGGCCCTCGGCCCGGGCATCGCGCTGATGTTCGCGATCGGCCTGCTGGCGTCGGGTCTGGCATCGACGTCGGTGGGCGCGTACGCGGGCGCGATGATCATGCAAGGGTTGCTGCACAAGCGGATCCCGCTGGTCCTGCGCCGTCTCGTGACGCTCACGCCGGCGATCGTGGTGCTCGCGCTGGGCGCCGACCCGAGCGCGGCGCTGGTCGTCTCGCAGGTGGTGCTGTCGTTCGGGATCCCGTTCGCGCTGGTGCCCCTGATCCGGCTGACAGCGGACCGTGATCTGATGGGGGCGGACGCCAACCGCAGGCTGACGACCATCGCGGCGGCACTGATCGCGGTGGTGATCATCGCGCTCAACCTGGTGCTGATCTACCTCACCTTCACCGGGTGAGCCCACGAGCAGGGAGACTCTCCACCATGGCCTGGATCTTCGCCCTCAACGCCGAATGCGGTGGGCGGGAGACCCACGCCCGGGACCTCGCGCGCCACTTCGACGGCTGGCCCGCCAGAGTCTTCGGCGACTCCGGCGGCGGCTGGTGGTGCGGCGTCGCGCCCGAAGGCCTCAGCACCAACGGCGCACACACACCCGAAGAGGCGGCGGCCATGACCGCGGCCGGGCGCCGGCTCTACTGGCTGCTGCGCACGGCCCCGCCGGTCTACCGCTACGCCCTCGCCGGCATCGAGACCGACGAGTTCCGCACGTACGACGAGCTGATGGCCGAGAGGGAGGACCTGACGGTCTTCCCCGGGCTGGTGGTCAGCGAGGACATCTGGGCCGCGACCGGCCAGCGCGCCGAGTTCAGCGACTTCGCCCCGGGCTACCGGTGGATCCCCTACCGGGGTGAGACCCACACCCGCGGCTGACAACAATTCCGCGGGCGCCGGGCGCTGCGCTGCGGTGAAACGTCGAGTGGCGCGGTCGGCTCGGCGGGGCGGCGGCCGGCCACGGCGGTGGGGTGCCCGGCCGTGCGGTCGCCCGGCTGAGGGCGATTTCGGCGGACCCCGGGCGCCTTCCGCGGCGCCGCGACGTCGAGTGGCGCGGTCGGGTCGCCGGGTGGCGGCCTGGACACGGCGGCGGTGTGGTCGTCGGCTGACAACAATTCCGCGGAACCCCGAACGCTCCGGAGCGGTCCGACTAGCATCTGCGCGACCGCCGCTTGAAGGAGCACCGTGACCGACGAACAGACCCGGCCGTATCCACCCCAGGCGCCCGCCACGCCTGGTCAGCGGGTGGTCGCGGGCCGTTATGCGCTCCTCGGCGAGCTCGGCCGGGGCGGTATGGGCGTCGTCTGGCGGGCGCAGGACCAGGTCATCGGCCGGCAGGTCGCCGTCAAGGAGCTGCGGCTGCCCGACGCCGAGTCCGCCGCCGTCTTCTCCGAGCGCGCGCTGCGCGAGGTGCGCACCGGCGGGCGGCTCAACGACCCCGCCGTCGTCACCGTCTACGACGTCGTCACCGACGGCGGCACCACGTTCATCGTGATGGAGCTCGTCGAGGCGCCGTCGCTGGCCGACCTCGTCCGGCAGCGGGGCCCGATGCCCGCCGCGCAGGCCGCGCTGATGGGGGAGCGGGTCCTGGCCGCGCTGCAGGCCGCCCACGCCGCCGGGATCGTGCACCGGGACGTCAAGCCGGCGAACATCCTCGTCGCGCCGGACGGCCGCGTGAAGCTCACCGACTTCGGTATCGCCCACGCCGTCGACGACCCGCGGCTGACCACCAGCGGCATGATCGTCGGCTCGCCCGCGTTCATGGCGCCGGAGCGCGTCGAGGGCCGCGAAGCGCTGCCCGCGTCCGACCTGTGGTCCCTCGGCGCGACGCTGTTCTTCGCCGTCGAAGGCTCGATCCCGTTCGAGCGCGCGACCACCGCCGCGACGCTGCACGCGATCATGACCGAGATCCCGTACCTGACCCGCGGCCAGGGCCCGATCGCCGCGGCCATCCTCGGCCTGCTCGTCGCCAACCCCGACGCGCGCCTCACCGCCGCCCAGGCGCAGAACCTGCTGACCACGGCCCAAGGCGTCCGCCCGACGCCGCCGAACGGCACCGCGATGGTCCACCCCATGACCCGGGTCGCCGCGCAGCAGCCGCCGAAGAAGAACCTCCGCGCGCTGTGGATCTCACTCGCCGCGGTGCTCGTCGTCGGTGCCCTGGTCGGCGGGTTCTTCGCGGGCAAGGCCTTCGAAGCCCCGGTTGTCGACGAGCAGAAGCTGCCGACCGTGACGTTCGGCCTCGGCGGGCAGATGCGGGTCGACGCCAGTTCGAGCTACCCCTGCTACAACGCCGCGGTCCAGGACGGCGGCGTCATCAGCGACGCCAACGACGGCGACTGCAAGGAGAGCCACACCCTCGAGATCTACGACGCCGGGGACGCCATCGGCACCACGAGCTGGTCCGACAGCGACGCGACCATCGCGGACTACCCGGGCCTGGGCGCGGTCACCGCGGCCGCCGAAGCCCGCTGCGCGGCCTCGTTCCGCTCGTCGATCGTGCCCGAGCCCAAGCGCGACGGCCTGAAGTTCCGGGCGCTCGTGCCGACCCAGGCGCAGTGGCAGAGCGTCCCGGTCGAGAGCGGCGAATACCCGACGCGCGAGTTCTACTGCGTGCTCGCCAAGGCCGACGGCGGACCGATCTCCGCGCCGATCGTGACCAAGGTCAAGTAGAAGTTCCGCGACGAGCGGCCGGGACCCGGAAATCCTCCGCACTTCGCCGGACGTGACCAGGTCGGCGCGGTTTTCGTCGGTGGGACGGGGTACCGTCTCAGCATGTCCAACCCACCTACCGCAGCGCCCGGACGGCCCTTCGGGCGCGTGCTCACCGCGATGGTCACCCCCTTCGACGCCGAAGGCGCGCTGGACCTGAAGCGGGCGCAGGAGCTGGCCGAGCACCTCGTGGAGCTGGGGAACGACGGCCTCGTCATCAACGGCACCACCGGCGAGAGCCCGACCACGAGCGACGCGGAGAAGCAGGAGCTGATCCGCGCCGTGGTCGAGGCCGTCGGCGACCGGGCGACCGTGGTGGCCGGCGCGGGCACCAACAACACCGCGCACAGCATCGAGCAGGCGAAGCAGGCCGAAGCGGCCGGCGCGCACGGCCTGCTGGTCGTCACCCCGTACTACTCGCGGCCCAGCCAGGCCGGCCTGCACGCGCACTTCACCACGGTCGCCGACGCCACCGGCCTGCCGGTGATGCTCTACGACATCCCGCCGCGCTCGGTCGTGCCGATCGAGGTCGACACGCTGCTGCGGCTGGCCGAGCACCCGCGGATCGTCGCGGTCAAGGACGCCAAGGGCGACCTGATCGCCGGGTCCGAGGTCATCGCCAACACCCACCTCGCGTACTACTCCGGCGACGACGGGCTGAACCTGCCCTGGATCTCCGTCGGCGGCACCGGCGTGGTGAGTGTGATCGGTCACGTCGTCGCGGGCCGGATCCGCGCGATGATCGACGCCTACGAGAACGGCGACACGTCCACCGCGCGCACCAACCACCGCGGCATGCTTCCGGTGCTGCGCGCGATGTCGCGGGTCGGCGGGGTCGCGTTCAGCAAGGCGGCGCTGCGGCTGCGCGGCTTCGACGCCGGCGAGCCGCGGCTCCCGATCGTCGCGCCGACGGCCGAGCAGACGGCCCTGATCGCCGGTGATCTCGGGCAGGGCGGCGTGCCGCTGGGCGACACGGCGGCCCGGGACTGGCATGGTGAGCGGGTGGCACAAGCAGATTCGAGGGCCGCCTACGTGGCGCCGACCTCGCACACCAGCGTTGGGACCCTGCCTCGGTGAGCTCACTTCCCCCAGGTCCAGGCCCCACCAACGCCCCGCCCGAACTGCCCGCCGGGGCCCTGCGCGTGGTCGCGCTGGGCGGCATCGGCGAGGTCGGGCGCAACATGACCGTCTTCGAGTACGCCGGCCGGCTGCTCATCGTCGACTGCGGGGTGCTCTTCCCCGAGGACGACCAGCCCGGCGTCGACTTGATCCTGCCCGACTTCCGCGCGATCGAGGACCGCCTCGACGACATCGAAGGCCTGGTGCTCACCCACGGGCACGAGGACCACATCGGTGCCGTCCCGTTCCTCCTGCGCCTGCGGCCGGACCTGCCGATCTACGGCTCGAAGTTCACCAACGCCCTGCTCGCGGCGAAGGCCAAGGAGCACCGGCAGCGGCCGAAGCTGATCCAGGTCCGCGAGGGCGAGCGCCGCGACGTCGGCGTGTTCAACCTCGAGTTCTTCGCGGTCAACCACTCCATCCCGGACGCGCTGGCCGTGGCCATCCGCACCCCGGCGGGCGTGGTGCTGCACACCGGTGACATCAAGCTCGACCAGCTCCCGCTGGACGGGCGCCTCACCGACCTGGCCGGCTTCTCCCGGCTCGGCGACGAGGGCGTCGACCTGTTCTGCGTCGACTCGACCAACGCCGAGGTGCCCGGGTTCGTCATGCCCGAGCGCGACATCGGCCCGGTCCTCGACGACGTCATCCGCCGCGTGGACCAGCGCGTGATCGTGGCCTGCTTCGCCAGCCACGTCCACCGCGTCCAGCAGGTGCTCGACGCCGCCCAGCGGCACGGCCGCCGGATCGCGTTCGTCGGCCGGTCGATGGTCCGCAACATGGGGATCGCGGCCGAGCTGGGCCTGCTCAACGTGCCGGACGGCCTGCTGGTCGACCTCGACCAGGCGAGCGGCCTGCCGGAGAGCAAGGTCCTGTTCGTCTCGACGGGGTCGCAGGGCGAGCCGCTCTCGGCGCTGTCGCGGATGGCGCGCGGCGAGCACCGGCAGATCTCGATCCGCGCGGGCGACACCGTCGTGCTGGCCAGCTCGATGATCCCGGGCAACGAGACCGCGGTGTTCGGCGTGGTCAACGGCCTGACCCGGCTCGGCGCGAACGTCGTCCACCAGGGCAACGCCAAGGTGCACGTGTCCGGCCACGCGTCGGCGGGGGAGCTGCTCTACCTGTACAACGCGGTGCGGCCGAGCAACGTCATGCCGGTCCACGGCGAGTGGAAGCACCTGCGTGCGAACGGCGAGCTGGCGATCCGCACCGGCGTCGCGCCGGACAACGTGGTGATCGCCGAAGACGGCGTGGTCGTCGACCTGGTCGACGGCAAGGCGTCGCGCACCGGCCGCGTCGAGGTCGGGCACGTCTACGTCGACGGCCTGTCGGTCGGCGACGTCGGCGAGTCGACCCTGTCCGACCGGCTGGTCCTCGGCGAGGGCGGGTTCATCTCGATCAGCGTCGCGGTGGACTCCAGCACGGGCCGCCCGGTCAGCAGCCCGACGGTGTCCGGCCGCGGCTTCTCCGACGACCCGAAGGCGCTCGACGCCGTCGTGCCGCTGGTGGAGATGGAGCTGGCGCGCACGGAGTCCGAGGGCATCACCGACACCCACCGGATCGCCCAGGCGGTCCGCCGGGTGGTCGGCCGCTGGGTGGCCGACACCTACCGCCGCCGCCCGATGATCGTCCCGACGGTCATCCCGGTCTAGCTCCGGTCTTTGCCGTGAAGGGCACCCTGATGGATTTCAGGGTGCCCTTCACGGCGTTCAGCGTGTCACCTTGGCCACCACGAGGGCGAAAGCGACGGTGGCGGTCTGGCGGAGCAGGGCCCGGCGGGCGCGGCGCTGGTCGGCTCGTGTCGGTTTCATGCGTACCCCCAAGCGGTCAGGCCCCCAGTGTCGCGCGCGGGCCGGGCTCGGACATCCCACTTCGGGCCGAGACCGCATCCTTCCCGGGTATGAGGGCCGCTGTTAGGCCGTCTGGACCACGAACCGGTGGTTTGCCGGGCGATAGCCTTGATCCCCACCCCGCCTCCCCGAAGAGAGGCCGCGCCGATGGGACGTCACTCGCCGGACGGACGACGCCGGCTGCTCGTACCCGTCCTCGCGACCTCGCTCGTGGTCGTCCTCGGGGCCGCGGCCTGGGTCACCGTTTCGGCGGTGCGGTCCCGGCCCACGTGCGAGCAGCCGGCGAAGGTCCTCGTCACCGCGTCCGCCGACATCGCGCCCGCGCTCTCGATCGTCGCGCGCGGTCTCGACCTCCCGTGCGGCGGCGTCGAGGTCCAGACCAGGGAGGCGGCCGCCGCGGCCGAGCAGCTCGCCATGTCCGACGGCAGCCCGCGGCCGCAGGTGTGGGTGCCGGACTCGACCCTCGCGCTGCGCCGCGCCCACCAGTTCGGCGCCTCCGACGTCCCCGAGTCCGGGGCGTCGGTGGCCAGCTCGCCGGTCGTGCTGGGCGTCGCCGAGGCCGTCGCCAAGGGCATCGGCTGGCCCGAGCACGTGCCCACCTGGGCGGAGGTCCTGGGCGCGCAGGGCGCGGTCCCGGGGATGTCCGACCCGGCGCGCGACTCGGTCGCCGCCGTGTCGTTGCTCGGGTTGAAGGAGAGCGTGAAAACGGCACCCGAGCCGGCGGCCGCGTACGTCGCGCTGCTGCGGCGGTTCTCCGCCAACACGCTCGGCGCGGAGACGGACCTGATCGCGCGGCTGCCGGGATCAGGCGGCACCGGTGGCACGGCCGCGGTGACGATGTTCCCCACGTCGGAGAACTCCTTGCTGCGCCACAACATCGAGGACGCGTCGTCGCCGCTCGTCGCCGTCTACTCGAGCGCCGTGCCCACATTGGACTATCCGTTCGCCGAGCTGGGCGGGGTCACGCCGCAGCAGCGGCCGATCCTCGACGCGTTCCGGGAAGCGGTCCTCGGCGACGCGGGCGCGGACGCCATCGCGAAGACGGGCCTGCGTGCGGCGGGCGGGCAGGCACTGCGCGAGCACGCCGACGACCCGCGCGTGTCGACGTCCGGGTTCCGGGCCGCGATCCTGCCGCCCGCCGCGTCCGTCGACGAACTGCTCAACCAGTGGGCCGGGATCAACCTGAGCGCGCGGGTGCAGGTGCTCGTCGACGTCTCGGGGTCGATGAACGCGCAGGTGCCGGGGACCGGGCTGAACCGGATGCAGCTGTCGATGCAGGCGACGGCGAAGGCCCTGCACCTGTTCAAGCCGACGACCCAGCTGCGCATGCTGGCGTTTTCGACGCGCCTGGACGGCGACAAGGACTACCGCGAGCTGCTCCCGATGGCCCCGGTGGCCCAGCACCTGGCAAGCGGCGCACTGGACAAGCTCGCCCAGGTGAAGGCGACCCCGAACGGTGGAACGGGGTTGTACGACAGCGTCCTGGACACGTACCGGACGGCACGCCGCGAGTGGGAGCCGGGCCGCCTCAACCTGGTGATCGTCCTGACGGACGGCAAGAACGAGGACCCGCACGGCATCTCGCGCGAGGATTTGCTGGCGGAGCTGGCCAAGCTCCAGGACCCCCGCCGCCCGATCCCGCTGATCGGCGTGGGCATCGGCCCGGACGCGGACAAACCGGAACTGGACCAGCTGACCGCGGCAACGGGCGGTCAGGCGTTCGTGGCCCCGGACCCGGCAAAGATCACGGACGTGTTTTTCGGGGCACTGAGCCGGATCGCCGGCGGATGAGGGCGGCGTCTCGAGAACGTTTGACGCGCTGTCCGAGTTCGAGGTTGGCGACCATCACTATGTAGCACGACGACATCTGACACCGACTTGCCACGAGTGACTGAGTTCTCGGCTCGTCACTCTGTGGAACGTACCGCCTCGTTGGGGTTCGTGGCCGCTGCGATCTCAATGTAGACGGACCATGGGGCGGCGCGTTTACTGCCGCAGTATGGCTTGTGCAGGCGGGGGTGTGGGCTTTGGCGACGCTTGCCCTCGCCGGCTACACAGGACTTGTGCGTAAAGCCAATTCATGATCGGCGGCAGGCTGGCCAGCGTGCTGCTGCAAAGGCAACTAGCAGGAAACTCGACTCTACTCAACTTCGGTTGGCGCACGGACGGATCGCCGGCGGATGAGGGCGTAGACGGCCAGGATCACCGCCAAGCTGATCAGGCTCAGGTACAACTGCGCCCGCGTGTCCTCGTCCACGAACAGCATCGATGCCACCACGACCAGCGTCAAAACCAACGTCAGCCAGCTCAGCCACGGATACCCCCACATCCGCAGCTTCAACGTCTCCGGCGCCGAAGCCTCCAACCGTCGCCGCATGCGCAGCTGGGAGCCGCAGATGATCGCGTACACGAACAATGCCACCGCGCCCGCCGAATTGATGATGAAGTAGAAGATCTTTTCCGGGGACACGTAGCTCATCACCACGGCCACGTACCCGACCGAAGTGGACACCAGGATCGCCTTCCACGGCACGCCGCGCCGGTTCGTGTCCGCCACCCACGATGGCGCCCAGCTGTGGCGGTGCAGGGCGAACAACATGCGGGATGCCGTGTACAGCCCCGAATTCAGCACCGACAACGCCGCCGTCAGGACGACCGCGCTGACCAAAGTGGACGCCGCCGGGACGCCGAAGCGGCCGAACGCCGCCGCGAACGGGCTCGTCTCGCTCGGGACCTCGCGCCACGGCGTGATCATCACCAGCAGGGCCACCGAGCCCACGTAGAACACGATCACGCGCCAGACGATCGTCGACGTCGCCTTGCGGACCGCCGTCTCCGGCTCGCTCGACTCCGCCGCCGCGATCGTCACGATCTCCGCGCCGAAGTACGAGAAGATCACGATCACCACGCCGTGCACGACGGAAAACCCGCCGTTCGGGACGAAGCCGTCGAGCCCGATGTTGCCCACCGAGAAGTGCGCGCCCGGCCAGAGCCCGAGTACGAACAGCAGGCCCAGCACCAGGAACACCACGATCGTCGCGACCTTGATCGACGCCAGCCAGAACTCCGTCTCGCCGAACGACCGCGCCGACGCCAGGTTCGTCGCCGTCAGCAGGAGCATCAGTGCCAGCGAGAACACCCACTGCGGCACACCGGGAATCCAGCCCTGCAGGATCTTCGCGCCGGCCACCGCTTCGAACGCCACCACGCCGACCCAGAAGTACCAGTACAGCCAGCCGATCGTGAAGCCCGCCCAGCCGCCCAGCGAGTCGCGCGCGTACTCCATGAACGAGCCGAGTGCCGGTGCGGCCGTCGCCATCTCGCCGAGCATCCGCATGACGAGCACGACGAGCAGCCCGCCCAGCGCGTAGGAGAGCACCGCCGCCGGGCCGACGGTGTGGATCACCGCGCCGCTGCCGATGAACAGGCTCGCGCCGATGATGCCGCCGAGGGCGATCATCCGGACGTGCCGCTGCCGCAGTTCGGGCCGCAACCCCTGAGTCGTCACGGTGGGGAATTCTCGCACTCACGCACCATCTCGTGAAGAGATCAGCTCGTCAGGATCTCCGACTTCCGCTGCACCAGGTACGCGCCGGCCAGCAGGATCGCCGAGCCGAGCAGCTGCGGCCAGGTCAGCTCCTCGCCGATCAGCGCCCACGCCGCGACGGTGGTGATCACCGGCTCGACCAGCCCGAGCACGCTCGCGACCGACGCGGGCAGGTGCCGCAGCGACGAGATCCCGCAGACGTAGGCGAGCACCGTCGCGACCAGGACCAGCAGGACCATCAGCAGCCACACGGGCGGGTGCCAGGCGCCGAACTCGACGTCCACGGCCAGCAGCCCGACCGGCCACGTCCACGGCGGCGCGACGAGGCTGATCAGCACCGCGCCGATCACCATGCCCCAGGTGACCAGGCCCAGTGGGTCGATGTCGGCCACCGCGCGCTCGCCGAGCAGGAAGTACCCGGCCGAGCACAGCGCCGCGCCGAAGCCGGCGAGCAGGCCGACGCCGTTCAGCGTGACGCCCTGCCAGACCTGCGCGACCAGCGACAGCCCGGCCATGGCCAGCGCGATGCCGCCCCACACCGACCGCGGCAGCCGGTGCCCCCGCACGAACCGCACCCACAGCGCGATGAGCACCGGCGAGATGAACTCCAGCAGGATCGCGATGCCGACCGGGATCCGGCCCGCGGCGACGAAGTACAGCAGCTGCACGCCGGCGACGCCGAGCAGGCCGTAGCCGGCCAGCACCGGGAGCTCGCTGCTGCGCACCCGCAGTTTTCGCGGCGCCACCAGCGCCACCCCGGCGAGCAGCACGAGCCCGGCGAGCCCGATCCGCATCGCGGCCACCTGTTCCGGGGTGAACCCGGCGGACATCGCGGACTTGCCCAGCGTGCCCGACGTGCTGAAGAACAGCGCCGCGAGCAGGACGAGCGTGGTCCCGCGGCCGCGGTGGGCGACCCGGGGAGGTGCGAGGACGGGCAGCTCGGTGGTCACCCTCGCGACTGTAGGGCGCCCCGCGTGACTGCCAAAGTGGTTTTTGCGGTTATTCGGCCTGCTTCAGCCCGGTCGCGACGTGCGTGGCGATCGTGGCCAGCCGCCGGCCCTGGACGCGCAGCGCGCCGAGGGCGAGCTCGTCCGGCGCCGCCGACTTGCGCGAGACGAACGAGCCGCCGTACGGGTTGCCGGACTCCATCAGGTGCGGGTCGGTGTAGCCGAGCGGGACGACGATGGCGCCCCAGTGGTAGAAGACGTTGTTGATCGCCAGCAGCGTCGACTCGAGGCCGCCGTGCCGGGTGGACGCGGTCGTGAACGACGTCGCGACCTTGTCGGCCAGCTTCCCCTGCGCCCACAACCCACCGGTGCTGTCCAAATAGGACTTCAGCTGGGCCGCGGGGCCGCCGAACCGGGTCGGGCTGCCGACGGCGAACCCGTCGGCCCACACGAGGTCGTCGAGCGTGGCCAGAGCGTGGTGCGGACCGGAGTCGATCCAGGCCTGCCAGCGCCGGTTCTGCGCGATGGCCTCGGCGGGCACGGTCTCCGGCACGGTCCGCACCCGCACGTCGGCCCCGGTTTCGCGGGCACCCGCGGCGAGCGACTCGGCGAGGGCGGCGGTGTTCCCGGTCGAGCTGTAGTAGACGACGAGTATCCGTGTGCTCACACCCGCCGACTCTAGGTGAACCGGCGCCGCCGTCTCAGGATCCGGACTTCGGCTGCTGAGGCTTCCACGGGCTGACGGTGTCGGTCGGCCGGGTCGGGTCGTGGAAGCGGGGCCGGTCGAGTTCGCCCGCGCGCAGCGGGATCAGGCCGTCGGTGATCGCCTGCATGATCTTCGCGTGCGCCCGCACCCCGGCGCCCGGGCGGTCCGGCTCGACGTCCGACAGGTCCACCGGGTCGCCGAAGTGCACCCGGAACTTCGGCCGGCGCAGCGGGGCGCTGAGCCCGGAGCGGGCGAGCGGGACCAGGTCGGCCGGGCCGTTGACGGTCTCGGTGCCCCAGTACACGGCCTCGTGCGCGCCCCACTGGCTGATCGGGATCACCGGCACGCCCGCGCCCAGCGCGAGCCGCGCCGCACCGGTCTTGCCGCGCTCCGGCCACAGGCCCGGGTCGTGGCTGATCCGGCCCTCCGGGTAGACGATGATCGGCTCGCGCGTGGTCTTGAGCGCTTCGACGGCCTCGGCGAACTGCCCGACGGCGGTCGCGGCGACCTTCCGGTCGACCCGCAGGTGGCCGCTGACCCGCAGCGCCGGGCCGATGACCGGGGCGTCCAGGATGCCGCCGGCCAGCATGAACCGCGGGTTGATGCCGATCCGCTTGCACGCCGCCATCAGCACGAACGCGTCGAACACGCCGATGTGGTTCGCGGTCATCAGCAGCGGCTTGCCGCGCAGCTGCGCCGGGATCCGCCCGCTGACGGTGAGCCGCCCGACGAGGTTCACCAGCCCCCGGTCGATGTTCAGCATGGTCCGCCAGATGGCGGGGGCTCGGCGGGAGGTGTTGTCGGAGTGCAGCGCGACCATGGGGCAGAGCATGGCAGACGCCGGATTCACCCGGTTGTGCACTGGCCGGATCGGTTCACCCGGATGGCCGCTCAAGGGCGACTGTGAGGCAGAAGTTCACGCTGGGCCGAGAGTGGCGCATGGGACGAACGGCGACGGCCGGTTACCGTGAAAGGCATGGCTGGGTCGGCGACGAGGAAACGAAGCACGGGGAGCGGCGCGAAGGGGGCAGCGGCGCGTAAGCCGCGTACACCCGCGAAGCCACGTACGTCGTCCGCTCGCAAGCCCGCCCCCCGCGCGCGGCGCAAGACACCCGGGATCTTCGGCAAGGGCGTCCGCGGCACCTGGAACCTGCTGGCCAAGGGCATCGGCACGCTGGCCAGGACGGTCGGCCGCACCCGCGAACTGGAGGCCGAACACCGCCGTGACGGCCTCGCGCTGGGCCTGATCGCGCTGGCCATCGTCGCGGCCGTCGGCGTCTGGTGGCGGGCCGCCGGGCCGATCGGGGCCGGCGTCGAGATCGCCACCCGGTCCGTCCTCGGCGCCGGGGCCGTGACGCTCCCGCTGGTCCTCGTCGTCGTGGCCGTCGCGCTCATGCGGTCCGAGCCGCACCCCGAGACGCGGCCGCGGATGGTGATCGGCACGATCATGGTAGTCCTGTCCGTGCTCGGGATGCTGCACATCTTCACCGCGCTCCCGGCCACGAACGACGGCCGGATGTACGCCGGCGGCATCATCGGCGCCTTCTCCGGCGGCCTGCTGACCATGGGCGTCACCACCTGGGTCGCCGTGCCGATCCTCATCCTCGCGCTGGTCTTCGGCGTGCTCGTGTTCACCGGCACCCCGGTCCGCGAGATCCCGCACCGGCTGCGCAACTGGGGTCTCGACGAAGAAGAGATCGCCGAAGCCGACCAGAAGGCCGGGTTCGCCACCGACGAGGAAGCCGTCACCGAGGCCGACCCGAAGTCCGCGCGCCTGCGCAAGCCCTCGCGCCGCCGCCAGGCCAGCGACGCCGAGCCCGAGCAGCTGGACATCGACGCGATGCTGGCCGAGCCGCCGACGCCGATCAAGCCGCCCAAGCCCAAGCCGGTCGCCGAGGTACCCGAGAAGAAGCCGAAGAAGGCCCCGGAACCGCCGCTGGCCGTCACCCGGACCGTCGAAGGCGACTACCAGCTCCCGCCGCCCGACCTGCTGAAGCTCGGCGACGCGCCGAAGTCCCGCAGCAAGGCCAACGACGCCATGATCGAGGCGATCACCGGCGTGCTGGAGCAGTTCAACGTCGACGCGCAGGTCACCGGCTTCACCCGGGGCCCGACCGTGACGCGCTACGAGGTCGAGCTCGGCCCGGGCGTGAAGGTCGAGAAGATCACCGCGCTGACCAAGAACATCGCCTACGCCGTCGCGACCGACAACGTCCGGCTGCTGGCGCCGATCCCGGGCAAGTCCGCCGTCGGCATCGAGGTGCCGAACTCCGACCGCGAGATGGTCCGCCTGGGCGACGTCCTGCGCGCGCCGTCCACGGTCAAGGACAACCACCCGATGGTGATCGGCCTCGGCAAGGACATCGAGGGCCACTTCGTCACCGCGAACCTGACGAAGATGCCCCACCTGCTGGTCGCCGGTTCCACCGGTTCCGGTAAGTCGAGCTTCGTCAACTCGATGCTGGTCTCGCTGCTCGCGCGGGCGACGCCGGACGAGTGCCGGATGATCCTGATCGACCCGAAGATGGTCGAGCTCACGCCCTACGAGGGCATCCCGCACCTGATCACGCCCATCATCACCCAGCCGAAGAAGGCCGCCGCCGCGCTGGCCTGGCTGGTGGAGGAGATGGAGCAGCGCTACCAGGACATGCAGGTCAACAAGGTCCGGCACATCGACGACTACAACAAGAAGGTGCGCTCCGGCGAGATCACCGCGCCGCCGGGGTCCGAGCGCGAGTACCGGCCCTACCCCTACATCATGGCCATCGTCGACGAGCTCGCCGACCTCATGATGACCGCCCCGCGAGACGTCGAGGACGCGATCGTCCGGATCACCCAGAAGGCCCGCGCCGCCGGTATCCACCTGGTCCTGGCGACGCAGCGGCCGTCGGTCGACGTCGTCACCGGCCTGATCAAGACCAACGTGCCCTCGCGGCTGGCCTTCGCGACGTCGTCGCTGACCGACTCGCGGGTCATCCTCGACCAGCCGGGCGCGGAGAAGCTGATCGGCATGGGCGACGCGCTCTACCTGCCGATGGGCGCCGGCAAGCCGGTCCGCATCCAGGGCGCGTTCGTCGGCGACGAAGAGATTTCCGCGGTCGTCAACTACGCCAAGGAGCAGGCGCAGCCGGACTACCAGGACGGCGTCACGGCTCAGAAGGCCGGCGAGAAGAAGGAGATCGACCCGGACATCGGGGACGACCTGGACGTCCTGCTCCAGGCGGCGGAGCTGATCGTGACGTCCCAGTTCGGCTCGACGTCGATGCTGCAGCGCAAGCTGCGGGTCGGGTTCGCCAAGGCGGGCCGCCTGATGGACCTGCTGGAGAGCCGGGGGATCGTCGGCCCGTCGGAGGGCTCGAAGGCGCGTGACGTGCTGATCAAGCCGGAGGAGCTGGAGGGCGTCCTGTTCATGATCCGCGGCGGCGACCCGGTCCCGGCCGACCCGGACGACGAGTAGTGCAACCCGCCGGCGGGCTCGTTCCGTCCTGAGCACATGGACCTGCAGCGCATCGCAGCCGGACTGTTCGCCTTCGCCGTCGTCGCGGTGGGCGCCGGGAGTTCGGTCGCCTCCGGGCAGCCCGTCCCGGCCCGGCCGGCGGCGCCGTCGACCGTCAGCACCGCGCCGCGGGGTGAGGTCACCCTGCACCTCGGCCAGGAAGCCGCGATCCAGGGGAAGGACCTGGTGGTCCGCTACCTGCGGGTCGTCTCCGACTCGCGGTGCCGGCCGAACATGACCTGCATCTGGCAGGGCGAGGCGACGCTCGCGTTCCTGCTGAGCGAGCCCGGCCGCGGCGAGAGCACGACGGCCGAGCTGCACAGCGGCCCGCGGACCGGCCCCCAGGCGGCCTCGTTCGCCGCCAGCCGCGTCGAGCTGGTGTCGGTGAGCGAGGACGGCCTGGCGGCGACCGTGCGCGTCAGCTGAGCGGCGTGCCCCAGTGGTCGAGGTAGGCGACCTCGGCCAGCGGGACCCGCTCGGCCGGCTTGAAGTCCGGCGTCGTCGTGTACGCCACCGGCAGCAGGCCCGCTTGCGTGTAGCCGTCCGGGACGCCGAGGATCTCCGCCGCTTCCGCCTCGCGGGAGAGGTGGTACGTCGTGAGCGTCGAGCCGAGCCCGCGCGAGCGCAGCGCCAGCTGGAAGTTCCAGACCGCCGGGAAGATGCCGCCGTAGAACGCCGCGTCCACGGCGTTGCTCCCGGCCGGGCGGCCCTTCAGGACCGGGATCACGAACACCGGCACCCGCTCGATCACGTCGACCAGGTGCCGTCCGGACCTCAGCGCCCGTGAGTCACCCTCCGCCGCCCGCTCCGCCAGGTAGGCCGCGCCGACCTCGCGGAAGAGCACGCCGAGCCGGTCCTTCACGCCTTGGTCGCGCACGACCAGCCAGCGCCACGCCTGGGCGTTGCCGGGGGTCGGCGCCTGCAGCGCCAGGTTCAGGCAGTCCGCGAGGACCTCGGGCTCGACCGGCCGGTCGAGGTCGAGCTTCCGGCGCACCGCACGGGTCGTGCTGAGCAGGTGATCGATCTCCATGACCCCATCCTGGCCCGGGCACGCGCCCGGGCCAGGGGGCGGGCTCAGCTGCCGAACTTGCGCACGGCCTGGTAGTACGTCCAGGCGGCGGCCTTGCAGGCCACGTTGGAGCCGCAGACGGACTTGAGGTCCGAGTACAGGTTGTCGTCGATCTTCAGGCGGTTCGCCTCGGAGAAGCGACCCTGCTTCTTGTAGTTGCGGTAGCCGAAGTCGTGCCGGTGGCAACCGGGCAGGAACTTCCAGCCGAACGGGTTGTCCGGCGCCCACGAACAGCCGTCCGAGGACCAGTCGAGCTGGCCGTTGTACGGCGCCTGGGCCCGGATCGTCTCGAAGTTCGAGAGGGAGGTGCTGAAGAGGTACTGGTCGGTGACGGTCGGGATGTCGACCGCCGCCGCCGTGCCGGCGCCCAGGAGGGCACCTCCGCCGACGGTCGCGGCCACCGCGATGGTGGCCCCCAGGTTCCGCAATGTGCCCATTGTTGTGGTGTTTCCTCGCTGATCAGGGGACGGATGTGCGTGATCAGCATCAGGCTTCGGGTGGCGCGCGTCACCGCCCGAAAGAATGTTGTCGGGAAACTTTCAGATTTCGGGCGCAGTAGGGGTGGTACTCACAGCTGGAGCAGCATCCGGGAGTTGCCGAGCGTGTTCGGCTTGACGTACGGCAGGTCGAGGAACTCGGCCACACCGGTGTCGTGCGAGCGCCGCATCTCCTCGTAGACCTCGTGCGACACCGGCGTCCCCTGGATCTCCACGAAGCCGTGCCCGGTGAAGAAGCTCGTCTCGAACGTCAGCACGAACAGCCGCCTGAGACCCAGCTCACGCGCTTCGTCGACCAGCCGGGCCACGAGCACCCGCCCGACCCCCTGGCCGCGGACGGCCTTGTCGACCACCACGGTCCGCAGCTCGGCGATGTCCTCCCAGAGCACGTGCAGCGCGGCGGCCCCGACGACCTCGCCGTCGACCTCGGCGACCCAGAACTCCTGGACCGCCTCGTACAGCGTGACCAGGTCCTTCTCCAGCAGGACGCGGCCGGCGTCGGAGTCGACCAGGGCCTTGATCTTGCGGACGTCGGCGATCCGCGCGCGGCGGACGGCGGGGGAGGCGGACGGCACGATCGTCAACACTGCCACATCGCCGCGCGTCGGCTTCTCCGGCACAACCGGGCTACGCCGTCGTCGGCCTGCCCGGGACCGGCGGCTACCCTCAACGTCGTGCCTTCTCCTGCCACTGACCCCGCCGCCACCCGACGCGTCTCCCTGCTGACCCTGGGCTGCGCCCGCAACGAGGTCGACTCGGAGGAGCTGGCGGGCCGGCTGGCGGCCGGCGGCTGGGAGCTGGCGGCCGATCCGGAGGACTCCGACGTCGTGGTGGTCAACACCTGCGGCTTCGTCGAGTCGGCCAAGAAGGACTCCGTCGACACGCTGCTGGCGGCGTCGGACACCGGCAAGAAGGTCGTCGCGGTCGGCTGCATGGCCGAGCGCTACGGCCACGAGCTCGCCGACAGCCTCCCCGAGGCCGACGCGGTGCTGGGCTTCGACCACTACGCCGAGCTTTCCGACCGGCTCGACGACGTCGTCGCCGGCCGCAAGGTCGCCTCGCACACCCCGGGCGACCGCCGCAAGCTGCTGCCGATCAGCCCGGTCCAGCGGCCCGCCGCGGCCGAGAGCGTCGAGGTCCCGGGCCACGCGCAGCACGGCTGGGGTCCGCGGGTGCTGCGCACGCGCCTCGACGACTCGCCGGTGGCCGCGCTGAAGATCGCCTCCGGCTGCGACCGGCGCTGCTCGTTCTGCGCGATCCCGTCGTTCCGCGGCTCCTTCGTCTCACGGCAGCCGGACGAGATCGTCGCCGAGGCCCTGTGGCTGGCCGAGCACGGCGTCAAGGAGCTGTTCCTGGTCAGCGAGAACTCGACGTCCTACGGCAAGGATTTCGGCCGCGACGGCGCCACCGCGCTGGAGCGGCTGCTGCCGCGGCTGGCGGAGATCGACGGCATCGAGCGCGTCCGCGTCTCCTACCTGCAGCCGGCCGAGACGCGCCCGCAGCTGGTCAAGGCCATCGCGACCACGCCCGGCGTCGCCGAGTACTTCGACCTGTCGTTCCAGCACTCGAGCGAGCAGGTGCTGCGCCGGATGCGCCGGTTCGGCTCCACGGATTCGTTCCTGGCGCTGACCGAGCAGATCCGCGAATACGCCCCCGAAGCCGGCATCCGCACCAACGTCATCGTCGGCTTCCCCGGCGAGACCGAGCACGACCTGAGCGAGCTGGAACGCTTCCTGACCGGCGCGCGCCTCGACGCCGTCGGCGTCTTCGGCTACTCCGACGAGGACGGCACCGAGGCCGAGACCTTCGACGGCAAGCTCGACGCCGACGAGGTGGCCAAGCGTGTCACGCGGATCTCCGCGCTGGTCGAGGAGCTGACCGCGCAGCGCGCCGAGGACCGGATCGGCACCTTCGTCGACGTGCTCGTCGAGCTGGACGACGACGGCGAGCTCACCGGCCGCGCCGCCCACCAGGCCCCCGAGGTCGACGGCGAGTGCGTCATCCTCGACGCGCCCGAGAAGACGGAGGTCGGTGACTTCCTGCGGTGCGAGGTCGTCGACTCGGCGGGCGTCGACCTGATCGTCCGCGCGTCACCGGACGCCGACCGGTGAGTGCGCTCCCGAGCGACGCCGCCGACGAGGGCACGGCCCACGAAGGCCCCGCCCAGGTCCCGGTGGCGACCCCGGTCCCGACGCTCAACGTCGCCAACCTGCTGACGCTGTCGCGCCTGGTGCTGGTGCCGCTGTTCATCGTCGCGCTGTTCACCGGCGACGGCGCCGACACCACGTGGCGCGCGATCGCGACCGGGCTGTTCGCGATCGCCTCGGCCACCGACCAGCTGGACGGCTGGGTGGCCCGCAAGTACGGCCTGATCACCGACTTCGGCAAGATCGCCGACCCGATCGCGGACAAGGCGCTGACCGGCGCCGCGCTGGTGGGCCTGAGCATCCTCGGCGAGCTGGGCTGGTGGGTCACGATCGTCATCGCCGTCCGCGAAATCGGCGTCACGCTGCTGCGGTTCTGGGTGATCCGGCACGGCGTGATCCCGGCCAGCCGCGGCGGGAAGGCCAAGACGATGGCGCAGATCGCCGCGATCACGGCGTACCTGCTGCCGCTGCCGGCGGGCGCGGACCCGGTCCGCTGGGCGCTGATGGGCCTGGCGCTGGTGCTGACCGTGGTGACCGGCGTCGACTACCTGGTCCGGGCCGTGCGGCTGCGCGCGGCCGGGCGCCGCGTCACCGGGAGCTGACGGGTGGCCGACGCTCCGGCCGGCGTGCCCCGGTTCGTGGTGGGGCCCGGTGGCGAGCAGGCCGCGGCCCTGATCGCCGCGCTCGTCGCCCGCGGTGAGACCGTCGCGGCGGCCGAGTCGCTGACCGCCGGGCTCGTCTGCGCCACCCTGGCCCAGGTGCCGGGGGCGAGCGGCGCCCTGCGCGGCGGCCTGGTCGTCTACGCCACCGAGTTGAAGACCGCGCTGGCCGGGGTCGACGCCGAACTGCTGGCCGAGCACGGCGCCGTCCACCCCGAGGTCGCGGCCCAGCTGGCCGTGGGCGCCCGGGAGCGGTGCGGCGCCACCTGGGGCCTCGGGCTGACCGGCGTCGCCGGGCCGGCCGCCCAGGACGGGGTCGCGCCGGGCACCGTGCACGTCGGGCTCGCCGGGCCGGGAACACGCACAGTCCGTACCCTGAGCCTCAGCGGCGACCGGGACTTGATCAGGACCCAATCGGTCCGGGCGGCGTTTTCCCTGCTCGGGGAACATCTGGCGTGAAACGGGCGTTCGCCCTTGGCGTACGGGCACACCAACTCCTGCGCCCAGGGCGCCGCTCTGGGTAACGTAGGGGGTACTTGTACGGAAGGGAGGCGCGTGATGACCGTGCTGTTGCGTGAGGCGATCGGTGATCGGCTCCGTCATGCCCGCACCAACCAGCGTCGTACGCTGCGCGACATCTCCCGCGCCGCCAGGGTCAGCCTCGGCTACCTCTCCGAGGTGGAACGGGGCCAGAAGGAGGCGTCGAGCGAGCTGCTCGCGTCCATCTGCCAGGCCCTGGACCTTCCGCTCGGCGAGCTGCTGCACAAGGTGGCGGCGGACGTTTCGGCCCTCGACAACGTCGAGGTCGCACCGGTCGACGAGCGGATCGGGGACGGCGCGCCCCGGGAGAAGGTGCCCGAGCGCGGCGCCAAGGCCACCGCGGCCGGCATCGAAGGCGGCCGCCTGATGTCGGAGCTGATCGGGAACGACCTCGCCGACCTGCGGGTTTCCCCGGCACCGCGGATGAACACGACCCTACGCACGACGATCGGGCAGCCGAAGCTGGCTTCGACGATCGCGGCGTAGATTCCGACGCGCGACGAACGGCCCCGGGCACCGAGCCCGGGGCCGTTCGCGTTCGGGCCAGAGGTCGGCGGGAGCGCTGGCCGGCTGAGCCGGCTCTTCCGGGGCTCGGTTTCTCGGGAGCGCAGGTCGGCTGAACTGGCACTTCCGGGTTCGCGCCCTCTGGCCGGCCTCCCGGGGAAGCCGGGCCCGGTCGGCGCGTGTCCGCCGTTCCGCTCGGGTCGACTGGAGCGTTGGCGGCCGCGTGAGCTGGCACTTCCGGGGTCGAGCCCCCAGGCCGGCCGCCCGGGGCAAGCCGCCGGCGCGTGTCCGCCGTCCCACCCGGGTCGGCAGCCCGCGCCAAGGTTTCCGAGCCGTATTTCGGCCTCCGCAGCCGGGCAACCCGCCCGGGGCCGGGGGCGTTACCTCCAGGGGTGATCAGGGGCGAACCCTGAAATCCCCCGGGGTCGCCTGGAACGGACGTGGCCGACCTGACACGATGGAACCCAACGCCGGGGTCGGTGCGTTGCACATGCAGGGGAGTGACGCCCCACCCCGAGTACCTAGGCCCGTGGGACGCAAGAAGGCAGGCGGAGGAGATGGCCAACCCGTTCGTGAAGTTCTGGAAGTACATGATGGCGGCGTTCTCGTCGAAGATCGACGAACACGCCGACCCGAAGGTACAGATCCAGCAGGCCATCGAGGAGGCGCAGCGCAACCACCAGGCGCTGACGCAGCAGGCCGCCTCCGTGATCGGCAACCAGCGGCAGCTGGAGATGAAGCTCAACCGGCAGCTCGGCGACGTCGAGAAGCTGCAGGCCTCGACCCGGCAGGCCCTCGTCCTCGCGGACGAGGCCCGGTCCAAGGGTGACGAGCAGAAGGCCGTCGAGTTCGAGAACGCCGCGGAGAGCTTCGCGACGCAGCTCGTCACGGCCGAGCAGAACATCGAGGACCTGAAGACGCTGCACGACCAGTCGCTGCAGGCCGCGGCCCAGGCCAAGAAGGCCGTGGAGCGCAACTCGCAGATGCTGCAGCAGAAGCTGGCCGAGCGCACCAAGCTGCTCTCGCAGCTGGAGCAGGCGAAGATGCAGGAGCAGGTCTCCGCTTCGCTGAACCAGATGAGCCAGCTGGCGGCGCCGGGCAACACGCCGTCGCTGGAAGAGGTCCGCGACAAGATCGAGAAGCGCTACACCACGGCGCTGGGCTCGGCGGAACTGGCGCAGAACTCGGTCCAGGGGCGCATGATGGAGGTCCAGGCCTCCACCACGCAGCTGGCCGGCCAGTCGCGGCTGCAGCAGATCCGCGCGTCGATGCACGGTGACTCGGTCGCCCAGGTGACCGACGGCGGCAAGGCGGCCCAGCCGGCCGCCAGCTCGGCCGACATCCAGCGCGAGATCCAGGCGCGCGTGCAGGCCGAGCAGGGCAAGAACCCGGCCTGACGCGGGCAGCGAGTTCGAAGGGGGCGAGCATGGGGCAGCAGGGCAGACGACGCGACTTCGGCGAGTTCAGCGCGAAGCTGGAGAAGCACATCGAGAAGCTGCCCGACTACGCCGTGCGCGCCCAGGAAAAGCTCCAGAAGGTGCAGAAGTACTTCCCGCCGGCCGACCAGGCCGGCGGGAAGCCCGCACCACCGCGCCCCCGGCCGAACCCGCTGCAGCGGCCGCCGGTCCGGCGGCCCGACGTGGCGGCGACGTTCTCGACCATGGCGAACCAGGTCCCGGCGTTCGCCGAGGCCCGGGCCAAGTGGGACCGCTGGAACCACCCGGCCGCGAAGCACGAGCGCCGCAAGCGCCGGACGTCGCGCGCGATGACGCTGTGGATCCTGCTGACGATCCTGTGCGGCGTCCTCGCCGTCTCGGCCGGGCTCGGCTGGATGAGCGCTGCCGGCGCGCCGATGATGCCGCAGGCGATCATGGCGTTCGCCGGCGCCGTCGTCTTCGGGACGTTCGGCGTCCGAAGCGGACTCAAACTGCGTGAACTGAAGCGCACCCAGCTCCCCACCGCACCGGCCGGCCCGCCGCCGCTGCCGCCCGCGGGATCCGCCGCGCGCGAGCCGATGGAACGGCTCGCGGAGTGCGAGGCCTCCCTGGGCGAGCTGCTGCGCCAGCTCTCCGTACCGTCCTCCGTGGGCACGGTGCCGGTGTCCGAAGTGTCCGTCGCGGACGCCGGGCAGACCGCGACCGAAGCCGCGGCCGCCCTGCGCGGCCTGGCGGGCCGCATCCAGGCGATCGAACGCGGCCGCAACTCCGCCCCGGCCCGCGAGCAGGCGGCCCTGGACGCGGCGGTCGGCAAGCTCCGCGAACAGCTCGACGACGGCCTCGAGGGCTACCGCGGCCTGGTCGCCGCGGCCGGCCACACGGTCGCCGCGTCGAGCGACGGCCTCGTGACGTCCAAGCAAGCCCTCACCGACGCCACCGACCGCTTGGCCGGCCTCGCCATGGCCCTGCGCGAACTCTCCTGACCCGAGCTCCCGCGTGAGCGAAGGGTCGACACGCGTGATCGAGCAGTCGACACGCGTGATTGAAGGGTCGACACGGCGAACTTGGCCTGGCCACGGTGTGTCGACCCCCGGATCACGCGTGTCGACCGTCCCATCACGCGTGCCGACCCCCTGATCACGCGAATTCCGGGTTCGTTGGGCCGCTTGAGGTTTCAAACTCGGCCGTTCGGGTGCCGCATCCGGGGGAACCGGCCGTTCGTCACCCGGCGTGCGTGATCGTGCGTTTCACCCCGGCGTCGCGCCCTGTTCACCTCTTGGTCCCGAAACCCGCGCGTAATCGGAAACAGCTGGCTACGGAAACGTCGACCACCTAACGTTTCTGTCATGCATGCAGAGGTGTCACTAGCCGGGAGGCCCGCCGTGCTTTGAGGATCGCCGGCGCCGACCGTACACAGTGGACTTTCTCGATCGCCGAGGGAAGGACGCCCCGTGAACACGCTCCCGCCGGACCCGGATCCCACGCCGCCGACCCCGCCCACCGCCTCGCAGCGCGTCATCGCGGCCTTCGAGCGCATCACCGAAGCGAACCGTCCCGAGCTCTGGTCCACCCTCCGCGCCGTCGAGGACGTCCTCGTCGACGCCAAGGCCGTCGAAGAACGCGTCCAGGCGGGGGAGAACCTGCCGCTGGCGGGCACCGTCTTCACCGTGCCGGACCTGATCGACGTCGCCGGCCAGCCGTCCGGCCGCTCGGTCCCGGAAACCAGCGCCACGGTCGTCTCCCGGCTCACCGCGGCCGGCGCCGTCGTGCTCGGCAAGACCGGGGCCGCCACCGTGGCCTCGGCCTGGGACCGGACGAAGACCGGCGGCCGCGGCGCGGCGGTCGTCGTCGCACTGGGCATCGTCGACCTGGCGCTGAGCACCGCGGGCGCGGTCCCGGCGGCCCTGAACGCCGTTGTCGCGCTGAAGCCGACCCGCGGCCTGCTGCCGATGACCGGCGTCCGCGCCTCCGAAGCCGTCTCCGTCCACACGACCGGCCTGGTCGCCGGCCGGCGTGCGCTCGCCCTGATGACCGGGCCGGACGGCGTTTCCCCGGCCCGCACCTGGCCCGCCGACGTCCGCCTCGGCGCCGGCGAACACCCGCGCGTCGCGTACGCGCGCGACCTGCCCTTGGGACCCGCCGCGGCCATCGCCTTCGAAGACACCGTGAAGCGGCTGACGGCGGCGGGCGTCGTCCTCGAACCGGTCATCCTCTCGGGAGAGGTACCGGACGGCTTCGACGCGCTCCTCGTGCCCACTGTGCCGGATCACCCGGAACTCGCCGAAGCCCTGGCCGACCCGGCCGCCGTCGACCACCGCCTGGCCGGCTGCACGGCCTTCGCGAACCTGCTCGACCTGGCGGCGGTCACCGTCCCGGTGCGGCCGGGCGACAAGCGCCCGTTCGGCGTCACCTTCCTGACTCGGGCGTTCGAGGACCAGATCGGCCTGGACCTCGCGACGGTCTGCACGGACGAGCCCATGACGCCCTACCCCGAACCGGGCGAGGACGTCGTCGTGTTCGGCGCGCACCTGCGCGGCCAGCCGCTCAACACCCGGCTCACCGAGCTCGGCGCCCGGTTCACCCGGCCGGTCCGGACCACCGAGAGCTACCGGATGGTGCTGCTGGACACCGAGCCGCCGCAGCCGGGCGTGCTGGACCACGCCGAGGGCAGCAGTCTCGACGGCGAAAGCTGGCGGCTGTCCCCGGCGGCGTTCGAGCGGTTCGCCACCACGCTGAAGGAACCGTTCGTGCTGGACCGCGTCGAGCTCGACGACGGCTCCCGGCCCCTGGCGGTCCGGTGCGACCCGCAAGCGGCCGGAGCCGGTCTGGACCGCTACGAATCCTGGCGCGGGTACGTCCGGTTCACCTCGACGGCCGGGCCGCGAGACCCCGGCTGACCCGGCGCACCAGACCGGGCCCGTGCAGCGCGAACCCGCTGTAGAGCTGCACGAGCGACGCGCCCGCGTCCACCAGCCGGACGGCGTCGCCGGGGCCCATGATCCCGCCGACGCCGATGATCGGCAGGTTCCCGCCGGTGTGGTCGTGCACGAACCGCACGACCTCCGCCGCGCGGGTGGTCAGCGGCCGGCCGGACAGTCCTCCCGCCTGTCCGGCCAGGCTGCTCTCCGCGGGCACGATGCCGTCGCGGGCGAGCGTCGTGTTCGTGGCGATGATCCCGGCGACGCCGTGCTCGAGCGCGACCTCCAAGAGCTCGCCGAGGGCGTCGTCGGTCAGGTCCGGCGCGACCTTCACCAGGATCGGCGTGGGCGTGCCCGCGCCGGCGAGCTCCGCGGCCGTCGCGCGCAGCTCCCCGAGCAGTTCGCCGAGCGCGGCGCGGTCCTGCAGCTGCCGCAGCCCCGGGGTGTTCGGCGAGCTGACGTTGACGGCGAAGTAGTCGGCGTACGGGTACAGCGCACGCAGGGAGAACCGGTAGTCCTCGACGGCGTCTTCGAGGGGCGTGACCTTCGACTTGCCGATGCTGATCCCGAGCGGCACGCCGGGTTTCCCGTCGCGCGCGAGCTTGGCCGCAAGCGCTTCCGCACCGTCGTTGTTGAAGCCCATGCGGTTGATCACCGCGTCGCTGGCGGGGAGGCTGAACAGCCGCGGCTTCGGGTTGCCCGGCTGGGCCAGCCGCGTCACCGTGCCGACCTCGACGAAGCCGAAGCCCAGCGCGGCCCACGCGGGCAGCGCGCGGCCGTTCTTGTCCATCCCGGCGGCGAGGCCGACGCGGTTGGGGAACCGCAGGCCCAGCACGGTCACCGGGTCGTCGACGCGCAGCGCCCCGCCGAGTGCGGGTGCCGCCTTGCCGAGCCGGGCCAGGACGCCGATCGTGCGCTCGTGCACCAGCTCGGGGTCGTGGTAGGAGAGCCGGTACAGCGCCGGGCGGACGATCTTGTCGAAGAACACGCCCCCATGCTGCCAAACCACGCGAACCGCGCGACCGGAGCGTCACCCCGGGGTGAACACGGCCACTTATTCGGCGGCTTCGCGGGCCTTCCACTCGTCTTCGAGCATCGCGTAGACCAGCTCGTCGGTCCACTCGCCCTTGACGATCTCGTTCTCCCGCAGGTGCGCTTCCTCGCGCATCCCGAGCCGCTCCATCAGCGCGGCGGACGCGGTGTTGCGGCCGTCGCAGCGGCCGATGACGCGGTGCAGCCCCAGGTCCTCGAAGCCCAGCCGCAGCAGTTCCGTGGTCGCCTCCGCGGCCAGGCCCTTGCCGTGGTGGTCCGGGTGGAAGACGAACCCGATCTCGCCCTGCCGGTGCTCGCTGCTGAGCCACTCCAGGTTCAGGTCGCCGATCAGCTGCCCGGTCGCGGCCAGTTCGACCGCCACGGCCAGGAACTGCCCTTCCTTGGTCAACGTCGAGCTGTGCACCCGTTTCGCGAGCGCGGCGGCCGATTCGGCGCGGCTGCGCGGGCCCCAGTAGAGGTAGCGGGCGACATCGGCACGGGACTGGAAGGAGTTCAGCGCGTCGAGGTCGTCGGGCGTGAACGGGCGCAGGAGCAGCCGAGCCGTGGTGATCGGGTAGTCGGGCCTGAGCATGCTTCCAGGCTAGCGACCTTCAGCCGTCCGGGGGACAGAACGGAGTAACGCGTTCAGCGAACCCCGGCGTCGGATCGCTGGGCGGTCGTCCGGCGCCGACCGGCGGCGTGACCTGCACAAAATGAGCGCATTAAGGAACCCCCGGGGTGTCTCTCAAGCGCCGTCAAACGCTTGAGCCCGAGCCGGACTGGTGCTCGGAAACCCCGGGGGCACGGTGACTGCCTGGTATTCGCTATCAGGCATCACGTGGAGCAGGCGATGAGCCGAAGGTGGCTCAGCTGTAACGCTGCTCAAAGTCCTCCACGTGCCATCCGCTAGCGGACAGCCACCTCACAAGTCCTGTTGGAATACAACTTAGGACCACCTCCTCTCTTGTGTACTGCCACGCTAGGCGAAGTTCCCGGGGTCCGGCAATGTCATTTCTCCGATCTCACTCCGCAGACCGGCTTTGCGCTCTTCGCCGAGGAACGACGCGTCGACGGCGTTCTCCGCCAGCCGCGCCAGTTCGGCCGCGGTCAGCCCGAGGGTTTCGGCGACGGCGACGTACTCGCCCGTCAGCGTGGCGCCGAACATCGGCGGGTCGTCGGTGTTGAGCGTGACGACGACGCCGTGGTCGAGCATCCGTCGCACGGGGTGGGCGGCGATGCTCGCGACCTGGCCGGTGCGCACGTTCGACGTCGGGCACACTTCGAGCGGGATCCGGTGTGCCGCAAGGTGTTCCAGCAGGGCCGGGTCGGCGGCGCAGCTGGTGCCGTGGCCGACGCGCTCGGCGCCGAGGTCGTGCAGCGCGGACCAGATCGTGGCCGGGCCGGTGGTTTCGCCGGCGTGCGGGACGCTGTGCAGCCCGGCTTCCCTGGCACGGGTGAAGAACGGCTCGAACCGCGCGCGCCCGACGCCGAGTTCCGGGCCGCCGAGGCCGAAGGAAACCAGGCCCTCCGGGCGTTCGCGCAGCGCGAACACGAGCGTCTCCTGCCCGGCCTTGGTGCCCTTTTCGCCGGGAATGTCGAAACACCAGGCCAGGTCGACGCCCAGTTCGGCGGCGCGGGCCCGGCCGGAGGCGAGCCCGGACAGCAGGTCGTCGCCGGGAACGCCGTCGAGCAGGTGGTTGTAGGGCGTCACGGTGACTTCGGCGTAGCGGCAGTTCTGCGCGGCGAGATCCGCGGCCAGGCCCGCCACGAGCGCGTGGATGTCGTGGCGGTCGCGCACGAGCGAGGTGACCGCGAGGTAGACGGTGAGGAAGTGGGCGAAGTCGCGGAAGGTGAAGAACTCCGCGAGCTCGCGCTCGTCGGTGGGGACACCGGCGGCCGGTCGGCGCCGGGCCAGGTCCAGGACGGTCGGCAGGCTCGCCGAGCCGACGAGGTGGACGTGCAGTTCGACCTTGGGCAGGGCGTGCGCGAACGCGCGCAGCGCCTGCCCGGTGGGGATTCCGGGCATGACTGAGCTCCCTGGGAAGTGCTGGGGTGACGTAAGGAGCGCGGGCGGCTCAGGGAGCGAGGTCGCCGCGTTCGGTGTCGGTCCCGTAGAGCGGGAGCTTGAACGACGTCACGCCGCCGAGTCTACTGCGCCGGGGAAGGGCCGTGCTGGTCCTTCGGGCAGAACCACGTCGGCCGCCGCCGGGCGTCGTGGCCCTGCGTGCGGACCAGGACCTGGCCGCCGCAGCGGAAGCAGCCCTGGCGGGTGCGCTCGTAGACCCAGTTCTTGCGGTTGCGGTCGAGGTGGCCGGTGGTGCTCTGGTCGAAGCGCCCGGCGGCGGCGTTGGTGAGGATCAGCTTGCGGGCCAGTGCGACCGTGGCTCGTGCGTCCACTTCGGACACCGGCGTCCACGGGGTCACGCCGAGCAGGAAGGCGATCTCGCACTTGTAGAGGTTCCCGACGCCCGCCATGACGCGCTGGTCGAGCAGCGCGAGCCCCAGCTCGCGCGCGGGATCGGCGGCCAGTGCGGCGCTCGCGCGGGCCGCGTGCTCGTCCGTCCACTGTGGATCCAGCAGGTCCGGGCCGAGGTGGGCGACGAGGTCGTGTTCCTTCGGCGTGGCCACGAGCTTGAGGTCGTGGACGCGGAAGCCGATCACCTGGACGTCGGCGGCGGTCAGGACCACGCGGGCGTGGTGGCCGGGCCGGCGCCACTTCGCGCCGGCCGGGTAGACGTCCCACATGCCGTCCATCATCAGGTGCGAGTGCAGGGTGAGGTCGCCGGAGAAGCGGGTGAACAGGTGCTTGCCGACCGTCCCGACGCCGAGCACCTCGCGGCCGGCGAGGTCCACGGTGGCCAGCTGCGGCACCCGGAACTGGCCGCGCAGCAACGTCTTTCCCGCGATCGCCCGGTCGAAGCGCTTTCCGACGAGGTAGACGGTGTCACCTTCGGGCACGGTTCACCCCGCGGATTCGGTCACCTCGGCCGGGGCCGCGGGCGTCTCCGGCGCCGGGCCCTCGGGCCAGTCCGGCCCTTCGGGCTCTTCGCCGGCGATGCGGTGGCGGCCTGCCCGGTTGGACCGCAGGATCTTCGCCAGCACCATGTTGAACGTCAGCGCGATCTCCTGCGCGCCGGGCGAGTGCCACTCGTGGATCGGGCTGCACGCGCCCTGGGCCTGCTGGACCGCCAGCCGGTCGGTGATCGCCGTCGGCATCACCAGCGAGCCGAAGTTGTCGCGCAGCTCGGCGATCCGGAACTGGTGCTCGTAGGAGCGCACGCGCAGCTTGTTCACCAGGACGCCGATCGCGCGCAGGTCCGGGTTGAGCTCCTTGCGGATCTTCTCGATCGCTTCCAGGGCCCGGTTCGCGCCGGCGACGGCGTAGATCGTCGGCTCGGTGACGATCAGCGCGCTGTCCGCGCCGACCAGCGCCGACTTCGTCAGCCGGCCCAGCGACGGCGGGCAGTCCAGGATCACCAGCTCGTACGGCGTCTCGCGCAGGGGCGTGCGGTGCAGCTCGTCCAGGGCGCGGGAGAAGTTCGCCAGGCGCTCGCTGTCGGCGTCGGGGTCGTTGAGCAGTTCGAGCTCTTCGGTGCCGACGAGGACGTCGACGTCCTCGCTCCAGACGCTCGGCGCGATGGCGCGTTCGAGCATCTCGCGCGTCGGGTTCTCGAGCACGTCGGCGAGGGTCGCGTCGGTGTACGGCGGGTCGAGCGAGGTCGTGGCGTTGCCCTGCGGGTCGAGGTCCACCACCAGCGTCCGCGTGCCCCTACGCAGGGCGGCGGACGCGATACCGAGAGCGACCGTCGTCTTGCCGACGCCTCCCTTGAGGCTGAGTACGGCGACCGTGTGCACGAAGACCAGCCTACGGGTGCGCGCGAGAGGTGCCGCCGGGCAAGGGGCGTTCACTCGAAGGGAGGAGCCGGGGAGCCGGGCCGGGGCGGGCACTACCCTGTGCGGCATGAAGACGGAGACCGTGGCCGCCCGGGGTTCGGGCGCCGTCCGCCGGGTGCTCGAGGCCGAGCTGAAGGCCGCCCGCGCCCGGGGCGCCGAGCACCCCCGCGTCGTCGACGTGGGCGGCGGCAGCGGCGGCTGGGCGGTGCCGTTCGCGGCGGCCGGCTGCCGGGTCACGGTCGTCGAGCCGAGCCCGAACGCCCTGGCGACGCTGCAGCGCCGGGCCGAGGAAGAGGGCGTCTCCGAGCTGATCACGGTCGTCGCGGACGACTCGGACGCGCTGGGACGCCACGTCGAGGCCGGCTCGGCCGACCTGGTGCTGGCGCACGGGCTGCTGGAGATCGTCGACGACCCGGCCGCGGTGCTCACCGCGCTGGCCACGGCGGTCGCGCCGGGCGGGGCGGTGTCGGTGCTGGTCGCGAACCGGCACGCGGCGGTGCTGAACCGCGCCCTGTCGGGCCGGGTGGGCGAGGCCCAGCGGCTGCTCGAGAGCACGGACGGGGTCGTCCCGGGCGACACGGTGCTGCGGCGGTACTCCGCGGCCGGCCTGCGGGCCGACCTGGAGGCCGCCGGCCTCGAAGTGGTGTCGCTGCAGGGTGACCGGGTGATCTCGGACCTGGTCGGCGGCGACGTCCGCGACGACGAGCTGGCGGAATTCGAGCGGGTGGCGGCGGCCTCGCCGGCGCTGCGCGACATCGCCGGCCGGCTGCACGCGGTCGCGCGGCTCGCCTGACCTCTTTACGGCGGGTTTCGGCCGTCGCGCTCGCGCGTGATCCGAAACTGTCGGTGGTGGCCGGTAGCGTCCTCGGGTGTGGGGCGAAATGCTGAGCTGCCGGGCGGGATGGGCCGGTTCCGCGTCCGGCCGGGAGAACCGGCGCCGGACGACACCGGGTGCGGGATGCTGCACGTCGACATGGACGCGTTCTTCGTGTCGGTCGAGCTGCGCACCCGGCCCGAGCTGGCCGACAAGCCGGTCGTCGTGTCCGGCGGCGGGCCGCGAGCGGTCGTCGCGGCGGCGAACTACCCGGCGCGGAAGTTCGGCGTGCGCTCGGCGATGCCGTTCTCGACGGCGAAGCGGCTGTGCCCGCACCTGATCAACATCCCGCCGACCGGCGGGCTCTACGGCGAGGTCTCCCGCGGGGTGATGGAGATCTTCCGCGAGCTGACGCCGCTGGTCGAGCCGCTGAGCCTGGACGAGGCGTTCCTGGACGTCAGCGGGGCGTTGCGGCGCTTGGGCGCGACGCCGGCTTCGCTGGGCGCGGAGATCCGTTCGCGGGTCGAGGCCGAGCACGGGATCACGTGCTCGGTCGGGGTGGCGAAGGTCAAGTTCGTCGCGAAGCTGGCGTCGGGGATGGCGAAGCCGGACGGCATGGTCGTGGTGCCCGCGGCGGAGACCCTGGCGTTCCTGCACCCGCTGCCGGTGTCGGCGTTGTGGGGAGTCGGCGCGCGCACGGAGGAACACCTGCGGCGGCTGGGGCTGGGCACGATCGCGGACGTCGCGGCGTTCCCGCCGGAGCGGCTGAAGAAGTCGCTGGGGGTGGCGGTGGGCGAGCACCTGTACCGGCTCGCCCACGGCGTGGACGAGCGGTCGGTGGTCGTGGATTCCCCGGAGAAGTCGATCGGCGCGGAGCACACGTTCGACGTGGACCGGCATTCCCGCGCCGAGCTGGGCCTGGAGCTGCTGCGGCTGGCGTCGCGGGTGGGGGCGACGTTGCGGGAGCGGGGCGTGCGCGGCCGGACGGTCTCGATCAAGGTGCGGTTCGCGGACTTCCGGACGATCACCCGGGCCCGGACCTTGGTGTCGGCGACGGACGTGGCCCGGGAGATCCACGCGGTGGCGGTGGCGTTGCTCACGGAGCACGCACCGACGGGAGCGGTGAGGTTGATCGGCGTGCGCGTGGAGGGCCTGGACACGGGGGAGGCGGGCGAGCAGCTGGTGTTCGAGTCCCCGGCCCCGAGGTGGCGGGACGCCGAGGTGGCGGCGGACGTGGCGCGATCGAAGTTCGGGTCCGCGGCGGTGCGGCCGGCGTCGTTGCTGGGGCCGAGGGAGAGCTGAGGGGTTCGCGGGTCAGGGGTTCGCCTCGGGTTGCGTTGCATGAGGGCCGGGGGTGCTTTGGGACGGTTCCGGGGCCTCGGGTTTGCGCCGGCCTTCGTGGGGTGGGCTGAGTGGGGCACCCCATCGGATTGCGCTGAACCAGTGCCGGCCTTCGCGAGGTGTGCTGCGTGTGAGCTGAGCGCGGTCGCGGGATTTCGGCCGAGCTGTGGCAGCCACTCCGGCCGGATGTCCGCTTGGTCCGATCTTGCCCACCTCGGAACCGTCGGCTCGGCCGACCTCGCGCTCGGCGCCGCCCACACCCGGCGCTGCCGGTGCGCTCGCGAACCCGCAGCGCAGCCCACACCCGGCCGGCCCCGGGCACTCCGCGTGATCTTCGGCTCGGTCGGCTTCCCCCACATTGCCGCTCAGGCCGTGAATTGGTCACTTTGGGTGGCGGTGACCGTCCGCAACCCCGCTCCGGCGGGATTTAGCCCAATTCGATCCCTTCTGGATGCGGGATCGGGTAGTCGTCCGGGCGCGGGCCTCGTATCCTGGACAGTGCCACCCCGCCTGGGGTTGGCTGTTGGGTCCAGAACGTTGCGCGGCCCGGCGCCCGCGACAGCTGTGCCGGAGGAGGAAAGATGCCACTCTCCGAGCATGAGCAGCGGCTGCTCGATCAGATCGAGCGCGAGCTCTATGCCGAGGACCCCAAGTTCGCATCCACGGTGCGAGGCACCCGGTTGCGTCGCCCCGCTCGCCGACGGCGTATCCAGGGCATCGCCCTGTTCGTAGTGGGCGTGGCCCTGCTGGTGCTGGGCGTGGTGGTGCCGCAGTTCCGGGTGGCCGACATCCCGCTGATCAGCGTGCTCGGGTTCCTCGTGATGTTCTTCGGGGTCATGTTGGCCGTCACATCGATCCGGCACGGCGCCGAATCGGACGGCAAGGGCGGTGGGTCGGGAAGTCGCGGGGCCAAGCAGTCAGGCCGCCGGAGTTCCTTCACCCAGCGCATGGAAGAGCGCTTCCGCCAGCGCTTCGAGGAGCAGTAGCGCCGCAAGACCACGAGATCCGCGCTCGCCACCCCCGGCAGGCGCGGATCTTCTTGTGTGCTCAGCCTGCCGCGCCGGCCGTGGTGACACTGGGTGGCACCCGATCGGGGTCAAGAGCCCGACATGACGGCGGACCGCCGTGTCGACCCTTCAATCACGTGTGTCGACCCTTCCCGCACAACCTCAGTCGCGGTTGCGGAACAGGGACCTCGGGAACAACCGGCCCTTCCAGGACAGCGGGGCGTTCCGGTGCAGGCTCCGCCGCAGGTGGTCGAACGCCGAGGGGAGCGTCGGGTCGGCCACGCCGTCCTCGCCGTACCACGACTTCTCCACCACGCCGATGACCGTGCGCAGGCCGTCGCGGCCTTCGTCGTCCAGGTGGTGCTTCGCCGCCAGCTTCTGACCCGCCACGCGGACCGTGTCGCTCGGCGGGATCGGCAGCCCGCGGTCGGCGCACTCGGCCCGCAGCTCGGACCACGCCGCGTCGGCCGCCCCGGGACGCTGCCCGACGATCTCCTGGAGCCGGCGGCGCCGCCCGACGTCGCGGGCCGCCGACGGGCCCAGCAGCCCGGCCAGCAGCAGCACCACGATCAGGCTGAACCACCAGGCCACCAGCCACGTCAGCACGCCGAGCACCGCCACCCACAACGCCGCCGCGATCAACGGCAGCCAGTTCTTGAGCAGCGCGCCGAGCCCGGTCGCCGCGGGCTCGCGGTCCGGCCGTCTGCGGCGGCCGCCCGCGACCACCAGGATCGTCGCCACCAGGGAGAGCGCGACCAGCGCCAGGACGAGCCCCCACACCCAGCCCGGCGTGCCCTCGTCGGTGGTCTGCGGACCCTGCGCCTGCGTGTTCTGCTCGGTGTCGCGGGGCACGCCGGTCGGCGCGGCGCTCGACTGGACCGTGCTCGGCGCCACCTGGGTGTCGTCGGGCTGGTTGCCGTCCTGCGAGCCGGCCTGCAGGTACGACGGGGTGATGCCGCGGCCGTCGGACAGCGGCGTCGGGTCGAACGTCACCCAGCCCTTGTCGCCGAAGTACGCCTCGACCCACGCGTGCGCGTCCTGGGTGCTGATCGAGAGGTAGTCGTTGACCTGCACGCCGGGGGTGAACCCGATGGCCACCCGCGACGGGATGCCCGCCACCCGCAGCATCACGGCCATCGCCGAAGCGAACTGCTCGCAGAAGCCGCGCTTGCCGTTGAGGATGAAGTCCGCGAGCGCGTCGGCGTCGTTCGCCGGCGCGGTCTTCGTGTCGTAGACGAACCCGTTCTGCGCGGTGAAGTACCGCCAGATCGCCGACGCGCGGTCGAAGTCGTTCGACTCGTTGGCGATCAGCTGCTGCGTCTTCGCGCGGACGCGGTCGTCGACGCGGTCGATCTGCGTGTAGCGCGGCGGCAGGTCGTCGACCCGCGGGGTCACGCGCAGCTCCTGGGCCGTGGGCTCCTTCAGCGACGCGTATTCGGTGTAGGACGGCGGAACCTCGCTGCGCGTGGTGAACACCGTGCCGCTGACCTGGTCGTAGAGGTAGCCGTTGGCGGTGCCGTCGATCACCCGCGGCGCGCCGTAGACCGGCAGCCAGTTGTCGCGCCAGCTCGTCGGCTCGACGTCGATCCGGCGGGCGGCGCCGCTGCCGTCGTCACCGGGCGCGGGCGGCAGCTGCGGCCCCACCGGGACGCCCTGCTGCGAACGGCCTTCGTCGTGCAGGCCCCAGCCTTTGTTGGGGTAGTAGGTGTCCAGCGTCATCGCGCGCAGCAGCCGCTTGTCGGTGCCGAGGCCGCGGACCTTGAACAGCTCCCGGTTCGAGCCCTGGTCGAGGAAGCCGCGCAGTTCGGTGAACGGCTGGATGCCGAACCCGCCGGCACCCGCGCCGGGGCCGTCGCCGCCGTTGCCGAACGGGATCCGCCCGACCGTGCCGACCCAGGTGATCGCACCGCCGAACAGGCCGAGCACGATCGCCGCGCAGACCACCGCGACCGGCGCGGACAGCACGCCCGGCTTGCCGCTGCGCCCGGGTGCTTCCCGGGTCCGCCAGCGCCGGTGCCGGTGGTTGCCGTCGACCGCCAGCAGGCCGGCGAACGCGGCCCCGCCGAGCAGGAACGTCCACCACGGCAGCATTTCCTCGCTCAGCGCGGCGGGCACGGCGTAGACGCAGAGCAGCACGAGCCCGGTCGCGGCGGGGGCCGCGGCGGCCACGGTCAGGGTGTCGACGAGGACGGCGACCAGGCCGACCAGGATGGTCACCAGGCACAGGATCGGCTGGCTGCCCTCGACCGGCGGCAGCCCGACGCGGATCTGCTCGGCGGCGGCCGAGAGCGTGTTCCCGATTTCGCCGAAGGCCTCCGGGCCGGGGATGACCTGCAGGATCCCGTGCGTGGTGAACGCACCGGTGATCAGGAACAGCAGCACCAGCAGCTGGCCGAGGCCGACGAGCACGGTCGGCACCTGCAGCGAGCGCAGCGCGAGGCCGGTCGCGGCGATCAGCAGCACGGCGACGAAGAGGTAACCGAACCAGGCCAGCCCCGAGACGACGCTGGTCACCGAGGTCGCGGCGCAGAGGGTCGCGATCCCGGCGGCGGCGGGCGCGAGCAGGCTGCCACGCCAGGCGGAGAGGGGGTGCTGCGAGGCGGGGCGCCGAGGCGGAGTCGCGGACGGACGCGGCGGGGCGGCGGTGCTCATCGGGTACCGCCGATCGGGGCCGGGGTGGCGGAGGGGCTGGTTGCGGGCTGGGTGGCGGTGCTCGCCCGCCTGCCGCCGGCCGGGGCCGGGGCGCCGGAGGGGTTGGTTGCGAGCTGGGGTGCGCGGTGGTCGCGTGGGGTGGTGCTCGCCCACCTGCCGCCGGCCGGGGCCGGGGCGGTCCTGCTCGTCCGCCTGCCGCCGATGCGGGATCGGGTGCCGGTGGTGCTCATCGGGTGCCGCCGATCAGCGTGCCGCGGCGGGCGCCTGCCTGGCAGAGCTCGGCCCACACCTGGGGCATCGGCGAGCCGGGACCCGCGATCACCACGCCCCAGCCGGACGCGCGCAGCAGCGCGGCCGAGTCCTCCGTGGCTGCCGCGCGCTGCTCGGGGGCGCTCACTCCGGTCGACCACGTCGGCGTGTCCAGCAGGACCGCCAGGCTGCGGATGCCGCGCGGGCGGAACTGGGCCAGCTCGTGCACGGCCTCGGTGCTGACCGTGCCGAGCACGGCGATCAGCTCCTGGCCGTCGGCCGGGTCGCCGGCCAGCGTGATGTCGCGCTGGTGGGCGGGCTGCAGTGCGGCGAGGGCGTCGAGCACGACGTGGTCGTAGTGGTCGCCGCCGTCGCCGGGGGTGTCGGCCAGCGTGGCGCCGTGCTCGCTGACCAGCCGGACCCGGTGCCCGGACCGGCGCAGGTGCAGCGCGGCCGAAGCGGCGAAGGACACCGCCCACTCCAGGCTGGCGGCCGGGCCGCTGCCGTGGTGGGCGGCGGCGCGGTGGTCGAGCAGCACCGTGGTGCCGCCGCGCCACGGCCGCTCCTCGACGCGCACCATGATCTCGTCGCGGCGGGCGGTCGAGCGCCAGTGGACCTTCCGCAGGTCGTCGCCCTGCCGGTACTGGCGGACGATCACGTCGGCCTCGCCCTGCCCGGCGTGCAGCCGGACCGTGCCGTCGTCGCCGACGCCGATGCCCGCACCGCTCGGCAGGCCCCACAGCGGGACCACCCGGGGCACGACGACCAGCCGCGAGTGCCCGATCAGCTCACGCTCGAACTCGCACAGCCCGAACGGGTCGGTGATGGTCGCGCGCAGCGGCCCGACCTGCTGGATCCCGCGCAGCACCGGCTGCAGCGGGTAGCGCAGCGCGACGCGGCGGTCGTGGGGGAGGCGTTCGACGACGAACCGCGGCCGCGAGCCCAGCGCGTACGGCACGCCGTCCTCGAGGAGGATCTCGCCGGCCGGCAGCCGCCCGCTGCGCCACAGCTCCAGCTGGACTTCGCCGGCACCGCCGACCGCGACCCGCTGGGGACGCAGCGCGCGGGTGGCGCCGATGCGCAGCCGGGTCGCCGAGATGAACACGGCGACCAGCAGCGGCAGCGCCACCACGAAGACGGCGACCCGCAGCAGGTCGCGTTCGTTGAGCACGAACGAGCACACCGCGGCCGCCAGCCCCGCGGCCAGCAGGCAGCGGCCGCGGGTGGTCAAGCCGGACAGGGCACGCAGCACGTCGTTGTCTCCCCTTCGCCGGTGCGTTTACTGGGGCCGGGAGCCCTGCGGCACCGGCACCCGGTGCAGCACCGCCCGCACGACGTCGGTCGCCGACCGGCGCGCCGCGTGGGCCTCGGTGGTCAGCACCAGGCGGTGCGCCAGCACCGGCACCGCGACCGTGTGCAGGTCGTCGGGCACGACGTAGTCGCGGCCCGACAGCGCCGCCTGCGCCCGCGCCGCGCGGACGAGGTGCAGCGTCGCGCGCGGGGACGCGCCGAGCCGGATTTCGGGGACCTGGCGGGTGGCCGCGACGACGTCGACGGCGTAACGGCGGACCTCCGGCGCCATGTGCACGCCGCGGACCGTCTCGATCAGCCGGTGCACGGTCTCGCCGTCGGACACCGGCTGCAGGTCGTCCATCGGGTTGTGCCCGGCGTGCTCGTCGACCATGGCCAGCTCGGCCTGCTGGTCGGGGTAGCCGATGGACACCCGCGCGGTGAAGCGGTCGCGCTGGGCCTCGGGCAGCGCGTAGGTGCCTTCCATCTCGATCGGGTTCTGGGTGGCGATCACCATGAACGGCTCGTCGAGGTGGTAGGTCGAGGTGTCGACGGTGACCTGGTGCTCTTCCATGCACTCCAGCAGCGCCGACTGCGTCTTCGGCGAGGCGCGGTTGATCTCGTCGCCCACCACGATGTTCGCGAACACCGGGCCGGGCCGGAACTCGAACTCGCCGCTCTGCCGGTTGTAGATGGAGACGCCGGTGACGTCGCTCGGCAGCAGGTCGGGGGTGAACTGGATGCGGCTGACCGTGCAGTCGATGGACCGGGCCAGCGCCTTGGCCAGCGACGTCTTCCCGACGCCGGGCACGTCCTCGACCAGGAGGTGGCCTTCGGCGAGCAGCGTGACCAGCGCGATCCGGATGACGTCGGGCTTGCCGACCAGCACCCGCTCGACGTTCGCGGCGATCCGCCGCGCGGTCTCGTGCAGTTCGTCCAGCGACACTCTCGCGGGCCGGCCGGGAGCCCGGCCGTTGCCCGTGGACTCCGCCGGGTAAGGCGGGCGTCCGGATGCCTGCTCGCCCGATCCGGGCGCCGCAGACTGGATTCTCGACGTCACTCGACCTCCTGGTGGCGCATGGCCGCGCGCACTGTGCGCACCGCCGGGCCCGAACGGCCCCCATCGCTGCTGTCCGCGCGCAGCGACCAGCCTTCCACCCAGTGTGTCAAACCCGGGCGAACCTGGGGGCGGAACCCCGCGAAGCCCGGGCGAGCACGCCCGGCACGTCGGTTGATGACACTGCGCAAGCAGGGACGATACCCCGAACGGGTGCCTTGTCACCCGATTCTGGGCGCTCCCGCTGACACCCCGCTCTGTCGTATGCTGCGATTCGAGGTCGCCCGGCTACTGAGAGGCGTAACCGCTTATGAGCGACGTGCGAACGCAGCCGCCGTACGACGTCCGCGGGTTCGCGGTCGCGCCCGAGCTGGCCACGGACGCCTACGCGAAGATCGGTGCGCTGCAGGACGTCGTCGGCGAGATGGTCCGCGAGGCCAAGGTGCTCGGCCGGTCGGTGCCGCTCGGCGGCGGGTACGCCGGGGAGATCGGCAAGTTCATGGCCGAGTACGGCATCGGCGGGCGGGGCTCGGCCGTGCAGCAGCTGACGGCGTTCGGCAAGGAGCTCGAGACGCTCAAGCACCGCATCGGCCAGGCGCTGGCGAAGTACCAGCACGCCGACGAGCAGGCGGCGGACGGGGTGGACTGCACGGGTGGCTGACCTGATGCGCACGAAGTACCTGGCGGTGCCGGCCCTCCTCTTGGTGCTCGCCGGGTGCGGGCAGCAGCCCGCGCCGCCGGCCGCGGCCGGCCACGCCTCCACGCAAGCCACCGCCACGGCCGGGCCGCCGCCCGTCGTCGCTTGGACCGGCCTCGCCGCGATCGACCCGTGCGCGCTGCTCGGCCCGCAGGACCGGTCGGCCGCCGGGGTGGGCGTCCTGGGCAAGCCCAAGGAGATCGCCGGCGCCCGCGCGTGCGACTGGACCGTGCCCGGCACCTTCGGCGTCACCGTGACCCTCAGCGAGACCGACGGCTTGGCCGACCTCGAAGTCGCGAAGAAGACGGCCACCAAGACCAAGGTCGGCACGCACCCGGCGCTGCAGGTGGCGGACAAGAAGGCCGCCGACGGCACCTGCGCCGTGCTGCTCGGGGTGGGCGACGCGGCCAGCGTCCAGATCGACGTCAGCAACACCGGCTTCTCGGACACCCCGCTCGCGTGCCGCCGCGCGGGCACGGTGGCCGGGCTGGTCGAGCCCAAGCTGCCCTGAACCGAGAGGTGCGCCGTGTCGGAACCCCCTGTGCCCACCGCGAGGTACGAGGCCTACAGCCACGAGGCCATGGCCGCGGAGGTCGAGCACGGCAACAACCCGGTCGCCGCGGGCGAGGCGGGCGCGCGCTGGGAAGAGCTGGCGAAGCGGATGCACGAGTCGACGGCCGACCTCGCCGCGCTGGTGGCCTCGTCGGAAGAGAACTGGGGCGGCCGGGCGGGTGACGCGGCGCGGGCGGCGGTGGGCCGGGCCGCGCAGTGGCTGTCGCACTCCGCCGCGGTGTCGGCTTCGGTGGGCGGCGCGGTCGGCGCCCAGGCGGAGGCGGCCGCGCGGGCCCGCGCCGACATGCCGCCGCCGGTGACGTACGACCCGGCGTCGATGATCCGGGACGCGGCGTCGTCCGGGAACGTCCTCGTGCTGGCCGGGCTGGCCGACGAGATGGCAGCCCGCCGGGCCGAGGCGGAAGCGGCGAGGCAGAAGGCGATCGACGTGCTGCGGACCCGCGACGCGGCCCTGCGCGGCCACGTGCCCGCCGAGTCCTTCGCCGACCCGCCCACGCTGGGGCCGGCTTGATCCGCGTCTCCGCGTCGGCGTTCGACATCCTCTGGACCGACCTCGGCCACGACCGGCCACCGGAACCGCTGACCGTGCGCAGCGTCGGCGGGACCGACGAGGAACGCGCCGAGGTGCGGAAGAAGGTGTACGAGAACCTCGCCGAGCGCGGTCTGTACGACGGCGCGCTGGCACCGGCGCTGGCCTCGCGCCTGGACCTCCTGGCGGGCGGCGAGGTGTTCGTGGCGTGCGAAGCGCTGGCGGACATGACGGCGGCGGCGCCGTTCCGCGCGGTGACGGCGACCCGCGGCAGCCGGGGCGTGCTGGCGACCCAGCCGGAGCAGACGATCGGCCTGGACTCGATCAGCTCGAGCGAGCTCTGCACGGCGCTCGTCGACGTCTTGCCGGAGCTGTCGCCGGGGCCCGGCTACGGGATCAACCTGGCGGCGTCGGCGCTTTCGGGTTCGCCATCCGACTCGCGGTCGACGTCGGCCCAGCAGCAGGAGGTCCTGGCGATCCAGGCCCGGCCGGTGTACGCGGCGGGACAGTTCAGCGTGAGCCGGCGGACGGCGTCGGGCCGGGTTGCGCGGGTGGGCGGGCTGACGTGGTTCGACACGGACGTCGGCGCGTACTGCGCGACGAAGAGCGCGGGCCGCGGTGGGCAGGAGTGGGTGAACGTGACCCCGGTCGACAGCACCCGGCTCGCCGCCCGCGTCGCAGCGCTCCTCACCCCCGAGGACTGACCACCCGGGGCAGCACGCGCGTGATTGAAGGGTCGACTCGCGTGACTGAAGAGCCGACTCGCGTGACTGAAGGGTCGACACGCCCTGCCGGTGCCGTGTCGACCCTCGGATCACGCGTGTCGACCTCTGGATCACGCGTGTCGACCGTTCCGTCACGACGGTGTCCCCACCGGGCCCCACGGCGTTCCCCACCCGGACCCACCCCGGGCCCCCACTCGGCCCCACGGAACGGCCCTTGGGTCCTTTCGCGGCCGTTATGCGGACGCATGGGGTACAGCTGAGGTTGCTCGGGACCCCGGCACGGGGGATCTTGGCCACCGTCCCCCACCGCACCCCCCACCGACCCCCACCCTGCTGACCTGCGCAAACAAAGCACACGACGGAGTGAGTCGCCGGTTTCACGCGTTGACTGTGGTGAAAAGTGGGGTACGGTGGTGGCCAGTGGGGCGGAAGGGAAGCCCCGTAGCCGTTCGAGGTGGTTCACCGCCTGGTTCGGTAGGGAGGTGGAGGCCGTGTTCCTCGGCACCCACACCCCGAAGCTGGACGACAAAGGGCGGCTCGCGCTGCCCGCGAAGTTCCGTGACGCCTTGGCGGGTGGGCTGATGGTCACCAAGGGGCAGGATCACTGCCTCTTCGTCTTCCCCCGCGCCGAGTTCGAGCAGATGGCGCGCAAGGTCGCCGAGGCCCCGTTCACCAACGAGGCGGTTCGGGCCTACCAGCGTTACCTGTTCGCGGGCACGGACGAGCAACGACCGGACGGCCAGGGGCGCATCACCGTCGCGCCCGAGCTCCGCCGCTACGCGGGGCTCAGCAAGGACTGCGTGGTGATCGGGGCGATCACCAGGCTCGAGATCTGGGACGCCCAAGCGTGGCAGGGCTACCTGGAAGAACACGAAGACAGCTACGCGAAGGCTCGAGAGGAAGTACTGCCGGGCGTCTTCTAGGCGTGCGGTCGCGGTGCACCTTCGTCGTCGGGGGACGACAGGTTCGCCGCCCGCACCGACGGGAGACGTCCACCCGGATGCCGTGAGGCCTCTGTCCGCTCAACAGCCCTGGTGCACCTTCCCCGGTACCAGGTCGGCAGCGGGCGGACAGGGACCTGACGGCATCCGCCATATTTCCCCCGGGCCGCCCAGGCGAGAAAGGGGGAGGGGAACATGACGGCACCCGAGCACGTCCCGGTACTGCTCGACCGGATCGTCGAACTGTTCACTCCCGTGTTCGCCGACCGCGACGGCGTCCTCGTGGACGCGACCGTCGGCCTCGGCGGGCACTCCGACGCCCTCCTCGAAGCCTTCCCGCGGCTGCGCCTCGTCGCGCTGGACCGCGACCCCGCCGCGCTGGAGAAGTCCGGCGAGCGCCTCGCGCGCCACGGCGACCGCGTCGACCTCGTGCACACCGTCTACGACGGACTCCCCGAAGCCCTCGCCGGGCTGAAGATCGCCAAGGCCGACGGCATCCTGTTCGACCTCGGCGTCTCGTCGATGCAGCTGGACCGCGCCGAGCGCGGCTTCGCCTACTCGAAGGACGCGCCGCTCGACATGCGGATGGACCCGACCACCGGGTTCACCGCCGCCGACGTCCTCAACACCTACGCGCCCGGTGAGCTGATCCGGATCCTGCGGGACTTCGGCGAGGAACGGTTCGCGCAGCGGATCGTCAAAGCCGTCGTGAAAGCCCGCGAACAGGAGCCGTTCACGATGAGCGGCCGCCTGGTCGAACTGCTCTACGACGCCGTGCCGGCGGCCAGCAGGCGGACCGGCGGGCACCCGGCCAAGCGCACGTTCCAGGCGCTGCGGATCGAGGTCAACGGCGAGCTGGAGGTGCTCCGCCGGGCCATGCCCGCCGCGCTGGGCGCGCTCGGCGTGGGCGGGCGGATCGTCGTCGAGTCCTACCAGTCGCTGGAAGACCGGCTCGTCAAGCAGGCGCTGGCCGAGCTCGCGAAGTCCCGCACCCCGGAAGGACTTCCGGTGGAGCTGCCGGGACACGGACCGGAGCTGAAGCTCCTGACGCGAGGCGCCGAGAAGGCCGGCGAAGAGGAGACGGAACACAACCCGCGTGCCGCTTCGGTGCGGTTGCGGGCCGCAGAGAGGATCGGAGAGCCGCGATGACCGCTCCCACGAAGTCCCGCCGCCGCAACGCGCCGGCGACGCGGGGCCGCAGCGAGGCCGCCCGCACCTCGACCACCGCCGAGCCGGAACCGCAGACCCTCGAGCCGGGCAAGGCCGCGCCGCGTCGCGCGTCGCGAGGCCGCACGTCCGCGGCCGAGCGCGCCTACGCCCGCCGCGCCCAGCGCGCCGACCTGCTCAAGGAGCGCGAGCCGCGGCCCGCGCCGAAGACCGCCGAGCCGGGCGCGGCTCGCGGGTCCACGGTCCGGCTGAAGCTGCGGCTGCCGAAGTCGCGGGCGTCGTTCGTGCTGCTGATGATGGCGCTGCTGGCCGCCGGCGTGGCGACCACGCTGTGGCTGACCACGCAGGCGATCGCCGACTCCTACCGGCTCGAGCAGCTGCGCACGACCAACTCGAACCTGGCCGAGACGAAGGAACAGCTGCAGCGCGAAGTCGCGAAGGCCGAGTCGCCGGCGTCGCTGGCCCCCGCGGCCCAGCAGCTGGGCATGGTGCCGGGCGGTGACCCGGCGCGCATCCTCGTGGGCCCGGACGGGAAGACCTCGCTCGTCGGAGAGCCCAAGAAGGCCAAGGCGGACACGCCGGCGGTGCCGGTCGCGCCGCCCGCCGCGCCGGCCGCGGGCACGCAGTCGGAGCAGGGCGCGCCGATCGAGGGCGACCAGCCCGCCGTGCCCGCCGACGAGCAGCCCGCGCCGCCCGCGGGCACGGGCGGCGGCCAGTGATGGCTTCGAGCCGGGGGCAGTCCCGCGCGCGCACCACCGGCAGCGCTCGCCGGACCTACGCCGCCGGGACGCGCAGTGCGGCCGCGCGGCGGGGCAACGGCGGCAACCGCGGCCGGTTCTCCGCCGTGCGCCTGATCCTGGTCGCCATGCTGCTCGCGGCCGGCGTGAAACTGGTGCAGGTGCAGTGGTTCGAGGCCGGGGCGCTCTCGGCCGCGGCCGAGCGGCAGCGCGCCCAGACCATCGACATCCCCGCCCAGCGCGGGTCCATTGTGGACCGCAACGGCGCCAAGCTGGCGTTCAGCGTCGAGGTGCGCTCGCTGTCGGTGAACCTCAAGGCGCTGCACAAGAACATGGACGACTTCGCCGCGAAGAACCCCGGCACGAAGAAGACGTTCGACGCCGAGACCGCCGCGGCCGCGAAGTACATCGCCGCCAAGGTGCCGAACCAGCTGACCGAGCAGCAGCTGCTCGACCTGTTCCACAAGCAGGCGTCCTTCACCTACCTCGAGCACAACGTCGAGCCGTCGGTCGCCGCCGACATCGTGAAGAACTTCGCGTGGATCGGCGTCGAGAAGCGCGCGCTGCGGGAGTACCCGGGCGGCAGCCTGGCGTCCAACATCGTGGGTGCCGCGAACTGGCGCTCCGACGACCCGGACGTGTCCAAGCACAACCTGCACGGCCTGGTCGGGCTGGAGCAGCTCCGCGACAACGACCTGGCGGGCACGCCGGGCCGGATGCTGGTCAACACCAAGAACGGCAGCGACAACGTCGTCATCCCGGGCACCGAGCGCGACCTGCAGGCCGCCGTGCCGGGGTCGGACCTCGAGCTGACCATCGACTCCGACCTGCAGTACGAGGTGCAGCGCCAGCTCGCGGACTACGTCCAGCAGTCGCACGCCAAGGGCGGCCAGGCGGTCGTCCTGGACGCCAAGACCAGCGAGGTCTACGCGCTGGCCAACAACACCTCGTTCGACCCCAACGACCAGTCGACGTGGACGAGCGAGGACCTGGCCAACCCCGCGGTCACCACGCCGTTCGAACCGGGGTCGGTCAACAAGATCGTCACCGCCACCGGGGCGATCGACTACGGCATCGCGACGCCGGAATCGACCATCCAGGTGCCCGGCCTGCTGCAGGTCGCCGACAAGACCGTGCACGACGCCTGGACGCACGGAACGCAGACGTTCACCACCGCCGGGATCTTCGCCAAGTCGTCGAACATCGGCACGCTGCTGCTGGCGCAGAAGATCGGCGAGGAGCGCTACGCGGACCTGCTCAAGAAGTTCGGCCTCGGCCAGCGCACCGGCGTCGGCCTGCCCGGCGAGAGCGCGGGGGTCGTGCCGGCGCGCAGCCAGTGGTCGGCGACCACCTTCGGCAACCTGCCGATCGGGCAGGGCCTGTCGATGACCGTGCTGCAGATGGCCGGGCTGTACCAGACGATCGCGAACGACGGCGTGCGCGTCGAACCCCGGATCGTCAAGGCGAAGGTGAACCCGGACGGCACGACGGTGCCCGAGCCGGCGCCGAAGTCGGTCCAGGTGGTCGGCCCGCAGACGGCGAAGACGGTGCGCGACATGATGCGCGCGGTCGCGCAGAACGGCAAGGGCCTGCAGAAGGGCACCGCGCCGACGGCGGCGGTCGAGGGCTACCAGATCTCCGGCAAGACCGGCACCGGCCAGCAGATCGACCCGCGGAACAAGGGCTACAGCGACCACCTCTACAACATCACCTTCGCCGGCATCCTGCCCGCGGACCACCCCCGGTTCGTCGTCGGGATCCGGCTGGACGCGCCGGACACGACGCTGCCGGTGGGGCACTCCGCCGCACCGTTGTTCCACAGCATCGCGTCGTACCTGACGCAGCGGTACCAGATCCCGCTGTCGGACGGGCCGTCGCCGGAGGTCCCGCTCATCGTGCAGTAGGCACAGTCCGTGAAGGCCCCCTCACCTGCGTGAGGGGGCTTTCACGCGTCCAGCGTCCACATCGGTCCGAAGCGTCCGGGAAAGCCTTGCGGCGCAACGGGGTGCGGGCCGCCGTCTAGCACATCTGCCTCAGCCGCGCGCAATCGCCGTACCGCGTGCGGGCCCCCGGAACGCCCGCCGGTAGCCTCTTGGCCGTGTCCGTGTCATCGTCCAGTTCCCAGGTGCCGGAAAGCCCGGTGAAAGCGGTCCCCGCGCCGCCGCGCCCGGCGCGCATCGACCCGGTCCCGCTGGCGACCCTCCTCGCCAGGGCGGACGCGCGGCTGATCGCCGACCGGCCCGACGCCGCCGAGCTCACCGTCACCGGCACCACCCTGCGCGCGCAGCACGTGCTGCCCGGCGACCTCTTCGCCGCCCTGCCCGGCGCCCGGGCCCACGGTGCCGACTTCAGCGACCAGGCGATCGCCGCGGGCGCCGTCGCGGTCCTCACCGACGCCGACGGGGCCGAGCGCCCCGCGCTGCGCGACGCCGGCGTCCCGATCCTCGTGCACGCCGACCCGCGCGCCGCCCTCGGCGAGATCGCCGCCTGGATCTACGGCGAGCCGTCGCTTCGGCTCGCCGTCCTCGGCGTCACCGGGACCTCGGGCAAGACCACCACGTCCTACCTGGTCGACGCCGGCCTGCAGGCGGCCGGCCTGACCACCGGCCTGATCGGCACCGTCGAGACCCGGATCGCCGGCGAGCGCCTGGTCAGCGGGTTCACCACGCCCGAGGCGCCGGACCTGCAGGCCCTGCTCGCGGTCATGCTGGAGCGCGGCGTCACGCACGTGCCGATGGAGGTCTCCAGCCACGCGCTCGCGCTGGGCCGGGCCAACGGCACCCGGTTCGCCGTCGGCGCGTTCACCAACCTCTCCCAGGACCACCTGGACTTCCACAAGGACATGCAGGAGTACTTCGCCGCGAAGTCGCTGCTGTTCGACGGCCGCTCGACCACCGAGGTCGTCGTGGTCGACAGCGCCTGGGGCCAGGCGCTGCTCACGCCGCAGACGGTCACGGTCACCACCGACCCCGGCACGGACGCGGCGTGGAAGGCCACCGACCTCGAGGCCACCCCGCACGGCGAGCAGACCTTCACCCTGCACGGCCCGGACGGCGTCAGCGCGCCCGCCCGGATCCCGCTGCCCGGCGAGTTCAACGTCGCCAACGCCGTGCTGGCCGCCGCGATCCTGAGCACCGCGGGCGTGAGCCTGGAGCACATCGTCGCCGGGCTGGCCCAGGTGCAGGTGCCGGGCCGGATGGAGCGCGTGCACGTCGGCCAGGAGTTCACCGCCGTCGTCGACTACGCCCACAAGCCGGCCGCGGTCGCGCAGGGCCTGGACGCGCTGCGGGCCCGCGCCGAGGGCCGGATCATCACCGTGCTCGGCTGCGGCGGCGACCGCGACACCGCCAAGCGCCCGATGATGGGCGAGGCGGCGGCCCGCCGCAGCGACGTCCTGATCGTCACCGACGACAACCCGCGCTCCGAAGACCCCGCGGCGATCCGTGCCGCGATGCTCGCCGGCGCCCGCGCCGTCGGGCCCGCCGAGGGTGGCGAGATCGTCGAGATCGGCGACCGCCGCGAAGCCATCGCGCACGCCGTCGCGCTCGCCGGGCCGGGTGACATCGTCTTCATCGCCGGCAAGGGGCACGAGACCGGCCAGGAGGCCGGCGGCGTCGTGCACCCGTTCTCCGACCGCGACGAGCTGGCCGCGGCCATCCGCAACAAACTCGAGGTGAGTGTGTGATCGTGCTCAGCCTGGCCGAGATCGCCGACGTCGTCGGCGGCCGGCTGCACCGCGCCGACCCGGGCGCGCAGGTGACCGGCAGCGTGGAGTTCGACACCCGGCAGCTCACGCCCGGCGGCCTGTTCGTCGCCCTGCCGGGGGAGAAGGTCGACGGCCACGACTTCGCCGCGCAGGCCGTCGAAGCCGGCGCCGTCGCCGTGGTGGCCGCCCGTGAGGTCGACGCGCCCGCCATCGTCGTCCCACCGCTTGCGCCGGGCGAGGCCCACGAACGGTCGGTCGCGCTGACCGGCGACCAGGACGGCTCCGGCGCCGCGGTGCTGGCCGCGCTGGCCAAGCTCGCCCGGTTCGTCGTGCAGCGCCTGGCCGAGGGGAACCTGACCGTCGTCGGCGTCACCGGCTCGTCCGGCAAGACGTCGACGAAGGACGTCATCGCGCAGCTGCTCGAGCCGCTCGGCCCGACGGTCGCGCCGCCCGGGTCGTTCAACAACGAGCTGGGTCACCCGTGGACCGCCCTGCGGGCCGACGCGAGCACCCGGCACCTGGTGCTGGAGCTGTCCGCGCGCGGGCCGGGGCACATCGCCCACCTCGCCGAGATCGCCCCGCCGCGGATCGGCGTGGTGCTCAACGTCGGCTCCGCGCACGTCGGCGAGTTCGGCTCGCGCGAAGGCATCGCGAAAACCAAGGGTGAGCTGGTCGAGGCCCTGCCCGAAGACGGCGTCGCGGTGCTCAACCTCGACGACCCGCTGGTCGCGGCCATGGCGAGCCGCACGAAGGCCCGTGTCGTGTTCGTCGGCGAAAGCGCCTCGGCGCAGATCCGCGCGGAGAACATCACCCTCGACGACGAAGCCCGCGCCTCCTTCCGGCTGGTCACGCCGGCCGGCGAGGCCGACGTGAAGCTGCCGCTGCACGGCGAGCACCACGTCGGCAACGCGCTGTCCGCCGCGGCGGTCGCGCTGGAGCTGGGTGCGACGCCGGCGGAGATCGCCACGCGCCTCTCGAGCCTCGAACGGCGCTCGGCGCGGCGCATGGAGGTCGTCACCCGCGAAGACGGCGTCACGATCCTCAACGACTCCTTCAACGCCAACCCCGAGTCCATGCGGGCCGGCCTGAAGGCGCTCGCGGCGATGACGCGGGAGAGCGGCCGCCGGTCCTGGGCCGTGCTCGGCGTGATGGGCGAGCTCGGCGCGGACGCGGTCACCGCCCACGACGAGATCGGCCGCCTGGTCGTCCGGCTCAACATCGCCAAGCTCGTCGTGATCGGTCCTGAGGCGGCGGCCATGCACCAGGGCGCGTTCCAGGAAGGCTCCTGGGGCGAGGAATCGGCTCTGGTACCCGACGTCGGCGCCGCGATCGCCCTGTTGCATGATCAGCTCCGTCCCGGGGACGTGGTGCTGGTCAAGGCCTCCAAGGCCGCCGGCCTCTGGCGGGTCGCCGAAGCTCTGCTCGAACCCCGGGAAACCGACAACTCCGAGAATCGCTCGAACGGTGGTGACGCGTGATCAGCATCCTGATCGCGGCCGCGGCGGGCCTGCTGGTCTCCATCCTGCTCACGCCCTACCTGATCCGGGTGTTTTCCCGGCAGGGCTTCGGCCAGGAGATCCGTGAGGAAGGCCCGCAGGGACACAAGTCCAAGCGCGGTACGCCGACGATGGGTGGCGTCGCGATCATCATCGCGATGGTCGTCGGGTACTTCGCCGCGCACTTGATCAACTGGATGTTCAACTCCCGCAGCGGCGCGCCGACGGCCTCCGGGCTGCTCGTCCTGATGCTCGCGGTGGGCCTGGGGATCGTCGGGTTCCTCGACGACTTCATCAAGATCCGCAAGCAGCGGAACCTGGGGCTGAACAAGACCGCGAAGCTGGTCGGCCAGCTGGTGGTCACCGTCGCGTTCGCGGTCCTGGCGCTGAACTTCGCGGACTCGCGCGGCATCACGCCGGCGTCGGAGAGCCTCTCCTACGTCCGCGACCTCGCGCTGATCACCTTCCCGTCGGTGATCTTCGTGATCTTCTGCTACATCGTGATCTCCGGCTGGTCGAACGCGGTGAACTTCACCGACGGCCTCGACGGCCTGGCGGGCGGCTCGGCGGCGATGGTGCTGGCGACCTACGTCGTGATCGCGTTCTGGCAGGAGCGGCTGAACTGCGCCAACGGCCCGGCGCCCGCCTGCTACGACGTCCGCGACCCGCTCGACCTGGCCGTGGTCGCCGCCGCGGCGGCCGGCGCGTGCGTCGGGTTCCTCTGGTGGAACGCGGCCCCGGCGAAGATCTTCATGGGCGACACCGGTTCGCTGGCCCTCGGCGGCCTGGTCGCCGGGCTGTCCATGACCACCCGCACCGAGCTGCTCGCCATCGTCATCGGCGGCCTGTTCATGGTCGAGATGATCTCGGTGGTCGCGCAGATCGCGGTGTTCCGGACGACCCGGCGAAGGCTGTTCCGGATGGCGCCGTTCCACCACCACTTCGAGCTCGCCGGGTGGGCGGAAACCACGGTGATCATCCGGTTCTGGCTGCTGTCGGCGATCTGCTGCATGTTCGGCCTGGGCCTGTTCTACAGCGAGCAGCTCGGCTTCGGGGGCTGACCGTGGACATCGCCGGTCGTCACGTTCTGGTCGCCGGTGCGGGGGTCACCGGCAAGTCGATCGTGCCCGTGCTCACCGACCTCGGCGCGCAGGTCACGGTCACCGACGGCAACGCCGAGCGCCTGGCCGAGCTGGAAGGCTTGGGCGCCGAGCTGGTGCCGGGCCTGACCGAGCCGCCCTCCGACGTCGTCCTCGTCGTCACCAGCCCCGGCTGGCGGCCGACGTCGCCGCTGCTGGTGGCCGCGGCCGAGGCGGGCGTCGAGGTGATCGGCGACGTCGAGCTGGCCTGGCGCGTCGGGCAGCTGCGGGAGCACCCGCCGTCGTGGCTGGTGGTCACCGGCACCAACGGCAAGACCACCACCGTGGGCATGCTGGAGTCGATCCTCAAGTCGGCCGGCTCCCACGCCGTGGCCTGCGGGAACATCGGCTACGCGGCCCTCGACGCGGTCCGCGCCGGTTACGACGTGCTGGCCGTGGAGCTGTCGAGCTTCCAGCTGCACTGGTCCTCGACCCTGGCGCCGGACGCGGCCGTGGTGCTCAACCTGGCCGAAGACCACATCGACTGGCACGGCTCGATGGACGAGTACGCCGCCGCCAAGGGCCGCGTGTACACCCGGGCCAAGGTCGCCGTGCACAACGCCGACGACGAGTGGTCCACGCGGATCGCGGACGAGCACGCGCCCGAGAGCGCCCGCCGCGTCGGCTTCCGGCTGGACACCCCGGCCGCCGAAGAGCTGGGCCTGGTCGAGGACCTGCTGGTCGACCGCGCTTTCGTCGCCGACCCGGCGAACAGCGCCGAGGAGCTCGCCACCCTCGCCGACGTCCGCCCGCCCGGCCCGCACAACGTCTCGAACGCCCTCGCCGCCGCCTCGCTGGCCCGCGCCCACGGTGTCCCGCCGGAGGCCGTGCTGAAGGGCCTGCGCGAGTACCGGCCCGCGCCGCACCGGGCCGTCGAGGTGGCCGAGGTCGCCGGGGTCCGGTACGTCAACGACTCGAAGGCGACCAACCCGCACGCGGCCGCCGGGTCGCTGCGGGCCCACCAGAGCATCGTCTGGATCGCCGGAGGCCAGCTCAAGGGCGCTTCCGTCGACGAATTGGTGAGCAGTATCGCGGGCCGCCTGCGCGGAGTTGTGCTACTCGGCGTCGATTCACCCGTGATCGCCGCCGCGGTCGCGCGACACGCGCCGGATGTCCCGGTGAACAGCCTCCGTCCGGGTGACCATGAACCCATGACTGCGGCGGTGAGTGCGGCCAGCGCGATGGCCCGGCCTGGTGACGTGGTGCTGCTCGCACCCGCCGCGGCGTCGTTGGACATGTTCCGCAACTACGGCGAGCGCGGCGACGCGTTCGCCGCGGCGGTGCACGTCCTCCGCGACGACGCAGCGGGGGAGCCGAGTGACGGTAGCTGAGCCCAAGCCCAAGACCCCGCCGAAGCGCCCGCGCCGGGAGCGCAAGGAGAGCGGCTTCGTCGCGTTCCGGACCGCGCTGACCGCGTGGCTCTCGCGCCCGCTGGCGTCGTTCCACCTCGTGCTCGCGCTGACCGGCGTGCTCACCGTGATCGGCATCGTCATGGTGCTCTCGGCGTCGTCGGTCGGCTCGTACAACCCGAAGACCGGCAGCGGCGTGTACGCGCTGTTCACCAAGCACCTGGTGTTCGTCGCGCTCGGCGGCGTGGTGTTCTGGCTGGGCATGCGGGTCAAGCTGGAGCGGATCCGGCGGATGTCGGCGACCGCGACCGTGATCTGCCTCGGCCTGCTGGTGCTCGTGCTGACCCCGCTCGGCTCGACGGTCAACGGCTCGCAGGGCTGGTTCCGGATCGGCGAGTTCACCTTCCAGCCCGTCGAGGCCGCGAAGGTCGCGCTGGCCTTCTGGGGCGCGCACATCCTGGTGATCAAGTACAACGTGATCCACCAGTGGCGGCACCTGCTGGTGCCGGTGGTGCCGATCGCGCTGCTGATGTTCGCCCTGGTCATGTTGCAGCCGGACCTCGGCGGCACGGTCACCCTCGCCGTGGTGCTCCTGGCGCTGCTGTGGTTCGCCGGCGCGCCGAAACGCCTGTTCGGTGTGATCCTCGCGGGCGGCCTGGCCGGTGTGCTCGTGCTCGCGCTCATCGCGCCCTACCGGCTCGCCCGCGTCATGTCGTTCCTCTCGCCGGACGCGGACACCAGCGCCGAAGGCTTCCAGGCCAACCAGGCCAAGCTCGCGCTCGCCGACGGCGGGCTGTTCGGCAAGGGCCTCGGCCAGGGCGCGGCGAGCTGGAACTACCTGCCGAACGTGCAGAACGACTTCATCTTCGCCCTGATCGGCGAGGAGCTCGGGCTGGTCGGCTGCGTCGTCGTGCTCGCCCTGTTCGCCGGGGTCGCCGTCGTGGGCCTGCGGATCGCCACCCGCAACATCGACCCGTGGATCCGGATCGTCTCCGGCACGCTCACCGTGTTCCTGGTGGCCCAGGCCGGCATCAACATCGGCTACGTCGTCGGCTTGCTGCCGGTCACCGGCGTCACGCTGCCGCTGATCTCCTACGGCGGCACCTCGCTGGTGATCACCATGCTCATCATGGGCGTGCTCGCGAACGCCGCCCGGCACGAACCGGAGGCGGTGGCCGCACTGCGCACGCAGGGGCCGGGTAAGTTCGGACGCCTGCTGCGGCTGCCCGCGCCCGATCCGTACCGCCCGCCCGCCACCCGCAAGGGGGCGGCGCGCACCGGGGCGAAGGCGGCCAGGCCCGCGCCCCGTGCGGCGCGGCCCGCCCCGGCGCAGGAACGACGCAGGTCGGTCCGCGAACCGGTGCGCCGCAGCGCGGCACGGACGAGCACGGCCACGTCTCGCGGCGGGGCCGCGCGGACAACAGCGAGCCGTGGTACCCGGAGTACCGCGAACCGGAGAGGTCATTGGTGAGTAAGCCCGTCAAGGGAACCGAGCGAGCTGCCACGGGCAAGGCGCCCGTGGTCGTGGTCGCCGGAGGTGGCACCGCAGGACACATCGAACCCGCCCTCGCCCTGGCCGACGCCGTCATGCGGCTGCGCCCGGACGCGACGGTGATCGCGCTGGGCACCGAGCGCGGCCTGGAGAACAAGCTCGTCCCGGCCCGCGGTTACGAGCTCGAGCTGATCCCGCCGGTCCCGCTGCCGCGCAAGCCGACGCCGGAGCTGCTGCGGCTGCCCCTGAAGGTCCGCGACTCGGTCCGCCGGACCCGCGAGGTGCTGGACCGGGTCGGCGCGGACGTCGTCGTCGGCTTCGGCGGCTACGTCGCCCTGCCCGCCTACCTGGCCGCGCGCGGGCGCGTCCCGATCGTCGTGCACGAGGCCAACCAGTCGCCGGGCCTGGCGAACAAGGTGGGCGCGCGGTTCGCTCGCCGGGTCGCCGTCGCCGTCGCGGGCACGCCGCTGCCGAAGGCCGAGGTCGTCGGGATCCCGCTGCGGCGGTCGATCACGTCGCTCGACCGGGCCGCGCTGCGCGCCGAGGCCCGCGAGCACTTCGGGCTCGACCCGGACGCGCCGACGCTGCTGGTGTTCGGCGGTTCGCAGGGCGCGCAGTCGATCAACACCGCGCTGTCCGGCGCGGCGAAGGACCTGGCCGACGCCGGGGTCGGCGTGCTGCACGCGCACGGCCCGAAGAACACGCTGGTCGTGCAGGAGTTCCCGGGGAAGCCGGCGTACGTGCCGGTGCCGTACCTGGAGCGGATGGACCTGGCCTACGCGGCCGCCGACGTCGCGGTGTGCCGGTCGGGTGCGATGACCGTCGCCGAGGTGACGGCGGTCGGGCTGCCCGCGGTGTTCGTCCCGCTGCCGCACGGCAACGGCGAGCAGGCCACCAACGCGCGTCCCGCGGTCGACGCCGGGGCGGCGCTCATGGTCTTCGACGGCGACCTCACCGCGGCCAAGGTCGCCGAGCTGGTCGTCCCGCTCGTCACCGACGCCGACCGCGTCGCGAAGATGGGCGCGGCCGCGGTCGGCATGGGCCACCGCGAGGCCGACGAACTGCTCGCCCGCATCGTTTTGGAGGCCGCCGGTGCCTGAGTTGCCTGAAGAGCTGCGCCGGGCGCACCTGATCGGGATCGGCGGCGCCGGCATGTCCGGGATCGCCCGGATCCTGCTGGCCCGCGGCGCTTTCGTGTCGGGCTCGGACGCCAAGGAGTCACGCGCGCTGCTGTCGCTGCGGGCCCAGGGCGCGGAGCTGTTCGTCGGCCAGAGCGCTTCGAACATTTCCGCCTTGGCCGAGCCGCCGTCCGCTGTCGTCGTTTCGACGGCGATCAAGGAGACCAACCCGGAGCTGGTCGCGGCGCGCGCGGCGGGGATCCCGGTGCTGCACCGGGCGCAGGCGCTGGCCGGGCTGATGGAAGGCCACCGCGTCGCCTGCATCGCGGGCACGCACGGCAAGACGTCGACGACGTCGATGCTCACGGTCGCGCTGCAGCACTGCCGGCTCGACCCGTCGTTCGCCATCGGCGGCGACCTCAACGAGTCCGGGGCCAACGCCCACCACGGCGAGGGCGGCATCTTCGTCGCCGAAGCCGACGAGAGCGACGGCTCGTTCCTGACCTACTCGCCGTCGGTCGCGGTCGTGACGAACGTCGAGCCGGACCACCTGGACCACCACGGCACCGCCGAGGCCTACACGAAGGTGTTCACCGACTTCGTGGGCCGGATCGTGCCGGGCGGGCTGCTGATCGTCTGCGGTGACGATCCGGCGGCGGACGAGCTGGGCAAGCAGGCTTCTGAGCTGGGTGTCCGGGTGCGCCGCTACGGCCGCACGGTGACCGACGCCGGCGACGCCCGCATCCTGGACTACACCCCGGCGCCCGACGGCGGGGTCGTCCGGCTGGCCCTGGACGGCGGCGAGCTGTCCGTGCGGGTCGCCGTGCCGGGGGAGCACATGGCGCTCAACGCGGTCGCGGCGCTGCTGGCCGGGCTGGAGCTGGGCGCGCCCGCTGACGAACTGGCCGACGGGCTCGCCGCGTTCGGTGGCGTGCGGCGGCGGTTCGAGTTCAAGGGCCGAGCCGGCGACGTCCGCGTCTACGACGACTACGCCCACCACCCGACCGAGGTGGCCGCGCAGCTGCGCGCGGTGCGGACCGCGGCCGGGACCGGACGGGTCGTGGTCGTGTTCCAGCCGCACCTGTACTCGCGGACGAAGCTGTTCTCGGCGGAGTTCGCCGCGGCGTTGTCGCTGGCCGACGAGGTCGTCGTGCTGGACGTCTACGGCGCCCGCGAGGAGCCGGAGCCGGGCGTGACCGGGGCGCTGATCGCCGACGCGGTGACCGTGCCGGTGCACTACGAGCCCGCGTTCGACGTCGCCGCCGGCCTGGCGGCCGGGCTGGCGCGCGGGGGCGACCTCGTCGTCACCATGGGCGCCGGGGACGTGACGCAGCTGGGCCCGGAGATCCTCGCCGAGCTGGACAAGCGCTGAGCCGATGAGTCCGACCAGGGAACGCCGCCGTCCGTCCGAAGAGGACGAACGGGATCGCGCTGCCCTGGCGCGGGAACGCCGTGGGCGGCGCTCCGAGGAGGAGCGCCGCCGCACCCGCGTGACCACGCGCCCGTCGCCGCGCAACCGGCCCAACCGGCGGGTCGAGATCCGCCGCCGCTGGGTGGCGCTGCTGTCGGTGCTGACCGTGATCGCGGTGGTGTACCTGCTGTTCTTCAGTTCGATGCTGGGCGTGAAGGACGTGTCGGTCAGCGGCTCGCGCACGGTGACGGCCGACCGGATCCGCGAGGTGGCGGGGGTGCCGGCGGACAAGCCGTTGCTGCGGCTGAGCACCGACGAGATCCGCGACCGGGTGGCGGCGATGCCGGGCATCGCGACGGTCGAGGTGTCGCGGTCGTGGCCGAACACGGTCGAGATCACGGTGACCGAGCGGACGGCGATCGCGTTCTTCGACAGCGGTCCGGGCGGCGACGGAGTCCACCTGGTCGACGGCGGCGGCGTGGTGTTCAAGACGGTCCCGTCCCGGCCGGCGGGGCTGCCGGAGCTCAAGCTCCCGAAGGTGTCGGCCGACGACCCGGTGACGCGCGCGGTGACGGCGGTGCTGGGCGTGATCCCGGAGCAGCTGCTGAAGCAGGTGACGACGGCGACGGCGAAGACCCCGGCGAGCGTGGAGTTCACGTTGTCGAGCGGGAAGATCGTCCGCTGGGGGACACCAGAGCAGACGGACCGCAAGGCCAAGGTCTTGGCGGCGCTGCTGAGCCAAGAGGGCAAGGTCTACGACGTCGCGGCGCCCGAGCTGCCGACGATCACTTCCTGATTTCTTCGATTCATGTGCGCCGGGGTTCCCGTATGCCGTACTATCTCGTACGGCATACGGAAACGAGGAGGGTGTCATGACGATCCTGGTGACGGGTGCGACCGGCAGCGTGGGGCGGTTGGTGGTCGACGAGCTGCTGGCGTTGGGGGTGCCGGTCCGGGCGCTGACCGTCGACCCCGCGCGGGCCGCGTTGCCCGCTGAAGCCGAGGTCGTGGTCGGGTCGCTGGCCCGGCCGTCGACTCTGCCTCTCGACGGTGTCGACGCCGTCTACCTCGCTCCGATGGCGCGGACCGTCCGGCGGTTCTGCGAGCTGGCCACCGAAGCCGGCGTCAAGCGGGTCGTCGCGCTGTCGGGTAGCAGTGTCGGCGATGGCCACGAAGGCTCCAGTGGCAACGAATACGGAGCCGTCGAGGCCGCGGTTCGGGAAGGCGGGTTCGCCTGGACCTTCCTGCGCCCCGGCGTCTTCATGAACAACACCCTCGACTGGGCGCCGATGGTCCGCGAGGGCGAGGTCGCGATGGCTTACGGCGACGCGACGCAGACCCCGATCGACCTCGGCGACATCGCCGCGGTGGCCGCCCGGGTGCTGACCACCGAAGGGCACATCGGCCAGACGTATGTCCTCAGTGGACCGGAGGCGATCAGCCTGCGCGGCCAGGTCGCTGCGCTGGAATCCGTGCTGGGCAGGGAGATCCGGTTCCGCGAGCTGACCCGGGACGACCAGCGGGCGCAGTGGGTCGGATACGGCGTCCCAGAGTCGGCTGTTGACTGGATTCTGGACGGCTTCGAGGAAACGCTCCGGCACCCGCAGGTGCCGACCGGCGTCGTCGAGGAGCTGCTGGGCCGCCCGGGGACGACGTACGCCGAATGGGCCGCCGCGCGCCGGGACGTGTTCGCCTAGACCTCGGTGCGGGTCATGCCGGCCAGGCCGAGCAGTGGGAGGACGCCGGCGAAGACGACGACTGCCGTCCAGCCGCCCAGGTGGTAGGCGATCGAGCCCGCCTGGGAACCGATTGCGCCGCCGATGAAGAACGTGCCGAGGTACACGCTGTTGACGCGGGCGCGGGCCGATGGGTCGAGCTGGTAGATCACGTGCTGGCCGGTCACGAGCGTTGCCTGGACGGCCGTGTCGATCGCGATCGCGGCGATCGCCAGCAGGATGACGCTGTGCGCGCCGAACCCGGCGAGGGCGAACGCCGCCGCGCAGAGTGCGAACGCGCCCGCCGTGAGCCGCCGGCCGTGGCCGTGGTCCGACCACCGCCCGGCCAGCGGTGCCACCGCGGCACCGGCCGCGCCCGCCAGCGCGAACAGGCCGACGCCGAACTGGGAGTAGCCGAACGGCGGCGCGGTGAGCACGAACGCGATCGTCGTCCAGAACGCGCTGAACGCCCCGAACATCGCCGACTGGTAGAGCGCGCGGTGGCGGAGACTCGGGTGTTTCTTCCACATCGCCAGGGTCGAGCGCAGCAGCTGTCCATAGTGGACATCGGTCTTGGGTGCCCGGCGCGGCAGGATGAACCGCAGCACGACGGCGAGCGCGGCCATCGCGGCGGCCGAGATCAGGAACACCACGCGCCAGCTCGTGACCTCGGCCAGGAAGCTGGCGACGACGCGTGAGAGCAGGATGCCGAAGAGCAGGCCGCTCACGACGCGCCCGACGATCCGGCCGCGGATGGCGTCGGGGGAGATGTCGGCCGCGAACGGGATGAGGATCTGCACGACGACCGACGCCGCTCCGGCGATCAGCGAAGCGATCAGCAGCACGAAGAAGCCCGGGGCGACGCCGATGGCGACCAGGCTCGCGCAGGCGACCGCCAGCAGCGTCGCGACGAGGCCGCGGTTCTCGAGCCGGTCCCCGAGCGGGACGAGCAGCAGCATCCCGGCCGCGTAGCCGATCTGGGTGGCGGTGACGACCCCGCCGGCCGCGGCTTCCCCGACGCCGAAGGTGTGCCGCAGTTCGGCGAGCAGCGGCTGGGCGTAGTAGAGGTTCGCGACGGTCAGTCCACAGGAGACGGCCAGCAGCAGCACGAGCCAGCCGGGCGGGGCCTTCTGCTCGGTCTCGGTCATGCGTGCCCCCTCGTGGAACCGGTTTGATCGGTTCCCGACGGTACCAGTCAAACCGGTTCCGGCGTACTGTGACCCGTATGACGGACCGATTCCGCGCGGGAGCGGGCAGACTGTGCCTCGACTTCATCCGCACGCTGCGCTACCGCGGAACGCCTTCGGAAGAGGAGGAACTCCCGGACGCTTCCGCGTGGGGAGCGTGGATCGACGCGTTCGGCCCCTACGCGGTCCCGGTGCGGCCGGCCTCGGTGGACGATGCGCGAGTGGCGCGCGAGGCGATCCATGCGTTGCTGACGGGTTCGATGCGCCCCGCCATCCGGCAGCGGTTGAACCGGTTCGCGGCCTTGCCGGTACCGGCGCCGTCGTTGTCGGCTTCGGGCGAGGTGCGGTGGCAGGCGGCGGATCCGGCATCGGCGATGCTGGCTTTGCTGACGCGGGACGCGTTGGATTTGGTGACGTCCCCGGAGTTCGCGCGGGTCCGGCGGTGCGCGGGTCCCCGGTGCGGGGCGTTGTTCCTGGACACGTCGAGGCCGGGAACGCGGCGGTGGTGCTCGATGGAGATCTGCGGGAACCAGGCGAAGAAGTCGACTTATCGAGCCAAGGTGCACTGACGCGAAAACGGCCCCCTCGGCGAAAAGGAGGGGGCCGTTCGCCGCGTGGCTCAGACGAGCGCCGCGTCCAGGGTGATCGTCGTGCCGGCCAGTGCCTTCGACACCGGGCACGTCTTCTCCGCCGTCTCGGCGTACTCCGCGAACTGCTCCGCGCTCACGCCCGGCAGGGACGCGCGCAGGGTGATCGCGATGCCGCTGATCTCGAAGCCGCCGCCGGCGGCCGGGCCGAGGGTCACCTCCGCGCTCACGTCGATCGAGTCCGCCGTCAGCTTCTGCGCCTCCAGCACGCCCGACAGGTTCATCGCCAGGCACGATGAGTGCGCCGCCGCGATGAGCTCTTCGGGGCTCGTCTGGCCGTCCGGGTTGCCGGCGCGGGTCGGGAACGAGACGGAGAACGTGCCGGCGTTGGACGAGTCCAGCGTGACCTCGCCCTTCCCGTTCTGCAGTCCGCCGACCCAGTGGGTGGTCGCGTCACGGCTGGGCATCAGGGCCTCCAAGTGAGTACGCGGCGGCCGATGCTGTCAGCCGCCGCAGGGTTGTGATCAGTTCCCGCCGCGAAACGTCGTCGAGGCCCAGTGCGCAGCCGATGGCCGTCGGGACGTTCGCCGCGCGGGTGCGCATCGAACGGCCCTCCTCGGTCAGGCTGATCACCACGGTGCGTTCGTCCGCGGGCATCCGCGCCCGCGTCACCAGCCCGTTGGCCTCGAGTCGTTTGAGCAGCGGGGAAAGCGTGCCGTAGTCCAGGTGCAGCGCCTCGCCGATCTCCTTGACCGGCCGGTCGTCGGACTCCCACAGCACCAGCAGCACGAGGTACTGCGGATAGGTGAGGCCGAGCTCGCCGAGCAGGGGACGGTACGTGTCCGTCACCGCGCGCGACGCCGCGTAGAGCGCGAAGCAGGTTTGCTCGTCCAACGAGAACTCATCCGGCACGCCCGTAAACCTAGCCCACGATTACATCGTGCGCAAGGTAATCCGGGAAACCTGTCGGTGGTGCCTGGCAGACTCCCGTCCATGACCGAACGACCGCAGCGCCCGGAGGTCCCGCTCACCGGCGGCGAGCGCGAGATCCTCACCGCCCTGCTCGACTACCACCGCGCCACCGTCGCCTGGAAGAGCGAGGGGCTCACCGAAGCGCAAGCCCGCCAGGTCCACCTGCCCAGCGAGCTGACGACCGTCGCCGGCCTGCTCGCCCACCTCACGCTGAACGAGTGGTTCTGGTTCGCCGTGGTCGTCGACGGTGAGGAGGACACCTGGGAGGCGAGGCTCGAGCAGGACCCGGACGCCGAGTTCCGGGTCCCGCCCGGGACGACCCTCGCGCAGCTGCTCGCCGACTACGAGAAGCAGAGCGCCCGCAGCCGCGAGATCGTCGCGAAGCACGGCCTGGACGACGAGGTGACGCACAAGGACGAGACCTTCAACGTCCGCTGGGTGCTCACGCACATGATCGAGGAGACCGCCCGGCACGTCGGCCACCTCGACGTCCTGCGCGAGCTGACCGACGGCCTCACCGGGGAGTGAGCTTCTTGGGCGGCAGCGGGAAGAAGCCGCTCGTCCGCTCGACGTAGTGCGCGTACGCCGGGCGCGTGCGGGCCATCCCCTTCTCCAGCATGGGCTTGCCCGTGCCGCGGGCCAGGGTGAACGTCATCGCCACGGGGGAGAGGATCGTCAGCGCGCCCGGCCACGTCGAGCAGGCCAGCAGGTAGAGGCCCCACCACACGCACGCGTCGCCGAAGTAGTTCGGGTGCCGCGTGTAGCGCCACAACCCCGTGTCGAGCACCTTGCCCTTGTTCGACGGGTCGGCCTTGAAGCGGCGCAGCTGCTCGTCGCCGATCGTCTCGAAGCCGAACCCGATCAGCCACACCACGACGCCGAGCCAGCCGAGCACCCCGATCCCGGTGCCGTACATCGCGAACTGCACCGGCAGCGAGACGAAGTACAGCACCACGCCCTGGAACAGGTACACGCGGACGAACATCCGCAGCGGCGCGTAGCCCATCCGCGCGTACCGCGGGTCCTCGGGCAGCTTGTGGTTGCGCAGGTGCAGGTGCAGCGAAAGGCGCCCGCCCCAGACGACCGTCAGGACCACGACCACCAGCCGCAGCAGGAGCGGCCCGTCGCCGAAGGGGAACGCGGCCAGCGCGACGATCGCGAAGCCGAGCCCCCAGAACGTGTCGACCGTGTCGTACCGCTTGCGCGCCCGCGCGATCCCGAAGGTCGCCACCACCGCGACGAGCGTGACGCCGGCGGTGACCAGCAGTGTCGCTCCGAGTGACATCAGATCCACTCCCGCGTCGCCGGCATGCCGCTCACGCCGTGCTCGTCCGGCCGCACACTCAGGATCTGGTCCACACCCATCCGGTTCTCCTCGAACGCCAGTGCCCCACCGACCAGGTAGAGCCGCCAGACCCGCGCGCCCGTCTCGCCGATCAGCGCGACGACATCGGCCCAGTTCTGCTCCAGGGTGTCGGCCCAGGACCGCACCGTCCAGACGTAGTGCTCGCGCATCGCATGCACGTCCCGGACCTCGAGGCCCGCGTGCTCGAGGTGCTCGACCGTCCGGCCCACCGGGCGCATCGTCATGTCGGGGGCGATGTAGCGCTCGATGAACGCGCCGCCGCCCGGCGCCACGTTCCCCCGGGACATCTGCTGGATCAGCACGCGCCCGCCCGGCTTGACCATCTTGTGCAGCGTCGCGGTGTACGTCGGGTAGTTGACCTCGCCGACGTGCTCGCCCATCTCGATCGACGCGACCGCGTCGAACGGCGCGTCCGGCAGCTCGCGGTAGTCCTGCCGGCGCACCTCGACGCGGTCTTCGAGGTCGTGCTGGGCGAGCCGGCCGCGGATGTGCTGCAGCTGCTCGGCCGAGAGCGTGATGCCGACGGCGTGCACGCCGTGGTGCTTGGCCGCGTGGACCAGCAGCGAGCCCCACCCGCAGCCGATGTCGAGCAGCCGCATCCCCGGCCGCAGCCCCAGCTTGCGGCAGATCATCTCCAGCTTGTCGTGCTGGGCCTGCTCGAGACCGTAGCCGGGCTCGTCGGAGGTGAAGTACGCGCTGGAGTAGGCCATCGACTCGTCCAGCAGCAGCTGGTAGAAGGCGTTGCCCAGGTCGTAGTGGTGGGCGATGGCGGACTTGTCGCGCAGCAGGCTGTGCAGCTTGCCGGTGAGCCGTGCTTCTTCGGCGGGCGGCTTGGGCGGCGGTCCGACGACGCCGAGCCGGGCGGCGAGCGACGCCGCTTCGGCCCAGTCCCGGGGGCCGAGCTTCACCCGCTTGAGCTCACCCGCGCGGGTGAGGGACCAGATCCGGCGGAAGCCGTCCGCCAGGTCTCCTTCGACGTCGAGGTCACCGGTGACGTAGGCGCGGGCGAGACCCAGCTCACCCGGCGCGTAGAGCAGGCGGCGGAGGGCGCGGCGGTTGCGGAGCACGACGGTGGGCGCGTCCACTGGGCCGGCGCGGGTTCCGTCCCAGGTCCGGAGGCCGACGGGGAGCTGCCCGCCGAGGAGTTTTTCGGCGAACGAGGCGAGGCGGTGCGCGGTGCTGTTCGGCATGTCCGGGATTCGCTCTCCCCTGCGCGGTGGATTGGTGCCGCGTCCATCCAATCCACCTGCGGGGCGGCAGCGAAGTACCGGTGTGGAGATCACGGGAGAACGCATCGCCGTCATCGGCAGCGGGGTGGCCGGGCTGACGGCGGCATACCTGCTGCAACGCAAGCACGAGGTCCTGCTCTTCGAGTCCGACGACCGGCTCGGCGGGCACGCGCACACGCACGACGTCCCCAGCGCCCACGGCGGCACCATCGGCGTGGACTCGGGCTTCATCGTCCACAACGAGCGCACCTACCCGACGCTGCTGAAGCTGTTCGGGGAGCTCGGCGTGCGCACCCGCGACACCGAGATGTCGATGAGCATCCGGTGCGACGGCTGCGGCCTGCAGTACGCCGGCGCGAAGGGGCTGGCCGGGCTGTTCGCCCAGCGCGCCAACCTCGCGCGGCCCCGCTACCTGCGGATGCTGGCCGAAGTGAAGAAGTTCCACCGGCACGCGAAGCGGCTGCTGGACGCGAAGGACGCCGGCGACGTCACCCTCGGCGCGTTCCTCGCCATCGGCGGCTACACGCGCTACTTCACCGACCACTTCATGCTGCCGCTGGTCTCGACGGTCTGGTCGGCCGACCGCAGCGACACGCTGCGCTACCCGGCGCGCTACCTGTTCGAGTTCCTGCGCAACCACGGGATGCTGAGCGTCAAGAACTCGCCGTCCTGGCGGACCGTCGTCGGCGGGTCCCGCGAATACGTCGAACGCGCGGCCAAGCAGCTCACCGCGGTCCACCTGTCCACGCCGGTGCGGTCGGTGCTGCGGACCGCCCGCGGCGTCGAGGTCCGCGACGACGCCGACACCCCGCACCGCGTCGACCGGGTCGTCATCGCCACCCACGCCGACCAGGCGCTGTCGCTGCTGGCCAACCCGACCGCCGCCGAACGCGAGGTGCTCGGCGCGTTCCGCTACTCGGAGAACGAGGCCTGGCTGCACACCGACACGAGCGTGCTGCCGTCGCTGGCCGACGCCCGCGCGGGCTGGAACTACCGGGCCCCGGTGTGCGGTGCCCCGACCGGCGCGGTCCAGGTCAGCTACGACATGAACCGCCTGATGCGGCTGGACGAGCCGACCGGGTACGTCGTCACGCTCAACCCGGGCGAGGGCACCGGCAAGGCGGCCCTGGTCGCCAAGATGCACTACGAGCACCCCGTCTACACGCCGGAATCCGTTGCGGCGCAACGACGGCTGCCCGAGCTCAACGACGGCGTCTTCGCCTACGCCGGCGCGTACCACGGCTGGGGCTTCCACGAGGACGGCTGTTCCTCGGGGGCCCGCGCCGCCGAAAGCCTCGGAGTCGCCTGGTGACGAACGCGCTCTACGACGCCACGGTCGCGCACGTGCGGCGGATCGACCCGCCGCACTCCTTCGCGCACCGCGTGTACCTGTGGCTGGTGGACCTGGACGCGCCGCCGCGGCTGCCGTGGTGGGTCCGGCCGTTCGCCCGGTTCGACGACCGCGACCACTTCGTCGCGAGCGACCCGCGCGGGATCCGGGAGAAGCTGGACGCGTGGCTCGCCGAACGCGACGTCGACCTGCGCGGCGGCAAGGTCGTCATGCTGGCCGCCGCGCGCGTGCTCGGGTACGTGTTCAACCCGATCAGCGTCTACTGGTGCCACGACCGCGAGGGCCGGTTGGAGTGCGTCGTCGCCGAGGTGCACAACACCTACGGCGGTCGGCACGCCTACCTGCTGCACCCCGACGAAGCCGGCCGGGCCCGCGCCGCCAAGGAGTTCTACGTCTCGCCGTTCCAGGAGATGGACGGCGAGTACCGGATGCGCCTGCCCCACCCGGAAGCGTTGCTCGACCTCACGGTCGCGTTGCGCCGCGGGAGTTCGACGCCGCTGGTCGCTACGCTGCGGGGAGTTCGCCGACCGGTGAACCCGCGGTGGCTGGCCCGGCTCGTGCTGGCCCGGCCGCTGCTCCCGCAGCGGGTGTCCGCGCTGATCCGCCGCCACGGCGTCGCGTTGTGGCTGCGGAAGGCCGCGGTCGTGCCGCGCACGCCGCAGAACGCCGGAGGACAGCTGCATGGATGAGTCGGCCCGCCGGCGCCCGGTGGCGTCGGTGCCCTTCGAGCCTTCGGACGCCCCGGCCGCGCCGACCGCCGAGGAGCTGATGGCACGCGTCGCGAAGGGCGACGAGCGGGCCTTCGAGCTGCTCTACGACCAGCTCGCCGGGCCGATCTTCGGGCTGGTGCGGCGGATCGTGCGCGACGCGGCCCAGTCCGAAGAAGTCGCCCAGGAGGTGCTCGTCGAGCTCTGGCGCACCGCGACGCGGTACGCGCCCGAGAAGGGCTCCGCGCTGAACTGGGCGATGACGCTGGCGCACCGCCGGGCCGTCGACCGCGTCCGCTCGGCGCGCGCCAGCACCGAGCGCGAGCAGAAGGCGACCTTCGAAGCCGCCCGCGGCCGGCCGTTCGACGAGGTCGCCGAGTCCGTCACCGCGCGGCTCGAACGCTCCCAGGTGCGCAAGTGCCTGTCCTTCCTGACCGATCTGCAGCGCGAATCCGTGCTGCTCGCCTACTACCAGGGCTATACGTATCGCGAGGTGGCCGAAGTGCTGTCGACGCCGCAAGGAACCATCAAGACGCGGCTGCGGGACGGCTTGATCCGCCTGCGGGACTGCTTGGGGGTGACCGCGTGAGCACGCCCGAGATGCACACCCTGGCGGGCGCGTTCGCGCTCGACGCGGTGTCCGACCTCGAGCGGGCGGAGTTCAGCCGCCACCTCGAGCAGTGCGAGTCGTGCGCGCAGGAGGTCGCCGAGCTGCGCGCGACCGCGGCCCGGCTGGGTGCGGCGATGGCCGAAGAGCCGCCGGCCGAGTTCAAGGACCGCGTCCTGACCGCCATGCACGCCACCCGCCAGCTGCCGCCGCGCACCCGGCCCGCCACCGACCGGCACCGCCGTTCGGCGCGGGCGCCGCGCTGGGCGGTCGTCGCCGCGGCCGCGGCCGCCGTCGTCGGGCTCGCCGCGGGCGGGGTGTTCGGCGGGATCGCGCTGACCCAGCAGCAGGAGCTGCAGTCGGCGCAGACCCAGCTCGACCAGGCCAAGGGCCGGTACGCGCCGGTGGCGGCGCTGCTCGCGGCGCCGGACGCCAAGACCGCGCACGGCGAGGCACCCACCGGCGGCGGCGTGACGGTCGTCCTGTCGAAGTCCCTGAACCGCGTGATGGTGATGGACGCCGGGCTGCCGGCGCAGCCGGGCGGGAAGGTGTACGAAGCCTGGCTGATCACCGGGAAGGACGCGCCGCGCTCGGCCGGCGTGCTCGCCGCTCCGAGCGACGGTGGCCTGGTCGTGGCGGACGGCATCGGCTCCACCGACCACCTCGCGGTGAGCCTGGAACAGGCCGGTGGATCGCCCAGCGGGACACCCACGGACGTGCTCATGAGCATGCCCGTGCCGGCCTGACGGAGCGCCATAGCAGACGGGGCCGGAGCGGTGATCGCGGCTCCCGGCTCTTGCGCGCTCGAACGTGTTGTGGCAAAACACCTTTGCGACACACGGCGTGCCTACTGGATTAGAGCCTGCCTGGTGCCTACCGTCCTGCCTAACGTCGGCAGTTGACATAACTCTCAATCTGGGGTTTAGGTTGAGAGTTGATCACCGGCCGGCGGGCTGTACGGGCACAACGATCAGGAAGGCGGACTTCGATGACGCCCCCGCACAACTACCTTGCGGTGATCAAGGTGGTCGGCATCGGCGGTGGCGGCGTGAACGCCGTGAACCGCATGATCGAGGTCGGCCTCAAGGGTGTCGAGTTCATCGCGGTGAACACCGACGCACAAGCACTGCTCATGTCCGACGCCGATGTCAAGCTGGACATCGGCCGCGAGCTGACCCGTGGCCTCGGCGCGGGCGCCGCCCCCGAGGTCGGCCAGAAGGCCGCCGAAGACCACCGGGAAGAAATCGAAGAGGTCATCAAGGGCGCCGACATGGTGTTCGTGACGGCCGGCGAAGGCGGTGGCACCGGCACCGGTGGCGCCCCGGTCGTGGCGCAGATCGCCCGCAAGCTGGGCGCGCTGACCATCGGCGTCGTGACCCGCCCGTTCACCTTCGAGGGCAAGCGCCGCGGCAAGCAGGCCGAGGACGGCATCCAGTCGCTGCGCAACGAGTGCGACACGCTCATCGTCATCCCGAACGACCGGCTGCTGCAGCTCGGCGACATCGGCGTGTCGCTGATGGACGCGTTCCGCTCCGCGGACGAGGTGCTGCTGTCCGGTGTCCAGGGCATTACCGACCTGATCACCACGCCGGGCCTGATCAACCTCGACTTCGCCGACGTCAAGAGCGTCATGTCCGGCGCGGGCTCCGCCCTGATGGGCATAGGGAGCGCACGCGGTGAAGGCAGAGCCATCCAGGCGGCGGAGAAGGCGATCAACTCGCCCCTCCTCGAAGCCTCCATGGACGGTGCGCACGGCGCGCTGCTTTCGATCGCGGGTGGTTCGGATCTCGGCCTGTTCGAAATCAACGAAGCCGCGTCGCTGGTGCAGGAGTCCGCGCACCCGGACGCCAACATCATCTTCGGCACGATCATCGACGACTCCCTCGGCGACGAGGTCCGCGTCACGGTGATCGCGGCCGGCTTCGACGCCGGCGCGCCGACCCACAAGAAGCTCGACCCGTCGACCTTCGGCTCCGGCTCGCGCCAGGGCTCGACCACGGCGTCGGCCTCGGCGGGGCAGGTTTCGAGCCAGCAGGGGCCACCGTCGGGGGCGACCCCGGTGCCGCCGGCGGGCAGCTCCGGCTACCCGGTCGCGCCGCCGCGGTCGCACTCGCCGCTGCCGTCGGCGTCCGGCCAGAACTCCGGCGGGCTCCCGCAGCCCGGCGGCGGTTCGCGCGGCTACTCGCCGATCGGCTCCAACGCGACCCAGGGCAGCCTGCCCGGCCGCGCGATGCCGGTGCACGACGACCCGTCGGACGACGAGGTCGACGTCCCGCCGTTCATGCGGCGCTAGCGACACCACCGTTGAAGGCCATCACCCGGGAACTAGAGTCCTGGGTGGTGGCCTTCAGTGACGTCAAGGAGGATTCGTGCGGGTTCGGCGAGTGGTCACGACCAGGGCGGGCGGCGCGTCACGGCCGCCGTACGACACGTTCAACCTGGGCGACCACGTCGGCGACGACGAGGGCGACGTCTACGCGAACCGCAAGCGCCTCGCCGCCGAGCTGGGCCTGGCCGAGGACAAGCTGGCCTGGATGGAGCAGGTCCACGGCCGCACGGCGACCACGGTGGACGGCTCCGAGACCCGGGCCGCCGAGGCGACCGACGCCCTGGTGACCGCGACCCCGGGCGTCGCGCTCGTGGTGCTGGTCGCCGACTGCGTCCCGATCCTGCTGGCCGACGCCGAGGCCGGCGTGGTCTCGGCGGTGCACGCCGGGCGCGTCGGCACGCGGGTCGGCGTCGTCCCGGCGGCGGTCGAAGCCATGCGGGAGGCCGGGGCCGAGGTGGGCCGCATCGAGGCGCTGCTCGGCCCGGCCATCTGCGGCGACTGCTACGAGGTCCCGGCCGCCATGGCCGCCGACGTCGAGAAGCACGTCCCCGGCAGTGCGTGCAAGACGCGGAAGGGCACGCCCGGGCTCGACTTGCGTGCCGGGCTCTGGCAGCAGCTCGCCGACCTGGGCGTCGGCAAGATCGGCGTCGACCCGCGGTGCACGAACGAGGACAAGACGCTCTTCAGCTACCGCCGCGACGGCACGACCGGGCGGATCGCCGGGATCACCTGGATCGAGGGATGACCGACCGCAAGGCCGAGCTGGCCGCGAACCTGGCCGAGGTCGAAGAGCGGATCGCCGCCGCGTGCCGCGCCGCCGGGCGGGCGCGCGACGAGGTCAAGCTGATCGCGGTCACCAAGACGTTCCCCGCCTCCGACGCCGCGCTGCTGGCCGACCTCGGCGTGACCGACGTCGGCGAGAACCGCGACCAGGACGCCGGCCCGAAGGCCCTCGAAGTCGCCGAGCTGCGGCCGGAGGCGGACCTGCGCTGGCACATGGTCGGCCGGCTGCAGCGGAACAAGGCACGCTCCGTGGTCCGGTGGGCGCACGAGGTGCAGTCCCTGGATTCGGCCCGGCTCGCCGACGCGCTCGCGAAGGCGGTGCGTGCGGCTCGTGACGCTCAGATACGTGACGAACCCCTCGACGTGCTGATCCAGGCGAGCCTCGACGACGACCCGGAGCGCGGCGGCTGCCCCCTCGACGAGCTCGGTGCGCTCGCCGAGCACGTCACTCACACGGACGAACTGCGGTTTCGCGGCCTGATGGCCGTCGCGCCGCTCGGCGCGGACCCGGCCGAGGCCTTCGAACGGCTCGCCCGCGCGGGTGAGCGGCTCCGAAAAGATCACCCGAATGCCGCAGACGTCTCCGCCGGGATGAGCCATGATCTCGAGCAGGCGATCACGCACGGCTCGACCTGTGTGCGTGTCGGAACCGCGTTGCTCGGCGGACGCGGTTTAGCCTCGCCGTAGGGAGCTCGCGCGATCGTCACGTTTAGTGGTCGCCCGCGCGGGGCACTGACGGCGTGGAGAAACGTTGGTGCGGGAGCGGCTAGGGCTAGGGAGAGGCATGAGCGCGCTGCAGAAGCTGAAGGCCTACTTCGGGATGGTGCCCGCAGACGACGACGGCTACGAGGCCGAGGACGACTACCGGCGCGGCTACGACGACGACTACGACTCCTATGAGGAGCCGGCGCCGCGGTCCTCGCGCTCACGGTACCGCGAGGTCGAGGACACGTACGACGAGCCTGTCAGCCGCAGTCGATCACGCTCCGTGTCGGCAGCCGAGCCCGCCGTCCACGGTGCGCTGGCGATGGACCGGCAGCCGGAGCCGGTGGCGCGCCTGCGCCCGGTCACCGAACCGGCCCGTCCGCCGCTGCGTGATCCGCTGAGCCGGATCACGACGCTGCACCCGACGAGCTACGTGGAGGCGCGCGCCATCGGTGAGCACTACCGCGAGGGCATCCCGGTGATCATCAACCTCACCGAGATGGAGAACGCGGACGCCAAGCGGCTCGTCGACTTCGCCGCCGGGCTGGCGTTCGCGCTGCGCGGGTCGATGGACAAGGTCACCAACAAGGTGTTCCTTCTCTCACCGCCCGATGTGGACGTCACCGCCGAGGACCGTCGGCGGATTGCCGAGGGCGGATTATTCTTGCGGGGCTGAAGTCGCGCGGACCGCTGAGCGCAAGCAGACGTGATTTTGTCGACCCGATGCGGCGTCGACCCCCTCAACTGCGTCTTCTGCGAGGACGCCCGGTTAGAGTAGGTACGTGGAAGCTGTGTGGCTGGTCGTCTGGTACGTGCTGTTCGCCTTCTGGCTGCTGCTGACGGCGCGGATCGTGATCGAACTCGTCCGGACTTTTGCGCGTGAGTGGCATCCGGCCGGGGGGGTTGCGGTGACGCTCGAGACCATCTACACAGTGACGGACCCGCCGGTTCGTCTGTTCAGACGAATCATTCCGATGGTTCGAATCGGCGGCGTCGGACTGGACTTGTCGATTATGGTGCTGCTGTTGGTTGTGTTCTTCGCGATGCAACTGGCGACTCCAAGTTGATCGGGGAGACTTGGGTGGACCCTGCAGGCCATGGAGTGCGTGAGGTGATCTGATGTCGTTGACCCCCGCTGACGTGCATAACGTCGCGTTCAGCAAGCCGCCCATCGGCAAGAGGGGCTACAACGAGGACGAGGTGGACGCGTTCCTCGACCTGGTGGAGACCGAGCTGGCCCGCTTGATCGAGGACAACAACGAGCTGCGCCAGCAGATGGAGCAGCTCGACGCCGAGCTCGAGTCGACTCGTGGCGAGCTCGACAGCGCCAAGTCGGCGCCCCCGATGCGTGAAGAGCCGTCCCGGCGCCTCGCGCCGGTGCCGCCGCCGCAGTCCGCCATGGAGCAGACCCAGGCGCACTCGATGGTCGGCGACAGCGCGGAGCCGAACGTGCAGGCCGCCAAGGTCCTGGGCCTGGCCCAGGAGATGGCCGACCGGCTGACCGCCGAGGCGAAGACCGAGTCCGACGGGATGCTGGCCGAGGCCCGCACCAAGTCCGAGCAGCTGCTTTCGGACGCGCGGGCGAAGTCGGACTCGATGGTGAACGAGGCGCGCACGCGCGTCGACACCATGCTGAACGACGCGCGGACCCGTGCGGAGACGTTGGAGCGCCAGGCGCGCGACAAGGCCACCACGCTGGAACGCGAGTCGCAGCGCAAGTACACCGAGACGATGAACAGCCTGAACTCCGAGAAGGGCGGGCTGGGCAAGAAGATCGAAGAGCTGCGCACGATCGAGCGGGAGTACCGCACGAGGTTGCGCGGGTTCCTCGAGTCCCAGCTGCGCGAGCTCGACGACCGCGGCTCCGCGGCCCCGGCGTCGGCCTCCTCGAACTCCGGGCAGTCGTCCGGTTCGTCGAGCGGCGGCCAGGGCTACTCGTTCGGCCCGCGCGCCGAAGCCGGCTGAGTTTTCCCGGGCTGACCCCGCCGGCACGTGCCGGCGGGGTGAGCCACGGTTCGGAGTCGATCCGGTACCGCACGTGGGCGGGTCATCGGACGATCTTGCCTGGTTCGTGCTGTAATTCAGCGTGCTTTACATCGTGCTGGTACTGGTACTGGCGGCTCTGGGGTTGCTCGTCTCCGCGCTCATCACGGCCTCTTCGCTGTGGGCGTGGGTGTCCATCGGCCTGTCGGTGCTGGCCGGGCTGATCCTGGTCGCCGACTGGCTGCGCCGCCGGCGTCGGGCCGCGGCACCCGCCGAGCCCGAAAAGCCCGTCTCCGAAGAGCCATCGCCGCCGGCAGAGGAGCCTGCTCCGGCGGAAAAGCCGGCCGAGGAGGAGCCGACCGTCCTCATCCCGGCGGCCGGTGACCTGGGCGACCCGGCCGACACGCCGGAACCCGAACCCGAATCCGAGTCCGAAAAGACCGTCGTGGCGGAAGCCCCGGTCGAATCGGCGAACGGTATCGAGTCCGATCCGGGTGTGGAAGAGACCCCGGAAGCCGACATCGCCGTCCTGGCCGACCTCGAGGACGAGGTCGTGGTGGTCGACGAGCACCCGCGCTACCACCTGACGACCTGCATCTGGCTGGGCACCCGCGACACGATCCCGATCGGTGTCGGCGAAGCCCGTCAGCTCGGCTTCACCCCCTGTGACCGTTGCCGCCCCGACGCGAACCTGGTCGCCGCCCACCGCTAGTCGACGACACGCGAGCGCGGTGCGACGACACGCCGTCAGGCGGCGAGGTCGGCCAGACCCAGCCGGGTGGCCAGCGCCCTCGCTCCTTCCGGCGTGAGCTTCACCGCGCGATGCGCCTGCCCGCGCCGCCGCACCCAGCCCGCCTCCGTGAACCGCGTCGCCACGGCCGCGCCCAGCGCGCCCGCCAGGTGATGGCGCTGCTCGCTCCAGTCCAGGCAGAACTTCAGCAAGGGACGCCGGCCCGCCGCGGCCGCGTCGAGATCGACGCCGAGCGAGCCGAACACCTCGGTCGCGTGCGGACCCAGTGTGTACGGGTGTTCGCGCAGCGGAGCCGAAATCCGGTCGCCCGGACGTCGTCGCGTGTCGGACGCCCCGGACAGCGCGCCCCGCTCGAGCAACGCCGCCGTGACCGCCACGCCGAGCCGTCCCGCCAGGTGGTCGTAGCAGGTCCGCGCCGTGCGCAGCGCCTCCGCGCGCGTCCCCTCGCGCAGGGACGTCACCGGTTGTGACGGCGAGAACCGCGCCAGTGCCTCCATCAGCTCGGCCGGGTCCGGGCCGGCCAGCCGGTAGAACCGGTGCCGCCCCGACTTCTCGGCGACCACCAGGCCCGCGGCCCGCAGCTTCGCCAGGTGCGCGCTGACCCCCGGCGCGGACAGCCGGGCCTCGGCCGCCAGCACGGACGCCGCCAGCGCCCGGCCGTCGGCGAGGGCGAGCAGCACCCGGACCCGCGCGGGGTCCGCGAACAGCGCCGCGGTGCGCGCGATGTCGGCGTCGCCTTCCATGCCTCCAGGATGCCCCGGGCACACTTCCACCGCGACGGAAGCGTCCCGGCGGTCCACTGGGGACATGCTCTTGCTCACCATGTGCGCCGGCATGTTCCTCGTCCAGCTCGACGTCACGGTCGTCAACGTCGCCCTGCCCACCATCGGCACCGAGCTCGGCGCGAACCTCGCCGCCCTGCAGTGGGTGGTCGACGGCTACACGGTCGTCCTGGCCGCGCTGCTGCTCACCGGCGGCGCACTCGGTGACGTCTTCGGCCACCGCCGGGTCGTCCTCGCGGGCTTCGTCCTGTTCGGCGCGGCGTCGGCGGTGTGCGGGCTCGCCGGCACCGCGCCGTGGCTCGTCGCCGCCCGTGCCGGGCAGGGCCTCGGCGCCGCGTTGCTGCTGCCCGGCACCCTGGCCGTGATCACCCACGCCTACCCGGGACACGCCGAGCGCGCGCGGGCCCTCGGCGTGTGGGCCGGGGTGTCGGCGCTGGCGCTCTCGGCGGGCCCGGTGCTCGGCGGCGCGATCGTCGCCGCGGCCGGCTGGCGGCCGGTGTTCTGGCTCAACGTCCCGGTGGTGCTCGCGGCCGCCGTCGCGACCCGCCGGCTCGTGCCGCGCGGGCACCGCGGGCGCGGGCGGGCCGACGTCGCCGGCATCGTCACCGCCGTGCCCGCGCTCGGCGCCGGGGTCTACGCGGTCATCGGCGGGAGCGTCTTCGCCGGCTTGCTCGCGGTCGTCCTGGCGGCCGCGTTCCTGGTCGTCGAGCGCCGTTCGGCGCACCCGATGCTGCCCCTGGACCTCGCCCGGCGGACGGCGGGCGCGAACCTCGTCGCGGCGGTGATGAACTTCGTCGGCATCGGCACGATCCTCGTCCTGACGCTGTACCTCCAGGGCGTCCGGCACGCCGGGCCGCTGGAAGCCGGGCTCGAGGTGCTGCCGCTGTTCCTGCCGCTCTCGGTGGTGGCGCCGGTCTCGGGCCGGCTGGTGGCCCGGTTCGGCCCGCGGCCGCCGATGGTGGCCGGGCTCGCGCTCGGCGCGTCCGGGATGCTGAACCTGGTGCTGCTCAACGGGAACAGCGGGTATCCGGCCCTCCTGCCGACGTTGCTCGGGCTGGGGACCGGCATGGGCCTGCTGACGACGGCGGTCGTGACGGCCGCGGTCGGCGGCATCCCGCCCGGACGCGCCGGCGTCGCCGGCGGCATCAACAACACCGCCCGCCAAGCCGGCGGCGCGCTCGGGGTGGCGGTGTTCGGCACCGTGGCGGGCGACGGGTCGGTCGGCGGCCTCCACGCCGCGGGCCTGATCGCCGGAGCGTTGTGGCTGCCGGCGATCGGCGTGACCCTCGCCGGGGTACGTGCCCCTCGTGACAACCCGGTTGCGCGGGCCGGTTAACCTGGTATCAGCAAGGCGTCGATCCGGCCATCACCGGGGAGCCTCCGGAAGAACCGGGCTTCACCGCTCGCAGTAGAACCGGACGGGTGCGGCCCGTGACAGCCGCCGAACGAGCGGCCCGGCAGCTTCACCGCCGGGCAAGCGGGGTGGTACCGCGGTGCGCCGCCAGGCGTTTCGTCCCCGTGTGGGTGACCGGAAACCCGGTCGTCCGTACGAGAGCGACGAACCGAGGAGCACCGGGATGTACCCCCAGGCCAAGCTCGACGACAGCGCGGGCGTGCCGTCGCAGCCGTCCTTCCCCGAGCTGGAGAAGCAGGTCCTCGCCTACTGGGAGACGGACCGGACGTTCCAGGCGACCATCGACGCCCGCCCGGCCGGCGAGCACGGCGACAACGAGTACGTCTTCTACGACGGCCCGCCGTTCGCCAACGGCCTGCCGCACTACGGTCACCTGCTCACCGGGTACGTCAAGGACCTGGTGCCGCGCTACCAGACGATGAAGGGCCGCAAGGTCGAGCGCCGTTTCGGCTGGGACACCCACGGCCTGCCCGCCGAGCTCGAGGCGATGCGGCAGCTCGGCATCACCGAGACGTCCGAGATCGAAGTGATGGGCATCGCGAAGTTCAACGCGGCTTCGCAGGAATCCGTCCTCCGCTACACCGACGAGTGGCGCGACTACGTCACCCGCCAGGCCCGCTGGGTCGACTTCGACAACGACTACAAGACGCTCGACGTCACCTACATGGAGTCGGTGCTCTGGGCGTTCAAGCGGTTGTGGGACAAGGGACTCGTCTACGAGGGCTACCGCGTCCTGCCGTACTGCTGGCGGGACGCGACGCCGCTGTCCAACCACGAGCTGGGCATGGACGCCGACGTCTACCGCAACCGGCAGGACCCGGCCGTCACGGTCGGCTTCCGGTTGCAGGACAACGGGAACGAGCTCGACGGCACCTACCTGCTGATCTGGACGACCACGCCGTGGACGCTGCCGTCGAACCTCGCCACCGCCGTGCACCCCGAGGTGCAGTACGTCGTCGTGGAGCACGACGGCAAGCGGTTCCTGCTCGCCGAGGCGCGGGTCGCCGCGTACGCGCGTGAACTCGGCGAAGAGCCGGCGGTCGTCGCGCACTACACGGGCGAGCAGCTGCTCGGAACCCGTTACGCACCCCCGTTCCCGTACTTCGTCGGCACCGAGAACGCGCACCGCGTCCTGGCGGCCGACTACGTCACCACCGACGACGGCACCGGCGTCGTGCACATCGCGCCCGCCTACGGCGCCGACGACAAGGTGGTCACCGACGCGGCCGGGATCCCGCCGGTCACGCCGGTCGACGCGCACGGCAAGTTCGACGCGACCGTGCCGGACTACGAGGGCCAGCAGGTCTTCGACGCGAACCCGAACATCGTGCGGGACCTCAAGAACGGCACCGGTTCGGCGGGGCAGCAGGGTTCCGTGCTGCTGCGGCACGAGACCTACGACCACTCCTACCCGCACTGCTGGCGCTGCCGGAACCCGCTGATCTACCGCGCGGTCTCGTCGTGGTTCGTCGCGGTGACGCAGTTCAAGGACCGGATGGTCGAGCTGAACCAGCAGATCACCTGGTACCCGGGCAACGTCAAGGACGGCCAGTTCGGGAAGTGGCTGGAGAACGCCATCGACTGGTCGATCTCCCGCAACCGGTACTTCGGCACGCCGATCCCGGTGTGGCAGTCCGACGACCCGGAGTACCCGCGCACCGATGTCTACGGCTCGCTCGACGAGCTGGAGGCCGACTTCGGCGTGCGGCTGGACAACCTGCACCGGCCCTACATCGACGAGCTGACCCGGCCGAACCCGGACGACCCCACGGGCAAGTCCACGATGCGCCGCGTCCCGGACGTCCTCGACGTCTGGTTCGACTCGGGCTCGATGCCCTACGCCCAGGTGCACTACCCGTTCGAGAACGCCGACTGGTTCGAGCACCACTACCCGAGCGACTTCATCGTCGAGTACATCGGGCAGACCCGCGGCTGGTTCTACCTGCTGCACGTGCTCGCGACGGCGCTGTTCGACCGGCCGGCGTTCCGCGCCTGCGTCGCGCACGGCATCGTGCTCGGCTCCGACGGCGCGAAGATGTCCAAGTCGCTGCGCAACTACCCGGACGTCAACGAGGTCTTCGAGCGTGACGGCTCGGACGCCATGCGCTGGTACCTGATGGCGAGCCCGATCCTGCGCGGCGGCAACCTGGTCGTCACCGACAAGGGCATCCGCGACGCCGTCCGCCAGGCCGTGCTGCCGCTGTGGAACTCGTACTACTTCCTCGCGCTGTACGCGAACGCCGAAGGCGTGGAAGGGAAGTGGCGCACGGACTCGTCGAACGTGCTCGACCGGTACGTCCTGGCGAAGACGCACGAGCTCGTCACCGACGTCGAGTACGCGATGGACCACTACGACGTCGCGGGCGCGTGCCAGACCGTGCGGGACTTCCTCGAGGTCCTCACGAACTGGTACGTGCGGCGCTCCCGGGACCGCTTCTGGGCCGGTGACCAGGACGCGATCGACACGCTGCACACGGTGCTGGAGGTGACGTCGCGGGTCGCGGCGCCGCTGCTGCCGCTGACCACCGAGGTCGTCTGGCGCGGGCTCACCGGCGGCCGTTCGGTGCACCTCACCGACTGGCCGAACGCGCTCGACCTGCCCGCCGACGCGGCGCTGGTGACCACGATGGACCGGGTGCGGCAGGTCGCGTCCTCGGCGCTGTCGCTGCGGAAGGCGAACAAGCTGCGCGTGCGGCTGCCGCTGTCGTCGCTGGTCGTGGCGGCCGACGACGCCGAGACGCTGGGTGCCTTCGCCGACATCCTGCGCGACGAGGTGAACGTCAAGGCGGTCGAGCTGACCACCGACGTCGCCGCGCACGGCGGGTTCGAGGTCGCGGTCAACGCGCGTGCCGCCGGTCCGCGGCTGGGCAAGGACGTCCAGACCGTGATCAAGGCCGTCAAGGCGGGCGACTGGTCGCTGCAGGGCGGCAAGGTCGTCGCGGCCGGGATCGAGCTGCAGGAAGGCGAGTTCGACCGCCGGCTGGTCGCCAAGGGCGGCGGCGCGGCGGCCGAGCTGCCCGGCGGGTCCGGGCTGGTCCTGATCGACACGGAGGTGACGCCGGAACTGGCGGCCGAGGGCCTGGTCCGCGACCTGGTCCGGGTCGTGCAGCAGGCGCGCCGCGACGCCGGGCTGGACGTCGCCGACCGGATCGCGCTGACCGTCGACTCGGTACCCGACGTCGTCGAGGCGGCCCGGACGCACGAGGAGTTCCTGGGCTCGGAGACGCTGGCGACGTCGGTGACCCACGGTCCGGTGGCCGAGGGCTTCGCCGGCACGGTCGGCGACGGCACCAAGGTGACCGTTTCGGTAGCAAAAGCCTGACCGGCTGTCGTAGGTGGCCGGTAAGATCGGCCGGCCACCTACGGCGGTGGCGTTCCTTGGGGGAGGGGTACGCGGAAATGAGTCCTGCCAGAAGACGGGGCGTCCTGATCGGCGGCGCACTGCTGGTCGTCGTGGTCGTGGTGGCGGCGTTCTTCGTGTTGAACGGCGGCGGATCGACGCCGGAGGCGGAAGCCGGGGCCACGAGCGTCGAGACGCCGGGTGCCCTCGACCCGCACACGGCGATCACCGAATACCTGCAGGACCTGTCGGAGAACAACACCGACGCGGCGAGCCGGCTGACCGACGCCGTCCCGGCGGCCGCGGTGGCCCTGCGGGACGCGCGGAACACGCTGAACCCGGCGTCGCTGGCGGCCAAGCTGACCGTTCTGCAGCCGACCCCGGCCGGGGCGACGCAGACCGGCGGGACGTTCAGCCTCGGGTGGACGTTGAAACCGGGCAAGGTCTGGACCTACGACGTGCCGTTCCAGCTGGCCCAGGCCGGCGGGAAGTGGCTCGTGCACTGGGCGCCGTCGCTGCTGCACCCGAAGCTGGAGGCCGGCCAGCGGCTGGTCGTCAGCACGGCCGTGCAGGACACGACGGCCGTGGCCGACCGCGACGGCAAGCCGTTGCTGATCAACGGGGCCGGCGGCCTGCGCGCGGTCGAGGGCGACCCGGCGCCGCTGCTGCGTTCGGCGCTGGGCGGGCAGGTCACGGCGGCGGCCGGGGACGGTTTCGCCGTCCAGCGCGTCGACACCAGCGGAAAGAGCGTCGAGACGCTGTTCGGGAAGGCTTCCGACGGCGGTGCCAAGCCGCTGACGTCGAGCCTGAGCCTGGCCGCGCAGAAGTCCGCGCAGGCTGCGGTGGACTCCAACAAGGGGTCGGCCATGATGGTCGCCCTCGACACCGGTTCGGGCGACATCCTGGCCGTCGCGCAGAACGCGGCTGCCGGGAAGCAGCCGAAGGCGCTCAACGGGCTCTACGAGCCGGGGTCGTCGTTCAAGATCGCGACGTCGGTTGCCGCGGTCCAGCAGAGCGGCCTCTCCGCGACGTCGCCGGTCGACTGCCCCGGCGTCGCGACCATCGGGACGCGGTCGGTCAAGAACGAGGGCTTCGAGCTCGGGGCGACGAACCTGCAGACGGCGTTCGCGCGGTCGTGCAACACGACGTTCGGGCAGCTCGCGCTCGACCTGCCGGCCAACGGGCTGCAGAAGGCGGCCGACGAGCTGGGCCTCAACGCCGACTACGAGATCCCCGGGATCGACACCGAGCTGGGCAAGGTCGAGCCCGCGGCGAGCAAGGACGAGCAGGTCGAGGACGGGTTCGGCCAGGGCCGGATCCAGGCCAGCTGCCTCGGCGGCGCGCTGATGGCCGCCACGGTCGCGTCCGGCAAGGCGATCACGCCGCGGCTGTGGCACGACCTGGACACGACGGTCGTCAAGGGGTACTCGCCGCCGCCGGCGGCCGTGCTCGGCCAGGTGCGGACGATGATGCGCGCGGTGGTCACCAGCGGTACGGGCCGCGGCGCGGCGGGCGCGGGCCAGGTGTTCGGCAAGACGGGCACGGCCCAGTTCGGCGACGGCTCCAACGCAACGGGCTGGTTCGTCGGCTACCGCGGCAACGTGGCGTTCGCGGTGCTCCTGGAGGACTCGAACGACTCGGGCCCGGCAGTCACCCTGGCCGCCAAGTTCCTGAAAGCCCTCTGACCCCAAGGGTCGGCTCACGTACCCAGGCAGTCGGCTCGCGTACCCAGAGGGTCGGCTCACGACCCGACCCTCCAGGTACGCGAACCGACCGTCCAGGTACGTGAGCCGACCCTCTGGGTACGTCGGTTCGGCCGCGGGCGAAGGGTGGCCGACGTACCGTGGGCGCATGGAGACGATCGCTCTGGCCGAGGTCGCCGCGGTGCTCGCCGACCCGAGCCGGGCCACCATGTGCCTCGCGCTGCTGGACGGGCGGGCGTGGACCGTCGGCGAGCTGGCCAAGGCGGCCGGGATCGCGCTCTCCACGGCCAGCGAGCACGTCTCCCGGCTGGTCGACGCCGGGTTCGTCGCCCGGGTCAAGCAGGGCCGGGCCAGCTACGTCCGGATCGCCGACCCGCGCGTCGCCGAACTCATCGAGCACCTCGCCCAGCACGCCGAGCACCGCCCGGTCACCGGGCTGAAGTCGTCGCTGCGGGTGAAGCGGCTCGGGTTCGCGCGGACCTGCTACGACCACCTCGCCGGCGTGCTCGGCGTCGCCCTCCGCGACGGCATGCTGGCCACCGGCCTGATCGACGCCGACAACGGGCTCGCGCTGACCGGCCGCGGTCGCGAGGTGCTGGCCGAGCTCGGCGTGGCGGTCGCGCCCGGGCGGCGGTCGCCGCTGCGCGACTGTCTGGATTGGACGGAGCGGCGCGACCACCTCGCCGGAGCCGTGCCCGCGGCGCTGCTCGAGCGCGCGGTCGGCGCCGGCTGGGTCGGTCGCGACGGACATCGCGCCGTGAAGGTGTTCCCGGCGGCGGAGAAGCCGTTCGCCGCGCTCGGTGTCGATCTCGCCGCACTCGGTGGGCCTTAACACACCACGCCCTCGGCGCGCCCCAGCGGTACACGAAGGAGTTAACTCGCCCGCTTCACTATTCTGAGGGCCCACGGCACTCGGAGGGAGGCGGCATGGACCAGCTTCCCGTGCTACTCGGTGTCGGCGGTGCCGTGCTGCTCGCCTCCGTGCTCGCCGTGCGCGTGTCGATCCGGCTGGGCCTGCCGTCGCTGCTGCTCTACCTGGCGATCGGCGTGCTGCTGGGCGAAGCCGGCTTCGGCATCCGGTTCGACAACCCCGAGCTGACCCAGTCGCTCGGCCTCGCCGCGCTCGTCATGATCCTCGCCGAAGGCGGCCTGACGACGCGCTGGTCGGCGGTGAAACCCGCGCTGGGCATCGGGATCGCACTGTCCACTGTGTCCGTTGTGGTGAGCGTCGCGGTGACCGGTGCCGCCCTGCACTGGCTGCTGGGCCTCGACTGGCGGTTCGCGCTGCTGTGGGGCGCGGTGCTCGCGTCGACCGACGCGGCCGCGGTGTTCTCGGTGCTGCGCTCGGCCGGGATCGGCAAACGGCTCACCGGCGCGCTGGAACTTGAGTCGGGCATCAACGACGCGCCGGCGTACATCGCCGTCGTGGTGCTGGCCGAGGGCACCACTGTGGACTGGACGCTGCCGCTGCTGGTGGTCTACGAGCTCGGGGCGGGCCTGGCGATCGGGCTCGGTTTCGGCTGGCTCGGCGGGATCGCGCTGCGCCGGGCCGCGTTGCCGGCGACCGGTCTCTACCCGCTGGCCACGGTCGCGGTGTGCGTCGTGGCGTACTCGTCCGGGCAGCTGCTGCACGCGTCCGGGCTGCTCGCCACCTACGTCGCCGCGCTGGTGCTCGGCAATTCGCGGCTGCCGCACCGCTCGGACACGCTGTCGTTCGCCGAAGGGCTCGGCTGGCTGGCGCAGATCGGGCTGTTCGTGCTGCTCGGCCTGTTCGCCTCGCCGGGCCGCGTGCTCGAGGCGGTGGTGCCGGGCCTGGTCGCCGGGGCCGTCGTGCTGCTGCTGGCCCGGCCGATCTCGGTCGTGCTGGCGATGCTGCCGTTCCGGCTGCCGTGGCGGGAACAGGCGTTCCTGTCGTGGGCCGGGCTCCGCGGTGCGGTGCCGATCGTGCTCGCGATGATCCCGCTGTCGCAGGGGGTGCCGGGCGCGCAACGGCTGGTCAACGCGGTGTTCGTGCTGGTCATCGTGCTGACGCTGCTCCAGGGCGCGACGCTCGGGCCGCTCGGGCGCTGGCTCGGGCTGGCGAAGAAGTCCGAGGCGCACGAGATCGAAGTCGACTCCGCGCCGCTGGACGAGCTGGGCGCCGAGCTGCTGCAGGTCCGCATCCAGCCCGGGTCGAAGCTGCACGGCGTGTACCTGTCCGAGCTGCGGCTGCCGGTCGGGGCGACGGTCAGCCTGGTCGTGCGCGAAGGCGCCGGCTTCACGCCGCAGAAGACCAGCCGGCTCCAGGAGCACGACCAGCTGCTGGTGGTCACGACCAGCGGGGTCCGCGACGCCGTCGAGCTCCGGCTCCGCGCCGTGGACCGGGCCGGCCGCCTGGCCCGCTGGAAGGGCGAGTCGGGTCGTTAGGGAGTGCCGTTGTCCGGCGCTTGTCCACACAAAAATCTCACGTGATCTTCCCTTCGTTCCCTCTTTTGGCTTACTGTGCGCTCCATTCATTAGTTCGAATGGGTGAGTGAATAGCCAAAGGAGTACGCAGGGTGACGAAACTTCACGTGCGTGGGGCGAGCTTGATCGCGGCGATCGTCGTGACGGCCGGCCTGGCCGGCGTCCCGGACGCGGCCGCGGAGGTCGCCCCCTTCCCGGCGCTCGCCCTGCCGTTCAAGGCCGGCCAGCAGGTCTACTCGGCCGGCATCCACTCCGACGACGGCAGCACCGGCGTCAAGAACGCCATCGACTTCAGCCCGGCCGACAAGACCGTGCGCGCGCCGCTGGCCGGCACCGTCCACCTGCAGCACTGCGCGGGCGGGGACTGGGTGACCATCGACCACGACGGCGGCTGGCGGACCGGGTACTACCACATGGAGGGCATCGAGGTCACCGACGGTGAGCACGTCGAGGCCGGCGCCGAGCTCGGCTCGACCGGCAACGCGCTGCCGTGCGGCGGCAGCAGCACCGGCGCCCACGTGCACTTCACGCTCTGGACCCTGCCGGATGCCCCGGCGGCGAACTGGGACGGCAAGTCGTTCGCCGAGGTCTCGACCACCGTCGCGGCGGCCCTCGGCGAGCCCGTCGACGGCAAGACCATCGGCGGCTGGCGCTTCACCGCCGGCGCCGAGCAGTACACCGGCACGGCGACGCACCTCGCCGACAACGCCGTTACGCAGCTGCCGGGACACTTCCGCGCGAAGCTCTGACGTCCTCACGGTGTGTGAGCGGCGTCTCAGAATGTGAGGCGGGGGTTGGCCGGCGGCGGCGTTCTCGGTTACCTTCTGGCTCAGGTCATGAGTGCCAGCGCGAAGCCCCGGCTTGCTGGCCGGCAACCCTCCTACCGCGGTGGGGTGCCCCGGGTGAAGACCGGGCCGGTCGCGTCGTGCGACGGGCAAGCGCGGGCCCCTCGCCGGGGTCCCCCGGACCGCCGAGGAGGCACCGATGACTCTCGCCATCGACCGCACCAGCACGATCACCGAGCCGGCTTTCACCGCCGAAACCGTTGTCGCGCACGAGATCCCGGCCGTCGCGGGTGCCGCCCTGCGAGTCCCGCTCGTCACCGGGGAAACCATCGGCTACGCCAACCTCGACCACGCCGCGAGCGCCCCCTGTCTGGACGCCGTCCGCGCCAAGGTCGACGAGTTCCTGCCCTGGTACGCCAGCGTCCACCGCGGCGCCGGCTTCGCCTCGCAGGTCTCGACGCGCCTTTACGAGCGCACCCGCGACGTCCTGCGCCGCTTCGTCGACGCCCGCCGCACCGACACCGTCGTGTTCACCCGCAACACCACCGACTCCTTCAACCTGCTCGCCCGCAGCCTGCCCCGGCACACGACGGTGGTCGTCTTCGACACCGAGCACCACGCCGCGCTGCTGCCGTGGCAGGGTCCGAACGTCCGGCGGATCCCGACCCCGCGCACCCGCCTCGCGGCAGTGTCCGCTGTGGACGAAGCCCTCGCGGATTCCCCGCAGGGACCGCGGTTGGTCGTCGTCACCGGAGCGTCCAATGTGACCGGTGAGCTCCTGCCGGTGGCGGAGATCGCCGCCGTGGCGCGCCGGCACGGCGCCCGCATCGCGCTCGACGCCGCCCAGCTCGCCCCGCACCGCCGGATCTCGATCAAGGAACTCGACGTCGACTACGTCGCCCTGTCCGGCCACAAGCTGTACGCGCCCTTCGGCGCGGGTGCGCTGATCGGCCGTGCCGACTGGCTGCGCGCCGCCAGGCCGTACCTCGCCGGCGGCGGCGCGACCAAGCTCGTCACCGAGGACGCGGTCGTCTGGAACACCGGGCCCGAGCGCCACGAAGCCGGCTCGCCCAACACCGTCGGGGTGTACGCGCTCGGCGTCGCGTGCGAGACCCTCAGTGAGAACTGGGACGCCGTCGTGGCGCACGAGCAGGCCCTGCTCACCCGGCTGCGCAAGGGACTCGAGGGCATCCCGGGCTGCGCCGAGCTGCGGTTGTTCGACGCACCGGTCGACCGCGTCGGCACGCTCAGCTTCGTCCTCGACGGCTTCGACCCGGGCTGGGTGGCGGCGGTGCTGTCGGCCGAGTACGGCATCGGCGTGCGCGACGGGGCGTTCTGCGCGCACATCGCGGCCAAGCGCCTGATCGGCGTCACCGGCGGCGACGGGCAGCAGGCGATCCGCGTCAGCCTCGGCCTGGGCAGCACGGAGGAGCACGTCGACCGCGTCGTGCTGGCGCTGCGCCGGATCGTCGCGCGCGGGGCCCGCTGGGAGTACGCGAAGGTGGACGGCCGCTGGGCCCCGGTCGGCGACCCGCGGGAGCTGCCGCCGTTCTGCTGAGCGTTAGCCTGGGCCGATGGGGAGAGGGTCGCGGTCCTGGTTTCCGTTGGCACTGCTGGGGATCGCGCAGGTCGCCATGGCGGCGGTGCAGCTGCTGTCGCGCCGCAGCGCCGCCGAAGGCGAGTCCGCGAACCTGCTCCTCGGGCCACCTTCGGCCGGTGCGCCGGAGTACAGCCGCGCGCAGTGGCTGAGCCAGGACGCCTTCTACTCGCTGGGCCGGGGACTGCCGACCGGCCTGCTCTGGCTCGGCGCACTCGGCGTGGTGCTCGTCGGCACGGCCGTCTGGTACGCGGTCGTCCGGCGGTCCGTCCGCACCGGGTGGTTCGTCCTCGGCACGCTGGGCGCGCTGGTGGCCGTTCCGCTGCTCGACCTGGTCGGGTCGTGGCAGTTCCGCCTCGGCGACGGGGTGCGCGGTCCGCTGCTGGCCACGCTCGGCCTGCTGGTGCTCGCCGCGTACGAGCGCAGCCGGCTCGTCCTGCTCACCGCGTTCGTCTTCGCGGTGATCGCGGTGGTGCTCTCGGCGGACATCGTGGGGGTGCTCCTGTCGGCGGCCGTCCTGCTCGCCGCGGCGTTCGCGGTACTGCTGCGCCGGGCACCCGATACCCTGCCGTGATGGGGAACGAGCGACGCTGGTGGTTTCCGTTGGCGGCACTGGGGTTCGCGCAGCTGATCATGGTGCTCGCCGAGCTGCTGCCGGGGGAGAGCCTCGCCGCCGGTACCTTCACGGACCTGCGCGCGCTGCCGATGAGCCGGGCGAACGAGCTCGCCACCGGCACCATCGGCGGTACCGGCAGTACGAGTGTCGCCGTCGCCGTCTACGCCGGCCCGACGAGGTCGGCCACCCTCGGCTGGCTCGTGGCGCTCGCCTGCGTCGTGGCCGCCGTCGCCGGCTGGTACTGGCTGGACCTGCGCCGCGCCGGAACGCCGCCGCGCACCGCCCGGTTCGCCTGCGGGACCCTCGGTGCCCTGCTCGCCGTCCCGGTGCTCGACCTGGTCGGGATGCTGCAGTTCCGGCTGGCCGGGGACGTGCGCGGCGCGCTGCTGGCGACCCTCGGGCTGCTGCTGCTCGCCGGGTACGAGCGCAGCCGGTTCGTCCTCGCCGTCGCGGGGGTGTTCGCGCTGGTCACCGTGGTCCTCCTGCCCCCGGTGGCCGGGGCGCTCACCGCGGCGGCGGTGCTGTTCGGGGCCGCGTTCGCCGTGCTCCTGCGCGGGCCGGTCACCGCCGCCGACACGCTCTGACCATCGCCGTGGAGAATGGGGTGGTGAGCACCGACCCCAGCCACTCCGAACCCGACACCGCCGCGCCCGAAGAAGCGGTGCCCGAGACCCCGGCGAAGCCGCTGCCGAAGCGCCGCGTGGGCTGGGTGTTCGCCGTCGCGGTCGTGTTCTGGGCGATCGACCTGGTGACGAAGAACCTGGTCGCGGCCAACCTCGAGGGCAAGGAGCCGGTCCGGATCCTCGGCGGCCTCATCTACCTGCAGGTGATCCGCAACCCGGGCGCCGCGTTCTCGATGGCCACCGGCATGACGTGGGTGCTCGCGCTGGTCGCGCTGGCCGTCGTCATCGCGATCGTCTGGCTGTCGCGGCGGCTGCGCTCGATCGGCTGGGCCATCGGGCTCGGCCTCGTGCTCGCCGGCGCCACCGGCAACCTCACCGACCGCATCTTCCGCGCGCCCGGCGGGCTGCAGGGCCACGTCGTCGACTTCATCTCGGCGTTCGCCCCGAACGGCAAGGGCTTCGCGATCTTCAACATCGCCGACTCGGCGATCTGCGTCGGCGGCGCGCTGATCGTGCTGCTGTCCCTGCTGGGCAAGGACTACGACGGCACGTCGACCAAGGACAAGAAGAAGGCCGAGCCGGAGAAGCAGCAGGAGGAGCAGGCGTGAGCTCGCGGATGCTCCCGGTGCCCGACGGGCTCGACGGGATGCGGGTCGACGCCGGCCTCGCCAAGCTGCTCGGGCTCTCCCGCACGGTGGTCGCCGAGCTCGCCGAATCCGGTGCGGTGCTGCTGAACGGCCGGCCGGCCGGCAAATCGGACCGGCTTACCGCGGACGGCCTCCTGGAGGTCACCCTGCCGGAGCCGGCGAACCCCGTCGAGGTCGTCGCCGAGCCGGTCGAGGGCATGCAGATCCTCCACGACGACGACGACATCGTCGTGATCTCGAAGCCGGTCGGCGTCGCGGTGCACCCGAGCCCGGGCTGGACCGGCCCGACGGTCGTCGGCGGCCTCGCCGCGGCCGGCCTGCGGATCGCGACGTCGGGCGCGGCCGAGCGCCAGGGCGTCGTGCACCGGCTCGACGCGGGCACGACCGGCGTGATGGTGGTGGCCAAGAGCGAGCACGCCTACACGGTGCTGAAGCGCGCGTTCAAGGAACGCACGGTCGACAAGGGCTACCACGCGATCGTCCAGGGCCACCCCGACCCGACTCGCGGCACGATCGACGCCCCGATCGACCGCCACCCGCGCCACGACTACAAGTTCGCGGTCGTCCAGGGCGGCCGCCCGAGCGTGACGCACTACGAGGTCGTCGAGGCGTTCCGGGCGGCGTCGCTGGCGCACATCAAGCTCGAAACCGGGCGGACGCACCAGATCCGCGTCCACTTCTCGGCGCTGAAGCACCCCTGCGTCGGCGACCTCACGTACGGCGCGGACCCGGTCCTGGCCCGTCACCTGGGCCTGAACCGCCAGTGGCTGCACGCGAAGACCCTGGCGTTCGCGCACCCGGCCGACGGCCGCTGGGTCGAGTTCGAGTCGGAGTACCCGGACGACCTCGCGAACGCCCTGAAGATCCTGCAGGACGAGAGCTACTAGTCTTCGATCGACCAGATGAGCGTGCGCTCGTCCGGTTCCGGCCGCGGGCTCCAGCGCACCGACACCACCCGCGTCGCGTCCGGGAGGACGTAGACCGTGTGGCCGCCCAGGGTTTCGCCGGGCTGGACGCCGATCTTGTGCGGCGGCCGCGACGTCAGCGACACCGGGGCCTTGCCGATCGCGGTGCCGTCGGCGGCGAGCAGCTCGAGGTAGTTGTCCGGCAGCGACACGAACGGGATCGCCCCGCGGTTGGTGATCTCGGTGTGCACGACCACCGAGCGTTCGCCCTCTTCCAGGCGGTAGCCCGCCGCGCTGAACAGGTAGTCCGCCGGGTCCTGGACCTCCAGCAGCTGCACCGACAGCTGCTCGCCCTCCAGGCCCTGGGTCTCCAGCACCTCGCGGAGCCGGCCCTGCTTGCCGCCGGCCGGGGCCGCGGGACGGGCGGGCTCGTCGCCGCGGGCCCACGACGCCGTCTGCGGCAGGCCCCAGGTGCTCACCACCGGGTCCACCGGCGCCGGCGGCGGGGCGAACTGCTGGGGCGGCCGCTGCTGCGGCGGCCGGGGCGGCGGGCCCGGGTACTGCCCGGACGGCGTCCCCTGGACGGTGTACGGCCCGGACGGCGCCCCTTGGACGGTGTACGGCCCCGAAGGCGCGCCCTGCACGTTGTACGGGCCGGACGGCACCCCGTGCGGGCCCGGCGGCGGCATCGGCGGCTGCTGCGGCGCCGGCTGCTGCGGCACCGGCTGGGACGGCGGGGGCGGGAACTGCTGCGGCGGCCGGTTAGCCCACGACGGCGGCGAGCCCGCGATCGCCGCCCGCAGCCCCTGCGGGTCGCTCTCGACGCCGACGAGCAGCGGCAGCCCGCTGCCGGACAGCGCCACCAGCCGGTAGGCGACCTCGCGCGGATCCATGCCGACCTTGGCCGCCAGCTCGTGCACCGCCGTCTTGCCGAGGTCGGCGAGGGCGGCGAGCAGGCGGGTATCGACGGGATCGGTCACGGCCACCCGCTGAACGCTACCGTCTCGCCGGAGCGGCCGCGCCGAGGTGGTCCGCCCCCGGCGAACAGCGCGGCGTTCTTGTCGGTGATCTCCGTTTCCGATCCGGCCAAAGGTAGGCCGGCCCCTCGAGCGGTACGTGCCATTGCCACGAAATCCATCCGGCCGTGGCTGTGGTCGGATCGGAAACGAACGGCACAGTAGGGTCGGCCTGGAGCACATCACCGACGCTGGGGGTCCTGCCATGACCGCGGTCACCGAACTCGCGGACGAGTTCGTCGAAGCGCTGTTCGCCGCCGATCCGCTGACGCCCGCGCTGCTAGGTGTCCGCCCGGCCGAGCCCGGCCTGCCGGACCTGTCCGCCGGGGCCGAGCAGGCGCACCGGGCCCGGCTCGCGGAGTTCGCCGAGCGGGCCCGCGCGCTGCCCGCCGACGGGCTGTCCGCCGAAGACCGGGTCACCCGCGAGGTCCTGATCGCCACGGCCGAAGACCGCGTCGCGTCGATCGACAGCCGGATGGCCGACTACACGGTCACCGACATCATGGTCGCGCCCGCGGCCTCGCTGCTCATGGCGCTGCCGATGACGACCGTGACGGCGGGCGAGGCCGCGGAGGCCCAGCTCGGGCGCCTGGCCGCGGTCCCGGAGTACCTGCGCCAGGCCGCGCGGCGGCACGCCGAGGGCATCGCCGACGGGCTCGTCCCGGTGGCGCACCTGGTCGAGGCCGCGATCGCGCACCTCGACCGCTACCTCGCCGCCCCGGACGCGGACCCGCTGCGCCGCCAGCCGGCGCCGGACGAGGAGTTCGGCCGCCGGCGCGACGAGCTGCTGGCCGACGTCGTCCGCCCGGCCTTCGCCGAGTACCGCGCATTCCTCGTCACCGAGGTGCAGCCGCACGGGCGTCCCGCCGACCGGCCGGGCCTGAAGTGGCTGCCCGGCGGCGAAGAGGCGTACGCGCGGCTCGCGAAGGTGCACACGACCACCGACCGCAGCCCGGAAGAGCTGCACCGGATCGGCCTCGACGTCATCGACTCCCTCGCCGCCGAGTACCGCGAGCTGGGGCAGAAGGTGTTCGGCACCGACGACCTGGCCGAGATCTTCGAGCGCCTGCGCACCGACCCGGCCCTGCGCTGGAGCAGTGGTGACGAGCTCCTGGACACCGCGCGCACGGCCGTCGCCCGGGCCGCCGCCGAGGCCCCGAAGTGGTTCGGCCGGGTCCCCGCGGAGCAGTGCGCGGTCGAGCCGGTCCCGGCGGAGACGGCGCCCGGCGCGCCCGCCGCGTACTACCTGCGCCCGGCCGCCGACGGCTCCCGGCCCGGCATCTACTTCGCGAACACCCACGAAGCGGGCGAGCGGTTCCGGCACACGGCCGAGTCGACCGCGTTCCACGAGGCCGTGCCCGGGCACCACTTCCAGCTCAGCATCGCCCAGGGGCTGACCGAGCTGCCGCTGTTGCGCCGCATCGGCAACTTCACCGCCTACACCGAGGGCTGGGGGCTCTACAGCGAGCGCCTCGCCGACGAGATGGGCCTCTACTCCGACGACGTCGCGCGGCTCGGCATGCTGACCGGCGACTCGATGCGGGCGGCCCGGCTGGTCGTCGACACCGGCCTGCACGCGCTGGGCTGGAGCCGGCAGCAGGCCGTGGACTACCTGCTGGAGCACACGCCGGAGGCGCGCGTCGAGGTCGAGTCCGAGATCGACCGCTACATCGCGTGGCCGGGCCAGGCGCTCGCGTACATGGTGGGGCGCCTGGAGATCCAGCGGATCCGCACCGGCGCCGAGGAGCGGCTCGGGTCCCGGTTCGACATCCGCGCGTTCCACGACCTCGTGCTCGCCGGCGGCGCGCTGCCGCTGTCGGCGCTCGCCTCCGCCGTCGACGACTGGGTGGCCGGGCACGGCGACACGGCCAACGGCCTGGCCGCCGAGCTCGTCGAGCTGACCTTCGAACAGGAGCCGCTGTACCCGTCGGTCTTCGGCCTGCCCGCCGACCACGACCGGCTCGCCGACCAGACCCGGGCCGCGCAGGAGCGGTACCTCGCCGCGTTCCGCGACCTGGCCGCCCGCGCCCGGGCACTGCCCGCCGACAGCCTGTCCGCGGAAGAGGCCGTGACGCGCGAAGTCGTCGTCGCCTCCGCCGAGGTCGAGGCCGACCGGCTCGGGGCCCGCAGCGCCGACATCGCGGTCAGCGACGGGCTGACCGCGCCCGCGCTGGGACTGCTGCTGTACCTGCCGTACTACCAGCTCGACGACGAGAAGAAGGCCCGCGGCTACCTCGCCCGGCTCGGCGCGATCGGCACGTTCCTCGAGGAGCTGACCGAGCGGCAGCGGGCGAGCCTGGCCGACGGGCTTGTGCCGGCGGCATACCTCGCCCGCGTGGGCGTGGAGTACATCGAGCGTTACCTCGCCGCGCCGGACAGCGACCCGCTGAAGGTGGGCACGACGGCGGCCGTCGAAGGCTTCGAAGCCGAGCGCGACCGGCTGCTCGCCGAGGTCGTCCACCCGGCTTACGCCCGCTACCGCGACTTCCTGCGCACCGAGGTCGAGCCGGTCGGCCGGCCCGACACCGCGCCCGGCATCGGCCACGTGCCGGACGGGGCGGAGCGGTACGCCGCGCTGATCCGCGCGGAGACGACGACCGAGCGCACGGCCCAGGACCTGCACGACACCGGCCTGGCGATCATCGAGCAGCTCGGGGCGGAGTACCGCGAGCTGGGGCAGAAGGTGTTCGGCACCACCGATCTCGCTGAGATTTTCGAGCGCCTGCGCACCGATCCGGCGTTGCGCTGGCGTGACGGCGAGGAGCTGCTGTCCGCGGCCCGGGACGCCATCGCCCGCGCGGAAGCCGTGGCGCCGCAGTGGTTCTCGCGCATCCCGGCGGAGAAGTGCGAGGTCGCGCCGGTGCCCGAGGCCGACGCGGCGAGCGGCACGATCGCCTACTACCTGCAGCCGTCGCTCGACGGTTCGCGGCCGGGCACCTACTACGCCAACACCCACGAAGCCGACAAGCGGCCGCGGTTCACCAGCGAGGCGATCGCGTTCCACGAAGCCGTGCCGGGCCACCACTTCCAGCTCAGCCTGGCCCAGGAGCTCAAGGACCTGCCGCTGCTGCGGCGGATCGGCATGTTCAACGCCTACGCGGAAGGCTGGGGGCTCTACGCCGAGCGGCTCGCCGACGAGATGGGCCTGTACTCCGACGACGTCGCGCGGCTGGGCATGCTGACGCAGGACTCGATGCGGGCGGGCCGGCTGGTCGTCGACACCGGGATGCACGCCCTGGGCTGGAGCCGGCAGCGGGCGATCGACTTCCTCGTCGACCACACGCCGATGGCGCGGATGGAGATCGAGGCGGAGATCGACCGGTACGCCGGCTGGCCGGCCCAGGCTCTCGGGTACATGGTGGGGCGGCTGGAGATCCAGCGGCTGCGCGCCGAGGCCGAGGCGGCGCTCGGCGACCGCTTCGACATCCGGGACTTCCACGAAGTCGTGCTGGGCCACGGCATGCTGCCGCTGCCGGCGCTGGCCAAGGTCGTCACCGACTGGGTCGCGAGCCGGACCGACACCCCGGACTCGCTCGCGGACGAGTGCCTGGCGCTGATGTTCGAGGCGCAGCCGCTGCTGCCGTCGCTCTACGGTCTCCCCGGCACGCACGACCGGCTCGCCGACCAGTCCGCCGAGGCGGGCGCCCGGCAGCGCGCCGGGTTCGCCGGCTTGATCACGCGGGCCGAAGCACTCGACGCGGCGGCGCTCTCGCCCGCCGAGCGCGTGACGCGGGACGTCGTGATCTGGCAGGCACGCACCCAGATCGACCTGCTGGATTCGGGCCGCGCCGACATCGCGGTGAGCGACGGGCTCGCCGCGCCGGCGCTGGAACTGCTGATGGAGCTGCCGCAGACGGTGCTCGACGACGAGGCCAAGGCCCGCGGCTACCTCGCCCGGCTCGGCGCGATCGGCCCGTACCTGGACCAGGTGATCGAGCGGCAGCGGGCGGCGCTCGCCGAAGGCCGCACGCCGCCGGAGTTCCTGGCGCGCATCGGTGTCGGGTACGTCGAGCGCTACCTGGCGGCTCCGGAAGCCGATCCGCTGAAGGTGCCGGTCCACGGGCTCGAGGCCGAGCGCGACCGCTTGCTGACCGAAGTCGTGTACCCGGCGTACGCGCGCTATCGCGACTTCCTGGCCGGCGAAGTGGTCCCGGTCGCGCGGCCGGAGACGTCACCGGGCATCGGCGACCTGCCCGGCGGGCCGGAGCGCTACGCGGCGCTGATCCGCGCGGAGACGACGACCGAGCGCACGGCCCAGGACCTGCACGACACCGGCCTGGCGATCATCGAGCGGCTGGCGGGGGAGTACCGCGAGCTGGGGCAGAAGGTGTTCGGCACCACCGATCTCGCGCAGATCTTCGAGCGGATCCGCACGGACCCGGCGTTGCGCTGGCGCGACGGCGACGAGCTCCTGCACGCCGCCCGGCAGACGATCTCGCGGGCGGAAGCCGTGGCGCCGCAATGGTTCTTGCGCGTGCCGGAGCAGAAGTGCGAGGTCGCGCCGGTGCCCGCCGCGGAGGCCGCGAGCGGCTCGATCGCGTACTACATCGACCCGTCGCTCGACGGTTCGCGCCCGGGCACGTACTACGCCAACACGCACGAGGCGGACCAGCGGCAGCGGACGCTGGGCGAGTCGGTGGCGTTCCACGAAGCCGTGCCGGGGCACCACTTCCAGCTGACGCTCGCGCAGCAGCTCACCGGCGTCCCGCTGCTGCGGCGGATCGCGATGTTCAACGCCTACGCCGAAGGCTGGGGGTTGTACGCGGAGCGGCTGGCCGACGAGATGGGCCTGTACTCCGACGACGTGTCGCGCCTCGGCCTGCTGACGCAGGACTCGATGCGGGCCGCGCGGCTGGTCGTCGACACGGGGTTGCACGCGCTGGGCTGGAGCCGGCAGCGGGCGGTGGACTTCCTGGTGGAGAACACGCCGATGGCGCAGATCGAGATCGAGGCGGAGATCGACCGCTACGCGGGCCACCCCGGGCAGGCGCTCGGCTACATGGTGGGCCGCCTGGAGATCGAGCGCCTGCGCGCCGAAGCCGAGCAGGCGCTGGGCGACCGGTTCGACATCCGCGAGTTCCACGACACGGTGCTGGGCAGCGGAACCCTGCCCCTCCCGGTCCTGGCGGACGTGGTGGCCACCTGGGTGGCGGCCCGCTCCCAGGGAGCCAAGGAGTGACCACCGGCGGAAAACACCGTGTCGACCCGCTGATCACGCGTGTCGACCCGGCAATCACGCGTGTCGGCCCCACGATCACGCGTCAGGCGACCCGGCCCGGCCCGGATGACGAGGAGCAGCAGACGTGACCTGGCTCGACCTCGCCGACGATACCCCGTTCGGCCTGGACAACCTGCCCTACGGCGTCTTCTCCGTCGGTGGCGCGCAGGAGCGGCGGGTCGGCGTGCCCGTCGGCGAGCAGGTCCTGGACCTGACCGCCGCGGCCGCCGAGACCGCTGCAGCCTTCGCGCCGCTGCTCACCGACGGCGTCCTCAACCCGCTGCTGGCCGCCGGGCCCGACACCTGGCGGGAGGTCCGGGAGAGCGTCCGGACCTGGCTGACCGAACCCCGGTACGCCGAGTCGCTGCGCCCGCACCTCGTCCCGCTGAGCGAGGTGACCACGCACCTCGCCTTCGAGGTCGCCGACTACGTCGACTTCTACTCCAGCGAGCAGCACGCCCTCAACGCCGGCCGGATCTTCCGGCCCGACGCCGCGGAGCTGCCGCCGAACTGGAAGCACGTCCCGATCGGCTACCACGGCCGGGCGGGCACGGTCGTCGCGTCGGGCACGCCGGTCGTCCGCCCGCACGGGCAACGCAAGCCGCGCAACGCCGACGCTCCGTCGTTCGGCCCGTCGCAGAGGCTGGACATCGAGGCGGAGGTGGGGTTCGTCGTCGGCGTCCCGTCCACGCCCGGCACGCGAGTGTCCACTGAGGACTTCGCGGACCACGTCTTCGGCGTCTGCCTGGTCAACGACTGGTCGGCCCGCGACATCCAGGCCTGGGAGTCGCAGCCGCTGGGCCCGTTCCTCGGCAAGTCGTTCGCGACGTCGGTGTCGCCGTGGATCGTCCCCCTCGCGGCGCTGGAGCACGCGCGGGTCGACGGCCCGCCGCAGGACCCGGAGCCGTTCGAGTACCTGCGCACCGGCGAGAAGTGGGGGCTGGACCTGGCGATCGAGGTCCGGCTCAACGGCCACCTCGTGTCGAGCCCGCCCTTCGCGACGCAGTACTGGACGGCGCCGCAGCAGCTGGCGCACCTGACGGTCAACGGCGCGAGCCTGCGCACGGGCGACCTGTACGCCTCGGGCACGGTGACGGGCCCGGACCGCGACCAGCGCGGCTCGCTCCTGGAGCTGTCCTGGGGCGGCCGCGAGCCGCTGGACCTCCCCGGCGGTGAGCAGCGAACGTTCCTGGAGGACGGTGACGAGGTCGTGATCAGCGCGACGGCCCCCGGCCCGGCCGGCACCCGCATCGGCTTCGGCGACGTCCGCGGCACGGTGGTCCCCGGCTGAACACCCGCCTATCCGAAACCCGGAACTCGCGTGATCGAAACCGTACCTTTCGTGATCGGAACCGGAACTCGCGAAATTGCGGACCGGATCACGCGAGATCCGCCCGTGATCGCGCGTGACGTTTTCCCCGCCGCCGGGTCGGACTGCGGAGGACACGCGCGGATGAGAGGGTCGGCCGGTGGGACGTGGAGCGGGGAAAGCCGTCGTGGGCAAGGGGGTCCGGCGGGCGGGGGCGACCCTGGCCCGGTACCGCGAACGCGACGGTGACCACTACGCGGCCGCGGTCACCTTCTTCAGCCTGCTCGCGCTGGTCCCGCTGGTCATGGTCGCCGTCTCGGTGGCCGGGTTCGTCCTGGCCGGCGACCAGCTGCTCGCGACCGAGCTCGACCGCGTCATCGACGGCGCGCTCCCACCCGAGATCGCCACGCGCGTCAACGACGTCGTGCACACCGTCGTGGGCGAACGCGGCCGGATCGGCGTGCTCGCGCTGACCGTCGCCGCGTACTCGGGCTGGAGCTGGATCAGCAACGTCCGCGACGCCGTCACCTCGATGCTCGGCCAGGAGCGGGCCACCCGGCCGCTGCTGCGCGGGATCGCCGCGGACGTCCTCGCGCTGATCGGGGTCGGGCTCGCGATGGCCGTGTCGTTCGGGCTGGCGGCGCTCACCGGCGCGGCCGGCACCTGGGTCCTCGGCCTGACCGGCCTGACCGGCGGGTTCCCGCACTTCCTCCTCGTCGCGGGCTCATTGCTGCTCGGCCTCGCGGCGAACTGGCTGGTCATCGCCTGGTGCCTGGCCCGCCTGCCGCGCCGGGCACTGCCGCTGCGCTCGACGCTGCGCCCGGCCGGAGCCGCCGCCGTCGGGCTCGCGGCGCTGCAGCAGGCCGGCGGGCTGTACCTGCACCTGCTCGGCCGGTCACCCGCGGTCGCGGCGTTCGGCACGCTGGTCGGCGTGCTGCTGTTCGTCTACCTGGTCGTCCGCTGGCTGCTGATGGTCACGGTGTGGCTCACGGTCCGCGACGAGCCGCCGGCCGGCACGCTCGCCGCCGACGTCCGCTACGCCGGCACGACGCTCGGGGCCGGGGCGTCGGCGGAGCTGGTGGTCCGCACCTTGACCGGCCGGTGAGTGGCGGCGCGCACATCGCGGGCGCGCGGCGTGGCCGGTCCCGTTAGGATCCGCGACTAAGCGCTTGCTCAGCAACGGAGGTGGACATGCGGATCGGGACCGCGATCAACTACGCCGGAGGCTTCGCCGACAGCGTCGCGGACATCGTCGAACTCGAGAAGGTGGGGCTCGACGTCGCCTTCGTTCCCGAGGCCTACTCCTTCGACGCCGTCAGCCAGCTCGGCTACCTGGCCGCGAAGACCGAACGCGTCCAGCTCGCCTCGGGCATCTTCCAGATCTACACCCGCACCCCGACCCTCACCGCGATGACCGCGGCCGGGCTCGACTTCGTCTCCGACGGGCGGTTCATCCTCGGGCTCGGCGCCTCCGGTCCGCAGGTCATCGAGGGCTTCCACGGCGTGAAGTACGACGCGCCGCTGGCCCGCACCCGCGAGATCGTCGAGATCTGCCGCCAGGTGTGGCGGCGCGAGCGCGTCGTCCACGACGGCAAGCACTACACGATCCCGCTGCCGCCGGAGCAGGGCACCGGCCTCGGCAAGCCGCTCAAGCTGATCAACCACCCGGTGCGCGAGCGCATCCCGGTGCTGCTGGCCTCGCTCGGGCCGAAGAACGTCGCGCTCACCGCCGAGATCGCCGAGGGCTGGCAGCCGATCTTCTTCCACCCGGAGAAGGCCGCCGACGTCTGGGGCGAGTCCCTGGCCGCGGGCAAGGCCAAGCGCGACCCGGCGCTGGGCGAGCTCGACGTGTTCGTCAGCGCCGCGCTGGCCATCGGCGACGACGTCGAGCCGCTGCTCGACCACCTGCGCCCGCTGGTCGCGCTCTACGTCGGCGGGATGGGCGCGCGCGGCAAGAACTTCTACAACGACCTCGCCTGCCGCTACGGCTACGAGGCCGAGGCGAAGCTGATCCAGGACCTCTACCTCGACGGCAAGAAGGAGGAGGCCGCGGCCGCGGTGCCGATCGAGCTGCTGCGCTCGATCTCGCTGGTCGGCCCGGCCGGGTACGTCAAGGAGCGGCTGGCGGCGCTCAAGGAGGCGGGGGCGACGACGCTGGTCGTCAACCCGATGCTGCCCGGCCGCGAGGCGCGGGTCGCGGCCGTGGCCCAGCTGCGGGAGCTGCTCGCCTGAGCCCGGACGGGCGTCAGACCGGGACCGCGTAGACGGCGATCCGCGGGGAGTCGATCCCGGCGAAGTCGTGGGTCCCGTCGCTGGTGATCAGGCGCAGCTCGGGGCCCGGCCCCTCCGGGGCGACGAGCGTGCTGTCCGGTTCGTCCGCGGGGAACGTCGCCGTCCGGCGAACCTGGAAACGGGCTTCGCGGCCCTCGTCGTCGCGCACGACGACCGGGGCGCCCGGCTTCAGCGTGTCGAGGCGGGCGAACGAGCCGCTGGAGTACCCGAAGCCGGCGTGCCCGGACAGCACGGCGACGCCCGGGGCACCGGGGGCGGGGCCGTCGGCGAACCAGCCGACGCCCGGCGCCGTGCCGGGCTGTTCCCGGCGGCCGCCGACGTGGCCGAGGTCGACCAGGTGGCCGAGCGCGAGGCCCAGGTCGGGGATCACCAGCGCGGCCGGCAGGACACCGGCAGCGACGGTCGCCGGACGGCCCGCGGTCACCCCGGGAGCGCCCGGGCTGAGCACCGTCGTGACGCCGAGCAGGACGCACCCGAGCCCGGCCACCACCGCGAGCACGGCGGCGGCCGGCCGCACGAGCGTCGAGTGGCGCTCTCCCACGTTCCCCTGCCGCACGCCGGTAAGTCGGGACGCGAAGAGTGGGCGTTACCGAATCGTGTCCAGGAGTGCTGCGATTCACTCGATCGGGTTATCGGCCTGTGACCTGCGCGTCAATAAAGCACGTCCGGAGGAGGGAAAGCCGACAATTCCCGGCGAACCGCGGCGATTTCGGGCAGTATTGCGTGTTTCGACCTGTCGAACTGGGGATATCCACTCGTCCGGAAGCGAGGTGCGCCGAGCCGTGCGAAAAATCGAAGAGCCCGCGGTGGGCGTGCTGGACGTCGGCTCGTTCAGCGCCCGCTTGGTGGTGGTCCCGGTGGGCGGTTCGCCCCGCGAGCCGCTGCTGAACCACCAGACGCGGCTGCGCCTCGACCGCGAGCTCGACGACCGCGGCCGGCTCTCCGCCCGCGGCATCGCCGCCGTCACGGCCGCCGTCGCCGCGGGCATGACCACCGCCTACCGCCACGGCGTCAGCCACATCTACCCGCTCGCGACGTCCTCGATCCGCGACGCCGCCAACGCGGCCGACGTCGTCCGGCACGTCGCCGGCGAAACCGGCGTCGAGCTGCGGTTCCTCTCCGGCCGCCGGGAAGCCGAACTGACCTACCTGGCCGCCCGCCGCTGGTACGGCGCGGAGGCCGGGCCGCTGCTGGTGCTCGACATCGGCGGCGGCACGGTCGAGCTGGCCGCGGGCCGCGGCGACCGGGCGACGTTCGCGCGGTCGCTGCCGCTGGGCGCGCGGTCGATGACCCGCGACTGGCTGCCGGGCGAGCGCGTGTCGACCAAGCAGGTCAAGGCCTTGCGCGCGCACGCGCTCGACGTCGTCACCACGACCCTGGGCGCCGCGGACGTCGACGACCCGCGCGTCATCGGGTGTTCGAAGGTGCTGCAGCAGCTAGCGCGGCTGGCGGGCGCCCGCCCGACCAAGTGCAAGGAGCTGCGCCTCGACGACCTGCGCGCCTGGATCCCGCGGCTCGCCGCGCTGCCGCCGTCCAAGCGGGCCAAGCTGCCGGGCATCTCCCGCAGCCGCGCCCACCAGGCGCTGGCGGGCGCGATCGTGGCGGAAGCACTGCTGACGGTCGCGGGTGGCAAGGTCGCGATCTGCCCCTGGTCGACCCGCGACGGCCTGCTGCTGACCTTGCAGGACAAGGCGCGGGAAAAGGCGGGGTCCAAGGTCGTGGCGGCCTGACCCCTGGCCGTGGCCGGGAAAACCGGGTATTCCGGAAGGTATGAGCCAGCAGCAGCACAGCCACGCCCGCGACGACGAGGACGACGAGCTCCCGAAGCTCCCGACTCCCGGTCAGCTGACGCACGACGTCCCGACCGCGCCGGACCCGGACGTCAACCCGGGCGGGACCGAAGAGATTCCGGCCCCACCCGGGCGTGATGCCGTCAGCGACCTTCCAGGGTGACCGGGTTGGTCGGATCCGCGTACTGACGCACCTTCTCCGAGTCGCGCCGCATGGGGGCGCGGCCCGGGGGCTGGCCCGGCGGGTCACCCGCGTCGATCTTCGGGATCGCGAACCGCTGCGGCTCGGCGGTGACCGTGACGCGCTCGCCGTGGTGCAGCACTTCCAGCGGCTCGCCGTCCAGCACGTGGTAGGTCGCCTGGTCGCGGTCGATCTCCACCTGGAACCGGGTGCCGCGGAACATCAGCCGGAAGGTGATCCGGTCCAGCTGCGGCGGCAGCCGCGGCGCGAACGCCATCGTCGAACCGTGGTCGCGCAGGCCGCCGAAGCCGGCCACGGCGCCCTGCCACGCCCCGGCCAGTGACGCCATGTGCAGGCCGTTGCGCACGTTGTTGTGCACGTCGTGCAGGTCGGTCAGCGCGGCCTCGGCGAGGTAGTCGTAGGCCAGCTCGAGGTGCCCGACCTCGGCCGCGACCACCGCCTGCGTCCCCGCCGAGAGCGAGGAGTCGCGCACGGTCCTCGCTTCGTAGTAGGCGAAGTTGCGGGCCTTCTCCTCCGGGCTGAACGAGTCGCCGCACAGGTAGAGCGCCAGCACCAGGTCCGCCTGCTTCACGACCTGCTTGCGGTACAGGTCGAAGTACGGGAAGTGCAGCAGCAGCGGGTAGTGCGCGAGATCCGTGTTCTCGTAGTCCCACTCGTCGTGGTCGAGGAAACCCTCCGACTGCGGGTGCACGCCGAGTTCTTCGTCGTAGGGCAGGTACATCGCCGCGGCGGCCGCGCGCCACGAGTCCAGCTCGACCGTGTCGACGCCGAACCGCGCCGCCACGTCCGGCTGGCGCTCGCACGACTCCGCCGCCGCCAGCAGGTTCCGCTTCGCCATCAGGTTCGTGTAGACGTTGTTGTCCGCCACCGCGGAATACTCGTCCGGCCCGGTGACGCCGTCGATGCGGAACGCGCCGTGCCGGTCGTGGTGGCCCAGCGACGCCCACAGCCGCGCGGTTTCCAGCATCAGCTCGGTGCCGTAGTCGCGCTCGAACTCGTCGTCGCCGGTCGCGTTGAGGTAGCGCACCACGGCGTCGGCGATGTCCGCGCTGACGTGGAACGCCGCCGTGCCCGCCGGCCAGTACGCCGAGCACTCGGCGCCGTTGATCGAGCGCCACGGGAACGCCGCGCCGCGCAACCCCAGCTGGTGCGCGCGTTCCCGCGCTTTGTCCATTGTGGAGTGCCGCCAGCGGAGGGCGTCGCGCGCCGCGTCCGGCATCGTGTACGTCAGCACCGGCAGGACGAACGACTCGGTGTCCCAGAAGGCGTGCCCGTCGTAGCCCGGGCCGGTCAGCCCCTTGCCCGCGATCGCGCGGCTTTCGCCGCGGGCCCCGGCCTGCAGGAGGTGGAACAGCGCGAAGCGCACCGCTTGCTGCAGCTCGGGATCGCCCTCGATCTCGATGTCCGAGGTCGCCCAGAAGTCGTCGAGGAACTGGCGCTGCTCGGTGACCAGGCCCTTCCAGCCGGTCTGGCGCGCGCCCGCGAGCGCGGCCTCGACCTGCGACCGCAGCGCGGGCACCGAGCGTTGCGCCGACCAGCCGTAGGCGAGGAACTTGGTGATCCGCAGCCGCCCACCCTTCGGCACGTCGACCGCGACCGTGAGCCGCGCGAGGTCCTCCTCGGAGTGGATGCGGGCGCGGATCCCGTCGTCCACCTCGATCTTGTGGTCCATCGCCGCGGCCATCCGCAGCCCGGACCGGCGGGTCTGGTGCACCAGCACGGCGTTGTAGTCGGACGCGCGGTGGAACTCGCCGACCAGCGGGGAGTTCAGCGCGGCGGCCACCCGCGGGTCACTGGTGTCGGACTCGATGGGCTCGTTGGCCAGCAGGTCGGACTGGACGACCAGCTGCAGGTCCTCGTCGAGCGGTTCGACCTCGTACCGGATCGCGGCGACCGCGCGCTGGGTGAACGACACCAGCCGCTCGGTGCGCACGCGGACCCGCCGCCCGGTCGGCGACGACCATTCGGTGCTGCGGCACAGCGTGCCCTTGCGGAAGTCGAGCACCCGGTCGTGCTTGGTGGCGGCGCCGTAGCGCATGTCGAGCGGCTCGTCCTCGACGAGCAGCCGGATGATCTTGCCGTCGGTGACGTTGACGACGGTCTGGCCCTCTTCGGGGTAGCCGTAGCCCGCTTCGGCGTAGGGAAGCTCGTGCTGCTCGTAGAAGCCGTTGAGGTAGGTGCCGGGCAGGCCGCGCGGCTCGGCTTCCTCGAGCGTGCCGCGCAGCCCGATGTGCCCGTTCGACACGGCGAACGCCGACTCGGTGCGCTGCAGGGCGTCGACGTCCATGCCGCGCCAGCGCAGCTCCCACGGCGAACACTCGTAGCCGCGGGGTTCTTCTTCGGTCATTCAATCCTCCAGGAGGTCGGCGAGGTCGTCGACGACGATGTCGGCCCCGTGGGCCCGGAGCTGGTCGGCCTGGTCGGCGCGGTTCACGCCGACGACGTAGCCGAAGTTGCCTGCCTTCCCGGCCTGCACGCCGGACTGGGCGTCCTCGAACACGGCCGCGTGCGCGGGTTCGACGCCGAGTTCCGCGGCGCCGGCCAGGAACGAGTCCGGCGCGGGCTTGCCCTTGAGGTTCCGCTCGCGGATGGTCAGGCCGTCGACGCGGGCTTCGACGTACTTGCTGAGGTCACCGGCGTCGAGCACCTTCGCGCCGTTCGCCGACGACGTCACGACGGCGATCCGCAGGCCCGCGGCCTTGACTGCCTCGAGGTAGCGAATCGAGCCGGGGTAAGGGTTCACCCCGCGTTCGTCGATGATCTTCAGGACCAGCTCGTTCTTGCGGTTGCCGACCCCGTTCACGGTCGGGGCGTCCGGGGCGTCGTCGGGAGTGCCTTCCGGCAGGTCGATCCCGCGCGAGCGCAGGAATTCGCGGACGCCGTCGGCGCGCGGCCGACCGTCCACATAGGTCGCGTAGTCCTGGGCGGTGAACTCGTGGAAGCCGGCTCCGTCGCGGGCGCGCAGAAACTCGTCGAAAGTCCGTTTCCAGGCTTCGCTGTGCAGAACGGCCGTACCGGTAAGCACTCCATCGAGGTCGAACAGGCAGGCGGTGATGTTCTCGGGCAATCCCGTCATGCCCGCACGCTACCGGTCCTCGTCGGTCACTGGCTGTGCCGGGTGTGGCCGCACGCGGTGGATGAGTTCGTGCACGGTCGCGTCCGCGAGCCGGTAACGCACCACGCGTCCGGTGCGCTGCGTGGTCACGAGCCCGTGCGCGCGCAGCAGCCGCAGAGCTTGGGAAACCGCGGTGTCGGTCATGCCGGTGACGGCGGCGAGGTCGGTGACGCTGATTTCGCGGGCGTAGTGGATCGAGACGAGCAGCGCCAGCCGGGACGGGTCGGCGACCACGGAGAACCGCTGGGCCCACTCGTCGATGACGGCGCGGTCGCCCAGCCCGTCGACCGCGGCGGCCACCCGTTCGGGGTCGATGAGCTTGCGGCCGGCGTCGTTGTCCACCCCGAGATGATTCCACCCGGGCCGGGACCTCCGGTGGCCTGGGTCACGCCGCGCTTGACGCGGGCGGGTGCGCGGGCGAGGCTGCGATTAAGACAGTTGTCATAATCGAGGAGCCGAGATGACCGACGTGGCCGCCGGGGCGCAGACCCGCTCGAAGACCATCACCTGGCAGGACCCGCTGCCGACCGCCCGGCTCGGCGCGTCGATGTCCGGGTTCGACTACATGACGGCCATTGCCGACGGCACGCTGCCCGGGCCCCCGATCGCCGCGCACTTCGGGCTGCGCTGGGAGCACATCGGCCACGGCGAGGTCGTCGCCGTCGCCGAACCCGACGAGTCGCTGTACAACCCGATCGGGATGGTCCACGGCGGGGTCGCGGCGACGCTGCTGGACTCGGTGGTCGGCTGCGCGGTGCACACGACGCTGCCGGCCGGCGTCGGCTACTCGTCGGTGGAGCTGAAGGTGAGCTACCTGCGCGCCATCCACGCGGGCCGCGGCGAGATCCGCGCGACCGGGCGCGTGGTGAAGGAGGGCTCGCGGATCGCGTTCGCCGAGGGGGAGATCCGCGACGCCGACGGCAAGCTGCTGGCGACGGCGTCGGGGACCTGTGTGATCACGCGGGCTGCTTGACGTCCCAGTGCTCGACGAGCAGGCCGTCCTCGACGCGCAGGATGTCGACGATGGCCGTGCCGGCGACGTGCAGGTGCACCATGACGAGGTCGTGCTCGGCGGCGATGTGCTTGATCTCGGCGGTGGCGCCGGCCAACGGCGAGTTTTTCACGGCGTCGGCGAACGCGTCGCGGCCGTTGGGCAGGCCGGGGCTGTGGGTGACGAAGTCGGGGTGCAGCGCGGCCTTCGCGGCGTCGAAGTCCTTGTGCACGAACAGGTTTTCCAGGCAGTCGACGACGATCATGCGGTTCTGGTCCATGGCGTTCATGGTCGGCTTCGCGTGCGTCGCCGTCGATTACGTGCCAGGTAATCAGCGGGGCGGCCGGACGCGCCGGGCGCGGATCGCGTCACCGCCGCCGAAGCGGCCGATGACCGCCGCCAGCAAGGCACGGGCGTCTTCGACGCGTCCGGCGCCGAACTCCGTCTCGAGTTCGTCCTGAAGGTCTGCCCGCAGGGTCCGGGTGGCTGCGACGGCGTCGTGCGCGTGCTCGGTGAGGTGCAGCAGCTTGGTGCGCGCGTCTTCGGGGTCGGGCGCACGCTTCAGCAACCCCCGGCGTTCGAGATCGGCGACGGCCTTCGACGCGGCCTGCTGCGTGACGCCCATCCGGTCGGCGAGCGCGGTGATGGACAGCGGCGCGGCCAGGACGTGCTGGATCACGACGCCGTCGTTGAAGCGCAGGTCGCCGAAGCCTTGGCCGGTGAGCCGCCGCTGCACCTCGTCGGTCATCGCCCAGCCCGCGAAGAGGGCGGTGAGTGACAGATCGAGGCCGTCCGGGCTAGGATGCACAACCATGGTTGTGGAATCTAGCAGAGTGCCGGCCGAGCTGGCCGGAGCGTTCGTCCGTGTCGCGCACCGGATCGTGTGGTGCACGCTGGTGACCGTCGACGGCCGGGGCCGGCCGCGGTCGCGGGTGGTCCACCCGATCTGGGAACTCGGCCCCGACGGCTTGACGGGGTGGCTGTTCACCCGCCCGACACCGCTGAAGCTGGCGCACCTGGCGGCGACGCCGTACGTGTCGTGCTCGTACTGGGACCCGCTGCACGAGGTGGCGGTGGCGGAGTGCCGAGCGGAGTTCACGGACGACGAGGAGACGCGCAGGTTCTTGTGGGACCTGTTCGCCTCGACCCCGGAGCCCCTGGGCTACAACCCGAAGATCCTGGGCGGCGAGGACCACCGCGACCCGAAGATCACGGTGTTGAAGCTGACCCCGTGGCGAGTGTCGACCGGCGGCGAAGCCTGGCGCGCGGCCTGAGGCGGCGCCGGCGGCGGGCGCGGGCCAGCCGCCCGGCGAGGTCCCAGTCGGCGACGAACCGGCCCATCGTCTCGTCATCGGCGGCGCCGCCGGCTTGCCGGGAGCCGATGCGGTCCAGTGAAACGACGAACTCGTTCAGGTCGCAGAGCACCTCGACGGCTTCGTCGAGCGGCAGCCGGAGCTCGCGCCCGGGCGAGTCCACTAAGCGGCACCCACGCGGCGGTCGAAGACCAGCCCCTGCGCCGCCCGCAGCCCCACGCTGATCGCCCCCGCCAGGACCGCGTCCTCGCCCAGTTCGCCCTGGACCACCTTCGGGACCAACGGCGTGAACGCCCGCAGCGCGCGGTCCAGCGGCTCCAGCAGCAGGTCCGCCGCCGTGCCCATGCCGCCGCCCAGGACGATCAGCTCCGGGTCGATCACCGCCGCCACCGAGGCCACCGTGTACGCCAGCCGGTCCGCCTCGGCTTCGAGAGCGCGCCGGGCCAGCTCGTCGCCTTCGCGGGCCAGCCGGAACACCTCGCGGGCCGACTTCGCCGTGCCCAGGCCGAGTTCGCGGGCGCCGCGGACCACCGACTGGGCCGCCGTCGCCTCCTCGAGGTGCCCGCGCGCGGGCGGGGCGCCGTCTTCCAGGGACGACCGGGTGCGGCCGTACGGCAGGTAGCCGATCTCGCCCGCCGCGCCCGTCGCGCCGCGGAACACCCGGCCGTCGACCATCATGCCCATGCCGACGCCCGTGCCGATCGTGATGCAGCCGAACACCGACGCCCCGCGCGCGGCGCCGCTCTCGCCCTCGCCGACCGCGGTCAGGTTCGCGTCGTTCTCCACCATCAGGTCCGGGCCCAGCGCCGCCTCGAGGTCATCGATCAGCCCCGCGCGGCCCCAGCCCGGCAGGTTCGGCGCGTGCCGGAAGCAGCGCTTCTCCGGGTCGGCGACGCCGGGGGAGCCGACGACGCGGACAACGATGTCGGCCTGCGACAGCCGCGCCTCCGCGACGGCCGAAGCCGCGATCTTGCCGACCGCCGTGACCAGCGCGGCGCCGGAACGCGCCGTGTTGCGCTCGTCGCGGCGCGCCACGATCGTGCGGCCGAGGTCCGACACCGCGACGCGCAGGTGCTCGCGCCCGATGTCGACGCCCAGCACGTACCCCGCGGTCGGGTCGGCCTCGTACAGCACGGCCGAGCGCCCGGTGCCGGTCGAGGTGTGCCCGGTCGGGCGCGCCAGCCCGGCGGCCTCCAGCGCGAGCAGCGCCTGGCTCACCGTCGGCTTCGACAGCCCGGTGTCCTTCGCCACCTGCGGCCGGGTCGCCGGTCCGCTGCGGCGCAGCAGGTCGAGCACCGCCCGCTGGTTGATCTTGCGCATCCCGGCGGGGGTCCCGACCGTTGGAGCATCTACGCCGGCCACCCGTGCCCGCCTCCTGTCATCCGCTTGCTTCCTGCCACGCTAGCCGCCCGAGCCCCGGTTTCGCCGGAATACGCTCGCTTCGGGACCCGTTGACCGGGGCATGAGCACTCCGGTACGCGGCCGGGTCCGCGTGGCACAAGGCGCGAAGCGGGTACGCGTGTTCCTCGGCGGCCAGGTCGTCGCGGACACGGTGCACCCCCTTCTGGTGTGGGAAGTTCCTTACTACCCGACCTACTACTTCCCGCGCGCGGACGTCGCCGGCGGCGTTCTCGCCCCCTCCGGCCGGACGTCGCACTCGCCCAGCCGCGGAGAAGGTGTTCTGTCGACGATAAAGGGTGGCGGAGCGGAGGCGGTGGACGCCGCGCTGGAATACCCGGATTCGCCCATCGAGGAGCTCCGGGACCACGTCCGCTTCGAGTTCGGCGCCTTCGACTGGTTCGAAGAGGACGAACAGATCTTCACGCACCCGCGCGACCCCGGCGTCCGCGTCGACATCCTGCCGAGCTCGCGCCACGTGCGGATCGAGGTCGACGGCGTCACGGTCGCCGACACCGTGCGGCCGCACCTGCTCTTCGAGACCGGCCTGCCGACCCGCTACTACCTGCCCCGCGTGGACGTCCGGATGGACCTGCTCGAGAAGATCGACACCGTGACGCACTGCCCGTACAAGGGCGCCGCCGACCACTTCGACGTCGCCGGGCACGACGACCTCGCGTGGAGCTACCCGACGCCGCTGCCGGAGAGCGAGCGCGCTGCGGGCCTGGTGGCGTTCCTCGACGAGAAGGTCGACGTCTTCGTCGACGGCGTCCGGCAGGAGCGGCCGAAGACGAAGTTCGCCTGACGCGTCACGCGTCCGGCAGCCAGTTCCCGTGGAAGCCCGCGGGAACGCGCTGCGGCAGGTGGACCGTGGCGACCGGCGCGGCGGCGACGTCCCCGGCGTCGAGCACGACGAGGTCGCTGCGGTCCTCGGCCGAGTCGTAGACGTAGGTCAGCAGCCAGCCTTCGCCGTGCTCCGCCGGGACGAACACCGCTTCGCCGGGGACGCGTCCTTCGCCGAAGACGTGCTCGCTGCTGGTCTCCGCGTGCAGGTCGTACCGGCGCAGGACGTCGTGGCCGGTGACGTGCCCGAAGCGCGCGTCGGACCCGGCGAGCCGGTCGTCGATGCGGGGGAACTCGCCCGGTCGGTCGTCGAGCCGGTCCTCGGTCACCGTCCCGGCGACGGGATCGATCGTCCACCGGTACAGGAACGCCGGCGGGTCGTCGTGGCCCGCCTGCCACTGGTGGTCGTAGCGCAGGACGTGCACGACGATCCGGCCGTCCCGGGTGTCGAAGGCGTTGAGCGTGTGGAAGACATAACAGGGCTCGATCTCCAGCCAGCGCACGCCGGCCTCGGGCCGGTCGCGGCGCAGCACGCCGAGCCGGGCGCCGTAGCCCGCGTCCCAGCGGTAGGGCATGCCCCGGCCGACCGACGCGTGGTCGAACACCACCGGGAGGTCGTAGAAGACGGCGTGCTCCGCGGTGAGCGCGAAGTCGTGCATCATCGTCAGCCCCGGGACGTCGATGGGCTGCTTGACGACGAGCTTGCCGGCGGCGTCGGCGCGGTAGTAGCTCACGTGCGGCGCGGTGATGCTGCCGTAGCCGAAGAAGTGCAGCTCCCCGGTCGTCGGGCAGATCTTCGGGTGCGCGGTCATCGAGTCGGCCAGCTCGCCGTCGAAGTCGTAGGCGCCGACGGTGTCCAGGTCGGTCGTGATCTCGTACGGCAGCGAGGATTCGACGAGCGCGAGCGTGCGGCCGGCGTGGTTCACCACGTGCGTGTTCGCGACGCTGGCGTGGAGGTTGCGCGTGCCGTCTTCGTTGTACAGCTCGAGATCCGGGTCGTCGAAGCTGTCGGTGCGCACCCACCGGTTGCGGTACCAGGCGGCCCGGCCGTTTTCGAGCCGGACGCCGTGGACCATGCCGTCGCCGGTGAACCAGTGCTTGCTGTCCTCACGCGGGTTCGGGCCGTTGCGCAGGTACCAGCCGGTCAGCTCGGGCGGCAGGGCGCCGGTGACGGGGAGGTCGAACGCCGTCAGCTCGTCGTGGACGGGGGCGTAGACCCCGCTCAGGTGGAAGTCGCTGGTGGTCATGTCAGGCGGCCTTTTCGGCTCGGGCGCGCACGATGCGCGGGTAGCGGATGGTGAAGGCGACGGGCACGGCGAAGCCGAGGACCTTGAGCGTGATCAAGGCGGCGGTCGCGTGCGGAGCGAAGTTCAGCAGCGCGATGCCGGCGAGGCCGGTGACGGTGAAGCTCGCGGCCCACACGAGCGTGATGACCACGTTGACGCGCTTGAAGACGGGGTTGCCCCAGAGCTCCGGCGGCGTCATCGTGCGGGCGATGCCGAGGGTGAACGGCTTGCCGATGGCGAGCGAGCCCCAGGCGGTCAGCGCCAGCCAGGCGTCGGTGAGCGCGCCGGTGTAGGTCTTGAGCGGCGACGCCGGGAAAGCGAACGCCGTCGCCGTGAGCAGGGCGAAGAAGGCGAGCGCGCTCCACTCGATGATGAGGGCGTCGTTCTGGCGGCCTTCGCGGCGGGCGAGCACGAGGAGCGCGGCCGAGATGACCAGCCCGGTCAGGCCGGACCAGCGCCAGTCGAACTGCGTCGCGACCACGGCGAACGCGATCCACGGAAGGAAGCTCTTCAGGTAGTTCATGCCGGTCTCCCCCGGACGTTCCAGCTGTGACATGTCGAAACTAGAAGCTCCTGGATAGACATGTCAATAGTGGAATGTCATGATGGGGCACATGAGCCTTCGACACGCGGTGCTCGGCATGCTGGCCGACGAGCCCGGAAGCGGCTACGACCTGCTCAGGCGGTTCGAGCGGGCGATGGCCAACGTCTGGCCCGCGACGCAGAGCCAGCTCTACGGCGAGCTCGGCAAACTGGAGACGGCGGGCATGATCCACGTCCTCGCCGAGGGCCCACGCGGGCGCAAGGAGTACGAGATCACCGAGGCCGGCCGCGCGGAGCTGCGGCACTGGCTGGTCGACGTCGACCCGGGCGGCCCGCCGCGCAGCGCCGCTCTGCTGCGCGTGTACTTCCTCGGCTCGGTTTCCCCGGCGCAGGCCCGCGGCTACGTCGCGTCGATGGGGGAGTCGGCGCGGGCGCGCGAAGAGCGGCTGGACGAGCTGGAGGGCTCGATCGACTGGGGCGACGACAACCAGTCGCTCTACGGCCGCCTGGTCCTGGAGTGGGGCAAGCGGTTCTCCGCCATGCAGCGCGAGTGGGCGGAGTGGGCGGTCAAGCAGGTCGAGTGAGGGTCGTATAACGCCCTATACGGCGCGTCTCCCACCAGCCGGACGGCGGAATCGCGAGGTTTGCCGTCACTGCTGACTCCGCCTTCCTCCCCATCGCCGCCCTCGACGGAGGCGCTTCGCGCCGCGGTATCTTCCTCGCATGACCCGCGGTGAGGACGACGAGCGCGTCACGGCCTTGGCGATGGCAGCGGGCCGCGGCGATCGCCGGGCCCTGGAGGAGTGGGTCCGCGCGACGCAGGCCGACGTCTGGCGCTTCCTCGCCCACCTCACCGACGCGTCCGCGGCCGACGACCTGACGCAGGAGACCTACCTCCGCGCGTTCGGCAGCCTTCGCCGCTTCGCGGGGCGGTCGTCGTCGCGGACGTGGCTGCTGTCGATCGCGCGCCGGGTGGTGGTGGACCAGATCCGGGCCGCGGGGGCGCGCCCCAAGATCGCGGACACGGATTGGGAAGCCGCCGCCGAGCGCACCCGCGACCCGGCGGCCGGCTTCGAAGAGCTCGTGGAGCTGGGCTTGCTGCTGGACGGGCTGGACCCGGAGCGGCGCGAAGTCCTGGTGCTGACCCAGGTTCTCGGCTTGTCGTACGCGGAGGCCGCCGAGGTGTGCGGCTGCCCGGTCGGCACGGTCCGCTCCCGCGTCGCCCGGGCTCGCGAGGACCTGATCCAGGCCCGCCGAGCCCGCGGCGCCGGCTGATCCAGGGCGTATCGGCGTGGCGTGGTGGTGAGTCACTCGCGGCGTGGGACCTGGTGCTGGTGAGTCACTCCCGGCGGAGTCGGCGGTGCCGGTCAGCGGACCCCGGGTCCGTACCGCCGCGCCATGCCGGTGAGCCACTCGCGGCCCACCGGGTTCGCCGTGTGCACTCCGACCTCCGGCGGCCAGCGGTCGTTCTCGCACAGCCACAGCACGACCGGGCGGGTCGTGTCGTCGCCGCCGAGGTCGTGGTCCAGCGAGATTGCCGTGAACTCGCCGTCCCTGAGCAGCGCGATCGCCTCCTCGCTCGACTTCGCCCACGTCCAGCCCGGCGGCGCCGGCCGCAAGTCGTCGACCCAGAGCCCGCTCATGCCGCCAGCAGTTCGCGCGTTCGGGCCTGCTCCGCCACCGAGCCGAACGGCATCACCAGCAGCTCGGTCGCGCCCGCATCCTCCAGGGATTTCACCTTGTCGCGCACGGTCTCCTCGTCGCCCACGATCGCGCTGTCGGAGGCGCGCGCGTAGCCGTCGCGGTCCAAAATGGACCGGTACGCCGGGACCTGCGCCGCCGCGCCGTAGTTCTCTTCCACCCACGCGCGGCGTTCGTCCACTTCGGACGTCACGCAGATCAGCCGGCCCGAGACGACCCGCCGGCCGGGACCGAGCGTCGGCACCACGAACTCGCCGATCGCGCGCGGGCCCGCCCAGGTCGTGATCACGCCGTCGGCCAGCTCGCCCGCCAGGCGCGTCGACCCCGGGCTGACCGAGCCCACCAGGACCGCCGGCCGGGACGCGCCCGGCGTGGTCAAGCCGCCCGCCGCGGTGAGCGTCTCGCCGTGGACGTCCGCCTTTTCCCCGCGCAGCAACGGGTTCAGCGCTTCGAGGTACTCGCGCAGGTGCCGCAGCGGCCGGTCGTAGGAGTACCCGAACTCCCGCTCGACGATGTACCGGTGGCTCAGCCCGACGCCGAGGTGCACCGGCGCGCCGGTCGCGGCCTGGACGGTCAGCGCCTGCGCCGCCATCGTGATCGGGTGCCGCGGGTACGTCGGCACCACGCACGTGCCCAGCTCGGCGCCGGGCGCCGCGGCGCCGAGTGCGGGCAACGCCGTGAGCGCGTCCCAGCCGCCGCGCTGCGCGAGCCACAGCGTGCCGTAGCCGAGCTTCGCCGCTTCGCGTGCTTGTGTGGTCATGCCGTCGAAGCCGACGCCGAGCTCGTCGATCAGGATCCCCGTGCGCATGTGTCCTCCCAGATATTCAGTACGCGCGCTCGAGCTGCTTCCGGTCGAGCGCGACGGATTCGGTGAACAGCGCGACGACCCGCGGCGCCACTTCGCGCAGCCGCATCGTCGAGACGGCGACCGGCTCGAAGGCGTGCGCGACGGTGTCGGCGATCAGCGCGGGCTCCGCCGGCGGAACGCCGACGAGGAAGCCGTGCAGCACCGCCTGGTAGGCGACGGCGAGCTCCCGGGCCGGCCGGTCGGTGCGCAGCAAGTCGTTGCCCGCCAGCAGTTCGAGGTACTCGACGAACGCCTCGTCGTGGCGCGGGTCGAGTTTGGCGTGCAGCTTCGGCAGGAGCTTCCCGAGCGTGCCGGCGTCGTCGGCGTACCCCGCGCGCAGCAGCGGGCGCCCCAGCACGTTCGTGTACTGGACCTCGGTCAGCCGCGACAGCCGCGCGGCGAGCGGGTCCGCTTCGACCGCCCGGACGAGGTCCTCGATGCTGCGCACGGACTCCCGCAGCAGAACCGCGAGGAACAGCTCCTCGCGGTTCTTCCAGTGCAGGTAGACGGTCCCCTTGCCGACGTCCGCGCGCTCGGCGACGTCCTCGATGGTCGTGCGCCGGTAGCCCACGCGCAGCAGCAGCTCGGCGGCCGCGTCGAGGATGCGCTCGGCCCGCTCGGCGCGGTCTTCGGCAGGAGGCATGACGCCATCATATGACCAAATGCGAAATCTGGTCAAACGTCGAGCCGGAAAACGGCGGGACGCAGTGCGCGCCCCGCCGTCGTCAGCCGTCAGCCGTCCGAGGACCGCTTCCAGAGGTTGATGCCCGCGTCGGTGGCGTGGCCGTCGATCTCGGTCAGCTCCTCCGAGCTGAAGTCGAGGTTGCCCAGCGCGCCGACGTTGTCCTCGAGCTGCTTGACGCTGCTGGCACCGATCAGCACCGACGTGACGCGGTGGTCACGCAACGCCCACGCGAGCGCGAGCTGCGCCAGCGACTGCCCGCGGCGCCCGGCGATCTCGTTGAGCGCGCGGACCCGGCCGAGGCGGTCGTCGTCGAGCGTGTCCGGGTCGAGGGACTTGCCCTGCGCCGCCCGCGAATCCGCGGGGACGCCGGTCAGGTACTTGTCCGTCAGCAGCCCCTGCGCCAGCGGCGAGAACGCGATGCAGCCCGCGCCCGCCTCGTCGAGGGCGTCGAGCAGCCCGTCCTCCTCGATCCAGCGGTTCAGCATCGAGTACGACGGCTGGTGGATCAGCAGCGGCGTGCCGAGCTCGCGCAGCAGCCTGGCCGCCTCGGCGGTCCGCTCCGAGTTGTACGACGAAATCCCGACGTAAAGCGCTTTCCCGGCGCGGACGGCGGAGTCGAGCGCCCCGACCGTCTCCTCCAGCGGCGTCTCGGGGTCGAACCGGTGGGAGTAGAAGATGTCGACGTAGTCCAGGCCCATGCGGCCCAGCGACTGGTCCAGCGACGACAGCAGGTACTTGCGGGAGCCCCACTCGCCGTACGGGCCGGGCCACATGTCGTAGCCCGCCTTGGTGGAGATCACCAGCTCGTCGCGGTACGGCTTGAAGTCGGTGGCCAGCAGCCGCCCGAAGTTCTCCTCCGCCGAGCCGTACGGCGGGCCGTAGTTGTTGGCGAGGTCGAAGTGCGTGATGCCGAGGTCGAAGGCGCGGCGGGTGATGTCGCGCTGGGTCTGCAGGGGCTTGTCGTGGCCGAAGTTGTGCCACAGCCCGAGCGAGATCGCGGGCAGCTTGAGCCCGGACCGCCCGCAGCGCCGGTAGGGGATCGATTCGTATCGGCCGGAAGCCGCAACGTAGGTCACGCGGCCGATGCTAGCCGTCCGGTCGGGTACGCTCCTGGTGAGCGACCGCTTAGGAGGCACGTGGTGGGCACGGGATTCTTCACCTCCGTCGACGACGTGTCGGCGAAGCTGGCCGAAGCCGGCTACCTGGCCTCGACGGCGGTGGCGACCACGGTGTTCCTGGCCGACCGGCTCGGCAAGCCGCTGCTGGTCGAGGGTCCCGCCGGCGTCGGCAAGACCGAGCTCGCCAAGGCCGTCGCCCAGGTCAGCGGCTCGCGGCTGGTGCGCCTCCAGTGCTACGAGGGCATCGACGAGGCCCGCGCGCTGTACGAGTGGAACCACGCGAAGCAGCTGCTGCGGATCACCGCCGGCCGCGACGAGACGTGGGAAGACGCCCGCACCGACATCTTCGGCGAGGAGTTCCTGCTGCGCCGCCCGCTGCTCACCGCGATCTCCTCGGACGAGCCGACCGTGCTGCTCATCGACGAGACCGACAAGGCCGACATGGAGGTCGAGGGCCTGCTGCTGGAGGTCCTCGGCGACTTCCAGGTGACCGTGCCGGAGCTGGGCACCATCACCGCGACGCGCGCGCCGTTCGCCGTCCTGACCTCCAACGCGACGCGTGAGCTGTCCGAAGCGCTGCGCCGCCGGTGCCTGTTCCTGCACATCGACTTCCCGGATGAGGAGCTCGAACGCGACATCGTCCGGCTCAAGGTCCCGGGCATCGACGCCGCGCTCGCGGATTCCGTCGTCCGGGTGATCGCCGCCCTGCGCGCGATGGACCTGCGGAAGCTGCCCTCGGTCGCGGAGACCATCGACTGGGCACGCACGCTGCTCGCGCTCGGCGCGTCGACGCTGGACGAGCAGGTAGTCCTCGAAAGCCTCGGCGTCGTCCTCAAGCACCAGGACGACATCGCCAAGGCCGGCGCCGGCCTGAAGCTCGAACAGGTCCTGGACGCGTCGTGACCGGCGGCGTGCCGGACCGGCTCGCGTCGTTCGTCCGGGCCCTGCGGGCCCAGGGCATCCCGGCCGGCCCCGCCGAGACGGTCGACGCCGCGGCCGCGCTCGAAGTCCTCGGGTTCGACGACCGCGAGCTGGTCCGCGAAGGGCTGGCCGCGGCGCTGGTCCGGCGCGGCGGGCAGCGCGCGGTGTTCGACGCCGCGTTCGACCTGTACTTCCCGGCCGGGATCGGCGCGCCCGAGCGGGCCCGCGAGGACCAGCCGTCGACCCTGGAAGAGCTGCGCGAAGAGCTCGCCGCCGCGCTCGCCGACGGCGACCAGCAGGCATTGGCCCAGCTCGCCGGGCTCGCGGTGGACATGCTCGGCCAGTACGGCTCGGCGTCCGGTCCGGGCGGCGGGTTCTCGGCCCACCAGACCCTGGAGCGGCTCCAGCCGCAGACGCTGATCGCGCGGGTGCTGGCCGCGGTGCGCGGCGGCGGCGCCCGCGGCGAGTTCACCGACCGGCTCGACCGCGACGAGATCCGCCGCCGCGTCGAAGGCTTCCGCGGGCAGGTCCGCACCGAGGCCCGCCGGCGCGCGGCCGAGGTCCGGGGCCGTGAGCGCGTGGCCAAGCACGCCATCGCGCCCGCGCCCGACCGCGTCGACTTCCTCATCGCCAGCCGGAACCAGCTCGCCGAGCTGCGCCGGACGATCCAGCCGCTCTCGCGCAAGCTCGCGACGCGCCTCGCCGCCCGCCGCAAGCGCACCACGCGCGGGCAGATCGACCTGCGCCGCACGCTGCGGCGGTCGCTGTCGACCGGCGGGGTGCCGCTGCGCCCGGCCTACCGCCACCGGCGCCCCGGCCGGCCCGAGATCGTGCTGCTGTGCGACCTTTCCGGCTCGGTGGCGGGGTTCGCGAACTTCACCATGCTGCTGGTCCAGGCCCTGCGCGACCAGTTCAGCAAGATCCGCGTGTTCGCGTTCGTCGACAGCGCGGACGAGGTCACCCACCTGGTCACCAGCGGCGCGGCCGACCCCGAGCACCTCGGCGCGCGGATGCTGTCCGAGGCGGCGCTGGTGCGCTGGGACGGCCACAGCGACTACGGCGGCTCGCTGCGCCAGTTCACGGCGAACTGGCTCGACGCGGTCGGCCCGCGGACGTCGGTGCTGATCCTCGGCGACGCCCGCACCAACGGCGGCGACCCGAACCTCGACGCGGTCCGCGAGATCAAGGCCCGCGCCCGGCACGTCTACTGGCTGAACCCGGAGCGCCGGTCCCTGTGGTCGACCGGCGACTCGGCCGCGCTGGAGTACGCCGACGTCGTCGAGATGCACGAGTGCCGGACGGTGCACCAGCTCGGCACGCTGGTCACCCGCCTGCTGCCGGTGTGAGCCACGCGTCGATGCCGCGCAGCATCGCCTCCTTCGTCACGTCGGGTGCGAAGGACGCGGTGACGCTCGCCCGCGCGAAGTCCGCCATCGCCGCATCGTCGTAGCCGAAGGCATCCCGGACGCGGGCGTACTCCGCCGCCAGGTTCGCGCCGGTGACCGACGGGACGTCGGTGTTGAGCGTGACCGTTAGCCCCGCGTCGAGGAGCCGGGGGAGCGGGTGCTCGGGCAGCGACGGAACCAGCCCCAGCGTCACGTTCGACGACGGGCAGACCTCCAGCGCCAGACCCCGTTCGCGGACCTCGGCGACCAGTGCGGGGTCTTCGAGGACGCGGATGCCGTGGCCCAGCCGTTCGGTCCGGCCGACGTCGAGGGCTTCGCGGATGCTGTCCGGGCCGGCGTCCTCGCCGGTGTGGTGCAGCAGGTGGATGCCGGCCGCGCGGGCCCGCTCGAAGACGGCTGCGAAAGGCTTCAGGGAGTGGTTTTCCTCGCCGGCCATGCCGATCGCGAAGACTTCGTCGTGCTTCACCGCGAGGTCGAGGGTGCGTTCGGCGCGCTCGACCGAGCGGCGCCGCGAGTGGTCGAGCACCAAGCGCCATTCGAGCGCGCTCCCGGAAAGTCCTTTGAGGACGGACGTGAGCGGCATTTCGAGGTCGCCCAGGCGTTCCCCGTGCGACGCCGCGGTGAACGTGACTTCGGCGTAGCGCGTGCCCTGGGCTGTTTCGTCTTCGCAGTACTCGCGGGCGATCCGCTCGAAGTCCTCCGGACGCTGGAGGCACGCCCGGACGAGCGCGTTGTAGTCGGCGAAGGCGCGGAAGCCGTCGAAGACCGGGGGCTCACCCGGGACGTCCACGCCATTCGCCTCGCCGAGCTCACGGAGCGTGCCCGGCCGGATCGTGCTCTCCAGGTGGACGTGGAGGTGGGCTTTCGGCAGGGCGGCGAGGTCGCGCATGATCGTGAGCCTAGGTGCGCCCGCCCAGGTGCGCGCCCGATTTTCCGCCGCGGCGCCGCGGTGGCAGGTTTGGCCCTCGTCACACGGGGAACCTCCGGGTGGTTCGTCCGCGTTGTCAGGATGACCGCACACCGACGAGGGAGACGACCATGGCTTTCCTGCGCAAGCTCACCGTGCTGGCCGGCGCGGCCGGCGCCGCCCGCGCGTACGCCAAGAAGAACCCCGAAAAGGTGAACGGGGCCGTCGGCAAGGCGGCCAAGTTCGTCGACGACAAGACCAAGGGCAAGTACCACGAGCAGATCGCCGGCGCGGTCCGCAAGGTCAACTCCGTGACCGGGCCGGACGGGCACCCGGGGCCGGGGCCGGCCACCCGCTAGGTCACTCGGCGGTCAGGACCTCGAGGACGCCCTCGCCGTACTTGGCGAGCTTGTTCTCGCCGACACCGCTGACCGTGCCCAGGTCGGCCAGTGAAGACGGCCGTTGCGTGGCGATCTGGCGCAGGGTCGCGTCGTGGAAGATCACGTACGCAGGGACACCCTGTTCCTTCGCGACGCCGGCCCGCCAGGCACGCAGGCGCTCGAACAACGGGGCCGCCTCCGCGGGCAAGTCCGCCGCGGGGGCGGCCTTGCGGGTGCCACGGACCTTCGCGGCCGCCGCGCGCTCGGGCTCGCGGCGCAGCATCACCTCGCGGTCACCGCCCAGCACTTCGGCGCTGGCCTCGGTGAGCACCAGCGAGCCGTAGTCGCCTTCGACCGCGAGCAGGCCCTGGGCCAGCAGCTGCCGCACCACCGCGCGCCACTCCGGCTCGCGCAGCTCGGTGCCGATGCCGAACGTCTTGAGCGTGTCGTGCTGGAACTGCGTGACCTTCGGCGTGGACTTGCCGAGCAGGATGTCGACCACCTGGCCGGCGCCGAACTTCTGCCGCCGCTCGTTGCGCAGCCGCACGATCGTCGACAGCAGCTTCTGCGCCGGGATCGTGCCGTCGAACTTCTCCGGCGGGCTCAGGCACGTGTCGCAGTTGCCGCAGGGCTCGGCCTTCTGCCCGAAGTAGTCGAGGATCTGCACGCGGCGGCATTCCACCGTCTCGCACAGCGCGAGCATCGCGTTCAGGTGCGCGCCCAGCCGGCGACGGTGCGCGTCGTCGCCCTCGGACGTGTCGATCATCTTGCGCTGCTGCACGACGTCCTGCAGCCCGTACGCGAGCCAGGCCGTCGACGGCAGGCCGTCGCGCCCCGCCCGGCCGGTCTCCTGGTAGTAGCCCTCGACGGACTTCGGCAGGTCGAGGTGTGCGACGAACCGGACGTCCGGTTTGTCGATCCCCATGCCGAACGCGATCGTCGCGACCACGATCAGGCCGTCCTCGCGCAGGAACCGGGACTGGTGCTTCGCGCGGGTGCGCGCGTCGAGGCCCGCGTGGTACGGCACCGCCGGGATCCCGTTCTGCACCAGGAACTCCGCGGTCTTCTCCACCGAGTTCCGGGACAGGCAGTAGACGATCCCCGCGTCCCCCTGGTGCTCGGTGCGCAGCAGCTCCAGCAGCTGCCGCTGCGGCGAGTTCTTGCCGACGATCCGGTACTGGATGTTCGGCCGGTCGAAGCTCGCGACGAAGTGGCGGGCCTCGTCGAGGTTCAGCCGGGCCGCGATCTCCTTGTGCGTGGCTTCGGTGGCCGTCGCGGTCAGGGCGATCCGCGGCACGTCCGGCCAGCGTTCGTGCAGCGCGGAGAGCTGGAGGTAGTCGGGCCGGAAGTCGTGGCCCCACTGGGCGACGCAGTGCGCCTCGTCGATCGCGAACAGCGAAATCTTCCCGCGGTCGAGCAGCCGCACGGTGGATTCGACCGAAAGGCGTTCCGGGGCCAGGTAGAGCAGGTCGAGCTCGCCGGACAGGAACGCCGACTCGACCTCCTGCCGGGCCGCGTAGTCCTGCGTGGAGTTGAGGAAACCCGCGCGGACGCCGGCGTTGCGCAACGCGTCGACCTGGTCCTGCATCAGCGCGATCAGCGGGGACACCACCACGCCCACACCGGGCCGCACCAGCGCGGGAATCTGGTAGCACAACGACTTCCCGCCACCGGTGGGCATCAGCACGAGCGCGTCACCACCCGCGATCACGTGCTCGACGATCGCCGCCTGGTCACCGCGGAAGGCGTCGTAGCCGAACACGCGCCGGAGGGTCTCCAGCGCGTCGGACACGGTCGCGAACTCGGTCTCTGCCACCCGGCCGAGTCTAGAGCGGGGGTCCGACAACTTCCGGCCGCCCTCTCCGGCGCGGCGGGATCCGGCGGGTGCACACTGGTCGTGATGGACGAGTGCTTCCCGGTGCCCGATCTCGCCGCGCATTTCGGCGGCGAGTGGTGGCTCGACCGCGAAATCCGCACGGCCGGCGGGGATCCGGCGGTGAAGGTGACCGGCACCGCCACCTTCACCGAGGAGGACGGTGTCCTCGTCTACCGCGAGGCCGGCGAAATGCGGCTCGGCACGTATACCGGACCGGTGACCCGCACGCTGCACTACCGGCCCACCGCGCCCGGGCGCGCGGACGTGCACTTCGACCACGGCGGCTTCTTCCACGCCGTCGACCTGCGCGCCGGGCGCTGGGACACCGACCACCCCTGCCGCGACGACCTCTACCGCGGGAGCTACCGGGTGCTCGACGCGCGGCGCTGGCGGCAGGAGTGGGCGGTCCGCGGCCCGGCGAAGGACCACGTGATCGTCACGCGGTTCACACGGTCGGGCTGAGCAGGTCACCCAGGTCGATCCGGCGCAGGAACTCGCTCCGGATCCGGTCGCCGACCTCCGCGACCAGCCACCCGCCGTCGTCGGAGGGGTCGATGTGCACCCGGAACGGCCGCTCGCCCTTCGGCAGGCCGACCACGCGCGCCAGTTCGTCGGCGACCGTCGCGACGTCGGCGTCGGCGGGCGTGATGGCGGCCAGCTTCTCCGCGACGTGGTCCACCAGCCCCGCGTACCGCTGTTCGTAGGCGGCCGCGACGGCCTCGTCGGCCGGGTGCCCCGAGTTCGGGAAGTGGTTGGTGCCCGAGGTGAACGCGCCCGGCACGATGATCGTGGTGTCGATGCCGAAGCGGGCCACTTCGGCGGCGTAGGAGACGGCGAGGCTGTCCATCGCCGCCTTCGCCGCGAAGTACGGCGCGAGGTAGGGCGGGGTGCCGCCGCGGACGCTGCTGCTCGACACCCACACCAGCAGCCCGTCGCGTTGCGCGCGCAGGTGGGGCAGGGCGGCGCGGTTGACGCGCTGGGTACCGATCGCGTTGGTGTCGTACAGCTCGGCGAGCTGCTCGGGGGTGAACGCTTCGGCCGGGCCGAGCACCATGTGCCCGGCGTTGTGGACGACGACGTCCAGCCGGCCCTGTTCGGCGACGATCCGCTCGATGGCGGCGTCGGCCGAGTCCTGGCTGGAGACGTCGAGCTCGACCGATCGCAGGTCGGCGCCGTGCTCGCGGGCGAACGCGGCGGCCGCCTCGACCTGCGGCGCGTTGCGGCCGCCGGTGTCGCGCATGCCCGCGTAGACGGTGTGGCCGGCCCGGGCCAGCGCCCGGGCGGAGAGGGCGCCGATCCCGCTGGAGGCGCCGGTGACGACGATGATCATGACTCTGTCCTTTGCCTTCGAAGGGGTGCTCAGACGATTCCGCCGTTGGCGCGCAGCACCTGGCCGTTGACCCAGCGGGCCGGGCCGGCCAGGAACGCGACGACCTCGGCGATGTCCTCGGGCTGCCCGAGCCGCTCGAGCGGCGGCTGCTTGGCCATCCGGTCGATGGTCTCTTCGTCCTTGCCGTCGAGGAACAGCGCGGTCGCGGTCGGACCGGGGGCCACGGTGTTCACGGTGATGTCGCGGCCGCGCAGCTCGCGCGCCAGGATCATGGTGATCGCCTCGACCGCGCCCTTGGTCGCGTTGTAGATGCCGTAGCCGGGCAGGTTCAGCCCGAGCACCGACGTCGAGGTGGTGATCACCGCGCCGCCGTCGCGCACCCGCTTCGCGGCCTGCTGAGCCACCGCGAACGTGCCGCGGATGTTGGTGCGGTGCACGCGGTCGAGGACGTCGAAGTCGGTGTCGGCGATCGGGGTCGGCGCGTTCATGACGCCGGCCAGGTGGGCGACGACGTCGACGCCGCCGTAAGTGCGCTCCGCGGTGTCGAAGAGCTCCGCGACCGCGGCCGGATCGGCCACGTCGGCGCGGACGGCGATCGCCTGCCCGCCGCGCTCGGTGATGGCGTCGACGGCGGCCTGGGCCTCCTTCTCGTTGCCGGCGTAGTTGACGACGACCGCCATGCCGTCGGCGGCCAGGCGCTCGGCGACCTGGCGGCCGATGCCGCGGGAGCCGCCGGTGACGATCGCGACGCGGGTTCCGGTGGTGCTCATGGTTCCTTCTTCCGGTCAGGGCGGTGGTTGTATCACCGCTTCCGTCGTTCTGTTATCGACGATAGCACTTCGATGGTAACGACGCTAGTGCTCCGGTGTTATCGTCGTTACACCCGTGCGGCCGGCGCGGCATCCGGCCGTATTGGCGCCGCCGGTCGGCCGAATCGCGAGGTCGAGCGCGTCTCGGCGGGTTTCGGAGCCCGGCGCGCGGGAACTCCGGACGCGTCGGGGGCGACGTCCGTGAAGGAGTGTTTTGGCAATGCCCACATGGCTGATCGTCGTGATCGTCGTCGTGGCCGTCGCGGTGCTCGGCGCCGTGATTTGGCTTGTGTCACAAGAGATGCAGCGGAAGCGCCTGCAGCAGCGGTTCGGCCCGGAGTACGACCGGACGGTCGAGGAGAGCGACAACCCGCGTGCCGCGCAACGGGAACTCGCCGAGCGCGAACGCCGGCACAAGGAGTTCGACATCCGCCCGCTGTCGGCATCGGCGCGGGAGCGCTACGCCCGGGAATGGGCGCAGGTGCAGGAAAAGTTCGTCGACGAGCCGTCCACCGCGGTCGCCGAAGCGGACCACCTGCTCGTCGCGCTGATGGGCGAGCGCGGCTACCCCACCGAGGGGTACGAGCAGCAGGTCGCCGATCTTTCCGTGCGGCACGCCAAGACCCTCGAGCACTACCGCGCCGCGCACACCACGCAGCAGAAGAGCGACGGAGCGTCCACTGAGGACCTTCGCGACGCGATGGTCCGCTACCGCACCGTCTTCGAGGACCTGCTGACCGACGGCGCGGACGACGACCGGCAGCACGACCACCACGACCGTCGCAACGGGCACGACCGCAACGGGCGCGACCGCGACGACGACCGGCTCGAGGTCCACGAGACCCCCGAGACCGGGCACCAGGAACACCAGGCGTCCGCGCAGCCGCGGACCGAGTGGAACGGAGGACGCTGACCATGACCGAGCACCTGACCCGGCACGGCACCGACCACGATGACGACTTCGCCGACGACGTCCGCGAGCCGGACACCGCCGGAGTCCCCGGGGAGCACGCCGACTTCCGCGAGCCGGGCACCGACGAGACCTACGACGGCAACCGCGATGGCGACCAGAACCTGAGCACGGCGGACCTGGCTTCCGCGTCGGCCCAGCCGGCCGCCGAGACCACCCGCACGGACACCGCACCCGCCGCCGCACCCGCGAAGTCGGGCGGCGACGTCGAGGCTCCGCCGCTCATCGACGAGGACAAGGTCACCGGCTTCCGGGACCGCTGGCAGAACATCCAGACCGGGTTCGTCGACGACCCCCAGCAGTCGGTTCGCGAGGCCGACGAGCTGGTCGCCGCCGTGATCAGCGCGCTGGCCACCACCTTCGCCGAGCACAAGGGCGAGCTGGAAGGCCAGTGGCGGCACGGCGAACCGGCCACCGAGGACCTGCGCGTGGCGCTGCGCCGCTACCGTTCGTTCTTCGACCAGCTGCTGCCGCGCTAGCCGGATCCGTTTGCCGGCGGGCATGATCGGGTAGCACGCCGGTGAACGGGTTCAGCAACGGGAGGCAGCCGATGAACGTGGCCGATCTGCTCGTCGACGGGTTCGGCCGGGTCCGGGAGAACGTGCACGCGGCGGTGGCAGGGCTCACCGCCGAGCAGCTCCGGACCCGGCTGGACGACGGCGCCAACTCGATCGCCTGGCTGGTGTGGCACCTGACCCGGGTCCAGGACGACCACGTCTCCGACGTGGCCGGGACCGAGCAGGTGTGGACCGGCCAGGACTGGCTTTCGCGGTTCGGCCTCCCGTTCCCGGCGGGCGACATCGGCTTCGGGCACCGCCCGGCCGACGTCGAAGCGGTCCGGGTCGACAAGCCGGACCTGCTCACCGGGTACTACGACGCCGTGCACGAGCAGACCGTCCGGTTCCTCCGGGGGCTCGACGAGCCGGCGCTCGACCGGATCGTCGACGAGGCCTGGGACCCGCCGGTTTCGCTGGGGGTGCGGCTCGTCAGCGTCCTCGACGACGACATCCAGCACGCCGGGCAGGCGATGTTCGTCCGCGGCGTGCTGGAGCGCCGCTAGTCTTCATAGCCTTCGCTGCGGTGGTCGGCCAGCCGCTGCGGGCCGGGCCCGTCGGCGCCGAGCCGGTCGCCCGGGTTGGCGAGCCGGCACTTGGCCAGGGACATGCAGCCGCAGCCGATGCAGTCGGTGAGCTGGTCGCGCAGCTGTTCCATCTGCCGGATCCGCGCGTTCAGGTCTTCCTGCCAGCACTGCGAGATCCTCGCCCAGTCGGCTCGCGTCGGCGTGCGGTCGTCGGGCAGCAGGGCGAGCACTTCGCGGATCGTCGACAGCGGCATCCCGACCCGCTGGGACATCCGGATGAAGGTCACCCGCCGCAGCGCGTCCCGGCAGTAGCGGCGCTGGTTGCCGGCGGTGCGGCGGCTGCGGATGAGGCCTTCGTCCTCGTAGAACCGCAGCGCCGACGCGGGTACGCCGCTGCGCCGGGAGAGTTCGCCGACGGTGAGATCGGGCAGCGTCCGGGCGGTGGCGTTGACCATGCTTCCCAGCCAACCACAGCCGCGCACTTGACTTCAAGCGAGCTTGAGGTCTGATCCTGGGCCGGACGGCAACAACGCCGCTGTGCCAAGGAGGAAGTGTGTCCGAAGCTCCCGTGCGGGTCGCGGTGATCGTGGGAAGTGTCCGGGAAGGACGGTTCGGCCCGGTGGTGGCGGACTGGCTGGCCGGCGTCGCGGGCGACCACGGCGGGTTCGAGGTCGACGTCGTCGACCTCGCCGAGCCGGAGCTGCCGCTGGCGCTGCCGGCGTTCGGCTCGGTGCCGTCGGCGGCGGTCGTGGCCGAGATCGCGAAGGTGACGCCGCGGCTGCTCGCGGCGGACGCGTTCGTCGTGGTCACCCCGGAGTACAACCACAGCTATCCGGCCTCGTTGAAGAATGCGATCGACTGGCACCGCACGGAGTGGACGGCCAAGCCGGTCGCGTTCGTGTCGTACGGCGGGATGTCGGGTGGCCTGCGCGCGGTCGAGCACCTGAGGGCGGTCTTCGCCGAGCTCCACGCGGTGACGATCCGCGACACGGTCAGCTTCCACGGCGCCCACGCCCGCTTCGGGCCGGACGGGCAGCCGACGGACGAGGCGGCGTCGGTCGCGGCGAAGGTGATGCTCGACCAGCTGGGCTGGTGGGCCCGGTCGCTGACGGAGGCCAGGACGGCCCGACCGTACCCCGGAGCTTGACTTCAGGTCGGCTTGAAGGCCGACGATGGCGAGCATGACGACCGAACAGCTGCTCGCCCGCCTCGACCGGGCCGACGAACTCCCAGGGGCGGGCGAGCTGCGCGAAGCGACGTACGAGCTGCTGAGATGCCGGCCGGGCGACCGGGTCTTGGACGTCGGGTGCGGTGCTGGACGGGCGGTCGCGGAGCTGTGCGGCCGCGGGGTGCGCGCGGTGGGGGTGGATCGCGACCCGGGGATGCTGGCTGCGGCACGGGCGCGCGGTGCCGGAGGGTCCGCGCCATCCGCTCGGCAGGTGGGCTCGCCCTCGGCGGCTCGCGCTCCGGTCGGTGAACCTGGGGCTGCAGGTCGCGCCCCGGCCGGCGAATCTCGCGCGGCGGCGGGGTTCGTCGAGGCCGACCTGCTCCGGCTGCCCTTCGGCGACGGGGAGTTCCGCGGCTATCGCGCCGACAAGGTGCTGCACGAGCTGGCCGATCCGGCGGCGGCCGTTGTGGAGGCCCGGCGGGTGCTGGCTCCCGGGGGCCGGGCCGTGCTGTGCGGGCAGGACTGGGACACCCTCGTGCTCGACTCGGACCGGCCGGCCCTGACCCGCGCGATCGTCCACGCCCGCGCCGACGTGGTCGCGGGCCCTCGCGCGGCCCGGCAGTACCGCACCTTGCTCGTCGACGCCGGGTTCACCGAGGTCGCCGTCGAGGTCAGGACGATGGTCGACACCGGCGGCAGCTTCCTGCCCCTGCTGGACGGCCTCGCCGCGGCGGCCAGGGACGCCGGCGTCGCATCGCGGGCGCCGATCGATGCTTGGCTGCGGGAGCAGTCGGCGCGGGCCGCGGCGGGTCGGTTCTTCCTGGCCATCCCGATCTTCGTCGCCTCGGCCACGGCACCCGAGGGTCCACAGTAGACAGTGCTCAGAACGCTTGGCACGTCTGGTACGGCAGCTGGACGTCCGTTCCGGAGATCGAGATCGTGCCGTCGTTCGAGTACTGCCCGTCGGTCGCCAGCGCCGCGACCGCCGTGCAGACCAGCTGGTTGATGCCGACTGCGGCAATGGACTTCAGCGGGAACGGGAAGCTGATCGTCGTAGGCGGGCCGGGGGCCAATGCGATCGGCGCGGTCTGGCGGGGGAGGGCCGAAACGTACCCGTCGGCCGCTTCGCTGGACGTCGGTCCGGCCAGCAGCAACGACAGTGCCGTCTCGACGCTCACGCTGCCACCACCGGTCGATCGCGTAACCGGGGCCACCCGGCCGTCGATGACGAGGTAGAGGATCACGTCGGTGCCGCGTCCGCTGCCGGTGGTGTTGCGCAGCGTCGGCGCCGGCCCGGCCGGGACGACGCCCGTCGGTTTGACGCCGCACGCGCTCACCAGCAGCAGCACGACCAGGACGAAGAGCTTCTTCACCGCGCCTCCTCGGACCGGGCCACCCGGGGCAGGCGCAGCTCGAAGCGAGCACCCGTGCCGGTGTTCGCCGCGACGATGTCGCCGCCGTGCAACCGCGCGTTCTCGCGCGCGATGGACAGCCCGAGCCCGCTGCCCTCGGACCGCGCCCGGGCCGTGTCCGCCTTGGCGAAGCGGTCGAAGATCCGGGGCAGCACCTCGGCGGGGATGCCCGGCCCGTGGTCGGTGACGGCCAGCACGACGTCGCCGCCCTCCGCCCGCAGCACCACCTCGACCGGGGGCGCGCCGTGCCGCAGCGCGTTGCCGACGAGGTTCGCCACGACGATGTCCAGCCGCCGCCGGTCGAGCGCGGCCGTGATGCCGGGCGGCAGGTCGGCGACCACGGCGGCGTCCGTGGAGTTTTCGGAACCGGGTTCCCACCCGCGTGCGGCGAGGGTGTCGGTGACGGCGGCGGCGACGTCCAGCTCCTCCCGGCGCAGCTCGGCCCGGCCGGCGTCGAACCGGGAGATCTCGATCAGGTCCTGCACCAGCCGGGTCAGCCGTTTCGTTTCCGCCGACACCAGCCGGGCGGCGACCGCGGTGTCCGCCGGCAGCTGGCCGGCGTCCTCGTCGAGGACGTCGGTGACGGCGTTCATCGCGGCCAGCGGCGTCCGCAGCTCGTGCGAGACGTCGGCGACGAACCGCCGCGCGTCGGCCTCCATCGCGCGCAGCGTGCCGACCGTGCGCTCCAGCTCCGCCGCGGTGTGGTTGAACGTCGTGACCAGCTGCGCGAGCTCGTCGGAGCCCTTGGCGCGCAGCCGGACGTCGAGCCGTCCCCGGCCGAGCTGGTCCGCGGCGGTGTTCAGCGCGCGGACCGGCCGCAGCACCTGCCGCGCGGCCAGCAGGGCCACCCCCACCGCGAACGGCAGCGCGAGCGCGGAGACCAGCCAGGCCTGGCGGGCCAGTTCGTCGATCGCGGCCTGCTGCTGGTCCAGCGAAGCCATCGCGTAGACCTCGAGGCCGGTCGTGGAGCCGGTCGCGGACTGCACCGGGATCCCCACGAAGAACAAGGGGAAGCCGTGGGCGTCGACCCGCTGGAACTGCGTGTACGTGCTGGTCGTCACGGCCTGGCGCAGCTCGGCGGGCACCTGGTCCGGTGACATGCCCGAAGACGAGTACAGGTCGTGGTAGACGACCAGCGCGCCGCTGGGCTTGAGCGCGGAGGCGAACGCGTCGAGCGTGGCCTGGGACGGCGGCAGCGACACGGTCGGCAGGTACGCGACGATCTGGTCGCGCAGCTTCAGCATCGTCTGGTCCTGGATGCCCTTGAGGATGGCGTTGCGCGCGGAGACGTAGCTCGCGCCGGCCGCGGCGGTGGCGCCGAGGATCATGATGACCGCGAACGCGGCGACCAGCCGGGGCCTCAGCCCGGCCAGCCAGGAGCGGACCTGCCGGATCACGACCGGCCGAACCGGTAGCCGAACCCTCGGACCGTCTGGACGTGCTCCGGCTTCGCCGGCACGTCTTCGATCTTCGCGCGCAGCCGCTGCACGCACGCGTCGACGAGCCGCGAGTCGCCGAGGTAGTCGTGGTCCCAGACGGCGGAGAGGATCTGCTGGCGGCTGAACACCTGCCCGGGTGTGCGCGAGAGCTCCAGCAGCAGCTTCAGCTCGGTCGGGGTCAGCGACACCGGGGCGCCGCGCTTGGTGACCTCGAGCCCGGCGCGGTCGATGACCAGGTCGCCGTGCCGTTCCTCGGGCTGCGGCGGCTCGTCCGGCCGTTCCGCGACGGCCCGGCGCAGCACGGCCCGGATCCGCGCGTCCAGCACCCGGGGTTCGACCGGTTTGGCGACGTAGTCGTCGGCGCCCGCTTCGAGCCCGGCCACGACGTCGAAGTCGTCGCTGCGCGCGGTGAGCATGATGATCGGGATCGGTCCCGACGCGCGCATCCGGCGGCACGTCTCGAAGCCGTCCATGCCGGGCAGCATGAGGTCGAGCACGACGATGTCGGGGTGCTGGTGCACGAGCACCTCGATGCCGAGCTCGCCCGACTCCGCGGTGTGCACCACGTGTCCCTGCCGGCGCAGGGCCAGTTGCAGTCCTTCCCGTACCGCCGCGTCGTCTTCTACCACCAGTACCTCGGCCACGGCGCCATTATTCGGAAAAGCGCACGTCGTGGCGACCCGGGCGGATCTTGTAGCAAAACCATGACATCGCTCTGACGGGATCCCGAAATGCCGGAGCCAGACTCGGAGACATGGCAGTGATCATCTCCGAGGTACGCCCCGCCACCCCGCCGGCCGGGCGCCACGCGCTCGTGACCCGGGCCGTGTCCCGCACCGCCGTGCTCGCGGCGAGCGCGGCCGGGTTCGCCCTCGCGTTCGTCGCGGCCTACCTGCTCTTCGTCCGCACCGAGGCCGGGCGCAGCGTCGAGAACGGCGTCGTCCGCAGCGCCCAGTCCGCGGGGACGACGGTGGAGTGGGCCGCTCCGCTGCGCGACACCGACCTGGTGGTCGTGCTCGGCGGCGTCGCGGTGCTGCTGGTGGTGATCGCCCTGGCGCGGCGGCGGTTCGCCCTCGGCGTGACGGCTCTGCTGATGCTGGCCGCGCCGCTGATGGTGGCGCAGCTGCTCAAGCTGTACGTCCTGGACCGCCCGAGCACGGGCGAGCGGCTCGGCGTCGCGAGCCACAACAGCTTTCCGAGCGGGCACGTCAGCGCGGCGATGGCGGTGCTGGTGGCGCTCGCGATCGTGCTGCCGCGGCGGTTCCGCCCGCAGGCCCTGGTGGCGGGCGGGGTCGGCGTCGCGTGGGTGTCGGCCGCGGCCGTGGCCCTGGGCTGGCACCGGTTGAGCGACACCGTCGGCGGCTGTCTCCTGGTCGCCGCGGTCACCTGCGCCGGGGCGGCGGTGGTCTCCGCCCGCCGCCCCGACGGTGACCGGGTGCCGCCGGTGCCGGTGCTGTGCGGGTTGCTGGCGCCGGTCGCGCTGGTGCTGGCGGGGTATCTGGTCCTCGCGACGGCGACGTCGGGAGCCGCCCAGTTCGTCGCGGCGATGGTGCTCGCGGCGATGTCGTCGATGGCGGTGGTGCTGCTGCTCGTGGTGCCACTGAGGCGGGTGGCGTTCGACCCGGCGGAAGTCCGGGTTCGGCGGCTCCGGCGCCGCTGACCCGGCCGGTCCGGGTGCGTGGCCGGGCCGGCGGGTGCACCGGGCGGTCGGCTGGCGTGCCTGGAGGGTCGGTTCGCGTACCCGGGCAGTCGGCTGGCGTCCCTGGACGGTCGATTCGCGTATCGGGAGGGTCGGTTGGCGTGCCCGAGTTGGTCGGCTGCCGGTGCCGGGGCGGTCGGCTGGCGTGCCCGGGCGGTCGGTTCGCGTGCCTGGAGGGTCGGTTCGCGTACCTGGGCGGTCGGTTTGCGTGATTGGGCGGGCCTCTCGCGTGCTTGCGAGGGCATCTCGTGTGATTGGAGGGGCATCACGCGTGATTCCCGGGTCGACTCGCGTGATTCCAAGGTCGACACGGGGTGCGGCGGGCCAGTTTCGGGGGATTGGACCGCGACAGCGCTGGCGGTGGGGCCTAGCGTCGGTGAGGTGCATCCGAGGCTTGCCGAAGACCTGAAGTCCCTGCCCGAACTGCTCGACGCCGCGCGGAAGCTCGCCGGTGAAGCGCTTGCCGGGTTGCCCGAACGGCCTGCCGCCGTTCCGCCTGGGGATCCGGTACGGGCGCCGCTGCCGCTTGAAGGCGTCGGGGGCCAGGGTGCGCTGGAGGCGTTCTCGCAGCGCTGGGAAGCCGGCTTCGCGGGCAGTGCCGGGCCCCGCTACCTCGGGTTCGTCACCGGGGGTGCGACTCCGGCGTCGCTGGCCGGGGACTGGCTCACCGCCACCTACGACCAGAACCCCGCCAGCGGCATGGACTCCTCGGCACAGGACCTGGAACGCGAGACGGTCGGCTGGCTGGCCGAGCTGTTCGGGCTCGGCGCGGAGTTCTCCGGCGCGTTCGTCACCGGCGCCACGATGTCCACCGTCACCGGCCTCGCCATCGCCCGCGAATGGCTCGGCGAGCGCGCCAGGGTGTCGGTGTCCGACGACGGCGCCGCCGCGCTCGGCCCCGTCACCGTGCTGTCCGGCTCGCCGCACTCGAGCATCCTGAAGGCGTTGTCGTTCCTCGGGATGGGCCGGTCGGCGCTGCGGAAAGTGCCTGTGCTCCCCGGCCGCGAAGCCGTCGACGTCGCCAAGCTGGCCGAAGCGCTCGAATCGCTGGACGGACCGGCCGTCGTCGTCGCGAACGCAGGCACCGTGAACACCGTCGACTTCGACGACCTGCGCGCGATCGCCGCGCTCAAGCAGCGGTACGACTTCTGGCTGCACGTCGACGCCGCATTCGGCGGCTTCGCCGCGCTCTCGCCGGAGCACGCGGCGCTGACCGCGGGCCTCGACCAGGCCGACTCGGTGGTCGTCGACCTGCACAAGTGGCTCAACGTGCCCTACGACTCCGCCGTCCAGTTCACCCGCCGCCGCGACCTGCAGCTGCGCGTGTTCAGCAACAACGCGGCCTACCTGGGCGAGATCGGCGAAACCCCGGACTTCCTGCACCTCACGCCGGAGAACTCCCGTCGGCTGCGCGCCCTCCCGGCCTGGTTCTCGCTAGTGGCCTACGGCCGGGACGGGCACCGCGAGATCGTCGAGCGTTGCGTGTCGCTCGCCCGGGACCTCGGTGCGCGGATCGACGGCTCGCCACGCTGGCGGCTGCTCGCGCCGGTGCGGCTCAACGTCGTGTGCTTCGCCCCGGCCGGCGGCGGCGACGTCGATGCTCTCGTCCGCGCCATCGCCGAGGAAGGGACCACCTTCCTGACCCCGACCGTTTACGACGGCCGCCCGGCGCTGCGGGCGGCCTTCAGCAACTGGCAGACGACCACGGCCGACGTCGACCGCGTCTTCGCCGCGCTCGAGCGCGTGGCCACCGGCTAGCTGCGGTCCGACTTCGGCATCAGGTACTTCCACGGCGAAGCGCCAACGCCCAGCTCGCACGGCACGTGCACCAGTGACGGTCGCCCGGCGGCGAACGCCTTGTCCAGCGCGCCGCGCAGGTCGTCCGGGGTGCGAGCGGTCAGGCCGAGCGCGCCGAACGTCTCCGCGAGCCGGGCGAAGTCCGGGTTGTGCAGCCGCCCGCCCAGCGCGCGGCCCTCGAACAGCCGCTCCTGGTCGAGGTGGACGTTGCCGTAGTAGCCGTTGTCGAACACGACCGCCACCACGTTGAGTCCGTATTGGACGGCCGTGGCCAGCTCCTGCGCGGCGAACATGAACCCGCCGTCGCCGGCCACCGAAACCACCGGGCGGCCGGGGAAAGCCGCCTGCACGCCGAGCGCCGTCGGGTAGCCGAAACCGAGCGTGCCCTGGTGGCCGCACGTGACGAAGGTGCGCGGCGTGTAGACGTCGAACCCGAAGTAGGACGCGAAGCCGACCTGGCAGATCTCTTCGACGAAGAAGCCGTCGCGGGGCAGCACGTCCCGGATCGCCCGCAGGTACTCCAGTTCGGGGCCGACGTCGGTGAACCGCCCGGCCACGGTCGCCTTCAGCGCGGTGAACTCGGCGGTCCGATCCGTCCTTTGTGGACCCGCTGCCTCGGTGAGCGCTGCCGTGGAGTCGGCCGCGTCGGCGACGATCGCGACGTCCGCCTCCAGCCGGGTTGCCTGCCGTGGGTCGATGTCGAGCAGGATCGTCTTGAGACCGGCGGGTTTCTCCGGCCAGCGGAACCAGGACAGCTCCATCCGCGACCCGATGCCGATCACCACGTCGGTCTCCGCCCACCGCTCGAAACCGGAGACGCAGGTGAAGCCGAGCGGGTGGTCGTCGCCCACGATGCCGCGCCCGCCGCGGAACGGCACCACCGGTGCCTGCAGCCGTTCGGCCAGCGCCCGGACCTCGGCAGCCGCGTGCCGGGCGCCGCCGCCCACCATGATCATCGGGTTCTTCGCGCCGGCGAGGAGGTCCGCCGCTCGCTGCAGTGCGTCCGGGTCGACGACCGGGCGGGGCAACGGCAGCGGGCCGGCCACCTCGGCAGGTGCGCGCAGGCCCAGCACGTCCCACGGGACCGCGAGGGAAACCGGCCTCGGCCGCCCGCCCGCGGCTTCGCGGAAGGCGGTCGCCAGCGCGTCCGGGACTTCGACCGGGTGCTCGACCAGCGCCGACCACTTGGTCAGGGTCCGGAGGGTGGCCAGCTGGTCGGGCATCTCGTGCAGGTGCCCGAGCCCGCGGCCGAGGTATGCGCGGGGGATCTCGCTGGTCAGGCACAGCACCGGCGCGCTGGCTCCGTGCGCCGAGAGCATCGCGGCCGAGGCGTTGAGGACACCGGGGCCGGGGACGACGGTGCAGACGCCGGTGCGGCCGGTCGCCTGCGCGTACCCGAACGCCATGTAGGCCACGGTCTGCTCGTGCCGGGCGCCGATCACCCGGATGTCGTCGCCCGCGCGGGCCAGGCTGTCGAACAGGTCGTAGGTCTGGACGCCGGGGAGTCCGAAGACGGTGTCGACGCCGTGGGCCCGCAGCCCGTCGACGATCAGGTCGGCCGCGGTGGGGGCGGGCGGGGGAATCGGCATCGGCACGGCCTCCTGGGCGTCGTCCGTCGGCAGGACCATATATGGTTTCCTACATGATCAGCGCGTCGTCGGGAAGACCGGTTACGAAGTCCCAGCTGGCCTACGAGACGATCAAGGCCAGGATCCTCGACGGCCGCTACGGACCCGGGTACCGGCTGGTGCTCGACCAGATCGGCCGCGAGCTCGAGGTCAGCGCGGTGCCGGTCCGCGAGGCCCTCCGGCGGCTCGAAGCCGAAGAGCTGATCGAGTTCGAGCGGAACGTCGGCGCCCGGGTGGTGGCCATCGACCCCACGGAGTACCGGCACGCGATGGAGACGGTGGCGATCGTCGAGGGCGCGGCCACCGGGCTCGCGGCGCCGCTGTTGACGCCTTCGGCGCTGGCGTTGGCCCGGTCGTTGAACGAGCGGATGCGCCGGAGCCTGGCCGAGTTCGACCCGCTTGCGTTCACGGCGCTGAACGCGGAGTTCCACGAGGTGCTGTTCAGCGCCTGCCCGAACCCGAACCTGGTCGATTTGGTGCAGCGCTGCTGGACGCGGCTGGCGGCGGTCCGGGACAGCACGTTCGCATCGGTGCCGGGGCGGGCACCGAAGTCGGTCGAGGAGCACGAGCGGCTGCTGGAGCTGATCGAGGGCGGGGGCGATCCGGCGGAGGTCGAGCGGTTCGCGCGGGGACATCGGCTGGCGACGCTGGAGGCTTACCTCGCGCGGGAGCGGTGAAGGGTCGGGCTTGTGCGGGCGCGGAGGAGGGGTTGGTCGCGACGTGCGCTGGGGCCGTTGTGGGCGAAGGGTGGCGGCGGGCCCGGCGTGCGGGCCGGGGAGGGTTGCTCGCGAGGCGCGCCGTGGCCGGTGTGGGCGCAGGGTGCCGGGAAGGGCGCGGGTCCGGCTGGTGTGGCTGACCGTTGACCGGTGAGGGTTGCCCGGATTGCCTCGGGAGTGTCAGGGTCGGGGATGCCGATCTTCTCCGCGCCGGATGGGACCGCGCTTGCTTTTCGCCTCCTCGGTTCTCGTGGTGACCCCGTTGTCTGCCTGCCCGGTGGACCTATGCGGGCCGGGGCTTATCTGGGGGATCTCGGGGGGCTTGGCGACCGGCGACAGCTTGCCGTGCTGGATTTGCGGGGGACTGGGGACTCCGAAACGCCCGGTGATCCCGCGACCTTTCGGTGTGATCGGCAGGTCGAGGATGTCGAAGCACTGCGCAAGCACCTCGGCCTCGAACGGTTCGACCTGCTCGGGCACTCCGCCGGGGCGAGCCTTGCCACCCTCTACGCCGCTCGGTATCCCAGTCGGCTGCGCCGGCTTGCGCTTGTTGCGCCCAGTCCGCGGGCCGTCGGGTTGCAGCTGCCCGTTGCCGACCGGCGGCTGATCATGGCTCGGCGTTCCGGGGCGCCGTGGTTCGAGGCCGCCGCCGCGGCCTATGAGGCGATTGCCGCCCGGACCGCGACCAGTGCCGACTGGGCCGCCGTCGCCCCGATGTACTACGGCCGCTGGGACGACGCCGCCCGGCGTCACCAAGCCGCCGAACCCGGGCAGCGCAACGGGGCCGCCGCTCGTGTCTACAACGCCGATGGTGCCTTCGAGCCCGAGCGCACCCGGGTCGCGCTCGGGGCCGTCGATGCTCCCGTGCTGGTGCTGGCCGGTGAGCTGGACTGGATCGCCAGCCCCGGCGTCGCCGGCGAGTTCGCCGCGCTGTTCACGGACGCGCGGGTCGCCGTCCTGCCCGGCGCCGCGCACTATCCCTGGCTGGACGACGCGCCCGCGTTCGTCTCAGCCGTGGCCGGGTTCCTGGCCTGACGGCGGGTTCCGGCGCGGTTTGATGCGGACCGCCGGCAACTCGGGTGCCGGCAGCCGCTGCGGCGTGCCCGAGTAGCCCTTCACGCTGCCGAACTGGTCGGACTCCGCCTGCCAGGCCTCGCGGAACGCCGCGATCTCCTCGTGGGTCCGGCCGACGAAGTTCCACCACATCAGGATCTCTTCGTCGAACGGGGTGCCGCCCAGCAGGAGGAACCGGGCCGGCGCCGAGCCCCGGTTGCTCAGCGTCAGGGAGCGCACGCCGGTGCCGATGTAGCCCAGCTCGGCCGCGCGGACGCGAGTGCCCGCGACGACGACGTCGCCGGTGTCGGCCAGGACGCCGTGCTCGAAGCGGGGGTCGACGCCGAGGGACATGTGGGCGTCCGGGCCCAGCACGATCTCCGCGCCCAGGAGCGGGGTGAACGTCGGGATCGGGGACGTGCGCCCGGCCAGCGATCCGAGGAACACCCGGATCTCGGCGCCCTCGATCCGGTTCACCGACGGCACGTAGTGGTCGAAGGCGCGTGCCGTGTGCCGGTGCCGCTCGGGCAGCGCCACCCAGAGCTGGACGCCGTGCAGCGTCTTCGCGGCTTCGGTGGAGACCTCCGAGTGGCAGATGCCGTGCCCGCCGGTCATCAGGTTCAGCTCGCCGGGGCGGACCATCGCGTGCGTGCCCAGGCTGTCGCGGTGCTCGATCTCGCCCGCGAACAGCCAGCTCACCGTCTGCAGGCCGGTGTGCGGGTGCGGGGCGACGTCCATCGCGCCGGTGACCTCGGTCGGGCCGTAGTGGTCGGCGAAGCACCAGGCGCCGATGAGTGACCGGGCGCGTTGGGGGAGCGTTCGCCGGACGTGCATCGCTCGTGGGCCGCCCAGGGGGACCTCGCGCGGGGTGAGGATCTCGACGGCCGGGTGCTCGGGGTCGGCGGTCGCGGGCCGGTCGCCACAGGCGAGCTCGGTGGGGGCGGCCTCGGTGTTGCTCATGCCCGCCACGGTAGTCGCGTTGTGCGGGCGGGCCCGGGTGCCGGGCGGGGCGCGGTGCGCGGGCGGGTGGGGTGGGGTTGGTTGCGCGGTCGGACTCCAGCGATCAGCGCCCAGGCTGGCCGGGTGGGTCGCGGGGTGGGGCGGAGTTGGTTGCTCGGGTCGGGTTCCGGCGAGCAGTGCGCAGGTCGGCTGAGTAGGTCGCCGGGTGGGGTGGGTTGGTTGCTCGGGCCGGGTTCCGGTGACCAGTGCGCAGGTCGGCTGAGTAGGTCGCCGGGTGGGGTGGGTTGGTTGCTCGGGCCGGGTTCCGGTGACCAGTGCGCAGGTCGGCCGGGCGGGTGGCTGGGTGAGTGGAGTTGCTTGTGCGGGGCGGGATTCCGGCGACCAGTGCCCGGGTCGGCGGGGTGGGGTCGAGTTGGTTGCGCGGGCCGGACTCTCGCGACCAGTGCCCAGGCTGGCCGAGCCGGGGCGGGTGCGTGGTCGCCGGATGGTGACCACCCGGACCTTCCGGCGGAGCGGACCGGCCGCGCGTTCGCTTTGTGGAGTTGTCAAGGTTCGCGCTGCCGGGTCAGGCGGCGTGGTGGTGCTGCTGCGTTGTGACGATTGCGTGGCCCTCGGCCGTCAGGATCGCCGGGACCAGCTCGCCCGGCAGGCCGGGGCGGGCCGGGCGGAGCAGGCCCTGGTGGGCCAGTGCGTGGGCTGCGAACTGGTCGCCGCACGACAGGCCGTCGATGAACAGGTCCGGCTCGCTGCTGCAGGACACCCGGCCGCGACCCGCGCCGACCGCTCGCAGCATCGCCAGCATCCGGTGGTTCACCAAGGGGCGCACGGCCGGTGTTCCGGTCTTCTCGTTGCTGGTCATCTCGGTCCCTCCCGCTCGTGGTTCGGCCTCTACCCCTGCGTCGAACCAGCTGACGGGATTTCGACAGCACATCCGGAACCGGTCGGGCCGTGAGCGTCCGTCCATCGTCACCACCGCCGGTCGAGCCCGGGTCGACTCCTCGTCAACGGGCGTTCGGGCGCCGGACGCGACCGGATGGGCTCAGAACGGCGGCGATCCGGCGACCGCCGGCTCCGGCGTCCACGAACTGCTCTCCTCGCCGCCGGCGGCCCGGCTGAGCCGGGTCACCTTGGCCGTCGCGTACCGCAGGGCCGGGCCGATCTCGTCGACGTCCAGCTCCGTCACGGTGCGCTTCTCACCCTCCTTCGTGTCGTACGACCGCTGTCTCAGCCGGCCCTGGACGACCACGCGGGCACCGCGCCCGAGCGACTCCGCGACGTTCTCCGCGTACTGCCGCCACAGGCTGCAGCGCAGGAACATCGCCTCGCCGTCGCGCCAGGCGCCGGACTCGCGGTCGAACGTGCGCGGCGTGGACGCGACCGTGAAGTTCGCGACCGCGGCGCCGGACGGGGTGAACCGCAGCTCGGGGTCGGTCGTCAGGTTGCCGACCACGGTGACGAGCGTTTCGCCTGCCATCGGGCTCCTCCTTCTCCTCCGGGTGCGGGGTGCACCGCTCTCGCCGACGAGGAGAGCACGGGGGTCCGACAGTTCCGGGCCGGGCGACGAGATGCCGGTACCCGGCCGGGCTGGTTTCCTGCCGCCATGCCGACGGCGTTTCAGAAGGAGCTGGGCACGCTCGCCCACCGGCTCGCGGACCTGTGCGCGCTGGTCGCGATCGCGCTCGAAGAGGCCACGCGTTCCGTGCTCGAAAGTGACCACACGCTGGGCGGACGGGTGCGGGACGACGTTGCCGCGATCGGCGCGCTCGGCGCCGCGTGCGAGGACCAGGCGTGTGCGCTGCTGGCCCTGCACGCGCCTCGGGAGGAGGACTTGAAGGCGGTCGTCGCCGCCGTCTGCACCGCTGTGGATCTCACTCGGATGGGTGGTCTTGCGCGGGAGGTCGCGGAGCCGCGGCGGGTGCCGCTGGAGGTGCGGCCGGCGCTCGGGCGGCTGGGCGGGCACGCGGTGGCCGCCGCCCGGGCGCTGCGGGGGCTGCTCGGCGGGGAAGGTGATGCCGGGCTGGCCGATGCCGTCGCGCTCGCCGAGGCCGCGGAGCGGGGGTTGCGCGAAGCCGCGCGCGGGTGCGGCGCCGGGGCTGCGGTCGACGTCGTGCTGCTCGCGGCCCTCTACGGCCGGTTCGCCGGGACCTCGGCCTTGATCGCGCGCCGGGCCTCGGGGTTCGCGTCGGTCGGTGCCTGACCGGCGAGCTGCTGCCGAGAGACGACAGCGGTGCGAGGTTTGTTCCTGTTGTCCGAAAAGGACGCCGACGGGGTCAGCGAACCCGGCGCCCGAGCCTCAGTTGCCCTGCTGCGGGAACTGGCCCTGCTGCGGGTACTGCTGCTGCGAGGGGTGCTGCGGCTGCGGGAAACCCTGCGGCTGCGACGGGTGCGGCGGCTGGAAGCCCTGCGGCGCACCCTGCTGCGGGAACCCCTGCGACGGCGGCTGCTGCGGGTAGCCCGGCTGGGCACCCTGCTGCTGCCCCTGCTCCTCCTGCGCCTGCAGGCGGACGGCGTCCTCCTTCGGGATCCGGTTCTCGATCCCGCAGAACGTGCACTGCGCGGAGTACTTCACGCTGATCGGGAAGAGCGGGATGAAGAAGAGGGTGAACTTCGTGACCGCCTTGCGCACCGCGTGCGAGGCGGGGTTGCCGCACCGGCCGCACAGGAAGGTCGTCATCGCCAGCACGTAGATCCGTGTCCGCCAGCCCCAGATCAGCATCGGTACTTCTTTCTCCCAGGTCCTCTGTCCGCCGCGCAGCCTCGCACACCGGCGCGCCGCCGCGTGGCGGTTTCGCCGAACTCGGGGACTAGATTGTGATCATGCCGAGCGATTTCGCCCTCAAGACCATGAACGCCGTGCACCGCGGCCTGATCAAGCTCACCGGCGGGAAGGTCGGCTGGCAGGCCGCCATGCCCGTCCTCGAGCTCACCACGACCGGCCGCAAGAGCGGGCAGCCGCGGACCGTGCTGCTGACTTCGCCGCACCAGGACGGCGAAACGCTGGTCGTCGTGGCTTCGCGCGGCGGGGACGACACGCACCCCGCATGGTTCCTCAACCTGCGCGACAACCCGGACGTCGAGGTGTCGCTCAAGGGCGCCCCGAAGCGGCCGATGCACGCGCGGATCGCCGACGCCGGCGAGCGCGCGCAGCTCTGGCCGAAGATCACCGGCGACTTCAAGAACTACGCGCAGTACCAGACCAAGACCGAGCGCGAGATCCCGCTCGTCTTCCTCGAACCCCGCTAGCTCCGCGCGGTCAGGTAGCCCGGGTCCGGGCCGGGGATCGCCTGGTCCGGCACGCCCGCGAGCAGCTGGCTCATCGCGTGGAAGTACGGCGGCGCGGCGACCGTGCCGCCGAACGCGCCGTGGCCGCAGTTGCCGAGGTGCACCGGCGTGCCCGGGCAGATCTCGCGCGGGCGCGGGCCGTCGGCGAAGACCATGGACGAGACCGCGTAGCCGTCGACGCCGCCGACGAACGCCACCGACTCGCTCTGCTGCGTCGTGCCCGTCTTGCCGATGTCGGGGCGCGTCCAGCCGGCCGCGTGCGCCGCCTGGGCCGACGTGCCGTCCGTCGTGTCCTTGCTCAAGCCCGCTTCGAGCGTGTTCGCCACGCCGGTCGGGATGACCTGCTCGCACGCCTGCTGCTGCACCGGGACGGCGTTCCCGTTCCGGTCGGTCACCGAAAGGATCGGGTTCGGCGGGCACCAGACGCCGCCGCTCATCAGCGTCGCCGACACGTTCGCCATCTCCAGCGGGCTGACCGGGCTGTTGCCGAGGGTGAACGACAGCAGGTTCTGGAAGTACTTCGACTGCGGCTCGTTGTACTGCGGGTTGCCCGACGCCGGGTTCGGCGCGGCCCCGGCGTCGTTCGTCGCGAGGGTGTTGCGCAGCCCCAGCTTGTACGCCATGTCGAGCACGGCGGGCATCCCGACCTGGTTCTCGAGCCCGACGAAAGCGACGTTCGGCGACGTCGCGAGGCCGTCGGCGAGGCTGATCGGGTCGGCGTAGTGGCCGTCGTTGTGGACGGTGTAGCAGGCCGTGTGCGCGTTGGCGTTCGGCGGCGCGAAGCACTGGCTATCCGGGTTGGGCAGCGGCGTCTCCAGGCCCGCCTTGCCGGTGACGAGCGCCGCCGCCGAGGTGAAGATCTTGAACGACGAGCCCGCGCCGAACTCGTTGCTCGCGTCGGCGACGATGTCCGTGGACGTCTCGCCCTGCGCCGGATCCGTGCCGTAGTTCCGGTTCGCGACCATGGCGAGCACCTGGTGACCGCTCGAGCCCGGCTGGACGACGGCGAAGGTGTTCGCCACGCCGTCCTGGGTGGTCGGCACGTTCGCGTCGACGGCGTCCTTCGTCACCTGGGAGACGCGCGGGTCGAGGGTGGTCTTGATCGTGTAGCCGCCGGTGGCCAGCTGATCCGCGGTGAACCCGGCGTGCACCAGGTAGTTCTCCGCGTAGGTGCAGAAGAATCCCGCGTCCGGCGCCGCGCCCATGCACGTCCCGGACGGCGTCACCGGCCCGTTCGGCAGCAGTCCGAGCGGGGCCGCCTTGGCCGTCGCCGCGTAGGACGCCGGGAGCGAGCCGTTGGAGACCATGGCGTCGATGACGAGATTCCGGCGCTGCAGGGCCTTGTCCGGGTGCGTGTACGGGTTGTAGATGCTGGGGTTGTTCACCATTCCGGCGAGCAACGCCGCCTGCGGGACGGTCAGTTTGTCCGCTGTCGTCCCGAAATACGCTTTCGCGGCGGCGCCGACCCCATACACGGTTCCGCTGAATTCGACCACGTTGAGATAATCCGCCAGAATGTCGTCTTTGCTCGTCGTGTCGTTGAGCTGGACGGCCATTTTCGCTTCGCGCAGCTTGCGCGCGAGCGAGTCTTCACGGTCTTCCTGCTGCGCGATCGGGTTGGTCCGGTCGACGACGTTCACGAGGTAGTTCTTGACGTACTGCTGGGTGATCGTCGACGCGCCCTGCAGCGAGCCGCCGGCGCTGTCGTTGACCGCCGCGCGGAGCATGCCCTGCACGTCGACGCCGCCTTCGGTGTAGAACCGGCGGTCTTCGATCCCGATGATGGCGGCCTTCATCGTCATCGCGATCCCCGCCGGGGTGACCGGGAGGCGGTACTGCGCGTAGAGCGTGGCGATCGGGGTGCCGTCGCGGTCGGTCACCGTCGTCGTCAGCGGCGGATCGGCGGCGGCGAGCTGGGCGGAAATGGCGTCCACCGAATCGCTGACCTGATTCGACAGCAGGCCGGCGCCGATGGCGGCGGGCGCCACCGTGCCCGCCACCAGAATTCCGGCGAGAACGCACAAACCGGCAAAAGAGACCACGCCAGGGCGACCATTCACGAATCCGAGATTAGCCACCGGGGAATGAAGCCGCCGTTCGGTGAGATATGCGCCTCAACGGGCCAACCTGCCGAGCAGGGCCGAAGCCACGGCGATCGCGACTGCGGTCGCCGCGGCCAGCACGCCGAAGTCGAGCCCGAGGTGCGACGGGGTGCCGATCAGCAGCCCGCGCAGCGCGTCGACCTGGTAGCTCAGCGGGTTGACGTGGCTGAGCACCTTCAGCCACGACGGCATCAGGTCCACCGGGTACAGCGCGTTGGAGCCGAAGAACAGCGGCATCGTGATGGCCTGGCCGATGCCCATCAACCGTTCGCGCGACAGCACGATCCCGGCGATCACGATGGACAGGCAGCAGAAGAACGCCGACCCGAGCACGAGCACCACGGCCATCGCCAGCAGCTTCAACGGGTTCACGGTCAGCCCGACGCCGAGGATCGCAGCCAGGACCAGCACCATCAGCGCCTGCACGAGCGCGCGGACCCCGGCGGCGAACGCCTTCCCCGCGACGAGCGCGGCGCGCGGGGTCGGGGTCACCAGGAGCTTGGCGAGCACGCCCGCGTCGCGTTCCCAGATGATCTGGATGCCGTAGAAGATCGAGATGAACAACGCCGACTGCGCGAGGATGCCGGGCGCGAGGTAGTCGAGGTACGGCGTCGAGCCGGTCGGGATCGCGCGCAGCCGGGTGAACGTCTCCCCGAAGATCAGCAACCACAGCGCGGGCTGGATCGCCCGGGTGAGCAGTTCGGTCTGGTCCCGGCGCAGCTTCTGGAGTTCGACCAGGCACATCGCGCCGACGCGCGCGGCGAGGATGCGCGCCTGGCGCAGCGGGCCGGGGTCAGCCGAGACGGCGGGCGGTGCGGCGAGCGGCACGGACACTGCGGATCCCTCCTTCGTCGGTTTCGAGGCGGTCGCCGGTGACCGCCCGGAAGACGTCGTCCAATGTGGACCCCGGGCCGAGGTCGGTCTCGAGGTCGGCGGGGGTGCCCAGCGCCCGGATCCGGCCGGTGTGCATGAGCGCGACGCGGTCGCAGTACTGCTCGGCCTCGTCCATGTAGTGCGTGGTCACGAGCACGGTCATGCCGGTGTCGGTGCGGATCTGCGTGATCCGCTCCCACACGGCCGAGCGCGCGACCGGGTCGAGCCCGATCGTCGGCTCGTCGAGGATCAGCAGCCGCGGCGAGCTGACCAGGGCCTGGGCGAGCTCGAGCCGGCGGATCATGCCGCCGGAGTAGCCCTTCGCGACGCGGTCGGCTTCGTCGGCCAGCCCGACGAGGTCCAGGGCGCGCCGCACCTCGGCGTCCCGACGCGCGCGTGGCACGTCGAAGAGTCTTGCGAACAACGCGACGTTCTCGCGCCCGGTCAGCGCGCCGTCGGCCGACAGCTGCTGCGGGACGTAGCCGATCAGCCGCCGCACGGCCATCCGGCGGCGCGCGACGTCGACGCCGAACACCGTGATGTGGCCCGCCGCCGCAGGCAGCAGCGTGGTGATCATCCGCAGCGTCGTCGTCTTGCCTGCCCCGTTCGGGCCGAGCAAGCCGAACACTTCGCCGGGGGCGATCTCGAGGTCGACGCCGTCCACCGCGCGGGTCGTCCCGAACGAGTGGCTCAGCTCGGTGCACCGCACCGCGGGTTCGGTCATGGCTGCTCCTTCAGGATGCCCATGAGTTTTTCGAGCGCCGGCAACGCCTGTTCGATCGCCGCTGTGTCCTCTTCGGACAGTCCGGTGAGCGCTTCGGCGACCAGCCCGGTGCGGGCGCGCCGCAACGAAGCCATCCGCTCGCGGGCGGCGTCGGTGATCTCCAGCCTTGCCGCGCGCCGGTCGGCGGGATCGGCTTCGCGTCGCAGCAGGCCGGCGTCGACGAGCTGGTTCACCAGCGTGCTGACCGAGTTGGCGGCCAGGTGCAGCTCGCGCGCGGCCGCGGCGACGCCGATGCCGGGGTGGTCGGCCACCACGCGCAGGACCTCGACCTGCGCGCCGGGCAGCGGGAAGCCGGGTACTTCGGCGCGGGTGCGGCGGCGCACCACCCGGCGGATCCCCTGGACGGCGCCGAGCAGTCGGTCGGCGAGTTCGGTCATGCCGCCAAAGTAGCTCTGACTCAGATCTATTAGCAATGCTAAATGTCTGTTAGGGGAGAAATGCGGAGAAAATCAGCCCGGCAGGCGTGCGGCTTCCGCGAGCGCCAGGTCGAGCAGGCCGGGGAAGCGGGCGTCGAACTCCTCGCGGCGCAACGCGTTGAGCCGCTGTGTGCCGCTGTCCCACTGCTTCAGCAGGCCGGCCGCGCGGAGGATCTTGAAGTGCCGGGACGCTGCGGGCTTGCTGACCGGTGGCATGATCGCGCCGCACGACTGGCCGGGTTCGCGGGCGAGGGCGGCGACCATGGCCAGCCGGTGCGGGTCGCGCAGTGCTTCCAGGGCCTCGGGGAACGAGACGTCCGCGAGGGCCGGGTGCTCCAACGGGGTCGCGGTGCGGCTGGCCATGGTCCGAGTATCCCTGCTTGCCGGGGTGTCGCTCGCTGTGCCAAGGTCGATGTTAGCCAATCGGTTAACATGAGGAGGTCGCCCAGTGCGTGTCTACCGTCCCGAGGCCGGAAGCCTGGTCCAGCGCGAAGAGCCCACGCCCGAGCCGCGACGCGGGGAGGTGCTCGTCCGGGTCCGGGCGACGTCGCTGAACTACCGGGACCTGCTCATCCTCGACGGCGACCACTTCGCCACCGGCTCGGGGAGCCTGATCCCGCTGTCCGACGCCGCGGGCGAGGTCGCCGCGGTCGGCGAGGGGGTCACGCGGTTCAAGGCCGGTGACCGCGTGCTCAACGCCTTCCACTCGGACTGGATCGCCGGACGGCTGCCCGGCACCCTGACCGGCTACGGGAACGGCCAGGACGGCTGGCTCGCGGAGTACCGCGCCGTCGGGGGGCACGCGCTCGTCGCGTTGCCGGATTCCCTGAGCTACGAGCAAGGGGCGACGCTGCCGTGCGCCGCGGTGACGGCCTGGACCTCGCTCGGCGGGGTGAAGCCGGGCGAGGTCGTGCTCACCCTCGGCACCGGCGGTGTGTCGCTGTTCGCCCTGCAGCTCGCCAAGCAGCACGGCGCCCGGGTCGTCGCGACGACGTCGAGCGCGGCCAAGGCGGCCAAGCTGACCGAACTCGGCGCGGACGTCGTCATCGACTACACCGCGACGCCCGAGTGGGGCAAAGCCGTCCTCGACGCCACCGGCGGCCGCGGTGCCGACCGGATCGTCGAGGTCGGCGGGCCCGGCACGTTCGCGCAGTCGCTCGTCGCGGCGGGAACGCACCACGCCGACATCGCGCTCGTCGGGTTCGTCGGCCGCAGCGGACCGCCGGTCGACTTCATGGACCTCTTCCGCAGCGGCGCGACCATCCGGAAGATCTGGGTCGGCAGCCGCGAGGACACCGAGGACCTCCTCCGGTGGCTCGCGGTCCGGCCGCTCGAGCCGGTCGTCGACAGCGTCTTCCCGTTCGACGACGCCGGGGCGGCGTTCGAGCGGTTCCGGAGCCGGCGCAACCTCGGCAAGGTGGTCGTGACGGTCCCGTGAGGCGAGAGGGATACCGCTGATCGGCTGAACCTGACCCGGTGTGACCGTTCGGCGGCGAAGTGCTGCCGCTCGCCGCGTGATCGCTCGGTTCCGGTCCGGACCGGCGGCCGCGGGCGCATGCTGTCCTTTCCGACCCCGCGTCCCCGCGCCTGACGTCCACTGTGGACATTGCCAGAGCGCCCGGCCCGGCGGTCTTCTCGACCGAGATAGGACACACCGCCCGTGACCCTGCTGGACAGCAAGCTCGTCCGCTGCTGGACGTCCCGTCCGCACCTGAACTCCCTCTACACCCTCGCCGCGGCCGCCCCGCGGATGCGCGCCGCGCTCGGCCTCACGCCCACCGGCGGCGGCACGGTCGGGTTCAAGGTGGACGGTGATGCCCTGGCCCGCACCGAGGCGGAGCTGATCGCCGCGACGTCGGCCCGGCTGCCCGTGCACCCGCTGGTCACGCAGGACCTCCACGGCCGCTCGACCGTCCGGTGCTGGCGCCGCAACCGCGACCTGCGCGTGCTGACCGCCGACCTGGTCGACGTCGCGGACCGGCTGGCGCGGGCGGGTTACGGCGGCTGCCTGCGGTCGGCGACCGTCGAGTTCGCCGAGCCGGACGGGCGCCGCGACCGCAAGCTCGCGCTGGTCTACCTGTTCGACCGCGGCACCTTCCACACCGCCGCGGCCGCCGGGACGCAGCCCCTCGACCCCGCGCTGGAGCTGCGTGCCCGCGCCGCGCTGTACGGCGCGCTGCCGTTGGAACCGCACGCGCACCGCCGGTTCGTCGTCTGAAATTCCCGCGTTTGTCGAGGTCACGGGCTTCTGCGAGGATGCTGCTCTCTTCGAGCAGAAGGAGTTCGCCGTGGCGACCGTTCTCAACCCGTACCTGAGCTTCCGCGCCGAGGCGCGCCAGGCCATGGAGTTCTACAAGAGCATCTTCGGCGGCACGCTGACCGTGAACACGTTCGGGGAATTCGGTTCACCCGAAGGAGCGGACGCGGAGAAGATCATGCACGCCCAGCTGGAGACCGACCACGGTTACACGCTCATGGCGTCCGACACCCCGGCCGGGATGGACCACAACCCGGGCACGAACATCACGGTGAGCCTCAGCGGCGACGACGCGGGCGACCTGCGCGGCTACTGGGACAAGCTGAGCGAGGGCGGCACCGTGACGGTTCCGTTCGAAAAGCAGATGTGGGGCGACGAATTCGGTGCCTGCGTCGACAAGTTCGGCATCCCGTGGATGGTCAACGTCGTCCATCAGGCGTAAGGGGGCGTTGCAGCCCGCGCCCGCGTCGGTGACGATGAGGGGCCGGCGTGCTTCCGCGCCGGGGCGAAGGAGGCCCGATGGCGGGTTCCCCCTGGACGTGCGCGCAGTGCGGCGCGGTCAACGACCCCGCGGCCGGGCGCTGCGGTACCTGCGCGAGCCTGGCCCCGGGCCGGGCTCGCGCGCGAGCGCTGTGGGTGCTGCTGGCCCTGATGCTGGTCGCCGGGGTCGCGATCGGCGGGGTCCTGCTGTTCACCTCGCGCTCGAAGCCCTCGCCCGACGCGTCCGGGCCGTTCCCGTCGTACACGACGCCCGCCCTGCCGACGACCAAGACCGTGGTCACGACCGCGCAAGGCGTCACCCCGCCGGTGACGCCGTCCACGACGACGTCGACCTCGGCGACGCCCACGGGGAAGCCGTGCCCGGGCGACGCGGCCCGGTACCTGCCGGGCGGCCAGGGGACGGCGCTGCTGGTCGCGCAGACGGTGAAGTCCCTGATCACGATCTGCCAGGTCCCCGACGGGCGGATCTTCTACGACGGCCAGGCCCGCGGGCAGGCGGCCTCGGACGACACCCACATCGTGCTGCCCGCCCGGGCCGCGGGCGACGGTTTCGTCGCGAAGAACGGCGACTACACCTACCAGGTGGGTGCGGGCAGGCTGGTCGTGTCGGCCGGGTCCGGGGTGCTCTCCGACGACGAGCTGACCACGGTCGGCTGAGCGCTTGCTCAGGATGTGGGAGCGCCGCCGGGCGGACGGCGGTTTTGCGCATCCTGGCGGTATGTCTTCTCCGCTCGACAACCCGACTTGGGCGTCGCTGACCGGCCCGCACGCCCGCTTCGCGGAACGCCGTGGGCGCGTGGTGCGCTACCCCGAGGACATCGCACCGTTCCTCGGTCTTCCCGACGATCCCGGCGAGCAGGACTGGCTCGACGTCGCCGGGCTCGGCGGGCCGGGAGCCGTCGTGGTGCTCGCGGCCACCGCCGCCCGGCCGCCGGCCGGCTGGGAAGTGCTCGACGCGCTGCCCGGCGTCCAGCTCGTGGACGAGAGCGTCGCGGCCGCGCCGGACCCGGAAGCCGTGCGGCTGGGGCTCTCGGACGTGCCGGAGATGCTGGACCTCGTCGAACGGACGAAGCCCGGGCCGTTCCGGAAGCGGACCGTCGAACTCGGCACGTACCTGGGGATCCGGCGGAACGGCGCGCTGGTCGCGATGGCCGGCGAGCGGCTGCACCCGCCCGGCTACACCGAAATCAGCGCGGTGTGCACCGACCCGGCGTACCGCGGGCAGGGCCTCGCGACGCGGCTCGTGCACGCCGTGGCGGCGGGCATCCGCGAGCGCGGCGAGACGCCGATGATGCACGCGGCCGCGAGCAACACCTCCGCGATCCGCCTGTACCTCTCGCTCGGCTTCGTCCTGCGGCAGCGGCCGGACTTCGTCGCCGTCCGCGTGCCCGGTTAGGCGCCGGTCGAGGAGCCCGGCCGCACGATCATCAGGACCGTCACCGCGGCCCACAGCAGGTTGAACACCCCGGTGACCATGGCCAGCCTGCCCAGTTTGCTCGCGGTGGACTCTTCGGCCAGCAGCCGTCGTTGCCGCGGCAGCACCAGCACCGCGAGCACCGCCGCCGCCACGGCGGTCAGCCCGATGGACACGAGCAGCCACGGGTCGCCCATGACGTGCATCGTGCCCGCGACGCCGAAGCCGAACACCGGCACCGCGACGGCGGCGTAGGCGTACACGCGGCAGATCCGGTGCAGCACCTTCGCGATTTTGAGATCGCCCTTCCGGACGGCGGCGGGGAACATGCTGGCCGCGACGGCGACCGGGCCGACGGCGAGGATCGCCGCCAGGACGTGGACCGAGAGCAGGATTTTCGACACGCGCCGAAGTTACCGATCTTCGTGCGGGCCGGGCAGTGGCTGGAATGCCAAGAACCGCCGAGTTCCGGCCAACCTGGTCCCGATGTCGAATCCGGCGATCCCCCTTCGACGAACAAGCGGAGAAAGGGGATCGCGATGACCGCCACGACGTGCACCACCACCCGGGTCCGCAGCCTGCCGGTCCTGCTCGCCACCGAAGACGACGCCGAGGACATCGGCCTGCTGGCCCCCGACGACCGCCTGACCTGCCACGTGCACGGCCGGTGGATCCACCAGTGCGTCGCGTCGCCGGCGCACGTCAGCCCGGTCACCCGGCACCGCTGGTGCCGCGGCTGCCGGACCGAGCTGTGCGTCGCCGTCGACGAGCTGTCCCTGGCCGTCGCGATGACCTGCCCGCGCTGCGGCCACGGCGGCAGCGCCGCCACCACCCGGCTGACCGCGGCGTGCCGCGCGAGCCTGGCCGCCGAGCGCGCCGCCCGGCGCGCGGCCTAGCCGGAGACGGTTTCGAGCCCGAGTTCGTCCAGGCCCGCGTAGACCTCCGGCCGGCGCCGCCGCAGCCACACCGCGAGCGCGAGCCCGCCGGCCACCGCCACGGCCAGCAGCCACGGCAGCAGCGCGATCGCCGGCGCGTCGGACCCGGCGAGGGTGGGGAAGTTGAGGAACGCCAGCGTCGTCACGGCGATCAGGCCGAGCCCGCCGAGGCCGGGCGCCACCGCCGTGCGCCAGATCCGGGGGTCGCGCCGCCGGCGGAAGAACGCGACGACGGCGACCCCGGCCAGGGCCTGCAGGGCGATCACCCCGAGCGTCCCGATGCCGGTCATGCTGGCGGTGAGGTCGGCGAGCGGGTCCAGCCCGGCCAGCGCGTACCCCGCCGCGATCAGCGTCGCCACCCCGATCTGCGTGCCGCTGGCGACGTACGGCGCGCCGTTGCCCGCGTTCGTCCGGCCGAGGACCGCGGGCAGCACCCGGGCCCGGCCGAGCGCGAACAGGTAGCGCGTCGCCGAGTTGTGCAGCGCGAGCAGCGCCGCGAACAGGCTGACGACCAGCAGCAGCATCATCACGTCGGTGAGGAACGAGCCCAGGTACGTCCGGCTGATCGAGAAGACCAGGTCCCCGGTCGCGAGGTGGTCCTGGGCGGTCTTCCCGGCCTCGGCGACGTTCGTCGCGCTGACGACCGCCCACGTCGTGAACGCGGCGAAGACGCCGATGAGCACGATCGCCGTGTAGGTCGCGCGGGAGATCGTGCGGTGCGGGTCCCGTGCCTCTTCGCTGAACAGCCCGGTGGCCTCGAAGCCGACGAAAGCGTTGAAAGCGAACAGGAACGCGACCCCGACCGAGCCGGAGAAGACCACGCCCGGCGCGAAGGCGTGGACGTCCAGGCCGGTCCGGACGGCGACCGCGACGTCGAGGACGAGCAGGATCGACACCTCCAGGACGAGCGAGACCCCGAGGACCTTCGCGCTGACGTCGACCCCGCGCCGGCCGAGCGCGAACACCGCGGCGGCGGAGAGGAGGCTCCACAGCTGCCACGGCGTGTGCCACCCGAAGACCTGCTCGACGACGTTCGCGGTGAAGAACCCGCTCGTCCCGACCGCGCCGGCGACGAAGCAGTTGTAGCCCAGCAGCGCGATCAGCGCCGCGACCAGGCCGAGCGGGCGGCCGAGGCCCTTTGTGACGTAGACGTAGAACCCGCCCGCGCCGGTGACGACCCTGCTCATCTGCGCGTAGCCGACGCCGAAGAGCACGAGGATCACGGCGGCGAGCAGGAACGCGCCGGGCATGCCGCCGCCGTTCCCGAGCGCGATGCCCAAGGCGGCGATGACGACGATGCCGGTGAGCGGCGCGACGGCGGCCAGCACGAGGAAGACGACACCCGGCGTGCCCAGCGCGTCGCGGCGCAGTGCGTCGGACATGGGATTCTCCTCCCGCGGTGGCTTGTCCGGGCATGGTGCGCCCCGGACACCCCCGCGGTCTTGTGCGGCAGCGCAGAAGCGTTGTCGCCGGGTGCGGGCCTAGTTCGGCACCCACATCGTCACGCGGGTGCCGCGGCCCGGCTGGGAGTCCACCGTGCCGTGGCCGCCCACCTCGGCCAGCCGGGCGAGGATCGACTGGGTGATGCCGAAGCCCGGCGGCCGGTCGTTGACGTCGAAGCCCTGGCCCTGGTCGCGCGCCACCACCGCGATCCCGCCGTCGCGCTCCTCCACGCGCAGCACGACCTGCTTCGTTCCGGAGTGCTTCACCGTGTTGCGCAGCGCTTCCCGCACCGCGTCGCACATCGCCGTGCGGCGGTCCTGGGACAGCTTGTCGTCGTCGGCGAAGTCCGCCGCCACGAGCTGGGTGCGCAGGCCGTCGCGGGCCATCTCGGTCGCGACGTCGGCCAGCTCGACCGCGAACCCGCGCCTCGTCCCGTTCGGGATCGGCTCGGTGATCCGGCGGCGGATCTCGGCCGCCTCCGCCTTCGCCACCGAACGCACCTCGGACAGCCGGCTCACGGCGTGCGCGTCGTCGCCCGGGGCCGAGATGGCCAGCGCTTCCAGCGTCTGCAGGACGCTGTCGTGCATGATGCGCCGCGTGCGGCGCCGCTCGGCCTCGCGCCCGCGCCGGATCCCGATGTCCACCGCGAACCGGGTGCCGGCGCCGAGCAGGATGAGGATGCCGGCGGCGAGCACGATCGCCACCGCCAGCGCGATCATGCAGCCGATCGACCGCGTCACGGAGAGCTGGTCGGTCAGGGGGAGACCGCCGGCCAGGGTGAGCGCCGCCCGGAGCGGGGCGGCCGCCACCACCAGCCACAGCGCCGAGGGCAGCCCGGACGTCCCCGCCCACATCGCGACCGCGCCGACCAGCCAGGTCCAGGACACGTCGACCGCGAACGGCTGCACCGCCGGCGGGGCCGTCACGGCGACGGCGAAGTTGAGCGCCACCCCGACGGCCAGGTCCAGCGCCAGGGCGCGGCCGGTGACGCGGGCCCGCAGCCCGCCCGCGCGCAGCACCCAGGCGACCGCGCCGGTGTTGGCGGCGACGGCGAACACCGTGGCGGCCAGCACCGGCCCGAGCCCGACCCGGCCGTTGGCCGCGGCGAACCCGATGAACACCTTGACGAACGCCGCGATCCGGTAGGCCAGCGGCACGACGACCCAGTAGCGCGCGGCGCGGGCGAGCGTCGCGTCCCCGACGGCGGCGAGATCGCTGTGCTCGTCGGGAGGCTCGGCCGGCTCCGCGGGTGTGCCGCTGCGCAGCAGCGTGCGAACGAGCGTGCGCGGCGGTGCGGCGGAGCCCGCCTCGGGCATCGGTGGTCCCCATTTCGTCCGGCCGTCCGGGCGGTTCGAGCCTGTCAGCGGGGCGGGGCGTCGTCAACCGCCCCCCGGGGTAGGGGTCAGGCAGGGGCTGCTCCGGTCGGCAGCGGTAGCGGAGCGCGGCCGTGCCACGCAGGCCACCGGATCGCGGCCGGGTCCGGTCCGGCCCTGCTCGACGCCACCCCGGCCGGACACCGGCGCGGGGTGCTCGCGGCTCAGTACGTGTGGAACACCGTCTCCTCGCCCGCGTACTCCTCCCAGCCGGGCGCGCCGGTCGCGGCGAAGCGGTACCACGCGCCGTTCAGGTCGCGGGCCAGCTCCCGCGGCGGGTGCTCGCCCAGCAGGCCCCTCGGCCCGGACAGCGGTCCCAGCGCGTCGAACACGAACGGCAGCTCGAGCCCGTGGCACGCGCCCAGGCTGCCTTCGAGCAGCGGGGAACCCCACTCGAACTCGTAGCGGAAGGTCCGGCCGGCGTGGTGCTCGGCCAGGTCGCGCACGCCGTCGCGGAAGACCAGGTCGGTCAGGGCCGCGACGAGGACCTCGCCCGCCGAGCGGTCCGAGCCCAGGCCGTACCGGTGGAGCACGCCGGCCGGGTCGGGGTGCGACACCGCCAGCGACGCCACGGCCTGGTCGTCGGTGACCGCCTCCAGCGCGCCGTTGGGGACCAGGTAGAGCCGCATTTCCTCGCTGCAGCTGCCGACGACCAGGTCGACGTCGCGGCCCGCGCCCGCGCGGATCGCCTTGGCCGGGTGCTGCGGCAGGACGTCGTCGCCGACCATCGGGAGGAACGGGCTGAGGCCGTACCCGCGGTCGTAGCCGAGCGCGTCGCGCAGGTCGGGGGCCCCGCCGGGCCGCAGGACGGCGTCCTGCGCGTCGAGCAGCTGCTCGGTCGAGACCTTCCGGAACGCCTCGGCGGTCGGTTCGGCCTTCAGCTCGTCGGCGATCACCCGGGCGAGGCGGCGGGACTGGACGCCGTCGCGCACCATGTCCGGGTGTCCACTCTGGACGATGGCCCGGTGGAACAGGCCCTGCGAGAGCGGGGAACCGAGCAGGCAGGCGACGCTGACCGCGCCGGAGGCGGCGCCGAAGAAGGTGACGTTGCCGGGGTCGCCGCCGAAGCCGTCGATGTTCTCCTGGACCCACCGCAGCGCCGCGAGCTGGTCGCGCAGCCCGAGGTTGGTCGTGCCGCCCTCCAGCGGCAGGAAGCCGTCGACGCCGAGGCGGTACTGGACGGTCACGAGCACCGCGCCGGCGTGCGAGAACGACGTGCCGTCGTAGGCCGGTGCCGACCCGGTGCCGCCGAGGAACGCGCCGCCGTGCACGAACACGAGCACGGGCAGGCCGGCCGCGCCGAGCTGCGGGGTCCAGACGTCGACCGTGAGGTACTCCGGGCCCGGCCGCCAGCCGGCGCCGGTCAGCGGGGAGAGGTCGAGCCCGGGCACGTCGTGCCGGCGTTGCGGTGCGGTCGGCCCGGGTCTGCTCGCGTCGCGGACGTCCTCCCACGGCGGGGCCGGGACGGGTTCGGCGAAGCGCAGGTCGCCCTCGGGCGCGGCGGCGTACGGGATCCCGCGGAACAGCGCGAAGCCGGCGGCGGTGACGTGACCGCGGACCGCGCCGGACGTGGTGGGGACGACGGGGTCGGTCATGCCGGGGGGTCCCTTCGAGGAAGATCGGGCGAGCGCCCGTCAGCCTAGGACCGAGGACGGGCCGCCGTCATGGGCGAACCGTCGCGGGATGTCGCGGATGGATAACGGCGCCGGTTCCGTTGCGCCAGGTGGACGAACGCGGGGGCGGGACACGCGCGCGTGCCCCGCCCCCGGCTCAGTCTTCGAGCAGATCTTCGATGGTGATCGGGATGTGCCGGACCCGGATGCCGGTGGCGTTGTGCACGGCGTTGGCGATCGCCGCGGCCATGCCGACCGTGCCGATCTCGCCGAGCCCCCGCGCGCCGACCGCGTTGTGCAGGGTGTCCGGGTACTCGACGAACTGGACGTCGACCTCGGGGATGTCGGCGTTCACCGGGAGCAGGTAGCTCGCGAAGTCGCCGTTCGCGAGCCGGCCGTTCGCCTCGATCTCCAGGCCCTCGTGCAAAGCCGCCGAGACGCCCCAGATCATGCCGCCCATGATCTGGCTGCGGGCCGCCTTGTCGTTGATGATCCGGCCCGCGTCGAACACGCCGAGCATCCGCGACACCCGGGCTTCCCGCGTCCACTTGTGCACGCGGACCTCGCAGAACTGGGCGCCCCACGAGCTGAACGAGTGCTTGGTCAGCTCCTCGCCGGGCGCCGACGAGCCGGTCACCTCGAGCGTCTCCCGGCCCAGCGTCCGCAGCAGCTCGCCGAACGTCATGGACTTGCCATCGGCGAAGACGTGGCCGTCGGCGTAGGTGACTTCGGCGCCTTCGAACGGCGCGCCGGGGTCGGAAGCCAGGGCCACGAGCTCGTCGATCGCCTTGGTCGCGGCGATCATGATCGCCGTGCCCGCGCTCGCCGTCGCCGTCGAACCGCCGGAGAGGCCGCCCGGCGGGAGCGACGAGTCGCCGAGCCGCGGGGTGATCCGGTCCGCCGGGATGTCCAGCGACTCCGCGCCGATCAGGGAAAGCACGGTCAGCAGGCCGGTACCGGGGTCCGCGCCGCTCGTCGCGACGTCGGCGGTGTCGTCCGCCCGCAGCGTGATCCCGACCGTGGCCGGGAACCGCAGCGCCGGGAACATCGCGGTCGCGGCGCCCATCCCGACGAGCCAGTCGCCGTCGGTGTGCCCGCCCGGCCGGCGGTGCTGCCAGCCGAACCGGGCCGAGCCGACGCGGAAGCACTCGTCGAGGTGCTTGCTCGCCCACTGCAGGTCCTTGCCCGGCGGGGCGATCGAGTTGTTCTTGATCCGCAGCTCGATCGGGTCCATGCCGAGGGCTTCGGCGAGCTCGTCGATCGCGCTCTCCAGCGCGAACGAGCCGGGCGCCTCGCCGGGAGCCCGCATGAACGTCGTCGGCGGGATGTTCAGCGGCACGATCTTCTGGCTGATGGCCAGGTTCCGCGTCGCGTACCACTCGCGCGAGGTGCCGTGCGACGTCGGCTCGACGAACGACCGCGCGGTGTCCGTGCTGCACCAGGAGTCGTGGCTCAAGGCGACCAGGCTGCCGTCGCGCTCCGCGCCGAGCTTGATCGTCTGGACCGTCGCGGCCCGGCCCGCCGTCGCGGTGAAGACCTGTTCGCGGGCCAGTGTGGACTTCACCGGCCGGCCGAGGTCGCGGGCGGCCGCGGCGGCCAGGAACGCCGGTGCGGACGTGCGGCCCTTGCCGCCGAACGCCCCGCCCACGAACGGGTTCACGCAGTGCACGGCCTCCAGCGGCACGTCGAGGGCGCTGGCGAGCTCCATCGCCTGCAGGTTCGACGCCTGGTTGCCGCTGTAGACGGTCACCTCGCCGCCGTCCCACACGGCGACGGCGGAGTGCGGCTCCATCGCGGCGTGGTTCTGCGTCGCGGTCGAGTAGGTCGCTTCGACGACCACCGGGCTCGCGGCGAACGCGTCTTCGATGGATTCGACGCCGTCCTCGAGGATCGCCAGCGTCGGCGGGGCGCCGTCGCGGGCCGGGGGCGCGTCTTCGGCGTCGGCGAGGCCGTCGGTGAGCGACGTCTTCGCCGGCAGCTCGCGGTAGCCGACCGCGACGAGCGCCGCCGCGTCCCGGGCCTGCTCGAACGTCTCCGCGACGACGAAGCCGATCGGCTGGCCGTAGTAGGTGACTTCCTTGGTCTGCAGCGGAACCCAGGTCTCGCCGAACAGCGGCGAGGTCGCCGTCTTCAGCGTCAGCGGGTCGAACGGCGAGTACACGCCGACGACGCCCGGGGCTGCCCGCGCGGCGGAGAAGTCCATGGCTTCGATCTCGCCGTGGGCGACCGTGCTGAGCACGACGTAGCCGTAGACCATGCCGGGGAAGGAGTGGTCGGCGCCGTACTTGGCCTCGCCGGTGACCTTCAGCGGCGCGTCGAGCCGGGTGATCATCGGGAGCTCCCCTCGGTCAGTTCGAGCAGGGCGCGGACGATCGTCCGCTTCAGCAGTGACACCTTGAAACCGTTGTCGGACAACGGGCGCGCGCCGTCGGCGGCCACGGTCGCGGCGGCTTCGAAGGTGGCTTGGGTCGCCGGGGCGCCGCGCAGGGCGTCCTCGACGGCGGGCAGGTGCCACGGCACGGTCCCGACGCCGCCGGCCGCGACCCGCGCGTCGGCGATCTTCCCGTCGCGCACGTCGAGGGCGACGGCGGCGGAGCACAGCGCGAACTCGTAGGACTGCCGGTCGCGCACCTTGACGTAGGTCGAGTTCGTGGCCCAGTCGAGCCGCGGGACGACCACCTCGGTGATCAGCTCGCCGGGGCGCAGGTCGTTCTCCAGCGCCGGGGTGTCGCCGGGCAGCTGGTAGAAGTCCCGGAGGGCGACCTCGCGGGTGCCTTCGGCGCTCGCCAGCTGCAGGCGCGCGTCGAGCGCGACCAGGGCGACGGCGACGTCACTGGCGTGCGTGGCGACGCACGAGTCGCTGGTGCCGAGGATCGCGTGCATGCGGTTGGCGCCCTCGATCGCCGAGCAGCCGCTGCCCGGCTCGCGCTTGTTGCACGGCGTGGCGACGTCGCGGAAGTACGAGCAGCGCGTGCGCTGCAGCAGGTTCCCGCCGATGCTGGCCATGTTCCGGATCTGCTGCGACGCGCTCAGCAGCAGCGCGCGCGAGATCGCGGGGTAGACCTGCGGGTGCGCGGCGATGGCGCTCATCCGCTCCAGCGCGCCGAAGCGCAGGCCGTCGCTCGTGTCGATGCCGTGCAGCGGGACCTGGTTGATGTCCAGGACGTGCTCGGGCGTGAGGACGTCGAGCTTCATGAGGTCGACCAGCGTCGTCCCGCCGGCCAGGAACGTGCCGGGCGTCGCGAGCGCGTCGTCGACGGTGGTGGGGGCGGTCAGCTCAAAGGGACGCATCGGCCCGCCTCGCCTGCTCGACGGCCTTGACGATGTTCGGGTAGGCGGAGCACCGGCAGAGGTTGCCGGACATGAACTCCCGCACGTCCTCGACGTCCTGCTCGACGGCGGCGACCGCCGACATGACCTGCCCGGCGGTGCAGAACCCGCACTGCAGGGCGTCCTGGTCGACGAACGCCTGCTGCACCGGGTGCTGCCGGTCCTCTGTGGACAGTCCTTCGACGGTGGTGACCGGCTGCTTGACGGTGGCGGCCAGGGTGAGGCACGAGAGCACGGGCCGGCCGCCGACGTGCACGGTGCAGGCGCCGCACTGCCCGCGGTCGCAGCCCTTCTTCGGGCCGGTGACGTCGAGGCGCTCGCGCAGCGCGTCGAGGAGGGTCACACCGGGATCGACGTCCAGGTGTTCGGTACTGCCGTTGACTTCGAGTGAGATGTCCACTGGTCTCTTTCCGCAGCTCGTCCGGATGGGTACCTGACGGTGGTGGTGGCGGCGAACAGGGAGCGGATACTCATCCGCTTCACCTTTGGGCGAGGCTAGCGGATTACAATCCGGTTCGCAACGAACCGGACACGCTGGAGCCGCTCCAGGTCTGGGTTAGATTCGGCGGGACGGCACGAGGAACGGGAGGACGATGACGACGGGATCGGTCAGCCCCCGGCGCGCGGACACCCGGCGCAACCACGAGCGCATCCTCGTCGTCGCCGCGGAGTCGCTGGCCCGCACGGGCGAGGTCTCGTTCAACGCGATCGCGAAGCAGGCCGAGGTCGGCGTCGGCACGGTGTACCGGCACTTCCCGACGCCGGAGGCGCTGATCCTGGCGGTGTACCAGCGGGAGGTGCGGCACATCGTCGACATCGTGCCGGTGCTGCTGGAGAAGCACGCCGCGGACGAGGCGTTCCGGGTGTGGGTGACCGACCACCTGGCCCACTACATGATGACCAAGAAGGGCCTGGCCGACGCCCTGCGCCGCGCGACGGCATCCCGCGGCGAGCTGCCGGCGAGTGCGTACGAAGCGATGGTCGGCGCGGTCTCGACGTTGCTGAAGGCCAACGAGGCGGCCGGGACCGTGCGACCGGATCTCGACCCGCTGGTGGTGCTGCGCGGCCTGGCGGGGTTGCTCATGCTCGACCCGAACGGCGACTGGCGCGGCGACGCGGCGGGTCTCGCCGAGCTGCTCTGGCACGGGATGGCCCGCTAGGCGGTTTCGGTTTCGGCTTCGCGGAGCCGGACGGTGACGGTGACGCGGCCCTTCTCGTCGCGCCGGGCGACGGCGTGGCCGGTGCGCTCGGTGTCGTCGAGTTCGAGGGACAGCGGGCCACCGTCGCCGGTGAAGTTGCGCCACCACCGCTTGGCGTCGGGCAGCCGGACGCCGATGGTGACGACGTCACCGGCCCGCCGGTAGCCGACGGGGGTGCTGAACGTCCGGCCCGACCGCCGTCCCGTGTAGGTGACCTGCGTGAGGTGCCGGCGAACCAGCCGTCCCCAGCGCGGGGAAGCGCGGAGCGAGCCGACGCAGGTGTTGACGCGATCGACGGCGGTCTTCGGGATCGGGCCCACGTTGCCCATGGCGGCCTCCTTCGTCGGTGCCGTTACCCACCGTACCGGAAACCGGAGATGGGTGTTCCGGTTACTGTGGCGGTCCTCCGAGGGTGTCCGGATGGTTGGTCAGCAGCTGTCGGCCGGTCTCGGGGGAGCACCAAGTCCGCGGCCGTTGTGCCGGGAACGATGACCGGCTGTTCACCGAGCGCGGTCACGATCGCATCGACGAGCTGGGTGCCCATGCGGGGTGCGTGGGCGGTGGCGATCGCGGTGAGCTTGCGGCGGCCGGCCATGGCGATGCCTGCCGGGCCGCCTCAACGGGACAGGATTTCCCGCACCGCCTAGTGGTTGGCTTTGGGGCCGATGGCGCCTTCGAAGGCGGGGTGGATCCCGGTGAGCGGGCCGCGGAGACGGTTGTTGATCCGGGCGGCCTCGCCGGCCAGATCGTCGTCGACCCGTCCAACTCGACCAGGGCGTTATCGCCGAGGTCGACCTGGTGCAGCGTGCGGGGCAGGGATCGGGCAGCGTCGTGTGTCGTCGGCGATCGCCAGCGAGCATCGAGCGCTGGCATCCACGTTGCGAGGAGACCAGCCGAACCCGCGGTCGTGCCCTCACCTGGCGACCATGGCGTGTTCGTTGCACAGGTTTTCGACGGCCCGCAGTTCCGGGCCGCACCGGGTGTGCCTGCTGAGTGCGGGTTAGGGGTGCTCGAAGTTTCGCCGCGGAGCTTCTGGGCGGGGCCCAGCCGCCGGGAGTTGGGTCCGTGCAGTGTCTGCACGTGCTGGGCCGGCAGCCGAACTTCAGCGGTCGTCGGGATTCGCTGCTCCGGGACCCCGGGTTCGGCTTGCAGGCCACCGAGGTGCCGGGCGGCGTCCCGCGCCGCTTGTTCAGCTGGAGGTGGGGAACGTGAACGCCGCGGCCGGGGTCGTCGTGTGGGGCCAGCGCGTCGTGACCACCTTTGCGCGCGTGTAGAAAGTGACTCCTGCCGGGCCGTGGATGGGGCTGTCGCCGATCAGGGAGTCCTTCCAGCCGCCGAAGGAGTAGTACGACATCGGGACCGGGATCGGCACGTTGATGCCGATCATGCCGACCTTGACCTCGCGCTGGAACCTGCGCGCCGCCTCGCCGCCGGCGGTGAAGATCGCTGTGCCGTTGCCGTACGGGTTGGCGTTGATGATCGCGATCGCCTCGGCTACGGTCTCCGCGCGGACGATCGCCAGCACCGGGCCGAAGATCTCCTCGCGGTACGCCTGCATGTCCGTGGTGACGTCGTCCAGCAGGGACGGCCCGACGAAGAAGCCTTCCTCGTACCCGCCGACCGTCAGCCCGCGGCCGTCGACCACCACCGACGCGCCCTGCTCCGCGCCCCGCGCGACGGCGTTCACCACGCGCTCGCGGGCGGCCTCGGTGACCACCGGGCCCATGTCGCTGGCCGGGTCGCTGCCGGGACCGACCCTGATCTCGCGGGCCTTGCGCTCGAGGATCTCGACCAGCTTGTCGCCGGCCGCGCCGACGGCCACGCCGACCGAGATCGCCATGCACCGCTGCCCGGCCGAGCCGAACGCGGCGGCGGTCAGCTGGTTCGCGGCGTACTCCAGATCGGCGTCGGGCAGGACGACCGCGTGGTTCTTCGCCCCGCCGAGGGCCTGGACGCGCTTGCCGGCCGCGGTCCCGCGCTCGTGCACGTACTTGGCGATCGGGGTCGAGCCGACGAACGACACCGCGGCGATGTCGGGGTGGTCCAGGATCGCGTCGACCGCGACCTTGTCGCCGTGCACGACGTTGAACACGCCGTCGGGCAGCCCGGCCTCGGCGTAGAGCTGCGCGACGAAGTTCGACGCCGACGGGTCGCGCTCGCTCGGCTTGAGGACGAACGTGTTGCCGGTCGCGATCGCCACCGGGTGCATCCACAGCGGGACCATGATCGGGAAGTTGAACGGCGTGATCCCGGCGACGACACCGAGCGGCTGCCGGAAGTCGTGCACGTCGACGTCGCGGGAGACCTGGTCGGAGAAGCTGCCCTTGAGCGCGTCGGCGATGCCGCACGCGTACTCGACCACCTCGCGGCCGCGCACGATCTCGCCGCGGGCGTCCTCGACGACCTTGCCGTGTTCGCCGGAGATGATCCGGGCGAGCTCGTCTTCGTGTTTCACCAGCAGCTCGCGGAAGGCGAACATCACCTTGGTGCGCTGGGAAAGCGAGGAGTCGCCCCACGCTTCGAAGGCCTTGCCCGCGGCCGCTACGGCGGTGTCCACATCGGACGCTTCGGCGAGCAGGACCGAGGCCTGCTGCTTCCCGGTGGCCGGGTCGTAGACGGGCGCCGTGCGGGTCGAGCCCGCGGACGTGGCGGTGCCGTTGATCCAGTGTTCGACGGTGTTCACGGTGCTCCCACGGGTAGTGTGCTGAATCCGGGTGGTCACAACAGGCCCACCGCGGTGTCGACGGCCTTGGCGACGTCGCCGTCGTGCGGGTAGAGCAGCGAACGCCCCACGACCAGGCCTTGCACGGTCGGCTGGGTGAGCGCGCGCTGCCACGCCGCGAAGGCCGCGTCCGGGTCGGTGACCTCACCGCCGAGCAGGACGGCCGGCAGGGTCGACGACGCGAGTACGCGCTCCATCTCGTCCACCACGGGGAGCTTGAGCCAGGTGTAGGCCGACGAGCGGCCGAGCCCGGCGGCGATCGTGATCGACTTGATGACGGCCTCGGGGGAGAGGTCGTTCTTGAGGCGTCCGTCGGTCCACCGGGACAGGAACGGCTCGACCAGCGCGACGAGCTTGCGGTCGGCCAGTTCGTTGACCGCTTTCGCGGTGTTCTCCAGGACGCCCGGCGTGGCCGGGTCGTCGAGGCAGATGCGGGTGAGGGTCTTGCCCCCGTCGAACCGCATCCGTTCGATCGATTCGGCGTCGTAGCAGGCGAAGCGGTCGTCGATCTCGAAACTCGACCCGGCCAGCCCCGTGCGGTTCATCGACCCGATGACCGTCTTGCCGTCGAGCACGCCGAGCAGCAGCAGGTCGTCGAGGATGTCCGCGGTCCCCAGCACGCCGGTGACGCCGGGGCGTTCGAGCGCCAGGCACAGCCGCTCCAGCAGTTCGCCCCGGTTCGCCATCGCCGTGGGGTTGCCGCCGACGGCGATGGCGCCGCGGGCGGGGTGGTCCGCGGCGATGATCATCGTGCGGCCCTTGTCGTTGAAGGGCGACTCGGCCCGCACGCGGCTCGCCGCCGCCTCGGCGACCGCGCCCGGGTCGTGCACTCGCTTGGCGACGATCCGCCGCACCATGTCCGTCACGCGATCGACGATGCCAGCGCCCGGCGGACTTTGTCAAGACATATGGACATACGGTCATCCGGCCGAGTGACGGTACGCTTCCGCTGATGAGCACCCCGCCGCCGTCGTCCCGCGTGGACGTCACGTACCCGGCCTGGGATCCCGGCCGGGAGATCGTGCTGGACCCCGGCAGCCCGGAGCCGCTGTACCACCAGGTCTCGCAGCAGCTGCACGCCGCGATCGAGGACGGCCGCCTGCCCGCGGGCGCCCGGCTGGGCAACGAGGTGGACCTGGCGGCGAGCCTGCGGCTTTCGCGCCCGACCGTCCGCCAGGCGATCCAGACGCTGGTCAACCAGGGCCTGCTGGTGCGGCGGCGCGGGGTCGGTACCCAGGTCGTCCGGACGAAGGTGGCGCGCCCGCTGCGCCTGAGCAGCCTGTTCGACGACCTCGCCGGGCTCGGCGGCAAGCCGGAGTCGCGGGTGCTGGCCAACAGCGTGGCGGACGCCGACGCCGAGGTGGCCGAACTGCTGGAGGCCCCGGGCCTGACGCGGGTGCGGCGGCTGACCCGCATCCGCTCGACCGACGGCGAGCCCCTGGCCCTGATGAACAACTACCTGCCCGACGGCGTCATCGACCCGACGGACGAGGAACTGCGCGACAAGGGCCTCTACCAGCTCCTGCGCTCGGCGGGGATCCGCCTGCACGCGGCGGAGCAGCACATCGGCGCCCGGCTGGCGACCGAAGAGGACGCGCAGCTGCTGGACGAGCCGCCGGGAGCGGCCCTGCTGACCATGCAGCGCACGACGTACGACGACACGGGCCGCGTGGTCGAGTACGGCTGGCACGTCTACCGCGCGTCCCGCTACACGTTCAACCTTTCGCTGACCAACGGACCTCAGTAGCCGTAAGGTGCGTTCGTGGCGGGGGTGGCGGTGACGGGATCGGGCAAGCCCCGGCTGCGCTCGGCCGTCCTCGCGGCGGCCTGGCACCGGATCGCCGGCGTCGAGGTCCTGTCGGCCGCGGACGGCGGCCCGCTGACCCGCACCGTCAAGAAGATCATCGACCCGCTCGTGGTGCGGACCGCGGCCCGGCCGAAGCTGGGCCGGCCGCTGCTGGAGCCCGCCGCGGCGAATGAGCTCACCGGCCTGCTCCTCGCCGACGCGCCGCGATTGCGGGCGACCGCCGCGTGGTTCGGGCACCTGAAGCGGCAGCGCCGGGCCCTGCGCATCACCACGGGCAACGTCCAGGACGTCTGCTTCCCCTTGGCGTACGAGCTGGCGACGAGCTTCGGCATGCCGGGACCGGAAGCGCCGGAGACCGCCGCATCCGCGCTGCGCGAGCTGCACGGCGAAGGCGACGAAGCCGGCGTCGCGCAGCTGACCGCGTATCTCGCCGATCCCCGGGCGGCCGCGGACCTGACCGCGGAGCTGCACCGCCGCTGGCACACCGACGCCGCTCTGGCCCCGCAGCAAGCCGCGGTGCTGCTCGGCGCGCTCGCCGAGACCCCCACCGATGCCGCGTGGCTGGCCGGATCCGCCGCGGGGCACGCCCTCGGCTTGGCGCTGCGCCGGCCCGGGGGAGCCGGCGCGCTCGCCCGGGCCGCCGAAGCCGTTTCCGGCTCACCGGTCCCGGATCTCGGCCTGCAGCGCGGGGATCGCACCGCCGTCCCGCCGCTGCGCCGGCAGGACGAAGCCGGCCCCGAACTCCTCGAGCGCAGCGTCGAACGGCGTGTGCGCGCCACCCTGCGGCGACTCCCCGCCGGCGACCGGGGTGACGTCGCCGACCTCGTCGACGACGAAGCCCGCCGCGTCGTGGCCGGGTTCGGGCTCGGCTTGCCCGCCCTGGCCACCTGCTTCGCGCTCGGGGTCGTCCTCGCGCCCGCCCTCCGGCCGCTCGACGGCGTCGCGCCCGGATCCGCGCCGGCCTTCGCCCGGCAGCTCAACGCCCAGGTCGCGCGCGAGGGGTATGTCCTCCACGCTCGCCGGGCGCTGGCCGGCACCACACCGCTCACCCCGCGTCCCGACGCCGAGCTGGTGCGCGAGCTGCGGGAGTTCGGGAAGCAGTTCCTCGGCCGGCTGTGGATCCGCCTGCACGGCTTCGACGTCCGCGGTGACGTCCCGGCCGACGCCGCGGACGTGCGTGACCTCGTCTCCGGCGTCGTCCGGTCGACCTCGCTGGATCTGCGGACGAAGGTGCGGCGTGCGCTCGTGGCCCGCCTGCCGGACCTGGAGGCCGTCTCGTGACGCACCCGGTGCACACCCCCGTCGTCGCGGCGGACGGCGGCCTCGTCCGCTTCGCCCTCGCCGACCTGCTCGCCGGCGTGCCCGGCGCGATGCGGGTCGAACTCACCGACGCCGCGGCCGCGGAACCGTGGCTGACCCGGCTCGTCGGCGCCGACCACGCTCTCGACGCCCTCACGTCCGGCCACGTCGACGTCCCCGCCCGGCCCGAAGTGGCCACCCTCGCGCTGCTGCTGTGGGCCCGCCGGTGGTGGCCCGCGAGCGCGGCGCTCGGGATTCCGTCGCTGGATCCGGCGCTGCTCGACCTCGAAGCCGCGGTCGCCACCACGATGGTGGAGAACGTGGCCGAAGGGATGCTCGACGGCTTCGAAGCCACGCCGGGAGAACTGTTCGACGCCGCCGTCGAAGGGCTCACCGCGACACCTGTCGCCGACGAAGTCCGTGGCCTCTGCACACGGTTGTCGGCGTGGTTCGACGAGCAGGACGACGTCGTGCGCGCCGAAGCCGCGGCCCGGCTGGCGGCCGCCGTGATGCCGGGGCAGCGCGCGTACGCCCTGGCCGCGGGAGCCGGTTCCGGTGCGTCCGAGGAGGGCGTCGTGGCCGAGGGCCGGGCGAGCGTCGACTGGGCTCGGGTGCCGCCGGGTGTCCTCGACGCCGCCGAAGACACCGTGACCTGGCGGGTCGTCGCGGCGCCCACGGTCACCCGCCTCGAGGTCGAGGTCGCCGGGGCGTTCGCCGACGCGACGCTGTCCGCGTTCGCGACCCGCGACGGCGAAGTGGTCGCGGAGGTTCCCCTGCACCTGGGTGCCGGGCGGTTCGCCGGTGCCGTCGACCTGGCGGCCGCGCCTTCCGTCCACTTCGGACTCGTCGTCGGCGTGACGGCCGAGGAGGTCGGTGGGACGACCGAGGCCGACCGGGCGGAGGTCGTGTCGCTCGTGCGGGCGCGCGAGGCGCTGCCCCCGGGGGCCCGGACGCTGGCCGAGCGCGCGGCCACCGACGGGGAGTTCTGACGTGCTCGTCGGCATGCCGCCGCCGCTGCACCCGCCGGTGCCGGACGAGCTGGCCGGGGCGAGTTCGCACGGCTACAACTGCCGGTGCGTCGCCGAGCACTTCGGCCTGGACCCGGCCCGCTACGGCGAACTGCCCGCGTGTTCCCTCACCGAGGCCGAGTACCAGCGGCTGCTCGGCGAAGCCGTCGAGATCCAGCAGGAGGCCAAAAGGCTCGCCGCGGCGCGGGACATCGCCGGCGCACACCGGGCTTACGGCCGGCTGCGGCAGCTCGCGCAGCGGCTCGACCGGAGCGACTTCGAACTCGCCGCCGTCAGTGACCTGGCAGGTGTCTGCTACTCCGCGGGCGACCTGCGCAACGCCCGGCAGTGCGCCGAAGCCGTCCTCGCCGCCTTCCGGGTGAGCGCGGCCGCGGCTGTCCACTTCGGACAGTACGCCGAGCTGCGGATGGTCGAAGGTTCCCGCGAGGTGGCCGATCGCGTGCTGATCTCCCTGTCCACCGAGGACGGTGACGTCGCGCGGGCGCGTGCGCTGATCGCGGGACAGCGGCACCGGGCGGCCCTGCGGAAGGCGGCCGGCCCGGAGCAGTACCCGCCCGAGCTGCTCGACCCGCACGGCACCGACGAGCTGGAGCTGCGGATCCTCGAGGTGCGCGTCCAGGTGGCCGCCGGCGACCCGGCCGGGGCACTGACCGCGCTCGAGAAGATCCTGGGAGCGCTGGACGGGGACGGCGACCGGGTGGCTTCCCTGCGGGCGATGGCCCAGGCCGAACGCGCCCGCCTTCGCCGCGCGGGCGGCCAAGACGCCGACGCGCGCGCCGACCTGGTCCGGCTCACCGCGAACCACGCCGCCAAGTACGCCATCGACCTGGCCGCCGACCGTGCGTCGGCCGGCGACTTCCCGGGGGCGGTCGCGGCGATCGTCGCCGCCCGAGACGACCTCGCGGCGGCGGGCGCGACCGGTGACGTCGCGGAGGCGAGTCACGCGCTGGGGACGGTGCTGATGCTCAGTGGCGACGTCCGGCAGGCGCGGGACCAGTTCGAGCACGCGGGCAGGATCTGGACCGCCCACGACGACCGGCCCGGGCTGCGCCGGCTCGACGTGGCGCTGGCCCGCTGCGCCGCGGCGGAAGGCGACTGGGCGACCGCCGAGGAGCACGTGACGCGAGCGCGGGAATCGGCACGCGCGTCCGGTGAGTGGCTGGAATGCCTGCACACGGACTTCGTCGCGGCCACGATCGGCTACGCGCGTGGTGATGACCCGCGCGCGTTGCTGGACCTGCTGCTGCCGCTGGCGCTCGCGGCCGCGGATTACCGGTTCGAGTTCTCGTCGCCGCGGGCCCGCACGGCGTGGGCCCGCGACGTCGCGGGGCCGGCGACCGAACTGCTGATGGCGGTGCTGGCCCGGCTGCGGGAGCCGAGACTGGCGGCGGAGCTGGTCGAACGCACCTGTGCCGTCGGCGCCTACACCGCGGGCGGGGCAGCGGCCGTCGACCTGACCGGGACGGTTCCCGCGCTCGAGGTGGCGCTCGCCGGCGACCGCCTTCCGCTCGCCGCGCTGGGCACCGTCACGTCGTCGCTGCCGCTGCGCCTGGCCCCGCCGCCCGCTCTGCGGTGGTCCCCGGACTCGCCGATGGAACTCGACCGCTGGCTCGACGTCGCCGCCGAGCGGTATCGCACGTCGCGGCCGGAGACCCCGGCGGTGTGCACCTGGCCGGCGACCGAAAGGGAGACGTTCCTCCTGCGGTACGCCGATGCCGGGCACACCTACCTCACCTGGCGGACCACCGCCGACCTCGACACCGTCCACACCCACCCGGTCGACGCCGCCCTGGTCGCGACAGCGCGCGAGTACCTGGACGCCGCGTCCCCGACGCCGCACGAGGGCGAGAGCGTCCCCGACGCCGTCGGACGGGCTCTGGCCGCCTTCACCGGCGAACAACGGCTGGCCCGGGTCCTCGGCCTGAACCTGCTGCCGGCCGATCTCGTCGCGCGCCTGCGGGAGGCCGCCGCCGGCGGACGGCGTCCGCTGCTGCGCGTCCAGCCGTCGCCGAGCCTCGCCGCGGTGCCGTGGGGGCTGGTCGCGCTGCCCGACCGGCGCCCGGACCGCGTGCTCGGCCCCGGCGAGGAAGGCGGGTGCTTCGACGGTGACGAGCGCGTCCTCGACGTCGCCGACGTCTCGCTGCTGGCGCCCGTCGGGATCCCGCGCCGTCCCCCGGCGCCGCCCGGGCCGCCCTGCTACCTGCTCGACCCGCGGATCCCCGGCCAGAGCGCGTTCGGCGAGCTGGGCTCGGTGCTCGGCAAGCAGGACGCGGCGTCGCCGCTGATCCGCCACCTGGACTCGCGGCTCGCCGAGGGGCCGGTCCGGCCGTCCGCCGCGCGGGGCCTCGACCTGGTCCGCCGCACCGACACCGACCGGCGGCTGCTCGCGCGGCTGCTGGCCGAGCCCTGTTCACGGCTGGTGTTCGTCGGGCACGTCAGCCGGGTCCGCGACGACCACGGCGCGCAGACCGCGCTGCACCTGTCCTGTGCGGCCGAGCTGCCCGGCACGGCCGAGCCGATCGGCGCGCACCGGCCCTTCACCGCCGCGGACCTCGCACTGTCCGAAGTGGACGCGATGCCGGCGCGCGTGGCCCTGATCGGCTGCGCCAGCGCGAGCGACTTCGGGCTGCCCGAGCCGTTCGGCGTGCTGCTCGCGGCGGTCGCGGCCGGGGCCCGGCTGGTGGCCGCGACGGTGTGGGCGCTGCCGACGTCGGCGGCGGTGCCGGGCGCGGACCCGATGGCCGAGCTGGTGATCGCCGTCGACACGGCGCTGGCCGGCGACGACCCGGTCGCCGAGCTCTGCGCGTGGCAGCGGACCCGGCTCGCGCGGTGGCGCGAACGGCCCGAGCCGGCTCGCTCGCCGGTCTTCTGGGCGGCGCTGACCTGCCTCGATGCCTCCGACGACGGGCAAACCTGGGTTCGGTAGCGGCCGGCCCGCCGGAAGCTGTGTGCACACCACACAGCGAAGGGCGGGACCGATGTTCAAGAAGATCCGCGAGAAGGTCGACGAGGCCACGCAGCAGGGTATGGCCCGCGGCGCGCAGGACTTCCGGCAGCACGCGGAGCAGTTCCGGCAGGCCGCGGCGGCGCAGGGGCACGACATCACGCCGCAGCTGCCGACGCCGCAGCCGGCCGCGCAGGCGTTGCGGGGCCTGACCGCCGACCCGGACATGGCGGCGTTCATGGCGCTCCCGCCGGAGGAGCAGCTGCGCCAGCAGCAGGAGCTGCAGGCCTACGGCACCGAACTGCGGCGGCTGTACGACACGTGCGAGCCGGCCACGCTGGTGATCCGCGCCCTGGAGCCGACCGGCCGGACGATCGCCGGGCAGGCGCAGTACACGGCGACGCTGGAGGTCACCCGCGCCGGCGGCAGCACCTACCGGACGGTGACCCGGCTGATCACGCCGCAGGCGACGATCCAGCAGTACGCGCCCGGCACCCGGCACGAGGCCCGCGTCGACCCGGCCGACCCGGCGAAGGTCGCCGTGTTCGGCCCGATCGACTAGGCGGCCGCGGTGTTCGGATTCGTTCCCGGGCTCGCGGACCCGCCGCGGCCGGGCCGCCGGACCGGGCGCGGGCTGTGGCTGCTCGGGATCCCGACGACGCTCGCCTGGGCCGCCGCGGGCTGGTCCGGGTCGCTCGGGATCCTGGACAACTTCCGGCTGATGTCGCTGAACCGCCTCGACGCGTGGGGGGCCGGGGCGGGCTCGGCGGCATCGCTGGTGCTGTTCTTCAGCGTGGCGGTCACGGTGGCCTCGTCACTGGGGTTCGCGATGCTGTGGGGCGGCGGGCTGTCGCTGAACGGCGTCGGCCTCGGCTTCCGGGCGGGCTCGCTGACGGCGGCACTGGGCGTGGCACTGGGCAGCGGCGTCGCGATCCCGTCGTGGACCCCGCCGGAGTCGGTGGGGCAGCGGCTCCCGTTCCTCGACGGGAAGGCCGAGCCCTGGTCCGATGTGGACTGGGTCGTCTACTACGAGCCGTACCTGGTGCCGGCGGTGGCCGCGCTGGTCGCGCTGGTGCTGATCGTGGTGCTGCTGCGGGCGTTCCTGCGCGAGGCGGAGGCACAGGACCGGGAGGGGGCGCTGCGTCAGCGGGGGCGGCGGGTCACCGGGCACGTGGTGCACGCCGAGTTCACCAACGTCTGGGTGATGGGCAACCCGCGGTTCGTCGTCCACGTCCGGTTCGCGACGGAGACGGGGGAGCGCACGGTGGTGGCGACGATGGTGACGTCGTTGTTCCAGTCGCCGTCGCGCGGCTCGGCGGTGACCGTGCGGTACGACCCGCAGGACCCGGAAAACGTGCTGGTGGAACCGGCGGGGACGGCTGACCCCTAAGGGGCTCGTGGGACCGCGCCGGCGGCCGGTAGACATATCGGACGAACCCGGACCCGACTCCCGAACGAGGAGAGCACCATGGCCCGACGCCGGCCGGTCTTCCGCGGCCTGATCCTCGCTTTGGTCGTGCTCTGCCTGTCGCCGGTTCCGGGCGCGGTGGCCGCGACCGGGCCGAGATATGCGGCCGCCGGCCTGCACCGGCCGGTCGACCTGCTCGTCGACAAGTGGGGTGTGCCGCACATCTACGCGGCCGACACCAGTGACCTCTTCTTCGCGCAGGGCTTCAACATCGCCCGCGACCGGCTGTTCCAGATCGACACCTGGCGCCGCCGTGGTCTCGGGCAGCTCAGCGAGGTGCTCGGTCCGTCCTATGTGGAGCAGGACCGGGCCGCCCGGCTGTTCCTCTACCGCGGCGACATGGACGCCGAGTGGGCGTCCTACGGTCCGGAGGGCAGGCTCGCCGCCACCCGGTTCGCCGAGGGCATCAACTCCTACGTCGACTGGCTGGGCCGCAACCCCGCCGCCGTTCCGCCGGAGTTCGCCAAGCTCGGCTACCAGCCCGCCCGCTGGCGCCCGCAGGACGTGGTGCGGATCCGCACGCACGCCATCGGGGAGAACCTGATGTGGGAGGTCGCCCGCGCGAAGCTCGTCTGCCTGGCCGGCCCCGGCGCGAGCCGCTACCTGCGGTCCCTGCACCCGGACCACGAGGCGGCGGTGCCCGCCGGCCTCGACCCGTGCTCCGTGCCGGACGACGTGCTCAAGGTGTACGACCTCGCCACCGCCGCGGTGAACTTCACCGGGAGCGGCTTCCGGACCGAGACCAAGGACATCGCCGACGCGACCGCCGGCAGCAACGCCTGGGCGATCGGGCCGGGCCGGACGGCGTCGGGCCGGCCGATCCTGGCCAACGACCCGCACCGCGGCGCGGACGCCCTGCCGTCGGGCCGGTACGTCGCGCAGCTGTCGGCGCCCGGGCTGAACCTGGCCGGCGCGGGCGAGCCGTGGAACCCGGGGATCGCCATCGGGCACAACGAAAACATCGCGTTCGGCCTGACGAACCTGCCGATCGACCAGACCGACCTCTACGTCTACGACCTCGACCCGAACGACCCGACGCGCTATCGCTACGGCAACGGCTGGGAGCGGATGACCACGGTCGCCGAACCCATCGCGGTGCGCGGCGGCACGCCGGTCACGAAGGAGCTGTCCTTCACCCGGCACGGCCCGGTCGTCAAGGTCGACGAGGCGGCGCACCGGGCGTTCGCGGTCCGCACGGCGTGGACGCAGCCGGGCGCCAGTGCGTACCTGGGCAGCCTGAACTACCAGCGCGCCACGAACTTCCGCGAGTTCACCGCGGGCATGCGGAACTGGGGCACGCCGGGCTCGAACCTGGCCTACGCCGACGTGCGCGGGAACATCGGCTACGTCCCGGCCGGGCTGACGCCGCGTCGCACGGGTGCCGGCTACGACGGCCTGCTGCCGGTCCCCGGTGACGGCCGCTACGACTGGAACGGTTTCTACGCGAACAGCGAGCTGCCCGGCCAGTACAACCCGCCGTCCGGGTATTTCGCTTCGGCCAACGACTTCAACATCCCGCCGGGTCACCCGGTGGTGTCCAACTACGAATGGCAGCTCCCGTACCGCAAGCAGCGCATCGACGAGCTGATCGAGTCCCGCCCGGGCGCGACCGTCGCCGATTCCCTGGCGCTGCAGAAGGACGAGAAGTCGTTGGCGGCCACGCAGCTCCTCGAGTTCGTGCGCGGGCTGTCCTCCTCGGACCCGGACACGGCGAAGGCACTGGAGCTGCTTCGCGGCTGGGACGGCGTCGCGTCGGCGGATTCGCCGGCGGCCGCGCTGTACGAGACGTGGATCATGAAGTACCTGCACTACGTGTGGGCGCACGCGGTGCTGCCGCAGGCCGCGGCGGACGCGCTGGTCCGCACGATCAACCCCGACTTCAGCCTGATCATCGCGTCCTTCCGCGACCCGTCGGGCTGGCTCGGCCCGGACGGCGCGGCGGTGCGCGACCAGCTGATCCTGAGCTCGCTGCCAGTGGCGTTCCGAGACGTGGCGGGCCAGCTCGGCCCCGACCCGTCGACGTGGCACTGGGGGACGCTGCACCACAACGAGTTCAAGCACCCGCTGGGCGGCCCGAACGTCGGCCCGACCCCGATCGGCGGCGACTACCACACGATCCACCCGTCGTTCTTCCACCCGCTGACCTACGCCCAGATCATCGGGGCGACGTTCAAGATGGCCCTGGACGTGGGCAACTGGAACGGCTCGGCGGCGATCAACGCGCCGGGGCAGTCCGGCGACCCGCGCAGCCCGCACTACAGCGATCTGAACGGCCTGTGGGCCTCGGGTGGCTCGTTCCCGCTGCTGTACAGCCGGAGCGAGGTCGAGCGGAACCTGGACGTCCGGATCCGCCTGGAGCCGGCCGGCTGACGCTCCGGGGTTTCACGAGGTGACGCGACGTCCGGGTGATCCCGGCGCGATTCACCGAAGTGGCGGAGGACGGTGTCCCCATCTCGTGAAATCCCGCGCGGCGGGCCACGTCCGGTCAACCCGGACGCCCGGATCCGGTGGCTGCGGGTCACCCCGGCAATCTGTCCATCATGGACGGAAGCCTCGTGATCCGACCCGGGAGAAATCCATGCGCATCGGAACAATCGCCGTCGCCCTGACCGTGGCCGCCGCCGGAACGGTCGTCGCACCGGGGGCCGCGGACGCCGCCACCTCCTACCCGGTCCAGGTACTGCAGGAGACGAACAAGTACCGCGCGCAGGCCGGGTGCCCCGCGCTCGTCGGCAACGGGCAGCTGACGGTGGCCGCGCAGGTGCACACCGACGAAATGGCGAAGTACCGGTACATGAGCCACACCGGCGTCGCCGGCGACAACCCCGACGACCGGATCACCGGCGCCGGCTACCCGTGGAAGCGCTGGGGCGAGAACATCGCCGCCGGGCAGCGGACTCCGCAGCAGGTCGTCACCTGGTGGATGAACAGCCCGCCGCACAAGGCGAACATCCTCAACTGCGCGTTCCGCGAGATCGGCATCTGGTACACCCTCGGCGGCGCGCGCACCTACTGGACCCAGGACTTCGGCACCGCCCGCGGCGCCTGAGGAATTCATCCGAAGGTGCCATTGGCGCGTCCCGGTTTGCTGGCGGGCGCCGGGTTCACGACACTCCAAGCATGGCGGAAGACTCGATCACGGTGTCCGAAGCGGCCGCGGACAGCTCCGTCCGGTTCGCCGTCGTCCTGCGCGGGTACGACCGCCACCAGGTCGACGAGTACGTCCAAGCGCTGCAGGAGCGGGTGGCTCGGTTCGCGGAAGGCGGTGTGCCGCAACCGCGGCCACCGGCGGAACCGGCGGCCTCCGGGGTCGGCGCGCGCATCGAAAAGATCCTCGGCCTCGCCGAAGCCGAGGCCGCGGCGATCCGGGCCGCGGCCGAGGAGGACGCCGAGAAGATCCGCGCGGACGCCCGCAGTGCTGTCGCGGACGCCGAAGACGTCCGGCGGACCGCGGAAGCCGAGGCCCAGCGCGAGGCCCGGCTGATCGTCGCGCGCGCGGAAGAAGAGGCGGCCGAAGTCCGGGCGCTGCACCGCGAGCTCTCCGACGACCTCGACCGGATCGCCGAAGCCATCGCCGCGCTCCGCGGGCCGGCGGACGGGCGCGAACCGGAAGCGAGCACCGACGACGCCGAGGAGAACGGCGAGCCGATCGCCCCGAAGCCCGCGCGCCGGGTGACCCGCCGCGGTGGGGCGGCGGAACGCCGGGCCGGGCCGGCCTGACCCCGAACACACAGTCCGAGGTCCGGCCGGGAGGAGAAACGTGGAGCTCGCCGAATACCTGCGCGCCTTGCGAGCGCGGTGGCGCGCCGTGGTCGCCGGAGTCCTGCTCGGGGTGCTGGCGGCCGTGGTGTTCCTGCTCTGCACCACCCCGCAGTACTCGGCCAACAGCCAGCTGTTCGTCTCCACCCGTCAGGGCGACGACGGCACCGAGTTGTACTCGGGTGGCAGTTTCGGCCAGCAGCGGGTCAAGTCCTACGCGCAGGTCGTCACGACGCCGCGGGTGCTCGACCCGGTGATCGCGCAGCTGCGCCTGCCCGGCACCGCCGACGAGCTCGCCGAGCGAGTCACCGTCGGCGCGCCGCTGGATACCGTGCTCGTCGACATCGCCGTGCGCGACGCCGACCCCGCCCGCGCCGCGACCACCGCCGACGCGATCGGCGACTCGCTGATCCGGGTGGTGACGCAGCTCGAGAGCACCACCGGGCAGCGTTCGCCGGTCACCGTGAGCTTCGTGCGCCGCGCCAGCGTCCCGGCGGACCCGGTGTTCCCGTCGGTGCCGGTGAGCCTGGGAGCAGGCCTGCTGGCCGGGATCATCGCCGGGATCGCGGGCGCGCTGGTCCGCCAGGCGGTGGACACCCGCGTCCGCGGCGAGGCGGACCTGCCGAAGGGCGACGCCGTCCTCGGCGAAATCCCGTTCGACCGCCAGGCCGAGCAGCTGCCGACCTTGCTGCGCAGCCAGCAGAGCGCGCGCGCCGAGGCGTTCCGCAAGCTGCGCACGAACCTGCAGTTCGTGTCGGCCGTCGGGGAGCTGCGCTCGGTCGTGGTGACCTCGGCCGTGCCCGCCGAAGGCAAGAGCACCACCGCGGTCAACCTGGCCCTCACGCTGGTCGACAGCGGACTGCGGGTCGTCGTCGTGGACGCCGATCTCCGGCAGTCCCGGATCGCGCACTACCTGGGGCTGGTCGACACGGTCGGGCTGACGACGGTGCTGCTGGACCGCATCGGCATCGACGAAGCCCTGCAGCGCTGGGGTGGCGACCTGCACGTCCTGACCGCGGGCGAGCTGCCGCCCAACCCGAGCGAGCTGCTCGGCTCGCCGGCGATGGACAAGGTGCTCAAGGACCTCGAGACCCGCTTCGACCTGGTCGTGATCGACTCCCCACCGCTCCTGCCGGTGACGGACGCGGCACTGCTGGCGAAGCGGGCGACGGGCGCCCTGCTGGTGACGGCGGTCGGCCGCACCCGCCGCGACCAGGTCGACCGGGCGGCGCGCGCCCTGAGCACGATCGGCGCGCGGCTGATCGGCATCATGCTGAACCGCGTCCCGGCCGGTTCAGCGGGCGCGGCCGGGCGGTACTACCGCTACCTGACCCCGCCGAAGCGGAGCCGGTTCACGCGGTGGCTACCGGAGAAACGCCGCGACCTGCCGCGGCGCACCGAGCCCGTCGGCTAGTACGCGCCCCGGCCGCCGGCGACCGCGCGGGCCGTCTTCCACAGCACCGTCAAGTCGAGTGTGAACGACCAGTTCTCGACGTAGTACAAGTCCAGCTCGATGCCCTCCGCCCAGCCGAGGTCGGAGCGGCCGCTGATCTGCCACAGCCCGGTCATCCCCGGGGTGACGAGCAGCCGGCGGCGGACGTCGCGTTCGTAGTGGCGCAGCTCCTCCGGCAGCGGCGGGCGGGGGCCGACCAGGCTCATCCGGCCGGTCAGCACGTTGATCAGCTGGGGCAGCTCGTCCGCCGACCACCGGCGCAGGGAGCGCCCGAGCCGCGTGACGCGGGGGTCGTGGCGGATCTTGAACAGCGGGCCGTCCGCTTCGTTGGCCGCGACCAGTTCCGCGCGCCGGCGGTCGGCGTCCGGGTGCATCGTGCGGAACTTCCACACCCGGAACACCTTGCCGTGGCGCCCGCAGCGTGGCTGCCGGTAGAAGACCGGCCCGCGGCTGTCCACCTTGACCGCCACCGCGATCGCCACCAGCACCGGGCTCAGCACGAGCAGGGACGCCGCCGAGACCACGACGTCGAACAGGCGCTTCACCAGCCGGGCCGAGCCGGTGAACCGGGGCGCCTCGATGCACAGCAGCGGCAGCCCGGCCACCGGCCGCGTGTGCACCCGCGGCCCCGCCACCGCCATCACGCCCGGCACCACGACGAGCTGGGTGGGGGTCTGCTCGAGCAGCCAGCCCAGCCGGCGCAGCAGGTCCGGGCCGGCGTCGGGACCGCCGGTGACGGCGATGGTGTCCGCCGCCAGCCGGCGCGCGGCGCGGACGATCGCGCGCGCCGTGTCGTCCGGGCAGCCGCCCGCCGGTCCGTGCCAGCTGCCGATCACGGCGTAGCCGGTGTAGGGGACCGACGACAGCGCGTCGGCCAGCCCCGACACCCGCGCGGTGTCCCCGACCAAGAACACCCGCGCCGACCAGTCGCCGGCGCACCGGCGCGCATGCAGCCATTGCCGCCACAGCCAGCGGGACAGCACCAGCCCGCCGACGCCCGTCGGGAACGCCGCGAGGAGGTAGCTGCGAACCGTCGGATCCCGCAGCAGGTATGCCGCGATCGCCGCGAGACCGAACAGCGTCACCGACGCCGACAGTACCCGTTTGTACTCCTCGTGCCCGATCCCGAGCACGTTCGCGTCCCGGGTGCCCGACACCACCAGGGCGAGCGACCAGAGCAGCGCGAACCCCAGCGGCACGGTGACGTCGCGCCACGGCGGCTGGCCGGGCGCGATCACCGGGACGAGGGTCACGGCCCAGCCGACGACGAGGGTGTCGGACGCGGCGAGGAACGTGCGATACCTTCTCCACCAAGGTTTTTCGGCCATCTACAGTGGACTTTCCGGATGCGCGGCCGGGTCACCTGATCGTTGCGCCCGCGTTGACAGCGCCCCGGCCGGGAACCACTGTCGGAGCATGAGCCCGAACGCGCCACGCCGGTGGTACACCGTGGCCGGCCGGATCGCGCTCGTCGTGCTGGCGCTGCTGACCATCGGCGTCACGGCGTACGGGTGGCACCTGCAGCGCGTGGTGACCAACGGCCTGGGCCAGCTGCCGGGTGACGTCTTCGCCGGCCTGCCGTCCCGGCCGGCCGCGGCTGCTCCGGCGCCGGAGGAGGCCAAGCCGCCCGTCACGGTCCTGCTGCTGGGAAGCGACCGGCGCGAAGGTCCCGACGTCGGCGGCGGCGTGACGGGGGAGCGGGCCGACAGCATCCTGCTCGCGCACTTCGCCGCCGGGCACAAGCGGCTGGAAGTCCTTTCCGTGCCGCGCGATTCCTGGGTGCCCATCCCCGGGCACGGCACCGCGAAGATCAACGCGTCGCTGTCGCTGGGCGGCGTCGGGCTGGTGATCCGCACGGTGGAGGACTTGACCGGGATCCGGATCGACCACGTCGTCGTCGCCGACTTCGCCGGGGTCCGGCGGCTGACCACCGAGCTCGGCGGGGTGCCGGTGGACAACCCGGTGGCCTCGACCGATCCGCAGACCCGGATCCACTTCGACGCCGGGCCGATCGTGCTGGAAGGCGACCGGGCGCTCACCTTCGTGCGGCAGCGGTACGGGCTGCCCCACGGCGACCTGGACCGCATCGGCCGCCAGCACCTGCTGCTCTCGGCGCTGGGCCGTGACGTCGCGACGAAGGCCCTGACCGACCCGGGGCTGCTGGAGCGGGTGCTGGGCGTCGTGCACGACACCGTCGCCGCCGACGCCGGCCTGACCCCGGACCGCTTCCGCGAGCTGTTCCTCGACGTCGCCACCCTGCGCCCGGACGCGGTCACGTTCCACACCGCACCGGTCGCCGGATCCGGGCGCTCGCCGGACGGCCAGGCGTACCTGACCCTGGACCGGCCGCGGCTGGCGGCGGCGGCCGAGGCGCTGCGGGCGGGCCGTCCGCTGCCGTTGCCCGCCACAGTCAGCCCTTCCTGAGTTCGTCGGAGGGTGTCAGAGACCCGCCGTACGCGCGCGGCACGGGGATCACGGCGATGACGCCGGTCCGCCGCCCGGCCGCGCGACGCCGGGCCCGCACGACCGCGCAGACGCCGGCCAGCAGGGCCGCCCCGCCGAGTCCCAGCCAGATCGCGGGCCCGTGCCGGACCCCGCCGTGCAGCGGCGCGGCGAGCAGCCAGACCAGGCCCGCGGCGAGCAGGATCGCGAACGCGACGGCGGGGGCTTTCACCGCGCACCCGCCACGCCGGCGGCGAGCGCCCCGGCCACGACGTCGACCAACTCGGTGATCCGGGCCGTCGTGGCCGCGAACAGGCGCGCGTCCCGCGGATCCGGGACGTCCTGGACGGTCACGGTTCCGCGGTCGCACACGGCGGCGGCGACCAGGTCTTCGAAGCCGCGTGCCCCGCCGTCCGACGCGGCGCGCGCGACTTCGCCCAGCGTCACGACCTTCCGCAGCGCGCGCGGGGAAAGCCGCACGGTTTCCGACAGTTCGGCCCAGGTCATGGTGACCACCGCGGCGGCGTCGGCCACCAGTTCGGCGGTGAGCCGGCGGGACCGGAACCCGTCGTCCGCCAGGCCGTGCGCGGCCAAGGCGGACCGGGCCGCCTCGGCCATGGGCTCACCCGGGCGCGCGCGGACCCCGGCGCTGGAGAACGTCCCGCCGACCCGGGCGGCGAGCAGGCCGGCCGCCAGCGGCGAGCGGAAGACGTTCGCGGTGCAGACGACCAGCACGGCGCTCACCCCGGGCTCCGCTCGCCGAGCGCCGTGACCCAGTCGCGGTAGCGCCGGGCGGCCTCGTCGGCACCCAGCACCGTCTTCGCGTACCTGCGGCCGCTTTCGCCGAACCGGTCGGCTCGTTCGCGGTCGTGGCCGAGCTGCAGCGCGGCCGCCAGCAGCGCTTCGGGATCGCCCGGAGTGACCCGGACGCCGGCGCCGGCCGCGGCGAGCTCGATCCCGGCGGGGCTGTCCGGCTCGGTCGCGGCCAGCACCGGCCGCCCGGCGGCGAAGTAGGACGTGAGCTTGCTCGGCACGCAGACCGAGCGCAGGCCCGGGCGTTCGTTGACCACCAGGACGTCGGCGGCGGCGAGCATGCCGGGGAAGTGCCGGTCGGGGACCGGCGGCAGCACGGACGCCCGCCGGATCCCGGTCGCGAGCCGGCACAGCTCGGCCCGGCGGGAGCCGTCCCCGACGAGCATGAACCGCACGTCCTCACCGCGTTCTTCGGCGAGCCGGGCGGCCGCGACGACGTTTTCCAGGCCCTGCTTGGCACCCATGTTCCCGGCGTGCAGCACGACCGGGCCGCGTCCAGCAGGCCACGGGTGCTCCTCCGGCCACGGCTCGTCGGCCGGCGGGCCGGTGTGCGTCCAATTGCGGATCACCGTGATCCGGCCGGGCTCGACGCCGTGGCGCTGCCGCAGTGCCTCGGCAAAGCATTCGTGCACCGCGACGACCCCGTCGGCCGCGCGCAGCAGCCGGCCTTCGAGCCGGCCGACGTGCGAGCCGCCCGGCGTGCCCAGTTCGGCCGCGGCCGAGGCGTACAGGTCCTGGACGACGACGCCGAACGCGGCTCCCGCCGTCGCCGCCAGCTGCCGCGCGGCCACCAGGGACAGCAGGGACGGGCTGATCCCGAGCACCACGTCGACGTCGCGCAGGCCGCGGGCGCGCAGCCACGCGTGGGCGGCGAACGAGCCTTCGTGCAGGATCCGCCCGAGCCCGGCCGAGTCCCGGGGGACGAAGTGCCGCAGCCGGGTCAGCCGGACCGGGCCGTCGGTCTCGTGGCGGACGAGCCCGCGGTACCCGGCGGCGGTGCGCCACTGCGGGTAGTACGGGAACCCCGCGACGACCCGGACGTCGTGCCCGGCGGCGGCGAGCGCCCGCGCGGTGCCGGTGGTGTAGGGCGCGATCCCGGCGTGTTCGGGGGCGTAGTTGAGACCGACGACGAGAATCCGCATCAGACCGCGACCTCCTGGTGGCGCAGGTACCAGTCGTAGGTGCCGGCCAGGCCGGCTTCGAGCCCGATCTCCGGCCGCCAGCCGAGCGCCCGGATCCGGCTGACGTCGAGCAGCTTGCGCGGGGTCCCGTCCGGCCGGGACGGGTCGAAGCGGATCTCCCCGGTGAACCCGGTGGTGGCGGCGACCAGTCTCGCCAGGTCCGCGATGGCGATGTCCTCGCCGGTGCCGACGTTCACCGGTTCGTCGTCGTCGTAGTGCTGCAGCAGGGTCAGGCACGCCGCGGCGAGGTCGTCGACGTGGAGGAACTCCCGGCGCGGCCGGCCGGTGCCCCAGACCTCGACGGTGTCCGCACCGGAGCGGACCGCTTCGTGGAACTTGCGCAGCAGCGCGGGCAGCACGTGCGCGCGTTCGGCGTCGAAGCGGTCGTGCGGGCCGTAGAGGTTGGTGGGCATGGCCGAGATCCACGGCAGCCCGTCTTCGCGGCGCACCGAACGCACGTGCACCAGCCCGGCGATCTTCGCCACGGCGTAGGCCTCGTTGGTCGGCTCCAGCGGCCCGGTCAGCAGGGCGGACTCCCGGATCGGCTGCGGGCAGGCCCGCGGGTAGATGCACGACGAGCCGAGGAACAGCAGCCGGGGCACGCGGAGCTCGCGCGCGGCGTCCAAGAGGGACAGCTGGATCCGCAGGTTGTCGCTGAGGAACTCGGCGGGCTCGGCGGCGTTCACGGCGATCCCGCCGACCCGCGCGGCGGCGACGAGCACCACCTGCGGGTTGTGCCGGCGGAGGAATTCCCTTGTCGCGTCACGGTCTCTGAGATCGAGTTCGGCGGAGCCGGCGGTGATCAGCCGCGAGAACCCGCGCCGCGCCAGCAGCCGCAGGCAGGCGGACCCGACGAGGCCGGTGTGCCCCGCCACGTAGATCGGCGTGGTCCCGGTCAGCGCACGACGCATCGGCCTCACTCCTCGTTCCGGCAGAACAACGCTTTTGTGTGAACGTGTCCGCACGCGACTCGCCGCTGTCCTCGTGCGGGCCAATGATGGGACGAGCCCAGCCGGACGCCGACGGATCGCACTTTCCGGGAGAACCGCGATGAAAACCGCTTTGATCACCGGGATAACCGGACAGGACGGAAGTTACCTCACCGAGCTGCTGCTCGCCAAAGGGTACGAAGTCCACGGGATGATCCGCCGCGCGAGCACATTCACGACCACGCGTATCGACCACCTCTACCGGGACCCGGTGCGGGAACCCGGCCGGTTGACCTTGCACTACGGCGATCTCACGGACGGTTGCCGGCTGGCGAACCTGGTGGCCAGCATTGCTCCGGACGAGGTCTACCACCTCGCCGCGCAGAGCCACGTGCGGGTGAGCTTCGACGAGCCGGTGTTCACCGGCGACACGACCGGCCTCGGCACGGCGCGGCTGCTCGAAACCATCCGAATGGTGGATCTTCCGTGCCGGTTCTACCAAGCGTCCAGTTCGGAAATGTTCGGCGAAACGCCGCCGCCGCAGAATGAGAATTCACCGTTGCGGCCGCAGTCGCCTTATGCCGCGGCCAAAACCTACGCCTACTGGGTGACCCGCAACTATCGCGAGGGTTATGGCATGTACGCCGTGAACGGGATTCTGTTCAACCACGAAAGCCCGCGGCGTGGCGAGACCTTCGTGACCCGCAAGATCACCCGCGCGGCGGCGATGATCAGCGCGGGCAAGCAGGATGTGCTGCACTTGGGGAACCTCGACGCCACCAGGGACTGGGGGTACGCCCCCGAGTACGCCGAGGCGATGTGGCTGATGCTGCAACAGGACTCGCCGGACGACTACGTCATCGCGACCGGAACTCCCTGCACGGTAAGGGAGTTCCTCGGCCACGCCTTCGGGCACGCCGGGCTCGACTGGCGCGAGCACGTGCGCTTCGACGACCGGTACGTGCGGCCGGTCGAGGTGCGGTCGCTGATCGGTGACGCGGGCAAAGCCGAACGCGAGCTCGGCTGGCGGGCCCGGGTGCACGCGCCCGAGCTGGCGCGGCTGATGGTCGACGCCGATCTCGCTGAAGTCACCGGCGTCCACGCCCCGCGCCCGCGGAGCGCACCGCACGACAGTGTGCGGGAGGCCACTCGATGACGCTGCGCGTGCTGCACGCGGTGGCCAGCGTCGGGGACAGCTACGGCGGGGTCGCCGCCGCCGTAGCCGCGCTCGGCGGGGTCGAAGCCCGGCTGCGGCACGACGCCACCCTCGTCACCGTGCACCGGCCGGAGGAGGGCGGGCGGATCCTGCGGGACCTGCCGCTGTGGTTCGACGTCGAGCTCGTCCCGCCGGGGCGGTTCGCGGGCCGCTTCCACGGCTCGGCACGGCTCAAGTCCACCCTGGCCCGGCTGGTGCCGCAGCACGACCTCGTCGTCGTGCACGGCGTCTTCGACTTCACCGCTCACCTGTGCGGCCGGACCGCCCGGCAGTACGCGGTGCCCTACCTGGTGTGGCCGCACGGCAGCCTGGACCCCTACGACCTGCACAAGCACGCCTGGGCGAAGCGGCGGCTCGCGCCGCTGTGGCGGGAGACCCTGGCCGGCGCGGCGGCGGTCGTCTGCACCACCGCCCGGGAGGCCGAGCGGCTGGTCGACTTCGGCGCCGGCTCGCGCCGGACGGTGCTGCCGCTGCCGGTGCCCACGGCGGCGCCCGATCCGCGCGCGGTCGCGCGTCGCGCGTGCGGGCTGCCCGCCGACGGCCGGATCGTGCTGTTCCTCGGCCGGATCGACGAGAAGAAGGGCCTGCCGCTGCTGCTCGCCGCCTTCGACCGGGCGGCGCGCCCCGGGGACGTCCTGGTCGTGGCGGGTGCCGGCGACGACCGCCTCGACCGGGAGCTGCGGACGACGGCGGCCGCCCGGCCCGGGGCCGGCCGGGTCGTGTTCACCGGCTGGGCCGACCCGGTGCGCCGGCGCGACCTGCTCGCCGCCGCGGACGTCTTCGCGCTGCTGAGCGACAACGAGAACTTCGGCGTCGCCGTCGCCGAGGCCCTCGTGGCCGGGGTCGCGGTGCTGGTCAGCGACGAGGTCTACCTCGGTGACGAGCTGGCCCCGGAAGGGGCCGCCGTGGTGACCCCGCGCGACCCGGCCGCGGCCGGGAGGGCGTTGCGCGACCTGCTCGGCGACGACCGCCGGCGCCGGGCGGTCGGCGCGGCCGGGCGGGCGTGGGCGTGCCGCGAGCTCGACGACGGCCGGGTCGGCGACCGCTACCGGCAGCTGGTGAAGGAGGTGCTCACCCGGTGGTCCGCTTGAGCGTGCTGATGCCCTGCCTCGACGCGGGGCGCCACCTCCGCCCGGCCCTGGCCTCGGTGCTCGGGCAGCTCGGTCCCGACGACGAGCTGGTCGTGCAGGACGCCCGGTCCGCCGACGGCTCGGCCGAGGTCCTCGACGCGCTGGCGGCGGAGGACTCGCGGCTGCGCGTGGTCCACGAGCGCGACGGTGGCCAGTCCGATGCGCTCAACCGCGCGTTGCGCCGGGCCTGCGGCGACTTCGTCCTGTGGGCCAACGCGGACGACCTGCTGCTGCCCGGCGCCCTGACCGCGGTCCGCGCGGCCGTCACCGCGCGGACGCAGGTGGTCGTCGGCGGCTGGCAGCTCGTCGACGGCGAAGGCGGTCTCCTGCGGGAAAGCCCGGCCGAGCGGCTCGACCGCGGGCAGCTGCTGCTGCGCGGCTGCTATGCCTTCTCCGGCGCGTTGGCCGTGGACCGCGAGTTCTTGTGCGCCCGCGGCGGTTTCGCGCCCGACCTGCACTACGTCATGGACTTCGACCTGATGCTGCGCCTGGCCGGCGCCGACCAGGTGGTCGTGCCGCGGCCGCTGGCCGCGTTGCGCTACCACGACGCGAGCAAGTCCGGCGGGCTCGGCCGCCGGTTCTTCACCGAGGGGGCCCGGGTGCGGTGGCGGGGCTGCCGCACCGCGCCCGACGCCCTCCGCGCGCTGGCCGGCACGGCCTGGCACGCCGCGGGCGTCGCGACCGCGAAGCTGCGGTTCGGCGCCCGGTACACATCCCTGCGACAGAAGGTGGTTTCCCGGTGTTCGACCAGCTGAAGAGCCTGGCCCGCACGGCCGCGTGGCTGCTGCCGCCCGGCCGCGGCAAGAACCGGGTGCTGCGGCTGCTCGGCCACGACGTCGCACCGACGGCCCGGATCGGGATCTGCCTGTTCCGCGGCGCGACGGCGGTGCGGATCGGGTCCGGGACCGTGCTCGGCTCCGGCAACACGTTCCGCGGGTTGCGCGTGCTCGACGTCGGCGAAGACGTCATCATCGGCCAGTTCAACTGGATCTCCACCGCGCCGACGCTGCGCGACGTCAGCGACGGCGACCACGGCGCGCTGCGGCTGGGCGACCACGCGGTAGTGACCAACCGCCACTACGTCGACGTCTCGGGCGGGGTCGTGCTCGCGCCGTTCGCGACGATCGGCGGCGTCCGCAGCACGGTGCTCTCGCACAGCGTCGACCTCGAGACGGGCCGGCAGACGACGGTCGCGGTCCGCCTCGCCGAAGACGCCTTCGTCAGCACCAACTGCGTGGTGATGGCGGGGACGCGGCTAACCCGGCGGGCGGTATTGGCGGCGGGCAGCGTCACGGCGCTGAACCGGGAGTACGAGCCGAACACCCTGTTCGGCGGGGTGCCGGCCAAGGCGATCCGCGAGATCGACGGCGCCTACTTCCACCGGACGCGCGCGTGGATCGGCCGCTGACCCGCGCGGGGCTCCTGCCGCCGCTGGTCGCCGGTCTGGGGCTGTGGTTGTACCTGCCGCTGGGCGGCCGGCTCTCGCTGACCGAGCTCGCCGCGCTGGTGCTGGCCCCGCCGTGCCTGTTCGCGCTGCTCAAGGCGCGGCGCGGACCGGCGGTGCTGGGGACGGGCCTGCTGTGGCTCGCCGGGTTGACCGTGAGCACGCTGCTGCGGCCCGCACCGGGTGGGGAGGTGCTGCGGGCGTTCGCGTCGCTGGGGACGCTGGTCGTCACGATCGGCTTGCTGTGCCTGGTGTTGCGGTCTCCGGACGCCGACCCGGCGGCGCTGCGCCGCCGGGTGCTGCTCGGGTTCGCGTGGGGCCAGCTGGCCGGGCTGCTGGTCACGCCGCCGACGGTGGCGGCCCTCGATCCGTGGAAGTTCGGCGCGGGCCAGGCCGTGACGCTGCTGGTGCTGCTGGCCGCGGAACGGCTCCGGCCCCGCACCCGCCGCTACGCCGTCCCGGTCCTGCTGTTCCTGCTGGCGGCCGGGCACCTGGTCACGGGGTCGCGCAGCCTGGCCGTGCTGACGGTGGCAGCCGGGCTGGCGGCGGTGCTCGCCCCGCTGGGTGGCCGCCGCCGGGGCCGCGCCCGGGTGGTCGCGCTCGCCGTCGCCGTCGCGATCGGGGCGCTGGTGCTGCAGCAGGCGTACGTGACGCTGGCGAACGAGGGTGAGCTGGGGGCGGCGCAGCAGCAGAAGGTCCGGTTCCAGGAAGGCGATTTCGGGCTGCTGGTGGGCGGGCGCAAGGACGCGGTGTTCCTGCTCGGCGGCATCGCGGCGAGCCCGGTGCTCGGCTGGGGCCCGGGGGCGGTGGTGCCCCCGGAGGTCAAGGCGACGGCGCTGGACTGGCTGGAGTCCCACCACTACCCGGTCTACGGCTACGACCGGCTGACGCTGGTGCAGCCGCCCGAGCTGTACCTGCACTCGATCCTGCTGGGAGCGTGGGCGACGGCGGGCATCGGGGCGCTGCCGTTCTGGCTGCTGGCGCTGGTGCTGCTGGCCCGGGGCCTCACGCGGGCCCTGCGCCGCGGCGGGGTGGCGGAGGTGTACGTGCTGCTGGTGGCGTTCTGGCACGTGTGGTTCTCCCCACTGGGGGACACGACCCGGGGACACCTGGCGCTGGCGTTGGCCTTGGCGCTGACGTCGGTGTCACGGCGGGAGGAACCGCCGGAGCCGGTGGCGGAACCGGTGGAGGTGTCAGTGGCCGCCCGGTGACCTTGAGCGGCGGCCGAAGTGGCGCCGGGCCAGCACCCCGAGCACCACGACACAAGCCGCCGCATAACCGGCCGCCGCTCCCGCCGCCCCGCCCGCGTGCGCTCCCACGGCGATCGCGCCCAGTCCCGTCGCCACGCCCACCGGCAGCAGGACGCTCATCGCCACCTCGTCTCCGCGAGCCTGCCGCAGCAACACCAGCAGCTGCGCGGCCACCACGCACACCAGCGCCGCGAGGTACCACCGCACCGCCGGGACCGCCCCCGCGAACCCCGGCCCGGCCACCAGCGGCACCAGCCGGCCGGCGGCGAGGAACACCACCGCCGACGCCACCGCGGACGTCACTCCGATCAGCCGCACCACCCGCGACGCCGCCGGAGCGCCGGTGGCCAGTGCCGGCAGCACCGCGGTCCCCGCCGCCGTCACCAGGACCAGCAGCGGCCCGAGCAGCCGCGCCCCCAGCGCGTAGTACCCGGCCTGCACCGGCCCGGCCACCGCCGACACGACCACCGTGTCGAGCAGGGCCAGGTTTCCCGCGACCCCGGCGCCGGCGAACCGCAGGCCGTACCGGATCGGGCCGGCCGCCGGGCCCGGCTCGAACGGCGCCCGCCGGACGAGCATCGCCGCGGTCCCGGCCAGGAGCCCGCCGAGCAGCGCGACCGCCGCGGGGACGCCGGCCGCCGTCAGGGACAGGCCGGCTGCCAGCGCGACCAGCCGTTCTCCGGCGGCCACGCCGGCCGCGACCCCGGCGCGTCCCCGCAGCTGCCAGTCCGCCTGCACGACCAGCAGGGCCGCCCGCGTGACGCCGTAAGCCACCGCGAGTCCGAGCAACAGGACCGGCAGGCCGAGCACGGCGGAAACCACCAGCACGACCGCGGCGGGCCCCGCCAGCACCGCGCTCTTGCGCACGACGAGCAGCCGCCCGGCTCCCGGTGGCGGCCCGCCGAGACGTCCGCCGTCGCGCAGCAACCGGGCCGACGCGCCGAAGTCGCACAACGGCACCAGTGCCGAAGCCACGCCGTACCAGGCGGCCGCCGTGCCGAACGCGGCCGTGCCGGTGTGCCGGGCCAGCACCAGCAGCTGGATCCCGGTCAGGGCCTGGGCCACCAGCTGCCCGCCGCCGACGCGCAGCGCGGCCGAGAGCACGGCCCGGAAGCCGTGACCCGAAAGGGTTGTCCTGGCCGTCCGGCGCTGCGCCACGTCCGCGATTCTGCCCAGAATCGAAGGAGGTTTCGAGACGGGACAACGACATTCGCCGGATCGAAGGACGGGAAACAGGATGCCGCAGGACCTCGCCCGGCTGGTGCCGCCGCCGATGCGCGCGCTGCTCAAGCGCACCGTCAACCGCTTCGGCTTCGAGGTGTCCCGCGACCCGTTCGCCCGCCGCCTGGTGCGGTTGTGCGACGCACTCGGCGTGCGGTCCGTCGTGGACGTCGGCGCCAACAGCGGCCAGTACGCGCGGTTGCTGCGCAGCGCCGGGTACGACGGCCGGATCCTCTCGTGCGAGCCGCTGGCCGTGCCGTTCGGCAAGCTGCACGCGGCCGCGACCGAAGACGCCGCCTGGAACACCGTCCGGACCGCACTCGGCCGCGAGACCGGCCGGGTGACCGTGCACGTGGCCGGGAACTCCTATTCCTCCTCGGTGCTGGACATGCTGCCCGCGCACGTCGACGCCGCGCCGGACTCCCGGTGCGTCGGCCACGAGGAAGTCCCGATGACCACCGTGGACGACCTGCTCGGCGGCGAGGTCACCGAACCGGTGCTGCTGAAGATGGACGTCCAGGGCTACGAAGCCGAAGTGCTGGCGGGCGCGGAAAAGACGCTGCCGTCGCTCTCCGTGGTGCAGGCCGAGCTCTCGCTGGTGCCGCTGTACGGCGCGCAGCCGCTGATGGAGGAGATCGTGCGTCACCTCGACGACCGCGGGTTCGCCGTCTGGTCGCTCGAACCCGGCTTCCGCGACGCGCGCACCGGCCGGATGCTCCAGTGCGACGGCATCTTCGTCCGGCGAGACCTGGTCCCGGGGTGACGGTCCCGCGGCCGCGGCTGGAAGTGGGGCCGGGCGCCGGGTCGCTCCGGACCCGGGCCGCGCTCGGGCTCGCGAGCTGCCACGCGCGGCTCACCGGCGGCCGGGTGCGGGTGCCGGTGCTCAAGGCGCTCGACCGGCTGCTGCCGGCGGGCCCGTTGCCGCGGGTGCGTGCGCACCTCGCGCCCGGGGTCGACGTCGAGCTGGACCCGGCGGGCGCGCTCGCCCGCGCTTCGGTGATCGCCGCCGGCTACGAACACGGCGAGGTCGAGGCGGTCGCCGACGCCGTCCGGCCAGGTGGGCTGTTCCTCGACGTCGGCGCGAACATCGGCTGGTTCACGCTGATGGTGGCGACGCATCGGCCGGCGGGGGAGGTGTGGGCGTTCGAACCCCTGCCCGCGACCGCGGACCGGCTGGCCGCCAACGTCCGCCGCGCCGGCCGGGCCAACGTCCGCGTCGTGCGGGCCGCGGCCGGTCACGTCGGCGGCGAAGCCTCCTTCACGTCCACAGTGGACGATGCGTTCGCTCACCGGGCCGTGGGTGGCGGCCCGTCCGTCGTCTGCCCGGTGACCACTGTGGACGCCGAGTGGGACCGGGCCGGGCGGCCCCGGGTGGACGCGGTCAAGGTCGACGTCGAAGGCGCGGAACCGGACGTTCTGCGCGGCGCGGAGCACGTGCTGCACCGGGACCACCCGGTGCTGCTGGTCGAAACCCCGGGTGCGGCGGCGGTGGCCGCCGTCGAAGCCGTGCTGACGCCGTGGGGTTACCGGCGCCGGGAGCGCGCCGGCCTGCTGCCCTACAACTCGCTGTTCCGCTTCGCGGGAACCGGATGAGCCGGCACCCCGACGGCGAGCGCGCCGGCCGGGACGTCGTCGAGCACCACGGCGCCGGCCCCGACGCGCGCGCCGTCGCCGATGCGCACCCCGCCCAGCACCGTCACGCCGGCGCCGAGGAAGACACCGGCGCCGACCACGGGGTAGGCGTGCCCGCCGCGCTCGCCGAGGCGTTCCCCGAGCGTCACGCGCTGGCACACAAACCCGTCCGGCCCGAGCACCGCGCCCGCGCCGAACACGACCCCGCCGGGGTGCTCGAGCCGCAGCCCGGGGCCGATCCGGCAGCCGGGCACGAAGTCGGCGCCGGTCAGCACGTGGGCGAGCGAGCGCACGAGGTGCGCGGCCGGGTGCAGGATCCGGTGCGCGTGAAGGACTTCCTGCACCCGCAACAGGAAGACGGCGAGCACCCCGGGCTTGGCCAGCAGCAGCCACAGCGCCCGCACCGGCGACCGCACCGGCTTGCCCGCGGCCGCGGCCAGATCGGCGGCCCATACCACCCGGAACGCGCCCACCGGACCTCCTCCGCATCGCCCCCGAGAATAAGGAGCAGCGCCGTGACCAGCATCCCGGAACCCGTGGCCCGCCACCAAAGTGTGGTCCACCACGCCGGGTTCGACTACACCGCGGGCTCGCCGCACCTGCGGCACCGCGCCCTGCACCAGCGGGTCGTCGGGACCTGCCGCGACGTGGTGCGGGACGTGCTCGCCCGCTGGGGCCACTGCCGGGTGCTGGAAGTCGGCGCCGGGCACGGCACGTTCACCGACCACGTCGCGGCGCTCGGCGCCGAGGTCTGGATCACGGAGCTGAGCCAGGACAGCGCGACCCGGCTCGCGGACCGGTTCCGGCACAACCCGGCCGTGCACGTGCGGCACGATCCCGACGGCACGGCGGCGGCGTCGCTCGGCACGTTCGACGTCGTGCTGTGCCTGTCGGTGCTGCACCACATCCCGGACTACCTGGCCGCCGTGGGCCAGTACGTCAGCCAGGTCGCGCCGGGTGGTGCGTTCGTCAGCTACCAGGACCCGCTGTGGTACCCGCGGCGCGGCCGGGTGTCGCGCCTGGTCGACCGCGGCGCCTACCTGACGTGGCGGCTCGGCCGTCCCGACCGCGCCCGCGGGCTGGCGTCGTTGTCCCGCCGGCTCCGCGGTGCCTACGACGACGACCTCCCCGGTGACACGGTCGAATACCACGTCGTCCGGCTCGGGGTCGACGAAGAGGCGTTGGAAAAGCTTTTGCGGGAAAGGTTTTCCGGCGTCCGGGTGGACCGGTACTGGTCGACGCAGGCGGGTCCGCTGCAGTGGCTGGGGGAGCGGTTCGGGCCGCCGACGACGTTCGGCCTCGTGGCGACCGGGGCGCACGCTCAGCCGAGCACGGGTTTCGTGCCCTCGAACCGGATCGGCAGCGAGTAGAGCGCGCGGGCCGTGCGGCCGGGCAGCCAGCCGTGGAAGTAGACGCGACCGTCCGCGACGGCCGCGCCCCCGGGTCCGTCGACCGCGCCGCCGAGCCCGCTCGTGGTGAGCAGCGTGCCGGCTTTGCGGTACGGACCGGTTATCGTGGACGCGGTGGCGTACGCGGTGTGGTAGCTCTCGTCGGTGTAGGTTCCCGCCGAGTAGAGCAGGGTGTAGCCGCCGCCGGTCTTCACCAGGAAGGGCGCCTCGATGACCCCTTTCTCGGCCGGGGAATCCACGCGCAGCAGCGGTTTGCGGCCGCCGGTGGGCACGAGCCCGGTCGGGTCGACCTGCTGCAGCCACAGGGTCGAGGGCGGGCCGTTGCCGTGGAGGCTCTTGTAGAGCAGGTAGCGGGTGCCGTCGGCATCGGTGAAGCCCTGCGGGTCGATGTCGCTGCCGTCCTGGGGCGGGCAGACGAGCGGCCGGTCACCGGTGGGCCGGTAGGGGCCGCGGACGTCGTCGGCGACGGCGGCGCCCACGCACATCACCTTGCGTTCGGCCGAGGTGGCCGAGAAGTACATCAGCCAGGTGCCGTCCGCGCGGCGCGAGACGTCGGGCGCCCAGATCTGGGTGTCGGGGACGGCCCAGGCCGGTGGGTTCGCGAGTGCGTTGCGGATGACTTTCCACGGGCCGGGTGCAGTACTGGCGGCGGCCATCGGCACGGTGCCGGCCGGGCTGGTGGTCGCGAAGGCGAGGTAGCCGCCGGCGGCCGGGACGACGGAGGGATCGGGGAAGTCCTGGGCGAGCAGCTGCTGCGGCGCGGAGGCGGCCTGGGCCGTCCCGGGGAGCAGGGCGAGCAGGGCGCAGAGCAGCGCCGGAACGCGTAGGCGGTGCACGGGTTCTCCTCAGGGCAGGGGGGTGCCGCGGCCGGCGGGGCATCCTCCGGCCGCGGCACCCGGACCGTCGTCAGCCGACGGTCGGCAGGGTGGGCAGCGTCGGCAGGGCGGGCAGGCCCGGGACCGACGTCCCGCCGAGCAGCCCGCTGACCAGCGCGGAGAGGCTGGCCAGCAGCCCCTGCAGCGCGGCGGTGAGCGCCCCCGGCGTGGGCAGCCCGCTGGGCAGCGCGGAGACGGCATCCCGCGCGGCGGCCGTCTGCTGCTTCGCTTCGGCGAGCGCCGGGGTGGCCGACCGAACGGACTCGATCGACGTGAGCTCGGCACTCAGCCGCGAAAGCTGACGCTGCGCGAGCCGCACATCACCGGCATGCGCGGCCCGAGCGAGGTTCTCCCGGATCTGCTGCACGGCGGCCTTGGTGTGCGAAGCCGAGGTGACAGCCGGGCTGGAAGCGGCGGAGGCCCCTTCGGCCCCGGCAACGCACAGCGCCACGGCCACCATCGTCGCGGCGATCGCGCGGTTCCGCGGGTTCATCGTCATCACTCCTCGAGATCGGTGAAACGGACCCGGCCATCGTTACTCGTCAGGCGAGCCAAGGGGAAATCGCCGTGCGGGGAAGGGAAGGAGGTGGTTCAACACGCAATTTCCTGTCTGTATCAGGAATCCACTCGTATGGACCGCCGTCTTTGGGTACGGCGGCAGGAATCCTCACCTCGATGCAGCAGTCACAGGTACTGTGGGTACACAGCAGATGCGTCTGCATGTGCAGCCCCTCGGTCCGGTGATCTTGCCCCAAGACGAGTCGAAAGCCCGCCCGGAAGCGATTCGGCAACCAGGTCCGAAGTGGACGGACAGGGGGTCGTTGACAGCTCGAGTGAAGAGGAGAAGCCCGGCGGGGAGGTGAGGCGTGGGTGCCATCCGGCCGACGAGGGGAGTGGCCTGGGCCACACGATGGCTGGCTGTGCCCCCGGCGCGGTTCACGCAGCAACCTCACGGGCTCGAAGGGGTCGTGAGCTGCAGATTTGCGGTTTGTCTCCTCAGTGATCTACTGGCCATCGTGGACAGCGTCAGGCGGCGGTCTTCTTGCGCGGAGAGTACTTTTTCGCGGCGTCGGTGCCGGAGATCCCGCCTCGGCAACCTGGGCCTCGTAGGCGGCGCCCGCCGAGCACGAGGTCGAAGACAGTCCGCCGGCCGAGCCGGGTACGAGCTACCGCTAAGTCGACATGGTCGAGATCGGCACCTGTTCGGCCTCGGACACCGCGTCGGCACCGGTCCCTTCCCGGAGCGAGACCGCACTGGGGTGACCCCCAATGCGAAGGCGAGATCGGAGGTGGACGTGGGAGACCGGAGGGCTTCCAGGATTTCGGCGCGCGCACGGCCGAGTAACCGGACGGCACTTCCGGCCCATCGCCAACACCGTCATGGCGGGTGAGGAGCCGAGGATCGGTCGGTGGTCAGGTAGGCCACCGCCATGAGAGCGGTCCGGACGCGCCACTGCTCCCAGGTCATTCCGTCCGGAGCCGCCTCGATACTGAGCGCGCGGTGCATCGCCGAGGCGGTGATCGTGCGACCGATGAACGCGAGTTCCGCATCCGCATCTCGGAGCCGGACTGTCCCTCGGTGTGGTGCGGCCGCCTCGACCAGTCGCCGCCGCAGGGCGGCCAGGCCTTCGGCGCGCTCCTCCGGGACGGGCCGCAGGCGGACCCCGAAGATCTCCGGCAGGAGGCGTCCGCTCTCGGCCATCCAGTCGACGACGGCGACGGTGTAGGCATCGATCACCGACTCCAGGTCGGCCAGCGGGCCTTGGAGCCGAGCGTCGAGCCGGTCCCCGAGCCGGGCAAGCATGCGGTCTTTGACGGCGCGCAGGAGCAGGTCCCTGTTCTCGAAGCGGCGGTACACCGTGCCGACGGAGACTTCGGCGCGGGCGGCGACCGCACCCATGGTGATCGCGTCCGCGCCGACCTCGACGAGCAGGCCCTCGGTGGCGGCGAGGAGCTTGGTCTGCGTCTCGCGGCTACGTGCCTGCTGGGGGGCCCGCGCGCCGACCGTCATGTCTTTGGCCGTCATGGCCCCGAGGCTACCGCCGGATCTCATGGTGTCCGGGGGGAAACAGGCCACGCGGCGCGGCCTCGTGCAGTATGTGAATGTATGCTATACATTCACATATGGGAGACGTGAGCACCATCGCGCTGTACACGTTCGGCTTGCTCGACCCCGCCATGGAGCCGGCCGCGCTGGCCGACCTCGCCGGCCGGGGCGACGAGATCTACAGTGCCGGCGACCACGCCCCCGGCTTCCTCGGCCGAGCCGAGGAAGGCTATGACGGGGACGCGGTCCATCAACCCGGAGAAGACTTCGGGCCCTGGGGGTCCTACGTGCTACCCCTCGGCCTTCCGGACCTGGCGGGTCACGATCCGCACGCCCACATCGCGACCTTGAGCCTGTGGCGGGACGTCGGGAGCGCGCGCCTGTTCGTCTACAGTGGACTGCACCGTGAGGCTCTGCAACTCAGGTACGACTGGTTCCTGAAGGGGTCCTGGCCGGGCCACGTCCTCTGGAGCGTCGAGGACGGCTCGGTCCCCCGTTGGTCGGACGGCGTGGCCAACCTCGAGGCTCTCGCCTTGGACGGGGCGTCCGCACAACGCTTCACCTTCGGCTCGCAGTGGGGCCGCACGTGAGCCCCGGCTCCACGGTGGCGAGTGCCGCGCCACGTCCGGTCAACCGCCGGCTGACGCTGGTGATCTGCTGTCTCAGCGTGGGCGTGACCGGGATCGACCTCTCCATCGTCAACGTGGCGCTCCCGTCGATCAGCCGGGACCTGCACGCCTCGGTCAGCAGCCTGCAGTGGGCCGTCGACGCCTACTCCCTCGTCATGGCCTGCCTGCTCCTGTTCTCCGGCTCGATGGCGGACCGCTTCGGCCGCAAGCGCGTGTTCCTGCTCGGGCTGACGCTCTTCACCCTCAGCTCCCTCGTGTGCGCCATCGCGCCCGGCATCGGGTGGCTGATCGGCTTCCGCGCCGTGCAAGCCGTCGGTGGTTCGATGCTCAACCCGGTCGCCATGTCGATCATCGTCACCGTCTTCACCGACCGTCGGGAACGAGCACGAGCGCTCGGCGCGTGGGCATCGGTCATCGGCGTCACCATCGCGACCGGACCGGTGCTCGGCGGCCTGCTGGTCGGCGCCAGCACCTGGCGGGCCGTGTTCTGGGTCAACCTGCCGATCGGCATCGTCGCCCTCCTGCTCGCCAAGAAGTTCATCCCGGAATCCAGGGCCGCCCGGGCCCGCGCGTTCGACCCGCCGGGCCAGGCGCTGATCATCGTCCTGTTCGCGTCGATCGTCGCCGGGACCATCGAGGGTCCGCGCCTCGGCTGGGCAGCCCCGTGGACACTCGGGCTGTTCGCCCTCGCCGTGCTGGCCCTCGCCGGGCTGCTCGTCGTCGAACCCCGGCGACCCGAGCCGCTGATCGATCTGCGTTTCTTCCGCAGCCCACCGTTCTCCGGCGCGAACACGATCTCGATCGTGATGACGGCCGGTCTCAGCGGCTTCCTGTTCCTCAACACCCTCTACCTGCAGGACATCCGCGGCCTCAGCCCCCTGCACGCCGGACTGATGGTCGTTCCGCTGGCGCTGGGCCAGGCCGTCTCCGCCAACCTCGCCGGTCGGTTGGTGGCTTCGCGAGGCACTCGGCTTCCTCTCGCCGTGGGCGGCACGCTCCTCGCGGCCGGCGCACTCCTGTTCGTCCCGCTGACCGCGTCCACCGACAGCGTGTACCTGCTGGTCGCCTACGCGGTCTTCGGCCTCGGCGCAGGCATGATCAGTCCGCCGATCACGAGCACCGCGGTCTCCGGCCTCCCGCCCGACCAGGTCGGGGTGGCCGGGGCGATCGCCGCCAGTGCCCGCCAGTTCGGCGCTTCCACCGGCGTGGCCGTCACCGGCTCCATCGTGACCGGCACCGGCGCCGACTTCATCGACTCGAGCCACATCGCCTGGGCACTCATCGGCGGTTGCGGAGTCCTGGTGCTCGTGCTCGGCGTCCTTTCCACAAGTCGGTGGGCCATGGCTGCCGCCGCGCGCAACGGCCGGCTTCTCGCCGCCACAGCTACCCCAGGTCCTCCGGGCCACGCTGTGCCTCATCAAGTTGCGAGCCCTCGCAGCGCGACGAAGGAGTGATGCGGAGCCAAGCGGAAGTCGTTGAGCCGGCTTCGTCATCACGCCTTTCGACAGCGGATGCCTCTCCTGGCGCGCCCGCGCGGTGCGCCTACCTCGCGGGCATCGGCATCGACCGGTTCCTCGGGCGGCCGAGCCGGCTCAGAGGTGATCGGTGTAGAAGGCGGTGAGCCGGTCGGCGGCGGCGTCGACGTATTCGGGGACGTCGTACATCTCGTAGTGGCCGGCGCCGTCGATCACCATCAGGTCCACCGGGTTCGGGGCCAGTTTCCAGAGCTTCATCCCGGCCTCGTACGAGCCGGTGCTGCCGATGCGGCCGGCGAGGATGACCTGCAGGGGCTGGGTCATGAGCTCGTCGACGAGGTGGAAGGCGTCGTAGCCCAGCAACAGTGCGTCGCCGCGGGAGAGGCGGCGGTTGGTCGAGTTCTCGTGGTGGCCGCGTTCGGTGCGGTAGTAGGTGATCGCCTGGGTGGTGTCGACGTCGGTGCTGCCGGCGGCTCGTGCGTCGTCGAGGGTGTCGGGCAGCCAGTTGGCACGGTTCAGCTCGCCGGTGCGGTTCTCCTGGGTGCGCGCGGCGGCCATGGCGTCCAGTGCGGCCGCCGGGCCGCCGGGCTGGAAGCCGCGGAACGCGGTGCCGATGTCGCTCGGGACGACGGTGCCGACCGCCTTGATGCGGTGGTCGGTGCGGGCGGTGTGCACGGCGTAGCCACCACCGGCGCAGATGCCGAGGACACCGATGCGGTTCGGGTCGATGCCGGGCGTCGTGCCGAGCGCGTCGATGGCGTAGGAGATGTCCTCGCCGCGGCGGTAGGGATCTTCGAGGTCGCGGGGTTCGCCGCCGCTCGCTCCTTGGTGGGCGGGGTCGACCACGAGCGCGGCGATGCCCCGGGCGGCGAGGCGGGAGGCGTAGTTCGCGCCGATCTGTTCCTTGACGCTGCTGCCGGGGGTGGACAGCACCACCGCGCGCAGCGGCTCGCCGCCGGCGTCGTCGGGCAGGTGCAGGTCGGCCGCGAGCTCGATCGGCCCGCGGGGGATCGTCAGGTGCCGGCGCACTCGGTGACCACCTTTCGCGTAGGGTTTGTTCGATGACCCAGCTAGTACGAAACTGAACTAGTTCCGAACTGTACCACCTGAGGAGAGCCAAGTGCCGGTCGACGCCGCCCAGCTGTGGACGCTGAACCACCGCCTGCTGACCGTCGTGCTGGACGCCTGCAGCGGCGAGCTCGGCGCGCTCGGGCTGGATCCCAAGGAGTTCTTCGTGCTCGCCGAGGTCCCGGCGTCGCCGTACCCGGCCGAGCTGGCGACGGCGCTGGTGATCCCGAAGGCGAGCGTAACGGTGTACGTGCGCAACCTCGTCGCGAAGGGGTTCGTACGCCGCGAAATCGACGACGCGGACCTGCGGCGCCACCGGCTCGTCCTGACCCCCGGCGGCGAAGCCGCCCGTGCCCGCGCGCTCGCGGCACTGGCGGCGGAGTTCGACCGCCGGCTGGCGAAGATCGCGCCTGGCGACCGTACTGAGCTGCAACGGATCCTGCTGGACCTGCTCGGCTAGGCCGGTCGCGGTGGTCCTCGACCGTGCGGAATCAGGCGGCGGGCACCAGCAGCCGCGCGGCCTCGAGGAACGGCGCCACGAGCGGGTTCGGGTCCCGGGTGCGCGAGGCCACCACGACCCGGCAGGGCTCGAAGCCCTCGACCGGAATCGCCGTCACGTCCCCGCGCAGCCGGAGGCGGTGGTCACCGGCGGGCAGCACCGCCACGGCGCTTCCCGACGCCACGAGCTCCAGCTTGTCCTCGAAGCTGTCGTCCGGCGCGGGTGGCGGCGAGCCGTCCTTCGGTGTGCTCCAGAGGGTCGGCGTCACCGCGCACGCCACCAGGTCCTCGTCGCCCAGGTCGTCCACGGAGACGACTTCCTTGCCCGCCAAGCGGTGTGTCGTGGGAACCAGCAGCACCCGCGGCTCCTCGTACAGCGGCGTCACCGTCGCGGGGAACGGCAGCGGGGCACGGGCGACCAGGGCGTCGACCCGGCCTTCGGCCAGCGCGTGGGTGTCGTGCCAGCGCAGCAGCCGCGTCCGGACGCGGGCGTCCGGGTGGCGGTGGCGCAGCGCCTGCACCGCGGGGGTGATGATCAGGCCCTCGACGTAGCCGATGGTGATTTCCCGCGGCGGGTCGGCGGCTCGGGCGACGGTGACGGCGTCGCCGGCGGCTTCGAGGACGGCGTGGGCGCGCGGCAGGAACGCCGCACCGGCCGAGGTGAGGGTGGTGCCCTGCGGCGTGCGCGCGAACAGCCGCACGCCGAGCTGGTGCTCCAGCCGCTGGATCTGGCGGCTCAGCGACGGCTGGGCGAGGTGCAGCGCGGCGGCGGCCCGGCCGAAGTTGCCGTGTTCCGCCACGACCGTGAAGTACCGGACCAGCCGCAGGTCGAGATCCACCCTTCGAGCCTACGCCGTCATGCACCGGGGGCATGGCGGCATGCGGAACGGGACTTGGACGGGGCGGCGGGACCGGCGGTTGACTCGGGGTATGAACGCTTACCAGGGAAAGAACGTCGTGATCACCGGCGGCAGCAGCGGACTCGGGTTCGCGACCGCCGAACTGCTGGTGACCCGCGGCGCGCACGTGCTGATCACCGGACGGGACAAGGAAAAGCTCGAGTCCGCGCGCCGGCGGCTCGGCGAGCGGGCGACGGCCGTGCGCAGCGACTCGGCGTCCATGACCGACGTCGAGGAGCTGGCGCGGCTGGTGGGTGCGGAGTTCGACGCGGTGGACGCGGTGTTCGTCAACGCGGGCGTGACCGCGTTCGCGCCGTTCGAGTCGATGTCGGAAGCGCAGTACGACGAACTGTTCGCCGTGAACACCAAGGGCCCGTACTTCACGGTGCAGAAACTGGCGCCGCTGCTGCGCGAAGGCGCGGGTGTCGTGCTCACCACGTCGGTGGCGAACGCCAAAGGTCTCGACATGATCAGCGCCTACGCCGCGACCAAGGCCGCGCTGCGGTCGATGACCCGGTCCCTGGCGCGGGAACTGCTGCCCCGCAAGGTTCGCGTCAACGCCGTCAGCCCCGGGCCGATCGCGACGGGCATCCTCGAGTCGGTCCTGCCGCCGGACGTCGCCGAGCAGACCAAGGCCGAGATGACCGCGCAGAACCCGATGCGCCGGTTCGGCGAGCCGGCCGAAGTCGCGGCGACGGTGGCCTACCTCGCGTTCGACGCGACGTTCACCACCGGCGCCGAGATCCCCGTGGACGGTGGCGCCGCCCAGCTGTAGGCCGGGTTCAGAGGTAGCTGGTGCCGGTCAGCTCCTCGGCCGCCGCCCAGAGACGTTCGCCGGTCGCCGGGTCGGCGGCTTCCCGGCCGAGCCGCGCTTCGGTGACGCGGCCGCGTGTCTCGCCGAGGCCGGCCGGCCCGAAGAACCGGCCTCCGCGCACACCCGGCGCGGTCGCGGCGTACAGCTGCGGCAGCATGCCCCGCTCCACCGGCTGGGTGACCAGCAGGCCGAGCCGCGCGAGCAGCTTTCCGGGCCGGCCGCGGTGTTCCCAGGCGCGCGGGGACAGGTTGGTGCGGGTTGCTTTGACACTCATGGCGAGTTTCCTGTTCTCGCTATCACTACCGGCGGTCGTTCAGCGCCCGAGGACGGTGTCGAGCCAGTCGAAAGTGCGCTGGTGGAACAGGAACAGCGCACCTTCGTGGCAGTGTTCCCCGGCGCCTTCGTCCTCGCGGAAGAAGATCAGCTCCTTCTCACAGGTCAGTTCGTCGAACACGCGCTGGGGCTGGCCGCGGAAGAACTGGTCGTTCTCGGCGTCGAGGACCAGGGTGGGGCAGGTGATGCGGTCGGTGATGCCGGCCATGGTGTAGGCCTTGGTCGCCTCGACCACCTCCTCGAAGGTCGGCAGCCCGAAGGTCCACTTGCCGTTGCGGACGACCCAGCTCGCGCCGGTGTTCGCCGCGATCACCGCGTCGAGCCCGCCCGGAGTCGACGCCGCTTGCGTGGCGACGGCGGCGAAAGGCTCGTGCAGGTCGTAGATCCCGTCGTAGAGCACGCACGCGGCGAGCCGGTGCTCGTAGGCCGCTGCCCGGGCGGCGAGGTAGCCGCCCATGCTCATCCCCATCAGGGTGAGCTTGTCGTTGTCCACTTCGGGCTGGCTGCGGGCGAGGTCGACGGCGGGGGTGACCACGGCTTCCCAGTCGGGCCGGAACCGCAGGCCTCGGCGGAGCGGGGTGCCCTGGCCGGGGCCGTCGAAGGTGAGGACGTTGTAGCCGCGACGCAACGCGCCCGCGGCGATGGCGAAGTAGCTCTCCTCGAGGGTGGAGTCGAACCCGCCGTGGAACAGGACGGTCGGGCGAGGGGCGCCGGAGTCGTCGACGAGGAACAGGTAAGCGGGCAGGGTGGTGCCCTCGTACGGGATGCTCAGCGCGCGGGCCGGGGTGTCCAGCAGCGGGGCGGCGTCGGCGAAGGTGTGCTGGGACGCCTTCGCCAGCCGCGCGGACTCGGCGTCGTGCTCGGGGTCGTCGCGGCGGTAGAAGTCGGCGGCGCGGTAGTAGTTGGACGCCCGCAGCAGCGCCTCTCGCGCGCTGACCCGGTGCCCGGCGGTCAGGGCGTCGCGGCCGATGCCCTCGATCCGCGCGGCGGTCGCGGCCCACTGGGTGGACCAGGCGTCTTCGTCGGCCTCGGGGATCTGGCGGCAGGTGACGAGGACTTCGCCCAGGTCGGCGCCGGCGTAGGCGATGTAGCCGGCGGCGCGCAGGGCTTCGAAGGAGAAGGACTCGTCGTCGAAGAGGAATTTCATCGGATGCCTCCTGCTCAGTTACGAACGGAACGGTCTCGTTCCGTTCTAGCACGATTGCCAATGGAACGCCACCGTTCCGTTCGCTACACTGGGTGGTATGCCCACGAGTGATGAGGGAACCCGGCCCGCGACGGGCGGGGCTGTCCTGCGGAAGCAGGTGACCGACGCGATCACCGAGGCGGCTTTCGCCGAGGTGGCCGAGACGGGGTACGCGCGGACGTCGATGGACGCGGTGGCCCGGCGCGCCGGGGTCGGCAAGGCCGCGCTGTACCGGCGGTGGCGGTCGAAGCAGGCGATGCTCGCCGAGCTGATCCGGGGCAAGGTCGCCGACGCGCTGCCGCCCACTCCGGACACCGGCGCGCTGCGCACCGACCTGCGCGAGCTGTTCGCCACGTTCCGCGCCCAGCTGGACAACCCGCTCATCACCCGGATCGGCGCCGGGCTGCTGGCCGAAGCCACGCACGACGCGGCCCTGGACGAAGTGCTCCAGAACGGAGTGGCCGCACCGCGCCGGGCGGCGGCCCGCGCGATCCTGCGGGCCGCGATCGACCGCGGCGAACTCCCACCCGGCCTGGACCTCGAGCTGGGCACCGACCTGCTGATCGCCCCGCTCGCCTTCCGCATGCTCGTGCTCAAGAGTCCGATCGACGACCGGTACCTCGAGACGTTGACGCGGGCGATCGAGGCGGCGCTGAAGGCTGCGTCGTCGTGAGCGACGAGCGGAGGCTGCCCCACACGTCGTGAGCGGATCCCGGCCGGTTCTCGAGCCGGGCCACCGCCCGGTTCTCGCGGCACAGCTGGCTACGGCGCACGTGCTCCCGCGAGTTCACCGCCCGGCACGGCGCACCGAGGTGTCCCGGATCGCGGGCTTACAAGAGCAGGTGGTCGAGGCAGAGGTTCAGTCCGGCTTCCAGGTGTTCCGTGGAGCCGGTGGACAGCAGGACCGTGACACCGCCCTGGATGGTGCCGATCACGGCTGCCGCGGTGCGGTCGGCGTCGAGTCGCGGGTCGGCTTCACCGGCCGCTTGGGTGGCCTCGATGCCGACCCGGACGCACTGCTGCCACCGCTTGACTAGTTGCGCCGCAACGGCTTGCGACGCCGGGCTGTGCCGGCCCACGTCGGAGATCAACACTCCGAGCGGGCAGTAAAGCCCTTGATCGCGGTATTGCGTGACGATGAGGTCGCGCCACGCCTCCCAAGCCGCGCGCGAAGTGAGCTCGTCGAGGTACGGTTGCTGGCCCTCGAACACGCGGTCGGCTTCGTGCTCGGCGACAGCCAGCAAGAGCTCTTCCCGCCCTTCCGGGAAGTAGTGGAACAGCTGCCCCTTTCCGGTATCGCTGCGCCTGCCCACGTCGTCGAGTGTGGTGGCGTTCACGCCGCGCTCTCGGATCTCGGCCGCGGCGGCTTCGACGATGCGCAGGCGGGTCGCAGCGCCCTTCTTCGTGGCCATGAAGAAAGTGTACTTGCAGGTACATTTTTCGCGATCTAGCTTCGGCCACATGAGAGCGATAATCGTCAGTGAAGCAGGCGGACCGGAAGTGCTGCAGCTGCAAGAGCGCCCGGCTCTCCGTCCGGGCCCGGGAGAAATACTGGTCGACGTCCGGGCCGCGGGCGTGAACTTCTTCGACGTCGGTATCCGTCGGGGGAAGGTGGCCGAGGTGCCGGGAATGGAAGGCGCCGGTGTGGTGGCGGCGGTGGGCGAGGGGGTCGACGAGTTCGTCTCCGGGGAACGGGTCGCTTGGCTGACGATCGAAACCCATGCCAGCTACGCGGAGCAGATCGTGCTCCCGGCGGCCCATGTCGTCGCGGTGCCGGACGCCATCGATGACGAGACAGCCGCGGCCGTGTTGCTGCAGGGCCTGACCGCGCACCACCACTGCACCGTCTGCCATCCGGTGCAGCCCGGGGACATCACGCTGGTGCACGCCGCTGCCGGCGGGGTCGGGCTCTTGCTGACCCAGCTGATCAAGGCTCGTGGCGGTACCGTGATCGGCCTCGTGTCGCGGCCGGAGAAGGTCGAGGTCGCCGCGGCCGCGGGCGCTGATCACCTTGTGATCTCCACCGGTGAGGAGTTCGTCGAGCCGGTGCTGGAGCTGACCGGTGGCGAGGGGGTGCACGCGGTGTTCGACGGTGCCGGCGGGCCCACGTTCGCGGGATCGCTGAAGGTGTTGCGGACGCACGGCACGATGGTGTTCTACGGTCCGTTGATCGGTGACGTGCCGAGCATCGCGATGAACGCAATCCCGCGCAGCACCCGGCTCACCTACGGCACGTTGCCCGATCACATCGGTACCCGGGAGGAACTCGTCGGGCACGCGGCCGAATTGTTCGCACTGGTCGAGAAAGGCGAGCTGGTCGTGCGTATCGGCGGTCGCTACCCGTTGGCCGAGGCGGCGCGGGCCCACGCGGACATCGAGTCGCGGACGACGACGGGAAAGCTGCTGCTGCTCCCATGATCCCCGGCGAAGCCGCCTGGCCAGCGGACTGATCTCCGTCGTCGGCCGCGAAGTTTGGCGAGCTTGCCGTTCCGTCCGATGACCGACGAAGCCGAGCGGTGCCGAGCCGGCGGTGCGCTGCCAGGGCTGGCCGAGCACGTAGGATTCGATCTTGCAGCAAGCCGCCGACGGTGCCCCGGACGATCCGTTCACTAAGGCGCTAAGGGGGCGGTACAACGACCTTGAGAAACAGCGAGCTGACGTGGCGAACGCACTGGCCGAACTCAGGCAGTCCGGGAGGGCCGACCCCGACGTGCCGACGGCCGAGGATGTGGGCTGATCGACGCGCTCCCTTACCTGGCGCTGAACCTGGCGCAGGCGCCGGAAGGTCTACTTCGGATGCTGTTCGAGATCACGCAGCTGAGCATCCGGATTGATGCCGAGGGGGATCGTGCGACAGTGGAGATCGATCAGCTGCCGGTGATCACCGGCGCGGCGGAAAGGATCACCGAGGAGATGTCTTCACAAGACGCGCCCAGCCGACGCGCTTGTGAGGTTGCTGTCTGTGCCCCCGGCGCGGTTCGTTCCAAAACCCCACGGCTCGAAAAGGCCCGTGAGCTGCAGTTCTCCGGGGTAGTGGACATCGAGCGGCATCGCCGAGGTGGTCGTTGATGACCTCCTCGGCGACTAAGAGTGTCAGCTGGTCACTTGGGGTGCAGTGCTTCTGTACCGGTGTGGTGGCGGTGCTGGCGGCGTATGCGTCGTATCGGCATGGTCGTGAGTTCGCGGTGCGTTTCGGTGCGGACGGGCCGACTGCGTCGATTTGGCCGTTGATCGTTGATGGACTCCTGACGACGGCGACGGTGGAGTTGTGGAGGCCGAGTCACGGTGGCGGTCGGTGGGCTGCGTGGGTGGCGTTCGGGTTCGGGATCTCGTTGTCGTTGTGCGCGAACATTGGATCGGCTCCGCGGCTGACGGTGTTCTCGGTGGTGATTGCGGCTTGCCCTCCGCTGGCTCTTTTGCTGGCGGTGGAGCTGTTGAACCGGGCGTTGAAGCGCCATCGCGCCGACGACCGAGGCCCATCGGCCGCGAGGGTGGATGCCTTCAGCGAACCCGTTGTCCAAGCGGTGGAAGTTCCTTGCTCCGCTGGTGCGGACGCTGAGTTGGCATTGCCTGTCGAGGGGTCGGCTGAGCAGCAGATGTGGGCGTTCTACCTCGAGGAGCAGGCTGCGGGTAGGACTCCGACTGGAGCGGATCTTGATCGTGTTGTCGGTACGAACAACTACGGCCGCCGGGTGCTGCGGCGGTGGCGTGTGACTGGCCGGGGTCCGGACGGGGCCATGCCGCCGCCGGATCCAGGACCGTTGGGTCGACCGCATCGAATGTCCCCTGTTGGCGAGGGGAACACCGACGTGCGGGAATCGACGTTCACCGGCTCTTAACCTCTCATTGCCGTGTGGACCGATCCGCAGTGGCGTTGCTGGCGATCACTGGTGGTAGCTGCCCTTGCAGCCAGCGGTAACGGAGCGACTCCACCCGTCCTCAGACGCTGGTTGGGTGCAATGGTGCGGCGACGTGTTGCGTTGTTCGAACATAGGTTCTACCGTCGGTCTGGTGAATAGAGGCGATTCGGACGAGGTTGGGGTGGCTTGACCGGCGTCAGGGTAGATGCATCTAGTCTTGCCTTCGGTCTTTGCGAGGAGTGACGAGACATGGCTGACGGTAGTTCCATCGAATGGACGGAGGCGACCTGGAACCCTACGACGGGGTGTGATCGTGTCTCTGAAGGCTGCGACAACTGTTACGCGCTCACCTTGGCCAAGCGGCTGAAGGCCATGGGTGCCGCGAAGTACCAGACCGACGGGAATCCGAAGACTTCCGGTCCGGGCTTCGGTGTGGCCATCCATCCCGATTCGCTGGCTCTCCCGCACCGCTGGCGGCAGTCACGCCTCGTGTTTGTCAACTCAATGTCCGACCTGTTCCATGCGCGGGTCCCCGTGGGTTTCATCAGGGATGTGCTGGCGGTGATCGCTGAAACCCCGCAGCACACGTACCAGATGCTGACGAAGCGCTCGTTGCGGCTGCGTCGGATGGCGGATCGGCTGGAATGGCCGCAGAACCTCTGGATGGGCGTGTCGGTCGAGAACGAGGGGCAGTTGGAGCGGGTCGACCACCTTCGAGAGGTTCCGGCGGCAGTTCGCTTCATCTCAGCTGAGCCGCTACTTGGCCCCCTGCTTGGCTTGTCTCTGGATGGGATCGGCTGGGTGATCACTGGCGGTGAGTCGGGACCGCGGGCGCGTCCTTGCGCTGTCGACTGGGTGCGGGACATCCGCGACAACTGTGCCGCCGCTGACGTCCCCTTCTTCCACAAGCAGTGGGGCGGTATCCGGCCGAAGTCGCTCGGCCGTGAACTCGATGGACGAACCTATGACGCCATGCCGGTACGCCCAGTTGCGGTGACCGCCGATTGAATCATGGCTTCGCGCGCACGATGCTCGACCGCGTCAGGTGCTGGCTGTCGCTGTCAATCAAGCCCTGAGGCCGCAACTCTCGCAGTGTCTTAATCACATGTTCGGGTCGGTATACCGTCTCGAACAACGCGAATTCCCTGAGCGTCTCAATCCGCAGTCCAGTCGCCGGCCCGGTCTTCAACCGATTGAGTAGTAGGCGGCCCAGGGGCGCCAAAGCGGGTTCGGTGAGCTCGAACAGCGTTTCAGCCTGTTCGTCCCGTGGGTCGCGGAAGCCGACGCCGTAGACGCGATCGACCTCCCAGGCGGAGTCTTTCATCTTTTCCAGGCCGCGACGATGGTTGGTGCCGAACACGAGGTACAGGGACTCGCCACGGGTGTCGATCAGCTCGAAGTCGAGGAGGAACTTGAAGCCGGCTCGCGACAGCGTCCGGCGGTAGCAGGTCAGGATGTGCTGCCGTTTGGCCGCGCCGCTGGTCAGGTTGCTCACCTCGCGCCATGTCGGGTCGCCACCGAAGACCTCGTCGGCGTCGGAGCCCATCTTCGAGACGAAGCGGATGAACGGCTGCGTACCCAGGGTGATGATCACTTCTGAAGACAGGTTCGCAGCCAGTCGTTCCAGGAGTCGGTAGGTGATCGGGACGTTGCCCCATGAGTCGAGTACGGCGAGGATGGGCTGTCCCCACGCCCTCATGACGTTCAGTTCGGACTCGAGCTTGTCGATGCAGGTTCCCTCGGTGACCTTGAACAGCAGCGTGTCGTGCGTGCGCGGCCGAACGGGAAACCTGACACGAAACTGCTCGTTGAGCATCTCGACGCATCGAGAGTCGTCGTCGACGAAGAGCATCTTGACCACGGGTTTCGGGTTGGTCACCTCGTCGACGAGAGCCTGCATGGCAATGATCGGGGATCCTGGGTGATCGTCTACGTAGACCCCGGGGCCGGCGAACCCTTCGGCGTACATGACCGACCTGTAAGGTTTTGAGCCATTCAGGAGGATGGGGAACCAGCGCTTGAGGTAGCGCCGGTAGATGTCGTGCTTCGCGCCGGTGTGGTCGGCGCGCTTCCAAGGCACGGGACCGTTTACGGGCATGCCGTCTCCCCAGCGGCGACGATTACCGAAGGTGATGTATCAACCTCGAAGAGTGCCTCGTTGACGCTACACGGCTTCAGAATCTTGTTCAAGGGAGTCGCTAGTGCTGGTCTGAATGCTGAACCCGACACCCCTTGTACTTGTCCAAGATGTTGGCGTACGGCTTGGGATCGAGAATTCCCTCCTTGTGAAGCCGGGCGAGCGCTCCCCGCAGGTGCTTAGACCAGGCTTGACCGTAGGTTTCAGGTCCGAACAACGCTAGTGCGTCCCGTGGGAGCTCGATTGCGCCCCGCTCTCGGAGCAGCGCTCGAGCGTGCTGCTCGATCGTGTCGATCCAGCCAGCGTGCCGAGCGTCCTCTTCGGTGATGAACGGGTCTTCGATTGAGAAGAGTCCGTTGTCATCTCCTGGCGGTGGTGGGCTGCAGTGCCGTCGCCATGCCTCACTCGCGTATGCAGCGGATTCACGGATCCACCAGACACCGTCGGGGTGATGTGTGAAGTGGGCGAGCCAGTAGAGCGGGTCGTTGTGCGCACGGTCTCTGACCGGAATCAGGCTGGCGAAGCAGTTGGTCTTCGCCTGAATTCGCTCGGCGTAGCCAAGGGCGATGGCCTGGATCGCGGGACCTGTCGATTCCGACGCGAGGTAGATCACGCGCCACCAGTCGCCGCCGAGAACGGCATCGAGGCGCTCGAGGGTGGTCACTTGCTGTGCAGATTTCTCCGTGCGGCGCAAGTAGCCACCGGCGCGGGAGAAGGCCATCGAAATGAAGTTGAGTAGGACTTCGGTCTTGCGTCCGTAGCCGCTGCGCGGACGGTTGAGCACGGTCACGACCTCGTCAAACGTGGGGCCGAGGCCGTAGGGATCGATGAACATGAACAGCGGCGAGTCGCCGGCGAAGGTCAAAGCTTCTTGCAGGTGATCGCTTGCTCGACCGTGGCGCGTGTGCCAGTGAGCGCCATCGGGCATGTTCCGGGTGAGAACCTCGTCGAGATGGGTGTAGTTGCTCTTGCGGGCCTCCACGAAAAAGCAGTCGATTCGCCGCAGTTGCTGCATCATGGCGACGTCCTGCGCCACCAGCAGGGGGCTTCCGGCTGTTCCGTCGTCGTAGGCGCCGCGCCCGGCGTGGGTGTCGACGTAGACCAAGCGCTTGTCAGCCTCGGTCGAGCCGGCCTTGCCGGCAAACTTGGGAAAGTACGTCTTCAGCAGCTTGTGCTTGAACACCGCCGCGGCCTTTTTGGACACAAAGAAGGGGTCGTCGGAGCCAGCCTGTGTTTCGCCGCCTTCTTCGCCACTGAGGCTGTAGTCCTCCAGCTCTCCGGGAGTCAGGTCCTCTTGCCTTGGCTCGCTGTCAATAGCCATATGCGGCCTCCCGTACGCCGATCAATACTTAGTTCGCTGCGCGGTACAGGCACGCTACGGCAGGTAGATAACGATCTAGTGAATCTGAAGTCGAACTGGTCGGGGTCGTCGAATCGGTGTCGAGCGTCGCGGCGAATCGGCAGCGATGAGGTACTGATGTGCGGATCGCGACAAGAGGCGCCGAGGTGGGGGCGGAGTATGAGCACCGACTTGACGGATCATCGTATCGGACGCGACGCGGCCGGTTTCAGCCTTGCTTCTCAGTCCCAGTCCCGTAGCGCAAGTCACTTGAATGGGTGAATTGCAGCTTGCTCTTTCCCCGGGCAAGGATTCGGCGGAGGGATGGAGCGAGGGCCGGTTTCGAGGCTGACGTGGAACTTGTCACCCGGAGCGAAGGAGCCGGCACATGTCCACGTCGAGCAGCCGATCCACCGAAAACAGTCCTCTGACGATGCTGCAGAAGCAGCTCCGCCAGGCGCGCACGATCGCGAAGTTCGACCAGGCCCTCCGCAGCTGGTCTGCTGAGGACGCAGCGCTCGCCGACATCCCTTCTCACAACGACCTGGTGGCCGTCTTGGCCACGCGTGACTACGGCCGGCACGACGAGGTGCTCCACGCACTTCTGCTGCGGGCTGCCGAGCGGGACAGCGCGGGTGTCGTCGCGGCCGAGATCGTGGTCAACGCGATGCTGCCCGCGGTGCCCGGCATCGTCGGCCGGGTCGTCCGAGCTGCTCGGGCGGCGGGCGGAGCCGTCGGTGTTCGGCGTGGCGTGAGCGGCGGTGGGGTCTCGGCGGATGAGGACAGCCGGGACATCCAGGCGTCGGTGCTTGGGCACCTCTGGGAGCAGACCCGCTGCTACCCACTCCGACGCCGCCACCACGTCGCGGCGAACCTCGTCCGGGAGACTCAGCGCGCGGCCCAGCGGGACTTCGGCGTTGACTGCGGCCAGGTCGCTGCCGAGGTCGTCAGCATCGACGACGAGGTACACCGACCGCTGGCCACGGTGCCGAATGAGGTAGACCCCTCGGAGGAGCTGCTGGGACTGCTGGCGTGGGCGGCTACGGAGGAACGGCTCAACGAGCACTTCGTCACGATCCTGACCGCCCGATACTTCGACGGGCCGACCGGCCGCGATGGCGTGGCCACGGATCGGCAGGTCGGGCAGCTGCTCGGACTGAGTCAGCCGACGATCACCCGGCATCGCCAGCGCGCTTTCGAGCAGCTCGCCGAGGCCGCGGCCGAATACCCCGGACGCGATCTGCCCTGGGCCGGCTGAATCACGGCGACCCGGGGTCCGCGTGCCTTGGACATCGGAACGACGTGGCGTCGGGAGGTGCGGTGGTGGGCAAGATCCGCGGACGCAGCGGAAATCTCCTGGTCAAGCTGCTCCCTGATGCGGACGTCGAGCCGGTGTTCCGGGGCGCGTCCCGGCGGGGTGGGCGGTTGCTGGCGTGGCTAGCTGTGCTGGCCGGGCCGCTGCTGACCGTCGCCGGTCTCGTTGTTCTCCAGCCTGCGGGCGCGCCGCCGATGCGGGACGGCGGCGCATCCGCGCCCTCCGCCTCGCCGGAGGGCTGGGCCGAGATGTACGTGCGCTCGTGGCTTTCAGCGACTCGAGACGACTCCGCTGGGCTGGAGACCTTCTACCCGGCGGGCGCGACGATCCAGCGTGCGCCGGGCACGCAGGTGCCGATCGACACAGCGGTGATCTCGACGGTCTCGGAAGCGGGCTCGTGGTCGGTCGTGGTGATCGCCGACGTCCTGCGGCTCCAGCCGGACGGCAAGCGCAAGGCGTCGCTCCTGTGCACCCAGGTCGCGGTCACCGGCGCGGCCGGTGCCTACGTCGCTACTGCCTTGCCCGCGCCGGTGGCGTGCCCGAGCACCGGCGGTGCCGTCGAGTTGGCGTACGACGAGGTGGCCGATCCGACCGGGCCCATCGCGCAGTCAGTCAGCGGCTTCCTCGTCGCCTACCTAGCGGGGCAAGGCCAGCTCGACCGATTCATCAGCCCTGGAGCAAGCCTTGCTCCGCCGACCCCGGCGCCGTTCGCCGGCATGCGGCTCAACGAGCTGCGCACGCACGAGAAGTTCGAGCCCGGCCAAGCCGCGCGCCCGCCCGACGGGACGGTTGTCCACACCCTTGTCCACGCCTGGGGAGTGGACGCCGCCGGGCAGACCACGCCGGTCGACTATCCGCTGGCGCTCGTCGCGCGGGCCGGGCGGTGGGAGATCAGCCGCATCGATCCCGCGCCTCTGCCGGCTGGCCACTGAATCAAGGAGAGCCTGATGATCGTGCTTGCTGCGGACGTGAAGTCCTGGATCGACACCAACCTCGCCTGGGGTGACCAGTCCGTCCGGCGGCTGATCTTGCTGGCGGCGATCGTCGGCGGGATCGGGCTGCTGATCGGCACGCGCGGGAACTTCACCCGCGCGATCAAGTACGGCGTGATCGCCGCGATCTTCCTCGGCATCCTGCTCAACCTCGACGGCGTCGCCGGCATGTTCGGCGCCTGGTTCACCCAGTGACCAAGCCGCGCGGCGATGTCCTGATCGGCCGGTCCTACACCCGGTCGCGTCGGTTCCCGCGGATGTTCGGGCGGATGCCCGGCCGCGACGGAGGCTACCTGCCCGGCGGGCCCTACACCCTGACTCAGGGCGTGCTGTTCCTGATGCTGCTGGTGGTGGTGTGGAAGCTGCCGCTGCTGGACTGGCTGGGACCGGCGCGGTGGCTCGTGCCGTTGTCGGCGGTGTTCGTCCGGCGTGCCCGGATCGAGTCGCGGACGCCGCTCGGCTGGCTGCTCGGCCTCGCGGCCCATCTCGTGGCGCCGACGACCGGCACGCGGAACGGCCGGGCGTACCGGCCGAGCCGGCCGCAGCGTCAGCGGGCGCACCTGTATCTGCACGTCGAGCAGGGGCAGGAGACGGCGGTGTCGTCGCTGCAGCTGGTGCTGGACCGAGCGCGGAAGGACGCGACGTGATCGAGAACCCGGTCACCGATATCGCCGGGAACCTGCTGTTCTGCGTCGACGGCTCGACGTGGGCGGTGTGGCGGGTCCTGCCCCAGCAGAGCGCCCGCTCGACCGGGCGGCAACTGCGGGAGCTCTACGACCGCACCGTGACGCTGATGAAGTCCCTGCGCGGCGAGGTCATGATCGCATCGCTGTGCGAGCAGGTGCAGCCGCACGCGATCGTGCGTCGGTGCCTGGACGGGATCGATCTCGACGCGAACCCGCACTGGGCCGAGACCGTCCACAACGCCTGGGATCAGCTCGACCAGCTCGACGTCCTGGGCCGCAGCTACTGGATCGCCCAGCCGCTGACCGGCCACGGGTGGCGCGACTTCGCCCAGGTTCTGTGGCGGGCGACCGCGGCTGCGCTCGGCGAAACGCTCGGCGTCCCGGCTCGGCCGGCGACCTTGGCCGCTATCGCTCAGGGCCGGGAGCGCGCGCGGGTGGCGGGACAGGAGCTGGGTGGGGCGCTGCCGCTGCGCCCGGCGACGGAGGCGGAGTTGCTGTGGTGGCTCTGTCGGGCGCCGGTCCGCGGGGTGAACGAACCGCAGCTGGAGCGAGCGGCCGCGGTGCACAACAGCGGCATCGCCGTGCGGCGGGGGAGCAGCCGGGCGCAGCTGGCGATGCTCCGCAGTGCCGTGTTCGACGAAGGTGGCCGTACCGACGAAGGCAGCCGGGGACCGTTGAGCACCTTGGGTCGGAGGTTCCTGAAGTGCGTCACGCCGGATGACGACGGCGTGCTGGCGAGCTATCAGGCGTTCCTGGTCTTGGCGGAGATGCCGCGGGCGTTCACCTTCCCCGGTCACGAGATCCTTGCTCGGCTGGCCGATATCGGTTTCGGCGTTGACTACACCTTGCGGATCACTGCCCGCGGCAACGAAGACGCCCGCGCGGCGAACCGGCGTCGCACCCGGGATTTGATGGGCCAGGACGAGGAGCACGCGGGTGATGCGGCGGGGGTGCCGGCGGATGTGGTGTCGGCGCAGGAGGAGATCCAGCACAAGAACGCCCGCCTGGGCGCCAGCACGACGGAGATCGACCTCGAGGTCGGCGTCGTCGCCGCGGTCTGGGCGTCGACCGGCCGGGAGTGCGATGCGCGGGCGAAGGCGCTGCGCTCGGCGTTCCTGGGCGGGGAGTACCGGTGGGAGCGGCCGCTGGGTGGGCAGAAGCTGCTGTACCAGGCGATGCTGCCCGGCAGTCGGACGCCGATGGTGGTGCGGGAGTGCAGCCAGAACCTTCTCGCCACCGACGCGGCGATGCTGCTGCCGGTGTCGGCGACCGACTTCGGCGACCCGACCGGCGCCTTGTTCGGCCTGACCCTCGATGGCGGGGCCATCGCGCCGTTCCTGCTCGATCCGACCTATGGCCCGACCCACGACTCCTCTGGCGGCATCGCGGTGATCGGCGAGCTTGGTGCCGGCAAGTCGGTGGTGTTGAAGAACGTTGCCGCGGTCGTACGGCTGATGCTGGACGGGCGGGTGATCGTGATCGACCGGACCCGCAGCCGCGAGTGGGCGCCCGTCGCGGCCGCGCTGCCCGGAGCGTCGCAGATCGTCGACATCATCGACCCCTCTCTCGACGGCGACCGCCCGGCCGCGGCCGAGCTGCGGCACTCCTGCGACCCGCTGCGCGTCTTCCGCACCACCAGCCGCTCCAGCACCGGGATCGCGGAGACGTTCTTCGCCGCATGGCTCGACCTGGAGTCGAACTCCGCCGAGCGCGACGCCCTCGGCCGTGCACTCGACGCCGTCAGCGGGCACGCAGATCCCTCCAGCAACCGACTTGTCGACATCCTCCGCCGACACGGCGGCAAGGACCCGGCCGCCCGCACGCTCGCCGAGCGGCTCGACCGGCTGCGACGCGACCCGATCACCCGCCCGATCTTCGACGACGACCTAGACCCGGTCGACCTGTACGGGGCAGACATGGTGGTGTTCTGCACCAACGAGATCCCGCTGCCGAGTGCGCTGGAGATGAGCAACGAGCGGATGGCCGCGCGGATCCCGCCGCGGAAGCTGTTCGGCCGCGCCTTCCACCTGCTGATCGCCGCGATCGCGAAAGAGATCTGCTTCACCGAAGACCGGTGGGGCGAGTTCATCTGCGACGAGGCCTACAACGTCACCGGCACCCCCGAGGGCCAGCAGATCGCCCTGGAGTTCGTCCGCGACGGCCGTAAACACGGCGCGGACGCGGCGTTCGGCTCCCACGCTCCTCGTGACCTCGGCGACGACGTCCTGCGCGGCCTGATCGCCGTGCGGTTCCTCGGCCGGCACCGCGACGACGGCCTCGCTCGCAGCGGGCTTGGGTGGCTCGGCGTCGACCCCGGCGACCCGCAGTACGTCGAGGTCGTCACCAAAGGCCTGTCGCCGCTGGCGCCCGGCGGGGGCGAAGCTGAGCGCCAGGCCCGGGCCGGTGAGTTCCTGGTGCGTGATCACTCCGGCCGGATCGGGAAGGTCAAGGTCACCACTCAGCCCTATCGCACGCTGCCGACGGCCGTGCTCACGACGCCGGTCGTCTCCCGCGGCGCGCATTGAACCCTCGGCCGGGCGGCGTGTCTGCATCGGACAGTCCGGCACGTGGGAGGCGTGATGATGCTCAAGTCGGCGATTCTCGTTTCCGTCATTGCGTTCGCGGCGTTGCTGGCGCCGATTCCTGCCGAGGCGCAAGTCGTTCCACTGCCGCCGAACTCGACGAACCCGTGTGAGCCGTATCCGACGTGCCTGTGGGTCCCGGGGCAGACTCCGTCACCACCGCCGGATCCGGACGCGCCGCCGTTGCCGCTGCAGGACGATCCGGGCCACTACGTCCACCTCGGCGGGATCTTCAGCATCGACGACGGCTACGGCCGCGACCTCCACAACTACGACCTGTTCGCGAACCTGCCGTGGCTGATGGACAACCCGATGCCCACGATCTGGCTCTGGCTCGGCAACATCGGCTTCGCGATCGGCAAGTACGCCGTCGGGTTCTCCGTCTGGTTCACCGAATGGGCCGCCTCCACCCAGGTCTTCGACTGGATCAAGGCACCGGCGCACGACATCGAGGACATCTGGCAGAGCGACATCATCGGCGGCTTGCGGCTCCGCGAGATCGCGATGCTCATCGCCACCTGCTACCTCGGCTTGCTCTTCGCCCGCGGCCTGACCACCCGCGCGTGGCGGGAGACCGCGTCGACCATCGCGATCAACGTCCTCGCCATCGCGATCATCACCCATCCCGTCGACTTCCTCATCGGCGACGACGGCGTCCTCTCGCTCAGCCGCGACGTCGGCGCCGACGTCTCCAGCGTGATCATGGGCCAGGAACCCGGCGGCACCGGGAACCCGGCCGCGCCAATCGGACAGGCATTCATCGACAACCTGCTCGTCACGCCTTGGGAGACCCTCAACTACGGCACCCCGATCAGCCGCGTGAAAGGTGTCGACGGCGCCTGCCAGTACGCGGTCAAGCAGGTCCTCGACGCCGGGCCGTGGTCCGGCAAGGACGACAGCACCAAAGCCCGCGAACTCGACGGCTGCCCGGGCGACTACGGCAAGTACAACGAGGTGGCCGACGGCGACCGCGCCCTCGGCGCGTGGATGTACGCGATCGCGATGATCCTGTTCGCGATCCTGACCATCTGCCTCAACGCCGTCCAGATTCTCGCTCCGTACCTGCTGTTGTTCGAGGGCCTGCTGCTCGCGCTGGCGCTCGTCGTCGCGCTGGTGCCGTCGATGCAGCACCAGCTCGCCTACCGGGTCAGCTCGATCGCCGCGACGATCGCGAAGCTCCTGGCCGGGATGTTCTTCCTGGCCGTGATGACCGTGCTGCTGCGCACCGTGATGCTGGCCGACCTCGGCCCGCAGCTGGTCCGGTTCGCCGTCATCGACCTGGTCGTCTTCTCCGGCTTCCTGTTCCGCAAACGCCTCGTCGCGAACCTTCAGCGCGTCCGGGCCCAGGTCAACAACCGGATGCAACGTCTGGCCCGCCCGCGCAGCGCGCCGAAGTCGCTGCCGGCACCGATCGTCCCGCCTGGACCGGACCGGCTCGCCCGCACGATCAAAGCCGGGTCCTCGGCGTTCACCGAGACCTTCGCCCCGGTCGGACGGCTCAAAGATCGTCTCGTCACCGCGGGCCGGGCCGGCGGGACGGTCGTGAAATACACCGCGGGTGCACCGGTCTCGTGGCCGGCGGCGGCACGCCGTGCGCAGACGGCCCTTACCGCGAAGGCCGGTGCTGCCAGGTCCTCGCTGGCTCGCCGTGCTGAGGCGGCGAAGACGTACACCGCGGCCTACACCGGGAATCTCAGTACGGCGACCGGCGCGCTGCCGGCGTGGCGAGCCGCCACCAGCGTGATCACGGCACTGAACAGCCGACCGGCTCAGACGAAAGAGGACGCGCCGATCTACCTTGCCGTCAAGCCACCGCCGTCGGTCAGCCGGACACCGGAGTTCACCGGCACCGACCTGGCGGCTGCTGCGACCAAACGCGGCGCGGCTCCGAAGCCGCCGATGCCTTCGTTGCCGCCGGGGATGCTCCCGCCGACCGCGCCGTGGGCTCAGCGATTGCGCGACCGGCTCGGCAGCTCCGGAGAACGGCCTTGAACCCGCTGCTGATCGTGCAGGGTGTCGAAGTCGCGCGGAAGGAGGTCCGTGAGCACCCCGGCAGATGGGGCTGCCTCGCGGCGCTGCTGTTCCTCGGACCGCCCGCGATTTGCGCTGTCGCCGTCGTCGTTCTGCTCACCGCGCTCTCCGGAACCGGTGGGACGAGCTCGGCGGCCGGGCCTTCGAACGCCGCGCTGGCCGACATCCCGGCTGACTACCTCGTCCTCTACCGGGAGGCCGTACAGACGTGTTCCGGGCTCGACTGGTCGATCCTGGCGGCGATCGGCAAGGTCGAAACCGATCATGGCCGCGCCCGGTTGCCCGGCGTGCAGAGCGGCAGCAACAGCGCCGGCGCGGGCGGGCCGATGCAGTTCCTGCAGGCCACGTTCGACAGCGTCGTCGCCCGCCATCCGATCCCGCCGGGTGGCGCGCGCCCGCCGTCGCGGTACAACCCGCACGACGCGATCTATGCCGCAGCGGCTTACCTCTGCGACTCCGGCGCTCGCGACGGGCGGGATCTTCACGCGGCGATCTTCGCTTACAACCACGCCGAGTGGTACGTGAAGAAGGTCCTCGCCCAAGCTCATACTTACGCGCAAGCCGTTCAATCGCAGAGCGACTGCGCCTCCGTGCGAGCGCCGAACCGGGCCGCGCAGGTTGCGATCAAGTTCGCTTGCGATCAACGCGGACTGCCGTACGTGTGGGGCGGCAACGGACCAGGCGGCGGCGACTCCGGCTTCGATTGCTCCGGCCTCACGAAAGCTGCCTACACTACGGCGGGAATCGACCTGCCACGGACGGCGCAGACGCAGTACGGGGCAGGACCGCGCGTGCCGGCTCAGAACGTCCAACCCGGCGATCTCGTGTTCTTCGGAACAGATCCAGTTCACGTCACCCACGTCGGGCTAGCTGTCTCCGCCACGCAGATGATCAACGCACCCGACTTCGGCAAGCCGGTGCGCATCGATCCGTTCGGCCGTAACCTGGTCGGCGTCACGCGTCCGGCAGGACGCTGAGCGCGTCGCTCAGGTACGTGGCCAGATCTGTACTTGCCAGACTTCCTGGAAGAAGTCGGGATCGCCTTCTTCGGCGATGTTGCGCGAGGTCAACCGTCGAGCGCGCAAGTGGTAATCACCAGGACCGGGCAGCGCGACGTTCTGGTCGCTGGGCGACGCCGTGATGCAAGCGATCATGACGCGTCCGTTGGCGGTGTGGAAGACGTGGTCGGCCGCGTCTGCCGTGGCGGTCTGCGTTTCTGGCGCGTCGGCCCAGACTTCCAGGGTGACTTCCGCGGACAGAGCGCGGTCGGATGTGTGGAAGAGGGCGCCACTCCGCCCGGCCGTAACCAGCCAAGCCGGGTCCCGCGGGATATCGAGGTCGGCGTAGGTGTCGTCACCGAAGACATCAAAGATGGTGAACTGGGAATGGTCGACCGGGATGGTGGCGGTGTGAACTTCGGCTGGGCCTTGGCCAGCCATGCTTTCCTCCCGATTCGCGCGGCGTGCAGGCAGTGTAGATCAAGTAGCTTACCAGCTTCGCTGTGCACTCTAGATTTGTAATCAACTAGTCGGTGTCGACTCCGGTCGCAGGTCGACCATATCAAGGCCGGTCGGACCAAGGCTGCCACTTCCGGTTATGACGACACCGAAGTAGCCTTTGGCCTTTAGTCCGCCGACTCCGCTACTGTCGTTCCCTCCGTTTGAGGAAACGAACGCACTGCTTCCCTTGGGCTTCTCGGGGAAGTAGGTCCACAGCTCGCCGCGCCCCGCTTCTGATTCGTTGGCTGCCTGGTTCCACCATTCGTATGCTGTCTGTGCCTGTGAAAAGGTGCTCAGCCAAAATGCCTTGGGGGAGTCGCTGCTGTAGTTGTCCATGTCCTGGAACCAGCAATGTGATTTCTGATCTATCTTCTTTGAATCTGAACCGTACTCGTCGCAGCTCACATCGATGTACACGATCTGGCCGTCATGTGTACGTATGAAGTCTTCGAATTTAGCTGCGCCGTCCTGAGTGGTCACGTCTACGACAATCCGTGGTCGACTACTCGTCCCTGTGGTCCACGGGTGCCAGACAAGGACGGCCACGGCGAGCGATAACACGCCGGCGATCGATCCGATCCACGTCGCCCGCAGGGTTTGGCGGTTCCGCTTCTCCTTGGGTGAGAGTCGTTGCTCAGCGTCGCGCCTGGCCACCTTGCACCTCCTGGTCCGCATGGTGTCGCGGATTCGCCTGCGCTGCCCGAAGGGCTGCCTGCGGCGCGATGTCACCACTTGAGTCGACAGTTCATCGGACATCGTTACGTCTGGGAATGAGGCGCACTTCCAGGCGCGTTGATCGACAGACTTGCTCTTGGCCTTGCCCTCGAGCTTCGAGCGCATCGGGTCTTGCGCAGCTCGCACCGGCTGGCCGGCTTGCCGCCGTCGAATACGAGCTGCCGTCGAGAGGCCAAGAGTCCGGCCGAGGTTCCCGTCGGTGACGGAGCGCCACTACGCAGCCGCGGTGCCTTGGCGGGGTTTGTCGATGCTCCGCTTTGTATGCAACCTCTTTGATCAAGTACGTGTCTTGTTTCGCGTGAGGAGCGTAAGCAGGAAGGGTGGGTTCCGATGAATGGGGCAAGAGCAGCCGGTGTGTTCGTCGGCGGTGATGTTGGCGGTGCGTTGGCTTGTCTTGACGGGCGCCGGGTTGCACGAGGTCGTGGACTGTTTTTCGACCTCACTCCGAATGCCGACATGTTCCCCGGCACGCGTGGCCGCCAGGTCACGCTCGAACACAGCGCGCCGAAGGCGCTCCGTCTGGGCGACCTCCTCGCGAGTGGCGCGTTCTGGTGGGTGACCACCGCCGCGGTCGCGATCCTGATCGCGGTGTTCGTCCTCCACCGACACATTCGTTCCCGCCACCTCCGCTCCCGTGTCCGGTTCGACCTGCTGCCGACGGCGACCTTCGATCCGTCGCCGCGGGCGGTGCTCGGCTTCGCGCATCAGCTGGGGCGCGTGCGGCCGGTGCACGGGTGGGTGCCGAAGTCGGCCGTCGGGGTGCGGATCCGGTTCAGCACGGACCCGGCGTTCGGAAAGGTGGTGATGAGCGTCGAGGGGCGCGAATCGGTGACCGGCGTCTTGAACAAGCTGGCGTACCCGGACGTCGAAATCCGGCGCGCTACGGGTGAAACGTCCTCCATCGGCGACGAGGGTGCTTCGTCCTCGCCGCCGACGGCCGGGTCGCGGTGATCTCTCCCCAGTGATCTCCCGTCACAGCAGTCACTTCCGGGCGGCGGCGACCTTCTTGCGCGGGGCGCGCTTGCGGGCCGCCTTCACCGGCTCGGCTTCCTCCGCCTGAGCAGCGTCGTACGCGGACACCACGTCGGAGGAGAGTCGACCTCGTTCGGAGACCTCGTAGCCGTTGTCTAGAGCCCAGGCGCGGATCGCCTTCGAGCGCTCGCGGTCGGCCGAGCTTGCGGTGGTGGACTGTCCGGTCGCGACGCGGACCTTCCGGCCGCCGGTGCGGCGGGCAGCGCCGATGTAGCGGGCGAGTTCGTCGCGCAGGGCGGCGGCGTTGTCGTCGGAGAGGTCGATCTCGTAGGTGACACCGTCGAGGGAGAACGGGACGGTGTGCGCGGCGTGGGTTCCGTCGATGTCGTCAAGCATCTCGACGAGGACCTTCTGGGCCATTCCTGCTCCTTGAGGCGGTATATACCAGTATGTAAGCGGACGAATGTTCCGCTTCGTTGCCGAGTCTATCTGCAGTGTCGACTTCAAGGCAATTTATCCGTCTCCAGCAGCTCGCATCAAAAGGGTCGTCGGTGCGCGTGACTGAGATGAATCTCGCTCGTGTCGGAGGAGAAGCCACCGTGAAGTCGAAAACCTCGACAGCCAGTACCGCAGATCTGCAAGTTGCACGCGCGGAGCTCGTGCTGGCACGGCCGGCGCACCTGCCGCTGGCGGCTTTGCCCGTCCGGCCCGACGATCCACTGCAATCCTTGGTCAGCGCGCTGGGTGACGTGCGTCCGGACCTGGGGGAGTCGGTAAATGTGTGCCTCGACCTGATCCCGCTCACTCCGGCACGGATCCGGCATCAAGCGAACCGGGTCGCTCGAGAAACCGGAACCGGTCCCGGAGCTGGGCTGTTCGGCGCAGCGGCGAATTTTGTGACGGACCTTATCGGCGAATTCCTTCCGATCGCACGGTCCGCCCCCGGACGCGGCACAGCGAAACCAGTACAGCGGGCGATGAATAAGTTCGCGACGGACGAGCCTGTTTTCGCGGTGCAGGTGCTGATCCGCTGCGAGTCGGAAATCCCTGGTCGAGCCCAGGCGCACCTGAGGAGCGTGATCGGCGCTTTCGACGTCTATCGCGGCGAGAACTACTGGCGGGCTCGCGGCCCCCGGATCTTCGGCTGGCACTTCGGCGCGGACACCGTCCTGATCCGACGGTTGTTCGATCACAGGTTCCACACCGGACTGGCCAGGCCGGCCACCGACTCGCTGGTGACCACCAGCGAGATCGCCGCCCTGCTGAAGCCGCCGTCCGGCCGGTGCCAGTCGCCGGCGATCGCGCGCAGCCGGGGCTGGGTGCTCCCCGCACCGCGCGAAGTTCCTACCTACCGGCCGGGCAGCGGGCTGGTGCGCCTCGGCTACGTCACCGACGTCAACGGCGACGAGCGACTGGTCGGCGTCCCCCTGCGCGAGCTGCTCTTCTCCGCCCGCTTCGGCAAGGCCGGCTTCGGGAAGACCGAGGAAGCCCTGGGGCAAGCCATCGAGATCGCCCGCCTCGGCGGCGGCGTCTGGTTCCTCGACCCGCACGCCGACGGCTGGAAGCGCGCCAAGCCGTACCTGTCGGACCCGGACCTGCGCGGCCGGCTCTGGGAGGTGAACCTCGACGTCCGCGGCCGCGACAAGCGGCTGCCCGGCTGGAACCCGCTGAGCATGCAGGGCTTCACCGAGTCCGACATTGAGGACCGCGTCGACGCGGTCGTGACGTCGTTCGCCACCGCGCTCGGCTGGGGTGACGCCGCACCGCGGGCGAAGTCGATCCTGACCAAGGCCTGCGAGGCGCTCTGCTACCTCGCGATGAGGCTGCCCGCCGACTGCGCCCCGACGATCTTCCAGATCCCGACCTTGCTCGACGACGAGACCTGGCGCGAATCGGTCCTGCCGGTGCTGAAGCCGAGCGTCCGGCGCTACTGGACGGACTCGTTCCCCAAACTCGCCCCGGACGCCACGACCGTGGTCACCAACATCATCAACCGCCTGCGCACCAGCCCGACCTTGTCGGCGTTCCTCGGCTCTTCAGTCACGACCTACGACGTCCGCCGCGCGATGGACACCGGCCGGATCGTGTTCGTCTGCACCACCGGCACCGGCGAGACGAACAAGCTGATCACGTCGTTCATGATTTACGACCTGTTCCGTGCCGGCCGGTCGCGGGCCGATACGCCGGTGGAGAAGCGGCGCAGGTGCGACGCCTTCGTTGACGAGCTCGCCGCGGTCGACGGTGCCTCTCGTGGCTACCTCGCCGCGATCCTCGAGCAGCTGCGCAAGTACCGGGTCGCGCTGCACGCCATGAACCAGATGCCCGACCGGCTCGCCGCGGAGACCCGCAGGGCGTTGCTGCAGAACCAGTCGCTGCTGATGACCTCCGCCGCGGCCATCGACGGTGCCCGGACCGTCGCCCGCGAGTTCGGCGGGCTCGTGCAGCCGGTCACGGTGACCGAGCTGGAGCAGTTCCACCACGTCGTCACCGTGACCCTCGGCGGCCAGCGCACGACGCCGTTCAAGATCCGCGGCCTGCACGTCGACGACGAGTACGCCGAGCACTTCCACCCGGAGTGGAACAAGGACGTCGACGTTTGCCTCGATCGCAACCTCGGCCGTCGGCCGATCGGCGAAGTTCTCGACGAGCTGGAAGACCTCGACGAGCGGATCCTCGACGCCCTGCAGACCGGTCGCCCGGCGCCGCAGTCGCAACGGGGACGGCCGCCGACCCGCGGCAGCGGCGCGGCCGTGGACCTGGCGGGCGAAACGTCCTTCGAATCGAGCGTCGAGTGACCGCGGCCCTCGACGCGTTCCAGGGGGAGGCCCTGGTCGCGCTGTACTGGCACCGGCTGATGTCCACCGAGCAGGTCGGCCGGCTCCTTGCCCCCGAGCTGGCCCCGGCCTTGCTGCGGCGGAAGCTGGCCGGCCTTCGGCGCGCGGGTTTCGCCGAGCGGATCGTCCGGGAGCACCTTCCCGGTGCGTGGTTCCTCACCTCGGCCGGCGCGGACGCAGTCGAGGCCGCGGGTGTGGTCGACGCGCGGGCCTATCGGGTCGCCGGCCCCCAAGTCGCCCGGCTGCTGCAGGGGCACGCGCTCGACGTCGTCGAGACCGGCCTGGCGTTCGTGGAGTCCGCTCGTCGGCGCGGCGACGAGTGCGGGCCGCTCGCCTGGACCCCCGAAGTCGCCCACTCCTTCCAGGACCGCGCGGGTAAACGGGGGTCGGTGATCGCGGACGCGGTCCTGCACTACGTCCTCGAGAACGCTGAGCATGGCCGCCGCTCGCAGCGCACGATCTTCATCGAGCTGGACCGGGCGACCATGCCGGTGGCGCGCCTAGCGCAGAAGCTGACGGCTTACCTCCGGTACCACGACTACGCGCCGGCCAACGGGCGTCTGGCCTGGCGAAGCCGATACCCGCGGTTCCCCCGAGCCCTGATCGTGCTGTCCGGTGCGGCCGAACACGTCCTCGACCGCCGGCTCGCTGACCTGCGGGCCCACGCCCACGCGACCACCGGAGTCGGTGCCGCCGCGGGACGGGTCGTGATGCTCGCGACGACCTTGCCCCGGCTGCGAGCTGCCGGTCCGCTTGCTCCGGTCGCGTCGCCGCTGCTCGGCGACGACCGGCGCGTTTCGGTGTTCGGCAGGCTCGCATGACCGCGGATGAGGTCGTGCAGAAGTTCGGGCTGTCCCCGCGGCTGCGGCAACGGCGGTTCGCACTGCTGCCGCTGCGCGGCGAAGGCTCGCCGTTCACCGAGCTGCAGGGGCGCCTACCGGGCGACAGCACGACGCCGGCGGATCTTGCGGACCTGATCTCGTCGATCTCGAACGTCGGAGTGCTGCAGCCGGTCTTGGTGGAGGAGATCGACGCGGGGGATGGGAAGCATCCGGCGATGAAGCTTGCTGCGGGGGAGCGGCGGTTGCGGGCGTGCCGGTGGGGCGCGGTGCACCGGCCGGACAACCCGCACTTCGCCGCCTTGCCGGCCGTCGTGTGCCCGGGACCGTTGTCCGACGAGGAGCGCCGGGTCTGGCAGCTGGTCGAGAACCTCGCGCGGGAGAACCTGCGCCCGGGCGAACTCGCGGCGGCCCTGGTGCTCGATCGCTGTGCCGTCCTGCTGGGCAAGCTCCTCGCCGGCGGCCACGCCGTCCCGACGGACGTCTACGCCATCGACGACCCGATCGCGCGGTTCGCGGCGATGGAGCGCATCCGGGGGACTGACAAGCGGTGCGCGGCGCCGTGGGCGGAGGTCCTCAGCCGGCTCGGCCTGCAGCTGAGTCCGCGCAAGGCCCGCGAGCTCGTGCGCGCGTTCGCCGAGATGCCCCGCGAGATCGCCGAGGAGATGGACGAGGCCAAAGTCTCGCTGCACACCCGGATCCGGTTCGTCGAGCTGAGCCGCGGCCGCGCGCAGGCCGCTCAGGACATCTGGGCCGCGGTCAAGGACAGCGGCCGCACGCGGCTGCTCCCGTCGGCGCTCGCCGCGGCCACCGACGAGCCCGAGCTGAGCCCGGAGCAGGCCCTGGCCGAAGCCGAACGCGTCCAGGAGCAAGCCGACACCGCCCGCGCCGAGAAGCTCCGCGCGGACCCCGACCGCCCGGAGCAAGCCGCGACGGTCGACAGCCGGCTCGTCGACCGGACGCTGGCCGCCCTGCGCCAGCTGCTGCTCGCTCTCGTCCAGGGAGGGCAGCTGGGGCCGCACGACCGCGGGTCGCTGGCACTCCTGCTCGACCAGCTTGGAGACATCGTCCACAAGGGAGAAGCCGCATGACCGCGTTCCTCGGCATGCCGAACGCCCCGGCGGCGCACTGCGACTGCCGCCGCTGCCCCTGGTACTCCGGCGACGACGCCGAACCCGGCGTCGTGATCGCCCCGCTGTGTTCCGGCTGCAACGCTGACTGCTCGTACTGCGGCTGCGCGCGGAAGGCCTGCGAGTCCTGTCCGATCCGCTGCGGCTCGCGCACCGACATCGACGCCTGGATGCGCGACGTCGGCGGCACCCTCGAGTTCGACGACCTCACCGTCAGCACGCTGCTGCCGCCGCGGATCCCGGCGTTCATCCCGCAGGTCGACGGTTCGAGCGTCGCCGACCTGGACTCAGGCGTGCATTGGCCGGCCTACGCGGTCGGGCTGCGACGGGTCTTCTCGCCGCGCACCCACGCGCTCTACCCGCGCTGGACCGACGGCCGGACCGCCGCCGAGATCCTCGAAGTCCCGGACACGACGCTGACCGTCCTCACCGGGTACGGCGAAGATCCGCTCGTCGAGGCGTTCTGGAGTGCCCGGCGCCGCGACGACCTCGTCGAGCGGATCGCGGCCCTGCGATTCGGGCTCGTGCTGGCACCGAACTACTCGATCTACGGCAACTGGCCCCGCGCCGAGCACCTGATCAACATGCGCCGGTCGCTGATCATCGCCGCGGAGTTCGCCGCGGCCGGCGTCCCGACCGTGCCGAACCTGTACTGGTACCGGCTCGAAGACCTGCGCCGGATCGCGGACTGGATCGCCGACACCGAGCCGGCCGCGGTCGCGGTCAACGTCCAGACCGTCCGGGAGAACGCCAACTGGAACAGCTGGGTCCTGCCCGGCCTGCACTGGCTGGCCGAAAACGTCTCCCAGGACTTGGTCGTGATGCTGACCGGACTGTCGCGGCGGGACCGGATCGAGACCGCTCTCGAGCTGTTCGGCGAGCGTCTCGTCGTGATCAGCCAGAACCCCGCGCAGTACGCCCTGCACGGCGCCGTGATGACGGCTGAGGGCCGTCAGGACGTTCACGCGCGCATCCCGGACGCCTTCGCCCGCTCCGTTCGGTACATGGCGTCGCTGTTCCCGAGCGAATCCGTCTCCACCAAGGGAGGCAGCTGATGAGGCTGTGGGTCCTGCTCGGCTGGTCCACCGAGTACGGCGCTGCCGTCACCGCGGTTGCCGTCCTCGGCATCGAGACCACCGAGACCTTCGTGGAGTGGGTCCCGCGAGAGCACGGGGCCTCCCGGGTCTGGCGGGAGCGCCTCGCTGAGGTCGACCCGCAGGATCTCGCCGGCCGGATGGCGCTCTGGGCGGAGACCGCTATCGCGTCCGCCGCGGAGGTCGAGCCGATCGTGCCGGAAGCGACCCTCGAGATCGCGGTGCGGGCGCAGGTCGACGACCTCCTCGGATCGGCACGCTAGCCACCGGGCGCCGCGATGGGAACCAACTCGAAAGCCGGCCACGCCGCCTACGCCGTCACCCCCGCAGGCCCGAAGACGTTCGCGCCGAGTGCCGCGGATGACGCGCTTCTGCAGCACTTCGCGGCGATCTGCGCGCACACCACCGAGCCCGCGGACGTCGCCGAGGAGGACCTGAAGTTCGTCGCCGGCATCGTGCAGGGCGGCATCGACCCCGACGACCCGACCGGGCCGCCGGCGATCGACCTCCCCGACGATCCGGTCGAGGGCTTCGGGATGTTCTCGGCCGCGGTCGGAGCTGCGCTCGCCGCCGAAAGCCAGCTCTCCGACACCGCGGCCGGGCCCTACCACCAGCAGCTGCAGGCCCTCACCTCCGAATACCTGGCCTCCTTGACTCCGGACGAACTCGTCGAGGTCGCCGCTGCGTCCGGGTTCCACTATCCGGATTTGGTCGGGTTCACCGGCCGGGCGCCCCACCCGCTCGCGGTGTGGCTGGACCCGGCCGTACCGGCAGACGCTGAAGCCAAGAAGAAGATCCAGGCCCTTGCCCAAGCTCGCTACGACGCGCTGTGCGCGGGCGAGACGGTCAACGGGATGTCGCTGCGTCAGTGGGCCCTCCCTGCACCCGCGTCGGGGTTACCGCAGGGGTTCGACGGCTGGCTGGCCAGCAAGGCTCAACTCGTCGATGCGCAGTCGAGTTTCGACGCCGCGGCCGCAGCCGTCACCGTAGAAGGCTCTACTGCATCGGCGGCCAGGATCGCGGTCTTGCTGCACTGCGAAAACCGGATCGCGACGGCACAGAATCCCGCGTTGACCGACGACTTCGCTGTCGCGACCGCCGCGGCCCGCCACCAGGTCGACCAACTGCTGGGTTCCGTCACCGCCGCCCAGCTGGGCACCGCGGTATTGAAGGCGAAGAACGCCAAGACGGTCGACGACAGCCACACGAAGACCCTCAACGCACAGCAAATCCTGCAGTTGCTGCGCGCCTCGACCTCGGCCGGCGAGCGGCAGGAGCTCCACGCCGCCGTCATCGAGCGGTCGGCGATGCTGTCCAGCTCCGCGGCCTGTGCGGGAGAAGCCGCCGTCGTCCTTGCCTCCGGGCCCCTCGACCACGAGAAGGCCGGCGCCCTGACACAGCAGGTCCGCGCGATCGCCGTGGTCTACAAGGCCTCTTCCAGCTGGGACACCGTTGATCCGGCGCCGGACAACCAGGTCGTCCTGCAAGCCGGCCAGACGGCGGTGCTTGCCTGGGCGGACGAGCAGAAGGTCGCCGACCTCCGGGAGTTCGTCACCAGCAACGGCATAGCGAGTCCCGTAGAAGCCGTTGTCGCGACGAAGGCCACCTTGGGCAAGCTCCTGAAAGGACACTTGGACGCGTCGCCTTCTGCCGTCAGCGTGGTCAAACAGGAGCTGGGCGTGAAGACGGCGGTGCCGAACGCGCCCAAGCCGGTGGCAGCTCCGGTCATCGGCAAGCCGCGCAGCCGGTTCGGGGCACAGCACGCACAGCTCGTGGCTGCTCTGCATCAGGCGCAAGCCGCGCACGCCGTCGTTCCCAAGCCTCTGGATCCTGCGGCTGTCGCGGCGTGGGACTTCGGCACGGGAACGCCGGCGAAGCTCGGTGGAACCCACCCGAAAACCCTCCACACCGGGCCCGACGGCACAACCTGGATCGCCAAGCGTGAAGGAACATCGCACGGCGGAGCCAACACCCAAGCCGAAGCAGCCGCATCACGGCTGGTGGCCCGCGCTGGGTTGCCGGCGGTGCCGGTGTACGCCACCAAGGTCGAGGGCAAGCCGGTCAGCGTGCAGCCGATGCTGCCGGGCACGAAGCCGATGTCGGGCTCGCCCTCGAGCTGGTCGCAGGCCGACGTCGACGAGATCGTCCGGCTGCACGTCACGAGCTGGGCCCTGGGCAACCACGACGCCCACCACGACAACGTCCTGCGGACCGGCGATGGCGGTCTCGTGCCGATCGATCTGGGCCAATCGTTCAAGAACTTCGGCCAAGACAAACTCGCACTCGGCTACCGGCCGAGCACCACGGCGGTCTACGACCAGGTCTACGACGCCCACCTCGCCGGCTCACTCGGCAAGGGCGTGCAGGTCAACCCGGCTGTGGCGCATTCGGTTATCCGCCGGCTCGAGTCCGTGCCCGACGCCGAGTGGCGCGCCACCCTCCACACCACCGCCTACTCGGGTGCGAGCCAGAACATGAAGTGGGTGGCGCCGATGCGCGCCCGGGCCGCCAAGACCCATGGTATCGCCGAATCCGCGGTGACCGCGGGGCAGATCGCCGAGTCCTTTTTGGATCACGCCGTGGAGCGCAAGAAAAATCTGCGTCGCGACTTCGTGAAGTTCTTCTCCGGCGACCTCAAGATCTCCTCGGCATCGGCCCTGCAGCACCTCGGCAAGGCCTGATGGGCACCAACTCGAAAACGGTCCACACCCCGTACGTCATCGCACCGTCCGCCGCGGTGGATGACGACGAGCAGAGCGAGCCAGAGCCGCCCTCCGAAGTCCAAGAGCCGGAGGTGGTTCTGGTTGCCGACGATCCGGTCGATGTGGAGCCAGGACAGCTGCCGGTCACCACGATTCCGCTGACCCCCGACGTCGGGCACGCCTACGGCGAGCCAGTCCTCGTCGGCGGCGCCGACCTGCTGTCCTCGACGGCCACCCTGGTCAGCTACCAGAGCAGCAACGGCCCGCAAAGCGTGCTGCACGCGCGAGTGGACGAAGACGCCGAGGCGAAGCTGCTCGACGCACTCAACATCAGCCCGCAGATGGTCCCGGCGCAGGTCGAGCAGCAGGTCACCGGCCGGCTACCGGTCGACGAGAAGCACGCCGTGGCCGAGAAGCTCATCGCCGCGGCCAAGAGCGTCAACCACCACATCGGCAACGGCACCCTCACCACGGGGGCACCAACGCCCGCGACGACCACTGAGAAGATCGACGCCGCCGAGACCGCGATCCAGGGCCTCGCGGAGATCCTCGGCGACTCGCCCTCCACCGTTGAGCAGGCCATGCTCGACCACTACGTCGGACGGTTCCAGGCTCTGCAGCACGCCGCCGCGACCGGCACGAAGGTCGACCAAGTGGCGCCGTTCCTGCATGAAGGCACCGCCCTGGTTACCGTGATGGTCCTGGCGCTCCCGCCCGCGGCCTTCGGCGACTCCGCTGTCGCCGTCCTGCGAAGTGCGACCCGGATCAAGCCGAAGCTGGACACCACGACCGGGCAGGCCAGCTGGGACGGCGCCCGGGACACGAACGTGGCCGGCAAGGAGTACGCCATCGACCTCGGCGACGGTTTCCAGGCGGTCTATCGTCCCTACGGCGTCAACAACCCCGCCACGACGGAGTACTCGCTGCGCGGCCGGCTCGAGGTCATCGCGCCCGCAGGCGAGGGGCAGGGGCCCGAGCTCGTCCGGCGGCTCGGCCAGCTGAACCTGGCGAACCGGCCGATGACCCGCGACGAAGGTGAGTACAGCTACCTGACGGCCAACGTCACCGCCCAGAGCTTGGGCCAGCACGCCGAGGTGGTCGCGGCCCGGGTGACGGGCGTCCATCTCGAAGACATGGTGCGCCAGGAGATCTTCCACGACCGCGCCCACGAGGCCGTCGGCATGACGGACGCACAGCTGGCCCGTTTCGCCAAGGACATCCAGCTCGAAGCCCACACCCGAGCCCTGCCGGCCAAGGTGCAGGTCCTGCGCGACGCCGTTGCCAAGGCCGCCGGCTTCACCGACGGCGATTCCCTCGCGTCGAGTCCCGGCTACGACCCGGCACCACGGCGTTCGGCCGGTTGGCTGTCCTGGACCCGGTTCGACGTCGGCAACTCCCTCACGAAACTCACCAGCGCGGTCGCCGGCCGATCGCTGGCCCACAGCACCTCGGCCGCCGGGCTCAAGGCGATGCTCGCCACCGGGGTACTCGCCTCGACCGAACGCCGCACGACGATGGGCACGCACCAGAACGTGGGCAAGAGCGAGCACGCCGACAAGCTCAGCGGTGGCGCCAGCTCCGTGTTCCTGCGGGTTCGGAAAACCTCGTCGCTCGGATCCGGACCGAGCTTGGTTTGGGATCAGCCCGAGCGGCTGCTCACCCGCGCGGACTACTACGGCGCGAACGCCGACACCTTCGGCGCGGTCAACCCGGCCGGCAATCACTCGACGTCCAAGGCCACCCGTGACCCGTTCAAGATCGTGTCCTTCACCAACGCGAGCAACGAGGTCATGTTCGCCGACGGCATCGACCTGCTCGGGCCGGAAGGGCCCAGCCGGATCCTTTGCCAGAGCAAGATGCAGCGGGACGAGATCCGGACGATGCTGACGGCGAAGGGTGTCACCACGATCGCCGGAAAACCCATCAAGGAGGTCGTGACGATATGAACCACGAGCTGTGGCGCAGGCTGCACGACCTGCTCAACGGACGCGGAGAAGACGCGGGGGAGAACCTTCCCGGCGCCGAACTCATCGTCAGCGAGGACGGCCAAGAAGTGTTTCGGGCCGCGCTGGCACGCCATGCGCGCCGAGACGAAGACGATCCGGCGGTGATCTGGATCCGTCCGCTCGTCGGAGGCAGCGTCCGGGCGAATCTGCCGGTCTTCGATCTCGCCGCGGCCCGGCGACGCGCCTTGCACGTCGCCGAAGCTCGAACCGAGGGCGAAAGCCTCGTTCTCGATCTCGTCACCGGACAAGAAGCCCGAGTCCGGCCGGCGCGTGGCGCGCAGCTCGCCGCGCTGCAGGATTTCGACACCTGGTTGATCACGTTGACGGCGGAAGAACGAGCCGAGGCCGAAGCACTCGATCACGACTGACCGCATCCACCATCCGCGAGACCTGCATGTCTCTGCCGAACTCGGCAGAAAGTTGGTGGTCGCGGATGCGTTGCTGCACCACGGTTCCGGAGCTTGCCGCTGTGGAGTGGGTCGCCGATCACCTCGAAGCCCGCGGACATCTTCTCGTGCACGGCGTGACGCTCGCTCAAGTCGCCAGGCGAGCGGTCGCAGCACTGGAGGCTTATCCGTTCGCCGGCGCGCGGAAGGTGCGGCTGCGGATCCTGCACGCCGGCTGGTGGCGCGTCGAATCGTGCCACTGCGTCCGTTCGCTGGCCTGCTCGAACCATCCGGTCTGGCACTACCGCCCGGCCACGGCGTCCGATGCCGGCGCGTGGCGGGGCGCCGAGGTGCGCCTCCAGTTCTGAATCAGGCCGGTGCCGCGGCGACGTGACTTCTGCGTTCGAATCGGACCGCACCCGGAGGGATCATGTACGAGTACTCGGAGAACGACCTCGACCACGCCGCCACCTGCGCTGCCCAGCGCTTCGACCTGGACACCGAGCACGCCCGCGAACTGGTCGACGTCGTGGCGAACGCGTTCACCGAAGGCGGCGACGCAGTCGACGACGCGGCGTGGGAGGTCCAAGGCCAGGACGCGGCCGTGCCGGGCGAGGACTTCGTCGACGACGTCGCGACCAACCTCGGCTACGACCTCCCGTGACCACGTCCGCCGACGACGGCGCCGACCACTACGTCGTCCTGCAACGGAAGAGCCGGCTGTTCCCGGCGATCACCGTCGCCGCCTACCGCCTGTCCCGGCTTCCCATCTGGCGAGGCCGGGACGCTGTCGACGCCGCACCGGTGTTCGACAGCATGGAAGACGCCTGCATGCAGACCGCGTTCTTCTGCAGTGAGGAACTCAACGCCGCGCTGGAACGGCTGCTCGAGGCCGCGCGTACGTGGGCCGAGATCGTGCGAACCATCCAGGTCAACAGCCGACCGGGTTTCGGCGGCGTGATAGCCGAGCTCTTTCAGGAGGACGAGGAGTCCGGACGTCGTCGGCTGGACCGGGCGATCACGACGTTCGTCACGGAAGCCCGCGCGGACCTCGGTATCGAAGGTGGCTGGGCGCCGCCGCATCCGAGCGCAGCCGACTGAGCGGAAGTCAGGGAACGAGGCGCCAATGAGCGGTTTTCTTGTCCCAGAAGGCTTCAGTGTAGAGCCGGTTCAAATCGGGAAAGCCGGAAGACAGCATCATGCCCAGGTCCTCGCAGTCCTGCCACCCTGGCCAACGTCCATCCCAGACGTCCTCACCACAGTCGTGGTCACCAGCGCACCCTGAACGTTGAAGCCCGGTCCACAGGCAGCGCGCCGCGTCGCAGCGCCGGCGGTGCGCGACTCCGATAGCGGATCGGCAAGAAGGGCAAAGCGCTGCGGTGCCTGCACCGTCCATTGTGGTCATCGATTCACTTGCCGGGGCGACTCGGCGGCGTGTCCACCAGGTTGACCTTCTTCGTGATCCTGATCGGTGCGTCCACTGGCCCACGCCAATGCCCGGCGACCGGGGTCAACCGGCGCAGCTGTCGCCCCGGACCGTAGGCCTGACGGCGGATGAACGGCGCGACCGGGAACCGGACGCTGACGGTGCGTCCCGACGGCTCATCACGACGAGCGGGCTTCGACGTCGCCGTCCGGCTGACCGAGACCACCCGGACGGGTGACGGGCTGATCCCGGCTCGCTGCGCGCGGGCGCGCTGAGTCCGGGGAAGGTGTTCCTCGGTCGTCTCGGTCAGTGTGTTCGGCGTGCAGAAGATCCAGCCCGCGTGAACGGTCCGCAACCAGTTGATCGTCGTCTCTGCGGCCGCGATATGCGCCAATTCGATCGGCTGCCCGTCTGGTCTCGGGTTGATTTCTGCTGATTTCGCACCCCAGGGCAGGTAGATCTCGTTGTCCCAGGTCAGCTCGGCGTTCTGCTGACGGGCCGTGCTCTCGGCTTCGGCCGCGCTCGCCCCGGCCGAGCGTGCGAGCCGCTTGATCGCGGCGAAGTCGGTGGCGCTCCAGAACGTGATCCACAGCCCACCGGTGTCGGACCTGATCAGCTCGGTCCCGCCCCACGACACGGCGACGATGTCGACCCGCTTGCCGTCGTCGCGGACGTACTCGGCCATCGGCTCGGCGAACAGCATGAACCCCGTCATCGCCGGGACGTCCTGCGGCTGCAGGCCCCACTCGTCTTGCAGGCTGGGAGCCGCCTGGCGGACCAGCTGGGTGATGTCGGCGGTCACGTAGAACAGCTGTGCCTTGACCAACCGCCGGTACTCGTCTCCGAGCAGAAGCAGCGCTCCTTTCTCCGGCGTGGTCATCGGCCGGAGCGTCCCGCGGCCCCTGCGCAGAGACGTCGCCGTGAACCAGTGGGCGGGCTCGGTCAGCAAATAGTCCGTCAGGTGCTCCCGCAACGCTGGTAGCCGCCGCGGTTCGGGAGGCGACCAGCTGGCTCCCTCGTGGTTGGGCATCTCATCTCCCCTGCTTAAAACCTTGTGTATTAAGTGCTCGCGGTTTACGGTAGGCAAACTTCGAGTACTAAGTCAACAAGGTTTTGGTGGGAGGGTGAGATGAAGAAACGCAGGCACCGGGCCGACGGGGAACGGATGAACAAGCCGCTCGACGTGGAGGTACACGCCTTGCAGATCGCCGTCGAAGTCGCGGCTGCCTGGCGCACTCGGATTGCTCCTCGTGGGCCGGCGATCCCGCTCGGCGTCGTCGCCACGATCGCGGCGGGCGGACTGCTCGTCGATCGGCCTGATCACCTGGCCAAGGTCATGATGTCGGCGTCGCCGGGCGATTTCGTCGGCATCGCCAGGGGAGTCTGGGGCGAGGTGTTCGCTCGCCGCCCGGACCTGGCGCAGTGGGCGTATCTGCTGCTCGACTGGCTCTACGGTGAGACCGATGAGCGGCTGCGTCGCCGGATCAAGCGAACTGCTGAAGCCGCGTTGCGCGCCGGCCAGCTTGAGCTGACCACGGGGAGGCGTCGCTTCACCTGCGACCTGCTGGGCCCGGTCCTCGCAGCCCTTCGCTCCAGGCCGGGGCTGAAGGTCGACACGCGGATGTATGCGCCCAGTCCCACCGCGTGGAAGCTCACCGCCGTCAGCCTCCGTGACCTCGAACCGGGACGGCTGTTCCGTGACGATGCCGTCGGCACCGGCGGCCTTTTCCGCGCGACGGCGGAGGTCGTCCGCTGCCAGGGACTCGATCCGGCCGACATGCGCTGGTTCGGCGCCGACAGCGACGAACTGGCTGTCGCGGCAACCGCGATCAACGCCTTGATCTGGGAGCTAGGCCCAGAGGTCTTCTTCTACGCCGGGGACGTCCGCGCCTTTCCGCACTGGCCCGATGAGGCGGAACGTCAGCGCGCGTGGTTCCTCGAGCAGGTCGGTAGCGTGAACGAGGCGATGGCCCTCCTGGACTACCTGAAGGAGTTCTGACACGCACGAGCGCCGAGAATGCGTCCTCCACCTGGTCGTTCCTGCTAACTTCGGCTGGTGGAGCACGCCGAGCGGGAGATCAAGGACGGCCCGGCCGCGCCGGCGGGCACGACGTTCCGCTACGTCGACATGGTGGAGATCGGGACGTGGTTCAACGTCAGCCACCGAGCGGTCGCGAACTGGCGCACGCGCTACGCCGAAGACCACCCCTTTCCCGAACCGGACGCGGTCACCGGTCGCACGCCGGGCTGGTCGCGGGAGCGTCGTGAGGAGATCGAACGCTGGGAGGCAGCCCGCCCCGGTCCGGGTGTGGGCGGCGGTCGTCCACGAAAAGAGGGCTGAGCCCGCGCTCCTGAGGGGCGACTTCGGCGAGGTTACCTCGCGTTCTGTTCGCTGAGGGATCGCCACCCGGCGGGTGGGAAGTCCGGTGTGGCCCGAGGCAAGCAGGGCGCCGGTGTGGCTGCCGTGCTTGTCGGCCGACGCGACAAATGTGTACCGGGCCGAGTCCCCTGAGGTCCAGCGAGGCCACCTTCCCGCTGCCGCCGGAAAGCGTAGCGAGCACTGGTCGCCTGCTACGTGGGGAGAATCGCCTATGTCAGTTCCTCCGGTTGGGTCAGCAGCGCTTCGGGTGTTACCGGCACGAAACCGCGAGCCGATTCCGGCGAGGACCGCCGGACAACCGTTCGTCCCGCCTGCCGGGATGGGCACGCGCGCGGGCGCCGCTCGTGCGCGATTCTGCCGGGGCGCTCTCCTGCGGACTGCCCCGCGGTCCGCAGGGGAGCCACCACGTCCGCTCGCGCCGGCCTGGTACTTCACGACCTGCGAAGCGGGTCGGTGGTGACCGAAGCCGGCGGTCAGCGGGTGCTGCGCAACGTCAACGCAAAGGAGCGAGGATGACCACGTCGGAGGTCTTCGACCAGGAGAAGGTCCGGACGGTCGCGACCGGCCTGCGGTTCCCGGAAGGCGGTGCGGTCGACGCCGACGGCTCGGTCGTCGTCCCGGAGATCGAGGGTGCCGCGGTGAAGCGGGTGCGCCGCGACGGCGCGATCGAGATCATCGCCTCGGTCGGCGGTGGGGCCAACGGCCTGGCGTTCGGGCCGGACGGCGCGATCTACGTCTGCAACGACGGCGGGTACGTCTTCAAGGAGACCGACGGTCAGATCGCCCCGGTCGGCATCCCGGACGATTACGTCGGGGGCGCGATCCAGCGGGTCGACCCCGCGACCGGCGAGGTGCGGGACGTGTTCACCGAATGCGAGGGCGGCACCCGGCTCGGCGGCCTCAACGACATCGTGTTCGACGTCCACGGCGCCGCCTACGTCGCGGACACGACCCGCGGGATGATCCACTACGTCGACCCGTCGGCGGGCACCATCCGCACCGCGGCCGCGGACCTGCGGGGGCCCAACGGCGCCGGGCTGTCGCCGGACGGCACCCGCCTGTACGTGTCCGAGACCTACACCGGCCGGGTCCGGGTGTTCGAGGTGACCGGACCGGGCGGGCTGCGCGAGCTGCCCGACCTGTACCAGCACCCGGACGTGACCTACAGCCTGGACGGGCTGGCCGTGGACGGCCTCGGCCACGTGTGCGTCGCCGACCTGAGGGAATCCGGGATCGTTGTGCTCGATCCCGAGGGCGGCGGTGTGGTGGCGCGGTTCGTCACGCCGGTCCGGGACGGCAACGTCACCAACCTGTTCTTCGGCGCGGACAACGTCGCCTACGTCAGCGCCGGCGGGCAGGGCGCGCTCTACGCGGTGCCGTGGCCGTGGCCCGCACTCCGGCTGAACTTCCAGCCATGAGCGCCGCGCCGGGTGCCCCGGGGATCTCGGGGCACCCGGCGGCTACACCCGCGCGGCCGTCGTCGTCGCCTGCGGCGCGCGGCCGTACAGAGGTGACTCGGAGCCGGCCAGGAACCGTGGTGCGACGAGGACCGCGGTCACGCCGATGAGCGCCGCGGCACCCAGGACCAGCAGAGGCGCGAACACCGAGCCCAGCGCGAGCACGAGCGTGCTGGCGATCAGGGGCGCCGTCCCACCGCCGACCGCCGTGGCGAGCTGGGTGCCGATGTTCGATCCCGTGAAGCGGGCGGACACCGGGAACACTTCGGCGATGTAGGTGTAGATGGCGACCCCCGAGCCCGCGATCAACGCGATGAAGAGCGTGATGGCGATGCCGAGGAACAGCGGCGAGGTCGCACCGCCGAGGACGGCGAGGATCGGGACCATCAGCAGGAGCGACACCAGGAACGCGGCGATGATCATCCCGCGGTGGCCGAAGCGGTCCGTGAGCCGGCCGATCGTGGGCACCACCACGTTGCCCAGCGCCTGGCCGATCGCGTAGGTGAGGAAAATCGGTGCGGGGTCGAGCCGGCGCAGACCCGTCAGGTAGGGCACGAGCCAGCCGAGCAGCCCGCCGAACATCGCGTAGGCCAGGGCCACGAGGATGGCGATGAGCAGGATCCGGCGGTGGGTGACGAACGTGTCCTTCACCGGCGATCGGGCGATCTGGTTGCGCTGCACGAGTTCGGCGAAGTCCGGGGAGTCTTCGAGGCGCTTGCGGACCATGAAGGCGAGGACCGTCAGCGGGATGGCGACCAGGAAGGGGACGCGCCACCCCCAGGTGAGCATGGTCTGCGGCGAGACCGTCATCCCGATGACGGCGGCGGTGAACGCGCCCGAGGCGCCGCCGAGACCCGTCCCGAGGTTGACCATCGAGGCCAGCCCGGCCCGGCGCGACTTCGGCGCGGATTCCAGCACGTAGGTCACCGCCCCCTGCAGTTCGGCCCCGCTCGACGCGCCCTGCAGCACTCGCAGTACCACCAGCAGGATCGGGGCGGCGATCCCGATCGACGCGTGGGTCGGCAACACGGCGATCAGGCTGGTGGTGACGCCCATCAAGACGACCGTCAGCAGCAGCGTCTGGCGGCGGCCCCGGCGGTCGCCCATGCGCCCGAAGACGATGGCGCCGATCGGCTTGGCCACGAACCCGGCGCCGTAGACGGCGAGCCCGGCGAGGACCGACGCGGCGGGATCGCCCGACGGGAAGAACAACGGTGCTATGTAGACGGTCAGGACGCTGAACAGGAGGTAGTCGTAGTACTCGATGAACGTGCCCACGCCTCCGGCGAGTGCCGCCCGCCGCGCGGCGGGCGGCACGGGTTCCTTGGGGTGCTTGCGTTCGCGGTTGCCGGCGGGTCGTGTCTCCACGTGGCCACTCCTCGTCGAGTCGATGCGCGTCCCCGAACCGTGGCCGGGCTTGGTTGTCTGGTACCGGCTTCAGAGCCGGCCGGTGAGCTTTTCGACGGAGTTCGGGAGGCTGACCGACGGCGGGATCGGCGTCTCCGGCTCGCGGAGCAGGAGATCCAGCCTGCGCTGGGCGATGCGCCAGCCGTCGCCGTCGTGGACGAGGCGGTCCCGGTACAGGGCCGTTGTCCGGCTGATGTGCCCGGGCTGGTCGGCGTGGGTCCACTGGACCTGGCCGTAGCACGTCGCCCAGATTCCGCCGTCGTCGCCGCCGACGACGTGGTTCGTCATGACGTGCGCCGTCCAGCCGCAGCGGTCGTGGAACGGGACGAAGTCGCCGAGCCAGTCGTCCAGCCCGTGGTAGTCCCGGTTGGGGTAGCAGGCGAGGACATCGGGGGTGAACAGGGTCCGGAAGTAGTCCCAGTCCCGGGTGTCGATGGCCAGCGCGTACCCGTTCTGCAGGCGCAGGGCCGCCAGTGCGACGGCGTCGAGGTTCATCGGGGCGGCTCTTTCCTGGTCGGAGGGGGTCAGCCGATTGGACGGGAGGGCTGCGCAGCCACGTGCCGTCCCGCCCGGTAGCCCATCACCACGCTCGGGCCGACGCAGCCGCCACCGCCCGGGTAGGTCCCGCCGAGCACGGACGCCGAGGTGTTGCCCGCCGCGTAGAGCCCGTCGATGATCGGGACACGGTTGCCCAGGACCCGGGCGTCGGCGTCGATCCGCAGGCCGCCGTTGGTCCCGATCGTGCCCGGCCACTGCTGGATCGCGCCGTAGCGGGGGCCCGTGATCGGCTTGATGTGCACCGAATCCGGTCCGGTGAGCACGTGGGTCTGCAGCGGGTCGGCCCAGTCGGGGTCCTCGCCTTTCTCGGCGAACTCGTTGTAGTGGTCCACTGTGGCCAGCAGGGCTTCCGGGTCGATCCCGGTCTTTTCGGCGAGTTCGCGGATGGAGCCGGCCTCCACCAGCCACTCCGGCGGCTCCTCGCCGCCCGGTCCGGTCAGGTTGAGTTCGATCCCGGGCTTCGAGCCCAAGATGCCCTTCTCGAAGTGCTCGGCACCGAAGACGATCCACGCTGGCGGCTTGTTGGTGAAGCCCGGGTTGCGCTGGTCGAAGCTGTTGAAGGGGTGCGAGAAGTCGTTGTAGGTGTAGCCGCCGTGCATGAACCGGTTGCCGTGCTGGTTCACGATGATCGAGCCGGCGCCGAGGCCCATGATCATCTGCGGCAGCGGGTTGCCGTCTCGGCCCTTCTGCCACGGCTCGTAGACGACGCCGTAGCTGAAGAACGTCGTCATGGAGCCGAGTTTCGCGCCGGCCTCCATGGCCATCAGGTGCCCGTCGCCGGTGTTCGACCAGGGCGTCATCGGCTTGACTTCGTAGCCGATGAAGGTCTTGACCATCTCCTTGTTCCATTCGAAGCCGCCGCAGGCGAGCACGACGCCCTTGCGCGCGCCGATGCGCCGGCCGCCGGCCACCAGCCCGATGACCGCGCCGTCGGCGTCGGTCACCAGCTTTTCGCCCGGGGTTTCGGTGCGGACCTCGACGCCGGCGTCGACCAGGCCCTTGAGCAGGGCCGCGATCAGGCCGCCGCCTTTGGCCCGCCACACCTCCTTTTCCCGCTTCGCCAGTTCTTCGGCGCTGATCCCGCCTCGCCGGGACTCCGGGAAGCTGATCTCCACCGGAGGCACCCACGGGCCCTTGTTGATCTTTCGGGCGAGGTCCAGGCCGAGCTCGGGGCCGGCGGGGAACGGCTTGATCGAGACCGAGCGGGGGAACGGCCGGACGCCGGGGATGCGATCCCCGATGACCGAGTAGTAGTCGTCCAGCCCGATGTGCGGTTCCGTGTCGAGTCCGGTGTGCGCTTCGAGGTACTCGAGGGCCTCGGGGCCGGTGTCCACGTAGACCTCGATCAGCGACGGGTCGCTGGCGCGCCCGTCCGAAAGCCGGGTGACGTAGGCGATCGCGTCCTCGCGGGAGTCCCGGTCCCGGACGTGCCTGCTGTTCGGGATCCACATGTCGCCGCCGGACACCGCGGTGGTGCCGCCGATGAACTCGTCCTTCTCCACGACCAGAACGCTCGCGCCGCCGTGGGCCGCGAGCAGCGCCGAGGTCAGCGCGCCCCCGCCACTGCCGACGACGACGACGTCGTGCACCTCGTCCCAGCTCGCTTCTCCGGTATCCGGCACAGCACTCTCCCGAGACCATTCGACGGTAGGTATCCGGGATCGTCGTGGACAGCAGGCGGCCGAGGAAGCGCCGATTCCGATGGCCGGGACGGTGGCCCGAGAACCCGTTCCGCTGCCCGGGATGTGTGCTGGATCCGGTTGCCGGGCAAGGGGAGAGTCGTCCTACCCCGGCGGTGGACGCCGCCGGTCTCAACGATCTAGGGAGAGCAGTGCGGGCCCTGAGCGATCTCTTCCGGCACTTCCTTCAGCTCGGCTACGTCACCGACGACATCGACGCCGCCGCGACCTACCTCCAGTCGCGGTTGGGCACGGTCGAGTGCCGGGTGCACCACGGCTCCTCGATGGGCGGCGGGCTGCCGCCGTCGATGGGCGGCGAGCCCGGTTCGACCTGGGTCGTGGTGGACGGCAAGCCGGCGAGCGAATGGGTGATCGACGCCCTGCTGGTCAACGCCGGCGCCACGAACATCGAGGTGATCAAGCCGGTCAGCGGGGCGGTCGACCTCTACCGCGAGCCGGTGCGCCCGGGCGCGCCGATCACGCTGCACCACCTCGGCTACCGCGTCGACGACTTCGACGAGGCCACCGACGTGGTCCGGGCGTCGGGCCGGTCGTGGGCGCAGTACGGCGAGACCGCCGGGATCCGGATGGGCTACCTGGACATGCGCGCGGAGATGGGCCACTACGTCGAAGTCATGCAGCTGGACGAAGCGAGCGCGGGGCGGTTCGCGGCGCTCGAAGCGGCCTCGAACCGGACGCCGGCCTGAGCCCGTGGACACTGTGGACACCGTGGACGTGGTGGTCGTCGGTTCCGGTGCCGGCTTGGTAGGCGCTTTCGCCGCGGCCGCGCGCGGACTGCGGACCGTGGTCGTCGAGCGGAGCGAGCAGCTCGGCGGACCGCCCGGCGCCTCGGACGGGACGCTCTGGCTGCCCGGTGCGGACGGGTCCGGCTTCGACGGCGCAGCTGGGGAGGACGTCCCGGTGCCGTTGCGCGACGCCTGGGCTCGAACGGCTCCCCAGCTGATCGAGGAACTGCAGGAGACCCACTGGTTCCCTTCGTTCCAGGACCGCGCCGGGCCGGCATCCGGCGGGCGGACCGTCGCCGGGCCGGACCTGCTGTGGGCCGCGCTGGGCAACCTCGTCGCGCTGATCCGCCCACCGCTCGACAGCGAAGGCTGGGGGACCGGGATCGCCCCGGTCATGCGCGGCGAGCAGGCGTTCGTGGGCCGGATGCTGCTCGCCTACCTCGAGACCGGCTGGGGCGCGGTCCGGGTCGACACCGCGGTCGAGGCACTCGTCGTGGAGCCGTCCGGGGTCCGCGGGGTGACGACCCGGGGCGGCGCCACCATCCGGGCCGGACGCGGCGTGCTGCTGACCGAGGATCCGGGGTTCGCCGCGGTCGGCGCAGGTGCCGATCAGGGCACGAAGGGCGGCCTGCGCACCGACGAGCGAGCGCGCGTGCTGCGCCCGGACGGCACGGTCGTCCCGGGCCTGTACGCCACGGGAGACGCCATGGCGGCCGGCGACGACGCCGAGCGCCCGGATGTGCGTTTCGGCCGCGCGGCCGCGTTCGCCCACCTCGCGATCTTGGACCTGGCCCGGAGCTGACGCCGGGCGGCGTGGCTCAGGCGGAGTCCGTCGAGTGCCCGGGGAAGAGCGAAAGCCCCGGGTCCATGGCCACGGCCGCGTTGTTGATCGCCGTCGCGACCTCACCGAAGCCCACGGACATCAGCTTGATCTTGCCGGGGTAGGTCGTGACGTCGCCGGCGGCGTAGACCCGGTCGAGGGTGGTCCGCATCCGGGTGTCGACCACGATCGCCCGCCGGTCCAGCTCGATGCCCCACTCCAGGAGCGGACCCAGGTTGGAGATGAACCCGAGGGCCGCGACCACGGCGTCGACCTTGACGACCCGCGCCTGCTCCTCGCCATCGACCCGCAGGTGCGCTTCGCGCAGCCGGCCGTTCCCGAGCAGGGCCGCGACCTGGGCGCCGGTGACGATCGTGGCACCGCACTCGTGCACCTCCCGCACGCTCGCCGCGTGCGCGCGGAAGGTCGAGCGCCGGTGGACCAGGGTCACCGAGCGCGCGATCGGGTGCAGGGCCAGGGTCCAGTCGACGGCGCTGTCCCCGCCACCGACCACGAGCACGTCGCGGTCGGCGTACACCGTGGGGTCCGGGACGAAGTAGCTCAGCCCGCGGTCGAGGAACTCTTCGCCCGCGGGCAGGGTGCGCGGGGTGAAGGTGCCGATCCCCGCGGTCAGGACGACGGCCCCCGCGTCGATCACGGTGGCGTCGGACAGGGTCACCCGCAGCCGGCCGTCGGCAGACCGGTCGAGTCCGACCGCTTGTCGGCCCAGGAGGTAGACCGGGCCGTAGGAGTCCGCCTGCGTCTTCAGCGTCGCGACCACCTCGCGGCCGCGGGAGGCCGGGATTCCCGCTATGTCGCGGATCTCCTTCTCCGGGTACAACGCCGTGATCTGGCCGCCGACTTGGGGGAGCGCGTCCACGAGCACGGTGCCGAGCCCGCGGAACCCGGCGCAGTAGGCCCCGTAGAGCCCGGTCGGGCCGGCGCCCACGATGAGGATGTCGGTGGTCACGGTCTCGGCCACGGGCGGTCTCCTGGCGTGTTTTCGTGGTGGACGGGTGGGAGTAGCCCGAAGCTAGGGGGCTCGCCGGGCCCTGTCCGCCCGCCGCATCGCTCAGTGGGACGGTATTTGCGGTCCGCCACGGTGCCGCTCCCGTGGCCGTGACGCGGTATTCCGCCCACCGGGATGTGTGGTGGACCTGCTCGCAGGGCGCGGGGAGAGTCGATCGCGACCGGTGCCGGGAACACGACCGCGCCGCCGGCCGGCTTCGCAGATGTCTCGAACGGATCGCGGCGGCCGTCCTGGCGAGAGGGAGGTAACGCATGAGCGACGACGTCCGGGCGTGGATCGAACAGAAACTCTGCACGGGGGACGGCCTCTGCGTGCAGTTCGCCCCCGATGTGTTCCAGTTCGGCGAGGACGGCCTCGCCTACGTGAAAAAAGAGGCGGAGGGCGACCTGCTCACCGACGGTGAGCAGGCCGATGTGCCCGCGTCGCTGCGGCTCGACGTGATCGACGCGGCCGACGGCTGCCCGGGCAACTGCATCCACGTGGTGCGGCGCTCGGACGGTGTCGAGATCGCCGGCCCCGACGCCTGAGCGGTCCCCATGGTTCGTCCCCTTCGCAGAAGACAGGAGTAGTGGTTGCGGTGTCCGCGGTCCTCGAACCCAAGCTGACCGGAAAGACCCCGTGGTTCGCGGGTGACGTTCCCCCGGACGAGGTGCCGGAGAAGTACCGGCTCGCCCGGGCCTTCGTCCCGAAGGCCCGGTACCTCGATCCGGACTTCCTCAGGCTCGAGCTCGAGAAGATGTTCTCGCGCACCTGGCAGATAGCCTGCCGCGAAGAGGAACTGCCCGGTGTCGGCAGCTACGTCGAGTACGAGATCGGCGCGCACTCGATCATCGTCGTGCGGGAGTCCCGCACGGCCATCAGTGCCTACTTCAACTCCTGCCGCCACCGCGGCACCCGGCTGGCGAAGGGGCGCGGCCGCGTCGGGTCCCTGATCTGCCCGTTCCACGGCTGGCGATGGAACCTCGACGGCTCCATCCGGCTCGTGCTGGACCGGGAGGAGTTCGTCCCGCGGTCGGACGAGGACCTGGGCCTGGTGCGGGTCCGCGCGGAAGTGTGGGGCGGGTTCGTGTTCGTGAACATGGACCCCGGCGCCGCGCCGCTGCTGGACTACCTCGACCCCATCGCACGCATCTTCGAGCCGTTCCACTACGAGAACATGCGGATCAAGTGGCAGAAGGGCGTGATCCTGCCCTGCAACTGGAAGACCGCGCTGGACGGGTTCCTCGAGGCCTACCACGTGGCCGGCACCCATCCGCAGCTCTACCGGCTGGACAAGACCAACACCAACATCGCGTCGATGAAGGAGCTGGAGAATCGCACCTGGTCGCCGACGACGACCTACGAGCGGCACGCGCACTACTCCAGCGTCGGCCAGAAGAAGATCGACACGAACGCGGGCAACAAGGTCAAGGACCCGGGCAAGCAGCAGTCGTACGGGGTGACCGACCCGCGTGAGGCGTTCGCGCTCAGCGTCCAGTACATCTTCGAGGACATGAAGGGCCTGGAGAACGACCGGAGCCACCGGGCAGCCGAGGCGCTCAAGACCGCGGAGATCCCCGAGGGGGCCACGGCCGGCCAGGTGTTCATGGGCCTGTACCGGGAGATCGTCGAGACCGAGGGCTACGCGTGGAACGACATCACCCCGGAGCAGTGGGCGGAGGCGGGGACGGCGTGGAACGTCTTCCCGAACACCATCCTGCTGCCGAACCAGGGCTCGTCGTTCATGTACCGCTCCCGGCCCAACGGCCTGGACCCGGACAGCTGCCTGTTCGAGATCTTCGCCCTGGACGCCGTTCCGGTCGAGGACTACGGCAAGAAGCGGGACCACGAGCCGCAGATCTTCGAGGACTTCCGGGAGGCGGGCCTCGGTGAGGTCTTCACCCAGGACCTGATGAACTCCAAGGAAGTGACCGTCGGGATGCATTCGCCGAGCTTCGACGGCCACCGGCTCAGCGAGGACCAGGAGATGACGGTCTACAACCACCACCGGGTGGCGGACCGGTTCATCTGGACCTGAGCCGGGCGCGAAAACGACCGGGCCCCGGCCGGGAGGGTGATGCCCTCCCGGCCGGGGCCTTCGTTATGCCGAGGTTAAGGGTATTCATCAGGATCGAAAACGTCGTCAGAAGCCCTCCTGAAGGTAAAAGAGTGGCCTCATCCCTTGACACCTGTAGGTGGCGATGTGACGCTGGCGACACGCGGGGAACGGTCCGGCCGCTCCCCGGTGCACAGCCCGGACGAGGACGACTCATCCGGGCCGGTCCGCCGACCACCACCGGCCCGCCGTGGCGCCACTCGCGTCACCACGTCCCGCCGGCCGGCGCCATGACCGGTCCGGGTGGGTGCGCCCTCGGGCGATGAAGCCCGGAGGGAAAGGTGGCAGCCATGTCTTCGCGCGTCACGAATTCGTGGAGCGGACTTCGCGAAGCGGCCGAGTCCGCGGGTGACAACGACCAGCACGAGCCGCGATCCAAACGGGACAGTGCCGCGGAGCGCACGGTGATGGGGCGGATCGCCAGCATCATGGAAGCCTTCGACGGCGGCCCGCGCGTACTCACCCTCGGCGCGCTGAGCGAGCGCACCGGGCTCCCCAAATCCACTTTGCACCGGCTGGCGGACCAGCTTCGCGGGGTCGGCTGGGTCGAGCGGGAGTCCGGCGGGTACCGGATCGGGATGCGGCTGTTCGAGCTGGGCAGCCTCGCCTTGGGCGGCAACCGGCTTCCCGACGCGGCGCTGCCGCACCTGCAGGTCCTGGCCGCCCGCACCGGGTTGTCCGCGCAGCTCGCGGTGCTGGATCACACCGATGTCGTGTACCTCGAACGGATCGTCACGGGACCGGTGCCGCTGCCCACCCGTCGAGGCGGCCGCAAACCCGCCTACTGCACCGCGCTGGGCAAGGCGATGGTCGCATTCGACGACGACGCCACCCAGGAGGTGATCTCCGCGCGGATGCCCCGGAAGACCCGGCACACGATCACCGAGCCGGACCTGCTGTGGACGGAGCTGGGCAAGGTCCGGGAGACCGGCGTGGCGCTCGACCGCGGGGAGGCGTACGCGGACCTGGTGTGCGTCGCGGCGCCGATCCGAAGCTCGGGACGGGCGATCGGGGCCGTGTCGGTCACCGGGCCCGCCGGGCGGATGCGCTGGAGCGCGGCCACCGACGCCGTCCGCAGTGCCGCGGCGGCGATCTGGAACGCGAACTTCAGCGTCGGCGCCGGCGGCCAGGCCTGACCGGCGGGGAACTCAGCGGTGGATCCAGCACTCGTCGTGCCACCAGGTCAGCAGGTTCGCCATCGGCTCCGGCCAGCACTCGGTGTAGGTGACTCCCTCGGGACCCGCCGTCATCTGGTAGGCCGTGCCCGCGCGGCTGACCCAGAACCCGCCGGCGCCGATCGTCCGGCTGAGCTCCTCGCCGTCCTCCTCCCAGCGCACCGTGAACTCGCCGGCGAACACGATGATGAGCTCGTCGAGGTTGTGGTGGTGCCTGGGGACCGCGAAGTTCGGCGTGCAGCGCAGCCCGTTGATGTTGAACGAGCGGTCGACGTTCGAGGAGACCTTCATGTTGGTGCCGAAGGTCTTCGCGAAGTCGACGGGGGCGTCGGCCAGCAACCCGCCGCCGGCCCACAGGTATCGAGGCGTGAGGTCGAGGGGCATGTCCTGCCAGCCCTCGTCGCCGATCAGACTGTATTCGTCGAATGCCACGGCGGGATTGTCCCGCCGCGGCGCCGTAGGTGTCAGCGGACGGTCCCGGTGGACGGAACGCCGTTTTTCTGTCCCACCGAACGGAATCATGCCCTGACGAGGGTTCTGCGTCCGCGTAGCGTCGCCGCGTGACCATCATCTTCGGCGATCTCGTCGCGGACTCGGACTGGGTTCCGATGCCGCTCGAAGGTCAGCAAGACCATCCCCGGTACTTCTGGAACGACGGCGGCATGCTCGCGGACGCGCCCGTCGACTTCGCGCGCACGTTCGGCGAATCGATGCTCGTGACCACGAAACCGATCGAGGTCGGGCGCTTCAACCGCAACCCGCTGCGGGTCGTCCCGGACTTCACGGTGCCCCGGCACCACCACAACATCGACGAGATGCTGTTCGTCCTCGACGGCGAGTACTTCATCGAGCACTACGACAACGACGAACCCGAGACCGTGCACGTCGGCCCGGGGGACGTGTTCGTCAGCCGGGCGGGCACGCCGTACACGATGACCGCGGGCTCGAAGGGGGTCACCTACATCGAAACGTGGCCGGTCCCGTTCACCCAAATGGAAACCCACTGGCACGACTTCGGATGGGTGCGACGCTGACATGACCGAACTCACGCACGACGGCACCGCGAAAACCGTCGAGACCCCGCGCGGGACTCTGCACTACCACGAGGCCGGGGAGGGCCCGCCCCTCCTGCTGCTGCACGGTTCCGGCCCCGGCGTCTCCGCCTGGGCGAACTACAGCGGCAACCTGCCGGTCTTCGCCGAGCACTTCCGCGTGCTGGCGCTGGACTTCCCCGGCTTCGGGAAGAGCTATTCGCCCGACGCCAACCCGATGCCGGCCGCGCTGCCCGCGGTCGTCGACTTCCTCGACGCGCTGGGGCTCGAATCGGTGCCGGTGCTGGGAAATTCGATGGGCGGCAACATCGCCGCCCGGATGGCGGGCACCCAGCCCGAGCGCGTCAGCCGCCTGGTCACCATCGGCGGTATCGGCCTGCCGATCTTCAGCCCGTCGCCGTCGGAAGGCATGACGCTGCTCGTGCAGTTCGTCGAGGACCCGACTCGCGAGAAGCTGATGGCCTGGATGAGGTCCATGGTCTACGACACCGCGATCCTGACGGAGGAGTTCGTCGAGATGCGCTGGCAGGCGGCTTCGGACCCGGGTGCGCTGGCCGACGTCAAGAAGCTGTTCAACTTCGGTTCGCTCGCCGCGATGCGCAACCGCAGCGCCGGTGCCGCGGACGCCGTGGGCCTGCTCACGAAGATCCAGGCGCCGACCTTGATCACCTTCGGCCGGGACGACCGGGTCACGCCGCTGGACAGCGCGCTGGTGCCGATGCGGCTCATTCCCCGGGTCGAACTGCACGTGTTCCACGACTGCGGGCACTGGGCCATGATCGAGCGCAAGGACGAGTTCGAGAGCACGGTGCTCGCCTACCTGCTCCGGGACGTGAAAGCACCCGAAATCCTGTGACGCGGCACCAAGACCGAGGGGCGGGAGAACGCGGGTGACGAGTACCGAAGACAAGGCGGCGGAAGCCTTCGGTGTGCTCACCGACGCCGCGATCGAGCGTTCGCGCCGCCGCCTCGGCATTCCCTTGCGGCTGCCCAATCCGCCGCACAACTACGAGGTGACCCAGGACGGCACCCGGCACTTCGCGTTCGGGTACGGGGACGACAACCCGCTGTACTGCGACCCGGGCTACGCCGCGGGCACCCGGTGGGGTGGCCTCATCGCCCCGCCCACCTTCCTCTACACCATGGGGGAGGACGCCGCGCCGGAGCCGGACGCGGAAACGAAGGCCCTGCTGAAGGGGGACCCGTTCGCCGGGCTGGGCTCGTACCAGGCGGTGATGGAGTTCGAGTGGTGGCGCCCGCTGCACCTGGGCGAGCGCTGCCGGCAGCTGCGCACGCAGGTGGGCGTGCAGCCCAAGAGGTCCCGGTTCGGCGGGCGCACGGTGCACGTCATGCACGACTTCCTCTACATCAACGGTTCGGGTGAGCTGCAGGCGCTGCGCCGCGGCACGTGGATCAACGCCGAGCGGGATGCCTCGAAGAAGCGGGCCAAGGAAAAGCTGGTCCAGGAACCCTACTCGGACGACGTGCTCGCCGAGGTCGACGCGGCCTACGCCGCCGAGACGCGACGCGGTTCCGAGCCGCGCTACTTCGAGGACGTGCGGATCGGCGACGAACTGCAGCAGCGCGCCAAAGGACCGCTGACGACCACGGACGTGGTCGTCTGGCACCTGGGGTGGGGCATGCAGCTCACCCCGCCCGGGGCCTTCCGGCTGCTGGCGAACGTGCGGCGCAAGGCTCCCGGCCTGTTCCCGCGCAACCCGCTGAACGTCCCGGACACCGTGCAGCGCCTGCACTGGGACCCGGTGCGGGCCGAGGAACTCGGCCTGCCGAACTCCTACGACTACGGCGGCATGCGCGAGACCTGGCTGGCCCACCTCGTCACCGACTGGATGGGCGACGACGCGTGGCTGTGGAAGCTGCGCTGCGAGCACCGCAAGTTCAACTACCTCGGCGACCTGACCTGGGTCCGGGGCGAGGTCGTGGACAAGGTCCAGGTGGACGGGCGCAACGAGGTGCACCTGGCTGTGCGCTGCGAGAACCAGCGCGGCGAGGTGAGCACCCCCGGTACGGCCGTGGTGCTGCTGCCCACGCGGGATCACCAGGTCGTGCTGCCGGAGCCGCCCGCGGCGGACCTCGACGGCATGGTCGAGTACGAGCTCGAGCGCTTCGGCGTCGGCTGACGGGGGAGAGAGCATGCGGCTGGATGTGCCGGTGGAGCTCGAAGCGTTCCGCAAGCTGGTGCGGGCCTTCGTCGAAGAGAACGCCCCGGGGATCAAGACCAAGGCCGGCGTGCGCGCACCGGAGGAGGAGCAGCTGCCGGCGATCCGGGCGTGGACCGCCGCGCTGTACGAAGCCGGGTATCTCGGGATCGACTGGCCGCAGCGGTACGGCGGGCGGCCGGACGCGCACCCGCTGGAGCCGTTCATCGTCGTCGAAGAGATCACCCGGGCCCGCACGTGGCTGCCCATCGGTGCCGCCACGCTGGCCGCCGCGGCGATCATCGAGCACGGCACGGACGAGCAGCGCGACCGGTTCCTGCCGCGCATCCGCGCCGGGCGGGACATCTGGTGCCAGCTGTTCAGCGAACCGGGCGCGGGGAGCGACCTGGCCGCGCTGAGCACCCGCGCCCGGCTCGACGGCGACCACTGGGTCGTCGACGGGCAGAAGGTGTGGACCACCAACGGCCACCACGCGGACATGGGCTACCTGCTCGCCCGGACCGACCCGTCGGCGTCCAAGCACCGGGGGATCACGGCCTTCGCGGTTGCCATGGACACCCCGGGGATCAGCGTGCGGCCGTTGCGCGAGATCACCGGCACCACGGACTTCAACGAGGTCTTCCTCGACGGTGTCCGCATCCCGGCGGCCAACGTGCTCGGTGCTGTCGACGGCGGCTGGCGGGTGGCGATGAGCAGTCTCGCGCACGAGCGGTCGGGCGTGGCCGCCCGCGGCATCGAGCTGGTCGCGGTGCTGACGGACCTGCTCCAGCTGGCCCGGGACCGGACCGTCGGCGGCCGGCCGGCCCTGGAGGACTCGGCGACCCGGCAGGCCGTCGGCGCCCTCGCCACGCGGGTGCACGTCAACACCGCGCTGGTCTCCATGGCGAAGTCACGCATGGCCGCGGGGACCGACGCCCCGGTGGACGCCCTGCTGGGCAAGATCTTCTTCTCCGAGACCCACCACGATCTCGCCCAGTACGGGGTCACCATGCAGGGTGCGGACGGCATCCTCGTCGAGGGTGATCCGGCAGTGCCCGCGGGTGGCTGGTGGCAGGACGCGTTCCTGTACTCGCGCGCTTACACGATCGCGGGCGGAGCGAACGAGGTGCTGCGCAACCAGGTGGCCGAGCGCGGGCTCGGGTTGCCACGCGACCCGCGCTGAGGGTGCGAAGCGTGCATTGAGGGTGCGGAATTCGCCGCGCGGAGGCGACTCGCGCCGAGTCCGCGCGGCGGTCGCCGAGGCCACGGGTCGTGGGTGAGGCTGCGGCGGTTTCGTACTGTGATTCGTGGGTGAGACCGTGCGGTGGTCATCGGGCTGCGGGTCGTGGGTGCTGCCGCGGCTCGCGGGTGAGGCCGCGCGGCGGTCACCGGCCATGCGGTCGATGCCCGCGTGCCGGGCCGCTACGCGACTCGCGCAGCTACTGCCACCAAGCGGTCAGGGCCTGCAGGTGCCGGCGCATCCGGTGCTGGGCCAGTGCGGCGTCGCCGGCGAGGACCGCGTCGAGGATCGCCTGGTGCACCCTGCGGACTTCGTCGCCGGTCGCCGCGTCCGCGGGCCGCTCCGCGCGGCTGTGCCGGGTCCAGAGTTCGGTGATGATCTGCAGGAACAGGGCGAGTACCGGGTTGCCGGCGAGCTCGGCCAGCTTCGCGTGGAAGACGTCACCGGATTCGCCTCCGTCGGCGGCCCGGTCTATCGCCGCGCCGAGCAGGCCGGCGGCCGCCGGCACCAGGTCGGGTGCCTTGGCCAGGTTGCCGAGGCAGCCCAGCTCGATCGCTTCGCGCACGAGCCGCAGGTCCTGCCCGGTCAGGCTCTGGTGGTCCAGGTAGAGCGCCATCGTGCGGATGCTCGCGGTCGGGTCCGGGGCCTCCACGAGCAGCCCGCCACCGGGCCCGCGGCGCATGCGGGCCACGCTGTGGTGCTCCAGCAGCCGGACCGCCTCGCGCAGGGCGGCCCGCGACACCCCGTACCGCTCGACGAGATCGGTCTCCGAGCCGAACACCGAGCCGACCTTCCACCCGTCGTCGGCGATGTCGAGCTGGATCCGTTCGGCGATCACCTCGGCCAGCTTCTGCCCGTGGGCCTCGGCCGGCGCCGGTGGGCGGCCGCTGCGGCGGCCCGGCGGCGTGCGGACGCGGTGGGTCAGCAGCCACTCCTCGACAGAACCGAGGTGCTCGATGAGCCGGGTCTCGGCGGCCGACGCGTCTCCCGCGATGACCGCTTCGATGATCCCGCGGTGCCAGCTGTGCGCGTCCGTGGTGGCGGCGAGCACGGAGTCCGGGGAGGTCCGCCGCGAGGTGCGTGCATAGCGGTAGGTCAGCCTGATGAGCACGTCGGTGAACAGCCCCAGCACGGGATTGCCCGAGAGCTTGCCGAGCAGGGTGTGCAGGGCGTCGTCCCGGACCGGGCCGGCGCCCAGGCCGGCCTCTTCGTCCGTGAGACCGGCCCGGAGCGCGTCGATGCCCTCCTCCGTGACCGCCTCGGCGGCCAGCCGGGCCGCGAGCGGTTCCAGCAGCAGCCGCGCGGCCAGCAGGTCCTCCACGCTGGTGCCGAGGTACTCCAGGTAGATGACCAGGGCGCGGGTGGCGGGCCCGGCGTCGGGTGCGACGACCACGAGCCCGCCGTTGGGTCCGCGCCGCATCCGGCCCACCTGGTGGTGCTCCACCAGCCGGACCGCCTCGCGCAGCACGGCGCGGGACACCCCGAACCGTTCGCGGAGCTCGGTTTCCGAGCCGAGGACCTCACCGACCGGCCAGCCGCGATCGATGATCTCGTCCTCCAGCGACCGGGCGATCCGCGCCGCCCGCTTCTCCTCGGGACTGTCCGCCTTCGCTGCCGCGACCGGGCCCGCGGTCACTCCGGGTCCACGACGTGGTCGGGAGAGGACATGTCGCCCAACTCGAACCTCCTGCTTGGCCGGTTCGAAAGAGCGTACTGTATTTACGCGGTGCCCGTGCGGACGGTGCCTTTCCGATCAGAGGCCGGCCGAGGGCGTGGTCGTGAGGAAGGAGCCGCCGGGACCGGTGTCGAGGGTGTGCCCGTACCAGGTTCCGCCCCACTCCTGGCGAGGTGACCACTCGAGGGGCTGCCAGTCGGGATCGAAGATCAGGTGGCCGCCGGAGTAGAGCTCGATCCGGTGTCCGGAACCGGGGTCGTGCACGTAGAGGTACATGGCCTGGCCGATGCCGTGCTTGCCCGGTCCGGCGCCCCATTCGATGTCGAGGTCGCGCATCTGGTCGGCGGCGGTGAGCAAGTCGTGGAAGTTCTCGACGTTCAGAGCGACGTGGTGGAACTGCCCAGGCCGGTCCTCGGCACCCCGGCCCATCGCGACGTCGTGCACCTGCGGGGTGACCGACAGCCAGGAGGCGATCAGCAGGTCCGGGGTCTTCAGCACTTCGCGCCGCTTGAACCCGAGCGCCTCGCGCAGCCAGAGCTCGGCCTGCTCGACGGTGCTTTCGCCGGTCTGCAGGTTGATGTGGTCGAGCCGGCGTACACCGAGGCCGCGCCGACGCGAGCTGTTGCTCAGGATCTTCGACCGGATCTCCTCCGGCGCAAGTGGTTTGGTGATGTCGTAGTACAGCTCGAACGGGTGCTCGCTACCGGGCACCAGGAACCGGACCGCCTCGCCGCGCCCGGCGACCTGGCCCTTGCCGATCTCCAGCGTTTTGATGCCCTGTTCGCCGAACCGCTGCGCGAAGAGCTCGACGTCCTGCGGGCGCTGGACCCGGAAGCTGTAACCGAGCACCGTCGCTTCGGGCTGCTGGGAGAGGATCAGCGAGTGGTGCGTGAGTTCTTGGTAGCCGCGAAGGTACGCGGTACCGTCGAGCTCCTCGACGACCTCCATACCCAGCAGGTCGCGGAAGAACCACAGTGACTTCTGCAGATCCGGAGTGCCCAGGTGCACACTGCCGGCATGGGCTATCCGGGGTCCCTGGTCGTACTCGGGCTGGCTCAACGGAGGCTCCTTGGAGGCGTCGTGGGTCGGGAACCGGTACCGGACCGCCGTTCAGGGATCCACAGTGGAGGGAACCGGCGAGGACCCTCCACTGAGGACGAACGGGTTTGCGGTCACGCTGTGATGGTCTCGGGTTCCGGGCGCAGGCGCTCGACCATCTTCCGCTGACCGGAACAACCCGTCCGGTGGCCACCCGGCGCGGCCTGGCGCGAGATTTCGGCGGCGGTCCACATCACCCGGTACCGGAGGTCGTCGACCACCACCCGGGCACGGGGGCCACAGAGAGACACCGCGGCGATCACGCTCCCCCCTTCGAGGATCGGGGCGGCCACGCAGGCGACGCCGCGAGCCGACTCCTCCCGATCGACCGCGTAGCCGGACTCGCGGACCCGCTGGAGCGCGGTCTCGAGCGCGGCGGGGGAGGAGATGCTGGCCACCGTCCGCTGCCGCAGGTTCTGACTGAGGTAATCGTCCACAACGGTCTGCGGCGAGAAGGCCAGCAGCGCCTTGCCGACGCCCGTGCAGTGCGCGGGCAGCCGCCCGCCGACCCGGGTGGGCGGCACGCTCGTGAACGCGCCACCGACTTTTTCCAGGTACAGCGCGTCTTGACCTTCGAGGAGGGCCAGGTGGGCGACGAGGCCGGTGCGCACCGCCAGCTCCTGAAGCTGCCGCCGGGCGACCTCGAGCAGCCGGCTGCGCCCGACGACCAGGCTGCCGATCTCGAACATCCGGAGGCCCAGGGTGTAGGTGTTGTCCATCCGGTACAGCAGTCGTGCGTCGACCAGCTGCTGCAGGATCCGGTGTGCGGACGACCGGGGGAGACCGCTGCGGGAGCTGACCTGGCCGAGCGTCAGCTTTCCTCCGGAGCGCTCGAAGACACCGAGAATCAGGACGACCCTGTCGACCATGCCCGCTGGAGACTCCGTCACGTGCGACCTCCTCGTGCGCTCGTCCGGCACCGGACACCGCTGTGTGTCCCTGCTGAGGTCAGGCTACCGCGCTGCGCGTTAATTTTGTAGACCGATCGATACAACGAGAGTGCACCTGGTCGAGCACGTATCGCCGAGTCGGCGCCGGTCGGGCGAGGGCGACCACTTTCCGCCCAGTAGAACGAGACCCTTGTCTGTACCGATCGGTTGACTTAGCTTTGTCGGCACCCAGCGCCCGGGGCTTGCGGGCGAGTTCCAGACGAGCACGGGTCACCCGGACGAACCCGGGCCGACCGGGCTCCGAATCACCTGCCCTCCCAAGGAAGTGAGTCGCATGGTGCTCACCGCGGTGAGACGCGTCGGTCGCAACGTCGTCGTCGTCCTTCTGGTCACTCTGGGCTCCGTCGCCCTGCTGAGCCTGGCTCCGGGCTCGACCGCGGCCGTCATCCTCGGCGAGAACGCGACGCCCGAGGCGGTCGCCGCCCTCAACCACAAACTCGGCGTGGACCGGCCGTTGTGGGAGCAGTACCTGTCGTGGCTCGGTCACGCCCTCACCGGCGACCTCGGCACCTCGCCGGTCACCAACCAGCCGGTGACGGACGCGGTGCTGGCCCGGCTCCCGGTCACCCTCGAGCTGGCCGTGCTCTCCCTGCTGATCTCGGTCGTGGTGGCGGTGGTTCTGGCCGTCGTTTCCGCAACCTGGCAGGACACCGTGGTCGATCGGGCTGTCACGGCCCTGTCGTCGGTGCTTCTTTCCGTGCCGGCCTTCATCGCCGGCCCGTTGCTCGTCTACTTCCTTGCTCTGCAGCTGCACTGGTTCCCGGTCAGCGGCTGGTCGCGGATCGAGGCGGACGGGCTGGGCGCGAACCTTTCCAGCGCGATCATGCCCTCGCTCGCCATCGCGCTGATCGAGATTGCGGCATTCCACCGGATCCTGCGGTCGGACCTGATCTCCACGCTCGGCGAAGACTTCGTGGGTGCGGCCAGAGCCAAGGGCATGAGCCGGATGTACGTGATGTTCCGGCACGCGCTGCGCCCGTCGTCGTTCTCCCTGATCACCCTCGCCGGGATCAACCTCGGCCGGTTGATCGGCGGGACGGTCGTGGTGGAGACGCTGTTCTCGTTGCCCGGGCTCGGCCAGTTCATCGTCACCTCGATCACCGCCAGGGACGTGGTGACCGTGCAGGGGATCGTGGTGTTCATCGTGGTCGTCTACGTGGTGATCAACATGCTCGTGGACCTCAGCTACAACTGGCTCGACCCGCGCGTGCGGAAGGTGGCTGCGGCATGACGACGGTCGATCCCGCCATGAACGGCTCGTCCGCCGGAGCACGGACGAGTGCCGATCCGGAAGTCCGGCCGGTCCGCAGACCGCGGTCGGTTCTGGTCGCCCTCTCCTACTTCTGGCTCGCGGTGGTGATCCTGTCCGCCGTACTGGCGCCGGTGCTGCCGCTCGGCCCGTTCGACATCGCGGTGGGACCGCCGCGCCAAGTACCCGGCGGCGGAAGCCTGGACCTGCTGCTGGGCACCGACCAGCTGGGGCGCTCGCTGTTGTCCCGGGTCGTGCACGGCGCCCAGGTCTCCCTGGTCGTCGGCACGGTGGCCGGCCTGCTCGGCACCGTCATCGGCGGGACGCTGGGCATGATCGGGGGGTACTTCGGCCGCAGGGTGGACGCGGTGATCCGGTTGCTCGCGGACGCGATGCTCGCGTTCCCGCCGCTGATCCTGCTGCTCGCCCTGTCGGCGGTGCTCACACCGAGCGTTTCCACGATCCTGATCGGGCTGACCTTGCTGGTCATCCCGACCTTCATCCGCCTTGCGCGGGCGAACACGCTGTTGTGGGCCTCGCGCGAATTCGTCACCGCCGCCAAGAACATGGGCGCCGGCGGCATCCGGATCCTGTTTCGCGAGATCCTGCCGAACCTGCTCCCGGCGCTGGCCGCCTACCTGCCCGTGGTGATGGCGGCGCTGATCGTCGCCGAGGGCTCACTCGGGTTCCTCGGGATGGGGATCCCGCCGCCCACACCCAGCTGGGGCGGCATGATCGCGGACGGCAAGGACGCGATCGGGGACTACCCGCACCTGGTCTTCGTGCCCGCCACCGTCATCTTCCTGACGGTCTTCTCCCTCAACCAGGCCGGCGACCACCTCCGTCGCCGCTTCGACCGCAGCCTGCGGTGAGCGCACCCACTCGGCTTCGCAGTACCCAGCACCGTCCACGCGACCGGCACCGGTCGCCTACGAGAGGTCAACGATGATCAGAACGAGACGTCTGCCGGTGGCAGTCGTGGCAACCGCGATGGCGATGGCGCTGGCGGCCTGTGGTGGCGGAGGCGCCACCAGCGGCAGCGGCGCCCAAGGGGCCACGGGGAACCCGGTGGAAGGCGGCAACGCCACCGTCCTGATGCTCAGCGAGCCCCGCACGCTCGATCCCGCCTTCGGCAGCAACAACGGGCCGGGCGGCGCCGTGGTCGGCAACGCCCTGTTCGGCACCCTGCTGCGGACCGACCCGGCGACGGGAGCGATCACGCCGTCGTTGGCGGCGTCGTTCAAGACGGCGGACGGTGGGAAGACGTTCGAGCTGGCGCTGCGTCCCGGCCTGCGGTTCAGCGACGGGTCCCCGTTCGAGGCGTCCGCGGTCAAGGCGCACTGGGACCGGCTCAAGGATCCCGCGACCGGTTCTCTCTACCAGGGTGACGCGGCCCAGGTCGCGAGCACCGAGGCGACGTCCGCGACCACCTTGCGGGTCACCATGACCGCGGCGGTGCCCAACTTCGGTTACTCGGTCGTCACCTCCAGCCTGAACTGGGTCCCCAAACCCGAGGCGATCGCCGCGGGCGGCGCGTCCTTCGACGCGAAACCGATCGGCGCGGGCCCCTACGTCCTGCAGGAGTGGCGGCGGCAGGACGCCCTCGTGCTCAAGCGCAACCCCAGCTATTGGGACGCGCCGCGGCCGCACCTGGACCAGCTGACGCTGCGGCCGGCGATCGACGGCAACCAGCGGTTGAACACGATGGTCAGCGGCGGCGCGGACGTCGCCGTGGAGTCCAGCTGGTCGAACCTGCAGAAGGCGGGCCAGTCCAACCTCGTCACGGCCGTCCAGCCCCTCAGCGGGGGCAACTACATCGCGCTGAACACCCGGCGCGCGCCGTTCAACGACCTCCGGGCGCGGCAGGCGCTGGCCGCCGCGATCGATCCGCAGGCACTCAACGTCTCCGTCTTCGGCGGTGCGGGCCAGCTGGTCGACACGCTGTTCGACGCCTCGTCGCCGTTCCACACCGGCACCCCGGTGGGCGCGCCGGACAAGGCCACGGCCCAGCGGCTCTTCAACGAGCTCGCGGCCGAGGGCAAGACCGTCTCGTTCACCTTCACCGCGACGTCGTCGTCGGAGAACCGGGCGCTCGCCGAGGCCATCCAGGCCCAGCTCAACGCGTTCCAGAACGTCAAGATGCAGGTCAAGGTCGTCGAATACGCCGAGCTCGCCAAGCTCCAGACGACCCACGACTTCGACGCGACGGTCTCCTCGGCGGCCTTCCTCGACCCGGAACCGCGGTTGTGGACCGCCTTCGCGGCGGACTCGCGGTCCAACATGAGCGGGATCAACGATCCCGAGCTGAACGCCGCCCTGGTCAAGGGGCGGACCTCGACCTCGGCCGACGAGCGCAAGGCCGCGTACGACCAGGTCCAGAAGCGCCTCGTGGAGGACCACCCGAACCTCTGGCTGACCCGCAACGTCAGCGCTGCCATCAGCAGCAAGCAGATCGGCGGCGTCGAGCAGTACGGCTTCGGCTCGTTGCTGCCGGACGCGCTCTGGAAGCAGCACTAGCAGTCATCCCCGGGACACCCGAACCCAGAAGGCGGCCTGGCCATGACCCCCACCACGTCCCCTCCGGCACCCGTGCTCGAGGTGCGAGACCTCAAGGCGTTGATCGGCACCGGGCGCGGCGTCGTCCGGGCGGTCGACGGCGTGACCTTCTCCCTCGGCCGGGGAGAGGCGCTCGGCGTCGTCGGCGAGTCCGGTTCGGGCAAGTCCGTCACCGCGAAGGCGATCATGGGCCTGTTGCCGCACCACTCGGGTTGTTCGGGTGAGGTGCTGTTCCAGGGACGTGACCTGCTTTCCCTCCCGCGCAAGCAGCGGGAAGAGGTGTGGGGCAAACGGATCGCCATGGTGTTCCAGGACCCCGGACGGTCGCTGAACCCCGTTGTCCGGGTGCAACGCCAGCTCACCGAAGGAATGCGCAAGCACCTCGGCGTCGGCCGCGCCGAGTCGCGGGAGCGGGCTCTCGGCCTCCTCACGGAGGTCGGGGTGCCCGACCCGGAGAAGCGCCTGCGGAACTACCCGCACGAGCTGTCCGGTGGGATGCGCCAGCGTGTGATGATCGCGATCGCGCTGGCCTGCGAGCCGGACCTGCTCATCGCCGACGAGCCGACGACGGCGCTGGACGTGACGGTCCAGCGCCAGATCCTCGACCTGCTGCGGCGCATCCAGCGCGACCGCGGCACGTCGATGATCCTGATCAGCCACGACCTGGCCGTCGTGGCGGGGCGGACGGACCGCACCGCCGTCATGTACGCCGGGCGCCTCGCCGAGATCGGCGCGACCCGCCAGGTCTTCGCAGCGCCCCGGCACCGGTACACCCACGCCCTGCTCGGCGCCGCCCCGACGATCGACCACCACCGGCACACGCCGCTGCGGCTGATCCCGGGCTCGCTGCCCGACCCGGTGGCCCCGCCGGGCGGCTGCCGGTTCGCCGCGCGCTGCTCGGCGGCGACTCCCGAGTGCACCGAGCCCGGACCCGTGCTCGCCCGGGTGGGCTCGGACCACGACGTCGTCTGCTGCCACCCGGTGGCGGCCCCCGCATACACCGGAGGTGATCTCGTTGGCCGTTGAGTCTGCAGCGGACACCGCGGCGGGCACGCCGCCGCGCGCGGCACACCTGCGCGCGGGCGCCCTGCTCAGCGTCGAGGACCTGGTGGTCCGGTTCCGCACCGACGCGGGCGTGGTCCAGGCCGTGTCAGGGGTCAGCTTCGACGTGCTGCCGGGGGAGACCCTCGGCATCGTCGGCGAGTCCGGGTGCGGGAAGTCGACCACCGGACGGGCGGTGCTCCGGCTCAACCGGCCGTCCGGCGGCACGATCACCTACGCGGGCGAACGCATCGACCAGGCGAGCGAAAGCCGGATGCGCGAGCTGCGCCGGTCGATCCAGATGATCTTCCAGGACCCGGTGGCCTCGCTGAACCCCCGGCGGCCCGTCAAGGAGATCGTCGTCGAGGGCCTGGCCGTGGCCGGCGCCGGGGCCGCGGAGCGCGCGCGGACGTCGGCCCGGGTGCTCGAGCAGGTCGGACTGGGCGGCGACCGGTTCGCCGACCTGGTGCCGCGCCAGCTCTCGGGCGGACAGGCCCAGCGCGTCGCGATCGCCCGCGCGCTGGCGCTCAACCCGGCCCTGCTGATCTGCGACGAGCCGGTGTCGGCGCTGGACGTCTCGGTGCAGGCGCAGATCCTCAACCTGATCGAGGATCTCAAGCGTGAGTTCGACCTCACCGTGCTGTTCGTCGCGCACGACCTGGGCGTGGTCCGGGCGATCAGCGACGACGTCATGGTGATGTACCTCGGCACGGTGTGCGAGTTCGGCGACGCGGACGTCGTCTACGCCCGGCCGGCGCACCCCTACACCCGGGCCCTGCTCGACTCGGTTCCGCTGATCGATCCCACGCGCGGCTTCGCCGGGCCCGCCCTCGAAGGGGACGTGCCCTCGCCGCTGGCGCCGCCGTCCGGCTGTCCGTTCCGGACGCGGTGCCCGCGGGCGCGCGAACGGTGCGCGGCGGAGGTCCCTGCGGTGCGCCGGATCGGGCCGGAGCAGAGCGTTGCCTGTCACTTCCCGCTCGTCGAACCGGAGCCGGTTCGACCTCGATCCGAGGAGCCCCGATGACCACCACCGTGCCGACCAAGACCGCCGAGATCGCCGAGGGGGTCCGGGCGACACTGGCCGCCTACTGCCACGCCCTCGACGACGGCCGCACGGACGACCTCGTCGCCCTCTTCGCGGCCGAGGGCATCTCGGTGCTGCCCGGCCAGGAACCGGTCGTGGGCACCGAGGCGCTCCGGGCCTACTACGAGACCGTCAAGCCGGCCGGCCCGCAGCGCCACGTCGTCGGGAACACGCTCGTCACCGGCTCGGGGGCCGAGGCCGAAGCGATCAGCGACCTCGTGTTCCTCAAGCCGGGAGCCGCGGGATGGACCGTGGTGCTGGTCGGCCGGTACGAGGACCGGCTGCGCCTGCGGGACGGCCGTTGGCTGTTCACCCGGCGCACGCTCACGATCATTCCGGCCTGATCCGTCCGGTGACCGGGACGGCCACTGGTGTGGCCCGGCCGGTCGCGACAGCGTGGATGCCCGTATCCGTTCATCCTCGACAACGCCGTCGAGTGCCAAGGAGGTCCCGTGACCGACCGCCGATGGAAGCAGCGCCCGCCCGGCTCGACCTGGGGTGACTGGGGGGACGACGACGAACTCGGCCGGATCAACCTGCTCACGCGGGACAAGGTGCTGCAGGGAGCGGCCGAGATCAAGGAGGGCGTGACCTTCAGCCTGAGCCTGCCCCTCGACTACCCGGGCGGCACGGCGCTCAACCAGCGTCGCTACCCGCCGATCCTCAAGCCCACCGAAGACCTGCAGCACAAGCAGGACGTCTTCTACAACGTCATCGCCCGCGAGCAGATCTCCCCGGACTTCAACGACGTCTGGTCGGACGACCAGGTCACGCTCTGGCTGCAGTACTCGACGCAGTGGGACGCGCTGGCCCACCAGGGTGCGGAGTTCGACGCGGATGCCGACGGCGTGCCGGAAGCCGTGTACTACAACGGTTACCGGGCGGGCCAGGACATCGTCGGACCGCAGGAGGACGCCAAGGGCGACGGCAGCGGCAGCCTCGGCTTCGCGCGCCATCTCGGCCTGGAGCACATGGCCGCGCACGGGGTGCAGGGCCGCGGCGTGCTGATCGACCTCGAGCACCACCTCGGCCGTGGCTGGCAGGCGGTCGACTTCGCCACCCTGTCCGGCATCATGAAGACGGACAACGTCGTCGTCGAGCCGGGCGACATGGTCGTGATCCACACGGGCTTCGCCACGCAGATCCTGGAGTGGGGCAAGAACCCCGACCCGGTGGCCATCCACCGAACAGCGTCCTATTTGGATGCTCACGACCCGGCGATCCTGCAGTGGGTCACCGACAGCGGGCTGTCGGCGCTGATCGCGGACAACTACGCGGTGGAGGGCGTCGGTGTGGAGCGGCCGCCGAACGAGCCGGTGCCCCACACCCTGCTGCCGATCCACCAGCACTGCCTGTTCAAGCTCGGCGTGCCCCTCGGCGAGCTCTGGTTCACCCGCGACCTGGCTCGCTGGCTGCGGGAGCACGGGCGCACCCGGTTCCTGCTCACCGCGCCGCCGCTGCGGCTGCCCGGAACCCAGGGCAGCCCGCTCACCCCGGTCGCGACCGTGTGACCGCTGTCCCGGCTGCCGTCTCGTGCGGCAGCCGGTGCGCGTGTCGTTCTGCCGGCCGACTGGTGTGCGGGATCGGTGAGATGCCTTCGAAGACCGAACGGAAGACCGAGCGGTACTACCGCAAGCGCGAGCACGTCGTCGACGTGGCCGTGCGGCTGTTCTCGAGGAACGGTTACGTCGGTACGGGTGTGGCCGACATCGGCGAAGCCGCGGGGCTGGCCCGTGGCGCGCTCTACTACTACATCGGGTCCAAGGAAGCACTGCTCGCCGAGATCCACGACCGGGTGCTCGATCCGCTGCTGGCCGAGGGCGCCGCGATCGTCGCGTCGGAGGCGTCGTTCCCCGTGCGGCTGCGGCTGCTCTCGGAGTCCCTGCTCTGGCAGATCATGAACCGGCAGGACCACGTGTGGGTCTTCCTGCACGAGTACCAGCAGCTGCAGGGCGAGCTGCGGATCCGGTTCCGCCAGAAGCGATACCGCTTCGAGTCGTTCGTCCGGGACACGATCTCGGCGGGCCGCGACGACGGCGCACTGCGGATCCAGGACGTCGACCTCGCCACCCTGGCGTTCCTCAACCTGCACAACTACACCTACCAGTGGGTGGGCGGGCGGCGGGGGCTGGCCGTGGAGTCGCTGTCCGCGTTCTACTGCGAGATCTTCCTCAACGGGATCCTCGGCGAGCCGGGGGACGCGTCCGCGGACACGGGTGCGGCCCTCGACCGGGGACGGGCGTTGCTGCGCACCGTCCGCGGCAGCGCCGCCTGACCCGCCGGTCGCCTCACACGCGGGGGAGCACCCGTTCGTCCAGCAGGCGCAGGCTTTCCCAGCCGGTCTCGACCGGGGTGCCGCCGCAGAGCGGGCTGAACGAGATGCTCCGGCCGGGATCCGCCCGCACGTCGGCGACGAGTTCGTCCGGCGTCAGGATCCGGTACCGCCCGCTCGCCCGCAGCTCATCGACGCCGGCCACCGTGAAGTACTTGGGCGTCAACGGATCCGCGGACGCTTCGGACAGCCATGCGCCGTAGGAGTTCATCTCGTGGAGCAGGAACGGTGCGACGCAGCCCCACGCCTTCTCGGGAACCTCGGCCAGCATGACCAGGCCGGCGGACACCGCGGCCTGCGGTCCGGGATCGGGTCGGCCCAGCATCCGCAGTTCTTCACGGTACGGCTGCCACAGCTGTGGCCCGGCGGGCTCGAAGCCGACGCCCAGGCGCGCCGCCCGGCGAGCGGCCTTCGCTGTGCTCCCGCCGAGAGCGAGCGGTGGGCCGCCCGGCCGGAACGGGGTGGGCGTGACCGACACCCGCCGGCCGCGGTATTCGAAGGGCTCACCGGTGAACGCGGCCTTCAGAGTGGTCACGAGCTCGGTGACCCGCCGCACCCGTTCGGCCCGGTCCACCCCGAACATTTCGAACTCGGAAGAGACGTACCCGGCGCCGATGACGACGTCGACGCGCCCGCGGCTGAGGTGGTCGAGCACGACCAGGTCCTCGGCGAGGCGGAGCGGATCGTGGAACGGTCCCGCCATCGCCGACACCCGCAGCCGCACCCGGGTCGTGCGCGCCGCCATGGCGGCCAGCACGGGCAGCGGACTGGGCAGGTAGCCGTCCGCCGAACCGTGGTGCTCGGAGAGGATGATCGCGTCGCAGCCCGCGCCGTCGGCCCAGGCGGCCATGTCCAGCGCGGCGGCGTAGCGGTCCGCGGTCGTGCCGTCGGCGAACGGCGGGTTGCGGAAATCGAAGCGTAGTGAGAATTGCACGGTCGTCCCTCCGCCACGGCGTCGTCGGGGTGGAGTGAAGCACCGCGGCGCCGCCCCCGCCATCCGCCGTGCTGGTGCGTGGGACGCCGGGACGACCGTTCCTCTGAGCGGGATGATCCGCTGACCGCCGGTCCGCGAAGCCCTAGCGTGGACCGGCGCAGGACGGCGGGATCACCTCTTCTCGACGGGAGAATGTCGTGAGTGACGAAAAAACCTGGCCGCACCAGGAACTCGGCAAGAAGCTGAGCAACTGGGGCCGCTGGGGCGCGGACGACGAGATCGGCACGCTCAACCTCGTGACCCCGGAGAAGGTGGCCGCGGCGGCGAAGCTGGCGCGCACCGGCAAGCGGATCGACCTCGGGATGTCGTTCGACAAGAACGGCCCGCAGGACGGCGGCTTCCGGATCAACCCGGTGCACACCATGACGTGGACGCCCCTGGACACGGCGGGCCTGCCGGACGGGATGATCTCGGCGGACGACATGGTCGTGATGGGGCTGCAGTGCGCGACCCAGTGGGACGCTCTGTCGCACGTCGGGTACGGCGGCTTCTTCTACAACGGCGTGCCCTCGACCGCCGTCCGGCCCGGTGCCGGCGCGACGCGGAACTCGTTCGCCGCCGCCAACGGCCACCTGATCTCGCGTGGGGTGCTGCTCGACCTGCCGGCGGTCAAGGGTGTCGACCGGCTGCCGGACTCGCACGAGATCACCAGCACCGACCTGGAGGAGGCCGAGGCGGCGCACGGCGTGACCGTCGAGCCCGGAGACGTCCTCTGCCTGCGCACCGGGTGGTACCAGTACTTCCTCGAAGGCGACAAGACGAAGTTCGGCCGCGGCCCGGAGCCGGGGCCCGGGCTCGAGGTGCTGCAGTGGTTCAAGGACCGCGACATCGCCGCGATCGCCATCGACAACTGGGCCTTCGAGCGGTATCCGACGGTCGTCGAGGGCTCCGTCATCCCGGTGCACCAGATCGCCATCCGGGACCTCGGGCTGACGATCGGCGAGATGTTCACCTTCGAGGACCTGGCGGCCGACTGCGCCGCGGACGGCGTCTACGAGTTCCTGTTCACCGGCACCGGCCTGAAGATCAGCAACTCGGTCGGTTCGCCCGTCTCCCCGATCGCGATCAAGTGACGACCCTCGTCCGGCTCGGACCAGCAAAGGAGAACACGTGACCGCAGTGCGCACTTTGGACATCGCCGGTTTCCGGGTCGGCCGGATGTACCACCCGAGCCATCACGTCCTGAGCCTGGACGAGGCCGAGGCGTGGTACGAGCGAGTGCTCGGCCGCGAGAGCCTGCCGATGGCCCTGATGAACCAGGGCCGGCCGCCGACCCCTGGCTACCCGCAGGACTATTCGACGTTCACCCCGATCGCGGACCTGCTGCTCGACACGATCGACCCGAAGCGCTACGTCACCGGCGGGATCCAGCGTTACCCGACGGTGGAGACGCCGCACCTCAAGGGGTTCGGCTGGTACGTGCCGGACATGCAGGCCTGTTACACGGCGATCAACGACCTGGGCATCGGCACGGTCGGCCAGAACGACGATCCGGGCGGCGGCCCCGAGGTACCCCGCTCGGCGAACGGCACCCTGCCGCTGTTCTTCACCACCCCGGAGACCGCGGGCCTGCGCTACGAGTTCCTGCCCACCATCCCGTTCCCCCTCGACCCCCGGATCAAGGAGGGCTGGGAGCTCCCGCCGGCCTCCGGCGATCCCGTGCTGGGCATCGACCACACCTCGCACCACACGGTGCTGACCGGGGACCTCGACCGCGCGCTGAAGGTCGTCGTCACGGCGCTGGGCGGCCGGGTGATCCACGAAGGCCGGAACGAGCTGCTCGGTCTGACGAGCACGTACGTTCAGCTGTCGGACTCGATCCTCGAATACGGGACACCGGACGAGGGCACCGACGCGTGGGCCGACTGGCAGACGACGCGGCCGCACGACACCTACCACACGATCACCTTCCGGGTCGCCGACCTCGGCAAGGTGGCGGCCCACCTCGACGCGCAGGGCGTCGCGTTCCGCACCCGGACGGACGAGGCGATCGTGGCGGACCCCCGTACCGCGCTCGGTATCCCGTGGATCTTCACCACAGCACCGGTCCCCGGCGACCCGCGCGGCTAGCGGAAAGGCAATCACGATGGCCGACCGACCGAAGCCGGACGAGCTGACGACGGTGACCTACACGACCGCCGGCCACATCGCGACGGTCACGCTCAACCGGCCCGAGGCGCTGAACAGCTTCGACCAGAAGATGTGTGACGAGTTCGCGCTGATCTGGGAGGAGGTCAAGACGGACGACGACGTGCACGTCGTCGTCCTGCGGGCCGCGGGGGACAAGGCCTTCAGCACCGGCGTCGACGTCAAGCAGCGGCTGCGGCACCCGGACAACCTCTGGAACGACGTGGACCCGGGCGAATCGTTGTCCCCCAAGCTGAACCGCGTGTGGAAGCCGCTCGTCGCGGCGGTGCACGGGATGGCCGCGGGCGGTGCCTTCTACTGGCTCAACGAGGCGGACATCATCATCTGCTCGGACGACGCCACGTTCTTCGACCCGCACGTCAGCTACGGGATGACGGCGGCGCTGGAACCGATCGGCCTCGCCCGGCGGGTCCCGCTCGGCGAGGCCCTGCGGATCACCCTGCTGGGCCTGGACGAACGGCTTTCGGCCGAGCGGGCGCTGCAGATCGGCTTGGTCAGCGAGGTGGTGCCGCGCGCCGGTCTGTGGAAGCGCGCGGACGAGCTCGCCGGGATCATCGCCGCGAAGCCACCGGTCGCGATCCAGGGCAGTGTGCGGGCGATCTGGGAGTCGCTCGACTCCGGGCGGACCCAGGCGCTGCGCACCGGGCTGTCCTACACCCAGCTCGGCAACCCGGCCGGGATGGCCCAGGTCGATCGGGAGACCTTCCGGCGTCCCAAGTGGACGGTCCGCTGAACCCCGGTGAGCTCGACGCAATCGGCCACGCCGTGATCGAGCTCATGCACGCTCTGTCCCGCTCAGTGGTGTCGCGCCCTTATGCCCGCCGCGGTGCCGGGCGACGATGGATTCCGCTGTCGGGCGACCCGGATCGGGGCCGCCGAGCCTGATCCGCGGCTCGTGCCGATGTGCGGGACCGTCCCGAAAGGAGCTGAATGACCACGGAGGACACGGCCCCGGGGGCGCCGGACGCCGGCTTCGTCCGGCGAGCGCTGGCGGACGCCGACCTGAACGCGCTGCGGATGGCGCTGTACCAGGCGACCGGCGACGAGGAACTGCTCACGCTCGAACTCGCCACCGTCCCGATGTACGGCGGGGCGCTCACCCAGTACGTCGTCGCGGAGACCGACCGGGAGCTGGTCACCCGGAAGGCACTGGACTTCCTGCTGGCCAAGCCCGCGGATTTCGAGACCACGGCACCCACGGACGCCGAACTCCGCAGGATGTACGAGGCGTTCCGGGCCGAGCAGCTCGACGAGCGGACGTGGCGGTACCGGCGCGACCTCGCCGCCTTCGACGAGCACCCCCGGCTCGCCCGGTGGACCGACGGGAAACCCGAGATCCCCGCCGGGTTCGAGGTGGCGATCGTCGGCGCCGGGTTCAACGGCATCGCGATGGGCGTGCAGCTGAAGAAACTGGGCATCCCGTTCACGATCTACGAACGCCGCGAATCGCTCGGCGGCACCTGGGACATCAACGCCTACCCCGACGTCCGGGTGGACACCTCGATCTTCCTCTACCAGTTCTTCTTCGAGAAGAACTACCCGTGGACCGAGTACTTCGCCCGCGCGGAGGAGGTCAAGGCCTACCTGGTGCACATCGCCGAAAAGCACGGGATCACCGACCACATCTCCTACCGGTCGGACGTCACCGCCGCCACCTTCGACACCGGCGCCGGGACCTGGGGCCTGGATGTCACCGTGGCCGGGGAAGAACGGCACATCACCGCCACCGCCGTCGTCAGCGCGAGCGGGCTGTTCGCCACCCCGAAGCGCCTCGACGCCCCGGGCATCGAGGACTTCGGCGGCGAGATCATCCACACCGCGGAGTGCACCGGCGACGAGGACCTCGACGGCAAGCGCGTCGCGATCGTCGGCAACGGCTCCACCGGCGTGCAGATGATGGCGTCGGTGCAGCGCCGCGCCGCGAACCTGGGGGTCTACCAGCGCACCCCGCAGTGGATCAGCCCGCGGGACCGGTACGGCGACCCCGTCCCGCCGGAGACGCGGTGGCTGCTCGACACCATGCCCTACTACTGGAACTGGTACTGCTACTCGTACGCCACCCTGCGCCTCGACGGGCAGCTGCTCCAGGAGCCGGACCCGGCGTGGAAGGCCGAGGGCGGCCAGGTGAACGCGGCCAACGACTCCTACCGCAAGGACCTCACCGCCTACATCAAGGCGAAACTGCCGGATCGCCCGGACCTCTGGGAGCGGCTGATCCCCGCGCACGCTCCGCTGGCCCGCCGGATGATCGTGGACAACGGCTGGTACTCGGCGCTGTTGCAGGACAACGTCGAGCTGGTCACGGCAGGCATCGAGCGGTTCACGCCGACGGGTATCCGCGCCGCGGACGGGACCGAGCGGGACTACGACGTGGTGTTCACCGCGACCGGGTTCGAGGTCCAGAAGTACCTGTGGCCCACCGAATACCGCGGGCTCGACGGGGCAAGCCTCGAGCAGCGCTGGGCCGAGCCCGAAGGGGGCGGCCCGCGGGCCTACCTGTCGCTGACGGTGCCGGACTTCCCGAACCTGTACGTGATGTACGGCCCGAACTCCCAGAACCGCGCCGGCTCGCTGATCGTCTGGATCGAGACGTGGTCGCGGTACATCGCCGAGAGCCTCATCCACCTCATCGAGGGCGGTCACAAGTACCTGTCGGTGCGCGAGGATGTCTTCGAGAACTACAACAAGCGGCTGGACGAGGCGATGCTTTCGCTGATCTGGTACGACGAAGGCTCGAAGGACAAGAACTACTACGTCAACGAGTTCGGCCGCCAGCAGGTCAACATCCCGTGGCGGCTCGAGGAGCAGCACGAGCTCTACGAGCGGTTCGACCCGGACGACTACCACGTGGTCTGATGCGGAGAAACGGCGTGGCCCGGCCGGGCCACGCCGTTTCGGCGCTCAGATGGGGTAGGGGTAGTTGCGGCTGGTTCCGCCGTCCACCACCAGGGTCTGGCCGGTGATCCACTGGGAGAGGTCGCTGAGGAAGAACAGCAGCGCGGACGCGATGTCCCCGGGGGCGCCGACACGGCCGAGCGGCACCGGCAGCGCCGCCTTCTCGTAGTAGTCCGGTTCGGGGTGGCGCTGCGCGATCCTGGGGGTGTAGGTCTGCCCGGGCGCGACGACGTTCACGCGTACGCCGGCGGGGCCCAGCTCCACGGCCGCGGACGCGGCGAGGTTCGACACCGCGGCCTTGGCGGCGCCGTAGACCGCGTGTTTCGGCGCCGAGCGCATGCCCGCGATCGAACCGACGACGGCGATCGAGCCGCCACCGGACATGGCCGCCGAGCCGATCTGGATCGCGAGGTACACGTGCCGCAGGTTGCGGGCGATCCCGCGGTCGAACACCTCGTCGCCCGAGTCGGCGATGGTGGCGAAGTCCGAGATCCCGACGATGTCCGCCAGTCCGTGCAGCGGGCCGTAGCGGGCGACGGCGTCGGCGACGATCCGCTCGACGTCCTCCCGGCGCGTCACGTCGCCGACCAGCGGCAGCCCGCCCACCTCGTCCGCGACCCGCTTCGCCCGTTCCGCGTCGGTGTCGACGACAGAGACGTTCGCGCCGACGGCCGCGGCGGCGACGCTCGCCTCGTGGCCGATGCCGAGCCCGCCGCCGAGGACGAGCACGTGCCTGCCGTCGAGCCGCAGGAGGTTCGGGTAGTCGAAGATCAGGTCGGCGGGTGCGGTCATCGTCGAATCCTCCACTCGGGTGCCCGGGCAGCCCGCCCGGAGCGGGGCGGCAGAGACCGGCCGGACGTAATTGAGTGTAGTAAATTAAGCCAGGACGGGTCGAGAGGTGATCGGCTACCGGACCCGGTGGAGGAGTGTTCATGGACATCACCGAGGCATTCCGGCTGACCGGGAAGGTCGCTCTGGTGACCGGCGGCGGCAGCGGGATCGGCGAAGCGAGTGCCACCGTGCTCGCGGCCGCGGGAGCGCGGGTGGTGGTGGCCGACGTCGACGGCGAAGCGGCCGAGCGGGTCGCCAAGGACATCGCCAACGGAGGCGGGGACGCGATTGCGGCCCAGGTGGACGTCGCCGACCGGGCGGCGGTGGAGAACCTGGTCGCGAAGACGGTGAACGAGGCCGGGCGGCTGGACGTCCTGCTCAACAACGCGGGCATCATGCGCCGCCGTCCGCTGCTCGAGGTCTCGACCGAGGAGTTCCGGCACCTCGTGGCGGTCAACCTGGAGAGCGTGCTGCACGGCACCCAGGCGGCGGCCCGGGTGATGGAACCCGGTTCGTCGATCATCAACACCCTGTCGACGATCATCGACTTCAGCACCGCGGGCACGGGCACCTACACCGCGACGAAGAAGGGCGCGGAAGCGCTGACTCGCACCTTCGCGGTCGAACTGGGTCCCCGGGGCATCCGGGTCAACGGGATCGCGCCGGGCTGGACGAAGACCGGCATGACCCGCGCGGCCGCGGCCGACGATGCGGCGTTCGGGAGCCTCACCGACCGGATGTCGTCGGCGTCACCGCTGGCGGGGATCACGGAGCCGGTCGACTCGGCCTACGCCGTGCTGTACCTCGCCGCACCGGCCAGCCGCTTCGTGACCGGACACGTCATCCGCGTCAACGGCGGCATGTCGATGGCCTGAGGAGAAACCCGTGACAGGGCGGCTGGCCGCCCGGATCGCGCTCGTCACCGGCCTGACGCGGCCCAGCCTGCTCAGCCCGCCAGCAGCAGGCCGCAGAGGCGTTCGTCGTGCTGGGCCGGGTCGCCGTGCAGTGCCGCGTCCACCATGGCCCGTCGCAGGTACAGGTGCAGGTCGTGCTCCCAGGTGAAACCGATCCCGCCGTGCAGCTGCAGCGCATGGCCGGCCACCCGGCGCGCGGCCGAGCCCGCCTGGGAGGCCGCCGCGCAGGCCGCGCGGGCGGCGTCCGGGGCGCCCGCGTCCGCCGCCATCGCCGCGTAGTACGTGGCCGCCCGGGTGGCTTGCACGTCCATCGCCATCGAGGCGCACGCCTGCTTGACCGCTTGGAAGGAGCCGATCGGCCGGCCGAACTGCACCCGCGCCGACACGTGGTCCACGGTGAGGGTGAGCAACCGCTCCATCACTCCGAGCGCGTCCGCCGCCGTGAGGATCGACGCGTCGTCGAGCAACCGGCGGCTCGCGTCGGCCCCGCTGTCCACCAGGCGCTCGGCGGGGACGAGGACGCCCTCGAACCGGACCTCGTGGAACGTCCGGGTGGGATCCATCGCCTGGTGCCGGCGGATCGACACCCCCGGGGCCGACCGGTCGACCAGCAGCGTCGCCGTCTCGGTCCCGGCCAGCGCGGTCACCAGCAGCCACCGGGCGTCCGCCGCGTCCTGGACCACCGACTTCACGCCATCCAGCACGAACCCGCCGTCGACCGCGCGGGCCGTGGTCCCGATCTCCTCGGGCGCCCAGGCCCGGCCGGGCTCGGCGAACGCCCAGGTGGCGGCCGTGCCTTCGGCGAGTTCGGGCAGCACCTCGGCTCGCAGGGCGGCCCCGTGGGCCCGGGACACCGCCAGCGCGACGAGGGCGGTCGGCACGAACGGGCCGGGCGCGGCGGCGCGGCCGAGTTCCTCGGCCACCAGGATCAGCTCGGTCAGGCCTTGGCCGGTGCCTCCGTACCCCTCCGGGACGGCGAGACCGGTCCAGCCGAGCTCGACCCCCAGCTGCCACAGCCCGGGGACGGACACGGTTTCGCCCCGGTCGATGTGCTCCCGGTCCAGTGGTGCCCGCTCGGCCAGCATTCGTCGGGAAGCCTCGCGGAGCATGAGCTGCTCCGCGTTGAGCTCGAAGTCCACCGGCGCACTCCGTTTCGTCGTTCCGTCTCGACCATTAGAGTATCCCTTTTTGCGGATTTCGGGACAGTGACGGGTGTGTGTTCCACCGAGCGGGAGAGCGGGCGGCGGCCCGGCGCCCGGGCGTGGCAGGCTGACGCGATGACCGGACCGCCGGCGCCCGACCGTCCCGCGATGGCGCACCGCCTCATCACCATGCGCAGGTCGATCACCCAGCTGGAGTCGCTGGGACCGATCGACGGGAACCGGTTCGCCCGGGACAGCACCGCGGGCCTCGTCATCGAGCGGGTCCTCGCGCTGCTGGCCGATCTCGCCTTCGCGGTGAACTGCGCGGTGGTGCCGTCGGCACCGCGAACCCCGGCGGAGTCCTTCGAGGCGGCGTGTCGAATCGGCCTCATCGACGCGGAGGTGGCCGCCGCGCTCGCGCCCGTCGAAGGGCCCCATCACGTGCTCATGCAGCTCTCGCTCGACGTGGAGCCCGACGAAGCCGCCGCGGTCGTGTCCCGCGCGCTGGCGGGCTACCGGGAATACGTCCGGCAGGTGGCCGGCTGGCTGACCGGCGCGGACTCGACGGTCTAGGCCGTGTCCGGCGAGGTCGCGTCGGTGTCCGAACCCGTTGCCGCGACAGGGAATCGCTCCGCGACGGCTGCGGGACCGGGCCGGGGCCCGGTCCCGCGAACCTCAGCCGGAGAGGACGTCTTCCATCCCGCCGTCGGCGCGCCACGCGCGGACGAGCGCGAGGAACTCGACGGGACCGCCGCCGAAGGACTCGACGCGCTTCCTAGGTTTGCCCTCGAAGTTGTAGTAGCCGGGGGTGCACTCGGACAGGAACGTGTGCATGTCGATGGCCCGCGCCCGGATCGTCTCGACCCAGCCGTCCTCGGCCTTGGCGGCCGGCTCCACGAGGACCCCGCCGCGCCGTTCGGCTTCCGCCACGACCGAGCCCACGTGCTCGCTCTGCTCCTCGAGCACGTGGACGAAGTTGACGGACACCGCGTTCTGCGTGCTGCCGAGGTGGAACAGGTTCGGGAAGCCCCGGCTGACCCAGCCGTGCAGCGTGCGCAGGCCGTCCGCCCAGTACTGCTCGAGGGTGATCCCGCCGCGCCCGCGTACGTCCGCACCTGCCCGCACGGCGGGATCGGCCCCGATCTCGAAGCCGGTGGCGAACACGATGACGTCCACCGGATAGCCGACCCCGTCGACCACCAGCGCGTTCTCGGTGATCCGTTCGACGCCCTGGCCTGCCGTGTCCACCAGCCGCACGTTGTCGCGGTTGAACGCCTGCAGGTAGCGATCGCTGAAGCCGGGGCGCTTGCACATCTGCCGGTACCACGGCTGCAACGCCGCCGCCGTCTCCGGATCCTCGACTATCTCGGCCACCCGGGCCCGCAGTTCGGCCATCTTCTCGTGATCGGCCACCTCGATGGCGAACGCCACGTCTTCGCCGGTACCCCGGCGCAGCCGTTGCCGGCCCCGGACCGGTGCGGAGTCCGTCCACTGGTCGCCGACCAGGTTCTCTTCCGCCACACCACCGGTGATCAGGGCGAGGAAGTTCTCCCGCCGCTCGCGCTGCCAGCCCGGTTCCAGCCCGGCCCACCACTGCGGGTCGGTCTCGCGGTCGTCCCGCCGGTCGACGGTCGACGGAGTCCGTTGCACCACAAGGACTTCCCGGGAATGCGGGGCGATCGCGGGGACGGCCTGGATGGCGGTGGCGCCGGTGCCGATCACGGCCACCCGCTTGTCGGCGAGGCCGGGGTACTCGCTGACGCCCTCGGCGCCACCGGTGTAGGCGTAGTCCCAGCGACTGGTGTGGAAGGAGTGCCCGCGGAACTTCTCGATCCCGGGGATGCCCGGCAGCTTGGGCCGGTTGAACGGGCCGCTCGAGATGACCGCGTAGCGTGCCGTGAACGCGTCCCCGCGGTCGGTGCCGACACGCCAGCGGCCCAGTTCGTCGTCCCAGTGCAGCGAAGTGACTTCGGTGTGGAACAACGATTCGCGCAGCAGGTCGAAGTGCTCGGCGAGCCGCTCGGCGTGGGCGCGGACCTCGCTGCCGGGAGCGTACTTGCGGGTCGGCATTTCGCCGACTTCTTCCAGCAGGGGCAAGTAGATGTAGGACTCGATGTCGCACGCCACGCCGGGGTAGCGGTTCCAGTACCAGGTCCCGCCGACGCCGCCGGCGATGTCCACCAGGCGGATCCGCTTCAGGCCGGCCTTGCGCAGGTGCGCGCCGGCGACCAGCCCGCCGAAGCCGGCGCCGAGCACCACGGCGTCCACGTCGTCGGTGACCGGGTCACGCCCGGCGGGCGGCTCCGACCACGGATCCACCGCGTAGGCCGTGAGATCACCCGTGGGCAGCAGGTACTGCGCGGCGCCATCCGGGCGGAGACGCTTGTCCCGTTCGGCGCGGTACCGCGCCCGGATCTTCTCCACGTCTTCGGGACCCCAGGTCCCGCTTTCGGCTGTCCGCTCTCGCTCGGCCATAGGCGGCGTCGTCCTCGTCGCTCGTCCTTCAGGGGGTGCGCACCAAGATTCGCTATAGTGGCGCGTAGTGACAGTTAACATCTGATCGCGTGAAATTCATAGTCCTCAATTGCACTTGGCTACGGGAGTGATCATGGCCGGGACGACGGCCGGGTCTCGGCGCGGCAGACCGCCGATGAGCGAGAGCAGCCGCGAGCGGCTGCAGCTGGAGATCTCGCGCGCGGCGGTCCGGCTGTTCCGCTCCCGGGGGATCGCGGCGACCACCGGCGAGCAGATCGCCGAGGCCGCCGGCATCTCGGTGCGCACCCTCTGGCGCTACTTCCGGACCAAGGAGGCGTGCGCCGAGCCGCTGCTCGCCATGACGGTGGACGCCTACGTCGCCGCCCTGCGCCGCTGGACGGGCGAGGTGTCGCTCGCCGACCACCTGCGGCGCACCTACCAGCTGCCGCCCGACGTCGCGGTGGACGATGGCCTGCTGGTCAGCGACCTCGTCCGGATGGCGGTGACCGATCCCGGGCTGCGAGCGGTGTGGCTGGTCGTGCACGACCGCGCCGAGCCGGTGCTCGCCGCGGTACTGGCGCAGCGGTTCGGGCTGGACCCGGGCGCCTTGGAGATCCGCGTGCGGGCGGCGGCGATCAACGCCGCGCAGCGCCTGGCCCACGAGGAGATGGCCGTGTCGATCGGGCGCCCGATCGCGCTGGTTCCGCACCGCGAGCGGCTCGCGCGAGCCGTGGGATCGGTCTTCGAAGGCATCGTGACGAGCACGGTTCCGAAGGAGCCCGGCTGAGCCCGGTCAGACCTTGTCGAGCAGGGCGTGGAGGTGCAGCGCGAGCTGCACCTCCAGGGTGCGGGGCGCCTTTCGCCAGTCGTCGCCGAGCAGGGCGGTGATCCGCTCCAGCCGCCGGTACAGCGTGTTCGGGTGCACGTGCAGCTCCGCGGCGGCCCGGCGGTGGTTCTGCCCGATCGTGAGGAACGTGGTGAGGGTGGGGGCGAGATCGGTGCCGTGGCCCTGGTCGTGGTCGAGCAGCGGGCCCACCGTGTCGGCCACGAAGGCCCGGATCTCGCCTCGCCCGGCGGTGCTGAACAGGGACCGGTAGACCCCGAGCTCGCCGGCGAGCACGCACTCTCCCGGCCGGCCCAGCGCCTCGAGCACGGCGACGGTCTGTCGCGCGGCCTCGACACCGGCCCGCGCGCCCGCCACCCCGCCCGACGCCGCGCTGATCCCCACGGTCGGCGCCGGCGCGGAGGCGGTCAGCTTGGCGACCGCCGCCCGCACGCCGTCGGTGGTGGCCCCGGTCAGCAACGCCACGGCCGTGCCCGAGTACACCGCGCTCCAGCCGCCCAACGCGTCCGCCACCTGCTGGGCCAGCGCCGCGACGGCCCGGGTGTCCCCGCCGAGGTCGAACGCCGCCACCGCGGTGAGCCCGTCGAACCCGACACCCGCGCTCACCGCGCGCCGCAGGATCGTGTCCTCCGGCTGCTCCGTGGACATCAGCGCGCCCAGCAGCTCGCCCCTGGTCCGCCGGTCGGCCTCGTAGATGGACATCTGGGTGGCGACGTACACGGCCAGCGAGGTGGCCGTGACCGCCGACAATCCCGCGACGTCGTCGACGCCTTCCTCGGGTGTCACCGTCGCCACGACGCAGCCGGTGTAGCCGGTGCTCAGCCCGATCGCGGTGACGACCACGGGCCCGCGCGGGCCGTCCACGCACAGCTGCGCAGACTGGCTGGCCGCGATCGCCGCCCCGGTCACCCCGCCGGTGAGGGTGGCCAGCTCCAGCCCGGGATCGCCGTCGAGCAGCACGTCCTCGCGGTCGAACGCCGCGACCGTGCCGCGGACCGAGCGGCGCAGCTCGCGCAGGAAGTCGGCGAACCGGCCGCCCTCGATCAGCTGCCTGCTCTGGCGGTCACGCAGGTCGTTGACCGCCTGACGGGACTCGACTGTGCGGCGCAGCGACGTGTTGGCCTGCTCCAGTTCGCTGACCGCGTCGCGGTACTGCTCGAACAGCCGCGCGTTGGACATGGCGACGGCCGCGTGTGAGGCGAGCCGGGCGGCCAGCTCGACGTCGTGCGGCCCGAACCGGCGCCGGCCGCGGGCCGCCGCGCACAGCACTCCGGTGGTGGTGCCGCCGGCGAGCAGCGGCACGGCGAGCAGCCCGCCGAGGTGCTCGCCGTCCGCCGCCAGATCCGCCGCCTCGTCGTGTGGGAAGGCCGGGTCGGCGAGACAGTCTTCGCTGGTCCAGGGGCTTCCGGTGCGCAGTACCTCACCGGCCAGCCCGGTGCCGCGCGGCAGCACGATGCCGCGCAGCCCGGTCCCGTACGCCCCGGAGACGACCTCGGTCCGCAGCGTGTCGTCCGGCTGCACGAGCATCAGGTACGCCACGTCGACGGCCAGCAGCCTGCGGGCCTGGCCGGCGACCTCTTCCAGGACATCGCCGGGTTCCCGCAGGGTGGTGAGCCGGCGGGCCAGGTCGTCCAGCACCGTCAGCTCGTCGATGTAGCGCTGGTGGGCCGCGAGCCTGCGCTGGATCCGGTGGGCCCGCTCGGCGTCGTCCTCGACCGCGTCCTCCGCCGTCCCTCGCGCTATCAGCTCGCGCCGGAGGTCCTCGATGGCCTCGGCGGAGCCGTGTGCGTCGAGCAGGTGGAGCCAGGTGCCAGCGTCTGCGGTGGTCACTTCCCGAGTATGCCCTTTCCGGGGGAGACCTTCCACCACCCCAGGCTTCAGAACGGTGCACTTTATCCATCGTCTCGATCGCCCGGCTGTGGTGCCATGGGGAGACCCGGGCCCCAGGACAGATCACCGCTCCCACCATCCAGCAGGAGACACCGAATGAAGATCCTCATCGACGAGGGGAAGTGCGTCGCGGCCGGTCAGTGTGTCGCGGCCGCGGCGGAGGTGTTCGACCAGCGGGACGAGGACGGGATCGCCGTCCTGCTCGACGAGAACCCGCCCGCCGAGCTCGCCGACGACGTGCGCCAGGCCGCCGCCGTCTGTCCCGCGATGGCGATCACGATCGTCGAGCGAACCGGGTCGATTCCCACCGCCACCGTCGCCGAGTGAGCTGGAGACACCGATGACCGAGACCGCAAGCGGCGCCACCGAGACCGCCGGCGACCTCCCCGAGTTCCCGTCCTCGCGCTCCCGCGAGAACCCCTTCCTCCCACCGCCCGGCCTGCTGGCCCTGCACGAAACCGGCGAGTCCCTCGTGCGGGTGCGCCAGTGGGACGGCGAGACGCCGTGGATGTCCACCTCGCACGAGGTGTCCCGGCAGCTGCTCAGCAGTGACAAGCTCAGCGCCGGGATCAGCGCGCCGGGCTACCCGATCACGACGCCGTCGATGAAGGCCCACGCGCCGCACATGGAGCCGGGGCTGAACAACACCGACGGCGCCGAGCACACCCGCTGGCGGCGGATGCTCACGAACTCCTTCACCCGCAAGCGGATGGCCCTGCTGCGGCCCGAGATCCAGCAGATGACCGACGAACTCATCGACCGGATGCTCGAAGGACCGAACCCGGCCAACCTGAACGAGGCGGTGTCACTGCCCCTGCCCTCGCTCATGATCTGCGCCCTGCTCGGCGTGCCCTACGAAGACCACACCTTTTTCCAGAAGCACGCGACGGTCGTCAACTCCACGACCAAGACGGCGGAAGAGGGCGCGGCGACGAACAAGGCGCTGCGCGAGTACATCCAGGGCCTCATCGAGAAGAAGATGGACGATCCGCAGGAGGACGTCCTCACCGACCTCGGCGAGAAGATCAAGGAAGGCGTGCTGGCGATGGACGAGGCCCAGCGCCTCGGCCTGATGCTGCTGGTCGCGGGACACGACACCAGCGCGAACATGATCACCCTCGGCACCGCGTTGCTGCTGCGCAACCCGGACCAGCTGGCGGCCCTGCGGGAGAACGCGGGCGACGAGCGGTTCGTGGCCAACGCCGTCGAGGAACTGTTGCGGTACCTCACCATCGCGCACCTGCTGGCGCGGCGCGCGGTCCTGGAGGACTTCGAGATCGCCGGAGTGACCATCCGCAAGGGCGATGGCGTGATCGCGGCGCTGCCGATCGCCAACCACGATCCCGAGGCGTTCCCCGATCCCGCGCGGCTGGACCTGTCCCGGCGGGCCTCGCACCACCTCGCCTTCGGCTGGGGTCCGCACCAGTGCGTCGGCCAGCAGCTCGCCCGGATCGAGCTCCAGGTCGCGTTCGGCAGCCTGTTCACCAAGGTGCCGACGCTGTCCCTCGCGGCGGACTTCGATTCGCTGCGGTTCAAGGAAGATTCGCAGGCGTACGGGATCTACGAGCTCCCGGTGAAGTGGTGAGGCGGGTATGAGCACTCAGCGGTGGAAGCAGCGGCCCCCGGGGTCCAACTGGGGCGAGTTCGGGGACGACGACGAGCTCGGCCGGATCAACCTCCTCACGAAGCACAAGGTGCTCGAAGGGATCGCGGAAGTACAGGAGGGCCGCACGTTCGGCCTCAGCCTGCCGCTGGACCTGCCGGGCGGCTCGTCGAGCAACCAGCGGCGGTACCCGCCGGTCGTGCAGCCCACCGAGGACCTCAAGCACAACCCGGCGTCCTTCTACAACATGATCGCCCGGGAGTTCATCCACCCCGGGTTCAACGACGTGTGGTCGGACGACCAGGTCACGCTCTGGATGCAGTACTCGACGCAGTGGGACGCGCTGGCCCACCAGGGTGCGGAGTTCGACGCGGATGCCGACGGCGTGCCGGAAGCCGTGTACTACAACGGTTATCGCGCGCACGTCGACATCGTCGGCCCGGTGGAGGACGCCCGGGGCGACGGCAGCGGCAGCACGAGCGTCGCCCGCCACCTCGGCATGGAACACATGGCCGCGCACGGGGTACAGGGCCGTGGCGTGCTGATCGACCTGTCCCGCCACCTCGGGACGGCGAACCAGCCGGTGAACCTGGCGACGTTGCAGGACATCATGAACCGGGACGGCATCGTCGTGGAACCGGGCGACATGGTGCTGCTGCACACCGGCACGGACAAGCAGCTGCTGGAGTGGAACGGCAGGCCGGATCCGGCCACGGTCAACCAGATCGGCCCGTACCTCGACGGCTACGACCCGGCGGTGCTGCAGTGGATCACCGACTCGCAGCTGTCCGCGCTGATCTCGGACAACTCCGCCGTCGAGGGCGTCGGGATGGCCCGGCCGGCGCCGGACGCCGAGAACCCGGGGACGCTGCTGCCGATCCACCACCACTGCCTGTTCAAGCTCGGCGTCCCGCTGGGCGAGCTGTGGCTGCTGCAGGACCTGGCGGACTGGCTGCACGAGCACGAGCGGAGCCGGTTCCTGCTCACCGCTCCGCCGCTGCGGCTGCCGGGTACCCAGGGCAGCCCGCTCACGCCCGTCGCCACCGTCTGAGCGGCCGGCGAACCATGACGACCTTCCAGCGCGTCTGGGAGTCGGCGGTCCGCGACCACGGCGACCGTCCGTTCCTGGTGTTCCGCGCGGAGTCCGGTGTCCGGTCGGACTGGAGCTACGCGGAGTTCGACGCGGTCGTCGCCCGGACCGCCGGCGCCCTGCACGCCGCCGGCGTCCGGTCCGGCTCCGCGGTGCACGTGGTCCTGCGCAACTGCCCGGCGTTCGTGGCGTTGTGGCTGGCCGCGTCGCGGCTCGGGGCCTGGCTGGTACCGGTGGACCCGCAGTCGACGGCGAGGGACATCGCGAGCCAGGTCCGCCGGGTCGCGCCGGCGGCCGGGATCTGCGCCGCGTCGCGGGGCGCGCCGTACCGGGAGGGCGCCGCCGGGCGCGTGCCCGCGGTGATCGAGCTGGCCGAGGACGCCGCGGACACCGCCGCGGGCGGGCCGCTCGACGGCCCGGTCTTCGCGCCCGCGGTGGTGCGGCCGGACGACCGGCTGGCCGTCATGTTCACTTCCGGCACCACCTCGGCGCCCAAGGGGGTCGTGCTCACCCAGGCCGCCTACGCCACGGTGGCCCGCGTGATGGCGGAGGCCGTGGCTCTCGAGCCGCGGCACCGCTGGCACGTCACGTTGCCGCTGTTCCACGCGAACGCCCAGTACTACTGCTTCGCCCCGGCGATGGCGGCCGGCGCGAGCGTGGCGCTGAGCGCGGTGTTCAGCGCGTCCGGCTGGGTGCGGCACGCCCGCGAGCTGGGGGTGACCCACGCGAGCCTGTTCGCCGCCCCGATCCGGATGATCCTCGCCCGGGTCCCGGCGGACGAACGGCCGCTGGCGCTCGAGCACGTGTGGTTCGCGCAGAGCCTCGGCCGTGAGCACCACCGGAAGTTCGCCGACCTGGTGGGGGCCCGCCCGCGGCAGCTCTACGGCATGACCGAAACGGTGGCGATCGTGTGCGCGGACACCGGCGAGCTCGCCCGGCACGACGTCATCGGGCAGCCGGTGGCGGGCCGGCGGATCCGGCTCGAGCAGGCCGGCACCGGCGGTCCGGCGGACGCGCCGGGGGAGCTGCTCGTGCTCGGTACCCCCGGCGTCGATCTCTTCGCCGGCTACCTGGACGACGAGGCGCTCACCGCCAAGGTCTTCCGCGAAAAGACCGCCGACGGCACCTGGTTCGCCACCGGCGACCTCGTCTCCCGGGGCACGGACGGGCTGCTCCGCTTCGTCGGCCGGGTGGACGACGTGATCAAGGTGGCGGGGGAGAACGTGAGCCTCACGGAGGTCGAGGCGGTGCTCGCCCAGGCACCCGGGGTCCTGGAGGTCGCGGTGGTGTCCCGCGAGGACGCCGTCCGGGACGTCGTGCCGGTCGCCTACGTCGTCGCCAGGGACGCCGCGGCGCCGCCTTCACCCGCCGAACTCGACGAGTGGGCGGCTCGCAACCTCACGCCCGCCGCGCGCCCACGGGACTGGACGCTGATCGACGAGCTGCCGCGCACGAGCGTCGGCAAGGTGCGCCGGTTCCGGCTCGTCACCTGACGCTCCCGCCCCATCCCTCACGAGAGAAGGACTACACAGCATGTCCGAGTACGACTTCGGTGGCCACGTCGTGGTGGTCACCGGCGCGGGGCGCGGCATCGGCCGCGCCTACGCGCTGCACCTCGCCGGGCGCGGGGCCCGCGTGGTGGTGAACGACCTGGGGGGAGCCATGGACGGCTCCGGCACCGACACCGGTCCCGCCCAGCAGGTCGTCGACGAGATCGTCGCGGCAGGCGGTGAGGCCGTCGCGAACACGAGCGACGTGTCGACCCCCGAGGGCGGCCAGGCCATCGTGGACACCGCGCGGGACACGTTCGGCCGGATCGACGCGGTCGTCGCCAACGCCGGGATCATGCGCTGGCTGGAGCTGCCCGAGGCGGACCAGGCGTTCGTGCAGTCCCATCTCGACGTCCACCTGCTCGGCTCCTTCCACGTGGTCCGGGCGGCCTGGCCGCATTTCGTGGCGGCCGGCCACGGCCGGATCGTGACGACCACCTCGGTCGGGATGTTCGGGCTCGCGGGCAACCTGGCCTACGCCGCCGCGAAGTCCGGGATCATCGGCCTGACCCGCAACTTCGCCACCCAGGGTGCCGCGCACGGCATCAAGGCGAACGTCATCGCGCCCAACGCGTGGACCCGGATGGCGGGGCACCCGGACACCAGCGCCGGGGTGGGCGGGACCGGCGGGGTGGACGCGGCGGCCGCCGCGATGGCCCAGACCCTGGACCCGGCGCTGGTCGCGCCGATGGTGGGCCTGCTCGCCCACGAGAACTGCCCGGTCACCGGGGAGATCTTCGCTGCCGGCGCCCACCGGTTCAGCCGGCTCTTCCTCGGCGCCACCCCGGGCTGGCTGAGCACCGATGCTGCGCCGTCCATCGAGGACGTCGCCGCCCACCTGGACGAGATCGCCGACGAGAAGGGCTACCTCGTCCCGCAGAGCCTCGGCGACTTCACCGGCACGTTCATGGCGCACCTGCGCCCGGCAGAGTGAAGGGAAGGGGCACCGTGAGCGACACCGAGGTGGACGTCCTGATCGTCGGAGCCGGCGTAACCGGCATCAACCAGCTCTACCGGGCACGCCAGGAGGGCTTCTCGGCGCTGCTGCTGGACGAGGCCGAGGGAGTCGGCGGCACCTGGTACTGGAACCGCTATCCCGAGGCGCGCTTCGATTCCGAGTCTTACAGCTACGGCTACCTCTTTTCCCGCGAGCTGTGGGAGGAGTGGGAGTGGTCGGAGGAGTACGCGGGCCAGCCCGAGGTCGAGCGGTACTTCAACCACGTCGTCGACAAGTTCGACCTGCGTCGCGACCTGCGGCTCGGCCGGCGCGTGACCTCCGCCGTGTACGACCAGGGTGCCGGGACCTGGACGGTCACGACCGGCTCCGGCGAGGTGTACCGCTCCCGCTACGTCGTCGCCGCGACCGGCGTGCTGTCGGTGCCGTTCCGCCCGGTCGTCCCGGGCCAGGACGTGTTCCGCGGCGTGCAGTACCACACGGGGCGCTGGCCGGCGGACGCCGTGGACCTGCGGGGAAAGCGGGTCGCGCTGATCGGCACGGGCTCGTCCGGTGTGCAGCTCGTCCCGGCGCTGGCCGACGTGGTCGAGTCGCTGACCGTGTACCAGCGGACCCCGGACTGGTGCACACCGCTGAACAACGCGCCGATCCCCGCGGCCCGGCAGGCCGAGCTCAAGCGGGACTACGAGGCGGTCAAGCACACTCTCGAGACTTCGCCGTCCGGGTTCCTGCACGAGCTGCCCAACCGCTACGCCGAGGCGGACACCGCCGAAGAGCGGGCGGTCTTCTTCGAGAAGCTGTGGAAGTCGGGCGGGTTCCGCAAGCTCAGCACGAACTACATCGACTTCCTGCACAACCCCGAGGTCAACGGCGAATGGTGTGCCTTCGTCGCGGGCAAGATCCGGGAGACCGTGCGGGACCAGGAGACCGCCGAGAAGCTGATCCCGCGTGACCACGGCTACGGCGGGCGCCGTCCGCCGTTCGGCACCGGCTACTACGAGGCCTACAACAACCCTTCGGTCCGGCTGGTTTCCCTGCGGGACACCCCCCTCGTCCAGCTGACCGAGACCGGGGTGGAGACCGCGGACGGCGTCGTCCGGGACGCGGACGTCGTCATCTGGGCGACCGGCTGGGACTTCGGGACCGGCGCGCTGAACAAGCTCGGCGTGCGCGGGCGGGCCGGGCTGGCCCTCGACGACTACTGGAAGGACGGGCCGCGCACCTACCTGGGCCTGGCCAGCGCGGGTTTCCCGAACTTCTTCTTCCCCGGCGGTCCGCACGGTTCGACCGGGAACAACCCCCGCTACAACGGCGACCAGGTGGAGTTCGTGACCGCTCTGATGGTGCACGCCAGGGAGCACGGCGCCGTGGTGGCCGAGGTCAGCGCCGCGGCCGAAGAGGAGTGGACCACGCTGATGAACGACCAGGCGGGCCGGTCGTCGTTCCTGGAGAGCAGTTACTTCTACGGCGCCAACATCCCCGGCAAGCCGCGCAAGCAGCTGCTCAACCCCACGGGACGGTCGAACATGCAGAAGGTGGCGACCGAGACCGCGGCGGCCGGCTTCCCGGTGTTCGAGTTCGGCGCACCGGCGTGACCGACTCCCTGCGACAGACCACCGACACCGACCTGCGCAAGTTCGGCAACGAGGTCATGACCGACGTCCTGCGCACGGCCTTCCCGGACGCGCCGGTGCGGGAGGCAGGCCCCGACGGCGAACCGCCGGACCGCCGCGACGGCCGGCTCGCCGACGAGATCGTCGACATCGGACTGGTCGGCATCTGGGCCCAGCTCTGGGGGCGGCCCGGGCTGTCCCGGCGGGACCGCAGCCTGGTCACCATCAGCATCCTGATCGCGCTCGGCGCGGAGCAGGAACTGAGCAGCCACGTCAAGATCGGCCTCGGCAACGGGCTGACCCGCGACGAGATCTCCGAGGTCATCTACCACGCCGCCGGGTACGCCGGCTTCCCGCGCGCGGTCGCGGCGCGCACCGCCGCACGCACCGCGCTCGGCGAGAACTGACACGGCAGACCACTCAAAGAAGAGGAACGGGCATGTCTCTCGAAGGCAGGAACGCCGTCGTCACCGGCGGCGGAAGCGGTATCGGACGCGCGAGCGCACTGGTCCTGGCGGAGCGAGGAGCAGCTGTCGCCGTGTGGGACCTCAACGGCGAAGGTGCGGAGGAGACCGTCTCGCGGATCCGCGAGGCGGGGGGCAAGGCCATCGCGATCGAGGCCGACTGCGCCAAGACGGTTCCGGTGGCCGAGGCCACCGCCCGGACGCGCGCCGAACTGGGGCCGGTCACGATCCTGGTCAACAACGCCGGGATCACCAAGTACAAGGCGTTCCTCGAACTGTCCGAAGAGGAGTGGGACGAGACGATCGAGATCGATCTCAAGGGACCGTTCCTGGTCACCAAGGCGATCATCGGCGACATGCTCGACGCCGGCTGGGGCCGGATCGTGAACATCTCCTCGTCCTCGACGCAGAGCGGGTCGCCGAACATGGCCCACTACGTCGCCGCCAAGGGCGGGATCATCGGCTTCACCAAGGCACTCGCCACCGAGTTCGCCGACAAGGGCATCACGGTGAACAACGTGCCGCCCGGCTTCGTTGACACCCCGCTGATGCGCCGCAACGTCAGCGACCCGGTCAGAGTCGCGTCGCGGATGCCGATGAAGCGGGCGGGCCGGCCGGAGGACGTCGCGTATGCCGTGGCCTACCTCGCTTCCGAGGAAGCGGCGTACGTCACCGGGCACACGCTGAGCGTCAACGGTGGACGGTTCTTCGGGTGACGCGCCTGCGGGACAAGGTCGCCGTCGTCACCGGCGGCGGCTCCGGCATCGGGAAGGCCACGGCGGTGCGCTTCGCCGCCGAGGGCGCCCGCGTGGTCGTCGTCGGCCGGAGCGCCAACGCGCTGGACGTCGCTGAGGAGATCGGGGACGCGGCGATCGGCGTGCGGGCCGACGTCGCGGACGAAGCGGCCGTCCAGCGGATGATCGGCACGACGGTCGAGACGTTCGGGCGGCTCGACGTGCTGGTGAACAACGCCGGCTTCGGCGGCGGCCTGATGCCGCTGCACGAGCAGACCACCGAGAACTTCGACCGGGTGCACGCCACGAACCTGCGCGGGGTCTTCCTGTGCATGAAGGCCGGTATCCCCGCCATGCGGCAGTCGGGCGGCGGCTCGATCGTCAACGTCTCGTCGGCGACCTCGCTGGTCGGCTACCGGCACCACAGCGTCTACGGGGCCGCGAAAGCGGGGGTGAACCAGCTGTCGGTCTCCGCGGCGCTGGACTACGCGGCGGACGGCATCCGGGTCAACGTGGTGGCGCCTGGCTCGATCTGGACCGGCCTGCACCCGCTGAGCCGAGTCCACGCCGAGCCGCCCGCGGGCATCGCCCGGCCCGCCGGCGTGCCGATGGACCGCTGGGGGCTCTCCGACGAGATCGCGAACGCCGTGCTGTTCCTCGCCAGCGACGAAGCGTCGTTCGTCACCGGCGCGGTCCTGCCGGTCGACGGCGGCTACGCGATCGGCTTCCCGGGCATGGGCAAGGTCAACCCGGGCACCGCGAGCCCGGAGTACGCGGCCGCGCGGGCGCCGGACGTTCCGAACGGATGAGAGGGGAGACCATGCCGAGGCAGGTCGTCGTCACCGGAGGCACCACCGGGATCGGCCGGGCGATCGCGGCCCGGTTCGCCGCCGCGGGTGACGCGGTCGTGATCACCGGACGGGACGCCGAGCGCACGGGCAAGGCCGCGGCCGCGATCGGGGCCGCGGGAGTGGCGTGCGACGCCGCCGATCCCGCCGCGGTGACCGCGTTCGCCGCGGGGCTCGAGGGCCAGGTCGACGTGCTGGTGAACGTCGCCGGTGGCAACCTCCGCGGTCCGTCCCCGGACGGTCCGCTCGCCGACCTCGCGGACTGGTGGACGCGATCGCTGGCGCTCAACCTGCTCGGCACGGTGCTCACCACCACGGCCGTGCTCCCGCGGATGCCGGCGGGCGGCGCGATCATCGCGACGGGTTCGGCCGCGGCGGAGTTCGCTCCGATGCCGTACTCCGCCGCGAAGGCGGCGGTGCAGTCCTGGATCTCGGGCTTGTCCTCACAGGTCGGGCCCCGCGGGATCACCGCCAACACGATCGTGCCCGGCTACGTCGCCGACACCGAGTTCTACGCCGGCACGCCGTTGCCGGACGGGATGGTCGACGGGCTGGTCGAGGCGACCCACACCAAGCGGGCCGGCACCCCGGAGGACGTCGCCGGGCTGGCGGTGTTCCTCGCCGGTCCGGACGCCCGGCACATCACCGGGCAGGTCCTGCACGTCAACGGAGGCTCGTTCACCACCCGCTGATCCACGACCGGGCGGTCAAGCCCTTTCTTGTCCGCCGTCGCGGGTACGGGCCGGAGTGCCCAGCACCTCGTCCATCCCGCCGGTCCGGCGCCAGATGTCCATCAGCTCGTGGAAAGCGGCCGGGCCCGCGGGGTAGAACTGCGGGCCGCGCCGCGGCCTGCCTTCCTGGTTGTAGTAACCCGGGGTGCATTCGGCGTCGAAGGCGAAGGTGGCCTCGGCGATCGGCGCGCCGGTGGCGATCGTGTGCTGCCACGCCTCCTCGGCCGCCGCGCTCGGTTCGACCAGGACGTCGCCGCGGCGTTCCGCCTCGGCCACGACGGCCGCGATGTGCGTGCCCTGCTCCTCCAGCGTGTGCGCGAAGTTCACCGAGTAGGTGTTCTGCGAGGTGCCCAGGTGGAAGAGGTTGGGGAAACCGCGGGAGACCCAGCCCTGGAAGGTCCGCATTCCGTCCGCCCACGCCTCGGCCAGGGCAACGCCCTGCCGGCCGCGCAGGTCGGCGCCGCGGGTGCGGGCCACGACGTCGAAGCCGACGTCGAACCCGGTCGCGAAGATGATCGCGTCCACCGGGTACTCGGTTCCGTCGACGACGATGCCCTTTTCGGTGACCTCGTCCACGCCGCGGCCGCGGGTGTCGACGAGCTCGACCCGGTCGGAGTTGAACGCCTGCAGGTACCGGTCGCTGAACGCGGGCCGCTTGCAGAACTGCCGGTACCAGGGTTGCAGGGCGGCCGCCGTCTCCGGGTCCTCGACGATGTCGGTGACGCGGGCGCGGATCTCCGCCATCTTCTGGTGGTCGGCCAGCTCCATCGCCAGCGCCGGGTCCTCCGCGCCCGCGGCCGCGGCCAGGCGGGCGGTCCCGCGCACCGGCGCGGTGTCGGTCCAGGCGTCGCCGATGAGGTCCTCTTCGGCGCCCGCGCCGTGCACGAGGGCCTGGAAGTTCTCGCGGCGTTCCTTCTGCCAGCCCGGCCGGAGCGAGGCCCACCAGCTCTCGTCGGTCGGCCCGTCGTCGCGGACGTCCACTCCGGACGGGGTCCGCTGGACCACGTAGAGGTGCCCGGCCTGCCCGGCCAGTGCCGGGACGACCTGGACCGCGGTCGCGCCCGTCCCGATCACCGCGACCCGCTTGCCGGCCAGCCGGTCCAGCCGCGGGTCGCCCGGCCCGCCGCCGGTGCAGCCGTAGTCCCAGCGGCTGGTGTGGAAGGCGTGTCCGGCGAATCGGTCGATGCCGGGGATCCCCGGCAGCCGCGGAGCCGAGAAGGGGCCACCGGAGAGCACGACGTACCGGGCGCGGAAGCTGTCGCCGCGGTCGGTGCCGATCTGCCACCGGTCCTCTTCGTCGAGCCAGCGGACGGCGGTCACCTCCGTGTGGAACAGCGTGTCCCGGTAGAGGTCGAAGTGCCGGGCGAGGGTGACCGCGTGCCGGCGGATCTCTTCGCCGGGGGAGTAGCGGCGGGTCGGCATTGCGCCGACCTCTTCCAGCAACGGCAGGTAGATGTAGGACTCGATGTCGCACGCGACGCCGGGATAGCGGTTCCAGTACCAGGTACCGCCCACGTCGCCGGCGGTGTCGATCATCCGGATCGACGCGATCCCGGACCGGCGCAGCTGCGCCGCGGTGGTGAGCCCGCCGAAGCCCGCGCCGACGACGGCGACGTCCACGTCGCCGGTCACCGGCTCCCGCGGGGTGACTGGCGACCAGGGATCCCTTGCGTAGTCCGCGAACGCGGAGCCCGGCAGGGTACTGCCGAACTGTCCGGTGCCTTCCGGGCGCAACCGGCGGTCCCGTTCGGCCCGGTAGCGGGCTCGCAAGCCCTCGAGGTCCGCCGGGTGCCAGAGCCCGTTCGTTTCACCGCTACCGTCCACAGTCTGCTCGGGCAGAGACATCGGCCGTCCATCCCGTCTCCGGCGTCATCGCCGTGGTCGAAACAGTGAACTGAAATTCGCCAAGAACCTAGACGCGGAGAGATTTCCGGTCAAGCCGCGGCACCGCAGAGTGGAACGTCGGCGCCAGGAATCGCAGTCCGGGAACGCCTTGATGACGATCATCGTCGGTGTCTCGCGGACATGGTGACAGGGGCCACATGAATAAAGTAGCCTCTTCTCGCTGCGGTGCGACGGTGCACGGAAGGAGTGGCAGATGGCCACAGGCGTGGAAGCGGGACCACAGGGCAGGCGGGTCGCGATCGCCGGCCTGCTGGGCACCTTCATCGAGTTCTACGACTACACGCTCTACGCGTTCCTGGTCGTCTACCTGGCGCCGCAGTTCTTCCCCTCCGCGGACGCCACCGCCGGAATCCTGGCGACGCTCGGGGTCTTCGGCGTCGGGTACGTGGCGCGGCCGCTGGGGGCGATCTTCTTCGGGCGCCTCGGCGACCGCCGCGGCCGCCGGTTCGCGCTGCTCGTGACGGTCACCGGAATGGGCGCGGCGACCACGATCATGGGCGTGTTGCCCTCCTACGCCCAGATCGGTGTCGCCGCCCCGATCCTGCTGCTCGTCACGCGGCTGGCGCAGGGCTTCTCCGCGGGGGGCGAGATCGGCGGGGCGTCGACCTTCGTCGCGGAGACCGACGGCGGGCGCCGCCGGGGCTGGATGCAGTCCCTGGTGCCGGCCGGGTCCGCGATCGGCGTCGCCACCGCGCCCGCGGTCGCCGGGCTGACCGTCGCGATCCTCGGCCGGCCGGCCATGGCCGAGTGGGGGTGGCGTATCCCGTTGCTCATCTCGGCGGTGCTGGCCGCGTTCGTCCTGCTCTACCGGCGGCGGATCGAGGACTCGGCCGAGTTCCGATCGCTGGTCGAAGCCAACCGCACACGCCGTTCGCCGCTCGCCGCGGCGATCCGCGGGCACTGGCGGATGATCCTGGTGGCGGCGTCGCTGAACCTGTCGAACACCATGATCCTCGCCGTGCTGGTCAACTACATGAACGTCTACCTGCTCAAGACACTCGGGCTGCCGGACGGGCTGGTGTACTGGCTTTCGGCGGCCTGCCTGCTGGTCGCGGCGGCCGGGTTCCTCGCGGGCGGGGCGTGGGTGGACCGGTTCGGGCGCCGGTCGACCATGCTGGTCGGGTACGGCGCCGCGATCGTCCTGGTCTTCCCCTTGTTCCTCCTCATGAGCACGCTGGCGCACGGCGGCGCCGGCGCGGTGCTGCGGGTGGGCGTGGTCTACACATTGACCCTCGCCTTCAGCTACTTCTCCGCCCCGGTGCTGTTCGTGACGATGTCCCAGGCCTTCCCGACCGACGTGCGGTACACCTCGACCGCGTTGGCCTACAACATCGGCGCCGTCCTCGGCGGCGGGATCACGCCCGCGCTCGCCGCGGCGATCACCGCCTCCGCGGGCCCGCAGGCCGCGGGCTGGCTCGTGGTCGCGGCGTGCCTGCTCGGCATCGTCGTGGTACTGGTGCTGACCAGGCGGGCGCGGACGGTCGCGAGTTCCGGTGATCACTGGGGAGCCGAGGCGCGTACCGAGCCGGCGTGAGGCCGGCGCGGTTTCCCGGTGGTCGTCAGCGTTCCACCGGGAACCGGGCCTCGGTCACGACGACCACTCGCTTGCTCGTGTCCATGAAGCGTTCCTCGTCCTCGCGGAGCACCGCGCCGTCCGGGCCGTTGTAGAAGGCCGACCACAGCCGCATCCCGGCCAGGTCGGCGAACCCGATCTCCGTGACGCAGTCGTAGGGCGGCTCCGCCCGGCCGTCACCGAGGACGACGGCGTGGTTCTGTACATAGTGGACGATCGCCCGATCCACTGCCGGAGGAATGGTGCGCGCGAACAGCGGCGCGTGCTCTCGCTCGTAGTAGCGGGAGAAATCATCGAGGGTGAGATCGGGCCTGCGCTTCAGCATCGCGACGATCTTGATCATCAGGCGCCGCCTTCCGACGGGACATCCGGTTCCGCGGAGCGGGGACGGGGCCCGACGAGGTCCCGGCCGACGATGCCCTTCATGATTTCCGTCGTACCGCCGACGAGAGTCTGGACCCGGGCGTCGGCGAAGGCGCGCGAGATCGGGTACTCGTCCATGTAGCCGTAGCCGCCGTGCAGCTGGAGGCACGCGCTGACCACGCGGTTCTGCAGCTCGGTGGCCCACCACTTCGCCTTGGCGCCGGTGACCGCGTCGAAGGATCCCTCGATCAGCTGGTGGATGCACCGCTCGAGGTAGGCCCGGGTGATGTCGACTTCCGTCGTGAGCTCGGCGAGCCGGAACTGCGTGTTCTGGAAGTCGGCGATCCGCTTGCCGAACGCCGTGCGTTCACGGGTGTACTCCACGGTCCAGCGCAACGCCGATTCCGCGGCCACGAGCCCGCGCCAGGCGATCGAGAGGCGTTCGAGCGGAAGCTGCGTGGTCAGCTGCCGGAAGCCGCTGCCTTCCTCTCCGAGGAGCGCGTCGGCGGGGACGCGCAGGTCGTCGAAGAACAGCTCCGCGGTGTCCTGCGCGTGCAGGCCGAGTTTCTTCAGCTTCGCGCCACGGGCGAACCCCGGGGCCGAAGACGGTACGAGAAAGAGCGAAAGCACCGCACGACCGTCGCTTTCACCGGTGCGTGCGGCCACGATCACCAGGTCGGAGCTGAAGCCGTTGGTGATGAACGTCTTGGTGCCGGCGATGACCCAGTCCGAGCCGTCTCGGCGCGCCGAAGTCCGGATGCCGCGCAGATCACTTCCGGCGCGGGGCTCGGTCATCGCGATGGAAGTCACGATCTCGCCTGCGGCCATGCCCGGCAGCCACTGCTTCTTCTGGTCGTCGGTACCGAACTTCGTCAGGTACGAGGCCACGATGTCCTCGTTGATCGAGAAGCTCGACGCGAGCGCGGCCGCGCCGATGGCCGCCAGCTCCTCCTGCACGACGCAGCGGAACCGGTAGTCGTCGGTGCCCGCGCCGCCGAACGGCTCGGGGATCCGCAGGCCGAGAACGCCCGCCGCGCCGGCGGCTTGCCACGCCTCCCGGTCGATCCGGCGGTGCTCTTCCCAGTCCTCGGCGTGCGGCCGGACCGACCGCTCGACGAAGGCGCGCACGGTGTGGCGGAAGGCTTCGTGGTCTTCGTCGTAGAAGGCCTGGGGCATCGGTCGCTCCTGGTGCCACTTGTCTTTTGAATAGATAACTAATATACCCTTTATAGCTCATGGCCCTGGCTGTCCGGGAGGACTCGATGTCGGTCGAACCGCCGCTGGCCGGGCTGAAGGTGCTCGAGTTCCTGGGGCTGGGCCCGGGTCCGTTCGCCGGCATGATGCTGGCCGACCTGGGAGCGGACGTGCTCGCCATCGCCCGGCCCGGGGTCGCGCGCCCGGCGCTCGCCGGGAACCGGCCGGTCCTCGAACTCGACCTCAAGTCCGCCGAGGGGCGTGCGACCGCTTTGCGACTCGCGGAGCGGGCCGACGTCCTGGTCGAAGGGTTCCGCCCCGGGGTCCTCGACCGAGCGGGCTTGTCGCCCGAGGCCGTGCACGCGCGCAACCCCGCGCTGATCTACGCGCGGATGACCGGCTGGGGCCAGCACGGGCCGCTCGCGTCCCGGGCCGGGCACGACATCAACTACATCGGCCTGACCGGCGCGCTGCACCACGCCGCCCGGCGGGGTGCGATACCGACGCCGAGTGCCAACCTGCTCGGGGACTTCGGCGGGGGCGGCATGTACCTCGTCGCGTCGATCCTGGCCGCCGTGCACGGCGGTCGTGGGCAGGTGCTGGACGTGGCCATCGTCGACGGCACCAGTTACCTCACGGCCATGCTGCACGAGTACCGGACCCGGGGGACGTGGTCCGACGAAGCGGGGACGAACCGCCTCGACACCGGGGCTCCCTTCTACGACGTCTACGCATGCGCCGACGGGGGCTACGTCGCTATCGGCGCCCTGGAGCCGCAGTTCTTCGCCGCGCTCGTGGAGCTGCTGGAGCTGGCCCCGGACTGGACGACGCGCCGGGACGATCCGGGTGAGTGGCCGAAACTGCGCGCCGAGATCGAGCAAGCGGTGCGGCGGCGTTCGCGTGCGGAGTGGACGGTCCTGGCCGAGGGCGTCGACGCGTGCCTGACCCCGGTGCTGAGCCTGGGGGAGGCGGCGGAACACCCCCATCTGACCGCCCGGGGCACCTTCGCCCCGGCTTCCGGCGAGCGCGACGGATGGCGTCCCGTGCTGCCCGGCCCGCGGGCGGGCGCGTCCCGCTCAGCGGAAGCGGCGCTCACACGATGGTGTTCCGGCGCCGACCATGACACGGGCGCCGCGGACAACGGCTGACACAGGGAGCGAAGAGCATGACGGTACGTGAGGCCGTGATCGTGGACGCGGTGCGGACGCCGATCGGGAAGCGCAACGGTTCCCTGAGCGAGGTGCACCCGGTCGACTTGTCGGCGGCGGTGCTGAAGGCGCTGGTCGAGCGCACCGGGATCGATCCTGGGAGCATCGACGACGTGATGTGGGGTTGTGTCACGCAGCTGGGTGACCAGTCGAGCAACATCGGGCGGTTCGCGGCGCTCGCCGCAGGGTGGCCGGAAAGCGTCCCGGGCGTCACTTTCAACCGGGCGTGCGGATCCAGCCAGCAGGCTCTGGAGTCGGCGGTGCACGCCGTGGTCGCGGGTGCCTACGACTGGGTGGTCGCGGGCGGTGTGGAGTCGATGTCGAGGGTTCCGCTGGGTGCCGCCCGGCAGTCCGGTGTGCCCTATGGGGAGACCGTGCTGAAGCGGTTCGAAACCGACCGGCTGGAGCAGGGGCCCGGCGCGGAGATGATCGCGCGCAAGTGGGACCTGTCACGACGCCGGCTCGACGAGTACGCCAGCCGCTCGCACGAGCTGGCGGCGGCCGCGATCGACGGCGGCGCCTTCGACGACCACCTGGTCAAGGTCGCGGATCTCGAGCAGGACGAAGGGCTGCGCCGGGGCACGACGCCTGACGTCCTGGCCAAGCTCAAACCGTCCTTTCAGGACGACGGTGTCGTCCACGCGGGCAATTCTTCCCAGATCTCCGACGGCGCCGCCGCGCTGCTCGTCACCACGGCGGAGAACGCCCGCGCGCACGGCCTGCGGCCTCTGGCGCGGATCCGGGCCGGTTCGGTGGCCGGCGCCGACCCGGTGATGATGCTGACCGCGCCGATCCCGGCCACCCGCAAGGTGCTGGACCGCGCCGGGCTCTCGATCCGCGACATCGGCGCGTTCGAGGTCAACGAAGCGTTCGCACCGGTGCCCCTCGCGTGGCAGGTCGAGCTCGGCGCCGACCTCGACCGGCTCAACCCCCTGGGCGGCGCGATCGCCGTGGGCCATCCGCTCGGCGCGTCGGGCGCGATCCTCGCCACCCGGCTGATCCACCACATGCGGCACAACGGGATCGAGCTCGGCCTGCAGACGATGTGCGAAGGTGGCGGAACCGCCAACGCCACCATCTTCGAGCTGGTGGCGTGAACCGCCCGGTGGCGGACGACGTGATCCGGCTGCGCGAGCGCTGGTACGTCGAAGGGCACTACACGTCCAAGACGCTGGCCGAGACCCTCCGCGACGCCGGGCGGCGGTTCCCGGAGACGCGGTTCGTCTTCGCCTCGGACGCCGGGCAGCACACCATGTCCCTCACCGAGGTGCTCGGCGAGGCCCGCAGGGTGGCCGCCGGGCTGGGCCGGCTGGGCGTGCGGCCCGGCGACGTGGTGGCCGTCCAGGTGCCCAACCGGCCGGAGCTGGTGGCGTCCTACTTCGGCGTCTGGCTCGCCGGCGCGGTGCTGGTGCCGATCACGCACATCTACGGCGCGGCCGAGCTGGGGGTCATCCTCCGGGACGCCGGTGCGAAGGTGCTGATCGTGCCGGATGCCTGGCGTTCCATCGATTTCCTGGACCGTCTCAAGACACTCGACGCCGGACCGTCGCTCGAGCACGTCGTCGTCATCGGCGAGCGGCTCCCGCCCGGTGCGGTTCAGTGGTCCGAGCTCGTCACGCGCGACGGGCCGTCGGCGCCCGCCGGCGAGGTGAGCGCGGACGACGTGTGCGCGGTGATCTACACGTCGGGCACGACCGGGGTGCCCAAGGGCGTGCAGCACACGCACAACTCCCTGCTGTGCGAGCTGCGCAAGGGCGACCGGATCAACGAGGCCGCGCCGGGCGACTGCCGGCTCATTCCCTGGCCCTCCGGGCACATCGCTGGGCTGCTGGCGGTCTGCGGCGGCATCACCGCGGGCATGGACACCGTGCTGATGGACCGGTGGGACGACGTCCGCGCGGTCGAGCTCATCGAGGAGTTCGGCTGCACCATCACGAGCGGAACCCCGTTGCACGTCGACGCGATCCTCAGGGCCGCGGCCACCACCGGGCGGAACATCTCCACCCTCCGGTTCGTGCAGGTCGGTGGCACGAACGTGCCGCCGGCGCTGGTGGCGAGGGCGGACGCGGCCGGGGTCGTCGTGGCCCGGGCCTACGGCAGCACCGAACACCCGCGGGTGGCGACCGCGCCGTTGCACGCGCCGGCGCGGCGGCGGTCGTTGACCGACGGCATGGTGCGCTTCGGCGACGAGGTGCGCATCGTCGACGAACAGTTGCGTCCGGTTCCGGCCGGTGAAGCAGGGGAGATCCTCACCCGGGGCCCCAGCCGGTTCGCCGGGTACCGGGACCCGGTCCACGACCGATCCGCGTTCGTGCGGGGCGGGTGGTTCCGCACCGGCGACGTCGGACTCGTGGACGACGAGGGCTACCTGGTCGTCACCGACCGGATCAAGGACATCATCATCCGGGGCGGGGAAAACATCGCCTCGAAGGAGGTCGAGGACATCCTGGCGACCCACCCGCGCGTGCGCCACGCGGCCGTGGTCGCCGAACCCGATCCCAAGTACGGCGAGCGCGTCGCGGCCTTCGTGGTCCTGGCGGACGACGGGACGCTCGACGTCGAGGAGGTGCGCGAGCTCTTCGCGGGCCATCGCGTCGCTCCGCAGAAGGCACCTGAACGGATCGAGGTCGTCGCCGACCTGCCCCGCGCACCTTCGGGGAAGGTCCGCAAGTACGAGCTGCGCGATCGCCTGCGTGCCGAGCACGCGGAATCAACGCGCGCCACGGGGTAGTCCCCGCCGCTCGGCCCGGCCGGGCCGAGCGGCGGATCCGTTATCCGGCAGTGGTTTCTGGTAGCCGGCTCGCCGGTATCACCTTCGGGGCGTCAACGCGGGCGGCGAACAGGTCCCGCACCTGCGGCCGGCCGACCTTCATGGACGGTGTCCGCGGCAGCTGGTCCACGATCCGCAGGGCGACCGGCATCTGGTAGCGCGTGAGCCGGGCGGCGAGGTGGTCGAGGAGCTCCTGTTCGGTCGTCTCGGCCCCCACGGTGACCGCGACGGCCGGGACTTCGCCGAGCCGTTCGTCGGGCAGTCCCACCGCGGCCGCGTCGGTCACCGCCGGGTGCGCGCGCAGGGCGTCCTCGATGACCGAGGGCGGGATCTTGAACCCGCCGCGGTTGATCGCCTCGTCGGCGCGGCCGTGGATGAACAGGAAGCCGTCCTCGTCCTGGGACGCGAGGTCGGTGGTGCGGACCCATGCGTCGTCGGCGGCGGGCAGCTGGGGACCGCGGGCTTCCAGGAGACCGGTCGACCCGGCCGGCAGGACGGCGCCGGTGTCCTTGTCGATGACGCGCAGTTCGATGCCGTGGTGCGGGCGTCCGACGCTGCCTCGCTTGCTCTTGCCCCACTCCTGGTGGTCGGCGAGGGTCCAGCCGGCGATGGCACCGGCGAACTCGGTCGCGCCGTAGGTCGCCAGGACCGGGATGCCGTAACGGGCTTCGAACTGCTCGCCCAGTTCGGGAGGCAGCGGTGCGGTGCCCGACCCCAGGGCGCGCACCCCGCTGAACACCTCGGGTGGCACGTCCGCCTGCAGCACCATGCGGATGGCCGTCGGCGGCAGGCGCAGGACCCGGGGCCGGTGCGTGACGACCAAACGGGCCCAGGCGTGCACCTCGAAGCGTTCCATCAGCGCGACCGTACGGCCTTCGACGGCGTTGCTGATCGCGAAGTAGAGCCCGCTGATGTGGGTCAGTGCGGACCACAGGATGACGGTTCCCTTGCGCAGCCGTGGTTCCCCGTCTTCGCCGAGCAAAGTGCCCGCGCTGGTGAACGCGGAGGTGAGGTGCGTGTAGGTGAGCGCGACCCGCTTGGGTTTGCCCGTCGTGCCGCTGGTCATCATGAGCACGGCGACGTCTTCGGTCGGCAGGCCGGCGGGCGCCGGTCGCCACGGCGCCGGGTGGGCCCGCAGCCGGTGCTCGCCCGAAACGACCAGCGAGATCGCGGCGATCCGTTCCGCCGCGCGGAGAACGGGCTCTCGGGCCCAGTCCTGCTCGTCGGCGACGAGCACGTCGGGACGCAGTGCTTCGACGTCTTCGGCCAGTCCGGCGTCGCCCACGTGCGGGCTGAGTGTGACGATCTGCCGTCCGGTGGCGATCGTGGCCAGCACCGCGGCGAGGTGCCCCGGGCGGTTCCGCAGCACGATGCCCACCCGCCGGGCCGCGGGGTGCTCACGCAGGAGCGTGTCCAGGTCCGTCACCGACTCGGCGAAGTAGGACCAGGAATGGTCCGTCTCCTCGAAAGTCAGTGCCCGGGCGCGGGGATCGACCTCCAGGACCCGCCGGAGCCAGCTGGACAACAGGGGCAGGCCGCGCTCCGCGGGAAGCGCACGTGCTGGGTTCGTCATGGCTTCTTTCCGAAGGGAGGTATAGTTTAGATAAATCAGTTAGCTGATTGTACCTGAGGGGTGATCGGCGGCCAAGCGGCCGAGACCGCGGTGCCGCCACTCCACCAGGCTGCGGTACAAGGGATTCCGGAGGAACGATGCGACTCGACACGATCACGGCGCTCGTCACCGGTGGCGCCTCGGGGCTCGGGGCCGCCACCGCGGAGGCGTTCGTCGCGGCGGGAGCGAAGGTGGTCATCACCGACCTGCCGTCCTCTCCCGGGGCCGACACCGCGGCCGCGCTCGGCCCGGGAGCAAGGTTCGTTCCCGCCGACATCACCGATCCGGACAGCCTGGCCACGCCTCTGGACGCGGCCTGCGAGTCGGGGCAGCTGCGCGCGGTCGTGCACTGCGCGGGCCGCGGCGGCGACCGGCTGCGGATCCTCGACAAGGCCGGCAAGCCCGCCGCGCTGGACAGTTATCGGCAGGTGCTGGAGGTCAACCTCGTCGGCACCTACAACGTCCTGCGGCTCGGGGCGGCGGCGATGGCGGGCAACACGCTCGACGACGGTGATCGCGGAGCCATCGTGCTGACCGCCTCGGCGGCGGCCTTCGAGGGGCAGATCGGCCAGACGTCGTACTCGGCGTCCAAGGGCGGTGTGCACGCGATGACCCTGGTGGCGGCGCGCGACCTCGCGAGCTGGCAGATCCGGGTCAACACCATCGCGCCCGGCACGTTCGACACGCCCATGCTGGCGCGGTTGCGCGAGGACATCCGCGAAAGCATCGCCGAGACGATCCCGCACCCCAAACGGCTCGGCCACGCCGCGGACTACGCCGACCTCGCGTTGTCCGTCGTGCGCAACCCGTACCTCAACGGCGAGACCATCCGGCTCGACGGCGCGCTGCGGATGGGGCCCCGATGAGCGCCGCGCCCGAGGTGATCGTCGAGGCGCGCGACCGGATCCTCGTCATCACCCTGAACCGGCCGGAACAGAAGAACGCGATGACGCTGGCCGCGTCCCGGATCATCGCGGCGGCGCTGGAGCGGCTGGACGACGACCCGGACCTGACGATCGCTGTGCTCACCGGCGCCGGCGGCACGTTCTGCGCCGGAATGGATCTCAAGCGCTTCGCGGCCGGCGAACGTCCCGCTCTGCCGGGACGGGGTTTCGGCGGCATGGTGGAGGCGCCGCCCCGCAAGCCGATCGTCGCGGCGGTCGAAGGCTGGGCCCTCGGTGGCGGGTGCGAGCTGGTGCTCGCGTGCGACCTGGTGGTCGCGGGCCGCGGTGCGCGTTTCGGGTTGCCCGAAGTGCGCCGCGGGCTGGCCGCGCGTGGTGGCGGGATGATCCGGCTCCCGCAACGGGTCCCGCGCGCGATCGCGATGGAGCTGCTGCTGACGGGTGACCCGATCGACGCGGCCCGGGCGGAACGCCTGGGGCTGGTCAACCGCGTGGTCGACGAGGGAACGGCCCTGGACGGCGCGCTGGACCTCGCCGCCCGGATCGCCCGTAACGCACCGCTGGCCGTCCAGTGTTCCAAGGCCGTCGCCTCGGAGGCCGCAGGCTGGCCGCAGGACGAGGTGTGGAGGCGGCAGGCCGTCCACTCCGATCCGGTCTTCGCTTCGGAGGACGCTCGCGAAGGTGCGCGGGCGTTCACCGAGCGCCGCGATCCGGTCTGGACCGGGCGGTAGCGATGAGTCTCAGTGTCAGCGATGAGCAGGAGGAGCTGCGTGCCCTGGTGCGCAAGTTCCTCGGCGACAAGGCTTCTTCGGGCGCGGTGCGCCAGAGCGTCGAGTCCTCCGGAGGCTACGACCGGGAAGGCTGGCCCCAGCTCGCCGGTCAGCTGGGCCTCGCCGCGCTCGCCATTCCCGAGGCGGACGGCGGAGCCGGGGCGGGGCCGGTCGAACTGGGTGTCGTGCTGGAGGAGATGGGGCGCGCGCTCTACTCGGGTCCCTACTTCGGCACCGTGGTACTGGCCGGTCAGGCGTTGACCCATGTCGGCGACGAAACCGCGCGGCGGCGCTGGCTCCCCGCGATCGCCGAGGGCACGCTCACCGCGACCCTCGCGGTGACCGAGGACAACGGCCGATGGGACGTCGCACCGGAGACCGTCGCCGAGCACGACCGTGGCGAGTGGACGCTGCGCGGCGTCAAGACGTACGTCGTGGACGGGCATTCCGCCGATCTGCTCCTCGTTCCGGCACGCTTTGCCGACGGCGTGGGTCTCTTCGCCGTCGAGGCGACTGCTTCCGGCTTGACCCGCACCGAGCTCGACACACTGGACGCGACGCGGCCCCTGGCGAAGATCGAGCTCGCCGGGACGCCGGCGACCCGGGTCGGTGACGGGGACGCCTCGGGCCCGCTCGAGCACGTGCGTGACCTGGTCCGGGCGGCGGTGGCCGCCGAACAGGTCGGCGGCGCCGCGCGGTGCCTGGAGATGGCGGTCGGGTACGCCAAGACGCGCGAGCAGTTCGGCCGTCCGATCGGGTCGTTCCAGGCGATCAAGCACAAGTGTGCGCGCCTGCACGTCGAGATCGAGTGCGCGCGCTCGGCGGCCCGCTTCGCCGGGTCGGTGGCCGGGCAGCCCGGGACCGAGGCCGCGGTCGCGGCTTCGGTGGCCCGGGCGCACTGCTCGGAGGTGTTCACCCACGCGGCCAAGGAGAACATCCAGATCCACGGGGGGATCGGCTACACCTGGGAACACGACGCACACCTCTACCTGCGCCGGGCGAAGTCCTCGGAGCTGCTGTTCGGCTCACCGCGGGAGGAACGCCGCCGCCTGAACCGCCTGCTCGAGATGACGGGACCGAACCGATGACCACCGAACCCGTCGAGGCCTTCCGTGCGCGCCTGAGCGAGTTCCTCACCGGTCACGGCCCGGGGCCGCGGCCCCGTGACCCGGACGAACGGTTCGCGTGGACCCGGGCGTGGCAGGCGACGCTGTTCGACCACGGCTTTGCCGGCCCGGGCTGGCCGGAGGCCTACGGCGGGATGGATCTTCCCTTCGCCCACCAGGTCGCCTACCAGGAGGAGCTGGCGCGTGCGCGGGTACCCGGCCCGGTCGGGACCGGCCTGGGCATCGCCGCGCCGACGATCATCAAGTTCGGCACGGACGAGCAGAAGCGGCGGTGGCTGCCGTCGATGCTCCGGGGCGACCGGGTCTGGGCGCAGGGCTACTCCGAACCGGGAGCGGGCTCCGACCTGCCGGGACTGCGCACCACCGCACGCCGGGAGGGGCCGGACTACGTCGTCACCGGCCAGAAGGTGTGGACCAGCCACGCCGCCCGGGCCGACGTGTTCTTCACCCTCGTGCGCACTGGAGCGGTGGCGGACCGGCAGCGGGGGATCAGCTACCTGATCATCGACGCCCACGCGCCGGGCGTCGAGGTCCGGCCGCTGCGTGACCTCACGGGCGGGCACGTGTTCGCCGAGGTGTTCTTCGACGGGGTGCGGGTGCCGGTCGCCGACCGGGTCGGCGAGGAGAACGGCGGCTGGCCGCTGGTGCGCACCAGCCTGGGGCACGAGCGGGCCGCGGGCGCGATGAACCAGGCCGCCCTGTATCGGCGGGTCCTGACCGAGCTGGAGGAGCTGCTCCGGGAGCGTGGAGCGCTGGCGGACCCGTTGGTGGCCGACCGGGTCGCCGGCTTCGAGATCGGTGTCCGGATCATGCGCTACAACGCACAGCGGACCATCTCGGACATCCTCGCCCATGGCGAACCAGGTCCGGCTTCGTCCATCTCGCGCCTGCACATCACCGCGTTCGAGCAGGAGTTGCACGAGTTCGCCGTCGACGCGCTGGGGCCGGCCGGGCTGCTGGGCCGGAACTCGCCGGGAGCGGTTCAGCGCGCGCGGTGGCTGACCGGGTTCTTGCGCACGCGGGCGTCGACGATCGGTGCGGGCACCGCGGAGATCCAGCTGAACACGATCGCCGAGCAGGTGCTGGGTCTGCCGCACGAGCCGGGCATGCCCGCGGCCGGGTGACGGCGCCGAGCCCGTCAGTCCGCCCGCAACGCCGCGAGCACGAGCCGGACGTGCTCGCGGACCGCGCTGTCTTCCAGCGGCCGGTGCCCGACCAGGAGGCGGAAGTAGAGCGGCGCGTAGAGCAGGTCGAGGACGACGTCGGGGTCCGAGGCGCGGATCTCGCCGTTGTCGATCGCCGCGCGGACGATCTCCACGCCCCGCTCCCGCCGCGCGTTGATGTAGCCGTCGCGGAAGGCCTGGGCGATCTCCGGGTCGGACTGGCTCTCGGCGATGAGCGCGGCCATTGCCGCGCCGGTCGCGCCGCGGAACGACGCGGCCATCCGCAGCAGCCGGTCCTCGACCTCGCCGAGGTGGAAGTCGTCGGGGTAGGGGAGCAGGTCGTCGGACCGGCGCAGGAACGCCGACATGATCACCGCGGCGCGGTTGGGCCACCACTTGTAGACGGTCACCTTGCTGACTCCGGCCCTGGCGGCGATCGCCTCGACGGTCGTGGCTTCCAGCCCCTCGTCGAGCAGCAGTTCGTAGGCCGCGTCGAGGATCTTCGCCTCTGCGCGCGGCCCTTGCTGGGGCCGCCGGGCGCGCCGGGACACCGGACCGGCTGGTGCCGGGCTGGGCATGGCGCACCTCGCAGGTCTCGGCTGAACGTCTTGTTCAGTTTAGGGCACCGGGAGCATTGACAGGGGAGAGGCGGCGACAAAGAATGAACTGTACGTTCAGTTCACATTGCCGGAGTTTTCACGACGAGAGGGACGACCTCATGACCAGCGTCGCCGACACCGGGTACTCCTCCTTCGAGCTGCCGGTCACCCACATCGAGGACACCGCCCCGATGACCGAAGCCGAGCAGGCGATTCGGCGCGATCTGGCCGCCGCCTACCGGTTGTGTGCCGTGTTCGGGTGGGACGACCTGATCTACACCCACATCTCCGCCCGCCTTCCCGGGCCGGAGCACCACTTCCTGGTCAACCCGCTGGGGCTCGGGTTCGACGAGATCACCGCGTCGAGCCTGGTGAAGATCGACCTGGACGGAAACGTCATCGGCGACACCCCGTACCGGCCCAACGCCGCCGGCTTCGTCATCCACGGCGCGATCCACAGTGCGCGGGAGGACGCGCAGTGCGTCATGCACCTGCACAGCGAGGCGGGCATGGCGCTGTCGACGCTGGAGGCCGGCCTGCTGCCGATCACCCAGCACGCGATGCGGTTCCACGGGCGTCTCGGCTACCACGACTACGAGGGCATCGCCCTGAGCACGGCCGAGCGGGAGCGCCTGGTCGCCGACCTCGGCGGCCACGTCGCCCTGATCCTGCGCAACCACGGCACCATCACGACCGGCCGGAGCGTGGCCCAGGCCTTCACGGAGAACTACTACCTGGAGAAGGCGGCTCGCGCCCAGCTCCTGGCGATGGCGGCGGGCAGCCCGCTGATCACGCCGCCGCGGGAGGTGATCGAGCTGACCGTCCGCCAGTGGGTCGGCGATCTGGGTGTCTCCCACGACCGGGAATGGCCGTCGCTGGTGCGCAAGCTGGACCGTGCCGATCCGTCCTACCGGGACTGAGCCGTCCGGGTCACGCCGATCCGCGGCGAGCGGTGCGTGGCTTGTCCCGCGAAGCGACGGGCTCCGGTGTCGCGGTCTCCCGTCGGGCCAGGGCGTCCCGCATCCGGCCGTCGAGGTATTCGGGGTCGTAGTCCTGGCTGCGGAAGCCGGAGATGAGGGTGGCGCAGTATTCGGCCGAGAGGTACGCGGCGTCCCACTGCCCGCCGGGCTTGACCCACTGATAGGTGTGGTTGTGCAGGTTCAGGAACTGCAGGGTCGCCAGGTGCGGGTCCATCTTGCGGAACTGGCCCGCGTCCATGGCCTCGGCGAGGAGTCCTTCGACGAGGGTCTCGAACTCCCGGCGTTGCCGCAGGAGCCGTGCCCGGTTGGCGCCACGCAGGTTGCGGTAGTCGTGCTCGTAGACCCAGATGTGGTCGAGCCGGGCGAGGATGTTCTCGAGCAGGCTGTGGGACAGCATGCGCAACCGGAACACCGGGTCGTCGTCGAGGGCGACGATGCGGCGTGCCGACTGCAGCAGCGGGCGCATGACGCGGTTCTGGATCTCGACGAGAAGGTTTTCCTTCGAACCGATGTAGTAGTAGAGGGCGCCTCGAGCGAGCTCGCAGACTTCGCCGATCTCGGCGATCCCGGTGGCTGCGTACCCCTTCTGGGCGAACAGTGCGGCGCTCCGGTCGATGATCTCCTGCCGCTTGATCTCGTAGCCCGGTCCGTGCCCTGGTGGTCGTGGCATACCAGGAGCATATTCGCCGTCGGACGGGCTTCGGTGCCCGCGTGGACGCGCCGCACGTCACGGGCGTGTCCGGGCAGCCGGGCCGGGTCCGATCAGGTCAGGGGTTGTACCGATCGGTCGAGGTCCCATGGGGTTCTGTCCTGCTGAAGAAGCCTCGGTCGAGCACGGTGGTGTCACCGGCCTTGACCACAAACCGGAAGCTGTCCCCGTCGCCCCAGATGTGCGTGGAAAGGGACTGCCCCGGCAGGACGGGGGCAGCGAACCGAGCGCGGATCTCACCGAACCGCGCCGGATCGGATCCGCACACGGCGTGGAGGATCGCCCGCCCTGCGAACCCGTAGGTGCAGAGTCCGTGCAGGATCGGGCGTTCGAAGCCGGCGCGCGCGGACACCGAGGGATCGGAGTGGAGCGGGTTGCGGTCTCCGCAAAGCCGGTACAGCAGCGCCTGGTTGTCGTTCGTCCGGTAGGTGACGACGTGGTCGGCGGGCCGATCCGGTTCGCTCCACGGCGTGGACGGGCTTGGCGGGCCGCCGAAGCCGCCCTCGCCGAGAACGAAGATCGCCGATATGGTCTCGGCCACGAGCTCGCCGGTCCCGGCATCGGTGACGGTGTTGGTGATGACGACGAGGGCACCGCTCCGCTTGTCGTGGATGCCGGTCACGCGGGAGGTCACGCGGACCCGTCCGGTGGCGGGCAGGAGGCCGGTCACCCGAAGCAGCTGTTCCGCGTGCCGCATCCGGGAACGCGGGAAGTCACCCAGCTTCGGGCCTCGTCGCGAGATCGTGGGCAGGACTGCGAAGGTCGGCAATACCCGCTGGACCGTATCGGGAGGTTTCTCAGTCGTGAACGCGAGTTCGGCGCACGGATCCGGGGTGCCGGCTCCCACCGCAAGGGCGTAGAGGACGGCGTCCTGCGGCGTCCAGGTGTACTCGCCCGAATCCCAGCTCCGCCCGACCGCGCCGAGGTCCATCGGCATCGGCGCACCACCTCGCCCAGTTCGTGCATTCTCCGGCCCTGTCAGGGAAACCGTAACCGCGCCGCCTGGCGGAACGCAGCTGCCGGTACCGGTCAACGGGATGGACGACTGTCGCTGTTGACCGACTGTCCCGCTCACCGGGCGAACTGCCGTGACGGAACGAAGAGAACGCTTTCAATTTGCGTGCTCACCTCTCACGTGGCGACCGGCTCCTCAGCACAAGGAAGTGCATCGATGGCGACATTGCCCGACGAGTCCGACAAAATCCGCGCGACCGACGCTCCGGTTGGCGTGGACGTGACCGGCAGGCCGACGCTCCGGCCGGCGGGGTTGCGTCGCCTGCTGGTCGGCATGACCGTCACGAACTTCCTGCTCTGCGTGCTCTGGGCCGCCGTCGGGGTGACGCTGCTGGCTTTGCAGATCCAGAAGATCGACCCGGCCGGCTACGTCGGCTCCCTCGGCCTGGTCCTGGCCGTCGGGGCGATCGGGTCGATGATTTCGGGGCCGATCATGGGCGCGGTGTCCGACCGGGTGCGCAGCCGGCTGGGCGCGCGGGTGCCGGTCATGCTCGCCGGAGCCGTGCTCACCCTCGTGCTGACCATCCTGATGGGCTCGGCAGGGAGCATCGGCGAGCTCGTCGTGCTCTGGTTCCTGATGCAGTTCGTGACGGTCGGCTGCATCTCGACGAGCATGTACGCGAACCTCCCGGACCGGGTGCCGGTCGCGCGCCGCGGGATGTTCTCGTCGTCGCTCGGGGTCGCCGCGCTCGTGGGAGCCACGGCGGGGCAGGCGTTCGGCTCGAGCTTCGCTTCGGCGGTCTTCGCCGGCTACCTGATCATCGGGGTCGCCCTGCTGGTGGGTGTCGTGCTGCTCGCTCTCGTGGGTGCACAGTCCAACATCGGCCAGCCGAAGAAGCCGGTTCAGGTCGTGGCGTTGCTGCGCACGTTCTGGGTCAGCCCGCGGAAGCATCCCGACTTCGCCTGGACGTTCGCCGCGCGGTTCATGTTGTACAGTGGCTACTTCCTGGTGTCGGGTTACGTTCTCTACACCCTGCAGGACTACGTCGGGCTCGGCACCGAGGGTGCCGTGCGGACGGTGCCGGTCGTCGGCGTGGCCACGCTCGCCGGCGTCCTGGTTTCGACGCCGGTCGCCGGCTTTCTCGTCGACCGGTTCGGCCGGACCAAGCCGATTCTCGTCATCGTCGCCACGGTGCTGGCGATCGGCTCCCTCGTGCCGCTGTTCGCGCCCACGGTCGGCGGGATGATCGCCTACGCGGCGGTCACCGGGTTCGGCTTCGGGGCTTACCTCTCGGTGGACTACGTCCTGATCACCCAGGTGCTGCCGTCGTCGACCGACGCCGCCAAGGACCTCGGGATCATCAACATCACCGCGACCCTGCCGCAGACCGTCGCCGCGGCAGGCGCGGGCCTGATCATCACCCTGTTCCACAGCTACACTGCGCTGTTCCCGATCGCCGCCGTCCTCGGTGTCCTCGGCGGCCTCCTGCTGCTGCCCGTCCGCAGCGTCCGGTAGCGCCGGCGCCCAGGGGGAAGACGCGCTCAGGACGCGGGCGGCCGTCGCGCGTCGTTCTCGATCGCGGGTTCCAGGAGGAAGCAGAGGCTGTCGGCGAGCAGCTCGAGCGGGTCTTCGGTGTCCAGCGGGATGCCCACCTGGACCCACGCGGTCATGAACGACTCCGTCTGCAGCACGACCATCGCGGCTCGTTGCCGTGCCTGCGCATCGGGTACGTCCCGCCATCGCGCCGAGTCGCCGACCAAAGTGGACACGTACCGCGCCTGAGCCTCCAGATAGCGATCCCGCGGGCTGAAGGGCGCGCGCGCCGCCAGCGACGAGGCGGGCCTGACCGCGCGGAGCAGGGAAGTCATGGCCCGCCACCGGTCAGCGGTCGCGCCCAGCCACTGCCGGACGCCGGCCCGGGTGAAGCGGGGGAGGGCGGCCAGGTCGGCGAACGCCTCGCCCATCAGGTTGTACATGCGCTCCGCGAGTGCCTGGACGATCTCGCCCTTGCCGGGGAAGTGCGCGTAGACCGTGACCCGGGAGATGTTGGCGGCCTTGGCGATGTCCTCCATCGTCGCGTCGAAGACGGACTTCTCGTTCAGCACCGTGACGGCGGCGTCCAGCAGCCGGCTGCGAGTCAGGTTCTTCTGCTCTTCGCGCAGGCTCAAGCGCGGCTGCGATTCCACCGGCCCACTATCCCGCATCGGGGTCCAGGGTGTGCGGAGCGCCACCCACGGTGATGACTGTACACAGCATCTGTTTACATTACAAAATGTAAGATGACTGTCCGAGTCGTCCCGCCGAGGCCACTGGGAGGCCGAACCGATGAGCGCAACCGTGGTGAACGAGCCCAGTACCGGCGTTGGGCAGCCTGGGGCGCGCAGACAGGTCCTCAAGGCCCTGAGCGGGCTGCTCATCGCGCTGTTCGTCTCGTCGCTCAGCAGCACCGTGGTGTCGACCGCGCTGCCGAGGATCATCGGGTCGCTGAACGGTTCACCGACGCAGTACACCTGGGTTGTCACCGCAACCCTGCTCAGCGCGGCCGCCACGACCCCGATCTGGGGCAAGCTGTCCGACCTGTTCAGCAAGAAGACGCTCGTGCAAGCCGCCATCGCCGTGTTCGTCCTCGGTTCCATGGCGGCCGGGGTGAGCCAGAGCGCCGGCCAGCTCATCGCGTCGCGGGCGGTGCAGGGCATCGGGGTGGGCGGGGTGCAGGCGCTCGTCCAGATCGCGATCGCCGCGATGATCCCGCCGCGGGAGCGGGGCCGTTACAGCGGCTATCTGAGCAGCGTCACGGCCGTCTCGACCATCGGCGGCCCGCTGCTCGGTGGTGTCGTGGTCGACACGCCGTGGCTGGGCTGGCGGTGGTGCTTCTTCGTCGGGGTGCCGGTCGCGGCCGTCGCCCTGGTGCTGCTCCAGCGGACGCTCCGGCTGCCCGTCATCCGGCGTGGCGACGTGAAGATCGACTACCTGGGCGCGACGCTCATCGCGTCGGGCGTCAGTGTCCTGCTCATCTGGGTCTCGTTCGTCGGCCGGTCGTTCGCCTGGGCGTCGTGGCCGACCGCGTTCATGGTCGGCGGAGCGCTGATCCTCCTCGCCGTCGCGCTGGTGGTGGAGACGCGGGTCGCGGAGCCGATCGTGCCCCTCGGCATCATCAGGCGCCGTACCACCGCGCTGGCCATCGTCGGCAGTCTCGCGGTGGGTACGGCCATGTTCGGCAGTTCGGTGTTCCTCAGCCAGTACTTCCAGCTCAGCCGCGGGTACGCCCCCACGCAGGCGGGCCTGCTGACGATCCCGATGATGGCCGGCATCCTGATCTCCTCCGTCGTCGCCGGCCGGCTGATCAGCAGGATCGGGAAGATCAAGCCGTTCATCGTCGCGGGTGCGGTGTTCCTCATGGCCGGGTTCGCCGGGCTCAGCACGATCGACCGGACGACTCCGCTGGCCTTCGTGGGCGTGGCGATGCTGTTCGTCGGTTTCGGCGTCGGCATGACGCTGCAGAACCTCGTCCTGGCCGTGCAGAACACCGTCCCGCTCAAGGACGTCGGCGCGGCCAGTTCCTCGGTCAGCTTCTTCCGTTCCCTGGGCGGCACGATCGGCGTGTCCGTCCTCGGCGCGGTGCTGGCCCGTCAGGTCGCCGACCAGACCGCGCGCGGCTCCGCCGCCGCACCCGGCCAGGCCGCGCAGGAGATCGTCCGTGACGCCTACGGCGACGCGAGCGGGCACGTCTTCCTCATCTCGGCGTGCGTCGCGGTGCTCGCCGTCGTTGCGGCGCTGCTGCTGAAACCGGTCACCCTCCGCGCCAGCCTGGACCTCGCCGACGTGGGCGAGACGGCGGCCGGTGTCGTGGAGGGTGTCCCCGTCGTCACGCCCGCGGCACTCGAGCCTGAGACGCCGGTGCGTCGTCAAGCCACCTGATCCGGCTACGGCCTTACGCCGTCACCGGCGTCGTGAAGGTCAGCGACCGGGTGGCGAACCGCCAGGCGCCGTCGTGCCGGGTCAGGACGTCCTCGTAGCGTCCGGCCAGCGGGACTTGCCACCCGCTCTCGCCGTGGCTCAGGAACACCAGATCGCTGATCGCGCTGACCTGGCCCCCGTCTTCGGTGGAAACCGTGGTGTTGACGACGAGGTGCCGCTGCGTCCCGCCCCGAGCGGCCAGTCCCCGGTACAGCGCGCGCAGCGAGTCGTGCCCTTCGGCCGGGTCCATGCCGGGCAGGGCGGACACACCGCCGGGGGTGAACAAGGCGACGAGGTCGTCGACCCGGCCGTCATCGAGGGCCTGGCAGTAGGCGGCGATGGCGTGGCGGACCTCGGCGATGACCTCGGAGTGTTCCGGCACGGCGGATCCGGGGGTGGCGGGCATGCGGTGCTCCTCGGTCGTGACACGGATGTTCGGGATGCCGGAAGAACAGCGGGCACCTGTCCGTGGCGACGATAGAACAACCGACCGCTGCCCGGCAACGTACCGGCGGTTCACCATTTTGTTGCTGTGCAAGGTATCTCCCTGCTCTCAGTGAGCCGTTGCCCGGGGGTGCCAGGTGCGCGTATGGTGGCCGCATCGTTGATTCGACCGGTCGGTCTAATGAACTCGATCGAGAGGCGTGGTCCATGAGCATCGGTGCTTGCCGGGTGACGGCGTGACCGGCGTCGGCAAGGTGCTGGTCGTCGGTGCGTCGGCGGCCGGGCTCTCGACCGTGGAAGCGCTGCGCCGCAAGGGGTACACCGGGAAGATCATCGTGCTGGGCGCGGAGCCGCACCCGCCGTACGACCGGCCGCCGCTTTCGAAGCAGGTGCTCTCGGGGGCCTGGGAGCCCGCCCGTGCGGCGTTGCGGGCGGCCGAGGCGCTGGATGCCCTCGACGCGACCTTCCTCCTGGGCGATCCCGCTTCGGGGCTCGATGTGGGCGAGCGGACCGTGCACACCGTGTCGGGTAGCGCCCTGCGGGCCGACGTCGTCGTGATCGCCACCGGCGCACGGCCGCGCAGGCTGCCCGGCCAGGAAGCCCTGTCCGGAGTGCACGTCCTCCGTACGCTCGACGACACCCGGGCGCTCGGCCGGGAGCTCGTCCCGGGCACCCGGCTGGTGGTCATCGGAGAAGGCGTCCTGGGCGCCGAGATCGCGGCCACGGCCCGGACGATGGGCGCCGACGTCACGATGACCGGACCGCAACCGGCCCCTCTTGCCCTGCAGGTCGGCCCGCTGGTGTCGGATCTGCTGGCCGGGCTCCACACCGCCCACGGGGTCCGGCTCCGTCTCGGCACCGGGGTCGTCGGGTTCACCGGCGACGCGGGGAGGGTGACCGGAGTCCGGCTCGGCACCGGCGAGGTGCTGCCCGCCGACGTGGCGGTGGTCGCGATCGGCGCGATCCCCGAGACCGGCTGGCTCGACGGCAGCGGCCTCACCCTGGACAACGGCGTGGTGTGCGACTCGCGGTGCCGCGCCGCCGACGGCGTCTACGCGGCGGGCGACGTGGCCCGCTGGCACCACGACCACCTCGGTGACCTGCTCCGGCTGGAGAACCGGACCAACGCGACGGAACAGGCCCAGGCTGTTGCCGGGGCGATCCTCGGCGACGACCGGCCCTACACCCCGGTGCCGTACTTCTGGACCGACCAGTTCGACGTCAAGGTCCAGGTGCACGGGTTCCTGCCCGCGGACGCCGAGGTGGAGATCACCGACGGCGAGCTCGCGGCGGGCCGGTTCGTCGCCCGGTACCGCAGGAACGGCGCCGTAACCGGAGTGCTCGGCTGGAAGATGCCCAAGCAGGTCCGCCTGAGACGGAACGACATCGCCGGCCTGGCTCCGGCCCGCTGAGCCGACCCCGCCCGGCCGCGGCCGGCGAATCGATGAGGAGAACGCGTGACCGACGAAAAGGTGTGGCCGCAGCACGTGCTCGGCAAGGAGCTGAACAACTGGGGCCGCTGGGGTGAGGACGACCAGATCGGCACGCTCAACTTCGTGACCCCGGAGAAGCGGATCGCGGCCGCGCAGCTCGTGCGCACCGGCAAGGCGTTCGACCTCGGGATGCCGTTCGACAAGGAAGGCCCGTTCAAGGCGGGCGGCTTCCGGACCAACCCGATCCACCTGATGACGCTGCTGCCCTCGGACACCCCGACCGCGGACGGGCTGATCTCGGCCGACGACATGATCATCACCGGCCTGCAGTCGGCGACGCAGTGGGACGGCCTCGCGCACGCCGGCTACGGCGGCCGGTTCTACAACAACGTGCCGGCGGCCGCGGTGAACAACTTCACCGGGGCTTCCCGCAACTCCTTCCACCACGCCGTGACCCGCTTGATCTCCCGCGGGGTGCTGCTCGACATCCCGCGGCTCAAGGGCGTCGACCGGCTCGAGGACTCCTACGAGATCACCGAGGCGGACCTGCTGGCGGCGGAAGAACGGCAGGGGGTGCGGGTCGGGTCCGGCGACATCGTGCTGTTGCGCACCGGGTCCTACCAGTGGTTCCTCGAAGGCGACCGGGCGCACTTCCTGGGCAACGCGCCCGGGCCCGGCCTGGACACCTGCCGGTGGCTGCACGGCCGCGAGGTCGCGGCGCTGGCGATGGACAACCACTCCGGTGAGGTGTGGCCGAGCCCGGTCGAAGGCGCCATGATCCCGTTCCACCAGGTCACGATCCGCGACATGGGGCTGACCCTGGGGGAGATGTTCAACCTGGAGGAGCTGGCCGAGGACTGCGAGGCCGACGGCGTCTGGGAGTTCCTCTTCTGCGCGCCCGGCCTGAAGGTCACCGGCTCGACCGGGTCGCCGATCACCCCGATCGTGCTGAAGTGATGACGAGTTTCGCCGCGGTGTACGCGGGCGTCGAAGCGACCATCGCCGAACACGCGCACGCGCAGGACGAGGGCCGGGTCGCCGACATGGTCGCGCTGTACTGGCCCGATGGCGTGGTCGAGATCCCCGGGATGGCGACGCTGAGCGGCGTGGAAGCCATCCGTGAGGCGTTCTCGCAGGCCGCTTGGCAGCCGGATCCGGCCCATCCGCGGCGGCACATCGTGGCCAACACGGTCGTGACGGAGTGGACCGGCCACGAGGCGAAGGCGACCAGCGACGTCGTCATGCTCAGGTTCGACGGCACCGCGTGGGCTCCCGCGATCGTCGCGCGCTACCACGACGAGTTCGGCGAGTCCGGCGGCCGTTGGCTGCTGCGCCGCCGGTCGGACGAGTACGTGGGCTACCACCCCTGATCGGAACGGACTCCATCATGAGCGACGGACCTCTGGCCGGTCTCCGGGTTCTCGACGCCGCCACTCTCGCCGCCGGCCCGCTGATCGCGACGTGGCTCGGCGAGCACGGCGCCGACGTCATCAAGGTGGAACAGCCCGAAGGCGGTGACGCCCTGCGGCAGTGGGGCGCGCAGAAGGACGGCGTCGGGCTGCTGTGGAAGAGCCTGGGGCGCAACAAGAAGAGCGTCACGCTGAACCTGCGTGAGGAACGCGGCCGGGAGCTGCTGCGCCGGCTGGCCGCGCAGGCCGACGTCGCGGTGCTGAACCTGCGCCCGTCCACATTGCACAAATGGGGCCTGGACTACGAAACCCTCGCCGAGGCGAACCCCGGCCTGGTCATGGTGCACGTGACGGGCTACGGCACGGGCGGCCCGAAGTCCGACCGGCCGGGATTCGGCACACTCGGCGAGGCGATGAGCGGCTTCGCCCACCTCACCGGCAGCCCCGAGGGCCCGCCGACGCTGCCGTCGTTCATGCTCGCCGACGGCGTCGCCGCGCTCACCGCGACCTACGCGGTGATGATGGCCCTCTACCACCGCGACGTCCACGGCGCGGCTGGTCAGCTCATCGACGTCAACCTCATCGAACCCCTAGCAAGGCTGCTGGAACAGTCGGTGCTCACCTACGACCAGTTCGGCACCGTCCCGGTCCGGACCGGGAACCGGTGGGACATCAGCGCGCCGCGCAACGTCTACCGGACCAAGGACGGGCACTGGCTGGCGATGTCCGGCAGCGCCCCGACGATCGCGAAGCGAGCGCTGGAAGCGGTCGGCCGGCCCGAGCTGACGAAGGATCCCCGGTTCGCCGAGGCGCAGCAGCGGCTGCGCAACGCCGCGGAGATCGACGGCATCATGGCCGCCTGGATCGCCGAGCGCACCCTGGACGACGCGATGACCGTCTTCGAGGAGGCGAACGTCGCGGCGGCCCCGGTGTACGACGCCGAGCAGCTTCTCGCCGACCCGCAGCTGCAGGCGCGCGGGGTGTATCCGTCCATTCCGGACGCCGACCTGGGCTCGATGCGCGTCCAGGCCCCGGTCCCGCGCTTCTCCGCGACCCCGGGTCGCATCGACCACCTGGGCCCGTCGCTCGGGGAACACAACGACGAGATCTACGGCGGCCTGCTCGGCCTGGACGCCGCCACGGTCCGCGAGCTGCGCGAGCAAGGGGTGATCTGACGATGGCCACGGAGTCCTTCATCGACGGCGAGTCCGTGGGGGCGAAGGCGGTGTACGAGAACGTCGATCCCTCCACCGGTCAGGTCCTGGGTGAGGTCGCGCGTGGCGGTGCGGAGGAGATCGACCGCGCGGTCGCGGCGGCGCGCCGGACCCACCGCTCGTGGCGCGCGACGACACCCGAGCAGCGGTCCGCACTGCTGTGCCGGCTGGCCGACCTGATCGAGCGCGACGTCGAGTCCCTCGCACACCTCGAGAGCGAGGACACCGGGAAGCCGCTGTCCCAGGCACGCAACGACGCCCGCGTCTGCGCGCGCTACTTCCGCTTCTACGGCCACGCGATCGACTCGTACTACGGGCTCTCCCTGCAGCTGCGACCGGACCTGCACGCCTACACCCGGCGCGAGCCGCACGGCGTCACCGGGCACATCGTGGCCTGGAACTACCCGCTGCAGCTGTTCGCCCGCGGCGTCGCCCCGGCCGTGGCCACCGGGAACTGCAGCGTGGTGAAGCCCGCCGATGAGACGCCGCGCACCGCGGTGGCGGTGGCCGTGCTCGCGCTGGAAGCCGGGTTCCCGCCCGGCGTCGTCAACGTGGTGACCGGGCTCGGTCCCGAGGCGGGCGCCGCGCTGTCGGCGCACCCGGGTGTCGACCACCTCGGCTTCGTCGGCTCGACGCGCATCGGGAGTCTCGTCGCGGCGAGCGCCGCCGAGCGGGTGTCGCCGGTGATGCTCGAGCTCGGTGGCAAGTCGGCGCACCTGGTGTTCGCCGACGCCGACGTCGAGAAGGCCGCCCGGGTGGCCGCGAGCGCGATCCTGCAGAACGCCGGGCAGACCTGCTCCGCCGGCTCGCGGGTGCTGGTTCACGAGAGCGTGCACGCCGAGGTCGTCGAGCGGATCGCCGGTCACTTAGCGAAGGTGTCGATCGGCCGCGGGCTGGACGACCCCGACCTGGGCCCGCTCGTGTCCCGCAAGCAGCAGGACCGCGTCCGCAGCTACGTCGACGCGGCGGGCACGGGGGAGCTGGTGACCGGCGGGACGATCGCCGAACCCGACGGGATCACCGGCGGCGCCTACTTCGCGCCGACTCTGATCGACGGGGTCGACCCGGCCGCGCCGATCGCGCAGGAGGAGGTCTTCGGGCCGGTCCTCACCACGATGCGGTTCTCCACCGAAGAGGAGGCAATCGCGCTCGCGAACGGGACGGAGTACGCGTTGCTGGGCGCGGTGTGGACCCGGGACCTGAGCCGGGCGCACCGGCTGGCGGCCGAGATCGAGGCAGGCCAGGTGTACGTCAACACCTACGGCGCCGGTGGCGGCGTGGAGCTGCCGTTCGGCGGGTTCCGCAAGTCGGGTTACGGGCGCGAGAAGGGTGTCGAAGCGCTGGATGCCTACACCGCCACGAAGACGGTCGTCGTCCAGCTGTGATCAGCTCCGTTCGGCGAACTGGCGGCGCAGCAGCTCGGCGGCGCTGTCGAAGTGCTGCTCGGCGACCTGCCTCGCGGTGCTCTCGTCCCGGCTGCCGAGCGCGGCCACCAGCGCGTCGTGCTCGTCGAGGCTGCACGGCACGTGCTCGGGGAACAGCTCGAAGAACCGCCGCGGGATCAGCCGGCCGGCTTCGGCGAGCATCCGCTGCAGGCGCGCCGAGTGGCAGGCGCGGTTGATCTCGCGGTGGAACTCCCAGTTGAGCGTGGTGATGTCGTCGCCGACTGCGGCGGCGACCTTGATCTCGCGGTGCAGTTCCCGCACCCGCAGCAGCTCCCGTTCGGTGACCCCGCGCGCGGCCCACTGCGCGGCGAGCCCGGACAGTGCGGCCATCAACGCGAAGTTCTCCAGGACCGCCTCGGGGGACAGGCCGATCACCACGATCCCGCTGCGCTGGGCGACACGCACGAGCCCGTCCTGGCTCAGCGACAGGCAAGCCTCGCGCACGGGCGTGCGGCTGGTGCCGAACTCCTCGGCGAGCGCGTCGAGGTTGAGCTTGGTGCCGGGGGCCAGCACGCCGGACAGGACGCGGTCGCGCAGGACGTCGACGATGCGCTCCCGGCCGGTGCGGTACGTCTCGCTCTCGTCCGGGGCGAGGTCGATCGGCCACGGTCCGAGGTCGGTGGCGCTCATTCCGGGTCTCCTCACCTTGACACGGCTCGTCGGCGCAATGAATATATCAGTACGGAACTGATGTATCAGTTGCCGGTCCGGCGAAGCCCTCGAGAGGCCCCGATGACCACACCACGCACAGACCAGATGACCCTCGTCGCCTTCCTGCAGGCGTCCAACGTGTCGGTGTACTCCGGCTCGTGGCGCTACCCCAGCTCCGCGGCGGACTACCTCGACCTGCGGTACTACCAGCGGATCGCGCGGGTGCTCGAAGAAGGCACCTTCGACCTGATGTTCTTCGACGACCGGCTCGCGATGCCCACCATCTACGGCAACTCGCCCGCCGAGGCCGTGCGCCGCGGCGCACGCCCGATCAAGCTCGACCTGAGCACCGTCCTGGGCGCGGTCGCCGCCGCGACCGAGCACATCGGACTCGGCGCGACCTACTCCACCACCTACTACCAGCCGTTCCACGTCGCGCGGACCTTCGCCACGCTCGACCACCTCAGCGGCGGCCGGGCCGCCTGGAACGTCGTCACCTCGGTCAACGACGCCGAGGCGCAGAACTTCGGCCTGGAGCAGCACTTCGCCCATGACAAGCGCTACGACCGGGCCGAGGAGTTCATCGAGGTCGTCTCGAAGCTCTGGGACTCGTGGGAAGAAGGCGCGATCCTCGACGACCGCGCGAACGGCGTCTTCGCCGACCCCGAGCGCGTCCACGAGATCGACCACCAGGGCGAGTACTTCACGGTGCGCGGCCCGCTGACCGTGCCGCGCACACCGCAGGGCCGGCCGGTGATCATCCAGGCCGGCCAGTCCGGGCGCGGCATGCAGTTCGCGGCGCGGTGGGCCGACCTCATCTTCACCTCGGACCCGACCCAGGAGATCGCGCTGGAGCACTACCAGCAGCAGAAGAAGCTGATCACCGAGGCCGGCCGCGACGCCGACACCGTGAAGCTGCTGCCGATGGCCTACACGATCGTCGGCGAGACCGAGGCCATCGCGCGCGAGAAGGAGAAGATCTTCCTCGACGAGCTGGTGCACCCGATGGCGTCGCTGACACTGCTGTCGGAGGTGACCAACCACGACTTCGCCGAGCACTCGCTCGACGACGTCGTCACCGACGAGCTGATCGACTCGGTGTCCGGGATCCGGGGGCTCGTCCAGGGCGTGCGGCGGCACGTCGGCGAAGGCAAGCTGACGCTGCGCACGCTGGCCAACCACCGCGCGACGCTGCTGCAGGGACCGCGGTTCGTGGGCACCGGGACGCAGGTCGCCGACCAGATGCAGGAGTGGTTCGAGTCGGGCGCGTCCGACGGGTTCGTCCTGGCGGCCACGCACTTCCCGGGCGCCTTCGAGGACTTCGTCCGGCTGGTCGTGCCGGAGCTGCGCCGCCGCGGCCTGTTCCGCTCCGAGTACCCGGGCGCGACGCTGCGGGACACCCTGTCGCTCGCCCAGCCGGAGAACCAGTTCGCGAAGACCGAGGAGGCGAGCGGTGCCTGAGCTCCTGCGGCGCTCCGAGCTGGCCACCCCCGCCACCAGCGAGCGGATGTTCACCAAGGCGGCCGCGTCCGGCGCCGACCTGGTGTTCCTCGACCTGGAGGACGCCGTCGCGCCGGCGATGCGCGAGAAGGCCCGGGGCCTCGCCGTGCGCGCACTGACCGAGCACGACTGGGGCGCCACGACCCGCGCGGTGCGCGTCAACGGCATCCACACGAAGTGGGCCCACGGAGACATCATCGAGGTCGTCACCGGGGCCCGGGAGCACCTCGACACCCTGATCGTGCCCAAGGCGACGGCGGCCCGGGACGTCTGGTGGGTGGACGTCCTGCTGACCCAGTTGGAGGAGGATCTGGGCCTGCGCAAGCGCATCCGGCTGGAAGTGCTCATCGAAGACGTCGCCGGGGTCGCGCACGTCGAGGAGATCGCGACGGCCAGTTCCCGGCTGGACGCGGTGATCTTCGGTGCCGGAGACCTCTCGGTGTCGCAGGGGGCGCGGGTGGACACGAACTTCCAGCCGCGCGAGCCGTATCCCGGCGATTTCTGGTACTACGCGCGGATGCAGGTCCTGACCGCGGCCCGCATCGCGGGGATCCTCGCCATCGACGCGCCGTACCCCGATTTCCGCGACCCGGAAGGCTACGAGCGGGACGCGAGCAACGCGGCTTCCCTGGGCTTCAACGGGAAGTGGGCGATCCACCCGTCGCAGATCGAGATCGCGAACCGCGTCTTCCGCCCGACGGACGCCGAAGTCGAACGCGCGCAGCGCAACCTCGCGGCCTACCGGGCCGCCGAAGCGGACGGCCTCGGCGCGACGAGCGTCGACGGCCAGCTGGTCGACGCGGCCCACGTCAAGCTGGCCGAACGGGTCCTGGCCCAGCACGCCGCGGCCTCGGGTGAGTCGTGACGGGCCCGGAACTCGCGGCCGTGCCCGGCGGGGAGAGCCTGCGCGAAGCCTTCGCCTGCTTCCCGTCCGGGGTGGTGGCGGTCTGCGCGCTCGCGGACGGCGCCCCTGCCGGGCTGGCGGCGAGCTCGTTCACGTCGGTGTCGCTCGACCCGCCGCTCGTTTCCGTGTGTGTACGACGGACGTCGACCACCTGGCCGGTGCTCAGGCCCGCCGCCCGGCTGGGGATCAGCGTGCTTGCCGAGGACCAGGACCTGCTGTGCCGCCAGCTCGCCCGCAAGTCCGGCAACCGCTTCGAGCGTGTCAGCTGGACGCGGGACCCGGCGGGCGCAGTCTTCATCGACGGCGCGAGCCTGTGGCTGAGCTGCACGGTCGAGGACGAAGTTCCCGCGGGTGACCACGGTATCGCCGTGCTGCGGATCCACGGGCTGCGGGCCGAGCCGCTCGTCTCGCCGCTGGTGTTCCACGGCAGCACGTTCGGCCGGGTCGCCTCATAAGACACCCGTCGAGTTCAGCCGAACAGGTCGACCACGGGCTTGTTGTGCAGTTCGTCCTTGAGCAGGTACTTCGCGGCGGCTTCCATGTGGTTGCGCCAGTGCCGCTCGGCGCCGTCGGCGTCCCCGGCTTCGACCAGGGTGACGAGCTTGCGGTAGGCCCGGATCGCCCGGCGGAAGCGCTCCGGGGACTCCGTCGAGTCGAAGTTGCGGGAGACCCGGTGCTCCAGGTGCGTCGCGACGATGTCCTGGAGCACGGCGCCCTGCACGGCGAGCGTCTTGTTCCGCGAGCGCTGCATGATCAGCTCGTGGAACCGGTAGGTCAGCCGGGACCACAGGGCCGGGTCGGGCACCGCGTTGTCGCGGGAGTCGATCGCCGACCGCAGCTGCTCGACGACCTCGGTGAGGTCGGCGAGGTCCTGCTTCGTCCGCCGTTTGGCCAGCATGCGGGCGCACGCGGGCTCGGCGATCATGCGCGCTTCGTACACGTCGTCGAGCGTGGTGCCCTGGATCTGCAGCAGCAGGCCGACGTAGCGGGCCGCCACGGACACGTCCGGGGCGAGCACCTGGGCGCCACCGCGGCTGCCGCGGCGGATGGTGATGAGGTTCTCGGTCTCGAGGATCCGGAATGCCTCGCGCAGCGTCGGCCGGGACACCCCGAACTGCTCCATGAGCTGGGTTTCCGGGGGCAGCAGCTCGCCGGCCGTGAGTTCACGCCGGACGATCCGGCGCCGCAGCTGCGTCGCGATCAGCTCGGCGGTCTTCGGCGCGCGGACGAGCTCGCCGACCGGCGCCACTGCATTGGTGGAACTCATGTCAATCATTGTACTGGTGAGCGGTCCACGGGCCCATCGACCTGCGATGACACCACTAAGATCCAACTCATTAAACTACTGAAGGTGACGAAGGAGGCCGGAGACGTGGTGTCCGCCGCCGAATTCGGTGCACTGGCCGGGAAGCTGAGCAACTGGGGCCGGTGGGGTGCCGACGACCAGCGCGGGACGCTGAACTTCGTCACCCGCGCAGTGGTCCGCAAAGGTGCCGCGTCGGTGGTGACGGGCGAGACGTTCTCCCTGGCGATGCCGCTGTCCCTGGCCAGCCCGCAGGACGGCACCGGGGTCCCGGGCCGGATCAACCCGGTCCGCACGATGCTGGCTGTCAACACGCCCATGGCCGCGTCCCCGGATGCCTGTGCCTACAGCGACGACATCGTCGTGACACCGACCCAGGCGGCGACGCACTGGGACGCGCTTTCCCACTGCAGCCACCGCGGTGTGCTGTACAACGGCTTCCCGGCGGAGGCGATCGACGCGACCGGTGCCACGAAGCTGGGGATCGAGGCCGCGGGGAGCGTAGTTTCGCGTGGTGTTCTGCTCGACGTCGCCCGGCACGAGGGCGTCGACCGGTTGCCGGGGCGCTTCCCGGTGACGCGCGCGGTGCTCGAGGCGGTCGAGGAGGCGCAGGGCACCCCGGTCGAAGAGGGGGACATCCTCCTGGTGCGCACCGGGCAGGCTTCGTACTTCCTGGCGGGTGACGTCCCGGGTTACCGGCGTCCCGTGCCGGCCTTGGACCACGACGCGCCGGTGTACTTCCACGAGCGCCGCATCGCGGCCGTGGCCATCGACAACATGCCGATGGAGCTGATCCCGGCGGGTGTGGACGACGTCGTGCTGCCGGTGCACGTGCTGAACCTGGTGATGATGGGACTGCTCCAGGGGCAGAACTTCGTGCTGGAGGACCTCGCCGCGGCGTGCGCGGCGGACGGCCGGTACACCTTCCTGCTGAACGCCACCCCGGAACCCTTCCCGAGGAGCACCGGCGGCCTGGTCAACCCGGTCGCGGTGCGCTAGCGGATTCAACCAGGTCAAGAAGCTGACTGTGTCGACGTGGAGCGAGGTGGCCGGAATGGACCGGATCGATCCGGAGTCTTTGGTGCGCGGGGTGTTGCCGTCTCTTTCGTGGTCGGCGGGTTCGCGTCTTCCCGCCGCGCAGAGCGCGAAGCTCACGCACGACACCGTGCGGGCCGCGCGGGTGCCCGCGGGTGTGCACCTGGCCTTCACCGGGACGGCGACCGCACTCGACTTCGACGTCCGGCTGGGGGAGCGTACGAGTGTTCCGGCGCCGGGTGTTCCCTTGGCCTTCGTGGTCCGGGCGGGCCGGCTCCCGGTGAGCGTGGTTCCCGTGCCCGGCGGCGACGGCACCGTGCGGATCCCGCTCCCGGAACGGGAACCGGGTGAGGTGGTCCGGGTCTACCTGCCCGAAGCCGTCGAGGTGCGCGTCGACGGCGTCTCCCCGGTGGGCGGGAGCCTGGCTCCCGCGCCGCGCGGGCCGTTGTGGGTGGTCTACGGCGACTCCATCTCCCAGGGCTGGTCGGTCACCGAGTGCGGCCTGGCGTGGCCGTCGCTAGTGGCCGCCGGGCTCGGGCTGGACCTGGTCAACCTGGGCTTCGCCGGCGCCGCACGGGGCGAGCTGCAGGCGGCCGACGTCGTCGGCGCTTCGGAGGCGGCGGCCGTGGCGGTGGCGTGGGGCACCAACGCGTGGTCTTCGCTGCCGACCGATGCCGCGCAGATCGGCCAGACGATGCGGGTGTTCCTCACCGCCCTGCGTCAGGGGCTGCCTCGAGCACCCGTCGTCGTGGTGAGCCCGATCAGGCGGCCGGACGCCGAGGACGTCCCCAACCGGTTCGGGGCGACGCACGCCGAGCTGCGCACCGCACTCGAGGAAGCCGTGGACGAGTTCGCGGTCGCGACCGGTGACGAGCGGATCACCCTCGTCCGAGGGCTCGGCCTGGTGCCGGACGCCGAGCTGGCCGACGGCCTGCACCCCGGCGACGACGGCCATCGCAGCCTGGCCGCGGGCGTCGCCCCGCACGTCGCGGCGGGGCTGGGCCTGCCGGCCTAGTTACCGAGGTCCTGATTCGCTCCGGGCTCGAGCAGCGCGAGCGAGGCCTGCGAGTAAGCCTGCTTGCGGCGCTCGCTCACGAGGAACGACGGCGGCGCGAGGAACGCGATGTCACGAGCGATCGTGCCCTCGCGGCGCCGCAACGCCGATGCCGCGTCGGCGGTGCTGCCGCAGATCCCGATGGCGTCGACCATGTCGTCGGTGACCGCCCGCGTCATGTCGTCGATGCGCTTCTCCGCGAACGCCTCCCGGATCAGCTCCACCTGCTTGGTCCAGCCGTGGAAGCGGACGTACGGGTCGTAGGTCCGGACGGTCAGGTAGAAGGCGATCATCCGGCGTATGTCGGTGACGGCGCGCTCGGGGTCGTCGTCGTTGATCGCGCAGAGCAGCCAGCCGTGTTCCGACGGCCGGGCGTCGCGTTCGGACTCCCCGGCGCCGCGCTCCACGGCGGGGCGGACGACCTCGGTCCACCAGTCCGCGGTGAACAACCCGTGCCCGATCACGCCGTCCGCGACCCGTCCCGCTGCCGCCGCCATCCGCTTGTTGAAGCCCGCCAGAAGGATGGGCGCGTCGATCTTCCCGAGCACCGGCGCCTGGACCTTGGCCCGCACGTGGTAGAACTCGCCGTCGTAGCGGACGGTCTGCCCGTTCTCGGCGTGCAGCCAGGCACGGACCGCGCCGACCAGCTCGGTCATCCGTTCGACCGGCCGATCGGCTTCGACCCCGCACCAGTCGCGGTTGATGGCGTAGGCCCCCGACCCGAGCCCGGCGAAAACCCGCCCTGGCGCTTGCTTCCACAGCCTGCGGACAGCGGCCGCGTGTGCGAAGGGCGTGCGGGCGAACCCGTACGCGATCGCGGGGCCGATCAGCGCCCGGTCGGTCGCGGCGGCCATCTCCGCCACCGTCACGTAGGCGTCGTGGTCGACGAACTCCCCGGTGCAGAAGGCGGGCACGCCCAGACTCTCCGCGATCCGGCCCGCCTCCGCGCCCGGCCACGGCATGCCGAATTCGGTCATCGCCGACCGTCCTTCCGTCCGTGAGCTGAATCAGTTATATAATACTATTGATTCGGAGGTGGCAAGGACCACGGGAGCCGCCGGTCCGTCCGGCGGGCTCCCGTCATCACCCGCGGAACGTTGCCTTGCCGGGTCCGTTCTCGACGAAGCTGCGCAGCCCGTGTTGCCCGTCCTCGCTCGCGAAGCAGGCGGTGATGAGGTCGGCTTCCAGCGCCAGGCCCGCGTCGATGGGCAGGTCGGCGTCGAGCGCTTGTTTGGCGTGGCGCAACGCGATCGGGCCCCGCGCGTACGTCAGCGCTCGTTCGACGGCCTCGGTGAACACCGTCTCGTCTTCGGTGACGTGGTGGACCAAGCCGATCTCCAGGGCCTCGTGGGCGCGCACCTGACGACCGGACAGGATCAGGTCCTTGGCGCGGGCGTGGCCGACGATCCGGCCGAGCCGCTGGGTGCCGCCGGAGCCGGGCATGATCCCGAGGGTGATCTCGGGCAGGCCCAGAACGGCTCCGGCGCCGGCCACGCGGAAGTCGGCCGCCAGCGCCAGCTCGCAACCGCCACCCAGGGCGTAGCCGGTGATGGCCGCGACGGTCACCTGCGGCGCCGTCGCCACCAGGTGGAAAGCGCGTTGCAGCACCCGGTTGCGCGCACCGAACTCGGCCGGTGTCAGCGGGAGCATCTCCTTGACGTCGGCGCCGGCCGCGAAGTGCCGTCCGCCGGTGATCACGACGGCCCGGTACGGGCTGCCATTCTCGTGCAGCTGTTCGCCGACCGCCAGCAGGGCGTCCCACATGGCCTGGCTCAGGGCGTTCACCGGCGGCCGGTCGATGCGCAGGACCGCTAGGCGTTCCTCGCCGGCATGCGGGGTGAGGGTGACGTTCATCGCGCCGTCCATCCGCCGTCGACGTACAGGGTGCTTCCGGTGACGTAGGACGAGGCGTCACTCGCGAGGAACACGACGGCCCCCGCGAGTTCGCTCGCATCCCCGATCCGGCCCTGCGGAACGGCGTTCCGCACGCGCTCGCCCCACGAGCTGGAGATCAGGCCGTGGGAGAGGTCCGTCGCGAAGTAGCCGGGGGCCAGGGAGTTCACGCGCACCCCGCGATCGGCCCATTCGACCGCGAGGACGCGGGTCAAGGCCTCGACGCCGCCCTTGCTCGCGGCGTACGCGGCGATCCGGTCGAACCCGGTCGTGGCGTGCACGGACGACACGTTGACGATGCTGCCCGAGCCCTGCTCCAGCATCCGCTTTCCGGCCGCCCGCGCGCAGAAGAACGTGCCGTCGAGGTTGACCCGCAGCACCCGCTGCCAGTCCTCGTCCGAGACCTGCTCGCTGCGGCGGAACGTCGGGCTGATGCCGGCACAGTTGACGAGGACGTCCAGCTTCCCGATCCGGTCGACGCATTCGTCGGCGAACCCGGGGTCGTCCACCGAGCCGGGCAGCACCAGCGTGGCGTCGCCCAGTTCCGCCGCCAGCTCGGTCAGGTCCGACTCGGTGCGGGACGTGACGGCGACGCGTGCACCGGCGGACGCGAGGGCGGCCGCCATGACGCGGCCGAGTCCCTTGCCGGCTCCGGTGACCCACGCCGTCCGACCCGAGAGGTCGAACTCCTTCATGCCGTGGCCGCCCGGAGGGTGCGTTTGAGGACCTTGCCCGACGGGGTGCGGGGCAACTCGTCGACGAACCGGATGTCGGCCGGCACCTTGAACTTCGCCAGCCGTTCGCGGCAGTGCGCGACCAGTTTCTCCGCGTCCAGGCCGGAACCCTCGCGGCGCACCACGAACGCCTGCGGCACCTCGCCCCAGCGTTCGTGCGGAAGTCCGACGACGGCGGCCTCGACGACGTCCGGGTGCTCGTACAGCACGCGTTCGACCTCGGGGGTGGCGATGTTCTCGCCGCCCGAGACGATCATGTCCTTCTTGCGGTCTTCGACGTACAGGTAGCCGTCTTCGTCCAGCCGGCCGATGTCGCCGGTGTGGAACCAGCCGTCCCGGATCGCCTTCGCGGTCGCTTCCTCGTCCCGCCAGTAACCGGCGAAGACCTTCGGCCCGGCAAGGGTGATCTCGCCGAGTTCGCCGGGAGCGACCTCCGCGTCGTGCTCGTCGACGATGCGCACCCGCAGGTGCTGCACCGGCCTGCCGACGGAACCCACCTTGCTCAGGACGTGATCGGCGTCGTTGAACGTGTCGCCGGCGACGGTTTCGGTGAGCCCGTACGCGTCGGCGAACCACGCGGTCGGGAACGCCTCCTGGATCCGGCCGACCAAGGGTTCGGGCATCTTCTCCCCACCGCCGATGATGAACCGCAGCGACGACGTGTCCCGCGCGCGCAGATCAGGCAGTTGCAGGATGGCGTTCATCATCGACGGGGCGAGCCAGATGTTGGTCGGCCGCTCCCGCTCGATCAGCGCCACGACTTCGGCCGCGTCGAACCGGCGCACCAGGTGCAGGCTGCCGCCCGCGTGCAGCGTGCCCAGGCCGGGCAGGTCCAGCCCGCCGACGTGGTAGAGCGGACCGCACACGAGCGTGCGGTCGTCCTGGCCCAGGCCGAACTCGACGATGTGCGCGAGGTTCTTGAACAGCAGGTTGTGGTGCGTGATCGGCACGCCCTTGGGCCGGGAAGTCGTGCCGGAGGTGTACATCAGCCGCTGCAGGTCGCTCGGTCCGACGTCGGCGAGGGGAACCCGGTCACCGCGGTGTGCGGAGACCAGGTCGTCGTAGGACTCCCAGCCCGGCCTGCTGCCGCCGAGGAGGATGCGGTGCTTGAGGCCCTGGGTGGACACGGCGTCGGCGAACTCGGGCTCGGTGAGGATCGCGACCGCCGACGCGTGGCCGAGGATGAACTCCCACTCGACGGGGGAGAGGCGGTAGTTCAGAGGCAGGAACGCCGCGCCGAGCCGGTTGAGCGCAAAGACCGTCTCGAGGAATTCGAGGTGGTTGTAGAGCAGCAGCGCGACGATGTCGCCCGCGCCGACGCCGAGGTCGCGCAGGCCGGCCGCCAGGGCGTTGACGCGCTCGTCGAGCTCGCGCCCGGTCAGCCGCCGGTCTCCCTGGGAGAGCACGACCTGGTCGGGGTGGTGGGCCGCGTTGTGCTCGACGACGCCGGCGAAGTTGTACATCAAGCCCTCCTGGTGGAGAAACATGGGGAGCGAAGCTGACAAGGCCCGATCAGGCAGCTGCCGACCGGCGCACGGCGGCGGCGATGCGGTCCGGGCTCGGCAGCCATTCGCGTTCCAGCGAAGGCGCGTACGGTGCCGGTGTCGCGGCCGCGCCGACCCGGATCACCGGCGCGTCGAGCGTCCAAAAACCCTCTTCCGCGGCGAGCGCGGCCAGCTCCGCGCCGACACCGAACTGCTCGACGGCCTGGTGCGCGACGACGAGCCGGCCGGTCTTGGCCAATGAGCGCAGGACGGTCTCGGTGTCCAGCGGCGCGATGGTCCGCAGGTCGATGACCTCGACGCTGATGCCCTCGCCGGCCAGCTGCTCCGCGACGGCCACGCAGTCGTGCACCAGCTTCGAGTACGAGACCAGGGTGACGTCGGTGCCCTCCCGGCGGATCGCGGCCTTGCCAAGGGGTATCAGGTGCCCCGGCTCCGGCCGCGGTCCCTTGCGGCCGTAGAGCAGCCGGTTTTCGATGAACACCACAGGGTTGGGGTCGCGGATCGCGGCCCGCAGCAGCCCGTAGGTGTCGGACGGCGTCGAGGGCATCACGACCGTGAGCCCGGGGATGTGCGCCAGCAGGGCTTCCAGGCTCTGGGAGTGCTGGCTGCCGGACGACTTGCCCGCGCCGAACTGCGTGCGGACTACCAGGGGGAGGGTCACCGCGCCGCCGGTCATGAAGCGCAGTTTCGCGGCCTGGTTCATCAGCTGGTCCAGGCAGACGCCGATGAAGTCCAGGTACATCAGCTCGACCACGGGCCGCATCCCGGCCATCGCGGCGCCCACACCGACGCCGACGACTGCGCTTTCGGAGATGGGGGTGTCGCGCACCCGGCCCGGGTACTTCTCGGCGAGCCCGCGGGTCAGGCCGAAGACGTTGCCCCCGGCGCCGACGTCGATCCCGGCGACGAAGACGCCCTTGTCGGAGCCGAGTTCGTAGTCCAGCGCGTCGTGGACGGCGTCCATCGTGCGGAAGATCTCGCCGGTCGGCTCCGGCGGCTCGGCCACCGGTTCGCGAGGCACCCCGACGTAGTGGTGCAGCGTCTCGGGCGCCGGCTCTTCAGCCGCTTTCGCCTCGGCGACGGCCTTCTCGATCAGGACGTCGATCTCGAGGTCGATCTCCGCGATCCGGCCGGGGTCGAGTCGCGAGGCGAGGCGCGGCAGCGGGTCGCGCTCCTTCCACGATGCCAGCTCCTCGGGTTCGCGGTAGCGCTCGGGGTCGCCTTCGTAGTGCCCGTGCCAGCGGTAGGTCTCGGCTTCCAGCAGCACCGGTCCGGCACCCGCGCGCAGCTTGGCGACGAGCGTGGTCACGGTGTCGGCGACGGCCACGACGTCGTTGCCGTCCACGTGGGCGTAGTCGATGCCGTAGCCACGCGCGCGGTCGGCCAGCGTCGCGCGGTGCTGGTCCGCGGCGGCCGAGAATTCGGCGTAGTGGTTGTTCTCGCAGCAGAAGATCACCGGCAGCTGCCACACCGCGGCCAGGTTGACGGCTTCGTGGAACATGCCCTGCGCGACCGCGCCGTCGCCGAAGAAGGCCAGTACGACCCCGCCGTCCCCGCGCAGTTGTGCGGCCGTGGCGGCGCCGGTCGCGATGGGCAGTCCGGCCGCGACGATCCCGTTCGCGCCGAAGATCCCTTTGCGGGGATCGGCGATGTGCATCGAGCCGCCGCGACCCTGGCAGGTTCCGGTGCGCCGGCCCATCAGCTCGGCGAACATGCCGGTGACGTCAAGGCCTTTGGCGATGCAGTGCCCGTGCCCGCGGTGCGTCGAGGTCACGACGTCACGGTCGTCGAGTGGCCAGCACGCACCCACCGCGGAGGCTTCCTGGCCGATGGACAGGTGCAGGAAACCGGGAATCTCGTTGGTGCGGTAGAGCCGCGACGCCCGGTCCTCGAACTGCCGGATCAAGCGCATTCGCCGGTACATCTCGAAGAGCGCCGCCGGGTCCGCGGAAAGCTCGGTGGCAACAGTGGCAGTCATCGCGTCCTTGCCTTGTCTGCTCGTGATACCGCCCTCGCCCCTTGACATCCGGCGAGGAACCACGATTCTTGTACCGTTCGGACTAAAATACAAGCGGCGAGGGGAAGCGATGGGCATGCGGGCCCTGCGGTGGCACGGAAGAGGGGATCTGCGGCTCGACGACGTCGCGGAACCGGGCCCGCCGGAACCGGGACAGGCCGTGGTCGAAGTCGCCTTCAGTGGCATCTGCGGCACAGACTTGCACGAGTTCCGGCACGGCCCGAACCTCATCCGCACCGGCCCGCACCCGCTGACCGGGCACGAGCCGCCGGTAACCCTCGGGCACGAGTTCAGCGGCCGGGTGACCGCGCTGGGCAGCCCGGTGCCCGGGATCGACGTCGGCACGCGCGTGGTCGCCGACCCCTGCCTGCGATGCGGGGTTTGCCGGTGGTGCCGCCACGGTGAATACCACATCTGCGCGAAGGGCGGCTCGGTCGGATTGGCCTCGGACGGGGCTTTCGCGCCTTACGTCACCGTGCCGGTCGAAGGGCTCGTCCGGATCCCGGACGCCGTCCCGGACGACCTGGCCGCGCTGGCCGAGCCGCTGGCGGTCGGGCTGCACGCGGTGCGCCGCGGCACGGTCCAGCCGGGGGACAACGTCCTGATCCTGGGCGCGGGGCCGATCGGCGTAGCCGCGCTGTTCGCGGCGAAGCTGGCGGGCGCGGCCGGCGTCTACGTCAGCGAGCCGGTGACCGCGCGGGCCGAGCGCGCTGCCGAGCTGGGCGCGTCCGAGGTCTTCGACCCGGCGTCGGCCGATGTCCGGCGTGAGGTGTTCCTGCGCACCGGCCGCGTCGGCCCGGACGTCGTGATCGAGGCGACCGGGTTGCCGGCGCTGGTCGAGCTGGCGGTCACCACGGTCCGCCGCGGCGGCCGTGTCGTGCTGGCCGGGATCAGCGGGGGAGCGGCGTCGCTGCCGATCAACCAGATCGTGCCGTTCGAGCGGACCGTGGTCGGTTCGCTCGGCTACAACTTCGACATCCCCCGGGTGCTGGACCTGATCGCCGAGAAGCGGTTCGACCCGGGCCCGCTGCACACCGGCACGTATCCGCTTTCCGACGGTTTGGCGGCGTTCGCCGAGCTCGACGCGGACCGCGGCGGGCACCTGAAGATCCTGCTGACCCCGAAGGAGCTTTGATGGACTTCGACCTGCCCGAGGACGCCGTCGCCGTCCAGCGGCTGGTCCGCGACTTCGCGGCCAAGGAGATCGAGCCGTACGCGGCGGACTGGTCCGAGCGGGCCCACTTCCCGGCGGAGGTCTTCCGCGCCCTGGGCGAGCTGGGCCTGATGGGGATGCTGGTCGACGAGGCCTACGGCGGCGCGAACGCCGGGTTCGTGTCGTACGTCGCGGCGATGGAGGCGCTCGGAGCGGCGGACCAGTCCGTGGCGTCGGCGTGGAACGCGCACTCGACGATCGCGTCGCTGCCGCTTGCCGCGTTCGGCACCGAAGAGCAGAAGCAGCGCTGGCTGGTTCCGCTGGCGACGGGGGAGAACATCGGCGCGTTCGGGCTGACCGAACCGACCGCGGGATCCGATGCCGCGAGCATCCGGACCCGGGCCCGCCGCGACGGCGACAGCTGGGTAATCAACGGCACGAAGATGTTCATCAGCAACGCTGGCACCGAGATGAGCCTCGGCGTCACGGTGCTGGCCGTGACCGGCGACGGCGAAGACGGCAAGAAGCGCTACGGCACGTTCTTCGTCCCGGACGGCACCCCCGGGTACGAGAAGGGGCAGCCGCTGCGCAAGCTCGGCTGGCACGCGATGGACACCCGCGAGCTGGTCTTCACCGACGTCCGGCTGCCCGGCGATCACCTGATCGGCGAGGAGGGCAACGGGCTGCGCCAGTTCCTCGCGGTCCTCGACGGCGGCCGGATCAGTGTGGCGGCGCTCGGGCTCTCGCTTGCCCAGGCGTCGCTCGACCTGGCGCTGAGGCACGCGGCCGACCGGCAGCAGTTCGGCCGCCCGCTGGGCGGGTTCCAGGCCGTCGCGCACAAGCTGGCCGACATGGCGACCGAGATCGAGGCCGCCCGGGCGCTGGTCTACCGGGCGGCGTGGCTCGGCGACCAGGGCCGTCCGTTCAGCCAGGAGGCCGCGATGGCGAAGCTGTTCGCGTCGGAGGTCGCCAACCGGGCGGCGAGCGCGAGCGTCCAGATCCACGGCGGCTACGGCTACATGCGCGAATCGGCAATCTCCCGGTTCTACGCCGACGCGAAGATCCTGGAGATCGGCGAGGGCACCAGCGAGATCCAGCGCAACGTGATCGCCAAAGCGCTGCTGAAACGCCGCTAGGTCGTGTCTGACAAAGTCTTGGTCCAGGTGATGACGGCATGGAGGATCGACCGACACCGACCAGTCCACCAACCCGGCGGCGTCGGCGGCGGCGAGTAAGCGGCACAGGACGGTGTCCCAGGTTCCGTCACCGGCCATCCGGCGATGCCAGGTCCAGATCGTCTGCCACGGACCGAACACCGCCGGAACATCCCGCCACGCGATCCTGCACCGATACCGGTAGATGATCTCCTCGGCCATCGCTCGCGCGTCGGAGAACGGGCGTCCGCGATAACCGGTACGGACCGGCAGATGGTCCTCGATCAGCGCCCACTGCTGCTGCGAGAACAACTGAACCCGCGACGTACTCGGCAGCATCCCCGCAATCGACCCGAAACTCTTGTCTGACACGCCCTAGTGCAAAACGGTGCCCGCAGCCTCATCTGCTGGCGCTCGTTTCGCTGGAGCGGAGGTCAGCTACCCCCTGTCTGGGGCGATCTCGCTGTCTGACGTGTCTGCGCACCTACACGACATCGAAAAAATCTCCCTATTGCCGCTCGGTGATCTGAACCTCGCGTACTGCCCGCCGCAGGTTGGGCAGATCGTGAGGTCCCAGAGTCGGAGCACTGCGGCGCCGAACTCGTTCGCTTCTTGAGTGGACACCGACATAGCCCACTCGTTGTAGTGCGCACCGAGAACGTTCCGGAGGGTCAGCAGCCGGTCGATGTCGGCCACCGCTTCGCTAATTCCCGCTGGGCCGTGCTTCTTCAGTATCTTATGCACTCCCGGCCAGAGTGCACCCAAGTCATACTTGTCACCTGCTTGACGGGTGACGCTGCAGGCAAGCGACACGCTCAGCTTGTCCGACAGCCCTTCAAGAAGTCGGCCAGCCGCTGCTGCGATCAGTGAGGGCTGGTCGGAGCGCGACAGAACGTTCCTGAGCGTGTGGCTGTGCTCGACCCCGGCTCCGCGTAGGCGGGGCGAGTTCCCGAAGCCCTCCGACAACGCTTCCAGCGATTTGTGGTGGTGACCTGCCCTGTTGAGCGAGGAACGTACCAGTTCCATCCACAGCCGGTCGTGCACGGTGACGATGACCTGCCACCCCCCGAGGCGGGCCAGGATGTGGTCCATCGCGTGCACCCGGTGCGTCGAGTCGACGGACTGAAACACATCGTCGAATACGATCAGTTTGCTCTGCCCCAGCGTTGAGCACTCGACGTGGACCTCGACGATGATCAGCAGTGCTAGCAGGTCGAGTGCAGCCTCGCTCAACACCTGGTCCGGTGCTACCGACGTGCCCTCGGACAAGTCCAGCATGATGTCGAATTCTTGGTCCTCGCCGATGTCCAGGTTCACACTGTCCACCCAGTCGATGCGGGCGACCTTCGCGAAGTTCTCGCTGACTCGGTCGGAAATGCGGTTCAACACTCCCCGGATTTTTGTGTCGTCAGGCTCGTCTGCGGAGAGGGCCCGGACCTCGCCGTCGAGCCGGTTCGTTTCGTCGATGACTGAGACCATGAGGTCGTAGGCCCGCTGGACGTTGCGCGGCAATGTCTTCCGCTCTGGAGGTCCTTCGCCTGCAGCGGGCAAAAGCGTCTTTTCGAGAAATTCCCGGGCCGAGCGCAGGTTCGTGGGCAACTCCTCGCCGATCACGTTGCCTACCTCACGCATTCTTCTTCTCACCATGACGAGTCGATGTCGCGCGTTCTCATGCGCAGCCAGCAGAGCGGCGCGTTTCTCAGGAAGGACTATGGCTCGATAGTCCGACCGGAGGTAGTCGAAGAAGAAGCTCTGCCGCTCTTTGGGGGAGACGAGCCAGAACGATTCGACGTCGTGCCGCCGGACGATGATCGGCGAGACCGAAAACTCGGGCACCATTTCGCCGCGGCCGATCGGCTGCGGCCCTAAGCCGGACAGTCCACCACCCCGCTTGACAGACCGCCCATCCGACAGGGTCGTGATGACGGCTGGAGGCTGGCGTGAGGCGAGGTTGCGCACCTCCCGTCGTCGCTTCGCTCCAGCCCCGGACCGCCGGCTCAATCGACCCCGTAAGCAGAACTCCAGCGCGTCTACGAGTGATGACTTCCCCGAGCCGTTGTCGCCGAGCAGGACCAGCGACGTCGCTTCGCCGGTTCCCTTGGCCCGGAGATCGACCATGACCGGATCCGAAATACCGCGGAAGTTCTCGACGATCCATTCGTGCACCACGCTCAACTGCGCGCTCCGCTGTCATCTGGTCGGGGCAGGTCGATCATGGAGTCGCCCGCGAGCATAGACGCGTTACGCCCAGCCAGTGCGTCAACGGTCCCAGTTGCCGACTGCAACATGTCGGACAAGGGATCCGGCCAATGACTGTGACGCTACCCGATACGTCGCAGTTTGAGCTGCTCTCAGAAGATCGGCAGACGTTGATCGAGGATCTACTTCCGGCCCGCTGCAGCAACAAAGGCCGGTCGTTCTCCGACGCTCGGTCGATGGTCGAAGCCATCTATCGGTATCGATGCGGGATCACGTGGCGGGATGCGCCTGCGGCGTTCGGGGCTTGGCAGACGATCTGGACCTGGCATCACTGGATGGCTGGCGATTGCACCTGGGATGCCGTGCTGCAGCGTCTGCTCACCGAGGCACACGGGGCTAGACTGATCGATTGGTCGGTATCGGTGGTTCCACGGTCGCGCGGGCACATCAGCACGCCACGAACATCACTCGTCTCGCAGGAGGGCTGGGGTAGAACTGCACGGGTCTGCTTATCGAGCCGCCTGACCACACAATCGGCCGTTCCAACCGTGGTTGGAGCAGCAAGGTGCACCGTCTCGTCGACAGGGCGGCGGCCGTTAGGTCGACTCCCCGGGGACAAGGGTGAGCAGGGGAGCGGGCGTGGTGTCCCGTGTGTCGCCCGGTCCCTGGTGTGAACCGAGTTCGGCGCCCAGCTGCGCGAAGATGTCGTCGACCAGAGCGTCGACGTTCACATCTATCGTGGTGAGCTGGGGCCTCCAGAGGCGGCCCACGTCGGTGTTGTCCATGCCGATCACCGAAAGCCGATCAGGGACGCGCAATCCGATGCGCCCGGCTGCCGACAAGACGGCCAGGGCGACTGTGTCGTTGTACGCGGCGACGCCGACCGGCGCGGCGTCGAGGGACCGAAGTGCCGACACGGTCGCGTCCACTTCCGGCACCACCTCGATGCACAGGGGCGGGGCCACTCCGTGGGCCGCACACGCCTTCCGTACACCGGCGAGCCGGGCCGGTCCGTACGAGTCGGAGCGCCCGTCCGCCAACGACCCGTACACGATCCGGCGTTGGCCGCGCTTGAGCAGTTCCGCGACCTGGCGCTGGGCGATCGCATCCTGTAGAGGCAGGCCGTCGGCTCGCGTGGGCCGGGTGTGGTCCGGCAGGCACGGGACGCCCTGTGCGACGAGGCGGTCGCGGTGCGCCCCGGCGATCGAGCCGAGGTCCACCACCGCGAACGGGCGCAGTTTCAGGATCGCGTTGATCGTGGTTTCGGGATCGGCGGCCGCGAAGCGCAACACGACGTTCGTGTCGGCGCCCATGCGGGCCGTGATGCGCTCCAGGGCCTCCTGGATGTTCGGCCCGAGGGTGGTGTTCGGCACGACGACCACGATCGTCTCGCTGCGGCCGGTCACCAGGCTCCGCCCCGCCGGCGACGGCCGGTAGTCGAGTGATGCGGCGGCGGCCCGGACACGCTCCTTGGTCGCCTCGGGGAACCGGCCGGCCCGGCCGTTGAAGATGTGGCTCACGGTCGCACGGGACACTCCCGCGGCCCGGGCCACGTCCGCGGCCGTCGCCGGGCGGGGGTGCCTCGAGATCGTCACCTCCAGATGGTCCCACAGCGGATCGTCTCGGACGCTTTCCAGTATCACGTGATACCGCTAGGCTAGGTATCACGTGATACTTAGGTGGTTGCGCGCCTTTCGCCGCGCCTACCTCGGCTCACCTTCCCGCGCCAGAAAGGTCCTTCGTCATGTCGACGACCGTCACCGCTGCCGAAGCTCTCCCGCTCGAAGAGAAGGCCGCACTCGGCAGCGGCGGCTCGGCGTGGAAGAGCAAGACCGGGCCAGGTGTGCCGCCAGTCGTGTTCTCGGACGGCCCGCAAGGCGTGCGGGCGCAGGACGCGGCCGAGGACCACCTCGGCATCGCGGCCAGCAAGCCGGCGACCTGCTTCCCGCCGGCCGCGGGCTTGTCCCAGAGCTGGGATCCGGAACTGGTCGAGCGCGTCGGAGCCGCGTTGGCCCGGGAAGCACGCCATCACGGGGTGGGTGTCCTGCTCGGCCCCGGAAGCAACATCAAGCGCGATCCCCGCTGCGGCCGGAACTTCGAGTACTTCTCCGAGGATCCACACCAGACCGGCGAGCTGGGTGCGGCGTGGGTGAGGGGCCTCCAGGCCGGTGGCGTCGGAGCGTCGCCGAAGCACTTCGCCGCCAACAACGCCGAGTCCGACCGCATGCGGTCGGACTCCCGTGTCGACGCGCGCACCCTGCGCGAGATCTACTTGCGTGGCTTCGAAAAGATCGTCAAAGACGCAAAACCGTGGACCGTGATGGCGGCCTACAACAAAGTGAACGGCGTCTACGCCTGTCAGAACCGCTGGCTGCTCACCGACGTGTTGCGCGGCGAATGGGGATTCGAAGGCCTCGTGGTGAGCGACTGGGGCGCCGTCGACGACCGGGTCGCCTCGGTCGACGCCGGGCTCGACCTGGAGATGCCCGGCGGTGACGCGAGCTCCGACGCGGCAGTCGTGGCCGCCGTGGACAGCGGAGCTCTCGACGCCGCCCGGGTCGACGCGGCCGCCGGCAACGTCATCGCGCTCCTGGAACGGGTTCGTGCGGGTGCCGAAGCGTTCCCGGACCGGAGCATCGACGAAGACGCCCACCACGCACTTGCTCGCGAAGCGGCCGCTCGCAGCATCGTCCTGCTCAAGAACGACTCGGCCCTTCTGCCTCTCGCCACCGGCGGATCGCTCGCGGTCATCGGCAAGTTCGCCGTCGAGCCCCGGTTCCAGGGGAGCGGCAGCTCCCACGTCAACCCCTCGCGCGTCGACGTTCCGCTGGACGAAATCCGTGCCGTCGCGCCGTCGGCGTCCGTCACGTACGCCGGCAACACGCCGGAGGAAGCCGCCGTCGCGGCCGCGGCGGCCGGCACCGCCGTCGTGTTCCTCGGCCTGGAGGACCACGAGGAGTCGGAAGGCTTCGACCGGGAGCACCTCGAGCTTCCGGCGGAGCAGCTGGAACTGCTCCGTGCCGTGGTCGTGGCGCAGCCGCGCACGGTGGTGGTGCTCAGCCACGGTGGTGTCGTCCGGCTCGGCGAGGTGGCCGAGCTGGCGCCGGCGATCCTGGACGGAGCGCTGCTGGGCCAGGGAGCCGGCCGGGGGATCGCCGACGTGCTGTTCGGGATCGTGAACCCGGCGGGCCGCACCAGCGAGACGGTACCCGTCCGGCTGCAGGACGTGCCCTCGTACGGATTCTTCCCGGGGGACGACTCGGTCGTGCGGTACGCCGAAGGGATCTTCGTCGGCTATCGCTGGTACGACGCGCGCGAACTCGACGTGACGTACCCGTTCGGGCACGGCCTGTCCTACACCTCGTTCGAGTACCACGACCTGAGCGTCACCGAACGGCGCGACGACCTCCTCGTCCGGGTCACCGTGGCGAACACCGGCGAGCGAGATGGCCGCGAGGTCGTCCAGGTCTACGTCGGCAAGCCCCGCTCCGCCGTGGCGCGTGCTCCGCGTGAGCTGAAGGGCTTCGCCAACGTGCCGATCCCCGCGGGCTCGTCCGTGCAAGTGGAAGTGTCCGTACCCCGCGCCGATCTGGCGTACTGGAGCGAATCGCTCGGCCGGTGGATCGTCGAAGACGGCGGGTACGAGATCTCGGTCGGCGCGTCGAGCCGGGACATCCGATCGACTTCGGTGACCGGGATCAACGGAGACGACGTGCCGGTGCGGTTCACCCCGCGTTCGACCCTCGGCGAGATCATGCGGCATCCGGTCGCCGGGCCCGCGATGGCGGCGATGAGTGGCCGTACCGCGGAGCGGGATGCCGCGAACGAAGCCGCCCTGGGCGGCGACGTGAACCGGTTGATGGCGCAGATCCCGCTCAACCGCATGCCCACCTTGAGCGCCGGCCGGTTCGGTGCGGACCGCGTGAACCAGCTGCTGGACCTGGCCAACTCGGAAAGCGAGTGATCGCCGGGTTCCCCGGAAGACTGCTGCACCCCTACCCCCGATCACCCAAGGGAAACACCATGCCTGAGCACAGCGACCACCGCCGATTCGCCGATCGCACCGTCATCGTGACCGGCGCGGGGTCCGGCATTGGCCTCGCCGCCGCCGTCCGGATAGCCGGAGAAGGCGGGCACGTCGTGGCCGCCGATCTCGACTCGGCCCGGCTGGACGACCTCGTCAAGCTGTGCGGCAACGAGTCCGTCACTTCCGTCGACGGCGACATCACGGAACCCGAGGTACTGAACCGGATCGTCGCCGCCGCCGGCAGCCGGATCGACGGGCTCGCCAACGTGGCCGGGATCATGGACGGTTTCGTTCCGCCGTCCGAAGTGGACGACGCGCTGTGGGAGCGGGTGCTGAACCTGAACCTGACCGCGACGATGCGCCTGACCCGGGCCGTGCTGCCGGCGATGATCGCGGCCGGACGAGGCTCGATCGTCAACGTCGCCTCCGAGGCGGCGTACCGCGCTTCGGCGGCGGGCGCGGCGTACACGACGTCGAAGCACGCGGTCGTCGGTTACACGTCCAGCGTCGCGTTTTTCCACGGGCCGCAAGGTGTCCGGTCCAACGCGGTCGCGCCCGGGCCGACGATCACCAACATCGACGGCGGAATGCGTTCGCAGTACGCGGCGGTGCGCGGCGGTCCGGTGATGAAGGCGACGATGCCGAAGCCGGTCGCGCCCGAGCAGGTGGCGGCGTCGATCGTGTGGCTGCTGAGCGACGACGCGGCCAACGTCAACGGGGCGATCCTGCCCAGTGACGGCGGCTGGTCGGTGGCGTGAGAGCCGTCCCGGCCACCGGGATGAGGCGGGGCGCGCCACCGGTTCGTGCGCGATCCTGCACTTTGCCGGTGCCGGCCGCCCTGGTGCCGAGAAGGCGGGCGGCACCACCGTGACAGGAAAGAGGCCGTGGATGCCCGACGAGACGGTGCGAGACTTCCGGATCGAGGTGCCGGAGGAGGCCGTGGCCGACCTGCGGCACCGGCTGCGGACCGCCCGCTGGCCGCGTGAGCTGGACGAGACCCGCCAGGCGGACGGGATCACGGTGGTGGCGATGCGCGCTCTCGCCGACCGCTGGCGGGACAGCTACGACTGGCGGGCCGAAGAGGCCGCGCTGAACCGGTTTCCGCAGGTGGTCACCGAAGTCGAGGGGCAGCGGTTGCACGCCCTGCACCGCCGGTCACCGCGCGCGGACGCCCAGCCGCTGGTGCTGCTGCACGGCTGGCCGAGCACCGTCGCCGAGTTCCGCCGGGTGATCGACGACCTCGCCGAACCGGCGGACCCCGGCGATCCGGCGTTCCACCTGATCGTCCCGTCCCTGCCGGGTTTCGGGTTCTCCGGTCCGCTGCGCGAGCGGGGGTGGGGCGCGCACCGGAGTGCCCGGGCGATCGCGGAATTGGTGCGCAGGCTGGGTTACCAGAGCTACCTCGCTCACGGCGGGGACGCCGGCTACCAGGTCGCCGCGGGCCTGGGCCGGGTGGACGCCGAGCGGGTCGCGGGCGTGCACCTCAACCTGGGCGGGGTCGGCCTCGCGGGACAGCACCGGAACGAGCCGCCGGCGGACGAAAACGAATCCTCCGCGCTCAAGCGCTACGCCGACTACGTCCAAAATGGATCCGCCTACGCGCTGATCAACGCGACCCGGCCGCAGACGGTCGCCTACGGGCTGGCGGACTCGCCGCTGGGCCAGCTGGCCTGGATCGCCGAGAAGTTCGCGGACTGGGTGGACCCGGCCCACCCGCTGCCCGCGGACGACGTCCTCACCACGGCGTCGATCTACTGGTTCACCGAGACCGCGGCGTCCTCCGCGCGGTTCTACGGCGAGGAGTACACCCCGAACCGGCCGGCCGGGACCGGGCCGGCGCTCGAGCGCACGTTCGTGGAGGTGCCGACGGCCGTCTCGTCGTTCCCGGGGGAGATCGTGCCGCCGATCCGGCGGTGGGCGGAGGAGAAGTACCACATCGTCCGCTGGACGGAGCATCCCGCGGGCGGGCACTTCTCGGCGCTGGAGACTCCCGGCCTGCTGGTCGGTGCCCTGCGCGGGTTCGCGGCCCAGCTCGCCGGATCTTGACCTCGGGCCTGCGGGCCCGGAGAGCGGGGTGCCGGGGGTCGTCCCCGGCACCCCGGCACGTCCGCTCAGCCCGGCATGAACCGGCCGCCGTCCACGAGAAGGATCTGGCCGGAGATGAACTTCGCGTCGTCGCTGGCGAGGAACGCCACAGCACCCGCGACGTCCGAAGGCTGGATCCGTCCCTTGATCGGCTGCTGGTCGGCGAGCTGGTTGGCCCGGTTCTCGTCCACCGCGTTCAGCAGCGCCTCGGTGAAGATGACACCCGGGGCGACCGCGTTGACCGTGACGCCCCAGTTCCCGAGCTGCGCCGCGGTGTACTTGGTCAGCCCGTTCGTGCCGTACTTGGTCCACGCGTAGCTGTAGGAGCGCAGGCCGGGGAACTCGTCGGTGGGGCCGGTGTAGGTGTAGCTGTAGGCGTTCGTGGACGACTGGTTGATGACGCGCCCGTACGGGCTCTTCACCAGGTGCGGGGCCGCCGCGCGGGTCACCAGCCACGCTCCCAGGAGGTTCACGTCCGTGATCTTCTTCAGGTAGTCGAACGTGTCGTCCCGTGGCTTCCAGTCCCCGAAGATCGCGGCGTTGTTCACGACGATGTCGATCCCGCCGAGCCGCGCGGCCACGTCGGCGACGACGGTGTTCACCGAGTCCTCGTCGCCCACGTCCGCCCGGACTGCGAAGACCTCCCCGCGGTCCGCCAGCTCGGCGGCGGTCTTCTCCGCGCGCTCGATGTCCAGGTCGAGGATCGCGACGTGGGCCCCCTCGTCGAGGAAGCGTTCCACGTAGGCGCGACCGATGCCGCGTCCTCCGCCGGTGATGATCGCGCGCCGGTCTTTGAGCTTCATGCCACCTCCATTGCGGTGGGGATCACGGACGTGTCCCCACGGGCCGCGTCGACCTCGGGGGTGAGCGGTCGGTGCAGCGACACGAAACGCCGCGCCAACCGGGCCCAGAGGTAGTACCGGCGGTGCGTCCACGGCCACTGGACCACGTTGCGCCCGCTGGCCGACAGGTAGAAGTTGTTGCAGCCGGACTTCCACGTCTCGACCTTCTCGATCGCCTCCTGGAGCACCCGCTGGAACCAGGCGTCCACCTCGGGGCGGATCTCGAGGGACCCGCCGCCGGACCGGCGCAGCTTGCGCACGTCCCGCGCCATGAACTCGGCTTGGCGCTCGAGGACGAAGGAAACGACGGTGCCGTGCGTGTTCGGCCCGTAGAGCAGGTAGAGGTTGGGGAAGTTCGGCACGGTCATGCCCAGGAACGCCTGCGGGTCGTCGCCCCACTGCGCGTGCAGGTCCTGCCCGCCGCGGCCGGTGACCTTGAGGGTGGACAGGAACTCCGCTGCCCGGAATCCGGTGGTGAGCACGACGGCGTCGACCTCGTGCTCCTCGCCGGTGGCGTCCACCACGCCCTTCGCGGTGACCCGCTCGACCGAGCGGGTGATCAGCCGGACGTTGTCCTGCTTGAGAGCCGGGTAGAAGAGGTCCGAGAAGACGTTGCGCTTGCACCGTGGCAGGAACTTCGGGGTGAGCGCCTCGAGCAGGTCCGGGCGGTCCTCGAACGCGGCGGTGATGACCTTCTCCAGCCGGGCCTTCTGCGCGGCGATGACGTCGGGGTCGCCGCGGCCGCTGCCCTTGTCCATGGTGCGCAACAGGTTCCGCCGGAAACGGCGGCTCCAGCCGCGCTTGCGGCGCTCGGCGCGTTCCGCGTCGGTGAGATCGCGGTCGCCTTTCGGCATGACCCAGCTCGGCTCGCGCTGGAAGGAGAGCAGCTCCGCCACTCGCGGCTGCAGCCCCGGTACGACCTGCGCGGCCGACGCGCCGGCGCCGATGACCGCGACCCGCTTGCCGTCCAGGTCCGCTGTGGGGTCCCAGCGCGCGGAGTGGAACAGCGGTCCTTCGAAGAGGTCGATCCCGGGCCAGTCCGGGATCTTCGGCACGTTCAGCATGCCGACCGCGCTGACCACGACGTCGAACCAGCGCCGCTCGCCGTCGTCGAGCGTGACGAGGTACTGCTTGCGGTCGTCCGACCACTCGGCGGACCTGACCCCGGCCCCGAGACGGATGTTGTCCCGGATCCGGTACTCGTCGATGGTCTCTTCGATGTACGCCTGGATCTCGGCCTGGTTGGCGTGCGTACGCGTCCAGGCGTGCGGTTTGAACGAGTAGGAGTACAGCGCCGAGGGGATGTCGCACTGCGCGCCGGGATAGCGGTTGTCCCACCACGTACCGCCGGCGCCCTCGGACTTCTCGAAGACGGTGAAGGTGCGGGTGCCGCGGCGGGCCAGGTGCACAGCGGCACCGATCCCGCCGATCCCGCCACCGATGATCGCGACTTCGATCTCGCGTTCGCGTGGCATCTGGCCTCTTCCCATCCCTCGTCGCACAAGTTCACGGCAAATCTAACTGATACTGACGCCAGTGTCACTAACTCGTCAGACGTCGAGCAGTGCGAAGCTCTCCAGGTCGTCGACGGCGGTGCCCAGGCGCAGGCAGAACTCGTGGATGACGGGCGGCGTGACCTGGCGGGTGGAGGACCACAGGTAGTAGCCGTAGGCCACTCCCGCGCGATAGTCCGTCCACGCCTCCTCCCGGTCCGGCGCTTCGACGCCGAGGGCGGTCAGCCGGTCGAGGTAGAAGTCCACCAGCTCCCGCTCGGCCGCGCGCCGGTGTTCGACCGAGAGTGCCGCGCTCACGTGGTAGGCCACGTCGATGCTCCAGTGCGCGCGCTGCAGCATCTGCCAGTCGATCAAGGCGGCTTCGCCCGCCAGCACGTAGATGTTGCCCGCGTGGGCGTCCCCGTGGACCAGCGCTTCGGCGCGACCCCGGGTGCGCAGCGACAGCGCTCGCAGGGCCGCAGTGATCCGCTTGGCGTCCCGCAGTTCGCCGGGCAACGGCTCGCCGCGTGGGTCGTCCACCAGTGCCTGCAGCTCTTCGATCGTGCGCAGCGGGCTCTCGGCCAGATCGCCGAGCCGGTTGCGCAACCAGGGCAGCTGCCCGAAATCCGCCTTTCCCCAGTGTGCCGCGTGCAGCTTCGCCAGCTGGGCGACGCTGCCACGCGCTTCTTCGACGCTGTAGGGCTCCAGGGCGGTGAGAAAGCGGCCGCCCTCGGCCACCACGTCCTCCATCACGATCAGGCCGTTGCCCACTTCCGGGTCGATCCCGCTGTAGCGGCACGTCGGCACCCGGACGCCGGCTTCGGCGGCCAGGTCCCGGTAGAAGCTCGCCTCGGTGTGGGTGATCCGCACGTGCCCCGGGTGCGGCGGCGCCGTCCCGATCAAGCCCTTCAGGCAGTAGTCCCGGTGCACGCCGGGCTCGGAGTCGATCCGGAACCGGACCTTCGTGGCCACGCCGCCGATGGTGTCGCCGGGGTGCACGCCGTGCACCGGGACGCCCAGGGCGGCGGAGAGAAAAGCGGGGGAGAGGGCCTCGTCGAGCGACCGGGGTGCCGGGCTCGTGGAAGGGGGCGTGGATGACGTGCTGGGCAGACTCATGGCGCTGAACCTCCGGGCAATGGATCACAACCGCGCTGACTGACACTGACGTTAGTGTTAATCTAGCCGTCGTCCAAGCGCGAGGAGGCGCAGATGGGTGCAGGGTCCGACTCGCCGAGCCTGGCCGAGGTCATGGGTGCCGGGATGAAGTCCGACGCCGGGGGGACGATCGTCGCGCCTGGAGTCCGGGATCTGGACGACCTCGTCCACCTGCTCACCGGCTGGCTGGCCGAGCGGCTGCCGCGGGCCGCGGGCTTGCGACTGTCGGGGCTGACCTACCCGCGAGGTTCGGGCCAGTCCGCCGAGACGATCCTGTTCGACGCGCACTGGCGCGAGGACGGCGTGGATCGCACCCGCGGCCTCGTGGTCCGGATCAAACCCTCGGAGTTCAAGCTGTTCCGGGACGACGTGTTCTTCGAGGAGTTCGCGCTGATGCGCGCCCTCGGTGAGCACGGCGCGGTGCCGGTCGCGCCCGTCCTCTGGCTGGAGGAGAGTCCCGCCCTCCTCGGTTCGCCGTTCTTCGTCATGGAGAAGCTGCGGGGCCGGGTCGCGGTGAGTGTGCCGTCCTATCTGGAGAAGGGCTGGGTCGCCGAAGCCACGACCGCTCAGCGCGCGGTGCTCTGGGAAAGCTGTGTGCGCACCCTGGCCACGCTGCCGTCCGTGCCGCTGTCCGCGGTGCCTTTCCTCGTCCCGGCGGGCGGGGACGGGTTCGGGGGCGAGTGGTCGCGGTGGGCCGGATTCCTCGACGAGCTCGAGCGCCCGGACCGCCCGCTGCCCCGGCACCGGGCGGTGCTGCGCCGGCTCGAGGCATCGATTCCGGCCCACCGCCCCGAAGGCATCGTCTGGGGGGACGCGCGGATCGGCAACATGCTGGTGGACGACGAGTTCGGCGTCGTCGCGCTGATGGACTGGGAACAGCCCTCGGCGGGCGGCGCGTTGCACGACCTCGGCTGGTGGCTGATCAACCAGCGGGGAAAGAGCCTCCCGCTGGGCGGGCGGCTGTTGCCCGGGATGCTGGACCGGGCCGACACCGTCGCGTTGTGGGAGCAGGTCACCGGGATCCGGGCCGAAGCGATCGATTGGTACGAGGCCTTCGCCGCCTACAAGATGGCCTGTCTCATGGTCAACCTGTACGACCTGCGCGGCCAGCGGCCACCGAACGGCGACTACGCCGCTCTGCACCACCTCGGTTCCGCCCAAGCGCTCCTCGGAGGTTAGCGCGATGTCCCGCAACCCCGTGAAGCTCCGGGTCCGCGCCGCCGAGCGGGTCGCGGACCAGGTCGTCGCCGTCACCCTGGAGTCGATGGCGGGCCTGGACCTGGTTCCCTGGGAGCCCGGCGCGCACGTCGAGGTGGTGCTGCCCTCAGGTCTGGTCCGGCACTACTCGCTGTGCGGGAACCCGGCCGACCGCGCGACTTACCGGATCGCCGTGCTGCGCGAGGAAGCCGGCCGCGGTGGTTCGAGCGAGCTGCACGAGGTCGCCGAGCCGGGCGCGGTGCTGGAGGTACGGCCGCCGCGCAACGCGTTCGCCCTCGAAGCCGCGGCCGGGTACCTGTTCCTGGTGGGCGGTATCGGCGTCACGCCGATCCTGCCGATGCTCGGCGCGGCCGAGCGCGCGGGTCTGCCGTGGCGGCTGGTCTACGGCGGGCGCACCCGCTCGCACATGGCGTTCGTCGACGAGCTGGTCGCCGCGCACGGGGACCGGGTGCGGATCGCCGCGGACGACGTCGAGGGCAGACCGGACCTCGTCGCCGAGATCGGCGGGCTACCGCCGGACCGGCTGGTCTACGCCTGCGGCCCGGCCCCGATGCTGGACCTGGTCACCGAGGTGGCTGCCGCGGCCGGAGCCGCGGACCGGCTGCGGCTGGAGCGGTTCGCCGTAGCGGCGGCGGACACCCACGGCGAGGAGTTCGAGGTCGAGCTCGCCCGCTCCGGGCGCACGCTCACGGTCGGGCCCAGCGAGACGATTCTCGCCGTGCTGCGCGAAAACGGCGTCAGCACGCCGTTCTCCTGCGAAAACGGCTACTGCGGGACCTGCGAGGCCGTGGTGCTGGACGGCGAGCCGGACCACCGGGACACCTACCTCACCGCCGACGAGAAGGACGAGGGGTTCACCACGATGGTCTGCGTGAGCCGGTGCCGCGGCCCGCGGCTCGTGCTGGACCTCTGATCCCGCTCGCCCGACCACCCACGAAGGGAATCCGGCACGCTCATGACGACCATCGACCATGCCATCGTCCTCGGAGGCAGCATCGCGGGCCTCCTCTCCGCGGCCGCCCTCGCCCGTACCGCGGACCGGGTCACCGTCGTGGATCGCGACGTCCTGCTGCTCGACGGGCCGGAAGCCACGCTGTCCCGGCGCGGGGTCCCGCAGGGTGACCAGGTGCACCACTTGCTCAGCCTCGGCCACCAGCGCATCGAGGACTTGCTTCCCGGGATCAGCGAGGAGCTGATCGAGCTGGGGTGCGAGCGCTACGACGACGTCGCGGACTTCTCCCAGTTCGTTGCCGGCGCCTGGCGCATGCGCGTGCGCAGCGACCTGATCGTCACGATGTTCCGCAGGCCCGTGTTCGAGTGGGCGCTCCGCCGCCGGGTGCTGGCGTTGCCGAACGTCGAAGCCGTCAAGGGCATGGCGGTGGGGTTGCTCGGGTCCGAGGACCGCTCCCGGGTGATCGGCGCGAGGGTCCGCGGCGTGCCCGGTGGCGAGCTGCGCGGCGATCTGGTCGTCGACGCCACCGGCCGCGGGTCACGGTCGCCGTACTGGCTGGAAGACCTCGGGTACGCCCGTCCCGAGGAACGGCACGTCCGCATCTACATGGGCTACTCCACCTACACGGTCCGGCTGCCGGAGGGAGCGCTGCCGAAGGGGCTCGCCGGCATCTCGGTCTCGGCCACCCCGGCCAACCCGTTCGGCGTCGCCATCCGGCCCTGCGGCAACGGACTGCACGACGTGGCGGCCTACGGCATGGCCGGCAACTACCCGCCGGAAGACTTCGCCGCCATGGAGGGCTTCTTCGAGGGGCTGAACAGCCCGATCATCGCCCAGGTGTTGAAGAAGGCCACCGTGACCAGCGAGATCGTGCCCTATCGGATGCCGGGCAACCAGCGCCGGATGTGGGAGGACCTGGACCGGCGGCCGGAAGCCTTCGTCGTGGTCGGGGACGCGGTCACCTCGTTCAACCCCATCTACGGGCAGGGGATGACGATGGCCGCCCTCGGGGCGACCGTGCTGGGGGACACGCTGGAGAAAGCCGGGTCCGTCACGGGTGTGGCCGGCGCGGTGCAGGCCGAGCTGGGCACGCTTGCCCAGGTGGCGTGGGACCTCGCGGTCGGCTCGGACTCGGTGTACCCCCAGTCCGAGTACGAGAACGCCGAACCGCCGTCGGCGCGGGACAAGGACCGGGCACGTGCGCAGAGCGCCGCCCAGAGCGCGGAAGGGACGGTCCGCGTGGCCGTGCGGGCCACGGCGCTCTACATGGACCCCTCCTTCCTCGAAGCCCCGGCCGTGCGGGAAGTCGTCGACCGCTGGCTCGAGACGGGGCGCGTCCCGGACGCCTCGGCAGGTGATCCGCTGGACCCGCCCGCCGTCACCGAGGGGTACGTGGGCTCCGCGGACCTGCTCCTCGGTCGAGTAGTGTGACCGGATGACTCCTCGTGGCGACGCCGGCTCTTCCGCGTTGCCCGCGGTGGCCACGCCTGCCGGGCGGCGGGTCCCCGCACGACGTCGTGGGGACGCCGCGGCCACCCGGTCGAACCTGCTGGAGTCGGCGCGGGCGCTGGCGGATTCGCGGCCCGTCCCGGACTTCACGGTGGACGACATCGCCGCGGGCGCCGCGGTGTCGCGCGCGGCGTTCTACATGCACTTCGAGAACAAGCTGGCCATCTGCCAGGAGGTGGCCCGGACCTCCCAGGCGGCCTTCGTCGAGGCCGTGCGGACGTTCGAGCGCGGGCCCGACCTCCGGTCGACCATCCGGGCCGGCATCCAGGCCTACATCGGCGGCTTCCGCACCGACCGGCCCGGAATGCGGATGACCTTCGAGCTGGCCTACGCCGAGCCGGTCGTGCGCGAACTGGTGCACGCCACCCGCACGACGGTCTACGGCCTGTGGCAGATCGAGTTCACGCGGGCCGTTGCGTCGGGGGAGTGCGCCCCGTTCGACATTCCGCTGGTCACCCGGCTGCTGGTCGGCATGCTCGAGACCTTCTGCGTCCGCACGACACGCACCGCCGAGTACAGCGGCACCAGCGCGGCGGACGGCGACGGCGCCGCCGTCATCAGCGAGCTGTGGTTCCGGGCGCTGTTGCTGGAATCCTGAGGACGGCCGCGGCACCTTTCCCGCGGCCGCCCGGTCAGGGGGACGTCAGCGGACGGACCTGATCCGCAGCACGACCACACCGCCGGCGATGGTGAAGAGGGCGGCCACGACGTAAAGCACCGTGTAGTTCTCCCCGGCACCACCGATCGCCAGGAGCGCGGGGGCGATCAGCGGGGCCACGGCTTGCGGCACGGTCTGCGCGAAGGTGTTGATCCCGACGAACCGGCCCGCGTCGGTGTCCCGCTCCGGCAGCACGTCGAGCAACAACGCCTGGTCGACCGCGGAGAACACGCCGATGCCCAGCGAGCAGATGAACGACCCGGTGAACAGCAGCGGCAACGACGGTGCGAACGCCATGACCAATGCGCCGATGCCGAAGACGACGCCGGCGCCGAGCACGAAAGGCTTGCGGCGTCGCAGTTTGTCCGTGAGGAAGCCGCTGCCGATCGCGCCGGCGATCGTGGCGACGACGCTGAGCAGGCCGACGATCGCGACGGTGCCGCCGATCTCGGTGACCGGGATGTCCAACCGGGACGCGTAGAAGAACGCCGTGAACGCGGTGTTGAGCGTCAAGCCGAAGTAGAACAGGAACCGGCCGGCCCAGTTCCAGGAGAAGTCCGGGTGCCGGCGCGGGTTGTAGACGTATTTCGACAGCAGGGCCGCCGGCGTCAGCGTGTCGTCGAAGCCGCGGCCCCGGCTGTCCTCCTCGCGTACGAGCAGGACGAACGGGACGATCAGGAGAACCGCGAGGACGGCGGGGATCATGAGCAGCAGCAGCGGGTCGGTCGCCACCGTTCCGCCGATGACGGAACCGATCACCGGCGCGGCCATGCTGACGAAGCCGCTGAGTCCCGCGACCTTGCCGCGCTGTGACTCCGGGAGTCTGTCGGCCTGGGAGGTCTGCAGGTTGGCCAGCGCGGAACCCCACCCGATCTGGGTCACCACCCAGCCGACACCGAGAACGAAGACCGTGGAGGCGACGACCATGATCGCGAGGCCGATGACGCCGACGACCGACAAGCCCACGATCCACGGCCGGCGCCTGCCGAACCTGGACCGGGTCCGGTCGCTGAGTACCCCGGCGACCGGCGCGGTGATCAACGCCGCGATCGATCCCGCGCCGAGGAGGTAGCCCAGGACGGCTTCGTTGCCCGGGGCGACCGCGTCGACGCGGATCGCCAGCGAGATCGAGATCGGCGTGATGAACGCGAGGTACACCCCGAACTGGGCCAAGACGTTGAACCAGATGTACCGGGCCCCCACCCGCGGCCGATCGTCCGGGACGGGGTCGAGAAGGGGATTGGCCGGGCCCGCTGTGCCGGAGATCGCCGCCGGCGCCGTGGTTCCGGCATCGTCGTTGCTGCTCATCGGACTCCTTTGTCTCGATCACCATCGTCTTGGCAGCTGTGGAGCCGGGAACTGCGTGGGCGCTGGGTCAGCGGGCGGTGAGGTCGAGGTTCACGGGCGGGCAGCCCGGTGCCTCGGCGGTCACGGTGATCGCACCGGCGCCGGTGGGCCGGACCACGGCGAGCGCACGGCCGTCGAACGTCCGGTGCTCACGCGCGGAAAAGGTTTCCTCGGTGACGGGTTCCGCGCTGCCCAGCGCCTGGAGCACGGCGGGCCCGGACACGGTGACCGTGACGGCGCGGTCGCGGCCGTTGTGCAGGTTGCCGGCCTCATCGGTCAGGGTGAGTGCGACGAAGGCGAGGTCGGCGGTGTCGGCGCGCAAGAGGGCGCGGTCGGCATCGGCCCGCAGGACCAGATCGCCGCCGGCCGTCGTCAACGTGCAGTCGCCGGAAATCCCGGCAGCGGTGTGGGCCACCGCGGTCAGCGTCCCCGGTCGGTAGGTCACCTCGAACGTCGTCCGGAAGCGATCATCGTCATCAGCCTTCGACCGGCCGACGACCTCGCCGTCGAGCAGCAGCTCGATCTCGTCGGCGTCGCTGTAGACCTCGACCCGGACGGGCTTGCCCTCATGGCCTTCCCACGTCCAACTGGCGATCGCGTCGCTCCAGGCCCAAGGCGACGCGACGGCCACGTCGCGGCCGTGGTGCTCGGGACGGAACACCGCGATGTAGGGCGCGGCGCGCAGGCCGAACACGATCTCCCGGTAGTACGAGACCGGGCGGCGGTGGCCGGTGATGTCGATGTCGCCGCACCAGGCCGTCAAGCCCGGGTAGCCGGTGGACAGCGAGCCGCCGCCGGCCCCGTTCTCGTCGCGGTAGCCGACCACGCCGAGGCCGGTCTCGCCGAGGTAGTCCCAGCCCGTCCAGGTGAAGTCGCCGATCACGTGGGGATTGGCCTTGACCAGGGCCCAGTTGCCCGAGATCGACGTCGGCCAGGTCTCGGTACCGACGATGATCCGGTCGGGGAACTGCTCCCGGTCCGGCTCGTAGCGGGAGTCGGCGTAGTTCATGCCCGCCACGTCCAGCACCGCGAACGACTCCTCGGTGCGGGCGGTGACGGGTGGGGAGGCCTGGATGGCGCCCATCACCGCGCCGAAGTCACTCATCATGGTGTTGACGCCGCCACCGCTTTCCGCCGCTTCGGCGGCGGCCGCCCTGCGCTCCCGCATCCCGTCCAGCACCATGTCCAACGCGGCGACGAACCCGTTGATCCCGTTGGTGACGAACCGGGTTTCGTCCAGCGAACGCACCTTCTCTGCGAGGCGACGGCCCCAGTGGGCGCCGAACGGGTTCCCGGCCTCGGGGACCTCGTTGCCGATCGAGTAGAAGATCACACTGGGATGGTTGAAGTCCTTGGCGACCAAGGCTTCGACGTCGAGCTCCCACCACTTCGGGAAGTCGAAGGCGTAGTCGAAGTCGGTCTTGCCGGAGGTCCACACGTCGAACGTCTCCTCCATGACGAGCATCCCGGCCCGGTCACAGGCTGCCAGCATCGCGCTGGACAACGGGTTGTGCGAGCTGCGGATCGCGTTGAACCCGGCGGCCTTGAGCAGCTCGACCCTGCGCTCCTCCGCGCGGCCGATCGCGGCGGTGCCCAGAGGACCGTTGTCGGAGTGGACACAGGCGCCGCGCAGCTTCACCTCGCGGCCGTTGATGCGCAGGCCGCGGCGGGGATCGAGCTGCAGGGACCGGATCCCGAAGGTGATCCGCTCGCTGTCGCGGACCGCACCGCCGTCGGACAGCTCCAGCCGCATGGTGTATAGGTTCGGCTCGTCGACGTCCCACAATCGCGGGCGCTCGACGTACAGGCGCCGCCGGACGACGCCGGATCCGCCGGGGAGCAGGGTCACCGGCGACCGGCCGGTGGCGACCTTCACGCCCTCGGCGTCGAGGACCGCGACGTTCAGCACCGTTGTCACGGTGAGGCCGGTGGCGTTCTCCACGGTGGCCGCCACCTCGACGATCGCGCGTTCGTCGTCGATGTCGGGGGTGGTGACTCGGACGCCGTCGTGCGCTATGTGCAGGGGCTCCTTGGTGATCAGGTGCACGTCGCGGTAGATCCCGGCCCCGGCGTACCAGCGGCTGTCCAGGTGGGTGCGGCACTCCACGCGCACCTCGTTCTCGGCGCCGAAGCGCAGGTACGGGTCGATGCGCACCGCGAAGCGCGAGTACCCGAAGGCGTGCTGGCCGGCCAGCGCGTCGTTGACGTACACCATCGCGTCGCGGTGAACGCCGTCGAACTCGAGCAGGATCCGCTTGCCCCGGTCCGCTTCCGGCACCGCGAACGTCCGCCGGTACTGGAACGCCCCGCCCGCGAAGTAGCCGTTGGTGTGGCCGCCCTCGACGGACTCGTGCCGGGCGGTCGTGAGCACGGCGTCGTGGGGGAGCACCACGGCGGCCCAGTCCCCGATGTCAGCACCGGCCAGCTCCTGGAACGGGCTGACCTTGCGACGGTGGCTCCAGCCGTCGTTGACGTTCGTCCTCACGTCCGTACCTTTCGGTCAGAGGTCCCGGATCGCTATCACTAACGCGCGTCACTAACGCGCGTTTGTAAAGTAGCAGGGTGCCCCGGAGAGCACCAGGGAGTGGCTCACGGCCGTCATGGTGGGCTGGTGCGAGCTAATCTGTGGGCTCAGCGATCAGCTGCCGCCGACCGGAGCGGCACCAGGTGACGAGGGGGCCATGTCTTCATCCGCCAAGCGCGTCACCAGCCTGGATGTGGCGCGCGCCGCCGGCGTCTCACGGACAACGGTCAGCTTCGTGCTCAACGACAGGCCTGGGCAGACGATCCCCGAGGCGACCCGGGTGCGGGTGCTGGAGGCTGCCGACCGGCTGCAGTACCGGCCGCACGCCTCCGCCCGGGCACTGGCCGCCGGCCGGAGCGACATCGTCCTGCTGTCCATTCCGGACCTGCCGATCGGAGCGGGCATCAGCCGGTTCGTCGAGGAACTCGCCGCGGCCCTGGCCGACCGCGGTCTCACCTTGGTGACCCACCTCGCCGGAGCGCACGGCAACCCGGTGGCGGACGTCTGCGCGACCGTCGGCGCTTCGGTCGTCGTGGGCTTCGACCCTTTTGACGACGACACGGTCGAGGCCCTCCGGCTGGCCGGCGCGGCCGTCGTGCTGCCGTCCGTGGGGGAGGAGCCGGCCGCCGGCCGCCCGATCGGCCTCATGCAGGCTCGTCACCTGGTCGCACAGGGGCATCGTCGCCTGGGCTTCGCGCTACCGGCGCTGTCCGGGCTCCGCGCCATGGCAACGGACCGCCTGCACGGTGTCGAGGACGCTTGTGCCGAGGCGGGGATCGCACCGCCGGTCGTCCTGGAAACGCCGATGGAGGTCGCCGGGGCCGCCGAAGCCGTTTCGATCTGGACCTCGAAATCCGTCACGGGTATCTGCGCCTTCAACGACGACGTGGCGATCGCGGTTCTCGCCGGCATCCGTGAGCGAGGGCTCAACGCCCCGCAGGACCTGGCCGTCATCGGCGCCGACGACATCCCCACCGCGCGGCTCGCCCAGCCGCCCCTTACGACGATTCGCTTCGACCTGCACGAGGTGGCCCGTCAGCGAGCCGCGGCGGTCGTCGACGTCCTGAGTGGACAGAAAGCCAAGCTCGCGTCAGGGGCGGCAGCTCCCCGGATCGTGGAACGGTCGTCCACTTGACCGGTCGTCGCGTTGCTGTCGTCCAAGTCGGTGCCGGGGTCACGGCTGAGCCCCGATCCACAGTTCTTCGGGACGCAGCGAGCCGAAGCCGTACTGAATGAGCCCGCCGACCGTCTTGGTCGCGATGGCCGCGCACGCGGTGCGCGCGATCCAGATCATCGGGTGCAAGTCGACGAGGCGCTGCTGGACGGTGTCGTAGGCAGCTCGGCGCTGGTCGTCCGTGGTGGTGGTGCGCCCGGCGAGCAGGGCCGCGTTGAGCTGCTGGTCGTCGACGCCGCTCATGTTGGACGGAGAGTCGCCCCGGAAAGCCGTCCACAACCTCGGCTCGGGATCGAGGAACGCCGCCGAGGTGACCGTCGCGTCGAAGTCGTGCGACGTCTGCAAGGTCTGCAGTTGCGCGAGTTCGACGGTCTTGATCGTGATGGAGACATTGCGGAACGTGCGCAGCTGAGCCTGGATCGCCTCCGCTTGTGCCCGGTTTTCGGTCGCCGAGGTGACCGTGAACGTGAAGGACAGCGGTTTGCCGGCCGCGGCGAGCTCGTCGAACAGCCGCTGCGCGGTGGCACGGTCGGGGCTACTGGCCGGGATGTCGGCGTGGAAGGAGGACATCGTGGTGAAGAGGGTGTCGACCAGCAGGCCCGCGCCGTCGAAGGCCGACTCGTTGAGTGCCTGGGGATTGATCGCGGCGGCGAGTGCGGCGCGCGCCCGGTTGTCGTCGAACGGCGCCCTGCGCATGTTCATGGCGATGTAGTTGCCGCCGCTGAGCGGCTGCATGATGGTCTGCAGCCCGGCCTCGTTGGCCTTCTTGAGGTTCTGCCAGTTCGACTCGATGGCCGCGTCGGCGTCGTTGTTGGTCACGGTGTTCACGCGTTGCGCGGCGTCGACTGACGGCCGCAGCGTCAGGTGGTCGAGGTACGGCTTGGGAGCGTCCCAGTACTTGGGGTTCTTCACCAGCTCCATGGCATCGTCGCGGCGCCACGCCTTCAAGGTGAAGGGGCCGGCGCCGATTGGGTTCGCGTCGAATGCCTGCGCCCCGGCGGCGAGCGCGGCCGGAGAGGCGATCCAGTTCATCGACGTGGTCACCACCGAGTGCGCGAAGTTCGGCACCGGCTGGGTCATCGTGACCCGCAGCCTGGTCCGGTCGACGACCGTGGTCGAGGCCACCATCGACGCGTCCGATCGGTACGGCGATCCCGTCGCGGGGTCTCGCATCCGATCCCAGTTGTACTTGACGGCTTCGGCGTCGAGCGGGCTTCCATCGGTGAAGACGAGCCTGTCGAGCAGTTTCAGCTCGAAGGTCTGGCCCCCGTCCGCGGTGGTGAAGGCTTCGCCCATCGAAGGCCGGATGTCCCCTGAGGACGGATCGTCGACCAGCAGCGTGCCGAACAGGGCATTGCCCACGACCCCGCCGCTGGCGAAGTTGTTGCCCATCTTGGCGGGGTCGAGCGTGCGAAGCTCGCCGAGCGTGAGAACGGTGGCGGAAGTCCTGGCGCTCGGTGTGCCGGCCGGCCCACCGGCGGAGCCGGTCCCGCAGGCGATGAGCAACTGCGTCGCCGCGATGGCGAGTCCGGTTGCCACGAAACGTCTCTTGTAGATCATCATTGACCTCTCGACGGACGGCCGGGAACCCCCGTATCGGCGGAAAACACCATGCGGCTCACATCCTTGAGAGCGCAGGGGGCAGATCTTTGGCACAAAGGAACGGCAGCGGTGGGTCACCGCACCGGGGGTCCGCGGTCCCAGGCTTCCGCAGGCCGGCTGCTGGCAGACAGGCTAGGCAAGCCGGTCGAACTATGCAATGACTTCCCGGCCGCGCGGAAAAATTCGTCCGCGATGCCGCGTCGCGAGGAGTGAATCAACGGCACCGCAACAAAGTGGGGTTCTTTCCATCGATCGGTCTACAAAACTGACGGCTTGCCGAATAGGATGCGCACGGGTCGTCTTACGAGCAGATGGGGGGGCAAGATCAAGGTCGGGCAGCGCGTGAAGCCCGAGGCGCTGACGGTCAACCGCCGAGACGGAATGGGTCAACCGCGAGCTTCAGGCCATGCTTAACGCGGTCCGCCGCCTTTCCCGTCGAAGCGCCGCCGCCATACGGCGGTGGCCGGGTTGGTTGGTGCGCAGGCTGCACACGACAGGTCCCTCGCGCGGTGTTCCGCGCCGTTGATGTTGCTGGCCGGCGCGAAGAACTGGAACGTGACGTTGTTTGACCGCGGACTGTCGGAGGTCAGCGGTGTCCCGATGAGTGTCTTGATCGTCTCGGCTGCGAGGAGCACGCCGGCCATGACCGAGGTGAAGCCGACGGCGAAGCGCGGTGGTTCTCTGCCCTGTTCTGCGGCACGCAGCGTCCGCAGCAGGCGGGCGCCGACTTCGTCGCAGCTGCCTTGCTCTACCCAGTCGGCTACTTCCGCGGTCGGTACTGAGGCAGTCTTGGCGAGAGCGGCGATGGCGTCCGGGCCGCCGGTGCGTGTCCGGGCGCGAAGCTCGTCGTCGCCGGTGAATGACTCCGGCTTGTTGTAGCACCGTAGGCAGGCGCCGACGCCCGGGGGACCAATGCAGAGGATTTCGGCCCGGAGGTCCCGCGTACTTCCGGACAGGATCCGCGGCGGGTAGCGGTGCTGGAGCGCTTCGCGGGCTCGGTTCGTGTCGACGGCGGAGACGAGCAGCGTCGGGAGATCGGGCAGTTCCTCGAGGCGGCTGTGGTGGGGACGCCAGGTGACGGTGCTGTCCGCGGTGAGCCTCGCTGCCTCGTCGGCCTTGGGCTGGTCGAGACCGGCGTGTCCGAAGAGGGCACACCGGTTCAGGTTCGACGTGGTGATGCCTTTGGCATCTGCGTCGGCGAGTGTCACGTCGCCGATCAGGCCGGGCGTCGCCCAGATCGTGTGCACCCAGGCCGCGCCGACCGCTCCCACACCGGCCAGCGCGGTGCCGGAAAGGTCCACTTTCCGGAGGTCTGCGGGCGTGAGTTCGCCCGGGTGGGCGACGAGCGCCGACTTCCAGCAGTCCCAGCCGTAGAAGGTCGGGCGGCGCTCGGCCGCGGCCGGCAGGCGCACGTCCAGGAATACCTCTGCCGCGGCGAGAGCGGCCGCGACGTACGGGCCGAACGGCAGGTCGTTCGGTGCGCCGGTCAGCTCGATTGGGCTGTCGCCGACCCCGCCCCACCAGCCACGTCCGCGGACGTGCCGGCCGGGTACGCCGTCGAGCCGCGTCGCGCCGACGATGAGCACTACGTCGTCGCGCCCTGGCGACCCGGGCGTGACTGGAACCGCGCCGACGGCCTCGCCGCCGGAGACGAGCGCCTCCGCCAGCTCCACGTCGCGCGGCGCCAGCGGGACGATTCGGCCGGTGAGGGCAACGTCGGTCGGACAGCTGACCTTGACCTGGTGCACGACTCGCTGCGCTCGCGCCAGCAGGTTGATGAGCATCCACGCCGTGTGCTGAGTCTCACTCAGCTGGGCAGTTTCCGGCGCGACCACCACCGCGACGGCCACCTCGTCGACGTGGTCGATGGGGTGGAGGCGTCCGTCGAGGTCTCCTTCGTGCCGGTCGGACAGGCGTTCCACGGGTGCCTCCGGTGGTCGATCGTTCCCGGCAGCAGCCGGACGTGGTTCTCCAGCTCGTCGCGGTGCAGACGGCGCCAGCCCTGTGGACCGCGCAGGTGCACGCCGGCCTGAAACGGTGTCGGCCGCCCGGCGGCGTGGTGCGGCAGGACGAGGGACAGGGCGTCGTCCATCTGGCTGTAGGCCCGCCCGTCGTCGGTCCGGGAGTGGTTCACCCAGTCGTTGCCGTGGGTGTGGACCTGGGCGAGCCGGACCAGCTCGAGGACCTCGAAGTGGCTGCCAGCCTGCTCCATCGCGCGGGCGCTCACTTGGTAGTTCCCCGGTGTCGTGTGCGCGTCAGGCAGCGTGACGGTCGTCGCGACGCCGTGTCGGACGCCGGTCGCGTCGTGGAACCGGACGCCGTCGAGGTAGGCGACGCGTTCGTGGCCCGGCGGAGCTGTTGCGAAGGCGTCAAGCACGGCATGCCACACGGGTTCAGGAATCGTCAGCACCGGAAGGTCCCAGGTAGGTGTCGGTCAGCGCGTCCTGGATGCGGTTGAGCGTCGCGGCGAGGGTGTGCCGGCCGCTTGTCCAGCGCTGTCCGTCGGTCGGGGTGTGGGAGGAGATGTAGTACTCGAAGGTCATCGAGCAGCACACCAGCTGGCGCGGTGGCCGATACATGTCCGGCCAGGACGCTTCGGGTGGATAGGTGTAGCTGTGGTGCACCGCGAACCCGGTCTGCGCCGTCACGGTCGGCATCCACTGGCTCGCGGGCGAAGCCTCCTGCCAGCCGTTGCGGGGCGGGACGCCCGGCGCCTCTCCGCGTGGCGGGCTGACGAAGGAGGTCGTCGGCGGGAAGGCGTCGTAGAACTCGGCACCCAGCTTCACATGGAAGGTGTCATGGCCGCCGTCGGGCCGGGTCGCCGTCAGGGTGACGACCACGTGCAGGGGGTCGATCGGGGTGAACACCCAGCCGTGTTCGCGTGCCTGCGCACTTGCGCTGACCTCGGCCACGTGCTGGGTGAACACCGCAGTGGCGACCTCCGGGTCAGCGGACACCGGGACGGTCACCGTCAGGCTCCGCCGGTGTCGCCGGCGAAGGACCAGTGCAGGTTCGGGCAGTGCCCCTGGTGCAGGTACCGCTCGAGTGACAGGGCCGAGAGCGGGAACACGTCCTCGCCCTTGCCGCGGCAGATGAGACGGTCGAGAGGATGCCGGGTGAGCCGGAACTCGGCGTACATCCGCTCGATGACCGACTCGACGGTCGCCTTGAGCGGCGCCCGCAGCCGGATCCGCTCGCCGTTGTCCTTGTTGTCCACGGTGACTACTCGGCGGTGCCGGTCATCGGCATCCGCCTCGTGGTGCTCCGCCAGGACTTCGATTGCCTCGGTTGCGGTCATGGTGACCTCCCTGCTTCTTGAAAATCTCGACCCGAACGGCGGTACCGTATGCCGAGATCACAGATTCAGTCAAGGGGTGAAGAGGTGAATACAGGCACCGTAGCCCGAGTGGGTGATAGCGCGTCACGCGGGGTCCGAGGTGGGGTGACCGGTATCGTCGGGCGGAGTAGCAGTCATCGGCTCAGGGGTGATGGACGGAGGGTGGTGTGCACGTTCACTACGGTGACAACACGCTCCGCCGCCTGATCTTCGATGCCGCCTTCGAGTCGGATCAGTGGCCGCCTGGGGTTGTGGAGTCCCTTCGGCGGCGGCACCAGTCCCTGTCGGCGATGAAAGATCGTCGTGACCTGGACGGGCTACTGTCCCTGGAGTTTCGAACCCACGCGGACGGCGGCGGGATGCAAGGCTCGATCTGCCTGGCAGATGGGGCGCGATTGGTAATCGAGTTCGATCCCGAGAAGACCGAGCAGGTGTCGGTGGTGGAGATCCTTATGTCGGGAATTCAAGAGGCGGCGCGATGAACTCCAGGCCTGTCGAGGCGTTCCCGGTCGGTGATTTCCTCTTGGAGGAACTAGCTCGCCGCGGTTGGACCCAGGCGGAGTTCGCCGAGATCATCGACCGGCCACCGCAGGTGGTGTCGGAGATCGTTGCCGGCAAGAAGGAGATCACCCGGGAGTCGGCTGCTCAGATCTCGGCAGCGTTGGAAACGAGTCCGGAGTACTGGCTCGGTCTGCAAGACAGCTTTCATTTGTGGCAACAAGCTCAGGATGAGCGCATCATTCAACAGTTGGACGATGTGCGACTTCGTGCGCTGCTAAATCAGCAGGCGCCTCTGGCGCTCTTGCGTAAACGGGGTGTGATCACAGCTTCTACCCTGCGCGAGCAGTCGGAACAATTGTGCGAACTGCTTGAGATAGAGAACATCAAGCAAAAACCTACCCTGAAAATGGCTGCGCGTAGAAGTAATGTCGCGGAGTCGGTTTCGTCGATTCAGGTGGCCTGGTTGGCGTGCGTACGACGTCAGGCTCGACGTCGATCGGTAGCGGCTTACTCTCAGCAGGGCCTGCGGTCGTTGGCTGAGCGGTTGAGTCGTGACGTGCGAAACCCGTTCGGCTTCGCGGACCTGCCGGCGCGCTTTGCAGAGGTGGGAGTGTGCCTCGTCTACGTTGAAGCTTTCCCCGGAAGCAAGATTGACGGTGCTTCGTTCGAGATGGACGGTGTGCCTGTGATCGGCTTATCTGGTCGTGGACATCGATTAGACAAGGTGTTGTTCACGCTTCTGCACGAAGTTGCCCACGTCGATCTGAATCACATTGCGGACGGTGTTATCCTGGATGAGGACAACCCGCATGGTCGGCAACAAGAGGACGACGCCAATGAATTGGCTGCGCAATGGGCACTACCTGGCTGGTTGCCAGAAGTTCCTGATCGCATTGGCCAGGGGTGGCTGGCTCGCATTGCGGACACCTTTGGTGTCCATCCGATTGTCATTGTTGGAAGACTGCAAAAATTAGATATCCTTACTTGGCGCAGTGCCTTGGCAAAGAATGCGCCATCCGTAGCGGAGCATCTCCGATCATGGTGAGCGGGCTGGCCGCAGGTGTGGCTGCTGTTCCGTCGGCTGTAGGCGGGCGAAAACTAACGCGCAGAGCGTTCTGGCCAGCATGTGCGGGCCCTCGGCCTAGATAGCTGTCAGCTGAACGACTTGTCTAACTGTCGGGCAGAAGGTCGTTCAGCTTTCCATCAGCTTCTCGGCCTGGTCGTGCGTCACCTGGTTGATCTTCGGGCAAGGAGTTCTCATTGCGCAGAAGCGCTACCGCAGGACGGAAGCGGTCGAAGCGTCCGTTCGTGGTCCCATTGCCCCTTGAAGTACACCTCGATCGCACGGACGAATCGCAGATCGTTCTCGTTGATGTCTGAGAGCTTGAGTGGGGCGAGGAGCTCGGCTTCATAAGCTTTGATGACCAAGGTGAGGTGGAATTCGCACTCGAAGAGGTCTTCGACATCGGCGTCGGCCCTTCCGTGAACGCACTCGTTCGAAGACTTCTCCGGACGGCCAGGTGGGCAAGGTCAGTAGTTGAACGACACGATGGCTTCCGGTGAGCAGGGGTCCACGAAGACGGACTTGATGCAGACCTTGATCGCGGCACGTGCGGCCGACGCATCGACCTTCAGCCTGCGAGAAAAGGGCCCGGAGGCTGAGGAGCTGGTGTCGGGGGTCTGGCTTGTGCCGTCGCTCTCCCACTTCTGGTTCTTGTAGAAAAAGAACTCGATTTTCACGTACGCTTTGCCGTCGCCGGAGCGCAGATCGGTCCAGTTGGCGCCTACGGTTGCGTAGACATTGCCGTTGTTGGCGAAGTCACCATGCGCCGCAGCAGCGTTCCCCGCAGAGGTCCGCGTGTAGATCGTCCCCCACGGCTTACCCGCCGCGTGGGCCGCCGGCGCGATCAGCGTCGACGAGGCACACAGTGAGGCAACGACCGTCGCAACAGCAGTCAAAGCTCGGCGAGTTCCCACTCTTATCACAGCTACCCCTCTCATCTGGCGCCTGGTTCGTCCAGACGACCACCGCCAACACGCTTGGCACCGGCTAGACGGTTTAGCCGAGGCTTTGTGATTCACCCGGTTGCACGGACGACCCGTCGAAGCGACGCCGAGGCAGGTGTAGGTGCGGATGCACGACGGAGAAGCGTCTGGGCTGGTCACGGCGAGTTCCTCCGGACACCGATGCGGCGTCCAGCGCCTCTCGCTGGTCGATGTTGTTCTCGAACGCATCGGTGACCGCCCAGGTGATTGCCGATCTCGTGGTCGGTGATGCCGCACAACCGCTGCGGCGGGCCAGGGCCGCGTCCGTTCCGAGACCTCCCCTGCTGAGTGCGTTCGCCATGACGGACGGTAAGAACGAACTCGCGGCCGACGGACACCATGATCTCGCTGCAATCCACGATCTCGTTCGGCGAGGTCGATGACTCAGTACCGCGTACCGGGCGGTCCCGAGCAGATCGGCATGAACGAGTTGACCGCCCGAGGGGAAGACGTCAGCTTCGACGCGCTCGTCGGCCGCCTCGTCGAGGAGTACGACGAGCGTCGGCGGCACGACATCGAACGAGCGGTCACCGCCGAACGGGAACGGCTCTCCGGCGCGGAAGTCCGCAGCTTCCTGCCGGTGCTCGTCGAGCGTGCCGCCCGGGACCACCTCGAACCGACCTCACTAAGTCGCGGAGGGCCGGTGTGACGAGCGCAGAACAAGAACTCCGCGAGCTGGTCGCCGACCGTTCAACTTGGGGTGGCGGTGCGTATTGAGCTAGTCAGGAGCGAATGAGCTTCGCGAGCGCCTGAAGGAAAGCGTCTTCCGAGACGACCGGGACCCCGCATTCTCGGGCTCGCTTGGCTTTGCCCGACATGGAGTCCGGGTCGGCTGCGGCGAGCACACGCGTTTGCTTGCTGACCGCGCTGGTGACGCGGATGCCTGCCGCCGTGGCTTCGGCCGCGATGTCGGCGCGTGCCCGTTTCATGTCACCGGTCAGGACCACCTTGTCACCCGGACGCAGGACCAGCCCGCCGACCTTGCGTTCCTGCCCAGGTGCCGGTTCCCGCGCGGCGTCGCGTTCCTCGTCGAGGATGGTTCCGACGATCGCCGGATCGAGGGCCAGCAAGGTCGCGACGGTGAGCAGGTCGTTGCGCTCGTCGTCGGTGACAATCTGGTCGGACCAGGCTTCGCGGGCCAGGTCGCGCAGGTAGCTCAGGTGCAGGGCCACGACTTCGTTCTTGTGCAGGCCGAGGTCGTGGGCGATCTGGATGAGGGCGTCGCCTTCGGTGGCTGAGATCTGACGGTCGAGCAAGGCGTCGTCGAGCATCGCGTAGTACGCGTCGACCGCCGGCTCGCCGTCCCGCGGCATCCGCTCGACGAGCCTCGCCAGGAAGTGCGGCTCGAAGTGGCCGATCGCTGTCCGGCGAACCGTTGAGGTCCGACGCGGTTCCAGGTCCGGCCAGGCCCAGTCCGCAGCCTGTAGGTGGGCGTCCGTGACATCCACCGCGCTCGGCGCGTGCCGTAGGAGGAACGCGAGCAGCTCGCCCGCTCCACGCGCGTCGTCGATGGCGGCGTGCCACGCACGCTCGGGCAGCCCCGCGGCCGCGCAGCAGTCGATCAGGGACCGTCCGGAGCTTAACCGTGCCCGGCCCGCGGCGCGCATGGTGCACAGCCCGGCGTCGGGTTCGAACGGCGTGTCGACACCCAGCCGGCCGAACTCGGCGCGCAGGTGCATCGCGTCGAAAGGCCAGTTGTGTGCCACCACCACGCGCCCGCGCAGGCGCTCGACGAGGTCGCCGGCGAGCTGCTCGAACCGGGGTGCCCGGCGTGCGTCTGCCGCGCGGATGCCGTGGATGGCCTGGGGACCGAGATCGCGGTCGGGGTTGACGAGCGTCACCCATTCGTCGGTGACGTGCCCGCGCGGGTCCACGTGGACGACGGCGATCTCGGCGATGCGGTGGTGCCAGCCGGTGAGGATGCCGGTGGTCTCGGTGTCGATGACGGCGTAGCCGTGTGCGGCCTTCACAACGGCAACCGGTTGGTGCTGGCGGACTGGACCGCGTCCAGCCACTGTGGCGGCAGGGCTTCGGGATCCCCGTGTTCGGCCCGCACGTAGCGGCGCCGGTTCTTCACCTGCTCGGTTTCCGCCCAGATGGACACCAGCCATCGCAGCGTGCGGGCGATCGGCAGGATTTCGGACACCACGGGCGTGCCGGGCGCGCTCGAAATGCGGGCGATGCGCTGCAGGGATGCGAAGTCCTGGACCTCGGCGTCGTCAGGAAGGTCGTGTGTCCACTCCAGGGGAGTGATCGTCTTGCTGTTCTTGCGTGCGGCTTCGACGGTGACGATGTACTGCTGTCGTCGTCGGGCGGTCTCCCGGAACGCATCCACGGGGGAGAACAGTTGCCGCTTCCACCAGCCGTCTTCGGCGTCTACCTTCGCCGTCGTGGTCAGCCGGTCGAGCCACTCCTGCAGGTTTTGCGGGTGAACGGCGGCGATCGCGCGGCGCTCGAGGAAGGACAGGGCACGTCGCGCCGCGTCTTGGGAGCAGAATACTTCGCTGGCGGGGTAGATCCACGCTCCCGTCGGATCGCCGGCCGGGCTGACGTGCCAGGTCGCCACCGACTCGACCTCCTGGTCGCCGGCGCCTACGCACAGCACAGCACTTCCCGGTGCCCACAAAGCTGTCAGTTCCTCGAGTGGTTCCACCGTGGCCGGGTCTGTCACCGAGCGCCTCCCTTCGTCGACCAACACCAAGTCGTCGAGGCGTGCCGGTTGTTACACCCATCGGCCGAACGTCGACCTCGGCCGGGTCGGGTCGGGTCGGGGCGACGTCGCGGACGGTGCCGTGCTTCCGTAGGTGAGTGCCCGTTCGAGTTTTCGCCGGTGGTTGTCAGACGGCGGACCTCAGCCGCGATCTTGGTGAACGGCCACGACTCCGGTGACTTCTCGAAGGGCGCGTAGCGCACGATCGAGATCGTTCTCATCGGCGGCCTCCACCACGAACCGGTTGCGTGTGGTCGATCCGGTGTCGCGGGATGCAGTCCATCCAGCGCACCGCGCACAAGGTCATCTCCAAAGGAGTCGCCGGCAAGCTCGCCCTCGCTGGGTCTTCCGCCTGCTCAAGCTCGTTTCCCGACCTTCCGGGGTGCCGCCGCGCGGTTCATCGGTTTCGGCTCGCTCCCCGAGCACGTCGCTCACCACCGTCTTGCCTCAGGCCGCGCGAACTGAGCAGTCAACCTCGCGACCACTCGCAACATGACCTGAACGGCCCGGTCGGCTCGCCTTGACAGCGCCCGCTTCATCTCGCAGTATCCGAACAAGTGTTCGATAAATGTTCGGGTTCGCTCGCGACTTCCCCACGCGGGTGTCTCCGGTACGTGTTCGTGGTGCTGGAGGTGAGTGGTGGCCGTGCCGGAGGCGGTGGCAGGGCTCGCGGCGCTTCCTGGCGTCCGCACTGCCTCCCAGCTGGGCGAGCCGAACTCGGAGGCTGCGTCGGCGCCTACTGGGTCCCTGCCGGTGATACCGGTGCTCGCCGGGCTTCTCCCGGGCGGCGGACTGCGTCGCGGCACAACGGCGTCGGTGTCTGGCTCGATCGCCTTGGTGCTGGCATTGCTCGCGGAGGCGACTCGGGAGGGCTCTTGGGCAGCGATCGCCGGCGTGCCGGAGCTCGGTGTGGTCGCGGCCGCCGAACTGGGCGTCGACCTCGATCGGCTCGCCCTCGTTCCGGAGCCTGGCGCCGAGGTCGTCGCGGTGGTCTCGGCACTGATCGACGGCTTCGACCTGGTTGTGCTTGGCTCCGCCGCCGCTCACGGGATCCAGCCGCAGGTCGCCCGCCGGCTGGCCGGGCGCGTCCGCAATCGGGGCGCAGTCCTGCTGACCACTGGCACGTGGCCCGGCGCTGACCTCGAACTTCGTGTCTCGAAGCGCCGGTGGCACGGCGCCACGAACGAAGGGTTCGGCCACTTGGAGTTCCGCGACGTCGTCGTGACCAGCCGTGGCCGCGGCGCCGCGGCGCGGCCACGGACCCTCGCTCTGCAGCTACCCGGCCCAGGCGCCGCTGTCGCTATCGAGCAGACACGGGCCGGGCGACGGTTGACCGAGGTTGCCGGATGAACGGTGCCTCCGCTCACTGGGCGGCTCAGCCGGTTCGCGAGGTCGTCCGTGCCACTACAGCCGGGATGGACGGACCCCGTTGCGCTGGAGCTATGACGACGCCGGAGAACCTATCGGCCGGGCAATCCGTCACGAGAGCGGTGAGTTCGTCGGGATCCGGGCTCGAAGATCTGCTTGAAGAGCTGATCGGCGATCTTGACGACGAGACCAACGCGTGAGGTCCGGTGGCTCAGTGGTTCCGCGCTCGAAGTGCGATGCGGCCGCATTGGGGCGCCGTACAGCCACACCGGCGCCGCGGATCTCAGGCCGTGAGGGCCAGCGGAGTCGCCGGGAAGCGGCCGTCGAGCAGGGTCAGCAGGAGATCCGGCAGCTCGGCCGGCAGGAATTTGTCGTGGCACCCGGAGACGGCGGCGGCTGGCCACCAGCGGCGCTCGATGAGGCCGGCGCGCTCGTTGGCCGTGTGCCGGACGGCCACCTGCGGTGCGTCTCGGTCGGTGCGGGCGAGGTAGACGTGGTCGAGGCGGTGGTGCTCACGGCCGCGGTAGGTGAAGCGGCTTTCGCGGGTCCAGAGCTTGCGGCCAATCTCGTCCAAGAGAAGGCCGGTCTCCTCGGCGATCTCGCGGCGGGCGGTGTCCTCGAGCTTCTCGCCGGGGTCCTGGCCGCCGCCGGGGAGTTCCCACCAGTGGTGGCTGGGGTCGTCGGGGTCGCGGGCGTGGATGAGCAGGACCTCGTCGTCGCGGTTGAGAAGCAGGACGCGAGCTCCGACCCGCAGGGCGGGTTCGCTGGCGACGGTCATTCGGTGGGTCCTCGTGCTCGGCAGCTGGAGTGGCGGCCGGGCACGAGCACCCAGGTTCAGAAGAGCGTTGCCTCGCGGTCCGCGGCCGGGTCGGACGTTATCAGCGGCGCGGTCGCGGTCAGAGCCAGCTCGACGGCGAGTCCCGAATGGTCCGTGAGCGTCGGCTCGCCGCGGCGGGTGTCGTGGACGTACGAGCAGCTGGTCAGGTGCTCGATCAGCGTGGTGGAGGCGTGGGCGTGGTCGTAGCGGTAGCCGAGCTCGACGCGGCGGGCCCAGCTGTGCTCGACCGCGGTCGGGTGCAGGGTGCGGAAGGCGTCGGCGAGGCCGTGGCGCTGGGTCAGTTCGGTGTAGAACGCGGTCTCGAACGGCGCGAACTGCCCCGGATGAGGCGGCACGTGTCCGGGTTCGAGGACGTTGAGGTCACCCAGAAGGAGGACGGGTGCGTCACCTGCAACAGTCCCGTAGGCCTGGTGGAAGGCGTCGATCCACGTGCGTTTGCGGGTGGTTTTGGCTTCGGTGGCGTCGCGGGACGGGACGTAGGCGCCGAGGATGCGCAGTGGCCCGCGGTCAGTGTGCACCACGATGCCGTCCAGCCGAGCTGACAGGTACGTCATCGCGGCGCCGATGGGGTCCACTGTGGACTCCAGTTTGGAAAGCAGCATGACGCCGCGTTCCTTGTCTGCGTGGTCGGGGTAGGTGACTGACCAGCCGGCGTCGGTGAAGGACTCGGCGATGAGGTGGGTGCCGGGGCCGGAGCCGGTTTCGGTGAGCACGAAGACGTCCTCGTCGCGGCGGGCGAGCCAGTCGCGTTGGCGGCGGGCTCGTTCGAGGGCGGGGTTGCCGACGTTGAGGGTGAGGACGGTCAGGGGCATACCGAGGTCTCCGTGAAGGTGCGGTGGATCAGATCGACGATGGTGCCAGCCGTTGTCCGGGGATTGTCGGCGCAGTCGACTACCTGGACGGGCCAGCCCTGGTCGCGCAGGAACGTCGTGGCCGCCAGGTAGCCGTAGGTCTCCCGGAAGCTGCTGCCGGGCGTGCGTTCGAAGCGGCTGTGCCCGCCACGCGCCCGCAGGCGCTGTTCGACGTCGGCCGGGATGGCGCTGAGCGTGCAGACGAGGTCGGGGCGGTAGACACCGTGGTTGAGCGCCCAGACGACGTCGAGCGGGATGTCGTCCAGCCCCTGCAGGACCAGCGACGAGGCCACGTACCGGTCGCAGAGCACGACCTTGCCCTCGGCCAGGGCCGGGAGGATCTCGGTGGCCAGCTGGTGGTGCCGGTCGGCGGCGCAGAGGCAGGCCAGGGCCATATCGCGGTAGGTGTCGGTCCCGTGCCGGGCCAGCTCGCCCAGGGGAGTGCGGGACGGCTGGAGGGTGGCGTGCACGGGAACGCCGATTGCGTCGAGGCGCTCGGCGACCAGCTTGGTGATCGTTGTCTTCCCGACTCCTCCCGGTCCTTCGAAGGTCACCAGCGTGCCGGGAAGTCGCGGCGCGGTCATGCGACGTCCAGCGGCAGCAGGTGGTGTCCGTCGGCGGTGACGGGGCACTGCTCGGTGTCGACGTCGCCGATGCGTCCGCCGCCGGCGACGACCGCGGCAGGGCAGCCTTTGCCGCAGGCGGTTTCGAGGCTGCACGAGGTGCAGGTGGGGTTGGCTCCGACCTGGAAGCGCTCGTGGAAGCGGTAGTTGTCGAGGCGGGCGGCGATGTCGCGGTCGGTGAAGACGTTGCCGACGATGAAGTCGGTGTCGGGGTGCCGCGAGATCGGCGTGCGGGCGGCGAAGACGAGGTACGGGCAGACGGTGACTTCGCCCGGGGTGAAGACGTAGATGATCGTCCCGGCCTCGCAGCCTGCGAGGGGTTTGCGGTCGGTGTTGGGGAAGCGGATGTGGGCGATGTCGAGGTCGGGGCCGTCGAAGGGCGCGGTCAGCTCGAAGATCTCCTGCATGTGCATGGTGGTCTTGGCCAGCTTGGGCTGGGACTTCACGCCGCGGCCCATGCTGCCCAGGGGGTTGAGCAGCACGTAGCGGGCGCCGTTCTCGCGGGCGAACGCGCACAGCTGGACGTACTCGTCGTTGTCGGCCAGGGAGTTCGGGGTGCACAGCAGTCCCTGCAGCAGGCCAGCCGTGGCGAGCTTCTGGACGTTGGCCACGGTCACGTCGAACGAGGCGCGGTCGCCGCGGAACAGGCCGTGCGAGTCGGCGGCGAACCCGTCGAGGGAGACGTTGACATGGACTCCAGCCGTGGCCAGTTGTCGGATGAGGGTGTCGTCGAGTTTGGTGGCGTTGGTGCAGATGCCGACGTCGATTCCGGCGTTGCGGAAGGCGTGCACGATGCCGAGGAAGTCCGGGTGGATGGTCGGTTCTCCGCCGGTCAGCGTCACCCGTCGCACCCGGGCGTCGGCCAGCCGGGGGACGACCTTCTTGACGACCTCGGGGAGCGGCATGTCCTTGCCGTGCCTCGTCGCGTTGACGAAGCAGTGCCCGCAGCGCAGGTTGCACCGCTCGGTGATCTGAACCAGCGCCTTGCGGTACGGCGTGTCGACGGTGGTGCGGAAGTAGCAGCTCGACGCCTGCTCGTCGACGGCGATCGGACGGACGGTCATCGTTCAGTCCTCCAAGGACGGGCGAGCGGGCGGTGGTTCGAGTAGACCACCGGATGCTCGATTGGACAATAAAACTGATATAAATGCTCGAAAGAAAACTTGAGAGCATTCCGGCTACACTTGCTCGAACTAGAACTAGAGCTGTCCGATCGGACAGCGGCAGAGGAGATGCTGGTGGGGGACGCGGACGTCACCGAGCTTCTCGGCTTTCCGGCGGAGTTGCTCGACACCAGCCTCGACCAGCTGCGAACGCTGGCCGTCGTCCATGCCACCGGCAGTGCCCAACGCGCCGCTCGCGTCCTGCAGCGGTCCCAGTCCAGCGTGCAGAAGCAGCTCGACACGCTGAACGACGCCGCGATCCGGCTTATGGGCGAGGCGCTCGTCGCGAAGCAGGGTCGTGGAAAGGATTTCCTGTTCACTGGCTCCGGTGAAGAGGCGGTCGCGCTCGCCGTGACAACGCTGCGCGCGTGGACAGCCCGCGTCCACGGCGCCCGCCGGCGGGTCGGGACCACCGTCACGGTGGGCACCACCGAGTTCACCGTCGAGTTCCTCGGCGAGGTCTGGCCGCAGCTGCGCGAGACCTTCGAGCGCCGGGGCATTCAGCTCAAGATCGAGCACGTGCGGACTCGCGACCTCAAGACCAAACTGGACGCCGAGCAGGTCGATCTCGTCTGCGGATCGTTCGCCTCCGAGCACGGCCGCGGCCCGGACGTGCCGCACGACTTCCTCGAGTGGCACCGTGAACGGGTCGCCCTGCTGACCAACCTGAACACCCGCGAGGTCCCCGATCGCCCGGTTGCCCGTAACGCGCTCGCCGACCTGCCACTGCTGACGCCGACCGCGGGTCTGCTGGCCGATTTCCTCACCCGCTGGTACGGCCCGGAGTACCGAGGCAGGCTCCACGTGGTCGCCGACATCGACTCGCTCAACTACGGCCTCAACCTGCTCGGCAGCAAGCTGATGTTCGGCTGCCTGCTTACGACCGAGCGGGTCGCCGACGCGGCGATCGAGGGTCGGCTGCCCGGCGCGAATCTCCGCAAGGTCGAGCTCGGCGCGGGTTACGAACCGGCGCTCGAGATCGTCACCGGGATCTTCGCCCGCGAGGGTGAACGGCAGCGGTACGCCGCCGATCACCCGCTGAACCTGCTCTGGGAGGCATTTGCGGCTGCATCTCCGGCTGCTCGCACTGCTCAACACGAACCCGCCCCCACTCGGTAGTCGGCGACCTTCCTTTGCAAGGCGTAGAAAGTCGCCAGGTAGCGCTTGACCGTGTCCGAATCGGACAGGTACGCGGTTGTGTGCTCGTGCCGCAAGACGACGGCGAAGATCCCGTCCGTTGTCTCGTAGATGACGAAAGGTTCGGTCGTTCCGGCGAAGCTCAAGTTGTCCGGGACGATCTGAGTGCTGATGCGACCCTTTGCCGACGTGGTGATGTGCTGCAGCTGTTCGTCCCGGATCTCCGCGGAAACGAACTCGTGGTTTAGTGCCGCTGCGCCTAACAAGACGGTGTGGCGGTGCTGCGGATCCCGGCCGAGTTGCCGGACCTGGCGGTACAAGATCTCCAGGTCGACGTCGTCCGGCTGACTGTCCCGCCCCAGGACTGCGTGCGCGTACTCGGACGTCTGCAGAAGATCAGGCACGACGCGCGGCGCCCACTCGTACGTGTGAACCGCGTATCGCAGGTACACGTCTTGAAGACTTGCTTCGCCCGCCGCAAGGCTTTCGATGTGGCTGGTGCGCTCCGACTGCCCATGAAGCCGCATCATCAGCTGGTACTCGGCAGGCGCCACGTGGAGGTAACCGAGATACCAGCCGAGCTGAGCGGGGTCGATCGGTCGCGCTCCTTTTTCCCATCCCGAGAGGGTGGATGGATTGAACCCCAGCTTGGCGGCCAGCTGACGGAGGCTGATTCCGCGGCTGTCGCGAAGCTCTCGTAGCGCGCTCCCGAGTACGTAGAGGCCTGGGAGGCGGGAAGGTCCGTCGGTCATGCCGGACGCCGTTCTGTGAGATGGAGCTGCCGCGGTGCCGGGACGACGCCCGATTCGCTGTCTGCGGCATGGGACTGAAGAAGGTCCAGCAGTTCCTCGGTCCTGTCGGCGACTTTTCGCTGGTCCTCTGCCGTCGCCGTGCCGTCCTGCAGCTGGATGGCGAGCACGCCCAGGTGACACTGCGTGGCCTGGATCGCGTCGACGAGTTTGGCGGTGTCGCGAAACAGGGAGAGTCCGGTCGGGGGTGTTTCCTCCGAGGACGACAGTCGGCGCAGCCCAGCGAGGATGCGGCAGAGGTGGGCATATTCGGATTCCTCTGAGTGCTGGGGGGTGATCTCAGAAGGCCATCCTTCTTCTTGGAGCGGCATGGTCTGTTCCCAAGGTTGAAGTTCTGTGCGGATAAATCGAAAGCTTTGCGACGGCTCCGATGTAGTACCTCGGGCTGGTTCGCCGCTGTCCATGCCGTACAGCGTGATCAACAGGTGACAACGGCGGAAGCGGAAACGGGGCCTGATGGGGCCGGGATGGGCACAGCCGGGGCCTGTCCGAGGCCTGCCCGTTGCTCTCGGCGGTTACATCGTTCACACTGAGCGAATAGACGTTGATCAAGGGGGCGTCATGGAGAGCTGGACTGCTCAACGCGCGGCCGTATTGTGCGCTGCTATGGGTTACACGCTCGCGGAGTTTGCCGAATACCTGGGTCTGTCCCGGTCGACGGTGGCCAAATGGAATCGGACGACCAATCCGCGAAATCCGGGACGTGAGGCGCAGGACCTGCTCTCGGTGGCGTTGGCGAAGGCTTCGCCGGCAGTCAGAGCGCGATTCCATCAGCGTGTAGGTGGGCTGCCGCAAGCGGGTTCGGGAGCGTTCCAGGAGGCATCAGGTGACTCCCAAGCGCAGGTCGTCGACTCGGCGGCCCAGGCGGAGCAGCTGGCCAACGATGTGGCCGCACTGGGTTCGGATGCCGACCTGATCGATTATCAGCGTGCCGAGCTGAGCCGGCTGGCTGTCGAGTACGTTCACGCGCCGCTGCCCGCCGTGTTCGCGGACCTGCGACACGTCCAGAACACCTTGACGCAGGCGTTGAGATCGCCGCAGCGGCCCAGCCAGACTCATGATTTGATGTTCTTGGCCGGGGTCACCTCGATCCTTCTCGCCCACGCGAGTCAGAACCTGGGCGAACACGGCGCGGCCCTGAAGCATCTTCGCGCTGCGGCAACGTTGGCCACCGCTGTGGACAGCACAGCGTTGCGCGCGTGGACGTGTGGTTCCTCGGCTTTGTTCCACGAGTGGTCCCGGCGACCGGCCATTGCGGTTTCCGATGCTCTCAAAGGGCTGCAGTTCAACGCCGGGCCCCAGACGCGTCGGCGCCTGCTGGCGATCGCCGCGCGTTCGGCTGCCCGCGCACAGCAGCACGACGCGGCGCGTGATCTGCTTGCGCGTCTGGACGAGCCTCCGGATCGGGGCTTCGTTTCCGCGGATCCGGTAGAGGACTTCGGTGGATTGCTGTCGTTCCCAATGACCAAGAAGATCTACTACGTAGGTGGGACACACGCACTGCTTGGTAACCACGATGAGGCGGCGCGCTTTTCTGCGCAGGCGATCCGTGCCTATGAGGTGGGCTCGCCGGAGGAGCGGTCCTACGGCGACTTGGCCCTTGCCCGCCTGGACCACGCGCACGCGTGCGTCGGCCAGGATGATTTCGACGGCGCGGCCGCGTCGGTCGCGCAGATTCTCAACCTGCCTCCGGATGAGCGGATCACTCAGCTCGACGAGTCCGTAGCCTCGCTACGCGACCGAGCCCGCCGGCTCGGCGCCCGGCAACACCGCCCCGCCGGCGACCTGGCGGACAGGCTTACCGGATATCTCTCGGGGCAACCCCGCGCTCTACCATCGGGGCGTGCCTGATCTCGTCCTTCCGAGCGTGCTCGAGGCTGCTTGCCACCATGCCGGTCTCGATCTCATCGGCGTTGAGCCGTTGCGTAACCACGCTAACGACGTCTACTTGCTCCCGTCCGCCGGTGACTCCGGCGTCGTCGTGAAGGTTGCCTCGAAGGGGGCGGGGGAACGAGCCGCCCGAGCAGTTCAGCTGACACTCTGGCTGGCCGAGCAGGGCTTCCCCTGCACCCGGCCGGCCGAAGTCGAGCAACCTGTCGAACTCGCTGATCACGTGATCACGTTCTGGCGGTTCTACGCCCAGCACGACCGCGGGATTCCTGGTGCAGGTCACCTTGGTGGCTTGCTGCGCCGGCTGCACCGCCTGCCGAAGCCGCCCGTGGAGTTGCCGCAGACGGCGCCGCTGTCTTCGTTCGCGGACGTCGTCACGGCCGACACCACGCTGCCGGAACCGGACCGGCGGTGGCTTGTCGACGAACGTGCCCAGCTGCTCGCGGACTTCCACAAGTTGGTCTTCCCGCTCGGGGCAGGCCTGATCCACGGTGATGCGTACCCCGGAAACACGCTGTGGGACGGTGAAGACGTGGTGCTCGGCGACTGGGACGAACCCGCGTGGGGACCTCGCGAGCTTGATCTCGCCAACACCATCCAGGGCGGCCTTCGCTTCGGCCGCTCGACAGGTGAACTGGACGCCTTCGCCGAGGCCTACGGCTACGACCCGCGCGACTGGCCCGGCATCGACACCCTCGTGCGAATCCGCGACTTGCACACGTTGAGCAGCTTCCTGCGCCGCGCGGCGCGCGGCGATACTGCTGCTGCCGCCGAGTTGGGGCGACGAGTGCGATCTCTGCGGGGAGGAGACCGCGTTTCGTGGGTCGCAACCTGAACCACTGCCTTCATCGAACGCATGTTCTATCGCTCTGGTAGGTTCTGTCGCGCCGATGGTGGGTCGGGAACCGGGAGGTTGTTGTGGCGTGGCTGCTGAGGGAGCGTGCGACCGGTCTCGAGTGGCGGTTCGGTGACAGCGACCTCGTGTGGGAGGCGGGCAGCTACAACTCGACACGGTTCGAGCTGCATGTTCTGGACGAAGAAGTCCGGGGAGCTCCCGACGGCCTGCCACCACTTGCCGACAAGACGAGGGCCGGATAGGACCGCGATTTGGTGCCTCGTCGTTTGCGCGACGCCAAGCCTTTTCACCTCGCCTGCAGCGCGGCGGGACGCCCCTTGAACGTCACCAGTTCGAGGCGCCCGAGGTTGGTCAGGTCGGCGAGCGGGTCACCGGCGGTGACCAGCAGGTCCGCCGAGAGACCCGGTGTCAGCTGCCCGGTGGTGTCGCCGACGCCCAGCGCTTCCGCGCTCGTCGTCGTGGCCATCTCGATGATGTGTCCTCGGTCGAAGCCCAGGTGCTCGTAGAGCTGGAGCGCCCCGGCGTAGTCGTCGAATCCGGAGTTCCCCGCGCCGGCGTCGGTGCCGGGGATCATCCGGATGCCGTGCTCGGTCATCCACTCGAACCGGCTGACCACCTGCTCGGCGCGAGCGGACCCGAGGCGGTTCATGAAGCCTCGCCAGTCCGAGGGCCAGGCGACGCAGGCGAAAATGCCGCGCTCGGCGATCTTCGCGGCGACGTCGTCGCGCAGGTCGTAGCCGCCTCCGCCTTCGCGTAGCCAGGTGCAGTGCTCGATGGTGGCGACGCCGGCGTCGGCGGCCGCGGAAATCGCGTCCGTGCCGTGAGCGTGCGCCGCGACGGGCAGCCCGGCCTTCTTGGCCTCGTCGACGATGGCGGCCAGCTCGGCGGCAGTGAACTGGCTCTCCCACAACGACGGCGAGTTCGGCGTGATCTGGCCACCGGACGCCATGACCTTGATGACTTCGGCACCGAGTTCCGCGTTCTGCCGCACCCGCGCGCGAAGCTCGGGCTCGCCGTCAGCGGCACCGCCGAGGAACCAGCAGTGCCCATCGGGAACGGTGATCGGCGGCCCGGAGGGGACGATCCGCGGCCCTCGGAAATGCTGGTCCCGGAACTGGATGGCCAGGCCGCCGCGGTCGCCGAGGTCGCGGACGGTGGTCACGCCGGAGCGCAGAAGCCGGTCCGCGCGGTCGGCCAGCTCCGCGTGGGTCGCCTCGGCGGCGGCTCGCGCCGGGGCGCCGCACGCGTCGAACACGAGGTGGACGTGACAGTTGATCAGACCAGGCAGGATGGTCCCGCCTGCGAAGTTCCGCCGTTCAGCGGTAGGTGAAGCGAGATCTTCGACGGCTTCGCGTGGCCCGACGGCGAGGATCGTGCCGTCCTGGAAGAGGACAGCGCCGTCGCGGATCTGCTGACCGGCCGGGCCAGGGATTACCTGGTTGGCGGTGAAGAGGTGCTGAAGCACAGGTGGGGACCTTTCAGGCGGGGATGCACAGCTGGAACACGGCGATCTGCCTCATGAAGGGCAGCACCTGCTCCGGGGGTGCGTCACCGGGGAACGGCCATTCATCGGAAACGCGGGGAAGGCGGTCGAGGTAGCGGGCAACTGCTGCCGCGCCGCCGGCGTCCTCCACGAGGAGGGCCTTGCGGGATTCGTGCTCGTCGGGCTCGACGGTGCAGCGGCCGGCCGCGAGGAGGTTGCGGACCCAGTCGCGGCCGCGGTCCGGTGAGCAGACGTACTGGACGCCGTCGAGCTGCATAAGCGCGATCGGAACCGCTCGTGGCTCGCCGGTTGTGCGGCCGGCGATGGTCAGCACCCGCAGCGCGTAGTAGCCCTCGCGGTGTGGCTGGGGATCTTGCGAGCGGATGCGCTCGAGCATCTGCTGGTTCCGGTCGCGGATTTCGGCGTTCGAAACCGTGGTCACGAGGCTCCTTCCCGGGCCAGCGCCCGCGAGAGGTGGATGAGCTGCCGGACATCGGAGTTGATGCCCGTGTCTTCGGGAGCCGCGACGAGCACGCCCGTCCGGCTGGCCGGGGTGCGGCCGCCGGCCTGGAACTGCAGCGCGCGGCGGAACGGACCGAGCTGCTGATCGGCCGGCCGATCGGGATCGAAGCCCGCGTCGACGAGCTGCGGGCTGAGCTGCAGCAGGCCGTCCCGAATCTCGATCACGCGCCGCCAGTACCGATGGCCGACCCGGTGGGGAAGCAGCGTGTCCAGCCACGCCTGGGTCGGGGCGTGGTCGAGGGTATCGGCGGGGAACACCGCGTGCAGCGCGCGCCAGAGCGGCCACAGCTCGGCGTAGGCGCGACGTCGGCGCAGCCACGTCCTCAGCGCCGCGAACCGAGCCGCGAGGCCGACCGAGAACACGCCAACGAGGAACACGAAGGTGCAGATCGGGACCAGCCGAGTGGTCAGCTGCATGATCGCGGCGCCGTATCCCGGGTAGCCGGCCCACCGGATGATCGTGACGACCGTCCGGGCGCCGGTCGTGACGGCCGTGGCGACGAGTGCAACGGTGAGGACGCGAAGGCCGAACTGGGCCCGGCGACTGGACTCGGCGGCGTACCGGAGTGCCCAGCGGGCCGCCTGAACAGCTGCGTAGAACATGTAGCTGCCGCCGATGATGTAGAACGGCGCCACGCCAGGATGGCTCATGTCGTTCGGCAGGATCCCGGTCAGTGGGTAGGCGCTGTCACGAACTCCAGGCGGGAGGGCGAGAACCGCGGCGGTCATTGCCAGGCAGACGCCGACGAGGATCGCGGTCTCGATACGGACCCGCCGCCATGAACCGCTCGCGGAGATCAGGAAGAAGAGCAGGAGGGCGTAGCGCGAGGTGTTCAATGCGATGTTCGTCAGGAGCTTCACCGTGCTCGATGACGGCAGCTCGCCGAACACCGTTCGGGTGAACGCGACGAAGGTGGACGCGCCGAGCAGCTGACACGCCACGCACACCACGACGGCCCACAGCGCGGGGTCCCGCGGTGAGCGAGCCAGGCGGTAGAGAAACCAGGCCAGCACGAGCAGCAGGAAGTTCGTGAGGTTCACAGGACGTCGACCGGGTCGCCGAGGGACGTCTGCGCGCGGCGCGCTCGCGGTGACCGGCCGGGCAAGCTGACTTCCTGGGCCTTGACCGTGGCCTCCAGGAGGACGGTCGCGAGCGCCTCGGCTTCCTGCTCGTACTCGTTCTCGTAGGAGGTGCGGCGGCGCAGCGCCTTGCGGACGACGTCGGGCGGGATGTCGGGCAGCAGCATCCGCCACATCGAGTCGTCACCCTCGTCCGACGGATGATCGGCGAGGAGGTGGCCGAGCTCGTGGGCGATGATGTGCTCCTGATGGAACCGCGTGGTTCCGGTGCCCTGGTAGAGGATGACGTCCGAGGCCGTTGTCTTGATCCACAGACCGAACGGGCCGGGAACCTCCATGGGCACGGCCAGGAGCCGGATCGGCTTGCTGCGGCGCTCGCCGAATCGGGCGCAGATCTCGGCCATCGGCGTCGGTCCTTCGACTCCGGCAGCGCGGAGTTCGGACCGCAGCCGACGGCGCAGACCGGCGATCCGCCGGGCACGGCTCACACGCTGACGCAGGATGCTCACGACGGTCCTCCCAGGCCGTTGTCGATCACCTTTGATCGATCGTCGCAGATCAGCCGCGGTGTTCGGCAGGCTGGACAGCAAGTCACCCGGACGTGTGGTTCTCGCCGCCGCGGCTGGCTTGGAAGTCGATGAAGTCGAGGACGCTCGGCAGGACCTCGGGGGAGAGCGCGCTCGCGCGGAACGCGATGTCGCGGACACCCTGCTCGGAGAGGCGCTCGAGCATCGCGTACTGCCCCTGAAGCTGGAGGGCCCGCTCGCTGTTGCCGAAGTACTCGAGGTCGACGTCGAAATACGCCGCGAGTTCCATGGCCAGCCTCAGTTTCGGTTCGTTCGAGCCCTTGATCAGGTTGTACAGCTGGCTCTTGGAGATGCCGATGTTCTCGGCAACTTCGGGAACGGTGTACGAGCGGCCATTGTCGTGCTTCTTGAGGTAGATCAACCGCTCGAGAAGTACACCGAACGGCTCGGCCTCGTCGCGCTGCGGATCCTTGGACTCGGACACGTCCACCCCCTTCGGATCGGATTCCAATTTATTGGAATCCGGATCGCAATGCGTCCGATTTATTTGACTCTCCGTCCAGGCTTTCGTACTGTCGAAGTCGATCACTCCAATTTACTGGACCTCGAGCACCGCAGGAACCGCCCGATCGAGTGCCTGCCACCAGATCCAGTTGACTTCCGGGTCCCCGCCCAGACGCGTCATCCGGCGCGTCTCGATGCGCGGGGAGGCGCGATGAGGACGATCGACAGCTTCGCGGCGGCGGTGCACCGCAAGCGGAGAGAGCACGGCTTGACGCTCGGCGAGGTGGCCGAGAAGGCCGGCTACAGCGCGAGCTACCTCTCAAAGCTGCTGAATGGCCACCGCGCGCTCCTTCCTGCTGTGGTACGCGACCTCGACACCGCGCTCGTGGCGGACGGCGAGCTGGTCAAGGTCGCGGCGGAACAGCGAGGTGACTCCCGCCCGATGACTCGCCCTGTCCAGCTTCCGGCGGCCACAGCGGGATTCGTCGGCCGCGAGAAGGAGTTGCAGGCGATGGATCGGGCCTTGATCACCCAAGGGCGCCCGGGCGTAACCGTGACGATCGTGATCGAGGGCGGGTTCTGGACCGGTAAAACCGCGCTCGCGGTGCAATGGGCGTCCGGGGTGCAGACGCGTTTCCCGGGTGGGTGCCTGTTCGCTGACCTGCGCGGACTCGCGCCCGGCGCGCCGGCCGATCCGGAAGAAATCCTTGACGGATTCCTCCTGGCGCTCGGTGTCAGCGCCACAGAGCTCGGCTCGTCGAGCCTGCAGGCCCGGGTCGCCCGGTACCGCTCGTTGCTCGCGGAACGTCCAGCGGTCGTGATCCTGGACAATGTCGCCGGTTATCGGCAAGCCGAATGGCTCCTGCCGGGCGCGGGCAGCGTGGTGCTGGTCACCAGCAGGGAACGGCAGTCCGGTCTGCTCGCGCGCACCGGCGGCACGGCCGTCGAGCTGCCGCCCCTTCCTCGTCGGCATGCCCTTGACCTGCTCGGACGTCGGATCGGAGAGACACGAACACGAGCCGACGACGCTGCTGCCGAGCTGGTCGTCGAGCGATGCGGCTCGTTGCCGATGACGATCCTGATCGCTGCCGAGTACCTCCAGCGTCACCGCGAAACGTCCTTGACCGAGCTGGCCGAGCAGCTGGATTCCGAGAAAACCCGTCTCGACCTGTTCACCTCCAGCGATCCGGCGGTGAACATCCACGGCGTCGTCGATGTCTCGTACCTGGCCTTGCCGCCCATGGCGCGGCGGGTCTTCCGGTACGTCGGCATCGGCCCTGCGAACGTCTTCGGAACCGAATCGGTCGCTGTTTTGGCCCAGCTCGACTCCGAGCGTGCCGAGGGGTCCCTCCGGCTGCTGGCCGAGGCGCACCTCGTCGAGCCCCTGCCGGATGGCCGGTACCGGATCAGTTACCTGCTCCGCGCCTACGCCCACCAGCGAGCGCTGGTCGAGGAGCGGCTCTGCGAGGTCGAGCGCGCCCACGACCGGGCCCTGTGCTGGTACGCCGCAACGGCGTGGAACGCGAACAACACGCTGATCCCCAACTGGGCCGTCAGCGGAATCACGCCGGGAAGCCTGGCCGATGTCGAGCCGATGTCCTTCGAGGACGGCGGGTTCGAAGCGGCGATGGCTTGGTGTGAGCGGGAGGTGGCCACTGCTCTCCAAGTTGCGCGCAACGCCCGGACCTACGGGGCGAAGGACATCCTGTGGCTGCTGCCTACCGCGTTTTTGCCGTACTTCGTGTTGACGCGCAGCTGGAACACCTGGCTGGTCGCCGCCCACGATGGTCTCGCCGCGGCGCGGACGGCGGGCAGCGGCGCCGGTATTGCGAGGAGCCTCGAGGCCCTCGGTTGGGTCGAGCACGAACTCGGCCGGACCGAAGACGGAATGGCACACCTGGAAGAAGCGCTCCGGCGTCACGGCGACCTGGACGACGACCGATCGCTGGCCTGGACCGCGTACAGCCTCGGGCTCGCGTACACCAGTTGCGGCCGGACAGCCGATGCGCGCGAGCTGCACGAACTCGCCGATCGGCTGTTCGCGGCCGCCGGAGTCAGGGTCGGTCTCGCTGTGAATCGGGCTGCATTGGCGGATGTGTGCGACTTGCTCGGCTTGACGGACAAGGGAATGGAGTACGCGCTCGATGCCTTGGAGCGCGCGGAGTCGTTCAGCTCGAAGGCGGTCGCAGGTATCGCGCATCAGCGGATCGGCTTGTTGCTCAGTCGGCGCGGCGAGCACCGTGCGGCTCTTCGCCACTTCGATGACGCCCTGGCGGCTCGGCGCCGGGGCTGGCAGCGTTGGCACGCAGCCGAAACTCTGATCGCACGCGCGGACGCGCTGTGCGGCATCGGACAGATCGACCAGGCGCGCAACACTTACCGGCGCAGCTTGGAAGTTCTCGATGAGCTCAGAGACCTGCGAGCGGTCGACGTCCGCGCGAAGCTGGCTCGGCTCGAAGCCGGACATGTCTGAGTTTGAGGCCTTACTCCTCCGATCGGCCGTCGGGGCCGCAGTTTCATTGGCCATGGCACCGATCGCCGTCGGTCTCTTGCGGCTGAACGCCAAGCGAGTGCTGTCCCGTTGGTGCGTCGTCGTCACGCTTGTAGCGGTCCTGGCGGCTGGAGTTGTTGTCGCGCTGTGGTCGACGGCCGTGGTCGTCGGCGCGGCGTTCGTACTGCTGGGTGTTCCGACGGCGGTGATCGACGTCAACGAGCACCGCATCCCGGACCGGCTTTCCCTGCCGCTATGCGGGTTGGCGGGTGCTGCGGCATTGTCCACTGTGGTCGCGGGAAACTTTGAAAGTGGGGTCAGGGCTCTCATCGGGGGTGGCGCCTGGGCCGGTCTGATGCTTCTGTCGTACCTGGCTACCGGCCAGCCGGGGCCTGGTGACGTCAAGCTTGCCCCGAGCGTCGGTCTTCTGCTCGGATGGTTCGGTTGGAGCTGGGCGCTGGCGGGCGTGCTCGCGGTCTACCTCCTCACTGCCGTCGCCGGGATCGCGGCTGTTTGGTTCGGCCGGTGTTCCTTTCATGGGGGGCAGGTGCCGATGGCGCCGTCGATGGTTGTCGTGGCCTTGGTCGGCGGCACCCTGGCGCAACTTTGACTGAACACGGTTTCCATCTTGACAAAAGCCGCACTGGAACAGGACAAGATCGGCACAAGCTTGGGCTCGCAGGAAGCTTCCCGGAGCTGAGAATTCGGTCCACAGTGGAATCAACGCCGAGGTTCTCGGCTCAACCGATTCTGATGGGTGGATCCCATGAATGTGCGTATTTGTTCTCGTGAAGTCGCCATCGCCTTCGCCTTGTCGATGGTGTCATTACTCGCCGGTGCAGGCGTTTCCGAAGCGTCGAGCAGCGGGGTCAGCGAGAAGTGCGGTTACCTCGGAGGCGGTGAGTACCGCCACTGCGACGGTGGTACGAGATCCACTGTGGACCTTGATGTCGAAGACATCTGGGGAAACGACTACCGGTACTGCGTCGGCCCTGGCACGACCAACCTGCAGCCGGTGATCCGATGGCGAGTGACTGGCGCGTGGTGGAACGGCGGCGTCGGATGCGACCCCGGTTACGAGGGCCCCACCTGACCAAAGCACGAGGACGACTCCCACGTCCTCGTCCGGTCGGTGTGGTGGACGGCTACGCCCCCTCTGCGCTGTCCACCACGCCGACTTTCCTGCGGGAGGAAGCACTTTCGAGAGAATGGCAGCCGCATGAAACACCAGACCCTCGACCCGAGGCAGGCTGAAGACTTGATCGTCAGCGAAGAAACTCGGAAGGCTTCACCATGACACGACGTGGTTTCTCGGCTCTCGTCCTGATCGTCACCGCAAGCTCGGCCGGTTGTTCGAATGATGGCGGCGTGGTGGTCTCATCGACGACGCAACCGACTCCGCCAGTCAGTGTCTCGCCGGAGAAGTTCGCCTCGGACATGGCCATGAGCGCCTACGAGCGCTACTGGCGGCTCAGCGACTTGGCAGAAGCCGCGCCCCGAGCCAAGAACTGGCGCAGCGAGCTGTCGGCGGTGATGGCTGATCCCGCCCTGACCGACTACGTCAACGAGATCGCGAACCTCGCCTCGATTCCCGCGCACGCGGTGGGTGCCTACCGGCGTTCGCCGAAGGTGACCTCGGTTTCGCTGGCCGAGCCGCCTCGTGTCGTCGTGACCGATTGCGTTGACGCCACGGATGAGCACCTCATCAGCGACAAGCCCGCGGAGTCCGGGCGCAACCTCGACAACCCAGCCCAGCCGCGCCGGTACGAGTTCGAAGCGCAGATCGTGCGCTACCGGGACTCCGACCGATGGCTCGTGCAGCTGGTGCAAGCACACTTGGAGAAGCCATGTTGAAGAGCAGCTGTCTGATCACTGCTGGACTGCTCAGCCTGACCGCGGCACCGGCGGCGCATGCGCAGGCCGGTCCAGGGGGATGCACATCCTCCGGCACACACGGCCGATGCTGGGTGGCCGCCACCGACCCCGGTCGGCCTGGCGGCCTGACGGGCCCGCCGCCGGTAGCGGCAGCGGATCCGGGCCGTCAAGCAGGCGGACGTGCCCAGGGCGGTCCGCGCTACTCCTGCGTCGATCAGCCGTGGACCGCGCCGCCCGCCGGTGATCCGCTGTGGGGCGGCCACACGCCGGCCCAAGGGTCGCTGCACTTCATGCTCTGCCAGGGCGGCGGAGCGCTGCAGGGGTGGCCGCGGGTCGTGTTCGCGCCGAACGGCCAGCCGGTCGTGGTCCCGCAGGTATCGCCCGCCAAGCTGGCTGAACAGGCCATCTCCGAGATGGGCCTGTCGGCCCCGGACATCCGCTTGGCCCCGCCGGCGGACTCGCCGCACGGTGCCACGATCGGCTTCCCGGTCTGGATGTGGACCGCACGCAGGGAAGCCACCACCGGACCGGTGACCCGCACCGCGAGCGCCGGCCCGATCACGGTCACCGCGACGGCGACCCTGACGGCGATCGACTGGTCGATGGGCGACGGATCGACCGTCCGGTGCTCAGGCCCCGGCTCCGAGTTCACGGACGACCAAGCCGGCCGGCCGTCACCGACCTGCGGCCACGTCTACGCGCACCTGACGCCCGGAGGGGTGGCTGGGATCGACGCGACGAGCCGCTGGGAGATCCGCTGGTCGGGCGGCGGCCAGAGCGCGTTCCGGACCATGGCCCTGACCTCATCGGCACGCCTGCCCGTTCGCGAGATCCGGACGCTGAACACCGGAGGCGCGCGATGACGACGCGAGTTCCGCAGCTGCGCGGCCTCCCGGACGCGCCGCCACCGGCGCCGGTCCCGCTCCGGCCGCCGCGACGTCGCCGGTCGAAGCTTCTGGTGCTGCTCGGTGTCGTAGTGTCGGCGTTGTCGGCGGCCGGCATCGTCTGGGTCTTCCGCGCGACCGATGACGCGGTGGCCGCGGTCGGCGTCGCCCGGCCGGTCCGCTACGGCGAAATCGTCACCGCCGAGGCGCTGCGCGAGGTTCAGGTGCGCCCCGACCCGGGCGTCCGGCCGTTGCCCTGGTCCGAGCGATCTCAGGTCGTCGGCCGCACCTCGCCGACAGACCTGCAGCCCGGCGAGATCGTGACGCCGGATGCCCTGTCGGACACCGTGACCGTGCCCAGCGCCGGGCAGCAACTGGTCGGCGTTCTCGTCAAGCCGGGCCAGGCGCCAGCCGCGCCGCTGCAACCCCGCCAGCCCGTCCTCCTCGTGCCCGCCGGCGGCGCCGGAACTGCTGCCGAGACATGGCTGCCGGTGCGCGGCGCGGTAGTCAGCGTCAGCGAGCGCGATGCGGCGTCCGGGCAGGTGGTCGACGTCGTCGTCCCGGACGTCAACGGCGCTCAGCTGGCCTCGCGGGCATCGGCCGGCGGCGTCGCGATCGTCGTCCTGCCGAAGGGCGGGTGAGCCAGGTGTTGATCTCCTTCGTTTCCGTGAACGGCAGCCCGGGCGTCTCGACCGCGGCGCTCGCCCTCACCTGGGTGTGGCCGCGGCACGCGGTCGTCGCCGAGTGCGATCCGACCGGCGGGCGCGCGCTCTCCGTCTTCGACCCCGACGGCGCGCACGGGCGAACCGGCCTGTTCGAGCTGATGCTCCAGGCCCGGACGACTCCGTTGCATCGGGCGATGTCGAGCCAGCTGCTTGTCCTGCCCGACGGCACCGGCCGGCATCACCTGCTGCCCGGCGTGCACTCGCCGCGCGAGGCCGACAGCCTGGATTGGCGACGGCTGTCCTCGCTGTTCCTCGACCTGGATACGGTCGACGTCTTGGCGGACTGCGGACGCCTGCACAGCCGATCCGCTCCAGCCGCGGTGCTGTCGGGTGCCGACCTGGTCGTCGTGGTTGTGCGCAACTGCCGAGCGTCGCTGCACGCGTTGGCCAAGACCGCCGCAGCTCTTCACGAAGACCTCGGCGATGGCCTGGTTGTCCTCGTCGTCGATCCGGATCTGCGAGCGCACCAGCGATACCCGCACGGCGAGATCGCCAAGCAACTCGCCGCCGCGGGCCTGCCGGTGGTGGGGGCGTTGCCCTGGGATCCCGTCGCCGCCGCGCAGTTCAGCGACCTGCATCGGCCCGGCAGGAAGTTCGAGACGTCCGGGCTGCTGACCCAGGCGTGCCGAGCTGCCGACGAGATCGGCCGACGCGCCATGGACCGGATGAACCGGCTGCGCAAGCCGCTGACGGTGGTGAACGGCCATGTCCGCTGACGCCGAGCTTGTCGACCGGGTCCAGCGGCGGATGGCCCCGCTCGTGCAGCAGGAGTCCGCCCGTCGCGGCGCGCTGGGTGAGCCACGAGACGACCGCGCGATCGCGGAAGCCCTGCTCGACGACGTTCTGGCCGCCGCGATCAAGGAGTGGGCGGGCTCCGGGCGGCCGTTCCTCGACTTCAGGCAGGAGCAGCAGATCAGGTCCGCGGTACTGGCGGAGATGTTCGGACTCGGCCGGCTCGAGGCACTGCTCGCCGACGACGGCGTCGAGAACATCGACATCATCGGCAGCGATCCGGTGTGGCTGTCGTACCACGACGGCCGGGTCGAGCGGGTCGCCGGAATCGCGCCCACCGACCAGGCCGTCGTCCAGTGGCTGCAGCGGATCGCCGCGCGGATGGGCCGGACCGAGCACACGATCAACGACGCCCGGCCGCTGCTCAACATGGAGCTGCCCGGCGGAGAGCGGCTGGCCGCGGCGATCGGTGTCACGGACCGGCCGCACATCTCGATCCGCCGGCACCGGCTGCCGACCGCCGGCCTGGAAGCCCTGCGGGAGCGCGGGATGCTCTCGACCGCCCAGCTGGCGCTGCTGCGCGCGGCGGTCCGGGCCGAGAAGAACGTCATCATCTGCGGACGGCAGAAGGCCGGGAAGACGACGCTCCTGCGGGCGCTGTGCTGGGAGGTCCCGGCGACCGAACGGTTCGCGACGCTGGAGACGGAGTTCGAACTCGGCCTGCACCGCCATCGTGACCGGTTCCCCGCGGTGGTGGCGTTCGAGGAGCGGGAAGGCAACTCCGAACGCTGGGAGAACGGCAAGCCGGTCGGCGGTGTCGACCTGCCGAGGCTGGTCTGGCAGTCCCTGCGGATGCACGCCGCCCGGACCGTCGTCGGCGAAGTCCGCGGCGGCGAGATCATCCCGATGCTCAACGCGCTCTCCGCCGGCGGCTCGGGCTCGCTGTCCACCCTGCACGCGCGAAGCGCCGCGCAAGCCATCCATCGCATGGCGCTGCTGTGCCTCGAAGCGAACTCGGCCTGGACGCCCGAGTTCGCGTACGAGGTGGTGGCCAACACCATCGACCTGATCGTCTACGTCGAGCTGGTGCAGCAGCCGGGACGGCTGGACCGGCACATCGCCGAAGTCGTCGCCATCGAGCCGGGGGAGTACGGGCGTCCGGCCCGGACATATCTCTTCGCACCGGAGGACGGTCGGCGGTCCGTGCCGACGGGGAACCTGCCGACCGACATCGAGGACTACGAGCGCGGCGGCTTCGACCGAACCTGGCTGACGAGCAGCGGCGACGGTGGCTGGCTGGCCGATCGGAGCACGCCATGACCGAACTCGTCCTGATGGTGGCCGGTGCAGGCGTCGGGCTGGGGATCACGCTCGCCGCCTTGGGCATCCTCGGCCGGGATTCCGGCGATGTCCCGGCGTTTCGACGGGCTCGGCTGCTGGGCTGGTGGTCGAAGCGGAAACGCAGCTCGGTGCGCTGGTCCCTCTCGTCCGGTGCCGGCGCACTCGTGTGGCTGGCCAGCTGCTGGCCGGTCGCCGGAATCGCCGTCACGGCGGGAGGCGCCGTGCTCCCGTGGCTGTTCGGCGCGGGGAAGATCTCTGCTCGACGGATCGAACGCCTTGAGGCGCTGGAGGACTGGCTGCGAAACCTCGCCGACGTCCTGCGCGCCGGCAACGCCGGACTCGTCGGTGCACTGCAGACCTCCGCGCAGGATGCGCCGCCGGCGATCACCGCCGAGGTGACCGCGCTGAGCCAGCGGCTGCGCACCTGGGACGTCGCCGACGCCCTGCTGCGATTCGCCGACGACGTCGACGACCAGGTCGGCGACGCCGCGGCGGCCGGCCTTTGCGTCGCCTACCGGCAGGGGAGCGGCATCGCCGAACTCCTGACCAGCCTGGCGCGCCAGATCGCAGCCGACGTCGCTGCGCGGCGGGACGCGGAGTCCGAGCGGGCCCGCCGGCGGTCGGCGGCCCGGATCCTGCTGGGGCTCTGGGCGGTGATGTTCGTCAGCTTCGCGGCCTTCGGAAGCGACAACTACACCTCCGTCTACAGCTCGCTCGGCGGACAGCTGGTTCTCGCCGTGGTGTTGGGCGTCGTCGGAGTCGCGGTGGTGTGGCTGCGGCGGCTCGGTGTCGAGCGGCCGGCACCGCGGTTCCTCCGCGCCCCGGGCAAGGAGTCTTCGTCATGAGCGCCGAAGCGATGGTGATCGTCTTGGCGATCGTCGGAGCGATCGGCTTGACGCTGGTGGTCGCGGCATTCGCGCCGACGCGGCCTCGCCTGGCCGACGTCCTCGATGAACGTGAGGCGCCGACGGGTTTCCTCGGCACCATCGTGAGCCACGCCGACCGGATGCGGCTGATCGCCAACCCGGCCGACCTCGCACTCGTCGGACAGACCCGTGAAGCCTTCCTCGTCCAGCGCGTCGTGTACACGCTTATCGGCGCCTTATGGATCCCCGGCACGGCCGCTGCTCTGGCCCTCGCCGGAGCGGCACCACCGGTGATTCTGTCCGGCGCGGCCTCGGTGGGATGCGCGCTGGTCGGCTGGCAGCTGCCCGTGCTGATGTTGAAGAGCAAGGTCAAGCACGCACGAATCGCGTTCGCCGGCGCGTCGGCCGCCTACTGCAGGTTGGTCGCGCTCGGCCGTCTCGGCGATCGCGGCCCCGTGGAAGCCCTGCGATACCCGGCCACTTTGGGCACGGGCTGGGCGTTCGCGCGCATCCGGCTCGCCATCGACGAAGCCGTGCTCCGTGGCGGGATGCCGTGGGACGGCTTCACTGCGCTCGCCGAGGAGACCGGCGTCCGCGAACTCAAAGACATCGGCCAGATCGTGGCGAGCGCCGGCCAGGACGGCGCGAGCATCGTCGACACGCTCCGCGCCAAGGCGACCTCCCTCGCCGACCAACAGCTGTCCGACCGCAAGACCGGCTCGTCGGTCCGCTCCGACCGCATGGACATGCCCGTCGCCCTGCTGGGTCTCGCTTTCATCGCCTTCCTCGCGTTCCCCGGGCTCTACCTGATGCTCCACCTCTGAGAGGAGAAGTCATGATCAACCACGTCGCGGTCCGACTCCTGCAGCTCGGGCTCTTCCTCGACCGCCGGCTCACCCAGTTCCACGAGGAACGCGAGCGAGGCGACGAGAACATCACCAAGGCGTTCTACGCCGCCCTCGGCATCACCGTCGCCACGCTGATCGGCGCGGGCATCACGGCCTTCGTCAACGGCAAACTGCCCCTGATCGGTGGCCACTGATGCACAGCGAACGCGGAGACGACAACGTCGCCGCAGCCGCGATCTTCACGGCGATCCTGCTGCTCGCCTGGGCAATCCTCCAAGTCGCCGTCGTGCTGCTGGGCCGCGGCGTAGCTCTCGAGGCAGCGCGTGACGGCGTCCATTCCGCACGCCTTCCGCCGGTCGACACGGCGTCGGCAGCTTCAGCTGCAGCCGCGTACGTCGGCCGGGCGACCGGCTCGTGGCTGGGAAATGTGGCTGCGCACGCGAGCAACGACGGCCGGAGCGTGAGCGTCACGGTCAGCGGCGACGCCGTATCGCTGGTCCCGTTCGCCCGGTTCCCGATCAGCCAGACGTCGTCTGGCCCGATCGAGGAGCTGCAGCCGTGAACGAGCGCGGCGACATCACCGTCGAGGCCGCAGTCGGCGTCATCGCGCTGGTGGTCCTCTTCGGACTGGGCCTGGTCGGCATCCGGGTCCTCGTCGCCGACTCGGCCATCGACGACGCGGCCCGCTCCGCCGCTCGCGCGGCCTCGATCGCCCAGGACGGCCGTTCTGCCGCCGCCGCTGCAGAACGACGTGCGCGAGTGGTGCTGGCCGAGCAGCACCTCAGCTGCGGCAGCCTCGACGTCGCGGTGGACACCGGCGACTTCGTCAAACCACTGGGCGAGACGGGATACGTCGTGGCGACCGTGACCTGCGAGATGCCGCTGGCCGACCTGGCTATCCCGGGTATCGGCGGGACGAAGTCGTTGACGGCGAGATTCAAGTCGCCGATCGATCGCTATGGGGCCCAGCGATGAGGTCCGTGCGAGGGGAGCGGGGCTCGGCGTCCGTGCTGATTCTCGGCCTGAGCATCGCCGTGCTCGTCGGGTTCGGCCTCGCCGTGGATGGAGCACGGAAAGGTCAGGCCTACTCCCAGGCGACGTCGATCGCCGAAGAAGCCGCACGCGCCGGCGGCCAGGCACTGCAGGTTCATGCCCTGGCCGAGGGGGCTGACGCGGATGTCGACCCGGGAGCGGCTGTCGCCGAGGCTCAGCGCTACCTCGTCACCGCGGGTGCGACCGGTACGGCGCGTTGGGACGGCGTTCGCGTAGTCGTCGAGACGACGATCACCCGCCCGACCGTCTTCCTCGGCGCGATCGGAGTTCCGGAGTTCACCGTCTACGGCCACGGTGCCGCGGTGGTGCTCTCCGGAAACGGTTAGGAGGAGTCGATGCGGAGCATCGGAGTTCTGCGGATAGCCCTGGGCTGCGGCGCCTTGACCACGGTTGTGGCGGGGCCGCCGCTCGTGCTGTGGCGGATCCGCTCGGTGTACCTACCCGACCACGTCCCTGGTGTGGGCGAGGCCAGCGCGTGGCTGACGAGCCCGGACGACGGCCGGCTCTTCCTGCTGCTCCTGATCACCGCCGGCTTGGTCGCCTGGCTGCAGCTGGTGGTCGCGATCGTCGTCGAGGTCGCCGCACGACTCCACGGTGCCGTTACGCCGATGTTGCCCGGCTTCGGCTGGGCCCAGCGCATCGCCGCCGCGTTGCTGCTCGTCGTGCTCAGCGGAACCGCGGCCGAAGCCGCCGAGAACCCGGTGCCTGGGCCTGCACCGCACAGCCACATCGTTGCACCCGGAGAGAACCTGACGAAGATCGCCGCCGGAGAGCTCGGCAGCGCCGCGCGCTACCGGGAACTCTTCGAACTCAACCGTGGAACGCCACAGGCCGACGGCCGATCCCTCCAGGACCCGTCTCTGCTGCGGCCCGGCTGGATCTTGAAGCTACCGCCCGATGAGCAAGAGGATTGCGAGGAGGTCGTTGTCCGGCCCGGCCAGACGTTGTCCCAGATCGCTCGGGAGGAGCTCGGGGACGCCGGCCGGTACCGCGAGATCTTCGACTTCAACAAGGGACGTCCGCAGCCGTCCGGTCGTGCGCTCGAGGACGTCGACCAGATCCGTCCGGGCGACGTTCTCCGGATTCCCGCTCCTGCGGAGCCTCAGGTCGGAGGAGGGGGCGGTGCTCCGGCGGCCGCCGTCTACACAGCTGCCGCGGGTTCGTGCGAAATCCCGGCACCGCCTCCGGTCCCCGTGCCGAAACCGGTGGAACCACCACCGACGCACTCGACTGATCCCACTGCCGCCCCGCCCGAAGCTCCTGCGCCTCCGGCCGGAGACAACGGACCGTCCGCGACCGTGACCACGAGCATCGGTGGTCTGCTCGCCGCGGGCCTGGTGGCTCTCCTAGCCCTCCGGCGCCGGCGGGCGCAACGACGGAGGCGACCTGGACACCGGATCCGCGAAACCCCACCGGGAGGTCTTGAACGAGACCTCCGCTCCGCCGCACAGCCCGCGACCGTCGAAGATCTCGACCTGGCGCTGCGAATTCTCGCCCGATCAGCTCGAGAGCAGGGCGTCATGCCACCGCCACTGCAGGCAGTGAAAGTCGGCTCCTGTGGTGTCGAACTCTTTCTGACGGAGCCGTGTGCGCCTCTTGAACCGTTCGTGGCGGTCACGAAGACCCGGTGGAAACTGGACTCGCCGGCGAAGCGCGACGTCGGCGAGGCCCCATACCCCATGCTCGTGTCGCTCGGTAACGGCTCGGACCACGAGCTCGTCCTGCTCGATCTGCAGCAGGTCGGCGTCATGACCGTTGACGGCGATCGAGCATCGGTCGAAGCAGTAATTCTGGCCCTGGCCTGGGATCTGGCCATGTCGCCGTGGGCCGAGCGGACACACGTGACTCTGGTCGGCTTCGGACGCCGCTCAGCTGAATGCCATCCGGATCGTCTGAGGTACGCGGCGGACTGGGAGGAGGCGCTACGACAAGACGCGGCCGCAGGAGTCTTCCTCGCCGCTGATCCGTTGCGAGAAGAAGACCGCCGGCAGCTGACCGACCTCATCAGGACGGCCGATTCGGCGGTGGTGACAGGCCGCAGTGAGGACGTGCCTCTACCAGGTGCTTGGCACCTTGACGCCGCCGCGGGCCGCACCCTGGTGGAGCCTCTGGGCGAGACCGTCGAGCTGCAGAGGCTTTCGCCAGTTCAGGAGCAAGAACTCGTGGCGGCACTGGCTGCCGCCGACAACCCGACCCAGGTTCCGGCTGATGGCTTCGAGAACGTCCCCTCGGAACAGACCTGCGTATCTCCTGTCGTCCAGCCGAGCCCCTCGGCCGCATCAGCCCCGGCGACACCGTTCCTTCGCCTGCTCGGGCCGGTCCGCCTGGACGGAGCCGACCCACGCAGCGTGGAAGCCAAGAAACTCAACCGCCTGACCGAGCTGGCCGCATTCCTTGCCCTTCACCCAGGGGTGACGGCCGACGAGATCTCCCTCAAACTCGGAACCGACGCGCAGCCGTGGTCCACAGCGACACGTCAGGGCTACATCTCCCGGCTCCGGACCTGGCTCGGCCGGGATCCGAGCGATGAGCTCTACGTCCCGAACGTCGACGCACGGCGCGGCGGGTACCGCATGTCGGAGTCGTTCGGATGCGACTGGCTGACCTTCCAAAACCTCGCCCGGCAAGGCCTCGCTCAGCCCGCAGTGTCCGTTACCGACCTGCAGCAGGCCCTGGACCTGGTGCGTGGAACACCCTTCGGCAACATCCCGGCGTCGCGGTACGCCTGGAGTTCGTGGCTTCACCGCGAGATGGTCGACACGATCGTCGACGTAGCGCACACACTGGCCGACGCGTACCAGAAAACCGGCGACCTGCCCGCTGCTCGCCGGGCCGCGATGCGCGGCCTGCAAGCCGAGCCGGTGAGCGAGATCCTGTTCCGTGATCTGCTCAGGATCGAGTATCGGGCCGGGAACCTGGCCGCGGTCCGGGAGAACGCGGACAAGCTCACCGCCCTGGCCGCGTCTTTGGAGGTCGAGCTGGACGAGGAGACCAGCACCTTGGTGAGCTCATTGCTGAGGGGGCAGGCATAGCGATACACGCAACGTCGAACAGCTGATCGGCTTCCTGTCGTCCTATATGGACGTGTTCGCGAGGTGTCTGCTGTGAACAAGGGAGTTCGTGTCGCCGGTATTTGGAAAATCGGCCTTTCTGGTGATAAATCTGTGTGATGTCGGCCAGTATAGGCCTGACGAGTAAGGCCCAGCTGATCGAGGCGCTGTCGGAGCGTCTGGGCGACGACAAGAATGTGGCTGCGCAGGCCGTTGACGGTCTAGTGGGCATCATCATCCGGACGGTCAACAAGGGTGAGAAGGCCAATATCACCGGTTTTGGTGTGTTCGAGAAGTGCGCTCGCGCCGCTCGGACGGCGCGCAACCCGCGTACAGGTGAGGCCGTGAAGGTCAAGAAGACCAACGTTCCCGCGTTCCGCGCCGGCACGACGTTCAAGGACGTCATATCCGGCTCGAAGAAGCTGCCGAAGGCGACCCCCGTGAAGCGCGCCACCGCCGCTTCGACCACCACCCGCGCGGCCACCGCGAAGGCGTCCGCCTCGGCCAAAGACCACCAGCGTCCGCGCCACCTCGACCCGTGCGGCTGCCGCCAAGCCGGCCAACGCTCGCGCCACGGCCACGCGGACCCGCGCCACCGCGGCGAAGCCGGCCGCCAAGGCCACCGCCGCCAAGGCGACCACAACGAGTGCGAAGGCCGCCGCCAAACCGCCCGCCGCCAAGCCCGCCGCGGCGAAGAAACCGGCCGCTGCGAAGGCCCCGGCCAAGCACACCTCGGCCGCCATGAAGTAACGGCAGATCGTTGTCAAAACCGTTACGGCGTCTGTGGCCGGACGAACAGACCGCCGGCCGTCGCATTCAGAAGCCGGTGGTGTGGCGGATTTTCGTTGGTCAGGGTCGGTTGTACTGCTCGCAGCTGACGTAGTGGTCGAGTTCGTCAGCGAGGCAGATGACGACGTAGTGCGGACCACCGGGAAGGTCGGCGGTCAGGTTCCACGTGCTGCTGGAGACGTCATTGCAGTGCAGGCTGGTGCTCCTTCGCGAGTGGTCGGTTCCGTTTGCGTCGTAGACGAAGACGTAGAGCCGCCGGCAGTTGCTGGCCTTGAGCGAGTAGTCGACATCGGCCGATCGCTGGTGCCAGCGGATCGTGCGGACCCCGTAGGACGCGCCGTAGCGCATGTCGACCTGGCTGGACGGGGTCCGCCGCCGTTGCCGGTTCCGCGACGGCGGCTTCGGCCGGTACCGTCAACGCCATCGTCGCGGCGGCGAACCCAGTGCTGTGGTCAAGCCCTTCAGCCAGCGCACTTCGCCGACCGGCGTGCCCGAAGAACTCCTTCCGCGGGACACCGGTCAGGCTTCGGCGTTGTGGCGGTCGTGGCTGACCGCTAAGCGGATGCTGGTCGTCCTCGACAACGCGCTTAACGCACGGCAGCTCGCGCCGCTGCTGCCCGGCTCGCCGGGGCACCTCTTCCTGGTGACCAGCCGGGGGCCGGCTGCCCGAGCTCGATGGGGCCGACCACCTGTCACTGGAGCCGATGGCCGAAGCTGATGCGCGGGAGCTGCTGGTGCGCGTGTGCCGCCGTCCGGTCGCGTGGGAGCGCGCCGCAGCCGAGGTGGTGGAGCTGTGCGGCCGGCTACCCCTGGCAATCAGGCTCGCAGGGACCCGGTTGCGGCACCACGACACCTGGTCGGTCGCCGATCTGCTTCGCTACCACCAACGACGGCCATGGGAGCTGGCGGCGGGCTCGGCCGCCCCGCAGAATTACATCACCTCGACGCGAAGTAGGTCTGCCGATCGCCGAGGCGCTGTGGGCGCCGGTTCCGTGATGGAATGCAGCGGTGGCGGTCGAACTTTTCTGGGGTGAGAAACCGGACGTCGGATCCGAGATCCGGTTCCTCGAGATGCTCGAGGCCGACTTGGAAGACTTCGGGACCTCGGCAATCGTCCTCGCCAACTTCTTCGCCGGCCGGCCTCGGCGTCAGATCGACTTCCTCGTCATCACCGACGTCCACGCGTGCCACGTCGAACTCAAGGCCTACCCCGACCGGCTGGTCGGCGGAACGAACGGCCCGTGGTCGGTCTGGCATCCTGACGGCACGCGCGAACCCATCGACCGGGAGAACCCCTACCAGCAGGCCCGGAGCTGCAAGTTCGCGGTGAGTGACGCCATGCACTGGTTCGCCGCGCGGGAAGGGGAAACCCCGACCGGACGCAAGTTCTACACGCAGCTCGACAGCGTCGTCTGCGTCTTCCCTCGGCTCGCAGAAGGCTCCGACGTGCCGGGGGACGACAGGGTCAGAACCCTGGGATACACCGATCTGGTGAACTTCCTGCGTACTCCGGGAAACCGGCCCGCGTGGAGCCGTGAGCGGTGGCTGGAATTTGTCCGCGTGCTCGGCCTCGTCAAGGGTGGCGCGGAGGCCGAACGCGTGGTCGATGCGGGCATCGCGGCGCGTAAGGTCGACACGTACTGCCGGAACTTTGCCGAGTTCCACGAAACCGGCCTGCACGAGCTGGTGTCTCTGCCCTTGGCGACGGACCAGGCCGCACTCGCTTTTGTCGACTTCCAGGACCTGCTGCGCGAGACCGATCGCGTCCAGCTCGTCGGCCCGTCAGGCGCGGGTAAGAGCCATCTGGCCAGGCACACCGCGCTCGCGCTGGCGGAACAGGGCGCCGTCCCGGTGCTCGTGGCGGCCGGCATGTACGAGCACCGGCTGGCACCCTTGCTGAACCGAGTCGTCGGCCGTTTCCTCTCGGGTTCCACGGACGACCTGCTCCAGGCAGCGAAGATCCTGGGCAAGAGGGTGGTCCTTCTGCTCGACGGGTTCAACGAGTGCTCGCTGCCTCTTCGCGAGCGTTTGCTAGGTGATCTCGCGGCGTTTCGGCTGTACGCGGACGCTTCGGTCCTCATCACGACGCAGGAAGAGACACCGCACGGCGGGACCACCGTCCGTTCTGGGCAGCTCGCCGCGGCCGACAAGACTGCCGTGTTGGAGTCCTACGGCAGGCCCGAGCTGCTGCCGCTCTGCGAGCCGTTCTCGACCGCGTACGAGCTTGCGATCGCCTCGGAATGCGCGGCCGAGCTGAGTGAAGGCACGACGCGAGCCACGCTCATGGACGCGTTCGTCCGCAAGCGGCTGGAAGCGACGAAGCTGCCCGCTGACGTCCGTGGTGTCCTCCGGCGGCTGGCGGTCGCGATGAACGAACGTCTGGTGACCTGGTTACCGGTGGACGTCGTGCGGCGGATCGCCGAGCAGTTCGTCGTGGATCAGGACGCACCGAGCCGGGTGATCGACGACGCGCTCGTCAGCTCGCTGGCCGTGGACTTCCAGGGCCGGTTTTCGTTCTCGCACGAGTTGGTCGGCCGGTTCTTGGTGGCCGAGAACCTGATGCTGGTGCACCGAAACCCGGCTGAACTTGCCGAACAGCTGAAGCGGCCTCGGCACCAGGACCTGTCGCCGCTGGTCGTCCCGCTTGAACCGGACGGTGACCGGTTGCGGAACCTGGCCGGCTCGCTTGGTGACGGCGGGCTGTACATCGAGGCGCTGAAGGGAAGCCTCGGGCAGTTGGCCGCCCGCGTCGTGCGATCGATGGCGACCGACCTGATCGGTAGGGCAACCGATGATCTGACTGACACAGCTTTCGCCTTCGAGCCCGACTACCGGCTGCGGGTCAGTGGAGGGCGTCCGCTGTCCCCACCAGAGGCGGCGCTGTTCGCGGCGGTCGGAGCCTTCACGTTCCACGGCGAGTTCCTCGACGAGGTGGTCGCCCTGCTCGACGCGACGGACGCTGCCTGCCGTCGTTCGTGCGAAGCGGCGGATCCTGTGCCTGCGATCTCGTACGTCGTGGCGACAGTGTTCATCGGCATGGGAGGTGCCAGTGAATCCGTTGCTGCGCGGACTTTCGCCAACTACCACTGGCACCTGTTCCAGTACCGTCGGTTGCAGCTTCCTGCATTGGACGGGACGGAGGTCCGTCGTCGCCTGGCCCCTGTCGTCGCCGGTGCGGAAGGCCACAGCCACGGCAGGTTGCTTCTGCTGAGTTCGCTGCTCGGCAACGAACCAAGCGTCGAAGTCGCCGGTCTTGCACTCGACGTACTGCGGCTGGCTTGGCGCAACGGCGCCTACCACGTACAGCTGGCCGCCCTGATGATGATCCAGAGCTTCGCAGTCGCGACGAGGGGCAATGCCTTGCACGGCCGGATTGTCGAGGTTCTGGACCACCTGGACGCGTCGGACAGTCATCCGCTCATCGGCTCGCAGCTGCTGGAAACCATGGACTCGTTCGGCATGGTCACGACGGAGTGGGAGCCCGCGCCGATCCGGGACCAGATCATCGATCTCCTGTGTCACGAGTGGACCGCGGACACCTGCCGATGTGCTTATGGAATCGTGGCGCGGCAGTTCGAAGAACTTGGCGGCGAGGCACACTTCACGGCGATCGAGGAACTTCCCGCGGAAGCGCGGACCGACCTCTTGACGATGGCCGCCATCGGTGCGCCGGACGGATTTTGGACGGACGACATCCTTCGTCGGCTGGTCGAGTCCGCCGACAGTCGAGCACTGCCCGCCTTCTTGCGGTGGGCGACCCTGCTAGACACCTCGTCGGGTTACCTCCAAGGTGTCGTCGCTTGCTACGTGGTTTCGCTGGAGGGCTGCGCGCTTTTCCTGGACACTCCACCTGCGCTCCATCATTGCCGGAATGAGAACGAGGACGCCTGGCAATGCCTGGGAGCCATCGTGTTCTGGCTTTTCCGAGGCGAGCGGGGGGAGAAGGACGTCGCCGCGCGGTGCGCGCCGTACTGGCAGCGACTCCAGGGGGACCTGGCGCCCGCGGCCGCGGATGCCTTGTACTGGTTCTCCGACTCCGCGGTGGCGCTCGCGACCGAACGGAAGCCTGTTTTCGGCCGGCTGCTGAACGCTTTTCCCGAGCAGGTTCGAGCGATCCTTGAGTGGAGCCTTCGCCGCCGGGGCGAGCTGACCTCGTTGTTCGGAGAACGGACGCCGTTCCACGGATCCGAGCGGCAGATCGACCGGGTCATCTCCACCCTTGGCCACGTCGGGAACGCCGACACGGTCGAGTCACTCCGCCAGTTCGTCGACGACCCGGCGCTCGGGCCCACCGCGATCAAGGCGATCCGGAAACTGACCGGCGACCCGGCCTGATTCGGCGGATCAACATCGGAAAACCCGTCTTGCCGCGCGGGTGAGCGCGACGTACAGCACCCGATCGTCGATCCGGTCCTGTCTCAGGCCGGCGGCCAGCTTGGCGGCCTCACCGTCGGTGAGCCGGACGCCGACCACCGGCCATTCGCGGCCTTTGGCCTGGTGAACCGTCATCCCGGCGACCACGTGCGGCTGCCTCATGCGACGGGCCAGCGCCAGCAGCCGGCGGTGCTGGATCGCCTCACTCTTCTCCGGCAGCTTGCCGAGCCGTCGAGAGCTGCCCAGCAGCTTGAGGACCGACCGCAGTACGTCGAGCGCGCCCTCCGCCGCCTGCGGGGTTCCCCGGCGAACGATTTCGAGCACCGCTCCGAGAAGGCTTCCGTTCGCGCGGAGCTTGTCCATGGTCAGCCCGAGCAGAATGGCTGCCTCTTCGGCGTAGTAGGCCGAATGCCCGAAGCGCCCCTGGACGAGACGGTCCAGCAACAGGGTCATCGCCGCGTCGGTCAGGTTGTCCAGCTTTCCGAACGACAACGGCAGGACGCAGTCCGGCCCCTCCCACAGGCCATCCCATCTGGGGGCGAGAACCACGTCGCACTCCGCCGCGTCGGTGACGACGTCGAGCGTGATCGACTGCCCGGTTCGCGCCGCGCCGGCGATCTCGATCATGCCCTGCGTCTCGAAGCGGAACGAGGAGGTGATGGGGAACTCCGCGAAGCCGTCGCGTTGCACCAGGAGGGGGACCAGTTCGGGACGTGCTCCGCGAAACTCGTACAGCGCCTGCCAGGGGTCGCCGATCATGGTCGTGGAGATGCCCGCTGCGGCCGCCAGCCGGACCAGGTCCAGATCGAGTTCGTTCGCATCGAACACCTCGTCGACGATCACGCCCTTGGTGCCCGAGGTCAGGTAGTCGACCACCTCGGCGCGGAGTTCAGGGTGCCGGAGAACGGCTCCCATCACTTGCCGGATTTCGGCGTGAGTGCATCGGCCAGCTGCGAGGTGCTCGTCGAAAGGCTGCTTTGTTCCGATGTGGTAGCCCGTCGCCATGACCTTCACACCCCGCGCACGGACATTCGTGTTTTGAAGCATAGCGATGCGACGGAAGCCCGACTCCGGCGTCAGCCATCTGGCTCCTCGCTGCCCCCGCCAGGTGTCCAGCACCGTGAGTTCGGTGTGGCCGCCCGGCCAGGACACGACTCCGCGGCGCAGGAGGAAGGTGAGGATCTCGGCGAAGAGCGCATCGAGAGTTCGAGCTTGGTGAGGCCAGGCGAGCGCCGCGCCGCCCCAACGGCTGCGGATCCGCGCGGCGAGTTCGCCGCGTGCCGATCGGGTGAAGCTCAGGGCCAAGATCCGGCGAGTGTCGGCCGGGGTGTCGTAGCGCAGCACGCCGAAGCGCTCCGCGGCGACGGTGGTCTTTCCCGAGCCGGGTGCCGCGACGATGAACGCGCGCGTGGCCGCGGTCGTCGCCGCGGCTCGCTGCTCACCGGTCAGCGGCCGGCGGGGCGGCATCTTCGCTTTCGTCCGGGTAGAGGAAGTCGAACATGGCCGCTACGTGCAACGGAACGACGATCGGCTCGCCGGACTCCAAGCGATGCAGGAGTTCGTCGGCGAGGGCAAGGGCGAACTCCGCCTTGCGCTTCTTGGCGGTCGTGGCGAATAGCGTGTCGACCGCCTGCGGGGTCAGCGGGTCGGGCACGGATATCCCGGCCTCGATAAGAGCCACGTGGACCGCTACCTCGTTGCCCGCGGTGAAGGCTGGTTCCAGCGTGGGGTGGTTATAGAAGCCGCGGACGACGTCGCGGTCGGCGTTGGCCAGCCACGACGTCTCGGAGAACACGTCCGGCGGTCGCGTGTCGGTGTCGGTGAAGACCGCGATGCGGCGGGCGATTTCGTGGCCGGGCGACGCCAGCAGGTCGACCGGCCAGCGGCCGGGCCGAGACCCCATGACGGTGATCGTAAGCGCTTCGACGAACCGCCGCTTGAGGTCGTCGGCGCCGGCCCAGGCGCGGCCGAACTGCCTGAGTATCGCTCCTTCGGTGACACCCTCGGTGACGATCATGCGCTCCGCGAACAGCGCGGCCGAGCGGGTCGTGTCGAGGTGGAGCCGGGCCATGCGCAGCGTGCGCTTCCTGTCGTGGATGGGCATCGTGGCCAGCACCCGGGAAACCCGCCGTCCATCCTGCTGCCGCCGCAGCACGACCAGTTCCTCGGGACGGCACGCCGAGATGACCTCACCCGCGTGGCTTGTGACTATCGTCTGGAGTTCGGGGCGTGCGGCCGTGATCTGGCGCAGGTACCGGGTCAGCCCGTGCTGCAGCTGCGGGTGCAGATGGGCCTCGGGTTCCTCGATCACGACCGTGACGTGGAAGAGGTCGGGGAAGAAGGCGTCCTGCTGGGACTCGGCCTCGGCGTCCCGCTGGACCTGGCGCTCATTCTCGCCGGGTTCCTCCGCAGGCTCACCGGCGTCGGATTCGGGCGCGTCCGATCGAGGCGTCGTCAGGTCGGGGATCGCCGCCAGGGTGATCGCGATGTGAAGCAAGTTCACGTAGCCCAGGCCGGATACTTCGAGCCGCTGAGCGAAGGCCCGGTCGTCGATGGCGCCGAGCAGTACTTCCAGCACCCGGGCGAGGTAGGCGTCGTCGACGACCTGGCCGCCGATGAAGGCGAACTGGTGGCTGACGCCGGACGACAACGCGGTGAGGTGGCCGCGGACGCGCTGTTCGACGGCTTCGATCAGGCCGGTCCTGGTGAGGGCTTCCAACAGCCGCTGCGCCCGGGCGCGGAGGTCGACGAGGTTCCGGTGCCCGTTGCGCGCCTGCTGCTCGGCCCGGAACAGCTCGATCAGGACTTGGGCCTCACGCCGGGCGAGTTCGTCTAGCGGGTTGCGGTAGGCGGGCAGGTAGATCAGCCTCAAGGACTCGAACTCCTCCGGCTCGCCACCGACGGCCCTCGCCCGGACGCGGCCGAGGTTGCGCTCGAGTTCTCGGGTCCAGGCAGGGGCGGGCATGGCGATGTTCTGGAGCCGCTGCCCGACCGGGCCTTCGTCAGCCCCTGCGTTGAAGGCGTAGGTGACGTCGACCTCGCGGGGGAGCGTTGCACTCAGCGTGGCGACCGTCGGTCGTGGGACGTGCGGAAACGTGCGAGGATGGGCGAGGTACAAGGCGTCGGCCACGGTGCTCTTGCCGGCGTTGTTCGCTCCGGCCAACAGGGAGAAGCGGCCGGGGAACTCACAGATGATCTCGTCCTTCGCCGCCGCGCGGAACCCGCGCACGGCCACCCTCTGCAGGTACACCCGTCCTCCTGAATTCTGCTGCTCGACGTCATCTTTCTACCACTCGGGCCGCGAGTTCCTCGGCATTTGGGCCAACGCCTCCGTCCGCTGTCAACGATTTGCGGTCGAGTGAGACGCTTCGATGAGCCGTAGCATTTCGTGGGCCACACGTTCCGCTTCGGTCACCGTGAATGCGAAACCCTTTCCGTGGGCCAGTATCTCCGGTGCGACGCTGATTCTCGGCCCGACCTCGCGAAATCCCTGCTCCATCGTGATCAGCAACCGAAGCGGAATTTCGTGAGTCTCGTCGTCGACCCGCTCGAAGGCCGGCTCGGCCAGCACCGGATCGAACGCAAGTGTGTTGCTGGACCAGTGCACGCGGTCGTCGGGATGTGTCTCGTTGTGTTTCCCGCCGCACCAATGAGGGCAGCGGACGGTGTCCGGGGCGTCGATCCACGCCGTCGCCCCTTCCGCTGTTGTCTCGGAGCGTGCCTCATGTGCAGTCTCGACCGAGCTGAGCTGTGTCATGCGGGACTCGTTTCTTCCTGTGGTGAATTCCCCTGGACGGAACGGGGAGTCGCTGCCCCACTTCGGATCGTTACGGGTAGATGCCTGCGGATGCCGGTGTGGCAGAATTGGGGGCGGGAGGATGTCGTGCGGATTTTCCGGATCGTGTTGTGGGGTATCGGAGTAGCAGCACTCGTCGCCGCGACAGTTGTTCTCGTCATGCTGCAGACTCGTGGCGGGGAAATCGCCGGGGTCTTGGCGCTCTTCGTCGGGGTCGTCGTGGCCGTGCCGACGCTGGACGCCTGGATCCGGCAACGTCGCGGACGGCCGGAGGCAGTCGCCGCAGGGCTGGCCCAGCGGCTGCGCGTCGAGGAGGCGACCGTACTCGCCCGGCTGCTCGGGGACCTCGGTGACCCGAGCCCGGCCGATGTCGGCTTCCGGCTTCATGACGGGCGCGCCCGTCGCACCGACGGGGGAGGTCCGCTCGGGTCAGCGTTCGACGTCGCCGGGTACTACCGCACCCTGGACCGAGGCCGGTTGCTGATTCTGGGCGACGCCGGTGCCGGCAAGACCGTCCTGCTCATCAAGCTCGCGCTCGACCTGCTCGGTAGATGGCCGACCGCCGATTCGAAGCCCGTGCCGATCCGGATGAACCTCGCGTCGTTCGATCCGTTCGCCGACGGAAAGCGATACAACGACGCCACTTCGGTCCAGCTGTCGGAGCAGTTCGAGTCGTGGCTGGTCATCCAGCTACGCAGACGAGGGATCGACCAACGAACCGCGGCCGAACTCGTGGCCGGTGGATGGATCCTGCCGCTTCTCGACGGCCTCGACGAGATCGGTGACCTCGGTCGTTCGGCCGCCGTCCTGCGAGCTTTGAACTTCGCCGCGCGAGCACGCCCTTTCGTGTTGACTTGCCGCACTGGGTGGTTCGGCAGGCTCGCCCCGGCGGAACAGCTTCGCGATGTCGCCGTGGTCGAGCTGCAGCCACTTCCGCGGGCGGCGGTCCGTGACTACGTCATCGAACGACTGGGACCGAGTGCACTGGAGTCCCGCTGGCGCCGCACGCTGGACGCCTTGTCCGGTTCGGACGGCCGTGCCTCGGACCGGACGAGCCCCGTCGTGGAAGCCCTGAGTTCTCCGTGGCGCCTCTACCTGTGCATAACGGCTTTCGCGGAACGCGGCGACCCGTACGCGGAGCTGGCTGGGTTGACCGTGGACGAGGTCACGGCCCACCTCCTGGCGCAGCTGATCCCGGCGCTGACCGAACAGCACCCGCGCCGCGTCGGCGGTCGATGGCAGCCTGAAGAAGTGGAACGATGGCTGCGCGGCATGACCCATTCGAGTGAGCGGCTCATCGGGGAGGCCGCCGACATCGCATTGCCCGCCGTGTGGCGAACGGCGGGACGAGTGCTGCCGCGGGTCATCGGAGGCTTCGGCCAGGCGATCCTCGGCTGGGGCCTCGGTGCGGTCGCGTTGTGCGTCCAGTATCCGTCCTTGCTGGCTGTCGACTTCCCCGCCGGCGTGGCTGCGGCTGTGGTGGTCTTCGGCCTGTGCATGGTGACCGGCACGGCGTTGGTATGCATGGGCATGCCGGTGATGGTGTCGACACTCAGCCTCCAGTCGCTCCGAGCGGGACGAGGACGTCGATTGCTGTTCACCAGGGTGCTGCCGTGGTGCCTCCTAGGCGGCGCCACGATGTCCGGAGTGGTTGCGCTCGTCCTTTCCCCGCACGACGCATTGCCGATCGGTGTGATGTTTTTCGTCATCATGTTGGTGCAGCTCTCCACCGGGCGCAGACCGCTTGCGATGGCGCGGCCGAGCCAGCTGGTGCGCCTCAGCGTGGGTTTCGACGTCGTGGCGGCGATTACCTGCGGGCTCGGGTTCGGCATCGTGGCGTACTTGGTCGGCAAGCCCGCTGCACCCTCGGCGCTCCTCGGCGCGTTTCTGCTCGCCCGTCCGACCTGGTTCCGGTACCTTGCGGCGATCGTCGTGGGGAGGTGGCGCAGCCGGCTGCCTGCCCGGCCGGGTCAGTTCCTCGACTGGGCGTACGAAGCCGGGCTGGTCCGGCTGTCGGGTATCGGGGTCGAGTTCCGGCACGCGGAACTGCGTGAGTGGCTGACCGCTGCCGACCCGGCTGTGCCGAGCGGGAGCACTCGTAGCTCTGGTGGTCTGAGCGACGGCGAAGAGCAGGTTCTCCGGGCAGCTGCTCCGGTGCACCGACGTCGCTGAACGCCGTTCCGCGAGACTGTCACTCGAAGGAGCGAGCGTCCCGTTCGTGCTCGGACATGCACGAGACGATCCGGGTTACCGAAGCGTCCACCGTCGAGGCGGCGCTGATGATCTGCTCGCCGGGCACATCGAGACACCCACTTGCTCCGTACCAGCCGCGCATGTCCTCGGGAGTGAATTCGCCGGCTTGGGGACGCGTGGCATGGCGGCGAACGGTCTCTTCGAAAGGCACGTCGAGGTAGAAGAAACAGGTCCGACCGCGGTGGTCGGCCGCGAGTCTGCACATCATCGCCCCGTACCGAGCCGCGCTGAGAATGCCCTCGAGGATGACGTGGTAGCCGGCGTCGAGGCTGAACCGGCACACCGTCGCGATGAGCGCGATGTTCAGCCCGCCGGAGACGTCGTGCTCGCGCAGGACGACGCGGCGCAGGACGTCTTGCTGGACCAGCGCGACACCCCGGCCGAGCCGGGCACGCACAGCGGCGGCGACCGTGCTCTTACCGGCGCCGGAAGGGCCTCGGAGTACGACCAGCCGGGTGTGCGGTGAACCGGTCGGCCCGGTTGGTGGTTCCTTCGATGCTGCTGTCACAGGGCTCATGGTGTCTGTATCAGTAGCCCACGGCGACAGCGGAGCAGTTTTGCTCGGCCGCGAGATCGTCGAAGGCCTGGGACGGCGGCGGACTCGGGGGAGGAAAGCCGCCGTCCCAGGCCTGCGGCGGATGCCACAATGCCGATGTCGACCCTATGGGCTCGGTTGTTACGACCGGGAACATCCTGCGAGAGCAAGGCATCGGCGTGGTGCGCCGACGTTTGCCTGACCGAGCACGCCGCGAACAGCAAGGCAGGTGGTGCACCGGGCTCGGCTCCTGCGCACCGTGTGCCCTGGTGACGCATGCGGCCTCCCCCAATGCCGGCGGAGAAGCCGATCCGACTCGCTATCGGCAAGGTGCACGCACCAGGGAACCTGCACCGTGGCCTCAACGGGATGGAAGCACAGATCATGAACACCCGAGTGGGGGATATTCGATGGTGTCACTCCGCGGCCGGCCAAGAACCTGCACGAATGGCTCAAGAGCCTGGGTCGGGTTGCCAACGTCGCAGTGGCTGAAGGCTTGCCTACTACTTCTCTTGGAGCGCCTTTGCCGCTGGTTTCTGCGGCTGGGCCGGGTCGTTCGGTAGAGGTGACATGTCCGCGGCGCGCCATTTTCGGAGGATTCGGCGCCCGTGGTTGTGCGTACCGGCGATCCGGTCGAGGTCGGCGCCGCTCGGGGTGCGTCCTTGTCGGCATTTGGCCTCGTAGAACTCCCACATCCGCTGTTCCGCCGTTTTGTCCGCAGGCTGGTCCAGGGCTGTGGGCAAACGCTCTGGGAGGCCACCTGAGGCGTCTCAACGGCCTGCACCGGCGCCACGCGGCGTCACTTCGGTGCTCGGTTGAGCAACTCGACCGCGAGGAGGAGGGCAAGGGGTGGGCAGGCCGCGACCATCGGCCGTCTTGGGGAGCCGGTCATCAGGCAGTTCAACTGTGACTGCCACCTACACTTCATTGCACCTGGTTCGGCCGAGACGAGGTAGAACTTCGTACGACCCAATTCTCGACGTGCGAGACCGTGTATACCGACTGTCCGGGACGTGCGAGATCGACTGAGACCAGTTCCGAGACCAGGCTCGACGACGTCTCGACAGGCGCGCAGCCGATCTCGACCAGCCGGAGTAAGCAAGGGACCGGGTGCTTCTCGGCTGGGCGACGTCTCGTCCGCACGCGACGTACAGAGCTTGAAGACCCATCGCGAGACGGTCAACGCGCTTGTCGATGTTGCCCGCGGGGCCTGCCGGCTCGTCGAGGAGAAGACGACGTTCCTGCTACTCGGGTATCGCGGTCTGAAGGCCCGAATCGACTCGATGAACGAGGGCTGTCTGCGACGACTTGGTGCAGATGCTGCCCGCTGGGATTGTGCACACGAGCAGGGAACTCGTGCACACCCCGGCTGAGTAGCCAGGTGTGGGACTCGAACCGGAAACCGGCCTGATCGTGGACCTGGTTTGTAGGCGGAGCGTCAGTCCTGAATGCAGTCCACTGGCCTTTGTGCGTGTCTCGGGAAAGGGCCTCTGTCTCGCGAATGACCGAGACCGGTGAGACCGGTCTCGGTGGAGGTCTCGAGCAGGGGAGACCGTGTAGTGAACCACGAGAAAGCTCAGGCGCAGAGCCAGTTCCTGCATGACGGCGGAATACGGCCGAGGGAGCAACAATCGGAATGGTGTTACGATCGGCAACGTTCCAGTGGTGGGCCACGCCACTTCTCGGGGCATGTAGAGCTCGTTTGCGGAGCAAGCGCCCAAAAGCTGCGCTCTGGTCTCGCTCGCGCAACAGTGAATCTTCTCCGCTGGGCCGCTGACGCTTCTGCTGCCGAATCCGCTGAGGATGACCAACTCCCATGAATTCACCACAAAGCTGGACCGTCAACCCGCCGGCTCCTGCGTTCGACCGGTCGCCGAGGTCGGTCTCCGGCCCATCCGGGCTCTCCGACCACGCCCTGTCCCCGCTGGGCATGCCCCTCGCTCTGCTGCGAGACGAGGTGCGCGTCGCCTTCTTAGGACGGACCTCCACCGAGGACCAGCAGGACCCGCGGCAGTCGATCCTTCGGCAGCTAGGAAGCAGCAAGACCGCCTTGCCCGAATCCTGGGTCATCGTCGCGCACTTCTACGACGTCGAGTCCGGTCGTATGGAGCTCGAACGGCGTGGCCGCGGTGAGGACTACGACCGCTTCGACATCCCGATCGCTCGCGACGGCGGGATCTCGGACCTCCTGGAGGAGGCAGCGAGACCGGACCGTCGGTTCGACGTCGTCATCTGCGAGAGCATCGCGCGCGTCGCCCGCCGAGCCTACGAGGGGCTCTCGGTCGAGCGAGACCTCGAACGCTGTGAGGTCTCGCTGTTCGCGGCCAACGAGACCATCTCGGTCTCGGGCAGCCGAGCCCAGCGGATCCTCCAGCGACGCATCAATCAGTCGGTTGCCGAGTACGAGGTCCTTAACACCCTCGAGCAGTCCTGGGGTGGTCTTTGCACGCACGTGCGCGAGGGCTGGAACATCGGCAAGCCCTGCTACGGCTACAAGGCCAAGACCTTCCGCCACCCGAACCCGGCGAAGGCCGCGAAGGGCTTCACGAAGTCACGCCTGGAGCCGGATGGGCCGTGCGGTCAGACCGTCACCCAGATCGCCTCGTGGGCCTACTACGACTCGTTGGGGACCGACTCGATCGCCGACCTGCTCAACCAGGACCTGGTCAAGTTTCCGCCGCCGATGCCACCCGGGAAGGTGCGTGCTCGTGGGAGCTGGTGCAGCTCCAGCGTCAACGACATCCTGCGGAACCCCAAGTACACCGGTTACCAGGTCTACAACCGGCGGGCCACGCGGTCCCGCCGGGGCAAGGTGAACGATCCGGTGAAGTGGGTCTGGTCGCTCGAGCCAGCCCACGAGCCACTCGTCCCGAAGTGGATGTACGACGAGCTCATGGACCGTCGGAAGGCCAAGCGCCGGTCCCGGGCCGACAGTGGACCGAACTCTCACCCGCAGACACGCCGGACCTACGCCTTCCGCGGGATGATCTTCTGCCCGTGCGGCCGCCGCATGGTCGGTGACCCGCGTCACGGTCGCGCGTACTACCTGTGCCGCCCGAGCAACAACAACCGCGGCAGGCCCGACAAGTACGCCGGCCACCCGAAGACCCTCTACCTCCGCGAGGACGCGATCCTTGACGCCGTGGCAGCGTTCTTCGCCGATCGGGTCTTCGGGCCGGACCGGAAGGGGATCATCGAGGCGCAACTGGCCGGCGTCGATGATCACGAAGCCGCAGAAGCTGAGGCGCAGCGGCAAAGACTCAGGCAAGCCATGGACGACCTGGCGAAGAAGCAGGAGTCCGTCATGCGGCAGGCCATGGACGGCGATCCGGAAGACGCCTTTACCAAGGCGCTTCGCAGCCGCTATAACGACCTGGAAGCCCAACGCGCCGAGCTGGCGGTGACGCTGTCCGGTGTGGACGAAACGGCCAGTTCAGGACCGCGGCTGCCGACCGCAGACGATCTGTCGTTGTTGGATGGGCTGCCATACCTCGCCCTCAACCTGGCCCAGGCGCCCGAAGCGCTGCTCAGGACACTCTTCGAGGTGGTTCAGCTCCACGTCCAGATCCACGACGGGGGAGAGCATGCGACACTGACGATCACCTTGCCCGCCGACCAGGTCAGCGAGGTCGCGGGCACAGCAGAGAGGATCAGCGATCAGATGAACCCGCAAGCAACGCCAGGCCAGAGTGCCGGAGCGGCTTGTGGGGTTCTGGAACGTGCCCCCGGTGAGATTCGAACTCACACTGGACGGGTTTTGAATCCGTTGCCTCTGCCAGTTGGGCTACGGGGGCGCGACGCGACTACCCTACGGGATCACCGCTCCCGGCGAGTTACCGGGGCGGTGAGTGTCGCGCCCGCCACTACGTGGTGAACGCCATCTCTTCTTCTGGATCGTTCCCGGTAGGCTTCAGGTTCGCGGGAAGCCGCGAAGACCCACGTCCCGCCGAGTCTTCAGGAGGACCCCGGTGACCGATCAGGCTACCGAGGCCAACGGTGCCGCCACCGTGCCGCAGCGTCGGGTGCTCGTCGCGGAAGACGAGGCGCTCATCCGGCTGGACCTCGTCGAAATGCTGCGCGAAGAGGGCTATGAGGTCGTCGGGGAGGCCGGGGATGGGGAGCAGGCCATCTCGCTCGCCACCGACCTCAAGCCCGATCTCGTGATCCTCGACGTCAAGATGCCCAAGCTGGACGGGATCGAGGCCGCGGCCAAGATCACCGGTGACCGGATCGCGCCCGTCGTCATCCTCACCGCCTTCAGCCAGCGGGATCTCGTCGAACGCGCTCGTGACGCCGGCACCATGGCCTACCTCGTCAAACCCTTCGCCAAGCGGGACCTCGTGCCCGCCATCGAGCTCGCCGTCAGCCGGTTCTCCGAGCTGCAGGCCCTCGAAGCGGAGGTCGCCGGGCTCACCGACCGGCTCGAGACGCGCAAGGTCATCGACCGCGCCAAGGGCCTGCTCATGAGCCGGCAGGGCCTCACCGAGCCCGATGCCTTCCGCTGGATCCAGCGCACCGCCATGGACCGCCGGACCACCATGAAGGCCGTCGCCGAGGCCGTCGTCGAAAGCATCGGGAGCTAGCCGGGAACGGCGGTCGGCGGCAGAATCACCCAGGTGAAACTGCTGCCGGCCGTCGTTGCCCTCACACTCCTGGCCGGCTGCGAAGCCGCCGCGCCGAGCACTCCCGCGCCGTCGACCTACGAGCTGCCGCCGCGCCAGGTCCGGCCCGACGAAACCGCCCTCAAGGTGCCGCCCGCGAAGAACGGGGACACCGAGTTCACCCTGATCGGCCTCGCCGCGGGCCTGCCCAGCATCACCGGCAGCCACGCCGAAATGCTCCCCAAGGGCCAGTACGTGCGCTTGCGGCTCGTCGTCACCAACACCGGCACCTCGAGCGTCCTGTTCGACACGAAACGCCAGTTGCTCGTCGACGACCAGGGCGCCACCCACCCGTCGGACGAGCAGGCCATGCTGATCAAGCGCCAGCCCGGCCAGTTCGACCTCGGGCACGGCGTGCGCGTCGAGTTCGACCTCTACTGGGACATCCCCAAGGACCGGAAGCCGGTCGCCCTAAGGGCCTTCGGTGGGCCCACCATCACCGACATGCAGAACGTCAACGGCACCGACATCAAGCTATGAAAAGGGGCCCGGTCCGCAGACCGGGCCCCTTCGAACGAACAGATCAGACCCCCAGGTCGCCACCGAGGTAGGCGGCCCGGACCTTCGGGTCGTTCAGCAGGTCTGCCCCGCGGGCGCTCTGGACCACGCGGCCCGTCTCGAGCACGTACGCCCGGTCCGACAGCTTCAGCGCCTGCTGGGCGTTCTGCTCGACCAGCAGCACCGTGGTGCCGCGCTTGTTGATCTCGCGGATGATGTCGAAGATCTGCGCGATCAGCATCGGCGCCAGGCCCATCGACGGCTCGTCGAGCAGCAGCACCTTCGGCTTCGTCATCAGCGCGCGGCCGATGGCGATCATCTGCTGCTCGCCGCCCGACATCGTGCCGCCGAACTGCGTCTTCCGCTCGTTGAGCCGCGGGAACAGCTCGTAGACCTCGTCGAGGTCGGCCTGGAGGTCGTCCTTGCGGGTGTAGGCACCCATCAGGAGGTTCTCCTGCACCGTCATGCCGGGGAACACGCCCCGGCCTTCCGGTGACTGGCCGATCCCGAGCAGCACGCGCTTGTGCCCCGGGGTCTTCGAGATGTCCTCGCCGTTGAACAGGATCCGGCCGCTGGTGAGCGGACGCAGCCCCGAGATCGTCTTGAGCGTCGTGGTCTTGCCGGCGCCGTTGGCCCCGATGAGGGAGACGATCTCACCCTCGTCGACCTGGATGCTCATGCCCTTCAGGGCCGCGATCTTGCCGTAGTGGACGTTGATGTCCTCGACCTCAAGAAGCATCTTCGGACACCCCCAGATACGCCTCGATCACCTTCTGGTTGTTCTGCACCTCGTTCGGCAGCCCTTCTGCGATCTTCTGGCCGAAGTCGAGCACGGCCAGCCGGTCGCTGATGTGCATGACCAGGCCCATGTCGTGCTCGATCAGCAGCACGGTGCGGCCGTCGTCCCGGATCTTGCGGATCAGCGCCTGCAGGGCGTTCTTCTCCGCCGGGTTCATGCCCGCGGCCGGCTCGTCGAGCAGCAGCAGCTTCGGGTCGGTGGCCAGGGCCCGCGCGATCTCCAGCCGGCGCTGGTCGCCGTAGGACAGGTTCTTCGCGACGTTGTGCTCGACCCCGCCGATGCCGACGAACTCGAGCAGCTCACGCGCCCGCTCCCGGCCGTGCTGCTCTTCCTTGCGGTGCCACGGCAGGCCGAGCGTCGCGCCGATCGCGCCCGTCTTGTGGTGCGCGTCGACGCCCACCATGACGTTCTCCAGCGCCGACATGTTGTGGAACAGCCGGATGTTCTGGAACGTCCGGGCGATGCCGCGCTTGGTGACCTTGAAGCGCTTCATGCCGTCGATGCGGTCGCCGTCGAACCGGACCTGGCCCTCGGTCGGCTGGTAGACGCCGGTGATCACGTTGAACACCGTGGTCTTGCCCGCGCCGTTCGGGCCGATGAGGGCGAAGATCTCGCCTTCGTTGATGCTGAGGTTGACCTCGCGCAACGCCGTGACGCCGCCGAAGCGCATGGTCACGTTGTCGAATTCGAGCAGCCCGCTCACTTCGTCACCTCCGCCGAAGCCTCGGAGTCGGGGCCGGCCACTTCCGCGCCCATGGCGCCCATGCCGCCGGTTCCTTCCCGTAGTTCGGCCTTGCGCTGCCGCGACGGCAGCAGGCCCTCCGGCCGCAGCGCCATCATCAGCACCAGGACGGCACCGAAGATCAGGACGCGGTAGTCGTTGAACTGCCGGAACCGCTCCGGCAGCCAGGCGATCACGAACGCGCCGAGGATGACGCCGGGGAGGTTGCCCGAGCCGCCCAGCACGACCGCGGCCAGGATGGTCGCGGACAGGATGAACGGGAAGTTGTTCGGCTCGATGAACACGGCCTTGCTCGCGTAGATCGTGCCGGCGAACCCGCCGATCATGGCGCCGATGGCGAAGGCGAGCAGCTTGAACTTGAACGTCGGCACGCCCATCAGCTCGGCCGCGTCCTCGTCCTCGCGGATCGCCGCCCAAGCCCGCCCGACCCGGCTCTTGGTGAGCCGCACCGAGAAGACGATGACGAGCACGATCGCGACGACCATCAGGTAGTAGTACGGCGCCGGGTCGAGGAAGAACTCCATGCCGAACAGCGGCTCGGGGTGCGGGACGTTCGTGATGCCGCGTGCGCCGCCGATGCCGTCGGTGTTGTTCGCCGTGATCCGGACGATCTCACCGAAGCCCAAGGTGACGATCGCCAGGTAGTCGCCGCGTAGCCGAAGCGTTGGTGCGCCGAGGATCACGCCGGAGACCGAGGCCAGGAAGATGCCCAGCACCACCGTCGGCCAGAACGACCAGCCGTAGCTCGTGCCGATCGACGCCCACGTGTACGCGCCGATCGCGAAGAACGCCACGTACCCGAGGTCCAGCATGCCCGCGTGCCCGACGACGATGTTGAGGCCGACCGCCAGCAGGATGTACGTGCCGACCGGGAAGATCAGCACCGTCGTCCAGTCCGAGTACGGGGACATGAACGCCCCGATCCACGGCGCGGGCAGGATCAGCACGAACACGATCGCGGCGAGGTAAACGGCGTAGCGCTGCCAGTGCGGCGCGTCGGCCCACCAGTCACGCATGCCGTCGATGGGGTGGAAACCCTTGCGTGCGCGGGTTTCGTTCTTTTCAGCCACTCCGTCGCCTTTCATGCGCGTGCCCGCTGCAGGGATTCACCGAGGATGCCGGTGGGCCGGAGCATGAGCACGAGGACGAGGACCACGAACGCGGTGACGTCCTTCCACTCGGAGCCGAGGAAGATCGAGCTCCAGTTTTCGACCAGGCCCAGCACGATGCCGCCGAGGAGGGCACCGCGCAGGTTGCCGATGCCGCCGAGCACGGCCGCGGTGAACGCCTTGATGCCGAGCAGGAAGCCGACCCGGTAGTCGGTGTTCTCGTATTCCATGACGTAGAGCGCCGCGGCGACACCGGCCATGGCCCCGCCGAGCAGGAACGTGATCCGGACGATGCGGTCGATGCTGACGCCCATGAGCACGGCGGCTTCGGGGTCCTGGGCGGTCGCCCGGATGCCGCGGCCGATGCGCGTGCGGCTGACCAGCTGGTCGAGCACGACCATCACGACGACGGCGGCGATGACGACGAAGACGTGGTCGGTGCGCACGACGCCGTTGCCGATCCGGAAGAGCTCCTCGTGCGGCACGAACCGGGGTGCGTTCTGCTGGACCTTGCCCGCCTTGTCCGACAGCGCGGGGATGATGAAGAGGCCGAACAGCTCCTGCAGGAACAGGGAGGCGCCGATCGCGGAGATCAGGGCGGCGAGCCGGGTCGCGCCCTTCTTGCGCAGCGGCCGGTAGGCCAGCTGCTCCAGCACGATGGCCGAACCACCGGACACGGCCGCCGAGGAGACCGCGATGAGCAGGAGGATGCCGATCATCCCGAGCACGCCGACGGTGATCGGGGCGGTGCCACCGGCGATGGCGATGAGGATGAACAGGGACGTCATCGTCCCGATCATGAAGATTTCGGAGTGCGCGAAGTTGATCAGCCGCAGGACGCCGTAGACCATCGTGTAGCCCAGGGCGATGAGGGCGTAGATGGAGCCGGCTACCAGGCCGCCGATGGTGCTGCCCAGAAACTGGCTCTGCAGATCTTGGAACATGACGTAGTTGCCTTACCTGACGGGGCGAGGATGGTCGCCACATTGGCGGGGAGCGGGGGTGCTGTGTCCGAGCACAGCACCCCCGCTCCCGTTAGGTGTTTCTACCGCTCCGTCAGCCGGCGATCTTGGCTTCGGTCGAAGCGCCGAGGTTCTTGATGACCCCGCCGACGACCTGGTAGACGTAGATCGCGTTGGTCTGCGGCTCGCCGTTGTCCTTGAACTTGATCTGCTTCGACGCGCCCTTGAAGTCCTCGGTCTTGAGGAAGTCGTTGATCTTCTCGCCCGTGGTGTTGCCCGCCTTGACCGCGTTGATGATGGCGGTCGCGGCGTCGTAGCCCTCGGTCGCGTAGATCGCCGGGGCGACGTTGAACTTCGCCTTGTACTTCGTGGCGAACTCGTTGGTGGCACCCGCGTCCGGGATGTTGCACGGGCAGCCGACGACGGCGCCTTCGGCGGCCGCGGCACCCGCACCGGAGACCAGCTGCGGGTCGAGCGAACCGTCACCGGTGGCGAAGGTGGCCTTCACGCCGCCGTCACGGAGCTGCTTGAGCAGACGGCCGGCCTGGGCGTAGTAACCGCCGTAGGCGATGACGTCCGGGTTGGCGGCCTTGACCTTCTGCACGGTCGACGAGTAGTCCGACGCGTCCTTGGCGAACTTGTCGCGCTCGGTCGTGATGCCCTTGTCCTTGAAGGTCTTCTCGAACGCGTCGGCCAGGCCGACGCTGTACTCCTGGTCGTCCGAGATGACGTAGGCGTTCTTCGGCGACTTCGCCGTGATGAGGAAGTTCGCGATACCGGGGCCCTGGTCGTTGTCGTTCGCGACGACGCGGTGCCAGTACTTCCAGCCGTTGCCGGCCAGGCCCGGGTTGGTCGCCGACGGCGACACGCTCGGGATCTTGCCCTGCTCCAGGACGCCGCCGACGGCCTTCGACTCACCCGAGAAGGCCGGGCCGATCAGCGCGGTGATCTTGTCCGTGCCGATCGCGGTCTGCACCAGCGAGGTGGCCTGTTCCGGCTTGCCCTGGCTGTCGTAGTTCTTGAGCTCGAGCTTCACGCTCGGGTTCGTGGCGTTGTACTCGTCGATCGCGAGCTTCGCGCCGTTGTTGGGCGGGATCACGATCCCGGAGTTCTCACCGGTCAGGTCGCCCATGAACCCGATCTTCAGCGTGCTGCTGTCACCGCTGCCCGACGAGCTGCTGCCGCCGGCACAGCCCGCCAGCGCAAGCGACGTCGCCGCCGCGAGGGCGAGGACCCGTCCAAAACGCACTCCTGACACCGACTACCTCCCATGACCAACCAGCCGCCGGTAGGCGTTGCCCCCGACACAGGGGCTAGGTTAGGGCAGGAAGATATCCCTCTCGCCCGTCATGTGCACAGGCGGCCTCACTACTCTGTGTCCACATCGTGACGATCGCAACCGACACGAATTGCACGAAAAGGCGAACGACGTTTCGTTACAGCCCGCCGCTGGTCACGCAGCGATGCTAAGTATCGGCGCTTGTTTGGCGAATGGGTGACAGCTGTGTTTCCGCGGTATGTCATGGCCCATTTCGGCGCGCGGTGCGTGGCCGGTTTCCGGCGATCCGCTGTTCACCCTGGCGGGGGCTCCGCGGGGCGGGCACCGCCGTAGGGATGCACCTTACGTCCGGTTCGGGCGGCCGAACAGACCACCCCCCCCGCTCACCGGGACACGAGGTCTGCCCGAACGGCCGCCTCCCCGGGCACCGCTGTCACAACCACCGGTTGTCGTGGGCGCCGGAACGGCTGTTGGACCCGTCCCGCTCCCCGGCGGTTGGCTGGAGGCAACCGAGAGACAGGGAGAAGCGGGATGCGGATCGCCGAGCAGGAAACCGTCGAAGGGGTCGCGGCCGGGGTGCCGTTCGTGGCACTGCCGCCGGCGGACCGGGAAGCTCCGGCCGCGCTGGTGGCCGGCTGGCACCTGATGGAGGTGCCCGCGAGCGAGCAGGCCTTCGCCGAAGCGGTGCCGATGACCGGCCTGCAGGCCTGGCGGGTGTACCTCGGCCTGCCGCTGACCGGGGCCAGGCTGCCCGACGGCGGCCCGGCGGAGCTGTTCCGGCGGGCGAGCGAGGACGCGGTGCTCAACGTCTTCGAGCCGGTGACCGAGCAGGCGGCGGCGGAGTTCCCGGCGGCGCTGGCGGAGCTGCGGAGCCGGCTCCCGGGCGCGGACGGCCCGCTCGGCGTCTTCGGGGGCTCGGCGGGCTCACTGGTCGCGTTGGAGGTGCTCGCCCGCGGGCAGGTCGCGGTCGAGGCCGCCGCGGTGGTCAGCCCGGTCGCCCGGCTGGCGCCGGTGATCGGCCGAAACGAGCGGCTCTTCGACGTCACGTACCCGTGGAGCCCGCGGTCCCGGGCCGTCGCCGACCGCTACGACTTCGTGCGCCGGGCCGGGGAGCTGAGCGCGCCACTGCTGATCGTGGCGGGCGAAGCCGACGACGCCGCCGTCCGCGAGCCGGCCCGGGCGCTGCGCGAGGAGCTGGGGACCGAGCTGGTGACGGTCGGCGGGATGGGCCACGAGTTCGCGCCGGGGACGCCGGAGGCGGCCCGCGTCGACGCGGCGTTCAGCGATTGGTTCGCGCGGCGGCTGCGAGCTTGAGGTCGTCCTCCGGCAGCCAGGCGTGCTCCGGGTCGTAGGCGCACCAGTCCTCTTCGCGGCTGGTGCGCCCGGCCAGTGCCAGGAGCCGCCGCAGTGCCGGGTGCGCCTTCCCGCGCCGCCAGACCAGCGACCACGGGAACAGCGGGGACGGCGCGAAGGGCAGGACCGTCAGGTCGAGGTCGGGCGCGAGCTCCATGTCGGCCCCGGCGAGGGTGACGCGCCGCTTGCCGTAGCGCGTCTGCTCGAGCGTGTGCCGCAGGTCGTAGCTGACGCCGGAGTCGTCGATCGGCACGGCGAACCGGTCGCACATCGCGCGCAGGTAGGACAGCCATTCGGCGGCCCCGCCGGATCCCGGCAGCCAGATCCCCTCGGCGCGCAGCTCGTCGAACCGGAGCACGTCCTGCTGGGCTAGGGGGTGCTCCGGGGCGAGCAGCGCGACCAGGGGTTCGAGCCGGATCGGGCGGTGCTCCAGCTCGTCGGGCAGCGGCCCGCCGAAGCCGGTGACGCGGCCGATGGCGGCGTCGAGCCGGCCGGTCAGCAGCGGCTCGACGGCGTTCGCGAACCCGGCGCCGGCGACCCGGTCGATCCGCAGCGCCGGCTCCCGCTCGGCGAGCCGGCGCAGCAGGAACATGGGGGACAACCGGAAGTCGACGACGTCGAGGCGCAGCGGCCGGTCCTCGGCGCCCATGGCGGCCACCGCCGCGTCGGCCACCCGTACCAGCTCGCGCGCGTGCGGGAGGAAGCGCTCGCCGTCGGCGGTGAGCTCGACCGAACGGTTGGTGCGCAGGAACAACGGCGTGGCGAGGGTGTCCTCGAGCTTCCGGATCCGCTTCGACAGCGCCTGCTGGGTGAGGAACAGCGCCTGGGCCGCGCGCCCGAAGTGTCGCTGGTCGGCGGTCACGACGAACGCCCGCACCTGGGCGAGGTCGAGGTCCACGGCTCAGGCGCCCGGCGGGCGGTCCCGGACGACGCAGGTGAGCCGGGCGGTGCAGGTGCGGCGGCCCTCGTCGTCGGTCAGCACGATCTCCGCGGTGATGGTGCCGCGGCCGACGTGCAGCGGCGTCGCGACGCCGGTGACGGTGCCCGAGCGGACGGCCCGGTGGTGCGTGCAGGACAGCTCCAGCCCCATCGCGGCGCGGTCCGGGCCCGCGTTCAGCGCGGCGACCGTCGAGCCCAGCGCTTCGGCGAGCACGGCGTTGGCGCCGCCGTGCAGCAGGCCGTACGGCTGGAGGTTGCCCTCGACCGGGATCGTGCCGACCACGCGTTCGGCGGTCGCTTCCAGCAGCTTCATGCCGACCTTGTCGTTCAGCTGCTGGTCCGCCGCGGCGGGGTCGATCCCCGACAGCCGGTCCACGTCGATGGGGGCGGCACTTTCGGTCACGCAAAGCTCCTGTTCCTATGCGACACGTAAGAGTGTCGGACCCTCAGCCTAGACTCGGGCCCGTGAGCCCGAGTGAGAAGACGACCGTTGCCAACGCCACAGGAACGACCACTGTCGCCGAGCGGCCGAAGCTGCTGCTGATCGACGGCCATTCGATGGCCTACCGCGCCTTTTTCGCGCTGCCCGCGGAGAACTTCAAGACCAAGACCGGGCAGGTCACGAACGCGGTCTTCGGGTTCACCTCGATGCTCATCAACCTCCTGCGCGACGAGACACCGACCCACCTCGCGGTGGCGTTCGACCTCTCGCGCAAGACGTTCCGCTCGGAGACCTACGCCGAGTACAAGGCGAACCGCAGCACGACGCCGGACGAGTTCCGCGGCCAGGTCGACCTGGTGCGGGAGGTGCTCGACGTGCTCGGCATCCCGTCGCTGACGAAGGAGAACTTCGAGGCCGACGACATCATCGCCACGCTCACGACACAGGCGACGGCCGAAGACTTCGAGGTCCTCATCTGTACGGGTGACCGCGACGCGCTGCAGCTGGTCACCGACCAGGTCACCGTGCTGTACCCGAAGCGCGGCGTCTCGGAGATGACCCGGTTCACGCCGGACGCCGTCGAGGAGAAGTACGGGCTCACCCCGCGGCAGTACCCGGACTTCGCCGCGCTGCGCGGCGACCCCTCGGACAACCTGCCGAACATCCCCGGCGTCGGCGAGAAGACCGCGGCCAAGTGGATCAAGCAGTTCGGCTCGCTCGACGACCTGATCGACCGGGTCGACGAAGTAAAAGGCAAAGCCGGGGAGGCGCTCCGGGCGCACCTCAGCTCGGTCCAGCTGAACCGCCAGCTCACCGAGCTGATCCGCGACGTCGAGCTGGAGGTCGGCCCGTCGGGGCTGGAGCTGCGCCCGTGGGACCGCGAGGCGGTGCACGCGCTGTTCGACGAGCTGGAGTTCCGCGTCCTGCGCGACCGGCTGTTCGCGACGCTGCAGAGCGCCGAGCCGGAGGCCGACGAAGGCTTCGAGGTCTCGGGTGACGCGCTGGCCCCCGGCGCGCTGCCGGCGTGGCTCGCGGCGCACGCGGGCGAGGGCGAGCCGGTGGCGCTGGCCTTCCGCACCGTGGGTGCGTCGGTCCGGTCCGACCTGCGCGCGGTCGCCTTCGCTTCGGCCGACGGCGAAGGCGCGTACGTCGACGTGACGGCGATGGACCAGGCCGACGACGCCGCGCTCGCCGCGTGGTTCGCCGACCCGAAGATCCGCAAGACCGGCCACGACCTCAAGGTCCCGCTGCACGCGATCCGCTCCCGCGGCTGGGTGCTGGCCGGGCTGGCGATGGACACCGCGCTGGCCGCCTACCTCGTGCGGCCCGGGCAGCGCACGTTCGAGCTCGACGACCTCGCGCTGCGGTACCTGCACCGCGAGCTGCGCTCGGAGACCGACGGCGGCGACGGCCAGCTGTCCCTGCTCGACGGCGGCGCGGAAGGCCTGGAGCAGAAGGAGATCCAGGAGGAGCTGGTCAAGGCCCGCGCGATCTTCGAGCTGGCCGGCGCGCTCGACAAGGAGCTCGAGCAGATCGGCGGCGCGCGGCTGCTCGCCGAGCTGGAGCTGCCCCTGCTGGAGGTCATCACCGAGCTGGAGATCGCCGGCGTCGCCGTCGACCTGGAGCAGCTGACCACGCTCGAGGCGCACTACCTCTCGCGCGTCACGCAGGCGGCGGACGAGGCGTACGCGGTGATCGGCAAGCAGATCAACCTCGGCTCGCCGAAGCAGCTGCAGGTCGTGCTGTTCGACGAGCTGGGCATGCCGAAGACCAAGCGCACCAAGACCGGCTACACGACCGACGCCGAGGCGCTGCAGGGCCTGTTCGAGAAGACCGAGCACCCGTTCCTGCAGCACATGCTGGAGCACCGGGACGCGACGAAGCTGCGCACCACGGTCGAGGGGCTGATCAAGTCCGTCGCCGACGACGGGCGCATCCACACCACGCTGCTGCAGACCATCGCGGCCACCGGGCGGCTGTCCTCGACCGAGCCGAACCTGCAGAACATCCCGGTCCGCACCGAGGAAGGCCGCCGCATCCGCGACGCGTTCGTGGTCGGCGAGGGCTTCACCGAGCTGATGACCGCGGACTACAGCCAGATCGAAATGCGGATCATGGCGCACCTCTCCCAGGACGAGGGCCTGATCGAGGCGTTCAACTCGGGGGAGGACCTGCACACGTTCGTCGCGTCGCGGGCGTTCTCGATGCCGCCGGAGGAGATCACGCCGGAGCTGCGCTACCGCGTCAAGGCGATGTCGTACGGCCTGGCGTACGGGCTGTCGGCGTACGGGCTCTCGCAGCAGCTGCGGATCTCGACCGAGGACGCCAAGTCCCAGATGGAGGCGTACTTCGACCGCTTCGGCGGGGTGCGCGACTACCTCCACTCGGTCGTCGGCGTCGCGGCGAAGAACGGGTACACCGAGACGGTCTTCGGCCGCCGCCGCTACCTGCCGGACCTCAACAGCGACAACCGCCAGCGCCGCGAGATGGCCGAGCGGATGGCGCTGAACGCCCCGATCCAGGGCAGCGCGGCCGACATCATCAAGGTCGCGATGCTCAACGTCCACCGCGCGCTGGTCGAGGCGAAGCTGAAGAGCCGGATCCTGCTGCAGGTCCACGACGAACTGGTGCTCGAGGTCGCCGAGGGCGAGCGCGACGAGCTGGAGAAGCTGGTGCGCCACGGCATGGGGTCGGCCTACGAGCTGGCGGTGCCGCTGGAGGTCTCGGTCGGCTACGGCCGATCCTGGAACGAAGCCGCGCACTGAGACATCCGGGGCTCCGCCCCGGGCCGGGGGCTTTTCCACCCGGACCCCCTCAAGCGGTGTCACTCTGCGCCACGACCCGGATCACCGGGTCGTGGCGCGGGTGTACTCGGCCGGACGTCGTGGGGTGCCGGTCATCGGGACCAAGCTGTCGGCCATGGCCAGTGACTTCCAGCGACGCAAGATCTCCGGCGTGTTCGGCGCGATGGACACCGACGACGACGGCTACCTCACCGAGGCCGACTTCCGGGCGCTCACGGCGAGATGGCTCGACCTCCGGGGTACCGACACCGGCACACCCGAGGGCGAGAAGCTCGCGGCGATCATGATGGGCTGGTGGGCGACGCTGCGCGACGCGTCCGACCGCAACCGTGACGGCAAGGTCACCCTCGACGAGGTCCTCGGCGTCGTCGACGAGCTCCCGAAGATGCCGGGCGCCGTCACGGGCACCGCCGACGCGATGTTCGAAGCCGTCGACGAAAACGGCGACGGCGCCATCTCCGCCGCCGAGTACCGGCGCCTGATCGAGGCGTGGAACGGCGTCGACACGCCGACGGACGAGGTCTTCGCCCTCCTCGACCTCGACGGTGACGGCAGGCTGTCCCGCGAGGAGTTCACCGGGCACTGGTTCGAGTTCTGGGCCGGCGACGACCCGGCGGCCCCGGGCAGCTGGGTGTTCGGCCGCGTCTGACTTCCCGCGCGTGGCGGTGCAGTGTTCGGTGATCTTTCGGGCAGACCGCCGGACGGCGCCACGGTCCCGCTGAGCGGTCCCCAAACGGGTCGAGACACTCACTCCGGTACGAAAACCCTTGGCATTGCGACGAATGGCAGCATCCGTTCGGGTGAGCCATTACCGCTGGGTAGGGAGGTCGGCGCCCGAGCCGCGGCGATCACGGCGTAGGGTCCGCCGAATGGGGTTCGAGCGTGAGCGACGACGCTGGCGGGTCCGGCTGCACGACGAACTCGGCCGGGTGTGCGGCGCGGGCACGGTGCTCGACGAGTACCACGTTCTCACGAGCGCGCACGTCGTCGAGACCGCCGGGGGGCCGCGCTCCGCGCTGAGCGTCGACTTCGTCGGCCTGGCCGAGGCGATGCCCGGCACGGCCACCGTCGTCGACGGCTGCTGGGTGCCCTCCGACGGGGGCGGCCGCGGCGACCTCGCCGTGCTGCGGCTCGAACGTCCCGAATCCCGCGTCTTCCGCGCGCCGCTGCACCGCATGCCGCTCGGCGAACACCAGCTCGTGCGCGCCTTCGGCTTCCCACCGGGCTCGGTCGGCCGCTGGACCCACGCCCGGCTCGGCGGCCCCGAGCAGCCCGGCAGCGCCGGCGGCGAGTGGGTCCGCCTGTTCCGCACCGCCGAAGCCGAACCGCTCGGCCCCGGTTTCGGGGGCACGGCCGTGCTCGACGAGGCGACCGGCCACGTCGTCGGCGTGGTCGTCGGCAAGGACACCGGCACCTGGATGATCCCGGTCGAGACGATGCTGGGGCACCTGCCGCAGCTGAGCATCTGGACCTCGGGCAGCCCGGCCGTCGACGCCAGCTTTTCGCGGCCCGTCGGTGAAGCCGTCGACGTCTCCTTCGTGCAGAGCGTCGCCGACTGGTTCGCCAAGGCCGAGCCCGGCACCGTCTGGGTCGTCGACACCGGCGAGGCCGGCTCGCCGGTGGCCGCGGCGCTGCGGTTCGGGATCGTCCTCGCCGACCGCGAACGCTCCCTGGGCGTGCCCGGCCTGCCGCCCGCGCTCGGCGAGATGCCGCCGGCGGGCAGCGTCGACCTGGCCGTCGACGCCACCGGCCGCACGGCCGACGCCATCCGCCACCGCATCGAAGACCGGCTCACCACCGGGGTCGCGGGGCGCACGCTCGTCGTCGACGCGATCGACGACTCCGCCGAACCCGACCGGCTCGTCGGCGAGGTGCTGGCCCCGCTCGCCGGCCGCGCGGCCGAGCTCGGCATCCGCCTGCTGCTCGGGTTCCGGGAGGAGTCCTCGCCCGGGGTCGCGGCGGTGCGGGCGAGCACGCTCGGCGCCCGCCCGGCGCCCGACGACCTCGCGGGCCGCCTCGACGTGCTGACCCAGGCCGTGGAGGAGCTCGCCGAGATCGAGGCGTACCAGTTGCGCGTGGCGACCCGGTTCACCGGCGTCGCGATGCTGCCGGCCCGCGCCCAGCGACTGCGCGGCGCGCTGAAGCAGCTGCGCTCGGCCGAGGTCGACGGCGACGCGGAGTGGGTCGAGAAGCACATCGGCGGCCACGAGCACGCGGTCGCCCCGGCGGTCGAGGACGGCCGCCGCCAGCGCGCGGTGCTCGACGGCCTGGTCGCCCGCCGCGAGGAACTCCGGGCGCGCTTGACGGCCGACAACGAGCTGGCGCGCGAGCAGGGCTTGGCGGGCGACCCGGAACTGGAGCAGGCGTACGTTCCGGCGAAGAGGCTGCTGATCGACGGCCCCTGCGAGCTGACGGCGGCGGCCACGGCGGTCGACACGTATGCGGCCGCGGTCCGGGCCCGCATCGAAGACCGCGCCTGACGGTTCCGGCGCCGGCCCGAAACTGTCGGTGCCGGGCGGTAGCGTGGAAAACGGGGGCGCCCCCGCGGACCCGGGAGAACAGCGGCCACCTTCGGCGCCACGGACCCAGGCGAGCCGCCGCGACCTCGCCTCGGCGGACCCGGGCGAGCCGCCGCCACCTTCGGCCCCGGCGGACTCGGGCGTGCAGTGGCCGCCTTGGGCCCGGGAGAGCCGCCACCACTTCCGGCGCGGCGGACCCAGGTGAGCAACCGCCCCCGCGAACCCGCCTAGCGACGCCCCAAGCCGCGGATCAGGACCATCACCGCTTCCCGCACCTCACCCCGCGTGCGCTGCGGCCCGAACACCTGCCAGTCCAATGCCACCACCAGCATCGTGCCGAACAGCCCGGCCGCCGCCGTCGGGATCTGGACTCCCTCCGGCAGCCGGCCGGCGTCGTCCAAGCGGGACAACTGCTGCTTCACGATCGAGATGATCTCCTCGCGCAGCAACGAAAGCGTGTCGTGCCACTGGCCCGGCGTCCGCCACAGCTCGCTCACCAGGATCTGCGAGAACCCCGGGTACTGGGCGATGAACTCCAAGGTCACGTCGACCTGCGACTCGATCACGTCGAGCGGATCCGCGTCCGAGACCGCGGCGCGCAGCCGCCCGGCCAGCATGTCCACTCCGTACCGCAGAAGGCCATCGACCAGGCCGTCCTTCGAGCCGAAGTTGTAGTAGACCGTGCCCTTCGCGACGCCGGCTTCGGCCGCGATGTCGTCGACCGTCAGCCCGACCAGGCCCCGGCTCTTCGAGAGCCGCAGGGTGGCCTCGAAGAGCTTCTGCTTCGTCGCGCCGCTCACAGGCTCAGCTCGGGCTTGAGCGCCGACACCGTCCAAACGCGACGTTTGCGCGCGGCCAGCGTGGACACCAGGACTCCACCTGCCAAGTAGGCCAGCAGCACGCCGATGTCTCCCAGGATCTGCACGGTGGCGCCACTGTAGAACAGGTGCCGGAAGCCGTCGATCGCGTACCCCATCGGCAGCACCACGTGCAGCGGGTACAGCGCGTCCGGGATGGTCTGCCACGGGAACGTCCCGCCCGCGCTGACCAGCTGCAGCACCAGCAGCACCAGCCCGAGGAACTTGCCGACCGCGCCGAAGAACGCGTTGAGCGCGTGCACCACCGACGTGAACGTCAGCGACACGAGCAGGGCGAACCCGATCGCCCCCAGCGGGTGCGCGATGTGGATGCCGACCAGCCACGTCACCGCGCCGAACAGCACGATCACCTGGGCCATGCCGAGCAACGCCGACGACAGCCAGCCGCCGACCGCGACCCGGAATGGCGCCGCGCCCGCGGTCAGCGCCCGCGTCGAGAGCGGCCGCAGGATCAGGAACAGCACGAACGCGCCGATCCACGTCGCCAGCGAGATGAAGAACGGCGCGAGCCCGGCGCCGTACGTCCCCGCCGACGCCTCGCCGTTGGCGTTCACCGCCACCGGGTCGGCGATGGTGTTGGCCGTCGCCGAGCGGGTCGGGTCGTCCGGGTTCGGGATCTCCTTGAGCCCGGCCGCAAGCCCGTCGCGCAGCTTCACCGCGCCGTCGGCCAGCTGGTTCGTGCCGTTGACGGCGGTCTTCTCACCGTCGTTGAGCTGCGCAGCGCCGTCCTTCAGCTGGTTCGCGCCGTCGGACGCCTGCGCGATGCCGTTCGCCAGCTGCGGCGACGCGGCGGCGAGCTTGGCCGCGCCGTCGGAGACCTGCCGGGCGCCGTCGGCCAGCTTCGCGAGGTCGCCGTTGGCCTGCTGGATCTTGCTGTTCGCCTGGTCGACCGGGGCGCGCAGCTGGTCCGCGCGCGCCACGATCGCCGTGATCTGGTCCTCCGGCACCCCGGCGTTGCGGAGATCGGTCTGCAGCTGGGTGCGGTAGGAGTCGAGCTTGCCCTGGATGCCGGACGACGCCGTGGCCGCGAGCGACGCCGCGTCGGCGACCTTCTGGTCCCCGGCCGCCACCTGCGAAGCGCCGTCGGCCAGCTTCTGCGTCTGCGACGGCAGGTCCGCGGTGCTGCTCTTGAGCGTGCCGAGGCCGGTCGCCAGCGTCGACGAGCCGTCCGCGAGCTTGGCGGCGCCGTCGGCCAGCTGCTGCTGCCCGGACTTCAGCTGGGTGGCGCCGTCGGCGAGCTGGGACGCCCCGGTCGAGGCCTCCTGGATCTTGGCGTAGATCGTGGAAAAGCCGACCAGGAACCGGTCCGCGGCCTCGCTGCCGACCTTCTCCGCGATCGTCTTGCGCACCTGCTCGGCCACCTGCTTGGCGATGGTGCCGGACAGGTAGTTGTTGGCGTCGTTGGTGGTCAGCGTGATCGTCGCCTGCTGCGGCTGGAACGTGCCGACGCCCAGCAGGGCGGCGGAGAACCCGCTGGGGATGCCGATCGCGAAGGAGTACCTGTCGTCGCGGACGCCGTCGCGGGCCTCCTGCTCGGACACCTCGTGCCACTGGAAGGTGCCGGACTTGACCAACTCGTCGGTGACCTCGCGGCCGACGTTGCGCTGCTGGCCGCTCGCGTCCTGCGCGCCGGTGTCGCTGGTGAAGACGGCGGCGGGCAGCTTGTCGAGCCTGCCGTACGGGTCGTAGTTCGCGTAGAGGTAGAAGGACGCGTAGAGCAGCGGCACCAGCACGAGCGCGACCAGCGCGAGCTTCGGCATCGTGCCGGTGGACAGCCGCCGCAGTTCGTTGCGGGCGATCCGGAAGGCGTTCATTCGGAAACTCCGTCAGTGCTCTCGGGGAGCTCTTCGGTGGGGGCGGGTTCGGGGGAGTGGTGCTGCGGCTCGGGCTGTTCGGCCGCGCCGAGGCGCGCGGGTGTGAAGGGCAGCGCGGACAACGGCGTCGTCGCGGCCAGCACCACGACGGCCAGGCCGCGCTCGGCCTGCTCGCGCGCCAGCCCGGCCCAGCTGTCGACGTCGCTGGTGTGCCGGTCGGGGGTGTCGAGGACGAGCAGCCGCACGCCCTCGCGCTCGGCGGCCAGCTCGGTCAGCAGGCGCGTGCGCAGCGCCGGGGCGAGGTTCTCGAACCGCGTGCCCGCGAACGGCGCGGCGTCGTGCCCGGCGAGCCAGCGGGCGACGTCCTCCTTGCCCGCCGGGCGGTGGGCGAGCGCGAGCTCCTCGCCGACGACCACGCGCAGGGGCAGGGCGTCGTCGGGTTCGCTGACGCCGGGGGCGTCGACGATCGCGACGAGCTCGGGCAGCCCGGCGTCGGTGCCTTCGGCGTGCACCGTGCCGGTGGTCGGCTTCAGCCGGCCGGCCAGTGCCAGGCCGAACGCGGTGACGCCGACGCCGGGTTCGCCGTGCACGATCGCCAGGTCGCCCTCGCCGACGGTCAGCGAGGTGGGCGGTAACAAAGGGCCGTGGTGTCCTTCGAGGGACACCCGATCGGCGCGGACCTGCACGGTTACTCCAGCGTCGGGAACTTTTGAACTGACCGGTCAGTGCAAAAGCTAGTCCTCGCGGAAGGGGGCGGCAAGATCACCGGACGCACGTCACACCCGTGGGTGACTTTCGCATCCCACGGCTCGCGGCGCCGCCCGGCGAACCCGGTCGGGGGAGGGTCCGCTCAGCGCAGCGCCGACGCCGGGCGCACTTCCCAGCTGGTCCACAGTGGACGGTAGCCCTGCCGGTGCCAGAACACCGAGGCCAGCGGGTTGGTCGGGTTGTAGTAGAGGTAGGTGCGGGTGGCGCCGCCCCGGTGCAGCTCCCGGTGCACGTGGGCCATCAGCGCCCGGCCGAACCCGCCGCCGCGCTCGCCGGGCGCCGTCACCACGTTGTTCACGTACCCCCAGCGTCCCGGCGGCAGCAGCTCGGCTGCCGCGCTCCCCGGCGTCGCGTCGAGCCACGCGCAGTGCGCGAGCGCGCGGACCTCGCCGGCTTCCTCGGCCAGCCACACCGCCGGTTCGTCCTCGGCCAGCGCGGCCCGCAGGGAGGGGGCGAGCAGTTCGGCCGTGTTCTCCCGGCGCGCCGCGGCCACGAGGCCGGTGTAGTCGAACGTCGCGGTGGCCAGCTCCAGCGCCGCGGCGAAGTCGTCGGGGCCGGCCCGGCGGACGGCGACCGCCGGGTCCGGCTCGGCCGGGGGTGCCGTGCGCACGCCGACCGCGGAGAGCGGGACGAGACCGTGGTCGAGGAAAGCCCGGATCGCCTCGGCGTCCCGGCTGGGCCAGAGGACGACGCACGACGAATCGTCGTCGATCTCCTCGCCCTCCAGCACGCCCTTGAGCGCGCGAAGCAGGAGATCGACGCCTTCGGTGCCGGTGGCGCCGAAGTACGGGAAGAGCTGCCAGACGTCGGCGGCCGCCCACAGCGTCGTGACGTCGCCGGGGGCCGCGCGGTGCCGCTGCAGCACGCCGGCGACCCGGGTGCCGTCCGCGGTCGCGGCGTCCAGCCGCCGTCCCTCGGCCGGGGGCGCGGCGGGCGGCAGCAGCGCGTCGACCGCCGCGAAGCGCGCGCGGTGGGCGGCGAGCAGCGGCTCGGCGATGTCCATGGATCCCCCTGGTGGTGTCTCGGTCAGGACCAGGCGGGGCGCCGGATCCACATCGTCCACAGTGGACGGTAACCCTGCCGGTGCCAGAACACCGGCGAGAGCGGGTTCGCCGGGTGGTAGAAGAGGAACGTACCGCGCACCTCCTGCCGGAGCAGCTCGCGATGGGCCACCGCCATCAGCGCGCGGCCCACGCCGCCGCCCCGCGCACCGGGCGCGACCGACAGCGTGTCGACGTACCCCCAGCGGCCCGGCCGCAGCCGGCCGTGGATGCCGTCGCCCGGCGCGGGCGAGGCCACCGCGCACGCGGCGAGGCCCACCGGGACGCCGTCGTCTTCGGCGAGCCAGACCCGGCCGCTGAAGCGCAGCGCGCGGACGACCTCCGCGCGCAGCAGCTTCCGCGCGCCGGCCCGCGGCACCGCCGTGCCGACCAGCGACGTGTACCGCCATTCCGCCACGCGCAGGTCGGTGAGGGCCTCGACGTCGCCCTCCCCGGCGAGGCGGACGGTCACCCGCGAAGGCCCCTCGCCGGTGGGCGGCTCGGGCGGCCGCACCGCCAGGCACGTCATCGGCGCGAAGCCGTGGGCCAGCAGGACCGCCGACGTCTCGGCGTCGCGGCTCGGCCAGGCCAGCGAGCAGCCCGAGTCCGGATCGGGCCGCGTCCCGCGCAGCCGCTCGCGCCAGGCCCCCAGCAGCGCGGTCAGGCCCGCGGCGCCGCTGTCGCCCGGCACCGCGGTCAGGTCCCAGATCTCCAGCGGGCCCCACAGCGCGGGCCACGCCCCCGGCGCGTGCACGACGTGCGTCAGCAGGCCGCCCGCCCGCCGCCCGCCGGCGGCGACCACCAGCGGCTCGCTCGCCGACGGCGGGGCGGCGATCGGCGGCAGCAGCGGATCGAGCGCGGCGAACCGCGCGTTCTGCTCCTTTTCCAGGGGGTTCACGAGCGGCGCGTGCGGAAGATCGCCGTGCCCGGGAAGAGGCGGCCCCGCAGCGGGCTCCACTGGCCCCAGACCCGCGTGTGCCCTTCCGGCCACTCGGGCTCGACCAGGTCGGTGAGGGTGAACCCGGCCGCGGCCAGCGCGCGCACGTAGTCGCCGAGGGTGTGGTGGTACTCGACGTAGGTCGCGGTGCCCTCGTCGTCGACCTCCACGTACGGCGTGCGGTCGAAGTACGGCTGGGTGACGGTGAGGCCCTGCGGGCCGGGGTCGTCCGGGAAGATCCACCGCATCGGGTGGGTCACCGAGAACACCCACGGCGCACCCGGCCGCAGCACCCGGTGCACCTCGGCGAAGACAGCGTCCACAGAGGCCACGAACGGGATCGCGCCGAAGGCCGAGCAGGCCGCGTCGAAGCTGCCGGACGCCAGCGGCAGGTACTCGGCGTTCGCCTGCACGAGCGGGACGTCGGCGCCGGTGCGCTCGTTGCCCTCGCGGGCGTGGCGCAGCATGCCGGCGGACAGGTCGGTCGCGACGGCACGGGCACCCTGGGCCGCCAGCCAGCGCGAGCACGCGGCCTGCCCGCAGCCGACCTCCAGCACGCGCTTGCCGCGGACGTCGCCGAGCAGCCGCGCGTCGGCCTCCCGCACGCCTTCCGGGCACCAGACGAAGTCGGCGTCGCCGAGGAACCCGCCGTGTTCGGCCTGGTAGTCGTCGGCGTCGGCGTCCCACCACGCGAGGTTCGCGGCGGCGGCTTCGGGGCCCCCGACCTCGCGGTAGGCGACGGCCGCGGTGCCCAGCCGGTGCTCGGCCGCGTCGTGGCGCCCCGGCGCGGGCGGCTCCTCCGGTGGCATGATGGTGGTCTCCGGTCCCTGCGTCCTGGTGCGTGCGGTTTGCTTCCGCGAGGACCTTAGCGACCGAGGGGGACCCTGATTGTGCCGCCTAGCGGCCGCCGCGTAGGATAAGTGTTAGCGCAGTGGGTTCGCGCTGCCTTCCGCTCAGCTTTCCTGGTCGGGCTTCGGGTCGCGCACCGTTATGCGGGTCATGCCGCGGTCGTTCACTGGTGGACGTTTGCTCGCAGGGTCGTCGCATGTCGCAGGAGCCCATCGCGCCGACAACTGCCAACCCTCGATCCCATCCACCGGAGCAACCCGCCTAATGACCACCGACACCGCCACCGCCCCGACCGCCCCCACCGGGGCCCCGCAGGTCGCCATCAACGACATCGGGTCGGAGGAAGATTTCCTCGCGGCTATCGACAAGACGATCAAGTACTTCAACGACGGCGACATCGTCGAAGGCACGATCGTCAAGGTCGACCGCGACGAGGTCCTGCTCGACATCGGCTACAAGACCGAGGGCGTCATCCCCTCGCGTGAGCTGTCCATCAAGCACGATGTCGACCCGGCTGAGGTTGTCACCGTCGGCGATGAGGTCGAAGCCCTGGTTCTCCAGAAGGAGGACAAGGAAGGCCGTCTGATCCTGTCCAAGAAGCGCGCGCAGTACGAGCGCGCCTGGGGCACGATCGAGGAGCTCAAGGAGAAGGACGAGCCCGTCAAGGGCACCGTCATCGAGGTCGTCAAGGGCGGCCTCATCCTGGACATCGGCCTGCGCGGCTTCCTCCCCGCGTCCCTGGTCGAGATGCGCCGCGTCCGCGACCTGCAGCCGTACGTCGGCCGCGAGCTCGAGGCGAAGATCATCGAGCTGGACAAGAACCGCAACAACGTGGTCCTGTCCCGCCGCGCCTACCTGGAGCAGACCCAGTCCGAGGTGCGCAGCGAGTTCCTCAACGCGCTCGCCAAGGGTCAGGTCCGCAAGGGCGTCGTGTCGTCCATCGTCAACTTCGGTGCCTTCGTGGACCTGGGTGGCGTCGACGGCCTGGTGCACGTTTCCGAGCTGTCCTGGAAGCACATCGACCACCCGTCCGAGGTCGTCGAGGTCGGCCAGGAGGTCACGGTCGAGGTCCTGGACGTCGACATGGATCGCGAGCGCGTCTCGCTGTCGCTGAAGGCGACCCAGGAAGACCCGTGGCGCCAGTTCGCCCGCACCCACGCGATCGGCCAGATCGTGCCGGGCAAGGTCACCAAGCTGGTTCCGTTCGGTGCGTTCGTGCGCGTCGAAGAGGGCATCGAGGGCCTGGTCCACATCTCGGAGCTGGCCGAGCGCCACGTGGAGATCCCGGAGCAGGTCGTCCAGGTCAACGGCGACGTCATGGTCAAGGTCATCGACATCGACCTCGAGCGCCGTCGCATCTCGCTGTCGCTGAAGCAGGCGAACGAGGGTGTCACGCCGGACACCGAGTTCGACCCGGCCCAGTACGGCATGGCCGCCGAGTACGACACCGAGGGGAACTACATTTACCCCGAGGGCTTCGACCCGGACACCCAGGAGTGGCAGGAAGGCTTCGACAAGCAGCGTGAGGAGTGGGAGCGCCAGTACGCCGAGGCGCACACTCGTTACGAGGCCCACATGAAGCAGGTCCAGAAGGCCGTCGAGGCCGACGCGGAAGCCGCGGCGGACGCGGCGACCGGCATCGAGAGCGGTGCGGAAAGCTACACCTCGGGTTCGGCCCCGGCCGACACGAAGAGCAGCGGCGGCACCCTCGCCTCCGACGAGCAGCTCGCGGCGCTCCGCGAGAAGCTCTCCGGCGGTGCGTGAGCAGTAACGCTCTGAGCTGACAGCGAACCCCCGGTCCCGAGTGGACCGGGGGTTCGCTGCATTCCCGGCCCGAGTCCGGTTCGGCGCTGCCGCTCGGCCAGGTCCGGTGCGGCGGCGGTTTCGGCCGGCCTCGGATTGGCTTGCGGCCCGGCCCGGCCGGGCCGGGCCGGCCCGGCTTGCGCGGCGGCGCTGCTCGGCCAGGTCCGGTGCGGCGGCGGTTTCGGCCGGGCTCGGTCTGGCTTGCGGCCCGGCCCGGCTTGCACGGCGGCGCTGCTCGGCCAGGTCCGGTGCGGCGGCGGTTTCGGCCGGGCTCGGTCTGGCTTGCGGCCCGGCCCGGCTTGCGCAGCGGCGCTGCTCGGCCAGATCCGGCGCGGCCGCGGTTCCGGCCGGGATTCGGCTGCGGTCGCAGGCGCCGCCCGAGCGACCCGATGCCGCATCGGGTGCGTGGCCAAGCGGCCGAACCTTCGTCCGCCTCAGCGGTTGCGCAGGTCCAAGCCGGCCATCATTGCGGTTACTCCGCGGCGGTACATCCGCTCGTTCGCCTCCTCCGTCGGCGGGATGAACCAGCCCGGCAGCGGCGTGCGCGAAGCCAGCATCAGCTCCGCCCCGACCAGGCCGTGCATCGCCGTCCACAGCTGGTACGCCGTCTCGCGGGCGTCTGCCTCCGGTGGGCACACCCGCTGGACCCGGGCGATGAACAGCGCGAACGTCGTCCGCACCACCGCCGACCGCAGCGCCGGGTCCGGGTCGAACCGCGGTACCGGACGCTCGAACATCAGCGCGTAGCGGACCGGGCTCTCCCGGGCGAACAGCCGGTACTCGAGCGCCAGGTGCAGCAGGTCCGCGACCCCGTCCGGGCCCGACGGCGGCAGCCCCTCCAGCAGCTCCCGCAGCGAGTCGAACGTGCGCTCGTACAGCGCGTCGAGCAGGCCCGCGCGGCCGCCGAAGCGGGCGTACACCGAGATCGTCGACGCGCCGGCCGCCTCGGCCACGCCGCGCACCGTCAGCCCCGTGACGCCGCGGTCGAACAGCACCGCCAGTGCCGCGTCCAGGAAGCGCTCGCGGTTGCCCTGCTCGGCGGGGCGCATCGACAGGTGCCTGGTGGCCACGGCGCACCCCCTTCGCGCACAACGACGTCCGGGTGACCCACCCGCAGCAGAAGATACGATATCCGGAGCGTCTTGGGAATGCGCCTGATGTCCGGATGTGCGGGATTCCCGTCCGGTGGACGCATGTCCGTGCATCGCGCGGGCGGGCATCGTCGGCGTCATGACCATCGAAATCCCCGGCACCGCACTCGCCCGCGAAGCCACCGAGTACGTCCGCGACACCGCGGGCCCGCTCCTGTACGACCACTCCGCCCGCGTCTACCGGTTCGGCGCGCTCCAGGGCCGGCGCCGCGGCCTCGGCTTCGACGCCGAGCTGCTCTACGTCGCGGCGCTGTTCCACGACCTCGGGCTCGTCGCCGGCCACCGCACCGACCGCCGCTTCGAGCTCGACGGCGCGGACGAGGCCCGGCGCTTCCTGCTCGGCCACGGCGTCGACGCCGAGCGCGCCCGGGTCGCCTGGACGGCCATCGCGCTGCACACCACCCCGGGCATCCCCGAGCACATGGAACCCGAGGTCGCGCTGGTGACGGCCGGTGTCGAGTACGACGTCCTCGGCATCGGCTACCACGACCTCCCCGTCGCGGAACGGGCCGCGGTCGTGGCGGCGCACCCGCGGCCGGACTTCAAGCGGCGCATCCTCGCGGCCTTCACCGACGGCATCCGTGACCGGCCCGACACGGCGTTCGGGAACGTCAAAGCCGATGTCCTGGCCCGATTCGTGCCAGGCTTCGAGCGCACGGACTTCGTCACCACGATCTTGAACTCACCCTGGGAGGACTGACCGGATGCAGCACCCCGAGCCCGGCACGGTCGTCGTCACCGCGAGCGGCGACGGCACCTACACGCAGCAGGTCACGACGGCGACCCACGAGCTGCTCGTCGACGAACCGGCCGAGGTCGGGGGCGCCGACGCCGGCCCGAACCCGTACGAGCTGCTGCTCGCGTCGCTGGGTTCGTGCACGGCGATCACGCTGCGGATGTACGCGAACCGCAAGGGCATCCCGCTGACCCGGGCGACGATCCGGCTCCGCCACGACCGCATCCACGCGGAGGACTGCGCCAAGTGCGAGACCGAACGCGGCATGCTGAGCCGGATCACGCGCGAGATCGAGCTGGCGGGCGACCTGGACGACGACCAGCGCGCGAAGTTGATGCTGATCGCCGACAAGTGCCCGGTGCACCGGACGCTGTCCTCGGAGATCGCGATCGAGACGCGCGAGATCGGCCGCTGAGGGAAGGGATCTGCCGGGCGGCGCGGGTTGGCTCGGCCGGGAAACCGCCGACTGGGCCTTTGCGAGACCGGCCGCCGGGTGACGCGAGCTTGGCTCAGCCAACGAACAGCCCGGCTCGCCTGGGCTGCTCCTCGGCTCACGTCCTGGCCGAACAGCCCGGCTTGCCCTGGCCGAGCCGTCAGGCGGCTTGGGCGGTCACCGCTCGCGGCCGCACCGTCGCCGTGCCCACCGCCGGGACCCAGATGCGCTCGAGGGCCGCCGCGCGGGCCTTGCGGCGGAGGCCGGCGAAGCTGTGCCTGGCCGGGATCAGCAGGGTGCTGAGCCACGTCCGGCGGTAGTCCGCCAGCGCGTGCGCCACGGTGCGGTGGACCATGCAGTGCACCAGCCCCGGCGTGCCGAGCCGGTGCCTCCCGGCGTGCTTGCTGTCCGCCATCGTTCCTCCGTGTGGGCGACCCTGTCGCGCGCACGGTACGCAGCCGGGCCGGTGAAGGTGAGCAAGCAACGCGGCGTGTCCGGATATCGGTTGAGTCACGCGTCACTATCGCCTTGCGGGTCACCCGTTCGTATGCACTCACGCGGGCGCGGTACTGACCTCGCCTTTCGCGCACATCGTGACGAACGGGATCCACGTGCTCTTCACCGCGTACAGCGTTCGGGACGGCTGGACCTGGACCCGGTAGACACCGGACAGACAGCGTGCGGTCGGTTCGGGCGGCTTCGCCGTCGTGACCTCGGGTACCGCCACGGCCAGCCCGCCCACGCCCAGCAGCACGACCGCCGCCCTGCTGATCTTCGCCATGCTCATGGTCCCTCCCCGTGACCAGGCGGGCCGGCGACCCGCTGCCCGTCGTATCGGAAAACGATTACCCGAGTTACGGGCCAGCCGACCGTGTCACACGAATGGGCGCATCGCCCGACTGCCCGCCCGGCCTGACTAGGGTGATCGGCATGTTGCGCGTGGGGCTGACAGGTGGAATCGGGGCCGGCAAGTCGACCGTGGCGAACCGCCTCGCGGAGCACGGTGCCGTCCTGATCGACTCCGACCGGATCGCCCGTGAGGTGGTCGAACCCGGGACCGAGGGGCTCGCCCGGCTCGTCGAGGAGTTCGGCGAGGAGATCCTGGCCGCCGACGGGTCGCTCGACCGGCCCGCGCTCGCCGCGAAGGCGTTCGCCGACGACGAGTCGCGGCGCCGGCTGAACGCGATCGTGCACCCGCTGGTCGGCGCCCGCACCGGGGAGCTGATGGCCGCCGCCGCGCCGGACGCCGTCGTCGTCCACGACATCCCGCTGCTGGTCGAAGGCGGCCTCGCGACCGCGTACCACCTGGTCGTGGTCGTCGACGCGCCGGTCGAGGTGCGGGTCCGGCGGCTGGTGACGGCGCGGGGCATGGCCGAGGACGACGCGCGGGCCCGGATCCGCGCGCAGGCGAGCGACGAGCAGCGCCGCGCCGTCGCGGACGTCTGGCTGGACAACGGCGGTGCCGAAGACGCGGTGCTCGCCGACGTCGACGCGCTGTGGGCCGACCGGCTCGTGCCGTTCGAGGCGAACGTCCGGCTGCGCCGGCCGCGGCCGCCGGTGTCCCCGAAGATCGCCGAGTACGACCTCACCTGGCCGGCGCAGGCCGAGCGGGTGCTCGCCCGGGTCCGCGCCGCGGCCGGGGACCTCGCCGTCCGTGCCGACCACATCGGCTCCACCGCCGTTCCCGGCCTGCCCGCCAAGGACGTCCTCGACTTCCAGCTCACGGTGGCCACCTTGGCCGACGCGGACACGCTCGAGCAGCTGCTGTCCGACGCCGGGTTCCCGCGCCTGGAGGGTGACTGGGTCGACGACGCCGTGGACGGCACCGGGACCTGGCCCAAGCGCCTGCACGTCGGCGGCGACCCGAAGCGCCCGGTGAACCTGCACGTCCGGTCCGTCGAGACACCCGCGTGGCGGCTCGCGCTGCTGTTCCGCGACTACCTGCGCGCGAACCCGGACGAGCGCGACGACTACCGCGACGTGAAGCTGCGGCTGGCCGGCGAGCACGCCGACGACGGCAACGTCGCGGCCTACGCCGAAGAGAAGCAGGAGTTCGTCCAAGGTGTGTTCGCCCGCGCGGAGAAGTGGGCCGCGACCACCGGCTGGACGCTCTAGGAGCCCAGCAGCCCGCGTTCGAACGCGACCGCCACGGCCGCCGCGCGGTCCTTCACGCCGAGCTTCGCGTAGACGTGGATCAGGTGCGTCTTCACCGTCGCTTCGCTGATGAAGAGCTTCTTCGCCGCTTCCTTGTTCGTCGAGCCGCGCGCGACCAGGGTGAGCACCTCGAGCTCGCGCTGGGACAGCGCCTCCCGCACCGGCTCGCGCATCCGGCCCATCAGCCGGCTGGCGACCGCGGGGGAGAGCACGGCCTCGCCGCGGGCGGCGGCTTCGACCGCGCGGAAGAGGTCCTCGCGCGGGGCGTCCTTGAGCAGGTAGCCCGTCGCGCCGGCCTCGATGGCGGGCAGGACGTCGGAGTCGGTGTCGTAGGTCGTGAGCACCAGGATCCGCGCCGGGTTGCCCAGGCGGGCCAGCTCGGTGATCGCCGCGACGCCGTCGGTGCCCGGCATCCGCAGGTCCATCAGCACGACGTCGGGGCGCAGCCGCTCGGCCACGGCGACGGCCTCGGCACCGTTCGCCGCCTCGCCGACGACCTCGAAACCGCGGCCGGTGAACATGCCGCGCAGCCCGTCGCGGACGATCGGGTGGTCGTCGGCGATGAGCACGGTGATCGTCATGGGGAGGCCTCCGGCAAGGACGGGACGGCGGGCAGGACGGCCGAGATCGCGGTGCCGCCACCGGGTTCGGACTCGACGTGGAGCGTACCGGCGAGCCGCTCGACGCGCCGCCGCATGCCGGGCAGCCCGAAGCCGGCCCCAGGCCCGGGGGTGAACCCGGCGCCGTCGTCGCGGACGTCCAGGGTCACTTCGTCGTCCATGTAGGACAGCGTGAGGCCGACGCGGCCCGCCGCGGCATGCTTGTCCACATTGGACAGAGCTTCCTGGGTGACCCGCAGGATGGTCGACTCGATCTCGGGGTGCAGCGGCCGCGGGTCGCCGGTGGCGGTGAACGCGGCGGGCACGCCGGTCCGCCCGCTCCACCGCGCCGCGACGCCGGCGAGCGCGTCGGGCAGCGACGCGGCGTCCAGGGGCTCGGGGTGCAGCGCGCGCACCGAACGCCGGGCGGCGGTGAGGTTCTCCCGCGCCAGCGCGGTCGCGGAGTCGAGGTGCCGCTGCCGTTCCGCGGGCTCGTCCTCGGCCAGCGCGGCGGCTTCGAGCTGGGTGATGATGCCGGTGAAGCCCTGCGCCAGGGTGTCGTGGATCTCCTGGGCGAGCCGCTGCCGCTCGTCGAGGATCCCGGCTTCGCGGGCCTGGCTGAGCAGTTGCCGTTGCAGGCCTTCGTTTTCCGCGTGGGCCGCCGCGAGGTCGTCGAGCATGCGCCGTCGTTCGTCGTTCTGCCGGGCGACGGCCGCCGACAGCATGCCGCCGCCCCCGATCGCGGCGGTCTGCACGATGACGATCGTGATCCAGATCCCCGGCTTCTCCTGGAGCGCGCGCACCGGCCCGCCGTCGCCGAGGGTGTTGATCAGCAGCGACGTCACCGCGAGCGCGGCGAAGGCGAGCCACGTCGGCCGCAGCCGCATGGCGGAGAAGAACGCGAAGATCATGAAGATCAGGAACGTGACGTCCCGGGATTCGAGGGCGCTGCCCAGCCCGATGACACCGGCGAAGCTCAGCAGGGCGAACGCGGGGTGCTCGCGCAGCCGCGGTCCCGGGAGGTTGATCGTGGCGAGCAGCCAGAGCGCGGCCGCGGCGACCAGCACGCCGGTGAGCACCCACCAGCGGCCGTCGTGCCCGCCGAAGCCCAGGGTGACCAGGGTCGCGGTGGCGAGCAGCGCACCGCCCAGGTACCGCTCGATCCGGCTCAGCAAGGGCTGCCAGCCGGTGGCGGCCTTCGCCGACTCCGGCGGCCACATCGGGCGGCTCCAGTCGACCCGGAAGGTCACGCTCTCATGTCCTTGAGCTGCGGCCAGATCGTCGCCCAGCTCGCGGTCCGGCCGGTGAGCTGCCAGACCGGCATGTGCTCGCTCGCGTTGGCGACGCCGAGCCGGTTGCCGACCTGCCCGGCGATGTGCGCGCTCCCGAAGTACTTCGCGAGCTTCGACGGGTCGTAACCGACGAAGAGCACGGTGTCGGCGTCGTCGGCGGGCCGGCCGAAGTACCAGAAGCCCCGGCTCGGGCTGTAAGCCTCGGGCAGGCCGCGTTCGGGTCCGTAGCGGCCGAGCGCGCCGGCCTGCCAGTAGCCGCCGGTGACGACGGCGGTGCCCGGCGGCGCGGTCCGGTACAGCGCCACGACGTCGTCGGCGAAGTCCGGCCAGCCGATCTCTTCGGCCGCGTAGGCGGGCCGGGGCGCGTCCGGGTGGTCGGCCAGCCAGTGCGCCGGCCAGAGCGGCAGCGTGAACGGCAGGCTGAACAGGGCCGACAGCACGAACACCGGCCAGGTCGGCGCCCACCGCCACCACCGCGCGGGCTCGCGTCCCTCCAGGTGGACCGCGGCCGCGGCCCACAGCACGCCGAACATCCCGGCGGCGTAGTAGTAGCGCCCGTTGGCGATCAGGAACACCGCGACGACGCCCAGCGCCGTCCAGCCCAGGAACCGGTACGGCCGCAGCTGCTTGCTCCCGAGCAGCACGGCCACGCCGTAGAGGACGCCGAGCGCGCCGGTCACCCAGCCGGCGCCGGCCAGGAGGTTCGGGACGAAGCTCTCGCGGCCGCCCGCCGCGTCGACCTCGGCGCCGACCGCGTCGCCCATGCCGAGCTGTGGCCAGCCGTTCGCGCGCTGCCACAGCAGCGTGGGCACCAGCGACGCGGCGGCGATCAGCGCGCCCAGCCACAGCTTCGGGCGGCGCAGCAGCTCCCGCGGCCCGAACCCGAGCACCGCGAGCCCGGCCACCACCCAGAACGCGCCGATGAGCAGCTTGTCGTTGAGCGCCACGGCCGTCACGACGCCGAGCCACACCAGGAGCGAGTCGTTCCGGGTGCGGACCCAGCGGACCAGCAGCCACAGCACGAGCGTCCACAGCAGCGGGTCGATCGTCGACGTCGCCAGGTAGTGGCCGCTGCCGACGAACTGCCCGCAGATCGCGTACGCCGCCGCGGCGCGCGCCTGCGCCTTGCGCCGCCCGCCCAGCTCCCGGGCGATCAGCGCGGTGACGACCACCCCGGCCGCGGTGGCGGCGATCGCCGGCAGCCGGAAGACGACCAGCGAGCCGGGCGCGAGGGTGTTCATCGCCCAGGCCAGGAACGGCACGAGCGGTGGCTGGTCGGCGTAGCCCCACGCCAGGTGCTTCCCGGCGGCGAGGAAGTACAGCTCGTCGCCGAAGTAGCCGTAGCGGCCGGCGGTCAGCAGCAGCGCGGCGGCCGTGCCGAGGGCGAGCAGCGCGACCGGCAGCCGGGCGAACGGGGCGAGGTCGGCTTTCACCTGGCCGGGGGCCGTGGCTACGGCGTCCATCGTGCTCCTTTGTCCTGGGTCGGCGCCGGTCCTTCCCGCACCCTACGGGGGCCCACCCGGCGCCACCGTGCGGATGGTGACGCCGGGCACGTGCCCTCACGTGTGGGTGTTCACCAGCTTCGGCCACAACGCGGACCACGGCTCGGACCGGCCGGTCGCCAGCCACAGCGGCACGCCGTCGAAGGAGCTCGGCTTCGCGGCCCCAGTGGCCACGGTGCCGATCGGCCGTATGTCGGCGAAGTGCCCGAGCAGCGGCTGGGGGTTCGCGCCGACGAACAGCACGTCCGTCGCGCCTTCGGACGGCACCGCGAGTGTCGCGTAGCCCCGGTTCCCGCTGGCCGGCTCGGGCAGGCCGAGGTCAGGGCCGAAGCGGTCGAGCGCACTGGCTTCCCAGTACGTCTCGGTCACCACCGCCGTGCGGTCGCGGCCGGGCAGCCGGGCGAACGCGTCGGCGACCGACCGGGCGCCCTCCGGCCAGCCGATCTCGGCGAAGGCGAACACCGGCGACGGCACCGACGGGTGCTCGGTCAGCCACGCCCGCGGCCAGATCGGCAGCGCGACGGGCAGCACCAGCACCACCGCGAGCACGTAACCGGGCCAGGTCGCGATCCACCGCCACCAGCGCGCCGGCTCCCGGCGTTCGAGCGCGACGGCGGCCATCGCCCAGCAGAGCGGATACATCCCGGCGACGTAGTAGAACCGGCCGTTCACCGCCAGGAACACGACGGTCAGCAGCAGGGTCGTCCAGCCGAGGAAGCGCAGCTCGCGGCTGCGCAGCAACCGCCACAGCCCGTAACAGAGCAGGACGGCGCCGACCGGGAGCCCGGCGGTGAGCAGGGCCGTCGGCAGGAACGTCAGCCGGCCACCCCAGGTCCCGCCGACCTCCTGCGAGATCGCCGCGCCCATGCCCAGCTGCGGCCAGCCCTGCGCGGCCTGCCAGACGAGTGTCGGCACCAGCGCCACCACGGCGATCGCGGCACCGCACCACAACGCGGGCCGGCGCAGGAGTTCGCGGGGACCGCAGACGAGGAGCGCGATCCCGGCGGCCAGCCAGAACCCGCCGATGAGGAACTTCGTGTAGAGCGCGACCGCCGTCACGACGCCGGCCCAGACGAGCAGGCCGTCGGCACGGGTGCGCAGCCACCGGACGAGCAGCCACAGCAGCAGGGTCCACAGGAACGGGTCCACTGTGGACGTCGCCAGGTAGTGCCCGCCCGCCAAGAAGTTCGTCGAGACGGCGAAGGTCGCGGCGGCCAGGGTCTGCGCCTTGGCGCCGCCGCCGAGCTCCCGGGCGATCAGCGCGGTGAGCACGACGCCGCCGAGCATCGCCAGCATCGCGGGGATCCGCAGGACGAACGGCGAGTGCCCGAGCCCGTCCATGACCCTGGCCAGCAAGGGAAGCAGCGGCGGCTGGTCGACGTACCCCCAGGCCAGGTGCCGTCCGGCGGCCAGGAAGTAGAGCTCGTCGCCGAAGTAGCCGTACCGGTTCGCCGTCAGCAGCAACGGGATCGCCATCAGCGTCGCGACGATCGCCACTCCGGCGACGGCGACCGGGGCGACCGGCCGGACCCGGGCCGGCGCGGGTGCGGTCGTCACTCCCATCGGAACACCTTCACCGCGATCGTGGTGCAGCCGACGGCGAAGGCCGCCATCGCGCCGAGCTGCAGCAGTTCCGGGGCGTCGCCGGCCCAGGTGGCGCGCAGCGCGTTGAGCGTCGCCCCGAGCGGCAGGACGTCGGCGACGTGCTGCAGGAAGACCGGCAGCTGCTCCTTCGGCACCCAGACCCCGCCCAGCGCCAGCATCGGGAAGAACAGCGCGCTGCCGATGCCGCTCGCCGCGCGACCGGTCGGCGCCAGGGCCGCCACGAGCAGGCCGACCGAGAACAGCGCGAGCGCGCCGAGGACGATCGAGAGCAGGAAGCCGCCCGGGTTGTCCGGCAACGGGATGCCGAGCACGAGCCCGCCGACGCCCGCGATGAGCAGGACCACGACGACGGCCGCGGCCAGGTTCACCAGCAGCTGCGCGGTGAGCAGCCGGCTCGGCGGCACCGGGCTCGCGGAAAGCCGTTTCAGCAGGCCCTTTTCGCGATAGGTGGCCATCGCGTTCGGGAACAGCGTGAGCGCGAGCATGGCCAGCAGGATGGTGACGGCCATCGGCGCGATCACCGTGGCCAGTGCGCTGTGGCCGCCGTACTTGGGGTCCGGTTGGTTCGCGCCGGGCATGAGCCCGAACACCAGCAGCAACGCGAGCGGGATGCCGACGACGACGGCCGGGGCGCCCGGGTCGCGCAGGAACACCTTGGCCTCGGCGGTGGTCAGCTTGGTCAGGACGGACATGGTTTCCCCTTCACTCCGGCCGGCGGCCGGTGAGCGCGACGAAGGCGTCGTCGAGGCCGGCCTGCTCGACGCGCAGGTCCCCGGCGATCACGTCGAGCCGGGCGAGCAGCGACGTCACCGCGTGCAGCACGTTCCCGCCGCCGCTGACCACGAGACGGTCGCCCTGCCGCTCGGCCTTCCGGACCTCCGGCAGCGCCTCGAACACGCCGGGGTCGAGCGGGGCCGACGGCCGGAACCGCACGACCTGGTCCTCGGCCACCCGCGCGACCAGCCCGGCCGGTGAGTCGATCGCGACGACGCGGCCGGCGTCGATCACCGCGATCCGGTCGCAGAGGCGTTCGGCTTCCGCCATGAAGTGCGTGACCAGCAGGATCGTCACGCCCTGGGCGCGTACGGCCTCGATCAGGTCCCAGGTGTCGCGGCGGGCCTGCGGGTCGAGGCCGGTGGTCAGCTCGTCGAGCACCGCCAGCTCCGGGCTGCCGATCAGCGCGAGCGCGATGGACAGCCGCTGCTGCTGGCCGCCGGAGAGCTTCTTGTACGCCTTGTCGCGGTGTTCGGTGAGCCCGAGCGTGGCGAGCAACGTGTCCGGGTCCGCCGGCGTGCGGTAGAAGGCGGCGTAGAGGTCGAGCAGCTCGCCGACCCGCAGCTTGTCCTGCAGCCGGCCTTCCTGGAGCTGGACGCCGACGCGCTGGCGCAGCTCGGCCCGGTCGCGGCGCGGGTCGAGGCCGAGCACCGCCAGCCGGCCGCCGTCCGGCGTCCGCAGGCCCTCCAGGCACTCGACGGTCGTGGTCTTGCCCGCGCCGTTGGGGCCGAGGATCCCGAAGATCTCGCCGCGCTCGACGGTGAAGGACACGTCGTCGACCGCGACCTTGTCCCCGTACCGCTTGTGGAGGTGCTCGACCTCGATGACCGGCATGGCGCCGTCCCCCTTCTCGATCCGTTTCCGACAGATCGAGAATCCCGCGGTGGCCCGCTCCGGCGCGTCATCAGAACGGTCCGCGGCGCATCCCCCGTTCGGAGGATGCGGCGGGTCCTACGGGTGGCGCCGCCAGGTCAGCGCGATGTCCTTCGTGGACAGCCAGGCGGCGAGGTCGTAGCCGTGCGCGGCCAGCCCTTCCACCGCGGCGTAGGTGGTCTCGAGCGCGAACTGCGCGTCTTCCGCGGTGACGAGACCGGCGGCGTGGGCTTCGAGGAGCTCGTCGGTGTCGATCACCCGCAGCGACAGCTTGTCCTTGAGCACCAGGTCGACGTAGAGGTCGGTGGCGACCCAGCGCGGGCCGTCGCGGCGGACGCGGACGACGTCGAGGTAGAAGTCCTGGTCGCGTTCGTGGCCCGGCGAGAACCAGAAGTCGGTGAACCGCAGGCCGAGCCCGGGCACCAGCCACGACTCGAGGTAGTGGAACTGGGCGCGGCCGGGGGTGGGGCGCGCGAGGTAGAGGCCGAACGGCTCTTCGCGGTATTCGTCGACCTCCCGGCGGATGCCCTTCGGGTCGGTGTTCGCCCGCTCGGCGGGGTCGAAGATCTCGACCTTCGGCGGGTGCAGGTCAGCCATGCGGTCATCCTGCCGGGCAGGTCACGAATCGCGTACACGCGACGCGCGGGCCACACGTTCGGGCTAAAGTGCGCCGACGATCAGGGGGAGCCGAGGGGACTGGGGATGTTCGGGATCATCAGGCCGTGCCGGCACCGGCTGTCCGAAAGCCTGCACGCGGACTGGCTCGCCCATCTTTGCGGGCTGTGCCTCACTTTGCGCGACGAGCACGGGCAGCTCGCCCGCGTCGTCACGAACTACGACGGGCTGATCATCTCGGCGCTGGTCGAGGCGCAGACGCCCCGCGCGGACGGTCGCCGGGCCGCCGGGCCATGCCCCTTGCGGGGGATGCGGACGGCATCGGTGGCGCGCGGCGAGGGTGCCCAGCTCGCGGCGGCGGTGTCGCTGGTGCTGGCCGCGGCGAAGGTGGACGACCACGTCGAGGACCGCGACGGCGCGTTCGGCAGGCGCCCGGTGGCGATGGCCGCCCGGCGGGTCGCGGCCCGATGGACTTCGCAGGGCAGCAGCACCGGCGGCCGGGTCGGGTTCGACACGTCGGTGCTGGTGGAGGCGGTCTCCCGGCAGGGTTCGCTGGAGCATTCTGTGCGCCTCGGTGACTCGGCGCTTGTCGCGACCGAGCCCGCGGAGCTGGCCACCTCGGCGGCCTTCGCGCGGACGGCGGAGCTGGCCGGGCGCCCCGGCAACGTGGCCCCGCTGGCGGAGGCGGGCCGGCTGTTCGGCCGGGTGGCGCACCTGCTGGACGCGGTCGAGGACCACGCGGCGGACGCGGCGGCGGGTGCGTGGAACCCGTTGCGGGCCACGGGAACTTCCTTGGCCGAGGCCCGCCGGTTGTGCGACGACGCGGTGCTCGGGGTGGAGTTGGCGCTGCGGGAAGCGGAGTTCGCACAGCCGGGGCTGGTCCACGCACTGCTGGTCCACGAGCTGCGCCAAGCGGTACGGCGGGCTTTCGGCCACGGTTCGGCGCACGTCCACGGCGCTGGTTCGCCGACCGGCGGCGGCCCGGGCTTGGCTCCCGGTGGTGGCTGGGCGGCCAGCGGCCCGGACTCCGGGCACGGCCCGGCGTCTGGTGGTGGCTCGGCGGCCACTGGCCCGGGCTTCCTGCACGGCCCGGCATCCGGCGGCGGTTCGGCGGCGGATGGCAGTTGGGGCTTCGGGCATGACCTGACCTCTGGTGGCGGCTCGGCCGCCGCCGGATCGGGCTTCGAGCACGGCCCGGCATCCGGTGGCGGCTCGGCCGCCGGCGGCTCGGCGTTCGCGGCCGGCGAACAGGGGCCGGGTGGTCTCGCCGGGCAGCAGCCGCCGCCCGGGTGGATCGGGCCAGGGCCCACGCCTCCGCAGCACCCGCAGCAGCCGCCGCCGGGGTGGATCGGCCGGGGGCCCGCTCCTCAGCAGTACCCGCACCAACCCCCGGGCGCTCCGGGAGCAGGTGGGCCGCAAGGCTTTCCGCCGCCGGGGCCCGTTCCGCCGCCGGGTGCGCCCGGCGGCCGGGGTCCCGGCGGGCCGGGTGGCCCAGGAGGGCCGGGAGGTCCCGGCGGACCTGGAGGCCCCGGCGGCCCGGGCGGCCCCGGCGGACCGGGCGATTCCGGCGGTCCTGAGCCGCTCGACGGCAAGGGTGGCGGGCTCTGGTACCCGAAGTTCGCCGTCCCGCCGAAGAAGCGGAACTTCTTCCTCGGCTGCGCCCTCACTCCCTACATGTGCTGCACCTGCCAGTTCTGCTGCCGCGATCCCTACCCTGGACCGTGGAGCGGGAAACCGCACACGACCGGGGGTTGCGACTGCGGCGGCTGTGACTGCGATTGCGGTTGCTGCGACTGCTGTGACTGCAGTTGCTGAAGGGGGAACGCGATGACGATGGACGACCTGTACGACCGGGGCCGCGAGACGTTCGCCGAGCTGGTCGAGGACGGTGCGAAGCGGCTCGACGCGTTGTTCGCCACCGTCCCGGCGCTGGGTGAGCTGGCGGTCGGCACTGTCTACGGCCACCTGCACGAACGCCCGGCCCTGGACCCCCGGACGCGGGAGGCGGCCACCCTGGCGGCGATCGTCGCGGCGGGGATGGTCGGGCCGCCGCTGAGCGTCCACCTCCGCACCGGCCTCGCCTCGGGACTGTCGCCCGCCGAGGTCTGCGAAGTCGTCGTCCAGACGGCGGCGTTCGCCGGGTTCCCGCGTGCGGTTTCCGCCGCCGACCAGCTGAACCGCCTCTTCGAAGGCCACGGCCTCCCGATCCCGCCGCCGCCGTCACCGCGCGAGGTCGTGCTGGCCTACCTGACCGAACCCCGGGCCGAGGTCGCCGAAGTGCTCGGGGAGTTCCCGCGCACCGAGGTCCAGGCGACCGGACCCGACCGGGTGCTGGTCTCGTGCTTCGGGGACGAGCCCGTGCCCGGCGCCGTCCTGCACTGCGCCGTGACCGGCGGCGAAGTCACCTCCGTCACGGTGTTCCGGCCCCGCTGACCAGGCCCGACGGAAATTGTCGGTGGGTCGGCTTACTCTGGTCGACGTGGCTTTCGCAACCGAACACCCCGTGCTCGCCCAGTCCGACTTCCGCCCGGTCTCGGAGATCCCCCGGACCGGCGGCCGCTTCGAGGTGGTCAGCGACTACCAGCCCGCCGGTGACCAGCCGGCGGCCATCGACGAGCTCGAACGCCGGGTCAGGGCGGGCGAGAAGGACGTCGTGCTCCTGGGCGCCACCGGCACCGGCAAGTCGGCGACCACGGCGTGGCTGATCGAGCGCGTCCAGCGGCCGACCCTGGTGATGGCGCCGAACAAGACCCTCGCCGCGCAGCTGGCGAACGAGCTGCGCGAGCTCTTCCCGCACAACGCGGTCGAATACTTCGTCAGCTACTACGACTACTACCAGCCCGAGGCGTACATCGCGCAGACGGACACCTACATCGAGAAGGACTCGTCGATCAACGACGACGTCGAGCGGCTGCGGCACTCGGCGACGATGAACCTGCTGTCGCGGCGGGACGTCATCGTGGTCGCCTCCGTCTCCTGCATCTACGGCCTGGGCACCCCGCAGTCCTACCTCGACCGGTCGTCGAAGCTGAAGGTCGGCATGCAGCTCGACCGGGACGTCTTCCTCCGGGCGCTGGTGGACGTGCAGTACACGCGCAACGACATCGCCTTCGCGCGCGGCACGTTCCGGGCGCGCGGCGACACGGTCGAGATCATCCCGGCGTACGAGGAGCTGGCGATCCGCGTCGAGTTCTTCGGCGACGAGGTCGAGAAGCTCTACTACCTGCACCCGCTGACCGGGGACATCGTCAAGGAGGTCGACGAGGTCCGCATCTTCCCGGCGACGCACTACGTCGCGGGCCCGGAGCGGATGGAAAAGGCCATCCAGGGCATCGAAAAGGAGCTCGAAGACCGGCTGGCCGAGCTGGAGAAGCAGGGCAAGCTGCTGGAGGCGCAGCGGCTGCGGATGCGTACGGCCTACGACATCGAGATGATGCGCCAGGTCGGGTTCTGCTCCGGCATCGAGAACTACTCGCGGCACATCGACGGCCGCGGGCCGGGCTCCGCGCCGGCGACGCTGATCGACTACTTCCCGGACGACTTCCTGCTGGTCATCGACGAGTCGCACCAGACCGTCCCGCAGATCGGCGGCATGTACGAGGGGGACATGTCCCGCAAGCGCAACCTGGTGGAGTACGGCTTCCGGCTGCCGAGCGCAGTCGACAACCGGCCGCTGACCTGGGAGGAGTTCTCCGACCGGATCGGGCAGACGGTGTACCTGTCGGCGACGCCGGGGCCGTACGAGATGGGCCAGGCGGGCGGCGAGTTCGTCGAGCAGGTCATCCGGCCGACCGGCCTGGTCGACCCGAAGGTGGTCGTGAAGCCGACCGAGGGCCAGATCGACGACCTGGTGCACGAGATCCGCGAGCGCGCGGACAAGGACGAGCGCGTCCTGGTCACCACGCTGACGAAGAAGATGTCCGAGGACCTGACGGACTACCTGCTGGAGCTGGGCATCCGGGTGCGGTACCTGCACTCGGAGGTCGACACGCTGCGCCGGGTGGAGCTGCTGCGGCAGCTGCGGGCGGGCGACTTCGACGTGCTGGTCGGCATCAACCTGCTGCGCGAGGGTCTCGACCTGCCGGAGGTGTCGCTGGTGGCGATCCTGGACGCGGACAAGGAGGGCTTCCTCCGGAGCGGGACGTCCCTGATCCAGACGATCGGCCGCGCGGCGCGAAACGTGTCGGGCGAGGTCCACATGTACGCGGACAAGATCACCGACTCGATGCAGCACGCGATCGAGGAGACGGACCGCCGTCGCGAGAAGCAGGTCGCCTACAACGTGGAGCGAGGCGTCGACCCGCAGCCGCTGCGGAAGAAGATCGCGGACATCCTCGACCGCGTCTACAGCGAGGCGGAGGACACGGAGCAGGTCTCGGTGGGCGGCTCGGGCCGCAACTCCTCCCGCGGCAAGAAGCCGGAGCAGGGCGACCGGGTGCGCAGCTCGGGGATGCTGGTGGACAAGGACGTGTCGGCGATGCCGCGCGCCCAGCTGGCCGACCTGATCCAGCAGATGACGGACCAGATGATGCAGGCGGCGCGCGACCTGCAGTTCGAGCTGGCGGCCCGGCTGCGTGACGAGATCCAGGACCTGAAGAAGGAGCTGAGGGGAATGGACGCGGCGGGGATCAAGTAGGCGAGAGGGGGCGGCGCCGGCCGGGGGCCGGGGCGGCCGAGAGGAAGGCCGGGGGCCGGGGGCGGCCGAGGGGACGGGGCGGTGCCGTCGTGCTCGGCGGTGCGGCCGGCTGCCGGATGGCTTGATCGTGCGGAGGGGAGAGTTGTGAACGTCGAAGCCGTTGTCGCCTACTGCCTCGGGAAGGCCGGGGCCGAGGAGACCTACCCCTTCGGTGATCATGTGCTCGTCGCGAAGGTCGGGGGTAAAGGCTTCGCCTTCATCGGGCAGGACGAACCCGGCAGTGTCGCCGTCAAGTGCGGCTCCACGAAGGACGAAGCTGCCGAGGTTCGGGAGCGCTATCCGGAGTCCGTCACCGTCATGGACTATCTCGGCCGGTACGGCTGGAACCGCGTCCTGCTCGGTGGCGGCGTTCCCGATGCCGAGCTCGAAGAGCTCATCGACGCCTCCTATGACGACGTCGTCCGGCGGCTGCCCCGGGCGAAACGGCCCTAGCTCGGTGCCGGGGCCTCCGCGTCCGGCTGCAGCATGCCGAAGATGTTGCCCTCCGTGTCCTTGACGTACGCCAGCCAGCCGACTCCCGGGACCGGGTTCTTCGGCAGCGCCAGTGTTCCGCCCGCGTCGATCACCGCGTCGAGTGACTGGTCGAGGTCGGTCACGGCGATCGTGTTCACGAATCCGTGGACCGGCGCCGTCTCCTCGGGGGCCGGGCCGACTCGGGGGACCAGCCCGCCGTCGATGCCGTTGCCCTCTCCGGTCGTGATCACCCAGTACGGGATGTCGCCCCAGCGTTCGAACTTCCAGCCGAACACCGCCGTGTAGAAGGCCACCGCGCGTTCGGGGTCGCCCGCGTGGATCTCGAAGTGGACGGGACGAGGCATGCCGCCTCCTCAGGCCGGGCCGTCAAGGTGCCGTGAGACTACGCCCGGCCCGAGGAAGTCACAGCGGTGGCCGCGCCGCCAGGGTGAGGTCGGCGTCGAAGTCCGGGAACCCGGCCGGCGCGCTGCGAGCGGTCAGCGGCGACGCGGCGGGCAGCCCCGCCCAGCGCCGGACTGTCGCCGTCGCCGCGGCGGCGTCGGCCGCGGGCAGCTGGGCGATCTTCGACCCGTGGTTGCCGCCCGGCACGTAGTACCGGTACGAGTCGCGGCTGCCGAAGCCCAGCTCGAACGGCTCGGCGCCCCACGGGTCGTTCGAGCCGTACACGAACAGCAGCCGGGTGCCGCGGGACTTCACCCAGAAGTCGATGTCCGGCATGGCGAGGTAGTCGAAGCGCGGGATCTTGACCGACGACGGCACGAACGTCTTCGGCTGGTCGGCGCCCGGGTAACGCAGCAGGTCGCGCAGGTAGCCGTCGTACGCCTCGGGCGAGCCCAGCTGCGCGGCCGCCTGGTAGTAGTACGGGATGAACGGCTCGAGGTCCTGGTCGGAGTAGGTGTTGAGGCTCTCGACCTTTTCGTACCAGGCGTAGACGTCGGCCGCGGGTGCTCCCGGCGCGGGCACTGTCGCGCAGTCCGCCTGCTTCTGGTACTGCCAGAACGCGAAGTACGAGTCGATCACCGAGATCTCGAGGGACTTGTCGGCCGAGCCGACGATGGAAAACGTCAGTCCACGACGAGCCGCATCCGCCGCCGCGATCACGCCCAGCTCGCCGCGCCGCTTCAGCGCGTCACGCTGGATCGCCTTCAGCGCGTCCCGGCAGCCCGGGTCGTTGCCGACGCGGGAGAGGAACCGGTTGTAGACGTCGACGGGGTCGATGACGTCGTTGGGCGCGACGTAGGGGATCGTCGCGTCGACGTCGTCAGGGAAGAAGCGCCGGAAGTACGTCGCGGTCATGCCGCCCTTGCTGCCGCCGGTGGCCAGCCACTTGCCCGGGTAGATCGCCTTGAACGCCTGCACCGCGCGGTGCTCGTCCGCGGCGGCCTGCCAGATCGTCAGCTGCTTCGCCCAGTTCTCCGGCTGTGGCCGCGACGGCGTGAAGTACCGGTACTCCATCGACAGCTGGTTGCCGTCGACGATCTGCGTCGGCTCCGACCGGTTCGGCGCGGTGCTGACGTTGTAGCCGCTGGTGAAGGCGACCGTCGGCGCGGCGAAGTCGCGGTGCAGCAGGGTGAACCGCTGCTGGAAGGTGCCCGCGCCGGGGTGGCGGTGGTCGGCGGGCTGGGTGAAGGTCAGCTCGAAGAACCGGAACCCGGCCGGCGCCGGGTCCTCCTTGACGACCGTGAGCCCGGGGATCCGCGCCAGCGCGGTCGTGATGTCGGGCGCCGCGCTCGCGGCGGGCGCCAGGCCCACCACCATCAGCACGGCCGCCACAGCGGTGAACAGTCTGCGCATGGACGCACCCTCCCCGGCTTCGGATCCCACCGTGGGACCCTCACAGAACCGGCTGCGGTCGGCAATCGGCTGTCCGGGCGCAGAATCGGTCAGATTCCGACTTTCGGCGGGTGGCGCGCGCGTCCTCTGCCGTGCGCGGCCGCGGGCATCGTGCGAGTTGTCCGGCTGGTCGGCGCCACGTTACGGTCCGAACCCGGAGGCACCGGCATCGAGCGAGGGGTCCGCCATGAAGGTTTCCGACTGTCCTACGACGCAGGTCGAAGTCCGCATCGCCGCGGGGCCGGCCGAGGTCTGGTCCTGGTTGCTGGACATCGACCTGCCGGCCCGCTTCTCCACCGAGTTCCAGGGCGGTGGCTGGGTCGAGGGCTTCGAGCCCGGCTTGGGCGCGCAGTTCCGCGGCCGCAACTCCCACCCGGTCGCCGGGGAGTGGGAGACGGTCTCGACCGTGACCGGTTACGAGCCCGGGCGGCTGTTCGCGTGGGCCGTGATGGACGTGACGAACCCGGCCGCGTCGTGGCGCTTCGAGCTCGTCCCCGACGGCGACGGCACGATCCTGCGCCAGTGGGCCCAGATCGGCCCCGGCCCGTCCAACCTGACGACGATCATCGGCTCGATGCCCGAGCACGAGGAGGAGATCGTCGCGATGCGGCTGGGGGAGCTGCAGGGCAACATGCAGAAGACGGTCGAAGGCATCAAGGCCCTCGCCGAGAGCGGCGTCCACGCCGCCTAGCGCAGCACCTTGTCCACATAGGACTTGACGGCGGCGAGCGCCGCGGGTGACCGCCACAGCCGCTCGACCTCGGGGTCGTCGCTGTGCCGGTACTCGGCGATCCGCTCGTGGAAAGGCTGGCGGATCTGGGCCTTGGTGTGCGCGAACGCCTCGGCGGGCAGCTCGCCGAGCCGGGTGGCGACGGCCAGCGCCCGCTCGAGCACGTCGTCCGCCAGCTCGTCGACCAGCCCGCGCGCGAGGGCGTCCTGGCCGCGGTAAATCTCGCCCGAGTAGGTGAGGCCGGGCAGCGGGGCCGTGCCGTAGGCGCAGCGCAGGATCTCCAGCGCGGACAGCGGGAACGGCACGCCGACCAGCAGCTCGGTCACACCGATGCCGCCGGACCCGAGCACGCGGTGGTCGCACGCGGCCGCGAGCACGGCACCCCCGGCGACGGCGGGCCCGTTCAGCGCGGCGACCACCGGACGCGGGAAGCCGAACACGGCCAGCAGCGCGTCCGACAGCAGCGGCAGGAACTCGGACACGTACGCCGCGCCGCCGTCGTGGACCCGCTTGAGGTCGACGCCCGCGGAGAAGATGCGCCCGGTACCGGTGAGCACCAGGGCACGGGCTTGCGCAGCCTCCTCCAGCCGGAGCACGAGCTCGCGGCAGGAGTCGCTGTCGAGGGTGTTGGCCTTGCCGTGATCGATCCGCAGCACGGCGACGTCGTGGTGGCTGTCCAGGGTGATCGGCACGGCCAGACCGTACCCGAGAAGCTCAGGTCCGGCCGCTCAACCGGACGACGCCGAAGTGCTCGCGCCGCACCAGCTCGGTCACCTCGTCGAGGGTCGGCAGCCGCCCGGCCGGGAACCTGAGACCGATCTGCCGCGCCGCCGCGCGCGGCCCCAGTTCGGTGATCCGGTCCAGGTAGAGCCGCACGACGGCGCGCTCGTCGTCGAGGAGGACACCGCGCATCGGCGTGGTCCGCCCGGCGAACGTCACGTCGGCGTCCGCGCCGCCGGTGAAGTTCAGCCGCCAGCCGGCGGGTGTGAGCACGTACAGCCCGCCGGCGTCGCGGTGCGCGGTCACCGGGATCCGGTAGCGCCGTCCGGACCGGCGGCCGGTGAAGGCGAACAGCATGAACTCGCGGACGCCGCGCCCGAGCGGGCTCGGGAGCAGCGCGCGAAGCACCAAGTTGACCGCCTTCACCAGCGGCGCGGGTGGGTGGTGCCCTTCGACCGCCACGTCAGCTCGTGATGTCCTTGCGGGCGAACCGCCGCCCGGCGTACAGGAAGAACACCGTCCCGTAGATCACCGCCGACAGCATGCCGCTCGCCAGGTTCGTCCAGTCCACGTCCGTCGAGATCAGGTCCATCCACGAGAACGCGTAGTGCGTCGGCAGGTAGTTGCGCAGGCCCTCCAGCGCGGTGATCTGGTCCAGGATCTGCGACAGGATCGCCACCAGCACCGCGCCGCCGACCGCGCCGAGCGGGGCGTCGGTCGACACGCTGAGCGCCAGCGCGAGCCCGGCCACCCAGGCCAGCTGCAGGATGATGTACACAGTGGACAGTGCGATGGCGAGCAGGCTGTCGCCGAAGGACACCGCGTCGCCGGTCGGGCTGATCGCGTCGCCCGCGCCGTACCAGAGCACCCCGACGCCGAGGGACACCAGCGGCAGCAGCACCAGCGCCGCCGCCGAGAGCAGCCCCGACACGATCGCCTTCTGGCGCAGCACCCGCTGACGCGGCACCGGAATCGCCAGCAGGTACTTCAGGCTCGACCACGACGCCTCGCTCGCGATCGTGTCGCCGAAGAACAGTGCGACGATCATCGGCAGCAGGAACGTCCCCGACACGAACAGCGCCAGCACGACGAAGTTCGGCGCGGACGCCGTGGCCAGGTCGACGAACCCGCCGCTGCGCCGGTTCGGGTTCGACTGCCCGGCCTCGAACGCGATCACCAGGATGAACGGCAGGAGGGCGACGAACCCGAGCAGGAACTGCGTGCGCCGCCGCTTGAGCTGGCGCCGCAGTTCGACGCCGAGCCGCAGCGTCCGCCGCGCGGAGTACCCCGCGACGGCGCCGTCCGGCCCGACCTCGGCGTGCTCGTGGGACGCGACGTCGCTCAGCTCGTCGAGCGCGTGCGGATCGGTGTGCACACCCTCGCTCATGACTCTTCTCCGACCAGTTGCAGGAACGCGTCTTCCAGGCGGCGCCTCGGCCCGGCCTGCTCCACCGCGACGCCGGCGCGGACCAGCGTCGCGACCGCCTCGGCGCGCGGCAGCCCGTCGAGGTCGGCGTGCACCAGGTCGCCCTCGACGTCGACGGAGGTGACTCCGCCGTCCTTCAGCGCGGCGGCGGCCGCCTCCGGGTCGTCGACCCGGAACGTCGCCTCGCCGCCGGCCGCGGCCAGCTCGCCGACCTCGCCCGCCGCGACCAGTGCGCCGCGGTGCATGACCACGACGTGCGTGCAAGTCTGCTCGACCTCGGCCAGCAGGTGGCTGGAGACCACCACGGTGCGGCCGGTCGCGGCGTAGCGCTGCAGCACCTCGCGCATCTGGTGGATCTGGGGCGGGTCGAGCCCGTTGGTGGGTTCGTCGAGCACCATGAGCTCCGGCAGGCCGAGCATCGCCTGCGCGATCGCCAGCCGCTGCCGCATGCCCTGGCTGTAGGTCCGGACGCGGCGGTCGACCGCGGAGCCGAGCCCGGCGATCTCCAGCGCCTCGCCGAAGTGCGCCTTGTCCGCCGGCCGTCCGGTCGCCGCCCAGTACAGCTCGAGGTTCGCCCGGCCGGACAGGTGCGGCAGGAAGCCGGAACCCTCGACGAACGACCCGATGCGCGAGAGCACCGGAGCGCCGCCGGTGATCTTGTGCCCGAAGACCCGGATCTGGCCCTTCGTCGGCGTGATCAGGCCCATCAGCATCCGCAGCGTGGTCGTCTTGCCGGCGCCGTTCGGCCCGAGCAGGCCGAGCACCTGGCCCGGCTCGACGCGGAAGGACAGGTCGTTCACCGCGACGAACCCGCCCGGGTACTCCTTGCGCAGCCCCTCGATGACCAGCGGCGTCGTCGCCAGCTCCGGGTCGACGTCGGTGGCGCGGCGGCGGCGGAGCACCGCGAAGAGCACCACGGCCAGGGCGATCGCCAGCGTCACGCCGATGCCGACGAGCTGCCCGACCGGGGCCGGCGAGCCGACGGACGTCCCGGCGACGACCGGCACGGCCAACGCGGTGCCGCCGGCCAGCGCGACCCGGAACACCGCGGGCGCGGCCGGGGTCGCGAACGCCTGGTCGGTCGTGCCGACGACCAGGCGCAGCGAGTGCCCGCCTTCGATCGGCCGGACGATGCCGGGCAGCGTCACGGTGACGTCGACCGGCGTGCCGTCGGCGGGCAGCCCGCTCACCCGGAACGGCGCGATCGCGTTGGCCGGCAACACCCGGGAGCCGTCCTGGCCGACGTCGTAGAGCTTCGCGAACAGCACCGCGTCCGGCTGCGGATGCGCGGGGTCCGCGGCGACCTGCAGCCGCACGGTCGAGGAGCCGCTGACGACGATCTGCCCGTCCACCGGCGCGGTCGTGAACTGCGCGGCCTGCCCCGGCGGGTCGTTGCTGAACAGCGCGCCCAGCCGGGACGTGCTGCTGGCGACGCCGTTGAGGCCGGGGATCCCGCTCACCGCCGAGGGGTTCGCCCCGGCCGGGCGCACGATCGCCTGCGCGGGGCCGCTCATCGCCAGCAGCCGCCGCTCGGTGGCCGGGCCGGTCAGGCCGGGGTAGGCAGCCGCGTTGACCGTGCGCACCGACGGCGTTCCGTTGGCGCGCAACGTGCCCTGGACGTCGTAGCTGAACCCGGTGCCCGGGTCGCCGCCGTCGACGGCGGTCCAGAGGAAGTCGGCGATCTTCCCGCGCAGCTGCGGTCCGGGCTTGCCGCCGTCGTGGCCGCCGGTGTACCAGATCGTGCGCACCTTGCCGCCCGCCGCAGTGATCTGGCGCGCGGTGGCGTCGGACTGGTCTAGGCCGAACAGGGTGTCGCTCTCGCCCTGGACCAGCAGGGTCGGGACGGAGATCTTGCTCGTCACCGAGACGGGGGAGACGCGGCGCAGCAGGTCGACGCTCGCCTGGCTCGCCTGCCCGGTGGTGCCGAGCTCGGTGTAGGCGCGGCAGACGGCGGCGGTGAACCGGCCGCACGGGTCGGCCGGCGCGCTCTGGCGGCCTCCGCCCGCTCCCGAGGGCACGGCGGGGACGGCCGCCGCGGCGGCGCCCGCGGCCCCGGTGGATCCTGTGTCCGTGGCCTGCCCGGCTTCCGGCGCCTCGGCCGACGGCGATCCGCTGGAGGCGGCGCCGGAGCCGGCCGAGAAGAAGATGCCGGCCCAGCTCTTCTTGAACACGCCGTCGGTCGCGAAGGCACCGGCGGCCGGGGTGCCCGAGGCCTGCAGGCCCGGCGTGGCCGCGTTCGGGACCAGGCCCTGCGCGAGGTCGTTGTAGGTGATCACCGGGGCGATCGCGTCGACGCGCTTGTCCGTGCCGGCCAGCAGCAGCGAGAGCGCGCCGCCGTAGGAGGCCCCGGTGACGGCGACCTTCGGGTCGCCGCCGGCGTCGGTGGTCACCTGGTGCTGCGCGACGAGCCGGTCGATCAGGCGGCTCGCGTCGGCGACCTCGCCGTCCGGGTCGTTGAGCCCGATCTTGCCGGTGCTCTTGCCGAACCCGCGTGCGGACCACGTCATGACGACGAAGCCCTTCCGCGCGAGTTCGCGCGCGTCGTCGGCGACGCTGTTCTTGTCCCCGCCGAACCCGTGCGCGAGCAGCACCGCGGGTGCGGGCACGGTGGCGGGCAGGTAGGTGGTCGTGTCGATCTTGACCTGCTCCGCCGAGCCGGGCGCGGCGGGCATGTCGATCAGCGCGTCCTGCGTGGGCACCGGCGCGGGCGCGGCGGGGCGCGTGATCCAGAAGACCGCGCCGGCGGCCAGGACCACGACGACGGCGGCGAGCGCGGTGAGGCGGGCTCCGCGGGTGCGCGGGAGCGGGAGTCGGGGCACGAGGTGACCGTATGTGAAGTTTCCTGAGAGTGCCCTCACCGGCTCACATCGATCACACGCTCGTGACCGCCTGGTGGACCGAGGTGACCGAAATTACAGGACCAACCTGGTGACGTGCGCGATTCCGGCTGGCGCTCGGCCGGGGAGAACCGGCAAACTGGACGCGCTGTGAGGGGAGTATTCCTCCGCGGCGGTGTCGTCAGCACGGTGGCCTTGCGCCCCCGGCACCGTCGGCCGGTGTTTTCGCCGGCGGAAGAGACCTCCGGTTAGTTGCTCATGCGCACTATCCGGAGGTTTCGGTTTCATGACTGTCCCCCTGTGGCTGTGGATCGCCACGATCGGTGGCCTGCTCGCGCTCATCGCGCTGGACCTGGTCATCGTCGATCGCAAGCCGCACGAAGTGACCACGGGGGAAGCCGCTCGCTGGGTGATCTTCTACGTCTCCTGCGCGGTCCTCTTCGGTGCGGGCGTGTGGCTCTTCGCCGGGCACGACCCGGGCGTCGAGTTCTTCACCGGGTACATCACCGAGTACTCGCTGAGCGTCGACAACCTGTTCATCTTCATGATCATCATGGCGTCGTTCAAGGTGCCCGCCATCCACCAGCACCGCGTGCTGCTGGTCGGCATCCTGCTCGCGCTGGCCTTCCGCAGCGTCTTCATCGCCATCGGGGCCGCGCTGATCGCGCAGTTCGTCTGGGTGTTCTTCCTCTTCGGCGCGATCCTCGTCTGGACCGCCGTCAGCATGCTGCGCGGCAAGGACGAGGAAGAGGAGTACCACGAGAACGCCGTCACCCGGCAGGTCCGCAAGTTCGCCCCGGTGACCGACGACTACCACGGCCACCACTACACGGTGAAGCTGAACGGCAAGCGGATGATCACGCCGATGCTGCTGGTGATCGTGGCCATCGGGTCGGCGGACCTGCTCTTCGCGGTCGACTCGATCCCGGCGATCTTCGGCATCACCCAGGAGGCGTTCCTCGTCTTCACCGCCAACGCGTTCGCGCTGATGGGCCTGCGGCAGCTGTACTTCCTGCTCGGCGGCCTGGTGACGAAGCTGGTCTACCTCACCTACGGCCTCGCGGTGATCCTCGCCTTCATCGGCGCGAAGCTGTTCCTGCACGCCCTGCACGAGTACCACGTCGTGCCGGACTGGCTGGACATCAACAACTGGGTCTCCCTCGGGGTCATCATCGTCGTGCTCACCGTGACCACGGTGGCGAGCCTGGCGAAGGCCCGGCGCGACGAGCGCAAGCAGGTCGCCGCCTAAGTCCCGACTAAGGTCGTTCGCAGCGCTAAGGATTTCCGGTACCGTCGAGGGCGTGCGTCCTGCCGACATCGAAGCCCTCGTCGCCCCCGGCCGTCCCGCGCTGCGCGGGAACCTGCTGCTCACCGCGCTGAAGAAACCCGACCTGAAGACGAACGCCGCGCACAGCTCGCTGCGGCGCGTCTCGCTCGACGGCGGCGAGTCCGCGTGGACGCACGGTCCGCGCGACTCGGCGCCGTCGATCTCCCCGGACGGGCGCTGGGTGGCGTTCCTCCGCGCCGGGGAGGGCAAGGGGGCCGACGGCAGCCCGCAGCTGCACGTCATGCCGGCCGACGGCGGTGACGCGCGCCGGCTGACCTCGCTGCACCTCGGGGCCGGCGAGCCGGTGTGGGCGCCGGACTCGCGGCGGATCGCCTTCACCGCGCGCGTCCCCGAACCCGGCCGGTACGGCACGGCGGACGCCGACGACGAGACGCCGGAGCCGGCCGCCGAAGCCCCGCGCCGGATCACGCGCATGGACTACCGGCTCGACGACCTCGGGTTCCTGCGCGACCGCATGCAGCGCCTGTTCGTCGTCGACGCCCTGGCGGAGGACGTGCCGGACCCCGAACCGCTGACCGGGGACGAGTACGACGTCACCGGCCCGGTGTGGACGCCGGACGGCACCCGCGTCGTCTTCACCGCGCCGCCGGACTGGGGCGCCGCCGAGAGCGACTTCCGCGACATCTGCGCGATTTCCGCCGAAGGCGGCGAGCCCGAGCTCGTCGTGCGGGGCGAAGGGTTCTCGGAGCGTCCGGTGTTCGCCGCCGACGGCACGTTGTTCTACTTCGGACAGTCCTACGCGGAACACCACGAAGCCGCGATGACGGGTCTCTACACGGCGACGCCGGAGTTCGGCGCCGGTCCGGCGAAGGCGCGCCGGCTCACCGACATCGAAACCGTCGACTGCGAGGCCTCGGCGGGCCCGCCGGCGCCGCGCGAGGGCGACGTGCTCGTGGCCGTCCGCAACCGCGGCGCGGTCGAGCTGCGCGCCGTGGCCGTCGACGCCGCGGACGCCCCGCTGGCCGACCTGCCGGTGGTCTACGCGGACCGGACCGCGCTGCGGTCGTTCACGCTGGACGGCGCGGTGCTGGCGGCGGTGATCGCCACGCTGGACACCGCGGGCGAGGTCGTCCTGATCGAGGACGGCGGCGTGCGGGAGCTGACGGACTACTCGAAGCCCTTGCGCGCCACGGGCCTCCGGCCGGTGATCGAGCTGGAGACCTCGGCGCCGGACGGCTACCCGGTGCACGGCTGGCTGGTGCTGCCCGAGGGCGACGGCCCGCACCCGGTGCTGCGGGTGGTGCACGGCGGCCCGTTCACCCAGCAGGACTGGGCGGTGTTCGACGAGGCGCAGGTGTACGCGGCCGCGGGGTACGCGGTGGTGCTCGGCAACCCGCGCGGGTCGGCGGGCTACGGGCAGACCCACGGCCACGCGATCACGCACGGCTTCGGCACGGTCGACGTCGACGACGTCCTGGCGCTGCTGGACAAGGCCCTCGAACGGCCGGACCTGGACGCCTCCCGCGTCGGCATCATGGGCGGTTCGTACGGCGGGTTCATGACGAGCTGGCTGGCGGCCCACCACGGCGAGCGCTTCAAGGCGGCGTGGAGCGAGCGCGCGGTCAACGCGTGGGACTCGATGGTCGGCAGCTCCGACATCGGCTACACGTTCGTCGACGCGTACATCGGCGAGTCGCCGGAGGTGCAGCGCGAGCGTTCGCCGCTTTCGTACGCGGCGCAGATCAAGATCCCGTTCGCGGTGGTCCATTCGGAGCAGGACTGGCGCTGCCCGCTGGAGCAGGCGCAGCGGATGTTCGTGGCGCTGCGCCGCGCGGGCGCACCGGCGGAGTTCCTGCTGTTCCCGGGCGAGGGGCACGAGCTGTCCCGCTCCGGGCGGCCGCGCCACCGGGTGCAGCGCTTCGAAGCGATCCTCGAGTGGTGGGGGCGGCACCTGTAGGCGCTCTTGCGCTCGTGGCCGACGCACGAAGACGCCCGGGTCGTGCACGCGGCCCGGCCCGGGCGCCCTCGGTTCCTAGTTGAGGCGGTCCGGCTCGGTGCGGCTCGGCTCGGTGATCTCGAAGATCTGCCGGAGCGTGTCCATGTGCCGTTCGAGTTCGGGAGGGAATTCCGGCATGTACTCGCTGTAGATCTCCACGGCGGTCCCGTCCTCCGCGTAGAGGTCGGGGTGGGGGCCCGCGCTGTAGAACGTCATGCCGTCGCGGTGGTGCACCACTTCGATCTGCTTGTCCGGCGGGAACCGGACCAGCACGGCGGTACCCGGCAGCACCGTGTGCTGGTTGGCCCACGGCTCGAAGCAAAGCAAGAGCGACTGGTGTTCCGCGCGTACGACGAGGTTCATGGTCGCCAGGCTGCAACCTCCACCGCGCTGGAGGTCAACGTCCCGGCGCCGGCCACTCAGTTCAGCAGCGTGTAGTTCAGCTCTTCGCAGACCCGGCCCAGCGGGACGTCCAGGCCCGGGTGGTCCAGCGGCAGCAGCACGTCCGGCGCGATCGGCAGCGCCGCGCCCGCCGGGGGGTCCCACAGGCAGATCGCCGGGTCGCCGGAGTCCATCGAGGAGCGGTACCAGAGGCCGTCGAGGTCGCTGAACGCGCCGCGGATCGCGCGGGCCCACGCCTGCGTCAGCTTCTTCGGCCCGCTCGAGATCTCCTGCGACGCACCCACCCGCGTCGGCCACAGGCCGGTCAGGTCGAGCAGGCGCAGCGTGCGCGTGGGGCGGACGACGACCAGCCGGGGGCCGCGCGTGCGGCGGTCGACCGACGAGCTCGTCTGGAAGACCTCGGCGACCGAGGTGCGGACCGTGAGGCCGAAGTAGAGGACCCCGTTCGCGGGGTCGGTGACCGGCGCGCCGCCGCGGCCGGGCGACTGCTGGTCGAACCGGCCGTGCGGGAGCGGGCCGGTGTAGCGGAACGAGTTCCACTGCTGGGGGTGGTTGCCGTGCGCGGTGAAGATCCGGACGAGCCTGGTCGCGGGCTGGACCGTCACCACGTCATCGGCGCGGTTCAGCTGCCGGACCAGGACGGATCGGGCGGGCGGCAGCGGGAGCCGGGCCATGGGTCGGGGGTGGTCCGTCCTTGTCGGTGATCTTGCTCGGGGAGGCCCAGCCTAGAACGGCGAGCCGAGCATGGCGATGAGGCGGGCGACGTGGTCCGGGTCACCCCCGGAAAGGAGCCATTGGCGCGGGGTCGCGGGATGCTCGTTGATGACGAGGTCCGGCTGCGGAGTGCTCATGAACGCGGCGACGACGAGTGCGGGCTGGTCGTCGGGGAGGGCCTTGAGGACGACCTCGAGGCCGGGCAGCACGCCCGAGCCGGCGAACTGCCACGCCGGCAGGCGCCAGCCGCCGTCCTTCCAGCCGGTCAGCCTGCCTTCCTTGAGGCGATGGCGGATCCGGCTGTCGTCGACGCCGAGGGCCTTCGCCGCTTCGTTGACGCTGAGCGCACCTTCGGCGAGGACTGCGTGAGCGGCCACCGTGCGGGCGCGGAAGTCCGGCTCGCCCTCTTTGCGGGGTGAGAGATCGAGGCCGACGTCGGTGAGCGCGGCGCGCTGGTCGGCGGAGAAGTAGTGCGAGGGATCCGGATTCGGTGGCGACAGTCTGCGCGCGGCGTCTTCGACGAGCGTGAGGAACTCGTTCGCGTCGACTTTCAGGCCCGCCTTGGCGAGGATGTTCTCCAGCGCTACAGACATGTGGCTCAGGTTAACCCGAAACAGCGCGCCTGTGCGGGTTCGTGCGGTTTCTTGCCCTGACTGTGGGTGAATTCACCAGAGATCGACACTTACCGCACATCACTCAACACGTTGAGTAGGCAACTTCCGGATAGTCTGCCCGGATCGGAGGACGTTGTCCAGGCTTGACAGTGCGCGGTCCTGGACTTACGTTCCGTGTGAGTAAACGATTTCCGCTCCGTGCTCACAGGATCCGGCGGGTTGACGCCGGCCATGGGGGACACAGGGGGTGGGGCGTGCCTGGGGGGCCTGGCACGAGCCGGCCCCCCAGGCACGTCTGTCCGCGGAGTCCACGGCTTCGAGCCGACCCTCCAGGTACGCGAGCCGACCGTCTGAGTACGCGAGCCGACTGTCCAGGTACGCGAACCGACTCTCCGGGACTCAGCGGCGGGAGCTCTTCCGTTCGATCAGGCGTGCCTCGAGCGTCGTGGTCGTCGCTTCGCGGCTGCTGTCGGTGATTCGGGCCAGCAGGAGCTGCGCCGCCACCCGGCCGACCTCGTACGCCGGCTGCGCGACCACCGTCAGGGGCGGTTCGATGAGCGTCGTCCACGGGGCGTCGTCGAACGACACGATGCCGACGTCGCGGCCCGAACGCAGGCCGCGCGACGACAGCGCCTCCAGTACGCCGATCGCCATCGTGCTGTTCGCGACCAGGAGCGCGTCCGGCGGGGACGGCTCGTCGAGCAGCTCCAGCGCCGCCAGCCGGGCGCCCTCGGCGCGGTACTCCGCCCGCCGGGACACCGCGTTCGCTTCGCCGACGACGTCGGTGTATCCGGCCAGGCGGTCGTCGGCCGTGCGGACGCCGGCGGGCCCGGTCAGGCAGGCGACGCGGCGGTAACCGCCGGCCAGCAGGTGCCGCGTGGCTTCGGCGGCCGCGTGGCGCGTGTCGACCAGGACCTGGTCACCCGCGTCGGCCGGCAGCGGCCGGTCGACCGCCACCAGCGGCGTGCCCTGGCGGCGCAGGCCCTCGACGTTCGTCGACCGCCCGGTCGGCGACAGCACCACCCCGGCGACCCGCTCCTGCAGCGCGACCTCGATGTAGCGCCGCTCCTTGTCCTCGTTCTCGTCGGAGTTGCAGAGCACGACGGAGTAGCCCGACCGCTGCGCGAGGTCCTCGACGCCGCGCGCGATGGCCGTGAAGAACGGGTTTTCGACGTCGGAGATGATCAGCGCGAGGACGGCGGTCTCCTGGCGGCGGAGGTTCCGCGCCAGCCCGTTCGGGTGATAACCGAGCTCGGCGGCGGCCTCCTGGACGCGCGCGGCGAGCATCGGGTCCACAGTGGACTTGCCGTTGAGCGCGCGCGACACGGTCGCCGTGGAGACGCCGGCCCTCGCCGCGACGTCGCTGATGGTGGCCACACGCCCTCCCTGATCACCGGTCGAAGGGAGGATAGCGCTCTTGGTAGTCGTTTACCGTCCGCTTACCTTCTGGGGCGCGGTCCCACTTCCGGTTGCCCGCACGGGTTACGCCGAACGGAGCCGATCACGCACCGCCTCGTCCACAGTGGAGGGTGTGCGGAAGTAGGCGCGCGGGGTCAGGCCGGTCAGGGCCCGGCAGTCCCGGCTGAGGTGGGCTTGGTCGGAGTACCCGGCGGCGGCGGCGAGCGCGGCCAGCCCATCGACGCGCGGAGCCAGCGCGACGGCCCGCTGGAAGCGGGTGACGCGGAGGTAGGTGGCGGGGCCGTACCCGACGGCTTGGACGAAGCGCCGCCGCAGCCGCCGCTCACTGACGGCGAAGGGGCCGGGGTCTTCAAGCCGCGCGGCGGCAACCTCCGGCGCGGCTGAGGGCGGGGTCGGCCGGTCGAGCATCGCTGTGGCTTCAGCGACCTGCGCCGGGCTCACGCCATCCTGTCCAGCCCCCGTCACCATCGCCGCCGCTTCCGCTACCCGCGCCGCCCCCGCGTCCAGCCTCGCTATCAACGCCGCCACCGCCTGGTCTGCCGGCCCCACCTCCGGCAACCTCGACGCAACCGCTTGCGCCGGCGTCAGCTCGCCCGACAACAACCGCTCCGCCAGCACCTCCCCGGCCTGCCCCCACAACTCACCCAGCGACACCCGGCGGTCGCGCAGCTCGTCCGCTGCCACTCCGAGTACCGCCGGTGCGCGGCCCGGGGTGAACCGCACCCCGCGCAGCTCGGCGCCCGGCCGGGTCACCGAGGACCACGCCGCCGTGTCCGGGCCCGCGATGAACACTCCGCCGTCGCCGACCACCAGGTCCAGGCAGCCGTCGGGGACGATGCGCTTCGGGCCCGCCGAAGCCGACCGCCACACGCAGCGCGCCACGCCCGCCAGCGGCCCGGGGGGTGCCGCCTCCTCGTACATACTCCAGATCATGCACCCCGGGTCCGACAAAACCATCGACTCACTGGCCTGGATCCACGTCCGCGACCGCCGCCTGCTGTCCGTCCGCACCGCCGGGAAGACGAAGTTCTACCTCCCCGGCGGCAAGCGCGAGCCGGGCGAAGGGGACGTCGGCGGGCTGTGCCGGGAGATCCGGGAGGAGCTCGGCGTCGAGCTCGATCCGCTCACCTTCCGCTTCTTCGCCGTCCTCGAAGAGCAGGCCGACGGGTTCGCCGACGGCCGGCTCGTGCGGATGACCTGCTACACCGCCGAGCACCGGGGTGAACCGGCGCCGTCGCGGGAGATCGCCGAGGCCGCGTGGCTCGGCTCGGCCGACGCTTCCGCCTGCCCGCCCGCCGGGCAGCGGATCCTGCGGTTGCTCGCCGATGCCGGGCTCGTGGACTGACCGCACCCGATTGGGTGAAAGTTGGACTTCTCACGAAACCTCGCTAACGCGCAGTGAGGTCACGGCGAGATAGAGGTCGACGCACTCGACGGAAGTGCGCGCGACGAGAGAAGACCTCTCCATGGGTGTTCCCACCGCGACCAGGCCGGATCGTGACTGCGTGCGCCGGGTCAAGCCGGCCGGAAACGTCGTTGTCGTCCTGGTCGTGCTCGCCGCCGCCTTCGCGGTGACGTCGTACGTCGTGCCCCGGTCCTCGCGCGGGGAGGCCAAGCAGGAGCCGGTGGCCGCGCCGGTCGTGCCGGCCGCCGTCGCGACCGTGCGCCACTCCGTCGTCTACGAACTGCTCGGCGCGCACGGCGCCCAGGACGTCACGTTCGCCGCCGAGGGCTCGGCGCTGACCCAGCAGGCCCAGGTCGCGACGCCGTGGTCGGCCGAATTCACCCGCGTCGGCCCGGCCGGGCGCACCGAGTTCTACAGCATCGCCGCCCGCAACCCCGGGCCCGGCGAATTGCGCTGCCGGATCGTCGTCGACGGGGTCGTCGTCGCCGAAAAGACCGTCGCCGAGCCGGGCCGCCAGTTCAGCTGCGCCGTCTGACGGCACGATGGGCGGCGTGAACGACGCCGCGATCACCTTCGGGCCCGCCCTCGTGGCGGTGCTGGTCCTGCTCGCCATCGCCGCCACCGCGGTCGTCCAGGCCGGTGGCCTCGGCCGCGGCCGCGACGTCCTGATCGCCGCCGTCCGCGCGGTCGCGCAACTGGCCCTCGTGTCGCTGGTGATCACCGCCGTCCTGCGGTCGGCCCCGCTCACCGGCCTGTTCGTGCTGCTGATGTTCGCCATCGCCGCGGTGACGTCGGCGCGCCGCGCCGGCCCCTGGACGAACCTGCCTTGGACGGCCCTCGCCATCGCCGCCGGTGTCGCCCCGGTCCTCGCCCTGATCCTCGGCGCCGGGGTCGTTCCGCCGAAACCCATCGCGGTCGTCCCGATCGCCGGCATAGTCATCGGCGGCGCGATGACCGCGACGTCGCAGGCCGCAAGAAGGGCGCTCGACGAGCTCAAAGCCCGCCACGGCGAGTACGAAGCCGCGCTCGCCCTCGGGTTCCTGCCCCGCCCGGCCGCGCTCGAGATCTGCCGCCCGAGCGCCGGGCACGCACTCATCCCGGCCCTCGACCAGACCCGCACGGTCGGTCTGGTGACGCTCCCGGGCGCCTACGTCGGCGTCCTGCTCGGCGGTGCCGGCCCGATCCAAGCCGGCCTGACGCAGGTGCTGGTCCTCATCGGGCTGCTCGCCGCGGAAGCCGTCTCGATCCTGGTGACCGTGCAGTTCGTCGCGGCCGGGAAGCTCAGCCGAGCGGCGTAGCCAGGTGCCCGGTGTCGTTGAAGCGCCGGATGATCCAAGTGTCGCCGTGCAGCACGAGGTGCGAGATCGACCCGTTGTCCGCGCCGAGGAACGCGAACCGCTCGACCGAGCGGCTCGCCTGCGCGAACACCTCGCCGATCACGCCGCCGTGGGTGAACACGGCGACGCGCTGGTCCGGGTGCGCGGCGGCGATCCGCGTCAGCGCGCCGCGCAGCCGGGCACCGAACCGCTCGTCGGACTCCGCGCCCGGGATGACGTCCCACCGCTGCTCGGTCCACAGCCGCTCGACGATCGGGTGGCCTTCGGCCGTGTACTTCCGGAAGAGGCCGTTCTCCCAGTCGCCCAGGTGGATCTCGCGCAGGTCCGGCTCGACGGCGGGGGTGATCCCGAGCTTCTCGGCCAGCGGAGCCGCGGTCTCCGCCGTGCGGCGCAGCGTCGTCACGTAGATCGCGTCGATCCGCTCGCCGGCCAGCCGGTCGCCGACGCGCCGGGCGTGGTCGCGGCCGTCGGGCGCGAGCTCCGGGTCGGCCTGGCCGTCGACCAGCGCGAAGGGGTTTTCGCCGCGAGCGGGCGCGGACTCACCGTGCCGGACCAGGAAGATCTCGGTCGAGCCCGGCGGCGGGCTGAACCGGTGCTGGCGGTACTCGATCTCCTGCTCAGGCGTGCTCATGGCCCCGACATTATCCGAGTTGCTTGTCCACGAAACACCACCGCCACGTCTCGCCCGGCTCGAAGCTGCGCATGACCGGATGGCGGGATTCGTGGAAGTGCCGGGTGGCGTGCCGGCGCGGCGAGGAGTCGCAGCAGGCGACGTTGCCGCACTTCAGGCACATCCGCAGGTGCACCCAGTTCGTGCCCTCCTCGACGCAGGCGGCGCACGTGTCCGGTGAGCTGGGATCGCGTTCGACCCACTCGTGGGCCAGGTGCTTGCACGAACCGGCCGTCGCGGCCGGGGTGCGCAGCTCGCGGCCCTCGACGTCGGGTTCCTCGTCGTCGCGGTCCAGCATGGACTCTTCGATGTCGAGCCGCTCCAGGACCTTCCGCAGGACGTCGTCGTCGGCGCTGCCGGCGTCGCGGGCCTTCAGGAACTGCTCGCGCTCCACCTCGAGGAGCTGGATGCGCAGGCGGCGGTAGGCGTCGCTCGGCGTCTCGGCGAGGACGCTTTGCCTGCCGAGCTGCTCCCACGCCGAGTCGGAGCGGTTCTGCAGCCGGTCGCGGATCCGCTGGATGATCTCCGGCGGGTCGTCCGGCCGCTGGATCTCCTCGAGCTTCGCCAGCGCCGCGGTGGTCATGTCGTGCAGCACGGACGCCTCCTGCAGCGCGTCCTCCGCCGGGTCCGGCCGCGGCAGGCGCAGCCGCCGGATCAGCGGCGGCAGCGTCATGCCCTGCACGGCGAGCGTGCCGGCCACCACGACGAACGCGGCGAGCACCAGCACGGCCCGCTGCGGGGTGTCCGCCGGCAGCACGAAGGCCGCGGCGAGCGTGACGACCCCGCGCATGCCCGCCCAGGAGATCACCGCCGAGTAGCGCCACGGCCAGATCTTGGCCTTCGCCCGGTTGGGCAGCATCCGCCGTTCCAGCCGCTTCACGGTGCCGATGCCGATGAGCCACAGCATCCGCGTGAGGATCGTCGCGACGAGCACCGCCACGCAGATCCAGGTCAGCATGGCCAGCGACAGCCCGGATTCGCCGACTTCGGACAGGATCCGCCGCAGCTGCAGCCCGATCAGCAGGAAGACCATGTTCTCCAGCAGGAACGCGATGGTCTGCCAGTTCAGCCTGCTCGCCAGCCGGGCCGAGCCGGAGAGGATCTTCGGCGCCTTGTGCCCCAGGATGAGCCCGGCGACGACCACGGCCAGCACGCCGGACCCGTGGATCGCCTCGGTCGGGATGTAGGCGATGAACGGCACCGCGAACGACAGCGCGGTGTCCAGCACCGGCTCGTTCAGCCGGGCGCGGATGAACGCGGCCACGAACCCGACGACCAGCCCGAGCACGATCCCGCCGATCGCCGCGCGCAGGAAGTCGGCGCCGACCTGCCAGAAGCTGACCGAGCCGGCCAGCGCGGCGATGGCCGTGCGCAGGGCGACCAGCGCGGCCGCGTCGTTGAACAGGCTCTCGCCCTCGAGCAGCCGGATCAGTTTGCGGGGCATGCCGACCCGGCGGGCGACGACGCTGGCCGCGACCGCGTCCGGCGGCGCCACGATCGCCCCGAGCGCGATCCCGCCGGCCAGCGGGAGGCCGGGGATCACCGCCCAGGCGACCAGCCCGACGCCGAAGGCGGTGAAGACGACCAGCCCGACCGACATGAGCCCGATCGCCCCGCGGTTCTTCCGGAAGTCGACCAGCGACGTCTGGATGGCCGCCGAGTACAGCAGCGGCGGGAGCAGGCCGAGCAGCACGACCTCGGGGTCGAGGTGGTACTCGGGCACGCCGGGGACGTACGACGCGCCGACGCCGACCACGATCAGGCACAACGGGGCGGACCAGTCCAGCCGCCGCGCCACCGCGCTGACGACGAGGACCGTCACGACCAGCGCCACTATCTCTGCCGCTATGTGCACGGGCTCATCATTACCCGTCGGCCGCGGCGGGTGTCACCTGGCCAGCTCCGGGAGCACCTCGGCGACCAGCTGGGTGTCCAGGTACTCGGTGATCTCGCGGATCTTCCCGCCGTCGAGCCGGAAGACGAAGCAGTACTGGTTGTCGTACCGCGGCCCGGCCTTGGTCGCGACGCTGCCCCGCGTCTCCACCACGACGACGTCGTCCTCGGCGACGAACCGGCTCGCGGTGCTGGTGTAGGTGCCGTCGAACTGCTCCCCGAGCGGCGCGAGCAGGTCGCGGCGGACCGAGTCCTTGCCGCGGAAGCTGCCGGACCAGCTGTTGTGCCCGCCGACCGTCCACGTGACATCGTCGGCCATGGCAGCGATCAGCGGCCGGATGTCGCCGGTCGCCCAGGCGTCGAATGCGGCTCTCACGAGCTGCTTGTTCTCTGCTGCGGTCATGGTTCCCTCCCAGTGTGTGGGACCGAGTCAACACCCTGGAGCGCGCTCCAGGGCAAGTCCCCGCGCGCCTAGGCTGGAGGCGTGACGACGGTGGAGATCGCGGCCGGCGCGCTGCGCGGGTCCGAACGCGACGGGGTCAGGACGTTTCTCGGGGTGCCCTACGCCGAGCCGCCGGTGGGGGAGCTGCGGTTCCGCGCGCCCCGGCCGGTGCCGCCGTGGTCCGGGGAACGCGACGCGACGAAGTGGGCGCCGCGGGCGCCGCAGCCCGAGCTGACCGGCCGCGGCTTCACCGGCGACGAGGACTGCCTCTCCCTGAACGTCTACGCGCCTTCGGAACCCGGCTCGTACCCCGTGCTGGTGTGGATCCACGGCGGGGGCGGCGTGATGGGCGCGCCGCACCAGTTCGACGGGTCCGCGTTCGCGCGGCGCGGCGTGGTCGTGGTGACCGTCGCCTACCGGCTCGGGGTGCTCGGCATGCTGCACCTGCCCGGCGTCGCCGACTCCAACCTGTCCCTGCGCGACCAGGTCGCGGCGCTGGCGTGGGTGCGCGACAACGTCGGAGCGTTCGGCGGTGACCCGGACCGCGTGACGCTCGCCGGGCAGTCCAACGGCGGCCGCACGGTCGGGACGCTGCTGGCCGTGCCCGCCACGCGGGGGCTCGTCCGGCAGGCGATCGTGCAGAGCGGCACCGGCGTCGGCTCGGTCGTGCACACCCCGGCCGAAGGCGTGGCGATCGCTTCGGCGGTGCTGTCCGAACTGGACGCGTCGCCGGAAGACCTCGCCACGCTGCCGGTGAAACGGATTCTCGAAGCGCAGCAACGGGTTTCGGCGGCCTCCGGGACCAAGGTGACCTACCGGGTGGTCGTCGGCGACGAGCTGCTGCCCGAACGGCCGCTGGACGGCGTCCGCGAAGTCCCGCTGCTCATCGGGACGACGGCCGACGAGGAAGACCTGTTCAGCTGGCTGCAGTCGGGCGGCGCGAAGCTCCTGGGTGTCGGCTCGACGATGCTGGACGACGCCGAGATCGAGAAGGCTGTCGCGGCCTACGCCGAGCTGCTCGACTGGCCGGCGGACCAGATTCGCAACCGCGTGCTGACCTCGGGGGACTGGTGGATCCCGGCGATCCGCTTCGCCGAGAAACAGCCGGACGCCTGGATGTACCGGCTCGACTGGCGGATCGCCCCGCGCGGCAAGGGGCTCGGCGCCGCGCACGGGCTCGACCTGCCGTTGGTGTTCGACGACATCCGCAATCGCAACTGGCGGTTCCTGTTCGCCGGCCGGACGTTCCCGGCCGAGCGGATGCAGGCGGTGGCGACGGAGATGTTCGACGCCTGGGTCCGGTTCGTCGCGACGGGCGACCCGGGCTGGCCGCGCTACCGGCCGGCCGACCGCGTCACGCGGATCTTCGACGACGTCTCGGCGACGGTGTCCGATCCGGACCGCGAGCAGCGCCTCCTCTGGGACTGAGCCGGGGCGGCGTGAACCGCCCCGGCCCGGTGCCTAGACGGTGATCTTGTCGACGTTCGGGCCGCCGTTGGCGGTCGTCGCGGTCGCCTTGATCTTGTTCGTCCCGGCGGTCAGCGTCACCGGGATCGTGACCGTCTGCCAAGTGTCCCAGTTGCCGGTGCCGCCGAACGCCACGGCCGACGCCACCTTGGCACCGTTCACCGTGAGGTCCATCGGCCGGTTCACCGTGGTGCCGTTGGCGAACCGAAGGACGACGTTCGCGGGACCCGCGGCGGCCGCGTCGACGGAGAACTCCACCGCGCTGCCGGTCGCGTTGTCGTAGTTGACGAACCCGGTGCCGGTGAAGCCGGCGTGGTTCGACTCCGCGACACCGCTGGTGATCGTGGCGTTCTCGGCCTGGTAGTCCACCGGGTCACCCGGGCCGGGGCCGGTGGTGCCGTCCGCCGGGATCGTCTTCGTCCCGGTGTTCCAGCCCGCGACCCGCACGGACGGCTTGGCGCCCTTGAGGTCCGCGGTCCGGTACGTCGCGGTCAGCGTGGTCGACTCGCCCGGCCAGAGGCTGACCTGGTTGTCGGTCCACCGCACCGGCAGCACCGGCGCACCCGCCGCGCCGACGACGTGCGCGTCGACGAAGAACGCCGGCACCTTGTTCGCCGAGCCGTTCGTCAGCGTCACCTTGGTCGTCGTGGTGCCGTCGCCGTCGGCCGTCGAGGTGGCGGTCGAGCCGAGCGTCACCTGGGCCAGGCCGTTCAGCCCGGACAGGTCGGCGTACGACGTCGTCGGCGTGTAGTACCAGTCGCTGTTGCCCCAGTCGAGCGTGTCGGCCTTGGTGGACAGCCAGTAGACGTTGCGGCTGACCTCCTTGCCCGATCCGTCGGTCAGGACCAGCTTCGCCAGGTACGTCGTCGACAGGCCGCTGACCGAACCGATGGTCAGCGCGGTGGTCTTCGCGCCGTCACCGTTCACCGAAACGGCCTTGGACTGGTTGAACTTCTCCGTGCCGTCGAGGTTGTAGAGCTTGACCGACGCGGTGAGGTTCGACGCCGCGTCGTGGTTGTGGTTGACCACCACGACGGACTTGGTGTCGTACGAGTACTGGATGTGCAGCGGCTCGTTCGCCTTCTTGGCCCCGAAGTAGGAGCCGTTCTGGTCGAGGTAGGCGTCGAACAGCTGCCAGTGCAGCGACGTCCAGCCGCTGTTGAGCATCCAGTAGATGATCCCGGTCGACGGGTTCGAGCTGTCGCTGAAGTTGCGCGAGTGCGACTCGAACTCGGCGCGGACGTTCTCGTACTGCGCCAGCTGCGCCTTGCGGACGAAGTCGTCCAAGCTCGCCGGCTTGCCGTAGCGGCCGGTCAGCGCGTCACCGAAGAGCTTCAGATTGGCGAACGTCGAGGACGACGATCGGTGGTACTGCGCGGTCGACGGGCTCTTCCACATCGTGTCCAGCTCGCTCGACGACATCATCCGCTTCAGCGTGTCCATCGTCGGGATGTCCGGCCCGGCACTGGTTTCGGAGTTGAAGCTCCACGCACCGCCGAGGTCGGTGTGCGCCTTGTCGTACCAGTAGTTCGGCGGGACGTAGTCGTACGGGCCGTTCATCTTCATGCCGGACGAGCCGAGCTGCGGCGACGACTTCGCCGACGCGGCCGGGACCACCGGGGTGGGCCAGTCCGCGGCGCTCAGCGCGTCGAGGTAGTTCTTCTCGATCGTCGCGTCGGGCGCGAAGTCACTGCCGATCAGGAACGAGATGACGCTCGGGTGGTCGCGCAGCCGCTCGGCCTCCGCGGTCATCGACGCCTTCGCGACGGGGTAGTCCGCGGCGTTCCAGGGGTCACCCTTCTCGTCCCCGTTGACCTGGCCTTCCCACTTGTCGCAGCACTCCCAGCCGGGCAGCGTGAGCACGCCCATCTTGTCGGCGAGGTCGAAGAACTCGTCCGGCTCGATGTGCCCCTCCAGGCGCACGGTGTTGAGCCCGAGGTCCTTGACGTAGGCGAGCTTGTCGGCCGCGTACTGCTCGTTCCAGCGCAGGAACAGGTCCGGCGAGTAGCCGCCGCCCTTGATCAGCAGCGGGCGCCCGTTGATCGTGTACGACCGGCCGCCGCTGGAGTTCTTGTTCGCCGTCACCTGGCGCACGCCGAAGCTCTCGTGCGCGGAGTCCGACGCCGCGCCGCCGACGCTCGCCGTCAGGTCGAGGTCGTAGAGCGGCTGCCCGCCCATCCCGGCCGGCCACCAGACCTGCGGGTTGTCGATCCCGACCACCGGGAACGTGACGGTCTTCTTCTCCTTGGCCGCCAGGGAAACCGTCTGGCTGATCGGTTTGCCGGCGACCGTGCCGGAGACCGTCGTGGACACCGCGGCCGCCGAGTCGTTGCGGACGTCGGCCTTGACCGTGAGGTCGGCGTGGGTGGTCCCGGTCAACTTCGTGACGACGTGACTGCCGCGCAGCGCCACCGCGCCGCTGCGCCGGACGAGGACGTCCCGCACGATGCCCATGTTCTGGTCCGGCGGGGTCTGGGCCCAGTCGATCCAGCCCATCGACAGGTCCTTGTTCGGGTCGTTCGGGTAGACCTTGAACGCGATGCTGTTGGTGCCGGCCTTGACCTGCGCGGTGATGTCCAGGTCGTGGCGCGTGTAGGCACCGGTGACCTGGGTCTTGTCCGCGATCCGCGTCCCGTTGACCCAGACGTCGGCCTTGGACAGCACGCCGCTGAAGTCGAGGTAGGTGCGCTGGGTGGGGTCGGTGACGGTGAGGTCGGTGCGGTACCACCACGGGACCTTGAAGTCCGCGGTCGGCACGTTCTTCATGTTCGTCGAGTAGAAGGGGTCGGCGTACTTGCCGTTGGCCAGCAGACCGGCGTAGACGGTCGAGCGCGGGCCGACGGGGTACCAGCCGGCGGTGTCGAAGCCGGGCTTGGAGACCGCCGAGTCGTCGCTGACCTGCGCGGACGTCTGGATCAGGAAGCCGGGGACGGCGGTGGCCGGGCCCGCGGCCGCGACCGTCGCTCTCGCCTGCTCCTGGCCGGTGGCCGCCGGGACGGTCGCCCCGCTCACGGCGACGGCGAGCACCGCCGCCGCCACGAGGGTCCGGGTTCTCTTCTGCCGATAGCTCACTAGCGCGCCTCCTAGGCACCACGGCGGCGTGGGGAACAGCGGGACTATCGTTAGGGAACTTTCCTAACAATTGCGGACGATCGTAGCGGTCCGGTCACCGGGAGAACAGGGGCGTTTCGGTCAGATCCGCGCCGCCTGCCAGGCCGCCGCGGCGCGCAGTGCCAGCAGGAGCGGCAGCGAACCGTCCTCCCAGATCCGCTGCGGAAGTGCTTCGCTGAGCGGGACACCGCCGGCCAGCGCGGCCCCGATGGCCGGGAGGTCGACGTCGAAGAGCGTCAGGCCGGCGCTGTAGAGGCGCTCGCCGCTGACCGGGCGGCGCGCGGCGACCTCGGTGCTGTCGACCGCGAGCTCGGTCACGCCGAAGAACTCCGGCTTGGCACCGCGTTCCATCCAGCGCGCGAACCCGGTCAGCTTCGTCTCGCGGACGTCTTCGGGGCGCAGGCCGCTCTCCTCGCAGAGTTCGCGTTCCATCCCGGCGCAGACGGCGGTGTGGAGGGACCGGCGCACGCCGCCGTCGGGGGTGCGCAGGTCCCGCGGTTCGAGCGAGCCACTGCCCGACGGCGCGAGCAGCAGCCCGCTCACGGCGTTGAGCGGGGACTGGCGGACGGTGACGAGCTTGCCGTCGGTGGTGAACGCGACGGTGGAGACGCCGACGAGGTCGGCCAGCGTGCTGCTGCCGAGCTCCCGGAGCGCGCCGTCGGTGTCGGTCAGTTCGGCCTTGCGGAGGTCGTACTCCTCGCCGGTGCCGGCGCGGGTGATGCGGAGCGTGCCGAGCTCGTTCGAGCAGACGGCGTCGAAGAACCGGGCGCGGTGCAGCCGGATCGGCGCGGGCCGCGTACCGGTGGCGGGCAGCGGGTCGCCGCGCATGCCGACGATCGGGCCGTTGAACAGCAGCCGGCCGCGGGCCCGCAGCGGCAGCACGTGCGGCGCGGTCGCCTTGAGCGCGGGCGGCAGCCGGTACGGCTCCTCGGCGACGGTGATCGTGTGCCGTTCGGACCACAGGTCCCGGTCGATCGCGGCGCTGACCAGCGCGGTCCCGCGCGCGGGCACGGCGAGGTACGCGGAGGGCGGATAAGCCGACGGCGGCGGCAGTTCCGCGGTCGGGAAGGGCGCGGCGATGGTGGTGAAGGCGAACCCGGCCCAGCGGCGGCGCAGCAGCCGGACATCCCGGGCGAAGGTGGCGACGCCGAGCCCGAGGGCGACGACGGAGAGCACGACCCCGACGGCGCTCGGCAGAATGGTGACAACCCCGAGAACGACCCCCAGCCCGGAGGCGGCAAGCGGCCACTCCCGGGCGCCGAGGAAGCCGAGGTAGTCGGCTTTGGCCCGGGCGCGGCGCGTCAGTTTTCCCATCGCCGCACTGTTTAGCACGCCGGCGATGCCCGCTACGCCGTTGTTCCGAGATCGTTTCGAAGAGTTCGAGCACCGCGAGCCACGGCCAGCTGGCGGCTTGCTCCGGCTTGCCGAGCGCGTCTTCGCGCAGCCACGGTCGGCTCCTCGCCGCCGTCACCGGCGGTGATCCTCGCGTGGACGTCGATCACGGTGGTCGTGAACTTCCGCGCCGGTCCGAAACCGCTGCCCCGGCGAGGACTTCGATCTCGGCCGTGGCGGCGTGCAGGCGGGCGTCCTCGGCGCGGGTCCGTTCGCCGGCCATCGCCTGGCCGTGGCTCGCGCTGATCGCGCGCAGGTACTCGGCGTAGACGGTCTGCTTCAGCTTGCCGAGCGCGTCTTCGCGCTGCCACCGGCGGCTGCGGGCGGCGAGCAGGTGCTGGAGGAAGCCGCCGACCAGGACGCCAAGGAGCGCCCCGGCCACGCCGACGATCGCGGTGCCTATCAGGCTTCCGCGTCGAGATAGACCCAGTGGCCGTCGGCCCGGCGGAAGCGGCTGTTCTCCTCGAGGAACCCGTCGCGGCCGTGGTGGCGGTAGTGCGCGCGGAACTCGACCGTGCCCTCGTTGTGCAGCAGGCCGCCGCCCGTGCGGGCGAGGATCTCCAGCCGCGTCCACTCCTGGCCGGGGTCGAGGCTCAGCCGGCGCGGGCGGGTGTCCGGGTGCCACGTGCGCAGCAGGTACGCCGTGTCCCCGACGGCGAACGCGCTGAACCGCGAGCGCATGAGCAGTTCGGCGGTCGGTGCAGCGAGGCCGCCTTCGTGGAACCGGCCGCAGCAGGCGGCGTAGGACTCGGCGAGGCCGCACGGGCACGAAGCAGGAGGCACCGGGGCATTGTGCCACGACCGTCCACTTCGGACTATTCCGCGTTGACCGGCTTCCCGAGCTCCCGCGCTTCCTGGGCCCCGCGCACCGCGAGCCGGTCGGCGCGCTCGTTCTCCGGGTGTCCCGCGTGGCCCTTCACCCACAGCCACTCGACCTCGTGCTCGCCCGCCGCCGCGTCCAGGCGCTGCCACAGGTCCGCGTTCTTCACCGGCTCGCGCGCCGCCGTCTGCCAGCCGTTGCTCTTCCAGCGCGGCAGCCACTGCGTGATCCCGTTGCGCACGTACGTGCTGTCCGTGTACACGCGGACCTGCGACGGCCGGGTCAGGCTCTCCAGCGCCCGGATCGGCGCCGTCAGCTCCATCCGGTTGTTCGTCGTCGGGGTGGCTTCGCCGCCGTAGAGCTCGCGCTCGTGCCGCCCGTAGCGGAGGACCGCGCCCCAGCCGCCCGGTCCCGGGTTCCCGCTGCACGCGCCGTCGGTGAAGATCTCCACATCCACGCGGCGACCCTACCGGTTCCGCCTCTCGCCCCGGCCCGCCACGCCGGGTTACCGTGGAGATCCGGAGGGGAGCCATGAACGGGCACGACGACACGGGCGAGGGAGCGCTCCTGGCCTATCTCGCCGATGCCGATCGCGAGTACCTGCTCGCGCGCGGCACCCGCCGCCGGTTCCGGGCGAACGACGTCGTGCTCATGGAAGGCGACCCGTCCGACCACGTCCACGTGCTGGTCGCCGGCTGGGTGCGCGTCTCCACCATCGTCGAAGACGGCCGTGAAGTGCTCTTCGGCCTGCGCGGACCCGGCGAGGTGCTCGGCGACCTCGCGGCCGTGACCGGGCTGCCGCGGTCGGCGTCGGTGCGCGCGATCGAACCCTGCACCGTCTACCAGCTGACCGGCGCCGAGTTCGTCGACGTCCTGCACACCCGGCCCGAAATCGCCATCGCGACGATCAAGACCGTCGCGGCCCGGCTGCGCAGTGCCGAGTCGGCCCGGGTCGACGCCGCGGCCTTCGACGTCAGCCGCCGCGTCGCGGTGGTCCTGGTCCGGCTGGCGGAGGAGCACGGCCGGCGCGTCCCGGAAGGCGTGCTCATCGAGGACGCGTTCTCGCAGGAGGACATCGGCGCGCAGATCGGCGCGGCCCGGCGCACCGTCGCCCGGGCGTTGCGCGTTCTGCGCGAGAAGGGGATCGTCGAGACCGGCCGCCGCCGGATCCTCATCCGCCAGCTGCGCGTCCTGCGCGCCTTCGCCCGTTCTGAGCCAAACGGCACACAACGCCCGTGACAGCGGTCCTCTGAGCGCACCCCCTCCCGGCGCGATCCTGGGTTCGGCCGGAAAAGAAATCAGATGCCTGCCGGCCGGATTTCATTTCGAGCGAGGTCGGGGAGTGCTTTGCCGTGAACGTCTACTGCAAGATCTTGACCCTGGTGAAATCGGTCTTCGCCGCGTTCGCGGTCGGTGCCGTCGCGGGATTCGTGGCGGCCACCGGAAACGTGGCGGAGCCGGCCGCGCCGGTGTCACACGGCTCCGCCCCGATCTCCGCCTCGGTCTTGGTGCAGCGATGAGGAGGTGTGTGTGATGGAGAGCCACTCGATCTGGGCGCTGATCTTCGGCGCCCGCTGACCCGCGGCGGCCCGGCCGGCCGGCTCGTGGGGGGTCGGCCGGCCGGGTATTTCCGTGAATGCGGTTGTCCGCGAACCGTCACCCCGGCGCGGACTATTTTTTGGTAATGTGGTCTGTCATTTCACCGCGGCGCCGGGAGGGGGTGGGATGCGGCCGGAGAACTCCTTCCCGTTCGTGCGCGAGCTGAACGAACTGCGCCGCGGACGCGGGCTCGACGCGGCCGACCTGCACCAGCGGATCGGTCCCTGCCTGCGCGAAGCGTGCGGGATCACCGGCGCCGACCAGCCCTCCGCCGCCCGGCAGAAGCTCGTCCTGCGGCTCACCGAGCTGTGCGGCCGGCTCCCCGCCGACCTGCGGCTGGCCGCGCTCGCGGCGTTCGGCCTGCACGAAGAGGCCGCGGGGGAGTTCCTCGACCGGCGGATCTCGTGGCTGGCCAGCGTGCTGGACCGCGACCCGCGCACCGCGCGCCGCCGGATCGACCTCGCGTTCCGCCGGCTCGACGAGCTGCTCGGCGCGCCGCCACCGGACCGGGACCGGCACCCGCTGGCCGGCTGGTACGCCGAGTCGGCCAAGGCGGTGCTCCGGCTCGACCGCGTCCCGCCGGATCTCCAGGAGGAACGCCGGATCGTCGCGGAGGTCGACGAACTCGACGAGCTCGTGCTCTCGTTCAGCGTCCCGGCCGAGCCGGGCAGCGACCCGGTGCCCGACATCGCCGCCGAGGTCCTGTTCGGCGGTGAGATCGTCGAAGCGCGCCAGGTCTCGGTGAGCCACGCGCAGTTCGTGATGCGGCTCCCCAGCCCGTTGCGGCTCGGCCAGCGGCACGAGTACGGGATCCGGTTCACGCCGCAGCGCACGTCGCTGCGGCCGTACTACGTCATGACGCCCCTGCGCCGCTGCGAAGAGTTCTCGGTGCGGGTCCGGTTCGACCGCGCTGCCCCGCCGCCGCGCGTGTGGCGGCTCAACGGCGTGCCGGGCCGGGTCGTCGACGACGGCGTCGACTCCGGTGACGCGCTGACGGTCAACCGGGTCGGCGAGGTGTCGCTCGAGTTCCACGAGCTGCACCAAGGGCTGAGCTACGGCCTGCAGTGGTCCTTCGACTCCGAGAAGGACTGAGGCCATGCGCACCGTCCCGGTGGCCGCGACCGTATTCCGGATCGGGATCGTCGCCCCGAGCCGCGGCGGCACCGCCCGCGCGGTGCACCTAGGCGCCACCCTCGACGGGGTGCTGGACGAGGTGTTCGACCACGTCCCGGTGCCGTACCGCACGCCGACCTGGTACCGCCGGCCGGAGGGGGACAACACGACGCTGGTCATCCCGCCGACCGTGCCGCGGGGATGGGTCGCGACGGGGTTCGCCGGCGAGGTGGGGGAGGCGCTGCGGCGTCGCAACCGCCACCTCAACGAGTTCGGCAGGCTGCGGCTGCGGCTCGCCGCCGACCACGGCGACGTCGTGCTCCGGCCACCGAACTTCGGCGGCGCCGCGATCGCGCTGGCGGTCTGGCTGTGCGAGGCGGAGGTGCTGAAGGCGGCGATGGCCGCGGCGCCGGAGCTCGACCAGCTGCTGATCGTCTCCGACCGCTTCCACGCCGCGCTCCCGGACGGGCCGGGGTTCCGGCGCGTCGTCGTCCCCGCCGGGGGCGAGCGGGAAATCGCGTGGCTGTGGACGGGTCCGGATACTGGGACGCGGAATACCGGCGCGGGCGGTGGGTTGGCACCGTCGTAGCCGAGCAGAAGGGGCCCGCGATGAGCACGTTCACGAGCGAGTGGCAGGACTGGAAGACGCGCCGTGAGGAGGACCTCGCGGCACCCCACGGCTGGCTGGCGCTGGTGTCGCTCGACTGGCTGACCGACGCCCCGCGGGAGTACCCGGGCATCCCCGGCCGCTGGTGGCAGGACGCCGACGCGGCGTACGTCGACCCGGCCGGCGCGACGCTGACGCACGAAGGCGCGCCGATCACCGAAACCCGCCGGTTCGAGCTGGTCAACAGCGGTGCGGGCACGCGCGTGCTGGCCGGCGACGTCGAGATCGAGGTCGCCCGCCGGTCGGGGTACCTGATCCGCGTCCACGACCCGAAGGCCGAGGTGCTGCGCGAGTTCCACGGCATCCCGGCGTACGAGCCGTCGCCGTCCTGGGTGGTCCAGGGCCGCTTCGAAGCGTTCGACGCGCCGCGGCCGACGACGGTCGGCGCGGTGGTGGAGGGCCTCAGCCACGTCTACACGGCGCCGGGCCTGGTCCACTTTTCGCACGGCGGTTCGGCTCACACGTTGACGGCGTTCAACGGCAAGGACGGCGGGTTCAGCATCCTGTTCACGGACGAGACGAGCGGTGTCACGACGTACGCGGCGAACCGTTCGCTGCCGGTCGGCGCGCCTGAGCCCGACGGTTCGGTGACGCTGGACTTCAACCGGGCGGCGAACCTGCCGTGCGCGTTCACGGACTTCGCGACGTGCCCGCTGCCGCCGGCGGGCAACCACCTGCCGTTCGCGGTGGAGGCGGGGGAGAAGATCCCGTACGAGCGCGGGTGACTCCCCCGCCCCTGTTCAGCGGGCTCAGTGGGCTCAGTGGGCGATGTCGATGACGACGCGGTTGGGCGCGGTGAGCGTGAAGACGTTCACCGCGGTCCGCGTCCGCACCCCGAGCCCGACGCCGATCTGGCCCTCGAAGTCCCCGGTGAGGGCGACGGCCATGACGTTGGCGAGGTTCCGCGTCCGGAACTTCTGCGGCCCGGGGTAGGTGAAGTGCCCGCTGGCGTCGTAGTAGGTGGCGGGCGAGACGACGACGTTGATGAAGTACTGCCCGGTGAGCCACACGATCTCACCGCTCGCGTCGAAGGTGAGCTCATCGGTGAGCTGGTAGCGGACGGTGGGCACGGATCCGGCGCCCAGGTCGAGCACCACCCGGTCGAAGCCGGGGTTGTTCCCGGTCCGGATGTTGCTCAGGGCGGCCGGCCCGGCGACGGCCTCGGCGGGAGCGGCGGCGGCAAGCGTCCCGGCGATCAACAGGGCGACGGCGAGTAGCGCGCGTCTGACGGGTCTGGACATGGTTGGACCTCCTGGTCGGGCGAACCTCGGGAAGTCCCAGCGCTGGGTCTGCTGGGGACGCCCGGTTCGTCCGGGAGTTGCGTCGGCGTTCCGTATCGTTATCCGGCTGCTCCGAACGTGGAGGATCGACTGGGTGCCATGATCGCTGAGAGCGACGGCGGAGCCCCTGCCTCCCAGATGCTGCGTATCGCTCATTCGTGTCGGCTAGCTCGCAGCAGGACTATAATTTTGCTGTACGATACGTATTCTGTCAGAATCTAACATATCAATACTTGATCTTGCGATCGTGAGCAAAATCGTGTTGCGAGGTCCAAAAGGTGACTTGGCGTGGAAAGCGTGCCATCTCATCGTTCTGGCGCGCACCTGCCGATGCCGTATACTCTCGCTATGGCGACCAAGCGAGGCAGGCTCATGCCGTTGGGATCAACTCTTGCGGCTATGGGTGGATCGTTGTCTATTGGTTATTTGATCTATACCTTGCAAGATATTTCCCGCACATTCTGGGGCTGGCCGGGTATTCTGGGGACGACCGTTCTTGTGATTGGACTCTTAATTCTGATTGTTGCTGTGTTTGCGCCAGTCGACGAGTCTGATTCTGTGAATGGTCCTCTTGGTGTAGAGCAAAAGCAGCGAGGCGGCAGGGGGTCTGTTAACTACCAGGCGGGCGGCAATATTGCAATTGGTCAAGAAGATGGCCCGAAGGAGTAATTTGTGGAGTCCGGTCAGGAGTTAAGTGGAGGGCGGAATTCGGTCAACTATCAGGCTGCTGGCAATATTTACGTTGGCTCGGACGAGGATGGGCCAATTCGCGTCAATCCTTTACGGGGCTGGGTGCCTATTACTTCCCAATTGCTGGCCAAGCGAAAGCCGCGGTCTGATTTGGGTGATTACTTCGATGGGTTGACGCCGGACTGGAAGGACATCTGTCATCCGCGTCTGCGCCCTCGTCCCGCAATGGGCAAGGTGCTTGAAGCATTCGGAGTGAACCAAATTGAAGATCGAAGTATTCTCGTTCGAATCGGTGGTGCCACGGGTGACGGCAAGTCGACAATTTTAATGCAAGCAGTTGCAATTCTAGCGCAGAAGGATATTTTTGATGCAATATACTGGAGGAATGATGGTGACGCTCGCTTTACGTTGGATGCTGTCGATGCGATGCGCGCATCGCATCGGAAGATCCTAGTTGCATCGGACGATGCCGAGGCTCTCCTTGGGGATATTGATAGGTTTTCCAGACTCAATTTGCATGAGGAAAATTACCACTTTCATTTTCTGCTTGCTAGTCGAGAAGTGGACTGGAATGGAGAGCGCGACCGCCTGGGTTGGCCACTTAGTGTAGCCAGTAGATGGGGGACTTCGTTTCGTGTATCTGCGCCGATTCAGTTGAATAGAGTTGAAGCGGCAGATGCTCGGGTAGTGGCGCAGAATTGGGTTGACTGCTCGTCTAGTCGGCCGGCCAGTATCGTCGGCGGTGAAGTTGAGAAAATCGCACGGGGGATGCTGGATGCTACTCGCGCCTCTGAGGGGCGGCAAGCATTTATGGGCGGCTTGTTGTTGATGCGTTTCGACGCTGATCGGATGTCAGCACGTCTCGTATCTTTGCTTTCCAGGCTGGCGAAGAATCTGCCGGGTGCTTCCGATGTTTCATTGGCGGAATTTATGGTAGTTTTAGCCGCCGTGGACCTGGGTGGAATCGACGGAATTCCGCGCGATATAGTATCACGATTTATTGAAGTTGGCGAATCTGATTTGCGTGCCCTCGTTGAAGTTCCGATGAAGCGTGAGTTTTTCATAGGGTCCTCGTCGAGATCTTTTTTTGCTCGTCATCCAAGTATTTCGAAAGCAATGATCGAAATGGCGCTTGGTGATGAATCTGGATTAAGGGTGGAGTGGAGTCTTGAAAAACTGATAGAGGACGTGCAGTCGACAGGTAAGGCGACTGGTTTTCGTCGAGGGTTCGGGCAGTTGATCGACTTGGGTCGACGATTGATGAATGGCAGTCTTCCGCATTCCTTGGTTGGAACGCTCGCGCTCCAGTTGTGCCGGAAATCCTGCATCGAGGCGCCTGGTGAGTTGAGCAATTTTATTGCTCTTTCGCAGACGCAACGAGAGTTAGGTGAACCGAAGTCTGCCTTGGTGGAGGTCTGGGAGAAGCAGGCGCGTCGGCTGGATGACTTTAATGCATGGGGTGACTATGGCGATCATGTGCGCGGAGGTTGGGCCGAGTTCTCTGCCACTCTGGGGGCGGCTGGATACCTTTGGCCATCGTTCTGGGCTGCGCAGGTATCGATTTCAGATCGCTTGACCGTTGGGCTTGACCCTGGGCGAATTTCGATCGGACTCAACCAGCTGGCCTTGAATGTCAAACTGCTGTACGGCAGCGGCGCAGGCCACCCGGACCTCCTTCAATTGCTTCTGGAGGTGGAGGCATTGGTCGGGAGGTCTGGAACGGTTTTCAGTCATCGATTTCCAACGCGCTACTTGCAAGAACTGAGTATCAAACCCCGTCAGTTCGGTGGCGGGCAAGCTTTGGTTGCGGCGATTAGACGGGCGGCGCAGCATCTTCGCGATGGCGGTGCGTCTCTTGCTTGGATAGATACCCTCGTCGACTCCAAAGATGACTCCTTCGATTTGCTGATCGAACAACTGAGTCGACACGACATGCGATAACTAGCGGAGCTGTCCTGTCGAGACCGCTCCGCTCGCGCTTCTTTGATCACCAGCCGCGCTCGCGCCACTCCTTCAGCTTCGGGCGCTCCGCTCCCAGCGTCGAATCATCCCCGTGCCCCGGGTAGAACCACGTCTCGTCCGGCAGCTCGTCGAAGACGCGCGACTCCAGGTCGTCCATCAGGCTGGCGAAGTCCTCGGGGTTCGTCGTGCGCCCGGGGCCGCCCGGGAACAGCGAGTCCCCCGTGAACAAGTGCGGGTGTCCCGAAGGATCGCGGTACAGCAAGGCGATCGATCCCGGCGTGTGCCCGCGCAGGTGGATCACCGACAGCGTGACCTCGCCCACGGACACCGTGTCGCCGTGCTCCACCAGGAAGTCCGGGGGTACCGGTAACGGCGAAGCGTCCAGCGGGTGAGCCGCCGTGTTCGATCCGTTCGCGCCCGCCACCGCGCCCAGTGCCTGCCAGTGGTCTCCGTGCTGGTGAGTGGTCACCACCGTGCGAAGAGCGGGCCGGTCCGGGCCGTGGCCGATCAGGTCCGAGATGCGCTCCGGGTCGGCCGCCGCGTCGATCAGCAGGGCCTCCTGGGACGCCCGGCACACCAGCAGGTACGCGTTGTTGTCCATCGGGCCGACGGACAGCTTGGTGATGGTCAGCGCGTCCAGGGTGCGCCGGGTGGCGTCGCCGCCCGGGTCGACGTGCCCGGTGTAGGTCTCCACGATGTTCACCCCGCACACGGTAGTCGTTTCGCGCCAACCGGTTCCACCCGCACAAGCGCGCGCCCGCGACTCCACGTACGCTCACGGCAAGCCCCCGCCAGCCGACCTCAGGACGACCGTGCCCACCTCCCCGACGCCGCGCCGGATCAGCTGGGACCTCCTCCGCGTCGTCGCCGTCCTCGCGGTCATCCTCGGGCACGTCACCCACCAGGGCGCGCTCCTGCACCCGGAACTGACGGGGTACCCCTTCCGGGTGACAGCCCAGTTCGGTGCCGCGATCCTGCTGGTGATCTCCGCCTTCTTCGTTTGCGCGAGCCTCCGCAAGGGCAACCCGCGCCGGTGGCTGTGGAACCGCGTCGCGCGCCTCGTGCCGGCCTACCTCGTCGCCGTCCTGGTGACCTACGTCGTGACGCGGTGGGCCGCCATCTCCTTCAGCGGCCTGCCGTACCCGCCGGGTGTCCTCGGGTTCTTCTTCGGCGTGCCGCAGGGGCCGCCGTCGAACCCGTCGCCGTGGTACATCCCGACCGGGCTCGACCTGGTCGCCAACCTCGGCATGGTGCAGGAGTGGGGTATCCGCTCGGAGACGTTCTACTACCTCGACGGCTCCTACTGGACGCTGCCGGTGCAGCTGCTGGCCTTCACCGGCGCGGCTCTGCTGTGGCCACGCTCGTGGCGCACCCACCGGCTGACCGTCGCCCTGCTGTGGGCGCTGATCCTCGTCCCGCTCGCGCTCCGCTTCCTCGTCTTTGCGCCGGGCACGGCGAGCCCGGTCGTCGAGACCTTCTACTACGGCCTCGGCCTGCACCGGCTGCACGTCTTCGCCATCGGCGTCGCGCTGTGGCTCTGGTCGCAGCGCCGGATCCGGACGTGGCACGCCGCGCTGTTCGTCGTCGCCGCGGTCGCCGCGCAGGACCTGCAGGTCTTCCCGTTCCACGTCGCCCTGCCGCAGGACGCCCTGCGCTGGCCGTCCACGATCGGGTTCGCCGTGCTGCTGCTCCTGGTGTGCCTGGCCGCCCGCGGCCCGGACTGGCGGTTCCCCGGGCTGGCGAGGATCGCCCCGGCCGTCACCTGGCTCGCGGGCATCTCGTATGGTCTTTATCTGGTGCACCAGGAACTGGGTTACGTCCTGGCCCGCGCCCTGCTCGACGCCGGCCTGCCCGGCTGGCTGCGGCTCCCGCTGGTCGTCGGTGCCGCCGTGCTGGCGGGCTGGGCGGTCACCGCGGGGGTCGAACGGCCGGTCCACCGGTGGCTCACCACCCGCCGGAAGCCGGAAGAACCGCAGGTCAAGGCCGCGGATCCAGTTTCTGTCGGTGGTGGCTCGTAGCATGGAGAGGCCGCCCGTGCAGCCTCCTCTCCGGGTCGGCGACCGCAGCTGAGAATGACACTGAAGGGACCCTGGCGTGGCTGATCGCCTCGTTGTTCGCGGCGCCCGCGAGCACAACCTCCGCGGCGTGGATCTCGACCTGCCCCGCGACAGCCTGATCGTTTTCACCGGTCTGTCCGGGTCCGGGAAGTCGAGCCTCGCCTTCGACACCATCTTCGCCGAAGGGCAGCGGCGCTACGTCGAGTCGCTCTCGGCGTACGCCCGCCAGTTCCTGGGGCAGATGGACAAGCCGGACGTCGACTTCATCGAGGGCCTCTCGCCCGCGGTGTCGATCGACCAGAAGTCCACCTCGCGCAACCCGCGCTCGACCGTCGGCACGATCACCGAGGTCTACGACTACCTGCGCCTGCTCTACGCGCGGGCCGGCAAAGCGCACTGCCCCAAGTGCGGCGAGCCGATCAGCAAGCAGACCCCGCAGCAGATCGTCGACCAGGTGCTCGAGATGGACGAGGGCATCCGCTTCCAGGTGCTCGCGCCGGTCGTGCGCGGGCGCAAGGGCGAGTACGTCGACCTGTTCGAGAACCTGCAGCAGCAGGGTTACGCCCGCGTGGTCGTCGACGGCACGGTCCACGCGCTCACCGACCCGCCGAAGCTGAAGAAGCAGGAAAAGCACCAGATCGGCGTGGTGATCGACCGGCTGAGCGTGAAGTCGTCTTCGCGCCAGCGGCTGACCGACTCGGTCGAGACGGCGCTGCGGCTGGCCGACGGCCTGATCGAGCTCGAGTTCGTCGACCTGCCGGAGAACGACCCGCACCGGGTCCGCGGCTTCTCCGAGAACCTGGCCTGCCCCAACGGCCACCCGCTGGCCATCGAGGACCTCGAGCCCCGCTCGTTCTCCTTCAACTCGCCCTACGGCGCCTGCCCCGAGTGCACCGGCATCGGCATCCGCAAGGAGGTCGACCCGGAGCTGGTGGTCCCGGACGATGAGCTGTCCCTCGGCGAGGGCGCGATCGCGCCGTGGTCGGGCGGGCAGAGCGCGGACTACTTCATCCGGCTGCTCGAGTCGCTGTCGGAGACCATCGGCTTCCGGATGGACACGCCGTGGCGCCGGCTGCCCGCGCGCGCCCAGAAGGCCGTCCTGCACGGCGTCGACGAGCAGGTGCACGTCCGCTACAAGAACCGCTACGGCCGCCAGCGGTCGTACTACGCGGCCTTCGAGGGCGTCATCCCGTTCCTCGAGCGGCGCCAGGAGCAGACCGAGTCCGAGTACATGCGCGAACGGTACGAGGGCTACATGCGCGAGGTGCCGTGCCCGGCCTGCCAGGGCACCCGGCTCAAGCCGGAGATCCTCGCCGTCACCCTCGCCCACAAGTCCCGCGGCGACATGTCGATCGCCGAGGTCTGCGCGCTCTCCATCGCGGAGGCGTCGCAGTTCCTCGACGAGCTGGAGCTGGGGCAGCGCGAGTCGATGATCGCCGGCGCGGTGCTCAAGGAGATCCAGGCCCGCCTGCGCTTCCTGCTCGACGTCGGCCTGACCTACCTCTCGCTCGACCGCGCGTCGGCCACTCTTTCGGGTGGTGAAGCGCAGCGGATCCGGCTCGCGACGCAGATCGGGTCCGGCCTGGTCGGCGTGCTGTACGTGCTCGACGAGCCGTCGATCGGCCTGCACCAGCGCGACAACCACCGCCTGATCGAGACGCTGACCCGGCTGCGGAACCTGGGCAACACGCTGATCGTCGTCGAGCACGACGAAGACACGATCCGGTCGAGCGACTGGGTGGTCGACATCGGCCCGGGCGCGGGCGAGCACGGCGGCCACATCGTCCACAGTGGACCGTACAAGAAGCTGTTGAAGAGCAAGGACTCCCTGACCGGGCAGTACCTGTCCGGGCGGCGCAAGATCGAGGTCCCGGCGATTCGGCGGCCGATCGACAAGAAGCGGCAGCTGACCGTCGTGGGCGCGCGCGAGCACAACCTGCGCGGGCTCGACGTCTCGTTCCCGCTCGGCGCCCTGGTCTCGGTCACCGGCGTTTCGGGTTCGGGCAAGTCGACGCTGGTGAACGACATCCTGGCGACGGTGCTGGCGAACAAGCTCAACGGCGCCCGCCAGGTGCCGGGCCGCCACACCCGCGTGAACGGCCTGGGCAACGTCGACAAGCTGGTGCGCGTCGACCAGTCGCCGATCGGGCGGACCCCGCGGTCCAATCCGGCCACCTACACGGGTGTCTGGGACCACGTGCGCAAGCTGTTCGCCGCGACGACCGAGGCGAAGGTCCGCGGCTACCAGCAGGGCCGGTTCTCGTTCAACGTCAAGGGCGGCCGCTGCGAGGCGTGCGCCGGCGACGGCACGATCAAGATCGAGATGAACTTCCTGCCGGACGTCTACGTCCCCTGCGAGGTCTGCAAGGGCGCGCGGTACAACCGGGAAACCCTCGAGGTGCACTACAAGGGCAAGACCGTCTCGGACGTGCTCGACATGCCCATCGAGGAGGCCGCGGAGTTCTTCGAGCCGATCAAGGCCATCCACCGCCACCTGCAGACGCTGGTGGACGTCGGCCTCGGCTACGTCCGGCTCGGCCAGCCCGCGCCTACGCTCTCGGGCGGCGAGGCGCAGCGCGTCAAGCTGGCCAGCGAGCTGCAGAAGCGTTCCACAGGCAAGACGGTGTACATCCTCGACGAGCCGACGACCGGCCTGCACTTCGAGGACATCAACAAGCTGATCGGCGTGATCAACGGGCTGGTCGACAAGGGCAACTCGGTGATCGTGATCGAGCACAACCTCGACGTGATCAAGACGTCCGACTGGATCATCGACATGGGCCCGGAGGGCGGCAGCGGCGGCGGCACGATCGTCGCCGAGGGCACGCCGGAGCACATCGCGAGCGTCGAGGAGAGCTACACGGGCGAGTACCTTCGCCACGTCCTCACGCCCGAGTGAGGGCTCACCGCTCCTCCCCGGTGGTCTGGTGGACCACCGGGGAGAGCGGGCCGTAGTGCAGTGTCCGCAGCCGGTAGGCCGAGCCCTCCTCGCCCGGGAGCACGGACAGCACGCACGTCGTGGTGTCCGGGTCGGTCACTTCGACCGGGTCGTAGTCCGGCGCGCCCGGCCGCCGGATCTCCAGCAGGAAGCCGGCTTCGTCGCTCGTGCGGTCGGTCCAGGTGAACGTCACCGTGTCGCCGGCGGGCACCTCGTGCAGGTCGGCCGAGACCGGGCCGGTGAACGGCTGCTCCCGGTAGTAGAACGGCGTCCGGGGAATCAGGTCCGGGTGGTGGTAGCTCGTCGTGTGGGCGGGCAGGAACCGCAGCGTCGTCCACGGCCCCGCGGGGTCGTTCGCGTACTCGACGCGGTGGCCGGCGCCGTCGTCAGGCCACGTCAACACCACGTCGGTCGGTGACGTCAGCGAAGCGGTGAAGGACGGCGGCGGCGCGGTGGTGGAACAGCCCGCGGCCAGCAGCGCCACGACGACGAGGGGTTTCACGGACACAGCGGCTCCCGGGGTGAAGCGGGGGCGGCGGCGAACGTGATCAGCTTAGGAAGCCGCCCGCACGGCGACAAGGTCGTGCCGATCACCGGAACGCACCAATCCGGCCCCGGACCGGCACCGAATCGCGCGAAACCCCGCTGAACCGTTTCCCGCAACCGTCCGTGTCTCAGGTGTCGAGGTCCGCCGGACGGCGGTGCCGCCCTCACCGAGGAGAGAACGTCATGAACCGTATCCGGACGGCCAGTCTGTGCGCCGCCGCGATCGCCGTCGTCGCACCCCTGTCGGCCTGCGGCGACATGGCCTCCGCGGGGGCCGGGAACCCGGACCACGGCCAGCCCGGGCACGTGATGCTCGCCGCGACGCAGGTCGCGGGGGTCGGGACGGTCGTCACCGACGCCGCGGGCAAGACGCTCTACCGGTTCGACAAGGACATGGCGACGCCGCCGATGACCCACTGCGACGGCGAATGCGCCACCACCTGGCCGCCGGCGCTGGCCGGGGAGGGCTCGCCGATGCTCGAGGGCATCCAGGACAGCCAGGTCGGCACGGTCGCGCGGCCGGACGGCAGCAAGCAGCTCACGCTCAACGGCTGGGCGCTGTACGAGTTCTCCGGCGACAAGGCCCCCGGGCAGATGAACGGCCAGGGCGCCAACGGCACCTGGTTCGCCGTCGCACCGGACGGCTCCAAGATCACCGCGGGCGCCCAGGGGCAGCCCGCGGCCGGTGGCTCCGGCTACTGAAACCGACGGTTTCCGGGCAGAACGAGGAAGGACGGGCAGCCGATGAACACCATGGTCGCGCTGCGCTCGACGCACGCACCGCCGGTGGAGCTGAGGGTTGCACTACTGTCCTCGACGACTCAGAACACCGTCGGGAGGACGAGGGTGGCCATAGGAGGCAGGCGGCCTAAGAAGGCCAAAGGCGAGGACCTGATTCGGCAGCTCTACGCCGAACACGGGCGGAGCCTGCTGGCCTACGCGACGAGGCTGACCGGTGATCGGGCGGCAGCCGAGGACGTGGTCCAGGAGACGCTGGTAAGAGCGTGGAAACACGCGGACGACCTGCAGAACGACGGGAAGGGCTCGGTGCGCGGCTGGTTGCTGACCGTCGCGCGCAACCTGGTCACCGACCGGGCACGTGCCCGGGCGGCCCGGCCACAGGAGGTGGCCGAACCGGCCGAAGGCGTGCCGACGCCGGCCGTCGAGCGCGATCACGCCCAGGGCGTGGTCGACTCGATGACGGTGCTCGGCGCGATGGACGGCCTTTCTAACGAGCACCGAGAGGTCCTGGTGGAGATCTACTACCGGGGACGGACGGTGGCCGAAGCGGCGAGAACACTGGGCGTCGCACCGGGTACCGTGAAATCAAGGTCGTACTACGCACTGAGAGCACTGAGAGCAGCGATGATTTCGAGCGGAACGGAGGTGGCGCGATGAACTCGGTCGACGAGAGTCACACGCAGCTCGGCGCGTACGCCCTCGGCGCGCTCGATCCCGGGGAGGCGGCCGACTTCGAGCGGCGGCACCTGCAGACCTGCGCGCAGTGCCGGTTCGACCTGAACGAGCTCGTGGCGTTGCGCGAGTCGCTCGACGAGGTGCCGCCCGAGGCGTTCCTCGACGGGCCGCCCGAAGGCGGGGACCTGCTGCTGCAGAAGACCCTGCGGCGGGTGCGCGACGAAGAAGAGGCGGCACCGGTCCGCTCCGGCGGTTCGTCACGGCGGGGCCTGGCCCTGGTCGCGGCGGCGGTGCTGGTCGTGGCCGCGCTCGGCGGCGGGATCCTGGTCGGCCGGCAGACGAGTTCCTCCGGTTCGGACATCGCGATTCCCGCACAGCCGACGGAAGTCCCGGGCACGAAGAGCGTCGAAGGGCGTGATCCGACGACCGGCGTGCAGCTGGCCGCGTCGGTGGCTCCCTTCCAGGGCTGGGTCCGGGTCAACGTCGCCGTGAAGGGCGTCAAGGCCGGGGAGCAGTGCCTGCTGCAGGTCGTCACGAAGGACGGCCAGGCGGTCACCGCCGGCAGCTGGAAAGTGTCGGAGAAGTGGGAGAGCCAGGGCTTCTCGCTCGACGGGTCCGCGCTGGTCGCGCCCGACGACGTGAAGTCGGTCGACATCGTCACGGTGGACGGCCGGAAGCTGGTCTCGGCCCAGGTGTGAGGCCGTGACGGGCGCGCGCTACCGATTCAGCAGCACGTGGCTGCTGCCCGGTACCGCGCCCGAGCGGGTGTTCGGCGCGGTCACCGACCTCGCCGGCTACCCGCGGTGGTGGTCGGACGTCCGCACGGTGCGCCGGGTGGACGACGACACCGCCGAGCTGACCTGCCGGTCCCGGCTCCCGTTCCGCTTGGTGGTCCGGATGCACCGGGACCACCAGGACGAGCGAGCGGGCCTGCTGCGGGTCCGGTTGAGCGGCGACCTGGACGGGGTGCTGGCCGGAGCGGTCCGCGCGGCGGGCGCGGACACGCTCTTGGAGATCACCCAGGACGTCCAGGCTCGCAAGGAGCTGCTGCGGCGGCTCGACGCGGTGGCCCGGCCGCTGTTCCGCGCGAACCACGCGCTGATGATGCGGCGGGGCCACCGCGGCCTTGCGGCCTACCTGGCCTGAACTCCGGGCTACCCCGCCACGCAGACCTCGGGCTCGGGAGCGACGGTCCGGCGCGCCAGCACCGCGGCTCCCAGCGCCACCGCCGCGATCAGGAAGCCCGCGCTGACCCCGTACGCCAGCCGGAACCCCGATGCCAAGGCCTCCCGGTGGTCGAGCGAACTCAGGCTCGCCGTGCGGGACGCGGCCACCGAAGCCAGCACCGCCGTACCCAGGGCCGCACCGACCTGCTGGGTCGTGTTGATCAGGCCGGACGCCACGCCCGCATCCTCGGCGGCGACGTCCGACATCGCTAGTCCCATCAGCGCCGGGATCGCCGCGCCCGCGCCGAGGCCCATCAGCAGCAGCGGGGGCAGGACGCCGGTGAAGTAACCGCCGGACACCTGCGTCAGCAGCAGCAAGCCCGCGATCACCAGGCCCAAGCCGGACAGCAGCACCGTCCGCGGCCCGAACCGCGACGCGAGCTTCTCCGCGAAACCCAGGGACGCCACCGCGATCACCAGCGGCACCGGAAGGAACGCGACGCCGGTCCGCAGCGCGTCGAGGCCCAGCACCTGCTGCAGGTACAACGCCGTGACGAACTGGAAGCCCAGCATCCCGGCGACCATCAGCACCATCACCACGTTCGCGCCGGTGACCGCGCGGATCCGGAACAGCCGCAGCGGCAGCAACGGCGTGCGCGCCTTCGCCTGCCGCAGCACGAACGCGGCCAGCAGCACCGCGGCCGCGACCAGCGCACCCCAGGCGGACGACGAAATCCCGTACACGCCGAGCATCACCGCGGCGGTGACCAGCACCGCGCCGAGGACGTCCAGGCCGGCCCGCAGGCCCGGGCCGCGGTCGGCCTCGACCACGCGGACCGCCAGCACCAGCGCGACCACGCCGATCGGCAGGTTGACGTAGAACGTCCAGTGCCAGCTCAGCGCCTGCGTCAGCGCGCCGCCCGCGATGAGCCCGATCGACGCGCCCGCGGCCTGCGTGAAGCTGTAGACGCCGATCGCGCGAGCCCGGGCCCGCGGCTCGGGGTACATCGTGACGATCATGCCGAGCACCACCGCCGACGCGAGCGCGCCGCCGACACCCTGCGCGAACCGCGAGACGACGAGGACACCCGCGTCCGAAGCCAGCCCCGCGACGAGAGACGCGAGCGTGAACAGGCCGAGCCCGCCGAGGAAGACGCGGCGGCGGCCGAGCAGGTCGCCGAGCCGGCCGGAGATCAGCAGCAGGCCGCCGAAGGCGACCAGGTACGCCGTGACGACCCAGGCGAGGCCGGCGGGCGTGAAGCCGAGGTCGGCCTGGATCGCGGGCAGCGCCACCGCGACGATGCTGCTGTCGAGCACGACCATCAGCGACGCGGCGCACAGCACCGCCAGTGCGAGGCCGCGGGAGCGAGTGGGATGGTTCTCGGCCATGTGAGGCCCCTCCGGATGAGCGTTCCCCCTGGTCGGTGCCAGGGCACTTCTTGTAACAGTGCCCATCATGTGTGACCATGGGTGCGCTCGTAAGGAGGCACTTTCATGTCCCAGGGGAACATCGGTGTACCTGTCCAGGTCACCGAGATCGACCCGGAGAAACTCGATGTCTGCACGGTGCTGGAGGTCATCAACCGGATCAGCGGCAAGTGGGCGATCGGCATCCTCCTGGAGGCCATCCGCGGCCCGGTGCGCTTCACCGAGCTGGAACGCGCGGTCAACGGGATCAGCCGCCGGATGCTGACGTTGACGCTGCGCAACCTCGAGCGCGACGGCCTGCTGGAGCGCACGATCTACCCGACGGTCCCGCCGCGCGTGGAGTACGAAGCCACGCCGATGGCGAAGGAGCTGTACCAGTCGCTGAGCGGCCTGCTCGGCTGGGCGGAGCGGCACCGCGAGGACATCGCCGCGGCGCGCGTCGTCTACGACGGGCACGCCGCCTGCTGAAGACGTGGAAACGGGCCGCTGCGCGAAGTCGGGGAACTCGCACAGCGGCCCGTCGTGGCTCGTGCTCAGCGGGGGCGTGAGCACGAACGTTTCGGGGGTTACTTGGCCGGTTCCGGGCCGTCCATGTCGTCGGTGCCCGCCGCGTGGCTGTGATCGTCGAGCATCGTGGCTTCGTCGAAGGGTTCCTGCCCGGCGAAGACGCGGTGCGCCTTCTCGCGGTCGAACTCCTTCGTCCAGTTTCCGATGAGGACGGTCGCGACGGCGTTGCCCGCGAAGTTCGTCAGCGCGCGGGCTTCCGACATGAACCGGTCGATGCCGAGGATGAAGCCGACGCCGTTGACCAGTTCCGGCCGGTGCGACTGCAGGCCGCTCGCCAGGGTCGCGATGCCCGAGCCGCTGACGCCCGCCGCACCCTTGGACGCGATGATCATGAACGCCAGCAGGCCGATCTGCGATCCGATGGACAGCGGTTCGTCCTGCGCGGCGGCGATGAACAACGTCGCCATGGTCAGGTAGATCGCCGTGCCGTCGAGGTTGAACGAGTAGCCGGTCGGGACGGTGATGCCGACGACGGACTTGCTGACGCCGACGTGCTCCATCTTCGCGATCAGCCGCGGCAGCGCCGACTCCGACGACGACGTCGACAGGATCAGCAGGAACTCGCGGCCGAGGTAGCGCAGCAGGTTCCAGATGAAGACGCGGGCCCCGAGCCACAGCACGATCCCGAGGACCACGAACACGAACACCAGGCAGGTCGCGTAGAACCCGATCATGATCACCGCGAGGCTCTTCAGCGCGGCCCAGCCGGTCGCGCCGACCACCGCGGCGATGGCGCCGAACGCGCCGATCGGGGCGGCCCACATGATCATGGCGAGGACCCGGAACACCAGGCGCTGGATGTGCTCGATGCCGCGCAGGATCGGCGCGCCCTTCGAGCCCAGCTTCTGCAGGGCGAACCCGACGAGCAGCGCGACCAGCAGGGTCTGCAGCACCTCGCCTTCGGTGAAGGCGGAGACGAGCGTCTTCGGGATGATGCCGAGCAGGAAGTCGACCGGGCCTTCGGCGCCACCGGCGGACTTCTGGACGCTCTTCACGTCGGCCGGGTTGAGGTGCAGGCCGGTGCCGGGGTGCAGGATGTTGCCGACGACCAGGCCGATCGCCAGGGCGAAGGTCGACATGATGATGAAGTAGAACAACGCCATCAGACCGACTTTGCCGACCTTGGCCGCCTTCGCGACCGAGCCGACGCCGATGACGATGGTGCAGAAGATGATCGGCGTGATCATCATCTTGATCAGGTTGACGAAGCCGTCGCCGAGGGGCTTGAGGCCCTTGGCGAAGCCCGGGAAGAGGAAGCCCACCAGGATCCCGAGCGCGACCGCGACGATCACGGCCAGGTACAGGTAGTGGGTCTTGTCCCGCTTGCGCGGGGTCTCCTCGGTCGTCGGTGGGGTCGGCACCGTTGCCTCCAGCTCAGGGGTGTTCCAGGTTGCGGCACACTGTAGGCGCACTCGGGTGACCCGGCTCACTTGTGTTCATTGAGTTCGCGCGATGATCGCCCTGTCCTGTTCGGACACCGGAGCGCGCGTGTGCTGGTATGAGGAGGTGCCCCCGACGATGCGGTCCCGCTGGAGCCTGGCCCGCCAGCTGCTCGTGCTGCAGCTGGCGGTGCTCTGCGTGCTCGCCGGCGCCGGGATCACGTTCGCCTACCTCGACGCGTCCCGTGCGGTGGACGAGAACGCGCGCGACCAGGTCCGGGCCATCGCCACGGCGGTGGCCGACGCGCCGACCGTCGCCGCCGCGGCGGCGACCGCGAACCCCAGCGCGACGCTGCAGCCGTTCGCGATCCGCGTGCAGGCCGACACCGGCGTCGACTTCATCACGATCATGAGCCCGGCCGGGATCCGCTACACGCACCCGAACCCGAAGCTGATCGGGCAGCACTACATCGGGACCATCGCGCAGGCGCAGCAGGGGCAGGACTACACCGAGACCTACACCGGTTCGCTCGGACCGTCGGTGCGCACGGTCGTGCCGGTGTTCGGCCCGGACCACCGGGTGGTCGCGCTGGTCGCCGTCGGGATCATCGTCTCGGCGATCTCGGCGGAGCTGCGCGAACGGCTCTGGCCGTTGTTCGGTGTCGCCGGCGGCGTGCTGCTGGTCGGGGCGCTGGGCGGCTGGCTGATCAGCGCCCGGCTGCGGCGCCAGACCCGCGGGGTCGCGCCGGACGAGCTGAGCAACCTCTTCGAGTACCACGAAGCCGTGCTGCACTCGGTCCGCGAGGGCGTGCTGCTCGTCGGCCGCGACGGGCGCATCGGCCTGTGCAACGACGGCGCGCGGGCCCTCCTCGGCCTCGACGCCGACCCGGTCGGGCGCGAGCTGGCGTCGCTGGGCCTGCCCGCCGAGCTGGCGGAAGCGTTCACCTCGGCGGAGAACCGCGCCGAGGAACTGCACCTGACCGACGCCCGCGTGCTCCTGGTCAGCACGACCGCGGTCCGCATGGGCGGCCGCTCGCAGGGCACCGTCGTCGTCCTGCGCGACCACACGGAACTGCAGGCGCTCACCGGCGAACTGACCACCGCCCGCGGTCTCGCGGAGGCGCTGCGGTCGCAAGCGCACGAGGCGGCGAACCGGCTCCACACCGTCGTTTCGCTGGTGGAGATCGGCCAGCCGGAGCAGGCCGTCGAGTTCGCGACGGCCGAGCTCGCGCTCGCCCAGGAGCTGACCGACCGCGTCGTCGGCGCCGTCGCCGAGCCGGTGCTCGCCGCGCTGCTGCTGGGCAAGGCCGCCGAAGCGAGCGAGCGCGGGGTCGAACTGACGATCACGCCGGACACGGTGATCGACGACGTCTCGCTCGGCGTCGCGGCCCGCGACCTGGTGACCATCCTCGGCAACCTGATCGACAACGGCATCGACGCGGCCGTGCGCGGGCCCGGCAAACCGGCCGTGGTCGTCACGGCCCACGCCGGCCCGGGGGAGCTGCTGCTGCGCGTCGCCGACACCGGCCCCGGCGTCCCCGAGGACGCCGACGTCTTCCGCCGCGGCTGGTCGACGAAAGCCGAGGACGGCCACGGGCTCGGCCTGGCGCTGGTCGGCCAGGCGGTCCGCCGCTACGGCGGCACGGTCGACGTCGGGCACGACGGCGGCGCGGTGTTCACCGTGCGGCTGCCACGGCAGGAGGCGGCTTCGTGATCCGGGTCCTGGTGGTGGAGGACGAGCCGGTGGCCGCCGAGGCGCACCGCGTGTACGTCGAGCGGCTGTCCGGGTTTTCGGTGGCCGGCGTCGTGCATTCCGGCGGCGACGCGCTGCGGTTCTGCGAGCGCGAGCCGGTCGACCTGGTGCTGCTGGACTTCTACCTGCCCGACACCCATGGGCTGGCGGTGTGCCGCTCCTTGCGCGCGGCCGGCCTGCCGATCGACGTCATCGCGGTGACGTCGGCGCGCGACCTCGGCCTGGTGAAGGCCGCGGTGTCGGTGGGGGTGGTGCAGTACCTGCTGAAGCCGTTCACGTTCGCCACCCTGCGCGAAAAGCTGGAGCGCTACCGGGAGTTCCGCGACGCGTCGGGCGAGGTGACCGGCCAGGCCGAGATCGACCGCGCTCTCGGCGCGCTGCGCACGACGGAACAGCCCCCGCTGCCGAAGGGGATGAGCGTCCAGACCCTGGAAGCGATCACGGACGCGTTGTCCGGAGCCGCCGAAGGCCTGTCGGCAGGAGCGGCGGCGAGCGCGATCGGGGCGTCCCGCGTGACGGCGCGGCGGTACCTGGAGTACTTGGCGGACAACGGAATAGCACACCGCGAGCCGCACTACGGCCAGGTCGGCCGGCCCGAGGTCTGGTACCGGCTCACTCGCGTATAACGACTTACAGCCGGTCGGTCAGGAGCTGCGCCAATGTGGTGTAGACCTTGTCCGCGAAGGGGCGGATGTAGAGCTCGGCCAGTCGGGTCTGGCCGTGGGACTTCTTCACCACCAGCACCAGGACGTCGCCCGAGTTGCTGTCGTCCATCGAGCAGGTGCGGGTGGTGCCGGCCACTCCGCCGATCGGTTTCGCCGGGCCCTTGCAGTCCTTGGTCCAGTCGGTGACCAGGGAGGAGACCTGCCCGGTGCCCGGGACGACGGTGACGAACAGGTCGAGCAGCTGCCGGCCGCCCGTCCGGCTGGCGTAGTTGCAGTGGTAGGTCGTGGCGTCGTACTGGGTGGTCTTCGCCTCTTCGACCGCGTAGGCGTCCAGGACGACGCCCATCGTGGCGCTCGACTCGGTCACGCCCAGGAACGGGCAGGCCGAGGTCACCTTGGCCGGTGAGTGCGGCGGCGGTGGCTGCGGTGTCGTCGGCGGCTGCGAGCCCGGACCCGGGCCCAGTGCGGGCGCGTCCGACGACGGCCCGGTCGTCGGCGGCTTGGCCGAAGCCGAAGCCGAAGTCGCCGTGGTGGTCGTGGACTGCGCGACCGGGGCCGGCGTCGAGCACGCCGTCACCACCGCCAGCGCACCGATCGACAGCAGGATTCCCCCTCGATTCCCCATTTCGGCAGGATAGCCCGACTTCCGGCGGTTCCGGCCGCTTTTCGGGTGCGCTAGACCGGGACCATGTCGAAATGGGCCGGATTAGTCGCAGCGCTGCTGATCACCGCCGGGGTCGCCACACCCGCACAAGCCGAAGAGCCCGCCGCCACCGTCACCGACGTCCAAGTCACCGGACCGGTGGCCCAGCGGTTCAACCTCGTCGTCCTCGGGGACGGCTACACCGCCGCCGAACAGCCCAAGTTCTTCGCCGACGTCCAGCGGCACGTCAGCACCCTGTGGTCGCTCGAGCCGTTCAAGTCCTACCGCAGCTACTTCAACGTCTACGCCGTGTCGATCGCCTCGCCCGAGTCCGGTGTGGACTGTGACTCCTCGCTCGACGCGCCGCAGAAGGACACGCCGCTGAACATGGGGTTCTGGGGCGGCTGCAACGCGCAAAGCGTCCAGCGCCTCCTGACCGTCGACGACGACGCGGCCCAGCGGTACGCCGACCTCGTGCCCGGCACGACCCGCGCCAACCGGCAGATCCTCGCCCTCGCCAACAGCGGCACCTACGGCGGCGCGGGCGGCACCTACGCGACGGCGTCCGGCGGGAACGCGCTTTCCGCCCTGATCTCGCCGCACGAGCTGGGCCATTCGCTCGGCGGCCTCGACGACGAGTACGACTACTACGCCCGCAACGTCCCGGGCGGCGCGTACGAAGGCGGCGAGCCCGACTCGATCCACCACACCCTGCTGACCACGCGGCAGATGCGCGACCAGCACGCGAAGTGGTACCGCTGGCTCGGCGAGCCCAGTGAGTCCGGCGGCACGATCGGCCGTTTCGAAGGCGGGCTCTACACCCAGACCGGCGTCTGGCGGCCGAGCCGGCACTCGATGATGAAGACCCTCGGCTACGCCTTCGACCAGGTCGGCCGCGAACGGATGACGCAGCGGATCTCGGGGAAGGTCCCGCTGATCAGCGGCGACACGCCGGCCGGGACGATCGGCGCCGACCGCGTCGTGTGGGTGCGGCCGATGCGCCCGGTGAGCCACCGCCTCGACGTCGCGTGGACCCTCGACGGCGTCAAGCTGCGCGGTTCCGACGCGCTTGACCTCCGCCAGGCGCACGTGAAGCCGGGGAAGCACACGCTGATCGCGACGGTGACCGATCCGACGCCGTTCGTCCGCGACCCGGCCGTGCGGCCGACCGCGACCCGCACGTGGACCGTCGACACGGCGGTAACGACTCCGCCCGCCGGCGGCCCGGCGGTGGTGGCGTCAACGCCTACCGCGCTGCCTGTCGGCGGCCACGACGTCGTCTACGTCGAAACCGGGGAGCCGACCGGGTCGGTCCCGCAGGTCCGCTGGGCCCTCGACGGGAAACCGGCCGGCACCGGCTCCGACTTCGCGCTCGACGAGTCCCGCGGGACGCACCGGCTCACGGCGACCACCGGCGGCACCACGCTGACCTGGACGGTCGACGCGGCGGGCCCGACGACCACGGCGGAGCTGCCCACCGCGAAGGGCAACGTCTTCCACGGCTCGTTCACGATGAAGCTGACCCCGTCCGACGGCATGCCCGAGTTCCGCGTGGACGGCGACGGCTGGCACAAGTACTACGGCTGGCCGACGGACCCGAACGCGCCGTACCTGTTCACGCCGCGCGGCACGGAGATCGACGGCCTGGCGTACGGCAACCTCGGTTCGGGCGGGCTGACGGTGTCCCCGTTCGCGACGCGCACAGCGGGCTACGGCAGCCACCGCATCGAGTACCGCTCGATCGACGCGGCGGGCAACACCGGCCCGACGCGCTCGTTCGAGGTGACGCTGCTGCCGTGATCAGCGGGGACACCGGAGCCCGTTCTTACACTAGAAATGGAAGGTCAGTGTTCGGCGTACCACGTCGAGCGCCTCGTCGGCCCAGGACACGATGCCCAGGCTGGAATCGATGACCGCGGGCGGGGTGGTGACCAGGGTGTCGCGGCGGATCACGCGATCGAAGTCGACGGCCGGCGTACCCGGCCGGCAACTGCTGTCGGGGTTGCGGAACTCCACGCCCGCGAGGTGCATGACCTTGATGAATTCCTGAGCGAGGATTCCGTAGCCCACAGTGGTGGGATGGACGCCGTCGAGGGAGAAGAGACCGCCGCGGTCCCGCCTGGTGCCGTCGCTGCTGATGAACTGCGAGTCTGGCTGGGGCGTCAGGGCGTCGAGCTGGGGAGGCAGCGGATGAGGCGTCCACCACGACGGGCGGGCGAGGGGGTCGTCGATGTAGCGACGCTGGGCCAGCCGATCGAGGATTCCGGCGACGTCGAGGAGGTACCAGTTCCGCGGCTGGTCCTGGTCGCCGCGGGCTTCTCGTACGACGTCGGTGATGGCGTCGTTGTACTGGTCGACGGCACAGTCGACGGCACGGGCCTCGTCGGCCGTCAGGTGCGGGTCGCGGGTGGGGCTGAACTGTGCGTCGGTGATCCACGGCCGGGTGTAGTACTGGAAGTAGCGGGAGCCGAGGGCGACCTTGCCGCCGCCGACACCGCGCGCCAGCGGCACGATCGTCACGTGGGGCACGGTGCACCAGATGACGTGCCGGGCGTTGATCCGGCGGACCTGTTCGGCCACTTCCCGGAGTTCTGCGGCGAAGTGGCTCGGTCGCCAGACGGTGTAGGCCCCCTTGGCGGCAGGGTCCGCGTAGTCGTCTCCGCTCCAGGCGACCTTGAGCTGCACGACGCTCGGCAGGACGTTGTTGGCACCCAGGAAGACGATGAGAGTTTCGATGCCGGCCTCGGCGTCGCCGTTCTCGGCGCCGAGGGCTACGGCTGCGTCGAAGACCGTCATATTCGCATCGACTGCCATGGGATAGACGCGCAGGGCGGCGCGCTCGCTGGAGTTCTGCACTGCCTGCTTGAAGAAGTTGTCCTTGGGCACCTTGATCTTCGCTGCGCACTCGGCTCCGGTGACCGAGAGCGCGTCGCGGAGATCCCAGCCGTACATCGCCAAGTTGTGGTTGATCGCCGGGAACGGCGGCGTCACGGAACCCGGGCCCCGTTCCCAATAGGATTCGACGTCCCCCATGAACTGGCGAGCTCGGAAGAGGGCGAGGGGTGCTTCCCACCAATCGACGGAGCGGCCGCACGACTGCTCCAGTTCTCGCAGCAGGAGTTCGATGTTCAACGGTAAGCCGCCGAAGCCGTCGTAGGTCGGGTAGCGGAACGAGTCGAGCCACCCCAGCTCGTAGGCGATGATCGCCGGGTAAGAGATGTCGGTGTGGAAGACCGATCCGCTCTGGAAGCCATGCGTCAACGAGTCGCCGATGGTGACGAGCCGGTGGCGAGGTTCGCCGTGTCTGTCCGGCTTCACCTCGATGCCGAGCGTCGGGTCGACCTCCGGTTTACGCGATTCCTGAGTGATCACCACTTCTGCTGGGATTGGTTCGGCCATGACGAGCCGCCTTTCGGACAAGGAACGAGAGTGTTCCGGGTCCGATAGTCGGTGGGTCGATGTACGAGGTTACGGTCTTCGTTCCGAGTCACGCTTATGGCGTAATTTCGGAAGCGTGCACGTTGGTTTGAAACCGACGATATCCGAAATTGATCGAATGCGGGCGGAGAAGGATTTCTTTTGCTTGGACCGTGTGATCAGCGGGGCCGGCCGGGGACGCCCGGCCGGGTCTGCCACGGGTGCGGCCCGTCCAGCGGCCGGTACTCGACACCCAGCGCGTCCAGCCGGGGCAGGTGGTGGTCCCGCAGCCGCGGCAGGAACTCCGCGTAGTCGCGCTCGCCGCTGCTCCACGCCACCTCCGCGAACGCCGACAACCGGGGGAACGCCATGTAGTCCACCCGCCGCACGGTGTCCAGGTGCTCGCTCCACACCTGCGCCTGGACACCGCGCAGCCGTGGCCCGGTCAGCGCGGGCTCGTACGCGTAGACGTCCTCCAGCGTGTGGACCATGCCGACCGGGATCGGCTCGTCCGGGTGGTCGGCCTGCCGGTGGTCCAGGTACACGTGCTGCTCCGGGCACATCACGACGTCGTGGCCCGCCGAAGCCGCCTGCTGACCGGCGGTCTCGTTCTGCCACGAGCCGATCACCATCGGGGGCAGGCCGGGGATGTCGAGGACCTCGTCCCAGCCCATCGGCGTGCGGCCGCGGGACACCAGGTGCTCGGCCAGCTGCCGGACGAACCCGCGGTGCTCGTCGGTCGCGCCCGGCGTCTCGTCGCCGCCCAGCGCGATCACCTTCGACGGGAAGATCTCCAGCAGGTGGTCGAACACACGCCGGAAGAAGTCCAAAGTGGACTCCGAGGGATCGAGCAGCGAAGTGCTGATGCCCCAGGCGGTCCAGATCTCATACGACGACGAAGTCCCCAGCGACGGGTAGGCCGCCAGCGCCGCCCGGGCGTGGCCGGGGATGTCGATCTCCGGCACCACGGTGATCGCGCGCACCGACGCGTAGGCCACGATCTCCCGCAGGTCGTCGCCGGTGTAGAAGCCGCCGTGCGGCCGCCCGTCCTGCTCGCCCCCGCTGCCCACCATCGACGACGGCCGCCAGCCCCCGACCGAAGTCAGCCGCGGGAACGCGGGGACCTCGAAGCGCCAGCCCTGGTCGTCGGTCAGGTGCAGGTTGAGCACGTTCAGCTTGTGCGCGGCCAGCAGGTCGACGAACCGCAGCACCTCCGCCTTGGTCCGGAAGTGCCGGGCGACGTCGAGCAGGCAGCCGCGCCAGCCGAACCGCGGGTGGTCTTCCACCACACCGCACGGCAGCGCAAGCGCGTCGAGGGGAACCGCGCGGAACGCGGAAGGGCCCGCGAGCTGCCGCAACGTCTGCCGCCCGTAGAACTCGCCGGCGGCGTCACCGCAGTGCAGCACGACGCCGGACGGCGAGATCTCCAGCCGGTAGCCCTCGGCCGGCAGCGCCGCCGACCGGACGTCCACAGTGGACGGCCACGGGCACGAACCCGGCGCGGGCGTCACCGAGACCGGACGGGGGAGCAAGGTGGCAAAAGACATGTCAGCCCTTCACGGCGCCGGCCATCCCGGACACCAGCCGTCGTTGCACGAGGACGAAGAACACCAGGACCGGGATCGTCATCAGCGTCGAGGACGCCATGACCGCGCCCCAGTCGGTGTCCTCCGGCTTGAAGAACACCAGGATCGCCTGCGGCAGCGTCTGGTTCTCGGTCTTGGAGATGATGAACGTCTTGGCGAAGAGGAAGTCGTTCCAGGCGTGGATGAACGCGAGCACGCTCACCGCGACCAGTCCCGGCGCCACCAGGGGGAACAGGATCTGCCAGGTGAACCGCATGCGCGACGCGCCATCGAGCTTCGCCGCCTCTTCGAGCTCCACCGGCACTGCGGCGACGAACCCGCGCAGCATCCAGATCGCGAACGGCAGGCTGAACGCCAGGTGCACCAGCACCAGCGAGCCGAGTTCGTTGAGCCCGAACGCCGGCGCGACGCCGCCGATCTGGCGCATCAGGAAGAACAGCGGGATGGTCAGCGCCTCCACCGGCACCATCTGCGCGACCAGGATCATCACCAGCAGCACGGTCCGGCCCTTGAACGAGAACCGCGTCAGGGCGACCGCCGAGAGGAACGACAGCAGCAGCGACAGCACCACGACGACCAGCGCGACCACCAGGCTGTTCACGAAGAACCGCCCGAAGCCGGACACCGTGAGCACCCGGGAGAAGCTGTCGAACGACGGGGCGAACGTCCACGGCTTCGGGTTCGCCGACTGGATCTCGCCCGGCGGCTTGAACGCCGAGAGCAGCATCCAGTACAGCGGGAACGCGACGATGCCGGCGATGATCACGGTGATGACTTCGGCGACGAGCCGCCCGGGGCGTCGAACGGCTACAGCCATGCCGCGCTCCGGCGCTGCGACCGGACGTACAGCCCGGTGATCGACAGCAGCAACAGCGTCATGACGACTCCGATCGCCGAGCCGAGGCCGTACTCCTGCCCGGCGAAGGCCTGTTGGTACGCGTAGACGTTGAGGACCAGGTTGCGGCCGGCGACGCCGCCGCCGTTGGTCATCACGTAGATCTGCGTGAACACCTTGAAGTCCCAAATGATCGACTGGACGGTCGCGATCATCAGCAGCGGCCGCACCATCGGCAGCACGATCGACCAGCTGGTGCGCCACACCGACGCGCCGTCGAGCGACGCGGCCTCGAGCACCTCGTCGGGGACGCCCTTGATCCCGGCGTACATCGTGACCAGCACGAACGGGAACGAGCACCAGATCACCTCGGCGGCGACCAGCCCGAACGCGCCGACCGTGCCGAAGGTCCACGAGTGGTGCTCGAACGGCAGGCCGATCCCCGAGAGCACCTCGTTGACCAGGCCGAAGTCGGTGTCGAAGAGGAACAGCCAGACGTAGGAGCCCGCGATCGCCGGCGTCGACCACGCGCCGAGCGCGGCGAGGAACAGCAGCGTCCGGGGGAGGGACCGCACGCGGCTCGCCAGCACGGCGAGGCCGGTGCCGACGAGGAGTGAACCGGCGACGCAGGCCGCGGCGAACCCGACCGTCTTGCCGAGCACGGTCCAGAACTGCGCCTGGGACAGCAAGTCGGTGTAGTTCGCGAAGCCGAGGAACACCAGCGGCGCGTTGCCCGTGGCCTGCGGCTGGCCGTAGTCGTAGAACGAAATGAGGACCAGCTGGTAGATCGGGTAGGCCAGCATCGCCGCGAGCAGGATGCCCGCCGGGGCGAGGTAGAGCGCGGCGGCCCGGCCGTCCCCCTTCCGTCTCGGCTTCCGCGCGGGAGCCGAGACGGAAGGGGCTTCCTGGACGGTCACCACTACCCGAAGGCCTTGTCCATCGCCGCGGCCGCGTCGGTCAGCGCGGCGGCCGGGTCCTTGCCGCCGGTCGCGATCTGCTGGACGGCCGTCGGCAGCACGTTCTGGCTGTCGATCTTCGACCACGCCGGGGTCGCGGGGACGAACTTGGTGCCCGCCTTGAGCGTGTCGACGAACGGCTTGAGGAACGGGTCGTTCGCCGCGAGCTTCTGCTGCACGCTGCTCAGCGTCGGCAGGTTCCCCATCGCGGTGTACATCTTCTCCTGGTACTTCGCGCCACCGAGCAGTTCGATGAACTCCAGCGCCAGGCCCCGGCGCTTGCTGGCGTTGAAGACGCCGAGGAGGTTGCCGCCGGCGAACGCGGGGGCGACGCTGCCCGCGGCCGTGCCCGGGATCGGCACGACGGCGTACTTGCCCTTCACCGCGCCCTGTTCGACGGCCTTGCGGTTGAAGTCGCCGCCGATGGTCATCCCGGCCTTGCCGCCGGCGAAGGCCGTGACGCTCTGCGTGCCGGTCAGGTTCGCGCACTGCGCGGGCGGGCAGATGTCGTCCTTGAGCAGGGTCGCGTACTGCGTCACGCCGGCCTTGGCCTGGTCACCGGTGACCGACGACTTCCACTTGCCGCCTTCCTCCTGCGCCAGCTCGCCGCCGTTGGCCCAGAGGAAGGGCAGCATCGCGTAGGTGTACTTGCCGCCGACCGAGATGCCGTAGAGGTCCGGCTTGGCGGCGCGGATCTTCCGGGCGTCCTCGGTCAGCTCCGAGAGCGTCGCAGGCGGCTTGAGGCCCAGCTCGGTGAAGACGTCGGTGCGGTAGTACAGCGCGCGGATGCCGGTGTACCAGGGCAGGCCGTAGGTCTTGCCGCCGGACTTGGCGGTGTCCAGCACGGTCGGGATGAGGTCCTTGCCCTCGCTCCACGACGCCAGGTCGCCGGTCAGGTCGGCGAGCGCGCCGGTGGCGGCGTAGCTGGAGACGTCGGTGTTGCCGAACTCGGCGGCGTCCGGCGCGCTCGCCGGGTCGGTGAAGGCCCCGGAGAACTTGTCGGCGCGGCCTTCGACCGGCACCCACTGGACGTCGACCTCGACGCCCTGGTGCGCCGCCTTGAATTCGGCGATGGCGTCCTTGACCGCGGCCTCCTTCGGCGCGCGGTTGGCCTCGTCGAACAGCCAGACGCGGACGGTGCCGGTCTTCTCGTCCCCGCCGGAGCCGGCGGGCGCGGACTGGGTGGGCGCGCAGCCGGCCAGCAGGGCCAGCCCGGCGATCAAGGGCAGGGTGCGGCGCAGTCTCATGACGAATCCTCCAGTGGGTGCCCGAACGGCGTCAGGCGAAGTGAACCGAGTTGACGTCGGGGACCGCGAGGCTGCCGGCGACCGCGCCGGGCAGGCCGGTGGCCGGGTCGCGCGGCAGCCAGGTGACGGTGCCGGAGCGCTGGTTCGAGACGTAGAACCAGTTCTCGCCGGGGTCGAGGGCGACGTGACGCGGCCAGTTGCCGCCACTGGACACAGTGGACACCAGCTTCAGCGTCGCCCCGGCGACGGAGAACGTCGCCAGGGTGTTGGGCCCGCGGACGGTGGCGTAGGCGAACTTCCCGTCCTTCGACAGCGCGATCTCGCCGGGGAACAGGTCGCCGGTGCTGCCCGGCGGCACGGCCGGGACGACGGAAAGCGCCTTCAGCGTCCCGGCCGCCGCGTCCCAGCTCGCGACCGTCACCTCCGGGCGCAGCTCCTGCAGGATGTAGGCGAACGTCCCGGTCTTGTCGAACGCGAGGTGCCGAGGCCCGGCGCCGGCCGGCAGCTTCAGCTGCTGGTGCAGCGCGAGCTTTCCGGTGCCGGCGTCGAGGGAGTAGACGTACACCGAGTCGGCGCCGAGGTCCACCGACAGCACCCAGCGCCCGGTCGGGTCGTTGACGACCTGGTGGGCGTGGGCCTGCCCGGAGTCGGCCTGGTGCGTCACCAGGTCCGTGGCCGCGCCGAGCTTGCCGCCGGCCAGGATCGGCAGCACGACGACGCTGCCCGAGCTGTAGTTCGCCGCCAGCACGTACTTCTGGCTCGAGTGCACGCTCAGGTGCGTCGGCGCGCCGCCCTTCGACGAAACCTTGTTGAGCAGCTTGGGGTTCGCGGCGTCGGCGACGTTCAGCGCCGAGACGAACCCGTTCGGGTCGCCTTCGTTGGTGACGTAAAGGGTCTTGCCGTCGGCGCTCCGGTCGAACCACGAGGTGTCGGTGATGCCCGGCACCGTGCGGACCGGGCCCAGCGTGGCGCCCGACCGGCTCGAGACGTCGAGGCCGTGGCCGCCCGCCCCGCTGGTGTAACTGCCGATGTACACGGTCCCTCCGGCGATGCAGCCCTTCGCGGTGGTGGCCGCGGAGGCGAACTGTGCGCCGAGAACGGTCGCGGCACTCGCTCCGGCGGCGGCGCCGAGGAACGTACGACGGGAAAGTCCGGTCATCGTCATTGTCTCCCAACGGGTTCGGGCGGCGGCTTCCCTCCAGTATGGTCTAGACCACGGCCATGAGCAATGCCGAAACCGCGAAACCGGAGACGGAAAGCACGGTTTCCAGCGCGGTCCACGACTTCAGCGTCTGGACGACGCTCATGTTGAAGTACCGCGAAACGATCCAGAAACCACCGTCGTTGACGTGCGACGCGATGATCGACCCGGCGGAGATCGCCATGACCAGCAAGGCCAGCTGCACCTGCGAATACCCGAGCTGCGCCACGGTCGGCGCGATGATCCCGCTCGTGGTCACGATGGCGACCGTGGCCGAACCCTGGGCGATCCGCATGCCGCAGCTGATCACGTACGCCGCGAGCAGCACCGGCAGCCCGGCGTCGTGCAGCGAGTCGGCGACGGCCTTGCCGATCCCGGTGGCCGAGAGCACCGCGCCGAAGAACGCGCCCGCGCCGACGACGAGCAGGATCATCGCGACCGGCCGCAGCGACTTCGCGGCCAGTTCGTTGAGGTCCTTGCCGGTGAACCCGCGCCGCAGCCCGAGCAGCCAGGACGCCAGCAGCACGGCGACCGTGAGCGCGACCGCCGGCGTGCCGATGAACGCGGCGACGCCCGCCAGCGCGGAGTTCTTCGGCAGCCAGATGCTGCCGAACGTGCCGGCGAGGATCAGCACCAGCGGCACCGCGATGATCGAGCCGACCAGCGCCAGCGACGGCACGTCGGCCTCTTCTTCGCCTTCTTCCTCGGCGACGATCATCTCCTGGGGCACCTCGACGTCGATGCGCTTGCCGATCCAGGTCGCGTACAGCACGCCGCCGACGAGGAACGCGGGGATGCCGCAGGCGAGGCCCATCAGGATGATCCAGCCGAGCTCGACGTGCAGCAGTCCGGCCGCGGCCACCGGACCCGGGTGCGGTGGCAGGAAGGCGTGCGTGATCGACAGGCCCGCGATCAGCGGCATCGCGTAGAGCACCAGCGAGCGCTTACCCTGCTTCGCCGCGACGTACACCAGCGGCGCCAGCACGAAGATGCCGATGTCGAAGAACACCGGGATGCCGAAGATGAACCCGGCGACCCCCATGGCCAGCGGCGCGCGCTTCTCGCCGAAGCCCCGCAGCAGCGCCCCGGTCAGCACTTTCGCGCCACCCGAGCGTTCCAGGATCGACCCGAGCAGCGTGCCGAGGCCGATGATCGCGGTGATGTGCCCGAGGATGCTGCCGAACCCCTTTTCCAGCAAGGAGTCCGACGACTTCTGGGCGGTGCCGACGATCGTGCCGACCGGCAGGCCAGCGGCCAGTGCGGTGAGCAGGCCGACCACGATGAGCGCGATGAACGGCTCGATCTTGAGCTTGACGATCAGCAACAGCAGGACGGCGATCGAGACGGCGGCGAGCGTGAGCAGGCCACCCGTGGTGTGTTGCAGCCAGTGGATCATCTTGCTCTCCGGGGGTTGCGCAGGGAGTGTCCGGCGAGGGCGCCGGTGGGACGGCCGTCGTCGAGGGCGGCGACGCCGTTGACGAAGACGTGGGTGATCCCCGCGGCGGGCTGCCGTGGGTCGTCGAAGGTGGCGGTGTCGGCGACCGCGTCGGGGTCGAACAGCACCAGGTCGGCGGCGTACCCGGCGCGGACGAGCCCGCGGTCGGTCAGCCGCAGGCGCCGCGCGGCCCGTCCGGTGAGGTGGGCGACGCACTCGGCGAGGTCCAGCACGCCCAGTTCGCGGACGTACCGGGCGAGGTAGCGGGGGAACGTGCCCCAGGCGCGCGGGTGCGGCCGGGCGCCGACGAGGAGGCCGTCGCTGCCGCCGGTGTGCGTGCGGTGGCGCATGATCGCCTGGACGTTCTCCTCGTGCCCGACGTGCATCAGGCAGGACGTGCCGAGCTTTTCGTCCAGGAGCGTGTCGAAGTACAGCTTCGCCGGTTCGGTGCCGGCGGTCCGTGCCGACGCGGCCACGCTGTGCCCCACCAGGTGGGCGTTGTGGTCGTTGCGGACGCCGTTGATCTCGATGGCGTCCCAGTCGATCGGGACGCCGTGCGCACCGTCCGAACCGGACTCCTCGATCGCGGCGCGGATCCGCTCGCGTTCGTCCACATCGGACAACCGGGCGAGGGTCGGCGCCAGGCCGCCTTCGGTGGCCCAGCTCGGCAGCAGCGCGGAGAGGTACGTCGCGCCCGGCAGGTACGGGTAGGTGTCCAGCGAGATGTCGCACCCGTCGTCGAGCGCGTCGTCCAGGAGCTTCAGCAGGTCGGGTGCTTTTCCTTTGTTCACCGAGAAGTTCATCGTCGCGTGCGCCAGGTGCAGCGGGCAGCCCGACTGCCGCGAGACGTCGATCATCTCGGCGAACGCCTCCAGCGCGCCCTTGCCGTAGCTGCGGTGGTGCGGGCTGTAGAACCCGCCGCCCTCGCCGACGACCTTGCACAGCTCGACCAGCTCACTGGTCTCCGCGTACATCCCCGGCGTGTAGGTGAGCCCCGAGGACATCCCCATCGCGCCTTCGGCCAGGCCCGTCGCGACGAGCTCCTTCATCCGGGTCATCTCGGCGTCGGTCGCGGGCCGGTCGTCGAAACCGACGGCCAGCATCCGGACCGTGCCCTGCGGCACCAGGTACGCCGCGTTGACCGCGATGCCCCGGTCGAGGCGGTCGAGGTACTCACCGACCGAGCGCCAGTTCCAGTCGAAGCCGGCCGGGTCGTCGTTCCAGCCGGCGAGCTGCTGCCGCAGTGCTTCGAGGACGGCGTCGTCGACCGGCGCGTACGACAGCCCGTCCTGGCCGAGCACCTCCGTCGTGACGCCCTGGGTGATCTTGGCCGCGTGGTCCGGGTTGGCCAGCAGCTGCAGGTCGGAGTGCGAATGCATGTCGATGAACCCGGGCGCGAGCACCAGCCCGTGCCCGTCGATGTTCCGGCGCCCGGCCAGCGAGCCCGCCTCGCCGACGCTGGCGATCTTCTCGCCGGTGATGCCGACGTCGTGGCGGGTCAGCGCGTCGCCGGTGCCGTCGGCGACCAGCACGTTCTTGACGACGACGTCCATCAGAACCACGTCCGGACCAGGTCGACGACGGTCTCGCCGTCGGCTGCGGTCATCGGCAGCAGCGGCCACTTGTCGAACACTGTGCACGGGTGCGAGAGGCCGAGCCCGATCCAGTCGCCGACCTCGACCGGCGACCCGGCGGGCAGGGTGAGGAACGCGTGCTGGTCGTTCATCTTCGCGACGACGTGCCCGTCGAGGGGCTCGGCGGGACCGGTCGGGGTGCGGCGCAGCTGCGGCTCGGGCATGCCCTCGTCGAAGGACGCGTCGCGCTTGCCGATGGTCAGCAGCGCGAGCTCGTCCGACGGCTTCGACGTCACCTGCGCCCAGGCGCGCAGCGCGGGCCGGAACGACTCGACGCCGTCGATGCGCGGGTGGTCACCGAGCGGGGAGATCTCGCGGTAGAAGCCGTCGTCGTGAGTGATGTACGCGCCGCTGCGCAGTACCGGGAGCACGTCGAGGCCGCCCGGCCACGGCTTCGTCAGTTCGTTGGCGACCTGGTCGAAGTACGCGCTGCCGCCGGCGGTGACGATGATCTGCCCGTCGAGCATGCCCTTGTCCGCGAACGTGATGGCGAGGTCGCGCAGGCCGTCCACATAGGAGCTGATCTTGGCGAGCGCGGCTTCGTCAGTGTCGTGCGAGAGCGCGCCTTCGTACCCGCCGGTGCCGCGCAGCCGCAACGCCGGGCTCGCGTGCACCGCCTCGGCGACGGCCAGCGCGGTCGCGGTGTCGCGCACGCCGGTGCGGCCGCCGTCGGCGCCCAGCTCGAGGAGGACGTCGACCGGGCGCTCGGAGCCTTCGAGAGCTTCGGTCATCAGCTCGACCCCGCGGACCGAGTCGACCCAGCAGACGAACTCGAAGTCCGGGTCGGCGGCCAGCTCGGCGGCCAGCCAGCGGAGACCGCTCGGGTCCAGGAACTGGTTGGCCAGCAGGATCCGGGAGACGCCGAACGCGCGGTAGATCCGGAGGTGCCCGGCGTTCGCGCAGGTGATGCCCCACGCGCCGTGCTCGATCTGGCGGGCGAACAGCTGCGGTGCCATGGTCGTCTTGCCGTGCGGGGCGAGCACGACGCCACGGGCTTCGCACCACGCGGCCATCGTCCGCAGGTTGTGCTCGAGCGCGTCGTCGTCGAGGACGACGAAGGGCGCGAAGAACCCGTCGGTGAACAGGTTCAGCCGCCGGTCCGCGGCTTCGGTGAGCGTGAGCCCGGTCAGGGCGGGGGCAGCCGAGCGGAAGCGCCAGTCGATCCGCTCGTCGCGGAGGGCGGCGAGCGCGGCGGGGTCCATCAGGCAAGGGTTCATCGGCGGCGACCTCGGTTGCGTATGTTGCAACGACTGTTGCGCATTTTGAGTGCCATAGGTGTAGCATCCGGGTCGCCACAGGTCAACGGGGTGACGGACAGGGGAGACGGAAAGTGACAAGCGGGCCCGAGGTGCTCTGTGTCGGCGAGACGATGGCGCTGTTCGTGCCCGCCGAACCCGGCCCGCCGGACGAGGTGAAGCGGTGGACGCGCACGATCGGCGGCGCCGAGTCGAACGTCGCCTGTCACCTGCCGGCCCTCGGCGTCCCGAGCGGCTGGGTGAGCGCGGTCGGCGACGACCCGTTCGGCCGCGCGATGCTCCGGGAGATCGCTTCCCACGGCGTCGACGTCAGCGCGTGCTCCGTCGACCCGGAGCGCCCGACCGGGCTCTACATCAAGGAAAGCGGCGCCGGTGGCAGCCCGGTGCGCTACTACCGGGCGGGCTCCGCCGCGTCCGGGATGGGCCCTGCGCTGCTGGATCGCTTGCACCTCGACGGCGTCCGCGTGCTGCACCTGTCCGGCATCACGCCCGCGCTGTCCGAGAGCTGCCTCGCGCTGGTGCGCGCCCTGCTGGAAATGCCCCGCGGCGACCGGCTGATCTCGTTCGACGTCAACCTGCGGCCCGCGCTGTGGGCAGGCCGCGATCCCCGGCTGCTCGCCGAGCTGGCCGGGCAGGCCGACATCGTCCTGACCGGCGACGACGAGGCCCAGCACGTCTGGGGGACCGGCGACCCGGCCGAGCTGCGGGAGCTGCTGCCGGGGCCGCGCACGCTCGTCGTCAAGCACGGCGAACGCGGCGCGACGCTGGTCGAAGGGGAGCCGCTGTTCGCGCCGGCGCTGCGGGTCGACGTCGTCGAGCCGGTCGGCGCCGGGGACGCGTTCGCCGCGGGCTTCCTGGCGGCGACACTGCGGGACGCTTCACCGCTCGCGCGGCTGCGGCAGGGCCACCTGCAAGCCGCGGCGACCCTGCTCACCCACGACGACGTCGGGGTGCCCCTGCCGCGCACGGTCGTGGATAGCCTGCTGAACGCCGGCCCCGACGAGTGGCAGTCGGCCCGGCTGACCGGAGAGGGCGTGCTCACGTGAGCCAGAGCTTGGACCGCGCGCTGACGCTGCTGAACTCCATCGCGAAGGACGCGCGCACGCTCGACGACCTCGCCGACGAGATCGGCGTCCACAAGTCCACCGTGCTGCGCCTGCTGCGCACCCTCGAACAGCACCACTTCGTCCGGCGCGAGGGCACGCGGTACTACCGGCTCGGCAGCGCCATGTTCGACCTGGCCAACCAGGCCCTCGACTCGATCGACGTCCGGCGCAGCGCCCAGCCCGCGCTGGCCGCGCTCAACGCGCGCACCGGGCACACCGTGCACCTGGCCAGCTACGACGACGGCGAAGTCGTCTACATCGACAAGTACGAGGGCCGGCACTCGGTGCGGATGTACTCGCGCGTCGGCAAACGCGCGCCGCTGCACTGCACGGCCGTCGGCAAGGTGCTCGTCGCGGCGATGCCGGAGGCGCGGCGCGAGGAGATCGCGCGGTCCATGAACTACCCGGCGCTGACGCCGAACACGATCACGACGCCTGATGCGTATCTCGCCGAGCTGGAGCGCGTCGGCCGGCTCGGGTACGCCGTCGACAACGCCGAGCACGAGGACTTCATCCACTGCATCGCGGCGCCGGTCCGCGGGGCGGACGGTGAGGTGCTGGCCGCCGCGTCGATGTCGGTGCCGAAGGTGCTGCTCGACTACGAAGGCCTGCTGGCGCTGGTCCCGGACCTGCGCGCGGCGACCACGGAAGCTTCCGTCCACAGTGGATGGACGGAGAACGGAAAGGGGCACTGATGAGCAAGACGGCAGTTTCCACCGAGAACGCGCCGAAGCCGCCGGCGAAGTTCTCGCAGGCCGTCCGCAAGGGGAACCTGCTGCAGGTCGCGGGCCAGGTGGCCTTCGACCCGGCCACGAACGAGATCGTCGGCGACGACGTCGTGGGCCAGACCCGGCAGACGTTCAAGAACCTCGAAGCCGTGCTCGCCGAGGCGGGCTCGAGCCTGGCCGACGCGATCATGGTGCGGGTGTACCTCACCGACACGGCGCACTTCGCGCCGTTCAACGAGGTCTACAACGAGCTGATCGGCGACGCGCCGCACGCCGCCCGCACGACGGTGTACGTCGGCCTCCCGGGCGAGCTCCTCGTCGAGATCGACGTGCTCTGCGTGCTGGACTGAGCCTTCGGTGGGCCGGGGTTGCCCCGGCCCACCGGTTCAGCCGAGGACGCTCGTGTAGCCGTTGAGCGCGGGCTGCCCGCCGAGGTGGGCGTAGAGGACGTTCGAGTCGCTGGTGATCTCACCCCGGCCGACCAGGTCGATGAGTCCCGCCATGGACTTGCCTTCGTACACGGGGTCGGTGATCATGCCCTCCAGCCGGGCGCAGGTCTCGATGGCGTCCACTGTGGATTTGTCGGGGATGCCGTAGATCCCCGCGTGGTAGCGGTCGTCCAGCTCGACCTCGGGGATCTCGCCGGCGCCGATCAGCTCGGCGGTCGTGCGCGCGATGCGCGTGATCTGTTCGCGGGTTTCGTCCGGCTTGGCCGAGGCGTCGATGCCGAGGATCCGGCGCTTCTTGCCGAGCGCGGTCCCGGCGACCATCCCGCCCTGCGTGCTGCCGGTGACCGAGCAGACGATCACCGTGTCGAAGAAGACGCCCAGTTCTTCTTCCTGCTGTTCCAGCTCGACGATCCAGTTCGCGAACCCGAGCCCGCCGAGCCGGTGGTCCGACGCACCGGCCGGGATGGCGTACGGCTTCCCGCCGCCGGCCTCGATCTCGGCGACGGCGTCCTCCCAGGTCTGCTTGAAGCCGATGCCGAAGCCGGCTTCGACGAGCCGGACGTCGGCGCCGAGGATCCGCGAGAGCTGGATGTTGCCGACCTTGTCGTAGAGCGGGTCGTGCCAGTCGACCCAGCTTTCCTGCACCAGCACGGCCTTCAGCCCGGCCCGCGCGGCGGCGGCCGCGACCTGGCGGGTGTGGTTGGACTGGACGCCGCCGATGGAGACCAGGGTGTCCGCCTTTTGCGCGAGCGCGTCGGCGACGAGGTACTCGAGCTTGCGCGTCTTGTTGCCGCCGTAGGCCAGGCCCGAGTTGACGTCTTCGCGCTTGGCCCAGATCTTCGCGCCGCCCAGGTGGTCGGTCAGGCGCTCCAGCGGGTGCACCGGCGACGGGCCGAACAGCAGGGGATAACGCGGGAAGTCGGCGAGGGTCATCGGTCCTCCAGCAGATCGGTCCAGATGGTCGAGATGACGGACACCGCCGTGCCGGTGTCACGGGCTTCGAGAGCGTCGATGAGCCACCGGTGGCGCTCCACGGAGTTCCAGGCGAGAGCCGAGCTGAACCGGGTGTGCTCCAGCCGGCGCAGCAGCGGTGTATAGCGGTCGAGGGTCGCGGCGACGGCGGCGTTGCCGGCCAGCCGGACGGGGATGTCGTGCAGCTCGTCGTCCGCCTTGACGGCGGCCGCGATGTCCCCGGCTTCGATGGCGTTCGCGAACCGGTCGTTGGCCGCGCGCATGGCGGCGATGTCGGCGGGGCCGCACTTCGCGACCGCTTGCTTCACCGCGAACTCGTGCAGCACCCGGACGATCTCCCGGGCGTCGAGGACGTCGGCGGACATCACCTCGGAGACCCGCGTGTAGCTCTGCGGCTTCGAGTCGACGAGCCCGTTCTCGGTGAGGCGCCGCAGGGCCTCGCGGACGGGGGCCTTGGAGAGCCCGAGCTGCTCGGCGAGGTCGCCGTCGCGCAGCGGGGTGCCCGGCGGCAGCGTGCCGTCGACGATGGCCTGCCGGATGCGTTCGTACGCCTCGTCGCGGAGCAACGGGCGGGCGACTTTGGAGAGACTCACATCTAACATGTTAGATGTCGGGGGACTCGGCCGGCAAGGAACCGGACGAGTGAGAAGGTCAGTAGACGGGACCGGTGTACTTTTCGCCGGGGCCCTGACCGGGGGCGTCAGGCACGGCGGAAGCTTCCCGGAAGGCCTTCTGGAGCGACTGCAGGCCATCGCGCAACGGCCCGGCGTGCAGGCCCAGGTACTCGGCGGACGCCGTCACGAGCCCGGCCAGCGCGGTGATGAGCCGGCGGGCTTCGTCGAGGTCGCGGTGCGGGGACGTCGCCGGGTCGGCGTCGGCCAGGCCGAGCCGTTCGGCCCCGGCCGACAGCAGCATCACGGCCGCGCGGCTGATCACCTCCACGCTGGGGATCTCGGCCAGGTCGCGGTCGTCCGGGGAATAGGGGGCCTGTTCGGAGGGTTGTTCTGACACGTCTGGTACCCTTCCACGAGCGACCAGCCCCCGAGCGATCGGGGGCGGCAAGTGGAGCCCCGCTCCCACCCGCGTCACCGTAGAGGTGGCCGGGTCCGGTCTCGCCCGGACACCAGTCCAGGGTGAAGTGTCAGGCCTCGCGGCCGGGCACGATCGGAAACAGAGTGGGCCCCGCGCACCGGAAGGTGTCGGGGCCTTCGCTATGTGGGCACCAGGTCGAAACGAGAACAGGAAACATTCCTCGGACCAAGGAGGCCCCATCAGCTCCGAGACACGCATCAACGACCGAATCCGGGTGCCGGAGGTCCGACTCGTCGGGCCCGCCGGTGAACAGGTCGGCATCGTCCGGATCGAGGATGCGCTGCGCCTGGCGCAGGAGAACGATCTCGACCTCGTCGAGGTCGCGCCGCAGGCCCGCCCGCCGGTGTGCAAGCTCATGGACTTCGGCAAGTTCAAGTACGAGAGCGCGCAGAAGGCCCGCGAGTCGCGTCGCAACCAGCAGCTGACCGTCATCAAGGAACAGAAGCTGCGCCCCAAGATCGACCAGCACGACTACGAGACCAAGAAGGGTCACGTGTCGCGCTTCCTGGCGGCTGGCAACAAGGTCAAGGTCACGATCATGTTCCGCGGCCGCGAGCAGTCCCGGCCGGAGCTCGGCTACCGGCTGCTGCAGAAGCTCGCCGAAGACGTCACGGAGCTCGGCTTCGTCGAATCGTCGGCCAAGCAGGACGGTCGCAACATGATCATGGTGCTGGCCCCGCACAAGAACGTGAAGCCGAAGGCGAAGGCGGAGACGGCCCCCGAGCCGACTCCCGACGCGTAGGCGCCGACCAGCACAGTCAGCGGCTCACCGGAATTTCCGGTGAGCCGCCGCACGAAAGAGGACTGAAATGCCGAAGATGAAGACCCACAGCGGGACGTCCAAGCGGATCCGCGTCACGGGCACGGGCAAGCTGCGCCGCCAGAAGGCCGGCCGCCGCCACCTCATGGAGAAGAAGTCGAACCGCCTCACCCGCCGGCTCGAGGGCACCACCGAGCTGGCGAAGACCGAGGCCGGCCGCGTCAAGCGCCTGCTCGGCATCTGATCCCGCAGAACTTGCTGTAACCACCCGGGGCGTCCCCTTCGCCCCCTGAGATCGACAGGATGGACCCGTGGCACGCGTCAAGCGGGCGGTCAACGCCCAGAAGAAGCGTCGCGCAACTCTCGAACTGGCCAGCGGCTACCGCGGCCAGCGTTCGCGGCTGTACCGCAAGGCCAAGGAGCAGACGCTTCACTCGCTCAACTACGCCTACCGGGACCGCCGTGCCCGCAAGGGTGACTTCCGCCAGCTGTGGATCACCCGCATCAACGCGGCCGCCCGCGCGAACGGCGTGACCTACAACCGGTTCATCCAGGGCATCAAGGCCGCGGGTGTCGAGGTCGACCGCAAGATCCTCGCGGACCTCGCCGTCAACGACGCCGCCGCCTTCACCGCGCTGGCCGAGCTCGCCAAGGCCAACGTGAACACCGAAAAGAAGTCGGCCTGACCGGCAGCTTTCCCCGACCCGGGGTGGATCCGTTCACCGAACGGACCCCCCGGGTCGTTGCTGCGCGCAAGCTGACGCGGCGCGCGGAACGCGACAAGACCGGCCGATTCCTGGCCGAAGGCGCCAACGCCGTCGAGGCGGCGCTCGAGCACGGCTCGGTGCACGAGCTGTTCGTCACCGAGCGCGCGGCGGCGCAGCACGCGGACCTGGTGGACGCGGCCCGCGCGGCCGGCGTCGGAGTCTCGCCGATCACCGACCGCGCTGCCGACGGCCTGTCCGAAACCGTGACGCCCCAGGGCATCGTGGCCGTCTGCGCGCTGCTCGACCGTCCGCTCGAAGAGGCCGTGAGCCCCGGCGCCCGGCTCGTCGTGGTGCTGGTGGACGTCGCCGACCCCGGCAACGCGGGCACGGTGATCCGCGTCGCCGACGCGGCGGGCGCCGACGCCGTGGTCCTGGCGGGCGACACCGTCGACCCGCACAACGGCAAGTGCGTCCGCGCGGCCGCCGGCAGCCTCTTCCACCTGCCGATCGCGCGCGTCCGCGACGTCCCGGCCGCCCTGGCCGCCTGCTCGGCAGCGGGCCTGCGCACGTTCGCCGCGCACGGCTACGCCGACGCCGAACTCGATCGGGTGGATCTCGCCGAGCCCACGGCCTGGGTCTTCGGCAACGAGGCCCACGGCCTGCCCGCCGACGTCCTCGACCGCGCCGACCTCGCCGTCCGGATCCCGCTGTACGGCAAGGCGGAGAGCCTCAACCTGGCCACCGCGGCCGCCGTCTGCGTGTACACGAGCGCGATGGCAGCACGTCGCTGACCAGGCGCTAGGCTGACCCGGTATCCACTGTGGTCACCGGGGGGAAATCATGGGCAGGCTCGCCCGTTCGTACGCGTTGTTCGTCGCTTCGCTCCGGGTGCTGCGCGCCCACAAGGGCCTGGCGTGGTTCCCGGTGCTCGCCGGGATCGCCGGGCTGCTGGTCGCCGCGGCGTTCCTCACGCCCGCGTTCTTCACCGTCGACCTCGCGGGCGAGCATTTCCGGCCCAGCGTCGGCACGTACGTGCTGTTGGCGGCCTTCTACCTGGTCTCGGCGTTCGCCACGATCTTCTTCAACGCCGGCCTGATCTCCCAGGCGGACGTCGCGCTGCGCGGCGACGGCGGCGTGCCCGGCGTCGGCGCGGGCCTGGCCGCGGCGGGCCGCCGCTGGCCGGCCCTGCTCGGCTGGGCCGGCCTCACCGCGACGGTCAGCGTCGTGCTGCGCACGATCGAGGAACGGCTGGGCTTCCTCGGCAGCATCATCAGCGGCCTGATCGGCCTGGCCTGGCGGCTCACCACGTTCCTCGTGCTGCCGGTCGTCATGCTGGAGGGCGCCGGCGTCCGCGGCAGCGTCAAGCGCTCGGTCGAACTGTTCCGCCGCGCTTGGGGCGAGAACGTCGTCGGCACCGCGGGCCTCGGCCTGATCGGCTTCCTGCTCACCCTGGCCGGGTACGTCGTGTTCCTCGGGGCCGGCTTCCTGCTCGGCGGCACGGCCACCGTGTTCGTCGCGGTCGGGCTGGCGATCGTCTGGACCCTGCTGGTGGCGGTCTTCACCACGACTTTGTCCGGGATCTACCAGGTGGCGCTGTACCGCTACGCCGCCGACGGCGTCGTTCCCGGCGAGTTCGCGTCGGTCGACTTCGCCGACGCGTTCCGCGAGCGCTGACCGTGCGTCCGCGCGGCCCGGGGCGACCGGGGGCGCGCGGACCCGATCCCATAGACTTTTCCCACCTTTGACCTCTCGTGCGCCGCGTGTCCGGCGGCGCGCGTACAACCAGTCCCAGCGGACGCCGAGGAGTTATGTCCGGAGCCAAGGAGAAGGAAGCCCAGGGCGCGGTGCTCGCCCCCGAGACGCTGCAGGAAGCGGTCAAGGCCGCCGAAGCCGCGTTCGCCGCCGCGACCGGGCTCGAAGCGCTGGCCGAGGTCAAGCCGGCTCACCTCGGCGATCACTCGCCGCTGCTGCTGGCCCGCCGCGAGATCGGCGCCCTGCCCAAGCAGGAGAAGGCCGAGGCGGGCAAGCGCGTCAACGAGGCCCGCCAGGCCGTCCAGTCGGCCTTCGACACCCGCCGCGCCGAGCTCCAGGTGGAGCGCGACGAGCGCGTGCTGCGGGAGGAGGCCGTCGACGTGACGCTCCCGTGGGACCGCGTCCCGCGCGGCGCCCGGCACCCGATCAGCACCATCTCCGAGCGCGTCGCCGACGCGTTCGTCGCGATGGGCTACGAAGTCGCCGAGGGCCCGGAGCTCGAAGCCGAGTGGTTCAACTTCGACGCGCTGAACTTCGGCAAGGACCACCCGGCCCGCCAGCTGCAGGACACGTTCTACGTCGGCGAGGAGGACTCCGGCCTGGTGCTGCGCACGCACACCTCGCCGGTGCAGGCCCGCACCCTGCTGCACCGCGACCTGCCGGTGTACGTCGTCTGCCCGGGCCGCACGTACCGCACCGACGAGCTCGACTCGACGCACACCCCGGTGTTCACCCAGGTCGAGGGCCTCGCGGTGGACAAGGGCATCACGATGGCGCACCTCAAGGGCACGCTGGACGCCTTCGCCCGCGCGATGTTCGGCGAGAACTCCAAGACCCGCCTGCGCCCGCACTTCTTCCCGTTCACCGAGCCGTCCGCCGAGGTGGACGTCTGGTTCGAGGAGAAGAAGGGCGGCCCCGGCTGGGTCGAGTGGGGTGGCTGCGGCATGGTCAACCCGAACGTGCTGCGCGCCTGCGGCGTCGACCCCGAGGTGTACTCGGGCTTCGCCTTCGGCATGGGCATCGAGCGCACCCTGCAGTTCCGCAACGGGATCCCGGACATGCGCGACATGGTGGAAGGCGACGTCCGCTTCACCCTTCCCTTCGGAACGGAGGCGTAGTGCGAGTCCCCGTCAGCTGGCTGACCGAGCACCTCGACATCGGCGAGGAGGTCACGCCGCAGGACCTGGCCGACGCGTTCGTCCGGATCGGCATCGAGGTCGACGACCTGAAGCAGCTCGGGCCGGTGACCGGCCCGCTGGTCGTCGGCCGGGTGGCCGAGATCGAGGAGCTCACCGAGTTCAAGAAGCCGATCCGGTTCTGCCGCGTCGACGTCGGCGAAGAGGCCGAAGAGCCGGAGGAGCCGGCCGACGACGAAGAAGACGAGGACGACGACGAAGCCGGCGAGTTCGACGAGGGCCCGCACGGCATCCGGACCCGCGGCATCGTCTGCGGCGCCCGCAACTTCACCGAGGGCGACCTGGTCGTCATCGCGCTGCCCGGCGCCGTCCTGCCCGGCGACTTCACCATCGCGTCGCGCAAGACCTACGGCCGGGTCAGCGACGGGATGATCTGCTCCGCCCGTGAGCTGGGCCTCGGCGACGACCACACCGGCATCCTCGTGCTGCCCTCGGGCACCGCGAGCCCGGGTGACGACGCGGCCGAGCTCCTCGGCCTCGGCGACACCGTGATCGAGCTGGCCCCGACCCCGGACCGCGGCTACGCGCTGTCGGTCCGCGGCCTCGCGCGCGAGCTGTCGAACGCGCTGGACGTGGCCTTCGGCGACCCGGCGCTGCTGGAGGTCCCGGCGGCCGAGGGCGACGCCTGGCCGGTGCACGTCGAGGACCCGGAGGGCTGCCCGCGGTTCGTGCTGCGGCGCGTCACCGGCCTGGACGCGACCGCGCCGACGCCGTGGTGGATGCGGCGCCGGCTGATGCTGGCCGGCATCCGGTCGATCTCCCTGGCCGTCGACGTGACCAACTACGTGATGCTCGAGCTCGGGCACCCGCTGCACGCGTTCGCCACCAAGGCCATCCAGGGCGACCTGGTGGTCCGGCGGGCGAAGCCGGGCGAGAAGCTGACCACGCTGGACGACGTCGAGCGCACGCTGGACCCGGACGACGTGATCATCGCCGACGACAGCGGCGTCATCTCCCTCGCCGGCACGATGGGCGGCGCGAGCACCGAGATCACGCCGGAGAGCACCGACGTCCTGCTCGAGGCGGCGCACTGGAACCCGGCCGCGATCAGCCGGACCGCGCGCCGGCACAAGCTGTTCTCCGAGGCCGCCAAGCGGTTCGAGCGGTTCACCGACCCGCAGCTGTGCCCGGCCGCCGTCGAGCTGGCCGCGCGCCTGCTGCGCCAGTACGGCGACGCCGCGATCCAGCCCGGCCGCACCGACGAGGGCTCGATCGAGCCGAACCCGCCGGTCGTGATGCCGATCAACCTGCCCGACAAGGTCGCGGGCGTGAACTACCAGCGCGGCGTGACCGTCCGGCGGCTGTCCCAGATCGGCTGCAAGGTCTCGGTCAGCACGGGCGACGACGGCACCGGCCAGGTCACGGCGATCCCGCCGAGCTGGCGCGGCGACCTGCGCCAGCCCGCCGACCTGGTCGAAGAGGTGCTGCGGCTGGAGGGCTACGACAGCATCCCGTCGACGCTGCCCGCCGCTCCGGCCGGCCGCGGCCTGACCGACGCCCAGCGGCGCGTCCGGAGTGTTTCGCGGGCGCTGGCCGAAGCCGGGTACGTCGAGGTGCGGCCGTTCCCGTTCATCAGCGACGGGGTCTGGGACGCCTTCGGCCTGCCGACGGACGACGTCCGCCGCAAGACGGTCGTGGTCCGCAACCCGCTGGAGGCCGACCGCAACCGGCTGGCCACCACGCTGCTGCCGGGCCTGCTGGACACGCTGCAGCGCAACGTGTCCCGCGGGATGAAGGACGTCTCGCTCTACCACATCGGCCAGGTGGTGCTGCCCGCGCCGAACCCGCTGAAGGTCCCGGACCTCGGCGTCGAAGGCCGGCCGTCGGACGAAGAGCTCGCGCTGCTCGAAGCGGCGGTGCCGCAGCAGCCGCTGCACGTGGCGGTCGTGCTCGCCGGCCAGCGCCACCGAGCGGGCTGGTGGGGCGGCGGCGAGCCGGCGAACTGGGCCGACGCGGTGCAGGCCGCCCGGACGATCGCGGAGGCCGCCGGCATCGAGCTGACGGTGCAGGCGGCGGACCTGCCGCCGTGGCACCCGGGCCGCTGCGCCCGGCTCCAGGTCGGCGACTGGCCGGTCGGCCACGCGGGCGAGCTGCACCCCAAGGTGGTCGAGGCCCTCGGCCTGCCGCCGCGCACGGTGGCGATGGAGCTGGACCTGGACGCGATCCCGCTGCCGGACGCCCGCCCGGCGCCGAGCGTGTCGGGGTACCCGCCGGTGCTCCTGGACGTGGCCCTGGTCGCGGCGGCAGAGGTGCCGACGGCGGACCTGGCAGCGGTCCTGCGCGACGGCGCGGGCGAGCTCCTCGAGGACATCACGCTGTTCGACGTGTACGCGGGCGAGCAGGTCGGCGAGGGCAAGCGTTCGCTGGCGTACAAGCTCCGTTTCCGCGCACCGGACCGCACGCTGACGGTCGACGAGGCCACGAAGGCCCGCGACGCAGCGGTGGCAGCAGCAGGCGAGCGCTTCGAGGCGACCCTGCGGGCGTAGCCGGCTCGCACGAGGAAGTTTCACCGCGGGAGGGGCCGGGAAACCGGCCCCTCTTCGCGTTTCGCGCTTGGACAGGGAGCCCGCTACCGCCAGACGACCCGCACGGCTACTCTCGTCCCGGCCCCCCGGCCCCCCGGCCCCCTCAGCCGATGTGCTTGAGCGCCTCCCGGCGAGACAACCCCGACAGTCCCGGGTGATCGTCCACGAAGGACCGGACCCAGTCCGGGCTCGTCTTCGCGTACTCGCGCAGGGCCCAGCCGATTCCCTTGCGCAGGAAGAACTCCGGCTCGGCGATCGCCGGCTCGATCGTGCGGGTGAGCAGGTCAGTGTCCGTGTCCTCCTTGGCGCCGATCTGGCAGATGATCGCCGTGCGGCGGCGCCAGAGGTCGCGGTCCGCCGCCCAGCTCAGCATGATCGGGGTGACCCTGCCCCGGTCGGCGCGCAGGATCGGCCCGACCCGGCGGATGGCGAGCTCGTCCACGTGGTCCCACCACGCCCCGCTGACGATCATCTCCTCGTACATCGGCACCAGCTCCGGGTCCTGCCACTGCCGGTACGCCCGGTGCCCGGAAAGCGCGATGGCCGCGTACCGCTCCTCGCGGAATTCCGCTGCCCGCCACAACTCCAGCACCGTCGCCGTATATGTCACCCGATCGGGCAGTATGTGGTCGGCCAGTACCCCCTTGAGAAGCACGCTTCGCTCGGGCGAAGCCACCCCGCGGAACGGCATGGCCGACTTCATGTACGCCTGCATCGCCGGCGCTTTCACCGGGTCCGCCAGCCCGGCCAGCCCGGTGCGGACCGCCTTGACCAGCTGTTCGTCCACGCTCATGCACCCTCCCGTCGTCCTCCGGCGGTCCGGAGCGTACTGCCGGGCACCGACAGTTCCGGCCCTCCGCGACCGGCGCAGGTACCGACGAAAGACGGATGGCGGAAGTCGCGCCGGTCGACGAGATTGGCGAAGGTTGCCGGTAGTTTCGCCGGAATCCGGCGAACTCTGTCCAATGCGGATGAAAAGGACGACTGTGAAGAGAATCGTTGCCGCTGTCGCCGCCGCGGGGCTCGCGGCCGGGCTGATGGCCGCCGCGCCCGCCGCTTCGGCGGACCCCGGGGTGCAGTTCAGCCCCGCGCCGATCGCCTGGGGGCCCTGCGCGTCGGCGAACCTGAAGGCCGCGGGCGCCGAGTGCGGCTTCCTCGAGGTGCCGATGGACTACGCGAAGCCGGGCGGGGCGAAGGTCTCCGTCGCGGTGTCGCGGATCAAGCACAAGACCCCGCAGTCGCAGGGGATCATGCTGGTGAACCCGGGTGGCCCCGGCGGCTCCGGCCTCGGGCTCTCGGTGCTCGGCAAGTACGTGCCGAACCACGCGGGGGACAACTACGACTGGATCGGCTTCGACCCGCGGGGCGTCGGGTCCAGCAAGCCGTCGATCAGCTGCGACGGGAACTACTTCAGCTACAACCGGCCCGCGTACGTGCCGACCACGCCGGGGCTCGAGAAGACCTGGCTCGCCCGCTCCAAGGGCTACGCCGACGCGTGCAAGAAGAACGGCGCGATCCTCGACCACCTCAAGACGACCGACGTCGCGCAGGACATGGACAGCCTGCGCAAGGCGCTGGGCGAGAAGCAGATCAACTACTACGGCTTCTCCTACGGCACCTACCTCGGCCAGGTGTACAGCACGCTGTACCCGAAGAACGTCCGCCGGATGGTGCTGGACGGCAACGTCGACCCGCGGAAGGTCTGGTACCAGGCCAACCTCGACCAGGACGTCGCGTTCGACAAGAACATCAAGATCTACTTCGCCTGGCTGGCGTCCTACGACAGCATCTACCACCTCGGCAAGACCGGTGGCGCCGTCGAGAAGCTCTGGTACGACACCCAGCGCAAGCTCGCCAAGAACCCGGCGGGCGGCGTCATCGGCGGCGACGAGTGGACCGACATCTTCCTGCAGGCCGGCTACTACGTCTTCGGCTGGGTCGACATGGCCAAGGCCTTCGACGGCTACGTCCACAAGGGCGACTGGCAGACCCTGAAGGAGCTCTACGACAGCTCGAACCCGCCCGGTGACGACAACGGGTTCGCCGTGTACGCGGGCGTGCAGTGCACCGACGTCCAGTGGCCGACGAACTGGAACAAGTGGCGCGCCGACAACTGGCTGACCTACTTCAAGGCCCCGTTCGAGACCTGGGGCAACGCCTGGTTCAACGCGCCCTGCGTGTACTGGCCGGCGAAGGCGGGCAAGCCGGTGGACATCGACGGCCGCAAGGTGGCCGGGGCGCTGCTGATCAGCGAGGAGCTGGACGCGGCGACGCCGTACGCCGGCAGCCTCGAGGTCCGGAAGCGGTTCCCGAACTCGAGCCTGATCAGCGCGCCGGGCGGCACGACGCACGCCGGCTCGCTGTCCGGGGTGTCCTGTGTGGACGACAAGATCGCCGACTACCTGGCCACCGGCAAGCTGCCGAAGCGCCAGCCCGGCAACCACTCGGACGTCCAGTGCGACCCGGTGCCGGCACCGGTGCCCGACGGCGCCGCGGCGCAGAAGTCGGACAACTCCGCGAAGGCCGCCCAGGAGAAGCAGAGCACGCTGGCCCAGCTGCTGCACTTCTGAGCGAAGTCGACGCAGTCCGCTGCCCCGGTCCGGTTCGCCCGGACCGGGGCAGCGTCTTTTCTGTCTCTTCCGCCAATGCCCCATCGTCGCCTCCCGATCACGTGGTGTGGTCGAGGAGGGACGTTAGGCGAGGGGTCCGACAGTTTCGGAGCGAAGCGGGCCGTGAGCAGCGCGTGGCCGAAAATTGTCGGGGGTGCGCGCTAGCTTCGTGGCATGTCGATCATCGAAGAGCGCCGGACCGAGGTCCGGGCACAGGAAATCACCTACCAGATCGCGGTCGCCACCAGGACGGACGACGACCGCACCGAACCGACTCCCCGGGTGATGATCACCCTGGAAGCCGGCGGCCCCGGCGGCGAACCGGTCGCCGAGGGCAGCCTCGACCTGGACGTCGCGGTGGCGGCCACGGTGGCCGACCTCGTCGCGGACGGCCTGCTGTCGGCGACCGGCGCGGGCCGGGCGCCGCGGCGAAGATCCGCGGGCCGTCCTGCCCAGCAGGGCCGCCCGTGGAACGAGGAGATGGACGCGGAGCTGGAGAACCGGTGGATCGCGGGCGAGAGCGTCGCGGAGATCGCGACGTTCTTCGAGCGCACCCCCGGCGGCATTCGTGCCCGGCTGCCCCGCGTGGGCTGCGACCCGGAGAACCCGGGCTGCTACCTCCCCGTGCCGCCCAGCAGGCGCACGGACCTGGACAGCGACGATCCGACCTGAGCGACGGCGGGCCGGTCCACAGTGGACCGGCCCGCCACAGCCGTCCCCTCTTCCCCGAGAACGGAGTTGTCCCGATGAGTTTCGATCTCGCCGTGTGGCCCGAACCCGCGGTCATCACCGCGGAGGAAGCCGCCCGCAAGTACGCGGAATTCGCCGCCCGCGAACCAGCCGCGGTCCCGGCGGATCCCCGGGCCCTCGCGTTCCACCGCGAGCTGACCGCGCGGTACCCGAGCCTGCGCGACCTGCCCGTGGAGGAGCTCGAAAACAGTCCGTGGAACGGGGACCCGGTAGTCCTCGGCGAGGCGGTGCTCATCACGATGAGCTGGTCCACCGCAGACGCGGCCGTCTTGTTCGTCTGGGAACTCGCCGAGCGTCACATGCTCGTGCTCTTCGACCCCCAGGGCCCCACGGTGTACTCGCCGCCCATGTTGCGCCGGGACTCGATGTCCGTGCTGGCGGCCTGCGACGGAACGCGCGTCGAGAATCCGGACGCGGCGCAGATCGAAGCGGTGCTGGGGCGGCTGTCGGCGAAGAACTGGTTCGCGGTTCTCGAACGAGGGGACCACTACGTCCAGGTCGGCGTGGGTGAACGAGCGGCCACCCGATCGCCCTGGCTCGCACTGGAACACCGGGAAGGACTGCCCGACCGCCACTTCCGTGTCCAGGTCGCGGATCCGGCGCGGATCGTCCGGGCGTTCACTGGCTTCGCCGCGGGCGACGGCGGCTGGCGGGACGGGTTCGACTGGCAGCGGGTGGCGTACTGACGACGTGGTGCCGTGAAGCACCGGAGGGGGAGCAATGCCGCACCACCGATCACCTTCGCGCGCCGGAAGCCGCGGCCGCGCGGTCCGCGAGCACCCGCAGGTGCGCCACCAGTTCCGGTGGCTCCTCGACGGTGAACGCGCAGCCCAGCCCGAGCAACCGGAACGCGAGCCAGTCCAACGTGTCCCCGTGGCTGCGCCACCGGCAGCGGCCGTCGCCGAGGTCGGTCAGCTCGCCGGGCGCCGCGCCGAGGCGGGGTGCCACCTGCGCCGCCGGTTCCGTCAGGACCGCCACCGCGCGGTAAGTCGGCACGAGGTCGTAGAGCCGTTCGACGACGTAGGCGGCCAGATCCGTCGCGGGTGGCTTCCGCGAAACAGCGCGGCCGCCGGTCGCCTGGGCGTCGCGGACCCGGTCGGCGCGGAAGACGCGCCAGTCCGCGCGGTCGAGGTCGTAGGCCACCAGGTACCAGCGGCGCCCGGTGGCGACCAGCCGCAGGGGCTCGGCCCGGCGTCGCGTCTCGGCGCCGTCGTTCGCGCGGTAGCGGAACCGGACGGTCTCGCGGTTGGTGATCGCGCCGGCGAACACCGTCAGCTGGGCCGGGTCGACGGCCGGTCCCACGGCCGGCACGGCGACCGTCGCCGTGCCGATCGTGCCCACCCGGCGGCGCAGCCGCGCCGGCAGGACCTGCTCCAGCTTGGCCAGCGCCCGCACGGACGCCTCCTCGATCCCGGAGACCGTCTGCCCCGCGGCCGTCCGCAGCCCCACCGCGATCGCGACGGCTTCGTCGTCCTCCAGCACGAGCGGCGGCATCGCGGTGCCCGCCACCAGCCGGTAGCCACCCGCGACGCCGCGGCTGGCCTCCACCGGGTAGCCGAGCTCGCGCAGCCGATCGACGTCGCGGCGGATCGTGCGCGGGCTGACGCCGAGGCGATCGGCCAGCTCGCTGCCCGGCCACTCCCGGGGCGTCTGGAGCAGCGAGAGCAGGCCGAGCAGCCGCGCCGGGGTGTCCGTCATCCGCTCAGCATCCCAAGGTGGCGGGGACCACTTCCCGGTAATCCTGTTTGTTTAGCCTTGCAAGGGCGTGCATAATCATGCGTATGACGGTGAACATCGCGGTGGCCGGAGCCAGCGGGTACGCGGGCGGCGAACTGCTGCGCCTGCTCCTGACTCATCCCGACGTCGAGATCGGCACGCTCACGGCCGCCAGCAGCGCGGGCACCAAGCTGGGCGTCCACCAGCCCCACCTCGTTCCCCTGGCCGATCGGGTCCTCGCCGAGACGACGCCGGAGACCCTCGCCGGCCACGACGTCGTGTTCCTCGCGCTGCCCCACGGGCATTCGGCGGAGATCGCGGCGCAGCTCGGCCCGGACGTCCTGGTCGTCGACCTCGGCGCCGACCACCGCCTGGCCGACCCGGCCGACTGGCAACGCTGGTACGGCGGCGACCACGCCGGCCAATGGCCCTACGGCCTGCCCGAACTCCCGGGCGCCCGCGAGCAGCTCGCCGGGACCAAGCGCATCGCCGTGCCCGGCTGCTTCCCGACCGGTGGCTCGCTGGCCCTGGCGCCCGCGTTCGCCGCCGGGCTGGTCGAGCCGGACGTCACGGTCGTCGCGGTCACCGGCACCTCCGGCGCCGGCAAGAGCCTCAAGCCGAACCTGCTCGGCTCGGAGGTGATGGGGTCGGCGAGCGCATACGGCGTCGGCGGTGCCCACCGCCACACGCCCGAGTTCGCGCAGAACCTCTCGGCCGTCGCGGGGGAGAAGGTCACCGTGTCCTTCACCCCGGTGCTCGCGCCGATGCCCCGCGGCATCCTCACCACGGCGAGCGCCCCGCTGAAGGGCGACGTCGACGAGGCCGCCGCCCGCGCGGCGTACGAAAAGGCCTACGACGCCGAGCCGTTCGTCCAGCTGCTGCCCGCGGGCGCCTGGCCGACCACATCGGCCACGCTCGGCTCGAACAACGTCCAGCTGCAGGTCATGGTCGACACCGACGCACACCGCCTGGTCGTCGTCGCCGCGATCGACAACCTCACCAAGGGCACCGCCGGCGGTGCCGTCCAGTCGATGAACCTGGCCCTCGGTCTTCCCGAGACCACCGGCCTTTCCACCGTAGGAGTGGCACCGTGACCGTCACCGGCCCCCAGGGCTTCCGCGCCGCCGGCGTCGCCGCCGGGATCAAGGCTTCCGGCGCGCTCGACTTCACGCTGGTCGTCAACGACGGCCCGCTCGACGTCGCGGCCGGCGTCTTCACCCGCAACGTCATCAAGGCCGCGCCGGTGCTGTGGTCGCAGGAGGTGCTCAAGCAGCAGCGGCTCAAGGCCGTCGTGCTCAACTCGGGCGGTGCCAACGCGGCCACCGGCCCCGGCGGCTTCCAGGACACCCACGCCACGGCCGAAAAGGTGGCCGAAGTGCTGCAGGCGGGCGCGATCGAGGTCGCCGTCTGCTCCACCGGCCTGATCGGCGAACGGCTGCCGATGGACGCCGTCCTGTCCGGAGTGGACACCGCGTTCAAGGCTCTCGACGCGAGCGCCGAAGCGAGCCTGAACGCCGCCACGGGCGTGATGACCACCGACACGAAGCCCAAGCAGGCCTTCGCCGAGCACGACGGCGGCTGGAGCGTCGGCGGCTTCGCCAAGGGCGCGGGCATGCTCGCCCCGAACCTCGCCACCATGCTCTCGGTGCTGACCACCGACGCGGTGGTGAGCAAAGAAGCCCTCGACCGGGCCCTGCGCGCGGCCACCCACGTCACGTTCGACCGCCTCGACGTCGACGGTGGCACGTCCACCAACGACACCGTCCTGGTCCTGGCCTCCGGCGCGAGTGGCGTCGAACCGACCGAGGCCGAGCTCACCGAGCTGCTCACCAAGGTCGGCCTCGACCTCGTCCTCCAGCTGCGCGCCGACTCCGAAGGCGCGACCAAGGACGTCAACATCACCGTCCAGGGCGCCGAGTCCGAGGCCGACGCGATCGCGGTCGCCCGCACGATCGCCGAGGACAACCTGGTCAAGACGGCGCTGTTCGGCTCCGACCCGAACTGGGGCCGGATCGCGATGGCGCTGGGCCGGGTCCCGGCCCGCATCGACCCGGAAACCGTGTCGATCGCGATCAACGGTGTCACCTTGTTCGCGCAAGGGATGCCCGCCGCCGACCGCTCGGAGGCGGACCTCACCGCGCGCGCCGTCGAAATCGTCGTCGACCTCGGGGTCGGCGGCGAGGCGGCCACCATCTACACCACGGATCTTTCGCACGGCTACGTCGAAGAGAACAGCGCGTACTCCTCATGAACCAGGAGGCACTGATTTCCGCGGACGAGAGACTCGCGACGGCGGCCGAAAAGGCCGGGGTCCTCATCGAGGCGCTGCCGTGGCTGCAGCGGTTCCACGGGGCCACCGTGGTGGTGAAGTACGGCGGCAACGCGATGATCGACGAAGGCCTGAAGGCGGCGTTCGCCGAGGACATGGTGTTCCTCCGGCTGGCCGGCCTGCGCCCGGTGGTCGTGCACGGCGGCGGCCCGCAGATCACCGCGATGCTCAAGCGCCTCGGCGTCGAAGGCGAGTTCAAGGGCGGCCTGCGCGTCACCACGCCGGAGACGATGGACATCGTCCGGATGGTGCTCACCGGGCAGGTCAGCCGCGAGCTGGTCGGGCTGATCAACGCCCACGGGCCGTACGCGGTCGGCATCTCCGGCGAGGACGCCCGGCTGTTCACCGCCGAGCGCAAACAGGCCACTGTGGACGGTGAACAGGTCGACATCGGGCTCGTCGGCGAGGTCGCCGAGGTCAACCCGGACGCGGTGCTCGACATCGTCAACGCCGGGCGCATCCCGGTGGTCTCCACGGTCGCCCCGGACGTCGAGGGCGTGGTGCACAACGTCAACGCCGACACCGCCGCGGGAGCGCTGGCGGCCGCGCTGGGTGCGGAAAAGCTGGTCGTGCTCACCGACGTCGAAGGCCTATACGCGAACTGGCCCGACCGCTCGTCGCTGATCGACCGCATCCGCGTCGACCACCTCGAGCCGATGCTGCCCACCCTGGCCAGCGGCATGATCCCGAAGATGGAGGCGTGCGTGCGCGCCATCCGCGGCGGCGTGCGCCGGGCGCACGTGATCGACGGCCGCCTCGCCCACTCGGTGCTGCTGGAGGTCTTCACCTCCCGGGGCATCGGCACCATGGTCTTCCCCGAAACGGAGCTCCCGTGACCGACCTCAAGTCCAACGCGGATGGCCGGCAGCACTGGCAGTCCGCCCTGATGGACAACTACGGCACGCCCGGCCTGACGCTCGTCCGCGGCGAAGGCGCGAAGGTGTGGGACGCCGACGGCAAGGAGTACGTCGACCTGGTCGGCGGCATCGCCGTCAACGCGCTCGGCCACGCGCACCCGGCGATCGTCGAAGCCGTCACCACGCAGATCAAGCAGCTCGGCCACACGTCCAACCTGTACGTGAACCCGGTGGCCGTCGAGCTCGCCGAGGCGCTGCTCGACGTCGCCGGCCTCACCGGCAACGGCAAGGTGTTGTTCGTCAACTCCGGCGCCGAGGCCAACGAAGCCGCGTTGAAGATCAGCCGGCTGACCGGGCGCACCAAGGTGATCGCCGCCGAGGGCGCGTTCCACGGCCGGACGATGGGTTCGCTGACGCTGACCGGCCAGCCGGGCAAGCGCGACCCCTTCAAGCCGCTGGTACCCGGGGTGGAGCACGTGCCGTTCGGGGACGTCGCGGCGCTGAAGGCGGCCGTCGACACCGAGACCGCGGCCGTCTTCCTGGAGCCGGTGCTCGGGGAGGCGGGCGTCATCCCGGCGCCCGATGGCTACCTGCAGGCCGCGCGCGAGATCACCAAGGCCACCGGCACGCTGCTGGTGCTCGACGAGGTGCAGACCGGTCTCGGCCGCCTCGGCACCTGGTTCGGCTACCAGCAGGCCGGCATCGTCCCGGACGTGATCACCCTGGCCAAGGGCCTCGGCGGCGGGCTGCCGCTGGGCGCGGTGATCGGTGTCGGCGCGGCGGGCGACCTGCTCAAGCCCGGCCAGCACGGCACCACCTTCGGCGGCAACCCGGTGTGCTGCGCGGCCGGCCTGGCCGTGCTGAAGACGATCGCCGCGGACGGCCTCCTCGACCACGTCTCGACGCTGGGCAAGGACATCGCGGCGGGCGTCGAGGCGCTCGGTCACCCGCTCGTCGCCGGGGTGCGCGGCGCCGGACTGCTGCTCGGCATCGCCCTGCGCGAGCCCGTGTCGGCCGCGGTGGCCAAGGCCGTCCAGGACGCCGGCTACCTAGTCAACCCGGTCGCGCCCGACACGATCCGGCTCGCGCCGCCGCTCGTGCTCGACGCCGCCGAGGCCGACGGCTTCCTCGCGGCCCTCCCGGACGCGCTCGACTCCACCACGAAGGATTCCGACTGATGCCCCGCCACTTCCTCCGCGACGACGACGTCAGTCCCGCCGAGCAGAAAGCCATCCTCGACCTCGCCGACGCGCTGAAGGCCGACCCGCTGGGGAACAAGACCCTCGCCGGCAAGTCGATCACGGCGATCTTCGAGAAGAACTCGACGCGCACGCGGTTCTCGTTCGAGGTGGGCATCAGCCAGCTCGGCGGGCACCCGGTGATCGTCGATGGCCGCTCGATGCAGCTCGGCCGCGAAGAGACGATCGAGGACACCTCGCGAGTGCTGTCGCGGTACGTCGACGGGGTCGTGTGGCGCACGTTCGCGCAGAAGCGCATCGAAGCAATGGCCTCGGCCGCGTCGATCCCGGTGGTCAACGCGCTCACCGACGAGTTCCACCCGTGCCAGGTGCTCACCGACCTGATGACGATCCGCGAGCGCAAGGGGAAGCTTGAGGGCCTCACCCTCGTCTACCTCGGCGACGGCGCCAACAACATGGCGCACTCGCTGCTGCTCGGCGGCGTCACCGCCGGGATGCACGTCCGGGTGGTCTCGCCGGTCGGCTTCCAGCCCGACCAGCAGGTCATGCTCGACGCCAAGAAGCGCGCCGAGGAGACCGGCGGCACCGCCACGGTGTTCACCGACCCGTACGCGGCGGTCGCCGGCGCGGACGTGCTCGTCACCGACACCTGGACGTCGATGGGGCAGGAGAACGACGGCCTCGACCGGGTGGGCCCGTTCCGCGCCCTCCAGGTCAACACCGAGCTGCTGAAAAAGGCCGCGGACGACGCGATCGTCCTGCACTGCCTGCCCGCGCACCGCGGCTGGGAGATCACCGACGAGGTGATCGACGGCCCGGCCAGCGCGGTGTGGGACGAGGCCGAAAACCGGCTCCACGCCCAGAAGGCCCTGCTGGTCTGGCTCTTCGAAGAGAGCCGACGATGACCAGCAGCCGGGTGGGGCGGCAGGCGCGGATCACCGAGCTGGTGTCCACCATGACCATCCGCAGCCAGACCGAGCTGGCCAAGCTGCTGGCCGCCGAGGGCATCGAGGTCACCCAGGCGACGCTGTCGCGCGACCTCGACGAACTGGGCGCGGTCAAGCTGCGCGGGCCGGACTCGGGCGCGCCGGTCTACGTCATCCCGGAGGACGGCAGCCCCGTCCGCGGGGTGCAGGGCGGCACGTCGCGACTCTCCCGGCTGCTCGCGGAGCTGATGGTCTCGGCCGACTCGTCCGGCAACCTGATGGTGCTGCGGACCCCGCCCGGCGCCGCGCAGTTCCTGGCCAGCGCCATCGACCGGGCGGCGCTCGAAGAGGTCGTCGGCTCGATCGCGGGCGACGACACGGTCGCCGTGATCGCGCGCGAACCGTTGACGGGCAAGGGGCTCGCCGAACGCTTCGCCGCACTGGCGCACCGCTCGGTCCAGGAACACGGAGACGAAGGACCACCATGACCGGCCTGGTGCTCGCCGACATCTTCCCGGCCGAGGGTGAATTCCTCGCGCCGGAGGAGGTCGTCGTCACCTTCGACCGCGGGGTCCCGGTGGCGATCGACGGCGAGACCGTCTCGGTCGCCGAAGCACGCCTGATGCTGAGCGCGCGCGGCGAGGCGCAGGGCATCGGCCGGGGTGGGACGCTCGCGCTGGCGACGGCCTATCGTGCGCTCGAACAGGACACCGTTTCGGGCGAAGTCCACCTGGTCCTCTACGCCGGCCGGGTCTCGGCCCGGCCGAGGCCAACTGAAGAACACAACGAGGAGAAGCGAGAACAGTGAGCGGGAACGAGCAGCCGGTGCAGCTCTGGGGCGGCCGGTTCGCCAGCGGTCCGGCGGAGGCCATGGCCGCGCTGAGCGCGTCGACGCACTTCGACTGGCGCCTGGCGCCCTACGACATCGCCGGGTCCCGCGCGCACGCCCGCGTGCTGCGCAAGGCGGGTCTGCTCTCCGACGATGAGCTGGCCGGCATGCTGACCGCGCTGGACACGCTCGCCCAGGACGTCGCGGCGGGGGAGTTCACCCCGACGATCGCCGACGAGGACGTGCACACCGCCCTCGAACGCGGCCTCCTCGAGCGGGCCGGCACCGAGCTCGGCGGCAAGCTGCGCGCCGGCCGCTCGCGCAACGACCAGGTCGCCACGCTGTTCCGGATGTGGCTGCGCGACGCGGCCCGCCGGGTCGTCGCCGGCACGCTCGACGTCGTCGACGCGCTGGTGTCGCAGGCGAAGCGGCACCCGGACGCGATCCTGCCCGGCCGCACCCACCTGCAGCACGCCCAGCCGGTGCTGCTCGCGCACCACTTGATGGCTCACGGCCAGGCGCTGCTGCGCGACGTCTCGCGCCTGCAGGACTGGGACGCGCGCACGGCCGAGTCGCCGTACGGCTCGGGGGCGCTCGCCGGCTCGTCGCTGGGCCTCGACCCCGAGGCCGTCGCCGAGGAGCTGGGCTTCGCGACGAGCGTCGAGAACTCCATCGACGGCACCGCTTCGCGGGATTTCGTCGCCGAGTTCGCCTTCGCCGTCGCGATGCTCGCGGTGAACCTGTCCCGGATCGCCGAAGAGGTGATCATCTGGAACACCGCCGAGTTCGGCTACGTGACGCTGGACGACGCGTGGGCGACCGGCAGCTCGATCATGCCGCAGAAGAAGAACCCGGACGTCGCCGAGCTGACCCGCGGCAAGGCCGGCCGGCTGATCGGCAACCTCACCGGCCTGCTGGCCACGCTCAAGGCGCAGCCGCTGGCCTACAACCGCGACCTGCAGGAGGACAAGGAGCCGGTGTTCGACTCGGTCGAGCAGCTCGAGCTCCTGTTCCCGGCGATCGCCGGCATGCTCGCCACGCTGACCTTCCACACCGACCGGCTCGCCGAGCTGGCCCCGGCCGGCTTCACGCTGGCCACCGACATCGCGGAATGGCTGGTGCGCCAGGGCGTCCCGTTCCGCGTCGCGCACGAGGCCGCGGGCGAAAGCGTCCGTGTCGCCGAGTCCCGCGGTGTCGGCTTGGACGAGCTGACCGACGAGGAGTTCGAGAAGATCAACCCGGCGCTGACCCCCGAGGTGCGGGCCGTGCTGACGGTCGAAGGTTCGGTGAAGTCCCGCGACGCCCGCGGCGGCACCGCGCCGGTCCGGGTGGCCGAGCAGCGCACGCGGCTCGAAGAGCGCGTGACCGCCGCGCGTCAGTGGCTGAACTGAGAGCCGACGCCGGGCCGGGCACGCCCGGCCCGGCTCGTTAGGCTGGTCACCGCAGGACGTCCGAAGGAGGAGCCCGCTTGAGCGGCGACGCAGGCCGGTTGTTCACCCGTGCGGAGCTGGCCCTCGACCCCGTCGATCTGGCGCAGCTGCTGCTCGGCTCGGTTCTGGAGGCCGACGGTCCCGACGGCACGGTCGGCGTCCGGCTCGTGGAGGTCGAGGCCTACCGCGGCGAGGACGACCCGGCATCGCACTGCTACCGCGGCCGCACCCCGCGCAACGCCGTCATGTGGGGGCCCGCGGGTCACCTCTACGTGTACTTCGTCTACGGGATGCACTTCTGCGCGAACGTCGTCGGCACCCACGAGGACATGCCGGGCGCGGTGCTGCTCCGCGCGGGAGAGGTCGTCGAGGGTCTCGACGTCGTGCGCAAGCGGCGTCCGGCCGCGCGGGGGACCGGCGAGCTCGCGAAGGGCCCGGCGATCCTGACGTCGGTGCTGCGCATCGACCGCGCGCAGAACGGCGTCGACCTGACCGACCCGGCGTCCCCGGTCCGGCTGCGCGTCGGCGAGCGCGTACCGGCCGAGCGGATCCGCACCGGGCCCCGGGTCGGCGTCGCGATGGCGATGGACACGCCGTGGCGGTTCTGGGACGGCGCCTCGCCGGCCGTGTCCACCTACCGCCGCGGCGGGAAGCGCCGGGTCCGACCCGCCAGTTAGTCGGTTGACCTGGTACGGGAGGATCTACAGGCGTGAGCGAACACATCCTCGACGAGCTGTCCTGGCGCGGCCTCATCGCGCAGTCCACCGACATCGACGCCCTCCGGCGCGAGCTCGACCAGGGTCCCGTGACGCTCTATTGCGGTTTCGACCCCACCGCACCCAGCCTGCACGCCGGCAACCTGGTCCCGCTGCTCATGCTCAAGCGCTTCCAGCGCGCCGGGCACCGGCCGATCGTGCTGGCCGGCGGCGCGACCGGGATGATCGGCGACCCGCGCGACACCGGTGAGCGCACGCTGAACACCCTCGACGTCGTCGCCGAGTGGGCTGGGCGCATCCGCGGCCAGCTCGAGCGGTTCGTCGACTTCGACGATTCGCCGACCGGCGCAGTCGTCGAGAACAACCTGAACTGGACCGGGCAGCAGACGGCCTTGGAGTTCCTGCGCGACGTCGGGAAGCACTTCTCGGTCAACGTCATGCTCAACCGGGAGACGGTCAAGCGCCGGCTCGAGGGCGACGGCATGTCCTACACCGAGTTCAGCTACCTGCTGCTGCAGTCGCAGGACTACCTCCAGCTGCACCGCAAGTACGGCTGCAAGCTGCAGGTCGGCGGCTCCGACCAGTGGGGCAACCTCGTCGGCGGGGTCGACCTGATCCGCCGGACCGACGGGGCGGGCGCGCACGCGCTGACCGCGCCGCTGGTCACCGACGCCGAAGGGCGCAAGTTCGGCAAGTCCACCGGGGGCGGGAACCTCTGGCTCGACCCGGAGATGACCTCGCCGTACGCCTGGTACCAGTACTTCGTGAACGTCGGCGACGCCGACGTGATCCGCTACCTGCGGATGTTCACGTTCCTGAGCCAGGAGGAGATCGCTTCGCTGGCCGAGGACACCGAGCAGCGCCCCCACCTGCGGGCCGCGCAGAAGCGGCTGGCGGAGGAGTTCACGATCCTCGTCCACGGCGAGGAGCAGACCCGCCAGGTGATCACCGCCAGCCAAGCGCTATTCGGCCGCGGCGAGCTCGGTGACCTGGACGAACGCACCCTCGACGCGGCGATGGCCGAGGTCCCGAACGGCAAGGTCGACCCGACCGGCGACGCGACGATCGTCGACCTGCTGCTCGCCGGGGGACTGGTGGACAGCAAGAGCGCGGCGCGCCGGACGGTCAAGGAGGGCGGCGCGTACGTGAACAACGTGAAGGTCGCCGACGAGGAGTGGAAGCCGTCCCTCGGGGACGCGCTGCACGGCAAGTGGCTGGTGGTCCGCCGGGGCCGCCGCAACGTCGCCGGCGTCGCCCTCGGCGGCTGACCGGCCCGGTGGCCCGGAACAGGGGCCTGACCTGCGGGAACGCGGTTAAGGTACCCCCCTGTTTCGGGCCTCTTCCGGGGGTGTAAAGTTCTCCAAGTCGCCAGGGAAACCGGGTGGCCGCCGGGACACGAACCAAGCTCTCGCTCGAAGCGATTGAGTGGGTGTCCCACCAAAAACTGCTAGGAATACTCGCTTCGAGTAAGGCCGCTTGACGGCGGTGCGACTCGGGGTGTGTTGCTTGAGAACTCAACAGTGTGCTAGTGAACTAAGCCAGTAGAGCTTATGTATAGAACCTCGTATGAGGTTCCTTTGAGAGCAAGTATTTTGCCTCGATTAAACTGTTCATTGTTGGAGAGTTTGATCCTGGCTCAGGACGAACGCTGGCGGCGTGCTTAACACATGCAAGTCGAACGCTGAACCACTTTCGGGTGGGGATGAGTGGCGAACGGGTGAGTAACACGTGGGTAATC
>NZ_BSTD01000002.1 GCF_030269325.1 Amycolatopsis sp. NBRC 101858 | reverse complement strand
TAGTGTTTCGGTGGTTTTAGCGTCAGGGAAACGCCCGGTCCCATTCCGAACCCGGAAGCTAAGCCTGATAGCGCCGATGGTACTGCAGCCGAAGGGTTGTGGGAGAGTAGGACACCGCCGAACTTACCTTCCGTACGGCCCGTTAGGATAGCCAGTTGGCTGCCCTAGCGGGCCGTACGCGTATGTCCAGAACAAGATTTTTCCACGGCAGGAGGCCAGGTGTCCGAGTTCGGTCGACGAGACTCAGCGGATGATGGGTCAGGCCGGTCGGCACGCCGGGACGAAGGCTCCCGGGGCCGGTCGGACGGACCCCGGGGAGACCGGCGCGGTGCGCGGCAGGATCGCGGCGGCCGCGACAGCGCCCACACGGGCCGGCCACGCCGCGACGACCAAGGAGTCCGCGGCGGCGGCAAGCCCTTCCGCGGCGGCGACGGTCCCCGCGACCGCGATCAGCGCGGAGGATATGCAGGTCAGAGCCGTGACGGCGGTCGCTCCGGCGATCGTGACGACCGTCGCGGTGGCTACCGCGACTCCGGAGACCGGGCCGGCCGGCCCGGCGGCGGCAGCAAGTTCTCCGGCGGCGCGGGCCGCTCGGGTGGCGGGCGGTTCGACGACCGCGGCGGCAAGACCGGCGGCTTCCGCTCGGACGACCGTGGCGGCGAGCGCTCGAACCGCGGTTCCGACGATCGGGGCGGCCGTCCCGGCGGCAGCCGGCCCCAGGGCAAGGCGTCGTTCGGCGACCGCAAGCCCCGCTGGGAGGACCGCGGCGGCTCCTCGCGCCGCGACGACGACCGCGGCCCCCGTTCGGGTGGTTTCCGCTCGAACGACCGCGGCGGCAAGGACGACTCCCGCGGCAGCCGCACCGGCGGCTTCCGGTCCGACGACCGCGGTGGCAAGAGCGGTGGCTTCCGCTCGGACGACCGTGGCGCGCGGACGGGCGGCTTCCGCTCCGACGACCGCAACCGCGGTGGCAGCGACCGTCGCGACGACTCGCGCGGCAGCTACCAGCGGCGCGACGACGACCGTGGTGGCCGCACGGGCGGGTACGGCTCGAGCGACCGCAGCGGGGGAAGCGACGATCGCGGCGGCCGCACCGGCGGTTTCCGCTCCGACGACCGCCGGGACGATTCCCGCGGTGGCAGCGGTGGTTACCAGCGCCGGGACAATGACCGCAGCAGTGACCGCCGGGATGATTCCCGCGGCGGCAGCGGTGGTTACCAGCGTCGCGACAATGACCGCGGCAACGACTCGCGCGGTAGCAGCGGCGGTTATCAGCGTCGCGACGACGATCGCGGCAGCGACTCCCGCAGTAGCAGTGGTGGTTACCAGCGTCGCGACAACGATCGCAGCAGTGACTCCCGCGGCAGCGGCGGCGGTTACCAGCGCCGCGACAATGACCGCGGAAGCGACTCTCGCGGTGGCAGCGGCAGCTATCAGCGCCGGGACAACGACCGCGGTAGTGACCGCCGGGACGATTCCCGCGGTGGCGGCGGTGGTTATCAGCGTCGCGACAATGACCGGAGCAGTGACCGTCGCGACGACTCGCGCGGTGGCGGCGGTGGCTACCAGCGCCGGGACAATGACCGTGGCGGCGACTCCCGCAGCAGCAGCGGCGGCTACCAGCGCCGGGACGACGATCGCGGTGGCAAGACCGGTGGCGGCTTCCGGGGTACCGACAAGCGGGGCTCCGACAAGCGCGGCAGCGACCGTCCCGCGGGCTACCGGGAACGGCCCAAGGTCGGGTCCGCGCTCGACGACGAGGCCCTCGCCAAGGAGCTCCTCGAAGCGCCCGAACTGCCCGAAGACATCGAGTTCTCCGACCTCGACGAGGACGCCCGTCGCGAGCTGAGGACCCTTCCGAAGGGCCTGGCCGAGACCGTCGGGAAGCACCTCGTCGCCGCCGGGGGGCTCATCGACAGCGATCCCGAGGCCGCCCTCGAGCACGCCAAGTACGCCAAGGCCAAGGCCTCGCGCGTGCCGATCGTGCGGGAGGCGCTCGGCCTGGTCGCCTACCACGCCGGCAACTGGTCGGAGGCCCTCTCGGAACTGCGGGCCGTCCGGCGGATGACCCGCACCGATGACCACATCGCCATCATCGCCGACGCCGAGCGTGCGCTGGGCCGGCCCGAACGCGCCCTCGATCTCGCGAAGGAGGCCGACACCGCGAAGCTGGCGAAGGCCGTCCAGGTCGAGCTCGCCATCGTCGCGGCCGGGGCGCGGCGGGACCTCGGGCAGCTCGACGCCGCCGTCGTCTCGCTGCAGGGCGACGACCTCAAGGCCGAGAAGCGCGATCCGTGGAGCGCGCGGCTCTTCTACGCCTACGCCGACAACCTCGAGGCCGCCGGGCGCAAGGAAGAGGCCGTCCGCTGGTTCCTCAACGCCGCCGAGGCGGACGCGGAGGACGAGACCGACGCCTCCGAGCGCGCCGCGGACCTGGCCAACGAAAACAGCGACAACGCCGAGAAGAAGGACACCGAAGACTCGGATGAGTGACGCTCTGCTCGCGGCCTACGACGCGGTCCTGTTCGACCTCGACGGCACCGTCTACCACGGCTCCCGGGTGATCCCGGGAGCCCCGGAGACGGTGCGGGCCGCGCGCGAGCACGGCACTCCGGTCCGGTTCGTGACGAACAACGCGTCCAAGGCACCGGACGAGGTCGTCGCACACCTCACCGGTCTCGGCATGCCCGCCGGGACCGATGAGGTGCACACCAGCGCCCAGGCCGGGGTGCAGCTGCTGGCGGAACGGCTCGAGCAAGGCGCGGAAGTCCTCGTCGTCGGGACCAGGGCGCTCGCGGACGAGGTTGCCGGGGCCGGGCTGAAGCCGGTGCGGAAGAACGCCGGCAGCGTCAAGGCGGTCGTCCAGGGCCACTCGCCCGACAACACGTGGGCCGCGCTGGCCGAAGCCTGCCTGGCCATCCGCGCGGGCGCGCTCTGGGTGGCCTGCAACGTCGACGCGACCCTGCCCAGCGAGCGCGGGCTGCTGCCCGGCAACGGCTCGATGGTGGCCGCGCTGCGCACCGCCACCGACGTCGAGCCGCTCGTCGCCGGGAAGCCGCAGCCGCTGCTGTTCGAGACCGCGGCGAAGTCCGCCGGTGCGGAGCATCCACTCGTCGTCGGTGACCGGCTGGACACCGACATCGCCGGCGCGGTCGCCGCCGGCATCGACTCACTCGTCGTCCTCACGGGTGTCGCGACGCCGAAGCAGCTGATCGAGGCCATTCCGGCCGAACGCGCCACCTACCTCGCGAAGGACCTCACGGCGCTCGAAGGCAAAGCCGAGGACCTCAAGATCGGCCCGCGCCCGGGCTGGACCGTGACCGTGGAGCACAAGACCCTGGAAGCGACCGGCGACGGCGACGCCCTGGACCTGCTCCGCGCTCTGTGCCACACGGCCTGGGAGACCGGCGTCACCGAACTCGGCGAGCGCGCCCAGGCGAAGCTCGCCTGACTGATACCGTTTGTGCCGTGCAGGACCACCCGTACCCCGTTCCGGGCCCGCCGCCCGGTTCGTTCTCGCAGCAGACCGATCCGCGAGCCGGCATCGACGAAGCCGTCGCCGGCCTGGACGACCTCGACGCGCTGCCGCTCGCGGAGCACGTCGAGCGCTTCGACGCCGTGCACACCGAGCTGACGGTCGCCCTCTCCAGCATCGACAAGGTCTGACCACGGTGCCCAAGCGGGCGCGCCTCGACGCGGAACTGGTTCGGCGCGGCCTCGCCCGGTCGCGTGAACAGGCTTCGGCCCTCATCACCGGCGGCAAGGTCACCGTGCGCGGCATGGTCGCGAGCAAGCCCGCCACCGGCGTCGAATCCGACGCGCCCATCGTTGTCAAGGACGAGGACGACCCCGGCTGGGCCTCCCGCGGCGCGCACAAGCTGCTCGGCGCCCTCGAGGCGTTCAAGGACCTGAGCGTCGAGGGCAAGCGCTGCCTCGACGCCGGTGCGTCCACCGGCGGCTTCACCGACGTCCTGCTCCGGCACGGCGCCGCCACCGTGATCGCCGCCGACGTGGGCCGTGGCCTGCTCGACTGGCGGATCCGCACCGACGAACGTGTAGTGGTCATGGACCGCACCAATGTTCGCAACCTCTCTCCCGACGACCTCGGCGGCCAGGTCGATCTCGTCGTCGGGGATCTCTCGTTCATCTCCCTCAAACTCGTGCTGCCCGCGCTCGCCGCGTGTGCGCGCGAAGGCGCCGACCTGGTGCCGATGGTGAAACCGCAGTTCGAAGTGGGCAAGGACCGGCTCGGCAGCGGTGGCGTCGTCCGCGACCCCGAACTACGTGCCGAATCGGTGCTCACCGTCATCGACGAGGCCGCGAAGCTGGGCCTCGCGCTGCGCGGCGTCACGGCGAGCCCGCTGCCGGGGCCGTCCGGGAACGTCGAGTACTTCGTTTGGCTGGGCAAAGAACACATGGCCGAGTCCACTGTGTCCACCGTCGACCCGGTAGACAGGTCTGAGGCCGAGCGGCTCGTCCGAACCGCCGTCGAGGAAGGGCCCGCATGACCACCGACCGTGAAGTTCTCCTCATGGTGCACCCCGATCGCGAAGCGACGGGCGAGGCCGCGCGCGAGGTTTCGGCGCGCTTCGCCAAGGCCGGCATCCGGATCCGGGTGATCGAGGAAGACGTCTGCGCGCTGATCAACCCCGACGAGCACGGTGTCGGCTCGACCTGCACCGTCGTCGACCCCGACGACAACCCGGCCGCGGGTGTCGAGCTGGTGTTCGTCCTCGGCGGCGACGGCACGCTGCTGCGCGCGGCCGAGCTGGCCCGCCCGGCCGGGGTGCCGGTGCTCGGCGTGAACCTCGGGCGCGTCGGCTTCCTCGCCGAGGCCGACTCCGACGCGCTGGCCGACACCGTGCAGCGCGTCGTCGACGGCGACTACCAGGTCGAAGAGCGGATGACCATCGACGTCACCGTCACCCACGACGGCGCCGAAGTCGCCCGCACCTGGGCGCTCAACGAGGCCAGCGTCGAGAAGAGCACGCGCGAGCGGGTCCTCGACGCGCTCATCGAGGTCGACGGCCGGCCGGTGTCCGCCTTCGGCTGCGACGGTGTGCTGTGCGCCACACCGACCGGGTCGACCGCGTACGCGTTCTCGGCGGGCGGCCCGATCATCTGGCCGGACGTCCAGGCGCTGCTGGTGGTGCCGAGCAACGCGCACGCGATGTTCGCGCGGCCGCTGGTCGTCTCGCGGAACTCGGTGATCACCGTCGGGATCGACCCCGACGGCTCGCCCGCCGTCCTGACCTGCGACGGCGGCCGGCTCATCGACCTGCCGCCGGGGGCCCGCGTGCGGGTGACGTGCGGCACGACGCCCGTCCGGCTGGTCCGGCTGTGGGACGGCCCGTTCACCGATCGCCTGGTGCAGAAGTTCTCGCTGCCGGTGAAGAGCTGGCGCGAACGCCACGCGCGCCCCTGCGAGGACTGACCGCTCGGCGATCCATTCGAACATATCGGCGACTCGCCGGGGTCCCGCGCGCGCAGAGTGTCGGTGGGGGCCGCTACGGTAGGCGGCGTGCTGGCCGAGATGCGCATCCAGGGCCTCGGAGTCATCGAGGACGCCCTGCTGGAACTGCACGCGGGCTTCACCGTCGTGACTGGTGAGACGGGTGCCGGAAAGACCATGGTCGTCACCGGGCTGCACCTGCTGTCCGGGGGCCGCGCCGAGGTGTCCAAGGTCCGGACGGGGATGCTCAAGGCGTTCGTGGAAGGACGGTTCACCTATGCCGGCGTCGAAGGCGCCGAACGGATCGTCACCGAGTCGGGTGCCGACGTCGACGAGGACGGCAGCGTCATCGCACTGCGGGCCGTCGCGGTCGACGGGCGCTCGCGCGCGCACCTGGGCGGCCGGTCGGTGCCGGTCGGCGTGCTCGCGGAGCTGTCCGAGCAGCTGATCGCGGTCCACGGGCAGAACGACCAGCTGCGGCTGCTGCGCCCGAGCGAGCAGCGCGACGTGATCGACCGGTTCGCCGGCGACGCCGTGGGCAAGCCGCTGAGCGCGTACCGCGAGGTCCGGTCCGAGTGGCTGGCGGTGATCGCCGAGCTGACCGAGCGGTCGACGCGCTCGCGGGAGATGGCCCAGCAGGCCGACCTGCTCAAACACGGGCTCACCGAGATCGACGCCGTCGCGCCGGAGCCGGGCGAGGACGTCGAGCTCACCAGCCAGATCAAGCGGCTCGCGGCGGCCGACGAGCTGCGCGCGGCCGCGACCGAGGCGCACGTCGCCGTGTCGGGCTCGCCGGACGGTGACCCGGACGTCCCGAGCGCGATGGCGCTGGTCTCCGAGGCGCTGCGGCGGCTCTCGACGTCCGAAGACGGCGTGCTGCGCGAGCTGGCGCCGCGGCTCGAGGAGGCGTCGGTGCTGCTGGCCGACGTCGGGGCCGAGCTCGGCAGCTACGTCGAGACGCTCGACGCCGACCCGGCGCTGCTGGAGAAGGTGCTGGCCCGCCAGGGCGACCTCAAGCGGCTGACCCGCAAGTACGCGGCGGACGTCGACGGCGTGCTCGCCTGGGCCGACGACGCCCGGCGCCGCCTGGGCACCATGGACACCTCGGAGGAGGCGCTCGCCGAGCTGGCGCTGCGCCGCGACCAGCTCGCGGTGCAGCTGGCCGCGCACGCCGTCGAAGTGTCGGCGGCCCGCGAAAAGTCGGCGGCCGAGCTGGCGGCGGAGATCACGCGCGAGCTGTCCGGGCTGGCGATGGGTCAGGCCGCGATCGAGGTGACGGTCGAGCAGCGTCCCGCCGAGCACGGCGACACGCACGCGCTGACCATCGACGGCCACGCGGTGCACGCCGGTGCGGACGGCATCGACGACGTCGAGCTGCTGCTGCGGGCCCACGACGGCGCGCCGCCGCTGCCGGTGCACAAGGCGGCGTCCGGCGGTGAGCTGTCGCGGGTGATGCTGGCGATCGAGGTGGTCCTCGCGCACGCGGACACCGTGCAGACCCTGGTGTTCGACGAGGTCGACGCGGGCGTCGGCGGCCGCGCGGCGGTCGAGATCGGCCGCCGGCTGGCCCGGCTGGCCCGGACCCACCAGGTCCTGGTGGTCACGCACCTGCCGCAGGTCGCGGCGTTCGCGGACCAGCACCTGGTGGTGGACAAGGGCCACAAGGGCGGGGTGACCCGCAGTGGCGTCAAGAACCTGAGCCAGGGCGAGCGGGTCAACGAGCTGGCGCGGATGCTCGCCGGCATGGACGACACGGAGACGGGTCGCGCGCACGCCGAGGAGCTGCTGGCCACGGCGGAGAAGGCCAAGGCCGAGCCGGCCCCGAAACCCAAGCGGGCTACGAAGAAGAAGTAGCCGGGCCGGGAGTCCGCCGGGGCCGGAGAGGTCGGCCGCCCGCGAGGTCGTGAGTGGGACCGGCGGAGAGCTAGGGCCGGCCGTCTTCGAGGTTCGTGGTGATACCGCGGAACACCTCGGCCAGCACCCGCGCCTGTTCGGGGCTCACCTGGTCCGCGAAGTGCCGCTGCACCCCGCGGACGTGCGTCGGCCAGGCCTCCTCCAACGCGGCCAGCCCCTCCGGCGTCAGCACCACCAGTGTGGACCGGCGGTTCGCCGGGTCCGGTTCGCGTCGCGCGTAGCCCGACCGTTCCAGGCCGTCGACGATGCGCGTCAACCCGCTCGCGCTGTGGACCAGCGCCGCTGCCAGGTCCTTCATGTGCAGCCGGCGATCCGGGGCCTCCGAGAGCTGGACCAGCGCGTCGTAGGTCCGGTGCGTCATCCCGTGCTCGGTCCGCAGTTCCGCGTCGAGCACGCGCAGCAGCAGCGCCGACGAGCGCAGGAATCCCCGCCACGCGGCGTCGTGCTCTCGGGACAGGCTCACCCCGGGAATACTACTCGCGCGGACAGTTGTTGTGCGGACTGTTCGCATGCGAAGAAAGGACCCGTGATGCGCGCGGTCGTACTCCGAGAACCCGGTCCCGTCGAGAACCTCGAGCTGACGGACCTCCCGGTGCCCGAGCCGAAACCCGGCTGGGTGCGGATCGCCGTCCGGGCGTTCGGCCTCAACCGGTCCGAGCTGCACACCCGCTTGGGACTGGCCGAGGGCGTCACGTTCCCGCGGGTGCCCGGCATCGAGGCGGTCGGCGTGGTCGACGCCGACCCGAGCGGCGAGTTCGAGCCGGGGCAGCAGGTCGCGACCATGATGGGCGGGATGGGCCGCACCTTCGACGGCGGCTACGCCGAATACACGGTGGTGCCGAAGAAGCAGGTCATCCCGTTCCGCTCCGAGCTGCCCTGGGAGGTCCTCGGGCAGGTCCCGGAGACGCTGCAGACCGCGTACGGCTCGCTCACCACCGGGCTGGACCTGCGTGCCGGACAGACCCTGCTGATCCGCGGCGGGACGTCCGCGCTCGGGTTCGCCACCGCGGCACTGGCGAAAGACCTCGGCGCCTCCGTCTTCGCCACCACCCGGCAGGAAGACCGGCTCGAAACCCTGCGCGACCACGGCGTCGACCACCCCCTGCTCGACGACGGCGACATCGCGGCGCAGGTCCGCACGATCGCGCCCGAAGGCGTCCACGCGGCCCTCGAACTCGTCGGGACCCCGACCCTGCCGGACACCCTGAAGGCCACCCGGGTGCACGGCACCGTCTGCTTCACGGGCATGTTGTCCAACCAGTGGACGATCTCGAACTTCTATCCGATCGGCTACCTTCCCGCCGGGGTGCGGTTGACCGCTTATGGTGGTGAGGCGGACGACCTGCCCGCCTCCGTCCTCCAGCGCCACCTCGACCGGATCGCCGCCGGCACGACAAGCCTCGGCCCGGCGAAGGTGTACGCGATGACGGAGATCCGGCAGGCGCACGACGACTTGGAACACAACCGGACGGCGGGCAAGCTCGTCGTGCTGACCGGCCGAGCGGAGGGAGCCGCCCCGTGATCCTGCCGCCGCCCGCCGACGTCGAAGCCCAGCTGGCCGCCGCCCGCCGCGACGGCGACCTCGACCGCTACCTCGGCCTGCTGGCCGGGGAAGAGCTCTTCGTCCCGATCCGGCGGGTGGACGCCCACAGCATCCTCGACGAGCGGGCCGAGACCTTCCCCAACGTCTACTTCGAGACGGGCGGCGACGAGTTCCTGCAGGTCTTCACCCGCGGCGGGCTGCCCGACCTCGGCTCGGACGTCGTCGCCATGAGCGGCGCGCTGGACTGGGCGGTCGACGGCGTCGGGCGGCACGAGCGGGTCGTGTTCAACCGCGGCACCCGCGGCGAGTGGCGGCTGCCGGGGGCGACCCTGCAGCCGTGGCTCGACGCGCACAAGGACGACGTCACGCCGCTGGAAGAGCAGGTCGAGCGGCTGATCACCGCGCCGTACGGGCACCTCGAGGGGCCGATCGCGCACGCGCTGGCCTGCGGCGCGCACCTCGCGGTGCTCAACGCGGCGCCGTGGAACGTGCTCGACGCGCGCCGGCACGACTACGTCGCCGAGGTGCGGGGCCTGCGCGACTGGTGGGGCGTGCCGGACCCGCCCGGCTGGCGCGCGACGATGGCCGACCTGATCGGTGACGGCTACGCGCTGACGCCTGGCAACCTCGTGCTCATGCTGCGCCTGCGGTTCGCGGCCGAGTACGGCTTGCGCAACGGCGAGTTCGACCCGCTGACCTGGGCGGAGCTGGTGGACCGGTGGTGTGCGGAGAACGACGCCGAGGACCAGGCCGACGAGCTGCGCGACACCGTCCGCCGCGTGTCGCGGTGCGAACAGCGCCTGCGCGCCGACGGTCTGGTGGACGCGGACGGGTTCGTCACGACGGCGCTGTCGTGGGACGTCGGCCGCGCGGTCAACATCGCCCGGTGGGGTCTCGCGGCCGGTTATTGTGACGCGCTGACAGCGGAGCTGATGGTCCTCGAAGCCGGTTCGCTCGCCCGCCGCTACCACCAGTCATGGGCCGACCTGTCGGCCGGGTACATCATGGGCCGCGTCCTGCACGCCGAGGACGACGAGTTCGGCGAGTGGTACCCGGCGGCCGTGCGGGTCCACCACCAGCTCCTTCAGGACCCGGCGAGCCCCTGGCTGAACCTCGATTTCGGCTCCCTTTCGGAGGAGTCGGACGCCTGACCCGCGCGGGTGACCTCACCACAACGAGTCACCCCGGCTACGGCGTGGCGTCCGTTGTCCCACGAGCAAATTTGTCACCATCGGCCACATGAAGCTCACCGGCCTGCTCACGCGGAACCAAGAACCCCTCCCGGGGATCACCGGGGTCGCGCGGGTCGACCGCCGCACCCGGGAGCTGCTGCGCCGGATCAGTCCCGGCGACATCGTCGTGCTCGACCAGCTGGACCTCGACCGCGCGACGGCCGACGCCCTGGTCGAGGCCGAGGTCGCCGGCGTGGTCAACGCGTCGCCGTCGATCTCCGGCCGGTTCCCGAACATGGGCCCCGAGATCCTCGTCGCGGCCGGTGTCCCGCTGGTCGACTCGGTCGGCGGCGAACTGCTGCGCACGATCAAGGACGGCACCAAGCTGCGGCTGCTCGACGGCGTCGTCTACGTCGGCGAGCGCCAGGTCGCCTCCGGCATCGAGCAGACCGCCGACAGCGTCGCGGACCAGATGATCGAGGCCAAGGCCGGGATGTCGACGCAGCTGGAGGCGTTCTCCGCCAACACCATCGAGTTCCTGCGCCGCGAGCGCACGCTGATCCTGGACGGCGTCGGCGTGCCGGAGCTGAAGGTCGCGATCCGCGACCGGCACGTGCTGGTCGTCGCGGGCGGCAACGGGCACGCCGAGGACCTCAAGAAGCTCAAGAAGTACGTCGCCGAGCACCGGCCGGTGCTGGTCGGCGTCGACGCGGGCGCGGACACCCTGCGCGTGCAGGGCTACACGCCGGACATCATCGTCGGCGACCCCACCGGCATCGGCACCACCACGCTGCGCGGCGGCGCCGAGGTCGTGGTGCCCGCGCAGCCCGACGGGCACGCGCCCGGTGTCGAGCGGATCCAGGACCTCGGCATCGGCGCGGTGACGTTCCCCGCGTCGGGCAACGCCGAGGACCTCGCGCTGCTGCTGGCCGACGCGCACGGCGCGAGCCTGGTCGTGACGGTCGGCTTCCAGGCCACCCTGCGCGAGTTCCTCGACCACGGCCGGTCCGGCTCCAACCCGTCGACGTTCCTGACCCGGCTGAAGCTCGGCACGAAGCTCGTGGACGGGAAGGCGGTGGCGACGCTGCACCGCAGCCGGGTGTCGATCGGCGCGGTCGTGCTGCTCGTGCTCGCCGCGGTCGTGGTCGTCGCCGCGGCCCTGCTGGTGTCCGACGTCGGCTCGGTCTACCTGGACTGGCTCCGGCACACCTGGAATACGTTCGCTGTCTGGGTCAAGGGATTGTTCACGTGATTTCGCTGCGCTACCACGTCGTTTCCATCGCCGCCTGCTTCCTGGCACTGGCCGTCGGGGTCGTCCTCGGTTCGACCGCGCTGAACGGCACGCTGCTGTCCGGCCTGGCGGGGGAGAAGAAGGACCTCGGCAGCCAGGTTTCCGACCTCGAAGCCCAGCGCAACGCGCTCAACGCCCGGCTGGCCGACGCGGACGCGTTCGCCGGGGCGATGGGGCCGAAGGTCGTCGCCGGGGCACTGGACAAGCGGTCGGTGGTGCTCGTGACCACCGAGGACGCGCGCCCGGCCGACCGGGACGCGCTCAAGCAGCTGATCGGCCAGTCCGGTGCGTCGGTGACCGGCGAGGTGCAGCTGACGGCCGCGTTCGCCGACCCGGAGAAGGCCGACCAGCTCCGCGACGTCGTCACGCGGCTGCAGCCCGCGGGCTCGAAGTTCCCGACCGCGGGCGACTCCGGCACGCTGGCCGGCGCGCTGCTCGGTTCGGTGCTGCTGCTGGACAAGACCACGGCGAAGCCGCAGTCCTCGGGGGAGGAGCTGGCGGCCGCGATCGGCGGGCTCACCGACGGCGGGTTCGTCAAGGCGGGCCAGGACGTCAAGCCCGCGCAGCTGGCGATCGTACTGACCGGGGCCCAGGCGACCGGCGACAGCGCGGGTGACCGCGCGGCGACGATCGCCCGGTTCGCCACGCAGCTCGACCGCGGCGGCGCGGGCACGGTCCTGGCCGGCGACGCCGGTTCCGCGGAGGGCACGGGCGCGCTGGGCGTGGTCCGCGCGGACACGTCGGCGACGTCCATCCTGTCCACTGTGGACAACGTGGACACCTCGGCCGGGCGGGTGAGCACCTTGCTGGCGCTGAAGGAACAGCTCGACGGGGGCGCTGGACGCTACGGCATCGCCGGCAACGCCCAGGCCCCCGCACCGGGAGTCAGCAACCCCGCGGGGAACTGACGGTCAGCTCGCGAGCCACAACGCCGGGACGTTCGGCGGTTCCCAGCCCACCAGCGAGGTGTGGCCCTGGCGGCACGTGTACGTGATGCCGTTGTAGGTCACCTTCGCACCCGTCGCGTACGCCGTGTTCGGTGCCCACGCGGGGATCGACGGCGGCGTCGTCGGGGTGGTTGTCGGCGGAGTGGTGGGCGTGGTCGGGGTCGTCGGAGTGGTCGGGGTCGTGTGTGTGGTAGGCGGCGTCGTGGTCGGCGGCGGTGTCGAGCAGTTCGGCGTCGAGGCCGCGAGCCCGTTGACCACCGCGTGGAACAACGTCGAGCCCGGGTCCAGGTCGTAGAGCGAGAACATCATCGCGCCGCCGAGGCCCGTGCAGTGGATGTAGTCCGTGCGGGCCTTGATCGACTGCGCCGACGAGCCGCCGTAGAAGGTCGTCCCGTCGTAGAACCAGGCCGACTGCGTGACCGGGTCCCAGTACGTGTCCGCCGGGTTGTCGACGATCCCGGACAGCTCCTTGTACATCGCGACGCCGGGGACGTTGCCGCTCAGCGCGTGCCCGGGCGACGGACCCGAAGCGGACTGGTAGAGCCCGTGGTTCGAGCCGGCCGGCACGCCGGTCCAGCCGCGGTAGTAGAACGGGATGCCCAGCGTCAGCTTGTTCGCCGGGAAGCCGCCCGCGATGCCGTACGCGCTGTTGCCGTGCAGGTAGTCCTTGACCACCGAGTCGATCGTGTACTTCTCGGTGCCCGGCGGGATCGTCCCGGACGGGTCGCTCGGGGACGAGTACAGCGGGTCCTGGAAGTTCGTCGGCCCGGTCGCGTCCCACGCGCCGTGCATGTCGTAGGTCATCGCGTTGCCGAAGTCCAGGTACTGGCCGATCTTGTCGGTCTGGAGCTTCGCGATCTTGTCCTGGCCGCCGGGCAGCGCGGCCGAGAGCGCGTAGTGCTTGCCGCCCAGCGCGTCCAGCTCGCTGCGGAACTCCGCCATCAGCGCGGTGTAGTTCGCGGTGTCGGCGGCGCTGTAGTGGTTGCCGACGTGGCCGGTCGGGGACGCCGGGTACTCCCAGTCGATGTCGATGCCGTCGAAGATCCCGGCCGCGGTACCCGGGCCGCCGTAGCCGCCGGACGCCGGGATGTTGCCCTTGATGAACATGTCCAGGCACGAGCTGACGAGCTTCTTGCGCGACGCGTCGGTCGCGGCGGCGTCGGAGAAGTACTTCGAGTACGTCCAGCCGCCGATCGACAGCAGCACCTTGAGGTTCGGGTGCCGCGCCTTGAGCTCCTGCAGCTGGTGGAAGTTGCCGGCGACCGGCTGGTTCCAGACGTCGGCGGTGCCGTCGACGCTGATGTCGCTGCCGAACGACTTCTGGTAGTCGGCGAACTGGTCGCCGCCGCCGTCCCCGGCGTTCGGGTCGGTTTCGCCGCCCGGGTCCGGGGTCGTCGCCTTCGTGGCTTCGAAGCAGGTCAGGTTGTTCGGGTCGATGTTCTCGAAGTCGTAGAGCAGGTAGTCGAGGTTGCCGGCGATCGCGTCGACGTTCTTGAGGTAGTAGGCGTTCTGGTAGATGGACCACTGGTCGAAGTAGGCGATCCGGACCCCGCCGGAGGTCGCGGCGGCGGCGTTCGGGGCCGCCGGGCCGGCGACGGTCAGCGCGCCGATCACGACGGCGGCGGCCGCGGCGGCGACCAGGGCGAATCTTCGCTGCATGGGCGTCTCCTCGCGCAGGCGGACGGCCCTCTCCCGGCCGCGACGGCGCGGGAGAGGGCGTACGCGACGGTTCTTCACGAAGCGGGTCCGGCCCCGGTCATGAATGTGCGCGCGGGGACACCGAGTGTCAATACTTTGGACTAGACCAATCTGCCAGGGCGTGCGCTATCGGCCGCGGTGTCCGGATTTCCCCTACTTCAGTGGTGGGTCGAGCGGGAAGCACGACACGCGCACCGGCCACGTGTCGCCGCCGGCCGGCAGCGGCATCTTCTTCAACGCCGCCGCCGCGTCGGAGTCGTGCGCCTCCTCGGCCGCGGCGTGGAAGATGTCCGCCGCGATCGACTGGTCGAACACGCCGATCTGCTGGTGCGGCCAGCCCGCGGCGCCCTGCAGTGCGCCCGGGATCAGCTGGTCGACGACCTTCCGCAGCGTGACTCCGTTCGGCGCCTTGAACTTCCAGACGTCGATGCCGAGGTTCCTCCCCAGTTCGGCCATCCGGCCCCACGCGGTGAGGTTGAAGTTGACGTAGTGCCACGACATCGTGCGCGACAGCTCGAGCGGCTGGCTGCCGTCGGCGGCGAACTGCACCGGGAACCGGTTCTTCTCGGCGTCGAGGACGATCTTGCGCGCGGTGTCCCGCTTGCCCAGGTACGCCGCGATCGTCGCGTTCTGCATGTCGAGGAAGGTGCCGTGGTTGTTGGTGGCGGCCAGTTCCAGCTTCGCCTGCGGGCTGGTCTGCATCCAGTCCAGGTACTGCGTGAGCCAGGCCTTGATCCCGGAGCGGTCCTTGCCGGACCAGCCCGGGGCGCCGCTGTCGAGCAGCGCGAACGTGTCGAGGAGCTGGCTGAACGACTGCGTCGAGTCGATGATCCCGGTGCCGCTGATCGTGGTCCGGCACGGGACGATCTGCGAGTACGTCATGTTCGGGTTCATCTTGGTGGCCGGGTCGAGGAACCAGGTCCGGATGTCCAGTGCCGCCCGCTTCGCGTACTTCGCGTCGCCGGTGTAGTACCAGGCGAGCGAGAGGTAGTACATCGCGTCCCAGGCCCACATCCGGTAGGTGTGGTCGGTGATCGCGTCGGCTTCCGGGTTGCGCTGGCCGTCGCGGTTGACGTACGGGCAGCCCTGCGGGTTCTCCGGGGTCTTCTCGCTCGCCCACCAGTAGGGCGCTTGGCTCATGTAGTCGTGCTTGTCGCCGCTCGGCGGCGCGGTCGGCTTGTCCATCACCGACCACGGCCCGGCGGTGAGCGCGGTGTTCGCCTTGTCCAGCACGGCTTTCAGCGCGTCCCGCTGGGCCTTGGACGCGTGGCCGCTGCGCAGCGCCTGCTTGATCCCCGCCAGCTTCGCCCCGTCGGTGATGACGGTGCGCGGTGGCGACGCGGCCACCGCCGTCCCGCTCACCGGGACCAGGAGCATGCTCGCGGACAACGCCAGCGCGCCCAGTACGCGTAGCCTTCGCACTTCCGACCGCCTCTCACGGGGACGTCGAAGTCCCCACTCGTCACCGGGCGGCGGTACGGCAGTGGCGATTCTGTCCGGGCGGTGCGGGGGATGTCAATTGGGCCAGGTGCGGCGTTTCTCCAGCGGGCGGGCGTACGACCCCGCGCGGCTCGTCTTCAACCCCAGTCCCACCAGCGACTCCGCGAGGCGGACCCCCGCAGCGACGCCGTCGATCACCGGGATGTCCAGCATCGTCGCGATCTTCCGGTCGAGGCCCGTCATCCCGGCGCAGCCGAGCACCAGCACCTCCGCGCCGGCGTCCCGGGCCCGGCGGCCGGCCGTCAGCAGTGCCGACTCAGTGCGGCGTTCGTCGGTCAGCTCCAGCACGCCGAGCCCGGCGCCGGTGACCGTGACGCAGTTCTGCGCGACGCCGGCCGCGTGCAGGCTGTCCTCGATCAGCCCGCACGTCCGGTCCAAAGTGGTCACCACGCCGTAGCGGCGGCCGAGCAGGCACGCCAGGTGCGCGGCCGCTTCGGTGATGTCGACGACCGGGACGTCCAGCAGCTCGCGCGCGCCCTCCCGGCCGTGCTCGCCGAAGCCCGCGAGCACGACCGCGTCGAACGGTTCGCCCAGGCCCCGCAACAGGTCCAGCACGGCCGCGGCGGACAGGAAGCTGTCCAGCCAGCCTTCCGCGGACTCCGGCCCCCAGCGCGGCGTCCTCGCCAGGATCTCGGTGCCGGGACTCGCGGCCGCGCGGGCCCCGGCTTCGATCTCCTTCGTCATCGCCTCGGTGGTGTTGCAGTTGGTGACGACGATCCTCATCGGTGCTTCCTCGAGACCGCGTAGTACAGCAGCGCCGAGGACGCCGTCCCGATGAACCACGAGTACGGCGCGGCCGGGGCGAAGAACGGCACCAGCGCGATCACCGCGGCGAGTGAGGCGGTCGGGAAGAACGTCACGAACGCCCGCGGGTTCACCCGGGGGTAGCTCCCGCCGTCGACGAACAGCTGCGCGACGTCGACCTTGCCGCGCCGGATCAGGTAGTAGTCGACGATCATGATCCCGAACAGCGGTCCGAGGAACGCGCCGAGCCCGCCGAGGAAGTAGTTGACGACCGTCGGCGACGAGTACAGCTTCCACGGCAGCACGCACAGCGCGGCCACCGCGCTGATCAGCCCGCCGATGGTGAACGAGATCCGCTTCGGCCAGATGTTGGCCAGGTCGTAGGCGGGGGAGACGAAGTTGGCGACGATGTTGACGCCCATCGTGGCGATGGCGAAGGTCAGCGCGCCGATGATGAGCACCGGTGTGTTGTGCACCTTGGACAGCAGCTCGGCCGGGTCGGTGATCGCCTCGCCGAACACCTGCATGCTGCCCGCGGTGACGATCACCGACAGCAGCGCGAACGCCGTCGAGTTGATCGGCAGGCCCCAGAAGTTGCCGCGCTTCACCGTCTTCTGGTCCGGGGCGTTGCGGGAGAAGTCGCAGAAGTTCAGCATCAGCGTGCCGTAGGTGGCCAGGATCAGCCCGGCCGCGCCGAACCACTGGCGGATCTGCTCGCCCGTCGACAGCTGCTTCGGGCTGCTGGTCAGGGAGATGTGCCAGTTGCCGGCGGCGAGGATCCACACGGCGAGGGCGATCATCACGACCCAGATCGCCGGGCCGCACCAGTCCTGGAACTTGCGGACCGACTCCATGCCGCGGGTGAGGATCAGCGCCTGGACCGCCCACAGCGCGACGAAGCAGATCCAGCCGAGTGCGTGCAGGCCGAGGAAACCGTGTTCGGTCAACGGTTTCAGGCCCGGGTCGATGGTGAGCACGAGCAGCGTGATGGCCACGCTCGCGAGGTAGGTCTGGATGCCGTACCAGAAGATCGCGATGATCGCGCGGATCAAGGCGGGCAGGTTGGCGCCGAACGTGCCGAAGCTGATCCGCGCGACGACCGGGAACGGGACGCCGGTGCGCTGCCCGATGCGGCCCATCAGGTTCATGCCGAAGTAGATGATGACGAAGCCGAACAGCAGGGCGGTGAACACCTGCCAGGCCGAGAGGCCGAGCACGAACAGCCCGGCCGCGAAGGTGTAGTTGCCGAGGTTGTGCACGTCCGACATCCACAGGGCGAAGATGTCGTAGACCTTCCAGCGGCGGTCCTTCGCCGGGGCGAGGTCTTCGTTCCAGAGCCGGGGATCCGGCGGCGGGCTCGTCTCTTGCTGGGATTCGGTGAGCGGGGCGGCGGTCATGCGGGCCTCCGATCGACACATCTTTCGGGGGTTCCGGGTGGCGGAGCCCCGTTTAACACAGTGCAGCGACGGCGATTTGGGATACCAAAATTTGGCATCCCAAATATCACCCCGATGTCCGCCGTCGTCAACCCTCCAGTCCGTAAACTCGTGTTACGAGCGTGTGAGGAGAGGGGAGTCGGTGACGACGGCGAGCGAGCGGCAGCCCCTCGCGGCCACCCGGCAGCGGGTGCGCGACGAGCTGCGCGAACGGATCCTGACCGGCCGCCTGCGTCCGGGCGACCGGCTGGTCGAGCGCGAGCTCGCCGAAGACCTCGGCGTGTCCAGGGTGCCCGTGCGCGAGGCGATCCGCAGCCTCGAGGCCGAAGGGTTCCTCGTCGAGCAGTCGGCACGCCGGATCGTCGTCCGGCAGCTCGCGCGCGTCGACGTCGAGGAGCTCTTCGACGTCCGGGAGGCCCTCGAAGGGCTCGCCGCGGGGCGCGCCGCCGAACGGGCGGGGGCGCCGGAGCTGAAGCGGCTCGAGCGGATGCTCACCGACGCCGCCCGCGCGACGGCCCGCGGCGACGCGGCCCGGATCACCGTGCTCAACTCGCACTTCCACGACGAGATCGTGGCCATCGCCGGCAACACGCTGCTGACCACGATGCTGCAGCCCCTGCAGGGCAGGCTCCGCTGGCTCACGAGCCAGAACGAGCACTGGGACGACCTGCTCGACGAGCACCGCCGGCTCTACGAGGCGATCGCGTCGGGGGACGCGGAGCGCGCGCACGCCGAAGCCGTCGAGCACGTGCGGGTCAACCGCGAGGTGACGCTGAAGTCCCTCTTCGGCGACGATCAGGCGGAGATCGCGGCTGGCTCGAGGTAGGGCGTCACGTTCCGCAGGGCCCGCTCGACGTACTCGTCCTTCTCGCCGACCGGCGCGACGTAGTGCATCGCGTGCTCCGCGGCCTCGAGACCGTGCAGGCGAGCGAGGACCCACGTCGCGAGGTACGTCGAGGCCAGGCAGCCGCCGGCGGTGGCGAGCGGGCCCCGGGCGAAGAACGGCTGGTTCAGCACCTCGACGCCGGCCGCGAGCACCCACGGTTTCGTCGTCAGGTCGGTGCAGGCGGGCACGCCGTCGAGCAGTCCCAGCTTGGCCAGCACGAGCGTGCCGGAGCACTGCGCGCCGATCAGCTGCCGGGCCGGGTCGAGCCCGGCGAGCGCGGCCATGATCGCCGGGTCCTCGACGACCTCGCGGGTCTTCGCGCCGCTGCCGACGATCACGGCGTCGGCCGTGCAGGCCTCGTCGAGCCCGATCGCCGCGTCGATGGTGACGCCGTTCATCGACGTCACCCGCGGCGTCGGGCTCGCGATCGACGCCCGCATGCCGGGCACCCGGTCGAGGACGCCCAGCGCGATGAGCGAGTCGAGTTCGTTGTAGCCGTCGAAGGTCAGGATCGCGGTGTGCATGCCCCGCACGCTAGGACCGCCGATCCAGGACAGTCCACAAATTGTCCTGCCTACAATCGCGGCGTGCGGGTGCCGAAGTACAAGGGCGTCGTGGACGCGTTCGCGGCGAAGATCCGCGGCGGGCAGTGGCCGGCCGGGACGCGGCTGCCCACCCACCGCCGGCTGGCGGCCGACGAGGGCATCGCCGTCGTGACGGCGTCCCGCGTGTACGCCGAGCTCGAGGCGATGGGGCTGGTCAGCTGCGAGCAGGGGCGGGGCACGTTCGTCCGGGACCTGGCCGCCGGCGAAGGCGTCGACGAACGGACGGTGGCGGCCGACGCCGTCGACCTCAGCTTCAACTCGCCGTCGATCCCCGGCCAGGCCGACCTGCTGCGCCAGGCGCTGCGCGACCTCGCCACGGCCGGCGACCTCGACGCGCTGCTGCGCTACCAGCCGCACCGCGGGCGCGCCGAGGACCGGGCCGCCGTCGCCCGCCACCTGCGCCGGCGCGGGCTCGACGTCGGCCGCGAACGCGTGCTGATCGTCGACGGCGCCCAGCACGGCCTGGCGGTGACGGCGATGGCGCTGCTGCGGCCCGGCGACGTCGTCGCGGTCGACGCTCTCACCTACCCGGGGTTCCGGGTGCTCGCGCGCACGCTCGGGCTCGACCTCGCACCGCTGCCGGTGACCGCCGACGGCCCCGACCTCGACGCGTTCGACCGGCTGTGCCGCCGGCGCCGGGTCCGCGCGGTGTACGCGATGCCGACCCTGCACAACCCGCTGGGCTGGGTGCTCTCCGCCGGGCAGCGCGCGCGGCTCGTCGAGATCGCCCGGCGGCACGGCGTGACGATCATCGAGGACGCGTCCTACGCCTACCTCGCCGAAGAAGCGCCGCCGCCGCTGGCGGTGCTCGCGCCGGAAGCCACCGTCCACGTCTCGGGGCTGTCGAAGAGCGTCGCGACCGGGTTGCGCTTCGGGTTCGCCGTCGCGCCGCCCGAACTCGTGCCGGCGCTCGAGAGCGCGATCCGGGCCACGACGTGGAACACACCCGCCCTGACCGCGGCCATCGCGCGCCGGTGGCTCGACGACGGTACCGTCGAAGCCTTGGAGGTCCGGAAGCGCGAAGACGCGCGAAGGCGCCAAGCACTCGCTTCGGAGGTGCTGGCCGGGCTTCCGTGGATCGGGCACCCGTCGTCGTACTTCCGGTGGCTGCCGCTCGCCCGCGACTCCCGGCCGGACCGCATCGTCGCGGCGCTCGCCCGGCGGCGGGTGGCGGTCGCCACGGCCGAGCCGTTCGCGACGACGCCGGCGGTGCCGCAGGCGCTCCGGCTGGCTCTGGGTTCGGTGGGACACGCCGAACTCCGAAACGCGCTCGCGGCGGTCCGGCAGGAGGTCGACCAGGATGTTTCCCGCTGATCACGGCGAGATGACGAAGGTCACGCTCGGTACCGGAGAGCTTACGTATTAACATGATCGGCGGGTCCCCGCTTCATGAGCGGGAGTGGCATATCCGACAGCCCGCGGGGCCTCTGCCAACAGGCGCTTCCCAGTGCCTTCATGGGAAATTCACAGAATGGGTGGCAAGTCTGACAACGTGAACCACGCCGACGACGGTGCCGGAACGGCGGCACGATGACGACTGCCCTGGACACTCTCGAAGCTCCCGCCCGGATCGCGAGACCGGGCGGGAAAGCGCCGTACCTGCACCAGATCGACCTGTTCCGGCTGGTCACGTTCGCCTGCGTGATCCTCATCCACGTGGTCGGCGCGACGAACTTCGCGCAGGACGTCGGCGCCAACGCCGTCGAGACGCCGCTGCACTTCACGCGGGAGGCGTTCTTCGCGCTGACCGGGTTCGTGCTGGTGTTCCAGAACCGCGGCCGCGAGATCACCCCTGGCGACTTCTGGCGCCGCCGCTTGCCCCTGGTCGCGACGCCCTACCTGGCGTGGTCGATGTTCTTCTGGGCGTTCTCGCTGGTCACCGGCACGCAGCAGCCGGACTCGCTCGAGGCGTCGATGCGCCTGCTGCTCAAGGACCTCGTCACCGGCGGCGCCTGGTACCACCTGTACTTCCTGCTCGTGACGATGCAGGTGTACCTGCTGTTCCCGGTGATCATGAAGCTGCTGCGGGCGACCGAGGGCAAGCACAAGTGGCTGCTGCTGGGCAGCGGGGTGCTGCAGGTCGGCGTCACGCTGTTCATGACGTACCAGCCGTTCGGCGTCAGCTACGAGACGATCACCCACCTGTACGCCACGGTGCTGCCGTACCAGTTCTACACACTGTTCGGTGCCGTGGTGGCCATGCACTTCGAGGCCGTGCACGCCTGGGTCGGCCGGCACCGGCTGCTGCTCGGCGGCGCTCTCGTGGCGGTGCTGGCCGGCACCGAGTGGTACTACCTCCGGACCGTCCACAGTGGAACGTTCCCGCAGGTGGCCAGCGACCCGTTCCAGCCGTACCTGATCCCGTGGTTCCTCACCGTGATCGCGGCGATCTACGCGTTCAGCACCTGGTGGTCGGGGCGCCGGCGGGAAGGCGGCCGCGGGGCCCGGCTGGTCTCGTGGGCGGCGAACCGGTCGTTCAGCATCTTCCTGGTCCACCCGCTCGCGCTGGCGTTCCTCGGCCCGGTGATCCCGCACGTGGCCGAGCGCTTCGGCGCGCCTTGGCTGAGCGTGATCATCTACGTGGGCACGATCGCGCTGACGATCGCGATCGTCGAGGTGCTGCGGCGCCTGCCGGGCAGCCAGGCGCTGACCGGACGGCCGCGGCTGCGTCTGGCCAAGGCTGTCGCGTAACTCACCCTGCCGGGTGGTCAACGGCACAAAAGAGAGTTCGGGCATGTCCCGGCGCGCGGATCCGGAGTCTTCGGATATGCTGGCGGCCCGTGGGACTTCAGTCGCGGGCTACCAAGTACGTATTTGTCACCGGAGGCGTCGCCTCCTCTCTGGGTAAGGGACTCACGGCTTCCAGCCTGGGACAACTCCTTACCGCGCGCGGGCTTCGCGTCACGATGCAGAAGCTCGATCCGTACCTCAACGTCGATCCCGGGACGATGAACCCGTTCCAGCACGGTGAGGTGTTCGTCACCGACGACGGCGCCGAGACCGACCTCGACATCGGGCACTACGAGCGCTTCCTCGACCGCGACCTCGACGGCAAGGCCAACGTCACGACCGGCCAGGTCTACTCCGAGGTGATCGCCAAGGAGCGCCGCGGCGAGTACCTGGGCGACACCGTCCAGGTCATTCCGCACATCACCGACGAGATCAAGTCCCGGATCACCGCGGCCGCCGAGCCGGACGAGGCCGGCCAGACGCCGGACGTCGTCATCACCGAGGTCGGCGGCACGGTCGGCGACATCGAGTCCCTGCCGTTCCTGGAGGCCTGCCGCCAGGTCCGCCACGACGTCGGCCGCGACCACTGCTTCTTCCTGCACGTCTCGCTGGTGCCGTACCTGGCGCCCTCGGGCGAGCTCAAGACGAAGCCGACCCAGCACTCGGTCGCCGCGCTGCGCAACATCGGCATCCAGCCCGACGCGCTGGTCTGCCGGGCCGACCGCGAGATCCCCGAGGACCTCAAGCGCAAGATCGGCCTGATGTGCGACGTCGACACCGAGGCCGTCATCGCCTGCCCGGACGCGCGGTCGATCTACGACATCCCGAAGGTGCTGCACGGCGAGGCGCTCGACGCCTACGTCGTCCGCCGCCTCGGGCTGCCGTTCCGCGACGTCGACTGGACGGTGTGGGGCGACCTGCTCGACCGGGTGCACAACCCGAGCGAGATCGTGCGGATCGCGGTCGTCGGCAAGTACATCGACCTGCCGGACGCCTACCTGTCGGTCACCGAGGCCCTGCGTGCGGGCGGGTTCGCCCACCGCGCCAAGGTCGAGATCGTCTGGGTCGCCTCCGACGACGCGCAGACCGCGTCCGGTGCGGCGTCCGTGCTGTCCGATGTGGACGGTGTGCTGATCCCGGGCGGGTTCGGCATCCGCGGCATCGAGGGCAAGGTCGGCGCGATCGAGTACGCCCGCACGCGCGGCGTGCCGCTGCTCGGGCTGTGCCTCGGCCTGCAGTGCATGGTCATCGAGGGCGCCCGGCACCTGGCCGGCATCGCCGACGCCGGGTCGTCGGAGTTCGACGAGAACACCAAGCACCCGGTGATCTCCACGATGGCCGACCAGCGCGACGTCGTCGCGGGGGAGCGGGACATGGGCGGCACCATGCGCCTGGGCGCCTACCCCGCGAAGCTCAAGCCGGGCTCGCAGGTCGCCAAGGCGTACGGCACCACCGAGGTGTCCGAACGGCACCGGCACCGCTACGAGGTGAACAACGCCTACCGCAAGCAGCTCTCGGACGCGGGTCTGGTGTTCTCCGGCACGTCGCCGGACGACCGCCTGGTCGAGTTCGTCGAGCTGCCCGCCGACAAGCACCCGTTCTTCGTCGGCACCCAGGCGCACCCGGAGCTCAAGAGCCGCCCGACCCGGCCGCACCCGCTGTTCAGCGCGTTCGTCAAGGCCGTCGTGGACCGCAAGGTCGCCGAGCGGCTGCCGGTCGAGCTGCCCGAGGCCCCCGTGGCGGCCCGGTGACCGCGCCGGGCGAGCACGAGTTCAGCGTCGCGGCCAGCCGGGACGTCCACATCGGACGCGTCGTCGGCCTGCGGATCGACGACGTCGTGATGCCGGGCGGGGAGACCGCGGTCCGCGAGGTGATCGAGCACCTCGGCGCGGTCGCGATCGTCGCGCTGGACGACGAGCAGCAGGTCACGCTCATCCACCAGTACCGGCACCCGATCGGGCACCGGCTGTGGGAGCTGCCGGCGGGCCTGATCGACCACCTCGGCGAGGACCCGGTCGGCACGGCGAAGCGCGAGCTGGTCGAAGAGGCCGGCTTGGCCGCCGCGGACTGGGTGACGCTGGTCGACGTCGCGGCGTCGCCCGGCTTCACCGACGAGGTCGTGCGGGTCTTCCTGGCCCGCGGACTGTCCGATGTGGACCGTGACGTGCTCGGCGAGGAGGAGGCCGACCTCGTCATCCGCAAGTTCCCGCTCGCCGAAGCCGTCCGGATGGCCCTGGCGGGCGAGCTGGTGAACGGCGCCACGGTGTCCGGGGTGCTGGCCGCGCACGCGGTGGTCACCGGCGGCGCCGAGGCGCGTCCGGCGGACGCGCCGTGGGAGGACCGCCCGACGGCGTTCGCCAAGCGCAAGGAAGCCTGAGCCCGCTCGCTGCGTCCCTCGTCAGGGGCGCAGCGGGCGGCCCTGCGCGTCCAGGCCGCCGTCCCTCAAGAGGAGGATGCCGTCGACGATCGGCCAGATCACGCCGACGCCGGTCAGCATGACGACGAGGAGCTGGAGCAGCCCCAGCCCGACCTGGCCGGTGTAGAACCGGCCGACGCCGAACGGCAGCACGATCTGCAGCACCCCGGCCACGGTCTTGGACCGGTAGGAGTACGGGACCGGCATCGGCGGCGCGTACGGCATCGGGGCCGGTGGCGCGTACGGGTCGGCCGTGGGCCCGTACATCGGCAGCTGCATCGTCGGCTGCGCGTACGCCGGCGGCGGCCCGAAGAACCCCGGGTGCGGCTGCGGCAGGTCGCGGAACAGCGGCCGCAGGTCGCCCAGGGTCGTCGCCGCGTAGGCGTCGGTCACCCGCGTCTCGTACTCGTCCGGCGTGATGCGGCCCATGCCGAAGTGGTCGGCGAGCAGCCTCGCCGCCTCTTCCCGCTCGGCCGTGCCGATGCGGAGCTCGTCGGACTCCATGCAATCCAAGGTAACCGCGGGAACCTGAGAACGGGGTTTCTCCCGGGTCACGGTGCCCGCACGGCCTAAGGTGACCGCCGTGGCCTCCAGCCCGCACCGCACGGCCGACGTGATCGCCGCGTACCTCGACCACCTGGTCGTCGAACGCGGGACCGCGCGCAACACCCTGGACAGCTACGCCCGGGACCTGCGCCGGTACGTCGCGCACCTGGACGGTGGGGGCGTCGCCGAGATCGCCGACGTCACCTCCGCGCACGTCACGTCCTTCGGCGCCGCGCTGCGGGAAGGCGACGGCGAACACCAGCCGCTGGCCGCGTCGTCGGCCGCGCGGGCGCTGGTCGCCGTGCGGGGGCTGCACAAGTTCGCCCACGCCGAAGGCCTCACCGAGCACAACCCGGCCCGCGAGGTCCGGCCGCCGACGCCGGCGAAGCGGCTGCCCAAGGCCCTGCCCGTCGACGACGTCCTGCGGCTGCTCGAGACCCCGCCGCCGGACGGCGAACGCCCGCTGCGCGACCGGGCGCTGCTGGAAGTGCTCTACTCCACCGGCGCGCGGATCTCCGAGGCGGTCGGCCTGGACGTCGACGACGTCGACGACGTCGAGCGCACCGTCCTGCTCGACGGCAAGGGCGGCAAGCAGCGCCTCGTCCCGATCGGCCGTCCCGCGCTCGCCGCGCTGCACGCCTACACCGTCCGCGCACGACCGGCGCTCGCCGCCCACGGCCGCGGTACCGCGGCGCTGTTCCTCAACGCCCGCGGCAGCAGGCTCTCGCGCCAGAGCGCGTGGCAGGTCCTCAAGGACACCGCCGGACGGGCCGGGATCACCGCAGTGGTCTCGCCGCACACGCTCCGCCACTCCTTCGCCACGCATCTGCTCGAGGGCGGCGCGGACGTCCGGGTCGTCCAGGAACTGCTCGGCCACGCCTCGGTGACGACGACGCAGGTGTACACGCTGGTCACGGTCAACACCCTGCGCGAGGTGTACGCGACGGCGCACCCGCGGGCGTTGGGCTAGATGGCCCTATAGAGCCTGAAGGGCCTTCCTACGCTGGACCGACGGTCGAGTGACATTGCCCCGTCGAGTCCGGCGCGTTGCTTTGCCGGGGCTCCGACTCCGCGCATAGGCTGCGGCGGACGCGACGAACAAGGAGCCTTCTCGCCATGTCGACACCGAACCAGCCGGCCCACCCGGCCGAGTCCGCCGGGTCGGCGGCGGCGAACCTCAACGACGTCAAGATCGCGACCCCGGCGGTCCACGACGGCGACGAACCGCAGGAGCGCAACGGCAAGAAGGTCAAGCTCGAGGGCATCGGGCCGACCGGCCGCCCGATCCGCGAGCACCCCGAACCGGCGCCACTGGACCACCACGGCCCCGCCAAGATCATGGCGATGTGCAACCAGAAGGGCGGCGTCGGCAAGACGACGTCGACCATCAACCTGGGTGCCGCCCTCGCCGAGTGCGGGCGCAAGGTGCTGCTCGTCGACTTCGACCCGCAGGGCGCGCTCGCGGTCGGGCTCGGCATCCAGCCGCACGAACTGGACCAGACGGTCTACAACGCCATCATGGAGCGGTCGGTCAGTGCCACCGACGTGCTGATGAAAACCCGCGTCGACGGCGTTGACCTGCTGCCGAGCAACATCGACCTGTCCGCGGCGGAGGTCCAGCTCGTCGCTGAGGTAGGGCGCGAGCACACGTTGTTACGGGTCCTTCGTCCGGTCATGAACGACTACGACTATGTTCTTGTCGACTGCCAGCCCTCACTCGGCTTGCTCACGGTGAACGCGCTGACCGCCGCGGACGGCGTGATCATCCCGCTCGAGTGCGAGTTCTTCAGTCTCCGAGGTGTAGCGCTCCTGATCGACACGATCGAGAAGGTGCAGGAACGCCTCAACCCCAAACTGGACATAGTCGGGATTCTCGCCACCATGTACGACCCGAGAACCCTGCACTCGAAGGAGGTCATGGCTCGCGTGGTGGAGGCATTCGGCGAGACCGTGTTCGACACGGTCATCAACCGCACCGTGCGGTTCCCCGAGACGACGGTCGCGGGTGAGCCGATCACGACCTGGGCACCCAAGTCGGCCGGCGCCGCGGCGTACCGCCAGCTTGCTCGCGAGGTGATCGCTCGGTGAGCAGGCGCGCCTCCCTGCCCGGAGCGTCGGAGCTCTTCCGCCTCACCTCCAGCCCCGCCGTCGATCTCCCGCCCCAGGCGGTGCCCGCGCCCGCCGAGCCCGTCGAGAAGGCCAAGCCCGCCGGGGACGGCCGTACCGAACAGCTCGCTCGCAGCGCGGCCCCGCACGGGTCCGGCCGGACCAAGCACGACGCGAAGATCACCGTGTACGTCTCCGGCGACGAGCTCGTCGCCATGGAGCAGGCCCGGCTGACGCTGCGCGCGAAGCACGACCTGGTCGTCGACCGCGGCCGGCTGGTCCGCGAGGCGGTCGCGGTGCTGCTGGCCGACTTCGACCAGCACGGCGACGAGTCGGTGCTGGTGCAGCGGCTGCGGGTGGTCGGCTCAGACGGCGGCGAAACCGAGGGCTGATGGACGAGCCGGCCCCGGTCCCGGCATCGGCTCCGGAGGAACAGGTCCCCGAAGAGCACCAGACGGTGCACGGCGGGATGATCCCCGAAGGCGTCAACACCGAAGACCTGAGCACGTCGAAGTTCAAGGTCCGGCTGGCCAACTTCGAGGGTCCGTTCGACCTGCTGCTGCAGCTCATTTCGCAGCACCAGCTCGACGTCACCGAGGTGGCGCTGCACCGGGTCACCGACGACTTCATCGCGTACACGCGGGCGCTGGGCACCGAGTGGAACCTCGACGAGACGACGGAGTTCCTGGTCATCGCGGCGACGCTCTTGGACTTGAAAGCGGCGCGGCTGCTGCCGTCGGCCGAGGTGGAGAACGAAGACGACCTGGCGCTTTTGGAGGCCCGTGACCTGCTGTTCGCGCGGATCCTCCAGTACCGCGCGTACAAGCAGGTGGCGGCGCTGTTCGGCGAGTTGGAGCAGGGCGCGCTGCGGCGCTACCCGCGGTCGGTGGCGCTGGAGGAGCGGTTCGTCGGGCTGCTGCCCGAGGTGATGCTGGGCGTGACGCCGGCGAAGTTCGCCGAGATCGCGGTGGCGGTGTTCCGGCCGAAGCCGCCGCCGACGGTGTCGATCGCCCACATCCACATGGGCCGCATCTCGGTGCGCGAGCACGCGGCGATCCTGCGGGTGATGCTGGCCGAGCGCGGCCAGGCGACGTTCGGCGAGCTGGTGGACGACTGCGAGCACACGGTCGAGATCGTGGCCCGGTTCTTGGCGCTGCTGGAGCTCTACCGCGAGGCGACGGTCCAGTTCGAGCAGACGGAGGCCCTGGCGGAGCTGCACGTCCGCTGGACGGGCGGCTCGAAGGAAGAAGCCTCCGCGGCGGCCGAGCTGGACCGGTCCGCCGAAGACGAAGAGGAGTACGGGTGAGCCCCGAAGACAGGACTGTCGGCGAACCGTCGGCAACGGCGGCGGAGATAGCGCTGGAAGAGGCCCTGTCCGGCGAGCCGGTGACCGAGGACGGTGCGCCGGCGGAGCCGCTGGGCGAGGAGACGGCTGCCGAGGATTCCGCCGAGGCTGAGGTCGCGCCCGCCGACGCTGAGCCGGCCGAAGAAGCCGGTGCCGAGTCCGAGGTCGAGGGTGCTGCTGCCGCCGAGCCGTCGGAAGCCGCTGCCGAGCGGGAGGTCGACGGCGCTGCCGCTGCCGAGCCGGCCGCTGCTGCGGAAGGCCCGGCCGGGGAGGGTGCAGTCGCGGAGGAAACTTCCGCCGAGGCCGCCGCCGAGCCGAGCGAGCCCGAGGAAGCCGCAGCCGAGGTCGATGGTGCTGCCGTCGCCGAGTCCGAGCCTCAGGCCGGAGCCGCCGCCGGTGTGCCCGAGCCGGAGGAAGCCACCCCCGCGGCCGCAGTCGAGGCGGAGCCCGCCGAAGCCGTCGCCGAGCCGATCGACCTCGACCCCGCCGAAGCCGTCGCCGAGCCGGTCGACCTCGACCCCGCCGATCCCGAGTCCGACCTCGTCGCGGCCGGTGACATCGACTCGCTGCCCGACGTCACCTCCGACGAGACCCTCGAAGCCGCCCTCGAAGCCCTTCTCCTCGTCGTCGACTCGCCCGCCAGTGAAGAGTCCCTTGCCGATACCGTCGGCCAGCCCAAGGCGCGGATCGTCGTCGCCCTGCGGACCATGGCGCAGAAGTTCACCGATCGGGCCTCCGGGATCGACCTGCGCCGAGTCGGTGAAGGGTGGCGGTTCTACACTAGGGACGTCTATGCCCCGTTCGTGGAGAAGCTCCTGCTGGACGGCCAGCGGTCGAAGCTGACCCGGGCCGCGCTGGAGAGCCTCGCCGTGATCGCGTACCGGCAGCCGGTGACCCGTGCTCGGGTCGCCGCGGTGCGTGGCGTGAACGTGGACGGCGTGATCCGGACGCTGCTCGCGCGCGGCCTCATCGAAGAGATGGGGACCGACCCCGAGACGACCGGGACGCTGTACGTGACGACCGAGCTGTTCCTGGAGCGACTGGGGCTGTCGTCACTGAACGACTTGCCTGCCATCGCTCCGTTGCTACCCGAAGTGGACACCATCGATGACATCCAGTGAACACCCCGACGGCATCCGCCTGCAGAAGGTGCTGTCGCAGGCCGGGGTCGCCTCCCGGCGTGCGGCGGAGGACCTGATCGCCGCCGGCCGGGTCGAGGTGGACGGCGAGGTCGTCACCGAGCTGGGCCGCCGGGTGCACCCGGACGAGGCGATCATCCACGTCGACGGCACCCGCGTGAACCTGCGCGACGACCTGATCTACCTCGCGCTGAACAAGCCCAAGGGCGTGCACTCGACGATGTCGGACGACCGCGGCCGCCCGTGCGTCGGCGACTACCTCGCCGGCCGCTACGAGGAGACGCCCGGCGTCGTGCACGTCGGCCGGCTCGACGAGAACACCGAAGGCCTGCTGCTGCTCACCAACGACGGCGACCTCGGGCACCGGCTGATGCACCCGTCCTACCGGGTGCTCAAGACCTACCTCGCCGAGGTCGACGGCCTGGTGCCGCGCGGGCTCGGCAAGGAGCTGCGCAACGGCTGGGAGCTGCCGGACGGCATCATCAAGGTCGACCAGTTCCGGGTCAAGGACATGCACTCCGGCAAGTCGCTGGTGGAGCTGGTCATCCACGAGGGCAAGAAGCACATCGTGCGCCGCCTGCTCAAGGACACCGGGCACCCGGTGCTCAAGCTGGTCCGCACGGCGGTCGGCGACGTCCAGCTCGGCAACCAGCGAGTCGGCTCGATCCGGCGGCTGACCAAGGGCGAGGTCGGCGCGCTCTACCGCAACGTCGAGCTCTGATACCGCGCGGTCACGAACCCGCCGGCGGTCTGATCGTCCGACGCCGGGCGGCCGTACTCCTCGGCCAGCTCGGCGCGGGTGACCGTCACCGGCTCCCAGCCGTGCTCGTGCAGCCACTCCGGCGCGCGGCCGCCCAGGCCGCCGAGCCACAGCCGCGTGACGTGCTCGCCGGCCGGGGTCGCCCGCGCGCGGGCCAGCAGTCCCTCCGGGGTGTCGGTGGGCCGGTGCTCGAACGACACCCGGCTGCCCGGCGCCGACAGCTCGCCGACCGTGGTGAGCAGCGCGTCGGCGTCGTCGTAGGACAGGTAGACGAGGAGCCCTTCGGCCAGCCATGCGGTCGGGACGCCGGGGTCGAACCCGGCGGCCCGCAGCCGGCTCGCCCAGTCTTCGCGCAGGTCCGCCGGGACGACGACCCGCTCGCAGGACGGTTCCGCGCCCTGCCCGGTCAGCACCCGGTCCTTGAAGGCCAGCACCTCCGGCAGGTCCAGCTCGAACAACCGGGTCCCGGGCGGCCAGGACAGCCGGAACGCCCGCGCGTCGAGGCCCGCGGCGAGCAGCACCACCTGGGCGCACCCGGCGCCGAGCAGGTAGTCGTCGTAGAAGCGGGTGCGGATCGCCACCTGCGAGGCGAAGAGCGCGCCCAAGCCGTCGCGCGACCCGTCGCCGTTCGCCTCGGGCAGGACCGAGCGGCCGGCCTCGTAGAAGGCGGCCGCGTACGGGTCTTCGAACAGGCGGTCCGGGCGGCTGCTCTCGTAGGCGCGCAAAGCGGCGACGCCGACAGCCGTGCGGCTCACCGCGGGCAGGGACTCCGTCATGATCGTCCACCGTACCCCCGACTTTCCGCCGTGGCGGTGATCGGCGCCGGCTCGCTAGCGTGACGGCCATGCGACTCGGAGTGGTGTGCGGGGTCCTCGCGGTGCTCCTGGCCGGCACGGTGGCCCCGGCCGCCGCGGCGCCCTCGGCGAGCGAACCGGTTTACGACTACGCGAAGGCGGTCCGCGAAACCGTCTGGGTCGACATCGGCCACGACGGCGACGGCGACGGCAAGCCCGACCGCGTCGCCGCCGACATCGTGCGGCCGAGCGAGGCGGCGGTGTCGCGCGTGCCGGTGATCATGGACGCCAGCCCGTACTACTCGTGCTGCGGGCGCGGCAACGAGAGCGAGCTCAAATCGTACGACAGCGCCGGGAAGCCGGTGAAGTTCCCGCTGTTCTACGACAACTACTTCGTGCCGCGCGGGTACGCCGTGGTGCTCGTCGACCTGGCCGGGACGAACCGCTCGGCCGGCTGCGCGGACGTCGGCGGCGCGTCGGACGTCGACTCGGCGCGCAAGGTCGTCGACTGGCTGAACGGGCGCGCCACCGGGTACAGCGCGAAGACCGGCGGCAGCGCGGTGAGCGCGGGCTGGAGCACCGGGAACGTCGGCATGATCGGGAAGTCCTACGACGGCACGATCGCCAACGGCGTCGCGGCGACCGGCGTCGCAGGCCTGAAGACGATCGTGCCGATCTCGGCGATCAGCTCCTGGTACGACTACTACCGCTCCGACGGCGCCACCTTCGGCTTCAACCCGGACGGGCTGGCGCAGACGGTCGAAGCGCGCAACAGCGGGCAGGACTGCTCGGCGCAGAACCAGGTCCTCCGGACGGGCGCGACCGCCAACGGCGACTACGGGCCGCTGTGGGCGGACCGCGACTACGTCACCCACGCGGGCAACGTGCGCGCCAGCGTGCTGCTTTCCCACGGCGTCAACGACCTGAACGTCAAGACGATCCACTTCGGACAGTGGTGGAGCGGGCTGAACGTCGAGAAGAAGATCTGGCTGTCCCAGACCGGGCACGTCGACCCGTTCGACTACCGGCGCGCCGACTGGGTCGACCTGCTGCACCGCTGGTTCGACCACTACCTGCTCGGCATCGACAACGGCGTCCAGAACGGGCCGCAGGCCAGCGTCGAGCGGCAGCCGGACCAGTGGGTGGACCAGAGCGCGTACCCGGCGACCGGTGCGGTCGCGACGGCACTGCGGCCGCACACGGGCGGGACGCTGGGCACCGCGGCGGCGTCGGGGACGGCGTCGTTCACGGACAACCCGAACGTCGGCGAAGACACCTGGGTGACCAACCCGGGTAGCGCGGCACTGACCTACTCGACCGGGACGCTGGCGTCGGACCTGCAGGTGTCCGGAACCTCGAAGATCACGGTCACGGCGACGCCGAGCACGGCGTCGGCCCGGCTTTCGGCGCTGCTGGTGGACCTCGGCCCGGCGACGATCCGCAACTTCGCCGGCAGCGGCGAAGGGATCAAGACGGGGACGACCGAGAACTGCTGGGGCTCCTCGGCGACGGGCGACGACGCTTGCTATCGCGTGGCGTCGGCGGACGTGAAGAAGGTGAACTACACGATCCTCAGCCGCGGCTGGGCGGACCTGGCGAACTACGCTTCGCTGTCCCAGGAAAAGGTTCTGACTCCGGGAACGGCGTACACGATGACGTTCGACCTGGCGTCCACCGACCACATCGTCCCGAAGGGGCACGCGCTGGCGTTGATCATCGGCGGCACGGACGGCAGCTTCATCCGCGGGCCGGCGCAGCCGGGCCGGGTGGCGCTGGACCTGGCGAAGACGTCGGTGTCGGTCCCGCTGGCCGGAGTCGTCCCGGCGGTGGCGACCCACCCGGCCCTCGGCGGTGGCGAGCACGTGGCGTCGGCGGGCCGGGCGGACCTGCGCTGACCCGGCGCCCCGGTGTGGCGTCCGGTGCGTCCGGCGCCGCCGACGCCTCATCGGGGCCCGGCTAGTTCGCTTCCACCGCGGCGGTCTTCGTCGCCGACTTCCGTTGCAGCGCACGGGCGATCGGCTCCACCACCCGCGCCGCCGTCGGGCCGAGGATCGCCATCAGCAGCACGTACGCCGTGGCCAGCGCCGCCAGCTCGCCGTCCACCGCGCCCGCCGTCACCGCCAGGCCCGCGATCACGATCGAGAACTCGCCGCGGGCCACCAGTGCCGCCCCGGCGCGGGCCCGGCCCATCTTCCCGATGCCCTGCCTTCGGGCCGCCCACCAGCCGGTGCCGACCTTCGTCAAGGTCGTCACCACCGCCAGCACGATCGCCCAGCCGAGCACCGGGGGGATCGACGCCGGGTTCGTGTTGAGGCCGAACACCACGAAGAACACCGCGGCGAACAGGTCCCGCAGCGGTTCCAGCAGGTGCGTCGCATTCTCCGCCGTCGAGCCCGAGATCGCGATGCCGAGCAGGAACGCGCCGACCGCGGCCGACACCTGCATCGCCGACGCGATCCCGGCCACCAGCAGCGCCGCGCCGAGCACCTTGAGCAGGAACACCTCGCGGTCCGGGCTGTCGACGGCGGCCGAGACGTAGCGGCCGAACTTCAGCGCGATCACCAGCACCACGGTGATCACCAGCAGCGAGATCCCGACGGCCTCCATGCCGCCGAGCAGGGACACCCCGCCCAGCACCGCCGTGAGGATCGGCAGGTAGAGCGCCATCACGAGGTCCTCGAACACGAGGATCGACAGCACCACCGGCGTCTCGCGGTTGCCGAGCCGGCCGAGGTCGCCGAGGACCTTCGCGACGATGCCGGACGACGAGATGTACGTGACGCCCGCCATCACCATCGCGCCGACCGGGCCCCAGCCCAGCAGCAGCGCGACCGCCGCGCCGGGGGCGGCGTTGAGGACGATGTCGAGCAGGCCCGCCGTCCACGAGCGGCGCAGCCCGGTGAACAGCTCGGCCGCGGAGTATTCGAGCCCCAGCAGCAGGAGCAGCAGCACGACGCCGATTTCGCTGGCCAGGTGCGTGAAGCCGCCGATGTCGGTCAGCGGGATCAGCCCGCCGGAGCCGAAGCACAGGCCGCCGAGCAGGTAGAGCGGGATGGGGGAGAGGCCGATCTTGCCGGCCAGGCGCCCGAGCGCGCCCAGCACGAAGAAGACCGCCCCCAGTTCGATCAGGGACAGCGCGGTGTGGTCCATCGGCCCGCTCAGCCGTACTTGAGGATCTTGGCGGCGGCCTCGAGGCCCTCGCTCGTGCCGACCGAGACCAGCAGGTCGCCCCCGGTGAGGGTGAAGTCCGGCGTGGGCGAGGGGTGCACCTGCCCCGCCCGGGCCACCGCGACCACCGAGACGCCGGTGCGCGTGCGCATCGCCGTGTCGCCGAGCGTCCGGCCGTCGAACGGGCCGGACGGCTTGATCGGCAGCTGCCGCGTGCTGATCCCCGGCAGGTCCCGGTGCTCTTCGGTGAGCTGGGCGACCAGCTGCGGCGCGCCGAGCAGGTTGGCCAGCGTGCCCGCCTCGTCCGCGGTCAGCGGGATCGAGGCGGCGCAGGCGTCGGCGTCGTCGGCCTTGGACACGATGAGCTCGGTGTGGCCGTCCCGCTGGGTCACGACGCCGATGCGGCGGCCGGTACGGGTGCTGAAGTCCTTGCGGACCCCGATGCCGGGCAGGGGGGTTACTTCGACGTTCACCCAACCACCGTAACCCACGTGTCCGATTCGCGACGTTCAGCCGAGCAGCAGGAGCACGGCCGCGACGACCATCACGAGCGCGGTCAGGCCGTGGACGCTGTACGCGATGGCCTTCTTCCCGCCGTGGCGCAGGACGATCAGCATGTCGAAGACGGGCCAGACGGCGGCGGTGAGGATGACCCAGCCCAGCGCGTGCGGGTCGCCGTAGATCATCAGGGCCAGCGGGATCAGCCCGGCCCCGATGTCACGGCCGCCCTTGACGTTGAGGAAGCTTTCGGCGTTTTCGGGGACCTCGGCGAAACCGAAGCCCGCGGCGATCTTCGCCGGCGCGAAGAGGTAGTTGAGGCCGACGTAGATGATGCCGAGCGAGACGATCGCGACGAGGACGTAGCCGGCGATGACCATTGGTGTTCCCTCCAGTTTTCTAGCATCGCTAGGATTTCTAGCAACGCTAACCTAGCGGCGCTAGTTTGTCTAGCAGTGCTAGCATGTGACGTATGACCCAGCGACAGCGGCGTGTGCGCGACCGGACCGAGCGAGGGCAGCGGATCGTCGCCGCGGCCAGGGAGCTGGCCGAGGCGGAGGGCTGGGACGCGGTCACCACCCGGCGGCTCGCGGGCCTGATCGAGTACAGCCAGCCGGTGCTCTACAGCCACTTCCCGGGCGGCAAGGACGCGATCATGGCGGCGGCCGCGCTGGAGGGCTTCACCGAGCTGGCCGCGACGCTGGGGGCGGCGGGTCCCGGCGGCCTCGGCGGGGTGGCGGGGTCGTACCTGGCCTTCGCCGAGGCGAAACCGGGTCTCTACGACGCGATGTTCACGCTCGCTTCGGAGCTGCGGTTCGCCGAGGACGACACCCCCGAGGTGATGAAGGCGTGCTTCACGGAGCTCCTGGCGGTCGTCGAGCCGACGGCGGGGGAGCAGGACGCGGGCGCGTTGACCGAGGTGTTCTGGAGCACGCTGCACGGCCTCGTCACGCTGGATCGCGGTCGCCGGCTGTCGCCGGGTCACCGTGACGAGCGCCTCGCGCTGGTGGTCGCCCGCTTCGGCGCGCGGGGCGACTGATCTCCTCCGCACCCCGACCGGCAGAATGGACACCGGCGGAGAACGAGACGAGAACGCGAGGAGAGTGCCGGTGACGGGAGCCCTACGAGGTGTGGTCGCGCTGGACGGCCCGTCGGGGACCGGGAAGACCACCGTCGCGCGCAAGCTCGCCCAGCGCCTCGGCGCCGGCTACCTCGACACCGGCGCCATGTACCGGATGGTCACCCTCGCCGTGCTGCGGGCCGGCGTCGACCCGGCCGACGCGGCCGCCGTCGCCGTGCTCGCCGACAAGACCGACTTCGGCATCGGCACCAGCCCCGACCGGCTCGAGATCCGGCTGGCCGGCGAGGACGTCGCCGCCGACATCCGCGGCCCCGAGGTCACCAAGGCCGTTTCGCCCGTCTCGGCCGTGCCGCACGTGCGTGAGCTGCTGGTCGCCCGGCAGCGGCAGATCATCGACGACGTCGTCGGGCACCGGGGCGGGATCGTCGTCGAGGGCCGGGACATCGGCACCGTCGTCGCGCCGGACTCGCCGCTCAAGGTCTACCTGACCGCCTCGGCCGACGTCCGCGCCTCGCGCCGCAGCACCCAGGACACCGCCGCCGGGCGGAAGTCGTCGGTCGCCGACGCCCTCGCGAGCGTCGAGCGCCGCGACCACCTCGACTCCACCCGCACCGCCTCGCCGCTGCGCGCGGCCGACGACGCCGTGCACGTCGACACCTCGGAACTGTCGATCGACCAGGTGATCGTCGCCCTCAGCGAACTGGCCAGCCACCGCGGGCTGCTGGCGGGGTGCAACGCCGAGGTCGCTCGATGAAAGCTGACGGACTGCCGGAAGGCTCCGTCGCATGGCTCCACGAAGCCGGGCGGGTCTTCGCCCGGTACCATCTGCGGTCGGCCTTCCGCATCCGCGTGCACGGCCGCGAGCGCATGCCCGCCACCGGGCCGGTGCTCGTGGTCGCGAACCACAGCTCCATGATCGAACCGCAGCTGATCTTCGGAATGCTGCCGCGGCGTTCGGCGTTCCTGGTCAAGGCCGAGATGTTCGGCGGGATCGTCGGGAAGTTCATGCGAGCCATCGGCCAGATCCCGCTCAAGCGCGGCGAGGTCGACCGCAAGCCGCTGATGACCGCGGTCGGCGTGCTCAAGGACGGCGGAGTCATCGGGATCTTCCCCGAGGGCACCCGCGGTGCCGGGGACGTCGGTGCGGCCGAACGCGGCGCGGCCTGGCTGGTCCGGGCCTCCGGCGCGACCGTGCTCCCGGTCGCGACGCGGGGCACGCGCAAGCCGGCGGACGGCCGTCGGCGGTTCAGGCCGCGGGTGGACATCCTCGTGGGGGAGCCGTTCACTCCGAAGGTCGGACCCGGGAAAACCGGGCTCGACCAGGGCACCGAGGAGCTGCGCGGCGAGCTCGCGGCGCTCGTGAAGACTTTGGACGATTGGCGTACCGAAAACGGTTTCGTTACGCCATAAGGGAAATTGGGTTGTGATGGCTGAGTTTGATTCCGCCTCCGCGGAGAAGAGTGCGTCGGCGGCGTTGGACAGCGTCGGCGAAGTCGACGGCACCTGGTCGGACGAGACCGAGTTCGCCAGGCTCGACGCGCAGATCGACGCGGCGGAAGCGGCCGAGGAGGCCGCCCTCGCGCAGCCGGTGCTCGCCGTGGTCGGCCGGCCGAACGTGGGCAAGTCCACGCTGGTCAACCGCATCATCGGCCGCCGCGAAGCCGTGGTGCAGGACGTGCCGGGCGTGACCCGCGACCGCGTCGCCTACGACGCCTACTGGGGCGGGCGCAAGTTCACCCTGGTCGACACCGGCGGCTGGGAACCGGACGCGACCGGGCTGCAGGCGTCCGTCGCCGCCCAGGCCGAGCTGGCCATGCAGACGGCGGACGCGGTCCTGCTGGTGATCGACGCCTCGGTCGGCGCCACGGCCACCGACGAAGCCGCCTCCAAGGTGCTGCGCCGCTCGAAGAAGCCGGTGCTGCTGGTGGCGAACAAGGTCGACGACGACCGGCTGCTTGCGGACACCGCGTCGCTGTGGTCGCTCGGCCTCGGCGAGCCGCACCCGGTCAGCGCGCTGCACGGCCGCAGCTCCGGCGACCTGCTCGACGCCATCCTCAAGACCCTGCCCGAGGCGCCGCGCGAAGGCGGCGCCGTGACGTCGGGCCCGCGGCGCGTCGCGCTGGTCGGCAAGCCGAACGTCGGCAAGTCGAGCCTGCTGAACAAGCTGTCCGGCGAGGAGCGCTCGGTCGTCGACTCGGTCGCGGGCACCACCGTCGACCCGGTCGACTCGCTGGTCGAGCTGGACGGCGAGACCTGGCGGTTCGTCGACACGGCGGGCCTGCGCAAGCGCGTCAACTTCGCCGCCGGCGCCGAGTACTACGCCTCGCTGCGCACCAAGACCGCGATCGACGCGGCCGAGGTCGCGATCGTGCTGCTGGACGCGGCCGAGCCGATCTCGGAGCAGGACCTGCGGGTGCTGACCATGGTCGTCGAGGCCGGCCGCGCGTGCGTGCTCGCGTTCAACAAGTGGGACCTGGTCGACGAGGACCGCCGGCACGCGATGGTCCGCGAGCTGGAGCGCGGCCTGGTCCGCGTGCCGTGGGCGGAGAAGGTCAACGTCTCGGCGCTGACCGGGCGTTCGGTGCGCAAGATCGCCCCGGCGCTGCGGACGGCGCTGGCGTCGTGGGACAAGCGGGTGCCGACCGGCCAGCTCAACGCCTGGCTGTCCGACCTGATCGCGGCCACCCCGCCGCCGGTCCGCGGCGGCAAGCAGCCGAAGGTGCTGTTCGCGACGCAGGCCGGCATCCGGCCGCCGACGCTGGTGCTGTTCACCACCGGCTTCCTCGAGGCGGGCTACCGCCGGTTCATCGAGCGCAAGTTCCGCGAGCGGTTCGGCTTCGAAGGCAGCCCCGTTCGGGTGAATGTGCGCGTCCGCGAAAAGAAGGCGAAACCGAAGGTCGGCGGAAAAGCGGCCAGGCCCGCCAAATCCCGGTGATTTCCTGACGCCCCGGCCGGCGTGATCTTCTCGAATGCGACCTGGATCACGCTGGTCAGGGCGGTGGTGGTGAGGTCCGACACTCCGTCGTGACCTCGTAGATATCTTTCCTTCATCTGCGGGTATGGTGAAGGGTCGTTGCGGGCGCCTCATTCAGGAGTGCAAGCCCGGTGAGGCTCGCGGAAGGTGAGTGATGGGCTTGCGCGCCCATAGTTCGTCCCTGCACGTCTTCGTCGTGGTCGCGGGGTACGCCCGATGACCGTGACGATCGAACCCGCCGAATCGGCCGCGGAGATCACCGCGCCGCTGACCTGCGTCGCCGAGGTGACGCACGCGCCGTCGACGGCCCCGGTCGCCGACCGCGCCCTGTTCTGGTCCGGCCTCGGCGCCAGCGAGCGCACCCTGCTCGACGTCCTGGCCGCCACGGCCGAGCGCCACCCCAACGCCGCCGCGATCGACGACGGCACCACGACGCTGACCTACCGCCGCCTCCTCGAGGAGATCGACGTCTACGGCCGCCGCCTGCGCGGTTACGGCGTCGGCCTCGGTGACCGCGTCGGCATCCGGATCTCGTCCGGCACGGCCGAGCTGTACGTCGCGATCCTCGCCACCCTGTCCGTCGGCGCCGCCTACGTGCCGGTCGACGCGGACGACCCGGACGAGCGTGCCGAGCTGGTCTTCGAAGAGGCCCAGGTGGCCGCGGTGGCCACCGACGGCAGGATCTCCGTCCACAGCACGCCCGGTGGCCGCACCGGTGTCCCCGGCCCGGCCGACGACGCGTGGATCATCTTCACCTCCGGCTCCACCGGCAAGCCCAAGGGCGTCGCGGTGAGCCACGCGAGTGCCGCCGCGTTCGTCGACGCCGAGGCCGGAATCTTCCTCACCGAGGAGCCGATCGGCCCGGGCGACCGCGTCCTGGCCGGCCTGAGCGTCGCCTTCGACGCCTCCTGCGAAGAGATGTGGCTGGCCTGGCGCCACGGCGCCTGCCTGGTCCCGGCGCCCCGCGCGCTGGTCCGCACCGGTGTCGACCTCGGCCCGTGGCTGGTCGCGCAGCAGATCACCGTCGTCTCGACCGTGCCGACGCTGGCCGCGCTGTGGCCCGCCGACGCCCTCGAAGACGTCCGCCTGCTCATCTTCGGCGGCGAAGCGTGCCCGCCGGAGCTGGCCGAGCGCGTCGCCGTCGAAGGCCGCGAAGTCTGGAACACCTACGGCCCGACCGAGGCCACCGTCGTCGCCTGCGCCGCGCAGCTGACCGGCGAGGGCCCGGTCCGGATCGGCCTGCCGCTGGCCGGCTGGCAGCTCGCGGTCGTCGACGACGAGGGCCGCCCGGTCGCGATGGGCGACACCGGCGAGCTGGTCATCGGCGGCGCCGGCCTGGCCCGCTACCTGGACGCGGAGAAGGACGCCGAGAAGTTCGCGGCCCTGCCGTCGCTGGGCTGGCAGCGCGCCTACCGCTCCGGCGACATGGTCCGCGCCGAAGCCGAGGGCCTGCTGTTCCTCGGCCGCCTCGACGAGCAGGTCAAGCTCGGCGGCCGCCGCATCGAGCTGGGCGAGGTCGACGCCGCGCTGCAGGCCCTGCCGGGCGTGCAGGGCGCGGCCGCCGCGATCCGCCGCACGAAGGCCGGCAACCAGGTCCTCGTCGGGTACGTCGTGCCGGCGTCCGGAGTCCCGTTCAACCAGACTGGGTTTGATCAAGACGCCGCCGCGACCCGGCTGCGCGAGCACCTGCCCGCCGCGCTGGTCCCGCTGCTCGCCGTCGTCGAAGACCTGCCGACCCGCACCTCCGGCAAGGTCGACCGCGCCGCCCTCCCGTGGCCGCTGTCCACAGTGGACGCCACCGGGCTCTCGCCGACCGAGACGTGGCTCGCCGAAGGCTGGGCCGAGATCCTCGGCGTGTCGGTCGACGACCCGAAGGCCGACTTCTTCACCCACGGCGGCGGCAGCCTGACCGCCGCGCAGGTCGTCGCGCGCATCCGCACCCGGCACCCGCAGGTGTCGGTCGCCGACGTCTACGCCCACCCCAAGCTGGGCGCGCTGGCCGCGATGCTGGACGCGCTGAGCGGCCAGGCCACCGAGCGCCGGGACATCGCGCCGACCCCGCGGCGCGCCGGCGTCATCCAGACCCTCCTGACGGTTCCGCTCATGGGCCTCGTCGGGCTGCGCTGGGCGACGCTGGCCGCCGCGCTGTCGAACATCCTGGCGCTGCTCGGGTTCGCCTGGGCGCCGACGCTGGACTGGGCGTGGGTCGCCCTGGCCTGGGTGGCGCTGTTCAGCCCCGCGGGCCGGATCGCGATCGCCGCGGGCGGTGCGCGCGTGCTGCTCTCCGGTGTGCGCCCGGGCACCTACCCGCGCGGCGGGAGTGTCCACTTGCGACTGTGGACGGCCGAGAAGCTCGCCGAGTTCAGCGGCGCGGACAGCGTCGCCGGCGCCTCTTGGATGACCACCTACGCCAAGGCGCTCGGCGCGCGGATCGGCAAGGACGTCGACCTGCACTCGCCGCCGCCGGTCACCGGCTTCCTCAAGCTGGGCCGCGGCGCGGCGATCGAGCCCGAGGTCGACCTGACCGGTCACTGGGTCGACGGCGACGTCGTGCACATCGGCAAGGTCCGCGTCGGCGCGGAGGCCCGCATCGGCGCGCGCAGCACGCTGTTCCCCGGCGTCCGGATCGGCAAGGGCGCGGAGATCGCGGCCGGGTCGACCGTCCGCGGCGCCGTCCCGGCCGGGCAGCGCTGGGCCGGTTCGCCGGCGGCGCGCGTGGCCAAGGACGAGCGTGACGCCCTGAAGTGGCCGTCGAGCCGCCCGCCGCGGTCGCACTTCTGGGCCACCGTCTACGGCGCGACCTCGCTGCTCCTCGGCTTCCTCCCCGGCATCGCCGCGCTGGCCGGTGTCGCCGTGCTCGGCTACGCGATCGCCGGTGCGCCGACGCTCCTGGCCGCGTTCGTCCAGGCGCTGATCTTCGTGCCGGTCGCGACCGTGGCGTACTTCGCCGCGTACATGCTGCTCGTGCTCGCCGGCGTCCGGGCGCTGAGCATCGGCATGGTCGAGGGCTACCACCCGGTGCACGGCCGCGTCGCGTGGCAGGTCTGGGCCACCGAACGCCTGATGAGCATGGCCCGCGAAGGCCTGTTCCCGTTGTACGCCAGCCTGTTCACGCCGGTGTGGCTGCGGCTGCTCGGCGCGAAGGTCGGCCGCAACGTCGAGGCGTCGACCGTGCTGGCGCTGCCGAAGATGACCAAGGTCGACAGCGGCGCGTTCCTGGCCGACGACACCATGGTCGCCACCTACGAGCTCGGCCACGGCTGGCTGCACGTCGCCCCGGCGCGGATCGGCAAGCAGGCCTTCCTCGGCAACTCGGGGATGACCGCGCCCGGCCGTTCGGTGCCGAAGCGCGGGCTCGTGGGTGTTCTCTCTTCGACGCCGCTGAAGGCGAAGAAGGGCTCGTCGTACCTCGGCATGCCGCCGCTGCCGGTGCGCCGCGCGATCGGCGACGCCGACACGAGCCGCACCTACACCCCGGCGCTGCACCTCAAGGCGGCCCGGGCGCTGGTCGAGCTCTGCCGGATCGTCCCGGTCATGTGCGGGGTCGCGCTGACCGTCTCGGTCGCCTTCGGGCTGCTGTGGGTCGCTTCCGCGGCCGGGTTCGGCGTCGCCGCGCTGCTGGCCGGGCCTGCCCTGCTGGGCGCCGGGATCGTCGCGGCGCTGACCGCGACCGTCATGAAGTGGCTGCTGGTCGGGAAGTTCCGCGAGGTCGACCACCCGCTGTGGAGCTCCTTCGTCTGGCGCAACGAGCTGGCCGACACCTTCGTCGAGGCCCTCGCGGTGCCGTGGCTGATCGGCTCGATCGGCGGCACCCCGCTGCTGAGCGCTTGGCTGCGCACGATGGGTGTCAAGATCGGCCGCGGCGTGTGGCTCGAGACGTACTGGCTGCCCGAGGCCGACCTCGTCGAGCTGGGTGACGGCGCGACGATCAACCGCGGCTGCGTGGTGCAGACGCACCTGTTCCACGACCGGATCATGAGCATGTCGCGGGTGGTGCTCGGCCAGGGCGCGACGCTCGGCCCGCACGGCATCGTGCTGCCGGGCGCCGGCATCGGCGCCCGCACCACGGTCGGCCCGGGGTCGCTGGTGACCCGTGGCGACGAGGTGCCCGCCGACACCCGCTGGCTCGGCAACCCGATCTCCGCGTGGACGGGTAAGTAGAAGGTCACGAAGTACCCGCCTGGCTCGCCGGACTCACCCGTCCGTGCGAGCCTGGTTTGGTACGTCGGCACGAGGAAAGGTTCGACACGGGTGATTTCGAAGGCTCCCGCTCCGGCACCCGGCGCGGACACCTCCGGTGATCCCTACCTTCCCGCCCACGGCAACGGTGGTTACCGGGTCCGGCACTACGACCTGAACCTCGACTACAAGGTCGCGCCGAACCGGCTCTCGGCCTCGGCGGTGCTCACCGCCGAGGCGACGCAGGCGCTTTCCCGCGTCAGCCTGGACTTCGGCGAGTTCCGGATCAACCGCGTGCTGGTCGACGGCAAGCCCGCGAAGTACCTGAAGCGCGGCGCGAAGCTGCACGTCCGGCCGGCGAAGCCGATCGCGGCGGGTGCCGCGTTCCTCGTCGAGGTGCACTACGTCGGCAACCCACGCCCGGTGCGCAGCCGCTGGGGCGACGTCGGCTGGGACGAGCTGACCGACGGCGCGCTCGTGGCGAGCCAGCCGGTCGGCGCGCCGTCGTGGTTCCCGTGCAACGACCACCCGTCGGACAAGGCGACCTACCGCGTCACCGTGACGACGGCGTCGCCGTACCTGGTCGCGGTCACCGGCAACCTGGTGGACCGCTACACCGCGGCGAGCACCACGAGGTGGGTGTACGAGCGTCCCGAGCCGACGGCGACGTACCTGATGAGCGTGCAGATCGGCCGCTACGACGAGCTCGAGCTGTCCGGCCGCGGCTGGTTCCCGCACACCGGGGTGAGCGCGCGCCGGCTGATGGTCGGCTTCGGGCACGGCCGCGTCGAGTCGGTCCTCGAATCGGTACCGCAGCGGGCGGCCGTGCCGCCGCGGCTGCGCCGGTTGTTCGAGCGCGACTTCGGGCGGCAGGGCCGGATGCTGGAGATGCTGCAGCGGCTGTTCGGCCCGTACCCGTTCGGCGAGTACGTCATCGTCGTCACCGACGACGACCTCGACGACCCGATCGAGGCGCAGGGCATGGCGATCTTCGGCGCCAACCACGTCGACGGCCGCCGCACCCACGAGCGGCTCGTGGTGCACGAGCTGGCCCACCAGTGGTTCGGCAACAGCCTGACGGTGGCCGACTGGCGCCACATCTGGCTCAACGAGGGCTTCGCGACCTACGCCGAGTGGCTGTGGTCGGAGGAGTCCGGCGGGCAGTCCGCGCAGACGCTGGCCCGTGGCTGGCACACGCGGATCAAGGCCAAGCCGGCGGACGTCCGGATCGCCGACCCGGGCGTGTCCCGCATGTTCGACGAGCGCGTCTACAAGCGCGGCGCGCTGACCCTGCACGCGCTCCGGGCGGAGATCGGCGACCCGGCGTTCTTCGCGTTGCTGAAGGCGTGGACGGGCGAACACCGCCACGGCCTGGTCACGACGGAGGGGTTCGTCGCCATGGCGGAGGCGTACGCGGCCCGCTCGCTGGACGCGTTCTTCACACGCTGGCTGGAGACGCCGGCGTTGCCCCCGTTGCCGGGCGTCTAGGACCCGCCACGGGTGGCGCTGACCAGCCAGACCGCGCCCGAAATGCGCACACCTTCCGGCGTCTCGAACGCTTCGAGCCCCGCTCGCAGCTGTTCCCGCGTCCGCTCCACGACCTCCGGGTCGAGTCCGGCCAGATTGCTGCGCACCGGCCCCTGGCCGAGGATGAACCCGGCCGCGTCGGCGGCGTCACGGCCGTAGTCCATCGGCGCGGTGACCGGCTCGACGTCGACGTCGGCGAACCCGGCCGCGTCGAGCACTTCGCGGATGCGGGCGGGCTCGACCAGTGATCCCATGCCCCGCGACGCGGGCGACGGTGCGCGCATCAAGGGCTTGAGCGCGCGGGTGGCGCGGGCGTAGTCGCTGTCGGGCCCACCGCCCTGCGGGCCGATGAAGACCAGCCGCCCGCCGGGCCGCAGTCCGCGCCGGATGTTGGCGAACGCGGCGACCGCGTCCTCGAAGAACATCACCCCGCCCCGGCTGAGCACGACGTCGAAGCCGGCGTCCGGGAACGGGTGGACCTGGGCGTCTCCCTGCTCGAACCGGACGTTGGCGAGGCCTTGGGCCGCCGCGTCGGCGCGGGCACGCTCCAGCATCGGGGCCGAAAGGTCGACGCCGACGGCGCTTCCCCGCCCGGCCTGCCGTGCCGCCAGCAGCGTGACGTGGCCCGTCCCGCAGCCGACGTCGAGGACCCGGTCGTCCGGGGCGATCGCGGCGGCGTGGAAGAGAGCGTCGTTGAAGGCGCCGACGATCGCGTTGTAGCGGGCGCGGTTCTGCGCCCAGTGCACCCCCTCCCAGCCGTTCCAGGCTTCGGCTTGCCGGGCGTTGGCGATGGCGGGCATGCGGACCTCCGGTACTAGAGTCAAGCTCTAGATGTACACTCCAGTAATGGTGCAGCGCAAGGACGGGCAGAAACGGGTCCGTGACGCGCCCCGGACGCGCCGGCGGATGCTGGAAGCGGCCCGCGAGCTGTTCGTGGGCAACGGCTACGGCGCGACGACCCTCAAGGAGATCGCCGACCGGGCCGGCGTCGCCGTGCAGACGATCTACTTCACCTTCGGCAACAAGCGCGTGCTGCTCAAGGAACTGGTCGACGTCGCGATCGCGGGCGACCTCGAACCGGTCGCGACGATGGATCGGCCGTGGTTCCAGGAGGTCCTCGCGGCCGAGACCGCCGAAGCGCATCTGCGCCTGCACGTCCAGGGCACGCGCGGGATCCTGGAGCGCGTCGCCCCGATCGTCGAAATGCTGCGCGCGGCGACCGCGGCCGATCCGGCGCTCGCCGGGCAGTGGGCCGAAGACGCCGACCCGCGGTTCGCCGTCCACCGCGAAGCCGCGCGGTCCCTCGTGGCCAAGCCGGGGGCGCGCGCCGGGGTGACCGCCGAGCACGCCGCCGACCTGCTGTTCGGCCTGCTCAGCCCGGAGCTCTACCAGGTGTTCGTCCGCGACCGCGGCTGGTCACCGGAGCGGTGGGAGAACTGGGCGGCCGGCACCCTGGCGTCCCAGCTCTGCCAGGGCTGACTCGCTCGATACATCGGATGTATCTACCGCTTTCTGGGTGAACCACTCTGGCCTTATGGGGCTCTGTCTGCAAATATGGCCGCACGCCGCCTGTGGATCTCCTGAAACGTAGTACGAATCCGAAAGGACGCTTCATGGACGCAGTGTCGCGGCGTACTGTGCTCCGCTCCGCCTCGGTCGTGGCGGGAGCCGCCGCGTTCGGCGGCCTGTGGGCTCGCGCGGCCCCGCCGGCGCTGGCCGCGGCGGACCCGCACCGGGACGTCGCCGCCGACGCGCGCATGGTCTGGAAGCGGCTCCCGAAGAACTGGCAGGAAGGCCCGTTCCTCGCCAACGGCTACCTCGGCGTGCAGGTCTACGCCGGGAAGACGCCGCAGGTCCTCAAGGTGATGCTGAGCCACACCCAGGTGCAGGATCAGCGCGTCCAGTGGGAGGCGGGGATCGGGTTGTCCCGCCTGCCGATCGGCGCCCTCACGCTCACGTTCGCCGGTGCGATCACCGCCGTCGACTGGACGCTCGACCTCTACAACGCCGAGCTCGGCGGCACGATCACCACGACCCGGGGCTCGGTCGCGTTCTCCGCCGTCGTGCTCAACGACCTGGGCGTGCTGCTCGTCTCGCTGACGCCGAGCGCGGGGGAGACCGGTGCGGCGTGGGCGTTCCAGCCGCTGGAGTCGGCGACCACCCGGACCGTCCGGAAGCCGCCCGAGTACGTCGCGAACCCCGCGCCCGAGCTCGGCGACGGGTACTGCGCGCAGCCGATGCTCGCCGGGGGCGGCTACACGACGGCCTGGCGCGAGCGCACGATCGGCGCGCGACGGCTGTTCGCCGCGACCGTCGCCTACGGCTTCCCGGGCACGACACACACGGCGGACGCCGTCGCGGCCGCCCGGAAAGCGCTTGCCGCGAACCCGGACGCCCTGCTCGCCCGCCACCGCCGCTGGTGGAACGACTACCACGCGCGCAGTTTCGTTTCGGTGCCGGACAAGCAGGTCCAGCGGTTCTACTGGATCCAGCTCTACAAGATCGCGGCCGCCACGCGGGCGGGCGGGCCGGTCGTGTCCGAGTGGGGACCGTGGTTCCCCGAGGTCGGCAACAGCTGGACCGCGGTCTGGTGGAACCTCAATGTCCAGGTCACCTACCCGATCGTCAACAGCAGCAACCACCCGGAGCTCGACGCCGTCACCGAGACCTTCCGGCGCGACCACGCGAACCTCGAGACGTCCGTGCCGCCCGCCTACCGCGACGGCGACACCTACGCCCTTTCGCACCCGGGAGACTGGCGGCTGCGGCCCGGTGGCACGCGCTCGGTCGGCGTCCCCGGGACGACGTCCAAGACGGACCAGACCGGGAACCTGCTGTGGGGCCTGCACAACGTCTGGCTCGCCTACCGCCACCACCTGGACCGGCGGGTACTGCGCGACGTCCTGTACCCGACGCTCGCCAAGGCGCTGAACTTCTACCGCCACTTCCTCTCCACCGGGCCGGACGGGTACCTGCACCTGCCGCTGACCCGGTCGCCGGAGTACGCCGACGCGGCCGACTGCACCTACGACCTGTCGCTGATCCGCTGGGCCGCCCGCACTCTCGTCGACACCGCGCGGATCCTGCGTCTCGACGAACCCCGCGTCCCGATCTGGCGGGAGATCGGCGCGAAACTGGTGCCTTACCACGAAGACCCCGCGAACGGCGTGCTGATCGGCGACGGCGTCCCGCTCGCCGAGTCGCACCGGCACTTCTCGCACCTGCTGTGGCTGTACCCGTTGCGGGAGAAGGTCTGGGACCGGCCGGGTGACCGCGACCTCATGACGCGGACGTTCACCCACTGGACGGCCGACCAGAAGGCCTGGCACGGCTACAGCTACGCGGCCGCGTCGTCGATGTCGTCGGTGATGGACGCGCCCGAGGAAGCGTTGCGCTACCTGAAGTTCTTCCTCGACCGCAACGTCGTCGCCGACACCGAGCTGACCGCGAACACGATGTACCGCGAGGGCAGCAATTTCGCGATCGAGAGCCCGATCACCGCCGCGCAGTCCGTGGTGGACATGCTGATGCAGGGGTCCGGTGGCGTGCTCAAGGTCTTCCCGTCGGTGTCGGCGACCTGGCGGGACGCCTCGATCGCGGGCCTGCGCGCGGAAGGCGCATTCCTGGTGGACGCCTCCCGCCGCGACGGGAAGACCGAGTTCGTGCGCGTGCACAGCGAAGCCGGTGAGCCGCTGGTGCTGCAGCACGGCGTCGCCGGGGACGTCGACGTCCGGGACGAGCACGGTCGCCGGCTGCCGTCGCGCCCGGCCGGGCCGGGGCGGATCGCGATCGGGCTGCGGCGCGGCGGCACCGCCGTCGTCACCCCGCGCGGCGGGCGGCCGGACTTCGCACCCCGGGACGTCCCCGCGCTCGGCCCCGCGCCGGCCTGGGGCCTGCCCAGCTGAATCCCGCTTTCGACAAGGAGGTCGGAATGGACATCACCCGAAGGACCGTGCTCGGCGGGGCGCTCGCCGGGATCGCGGCGGTCGGCGTCACCCCTGCTTTCGCCGACGTGCCCGGCAGCGACGACTTCGGCTGGGCCGGGTTCCTCGGCACCGCGGACCTGTACTGGCGGCGGGCGCCGAAGACCTGGTACGAGGGTCCGTTCCTGGGCAACGGGTTCCTCGGCTCCGGCATCTACGCCGAGCCCGGGCAGAACGCGATCCGGTTCAACGTCCAGCACAGCCAGGTCCAGGACCACCGCCCGGAGTTCGGCTCGCTGTTCGGTCTCGCGCGGCTGCCGATCGGGTACTTCACCCTCGAACCGGTCGGCGCGATCACCGCGATCGACTGGCGGATGGACCTGTGGAACGCCGAGCTGACCGGCACGATCACGACCGCGGCGGGCAGCCTGAGCCTGCGCGCGATCGTCCACACCGGACAGTCGCTGCTGGCCGTCGAGATCCGGCCCTCCGCGGGGGAACGGGCGTTCAAGTGGGTGTTCCACCCGGCGGTCGCGGTCAGCCCGCGGGCCGATCCGGTGTGGAACAAGCCGCCGCCGGCCGGCTACACCGCGAACCCGCCGGTGCAGCTGAGCGGTAGCGGTGACGCGCGGCTGGCCGTCCAGCCGCTGCTGGCCGGCGGTGAGCACGTGACGGCCTGGCGGGAGGTCACCCGCGGCGGCGCGCGCACGCTGTACACCTCGGTGGCGTGGTCACACCCGTCGAAGACGTCGGCGGCTCGGGCGCTTTCGACGGTCCGCCGGGCTTCGGCTTTCGGTGAGCTGACGAAGGACCACCGGCGCTGGTGGCACGACTACTACCAGCACAGTTTCCTGTCCATTCCGGACACGCGGCTGCAGGGCTTCTACTGGATCCAGCTGTACAAGATCGCGTCGGCCGCGCGGCGCGAGGCGCCGGTGATGGCGACGTCCGGGCCGTGGCTGGAGAACACGCCGTGGCCGGCGACGTGGTGGAACCTCAACGTCCAGCTCGAATACTGGCTCATCCACGGCTCGAACCACCTGGAGCTGGACGCCGTCAGCCACGCCCTCGACAAGTACCGCGGCAACCTGACCAGCCAGGTCGCGTCGCCGTACCAGGCCGATTCCGCGGGCATCCCGCGCACGACCGACATGACGCTGCTCAACGGCGTCTCGAACGCGACGAGCGGGTTCCCGGTCGGCATCCCGGGGCAGGACCCGCCGACCCCGGAGGTCGGCAACCTGACGTGGGCGCTGCACAACGTGTGGCTGTCCTACCGCCACATGATGGACGTCGCGCTGCTCCGGGGCACGCTGTTCCCGTTGCTGCGCAAGGCGATCAACTACTACCTGCACTTCCTCGCGCCGGGCGCGGACGGGAAGCTGCACCTGCCGCCGACGTTCTCGCCCGAGTACGGCGTCGACGCCCCGGACTGCAACTACGATCTGGCGCTGATCCGCTGGGGCTGTCGCACGCTGCTGCAGACCGCGCCGGGCGACGTGCTGGCGCCCCGGTGGCGAGACGTCCTCGCGTCGCTGGTGGACTACCCGGCCGACGCGAACGGGTACATGATCGGCGCGGGCGTGCCGTTCGCGAAGTCGCACCGGCACTACTCGCACATGCTGCAGATCTACCCGCTCTACGACGTTACGTGGGAGCAGCCGGAACACCGGCAGATCATCGAGACGTCGCTGAACCACTGGGTCGGCTTCGAGGGTGCGCTGCAGGGGTACACGTTCACCGGGGCGGCGTCGATCTCGGCGCAGATGCTGCGCGGCGAGCAGGCGGCGTTCTACCTCGGCGAGCTGCAGCGCCGGTACATCCAGCCGAACACGATGTACAAGGAGTCGGGGCCGGTCATCGAGACACCGTTGTCGGCGGCGAAGTCCATGCAGGACATGCTGGTCCAGAGCTGGGGCGGCGTGGTCCGGCTGTTCCCGGCGGTACCCGCGGCCTGGGGCGACATCGCGTTGCGGGACTTCCGCACCGAAGGCGCGTTCCTGCTCAGTGCGTCCCGGGCGGGCGGGAAGACGCGCTGGCTGAAGGTGCACAGCGAGGCGGGCGCGCCGTGCGTGCTGCGGCCGGGTATCGAGGGCGAACTGACGGTGACGGACGCCCGGGGTCGCGCGCGGCGCTGGCGGCGGCTGGGCAACGGGGACGTGCAGGTGGAGCTGGGGCGCGGTGAGGACGCCTTCGTGTACCGGAAGGGGGACCGGCCGGACTTCGGCGTGCGGCCGGTCGCGCCCGGCGGGGCGAGCACCCCGTGGGGGCTGCCGTGAGGGGGTGATCGGGCAGGCTTTCCGCGTTCGCGCCCGGGGAGCCCGCCCACCCGGCAGAATGGGCTCCCTGACGAGGGGAGCGGGGATGAGCGAGCCGGGGCCACCAGGGGAGCGACCGAACGGGGCGCCGCCCGGTCCGGGGTACGGCCCGCAGCAGCCCTACCAGCAGTTCTCCCAGTACCCGCCGTGGCAGCCGCCGGTGCCGCCGAAGAGGACTTCGCCCGCCGCCGTCGTGCTGATCACCGGGTCGGTCGTCGTCGTCATCGTGATGGCGCTGGCCTTCCTGGCCTGGGGCTATCCCGGGTTCCTGCGCGACGACGACCGCGCGAGCGCCGGGCCCGCGTCGTCGTCGCCGACGTTCACCACGCCGACGACGACGGCCGGCGCCCCGAGCGCCGCGTACACGGTGCCCACCATCGGCCCGGCCCGGATGCCGAAGCGGTCGAAGCCGCTGGCCGACCCGGTGACCTGCGCCTTCACCCCGGACCCGACGTCACCGGCGCCGAAGAAGGTCGCGCCGCCGGCCGACGGCCCCGCGTCGTCGTCCGGCACCGTTCCCGTGCGGCTCGCCACGAGCGCCGGCGACATCGGCCTCACGCTCGACCGCGCGCTCGCGCCCTGCACCGTGGTCAACTTCGTGAGCCTCGTGCAGCAGCGGTTCTACGACGGCACGTCGTGCCACCGGCTGTCCGTGACGTCCGGGCTGCAGATGCTCCAGTGCGGCGACCCGGTCGGCGACGGCACGGGCGGCCCCGGCTACTCGATCCGCGACGAGCTGTTCCCCGAGCTGACCTACGGCCGCGGCATCCTCGCCATGGCCAAGACCGCCCAGCCCGACTCGGGCGGGTCCCAGTTCTTCCTGGTCTTCGGCGACGTCGAGATCTCGCCGGAGTACACGGTCTTCGGCAGCATCGACGACGCGGGCCTGGCGGTCCTGGACAAGGTGGCCCGCGGCGGCATCGACCCGTCCCGCCCCGGCATCGGCGACGGCAGCGGCCCCCCGAAGATCCCGGTCACCTTCACCCAGGTCACCACCCCGTGAAGGAAGCGTCGACACGCGTGATGGGGAGGTCGACACGCGTGATTGAAGGGTCGACACGAGCTTCGGCGGCCGGACCCGCCGTGTCGTCGCTCCAATCACGCGTGTCGACCCTCTGATCACGCGGTCGACCCTTCAAGCACGGTCGAGGAGGCTGCGCAGCGCCGTCAGAAGGGATGTTGCCGCTTCCGGGGCGGCCGTGCGGTGGCGCCAGGCGACGTAGCCGTCCGGGCGGATCAGGAGGCAGCCGTCCTCGTCGATGCCGCTCAGCCGGGACCAGTCGCCGTACGCGTCGCGGCCTTCCGGGTCGCCGACGCGCACCGCGCGCACGTCGAGGCCCAGCTCGGCGCCCACCTTGGCCGCCGCGTCGCGCCACGCCGTCCCGGTCAGTCCGGTCAGCACCGTCCAGCGGCCGCCGCCCACGAGGTCCAAAGTGGACACCCGGCGGCCGTGCGGGCCGACCAGCCACGCGTGCGGCAGCTTCGCCCCCGGCTCGGTGCTCGGCCGGTGGAACAGCTCGGGATCGCGTTCGGAAACCGCCATCACCCCGTCGGGCAGCACTGCACCCGACACGTACCGCTGATCCATCTCGACGCCATGAGCGTTGAACTCGTAGTGCTTCAGCTCGATCGCTTTCTCCAGCTCACGCCGTTTCAGCGCGCCCTCGGCCGTGGGCGCGAGGCAGGTCTCGAGCCCGGCCGTGATGCCGTCGGCGTCGGTGTCGCCGGTGATGCCCAGCGCGGCGAAGATCGGCCCGAACTGGTCACGGCTCAGGTTCGCCCGGTCGACGATCTGCTTGCCCACCGGCGCCCGTTCCGCGCTGTAGCTGTCCAGCAGCCCTTCGCCCGCTTCGCCGCGAAGCACCATCGCGAGCTTCCACGCGAGGTTGTAGGAGTCCTGGATCGAGGTGTTCGAGCCCAGCCCGTTGGACGGCGGGTGCCGGTGCACGGCGTCCCCGGCGCAGAACACCCGGCCGGCGCGGTACTCCGTCGCGTAGTTGTGGTTGACCGTCCACAGCGACGTCGAGGTGATTTCGACCTCCAGCGAAGCGTCGCCGACGAGGTCGCGCACCAGCCGCGTCGCCTCTTCGACGTCGACCTCGGGCGGCTCCTGCGAAATGTCGTAACCCCAGGTCAGCAGCCACTCGTTCCACGGCCGCACCATCCGGACCAGGCCCATCCCGATCCCGCCGAGGTGCGCGCCGGGCCGCATCACCCAGTACAGGACGCTCGGGCGGTGCGCCACGTACGGCGCGAGGTCGGCGGTGAACGTGATGTTCATGCTGCCCGCCTTGCCGGTCTGCCCGGCGATCGGCAGGCCGGCCTGCTCGGCGACGCGGCTGCGTGCGCCGTCCGCGCCGATCAGGTACTTGGCGCGCAGGGTGAACTCGTCGCCGCGCACGCGGTCGCGGAACCGCGCGGTGACGCCGTCGGTGTCCTGGGTGAAGTCGAGGAATTCCGTGTCCAGCCGCAGTTTCGCGCCGCGGGCGGCGGCCTCGCTGACCAGGATCGGTTCGAGGTAGGTCTGCGGGAGGTCGATCATGTGACACGGGCTGGCCGCGGTGTACTCCGACGCCGACCGGTCGCCGGTGCCCCAGCTGGCGATCCGGCCGATCTCCGGCCCGGTCAGCGACGTGCAGAGCACGGTGTCGCCCATCAGCTCCGGCGGCGTGCCGACGGCCAGGGCCTTGTCCTCGACGCCGAGGTCGCGCAGCACCTCCATGGTGCGCTGGTTGGTGATGTGCGCGCGGGGCGTGTTGGCCGTCCAGCCGTACTTGGTGGCCAGCACGGTCGGCACGCCGTAGGTGGCGAGCAGCAGCGCGGCCGAGCCGCCCGCCGGGCCGCTGCCGACCACGATGACGTCGGTGTCGTAGCTCATTCGCTGCTCCCAGAGATGCGGAAGGTGAAGTCGAGCCGGCGTCCGCCGCCGGGCCGCTCGGTGAAGTCGACGATCAGGCCGTCCTTGACCCCGAACACGGTGTCGGAGTCGAGGTACTCGCCGCCGGCGACGAACAGCTGCGTGATCAGCGTCCGGTAGCCGGGCTTGGCGATCATGAAGTGCACGTGCGGTGCGCGGTACGGGTGGCGCCCGACGGCGTCGAGCATCTGCCCGACCGGGCCGTCCGAGGGGATCGGGTACGCGCTGGGCACGATGGTCCGGAAGCGCAGCCTGCCCTCGGCGTCGGTGCGGAACCGGGCCCGCAGCACCGGGCCGTCCACCTCGGGCAGCTGGACGTCGTAGAAGCCGTCCTCATTGGACTGCCAGACGTCCACGACCGCTTCCGGCACCGGCCGGTCCTCGGTGTCGGTGACGCGGATGTCGGTCCACAGTGGAGTGCCGGGAAGTCCCGCCGCGATGTCGGCGCCCTGCGGGGTCTCGGGTGGTCCTTCGACGTAGAACGGCCCGAGCACGGCCGACGGCGTCGTGTCCGGCGTCCGCGAGTTCGTCAGGACGTCGACGACGCTCGACACGCCGAGGGTGTCCGACAGCAGGATGAACTCCTGCCGCGTGTCGGTGGTGATGTGCCCGGCGCGGGTCAGGAAGCCGATCGCGTACTCCCACTCGTCCTGGGTGAGGTCGGTGCGGATGGCGTACCCGTGCAGCGTCTGGACGAGGTCGGAGAGGAGTTCGCGGATGCGGTCCGGGGCGCCCGCGAAGCTGTCGACGACCTGGTTCGTGAGCGCCTTGAGGCTGGGCGGAGCGGCCGGCCGGGTGCCGTCGATCGCCTGGCGAAGCAGGGCCGCTTCCGGCTCGTCCGCGATGTCCGCTTCCGTGAGGCCGAGCTCGGCCAGCGAGTGCGGGATCGGGAGGCTCGCGGCTAGGTCGAAGATCTCACCGGCGTCGTCGAGACCCTGGTGGGCCATGACGTACGGGAGGAGGACGGCGTGCGTTTCCGCGTGCGGCAGGCCGAACTTGCCGCCCAGGAGGTGGCAGAGCTTGTGGTGCAGGCCCATCGAAACGGCGTCGAGGCACGTGCCGGCCAGCCAGGCGCCGCGCAGGGCGTCGGTGCGGGCGTCCACATCGGACGGATTCTCGGCGATGCGAGGCAGGGCGCTCGTGAGCAGCTTCGTTGCTTCCGCGGCGAGCAAGTCGGTCATCGGGTTGGCGTCGGGGGCGTAGCGGGCCTCGACGGCGTGCGCGAGCGCGTTGAGGCCGCTGGCGGCGGAGAAGGGCACGGGCAGGCCGAGCGTGAGGTCGACGTCGTAGATGACCGTCTCGGGCCGGACTTTCGGGGTCTTCTGCGTGGTCTTGCGGCCGTCGGCAGTCTGCCCGAGGACCTCGGTGAGTTCTGAGCCCGCGTACGTCGTCGGGACGATCAGCTGCGGCAGATCGGTGTGCAGGGCGATCGCCTTGGCCAGCCCGGTGGCCGAGCCGCCGCCGATGGCGACGACGCCGTCGACGTCGTGCTCGGCGACGACCTTCAGCGCGCGTTCGGTGACGTCGACGGGGGTGTGCATGGCGGCGTCTTCGAAGCGGGCGGCCAGCAGCGGGCCGAGCACGTCGGCGGCGGTGTCGGCGTAGCGCGGGCTGCCGACGAGCAGGACGCGGCTCAGCCCGAGGCGGCGGGCCTCGTCCCCGAGAGTGCCGAGCGTGCCGCGGCCGAAGACCACCCGGACGGGGTTCGCGGCGTAGGTGAACGAGGTCATGCGAGGGAGTATCCGGATGGGGTGGCGTGCGGTCCTGCACGTTCGTGCTGCGGGACGGCACGAAACGCGCGTCCGTCTCAGCCCGCCCGGCGCAGCGCCGCCGGGGTGGTGCCGAGCTGGGCGCGCAGCACCCGGGTCAGGTGCTCCTGGTGGGAGAAGCCGCAGCGGGCCGCGATCTCGGCGATCGGGTCGGCGCCCGTGCGCAGCAGCAGCCCCGCCTGCTCCACGCGCAGCCGCAGCAGGAACCGGTGCGGGGGCAGGCCGGTGCGGGCCTTGAACTGCCGCGAAAACTGGCTCACGCTCAGCCCGGCGAGGGCGGCCAGCTCCGCCAGGGGCACCGGTTCGGCCAGGCGTTCGGCCATCACGTCGCGGACCCGCGTGAACTGCCGGTCGGACAGGCCCCGGGCCGGCGCGGGCTCCCGGCCGGGGCCGGCGTGGTGGCGGCGGACCAGCTGCGCCGCGACGAGCGCGCCCAGCTGGTCGGCGTAGGTGCGCGCGCTCGGCTCCCAGTCGCGGACGACGCCGTCGAGGCTGAGCACCAGCTGTTCGAGCAGGGGATCGGAGCTGCCGAGCTCCTCGGCGAGCCGCACGGGCGCGTGGTCGCCGGCGGCCTCCTGCACGGCGTCGTCGGCGACGTAGACGTGCACGGTCTCGAGCTCCCCGCCGAGCTCGACGGACAGATCGGCGTGCGACGGCTGCAGGAACAACCCGCCGGCGGGCATCCGCCGGCTGCGTTCGCGCGGGGTCCCGACGCCGCGCCGGACGGTCACCGGCCCGTCGAGGTGCAGGATCAGCTGGTGGCTGCGGGCGGGCGCGAACTCGGCGCGGTAGGGACGTTCCCGCTGCCGGGAGACGTAGACCCGGTCCCAGCCGAGCCCGGCACTGGTGCGTTCGGGCCGGACCCAGGGCAGCGCGAGGATGCCGTTGGTGTCGGTCAGCCCGAGTTCGCCCACGCCTGCCTCCTCGACGTCGAGGCTGCTCGTGATGGTACGCGAACCCGGCCCGTGGGCCGGACGTCTGCGCTGGAGTCTCGCTTGAGCCCCGTGGTGTTCGCCGGGCTCGGCGCGGTCCGCGGATTCGCCCTGGCAGCGACCGCCTGCGCACTCGCCCGGACAGCCACCCCACGTACCCAGAGGGTCGGCTCGCGTACCTGGACGGCCGACTCGCGTACCCAGCCGGTCGGCTCGCGAGCCGACTCTCCAGGTACGCGAGCCGACTCTTCGGGTACGTGAGCCGACCGTTCCGGTACGTGTGTCGTCCGTCGGCGTCAGCCTGGAGCTGCTCGGCCGTGGCGCCAGTAGCCCAGGAACGCGATGTCGGGCTTCGCCCAGCCTCGGTCCCGCACCAGGTGACGGCGGACCCCGGTCGCCAGCGCGGCCTCGCCGGCCACCCACGCGTACGCCCGCCCCGGTGGCAGGTCGGCCGCGCGGACCGTCTCCAGCGCCAGCACCCCCGGGCGATCCGGGCGGAGCCGCGGCAGCCAGTGCATCCGCACCCCCGGCGGCGTCGAGACCTCCCGGACGTCCGCGGCCGACGGCACCTCCAGGAACACCTCGGCCACCAGATCGTCGGCGGCGCTCTCGAGGATCGCCAGGATCGCCGGCACCGCGCTCTCGTCTCCGGCCAGCAGCTGCCACGCCACCCCGGGCGGCGGCAGGTAGCTCACGCCCAGGTCGAAGATGCCCGCCGGATCGCCGGGACGCGCCCGCCGGGCCCACGCGGCCGCCGGCGCGTCGCCGTCGTGCAGCGCGAACTCGATGTCGATCTCCCCGGGACGCGCTCGCCGGATCGTGTAGTTGCGCACCCAGGGCCGGCGCGACTTCGGCAGCAGCAGCACCTCGGCCATCCAGCCCTCGTTGTCCAGGGTCGGCATCCGCAGCCCCTCCTGGCCCACCCGCGGGAAGAACAGCCGCACGGCCTGGTCGTCGCCCGCCACCTCGAGGTCCGCCACCGACGGCCCGCCGAGCGTGATCGTCCGGAACGCCGGGCTGGGCGCGGTGTTCGCCAGGACTTCGAGCGTGATCATCCGCCGGGACGCCGGGCGCCGCACCTTCGGGATCATCAGACGTCCAGCACGAGCCGCGGCGACACCGCCCGCGACACGCACGCGTACATGCGCCCCGCCGGTGCGCCGATGTCGTCGCGGTGCTCGGGTTCGCCGTCGAGCACCGACAGTTCGCAGCTCCCGCAGACGCCTTCGCGGCACCCCGACGGCACCGGCCGCCCGGCGTGGTTCAGCACGTCGAGCAGGGATTCGTCGGCCGGGACCTGGATCGTCGCCCCGGACCGCGCGCAGACCACCTCGAACGCGGTGTCGGGCCCGAAGACCCGCGCGGTCGGCTGGAACCGTTCGGCGTGCACCCGCGGGAACACCGCTTCGGCCGCGGCGAGCATCGACGCGGGTCCGCAGCAGTAGACCTCACCCGCGAACTCCGCGAACGAAGCGAGATCCGGCCGGCCTCGGGAGAACAGCGAGACGCGGTCGCCATACGTGGCAGCGAGTTCCGCCGCGAACGGCATGGTCGAAGCCGACCGTCCCACGTAGACGAGCGAAGCGGCGGCCCCGGCGGACACGGCCGCCCGCAGCATCGGCACGATCGGCGTGATCCCGATCCCGCCCGCCAGGAACAGGTATTCCGGTGCGGGAACGAGCGGGAAGTGGTTGCGCGGCGAGGAAACCTCCAGCGTCCGTCCCGGGTTGAGGTACCAGTGGATGTACTCCGAGCCACCCCGGCTCAGCGGGTCGAGCCGGACCGCGATCCGGTACGCCGAAAGGTCGCCGGGGTCACCGCACAGCGAGTACTGCCGCGTCAGCCAGTTCGGCAGCGCCAGGTCGACGTGCGCTCCCGGCTCCCACGCTTCCAAGGGCCCTTCGTCACCGCGAAGCACCAGCGAGACGACGTCGTCGGCGACGCGCTCGACCCGCTCCAAGATCGTTTTCTGCATGGTCAGTACAACTTCCGGTAGCTGTCTTCGAGGAGCTGTTCGAACACCGCCGGGTCGACGGCCACGCCCAGCTGGTCGGTGACGATCTCGCCGGCCGACGGCAGCTCGTCCGCGAGCGCCTGGCTCGCCGGGTCCCACAGCCGCGACCGCAGCAGCGCGCGGCCGCAGTGGAAGTACGCCTCGGCGACCTCGACGATGATGGCGAAGATCGGCGCCTTGGCCTCGGTGCGCATCCGGGCGAGCACGTCCGGGTCGTCGGTGACGTACGCGCTTCCGTTGACGCGCAGGACTTCCCGCACGCCGGGGACGAGGAACAGCAGGCCGACGCCGTCGTTCTCGGCGATGTTGCGGAACGAGTCGGCGATCTTGTTGCCGGGCCGGTCGGGCAGCGCGACCGTGTGCTCGTCGAGGACCTTCACGAAGCCCGGGTAGTCGCCGCGGGGCGAGCAGTCCATGCGGCCCGCGGCGTCGGCGGTCGCCAGCGCGAGGAACGGCGCGTGCGCGATGAACCGGCGGGCGTGCTTGTCGACGTGATCGAGCTTCTTGCCCTCGATCATCGCCTCGGGCGCGCCCAGCTTGCTCCGCACTTCGGCCATGGACACCCGCCGGTACCGGGTGCTCAGCGTGTTTGTGCTGGTCATGGCACAATTATGAGCAAATACTCAGGTCTTGCGCTACTCGCTTTCGAGCCGCGCGGAAGGGAGCGCCGTGACGCCGGACCAGCGCCGCATCCAGCCACGTAAACAGCCCCGGCAGGTCCGCGCCGAGCTGACCCGGCAGCGGATCCTGACGGCGGCTGCTCACGTTTTCGGCGAGCACGGCTACGCCGCGGGCACCACCAACCGCATCGCCGAGCGCGCCGGGATCTCCATCGGCTCGCTGTACCAGTACTTCCCGAACAAGGACGCGATCCTCGGCGAACTGCTCGTCCGCCACCTCGACGACGGCATGGCCATCGCCGAGCGGGTCCGGGGGGAGCAGCTGCCCGGCCCGATCGACGAGGTCTTCCGCGTCTTCGTCCGCGGGGCGATCGAATCCCACCTCGGCGAGCCCCGCCTGCTGCGGATGCTGCGGGAACAGGCACCGCAGACGAACGAGCTGCTGGAGAAGGTCGAACGGATGAAGCAGTCCCTGACCACCTACATGCGGGAGCTCCTGGACGGCCACCCCGAGGTCCGGATCGCCGACACCGGGACGGCGGCCCGGCTGATCGTCACGACCGTCGAGCTGGTGATCCACCAGCTCATGGCCGACCACGAGCCGGTGGACACCGGGAAGCTGGAGAACGAGCTGGTCGCGATGCTGACGCGCTACGTCAGGGCGTGAACTGGTAGGCGCCCGCGTCGACCCGGGTGCCGACCGGGTTCCCGTCGACGTCGACGTCCGCGTACTTCGCCGTGCCGAGGCCGATGGCCGGGCTGCCGGCGGTGAGGACGAGGTTCGTGGCCGAGGTGAACTTCGGGTCGGCGACCCTGTCCGTGGCGCCCGGCGTGAACTGCCGCTGGCCGCCGAAGAAGACGTTGTGGTCGGTGGCGGTCCAGCCGTCGTCGGCGTACCCGATCTTCATCGCGGACTGGATGACGTTCTGCGTCAGCTTCAGCGTCTGGTTCGTGCAGCCGCCGTAGCAGACGAAGCCCTCGGATTCGGCGTTGCCCAGCCGGACGGAGTTGTTGCGGAAGACCGTGCCGGTCACCGGGCCGTTGCCGTCCTCGGCACCGCGCGTCACGATCCCGCCGCGCGTCTTCGTGCCGAAGACCGCGTTGTATTCGTAGACGTTGTCGCGGGACACGCCGTCCGGGTCGCCGGCGTCGGTGCCGAGCTCGGTGAAGGACTCGTTGTCCTCGGCGATGTTGTGGTGGATGACGTTGCCCGAGCCGTAGAAGATCTCCACGGCGGCGCCGTCGAGGCCGCCGAAGTCGTCGCTCACCGCGATCGAGCCGCTGATCCGGTTCCAGCCGATGTCGGACCCGTTGCCCTGCACGAGGATCGCGAACGCGCCGGAGTCGTCGTTGCCGCCCGGCGTCACGACGGTCATGTGGTTGTTGTCGACGAGGTCGTTCTGCGTGACCTCGGTGCCGTCGGCGGACGGCGCGATGTAGACGCCCGCGCCGGCGCCGGTGATGTAGTTCGACAGCACCTTGTCGTGGTCACCACCGACCTCGACGCCCGCCCAGGAGCAGCGGCCCGCGTCGGCCGCGACCCCCACCTGCAGGTCCTGCACCCGGACGTAGTTCCCCGGCAGGTTCACACACGCTTCTTCGTCGCCCTGCACGATCGGGCGCGCGCCGTCGCCGTACGCGCCGATCGTCACCGGCGCCGACGCGCTGCCGGAGCCGCGCACGGCCAGCCCGCCGCTCCAGGTCCGGCCGCGGCGCAGCAGCACGGTGTCACCGGCGTTCAGCGTCGTCGCGGCGACCTTGGCGAGGGACTTCCACGGCGCGGTCTGCGACGTCCCGGCCGCGCTGTCGCTGCCGAGCGCCTGGTCGACGTAGTAGGTCTTCGTGGCCGCGGCGGCGTCGGTGGCGGTGAGGGCCCCGGCCGCGAGAACGGCGAACACGCCCAGCGAAAGCAGTTTCTTCGACATGGCGGGCGACGGTAAGCCGCGCCTGTACACGGGCCGTACAAGCCCGGTCAGGCGTTCGCGCGGCGAAGGCGTTCGGCCGCCTGCGCGCGGACGGCGTCCCCGGACACCGGGGGATCGCCGTGCAGCGCTTCCCAGCGCGCGTTGTGCGCGGCCGCCCACAGACTGGCGGCCCAGGCGATCTCCCGTTCCTCCGCGGTGAACCGGCGGCCCCGGCGGTCCTGGTAGGTCGTCAGGAAGACCTCGGAGCTCTCGATCGGGGCCAGCGTCGGCGGCGAGTCACTGGCGAACGCCCCGCTCGCCGCACCGGCCAAAGCCGCTTCCGGCTGCCACGCCAGGCTGTCCCAGTCGTGCACCGACCGGATGTCCTCGTCCCAGCGGAGGTTCTGGGCTTCGAAGTCGGCATGGCCCAGCACGCACGGCAGGTCGGTGGCCAGCAACCGCTTGCGGGCCCGGAAAGCCGCCTCGGTGACGTACTCCGGCACGACACTCTGGTCCCGCTCGTCGAGGAAGCCGATCGCGGGCCACAACCCGGGATCCCGGTGGTCCCACCGTGCCCAGCGCGGGTTCGGCAGCGGCGGTGTGACGACCACGTCGGCCAGCTCGGCCATCAGCCACGCGAACACCGCCGCACAGCGCTCGGCGATGTCCGGCGAGTCGCCGCGCAGGACGGCACCGCCGGGCCGGTACTCCTCGGCGTGCACGGCCGGCCCGCCGGTGACGGACACCCCGGTGATCGGCCGGGGGCACGGAAACCCGCGTTCGGCCAAGCGATCCTGCGCGGCGACGCACGACGCAGCCCGGCCGTCGTCTTCGCGTGCCTTCACCACGACTTCGCGCCCGTCGGCCAGCCGCAGGCCGTACACCGAGGAGAGGGACTGCCGTTCGAACAGCACCTCGACCGGAACGCTCCCCAGGTGCTCCTCGCACCACGGCGAAATCACCGGTCGCGCGCCACGAGCGCCGCCTGCGTGCGGCTCGTGACGCCCAGCTTGGCCAGCACGTTCCCGACGTGCGCCTTGACCGTCCGCTCGGCCAGCCGCAGCCGCGCCGCGATGTCCCGGTTGGACAGTCCCTCGCCCAGCAGCTCCAGCACGTCCCGTTCGCGGGGGGTCAGCGCGCCGCCACCGCTCAGCGCGGCAGCCACCGCCGGGCTCAGCGCGGTCACGCCCTGGTGGGCGGCCCGGACGGCGGCCGCGAGCTCGTCGCCGGAGGAGTCCTTCAGCACGAACCCGGCCGCGCCCGCGCCGAGTGCTTCGCGGATCTCGCGGGGCCGGCCGACCGTGGTCAGCATCAGCACGCGCGGCGCCGGGGTCGGCAGCCGGCGCAGGACTTCGAGGCCGTCCATGCCGGGCAGGTACAGGTCGAGCAGGACGACGTCGGCCTCGACGGCGGAGGCGAGCAGCTCCGGCCCGCTCGCGTACTGCGCGACGACGTCGAGGTCCGGCTGCGCCCCCAGGATCAGGGCGATGCCCTCGCGCACCAGCGCGTGGTCGTCGACGACCTGGACCCGGATCATGCCGGACATTGAACCTTATTCAGCCGTCGGCCGGCGCGAGAGTCATCGCAGGCCCGCGACTTGCAGTCCGTAGCGCCAGCCTAACCAGAATAAGGTTCACTCTACTGTCGGTCGCATGCGCCAGTCCCTCGTCACGACGGCCGCGGCCGCGGCGGTGTTCTTCGCCGGCGGCGCCTGGACCCCGCACCAGGGCTGGCTCGCCGCGCTGCTCAGCGCCGTCCAGCTGGTCCCGCTGCTCTGGTCGCGCCGCGTGCCCGCCCTCGTGCTGGTGGTCGTCACCCTCGCGACGGCCGGGCACCTGCTGCTCGACCAGCCGCGCAACACGATGTACGTGCCGGTGCTGCTCGCGCTCTACAGCACGCCGCAGCGAGGGCTCGCGGCCGCGGCGGCGCTCGTGGTCGGCGCCGCCGTGTTCCCGGTGAAGGGCCCGTTCGACGGCATGCTCCTGGCCATCACGATCTGCGCGGTCGCCTGGCTGCTCGGCGCCGAACGCCGGCGCGCGCTCGCCGACCGGGCCGAGCGCGCGGCCCGGCGGCTGCACGACACGCTCGCCCAGACCACGGCCGTGATGCTCGTGCAGGCCGAGACCCTGCGCGCGGTCGGCGACCTGACCGACGCCGACCGCGCCCGCCTCGACACCCTCCTGGCCGCCGGCCGGGGCGCGCTCACGCTGGTCCGGCGCACGCTCGACGACCTCCGGGAGGACGAAGACCGGGCCCCCGACCTCGCCGAGGTGCTGGCCCGGCTGCGCACCGCGGGCCTCGTCCTCGACCGCGACCCGGTGCTGCCCGCGTTGCCGCGGCCGGTGCGGGAGCTGGCCGAGCGGTTCGTCGCGGAGACGGCGGTGAACGCCCTGCGGCACAACGGTCCCGGCGCCCGCCTCCGGTACGACGTCGAAGCCGGCGACCGGGTGACGATCACCGCGCGCAACCCGCTTAAGGGCACTCCCCGCACCGGCGGGGGTTACGGCCTGGCGGGGCTCGCGGAGCAGGCCGCGGCGGCCGGGGGAGTGCTGACGCACGGGCCGCGGGACGGCGAGTGGGTCGTCAGTGTCGGGCTGCCAGCAGCTGCGACACGGTCACGAACCGGTAGCCGCGCTGCTTGAGCCGGTCGACGATCGGCCCGATCGCCTGCCGGGTCTGCTCGCGCGAGGCGTACATGCCGTGCAGTACCACGATCGAGCCGGGCCGGACCTGGTCCAGCGTGGTGCGCTCGACGGTGGCCGTGTCCGGGATGCCGTCGGAGTCCGGCTCGACGTCCCAGGTGATCGTGGTGCGGTGGTGCTCGGCCAGGTAGTGGGGCAGGGCGAAGAGCTTCTTGCCGTTCGGGGGCCGGAAGAGGATCTCGCCGGGGTAGCCGGCGGCCCGGATGAGGGCGTCGGTGGCCTCGACCTCGTCGGCCACCCAGCCGGGCGTCACGCCGATCATCCGCTCGTGGCTGAAGCTGTGGTTGCCGATTTCGTGCCCCGCCGCGGCGATGTCGTGCGCGAGCTCGGGGTGCGCGGCGATGTCCCGGCCGATGAGGAAGAAGGTCGCCGGGACCTGACGGCTGCGAAGCGTGTCCAGGATGGCGTGCGCGCCGGCCGGATCGGGCCCGTCGTCGAAGGTGAGCGCGACGATCTGCTCGGTGGTGTCGACGCGGTCCACGAGCGTGCCGAAGAACTGGAAGGTCCGCGACTTCGACACCTCGAACAGCGTGACCGCGCCGGCGAGGACGACGACCAGCACGCTCGCCACGATGACGGTCCACTTCCGCGCGCGGCGGGATTTCAAGATCATGGCGCCACCCTGGCTTCGCTCGAACAGCCGAGGAAGCCGCGAAGGTACTAGTACCTCCGCGGCTTCCGTGGGCCTGTCAGAGCGGGTTGAAGACGCCCAGGGGAGCGGTGCAGAACGGGCCGCCGACGTACTCGGCGGCCGCGCCGGTCGGCGCGGGGCGAGAAGCCAGCTGCTCCGCGTACACCTCGGCGTCGTCCAGGGACTTGTAGCCCAGCGCCTCCGCCTCCTCCAGGGAGTAGATCCGGCGCGTGTTGTCCGAGACGCCCCAGATCAGCCGGTACCCCGGCGACGGCGCCGACAGGCAGGCCTCGAACAGCCGGGCGCCGTCGTCCGGGGAGAGCCACGTCGTGAGGCCGCGCGGGCCCAGCGGCAACGGCGTCTCGAAGCACGAGCCGATCCGGATCACGATGACGTCCATGCCGAACCGCGAGTGGTACAGGCTGCCGAGCGCCTCGATCGCGGCCTTGCTGACGCCGTAGTACGTGTCCGGGCGCGGCGAAGAGTCCGCCGGGAGGTCGGAGTCGTTCCGGCGGAAGCCGACCGCGTGGTTGCTGGAAGCCAGGACCACCCGCGAAATCCCCGCCGACCGCGCCGCCTCCAGGACCGTGTGCGTCCCGCTGATGTTGACGTCGAGCGTCGCTTCCCACGAGTTCTCGCGGCTGTGCCCGCCGAGGTGGATCAGCGCGTCGACGCCTTCGCACGCCGCCGCCATCGCCGCCGGGTCGGTGACCGACGCCGTGACGACCTCCTCGGAGGCGTCCGACGCCGTCTGCGGGGCCAGGTCGAGCAGGCGCAGCACGCGGCCGTCGCGCTTGAGGCGGGGGCGCATCAGGGTGCCGACGACACCCGCCGACCCGGTGATGAGCACACGCTGGTCCGTCATGGAGTTCCTTCCGTAAGGGCGGCGGTTCAGCGAATGCCGGCGCGGCGCAGCTGCTGCCCGAGCTCGGCGGTGGTGTCGGCGAGCAGCTCGCCGACGCGCTGCGCGTCGGCGTCGGTCACCTGGGAGATCGGCATCGAGCAGCTGATCGCGTCCGTGCCCGGGATCCGGTAGGGGATCACTGCGGCGACGCACCGGACGCCCAGCGTGCCCTCCTCGACCTCGGCGGCGTACCCGCGCTCGCGCGTGGCGGCGCACTCGGCGTGCAGGGCTTCGAGCGAGGTGATGGTGTTCGGGGTCAGCGGCGTCAGCGTCGCGGGCATCAGCGCCTCGATCTCGTCGTGCGTCAGCTCGGCCAGCAGTGCCTTGCCCAGCGCGGTCGCGTGCGTGGGCAGCGTGCGCCCGACGCGGGAGACGAGGTGCGTGGAGCGCTGCGACTCGCGCGTCTCCAGGTAGACGACCTCAGTACCGTTGCGCCGCGCGAAGTGCGCGGTGAAGCCGGTCTTCTCCCGGATGCGCTCCAGGGCTTCGGTGGCGAACGGGACGACGGCGTCGCGGTCCAGGTACGCCGTGCCGCAGATCAGCGCGCGGACGCCGAGGCGGTAGCGGGCGGTGTTCGTGTCGGCTTCCAGCCAGCCGGCTTCCAAGAGCGTCCGCAGCAGGCCGTGCAGCGACGAGCGCGGGAAGCCCGTGCGCGCGTGCAGGTCCGAAAGGGACAGCCAGACGTCGTTCGCCGCGAAGGTCTCGATGAGGTCGACGGCCCGGCGCGCGGACTTCACTCCCGACGACTCCGCGGGGGCACCGTCGGCCGCCACCGGGTTGTCCACCTTCTGCGGCATTTGTGCTCCTCCGTCCGGCCGTTGACTTGTGACTCCGGCCATATTAGCGTCCCGAACAACGTTCTTATGGATGAACATAATCACTATAACAGACTCCGTTCATGGATGTGAACAACTCCTTCGAGACCGCATCGACGTGGACGCGGAAAGGAGCCTGCGGTGCACGCACTCGACTGGATGATGGTCTGCGCGTACTTCGCGCTGATGATCGTCATCGGCTGGTGGTCGCACAAACGGGTCAGCGACGTGAAGGACTTCTTCACGGCCGGCGGCAAGATGCCGTGGTGGCTGGCCGGCATCTCGCACCACATGTCCGGCTACAGCGCCGTGCTCTTCGTCGCGTACGCGGGCGTCGCGTACACCAGCGGCGTCACCGTGTACTTCTGGGGCTTCGCCAGCATCGGCATCGGCGTCGGGATCGGCAGCTGGCTGTTCGCCGCCCGCTGGAACCGGTTGCGCTCGAAGCTCGGCGTCGCCTCGCCGCTGGAGTACCTGGCCAAGCGGTACAACGTGCCGACGCAGCAGGCGCTCGCGTGGAGCGGCAGCCTGCTGAAGATCTTCGACATCGCGGCCAAGTGGTTCGCCGTCGCGACGCTGCTGCACGTCTTCGCCGGCCTGGACTACAACCTCGGCATCCTCATCACCGGCGCCGTCACCCTCGTCTACTGCACCATCGGCGGGCTGTGGGCCGACGCGCTCACCGACTTCGGCCAGTTCGTCATCCAGGGCATCGCGGCGATCGTGATGATCGTCGTCGTGCTCGGCAAGCTCGGCGGGATCTCCGCGCTCTGGACGATGTGGGACAAGCTGCCCGAGAACCACATCGACCCGGTGACGTCCAAGTACACCACCATCTTCTTGCTCGTTTACGTGCTCGTGAAGACGCTGGAGTACAACGGAGGCATGTGGAACCTGGCGCAGCGCTACATGGCGGCGCCGAACACCCACGAAGCCCGGCGCGGCGCGCGGCTTTCGTCCGCGCTGTACCTCTTGTGGCCCCTGGTGCTGATGTTCCCGATGTTCGCGGCGCCGCTGCTCATCCCCGGCATCAAGGACCCGACGCAGTCCTACGCGATCATGACCACGACGTTCCTCCCGCCGGGCCTGGTCGGCCTGGTGCTGGCCGGGATCTTCTCGCACACGATGGCGATGGTCTCCTCCGACGCCAACGCGATCTCCGCGGTGATCACCCGCGACATGATCCCGGCGATGGTCCGCCGCACCCGGCAGTGGACCGACACGCAGGGCCTCAAGGCCGCGCGGATCACCACGGTCGTGTTCGTCGCGCTGACCATGCTCGTGGCGACGCAGGCGCAGAACCTCGGCGGCGTGCTGCAGATCGTCGTCAACTGGGTCGCCGCGCTGATGGGCCCGATCTCCATCCCGCTGCTGCTGGGCATGCTGCCGTGGTTCCGCAAGTGCGGCCCGCGCGCGGCGCTGGTCTCCTGGGCGGGCGGCCTGATCGCGTACGGGCTCTGTTACTACGTCTTCAACGCGAACCAGACGGTGCTCATCGCGACGCCGATCCTGGTCTCGCTCGCCCTGTTCGCCGGCCTCGGCCTGATCGCGCCCGAGCGCAGCGCGGTCGCCGATGAGATCGTCGACACCGTGAACACCGACGACGACGTCGACCGCACGAAGGAAGGCACGACCGTGCCCGCCTGACGTTGGCCTTACCCGGCCGAACCCGAATAAAGGACGAGAGAGCAGAAACTGATGGCACAGAACGAGATCGAGCTGGACGGCCTGCTGGCGTTCCCCCTCACCCCGTTCACCGAGGACCTCGAGGTCAACCTCGACGCGCTCGCGGAGAACGTGGAGAGCCACATCGCGGCGGGCGCCGGTGCGCTGTTCGTCGCGTGCGGCACCGGCGAGTTCAGCTCGCTCTCGCCCGCCGAGCACGCCTCGGTGCTCACCCGGTCCCGGGAGGTGGCCGCCGGCCGCGTCCCGGTCTGGGTGGGTGCCGGGGGCGGCGCGGCGGCGGCGCGGGCCGGCGTCGCGGCGGCCCAGGCCGGGGGTGCGGACGGCGTCCTGCTGCTGCCGCCGTACCTGGTCTCCGGGCCGCAGGCCGGGCTGGTCGACTTCGTCCGGTACGCCGTCGGCGACTCGTCCGTGCCGGTCATCGTCTACCACCGCGGCACCGGCGTGTTCACCGCGCCGGCCGCGGCTTCGCTGCTCGAGATTCCCTCGATCGTGGGCCTCAAGGACGGCTACGGCGATGTCGAGGTGATGACCCGGATCGTCACCACGATCCGGTCGCTGGACACCGACCGGGCGCGGAACTTCCTGTTCTTCAACGGCTTGCCGACCGCGGAGGTCTCCGCCAAGGCGTACGCCTCGATCGGCGTCGCCCGCTACTCCTCGGCCGTGCACTGCTTCGCGCCCGAGATCGCGCACCGCTTCCACCGCGCGCTCGGCGAGGGCGACACCCGCGTGATGGACGCGCTGCTGACCGGCTTCTACCTGCCGCTGGTGGCGTTGCGGGACGAGACGCCCGGCTTCGCCGTGTCCCTGGTCAAGGCCGCCGCCCGGTTGCGCGGCGACAAGGTCGGCCCGGTCCGGCCGCCGCTGGTCGAACCGACGCCGGAGCAGATCCACCGGCTGGAGAAGATCGTGGAGGACGGCTTCGGCACGCTGAAGGCGCTGAACTGATGAAGATCCTCGATGTGGTGCTGACGCCGGTCGCGTTCGCCGACCCGCCGCTGCTCAACGTCATGGGCGTGCACGAGCCGTTCGCGCTGCGCAGCGTCGTGCAGGTCAAGTGCGAAGACGGCATCGTCGGGCTCGGCGAGTCCTACGGCGACAACGCGTTCCTCGGCGAGGTGCGCAAGGTGCTGCCGCAGCTGGCCGGCCACGACGTCTTCGACCTGCCCGGCCTGCAGCGCCTGGTCGCGGCGGCGCTCTCGGGCACGGTCCTCACCGACGCCCACGGGCTGATCGGCGGGTTCTCGATCCGCAAGACCGTCGCGAGCGTCTACTCGCTGTTCGAGGTCGCCTGCCTGGACGCGCAGGGGCAGTACCTCGGCCGTCCGATCACCGACCTGCTCGGCGGCAAAGCGCGCGACGCCGTCGAGTTCTCCGCCTACCTGTTCTACAAGTACGGCCGGCACGTCGACGGCCGAGAGGACTCCTGGGGCGAGATCACCACGCCCGAGACCCTGGTCGGCTCGGCGAAGCAGATGATCGACGAGTACGGCTTCCGCTCGATCAAGCTCAAGGGCGGCGTCTTCGAGCCCGGCCAGGAGGTCGACGGGATCCGCGCGCTCGCCGAGGCGTTCCCCGGGCACCCGCTGCGGATCGACCCGAACGGCGCGTGGACTCCTCGGACCGGCATCCGGGTGGCGTCCGAACTGGACGGTGTCCTGGAGTACCTCGAAGACCCGACGCCGGGCATCGAGGGCATGGCGCGGGTCGCTTCGGCAGCTTCGATGCCCCTGGCCACCAACATGTGCGTGGTGAACTTCGGCGACATCGACCCGGGCTTCCGGGCACGCGCGATCGGCGTGCTGCTCTCGGACCACCACTTCTGGGGCGGCCTGCGTGCCACCCAGTCGCTGTCGACGACGTGCGAGAGCTTCGGCGTCGGCCTGTCGATGCACTCCAACAGCCACCTCGGGATCAGCCTGGCCGCGATGGTGCAGGTCGCCGCGGCGACCCCGCACCTGACCTACGCCTGTGACACGCACTGGCCGTGGAAGGTCGAGGACGTCATCGAGCCGGGCGTGCTGGAGTTCCGCGACGGCGCCGTCGCGGTGCCGCCGACCCCGGGCCTTGGCGTCAAGCTGGACGAGGACGCGCTGGCCCGGCTGCACGAGAACTACGTCCGATGTGGACTGACCAAGCGGGACGACGTGACCTACATGCGCGAGTACGTGCCCGGGTTCGAGCCGAACACGGCGAGGTGGTGACCCGGTGAAGGTGACGGGATACGCCTACCCCTGGGACGTCCTGGAGGCCGGGTTCGCCTCGCGCGTCCGGGAGCTGGGCGTCGACGAAGTGGCCGTCGCGCTGTCCTACCACAGCGCGCGTGCCGCGACGCCGTGGTCGGCTTCGGGGACCTCGGTGGTCGCGCGGCACGCGGCCTTCTACCGGCCGGTGCGCGAGGAAGCCTGGGAAGGCAAACGTTTGCGTCCGTCCACTCCGGACTGGGTAGCTGCCCAGGACAGCGGTTCCGATGCCGTTCGGGTGCTGAACGAGGCCGGCATCCCGGCGGCCGCGTGGATCGTGCTGACCCACAACTCGCAGCTCGGCTACGAGCACCCGGACGTCGTGGTGCGCAACTGCTTTGGCGAGTCCTACCCCTGGGCGTTGTGCCCGTCTCAGCCCGCGGTGCGCGAGTACGCCGCGACGCTGACCGCCGAAGCCGTCGCCGGGCTGGAGCTGTCGTCGGTGATCCTCGAGGCCTGCGGCCCGCTCGGCGCGGTGCACCAGCACCAGCACGAGAAGACCGACGGCGTCTGGGCGCCCGCGGTGGCCCGGCTGCTGTCGATCTGCTGCTGCGACGCCTGCGCTTCTTCCTGGGACGCGGGCGCCGATGACATCCGTGCCGAGCTGGCCGACGAGGTGCGTCGGCTGGTGGCGACCCGGGACCTCGGCGTGACGGCTGATGGTTTGCCGCCGTCGTTCACTTCGATGCTGCTGCGGGTCCGGCAGGAAGCCACCGACGCCTTGCGAGCCGCGGTCCTGGCGTCCGTGCCCGCGGGAGTGCGGATCGTGCTGCACGGCGCGCTCGATCCGTGGGTCACCGGCGCGCTGCCGGGGCTGACGCCGTCCGCTGCGGAGGACGTCGACGCGGTCGTATTGTTCGGGTGGGCGCCCGCGACGGGTGCCGAAGCCGTCGCCGCGGCCCGGGAAGCCCTGCCCGAGCGGGTCGCGATCGGCAGCTACATCACCGCCGTCGCGGCCGCCCCCGTGCCCGACATCGCCGCGTACGCCGGCGAGCTGGCCAAAGCGGGCGCGGCCGAGCTGCACCTGTACCACCTCGGCCTGGCCGGCCCGGGTCGCTGGGGCGACCTGGGCACGGCCACCGCCGCCGCCCACGAGATCCACTGAGGAGCTGTACCAAGTCATGAGCCAGGCCACCGACGCCGCCACGCTCGAGAAGATCCTTTCGGGGGCCGCCGCGGCCGCCCGTCCCGCCGCCGCGGCCACCCCGGCCGAGCGCGCCCGCTGGCTCGTCGCGGCCGCCGACGCCCTCGACGCCGCCGCGGACGAGCTCGTCCCGCTGGCCCACAGTGAGACCCACCTGCCCGCCACCCCGCGGCTGGCCGGCGAGCTGAAGCGCACGACGTTCCAGCTCCGCCTGTTCGGCGAGGTGCTCACCGACGGCGAGTACCTCGGCGCCACCGTCGACCACGCCGACCCGGACTGGCCGATGGGCCCGCGCCCGGACATCCGCCGCGTCAAGACCGCGATCGGCCCGGTGCTGGTGTTCGCGGCGAGCAACTTCCCGTTCGCATTCAGCGTCGCCGGCGGCGACACGGCGTCCGCGCTCGCCGCGGGCTGCCCGGTGATCCTCAAGGCCCACCCCGGTCACCCCGAGCTGTCCGCGCTGACCGGCCGGATCGTGCGCGAAGCCCTGGTCGGCGCGGGGGCGCCCGAAGGCATCTTCGACGTGATCTTCGGCCAGGAGGAAGGCGTCACCGCGCTGAAGGACCCGCGGATCGCGGCGGCGTCGTTCACCGGGTCCATCCCCGGCGGCCGGGCGCTGTTCGACATCGCGAACGCGCGGCCGCGGCCGATCCCGTTCTACGGCGAGCTCGGCAGCGTCAACCCGGTCGTCGTCACCGAAGCCGCCATCGCGGCACGCGGGGAAGCCGTCGCGAAGGGCTACGCCGGATCGTTCACGCTCGGCGCCGGCCAGTTCTGCACCAAGCCGGGCCTGCTGTTCCTGCCCGAGGACCACAACCTGACCTCGACTTTGAAAGACGCGCTGGACGGCGCCGCGGCCCAGCCGATGCTCAACGACCGCATCGCCGCCGGGTACGCCGACAAGCTGGCGCAGCTGCGGGAGGTGCCGGGTGTCGAGGTGGTGTCTTCGTCGGCTTCTTCTTCGCCGGCCTTCACCCCGACGCTGCTGGCCACCACCGGCAAGCAGTTCCTCGAAGGCGGCGACGCGGTGCACGAAGAGTGCTTCGGGCCGGCGTCGCTGATCGTCACCTACGCCGACCAGGCCGAGCTGCTGAGCCTGCTCGACGTCATCGAACCGGGGCTCACCGCCACGATCCACGGCGAGGAGTCCGATGTGGACTGGATCCGGCCGGTGCTGCCGGCGCTGGGCCGCATCGCCGGCCGGCTGCTGTGGAACGACTGGCCCACCGGCGTGACGGTGAGCTGGGCCCAGGAGCACGGCGGCCCGTACCCGGCCACGACCGCCCCGACCACGACGTCGGTCGGCACCGCCGCGATCGAGCGCTTCCTGCGCCCGCTCGCGTGGCAGGGCTTCCCGGACGCCCTGCTGCCCGAACCCCTGCAGGAGGCCAACCCCTGGCAGCTGCCCCGCCGCACCGACGGCTCCCGCTGACCTGATGACTCGCTGACCCCGCGGGGGCGCCCCCGGTTTCCACTCTACCGTTCGGCACCGACAGTTTTCGGCGCCACAGAACGGAACCGCTGAGCCCGCGGGGGCGCCCCCCGTTTCCAGCCTATCGCCCGGCACCGACAGTTTCGGTGCCGAGCACCGAAACCGCCGCCGCACAACCGAATCCCGTTCCCCATTCCCCGCAAGCCGAGGATGTCTTCCTGGGAGGCATTGTCATGCCCGTGAACCGGAGAAACGCCCTGCGCGGCGGCGCCCTGGCGGCCGCTTCCACCGTGTTCCTCACCCGTCCCGCGTTCGCTTCGGCGGCCCCGTCCGCGGCGCCCGCCGCCGGTGGGGTGCCGGCGGCCACCGCGTCGATCGTCGCCGCCTACCGGCAGTTGCAGACCGGCATCAACCGGCCGTCACCCGAACGCGCCGAGGCGCTGGCCAACCTGGGCCGCGTCGCCAAGGCTTACAACGCCAGCCTGTCCGTCGCCGGCGGCGGCGCTCCACTGTGGACGGACCTGCCGCTCGGCCCCGGCAGTGACTACACGACGTCGATGTACGCCCGGCTGCGTGCGATCGCCGTCGACTGGGGCACGCCGGGCGGCGCACTGTCCGGCGACCCGGTGGTGCTCGACCGGATCAAGGCGGCGCTCGAGCTGATCTACGCGAGCCAGTACAACCCGCAGGTCGGCGAGATCGGCAACTGGTACACCTACGAAATCGGCGTCCCGTACTACGTGCTGCACACGCTTTCGGTGGTCGCCGACCAGCTGACTGCCGACGAGCTGGCGCGGTACGTGAGCCCGATCAAGCGGTTCGTCGGCAACCCGAACGTCCGCGCGAACAACACCGCGCTCGTCGAGACCGGCGCGAACCGGGCGGACAAGGGCCTGATCTCGATCGTCGCCGGCGCGCTGATCGGCGACCCGGCGTGGATCAAGACCGGCATCGACGCGCTCACCGACGTCGCGGGCGGGGGCGCCGCCAGCGTCGTCGCCAAGCTGGACCGCGCGGCCGGTGACGGCTTCCACGTCGACGGCTCGTTCATCCAGCACGACACGATCCCGTACCCCGGGCACTACGGCATCGTCCTGCTCACCGCGCTCGCCGGCGCCATCCACGTCACGCAGGGCACGGAGTTCGCGCTCCCGCAGCCGCTGAAGGACAAGATCTACGCGCTCGTCGCGGACAGCTTCGCGCCGTTCGTCTACGCGGGCGCGCTGATGGAACCGGTCCGCGGCCGCATGCTCTCGCGGCAGGGCGAGACCGGGCACGACATCGGCCACCAGCTGACGGTCGCGACGCTGGTCCTGGCCCGCACCGCTTCGGGCAAGACGAAGACCGACCTGAATGCCCTCGCCGCGAAGTGGATCAAGGAAGGCACGTACGCGCCGTTCCTGAAGATCCCCGACCCGGAGCGGTTCGCGCCGGGCCCGGACCTGGTGGCGACGCCGGGCATCGAGTTCGCGCAGGACATGCTGGCCTCGGGCACGCGCCCGGCGCGGGTCGTCGCCACGCACCGGGACTTCGGCCAGCAGGACCGGCTGGTGCACGTCACCGACGGCTGGTCGGCGTCGCTGGGCGTCAGCTCGACGCGGATCTCGCGCTACGAGTCCATCAACGGCCAGAACCTCAAGGGCTACTACGTCGGCGACGGCGTGCTCTACACGTTCCTGCCGAACGCCAAGGGCCACTACACCGACGCCTACTGGCCGACGGTCGACCCGCTGCTGCTGCCGGGCACGACCGAGAACGACGGCCCGGTCGACCCGAAGTTCGGCAACGTGCCGGTCGGCCCGAACCCGCACACCGGCGGCGTCCGCTGGGACGACAAGCACGGCGCGTTCGCGATGGACTTCAAGTCGTGGGACGGGTCGCTGGTCGCCAAGAAGTCGTGGTTCTTCACGCCGTCCGGGATCGTCTGCCTGGGCGCGGGGATCACCAGCACGTCGGCGTCCAACGTGCGCACGACGATCGAGAACCGCAACCTGGGGGAGGGCGGCCGCGGTGCCTTGACCGTCGACTTCCGGCGCGTCGCGACCGACCTCGGGAAGGCCTCCGCGCTGCGGCGGCCGCACTGGGTGCACCTGGAGAACGTCGGCGGGTACGTGCTCCTCGACGACGCCTCGGTGACAGCGTTGCGCGAGGACCGCACGGGTGCGTGGCGCGACATCGACACCGGCGCCAACACCAAGGGCACCACCACGCCGAACACCCGCCGGTACCAGAAGCTGGTGCTGGAGCACGGCGTCAAGCCTTCGGACGCGAAGTACGCGTACGCGGTGCTGCCCGGGGCGTCGGTCCTCGGCACGGTCAGCGCGTCCTGGGCGTGGCAGGTGCGGGCGAACACCGCGACGGTCCAGGCGGTCCGCGTCGGCGACACCCTGCTGGCGAACTTCTTCGCCGCGGGCTCGGTCGACGACGTGCGTGTCTCCGGGCCGGCGTCGGTCGCGGTGGGGCGGTCCGGCCACCGGCGCGTGCTGGCGGTTTCGGACCCGACCCAGACGCAGGACAGCGTCACGGTGACCGTGCACGGCAAGTCCGTGAAGGTGCCGCTCAAGGGCTCGTTCGGCGCGACGAAGGTCGTGCCCCTGTAGTGGTCTTCCCCGCCGGGCCGGTGCCCCGACCCGGCCCGGCGGGGTCCCCACCTCCGTTACGCTGGATTTCATGACCACCGCCGAGCACGTGGACGTGCTGATCGTGGGCGCCGGCCTGTCCGGCGTCGGCGCGGCCTGCCGGCTGCAGGAGCGGCTGCCGGGCAAGACGTACGCCATCCTCGAGGCGAGGGACACCATCGGCGGCACCTGGGACCTGTTCCGCTATCCGGGCATCCGGTCCGATTCGGACATGTTCACCCTCGGCTACCCGTTCCGGCCGTGGAAGGACCCGAAGGCGATCGCCGACGGCCCGTCGATCCTGTCGTACATCCGGGAGACGGCGGCGGCGCACGGTGTCGTCGACCGGATCCGCTTCGGTCATCGGGTCGTGCGGGCTTCGTGGTCGTCCACGGACGCGCTCTGGACGGTCTCGACCGAGCACGGGGCGACGTTCACCTGCCGGTTCCTGTACCTGTGCAGTGGTTATTACTCCTACGACTCCGGGCACGTCGTCGACTTCCCGGGCCGGTCGGAGTTCGCGGGGGAGATCGTGCACCCGCAGCACTGGCCCGCTTCGCTGGACTACACGGGCAAGCGGGTCGTGGTCATCGGCAGCGGCGCGACGGCGGTGACGCTGGTCCCGGCGATGGCTGCGCAGGCCGCGCGGGTGACGATGCTGCAGCGTTCGCCGTCGTACATCGTGGCTCGGCCGGGCCAGGACGCCCTGGCCGACCGGATCCGCGCGCTGCTGCCGGAGAAGCTCGCGCACCGGGTGGTGCGGGGCAAGAACGTGGTCATGGGCACGTTCTTCTTCCAGCTGATGCGGCGGCTGCCGGACTGGGCGTCGCAGACGCTGCGCAAGCGCGTCGCGGCGCAGCTGCCGGCCTCGATCCCGGTGGACCCGCACTTCGTGCCCGACTACGCGCCGTGGGACCAGCGGCTGTGCCTGGTGCCGGACGCGGACCTGTTCCGGGCCCTGCGGTCGGGCAAGGCGGACATCGTGACCGACCGGATCGCGCGGTTCACGGCGTCCGGGGTGTCGCTGGAGTCGGGGCGCTCACTGGACGCCGACGTCATCGTGACGGCGACGGGCTTGCGCCTGGTGGCGTTCGGCGGGATCGCGCTGACGGTCGACGGCCGCGCGATTTCTCCCGGCGACCAGCGCGCGTACAAGGGCATGATGTTCGGCGGCGTCCCGAACCTGGCGTGGTGCGTGGGCTACACGAACAACTCGTGGACGCTGCGGGCGGACCTGACGTCCCAGTACGTGTGCCGGCTGCTGGGGTACCTGGACCGGCACGGGTACGCGTACTGCGCCCCGGACGCGGCATCGGCTTCCACAGCCGGCCGGCCGCGCCCGATCGTGGACCTGGCATCGGGGTACATCAAGAGGGCCGCCCCCGGCCTGCCGAAGCAGGGCGAGAGGCGGCCCTGGATGATGCGCCAGAACTACCTGCTGGATCTGGCCGACATGCGGTTCAACCGCGTGGACGACGGCGTGATGCGTTTCGGCCGCGCGGAAGAGCGGGCAGCCGCGCCGAGTCAGCCCTGACGAGCCTTCTGGCGCGGGTTGTCCTTGTTGATCACGAACACGCGGTTACCGCGCCGGATCACCTGGGCGCCCGGCTGACGGGCGAGCGAACGGACCGAGCTGCGAACCTTCATGGTGAGCCGTCCCTTCCTGGTCGGTGGTGCGGGCCCCGAGTGCGTCCCGCTCTCCTCTCAACCGCCGGTCGGTCGGTTTCATTCCGCAACTCAGCTGGTCTCGCGGGCCACCCAGGCCTGCAGGTCGTCACCTCGGATCGCCGCTGCCATCAGCTCCGGGAACTGGTCCGGGGTGCACGCGAACGCCGGGATGCCCAGCTCCGCCAGGGCCGCCGCGTTCTCGTGGTCGTACGAGGGCGCGCCCGAGTCGGACAGGGCCAGCAGCGTCACCACCTGGACGCCCGCGCCGGCCAGCTCCGCGATGCGGTGCAGGAGCTCGTCCTCGTCGCCGCCCTCGTACAGGTCGCTGATCAGGACCAGCAGGGTTTTCTCGGGGCGGCCGACCAGGCCCTGGCAGTATGCGATCGCCCGGTTGATGTCGGTGCCGCCGCCCAGCTGCGTGCCGAACAGCACGTCGACCGGGTCGGCGAGGTGCTCGGTGAGGTCCGCGACCTCCGTGTCGAACGCGACGAACGACGTCTTCAGCGCCCGCATCGAGGCCAGCACCGCGCCGAACAGCCCCGAGTACACCACCGAATCCGCCATCGAGCTCGACTGATCCACGGCCAGGATGACGTCGCGCTGCACCGACAGCTGGCGCCGGCCGTACCCGACCAGCTGCTCCGGCACGATCGTGCCCAGCTCGGGGGAGTAGTGCTTGAGGTTCCGGTGGATCGTGCGCGCCCAGTCGACGTCGCCCGGCCGGGGCCGCCGCGTGCGCGACGCCTTGTCCAGCGCGCCCTTGATCGCCGCGCGCGTGCGCTCGGCGAGCCGCTCCTCCAGCTCCTCGACCACCTTGCGGACGACCTCGCGCGCGGTCTCCTTGGTCTCCTCCGGCAGCACGCCGTTCAGCGACAGCAGCGTCCCGACCAGGTGGACGTCCGGCTCGACCGCGGAGAGCAGTTCCTTCTCCAGCAGCATCCGGGTCAGGCCCAGCCGGTCGACCGCGTCGCGTTGCATCACCTGCACGACGGTGCTGGGGAAGTAGCGCCGGATGTCGCCCAGCCAGCGCGCGACCCGCGGCGCCGAGGCGCCCAGGCCCGCGCTGCGCGGCCCGCCCGCGGCCTCCTCGTCCGGTTTGTCGTAGAGGGCGGCCAGTACCAAGTCGACCCGGCTGTCCTCATCGGACAGTTCCGCGTCGGCCAGCCCCGATCCGCCGCCCGCGCCCTCGGCGCCCAGCACCAGCCGCCAGCGCCGCGTGCGCTCGGTGTCCGCGCCCCTCATGCCCCCACCCCCAGCAGCGTCGCGAGCACCGGCAGCACCCGTTCCGCCCGGTCCTCGTCCAGTTCTTCGGAGATCGCCACGACCGCGGTGGTGCCGGTGAGCCCGGCCGCGCGGTCCCCGATGGCACGCTTCTCGGGCCCGCTGAACGCGCCGAACGTGCGGCGCAGCAACGGAAGCACTTCGGTGAACAGATCGTCGTGGATCGCCGCGAGCCACGCGTCGATCACCCGCAGCAGGCCTTCGTCGTGCACCAGCAGCAGCGCGCCGCCGTCGAAGAAGCCTTCGACGTACGCCGCGCCCGCTGCGGGCGCGATGCCCGGCGTGAGCGCCCGGCCCAGCCGCAGTTCGATGTCCAGCGCGTCGAGCAGCCCGGCGTCGTGCAGGATCCGGGTGAGCCGGCCGGCCAGCAACGGGGGCAGCGACGGCCGTTCGGCCAGCCGCGCCAGCGCCGCGAGCCAGCGCTCCTTCGAGTCGTCGCCCAGCAGGGACGTCGCGTCGTGCACGCCGTCGACCAGCTGGGCCATCCGCGCTGCGGCGTCGTCGTCGATCCCGTGCGTCGCCGGCGGCAGCCCGGCGCAGATCCGGTCGAGCATGCGGTCGGCGACTGCGCGCAGCGCACCGGTGTCGGTACCGCGGACGTTCCCGTACCGGGTCGCCCTGGCCAGCGCGGGCAGCGCCGACATGAGCCGCGCGACGTCCGCGTCCGCCGCCGCTCGCGCGTCGAGGGCCGCGAGCGCTTCGGGCAGTGCCTCGGGCAGGTCGGCGAGCAGGCAGTTCTCCACGGCCGTGGTCACCTCGTCCAGCGGGGGCGTGCCCTCGACGGTGTCGCGGACCGCCGCCGTGGCCGCCGACGGCACGGTGGTGCCGTGCACCGCGGCCGCGACCAGGTCGACCTCGAAGGCCGGTTCCCAGCACAGCGCCCAGGTCTCCCGGAACGTGCCCCGGTTCCGCCGCGCCGATGCTTCCCGGCTGCCCCACTCGATGCCGAGGATCCGCAGCCGGTGCAGCAGCTTCGAGCGGTCGAGCCCGCCGGGCGTGCGCAGGTCGAGGTCGAGCTCCTTGACGATCGGGTCCTTCTTGAGCCGCAGGCGTTTCGCCGTCGCGGTCAGGTCCGCGGCCAGTGGTGGCTGCGGCACCCGGTCGGGCACCTCGCCGAGCCGTTCGCCGACCACGAGCCGCCGCGTGACCAGCTCGACCTGCACCTCGTCCCCGCCACAGAGCACGGACCGGGTCGCTTCGGTGACCTCGGCCAGCCCGGCCGACGACCGCCCGCGCAGCGTGGCGAGGGTTTCCGACAGCCGGACCGCCTCGATGACATGCGCGGTCGAGACGGGCAGGTCCTCTTCCCGCAGCACCGCCGCGACGCCGGTCAGCCAGCGCGTGGTGACGTCTTCGGCTGTCGTGAAGAGGTGGTGGTACCAGCCCGGCGAGCGCACGCCCGCGCCGTAGCCGCTGGCCGTCGCGAGCCGGCCGTGGGTCCACGGCACCCACGTGCACGCGACCTTGCGCTTCGGCAGTCCTTTGAGGACGGTCTGGTCGTGCGACGCCGGCGGCAGCGGGTCGGCGAGCGCCGGCACGTGCCAGGCCCCGCAGACGACGGCGATGTTCTCGAAGCCCTCCTTGCGCGTGCGGCGCAGCACCGAGCGCATGTAGGCCTCGCGCCGCGCTTCGTTGCCCCGCGGCGGTTCCTCGTCCTCCCGCAACGCGGTCATCGCCTCGGCGATCACCTCGAACGGGTTGTCGTCGCCGCGCCGCGACTCGACGACGTCGTCCCACCAGCGTTCCGGGTCGTCGTAGCCGCCGGCCGAGGCCAGCGCGGCCAGCGGGTCGCCGGGCGGCCCGGCGTGCTCGTCCGGCGCCGCCGCGAACGTGTTCGCGGCCGGGAGGTCGCAGAACCGCACCGGGATCCCGGCTTCGCGCGCGTAGGCGAGCGCCTGCCACTCCGGGCTGAAGACGGCGAACGGCCAGAACGCGGCCCGCGAGACGTCGTCGGTCGCGTACGCCAGCAACGCGACCGGCGGTGCCATCGCCGGGTCTTCGGTCAGTTCGACCAGGGCGTCGGCCTCGGGCGGGCCTTCGATCAGCACGACGTCGGGTTCGAGCTGCGCGAGCCGCGTCGCCACGGCCCGGGCCGAACCCGGGCCGTGGTGGCGGATGCCGAGCAGGTGCGTCGTCACGAAAGCTCCTGGCCGGCCCGGTAGAAGTCGGCCCAGCCGTCACGCTCGCGGATGACCGTCTCGAGGTATTCGATCCAGATCGCGCGGTCGGCCACCGGATCCTTGACCACCGCGCCGTGGATGCCGGCCGCGATGTCGTGCGGGCGCAGCACGCCGTCGCCGAAGTGCGTGGCCAGCGCGAGGCCGCCGGTCAGGACGCTGATCGCCTCGGCCGTCGAGAGCGTGCCGGACGGGGACTTCACCGCCGTGCGGCCGTCCTCCGTGCGGCCCGAACGCAGCTCGCGGAACACCGTGACCACCCGGCGGATCTCGGCCAGCTCGGCGGCTTCCACCGGCAGCTGCAGCGACGTGCCCAGCTCGGCGACCCGCCGGCTGACGATCTCGACCTCCGCCTCGGCGCTGTCCGGCAGCGGCAGCACCACGGTGTTGAACCGCCGCCGCAGCGCGCTCGACAGCTCGTTGACGCCCTTGTCGCGGTTGTTCGCCGTGGCGATCAGGTTGAAGCCCGGCCGCGCCTGCACCTCGGTGCCCAGCTCCGGGATCGGCAGCGTCTTCTCGGACAGGATCGTGATCAGCGAGTCCTGGACGTCGGCCGGGATGCGCGTCAGCTCCTCGAGCCGGGCCAGCTTGCCGTCCCGCATCGCGTGCAGCAGCGGGCTTTCGACCAGCGCGGCGGCGCTCGGGCCTTCGGCGATCAGCCGGGCGTAGTTCCAGCCGTAGCGGATGGACTCCTCCGACGTACCCGCGGTGCCCTGCACCAGCAGCGTCGAATCCCCGCTGATCGCGGCGGAGAGGTGCTCGGACACCCACGTCTTCGCCGTGCCGGGCACGCCGAGCAGCAGCAGCGCGCGATCGGTGGCCAGCGTCGCGACGGCGACCTCGATCAGCCGCCGCGGGCCGACGTACTTCGGCGTGATCACGGTGCCGTCGGCCAGCGTGCCGCCGAGCAGGTACTCGACGACGGCCCACGGGGACAGGTTCCAGTTGGGCGGCTTGGCCCGGTCGTCGGCGGCGGCCAGCGCGGCCAGCTCGGCGGCGTGGTCCTGTTCGGCGTGCGGCCGGAGGACGGTGGCGGCGGTCATGCGAGCTCCTCGTACATTTCGCGGCGGAAGTTCAGCGTTTCGGTGAGCGCCCGGCGCCACGGACCGGCGTCCATGGTCAGGCGGGTGGTGGCGAGCGGGTGGCGGAGGCACGCCGCGGGGACCGCGCGGGCGATCACGACGGCGGCGTGCGAGACCAGGCGGTGGTCGTCCTGGCGGGCGATCCAGTCGAGCAGGGCGGTGCCGAGCTCCTTCGTCCACGGCCGGGGCAGCTCGTGCACCAGCCGCGCGAACGACTCGACGGGCAGCCGGCTCACCAGGTGCCCCACGGTGGCGGCCTGGCTCGCCGGGCTCAGCACGCCGAGCAGCGGCGGCGTGGTGCGGCCGCCGGGGTCGGCGCCGATCAGCGCCTGCGCCCAGGTTTCGTCGCGCTGGCGCTGGGCCGCGGTGGCCCAGGAGTCGCGCAGCACGCCGGCCGGGCAGCCCTCGACGGTCATCCGCACCACTTCGGCGGGTGGGCCGAACTCGGTCCAGAAGGCCAGCGGAGCAGCGGCGGCGAGGGTGCGCAGCCGGACGGTGCCTTCGCCGCGTTCGCCCTGGGGGACGGACACTTCGAGCACCCGGCCCTTCCGGCGCACCAGCGGTCGCAGCCGGTCGGCCATGGTCTCGCCGTACCGCGTGCCGGGCAGCCGGCCGAGCAGGTCGGCGGCCCGTTCCCGGACGGCGGCGGCCCGATCGGTGAGGGCGGCTTCGAGGAAGGCTTCGTCTTCGGTGCCCACGTGCCCGGCGAGCACGCCGAGGAAGTCCGACCGGACGTCGGCGGGTTCGCTCTTCCAGGACGTCGTCAAGGCTTCGCGGGCGGCGGCGGGATCGTCGGCCAGCTTGGCGGCGAGCCAGCGGCGGCGCTGGGTGAGACTGCCGTACTGCCAGACGTCCTGTCCTTCCTCGGGCGGCGCGGAAAGGAAGGCCCAGTCCGGGTTGCGCTGCCCGAGCCACGCCCCGACCGGCCCGGCGACGGTGACGAGCGGCCCTCGCAGGGCGGCCTTGCTGCGCGCGGCTTCGGCGAGCAGCGGGAGGGTTTCGGGCGGGATGCGGTAGTTCGTGCCGGCGACGATGCCGAGCCACTCCAGCAGGAGATCCGGATGGCTGGCGGCGAGCAGCCGGGCCAGCCGTTCCCGCGCGAGCGGAGGCACGAAGGGCCGCTCGTCGGCCGCGGCGACGGGCAGGGGACGGACATCGTGGAGCGGCCGGCGCCCGGCCCGCCGGTAGGTGGTGAGGACGGCCGCCGCGGAGAGCAGCTGTTCCGCGGGATCGGCACGGTCTTCGATGAGGTCCTGGACGGCGGGTGGCTGGGTGGCGGGGTCGAGGGTGCGCCGGCGGGTGCCGAGCAGCGCGGTGCCGACGAGGTCTTCCCAGGCTTTCACGGCTTCACCGCCTTCCGGAGTTGGTGGGTGGGATGGCAAGGACCAGGCGCGGAGCGGGTTCGGTTCGCCAGGCGCGAAATGCCGGAGGACGTGGCATGGCCGGCGTCCGCCGGACCTCGGGGACCAGGAGAATCCGCGCCGCCCGGACAGCGGCCGGGAAGTCCGCGCGGGCCGGGCTGCGGGGCGCAGGAACGCTCGTGGGAGCCAGGTTCCGGCTCACCGGCTCGGATCTGTGCGTGGCGTCGGGAGTCACAGGCGCACCGCCCGGTCATCCTGCCAGCACATCAGCGGCCGCAGGCCCGACTGGCTCCACTCGCCCGCCACCGTCAGCGGCTTGCCCGCGGACATCGCCAGCAGCGACCACGGGAACGTGTACGGCACCAGCGGCAGCGCGGTTCCGTCCTTTTCGGACAGACACCAGCCGTCCGCGTGTTCGGCGGGGGTCACGTCGGAGAGCAGGACCGGCCAGCGTTCCAGCCACGGGTCCGCCGCCATCGCCCGCGCGTACGCCGCGAGCGCGTCCGGGATCGAGCCGCCCTCGGCGGCCGGGGCCGGCAGCGGGATGCCGCGCTCGGCCACCAGGGCTCGCAGGGGTGCTGCTCCCGGGTAGAACGCCAGCTCCGCCGTCAGCAGGTGCCCGGGTGGCAACGACGCGTCCAGCGGCCGCCCCGGTGGCGCGAACGACAGCACCAGCGCGTCGCGGCCCGTGAGCCGGCCGCGCAGCCACGTGCGGCGCGTCAACAGCCGGTCGTTCTCCTCGTCGGCCGCGCCCGTGATCAGCCACTCGTCCGACACGCGCTCGCCGCTTTCCAGGACTCGCGCGGTCTCCACCGAGAAACCGAGCCGCGTCCGGACCGTCTCCGCCAGCGGAGCCGGCAGCGAAGCCAGCCGGGTCGCGGCGTCCGCCAGCAGGTACAGCAGCGACAGCTCGCCGAGCAGCGCCTCCGGCCAGTCGCGGCGGCCGACGATCCCCGCCGCCCGCCGGAGGCCGCCCGCCAGGCCGGACGCCTGGGCGTCGACCATCCGCGCGGCCACCGTGCGCAGCTCTTCACCGCCGCTGCGCTCGAAACCGGCGAAACCCGCGCCGATCCGGTCGGTCAGCCAGACTTTCAGCTCGGCGACGCCGCCTTCGACGCGCGCGGCGCGTTCACCGGCCCGGCGCGCGGCGGCCTCTTCGTCCTTCGGGCCGGCCGCTTCCGCGCGCTTTTCGGCGCGCTGGGCGCGATCGGCGCGTTCGGCGAGCCAGGTGTGCACCCACTCGGGTGGCTCCGCCGTGTCGAGCTGCCGCGCGGCCCACAACATCAGCAACCCGAGCGCGTGCTTGCACGGGAACTTCCGGCTGGGGCAGGAACACCGGAAGGCGGGCTCGGCGAGCTCGACGCACGTCTGGTACGGCTTTTTGCCGCTGCCCTGGCAGAAGCCCCACACGGCGTCTTCGGACGCACCCGCGCCCGACCACTTCGCCGGCGCGGCCAGCGCCCGGCCCGCCTTCTCCGAAGCGGGATCCGGCGCGAGCCCGGCCACGCGTTCCGCGGTCCACGGCACCGCCGTCACCACCTGTCCCCCCACTGGTTTCCTTTGCCGTCCGGTCGGATTCCCCAGGCTAGTGGCCCAGGGAGGCTTACCCGGTGAAGCATGCCAGCACCCACCGACAATTTCCGGCGACCTTGACCGGCGGCGGTATTCTATCGCTAGAATAGACCGGTGCTGACCGACGCGGAACTGACGGTGCTCGGCCTCGTGGCCGAGCGGCCGAGGCACGGCTACGAGCTGGACGAGGTCGTCTCGGAACGCGGCATGCGCGACTGGACCGCCCTCGGCTTCAGTTCGATCTACTATGTGCTCGGCAAACTCCGCGACCGCGGCCTGGTCGCCGAGGTCGCGGGGGAGCGGGCGCACGCGAAGGCCAAGAAGACCTACACGGCGACGGACGCGGGCCGGCGGGCGTGCGCGGAGGCCGCGGAGGCGGCCATCGCCGAACTGCGCCCGGTGCACCCGCCGGTGCTGGCCGGGCTGGCGAACAGCCCGGCCATCCCGCCCGAGCGGCTCGCGAACGCGCTGGCCCGGCGCGCCGAAGCGGTGGCGGAGCGGCTGGCCGAGGTCCGCCGCGCGGCCGAGGTCGAGGCCCCGCCGTTCGTCCGGGCGATCTTCGGCTACTCGATCGCGCAGCTCGAAGCGGAAGCCGCGTGGCTGGAAGGAATGACCTGATGCTCTACGACGTCAAGAAGGACCTGAAGCAGCTGTACGCACCGAAGAACACCGACTGGGCCCTGCTCGACGTGCCCGAGCAGCAGTTCCTCGCGCTCGACGGCCGCGGCAACCCGAACACCGCCGAGAGCTACGTCCGAGCCGTCGAAGCGCTCTACGCCTTCGCCTACACGATCAAGATGACCGCCAAGCGCACCGGTGAGGACTTCGTCGTCGGCCCGCTGGAAGGCCTGTGGTGGGCCGAGGACTACGCCGCGTTCACCGTGCGGTCCAAGGATTCCTGGCAGTGGACGATGCTCATCTCCCAGCCGGCGTGGATCGGTGAGGACGCGGTCGAGGAAGCCCGGGAATCCGTGCGGCGCAAGAAGAAGATCGACGCGCCCGTCCGGCTCGAGAAGCTGCACGAGGGCCGGTGCGCGCAGGCGCTCCACGTCGGCTCGTACGACGACGAAGGTCCGCTGCTCGCCCGCCTGCACGGCGAGTTCCTCGCGCAGCACGGACTCGAGGAGACCGGGCTGCACCACGAGGTCTACCTCGGTGACCCGCGGAGGACCGAGCCCGCGAAGCTGAAGACCGTGCTGCGTCAGCCGGTGGGCTGATCGAGCTCGGCGAGGCCGCTTTCCCACCGCGCGCGCCGTTGCGCGGACGTCTGCTCCCACCACGGCTCGCCGCGCTCGCCCAAAGCCACCTTCGCCACCTGGGTACGCGCGCGATCCTGCACCCGCCGGGCCGCCATCAGGTGCTTCTGCAGCCGGTCGCGGACGTCGTCCGGGATCTCCGGGTCCGTCGCCCGCCAGCGGCGCCCGTCGACGACGATGTACCGGCCGTCGGGCGTGTGCTCGGGCATCAGTACTCGCTGCTGACCGGCCACGTGTCGTCGTGCAGCAGGCGCTTGAGGATCTTGCCCGTCGCGTTGCGGGGCAGGTCCGGCACGAAGTACACGTCCCGCGGGACGGCGAACCGGGCCAGCCGCTGGTGGATGTAGGCCCGGATGTCCTCCGCGTGCAGCGAGGCGCCGCGTCGGGGCACCACGTACGCCGCGAGGCGCTGGCCCCATTCCGCGTCCGCCACGCCGACGACCGCCGCGTCGTGCACGCCGGGCAGGGCCACCAGCGCTTCCTCGACCGGACGGGGGAACACGTTCTCGCCGCCGGACACGATCATCTCGTCGGCTCGGCCGGTGACGAACAGGCGGCCCGCCGCGTCGAGGTAGCCGACGTCGCCGGTGGCCATCAGGTCCGCCGCGCGCGCCGGGTCCTTGCCACTCGTGTAGCCGTCGAACAGCATGTCGTTGCCGACGAAGATCTGGCCCTCGCCGCCCGGCGGCACGGGCTTGCGGTCCTCGTCGAGGATCGCGACGCGCGTGCCGAGCGGGCAGCGCCCGGCCGTGCTCGGCGCCGCGCGCAGGTCGCCCGGGTCGGCGATGCTCGCCCAGGACACCTCGGTCGAGCCGTAGAAGTTGTAGAGGACGTCGCCGAAGGTGTCCATGAACTGCGTGACGAACGTGCCGGACATCGCCGAGCCGCTGCTCGCGACGATCCGCAGCGACGACAGGTCGTAGCGCGCCCGCACCCGCTCGGGCAGGTCCATGATCCGCTGCAGCATGATCGGCACGGCGAACAGCGCGTCGCACTTCTGCTCGGCGATCGCGCGCAGCGTCTCCTCGGCGTCGAACTTGCGGATCAGCGCGAGTGACGCCCGCAGCGCCATGCCGAGCTGCATCGCGGCCAAGCCCCAGCTGTGGAACAGCGGTGCCGCGACGAGGATCCGGTCGCCGGCGCGCAGCGGGATGCGGTCGAGGATCGCCGCGGCCGTCCCCATGCCCTTGGGCGTGGGGCGGCGCGCGCCCTTCGGCGTCCCGGAGGTCCCGGAGGTGAGCACGACCACGCGGCCCGGCCGCTCGACCGGCTTGGGCGGGTCGGCGGGCGCGGCGTGGATCAGCTCGTCGACGGTCGGGTAGCCGGTTTCGGCATCGGGCCACGTGCTGATCCGGGCGAACTCGCCCGGGACGTTCGCGATGGTCTGGGCGAACTCGTCGTCGGCGAGCACGGCGGCCGGCCCGTGCTCGGCGAGGACGTCCTTGACCGAAGCCGCGGACAGGCCGGTGTTGAGCAGGATCAGGTCGGCGCCGAGCTTGCTGGCGGCGACGAACGACTCGACCATCGCGGCGTGGTTGCGGCACATCAGCGCGATCCGGTCGCGTTCGCCGACGCCGAGCTCGCTCAGCCCGTTCGCGAGCCGGTCGCTGCGTTCCTGCACCTGCTTGAACGTGCGGAGGCTGCGCTCGTCGTGCAGGGCGGGCTCGTCGGGGACGCGGGCCGCGGCGGCCTGGTAGCCGCCGGCGATGGTGGCGCCCCACTGCGCGAGGGAGTTGAGCTGGCGGGCGATCTTGTCCGGGCGGCCCGCGCTCAGGACGCCGGCGCGCACCAGGACGCTCGCGGTGCGCAGCTTGGTGGCCTTGGTGCCGTCGCTGTCGGCGCTGGGGTCGGACTCCCCGCCCAGGTGCAGGTCGAGGCGCCGCGCGAGGGCGCGGACGTCCTTCTTCACCGACGACACCAGATCCAGGTGCGACGGCGGCAGCATCATCCGGACGAACAGCTCGGTCTTGCCGCCGGCCAGGGGTCTCAGCTCGACCGAGACCCACGCGCCTTCGTCGGGGACACCGCACCACACGACGTGCTCGCCCGGCCGGTACACGACGGCTTGGACCTGGGCCTCCATCATGCGTCCCCGCTCGGGGGCGATCCGGATCACGCCCCGGGGCCCCCGGCCGCGCGCGGCGTGCTCGTGGATTTCGCACCCGCTGATCTCGGGGACGAACCGCGAATACCATTCCGGCGATCCGACGATCTGCCACACCACGTCCGGCGTGTGCCCGACCACTGCACTCGCCTCGACCACATCGTCACGCATCTCTGCCCTCACCGAAGTGTCACCGAACACACGTTCAGGTCACGGAGGCGTCACAGTAACAGCAAACGGGTGATCCCGGATACTCCGAACGGCCAGATACCGGAGGGTAACGGACACTCGTAGTAGGTCCTCCTAATGTCCACTGTGGAGTGATAAACGCCGTTCACCGAGGATAGCGGCCACGGGGCGTGTGCGCAGTCGTCAGCCGGTGTCGTGAACGACTCGTTCCGGGTGTCCGCGAACAGGGAAAAGTCGTTTCCGTCATTCCGGGGCATACCGGGCAAGCAGCTCGGAACCCAGGCGGGCCAATTCGGCCTTCACGGAGTCCGGGGACTCGACCTCGACGAGTGCGCCCCAGCCCGCCAGCTCCTGCGCGATCATGATCGGCGCGGGTGCCGCGACCCTCGCCCGCACCCGGTCGCCCGGCAGGTCCGCGACCAGTTCGCAGTGCCGGCCGAACCGGTCGCGCAGCACGCCGAAGTGGCGGCGGCCGAGCACCACGTCCGCGGTGAGCAGTGACCGGCGCCGTTCGATTTCTTCGACGACTTCTTCCCACACCTTCGCCAGTTCGAGGTCCGCCGGGCGGTCCGCGGCCTCGTCGGTGGCGGCCGCCTCGGCGATCCGGTCCACCCGGAACGTCCGGCGGCCTTTCGCCGTCCCCGCGACCAGGTACCAGACGTCGTCCTTGTCGACCAGGCCCCACGGGTCGGCGAGCCGCTCCTGCCCGTTGTAGAGGAAGCGCACTCGGCGGCGCGCGATGACGGCGTCGCGCAGCAGCGAGACCATCGGCGGCCGGTCCTTCACGCGCTCGCCCCAGCCGGCCTGGTCGACGAGGACGGCGTCGGCGGCCGCGGAGGCGTCCGCGCGGAACGTGCCCGGCAGCGCGCCCATCAGCTTCCGCAGGGCGGACTTGACCTCCGGCGCGGCGGCCGCGGCCGGGCCGGCCAGGAGGAACAGTGCCTGCGCCTCGCGCGCGGTCAGGCCGGACAGGTCCGTGCGCGCGCCGCCGACCAGCCGCCAGCCCCCGCCGCGGCCCGGCTGCGGGTAGACGGGCACTCCCGCCGTCGAGAGCGCTTCGAGGTCGCGCCGCGCGGTCGCGACGGAGATTTCGAGCTCGGCCGCGAGTTCGGCGGCCGTGACGCGGCCGCGCGTCTGCATCAGCAGGAGGGTGGCCACGAGACGGTCGGCGCGCATGGGGGAAGTCTCGCAAACAAAGTGCTCATTCGGTGCGCACTTTCACCGCGCATGATGGCTCCACACCGATCGCAAGGGAGCAGACATGCTGCGAGGAATGGCCACCGTCTCGTACTTCGCCGACGACCACGCGGCCGCGCAGGCCTGGTACACCGAGTTCCTGGGGATCGAGCCGTACTTCCAGCGGCCCGGGTACGCCGAGTTCCGGATCGGCGACTACCAGCACGAACTGGGCCTCATCGACCGCAAGTACGTGCCGGAGAGCATGGGCGGGGCGAGCGGCGAGATCGTCTACTGGCACGTCGACGACCTCGAGGCCACCGTCGCGCGCCTGCACGAGCTGGGGGCGAAGGAACACGAGCCGATCACCGAGCGGGGGCCCGGGTTCGTGACGGCGTCGGTCGTCGACCCGTTCGGCAACATCCTCGGCGTCATGACGAACGTGCACTACCTTGCGGTGCTCGACGAGTGTCGGTCGTGACCACAGGATCTTGACCGGTTGTGGCTCCCGCGCACATGGTCCGCGACCCGGGGCACGCTTACCGTTCCCGTCCATGACCAGCGATCTGGACGGGCGCACCGCCCTCGTCACCGGCGGGGCCGGCGGTATCGGCCTGGCCTGCGTCCGCGCCCTCGCCGCGGCCGGGGCCAAGGTGCACGTCGTCGACATCGACGGCGAGCGCACCGAAGCCGTCGCCGCCGAGGTCGGGGGCTGGGCGCACGTCGCCGACCTGACCGACCCCGGCACCGTCGACGCTCTCCCCGCCGAGGTCGACGTCCTGGTGAACAACGCCGGGATCCAGCACGTCGCGCCGCTCGAAGACTTCCCGCCGGACGTGTTCGCCCGCATCCAGGCGCTGATGGTCACCGCTCCCTTCCTGCTCATCCGGCACACGCTCCCGTCGATGTACGCGCGGGGCTTCGGCCGGATCGTCAACATGTCGAGCGTCCACGGGCTGCGCGCTTCCGCCTTCAAATCCGCCTACGTCGCCGCCAAGCACGGGCTCGAAGGCCTCTCCAAGGTCGCCGCCCTCGAAGGGGCCGAACACGGCGTCACCAGCAACTGCGTGAACCCCGGCTACGTCCGCACACCGCTGGTCGACGGGCAGATCGAGGCGCAGGCCGCCGAGCACGGCATCCCGCGCGAGGACGTCGTCGCGGAGATCCTCCTCAAGCGCGCCGCGATCAAGAAGCTCATCGAAGCCGACGACGTCGCTTCCCTGGTGACGTGGCTGTGCTCGCCGCACGCCGGCCACGTCACCGGGGCGTCCATCCCGCTCGACGGCGGCTGGACCGCCGGTTAAGTGTCGCTCAACCACAAGGAAGTGGAGCCCGCAGTGAGTCAACCGAACCGGTCGGCGATCGCCAAGATCGTCGGCGCGAGCCTGATCGGCACCACCATCGAGTGGTACGACTTCTTCCTCTACACCTCGGCCGCCGCGCTGGTGTTCAACAAGCTGTTCTTCCCGACGGCGAACCCGCTGACCGGCACGCTGCTGGCGTTCCTGACCTACGCTGTCGGGTTCCTCGCCCGCCCGATCGGCGGCCTGGTCTTCGGCCACTACGGCGACCGGCTCGGGCGCAAGAAGCTCCTGATCGTCAGCCTGGTGCTGATGGGCGGCTCGACCTGCCTGATGGGCGTGCTGCCGACGTACGCGAGCGCGGGCGTCGCGGCTCCTCTGCTCCTCACGCTGCTTCGGCTCGTCCAGGGCTTCGCGCTCGGTGGCGAGTGGGGCGGGGCCGTCCTGATCGTCTCCGAGCACGGGGACGACCGCCGCCGCGGGTTCTGGGCGAGCTGGCCGCAGTGCGGTGCGCCCGGCGGCAACCTCCTCGCGACCGCGGTCCTGGCGATCCTGTCGGCCACCCAGTCCGACGCGACGTTCATGGCCTGGGGCTGGCGCGTCCCGTTCCTGCTCTCGGGCGTGCTGCTGCTGATCGGGCTCTGGATCCGGCTGGCCGTCGCCGAGTCGCCGGTGTTCCTCGCCGCCCAGAAGCAGGCCGAGACTCGCGCGGACAAGCACGTGCCGGTCGTGGAGGTCTTCCGCAACAGCTGGCGCCAGGTGCTGATCACGATCGGCGCGCGGATGGCCGAGAACGTCTCGTACTACGTGATCACCGCGTTCATCCTCGTGTACGTCACGACCGGGCTGCACCTGCCGAAGGGCGTCGGCCTGAGCGCCGTCCTCATCGGCTCGGCCGTCCACTTCGTGACGATCCCGCTGTGGGGCGCGCTGTCCGACCGCGTCGGGCGCCGTCCGGTGTACCTGTTCGGCGCGATCGGGATGGCCTTGTGGGGCTTCGCGTTCTTCGCGCTGCTCGACACGAAGTCGTCGCCGGTGATCGTGCTGGCCGCGACCGTCGGGCTGGTGCTGCACGGCGCGATGTACGGCCCGCAGGCCGCGTTCTTCGCCGAGCAGTTCCCGACGCGGGTGCGCTACACCGGGCTTTCGGTCGGCGGTCAGCTGTCGTCGATCGCCGCGGGCGCCGTCGCCCCGCTGATCGCCGTCGCGTTGTTCTCCGCCTGGGGCAGCACGATCCCGGTGTCGCTGTACGTCGCGGCGATGTGCGTGATCACGGTGATCGCCCTGCTCGCGGCCCGCGAGACGCGCGGCGAGTCGCTGCATGACGTTGGTGTCGATGCCGTCGAGGCGGAAACGTCGGCCGTTTCGCCCTAGCATGACGGCCGTGACCGCACCCACGGACGCGCTGCGCCGGCTGCTCGACCTGCTCGCCTCCGGGGCGAGCAGCGAGCAGCTGGCGCACGTCGTCGTGGCCGCACGCGCCGAAGGTGCCCTCGATCCGGCCGACCTGACCGCCCTGGCCAGCGCGGGCGAGCTGGCCCTGCGGATCCGCGAGACGCTCGCCGAGCACCGGCGGCGGGAAGCCCAGCTCGGCGCGCTGTTCGACACCGCGAGCGAGCTCGCCGCACTGTCCGATCCGGACACCGTGCTGCGCTCGATCGTCCGGCGGGCGCGGGCGCTGCTGAACGTCGACGTCTCCTACCTGTCGCTCAACCGCGAGTCCGAGAACAAGACGTACGTGCGGGTCAGCGACGGGTCCGTGTCGGCGGAGTTCCAGCAGATCGTGCTCGGCATGGGGGAAGGCCTCGGCGGGCTGGTCGCGCAGACCGCGCGGCCGTACGCGACGGCCGACTACTTCCACGACGACCGGTTCAAGCACACCCACCACATCGACTCCGGCGTCCAGGACGAAGGCCTGACCGCGATCCTCGGCGTCCCGCTCGCCATCGGGCCGAAGGTGCTCGGGGTGCTGTTCGCGTCCGACCGCACGACGCGCGAGTTCTCCGCGGACGAGGTGGCGCTGCTGTCGTCGCTCGCCGACCACGCGGCGATCGCGCTCGACAGCGCGAACCTGCTCGACCAGACCCGCCGCGCCGTCGCCGAGCTCAACGAGGCCAACGCGACGATCCGCGCGCACACCGAAGCGATGGAACGCGCCCAGGACGCGCACGACCGGCTGACCGACCTGGTGCTGCGCGGAGGTGACGTGCCGGAGGTCGCGGCGGCGGTCGCCGGGGTGCTGCACGGCGACCTCACGGTCTACGACGCCGATCGCACGCTGCTGGCGAGTTCGGCCTCCCCGGCCGCGCTCGATCCGGACGCCCTCGCCGCGGCCCGCGCGGCCGGGCGGGCGGTGTCCACAAAGGACACGTGGGTGTGCGCGGTGCAGGCCGGTCCGGAGTTGCTCGGCAGCCTGGTGCTGGCCGGCCGGGACGGGCTGGCCGATCCGGACCGGCGGCTGTTCGAGCGCGCGGGCGTCGTGACGGCGTTGCTGCTGATGCTGCGGCGGTCGGTGGTGCGGGCCGAGGACGAGGTCCGCGGCGAGCTGCTGACGGATTTGCTGACGGCGCCCGAGCGCAACCCGCGGGCGCTGCTGGCCCGCGGCCGCCGGCTGGGGATCGACCTGTCGGAACCGCACGCGGTGCTGGTGGCCCACGCGGACGGCGGGTCCCGGCGGCGCGTGGCCGGTGCGGCGGCCCGGCACGCGACGCTGGTGGGAGTGCACGCGGAGGAGGTCGTGCTCCTCGGCGCGGGCGACCCGGACGAGCTGGCCCGGCGGGTGGCGGCCGACCTCGGTGCGGCGACGGGCCGTCCGGTGACGGTGGGAGCGGCGGGCCCGGCGAGCGGCCCGTCGGCGATCGCGGCGGCCCATGGCGAGGCGGCGCGGTGCGTCCGGGCGTTGCTGGCGCTGGGGCGGACGGGGGAAGGCGCGGCGATGGCGGGGCTGGGGTTCCTCGGCCAGTTGCTGGGCGACCACGCGGATCTGGACGAGTTCGTGCGGCAGACGCTGGGGCCGGTGCTGGACTACGACGCGCGCCGGGGGACGGAGCTGGTGGCGACGCTGCGGGCGTACTTCGCGAGCGGGTCGCAGCTGGCGCGGACGAAGGACGTGCTGCACGTCCACGTGAACACGGTGGTGCAGCGGCTGGAGCGGGTGGCATCGCTGCTGGGGGAGGAGTGGCAGGCGCCGGACCGGGCGCTGGAGATCCAGCTGGCGCTGCGGGTGCACCGGCTACGCGAGGCGTAGCGGCGAGGGTTGCGCGCCTGCGCGACCGGCGCGGTCCGCTCGCCGGTAAAACGCGAGAGTGCGCCTGCTCAGACGCGTGACTTGAACGCCGCCGATCGGCGCACCACGATCGCCGACGCAAGCCCTCCGGCCGCCGCGATCACCACTGCCGCCGGCAGCATCCCGTGGTCCATCCCCAGACCGCCCAGCGCTGCCCCCGCAGCGATGCCGATCTGGAACGCCACGATGTACACCGCCGACGCCAGGTCCGGCTGGCTCTTCGCCACCCGCAAGACCGCCGCCTGCAGCACCACGCCGATGCCCGCCGCCGGTCCCGCCCAGGCCACGATCGCCACCCCCGCGACGACCGGGCCCGGCGAGACCAGCAGCGCCACCATGCACGCCGCGAGGCCGCCCGTCGTGAGCAGCGCCGTTGCCCGTGGGTGGCCGTCGATGTGGCGGCCGATCAAGACCAACCCCAGCAAGCCCGCCGTTCCGTGGGCGAACAACAACAGCGATGTCGGCGAACCCGTCAGGTGGACCCAGCGGGCGATGATCGCCGTGATGTAGGTGAACGCCGCGAAATGACCCGTCACGACCAGCAACGTCGTCAGGTTGACCGGAAGCAGCGAACCGACCGCGAGGCGCCCTCGGGCAGCGGGCGCCGTCCCGGGCATCGGGCCGACCGTGAGCCGGATGACCACCGCTGTCAGCGCTGCGACGCCCGCCACCGCCAGCACCGCCGTCCGCCAGCCGAGGGCCGCGCCCAGCCAGGAGCTCGCCGACAGCCCGAACAGGAACGCCAAGGAGTTCCCGGCGAACACCACCGCCGTCGCGCGGCCGCCCCGGCCCGGCCCCAGCAACCGGCCGGCCATCGACGCCACCACCGACCAGAACACGCCGTGGCCCGCGGCCGCCACCAGGCGCGCGGCGACCGCCACGGCGTAGTTCGGCGCCGCCGCCAGGACCAGGTTCGACACCACGATCATCCCGAGCGTCACCAGCGCGGTCGTCCGGCGGTCCCAGCGCGACGTCAACGCCACCAGCGGCACCACCGAGACCGCCACGACCAGCGCGTACCCGGTCATCAGCAGCCCGATCGCGGAATCGCCGACCCCCAGCCCGGACGCGAGCTGCGGCAGCAGCGCGACCGGCAGGTTCTCCGAGGTCACGGATACGAAGCAGGCCGCGCTGAGTGCTCCCAGCGCGAGCCGGGTGCGGGGCTCGACGAGCATTGTTTAACGATACACAGCTAGGGTGGGCCCATGTCCAGACCGACGATGGCGGACGTCGCGCGCCGCTGCGGCGTCTCGGCGATGACCGTGTCGTACTGCTACAACCAGCCCGACCGCGTCGCCCCGGAGACGCTGCGCCGGGTCCGCGAGGTCGCCGCCGAGCTGGGCTACCGCGGGCCGGACCCCACCGCGCGGTCGCTGCGCCGCCGTCACAACGGCGCGATCGGGGTCGTGCTCGGCGAACACCTCGCCTACGCCTTCGAAGACCCGCAGGCCCGGCGGTTCCTCGCCGGCGTCGCCGAGGTCTGCCGCGAGCGCGGGAGCGGGCTGAACCTCATCCCGACCACCGGCTCGGCCGACGACGTCGAGCGCGTCCGGTCGGCGTCGGTCGACGGCTACATCGTCTGGACGACCGTCGACACGGACCCGGTGCTCGACGTCGTGAGCGGCCTCGGCAAGCCGGTCGCGATCCACGGCGGGCCCGCGTTCGCCGGGGCCCAGGTCGTCGGCATCGACAACCGCGCGTCCGCCCGGGAGCTGGCCGCGCGCACGTTCGCCGGCGCTCGCCGGCCGGCCGTGCTGAGCTTCCCCTTCGACCGCGATCGCCGCCCGAGACTGGAAACCGGGCCCGCCCCGCAGGACATCGCGTTCCCCGTCACCCGCGAACGGCTCCTCGGCGTCTACGACCACCTCGGCGACCCGGGCGGGCTGCCGGTCGCGGTCGTCGCCCGCAACGACCGCGACGAAGCCGGGAAAATGGCCGAAGCGCTGCTCGACACCGAGCCCGACGCGGTGATCGCCATGAGCGACCAGCTCGCCTTCGCCGTCCTCGACGCCGCGAGCCGCCGCGGCCTGCGGGTGCCCGGGGACGTCGCCGTCGCCGGCTGGGACGACGACCCGGACGCGGCCCGCGCCGGGCTCACGACCATCGCGCAGTCGCTCTTCGCCCAGGGCCGCGACTGCGCCCTGATCGCCCTCGGCGAGCGGGAAGCCCCGCGACCGGCCGAGTGGACCGCGACCGTCCGGGCGACTACCCGCTGACCGCCACGACCAGCTTTCCCCGCCGCGGCCCGCGTTCGGCGGCGGCGTGCGCGGCGGCCGCGTCGGTGAACACCTCTTCGACCGGCACCCGGAACCTGCCCTCCTCGAAGAGCGCCGCGGCCGTCGAGAGACCGTGCCGTCCGTCCGGCTCGCCACCCAGGGCCCCGACCGACACGCGAACGCCGTGGGACGGTCCGCCGAAGTCCGCCAGCGTGACCACCGACGACGGCGATCCGGTCAGCGCGACCAGCTCCGGCAGCGAGCCCCGGCCGGCGACGTCGAGGGCCGCGTCGACCCGGCCGGACACCCGCGCGGCCAAGCCGGGACCGTACGGAACCGGCGTGGCACCCAGGCTCTCGACGAACTCCAGGTCGCCTGCCGTCCCGATCACCCGCGCGCCCCGCGCGAGCGCCAGGCCCACGACGAGGCTGCCGACCCCGCCGGACGCGCCGTCGACCAGCAGTGTCATGCCGTCCCGGACGTCCAGGAGGTCGAGCGCGCGGGTGGCCGTCTCGATCCCGGAGCCCGCCGCGCCGGCCTGCTCCCACGGCATCGACGGCGGCTTGGGCGCCCAGAACGCCAGCACGGCGAACTCGGCGGTCGCCCCACCGAGCCGGGCGACGTCGACCGCGCCGAACACCTCGTCGCCGACCGAAACACCCGGGCCCGCTTCGTCCACGACCCCCGCGGCGTCGACCCCCGGGATGTGCGGCAGGGCGATCGGCGAGCGCGACTTCCCGGCGCGGATCGCCAGGTCCACCGGCGAGACACCGGCCGCCCGCACACGGATCCGCACCTCGCCCGGCCCGGCGTGCGGCTCCGGCAGCTCGCCCGCCGACAGGACCTCGGGCGGGCCGAACCGCTCGAACCGGGTTGCGAACACGATCACTCCTCCACAGCGGACACCCTGACCACGCCTACGCTAGGAGTGATCACCGGCGACGAGCGGGGAAGTGAGAGCCGTGCGCGACGAACTGACTCGGAAACGCCGGGCGGACGCCGAGGACAACCGGCGCCACCTCGTCGCGGTCGCGCACACGGCGTTCGCGCGGCACGGCCCGGACCTGCCGGTGCGCGAGATCGCGCGGCGCGCGGGCCTGGCTCCCGCGACCGTCCACCGGCACTTCCCGTCCCGCGACGACCTCCTCGCGGCCGTGCTCGCCGGTCAGGTGCAGCGGTGCGAGGGCCAGCTGCGGGCCGCGCTCGCCGACCCGGACAGCCGTCGTGCGCTGACCCGCACGTTCCACCGCTTCGGCGAGTGGCGGGTCGAGGAGCCGGGGCTCATGGGGGTCCTCGGAGGACCGGAGTTCGCCGACCGGCGCCGGGCGCACGCCGAGGCGTTCGCGCGGCTGGTCGAGCGGGCCCGCGCCGAGGGCGTCCTCCGGTCCCGGGTGTCGCTCGAGGACGTCCGGCTCGCGCTGACGGCGACCACGTCCGCGCGGACCGGCCCGGCGGCCCGGCGGCTGACCGCGGTGCTGCTGACCGGCCTGCTGACCTGAGTCCCCCGACCGGCCCTTATGGACCGTGGCCGGCCCGGCGAAGATGGCCGGGGACGGACGAAGGAGTAGTCGTGAACGAGTTCGAAACCGCGCTGACGTCGGCCTTCGGGACCGGGCCTGCCGGCGTGCCGGGGCTGACGGTCGTCCCGCTCGACGGCCGCGCGGCGGCCGGGACCCAGCTGCTGTGCGTGGGGGACGGCTCGGTCAGCCCCTGCGTGACCGACGGCCCGGAGCGGGGCACGACCGCCGGGTGACCGACCCGGTCGGGTTCAAGCGCCACCTGAGCACGGCGGTGGTGCCCGGCGACGCCGTGTACGTGCTGTCCGAGGACGGCGCCACGGCGCTGAGCGGGCCGCACGTCGAAGCGCTGGTCCCACTGCTCGACGGCACCCGGGACTTCGCCGCGCTTCGCCGTGACCTGCCCGAAGACGTTCCCGCCGCCGAGGCCGCCGGGGTGCTGAACCGGCTCGCCGAGGAGCAGCTGATCGGCCTGCGGCGGCCGGGTGCGGCCTACTGGGACGCGGTGGGTGTCGAACCCGCGTCCGGCACGGTCGCGCTCGTGGGCGCGGATCCCGCGGCGTTCCGCGCGGCCGGGCTGACGGTCGTCGACCACGACGCCGACCTGACTGTCTTGCTGTGCCGTGATTATCTCGATCCGAGACTGTCCGAAGTGGACGCGGAGCACCGCGCGACCGGACGTCCGTGGCTGCTCGCCAAGACCGTCGGCGCGCGGGTGTGGATCGGCCCGTTCTTCATCCCCGGCGACGGCCCCTGCCGGCACTGCCTCGCCACGCGGTTGTGGGGCAACCGCGCAGCCGAAGCGCACGTGCGGGACGCGCTCGGCCTGCCCGGCCCGCTCCCGCGCCCCGAGGTCACGCTCCCGTCGCTGTCCGCCGTCGCACTGAACCTCGTCGCGCTGGAAGCGGTCAAGTGGCTGGCCGGGCAGCGGTACCCGGGCCAGCGTGCACTGTGGACGTTCGACAGCCGGGACCTGACCGGCGAACGGCACGAGGTGCGCGCCCGGCCGCAGTGCGCGTCCTGCGGGAACCCGGAGCTGGTGCGGGAACGGGCACGCCGTCCGGTGGTCCTCGGCCGGCCCCGCGCGGTGCCGCCGGAGCGGGTGCTCGAGACGTATCGCCACCTGGTCAGCCCGTTGACCGGGGTCGTCAGGGAGCTGCGCCGCGATCCGCGCGGCCCGGCGTTCTTCACCGCGGTCCGGTCCGGGCCGAACGTCGTGCCGGGTCTGCGTGGCGCGGACCGGCTCGGGGCGGCGCTGCGCGCGGAGAACGGCGGCAAGGGCGTCACGTCGCTCGACGCCGAGGTCAGCGCGTTGTGCGAAGCGCTCGAACGGCACAGCGCCCGGTTCGACGGCGACGAGGAACGGGTGCGCGGCAGCTTCCGGTCCCTGGGGGACCAGGCCGTGCATCCCGACACCTGCCAGCTGTTCCACGAGCGCCAGTACGCCGACCGGGCGCGCGAGCCCTTCGACGACGACGCCGAGCTGGACTGGACGCCGGTGTGGTCGCTCACCCGCGGCGAGCACCGGCTGTTCCCGACCGCCCTGCTGTACTTCGGCGCGCCCGGACCGGCCTCCGTCGCCGCCGATTCGAACGGCAACGCGGCGGGCGGCACCCTCGAAGACGCCGTGCGGCGAGGGATGCTGGAGGTCGTGGAACGCGACGCCGTCGCGCTCTGGTGGTACAACCGCACCCGGCAGCCGGGCGTCGACCTGCCCGCCGACCCGTGGACCACCGAGCTGCGGGAGGTGTACGCCGGGCTGGGCCGCGAGGTGTGGGCCCTGGACGTGACGTCCGACCTCGGCGTGCCGGTCCGGGCCGCCGTGTCCCGGCGCACCGGGGCGCCCGAGCAGATCATGCTGGGCTTCGGCGCGCACCCCGACCCGGCCGTCGCGCTGCGGCGCGCGCTGACCGAGCTGAACCAGCTGATGCCGGCGGTCCTCGACGGCCGGCTCGGCGACCACCCGCCCGCGGCGCGCTGGCTGCGGGAGGCGTCGGTCGCCGAGCACCCCCATCTGCTCCCGGCGCCGTCCGCGGCCGTCCTGCCGACGAATGTCCTTCCCGTGCAGGGGAAACTCGAGCGCGCCGGGCTGGAGGTGTTCGTGCTCGACCAGACGCGCCCGGACATCGGCCTGCCCGTGGTGAAGGTGCTCGTGCCGGGGATGCGGGGATTCCGGGCGCGGTTCGCGCCCGGCCGGCTCTACGACGTGCCGGTGCGGCTCGGCCGCCTGGCCGAGCCGACCGCGTACGAAGACCTGAACCCGATGCCGATCTTCCTGTGAGTCAGCACTGCCCGTCGGCGAGGACCCAGTAGCCCGAGGACGTCTCGCGCAGGGCGTGCGTGGTGAACGTGTTCCACAGGCCCATGGCCTGGTTGGAGCCGTTCGCGTACACCTGACCGGCGCTCTGGTGCGCGCGGCCCGCCTGCGTGTGGGCGTAGTTGCTCGCGTTCACGCACGTGCCCGACGGCGGAGGCGTCGTCGTGGTCGTCGGCGGAGTGGTGGTCGGCGTGGTCCCGGATCCCTTGTCCAGCCCCCAGAACACGCCCGTGTAGTAGCTGGAGCAGATGCCCGCGAGGAAGTACGCGCCGGTGCTGCCGCACTGCGTCGCGCCGGTGCCCGGGTCGACCGCGGTGCCGTGGCCCATCCCGGCGATCGAGTACAGCTGGACCTTGTCGCCGTAACTCGTCAGCGTCGTGCTGCCGGGCAGGGACTGCGTGCTCGTCGGCGTCTGCGAGAGCCCGTGCACCGCGGTCCACTGGTCGCGCAGCTCGGTGCCGTTGACCGGGTAGACCGTGTAGTCGCCGGTGCCCTGCCAGATCGCGACGCGCGGCCACGGCCCGGAGTAGCCCGGGTACTGGGCCTTCACCTTCGAGGCCCACTGCGCCGGCGTCAGGTTCTGGTTGTTCATCTGGCAGCCCGACGCCTCGGTGATGCTGGTGGCGCACTGCGCGGGGATGCCGGCGTTGATGCCGCCGCCGGCGAAGACGTCCGGGTAGGCGGCGAGCAGGTCCGCGGTCATCGCGGCGCCGGCCGAGAGTCCCGTGACGAACACGCGCGAGCGGTCCGAGGAGTGGTCGCCGGCCGCCTTGTCCACCATCGACTTGATCGACGCGGCCTCGCCGTTGCCCCGGGTGTCGTCGGCGGTGGCGAACCAGTTGAAGCACTTGAGCGAGTTGTTCGCGGTCGACTGCTGCGGGAACACGACCTCGAAGCGCCACTTGTCGGCCAGCTTTGGCCAGCCGGAGTGGGCGTAGTAGTCCGAGGCGCTCTGGGTGCAGCCGTGCAGGGCGACGACCACCGGACGGCCGGTTTCGAGCCCGGACGGCGTGTAGGTGTACATCGCCAGCGCGCCGGGGTTGGCCCCGAAGTTCGCCACCTGGACCAGGGACGACGGCGGCGGATCGGCGCTCGCCACTCCGACGGTGGTGAGCACGGCGGCGGTGATCGCGGCGAGGCCGGCGAAGGCGAGCTTGCGCATGGTGGCGTCCTTCTCGTCGTTGAGAGGGTTTCCAGTGACGCTAGGACGGTCCGCTGGTTCGGACCATGTGGCCGTCCACCACATCCCCGGGGCGATTCATGGTGACCGGCGGGATGGCTCTCGCCGGGGGCACGCGCTTGGGTTCTGTTCCAACGAGACCGGAGGTGGACCGTGCGCAGATGGCTGGTCGTGGTTCTGGCAGGGGCGCTCGCGGCGGCGTTGCCCGCATCGGCGTCGGCTTCGCCCGGGGGCTGCCGGGTGGCCGTGCCCGGGGCCGAGAAGTCCGTGTCGGCGTGCCTGGACGACCTGACGACGACCGGCACGCTCGCGTCCGGGCACACCGTCGAGGCGGACTGGGCCGGGCTGACGTCGGCGGGGCTGCCGACGTACGGCCGGGTGCCCGGCGTGCAGGTCGACGGGTACTTCCCGGACACCTCGACGGCGAACGCGAACAACGGCTGGAACCACGACTCGCAGTTCGTGCTGCGCCTGCCGGCGCGCTGGAACGGCGGCCTGGTCGTCTCCGGGGCACCGGGCGTGCGGCGGCAGTACGCGAACGACCGCGCGATCGGCGACCAGGCCCTGGCCGAGGGCTACGCGTTCGCCGCGACCGACAAGGGCAACACCGGCGCCGCGTTCTACGCCGACGGCGTCCGGCCGGGTGACGCGCTGGCCGAGTGGAACACGCGCGTCACGCAGCTGACGCTGGCCGCCCGCTCGGCCGCGGCCGCGCACTACCGCCGTCCGGTGACGCGGACGCTGGCCGCCGGGCTGTCCAACGGCGGGTACCTCGTGCGGTGGCAGCTGGAGAACCGGCCGTGGCTCTACGACGGGGGCGTCGACTGGGAAGGGACGCTGTGGCGTGCCGATGGGCCGAACTTGTTCACGTTCCTGCCACCGGCGTTGAAGGCGTACCCGGCGTACGCGGCGGGGTCGCCGGAAGCGCATCAGTCCATTTTGGACGCCGGGTTCGCGCCGGGCTCGGAGTTCCTGTGGGACTACCACTACCGCGTCTACTGGGACCTGACCCAGCGGATCTACCGCGAAGAGGTCGACCCGTCGTTCGACGGTGCGCTGTCGGCCGGAACGCCTTTCTGCGCTTCGGGAACGCCGTCTTGTGACGCGGACTACGAGTATGCTTCGCGGCCCGCTTCGGTGGCGCGGGCGGTGGAGCGGATCTCGCTGACCGGGCGGATCGGCAAGCCGCTGCTCACGCTGCACGGGACGCTGGACACGCTGCTGCCGATCACCCGGGACTCCGATGTGTACGACCGGATGATCACGTCGGCGGGACGCGGGTCGCTGCACCGGTACTACCGGGTGGTCGACGGCAACCACGTCGACGGGCTGGCCGACGTGTACCCGGACCGGCTGAGGCCGCTCGGTCCGTGCTTCCGGACGGCGTTCGACGCGCTGGGCGGGTGGCTGCGCGGGGTGCGTCCGCCGGCTTCGGGAACGATCGCGCGTCCCGCCGGCGCGACCCCGGCCGACCTGGCCCGCACCTGCTCGCTGGTCAGTCACCCTTGATCAGGTGGCCGGCCAGGGCGGGGCTGAACGTGCCCGCCGGGATGCCCGCGCCGTAGCCGCAGCTGCCGTCCGAATCGCCCGGGACCTTGATCCACAGCTGCATCTCCGGGCCGCCGCCGAGCTGGGCCGGGGCTCCCAGCTTGCGCTTCGGCGGGTTGCACCACTCCGCATCGGTGCCGTGGCCGTTGCCGTTGCGGCTGGTGTCCACGACGAACGGTGCCGCGTAGCCCAGGGCCGCGTCGACCGCCTTGCCGTACGTCGTCGAGTCGGCCGTCGTGGAGAAGTTCGACACGTTCAGCACGAACCCGTGGATGGATCCCACACCCGCCGACTTCAGCCGCGAGGCCATCGTCGCCGCCGGGATCCACGTCGCGTTGCCGCCGTCCAGGTACGCCCAAGTGTTCGGCGCCTTCTGCTTGAACTGCGTCGCCGCGTAGTTCAGCAGGTCGAGCCGGGTCTGGCGGGCGTCGCCGGGGAGGCAGTCGAGCTGGGCGAGCGCGTCCGGTTCGATGATCACGACCGCCGGCTTGCCGCCGATGCCGTCGGCGAACGCGGAGATCCAGTCGCGGTAGGCCTGCGGGCTGCCCGCGCCGCCGCTCGAATCGCCGCCGCAGTCACGGCCCGGGATGTTGTACGCGACCAGCACCGGCAGCTTGTCGGCGACGTCGGCGGCGTAGGTGAACCCGTCGACCGCCGTGCGGACGTCGCCGCTCCAGGCGCCGAACCAGCGGGCGCCAGGCTTGGTCGCGATGGACGCCTTGATCGGGCCCGCGAGGCTGTCGCCGGGGTGGTCTCGGACCCACACCGCCGGGTTGGAGCCGGGATCGACGTAGAAGCCGTTCGTCTTCTCGAGCGGGTTGCCGTCGGCGGCGAGCGCCGGGGCCGCGAGCCCGGTGAGCGCCAGCGTCGCGGCCACGAGGATGGTCGTAATGCGCATTCGGCGAGTTTGCCGCGGCGGCGTACACGGGGCGTACAAAAGATAAAGTGAACCGGACGCGGCCGACGCCCGTACTACCTGGTGAGGGGCTCGTCGCTGCTACCCTTAAAACCGGCTCCCACCTGCGGTTTCGCCGTCCGGACGGGCCACCCCGCCCGGCCGCTTGCGGGAGCGTCGCCCGTCGTTCATGATGGGGTTCCGGGGTCCGCGAAACATTCGTTCACGTCGAATATCCAGGTGTCGGCCATGCTTCGGAAGAACCGCAAGTCCGGAAGTGAACGCCATGCTGCTACCCGTCGCCGAGGCCTCCTGATGGCCGCGGCCCTGTCCGGTTTCGCCATCATCGCGGGCCTGCTGCTGCCCGCGCTCGCCGCGGCGGCCTGGGCCATCACGCTCGAACGCCGGCCCCGCCGGGTGACCGCCGGCTCCGAGCCGGATCCCGAGCCGGACTGGACGGTCGCCGGGATCCAGGCCCGCCTCCGCTTCGAACAGGCGGCCCGGCGGTTCGCCGAGGCGGGCACGATCGCGCTGCCGACCCTCCCGATCCCGGAGCAGACCGGCCGCGACACGTCCCCGGACCGGCTGCCGTGGCGCGTGCCGCGCACGATCCCGCCCGCCGGCCCGCCCTCGGGCCGCTTCCTGGCGCCCCGGCTGGCGTTCGCGGCCCCGGACGGCGAGCTGATGCGGCGCATCCTCGAGGGCCTGCGCAAAATGGACTGACCCCGGTGTCGATCCGCGGTTCGGCCGTTCGTACAGGAGGTGACCAGCCACCTGGACGGAAGGACACCCCATGCGTTCGATCAGCGTCACCATGAGCGTCACCCTCGACGGCGTCGTGCAGGGCCTCGGCCGGCCCGACGAGGACACCCGCGGCGGCTTCGCCCACGGCGGCTGGGGCACCGGCTACTCCGACGACGTCATGGCCCGCGAGATGGGCAAGGGCATGAGCCGCGCCGGTGACATGCTCTTCGGGCGGCGGACCTGGGAAGACTTCATCGGCGCGTGGGCCGGGCGCGAGGACGGCAACCCTTTCACCACCCACATGAACGGCGTCACCAAGTATGTCGCGTCGACCACCCTCGAGGACGCCGGGGCCTGGCAGAACTCCGTGCTGCTCGCCGGGGACGCCGAGAAGACCGTCGCCGAGCTGAAGGCCGGGCCCGGGAACGACCTGTCCGTCATCGGCAGCGCTTCGCTCGTGCACTCCCTGCACGCCGCCGGCCTGGTCGACCGCTACACGCTGCTGATCCACCCCTTGACCCTGGGCGCGGGCCTGCGCCTGTTCGAGGGACCGGCGCCGCTCACCGAGTTCACGCTCACCAGCAGCGTCCCGACCACGAAGGGCGTGCTCATCGCCCAGTACGAGCGTCGGTGAGTGCCGCCGGGGACTCCGCCTCCGGGATCAGCAGCCGGGCCGTGCCGGAGCCGTCGGCCGGGACCGACCAGACGTCCGCGTGGCCGGGCCCGCGCGGCACGCTGTAGCCGATCGTGCGGTCGTCGAGCCACGCCGGCTGGTCGTCGACGCTGCGGGTCTCGGCCAGCGGCGTCACCGCCGAGCTCGCCAAGTCCACAACGGACAGCCGCCAGCCCTTCGCCGGGTCGTCGTCCACAGCGGACTTGAACGCGACGCGGGTCCCGTCCGGGGAAAGGGACGGGCATTCGACATTCTCCCGCAGCGTCCGGATCGTGTGCGCGGCGAAGTCGCCCGCGACGAGGTAGCGGTGCCCGGCCGTCGACATCGTCGCGTAGAACCGGCGGTCGTCGCGGGTGAACGTGACGCCCCAGAAGTTGAGGTCCGCGGCCTGGTAGGGCTTCCCGTCGAGCGTCACCGCGTAGTCCTCGAGGGTCCCGGCCAGGTCGCCGGTCGCGGTGTCGAGGATGCCGGCGCGGGTGGAGAACATGCCGCCGTTGTAGGAGTCGCCGGTGACGAACACCGTCCACGCCAGCATCCGGCCGCTCGCCGACACCCGCGCCCGGTTCGGCAGCCCGACCAGCGGGATCTCCCGGCGCACCGCGAGGCCCGCGTCGAGCACCGCCAGCTGGTAGGTGGTCAGGTCGCCGTCCTGGCGCAGGCAGAGCCCGGTGCCGCCGGCGGCGTACACCCGGCTGCAGGACAGCGGCGACACGGTCCGCGCGCCGCCGGGGTCGGCGACGGACACGGTGGCGACGTGCCCGCGGTCGGCGTCGGCGGTGCTGCGGAACAACAGCCGCGGGCCGGGGGAGAGGCTGACGACACCGGTCGCGGCGACGTCGTGACCGCGCGCGCTCGCGAACCCGACGTACGCGACCGCCGCCCCGGCCAGCACCAGCACGCCGGCGATCGCGATCAGGATCCGCGTCTTCACGAGGCCGCCTTCCGGGGCGAGAGCACCACGAACGTCACGGCGATCGCGATCACCGCCGCCCCCGCGGCGGCGCCGATCGCGAGCCCGGCACCCCAGAACTGCCAAGCCAGTCCGAAAAGGACGGACGAGGCGAAGTAGGCCAGCGCTTGCGCAGTCTGCACCAGCGAAATCCCCGTGGTGCGCAACGATTCCGGCAGCAGCGGACCGGCCAGCGCCATCAGGACGCCGTCGGTCGCCGCGTAGAACGCGCCGTACAACGCGAGCGCCAGGACGAACAGCGGCCAGCCGGACACCGGCCCGGCCAGCAGCAGGTAGACGAGCGCGAGCGCGCCGTAGCCGCCGAGCACGACCGGCAGCCTGCCGACCCGGTCGGCCAGCACGCCCAGCGGCGCGGCCAGCAGCAGGTAGCTGAGGTTGGTGCCGACCGCGAGCAGTGGGAACCAGCCGGTCGCGATGTCCTCCTTGTGCTGCAGCAGCAGGTAGACGAACCCGTCGCCGACCGTGGCCAGCCCGAGCACGCACGCCGCCACGAGCAGGCGCCGCACGCCGCTGCCGCGCAGCAGGGCGGCTGCTGAGCGCGGCGAGACCGGTGTGGCGGCCGCTTTCGGCGTCCGGTGGTCGCGGACGAACAGCACCAGCAGCAGCACGCCGATCGCGGCGACGCAGAAGCTGACGACGAACACGGCGTCGAACGCCTCGGGATTCGTCGCGCCGACCGCCGCCAGCACGGCGAGCGCGACCAGCGGCCCGGCGAACGCGCCCACGCTGTCCATCGCCCGGTGTACGCCGAAGGCGCGGCCGAGCAGCGGCTCCGGGGCCGAGAGGGTGATCAGCGCGTCGCGCGGCGCCGTCCGCAGGCCTTTGCCGGTGCGGTCGAGGGTGATCACGGCGCCGATCGCGGCCGCCGACGCCCCGGCGGCGAGCAGGCCGAGCTTCGCCACCGCGGACAGCGCGTAGCCGGCGCCGGCGACGACCTTGCGGCGCCGGATCCGGTCCGAGACGTACCCGCCGACGATCCGCAGCAGCGCCGTCGCGCCGGTGTAGAGGCCGTCGACCAGGCCGTACGCGGCGGGACTCAGGTGCAGCCCGAGCACGAGGTACACCGGCAGCACCGCGGTGACCATCTCCGAAGAGACGTCGGTGACCAGGCTGACGGCGCCGAGCGCGAAGACGTTCGCGCCGACCGCCGAGAGCTTGCCTTTCGCGGCGTGCTCTCGGCGGCCGATGGTGGCGAGGTACACGCGGTTACTGCCAGACGTCGAGGATCGGCGACTTGCTCGCGGCGCCGCCGATGCCCGGCAGGCCGTAGGACGCCTCGATCGTGCGCAGCACGGTGTAGTGGTTGATCGACTCGCTGTAGCTGCCGACCTGGACGTGCGCGCCGGTGAAACTGGTGAAGATCTGGTTCACCGACGTGCCGCTGTCCTCGTCGAAGGTGGTGATGAGCAGGCTGTTGTGCGTCTTGGCCCACTGGGCGTAGGCGTCGAGGTGGTTCTTGAGCCAGGTGTCGCCGGTGCCGACCGAGCAGTCGTGCATGTCGGAGCACATGTTCGGCGTGACGAAGGCGACCGTCGGCAGCTGGGTGAAGTCGGTGGGGAAGTTCGTGTAGCGGAGGTTGCTCGCGGCCGGGACGTTGGAGAAGTCGACCCAGCTGTTGTGCTTGCGCATGTAGGTGCCGCTGGAGCAGCCGGTGTAGCCGTCCGAGGGCATCGACTCGGAGTAGCCCTTGAAGGTCTTGCCCGCGCCGATCAGCTGCTGGCCCAGGTTGTCCTTGGCGCCGAGGTTGGCCGGGCAGCTGTCGCTGGTCACGCCCTGCGTCGCGCCGGAGAAGAGGGCGACGTAGTTGGGCTGGCTCGGGTGGGTGATGGCGAAGGAGTTGGTGAACTTCGCGCTCTGCGAGGCGAGGGTGTTGAAGTAGGGGGCGCTGGAGCTGCCGTTGATCGAGGAGTACTTCTTGTTCTCGAACATCACGAGGACGATGTGGTCGAACGCCGGGACGGTCGACGCGGTCGGCTGCACCGCGGTCGGCTCGTCCGTTCCGGTGACGACGACCGCCGTGACGACACCGGCTGTGACCAAGGTGGCGGCGGCGAACGCGGCGAAGATCCGCTTGCGGATCATGGGTCCTCCAACGGTGGCGGGTGAGGGCGCCTCATGATGCCCACGCCACGGAGCCGGGACGCGGCTTGTCGTGGTCCGGTTCGTGAACACCAGGGAACCTCCGGCGGACAACGGAAAGAGTGGGTTAATGGCTTTCCGGTGTCAACCTCCTAAGGTAGGTGCCCACCGTGTCCACTGTGGACGGCCAGGGAGTTGACAGGTCGCTCCCAGGTCGTTCAAAGGAACGGCGCCGAGACTCGGTCCCATGGAACCCGACACGACAGGCGCGGCGGCTCGCCGCGAGCACGGCAGGCGCAAGGCCGCCCTGGTCACCGCGACGGTGGCGGTGCTGGGCGCGGCCACGGCCGGCGCGATCGGCTTCGGCCTTTCGACGGCTTCGGCCACGTCGACTTCGACTTCGGACTCGGGCAGTACGGTCGGCTCCCAGGACCAGCTCCAGTCGTCGGACAGCGGCGTGAGTTCTGGTTCGGGCAGCGCGCACACGGGCTCGGGCGCATCGTGACCACGGCGGCGAGGGCATTCCCGGCCCTGGGCACGACGGCATCGGTGGTGGTCACCGACCCCGGCCGTCTCTCGGAGGCGGCTGCGTTGTTGAGCGAGGAGCTTGACGCGATCGACCTGGCGTGCAGCCGGTTCCGGGCGGACTCGGAGATCTCCCGGTTGCACGAGCAGGCCGGGCGCCAGGTCCGGGTGGGGGAGCTGCTGGCGGAGGCATTGGGAGCGGCATTGCGCGCGGCCCGGCTGACCGGGGGTCTGGTGGATCCGACGGTCGGGGCCGCGGTCCGGGCGTTGGGGTACGACCGGGACTTCGCGTTGATCAGCGGTGGCGCGGCCGACCCGGCTCGGCCGACGGCCGCGCTCGGCGGTGATCGGCCTGGTTCGGTTTGGCCGGGTGGCGGGATGCCGGACCCGGCCGGCGGGGTGCGCGGTGCGGGTGGGCCGGCCGCCTCGGCTGCTGCCGCCTCGCCTGGCGCGGCCGGGACAGCCGCGCTCGGCGGTGATCGGCCCGGTTCGGGTTGGCCGGGTGGCGGGATGGCGGACCCGGCCGGCGGCGTGCGCGGTGCAGTCCGGCCGGTCCACGCCACCCCCGCGCCCGGCTGGCACCGGGTCCTCTTCGACCCCGCCCTCCGCCTGGTCGTCCTCCCGCGTGGCGTCCAGCTCGACCTCGGCGCCACCGCCAAAGCCCTCGCCGCAGACCGCGCCGCGGGCCGGATCCATGCTGCCCTCGGGTGCGGTGTCCTCGTCAACCTCGGGGGTGACCTGCGCGTCGCCGGGCCGGAACCTACCGGCGGCTGGCAGGTCGCACTCGGCGATGACCATGCCGACGCCGTCGCCCGGCCGGATGGGCAAGTCGCCCTCACCGCCGGTGGCCTCGCCACTTCCGGTACCGCCAGAAGGCGCTGGCGCCACGCCGGGCGCACCGTGCACCACATCGTCGACCCGCGCACCGGCGATGTCGCCGAACCGCTGTGGCGCACCGTCTCCGTCGCCGCGAAGTCCACTGTGGACGCCAATACCGCGAGCACCGCCGCCGTCGTCCTCGGGGCGGATGCGCCGGGCTGGCTGGCAGCGCGACGCCTGCCCGCGCGGCTCACCTCCGACGCCGGCGACGTCGTCACGACGCCGGGCTGGCCCGCCGAAAGGAGAGCCGCATGAGCTCCGCCGTCTGGTACTTCAGCCGCGCGACCGGCCTCGTCTCGCTCGTGCTCTTCACCGGCGTCGTCGTCCTCGGCGCGCTCGGCGCCGGCCGGTTCGCGACGCGGGCGTGGCCGCGGTTCACCGTCGCCGCGCTGCACCGGAACCTCGCGCTGACCAGCCTCGCGTTCCTCGGCGCGCACATCGCGTCGGCGATCCTCGACGGCTACGTCTCGCTGAGCTGGCTCGACGTCGTCGTCCCGTTCGGCTCGGCCTACCAGCCGCTCTGGGTCGGCTTCGGCGCCGTCGCGATCGATCTGCTGCTCGCGATCGTCGTCACCAGCCTGCTCCGCACGCGCATCCCGCCGCGGGCCTGGCGCGCCGTCCACTGGCTGGCCTACCTCTGCTGGCCGGTCGCGCTGGTGCACGGCTTCGGCATGGCCGAAGACGACGCCGCGTACGGCTGGATCGTCGCCCTCGACGTGCTGTGCGTGCTGGCCGTCCTCGGCGGCGTCGCCTTCCGGGCCACCCGTCAGGACGCCGACACCGCGACCCGCAAGCTCTCGCCGCTCGGAGGCACTCGATGACCATCCTGCCGCCCCACCGCCTCGACCTGGCCGGCCACCGGCGTCGCAACGGCGTCGTGCCCTGGGTCGCCTACCACGGTGACGACGGCCGCGACCGGCTGATCGCCGCCGTCGCCGCGGCGGACCTGCGCGGCCGCGGCGGCGCGGGCTTCCCGACCGCGGTCAAGCTGCGCTCGGCCCGCGCGCCACGCTCGATCGTCGTCGCGAACGGATGCGAAGGCGACCCGCTCAGCCACAAGGACGCCGCGCTGCTGACGCTGTCCCCGCACCTGGTGCTCGACGGCCTCCAGTTGGCCGCGCACGCCATCGGCGCCGGGGAAGCGATTCTGTGCGTCCACGCGGGCAGCCCGGCGCTGCCGAGCGTCTTCGCGGCGCTCGCCGAACGCGACGACGGCGTGCCGGTGCGCGTCGAGGAAATCCCGCGGCGGTACGTCGCCAGCGAGGAGACCGCGCTCGTCCACCACCTGACGTCCGGCGACGCGCGGCCGCTCGGCAAGTCGCCGCGGCCCGACGAACGCGGGGTGCGCGGCCGGCCGACGCTCGTGGACAACGTCGAAACGCTGGCGCAGCTGGCCTTGGCGATCCTGCTCGGCCCGCAGCACTACCTTTCCGCCCGCCGGGACCTGGTCACGGTCACCGGTGCGGTCCGGCGGCCCGGGGTCGTGGAGGTAGCTCCGGGAGCGTCCGTGGCCGCGGTGCTGGCGGCGGCGGGCGGCGAGGCCGAGCCGGTCCAGGCGGTGCTGACCGGCGGCTACGGCGGGACCTGGACGTCGGATTTCGCGGTCGGCGTGTCGGGGATCCCGGCGGTGTACGCGCTGCCGGCCCGGGCGTGCGGGCTCGAGTACACGGCGAAGGTGCTGGCGTTCCTGGCGGCCGAGTCGGCCCGGCAGTGCGGGCCGTGCATGTTCGGCCTCCCGGCGATCGCGGCGGACTTCGCGGAGCTGCTCCGCGGTGGTCCTTCGACGGCCCGGCTGGCCCGCCGGCTGCCGCTGCTCACCGGCCGCGGGGCGTGCGCGCACCCGGACGGCGCGGCGCGGCTCGCGACGAGCGCGTTGCGGGTGTTCGGTCATGACGTGGCGGCGCACGCGGCCGGTGGCCGGTGCCGGGTTCTGGAGAGTGTGGCGTGAAGGTGACGGTGGACCCGATCGGGTGCCGGGCGCACGGCCTGTGCGCGGACCTGCTGCCCGAGGCGGTGCGGCTGGACGAGTGGGGTTATCCGATCGTGAAGCCGGGCCCGGTGCCGCCGGAGCTGGTGGCCGAGGCTCGGCGAGCGGCGGCCGCGTGCCCGGCTTTGGCGTTGCGGCTGCGAGCGCGGTAATCCGGTCGTCGCGGCGGCGGCGGGTCGTTAACCTCCGGACCATGGACCTGATCGACCGGATTCGCGGCGCCCGGCTGGTCGGTGTGCTGAGCGGTGCGGGGATCTCCACCGCTTCCGGCATCCCCGACTACCGCGGGCCCGACGGCGTCTGGACGCGCTCGCCGAGCGCCGTGAACGCCTTCACACTGAAGAACTTCCTCGCCGACGCCGATGTGCGCCGCGAGTTCTGGCGCAGCTACACCGGCCACGCCGCCTGGCGCGCCGAACCGAACGCCGCCCATCGCGCCCTCGCCGACCTCGATGGTGACGGCGTCGCCGTGCGCGTGCTCACCCAGAACGTCGATGGCCTGCACCAGAAAGCCGGCCTCGTCGCGCGGAAGGTCCTCGAACTGCACGGCTCCATGCACACCACCGCGTGCACCGGCTGCGCGGCGCGGTTCCCGACCACCGAAGTGCTGGAGCGCGGCGAGGACGACCCGCGGTGCCCGGAGTGCGGCGGGATCCTGAAGCTCGACGTCGTCCTTTTCGGACAGACGCTGGACGGCGACCTCCTGGGACGCGCACGCAGTGTCGCCGCGGCGAGCGAGGTCTTCCTGGCCGTCGGCAGCTCGCTGCAGGTGGAGCCGGCCGCGTCGCTGTGCACCATCGCGGCGCAGGCGGGGGCGACGCTGGTGATCGTCAACCGCCAGCCCACGCCGTACGACGAGGAAGCCGATTTCGTGCTGCGCGAGGACATCGAGACGGTGGTCCCGGAACTCTGCGCGGCGGTGCGCGCGTGATCCGGGAGGCCCACGCCGACGACTGGCCGCGGATCTGGCCGATCGTCCACGACGTCGTCACCGAGCAGCGGACGTTCCCCTACGACCCCGCGATGACCGAACCCGAGGCCCGGCGGAGCTGGCTGCTCGCTCCGCCGGCCCGGGTGGTGGTCGCCGTGGACGGGGAGCGGGTGACCGGGACCGCGAACATGTACGCCAACCGGCCCGGCCCCGGCAGCCACGTCGCCTCCGGCAGCCTGATGGTCGCGAAGGAGGCGCGTGGCACGGGGGTCGGCCGCGCCCTCGCGACGGATCTGGTCGCCTGGGCCCGGGACAGCGGGTTCGCGGCCATCCAGTTCAACGCGGTCGTCGAGGTGAACACGGCGGCGCTCCGGTTGTACGAGAGCCTCGGGTTCGTCACGCTCGGCACGGCGCCGGGAGCGTTCCGCCATCCTGATCACGGCGACGTCGGGCTCCGCATCCTGTGGCTGGACTTGCGCTAGAGCCGCCGGGTAGCGCGCGCCCAAGCTTGGTCGAATTCGGTGGCTTCGACGCGCGAGGCCGCGAATTCCTGCTGCGCGTCGATCTCCTCCAGCGGAGGGACCACGACCTGGCCCAGGCCCGTGCCGCCCACCTCGTGCTCCTCGTCGGCCCAGCCGAGCCGGCCGTCGCGGAAGAACTCCACCTTGCGGCGTTCGTACCCGTCCGGACCGATCTCACTGACGATGGCGACCGGATCGTCGGCGAAGTCGTGCTCCCACCGGACCCGCAGGTACCAGAAGCCCGTCATGCGGGACGGATCGCGTCGACCAGCATCCGTACCAACTCGTCGCCCTCGACCGTCCACTTCTCCTTCGCCAGGTGGCCGCTGAGCTCCAGCCCCGCGATCCCGTGTGCGCTCGACATCAGCAGCGCGCCGTAGCGGCGCGCGTCCCCTTCGCCGACCACGTCGGCGACCAGCGTCAGGAACTCGTTCTCCACGCGGGTCGCCGCCGCGGCGGCGACCGGGTCGCCGCCCACCGGGGTGCTGAACATCAGCGCGTACAGGTGCGGTTGCCGGCGGCCGACTCCGATGAGCGTCAGCAGGCCGCGCTCGAGCCGGGCGCTCGCGGTGACGTCGAGGTCGGCTCGCAGCTGTTCCACCTCGTCCGCCACCGAGTTCCACGCGTCGACGGCGAGCGCGGTCAGCAGGTGCTGCTTGTCCTCGAAGTGCCCGTACGGCGCGCCGCGCGAGACGCCGGCGCGGGCCCCGACCGCGCGGAGCGTCACCGCGTCGGGGCCGCCTTCGTCGAGCAGTTCGGACGCGGCCCGCACGAGGGCGGTCCGGGTCGCAGCGGCGGCTTCGGCTCGCGTCACCATGACGCCGAGCATAGTTGACAGTGTCACATGAGCTGCGCATAGTAGTTCATGTGACAGTGTCAGATCAAACCGGGATCATGGTCGTCACCGGCGCCTCGACCGGCCTCGGGGCCGCCACGGCCCGCGAACTCGCCGCGCGCGGCTACCACGTCCTCGCCGGCGTCCGCCGCGAAGCCGACGGCGACGCGATCCGCGCCGACGGCGTCGAGCCAGTGCTCCTCGACATCACGCGACCCGAGCACGTCGAGGCCCTGGCCGGCCGCATCGCCGCCGATCCGGACCGCCGCCCGCTGCGTGCCCTCGTCAACAACGCGGGCATCTCGGTCAACGCCCCCGTCGAAGCGCTGCCCTTGGCCGAGTGGCGGCGGCTGTTCGACGTCAACCTGTTCGGGCACATCGCCGTCACGCAGGCGCTGCTGCCGTTCCTCCACCGCAGCCGCGGCCGGATCGTGAACATCAGCTCGGTCGGCGGGAAGGTCGCGATGGCCACGTACGGGCCGTATGCGGGGACGAAGTTCGCGCTCGAAGCGGTCAGCGACTCGCTCCGCCGCGAACTCGCCCCGCACGGCGTGCAGGTCGTGGTCGTCGAGCCCGGCGCCGTCCGCACCGAGATGGGCGACCGCGGCGCCGCCACCGCCACCGGCCTCGCCGAACAGATGACCCCCGAACACCAGCAGCGCTACGGCGGGCTCGTCAAGGCCGTCGTCGCCCACTCGCAGCGGTTCACGCGGGCCGGCATGCCCGCGGACGCGGCCGGCTCGATCGTCGCCAAGGCCGCCACCGCCCGGCGGCCGCGCACGCGCTACACGATCGGCCGCGACGCCGCCTTCCTGACTCGCCTCACGCGCGTCCTGCCCGACCGGCTCCTCGACCGGGTGACCGCGGCGACGCTCCGGCCGTACCTGCCGTAGCCCGGTTCAGGCGGACGCGAGCGGCACCGTCGCCAGCAGGTGACGCGCGGCGACGCTTGCGCCGTCCGCGCGCACCCGGCCCGAGAACTCCCGCGCCCGCGTCGCCACTTCAGGGCGCAGTGCGACTTCGAGCGCCGAAGTCAGTCCTTCCGCCGTCGGCACGCCCGGCTCGGTCGCCGCGCCCAGGCCCAGGTCGCGGACCCGGCCGGCGAAGTAGTGCTGGTCGTACATCTGCGGCACGACCACCTGCGGGGCGCCCGCGCGGGCCGCCGTGGTCGTCGTGCCCGCGCCGCCGTGGTGGACGACGGCCGCGACCCGCTTGAACAGGGCCTGCTGGTTGACCTCGCCGATGCCGAGGCAGTCCGGCGCGTCGTCGGCGACGAGGTCCGCCCAGCCGCGGGCGACGATCGCCCGGCGGCCGTGCGCCCGCGCCGCCGCGAGCGCGGCCACGGCGACCTCGCCCGGCGCGCGCATGCTGCCGAACCCGAAGTACACCGGCGGCTCGTCGGCGTCGAGGAACTCGCTCAGCTCGTCCGGCAGGGGCCGCTCGTCCGGCCAGATCCAGGCTCCCGTCTGGACGATCCGCGGGTCGCCCGGCTCCGGCCACGGCGCCAGCGCGGCGTCGGCCGCGAGCCACGGCCGGTCGCTGAAGACGTGACTCGGCAGATCATCGACCGGAGCCTGCCCGGCCGCCGCCCGGTATTCGTTGACCTTTCCGCCGAAAAAGACGTTCCAGCGCCGCGCGTCTTCGTCCCAAAGGGCGCGGTTTCCCGCCTTTCCGGGCGTCCGCCACGGCATCGGCGGCGGCGCGTGCCGATCGGACGGCAGGGTGATGGGGCAGAAGCTCGCGTAGACGTAGGCGGCGCCCGACCGCTGCGCGACCGAGCGGGTGGCGAACTGCAGCGCACCGCAGGCGACCAGGACGTCACACCCCTCGGCGGCGACGGCGATCGTCTCGAACTGGGTCGTGACGGTGTCCTCGGTGGACTTCCGGATCTGGTCGGGTGTCGGCTCGGTCCGGTGCGCCGACGCCGTCCCGCGCAGCTCGGGACCGATCGGCACGACGTCGAAGCCCAGTTCTTCGAGCCAGTCCCGGAAATCGGGCGGCACGCACAGGCGGACGTCCTGCCCGAGAGCGCTCAGTTCCGAGGCCAGCGCCAGCACCGGCTGCACTTCGCCCCGCGACCCGATCGTGGACAGCAGCACACGCATGAAGGAATCCCCTCGCCGAAAAAGGTGAGCCCGGATTGTGGACCCGCACCGGGGTCTTGCCGCAAGCCCCGGGGTCGGCTATACCTTTAAGTGGGGAGAGGAAATCCTTCGCCGGTCCGGCGCGTCTTCACCCCAGTGTGAACGGATCCCGCGTTCCGCCGGTCAGCTCGACCCAGACGGCCTTGTCCACCAGGTACTCGTCCAGCGCGTGCACCCCGTTTTCCCGCCCCAGCCCGGAGTTCTTCACCCCGCCGAACGGCACCGACGGCGCCACCACCCGGTACGCGTTGATCCACACCGTCCCGGCCTTGAGCTTCGCGGCGACGCGGTGGGCGCGGTGCACGTCCTTCGTCCACACCGCACCGGCCAGGCCGTACGGCGTGTCGTTGGCCAGGCGGATCGCCGCGGCCTCGTCGGTGAACGTCAGCGCGGCCAGCACCGGGCCGAAGACCTCCTCGCGCACGACCGTCGACTCCGGCGTCACCCCGGTCAGCACGGTCGGGCGCACGAACAGCCCGCCCAGCGCCGGGTCCGCTTCGCCCCCGCAGACGACCGTCGCGCCTTCGGCCTTCGCCGTCTCCAGGTAGTGCAGCACCTTCTCGTACTGCGGCGCGTTCGCGACCGGTCCCATCTCGGTGTCCGGCTCGTTCGGGTCGCCGAGCCGGATCGCCGCGGCGCGCTCGGCGACCAGGCGGACCAGCTCGTCGTGGACGTCGGCGTGCACGATCAGCCGCGACCCGGCCATGCACGTCTGGCCGGTCGCGGCGAACACGCCGGCGACGACGCCGTTGGCCGCCGCGGCGAGGTCGGCGTCGGGGAACACCACCTGCGGCGACTTGCCGCCCAGCTCCAGCGTCACCTTGTTCAGGTTCTGCGCGGCGGCCACGGCGACCGCGCGGCCGGTGGCGGTCGACCCGGTGAACGCGACCTTGTCGACGCCCGGGTGCCCGGCGAGCGCGGCGCCCGTCTCGCGGGAGAGCCCGGTGACGACGTTGACGACGCCGGGCGGGAACCCGGCCTCGGTGACCAGCTCGGCCAGGCCGAGCGTCGAAACGGGCGAGTGCTCGGACGGCTTCACCACGACCGTGCACCCGGCGGCCAGCGCGGGCGCGAGCTTCCAGGTGAGCAGCAGCAGCGGCGAGTTCCACGGCGTGATGGCCGCGACGACGCCGGCCGGCTCGCGGCGGGTGTAGACGAGGTAGTCCGGGTTCGGCGCCGGGATCTGGCGGCCCTCGATCTTGTCGGCGAGGCCCGCGAAGTAGTGGTACCAGCCGCCCAGCCCGGTGAGCTGGCCGATCATCTCGCGGTAGAGCTTGCCGGAGTCGTTCACTTCCAGCCGGGCGAGCCGCTCGGCGTGCTCGCCGATGAGGTCGCCGAGTCGGCGCAGCAGGGCGGCGCGCGCGAAGCCCGTGGTGGCGGCCCACTCGCCCTCGAGCGCCGCACGGGCCGCCGCGACGGCGTCGTCGACGTCTTCCGGACTGCCGTCCGGCACGACCGCCCACGGTTCGCCGGTGTAGGGGTTCGGGGAGCCGAACGTCCGGCCGGAGCGAGCGCCGACCGCTTTTCCGTTGATCAAAAGAGAAAACCGGGGGAGAGGGTCGCCCATGGTCCGTCCTCCTCGACGTCGAGCCGTGACGCTCTCAGCCTGCACCCGCGCGGGTGCCTGACGTAACCTTTGACGAAGAACCCGCACCGGTGGGAAAAACCCGGTTGGCAGGAGGTCTCGATGACACTTCGCAGCGTTCTCTTCGAAGACGAGGTCATCCTGTCCGTCGACGGTCTCTTCGACGGCGGGCTGGCCGCCGCGTACCACCAGGCGGTCGAAGACGCCTACGCCGCCGGAGCCCGCCGGCTGGTGGTGGACCTGACCATGGCCACGGCCGTCGACGGCGGCGGGGCGGCGGTCCTGGCCGCGACGGCGGCCGGCTGCGCGGCCCGGGACACCCACCTGATCATCGCGATGCCGGGCGGCGTCGAGGCTGAGGTCCGGGACCCGGCTCAGGTCAGGCTGCTGCTGCGCAGCTTCGAACCCTGGCAGGACGCGGGCTAGCGCACCCGGACCGTCAGCCGGAAACTGTGCAGCTCGGTCTCCGGTTCCCACGGGCGGGCGTGGCGCGCCACCAGCGTCGTCTCGCCCGGCCCGTCCGCGTGCAGGACGAACCGGTGCTCGCCGGTGCCGCCGGCCCGGTCCGCTGCCGGGTGGAGAGTCTCCTCGACCACCCGCAGCGGCGGCTCCGGACCGTCCAGCACCCACTGGTAGCCGGTGCCCGCGTTCTCGGGCAACCGCAGCTCCAGCCGCTCGCCGGGCGCGACGTCCGCCGCCGCGCCGTCGGCTTCGAGCGTGAGGACCTTCACCAGAGGTAGATCTCGTGGACCAGCCCGTCGGCGGCCTCGGGATAGGTGATCGAACCGGCCAGCCGGCCCGACGACGCGAGGGCCAGCAGCGCCTCGTGCACGCTGTCGCTGTTCGTCGCGAGGCGCTTCCAGCCGACTCCGTCGACGTAGGCGTACCCGTTGCGGTCGGCGTTGTTCGTCCAGAGCGCGAGCACCTTCTTGTTCGACTGCCAGGCCGCGGCGGTCGTGGCCGCGGCGACGGTCTGCGGCGCACCCGGCGGGCTCAGCACCGGCTCGGCGCCCGGCTCGACGGTGAGCGACGTCGTCGTGGCGTGCAGCTGGTCCGGGGTGAGGGGCTGCGGTGCGGTGTCGGGGCTGGCGGTGGGTACCACGGCCGTCGGAGCGGCGGACGGGCTTGTCGATGCGGTCATCTCGCGGCTCCTAGAAGACGTAGGTCTCGATGATCGTGCCGTTGCTGGTGAACGCGTTGACCGGACGGCCACCCTGCTTCGCGGCGACGAGCTCGGTGAGCATGGCTTTGTTGATCACCTCGTCGTCGGCGGCGAGGTGGAGCCAGCCCAGGTCCTTCAGGTACGCCCAGGTGTTGCGGTCCTGGTCGTTGCTCCACAAGCCCAGCACCGACGTCGAGCCGCTCCACGAGCGCAGGTTCACCGCGCCGACCTGCTCGACCTGCCAGGTCTCGATGCCGCACTCGCCGTAGGCGATCCGGAAGAAGCCGCCGTCGCCCCAGCTGGTGTTCCAGCTGTTCTTCGCGATCCAGCAGCCCTGGGCGTCGTCGTAGCCCACGAGCGTGACGCAGTGGCCACCGGCCAGCGCGCCGGTGACGTGGCGGTACACGCCCGTCTGGTAGGAGAAGAAGTCCTGGTACACGAGGAAGCACGCGATGAGCGCACCGCAGGCGGCGAGCTTCTCCTTCATCGCCGCCGGGTTGCCGGTCAGCGCGGTGTAGGACGGCGTGGTCGCGAGCCGGTTCGGCCAGTCGGCGTTCAGCTTGGCGCCGGAGCGGTTGCGCGGGCTGTACGGGAAGTAGTCCTCGTAGGTGATGCCGACGTCGTGGCAGGCCTTCAGGGCCCGGTCGGGCATCCAACCGGTGTCGCAGGTCGCGCCGTCGTTCGCGCCGTGGGTGTAGAACAGGTGCGCCTCGGACAGGTCGAGCTTCAGGCCCGGCTGCCCGCGGGTGTAGGCGGCGACGGTCTCCATCGCGGCGACCGTGCCGAACGAGACGCAGGAACCGCAGTCGCCCTGGTCCTTGACGGCCGTGACGTAGTTGGCGCCGCCGGCGTTGCGGCTGTCGAACTGCGCGGGGGCACCGGCCCCGGAAACCGCGCCGGCGCGGGCGGCCTCCCCGGCGGTGAGGGACTTCGCCTGCGTTTCCAGCTCACGCCGTTCGTTCTCCGGCGGCAGCGGCACACCCAGGCGGTGCCGGCGCTGGTCTTCTTCGAGAATGGTCATGGAGTTCTCGCCCATGACCCACGGATGGCCCTGTGCGGCCAGTTCGGTGCGGACCCGGTCGAGCTCGACCGGCGGCGCGGGGGTGGTGGGATCGGCCATGCTGACTCCCCAATCTGGAACGCCTCGCGGGCGTTGCGGTGGCCGTGCCCGACCTGTTTTACGCCGGGCCGGGTGCGGTCACCAGGGGTGTCATCCCTTTGCCGAGGAGCAGTTTTGTGGCGGTGCGGAAATGATCTGTAAGTCAGGAAATCTCGACGCTCACGCCGTTTTCGGCAGGTGTTTCCCGGGACAGTTCTTCGGCGAAGATGGTGTCGATCTTCCGGGCCGCGGTCCGCAGTTTCACGACGCCGGCGACGAGCAGCACGAGCGCGGTGGCGGGCACGACGAGCAGCACCGGCGGCCAGCCGGCACCGACGACGGCGCCGGTGGAGATCACCGCGCACAAGAGGAAGAGCGTCCTGACGGCAACGCGCGGCCACGTGGCGCGGGGCTTGGCGTGCCGCCCGCGCGGTGTTCCGAAAACCGGCCGCACGAGGGCAGCGTGGACACTCATCAAGACCTCCGGAAAGTCGTCGAACCGGCCGGGCGGGGATTCCCGGCGGTGGTGCCCGGGGCGGAAACCCGGTGCGGACACGTGGTGTGAGTCGGCACGGGGCGGGTTCCGGTTACCGGTCGTTATTGCTTCGAGTCCGAATTCGGGGAAACAATTCGAGACGACTTACGTTTTATGGGGAATGGGTTTCGGGCGCTAGGGCCGTTGGGCCCGGATCGGCCCGGCCGGTGGTCCTAGTCGTGGCCCGGGCCCTTGCCTTTGCCCTTGTTGATGCCGTTGCCGTTGCCGTTGCCGTGCGGCTCGGTCTTCGGTGGTTTGCCGGGCTTCGTGGTCTTCGGCGCGGACTGGGCCGGCCGGGTGACGGCGGCGGGTTCGAGATCGGCGGATTCGGTGACGGCGGGGCCCGCCGGATCCGGCGTCCCGGACCCGGCGAGCGGCTCTGGGGTGGGAGCGGAGGAACTGGGCGCCGGCGGCTGGGCGGGAGTGCGGGTCTCGGGTGCGTGCGAGGAGAGCACCATGGCGGAGACGGCGGCAACGGCGGCGGCGGTAAGCCCGGCGGCGGCGGTGAACCGGCGACGCTGAGCGGGGAGGCTGGCTGCTGACAGGCCTACGGCGGCGAGGATCTTGCGTGGGCCGCTGGGGGTGGTGGCTTGGTGGGGGATCCCGGTGTCGGCCAGGGTGGGATCGAAGGGGCCGCTCGCCGGGGCATCGAACGGGCCTCGGTCGGTCGAGGTGTGTGCGCGCGGGTCCGGGTGGCCTGGCGTGGAGTCGGTCGGCTGGTGGTCGCCGGCCGCGCCGGGTCCGCTCGCCGGGGCGTCGAACTGGCCGGAGTCCCCGGCGATCGCCCCACCGACCTGCCCGCCGTCGGCCTCCGCGGCCCGGCGCCGGCCCGTCGCGCCCAGCAAGCCGCGGCCCGCCGGAGTCGCGCGGTGCCACCTTCGCAGCATCCCCGCCGCGGCGAACCGGCCTCCGGTGGCCCATGGCAACGTCGGTGGCGGGGCGTGCAGCAGCCGGCGCACCTCGTCCGCCGTCGGGCGGTCGGATGGCTCTCGCCGGGTCATCCGGCGGATCGTGTGCGCCAGCGAGGGCGGCAGCCCCTCCGGGATCCGGGGCGGGCGGGTCAACCGGGCCATGGCCGCCTCGATCATCGTGCCCGCGTACTCGCGGTGGCCCGTCACGCACTCCAGCAAGATCAGCCCGAGCGCGTACACGTCCGCCGGTGGGCCTGCCGGCTCGCCGCTGACCTGCTCCGGTGCCAGGTACGCCGCCGTGCCCGGGACCACGCCCGTGCCGGTGATGTGCGTCGTGTCGAGGGCGTGGGCGATGCCGAAGTCGCCGATCAGCGGGCCGTGCGCGGACAGGAACACGTTGGCGGGCTTGAGATCCCGGTGGACGATCCGCCGCGCGTGGACGTGGGCCAGCGCCTCGGCGAGACCGTCGGCCAGCGCCGTCACCCGGTCCGTCGGCATCGGGCCGCCCAGCAGCCGCTCCGCCAGGTTCTCGCCCTCGACCAGCTGCATCACCAGGTACGTCCGGCCGTGGTCGGTGCCGCTGTCGAGCAGCGCCACCACGCCCGGGTGGGTGATGCCGGCCTGGATGCTCATCTCGCGCAACCGGCGGCGCTGGTCCAGCGCGACCACGTCCCGGTCGTAGACCTTGACCGCGACCTCCCGCTCGAGCCGCAGGTCGTAGGCGCGGTACACGCGCGCCGAGCCGCCGCTGCCGATCAGCCTGCCGACCTCGTAGCGCCCGGCCAGCAGCTCCGGCGGACGCTCGTCGAGCGGGCGCGGAGTGACGGCGAACTCGCCGAGGTCGAAACGAGCACACGTGACGTCGTCCGCGTCGCTCATCGGCGCGTTCCCCGTTCTCCCGCCGTCGTCGGCCACGGCCGCGATGTACCCCGATCGCGTGAGCGGCAAACGTCAAAAGATCACGCGAAAGCGTCCACGCCGGTCAGCTCCGCCGACAGCGTCCACAGTCGACGGGCCTCTTCGCGGTCCACGGCGTACCGGCGGACACCCGACTCGGTCATGCCCTCGGCGTCCGGAGGGGACAGTTCGGCGACGTCGCAGTCCTCGAGGTACAGCCCGCCGAGCCCGGCCAGCTGCGGCGACGTCGCGGCCCAGACCGTGGTCGCCGCGCCCTGCTCGGGCGTCTTGAACTGCACCAGGAAGGTGCCGGCCTCGTCGATCCAGCCGCGCTCGATCATCTCCTCCTTCGGCAGGTGCCGCTGCAGCGGCGTCATGATGCCGCCCGGGTGCAGCGCGAACGCGTGGACGCCCCGGGAGGCGGCCAGCTCGTCGAGCCGGACGGCGAAGAGCACGTTGGCCGTCTTCGCCTGCCCGTAGGCCGCCCACTTGTCGTAGCCGCGCTCGAACTGGACGTCGTCCCAGCGGATGGGCGAGTTGTGGTGGCCGCGCGAGGACAGCGAGACGACGCGGGCGCCGTCGGCGACGGCCGGCCACAGCCGGTTGACCAGCGCGAAGTGACCGAGGTGGTTGGTGGCGAACTGGGCTTCCCAGCCCGGGCCGACGCGCGTCTCGGGACACGCCATCACGCCCGCGTTGGCGATGAGGAGGTCGATCCGCCGTCCGGAGGCCAGGAAGCGCTCGGCGAACGCGCGGACGCTGTCGAGGTCGCCCAGGTCCAGCTCGTCGACCTCGACGTCGTCGACCCCCGCGAGGGCCTCTTCGGCGGTGGCGCGACGGCGGGCCGGGACGACGACGTGCGCGCCGGCGCCGGTGAGCGCGCGGGTGGTTTCGAGGCCGATCCCGGAGTACCCGCCGGTGACGACGGCGAGCTTGCCGGTGAGGTCGACGCCCGCGACTGCTTCGGCGGCCGTGGTGCCGGCGCCGAAGCCCGATCCGATCTTGTGCTGTGCGGTGCTCATGGCTTCGACGGTACGAGCTGGAGTGCGCTCCAGCGCAAGTCGCGCGGGCGGAGCCGAAAGAGGGGACAATCGACGCCGAGAGGCGCCGCCGACCTAGGAAGGCTCTGATGGCCGACTACTACGGGAACCAGCCCCAGGACGTCCGCCCGGGGATCGACGCGCGCAGGCTGTGGGCGGGTGGCGTGGCGACGGCGGTGATCGCGGCCCTGCTCGCGGTGGTCGGGTTGCTGATCGCGCGCGGCGTCTTCGAGGTCGAAGTGCTGGCCCCAAAAGGCGAAGGCGTCTGGGGCAACGCGAGCACCACGACGTACGCGCTGGTCGCCGCCGCGGTGGCCCTGCTCGCCACCGGGCTGATGCACCTGCTCAGCGTCGCCACGCCCGCGCCGTCGCAGTTCTTCGGCTGGATCATGGTGCTGGTGACGCTGATCGCGGTGGTCCTGCCGCTGACGCTGACCGTCGCACCGAGCGCGAAGATCGCCACGGCCGCGATCAACCTCGTCATCGGGCTCGTGATCGCCGCCGTGGTCAACAGCATGGCGGCGAGCGCCCGCACGCTGCACCGGCGCCGCAGCCAGCAGCAACCCGCGCCGCCGACGCGCCAGTATCCGCAACAGCAGCCGCCGCCGACGACCCGCTACTACGACCAGTGACCATGGACACCATCGACGTCCAGGCGACGAACCGGCGCGTGATCGAGCAGTTCCGCGCGGGCGGCGAGGTCGAGGGCATGCACCGCGAGCGGCTGGTGCTCCTCACGACGAGGGGCCGGAACTCCGGGAAACCGAGAACGGTGCCGATGATGTACCACCGCGACGGCGCCCGGCTGCTGGTGGTGGCGTCCAACATCGGGGCGCCGAAGCACCCGGGCTGGTACCTGAACCTGATCGCCGACTCCCGGGTGAAGGTGGAGGTGGACGGCCACGAATTCGACGGGGAAGCGCTGCCGCTGCTGGGGGCCGACTACGTGCGGACTTGGGCGGAGTTGGAGAAGCTGTACCCGTTCCTGGCCGACCACCAGGCGAAAGCCAGGGAGGCCAAGCGGGTGATCCCGATCGTGGAGCTGTCCGAAGAGGACTGACGGTGGATGGCGCCTCGGCTCGGAGTGGGATACTCGGGTCGTGAGCGATCGGAGACAATGGAAGTTTCGCCTGGTCGGCGTGATCTTGGGCGCCTCGGCGGTGGGTGTCGTCATCGTTGGAACGTGGCGGTTCTGGTGGCCTGGCTGGACCGCCACGGTCGGCTGGCTTGCGACATGGTGGTGGGCGCCACTGGCGGTGATCGTCGGTGCGGCAGGGTGGACGATATTCCGGGCTTCCCGGTCGGCCTCCGCTTCTTCGGCGAAACCGAAGAGTTTCGAGTGGCTGACTATGTCGGGACGGGGCGGAGTGCTCGTCACCGAAGTCCTGGATACTTCGACTCCCCGTCAGAGTTCGTCCGGGGAGTCCGCCTCTCACTCGAATCGGCTGGCGGTAGCGGCTGCCTTAGTCTCCGCGCTCTCTGCAGCTTTCGCGAATTTGCCCAGCTCCCAGCTGGCATCGAATTCGCGCGAGCAGGTCAAGATTGACCAGGATAGGCAAGTCGTCGCTCGGTTGGATTCGGCCTTGGGTCAGATCAACGCTAAGGGTGATGACAACATGCAGCTGCGGTTGGGTGGCATTCGTACGCTGGAAAGAGTGGCGACTGATTCACCTCGTGATCAGTCGGCCATTGTAGCGCAGCTGTCATCCTTTATCCGGGGTCGCCTGTCGAAGAATGATGGATCCTCGCAACTAAGAGAGCGCGGCTCGTGTCCACCGCCTTTCCGGTGGGAATCGCCGAGCGACGACGTGCTGGAAGCCCTTAAGGTGCTCGGTCGAAGGAACCGTGCCCAAGATCGCGGTGCTGTCGTCGATTTGAAGGGCGTGCGGCTCACCGGTGCGGATCTCTCCGGTCTGAAGCTGGATGGTGTGGATCTCACAAATGCGGATCTCGAAGGGGTCAGTCTGGTGAAGGCCGACCTGTCTGGTGCGAAACTCTGGAGAACAGAGCTTGCCTGCTCATACCTGCAGAGCGCGAACCTGGAGCGTGCGGACGTGTATTCGGTCGATTTCGAGAACGCGCGCCTCGATGGTGTCAACTTCAACGGCACCAATCTGAGCATGTCGGACTTCACCAATGCGGAACTCGGCTCTGCTCAGCACAACCAAGAGACGTCCTTTTCCTACGTGTCGGACGTCGGCGTCAAGAATGCCTGGTGGCGACCTGGCGAGTTCGGTGACGGCGGGGTGTACTAGGCAGATTCTACTTGCTCGCCACCCGGCGGTACTTCGCCGTCGCCAGGGGGGCGAACACCGCGATGATCCCCACGCAGCACAGGATCGCGTACAGCGCCGCGTTCTCCGCCGGCCAGCCCGTCGGCGCCGGGCCGAACCGGTTGCCGAACAGGTCTCTCGTCGCGTTGATCACCGCCGTGAACGGGTTCCAGTCCGCGATCGCCTTGAGGAACGCCGGCAGCGTCTGCGTCGGGACGAACGCCGAGGAGATGAAGCTCAGCGGGAACATCCAGACCAGCCCCAGGCTCTGCGCCACCTCGACGCTGCGGGCCGCCAGGCCGATCAGCGCGCCCACCCACGACAGGGCCCACGCGAACATCAGCATCACCAGGTACCCCAGGAGCGCGTCCCAGAAGCTGCCGCGGATCCGCCAGCCCACGATCAGCCCGCACGCCGACATCACGACCAGCGCCACCACGCTGACCACCAGGTCGGACGTCGTCCGGCCGAGGACCACCGCGATGCGGGACATCGGCAGGGACCGGAACCGGTCGATGATGCCCTTCTGCAGGTCGTTCGCGAACCCGATCACCGTGAACGCCGAGTTGAACGCCACCGTCTGGGCGAAGATCCCCGCGATCAGGAACTCGCGGTAGGCCGCGCCGCCCGACTCGCCGCCGATCGCGTTGCCGAAGACGTAGGCGAACAACAGCACGAACATGATCGGCTGCAGCGTCGCCGCCATCAGCCAGTCGGGGTTGCGGCGGACGTTCATCAGGTTGCGCCACGTGATGATGCCGCCGTCCGAGATGCCCTTCGCGATCGCGTTCACTTCGCGGCCTCCTTGGCCTCGGCGCCGTGGCCGGTCAGGGACAGGAACACGTCGTCGAGCGTCGGCCGGTGCAGGCCGACGTCCTGGACGGCGATGCCCTGCCCGTCGAGCCGCCGCAGGGCCTCGATGAGCGCCTTCGGCCCGGTGTCGACGAGGATCTCCGCGCGCCGCGTGTGGTCGTCGCCGGCCGGCTCGCCCGTCCCCACCTCGCGCAGCACCGCCAGCGTCGCCGGCAGGTCCGCGGCCGAGGCGACGACCAGCTCCAGCCGTTCGCCGCCGATCTGGGCCTTGAGCTCGTCGGCCGTGCCGCGCGCGATCACCCGGCCGTGGTCGATCACCACGATCGAGTCGGCGAGCTGGTCGGCCTCTTCGAGGTACTGGGTGGTCAGCAGGACGGTCGTGCCGTCCGCGACCAGTTCCTTGATGACGCCCCACGTGTCGAGGCGCCCGCCCGGGTCCAGGCCGGTGGTCGGCTCGTCGAGGACCACGACGGTCGGCTCGGCGACCAGCGCGCCGGCCAGGTCGAGCCGCCGGCGCATGCCGCCCGAATAGCCCTTCGCCGGCCGGTCCGCGGCTTCCTCGAGCGCGAACCGCGCCAGCAGCTCCCGGGCGCGTGACCGGGCCGCGGACTTCCGCCTGCCGTACAGCCGCCCGACCATGTAGAGGTTTTCGAACCCGGTCAGGTTCTCGTCGACGGCCGCGTACTGGCCGGACAGCCCGATCCGCTGCCGCACGTCGTCGGGCTGGGTCAGGACGTCGTACCCGGCCACGTGCGCCGACCCCGAGTCCGGCCGCAGCAGCGTCGTCAGGATGCGGACCGTGGTCGTCTTCCCGGCGCCGTTCGGGCCGAGCAGGCCGAGCACCCGCCCGGCCGGGATGTCGAGGTCGACGCCGTCGAGCGCGCGGGTCGACCCGTAGGTCTTGACGAGTCCGCGCACCTGGACGGCACAGTCCGGTTCGGGCATGGCGGTTCCCCTCTCGGTGACCCCGTCAAGCTAGGCCACGGGCGTCCGCTTTGTCCTCCGGGTTTCTCCCTGAGACGACTCAGTTCGCCGAAAGCGTGACGGCGAACTCCGGGGGAGTGCGCAGCGACTGGAACACGACGCAGTAGCGCTCGGTCAGCTTCTTGAGCGTCGCCAGTTCGTCTTCGGAAGCGTCGGTGTCCAGGTCGAACGACAGCCGGATCGCGCGGAAGCCCACCGGGGCGTCCTTCGCGACGGCGAGGGTGCCGCGGAAGTCGAGGTCGCCTTCGGCGCGCACGCGCCCGCCGCGCACCTCCAGACCCAGCGACGTCGCCACCGCCCGCAGCGTCACCCCGGCGCACGCGACGAGCGCTTCCAGCAGCATGTCGCCGGAGCAGGCGAGGGTGCCGTCGCCGCCGGTCGCCGGGTGCAGCCCGGCTTCCACGACGGCCCGGCCGGTCTCGACCTTGCAGGAAATCCCTAGGCCGTCGAGCTCGGCGTCGGCGTGCAACGTGACGAGCGCGCTTTCCGGCGTCTCGCGGTACTTGTCCTTCAGCGGGGCCTGGGTCGCGCGCAGCTCTTCGGTGTCCATGGGCCGATTCTGCCCCCGCGGACGGCGGAAAGCGAAAAGGCGGGGAACCCGGAATTCCCGGATTCCCCGCCTTTTCAGTGCGGATTCAGCGGTTTCAGCTCAGCGTCACCGCGACGTCGTCGATCACGAACGACGTCTGCAGCGAGCTGTCCTCGGTGCCGGTGAACTTCAGCGCGAGGGTGCCGCCGGCGGCCGACGAAACGTCGATCGTCCGGAGGGCGTACCCGGTGGCCTTGTTCAGGTTGGAGTAGGTGCCGAGGGTGGCGCTGCCGTTGGTGACGGTCAGCTTGTCGTAGGCGGTCGTCGAAGTCGTCTCCGCCGTGTCGATGTGCAGGTAGAACGTCAGGCTGGCGTGGCAGCCCGCCGGGATGCTCACCGACTGCGCGACCGACTCCGTGTGCGTGGAGCCGTAGCCGTCGAGGTAGGCGGAGTAGGTGCCGCCGTGCGCGGCTTCACCCGAGGACGCCCACTGGCCGATGGCACCGGTGGTGCCGGTCCAGTTCGCGGCGCCCGACTCGTACCCGCCGTTGACGATCTTCTGGCCGGAGCAGCCGGTGGTGGTGCCGACGGTCCAGCTGAACGACGCCGTGCCGGTCTTGTTGGCCGCGTCCTTCGCCGTCACGGTGACGCTCGAGGTGCCCGCGGTGGTCGCGGTGCCCGAGATCGTGCCGGTGGAGGCGTTGATCGACAGGCCGGCCGGGAGGCCGGTGGCGCTCCAGGAGTACGGCGAGGTGCCGCCCGAAGCCGACAGCGGCAGGTTCACCGCGGTGCCGGTGACGGTCGACTGGTTGCCCGGGTTGGACACGGTGACCGTGCCGGTCGCCGAGCAGGTCGGGTCGGCCGACTGGGCCGGGACCGAGATCGCGTCCCACGCCGCCTTGACGGTGTTGAATTCGGTGCAGCTGCCCGGGAACAGGTTCTTCGCCGCGGTCAGCGTCCAGGTGCGGTACTTCAGGTACGAGCTGCTGGTGGTCTTGAGCAGCATCGCGTTGTAGAAGATCTTCACCGCGGTCTGGACACCGAGGCCGGTGACCGTGGAGCTGTTGCAGGTGGAGCTGGTCGGCTGCCCGTTGGTCGGGTTGGTGCCTTCGGCCAGCAGGTAGAACCAGTGGTTGCCGGGGCCGGCGGCCGCGTGCACCTCACCGTTGGGGACCGAGCTGTCGTAGCAGTTCTTGTCGCCCAGCGCCGACGGGTTGTACATGTTGCGGATCGGGCCGGAACCGACGAGGTTCACCTGCTCGCCGACGAGGAAGTCCGGCTGGTCGTAGGGAGCGGGCTCGTTCGCGAACCACTCGGTCGAGGCGCCGAAGACGTCCGCGACGAACTCCTGCGTGCCCGCACCGGAGATGCCACCCGGGGTGTGGTCGTCGATGCCGTGGCCGTGCTCGTGCGCGACGACGTCGATCGAGCCGATCCAGCCACCGGCGGTGTTCTTGCCGATCTGGACCTGGGTGCCGTCGTAGTAGGCGTTCTGGTCGTTCAGGCCGACGCGGATCGGCCAGCCGCCGCCGCTGCCGTCGAAGCCGTTGCGGCCCAGCCACTGCGAGAGCATCTTGTTCTCGGTCTGGGCGGCGAACAGCGCGTCGACGCAGCCGGTTTCGCGGTTGCTGGCGGTGCCGTTGCCCCAGAGGTCGTCCGGCCCGCTGAAGGTGGTGTTGTTGGCCGCGTCCTGGCAGGACGTGTTGGTGATCGACGGGTCCTTCAGCGAGTACGTGCTGCCCGAGTGCGTGGTGTCGAGGTGCACCGGGTTCGGGCCGTTCCACGCGCTGGTGCCGTCACCGTTCAGCACGTGCTCCTGCGTCTTGAGCACCTTGCCGGTGGCGGCGTCGACGATGACGTCGAGCCGGCTCGGGCCTTCGGCGTCCCGGCCGACGACGGTGCTCTTCCAGGCCAGCGTCGGCGAGCCGAGCGCGTACACGACCTGCTGGGCGGGGCTCACGCTGTCCACGGCGGACAGCTGCTGCCGCGCGGTCGCCTCGGCCGCGGCCCCGGTCACCTTCGCGGTGGTCGTGGCGAGGTTGATGGTCTGGTCCTGTGCGACGGAGGTGCCGAGCACCTGGCCCGTCGAGTTGGTCGCCACGACGAAGTCGCCGCCGACCACGGGCAGGCCCTTGTAGCTGCGCTCGTAGGGGATGTACTGGAGGCCGTTGGTCGAGGAAATCGCTTTCTGGGCCTGGAAAACGTCGTCCGCACTGGCGTGCAGCGCGGCGGGCCTGCTCGCCACGAGACCGGCGGCCGCGGTGGTGGCCTGGGCCAGGGCGCTCGGGGCGGCGTTCGGGGTGGGTTGCGCCTGTGCGGTACCGGTGATGCAGAGCGCGCCGACGAGCACGCCGGTTGCTGCCAAGACGACTGGACGTCTCAGTTCCATCGAGGGATCTCCTCCGGGCAGGGTGAACCAGACCCGGGTTCGCGACCGGGCCGGATCAAGGGGACGAGAGGTGCTGCTGTGTAACGGAAATCAGAATCCGGTGCCGGAGCCTCGTGAACAAGCGACTAACGTACGGTCTTATCTACCGGACGCAATAACTCCCAAAAAGGACATTTCCCGCTATTGGGATTCGATCGGCTGACCGTCCACTCAGGACGGGAAGCGGCTCACCGCCGTTCGGGTGATCTTCCCCGCCGCTGAAACGACGAAGGCCCCTTCGCCGGGAGCCGGCGAAGGGGCCTTAAGTGATACGACTGTGTCAGGCGGTCTTCTCGCGCTTCGGGAGCTTCCAGCCCGGGCGCACGAAGTGGCAGGTGTACCCGTTCGGAATGCGCTGCAGGTAGTCCTGGTGCTCCGGCTCGGCCTCCCAGAAGTCGCCGACGGGGCTGACTTCGGTGACGACCTTGCCCGGCCACAGCCCGGACGCGTCCACGTCGGCGATCGTGTCTTCGGCGACGCGCTTCTGCTCGTCGTTTTCGAAGAAGATCGCCGAACGGTAGCTCAGGCCGATGTCGTTGCCCTGGCGGTTCTTCGTGGTCGGGTCGTGCACCTGGAAGAAGAACTCGAGCAGGTCGCGGAACGTGGTCTGCGCGGGGTCGTAGACCACCTCGATGGCCTCGGCGTGCGTGCCGTGGTTGCGGTAGGTGGCGTTCGGGACGTCGCCGCCGCTGTAACCGACCCGGGTCGAGATCACCCCGGGCTGACGGCGGAACAGCTCCTGCATTCCCCAGAAGCAGCCGCCGGCCAGGACGGCCCTTTCGGTTGACGTGCTCACGGCGTCACTCCTTCTCCTCGTGTGGTGCTGCCACCTGTACAACTTCGGCGGGGTACCCATGATTCCACGAGAGGATTACGGAAGCCTGACGTCAGCCGGCCTGGAGCTTCGCGAGGGTGAGCACGTCGCCGCCGATGCCCCAGCCGCCGTCGGCGACCTCCTCGACCAGCACCATCGTGGTCGCGCGGGCGCGGTCGCCGTAGATCTCGGCGTACAGGTCGGTGGTGCGGGTGACGAGCTGCTCCTTCTGCTCCGGGGTGAGGGTGCCGGCGGGGACCTTGAAGTTGGCGAACGGCATGGTGGGCGTCCTTTGTTATCGATGTTGTCGTGCTTGCGTAAGCGACGCTAACACAGGTGGCGAACCGACGCTACCTCTGACTTGATATCGATGATATCCGCTGGTAGCGTCCGGTCTCGTGGACGTGCGAACGCGGATCCTGGAGGCGGCGGCCGACCTGCTGGCGCACTCGGCCGAGGCCGACTTCTCCACGCGGGCGGTCTGCGAAGCCGCCGGCGTCGGCGCTCCGGCGCTGTACCGGCAGTTCGGCGACAAGGAGGGCCTGCTCGCCGCCGTCGTCGATCGCGGGTTCGAGAAGTACCTCGCCGGCAAGCGGGCCGCGGAACCGTCCGGCGACCCGGTGTGCGACCTGCGCGACGGCTGGGACAACCACGTCGCGTTCGCGCTCGGCAACCCCAACTACTACCGCCTGATGTATTCGGGCCTCTCGACGCCGCCGGGGGCGGCCGCCGAGGCGCACAGCCTGCTGCTCGCGGTCCTCGAGCGGTGCGCGGCCGCGGGGCGGCTGAAGCTGCCGCCGCCGCTCGCCGCACAGATGGTCATGGCGGCCAACGCCGGCGTCGCGCTGTCGCTGATCACCCGGCCGGAGCTCTACCCGGATCCCGGGTTTTCCGTCCGGGTGCGGGAAAGCGTGCTGTCCGGCGTGCTCGCCGAAGCGCCGGAGGAGCCGGGCGACCTCGCGGCGACGGCGACGACGCTCGCCGCGAGGCTGCCGGAGGCGGCGGGCGACCTGACGGCGGCCGAGGTGACGTTGCTGCGGGAGTGGCTGGCCCGGCTGAGTATCCACAGTGGACACTGAGCCGGACGGCCGCGCCGGTTGGGCCGTCCGCTCGTGCCCCCGGTTTCCGCCCGGCCGCGGCCGGGCGGAAGTGGGACGATGGCCTGGGGCCGGCCCCGATCCGGCTCCGGGGAGGCGCGCGATGCGCGAGCGGGAAGAAGCCGTCGCGGAGCGGATCAGCGGCGCACTGGTCGTCGAGCTCCGGGGCGAGCTGGACATCGACACCGTGTTGCGGTGGACGACGCTGATCGAAGCCGCCCTCTGCGAGCTGCCGGAACCGCACCTGCTGGTGCTCGACCTGACGGCGCTGGAGTTCCTGTCGGCGCACGGCGCCCGGGGACTGCTCGCGGCGGTGGAGGGCTACCGGGACCGCGGGATAACCGGCTGCCTGATCGTCGTCCCGGGGAGCGTGCCCGACCGGGTGGTGCGGCTGACGAGGCTCGCCGGCCAGGTGCGGGTGTTCCCGAACCGGCTGACGGCGATCGCCGCGTGCCAGCCGGTGGAGATGCGCTGGCTCCCGGGCTGACCGGACGACGGGATGTCAGGCCGGTTCGCGGACCAGGTCGGCCGCCGCCTCGGCGAAGGCGCGCATCCGGGCCGTCGCGGACCGCCAGACGAGGGCCCACTCGAGCCGGGGCGCGCCGTCGAGCGGGACGTACGCGACGTCGGGCCGCGGGTAGTACCGCCGGATGTGGGCGCCGACCGGCAGCACGCCTTCACCGGCGCCGGCCAGCGTCAGCAGTTCCTGGAGCCCGGCACGCGGCCGCACCGTCGCGCCGGGCGCGTGCTCGTCCAGCCACGGGTCCGGCAGCGCGCAGCGCAGCACCGTGACGCGCGCCAGGTCCGCGACCGGCACCGCGTCGCGCCGCGCGAACGGATGGCCCGCCGCCACGGCGAGGAACCGCGTCTCCCGCACCAGCACCGGGCTCGTGACCAGATCGGGTCCGTCGAGCGGGAGCCCGGCGAGCACGACGTCCACCTCGCCCTCGCGCAGCCACGGCAGGACCTCGGCCGGGCGCACCTCGCGGAACTCGACCGCGCAGCCCGGCGCGCGCTGCCGGAACAGCTCGGCCACCCCGGCCAGCAGCTGCCCGCCCGCGGCGTCGCCGAACGCGACGCGCAGCGTGCCGGTGACCCCGCGGCCGGCCTCGACCGCCCGGTCCAGGGCCGCGCCGACCGCCGACCACGCCGGCCCGAGGTCGGCGAGGAGCTGCCGCCCGACCGGCGTCAGCTCGACGCGGCGGCTGGTCCGGGTGAACAGGGGCGCGCCGATCCGCCGTTCGAGCTTCCGGATCGTCTGGCTGACCTGGGCGGTCGACACGCGCAGCCGCTCCGCGGTGCGGCCGAAGTGCAGCTCCTCGGCCAGTGCCAGGAACGACTCGACCTCGCGCGTCTCCGCCATCCCGCCCCTCCACCGTCAATCCCTGCTTCACGATCGTCACACAGAAGCGCGTTGATCGGCTTCGCGGGCGCGGTGAGGCTGGAGCCATGAACCACGATGACCGCGTCGAGATCGTCGACGCCCTCTACCGCTTCGGCCTCGGCCAGGACCTCAAGGACCGTGAGCTGTTCGCGTCGTCGTTCGCCGCCGACGCGGAGCTGGACTTCCGGCCGGCGGCCGCGCGCTGGGGCGCCGAGCCGCCGCTGATGACGGGCCGGGACGCGATCGTCGACACGATCCTCGCGCTGTTCGAGGGCCGCGTCGACACGACGCACCAGGTCACCAACCCGCGCGTCGAGGTGGACGGCGACACCGCGCGGCTGACGGCCCTGGTCGAGGCCCAGCACCTGCTGAGCGACGACCACGGCAAGCACGCGCTGCTGAAGAACCGCTACGACGTCACGCTGGTCCGCGACGGCGACCGCTGGGTGATGCGCCGCGTGCGGATCGAAAACGCTTGGTACACCGGCGATCCGGTCGCGATCTTCGGCTGAGCTACTCGCCGCGCATCGAGCGGCGGATCTCGGCCAGCCGGTCCTTGGCGGCCTGGTCGCGGTCGGCGATCTTCTTGTCGAGGGCTTCGGCGGTGTTCTCCGTGCCCAGCCCGGCCACGTCGGCGGCGCCCAGCGACGTCGTGTAGCGGTTCTCGATCTTGTCGCGGACGAAGTCGAAGCTGGGCACGCCACCCTCGCTGTAGTCCGGGTCCGGCAGCGGCGGCGAGGGGATCGCCAGCGCGGCGGTCGGCGTCTCGTCGACGATCTCGGCGTCCACGACGTCCGGCTCGTCCTGGGGCTTGTCCATACCCCGACTTTAGCGCCGGAGTGGTCAGTCCTGCCGGTACCGCGGCCGTGGCGGGTGGGTAATTCGGCCGTGTGCCGGGATCGTCCGGTGGGGAATTCTCGATGCGCACAGCCGGTGTCCGGAGGGAGCAGACCATGAGTGCCGGGGCCTACCGCGCCGAAACCACCGAAATGGGGACGGTCGCCAAGGCGGTCGAGGAAGTCGGGTCGTCCTTCCTGTCGACCACCCGCGACCTGGAGAGCCTGGTGCTGGACGCGATGTCGTTCGCCGGCATCGGCAGCGGGGTCGCCGCCGCGAACTCGGCGCTGCACTCTTCGCTGGGGAGCGCGCTGCAGAAGTTCCTGAGCCTGATCACGAACGTCAACCAGAACGTCCAGACGGCCGCGAACGGGTACAACGCGGCCGACTCCGACGTCGCGCAAGCGTACGGCGGCGGGCAGCAGGCGCAGCAGGGTGGCGGGGGAGCGGCGGCCGCGGCGGCACCGCCGCAGCTCGACCCGCGGGTCGTCGACTCGATCATGCGCTCCGAAGGCGCCACGGGAGAGCAGGGCGGCGTGCCGGAGGCCTACGGCTTCCGGCAGAACATGCACAACGGCTACGACCGGATCATCGCCGCGCGCGAGCAGTACGGCATCGGCAGCGCGGAAGAGCGCGCCGTCGTCTCCGACCTGATGACCGCGAACGCACGCACCGCGGGCGCGCTCAACTTCACCGATGCCGGCGCCCAGGCCGCGGTCATGTCCGGCGCGCACATGCGCGGCGCCGGCGGCGTCCGCGCGATCCTCAACCACATGGCGGGCGACGACATCGTCCGCAGCTCGAACTCGATCAGCGACGCGGCGGTCCAGCACGCGCAGGGCCTCACGCCCGAGCAGTTCCAGCAGGAGTTCCACGACGCGCGCATCGAGTACGACCGCCAGATCTACGGGGACACGACCACCCGCCAGGGCGGCCACACGGCGAACTGGTGGGACCGCTACGGCAACGGCCTGACCCAGCGCTACGACCGTGAGCAGAACGAGTTCCTCCAGCTGTCGCAACCCGCTCGGTGATCTTCGGTTCGAAGATCGCAAAACTGGGCACCTTACCTCCTGTAGCCGAACGACAACGGGAGGCGCGCGATGAACCGGAGGATGATCGCACTACTGGGCGGGGTTGCCGCGATGGCGGGGACCTTGGCGTTCGCGGGAACGGCCGAAGCGGCATCGACGCCGTGCAGTGCCGCCGCGAAGGCCTGTGTCCAGCGCAGTTCGAATACGGCGTGGCTGACCGACGGTGCCGGCCACGTCACCTACGGCGGGGTCCCGATCACCGTGGGGCTCGCGAAGTACCCGACGCCGGTCGGGACGTTCCACGTGCAGTACAAGGACATCGACCACTACAGCAAGCAGTTCAACGGGCCGATGCCGTACTCGGTGTTCTTCACGAACACCGGCGTGGCGTTCCACCAGGGCAGCCTGAAGGTGAAGTCGCACGGGTGCGTGCACCTTTCGCACGCGGCCGCGGTGACGTTCTACAACTCGCTGCACCCGGGTGACGTCGTCCAGGTCGTGCCCTGATCCGTCCCGTGTGGACGGTCCAGGAGCGCGCCGGTGACGGCGCCGAAGACCAGGTGGTCCAGGACCTGCGGGGCGCGGGGAAGCGCCCGCACGGCCGGGTAGGCCCGGCCGGCTACGCCCAGGTCCAGCGCCGCGATCGCGAGCCCGGCGGCCGCGCCCCGGAGCAGTCCGAGGCGGTGGCGGCGGGCGGTCGCGGCGAGGACCCCGGTCCAGGCGGCCGAGACGACGGCGTGCGCGATCAGCCCGGCGGCGACGCCGGGCCGGTCGCGCCGGCCGGGGAGCAGCGTCCCGGCCGCGCGGGTCGCGGCGAGGAGGTCGTGGCCGGTGTGGAGCGCGTGGGCGGTCGACGGTATCCCGCTCACCACGGCGGCGATGGCGCCGGCCCGGATGGCTCGGCGGATCACCGGGCTGCCGAACCGGGTCGCCGATGACTTGAATGAGTCATTCAGGACATTCCGGGTCACCCGGCCGCCAGGTATGCGGCCACCCGGATCCGCAAGCCCCGGACGTGCGGGAGCGTTAGCGTGAACTCTTCCGTCGGCCGGTAACCCGGCCACGGATCGCCGTGCGTGCACGGGCCCGCGAAGTAGACGAAGCCGTCTTCGTCGTCGTACCGGCCCGGTGACCAGCGGGCCGCGTCACCTGCCCGGCGGTCCGGGCAGTCGGCTCGCGCCAGCCAGTACGCCTCGTGTTTCATGACGCGCTTGAGCTGGGCGGCGAAGGCCGGCAGCTCGTCTTCGGGCAGGCCGAGGCCACGGCCGCCCCAGACCCGCGGTGCGCGTTCGTACGTGCGCCCGGGACAGCCGAAAGTGATCGCGCCACCTGCGTAGCAGCGGGTCCAGCTTTGCGTTGCCAGGGCGGAGAAAGGGGTTCCGCCGGTGATCTCCAGCGTCATGCGAGAACGATAGTCGATCACGCGGCGCGCGGTACCGCCGCGCGGGTGTCGACCGACGATCCCATGATGTATACAGTATGCAGTAGGCGCAGCAGTCGGCCCGGGCAGAGGAGACCGCCATGTATTCCGTCACCAACCCCGCCACCGGTGAACTCGTGGAGGAGATCCCCAACGCGACCGACGAGGAGGTCCGGGCCGCGATCGAGCGCGTCCACGGCGGGTTCGCGGCCTGGTGCGCCCGGCCGGTCGCCGAGCGGGCCGCGATCGTGCTGCGCGCGGCGGAGCTGTTCGCCGAACGCGCCGACGAGCTGGCCGCGATCATGACCCTCGAAATGGGCAAGCGGATCAACGAAGGCCGCGGCGAGGTCGGCGTCGTCGTCGACATCTTCCGGTACTACGGCGACCGCGGCCCGGACCTGCTGGCCGACGAGCCGATCCCGATCCGCGGCGGCGAGGCCGTGCTGACGAAGGAGCCGATCGGGGCGCTGCTCGGTGTCATGCCGTGGAACTTCCCGGCGTACCAGGTCGCCCGGTTCGTCGCGCCGAACCTGGTGCTGGGCAACACGATCCTGCTCAAGCACGCGTCGATCTGCCCGCGCTCGGCGGCGGCGATCGAGAGCGTGCTGCGGGACGCGGGGGTGCCGTCGGACGCCTACGTGAACGTGTTCGCGTCGAGCCGCCAGGTGCCGTGGATGCTCGCCGACCCGCGCCTGGTCGGCGTCTCGCTGACCGGCAGCGAGCAGGCGGGGATCTCGGTCGCGGCGGAAGCCGGGCGGAACCTCAAGAAGTGCGTCCTGGAGCTGGGCGGGTCCGACCCGCTGATCGTGCTGGACACCGACGACCTGGACGAGACGGTCAAGGTCACCGCGACCGCCCGGATGCGCAACTGCGGCCAGTCGTGCAACGCGCCCAAGCGGATGATCGTGCTCGGCGAGTTGTACGACGAGTTCGTGGACCGGCTGGCCAAGCGCGTGGCGGAGTATTACGTACCGGGCGACCCGGCCGACCCGTCGACGACGCTCCCGCCGCTGGCCTCGATCGCGGCGGCGGAGGAGGTGGCGGCCCAGGTCGAGACGGCGATCCGCGAGGGGGCGACCTTGCGCGCGGGAGGGCGGCGGGTGCCGGGGCCGGGGGCGTTCCTGGAGGCGACGGTGCTCACCGACGTGACCCCGGAGATGGCGGCGTACCACGAGGAGATCTTCGGGCCGGTGGTGCTGGTGTTCCGCGCGGAGACCGAGGAAGAGGCGATCGCACTGGCGAACGACACGCCGTTCGGGCTGGGGGCCAGCGTGTTCGGGACCGATCGGGAACGGGCGGTGCGGGTGGCCCGGCGGATCGAGGCGGGGATGGTTTATCTGAACAAGTCGGGTGGGTCGGAGGCGGATTTGCCCTTTGGAGGGATCAAGCGGTCGGGGATCGGGCGGGAATTGGGGCCGTTGGGGATCGAGGAATTCATGAACAAGAAGCCGATCCGCCTCTGACCAGCGAATCACTACAAGCCGTCGCGGTTGGGCCAGGACAAGGTGAGGCGGCGTCGCTCTCGGTCGATCTGTGTGATGACCACCCTGACCGCGTTGCCGGCCTGGATGCCTTTGGGTGGCAGTCCGGACAGCTCGACCAGGCCCTCGATTCCGTCGGCGACCTCGACGAAAAGGCCGAACGGCGTCAGCTTGGTGACGAAGCCGGGCAGTTCCTGCCCCGCCGCCGCGATGTCGGCGAAGGCCTGGAAAGGATCCGGCTGCGTCGCCCGCAAGGAAAGCCGGGCCTCGAGGTTCCACGTGTCGAACTGGAGGAACTCACCGGAGACGCGTTGGCCAGTACGCACGACGTCGGTGGCGGCTTCGAAACGCCGCCAAGACAGCTCGGGATAGGAGACGAATCCGACGCCGGGGAAGACCGGGTGGCCGGGACCGTCGTCCAGCGCCACGAACACGCCGAACCGTTCGATCGCCGCGACGGTGCCGGAAAGCAGGTCGCCGGGGCACAGCGATGACAGGAAAGCCCAGAGCTCCGGGTGTTCGGCTTGACCGCCCAGCACACGCCCAGTCTCTCACGGGGCGCGAGCGGCCGGAGGGCTACGGGATGATTCCTCGCGAGTTCAATGCGTCCGTCAACCGCTCGCGCAGTTCTTTCGCCGTTGCCTGGACGTCGATCTCCGCCGGGGGTGACAGGACCTTCGAAATCACCGTCGACAGGTTCTGGTACGCCGGGGTCAGGGGACGGACCGCCGCGTCCGTCAAGGCCGCCTGGATGTCGCCCTTCATCGGGTACTGGTCGGCCATTGTCGGATTTTCCTTCGGGTCCGCCGGCTTCGCGGTGTCCAACGGTGCGTTGTCGCTGTAGATCGATGCGATGCTCGGGGGGATGCCGTCGACCAGGGCCTGGTACTTCTGCGAAGTCGCGTTGCGCAGGCACAGCGCTGCCTCGAACGCCTCCGGCTTGTGCTGCGAATACGTCGAGACCGCCAGGTTGAACCCGCCGATCGTGACGCGGCTCGGCTGGCCGGCGACCACCGATGGGTAGCGCGTCCACTTGAAGTGCGCCAGGTCCTGCGGCTTCTCCTTCGCGTAGGAGGCGTACACGAACGGCCAGTTCAGCTCCGTCGCCGCCTGGCCGCGCTGGAACGCCTGGCGGATGTCGTCCTCCTTCTGGTTCGTCAGCGACGGGTCCGTGATCCCCGCCGTGGTGATCGTCTTCAACAGCGAAAGCGCGCGGACCGCGCCGTCGTCCATCACCACGGACTTGCCGTCGTCCGACAGGATGTGGCCGCCCGCGGAAGCGACCAGCGTGTTGTAGAAGACGACCAGCCCTTCGTACTGCGCGCCGGTGAACACGACCTGGTACGGCTTCCCGGCGGCCTTCAGCTGCTGTGCCTGCGTCATGAGCTCGTCGAACGTCTTCGGCGGCGACGGCGTGATCCGGTCGTCGTACCAGAGCAGCTGGACGTTCGTGTTCTTCGTCGCGCCGTAGAGCTTTCCGTTCCACTTGGCGGTGGCCAGCGGCCCCGGCAGCACGTCCCGCGTGGCCGCCGCCGCGTTCGCGCCGGTCCACTCCTCGGCCCAGCCCGCTTCGGCGAACTCCGGCACCCACGTGACGTCGAGGCCGAGCACGTCCAGCGAGGTGTCGCCTGCGGCGAGCCGGCGGACCATCTGCTCGCGCTGGCCGTCCGCGCCGCGCGGCAGCTTGTTGTAGACGATCTTGTACCGGCCCGCGGCCTCCTGCGTGCACCGGTCCACCACTGTCTGGAGGTGGTCCTCCGGGGAGATGTACAGGTTGATCGTCAGGCCGGAGGCCGACGAGCACGCGGCGAGCGCGGTGGCGGCGAGCAACGTCGCACCGGTGAGGGGGAGGAACTGGCGCATGGCGGCCTCCTTGCCGGACAGGCAACGCATTGCAAGCGCTTGCATTGATGATTATCCTTGATCAAGGGCAGTGTCAATGGTAAAGACGCAGACGGTTGCAAGCGCTTGCAACGAATGGGGCACGGGATGCCGGACAAGCTCGACGACGTGGCGCGGCTGGCGGGTGTCTCGGCGGCCACCGTGTCGCGGGCCCTGCGCGGGGTGCCCGGCGTGGCCGACGGCACGCGGACGCGGGTGCTCGCGGCCGCCGCGGAGCTCGGGTACGCCATCTCGCCCGCCGCGTCGAGCCTGGCCACGGGCCGGACCGGGACGGTCGGCGTGATCGTGCCCTACGTCGACCGCTGGTACTTCTCGCGGATCATCTCCGGCGTCGAGCGGGTGCTGCGCGACGCCGGCATCAGCCTGCTGCTCTACAACCTCGGCGACGACCCGGGCCGCGAGCGGTTCTTCGCCGGCCTGCCGCTGCGCCGCCGGGTCGACGCGGTGCTCGTGCTCTCCCTGCCCCTGACGGAGACCGAGCGCGAGCAGCTGCTGGGCCTCGACGTCCCGCTCGTCACGATCGGCACCGAGGAGCCGTGGGGCGACTCCGTCGGGATCGACGACCACGGCGCGGCGGTGACCGCGATGCGCCACCTCGTCCAGCTGGGCCACCGCGAAATCGCGTACATCGGCGAGAACGCCCCGATCCCGCTCGGGTTCACGACTCCGCTGCGGCGGCTGGCCGCCTACCGCGAGGTCTACCACGCGGTGTGCCGGGAGGACGGGCGCGAGCCGGAGCCGGCCTTCGAGGCTGGGGGCGGCTTCACCGTCGCGGGCGGGGAGCGCGCGATGAGCGACCTCCTCGGCCTGCCCCGCCGGCCGACCGCGGTGTTCGCCGCGTCGGACGAAATGGCGTTCGGGGCGCTGCGGACGCTGCGCCGGGCCGGGCTGCGGGTGCCGGCGGACGTCTCGGTGCTGGGGTTCGACAATCACGACCTCGCCGACCTGCTCGAGCTGAGCACGGTCGCGCAGCCCGTCGCGGAGCTCGGCGAGCGGGCCGGCCGCCTCCTGCTGGCGAGATTGTCCGGTGGAAAAATCGCGACATCTCCGGCGATTCTCGGGACCCGACTAGTCCTTCGCGGCAGTACTGCTCCGCCGTCCCTGCGCTGACCTGCTGTTTTTCCGGCGTTGCTCTGTTCGGTCGATTGCGGCCTACTCGATCATTAGGTCAAATAATCGCCGACAAGGATTAATCGCCGTGAGGAGCTGGCTGTGCACTGGGGGTCCGTGCTCGAAGAAGGCGGGGCGGGGATGGTCCGCCCGTACTTCCGCACCCATGGCCGAACGCGCCCGACCCGGGACCTCCCGATCGAGACGCTGGTGTCGATCACCCAGCGCGGGCGGGCGGTGGTGCGGGGGAGCACCCCGGAGGAGACGGAGATCTGCGCACTGCTGCGGACTTCGCAGTCGGTCGCCGAGGTCGCGGCGCGGCGGCGGATCCCGCTGGGGGTGGCGCGGGTGCTGCTGTCCGACCTTGCGGACCGGGGGATCGTCGCGGTGCACACGGCCCGGAAGAGCTCGGGGAACCGGCCGAGCCTCGAGCTGATGGAACGCATCCTCCACGGCCTCAGCCGGCTGTGAACTCCCGGACCAGCCGGGCGAACTCCGCCGGCTGGTCCAGCGGGACCAGCGTGTAGCTGTCGGCCACCTCGACGAGCTTTCCCTTGGGCAGCAACGCGGCCAGCCGGGTCCCGTGCTCCGGCGGCATCACGCGGTCCTCGCGGGCCCACACCACCAGCACCGGCCGGTCGAACGCCGAAAGCCGCGAAGCCACCTCCACCAGGATCCCCGGCGACGCGGCCGCCGCGCGCAGGACGCGGACCGTGTCCCGCCGGACGCCCGCCTGGCTCAGCAACGGCCGGATCCAGCGAGCCGAGACGGCGTCCCCGCGCTTGGTCAGCCGGCCGAACGCGATCGGCAGCCGCCGCACCGCTTTCAGCCGCATCTGCTGCATGAACAGCCCGAACAGGCCCGGCGACAGCTTTCCCGTCAGGAACAGCGTCTTGCCGGTGAGCCCGGGCGGGAAGTTGTCGAACGCGTCGCACGAAGCGAGCACCACGCGGCTCACCCGTGGGGCGCCGTCCGCCATGAGCAGCTGAACCAGCGCGCCGCCGGTGTCGACACCGGCCAGTGTGACGTCCCGCAGGTCGAGGCACTCGAGGAACTCCGCGAGCAAGGCCGCGATCCCGGGCATCGAGAGGTCGGCGTCCTCCCGCATCGGGTGCCGGTGCGCGCCCAGCGGCAGGGTCGGGACCACACAGCGGTGCTCGGCCAGGGCGGCGACCGGGCCGTCCCACAGCGAGCCGTCCATCAGCAGGCCGTGGACGAAGACGACGACCGGACCCGGCCCGCCCGTGTCGGTGTACTCGACGGTTCCCGCCCCCAGCTCGATCTCCATGCCAGAAGTGAACCACGCGGTTCACAAAGTGTCGAGGGCTTCCTCCCGCTCGACCGCACGCAGCAACGCCGCGAACCCGGCCTCGGCGCCGGAGCCGTCGTCACTGGTCAGCAGGTCGACGAGGAAGCCGCGCAGGGTCGCGAGGATCATCGACGCGACCTCGTGCTTCCGCTGAACCGGCCACTGCTCCGGGCAGAACGCGATGAGCGTCGGCAGGTACTGCTGCGACGCGCCGCGGCCGAGCGCGGCGTACCGGCCCGGGTCGTACATCGCCAGCCCCATCGCCTGGTCGAGCACGCGCCGCAGCTCCGACTCCTCGTCGCGCAGGCTCGCCCAGGCGGCGCGGACGCGGTCGGTCAAGGTGGCCGGCGACTCCGCGACCGCCGTCAGCGCGTTGCCGATCCGCCGTTCCCGCAAGGAAAAGACCACCTGGCGGAGCAGGTCTTCGGCGCCATCGAAGTGGTAGAGCAGCACCTTGTGCGTCGTCCCGGCCGCCCGCGCGGCGCGCCGCAGCGAGAAGTCCACCAGACCGTTCTCGGCGACGTCGTCGGTGATCTTCGCCAAGAGTTCCCGTCGCCGGGCTTCGCCGCGGGGCGACCCCGCCGATCGCCGGTAGCCCGCCCGTTCCCCGGTAGCGTTGTCCACGCGGGACAGCTTGACACGGGGAGGGGACCGTCATGCGGGTGCTGGTGACCGGGGGCAACGCCGGGATCGGCTACTTCGCCGCCGAACAGCTGGCCTCGGCGGGCGCGGAGGTGGTGATCGGCAGCCGCGACCCGGCGAAGGCCGAGACGGCGGCCGCCGCGATCCGCTCGCAGGTCGCCGGTGCGCGGATCACGCACGTCCCGCTCGACCTCGCCGACCTGCCCTCGCTCGAAGCGGTCGACCCCGGCGAGCTCGACGCCGTCGTCTGCAACGCCGGCGTGATGCTGGACCACCCGCCCCGCCGGGAGACCGCGGCCGGGCACGAGCTGATGTTCGGCACCAACCACCTCGGTCACTTCGCGCTGGTCGCCCGGCTGATGCCGCGGCTGGCGCCGGACGCGCGCATCGTCACCACCGGCAGCTTCGCGGCGAAGTCCGCGAGCCTCGACTTCGCCGACCTCCAGAGCGAGCGCGATTACCAGCCGAAGCGCGCCTACGAACGGTCCAAGCTGGCCCAGATGCTCTTCGCGGTCGAACTCGACCGGCGGCTGCGCGAGGCCGGTTCGAAGCGGCTGAGCGTGGTGGCCCACCCCGGCGGCGCGCTCGACTCGCTGACGCCGTCACGCCCGCCGGTGCACGTCCGCACCGGCGGCCAGTGGCTGCGCGGCGCGCCCGCCCGCGCGTTGCTGCACGGCAAGGACGCCGGCGCGCGCCCCGCCGTCCGCGCGGTGCTCGGCCCGGACGTCACCGGCGGGCAGCTGTGGGGCCCGCGCGTGTTCGGCCTGCGCGGCCGCCCCCGCCTCGAAGAGCGCTGGGCGAACCTGACCGACGCCGCGGCCGAGCGGCTTTGGGCGGAAAGTGTCGCGCTGACCGGAGTGGACCCCCTGGGCTGAATGCACAGCGGTCAGGTGGCGGTTGTGCACATTGCACGGTGACGTCGCCGGGACCGCTGCTTACGGTGCGGGGAACCGTTCCCCTTCCCGGATTAGGAGGTCGGCGTGGCCTCAACAGTCGGTGTCGATGACTATGCCCTCACCAGAGTGCCGGACCACGCCCGGTACTCGTGGTGGTCGGTCGCCGTCCAGCGGTTCGGTCAGGTGTCCGCCCTGTCGCAGTTCCTGCTCGGAGCCACCGTCGGCTTCGGGATGGGCTTCTGGCCGGCGGTACTGGCCTTCACCCTCGGCTCGGTCATCCTGGAGCTCATCACGATCCTCGTCGGCGTCATCGGCGTCCGCGAAGGTCTGTCCACGTCCATGATCGCCCGCTGGACCGGCTTCGGCCGCGGCGGCTCGGCGCTCATCGGGCTCGCCATCGGGATCAGCCTCATCGGCTGGTTCGGTATCCAGTCGGCAGTGTCCGCGCAGGGGCTCGTCGCGCTCATCGGCGGCCTGCCGGAGTGGGGCTGGGCGCTGCTGTTCGGCCTGCTCGTCACCGCGATCGTGGTGCGCGGCTTCCACTCCATGGCCTGGACGGCGTACCTGACCGTGCCGGCGTTCCTGATCCTCGTCGGCTGGTCGGTCATCTCCGAGCTGACCCGCCACGACCTCGGCGCGCTCGTCTCCTCGGCCCCGCCCGGGCCGTCGCTGAGCCTGCTGCAGGGCACCACGCTGGTGGCCGGCGGCTTCATCGTCGGCGCCGTCATCACCCCGGACATGACCCGCTTCAACCGCACCACCGCCGACGTCGTCAAGCAGACGCTCGTCGGGATCACCCTCGGCGAGTACGTCATCGGCCTGTCCGGCGTCCTGCTCGCGCACGCCGTCGGCAGCGCCGGCATCACCACGATCGTGACGTCGTCGGTCGGCTGGATCGGGCTGCTGATCGTCATCGCCGGCACGATGAAGATCAACGACTGGAACCTGTACTCGTCGGGGCTCGGGGTCGTGAACTTCATCGGCACGGTGTCCGGGCGCAAGGCCCACCGCGGACTCGTCACGGCGGTGCTCGGCGTCGCGGGCAGCCTGCTCGCCGCGGCCGGGATCCTGGCGAAGTTCACGGACTTCCTGACCGTGCTGGGCGTCGCGTTCCCGCCGATCGCCGGGATCATGGTCGCCGAGTACTTCGTCGTGAAGAAGTGGCGCGGGGACCTGGAATCCGCCCGCGCCCGCGGCACGGTGCCCGAAGACGCCCCGGTGTGGGTGCCCGCGACGCTCGTCGTCTGGGTCGCCGCCGCGTTGTTCGGCGAGTTCGTCGAGTGGGGCCTGCCGAGCATCAACTCGCTCGTCGTGGCCTTCGTCCTGTACGTCGTCGCCGGGAAGCTCGGCCTGGTGCGCGGGATCGGCAGCAGCCGGACCGCCGAGGCCGCTCCCGCCGTCCAGTCTGCTTAAGGAGAACCTTCGTGCGCATCGGCATCGACGTCGGCGGCACCAACACCGACGCTGTCCTGCTCGACGGCCGTCAGGTGCTCGCCTCGGTCAAGACCAGCACGACCGCGGACGTCACCTCGGGCATCGTCGCCGCGATCGACGGCCTGCAGCGGCAACGCGCGTTCGACCCGGCGGCCGTCCGGGCGGTGATGATCGGCACCACGCACTTCATCAACGCCCTCGTCGAGGCCCACCGGCTCGCGCCGACCGCGGCCGTGCGGCTGAGCCTGCCGGCCGGGGCGTCGCTGCCGCCGATGGTCGACTGGCCGCAGCGGCTCGTCGACGCGGTGTCGGGGCGCAGCTATCTCGTCCACGGTGGACACGAGTTCGACGGCCGCCACATCGCGGAGCTCGACGAGAGCGAGCTGCGCAAGGCCGCCGACGACATGGGGGCGGCCGGGGTGCGCAGCGTCGCGATCACCTCGGTCTTCTCCCCGGTCAACGCCGAGTTCGAGACCCGCGCGGCGGAGATCATCGCCGCGCAGCTGCCGGACGTCGCGATCTCGCTGTCCCACGAGATCGGCCGGATCGGCTTGCTGGAGCGGGAAAACGCGACGGTGATCAACGCGGCGCTGCGCGAGCTGGCCGCGCACATCGTCGACGGGCTGTCCGCGTCGGTCACCGGCGCGGGCATCACCGCGCCGCTGTACCTGAGCCAGAACGACGGCACGCTGATGGACGTCGACTTCGCCCGCCGCTACCCGGTGGCCACCTTCGCCTCGGGGCCGACGAACTCGATGCGCGGCGCGGCCGTGCTGTCCGGTTTGGACACCTGCGCGGTGGTCGACGTCGGCGGCACGACGTCGGACGTCGGGGTGCTGCGGCAAGGCTTTCCCCGTGAAGCGACGACGGACGTCAGCGTCGCCGGGATCCGCACGAACTTCCGGATGCCGGACGTGCTGTCGATCGGCATCGGCGGCGGCAGCCGGGTGCGCGGGAACGTCACGGTGGGCCCGGACTCGGTCGGCTACGAACTGACGTCGAAGGCGCTCGTCTTCGGCGGCGACACGCTCACCGCGACCGACATCGCGGTCGCGGCCGGGCGGGCCGACATCGGGGACGCGTCGCTGGTGTCGCATTTGGACAAGGGCCTGGTGCGGGCGGCCCTGGACAAGATCGCCGCCGACGTGTCCGACGTGGTCGAACGGATGCGGACGTCGGCCGAGCCGTTGCCGGTCGTCGCCGTCGGCGGTGGTTCGGTGCTGCTGCCGGACGAGCTGGCCGGGTGCGGCGAGGTGCACCGGCCGGAGAACTACGCCGTGGCCAACGCGATCGGCGCGGCCATCGCGCAGATCGGCGGCGAAGTCGACCGCGTCTACGTGATCGAGCCCGGCCGTCGCGAGGCCGTCGTCGAGGAGGCGAAGCAGGAGGCGATCGATCGTGCGGTCGCCGCCGGTGCCTCGCCGGCTTCGGTCGGCATCGTCGACTTCGACGAGGTGCCCATCCCGTACCTGCCCGGCAACGCCACGCGCATCCGCGCCAAGGCCGTCGGCGACCTGCAGCTGGGGGCGTGATGCGCGAGATCACCGAGCACGACCTGCATGACATCGCCCGTGGCGCGGCGATCCTCGGCACTGGCGGCGGAGGCGACCCGTACATCGGCCGGCTGCTCGCGCTTTCCGCGGTCCGCTCGCACGGGCCGGTGCCGCTGGTGCCCCTGGCGGAGGTGCCGGACGACGCGGTCGTGCTGCCGGTCGCGATGATGGGCGCGCCGACGGTGATGGTGGAGAAGCTGCCTTCGGCCGAGCAGGTCGGGCTGGCGGCCCGCACGCTCGCCGGCTACCTCGGCAAGGAGCTGACGCACGTCGCGTGCGCCGAGGCGGGCGGGGTCAACTCGCTCATCCCGGTCGTCGCGGCCGCGCAGCTCGGCCTGCCGCTGGTGGACGCCGACGGCATGGGCCGCGCGTTCCCGGAGCTGCAAATGGTTTTGCCGACTTTGTACGGCATCCGCGCGACCCCGATGTCCATTGCGGACGAAAAGGGCAACCGCGGAGTACTGGACACAGTGGACAACCGCTGGGCGGAGCGCCTGGCCCGGTCGGCGACGATCGACATGGGCTGCTCGGCGATGATCAGCAACTACGCGATGTCCGGGGTCCAGGCCCGGGAGTCGCTGGTGCCCGGCACGCTCAGCCTGTGCGCCGAGCTGGGCGCGCTGGTCCGTTCCGCGCGCGCCGCGCACGAGGACCCCGTCGCGCAGGTCGTCGAGCGGCTCGGCGGGCGGCGGCTGTTCAGCGGCAAGGTCGTCGACGTCGAGCGCCGGACGGTCACCGGCTTCGCCCGCGGCGAGGCCCGGCTGTCCGGGATGGACGGTGACACCGGCGCCGAGCTGGTGCTGCGCTTCCAGAACGAGCACCTGGTGGCCGAGCGCGACGGCGTCGTCGAGGCGTCGGTGCCCGACCTGATCTGCACGCTGGAACGCGAGACCGGGGAAGCCGTCACGACCGAAGGCCTGCGGTTCGGCCAGCGCGTCACGGTCATCGCCGCACCCGCCGACCCGCGCTGGCACACGCCAGAGGGCATCGCGCTCGCCGGGCCGCGGTACTTCGGCTACGACATCGACCCGATCGGAGTCGCCGGGTGAGCTGGACCCTGACCGAGGACGACCTGCCCGACCTCGCCCGCGGCGCCGCCGTGCTCGGCACCGGCGGGGGTGGCGACCCGTACGTCGGCCGGCTGCTCGTGCGCGAAGCCATCCGGGAGCACGGGCCGATCACGATCCTGGATCCGTCCGAAGTGGACGACAACGCGCTCGTGATCCCGACCGCGCAGATGGGCGCGCCGACCGTGGTGCACGAGAAGCTGCCCAACGGCGCCGAGCCCGTGCTGGCCCTGCGGACGCTGGAGAAGCACCTCGGCCGATCCGCGGACGCGACCATGCCGATCGAATGCGGCGGCATCAACTCGATGATCCCGCTGCTGGTCGGCGCGCGGCTCGGGTTGCCGGTGGTCGACGCCGACGGCATGGGCCGGGCGTTCCCGGAACTGCAGATGGAGACGTTCGGCGTCTACGGTATCCCGGGCTCGCCGATGGCGATCGGCGGCGAGCGCGGCGAGACGACGGTGATCGACACCGGCCCGGACAACCGGCGGATGGAGTGGCTGGCGCGCGGCGTCACCATCCGGCTCGGCGGCGTCGCGCACATCGCCGAGTACGCGATGAGCGGCGCCGACGTGAAGCGGACAGCGGTGCCGCAAACGCTTTCACTGGCCTTGACGGTCGGCCGGACGATCCGGGAAGCGCGTTCGAGCAACGAGGATCCGGTCGACCGGCTGGCTTCCGCGCTGCGGTCGACGCCGTACCAGCACCTGCGGGTGCTGTTCCGCGGCAAGGTGTCCGATGTGGAGCGCCGGACCGAGGCGGGCTTCGCACGCGGACGCGCCGCGGCGGTGTCGTTCGACGGTTCGAGCAAGCTGGAGATCCTGTTCCAGAACGAGAACCTGCTGGCCACTGTGGACGGTACCGTGCGGTGCGTGGTGCCCGACCTGATCTGCGTGCTGGAGTCGTCGACGGCCGAGCCGATCACGACGGAGACGCTGCGGTACGGCCAGCGCGTCACCGTCGTCGGCATCTCGACCCCGCCGCTGATGCGGACACCGGAAGCGCTGGACACCTTCGGCCCGGGTGCGTTCGGATTGCCGCACCCCTTCGTCCCCGTCGAGGAGATCGGATGAGCTTGACCGGGAAGCACGTCGTGATCATCGGTGGTGGTTCCGGGATCGGACTGGAGGTGGCGCGGCGTGCCGCCACCGCGGGTGCTTCGGTGCACCTCGGCGGGCGCACGCCGGAGAAGCTGTCGACGGCGGCTGACTCGGTCGGGGCGACCTGGCAGGTCGTCGACAGCACCGACCAGGAGTCGCTGGCCGCGTTCTTCGGCGCCGTGGACCGCATCGACCACCTCTTCACGCCCGGCGCGTCGTACACGGTCGGGCCGCTGCGGGAGCTGAGCGACGAGGACGCGGCCAGCCCGTTCGTAACGAAGTTCTGGGGCCAGTACCACGCCGTCAAGCACGCGGTGCCTCGGTTGGCGCCCGACGCGTCGATCGTGCTGATGTCCGGGGCGGCGAGCGTCCGGCCGCCGGGTGCGGCGCCCGCGTACGTCGCCTGCAACGCGGCGGTCGAGGGCCTCGGCCGCGGGCTCGCGGTCGAGCTGGCGCCGGTCCGGGTGAACGTCGTCGCGCCGGGGACCATCGACGGGAACCTGTGGGCGGGGCGGCCCGCGGACGTGCGGGAGGCGAGCTTCGCGCAGTACCGCGCGGACACGCTGCTGCACCGCGTCGGGAAGGAGTCCGAAGTGGCCGATGCGGTGCTGTACTTGTTCGGCAGCAGCTACACGACCGGGTCGACGCTCTACCCCGACGGTGGCTACGCGCTGCGCTGAGCTCGTCTACTGTGGTCAGTCATGCGCATCACCGCTGGTGACGTGGCCGCCCTCGAACGCGGGGTGGCCCTGCTCGGGTCCGGCGGCGGCGGGGACACCGTGACCGCCGCCGTGCTGCTGCGCCGGCTGCTCGCGGACGGCCGGTCGCTGGTGGTGTCCCCGGCGGCCGAGCTGGCGCCTTCGGCCCGGGTGGTGCCGATCGGCGTCGTCGGGGCGACGGCGGCGTTCACCGAGAAGCTGCCGGGCGGCGGCGAGTTCGCGGCCGCGGTGGCCGCCGTCGAACGCTGGACCGGCGAGCGTGCCGACGCGCTGATGTCGATCGAGATCGGCGGCCTCAACGGGCTGCTGCCGATGGTCGTGGCCGACCAGCTCGGGCTGGGGTACGTCGACGCGGACCTGTCCGGCCGCGGACTGCCCCGGCTCGACCAGTTCTCGGTGGCGGCGACCGGCCGTGGGGTCGCCCCGGCGGCGCTGGCGGAGCCCGGCGGGCAGGTCGTGGTGCTCGCGGCCGGGTCCGACGTGGTGATCGAGCGGGGCACCCGGGCGTTCCTGGCCGGCTCCGGCGGGTGGGCGGCGTTCGCGCTGGCCCCGATCCCGGCCGGCGAGCTGGCGGAGTGTTCGGTCCCGGGAACGACGAGCGGCGCTCTGGAGCTGGGCCGCCGGGTGCTGGCGGCGGGGGAGAGCCCGCCTCGCGACGAGCTTGCGGCGGCGTTGGCGGGATCGGTGCTGGCGCGCGGGCGGGTCTTGGAGGTGGCGCGGCACCCGGGGCCGGGGCAGCACGGAAGCCCGGGCTTCGGCCGCGGCAGCGTCACGCTGGCCGACCACCGCGACGGCGCGCTGCTGCGGCTGGAGATGGAGAACGAGTACCTGCTGGCCCTGCGCGACGGGGAGCCGGTGGCGTCGACCCCGGACGTGCTGTCGGTCCTGGACCACCGCACGGGAGTCCCGGTGTCGTGCGACGCGATCCGTGCAGGGGTGGAGGTGGACGTGGTCCGGCTGGCGGCGGCGCCGTTCTGGACGGACCCGCGCTGGCTGCCGGTGGTCCGGCCCCGGGCGTACGGAATCGACTGCGATCCGGTGGGCGCGGAGTGAGGGGGCGGCGGGTGCTTGCGCCGGAGCGCAGCGCGGCGGGTGGCACCGGCCGGGGAGGGCGGGGCATCGTGGGTGGGGGCAGCGAGCGTGGCGGGGTTGTCGTGAGTGGGTTGCGGGCGGGGCGTCGTGCGTGGGGGCGGGGCCTGGTGGGGTTGTGGTGAGTGGGCGGCGAGTGAGTTGCGGGCCGGGCGTCGCGCGTGGGGTGGCGAGTCTGGTGGGGCTGTCGTGAGCGGGCGGCGAGTGTATTGCGGGCCGGGCGTCGCGCGTGGGGGCAATGAACCTGGCGGGGCTGTGGTGAGCGGGCGGCGAGTGCGTTGCGGGCGGAGCGTCGTGCGTGGGGGCAGCGAGCCCGGCGGAGCTGTCGTGAGCAGCACCGGCCTGGCGAGGTTCCCGTGAGCCTGCGCCGGGTTCTCTCCCTCCCCGGCTGGGCCGAACACGTCCGGCTGCTCGCCGGTGCGGCCGGGCTCGACCGTCCACTCGCGACCGTTCAGGCCACTTTGGACGCTTCGCACCTCCCCGCGCCCGGGGAACTCACCGTGGTCGCCCGGCCGGTTGCCGGGACCGACTGGCAGATCGATGCCCTTCTGCGGCGCTGTGCCGATGCCGGGGCCACCGGAGTCCTGCTGCCCGGGACCGCACCGCTCACCGCGTCGCGCCTGCTGGCCGATCGCCTGGCCGTTCCGCTGCTGACCACCGGTGCCGCGCCGCTGGATCTGCTCGTCGAAGCGCGGCTGCTGCTCGCCGCGCCCGAACTCGACCGGGCCGATCTGCTGCTGGCCACCCACCGCGCCCTCGGGGATCGGCTGCGGCCGCCCGAAGAGGTCGTCGCCGTGCTGCGGCGGCTGCTGCGTTCGCCCGTCGCTGTGCTCGACGACCGGGGTGTGCCGCTCGCCGGTGAAGTCGCCGGGCGCGTGCGGCTGGACGAGGCCGTGCCGCAGCGGATCGACGGCCACGACAGCGTCTTCCTGGCCCACCCCGTTCTCCTGCAGCGCCCGGCGATGTGGCTCGCGGCCGAACTGCGGGGGACCGAAGCCGCGCGGGCCGACGTCGTGCCGCCCGCGCTCGCCGTCGCCGCCGGGGCGTTGCAGCGGTGGCTGCTCGCCAACCGGCTCGAACTGGAACGCGACGCGCGCTCCCGCACCGCGTTGCTCGGCGACCTCCTGCGCCTCGACACCGAACCCGGCGCGGACCTGCGCCGCCGCGTCGCCGACGCCGGCTGGCGGCTCGGCGGCTGGCACGTCGGCCTGCACATCGGCGTCCCGGCGGCAGTCGACACGGTCGCGCGCACGCAGGAGGTCATGCGGGCGCTGGACGTCGAGGCGGTCGTCGTCGAGCACGGCGACGGCTGGACCGGCTGGGTCACCTTCGACCACGAGCCCACGGCGGAACGCGTGCGCTCCCTGGCGACCCGGCTCCAGACCGCGCACCGGGCGCTGCGCCTCGGCGCGCACATGGGGGTCGGGCGGCCGCACCCGCGGCCGGAGGGGCTGGCGGCGACCGTCGCGGAGGCCCTCGACGCGGCCCGGCTCGCCGCGACCCGGCCCGAGACCGGTCACTTCCTGCACGTCGACCAGCTCGGGATGGCTCAGCTGCTGCTGGAGTGGACCCGCACGGACACGTTCGAGCCCGCGGCCCGAGCACTCGTCGCGCCGCTGCGGGACGCGCCGGGCGAGCTGGTCCGGACCCTCGCCGCCTACCTCGACGCGGAGTCGTCGATCGCCGAGACCGCCACCGTGCTGGGCGTGCACCGCAACACCGTGGCGGCCCGGATCGCGCGGATCGAGCAGCTGCTCGGGGTGGACCTGTCCCGCCCGGACGAGAGGCTGGCGCTGCACCTCGCGTCCCGGGCGGTGATCCTGGCGGAGGAGTGACTAGTCGTCGTCCCCGCCGCCGGTGACGTTGCCGATGCTGGCGGGCACGCCCTTGATCATGTCGACGACGGTCTTGCCGGCCAGGCCCGACTTGCCGAACCACGGGTCGGTCATGATCTTGATGGCCGACTCGAACTTCTCGGCGCCTTCCTTGCCGAAGACCTTGCCGAGCTGCTCGACGGAGAAGTTGTTGATCTTGTCGAACTTCTGCAGGATCTCGGGCGTGACACCGTCCACCTTGGACAGCTTGTCCTTGATGACCGCGGTCATCTGGTCGGTGAACGGCTTGTGCGGCTTGGGATCCGGGGTCGGCGCCGGGGTGGCGTCCGGCTTCGGGTCCGGAGTGGCGTCGGGCTTCGGTTCCGGCGTGGTCGAGGACGACGACGGCGCGGGTTCCGGCTTGGGCTCGGGCTTGGGTTCCGGCTTGGGTTCCGGGGTCGCCGAGGACGGCTTGGGTTCCGGCTTGGGCTCGGGGGTGGTGTCGGGCTTGGGCTCGGGCTTCGGTTCCGGGGTGGCCGAGGACGACGACGGCGCGGGCTCCGGCTTGGGCTCCGGTGTCGTGTCGGGCTTCGGTTCCGGCGTGGTGTCCGGCTTGGGCTCGGGCTTCGGCTCCGGGGCGGCCGACGACGGCGTGGTGTCCGGCTTCGGCTCCGGTTTGGGATCGGGCTTGGGTTCCGGCTTCGGCTCGGGGGTCGCCGAGGACGACGACGGCGCGGGCTCGGGCTTCGGCTCGGGCTTGGGTTCCGGGGTCGTGTCCGGCTTGGGCTCGGGCTTCGGTTCCGGCGTGGCCGACGACGGCGTGGTGTCGGGCTTGGGCTCGGGTGTCGTGTCCGGCTTGGGCTCGGGCTTCGGCTCCGGCGTCGCCGACGACGGGGTCGTGTCCGGCTTCGGCGTGGGCGTCGAGTCCGGCTTCGGCAACGGGGTCGCGTCCGGCTTGGGGGTCGGGGTCGGCGTCAGGCTGCTCGTCGGGGGCTTCGCGCCCGCGATCTCGTCGCCCGCCTTGCCCATCTTCGCCAGCGCCTTCACCAGGTCGCCGAGCTTGCGGCCCAGCTGGACGAGCTTCGCGCCGATCTTGCCCAGCGCCGTGGCCACCGTGCCGATCGTGGTGCCGATGAAGATCGCGATCGACGCGCCGAACGTCACCGGGGCCAGCGCCGCCGCGATCAGGGCGCCCTTGATGATCGTCGCCAGGAGCATCGCGATCAGGTCGCGGAAGATGCCGCGGAACGCGCCGACGATGCCGCCGGCGATCTTCATGTTCTTGCCGGCCTGGTCGAGGTAGCCGCCGAGGGAGGTGAGCTGCTCGGTGACCGCGTCCATGTCCTTCTTGAACTGGTCCGCGGCGTTGCCGGACCAGTCCTTCATGAGCGTCTCGATCGCCGACTGGTGGTCGGTCGACCACTGCTCCAGCTTCTTCTTCTCGGCCGAGAGCGCCTCGGCGGCCGCGTTGATGCCGATGGGGTCACCCATCAGGATGTCCAGCGGCCACCGCAGGATCGTGATGTGCTCGATGAGCCAGCCGATCCCGGCGGTGAGCAGGCTGCCGATCGGGTCCAGCACGAGACCGATGGTCTCCAGCGCCATGCCCGCCGCGCCGATGCCGATCGCGACCTGGTCGTTCTCCTTGACGGCCTTGTCCAGGCCGATCGCCGCTTCGAAGAACCCGGCACCGGCGGAGGCGTTGTCGCTGTTGAAGAGTTCGGAGCCGTGGAGGCTGACGTCCTTGCTCTTGTAGTCGTCGCCCACTACTCGAACCTCACGATCGAATCGACGGCGTCCTGTTCGCCCGACTGGTAGCGCTTCGCGGCCTCGGCGACCTTGTCGGAGAACTCGCCGATGGTCTTGGCGTAGTCGCCGAACTGGTGGTGCGCCTTGTCGGTCCACGTGCTCGCGCCCGCCGCCATCAGCTGGCACGCCGGGTTGATGCCGAACATGCCGGGGTCGCACGTCATGCCGCCGACCAGGTCGGCCGTGCCCTGCAGGTTGCTCTGGAGCTCGTCGAGGTGCTTGCCGAAGGTGGCCAGGGGCTCCGAATTGACCCTGAAGCCGCCGCCGCTCACCAGGGGTTCGATTCGTCGTCGGGGTGGTCGTCGGCCGGGGGACGGCGACGCGGGGCGGGCCCGGCGGCCGGCGGGGCCGGCGGTGCGGGCGGCCGCGCCGGGGGAGCGGCCGGCGGCGGGGTCCGCTCGGGCTCGGCGCTCTCCGGCGCCGCGAAGTCGCCGTCGGGCGGCGGGTCCGGCGGCAGGAAGGACCGGACCATGTCGGTCGACTCGCCGTCGCCGTTGATCGTGGAGAAGGAGTCCGCGACGCTGCGGGCGGTCTGGCGCTGCGCTTCGCGCACCGTGCTCATGATCGCCGCGGTCAGCCGTGCGGAGCCCATTTCGGTCGCGCGGTGCCCGAGTTCGAGGTTCGTGAGCGCGCCGTTCGGCGCGAGCGTCACGGTGACCGACCCGTCGCGGGAGCGGACCGTGGCACCGGCCGCGGAAAGCGCTTCGCTCAGCGCCGCCGCCTTCGACTGCATGTCCCGGACCTGACGCTCGAGCAGCAGCTCGAAGTCTTCACCTGGCCCCAGATTGGGTTGCACGAATTCGACTCCTCGCCACGCCGGGGTACAGGGCAACGAGCCCCACGATCGGGCCAGGTTAGCGCACCCCAGGTGTTCATTTCGGGCTAACCGGGAGGATGGCTCGTTTTCTCCCCGAAGTTGCCCTGGAATGCCCTCGATCGGGTTTGACCCGGACCACGCTCCGGGTTGCACGATCGGGGACATGACACGATTGGACGACTACCGGCCGCTGGGCCGCTCCGGGCTGCGGGTCTCGCCGCTCGCGCTGGGCGCGATGACCTTCGGCACCGGCTCCTTCTGCGCCGACGACGACACCGCGCGCAAGATCTTCCGCGCTTACGTCGAGGACGGCGGCAACTTCGTCGACACCGCCGACAACTACAGCGCCGGCCGCAGCGAGGAGCTGGTCGGCGAGTTCCTCCGCGACGTCGGCCGGGACGACGTCGTGCTCGCCACCAAGTACTCCGGGCCCGACTTCAGCGGCGGCGAACCGCGGTCCGACCCGCGCCACCGCAGCAACGGCCGCAAGAACATGGTCGCCTCGCTGGAGGCGTCGCTGCGGCGGCTGCGCGTGGACCACGTCGACCTGTACTGGCTGCACATCTGGGACGGTTTCACCCCGGCCGAAGAGGTCATGGCGGCGTTCGGCGACCTCGTGCGCGCCGGGAAGATCCGCGCCGTGGGCCTCAGCGACGTCCCGGCCTGGTACGCGACGAAGGCCGCCATGCTCGGCGGCCCGCCGGTGACCGCGCTGCAGCTGGAGTACTCCCTGGTCGAGCGGGCGATCGAGGCCGAGCACGTGCCCCTGGCGCGGGAGTTCGGCATCGCGGTCCAGCCGTGGGGCGCGATCGGCGGCGGGTTCCTGTCCGGCAAGTACACCCGCGACGGCGGTGGGGCGGGACGGCTCGCCGAGGGCGCGCCCTACCGCTCGCTGCCGGAAACGCGCTGGGCCGTGCTGGACGTCGTCCGCGAGGTCGCGGCCGAGGCGGGCGCGACCCCGGCCCAGGTGGCGCTGCACTGGGTGACGCGCCGGCCGGGCATGCCCGCGCCGCTGATCGGCGCCCGGTCCCCGGAGCAGCTCGCCGAAACCGTCGGCGCGCTCGGGCTCGACCTCACCGAGGCCCAGCTCGACCGGCTCACCGCGGTCAGCGCGCCGGAACTGCCGTTCCCGCACGGCATCCTGGCCCGGCTCAACGCCGGGCTGCCGGGCTAGCCGCGTCCGTGGTGGCCGCCGCCGCTGTCGTCGGCGACCGTGTCGGCGTGCGGCTCACCGGCGAGGCACGTCACGACCGTCACGTTCTCGGTCCCGCCGTTCTTGAACTTCACCGACGCGGTGGCGGCCGGGCCGGGGGAGACGTCGTCGGTGCGCCAGCCCGGGTCCGGGCTCCACGACATCAGCTCGATCCGGTCCCCGGTGCACTTCGCGACCAGGCGGCCGCCGGGGACGGTCAGGCCGCGCGGCGCCGGGGCGCTCGACGACGTCGTGGTCGAGGCCGGGGCCACTGGTGTCGTGCTCGTCGGCACGGTTGCCAGCGCGCGAGCCACGTCGTCCTGCGACAGCGGCTGGTTCTGCGGGCCGAGGATGCCCGCGCCGACGACGTCGAGGGCCACCGTGCCGGCGCCCGCGGTGACCGCGGCGGCCAGCAGCCAGCCCCCGCTCATCAGCAGTCCGCGCCTGGTCACCCGTCCACTGTGCCATCCGGGCGGGTTAACGTGCGGCTAAGACGCCCTTAGCGTTCGCCAGGAGCCCGGCGAAGCGGCGTCGCGTGTGTAGCCTCCCGGGAATGGCGACCGTGCTGCTCGTCGAGGACGACCCGACCATCCGCACGGCCGTGCTGCGCGCGCTGGGCGAGCGGGGGCACACGGTGACCTCGGCGCCGACCGCGATGGCCGGGCTGCAGGCGGCGGTCACCGACCGGCCCGACGTCGTCCTGCTCGACCTGGGGCTGCCCGACCTCGACGGCCGCGAGGTGCTGCGGATGGTGCGGGCGGTCAGCGCGGTGCCGATCATCGTGGTCACCGCCCGGGGCGCGGAGGAGGAGATCGTCCGGCTGCTCGACGCCGGTGCCGACGACTACGTGGTCAAGCCGTTCGGCGGCGCCCAGCTCGACGCGCGGATCCGCGCCGTGCTGCGGCGGGCCGAGCCGGAGGAGACGACGGCCCCGGTCGTCGTCGGCGGCCTGTCGGTCGACGCGCGGACGCGGCAGGCGGCCCTCGACGGCGCGCCGCTGGACCTCACCCCGCGCGAGTTCGACCTCCTGCACTACCTCGCGACCCGGGCCGGGACCGTGGTGAGCAAGCGCGAGCTGCTCGCCGACGTCTGGAAGCTGCCCTACGCCGGCGCGGACAAGACGGTCGACGTCCACCTGTCGTGGCTGCGGCGCAAGCTCGGCGAGACCGCGCAGGAGCCGCGGTACCTGCACACCGTCCGGCGGGTCGGCGTCCGGCTGGCCGAACCGGAGGGCCCGGCGTGAGGAAGCGGCTCGCGGTGCTGGTCGCGGCCGCGATGAGCCTGGTGCTCGTCGCGTTCCTGGTGCCGCTGGCGATCCTGCTGCGGTCGGTCACCGCGGACCGCGCGGTCACCGCCGCGACGGCGAAGGCGCAGTCGCTGACGTCCCTGGTGGCGACGTCCGACGCGGCGTCGCTGCGCCCGGCGGTCGACCAGCTCAACACGACCGCGGGCCACCCGGTGACGGTGTTCCTGCCGGACGGGACCGTGCTCGGCGCGCCCACCCCGCGCACCCCGGGCGTCGCCCTGGCCGCGGCGCAGGGCAGCAGCCTGACCGTGGAGGACGCCGGTGGCCGCGAAATCCTCGTCGCGGTCCAGGGCCTGCCTCGCGGGACTGCCGTCGTGCGCGCGTTCGTCGAGCGGGCCGAGCTGACCCGCGGACTGGGGGCGGCCTGGCTGGTGCTGGCCGGGCTGGGCGTGGTGCTGCTGGCGCTCGGGGTGTTCGTCGCCGACCGGCTGGCCCGCTCGATCGTCCGGCCGGTGCACGAGCTCGCGGCGGTGTCGCGCCGGCTCGCCGAGGGTGACCTCGACGCCCGGGCGCGCCCCGGTGGGCCGGGGGAGGTGCGGTCGGTCGCCGCTGCGCTCAACCTGCTGGCCGCGCGGATCCGGGACCTGGTGCGGCAGGAACGCGAGGCCGTCGCGGACATCTCGCACCGCCTGCGGACGCCGTTGACCGTGCTGCGGCTGGACGCCGAGTCGCTGGCCGATCCCGCCGAGGCCGAGCGGATCACCGGCCACGCGGAAAGCCTGGAGCGCCAGGTCACTGCGTTGATCGACCAGGCGCGGGCGCGGGATTCGGCGCCCGGCTCGTGCGACGCGGTTGCGGTCGTCCGCGCACGGGCCGAGTTCTGGTCGGTGCTCGCGCAGGACCAGGACCGCGCGGCGACGGTCTCGCTCGACGACGGTCCGCTGCCGGTCGCGGTCGGCGAGGCGGAGCTGGCCGCGAGCCTGGATGCGTTGCTGGGCAACGTTTTCGCGCACACGCCGGAGGGGACGGCCTACGCGATCCGGCTCACGGCCACCCCGGACGGCGCCCGGCTGGAGGTCACGGACGAGGGGCCGGGCTTCGACGAGGGTGAGCGGGGGGCGAGCGGCGCCGGGTCGACCGGGCTCGGGCTGGACATCGCCCGCCAGACGGCCCGTGCGTCCGGCGGGGAGTTCACGGTCACCCGCGGACCGGGGGCGCGGATCGTGCTGGACCTCGGGAAGGCTTTAGGGATGCCTTAAGCGTCGCGCAGCGCGCCGCTATGGCCGGGCGCGTGATGCTTCTTTCGTTGTCGGAGAACGAGAAGGAGCAGACATGCGCAAGATTCTGGTGATCGCGGCGGCCGGCGCGGCACTCGCGGTGGGCGGGACGACGGCGGCTTTGGCGCAGTCCGGAGCCGACGACGGCACGCGGGTGCCCACGTCCGCCGAGGCCACCACAACGAGCGAACCCTCGGCCACGGAAACCACGCGAAGCAGCGAAGCCACGGTTTCGCCGAGCGCGAGCCGCCCGGCGCCGAGCACCTACCCGACCCGGACCGCGCCGAGCACGTACCCGACGCGCACCCACGACCTCGGCGACGACCACGGCGGCCGAGGCACCGAGCCGGGCGACGACCACGGCCGTCACCACGAGGCCGGAGACGACCACGGCGGCCGGGGCAACGAGCCGGGCGACGACCACGGCGGCCACCACGAGGCCGGCGACGACCACGTCGGCCGCGGCTGACCGGTCCACAGTGGACGGCACGCGTGCCTGAACGGTCGGCTCGCGTGCTTGGAGGGTCGGCTTGCGTGCTTGGAGGGTCGGCTCGCGTGTTTGGAGGGTCGGCACGCGTGATTGGGCGGACGACACGGCGGTAGCCGGCGTGTCGTCCGCCGGGCGTGTCAGGACTCGGCGGGGCCCGCGGTCACCGCGCCGACGGTCAGGCCGTGCGCCTCGGCCGATGCGTCGAGCGGGCCCTGGTTCCACGGCAGCGTGATCGCCGGGTCGCTGGTGTCGCCGCGCGGGGTGGTCGTCTGGGGCGCGGTCACCGTGACGCTCGCCGGGCGGACCTGGTTCTCCGGGGCCTCGATCCCGGTCCAGTGCAGCATCATCGACGCGGGCGCGCCGTCGGCGACCGTGACCGGCGGCGCGTCGGCGGCGGCCGGGTCCGCGGTCACCGTCACGCCGGGCGCGCCGGACAACACCAGCGGCAGCGCGCCCTGCAGCGTGCACGACTCACCCGGCTTCGCGGTGAACTCGACCGACGCGTAGCGCTGGCCCGCACCCGGGGACCCGGCGACGAGCGTCGTGTCGATCTGCGAAGAGGTGCAGTTGAAGTCGGTCGGCATCGCGGAGGCGGTCCCGGCCGTGGCGGCGACGGCGGTCGCGGCGGCGCCGGTCACGGCGAGGGCGGTGAGCGTACGGCGAACGGACATCAGAGGAACCCCTTCCTGTGGCAGTACTTCGCGTTCACAGGAAAAGATGCCCAAGACTCGATCAGGTTAGCTCCGAAGTGCGATTGCCCGCACAAAAGCAACCCCGAGTGATCTTGAACGTCCCCCTAACGAGCAGCTGTGGCCGCCCGCTCGATCTCCGCGTACCGCGCCGTCCAGAACTCGCTGTCCCGGGAGGGGGCGCTGGTCGCCCCGTCCAGCTGTTCTCGCAGGATGTCGGCGTGCCCGGCGTGCCGGTTGGTCTCGGTGAGCACGTGCACCATGACGTTGAACAGCAGCACATCCGGCCGCGGCCACCACGGCACGTGCCCCGGCGCGTCGACCTCGAGTGCGTCGATCGTCGCGTCGGAGTGCTCCGCGACGCGGCGGTAGCGGGCCACGATCTCCGTGCGGGTCTCCTCCGGAGTCGCCCAGAAGTCCCGGCCGCGCGCTTCGAGGTCGTCCCAGCGAGGCAGCGGCTCGGGGAACGGCCGGCCGAACACCTCGCCCAGGTACCGGGTCTCCCACAGGGCCAGGTGCTTCACCAGGCCGAGCAGGTTGGTCCCGGTCGCGGTCAGCGGGCGGCGCACGGAGTACTCGTCCAGCCCGTCGAGCTTCTCCAGCACCGCCTCGCGGGCCTCGCGCAGATCGTCGTGCAGATACCGTTTCGCGAAGTCGTCGATCACCCTTCCGAGCGTGCCAGATCAGCCCACCGGCACGCCACGCACCGCGACCGGCCCGCGCGTCGGGTCCAGCTCGGCCGCCTGGTCCACTCCGGACGGCGTCAGCACGTCGAACGCCTTCGGTGCCGTCGCCGGGTCCGCCGCGCAGATCGGCGCCGTGCCGCCGGCCGCGCACAGGCCGAACGTGTACTGCCCCGCCGTCGGCGTGAACGGCCGCGCCTGGTCGGGGGAGTTGCCGTCCTGCCCGGTCAGCACGACCGCGAACGTCCAGCCGGCGGCCGGTGTCCCGAACGCCGACTTCGCCACGCTCACCGTGATGTACCGCGTCGCCTGCGAAGCCTGCACGGACGGCGTCGCCAGTGAAGCGCCCGAAGCATCGACGAGCGCCGGGTCGGCGAAGCCCTGGACCTCGAGGCGCCGGCTCCACGCGTCCGAAGCCGCGATCGAGTACGCGCGGCTCGGGAACGGCGCCGCGGTCGACGTCGCCGTCGCGGCCGGGTCGTGCGCGTAGATCGTCAGCAGCTGTGCGCCCAGCGGCGAGCCGAAGGTCGGGGACAGATCACGGACCTGGGCGCGGAACACGAGGTTCGTGCCCGAGTCGATGACCTGGAACCGCTGCAGGTCGAACGCGCCCGCGTGGAAGTCGCCCGCCGTCGGGTAGGTGTACGTGCCCGGGCCGTTGTCGTCGCCGTCCGGGTCGGCCGCGTCGAGCAGGACCGTGCCGGTGACGAAGTCCGAGCTGATCGTCTTCTGCGCGTATCCGGTCCCATTGCCGGAGGTCGCGGTCGCGGTGACGACGTTCGCGCCCAGCGGCGTCGGCACCGTCGCGCTGAACGTCCCGGCCGCCGTCGCCCGGGTCGACAGCACCGACGTCGTCCCCGCGTCGGTGGCCGACACGGCGAGATCGACCCGGCTGCCCGCAGGTGCGGTGCCGGTGACCGCCGCGGTCGCGGTCGACACCGACGCCGGGGCGTCGAGGCTGACCGTCAGCGCCGCGGGCGGTGCTTGCGTGACGTACCGGGCGCGGACGTCGGCGGGCTGTTCGGTCAGCCGTCCGTCGTCCAGGGCCCGGGCCAGGCGCACCGACTGCGACTGCGCCCAGCTCAGCGGCGCGACCGAACCGGCGGGCTGCCCGGGGGCGAACCCGATCGACGCCGTGCGCGGGTCCGAGCCGTAGGGCGACGCCGGCACCGCCGGGTTTTCCCACGCCTGCTCGGGAATCAGCCCGGTGCCGCCGGTCTGGGCCCGCATGGCGCGCAGCAGCGCCGCGGCGCCGGCGCGATCGCCGGTCTGCACGGCCTGTTCGCCGCGTTCACCGGCGAGCACCGGCCAGAGGTGCCCGGACCCGGTGTTCGGCCCCGGCCACGGTGCCCCGGTCGGCGCGCAGTTCGTCGGGTCGGGCTCGTAGCAGTCGCCGTAGCCGTCCTCGCTGCCCGCCGCGGAAGTGCCGTAGCGGTACCAGCCCGGCCCGGCCGGGGTGTCCCGCTTGATCACCCGGTCCACGACGGCGAGCGACGCCGTGACGTCCGGGTCGTTCGCCGGCAGCACGCCGAGGCGCGTCAGCTCGAGGAACCCGGCGTCGACGACCGCGCGCTGGTCGGCGTCGACCGAGCCGTTCCCGAGGTTGTAGATCCATTCGGAGTTCGGGTCGCCGTTCTTGGTCAGGCGCAGGAAGTACCGGCCGCCGTACGGCCCGTTCGACGTCACCGTCCAGCCCTTGATGCTGCGCTGGAAGTGGTCCGCGGTGGCCCGGTAGACGCGGGCGCGCGCCGGGTCGCCGTTGCGGTCGGCGATCACTCCGGCGGCGACGAGCCCGGCGATCTCGGCGGCGATCGTCGAGGGGGAGTAGCCGCCCTGTTCTTCCCAGCGCTCGGAGCCGAACGACGGGCCGTGCGCGACGACGAAGTCCGCCGCCGCGCGGATGTGGCCGGTGTAGAGCGTGCGGTCGCGGTCGAGCCCCGCCTGCAACGCCATCAGGATCGGGTACGCGCTCTCGTCGAGCTGGTCGCCGCCGGAGTCGGGCGCCTTCTTGCCGTTGAGCATGGAGTTGCGCGGGAAGCGGCCATCGGGCTGCTGTTGCCGGCTGAACAACCACCGGACGCTGGCTCGCGCCGTCTCGCGGTCACCCGCGGCGAGCAGGCCCGAGAAGCTTTCGTAGAGGTCGCGGGCGAAGATCTCGCGGTAGGAACCGAAGTAGACGGGCTTGCCGCCGGGCGCGTCGCCCGCGGAAACCGCCTGGCCCCAAGGGCTGCCGAGCGAGGCGACCACCGCGCCGGGGAACGTCTTGTCCTCACTGGCCTTCAGCACGTTGACCGACTGGTAGTAGGCGTCCGAGTCCTTGCCGTGCAAGGGAACCAGCCGGTTGTCGTAGTCGCGCCAGCCGCGCGCGTAGTCGCGGTAGCTCTGGTCGAACGGCGTGCGCAGGCTCGCGCCGGCGGTCTGGACCGCCGCGCGCGCGTCCGGGCCGAAGCCCAGCGCCAGCACGGCCGGGCGGCGCGGCTCGAGGTCCAGCTGCGCGGTCTGCACGACGTTGCCGTTCACCGCCGACGACGTCCGGTCGGTCAACCGGTGGTCGCGGTCGAGCTGGGCCAGCCCGTCGCCGGCGGTGCCGACGAACCCGCTGGACGTGTTCAGGAACCGGCGGTCGGCGCGCAGCGCGGCGGCCAGCGGGGTGGCGTAGTCGCGGGCCGGCGCGCTCGACACCGTGTTCGGGTCGGCGCTGACCAGCGCGCTCGTCGCCGCGTCGACGGTCGCGGTGTCCCCGCCGCCGTTCGCCGGGCCACCCCCGCCGTTGCCGTTGATGCTCGCGTCGAACCGCACGTAGACCTTGAGGTCGCGGCCGGACCCCCGCAGCGGGTCCAGGCGCGTCCGGATGAGCACGCCGGTCCGGGCCGGGTCGGTCAGGTACTCGGTCACCAGCCGGTACTTGCCGCTGCGCGGGGTCGACGTCACCTCGCAGGCCATCCCGCCCGCGCTGGTGCGGACGGTGTAGGTCATGTCCCGCGCCTGCAGGTCGGTGAACGTGGCGCCGTCGGTGACGGCGAACTGCAGCGTCTCGACGTTCGTGTTGTCGATCACCGGCGCGTACACATCGGACAGCACGCCACCCGCCACGGTGAACCACGCCTTGCTCGTCGTGTTCCGCGCGGTGCCCAGGCAGTCCTTGCGGGCCAGCCCGAAGTGCGAGAGAGCTCCCGGACCGGGAGCCGGGGCGGCAGCGGCGGCTGCCGGTGCGGGCAGGAGGGCGGCGGCCAGCACCGCGCACAGCACCACGGACGACGTCGACCGAGTCATCCGCCCATCCGATCACGCCGGCCCGCGGCGCACCAGAGCCGAACGCAGCAGGGAAAGTCGTTACCCGTGATTGAGAAATCCGACCGGTGGGTAGCAAACCCACAGTCCCCCGAGGAGGTGAACGTGGAAGAGCACGGAGCGGACGGCTGGCGGTACCGCGGCACGGTTTCGCCACGGACTCTGCCGAGCTTGCGCCGGCACCTCGTGTCGTGGCTGCGCAGACGTGCCGGTGACGAGGTCGGCAGGCAGGCCGACGACGTCGTGCTGGCCTGCTGGGAAGCGATGGCGAACGTGCTGGACCACGCCTACCACGGCCGGCCGGGGCTGATCGACGTCCGGGCGCGGATCGACGAGGACGTGCTGATCGTCACCGTCGCCGACCAGGGACGCTGGACCACGATCGCGGAGCGGTCCGACGGCGGCCGCGGGCTGCGGCTGATCCAGGCGCTGGTCGACGGCCTGGACCTCCGCTCGACCGACGACGGCACGGTGATCACGCTGACCTGGCCGTTCCCGGTCCGGCGCACCGCGTGAACCTCAGCCGGCCGAGAGGCTTTCGACGAACCGGGTCGCGACGTCCCGGAGCTTCACGTTGGTGTGCTGCGACTCCGCGATCAGGCGCTTCATGGCCTCGTCGGCGGTGATCCCGTGCACGGCCATGAGGATGCCCTTGGCCTGCTCGATCACCGCCCGCGAGCTCATCGCCAGCTCGAGCTCGGCGGCGCGCTGCCGGGCCCGGTGGTAGCGGCGCGTGGTGCGCAGTCCGAACGAGACGATCGTGGTGTAGAGCCGCAGCATCCGTGAGTCCGTCTCGGCGAAGCCGTGGTCCCCGTAGCCGAAGAGGTTGAGCGCGCCGGCGAGGGTGCCGTCCACGCGCAGCGGCGCGGCGAGGTAGCTGCCGACGCCGAGGCTCAGCGCGTGCGAGGTGAACTCGGGCCACAGCGCGCCGGCGGTGGCGAGCGGCAGCCGGACGATCTCGCCGCTCTCGGCCGCCCGCAGGCACGGGCCCTCGCCCGCCGCGTACTGGACGCGGTCGATGTCGACGGCGCGGTCGTCGGTGGAGGCGGCGGTTTCCGGCCGGCCGTCGCGGATCGCGGTGATGCTGGCCATGTCGGCCCCGGGCACGGCGCGGACGGCTTCGGCGCAGACGACGTCGAGGATCTCCGCCTCGGAGGGTTCGGTCTCCAGGGCACCCGTGAGGTCCGCCATGGCGGCGGTCAGCTCGTCGAGGTGCTCCGACGGGATGGGATCACCGGTCACTGCGCTCACTCCCGTCCCGAGTTCCTGCGCGAACCTTACCCGCGGGCGGAACGGGCCCGGTGAGCCAGGAGGGAGCGGTGGCACCGGCCCGAGGCTCACTGCTGAACGTCGTGGGTTGGCGCCGGGAACCACCTCGCGGCGACCTGGCGGCACAACCCACCCCGCGGCCGTCGCTGACCGTCGCATACCCGGTACGGAGCGGGTCAACCCTTCAGCGGATGGTGACTTTCGCGGCTTCGGTGAAACCCGAGACCCGCAGGACGCGTTCGAGCAACCGGGGTGCGATCAGGCGCAGGTCGTGGGCCGCGGCGCGGTCGAACAGGGCCGCGATGCCCGCGCTGTCGAGGTAGGTCGCCCCGGTCAGGTCGACGGTCAGGGCGGTCCCGGCCGCGAGCTCGCGGTCCAGGGCGGCCCCGAACTCGGCCGCGTTGCCCATGTCGATCTCACCGGTCACGGTCAGGATCCGGTCCCCGTCGTCGCCCGCCGAGGCGACCAGCGTGAGTGCCGTCGTCACGAACCGATTCTCCATTCCAGCGTGACGGTGGTGCCAGTCGTGTCGTGCTGCACCGCGACCGTGTCGGCCAGTGCTTCCATCATCGGCATCCCGCGACCGCGCAGGACGTGGTTGTCCGGGGGCGGCCGCTTCCAGTGGCCGTGGTCGGTCACCGTGACCAGCAGCTGCGAACCGGCGAAGCGGGCCGAGAGGTGCGCGTTGCCCGAGTCTTCGGGATAAGCGTGCTCGACGGCGTTCGCGCAGGCCTCGCCGGTGGCGACGAGCACGTCCTGCGCGAGGTCTTCGCCGAGCGAAGCCGTGCCCAGCCACGCACGCAGCCAGTGGCGCGTCGAGGCGAGGCTGTCCGGGTGCGCCGGGAAGTCCAGCTCCAGCGGCGGTACCGACCGGCGGTAGAGCAGCAGCGCGACGTCGTCCTCGTACCCGTCCGCCGGCCGGAGCCCGGTCATCAGCGCCGCCGCCAGGTCGGCGAGGTCGGCGTCCCGCGCGTCGTGGGCGGCCGAGGTGGCCCGGTCGATGCCGTCGTCCAGGGACTCGCGGCGGCGTTCGACGAGGCCGTCGGTGTAGAGCATCAGCAGCGAGCCGACCGGGACGACCGCCGTGGCCTCCGGGCGCGTGGCGGGGACGCGGACCGCGAGCGGCACGCTGCCGCCCGCGTCGAGGAACTCCGCCGAGCCGTCGCGGTGCACCAGCGTGGCCGGCGGGTGGCCGGCGCTGCTGTAGGTGAGCGCGCCGGTGGCGGGGTCGAGGATCCCGCAGAAGACGGTGGTGCACAGGGCACCCGGCAGCCGGTCGGCGAAGCGGTCGAGGGTGGTCAGGGTGTGCGCCGGGCCGTTCGCCTCCAGCAGCAGCGCGCGGCAGGCACTGCGCAGCTGGCCCATCACCGTGGCCGCGGCGAGTCCCCGGCCGACGCAGTCGCCCACGACGATGCCGATCCGGTCACCGGACAGGGGGACGACGTCGTACCAGTCGCCGCCGACCTCCAGCGGCGGGTTCGCCGGTTCGTAGCGCACCGCGAAGCCGTCGGGCAGCTGGGCCGGTCCGAGGATCGAGCGCTGCAGCGCGATGGCGACCTCGCGCTGCCGGTCGTCGCGGTGGGCGCGGCGCAGGGCGTGCGCCAGCGTCCCGGCCAGCAGCGCCAGCAACGTCCGGTCCTCGGTGCCGAGCGGGCGGCGCGGGTCCGGCTCCACCCAGAGCGTCAGCCGGCCGCCGGGGTGGTCCAGGGTCGCGCCGGCCCCGCCCTCCGCCGGCGTCGCGTGCAGCGCCGGGAGCGTGCGCACTTCGTCGAGCCGCGCGCGCAGCGGCGCGGCGAGGTCCGTCCACTTCCCGTCGGCGGGGTCGGTCGAGGTGAGCTCCGGCTCGCCGTCGTGCGGCCAGGTCACGGCGAGCACGCGTTCGGCCTGCCACAGCTCGCACAGCAGGTCCAGCCCGGTGCGCAGCGCGTCCGGCACCCCGCTGACCCCGGCGAGGCGCTGGTTCATCGCGGCGAGCGCGTTTTCCCGCTGCACGGCGTAGCGCTCCGCGGTGACGTCGCGGATCGTGCCGACGAGCCGGCGGCTGCCCTCGTCGTCGTACAGCTCGTTGTAGGCGATCGCGGCCCACACCCGGTGCCCGGCCCGGTGGCGCAGCGGCAGCACGAAGCTGCCGGCCGGCTCGTTCCGCGCGCGGGCGAAGGCGGCGGCGACCTGCCGGTAGGCGTCGGGGTCGGCGGCGCGGGACGGCCACCACGGGTGCGGCGGCGGGTACGGCAGGCCGGCGGGGCCGAAGCCGAGCAGCTCGGCGCACGCGGCGTTCAGCTCCACGACCCGCCCGTCGGCGTCGCAGACGAAGAAGCCCTCCTGCAGCGAGTCGATCATCGCCGCGCGCCACCGGGAGTGCTGGGTCCGCAGCCGGGCCAGCCGGATGGTCGTGCGGACGCGGGCGATCAGCTCCTGCGCGGAAAACGGCTTCACGAGGTAGTCGTCGGCCCCGGCGGCCAGCCCGTCGACGGCGGCCTCCTGCCCGGCGCGGGCGGACAGCAGCAGCACGGGCACGGCGGCGGTGCGCGGGTCGCGCCGCAGTTCGGTGAGCAGGCCCAGGCCGTCCAGCCGCGGCATCATGACGTCGCTGATGATCAGGTCGGGCGGCTCGCCGGCCGCGGCGGCCAGCGCCTCGACGCCGTCGCGCACCGCGGTCACCGCGTAGTCCTCGCGCAGCAGCCGGACGAGGTAGTCGCGCATGTCGGCGTTGTCGTCGGCGACCAGCACCCGGGCGCCCGTGACCGGGACCGGTGCGACGTCGGGGGTGGGGTCGCCGTCCGGCAGCCAGCGCAGGGCCTCCTGCACGTACGGCTCGGCGGTCTCGGCGTCGATCCCGCCCGCCGGCCGCTCCGGCACGACGTGTTCGGCAGGCAGGTGGCGGGTGCCCAGCGGCAGCCGGATCCGGAACGTCGTGCCGGCGCCGGGTGTGCTCTCCACGGCGATCTCGCCCTGGTGCATGCCGACGAGCTCCCGCACCAGGGCCAGGCCGATCCCGCTGCCCTCGTTGGAGCGCGCCCGCGCCGACGGGATCCGGTGGAACCGCTCGAACAGCCGGGGCAGCTCGGCGGCGTCGATCCCGATCCCGGTGTCGGCCACCGTGACCACCGCGTGGTCACCGTCGAGGTCGGTCGTCACCCGGATCGAGCCGTCGAAGGTGTACTTGACCGCGTTGGAGAGCAGGTTGAGGACGACCTTCTCCCACATCCCGCGGTCGACGTGCACCGGCGGGGCCAGCGGCGGGCAGTCGACCTCGAACCGCAGCCCGGCCCGCTCGACGGCGGCGCGGAACACGCTCGCCAGCTCCGCGGTGAACGCGGCGAGGTCGACCGGTTCGAAGCTGGCCTGCATCCGGCCCGCTTCGATCCGCGAGAAGTCGAGCAGGTTGTTCACCAGCCGGCCCAGCCGCAGCGCGTTGCGGTGGATGACGGCGATCTCTTCCCGGACGCGCTCGTCCGCGTCGCCCAGCGTCCGGTCCAGCTCGGCGACGGGACCGAGGATCAGGGTGAGCGGGGTCCGGAACTCGTGGCTGATGTTGGCGAAGAAGGTGGTCTTCGCGGCGTCCAGCGCGGCCAGGTCCTCCGCGCGCTCCTGCTGCGCCTGGTAGGCGAGCGCGCCGTTGACCAGCGCGGCGGTCTGCTGGGCCACCAGCCCGAGGAACGTCCGGTAGGACTCGTCGAGCGCGTGCCCGGCGCTCGCCGCGAGCACGATCACGCCGGCGGCCTCGGCGTGTCCGGGCAGCGGCAGCACGACCGCCTCGGCGGGCGGGGTGGACCAGGTGCCCGCCGGCAGCTCGCCGAAGGCCGTCAGGTCGGACACGGTGCGCGGAACGCCGTCGGCGAGCACCTCGCCGAGCGGCCACCCGTCGGCGTGCCCGGCGCCGCCGGGGGTGACGGCCGCCAGGGTGACCCCGCCGCCGTCCGCACGGACGTGGATCGCGGCGTAGGGGACGTCGGCACCGGCCCGGCCGAGCACGCCGGTGACCAGCGCGCAGGCCTCGCCGACACTGCGGGCGATGCCGGCCTGGGCGCCGAGCTCGCGCAGGGTCGCCAGCCGCCGTTCGCCGATCACGCGCTCGGTGGTGTCGGTGACCGCGGTGAAGACGGCCCGCACGACGCCTTCGTCGTCGTGGACCGGGCTGTAGGAGTAGGTCCAGTAGGTCTCTTCCCAGTAGCCGTGCCGGTTCATCGGCAGCAGCAGGTCTTCCGACCAGGTCGCCTCGCCGGTGGTCATCACGCCTTCGAGCATCGGGCCGATGATGTGCCAGATCTCGTCCCAGACGTGCGCGCCCGGCTTGTCGAGCGCCGGGTGCTTGGTGCCGAGCAGCGGCAGGTAGGCGTCGTTGTAGAGGAACCGCAGTTCCGGGCCCCACCAGACGATCATCGGGAAGCGCGAGGTGAGGCAGATCCGCACGGCCGTCGTCAGGCTGACCGGCCACGCCGCCGGTTCCCCCAGCGGGGACGCGGTCCAGTCGAACTCGCGCATCCGGGCCGCCATCTGGCTGGTTCCCGGGAAGACGGCGCGCTGGCCGGATTCCTCGCCGACGCTCATCACACTCCAGGTAGACGGGGCCCCGTGAGCCTACCCGCGCGGGCCCGGCACCGCCGTGCACGCGAGTGCGGGGCGCGGCGGCGTCAACCCGCGCTGTCGGAGAGCCACGTCATCGTGACCGTCGTGCCGTCCTCGCGGTGGACCTGCGCGCTGTGGTCGGCGAGGCTGTCGATGAGCAGCAGGCCGCGGCCCCGCAGCCCGTTCGTCGCCGCCGGGGCGCGCCAGGCCCCGTAGTCGGTGACCGTCACCGTCAAGCGCCCGTTCTGCGCCTCGGCGCGGACGTCGACGAGGCCCGCTTCGCCGTCGTGGTAAGCGTGTTCGGCGGAGTTGGCCATCGCTTCGTACCCCGCCAGGACGACGTCCTCCTGGCGTTCTTCGTCCAGGCCGAGCGTGCCCAGCCAGACCGCCAGTGCTTCGCGCAGCTCCGGCAGCCGGTCCGCCACGGCGGCAATGCGCCGGTGGAACGTCACCGGTGGCGCGGGCGCGCCCGGGGGGAGGGGGTCCGTCATGCTCCGTCCTCTCCGCGGTGACGCACGTGGATCAGCGCGATGTCGTCGTCGTGCCGGCCGTGGGTGAGCTCGTCGACGAGCTTGTCCCACGCCGTGCCGAGGTCGGCCGCGGCCAGCAGTCCCGGGATGCCCGCCAGGAGCCATTCCACACCCAGGGTGAGATCCCGCGTGCGGCTTTCGACCAGTCCGTCGGTGTAGAGCACCAGGTCCGCGCCGGCCGGGAACCCGGTGGTGCGCTGGGGAAACTCCGCGCCGACGCCCAGCGGCTGCGCCAGCGCCTCGCCGATCTCCTCCGGCGCGGTGCCCGGGCGGACCAGGATCGCCGGCAGGTGGCCGGCGTTCGCGAAGGTCAGCGTGCCGTCGTCCGGCCGGTGGACCGCGTAGAAGCAGGTGACGAAGCTTTCGCCGAACAGCCCGCCGGTCAGCGCGGAGACGTTGCGCAGCACCTCCGACGGGGGCAGTTCGAGCAGCGCGTAGCAGCGGATGGCCGTGCGGACCTGGCCCATCACGGTCGCGGCCGTGACGCCGTGGCCGACGACGTCGCCGATGACGAACGCCGTCGCGCCGGACGGCAGCCGGATGACGTCGAACCAGTCGCCGCCCACCTTGCTCCCGGTCGCCGCGGGCAGGTACCGCGTGAACACGTCGAGGCCGGGGGTCTCCGGCACGACCGGCAGCATGCTGCGCGACAGCTCCGAAGCGAGGGTGCGCTCGCGCTCGTACAGGCGGGCGTTGTCCAGCGCGATGGCCGAGTAGGCGGCGATGCCCTCGGCGAGGTACTCGTGCCGCGCGGTGAACCGGTCCGGCTCCGAGTGGCCGAGGAAGAACCCGCCCAGCACTTCGCCGCTGGTCGGGCTGAGCGCCGACACGGCCAGGTAGCTGCACACGGGCAGGTGCCCGGCCGGCATCCCGTGGTGGGGCGCGTTCTTCCCGAACCGCGGGTCCCGCGTGATGTCGGGGCTGCGGACCGTGCCGGTGCCGTCGAAGGTCGGCGCGAACACCTCGGTGTTGCGCGGCATGGGGAACCGCTCGAACGCCGTGCGCGGGACGCCCGAAATCGTGTACAGCGTGTAGGACTCGCCGAGCTCGTCGACCAGGTTGTAGAAGAACGCGCCGAACTCGGCACCGGTCGCCTTCGTGGCCGCGTCGGTGGCGTCCTGCACGATCCGGTCGATGTCGAGCTGCGCGGTCAGTTCCCGGCCGGTGGAGTGCAGCGCGTCGAGCACCACGGCTTCACCCCGCAGCCGGCGCACGGTGCCCGCCAGGTGGGCGGCCGCGGCGTCGATCGCGGCGGCGACGGCGGACGGCGTCCCGCCGATCTCGTCGGTGGTGTAGACCAGCGCGTCCTGCTCGTCGCCGGTGACGGCGATCGCGCCGGTGATCTCCCGGCCCGGCACCAGATCCGCCAGGAGCGCGCGGCCGGTCACGGCGACCGCGGCGTGGTCGCCGAGCACCGAGCGTGCTTCGGCCGGGGAGAGGAAGCGGACCTCGGTGGCCACGGGGGTTCCGGAGCCGTCGGCGAACGCCCGGCGCACGGCGCCGAGCAGCTCGTCGAACCCCGGCGCGGTCATCCGGCGGCCAGTGCCTCGGACAACGACGGGTAGATGGCGAGCTCGTCGGTCAGCCGGGTCAGCTGCAGCGGCCGCAGGGTGATCCGGCCGGTGGCCACCACCCGCAGCGGCGCGGACACCGTCCGCCCGCGGTGCGCCCGCACGAGCTCGGCCATCCCGGCGGACGCCAGGAAGGTGACCCCGGTCAGGTCGATGACGAGGACCGCGGGCGCCAGGCGCGCGGCTCGCTCGGCCAGCTGCCGCAGTTTCGGCGCCAGCGCGAGGTCGAGGGCTCCGTCGATCCGGAGCACGGCGGTGCCGTCCCGGTCTTCCAGCGTCACCGTGCCCGCTGAGCTCGCGGCGGCACCGAGGGTGTTCCCGGTCTCGTCCGTTTCGGCCATGCCGACCATCCTGCCTGTTCGTACCGGGTGCGCAAGGCGGGACGCGGTGTTGAAACGGCGGTGGGCGTGGCGGGAGGGCATGATTGGCACCGGTTGAGCAGACAGCCTTCGTGATCAAGCATGCCCACCGGAAATCCCGGGGGTGTTGCCGAAGGCGAGGAGACGAAACACGATGACGGAACACATCCACAGTGAAGGCTCGGCCACCGCTGTGCCATTCGGCGAGTTCCGGATCGCCCGAACGGAGCAGAGCGGCGCGATCGTCGTGGAGGTCGCCGGGGATGTGGACACGACCACCGCGCCTGCTCTCGTCCAAGCCGCCGCGGAGGTGCTGGCAGCCGGCCCGCGGCTGCTGGTGGTCGACCTGACCCGGGTGGACTTCCTCGCCTCGCCCGGCCTGACGGCGCTGCTGACCATCCACCGCGACGCCGGCCCCGGCACCGTGGTGCGGATCGTCGCGGCCGGCCGGGCGACCCTGCGCCCGATCCAGCTCACCGGGCTCGAAGCGAGCCTTTCGCTGTTCCCGACCCGCGAGGCGGCGCTCACCGCGTCCTGAACGACGTCCCGGCCGGGTCAGCCGCCGGCCGGGACGTCCTGGCGCCGGATGGCCAGCAGGGCGACGTCGTCCTGGGCCGCCCGGCTGCCGATCATCTCGGCCATCACCTGCGCGCAGACCCGGTCGGGGTCCCCGGCGCGCAGGGCTTCCGCCAGCTGGCTCATCCCGGCGTCCACCGGCCGGTCGCGGCGCTCGACCAGGCCGTCGGTGTAGAACGCGAGCACGCTGCCCGGCGTCAGCGCCACCGCCGTCGTGCGCCGCCGGGGCTGTCCGATGGTCAGCCCGATCGGGGGGTCGGGCGGCACGTCCAGCAGCCGGCCCGGTTCACCCGGCTCGGCCTGCACGGGCGGCAGGTGGCCGGCGAGCGACAGGGCGAGGGTTTCGCGGCTCGGCTCGACGACCCCGTACGCGACGGTGGCCATCGCGCCGTGCTCGAAGTGGTTGGCCTTGCGGTCGAGCTTCGCGAGCACGTCGGCCGGGTTCTCGCAGTCGAGGGCGTAGGCGCGCAGGGCGCTGCGCAGCCGTCCCATGATCACGGCGGCCTCGAGACCGTGGCCGGAGACGTCGCCCATCACGACGCCGACGCGGTCGCCCGGGAGCGAGAACAGGTCGTACCAGTCGCCGCCGAGGCCGCTTTCCGCGCCGGGCACGTACCGGGCACCGAACGTGAGACCGGGCAGGTCGGGCAGGCTGTTCGGCAGCAGGCTGCGCTGCAGCGCCATGGTGGCGGTGCGGTTCTCTTCGAGCGCCTCGACCTGGATCGCCATGGCCAGGCGGTCGGCGAGCAGCTGCAGGGTGCCGACTTCGCCCGGGGTGAACCGCCGGGGCGCGACGCACCCGATGTGCAGCACCCCGACGAGCTCGCCCGCGGCGACCATCGGCACGCCGAGCATGGCGTTCAGGCCCCGCTCCCAGAGCAGGGAGTTGACGACGGTGGTTTCGTCGACGTGGTCCAGGACGACGGGAGTGCGTTCGAGCGCCACCCGGCCGGCGAACCCGCTGCCGATCGGCACCCGGACGCCCTGGTGGACCTCTTCTTCGATGCCGGCGGCCGCGAAGGCGACCAGTTGACGGCCGCTGGCCTGGTACCGCAGCACGGTCGCGGTGTCGACGTCCATGCCCTCGCGCAGGCGCTGCAGGGTCTCGGCGAGCAGCGCGGCGAGACCGAGGTGCTCGGCGGGCGCGCCGATGATCGTCTCCAGCAGCTTGAGACGATCCTCGGCGTCGAGACTTCGCGACATGGACCGACCCTAGCCGGGAGCCCTTGGCGCGCCTAACCATCCCGGGTTTCGTCGGCGGGTCCCCGCGGGTACCAGCCCCGGCGTGAGCGTCGACTTGGAGTGGGTGGCCGTGGTCCGCCACGGTGAGAGCACCGGGAACGTGGCCCGGGAGGCGGCGGAGTCGGCGGGGGCGGACGTGATCGAGGTCGCCGAACGCGACGCCGACGTCCCGCTGACCGACCTGGGCCGGCACCAGGCGAAGGCCGCGGGGGCGTTCTTCGCCGAGCGCCCGCCGGACCTCGTGGTCACTTCGACCTACCGCCGGGCCCGGGACACCGCCCGCCTGGCCGCGCCCGTCGGCGTGCGGATCGTCCCGGACGAGCGGCTGCGCGACCGCGAACTCGGCGTCCTGGACCTGCTGACCTCCCACGGCGTCCGCGAGCGCTGGCCCGACGAGCTGCGCCGCAAGCGCCGGCTGGGCAAGTTCTACTACCGGCCCCCGGGCGGCGAGTCCTGGGCGGACGTCGTGCTGCGGCTGCGATCCCTGCTGAACGAGCTCAGCGCGGACCACCCCGGCGCGCGCGTCCTGCTGTCCGCGCACGAGATGACGATCTACGCGCTGCGTTACCTCCTCGAAGGACTGCCGGAGCCCGAGCTGATGCGCGCCGCCGGGGCCACCGAAGTCCCGAACGGCTCGGTGACGACGTGGGAGCGCGACCCCGACGGCGCGTTCACCATGGTGCTGGCCCAGCAGGTCGCCCCCTTGCCGTCCTGAGGCTCACCGCTGCGCGGTCGGCCGCACGACCAGCTCGTTGACGTCGACCCCTTCCGGCTGGCTGATCGCGTAGGAGATCGCCCCGGCGATCGTGTCCGGGGGGAGCGTCACCGCGCGGTACGCGCGCATCGCTTCCCGCGCGCCGGGCTCGGTGATCGTGTCGGCCAGCTCGGACTCGACGACGCCCGGCGACACCGTCGTGACGCGGATGCCGGGATCGGCCTCCAGCCGCAGGCCTTCGGTGATCGCCCGGGCGGCGTACTTCGTGGCGCAGTAGACCGCGGCGGTCGGCACGACCTCGTGCGCGCCGGTGGAGGCGATCGTCACGAAGTGCCCGCCGCCGGCGCGCCGGAAGTGTGGCAGCGCGGCCGCGATCCCGTGGAGCAGGCCGCGGACGTTGACGTCGAGCATCCGGTCCCACTCGTCGACGTGCAGGGAGTCCAGGCGCGACAACGGCATCACGCCGGCGTTGGCGACGAACACGTCGAGCCGGCCGTGGGCTTCGACGGCGGCGTCGGCGAAGGCGGCGACGTCCGCGCGGTCGGTGACGTCGAGGCGGTGCACGTCGGCCGTGCCCCCGGCGTCGTGGATTTCCTTCGCCAGCGCGGTCAGCCGGTCTTCCCGCCGCGCGCCGAGCACGACGTGGTGGCCTTCGCGGGCCAGCCGCAGCGCGGTGGCGCGGCCGATGCCGCTGCTGGCGCCGGTGATGAGGACGATCTTCACGAGTTCTCCTTGGCCGGGAAGTCGGCACCGAGCGTGGTTTCGCGCCAGGCGTCGAAGCCCGCCCGGAGGGTGTCGAGGCGGGCGGTGGCGATGTCGTAGGCGGCCTTGCCCAGGAGCAGCCGCAAGGGCGGCTCGGGGGCCTCGACCGCGGTCAGGATCGCCTCGGCCGCACGCACCGGGTCACCCGGCTGGTGGCCGTAGGTCGCGGTGGTCGCGGCCCGGCGGGCGCCGGCTGTCTCGGCGTAGTCGTCGATGCGGGTCGCCGACTGGCGCATGGAGGGTCCGGACCAGTTGGTCCGGAACGCGGCGGGCTCGACGATCGTCACCTTGATGCCCAGCGGCGCCACTTCGGCGGCCAGAGACTCGGAAAGGCCTTCCACGGCGAACTTCGTCGCGTGGTAGTACCCGGTGGCCCCGAACGCGGCGAGCCCGCCGAGGGACGACACGTTCACGACGTGCCCGCTCCGCCGGGCCCGCATGCCCGGCAGCACCGCGCGGGTGACGTCGGCGAGGCCGAACACGTTGGCGTCGAAGAGCTTCCGGACCTCGTCGTCCTCGCCTTCCTCGATCGCGGCGAGGTAGCCGTAGCCGGCGTTGTTGACCAGGACGTCGATCCGGCCGAATGCCGCTTCGGCCTGCTTCACCGCGTCGGCGACCTGAGCGTGGTCGGTGACGTCGAGCGGCAGCACCAGCGCGCGGTCGCCGTGCCGTGCGACGAGGTCGGCGACCTGCGCGGGGTCGCGGGCCGTGACCACGGCTCGCAGGCCGCGGCCGAGCACGGCTTCGGCCAAGGCGCGGCCGAGGCCGGTGGAACAGCCGGTGATGAACCAGTTTTCGGGCATGACGAAGTACTCCGTCCTCGGTGGTGGTGGTGACAGAAAGGGGTTTCTAGCTCGCGGCGAGACTGCCGAGCAGGGCGAGCGCGGCTTCCGACGGGCTGCCGGGCTCGGCCTGGTAGACGACCAGCTGCTGGCCGGGCGCGCTGTTCACGGTCAGCGCCTCGTAGCTCAGCACGAGCTCGCCGACCAGCCGGTGGTGGAAGCGCTTGGTCTCGTGCGTCTTCTGCCGGATGTCGTGGCGCGCCCACAACCGGCGGAAGTCCGCGCTCTTGACCGACAGCTCGCCGACCGTCTCGATCAACCGGGGATCGTCCGGATCGAGGCCCGCGGCCACGCGCAGGCCGCCGACGGTGTTGACCGCGACGCGCTCCCACTCCGGGTAGAACTCGCGCGCGTCCGGGTCGAGGAACACCAGCCGGACCAGGTCACCGCTGTGGGTGTGCCCGCCGAACAGCGCCTCGCCCAGCGCGTTGTGCGCGAGCACCTCGAGGCACCGGCCGAGCACCAGCGCGGGGGTGTCCGGCCAGCCGTCCATCAGCCGCAGGAGGTTCGGGCTGACCTGCTCCCGCCGCCGCGCGCGACGCCGTTTCGGCGCCGGCTGCGCCAGCCGGTGCAGGTGGGCGGTGGCGTCCTCGTCGAGGGCCAGCCCGTGGGCCAGCGCGTCGAGGACCTGCGCCGACGGATTCCGCTCCCGGCCCTGTTCGAGCCGGACGTAGTAGTCGGTGCTGACGCCGGCCAGCACCGCGACCTCCTCGCGGCGCAGCCCGGCGACCCGGCGCGCCCCGCCCGCGGGCAGGCCCAGCTCCGCCGGGCCCACCTGTTCACGGCGGGCCCGGAGGAACTCCCCGAGTGCGTTCTCCGCCGATGCCCCCGCCGCCGCCCTCAACGGAGGAGCTTCGCGCCGCGGGTCTTTCTGAGCCATGATCCGAGGCTAACCCGGCCCGGGAGGGGAAGGGAGGTCGTGGCGCACCCACCCTCACGTGAGCCGGATCGGCTCCCCGTCCCGCTCCGGCTGCAGCAGCGTCGCGGTGGCTTCGCGCCCGTCGACGTCGAAGGTCATCACGGCGTTCCCGAAGTGCGGCCCCGACACGCAACCCCAGGTCAGCGGCGCGGGCGGGACCCCGGCCCGGCGGGCCAGCCCCTCGCTCAGCCGGGTCAGCCCCCGCGCCCAGCCCGCGCGGAACAGGCGGTTCATGTACCAGGGGACGGTGTTGTGCACCGGCGAGCAGGTGAGCTGGTGCACCGGCGCCCCCGGGAGGTCGGCCCGCGCGACGTACGCGTGGTGGACGTCGCCGGAGAGCACGCTCACCGACGCCGGGCCGTCGTCGGCGACCCGCCCGATCAGCCGCGTCAGCCGGGCGAACGACTCGCGGAAGGCCGGCCAGTGCTCGAGGTCGGCGAACTGCCGGAACCGCTCCGACAGCCGCCCGACGAGTCCCGGCCGCTCGCAGAGGCGCTCGTTGAGCGACTGCGCGGCCGACAGCGCGGTGGGCATCAGCCACGGCAGCGACGTCCCGATCAGCAGGTGGTCGAACTCGCCGGAGGCCTGCTCCTCGATCCAGCGGAACTCCGCCTCGCCGATCATCGAGCGTTCGCCGCCGCCGAGGATCCGCCCGGCCCGCGAGTCGATGACCAGCAGCCGGACCGGGCCGAAGTCGCGCCGGTAGGACCACCGGGTGCCCTTCGCGCCGTCGGCTTCGCGGTCGGCGTGGTCGGCGAACTCGCGCAGCAGCTGCGCGTTGTCCACCCCCGAGGTGCTCACCCGCTGGTAGAGGTCGTCTTCGGCCAGCTCGTGCGGCCCGAGGTTGCCCAGGTGCTGGTAGACCCAGTACGACGCGAGCGCGCCGCGGATCCGCTCCGGCCACCACGAGGTCCCGGCCATCTCCTCGCGCCAGGCCTGCGAGGTGTTCCAGTCGTCGCGCACGTCGTGGTCGTCGAAGATCATCGACGTCGGCACGGTGGACATCAGCCAGCGCACCGCCGGTTCGCACCAGGCTTCGAAGTACAGGTGGCAGTACTCCTCGAAGTCGGCGACCTCCTTGCCGGGCGGCTGGCTCGTGTCACGCCGGGTGGCGAGCCACTCCTGCGTCGCGTCGGTGGTTTCGTCGGCGTAGACCTGGTCGCCGAGCAGCAGCAGCGACTCGGGCCACTCGGCTTCGTCGAGCCGGGCCATCCGGTGGGCGTACGCGGCGAGCGCGTCCGGCCCGAGCGCGTCCTCCTCCCGCGGCTTGCGGCACGACCCGAAGACCAGCCGGAACCGCGGGTCGTCCGGGGCCAGCGTCCGGATCCGGCTGGGCGGCAGGTCGCTGCCGGGGTCGGGCCAGACGAGCTCGCCGTCGAGCCGGACCTCGTACGGCGTGCTGCGCCCCGGCTCCAGCCCGGTGAGCACGACCAGGGCGTAGTGGTGCCCGGACACCTCGAACGTCCGCGCTTTCGCTTCCGCGACAAGGACTTCGCACGGGCCGCCGGTCTCGACCCAGATCGTCGCGGAGGTGGCGTCGACGTGCCGGAGCAGCGGTCCCAGGAGGAGCTCGGTCATCCCCGGATCCTTTCAGCAGTACGGCGGGTCGGCAGTTCGAAAGGTCCCGAAACATTCCGATAATCGTTGACCGGTTCCGGGCCGCGAACGAACGATCGTCACAGCTGCGCCCTGCTCCCGGAAAGGATTGACTCGAGTGCGAAGACTCTGCACCGCCCTCCTCGCCGCCGTTCTGTCGATCGCCGCCGCCATCGTGCTGGTGATCACGGCGCAGCCCGCGTCGGCCGCCACGCTGACCCGCGTGACCGGCTTCGGCACCAACCCCAGCAACCTCAACATGTACACCTACGTCCCCGACCACGTCGCGGCCCGCCCGGCGCTGCTGGTCGCCCTCCACTACTGCACCGGTTCGGCTTCGGCGGTCTTCAACGGCTACGCGCGCGACTACGTCACCGCGGCCGACCAGTACGGGTACGTCATCGTGTTCCCGGAAGCCACGCGCAGCGGGCAGTGCTTCGACGTCTCCTCACCGCAGGCCCTCACCCGCGGCGGCGGCAGCGACCCGGTCGGCATCCTGTCGATGGTCGGCTACGCCAAGCAGCACTACAACGTCGATCCCGGCCGCGTGTTCGTCACCGGGTTCTCCTCCGGCGCGATGATGACGAACGTCCTCGCCGCGGAGTACCCGGACGTCTTCGCCGCCGGTTCGGCGTTCATGGGCGTCCCCGCCGGCTGCTTCGCCACCACCGACGGGTCGAGCTGGAACAGCCAGTGCTCGGGCGGGCAGCTCGTCAAGACCGCCCAGCAGTGGGGCGACCAGGCCCGCCAGATGAGCGGCGGGCAGGCCGGCCCGTACCCGCGCATGCAGCTGTGGCACGGCACCGCCGACGACACCCTGCGCTACCCGAACTTCGGGGAGGAGATCAAGCAGTGGACGAACCTGCGCGGGGTGAGCCAGACACCGTCGTCGAGTGACGCTCCGCAGTCCGGCTGGACGCGCACGCGCTACGGCGCCACCGGCACGCAGGCGCCGGTCGAAGGGATCAGCGTCCAGGGTGCCGGGCACGCTCTGCCGCAGAACGGGATGGTGGCGTACGCGATCGCGTTCCTCGGCCTGAACAGCGGTGGCACGACCACGACGACGACTTCTCCGCCGCCGTCCGGCGGCACCACGCTGGGTGGCGCGGCGAACGGGACCGGGCGCTACTTCGGCACCGCGGTCTCGGCGGGCAAGCTCTCGGACAGCGTCTACACCGGCATCCTGAGCCGCGAGTTCTCCATGATCACCCCGGAGAACGAGATGAAGATCGACGCCACCGAGCCCTCGCAGGGCCAGTTCAGCTACGGCAACGCCGACCGGATCGTCAGCCAGGCGACGAGCCAGGGTGCCCGGATGCGCGGGCACACGCTGGCCTGGCACGGGCAGCAGCCCGGCTGGATGCAGGGCATGGAGGGGTCCGCGCTGCGCTCGGCGATCCTGAACCACGTCACCCAGGTCGCGACCCACTACCGCGGGCAGATCTACGCCTGGGACGTCGTCAACGAGGCCTTCGCCGACGGCAGCTCCGGGGCCCGGCGCGACTCGAACCTGCAGCGCACCGGCGACGACTGGATCGAGGCGGCGTTCCGCGCCGCGCGGGCGGCCGACCCGGGCGCCAAGCTCTGCTACAACGACTACAACACCGACGACTGGAACCAGGCGAAGACCCAGGCCGTGTACCGGATGGTCCAGGACTTCAAGTCCCGCGGCGTGCCGATCGACTGCGTCGGCTTCCAGTCGCACTTCAACGCCAACAGCCCGGTGCCGTCGAACTACCGGACGACCCTGCAGAGCTTCGCCGCCCTCGGCGTGGACGTGCAGATCACCGAGCTGGACATCGAAGGGTCGGGCACCACGCAGGCGGACAACTTCCGGACGGTCACGAACGCCTGTCTCGCGGTCGCGCGCTGCACCGGCATCACCGTGTGGGGCATCCGGGACACGGACTCGTGGCGGGCGTCCGGCACGCCGCTGCTGTTCGACGGCAACGGCCAGAAGAAGGCCGCCTACACCGCGGTGCTCGACGCGCTGAACGGCGGCACCACCCCGACGCCGACCACCACGCCCACCACACCGACGACGACCACGACCCCGCCGCCGGGCGGGTGCACCGGGACCTACGCCAAGACGGCGGAGTGGAACGTCGGCTTCAACGGCCAGGTGACGGTGACCGGGTCGAACACCTGGGTGCTCACGATGACCTTCTCGGCACCCCAGAAGGTCATCGGCAGCTGGAACTACACGGGCACCTGGGACAGCACCGGGTACGTGCTGACCGCGCGGCCCAACGGGAGCGGCAACGTCATCGGGTTCACCGTGCAGCACGGCGGGAACCTGACGGCGCCGACCGTGACCTGCTCGGCGGGCTAGAACAACCGGCCGACCTCGTCCGCGGGCGGCTCCTCCAGGCTGAGGAGGAACCGCTTGCGGTCGAGGCCGCCGGCGTACCCGGTCAGGCCGCCGCTGGTGCCGACCACGCGGTGGCAGGGCACGATGACGCTGATCGGGTTCCAGCCGTTGGCGTTCCCGACCGCCTGCGCGGCGCCGGGGTCGCCCAGCTCGGCGGCCAGCTGCCCGTACGTGCGGGTCTCGCCGTACGGGATCTTCGTGAGCAGCGCCCAGACCTGCTTCTCGAACGCCGAGCCGCGCGGCGCGAGTTCGAGGTCGAACTCGCGCCGCGTGCCCGCGAAGTACTCGCCGAGCTGCTGCTCCGCCGCCTCGAAACCGTCGTCCACGCGAGGTCCGAGATCGGTGACGCGGGGCGTGCGCAGGTGGCCGTCGAAGTAGAGGCCGATGAGCGCGGTGCCGTCGCCGACCAGGGTCAGCGGTCCGATCGGTGACGCGATGACGGCGTGCTTCATGGCGCTCAGCTTACGGGTCAGCCCTGGCTGGTCTTCACCGAGAGCGAGTCGATGCTCATCTCGGCGCCGGGCGTGATGTCCGCACTCGGGGAGGTGCACCCGCAGACCTTGTTCGGGTAGGAGCCACCGATCGCGACGTCGAAGATGACGAAGAAGCCGTGGTCGACAGCGGCCTTCCAGGTCGCGTCGGACACCTGGTTCTGCTTCACCGCGAACGTCTGGTTGCCGTCGAGGTAGAAGCGCAGCTCTTCGGCCGCGGCGTCACGCCGGTCCACGACGACGGAGTAGCTGTGGTAGCCGTCCTGGCAGCCGGCGCAGTCCTGCAGGTCGCTGGTGATGCCGTCCGGGTCGTGGCACTCGCCCTGCCACTGTCCACAGTGGAAAGTAGTGGAGTGCTTGCTCAGGGCGTTGACGTCCTCCATGATGTCGAGCTCGCCGATGCTCGGCCAGTTCGTCGCGCCGACCGGGCGGGCGTCGGCGCCCATCGCCCAGAACGCCGGCCAGTAGCCGAGGCCACTTGCGGGGGAGGGCTGCTTGAGCGTCGCGCTGATCTCCAGCTGACCCCCTTCGGGGGCGGCGAAGTCGGTGCGCTGCGTTTCGATCCGGCCGGACGTCCAGTTGCCCGCGGCGTCGCGCAGCGGCTTGATCGCCAGATGGCCGGCGCCGTCGTGGTAGACGTTGTCGGTCGAGTTCGTGGCCGTCTCGATTTCGCCGGTGCCCCAGTTGGCCGCGCCGCCGGGGTAGCCGGTTCCCGTGTCGTACAGCCAGTCCTGGGCGCTGAGGCCGGTGCCGGCGGCGCCGTCGAAGTCGTCCTGGAACACGGTGGTCCACTCGTCGGCGGCGTGGGCCGGAGCGGCGGCCAGGACGAAGGACAACGTGGCCAGCACGGCGGTGAGCCGCTTGACGGTGCGCATGGAGGTCTCGCTTCCTGAGGGGAATGGGGCCGTCCACGACCTGCGAGGTCGTCCACTGTCACCGCCGGTTCGCGCCCGCGTCAAGGGATGTGCCCGGAAGTACTCCGCACCCGGTACCCGTGGGCAGTCCCGGGGGAGTCGCGTTTGGAATTCGCCGCGGCGGGGCAACGCGCGGGCCGGCTGATGCGGTGGTCTGGACCTTCTTTCGAAGGGTTGCCAGGTAACGAAAGTGGAGTCATAGTTTGTTGACGTCCACAACGAATCCCTGCGAACCGTCCTCGGACGTCCATTATGGACTCCGCCGTATCCTCAACGTGGAGGACACCATGATCTCCCGTCGCTCGTTCCTCAGCCTCACGGCGGCGACGCTCGCCACGGCCACCGCGCTGCCCCTCGCGCGGTCCGCCTACGCCGCGACGCCGGACACGTTCGGCCTCAAGCTGGTCAACAACTCGGGCTCCGGCACCGTGTACGCCTACGTCACCGGCACGACGCCGGACGGGCGCCTGGTGCTGCTGCGTGCCGACGGCACGCCGTACTACCCGGACTCGCCGTCGGCACCGACGACGCCGCTGCCGGAGGACTGCGCCATCCCGATCGCCTCGGGGGCGCAGGTGTCGGTGCCCAAGATGGGCGGCGCGCGCATCTACGTCGTCACCGACGCGAAGCTCGACTTCTTCCTCGACCCGGGCCCGAACCTGGTGCACCCGAGCTTCCTCAACTCCGGCGACGCGAACTACGGCAAGAACTGGTCGTTCAGCGAGTTCACGTTCAACGACACGCAGCTGTTCGCCAACATCAGCTACGTCGACTTCGTCGGCATCCCGATGGGACTTTCCCTGACCACGTCCGGATCCGGTACGTCAACGGTCAACGGGCTGCCTGCTGGTTCTCTGGACCAGATCGCCTCGGCGCTGACCGCTTTGGGCGGCGAATGGGGCGGGCTGGTGCAGACGGGCGGCAGCGGCAACCTGCGCGTGCTGTCCCCGCACCACCACGCGACGCAGTTCGGCGGCTACCTCGACGCCTACATCGACCAGGTGTGGCAGAAGTACGCGGGCACGGACCTGGTCGTCGACTCGCAGAACCCGGGCGTGGGAACGTTCACGGGCCGCGTCTCGGGCGACCAGCTGGTGTTCGGCGCCGAGTCGTTCGCCAAGCCGGCGACGGCGGACGTGTGGAGCTGCGACAGCGGCCCGTTCGCGCTGGCGGAAGGCGCGAGCGACGCGCGCAAGGCGATCGTCCCCCGCCTGGCCGCGGCGCTGAACCGGACGACGTTGCTGGACAACCCGAACCAGCCCACGGGCGAGGACCCGGCGAAGTTCTACCAGGGCGACGTGACCAACCACTACGCGCGCATCGTCCACTCGAAACTCCCGGACAACAGGGGGTACGCGTTCCCGTACGACGACGTGAGCCCGGGCCCGGACTTCAGCGGAGCGGTCTTCGCGGGCGACCCCGAGGTGCTGACGCTCACGGTCAACGCGGCGCACGGCTGAGGCAGTGCGAAAACTGTCGGTGGTGACGGCTAGCCTCATGGCATGAACACGGACGACGCGACGGTCCCGGCGGACCAGCTGACCAAGGGCCAGTGGTTCTGGCACGAGCCGGCGCCGGGACTGCCCGCGTGGCAGCTGCAGGTGACCTCGGCGGAGTTGCGGGAGGACTCCGTCGAGATCTTCACCACGGACGAGGAGAGGGAACTGGTTTCGTACCCGCGGAACCGGCTGGTCCGGCTGGCCGGAGCGGCCTGAGGGGGTTGTGAGGTAGGACACTGGGGGAATGGCGGGGCGGATTCGGCTGTTGTAGCGAGCTGAACCGCTTTCGCTGCCCTGCGGGGATGCCGGTTGCGGGACAGGGCCAGTTCGGGTTCGTCGCGAAGCTCGCGACGACGAAGATCCCGCGCCCGGACATTCGGTGCTGGCCGGTCGGTCTGCCGGCCAGCCGGCGCAAGTCGCCGTGCGAAGCCTGTGTCGTGCAAGCCGTCGCCGGGCAAAGTCCTCTGCGTGCAACGCTTGCTGCGTAAGCATCTGCGCTCGGCTGCACCGGCCACCCGCAATCTCGGTGGGCGCACAAACTCGCCCGCAACCGCAGTGGTCGCGCGAAGTCACCCGAAACCCCGGTGGTTGCACAATCTCACCCCGCAACTCCGGTGGTTGCGCAAACCCGCTCGAATGTCGCCCGGTCAGGCCGGGTTCTGATCCCTCAGTGCCGCTGGGCGCCAGGTCATGCGGACCGTTGTGCCGTCGGCGCTCGTGTCGATGTCGGACTGGTCCGTCACCTTGTCGATGAGCACCAGGCCCCGGCCACCCGAGGTGCGCAGGCCTGCCTGGCGCGGGCGGGTCGCCGAAATGCCGCAACCCGTGTCCGTCACCGTGATGGTCACCGCGTCGCCGGTGCGGGCTGCCTGGAGGCGGGCCCAGCCGTGGCCGTCCGGGTAGGCGTGGGCGGCCACGTTCGCCAGTGCCTCGTACGTGGCCAGCGTGATGTCGTGCGTGCTCGCCGGGTCGAGTGGGAGCTCGCCCAGCCAGCGGGTCAGCTTGCGGCGCAGGTCCGCCATCTCGTTCGGCAGCGCGGGCGCCAGCTCTTCGAACGTCGAGGTGACCACGGCGCCGGCGCGGGTGCGCGCCGGGGACGTGGTCCCCGGTTGGTCGGCGTCGGTGGCCTCGCCCACGTCGAGGCCAGGTTCCGGGGTGTGTCGGTACACGATCCGCTCCCATCGTCCGCCGTGGTTTCCCCCGTGCTCAGGGCTTCCTCTGGAGAGCTACCCAACGCCACCGGGTCTTACCCGTTGTGCTTTCCGTGACGTCGCGCTAACGTAAAGGTGCTCCTCGCGGATGTCGGCCCGTCGGCCGCCCGGAGGAAGCTCCCGGATCCAGGCCGATCGGCCTTCTTCCTCATCTCCGGTCCCGCTGTTCGCGTGGACCGAACCCTCATCAGGAGAACACTCATGTCTTTTCACGGAATCCTTGACCTGTCAGGAAAAACCCCCTTCGTCCGCACCGGCTACCGGCCGGCCCCGGACGACACCAGGCTCCCGCTTTCCGTCGTCCGCAAGCACAAGCTGCGTCCCGGCGACGAAATCACCGGCGCGGGCGAAGAAATCGCCAGCGTCAACGGTGCCGACCCGGCGGAGCCGCGTCCGCACTTCGCCGACCTGGTCCCGTTGCACCCGGACCAGCGGCTGCTGCTCGAAACCACGCCGGCGCGCCTGCTGCCGCGCGTCATCGACCTCGTCACCCCGCTCGGCAAGGGGCAGCGCGCGCTGGTCGTTTCCCCGCCGAAGGCCGGGAAAACCACCGTGCTGCGCGAGATCGGCCACGGCATCGCGGTCAACCACCCGGAATGCCGGCTGATGGTGCTGCTCGCCGACGAGCGTCCGGAGGAGGTCACCGAGCTGCGCCGGACCATGCGCGGTGAGGTGATCGCGTCCACTTTCGACCGTCCGCCCGCCGAACACGTGGCCGTGGCGGAACTCGCCGTCGAGCGCGCGAAACGCCTGGTGGAGCGCGGTGAAGACGTCGTGCTGCTCCTCGACTCGCTGACCCGCCTCGGCCGCGCGTACAACCTTTCGGCCCGCCCATCCGGCCGGACGCTGTCCGGCGGCGTCGACGCGGCCGCGCTGCAGCCGATGAAGCGCATCCTCGGCGCGGCCCGCAACCTCGAAGGCGGCGGCTCGCTCACGATCGTCGCGTCGGCGCTGGTGGAAACCAGTTCACTGGCCGACACGGTGTTCTTCGAAGAGCTGAAGAGCACCGGCAACGCCGAGCTGAAACTCGACCGCAAGCTCGCCGAGCGCCGCATCTTCCCGGCGGTCGACTTCACCGCGTCCGGCACCCGGCGCGAAGAACTCCTGGTCACACCGGGAGAACTGGCCGCGATGCGCGAGGTCCGCCGCGCGCTGCAGGGCCCGCAAGCCAGTGAGCAGCTGCTCGACCAGCTCCGCAAGACGGGCTCCAACGCCGAGTTCCTGCTCCGCGTAACGGGCGCCACGCTCCCTCTCGCGGCCTGAGCGGCGCTCGCCCTAAGCCGCCGCGGCCTGAGAGCGGCGCACGCCCTCGGCTGCCGCGGCCTGAGCGGCGCTCGCCGTCAGCTGCCGCGGCCTGAGGGGCGCTCGCCCTCAGCTGCCCCGCCACGAGCGGCGCTCGCCCTCAGCTGCCCCGCCCGGTCGTGCGCTGAAGCTCGTCGATCCGCGCCGAGGCCTCGGCCTTCGTCAGCTCGTCCGGCACCTCCTCGCCGGCCTCCTGGGCCAGCGTCTGCAAGTACGACTTCTGCGGCCCGGTCATCGGCTCGTCGCCGGTGGTCCAGTCGCTCGGGTCCTTCTCCGGATTGGGCTCCACCTGATCCGTCATCACAGCCTCCCATCGAACATCTGTTCGTTCGGGTTCGACCCTAGCGCAGCGGTCCGACAATTTCCGATCACGAGGGCGGCGTGCTCGGCGGGCCCGCTTCGTGGCCCGGGCGCCCGCGGGTGCGGCGCTCGTCCTTCATCCGCTGCTCCTGCGCGTGGCGGCGGCCGCCCGTCAGGCCCTCCCGCACTTGGCGCGTGAGTTCGCGGGTGGTGCGGTAGTAGCCGTCGTCGTACTCCTCGACGACCTGGAAAGTCCAGCGTTCCGGGAGCACGTTGAGCCCGATCAGCTCGTCGTCGATCCGGTCCGCCCACCCGGCGTGGCCGGCGTCCCGCAGCATCTTCGCGGCGTCTTCGAACAGGAGGTCCGCGCTGCCGGTCATCTGGTGGAACGCGTAGAGGTGACCTCGCGCGCGTTCGACCGTCTCGAAGGCTTCGGTGACCTTGCCGACCGCGTCCGAGGTCGGCCGGTCGACTTCGTCGTTCTCGGCCATGGACGCAGAGTGCCCCGCCGGGGAGGTTCCACACCTCCCGGACGGGGCACTGGCGATCGAACGTCAGGCCGTCGGCCGCGTCGCTCCCGCGTACTCCTTCAGCAGCGGCGAGATCTTGACGACGTCGCCGCTCGTCGGCGCGTGGACCATCTTGCCGTCGCCGATGTACATCCCGATGTGGGACACGGGGGAGTAGTACGCGACGAGGTCGCCCGGCTGCAGCTGGTCGCGCGGCACCGACGTGCCGAAGCCCGCCTGGGCCGACGACGTCCGCGGCAGGGTGATCCCGGCCTGCTTGTAGGCCCACTGCATCAGGCCCGAGCAGTCGAACGTGGACGGCCCGGTGGCACCGTAGACGTAGGCGCTGCCGAGCTTGCTCAGCGCCGCGTCGACCGCCTTCTGCGCGGCCGAGGAGGCCGCCTTGACCGTCGGGGCCTTGCCGCCGGTGTCCTTCTGGGCGGTCTTGTCGGCGGTGCTGAGGGTCTTGCTCTGGGCCTCGATCTGGTCGATCTGGGCCTGGAGGTTCTTCTTCTTGCCCTCGATGTCCGACGCCAGCTTGGCGGCCGCGTCACGGGCGTCGGTCGCCCGCTTCGCCGCGTCCGTCGCCGCCTTCTCGGCCGCGGTGGCCTGCTCGGCCGCGCTGCTGAGGTTGTCCATCGCGGAGTTCTTGTCGGTCGCGATGACCTCGAGGGCCGCCGAGCGGTCCAGGAAGTCCTGCGTCGACGTGCCGGCCAGCAGGGCCGACAGCTTGTTCAACTGGACGCCGCTGGTGAACGACGCGCCGGCGAACTTGTCGACCTGCGTCTGGTACTTCTTCTTCGCCTCGATGGCCCCCGCACCCGCGTCCTTGGCGGCGGTGACGTCGGCGTTGGCCTTGTCGAGCTGTCCCTGCTTGGCGGTCAGGTCGTCCTGGGCCTTGAGCAGGTCTTCGTTGAGCTTCTCGGCCTGGGCCGAGAGGTCGCGGTACTTGGCCAGGGCGTCGGACCCGGTCGGGGGAGCCTGGAGGACGGAGATGGGGGCGGCGGTGGCCGGCGCCTGGGCCATGGTGACGACAGTGATCACCGAGGCAGCGGCGAGCGCACCTGACACCACGCGCTTGACGGGATGCGAACGCATTCTCGCGCGGGTCTCCTTTGCTGATCGGCCGCCGTCGGGCACCGGGGCGAGTCGGGGGCCTCGCCGTGTCCGGCGCGTGCTCGACCGCAACAGGAAGAGCACGCGGTGGGGTCCGGTACCCAGCAGGGGGTATCGGCGGCGATCTCGCGTCGCCGTCTCATCGACGACCGGGGGCCGCGAGATCTCGAACAGGTTACGAAACGAACACGGCACCGTCCAGGGAACCCCCTTGAGAACTCTCCGTGACGAGGAGAAACACGCCTGGACCAGTGGTAACCGAAACCACTGTGACCGGGATTACATGTCGTGACCACGCTTGCTTACCCTACCCCCCTAGGGTATCCATGAGGCATGGCAGACACGACCTACACCGTCACGGGCATGACCTGCGACCACTGCGCCCGCTCGGTCGAAGAGGAAATCCGCGGTCTCGGGGGCGTCACCGGCGTCACCGTCGAACTGGCCACCGGCGCGGTCACCGTCAGCAGCACCGAAGCCCTTTCCGCGGCCGACGTGCGCGGCGCCGTCGAAGAAGCGGGGTACCGGCTGACATGAACACGGCAGCGAAGCTCTCCGCCTACGGTGCGGCGCTCGCCCTGGTCGCCGCCGGCGCCTGGGCCGCCGGCACCGCCGTCGGTCCTTTCCCCGCCGAAGCCGGGGCGCACGGTGGCGAGGACGCCGCGCACGGGGACGTCCACGGCGGCACCGTCGCGGAGGCCGCGGACCACCAGCCCGGCGGGCTGGCGTCGGCCGCGGGCGGCTACACCCTCACGCCCGCCGATCCGGCGCTCACCCCGGGCGCCACGACGCAGTTCACCTTCCGGATCACCGGCCCGGACGGTGCTCTCGTGACCGCCTACGACGTCGAACACGAGAAGCGGCTGCACTTCATCGTCGTCCGCCGCGACACCAGCGGCTACCAGCACCTGCACCCCGAGCTCGGCGCCGACGGCACGTGGAGCGTGCCGATCACGGTCGCCGGCGCGGGCAGCTACCGCGCCTTCGCCGACTTCAAGCCGACCGGGGGACCGGCGCAGACACTCGGCGTCGACCTCGTCGCGCCGGGTCTCTTCCAGCCGGTCGAGCACGCGCCGTCGCGCACCGCCGACGTCGACGGCTACCGCGTCCGGCTCGACGGCGACCTCGTTCCCGGCCGCTCGTCCCGCCTGACCGCGACGGTCACCAAGGACGGCCGCGAAGTCACCGATCTGCAGCCCTACCTGGGCGCGTACGGCCACCTCGTCGCGTTGCGCGGCGGCGACCTGGGGTACCTGCACGTCCACCCGGACGGCCGCGCGGGCGCGGCCGTGACGTTCATCGCCGAGGTCCCGTCGGCCGGGACCTACCGGCTGTTCCTGGACTTCCGCCACGGCGACCAGGTCCGCACCGCCGAATTCACCGTGCCCACCGGGGAAGGGGACCGGCCGTGACGCTGCAGCTGGAAGCCAAGAACGTCGAGCTCGCCATCACCGGCATGACCTGCGCGTCCTGCGCGGCGCGGATCGAGCGCAAGCTCAACAAGCTGGACGGCGTCACGGCGACCGTCAACTACGCGACGGAAAAGGCGAAGGTCGTCTACAGCGGCGAGGTCGGCACGCAGGACCTCGTCGCGCAGGTCGAAGCGGCGGGCTACGGCGCGAGACTGCCCCAGGCCGAACCGGACGAGGTCCCGGAGGGCGACCCCCTCAAGCAGCGCCTGCTCGGTTCCGCCGTGCTGTCGGTGCCGGTGATCGCCCTGGCCATGGTGCCCGCGTGGCAGTTCACCTACTGGCAGTGGATTTCGCTCACCCTGGCCGCGCCGGTGCTGGTGTGGGGCGCGTGGCCGTTCCACCGCGCCGCGTTCGCCAACCTCCGCCACGGCGCCGCCACGATGGACACGCTCATTTCGATGGGCACGCTGGCTGCGTTCGGCTGGTCGGTGTACGCGCTGCTGTTCGGCAGCGCGGGCCTGCCGGGCATGAAGCACCCGTTCGAATTCACCATCGAGCGGATGGCCGGGGACGGTGCCATCTACCTCGAGGTCGCCGCCGGTGTCACCACGTTCATCCTGGCCGGCCGCTACTTCGAGGCCCGGTCGAAGCGCCGCGCCGGCGCCGCGCTGCGGGCGTTGCTGGACCTGGGCGCGAAGGACGTCGCCGTCCTGCGCGACGGCGGCGAGCGGCGGATCCCGATCGGTGACCTGGCCGTCGGCGACCGGTTCCTGGTGCGGCCGGGGGAGAAGGTCGCCACCGACGGCGTCGTCGAGGACGGCGGGTCCGCGATCGACGCGAGCCTGCTCACCGGCGAGAGCGTGCCGGTCGAGGTCGGGCCGGGCGACACCGTCGCCGGCGCGACGGTCAACGCCGGCGGGCGGCTCGTCGTCCGCGCCACCCGGGTCGGCGCCGACACGCAGCTGGCCCAGACGGCCCGGCTCGTCGAGGAGGCCCAGACCGGCAAGGCCCGCGTGCAGCGGCTCGCCGACCGCGTTTCGGCGGTCTTCGTCCCGATCGTCATCGCGCTGGCCGTGGCGACGCTCGCCTTCTGGCTCGGCGCGGGCGGGACGCCGTCGGCCGCGTTCACCGCCGCGGTGGCGGTGCTGATCATCGCCTGCCCGTGCGCGCTGGGCCTGGCGACGCCGACGGCGCTGCTGGTCGGCACCGGCCGCGGCGCGCAGCTCGGCATCCTCATCAAGGGGCCGGAGGTGCTGGAGTCCACCCGGCGCGTCGACACCGTCGTGTTCGACAAGACCGGCACCGTGACCACCGGCCGGATGACGCTGGTCGAGGGCGACGGCGAGGTCCTGCGGCTCGCGGGCGCCGTCGAAGCCGCGTCCGAACACCCGGTCGCCCGCGCGATCGCGGACGCCGCCCGGGAGCGCTTCGGAACGCTGCCGTCCGTCGCGGACTTCCGCAGCACGCCGGGGCTGGGCGTCGAAGGCGTCGTCGAGGGGCGGAAGGTCGCCGTCGGGCGGGCCGCTTCCGGCAGCGCGCTGACCACGGTCGCGGTGACCTGGGACGGCGAGGTCCGCGGCACGCTGGCCGTGGCCGACACCGTCAAGCCGACGTCCGCCGAGGCGGTCCGCCGGCTGCGGGGGCTCGGGTTGACCCCGGTGCTGCTCACCGGGGACGGCGCCGTGGTCGCCCGTGCGGTCGCCGCCGAGGTCGGCATCGAGCGCGTGATCGCCGAGGTGCTGCCGAAGGACAAGGCCGACGTCGTCCGCGGGCTGCAGGAGGACGGCAAGGTCGTCGCGATGATCGGCGACGGCGTCAACGACGCGGCCGCGCTCGCCCGGGCCGACCTGGGCCTGGCGATGGGAACGGGCACCGACGTCGCGATCGAGGCGGCCGACCTGACCCTGGTGAGCGGCGACCTGCGCGCGGCGGCCGACGCGATCCGCCTGTCCCGCCGGACGCTGCGCACGATCAAGGGCAACCTGTTCTGGGCGTTCGCGTACAACGTCGCGGCGCTGCCACTGGCGGCCGCGGGCCTGCTGAACCCGATGCTCGCGGGGGCGGCGATGGCGGTCAGCTCGGTCTTCGTCGTCACGAACAGCCTGCGCCTGCGTGGCTTCCGGGCCGGGTGATTTGTACGGTCTTTATACCGGGCCGGGTGATGCTGGCGGAGCAACGGATTCCGACCAGTGGAGGACAGGGATGTTCACGAAGGCCGCCGTGCTGACGGCACTCACCGCAGCGGCGTTCGCCGTGGCCGCACCGGCTCAGGCCGAGCCCGCGGCCACGACGGCGCTGCCCACGGCGAACATGGAGGCCGTGCTGAAGGCGGCCCAGATCGACCCCCGCCGGGCCGACGACACCCAGACCCCGGGAGCGCACGACAGCGTGCTGCTGGTGGAGCAGGCGCTGCAGGCGAAGGGCCTGCTGGCCGCGACGTACGTCGACGGGTACTTCGGCACCACGACCATCACGGCGTACTCGCAGTACCAGAAGTCGTTGGGGTACACCGGGATCGACGCGTCCGGCCTGCCGGGCAAGACGTCGCTGGAGAAGCTGGGCGAGGGCCGGTACACGGTGACTTCGCCGGTTTCGGCGGGCAGCCGGGTGTCCTACCGCGGCGTCACGATCAACACCCGCACCAAGGCGATGCTGCTGGAGGCCGAAAGGCTCACCGGCACGACGGTCAGCCTGACGCAGGGGTCGTACAACCCGGGCGGCGTCGACGCGTCGGCGGGAACGCACGACGGCGGCGGCGCGATGGACATCTCGGTGTCCGGCATGTCGTCGACGACCCGCACGAACTTCATCAAGGCGCTGCGCCAGGTCGGGTTCGCCGCGTGGTACCGGACTCCGGCGCAGGGGTTCGCCTACCACGTCCACGCCGAGGCCGTTTCGGACCCGGATCTTTCGTCGGGGGCCCAGCACCAGACCGGGGACTACTACCTGGGGATGAACGGGCTCGCCGGGCGCGGGGCCGACGACGGGCCTTCGGTGCCGAAGGTCACCTGGGAGGAGTACCAGCGGGGGTGATCCCCGGGGGATCGGCGAACCACCGCGGCGCTGGCACGGCCGGGCTCCGCGGTGGTTTGATCGAAGTACCAACTACCCGGGGGTGCTTCGATGTCCAAGAAACCGTTCCGGTTCGGCGTGGTCGCCGGCGCGACGGAAGGCGGTGCGAAGTGGCTGCAGACCGCGCGCCGCGCCGAGGAGCTCGGGTACTCCACCCTGCTCTGCCCCGACAACCTCAACCTGCCCACCCCCACCGCCGCCCTCGCGGCGGCCGCGGCCGTCACCACCGAGCTCAAGGTCGGCTCCTTCGTCCTGGCCAGCCCGCTGCGGACCGCGCGGGCCGCAGCCTGGGAGTCGCACTCCCTCTCCGTCGTCACCGGCAACCGGTTCGAACTCGGGGCTCGGGACCGGGCTGCCCACCATGCGGCAGCAAGCCGAAGAGCTCGGCCTGCCCTACGGCTCGGGCCAGGAGCGGCTCGACTCCATCTCCGAGACCATCGACCACGTCCGGCGGCTCGACGGTGACGCGCACACCCCCGTCATGGTCGCCGCGGGCGGCCCGAAAGCGCGGCGGCTCGCCGGAGCGAAAGCCGACATCGTCACGCTCGCCGGGGGCGTCCTGACCACCCGCGAGGAGATGACCGGCTACGTCGAGGAGATCAACACCGCGGCCGGCGAGCGGGACATCGAGTTCGCGCTGAACATCTTCGTCGTCGGGGAGCAGGTGCCGCCGTGGATCCGGGGGTTCATCGGGGTCGATGCCGAAACCCTCAGCGAGCACGACTCGCTCACCATGATCCGCGGCAGCCTCGACGACATGGCCGCTGAGCTCGAACGGCGCCGCGACGAGCTCGGCGTCTCCTACGTCAGCGTCAACAGCGCCTTCATCGAGGAGTTCGCGCCGCTGGTGGAGCGGCTGTCGGGGAAGTGAGCGTCGCCGGGTCGGTGTTCGCGCCGCAGAGCAGGACCGCGACGCGTTCCCCCGGCGCCGGGTGGTAGGCGCCGGTCGACAGCGCGGCGTACGCCGTCGCTCCGCCGGGCTCGAGCGCCAGGCGGTAGCGGTCCCACAACGCCGCCCGGGCTTCGGCGATCGCCGCGTCGTCCACCAGCACCGAGCCCACGCCGGTGCGGGTGGCGACCGCGAACGCGATGTCGCCGAGCCGCGAAGCACCCAGGGAGTCCGCCGCGATGCCGGACACCTCCACCGGCACCGGTTCACCGGCGGCCAGCGCGGCGTGCAGCGTCGGCGCCGTGTGCGGCTCGACGCCGACCACGCGCGCCCGGCCTTCGACCGCCGCCGCGATGCCCGCCAGCAGGCCGCCGCCGCCCACCGCGACCAGGATCGTGTCCAGCCCGTCGACGTCGGCCAGCAGCTCGAGACCGACCGTGCCCTGGCCGGCGCAGATCTCCGGCTGGTCGTACGCGTGGCAGAAGAGCGCGCCGCGGTCCGCCGCGTCCTTCACCGCCGCGTCGTAGGCGTCCGCGTACTTCTCGCCGACCAGCTCGACGGCCGCGCCCAGCTGCCGCAGCTTGGCGACCTTGACCGCCGGTGCGGTCGCCGGGACGCAGACCCGCGCGGCCACCCCGAACTCCCTTGCGGCGTAAGCGACGGCGAGCCCGGCGTTACCGCCCGACGCGGCCACCACCCCGGCCGCCGAAAGCTCACCCGCCGCGATGATCCGGTTGAACGCGCCGCGCGCCTTGAACGACCCGGTGTGCTGCAGCTGCTCGAGCTTGAACCACACGCCGTCGTCGGCGAACACCGGCGTCCGGCGGACGTGGCCCTCGATCCGGGCGGCGGCCCGCTCGACATCCGAAGTGCTGATCATGCGCACCAGCATGCGCGCGGGCCGCCGTAAGCACCAGCGACGTCTCCTATGCTGGCTTTAGCGATGCTTACGGCCGGAGGCTGCCATGCTCGACGCTCACCGCCTGGCCCTGCTCGCCGAGGTCGCGCACGCCGGCTCCATCGCCGGGGCGGCCCGGAGGCTCGCCTTCACGCCGTCCGCCGTCTCGCAGCAGCTCGGCAAGCTCGAACGCGACGTCGGCGCGCCCCTGCTGCACCGCAACCCGCGCGGGGTCACGCTCACGCCGGCCGGGGAGGCGCTGCTGGGGCACGCGGAGACCATCGTCGGGGAGCTGCGCACCGCCGAACGGACCGTCCGCGCCCTGCTCGACGAGGAACCGGCCCAGCTCACCGTCGGCACGTTCGCCAGCGCCGGCATGACGCTGGTGCCCGCCGCGCTCGCCGGGTTCCGCCGCGACCACCCCGCCGTCGCGCTGCGGCTGCTGGACTTCGAACCCCCCGACGGGTACGGGCTGGTCCACTCCCGCGACCTCGACCTGCTGATCACCCACCGCTATCCCGGCGCGCCGCTGCCCGACCCGCGCGGGCTGACGCGGACGCTGCTGCGCTCGGAGCGGTTCCGGCTGATCCTGCCCGAGGGGCACCCGAAAGCCCGCGGCCGCCGGCTCACGCTGGGCGCGCTGGCCGGGGAAGACTGGATCTCCGGCAGCCCGGGCGTGCCCAACCGCGTGTGCCTGGAGCAGCTCGCCGACGCCGCCGGGGTCACGCTCGGCGTCGCCTACGAAACCCGGGACTACCAGGTGATCCTGGCGCTGGTCGAGGCCGGGCTGGGGATCGCGTTCGTGCCGGAGAGCGTGCTCGCCCGGATCGGGACGGCGCGGATCGAGGTCCGCGACGCCGCCGACGCCCGGCCGGCGCGGGACGTCTTCCTGGTGCACCACCGGCAGCCCGGAAAGCTGGTGACCGAGATGGCCGGTCGGCTCAGTCGTCCACAGTAGACGGTTCGGCGGCGGGGAACTGGATCGGGCTCAGCAGGTACCGCGTCCGGTCCGGGGCGGGCTCGTTGCCCAGGCGGCGCACGATGACCTCCCGCAGCTCGCCGATCATGCCCTCCAGCTCCGCGCGGCTGAGCCACACCGCGTGCTGCCGGTAGCCGACGAGGTCGGCGGCCGGGTCGGCGTCTTCGCGGTCGAGGTAGGCGTTGAACTCCGCGATCAGCGTGGCCATCGCGGTGGCGAACACCTGCCGGTGGTCCTCTTTGGACACCGATGCGGCGGTGGCGGCGTCGACCACCGCGCGGTCGCGCCGCAGGCGGTACCGGCGCTCGACGGCGCCGTGCACCCGGTGCTCGCCCTCGACCTCGAGGATCCCGCCGTCGGCGAGGACGCCGACGTGCCGGTACACGGTCGCCTTCGAGACGTCGGGCAGGCGCTCGCACAGTTCGGTCGTGGTGCGGGTCCGGCTGCCCGCCATCGCGTGCACGATCCGCAGCCGCACGGGGTGCACCAGCAGGCGCAGGGGATCCATGGCCCTGATGTTCTCATACGTGCTACCGTTCGCAAAGTTGAGAATGGAAGGAGCCGTCATGCCCCTCACCGCATCGCCGCCGCGCGGCCGGACCCTCGAGGTCGCGGGCCGCGCGCTGTTCCTCGACCGCGCGGGCTCCGGCGGTCCGCCCGTCGTGGTCCTGCCCGGCGCGGGGCTCGTCGGCCTGGACTACCTGAACGTGCACACCGCCGCCGCGGAGTTCACGACGAGCGTGCTCTACGACCGCGCCGGCACCGGCTGGAGCGACGCGGTCGCGCTGCCCCGCACGGCCGCCGAGGTCGCGACCGAGCTGCGAGACCTCCTGCGAGCGGCCGGCGTCGGCGGGCCGTACGTGCTGGCCGGGCACTCCCTGGGCGCGTCCTACGCCCGGCGGTTCGCGCAGCTGTTCCCGGCCGACGTCGCCGGCGTGCTCCTGCTGGACCCGGGACACGAAGACCTGTTCGCCCACCTGCCCGCGGAAGCCGTCGAGCTCAACGAGCGGATGAAGCAGGCCGCGGCAGACATGCCTGACCTCACCGAGGACCAGCTCGCGGCCGCGCGCGGGCAGTACGCCGAGCTGTTCGCGGAGTGGCCGGCGGACGTGCGCGAGTCCCTGGTCGAGCACCACCTGGCGGCGTGGCGGACCGTCCTCGGCGAGACGGCGAACGAGGACGACGTCTACGCCGAACTGCGTGCCGGCGGGCAGCTCCCGGACGTCCCGCTGATCGTGCTCACCGCGATGGGCCGCAACCCGTACTGGTCGCAGTTCGGTTCCGAGGAGCTCATCGAGGCCGCCCAGCGCGGGATCCGCGACCTGCACGCGTCGATCGCCGCCGCGTCGTCGCGCGGTGAGCACCGGGTGCTCGACGACGCGGCGCACCAGTTCCTGCACATCCAGCGCAAGGATGCGGTGCTGCGGGCGATCCGGGACCTGATCCGCTGACGCTCAGCCGGTGGGCCGCCCCGCGTTCCGGAACCGCGCGGAGGCGGCCCTGAGCGCGTCCAGGCACGCACGCACGACGCCGTGGTCCTCCTCGCCCGCCCGGCAGATCGCGTAGATCGTCCGGGTCAGCGCCGGGCGCGTGGCCAGGATGCGGACGCCCTCGGGCTGCAGCTCGCGGGCCAGGCGGGGCACCAGCGCCGCGCCGACGCCGCCCGCCACCAGCGCCAGCTGGGTCGGGTAGCTGCCGACGGTGCAGCTGATCCGCGGCTCCAGCCGTTGCTTGCGCAGCACCTGCACCAGCCACTCGTAGCAGCCGGACTCCAGGGTCCAGCCGATCCACGGCAGGTCGTCCACTTCGGACAGATCGACCGCCTTGCGGTGCGCGAGGCGGTGCCCGGCCGGCAGGACGAGGTCCGCGACGTCGGAGAACAACGCGATCCGCGTCGTCGCCGGCGGCAGCACCGTCGGCCGGTCCTCCCAGCTCTCCAGCACCGCGACGTCGAGGTCGCCGGCCAGCACGCGGGGCATCGTCTGCTCCGCCTCGCCCTCGTGCAGCGTCACGGCCAGCCGCGGGTGCTGCGCGGCGAGCGTGGCCAGCGCGGGGGGCAGCAGCGCGTGCACCGTCGTCGGGATCGCGCCGACCCGCAGCGGCCCGATGACGTCCTCGCGCAGCAGCTCCAGGTCCGCCTTCGCCTCGGCGACCTGCGCCAGGATCCGCTCGGCGTGCCCGGCCAGCACCTGGCCCGCCTTCGTCAGCCGGACGCCCCGGCCCCGCGGCTCCAGCAGCCGCTGCCCGGCTTCCTTCTCCAGCTTCGCCAGCTGCTGCGACACCCCCGACGGCGTGACGTGCAGGGACGCGGCCGCCGCGGCGACCGACCCCTGCGTGGCCACGGCGTGCAGCGCGCGCATCCGCTCGATTCCGAACACGGTAGGGATACTACCGAATTCCGCGCAGAAACATTCGCTTGTCCTTGACAGTCAGCACCCGCACGCTGGAGTGGTGACCGCGACCGCGCCCCGCCCCACGACCGTCCCCGCGCCGTTCACCGAGCGCTTCGACCCGCGCCTGCTCGCGGCGCTCGGCAGCTTCTGCATCTCCCTGTCGTCGGTCTTCATCAAGGTTTCGCACGCCAGCGGCAGCACCAGCGCGTTCTGGCGCTGCCTGCTGGCCCTGCCGGTGCTGCTCGCACTCGCCGCGCGGGAACGGCGGAAGTCCGGCCCTGCGCCCCGCGTGCTGCTGCCGCTGCTGGCCGGCGCCGGGCTCGGCCTGGACTTCGTGCTGTGGGGCGAGGCGATCCCGCGGATCGGCGCCGGTGTCGCGACCGTGCTGCTCGCCGTCCAGGTGGTCATCGTGCCGCTGCTGGCGCTGCTGTTCCTGCGGGAACGCCCGGCGAAGCGGTTCGTCATCGCCGTGCCCGTGCTGCTCGGCGGCGTCGTGCTGGCCGGCGGGTTCGCCGACACCGGCTCGTTCGGCCCGGACCCGGTGACCGGCGCCGTGTTCGCGCTGCTGGCCGGCGCGGGGTACGCGGTGTACCTCTTCCTGATCCGGCTCAGCGGCGGCGCGGGCGCGCAGGCGCAGTCCCTGGTGCTGGCGACGATCTCCGCCGGCGTCGTCGCCGTCGTGCTCGGGCTCCCGACCGGCTCGCTCGACCTGAGCCCGAGCCCGGAGACGTTGGGCTGGCTGGTCGCGCTCGCCGTGGTGGGTCAGCTGATCGGCTGGATCCTGATCTCCGCCGCGCTGCCCCGGATGTCCGCCACCACCGGCGCGACCCTGATGCTGCTGCAGCCGGTCGGCGCCGTGCTGCTGGGCATCGGCCTGCTCGGGGAGACGCCGAGCGTGCTGCAGCTCGCCGGCTGCGCGGGCGTCGTCGCCGCGGTCTGCTTCGCCGGGAACCGACGTTCTGCGGACCGGCGAAGCCCCGGCTAACGTCGCGACCATGAGAGTGCTGGTGGCCGGGGCTTCGGGGTTCGTCGGCAGCCGGTTGTGCCCGGTGCTGGAAGAAGCGGGGCACGACGTCCTCGCGATGACGCGGCACCCCGACAAGTACGAAGGCGCCGGCAAGCCCGTGCGCGGCGACGTCGCCGACGTCGGTTCCCTGCGGGACGCCCTCAAGGGCGCCGAAGCCGCCTACTACTTGGTGCATTCACTCGACAGTGCGGACTTCAAGCGCCGTGACGCCGACGCGGCCCGCGCGTTCGCCCGGGCGGCGGCCGACGCCGACGTGGGCCGGATCGTCTACCTCGGCGGCCTCGGGGACGACGACGACACGCTTTCGGCGCACCTGCGCAGCCGGCGCGAGGTCGAGCGGCTGCTGGGGGAGACCGGCGTGCCGGTGACCGTGCTGCGTGCCGGGATCGTCGTCGGGCACGGCGGGACGTCGTGGGAGCTGACGCGCCAGCTCGTGGAGCACCTGCCGGCGATGATCACGCCGCGCTGGGTCGGCACGCGCACCCAGCCGATCGCGATCGCCGACGTCGTCCGCTACCTCGCCGGCGTGCTCGACCACCCGGAGGCGGCGGGCCGCACGTTCGACATCGGCGGGCCCGAGGTGCTGGCCTACCGGGACATGCTGCAGCGGGTCGCGGCGATCGAGGGGCGGCCGCTGGTGATCGTGCCGGTGCCGCTGCTCTCGCCGAGGCTTTCGTCGTACTGGCTTTCGCTCGTCACCGACATCGACGTCACCACCGGGCGGGCGCTGATCGACTCGATGACGAACGAGGTCGTCGTCCGCGACGACGCGATCCGCCGGATCGTCGAGTTCGAGCCGATGGGGTACGACGAAGCGGTGCTGCAGGCCCTGGGCGAGCGGGCGAAGAGCCGGCGGCCCGCGTGAAGAAGGCGCTCCTCGCCGGGGTGACGGCCGCCGGGTCCGGCCTGCTCGGCGCGTCGCTGGCCAGCCGGTCGGGTTCGCGCCGGTTCCACGTCCTCACCGCGTCGGTCGCGGCGACGTGGTTCGCCGGCGCCGGACGGGTGCCCCGGGGCCGCCGGGACGTCGCGGGGCCGGTCCTGGCGGGGGCCGGCGCGTTCGGCGCGTTCTACGGCGGCGCGCTGGTGGCCCGCCGCATCCCGCTGCTGCGGCGGGCGATCGCGGGCGTGCTCGGCCACGCCCACCACGGTTCGACGCCTTCGGTGGCGGTGACCACGCTCGTGACGGGCGCGGCGGAGGAGGTCTTCTTCCGCGGCGCCCTCTACGACGCTTTCGGCCCTCGCGGATCGACGGCGCTGTACGTCCTTTCGACGACGGCGACGCGAAACCCGGCCCTGGTACTGGCCTCGGCGGCGATGGGCACCCTGTTCGCCGTGCAGCGCGGCCGGTCGGGCGGGGTCCAGGCGCCGCTGCTGACGCACGTGGTCTGGTCGGCGCTGATGCTCGCCTTCCTGCCGCGCCTGTTCCCGCCGGAGCTCGACGACTAAGCCGCGATCGCCTCGTAGGCGGCCATCACCACGCCGAGGCCGCGGTCGTACCCGCCGTCCCAGAGGACCTGGTTCATCACGTAGGACACCGCCAGGCGGTGGTCGGCGTCGACGAGGACGATCGAGCCGCCCCAGCCGCCCCACGTGCACGTGCGGTTCTCCAGCCGGAAGCCCATGCCGTAGCGCATCGTCGCGCCGAGGACGCGGTCATCGCCGTGGAACTGCTCTTCGAAGACCCGCTCGGCGCCGGCCGGCGACAGCAGCCGCACGCCGCCCGACACGCCCCCGCACGCCAGTACCGACTGCACCGCCGCGACCGAGCGGGCGTTGCCGTACCCGTTGATGGCGGGCAGTTCCGCACGCCGCCAGGCCTCGGGGTACGAATCCGAGACACCGACGAGGAACCCCGGCGGCTTGTCGCCCTGGGGGTCGGGGATCAGCGGGGCGACCCGGTGGTCGTGTTCCGCTCCCAGCCCGATGTGGAAGTCCGCGCCCAGCGGGCCGGCGACCTCCTCGGCGAAGAACGTGCCGAGGCTGCGCCCGGTGACGCGGCGGACGACTTCGCCGACCAGGAAGCCGAAGGTGACGGAGTGGTAGCCGCCGGCGGTACCGGGTTCCCACGCCGGAGCCTGCGCGGCCAGCCGCGCCGTCACGGCAGGCCAGTCGAAGAGGTCTTCGACCGCGATCGGGCCGTCGAAGTCCGGCAGGCCCGCGGTGTGCCCGAGCAGGTGCCGCACGCGCGTGGTTCCCTTGCCCGCCGCGGCGAACTCGGGCCAGTACCGCGCGACCGGCGCGTCCAGGTCGAGGTCGCCGCGGTCGGCCAGGACCAGCGCGCACAGCGCGGTCATCGTCTTGGTGGTGGACCAGACGTTGGTGATGGAGTCCCGATCCCACGCGACCGTGCGCGCGGTGTCGACATGTCCGCCCCAGAGGTCGGCCACCGGCTCGCCGTCCACGAACACGGCGACCGAGGCGCCCACGTCGTCGGTGTCCAGCGACTCCGCCAGCACGTCGCGCAGTTTGCCGAACCGGTCCTCACAGCCACCCCAGATTTCGGTCACGGCGCCAGCCAACCCCGTCCGGAGAGGCCGCACCACTCATTTTTTCGGGCACAGGCCCGGTGGAGAACCTTTGTCCGGAACGAGCCAGAACCGGGCGGAATCCTTCAGAATCGGCCGCCGGCTTCCTATGCTGGAGCGAACCCCGGTGCGTGGAGAGGGATGTCGATGCGGACATTGCTCGTGCTGCTGCTCGTCCTCGGTTCCTTCACTCCGATGTCCCTCCGGCCCGCCGAAGCGGCCACGACGGTGTGCGTGACGTCGTGCGACACGCTCGATCCGTCGCGGGCCGCGCGGGAGAGCTTTCCCTTGCCCGACAAGGTGATCAACGGCCGCGTCGTGCGGCTGCACGCTTCCGACCCCGACGGCATGGCGTGGGCGAGCATCGACAACGGCGTCGCCGGCGACGCCGTCTGGCTCGACCGGTCCTGGGACGGCGGCGCCACCTGGGAAGGCCTGCTGGGCAAAGCGAGCATCCCGGGCACGTGGACCGGCACCCGCACGCTGATGTACAACCTCACCGATCCCCAGCACCACCACCGTGGACTGGTCCGGGCGTGCGGGGACGCGCAGGGCGTCGCGTGCACCGCGTGGATCTACCCGGACGTCTGCGACGCCGCCTGCGACCGCACCGCCCCGGGCACGGGTGACAGCCAGCCGGTGGCGCCGACCACGCTCTTCGGCCGCACGATCCGGCTCCACTTCGACGGCAAGGGCATGGCCTGGGCGGGAATCGAAGCCGGCGGCGCCGGCGACGAGATCTGGCTCGACCGGTCCTGGGACGCCGGCGCGAGCTGGCCCGACGGCTCGTCGCTGGGCCGCACGAGCGTCGCCGCGGGCGCCACCGGCACGCACACCGCGGCGTTCGCGACGCGCGATCCGCGGGGCCGGCTCTACGGCGGCGCGGTGCGCGCGTGCGGCCGCGAAGCCACGCACGCGCAAGGGAGCTGCACGGCCTGGGCACGCCCGGCGACGACGCGGGCCGCCGGCGCGCTCGACGCGCTGATGTGGTCCTACGACCCGTACACGGCGTGGTGGCCGTCGAGCTGGTGGAACTCGGCGGTCGCGGTGACCGCGGTGGCCGACGCGGGCGGGTTCGACACCGCGCTGGCCCGCACCTTCGACGTCAACCGCGCCGCTTTCCCCGCCGGGGTAAGGAGTTCCGACGCGATCGAAGGCGACTTCGTCAGCCGCGCCATCGACGACAGCGGGTGGTGGGGCCTGGCCTGGGTCGCCGTCTACGACCGCACCCACGACGCGCGTTACCTCACCGAGGCGACGACGATCGCGAACTACGTCCAGGGGTTCTGGGACACCGGCAGCTGCGGCGGCGGGGTCTGGTGGAACCGCGAGCGGACGTACAAGAACGCCGTCACGGCCGGGCTGTACCTGCGGCTGACCGCGTCGCTGCACAACCGGCTCGCCGGCGACACGGTGTGGGGCCAGCGGGCCCGGACCGCGGGCGACTGGTTCCTGAACAGCGGCCTGATCAATTCTTCGGGCCTGGTGAACGACGGGCTGACGTCGTCGTGTGCCAACAACGGCCAGACGGTCTGGACGTACAACCAGGGCCTCGGCATCGGCGGGCTGCTGGAACTGTGGCGCGCAACCGGCGTCCAGTCCTATTTGGACGCCGCGAAGCGGCTGGCGGACGCGGCGATGGCGCGGCTCACCTCGGGCGGCGTGCTCGTCGAATCCTGCGACACCGGCACCGGGTCCTGCGACGACAACCAGAAGCAGTTCAAGGGCATCTTCCTGTGCTACTTCGGCGACCTCGCCACGGCGACGGGCTCGGCCACCTACCGCGCGTTCGCGCAGAAGCAGGCGGACGCGCTGTGGACGGGCGACCGGGACTCGCTGAACCGGATCGGCCAGCGCTGGACCGGCACCACGCCGAACGTGACGGACTGGCGCACCCAGGCCTCCGGGCTCGAAGCGATCCTGGCGGCCGGGTAGGCCCGCACGCCAGAATGGGCGCCGTGCGGATCCTCCTCCTCGCGGCCGTCGCCGTGCTCGTCACCGGGTGCCAGGCCGAGGTGGCGGGTCAGGCCGTTCCCACCGGCTTCGTCGTCAAGGACGGCACCCAGCTGCGCTTCCGGCCGGTGCTGGCCGAGCTGCCGCCCGGGCCGGCGGCCGGCTCGGCGACCGAGCGGCAGAGTACCGATCCGGCCACGCAGCAGGCCGCCGCGCAGGCGTTCGACTGCGCCCAAGGGCAGCCGGACCCCCTGGACGGCCACGACGACCCGATGCTGCCGCTGGTCAGCTGCGACCGCGCGAAGGGCACGAAGTACGTCCTCGCGCCCGGGTTCCTCAGCGGTGCCGACGTGAGCCGCGTGGACGCCGCCGTCGACCCGCAGACCGGGAGCTCCTACATCAGCATCCGCTTCACGTCCGCCGGGACGAAGACCTGGGCGGAGTGGACCGGGCAGAACATCGGCAAGCAGGTCGCGATGGTGCTCAAGAGCCGCGTGCTGACCGCGCCCGAGGTGCAGTCCGCCATCACCGGCGGGGAAACGCAGATCACCGGGACGTTCACGCTGCCCGAAGCGCGGCAGCTGGCCCGCGACATCGCCGGCGGCTGACGCTCAGCAGGTCGGCGGCAGGCCTTCGGTGCAGGCTTCGGTGTTCGTCTTGCTCGTTGCCCGGTACAGGAGCTCGTAGAGCTGCTCGCGCTGCTCGTGGCTCAGCCCGCACAGCACCTCGTCCTCGACCGCGGCGAGCGCGAACTCGGCCCGCGCGAGCAGTTTCGCGCCCACGTCGGTGAGCTCCACGACGTGGCGCCGCCGGTCGACGGGGGAGCGGCGCCGCTCGATCAGGTTCTCGGTCTCGAGGTCGTTCAGCAGCCCGACGACGTTCGTGCCGTCCATCTCCAGGACCTTCGCCAGGTCCTGCTGCGAGCTGCCGCCCCGGTCGCGCAGGACGGTGAGGGCGATCAGGTGGCGCGGCCGGAGGCCGAGCGGGGCCAGCACGGACTCGCTGCGCAGCCGCATCCGGCGCGAGAGGTGGTCGAGCAGCGCCCCGCACCGGTGGGGCGGCTGGTTGACGACCGGCAGCGAGGTCATCCGCCCAGTATATGGGCGAGTCGATGGTCGATGTGCTATTAATGGTTTGTCTTACATCAACGATCTATGGGCGGCTAACGACATGGCGCATCTCCTCCACATCGACTCGAGCATCCAGGGCGAGCGCTCGGTGAGCCGCCGGCTCAGCGCGCGGGCCGCGGCCGCGTGGCGCGCCGCGCACCCGGACGGCACCGTCACCTACCGCGACCTGGGCGCACACCCCCTCCCGCACCTCGACGCCGAGAGCGGGGCCGCCCGCGCGGTCCCGCCGGAGCAGCACACCCCGGCCCAGGCCGCGTCGTGGGCGCTGACGCAGGAGCTCGTCGGCGAGATCAAGGCGGCCGACACGGTGCTGCTGGGCCTGCCGGTCTACAACTACGGCGCGCCGAGCAGCGTCAAGGCGTGGGTGGACCACCTCATCGCGCCCGGGCTGTCGGTCGACCACGAGACGATGACCGGGCTGCTCGGCGGCCGCGACTTCATCGTGCTGGCCTCGCGCGGCGGCGGGTACGGCGAAGGCGCACCCCGCGAAGGCTGGGACCACGCCGAGCAGTGGCTCCCGCACGGTGTCTCGCTGACCGGCCTGGAGCCGCGGTTCGTCACGGCGGAGCTGACGCTCGCGCACGTGAACCCGGCGATGGCGGAGCTCATCCCGCTGGCCGACGCGAGCCTCGCGACGGCCGAGAAGACCATCGACGCCCTCTGGGCCCCGGCCCGGGTCTGACGAGCGCCGAGGCGGCCTTCGGTGCCGAAGGCCGCCTTCCGGCAACCGTTCGGCGCGCAGATCTTCGTCTTCGCCGACCCGGCCCCGGGCCCCCGCGGTAGCAGCCCGGACACGGCCGGTACCGTGCCGCCCGAGGCCGGGTGGAAAGATGCGGAAACCCGGACGGTCCGCACCTGGGCGAGGAAGGTCAGGTTTGAGCGCGCACACCTCGCAGATGGACGATATCCGGCTGGTCGCGCAACCGAGCGCGTTGCCGGTCACGGAGCTGTTCGTCCGCCTGATTCTCACCGACTGGTCCCTGATGCCGATGCTGGAGCAGGTGACCGCCACCGCGAGACGGCTGGTCGAGGCCGTCATCGAAGCCGGTGACCCGCGGTCGCCCGCCTTCGTGACGCTGCGGCTGCGGCTGCGTGCCGACGTGCTGGTGGTCGAGGTCGACGACGACGTGCCCGGCCTGCCGGAGCCGAAGGTCGCCGGGCCCGGCGAGCGCGTGGGCGTCACGCCCGGCGTCGGCGGGGCCCGCACGACCTGGTGCGAGCTCGAGCTGCCCGGCGGGATGAACGCCAAGCAGGTGCGCCTGCCGCGGCGGCAGGACCGCCGGACCCTCGTCGACGAGCCGGTCTCCGGTGCCCCGGTGGCCGCGGACCCGGAGGTGCTGGAGCGCCTGCTCACGCGGCTGAGCGGCTGGTCCGGCCAGAGCTGACGTGCGCGGCCGTCCCGTTCTCGTCGTGCTCTACGACGGCGTCCGGTTGCTGGACGTCTCCGGGCCGCTGGAGGTCTTCGCCGAGGCCAACGAGCACGGCGGCCGGTACGAGCTGAAGACGGCCTCGCCCGGCGGCGCCGACGTCAGCGCGAACACCGGGACGCGCCTGGGCGCCGACCTCGACCTCGCGGCGGCCGACCCGCGCGGCGCGACCGTGCTGGTCCCCGGCGGCCCCGAATGGGTCCGCACGATCGCCGACACCGAGCTCATCACGCAGATCCGGCGCCTGGCCGGCGGCGCCGACCGCACGGCTTCGGTGTGCGCGGGCGCGTTCGCGCTGGCCGCGGCGGGTGTCCTCGACGGCAGGCGCGCCACCACCCACTGGGACCTGACCGGCCGGCTCGCCCGCCGCTTCCCGCGCGTGCGCGTCGACGAGGACGCGATCTTCGTCAAGGACGGCCCGGTGTTCACCTCGGCGGGCGTCACGTCCGGCATCGACCTGGCCCTCGCGCTGGTCGAGGAGGACCTCGGGGCCGAGGTGGCCCGGCTGGTGGCCAAGCACCTGGTCGTCTTCCTGCAGCGGCCCGGCGGGCAGTCGCAGTTCAGCGTCCGGCTGGAGACCGGCCGCCCGCGCACCGAGGTGCTGCGGGCCGTGCTCGACGCCGTCGCGGCCGACCCGGCGGCGCCGCACACCCTCGACGACCTCGCCGCCCGCGCCGGGATCAGCGCGCGGCACCTGACCCGCCTGTTCCGCGACGAGCTCGGCCGCACGCCCGCGCGGTTCGTCGAGCAGGTGCGCCTCGAATCCGCCCAGCACCGGCTGGAACGCACGACCGAGCCCCTGGACGTCGTGGCCAGGCGAGCCGGCTTCGGGTCCGTCGAGACGCTGCGACGCGCCTTCGCGCGCGGCCTCGGGGTGACCCCGAGCGACTACCGTGCCCGGTTCCGGACCACGGGCATCGGCTGAACCGGTACCGGGGGCCGATCCGTGCATCCAGGCAGGGAGAGGACGTGGAGGCGAGGAGGCAGCCGACGTGCGCATTGTCATCGCGGAAGAGGACGCCCTGCTGAGGGAGGGGCTGGTCCTGCTCCTGCGCAGCGAGGGGTTCGACGTCGCCGCCGCCGTCGACCACCCCGCTGACCTGGTCGCCGCCGTCCAGGCGGCGGAGCCGGACCTCGCCGTCGTCGACGTCCGGATGCCCCCGACGTTCACCGACGAGGGCCTGCGGGCCGCGCTCGAAGCCCGCCGGATCGCCCCCGGGCTGGCCATCCTCGCGCTGTCGGCGTTCATCGAGGACGGCTACGCCGGCGACCTGCTGGCCGCCGGCGGGGGCGGCGCCGGGTACCTGCTCAAGGAGCGCGTCGGGAAGCCGGACGAGTTCCTCGACGCCCTTCGCCGGGTGGCCGCGGGAGGCACGGTGCTGGACCGCGACGTCGTCGCCGTCCAGCTGGCCCGGCCGCGGCCCGGCGACCCGGTCGCGACGCTCACCGCGCGCGAACGCGAGGTCGTCGCGCTGCTGGCCGAAGGCCACTCCGTGCCGACGATCGGGCGGCTGCTCGGCATCGGCACCGCCGCCGCCCGGCAGCACGCCGGGGACGTCAGCGCGAAACTGCGCGTCCCCGACGAAGCCCAGGCGATGCTCAGCTATTTACGAGCGTGAGGACCTCGGCCTGCTTCTCGCGGTACCGGGCGACGTTGGCCAGCTTGACGTCCTCGTAGCCGCGCACCAGGTCGGGCAGCTCGGCCAGCGCCAGGACCCGGTCGCGGTCGACGTCTTCGGACTTGAAGGCCCGCAGCACCGTACCGCGGTAGTCCTCGATCAGCTCGCGCTCGACCCGCCGCACCTCGGCGCGGCCGAACGGGTCGAACCGGGTGCCGCGCAGCCGCCGCAGCGCGTGCAGCAGCCGGAACGCGGGGCGGAACCACGGACCCAGGCTGATCTTGCGCTTCATGCCGAGGGCCCGCAGCACCGGCGGGTGCAGGCGGTAGGCGTACTTCGTGCCCGCGCCGAACTGCTCTTCCATCCCGGTGAGGAACCCCGGGTCCAGCGACAGGCGTGCTACCTCGTACTCGTCCTTGTACGCCATCAGCTTGTACAGGTGCTTCGCGACCGCCTCGGTGATCTCCGTCGGCCCGTCCTCCAGCACCCGCACCTGCTCGACGAACTCCGCGTACGCCCGCGCGTACCGCTCGTCCTGGTAGGCGACCAGGTCGGGGACCCGGACGTCGAGCAGCCGGGCCAGCTCGGACTCCGGCGCCGCGTGCACCAGCTTCCGCGCGGCGGGCTGCGCGACCGGCCGCGCGGAAGCGGGCGACGTCGTGAGCGCATCGGGGTCGGCCACCAGCTGGCGGCCGCGGCGGAAGGCCTGCAGGTTCGCGGCCACCGCGGTGCCGTTCAGCTCGATCGCACGCTCGATCACTTCGGCGGGCAGGCCGATCGCGCCGGTCTGGAAGGCGGCGCCGAGCTGCAGCACGTTCGCGAACTGGTCGTCGTCGAAGAGCTCTTCGGCCAAGCCGCGCGCATCCAGCGACACCGTGCGTTTCGCCGCGGCCTCCAGGGGCGCGAGGACGCTGCCGGGATCGGGGAAGGACACCGTCGTGTCGACGACCATCCGGCCGGTCGGCACCTCGGTCGTCGACACGACCGCCGTGGTACGGGACGTGTCGGCCACGCCGAGGTTGGCCGCGTCCGCCCCGACCAGGGCGTCGCACGCCAGGTAGAGGTCGCATTCGCCGGTGGCGAGCTTCGGGGCCTGCTCGACCGGCTCCGCGGTCACCTTCAGGTCGGAGACCACCGCGCCGCCCTTCTGGGCCAGCCCGGTCTGGTCGAGCGTGCGGACGTGCCGCCCGTCGAGCACCGCGGCGGTGGCGAGGATCTGCGTCACGGTGACCACGCCGGTGCCGCCGATCCCGGTGATCCGCACGGTGAAGTCCTTCGCCGCGGCCGGGGGAGCGGGCACCGCGTCCGCGGCCAGCTCACCGAGCTCGCGACGCTGCTTCTTCCCGGTCGGCACCACGGTGACGAACGACGGGCAGTCCCCGGCCAGGCACGAGTAGTCGACGTTGCACGACGACTGGTGGATCGCCGTCTTGCGGCCGAACTCGGTGGCCACCGGCTGCACCGACAGGCAGTTCGACTTGGTGCCGCAGTCGCCGCAGCCTTCGCAGACGCGCTCGTTGATCACGACCCGGGTCGCCGGCGTCTCCTGCTTGCCGCGACGGCGCTTCCGCCGCTTTTCGGCCGCGCACTCCTGCTCGTGGATGAGCACGGTGACGCCCTTGATGGCGGCCAGTTCCTCTTGCGTCGCAAGGAGTTCGGTCCGGTCGCGGACCTCGACGCCGGCGGGCACCTTGCGGCGGCGCAGCTTGCCCGGCGCGTCGCTGGTGATCACGACCCGCTTCGCGCCTTCGACCAGCAGCAGCTCGGCGACCTTCTCCACCGGCAGCCCGCCGACGGCGTCCTGGCCGCCGGTCATCGCCACCGCGGAGTTGTAGAGCAGCTTGTAGGTGATGTTGACCCCGGCGGCGACCGCCGCGCGCACGGCGAGACTGCCGGAGTGGGTGAACGTGCCGTCGCCGATGTTCTGGACGAAGTGCTCGGCCTCGACGAACGGCGCCATGCCGATCCACTGCGTGCCCTCGCCGCCCATCTGCGTCACGCCGAGGACGGTGCCGACCTGGTCGGGCTCCATGAACAGGGCCATCGTGTGACAGCCGATACCGCCGCCGACCAGCGTGCCCTCGGGCACCTTCGTCGACGAGTTGTGCGGGCAGCCCGAACAGAAGTACGGCGTCCGCGCGAGCAGCGGCACGGAGATGCGCTCGCGGCGGCGGCGCGCGGTGAAGGCGTCCACCGACGCGATGCCCCCGGGCAGCCGGCGGGCCAGGCCGGTCGCGACGACGTCCGGGTCCAGCTCGCCGAGCTCGGTGAACAGCGTGCGGCCGTCGCGGTCCTTCTTGCCGGTGATCGTGGGCGCGCCGGGGACGCCGTAGAGGACCTCCTTGAGGGCGGTCTCGACGAACGCGCGCTTCTCCTCGACGACGATGATCTCGTCGAGCCCGTCGGCGAACTCGCGGACGATCCCGGGTTCGAGGGGGTGGATCGCGCCGAGCTTGAGCACGCGGATGCCGTGCTGCGCCAGGCCTTCCGCATCGAGCCCCAGTGCGCGCAGTGCCTGCTGGAGGTCCAGGTAGGACTTCCCGGCGGAGACGATGCCGATCCGGTCGGCCGGTCCCCGCTGCGTGATCCGGTTGATGCCGGTCGCGCGCAGGTAGTCGAGCACGAGGGGCAGCCGGACGGTGAAGAGGCTGCGTTCCAGCTCGGCGAGACTGGTGCCGAGCAGGCGCGACGTCGGCGCGTGGCGGTAGGCCCTGGCGATTTCGGGCGCGGTCCACTGCGGACTCACGGTCGCGGTGCCCGAAGCGTCGGCGACGTTGGCGACGACCTTCAGCGACGTCCAGACGCCGGCCGCCCGGGACAGCTCGACGGCGTGCATGCCGAGGTCGAGGACGTCCTGGGAGTCGGCCGGGTAGAGGATCGGGATCGCCAGGTCGGCGAGGGCGAGCTCGGACGCGCACGGGACGGTCGAGGACTTCGCGTTCGGGTCGTCGCCGACCAGGGCGACGGCGCCACCGCGCGGGTCGGTGCCGGCCAGGTTGGCGTGGCGGAGGGCGTCGGAAGCGCGGTCGAGGCCGGGTGCCTTGCCGTACCAGAACCCGGTGACGCCGCGCCGCCCGCCGGCGCCCGCGACGAGCTGGCTGCCCATCACCGACGTCGCGGCCAGCTCCTCGTTGAGACCCGGGCGGTGGACGACGTCGTGCTTCTCCAGCAGCTTCGCGCGGCGGCCGAGTTCGAGGTCGTAGCCGGCCAGCGGCGAGCCCTCGTAGCCCGAGACGAACACGGCGGGGTCGCCGCCGTGGGCGCGGTCGTGGCGGACGCGGTCGAACAGCAGCCGGACCAGGGCCTGGACCCCGGTCAGGTGCACGGTCCCCGCTTCTCGCAGGTAGCGGTCGTCCAGCGTGAACGTCTCCACGGCGCGGGCCTCCTTCGCGTCGATGTGCTTCGGGACACACTGCGGCGCTGGTTACCCTCACGCAACAGGCAGTGCCGGATCAAGGTCTCACACGCAAATTTCGGCGAGCATCCGCGTCCGCTGGCCGGGATTTTTGCGTCCGTTTACGCTCGGACGCATGACCGAAGAGCTGCTCGACGCGACCGACCACGAGATCCTCGGCCTGCTGCGCGAGGACGCCCGCCGGACGCTGTCGGACATCGCCGGCCGCGTCACGCTGTCGACGGCCGCGGTCAAGCGCCGGATCGACCGGCTGCGCGAGACCGGCGTGATCACCGGGTTCACCGTGCAGGTCGACCACGCGAAGCTGGGCTGGGGGATCGAGGCGTTCACCGAGCTGAGGTTCGTCGGCAACACGAAGGTCGCCGAGATCCTGCGCACCACCACGCGGATGCCCGAGGCGCAGGCGGTGTTCACGATCGCGGGCGACCCGGACGCGCTGGTGTGGCTGCGGGTGCGCGACATGGCCCACCTGCAGAAGACGATCGACGAGATCCGCCGGCACCACCAGGTGACCGGAACCAAGACGCTGATCGCGCTGGAGTCCTGGTCCCGGGGGAACTGACGTGCTCGTCACGCTGGCCCAGCGCCCGGACCTCGCCGAAGCGACGTACGCGATCCCGTACCCGCCGGAGTCGCCGAAGTTCATGGCCGGCAGCCTCGCCGGCTTGCTGGTGCGCGGCCGCCGGGTGGCGAGCCGCTGGCCGCACCTGGTCGTCGCGCTGCTGGAGGACGACCGGCCGGTCGCGCGGGGGATCATGGTGCCGTTCCGTTCGCGCGGGCGGTTGCCTTCGCGCGGCTGGGACGAAGTGGCCGTGTGGGCCGCGGAGGACGCGCTCGACGGGGTTGTCACGGACACCGCTTGTGCGTTGGAGATCGCGGTGCATCCGGACTACCAGGGGCGCGGGTATTCCCGTGCCGTGCTGGAGGGAATGCGCGCGGCGGCGGCCGGGTCGGAGTCGCTCGTGATCCCCGTCCGGCCGCCGGACAAGGCGGCGGTCCCGGCGGTGCCGATGCGCTCGTATGTCGCCCAGACGCGGGCGGACGGTCTGCCTGCCGATCGGTGGTTGCGTACGCATGTGCGTGCCGGTGGCCGGATTCTCGGTGTCGCGGCGTGTTCGGCGACCGTTCAGGCGCCTTTGGCGGATTGGCGTGGGTGGACCGGGTTGCCGTTCGACCGTGATGGCGTCGTGGAGGTTCCCGGTGCCCTCGCTCCCGTGTTCGTTTCGGTTGCGCAGGATTTCGCTGTCTACGTTGAGCCCAACGTCTGGGTTTCGCATCGGGTCGGGTGATCGCCTTTACTGATGCGGCTTCGCCGGGGCGTGGGAAATCGGCGCTTCGTGTTGTTGCTTGCCGCCCGGTGCCGGAGCGCCGATTCCCCACGCGACGGTGTCCCTGCCGCGGTATCGCTTCCACCTGATCGAGTGATGATCATGTGTTCGGGTGTCAGTAATCTTGTTGTGTGGACAGCGAAGCTGTGTGGCAAGCGGATGCGGTGGCTCTGGCCGACCGCATCTCCGCGCTGCTCACCTCCATGCGCTCGCTGGAAGCCGAGATCGGTTCTCTGCTGGTGGAAATCGAGTCCCGTGGTGTGCTGGAGCTCTTCGGTTACCGCTCTGTCGCGCGGCTCTTCGAGCATCTCGCCGATGTGCCCAAGGCTGCCGCCGAGACGCTTGTCAAGCGAGCCCGAGCCCTCAATTCCGGCCGCACCCTCGACGGCACCCCGGTTCCCGCTCTTGCTCCCGCCACCGGCGCCGCCGCCTCCGCCGGCCGGCTGAGTACCCCGATGATCGACACCATCGTCGGCGTGATGACCCAGATCCCGCCCGAGCACCGCGACGAGGCCGAGCGGCACCTGCTGTCCTTCGCCTCCGAAGCCGGCCACAAACAGGTCGCGGCATTGGGTGCCCGGATCGTGGCCCACCTGGATCCCGACGGAACCGAGCCCGACGAGACCGAACCTTCAACGCCCAGCCGAGAATTATCATTGCGGCGCAAGAGATCCGGGTTCTGGGAGCTGAACGGCCGTTTCGACGATGAGACCGGGTGTCGCGCCAGTGCCTTGTTGGACTCCCTGGCGCAACGCCGCAGCGGTGATGAGGGCCCGGACTTGCGTTCCCCACTGGAACGTTACGGCGACGCATTCTCCGACGCGATCGACCTGGCGTTCAACTCCCCGGACTTGCCGCTGCAGGCGGGCGAACGAGCCCACGTGATGATCGCGGTGTCGTTGGCGGACTTGAAGTCCGGCCTGGCCACAACAATCCCCGGCGACACCGGCGCCAAGCCTGCAAGCGGCCCGGCCACCTCCGGCAGCATGCCCAAGGCCAGCATCGGCACGGCGCCCCTCGGCCGCACTGGCGTCACGCCCACTGCCGGTCAAGCCGCATTCGGCGAATCCGGCGCTATGCCCAAGGTCGCGTCCGGCCGAGCCATGCTCGGCAACACCGGCATCGCACCCAAGTCCGGTACCGGCCAGGCAAGGGTCGGCGAATCCTGGCCCCTTGCCAAGGCCGCCGGCGGGCGGGCCGCGCTCGGCAACTCCGGAACCATGCCCAAGCCCACTGCCGGTCAGGCTGCCTACAGCAGCACCGGCACTGCCTCCAAGGCAGGCGTCGGCCGGGCCGCGCTCGGCAACACCGGCCCTGCCCCCAAACCTGGCGTCGGCCGAGCCGCGCTCGCTGACCTGGGCACCATCTCCGCAGCCGAAGCCCGGATCCACGCCTGCGACTGCATGCTCATCCCCGCCGTGCTCGGCACCACCAGCGAACCCCTCGACCTCGGCCGCCAACGACGCCTCATCTCCACCCCACTCCGCCGAGCCCTCTACCTACGCGACCGCGGCTGCGCATTCCCCGGCTGCCACCGCCCACCCCGCCACTGCCAAGGCCACCACATCCGCCACTGGGCCGACGGCGGCCCCACCGAGCTGGGCAACCTCGTCCTGATGTGCGCCCACCACCACCGGCTGCTGCACCGCTCCGGCTGGCAAGTAAGGATCGCCGCCGACGGCCTACCCGAATTCCTCCCACCAGCGTTCCTGGACAAACGCCGAAAACCCCGGCGCAACAACCTCCACCAACCACTGCCATTCGCGGCATAAACGGGAAAGGCCCGCAGCCAACCGGCTACGGGCCTACACCCACGCCCCGAGCCGCACTGGCTAACCGTGCAGCAGCACCCCGGACGTGCGCTCGCGCTCGAAGAAGAACTCCGGCCAGGCCAGCCCGTCCGGTGGTGCGTCGATGGCGGTCGCGCGGCGGCGTAGCTCGTTCAGGAACTCCGTGTCCAGGACCGCTCGGGCCGACAGCGGCTCACGCAGCAGGAGATCCGCCGGGCCCTGGTACAGGTACGCGTCCACCCCGGGAAAACCCTTCGAACCCGGCGGGTATTCGCGGTTCGTCGGGAAGTACGTCGTGTCGAGCTTGCCCAGCCACGACCCCTTCATCGGGGTCAGGGACGGCCACGAGCCCAAGCTCTTTTCGAGCCGCGCGTTGTCCGCGGTGAACCCGTAGTGGTCCGCGATCACGTAGGCCGCGCCGGGGTACTCGCGCTCCAGCTGGGCGACCGCCGCGCTGCCGCCGTCGTGCTTCAGGTGCCCCAGGCCGAACAGCATCAGGACCTTGCGGTGCTTCTGCAAGGACTGCGTCTTCACCACGGACACGATCGACGCGTCCCGGTCGTGGAACGGCTCCATGTCCGACGGCGTGTGGACGCGGCTCCAGTCGATCGGCGGGTCGCACGCCAGCACGCGGATCTTCCGCGCCGCCGGCAGCGTCGTGTTGACCTGCCGCACCAGGGCGAAAAGCTGTTCGTAGAACAACGAAAACCCGCAGCTCGGCTGCGTCGTGTCCCGCCAGACGTGGCTGACGTCCGCCACGTCGCCGCCGGCGGTGTAGGCGTCCAGGAGCGGCTGGTAAAGGGAGTTTCCGCACTCGACCGCGATGTCGTTCACCGTGCCGGGGAAACGCGGGTCCCGCACGAGGTCGAACACGAACGGCCCGGGGTCGGGGCTGGACTTCGCGACGATCGAATGCGTGTCGAACGCCGCGAGGAGAGCGCCGACGGGATCGGACGGTGGCCGGGGCTGACCCGCGTCGGCGGGTGCGGCCACCAGGGTGGCGGCCGTGAGCACGGCCAGGACGGTTTTGAACAGGCGCATGACAGCTCCCCAGACGGAATACCTGCTGTCTTACGACAGTAAGACAACTCGGCCAGCATCCAGCTCCGCCCGGGCCGCTGTCAAGGCCGGGTCAGTGCCGGAACGCCTCCGCGAGCCACCAGGAACCGCCGTCGTCGGCGATCTTCGCGTCGATGACCAGCGGCTCGGCACGCGGACCCGCGAGCCACTCGCGCACCGCGAAGAGGTCTTCGGCGGATCGGACCGTCACCCCCGCGCAGCCGAAGCCGCGGCCGATCGCGGCCAGATCCGAGTCGGGGAAGCGGACCGTGGTCATGTCGGCGTCGCCGAAGTGGTGGATCTCCGCGCCGTACGCGGCGTCGTTGTAGACGATCACCACCAGCGGCAGGCCGAGCCGGACCGCGGTGTCCAGTTCGGACAGTGCCATGTGGAACCCGCCGTCGCCGGTGCCCAGCACCGGCAGCCGGTCCGGGCGGGCCAGCGCCGCGCCGATCGCCGTGCCCAGGCCCAGCCCGATGCTCTGGAACGCCTGCGTGAAGCAGAACCCCTGCTCGTCGGGCACCGACAGGTAGGCACTCGGGTAGCCCATGAAGTTGCCGGAGTCGATCGAGACGATCCGCTCGGCCGGCAGCAGCTCGTCGAGCAGCTTGCTCAGGGTGCGCGGGTCGATCCGGCCTTCGCGGGAGAGGTCCTCGTGCTCGACGTCGGTCCAGCGGCCGGCCGCGATCCGGGCGGCGACCTCTTCGGTGCGGTAACCGACCGCCTTGTGGTCACCCAGCTCGCTCAGCACGTCTTCCGCGGTGCACCCGGCGTCGCCGACGACGCCGAGGTCGATCGGCCGGTGCGCGCCGAGGGCGCTCTGCTCCAGGTCGACCTGGACGAGGTCCGCGTGCGGGCTGAGCAGCTTGCCGTGGCGGGTGGTCCACATGTTCAGCGCGCACCCCCACCCCACGACGAGGTCGGCGCCCACGATCAGCTCGGCGGCCGTCGGCGAGGCGAACCCGCCCGAGATGCCCAGCGCGAACGGATCGCCGTGGAAGAGCCCGTGCGCGACGGCGGAGGTGGCCAGCAGCGCGCCGGACCGCGCGGCCAGCTCCCGCAGCGGCTCGCGGCTCCCGCGGGCGCCGCGGCCGGCGATGAACACCGGCCGTTCGGCGGCGATCAGCAGGTCCGCCAAGTCCGCCGCCACGCCGATGTCGGGCCGCATCGGAGCCGGCCCCTCGATCGAAGGCAGCGCAATCGCTCCCGGTGGCGCGGGCTCGGCCTGGACATCCAGCGGCAGGTTCAGCACGACCGTCCGGCGCTGCTGCCACGCGGTCCGGAAGGCCCGCACGGTGTCGGCGACCGCACTCGCCGCCGAGTGCACGCGCTCCGGCACCGCGCCGACCGCGGCGGCGAGCCCGTCCTGGTCGATGCGGAAGTTCGACAGCACCGACGCGGCGGCCGAGTCGGCGGTGAGCACGAGCATCGGCGTCCGGCTCTTGGCCGCCTCGGTGATCCCGGTGACGGCGTTCGTCAGCCCGCAGCCCTGGTGCAGCGAGAGCACCGAGACCTGGCCGCTCATCCGCGCGTAGGCGTCGGCCATGCTCGCCGCACCGCCCTCGTGGCGGGCGGCGACGAACCGGACGCCGCCCGCGCGCAGCGCGTTCGTCACCTCGAAGTTGCCGCTGCCCACCACCCCGAACGCCGTCCCGACGCCGAGGCCGGCCAGCGTGCGGCCGACGAGTTCGGCGACGTTCACCGCTCCACCAGGGCGAGCACGCGGGCCGGGCTGCCGGACCCGCCGACGATCGGCAGCGGCGAGACCACCAGCAGCGTCCCGGTCGGCGGTAACGCGGCGAGGCTCTGCAGCTGCGTCAAGCCGTGCTTCCCGGCGCCCAGCAGGAGTTCGTGGCACGGGAACATCGGTTCGAAGCCGGGCGCCTGGCCCGCGTCGGTGCCGACGGTCTCGACCCCGAGCCCGGTGATCGGGGTTTCCTCGGCGAGCCACCGCGCGCATTCGGGCGAGACGCCGGGGGCGTGCGACCCGGCTTCGTCGGCGTTGAGGAACCGCTCCTGGTCGTCGCTGCGCGCGTCCCAGCCGGTGCGGAAGAGCAGCCAGCCGCCGTCGGGCAATGGGCCGTGCTCGGCGGCCCAGGCGCGGACGTCGTCGATCGACAGGAGGAAGTCCGGGTCCTCGGCCGCCTGCGCCGAGAAGTCCAGCACGACCGCGGGCGCGACCAGGGTCTTCAGCGGCACCTGCGAGACGTCGTGACCCTCCTTTCCGGACACCCAGTGGACGGGGGCGTCGAGGTGGGTGCCGGTGTGCTCGCCGGTGTGGATGTCGTTCCAGTACCACCGCGGGCCGCGCTCGTCGTAGCGGCTGATCTCCTCCAGCCGGAACGGGATGGTGTTGGCGAACGGCTCCGGAAGCTGCAGGATCGGCGTGCTCGCGCTCAGCGGAGCGGTGAGGTCGACGATCTCGATCGTCCCCCCGGCGATCGCCTTGCTCAGCCCGTCCAACAACGACATGCCTGCCTCCCGGTGCCGGTGTGCGTCTCGATCGAGACCTTATGCCCGGCCGGCGTTCCTTGACAGCGGCGCGTTCCCGGGTGTTGTCTTAATGTCGTAAGACAATAGGAAGGTGTCGGGTGATCGAGTTCGTCCTGGACGGCCGCTCGCGGGTCGCCACGTACATGCAGCTCGTCGTCCAGGTGAAGCAGGCGCTGCGGGTGGGCCTGCTGCGGCCCGGCGACCAGCTGCCGAAGGTGCGGGATGTGGCCCAGGCGCTGGCGATCAACCCGAACACCGTGCTCAAGGCCTACCGCGAGCTGGTCCTGGAGGGACTCGCGGAAGGCCGGCCGGGGGTGGGCACGTTCGTCACCGGCAGCCTGGCCGGGCCGTCGCTGGGCAGCCAGGGGCAGCTGCGCGACGAGCTGGTGGCCTGGCTGGAGCGCGCCGAAGCCGCGGGGATGTCGGCCGACGACATCGCCGCCCTGATCGAGACCACGTTGCGCGGCACGCCGGTGCCCCGCGACCTTGCGTAGGGAGTTCCGGAGATGGAGCTGGCCGTGCAGGCCCGGGCGCTGGGCAAGCGCTATGGGCGCACCTGGGCGTTGCAGGACTGCGCGCTGGAGGTGCCCGCCGGGCGGATCGCCGCACTGGTGGGCCCGAACGGCGCGGGCAAGACGACCTTGCTGCACCTGGCCGTCGGGCTGCTGCGGCCCGACGCGGGGGAGGTGCGCGTGTTCGGCCGCGACCCGCGGTCCATGCTCCCCGAAGTCGGCTTCGTCGCCCAGGACACCCCGCTGTACCGGGACTTCACCGCGGCGGAGCACGTCACCATGGGCGGCAAGCTGAACCGCCACCGCTGGGACGCCGCGCTGGCCCGCGAACGGCTGGCCAGGCTCGGCGTCCCGCCGGACCGGCCGGTGGGCAAGCTGTCCGGCGGGCAGCGGGCGCAGGTCGCGCTGGCCTTGGCCCTGGCCAAGCGCCCGCGGCTGCTCCTGCTCGACGAGCCCATCGCGAGCCTGGACCCGTTGGCACGCCGCGAGTTCATGCAGGCGCTGATGGGCGCGGTGGCCGACAGCGAGACGACCGTCCTGCTGTCCTCGCACCTGCTCGCCGACCTCGAACGCAGCTGCGACTACCTGATCGTCCTGCAGCGGTCCCGCGTCCAGCTGACCGGCGCGGTCGACGAGCTGCTCGAGTCGCACCGCACGCTCGTCGGCCCGCGGGCCGGCAGCGAGTCCATCGCCGGTGTCGCGAAAGTGGTTCGCGCGAGCCACACCGAACGCCAGTCGACCCTGCTCGTCCGCCGCGGCGGCGGGCCGGTGGATCCGATGTGGACGGAGCACGAAGTGACCCTGGAGGACCTGGTGCTCGCGCACCTCGCCGAAGCGGAGGTCCGCGTCGCCGCGACCGAATGGGGGGTGCCGGCATGATCTGGCTGACCTGGCGCCAGCACCGCAAGCAGGCGCTGTTCACCCTCGGTGCCCTGGTCGCGCTCGCCGCGATCATGGTGCCGACCGGCCTGGCGATGCACACGAAGTTCGACGACCTCGGCCTGCCCGCCTGCCGGGCCGCGCTCGGCAGCGCGTCGATGATCACCCAGACCGAGGAGGTGAGCCGCTGCACCGGCCTCGGCCACCAGTTCGAGCAGCAGTTCGGCGGCATGGTGTTCGTCGCGGTGCTGTTCGTGGTCCTGCCGGTGCTGGTCGGCGTGTTCTTCGGCGCGCCGCTGGTCGCCCGCGAGGTCGAGCAGGGCACCCATCGTCTGGTGTGGACCCAGGGCGTCAGCCGCCTCCACTGGGCGCTGGTGAAGTTCGGCCTGGTCGGCGGGATCACCGTGGTGCTGGCGGTCGGGTACGCACTGGGTGTCTCGTGGTGGTTCGAGCCGCTGGTCACCGCGAGCACCGGGCGGCTGGGGTACTTCTCGTTCGACGTCCAGGGAGTCGTGCCGATCGCGTACACGCTGTTCGCGCTGGCGCTGGGTGTCTTCGCGGGGACCTACTGGCGCAAGGTGCTGCCCGCCATGGGGATCGCGCTGGTCGGCTTCGCGGCGATCCGCGTCGCGATCGAGGTCCTGGCCCGGCCGCGCTACCTGCCCGCGCGGACGCTGACGTTCTTCCCGGACGGCAACCAGACGCCGAACACGGCGTCGGGCGACTGGGTGCTTTCCCAGGGCGTCCGCAACGCGGCCGGGGAGATGGTGCTGCCGAACTCCGAGATCGGCCCGTGCGGAGCGGGCGGCTGCGGGCCGAGCGAGGCCGGTGCCGGTGCGTACAACTGGCTGCAGTACCAGCCGGGCGACCGGTTCTGGACGTTCCAGGGCATCGAGACGGGGATCTTCGCGGTGCTGACGGTGGCGCTGGTGTACTTCGCGCTCCGCCGGCTGCGCACGCTCGCCTGACCACGGCCGTTTCCCACCGGGCAGTCCGCCGGGTGGTGAGTTGCCCACGGCGGCCCGGCGCCCCTGCGGCCGTTCGGGTGGTCTGCCGGGGGAAGCGGGCGAACCCGGCCCGGACCGTCGGTGCGCCGCCGTAAGGTCGCTCACGGTGAGGGAGCACAACGGAAACATTTCCGCTGGGCGCGCGGGGGATTCGGAACCGTGGCGGGTGTGCTTGCTGGACTCGTCGGGCCGGGCACTGGGTGCCGGCATGCTGCTGGGCGAATCCACGGTCCTGACCTGCGCGCACGTCGTGCAGGCCGCCGGGGAGGAAGCGCTTGCGCCGGGTGGCCCGGTCCCGCAGCTCGTGGTCCGGTTCGTCGGCCTGCCCGGGACACCGGAGGCCTACGCCGGCGTCCGGCCCGGGTGCTGGGTGCCGCCGCTGCCCGACGGCCGCGGGGACGTCGCGCTGCTGGAGCTGAGCGAAGCGTTCCCCGGCGTGCCGGGTGCGCCGCTCGTGCGCCTGGGTGCCGTCCGCGACCGGGTGGTCCACACCTACGGTTTCCCGGCGCCGCACCAGCACGGCGTGTGGGTCAACGACGCCGAGCTGGCCGGCCCGGCCGGGGCGGGCAGCGAGTGGATCCAGCTGAACTCGAAGCCGCCCGGGGAACGCGTCCGCCGCGGGTTCAGCGGCGCCGGGGTGATCGACAAGGCCACCGACGCGGTGCTCGGCATGGTGGTCACCGAATACACCGACGAGCGGCTCGGGCTCGCCTACCTGATCCCCGTCGAGACGATCGTCCGGCACGTCCCCGAGGTCGCCCGGTGGGTGGGCGAGCCGCCGCGGCCGCCGTCCGGTCCGCTGGTCGTCGTCATCGGCGACCGCGACTCGGCGGTGGTCCGGGACTTCCTGACCCAGGTCCGGCGCGAACGCCGTGGCGCGCGGCCGGGCCGGGGCGACCGGCTCGCCGCGATCGTCGACGCCACCGGCAAGACCGCCGACGAAGTGGCCGAGAACGTCAGCGCCGGCATCAGCACCGAGGAGGTCACCACGGTGCTCGCGACCAACCCGGAGGACGTCGCCGTGGCGGTGGCCGGGGTCGACGCCGCCCGCGCGCCGGAGGACGTCCTGACCGGCGCGGTCAAGCCGCTGATGGACAAGGGGGCCACCGTGCTCGTCCAGTTCAGCGGGCCGGACTCGCCCGGCGTGCACCTGGCCCGCCGCTGGGAGAGCGAGCGGAACGCGCGCCGGCTGGAGCGGCTGGCGCTGCTGGTCGAGATGGTGGAGCACGAGCAGGAGCGGACGCGGGAGCGGGCCGTCCAGGTCGGCACGCGCACGCACCCCGCGGCCGAGGTACCGGGCCCCGCCGCGGACCTGCGCCTGCGGCTGGCGGCGCTGCGTTCGGCGGGCGAGCGCATCGACCCGGGCCGGGTCCGGCGGGCACTGACGGTGACCGAGCGCGACGCCGAAGCCGCCCGCCGCGAGCTCATCCGCCTGCACGCCGACCTCGACGCGCACGCCGCCCGCCACGACGAACTGCACGGCCGCCTGCGCGGCTACAACGCGAAGGCGACCGACGCGGGCTTGATGGAGGACGAGGAGCTGGCCGAGCTGTACCGCCCGGCGATGGCGGCGCTCAGGGAGGTGCCCGGCGACCTGGCGGCCGCCGCGGAGCTGGTCGAGCACTACGTGCGCGCGGTGCGGCACCGGCTGGCGGGCTCATGAGGGCTGGGGATGTCTCGAAGGCCTGGCACACCCGGGGGGAGTGCGCATGACCGCCGAACCGGTGTGGTGTCACGGGCAGCCTGTCGGGCCGACGGGGTTCTGCGAAGTGTGCGGCCACCGCCGGGTGCCGGTCGAGGCTCCGGCCGTCGCGGTGAGCACGCCCGCGCCGGAGAGCACCCGGCGGAGTGTCGAGCTCTGGGGTGGTGAGGCCGACTTCCAGTCGCTGCCCGCGGTCGAGGTGCCGGATCCCGGGAAGCTCGTCCTCGCCGACCCGGACTACCCCGAGCAGCACCGGTTCTGCGGCCGCTGCGGGGAACCCGTGGGCCGCGCGTACGCCGGCGAACCCGGGTTCGCCGAGGGGTTCTGCGAGGGCGAGAACTGCGGAGAGCCGTTCTCCTTCCTGCCCAAGCTTTCGCGCGAGGAGCGCGTCGGCGACCGCTACGAGGTCCTCGGCTGCTTCGCCCGCGGCGGGCTCGGCTGGGTGTACCTGGCCGCGGACACCGCGCTCGCCGGCCAGCACGTCGTGCTCAAGGGCGTGATCAACAGCGAGAGCGCGATGCTGCGCGCGCTCGCGCGGGTCGAGCGGGACGTGCTCATCCGGCTCGACCACCCGAACATCGTGCGGATCAGCGACTTCGTCGAGCACATCCCGCCTTCCGGCGGCGAGCCGGACACCTACCTGGTGATGGAGTACGTCGGCGGCCGGTCGTTGCGCGACCTCCTCGTCAAGGGCCCGCCGCCGCGCGTGGAGCACGTCATCGTCTACGGCCGGGCCATCCTCGGCGCGCTCGACTACCTGCACGGCGAAGGCCTGCTGTACTGCGACATGAAGCCGGAGAACGTGATCCACGGCGACAAGCGCGTCAAGGTCATCGACCTCGGCGCGGCCCGCGCGATCGACGACCCGGCCACCCCGAGCGTCGGGACCGAGGGGTTCCAGGCGCCGGCGCACGAGCTCACCCGGCACGGCCTGACCGTCCGGTCCGACCTGCACACCGTGGGCCGGACGCTGCAGGTGCTGCTGGACGGCGCGAGCGAGGACGCCGACCCGGACCGCGTCGCCGGCGGCCTCGACTCCCTGCGCCGGGTCCTCGAGCGCGCGGTCGCGCCGTTCGAACGGCGGTTCGCCACCGCGTCCGAGATGGCCGAGCAGCTCGACGGGGTGCGCCGGGAAATCCTTTCGCTGCGCGACGAACGGCCGCGCCCGGTGCCGTCGGCGTTGTTCGAGGACACCGCGGAACTGCTCGACGACGGCCTCGGCGCGGTGCCCGGCCTCGACCGCTGGGTCACCGCCGCACCCGGCCGCGAAGGCCTGGACCCCGGGTTGCCGGGCGCCGCCGACGGGGCCGGCCGGCTGCCGATCCCGCGGGTCGCGCCGGACGACCCGGCGGCGGAGTTCATCGCCGCCGCGGGGGCGCCCGGGCCGCACCGCTGGCTGGACAAGCTCGCCCTGTTCGGCGAACGGTCCGTCGAGATCGAGTTCGCCCGGACCCGGGCACACATCGCGGTGGGCGACTCCGACCGCGCGGCCGCGGCCTTGTCGGCGGCCGAAGAGCTGCTCGGCGCCGAGGCCGCACGCGACTGGCGGGCGGCCTGGCACCACGGCCTGCTGGCGCTCGTCCGCGGCGACGCCGAGCCGGCCGCGGCGGCGTTCGACCGGGTGCACCGCGCGTGGCCGGGCGAGCTCGCACCGAAGCTCGCGCTCGGCTTCTGCGCCGAACTGCGCGCGGACACCCGGGTGGCCGAGCGCTGCTACCGCTCGGTGTGGCACCGCGACCACGGCCAGGTCAGCGCCGCCTTCGGCCTGGCCAGGAGCCACCTGCGGGATCGGGGCCGCGACGCCGCGGTCGCCCTGCTCGACGCCGTCCCGCCCATCTCCCGCCACTACGACGCCGCGCGGATCGCCGCCGTGCGGATCCGGGTGGCCCGCCTGCCGTCCGGGCCGCCAAGCCGGGACGACCTCGCCGACGCGGCGCGGCGGCTGCCCGAGCTCTACCTCGACGGCGAGTCCCAGGACCGCCTGGAGACGCTCGTCCGCGAGGCGGCGCTGGACGCCCTCGGCGAGGGCGCCGAGCCGGGCTGGAACGGCGGTGCCCTGCTCGGCGAGCGCGTCACCGACGGCGGGCTGCGCACGCTGCTGGAGCAGTCCCTGCGCCGGCTCGCCGAGCGGGCCCGGGACCGGAACGAGCACGGCGTGCTCGTCGACCTCGCCAACTCCGTCCGCCCGAAGACGAGAAGGTGATCGGATGCCCGAGACCCCGTCGTTCACCCTGCAGCTGAGCCAGAACAAGTACCTGGCTCCCTCGGACGAGCGGATGGACGCCGTCCTCACCGTGCGGGTGGGCGACGCCGGGGCGACCGCGGCGGACGGCCCGCCGCAGGCCGCGGAACTGCTGCTGGTGGACTGTTCCAGCTCGATGGACTGGCCGCCGACGAAGATCGAGGCGGCGCGGCACGCCTGCCGGGTCGCCGTCGACTCCCTGCGCGACGGCGTGCTGTTCGGGGTGGTCGAGTGCACCGCGCACGCCGAGCTGGTCTACCCGGCGACGCCGGAGCTGGCCGTCGCCGGCCCGCGGACCCGGCAGGAGGCGAAGACGGCGGTCTCCGGCCTCATCGCCGGCGGGGGCACCGCGATGAGCCGGTGGCTGGACCTGGCCCGGGAGCTCTTCGAGCGCACCAACCCGGCGATCCGGCACGCCGTGCTGCTCACCGACGGCAAGAACGAGTCCGACCGCATGGGCGCACTCGACGCCGCACTGGATCGCTGCCGGGGCGAATTCGCCTGCGACGCCAGGGGAATCGGCGACGACTGGGAGCCGCGGGACCTGCAGCGCATCGCGTCCGTGCTGCGCGGCAGCGCCGACGCGGTGCTGGAGGACGCCGAGCTGGCCGGGGACTTCCGGCGGCTGGTCGAGCAGGCGATGGGCCGGACGGTGCCGGACCTGCGGCTGCGGCTGACCACGCTGCCCTACAGCAGGCTGAGGTTCGTCAAGCAGGTCTTCCCGACCGAAGTGGACCTCACCGCGCAGTGCCGGTCCGCCGGCCGCGTGCTCGAGTTGCCCACCGGCGCGTGGGGTGACGAGCAGCGCGAGTACCACCTCTGCCTCGACGTCGAGGCGGCGGAGCTGACCCGTCACGAAGACCGGCTGCTGGGCACGGTCACGCTGCTCGAGGGCGCGGAAACCGTGGTGAGCGACCAGCTTCCGGTCGTCGCCTACCTGACCGACGACCTGGCGCTCTCGAGCGTGCCGGACGAGAACGTCGCCCGCATCACCGGGCAGGCCGAGCTGGGTCGCGCGGTCCGCGCGGGCTGGGACGCGTTCGAGCGCGAAGACCGGGCGGAGGCGGCGCGCGAATGGGGCACCGCGTACCGGCTGGCCACCGACCTCGGCAACGCGGAGATCCTCAAGCGCCTGGGCCGCCTGATCGACGTCCGCGACGGCGCCGTCGCGATCAAGGAGGGGGTCCGCCCGCGCGACGGGTTCTCGCTCGTGCTCGGGTCGACCATCTCGACCTACACCGCCGAACCCGTCACCCCGGTGGCCCGGTCCGAGGGCGGTGGGGCGCCGCGCGAGTGCGTCCACTGTGGACACAAGGCACGGCCCGCGGCGAAGCGCTGCGGGCGGTGCGGCGAGCCGTTCGAGGATCCGTCGTGAGCGCGACGAGCACCACGCGCAAGACCCTGTGGTGGCTGCGGCTCGGGCTGGTGGCCGGCAGCGCGCTGGTGCTGGTGACCGCGCTGGCGACCTTCCTCGGGGTGCGGGCGAGCATCGCCGAGGTGCGCGAGCGAACCGCGCCGGCCGTGCTCGAGGTGTCGCTGGTCAAGGAAGCGCTCGTGGCCGCCCACGGTGCCGCGGTGACCGCCTTCGAGCGCGACCAGGTACGCCTGACCGGCCCCAGCGAGCAGTACGAGGACGAGATCGCGCGGGCCGGCCAGCAGCTCGCCCAGGTCGCGGAGCACAACGCGGCCGGCGAACAGGGCAGCCAGACGCTGCAGCTGATCGAAGGGCTGCTGCCCGCGTACAACAGCTTCATCGGGCAGGCCGACGCCCACTTCCGCCAGGACGACGGCGGCCCGCTCGCCGCGAGCAACCTGCAGTCCGCGTCGGATTTGCTGACCGCGAAGGAGAACGGCATCCTCGCGCGCCTCGACAGCCTGGCCGCCGCCCAGCGCGCCGCCCTGGACGCGCAGCTCGGCACCGACTGGCTGGACCCCGCGATCACGCTGCTGTGGGCGCTGCCGCTGCTGCTCCTGCTCGCCCTGCTGGTGTGGACGCAGCGGTTCCTCGCCCGGCGCTTCCGGCGGGCGGTGAACTCGGCGCTGTTCGCCGCGACGGGGGCGCTGGTGCTGCTCGGCGCGGGAACGGCGCTGCTGCTCGGGGTCCAGTCCGAGGCCCGGGACAGCGGTGCCGCGCTGGAGCGGACGGTGGACGCGCGCTCCGCCGCGACGACGGCCACCGCGGGAGAGGCCCAGTGGACGCTCGCCAAGGTGCTGGTCACCTCGTGCCGGACCAGGGGAGCGGACGCCTGCGGTGACACGGTGACCGCGTTCGCCGCGGCGACGGCCTCGCCGCCGGCCGTTCCGCCCGCGGCCCCGGCCGACGTCGACGAGTCGGCGCTGCTGGGCCCGGGGCTCACGGAACCGGGCTGGAACGGCCTGCTCGGCTACGGGATTCCCGTGCTGGCCGCGGGAATCGGGGTGCTGGTCGTGGGCGGCCTGCAACCCCGGCTCGACGAATACCGGTTCCGGGGGGCGAAATGAGCAGGCGCATCGCCGCCGTCGTGCTGGCCGCTGTGCTGGCGGCCGGGGTGCCCGGCTGCTCGACCGGGTCCGGCGCGGACGTCGTCACCGTGCTCGGCTCGTGGACCGGCGACGAGCAGGCCGCGTTCCAGCGCGTGCTCGACGGGTTCACCCGGGAGACCGGCATCCCGACGCGCTACCAGGGCACCCGCGCGCAGAACCAGGTGTTGCGCGGCGACCTGCAGCAGGGCACCCCGCCGGACGTGGCGGTGCTGTCCAACCCGGCCGAGCTCGCCGGGTACGCGGGCTCGGGCGACCTGAAGCCGCTGGACGCCGTCCTCGGCGCGGAGGCGGCCCAGACGTACAGTCCCCAGTGGCTCAAGCTGCAGCAACTCGGGCGCGGCGCGATGTACGCGGTCGCCGTCAAGGCCGACCTGAAGAGCATCGTCTGGTACTCGCCGAAGACGTTCACCGGGCCGGAACCGGCGACGTGGGACCAGCTCCTGACGACGTCGCGGCAGCTCGCCGCGAGCGGGCGGCGCCCTTGGTGCCTCGGCATGGGCGCGCCGCCGAACTCCGGGTTCCCGGGCACGGACTGGATCGAGGACATCCTGCTGCACAGCGCCGGCCCGCGGGTCTACAGCGCTTGGGCGGCGGGCGAGCTGCCGTGGACCGACCCGGCGATGCGCGCCGCGTGGGAGAGCTGGGGCGAGCTGGTGCTGGCGCCGGGCGCGGTCCGCGGCGGCAGCACGGCGGCGTTGCTGACGTCGTTCGCCGACGCCGGCAAGGCGATGTTCGCCGAACCGCCGGGGTGCGTGTGGGAGCACCTGGGTTCGTTCGCGATCGGCGGGTACACCGCGCTCCCGGGGCCGCCGGTGCCCGACCGCGACTTCCGGTTCTTCCCGTTCCCTGGCGCGGGTGCGGGCGGCCCGGCCGAGGTCTCGGCCGACTTCGCGGCGATGTTCCGCGACACGCCGGCCGCGCGCAAGCTCATGGTGTACCTGGCCGGTGAGGCGGGCCAGCGGATCTGGCCGTCGGGCGGCACGACCTTCTCGGTGCACCAGCGGCTGGTGGACCAGGACGTCTACCGCAGCGACGTCACCAAGCGGATCGCGACGACCCTCGCCCGGGGGAACGACCTGTGCTTCGACGCGTCGGACCTGATGCCGTCGGCGATGAGCAGCGCGTTCTACCAGGCGGTGCTGGAGTACCTGGCCCACCCGGACCGGCTGGCAGGCCTGCTCGACCAGCTGGATCGGGTGCGCCGCGGCATCGGCCGGGAGCAGTGGCTGGATTTGTCTTGTTGATCGTTTCTGCTTCGGGAGGACTCCTTGCCGGAATTCGTGCGTTTCCCGCTGGCCGACGGCGGATCGGTGCTGGTCGAGGTGGAGGTGGAGCCGGGCCTGGAGCGCGCTTCGGCGCCGTCGGGAGTACTCCGCAAGGCGACGACGACGTTCGAGCACGCCCTGGGCGAGGTCCGCGCGGCAGCGGGAGCGGCGCTGGCCCAGTTCCGCGGCTTGGGCCCGGACGAGGTGGAGCTCAAGTTCGGCGTGAAGCTGGACGCCCAGGCGGGCGCGGTGATCGCACGGACGGGGCTGCAGGGGCAGTTCGAGGTGAAGCTGAAGTGGGTACGCGGGGACGAGGCGTCCACTGAGGACGGAGCGGAGGAGGAACCGGCCAAACCGGCGGCGGGTTCCACAACCGGACCCGACCCGGCGGCGAGCGGAGCCGACCCGGTGTCGCTGAACGTGCCGTAGCCCGCTCGCGCGCGGAGCCGACCCGTGTCGCCGAACGTGCCGTAGCCTGCGCGCGTGCGGAGCCGACCCGGTGTCGCCGAACGTGCCGTAGCCCGCCCGCGTGCGGAGCCGGTCGGGCCACCCGCGCGCCCCGACCGGCCCGCCGCGCGTCCCGACCGGCCCGAGCCGCCGCCTGTGCGCGACCGCCCTGCCGCCCCTCATGGCTTTCGGCGGCTCCGACGAACGGCGGATTTACAACGTTGTATCCACCGAGTACACCTGTATTTACAACGTTGTAAAGACGAGCGGAGGCCGTCCCGTGTCGCTGAGCCGCAGGCAGTTCGTCGCCGGAGCCGGAGTTGCCGCCGCCACCGTGCTGGTCGGTGCCAATGCCGGCCGAGCCGGGGCCGCCGCGGTCAGGAAGCTCGCCCCCGCGTCAGGCGGCCTCTACACCCCGAACGCCGCTCCGCTGAAGCCCGTCGCCTTCCTCAAGCTCCCTCCCGGGGCCGTCACCGCCCAAGGCTGGCTCGCCGGCCAGCTGAAACTGCAGCTCGACGGCCTCTGCGGCCACTACCCCGAGACCTCGCACTTCCTCGACTTCGCCACCAGCGGCTGGGTCCACCCCGAGCGCGCCGGCTGGGAAGAAGTGCCCTACTGGCTGCGGGGCTACGTCGACCTCGCCGCCGTCACCGGGGACGCCGCCGCGAAAGCCACCGCCGCCAAGTGGATCGACGCCATCCTCGCCACCCAGCAGTCCGACGGCTTCTTCGGCCCCACCGCCCTGCGCACCGCGCTCAACAACGGCCCCGACTTCTGGCCGTACCTCCCGCTGCTGCAAGCCCTGCGCTCCTGGCAGGAGTACACCGGCGACACCCGCGTCATCCCGTTCCTCACCCGCTTCCTCCGCTACATGAACGCCCAGGGCAAGAGCGCGTTCGACTCCAGCTGGGTGTCCGTCCGCTGGGGTGACGGCCTCGACAGCGTCTTCTGGCTCTTCAACCGCACCGGTGACACCTTCCTGCTCGACCTCGCCGACAAGATCCACAGCTTCGGCGCCAGCTGGGTGAACAACCTGCCCAGCCTGCACAACGTCAACATCGCCCAGGGCTTCAGGGAACCCGCTCAGTACGCCCTGCGGTCCGGCAACGCGAGCCTGACCCAGGCCACCTACGCCGACTACAACACGGTCATGGCCACCTACGGCCAGTTCGCCGGCGGCGGCTTCGCCGGGGACGAGAACGCGCGGCCCGGCTTCGGCGACCCGCGGCAGGGCTTCGAGACCTGCGGGATCGTCGAGTTCATGGCGAGCCACCAGCTGCTCACCCGGCTGACCGGCGACCCCGTCTGGGCCGACCGCTGCGAAGACCTCGCCTTCAACTCCCTGCCCGCCGCCCTAGACCCGGCCGGGCGCGCCGTCCACTACATCACCAGCGCGAACGGCGTCGACCTCGACAACGTGCCCAAGAGCGAAGGCCAGTTCCAGAACGGCTTCGCGATGCAGGCCTACCTGCCGGGCGTCGACCAGTACCGCTGCTGCCCCCACAACTACGGCATGGGCTGGCCGTACTTCACCGAAGAACTCTGGCTGGCCACGCCGGACAACGGTCTCGCCGCCGCGATGTACTCCGCCAGCAGCGTCACGGCGAAGGTCGGCGACGGCACGTCGGTGACCATCACCGAGGACACCACCTACCCGTTCTCCGAGCAGGTCACCTTCACCGTCCGGACGTCGAAGCCGCTCGCGTTCCCGCTGTACTTCCGGATTCCCGCGTGGTGCGCCGCGCCCCGGCTCGTCGTGGCGGGGGCGACGGTCGCGGCGACGGCCGGGCCGTCGTTCGTCAAGGTCGACCGGACCTGGGCGAACGGCGACGTCGTCACGCTCACCCTGCCGCAGCGCACGACGACGCGGACCTGGGCGGCGAACCACGACTCCGTCTCGGTCGACCACGGCCCGCTGACGTACTCGCTGAAGATCGGCGAGAGCTACCAGCAGATCGGCGGGAACGCGCAGTTCCCCGAGTACGCGGTGCACGCGACGACGCCCTGGAACTACGGCCTCACCCCCGGCGCGGCACTGACCTTCTCCGCGGCCGGCGGTGCGCTGCCCGCCAACCCGTTCACGCCGGACACCGCGCCGGTCAAGATCACCGCGCCCGCGCGGAAGATCGCCGAATGGACGGCCGACGACCAGAACGTCGTCACGCCGCTGCAGGCGTCACCGGCCCGCAGCGACGCGGCGGTCGAGACGGTCACGCTGATCCCCATGGGCGCGGCCCGCCTGCGTGTCACGTCGTTCCCGACGGCTGACCCGAACGGCCACCCGTGGTCGCCCGGCGGCGGGGGAGCGGGCTTCCGGATCGTGAACCGCAACTCCGGCAAGGTGCTCGGCGTCGATCAGATGTCCACAGCGGACAGTGCGCGCGTGGTGCAGTTCGCCGACAACGGCACCGACGACCACGTCTGGCACCTCGTCGCGAACGGCGACGGCTGGTACCGGATCCGCAACCACCACTCCGGCAAGGTGCTCGGCGTGGACCAGATGTCCACAGCGGACAGTGCGAAGGTCGTGCAGTTCGCCGACAACGGCACCGCGGACCACCTCTGGCAGCTCGTCGACAACGGCGACGGCTGGTGGCGGCTGAAGAACCGCAACTCCGGCAAGGTCCTGGGCGTGGACCAGATGTCCACTGCGGACAGCGCGCAGGTGGTGCAGTTCGCCGACAGCGGCACGGCGGACCACGTCTGGCGGCTGGTCCCGGACGGCCGGGTCCGGGTCGAGAACCGCAACTCCGGCAAGGTGCTCGGCGTCGACCAGATGTCCACATCGGACGGCGGGCGGGTCGTGCAGTTCGCCGACAACGGCACCGACGACCACCTCTGGACGTTCGAGGCCGCCGCCGACGGCTGGTTCCTGATCCGCAACGTCCACTCGGGCAAGGTGCTGGGGATCGACCAGCGGTCCACAGCGGACAGTGCGATCGTCGTCCAGTTCACCGACAACGGGTCGGCGGATCACCTGTGGCGCCTGCGCGACGACGGCAGCGGCTGGTTCCGGATCGTCAACCGCAACTCGGGGAAGGTCCTCGGCGTGGATCGGATGTCGACCGCCGACAGCGCGCAGGTGGTGCAGTTCGGCGACACCGGAACCGCCGATCACCTGTGGCGGCTGCGTTAGCGGTTGGTCCAGTAGACGATGTCGGGAACCACGACCAGCAGCGCCACCGCGAGCCAGTACCGGCCTGCTTTGAGCTGCGGTGCGCGGAAGGCGAACAGGGCGTTCAAGCCGGCCACGACCAGCCCGGCGAACACCAGGAAGACCAGGCCGAGCCCGATCACGAGGCCCGCGCCGTCGTCGACGACGGTCGGGTCGACCGTGCCCCACCCGAGCTCACCGGCGAGGACCTGCGTCCCCAGCATCGCGTACGCGACCGGGTAGGCGCACGGGATGGCCAGCAGCAGGTTGAGTGGAACGCCGATCAGCCACACCTGGTGCGGGCGGAGCTCACGACGGGGCACCGGCTCATCATGCCGGACCACCCGGTGGCGGCAGCGGGCGGTCCGGCCGCCGCGAATCGAGCTAGCGCTTGACGCCGACGATCCCGGCGACGCACTTCGCCGACCCCGACAGGGGCGTGAGCCGGGGGCCGTCCGGCCACCACTCGTCGCACACCGAGAGGCCCGGCCCGGAAGTCGCGTTCGGCGGGAGGAACTCCAGCCCCGGCAGCATGGCTTCGATCTCCGCCCGCGTGCGGAACCGGCCGGCGCCGAGCGGGCCCTGGGTCAGGATGTCCTCGATGCGCTTGGCGATCGCGGTCAGTTCCGGCACCTCGGGGTCGAAGAAGTGCGACAGCACCACGTACGAGCCCGGGGCGAGCGCGTCGATGTACTCGCGCATGACGTCGGCCGCGCCGTCGCCCTCGAAGTGGTGCATCGTGCCGACGTGCAGCAGCGCGACCGGCTCCGAGAAGTCGATGTGCTGGAGCACGGTCTCGTCGCGGAGCACCGCTTCCGGCTTGAAGATGTCCGCTTCGACCATGTGCGTGAAGTCGTTCTCCACCAGCAGCGCCCGGCCGTGCGCGAGGACCACCGGGTCGTTGTCGATGTAGACGACCGTGTGGTCCTTGTCGATGCGCTGGACGATCTGGTGCGTGTTCTCCGCCGTCGGCAGCCCGGACCCGCAGTCGACGAACTGCCGGATCTTGGTCTGGGCGGCCAGCATCCGCAGCGCGCGGTTGTGGAAACCGCGGTTGCCGCGGGCGATGTCGACCGCTTCCGGGACGGCCGCGCGGATCTTCTCCATCACCACGCGGTCGACCTCGTAGAAGTTGTTGCCGCCGAGGAAGCCGTCGTAGATCCGCGCGATGCTCGGCCGGTCGGGGTCGACCCCGACGGGCTTCTGGCTCGGGGACAGCGTCTCGGACATGGCGACCTCGCAGGACTTCGGCGCGTGGCGTGGGGCCACCCAGCGTAGTAGCTCGGGTCCGCGCGGTAAACGCGAGGTCAGCCGCTCGGCCGAAGCCGCTGGTCAGGAATGTCGTCCCGGGCGCGCTCGGCGCGTTCGCGGCGCAGCCGGGCGAGGTGCTGCTCGATCCGGCGGTCGAGGTCGCGTGCGGCCTCGGACAGTTCCGTCAGGTCGCGACGGGACGCCGGGTGGCCGACGGCCCCCGTGTCCACTTCGTCCCCTGCCCTGTCCACTACCGGCACCTCCCGGATCGGATCGGCCTTGACCTCGTCGAAGCGTTACTGCCCCAACCGGCCCTGACCAAAACAACGACGGCAGTGAGCCTCGGCACGCCGGTGCCGCCGTCCGGTGGACCGGCCGCGAAATCCCTGGTGCCAATTTTGACCAGGTGGTAGAAATTCAAGGAACCCCGTGACCTCCAGGAGCCGGTGATGAGCGAGCTTTCCGTGCAGCTGTACTCGGTCCGCGACGCCTTCGCGGCCGACCCCGCCGACACCCTGCGGCGGCTCGCCGCGATCGGCTTCACCCGAGTCGAGCCGTACGGGGTCGTCGAGAACGTCGAAGCGCTGCGGGCCGGGCTGCCGGCCAACGGCCTGACCGCCCCGACCGCGCACGCCCGCCTGATCGGCGCCGACCAGGCGGCCGTCTTCGCCGCGGCGGCCGAGCTGGGCATCGGCCTGGTCATCGACCCGCTCGTCAAGCCGGAGCAGTGGCAGGACCCCGCCGACATCGCCGCCACGGCGGACGCGCTCAACGCCGCCGCCAAGGTCGCGGCCGAGCACGGGGTCCAGGTCGGCTACCACAACCACTGGTGGGAGCTGGAGTCCCGGATCGACGCCCGCAGCGCCTTCGAGGTGTTCGCCGACCAGCTCGACCCGGCCGTCGCGCTGGAGGTCGACACCTACTGGGCCACCGCGGGCGGCGAGGACGCGCCCGCCCTGCTGCGCCGGCTCGGTGACCGCGTCAAGGCGATCCACGTCAAGGACGGCGGCCTGGCCACCGACGCCACCGGCCAGCTGCCCGCCGGGCGGGGCCGGGTGCCCGTCGCCGACGTGCTCGCCGCCGCGCCGGACGCGCTGCGCGTGATCGAGTTCGACGCCTACGACGGCGACCTCTTCGAGGCCATCGCCGCCAGCCGCACCTTCCTGACCGGCGCGGCCCGGTGACCGGCGGGCCGGTCGGCGTCGGGATCGTCGGCGCCGGCGTCATCAGCGGCACCTACCTCGAGAACCTGACGAGCTTCCCGGACGTCCGCGTGCTGCGGGTCGCCGACCTCGACACCGAGCGCGCCGCGGCCCAAGCGGCCAAGTACGGGGTGCCGCAGTCGGGCACGGTGGCCGAGCTGCTCGACGACGCCGACGTCGAAATCGTGGTCAACCTGACCGTCCCCGTGGCGCACGTCGAGGTCGGGCTCGCCGCCCTCGAAGCGGGCAAGCACGTCTGGGCGGAGAAGCCCCTCGCGCTGGACCGCGAGACCGGCCGCAAGCTGCTGGACCGCGCCCGGGAGAAGAACTTGCGCGTGGCGAGCGCGCCCGACACCGTGCTCGGTGCCGCGCTGCAGACCGCGCGCCGGGCGGTCGACGACGGCCGGATCGGCCGCCCCCTGACCGCGTTGGCGTTGTTCCAGGTGGCGGGCCCGGAGCTCTGGCACCCGGCGCCGGAGTTCTACTACCAGCCGGGCGGCGGGCCGCTGCTCGACATGGGCCCGTACTACCTGACGGCCTTGGTGCACCTGCTGGGCCCGGCCCGGCGCGTCACCGGGGCCGGCGGGCGGGCGCGTGACACCCGCGTCGTCGGGTCCGGGCCGCGGGCGGGGACGGAGTTCCCGGTGTCGGTGCCGACCACGGTCGTCGCGCTCGTCGAGTTCGACCGCGGGTCCGCCCAGCTGGTCCTGAGCTTCGACTCGGCGCTCAAGCGGACCGGGCTGGTCGAGCTGACCGGCACCCTCGGCACCGCCGTCCTGCCCGACCCCAACCGCTTCGACGAGCCGACCCGGCTGCACCTGCTCGACCGGGACGAGCCGGAAGAGCTGGCGCCCGCCGGGCACGCGGCCTCCCGCGGCACCGGGGCGCTGGAGCTGGCCCGGGCGATCCGCGCCGGCGAGCCGGAACGCGCGTCCGGCGAGCTGGCCTACCACGTGCTCGACACGATGCTGGCCATCGAGGAGTCCCTGACCCGGGGGCAGAGCGTGGACGTCGGCAGCAGCGTCGAGGTCCCGCCCCTGCTGCCGGTGGGCTGGGACCCGTACGCGAAGACCCTCTAGACCGGGACGGTGAGCACGTTCTGCAGGTAGAAGCGCAGCGATCCGACCAGGTCGACGTCACCGGGGACGGTCAGCCACTGCACCTGCAGGCCGTCCATCAGCGCGATGAACGTCAGGGTCGCCATCCCCGGGTCGACGCCGTCCCGCAGTTCGCCGCGGGCGGCCAGGACCGCGAACGACTCGCGCACGCCTTCGCGCGCGGCCCGGTAGTGGCGCACGAAGTACTCGTGCGCCGGGTGGTCCGCGGCGACGGCCTCGGCGGCGAGCCGGGAGTAGAGGTCGACGATCCCGGGGTGGCGGACGTTGTGCTCGGCGAGCGCGACGAAGTGGCGCAGGACTTCGAGACCGGGCGGCACCGTGAGCTGCTCGCGCTCGGAGTCCTCGGCGTCACGCCGTTCCAGCACGGCGGCGAGCAGGGCTTCCTTGGTCGGGAAGTAGTACAGGAGGCCGGCGTGCGAAATCCCGACGCGCTTGGCGATCTCCCGCAGCGACGAGCCCTGGTAGCCGAGTTCGCCGTACGCCGCGGCCGCCGCCGTGATGATGTCCTCACGGCGGATCCGGCCCTTCAGGTAGCCCCCGGTCACGGGGTCGCGGTGGTCTCGGCGGCGTGCACGGCCCCATCATGCCGCAGCGGTGTTTCGCACAAGCAACGTGAGCGGACGAACAAATCGGTTGTGCGAACGCTCGCGACTTGCGAACATCGCGGCGTGAAGAGTGCGGAACGGCAGCGGATCATCGTGGAGCGGCTGCGCGACGCCGACCAGGTGGCCGTCGCGGACCTGGCGTCGGCGACCGGCGCGTCGGAGATGACCGTGCGCCGCGACCTCGACCACCTCGCCTCGCGCGGGGTGCTGCGGCGGGTGCACGGCGGAGCCGTCCCGGCGTCGCCGTCCGGGATCGAGCCGCCGTTCGCCGCCCGCGCGACGGAAGCGGTCGCGGCGAAGCGGGCCATCGCGGCCGCGGCGGCCGAGCTGATCCGCGACGGCGAAACGATCGTCCTCGACAGCGGCACGACCGCGCTGGAACTCGCGCGGCTGCTGCGCGGGCGCCCGGTCACCGTGATGCCGCTTTCCCTGCACGCGGCCCGGGAGCTGGCCGACGACGGGGAAGTCCGGCTGCTCCTGCCGGGTGGCGAGCCGAGGCCGGGGGAGCAGGCCCTGGTGGGCCCGCTGACCGTCGCGTCGCTGCGCGCCCTGCGCTTCGACGTCGCGGTGCTGAGCCCCTGCGCGTTCGGCCTCGACGCCGGGCTCACCGCGTTCGACCTGGGCGACGCCGAGGTCAAGCGGGCGGCCCTCGACGTCGCGGCCCGGGCGATCGTGCTCGCCGACGGCGCCAAGTGGGGCCGCGCCGCGCTCGCCCACGTCTGTCCCGCCGATCGCGCGGACGTAGTGATCACCGACCCGGGCGCGCCCGAGGACCAGCGTGCGGCGCTGGCCGGCCTCGGCGTGCTCGTGCACGTCGCCGTCCCCTGGGAGAACCGATGACGACCGCCCCGCCCCGCCCGCGTGCCGCCCGGTTCGCGACGTTCATGTTCTTCGGCCTCAACGGCTTCGCGATGGGCATGTGGGTCGTGCACATCCCGAACGTCGAGCGCGCGGCCGGCATCTCGCACAGCACGCTGGGCGCGTTGCTGCTGGTGCTCGGCGGCGCGGCGTTCGCGGGCATGCAGATCTCCGGGCCGCTGGTCGACCGGCTCGGCCACCGCCGCCTGGTCCCGGCGGCCGGGGTGCTGCTCGGGCTCGCGCTGCTCGCACCCGGGTTCGCGAACTCGTGGTGGACGCTGGGGCTTTCGCTGATCCTGTTCGGCTTCGGCAACGGCGCGATCGACGTCGGGATGAACTCGCACGCGGTCGTCGTGGAGCGGGCCTACCCGCGCCCGATCATGGCGGCGTTCCACGCGATGTGGTCGATCGGCGGCGCGTTCGCGGCGGTCATCGGCGCGGCGACGCTCGGCGCGGGCGTGCCGACGGGCGTGACGCTCACCGGCACCGGCCTGCTGTGCGTGGCGCTTTCCCTGACGGCGGCCCGGTTCCTGATGGAGCCGTCGGACGCGCCGGTGGTTTCGGAATCGCCCGCCGAGGCGGCGCCGGCCCGCCGTCGCACACCGGGCCGCGTGGTGTGGCTGCTCGGCCTGCTGGCGCTGGCCCTGATGCTGTCGGAGGGCGTGGCCAACGACTGGGCGGCGCTGCACATGGAGAAGGTCCTGGGCACCTCGTCGTCGACGGCGGCGCTGGCGTACGGCGCGTTCGCGGTGGCGATGACAACGGGCCGCTTCCTGACCGACCGCGTCGCGGCGTGGGCCGGCCCGGCGGCGATCGTCCGCTGGGGAGCGACGCTGGCGGCGGTGGGTTTGACGACGGCCGCGGCGGCGCCGTGGGTGCCGTTGTCCCTGGTGGGCTGGGCCGTGTTCGGGCTGGGGTTGTCGGGCGGAGTCCCGCAGCTGTTCACGGCGGCGGGCAACCTGGACACACGGGCGTCGGGCGCGTTGATGGCCCGGGTGGTCGGGCTCGGGTACGTGGGTCTGCTGGCGGGACCGGCGCTGATCGGCGGGCTGACGCGGTGGATGCCGTTGAACGTGACCTTCGCCGTGCCGGTGGTGCTGTGCGTGCTGGCGGCGGTGTTCGCGGGGGTGCTGAGCCCGAAGCCGGAACCGGCGGAGCAACCCGTCGGCTGACCTCTCGCGCAGGTCCGTGAAGGCCCTCTGGCCGGCTCTCGACGCCGGCCAGGGGGCCTTTGTCGTTCGCCTGTAGTGAAGTGGCTAGTGTCGACAGTTCGCTACTTACTCGATTCCGACTCCTTGACAGTTGCCGCCGTGCGGACGCAGACTCTCCCGAAGTGTCGACACCTTGCGATCCGCAGTGCAGCCATCGGCAAGGAGGAGCGGTAGTGAACCACCCAGAAATCCCGGGGACGCGCTGATGTCCGTCCCGACCACCTGCCTGGACGCGCGGGACCTGCTGCTCGGCCACCGGGCCCGGCGCGGCGGCGGGTTCTCCACCGCGTGCCTCGACCTGAACCTGCAGATCCGCGACGAGGAGTTCGTGGTCATCGTCGGCCCCAGCGGGTGCGGCAAGACCACCTTCCTCGAGGCCGTCGCCGGGCTCGTGCCGGTCGCCGGCGGGGCCCTCGAACTCGGCGGCCGGCCGATCACCGGGCCCGGGCCGGAGCGGTCGCTGGTCTTCCAGCACGCCTCGCTCTACCCGTGGCGGACCGTCCTCGACAACGTCCTCTTCGGACCCCAGGTCCAGGGCAGGCTGACGCCGGAGACCCGGAACCGCGCCGAGGAACTCCTCGACGTCGTCGGGCTGGCCGAGGTCGCGAAGAAGTACCCGCACGAGCTGTCCGGCGGCATGAAGCAGCGCGTCAACCTCGCGCGCGCCCTGGCCACCGACCCGACGCTCCTGCTGCTCGACGAGCCCTTCGGTGCCCTCGACGCCCAGACCCGCGAGAACCTGCAGGACGAGCTCCTGCGGATCTGGCAGGCCGACGCCGTCACGAAGAAGACCGCGATGTTCGTGACCCACGACGTCAACGAGGCCGTGCTGCTCGCCGACCGCGTGCTCGTCTTCTCCCCGTCCCCGGCGCACGTCGCGCTGGAAGTGGTCATCGACGTGCCCCGCCCGCGTGCCGCCGCCTGGCGCCGCAGCGCCGAGTTCCTGGCCTACGGCGACAAGATCCTCTCGGCCCTCCACCACGAACCCGCAGCTTCGGAGCCGAACCATGACAACAGCGTCTCTCCCGCGCACGACACCAGCCCCGACCCCGCCACCGGCGCTGTCGGCGAGCTCCGGCTGGGTGCGGCGACACCGTAGCGGGCTGCTCGGCACGGCCGGGATGGCGATCGTCCTGGTGCTGTGGCAGCTGGCGACGGCGCTCGGCCTCGTCGACGTCTCCTTCAGCAGCAACCCGCTGCGCATCGCCGCGGCCGAGGGAAAGCTCTTCGGCTCCGGCGAGATCTACCCGGCGCTCGGCGCGACCGGCCTGGAACTGCTGTGGGGCCTGGGCATCACGTTCGTCCTCGGCATCCCGATCGGGCTCGTGCTCGGCCGCAGCAAGATCCTGCACGACATGACCGAGCCGATGGTCAACATCCTCTACTCGGTGCCGTACGTGATGTTCCTGCCGATCATCATCTTCTGGTTCGGCATCGACAACACCTCGCGCGTGATCGTCATCGTGTGGGCTGCGATCCTGCCGCTGATCATCAACATCACCGCGGGCGTCCGGAACCTCGACAGCGACTACACCCGCGTCGCGACGGTGTTCTGCACCCCGCGGCTGAAGTTCTTCTACACCATCGCGTTGCCCGCGACGCTGCCCTACATCCTCGCGGGGGTGCGGCTGGCCGTCGGCCGCGCGCTGGTCGGCGCGATCGTCGCCGAGCTGTTCCTGGCGAGCCAGGGCCTCGGCTACTTCGTCCAGACGCAGACCTCGAACTTCAACATGGACTCGGCGATGGCCGGGATCGTCATCCTCGCCGTGCTCGCCCTGGTCCTGAACTGGGCCGTCCGGCTCGTCGAACGCCGTTTCACCCACTGGGCAGGTGCACAATGAAGAAGCTTCTCCTGGCCGCGAGCCTCATGCTGGGCCTCACCGCGTGCGGCGGCGGGGCGGGCGGCACGGTCACCGCCGACGCGAGCGGCGCGCTGCCGGTCACCATCGGCTACACCGCGCTCGGCGCGGGCTACTCCGACCTCTACACCGCGCAGGACTACGGCATCTTCGCCAAGCACGGCCTGAACGTGAAGCTCAGCCGGCTCAACGACAGTTCGCAGCTGGTCGCGGGGCTCGCCAGCAACAGCGTCCAGATCGGCGTCGGCGTCGCGGCCGACACCGCCGCGGCCATCATGAAGGGCGCGGACCTCAAGTACGTCGCGATGTCCGAGCCGCACTACAACCTCGAGATGTGGGCGAGCCCCGACATCCAGTCGGTCGCCGGGCTCAAGGGCAAGAAGGTCGCGATCACCTCGCCCGGTTCGGAAAGCGACTTCGGGCTGACCGCGCTGCTGGAGGCGAACGGCCTCAAGCGCGAGGACGTCACGGCGGTGTTCGTCAAGGGCGTCCCGGCCGAGGTGGCCGCGCTCGGCAGCGGCGCGGTGTCGGCGATCCTCACCCAGCCGCCCAACGGCACCGAGAGCCGGAACAAGGGCGCGCACCGGCTCGCCGCGCTGTCGAACATGCCGTTCCCGCTCGGCGCCTACACCGTGCAGTCGAAGTACCTGCAGAACAACCGCGAGGTCGTCAAGCGGTTCGTCGCGGCGGAAACCGAGGCACTGCAGTACATCCGCGGCCACAAGAACGAGACGGTCAAGAGCATCCAGAAGTACAGCGGCGTGCAGAGCACCGAGCTCGCGTCGTACGCCTACGACTTCTTCCTCGACGTCTGGGCGAAGACGCCGGCGGTGGACGAGAAGGTGATCAAGCAGGCCTTCGACGAAGCCGCCGAGAACGCCAAGACCACGGCTCCCTCGGACATCGCGAAGTACATCGACAACAGCTTCACGGCGTCATGAACTTCGAAGCCGAGTGGGCGAAGCACCTGACCGAACGGGACCGCGCGGTGCTGGCGGCGACGTCGTGGGCGAAGCGGGCCCCGTTCGGCCTGGGTGCCAACCCGGCCGTGCTCGTCGTCGACCTCTACTACGCGGCGCTGGGCCTGCCCCGGCAGGACATCCTCGACGCCGTCGAGGACTGGCCGAGCGCGTGCGGCGTGGACGGCTGGGCGGCCGTCGACCGCACCGCCCCGCTGCTGCGTGCCGCCCGCGACGCCGGGGCGCCGGTGATCTACTTCCACGCGACGCCGGCGCGGTACGGCCGGTGGAACCGCAAACCGGGCTCGGCGCTGACCCCGAAATCCACGGTGGACCCGAACGCGATCGTGTCCGAAGTGGAGCCGTGGGCCGGGGACGTCGTGCTGGAGAAGATCGGTCCCAGCTGCTTCCACGGCACCCCGTTGGACACGCTGCTGCGGATGGGCGGGCACGACACCGTGCTCGTCGCCGGCGAAGCCACGAGCGGGTGCGTGCGCTCGACCGTCGTCGACGCCTGCAGCCGCGGCTACCGCGTCGGCGTCGTCGGCGACTGCTGTTTCGACCGGTTCGAGGCGTCGCACTGGCTGAGCCTGTTCGACCTCGACCAGAAGTACGCGGACGTGCTCACCGCCGAGGCGGCGATCGGCCACCTCCGCCAGACCTCGCGAAGGATCCCGGCATGACCGACCTGCGGAAGTGGCTCGCCGAAGCCGAGGCGGCCGGGGAGGTGCAGACCGTCGAAGGCGCCCACTGGGAGCTCGAGATCGGCGCGCTGTCCCAGGTCAACTACCGGCGCTCGCACCCCAAGGCGCTGATGTTCGACTCGATCAAGGACTACGCCTCCGGTTCGCGCGTGCTGTCCGGTTCGGTCAGCAACCCGCGGCTGCTCGGGTCGGTGCTCGGGCTCGGCTGGGACAACACCGACGAGGACCTCGTCGAGAAGCTCGCCGTCAAGCCGGGGGAGTGGATCTCGCGCTCGGGCGACTTCCACGCTGTCAGCGTCGGCGACGGGCCGCTGCTGTCCCATGTGGACGACGAGGTCGACCTGCTGAAGTTCCCCGTGCCGCGCTGGCACGAGGGCGACGGCGGCCGCTACATCGGCACCGGCTGCGCGGTCGTCACCCGCGACTACGACACCGGCCGGATCAACCTCGGCGCGTACCGGATGCAGGTGCAGGACGACGGCCGCGCGGTGAGCGTCAACATCGAGGCGGGCAAGCACGGCGCCCAGCACCTGCGCCGCTGGTTCGAGGCCGAGGGGCGGGCGCCGATCGCGGCGTCGCTGGGCCACCACCCGGCGTACCTGGTGGCGGCCGGCGTCGAGGTGCCCGGCGACGTCTCGGAGTACGACTACGTCGGCGCGATGGCCGGTGCCCCGGTGCGCACGATCGCCGGGCTCGCGACCGGGCTGCCGCTGCCGCACGACGCCGAGATCGCCGTCGAGGGCTGGGTGCGGCCGGACGACAAGCGCCCGGAAGGCCCGTTCGGCGAGTGGACCGGCTACTACTCCGGCTCCCGCGACCCGATCCTCACCATCGACGTCGAGAAGGTGTACTACCGCGACGACCCGATCCTGCTCGGCGCGCCGCCGGGCAAGCCGCCGCACGACTATTCGTACATGCGCACGGTGATGAAGTCGGCGATCATCACCGACTCGCTGCGCAAGACGGGGTTGCCGGGGCTGCGGGGTGTGTGGGCGCATGAGGCGGGTGGCGGGCGGTCGCTGCTGATCGTCGCGATCGAACAGCGTTACGCCGGGCACGCGCGTCAAGCGGCGTACCTGACGTCGCAGCTGCCGAGCGCGGCGTACATGAACCGGTTCACGGTGGTCGTCGACCACGACGTCAACCCGCGCGACCTCGGCGAGGTCGTCTGGGCGATGTGCGGGCGGACGGACCCGTCGCTCGACATCGAGGTGATGAAGCGGACGTGGGGCAGCCGGGTCGACCCGCTGACGCTGCCGGGCGCGGTGCCGTTCAACAGCCGCGCGATCATCGACGCGTGCCGGCCGTACGAGCGGCTGGCCGACTTCCCGGCGGTGGCCGAGTCGAGCCCGTCGCTGATCGCCGACGTGAGCCGGCGCTGGCCCGAGGTCCTCGGCTAGTGACGGCGGTGGACCTGCCGGACTTGCGGCGAGAGCTGCTCTTCACCGCGTTGCGCGGGGTGGAGGGCGGCTCGTCGCTGGCGTTCACGATCTTCCAGGAGATCGCGGTGGGCATCGTCGAGGGGCGGCTGCCACCGGGCCACGAGGTGAACTCGGCGGAGCTGGCCCGCCGGTTCAGCACATCGCGGACACCGGTGCGCGAAGCGTTGCTGCTGCTGGAGCGCGAGTCCCTGGTGATCATCCCACCGCGCCGGCGCCCGTACGTGTCCCCGGTGGACATGGCGCAGGTGCGGGAGATCTACGAGATCCGGGCATCGCTGTACGCGCTGGTGAGCGAGCTGCTGGTGGCGCGGGCCTCGGACGAGGAGATCGCCGGGCTCCGGCGCTGGCAGGGTCTGCTTTCGGCGGACGCTTCCTGCGGTGACGTGGATGCGTACTTCTGGCACAACGTGGGGTTTCGGAATGCGGAGGCGAGCTTGTCGAAGAACGGCGAGCTGCAGCGCCGGTTGAGTTCGTTGGGGCTGCAGATGCACCGATTCCGGCACTTGAGCCTGTCCCTGCCGGGTCGGCTGCTGCATTCGGTGGCGGACCACGAGAGGCTGGTGAACGCGTACGCAGACCGAGACGCGGGGTTGGCGGCAGCGGTGAGCCGGTCGTTGGTGATGAGGGGCTACCGGGCAATCGAACGAGCCGGCGGCGTGTGACTCACTCGATCGGGCGTTTGAAGTACCACGTCAACTGCGGAGGCACTTCGGAGCCCGGATCGCCTTCGTTGCCGAAACTTTTTGCAGGCAAAACGGTGATGGTCACCAGCTCCCAGCCTTGGCGGCCGAGAATGTTCAAGAGATCCATCTCGTTTTCCGGTTGAGGCTGTACCAGAGCAGGTCCGTTTTTGGTCGGTTCGTACCAACTCCAGACCCACTTCTGCCGGCCCCACCAAGCGGGCTTTTCGAGGCTGCACACCACCGACGTGTGCTGCCAACCGCGGCTCATCGGCGGAAGAGGAGCACGAGGGCGGCGGGCCAAGCCTGCTGTGAACGCACTATTCCTCCGAGGTCGGCGACTGAACGTCGGTCATGGCAACGAACGGACATCCGTCCCAGTCGCCGCGCACCGGTCTTCCGTTACGCCTCGTCCGCTACTTCGAGTCCCGACCATCCCGAAGCCTCGATCGACCGCAGCCCGGTCATGATGATCGACCGCGTCAACGCAACAGCCAAAACAGCATCCCCATCGGCATAAGCCGCCAAGAGCCGCTCATGATCCGCCACCGACCGGTCCAACCGCCCCGGCAACGACAGACTCACGTGCCGCAGCTGCAAAGTCCGCAGCCCCAACGACCCCAGCAACCGCGTCAACTGCCGGTTCCCCGCCACTTCAGCCTCGGCCTGGCGAAAAGAAACGTTGTGCCAAAAGTAAGCATCGACGTCCCCACTAGCGGCGTCGTCACGCAGGTGCGCCTGCCACGTAGCGAGCACCGACAAATCCGGAGCACCCGCCACGATCAGCTCGCTCACCAGCGCATGCAGCGAAGCCCGGATCTCGTACAGCTCCCGCGCCTGGGCCAGCGTCACCGGCGCGACCCGCGGCCGCCGGCGGGCCGGGATGTCCACCAGACCCTCGCGCTGCAACGTCAGCAGCGCCTCGCGGATCGGTGTGCGGGATGTGCTGAACCGGCGGGCCAGCTCCACCGAGTTGACGTCCGCGCCCGGGGGCAGGGACCCGTCGATGATGCGGCGGGCCAGGTCCTCGACGATCCGGTCGACCAGGGAGACGTCCGCGCGCCCGTCGAGCAGCATGCGGCGCAGGACGTCGGGCGGTTCGGTCACGCGTGTTCCTCCGGGTCGGTCGTCGCCACCACCCGCAATACTTCCAGCATCTGCCGCGCCGCGGGGGGATGACTCGCCTCCAGCAGGCGCACCGCCGCGATCCGCCGCCGTGGCGCGGGCCCGGCGATCGGCACCGCCACGACGTCGGGGCGCTGCGCCACCAGCGCCAGCCGCGGGGCCGCGCCGATGCCGATCCCGGCCGCGACCAGGCCCTGCACCGACAGGTAGTCCTCGGTCGCGAACCCGATCCGCGGCTCGAAACCGGACAACCGGCACAACGTCGTGAACGCCTCGTCGTACGGCGGCCGGTGGCTGCGCACCACCCACGTCTCGCCCGCCAGCTCCCGCAGCTCCACTTCGGACTCCCCGGCGACCGGGTGATCGAGGGGCACCAGCACGCTCAGCGGGTCGTCGGCCAGGTGGACCCACTCGACGTCGGCAGGCACCGACCGCGGGTCGAAGTCGTAGTCCCAGACCAGGCCGAGGTGGATCGAGCCGTCGCGCAGGGCCGCCGTCATGTCGGACGCGTGCGCCGAGCGCAGCACGATCTTCGTCTCCGGGTACCGCCGCTGGTACTCCCGCACGACGCGGGGGATGAGGTCGGCGCCGGCCGTCGGGAACGCACCCAGCCGCACCGACGCGTGCTGCGCCTTGAGGTCCGACATCTCCTGCTCGATGTGCGCGATCGTGCCGAGCAACCCGGTGCTGCGTTCGGACAGCAGCTTGCCCGCCTCGGTGAGCTCGATCCCGCGCGGCCCGCGGATCATCAGCGGCACGCCCAGCTGGCGCTCCAGCAGCGCCATCTGCTGGGAGACGGCGGAGTGCGTCATGAACAGGGCCTCGGCCGCCGCGGTGAACGAGCCGTGCTCGGCCACCGCGGAGAAGATCTGCAGCCGCCGCGCCTCCAGCACTCCGGTCCCTTTCGTCACCGCCCCAGCAGGTCGGCCGGGTCGGCCCTGGTCAGTTCGCCGTCCCACGGTTCCGGCGCCAGCTCCCATAGTCTCACCCGGGCGAGCGCGCGGCGAGCCGTGTAGTCCACCAGGTCCCCGACGGTCCGCGGCCGCGGGTAGAACGCCGGCACCGGCGGCGCGATGATCGCGCCCGCCTCCGTCACCGCGACCATCGACTTCAGGTGCCCCAGGTGCAGCGGGGTTTCGCGGACCATCAGCAGCAGCGGCCTGCCCTCCTTGAGGCAGACGTCGGCGGCGCGGCTGACCAGGTCGTCGGTGTAGCCGGTGGCGATCGCGGAGAGCGTCTTGACCGAGCACGGCGCGACGAGCATCGCCGCGACGGGGAACGAGCCGGACGCGATCGTCGCCCCGATCTCACCCGGCCGGTAGGTGACGTCGGCGAGCGCGCGGACGTCGGCCAGCGTGAGGTCGCATTCGTGGCGCAGGGTGAGGATCCCGGCCTTCGACAGCACCAGGTGCGTCCGGATCCCGGACTGCTCCCGCAGCAGTTGCAGGACGCGCACACCCAGGCACGCTCCGCTGGCGCCGGTGATCGCCACGACCACGTTCCGCGTTCCCGTCACGACCGCCGCCTTTCCTCAATGGACTCGTCCGGCCATCGCAGCACGAACCCGCGCCGGAAGCGAGGCCCCGGCTGTCAGTTCTCCTTACGCCTGCTGCCAGGAAAGCGCGCTGGTGACCCGCGGGGCCCCGGCCTAGCGTCGAGGCACCAACCCGACCGGTGGAGGTGAGTCGGACGGAAGTCCTCGACACGCACGCGCACATCGTGCCGCCCGCGCTGCTGACCGCGCTGGAGCAGGCCCCCGTCGCGGGGTTCTCGGCGCGGCGCACCGAGGCGGGCTGGGTGGTGGCGGTACCCGGGACCGGCGAGACCCGGCCCATCGGCGCGCGGATGACCGAGCCCGGGCCGCGCGCGGGGTGGCAGCAGCAGGCCGGCGTCACGCGGCAGATCCTCTCGCCGTGGCTGGACATCCAGTCGGCCCCGCTGAACCCGGCCCGCGCCCGGGACTGGGCGCGCACGGTCAACGACGCGATGGCCGAGTCGGCGGCCGGTACCGTCGCGCTCGCGTCGGTAGCCGCCGAAGGCGACCAGGCCGCCGAGGACCTCCTCGAAGCGTGGAAACGGCCGGAGTTCGCGGGGCTGATCCTCAACACCGACCCGCCCGCCGGCCCGGCCCCGCACGAAGCATCGTTCGATCCACTGTGGACGGTAGCCGCGGCCGAAGGGATCCCGGTCGTGCTGCACCCGCCGACGTGCGGGCCGTCCGGCGACCTCGCTTCGCTGGGCACGATGGGCAACGTCCACGGCCGCCTTATCGACAACACCGTCGCGGTCACCAAGCTCATCCTCGCCGGGGTGCTCGACCGCCACCCCGACCTGCGGCTGGTCCTGGTCCACGGCGGCGGTTTCCTGCCGTACCAGGCCCACCGGCTCGACGGCGGCTACCGCACCAAGGAAGCCTTCGCGGGAGAACTCGGCCGTGAGAAGCCGTCCGCCTACCTCGGCGACTTCCACTACGACACGGTCGCGCTGTCCGGTCCGTCGATCGCGTTCCTGGCCGGGCTCGTCGGTGTCGACAAGGTGCTGCTGGGCAGCGACTACCCGTTCGCGCTCGGCGACCCCGAACCGGTCCGGACCGTCCGCGAAAGCGGCCTCGACGCCGCGGCGGTCGAAGCGATCCTGCACACCAACGCCGACTCGCTCTTCCGGAGGCCCGCATGAGCAAGCCCCTGGCCGTGCGCCGCCGCGGCGCGGGCGAGCCGCTGGTCCTGCTGCACCCGCTGGCCCTCTCGGGCGACCTGTGGACGCCGCTCGCCGAAGCCCTCTCCGACGAGTTCCAGGTCTTCGCGCTCGACCTGCGCGGCCACGGCGACAGCGCGTGGGACGGCAAGCCGTTCACCATCGAGGACCTCGCCGACGACGTCGCCCGGACCCTCGACACGCTCGACCTGCCCGCGGCGAGCCTGCTCGGCCTGTCGATGGGCGGCAGCGTCGCGGTGAACTTCGCCGGCCGTCATCCCGGGCGCGTCCGCTCGCTCGTCCTGGCCGACACCACGGCCTGGTACGGCGAAGACGCCGTCACGACCTGGGCCGAGCGCGCGCAGAAGGCCGTCGCCGTGCCGCGGGCGAAGCAGGTGACCTTCCAGCTGGACCGCTGGTTCTCCCCGGAGTTCCTCGACCGGCACCCGGACGAGGCCGACCGCGTGGTCAAGATCTTCCTGCGCACCAACAGCGAGGCCCACGCCGCCGCGTCGATCGCCATGGGGGCCATGGACTCGCGGCCGCTGCTGCCGTCGGTCACGGCGCCGACCCTGGTGCTGGCGGGGCGGCACGACTACGCCACCCCGCCGTCGATGGCCCGCACGCTCGCCGAGGGCATCGACGGCGCCGAGCTCGAAATCCTGCCCGGCCTGCGGCACCTGTCGCTGATCGAACGCCCGTTGCTCGCCGGCCGCGTCCGGCAGCACCTGCGCCGCGTCACGGAGACCCGATGAAACCCGCCCGCTTCACCTACCACGCGCCGCGCGAGCTCGACGAAGCCCTCGAGCTGCTGCGCGACCTCGGCGACGACGCCAAGGTCCTGGCCGGCGGCCAGAGCCTGATGCCGATGCTGAACTTCCGCCTCGCCCACGTCGAGCACCTCGTCGACATCAACCGCATCGGTGCGCGGTGGGCGTCACCGACGTTCGGGGAGGACACGATCACGATCCCGGCCCTGGTGCGCCAGCGGCAGCTCGAACGCTCGGCCGAGGCCGCGCGGCTGCTGCCGGTGCTCACCGAAGCCCTGCACCAGGTCGCCCACCCGCAGATCCGCAACCGCGGCACCATCTGCGGCAGCCTCGCCCACGCCGACCCGGCCGCCGAGCTGCCGAGCGTGCTCACCGCGCTGGGTGCGACGTTCACCCTGGCCTCGGCCCGGGGCATCCGGACCGTGCCGGCGGCGGACTTCTTCCTGTTCCACCTCACCACCGCACTCGAACCGGACGAGCTGCTGCTGGAGGTGAGCGTCGGCCGGCCCGGCGCGAACCAGTACTCCGCGTTCCGGGAGTTCGCCACGCGGCGCGGCGACTTCGCGCTGGCCGGGGTCGCCGTGGTGTGCGAAGTGGACGACGGCGTCGTCACGGCGTGCCGGATCGCGGCCGCCGGGGTGGCGCCGACCCCGCAGCGGCTGACCGACACCGAACAGCTCGTGCTCGGGCAGCCCCTCGGACCCGACCTGGGCGCGGCCGCCGAGGCCACCGCCCGCGCCCAGGTCGATCCCACCGGCGACATCCACGCGAGCGCCGAGTACCGCGCCCGGCTCACCGGTGTGCTGGTCAAGCGCGCGCTCGCCGACATCACGGAGAAAGCCCATGCCTGAGCTCACCCATCCGGTCCGGGGCACGGTCAACGGCGAGCCCTTCGACGAAACCGTCGACCCGCGGATGACCCTGGCCGACTTCCTGCGCGAGAAGCTGCGGCTCACCGGCACGCACCTCGGCTGCGAGCACGGCGTCTGCGGCGCGTGCACGGTGATCGTCGACGGCGCCGCGACCCGCGCGTGCCTGATGCTCGCCGTGCAGGCGGACGGCGCGGCCGTCGAGACCGTCGAAGGCCTGGCCACCGACGGCGAGCTGGCGCCGCTGCAGCAGGCGTTCAAGCGCAACCACGCCCTGCAGTGCGGGTTCTGCACGCCGGGGTTCCTGATGAGCGTCACGGCCGCGCTGCGCGAGGACACCGTCCGCGACGCGGCTCAGGCACGTGAGGTGCTCAGCGGGAACCTCTGCCGCTGCACCGGCTACACCGGGCTCGTCCAGTCCGTTTTGGACGTCGCGAAAGGACACTCCGATGCCTGACGCGATGATCGGCCGGCGGCTGCCGCGCCGGGAGGACCAGCGGCTGCTCACCGGCCAAGGCCGGTACCTCGACGACCTCGACCTGCCCGACGCCCTCGCGGCGGCGTTCCTGCGCTCGCCGCACGCGCACGCGCGGATCACGGCGTTCGACGCTTCCGAGGCCCTCGCGCTGCCCGGCGTCGTCGCGGTGTTCTCCGGCGCGGACCTGATGGAGATCCAGAAACCCCTGGCGCCCAAGGTGCTCCACCCGCAGCTGCGCGACTACCCGCGGCTGCCGATGCCGCCGGAGGAACTGCACTACGTCGGCGAACCGCTCGCCGTCGTCATCGCGGAGTCCCGGTACCTCGCCGAGGACGCGCTGGAACTGATCGACGTCGACTACGAGGTGCTGCCCGCCGTCGGCTCCACCGCGGCGGCGCTGCGCCCCGGGGGCCCGCTCGCCCACACCGGCGACGAGTCCAATGTGGCCGTGCTGCTCACCCAGAGCGCCGGCAACGCCACGGAAGCGCTGAGCACCGCGCCGCACACGCTGAGCGAAGAGTTCTACCAGATGCGCGGCGGCGGTCACTCGATGGAATCGCGGGCGGTGGCCGCGCGCTTCGAGCCGGCGACCGGGCAGCTGACCATCTGGGACACCACGCAGTCGCCGCACTACGCGCGCCAGCAGCTGTCGATGATCTACGAGATGGCCGAGGACGACCTGCGCGTGATCGCCCCGCCGGACGTCGGCGGCGGCTTCGGCCCCAAAGCCCAGTTCTACGGCGAGGAAGTCGTGATCCCGTGGGTGGCCAAGAAGCTGCGCCGCGCGGTGAAGTGGGTCGAGGACCGGCAGGAGAACTTCGTCTCGGCGATGATGGAACGCTCGCAGACGCACCGGATCGACGTCGGCTTCGACGGCGACGGGCGGCTCCTGGCCGTCAAGGACGTCATCGAGCACGACCAGGGCGCGTATTGTGCCGGGCTGCAGGTGCCGTCGATCACGACGTCGACGGTGCCGGGCCCGTACAAGGTGCCGAACATCGACATCGAGCTGCGGGCCTGTTACACCAACATGGTCCCGACGTCGTCGGTGCGGGGCGCGGGCCGGCCGCAGGCGGTGTTCGTGATGGAACGCATGATGGACCGGATCGCGGCGCACCTCGGCCTCGATCCCGCGGAAGTGCGGCGGCGCAACCTCATCCAGGCCGACGAGTTCCCGTACCGGGTCGGCATCATGTTCCGCGACGGCAGCCCGCTGACCTACGACAGCGGGAACTTCCCGGCGCTGCTGGAAGGTGCGCTCGAACGGATCGGCTACGCGGACGCGCGCCGGGAACAAGCTCGCCTGCGGGAAGAAGGCCGCTATGTCGGCATCGGGCTCGCGGTGTACGTCGAGGGCTGCGGCCTCGGCCCGTACGAAGGCGCGAAGATCCGCGTCACCAACCGCGGCCGGATCCTCGTGACGCTCGCCGCGGCCGGGCAGGGCCAGGGCTACGAGACGATCTACGCCCAGATCGCGGCGGACGGTCTCGGCCTGGACATGGCGTACATCGAGGTCACCACCGGCGACACCGCCCGGATCCCGTTCGGCCAGGGCACGTTCGCTTCGCGCATCACGGCCACCTGCGGGCCCGCGGTGTTCGACGCGGCGAAGCAGATGCGGGCCCGGCTGCTCGACACGGCGGCGGTGCTGCTCGGCTGCGACGCGTCCGAAGTGGACTTCGACGGCGACCACGCCTGCCTCGGCGGCGACCGCGAGAAGTCCGTTTCCCTGCAGCAACTCGCCCAGGTGGCGAACATCGGCAAGCACGGCATCACGCTGCCGCGCGGGATCACCGCCGGGCTCGAGACGGCCAGCTACTTCTCGCCGGAACGCGCCGCGTACGCCAGCGGCGCGCACGCCGCGCTGGTCGAGGTCGATCCGGAGACCGGCGAGATCAGCATCCTCAAGTACGTCATCGGCCACGACTGCGGGACGGTGATCAACCCGCTGCTCGTCGACGGCCAGGTGCTCGGCGGGTTCGCCCACGGCCTCGGCAACGCGATGTACGAGGAAGCCGTCTACGACGAGGAAGCCACCCCGCAGGCCACCAGCTACCTCGACTACGCGCTGGTGTCGTCGGCCGAGGTGCCGCCGGTCGAGCTGTTCCACATCGAATCGCCCAGCCCGCTCAACCCGCTCGGCGCCAAGGGCGCGGGCGAGGGCGGCACGGTCCCGCCGCCGGCCGCGATCGCCAACGCCGTCGAGGACGCGCTGCGCCCGCTCGGCGCCCGCGTGACCCGCGCGCCGGTCACCCCCGCCCGCATCGTCGACGCCCTGCTCGCCGCTGCTGCCGAAGGAAAGGCCTCCTGATGCTCATCGAGAACTCCTTCGAGGTCGCCGCCGACCCGGACGAGGTGTACCGCTTCCTGCAGGACGCCCACAACGTCGCCGCGTGCTTCCCGGGTGCGGAACTGGTCGAGGACCTCGGCGAGGATTCCTACCGCGGCAAGGTGAAGATCAAGGTAGGACCGGTGACGGCGGCCTACCAGGGCGTGGCGAAGGTGGTGGAGCGCGACGCGCTCGCGCGCACGGCGGTACTGCTCGCCGACGGCAAGGACACCCGCGGTTCCGGCACGGCCAAGGCCCGCGCGACGATGCGCGTGACGCCCGCGGGCGAAGGGGCGAACGTCGTGCTGGCCACGGACTTGACGATCTCGGGCAAACTGGCCCAGTTCGGCCGCGGCATCATGGCCGACGTCTCGGGCCGGATGGTGGGCGAGCTGGCTGCGCGGGTACGGGAGCGGATCGAGCAGGGCGAACCCGCTGCCGCAGATGCCGCCGCCGGAGGGCCCGCCGCCGCCCGAACTGCCCCTGCCGCAGAGCCCGCGGCCGCCCGACCTGCGCCTGCCGCGAATGCCGCCGCCGCAGAGCTGTCGGCCGCCCGAGCCGCTTCTGCCGCGGGTGCCGGTGCCGCTGCCGCCGAGCCGTCGGCCGCCCGACCCGCGCCTGCCGCGGCCACCCCCGTCGCGCCCCCGGTGAGCAAGCCGCGGGCCGACGTCCCGCCGATGAAGGCGTCCGAGCTGATCCGCGTCGTGCTCGCCGGGATGCTCGAACGCTGGGCCGCCCGGCTGCGCGCTCCCCGTCCCGTCCGCTGACCCGCCCACCCAGGAGCTCCCGTGGCCACTCGCATCACCGTCGACGCGCCGGCCGAGCCCGTGCCCGTCTTCGACGTCGGCATCGACGACAAGGTCCGCGTCGGCAGCGCGGTCGGGCTCGGGATCCAGAACATCCTCGGCATGGCGGGCCTGCTGATCTTCCCCGCGCTGATCGGCACGGCGTTCAAGCTGTCCGCCGCCGACACCGCCTACCTCTACGGCGTCACGTTCATGACGTCCGGGCTGGTGGTGATCCTGCAGTCGGTCTTCCTGCTGCGGCTGCCGATCATCCAGGGCCCGTACGCGGGCTCGCTGGCCGCACTGCTGGCCGTCGGGCACGGGCGCGGCGGGCTCGGCGCCGCGTTCGGGTCGATGGTCGTCGCCGGATTGATCTGGTGCGTCATCGCGATCCCGCTCAAGCGGTTCGGCCCGATCACCCTCCTGGCCAAGTTCGTGCGCGACCCGATCATCTCCGGCGTCCTCGTGCTCATCCTCGCGACCCAGCTGACGAGCACGGCGCTGCCGAACTGGCTGGGCACGCCGGCGAGCCCGGGTTTCCCGTGGGTGAACCTCCTCGCCGGCGGTGTCGCGGCGGCGCTCGTCATCGCGCTGACGTTGCTGCGCCGCGGAAAGCTGCTGCGCCGCGGCGCGGTGCTGGTCGCCGTGGTCGTGGGCACGCTCGTCTACGCGCTGCTGGCGCCGACGAACTTCGGTGCGGTGGGGGAGAACCTCGGCGTCACGGTGCCGCGGATCTTCCCGTTCGGCTTCGAGGTGCACGGCGACCTCGTGCTGATCTTCTTCATCACGCTGCTGCCGGCGATCGCCGAGAGCATCGCGACCTACGACATCGTGGCCGACTGGGGCGGCCAGGAGCTGTCCGCTCACCGCGTCGCCCAAGGCGTGTTCGGCGAGGTCCTGGGCAGCACGGTCGGTGCGGTGTTCGGCGGACTGTCCACGTTGGCCTACCCGGACAACATCGGCCTGCTGCGCGTGACGAAGGTCGGCTCGCGGTACGTCACCCTGGCCACCGGCGTGATCCTGCTGGTGCTGGGCGGCCTCGGCCCGTTCGACCGGCTGCTGCAGGCGGTCCCGCTGCCGGTGCTGGCCGCGGCGGGCACGGTGCTGTTCGGCGTGCTGTTCGCCGGCGCGATCGACGTCCTGTCGGGCGTGCACTGGTCCCGCGACAACCTGATGCTGGCCGGCTTCCCGTTCATCACGGCGATCGGCGGCCTGTTCGTCCCGGCGCCGACGCTGAAGGCGATGCCCGCCCTCGTCCAGCTGATCCTCGCGCAGCCACTGATCCTCGGCACGGTGCTGCTGGTGGTGCTGAAGCTGGTGTTCGGGCTGCGGCGGCGCTGAACCGGCCGCCCGTCCCACGCGTGCCCTTCCCGGGGTGGTGGATGACGCGGTTCGGCGACGCGCTGGCACTGGTGGTCTTCGCCCGCACGAATCACGCGTGATGCCTCCCCGGTCACGCGTGATGCCCTTCAGTGGTGGTGGCCGACTGCCTCGTGCGCCCGTTCCGCGCCCACCTCCGGTTCGGTGTGGACCACCACGGCGGCCAATCGCGGGATCGTGTGCACCAGCCGGTGCTCCACGGTGTGCGCGAGCGCGTGGGCTTCGCCGACCGTCAGGTCCGCCGCGACGGTCACCGCCAGCTCGGCCCGCAGCTGGTGCCCGACCCAGCGCATCCGCAGGTCACGCGCGCCGAGCACGCCCTCGACGTCCAGGGCCGTCCGCTCGGCCAGCTCCACCGACGCCGGGTCGACGGCGTCCAGCAGCCGACGGAACACCTCCTTCGCCGCGTCGCGCAGCACGAACACGATCGCGACCGTGATGCCGAGCCCGACGATCGGGTCCGCCGCGGGGAAGCCGAAAAGCACCCCGGCCGCGCCCGCGACGACGGCCAGCGACGTGAAGCCGTCGGTCCGGGCGTGCACCCCGTCGGCGACCAGCGCGGCCGAGCCGATCTCCCGGCCGACCTTGATCCGGTACCGCGCGACGAGCTCGTTGCCGGCGAAGCCGATCACGCCCGCGGCCGCGACGATCCACGGGTGGCCGACCGGCCGCGGATCCAGCAGCCGCAGGACCGACTCGTACCCGACGAGCACCGCGGAAGCGGCGACGACCAGCACCACGACCACACCGGCCAGGTCTTCCGCGCGGCCGAGGCCGTAGGTGTAGCGGCGCGTCGCCGCGCGCCGGCCCAGCACGAACGCGATGCCGAGCGGGACGGCGGTGAGCGCGTCGGCGAAGTTGTGGATCGTGTCGCCGAGCAGCGCGACCGAGCCGGTGACGAGCACGAGCACCAGCTGCGCGACGGCGGTCACGAGCAGCGCGGCGAACGACCACGTCAGCGTGCGCAGGCCGCGCCGGCTGGTTTCGAGGGCGTGGTCGACACGCCCGGCGCTGTCGTGGCTGTGCCCGTGTCCGTGTCCCATGCGGTGAGTCTATCTGCGCATGCACGCAGATACGCAAGTAGTAAGGTTCGCGGCATGCACGCGTCGTCGCCGGAGTTCGACATGCCCACCGACGAGCAGGTCCACCTGGCCGCGGAGTCGTTCCGCCTGCTCGCCGACCCGACCCGCATCAAGGTGCTGTGGGCGCTGCTGCAAGGCGAGTCGTCGGTGGCGTGCCTGGCGGAGCTGGCGGGCGCGGCCCCGACGGCGGTGAGCCAGCACCTGGCGAAGCTCAGGCTGGCCGGTCTGGTGAAGGGCCGCCGCGAAGGGACGTTCGTCTACTACTCGGCGGCCGACAACCACGTGCGCGGCCTGCTGGCCCAGGCGCTGCACCACGCGGACCACCTGGACCGCGACCTCCCGGCCGAGCACGCCCACCACCCGCGGACGCAGTAGTTCAACGCTCCAGCGGGGCCTCGAGCCGCGCGACGAGCTCTTCGGCGATTTCGCCGGCCGCGCGATCCAGTTCTTCGGGCGCGAAGGATTCCTCGGGGCCGATCCTGATGCGCCCGGGACTGGTCAGGCTGAAGGTCTTGTGGTGAGTCGACGGCTCGGCGATCCCGGTCGTCGCGGTGACCGGATCCAACCCGATCCCGGGAGCGAGACGGCCGGGCGTCGGAAGGCCGATGGCCAGCAGGGTGCGCAGCCGGGCCGAGACCTGCCGTGCCAGGTCTTCCCAGTCGAAGACCGCGCCGGGCAACGGAAACCAGCACGTCCGCTGGCCATCGCGCACCACGGCGAGCCCGCATTCCCCGCCTTGCTCGTCGGGCGAAAACGCCCACGCCGCGTCCGCTGACGATCCGGCGCTCAAGGACTGCGAGAAGAGCCCCTCGGACGTTCCCAGCGTCGCCAGTTCCTCACACGCCCGCGCGAGCTCGGGCACGCCGTAGCGGGCCGCAGGGCCGGCGGGAACGAGATGCACCTCGACGAGCGGGCTCGGCGGCCGGTAGTCCTGCGGGAGCAGCTCGGATCGCCAGGAAACCGCCCAGGACCGCCGGGTCAGGTGGCGGAGCAGGTGGTCGACTCCGTCCACCGTCAGAGCGGAGACCAGGAAGTGGTCGGCGTGGTGCCCCCGCAGGAACGCGGGGAGGTCGCCGATCTTCCGGCCGGGCAGGATCACGGGGAGCAGCTTCCCGGTCCAGTCCCGCCGATCGTCCTCGAGCAGGTCGCGCAGCGCCGAAGCTTCGGTTCCCTCGCCCGCCCGCCGATGGCCTTCCGAAGCCACCACGAGCACGAAGTCGGCTTCGCCGATGTTCTTCAGCGCCCAGGCATACCGGTCTTGGCCGGTGCCCTGGTCGAGTTCGACGTCGATCCCGCCTTCCCGCAGCAGGGCCGCGAACTCCCGGACCTCGGCGCAGTGCTGCTCGGTGTCCCGGACGTAGGCGAGGAAGGCACGGGGCTGGGCGGGCGTCGTCATCGGGGGATTCTCTCAGCCGATCGGCTCCTGCAGTTCCGTCACCCAGCCCGCCGGATCCTCCGGGCAGTCCAGGTACAGCTCCCGCTGCGACCCGGCCGAGGTGAACCCGTGGTCGTCGATCCACCGGACCACCGCCTGCCAGCTCGGCAGCACGCCGTCGATCGCGCCGCGGTGGACGAGCGTCGCCGCGCGGACCGGGGCGAGGTCCGCCACCGCCAAGCCGTTGAGGTCGCCCGGGCCGACCGACGCCGGAACCGCCGCGTGCACGACGACCTCGTCCTCCGCGCGCTGCTCGTAGTAGCAGGTCAGCCGCCCGGCCGGGGTGACGTCCGCCGCGGGGAGGCGGCGGCCCAGCTCCGCGCACAGCGGGCGCACGACCGGGCCGATCGCCTCCGGCGCGAACCCCGCCGCCACGCCCGTCAGCTCCACCACCCGCATCGCCGGCAGTTCCTTCACGACGACGTCGGGTGCGTGCCCTTCTTCCTCGATCGTCCGCAGCCGGGCCTCGACCTGCGCGAGCCGCGCCGCGCCTTCCGCCAGCGCGGCTTCCAGCTCCGCCCGGCGCAGGGTGAGCATGCCGCGCACCCGCTCGGCCGAGACGTCTTCGGCCAGCAGCGTCGCCACCTGCTCGAGGGTGAACCCGAGGTCCTTCAGCGCGACGATCCGGTTGAGGCGCGCCAGCTGGCTCGCGGTGTAGCTGCGGTAACCGGTCGCGGCGTCGACGCGCGCCGGCCGCAGCAGCCCGAGCGCGTCGTAGTGGCGCAGCATCCGGACCGACACCCGGCCGTGGCGCGCGAAGTCGCCGATCGAGAACACGGCCCGATCATTCCGCAGGCGGGACGAACCCGCCGAGGACGTCCGCGGCGAGCTCCGCGAACGTGATCGCGGTGTCGTCTTCGCGCGCGGGCCCGAGCACCTGCAGCCCGGCCGGCAGCGTGCCGCCGATCGGCGCGCTCACCGCAGGCAGTCCGGGCAGCGACGCCTGCGCGACCCAGAACACCTGGTCGTCGTAGCGGTGCCGGTCGTCGTGCGGGAACGCCGTCGTGAACACGGTCGGGCAGAGGAAGACGTCGACGTCCGCGAAGTACCGGGCCCACGCCGCCCCCAGCGCCGCCCGCTGCCGCTCCTGCTCGGCCGCGCCGTCCGGTTCGCGGCCCTCCATCGCGGCGAAGAACCACTCGACCTGGAAGCCGAACGCCTCCGCTTGGACGACCGGATCGACGCCGTCCGGCCAGCCTTCGGTCATCCGCACACCGGCCCGGGCGAGCGCGTCGACGGCGTCCGACAGGACCTTGCCGACCTCGTCGGTGACCGGGCAGCCCGGATCGTCGAGGACGACGCCGACGCGGAAGTCCGCGAGCCGCGATCGCCGTGGAGGCGTTCCCGGCCCGGCGGTGACGTTCAGCGCGAGCCGAAGGTCGGCGGCCGAGCGGGCCAGGGGACCGACGGTCGAAGGGAACTCCCGCACCGGATCGGCGGGCGGCCCGGGTGGCTGGAAACCGCGCAGCGGGACGGTTCCCGGCGTCGGCTTGAGGCCGTAGACGCCGCAGTACGCCGCCGGGATCCGGATCGAGCCGGCCAGGTCGGAGCCGTACTCCAAAAAGGACAGTCCGGCCGCGAGCGCGGCCGCCGCGCCGCCACTCGAACCGCCCGGTGTCCGGGAGCGGTCGCGCGGGTTCACCGTCCGCCCGTAGACCGGGTTCTCGGTCCGGCCGAAGTCGGCGAGCAGGTGGTGGACGTTCGACTTGCCGACGACGATCGCGCCGGCCGCCTGCAAGCGTTCGACGACCACGGCGTCCTCGTCGGCGACGCTGTCCGCGAAAGCCGGCTCGCCCCAGGTCGTGGCCATCCCGGCGACGGCGAAGGCGTCCTTGATCGTCATCGGGACGCCGTGCAGCGGACCGCCGGTCGTCGCGTCCGCTTTCGAGGCGGCTTCGAGCGCGAACTCGCGGCGGGTCGCGACCACGGCGTTGACGTCGGAGGCGTCGATGCGGGCGAAGATCTGTTCGGTCAGCTCACGGGCCGAGAGCGTGCCCCGGCGGAGGTCGGCGGCCACCTCGGTGGCGGTGCGGAAGAACGTCATGGGTCCGGAATAACGGCTGACACGGTGTCAGGGTCAACCGTCGAGGCCGGCCGCGCCGGGAGCTCCGCATCCCGCCGCCGTGTTTCCGTCTCGCAGGGCGGTGGTAACCACCGGTGATCGTCGTCCGAGTCGCGGGCGGCGCGAAGGCGGAGGGAAAACCGATGCCGACCGCAGTTCGCCTGACCGCACCGCCGGCCCCGCCCGAGCCGATCCCGCCCGATCCCGTCGCGCCGGACCCGTCCCTGCCGGGCCCGGATCCGTCGCTGCCCGGCCGGGACCCGGCCTCGCCGAGCCCGGATCCGGGGTGGCCGGCCCCGGAACCCGGCACGCCCGTGCCGGACCCGCTGCCGCCGGCGTCGGAGCCCGGCCCGGAACGCCACTGAGTACGAGCCACAGATCATATGAAACTCATATGATCTCGTGTACGGTCGTGGCATGACAACAGCGCAGAACTACCGGCGGATGGTCAACGCCGGGAACAAGATCGTCGTGGGGCTCCAGCGCCTGGGTGTCGCGTTCGGCCCGATGCAGCTGCTCACGGTCCCGGGACGCCGCACGGGGGTGCCCCGGACGTTCCCGATCGCGGTGATCCCGATCGACGGGGACCGCTACATCTTCCAGGCCTACCCGAAGGCGGCCTGGGTGGCGAACGCCCGCGCGGCGGAATCGGTGACGCTGACGCGCGGCCGTCGCACGAAGGCGGCTCGGCTGACGGAGGTCCCGGTGGAGGAGCGGCGCCCGCTCCTGCGCGAGCTGGTGGCGAGCAGTCCGGCCAGCGTGGGAAAGCGGCTGGTGACGACGGGGCTCGCGGAGGAGGCAACCCCGGAAGGTGCGGCCGCGGCGGCGGAGCGTATTGCGGTGTTCCGCATCGACCCGGCCTGAGCTGACCGGTCGGCGCGATCGAGTACGGACTCAGGTTGCCCGGCGGTGGGGGCGGGCAGCTCCAGGTCGGCAGCGGGAGCGCGCGGCGACCTGGCCGGGGCGGCCGGTTCCAGGCCGGTGGCCGAAGGGTGCGTGGCCGGCCGGCGCAAGCCCGCGGCCGAACTCAAGCCGTCCGGCACCGGGCCGCGAGCTGCTCCACCCCGGCGCCGGACAGCCGCTCCAGCGCCGCCTCGCGGCCGGTCATCGCCATCACCAACGCGAGCAACGGCCCCGCCACCTCCGGCCCGCTCCCGGCCGACCACTCCGCGTCGCTCGCCCGGAGCGTGAGCCCCGCGGCCCGGTTCTTCGCGCCGATCAGCAGGTTGGACCGGCGGTAGAACCCGGCCACCCGGATCAGCGTCGCGGCCGGGAACGCGCGGTCGAGCCCGAGCGGCCACCGGATGTCCGTGCCGTGCACCACGACCTCGCCGAGCCACGAATCCGCCGGCCCCGGTGGCCCGGTGGTGTCGTTCGCGTGCGCGCGCAGCCGGGCGAGCGTCGCCGCGGGGCCGTCGGCGGTCTCGCGGGCGATGTTCCTCGTCGTCATCGTGGTGAACCGGAACCCGGAGCCGGCCAGCCGCGCGAAGAACGTGACCGGGTTCAGCGTCGCGGTCGAGACGACGTGGCCGAGTACTTCGTGGACTGTCCACTCGCGACACAGGGACGGCGTCGACCAGGTGTGCACGTCCGCGAGATCGTCGGCCAGCGCGACGCGCTCCCGGTGGATCTCGGGCCAGGGGCCGGCGTCCGGCATCGGGCCTCCTCGGGCCGTCCGGGATCGGCGATCCCGGTGCACGCAGGTCGCCCGCGGCGCCCGGAGCGTTACACGCCGGTCAGCTCGGCGTCGCCCTCGAACGCCCGCAGCACCTGCTCGGCGGCGGCCCGGGCGGCGGGACCCGGACGGATCGTGCGATCGCCGCCGGGCTGCGGTGCCGGGGCGCCGGCCAGCAGCTCCACCAGCGCCACGGCGAGCTCGCGCACCTTGACGTTGAACTGCTGGCTCGCCCGCCTGAGCGTCTCCCAGGCCTCGTCGGGGTCGCAGCGGCGCAGGGCGATGACGATGCCCTTCTCCTCCTCCAGCGCCGCCCGCGACTGCAGGAGGTCGAGCATCTGCTCGGCCCGGTCCGGCCGGGCCGCTTCGGCGACGACCAGCGCCATCGCGGTGAGCCTTTCGTTGCGCCGCAACACCGTCAGCGTCTCGTCGGTGGCGGGCCGGTCGAGCGTCACCGACAGCACCAGGCTGTCCTCGACGTCCCAGGGGGCGGGCAGCGCCGCGGCGCCGCGGACGCGGGACCAGTCCGCCGCCAGCTCGGGGTGGCGTTCGATCAGGCCGCTCAGGGTGAGCGACGGCCAGCGTTCGTCGGCGAAGACGTCGGCGGTGACGACCGCCTCGCCCGTCCGGCCGGCGGTCGGGACCGGGCCGCCGAGCCCGTCCAGCTGGGCCGGGACGAAGGTGGCCGCGAGCCCGTGGGCGGCGGCCAAGTGCAGCGGATGTCCGTTGTGGTGCACGGAAACCGCCGCGCCGACGGTGCCCGGCACGTCGGCGGCGATCCGCGCCAGGAGTTCCTCGAGCAGTGCGGTCACGGGCCCGCGCTCATCCGTCATGGGTCTCTCGGTGCTCACGCGATTCTCCTCGACGTCATCTCGACGGCTCTGGCGTTACCACGCGTTCTTGTTCTAGCATGTCATCAGAACGATGACAAGAATCAGGTCGTCGAAAGGATGACGGATGGACGCAAGTGATCCCGCCGACGCGCTGCGCCGGATCCACGAGGCGGTCACGGCCGCCCGCACCGGCTCGGCGGACCAGGACCGGCTGCTGTCCGCGCTGGCCGGCCTGCGCTTGCTGCGCGAGGAGCTCGCCGGATGGGAGCCGGAGCTGATCACCGCCGCGCGCGCGGCCGGTGCCAGCTGGGTGGCGCTGGCACCGGCGCTGGGCGTGGCGAGCCGCCAGGCCGCGGAACGCCGCTACCTGCGGCTGCAGCCGTCGAACTCGGGGGAGACGACGGGCGAGGCCCGGGTCGACGCGGAGCGCGACCGCCGGGCGGGCGACCGGGCGGTCGCCGACTGGGCGCGCCGCAACTCGGTGATCCTGCGCCAGCTGGCCGGCCGGGTGAGCGCACTGGACGGCCTCGGCCCGGCGGCCCAGGAGAGCGCGGACCGCCTGGGGGCCGCCCTGGGCGACGACGACCCGGCGACGCTGTTGCCGCCGCTGGCCGCGGCTCAGCCCCACCTGACCGACGATCACGCGGGGCTGGCGGAGCAGCTGGGGGAGATCTCGGACGAGACGGACCGCCTCCGCCGCGACGCAGCGGGCAACCGGCGCACCAAGGACTGAGACTCCGGTTCGGCGACGAGGCTCGCGGACGAGGTCGACGACGCTCGCGAGGTCGGCGCCGCTTGCCGACGAGGTCGACACCGCTCGCCGATGAGGTCGGCGCCGCTTGCCGACGAGGTCGACACCGCTCGCCGATGAGGCCGACGACGTTCGCCGACGAGGTCGGCGCCGCTCGGGTGGCCGTTGCCTGCCGACCGTGCCGGTCTCGCCATCCCCCGGCGCGCAACCCGGGCCCCGCCACTCTCCCGTGCAGGCGCGTCAGCCGCCCGGGTGTCTGAGCCCGGACAGCAGCGGGTACCACCCCGGCATGGACGACAAGATCCCCGACCGCACCGAAACCCGCGCCGAGCTCCTGCCGGAAGAACAAGCCGCCGAAAGCGCCGACCCCGAGGCCCAGGCCCGCGAAGTGCTGAAAGACTCCGACCGCCGCACCGAGGACCCCGAGCCCACCATGCGCCGGCGCCCCGAGGAAACGGCCTGACTACACCGTCGCCGGCTCCGCGTGCGCCTCACTCCGCAGCATCAGCACCGCGACCAGCCCCAACGCGGCCACGACGGCGAAGAAGTAGAACCCCCACGGGTACGCGACCCCGGCCGTGACCAGCGCGCCCGTCACGAACGGCCCGAGAATCGACCCGAGCCGCCCGACTGCCGACGTCAGCCCGAGGGCCGTGCCGCGGGCCTGCGCCGGGAACGCCTGCGCCACGTACCCGTAGATCAGCACCTGCGCGGAGAACACGAACACGCCGGTCAGCAGCACGACCGCGTTGAGCACGACCGCGTTGCCGATGCGCAGGCTCAGCGCGGCGAGCAGCACCGCGCCCGCGCCGAACCAGATCCGGGCGATCGGGCGGATGCCGAACCGGTCGGCGATCGTGCCGGCCAGCACCAGCCCGAGCACCGCGCCGATGTTGAGCACCAGCAGCAGCGTGATCGACGTCGAAATCGGGTAGCCGGCCGTGCGCATCAGCTGCGGCAGCCAGGTGTTGAGCCCGTACACCAGCAGCAGCCCCATGAACGAACCCGTCCACACGGCGATGCTGATCCGCCGGAACCGCGCGCCGAGCAGGTCGCGCAGGCCGACGCGCTCGGCCGCCGAGTCCTCCTTGGACGCGAGGTAGGCGGCCGACTCCGGCAGCTTCCACCACATCAGCGGCACGGCCAGCAGGCCGACGATCCCGCCGCCGTAGAACAGCACGTGCCAGTCGTCCTTGGCGGACAGCGCGAGGATCGACGTCAGCACCGCGCCGACGTGATACCCCGTCATGGTGAACGTGCTCGCGCTGGCCCGCCGCCGCGCCGGGAGGTTCTCCGACATCACCGTCAGCGCCACCGGCATGCACGCACCGAGGCCGAGTCCGGCGACGAACCGGAAGATCCCGAACGTCGCCACGTCCGGCGCCAGCGGCGTCAGCAGGGTGAACAACGAGAACAGCAGCACCGAGCCGATGAGCATGCCGCGGCGGCCGAAGCGGTCGGTGAGCGGGCCGAGGAACGCCGCGCCGACCGCCACGCCCACCAGCGACACGGTGGCGACCGCGGTCGCGCCGGCCGCGGTGAAGCCGAGGTAGCCGCTCTTCAGCAGGGTGGGGATGGTGGCGCCGAGCGCGACCAGGTCGTAGCCCTCGAGCAGGACGGTCAGCCAGCAGAGGACCGCCGTCCACACGGGACGGGAAGACGTCGTTGTCATCGTTTCCTCAGAAGGGGTAGCCCGCGATCTCCGCGCGGACGGTCAGCCATTGGGTCTCGGTGAAGGCTTCGATGTTGGCCTGGGCGCCGCCGAAGCGGGAGCCGTTGCCGGAGTCGCCGACGCCGCCGAACGGCGCGGTGGGCTCGTCGCCGACGGTCTGCTCGTTGATGTGCACCTTGCCCGAGCGGACCTCGTCGGCCAGCGTCATCGCGGTGCCGACGTCGCCGAGGATGCCGACCGACAGGCCGTACTCGGAGTCGTTGACGATCCGCGCGGCCTCGTCGAGGTCGCGGTAGGCGCGCACCGGCGCGACCGGACCGAAGATCTCCTCGCGCCAGGCCGGGTTCTCCTCGGACAGTCCGAAAAGGACGGTCGGCGGGTAGTACGGCGCGTCGGGTTTGCCGCCGGCCAGCACGCGAGCACCCGCCGCGACACTGCGGTCGACGACGTCGGTGACGTGCGCGAGCTGCCGGTCGTCGATGATCGGGCCGAGCGCGACGTCGCCGGCGGCCGGATTACCCACCGGCAGCCGGCGCGCCTTCTCCGCCAGTGCCTCGACGTATTCGTCCACTTGGGACTCGTGGACGAGGTGGCGGCCGGTCGTCATGCAGATCTGGCCCTGGTGCAGGAACGAGCCGAACGCGCCGGCGGACGCGGCCTTGGCGACGTCGGCGCCCGGCAGCACGACGAGCGCGTTGTTCCCGCCCAGCTCCAGGTGCACGCGCTTGAGCGCCCGCGCGGCGGCCTCGCCGACCTTGCGCCCGGCGGCCGTCGAACCGGTGAACGACACGACCGACACCTCGGGCGCGTCGACCACCGCGGCGCCGACGGCGGCGTCCCCGGGCAGCAGGTGCAGCAGGCCTTCGGGGAGTCCGGCCTCCTCGAAGACACGCACGATGCTGACCCCGCCGGACACCGCGGTGCGCAGGTCCGGCTTGAGCAGCACGGCGTTGCCGAGCGCGAGCGCGGGCGCGACCGAGCGGATGGCCAGGATCAGCGGGAAGTTGAACGGCGAGATCACCGAAACCACCCCGGCCGGGACGCGCCGGGCCAGCGACCAGCGCGGTTCGCTGGTGCTCAGCACTTCACCGCGCGGATGGGTGGGCAGGGCCGCGGCCTCGAAGCAGATCCCGGCCGCCATCTCCGTCTCGATCCCGGCCTTGGGCCGCGTCGAACCGGCTTCGCGGACGATCCAGTCCTGTACTTCGGCCGCGTGCGCCTCCCACAGTTCGCCGGCGCGGCGCAGCACCGCGGCGCGTTCGGCGGGCTTGCGCCGGGCCCAGTCACGCTGCACGGCGGCCGCGATCGCGGCCGCCTCCGCGACGTCGGCCGTCGTCGCGATGCCCACGCCGCCCAGGGTTTCCCCGGTGGCCGGTTCGACGACCGGGTGGGTCCCGCCGGTACCGCGGACGAAGTCTTCGTCGAGCAGGGTCATGATCACTCCGGGGAAGTCGGTTCGGTGTCGACCTGGATCAGCCGCGGGCCGTCCGGGATCGTCTTGAGCTCGGTGTAGAGGTGGTCGAGGTCGGTGACCGCGGTTGCGGGAACGCCGTAACCGGCGGCGATGGCGGTGAAGTCCAGGCCGGGGATCTCGGTGCCCGGCACGTCCGGCGTCCTGAGCACCTCGGCGAACCACTGCAGCGCGCCGTAGACGCCGTTGCGCAGGATCACGAAGGTGACCGGGACGCGGTAGTGCGCCGCGGTCCACAGCGCCGTGATGCCGTAGTTCGCCGAGCCGTCGCCGATGACGCCGACGACCGGGCGGTCCGGGCTGCCCATGGCGACGCCGACCGCGGCGGGCAGGCCGAACCCGAGGCCGCCGGCCGCGGGGAAGAAGTAGGAACCCGCGCGACGCAGGTCCATCTGCCGCCACCAGGCCGAGCTCGTCGAGGTCGATTCGACGACGTACCGGGTGTCCGCGGCCTGTGTTTCCCGCAGCGCCGCGAAGACCTGCTCCGGGTGCAACGCGTTCTCGCCGGTCCGGGGCTCCGGGTTCTCGACGTGGTCACCGCTCGACGTCCGGCCGGGCACCTTGGCCAGCAGCGCCTCGATCACCGGCGCGGCGTCGGCGACCAGCGCCTCGCCCATCGGCGCGCGAGCCGCGGCGCCGACGTCGTCGGTCACCTGGATCAGCCGCGTGCCTTCCGGCAGGTACGCACCGGGCAGGTACTGGTGGTAGCGGAACACCGGCGCGCCGAGGACGAGCACGAGGTCGTGCCCGGTCAGCGCGTCCGAGACCGGCGCGATGCCGGCCGGGAGCACGCCGCGGAAGAGCGGGTGCCGGTTGGGGAAGGGCAGCCGGTGCGGCGACGGCGCCACCCACGTCGGCAGGCCGAGGTGCTCGGCGAGCGCGACGGCGCGGTCGAACAGGCCGGTGGCGTCGAGGTCCCCGCCCAGGACGAGCGCGGGGTTCTTCGCCGCGGCGACGACGGCGGCGAGCTCGTCGAGCTGAGCCTCGCTCGGGGCCAAGCCTCTCTGCACGGTCCGGTCCAGGGTCACGGCGGCGTTCGCGTCCAGCTCGGCGGCCCAGTCGTCGTAGGGCACCGAGAGGTAGCTCGGGCGCCGGTGCAGCTCGGCTTCGAACACCGCCTGCGCGAGCGAGCGCGGGACGTCTTCGGCGCAGCTCGGCTCGCCGGACCAGGCGGCCAGGGGGCGCATCAGCTGCGTGGCGTCGACGTTGGCGAGCATCGCCTCCAGGCCGATGGCCGCCCGCACCTGCTGGCCGGCGGTGAGCACCAGGGGAGAGCGCGAGTAGACGGCGTTGGTCAGCGCGCCCATCGCGTTGCCCGAGCCGGCGGCGGCGTGCAGGTTGACCAGCACCGGCCGGCCGGTCGCCTGGGCGTAGCCGTCGGCCATCCCGACGACGGCGCCTTCGTGCAGGCCGAGGACGTACCGGAAGCCGTCCGGCAGCTCGGCGAGGAACGGCAGCTCGTTCGAGCCGGGGTTGCCGAAGATCGTGGTCAGGCCTCGGCGGTGCAGGAACTCGTGGGCGATCCGGCGGACGGTGGGCATGCGCGGGTCCTCCTCGGACGGGGTGGACCAGACCCTAGGGAAGCTGCCTGGTCGTGTTCCAATAGATGTTGGCCAGGTCGTTCATAGAGAGGATCGATGATGCGGGATTTCGACCTCAACCTGGTGCGCACGTTCGTGCTGCTCTACGAGACTCGCAGCGTGACCGCCACGGCGGAATCCCTGCACGTCACGCAGCCGACGATCAGCTACAGCCTGCAGAAGCTGCGGCGCCGGTTCTCCGACGAGCTGTTCCGCCGCACGGGCGGCGGCCTGGTGCCGACGACGACCGCCCGCGCGCTCTACGAACCCCTGCACAGCGCACTGTCCGGCATCGAGACGGCGGTCAGCGGCGCGTGGTCGTTCTCGCCGGCGACCGCCCGGGCGGCGTTCACGCTCTGCCTGTCGGACCTGGGGGAGATCTCGCTGCTGCCGCGCCTGATGGCGGCGCTGCCCGCGCGGGCGCCCGGCGTGACGCTCACGGTCCGGCCGCTGGACGTCGACCGCGCGGCCGACCAGCTCGGCCGCGGCGAGATCGACGCGTTCATCGCGTCGCCGCTGATCAGCTCGCAGCGCGTCGCACGGGTCCCGCTGTTCTCCGAGGGCTACTTGGGGATGGTGTCGCTCGACCACCCGCGCCTGGGCTCGTCGGTCGGGTTCGAGCAGCTGGCGGCGGAGCGCCACGTGACGGTGTTCGGCCCGACCGGCCACGACGGCCCGCGCCGCGCGCTCGAGGCGTGCGGGCTGCTCGACCGGGTGGTCCTGGAGGTGACCCGGTTCGCTGCCCTGCCGTACCTGGTCCAGGACGGCGAACTGGTGGCGATGGTCCCGCGCCTGGTGGCGGAGATGTTCGCGGCGCAGCACCGCGTCCGGCTGTTCGAGCTGCCGCTGGACGTCGAGCCGGCGCAGGTGTCGGTGTACACGCGCCACACGCACGCGCGCAGCCCGGCACAGCAGTGGCTTGTGACATTCATGCGCGAAGTGCTCAGCTGATTTAACACGCATTTTTCATCGCGCCCATTTCACGCCGAAAGATCTGGGCCGAACGTGTAGTGCTTCGTGCTGAACCGATCCCGCTTTGCCTAGTCTCGATCACGGTCCTGACAACCGAGCTAGGGAGGAATCCGGTGAAGCTCGTCCGCCTGGTCAAGAAAGCGCTTCCCAAGAAGAGCCTGAAGGCTTACGCCTGGTACGGCTGGATCTGATCGTCGCGGCCGGTCCCGGACACCCCCCGGGGCCGGCCCGTTCCCGTCGAGGAGTCCCGAACGTGGTCATCGCCCCCGCCCACCGCGAGGTCGTCTTCGCGCCCCGCCTGGAAGCCCTGCTGCGCGACCACCGCGACGGCGGGCTCTTCCGGCTCGAACGAGACACCGTCGGGATCGCGGACCCGGAGCTGATGGACGCCGTCCTGCGCGCCCGCCCGGCCAACGCCGAGGAACGGCCGACGTTCAAGCCGGTGCTGGGCCGCGCCGTCACCCGCGCCGAGTCCGCGAGCCTCATGCAGGCACTGGGCGCGGACGTGCGAGCGGCGCTGAAGCGGCCCGCCGACCGCCCCGACCTCACCGGCGCGTGGCCGGCCGTGCCGCACGACCACCTGCGCCGCTTCGTCTTCGGGCCGGAGCTGCGACGGTTCCGCGTGCTCGTCGACCGGCGCCTGGAGCTGACGCCCAAGCTGACGTGGTCGGCCGTCACCGCCGGCGCGGCGCTGGTCCGCCCGCCCGCTCCCGAAGTGCCGCTGTCCACCCTCGCGCGCCAGGTCGTGGCCGCCGAAACGCTGGCCGAGCGGCGGTTCCGGATGTACCTCTACCGCCGGGTCGCCGGGCCGATCTGCTTCACGGTCGCCGCGCTGGTGACCAACGCGGTGTGGCTCGGCGCGCCGTTCGACGACGACGTCCCCAACGAGTACGTCATCAACGAGGCGCTGCGGCTGCTGCCGCCGTCGTGGAACATCCTGCGTGTGCGCTCGCCGGAGTTCGCCGACGTGGACGCCCGCATCACGCCCGGCGACGACGTCCTGCTGCTGCCGCTGCTGAGCCACCGCTCGCCGAAGCTCTGGGAGGCGCCGGACGAGTTCCGGCCGCGGCGCTGGGCCGAGCTCGACGCCGACCGTCACCCGGGCTACCTGCCGTTCGGGCACGTCAGCGAGCGCTGCTGGGGCCGGCACCTGGTGCTGCCGCTGGCGTCCCGCTTGCTCGACGTCGTCCGCGCCGAAGGCCTGGTGCCCGATCCGCGGCGCACCCGCGCGCGCGTCGAGCTCGACGGCCTGCTGGAGCTGGCCGACGTGAAGATCGTCAGCCCGCGTCGCAGCGGGCGCCGTTGAGCGTGAACGCCGTGGGCGGCGGGTTGCCGTGGTCGAAGGCGCCGTTCAAGCCGGTGCTCACGGTGGCGCCCGGCGCGAGGGTGGCGTTGTAGGACTCGGCGGTCACCGTGACCCGGCTGCCGCTCTGGCTGTACTTCCCGTCCCAGCCGTGGGTGACCCGCTGGCCGGCGGTGAACGTCCAGGAGAGCGTCCACGGCGAGAGCGTTTCGCTGCCCTTGTTGGTGATGGCGACGCCCGCGGTGAAGCCGTCGTTCCACTGGTCCGTCACGGAAAAACGCACGACGCACGGAGCGGTCTCGACCTCGGCGGGCGGCGCCTGGCTCCGCGGCGGCGGGGCCGAGGACTCCGTCTGCCGCAGCACGGTCGGGATCGGCGTGGGGTTCGGTTTCACCGGGACCGGCGTGGTCGACCGCGGAGTCGTCGCCGGCGCGAGCGAGTCCGGGGTGAGCGCCGCCTGCCGCCCCGGGGAGCTTTCGGACGTGACCGCGATGAGCACGAGGCTGCCGAGCACCACGACGGCGCCGCCGACCGCGGAAACCCACCGGATCCGCCGTCCCGCCCGCTGCTGGGCCGCGGCCGCCTCCCGGGCCCGCTGCTCGAGGCGTTCCCGGTAGCCGTCGCCGGTGTCCTCGTCGCGGGCGGGCGTGGCCTCGGGCGGGCCGCCGAGCGACCGCGGCGTCGCCCCGGTCTCGCGGAGCAGCTCGGCGACCGAGATCTCGTCGTCCTGCCGCCGACCGGCGCGCGCCATCCGGATCCTCCAGTTCTGCGGCCCGACCGGCGAATCCTAGGAATCCCGGGGTGGTCTTGTAAACCGCGTGCACGCGGCGTGCACGCGCTGTGCACAGCGCCGCGCTTACCTGGACCGGTGGCCGGAACACCCGGCCCGGTCCCAGGAGGTTCCGATGTCCGACCAGAAGATCATCGCCGTCGTCGGCGCGACCGGCCAGCAGGGCGGCGGGCTGGCCCGCGCGATCCTCGACGACCCGGAGCGGCGGTTCGCCCTGCGCGCGCTCACGCGCAACCCGGACTCCGCGGCCGCGCAGGCGCTGGCCGCCCGGGGCGCCGAAGTCGTCGCCGCGGACCTCGACGACGAAGCGAGCCTCACGAAGGCCCTCGAAGGCGCGTACGGCGCCTACCTGGTCACCGCGTTCTGGGAGTACAACTCCGTCGAACGCGAGCAGCAGCAGGCCCGCGCGATGGCGGCGGCCGCGAAGACCGCGGGGCTGCGGCACGTGATCTGGTCGACCCTGCCGGACACGCGCCTGCACCTGCGCGACGACCGCGTGCCGACGCTCCACGAGCGGTACAAGGTCCCGCACTTCGACAGCAAGGCCGAGGCGGAGAAGTTCTTCGTCGAGGCGGGCGTGCCGACGACGTTCCTCTCCACGACGTTCTACTTCGAGGCGTTCGTCGACTTCTTCCGCCCGGTCCGCGACGACGACGGCGTCCTCGCCCTGCACCTGCCGATGGGCGACGCGCGGCTGCCGGGCATCGCGGCGGAGGACATCGGCCGGACGGCGTTCGGCGTCTTCGCGCAGGGCCCGTCGGCGGCGGGGGAGCGGATCAGCATCTCCGGTGAGAACCTGACCGGCGAGGAGTACGCGGCGGCGTTCGCCAAGGAGCTCGGCACCGACGTCGCGTACCGGCCGATGAGCGTCGAGGCGCTGCGGTCGTCGGGCTTCCCCGGCGCCGACGACCTCTCGAACATGTTCTTCTACTACGCGGAGCACGAAGACGTGTTCGCCGGCGCGCGCGACCCGGAGGCGGTCCGGGAGCTGAACCCGCGGCTGCAGGACTTCGCCACCTGGCTCGCCGGGCACCGGGAGGCCTTCCGGGGGCTGTGACGGAATACCGCTCCGCGGCGGCAGGTTGCGCTCTGCGTGACCGATGCGATGCGGTTCGAAGTCCTGGGCCCGGTCCGGGCGTGGCGCGGCGACGCCGAGATCGAGCTGGGCCCGCCGCAGCAACGGGCGGCGCTCGCGGTGCTGCTCCTGCAGGAGGGCACGCCGCTGTCGCCGTCCCAGCTGGTCTCGGCGTTGTGGGGCGGCGCCGAGCCGAGGGCGGCGGTCGGCATGGTGCGCTCGTACGTGTCACGCCTGCGGCACGCGGGGGTGCCGATCGAGTCCACCGGCGGCGGTTACGCGATCCGGCCGGCCGCCCTGGACGTCACGGAGTTCCAGCGCCTGCTGTCGTCGGCCACGGCCGAATCCCTGCGCGCGGCGCTTCTCCTGTGGCACGGCACGCCTTTGGCCGGGGTGAACGGCGACTACGCGGAGGCCGCCCGCGTCCGGCTCGCCGAGCTGCACCGGACGGCCCGCGAGGACCTGGCGGCGGCCGACATCGAGGCAGGGCGGCACGTCGAAGCGGTGGCGGCACTTTCCGGCTTGATCGCGGAGCAGCCGTTGCGCGAGCGGCCCCGCGAGCTGCAGATGCTGGCGTTGTACCGCTCGGGCCGCCAGGCCGAGGCTCTGGACGTCTACGCCCGGACGCAGCGCCTGCTCGAGTCCGAACTGGGCCTTTATCCCGGTCCTGAGCTGCAGGAGATGCAGCGCCGGATCCTCGCGGCGGACCCTTCGCTGGCGCCGCTGTCCCGCCCGTCGCAGCTGCCCCCGGACCTCCCGGAGTTCGTCGGCCGGGTTCCGGAGACCGCGGCGCTCTCCGAAGCGCTGACCAGGGCATCGGTGATCGGCATCGAGGGCCTGGCGGCGATCGGCAAGACGGCGTTGGCGGTCCACATCGGCCACACCCTGACCCCGAACTTCCCGGACGGCCGCCTGTTCCTGGACATGGCCGAGTCGGCGGACCCGCTGTCGGAGCTGTTGCGCGGCATCGGCGTGACGGACCTCCCGCAGTCGGTCAGCGAGCGAGCGGCGCTGTGGCGAACCCGCACGACGGGCCGCCGTCTGCTGGTGATCCTGGACAACGCGCGCCCAGCGGACGACCTCCGCCCCCTGCTCCCCGGCGCGGGAGGCCCGGCAGTGATGATCACGGCCCGCCAGCGCAGGTACGACCTGGCCCAGGCCCACTGGACAAAACTGGACGGCCTGGACCTCCCGGACTCGATGGCGCTGCTCACCCGGCTCCTGGGCCCCGAGCGAGTCGGCCGCGAGCTTCCCGAGACGCGGACGATGGCATCCCGCACAGCGGGCCTACCCCAGGTGCTCCAGGCAATCGCCGCCCGCTTGGCGTCCCGCCCGGCGTGGACGATGGCGGAGGCGTTGAAGCGAGTGGGCCGCCCGGCGCCGGGATCACCGGCAAGGCCCCCGGAGTGCCAGGCGATCGAGAAGCCGTACGAGTCGGCGCTGGCGGAGCTGACCCCCGGGCAGACCCGGGCATTCGCGTTGTTGTCGGCCTTCCCGACGTTCTCGACGGCAACGGCATCCGAGGTCCTGGACCTGGGCCGCGCGGAGACAACGATCCTGCTGGAGTCCCTGGCGGACGCACACTTACTGGACCCATCCGGCCCGGAGCGCTACAGCTACCAGGAGCCGGTCCGCATGTTCGCCCGAGGACACAGGGCTGAATCGATGCAGCCGATCCGAAACTCGCCGATGATGCCAGAGGCGCTTCAGGAGCGGATCCAGACCCCCCTGAAGGAGGGCGAGGAGGAGCCGTATACTCTTTCTTCAGCAGGTCCGAGTGGCGGAATGGCAGACGCGCTAGCTTGAGGTGCTAGTGCCCTTAACGGGCGTGGGGGTTCAAGTCCCCCCTCGGACACACACGTTACCCACACGGGGAGAGGCAGTCACAGTGACTGCCTCTTTTTTGTTGTCGTAGACCACCTGTAGGCCCAGGTCGCGGTAGACCTGCGTGATCCTCTCCGGGGCCCGCGAGTTCAGGTGCCTGGCGACGTCGCCGAGTTGGTCGAGCATGGCGTACACCTCCGCCACGTCGACCGCCTGCGTGTCCGGCAGGTGCTTCAGCTCCTCCATCGCCGCCTGCCGCTCGGCCTGTGCGCGTTTCATCGGCTCGACGAAGTTGACTGGGTCTACGCCGGCCTCGATGGCTGCAAGGTGCCGCCGTAGCTTCTCCTCGGCGCCCTTCAGCCGCTTCTCCGCGTTGGCTCGACGGCCGTCCACCCGGCCGTCCTGCGACCCGGTCAGCAGCCGTACCGTGTCGTCGCGGTTGTCCGGGTCGAAGACCTGGCACAGCCACTCGTTGATTGGCCGCACTACGACGTCCTCTCGAAGGTTCACCGTCTTCGGGTGATCGGCCAGCGCCGCCGATCCTGGCGTCATCGTCCGTGCGATACACCGGTAGTAGACGCCCTTCCTGATCGCCGCACCTTGCATCTTCCGGGTGCAGATCTCGCAGCGCACCAGCCCCTTCAACAGGTAAGTGTGCTTGGTGGCTGCCCGATTCCGTTCGAGCTTGGCAATCCCGGGCAATCCGCCGGCCGCGCGGGACCTGCGCATCAACTGCGCCTGCGTAAACGCCTCGACAGAAACAATCTCCGGGTGCGCAGGTCGCCGCGACCGAACAACGCGATCCGGCGCCGCTCGCTTGAACCGCACGACGTGCCCCGCGCTGACGTCGTCCGGATTCAGCAGCGTCTCTTGCTTGGTCCAACGCCCGAAGATCGCGTACCCGGTGTACCGCGGATTCTCCAGAATGGATCGGACGGTGCTGCCTTGCCAACCGTCGGCGAGCCGGTGCCGGTTCTGGTCGGGCCGGCGTTCCGAAGGGCAGGGCACTCCGTCCTCATTGAGCCCCTTCGCGATCGCTCGATCGCCGACCCCTTCCATATACTCGGCGAATATCCGCTGGACCACCTCGGCTGCGTCGGGATCGATGGCCAGCACGCGCAGCCGGAACCCCTCAGCGGCCTTTCGGGGATTCGGGTGCGGACCGCCATCAACGACGACGTACCCATACGGCGCCCGGCCGCCCTGGTGTCGCCCTTCGTTGACAACCTGCGCGTCCATCGCCGCGCGGACACGTGCCTGGACGTGCTGGCGTTCCGATTCGCTCATCCCGCCGAGCACGCTCATGAGCATCTTGTGCGACGGGTTCCGCGCGTCGTACTTCCCGCCAAGCTCCGGCACCCACAGGTCGACGCCGTACGCGGCGAACCGGGGTGCGATGAGCGAGAACTGATTGCCGAACCAACACCGGGTGCCCTCGCCGACCACGACGGCGTTCCACGTCCGCCGGGGGTTCTTCAACTCGGCGAGCAGTCGCGCGGCCTCGTCCCGGCGTTCCCAGGGGACCGACCGCGACTGCCCGATGTCGAAGTACTCGGCGACGATCCGGCCGCCCAGCGGCTCGACGAACTTCCGAGCGTTCCCGAACTGCCAACCGCGAGAGGTCTCCGGGTCCTGGTTGTCTTCTGTCGAGCACCGGCCGTAGGCCGCGAGTTCACCGATCCCGTCGTCGACCGGCTCGGCCACCTCAAGACCAAGGATGTCGTCCAGCGTCGACCACGGATCGTTGCTGATTTCAGCCGTCACGGTTCCTCCTCTACCGGTCCGTCCAGGACCGGCACCTCGGTAAGCTCGATCAGAACGGCCAGCAGCCCGCGTGCCACGGCTGGCGTCAGCGCTGGCAATCCCGCAGGTAGAATAACCCGGATCGGTCGATCCTCGGAGTGAGTGGCGCTCATGACCGACCTTCCTGCCCGGTCGACTCGCCGCCTGCCCTCGCGCGGTCGATTGCGCTCCTGATTTCAGCCGTCCGGTATCCGCGAACCTGCCGTGTCTCGCCGTCTTCGCCGGTCACGCGGTCTCGCGTCGGCCGGCATCCCACCTCGGCCATCTGCTGCGCGAACGTCCGCGAGTCGACCTCCAGGACGTCCAGCAACTCAGCTGTCGGCACAAAGTCTCGGCCGTCTGGCCCGAGATCGTCTCCCAGGCACTCAATGAGCGATGCGAGCACCTCGGGTAGTTCGCCAGGCGACTCAGCCGCGTGACCTGCACCGATTGCCTTGACCGCGGCTGCATGGTCGAGCACCGGCATGGCGTCCTGCCCGGCCGCGTGCCCGGTGAGCGTCCCGGCCGCCTCTCGCAGCGTCCGGCCCTGCTCGCAGATAGTCCGCCAATCCTCGTTCGGCATGTAGTACGTCCGAACCGTCATGGCCAGCACATCGGCGCCAGCTGACGTGTCGCCGTCCGGCCGCAGGATGCCCACACCCTTGTGCGAGGGAAGCAACCGACTGGAGTCGAACCCGCGCGTGTTCATCTGCTCGCCGAGGACAATGTTCGAGTCGCGCCAGTCCATCACCCGCAGCGCGAACCGCGACCCAAGCACCGCCCGCAGCCCCGACGGGATCGTCTTCGAGTCCGGCCGCTGAGTGGCGAGCACCAGGACGATCCCAGCGGCCGGCCCCTTCTTCGCCAGCCACGTCAGCAACTCGCCGACGTACTCACCCGCGGCCAGCTTCTTTCCCTGCACGTCCACGGGCGTCCGGTCTTCCAGTGGAACCTGAACCTCATCGATGAAGATGGCCGTGATCGGCATGTTCAGCGCCTTATCGCGGGACATCTCCGGCGTGACCTTCGATTCCGGACACGTCAGGTCGTCCAGGTCGCGCATCCGCCGGAACCTCGTCTGAACCTCGCCGACCAGCTCAATCAGCCAGTCCACAAGCGCCAGAACGTGTTCGGGTTCGTCGCCGGACATGAACCGGTGCGCCACCAGGCCGGCCGCGTCCCAGTCCTTCCCGGCCTTGAAGTCCGCTACGTACAGGCGTACCCAAGCGTCCAAGATGAGACCGGCCGCCGCGAGCCGGGCGGCGAAGGTCTTGCCCTGACGAGGGATGGCCCCGACCAGCAGGGACGTCCAGACCAGCGGAAGGTCAATCCGCCGGTCCCGCGCATCCCGCCCGAACGGGATCGGCCGCCACGCATCCCAGTGCGCCACGCCAAGCAGCGGCGTCCGCAACGGCGGCGACGCGTACGGGTCCTCATCAGCCACCCACATCGACACCCGTCCGGCGTGTCCACCGTTGCCGCGGACTCGTTCGACGATCAGCTGAACCTCATCGACGGCGAGCGCCGACGCGAGCGCATCCCGGTTCTTCACCACGTCGGCCGCCTTGCGGGTAGCCGGAAGGTCGACGGTGACCGCCCAGCCGTCGCCGACACGCGTCGCACGCTCGACGAGCCGCAACGCCTCGTCCTTGCCGATCAGCTTCGCGTCCCGGAACGCGTCCACCAGCACCTGCGGGTCCATCGTCCAGGTCAAGGTGCGCGGCCCGGCGAGCGCCGGCTTTCGGCCAGGACTGCCGTCCTTCTTGCGCCCAAGGACCGCGAGCCCCACGGAGGCGGCGGCTCCGCCAATCCACAGAGGATCGGTGCCGTACACCAGGTCAACGACGGCCACCCCCACGGCCGCGACGACCAGGACGGCACCGGTCACCTTCCAGCGGAACAGGGTGAGCGCCCGAATCTCCGTGAACTTGTCGGCCAACTTCTCCGACTCCTCGGCCGCCGTCCGGTAGTCCCGGACGGTGACCCACCCACGCCACCACCGCACCCCGACGACCAGCCCGCGAACAACCGCGCCGACGTACCGCCATGGCGACTTCACCAGCCCAACGACGGCATCCTTGCCCGCCTGGACAGCCTGAGGCTTGCTCTTCAGCCACAACGGCACCCGCGGCGAATGCCGCCACCACCGGACGAAGCGGTTCGTCTTTGGCTCCCGCCGACGCGGCTGAGGCAACGTGTCGTCGATCAACTCGCCGTCGAACACGGGATCGGCCTTGACCGGCAATGAGTCAGCCATTGCCCACCTCCGACCGCAGCGCCCGCGCCAGCCGGGGCGACAGGCCCCGCGAGCAGCCGGTAGCCCGCCGCACCCACGCCGGCGTGATCTCGACGTCCGGCGCCCAGCTCTCCCGAGCGATAGCGAGATAATCGGCGAACAGCACCCGTCGCCCACCGTTCTCCTGCTGAACGGGGCGTCGTTCAGCTGCGACCAGCACGGCATCGGTGAGCTTGTCCCGCAGGTCGGTGATCGCCTCGACGGCGACGAACACGACGAGCGGCGGCACCGAGTGCAGCACGATGGCGGCCGCTTCCCCGGCCGCGAACGACGTCCAGGTGTTCATGACGTAGGTGGCGGCAAGCGTGAACCACTTCGCTCGTCGCACCCACACGCCGGTCTGGACCTGGTATCGCGCGGTGACCTGCTCCGCCCGCAGGATCGCCAGCAGAACGAGAGAGACGGTCGGGTCCAGCACCCACGCGGCCAGCCACGGCAGCGACCCCGCCTGAGTGCCTGCCGACGCGAAGCCCTGGACGTTGGTCATCGTGAAGGCCAACCCGAGCACGATCCCCGACCAGCACATCCAGTCGACCTGCCGCCGCACGCGCTCGATCCGCAGCGCGACGACGTCCGGATCGGTCTGGTAGGCGCGCACCTCCGCGGCTTCGGCGGCGTCCTGCGCGAGCCGTTGTGCCCGGTTCATCGCCGACCACCTCGCTTCGACGTGTCGACGGTGGTCACCGTCATTGCGCGGGTCAGGGCATAGGAGGCGAACAGCGCCGGCAGCCCGAGCACGGCGAACAGCAGCCACGGGCTACCCGGATGAGCGATCACGACCCACTGAACAGCGACGATCAGCCCGGCGTTGAACAGCACCCGCCCGGCCAGTGACACGAACCGTGCCCCGCTCCGAGCAGCTTCGGCGGCGGCCTTCGCTCGGCGGGAACCGGCCCGCCAGACCCAGAGCAGCACGAGCAGCACGCCGACACCGGCGAGGATCTGCGTGGGCGTCACGGTGAGTCCGTTCATCGCGCACCCCGATCGGTCCGCTCGCCACGCCGCAACCAGAGTGGGTACAGCGCGCGCTGGTCGTCGTCGGTCATCCCGCCCCAGACGCCGACGGTGTCGAGGCCGGCCGTCCGCAACTCCAGCTCGAGGCACTCGTCCCGAACAGGGCACCCACCGCACAGCCGCTCGGCCAGCTGGCCGTCGCTGTCAGCGTCGGGTGGCCCGTCGTCCGGCGGAGGCCACATGCAGACTCCTTCGCTGGTCACGACGTCGGTCAGGACTTGGGTCGGAACCCAGCGCAGCCGATCCAGCCGCCACGCGATCCCGATCGACTGCAGGTCATCGGCGCTCATGCGGCACCTCCGGCCTGACGCGACCCGAGCAGACGGGCCAGCTCGGCCGACGACACACGGAGCCCCGAACGACAGCGGGTGGCGCGCAGCTCGTGCGTCCGGATCGCGCGGCTGACCGCAGCGCGGGACACGCCGAGCAGCCAGGCCGCTTCTCGAATGGTGTGAAAGGTGATTTGCGAGTTCATGAGAAAGACCAATCTGATGATTTCAAGACTATGTTGTTGATTTCAGCTCTTCGAAGGGCGCGTTTGTCCGACGCGCCGCCGACGAAGCGCTAAGCGACGTGGTGAAGGCTTGAAGAACCGCTAATCTCGGCGCTGAGGCGGAGCGCGGAGGAATACGTGACGGAGGACTGGGCGGCAGTCGCCAAGGCCATCAACATGCGCGTGAACGAACTCGGCTGGCGACAACGCGAGCTGGCCGAGCGTTCGCACGTGTCGCAGGCGATCGTGCGCGAGCTCCAGCACCACACAGTGGAGCGCCGCCGGAGCGCGCGCACGCTCGAAGCGCTGTCGACGACGCTGGGCTGGCACCCGCAGCACCTGTTGGCCGTGCTGCAAAACCGTACCCCGCCGCACCCGGGCGAGCCGGCCGACGACGGCCACGAGCTGTGGTCCCGGCTGGACGCGCTGGAACAGCGCCTGGCCGAGATCACCGACCGGCTGGAGGACGTCCAAACGAGCCTCGCGACCGTGGTCGAGCACGTGAAGCCGAAGCGTTAGCGGCGGGCGATTCGGGCTGGTGAACCAGGTGATTTCCATACCTAGAATTGAAGGCCGAAACGACGCCCGATCCCATGCACAACCAGTGCAGAAGCAGTGCGCAACCACTGCATATCCGCTGCACAAGAGCGCTTCGGGGCGGCAATGAGCGGAGTGGGCGGCTGGACCGGACGGTCAGCGTCAGCGCTGCAATCCGCGTTGCGGCTGAGCAATGAGAAATTCGCCGAGAAACTCGGAATCGGCGCACGTACGGTCGCGTCCTGGCACCAGAAGCCAGACCTTCGCCCGCAGTCGGAGATGCAACAGGTCCTCGACACCGCGTATGAGCGAGCGTCGGACGCCGAGCGAGCCCGCTTCGCCGCGCTGACCGGCGACGGGCCGGCCGCCCACACGAGGCCGGACACGAAGGAAGCCGATCGACGACTGGCCGCGGACCCCCACATCGGCGCGGCCCTCGAATGGCTCGACCAGCACGCCTACCGAAGCCCCGGCGCTGCACGCCGCGCCGTAGCCGAGCAGGCTGCGCGCGTCGACGCGCAGGAGGCGTACGCCCGGGCCACGCGCCGCGCGTGGGTCGATCAGCGCGCCGTGACCGACGCACTCGCCGAGTACTACGGCCGGCACCACGGCGACCACGGCTTGTACGCCGGAAGCTGCGGTGACCAGGCCGTGAACACCAGCATCCTGACCTGCGCTGATTGGCTCGATCTGGCGTGCGAACTACGCCCGCCGCACGACGGGCTCACGATCGCAAGCGCCCGGCCAGACCCGCGGGAAGTCCTGGACGAGCACGCGACGAAGGCAGCGGTCAACCGGCTCGCCGAGACGGTAGCCATGAACACCCGGCTCATGAACGCGCCGCTCTATCGGCTACTGAGCACGGACATCCGTGAACGCCACCTCGGCGGCACGTTCGGGGTGGACCACTTCGTCCACTACGCCCTGACCATGGACCTCCTCGAAGGCGAGCTGCTCGACGCGCTCGCAGCCGGCGACACGACGTCGTTGCCCCTGCGTGATCGCTACCTCCCACACGTAGGCGCGATCCTGGACGTCGGCGGCCGACTCTGCGCAGGCGGAGCACTGGCTCTGACAGCCATCGCTCGGCCGGCCGACCCCTACCGCGGCGAAGCGGACTACGTGCTCCTGGTCCAGGAACGCTCCGGCCACGTACTCAACGCCACGCGCCGGTTGGCCGTCATCCCGAAGGGCTTCCACCAGCCGCTCACTGATGTACGGCGAGAAACCCAGATCGGCGCGACGTTGCGTCGAGAGATGGAAGAGGAGCTGTTCGGCCGGCCGGACGCTGACAACACGGTCGCCGACACGCTGACCGCGGACCCGATGCACCTCACCAGGCTCACGGAGCCGATGCGCTGGCTCCTCGCCGAGCCCGGCCGCCTACGGATGGAGTGCACCGGCTTCGGCCTGAACCTCGTGAGTGGGAACTACGAGTTCGCAAGCCTGATCGTCATCGACGACGAAGAATTCTGGACACGCTACGGTGGAGTGATCGAAGCGAACTGGGAATCCGCGACTCTTCGTCAGTATTCGACTACTGATGCCGAACTCGTCACCGAGTTGTTAGGTGATGTAGCGTGGAGCAACGAAGGACTGTTCGCCATGACACAAGGGCTTCGACGCCTTGCGGAAATCGGCGGAAGGCGCGTGAAACTGCCCGCGATCGAATGGGAGATACGCCAGTGAGCGACGGTTGGACCGCAGGCAACGCCAACGAAGACGCGGCGGACACGCGCGGCTGGTTGGTCGGCCACTTCATCGATCCGTCGCAGGGTGTCCGAGCCTCCAAGGACGTCGAAGTCAAGTGGGCCAACCATCCTGCGGGGGACAAGCGCCCTGAGTGGACGTCCGACGACCAGCGAACCACGCTCGTGATGCTGATCTCCGGAGAGTTCCGCGTAGAGGTCACCGGCGGCGGCAAGATTATGACGCGCCAGGGTGACTACATGATGTGGGGACCGGGCATCGACCATTCTTGGGAAGCGTTGGCGGATTCGGTCGTCCTGACCGTTCGCTGGCCTTCAGCAACTTAATTCGACGGCGGGAATCTTCACTCGATCACCGCCGATCTCGGCGAGCCGACGCAACCCCTGGAGAAAAGCGAACAGTCCTTCGTTGCTCCAGTTTTCGTCACCGATCAGTTCGGTGACCAAGTCACCGTCGAGCGTCGAATACTGCTGCAGGCCGGCTGCCTCCCAGTTCGCCTCTACGTCGCCACCGAACCGCGGCCAGAACTCCTCATCCTCGATCACGACCAGGCTGGCGAACTCGTAGTTCCCGCTGACCAGGTTGAGCCCGAACCCGGTGCACTCCATGTGCAATCGGCCGGGCTGCTCGGTCAGCCACCGCATCGGAGTGGACAGCCTGGTCGGATGCATGGGATCGGCGACCCTGAGGTCTCCGGCGGACCGGTCGACGTCCGTCCTGCCGAACAGCTCCTCCTCAAGCTCGCGGCGCAGGGTAACTCCGATCCGGGCGTCTGCCCGCCGGTCCGCGAGCGGCCCATGGAAGCTTTTCGGGATCACCGACAGACGATTGGCCGTGTTCACGACCTGCGCTGACCTCTTCTGCACCAGCAGCACGAAGTCGGCGCCACCACGGAACGGGTCCGCCGGCCGCGCGATCGCTGTCAACGCCAGAACGCCACCCGCGCAGAGACGGCCGGGCAGGTCGAGCACCGCGGACACGTCGGGCAGCTGGCGGTCACGGAGTGGCATGTGCCCTGGACGGGCGCTGCGACCGCTCGCCAAGTGCTCGATCAACTCGCGTTCCAGCAGGTCGACGCCAAGCGCGTATTCGACAAACGACCCGATCCCGACCTTCGCCCTCAGTGCTCCGGGCTGCGGGTCGACCTCGAGCAGCCGGTAGAGGGGAACGTCGGTGATCCGGATGCCGCCCGCTGCTGCGTCCGCGAGACGCTGCACCGCAGCTCGCTCATCGACCACCGCCGATGGCCTCGCTCTGCCACCCTCGAAGGTGGTGTGCTCGCTCGTGGGTGTCAGCGAGCAGGCGAGATCCAGCCACGCCGGCCGCGTAAGGACGCTGGTGGTCACCTCCACCTGACCGCAGCGCGCGACGTAGGGCCGGTGGTCGCTGGTCGCCGGCGCGTAGTAGTCAGCCAGGGCATCCGCGATGACGCTTCGCGGCGGATTCGGCCGGTTCCGAGTTGAGGCGGCTGCGCTCGCGTAGACCTGCTCACGGGCTCTGCCCAGCGGCCACCCGGCACGCCGATCGAGCCAAGTGAACACCGGCTCGAACGAGTCGTTGGGGTTGAACTCCCGCGTGACGGCGCTCGGACCGATCAGGGCCTGCAACTCGTCTCGTGAACGACCGAGCACGCTCGCGAGCTTCGGCCAGAGGTAGGGGAGTGGCACGTAGTCGCCCGCCTCCCAGCGAGCGACGGTCGACCGGTCGACGTGCAGCACGTCCGCCAGACCCTCCTGGGTGAAGCCGGCGACCTTACGAGCTGAGATCAGCCCATCGCGACGTCGCCCCATGGGCATGACCAACCTCCAACCCTGCGTGACCAGATCAATGTAGCAGCAGTAACCGCAGCTCAGAACGACTAGTGCGACCTACGCGCCACACAACTGCCGCACTGCTGCTCTGGTCGTCGGACCTGACTCCCGTTTGACTGATTTCATCAGTCGCGAGGTCGAAGGGAGCGGACATGACAGGCACTAGCTGCAGGTCGCTGCACTCAGCGCTCTACATCAGCTGGTACCGGTGCGTGCTGGACGGCCTGACGCACGCAGTCACGGACGACGAGTTCTTGCGCGGCATCCGCCTCCAGCAAGGCCGGTACCACTCTCTCTGCGGCCACGAGGTGCTGATTCACTCCTGCCTGGCACCGGCCGACCGTTCATGTCCGACGTGTCGTGAACTCGTGAACGCCTCCGATCGCGTCGCGGTGAAGCGGCGATGACGCCGATCTCGCCCACGTCGCGTACGGACCTCGACGCGCTGTTGCTCCAGCCGGTCCGCCTGTTCATCGCCTGCCTGCTGGCCGACACCAGCTGGCGTTCCCAACTCGCAGTTCAGCAGGCATTGGGGCTGCCCACCCCCGACCTCGAACTGCACATCGAGTTCCTGCGTGCGGCTGGCTACCTCCAGTGCCGTGCCGAACCCCGCGAACTCCGCCTGACCTCGCTGGGTCTGAACCGGCTGCTGGAGCACATCAGCGCGCTGAAGACGGTCGCAGCAACAGCCGGCGCTCTGGTCGCAGAGGTGGGAGCTGCGCTTCCCGCCGAGAGCCCGCCCTGACAGCAGGCCACCCAACCGCCGTCATCAATCCGCAGCTCACGTGCGCGTTCCTGCCACCCGCAGCCCTCAGCAAGGACTCGAAGATGCCCAAGCCGATCATCCGCCCGCCCGCGACTGTTGCCGTCAGCAGCAGCCTCCGCGACGCCCGCAAGCGCCGCGGAATCGGCCTGCGGAGGCTGGCCGAGAAGATCGGTGTTCATCCCGCGACGCTCTCGGCGTGGGAGCTAGGCATCAAAGTCGCGCCGGCGACGGCCGTGGCCTGGATCCTCGGATACCTCCGGGTCGAGTCGGCCGAGTACGACCGAGTGATGGCGCTCGCCTCGCACGCCGGGGACGTGAACCTGGTCGACCAGTCTGACCCGCAACTAGGACACCTGCTGTGGACGTATGAACAGCTCTCCAGCCGTGTCGTCGAGTGGGCACCGTCGTGCATTCCGGAGCTTCTCCAAATCCGTGCGTATGCCGAACGAATACTGGACAAGGCTGTGGTGCAGGACGACCGCAGAGACATTGACCTGCTGGGCCGCCAAGTCCGCCGCCAGGCACTGGATGGCGGGGACCGTCGCTATGTGTTCCTGATCGCTGACCAGGCACTACACGGCATGGACGACCTGCATAACGAGCAGATCGAGCACATTCGCGCGGCGGCACAGCTCAAGCACGTGACTGTCCGGACCGTGCCGTCAACAGAGACCGCGCTGACGTCGATCGGCGCCTTCACGCTCTTCGAGGATCGATCCGATCCGTTCGCTGTGGTGCTCAGGCACCACCACTGCAACACATACCTGACCGACCGGACGACGCTGAGCCGCTACAACGACACGGCAAGGACCCTCCTGCGGCGCGCGTCCGGAGAGTTCGCGACCGCCAATGCCTTGAGCGCTCCTACGCAGGTTCAGGCGGCGCGATGACCGCGGCGATCTATATTGACCCACTCGTGATCCAGCCGGTCATCGACGGCCAGTGGCATCGAACCCACTTGACAGAAATCCCAGTGCCTGGCCAGATCATCACGATGCTTTGCGGGGCAGCCGGCGCCGTGGTCTTCGAGCTCTCCGATGAGCGTCGTCGACGCCAGATTCCACGACAGTGTGAACGCTGCGACGCCATCTATCGAGTTGAGCACGGTATCCCTCTCCGCCGAGATCGAATCGGCAACATTTAACCTGTCCCGGTCGAGTGTGCACATGTGAACCCGTGTCAAGCGGTCATGCGTGCAGCAGCGAACGTGTCAACGCTCGGCAAGCTGAGCTTCGACCATCGATGTAGCGGACGACGTGACTTGAGTCGAAACAGGCGCTCGGAGGCCCGTTGTGACGGCTGCGACGGGGCTCCCAATGGTGGTTTCGCAGCCGTCACGAGAACGTTTTGCCAGGTCAGCCAGTCTTTATGGCTGTCACAGCCTCTGTGACAACATGACGGCTCGCGACCAGGTTGTGACGGCCGGTGTCACATCCATCGTGAAGCTAGAGGACCGGTTGGCTGAGCCAGTCTCTAGCGGCTTTGGAAAGCAACAGGTGAGGTGGAGCGCAGCCGTTCACGATTCGCGGCTGCAACCCTGTCCCCCTGCGTCTTGGCGCGGATAGCAGGACTCACAACGGCAACAAGAATGCTGACTTCATGGCAGACCTGGTGAGTTGCGGATGGAAGACTAAATCTTTGGTGACCAAGCCCGCCAAGGCCTGTGCACCAATCCGTCACCCGGTGTAGCAATGCGGGGGGCAACGGTTGCTTAGCGTGACGAGGACTGACGCAGGCGAATTTGGCCTGTTCACTCGTGTGCTCTAGATGATGGGAAATGGCCACAGAAGGGGGTACGCCCCCATGGAGTCGCGCGCTGACATGTAGGAGGGTTTCTCGGCGAGTTAGGACTGTTTGCGACACGCCGCCATCCCTTCTGTGACCGACAGAGTTGCCGAGAGGTAGACTCAATGAACGCACAAAGGGAGGCGTCGGTGGCTAACGACAGGGACGAACGACTGACTGAGCAGATCGTGGCCAGTCGCCATGTCTCCTCGCCGGTTGAGACAACACTGCAAACCGACGGAAAAGTTCTGGCTCGTGTTACGGACGGAATTTATCGTCAGCCAGCGTCGGCGATACGTGAGCTCATCTCTAACGCGTACGATGCTGATGCGACTCGGGTAGTTATATCTACTGATCGCCCGCGGTTCTCTAGGATTGTGGTAGAAGATAACGGTCATGGCATGAGTCCCGCGGCTGTTACTCATCTTATTCACCATATCGGGGGCAGTGCAAAGCGATCAGAGATTGGCGTCGACCTTGGAGTCGCAAACTCGTCGAATCCATCATTCAGCCCGGGCGGCCGGCGTCTTATTGGCAAAATTGGCATCGGTCTCTTTTCGGTATCGCAGCTAACTCAGAGTTTCCGGATCGTCACAAAAGAAGCCGGTGACAAGTGGCGGACGGTCGCCAGTGTGCGCCTGAAGCAGTACAGCGATTTCACGTCCGTCGGCGACGATCAGTATGAGGCTGGTCGCGTATCGATCTGGCAAGAGCCAGCCGAGGATCACAAAACTCACGGCACGACGATAATGCTAAACAATATACGTCCCAAGACTAAGCAGGCTCTGCAAAGTCTGGATAAATGGCTTCGAAGTGATAAAACGGGCTTTTTTAAGGACTTATTCCATACGGGCAGGCAGCTCTATGGTAGCGAAGGCGAAGAGTCGAATCTTCTTGCTTCTTTCGAGGAACTTCCATGGCAAGCCGGGATGGCGCCTGACGAAGCATTCAGGCAGTTTGTGGATACAGTATGGGACCAGGCTGCCAATTCGAATGGGAATCCCAAGTTAGACGGTCTCTTTGACTACTATCTTCAGATGGCATGGCAGCTGGGACTTGCTGGGCCTTTTCGCTACGTGGATGTAAGTCCATTCGATCTCCGGGCGGGCGATGTAGAAGCATTCGAACTTCCCGGTGTCGGGCCAGGGCGCGCGAAGCCGTTGCCGTTAACGGAAGACAAGACCATCAGAGACTTGATTGATTGGGATCCCGGGGACTCGATCGACACAGAGTTTCGAGTGTTTTTCGATGAGCTAGAGCTCCTTCGTCCTTTACGATTCAGGAACCTGCCTTACACGACTAACGCAATTAAAAAGCCTTTAATATTTGTCGGACATCTTCGCGAGGAGTTTCCGGGGGTTGACCCCGCTGATTCCGGCGGGCCGCTGGAGTTCAGTGCTTATCTTCTCTGGAATGCAAAAATTGCGCCGGTGGAGCACTCGGGTGTGCTAATTCGAGTTCATGGCGCTAGTGGCACACTTTTCGATCCCACATTCCTTAGGTTTCAGATCGCCGAGATTACTCGTTTGCGTCAGATATCCTGTGAAGTCTTTGTGTCGGAAGGTTTTGAATCTGCGTTAAACATCGACCGCGAGTCATTTAACTATTCTCATCCGCACGTCGTCCGCCTCACAAGTTGGATCCACACGGCACTTACGAGAGCGATCAATCAGCAAAAATTGATTGGATCGAATTTGCGTAAGCAGGCGCGCGAAGAAGCACAGGGATCTGAAGCACGCGAACTCGAAAAAATTGCGTCGGAGGCTTGGGTTAGAAGATTTGGTGACGATGCAGATAAGCCAACAGTTGAGCTGGTCGACGCTGATGCTCGTACCAATCGATCTCAGCATGATGCAGATCTGATCTTTTCGCGTTCCAGGACGCTAGGTGACCAGTCAATTTCCCGGTCGGCGATTGCGAAGTCCAATGAGCGAAAAATCAAGGCTATAATCCAGACGCTAGTTGCGTACGGCGTCTTCGATGAGCTCGACGATGACGAGCAGGAAGCGTTGGTTGAGTCGATTTCTGCGATCGTTAGGATGCAGGGATGAGTGGGGCAGATGAGGTAGAGGGCGACAGATTCTCCCCACCGGAAGATTTTTCCTCTGAGGACATCGGCCAAAAGCCGTATGTTCAGCCAGAGCGCTCGTCGGCACGTGGTTTCGAGGCTTGGCATAAACCGCGAAAGCAGTATGTTCGCGATAACCAATGGGCCGTTTGCATTGAACAGCTATGCGAGCTGCGCAAGGATGTGCGTGAGCTTCGTTATCTGGGCCTGCCCGGTGTTGACATGCTTGATCTCCGCTACTTTCAAAGCGATGTTCTTGCTCCAAAAGAGTTGGGGCTTAGTTTTCTCGGCGTAGATCGAGACTTTGGAAAATCTAATAGCAACGGCACCGACATGGACGTCTCGTTTCAAGAAGTAAAAATGCTGGAAGGGATCGACCCGCAGTCTGAAATTATTCCGGGCGATATTCGCGACCTTGGCATCGAAAAATCGACGAATCATCAGAATATTCGGCGTCGAGTTCCATTTGACATAGTTAACCTAGATATGTGCGACCATCTACTCCTGAGCCCAGCCGACCGTGATAAGTCGATTTACTCGATGCTAAGGAACCTCTTTTCCTTGCAAGATCGTCAGGATCAGCCCTGGGTTCTTTTCCTGACGACAAGAGTGAGTAAGACGCGTGTCGACCAGGAGGCCCTTCGTGTGCTTGTGACGGACCTTAGTGCGGCTATGCGCGACGCGGGGATCGACGAATTTGACCTTGACCATCTCGTTCAAGATGGTGTCAACCTGGCAGGTGTTGATGACAGTGAGTTCTTCTTGTGGTCTCTAATGGGGTTTTGTCATTGGTTGCGTAATATTGCTCAGTCGAGGATGCCGTGTAACGTTAGGCTCAATCGCGTATTTACCTACTCCGTTGACTATTTTTCACAGTTTCCCGACATGGTGTCACTGGCATTTCAGGTCGCCCCTAAAGTCACGATGGCGCATGACCCATCCGGTTTGGCGTCCGCGGTTAATGCCCCAAAGCAGGACAACGCGGCTTCCTTGAATGCGTATCGTAAGAAGTTAATTGAGGCGGTGAACGTCGATGTCGTCTTAGGTCAAGATAGGACTGCTTGCGATAAGTCGATCCAAGATGCGGCTGATCTAATGCTTCAAGCGAGATATGACTGGGAGAAATACGTCGAGTGGGCGTATGAAACAGTGGAGCGCCATTATCCGGGTCAATAGTTGGCTGCTTCGACGACGAGTCGATCTTTTCGAAGTGACTTCGTCGGCGAGCTCCCGTCACTTGCTGAGTTAATAGGACTCGATAACCTGGCCTGCTGTGATCCCGATTTCTCACTGGCTCGGTAGCAGCGCGAGCAGACCTCTAAAGTCCTTGAACTGGATGCTGGTAGTATCCCTGCAGACGCTCGACAGGTAGGGGGTCAGGTTGTCTACGTGGAGCATGCAGTTGATTCTTCCGGTTGCGGCGCGCATGAAATTAGTGGCTCCGCTCAGGACTGTAATCAATGAGCCTCTCATTTTTCCTACTTCGCATACTATTCCGATTCGTTCTTGGATCTGGAGACATTATGCGGAAAATATTAAGGGCCTCCTGTCGGATTTTTCGGCGTTACTAACCGCTGGTCCCGTCTTGGCTGAATTTAAGCAGGTTGAGGCCTGGATGGGTAGTATGCTGGAGCTTCGGAATAGAGTCGTTTCCCTCATCCTTGCACTTGCTCCATTTGAGAATTTTGATGAAGATGCAGCGCGATCCATTACGGGCTCGCTCGACATTGCATTATTCGAGGTTACGCAGTCAGTGCTTGGTGTCGATGCTACGTCGAAAGGCTTGGATCTCGAAAGTCTAGATTTGCGGTGGCTAAGTGTTCATGGTGAAGAATGTTCTAGTCCTCTTGCGCGCGCGTTTGGCGTCGATTCTGAGACTATTCCATCTGATGCCATCCGGTTTTCCCCGGGCTGGGTCCTGTCTAGCTATTACATGCGAATAAGTGAACTTCTGGTGGTATTGATTCCTCACCTTAGTTCCTTGCGTCTTCCTCCTGTGGAAGATGTTCTGGTTGGCGTGTCCGCAGTAGGTTGGATTGTCGGCTGCGAGGATCCGGTATCTGCATATTGTTCTAGCGACGCTTTTTTGAAGGCTCTATATTTTCCTGCTGCCGATCAGACAATTAGGCCAGTTATCCGATATCTAGAGAAATCGGAGGCGGAGCTCCGGCAGATTCAGGTAAGGATTGACAGATCGCTCGAAGTAGTCAGGAAAGGTGACGATGAGGAAGCTGTACACTTAGCTCTGGTGGACTTGTACAAAAGGCTCGTCGAAGGTCAGTTCAGGCGCTATGGATGGATTCTTTACTGTCTTCGCGAAGGCTCCTGGTCTGATCCTCCCATGCTTACTCAGCTGCGGGAAAAACTTGTTTCACGGGGAGGTTGGTTAGGTAGCATTGCGCAGCGTGCCATAATCAGAGATATCCGGAATGGCGAAGCGCATGAGACGTTGATATGGGACGGTGTTGCCGAGAAGTATCAGGCGGAAGGCGTTGAGGTAGATGTTTCGGTTGTTACACAGGCGGCAGTTTTAGTAGAAGCATTCGTGCGCGGCTGTGAGGCAGCGCTGGCCTGTTATAAAGTTATGGGTGTTGAGCACGATTTCGGTCGCCCGAAGATGGGTGACCCTGGTCGACTATCTTCATGGCAAAGAGCTGAAGCGTTGTTCGGCACAAATGGTTTGCGTCTGCTTGATGCAAAATTCAATTCAAAGACGGCCAGGATTACGTGCTTAGAGCTTGAGGAACACCAGGTAAACCCTTGTCTGCAGGCTTTGGTTATTTGTTGCGGGCTAGTTCCTCATGTGGAAACTTTCGAGGTTCGCGTTCAAAGTGGCAGTGATGCTGTTATTACAGTATCCGCAGAAGCTTTGCGCCGAACACTTGAAATCTGGGAAGTTGCGTTACGGAGCTTATCTGGTATGCCTCTTTCGACTTTCTTGCCTGCGAACTTCGACTCACGCATGAGGTCGGAAGGAGTTAGTGTCGCAAGTCGCTCAATCGCTTGGATCGCGGTTGACGATTTTCTTGACGCCCTCGACGGCAGTGCTGAGCTATGGCGAGCGGAGGATTTTCATCTGTTTATGGCCCGAATAAAGGTGCTTTTGTTAGCTATCGAGTCGTGCATCGAATATGTGCCTGATCGGGCTGGATTCAGGCTTCGCCTGGTTCGGGATGCTGTAATTCAAGTAAAAGAATCTTTCGAATCCACTTTTGTGCCGCTGCTTGCGACGACTCTGGATAATGAGGACGCTGTTGTTCGAATGCGGCACTGGTGGAACGTTTGGGGTCCGGTCGAGCGGCTTCCTGGCATCAAATCGAAAGCTGATCGATCCGGCGTTTTCGATCATCGCATCAAGTTGCAGGATGCGCCCGATGATCTCCGCTGGAGGACCATGTAGCCGCCAGCTATTTGTGAGAATTTCTGAATAGTGGCCCTCGCGAACGTAGGTCACACCTTAGTGCTTGAAGTCGTCTGGGGACAGGCCTAACGACGCGAGCCTGGAGCGTGGTACAGCGACCCAGGCTTCGTTGTTTAGGTTATAGCCGAGCTTGGCTGCCGCGTTGAGGTCTGATTGCCATGTTCCAACCAGTACGACTAGGTCATGCTCTTTGAGGACGTCTGGCTTGGCTTCACGAGCCCGCTTCAGCGGATCGCCGAGGCCGGCACCCACGGTGGTGATGGTGGTCCGGGGGATCACCACCGTGGGCAAGTAGCCGAACAGCGCGATCATGCGTTTACGCAGGCCTTCACGGCCGAACACCACCTGCAGCTGATCAGGAGAAAGCTCGCGTAGCGGCTCGGGCGGGAGTTCGGTCCATGGCGCGATTTCGATCGCGTACTTGGAGACCGCGTCCGCGCGTGGCGAACGCTTGAGATCCCGGTTTCCCTGCTTCCCGGTGAGCCATGCTCGGTGGGTACGCATGAGCAGCGCGCGGAAGCGGTGCTGGCGGGCGTCGATCTGGATCATCAGCGTGATCTCGCACTGTCCTTCGCGCGGGATCATCCAAGTTTTCCTGACTGTGCCCTTAATCTCGACCGGGATGTCCATGATCATCGTGTCCAGTGGGGGCTCTTTCCTGAGGCCTAGGGACTCGATCACGTGATACTGCAGCTTGGTGCCCACCGATGAGCGTTCGTCGGAGTCGACTTCGTCGCTCATGAGGTCGAACCGCCAGGTGCGGGCTCCGTCCAGGACGTAGCGGACAGCGTTATCGACTGCGCCGCGGAGGAGGTGGGTGATCGGCCGGAACTTCAGCCACCCGTAGACCTGCTGCAGCTCTGCGTCGTCTGCGGGAGCGACGATGAGGTGCTCTGGTCGTAGTCCCGCCTTGCGGGGGTCTGGCTGGCACGGGTCGCCGGGGCCCGGCAACGGGGTCTTGGTCACCGTGCCTTTTTAGCCGGCTTGACCGTGCGACGTGACTGGATTGCGGTCGCAGGTTGTGAGTATTAGCGAGGCATCGCCCATGGCTACCTCGACGGCTAGGGCCCACTCGGCGCCGCTGACTTCTCTAGGAAGCTAGAGACCCGTGGTCAAGTTACTGTACGGCCGCGGATTCGAGGTCCGCTCCCACGCTGCCCTCCCGATTCGAAATCGAGCTTGTACTGGCTTGCGACTTCGTTGCCCGTAGCTGCTGGCACCTGCCGCGCTCATGAAACCTCCCGTGATCGCGCTGTCCAGTCGTGGACTTACGGGGGCGACAGCCTCTCTCGGTGGATTCGCGCATTGGTGCCGATCGCCCGCGTCATGCGGGCAGTTGCATCCGTGTAGATAGTGAGCAAGATCGTCCTCGGACACTGGGTTCGTGTCCCTAGGAACACGAACCTTGCCGGTCAGCTGGGGCGTGATCACTTCACTTGATGTCGGTGCCCTCTGGCATGCCTTGAACATGTTTATCCATGGGGGAACCGTCGCCGAACTGGCTGATCAGTTCAAGTCGGCGCCGGCGGGGTTCGTCGCAGCTTCATCCAGTCTTACGGTCGGCCGCCTGGTGGCTCTGAGGAGCTGAGCTGGCACAAGAGTTGGTTTTGGCTGTTCGACATGTTCCGGCGGGCTGGCTCGGCGACCTGCGGCTGCTGCTGGAGTACAAGTTGCCTGGTAGCGGGCAGCGGGTCGATGCGCTGCTGCTGGGCGCTCGCTCTGGTGGTGGGTCACTGCGGTGGCAGTGGAGCTCAAGCAGTGGACCCACAAAAAGACGCGGCTATCCGCTCACCTGACTGGCGTTGCAGTACTTGGTCAGGGCGGCCGTCGGCGATCTCGTTCCCGCCGCGTTGGGCCACGCCGCGCACGAGCTTGCGGAACTGGCCACGCTGCAGTCCAGTAAACGGTGCGATCCGCTCTGACCGCGATTCCCTGATTACCTGCATCCCACCGTTATTAACGATCACCCGGACACACCTGTCACCGGTTAGGAGATGGCCCTTAAGGGCCGGAGTGGATGAATGGCGCCCAGACGTGCGGATGCTGTGGGTATCTGGCGCGCAGTGCTCGAACGGCCTCATGGAGGGCATGAGCGGCTCGGTCGCTGTGCAACTCGCCGTTGTGCGAGAGTCGGTCATAGACCATCTTTGCGACCCGAACCGCGATACTATCGTTGGCGGGCCATAAGGCTGCGACTACGTGACGGTATCCGGCCAGTTGTACGGCCGCCGCCATGTGGACTGACTCGTCGGGAATCTGGGGGCCGCCCATGGCGGTCTGACACGAGGCGAGGTACATGAGTTCGGCGTTTTCGACCTGGAGAGCTGCCATGTCGAGGACGGTGAGTGGTCCGTCGTGGAGGAGCAGAGCGCTGCCTCCGGGATCATCATAGTCCTGCCCGCCGTGGCAAGCGAAGTGAACCCACTGGCAGTGGTGCATGTTATCGATTACCGCGCGTACGGTCGCCTCGCCGTCGAGGAGAACGACCGCACGTCCAGGGCTAGCGTATTGCCGGACGAGGCTGATTTCGCGTGCGGCGCCCGGCAGTTGAGCGTAGGCTGCGGTGTTTGGCATGCCTACGGCCAGAATTTCGGAGTCGCGAGGAAATGCGACACGCTTCCGACGAACGTGCTGGAGGGCGCCAACGGTTGGCAGGTAAGAGGAAAGAACGAAATCGAGGGCTGACTTCGCAACGCCATGCTCGCCGGTGCCGTCCGTTTTTCCGGCTGCATGGAGAGGCATTAGAGTTAATGGTCCCGTCGGGCACCACCAGACCCGCGGCCAAGCGTCGTTGTCGGGCGGCCTAGCGAGGCCCAACGCCTGTAAGACTGGCCCCACGGTGGAATCCCAGAGCCAGGAAAGCAGGTCGGACAATGAGCTTGCGCTGTGGTGGTCGAGGTGCTCGACCGATTCCAGCAAGACAGTCAGCCATCTCTGCGCGTCGTCGGCCTGCAGATCGGGAAGAGCGACGACTTCAATTCCGGCGGGTCGCAGAATAAGCGCGTCGCACCGGTACCGGCTAACGTTGACGATGACGACCGGGCCATCCGCCGCAGCTGCCAAGAGTTCCTCGACGCGCGGAGCAGCGAGGAAATCCGCGAATCCCGGCAGCGCACGAACCTGGGACACGAGGTCGTCCCACTCCCTGGCGAGCCGACGGCGGTGATCGACATCGTCTGAGGTTGTGCGGGCCAGGTCCGACGGTCCGGTGGCCGTCGACATTACTCGATCTTGGTGGGCGAGTTCGTCACGGACGGTGACTAGTCGTGCTGCCAGCGCTGGAGTTTGGTCTGACAGCCGAGACAGGTCGTCGCGGCTGTTCAGCACTTGCGTCCACAAGACCCCGCGACCCTGCTCTAGTAACTGCACTGCGAGATCAACCGCACCTATGTTGATAGCGCACGCTGCGGCTTCAGGGCCCAGACCACTCCATTCCGCGAGACGATCCATAATCATCGTCCGGCTTTGTCCGTTTCCAGCGAGCCGGGGGAGCAGCCGGACCGCCGCCGCGTAAGCGTCGGTGGCAAGACGGAAGTTGCCGGCTGCAGCGGCTACGGCACCCAGGTCTCGTGCTGATCGCATGCGGACGGCGACCGGTGCCGTAGCGACTGCGGAAGCGCGCGCAAAGTACGCTTGGGCGGCGTCCAGGTCGCTTCGTCTCCCGGCTAGCTCGGCGCGGATGAGGAGGTTTGTAGCCAGTTGGTACCGGTAAGTCGCTTGTTCTGGACTCTCTACGGGGGCCGTTTCGGCAGCCTCCTGCAGAACCGCGATCGACTGATCGAGGTCAACATAGTTAGTGGTGGCATCGAAGTGAGCGCGGAGTGATGTGGCAAGCGCGAGAAGACGCTGTGGCCTGCCCCGGTGCTCGCGAGGCGTAAGGGCGACCGCCTCGGTCAGGGCCTGGACGCTCGACTCCAGGTCGGCGAGTTCGTCAGTCCGGAAGAAGCGGTGGTACTGGATCAGTCCCATAGTGACCAAGGCGTCGGCTCGGTCGACATGGGTAATGGAAATTTCGGCCAGCGCATCGACGCATGCCGATAGAGCTTCGTCCAATTCGCCGGCGTCGTCGGTCGCCTCGTAGCTGGTGACGAGGATTGCGCCGAGCATCGACAACCGGCGAGGACGCTCCGGGGCTGTGGCCTTCGTTGCGTCAACTGCACGACGTGCACTGAGCACGGCGCCCCGGAGGTCGGCAGGCTCACCGCTGTCCAGATACCGAGTGCGCAGAACGGAACTGAGGTTGCCATGAAATTCCCCGAGTTGCGGGTTTCGAGGATCGGCTGCCTCGACGGCGGCACGAGCGGTCGTCACAGCTTGCTCTAGGTCGACGTAGCTGCCCCCTTCAGCATATCGGAGGGCTAGTGCAGACGCGAGATTCGACAGGTACCGGGCCCTCAGCGGGTCCTCCGATACCGCACTTTCTGCGGCTTGCGCGCTCAGCGCAACGGACTCGTCGAGGTCGGCCAACGAGCCTGTCCATTCGAGACGACGACGCAACGCTGATCCGAGTGCTGTCAAGAATTCCTGTTGGCGAGGATGACCTGCGCCGATGCCGTCCGCTGCCTCGCGAAGGCAGGCGATGGCCTCTTCCAGCGCCGGTAAGTTGCCGGTGTGTTCGGTGGAATCGAGGAGGGCGAGGCCGAGCTGGTAGAGGCGGTCGTACAGGGTCGGATCCCCGGCCGGGATCAGCTCGACAGAGCGACGAAGCGCGTCGATCGCTCGATCCAGGTCGTCTAGATTCCCGGTGTGTGTGTACCGGAGTCGGAGCGCCGACCCAAGATTTGCTTGCAGTCCAGCCGATGCTGGAATGCCCTCGGCGGTGCGATGCAGTATGTCCTCGTTAAGTTTGACTGCCTCATCGGCATCCATGAACGACTGCGAGCGTTGCTCGCGGAACTGCAGAGCGGCAAGCAGGCTTCGCTGGTAGCTGTCCTGGTCCGCGTCGGACTCGGTGGTGGCGGCTATCGCGATGCGGAGAAACGCGATCACGCGGTCCAAGGCCGCCTCGTCTGCCGTTGTGTCCGCGGTGCGCAGCAGGGCGGCGGCCATCCGGCCAGAGCCGACGTGGTGGAAGATCTGATCATCCAGAATGTCCAACAGGACGCTGCCGTTGACCGCATGGGTTGCCAGATGTTCCAGTGTGTATGAATTGGCGTGGTCCCAGCGTCGGTCGCCGGGTGGCCCAGGCACTCGCTCGACCAGGGCTTCGGTGATGCGGCGGCTGGTCAGCGCTGGGTTCGTCCGCGCAAGGAAGTACTCGATCAACGCCTGATGGTAGAGGCGGTAGACCGTTTCACCCTGTTCGCCGGACTGTGTGACGTACGTCCCCGCATGGTTGAGAACCCAGACGAGATCGGCGTCCTCGTAGGCGGCCGTGCGCCGGCGAACCGCGTTCCCAACGATTAACCAGACGTTTCGCCTCGGCAGCCCGGAACCTTCGGCCATCGCCAGTGCTGTGAGAAGGTCGCCAACCTTCTCCTCCTGGTAGCCGTATCGAGCGAGGTCTGCACTGATGGCGCCGTCGACGTCGGACTGGACCAGTGCGTCGAACTCGGGCGCGTCTTCATCGAGTTGCCGCTCGTGTGTTGCCAGCGCGCGTGTAGCGATCCGAGCTAGCAAGAAACTGCCGCCGCAACGCTTAGTCACGGCCGAACCCAGTCGGGCAACGCGACGAGTGGTCTCCGGATCGTCACTGGTGTAGATCGAGGCGGGGAAACTGTTCAGGCGGGCTGTGCAGTACGCATAGATGTCACCGGTCGCGTCGTACCGATCGACATTGATCACCTGGGCGGTTCCCAGCGCCCGCAGGATTGTGTTGTGTGCCATTGGCTCCTCTGGTATCGCGCCGAGCGGATCGGAGGCGTCCGCCCGGGTGCCTACAACGACCCGAACCCCGGGAATCGCGGCCAGTTCGGCCAGGAGTTCTCGAGCGATACGCAGCGCATCGATGGGTCGGGCTTCGTCCAGCGCATCCACCAGGAGGGTGATGGGACGTGGTAGGTCTGCGACAGCACTAACGAAGTGGGCGGCGTTGCGCCATCCGGTCTCCGGAGCGAGAATCCCCAACGCGGTGCCGATATCCGTCATACAGTCGGACAGGTCCTTGTTGCGAGCGTGCACGGCGATGTCGATTGCACCGTCTGGCGGTAGGTCGTCCGGATTCATTCGGGACACGTCGATGCCGTAGTCCGGGAGGCGTTGACGTAGCGCCGGAGTTGCCATGATCACTGTACGGCCGAGAAGCGCGGACTTGCCCACACCGGGTCGCCCGGTAATGACTAGCATGCCGGTGTTGTTGACAAGCCAACTGTTGATCTCTCGCAGGACCTGTGCCCGGCCGGTGAAGTAGAATCCCCGCTGGTCGGCCGAATCAATGCCCCGAAACTTAATCCAGAAGTGCTCGTCGAGGTCCGCGCCAGATATTGGAGCTAAGGCGCCGACTATCTCGCCGTCGATGTCCGGGGCGAATTCACGGTATCGTGGATTAACGAGCCGAAGATCTCCGCCATGGTGTGCGCTCACGCCGTCCAATGCGAACTGCGGTTGCTGGTCGACCTCGCTCTCGCGGATGACCGTACGAAGCGCGGCGACCAGTTCGGCCACAGTAAAGTCCCGTTGCTGATCGCCCCAGTAGCCTTTCGGTGCGCCCTGTTTCAGGACACGGGCCAAAGCCACGGAGAACACGTTCTCTCCGGCGTACTGGTCGTAGTCCGCAGAGGCGATGGCGGCGATGGCCGGACGCGCCTTGCCTGCCCTGCGTACCCGCCGCCGTGAGCTCCGGATGAACGCATCGATGATTTCCCGATGGCCGCCGCCGCTGTGGCAGGCGTCGACGAAGACGATGATCTCGTCGACGTCGCATCGGGAAAGAACAGTGCCCAGTTGTTCGACCGAGACGGTGTTCGTGGCGTCGATGAAGTCTGTTTTGGTGTCCCTGGCGAGTAGTGCAAAATTGCGATCATCGAGCTGCTTGCCGTGTCCGGACCAATAGATGAGGAGTTGTCGGACATGCGGCGGATGCCATTTCAAAATCCACGTTTGTATCTCTCGCAGAGTGCCAGTGCCGAGAAATTCTGGCTCGCAAAATGTGAAACCTGCTCGGCTCCATGCCTGTACAGTGACCTCGACGTTGGCGCGCAGTGAATCGAGTGACCCCATGTGCTCGTAGGAGTCCAGAAGCACCACGACCATATGATCGCGCCCATGCTCGTCGTTCGCCGTGCTCACCGATCTACCTCCACGTCCGACGACAGGCTACTGTACATGTCATCTTCGGGAGACCGTCGACTGTTCTCATGGAGGAGCGGCAATTGGACCTGGTCATCGTCCTTCCCGGTATCATGGGCAGCATCCTGGAGTCTCCGCGTGGGGCTGTCTGGAACGCTGAGGTGGGCGTGTTGGCTCGCGGGTTGTCGAACGTGGCGGGAACGCTAGCCGAGCTGGCCTTACCGGCGGGGATCGATGATGGGGATCCGGATCCCAGCGGATACGTGCCGACCGACCTCGTCCGCGGATGGTCGATATGGCCTGGATTTCACTCTGGACCTGGCTACGGCGCCTTCTTGGACGACCTGCTGAAGAGAAGTGGGCGATACGGTAATATGCGCCTCTTCCCGTATGATTGGCGGTTATCCAACAGGTATTCGGCGCGTCGCCTCCAATCGTTCGTCGAAAGCGAACTTTCCAAGTGGAGAGAAGATTCCGGCCAGCGAAATGCGAAGGTCACATTTATCGCGCACTCGATGGGTGGCCTGGTGGCACGTTACTACCTAGAGGTTCTTGGAGGTCGGGAACTCACTCGCCACCTGATCACACTCGGTACGCCCTACAGCGGGTCGGTGAAGGCTCTCCAGTTGCTGGCCGGTAGCGTTCCCTGGCCTCTAGGTCGCTGGTCAGTGCCCCTCCGTGATTCCGCCCGCACCATGCCCGCACTGTGGCAACTTCTTCCCGTTTACCGCTGCGTCGACTCCGTGCCCGAACCGCAGATGCTGGCCGATGTCGAGGCGACCATGCTGCTCGGTTCCGGGGCTCGTCCCCTGGTCGAGGACGGGTTGCGGTTCCACGACGAGATCAAGGAGGCATTCCGGACGAACGGAGAGCCGCCATACCGGACACATGCGATCGTCGGGCACGGCCAGCCGACCGTTCAGAGCGTGCGCATACAGGGTCTGGAGGTCGCCTACCCGCGCCGTTACCGCAGCCGGGACTACCTCGGTGACGGTACCGTCGCGCGGTTCGCCGCTGTGCCAGCTGAGTGGTCTGACGACGCGGACGCCATACCTGTCTGGCAAAAACATGGATCGCTACCCAACCACAAGTATGTCCGTGATCTTGTCTGGACCAAGGCAAACGCCATTGACGTCGGCAGCATCCTGTCTCCACCGGTCAAAATTGGATTGGACGTACCCGAAGTCGCCACGACCGACAGCCCGCTGCCGGTCGTGGTGACAGCCAACCGGCCGAACCTGCGAATCATGATACGGCTCAAGACGCTGGCTGGCGACCTCATCCGGCAACAGACGGCGACGTTCGACGGTGACGATCGCTACTCCGCCGCGCTTCCCGCGCCCCCTGGTATCTGGCTCGTTGAGGTGCAGCCGGTAGGTGAGACAACACTGAGCTGCGTCACCGAGGCGGTTGCCGTCATCGAGAGCTGAACCCTGCCAAGAAAAGCTGGACTACTCGAGCCACATCGTGACCGATAGTGAGTTCCGCGCCGATGATCGCGGTAGCAACGGCGCGTTCGGATTTCCACTCGTCAGCTCTGATCGGGAGGTCGGCTACTTGACCGAAGACGAACCCAGCGGCGACCACAAGGACCGGGACGGCAGTGGCCGCGGCCGGGCTGATCGAACCGAGCTGGTCCTCGACCGCCATCGTGATCATGCCCGTCGAGGGCAGCCTCGCCCGCTACACCCGACTTCGCCTCGATCGCCTGCATCTAGAAGTTAGTATCTAGAAGTTAGTACCGACGCCGGCCCGGACGAGGACGCTGGCGCGCTGAACGGGATCCGGCGCTGGCTGCGCCGCACCGCCGCGGTTCGCGGCCCTGGGGCTGCGCCGGGTCGCGCGGCTGCTACGGAGCGGCTACGCCGAGCACACCCAGGAGGCTTTCCGTCACGTCGACGGCAGTTACGTCATCGTGGTGGAGTTCGAGGGCGGCGAGCTGTGGTTACAGGCCGAGTGGCCGGTCGCGCCTAACGTCGTGGACACCTGGATCCGACGAGACGATCTTCACCGGCGACGACCCCGCCTCCATCACCACGCTGCTCGCCCTCACCCGCGCCTCGTTGGCGTTCGACTGTGGCGGTTGGCCGACTGGCTCAAAGTTACTCACCTGGAGAGTGTCTTAGAGGCTAAGGGTTGTCATTATCGAGCAAGATCGTCCTCGGACACTTACCATAACCCCACCAGTGCGGATCGAGATTAGCCTCGATCCGCACTTGTCGTTTACCGGGGTAGTAGGTGGCCTGCAGCTGGAGCTGGCGGTAGACCTCCCGTTTGCGGATGGGATCGGCCGCGCTCAGTACCTTCCTGATGTCACCCAGCCGCTCGACTAGTTCGCGGATCTGGTCCTTGGTCAGCCGCTGCTGCTTCGGCTTCATGCTGACACGTGCCTTTGCTTCAGCGCGTCGCGCCTGGGTCTCGGTGATCCATCCCGTGACCAGTTGCACGTCGGCCCCGGCCTCGAGAGCGGCGCGGTGGCGCTCCAGCGCGCGGTCGCATTCCACGATGAGCTTCTCGGCAGCCGCGGCCGCCGGATCGACGTCAAGATCCGGTTGCGCGGCGTAGAGGGCGTCGATGGTGTCGTGCAGCCGGTGCGGGGCGAAGCTGGTCGCGAGCCAGCTGTCGATGGGGCCGAGGAGGTCGCGCTCGGCGAGGTAGACGTTGCGGGGGTGTTCGGTCTTGTTGGCCAGGCCGTATTCGGTGGGGTAGCGGCAGCGGTAGAACGGCCGTTCGTGGTTGCGCTGGCCCTGCATCCGGCGGTTGCAGACCCCGCAGTGCAGGAGGCCGCTGAGGACGTAGGGGTGGCGGGTGCGGGTTCGTTCCCGGGTCTTGCGGCCGGCGCCCTTGGCGGCGGCGATCTCCTGGGCCTGCTGGAAGGTCTCGACGTCGATGATCGGTTCGTGGACGATCTGCTCGGAGAAGATCCACTTGTCGCGGGCGTTCCAGCGCATCTTGGTTTCATGGCCAAGCCCGACGTCTTCGACGTCGATCAGGACCTCGTCTTTGCGCTGCTTGTTCCAGACCTGCCGCCCGGTGTAGCGGGGATTGGTCAGGATGACCCCGACCGCGCCCTTGGCCCACGCGACGCCGGTACGGTGCCGGTTGCGGGCGGGGTCGTTGCTCGAGGGGGAGAGGATGCCGTCCTGGGTGAGCGCTTCGGCGATGGCGAACTTCCCGCGGCCGCCGATGTACTCGGCGTAGATCCGCTGCACGACCGGCGCGGTAACAGGGTCGGGTTCCAGCTGATGCAACCGTTTGCCTTCAGCAGCTTTGGCCGGATTGGGGTGCGGCCCGGCGTCGGCAAGCCGATAGCCGTAGGGCGGCCGACCACCGAGAAACCGGCCTTCGACCGAGGCCTGGGCGGCCATGGCCGCCCGGACGCGGATCTTGATCCGGTTGCGTTCGCCCTTGCTCATCCCGCCGAAGACCGACATGACGAGATCGTGAGCTTCGGACTCCGGCTCGATCGCACCGCCGACCTCGGGCACCCACAGACCGACGCCGTAGTGGACGAGTACGGGGAAAGTGAGCCCGTACTGGTTGCCGTAGAAGGCGCGCTGCGGTTCACCGATCACGACGGCGTCGAACCCGCGGCTGGGGTCACGCATCGCCGCAAGCAGCCGGATCGCCTCGGGACGGCGTTTCCAGGGGATCGAACGGGACTGCCCGATGTCGAAGAATTCGGCGACGATCTCGCCGTGCTTGTCGACGAGCGCCTTGGCCCTGGCGAGCTGCCAGTTTCGGGATGCCTCGGGGTCCTGCTGGTCCTCGGTGGAGACCCGGCCGTAGAAAGCGAAGCGCATGATCAGGCCGCCTTGTCCGCGTCGAGCAGCAGCCGCAGCAGAGCACCGGCGGCGCCCGGCGACAACTGCGGAGGGGACGCTGGCAACAACACCGTGGGTGCGGCGTCGTCGCGCCGACGACCAGGTCGAGGGCGAATACCGGCAGCGTCGTGGCGCGCTGGCGGTCGTGCACGGCGCGGTGCCGCGCTTGATCGCGGAGAGGTGTTCGGAGGAGTCGTCATGTCCGCTCCAGGGCCTGGTCGGTGTGCACGGATCGTCCACGACACCGCCGTACCGGCCAGAGGGGAAGTACCTGTTCAGGTCGACTTCGACGGCGCGCGCCTCAACGACCAACTCCGCTCAGGAAGCTGCGGGGAGACACCACGACACCAAGTTGTAAGGGTCATCTGGCTCGATGGCGCCGCCGTCTAAAGCTGGCTGGTGGCCCCAGCCCGGAAGCGTCGCCGTTTCGTTGCCATCCAGCCACCAAGCCCTCTGCTCCTCGACGACGGCCTGAGCCTCTGACCTGCGTGTTCAGGCGGTCTGGGGGAGCCTTCGCTACCCGGTGACCTCTTCCGTATCAGGGAAGTGCGGAACATGGTTTGACCAGCCGAACCGCGCACTACCGCAGGTCGTCGGCTCGGGTGGCCTCCCGGAGGGGCGGCTTCGGCAAGGTTGCCCCGGGTTCCCATCGCCAGGTAATCGCCAGATCATTCTGGTGTCGAATGGGGCACCTGATTGGTGCGGCCACGTACAACAGCGGCATCAGCGCCGGGGCTGCGGCGGTTGCCCGGCATTGTGCTGGCTACCTTCGGCGGCCCGCACTGCTTCATGGAGCAGCAGAACGGCAGGCTGAATGTTGTTAACCGACCCGCTTCGGTCCCGTCCACTGCGCTGACGCAGAGGCGGTGACCTTCTACGATATTTCATGAGCGTGATTTCGGTGATCAAACTGCGCAGGTCAAGGTGTTCGACCCAGCTCCGTGGGACTCGACCCTAAACCGGGAAGGAAGCGGCTGTGGGCGTGTGCTCGACGCCAAATCACGCGGGATCGGGGCAGAAGAGGCCGAACTCTCTGGGAGAGAGTGTGCCTCAGTCGCGTCCAGAGTCAGTCATCAATAAAAGTACTTCCCGATCGCCAACGTGGCGGCGGGGTTGCCGACGGCGCTGCTGTAGAAGTTCGAAATGGCGCAGTGTGCCGCGCTCGTACGTCGGACCCGCCCGCGATGGGTGCGGCTGGCCTAGGCGGCGCTGCGGATGGTGCTGCAGTCGGACCTGCCGACGGATGTCTTCGACGGCGTCGAGCAGGTATCCTCCGGAACGGCGCTCCTGTGGGCCGACGAGGCCGACCGCTTCACGGCCCGCTTCGGCGTCCTGGTGCTGTCGGTGTACGGTGCGGCGGAGTTCGCGGGCGCGATCGCGGGGTGGGACCCGGCACTGCAGCGGGAGTAGTGGACTTCGACGCGGGGAGCGCCGGGCGCGCGTTCCGGGGTGTCGTTGCGGGCCGTCGACCGTACGGATTTTCCGCTGCCTCGGGGGCGTCGGCGTGCTGGAGGCGAAGGCTCGTAGCTCCCGGTCGAGGGCTGGGTCCGCACAACGGACCTGGCCACGATCGACGAGGACGGTTTCCTGTTCATCCACGGCCGCACCGACAACGCGATCAACCGCGGCGGGTTCACGATCGTGCTGATCGTGATCGAGAAGGCGCTGCGGGTGCACCCGGCGGTCCGGGACGCCGCGGCGGCGGGGATCCCGTACGACCTGCTGGGGGAGGTGCCAGCCGCCGCGGTAACGTTCCGGGCGGGCGTCTCTACTGCCGAGCTGGGTGAGTGGCTGGCCGGGCAGTTGACCCGCATCAGGTGCCCGCGGAAATGAAGATCGTTGATGAATCAACGCGGACGCATCGATGAAGGTGACCCGTCCCGACGTCGGTGCTTTGTTCGCCCCGCCATGGAGTACTCTGTGAGACACGGCATAATTGCTCGCTATGTCCGCGAGAAGCAAGCGACGCAGCAAGAACCGCAGGCGAGCCGCGCGCAGTTCCCCCGTCTTGTCGGCAAGCCGATCCAGAGCACCGAAGGACAACCGCTCGGTCGGCGCGCGCGAGGGCAAGTGGGGCTGGAGCCAGGCTGTCAGCTTTTTGTCCGTGCTCGTGGCGACGGGTGCCGTGGTTGTGAGCTGTGTTTCCGCCGAGGCGAGCCAGCATGCCGCCGACGCGAGCCAACAGCAGGTCGAGCTCGCCGAGCGTGGCCAATTCGACGACAGGTTCAATCGCGCGGTTCAGCAGCTGGGTGACCGCGACAGCATCGATATCAGGCAAGGCGGCATCCACTCGCTGGAGAGCCTGCTAATGGACTCTCCGCGCCACCACCCCACGGTTCTCAAACAACTGGCGTCATTCATTCGTGAACACTCGCCGGTCTCCGCCTGCACTGAGGGGAAAGGAGTGCCGAACGACATCCGGGAAGCGCTCGGGGTCATCGGCCATCACAACATCCGGCCGGATACGCATGCCGCCGAGTATTCAGTGGACCTGCGCGGTACTTGCTTGTCCGGGGTCGACCTGGTGAGAACGGACTTCGTCCGGGCGTACTTCGCGGGCGCGGACCTGAGCGGTTCGGACCTCACTGGCGCCGACTTCACCGGTGCCAACTTCTTGAGCGCCAAGATGGGACGAGTAAACGCCGTTCAAGCCAATTTCACCTGCGCGGCACTACCCAAAGCGAATCTCGAAGAGTCCTTCCTGGTGGCCGCCCGGTTCGTGGGAGCCGACATGATCGAGGCGCACTTGACTCGTGCTCTGCTTTCCGGCGCGGATCTGACGGACGCGGTCCTCGACGGCGCTGTCCTAGATCCCAAGCAACTGGACGATCCACATATCCTCAAGACTCCTACGAAGCCGTTTTGTCTAACCGAAGGGCAGTACCCCGGCCTCACGCGAGGCTGATCGAGGTGTTCCTCTCAGCGAGACGCCATCCGGATCGCCCCGTCGAGCCGCACGGTCTGGCCGTTGAGATAAGGATTCTCCAGCATCTCCACGGCCAGCCGCGCATAGTCGTCGGGATCTCCAAGGCGCTTCGGGTGCGGGACCGTCGCTTCCAGGCCTTCACGGATGTCCGAGCGCAGCTGGCCCAGCATCGGGGTGTCCGCGGTCCCCGGCGCGATCGTGCTGACCCGGATCTGCCAGCTCGCCAGATCCCGCGCCGCGGCCAAGGTCATCCCGTGTCCCCGTCCCGCCTTTGACGCGGTTGTACGATGTCTGGCCGACCTGGCCGTCGAACGTTGACACCGAGGATGTCAGCACAATTGCGCCGCGGTCGCCGTCAACATGGAGTTCTCCGCGATCGGTGCCGCGCCCAGGCGCAGTACGTTGTACGTCCGATCAGGTTCACCCGGACCACCTGGGCGAACGTCGGCAACCGCCCGGGGTTGTACGTGCCAAGAAATGTGTCCGTGCAGGTCAAGGTCATCGGCGGGTGACCGCTCGCGGTCCGGCATGAATCGCGTCTCGTGCTGGTTCGCTTCGTCTATCTTGCGGTTGTCCATGTGTTCGCGGTGTTGCGGCTACTGTCGATGGCCGACCGCGAGAAGGACGTTGAGATCCTCGCCCTGCGCCACCAACTGACCATCTTGCAACGACAGCTCGGTGACCGGCGCCCGCGACTTCGGCCCGAGGACAGGATGTTCCTTGCAGCGTTGCTGGTGCCGCTGTCCCGCGGGGTGTTGCGTCGGCTCCGGCTCTTGGTCACCCCGGACACGGTGCTGCGTTGGCATCGCGATCTGGTGAAACACCGTCACGCCCGCGTGAGCGTGAACCGAGGGCCTGGGCGTCCGCGTACTCTCACCTCGGTCCGTCGCCTCGTCCTCCGTCTGGCGGCCGAGAACCCCTCGTGGGGCTACCGGCGCATCCACGGCGAACTCGCCCTACTCGGTGTCAAGGTCGCAGCCTCCACCGTGTGGGAGATCCTCAAGACCGACGGTGTCGATCCGGCCCCGCAACGGGCGGCGGTCAGGTGGGCTGACTTCCTGCGGTCCCAGGCCGAGGCGATCCTGGCGATGGATTTCGTCGAGTCCGTCACCCTGACCGGGCAGCGGCAGTACATCCTCGCTGCTGTCCACCACGTTGGCCGGCGGGTCCGCATTCTCGGTACCACCGCGCACCCCACCCATGCCTGGGTGACGCAAGCTGTCCGCAATCTGCTCATGGACCTGGCGGATGCCGGGCACGTTGCGCAGGTGAGGTTCCTCATCCGCGACCGCGATGCCAAGTACCCCGCGTTGATCGATGAGGTCCTCCGCGACGCCAAGATCGCCACTGTGCGCACCGGTGTCCGGATGCCTCGCATGAACGCGATCATGGAAGGCTGGGTGAAGACGCTGTGGGCCGAACTGCTGGACCGCACGTTGATCTGGAACGAGACTCACCTCCGGCATGCGCTCCGTGAGTACGAGCGGCACTACAACCAGCATCGAACCCACCGATCGCTGGCCGCCGCGGCGCCCCTGCGAGCCCGGCCCCAGGCCCTTGAACCCGACCGGATCGAACGCCTCGTCATACGCTGGCAGGACCGACTCGGGGGAGTCCTCCACGAGTACGGACATGCCGTTTGACCTGCGTGGACGTGATTTCCGGCACTCGCACGACTTATGGAACCCCACACGCGAATCGAGCGCTTTGGCCGGCCGCCGCGGTGGTGCTCAGCGCGGTCGCGAGGGCGTAAAGGACACGGTGCTCGTCCTATAGTGGTGCCAGCCCTCGGCGTCCTGCGGCGTCGTGGGTCTGCTCCAGCGCCCGGCGCTCCGGAGTGGGTAACAGCGGCGGGCCCGGCCGACCGGGTCCAGCCTGTCGCCTGGTACTCAGATGGGTTCCGGTCACGTAGTTACCGACCGTAAGCCGTAGCAACAGGCGATCGTCACGCGACTTTCAACTCATGACAGACCTTGTAGTGGCCATGGTGGGGCTCCGGGACGCCGCCCCAGCCCGCGAGCCACGTTCAGCTTGCTCGCAAGCAAAGAAAAGCGCCGCCCGATGGACGGCGCCTTCCCGAAGGACACGATTACATAACTACGTCGGTTTGGCCTGTCCCGAGCAGGACTACCAGGGACCGTCTCGCAGTCTTCGGCGAGGAGTGTACCCGAGACGATGACGGCAAATCAACCGGGCGGCTCCGTCCTGACCATACTCGGCAGCCCGCGGATGGCGGTCTACCTCGCGGCCTGCCAGTATGATCCCGACGCCGCTCTCGACCTGTACGCCTGGAACTCGCTGGCCAGTGCCAGCTTCTGGGAAACTATGAGTCACCTTGAGGTCGCGTTGCGTAACACCATGGCGACGCGACTCGAACGCGAGCACCGGCGAAAGAACCGCACCGGCTCCTGGCTCGATGATCATCACTACATCTTGGACCGGCAGGCGCGTGAAGACATCAAGAAAGCACGCCGACGCGTGGAGAACAAACACAAGATGCCTAGTGATGGACAGACCATCACCGAGCTGTCATTCGGCTTCTGGCGGTTCCTGCTCGCCAACCAGTACCAGACGTCGCTGTGGCCGAGCCTTGCCCGCGGGTTCCCGTATGCCCCGGATAAGCGGCTTTCGACTGTCGCGGGGCCGGTCTCGCGTCTTCACGACTTCCGTAACCGGATCGCACACCATGAGCCGATCTGGAACAAGGAGTTGCGTGACCGCATGCACGACGCCTACCAGCTGCTGACCTATATCGACCCCGACCTCCACTCGTGGGTAACCAAACGTTGCCGCATCCCTCCGGTCCTTCAGACTTGCCCTATTGTCAGGCCTTACCCCTGAGTCGTCCCCCAGTCAGGTGCAAGAGGGCGCTCAATAGCGCAAGATCCAATCGCCTCTCTGTGCTGATCACGGTGGGTTACTCAGAGGGGCGCCACGACGCTTGACCGAAGGGCAAGCTACCCGCCCCCCAGCGGAACTAGGCCCGTATGCCGATACCAGCGCTTGTTGCCGCACGCCGGGGAGCTGGACGGCTCTTGCCGTCGCGTCGGGTGACGCTGCTTGCTTGGCGGCGGTGAGTGATCGGTTGGGCAGGTGAACAGTTCTCGCACGGTCTTTCGCCAGTGATCGGCGACCATGGGATGTTGGCCAGTTACACGAGTTCGCTGTCGGTCGCCGAGCTGGGCGCGCTTTGCGGTTGCCCGGCCGGTTCCTCGGTATGCACTTCTTCAACCCCGTGCCGGCTTCGAACCTGGTCGAGGTGATGTACGCCCCGAGACCGCCGAAGAGGTGATGGGCCGCGTCCGGGACCTCAGCAAGGCCGAGTCGCCGTCCGCGACTTGCCGGGCTTCGCTGCCAGCCGCCGCGGCGTCCTGCTGGGGGTGGAGGCGATCCGGATGCTGGAAGAGGGAGTCGCCGGCGCGGAGGCGATCGACAATGCGATCGAGCTGGGTTACCGGCACTCGGTGGGTATGTTGCGCTCCACCGACCTCGTCGGCTTGGACGTGCGGATGGTCTTCGCCGAGTACCTGCACCATACGCTCGGGAAGTGGTTCGCGTTGCTGCAGCTGCTGCGCAGCAAGGTGGCCGCGGGGGAGCTGGGCCGCAAGACCGGCCGCGGCTTCTACGCCTGGGAGTAGGCCGGCTGCCATGTGGCCGGGCCGGGTGAGGGCAGACTGGCCCCTCTCGTCGGCCGGGACGCCGTTTGCGGGTGTGAGGCAGCGACGAAATGGCTTAGCGATTACGGCGCGAACGGCGTAGCCTGTGTACCGCTGGTCGGGGCAGCCCTCCTTAGAGGTCGTTGCAGAAAGAGAGCGTCGATGCGTCTGCTGTCCGCCCACATTACAAAATTCAAGAGCGTCACCGATTCGGGTGAATTCACCCTGAACGGTGATGTCACCGCCCTCGTTGGGAAGAACGAGTCCGGCAAGACCGCAGTGCTCGAGGCGTTGTACCGCGTGGACCCGCTCTCCAGCGGGCACCCGACCAACTTCAACGAACTGCGGGACTACCCGCGTCGTTACCGTTCCCGTGACAAGGCCGCGATCACCTCGGCGAAGCCGGTGACCGTGACCTTCCAGCTCGAGCAGGCGGACATCGATGCGGTTACCCAGGACTTTGGTGCCGACGCGCTTCGCGCCGACGTTGTCACCGTCGGCCGCAAGTACGACGCCAAGTGGTTCTACTGGGAATCGGCTATCTCGAACCCGCTTGGCGCCGCGCGCCACCTGGTCACCAAGGCAGGCCTTGACGTCAGCCGTTACGCCGACGCCACGACCGTCGAGCACTTGATCACGGCACTTCGCGCGGACAGCGAAGCGGAAGCTGCTGTCCAACTAGCCAATGACCTTGCCGAGCGCGACCTCGGGGCTGACATCCGAAAGGTTCTGCGGTCCAGAATTCCCGACTTCCAGTACTTCGACGAGTACAGCGTGCTGCCGGGAGAGGTGTCGATTACTCGGCTGCAGACCATCGACGAGGCAGAGTTGGGACCGCAGGAGCGCACGGCGCTGTCCCTGCTGAAGCTGGCCGGCGTCGAGTCTGCGGAGTTCACCGCGGACTCCTACGAGAGCCGCAAGGCCGCGCTGGAGGCGGCGGCCAACGAGCTCACCGACCAGCTCTTCGACTACTGGACCCAAAACCCGAGCCTCTCGGTCGAGCTCGACATCGAGTTCCGGTCCAAGCCCAACCCGCAGAACCCGTCGGTTCCGCTTCCCGATCCGTGGCTGCACATCCGCATCAAGAACGCGAAGCACCGCGTGACCTTGGGGATGGAGGGCCGGTCGAAAGGCTTCATCTGGTTCTTCTCGTTCCTCGCGGCCTTCTCCGAGTACACCAGCGGCACCGGCCGACGGCGGATCATCTTGCTCGACGAGCCAGGGCTGAACCTGCACGCCAAGGCTCAGGCCGACCTGCTGCGCTACATCGAGGAACGGCTCGCGCCACACCACCAGGTCGTGTACAGCACGCACTCCCTGTTCATGATCCAGCCGAACAAGCTGGAGCAGTGTCGGACCGTCGAGGACGTGGACAACGAAGGCACGAAGGTCAGCCAGGACATCTGGAAGGCCCGCCCCGAGACCGTCTTCCCGTTGCTCGGCGCACTCGGCATCGATATGACCCAGACGCTGATCATCGGCCCGAACCAGCTGCTGGTCGAGGGCCCGGCCGACGTGGTGTACCTGGCGGTGATGAGCGACGTGATCCGGCGGGCGGGCGGCACGCCGCTTGACCCGCGTTGGACGATCACGCCGGCCGGTGGGTTGGACAAGGTTCCTGCGTTCGTGTCGCTGATGGGCGGCAGCGAGCTCAAGGTGGCGGTCCTGATGGACGTCGCCGCCGGTGGAAACCAGCGGATCGCACAGCTGGCCAGCCGTGGCCTGCTCGAGGACCGACGTCTGGTGTATCTGACCGAGATCACCGGCACCGCCGAGGCCGACATCGAGGACCTGTTCGACGTCGCCTGGTACCTCAAGCTGCTGAACGCGTCGAAGGTGGGCAGGTTCGCGAAGTCGCGGCTCAACGGCGGTGGCCGGATCGTCAAGCAGGTTGAAGCGCTCCACGGCGGCCGGTTCGATCACTTTCAGCCGGCGAATCACCTGATGCGCTCGCCCGGGAAGCTGCTCGACGAGATCGACGAGCCAACCCGCATGCGGTTTCAGGCCCTGTTCAACCGTCTCAACGGCCTGCTCTAGCGGCGCGGCCGGTGTGGTCCGACCGGGCGAGGCCACACCGGCGATCGTCACCGGCCGGCGAACTCTGGCTTGTCTTTGGCCAGGAACGCCTTCACTGCGCCCGCGGTAACGCGACACATGCCACTCGATCGAGAGAAGCCCGCGTCGCGTAGCTGAATCCACGTTCCGCTCCGGATCCCACTCGCCAGGTGGTCCCGACGTCAGTTCTTGGCGCAGTCGTGAAGGTGGCGGCCGCGACGGTTGTCAGCGGCCGGTGAAGCCGCGCCGAGGGCCTGCTGAGCGCCGAAGCAGCACGACGCCCACCTGCCGTCGGCTGTATGTAGCAGCTGGCGCCCCGGCAACGACAGCTCCTCCGTGAACACGCAGAAGCGGCGCTGGCGTCAGTCGTCACTTCCCGCTGGCGAACACACCCCGCCCGGCTGGACACGATGACTGCTCATCCGACGTCAGATCACCGCTGCCGACAAGGAACCCGAGCTCGCCTACTATCTCTGCTGCGGCCTGGAGGGCACCGACGACGCCGAGCTCGTTCGCGTCGCGGGAGCCCGCTGGGCCATCGAGGAATGCTTCCAGACCGCCAAAAACGAAGTCGGTCTCGACCACTACCAGGTCCGCCGACACGACGCTTAGTATCGGCACGTCACTGTGGCCATGCTGGCCCACACCTACCTCGCCGTCACCCTCGCCGAAATCCGCCGTCTCCTGGCACACCTGACCCGATTTCCCGCCCAGGCTTATGTCTGGGCGTGGTCGCGCTGGCGCCGACGCCACCAACACCGCGCCAAACCAGCCACTATCGACGACGTCACCCACCTAACGAAGTGCGGCTGAAGTACTAGCCCGGCTCCCGATGTGGGAGTTACGGGCTGCGCCGGTTGTCCCTGATCAGCTGCGGCGGCGGCACCAGCGGCCACCGGGCTGGCTGTGGCAACTCGGTCAGGGAAAGCTTGCGGTAGAGCGTTTCCCGGACGATCTCGGCCGACACTCCCTGCCGGGCGGCCAGCCGGTCGTGGACGGCCCGCCACTGGGCGGGTTGCGCCTCCCGCGCGGCGGTCAGCTGACCGACCAGCGGGGCCTGGGAATCCAGCAGCGGACTGTTCCGGGCCAGTTCGGCCACGATCGAGTCCGGGTCCACCTCGCCGTCCGCGAAGTGGCTCAGCAGCACGGGGATTCCCGCGCCGGCCGCGTACGCCGAGAGTGAGCCGTGGTCCGCGACGAGAAAGTCGGCGGCCGCCAAGAGGCCTCGCCAGTCCTCGTAGGTGTCGACCACGTCGAGCCCGGCCGCGTGCGCCTCGCGGAACCTGTTCCGGACCTGCCGGGCGCCGTGCTGCGCCCATACGGCCGGATGCACTGTGGCGATCACCCGGTGGTTGGCCGGGAGCTCGCTCGCCAGCCGCCGGGGCAGGTCGTGGTTCATCGCCAGCAGTGAGCGGGGCCCCCACGTCGACGACACGGCCACGAGGGTCTGCGCGTCACGGATGCCGAGCCGTTCGCGGTAGTGCTCGCGGTGCGCCCGGCAGACGAGCAACCGGTCGTAACACGGGTCGCCGGCCACCACCGCGTACGGCACCGCTTCGGGGCACTGGCGCGACAGGGTGGACAGGTGGGCGGGGTGGGGGAGCAGCAACGCGTCGACGATCGGCTGGCCGTCGTCGTCGAGCAACGACGCCCGGTCCAGGCCGTACACCGGCCGGTCGTCCTTCAGCCCGGGCCACGCCCACGCGGGCCAGAGCTTGTTGTACCCGGCCCCGTGCGGCGCGGCGAACCTCGCGGTGGCCGGCAGGTCGCCGAGGCGGTGCAGGCTCGCCGCGACGACCAGGTCGAACTTCCGCCTGGTCGCTTCCCCCCAGGAGAGGACCCGGACCTCCATGTCCCGCAGCCGGGTTTCGACGCCCTCACCGAACTGGTCGGGCACCTGGGTGTAGACCAGTTGCACGCGCGGATCGTCCTCGAGCGGGAGAACGATGTCCTCCAGCCGGATCAGGCTGGTGATCGTGTGCACGGCCACCAAGACCGTGCGCTCGATGTCCATCGTGTTCCAGCGTTCCTCCCGAGCCTCGGTCTCCACCTCGCGGCTGACCGTCGTGGCCGCCGACGGTGGCTTGATCCAGCCGCGACCGAGCTTCGGTGCGGGGCGGTGGCGCGAAGTGGCGGAGGCCTTCGGCAAGTAGCGGCCAGCGAAGCGGCGGATGCCGCCGGACGAAGAACCCGTCGTCATGAGGTGAAGTGGGGGGACGTCCATCGCATGGCACCTTTCATGACGTCCGACCATCGAATCGAAGTGTTCGTTGCTTCGACCCGGTCGTACACCCGTCCGTCTGTCAGCTACCGGCAAGCCGACGGATCCACGGCGAGAGGTCGCTTATGGCGTCCTGGTACCGCATGGCCATCGTTCCCAACTTCGGACCCGATAACTGTGAGCCTCTGACAAAAGTCTACGTTGCTTCAAATTGAAGTCAAGAAGGTCGTGCCTTAAGGCTTGCTCAAGCTTCTATGGTGCGGTCGGTCATGAGGGCGAATCCGAGCGCTCCCCGCGCCCCGGCGGCGAGACCGAGGTCCGAGCCGACGATCTTCACCGGGTCCTTCGATTCGACCATGCCTCGAAGGGCGTAGAGCCGTAGCCCGTCCATCATGGGCCCGAGCAGGAGTTCCGGTGCCCTCCCCAGTTCGCCGCCGAGCACGATCAGCTCGGGGTTCATCAGGTTGCATACGCGGGCGAGGGCCAGGCCGATGGTCCGGGCGGCGTCCTGGAGTACCCGCCGGCACACGGCGTCGCCGCGCTTGGCCCGCTCGATCATGCCCTCCACGCTGGTCGGCAGATCGGCGCGATAGCCCGCGTACGCCTGCCGGACCTGCTCGAGGAGCCGGGCCCCGCCGACCAGGGTCTCCAGGCAGCCGCGGTTGCCGCACCGGCACGGAATGCCGTCCGGCTCCATGGTCAGGTGACCGATCTCCCCGCCGTACCCGTGCCGTCCCCGGTAGATGAGCCCGCCGATGATGAACCCGGCGCCGAGGCCGACGGACGCCTTGACGAACAGCATGGTCCCGGCGCCGCGGCCGGCTCCGTACAGGTGCTCGCCGTAGGCCGCGTAGTTGGCCTCGTTGTCCACGATGATGGGCACATCGCGGAAGTGGTCGCGGAATCGTTCCGGGACGCTGCCGGTGATGTCCCAGTCGAGCGAGGCGGCGACCTGGGTGACCAAGGCGGTCCGCGGGTCAACCGCGGCCGGGATGCCCACCCCGATCGAGACGATGTGATCGATGTCGAGCCCGGTTTGCACCGTGAGCTCCTTGATGAGGTTGGCGCTCTCCCGGACCCAGCTGCTGCTGCCCTGATCGGCGCGGAAGGCCACGGATTCGTACTCGACCGCCGAAGTGTCCACCCGGCGCGCCGCCACCGCGATCCGGTCGTGGTTGACCTCCACGCCGACGGCCACTCCGCGGACGGCGCCGAGCCGGACCCGTTTGCCGCGCTCGCCCTCCTCGCTCTGCACGCGGAAGATGCCCTCTTGCTGGAGTTCCGAGACCACCGCGGAGACGGTTCCCTGCGACAGCAGAAGGCGCTTGGCCAGGCTCACCTGGGTGATCCCGGGATCCGCCATCGCCGCGCGGATGACCTTCCGGCGGTTGACGTCCTTGACCGAATCGGACGGGGTCCACAGCAGGGACCGGGCCTCCACGGTCGTGGCTCCCGTGCTCGACACTCTGCCTCCTGATGGCTTATCGGCTTCGATTTGAAGAGTACACGGCTTAGAGGAAGGGGCAGTGAGTCGGTGAAGGCGGACCTGCCGGCCTGTTGACTCTGGAGCTCCGGGGGTGGGCGGTTCGGCAACAGCTTGGTTCAACCCGACCGGTTCGACAAGTCGACTTCCTGTGCGGGTGACTTTTTGTCAATCGACCCGAACAACAGTACTATGTGCGGACAGTGACTGGACGAAGACGGTTCGCCATAACGTATCAGGGGGCACTCGTGAACGACGCTGACGTCGACCCGAACACCGTCCTCATCGTTCCCGAGGGTGACTACGAGCCGCCGGCGGTATTCGATTTCGGTCCGGTCTTCAAGACCACCCGCGGGAATGGCAACGGAAGCGTGGACGATAGCGGCCAGGAAGACTAGTTCCTGAACCCGTGCCGGACCCAGGTGACGTGCCGTCGTGGTGAATCGATGAGCCTCGTCGGTTGCTGGACCAGGGCGACCGGGCTCGCCCACGTTGTCTCGCGCACGCTGTCGGCCAGCCTCCGAGAGGCGGGCTCCCGTGATGGCACACTATTCCTCATCGGACACAGCTTCGTGCCAGACTCCCAGCTGGCCCAGGCTTGTGAGGCCATATCACGCTCGAACGACGTCGGCGCGACGGACGGCTGGCCGGGCTGCCACTCCAGTCTCCTGATCACCCGATCCGGGGCGGTCCTCCTGGCCGACCCAGTCGGTCAGTTTCCGCTCTTCGTTGCCGAGAAGGCGGATGCCGTCTGGTTCGGCACCGATTCTTCGGACCTCGCGCGGCTGGCGGGTGGGCCATTGGACGAAATTTCCGTGGCGGCGATCCTCGCCTGTCCGGAATCGGGCGAACCGGTACGCGGGCGGTCGATGTACCGCGGTATCCACCGGGTGCCGGCTGGGCACGTTTTGTCGATCGGCCGGGCTGGCCTCCGCGAGCGTCCTTATTCCGTTCTGCGCCCCGAACCGGAAATGACGATGGCGGAATCCGCCGAACGGCTCCGGGCCGCCCTCTCCACGGCGGTACGGGCCCGCACCCTGTCGCCGTATCGGTGGACGTTCGACCTCTCGGGTGGCCTGGACTCGACGTCCTTGACGGTGCTGGCGGCGGGCGAGCTGGGCGAGCTCGACTCCTTCACCTCCGTCAATCCCGCCGCCCCGGTCACCGACGACATCGAATTCGCAGGGCGGCACGCTCGAAGTGTCACCGGCATCCGCCACCACCTCGTGCCCGCGGGTCCCCGGCACCTGCCCTACCAGGTGTTGCGTCCCACCGGCGACTGGCCGCACGGGTCGTCGCTGGCGACGGGGGCGCTGAGAACGCGATTGGCGCGCGCCGTCGAATTCGGCTCCCAAGCCCATCTCACGGGCGAGGGGGGCGACGTCGTGCTGAAAGCTCCGGCCGCCTACCTCGCGGACCTCGCGCGGCACGGTGAGCTGACCCGCCTGTGGTCCGACTGCGTGGCGTGGGCGCGGCTGCGCGGCCGGACGCCGCTCGCGCTGGTCAGCCGCGCGGTCACGCTCAGCCGGACGACCCGGCGCCGGGCCCTGGACTCCCTCGCGGAGGACGTGGCAGCCGGTCGCCCGGTCGGTGCGGAGTCCTGGGAGGCGGACCGGATCGCCTACTGGCGGCGTCCTTCGGCGCAGTGGCTCACCCCGGCCGCCAGACGGTCTCTCGCCGCCCACATCCGGGAGACCGCGGACCACCTGGCCGAGGACGACGACCTCGACGCCGGCGACGTGGTCACCCAGGAGCTGGTGAGGCAGCAGACGCTGACCCTCCGCACCGTCCGGGCGGTCGGCGCCGAGTTCGGCGTCGAGGTGCACGCCCCGTTCATGGACACCGAGGTGGTCCGGGCCTGCCTCGCGCTGCCCGCGCGCCGGCGCGCCGACCCGAGGACGCCCAAGCCGTTGCTTCGCGCGGCGCTGAGCGGGCTGGTACCCCCGGCGGTGCTGGCCCGCACGACCAAGGGTGATTACACGCGTGGCGTGTACCTCGGTGTCCGCCGGGCGGCGCCGGTGTTGCGGCGGATGCTCACCGAATCCGTCGCCGCCGACCACGGGATCCTCGAGCCCGGGCCGGTCCGCGAAGTCCTCGAGGGCGCAATCCAGGGCATGCCCACCCCGTGGGGCGCACTCCACCAGGTGTTCGCGGTGGAAGCGTGGTTGCGGGAGCGCGAGGAGGGGGTCCGACCGTGATCAAAGCCAGGGTGCCCGCCAGTGTGCGGGCCGTGCCGGACGACGCGGGCCGCCTCGTGCTGCTCGATTCGGCGACCGGGCGCTGGTTCGTGCTCAACCGCAGCGGCGCCGCGTTTTACGAGGAGCTGCGGAGCGCGGCCGACGTCGACAAGGCGGTCGACGCCCTCCTCGCTCGCTACCCGGCAGTGCCGGCGGACCGGATCCGCCGGGACGCCGACGAGCTGGTGTCCACGCTGGTGGCCCGCGGGCTGGTCGAACTGCCCGACGCGGAAGGCCGTCATGCCGCCGGCGTGCTGATGGCCGTGCCGGCGGACGAGGTCCCCGCGGGCCGGCGCTGGCGGCTCACCGCCCCGTTCACGTTCCTGCTGGCGTTGCTGCTCCTGCGCCTGCCCTTCCGGACCTCGGCCGCTCTAGTAGCCAGGCTGAAGAAGGCGAAGCCGGAGGCGAGCGCCGCGGACGCTCTCTCCGCGCTCAGCGCCGCCCGCCGGGCGAGCCGGTGGTACCCCGGCCGGGTCGCCTGCGTCGAGATTTCGCTGACCGCGGTGCTGACGGCCGCGTTCCTCGGTCTCCGGATCGACTGGTGCTTCGGGTTCGCCGTCGACCCGTATTCGTTCCACGCCTGGATCGAGGTGGACGGCGAACCGGTGACCCATCCGGCCGACGAACCCATCCCCCCGACCTACCGGCGCGTTTTCCGGGCCTGACTCCTCAGAGCCGGCTGATGTGCTCCCGCACCTGGTCCACCCCGGGGTTGCCGAGCCGGGCGTAGATCTCCTCGGTGCGCTCGTAGTGGCCTTTCGCGACCCGCGGCTCACCGGCGTGTTCGAACAGCTCACCCAAAGCCCATTCGGCGTCCGCCTGGCCCAGCGGCGAGTTCACGGCCCGCATCGCGGCCGCGGCCACGCGCAGCCGCTCCAGTGCCCGCTCCCTGGCCCCGATCTGTATCTCGGTGCGAGCCAGCGCGATCCGCGCTCTCGCCGCGTTGTACGGATCAGGCACGTCCAGGCCGTCCAGCACCCCGACGGCTTCGGCCAGCGGTGGTTCGGCCTCGGCGGGGCGGCCGGCGGTGAACAGCGCGCGCCCGATGCTCACCAAGGCGAGCCCGACACTGCGTTGCTGCCGCAGTTCCCGGTAGCCCTCGAGCGCCTGTTCGAAATGGGTCAGGGCCAGCTCGATCCGGCCCTGGTCCAGGTAGGCGAAGCCGAATCGTTCCATCGAGCCCGCGATCCGGTGCCGGTCACCGAGCTCCCGCCAGATCTGCGCGGCCGTCGCCATGTGGGCCAGCGCCTCGTCGTTGCGCCCCAACGCGTGGAAGAGCAGGCCCAGCCGGTCGTTCGCGCCGGCCTCCGCCTCGCGGTCGGCGTCCTCCACGGTCGCCCGGACGGCGAGCAGGTCGAACTGCAGCCAGTCGTAGTAGTGCGTGCGGTACAGGAACAGGCCCCACATCGCGTCGGCCAGCTGCCACGCGGTGGTGTTCCAGCCGTTGTCCGCCGCCGAGCGGGCGGCCGCCAGCAGGTTCACCCGTTCGCGGTCGAGCCATTCCAGGGCGTCCGCATGGCCGGCGAACGTGACGGTTTCGACGGGGACGTCCGCGAAATCGCGGCGCACGTCGGTGCGGTGCGGGGTCACGACGGCACCTGCGTCGGTGGCCGTGCGCAGGTACCAGTCGAGCATCCGGCGCAGGGCCAGCTCTCGTTGTTCCGCCGGCTCGTGCGCCAATGCCTGCTGCCGGGCGTGCAACCGGATCAGGTCGTGGAGCCGGTACCGGTCGGCGGCGGGATCGGCCAGCAGGTTCGCCGTCACGATCTCGTCCACCAGCCGTTCCGCCTCGGCCGTCGGCACGGCCACCGCGGCGGCGGCGAGACCGATTTCGAAGTCGGGGCCGGGATGGAGGCCGAGCAGCCGGTACAGCCGCGCGGCGGGAGGGGACAGCGTTTCGGACGACATATCGAACACCACCTGTACGGACAGATCACCGGCAAGAGACAAGCCGGCCAGCCGACGCCCTTCGTCGACCAGCTCTGCGACCACCTTTTCCACCGACCACCGAGGATGGGACACCAGCCGGGCGCCCGCCACACACAATGCCAGCGGGAGCCCGGCGCACAGCGCCGCCAGCTGCTGCGCACACGGCTGCTCACGTTCGATCCGGCCGTCGCCGACCAGCCGCGCGAGCAGCTCCACCCCGTCCTCTTCAGGGAGCGGGGCGATCTCGATCAGCCGTCCCCCGTTCGCGACCAGTCCGCTCAGCCTCGACCGGCTGGTGACGACAGTCGTGCTCACCGCCGACGACGGCAGCAGGGCGCGGACCTGGTCGGCGGACTCGACGTCGTCGAGCACCAGCAGTAGCCGCCGGCCCGCGGTGAGGGAGCGGAACAGCGCGGACTGCTCGGCGAGGCCGACCGGCACGCGAGGGGCGGCGACGCCCAGCACGCGCAGGAAGTGCCCCAGCACCTGCTCGACCGTCACCGACCCGGCCGGGCCGCCGAGGTGGGCATACAGCTGGCCGTCGGGGTAGCGGTCGACGACCTGGTGGCACCACTGCATCGCGATGGCGCTCTTGCCGACGCCGGGAGGGCCGCTCAGCACCAGGAGGCGGCTTTCGACACTGAGCTTGTCGAGCAGCCGGTGCTCCATGGCGCGCCCGACGAACGCGGTCAGATCCGGCAGCAACTGCTGCGGCGGCGTCTCACCGCCGTGTGCTTCGAACGACGGTGGCACCCGGGAGCCGGGCACGTGGATCCACCCGTGCAGCCGGGTCTTTTTCACCTGAACGGTGACCGGGTGGTAGGTCGACGGCTCGATGCCGCGGTATCCATGCCGCACGATCGTGTCGTAGACGTGGTCGGACACCCCGACCGCCAGCGGGGTATCGGCGTAGGCGAGCGCGGCCCTGAGTTCGGCCGAGTCCAGTAGACGGCAGACCACGACCAGGTCGTGGCCGGTCACCCCGTGCTCGTCACGGGTGATCTCACCGGCGTGCACGGCGACCCGCAGCCTGATCCGCTGGGCGGGCGGTGCCCGGAGGTTGTGGTCGACCAAACCGGCGAGCAGCCCGGGCAGCAACGGGTCGAGCAACAGCACGGTGGAAACCTTGGGCGGCACGATGATCACGGCGCCGTCGCCGCAGTCCTGGTACGTGCAGGAGTCCCAGTCGACCTCAGCCGTCGTGAAGGAGTCATGAACCAGGCGATACATCGCAGCGCGCACGGCCAGCCGGGCGCGGTCGTTCCGGTACCTTGCGCTGAAGTCTTCGATGTCGACCGTGAACAGCGAGTGGTGAACGGGATCCCGGGTCATCGCGCACCCCTCCCAAAGCCGCTTAACCCGCCTTCGGTATACCACCCCGGCTGCGCGGACCACAATCGCCGTCGCGGAAGCTCGCCAAGCCGAGACAGCGTCAAAAAGATCTCCGGCTACCCACCTGCCAGCCGGGATGCTTCCGATGGAAACCTCCGTGACTGGACATATTCGACTTGTATTGACAAAAAATTGTCAATACAAGGACAGTTTGCGTGCCCGTAGAAGACTCGACGGCGGGACCGTTGTCGGTGGGCACGTGGTGGATGAATCGGTCGGCGATGCGATCGCAGAAGGCGGCGTACTCGGAGGTGTCGAGGACGAAAGTGTGCCAGCCGATGTGCACGAGTTCGCTCGGTGCGAGCGGGGCGCCGTCGTTGGCGGCGCAGGCGAGGAGGAACGCGAGTGGTTGGTCCAGGATGCGCCCGACAAAGTCACGCTCGAAGCCCTCGACCTGGATGATGCGGTCAGTCAGCCGCTGGAAGAGGTCGTCGGTGACGAGGGAACGCCCGGTCCACTGGGCGTTGGTGGTGATCGTCATTGCGGGTTCTCCTAGATCGCGGACCGGTGGTGCTTCGGACGGATGGGGTATCCGGTGAAGCGGCTGTGTTCGACGGCGGCGATAGACAGGTGGATTTGCTCGTAGTCTGGGCGGGGAGGGCGGCGTTGAGCACGAGGGTGAGGTTGCGCCGGGGCATGTCGATGAACAGTGGGTCGCGCGATCATCCACTTCCCCCACTGGAGCTCGCCTACGAGCTCCAGCAGTCCGGACACCCAGTAGGACGCGGCGGCGCTCGTCACGGCGCGGCCACGGGAGTGAAGCCGGCCGGGATACGCCACGCCTGCCGGGGATCGATCAGGGCCCGATTGGTGGACGAGCAAGATCGCCAGTCAAACCCGGTCGCTAAATTTCAATAGCGCTGTCTTGTTCGTTAGTGCATGGCGGCTAAGGCCGAAAAGGTCCTTCCCGTGCTTAATATCGATTCTGTGTGACAGATCAATATCGCCCCGGCGGGTCCTCTCTGCACGCCAGGGCTCAGCGGGCATACTTGCCGACATGCGACGAGGCTTCCGTTACAACGACGCTGTCAAGCTGCTGGGTGGAGACACTGCCCTGCTCAACCTCGTTGACCGTCTTTCGGCTACCGGGCTGCTGCTCGTGGGCGGTATCAACCTGCTTGGCGCTCGCGCCGAACTGGTGCGGCTGGGCAATGAGCTGACTAAGACCGTCGCCGACAAGGTCACTGGACTCAATCGGGTTGGACGAACCCAGCTGCTAGAAGCGGCACATAGCGTCATAGTCGTCACCGCGTTCTTCGAGGCGCTTGGCAAGGTCGGCCTCCCAGTCGACGTGAAGAAGCTCAAGCAGCTGAAGATCATTAAGCAGGAGCAATTAGCCATAATCGCCGCCGAGCGGCCTGCTACCCCGAAGGCTAAAGACCTTGTCAGTGCCCTTCTTGGCTCGGAGATCCCTTTGCCGGGACCAGAGTTGCCAGCCGAACGACTCGGCGCCGAACTAACAACGTACTTTGCGGCATCGGTGGAGAACTTCATCGAATTTCTTCAGGGTCTGCTCGTCTGGGAGCGCCTCAGTGCGGTAAAGCGCGACCATTATCGGGCCGAGGTGGCGAAAGAGATTCCCGACAGGGCGCTTGAATTGTACCAGGGGCACTATCGGCGACTCGCCGTCGACTGCCCTGAATTCGGGGTGTGGGTGTCGATGATCGAGCACTCTGCCACTCGGACTTCTCTTGACGGCCTGCGTGATCTGCTCCTCACAGTGACCAGCGGCATGACCCCCGACGACCGGCGAGATGCCGTGGTCCGAGCTCATTGCGCCGCGCTCGACCGCCCCTTGGTGGAAGCTGGAGATCTGCCGCGGGGACTCGCGGTGCCGACGCTCAGGGACGCATACGTCGCGCCGCTGTTCCGTGTGGCCGAGGCAAATCAGCGTGATGAGGTCAGTAAGGATTCATGGTGGACGAACCTACCGGTTCGATCTGACGCCCAGGACTATCTCGCAGGCTACCTGACCTGCTCGCGGGCCATCACCACGCCGCTGATGGTGCTCGGCCAACCTGGGTCGGGCAAGTCGGTCCTGACCAAGATGCTCGCCGCCCTCCTGCCCCCGGAGGACTTTTTCGCAATCCGGGTCGTCCTTCGCGATGTTCCAGCAGAGGCCGACCTGCAGGAACAGATCGAACACGCTATCCGTGTAGCAACAGGGGAACGCCTTGATTGGCCCGAGTTGGCCAGATCGGCTGGCGCGGCCGTCCCGGTCGTCCTCCTCGACGGTTTCGACGAGCTCCTGCAGGCGACTGGAGTTAGTCGATCGGACTATCTGACGAAGATCCGCGATTTCCAGCGGCGCGAGAGGGAGCACAACCGCGCGGTTGTTGTCATAGTGACTAGTCGGATCGCGGTGGCCAACCGCGCCAGGCTGCCCGACGGTACCGTGGTGCTGCGCTTGGAGCCGTTCGAAGAACCACAAGTTGCCCGCTGGCTATCGGCATGGAACGGGGTCAACGCCGACTATCAGAAGAGGAATGGGCTCGACTCTCTCAGTGTTAACAGCGTCCTTGCGCATGGCGCCCTGGCGGGGCAACCGCTGCTCCTTTTCATGCTGGCGCTTTACGACGCCGACGGCAATGCACTTCAGCGGGATGGCCTGACCATGGGTCGGGCGCGACTCTACGAAGAGCTATTGACCCGCTTCGCCCGACGCGAGATTGCTAAGAGTAACCCGAGCATGCTCGACAAAGAGATCGATCGAGGCGTTGACCAGGAATTGGCGCGACTATCCGTTGTCGCATTCGCTATGTTTAACCGAGGCAGTCAGTGGGTTGCGGAAAACGATCTCGGACGTGATCTAGACGCCCTGTTTGATGCACGGAATGGTCCCGGCGAGACCATGCGCACTAGACTCACTGCAGCGCAGCTTATTGTCGGCCGGTTCTTCTTTATTCATGAGGCCCGGGCGTCTCTCGACAACGAGTTCGTACACACCTATGAGTTCTTGCATGCTACTTTCGGTGAATACTTGGTGGCCAGACTGGTCCACCGTATGGCCCTTGATCTCGTGGTCAAGCAGCGCGCCGTGTCCGCACATCATTTTGGCATTCCTGAAGTTGACGACACAATGCTGCACGCCCTGCTGTCCTTTGCTCCGCTGACAACGCGAGCAGCTATCTTCGGGTTCCTGGGTGAACTTCTCGACGATGTGTCGGCGGCAGACAGGACTACGCTCACCTCGGTCGTGCGCAGCCTACTCGCGTCGGCGCAGTATTCTCGAATCGACGCTAGTCTGGACCGCTACCAGCCTCGTCGTCTTCCCACGGCTCGGAGGATTGCCGTCTACACGGCGAACCTGGTTATTCTGGCATTGACGACCGGGAAGTCTTTTAGTGCCTCGGACCTGTCTGATGATGACGACCCGGTCACCAGTTGGCAGAAACTTACTCTGCTGTGGCGCTCGCAACTGGGCGCCGAGGAGTGGACTAGCTTGATCGACATACTTGCGATCAGGCGCACAGGTCATGGGACCCGGCGGGACGTCGTGCTAATGCGGGATGAACCTCCAAGTGTACTGGATACTGATCTCGCATGGAGCTTCGGGATTCCTGACTCCCAGTCGAACGGGAAAATAGTCTTGCCAGCTGGCAGTGTGATGGAGTCTGGAATCCACGTTCACCAATCACCGCAAGACGATGTTCTCCTGCATGCCGTTGAGCCATTGAGTCGAAATGTCGATTCGGCACTGAATGCGTTCGCATTTTACGACGGCAAGCTTCGCTCTCCTGCTAACGTGATCCTATCCGCGATCACCGCTAAAAGCGATGTCAAACTGTCGGCCTTTGAGGATTGCCTCACCCTGGGGCGACTCGGTGGGATCCCTATGCCGAGTCGGCTCTGGACGACTTTGCTTCATGCAATTTGCGCAGATCCTGACACTCCTACAGACACATTGACTGTGGTGCTCGGCGTAGGCTTTGCCCGTTCCGTCGCCGCTGAAACACTGGTCCATTGCGCAATGAGAATCCTGATGTCCGATCGCGACAACGAGGCGGCCTACGGGGCTCTGGACAAATTAATGCACGACGCTGAGATTGATCCCCGCCTGGTCACTTCAACTCTGGTGCAATTGATCGAACTCGGACTGGAAAGAGTCGCACGGCGTCGAATCAGGCGGTTTGTGAACGTGGTTGCATACTTCAATACGGCGCCACTTTTGGAAATGGCTACGAAAGATCCCGGGTTAATTCGACGAGCGAGATCCGCTATGTCGTTGATCGGTTTTGTTGATCTGGTCGAATGGCCAGACCTTCCGTCTATTGTTAACTGAACTTTCGAACGGCGGCCCGGAATATCACCGCCGTCTCGGCCTTGGGCACGGACTTCGCGTCGAGTCCAAAGACTTCCGAGACCAGTTCCGTGCTCGCGGCGGCCATGGCCCTGGTCACCTACTTGCTGCTGGTGCTCGGCTCGGGCGCGGCAGTGTTCACCGTCGCGATCGGCATCATGGTGCCCCGGCGTTCACGCATACGACCGAGAGCTTCCCGACGCCCGCGGCACAGCCGCCGCGATCGGCGACGGGGTAGGACACCTCGGCGGCGCGGTGGCGTCGTTCCTGGCCCTGCCAGCGCTGTCCGCGGCGGCGCGCACTGGGCGATGTTGACGATCATCGCGACGATGGTGGTCGCGACGGTGTGCGTGCCTTCGGGGCCGCGGATGAAGGACCGCTCGCTCGTCTGGACCGGCGACGGCGCCGGCTCTCCGTGCTGGTCAAGGTCGGGCTCGGTGGCGTCTTGCTGGGCGAGCAGGTCGCTGGTCCACTCCCAGATCGCCAGCGCGACACGTCGGTTGCTGCCCTTCCCTGATCGGGCCAAGCCCACCGGGCCGGTCGAGCTGCGGGCGATCTGGAGGTTGGTACCCCCCCGAACGGCACGTCGAACTGTTCACTGCCGGCATGCCGTCGCTGCGTCGGACCCGCCGCCGCGTCGTCCGGCTGCTGAAGGCGTGGAACAAGCAGTACAACCAGCCCGGCTTCTCCTCCCACAACCTCACGGTCTGGGCCTGGGAGTTCGTCGAGCCGGGGATGGGCATGGCGGCGGCGTTGAGCGCGGTGCTGATGAACGCCGCGGCTCGGGTCGAAGCCGGCCGCGCGACGCCCGATCCGGCGGGCGTCTCGCCCAACGTGAAGCTCCTGGTCTCGCGTGACATCGCGGCCAAGCGGCTCCGGACGGCCGCCGACGGACTTGCGGAAGCCTTAGCGCACGACGATGACCGCGAGGCTGTGCTCACCGCTTTGTCCGGGGTCTTCTTCAAGTACGTCGAGAACCCGTCGCCCAGCGGTCTGGCGGGCAAGATCGCGGTCTTGCGCCGGAACATTCCGGTGGTGACGGCCACCCTCGGGCTCGGCGGCCCGTCGACCCTGATCCGGCCGACCCGGGCGTACGGCGCTGCGGAGCCCCGGGAGTGAGGAACGCGCCAACGTGGCGGGCGCCGGCTTGGTACGCCAAGCCGGCGCCCCGGCTCCTGTTCCAGCACCGGCTCGCCGCGTGCGACTTGCGGGTGCGCGTGGTGCGGCCGCCGCGACGTCACCGTGGCGGCTTCGCCATCGCCGTCCGGCTCGACCTCCCTGACCTGCCCGTCCAGGCGGTGACGGTGGTCTTCGGCCGCGCGGCCCCCAACATCCCGCACGTCTACACCGACCTGCCGTCGGACTCCCCGCACCGGTACCCCGACGGGTCCCTCTGCATGTGGTATCCCGGCGATCCGGCCGAACAACGCTGGACCCGCAAGGACGGGCCCGTGGCGCTGCTCGGGCACGTCGTGGCCCATCTGCTGCGCGAGCGGTGGTGGCAGCGCACCGGCGAATGGCCCGGCGAAGAGGCCGCGCACCTTCCCACCGGCGAAACGGGCGAGACCGGCACCGAGGCCGCATGACCGATAATGGCGTCGTGGCGAACCCCGTCGACGTGACCACCACGACGGTGACCGCACCGAGCGGAGGAACCTCCGCGGCCGGCGGCACCAGCGTGCTGGTGGCCGCGGTCGTGTCTGGCGCCTTCCTCGCGGCTCTGATCACCGCGGCGATCACGATCTGGCTCGCGCGGAGGAAAACGCGGGAGGAGGAGCGCAACCGGCTTCGGGTGGCCTTCGCGGAAGCGTTCGCGGCGTACCAGTCTTATAAGGAGTTCCCGTACGCCATCCGGCGCCGCCGCGTCGACGCACCCGGCGAAGAACGGGTCAGGCTGTCCGAGGCGCTGCGCTCGGTGCAAGCGGACCTCGCGTATCACGCGGCCTGGATCGTCATCGAATCCGAACAGGTCGGAAAGGCCTTCGCGGAGCTGATCAAGCAGGTTCGCGCGACCGCCGGGACGGCCATGCACGAAGCGTGGAACGCGCCGGCGAACAACACGGACAGCGCGATGAACATCCCTTCGTCACTCGTCGACCTCGGGGAGCTGACCAACCACGAGACCGTCTACATCGACGCGGTCCGTGCTCACCTCCGACGGCTTGCTCCGTGGTGGTCGAGATGACAACCCCTTCGTCGGGCGTTCGAACTCAGCTGGCGGGAAGCACCTCAGGCCTGCGCAGGCGGGCGGTTCGCGAGTCTGCTGAAGGGCAGCGATAAGGCTGGCGGCGTCTTCGCCGGGGAAGACTTGATGCACGAGATCGACCACGTCGGCGAACACTTCGCAGTCCACGACACGATACTGTTGGTCCGGACAACGCAAGGCCGGCCCGTCAACTTCCAGGCCAGCTCGTCGGAGCGCGGCGGTGACAGGCCGCGAGGTACGCCGACGCGGTGTTCATCGCCCGGCAACGGAGCTGGCACTGCTGCCACTGGGTGTTGCGTTTCCGGTCGCCGGTGCGACACCTGTAGGTGATCGAACCGACTGAGCCCGGGTCGCCGCGGCGTCCGGTGTTGACGCCGATCCCGCGGTGGGTGATCGCCGCCGGGCTGCCGATGATGATCGTGGTCGCGGTTGCCGCGGTCTGGCTGCTGCTGGGGATGCGGGTCGACGGCGACAGGCTCGACGCCATCCGGACCGGCGGCACGCTCGGCGTCGGTCTTGGCGGGGTGGTGGCGCTGTGGCTGGCGGTCCGGCGGCAACGGTCGACCGAGCTCGACGTACTCCAGAAGTACGAGGTTCACCGGCTGGCGGAACGCACCGCGCAGGACGCCCGGGACGACGTCATCGACCGGCGGATCACCGAGCAGTACACCAAGGCCGTCGAGCAGCTCGGTCAGAGCGCGCCGGTCCGGCTCGGCGGCCTGTACGCGCTGGAACGCCTGGCGCAGAACAACCTCGGCCAGCGGCAGACCATCGTGAACGTCCTCTGCGCGTATCTGCGGATGCCGTTCACGCCGCCGGTTCGCCCGGCCGAGACCTTCGACGCGGCCGTGCGCCGGGAGCCCTCGGTGCGGCCGGGCAAGGCCGGCGAGGACATCGATCCGCGTCATCAGGAGCTGCAGGTTCGGCTGGCGGCTCAGCGAATCCTGGCCGACCACTTGATCACCGAGGACAGCGAGAAGCGGTGGGCGGACATCGATCTGGACCTTACCGGTGCCACGCTCGTCGACTTCGACTTCCACGACCGCCGGGTGCGTGAAGCCAAGTTCGCCGACGCGACGTTCATCGGTGACGCCGATTTCTCGAACACGGCGTTCGACGGCAAAGCCACGTTCAGCCGAGCGCAGTTCACCGGCCGGGCGGAATTCTCCAACGCAGTGTTCGCCGCGGCTGCGTGGTTCTTCAAGACGTGGTTTCTCGGGAGCGGCAACTTCCGGCTCACCTCCTTTCGGTACCTTCGCTTCGAAGGCGTGAGAACGGACGGTCCTCTCGCCTTCGAAGAGGCGAAACTTGGGATGGCCTGGTTCGGAAGCGCTTGCTTTTCCAGGCCGTGAACTTCGCGAACGCGTCGTTCGATGACGGCGACAACGATCTTTACCGCGGAGCCGCCCGGTTCCTGGCGTCGGTGGCGCTGGTTCCTGCGAACGATGCCAGCCGCTGGCCTCCCGGTTGGACGATCGATCGCTCTGGTGACCCGATCGACTTCCCGGACTTCCCAGGAGAATGGCGAAATCTGCGCTTCGACAAGACGGAAGCTACGCCCACGCCGCCAGCGATTTGAGCAGCTCGGTGGCCGCCGCGCGGTCTCGGGCAGCTCGGCGCGACCAGAAGGATCTTCCTGCTTCCCGTCGGACGGCAGGCAGAAGAAGCTCGGGTTTGAGCTGCCGGTCAGTACGGCCAGCTGGGCACGTTTAACCGGATGCTGTAGGGGCCGAAGTCTCCGCTGTCACCTCCGGAGGACGGTCCCGGAGGTGATGGAGAGCGTCCTGCCGTCCCCCGCTCAGACAGCGGCGTCGGAATGAGCTGGCACCGCCACATCGGCAGAGACAGCCGCAACGCCTGCACCGCCACCGCATGTGCTGGGGCAGAAGGTGATGGTGTCGGCCGGAAACCGGCGACTGACCCTCTCCAATCTCGGCAAACAGCGCTATCCCGATGGTGAGCAGGGTCGAGCCGGCGCGTCCGGCGAGCATGGTGGTGCGGTCACGGTCGAGGGTGGTCGTCACCGTGCCCAGCAGGGCGCGTTCCTGGAAGCCGCGGGCGCGGGGTGGGATGATCCCGACCAGGTGCCGGGATGGTTTGGTACCCGACGCTGCGGTGATGCGGGTGCAGTTGAGGTGAACGGCCAGGCCGATCAGCGTTGGCACGGCGAAGGCGACCGACACCAGCTGACGTTCGCTGCTGTTTGCAGACCGTCGCCGGACCTCAACGCGCAGCCGGTCGCGAACAGCCCGGCGGCGAGCACCGCCAGCAGCAGCCCGCCGGCCCACTGTCATGGGTGTCGCCTGGGCGTGGGTTCTCACTGTGGCGGGCGCGATGATCACAGTAGGGTGCGCGATTGCCGCTGCCCGCCGCCCGGACCGTGTCGAGCCGGCTTCCCTGCCGGATGCGGTCGAAGACCCGCTGCGGACGAAGCTTTAGTACTTCGGCCAGATCGCCGCGCGCATCGCCCGTGCAACGCTTCGTTCACGCGCTCTCGGCTACTCGACACTGGGGCCGTTGAAGACCGCGGTCCGGTTGTCGGTTCGCCGGGTCGAGGAAACTTCCGTGAGATCGAACGTTGTCGTGAGCGTCGGTGTCTGCGCTTGGAGGCGTTGCCAGCTGCGTTGGTGCCACCATGCTCGCTGGCGAGTGGCCTTGAGAGATCGGCGGGCGAGCCATTCGAAGTTCAGGAAGAGCTCCGGGACGTTCTCGCTGCTTCGCCGATAGCTGATCAACGGGTCCGCGATCTGGAAGCAGAGCACGACCTGGCTGTGCCAGGTCAGGAACGCCCGTATGGTGACGTAGCGGTGCTTCACGAGGAAACCGATCTGGTCGAGAACCGTCGCGACTCGCTCGACGCACCGGTATTCCTCTGCGCTCCACGACTCGAACGGCTTGCTCGCGAGCCCGTACATACGGGCTCGGTCGTCGCGCAGATCTTGTGCTCCCTGCCACCGGAGCATCTCGTTCAGCAGCGAGCCGTGAGCTGAGTTCCGCATGAGGTGTACCTGGCCGAACGCGATCGCCGCGGCGAGCACGGAGATCAAAGCAGCGATCGTCTGCATGCGACTCCTGCTCCTCTGCTGATGTTCAAACGCCTGAGGAAGAAGTCGCCGGGCCGTGCACTTTGGTTACGGCGTTGGCGAATGTCATCCGCGCGGAGCAGCCGTACAGGCCGTGAGGTTGCCTGTACGAGTAACACGGCCGGCTTGCACAGCGACGGAAGGCTGCAACGACGGCCCGGACTTGAGGAGCGAGCGGTGGCGCACCTGCGCCGAGGTGCACAGTTGCCCACGGCTTCGGAGGCCCGCAAGGCCCCTCGACGGCACCAACTGGGTGACGATCCCGCTGCTGAAGCGCCTGGACACGGCGGTTTCGGACCACGCCCTGGGCGACCGCACCCACCGCACGACGGGCTAGCCCCTTTGTTCTTCTGGGGACGCCGGGCATACTTCCGTTGACGTATCCGCCGCCCCCCGCACCCGGGAGACCATGAGCGCCGAACGCGACAACGCCCCGATTGGGAACCCGTTTTCTCCGATAGCGGTCGCCACGCCCATGGGCGTGGGCGAAATCACGGTCGAAACGACGGTTGAAACGGAACCGTTTCGCCAGGTCCGGGGCTGCCTCGACGCTTACATCCGTGAATCCGTGGGCCAGGGCAACACGGTCGTCGTTCTCGGGGAACACGGCACCGGGAAGACCCACACGGCCGTGAGCTTGGTGCGGTCAGTAGCGCACCTTCCCATCACCAGTTCGTACTTGGCGGCGAGTACCACGTTCCGGGAAACGTACTTGCATCTTATGCAGGAACTGGGCGTCGAAACGTTCGTCGACCTCGTCGCGGCGCTTCAGGCGGACGTCGTCGCCGACGTTGAGTCGCTGTCGCCGAGCGCCCCGGAACTGCCGAGTAGCCTCGAGCGGAAACTCCGTGAATTCATTTCGGATCGCGCGCTTGTCAGTGTGCTCATGCTTCTGCTGCGCGCGGACCTGAGGACCGCGGCATGGGACTGGCTCAACGGTCACCTGCCCGACGAGCACCTGCGCGAACGGGGGATCACCTGGGCAATCGACTCGGAAGTCGCCGCATTGGAGGCGATGGCGTCGATCGCTCAATTGCACGGTGCGCTACGCCGGAAACTGCTCATCGTGCTCGACGAGGTAGAAGTACTGCGGCTGAGCGCGTTCCGGACACTGCTCGAAGTGGTTTCCGCGTCCGGGGTCATGCTCGTCCTGCTGGGCGTCCCGGACCTACTCGACCAGCTCGGTGCGGACGTACGCCAGCGCATCGGCCAGGTGATCGTGCTGACCCCATTCGGGGTGTCTGATGTCCGGGCGCTCATCGAGCAATCGCAGGGGGTGACTACAGGACATTACCGCCTCGAGCCGTTCACCGAAGAGGCTGTATCCCATCTTGTGGAACTGTCCAGCGGCAATGTGCGCACCGTGATCAGGCTCTGCCACGAGGCTTTCCGGCGGGCGACGGCGGCGAGTGTGCCTGCCGGTGTCGTCCTGGTCGACCAGGTGGCCCGCGACACCTTGCCGGCGCTCGAAGCGGTGACCGAACCGCCGGCCGGCCGGTTCGGAGTCCAGGAGAAGTCCGATGTCGAATGGACCACGGACACGCCGACGGAGATCGACCTGCTCAAGCGGGACGCGCTGGCGGAAGTACTCGCGACGCGGATCACCGAAACCCGGCTGCGGCACCCCGACACGTCGTTGATCGTGCACGTGGACGGCGAGTGGGGCGCCGGCAAGAGCACCTTGCTGGGCCTGCTGGGCCGGCGGCTCACCGGGGCGGGACTGCTTGTGACCCCGTTCGACGCCTGGCAGCAGTCCCGGCTGTCGCCGCCCTGGTGGGCGCTGCTGACCGCGGTCCGCAACGCGATCGTGCAGGACCGGGGCTGGTGGGCACGGCGGTGGCTCAACCTCAAGGAGCTGGCCGCACGGGCCCGCCGCTCCGGGGCTCCGTTTGTCCTGTCGGCGATCCTGCTGGTCCTGTGCGCCGGCGGGATCGGCCTGCTCGTCCGCGCGGTCGTCGGTACCCCACAGCCTGGTTCAGAGTGGCTGAAGGTGGTACTCGCGGCGATCGCGGCGGTCGGTGTGCTCTGGCCCGGCGTCCGGGTAGCCGGCAGGGTCCTCTTGTGGGACTCGGCCGGCGGTGCCCGGTTGTTCGAGCAGACCGGCGCGAACCCGATGGGTCGGGTCGCCGAGCACTTCGACTGGCTGCTCCGGCAGACAGGCAAGCCGGTCGTGCTGTTGGTTGACGACCTCGACCGGTGCAAGCACGACTACGTGGTCGAGGTCCTCGAAGCGGTCCAGACCCTGCTCCGGGACGCCCACGGCCCCGCCGGGACGTCGCGGGCGGCCTACGTCGTGGTGAGCGCCGACGGATACTGGCTCCGGCAGAGCTTCACCACGGCGTACGCAGAATTCGACAGCGACGGACGGCAGGCGGCGGGCCCGCTGGGCTACCAGTTCATGGACAAGCTGTTCCAGCTGACCGTGCCGATGCCCGCGCTGGGCCACACGGCCCGGCAACGGTTGCTGGGGCACCTCCTGGACGTCTCCGACGGCGAAGAGGATCTGCGGAAGACCGCCGCGGCCGTCGAAGCCATGGACAGGATCCAGGCCGCGGCCGGAGACGAAGGCCGAATTCTGGCGGCGCTGAACGCGGTTACCGAACCGGAAGTTCGCGACGCTGTGGCCGTCGACGCGGTCCGCGCGGTGGCCGCGCCGGAGACGCAGGCGAACACCGAGCACATGCTGCGGAAGTTCGCCCCGCTGATTGGCGGCAACCCCCGCGAGATCAAGCTCTTCCTCAACACCTACAGCATTCTGCGCGCTGTCCGGACGCTCGAAGGCAACACACCTGAGACCGGGCTGCTCGCGCTGTGGGCCGCTCTGCGGGTCCGTTGGCCGGCGGTCGCCGACCACCTGCAGCGCAAACCGGGTGCGGTTCTCGGGATCCGGGAACCACAGTGGAGTGCCGAGGTGTTCCCGGAGCACCTACTCGACGTGGTCCGGAGCGCGGAACTGCGCGCGGTCGTCTCGGACCCCGTGCACGGCCCGCTGACCGAAGACGCCGTCCGCCGCTGCTGCGGCACGGACTAGCGGGGCTGCCCGTGCCGGGACCAGGCCCCAGTCGACGATCCGGACCTTGCCGTGGTGGACGAGCACTTTCAGCGCGTGCAGGTCGGTGTCCGCCAGCGTGTCCCTGCGCCCGATCACGTTCCGCCTCGATCAGGTGGGAGGACACCGTGTGCGAGCCTGCCCGTGACCCCCTCACTGCCAGTGAGGGTCGATCATGGCCCTGACCTGCGGCGATGGAGATTCGCCTAGTGAAACGATGCGCCTGATCGCCATTGCTTGCAACTATGTGTTGTTGAGTGCAGTTGTAGCAGGGGGTTTGCCCCAGCTGTGCCCCAGTGGAATTGGTGAGAGGACCGCCCGCGTTCGTTTCGAACAACCATGCGGTCGGCACATGACGGTGGGCAGGAGCCGGCCGAGCGGGATCAAATCGAGCAGCGTCGTGTAGACGGCACCCGCACTGACGAGCTCCGCCAGTGGTGCGGCCGGTTCCCGCGTTGCGCTGCCGAGCGCCACTTGCCGAGGCGCGCCGGGAGCGCCACCTCGGCTTCGAGGCGGGCCAGCGGTGCGCCTGGGCAGTGGTGCACGCTGTAGCCGAAGGTGAGGTGCGGTGCGGCCGCGCGGGTGATGTCGAACTCGTCGGCGGTGTCGCCGTGCTGGGCGGGGTCGCGCCCGGCGGCGCCGAAGCCGACCAGGATCGCGTCGCCGGGCGGATCACCATGCCGTCCACCTCGATGTCCTCGACCGCGTACCGCAGCGGCGTGTACGGGATCGGCGCCTCCAGCGCGAGGTGGACAACCGCCTGTCCGCTCTCCTGCTGGTCGGCGAGCTGACGCCCGGCCGCTACGTCCGGGTGCATGTCGCCCACGGGGAGCTGGAGGTGCAGGTGGAGGACCCGGCTCCCGCGGGCGTCAGCTGAGCGGCCGGGTCGGCTCGTCGGGCCGGAGTGCTCGGGCTCGCACGATCCGTCACGACCCCGTTCGACACGAGCGCGATCAGCACCACTGGCTCGCGAGTTCAGAGCACCTCGAGTGCCCGACGGGTCCGGGGCGGCGGGAACGCCTGGTCCAGCAGCCGGACGTCGTCTGCATCGAGCTGGACCTCGAGCGCTGCGGCGTTGTCCCGGACGTGTTCGGGCGACCCCGCCCGCGGGATCGCTATCATCCCGTCGGACCGCAGCACCCAGGCCAACGCCGCCCGGGCCGGGGTGATCCCGTGCCGGCTCGCCACCTCCGCCAGGGCCGGGTGCTCCAGCAGCCGTCCCTGCTCCACCGGCGAGTAGGCCATCACCGGCAGGCCACGCTGCCGGCAGTGCGGGATCAGGTCGAACTCAGGCCCGCGCCGCTGCAGGTTGTAGAGGATCTGGTCGGTCGCGACGTCGCCACCACCGGCGACGGCGGCGAGATCGGCGAGATCACGGGTGTCGAAGTTGCTGACGCCCCAGTGCCGGATCTGGCCGCCGCGCACCAGCTCGTCGAACGCCGCCACCGTCTCGCCGAGCGGCACCCGCCCCCGCCAGTGCAGCAGGTACAGGTCAATCCGATCGGTGCGCAGGCGGCCCAGGCTGCGCCGGCAGGCGTCCAGGGTGCCCTGCCGGTCGGCGTTGCCGGGCAACACCTTGTCGACGAGGAACACCTCGTCGCGCCGCCCCGCGATCGCCTCGCCGACCAGCTCCTCCGACCCGCCGTCGGCGTACATCTCCGCGGTGTCGACGAGCGTCATCCCGAGGTCGAGGCCCAGGCGCAGCGCTGCCATCTCGTCGGCACGGCTGTCGGGGTGCTCCGCCCAGCCCCACGTGCCCTGCCCCAGCGCCGGCACCAGCTCCCCCGAGGGGAGCGCGACCGACCGTCGTGGGCTCACCAGTTGGCCGGTGGGTCGCTCGCGGGGAACGACTGCTTCCCCCACTCGTCGACGATGTCGCCGCCGACCCGGGTGGCGGCGGCGACGTCGGGCAGCGGCTCGGTCTCCGGTGGCGCGTCGGTCACGGTCGTCGCTCTGCACACGGTCGTCGCGGTACTCACGGGGAGCCCTTCCGGTCGTGGTCGTCGGTCATCGCACCGAGTGTGCCCGGGCTCTGCCCGCGGCGCCTCGCCCCGGTGGAGCCATTGCTGTGCGGGCGAACCGGCCCGTGGGGCCGACTTCCGCGCCGATCGTCCCCGCATCGCGCGTCGGAGGGATCGACCCGAGCGCAGCCACCCGGTCACGCTGGTCGTCACCGCGGTCGTGGCGGTCGTCCTGACCGTCGTGACGCGCGACGACCGACCCGGGCCGGCAGCCTTCCCCTGGAGTGTCGGGTACCGCGACACCGCGACGCCGTGTCGGGTCGATACACATCGTGGCGCCCTCCCCGTCAACCGGTCGGGCCGACGAGCTTCCAGCCGTCCTGCCACGGCCATCCGTTGCTGATGTTGAGCCTGATGTTCAGCATCGCCATCGCCTCCAGTGCCCGTGCCATGATCAGCCCGCCTGCGTCGATCGGCCGGAACCCCATCGAGGCGACCAGGTCCAGGATCGCCTGCTTGGCCTGCTCGTCGTCGCCGGCGACGAAACCGTCGAGCTGCACGCCGTCGACAACCGGGTCCGCCTGACGCGCGGCCAGCACGGTGTTGAACGCCTTGACCACGTGGGCCGCGGGCACCAGGGCCGCGATGGCCTCGGCGTTGGACGTCCCGTCGAGCTGCTGCGGATCCATCCGATTGGTGACGTCGACGACGATCTTGCCATCGACGGCCCGGCCGAGCTCGTCCAGGACCGGACCGACCGCGTCGAAGGAGACGGCGAGCACGACCACCCGCGCGGCATCCGCGGCGCTCCGGTTCGAGCCGGCCGTCGTGGCGCCGGTCGCGTCGGCCGTGGCCTTGGCCGTCTCGCCGTCGACGTCACTGACCCACACTGCATGCCCCGCACGCACCATCGTCGAGGCCAGCGCCCGTCCGACGGTGCCCGCTCCGATCACCGCGATATCCATACCTTGCACACTGCTCGGCAGGCCGTCCGCCGTCCTCGGCCCGATGGGTCCATCCGTTGCCTCTCCAACCGGCCTGTCGGGTCGGTGCCATGGCGGGCCTGAGAGGCTGTTCACCGGATGCGAGTCCTCTTGGTTCGCCGGGGCCAACCCCGGCCAGGCCGTGTGGTGACCGCCGATCGTCGCGTCAGACCGCTCTGAGGACCTCGACCAACGATGTGGTGGGCCGGCCGATGAGGGTGCCCAGGGTCGGGTCGACGAGATCGAGTGCCCCCTCGGCAATGCTGGTGTCGATCGCCGCGACGAAGGCCGCGGTCCCCTCGTCGACGCCGGCCTGCACCATGGCGGCAACCAGGTCGGCCGCCGCGACCGGCCGGTAGGCGACCGCGCGGCCGATGACCTGCCCGAATGCGTCGGCGATGTCGGCGTACGACAACGCGGTGTCGCCGGTGAACTCGTAGACCTTGCGCTCGTGCCCGTCGGTGGTGAGCACCGTGGCGGCGCCGTCGGCGAAGTCCCTGCGCGCGGCGGCGGCGACCTTGCCCTCGCCGGCTGCGGCAGTGAGTACGCCGGACTCGGTGATCGCCGGCAGCTGGGCCAGGTAGTTCTCGTGGTACCAGTTGTTGCGCAGCACGGTGTGGGCGAGGCCACTGGCCGCGAGGTACTCCTCGGTCTGCCGGTGCTCCGGGGCGAGCGGACTGCTGCTCTCGGTGGCCTTGGTCATGCTGGTGTAGGCGAGGTAGGGAACGCCGGCGGACGCGGCGGCGTCGATGACGTTGCGGTGCTGGGCGAACCGTCGGCCGACCTCGCTGGACGAGATCAGCAGCACCTTGTCGAGGCCGACGAGCGCCTTGCCGAGCGCGTCGGCGTCGGCGTACTCGGCCACCCGGACCTCGACACCCCTGGCGGCGAGGTCGGCGGCCTTGTCGGCATCGCGGACGATGGCGACGACGTCACGGGGTTCCTGGGTGGTGAGCAGAGAATCGATGACGAGGCGTCCGAGGGCGCCGGCGGCGCCGGTCACGGCAATGGTCATGAGAGTTCCTTCCACGGGGTAGTAGCCCACACCATGTCCGCCGCGAGCGCGCCGGATGAGGACCTGCGAGGACCAAACACCGCACGTTGGGGCAGCCTGCGGTGGCGAACGGACGCCGCATCCGGCACGGCGGGCCGAGCCGGTACCGACCACTTCGCCCCGGCAGGCCCTTCCGGCTCGGCCCTACGGGCGGGAAAAGTAGCGCCGACTCATCGGTGCAACGACGTCTGGGAGATACACATGGCACACGAACTCGAGGGCAAGCGGATCGCGATCCTGGCCACCGACGGGGTGGAGCGGGTCGAGCTGGAACAACCACGCGGGGCGCTCTACGGAGCGGGTGCGTCCAGCGACCTGCTCTCGATCCATCCCGGGGAGATCCAGGCCCGCCAGTTCGACCTGGTGTCCGCGGGGACGTTCTCCGTCGACCGGCTCGTGACCGACGCCTCCGTCGACGAGTACGACGCGCTGCTCCTGCCCGGCGGCACCGTCAACCCCGACGGGCTGCGGATCAACTCCGACGCCGTCGGGTTCATCCGGTCGTTCGTCGCCACCGGCAAGCCCGTCGCGGCCATCTGTCACGGCCCCTGGACGCTGATCGAGGCCGACGTCGTCCGCGGCCACCGGCTCACGTCCTGGCCCAGCCTGTGGACCGACCTGCGCAACGCGGGTGCCGAGGCCGTCGATGAGGAGGTCGTCGTCGACGGACAGTTCACCACCAGCCGCTCGCCGGCCGACCTGCCCGCCTTCTGTCCGGCCATCGTGGAGCAGTTCGCGAAATCGCGGGTGCCGAGCTGACGAGGAACGGGCCATGACCGGCGATGCCGGGCCCGCTGAGGAGCTCGACGTGCTCCGCGCCCGGCGGCGAGCAGTGCGGGCCGGCCTGACCGGAGACGACGGTCCCGGCGACCGAGCCGACCAGGCTGTGACCCTGGAGCTGAGCGACGAGCTGGTCCGCCTCGACAACCGGATCGGCGAGCTCGTGCGCGAGCTCCACCACCCGTCGGACGCCGGGCTGTCCCGAGGCACGCGGGTGCGGGTGCGCCACCCGGACGGTACCGAGGAGGATCTGCGGGTCGGCTATCCCGAGGAGGCCGAGAGCGACGCGGGCGGTGAGGTGCTCACGGCCGACAGCCCGCTCGGTGTGGCGCTGATCGGACGCAGCGCCGGCGACCGCATCACCTACCCGACGCCCGCCGGGCCGCAGGTGGCAGAGGTGGTCGGCGTATGGCCGCTGACATCCGACAATCCGTCAGAATCGTGACGTTGGCATCGCGCGGCGCGATGCAGGGCAGCCCTGGCCGGCCTCGCCGTCTGCGCCACCGCGATGACGCCACCTATGGTCGCCATGAGCAGGGAGGTCGTCGCCGGCGACGTGTCGGGCGGTCTCCGGGGCGATATCGCCGACCGCGACCGTGTGCCCGGCCCGGGCTGTAGGGATGACCATCGCCCTTGCGACCGTGCCTGCTCCGAATGACGGCACTGTCCAGGGTGCCATCCCGGGTGGAGCGACACCGCGGGTCGTCCCGTCAGGGCAGTGGACGGCCCACACAGCGGACCCGGCAGGCCGGTGCCCGAAGCGGGGCCGCGAACCAGGCTGGTCTCCACGACGAGCAGCGAGGAGAGCGTCATGGCGGACAATCGTGCAGTGGTCTACCAAGGTCCGGGCAAGGTGAGCGTCGAGACGGTCGACTACCCCGAGCTGGTCCTGCGACCGGGCCCGGGCGTCCCGCCGGGCAACGAGAACCGCAAGTGCCCGCACGGGGTGATCCTGAAGGTGGTGTCGTCCAACATCTGTGGCAGCGACCAGCACATGGTCCGCGGGCGCACCACCGCGCCGGTCGGGTTGGTCCTCGGCCACGAGATCACCGGCGAGGTCATCGAGAAAGGACCCGACGTCGAGAACCTCACCATCGGCGACATCGTCTCGGTGCCGTTCAACGTCTCCTGCGGGCGCTGCCGCACCTGCCACGAGGGCGACACCGGGATCTGCCTGAACGTCAACCCCGAACGTCCCGGCGGCGCCTACGGCTACGTCGACATGGGCGGCTGGCCCGGTGGTCAGGCCGAGTACGTGATGGTGCCCTATGCGGACTGGACCGCGCTGCGCTTCCCCGACCGGGACCAGGCGCTGGCGAAGATCCGCGACCTGACGATGCTCACCGACATCTTCCCGACCGGCTTCCACGGCTGCGTCACGGCGGGCGTGGGCACTGGCTCGACGGTGTACATCGCCGGAGCCGGACCGGTCGGGCTCGCCGCAGCGACCTCGGCGTTCCTGCTCGGGGCCGCCGTGGTGATCGTCGGCGACATGAACGCCGAGCGGCTCGCGCACGCGCGCACCTTCGGCTGCGCCACGCTGGACCCGTCGGCGGGGCCGATGCCCGACCAGATCGCCGAGATCCTGGGCGTGCCCGAAGTGGACGCCACTGTCGACTGCGTCGGCTTCGAGGCCAAGGGCCACACCAAGGACGGCCGCGAGGCGCCGGCGACCGTACTCAACACCGCGATGGAGATCACCCGGGCCGGTGGGCGGATCGGCATCCCCGGGCTGTACGTGACCGACGACCCCGGCGCCGCCGACGAGGACAGCAGGGTCGGTGCGCTGTCGATGCGGTTCGGGTTGGGCTGGGCCAAGTCCCACTCCTTCGCTACCGGCCAGTGCCCGGTGCTGCGCTACAACCGCGGGCTGATGATGGCGATCCTCAACGACCGGGTGCAGATCGCCCGCAATGTCAACGCCACCGTGATCTCGCTGGACGACGCACCGGACGGCTACGCGCAGTTCGACGCCGGCGTCCCTCGGAAGTTCATCCTCGACCCGCACGGCATGATCCCCGCCACCTGACGGGCCGCGCATCGACCCGGTGCGCCGACGCCCCGCATCGTGCGTGTTGCGACGGGTCCGGCCAGGACCGTCGCCGGTTCGCGTCGTGGTCCGCACCGCCCGTCGCGTGACCCTCCTGACGAGTCCAGGGCGCCGCAGGGACGCGCGCCGCCGCCGTGGAAACCAGCATGCCCGGGGTTTCCGCCGCGGGCGACATGCGCATCGGATCGGTCGAACGAGTCGCCACGGCCGTGGGCAGGGTGCGACGGCGGTCCGGCTGGTGCACGATCACCTGTCGAGGCCGCACCCGGCGTAGCTGTGTCGTGCCGGGTCGGCGCAGCCGGCGGCCGTGACGAGGCCGAATGGACGGGGAGGGCTCCCGGATGTCAGATCAGGCCGCATGGCCCGCGCACGTCGTCGAGTGGGCGACCGAACGCACCGGGGGAAGGTCGCTGTCCGAGGAGTGGGAACGCGGCCCGATGCTTCTCGGCCGCAGCGACTTCCACGGGTTCTACCAGGCAGCGAACGCCCGCCACAGCGAACTGCTCGGCTGGACGATCGCGGAGCTGGCCTCGGTGTCGTGGTGGGAGTTCGTGCACCCCGACGACCGGGACGGCATGGTCGAGGGCATCGAGCTGCTGATGAAGCTCGGCCGCTGGGACGACGCCGAGGTGGGCTTCCTGATCCGCGACGGGCACTACCGGCGGACCCGGTGGAGCTTCCTCGCCGACCCGGACGACGAGTTCATCTACTGCGTCGGCCAGGACGACGGCGTGGATTTCCGGGAGTGGGTCAGGGTGCGCGTGGGCGTCTGGCAATGGCATCCGAGCGCCGGCACGATGACCTGGTCCGGTCTGCTGTTCGATCCCCACCCGCCGACGACCTACGCGGGGTTCCTGGCGCTTGTGGACGACACCGACCGTTCCCGACTCGACGAGCAGGTGCGCGCAAGCCTGCTCACCGGCGACCCGATCGAAGACACCGTGCGGGTCGGCCTGGCGCTCGGTCCGACCCCCGTGCGGTTCGCAGGGACCGCCCACCGTGGCCCGGACGGCAACATTTACGTCTGCGGGATCGCGCAAGCCATCGACGAGCGGGCCGCGTCCGGCGGTCAAGGTGGATGACGAGACTGCCGACGCCTGGGCGTGACCCGGCGAATGCCGCCCTCCGGGCCCGCCGCCGAGATGAGCAGCCCGCCCAGCGCCGGGCCGATCACTTCGGCGCCATCACCGAGATGGTGCTCGAACGTGCGCGCCAATCCGGCGGCTGCGCGAGCCCGCGAGCAGGCGGTAGGGCTGTTCTGCCAGATGGTGGGCGCGCTGGTGGTGTCTCGTGCTGTGGCCGAGGTCGACCCCCAACCTGTCCGACGAGGTCCTGACGGCGAATCGCAAGCAGCTCACGCCGAATCAGGCCAGACGCCCGGGTCCCGCTCTCGCGTCGGCCCTCGAATAGGGCGCTTCAGCTCAATGATCGAAAACCGAGCCAAGCCGCTGGCGGTCACAGCGTCCACCGCTTACTCGACGGCCGCCCCGAACAGGTTGATCCGACGGGCGTGTTCGTGCTGTCCGGGCTCGTTGCCGGCGGCAGAGAACCGGAGACGGTTGCGGGAGGTGGCCGCAGGAGCTGCAGATCGCCGACCTGCACGGCAACGGCGGCCCCGCCCTCGGGCCTGACCAGGTCACCGAGGATCTCCGCCACCGGACGGTCCCGGAGATCCTCGGCCTCCGGCAACGTGGATCTGGTGCTGGCGCACCCGGCCGATCGGATGCTGGCCATCACGCACGCCTGGGACCCGGTCACCCGGCAGCAGAAGCTGCGGCGGGCCGCCGGCGACGCCGTCCACGGCGACACTTGGTGAGGTCAGGCTGGCGTGCTTGACGAGCCCTCGGCCATAACCAGTTGGCTTACCGGGGAACTGCCACCTCCCGAAACTTCGACCCGGTATACGGCTGGTGTGAGAAGGGTCACTGCTATCGCCACGGTGTTGTCGCGCCGGTGCAGGGCCGGGTGATCCACGGCGAGGCCCGTGTCCGCGTTGGTCACGACACACCGGCCCTGGTGGGGCTCGAAGCCGGTGACGGTAGCGGTCCACTCGGTGTCGGGGGTGACCACGTCCGGGAGCGCTAGCCCGATGTTCCCCTCGCCCAGCCTGGGGCCGAGGTCGGCATCGGCGTTGAGCAGGATGTCGCAGACGAAGTCGATCGCCTCGCTCGTGCGTGCGATACTTCCGTGTTGCTGGGCGAGCGGGGTAGCCGTCACCGCGATGGGTACGGCTGAGTTGCGCGGGCAGCGGTCATCGTGCCTGAGCCGCCGTGATCAAAAGTTCGAGTCATCGCCGACCGGCTCGGTTTCGTGCGCCGCAGGAGTCCACTCGTGTGCTTGCCCGGATGAGGGCACCAGGCTTACTACGGCGTCGACGAAAGCGTCGATCACGGGTGACTGGCGCGTCGCGAAGCAGGCCACGCATACGTGGTTGGGCCCGCTGCCTTCGACCCGGATGCCGATGACGTCCCGGCTGGTGGAGAAGGTCGCCGTCGACAAGGGATCACGCTGGTCCCCCGCCCCGGCGGGGGACCAGTTCCAGCTTCTCTTCGACACCGTCGAGGCGTGGCAGTTCGCGGCGGTCCGGTTGGCGCAGTTCGAGGGCGTTGTCCCGCCCACTCCGGGACGAGGTCGGGACCTTGCAGGGGTTTGTCGGGGCTATCCTCGGCCCGTCTTCACGTCAGCTTCGCGGCCAGCACGTCGAGCTGCGCGATGTCGGGCGGCTTCGAGAACAGCTCGTCAGCCCTCGCCCCGAGCGCTTGGCCGACCTTGCCCTGCAGGTGGGTCGTGCGGCCGGCGTCGTCGGGGAAGAAGTCCACAATGGCGTACGTCGTCGGTCCGAGCTTGACGGCGAACCAGGGGTAGGTGGCCGGCTCCTCCTCGACCAGCGAGCGACCGGCGTTGAGGAACTCCTCGACGTCGGCCTCCTTGCCCGCCTGCGCCTCCAGCGTCACCAGCAGTCCCTTCGTGACGGCCATGTCTGCCTCCTGCGGTTCGTTCGATCTCCGGTGAGATCTCTGCGGAGGTCAGCATCGGGCGATGCGGACGGGGGCGCATCAGCCCGCCAGGCCCGACGTCGGGCGTGGTTGTTGACTTGGTGGGCCAGGTCTGGGCTGACGGCGTCCTCCCCGTCGAAGCCGAGGAGGTAAGGGTTTTCCGCGGTCACCTCGCTCATTCGCACCTTCGGGTGCGCCTGCACGACCGCGAAGATCACGTCGCCGCCGAAGTCGACTGTGGCGGCTGCCTCGTGCCAGTTGTGGATCAGTCCGTAGTGGACCAAGTAGGCGCCCTCGGCTCGGGGCGGCCCGAGCGCAGCGACAGATTTGATCGCGAGCCCGGGCATCTCGTACTCCTCGTCCTCCTCCTCGCGGTGCGTGGCGAACAGCACCATCCACAGCGTGAACGGGCTGGTTACGCTCGACGACTGCTCGCGCAGGGTGCGGATCGGTAGCTCGCGGTCGTGCACTCCGAAACTTCCCCGAGGCCTTGCCGGGCTGCGCCGAGGCCGCGATCCGTTTCGCGGCGTCCGGTGCGTGGTGCAGTCCTCGGGTGGGCCTGCCGTGCGCATCGGAGCACGCGAAGTTCGACCCAGGAGACGGAGACGTGCGGGGTCGGACAACACCAAGCTGTGGGTCCACCACCGCCACCCACAGCAGCAAGGACCTTGCCATGACCATCAAAACGGAGTCCGTGTCCCTGGAGGACGCCCGGCGAATCATCGCCGCGGGGGAGGCCAAGGCCGACGAGATCGGCTCGCCCAGCAACATCGCCGTGGTCGACGCCGGCGGCAACCTCGTCGCGCACATCCGGATGGACGAGGCGTGGATCGGGAGCGTCGACATCTCGATCAACAAGGCCTTCACGTCCCGGGCCTTCGACATCAGCACCGCCGACCTGGGCGCCAACGCGGGTCCCGGTGACCAGTTCTTCGGGATCAACGCATCCAACAACGGCCGGGTCATGATCTTCGCGGGCGGTATCCCGCTGCGGCACGGCGACCGGGTCGTCGGCGCGGTGGGCGTCAGCGGCGGCAGCGGTGAGCAGGACCAGACCGTGGCCGAGGCCGCGGCGACGGCGTTCTGAAGACACCAAGTTCACCGGCGGACGCCTGATTCCGTCGTCCTGCAACTAAATTAGGCGTTCATGGGCAATCCGAACCCGGCCTACGCGAGTGTCGCCGGGGGGCACGTAGTACGGACCTCCGGTCATTGCGATCCGCGCAGCACCTGCCACGTCCGGGTGGCGAGGTGCAGGTTCAGCCTGCTGTTCACATCGTGGAGGTCGAGCTCCGTGATCTCCCGGATCCGGCCGAGCCGGTAGCGCAGCGTGCTCCGGTGGATCATCAGCGCGGCGGCGGTGTCGTCGTAGCTGCCCCCGCACTCGAGGTACTGCGCGAGCGTCGCGACCAGGTCGGCGTTGCGGTGGGTGTCGTAGTCGATCAGTTTCCCGAGCCACTCGCGGACGAACTCGACGACTTCGCCGTGGTTCTGCCCGGTGTCGAGGATGCGGTAGATCCCCAGCTGTCCGAACCCGGTGACGCCGTTCGGGGTCTGCGAGGCGCGCCGGATCTCGAGCGCCCGCACCGCCTCCGCGTAGGACTTGGGGATCCGCCCCGGGGTGTCGCAGCGGCCGCCGATGCCGATCGCCCCCTCGGCACCGAGGCTGTCCGACAGCGCGGCGTGCAGCGCCGCACCGTCCAGCTGCCCGGCGACCAGCAGCACGACCGCGCCCGAGTGGCGCGACACGAGCGGGGCGAGCCCGAGCGTCGTCGCGGCGCGTCCCGTGGCCTCGGCGACCACGCCCTCGGTGAGGTCGCCGGACCACCGCAGCACGACCACGTGGTGCGGGCGACGCAGATCGTGCCCGATCGCCTCGGCACGGGCGTACGCGCTCTCGTCGTCGGTTCCGGTGATGAGGTCGTCCACGAGGTCGCGGCGCAGGCGCTGCTCGGCCTCGGCCAGGCTGCGCTGGTGGGACAGTTCCAGCGCCAGCACGGTCGAGCCGTACTCGAGCGCGAACACCTCGTACGCGCCGGCGGTCCGCGCGGGGTCGATCAGGGCGAGCACGCCGAGCACCTCGTGCCGTGGCCGCACCAGCGAGATGAGCCGGTCCTTCACGCGGACCGCTTCGGGCAGGGTCGCGGCGTGCCGGAGCAGCTCGTCGCGCCGGTGCACGCCGACCTTCGGGTACGGGTCCGGCCGGCCGGGGCCACCCCAGGTGCGCAGGTTGCCGAACCGGTCCTCGATCGCCACCGGCAGCGCGGTCAGCTGGTGCAGGGCGTCCGCGATGCCCGGCTCGCCGGCCCCGGAGGCCGAAATGGTGGACAGCACGTCGTGCACCTGCGTTTGCTGCTTGAGCCGCTTCACCGACGTGGACAGCTGGTCGTTGAGCTCCCGCAGCGCCACCGACTGCCGCCGCTCCCGCTTGAGCAGCGCGGAGCTGGACAGCGCCGCTGCGGTCTGCTGGCCGAGCGCGTTGAGCAGGAAGAACTCGTCACGGGGCGGCGGCCGCTCGGCCCGGACCACGAGGTTGCCCGTCAGGCCGCCCACCCCCCGCAGCGCGTAGCACCAGCGCCAGAGGCCGTCGGCGAGCTCGATCCGCCCGCTCTGCCCGTCGAGCTTGCCGACTTCCGCGGCGAGGTCGGGATGAGCCTCTTCCGCACCGTCCTGCGGGATGACCATGCCGTCCTCGTCGATGAGGTATGCCGCATCGGTTGTGCATCCACTCAGCGATGGCACCGAGGTCGCGGCGAGCCGGAGGATGTCCGTCGCTTCGCGGCCGTCGAACGTCATCATTGAAATCGCGAAGAGCCCGTAGAGGTTGGACAGCTGGACGCGCCACCAGCTGTCCGTTTTCGCTTCCCGGCCCCGCGGGACCGTATCGTGCTCGGGTGTCATTCCGGCCTCCCCGACGCCGACGTGGTGATGCGCACCCTACGCCGTCGGCGACTGTTCTGGCGGGCCGATAACCCTGCCGGGTGGGCACGCAGCAAGGCCTGCCCGGCAGACGATCCAACCCAAGATCTGAGCTTCCCCCTGGGCGTGACCCGGTTTGACGGACATCTTGACGTTGCTTGGTTGCAGGACAGCAGTCGACTCTGTGCTTGATTTAGCGATCGGCTGCGAGTTCGCTCGGGAGGACTAGAGGGCAGGTGTCGGTGCTGTGCGAAGGGGAGCGCTGACCTCGTGCAGGTGCTGCAGTACGTAGTAGTAGGTCTTGAACAGCCCGCACTGGGCGTAGTCGATTCCGTGGTCGTCGCAGAACTTCCGGACCAGCGGCTGGGCGCGGCGCAGGTTGACTCGCGGCATGCTCGGGAAGAGGTGGTGCTCGATCTGGTAGTTCAGCCCGCCGAGGGTGAAGTCGACCCACGGGCCGCCGCGGACGTTGCGGCTGGTGAGCACCTGCTTGCGCAGGAAGTCGAGCTTCGTCTTGTCGGTGTAGGTGGGCATTCCCTTGTGGCCGGGCGCGAACGAGCATCCCATGTAGACACCCCACAGCCCCTGGTGCACGGCGATGAACGCCACCGCCACCGGCGGGGACAGCACGACGAACACCGCGCCGAGGTAGATCCCGAGGTGGGCGGCCAGCAGGACCGCTTCGAGCCGGCGGTGCTTGACCTCGTTGTCCCGCACGGCCTGGACGGCGGCCCAGTGCAGGCTCAGCCCTTCCAGCAGTAGCAACGGAAAGAACAAGAACGCCTGGTGCTTCGACGTCCAGCGCACGAACCCGCGCTTGTCGCCGGTCTGTCCGCGGGTGAAGGCGAGCAGGGGGATGTCGATGTCAGGGTCGTCGTCTTCGTGGTTGGGGCTGGCGTGGTGGCGGGTGTGCTTGCCCATCCACCAGCCGTAGCTCATCCCGATGATCCCGCCGAAGGCGTAGCCCAAGCGGTCGTTGGCCCGGCCGGTCCGGAAGATCTGGTTGTGGCCGGCGTCGTGGCCGAGGAACGCGATCTGGGCGAACATCACCGCGAAGAATCCCGCGGTGACCAGTTGCCACCACGAGTCGCCCAGCAGTGAGAACGCCACGCAGCCGCCGGCGAAGACGAGCAGGGTCGCGCTGATCTTCCAGGCGTAGTAACCGAACCGCCGGTCCAGCAGCCCTTCGCCGCGGACGAGGCGGCCGAGCGCGCCGAAATCGTTGCGTGACGCGGCCCGGAGAGCGGCGTCACCGCTCACGGCAGACACAGTCATGTGAGTCCTTCCCAAGTCCTGCGGGCGCCGGGGACTGGGGCGGCCACTCACTACCGGACCCGGATTCCCGGTCGGGGCCCGTGCCAAACAAGATCGGACCGGTGCGGTCAGACGAACGGGATCGAATGCGTGCCCCACCTGGTGATGGTCGACAGCCCGGCGTTGAGCAGGCGCACGACCTGGCTCCGGGTCCACCCGGCTTCGGCGGCGACCTCGGAGATCGGCCGGTGCCGCACGGCCACGGACCAGACCGTGAACCGCTGCCGGGGCGGCAGGAGCGCGAGCTCGTCGCGGACCACCGCTTCGGCCAAGGCGGTGTCGAACACCGCCGGGTCGCGGCGGTGTTCGAGGCCGCGCAGCGTGGTTGCCACGGCGATTCGGGCCCGCCGCGCCGCCGCCAGCCGGTGTGACGGCGAGGACGGGGCAGCGGTCGCCGAAGCAGCCAGTTTCGGCACCAGCCGCACGCATAGGCGCGCCGCGGCGGCGGGGGACCGGCCGGTGCGCCGGACGACGAAGTACACCATCTCGAGGACGCGGTCGATGTCGCTGACTTCGAGGTTGCGAAGCCACGGTGGCTCCGCGACCTGCCGTTCCCGCGCGGTGATCACCAGCTCGGCCCGGCTGAAGCGCAGTGCGCGATACCCGAGGCGTCCAGGGCTTCGCACAGGCTTTCGCTCTCGGTCAGGACCTGGACACCGCACCGGCGCCGGCCGTTGCCGGCGATCGCCGCCCGCACGCTGCCGATGACGGCGGCATCGGGCAGCGTGCAGGCCGACACGTCGAACAGGACGACGCCGGAGCACAGTTCGCACGCTTGCCGAAGTTCCGTCGTCATGGCCGCGGCCTCGCCGGGCCGGCTCCCGCCGGTAGCGGTGACCAGGATCGCGGCGTCGGCGACCACCGTCCGCAGCACCATCGGCGTGACGGGAACCGTCACGCCGTCGAGGCGGCGGTGCACGCGCAGCTGCCGGTCCAGGCCGGTGAGGTGCAGTGGCCGCCAGGACGCGCGCGAGCCGGCGACCACGGCGAAGTGGGTTCGGGCCCCGACCAGGCGGTGCGCCGCGGCCAGGACCGTCAGGCCGGCGCAGGAGAGGAACGTCGTCGGGGTGAGGTCCACGACGAGCAGGGCGGGGCGCTGGGTGATGACGCCGGCCAGCGCGCCGCTCAAGGCGGAGATGGTGGAAACGTCGATTTCGCCGGCCACGGTGAGCACGACAGTGTCGTGGTGGCGTGCCGAGGTGAACTGCAGCGGCGGCCAGGCAGCGCTCACATCGGGGCGTGGTTTGGTGTCGTCCCGTTGATCAGGGCGATCGCGACGAACAGCACCGTGATCGTGATGTTGTAGAAGACCTTCCGCACCGACTTCGCGAACGCCCACGCGAAGGCGAAGTTCATGAAGCACCCCGTCGGCCGCGTCGAACAGGGTCATCCCGGCCGCGAACAGGATCGGCAGCAGCAGGATCGCGTACCAGGGCATGGAAAACGCCGACGCCCCGGCGGCAAGCAGGAGCAGCCCGATCTCGGTGGCTGTGTCGAAACCGAGTCCGAAATCCTCGCTTGTTCAGCTGCGATTCCAGTTCGGCTTCGTCGAAATCGACGCGGCGCATGCGCTCGGATTCCCAAGGACAGCAGCAGGCACAGCAGGAAAGCGACCGTCGAATGCCCGAGGGAGAACCAGAAACCGACCGCGAGCGGCCGCTGGCCTTCGGCGAGGAGCTTCTGGGTCGTGTTGTCGATCGCGGCGATGTGGTCCGCGTCGAACGCGTGCCGCATGCCGAGGGTGAAAGCCGTGACACCCGGGCCCACACCGAAGACCCCGGTGGCTCCCAGTGCGTAGTGGTGTGGTGCCACCACGAACCCGAGCACACCCCAGCCGGTCACGTTCAACGCCTGGATGACCGCGGCCATGCCGGTGATCGACCGCCAGTCGCGAGAGGACAGTACGCCGGACGAGGCGGAATTCGGGAGGTTGTCCATGGTCGCCTTGGGTTCGGGGAACTCAGCTGAGCGGGGAACGACTGCGAGGCGTGGAGGGCGCTCATCGGCAGACCGATGTTCCGGCAGTGCTGCGCACGATGCGGCAGGACTTCGCCGGCTGGGCCGTCGTGGAGCACGCGGACGGCCGCATTCACAGCTTCCACGCCGATCCGCGATGAGGGACCCGATGTATGTGGCCTGGGCGAGCCCGTGACCGTTGCACGCGAGGGAGTAGTAGACGTCGTCGCCGACCGTGCCGGCGACCGGCAGCCAGGTCGAGGTGATGCCGATCCAGCCGCCCCACGCGTGGGCGATCGCCACGTCCGCCAGCGGCGGGAAGCGGCGCGCGAACGCACGGGCGAGGTCAGCGACCACTGCCGGGTCGGGACGGCGTTCGGGAAGCGGGTAGTTCGTCGCACGTTCGATTTGCCGGACGCCGAACACGATGGTGTGGCGTGACGTGAGCCGGTAGTTCTCCATGATGTTGTGCTGGGTGATGAGCCCGGACCGGCTGGCCCAGCCGAGAGCGGCGAGACGTTCCGGGGCGATCGGCTCGGTCTCGACCTCGGTGACCCACATCGGCGACGACAGGCGTTTCGGCGTGATGTCCCACTCGCCCGCGTAGGCGTTCGTGGCCAGCACCACCTTCTCCGCCCGGACCACTCCGCGGGCTGTCTTGACGTTGACGCCGCCGTTGCTGCGGATGATGTCGACGACCTTCGACTGCTCGAAGAGCCGTACGGGCGAGGCGAGCACTGCGCTTCGCAGGCCACGCAGGAACGTGCCGGGGTTCACGATCCCGCCGCGGATCTCGCGCGCATGCCGCCGAGGAAGCCGTGCGGGATGCCCAGCTCGCCGGCCGTGCCCTCCTCGACGTGGGCCCCGGCACGGCGGAGGATCTTCGCGATACGACGCGTTCGCCCCAGCTGTCCGCGCGAGACGGCCACGAAAACGTTCCCCGTGGCCTCGTAGTCGCAGTCGATGCCGAGCGCCTCGATCAGGCCCTCGACGTGAGCGGCGGCGTTCTCGGGGAGGCGGATGATCGCCGGCATGCGCTTGCGGTAGAGCAGGTTCAGCAGCTGGATGTCGCCGCCGGGAGCGCTCGCCAGCTGGCCGGCGTTGCGGGAGCCCGAGCCGTGGCCGCAGAACGCCGATTCCAGCAGCACGGCGTCGACGCCGTGCTCGGCGAGGCGGAGTGCGGTCGCCATGCCCGCGAGTCCGCCGCCGATGCCGCGACGGAGCAGGTGGTGTCCTCCGTCAGCGACGACCGGAGGTCAGTGGGGGAATCGACCCATCCGGTGAACGTGGTGTAGGTGGTGCTCATGCGGTTTCAACTCCGGGGGCGTGGGTGACCGGGTCGGGACCTGCGCCGACCCGCTTGTCGTGCGCGGCGAAGGCGGCATACGCCCGGTAGATGACGAGCATCGCCAGGCCCCACTTGAACAGCGCGAGGATGTAGAACCGGGTGTGGTCGGCGTCGTCGCCGGGGATCCGCCAGAAGTCGTAGATCGACGCGACGACGACGTTCAGCGCGGTGGCGCCGAGTATCCACACGGCGTGGGCGCGCTCGCCGATCTCCCGGAGGCGCCACGCGAAGTAGCACAGGAAGCCGGAAGTCGCGAGCGCGGTGATCAGGAAGAACACCTTGCCCGGGGTGCCGATCTCGTCGGCGAACTCGGACAGGACGAATCCGAGGATCGCGGCCAGGGAGAAGGCGCCCACCTCGACCCGGATCGTGGGCTTGTACCTGTGGGTGACGACCAGCAACCCGAGGACCAGGATCAGCGTGAACCCGATCGAGCGCGAGAACGCGTCCAGGAAGAACGCGATGTGGTGCGGCAGGGAATCGGGGCCCGCTTTGGTGACCCCGTAGACCAGGAAATTGGTTCCCGACACACCCATGATGATCCATTCGAGGCCGATCAGATAGTTGCGATGGCCTCTGATGAACTTCACGCCGCAGATGATTCCGACTGCGATCATCCAGATGTCCGCTGCGGCGAAGAGAATGTCGCGCATGGCAGCGCCTCCTTGAATGTGACCGTGATCTCGCGCTGCTCCACAGTGGCCTGCTCGCGAGGCCGCCCGCTACGCCGATGTGCACCCACGTCCCGCGACAGTCGCCACACACTGCACCACGACGCCGGGGGCACGGCGACGCAGTGGCCCGGGCGGTGCACTGTGCACCACGTCGTCCCGCAGGACGGGGCATCGCGGCGTAGAGCACGGACCTCCGCAGCAGGCACCGTGGAGGGGCACATCGACGTGATCACCATCGAAAGGCTTTCACGATGAACGCATCGACGCAGCCACCCGAGGAATTCGACATCGTCATCATCGGTGCCGGCATTTCCGGTATCGGCGCCGCGCGGTACATCGTCGAGGCGTTCCCCGACAAGCGTGTCGTCGTGTTCGAGGGGCGCGACGACATCGGCGGCACCTGGGACCTGTTCAAGTATCCCGGCATTCGTTCGGATTCCGACCTGCACACCTTCGGCTACGAGTTCAAGCCCTGGAAGGACCGCGCCGCCATCGCGGAAGGTCCCCAGATCCTGAACTACCTGCGCGAGACGGTGGAGGAGAACGACCTGGGCAGGCTCATCCGCCTCGGGCACAGCGTGCAGCGCGCCGAATGGTCCGGTGCCGACGCGCGCTGGACGATCGACGTGCGCACCACCGACGGCGACCGGCGCGTCACCGCCAACTGGATCTTCGCGGGTACCGGGTACTACCGCTACGACGAGGGCTATACCCCGCACTTCGAGGGCCGCGAGGACTTCGCCGGCGACATCGTCCACCCGCAGCAGTGGCCCGAGGGCTACGACTACGCGGGCAAGCAGGTCGTCGTGATCGGCAGCGGCGCGACCGCGGTGACCCTGATCCCGTCGATGCTGACCGGCGAGGGCGCCGCGGCCCACGTGACCATGCTCCAGCGCACCCCGACGTACGTGGTGCCCTGGCCGAAGGTCGATTCCGTCGCGCTGCTGCTGACCCGGCTCTTCGGCGAACGCCGCGGCTACGCGATGACCCGGTTCATCAACATCTGGATCGACCGGGGCGTGGTCAAGTCGCTGCGCACGTTCCCCCGCCTGGGCCGCGCGGTCATCCGGCGCATCAACAAGAAGTCGCTGCCCAAGGGCTTCGACGTGGACACCCACTTCAACCCGCCCTACGACCCGTGGGACCAGCGCCTGTGCCTTTCCCCCGACGGCGACTTCTTCGCCGCGCTGAGCGAGGGCGGCGCTTCGATCGTCACCGACCGGATCACGCGTTTCACCGAGTCGGGGATTCGGCTCGAGTCGGGCGAGCACCTCGACGCCGACCTGATCGTCACCGCGACCGGCCTCAACGTGCGCCTGCTCGGCGGTATCGAGCTGGTGGTCGACGGCGCGCCGGTGAATCTCGCCGAGCGCGTCGTCTACCGCGGCACCCTGCTCTCGGGGATCCCCAACCTCGCCATCGCGATCGGCTACACGACCTCGTCGTGGACGCTGAAGGTCGGCATCCTGTGCCGCTACTTCTGCGCATTGGTGGGGCACATGGACGCCTCCGGCTACGACAGCGTCGTCGTCGACGCCGATCCCGCGATGGAGACGCGGCCGGTCATGGACCTCAGCTCGGGCTACGCGCAGCGGGCCCGCGAAACCACCCCGAAGCAGGGGACGGGCAGGTGGCAGATGTCGATGTCCTACCCGCAGGACGCCAAGCTGCTGCGGGGCTCCCTGCTGGACGACGCGCTGCGGTTCGGAACCGCCGCCGGTGCGGAAAGCGCTCGCCCGGGGGCACGGGAGGAGATCGGTGCCTGAACCCGTCGAAGACCGTTTCGTGACCCTTCCGGGCGGCACCCGGGTCTGCTATCGCGTCGACGGCGAGCCCGGCGCCGCGCCGGTCCTGCTCATCGCGGGCCTCGCGGAAGACCTGACGACGTGGTCGTGGCGGTTCGTCTCCGCGCTGGCCGCGGCCGGCCTCCAGGTGATCCGGATGGACAACCGGGACTGCGGCCGCTCCGCTTACGCGACCACGCCGCCGCCGAGCACGCTGCGGCAACTGCTCGCCCGGCCCCGCCGGGACGCCTACACACTGGCCGACATGGCGGCCGACGCCGCGCAGCTGATCGAGCACCTCGGCCTGGGGCCGGCGCACCTCGTCGGTCGCTCGATGGGCGGGATGATCGCGCAGACCGTCGCGGCGCGGTACCCGGCCCTCACCAGGTCGCTGACCTCTTTGTACTCCACCACGGGGAACCGGAAGGTCGGGCAGCCGGCCCTCTCGACCCTGGCGCTGCTCGCCGCCTCGCCGCCGCGGAACCGGGCGCAGGCCGTGCGCGCGCACCTTCGCCTGACGGCGCACATCGCGGGCATCGAGTTCCCGATCGACGAGGTCGAAGAAGCGAGCCACGCCGTCGAGACGTGGAACCGCACCGACGGCGACGGAGCAGCGGGGACCGCTCGGCAGGTCCAGGCCATCCAGACTTCGGGCGACCGGACGGCGGAGATCACCCGCATCACGGCTCCCACCCTCGTGCTCAACGGCGATCGCGACCTCGTCGTCGCGCCGTCCGGGGGCGACGCCACCGCAGCCGCGATTGCGGGTTCGCGGCACGTCGTCATTCCCGGAATGGGCCACCACCTGCCCGACGCGCTGGCTCCCCGCGTCGTCGGCCACGTTGCCGAACACCTCGAAAGGGCATCAGCATGACCGAATTGCGTACCGCGGACGTCGCCGTCGTCGGCGCCGGGGTTTCCGGGTTGACCGCGGCGCGGCGGCTGGCGCAGGCCGGGCTGTCGGTCGTGGTGGCCGAGGCCGGTGACCGGGTGGGCGGCCGCGCGATGAACCTCGACGTCGCCGACGGCGTGATCACCGAGGGCGGCGGCCAGTGGGTCGGGCCGGGCCAGGACCGGATCCTTTCGCTGCTGGACGAATTGGGGCTGGAGACCTTCAAGACCTACGTCGACGGCAAGTCGATCTACCGCCGAGGCGGCCGATCGAAACGGTACGAGGGTCTCGTCCCGCCGCTGAACCCGCTCGCTCTCGCCGACTTCGCCCAGTTGCAGCTGCGGCTGGAGCGGATGGCGAGAACCGTGCCGCTCGACACCCCGTGGACCGCGCGCCGCGCCCGCTCCTGGGACTCCACCACCTTCGGGCACTGGCTCGACGCGAACGCGATGACCGCCGAGGCCAAGGAGATGTTCACGATCGGCTTCTCGGTGACCAACGCCGAGGACCCGCACTCCACGTCGCTGCTGGTGCAACTGGCGCGGATCCGGGGCGCCGGCGGGATCGACCACACCCTGAACATCACCGGCGGTGCGCAGGAATCGCGGGTGGTCGGCGGCACGGTCCGGATCGCGCAGCGCCTGGCCGACGACCTGGGAGACGCCGTGGTGCTCGACTCGCCCGTCATCGAGATCGCGCACGACGCCGACGGGGTGTCGGTCCGGTCGGCGCGGGTCGACGTCCGCGCGGACCGGGTGATCATCGCGATGTCGCCCGCCGACGCCGCCCGGATCCACGTCACGCCCGGCCTGCCCACCCGCCGCACGATGCTGCAACGTCGCTGGAGCGTCGGCGCGGAGAGCAAGCTCTTCGCCGTCTACGACCGCCCGTTCTGGCGAGAGCAGGGCTTGAACGGCCAGGCGGTCACGGATCTGCCGGTGGCTCAGTACGTCGTCGACAACTCCCCACCCGACGGCAGCGTCGGGATCCTGCTGACCTTCCTCGGCACCGCCGGGCACCGGCCCGACGCGATCCTCGACGACCCCGCCGCGCGGCGCTCCGCCTTCCTCGGCGATCTGACCGTGCTGTTCGGACCGCGAGCGGCGAACCCGGTCGGCTATTTCGAGAAGGACTGGACGCAGGAGCCGTGGATCAGCGGCTGCGTCGGCTCCCGCGCCCCGGGCTCGCTGACCCAGTACACCGATGCGGACCGTTGCCCGGTCGGACGGATCCACTGGGCCGGCACGGAAACGGCGACGGTCAACCAGGGCTATTTCGACGGCGCGGTCCGTGCGGCGGAGCGCGCCGTCCGAGAGGTGCTGGACTCGGGTCTGGTCAAGGTGGCGAGCCGGCCCGCGGGATGACCAGACCGCGGAAAGCACCACCGAACGGAGCGGTTGTCATGAGCCAGCAGCGCGAAGAACGGACACCGGAGGCCACCGCCGGCCTCGACCGGACACTGGGCGTCCCGCAGATCGTCTTCATGGTCGTGGCGATGGCCGCGCCCCTGACGGTGTTCGCCGGGCTCATCCCGTTGATGCTCGGTTCGGGCAACGGCATCGGAACGCCGCTCGACTTCGTGATCGTCGGAGTAGTGCTGGTGCTGTTCACCGTCGGGTACTCGGCGATGACCCCCGAGGTGCGCAACGCGGGCGCCTTCTACTCCTACGTCCAACGCGGCCTCGGCACCGGGGCCGGGCTGGGCGCCGCAACGCTCGCCCTGGTCACCTACTCACTCCTCGTGGTCGCCGTCTCGGCCTACCTCGGGGCCGCCGCCCGCACGGTCATCGAGACCTTCTTCGGCGTCCCGGTTCCCTGGTGGTGCCTCGCGGCCGCCGGGCTCACCGCGATCGGTTACCTGGGATACCGCAACGTCGAGGTCAGCGCGCGGGTGCTCGGCGCGCTGCTCATCGCGGAGGTCGGGATCGTCCTCCTCGTCGACTTCGCCATCGTGCTGCGCGGAGGCGACCACGGTCTCTCCACGGACCCGCTGACCTGGGACGCGTTCACCGGCGGCGGCACCGGCACCGGGATCATGTTCGCCGTCTTCGGTTTCGTCGGGTTCGAAGCCACCGCCGTCTTCCGGTCCGAGGCCAAGGATCCCGACCGGACGATCCCGAAGGCGACCTACATCGCCGTCGTCCTGATCGCCGTGATCTACGCCTTCTCCTCCTGGGCCATGATCAACGGGCTCGGCATCGCGCACGCCCCCGAGCTCGCGGCGCACGACCCCGAAGCCCTCGCAGCCGGGCTCGCCGACCGCTATCTGTCCCGGGCCGCCCACGACATCATGCAGGTTCTCCTCGTCACGAGCTTCTTCGCCTGCGTGCTCACCGCGCACAACGTCGTGGGCCGCTACCTGTTCGCCCTCGGCCGGAAGGGCGCGCTCCCGGTTTCGCTCGGCTCGGTGCACCCCGCGCACCGGTCGCCGCACGTGGCTTCACTGCTGACCTCCGGGGTGATCGGCGTGCTGCTCGCGGCCACGGCGATCGCCGGCCTCGAGCCCGTCGTCGAGATCTACGCCTGGTTCGGCGGCGCCGGGACGCTGGGGCTGATCGTGCTCCTGGCCCTGACGTCCGCGGCGGTCGTCGTGCACTTCCGCAGGGTCCGCACGGCGACCACGTGGACGGGCACGGTCGCGCCCGCACTCGCGCTCGGCGCGCTCGGGACGATCCTCGTGCTCGTAGTCGGCAACTTCGAGCTGCTGATCGGGTCGCGCACCGGAGCGAACGTCTTCCTCGCCGTCGTCGTCGCGGCTTTCGCCGGCGGCCTCGGCTGGGCGGCGCTGCTGTCCCGGCGTCGGCCGGACATCTACGCCGCTCTCGACTGACCGCCGCGCCCGCGGCAACGCACATCCGTCTTCGGAGAAAGGCAGGGCAATGACGGAAACCTCGACGATCTCCCCGGGCCCGGAGGCGCGGCGCGCGCCGGTCCGGATCGAGATCGACGACGATGCCGCGCCCATCGTCCGGCTGCTCGGCCGGACCCTGCGCGACGCGGTCCGGATCGGCCACGCCCCCGAGGCGTTCGAGCGCGGCGCCGGGACGGTGGCCGTGCGCTCGCACGACACCCCGCAGGCCGCCACCATCACGCTGTACGACGGTGTTGTGACCGTGACCGGTGGCGTCTTCGCGCCGGTCGATGCGACGCTGGTCGTCGACCTTGAATCCCGCTTCGCGCCCACGCAAGACCCGGACGGTGACGCGGAACCGGCCGGCGTGGTCCTCCGAGCCCTGCGGCCCCCGTTGCCCTCGTGGCGCGAAGCAGCCCGGCGCTTCTGGGACCTGACCCGCGGCATCCGCGGCATCCCCGATGTCCTCGTCGTGCTCGCGCAGGGACCGGACGGCCCGCAGGAGGCCCGGTTCGGCTCGGGCCCGACGACGTACCGCATGGTCGGCACGCCCGACGCCCTCGCGGGGGTGTTCTCCGGCGCCGACTACCTCCTCACCGCCCTGGACTCGGGCCTGCGGGTCCAGGGGACGCTCTCGCAGCTTTCGGTCATGACGGCCGCCTCGTGGAAGGTCCGATTCGATGTCTGAGCCCACCCGAGCGGACTCCACGAGGTCCGCGCGGACAGTGCCCGCGAAGGCGGTCCGCCTGGAGGCCACCGGCCACGACGGGAGTTTCCTGGGAAAGACTGTCACGCCTGCGAAGTTCGCGTCCGGCAAGGAGTCGGGCTTCGCCTTCGCCGACATCCTGTTCGCGATCGACCTGGGGGACGCGTTCGTGTTCGGCGACGCCTTCCCGGACTGGCGCGGCAACCTCTACGACATCTCGATGGTCCCCGACATGGACACGCTGGTGCGCTGGAAGCCCGGCCTCGACGCCGTCATCGGTGACTACTGGCTCCGGGACGGTCGGCCGGTGCCGATCTGCCCCCGGAACATGGTCCGCGGGCTGGTCGAGCGCCTGCGAGCGCTCGGCTACACCGCCACGGTCGCGGTGGAGATCGAAACGACGCTGTTCGAGGAGTCGATCCAGCAGGCGCGGGCCCGCGGCTACCGCGACCTCACCCCGCTCGGCGGAGCCACCGGTGCCACCTACCACCTGGCGCGGTCGGCGGACTGGGTCGACTACCTGGACGCCGTCACCGACCGGCTCGACGAGCTCGGCATCACCTGGGAGGCGTGGACCGACGAGGCCGCCGCCGGCCAGACCGAGCTGAACCTCGCTCCCACCGATCCGGTGTCGCTGGGCGACTCCTGGGTGCGCACCAAGCAGGTGATGCGTGAAGTCGCGTTCGAACAGGGCCGGACGGTGACGTTCATGGCCAAACCGACCGCCGGGTTCGGGCAGGGCGCGCACATCAACCTCTCGCTGCACCGCGACGGCGAAAACCAGTTCTTCTCACCCGGCGGACCGTCCGAGGTGATGCTGCAGGCAGTCGGCGGGTTGCTGGCCACGATGGCGGGAAACACCCTGCTGGCGCTGCCGCAGATCACCTCGTACCGGCGCCTGGTCGACATCAGCGGCCCGCCGACCACCATTTCCTGGGGGATCAACAACAAGACCGCGGCGGTGCGGGCCATCGTCGAGCACCCCAAGTACGCACGGCTCGAATACCGGCTGCCGGGCTCGGACGCCAACCCGTACTACGCGCTCGCCGGTGTGCTGGCCGGCGTGGTGGCCGGCATCGAGCGGCGGATACCGGCCCCGCCACAGGTCGAGGACATGGCGTGGTGCCTGCCCGACGACAGCGGGATCGAGCGGATCCCGCACTCGATCACGAAGGCCATCGCGGCGCTGGACGGCGACGCGATCCTCCGCGAATACCTGGGCGACGAGTTCGTCGACTTCTGGGTGGCGTCTCGCCGGTGGGAGTGGATGGAATTCCACACCAAGGGCGGCGACCCCTACGCCGAGCTCTCCGCGTGGGAGTCCCGTCGCTACTTCGAGTTCCCGTGAGCGGCAAGCCACTGGTCGGAATCACCGGCCGCCGGTTCCGGCTCGGCTTGATCGCCGGGACGGACGAGCGCTACGCCGCGGCGTGCGTGAACTCGTTCGTGTCGGCTTTCGCCGCGCGCGTCGCGAAGGCCGGCGGCGTGCCCGTGCACCTGCCCTACGACGCCGATCCGCTGGATGCCTGCGAATGGATGTCCGGGGTGGTGATCACCGGCGGGCAGGACGTGCACCCGGCCCGGTGGGGCGGCGACACCTCCGTGGTCCGCGACGTCGACCCTCGGCTCGATCCCCATGCGCACGACCCCGAACGCGACGACTACGAGTTCACGCTGATCCACGCCGCCGTCGACCGCGGCATCCCCGTGCTGGGGGTGTGCCGCGGGATGCAGCTGCTCAACGTCGCGCTGGGCGGAACGCTCATCGCGGACCTGCCGCCCGGCCCGGTGCCGCACCTGTCGCCCCTGGCCGCGCCCACCGACGGCGATGCCGGGCACCTCGTGACCTTCGAGCCCGGCTCGACGGCTGCGCGGGTCTTCGGCGACAGCGCCGTCACCAACTCGTGGCACCACCAGGCCGTCGACCGGTGCGGCACGGGGCTCGTCGTCACGGGCCGCACACCCGACGGGGTGGCGGAGGCCGTGGAGGCGCCCGGCGCGCCGATCCTCGGGGTGCAGTGGCACCCCGAGTGGATGGAACGGGACGACCCGGTCCTGGCCTGGATCGTCGACGAATCGAGCAAATGGCAGGAGGCCGGAGAATGCCCGCTGACACGGCGAACGTGACAACGCCCGGGGCCGGAACACCGCGGCGACCCGCCGTCACCCCCGACCGGATGGGGCAACCACCCCGGGTGCGCACCGTCACCGGCCTGCTGGCCGACCGGGCCGCCCGCACCCCCGGCACCGAGATGCTGCGCTTCGGCGACGCTTCGTGGACCTGCGAGCAGGCCGACGCGTCGTCGTCGCGGCTGGCCCACCACCTGATCGAGATCGACCGCGTGGTGCCGGGCGACCGCGTCGCGATCATGCTGCCGAACGTCGTGCAGTGGCCGCTGACCTGGTTCGCGGTCCTCAAGTGCGGCGCCGTCGCCGTACCCGTCAACTCGGCCTACCGCGCGGCCGATCTGGCGTTCGTGCTGCGCGACTCCGGCGCGAAGGTGATTGTCACCGACGCCGAGCACCTCCCGCTGGTGCGGGACGTGGTCTCTCGCGATGCCGCTCTCGCGGGCGTCCGGATCCTTGATGTCGCCGACGCCGCCGACGCCGCCGACGCCGGTTTCCCGGCCACCGCCCCCGACGTCGCGATCACCCCTGACACGCTGGCCAACCTGCAGTACACCTCGGGCACCACCGGATTCCCGAAGGCGTGCATGCTGACCCACGACTACTGGACCCGCATCGCGTGGGGCTGCGCCGCGGCTGCCGGGCTCGGCGGCGGCGACGTACTGCTCACGGCCCAGCCCTACTCGTACATGGACCCGCAGTGGAACACGGTGCTCGCGCTGACCGCCGGCGCGCCGCTGGTGGTGCTGCCGCGGTTCTCCGCATCGGGGTTCATGGCCGACGTGCGACGCCACCGCGTGACCTTCTGCTACGTCCTCGGAGCGATGCCGACCCTGCTGTTCAAGCAGCTGCCCGCCGCCGACGACCGGGACAACCACCTGCGCGCGGTGTTCTGCTCCGCGATCCCGGCCGCGCTGCACGCCCGGCTCGAGGAGCGCTGGGGTGCACCGTGGCGAGAGGTCTACGGCATGACCGAGAGCGGGATCGACCTGATCAGCCCGCTCGAGGATGCCGCGGCCGTCGGGAGCGGCGGTATCGGACGGCCCGTGCCGACCAAACAGGTCAGGATCGTGGACGCCGACGGCGCCGAGGTCCCCGCAGGCATCCCGGGCGAGCTGACGGTGTCGGGCGTGCCGATGATGCTCGGCTACTGGAACCGGCCCGAGGAGACCGCACGGACGCTCCGGGACGGATGGCTGCACACCGGCGACCTCGCCGTCGCCGACGACCGGGGCGAGATCCGCTTGGTGGGCCGCATCAAGGACATGGTGCGCCGCGGCGGCGAGAACGTGGCCGGCGCCGAGGTGGAGGCAGCGCTCGAAACCGACGACCTCGTCGTCGCGGCCGCGGTCGTCGCCGAACCCGACGAGGTGCTCGGCGAGGAGGTCAAGGCCTTCGTCCAGCTCGCGGCGGGCGCCACCGGCGACCGGCCGACCGCCGAGGCGATCATCGCCCGGGTCGCGGAGCGGCTCGCGCGGTTCAAAGTGCCCCGCTACGTCGAATTCGTCGCGGACTTCCCCCGAACCCCGTCGGAGCGGGTGTCGAAGCCCGCGCTCAGGGCCCGGGCGGCCGAAGTTCCCGGCACCACCTTCGACTTGCGCGATCGGACGGCACGCCCCTCCGCACCGCCGGAAGCGGCGCAGCCGGACTCGGCGGCCGACCACGTGCTCGTCGACCTGATCCGCGATACGGCCGTGATCACGCTGCGGCGCCCGGCGAAGCTCAACGCGCTGACCGTCGAGATGCGCCGGCGCCTCGCCGCGCTCATCCGCGAATACGGCACCGGCGAGCGGGCCCGGGGAATCGTGCTCACGGGCACCGGCCGCGCGTTCAGCGCGGGCGAGGATCTCGGCGCGCCGCCGACCACGTTCGCCGAGATGCGCGAGACCTTCGAAACCTTCCACGACGTCACACGCGCGGTGATCGAGACCGAGGTCCCTGTGATCGCGGCGATCAACGGGATCGCGGTCGGCGGCGCCTCGGAGATCACGCTGTGCTGCGACGCGCGCCTCGGCACGCCGCAGACCGAGTTCTTCCAGCCGGAGAACGCCCGCGGCCTCACGATCTCCAACGCGTCGAGCGTGCTCCTCACCCGGATCGTGCGCACTCACGCGATGCGGATGGTGCTGGGCTCCGAGCGCATCGGTGCCGAGGAAGCGTTGCGGATCGGGCTGATCGATCAGGTCGTGGAGCCCGATGGCCTGCTGGAACGCGCGATCGACCTGGTCCGCGCCTGGACGCCGGAGGGCGGCAACACCGCCCTGCACCTGGCGCTGCTGCGGCCCTCATCCGAAGAGATCGAACGCGCCTTCGCGGTGGAAGACGCCGCAGCCGACGCGTCGTGGAACAGCGGCGCGTTCACCGCGGGGATCGAGGGCTTCTGGAGCGCCAAGAAGCTCGCCACCGCGACCGGGGAGAACGCATGATCACCACCCGCGCGGCCGTGCTCACGAAGGTGGGCGAGCCCCTGGAGCTGACCGGCATCCACGTCGATGATCCCGAACCCCACGAGGTGCGGATCGTCGTCACGCACGTCGGGCTGTGCCACAGCGACCTGCACTACATCACCGGCACCGTCGCCACCGAGCTGCCGGTGGTGGTCGGTCACGAGGTGGCAGGCATCGTCGAAGCCGTCGGCTCGGCCGTCACGGACCTGCGTCCAGGCGACCAGGTCACCGGCGCGCTCACCCCGTCGTGCGGCGAGTGCGCGAACTGCAACGCGGCCCGTTCGACACAGTGCCTGCGGCTCGACGAGATCCGGCGCCGCTCGCGGCCCGCGTACACCCTGCTCGACGGGACACCGATCGCCCGGCTCGGCGACCTGGGCGCGTTCTCCGAGCACATGCTGCTGCGCGCGAACGCCGCCGTGAAGCTGCCCGACGGCGTGTCCACACGGGTCGGCTGCCTGCTGTCGTGCTGCGTCATCACCGGCGTCGGCGCGGTCTTCCGCGGGGCGCGGGTGCGGCCCGGCTCCACCGTGGCCGTGATCGGCTGCGGAGGCGTCGGCTCGGCCATCATCCAGGGCGCGCGGCTCGCGGGCGCGTCCGCGATCGTCGCGATCGACCTCGACGAGCAGCGGCTGAGCGCCGCCCGCGGCTACGGCGCGACCCACACCCTGAACGGCGGCATCGACGACTTGGCCACCGCGGTGCGCACCCTGCTGGGCGACGGCGTCGACTACTCCTTCGAGGCCGTCGGATCCGCCCGCACCGCGGCCACCGCCCTCGAGGTGGTGCGCGCCGCCGGCACGGCCTGCCTCGTCGGCATCGCTCCCGAGGGCACCGAGCTGCCCCTGCCCGCGTCCGATTTCTTCTTCGGCGAGAAGCGCCTGATCGGCTCGTATATGGGGTCGGGGCAGGCGCGGGAGGACATCGCCCAGTTCGCCCGGCTGTACCAGCACGGCCGGTTGCTGCTCGACGAGATGGTCACCGAGGTCATCGACTTCGACCGGATCAACGAGGGCTTCGAGGCGATGAAGTCCGGCGAGGTGACCCGCATCGTGGTCGCCATGCCGATCCGTTCCGACAACCCTGCTGCGGAAGAGGCCCGATGAACTCCCCGACGCCGGCACCGTCGCTCGCGCAGCCGATGAGCTACATCGCCGGTGAGTGGGTGCCGTGCCAACAGCTCGACGCGTGGAACCTCGACCCGAACACGGGTGAGCCGGTGCACCGCACGGTGGCCACCTCGTCCACCGACCTGGAGCGCGCGCTGCAGCACGCACAGCGCGCCTACGACGCGCTGGCCTGGGCCGGCGAGGACTTCCGGCTCGAGCGGGCCGAGACGCTCGACCGGGTCGCGGCGAACGTCGAGGAGCGGCTGGAGGAAATCGCCCGCACCGACGCGATCACGAGCGGCACGGCGATCACCGCCACCCGCAAGCTCGCCGCCTTCCTGCCCGCCCGGATCCGGGGCGCCGCTGCCGAGGCCCGTCGGATTCCCCGCGTCACCGCGCTCGCTGCTGGCGGGCGCGACGTCCGGCTGCACCGGGTGCCCTGGGGGCCCGCCGCGATCCTCACGCCGTGGAACGGCCCCAGCTTCATCCCGGCGGCGAAAGTCGCCAGCGCCGTGGCGTCGGGCTGCCCGGTGCTGCTCAAGCCGTCCGAGCACGCCCCCGCCAGCGCGCAGATCATCGTCGCGTGCTTCGTCGAGGCCGGCCTGCCCGACGGTGCACTGCAACTCGTGCACGGCGCGGGTGACATCGGTGCTGCGCTCACGAGCGACCGACGGGTCCAGGTCGTGTCCTTCACCGGCGGCCCGGGCGCCGGTCGAGCCATCGCCCGCGCCGCGGCCGAGGACTTCAAGGTTCTCCAGCTCGAGCTCGGCGGCAACAACCCCGTGCTCGTGCTCGATGACGCCGACCTCGACGTGACCGCCGACGGCATCCTCGCCGGCATGACGAACCTCAACGGCCAGTGGTGCGAGGGGCCGGGCAAGGTCCTGGCACCGCACCGGCTGGTGCACCCCCTGCGAGAGGCCCTCGCCGAACGCATCGCGCGGCTGCGGATCGGGCACTCGCTCGACGAGGACTCCGACATCGGCCCCATCGCCAACGAACCGCACTACCGGACCCTGATCCAGCGGATCGAAGGCCTGCGCGGGCTCGGTGCCGAGATCGACCAGCCCGGAGAGCTGCCCGGGCTGGCGGGCTTCTTCCTGTCTCCCACGCTCGCGATCGGGTCTGACCCGGATCGCACGACCGCCGAGCTGTTCGGGCCGGTCGTCTCCGTGCACGGCGTGGACTCGGACGAGGACGCGCTGCGCGCCGCCAACGCGCACCCGTCGGGCCTGGACGCTTATGTGTTCGGCACCGACACCGACCGCGCGATCGCGATCGGTGCCCGGGTCATGTCCGGCGAGGTGCGGGTCAACGGCGCCAAGCTCGCCGATCTCGGCGACGGCTCCGCCCAGAGCTTCTGGGGCCCGTCCGGTATCGGCGGGCACGGACCGGCGGAGTCGGTGCGGGTGTTCTGCGGAGATCGGGTCGTCGGGGTCGACTCGCCGGACCTGCTCCTGTGATCGGCCTGGGAGGAGACCAGGCCTACAGCGAGCGCCGCGGAGGTGATCGGCTTCAGTCCCGCAACTGCACCAGCTTGAGTGCTGCGACCACGCTCGCGGCGTTGTCGGCGAGCGGCACCGGCAGCAGCTGATCGGCGCGGGCCAGCCGTCGCTCGATGGTGTTGCGGTGCGTGAACATCCGCTCCGCCGCGGCGGAGCCGTTGAACCGTTCCCGAACATAGGTCAGCACCGTTTGCCGCAGCACCGGGTCGGCAGTCGCGAAGTCGCCCAGAGTGTCGGTCACGAACTGGTCGGCCTGCGCCATGTCGGCCGTGAGCACCGACACCAACGCGACGTCCTCGTACCGGACGACAGGACGCACCGAGCCCATCCGCGCCAGCAACCGCTGCGCGGCGGCGGCGTCCAGGTGGCTACGGCGAAAACCGTCGAGATCCCGCCCGCAGCGTCCGAACGCGACATGGATTCCCGGGTGGCCGTCCAGACCGGCTTCCGCCGCCTCGGCCGACGGGACCGTGTCCGCCGGGACCCACACCCACAGCGCGGTGGCGCTCGCGTTCAAGGTGAATCGGCGCGAGGCTCCGCACATCTTCATCACCGTCTCGGCGGCCGCGTCGAGATCGGCGGCCTCGTCGGCGGAGTCGCTCCAGATGATCGCGGCGACGTGGCTGCCCGCCAGTGCGTACCCGAGCCGCGATTCGGCCGGCGCCCGGCCGATCGGCGCACCTTCGAGCAAGAGCTGGACGGTGGCGTGCCGCTCGGCGCTGGCGCCCCGCGCGAGGTCCGCCCGTTCCTGTTCGGCGTACTCGTCGAGCGCCGCGATCGAATCGTCGATGAAGGTCGTCATCGACCGCTCGGACACCTTCATCAAGTCGCGGAGCTCGTCGACGACGGGAGTCGTCGCGAAGCAGGCGTCGACCCACAGCTCCCACGCCCCGTGCTGGGCACCCCGCCACGAACCGAGGTCGTGCATGTCCAGGCGGCGTCGCACCAGGTCGCGTGCGAACTGCAGGACTTCCGGGTCGACGCACGGCCCGACTCGCGCCCCGGGGTCCTGGAGCGTGGCCGACAACCAGTGCCTGAAGTAAGCCTTGCTCATGTGCCGGTCGGCCGCCGCGAGCTGCGGGTCTTCCAGCAGTGCGCGGTACTCGGCCTCCCGGTGGGCGGCGGCCACCACCTCGCCGACCGCTACGTTCGTCGAAGCCAGAAGGCACTCGGCGACGTCCCGCATCAGCTCGGCGGTGCGTCGGCTCGGTCGCGGCCATTCTGCGTCCACTGTGGCACTGTAACGCCACACGTCGCCTGCTGCGTCTTCCTCGGCGACGGCCTGACTAGCCTGCTAGCGCTCCGAAGACGTCGCGGGGGAAGCCGTCGACGCGCTCGTCGCCGTTCGCGATCCGGAAGGCCGCCGGCGCGACGACGTCGGCCGCGACCTTCCGGACCCGGTCGCGTACCTCGCGGGTTTCGGCGGAGGAGAGCAGGTCGTGGTAGAGCCGGTCCGCCTGACGGGCGGGAGAGCGGGTGGCGGTCATGGTCACCTTTCGTTGGGAGTGAGGCTCGCCAGTACCTTGTGTGCGGCCTGCTGGCCCGAGTTGGCCGCGTCGGCCAGCGACGGCACGTCGAGCTGGTAGTCGCCGGCCAAGTGCACGGGGCCGAGGTTCTGGCGCAGCGTCGCGAGCGAGGCCCGGCCGCCGGGTGCCCAGAACGGCACGACGCGCGGGTGCCGGCGCAGGATGCCCTCGCCGAGCTTTCCCTTCAGCTCCGGGTATAGTTTCAGGAGATCCGCAGTGAACCGGGCGACGATCTCGTCGTCACCGAGTTCGAACAGCTTGTCGGCTTCGGCGCCGCCGGCGAAGCAAGCCAGGGCGCCGCCGGGCTTGCGCGTGTTCCCCCGGCGCACCGCGGCCGCGTGGTTGAACATCGCCTGGAACGACAACTCCGGCGTCGACACGGCCAGGTAGTCGTCCCAGCGCTGCGGTCCTTCCTCGTGGGTGAAGAAGCCCACCACCACGTACCGGCCGTAGCGGATGTCGGCGAACGCTTCGCGGTACTCCCGGGGCAGGTCGCGGAGGATCCGGACCGCGATGTCGGCGGGCACCGCGACGATGGCGCGCCGGGCGTTCAGGCGCGCGGGGCCGTCCGGGCCGGTGTACTCCACGACCACGCCGTCGGCCGTTCGGGTCAGGGACGTCACCGGCGAGTTCAGCCTGATTCGCTCGCCGAGGTCCTTGCTCAGGATGTCGGTCAGCGTCTGGTTGCCGCCTTCGGGCAGCGAGAGGTTCGGGACCTTCCCGGGGTCGGTCAGCAGGATGCCCATCGAGTAGACGAACTGCGTGGCCGCGGTCTCTTCCGGCTCGCACCCCATCCACTGCCCGGACCACGAGCGGACCATCGTCCGGGCGAGGTCCGAGGCGACCCCGCGCAGCACGAAGTCGGCGCGGCGGGCGTCGAGCTTCGCCCGGACTCGCTTAGCCCAGCGGTTGTCGGAAGCCATCTCCAGGAACGGAACGTTCGCGATGATGCGAGTGCCCACGGCCGCCAGCCCGAGGCGGTCCAGCAGGCTCATCCGGGACCGGAACATCAGGGCGAACGGGTTGGACGTGTCGACCTGCTTCCCGCCGAGTGCCAGCGCCACCGACTTCCCCTCCAGGGTTCCCATCGGGACCTGGTGGCGGTGCAGGGCGTCGATCAGGGGACCGGTGCCCTCGGTGAACTGGGTGCCGACATTGATCCAGTAGTCGCCCTGGCGGATGGAGTCCACGCGCCCGCCGGCGCGGTCCGTGGCTTCGAGGACGACGACGTCCCGGTCGGCCAGGGTGGTCGCGGCCATCAGGCCGGCCATGCCGGCGCCGACCACCACGACCTCGCAGGTCTCTTCTCGCACGGTGTTCATCGGTTCTCCTTGACGAAATCGGCGGGGATGACACCCGTGCCGCGGGCGCGGGTCGCGACGATGGGCTCGGCCAGGACCTCGGCCCGGCCGGAGTCGTCGAGGGAACGGCAGATCACGCGCAGCTCGAACTCGACCGTCCGGCTGCGGGTGCCCTTGGCGGCCAGGCGGGCCTCGACCTCGATCACGTCGCCGCCGCGGACCGGCGCGAGGAACTCGACGCCGGAATAGCCCGCGAAGAGGCTTTCGTGGCCGTCGCCCAGGATCGCCAGGTGGGTTCCGGCGTCGCCGAACAGCTTCAGGCTGTATGCGCCGTCGACCAGGTTTCCGGCGTAGTGGGCGTCGGAGTAGGCGACGTAGCGCTGGTGGACGACCTTCATCCGTCGACCTCCGCATCGATCCGGCCGATGCCCTTCGCCACCGCGGAGCCGTCGAGGGCGACGCCGGGGTAGCCGCGGCGCGCGATCTCCTCGCAAATCCGGCGGTAGCGGCCGACGCCGCCGACGTAGCCCATGAACGTCGACGGCTTGCCCGCGACGTTGGAGCCGCGGTACCACGAGTCGGTGGTCGCGTAGAGGGTCTGGCTCACCGTCCACTCCGCGATGCCCACCCAGTCGTCCTGGCCCTCGGGCGTGGCCTCGATGACCTCGTGGCCCCCGGCGCGCGCGTGGGCGATCAGGTCGCTGATCCAGTCGACCGCCTGCTCGATGGTCATCACGACGTTGCTGGCCAGCGCGGGGCTCTGCGGGCCCGCGACCATGAAGAAGTTGGGGAAGCCCGCGGTCAGCAGGCCGAGGTAGGTGCGGACGCCGTCGCGCCAGGCGTCCTGCAGCCTGCCGTGGCCGGGCACGGTGACGTTGAGCCCGAAGAGCGGTCCGGTGAAGGCGTCGAACCCGATCGCCAGGACGACGGCGTCGACCTCGGAGGACCCGGCCTCGGTGACGATGCTGTCCGCGGTCATCGTCGTGATGGGCTCCTCGCGCAGCGAGACCAGGGAAACGTTGGGGCGGTTGAAGGTTTCGTAGTAGCCGGTGCCGAAACAGCTTCGCTTGGCGCCCATCGGGAAATGCGGTTCCAGCAGCGTCGCGGTGCGCTGGTCGTGGACGATCTCGTGGATCTTGCCCCGGAAGAAGTCGGCCGCGGTCTTGTTGGCGTCGAGGTCGACGAGCAGGTCGGCGAATTCCGCGCCCACGCCCAGGAAACCGCTGCGCTCGTACGCCGCTTCGTAGCGGCGGCGGCGCTCCTCGTCGGAGACGTCGAAGGCGCGGTCGGTCACCGGGCGGTCCGGGATGCCGCCGGGGGAGTAGCGGCACTCCTGCCGGATTTCGGGGTAGCGGCTCTTGGTGTCGTCGACGACCTCGGGCGGCAGTGGGCGGTTGCGGGCCGGGAAGACGTAGTTGGCGGTGCGCTGGAACACCGTCAGGTGCTCGGCCACCTCGGCGATGAGCGGAATGCACTGCACGCCCGACGATCCGGTGCCGATCACCGCGACCCGCTTCCCGGCGAGGTCGTCGAGCGAGACGTTCCAGCGGCTGGTCGACACGACGAGGCCGGCGAAGTTCTCCAGGCCGGGGACGTCGACGTCCTTCGGCGTGGACAGGCCGCCCGAGGCGGCCAGCAGGTAGCGGCCCCGCCGGGTGGCGCCGGAGTCGAGCGTTACTTCCCAAAGCTTCTCTTCGGGCAGCCAGTTCGCCGCCACCACCCTGGTGCCGAAGCGGAAGTACCGGCGAAGGTCGAACCGGTCGGCGACGTGGTTGATGTAGCGGAGGATTTCCTGCTGCGGCGCGAATCGCTCGCTCCAGGTCCACTCCTTCTGCAGTTCCTCGCTGAAGGAGTACGAGTAGTAGATGCTCTCGACGTCGCAGCGCGCGCCCGGATAGGTGTTCAGGAACCACGTCCCGCCGACCTCGCTCGCGGCCTCGAAACCGGCGAACGTCCAGCCGTGCTCGCGGGCCTGGTAGGCGGCGTACAGGCCGGAGAAGCCGGCGCCGACGCACAGGACGTCGACGACGGGGCTGGCAGGTGTCGGGCTGTCGGTCATGATCCCCGCCTTCTAGTCAAAGGTCTGAGTCGGATGACTAAGAAAGTAGAGACCCAGGCGACGTCCGTCAATGGGCGCGGAGGTGTCGTGCCACGTCGTCGAGAGCGGTGTCCGTCTGGGGGAAGGCGCCGACCTCGGTGAAGAACCCGTGGAAGACGCCGTCGTAGCGGACCGAAGTCGTTGGTACGCCGTCAGCTCGCAGGCGCCCGGCGTAGGCCTCCGCGTCGTCGCGCAGCGGGTCGACCTCGGCGGTGAGCACGAGGGCCGGCGGCAGGTCGTGCAGGGAGGCGGCCTTCATGGGCGCGGCGTACTCGTCGATGACGGCGGTGCTTTCCCGGGTGTACTGCTCCCAGAGCCAGCGTGCGTCGGCGGTGGTCAGCACGGGAGCGTCGGCGAACTCGGTCCACGACGGCGTCGCGAAGCGGTCGTCGACCGCCGGGTAGACGAGGATCTGGGTCACCGGCGGAGCCAGGTCGTGGTCGCGCAGGTGCAGGCACAGGGCGGCGGCGAGATTTCCGCCTGCGGAGTCGCCGCCGACGGCGACCCGGTCGCCGTGCTCCCGGAGCCAGGCGAACGCGTCGATCGCGTCCTCGAGTGCGGCCGGGTACGGGTGCTCGGGTGCGAGCCGGTACTCCAGCGAGACCACGTCCCAGCCCGACCTGGCCGCGATGGCGCGGCACGCCTCGTCCGCGCCGTCGAGCGTCCCGAGGACGAATCCGCCGCCGTGCAGGTAGAGCAGCACGCCGTTGCCCGACGCCGGTGCGTGGTACCGGCGGGCGCGGAGCCGTCCGGCACGCGTCGGCACCGCGAGCTCCTCGACCCGGGCGAGTGGTGTGAGCGGGACGCCGGCGTGCGGGCTCGCCAGCACCGCGCGCGCGGCTTCGGCGCCGAGTTCGCGGACGGGAGCGGGCAGGGCGGCCGCGATCGCTTGCGCCACAAGGAGAGCGTGGCTGTCGAGCCGAGCCCAGCACGGGGGGATCTGCGCGGTCATCCGGGGACCTTTCCTGGCGAATCGGCGGCGAGGTGTTGACACCTTGTGACCCGTGACTCACTATCACTGGTCAAACGCCTCAGTCAAATGACTAAGTTCGGCGCGGACGGACTCGGAAGGACCGGAAGATGACCAGAGGAAAGCGGGACGCCGCGCGGGTCGAGATCAGGATCGAGGACGACGCCAGTCCCCTCGTCCGGCTGATCGGCCGCACGCTGCGCGACGCGCACCGCGCCGGTTACGCCGTCGGGGAACTCAGCCGGACCAGCGGGGTCGTCGCGGTGAAATCGCACAACACGCCCCAATCGGCCACGATCGCCTTCGGCCCCCAGGGAATCGACGTCTCGACCGGCGTGCTCGCCGAGCCCGACGCGGTGGTGACCGTCGACCTGAACGGCCGGTTCGCGCCGGCCGCGGAGGCCGTCGGCGACACCGACCTCGCCGCCGGCGTGCTGCACGCGCTCACGCCGCCGATTCCCCCGTGGCGCGAAGGGGCGCAACGGTTCTGGGACCGCACCCGCACCCTCCCGGGGATGCCCGAGACGCTGGTGGTGGTCACCGAGGGCGAGAGCGGGCTGGAGCAGCTCGTACTCGGCGAGGGCACATCGCAGTACCTCATCGCTTCGGATCCCGAGTCCCTCGCCGGAATCTTCTCCGGTGCCGACGACCTCTTCGCCGTTCTCAACGCCGGAGCTCTCGGCCTGCAGGGAACCATGTCGCAGCTGTCGGTCATGGCCGGCGCCTCCTGGAAGGTTCGTTACGATGTCTGAAACCCCCACCGCGGCGCGGGCCGTGCGGCTCGAAGCGACGAATCCCGAGGGGTGTTTCCTCGGCAAGGTCGTCTCGCCCCGGAAGTTCGAGTCCGGTCAGGACACCGGCTTTCCCCACGCCGACCTCCTGTTCGGCCTCGACCTGGGCAACCTGCCGGTGTTCGGGGCACCGTTCCCCGAGTGGCGGGGCCACATCGACGACGTCTACCTGCGTCCCGACCTCTCGACTCTGGTGCGCTGGAAGCCGGGCCTGGACTCGGTGATCGGTGACTACTGGCTCAAGGACGGCCGGCCGGTTCCGCTCTGCCCGCGCAACCTGGTGCGCCGCATGGTGGACCGGCTCGCGCAGCACGGCTACACCGCCACCGTCGCGGTCGAGATCGAGGCCACCGTCTTCGAGGAGCCGATCCACGAGGCACGCGCTCGCGGCTACCGCGACCTGACCCCGCTCGGCGGCGCCGCCGGCACGGCCTACCACCACGCCAAGTCCAAGGACTGGGTCGAGTACATGCACGCGGTGGCCGAGCGCCTCGACGAGGTGGGCATCGTCTGGGAGGCCTGGAACGACGAGGACGCCGCCGGCCAGATCGAGCTCAACATCGCGATGGGCGACCCGGTCAAGGTCGCCGACGACTGGGCGCGCACCCGCCAGGTGATGCGAGAGGTGGCGCACGACCTCGGCCGCAGCGTCACCTTCATGGCCAAGCCCACCGCCGGCTACGGCCAGGCGTCCCACATCAACCTCTCGCTGCAGCGCGACGGCGCCAACGCGTTCTACGCCGAAGACGGACCGTCCGAGACCATGCTGCACGCCGTCGGCGGCCTGCTCGCCACGATCGAGGGCAACACCTCGATCGTGCTGCCCCAGATCACGTCGTACCGCAGGCTGGTCGACCTCAGCGGGCCACCGGTCACGGTCAGCTGGGGCATCAGCAACAAGACCGCCGCGGTGCGCGCGGTCGTCGGGCACTCGGAGTACTCCCGGCTCGAGTACCGCCTGCCCGGCGCTGACGCGAACCTCTACCTCGCGCTCGCCGGTGTCCTGGCCGGGGTCGTCGCGGGTATCGAGCAGAAGATCGAGCCGCCGGAGCCGGTCACCGACATGGCGTGGTGCCTGCCGCCCGGGCTCGGCATCGAGCGGATCCCGGACACCATCACGAAGGCGGCCGCCGCGCTCGACGCCGACGTGAACTTGCGCGAGCTGCTCGGGAACGAGTTCGTCGACTACTGGGTCGCCTCGCGCCGGTGGGAGTGGCTCGCCTTCCACACCATGGGCGGTGACCCGTCCGCCGAGCTCTCCGAGTGGGAGTCGGCCCGCTACTTCGAGCTGCCGTGAGGCCGCTGATCGGCATCACCGGCCGGCGCTTCCGGTTGTCCCTGGTCGACGGGGCCGACCCGAGGTACGGCGACCGGTGCCTGGACAGCGCCATGTCGGACTTCGCGACGCGGGTCGCCGCGGCGGGCGGGCTCCCGGTCCACCTGTCCTACGACACGGACGTGGCGGGGGTGTGTGCGTGGCTGTCCGCCGTCGTGATCACCGGCGGGCAGGACGTTCACCCGGCGTGCTGGGGCGGCGACACCTCGGTCGTCCGCGACATCGACCCGCGGACCGATCCGACGGTCCACGACGTGGCCCGGGACGAGTACGAGCTCGCCCTGGTCCGGACGGCGCTCGAGCGGCGGCTCCCGGTGCTGGCGGTGTGCCGCGGCCTCCAGGTGCTCAACGTCGCCCTGGGCGGCACCCTGATCGCCGACCTGCCCGCCGGCCCGGTGGCGCACCTGTCGCCGGAGGCGGCTCCCACGGACGGGACCGCCGACCACGTCGTGACCTTCGAGCCGGGCTCGACCGCCGCCGGCCTGTTCGGACCGTCCGCGCGCACCAATTCCTGGCACCACCAGGCCGTCGACCGCTGCGGAACCGGCCTGGTCGTCACCGGGCGGACGAGCGACGGGGTCGTCGAGGCGGTGGAACTGCCCGGAGCCCCGGTCCTCGGCGTCCAGTGGCATCCGGAGTGGATGGCCGGCGGCGACCCGACGTTCGCCTGGGTCGTCGCCGAGGCCGCCCGCCGGCTGGAGAGGAGTTTCGTGTGAGCATCGAGCGGATGGGGGAGGACCCGCCGGTCCCGACGCTGACCGGGCTGCTGGCGCGCCGGGCGGAGGACGCCGCCGATCGGGAGTTCCTGCGGTTCGCCGAGGGGGCCTGGACCTTCGGCGAAATCGACGCCTGGACCTCGCGGCTGGCGCACCGGCTGATCGAGGTCGACGGCGTCCGGCCGGGGGACCGGGTCGCGATCATGCTCCCGAACGTCGTCCACTGGCCCGTCGTCTGGCTGGCCGCGCTGAAGGCGGGCGCGGTCGTCGTCCCGGTGAACTGTTCTTACCGGAGCGCGGACCTCGCGTTCGTGCTGCGCGACTCGGGCGCCCGGATCATCTTCACCGACATCGAGCGGGCCGGGCTGGTGGCCGAAGTGGGGGCGGACGTCGAAGTGGTCGACGTCGCCGACGACGGCTCGCAGCCGTTTCCCTCGTGGGCACCGCAGATCCCGGTCGAGGCGGCGACTTTGGCGAACTTGCAGTACACCTCGGGCACGACCGGCTTCCCGAAGGCCTGCATGCTCACCCACGACTACTGGCTGCGGCTGGGCTGGATCTGCGCGGGCGCGACCGGGCTCGGCACCGGGGACGTCATCCTGACGTCCCAGCCCTTCTCCTACATGGATCCACAGTGGAACACCGTGCTGGCGCTGACCGCCGGCGCGCCGCTGGTCGTCCTGCCCCGGTTCTCCGCGTCGACCTTCATGGCCGACGTCCGCCGTCACGGGGTCACCTTCTTCTACGTCCTCGGGTCGATGCCGACGCTGCTGTTCAAGCAGCCGCCGTCGCCCGAGGACCGCGACAACCGCCTCCGGATGGTGCTCTGCTCGGGGATTCCCACTGCCCTGCACGAGCAGCTGGAACAGCGGTGGGGCGCCCCGTGGCGGGAGATCTACGGGATGACCGAGTCCGGTGTGGACTTGTTCAGCCCCTTCGACGACACCGACGCGGTGGGCACCGGCAGTTTGGGACGACCGGTGCCCACAAAACGGGTTCACGTCCTCGCTCCCGACGGCACCGCGGTACCGGACGGCGAACCGGGGGAGCTGGTCGTCGAGGGCAAGCCGATGATGAACGGCTACTGGAACCGCCCCGAAGGCGTGCTGCACGACGGCCGGCTGCACACCGGCGACCTCGTCGTCCGCCGGCCCGACGGCCTCCGGCTGGTCGGGCGGATCAAGGACATGGTGCGCCGGGGCGGCGAAAACGTCGCCTGCGCCGAGGTCGAGTCGGCCTTGGAACGCGACGACCGCGTGGTCGCCGCCGCCGTGCTCGCCGTCCCCGACGAGGTGCTCGGCGAAGAGGTCAAGGCGTTTCTCCGGCTGCGGGGCGGCATCGCGGCCGACCGGACGACCGCCGGGCACATCCTCGAGCGGGCGGGGACCCAGCTCGCGCGCTTCAAGGTGCCGCGGTACGTCGAGTTCGTCGCGGATTTCCCTCGTACGCCGTCCGAGCGCGTTTCCAAGCCCGCGCTGCGGGAGAAGGCTCCTGGCGTCACCTACGACTTCGCACCACGAAGGAGCTAGCCGTGCACCAGTTCCTCGCCGTCGACGTCGTCCGCGACGTCGCCGTCGTGACCTTCACCCGTCCCGAGAAGCTCAACGTCCTCGACGTCGGCACCCGGCTGCGGCTCGCGGCGCTGATCCGCGAACTCGGCTCCGGGAAGGCGGTGCGCGGCATCGTGCTCACCGGTGCCGGACGCGCGTTCTCCGCGGGGGAGGACCTCCGCCAGGCGCCGACGACCGACGCCGAGGTCCGGCGGGCGTTCGAGAGCTTCCACGACATCACCCGCGCGATCCTCGCGACCCGGGTGCCGGTGGTCGCGGCCGTCAACGGCATCGCCGTCGGCGGCGCCTCGGAAATCACGCTCTGCTGCGACGCGCGCATCGGCACGGCGGCGACCGAGTACTACCAGCCCGAGAACAGCCGGGGGCTCACGATCTCCAACGCGTCGAGCGTGCTGCTGCACCGCCTGATCGGCAACCACGCGATGCGCCTGGTGCTCGGCTCCCCGCGGGTCGGCGCCCAGGAGGCGCTGCGGATCGGCCTGCTCGACGAGCTGGTCGAGCCCGACGCACTGCTCGGCCGCGCGGTCGACACCGTTCGCGAGTGGACGCCGGAGGGCAACACGACAGCCCTGCACCTCGCTCTCCTGCGCCCGCGCGCCGAGGAGGTCGAAGCCGCCTTCGCCCGCGAAGACCAAGCGGCGCACGCGGCCTGGTCCAGCGGCGCCCTCAGCGCGGGCGTCGAGGCCTTCTGGTCCGCCCGAACCTGACCCACTACCCCGAAGGAGGCGGCCGCGTGATCGAAACCCGCGCCGCAGTACTGACCGAAGTCAACCGGCCGCTCGAGCTGACCGACATCCACGTGGACGACCCGGAACCGCGGGAGGTGCGGGTCGCGGTCACCCACGTCGGCCTGTGCCACAGCGACCTGCACTACATGACGGGCACCGTACCCACCGACGTCCCGGTGGTGCTCGGCCACGAAGTGGCGGGGGTCGTGGAGGCCGTCGGCGCGGCCGTCACCGGACTGCGCCCGGGCGACCGGGTCACCGGAGCGCTGACCCCGTCGTGCGGGCTGTGCGCCAACTGCGATGCGGGCCGGTCGACCCAATGCCTGCGCGTCGAGGAGGTCCGCAGCCGCCCGCGGCCGGCGTTCCGGTTCCCCGACGGCCGCCCCATCGCGCGGCTGGGTGACATCGGCGCTTTTTCCCAGCACACCCTGATGCGGGAGAACGCGCTGGTGAAGCTGCCGGACGACGTTCCGTCGCACGTCGGCTGCCTGCTGTCGTGCTGCGTCGTCACCGGCGTCGGCGCCGTGTTCCGCGCGGCGCGACTGCGCCCGGGCAGCACCGCGGCGGTCATCGGCTGCGGCGGCGTCGGCTCGGCCATCATCCAGGGCGCCCGGCTGGCGGGCGCGTCCGCGATCGTCGCCATCGACCTCGACGACGAGCGCCTGGAAGCCGCCCGCGGCTACGGCGCCACCCACGTCGTCAACGGCGACGCCGGCGACCCGGTGGCGGAGCTGCACCGCCTGCTCGGCGACGGCGTCGACTACGCCTTCGAAGCAGTCGGCTCGGCCCGCACCGCCGCGACCGCCCTCGCGCTCGTCCGCCCCACGGGCACGGCCTGCCTGGTCGGGATCGCCCCCGGCGGAACCGAGATCAGCATGCCCGCGTCGGATTTCTTCTTCCAGGAGAAGCGGCTCATCGGCTCCTACATGGGTTCGGGCCAGGCCCGCGAGGACATCGCGCAGTTCGCCCGGCTCTACCAGCAGGGCCGGTTGCTGCTCGACGAGATGGTCACCCGCGTCATCCCGTTCGCCGAGATCACCAAGGGCTTCGAGGCGATGACGTCCGGCGGCGTCACCCGCATCGTCGTCGACCTGCAGTCCTGACCAACGGAGGTGAACGCCATGCCGCACAACTACATCGCCGACGAGTGGACCGAGTGCGCGAGCGCTGGGGACGCGTGGAACGTCGACCCCAACACCCGCGAGCCCGTCCACCGGCTCGCCACCACCCCGCCGGACGACCTCGAGCGCGCCCTGCGCCACGCCGAGCAGGTGTACGACGCCACCCTGTGGGACGAGGACGCCCGGCAGGAACGGGCGGAACTGCTGGAGCGGGTGGCCACGATCGTCGAAGGCCGCGTCGAGGACATCGCCCGCACGGACGCGCTCACCAGCGGCACGCCGATCGGCGTCACCCGCACGGTCGCGGCGTTCCTGCCGTTCCGCATCCGCGCGGCCGCGGCCGACCTCGTGGCCATTCCGCGGGCGAGGGCCCTTGCCGCGGGCGGGCGGGACGTCCGGCTCTACAAGGTGCCGTGGGGCCCGGCCGCGATCCTCACGCCGTGGAACGGCCCGAGCTTCATCCCCGCGGCCAAGGTCACCAGCGCGATCGCCGCTGGCTGCCCGGTCATCCTGAAACCCTCCGAGCACGCGCCGTCGAGCGCGCAGCTCGTCGTCGAGTGCTTCGTCGAAGCGGGCCTGCCCCGCGGTGCGCTGCAGCTCGTGCACGGCACCGGCGACGTCGGCGCGCGGCTTACCGCCGACCCGCGGATCAAGATCGTCTCCTTCACCGGCGGCCCCGGCGCGGGCCGCGCCATCGCCCGCGCCGCGGCCGAAGACTTCAAGGTGTTGCAACTGGAACTCGGCGGCAACAACCCGGTCGTTGTGCTCGACGACGCCGACCCGGATGTCACCGCCGACGGGATCCTGGAGGGGATGACCAAGCTCAACGGCCAGTGGTGCGAGGGCCCGGGCAAAGTGCTCGCTCCGAAAGCCATGGTCGGTCCCCTGGTCGAGGCGCTGACCGAGCGGATCGCCAAGCTCGTCGTCGGTCACTCGCTCGACGAGGACTCCCAGGTCGGCCCGATCTCGAACGAGCCGCACTTCCGCACCCTGGACAGCCGGATCGCGGGGCTGCGCGACCTCGGCGCGAGCATCCACCAACCCGCGCGGCTGCCGGACCTCGACGGCTTCTTCCTGTCCCCGACGGTCGCCGTCGGCGCCGACCCGGAACGGGCCACGGCGGAGCTGTTCGGCCCGCTCGTCTCCGTGCACGACGTCGATTCCACCGAAGAGGCAGTCCGGATCGCCAACGCGGCACCGTCCGGTTTGGACGCTTACGTCTTCGGCTCGGACACCGACCGCGCGATCGAGGTGGGCGCCCGACTCGTCGCGGGCGAGGTGCGGGTGAACGGCGCGAAGATCGCCGACCTCGGCGACGACTCCACGCAGAGCTTCTGGGGCCCGGCCGGCATCGGCGGCCACGGCCCGGCCGAGTCGGTGCGGGTCTTCTGCGGCGACCGCGTCGTCGGCGTCGACGACCCCGGCCTCCCATTGTGACCTGGTGACTACCCCTTGGAGAGAACCATGCAAATCGAACTAGCGCTCGCCCAGGTGCGGGCGCTCGAGGGCACGCGGCGGGTCAGCCGGACGGCCCTGCTCGCCGTCGCCGGGCTGCTGGCCACCGTGACCAACGCGGTCTCGTTCATGGTGCCGCCGTTGCTCCCGGTCATCACCACCAGCTACGCGCACAACTCCGTGAGCGCCGCGGTCTGGATCCTGGCCGCGCTGACCCTGGGCGGCGGCGCGGGGTTCGTGCTCATCCCGCGGCTGACCGACATGCTGAGCGACCGGTCGATCGCGCTGCTCGCCGGGGGATTCCTGGTCGGCGGCGCGCTCGTGGCGGCCGTCGCCGACAACTACGCGGCGCTGGTCGCCGGCTCCGCGTTGCTGGGCTTCGGCAGCGCCGCGCAGCTGATCCCGCTGAGCTTCCTGCGCCGGTACCTGCGCGGCAAGGGGATCTCGACGGCGGTCATGGTGCTGATCATGGCCACCGGCAGCGGCGTGGTGCTGGGCATGGTCGGTGGCGGGCTCTCGGTGCGGATCTGGTCGCTGCCCGCACACCTCAACGCCGACGGCACGGTGCCCGCCCTGTCGATCGCGCCCTTCTACTTCGTGCTCGCCGCCTTGTTCGCGCTGACCACGGTCGCGCTGCTGGTCGTCGTCCCGAACTCGGCCCCGCGGTCCAAGGGCCGGCTCGGCGCCGGCAACACGCTGTGGCTCATCGGCTGGGTCTCGCTGATCCTGCTGGCGCTCAGCGCGCCGCCGGACGGCGTCGTCGGCCAGAACGCCCCGGCGATCCTGCTCGCCGGCGTCCTCGCCGCGGCCGGGTGGGTGTTCGCCGAGCGGCGGGTGAAGGCCCCGGTCTTCGACGTCGGCGTGTTGCGCACGCCGTACGTCACCACGGCGTGCGTGTCCGCCGGGCTCTTCGGGTGCATCGACGCCGCCTTCCTGGTCCTGGCCAACTACTACGCCCAGACGGTGCACGGCCTGCCGTTGTCGGTCGACGGCGGGAAGACGGGGTGGTCGCGCGCGTTCGCGGAGTACGGCCTGAGCTTCGACCCGTTCACCACGAGCCTGATCCTGCTGCCGTTCGCATTGACCATGTTCATCAGCGGCAAGTACTCGGAGAAGCTCATCGCGCGCGGCCGTCCGGAGATCATCCTGATCGGCGGAGCGCTGGCCTGCGGGGTCGGCCTGCTCTTCCTCGGGCTCGCCCACGACCAGGCGTGGCACTACGTCGTCGCGTCCGGGATCATCGGCCTGGGCAGCCGGGCCGGCTACAGCGCCGCGTTCGCGATCCCGCAGTTCGTCGTGCCGGAGGCGAAGTCCGGCATGGCTGCGGGCATGCCGGGCACGCTGATGGCGATCGGGATCGCGGTCGGCGCCGCGGTCGTCACCATCGTGCTCAACGGTTCGGGGTTCGTGTACCACTCGGTCGACGTCGCCGGCCTGCTGGCCGGCACGGTCGATCCGGCCTCGGTGAACCTCAAGACGTCGGACTACCTTCTGGACGGATCGCACATCCCGAGCGCCGACGCCTTCACCACGACCTACTACCTCTCGCTGATCTTCCCGGCACTGGTCGTGCTCGCGACGGCACTGTCACGAGCCCGGCACACGGGTGGCTTCAAACGGGTGCTCGAACGGCACGCCGGCTGATCTCTCAACGCGAGGCGGCGGTGCGACGTCGCTTCGGCGCACGCTGGTTCGTCGCGCCCAGCCGGGCAATCAGCCAGCTGTCGAGCAGCGAGTCCGCGACTTCCATCTGCTTCGTCGCGAGGGCACGGTCGCCGTAGGTGATCCAGCTGACGGCGAAGCCATCGGCCACGAAGGCGATCGCCGACGCGATCGCGTCGATCGTCTCGTCGTCGATGGGGCGCTCGCCGGCCGCGGCCCGGAGCGTGGAGCGCACGCCTTCGAGCGCTTTGTCGAACAGCTCGATCCCGCGGCTTCCGTGCTGGCGCCGGGCCCAGGTGATGAGCTCCAGCGCGGAGACGGCGAAGCTTGGCGACTCGACGTAGTACTCCATCGTGTCGTGCAGCATCTTGTGGGCCGTCTGCTCCACAGTGGCCTGCGGGTCGACGGCGGCGGTCAGGTCGCGGAACTTGCCGACCACGAACTCGTAGACGTCGGCGAACAGGTCCTCTTTGGAGTCGTAGCAGTAGTGGACCATCGCCAGGTTGGCGTTGGCCTGTTCGGCGATCCGCCGGGTGGTGGCGCCGTCGATGCCGTGTGTCGCGATGACCTCGACGGCGGCGCGGACGAAGTCCTGCCGCCGCTGCGCGGCGGAGATCCGTGGCACGAACCCTCCTGGGGCGGAGATTAGTTGGACGCTTGATTAAGTCAACGCCAGGCTACCAGGATGTCGGAGTCTAGAAGTTAGTCAAACATCTTGAACAGATGACTAAGTTTGTCGTACCGTATGAGCGCGATCACAGGCGCGGGCCGCCTTTCGAAAGGACTCGTTGACATGAAAGAGCTGCTCTTCATGCTGGCTGATCTCTGGATGATCTTCGCCGGCTTCTTCTACGGCGTGAAGTTCATCCGCCGCTACGCCAACTACCTGCTCGGACTGGAGTGGATGATCGTCGCCACGTCCGGCTCGAACTTCCTGGTCTGGTCGCTGCTCGGCGGCGATGAGAGCAGCTTCCTCTACACCGTCGCCTACTTCTTCGACGCGTTCTCGCGGTCGGTCGGCATCACCCTCATCCTGGTGATGGGCCTGATGCGGGTGACGCACCGGTACAAGCCGTCGCTCGCCGCCGACATCGGGGCCTTCGCCGTGGCCATCGCCGCGGGGGTGTACCTGCAGCAGTTCCGCGGCGAGCACCTGCACGTCGGCCCGGCGACGTTCTACATCGCCGTCAACGTTCTCACGACGCTGTTCCTCGCCTACTTCTCACTGCGGCTGTGGAAGATCGGGGCCAAGACCCTGGCCGTCGCGGCCGGCCTCGCGACCGCGGCCGGGACCGCGATCGCGCTGACGTACGACTTCTTCCCGTTCCCGGACGACCAGCACCGCACGGTGTTCTACATCCTGGCGCTCGGCACGTGGGGCACCCAGCTCTTCGTCTACTTCCGCAGCTACCGCGCCTTGCACGAGCACAACGTGCGGACGGGCGTCGAGCCCGCCTCCCACTCGCGCAGCGCCACTTCGGTCTGAAAGGCAACGACTCCGATGAAGACGGACAACGTCGAGTACAGCACCTTCAGCGGCTGGGTGGATCCACCCGGCGACGTCCGGCCGGCCCTGGCCGAGGACCTCACCTGCGGCACCGTCGTCGTCGGAGGGGGCATCAATGGCATGTCGACCGCGTTGCGGCTGACCGAACGCGGCCACGACGTGGTGCTGCTGGAAGCGGAGTTTTGCGGGCACGGCTCGAGCTCGCGCAATGCCGGGCAGCTGGCCGGTGCCCCCGGCGGCGACCTGCAACTGCTCAACCTGCTCTCGCGCAAAAAGATGCCCGGCATGATGCGGCTCGCCGAGCACGCCGCCCGCCACGTCGAGGACTTCATCGCGAAGCACGACATCGACTGCGACTACGAGGCCACCGGCAACGCCTTCGCCGCGGTCTCGCGCGGGCAGATGGGCCGGGTGCGGAGGGTGGCGAAGATCGTCACCCGGTCCGGTGGCCACGTCGAGGTCGGCACGAGCGAGGAACTTGGGATCCCGCGTGGCTTCGTGGGCGGTCTGCGCGAGGTGGTCGGCGGGATGATGAACCCCGGCAAGTTCTCCTTGGGCATGCGGCGGGTCCTGCTCGGCTCGTCCGCCCGGGTCTTCGAGCGGACGAAGGTCACCGACGTCACGCGTGACGGTGCCCAGGTGGTCCTCACCACGCCCGGCGGCCGCGTCCGCGCGGACCGGGTGGTGCTGGCCACGAACGCCTTCGCGGGGGAGTGGTGCATCACTCCGCGGCACCTGTCGGTCCCGATCTACGTGGCCGAGGTGGAGACCGAGCCGATCGACCCCGCCCGGCTGGCGGCGCTGGGGTGGACCAGCCGCATGGGGCTCGTCACCCAGCACGCGATCATGGAGAACTACCGGCTCACGCCGCGCAACACCATCGTGTTCGGCGTGCGGCGCCTCGAGCGCGGAACCGGTTACCCGCTGCCTGAGCGGACCCCGGACCCGGCGCTGGTCGAGGAGCTCGCCGGAGCTTTCGACACGCGCTTCCCGGCGCTGGCGGACCTCGCGATCGATCGAGCCTGGGGCGGGTGGATCGCCATCACGTCGTCCTGGCTGCCGCTGGCGGGCCGGATCGGCGACAACATCTACTACTCGATCGCCTGCAACGGCCACGGCCTGGCGCAGGCACCGTACGTGGGCACCCTCATCGCCGACGCGATCATCGACGGTGAACGGCACGACGACCTGCAGACGCTGTGGATGGCGAAGCCGAAGTTCCCGCGACCGATGATGATGGGCCCGCTCGGGCTGCGCACGATCTGGGCCGTCGACCGCTTCAACGACCTGATCAACGGCAGCCGCCGCAACGCCCGGCGCGGCGCCTCTGTGGCCGCGGTTCGTTGAACCTGGACCCACCGAACCGATCCTTGTCGTCCCAGTAGTGATCGATGACTGACCTACCCGTGTTCGAGCGTGGCGACACGCGCCGTGGCGTGGGATGGCGAGCTGTCGTAGCGAGTAGCCAGACCCCGCCATTGCTTGAGCAGGTTGAACCGACGTTCTACGACGTTGCGGCCGCGATAGTCGACCGAGTCGAAGGCAGGTGGGCGCCCGCCGCGTGTGCGGTGCCCAGCCTGGTCGGCGGGTTCGGGGATCACCGCGGAGATGCCGCGAGCACGTAGATGCCCGCGGATCGCCCCCGAAGAGTAGGCGAGCGACGTGCAGATACCGCATCAGGTGCGGAAACATCGGCGCGTCCCCGGCTTGTCCGGGCCCGACCAACGTCACCAGCGGCCGGCCGTTCCCATCAACGAGGTGATGCACCCTGGTGCTCCAGCCTCCGCGGGAACGGCCGATCGCATGATCAGGCGGCTCGGCGAGTAGATCCGTGTAGTTCGACCCGGCCTCTGTGGGGCGGGTGATGTTGGTGGCGTGCTGATGCGCCCGCGCGATCGTGGAATCCACCGACACCGACCAGTTCACCAGGCCGACCGCGTCCGCGGCAGCGAGCAGGTGCTGCAGCACGGTGTCCCAGGTGCCGTCACCGGCCATCCGGCGATGCCAGGTGCAGATCGTCTTCCACGGACCGAACACCGCCGGCACATCCCGCCACGCGATCCCGCACCGATACCGGTAGATGATCCCCTCGACCATGGCCCGGGCACCGGAGATCGGCCTGCCTCGCTTACCGGTGTGGGCCGGCAACTCTGAACCGTATAACGTCCTATTCGGTGTCGCGTTGATGATCGATCGCGTCGGCCTCGGAGGTGAGGGCGGCATCCTGATTTCAGGGGGCCTCCTCCACAGGAGCTGGAGTGAACCGGTCACAGTGCACGATCGACCGCGGCATCGGCATGGCACTAGCCGAGGAGAGGCTGGCCGACCCGCGCACCGGGCGGATCATGAACCCGAGTCTCGCCGAGTACCACGTCCCGGTGCACGCCGACATCCCGGCGATCGACGTCAGCTACCTCGACGACCCGGACCCGACGATGCCGCTCGGCCTGATCGCGAGCTGGCCGGCGCCGAAAGCCTGCTCGACGGCCTTCTCCTCGGCGGCGACCCCGGTCGAGAGCGTGGCGCTTCCCGCCGCTGTCAGCACGACAAGCTTGGACCACCGGTTCGGCGGCCGCGGCGAAGATCTTCTCCGCCGCCGCGCGTGCCTTGGTGTCCGTCGTGGTTTCCGGGGATGTGCTGGTTCACGCGGCGGTGAGCCCGGCTCGTCGAAGCGGAGGCTGCTGCGGACCTTCGGCGAGGATGTCCTCGGTGCGGGCCAGGAAGTCGTCGATCGCGCGCAATCGGGCCGCGGTGCGTCGTTCGGCTTCGGCGGCCCGCTCCCGCACGGCCGTGGCCCGATGGTGTGCCGACGCGATGATGGCGTCGGCTTCGGCGCGGGCGAGTTCGAGCATGAGCCGCACTCGCTCACCGACTGCGTCCGGGTCGGCGGGTGACAGAGCCAGGCGCTTGAGTCGAGTGCGTAGGTCGTCGGCCTCGATGCGGGCGGTTTCCAGGTGTCGAACCAGGGTTTCGGCTTCGGCGATGGCGGCGTCGCGGTCGAGGGTCAGCAGTCGGATCTCGTCGTGCAGCTCGGCCAGGTGCTCGTCCACCTGCTCGCGGTCGTAGCCGCGCACGGCGAGGGAGAAGGACACCGGCAGCGGCAGGGCATCGGGGGTCACGTCGTGCTCCGGTCGCGCAGGGCGGCGTCGAGTTCGGCCAGGCCCTTGGCGGTACGCAGAGCCGGTGGGGCGAGCCGGCCGACGCGGTGGTCGTCTTCGCGCAGCGCGGTGACGAACCGGGCGACGTGCTCGGGTGCCGGGGCGATGGTGGGGCCGCCCAGGTAGCGCACGACGATGAGGTCGTCGGCGGATCGGTTTTCGATGGCGGCGGCCCAGCCGCGTATCTCGTCCCACAGCAAGGCCACGTCGTGGCCGGGGTAGCCGGGCAGGCGCTCGTCGAGGGCGACGTAGGCGGAGACGGGGGTATCGTGGTCGACGGTGCAGGATTCGGGACCGATGCCCAATGCGGTGGTCACGTCGGCCAGATAGGCCCACAAGGCGGTGAAGGCGGGGTGGCCGGTGGGGATGTGCAGCGATGCGGTCACGGGCGCGGACACCTTTCGGGACACGCGTCCCCGGTGCAGGACCGGCTCGGGGTGACCGGTACTGCACCGGGAGAGTTCGTCGTCAGGCCTGGATTTCCTTGCGGTCGCCGGTGGTGCCGGCGATTTCGATGCGCCGGGGCTTGGCCTTCTCGGCGATCGGGATGCGCAGCGTCAGCACGCCGGCCTCGTACCCGGCGGCGATGTGCTCGGTGTCGAGGGTGTCGCCGAGGAACAGCTGGCGGGAGAACACTCCGAGAGGCCGTTCGGAGACCTGCATCTGGACGTTGTCGCCGCCGGGCAGTGGCCGTCGTTCGGCCTTGACGGTGAGGACGTTGCGTTCGACGTCGAGCTCGATGGCGTCGGGGGAGACGCCGGGCAGGTCGAAGCAGACGACGAATTCGTCGCCGTCGCGGTAGGCGTCCATGGGCATCGCGGCGGGCTTGGACCAGGTTCCGGGGGTCGCGCTCCCGCTGAGCATCTGCTGGGCGAAGCGGTCCAGCTCGCGGAACGGGTCGGTGCGCATCAACATGGGTTCCACCTCCTGGGTTCGATGATCTGGTGTCAACACGCCCCACTGTTCTAACATGTCATCGAAACGATGACAAGTAACCAGTCGTCGATGGGATGACAGATGGCGAACGACGATCCGATCCAGATGGTTCGGGACGTGCACGAAGTGGTGGTCGAGGCACAGAGCGGGGGTGTAGCGCCTGACCGGCTGTTGTCGGCGCTGGTTGCGCTGCGGTCGGCGCGGGAACAGCTCGCCGGGTGGGAGCCGGAACTGATCGCCGCCGCCCGGGCCGGGGGCAGCAGCTGGGCCTCGCTCGCCCCGGCGCTGGGGGTGGCCAGCCGGCAGGCCGCGGAGCGGCGGTTCCTGCGCCTGCGGCCGTCGTTGTCGGGGGAGGCGACCGGGGAGGGACGGGTCGACGCCGAGCGCGACCGACGCGCGGGCGACCGTGCGGTCGCGGACTGGGCGCGGCGGAACTCGGCGGTGGTGCGGCAGCTGGCAGGCCAGGTGAGTGCCCTGGGTGATCTCGACGAGGTGGCGCGGGAAGACGCCGATCGGGTCGGTGCGGCGCTCGGTGACGACGACGTGACCCGTCTGCTGTCGCCGCTCGCCGCGATCCGCGCCCATCTGGCATCCGGACACGCCGCTTTGGCAGACCGGCTCGGCGCCGTCGGTGCGGACGCCGACAGGGTGCGGCAGGAGGCCGCCGCACACCGTCGCAACCAGGTGTAGGCGATCGAGCAACCCGCCCGGGTGTAGGACTTCGGGGTCGAGGCCCATGGCCGTTGCCAAGGACTTGCGTTGTCCGCGGGGTCCTCGAGCGACCTTGCTAAGACCGCGCGCGAGTCGGCCCACCGCGATATCGACCAGACGGACCGACGACTCCTGGCTGTAGGGGCGCAGCAGCGACGCCCGGCAACCGGTGCGTTCGTGCGTCCTGACCAGGAGCACGCGCCGCCGTCCTGTGGGACGATCGTGACGCAGGTCGCCGCGGTGCCGAATAGCAGACCCTTGGCACGAAGAGACAGCAGGTGGCTTTTCCCGGGGAAGAACTTCGCCCCCGCCTTCGGTGCCGGTCGGATCGGGCCAGGATGCGTTGGAGGGGGAGCACCTCGGAGTTTCTACCTGGTCGAAGCGGCAGATCTCGACGCTGCCTTGAAGTGGAACGGCCGCGATCGGCGCGCCGATCGAGGTGCGGCCGCTGGCGGGTTTCGAAGCCTGAACCTTGTCACCGGCGCGGCCGCCGAACGAGCAGAACTCCGCGGCCACCGCGCTCGTCGGCAGCACTGCCCCCGGACTCCGGTGCTGCCGGAGTCCGAGGACCGAGTCACCCGCGAGGCGACCGGGGCCGCCGGGAAAAGTACTCGACGGCGAGCACACCGATCGTCACGATTCCCACGACCGTCAGGCTTCCGCTGCCCACGAGGACACCCACGACGAGCGCGCACACGCCGGTGACCGCGAGCAGCACGAAGAACCACCGCCACCTGTCGGGCGGCCGGCAGAACCGGTTGGCGAGGGCGGGATCGGTGGCCGAGAGCTCGGCTTCGATCCGCTCGAGCGCGCGCCGTTCGTCCTCGGGAAACATGGGCACCTCTCTCGCCGCACGAAGTCGCAACGGAGAGGAATGCCCACCCGCACGGGCTTCTCCACCCGACCGGTTGCAAGTCACCCGAAGGTGTTACCCGCACGCTGCGCCCGTAGGTCGTCTGCCGGCGTGACGACCGGGTTCGCTCCGCTGACGTGGCGAGACTGCGCCGGACCGGGGATCAGCCACCCTGCGTGAGGCCGAAGACCCAGGTGACGCCGAACCGGTCGGTGACCATGCCGTAAACCGGCGCGAACGGCGCGGGGCCGAGGTCCGCGATCACGGTGCCGCCCTGGGACAGGCCGTTCCACAATGGGGTCAGCTCGTCAAGGGAGTCGCCGTTGAGCAGCACGAAGAACGGCTCGGTGTGGGTGACACCTCGAGCGCGCGGTGCGGCCGGGCCCGGCGGTGCGGCGATGTTTCCGGCCGGGCTGGTGCCGGCGGTGCCGAGAACGTCGTAGGCGGCGATACGGAAACCGTTTTCGGCTACCACCATGCCGAAGGCGACACGGCCGGCGTCGGGGTGGTCCGCGGCCATCGGCACGTAGCCGGTGTCGCGGCCGTCGGTCTGGCTCTCGAGCTGGGCGCCGTGCTCCATGATCATGAGGTGGCCACCGAAGACGGACTGGTAGAACTCCAACGCCAGCCGGGCGTTGCCGGTGAAGTTGAGGTGGGTGAGTGTGCTGACCGGCACCGATCCTCCTGCGGTTCGTTCTAGTGTCCGGGTCGACTTTGCCCGAGATAGCGGTCAGGATCTGACCGCTACTGGTCTTCACGCGATGTGACTCGGGTCGCATCCGGCCGCCCCTTTCACGCCAAGATGCAGCGTGTGCTCGGGAAAGCAGAGCGCACTCGCACAATGAGCCACAGTGGACGTCGCTGCTGGAAACGTCATTCGCCGCAGCCCGGCAGCACGAGATCCATGAGCGCTGATTCCGTGTGTGAACCCTGCGTCGAGTTGCAGGCTCCGTTTCAAGACCGGCCACCACTTCACTCGGAGCCCTGCGGTGACCCCGAGGCGACGTGGTCGGCTGCCTCGAGGATGATCGTGGTGACCGACGACGGTGCGGTGACCAGCGGGGCGTGGTCGACGGGGTGCGTCCGCACCGTGGCCTGCATGTGCTCGGCCATGAACCGCTGGGTCTCCGCCGGAATCATGCGGTCCTTTTCGGCGATCAAGAACCAGCTGGGGAGATCCTTCCACCGCGGGCGGCCGACGGGGGTGGTGATGCTCTCCGGCGTGATGGGCCGCTGCACGGCTTGGAAGACGGCCAGTTCCTCGGCCGAGGCGTTCTGTGCGAAGGCCGCGGCGAAGGCCTCGTCGGGCAGCCAGATGAGGCCCTGGGCGTCGGGTGCGAGCGTCGGCGCGTCCGGGTGTGCCGGGGACCGGTAGAACACTGTCCGGCAGCGCCACGAGCGATCTTCGGCCTCTCCGAAGAGCCGGTTCGGGCCGACATCGACAGGAGCCCCGCAAACCTAGGGCTCCGAGGAGGACACCGCGGTGAAGACGACGGCGGTCGACCGGCTGCGCGAAGCCGCGCCGCACGGACTGCTCGCGGTGCTGCGAGCCGTGCTGACCGCGGGATGGGACGCTCAGGCCGTCGAACTGCTGCTCACCGACTACAGCATGACCGAGCTGCAGCCAGTGGCGGACCTTCCCTGCAGCAAGGAACCCGTGCCGGTGCAGGGACCGTGGCGGGCGCCGCGTTCAGCGGTCAGCAGGTGACGTTCGAAAAGACCGCGAGCACGGTCACCGCGCACGTCCCGGTCTCGGTGCGCGGTGACCGCCTGGGCGTCCTGGCGGTCACCTTCGCGACCGCACCGGACCCGACGGTGCAGCTCGAACTGTCCCGGATCGCCGAAGCACTCGTCCACGAGCTCCTGGTCGCCGGCCGGGACACCGACCTCTACCTGCAGGCGCGACGGACCAGCCGGCTCACCCTGGCCGCGGAGATGCAGTGGCAGCTGTTACCGGGACGCTCCTGCACCCGGCCCGAGTTCGCCCTCGGCGGGCAGCTCGAGCCCGCTTACGCCGTCCACGGCGACAGCTTCGACTGGTCCGCGACGGGCAGGTCGCTGACCGTCACGCTGGTCAACGGCGCGGGACACGGCGTCGACGCCGCCATGGTCACCCACCTCGCCGTCAACGCCATGCGCAACGCCCGCCGCGCCAGCGTGCCCCTGACCGCCCAAGCCGAACTCACCGACCAGGCCCTGCACAGCCACTACGACGGCCGCGAATACGTCACCGCCCTGCTGCTGCAGCTCGACCTGGCGACCGGCGCGCTGGACGTCGTCGACACCGGTTCCCCGCGCGTGTGGCTGCTGCGTGACGGCGATGCCGGCCGCGTGTCCTTCGACGAGCAGCTGCCACTGGGCGCCTTCGGCGACACCGACTACCTCACGCAGCGGCTGCAAGCCAGGCCCGGCGACCGGCTGGTCTTCGTCAGCGACGGCGTCTACGACGCCATGGGCCCCACCGGCGACCTGTACGGCGACGCCGGCCTCGCCCGCACGGTCACCGACACCGGCGGACTCCCGGCGGCGCAGGTTCCGGGCGCCGTTTTGGCCGACCTGGCCCTCCGCCGCGCGGCCGGGGGGACAACCGACGACGCCATGGTGGTCTGCCTCGACTGGTTTGGCCCCGACGCGAGCGCACCTCCGGGGTGAGTGGCGTGCTTCACACGATCGGGTCGTGACGATCTTCTCGCTCGGCTGTCTGTCCTGTGTGGAGGAAACAATCGAAGTCGGTTCCTCTGCCACCGTAAGACATCCGATCCGTGCGAAGGAGACACCACGATGACCGCCGCTGCCACCAAGGTTCCCGCGCAGACCACCTCGTCCCAGCCCGCCGCGAAGACCGAGGGTGCGCTGGTGAGCGCCCAGGGCTCGACGTCGATCTCCGACGTCGTGGTGCAGAAGATCGCCGGCCTGGCCACCCGCGAAATCCCCGGTGTGCACGCCCTCGGCGGGGGTGCGGCGCGGGCGTTCTCGGCGATCCGGGAGCGGATCCCGGGCGCGACCGCCTCAGCGGGCCAGGGCGTGTCGGTCGAGGTGGGGGAGAAGCAGGCCGCCGTCGACCTGCAGCTGGTCGTCGAGTACGGCGTCTCGATCGCCGACCTCTCACGTTCGGTGCGCCGCAACGTGATCACCGCGGTCGAGCAGATGACCGGGCTGGAGGTCGTCGAGGTGAACATCCACGTCGGCGACCTGCACCTGCCGTCGGACGACGAAGGCGACGACACCGACACCGGCCGGGTGCAGTGACCCCCGAGCCCGACGCCGCCCGGATCGCCGCCGCCGTGCTGGCCGTGCCCGACGTGGCCGGCCTGCACGGCGGCCGGTTCGGGGAGATCGCCACCCTCGACCCGCCGCGGCGGATCAAGGGCGTCCGGGTCCGCGACGAAGACGTCACCATCGCCGTCACCGCGCACTTTCCGGTGGTGGCCGCCGACCTCGCCGCGGCCGTGAGGGCCGCGGCGGGCGTCACCGGCCGGGCCGTGCACGTCATTCTGGCGGACCTCGCCGAACATCCCACTGTGGAGCAGCAAGCGAAGGAGAAGGTGTCGTGAATTCCACCCAGCTCGGCCTCCTGACCGGCCTCGTGCTCGGCCTGGCTGTCGCCTTCGGCGGGTTCGGGGCGTTCGCCGCCGTCGCCGTCCTCGGCGCGATCGGGTTCCTCGTCGGCCGCGTCCTCGACGGCAAGCTCGACCTGTCCCAGCTGTCCGGGCGCGACCGGGGCTGAGCACCGTGACCGCCACCCTCGAACGCGGCACACTCACCATCGCCGACCAGGCCGTGCAACGCCTGGCCGCTCACGCGGTGCGGGAAATCGACGAGGTCGGCGGCGCCGCCGGCCGAGTCCTCGGCGTCAGCCTCGGCGCCGAAGACCCCGACCGGTCCGCCAAGGTCACCGCCCACATCACCGGCGGCGAGGTGGCGCTGGACGTGCGCCTCTCGATCACCTACCCGGCGTCGGTGACCCGGACGACCGAGCGGGCCCGCGAGCACCTCGAGCGACGCGTCGAGGAGCTGACCGGCCTCACCGTCACGCGCGTCGACATCACCGTGACCGCCCTGCACAGCCCCGTCGCCACGTCCCGGAGGGTCGAATGAAACGCCGTCCACGCCGCAGCGTCCCGGCTCTGCTGAGCGCGCTCGTGCTGCTGGCCGCGTGCGTGCTCGTCGCCGTGAGCGCCATCCAGCGCCTCCTCGGCGAACGTCCCTGGATCAGCTACGACACCGTCGCCGCCACGCTGCACGACCTGCGCTGGAACGATATCGCGACCGCCGTCGCCGGAGGTGTTCTCGCGTTGGCCGGCTTGGTGCTGCTGCTCGCCGCGATCCTGCCCGGGACGGCCACCGTGCTGCCGCTGACCGGGCGGTTCGATTCCGGCGTCGCCCGCGGCGGCTACCGCACGACCCTGCGCACCGCCGCGGCCGGCGTCGACGGCGTCGCCGCGGCCCGGGTGAAGCTCGGCCGGCGGCGGGTCAAGGTCCGCGTCGACACCGCCCGCACCCGTCCCGACGGCCTGGCCGACGCCGTCCGCACGGCGGTCGCCGACCGGCTGGACCGGATCGGCCCGGCCACCCGGCCCGCGGTGGCGGTGCGGGTCCGCGCCCCGAGGAGGACGACATGACCGACCTCAACCGCCCGGCCCGCCTCAACCGCACGGTGCTGGCCTTGCTCGGACTGCTCCTGCTGGCCGCCGGCGGATTCGCGGTGGCGACACACTTCGGGCGCCTGCGCGTCCTCGACCCGGCGGCCACGCTGGTGCCCGGCACGGCCGCGCCGCCGACGTGGGTCTGGTACGTCACCGCCGCGGTCGCGGTGCTGCTGGGGTTGCTAGCGCTGCGCTGGATCCTCGCCCAGCTGACCCGCCGGCCACCGACCCGGACGTGGCGTTTCGACACCGACCCGGACCGCGGCCGCACCGAACTGGCGGCCGACACCGCCGTCGCCCCGTTCACCGAAGAACTGCGCGCCCATCCCGGCGTCCACCAGGCGCGCGCGACGTTGGCGGGAACCCGGGAAGCGCCGACCCTGGCCCTGGTCATCACGCTGGCTCAGGACGGTGACCCGCAGGAGGTCCGCGAACACCTGGCGGCGGAGGCCCTGCCCCGGCTGCTGCAGGCGCTTGACCTGGAAGCTCTCCCGGTGGGTGTGGAGTTCCGCTTCGCCGCCACCACCGGGCGCAACCTCCGCTGACGGGTTGAGGGCCGCGGCCCGGCGCTGCGAATGGGGTGGCCGGAGGGCAACGTGCCAATAGGGAACGACCAAACAACCGAGGAGCCCTCCCGGATCCGCAGAACCACCGCCGATCCGGGAGGGCGCGAGGAATTCAGTAGCAGTCGTTACAGCTGGTCACGTGCACCTTGGTGCCGCCGCGGGGCTGGTCGGACTCGAACCTCATCCGCTCACGCCGGGAGGACGACATCGCCGACCAGCCCTGGCGTGGTCCTTCCACGCACAGGCCCTGTGCGCTGCTGTACCGGCCCTGCAAGGTGTAGTGGCCGTAGTAGTCGATGTACCCGACCTCCAGCACGGGCTTGGCCCACTGGCAGTTGGTGGTCGTCATCCGGGTCCAGACCGTTCCGCACGTCGAGGAGTAGCGGAGCTCGATGTAGTCGCCCCAGTTGTCCGTGTACTGGTCGAGGTTCTTCGCGCCCGTCGAGCACCCCATGGACTGCGGGTCCTTGCCGTTGCAGCTGTTGTAGGTGCAGCCGACAGCCAGCGCCGGGGCGACGTCCAGCCCGAGCAGGCCGATGCCGGTGACCATCGCGACGCAGACAACGCGTCGAATCCGGGTGAATCGCATGCGTTCCTTCCTTTCGGTTCCGGCACGGGCTCAGCCACCCGCACCCGGATCGACTCCGAGTCCGGAGTCGAGAATGCTCCCGCCTCGACGAGCGACACGCCTGACCTGATCACCGATCACGTCAGGCGTGACACACGGACTGGTCCTTGCGGCAGGCGATGGAAGCCTTGTTCCGGTGGTCGACGTCGGTCAGGGTGATGTTGACCTGCTGGACACCCCCTGGGACGTCGGTCGCCAAGGGGAAGTCGTCGATGGTGCCGGTCAGGCACGCGCCTCGGACTTCCCAGATGTCGGTCACCCGCGTGTTCCCCTGGTAACCGGCGTAAGCGACGTCCACGCACTCGCCGGTTTTGACGGCCAAGGCCTGGTTCGAGAAGGTCACCGTCCTGCCGGACGTCGACCAGCTCAGGTTCCCCGTGAGGTGGCCGACGATCGTGCCGGAGCTGTGCCGCACGATCACCTCGAATCCGGCCGGCGCCGCGGTGGCGACCGGAGCCCCGGCGACGATGGCCGCCGCAGCCGCGGCGCCCACGGCGACCGCTTTCACCCGGCGGCCCGGGTTGCCGATCAGCGTGCCCGGTGAGCGGCGTGTTTTCGTGCTGATTCCCATCGTCGGTCTTCCTCTCGTCAACCGTGTTCGACTGGCGACCGAAGCCTCACAATGCTCACTGCAGTAGCGCTGCAGGCTTACGGAAAGTAGCTGGCCGGAGGTACTATCGCGCCGGGAGGGGGATACTCGCATGCCCGGAATTCGGTTCGGTGTACTCGGTCCGGTCGCTGCCTGGCGCGGGGTGGACGCGCTCGAAGTGGGCTCCGGCAAATGCCTCCTGGTGCTCGCGGTGCTGCTGTTGCACGCCGATCACCGGGTGGACCGCGATCAGATCATCGAGGGCGTCTGGGGCGCAAAGCCGCCGAGGAGCGCGGTGAACCTCGTCCAGAAGTACGTCGGGGAGGTGCGCCGATCGCTGGAGCTGGACGACGGCTCGCTGGAGACGGTCGGTACGGGGTATGCGTTGCGGGTGGTTCCCGACCAGCTCGACAGCGCCCGGTTCACGTCCGGCCTCGCGCGGGCTCGGGCGGCGAAGAGCGACGGCGACCCGGCCGCCGCGCGACAGCACCTCGCCGAGGCGATGGCGCTGTGGCGCGGGCCCGCCTTCTCCGGTCTCGACACCCCGGCGGCCAGCACCGAACGCGCCCGGCTGGAGGAGTACCGCCTCGGCGCGCTGGAAGACCTCGCCGAGCTCGATCTGCTGCGCGGGGAGCACGCGCTGGCCATCCCCGAGCTGTCCCGGCTGGCCGGCGAGCACCCGTACCGCGAACGCGCGCGGGAGCTGCTGATGCTCGCGCTCTACCGCAGCGGCCGCCAAGGCGACGCGCTCGCCGTGTTCCACGACGTCAAGCGCCTGCTGGCCGACGAGCTCGGCGCGGACCCCGGGCACGGGCTGCGGCGCGTGCACGCGCAGATCCTGCGCGCGGACCCGGTACTCGACCTGGCCACCGTGACCGGGGCGCTGCCCGACATTCCCGCGCCCTCCGCGCGGGTGGCTGCCGACCGGTGGGATGAACTGCAACCGGCCGCGATCGAGGACCGGGTCGACGCGGACTTGCAGCTCGGCCGCACTGACGAGCTCGTCGACGAACTGACCGCGGAGATCGCCGCGTATCCGCTGTGCGAACGGCCCCGTGCGCACCTGATGACGGTGCTTGCCCGTTCCGGGCGGATACCGGAAGCGCTGGACGTCTACCTGGATCTGCGTCGGACCATGGTCACCGAGCTCGGCGTCGAGCCGTCATCTGCGCTGCGCGCACTGCACGCCGGCGTGCTGCGCGGTGAACCGACGCTGCGACCCGCGGTCACCGCCCCTCGCGAGGTGAACCGGCCGCAACAGCTACCGGTGGATCTCGCCGGCTTCACCGGCCGAGCGGACCTGCTGGCCGAGCTGGCCTCCGACCTGCGCGCGCCGGACCGGCGCGAGCCGCTGGTGCTGACCATCTCCGGCGTCGGCGGCCTCGGAAAAACGACGTTCGCGGTGCGGCTGGCACACCAGGTCCGCGACGCGTACCCGGACGGCCAGCTGTTCGCGACACTGGGGGACTCCAGCGCCGCAACGGTGCTTCCCCGGTTCCTGCGCGCACTGGGCATCCCCGTCGACATGGTGCCCTCTGACCTCGACGAGTGTTCGGCGCTGCTGAGGGATCTGCTCGCCGACAGCAAGGTGCTGATCGTGCTCGACAACGTGCAGCACGAACGGCAGGTCCGGCCGCTGCTGCCCGCCGCGCCCGGCTGCGCGGTCCTCGTCACCAGCCGCCAGTCGCTCAGCGGGCTGGAGCACGGCAGGCGCGTCCGGCCCGGCCTGCTCGGCGACGAGGACGCGGCCAGGCTGCTCGGCACGATCACCGGCGTGCGGCACGCGCCCGACGAGCCGCTGCTGGCGCACTGCGGCGGTCTGCCGCTCGCCCTGCGGGTCGCGGGCGCGCTGCTCGCCGAACGCCCCCATTGGGACACCGCGGACCTGGCCGAACGGCTGACGGCCGAGCGGACCCGGCTGGACTGGCTCGCGGTCGGCGACCTCGCCGTCCGCGCCAGCTTCGCGATCAGCTATCACCAGCTGCCCGCCACACACCAGATCCTGTTCCGCAGGCTGGGCTCGCTGGGCGTGCCGACCTTCGGAGCGTGGCTGGCCGCCGCGGTGCTGGGGATCGACGCGCGCGCGGCCGAGCGGATGCTGGAGGACCTCGTCGGCTGCAACCTCGTGGAACCCGCCGGCCGGGTCGCGGACGCGGTCCGTTACCGGCTGCACGACCTGTTGCGGTGCTTCGCGGCCGAGAAGGCCGAGGAGGAACCGGCGCCTGCACGTCGGCAGACCATCACCAGGGCTCTCGGCGGATGGCTCCACCTCAGCGAACAGGCGGCGGCCCGGCTGCCGCGAAGCGTATTGACCCCGGCACCCGGCGACGCGAGCCGGTGGCAGCCCGGCAGCGAGCCGATCACAGACCCCACGGAGTGGTTCGAAGCCGAGCTGCCCGCGCTGCACGCGGCCATCAAGATCGCCGTCGCCGAGGGGATGGCCGACCACAGCTGGGAACTGGCCGTCATGTGCCAGCAGTACTTCGACCACAGTGGCCGCAACGAGGTGTGGTTCCAGTTCACCACCGACGCGCTCGCCGGGGTTTCCGACGGCCGCGGCCGGGCCGCGCTCCTGCTCGGGCTCGGGCAGTTGCACATCTACCGGGACCGGTTCCCGGAGGCGTTCGCCGCGCTACGGGAGTCGTTGGCGATCAGCGAAGAGCTGGGCGACGTGCCGGGGATCGCGCGTGCGCTCGGCGGCCTGGCCACCACCTACCGGGTCACCGGCCAAGCCGGCGCGGCACTGGATTTCAACGCGCGCGCGACCGTACTGGCGATCGAGACCGGCGACCGCCACCTCGAGATCCAGCTCCGCGCCGGAGCGGCGACGCTGCACCTGGCCGAGGGCAGGCCCGAGCGAGCCTGGACGCTGCTGGAAGAGGCGTTGGAACGAGCCATGACACTGGGCGACGACCACCGCACTGCCGCCGTGTTGACCCGCTGCGGCGAGTTCAACATCAAGCAGAACGCTCCGGCGAAGGCGTTGCGGCAGTTGACGCGGGCGCTGGAGATCGTGGAAGGCCAGCGAGATCGGCGCTGCACCGCGCGGGTACAGCTCCACCTGGGCCGGGCCCACGCGATGCTCGGCAACACGGCGACGGCGATCGACGTGCTGGCCGCCGCCTGCTCACTGTTCGTCGAACTCGGTGACGGGCAGAACGAGGCCAACTGCGCGTTCGAACTGGCCCATGCCGCCCATGGCCGGCCAACAGACTAGGGCCTGTCCTCAAAGCCGGAGGAGCAGAGTGGCCAGGTCGATCAAGCCTCGGCAGGACGTAGCGGTCTTGTCGAAGCGGGTGGCGATGGCACGGAACTGCTTGAGGCGGTCGAAGCAGCGTTCGACGATGTTGCGGCGCCGGTAGGCGACACGGTCGAAGGACGGTGGACGGCCACCGGCCCGGCCCCGGCGCAGCCGGTTGGCTCGTTGGTCCCGGCGTTCGGGAATGGTCGCCGGGATGTGGCGTCGGCGCAGATAGCTGCGGGTGGCGCGACTGGAGTAGCCCTTGTCCGCCAGCACCCGCCACGGCCGGGTCGCAGGTCGCCCCGGACCCCGGCGGCGGAGTTCGATACCCGCCATGACCGTGGTGAACTGGGTGCAGTCGTTGACGTTGCCGCCGGTCAACACGACCGACAGGCTGGAGCCTCGCGCCGATCGGTCACCGGCTTGCCGTCGGGCGCGGCGTATGCGGTGAGAACGATCAGGCCGGTCGCAGCCGCGGGGGTGGAGCGGACCTCCGTCGCGTCCGGCGTGATCCCGCGGCTCGGAAACCCGTTCAGTTCGGATTCGGTGGACGAGGCGATCGTGGACATGCGCGGCGTTCCCGAACTTGGCTGCTCAGCTGAGTGCCGTGGCGAATGCGGCGCAACCCGGAACCGGCTCGATCACGAGACCGGCGGTGTCGACGACGTACTCGAACTCGTCGCGGTCGGTGTGGCGGGCCAGCAGCCGCTCGGGCTCGACCATCGCCGTCCAGATCGCGCCGGGAAGCCGGCCGCCGAACCCGCCCGCGGCGTAGGTGCGGGCGACGTCGCGGGAATCGGTCCAGGACCAGTCCGCACGTCGGTCGGCGACCGATCCCCGATACAACCATTACCAACGCGAATACCTCGGCTGGGGCGTTTTCGCGTTGATGAACCGCTGACACCAGTGGCCGAGTGAGTCCCGGTGCCACCGCACCGGGACTCACTCAAATCGTCATATCGGCATACAGGACGTTGGCTCGCGTCTTTTGGTTGCCCTGTCGTTCAGCGGGGACGGCCTCACTAAGGGCGGACGCGCCCGTCTGTTCACCCTCGGGCGTCAGTTCTTCCTGCCCGGGAGGAACTCCTGCAGCTTCGTCTTGACCCCCTGCACGACGAGGTGGAACGCGTCCGGGTCGCCCTTCAGCACCGCCTGGGCGGCCGACTTCATCTGCTCGAACGTCGCGTGCGGTGGGATCGGCGGCACCTCCGGGTCGCAGCGGACGTCGAGCACGGCTGCCTTACCCGCGGACAGCGCTGTCTCCCACGCCGGGCCGAGCTGGTCGGGCTTGTCGACGGTGATCGCGGCGAGCCCGAGCGACAGCGCGAAACCGGCGTAGTCGACGTCGGGCAAGCTCTGGGACTCCTCGAACTTCGGTGCGCCGCCCATCGCGCGCAGCTCCCAGGTGACCTGGTTGAGGTCGTTGTTGTGGAACACGCAGATCACGCAGGTCGGATCGCTCCACAGGTGCTGGTAGCGGGCGATGGTGATCAGTTCGGCCAGCCCGTTCATCTGCATGGCCCCGTCGCCTACGAGGGCGATCACCGGCCGGTCGGGGTGGGCGAACTTCGCGCCGATCGCGTAGGGCACACCCGGGCCCATCGTCGCCAGCGTGCCCGAGAGCGACGCGCGGATGTCGCCGCGGATGCGCAGGTTGCGGGCGTACCAGTTGGTGGAGGACCCGGAGTCCGCGGTGACGATGGCGTTGTCCGGGATCCGGCGCGACAGCTCGGACACGATGGCCATCGGGTTGACCGGGTCGGCGTCGACCTCGGCTTCCTTCTCGACGGTGTCCCACCAGGAGGTGACGTTCTTCTCGATCGTCTCGCGCCAGGAGCGGTCCGGTTTGCTCGTCAGCTTGGGCAGTAGCGCGCGCAGGGTGGCCGCGGCGTCGCCGACGAGGTTGACCTCAGTCGGGTAGCGCATCCCGATGAGCCGGCCGTCCAGGTCGATCTGCACCGCTCGCGCCTGGCCGAAGTCGGGCAGGAACTGGCTGTAGGGGAAGTTCGAGCCGACGATCAGCAGGGTGTCGCAGTCGCGCATGAGCTCGTAGCTCGGCCGGGTGCCGAGCAGTCCGATCGCACCGGTCACATAGGACAGCTCGTCGGACAGGACGTCTTTACCCAGCAACGCCTTCGCCACCCCGGCACCGGTGACTTCGGCGAGCTGGCGAACTTCTTCGGCCGCGCCGCGTGCGCCCTGTCCGATGAGGACGGCGACCTTCTCGCCGGCGTTGAGCACTTCGGCCGCAGCGTAGAGGTCACGCTCGGGCGGCACGGGGGCCGACCAGGAGGTGCCCGGCGGGCTGGAGGGCACCTGCTTGAAGGCGTGCTTCGGTGCCTGATAGGGCTCTTCCTGCAGGTCGGCGGGGATGATCAAGGCCGTGGGACAGCGCGACGACTGCGCGGTGCGGATCGCCCTGTCGAGTGCGTTGGGCAGTTGCTCGGCGACGTTGACTTCGACGAGGTATTCGCTGGCGACGTCCTTGAACAGTGCCTGCAGGTCGATTTCCTGCTGGTAGCTGCCGCCCATCGCGCTGCGCGCGGTCTGCCCGACGATGGCGACGACGGGGACGTGGTCGAGCTTCGCGTCGTAGAGGCCGTTGAGCAGGTGGATGGCGCCCGGGCCGGAGGTGGCCATGCAGACGCCGACGTTGCCGCTGAACTTCGCGTAGCCGACGGCCGAGAAGGCGGCCATTTCCTCGTGCCGCGCTTGGACGAAACGGGGCTGGTTGTCGGCTTTGCCGAAGGAGGCAACGAGGCCGTTGATTCCGTCGCCCGGATAGGCGAAGACCTGCTCGAGACCCCATTCGCGCAACCGCTGGAGCAGGTAGTCGCCGACCGTCTGGGCCATGGGGAACTCCTCACGCGTATGTCCAAGGTGCTGGTGGATATCCGATGGCGGGGCCGGTATGCCCTGGCTGCCGCGGCGCTGGACGCGGGCCGAACAGGCGCGCGCCCGGGGTTGCGACAACCGCATCCGAATTCGGTCGACGGGCGCTCGATCGAGCCGGCGTGGAGCAGCAAGCGCCGCTACCGGCTCCTGCTGGGCGGGCTGCTTGAGCGGGCTGCGCGAGTGCGGGTCAGGTCGATCGAGTGCCGGTCGAGCAACAGGGCAAGCCGGTCACCGTCGGTCTGACGGCGGACGAGTCGTTCTCCGCGAGCGGCCAAAGCCTGGACGGCGAAGTCCGCAACGGCTCGGGGAGCGGGACGAGCCGGCCCGGCCAGGACGGCTATCACGCGCATCGCACCGGACGCGCGGTCGGCTCCGGCGAGCTGCCAGCCACCGTGGGCTTCCCAGGTCAGGAGCCGATCACGGGCCGGGCGGTCGGCCGTGCGGCCGGCGAAGCGGATCTGCCCGCACATCGGTTCGCCGGCGTCGGCCGCCGTGTCCTCAACCGGCAATCTCAGCTCCGCAGCCACAGCGTGGAGATAGTCCGGGAACTCGTGATCGGTCTTCACAGCCCACCTGCCTTCACCTCAGACACCGTCCGCAGGCGACACTTACCCCGGCTGCGGCGAGTTAATCGCCGAACGGTTCGCGCGAAGTTTCCGCCTTGTCCACGTGGGGTACCAGGGCGGCGCGCACCAGGTCGACGGTGCTTCGCAAGGCAGGAGGGTGCAGATGACAGCGGGGACGAGGGAGTGGCTCGACACCGGCGACGTCCGCGATGATCTCGAAGTCATCCTGGCGCAGCTGTCCGGACGACAGCTGCGACTGCTCCGCCGGTTGGCCATACCGGGGCCGCACCCGGTGGACCGGACCGAAATGGACGAAGTCCGGGCGGTGAACTGGATCGCGGAAGCATTCTGGTTCCGCCACCCGCTGCTGGAGGTCGGCCCCGAGGGCGTGGTCATCGCAGCGCCGGCAGCGAACTTGGTCACCGGCCTGCTCGCAGCTCGATTCCCGATCAAGTCGGTTGCCTGACGCGCGACGCGCGTGCCGACGTTCGTTCGCGGACTACGGCATCCATCTCAGCGAAACCGGCTGCCGTGCGGATGCTCACCGCATCGAGGAGCCCGATGCGGTGATCGTCCTCGCGCAACGCCTTGACGAACCCCGCGACCCAGGGAGGTGGCGGGATGATGGTGATGCCGCCGAGGTAGCGGACGAGGATGAGGTCCTCGCTGGACTGCGTTTCGACGGCGGCGGTCCAGCCGTGCGGTTCGACCCACAGCAGCGCGACGTCGTGGTCGGGGTATCCGGGCAGGCGCTCGACGAGGGCGACGTACGGCGAGACGGGTGTCGGGGTCGATGGTGCAGGATTCCAGGCCGATGCCGAGCGCGTTCGTGACGTCGGCGAGGTAGCCCCGCAGCCCGAGGAGGGCGGGGTGGCCGACCTCGATGTGCAGCGATGCGGTCGCGGGTGGTGCCTTTCACTCACGTCCGTGCCCGCGCAGAACCGGTCGGGTGTTGCCTGTCCTGCGCGGGCGCAATGCCGTCAGGCCCGGATTTCCGGTCGCTGTCAGCCAGTCGAGCGCGGCGGGCGTGTCGCGGTAGCTGAGGTAAGCATGCAGGTTCGCCGAGGCTACGGTCATCTCCAGTTCGTCGGCCGGGATCGCGGTGGACGGACCGGCGGAGTGGCCCGGGCAGTCCCCGGGCCACTCCGTACAGCCCTCAGTGCGGCTACGTGCGTACTACGCCGGCGAGGGCCCCTGCCTGGAGGCAGCCAGCACCAGTGAAGTTCACCGGGTCAAAGTGGCCGAAGCGACCCGGCGGTGGCCAGCGTTCACCGCGGCCGCCGGCCAGGAGACGGTAGGCAGCTACCTGTCCGCGCCGTTGTTCATCGACCGCGAGTACCGAGGTTCGCTCAACCTCTACGGCGTGGCCGACAACGGTTTCGACGCCCTCGACGAAGCTCTGCTGGAGCTCTACACCACCGCCACCGAAGCCGCCCTGCGCAGCGCACGCCGCTATGCGAGCGCCAGAGAAACGATCGCGCAGCTGCGCACGGCGCTGACGTCACGGGCTGTCATCGACGAGGCCAAGGGCATCCCGATGGCGCTGCACCGCATCTCGGCCGACGACGCTTTCCAGATGCTGGTCAAGCAGTCCCAGGACCGCAACATCAAGCTGCGCGAGGTCGCCGAGCGGTTCGTCGCCGAGATGCTGAGCGCACCCAGCTGACCTCAACATGGGGTGAAGGATGGCCGACGGTCGACACTGGCTGAACTGTCGCGCAGACCTGGGCTCTCGGCATAGCGGATGGCTGAGGCGGCCGGGACTTGTAGCCCCGGCCACCGCAGCTGTGATCGGTCAGCGGGCCTCGATAACGGTCTTGAACTCGGCAGCAGCGCGCTCGACCTTCTTCTGCGGATCCGCCAGCAGCGAGGCGACGGCCTCACCGAGCTTGCCGGCCGGGGGCTCGTAGTCCAGGGCGATTTCTACACCGGTGCGGCCGTTGCCCTTGTCGTCGAAGCGGATGACACCGGAGTTCTTCACGTCCGGGTCGGCGTCGTCGACGGTTGTCCAGGCGATCTTGTGCGGTGCCGCGTCCTCGACAATGCGCGCGTCCCACTCCACCGTCGATCCGGCCGGTCCGCTGACTGCCCAGTGGGTTCGGTCGGCGTCGCCGTCGGCGGCCTGAACGGATTTGACGTCCGAGAACACCTGCGGCAGGCGGGTCAGGGGCCGCCACCAGTCGTAGCACGCCTGCACGGGAGCATCGACCTCGACATAGTGCGCGACAGCAGCCATCACGGCCTCCTCAACGATCGGTGGAAACAACAGCCGGACTTCGTCAGCTCCGGTCGCTTCCCGCGTACCCGGGACGTTCCGGGGTGTAAACGACACCAACGGGTGGGCAACGCCATTGTCGTGATTCCCGCGTCGTGGTTTCGGCTCTCGCGCACCGGGTATCGGCGAGCGCTGGTGAAGCGTGTCGCGGATGGCCCCTGTGATCATCATCGTGGGAAGTGTCGCTGTGCTCGCCTACTTCGCCGGGCCGGTGACCGCCGGAGTTGTCACGTCGGCCGCGCGGCCTGGATTGCACGCCGCAGGCGCCACGCGCGCGGCCTATGACGCGTCGGGCTCGTTCCTGGCCACGTACGCGACGATCCTGTCCACCGAGGCCTTCGTCGACGAGGTGGTGTCGATGATCTGTTCGCCCGGCGCGTCGAGGCGCCCGCTGGCTGCGTACCAGCCATGCATGTCCTCAGCGGTGAATTCCTCGGCCTGGGGGCGGGTGGCGTGGCGGCGGACGGTCTCGGCGAAGGGCACGTCGAAGTAGAAGAAGGTGGTGTGGCCGCGGTGGTCGGCGGCGAGCCGGCGCAACATCGGCCCGTAGCGAGCTGCGGTGAGGATGCCCTCGAGGATGACGTGGTAGCCGGCGTCGAGGCTGAATCGACAGACCGTCGCGATGAGCGCGATGTTCAGCCCGCCGGGGACATCGTGTTCGCGCAGGACGACCCGCCGCAGGACGTCCTGCTGGACCAGCGCGACGCCGTGGCCGAGCCGGGCGCGCACGGCGGTGGCGACTGTGGTCTTACCGGCGCCGGAGGGGCCTCGGAGCACGACCAGGTGGGTGTGGGGTGAACCGGTCGGTCCGCTCGGCGGTTCCTGCGGTGTCATTGCGGCCGGTCTCGCGGCGCCGTCGGAGGCGGCAGCGTGGTGCCTGGTCGACCCGGTATCGTCGAGGGGTGGATCGGGTCTGCCTATTCCGTGCTGGCGGAAGGTGTGCGTCGGCGTCAGCAAATTCCGATTCCTCGGCGGTGCCAGAACACCTCGGCTCGAGCGGGAGGGGATAGCTGCGGTCAGGCCGAGGGGCGCAAGGTGACGTCGACTTCTGGGCGCCGCGGGGTGCTCATACGCAGGCTTGGCGCCACTGCAAGGCTGCATGCCACGTGTCGATCAAGACCTCGTCGTCGGCGAGGCCGGGTGAGACGCCGAGCGGCACCCACGTCTGCTCCACCGGCTCTTCGCCCTGCTTGCGCACGGCGCCGCGTGTCGAGCAGGTCCAGGTCCACCGCATCCCCGTATCTTCGTATTCGATCAGGTTCCAGCCGGGTTTGGCCGTGCCGGCCACCGGCGGTTAAATGACCACCTTCAGCTACCTCGCGCCTATCGTGACCGAGTTCGCGGAGTCAGTCCTGGAGCCGGCAGTCTTCGGAATCACGCTCTTCCCGGTGGGCGGTCCGCGCGACCCGCTCCAGCAGCGTGCGCAGCTGCTGTTGTTCGGCGGAATCCAGGTCGGACAGCAGCCGCGCCTCGGCCTTGCCCAGGCGTTCGCGGGCTTCGTTCAGCGCGCGGGTGCCCTTTTCCGTGATGAGCACCTGGCGCGCCCGGCGGTCGGCGGGGTCCGGCTGCCTGGTGAGCAGGCCCTCGGCTTCGAGGTCGTCGAGCAGGTAGGTCATCACGGTCTTGTTGAGCGTCAGCTGCTGGGCGATCGCGAGCTGGGAGCGGGGCGGTCCCGACACGACGGCCATCAGCACCAGGTAACCCCGGGGACCGCCGGGCAACGCGGCGACGGAACCCGTGGCCGTCCGGCGAAACGCGCCCGATACCACCCGCAGCGCCCACCCGAGGTCGCTGTCGAGGTCGAGGGGTTCGTCGGCCGGCGGCTTGCGTCCGGAGGCTGGGGGCGTCACCACGTGATCGTAGGCGGCCGCCGAGATGGTTCGCAAGATAGATGGGTTGTCAGGTGGATAGTCTAGTGAGTAGATTATCTGCCATGAATATCGGTCTGTGGGTCATCGCCGGCCTGGTCGCTGCCGGCTTCCTGCTCTCCGGCGGGTTCAAGCTCGCCCAGCCGCACGAGAAGTACGTCGCGGCACAACCTTGGGCCGACGACGCGCCGCGGTGGGCGCCGCGCGCGATCGGCGCGCTGGAGGTGCTGGGCGCGATCGGCCTGATCCTGCCCGCCGCGGCCGGGATCGCACCGGTCCTGGTCCCGATCGCCGCGACCGGCCTGGCCCTGGTGATGGCCGGCGCCGTGGTGCTGCACCTGCGGCGCGGTGAGGTCCCGGCGCTGGTGCCCAGCGGGGTGCTGCTGGTCCTGGCGACGGTGGTGGCGTGGGGCCGGTTCGGGCCGTACGCGTTCTGACCCGCATCCTCCAAAACGAAAGGAAATCCCGTGCCCATCGCCCTGGTGACCGGCGCCAACCGCGGACTCGGCTTCGAAACGGCCCGGCAACTCGCCGCCGCCGGCTTCGACCTCTACCTCGCCGCTCGTGACGAAGGCAAAGCCGCTTCCGCGGCAGCGGAACTGGGCGTGCGGCCGCTCGTCCTGGACGTCACCGACGACGACTCCGTGACGGCGGCGGCCGAGCTCGTCGAGCGTGAACAAGGCCGCCTCGACGTGCTCGTCAACAACGCCGCCCGGCGACCGGAGCTGACGCCCGCGGCCGACGTGACCGCCGTCGACGCGGGGAGGGTCTTCGGCACCAACGTCGTCGGGGTGGTGCGGGTCATGCACGCTTTCCTCCCGCTGCTGCAGAAGTCCGGGTCCGGCGTCGTCGTCAAGGTCGGCAGCGGCACCGGGGCGTTCGGCCGCGTCCACGACCCGTCCCGGCTGGAGTCCCGCCTCGTCGAAATCCCTTACACGGCATCGAAAGCAGCGCTATCGATGCTGACGGTGCAGTACGCGAAGGCGTTCCCGGGCCTCAGGATCAACGTCGTCGACCCCGGACCCACGGCGACCGGCATGAACTCCCTGCCCGGCGTGCAGCCCGTCGAGATCGGTGCGGCGCCGATCGTGCGGGCGGCGCGGTTCACGCCGGCGGACGTCACCGGCAGCTTCCTCGACGCCACCGGCGTCTCCCCGTGGTGATCGTCAAGACGGCGGCGGCACGCGACGCTCGATGGCCGGCCACAGGGCGTCGAGGGCCGCGTCCACCAGCCTGACGCGAGGCACCGCGGGGTGGTCGTGCCACCAGAGCGCGAGGGCGCGCAGGGAAGCGGCGATGATCTCGATCAGCATTTCGGTGTCGAGCTCGTCCGTGGTCAGCACGTCGGTGACGAAGGGAGCCAGCGCCGACCGGCTCGCCCGGGTGGCGTCGGCCTGCGCCTGGCGGGCCCCTTCGTCGGCGGTGGCGACCTGGAACAGGACGGGGATCGACCTCCGGCGCCGCTCGACGTGGGCGAACCAGGCGTCGAGCGAGGCGGCGAACCGCTCCCGCAGCGGTTCCGCGGTGGCGAACGTGACCTGCCAGGCGGCGCGCAGCCGGGCGTACTCGGCGGCCAGCACCTCCTGGAACAGCGCGAGCTTCGAGGGGAAGTGGTCGTAGAGCACCGGTGCCGAGATCCCCGAGCGCCGGGCGATCTCGTCGATCGGCGCCCCGTCGTACCCGCGTTCGGCGAAGACCTCGGTCGCGCTCTCGACGATCACCGCGCGCCGCTTCGCCGCGGACATCCGCCGCTTCGGAGGAGCGGCCTCGGGCTCTCTTGACATCCGGTCACTCCTGCCTGACGCTTAACCTAACGATCACTAGGTTAGTGGGGAAAGCCATGGCTGACCAGTTGACGGAATGGCACCGGCACGGCGCGACGACCACGGTGCCGGTGCGGAAAACGCCCCGGGCGGTGTTCCACCGGGTGGTGGGGAGCGGCCGTCCGCTCGTGCTGCTCCACGGCTTCCCCGCCTCGTCGTTCGAGTGGGCGCGGGTGGAGCCGCTCGCGGCGCGCCGGCACACCGTCGTGACGTTCGACTTCCTCGGCTTCGGCGCGTCCGAGAAGCCGCGCGAGCACCGCTACAGCGTGTTCGAGCAGGCCGACCTCACCGAAGCGCTGATCGGCTCGCTCGGCTTCGAGGCCGTCACCCTCGTGGCCTACGACTACGGCGCCATCGTGGCTTCGGAACTCCTCGCCCGCGACCGGTCGTTCACGATCGACCGGTGCGTGTTCCTGAACGCGGGGTTGTACGCCGACCAGTACCGGCCCCGGCTGATCCAGCGGGCCTCGTTGTGGCCGGTGGTCGGCGGGCTGCTCGCCCGATCCCTGACCGAGCGGCAGTTCTTCCGGTCCTGGTCGAAGGTGTTCTCTCCGGAGCACCCCCTGGACCCCGAACTGGCTGGGCTGCACTACCGCGCGTTGCGAGCCGGGGACCCCGACCCCGGCCTGACCGCTCGGCTGCTGCGCTACATCCCCGAGCGCGCGGCCCACCGTGATCGCTTCGAGCCGGTCGTCACCGGCAGCCCGGTTCCCCTGTCGTTCCTGTGGGGGATGCGGGATCCCGTGTCGGGGCCCCGGGTCGCGCGGGAACTGCGGAGCCGCAACGCGGACGCCGACATCGTCGAGTACCCGGACCTCGGCCATTGCCCGCATATCGAAGCGCCCGAGCGGGTGGCGGCGGACATCCTCGCCAGAGCGGCGGACCAGGCAACGGACGTCCGGCCTGCTTGACAAGGAACTCGCCCGCGGCCATGAGCGTGCTCCCAGGCGCGACGCATCCTGGTCGACATCACCTTGGCCGAGTGCTAGTGGAGCTTGATGAGCCGATTTACGTAAGCCGAGAGGGCGACAGCAAGAGCTGATCGGCGGCCGACGCGAAGTAAGGTTGCGCCGGCCGTCGTCGGTGGTGCAGCGCGCCAGCAGTCTTCCGGGAGCTGGTTCGCGGCCGAGGCAAGAAGATCCTCGCGTTCAACATCGCGGTGGCGCCGGTGGTGGCGCGCAGTGCTACCTGACGTCGGGTACCTGCCCCATGCTCAGCGAGGTGGTCAGGGTCCCGGACGTCCGGCCGGGCACCATCCGGCTGGTCAGCAGTGTCGTTGGTGATCGGGGCCGCGATCGGCGCGGGCCACTTGAGCGAACGGCTCGGCCGCCGCCGGACCATGCTCGGGTTCGGCCTGGGGAACCTTTCGCGTTGCCGTTGCTCGCCTGGGCATCGCCGCCGCCGAGAGTGATCGCGGCGCGGCCGTGGCGCTGCTGTGCGTCGTCATGGTGATGCTGTCCAACGCCGCGTGCGCGCCGCTGATGATCTTCCTCAACGAGCAGTACCCGACCGAGCTGCGGGCCAATGGCACCGCGGTGAGCTGGAACCTCGGCTTCATGCTCGGCGGGCTGATGCCGACCCTGGTGAGCCTGCTCAGCCCGCAGCTGTCGGATGTTCCCTCGCGGCTCGCGATCTTCCTGGTGGGCGCGACCCCGGTGTTCGTCATCGGGTCGTGGCCGGACCGTCGCCGACGAAGCCACCTCCGCCTGACGGCGAACGAGTGGTCACCGGGCTCCGAGGGCTTCGCTGATCGTGCCGTGCAGGGTGAACAGGGACCGCACTCCGGCCACGCTCAAGGGCGAGCCGACGGCCTGTTCCGAGCCGACCAGCCGCAGCTCGACGTCGACGCGGCGGAGCTCCGTCGCGATCTGCACGACGATCTGCAGGGCCACCGGACCGAAGGTGGCCGGTTCGGTCAGGTCGAGGATCAGCAGCTCGAGGGCATGCGCTCGCTGTCCGTCGATGACGGCCATCAGCTCGATCCCGGTCCGCGCGTGGAAGGGACCGCGTGGACGCAGCAGACAGGCTCCCGGCCGCACGTGGTCCAACCGCTCGACCTGCACGGACTGCGTCAGCGGCAGCGCCTGGTCCATCACCTGCACGTCTCTCCCCGTGGTAGCTCACCCAGCCGCTCCAGTGAAGTGCCCGCGGCTGCTCCGGCACAGCCGATTCGCGCGGCACCCTGTCCGTTGCCCGCGTTGGCGGGAGCGTGACCAGGCGATTACTGTTCGGCTCGTGACGGGCTTGCCTCAGACGGAGCTGCTGCCCGGGCATCCGGTCGCTCGCGCGTCGGACGTCGACGAAGCGCACGAAGCGGTGACCCGGACGTACCTGCCGCATCGGCTCGAGGTGCTGGACCGTGAAATCGACCTGGACATGCGCCTCAACGCGGTCCGGGTGGGCGCGGTGACCGCGGGCTACCTGCGCTACGGGAGCGCGGTCCGGCTCGGCACGGTCGACGCCGGCAACTACCACGTCAACATCCCGGTCACCGGACATTCCGAGCAGCGCTGCGGCTCTTGGGAACCGGTGTACGCCGGACCCGGACGGGCTGCCGTGTTCGTGCCGGGCTATCCGGCCGACATGCGGTGGGGAGCCGCGTGCGCCCAGCTCTGCCTCATGATCGACCGGCACGAGCTGGAGCTGGCGCTGCAACGCCAGATCGGGCGGCCGCTGGGCGAGAGGCTGAGCTTCACCACCGCGATGGACTTGCACACCCCGGCGGCACGGTCGTGGCTCGAGGTGCTGGCTCTTCTGGAACGTGAGGCGAGCCGGCCGGGCGGGATCACGCACCACCCCGCGGCGGCCGCGCACCTGCAAAGCCTGGTCATCGCCGGTCTGCTGCTGGCCCAGCCGAACAACTACAGCGACCACCTGCACGCGCCGGCGGCCCCAGCTCCGCCCAGGGCACTGCGCAGGGCCGTCGAGCTGATCGAAGACGACCCGGGTCTGCCGTGGACTTCGAGCACCTTGGCCCGTGAAGTCTCGGTCAGCGTCCGAGCACTGCAGGAAGGGTTCCAGCGCTGGTTCGCGCTGACGCCGATGGCCTACCTGCGGGATGTCCGCTTGACTCGGGTGCACGACGAACTCGCGGTGGCCGACCCCGGCGGTACGACGATCGCCGCGGTCGCCGGTCGCTGGGGCTTCCTGCACGCCGGCCGGTTCTCGACCGCCTACCGCCGCAAGTTCGGTGTCCTGCCCTCGGAGACCTTGCACGGCCGTCACCCGATGAAGGGGACAACCGGCTGACGGCGGGGGCAGGCCGGGCATCAGCTCGCTGGGATCGACAGCCGGGAGGCGTGATGGCGAAGCCGGATGATCGGACATCGGCCACCGCCGGCCGGCCGAATATGCCGAGCAGCCCGACCGCCATTCGTCGCTTCACGAGGTCTGCGGGCGACGCTCCCCACCCGCGGGCGTCCGGTCTTCCCGCCCGCGCCGATTGTGCTCTTGGCGTTCCCGTTCGCGGCGGCTGTAGGTCGCCTTGCGGACGGTCTCCTCGTCCTCGAGGCTCGACCCGAGCGCGCCGGCGACGATCCCGACCGAGCTGCACAGCCACACCAGGTTCAGGTACGACCCCACCCCGACCGGGTGCCCGAGGGCCTGGGCGAAGTAGCCGCTGTCGATCACGACGGCCGCCGCGAGCAGCGCGACCACGTACAGGATCGCGTACATGCACGCCACCCCGATCGCCAGCGTGGCCGCCGTGGACACGTTGTACAGCACGGCTTTGCGTCGCTCGGCGGCCTGGGAAGGCCGGTCCCACAGGTGGTTGTACACCATCAACCACCCTGCCATGATCGCGACGGTGACGATCGTGATCCCCGCCAGCCGCAGCGGGGACAGCGCGTCCGCGAGCTTCCAGAACGAACTGGTGATGACGCCGTAGGCGGCGGTGCCGGCCGCGGCCGCGGTGGCGCCCGCCAGGTGCGGGACGAGCTGCCACGGCCGGTTGTCCCGCACCATCCCGGCCAGCAGCCGCAGCCGGCCACGCAGGCCGACCAGCGCCAGGTGGGTCGCGGCGGACTGGTGTCCGTCGGACATCCGCTGGGTTGGGGCCAGCGCCTCACGCAGCCGTGCCGCCGCTCCCCGCCGGCCGTGGTCCCCGTCGATCCCGGGCCCCGACGCCAGCTGCCGCACCACGCGGACGAGCAGCGTCCGGGCGCGGCGACGCACCAGGACGGCGCCGAGCGCGGGCAGCGAGATCATCGCGGCCCCGTGCTCGACGTCGACTCTCGCGACGACGGGTTTCGTCCCCGCGCGGCGGGGCAGGTCGGTGATCAGGACCAGCATGTCCCAGCCGCGGTCCTGCCGGTGCCGCTGCGAGAGCGTGCGCATCGGGATGTCACCGTCGTCGTCCAGCGGCAGCTGCGCCACTTCGTGCTCGACCTGCCACTCCGTCTCCTCGCTCACCCGGGCGGCGAAGATCCCGGGCAGATCGTCGGCGAGTGCGGTGATCACCTGCTCCGGTAGTCCTTCGTCGGCCAGTACCCCGACCGTCACCTGGCGTGGTGCGTTCATGTGTCACCTCGGTCGCCGGTTGCCCTGGGAGACAGCTGCCAAACCCACCGGCGGGTCAAAGCGGGAGAACCGGATGCCGGGACGTCGCCACGCGGTAGGCCCACGCCGGAGGCGTGCCCCGCCGCTCCCGCCGCTCCCGGCGCGCCCGCGCGACCAGCACCAGCAGCCACACCACCCCGATCGCCCCGATCAGGCCCTGGCCCACCCAGGTCAGCGTCGTGTAGAGCCCGACCTGGGCACCGGTCGGCGCGGCCGGCAGGCCGCGCACCAGTAGTTCGTACTGCCACGGCTGACCGGTCAGCAGCAGCGTGAAGTACAGGGAAATCGCGGACATCGAGTCCCACAGCGCGTGCAGGAGTGAAACGCCCAGGTAGGCGAGGGCGAGCCGGGCGGTGAGGACGAAGTGGGCGCGGGTGCTCCATGCGAACAGGAGCCCGCCGAGCACGGCGGTCCAGAGCCCGTGCCCGACCGGGGCGAGAAGCCCGCGCAGCAGCTCGGTGGTCACCAAGTCCGTCAGGGACAGTCCCTGCGGGGTGAACAACGCGGTCAGCGCGTAGCCGGCCGACTCGAAGGCGGCGAACCCGAACCCGACCGCGGCGCCCAGGATCAGGCCGTCGCGCATGGACTTCACGGCCAGGTGCCGGGTCAGCAGGGCGAGCGCGGCCAGCTTGACCGCTTCCTCGATGAGCCCGACGCCGACGTACAGCCACGGCGACGGGTGCAGCAGGTACGCCTCCAGCACCGACGCGCCGAGCACGCCCAGCACACCGCCGACGATGAACGTGCGGAACACCAGCTCGGCGGTGATCTCGCCGGACTCCCGGCGCTCGAACGCCCACGCCACGAACGTCACCGGCACCAGGAAGCTGCCGAGCAGCACCAGGGTGGGTATGAGGTTGGGGTTCCCGGTCAGGTAGGTGACGACCGCGGAGAGCACCCACAGGACCAGGCCGGCTCCGAACATCCGCAGCCAGGTACGTCGGTTCGGTCGTTCGGTGACAGCTCTCATCGGCGCTTCCCCCATCGCTCGCCGCGGCCGTGGGCGGCCGTGTCGATGAAAGTCCGGTACCGGTCCGCGGATCCGGGCTCGGCGACGTCTGCCAGCCCTTGCGGGCAACGCACCACCGACCACAACTCGGCACGCGGGTGCGGGTCGTCGAGGACGGCTCGGTACCAGCTGAAGACCTCGCCCAGCAGGGCATCGTCCATCGCGTACAGCACGGGCGGCGCGAGCCCGGTCAGCTCGAGCAGGCCGCCCAGCGCCGTCAGCCTGTCCTCGACCCGGTGGATCAGTTCGAAGAGGCTGTCGTCCACCTGCGCGACCCGGGACAGATCGACCACCAGGTGCCGCGTGCCGGCGTGGAGCAGCCCGGCGAAGTGCGCGGCCAGCAGGCGGAGCGCCCGCGCGTCGATCGGCCCGTCGACCGTGACGACGGTGTGGTGGTCGTCGCGCAGGGCCGAGGTGACCGTGAAGCTTCCCGGCTGATCGAGGGTGAGGGAAAGTCCGTTGACCATGGCCTGACGCCCTTTCAGAGAAGCAGTTCGAACATCCGGAAGACCTGGTCCCATTCGGCGGCGCCGGGATTCTTGACGCGCGGGTCGATGATCTTGAACGCCTGGGCGAGCGCCACGCTGAGACCGCCGGCGATGGCCGGGAGCCGTGCCTCGGTGTCTTCGGAGAGCGCCATCCCGAGCGGGGGACGCGCCAGGAGCTGTTCCAGCAGCGGGACCACTTCCAGGTCCTCGTCCAGCTTGCGGAACTCGTGCATGCGCTCCTGCAGGCCCTTGGTGATCGGCAGGTCCCTCGGCTCGATGACGTCCCGCCCGCCGGCCTTGGCCGTGGCCTTGGCGACCACGAAGAGGTCGTGGATCTTGCGATCCAGGAACTCGTCGTACCGTTTCAGATCGTTCTTGTCGACATCCAGGCTCGCGGCCGTCCGGAAGAACCGTTCGAACCGCGCCGCACCCATGACCGGCATCAGACCTCCTGTGAGAGATGTTCGTGGACGAACCGGACGGCCATGGCGCCCTCCCCGACCGCCGAGGCCACCCGTTTGACCGAGCCGTGGCGTACGTCCCCCACCGCGAACACCCCGGGTCGGCTCGTCTCCAGCACCAGGGGTGCGCGGTGCACCCCGCGCCACACGTCGGCGTCCCGGAACCCGTCGGCGTCCGCCCCGGTGAGCACGAACCCGTCCTCGTCGAGGGCGACCAGCCCCGAAAGCCAGGCGGTGTGCGGGGAAGCTCCGATGAAGACGAACAACGCGCGGGCGTCGAGGACGCGGCGCTCGCCGGTGCGGTTGTTTTCCACGGCCAGGGATTCGAGCTTGTCCGCGCCGGCGAGCTCACGGACTTCGGTGTGGCACAGCACGGTGATCCGCGGATGTTGTTCGACCTGCTCGACGAGGTAGCGGGACATGTTCGCGGCGAGATCGCCACCGCGCACCAGCAGGTGGACCACCGGCGAACCCTCCGCGAGGAACACCGCCGCCTGGCCGGCCGAGTTGCCACCGCCGACCACGGCCACGGGGGTGGCCAGGCATCGACGCGCTTCGTGCAGAGTCGCGGCGTAGTAGATGCTGGTCGCTTCGAAGGTCTCGATGCCGGGTACGACGAGCCGCCGGTAGCGGGCGCCGGTGGCGATCACGACGGTGCGGGAAACGATCTCGATGCCGTCGTCGAACCCGACGGCGTACCGGTCGTCGCGTGGTTCGAGGGTGCACGCCTCTGCCGGGACGGCGACCTGGGCCCCGAACTTGGTCGCCTGGATCACCGATCGCTCGGCCAGTTCCGCCCCGGAGATCCCCGGCGGGAAGCCGAGGTAGTTCTCGATGCGGGACGTCGTCCCGGCTTGGCCGCCCGCTGCCAGGCTGTCGAACGCCGACAGCCGCAACCCGTCGGAGGCGCCGTAGACCACCGCGGCCAGCCCGCCGGGCCCGGCGCCGACCACCAGCAGGTCCCGCACATCGTGTTCGGGTTCCGGCGGTCGCAGCCCGATCTTCCCGGCCAGCTCGGCGGTGCTCGGGTTCCGCAGCACTTCGGTGCCGTTCAGCACGACCACCGGGGTGTCCGCGACGGCGACGCCGAACCGCTCCAGGAGCGCTTCGGCCTGCCGGTCCTTGTCGGCGTCGACGAGCCGGTACGGGAGCCGGTTGCGGGCCACGAACTCCAGCAGCCGCCGGGTGTCCGGGGAGTAGCAGGAGCCGACGATCCGCAGCCCGTTCCCGGATCCGATGAGGAGGGTCCGGCGCACGAGGTAGGCACGCAGGATCAGGTCGCCGAGCACCGGATCGCCGAGCACCAGGCGCCGCACCGCGCTCACCGGGAGGGCGAGCACCTCGCCGGGTTCGGCGGTCACGGCGCCGACGAACGCGGGTTGCCCTTCGAGCAGCCCGAGCTCGCCCAGGAACCGGCGCGGTCCGTGCACGCGGACGACTTTCGCGTCGGCCCCGGTTCCCTCGGTGACGGCGACCTTGCCGCTCAGGATCACGAAGAACTCGGACGGCTGGCCGCCCTGCGCGTACAGCACTTCGCCTGCCTGGACCGGACGGCGTTCGCCGCCTTCCTCGAGCGTGCGGATCTGTTCGTCGGTGAGCCGGGGGAACGCGCCGCCGGGGTCCGGGGTCTCGGTCGGCGGCGAGTCGAGGGCGAGCCCGGTCGTGGCGGTCATACGAAGGCCTGGTCGACGTAGCACCAGCGCCAGGTCTCCCCGGGCTCGAACGAGCGCACGATCGGGTGCCTGATGGCGTGGGCGTGCTTGCTGGCGTGCGTCATCGGCGACGAGTCGCAGCAGCCGACGTGCCCGCACGTCAGGCACAGTCGCAAGTGCAGCCACGGCGTGCCGGCGACGAGGCACTCCTCACAACCCTGCGGAGTTCGTGGCACCACGTCTCGGACGAGCGCGAGATGCTGGTCGACGACACTGGTCATCGCAGGTCACCTTCCTTGGTCGAGGTGTTCGCCGACCGCGCCAGCGCCTGGTCGAGCCAGTCGCGCAGCACGGGCACGGGCGCGGCGCCCGCTTGCCGCGCGACGACCTCGCGGCCGCGCAGCACCATGAGCGTCGGCACGGCCTTCACGTCGAACCGCTGGGACAGCCCGGGTGCCTGGTCGACGTCGACCTTCACGAGCTTGACCTTCCCGGCCCGCTCCCGGGCCAGCTGGGCCAGCGCGGGGCTGACCTGGCGGCAGGGCCCGCACCAGGTGGCCCAGAGATCGACCAGCACCGGCAGCGTGGCCCGCTCCGCGACTTCCGCGAAGTCGGGGTCGCCGGCGTCGACGATCCAGGGCAGCGGTTCGTGGCAGTGCCCGCAGGTCGGTTTGCCCTCGGCGGCGGCCGGAACGCGGTTCTTGTGCCCGCAGTGCTCACAAACGACCGTGTCGGTGTTCATGCCGCGGTCCTCCCTTCGCCCCGGCTGTAGGTGACGGCGAGCTCGCCGTCCTGGGCCTTGACGGTGATCACGAGGCCTTCGGTCGGGTCGCCGCGGAGCAATGTGCGGCCGATCTTGGTCTCGACCTCGTGGGAGATGTACCGGCGCAACGGCCGGGCGCCGTACACGGGGTCGAACCCGTGCCGGGCGATGAGTTTCCGCGCCTCCGGGGTCAGCTCGACCGAGATGCCCTGTTCGGCCAGCCGGTCGCGCAGCTCGTCGAACTGCAGGTCGACGATCCGCTCGATCTCGGCCGGCCCGAGCGGGGTGAACAGCACGATGTCGTCGACGCGGTTGAGGAACTCCGGCCGGAAGTGGTGCCGCAGCTCGGCCAGCACGGCGTCCCGGGCGTCCGGCTTGATCTCGCCGGTGGGGGTGACCCCGTCGAGAAGGTGCTGCGAGCCGATGTTGGAGGTCATGATGATCACCGTGTTGCGGAAGTCGACGGTCCGGCCCTGCGCGTCGGTGATCCGGCCGTCGTCGAGCACCTGGAGCAGGGTGTTGAACACGTCCGGGTGCGCCTTCTCGATCTCGTCGAACAGCACGACCGAGTAAGGCTTGCGCCGCACGGCTTCGGTGAGCTGCCCGCCCTCGTCGTAGCCGACGTAACCCGGGGGAGCGCCCAGCAGCCTCGAGACGGTGTGCCTCTCCTGGTACTCGCTCATGTCGAGCCGGACCAGGTTCTCCTCGCTGTCGAACAGGGCCGCCGCGAGGGTCTTGGCGAGCTCGGTCTTCCCGACCCCGGTCGGGCCGAGGAAGATGAACGACCCGATCGGCTTGCGCGGATCGCGGATCCCCGACCGCGCGCGGATGACCGCGTCGGCGACCAGCCGGACGGCTTCGTCCTGGCCGATCACCCGCTCGTGCAGGATCTCGTCGAGCCGCAGCAGCTTTTCCCGCTCGCCTTCCTGCAGCCGGGAAACCGGGATCCCGGTCCAGGCGGCGACGATCTCGGCGATCTCGTCCTCGGTGACGACCTCGTGCAGCAGCCGTTTCCGGCCTTGCTTGCCCGCCAGCTGTTCCTCCTCCGCGGCCAGCCGGCGCTCGGCTTCGGTGATCTCGCCGTAGCGCAGCTCGGCCGCGCGGTTCAGGTCGTAGTTCCGTTCCGCTTCCTCGGCTTCGTGGCGCAGCCGTTCCAGATCGGACCGCAGCTGCTGGACGCGCCGGATCGCCTGGCGCTCGGCTTCCCACTGCGCCTTCTTCGAGTCCGCTTCGGCCCGGAGATCGGCGAGCTCCCGGTCGAGGTCCGCCAACCGAGCCTTGCTGGCCGGGTCGGATTCCTTGGACAGTGCGGCTTGCTCGATCTCGAGGCGGGTGACGCGCCGGGTGAGCTCGTCGAGCTCGGCGGGCATGGAGTCGATTTCCGTGCGCAGCCGCGCGCACGCCTCGTCGACCAGGTCGATCGCCTTGTCCGGCAGGAACCGGTCGGTGATGTAGCGGTGGGACATCGTCGCGGCGGCGACCAGCGCGCCGTCCTGGATCTTGACGCCGTGGAACACCTCGAGCCGCTCCCGCAGCCCGCGCAGGATGGAGATGGTGTCCTCGACGGATGGTTCGTCGACGACGATCGTCTGGAACCGCCGCTCCAGCGCCGCGTCCTTCTCGATGTGCTTGCGGTACTCGTCGAGCGTCGTCGCGCCGATCATGTGGAGCTCACCGCGCGCGAGCATCGGCTTGAGCATGTTCCCGGCGTCCATCGAACCTTCGGCGGCGCCGGCCCCGACGACCGTGTGGAGCTCGTCGACGAAGAGCAGGATGCGTCCCTCTTCGGCCTTGACCTCGGCCAGCACGGCCTTGAGGCGTTCTTCGAACTCGCCGCGGTACTTGGCCCCGGCGACGAGCGCGCCCATGTCGAGCGAGAAGACCGTCTTGTCCCGCAGGCCTTCCGGCACGTCGCCGCGCACGATCCGCTGGGCGAGACCTTCGACGATCGCCGTCTTGCCGACGCCGGGGTCGCCGATCAGCACGGGGTTGTTCTTGGTCTTGCGCGACAGGATCTGGATCACCCGGCGGATTTCGGCGTCCCGGCCGATCACCGGGTCGAGCTTGCCCGACCGCGCGTCGGCGACGAGGTCCCGGCCGTACTTCTCGAGCGCCTCGTACGCGCCTTCGGGGGTCGCCGAGGTGACCCGCTGGTTGCCGCGGATCTTGGTCAGCGCCGTCAAGAACGACTCGCGCGTTACGCCGTACTGGGTCAGCAGCCGCCCCGCGGCGGACTTCGCACCCTCGTCGGCCAAGGCCAGCACGAGGTGTTCGACGGAGACGTATTCGTCCTTGAGCCGCTTGGCTTCCCGTTCGGCGGCGTCCAGCAGGCCGGCGAGCCGCCGGGTGAGGTAGACCTGCCCGGGGGTGGCACCGGGGCCGGTCACCTTCGGTCGCCGCGCGATCTCCGCTTCGACGGCTTCACGGAGTTCGTCGACGTCCGCGCCCGCCTGGGCGAGCAGCCGGGGCGCCAGGCCGTCGGGCTGGTCGAGCAGGGCGAGCAGCAGGTGCTCACCGTCGGTCTCGGTGTGGCCGTGGCGCTGCGCCACGCTCTGGGCCTCCTGCAGCGCCTCCTGCGACTTCTGGGTCAGCTTGCTCATGTCCATCGCGGCTGGCTCCTGACTTGGGCTTCGAGGACGTCGATGCGGTCCAGCAGGTCGAGTACGAGCCCGATGGCTGCGTAGTTGAGGCACAGGCCCGCGCGCAGCCGCTGGATGCGCGCGAGGGAGGCGACCGCGGACGGCGCCAGCCACATCCGCCCGTTCGAGTCGATCGTGCCGTCCACGAGGCTCAGCGCGACGAACCGGCGGATCAGCTCCGGGTGCAGCCCGCTTCTCGCGGCTGCCGCGCTGAGGCCGATCCGGACGGGACGGGTGAGCAGGTACTCGGCCATCAGGTCCTCCTCGGGTCGAAATCGGACACGGCGGCGAGCTGTTCGAAGAGCTCGCGCTCCCGCTTGCCGAGCTTCTTCGGCACCATCACGCGGACCTCGGCGTAGAGATCACCCGGTTTTCCCTTGGGGTTGGGCAGGCCTTCGCCGCGCAGCCGCAGCCGCCGCCCGGTCGACGAGCCGGGCACGACCCGCACCTTCACCTCGCCGCCGGGGGTCACCACGGGAACTGTGGCGCCGAGCGCCGCCTCCCAGGGCGACACCGGCAGCTCGACCGTGAGGTCGCGCCCGGACAGGCGGTAGCGCGGATGCGGCTTGATTCGCACCACGAGGTAGAGGTCACCGGGCGCCGCGTTCCCGGACGCCCGCCCGCCCTGCCCGGCGAGCCGGATGCGCTGCCCGTCGAGCACGCCGGCCGGGATGTCGATGTCGTAACCGCGTTCGCCCGCGCCGGCGATGCTCAAGTGCCGTCGCCCGCCCGGGTAGGCCTCCTCGACCGTGAGCTCGAGCTCGGCCTCCTGGTCGGCGCCCGCGATCGGCCCGCCGGCACCCCGGCTCCGGAAGAAGCCGCCGAGCAGGTCTTCGATGTCGACGCCCTCGAAACCCTCGGACCCGCCGCCGAACCCCGGGCCGGGCCGGGTGCGGCGGACGCGGCCGCCACCCCGCCCGCCGGCTCCGGCGTACACCCGCTCGTCGAAGTCGTCGGGCACCCGGCGGAAGTCCGCCCCGAACCGGTCGTACTTCGTGCGCTGCTCCGGGTCGGACAGCACCTGGTAGGCCTCGCTGATCTCTTTGAAGCGCTCTTCGGCGCCCGGGTCCGAGTTCACGTCGGGGTGGTACTGCCGCGCCAGTTTCCGATAGGCCCGCTGGATTTCCTCGGCGCTCGCCGTCTTGGCGACCCCGAGGGACTCGTAGAAATCGGTGGCCACCGGCCATCACCCCGGTGACTTGGACACCGTCACGGCCGTCGGCCGCAACTGGTTCCGGTCGGTCCCGTAGCCGGGCCGCGTCACCCGGGTCACGGTGTTCGGTTCGGCGGCCGGGTCCTCGACGACGGCGACGACCTCGTGCCGGTTCGGGTCGAAGGGGACACCGGTTTCGTCGTCACGCGGGTAGCCGAGCCCGGCGAGCAGCCGGACGGCTTGCTCCCGGATCGCCTGGACGCCCTGCACGATGGCCGACGGGTCGGCCTCGGCGTGCGCGAGCGCCAGTTCGAGGTTGTCGAGCATCGGGAGCCAAGCCGCCGCGACCCGCGCCCGCTCGGCTTCCACTTGCCGCCGCAGCTCGGCGGCGTGGCGCTTGCGCACGTTGTCGAGGTCGGCCACGGCGCGGCGCCACCGGTCCTCGAGCTCGGCGAGCTTCTCTTCCGTCCCGGTCGCCGGGGCCGGCACTTCCCGGGGGCGGGAATCCGTGCCGTCCCCGGCGACCTCCGCGGAGGGTTTTCCCTGCTCCGCGGCCCTACCTGTGGTGGCCATCGTTCTGCCTCACGCCCGGTCGAAGTCGGCGTCGATCACGTCGTCTTCGTCGGCCGCGTGCCGGGGGCCGTCGCCGTTCCCACCGCTGTCGCCGCCGCTCGGCCGGGGCGTGTTGAGCCCGGCCAGCACCTGCTGCAGCTCCGAGGTCAGCGACCGCACCCGGTCCATCGGAGCGGCGTCCTGCACGGCCTCGCGGGCCTCTTGGACGAGCATCTCCGCGCGTGCCTTCTCGTGCGGCGGAGTGGCGTCCGTGATGGCCCGTTCGACCTGGTAGGCGGCCGAGTCGAGCAGGTTGCGCGCGTCGACCTCCTCGCGCAGCCGCTGGTCTTCGGACCGGTTGCGGTCGGCTTCGGTGACCATGCGCTCGATCTCCGCCTGGTCGAGGTTCGAGCTCTCGCTGATCGTGATGCCCTGCTGCGCACCGGTGTCCTTGTCCTTCGCGGTGACGTCGAGGATGCCGTTGGCGTCGACGTCGAAGGTGACTTCGACCTGGGGTTCACCGCGTGGGGCCGGCCGGATGTCGGTGAGCTGGAAGCGCCCGAGCACCCGGTTGTCGGCGGCACGCTCCCGCTCGCCCTGGAGCACCACGACGTCGACCGCGGGCTGGTTGTCCTCCGCGGTGGAGAACACCTCGGTCCGCCGCGCCGGGATCGTCGTGTTGCGCTCGACGATCTTCGTCATCACGCCGCCGCGGGTTTCCACGCCGAGGGACAGCGGGGTGACGTCGAGCAGCAGGACGTCCTTGACCTCACCCTTGAGCACCCCCGCCTGGACCGCCGCGCCGAGCGCGACGACCTCGTCCGGGTTGACGCTCATGTTCGGGTCCTTGCCCCCGGTCAGCCTGCGCACCAGGCCCTGCACGGCCGGGATCCGGGTCGAGCCGCCGACCAGGATGACCTCGTCGATGTCGTTCGCGGTCACCTTCGCGTCGGCCATCGCCTGCTTGACCGGGCCGAGGCACCGTTCGACCAGGTCCGTGGTGATCTGCTCGAACACCGAACGCATCAAGGTGGTGGTGAGGTGCTTCGGGCCGTCCTGGCCCGCGGTGATGAACGGCAGGCTCACGCTCGTCTGGCTGACCGAGCTGAGTTCGACCTTCGCTTTCTCCGCGGCTTCGAAGAGCCGTTGCAGCGCCTGCGGGTCCGACCGCAGGTCGATGCCGTTGTCCTGCTGGAACCGGTCGGCCAGGTGGTCCACGATCCGGCGGTCGAAGTCGTCCCCGCCGAGGTGGGTGTCCCCGGCGGTCGAGCGGACCTCGACCACGCCGTCGCCGACGTCGAGCAGGCTCACGTCGAAGGTGCCGCCGCCGAGGTCGAACACGAGGACCGTCTCGTGGCCCTTCGAGTCGAGCCCGTAGGCGAGCGCGGCGGCGGTCGGCTCGTTGATGATGCGCAGGACCTCGAGGCCGGCGATCTTGCCGGCGTCCTTGGTGGCCTGCCGCTGGGCGTCGTTGAAGTACGCCGGCACGGTGATGACGGCCTCGGTCACCCGCTCGCCGAGGAACTTGCCCGCGTCGTCGGCGAGCTTGCGCAGGATCTGCGCGCTGATCTCCTCCGGCGAGTGGAGCTTGTCGCGGACCTTGAACCGGACGACGCCGCCGTCACCCTCGACGACGTCGAACCCGACGGCCTTGGCCTCGTCGCCGACTTCGCCGTACTTCCGGCCGATGAACCGTTTCGCCGAGTAGATCGTGCCCTTCGGGTTGAGGATCGCCTGCCGGCGGGCGAGCTGGCCGACCAGCCGTTCCCCGCTTTCGGTGAACGCGACCACCGACGGAGTGGTCCGGGCGCCTTCGGAGTTGGCGATGACCGTGGGTTCGCCGCCCTCCCAGACGGCGATCACCGAGTTGGTCGTGCCGAGGTCGATGCCGACCGCCTTGGCCATCACACACCTCCGGTCATCTTGGCGAGCAGGGTCGTGGCTTCGTCGGCCACCTCGGCGTCGGCGACGACCTCGTAGCGGGTCGGCGTCATCACCCGCACCGAGGCGAAGTCGCGGCGGCCGCGCTGGAGGGCGTGCGCGACGAGGCCGAAGATCGCGCCGATCACCGCGCCGAACACGAGTCCGTAAACGGCGAGGGTGAAGGCCGCCAGCACCGGCGTGAACCAGGTGAAGACCCCGAACAGCCAGCCGATCAGCAGCCCGGCGAGGGCGCCCGAGCCGGCTCCCCGCAGCGCGGCGCCCCCGTGGTTCACGTTACCCACACGGGGAGAGGCGGTCACCACGACCGCCTCTTTTGGCGGCATCGTATCCGGGTCAAGCGCCGTTGCACTCGCGTGGGTGCGCGCCGGAGGTATGGGTGTCCGCGTACCGTCGCATCGATCCGCTGCATTGTTCTCCGTATGGCAGCCGAGAACCCAACAACGCCGAGCGCCCGGTCGCGGAGCCCGTTGCTCAGCCGGTTGCGCACGCGAAGCCGCCGGAGGCGGCTCCCGCGCTCCGGCCGGACATCGCGCACGCGGTCGGCCGGGTGATTGCCCGCTCGTCGGCTCGATGAAGGAGGTCAACCTCCTGGCCGGCCACCTCCGTCCCGAAGAGCGGGTCCTGGCGCTGACCGGAGCACAGGCGAAAGCTTCGGTGTGCTCGCCTGCACCAGTCAGCGGCTTCTGTTCCTTTTCTTCGGCATCGTGCGCAGGCAGGTCGTCGAGGTCGACTGGAACCAGGCCAAGGTCACGGTGTACAACCGGTCGACGAAGTTTCGTGCCGTCTATACGGTCCGGCCGTCGAAACGCGCGGTTCCGGCCAGGTTCGTTCGGGTGGCCAACGCGGCCGACGCGCACGCCATCGTCGACGCGGCGGAAGCAACGTCGACCGCGCCGCGGTTCGGCATCGTGTGAGTGGGGTACGACCAGGTGGTCGTACCCCACTCACATGCCTTGACCCTTCCTCCACCAGTCACAGCGGCCACGTCGCCATCACGCTCTGTGCACCTCGGGTGCAAGCGCATGGCATGCGGGCTCTCCACGTGGCGGATTTTCGACGCGCCGTTGGCCGAGTACACGTAGTAATCAGCCATCGTGTCGTGCTGCCGGGGAGGGCGCTTTGAACGATTACCTGTCGCTGTTGCCATCGACGCTGCAGTGGGTGTCGAACCGGCTCGGAGCAGTCTCGGATCTGCCGTGGCCGCTGTGGATCGGCCTTCTGTTCCCGGTCTACGTTGCGGTGATCTCGGTGGTGATCTGGCTATTGCGTGGCCGTGTCTGGGTGGTGCACTGCGCGTATCCCAAGACCAGCCGGGGTTGGGACTGTCGCAACTGGGTTCCGGGCGAGTGGTCCCGGTGCAGGCATCACAACCGGCGGCGGACCTATGGATTCGGGCACTCGGTGAACCCCGACATCCAGCGATGGCAGACCTTCGGCAAGGGTGACGTGATCATCGACCGGCCGGAACGCGGGGTGGGTCTGCTGCGGTTACGGCCGACCGGTGCGACTCTTCTTTATCAACGGGGATACCCTCGTCCGCCGTTGTTGGTCCTGCGGCAGTTGCCGGCCGCGGCCGTAGCGGCGTGGCGCAGGATCAGGCAGGCGCGGATCAAGAGGCCCGCTGACCGCGCACAGGTGGGCGTTCGAACTGATTTCGTACGCACCGATGTCGCCGAGGGTCTCGAGCGGGTCGTGGCTGCAACGCGTTTCGCCATGGTCGCCTTTGTAGCCGCGATCGTCCTGACGGGGGTGGCGGTCCTGCTGGATGGTGCGCCACAGACGGTTCTGCAGTATCTGGCGACGTTGGGCTTCGTTCTGGCTTGGGCCGCGACGAGCTCCGGAATTTACGGGCGCAGTGAGCTGTGGCTGCGGGGTGCGTGCTTGAAAGGCCTGAAGTGGTGGTTCTTCATCTTCGTCCCGGTCGGTGTGCTCAACTTGGTCTTTACGGTCGTGAACAAGACCCCGGCTTGAGCAGTCGTCTGTCGTTCAACTTGTCGGCCTCACGTGGCGTTCGGGACGACGCTGTCCAGCCGTGGCGCGCTCGATGCGATGGGGTTGTCCGACCGCCGGTGGGGCACCGAGTTCGACGGGGAAGGTGTCGGCTGGTTCGCGGCTGCCAGGTGCCCGCCCGACTGTTACGTCGCCGGGTTGCCGAGACGTCGGTCTGGGTCGCCGTCGGCTCCTGAGACGGCGACACCGGGAAAGCCCTCGTCCGCCCGCCGGAAAGAAGCTGACGTTGAGGCTCTGTGGGCACTGCAGACGTCGGTCCTCACGCCACCTGGGGCGCCTTCGCGCCTGCGATGGGCGGCTAACTGGAACTCGCGTGCGAGTTGATGGGCCCGGCCGTCGGCCAACTGGCGTAGTTGGACTCCGCCACCTTCCGGCGTGGGCGACCGATGGCGGGTCGCGTCTAATACCACAGAATGCACATGCGAAAAAGGACAATTGTGGGTCATTGTTCGGCCGCGTTGGTTGGCCAGTGGCCAATACGCGGCCACGAACGACCGAGCAGTCAATTCGTGAAATTGCTGCCTTCGAAGCGTCGCAACTAGTAACGTCTGGTCGCGTTGCCCCGTGACTCCCCGGAGGGCGGGCGGCCAATCGTCGGGAAATGCGAGGGGTTGCGGCGTGAGCGATGCGCACCAGGTCGAGACGGCGGAACGCGTGCTCGAGGAACCGCCGGGGAGTGCCGAGCCTGCGGAGCCGCGTGCGCTGGGGCCCGACCCGGTAGTCGCCGAGGCGATTGCCTCGCTGGCAGAACAGATCCGGGGTCACCACGTCCGCGCCGAAGCGCGGGAGCGCGTGATCGACCAGCTGCACGCGGAGCTCATCCGGCTTCGCGCGGGCGAGCAGGGAGTCGTCCTGCGGCCGGTCGTCACCGACCTGCAGAACCTGCGCGGTGAGATTGTCCGGCAAGTGAGGACGTTGCCCGCCGAGATGAGTCGTGAGCAGGTCATTCGGCTCTTGGAGTCATTTGCATTGGACGTCGAACTCGCCTTGGAGAGGTGCGGGATCGTCCCGTTTCGACCGCGGGTGGGGGAGAAATTCTCAGGCCGGGAACACCGGGCGGTGAAAGTCGTCGAAGCGGCGAGCGCGGAAGAGGACGGGACGATCGCGGACGTACTCGCCGACGGTTACCAGGATGTCGCGACGGGACGGCTCGCGGCGCCGGCGAAGGTCTGCGTCCGCCGCCGGACGGAGCAGTCCCTGGCGGAACCGGCAGCAGAGCCGGTGCACGTGAACGAGCACGAACTGGAGGAACGCACGGATGGCTGACGATACGCTCCGCGTCTTCGGCATCGACCTGGGCACGACATACTCGGCGATCGCCTACGTGGACGAGAGCGGCCGGACCACGGTGTGCCGCAACGCCGACAACCAGGAGACCACCCCGTCGGTGGTGTACTTCGAGAACGAGTCGAACGTCGTGGTCGGTTCGGTGGCCAAGGAGTCCGCGGTCACCCAGCCGGACCGGGTCGTGTCCCTCATCAAACGGGAGATGGGCACCAAGGCGTTGTTCGACTTCGACGGCAGGACGCACACCTCGGAGTCGGTCTCCGCGCTCATCCTCAAACAGCTGGCCAAGGACGCCGCGGAGTACAGCGGCGGCGACGTCTCGAAGGTGGTCGTCACGGTCCCCGCCTACTTCGGCATGCTGGAGCGCGACGCCACCAAGAATGCCGGGAAGATCGCCGGGCTGGACGTGATCGGCATCGTGCCCGAGCCGGTGGCCGCCGCCCTGCACTACGAAGCGACCACCGGCGCCGAGAACCGGACCGTGCTGGTCTACGACCTCGGTGGCGGCACTTTCGACACGACGGTCATCCGGGTGTCGGCCGACGAGATCGAGGTCGTCTGCACGGACGGCGACGACCGTCTCGGCGGCGCGGACTGGGACAACCGGCTGCGCGACCACCTGCTCGCCGCCTTCACCGAGCAGGTACCGCCGGGCACCGATCCCGAGGACGACGAGGAGTTCCTGCAGTCGCTGGCGACGCTGGCGGAGAACACCAAGAAACAGTTGTCCAAAGTGGACTCGCGGCCGGTCGCCCTGCGTGGCGCCGGTGCCAGCGCCCGCATCGACGTCACCCGGACGCAGTTCGAGGAGATGACCAAGGACCTGCTCGAGAAGACGATCGACATCGTCCACCGGACGCTGGCCACGCTCGAGAAGAAGGCACCGGACACCGAGATCGACGAAGTTCTGCTGGTCGGTGGCTCGACGAGCATGCCCGCCGTCGCCGCTCGCTTGCGCGCCGAGTTCGGCTGGGAGCCGAAGCTGCACGACCCGCACCTCGCGGTGGCCAAGGGCGCTGCCTTGTACGCACTGGGCCGGGTGGTCCACAAAGAGCAGGAGGACGCGCGGAAGCGAGCGAGCTCCGCCGACGACGCCGAGACTCGCGCGTCCGAAGCGGTCGGTGACCTCGAAGCCCGCACCGGCATCGCGGCCGGCACGCTCCGGAGCCTCGCCGCGAAGCAGACGCGCAACGTGCTGCCCAAGGCGTTCGGCGTCAAGCTGCTGGACACCAGTGACCCGGACTGGGAGAGCAAGCCGGAGCGGTTCTACGTCGCGCACCTGGTGCACGCGAACGACCCGTTGCCGACCGGAACGCAGGTGCTCGACGCGCGCACCGTGTACGAAAGCCAGCAGGAGATCGAAGTCGAGCTTTACGAGCAGTCCGGCGCCGTGGCCGGGCCGCGGATGGCCGAGAACAAGTACCTGAACGACGGCAAGGGCAGCATCACGGGGCTGCCGCCGCTGCCGAAGGGCTCGCCGCTCAAGATCGAGATGGAGGTGGACGCGGAGGGCCTGCTCCGGGTCGACGCGACCGAACCGAGCACGGGGAAATCGCTGACGATCGAGGTCCGGGTCAGCGTCCTGTCCGAAGCACAGGTCGAAGAGGCGACGAAGGCCGTTTCCGCGCTGACGGTGTCGAGCTGACGTGGCGCCGCCGTTCGATCCGAAGGCCTACGAGCAAACGGTGGTGAAGCCGCTGCGGGGCTGGGCCGGTCGTGAGCTGCCGGACGACCTGCTCGCTCGCTACGCCATCGACCTCGGCATGAGCGACCACGAGGTCGAGCGCCGGCTGCGGGAGGTCCGCTCCCGGTGGAACAAGGGGCTGACCAGCCCCGGGTTCGCGCAGAGGGTCTACCGAGCGTTCCTCAGGGCTGACGAGGCGCTGCAGCAGGAGCACGGCGGCGAGCTGGCCCGGATCATCTGGTGGCGCGAGTACGCGGCCGACCGGAAGGGCGCCAACCGGCAGCGGATCGACGACCTCGCGAAGACGCTCCGGCAGAACTTCGGCGCCCTGCAGCTGATCGCGCCCGGTCAGCTCGACGCCACGGTTCGCGCGGCCTATGGTTCGCTGTCGCCGGACGAGGTCGACGAGGCACTGGCCGAGGCGGACGTCTGGCGCAGCGCGCCGGTCGAGCTGCCGAACACCAGCGGCCTGATCGACACGACCTACCGGCACCTGCGCGATCACCTGATCGACGCGGGCTGCTCGAGCGTCGTCGAGCTGCTCCGGGGCGAGCGGTCGCTGTTCCGGCTGCTTGACGGCGCAGCGGCCGGGGTCACGGCGGTGGCGGTCGCCCGGGCGGTCGAGCGGGAGAACCGGCGGGCCGGCAACCAGGGCGCCCGCCAGGCGCTCAGTATCCTCACCACTGCCGCGAGGGACGGGGCCGACCTCGGCAAGCTCGCGCTCTTCCACCTGCTCGACGACATCCGGCGGCAGCACGGCGCCGGCGTTCCGGCCAGTGCGCTGCTCAAGCAGCTGCTGGAGACCCGGTGGGAGCCGGAGGAGGCGCGCCTTGCCGTCTTCAGCGTGCTCAACGAATCCGCAGGGTCCCCGATGGGAACCTTGGCCGCGGTGCGCGAGCTGCTGGAGAAGGGGCGAATGGTGGCGGCGCAGCAGCTGGTCGCGTCGATCAGCGGAGCCGAGGACGCCGCCGCGGCGGCGTCTCTGGTCGAGCGCCAGCGGGCGCTGGTGGACGACCTCGTCGAAGGGGCCCGGCGCGCTCTGCGCGAGGGCGCCGAGGCGGAGGCCGGCCACCGCTACCGGCAGGCCGTGGCGCTCGCGGCCGATGACGAAGGAGTGCGTGCGGAGCTGCGCCGGATTCCACCGGAGCCGGCTCTGGAGCTGACCGCGCGCGAGGAGGGGGTCGCCGTCCGGCTTTCGTGGCGCCCGGCCGCCGGCCACGACGACGCGACCCGGTACCGGCTGGTCCGCCGGGACGGGCGGGTGCCCGCCGACGCCGACGACGGCGTCGTCATCCCGGTTGAGGCCGGCCGGACCGTCTGCGCCGACTTCAAGGCGCCGGCCGGAACGAAACTCGGCTACGCCGTCTTCGCTGCAACCGAGGGCAGCCCGTGGTCACGGCCCGCCGGGACGACCGCCGAGGTGCTGCCCGGAGTGGCCGACATCCGGCTCTCCTTCGCCGACGGAGCCGTGGAAGGCGGGTGGGTGGTGCACCCGGACGCCGTCGCGGTTGACGTATGCCGCGGCGACGGCGACGTGGTCCGCGTGCACGACCGCACGCGGTTCCGGGATCGGACCGCCGCCGAAGGCGTGGAGCACATCTACAGCTTCGTCGCCCGGTACCGCCGCGCCGACGGCGGCGAAGCGCAGTCCGCGCCGGTGCGGGTGCGGATCACCGCGGCCGGGCGGCCGCAGCCGGTGCGGGTGCTCAGCATGCGCCCGGCCGAGGACGGTGCCGGACCGCGGATCCGGCTCTCCTGGAAGGCCCAGCCCGACGCCGAAGTGGTCGTCCGCCGGGCGAGCGGGCCGTGCCCGTGGGAATTCGGCGCGGTGGTGTCGGCCGCGGACCTCGCCGACTACGGCGAAGAGGTCACCGGACGCCGGGACGAGCAGGACGGCTGGCAGGTCCTCACCGCGGACGTGCCGACCGGAAGCTACCGCTACGTCGCGTTCACGATGACGCCCGACGGCGCGATCCGCGGGCACGACGAATCGTTCGGCATCGCGTTGCCGGTGTCCGGCGTGCGGCACCAGCGGTTCGGAGACGACCTGCTGCTCGCCTGGGAATGGCCGGAGGAGGTCGGTACCGCCGAAATCCACTGGACCGGCGCCCGCGACTCCGGCCGGATGCTGCTGACCCGGCAGCAGTACCAGAGCTCCGGCGGCTGCCGCGTCCCCTGTGGTTCGGGCGCCACGACGGTCAAGGTGCGGACGAAGGTGCAGACTGCCGCCGGCGAGTGCGTTTCCCCCTTCGTCGAGGTCGTCGTGGCGGACCGGCCACCGACGGTGGACTACGCCGTCGAGATGAGCCGCCGCCCGCTCGTCGGCGGCGGGACCGTGCGCATCCGGCTCGACGCCGACCAGGAGATCGCCCGGTGCGCGGTGGTCGTCGTGGCCGCCCACGGTCCGGTGATGCCGCGCAGCCCGGGGGACGGTGTCGAGCTATTCCGCGGGGAACGCACCTTGCGGCCGGGCCACCAGGTCGAGCTGGCCGCGCAGCTCCCGCGCCTGCGCAAGCCGTTCTGGGTGCGGTGCTTCGTGGAGACCGAAGGCGTCCGTGTCACCGATCCGTCCGTCAAGCAGCTGAAGGTGTCGTGATGTCCAGAGTGGCCTGCCCCTATTGCTACCAACGGATCGACGGCGGGAAGCTGCGCTTCCAGTGCACGGGTCGGGTTTCGCCGGGACGGGACCGGTGCAAGCGCGTCCTCGACGAGGACCGGCAGCGGCTTACCGGGTACAACTCGGATTCACTGCCCACGTTCGCGCTGCCGGAGTCGCGCAACCCGATCCGGGCGCGGACCGCGGCCTGTCCGGACTGCGGGGCGCCGACGGGAATCCGGGCTTGCCGGGTGTGCCACACGCCGTTGCCGGCCAACTTCGGCGAGAGCCGCAGCCCGCTGATCGGCATGGTGGGCGGGAAGAGTGCGGGCAAGACCGTGTACACGACGGTTCTCGCCCACGAGCTGCGCAGCAACATCCGCCGCCGGTTCGCCGCCGACATCTGGTTCGCCGGCGACCAGCAGGGCGGCAGCGGGTCGGTCAGCGACTGGCTGGCCGGCTACGAACAGGCGTTGTTCAGCGACCGCAGGCTGTTCGAGTCGACGGCCGGCGCCGCCGACGGGCTCAAGGTGCCGTTGGTGCTGCAGTGGCGTCAGCCCCGCCGCAGCCTGGGCCGGGAAGTGCACAGCACGACGACGCTGTCGTTCTACGACGCCGCGGGCGAGGACATGACGACCCAGGAGTTCGTCAACGCACAGGCATACCTGACCTCGGCCGACGGGCTCATCGTTCTGCTGGACCCGTTCCAGCTGAAGGGGTCGCTCGACCGGATCACCGTGCCCGAGAAGGGCCGGCGCGATGCTGACCCGCCGATCAACGTGCTGACCCGGATCACCGAGCTGCTGCGCAGCAGCGGCGGGGTCCGGGCCAGCCGGAAGATCACCACGCCGGTCGCGGTGGTGTTCTCGAAGTTCGACGCCTTCTTCTCGATGCTCGGCGACGGCCACCCGCTGCTTCGCCCGGCCCCCGCTGGCCCGCGCTACGACGAGGCCCACGGCCGGGACACCGACGAGCACCTGCGCGCGTTCCTCACCGACCTGGGGGCCGACGACATCGATGCGCACCTCCGGTCCCACTACAAGAGGTTCCGCTACTTCGCCGTGTCCTCGCTGGGCGCCGAGCCGGACTACGACGAAGGCCGGGTCGACCCGGGCGGCGTGCGGCCGTTCCGCGTCGACGAACCGCTGCTGTGGCTGCTCGGCCTGTTCAAGGTCATCGACCGGAGCGCCTCATGAGCGGCCCGCCCGGGTTCGGCTCGCTCTACTACACAGACTGCGTGCCCGGGCAGGGCACGCGCGGGGGCGCCGGGTTCCAGTTCCAGGCCGTGTCGCCGGGGATCGCGCACAGCACGATGTCGCTGGTGCAGCGCACTTCGCTGTACGAGGCCCCGGTCACCTGGATGCGGGAACAGCGCGACGTCGCCGACTACCCGCCGTCCCTGACCCACGTGTTCGACGAAGGTCTGTACGTGACCGCGCGCGGCCGGTACCTGGGCACCGAGGCCAACGGCGCGCGCGAAGGCAACCAGTTCACCCATGCCGTGGTGACGGCCGATCCGGAGACCTACGGCCTGGTCCGTCCCGCGCAGCTGTGGGACGCCCCCTGGTGGGTCGAGCGTCCCGCGCCGACAACGGAATGCGATCCGCTGCCCGCGGATCCCGCGGCCGGACCGTGGGGACTCGACGCGGTCCGGGAGTGGGTGCTCGGCCGCCCCGACGGCGAAGAATGGCTGCTGGCCGTGCATTCGGCGCTGGACCGCCTGCACACACCCGAAGGGCGGCGGATCCTGTTCATCTCCGGCGACGCTTCCGCGGTGCTCGGCTGGCTCGCCGCCGGCACGGCGCTGCTCGCGCAGGCCCGTGCCCTGCGCGTCGGGTTCCGGGTCTTCGCGGCGAATCCGCGGCAGAGCCGCCACGACGTCCTGGCGGTGCACGACGACTGGGCCGGGTCGCTGGGCAATCCCGACCGGGACAACGGTTTCCTCGTGTTCAACCTGACCACCGGGCGGCACTCCGCGGTCGCGCCGACCGACGGCGCCCGCCTGTGGGTGCCCCGGTTCCTGCGGGAGGATCCCTACGACGTCGTCGACGCGATCGAGCTCGCCCAGCGGCTGGCGGGCGGCGAGCAGCGCCTGGCCGCGGCGGAGCGCCGGGTGGCCGCCGTGGCCGTGCTCGGCGAGCCCGTCGAACACGCCGTGCGCGCCGCCGAGCTCGTCGAATGGCTGCGCGGCTGCGCGGTTCCCCAGCCCGAGGAGGTCGTCCAGCCGGTGGCGGACGTCGCCTTGCAGGCCGGCCTCGACCTCGGCGCCCTCCGCGCCCTGCACGAGGCGGCGGGACGGCACCGGTTCGGGCCCGAGCTCGACGAGCGGATCACGGGGGCATTGTTCGCCGCCGAGCTGGCCGAGCTGGCCGGGGCGCCGGTCGTCGCCGGACCGGACGCGACATCGGCGGAAGTGGCCGGGCGGGCGGCCGGTGCGGTGCCGCCGGAGCGGCTCGACGACGTCCTGCTGCTTGCGACCCGGTTCGGCGTGGCACCCCAGATCGCCGCGTTCGCCGACTCGGCGCACCGGTTCGCCCGCTGGTGGGTCGACCACCCGGAGGTCCCCCTCCGGCCCGACCGCTGGTCCTGCGGCAGCGACCTGCTCGACCTCGTGCGCGACGAGCTCACCGCTCGCCTGAACGGGCGCGACGATGCCAAGTACCGAGCCGACGTCGGCGAATTCTGGTGGCGGCGGCTCTGGCCGACCGCCACGGATCCGACCGCTGTGCTCGACGCCGCCGTCACGGCCGCGGCCGTCGCGTTCGGGACCCCGGACCGGCGGCGCAAGACGGTCGAAGGTGTCCTCGCGCAGGCGCCGTCGTTGCCTGCCGAGCACCGCGGCGGGTGGGTGTGGAACGCCCTGTTCGCCCGGGCACGGCCGACCGCGGAGGAGCTGACCGTCCTGTTGGGGACGCTTCCCCACAGCCCCCTGACCGGCTGGCTCGAGGACGCGGTCGGGGCGGCGCTGGACGAGCTCGTCCGGCCGCGGCCGTCGGCAGCCGAACTCGACCTCCTGGCCCTGGTGTACGACCGCAGCGCGCTGCCCGGCCGTGACCGGCTGGCCGATCTGTCCAAAGAGGACGCGGGCGTGCGCCGCTGGCTGGACGCGCTCGCCCGCGGGAAAGCGCCGCGGCCGAGCGCGCTCGCGCAGGTCAAGCAGCCGGTGCTGACGGCGCGGTCGGCGGAGATCGTGCCGGCGCTGCTGGAACGGCTGCGGCCGGCTGACGCGGTCGCCGTCGTCGAACGGGCGGGCGTGGATCTGCTGGAGCTGCTGCTGCGCGAGCTGCCCCGGTACTGGGACGACCGCGAGCAGCCGGATCGGGCCGACGTGGCCGTGGCGCTCAGCTTCGTCGCCATCGGTGCGGCCGCGACGCCGCAGCACGCGGCGAGCAGGGCGGAGCACGTGCTGCTGAACTGGCTCAAGGCGGCGGGCAGGGAAAGGCAACCGCGGATCGCCCGGGTGCTGGCCGGCAACGAGCAGCTCGTCGCCGATTGGCACCGGATGCTCGGCACCCGGGCCGCCAAGGTCACCACAGGCCGGACCGAGCGGGCCAAGCGCGCCGATCGCGACAACGAAGCGGCCGAAGACACCAAGCCGTCGAAGTCCGGCTGGCGCCTTCGCGGCCTCCACAAGGGGCGATGAGTGCCGTACCTGATCGGGTTCGTCGCGGCGATCATCGCCCTGTACTTCGTGGCCTGGCTGGTCGTCGCCGGCCTGCTGTGGTTCTTCCTGCCGGCCTTGACGATCGTCCTGCCGGTGGCGGCCGCGGCCGGCGTGCTGATGGCGTTCGGCTCGGCGCTGCTCACCCTCACCGGCCGTCGCGGCACGCTCGAGACGGTCACCCCGGACCGGGTCGCGGCGGGGACCTCCCGCCTGCGCCGGCCACGGAGAGGCGGCACGGTCCCTCGCGACCGGGCGTGGCCGGGTTACTTCGGCGCCCAGGCGCGGGTCGACCTCGCGGCGGTCTGGCAGTCCCAGCGCGACCTGCTCGCGTCGGGCTGGGGCTGGATCGGCGAGGCGTTCCGGCGGTCGTGGCCGGGACGGGTGACCGTCCTGCTCGTCCTCGGCCCGGGGTGGCTCGCCGTCAGCGCCGGCGCGCTGGCCGGCACGGCGGTCGTTGTCGGCGTGGGTGGCGCGGTCCTGGCCGTCCTGTGGGCACTGTGGGCGGTCCCGGCCGGCCTGCTGCGCGCGGCCGACCGGCTCATCCGCCGGAAGCGCCGCGCGGACGCCAGCTGCCCGCCGTGCTACTACGTCACGGCGTTGCCTGTGTTCGCGTGCCCCGGCTGCGGCGAGATCCACCGCGACCTCCGGCCGGGACAGCTCGGCGGACTGTGGCGGCGTTGCGGTTGCGGAACGGTGCTGCCGACCTCCGTGCTGCGCGCCGCCCGGAGCATCCCGCCGCGCTGCCCGCGTTGCCTCGAAACCCTGCCCGCCGACGCGGCGCTGGTCACCGAGGTGCGGCTGCCGGTGTTCGGCCCGGTTTCGGCGGGCAAGACCCGGCTGGTCCACACGGGTCTGCTCGCCATCCGCGACCGCGTCGCCGCGGCGGGCGGGACGGTGGAGTTCGTCGACCGGGGCAGCCGGCAGGCCTTCGACTACGCGGTGTCCCTGCTCGGCGCCGGCGGGGACACCGTGAAGACGCCGGCGGGGGAGTTGCCCCCGGCAATCACGGTCCGCTACACCGCCGGCCGACGGCGCGCGCTGCTGCACCTGTTCGACGCGGCCGGGGAGTTCTACGCGGACCGGGACGACAACACGAAGCTCGAGTTCCTCGACCACGCGCAGGGCCTGGTGTTCGTGGTGGACCCGTTCTCCCTGCCGTGGGTGCGCGACCAGCTCGGCGGCACTGCGTCGGCCGCGCTGCTGGCCAAGGCCAACCCAGCCGCCGAAGCGCCCGAGAACGTCTATCACGTGACGGCGAAGCGGTTGCGGGACTACGGCGTGAAGACGCAACGACAGCGGCTGGCCGTCACGGTGGTCAAGGCGGACCTGCTGGCGGGCCTGCCGCTCGCGGAAGACCTCGAGCCGGGGAACGTCAAGGCCTGGCTGGAACGGGCCGGCCTCGACAACCTCGTGCTCGCGGCTGACCGCGACTTCGGCGACGTCCGCTACTTCGTGGTCGCGTCCCTCACCGGTCTCCCGGCCGGCGACCCGCGGTCGCCGGCCACGCCGTTCGCCTGGCTTGCCGCCCGCACGGGGCTCAGGCTGTGGACCGGCCCGGCGGCTGAGCCGGCTCCCGGCGACCCGGACAAGGAACCGGAGGAAGCGTTGTGAGCGCGTTCAAAGGCCTGCCGCCCGCGTACGTCACCTACCGCGTGGTGCTGATTGCGGTGGTGCTGTCCCTGCTCGCCGTGACGGCCCTGGTGGTCGCCGGCGAGTTCGCCGGCTGGTGGCAGGAACTGCTGTCCTGGGCCGCGCACGTGCGCCACGTGTGGACCAGCCTGGACTGGAGCGCCATGTGATCGCCGGCATCGATCTCGGCACGACGTTCTCGGCCGTTGCCGTCCCCGGCCCGGACGGGCGGCCCACGGTCGTGCCAACCTCCTCGGCGAGTTGACGATGCCGTCGGACGTGTACTTCGATTCGGCCACGGCGGCACTCGTCGGCGCCGCGGCTCGCGACGCCGCCACGGTCGATCCGGACAACCCGGTGGGCCTGGTCAAACGCCGGATGGGGGAGGAGTTCGAACTGCTCTTCTACGACGTGGCGCACACGCCGGAGTCGGTGTCGGCCCTCATCCTGCGGAGTCTGGTCCAGGACGCCCGTCGTCACCTCGGCGTAAGTGACGGCGACGCCGTCCAGGCCGTCATCACGGTGCCGGCCTACTTCGGCGCCCGGGAGCGAGAGGCGACGTTCCAGGCGGCCCGGCTCGCCGGGATCGAAGTGCTTGAGCTGCTCAGCGAACCGGTCGCGGCCGCGCTGCACTACGGCGTCACCGCGCGGCCCGGCAGCATCGTGCTCGTGTACGACCTCGGCGGCGGCACGTTCGACACGACGGTCCTGCGTGTCGGCCGGGACGGTGCTCAGGTCGTGGTGACCGACGGTGACAGCCGGTTGAGCGGAGCCGACTGGGACGACCGGATCGCGGAATTCCTCCTCGAGAACTTCTCGAACGCGGCACCCGACGTCGACCCGTACGAAGGCGATTCCCGCACGAGGTGCGGTCGGCCGCCGAACAGGCCAAGAAGGACCTGAGCGAACGGGACCTCCCGTCCGGTCTCCCTGTACTGCGCCGGGCGACGCGTGACGGTGCCGTTCGACCGGACGACCTTGGAGCGGCTCGGCGCAGACCTGGTCGGGCGGACGCTCGCCATCGTCGAGCGGCTGCTGTCCGCCGCCGCGGACAAGGGCGTGCTGCGGGTCCATGAGGTGGTCCTGGTCGGCGGAGCGAGCCGGATGCCGGCCATCGCCCAGGCGATCGAGGAGCGCCTGGGCCGGAGACCGAGCCTGGTGGACCCCGACCACGCGGTCGTCCGCCCCTGCAGCTTCGGGATCCTGGTCGAGGACGGCCACGACCCGAGCGGAACGCGGCAGGCGGTGGTCCACGTCGTGCACCGCAACGTGCCGCTGCCGGCTACCGCGACGATCGGCTTCTACACAGTGGTCGACAGCCAGGACGCAGTCCGCGTGCAGGTCTACGAGCAGGCGGGCGCGCTGCCGTCGGCCGAGGTGGCCGACAACCGCCGCGTGCTCCACGGCGACCTCACCGACCGACTGCCCCAGGCGATCGCGGGAGGCGGGCAATTCCTGGCGGAGGCGTTCGCCGCGCGCTACCGACTGCGGTTTGGTGTTGTGGAACCACGAAGTCTCGGCCTACGCCCCGGCCGGCACACCCCGCGTCGAACTGACGGACAGCCTCGCGGCGGCGTCGTCCCACGGCGGAACCGACCTGGTGCCGGCGCTCGAACTGGCCCGTCGCGACCTGGCTCCCCCCCGCCGGGCAACCGCGTGCTGTGCGTCTTCGGGGATGGCGACGTGGGCGACCGCGAGCGTGCGATCGCCCTGGCCCGCGAGCTCTGCGTACAGGGCGTCCGGATCATCGTGCGCGGCTTGGGAACGGCCGCGGCGGGGGCGTTGTCGGCATTGGCGTGCCCGGGACAGCAGGACGAGCGGCAGTTGATCGCGGATGAGCAGTCGATCCGCGCGGGCATCGCGTCGATGGCGAAGGGACTGACCGGAGCCGGACCGCCGGAACGGGTAGCTGATGCTCGCCGAAGCCACAAGGGACTCGATGCCCCGGTTGATCGTGGCATAGAATTCCGACACCCCGCCGTGGGTTCGGAGGTGACGTGACCAGCAGCGAGGAGCCGCCTGCGGATCTGCGTGCCCTGCTGGCCTTCCGGACCGTGTTGCGCGAAGGCGTCGAGCTCGTTCGTGAACAGGGCCTCGGCACGACCGTCGTGGTGGGGTATGACGAACAGGATGCCGCCTTCGTGGAAGGAGGCATCCAGGTAGACCTCCCGCTCACCGTCGAGGAGATCGGGCGCGCCGCGCGCAACGACAATGCCACGGTGGTCACCGCGGATCTGAAACTGATCCTCATGGAACGCGTGGTCCTGCGGCCGCGGTCACAGATCGCCGTGACCGCCGGCGGGACCCGGCACCTCTTCGCTTCGCGGTACGCCAAGGAGACCGGCAAGCCGGTGGTCGTGGTGAGTGAAGAGCGAAGGTCGATAACTTTGTACGCTGGCGACCGCGAGCACACCCTGCGGTCGAGAACCGAGCTGCGTCAGCAGGTCGACGACCTGATGCTTGCCCTGCGCCAGGTCGGGAAGCTGACCGCCGAAGCGGACGCGAGTGATCCGGCGAAGCACGCCCGGCTGTCGTTGGCCAAGGACGCCCTGTCCGAGCTGCGCGGACATCTCACCGAACTGGGCACCGCGGGTCGCGGGCTGGACATCGAATGCGCCCTCATCGCGACGACCCTCGGGCTCGCGTGGTCGCGGCCGAACCAGCCTCTTCCCGCCGTCGTCGAGGCCAAGGCGATGCTCGTTCCGGTACCGGACCCGCAGCCGCCATCGGTGCGGAACGAAGTTTCCGGAACCGCGGGCACGGTGGTGCAGGCCGGCTCGATCGGCGCCCTCCACATCCACGACCACAAGCCGGCGGTGCTGCCTCCCCAGCAGCTCCCGCCCACGCACGCGCGCTTCACCGGGCGTGAGAAGGAACTGGCCGAGCTCGACGCGATCCTCTCCGGTGGTGACGAGACGCCGAAGATCGCGCTGGTCACCGGCGTGGCGGGGATCGGCAAGACCGCGCTCGTCGCGAGGTGCGCGCGCCTGGCCGCCGACCGGTTCCCCGACGGAGTGCTCTACACCGACCTCCGGGGCTTCGACCCGGCCGGCCTGCCGGCCGACCCGGCCGAGGTGCTCGGCGGGCTCTTGCGCGATCTCGGCGTGCCGGAAACGTCGATCCCCAAGGATCTCGACGGCGCGGTCCGGCGCTACCGCTCCTGCCTGCACGGCCGCCGGTACCTCGTGGTGCTGGACAATGCGCGCAACGCCGACCAGGTCCGTCCACTGGTGCCCGGCTCGTCCACGTGCGGTGTCCTGGCGACGAGCCGATCGGAGATGCGCAGCCTGGTGGCCCAGATGGGGGCGCGTCGGCTCGTGCTCGACGTATTGCCGCCGGGTGACGCGATCACCCTGCTGGACAACGCCGCGGACGAAGGCGCCGGTCCGCTGGTCGCGAAGCTGGCCCGGCTCTGCGGGTACCACCCGCTCGCCCTCTGCATCGCGGCCGCGCGGCTGGAGGGCGCTTCGCCCGACGAGTTCGCCGACTTCATCGCCGAGCTCGAAACCGAGCTGCTCGGCACCCTGACCGAGGGGAACGACTCCACGGCATCGGTGGCGGCCGCCTTCAAGCTTTCCTACGACGCGTTGCCGGCCGAGGCGCGACGGACGTTCCGGCTGCTGGGTACCTATCCGGGGCCGACCCTTTCGCGCGCGGCTGCGGACGTCGTCGCCGGCGACCGGGCGGGGATCCGGACGCTGCTCGACGCGCATCTCCTGGAATCGGCGGGCCCAGGCCGGTATCGGTTCCACGACCTCGTCCGGGCCTACGCGGCGAAGTGCGCCCATCGGGATGAATCCGCCGAGGAAAGGTACGCCGCACTGCGCCGCGTGGCCGGCTGGTTCCGCGAGACCGCCGAAGCCAACGATCGGGTTCTCGACGGCTGGCGCCCGCGGATTCCGGGCTCCGCGCCCGTTCCGGCCGAGCCGGGGGATGCCGCCGCCGCGGAGATGTGGTTCCAGGCCGAGCTCGTGAACCTGGCCGCGGTGACGCGCGCCGCCTGGGAACAGGACGAACGCGAGCTGACGTGGCGGTTGGCGCTCGCCCCGTCGGCGTATTTCTTCAGTCGCAAACCGTGGGCCACCTGGATCGAGGTCCAGGAAACGGGGCTGAAAGCCGCGCGGGCGTCCGGCGAACGCGAGGCGGGGGCCTGGTTGTGCGACGGGCTCGGGGTCGCCTACCGGGAACGACGGCGGATCGAGGACGCTTTCCAAGCCCTTCGTGAGGCGTTGACGGCTTTCCAGGAGTCGGGGGACGCGGCCGGGGAGGCTCAGGCGAACCTGCATCTCGCTCAGGCTTACCGCGAGGCGGGCGAACTCGAGCCGGCGCTCCAGTGCGCCACCACCGCTCTCTCGCTGTTCGAGTCGACCGAGCTTCAGCACGGCCGGGCCAGAGCTGCGAACCTGCTGGGTGGCATCCACCTGGCCTTGGACAACCTGCCGGCGGCGCTGGACCACGCCCGGCAGTCCGTAGCCACGTTCGACGACCTGGGCGACGAACACGGTCGCGCGTGGGCGGTCAACAACCTGGCGGGCGTGCTCGCGAAGCTGGGGGAGCGCGAAGAAGCCGTGGCCGCGTACCGGGCGGCGGAGGCGGCGCGTCGCGCGATCGACCGGTACGGGCTCGCCTTCACGCTGCTGGGCCTGGGGGACGTGCTCGCCGCCCAGGACCCGAACGACGGCGAGGCGCGTCTCAAGTACCTCGAAGCGCTCGAAATCTTCGACGAGCTCGACGACCCGAACGCCGCCCAGGTGCGCGCTCGCCTGAAGGCCGGCGAGCTCGAGTCGGCTGCCGGCCGGTCCGTGGCGCATAGCCTGCGGATGCTCTCCGACCGTCTGGCAACCGAGCTCGACGTCGCAGCTGGCCAGGGCGTCGACGGCGTACGCCACCGGCTCAGCACCGGGCTCCACGTACGGAGAACCGAGCACTCCCGGGTCGTCGCGCTGCTCCGAGACGACGGTTACGACAAGCCGGTGCTCGTGCAGGGGGCGGCCGGCGAGGGTAAGAGCAGCCTCCTGTGGGCGTTGTACACGGAATTCACCGCCGGCACCGGGACTGACGCCTATCTGTTCGACTCGTCCTGGCTGACCTCCGGTGCCGGGCATCAGGCGCGGGTCACGATCGACGCGCTGGTCGCGGCCGCCGAGCTGGCGCGCTCCCGTAGCCACATTCCCGTGTACCTCGTCGACACGGTCGACCTTCTCCTCCACGACGAGCGGCAGCGCCAAGACTTCCTCGACCTCTGCGACGCGATTGCCACTGCGGGTGCCGAACTCGTCGTCACCTCTCGCCCGGAGGAGGCGCGGACGCTGCCCGCAGCGGCGTTCCGCACCGTCGTCCTGGGGCCTTACGACGACGAAGAACTGCCGACGGCCGTGGCCGCGCACGTGGCGGTCTTCTGCCCGGACGCACCGCCCGGTTCCCCCGAGGAGAAGGTCGACGCGATCGTCCGCGCGTCCGCCCGTGGCTTGACCATCCGCGAAGTCGTGCTGAACCCGTTGAAGCTGCGCCTGTTGTTCGAGCTGTACACCCCGGATTTCCCGGTGCTGGAACACGATGTGGCGAGCCTGTACGAGACCTACTGGGAGCGGCGGGTCCACACGGACCGACGCGGGGAGCTCGCGGTCGCGGACGGTGCGGATCTCTCCTCGACGGCCGAGAACGCCGGGATCGCGCTGCTCGTGGCCGGACTGGTCGAGCTCGGCGAGCGAGTGCTGGTCCACTCCGTCGCCGAGGTGGCGGCCGGTCGGGACCCTCGGGGCGAAGCCGACCGGTCGGTCGTCTGGGCCGAGGTCACGACTCTCGCGCACCGCGGCGTGCTGGCCCGCTCCGGTGACGCCGTCCGGTTCTTCCACCAGACGATGTTCGAGTACGCGGCCTCCAGAGGCCTGCTGGCGCGGGACGGGGTACGCGCACTGGACTTCCTCACCGGGCACCTCCGGGAGCACGCGGACGATCTGTTCGTCGGCGCGGTGGCCGAGCAGGCTCTGATCCTCGCGGTCGACGACCCGCTCTGTGCGGACGCCGCGGCCGAGATCCTGGCCGGCCTGGCCGAAGCCGGCGTGCCGCTGCTGCAGCGGATCGCGCTCGGCGTTCTCGCGCACCGGCCCGCACTCGCCGACACCACCGAACGGCTGATCGAGATCGCCGACACCGCTGCCCTCCGGCGGTACACGCAGACGATACCGACGGTGGCCAAGGCGGACACCGGCCTGCAGATCGCGATGCTGGAACGGGTCTGGCAGCGGGACGAGTCCGTGCGCAAGTCGGTGCTGGAAGCCCTCGAACGGTTGAGCGCGCGCAGCCCGGCCCTCGTCGTCGCGGCGTTGCGCCGGCTGGACTGCGTCGCGGTGGTGCTGTCCTGGAAGAACGATCCCGCCGGGATGGTGCAGCTGCTCGCCCGGGTGCTGGTCGCCGCCGCGCCGGCGAACTCCGCGTGGGCGGGGGAGGAGCTGCTCGCTCTGTTCGACGCCACGATCGACCGGAAGACGCATCGCGCCGTGCCCTGCCGCGTCGTCGAACTCGTCGCCGAAAACTGGCCGGTGCTGGGATCGCCCGCCACCGCGGCGGCCTTCCGGGGCCGGATCGTGCGCTCGCAGGAAAACCACGACGCGGCCGCTTCGGAGATGCGACGAGCACTCGGGCGCATCGAGGTCCTCGAGTGGCGGACTCGGCTCGACGAGCTCTCGCCGAGCCTGGACGACTGGTGGCTGGCGACGCTCGAGGACGTCTGCGCGCGCCTGGAGCGGGACAGCCGGGACGTCCTCGCCGACGCGCGGCTGCAGGCGCTGGCCGAGCTCATCACGACGGGTGCGCTCGGCCGGGAGCTCGTCACGAGGACGATGACGCGGCTGCGCGGCCTGAGCGGGGCGGCCCCGTTCGCGCTCGGCTGGCTGTTTCTGCCGCTGCTGCGTGCCGCGGCGCGCGGCGAGGCCCCGGCCGTCGCCGCCGTCCCGATGATCACCGAGCTGCTTGACGGCCTTCCCGCGCCGGGGAACAGCCTGGCCGAGGGCCCGCAACGGCTGGCACACGCCGCCCGCCAGGCGCTCCGTGACGCCAAGCTCGAACCGCGGCAGTTGGCGATGCTCGTTGACGGCGTCCGGCCGGCCGGACGCGTGGCCGACTGGCTCGACGACGACGGCCTGGCGGTCCTGCTGATCCCGGCCGCCGTCGGCGGCCAACCCATCGCCCAGGCCGCGCTCGAGCGCGTGAAAGCCGACGTCGGCGTGCTTTCGCCGATCGGACAGCAGAACGTCAGCTACGACCTCGTGCCCCACCTCGGCCGCTTCCCGGGCTTGCTCCGGCTGCTCGTCGAGCTTTCGGTGCGCCGGCAGGCCGCGCAGCCGTTGGCGGAGGTCGTGAAGGATCTGGACGGCGAACTGCTCGCGGAGCTCCGCGGCTACTCCGCGACGCTCGGTGAACTTGTCGAGCTGCTGTTCGCCGGCAGCGGGACGCAGCAGAAAGAGGCCGCTAGCCTGTGGCGTCGCCTCTACCGGGCCGGATCGGTCGACGCCCCAGACCAGCCGACGCTCGCCGCGCGCTTCCGCGCGACAACCGTCCAGGCGGCCCGCGGGAACGTCCTCGAACTGGCCGTCGACGTGGCGCTGGACGGGAAGGCCGGGTTCGGTGCGGTCGACGGGATGCTGCGGCGGTTGTTCGAAGTGGATCCGGCGTCCGCCACCGTCGTCGGACCGGGTGGACGGCAGGCCGGGCACGTCGCCAGGATCGCCCGCTCCGCCTGGCTGAGGCTGACCTGCCGGGGTGGCTCGACGGCCGAACTGGACCTCGACGAGGTGTTCGACGTTGCGGCGGCCGCGCCCTCCGATGTCGACAGCTTCGCGGTCCTCGGCAACCTGATCACGAGGTTCGCGCGGCAAGGGGAGCCGGAATCCGCGGTCGAGGTGCTGCTGCGCGTCGCGGCCGCCGCCGACGCCCAGCTGTCGGAAAAGCAGGAAAACGCGCTGGCCAACAAGCTGCGTTCCGCGCTGCGCATGTTGTTCCGCTGGAGCCCGCTCGACGTCCAGCAGGAGCTGCTGCGTCAGGTCCCGCAGCTGCCCCGGACGCTCGCCCGGATCCTCGTCTCCGCGGCCGCTCAGGAGAACTTCGCCCAGCTACGGCCTCGGCTGGCCGACCTGGTGCACGAGAAGCTGCCGTCCGGTGTGGAGCAGCAGATCCACGACGACATCCGCGTCCGTTCCCGGGAGGCCGGCCACGGCACCTTGCCGAAGCTGATCCTGCCCCTCACCGACGATGTTCCGGGTGCACCGCCGCGGACTTGACAGTTCGAGGACAATTTTTTCCGTACCGGACAACGTATTCCCGTCACGGTAAGGTCCGAAGTCCCGGCGCTCCGGATACGGGAGATTCGATCATGGCGATGACGTACCGCACCGCGGTGGCGCAGCGGACCGGACCCCGTGGCCGGCTGGCGGCCGGATTCGACGGCCGGTGCACGGGGTGCGGCACCGAGTATGCAGCGGAAGTCGTTTCGCGGGAATACGTGGTGCTGCGCGTGGCGGGCGGCACGTGCCCCACGTGCAATCCGGCCCAGGGCGGTGGCGCCGCCGGCGAAGCGGCGCCGACGGTCAAGGTGTGGTGGGACGCTCCCAACGGGGAAACGCCGCGCTGGAAGACGTCCGGGCTGCCCGTCGACGAATCGTCCACGGGCGGCGAGCGGACGCGGCCCAGGGACCGGGACGCCGCCGTGGACGCGGAGTGGCTGGACGTCGGCTCGCCGAAAGAGTCCTTCAGCCCGTCGGAGTGGGACGTCATCGCGGCGGCCTGGCGGCCGGAGAGCTGTGACATCTTCGGCTCGCTGGCGGTCGTGATCAAGAAGTTCTGGTCGGCTGTCCCGGCCGGCTCGACGGCCGAGCTGGTGATCCGGCTGGCCCATGTGCCCGCGCCGGTCGCGGCACTCATCTCGGACCTGCTGGCGCGGTGTTTCGACGCCGAGACGGGGCAGCACTTCCACGCACTGGACAGCCTGCTTCACCGGCTGGGCATCCTGTTGTGCGCTGGTACCGGGCGGATCTCGGGGTGCGGTGCGGTGCGCGCCGAACTCGGCCGGGCCCCGGCGGCCGCCGATCGGGTGCTCCTCGACCGGCCGGACTTCGTGCGAGTGCGCACCAAGATCGCCGGCGCGAGCCCACTGCCGATGGGGGACGCCCTCGAGCTGTCGAGGCCGGAGCCCCTCCCGTCCGGGAGTGAACCGGCGCCCGTCGAACCGCCGCGAGAGCCCGACAACCCCCTGGCACGCGAACTGGCGCGGCTGGCACGCCGAGGCGAGCTTTCCCGGGCTCCGGCCGTTTTCGGCTCATGACCCGCAAATCCTTCGCGCCGACGCCGGGGCAGGTGGAGGCCTTCGACGAACTCCGGGTGCTCGCCCGTGCGTCGGGGGGCGATCTCGCTGTGGTCGGGGTAGGTGAGCCGACCTCGGAAGAGGGACCGCTCCTGGTCGAACTGGATATCAACTGCGGCGGTGCCGGGTCCGACCGGTCGAGTGTTCCCCTCCTCGAGCACGAGCGCGTGACGATCGTGGTGCCCGCGCTGTACCCGCTCCAGCAACCTCGGGTTTTCCTCCGGCATCGCCGGTTCGCCGGGCTGCCGCACGTGGTCTGGGGCGTGTCGATCTGCCTGTACGTGGCCCAGTACGAGTGGGACCCCGGCGTCGGCATGACCGATGTGGTCACCCGGTTGGTGACGTGGTTCGAGCACGTCGCCGTGGGCACGATCACCGGCCCCGAAGTGCCATGGGACCCGCCGATCACCAACCTGGTCGGCTCGCCGGGTCGGCTGCTCGTCCGGCGGAACTTGCCGAAGGCCCTCGAGGACGACGAGTCGATCTGGCTGGCCGGTGCGGTCATCGAAAGCGTGGGCCGGCGCAAGTACGAGGTCCGGCGGTGGCTGGACCTGCGGCAGGCCGGGCAATGGGTCAAAGCGGAGCCGGCGAAGCGGAGCGCGGAGCCGGGCCGCGCTTTCCTCGCCCCGGTCGTCGCGCTGCCGGGGCCGGTCGACTTCAACTACCCCACGCAGCTCGCTGGGCTTCTGGCCGGCCTCAGAAGCCAGGGGCTCGACTCGTCGGCTTGCGCTTCGCTGATCGACTGGGCCCGGTTGTCGGCCGCCGCCGCCGCGGCGGCCGGAGCCGAGCAGCCGGGCGCGGAGCCCCTGGGCTTGATCCTGCTGGGCAGCCGGGCCAGGCCCGACTCGCCGATCCGGGGACGGATCGCGCACTTCGCGGCCTGGTGGGCGGATTTCGGGCTCGAGGAGCGCGAGGTGCGGTGGATGCGGGTCGAAGACCAGCGTCCGAGCATCACACTCCGCCGTGACCACCGGCGTCCCGCCCGCTGGCTCCACGGCAAGCGAGTGCTCGTCCTTGGCTGCGGAGCCCTCGGTGCGCCGATAGCCGAATTCTGCGTGCGCGGTGGCGCCCGGCGCGTGCGGCTGGTCGACCAGGGGTTCGTGCACCACGGCTTGCTTGTCCGCCAGCCTTACGGCTACGACGATATCGGGTTTCCCAAGGCCGAGGTCCTCGGCGAGCGGCTGCGCCGGACGTCCCCCGACGTGGCGATCGAGGACTCGGTGGCCGACGCGGTCGAGCTCGTCCGGAGCGAAGCCGGGCTGGCCGAGGCCGATCTGGTCGTCGACGCCACGGCCAATCGCGCGGTGGCCGCGGCGCTCGAGCTGACGTGGCGGGACCGCGCCGACCACCCACCGCTGCTGTCCGTCATGGTCAGCCACCGCTGCGAGATCGGCATCGGCACGCTCGCGTTGCCGGGGTCGGGAGTGGCCGGGGTGGACGTCCTCCGGCAGCTGCTGCTGGCGGCGAGCGAAGACGACGGACTGCGCGACGTGCTGGACGACCTGCTCCCGGACGTGCCCAGGGCGGAGGTGTTCCAGCCGGAGCCCGGGTGTTCTGATCCCACCTTCGCCGGCTCCGCCGCGGATTTGGCCGGGTTCGCCGGCCTGCTGTTCACCGACGCACTCGCGCTCCTCGGCTTGCCGGCCCCGGAAGGTGTCCTGACTCCGCGGAAGTACGCGACGGTCGTGCGGTCTCCCAGCGGAGACTCGCCGGGCGCGCCGGCGCAGCGGCTCCAGTGGACCAACGACGTCGTCCGGCCGGAAGCAGGCCATGGTTACCAGGCGCGAATAGCCCCTGCCGCCTTCGCGGCCATCCGGCAGGAAGTGCTTCAGAGCAGGGAACTGCGCGGGCCGGAGTGCGAAACCGGCGGTCTTCTGCTCGGCCAGGTCGACCACGCCGCCAAGCTCGTCTGGATCACCGAGGCGAGTAGCCTGCCGCCGGGAAGCGCGGCCTGGGCCGATGGGCTGGTTCTGGATCCCGCAGCTCAGCGCGAGCGCACCTTTGAGCTACGGCGCCGAAGCCGGGGCTTGATCGGCTACATCGGCATGTGGCACACACACCCCCGGCACCGGGTGGAGCCGAGCGACATCGACCGGACCGCGATGGCGGAGATCACTAGGGACGACGCACCGGCCGTCTTGCTGATCCTCGGCGGGAACCAGGAGAAATGGGTGCGGTGGCTGGACGGAGCGGGACGGCCCGACTTGCACGTCGAGCTCTTTTTCCCGGGCCGGGGTCCGGGATCCGGCGAACCGCCTCGTGCTTCGCGAAAGAGGCGTGGAAATGTCTCCTGACCAGCTGGACGAGTGGTCCGAACGGCCGGGGTCGCCGTGGCCGGCGTGGACGAAGCAAGTGCTCAGCGATGCGCTGAAGAGGTCATCTCGACTTTGCGAGTACACCTACGAGATCGTCGTCCAAGGGTCTTACGCCAACAAGACGAACATCCGCGCGCACAGCGACGTCGATCTCGTGGTGCAGATGAAGTTGCCCTTCGAGGAGCACTTGGAGGGTCTTGAGCCGTGGGAGAAGTCACGTTTCCACGCGAGGTACGAGAATGCGAATTTCGGCTGGCGCGAATTTCGGCAGGATGTGATCTCCGCCCTGCGGAAGAGTTACTTCGTCACCGTGGGCGGCAAGTGCATCGACATTCAGGATTGGGACTCGCCGTTCCGGATACCGGCTGACATCGTTCCCGCCATCGAATACCGGCACTACCGGAACTTCTCCTCGGGAGGTGTCGAAACCTTCGATGAAGGCATCTACTTCGAAGACGGCTCCGGGGCGGCCGTGATCAGCTTCCCGAAGCAGCACCTGAAGAACGGCAACCGGAAGGACGCCGAAACCGGCGGGCGCTTCAAGCAGGTGGTCCGAACGGTGAAGAACGCGCGGCTCCACCTGATGGACATCGAGACCGACGAACGGGCTAAGGTCTTGTCGTCCTACTTCATCGAGTGCCTTTTCTACAACGTGCCGAACGATGAGTACCGCCAGTCCACGCTGCACGCGGCATACGGCCGATCCTTGTCCTGGCTGGCGTCGAACCTCGACCTCGCCGGCGATTTCGTCTGCCAGAACGAACTGGTCGACCTCTTCGTGGGCAATCGGACGGTCTGGTCGGTCGACTCGGTGCAATACCTGGCAACCACCTTGGCCTGCGGGAGGTAGCGCCTGGAGTCGCGTCGAAGGCGAGGCGTCGGCGCTGGCAGGCCGACGTCGTAGTGGAGCGGTGGCGGGTGGAGATCACTCGAGCGAAGTGCAGTGCGCGTCGAGAGCACCAGGCATCGTGTCGGCAATCCGCACCTGGATCGGTCAGCTCGGGATGCCGAGTCCGACCTGTGCTCCGAGGTGACGGAGGTACCGACCTGTCCACGGCACAGTGCCGCTGTTCCGCAGTCGCCACACCCTTTTCGAACCTTTGTCCGGCGGCATGACGGTCCCGTCCGGATCGTGACATCGGCGACGAATGTGCCTTGCCTCCGGCGGACGGATTGCGCGGTCGGTCATCGCGGCGCGGCGACCACTTCGATGTAGGTCGACCAGAGCTGGCCGTCCCCGGAGTCGGCCTCCTCGTAGAAGGTCACCAGGTCCCAGTTCGGTGCGTCCCGGCCGCGTTCGACGTTACTGAGGAGGCCCTTGCCGATGCCGGGCTCGCATCGTTCAACTCCGGTCGCACGGTTTATCGTGATTGGCGGCTTCTGAAAGCCACTCATAGGTAGAGCGCGGGTTCAGCCAGCGTAGCGCTACCGTCTTGTGGTTAGGTGTAATTTCTGTTATTGCGACTCGGTTCTCGGACGGCGTAATGAGCCATGTAGCTATTTGTGCTTGCGCCCATTCTTTTGTCGGATCAGCAAGGATGATCGCGAGAAAGAAGTCGAAGGCAAGCTCGGGGTCGGCGAGCAGGCCCTGGTAGGTAGCGAGATCTCGGGGGCTTGGCGCGGCTGGAGCCGCGAGGTGGGTGTGCCATTCGCCGACCCACACGCTTCGGTCTTGCTCGAACGCCCAATCGCCGAGCGCCTGCGCATGATTGAGATCGCGTTGGAAGAATGTCGGTCGTCGAGTGGCGTGTCGACCGGGGCCTCCGGCATGACGGACAACGAGGCTGCTGCCCGCTGTGGTGCCGAGTAGAATCCCGCCGGTTTCGGTGCCGTCGCGCGAGGCTTGTGCCTCGTGGGCGATTGCATCGACAACGGACGTGGCGACGATGATAGAGGCGGGGACGGTGTCTGTCACGGCTTCCCACAGGTAGGGCAGTCATCACGCGGCGGCGCGACGGTGGGCACCCAGCGAGTGTTGCCGGTGTAGCCGAGGTCGTAGGGGCCGGGCCATCCGCGGCGTGCTTGGAGGGCAAGGTTGAGCTGCTCGCCGGGAAGGCGGTGGGTGTAGTGGCCGGCCTTTTCCAGCACAGTTGCGGTAGTGATCTTGGCAGCCAGATCGCCCACAATAGCGAGGTCAGAGCCGACGGCCGTCATAGGTTGATGCAAGGTTCCGGTGCCGTAGCCGGCCTCGAGTGCTGGTTCGGGATCGAAGGTGCCGTCGTCGATGAGTGCCTGGCGGCGGCAAAGGAGGCAACCGTGGTCTGGGAACGGGCGTAGCCGGATGATCTCTCCAATGCCGCCATCGTCCAGGACGCAGGCTAGGACCGCAGGCTTTCCGGCGCGGCGTGCGAGGTGGCTGACCGTTCGTCGCGGAGCAACGCCATCGGCGCAGCAGAGAACGATGTCTGTTGTGGACAGTAAGCCGCGAATCTCGTGCGCGTCGTCGACGACATCGTAGCGGTATGGAACAATCCTTGTGTCGCTGCGCTGGTCTGCGAGGTGCTCGCGGAGCGCGTCGACTTTGAAATGGCCCACATGGCGGCCAGGAAGCACGTGGCGCACCAGGTTGTGCCACATCAGTCGATCTGGGTCGACCAGTAAGAGCTGGCCGACGCCGTAACCTGCGAGCGCCGTGACGGCTGCGCCGCCGATGCTGCCGACGCCAACCACCGTGACCGTCGTTTTGGCCAGGTCGTCTATCGGCCAATGAGCCGCGAGCCGGCTCGTACCTACCTCTGCGGGCTCGGCTGCGACATTGACGCCTGAAACTCCGTCGCGCGTGACGAACCACGCCGCGAACGTCGGAATAGGGTTGACATCGTGCGGCGGGAATGCGGCTCCAGGGGCGTACGTGAGGACGATATAGCCGAGTGCGCCCGGATCGGTCAAGGGGCCTGGAATCCGCTTGACGAACTCGTCACGCGGAACGCAGAACTGATCACCACGTCGGATGAGTTCGTACCACCAGCAGTGCAGTTCCACCGATACCCGGAACCAAAGTCCGTTAACGCCGGTGTCACCCTGATTGAGTCGGTGTGTCTTAGGAGCCAAGGGTACCTGGTAGCCGACTTCGCCGACCTTGACGTAACTGAGCAACATCAGATCGTCGGCTGACGAGTGCTTGAACCTGATCGCCCCCGATGTTCCGGCGTTCGGAGCCATGAGGCGTCGGAGTCCATTACGCGGAAGCAGGAGGACGGTACTTGTCATCGTTCCTCCTCCGCGTCGACGCTCGGCACGGATTCGGCGGCCTTTTGGTGCGCGTCGGTGCTATCGAGCTGTTGGCCGGTGATAGTGATCAAGTCGTCCAGAGACGAGTCGCTCACAATTCCGTGCAGGGTCATCTGCTCCAGGGCACCGGCCTTCATCAGCGCATACTCGACGCGCCACGCCGCTGCCTTGATAATGATGTCGCAGACAGAATCGCGGGGGTCCCAGGCAGTGTCGGTCTGGAACTGACATAAGCTGCCGTCGCCGTTCACATGCCATTGATGCTGTGTGCACTCCACGGGTTCCGGTCGTGGATCGACGGGAAAGATCCGCGGCGGCACCATCGGGTACGCCTGGCGGTAGGCGATCTCGACTTGCAGGCCACGTCCGCCGAGGAGGAACGCCAGCCCAGTTGGTTCAGGCCGCCTCAACGGCCACATGGACAGCCTGCCGCTCCACCCACCTGCGCCGACGGCGTGCCAGGTCAGCTCAGGAAAGGAGGCGGCGATCTCGCGCTGATCTCGTGCGAAGCGTGAGGGTTCGGCTTCCCACCAAGGGGTTGCCGCGAAATCCGCTTTACCGATCATGATCGTAGTCACCCCTGGGGGGCGTCCTTGATCGGCCGTTTGGCGACCGCGGGAGTGATCAGTGCGGGACTGGTGTTGACCTTGCCTTCCGGAGCTGGGAAGTCGCTGCCGAAAACGTCCCGCCAGAGCTTCTTCGCGTCGTCGGTGTAGCCGTTGGCGGCGGCGTCACATGCCTGGTCGGCGAGGTCCGCGGCGTTCAGCAGGGACTCGCGCAAACCGACGCGGTCAAGATCGGGTTGAATCTCCCCACAGACGCCGGCAGGGTCAACGACCGGTCCGTCTCCCACCGCGGTCGCCGCCGCGGTGAAGAACCGGCGAAGTGCGTTAGGCCGGGTGTCGACGGGGAGGTGGTGTAGGGCGAGAACCTCCATCACCAACGACTTGACCTCGCCCTCCACTTCGGCGCGCTTGCGCCACTTCTTGACCACGCGCACTAGTCGAAGGAAGCAGTCCCAGTTTGCGCTGCGCTGGGCGATCTCCCGCACCAGGTATTGAGGGTTGGCAGGGATCCACAGCGAACTGTCGTTGTCGGTTTTTTCGGGGATGAGGAGCCTGCCGTTGTCGTCCAGCGCGGGCATGGCATCTACGGTGAACCCCTCGGGAGCGCCGGGGAGGTCAATGAAGCACTTCACCGCGTGCGGGCGCGGATCGGCACGTCGGACCAGCTTCTCGACTGTGCCGCTGTTGCCGAGCAATGTGGTGATCTTGCCTTGCAGCAGGTCGAGGGAGTCGGCGGCGGTGTTGTTGCCCGGCTCGCCCCAACCGGGGTGGTCGTCAGGGTCGAACACGACCACGAGGTCGACGTCGTGGATCAGCGGTCCGGTGTGCGTGCCGCGGCGCAGGGAGCCTGATCCCCATACCTCGATAATGTCGGCCTCGGCGCCGAGGGCGGCCTTGAATGTGTCGCGGCGGTCCCGTGCCTCCTTGACCTGGGTGGGGTCGGCATCGACCGTCTTCTGGTACTCGTCGAACGCCTCGTTCAAGCTCATACGGCGCTTTCCTTTCGCCTCGGCCTCGCCCGGCTGCGAATCGGCAGGTCAAAGCGGTGTGGTGACCTGTAGGTCCCGCTGAGCGGAGCCCTCCCCGACAGCGTAAGTGTCACCACCGACAATTCCGTGCGTCCGGGGCGTGGCCCGCGATGTGTCGACCGCGGTAACATCGCGCGACGCTACTGGTCGCCCGACGACGTCAGCGTGCGAGCCACGTTGGCGACGGTCGTCCGGTATGTGGCTCGGCAGCTCGGCGGAGGCCGGGTACGAGCACCGAGGTTCAGAAGACCGTTGCCTCGCTGTCTGCAACTGAAGCGACGTTGTCAGGGGCGCGATCGCGGTCGGCGCCAGCTCGACGGCGAGTCCCACGTGCTCCGCGAGCGCCGAGCCATGGTGGCGGGTGTCGTGGGCATACGAGCAGTGTCCTACGCGCTCGACGAGCCTGGTGGAGGCGTGGTCGTACTAGGTAGGCAGCGCAAGCCTCGCGGGTGACCGGTACCTTCCACGTGTCCGCAACATATTCGAGCTGGCAGGGGCTCGCCGATACTTCGCTGTGCGGTCCAGCGTTTCAGAGGTTGATGTTGCCGTGGATGTCGCGCGCTTGCACCACTTTGCCGGTGACGTTCCCGTGACCTGGTTGTGGACGCCGCCGTGAGTGCGTTCGGTGTCCGGGAGCCTGTGCCACTCCGTTCGGAGGGCGTCGGCGAACGCCTTGTCGTCGGATTCGGCTCGGTGCAGGCGTTCGGCGAGTGCTTTGACTGGTTGCGGGTCGTCCGGAGCCGTCATGGCCGCCTCGAGGGCGGCGGTGCTGGCCGGATCCTTCGCGAACTTGCGTCTCACCAGGTCGTACAGGCTGGTCGCGCTCTTCGCGGCGAGTGCAGCGGCGATGGCGACCAGGATGGGTTCGGGCATGGGTTCAGCGTGGCCGTGGCTGTGGCCGGGAGCCATTCGTTCACTGTCGCGCCGGCGGCTATCTGGATCCGGATTCGGCGCAGACTGCCTTTGGCTGCGGCGTCGCTGGTCAGGGCGAAGTCCGCCAGCTTGCTCTGGTGCACGGAGGTTCCCCGCGCGAAGATCGCGACCGCTCCGTCCGGGTGGCAGCAGACGAGGCCGCCTTGGCCGGCGATGGCGGTGACCTCGAGGGTCTGGCGAGGATGGTCAGAGCGGTGACGTTGTTCGCTTGCAGTTCCGCGAGGGCTGCTTCCGGGCTTCGCGATCCGAACGGGCGGTCCATCAAGCGGCTGACCCCGTTGTAGTCGCGGCGGCAGACGGCGTCGTGCACAGCACGCACGTGACGAAGAACGTGACTATCCGGACACCAGGGGGTAGTTCGAGGACGAACCTGCTCAGCAACGTCGACTTGCCCGTCCAGGGGTCGGCACGCCACCAGGCTAGGCACTCGCGGTGTCGGGCGAAGTACAGAACCTGGCCAGCTCGTTGAGCTCCTCGTCGCGATCGACCAAGCACCGAGGAGTGAACGACTCGATCCGCGTCAGGTAGTAACTGCGCGGTGGTTCGCCGTTGCCCACATGCACGCCGTGCACGGTCGCAGCCTGGATTGCCGGACCGGTGACCTTGCCCGAAGCCGAGTTCGGTATCACCTGGTCATCATCCTGGATCGCACCGTAGTCCCGGTTCAGTTCACCGGGCTGGAACCATGGTGGTACCCACCGTGGAGGTGGCCCACCTGGATCGCCGTGCCGAACTCGCCGCCGCTGATCAAGTTTGTCGTCACCGGTAGTTGAGGTGGTGGATCGATCTTCGGAGACGGCCCGGGGACGGCGGCGCCCAAGCCGTGGCGCAGGAGGTCGCCGCTGGGGCGCGGCACGTACAAGCGGACCGTGCCCGAGTACTCCTTCACCGCCACTGGCTGTGCCACGACCAGGGATGGCGGGAGCGGCGCGTATTCCGTCAAGACGACGTCTTCGTATACTCGCTCGGACAGCGCCACTGCGAGGAAGGTCTGTCCGGGGTCGGAACGTGTGAGGAGGTCGCGGACCTCAGGCGCGTCGAGCAGCCGGTGGGTGGTGATCACTGCGCCGCCGACTGCGGCGGCTGAGCCACGGCTGGGGGCCAGGACGGGGCCGACGTTCAAGCTTGCCCGCATCCGCATCCGCGCGTGGCCCGGGCCGGACGATCGGGCGTCTCGTTCCGCGAGGACATCCTGCAGCGTGTCGAAGAGCCGCATCACCACCGTCGGCAGGTGCCGCGTGGCGAACCCGAGTCCGAATCCGTCGCCGGTACCGTGGGGGAAGAGCGCGTCAGCCCAGACGTCTGTCAGCCCCGCGCGTTCGAAAGCCAGCGCCAGCACACCGGGGATCTCCTCCGCGAGAACCGCCTGGCCTCGGTCGGAATGACCGCCGAACCCCTTGGTATCCACGACCAGCACGGCTCGGTACGGCGGTAGTTCGACCTCGCCCGTCATCCTGCTCCTAGCTTTGTCGTTGCGATCTCGGTCAGTATCGCTCGTGGACCGCCCGCCGGGCTCGCGATGTCCATGAACTGTCACTTCAGCGCGATGGTGACCATCGCGTCCGGATGGTCCAGCTGGCGGGCAAAGGGATACTCGCAGTTGGGTGCCAACGCTTGGTCTAAGAGTGGCGGGGTGGGGTCAAGTTTGGCACGGCGACGGTCACGGACGGCAACGAGTTCTGGCTTGCGGACCACGATCTTGTCGGATTAGGCGTGCGCAATGGGAGACAGAATACTCCGAGTTATCGGCTCGTTCAGGGCCTGAACTCCCACGGCGTCGAAGTGGAGCCGGGGCACGACGGCCGCGACCCGTTCGGACTCGATGGCTGACCCCGGTGCGTGCAGGGCTGGTTGGTCGAAACTGGATTGGCGGCTCCAAGTCGAGCGCCGCGCGGCCCGCACCTTCTCCACCGCTGAGAACGTCTAGCACGGCGAAAGCGCAGTGGAAGTCGAGCAGGTGATCGTCGCGGACGTCCCCTCGACCGCTAGGAGCCCAGTCGCTCGGCGCGTCAAGCACGCCGCGCAGCGGCAAACGTCCAGGTACGCCCAGCTGCCCCGTATCAGGAAGGGTCAGCTCAGGCGGGTGAAGACGAATGTGGCGGTGCGGCCGGCGTCATCGCTCCATTCGCCTTCGTACCGGAGCCGGCTGGGATCGGCCGAGACGAGCACCCCTCGGTAGGTCTGATTGCCGTCGCCATCGGAGTCGGTGGCCGAGAAGCCCCTGGGGGCCGGGGCGGCCGCCGCGACGAAGTTGCTGCTCCCCGCCGAGCCATCAACGGTCCACTGGCCGCCATAGCAGGGCGCCATGCCGGCGCACCGCCTATCGTCGAGTCGGCGCAAAGTGATCGTGGCAGTGTCCGGATCGGTCCAAAAATTGCCCTTGACGTGCTTTTGGGAGAAGACGATCTGCCATTGCCCGGTCAGGTCAGGGGCAGCAGTAGGGGGGTGGTCAGGGACCGTCGCGCCGTCGGCGGAACCACCGAGCAGTTCGCCGGGGCCGGAGCCGGGTGGCGGCGACGGCCGGGCGGCCGGATCGGGCGACGAAACGGCCGGAGGCGGCGCGGGCAACGGCGGGGCCGCTGCGCTTGGCGAGGCACCGGCCGCCGGCGGTGCGCTCGTCTCCGGCGGAACCCTCGGCGCCGCTAGCGCGGACAACGAGCTCGGCGCAGTACTGGCCGAAACGGGCGCGCCTGCGGAAGCAGGCAGCCCGAATAGCACACCGGCCAGTAGCAGGATCGCGGCGACGGCCTTGCGCAGCACGGCCGGGTACTCCTGCGCCAGCCTGAGCGCCGTGCCGTCGAGGACCGGAACCCGAAGGAGCAGCTGGGAGACGGTTTCCGCGCACTGGCCGAGAAGTCCGGGCATGCGGTTGACCAGCTTGTGGTGCAGGGCGCCGGCCCGGTCGGCGAGCCGCCGGTGACCGTGCGCCGTGGCGGAGTCGATCAGCGCCGTGAGGAGCTCGGTCGCTTCCGCTACCCGCCCGCTGTCGGCCCGGCGCGTGGCCAGCGCGTACGTGAAGTAGGCGATGTCGGTAAGGGAGCCCGTGTTCCGGGCCGCGCGGAGGCCGAGCGCGAGAACGTCGTCGCCACGGTGCCACCACGGCGTCGGAAGCAGTTTCACCGACACGACACGCGCGAGTGCCAGGGCGTCCCACGGCCGGTCGTGCGCCAGCAGCTGGCGCAGGGTGCGTTCGAGGACGTCGAGCTCAGTCGTCAGCTGCCCGGCATCGGCCGTCTCGTGGGCCCACACGGAGATGCGGGCGAACAGCGGCCACGGCGGATCGGCCGGGGCCATCGCCTCCGGGACGTGCGGGCGCACCCGGTACCGGCCCGATTCGTCCTCGACTAGGCCCGCGTCTACGAGTTTGCGCATTCCGGCTGTGGCCAGCAGCCCAGCTCCCCAGGAAGCATCGGGGAAGACCAGCAGTTCCTGCAACGTCGTTACAGCCGGCTCACCCAGCTTGGCGAGCGCGCGGGTGACGATCATGGCGTAGGCGTCAGGATCGGCGACGTCGGACGCGATTCCCTGCACGCCGGCGGAGCGCAGCGCGGCGGCGAATTGCGTCAGCGTGCCAGGATTTCCGTCGCAGCTGTCGAAAATGCGCTCGGTCCGTTGTTTCTCCGCCGGCGAAAGCGGCGCCCCGAGCTCGTTTTCCCACAGGTCGAGCGCGTCCGCGTGGCTCAGCCCGGCCAGCGGAAGGGACTTGATCAACGAGGTGGAATCGGTGCGCCGGGCGGCGATGACGAACACGCTGCCCGGCATGGCGTCGAGCACCTGCCGGATCTCTGTGGCCGGCCACTCGACGCCGTCCAGCACCACGAGGGCACGGACGCGGCCGAGGAGGCGCCGCGCGGCCGCCCGTTCGGCGTCGAAACACTCCAGGGCGAGGTCGTGCAGCACGTCATCGGGGGTCATGCCGGGGGCGAGCACCCGCCGCAGAACTCCTTCGCAGCCCGGAACCGTGCTGGCGGACAGGACCTCTTCAGTGGCTGCGTACTGTAGAAACAGGGTCTTGCCGATGCCTGCGGGGCCGCCGACCAGCACGTGCCGCCTAGCAGCGAGCTGCTCGCGCAGTTCCGCTAGCTCGCGGTCACGGCCCAGGCACGCGGCTCGCTGCGTCCACGGCAATGAGGACGGCAGGCTCTTCCGCCGGACGGTGCCGGTGGCTCGCCGGCGCTCGTCGATGGCGTCGAGCAACCGTTCCAGCATCTGTTCGTCCAGTCCGTGCACCTGGTAGAGGTGACCGGCCTGGACCGAGGTGCCGTTGTTGACGTTGATGAGATTCGAGATCTTTCCGAGCTCGGATGCGTCCGGGCCACCGGATCCCGTGGACTCCACTGCGGATGCCCCTGTTCCTCATGCCGAAACGAAAGGAGCAGGTTAGCGCAATTCCCACGCGGGCTCGCACCGCCCCCGCGGTGTCAATCTTTTGTCCGGGAAACGTCACGGTCCGGCCACGCGATGGCCGGGTTGCGCGCGCTGCCAAACGGCGGAAGGTGGTCACGGTGACGGCCTCTTCTTGGCGGCGTCACCGCCGTGGCCGCTTACCCGTCTTGGCGTCCCGAGATGAGGCCCGGCGGAATCGCCGCTGAAGCAACCTCAGGCCGCCGAAGCCGAGCAGGCTGCTGGCGAGCAAGCTCCCAGCCGTGAGCCGTACTGCGGGGCTGCCGACAGCCTCGCGCAGCAAGGGACCGAGTGCGCCGACGATTGCGCCGACCACGGTGACGACCGCGACCAACACAAACGCCAGCCCGACCAACGCGTCTCGGCGGATCGAGTCGTCGCGAACCCAGCCGTCGATGACCATTCTCCACGGCGTGGGCGGACACTCGACGTCGTCGCCGGGAAACCGTTCCGGTGCGTCGCCCGGGACTCGTCGGCGCGGACCGCCATACTGGGATCCGGTGACTTCGAGCCGTGGAGTCCGATCCTCGCTGTTCTCCATGTTCGGTGTTTAGGCGGTGAAGGCCTGGTCAGCCCACGAGAACTTCCTCCAAAAAAAGTCGTGGGGTAGGACGACGACCGAGGCCTAGAAGGTTCGTGTACGTCGTTCCGCACGAACCGACGAAGGAGACGCAGGTGTCGGAGGCCGAGCCGTCCGCAGGCGGTCATCCGCCGCGGGCCTCGGACGCGCACCTACAACCCCGGGGCAGACGCGGATGTCCAGTTTTCCTTTATGGAAGGCGTGCTGAACGAGCTGGAAGTCAGCGGTGGGATGACCACCGACGAGGCGGACAAGGCCGATGTCGCGCGAGCGCGTCTTGCCCGTCTCGGTGGTGATGCCGAGCTCTACGAACGACTCGCCGGCCGCGGCTTCGCCGGTGTCGAGTATGACTTCTTCCGCGCTGAACTCGCCGCCTACGCCCTCCCGGTTCTGCGTTCGTTCATCAGACGCAAAATGATCTACTCGATGTGCCGCGAAGTCGGCCGACCGGTCAAACCCTCCGACCTGGTCAGCGACCACTTGGCCCGCTACGTCGATGACCGGCTCGAGCTGGCGGGTGAGACCATCGCCCGCGGTCTGCAGATGTTCGAACAGCACGCACTGCGCGGCGGTAAGTGGACACCGCAGGGGGGTGCATCTTTGAAGACGTACTTCGTAGGTGCTTGCGTGCGGAGCTTCTCCGCCGCCTACAAACGCTGGCTCGCGGAGTACGACCATCCGGATAGCGTGCCGCTGGAGTTGGCGCCTGAGCCCTGCGGAGTCGAGGACCCCGAGGCCGCGGCCGTGGGGCTTCTGACTGTCGAAGAACATCTCGACGCCATGAAACCTGTCGCTCGCGATTTGGCAGCCCGGGTGGCGCTGCGTGCCGAGACGTTCGAGGAGGCCGGTGAGGCATACGGCCTCTCGGCTCGCGCCGTCGAAGGTCATTTTTACCGGCACCGTGCCGGGACCGGTAGCTGCCGTCTTGATCAGGCGCTGCGAGTGACCAGGGAGGCGAACAGCCGGGGGAGGACGTCGGTCAGGTAACGGCTGTCGGCCCGGTCGGACAGCTCGTCGAGGATCGCGCGTTCGAGCATCGTCTCGTACAGCGCGACGATCGTGACGACGGCGCTGCGCGGATCGACGGTCAACCGCAAGTTCAGGCGGCTGAGCATGTCCTGAAGGATCTCGGCGAGTGCGTCGTGGAAGCGGGTCTCGGCGGCGGCGGTCGGTGCGCGCAGTTCGGGCTGGCGCATAGCCTGGGCGCGGAACTCCGCGTTGAGCAGGTACCAGGTTTCGTCCGCGGTCAGCGACTCCATGAACAGCAGGCCCGCTTCCCGCAGGACGTCGTCGACGGCGTCCGGCGGCGCCGCGTTGACCGCTTCGTCGACCGCAGTGCGCAGCCGCTGGGTGCGTTCTTCCATCTGGAGCTCGTAGATGGCCAGGAAAAGCTCTTCCTTGCTGGCGAAGTTGGAGTAAAAGGCGCCGCGGGTGAAGCCCGCGCGCTCGCAGATCAGCTCGACCGGCGCATCGCGGATGCCCAGCTCGGTGAATACCTCGTAGGCCGCCGCCAGGACTCGCCGCCGGGTTTCCGCGCGCCGGCGCGTCATGCCCTTCGGGCGCTCGAGATGCGTACCGCCAGCCGTCATGGCGTCCACCTTAACTTTCCCATCGCTCACCCGGTGGGGTGACCGGATACACGTTGCATCGGATGCATACTGCATTACGATACACGATGTATCCGACGAGTTGGGAGCTCTCGTGTCGTCCTTCCTCTACCGGCTCGGCCGCGCCGCTGCCCGCGCCCGCGTGCTTGTCCTGGTTCTGTGGGTGGTCGTGCTCGGGGTCGCCGGCGGGGCGGCACTGCTGGTCAACCAGGGGACCGACGACACGTTCGCCATTCCCGGCTCGGAGTCGCAGGACGCGCTCGACCACCTCGGCAGGGTCTTCCCGGAGGTCAGCGGCACGTCGGCGCAGCTCGTGCTCGTGGCGCCGGAAGGCGCGAAGGTCGACACACCGCAAACCCGGACCGAGGTGGCCGAAGCCGTCACGCGGATCGGGAAGCTCGACCAGGTCGCCACGGTCGTGAACCCGTTCGACAAGAGCGTGAACGGCGCGGTGTCGGGCGACGGCCGGGCCGCGCTGGTCGCCGTGCCGCTCAAGGTGCAGCTGGCCCAGGTCGACCCGGCCACCAAGACCCAGCTGTCCGCGATCGCCGACGACCTGGGCGCGCAGACCAGGACGAAGGTCCACACCGGCGGCGACGCGTTCTCCAACCGCGTGCCGAAGCTCAGCCCGACCGAAGGGATCGGCCTGCTGATCGCGCTGCTGGTGCTGGTGCTGATGTTCCGGTCCCTGATCGCCGCGGTCATGCCGCTGGGCACCGCCGTCCTCGGTGTGGGTATCGCCGTCGGGCTGATCTACCTCGCGACCGTCGTCACGCCGATCTCGTCGACGGCGCCGATGCTGGCGGTGATGATCGGCCTCGCCGTCGGCATCGACTACGCCCTGTTCCTGCTTTCCCGCCACCGCGATCAGCTGGCCGAAGGCCTGGACGTCGAGGAGTCGATCGCTCGCGCCACCGCCACCGCGGGTTCGGCGGTCATCTTCGCGGGCTTGACGGTCGTCATCGCGCTGCTCGGCCTGTCCGTGGCGGGCATCCCGTTCCTGACCACCATGGGCGTCGCCGCCGCGGTCGCCGTCGCGCTGGCGGTCGCCATCGCCATCACGCTCGTCCCGGCGCTGATGTCCTTCGCCGGCAAGCGCTTACGCCCGCGTACCCCGAAACCCCGGCGGAAACGGCATCGCCGGGAGAAGCCGCGGATCGCGCGCTGGTGGGTCCGGACCGCCACGAAAGCGCCGCTGGTCACCGTGCTCGTCGTCGTCGCGGGGCTCGCGGTCTGCGCGATCCCCGCCACGAGCTTGCGGCTTGCGTTGCCCGACAACGGCACCGAAGAGCACGGCAGCCCGGCCCGCGACACCTACGAAGTCGTCAGCGAGCACTTCGGGCCCGGCTACAACGGGCCGCTGATCGTCACCGCCGACATCATCACCAGCACCGACCCCATCGGCCTGGTGAACAAGATCGCCGAGGAGATCCGGCGCCTCCCTGGCGTCGCCTCCGTGCCGCTCGCCACGCCGAATCCCAAGGGCGACACCGGAATCATCCAGGTCGTCCCCGCCACCGCGCCGGACTCCGCGCAGACCGACGACCTCGTGGCCCGGCTGCGCGGACAGGAGCAGCACTTCCTCGACACCTACGGGACGCAGACCGCGGTCACCGGCATCACCGCCGTCGGCATCGACGTCTCCGCCCAGCTCGGCAGCGCACTGCTGCCGTTCGGGATCCTGGTCGTCGGCCTGTCGCTGATCCTGCTGGCGATGGTGTTCCGCTCGATCTGGGTGCCGATCAAGGCAACCGCCGGCTACCTGCTTTCGGTTGCCGCGGCCTTCGGTGCGACGTCGTTCGTGTTCGTGCAAGGACACCTCGCGGACGCGCTCAACGTGACCCACACCGGGAGCGTGATCAGCTTCCTGCCGATCATCCTGATGGGCGTCCTCTTCGGACTGGCGATGGACTACGAGGTCTTCCTCGTCTCACCGATCCGGGAAGACTACGTGCACCACGGGGATCCGCACCACGCGATCGAATCCGGGTTCGTCTCGGCGTCGCGGGTCGTGGTCGCCGCCGCCGTGATCATGTTCGCGGTGTTCGCCGCGTTCGTGCCCGAAGGCAGCGCCACCATCAAGCCCATCGCGTTCAGCCTGGCCATCGGGGTGTTCATCGACGCCTTCGTGGTGCGGATGACACTGGTACCCGCCGTGCTGGCGCTGCTGGGCCGCCGGGCCTGGGGTCTGCCGCCGAAGCTCGACCGGGCGCTGCCGGTGTTCGACGCCGAGGGCGACGCGCTGGTGCACGAGCTGCGGCTCGCCGACTGGCCCGCCCCGGACAGCACCGAAGCGATCAGCGCCCGCGGGCTGCGCATGGAGGACGACCGGGGCCGCCTGGTCTACGCCGACGTCGACCTGCATCTGCCGGGCGGGGACGTCCTGGTGCTGCACGGTGCCGGCGCCCGCGGGAAGTCGGCCTTGCTCTACACCTTGGCCGGGCGGGTCACGAAGTTCACCGGCGACCTGAAGGTGCTCGGGCGCGTCCTGCCGCAGCACACCCACGCCCTGCGCCGCGACGTCGCCGTGATCCCGTGTCGCGACACCACCGATCCCGTCCGGCAGATCGCCGACGCGCTCGACGCCGACGCCCTGATGATCGCCGTCGACGACGTCGACCTCGTGCTCCGCACCGACGATCGTGACCGGCTGCGCGTTCTCCTGGCCGGCCGCCGTACCCGTGCGGCCGGGTCCGCCACGTTCGTGCTGACCTGCCAGGATCCCGAGCGCATCGGAGACCTGCTGCCGGCCGGAACCACCCAGCTGCACGCCCTCACCACCGCCCAGCCCGCCGAGGTCCTCTGATGCTCAAGCCGTTCGCGAACTCCGCCCGCGCCCTGGCCACCGGACCGCTGACCTGGCGCACCTGGACCGGCCTGATCGCCGTGCCGCTCATCATCATGGGCCTGCTCACCTGGGCGTTCTGGACGCCGGAGGCCAACCACGGCACCGCCAAAGCCGCCGTCGTCAACAACGACGAACCGGTCCAGGTCAGCGGCCAGACCATCCCGCTCGGCCGGCAGCTCGCCGGCGACCTCACCCACAGCGAGAACTCCGCCTACACCTGGGTGCTCACCGACGCCGACGACGCCGCCGCAGGGCTCGCCGACGGCAGCTACGCGGCCACCGTGACCATCCCGAAAGACTTCTCCGCCCGCGCCACGTCGTCCGCCACCGGGAAACCGCTCGACGCCCGGCAAGCGCAGCTTCGAATCCAGGCCTCCGACGCTGCCGGTGTCAGCGATTCCGGGCTGGCCGACCAGATCGCGCAGGCCACGCAAAGGACTCTGAACCAGCAGGTCGTCCAGACCTATTTGGACAACGTCTACGTCGGCTTCACGACGATCCACAACCAGGTCGGGCAAGCCGCCGACGGCGCGGCGCAGCTGGCCGACGGTACCCGCCAGCTGGCCGACGCCGCCGGACAGCTGAGCACGGGCGCGGACCAGCTCGCCGACGGAACCGCTCAATTGGCCACCGGTTCCGGCAAGCTGTCCGCCGGGCTCACGCAAGCTCAGCGCGACACCGCGCAGCTGCCCGCTCTGACGCGTCAGCTGGCCGATGGCGCCGACCAGGTCGCCGACGGCAACGAACAGCTCGCCGGCACGGTCGTGCCGCTCGCGAACCGCATCATCGCCGCCATCGACGCCCTGCCCTCCGCGAACGCCGCCGCGAAGCAGTTCCAGCAGCTCGCCGACGAATGCGCCGACCGCGGCGGCTCGGCCTCGTTCTGCACCGACCTTCGCCAGGCCGCCGGCCGGTTCACCGCCGACGCGCAGAAGATCGACAACGCCAAGGCCGCCGTCCGCGCCAACGCCGTGAAGGCCCGGGACTCCATCCAGGCTCTCGCGACCGGGGCGCGGAAGGTCGCCGACGGCAACGCCCAGCTCGCCGGCAAGTCCGCTGAACTCGCGGCCGGCATCACGTCCGCCGCCGACGGCGCACGTCAGCTCGACACCGGCGTCAGGCAAGCGAACACCGGCGCGCAGAAACTCGCATCCGGAGCCGGGCAGCTGAAGGACGGCGTCACGAAGGTCGACGACGGCGCGCAGCAGCTCGCCACCCAGCTGGACAAGGGGCGCGACCAGGTGCCGAGCTACACCGATGCCGAACGCGCGCACCTCAAGACGGTCGCCGCCGAACCCAGCACCGCGACCACCGACACCACCCCGATCGGCACACTCGCGGTCACGCTGTTCGCCGCGCTGGCCCTGTGGGCGCTGGCGCTCGCCACCTACATCGTCACCAGGGCCGTCCCCGACGCGGTGCTCGTCGCGCGCGAGCCGACCTGGCGGATCATCACGCGCGCGGCGATCCCGGGCGCGACCGCTGCCGCGCTCGCCGCACTCGCCATCACGGCGATCGCCGTGCCAGTCCTGAAGCTGGGCCTCGCCGGCACGATCGGCTTCCTGCTGATCGCGCTGCTGGCCGCCGCCACGTTCGTCGCCCTCAACCAGGCGGCGACGGCGATCTTCGGCCGCGCCGGGCGGCTGGCGTCGCTGGCCGTCCTCGTCCTGGCCGGCGCCACCGGCGTCGTCTCGACGCTGCCGGGCCCGCTGTACACGATCGCCGGCTACCTGCCCACCCACGGCGCGATCCTCGCCCTGCGAGCCACCGCCACCGACGGCACCGGGCTCGCCACCGGTGTCGCCCAGCTCGCCGCCTGGCTGGTCGTCGGCACCCTCGTGTCGATCCTCGTGACCGACCGCCGGCGGTACCTGTCCGCCAAGAGCATCCGCCTCCGCGGCACCCAGCCGCTGCTGACGGCATAGTTTTTCATTCGCAGGAAAGGAAGTTCACCCATGAGCCGCGCCCGGCGCATCGACACCCACCAGCACCTCGTACCTCCCCGCTACGCGGACTGGATGCACGACAAGGGAATCCGGCCCGGTGGCGTCGACCTGCCGGACTGGTCGGCCTCGGCGGCGCTGAAGTTCATGGACGGCCACGGCGTTCAGACCGGCATCCTGTCGTTGTCCACGCCGGGCGTCTACTTCGGCGACGTCCCCGAGGCACGTCGCTGGGCCCGCGAGGTCAACGAGTACGCGGCCTCCGTGGTCGCCGGCCGGCCGGACAGGTTCGGCTTCTTCGCGACCCTGACCCTGCCCGACGTCGAAGGCGCGCTCGCCGAAGCCGAGTACGCGCTCGACACCCTGCACGCCGACGGGATCGTGCTGCTGGCCAACAACGACGGCCGCTACCTCGGCGACCCCGGCTTCGAACCGCTGCTGAAGTTCCTGCACGAGCGCCAGGCGGCCGTGTTCGTGCACCCGGGCGAGCTGCCCGGTCCGGAGGTTCCCGGCATCCCGACCTTCACCGCGGACTTCCTGCTCGACACCACCCGCACGGCGATCAGCCTGATCCTGTCCGGCTCGATGGCGAAGTACCCGGGGATCAAGTTCATCCTCGCCCACGCCGGTGGGTTCGTGCCCTACATCTCCTACCGCATCCTGCTCACGATGATGAACACCAAGAACAAGGCACAACAGGCGTGGACGCTGCTCGACCAAAAGCGCCAGGTGCCCAAGCAGCTCGCCGTGCTCCGCCAGTTCTACTACGACATCGCGCTTTCGGCGTCACCCTCGGCCCTGCCGAGCCTGCTGGAGGTGGCCGACCCGGACCACATCACCTACGGCAGCGACTTCCCCTTCGCCCCGGCGGTCGCGGTGGGGTTCATGAACAAGACCTACGAGCAGTACCCGCTCGAGGACAAGCTGCGGGCCGCGATCGATCGCGGCAACGCCGAGAGCCTCTTTCCCCGGCTCAAGGGCTGAGCAGGCCTGGGGGCGGTGGCGCGCCGGCGGACAGGTGCGCCGCCGCGGCGAACAGGACGTGGGCGTGCAGTTCGAACAGGCGCAGCAGGTCCACGCTGTCGCCGCCGATTTCCTTGGCGATGAACAGCCCGTCGGCGCCGGCCATGGCGTAGGTGGCCAGCAACCGGACCGAGTCGTCGTCGAGGTCGGGGAGGAAGTCACCGATCACGGCCGTGATCCGCTGGGCGGCGATGTGGCGCACCTGGAGGAACATGGTGCGGGCACTGGGTTCTTCCGGCCGCCGCTCGAGGGTCAGCATGAGACCCAGCCGGAGGAACTCGGGCGTCTCCAACAGTGATTTGGCGACCTGACGGGACATTTCCGTGACCCGCTCGACGGGCTGGCCGTGCTCTTCGCCGGGGAGGGTCAAGGCGGAGAGCCAGCTGTCGAAGCTGCGCTCGATGACCGCGGCGATCAGCTCGTCCTTGTCCTTGAAGTGCCAGTAGATCGAGCTCGCCGGCAGTCCGCATTTCTTGCTGACCAGCGCGATGCTGGTTCCCTCGTAGCCACGTTCGCCTGCGACTTCGACGGTGGCGTCGAGGATCTTGCGGCGGGACTCTTCGCCGTTCGCCCGCCGGCGGCGCGCGCCGCGGTCGTCGGTCATGGTCATCTCCGGTTCCGGTCGAGTCTTGACGGCGTCTGCACGCCAGCTTACTGTAGCGACCATTACGGAAGTTACTGTAGTGATCGCTACAGCAAGGAGGCTGTCGACGTGACGGATCGCCAGGGCTACGACGTCGCCGTGATCGGCTACGGCCCGACCGGGGTCACCGCCGCGAACCTGCTCGGGGCGAGCGGGCTGTCGGTCGTCGTCATCGAGCGCGACACCTCGATCTACAGCCGGGCGCGAGCCATCTCGACCGATGAAGAGGTCCTGCGGATCTGGCAGCAGGCCGGCCTGGCCGAGCGGCTCAAAGCCGACATGCTCGCCGACAAGGCGGTCGATTTCGTCGATGCCGACGGCGAATCCTTCATCAGTGCCTCCCCGCAGCCGCGTGGTCACGGCCACCCGCCGCAGCTGTTCATCTACCAGCCCGCACTCGAGCAGACCCTGCGCGACGGCGTAACGCGCTACCCGAACGTCGAGGTCCTGCTGGAGCACGAATGCCTGCGGGTCCAGCAGGACGCCGGTGGCGTCGAACTGCTGCTCGCCCGCCTGGGCGAGGACACCCTCACCCGGGTCCGCGCCTCCTACGTCATCGCGGCCGACGGCGGTTCGAGCCCGGTGCGCGGGCAGCTGGGAATCGGCTTCGACGGCCGTACCTACGAGGACCGCTGGGTCGTGATCGACACGGAGGTCCGGTCCGAGTGGCCGGCCCATGACCGCCTGCGGTTCCACTGCGACCCGAGCCGTCCCGCGGTGGACTGCCCGACCCCGCTGGGCCACCACCGCTGGGAATTCCCGGTCCTGCCGGGGGAAGACGAGCAGGAACTGGTCACCGACGCGGCGGTCTGGCGGCTGCTCGGCAGGCAGGGCATCACCGAACGCCAGGTCAAGATCCTGCGCGCCGTGGTGTACCGCCACCATGTCCGCTTCGCCTCACGATGGCGGGCCGGTCGGATCTTCCTCGCCGGTGACGCCGCCCACGTGATGCCGCCCTGGATCGGCCAGGGAATGGCGGCCGGCGTCCGGGACGCGGGCAACCTGTGCTGGAAGCTCGCGGGCGTGGTGTCGGGCCGGTTGCCCGAGTCGGTTCTGGACTCCTACGAAACCGAACGCCAGCCGCACGTTCGAGGTATGACCCGGCGGGCCGTAGCGGTCGGGCGCATCATCACCGAGCGGCGACCGCTGCTGACGACGATCCGCAACGCCGTGTTCCGCGGGGTGAGGTCGATCGGACCGCTCAGCGGTGGCCTGCAGAAGTCGGCGTGGATCCCGGACGTGCACTATGCACAAGGGTTTCTCGCCGATGGCCGGACCCGGGCGCGGGGTCGCAAGATCCCGCAACCCTGGGTCAGGGACGGGGCCGGAGCCCGGGCGCGGCTCGACGACGTGCTGGGCGCGGGCTGGGTCGTGGTGCACCACGGGCCCGCGCCGGACACCTCGGCCTGGACGCGCGCCGGGGCGACCGTGGTCGAGATCCTGTCCCCGGGGTCACGCGCCCGGGACGGAGCCGTCGTCGACGACGGCGACGTACTCGCCGATTGGCTGCGCCGCCACCGTGCGTCCGCGCTCGTCCTTCGACCCGACCGCGTCGTCTACGCGGCGGCTGCCCCGGGGGAATCGCTGTCTTCACCGCCGACGGGGCTTCGCGCCACGTCGTCATCCGCTGACCGCCAGCCCGTCCGGAGGTAACCGTCATGAGTTCCGCAACGCTGCGCGAAAGGTCGGTCCGCGTTCGCGGCCAGGACATCTTCTTCACCGAAGCCGGTGACGGCCCGCCCGTGGTCCTGCTGCACGGCGGCGGGCCCGGCGCGACCGGGATGTCCAACTACGCCCGCAACATCGACGTCCTCGCGGAAACCCATCGCGTCCTCGTCCCGGATCTGCCCGGCTACGGACGCTCGGGCAAGCACATCGACCAGCGCGACCCGTTCGGCTCCCTGGCAGGGGCGGTCGGCGGCTTGCTGGACGCCGTGGGCGTGGATCGCGCGCACGTGGTCGGAAACTCCTACGGCGGCGCGGCCGCACTGCGCCTGGCGATGGACCGGCCGGAGAAGGTGGACCGGCTGATCCTGATGGGTCCCGGGGGCATCGGCACCACCCGGGCGCTGCCCACGAAGGGGCTGAACGCACTGCTCGCGTACTACGGCGGCGCCGGTCCGAGCCGGGACAAGCTCGAACGCTTCATCCGCTGCCACCTGGTGCGCGACGGCGCGTCCGTGCCGGACGAGCTGATCGAACTGCGCTATCAGGCCAGCATCGACCCCGAGGTGGTGGCGAATCCGCCACTGCGCAGGCCGTCCGGCTCGCGCGCCCTGCGCACGCTGTGGCGGATGGACCTGACCCGCGGCTCGCGGCTCGCGAACGTCACCCACCCGACGCTGGTGATCTGGGGCGCAGCGGACCAGGTCAACCGGCCCGGTGGCGGGCAGCTGCTCGTCGACGCGATGCCGGACTGCGACCTCTACCTCGTCGCGAACACCGGCCATTGGGTGCAATGGGAACGCGCCGACCTGTTCAACGCACTCGCCCTGCGCTTCCTGGGTGCGGCTTCATGAACGGATTCCTCCGACCGAACGACGACGAGTCGGTCTTCGGCTCGGTGCACCTCGGCTACGTCGTCGTGGAGTCGCTGCGGCTGACCGACTGGCACCGCTTCGGCAAGGACGCGATCGGCCTGCACGTCGACGAACTCGACCGCGACACCCTGCGGTTCCGGCTGGACGACCGGCAGTGCCGGTTCCTCATCGGACGCGGTCCGGCCGAAGACCTGATGGCGCTGGGCTGGCAGATCGACGACCACGAAACCTTCGACCGGATCATCCGCCGGGTCGTCGATCGCGGCGTGCCGGTCCGTGAAGGCTCCGACGACGAGGCAGCCCGGCGCGGCGTCGAGCGGCTGTGGCGGTTTCCGGGCCCGAAGGGCATCGTCCAAGAGATCTTCACCGCGCCGCTCACGACGCCGGAGCCCCTGGTCATGGTGAACTCCGGCTGGGTGACCGGAGAAAAAGGTATGGGCCACGTCGCGATCATGTCCCGCGAGCCGGAGTCGCTGCGCGGCTACTACAACACGGTCTTCGACTCGCGGCTGACCGACTACATCGACGAGAACGTCAGCGGCCTGATGATGAAGATCCGGTTCCTGCGGGTCAACGAGCGCCATCACTCGATCGCCATCGCGAACTTGCGCGGGCTGAAGATCGACCCGATCCGCACGAAGTGCCAGCACATCAACATCCAGGCCGGCACGCTCGAGGACATGCTGGATTCCTTCCACCGGGTCAAGCGGCTCGGCTTCCGGATGGCGTGGTCGGTCGGCCAGCACACCAACGACCGGGAGCTCTCCTACTACTGCGTCACCCCGTCCGGCTTCGAACTCGAGGTCGGCTGGAACCCGATCGTCATCGGGCCCGAGTCCGAAGCGACCTGGGAACCCACCACCTATCGGGGAATCAGCATCTGGGGGCACACGCCGGTGGGGGAGACCGTCGTCGGCAAACTCGCCCAGTTCAAGAATGCCGCGCGGTCGTTGGCCTTTCGTGAGGACACCGTTCCCGCCCTCAGCGGCGGTTGATCGGCAGGCTGGCGAACGAGGCCCACGGTCTGCTCGGTGATCATCGATGGGCTCGTGCCCGCGCAGTCGGCGGGCCTCGGCGTCCAGCTCGTGCGCGGTGTGACGGGATGACACGCAGGAGAGCGCGCCACCCCCTCGCGCCCGGCGTGGCCAAGGGGCGATCGACCGCCGAGGTAGCGGCCTTGCTGGGTGGCCTGGTTGTGCATCGCGGCCAGCACGCGGTGGCGGGCGCGCAGGACTTCGCGCTGCGACTGGGTCGCGAGGAGGGATAGCAGTGCCCGGTGATCGTGGTTGGCGAGATCGACCGGGCCTCCTGTTTCGGGCGGCCACAGCTGAATGCCGTACCGGGTGCACCAGGCGTAGAGGGTGGCGAATTGGGTGCCGGTGAAGGCGCGCTCGTACTCGCCGACCACGATGGCGTCGATTAAGCGGTTTGGGCCGGTGATCGCGGCCAGCAGTTGGGTGGCCAAGGCGAACCGCAAACTGCCGGCGGGCTTTTGTGGGGGAGCGTGGCGGGTGGCTCTGCCTGTGGTCATCCACCGCGCGAGCAAGTCGGCTTCCGGCTCGGGGACGGTCGAGGTGAGGTCACGCTGAGCGGATGCGTCTGTCTTGGCCTCATGACGGAGAGCTCCGGAACGTCAGCCCGGACAGCCCAGCTGAAATGTCCCCGGGGTAACGGCGTATAACGGCCTATTCTCGGCCCTGTCTGCGTCAGGGACGAGGACCGCGGGGAGCCGGTGTGGTGCTGAACTGGCCCTGCCAACTGGCCTGGGCGCCGGAATCGCCGATGCGGTAGATGTCGTAGAACGTCGCGCCCGCGGCCACTACGGCCAGGACCGAGAGCACCACGGTGACCGCGGTGGACGCCGGGGCGAGGAACGTGCGGCGGCGGGTGGTGACCGCGGCCGAATTCGTGTCGGCGGCCTGGGACGCGAGGCTTTCGCGGCGGCGCCACCACACCACCAGGGCCAGGACGGCGACCGGGATCGCGACCCAGAGGGCGGTGTCGCCGAGTTCGGTGTGGGTGCGGACCAGCGGGGTCGACGCCACCCGGCGTTCGAGCCATTCTCCGGCGTCCGTGGTGATCGGGACCAGCGCCACGACCAGGACCGACAGGATCGCGTTCGGGCCGGCCAGCTTGGCGCGGGCCGCCGGCCAGAGCGCGCTCAGTACCAGCAGCAGTGCGGCCAGGGGCAGCAGGACGACGATCGCGTGCACGAGCAGGATGTGGGCGGGCAGGCCGTTGACGGTGGTCATCATGTCCTTTGTGGAGTGTGGTGGGATCGTTCTGGGAAAAGGTTTTCAGGGAGCACGGGCGAGCGCCGCCACTTCGTAGCCGGGTGCTCGCGTGGCAACCCAGCGGGAAACGTTGCCGCCGCGGGCGAACGCCGCCGTGGCGTTGACGTCGGCCCACACCAGGGTCGGACCCCGCACCGTCACCGACAGCAGGTTGCTCGTGCGCCGGCCGGTGTGCGGATCCACGATGTGGTCGCCGCGGGCGGCCGTACCGGAGGTCGCGAGGCCGCCGGTGCGCAGGTCGACGACGGCGAGGAAGTCGTGCGGGTCGCGGGGGTTCTCGATGCCGACCCGCCACGGCCCGGTGTGCGTGGATGCCGTGATGTCGCCGCCGGCGTTGAGGTAGTGGTCGTACCCGTGCAGCCGGGTGAGGTGAGCCGCGGCGCCTTCGGCGGCCCAGCCCTTCACCAGACCGGACGGGTCGAAGCCGCCGGGCAGGCACCACGGGTCGAAGTAGCCGTCGGTGCGTTCTCTGGCCTCTTCGCACAGCGCGACGACTTCGGTGACCCACGGGTGCCACCGGTCGCGGGGGAGCCCGCCGCGGCGGATAGCGGTGACCTGGCTGTCGGGCCGAAAGGTGCTGAACAGCTCGTCGGCGGTCCGCAGGTGTCCGAACACCGCGGCCACGGCCGGTTCGACGGCCGGGTCGGTGTCCACGCGCGGGCCCCGGAGGTGGAGGCTGACCTGCGTACCCATGACGGGCCAGGCCCAGGACCGGCGGTGCCGGGGCGCATCGGTCACCGATGGGCCTGGTCGATCGCGGACTGCAGGGACTGCTGGTAACCCTCCGAGGTGTACGTCGCGCCGCTGACCGTGTCGATCTGCGCGTTCTGGGCCTGCAGCGTCTCCTGGTTCAGCTCGGGCACGGCGGCGGAGTTGATCCGGACGTCGCGGCCGCTTTCCTGGGGGTACTGGATGGCCTCGGCGTCGGTGATCTTGCCGCCGGCGACGGTGATCTGCACCTGCACCGGCCCGTAGCGGGTGTCGGCGGCACTTCCGGTGAACGTGCCGTCGCCCCCCGAGGTGCCGCCGGACGTGGTCGGGCTCGTGGTGTGGGACGGCTGTGCGCCGCCGAGCGGCCGCGCCGCGGTGACCGGCGTCGAGTCGGTGCTGGTGCGGTAGCTGAACAGCAGCACGACGATCGAAACCGTCGCGGCGAGAGCAATGGCGATCCGGCGCATCGGAAGTCCTTTCCTACCAGGCGAACCGCTCGGCGTGGACGCGGTCGGCGGGGACGCCGGCCCGGCGCGCGGTGTCGAGCACGGCGCCGGTCCAGGCGTCGGGGCCGCAGACGTAGAGGTCGTGCTCGGCGATGTCGGGCACCAGGTGGCGCAACACCTGCTCGTCGGGCACCGGCGCGTAGCCGGCCGGAAGCCACGACGCGCGGTCGCGGGCCCGGCGCCCGAGCAAATAGTGGATCCGGACGCCACGGCGGGCGGCCAGGTCTTCCAGCTCCTGGCGGAACAGCAGGTCCGCCGGGTGGCCGGCGCGCTGGAACAGCACGGCTTCCCCGGGTCGGTACGGGAGTTCGTCCAGGAGCGCGCGCAAGGGCGTGATCCCGATGCCGGAGGCGAACAGGGCGACCTTCCGTCCTTTGCGGACGGTTCCGGTCAGCCGGCCGTAGGGGCCTTCGAACAGCGCGGGCGTGCCGGGGCGCAGCGTGGCCAGCCGGCGGCTGCCCGCTCCGAGGTCCTTCGCCGTGATCCGCAGCCGGTGCCCGTCCGGGGCGGCCGAGAGGGAGAACGGCTTGCCGCGCGTCCAACCCGGCCCGGAGCCGAACCGCCAGACGAAGAACTGGCCCGCGGCTACGGGAAGCCGGTCGAGGTCGCGGCCGGTCAGGTACACCGAGACGACACCGCGGCCTTCCGGCACCACCTGCTCCACGACCAGCCGATGCCGGGCGTTGAGCCACACCGGCAGCCCGAGACGGAACACGAGCACGGCACCCGCTGCCGCCGCGTAGGCGGTCCACCAGAACGCCGTCGCCACCGGGGAGGCGGTGAAGTCGGCGCCGGTCCACAGCTGGTGCGGCAACGCCAGGCCGGCGCCCAGGTAGGCGTAGAGGTGCAGCAGGTGCCAGGACTCGTACCGCAGGCGACGGCGGGCGGCGCGCACCGATGTCACGGCGACCATGACCAGCGCGGCCGTCCCGGCTGTCGCCAGGAGCATGCCGGGGTAGGTGGTGACCAGCGTCCACGCCTCGGAGACCACGCCGGAACGGTCGGTCGTCGCGTACCCGAGGGTGATGAGCACGAGGTGCGCGGCCAGCAGCATGATCGACGTGAACCCGGTGAGCCGGTGGCGGCGGGCCAGCTCGTCCTGGCCGTAGCTGCGCTCCACCCACGGGATGCGGGCCATCAGCAGCACCTGCAGCAGCAGGAGGTCCGCCGACACCAGCCCGGTGAGCCGTCCCGCCGAGGTGAAGAAGTCGGTGCCGAGGTCCTGCAGGCCACGCCCGGACACCCAGAGCGCGACCACGAACAGGGCGCTCGACCAGGCGGTCAGCCCGGCGGCGTCGCGCCACCACACGCGAACGGCGGGCCGCGCGGCGCGACGGGCGACGAGAGTGGCGGACATCGGGCTCCTCGGGGTGATCGCTTCGAGATCCACCCTTCCCGAGCGCGGTTAGCCGCCGACGTGATCAGGGTGAGAACTCGGTAAGAGAACGTCGGCACCGACGGTGAAGCCGACCGCCGAGCCGCCGCCCGGCCGCGGCTCGGCGAACACCGCGCCGCCGTGGGCGAGGGCGATCTCGCGGACGATGGCCAGCCCGAGGCCCGATCCGGGCAGGCCGCGGGCCCCGTCGGCCCGGTGGAACCGGTCGAACACGCGGGCCGTGTCCGCTTCGCCGATGCCGGGGCCACGATCGAGGACCTGGACCCGCCCGTCTCGCACCTCGGCCTCGATCGGGCCGTCCGGGGCGAACTTCACGGCGTTTTCCAGCAGGTTCGCCACCGCGCGTTCGAGTGCTTTCGCCTGGCCGGACAGCGTGGTGGCGTCGGCGGCGACGGTGATGGCGCGGCCGGAGCGACGCCGGACGCGATCGGCGGCCCGCTCGACGATCTCACGCAACGCGACTGTCGTGGGCTCCTCGGCTTCGTAGCGGTGGGTGGCGAGCTCGACGAGCTCGTCGATCAGGTGGGTCAGCTCGCGGGCCTCGCCGTCGACGTCGTCGAGGAGCCGCTCGCGTGCCTGCGGGCTCAGCTCGGCGAACCGGCGCAGGACGCTGGCGTTGGTGCGCAGGCTGGTGAGCGGGGTCCGCAGCTCGTGGGCGGCGTCCTGGACCAGGCGTTCCTGGTCGTCGCGGGCGTCGGCGAGGCGGCCGAGCATGCGGTCGAAGGACGTCGCGAGCCGCCCGACCTCGTCCCCGCCACCGGTCGGGACGGTGACGTCGTCGAGGCGGCCGTCGCTGACCTGCTCGGTCACGTCGGTCAGGCGGACCAGCCGCCGGGTGATCTGGCGGGCCAGCAGCCAGCCGGCCAGCGCTGCGACGACCAGGACCAGGGCGCTGACGCCGGTGATGCGAGCGGCGAGCGCGCTCAGCACGTGCCGGGACTCGTCCACGTCGATGCCGAGCTGGACGGCTCCCCGGCCCGGCCCGAGGGCGACGGTGATCACGCGGTAGTCGTCGCGGCCGGCGGTGAGGTTCCAGTAGCGGTGGTCGCCGAGGGAGCCGGTGGCGGCCAGCGCGCGGTCGGCGTCGTCGACGGGCAGGTGCACCGGGCGGCCGCCGAGCGAGCGGGCGGTCCCGTCCGGGGTGATCGACTGGGCGACCATGGGCTGGGCTTCGTCGTGGTCGTCGTCATCGGGGCCGCGGGTGACCGGGCTGGGGGCGAGGACCTGCGTCGCGCCGGCCGCGACTTCCGCCGAGGTCGTGAGCAGCGAGCGGTCCAGCTCGGCGTCGATGCGCTGGGAAGCGGCTTGGTAGCTGAACACCCCGACCAGGATCGCCGCGGCGGCGCCGACTCCGGCGAACGCGATCGCGAGCTTGCTGCGCAGGTTCACGACGGGCGCACCGAATAGCCCACGCCGCGCACGGTGTGGATCAGGTCCGCGGCACCGACCTGCTCGAGCTTGCGCCGGAGGTAGCCGATGTAGACGGCGAGGTTCTTCGAGTCCGAGCCGAATTCGTAGCCCCAGATCCGCTGGTAGATGGTGGTGCGGTCGAGCACGATCCCGGCGTTGCGGACCAGCAGTTCCAGGAGGTCGAACTCGGTCTTGGACAGGGTGATCTCGGTGCCGTGCCACCACACGCGGCGGGCGGCGGGGTCGACGGCCAGCTCGTCCAGCCGCAGCGTGCGCCGTGCCTCCGGTTCAGCTGATGTGCGGCGCAGCAGGGCTCGTAGCCGGGCGAGGAGCTCGTCGAGCTCGAAGGGCTTGGGTAGGTAGTCGTCGGCGCCGGCGTCCAGGCCGGCCACGCGATCGGGGGTTTCGACCCGCGCGGTCAGCATGAGGATCGGGGTGGGGTCGCCTTCGGCGCGCAGGACGCGGCAGACGCCGAGCCCGTCGACGCCGGGCATCATGACGTCGAGGATCAGCACGTCGAACTCTTCGCGCCGGGCCGTGGCCAGCGCGTTCACACCGTCGGTCACCTCGGTGACGTCGTAGCTTTCGAGCTCGAGCGCGCGCACGAGCGATTCGCGGATCGCGCGGTCGTCGTCGGCGAGCAGGACACGGTGCGGCATGCCCGCCATCATGCCCGCGCGTGGTCACCGCGTCGTGCCGAGCGCAGAGCCGTTGGTCCCGGGCACTGGTGACCGAGGACCACGGCGCCGCCGGCCGCGGCGCGATTTCCTGAACACACCACAAATCAGTGGCACCGGCTCGACCGCTGAAAGGAACGGCCATGCGGATCCTCGTCGTCTTCGAGTCGATGCTCGGCGCCACCGAGGAGGTGGCCGAGGCCGTCGGCAAGGGGCTGGCCGTGTCCGCCCCGGCCGAGGTGGTCAACGTCGACAAAGCGCCACGGGACCTGACCGGCGTCGACCTGCTCGTCATCGGCGGCCCGACCCACGTGCACGGCATGAGCCGGGCCGCGACCCGGAAGTCGGCCGCGGACCAGACGTCCGGCCCGGTCCGGTCGCGGACCGGCATGCGCGAATGGCTGGACTCGCTCGAGTCCGCGCCGGGCGGGCTGCCCGTCGCGACCTTCGACACCCGGGTGGAGAAGGCGCGTGTGCTCACCGGCGCCGCGTCGCTCGGCGAGGCCAAGCGGCTGCGCCGGCTCGGATGCCGGCTCGTGGTGCCCGCGGAGAGCTTCTTCGTCGAAACGAGCCCGGCGGACGCCGGCCTGAAGTCCGGTGAGGCCGAGCGGGCCGAGGCGTGGGGTGCGGCCCTGGGCCGCATCGTGGCCTGACCGCCGTCGGGGGGCGTGCCGACGGTCGGGGTGGAGGAGGAAGTTCGTGCTGCTGGACGCGCGGACCGGGGTGGCCGTCACCTCCGGATCACCGGCCCCGGCCGAGAAGCTCGTCGCGGATCCGCTCGCGTACGTCCGGCCGGCGCTGCGGGTCACCGGCGACCTCGACGAGGTGCGGCGGGCGGCATTGGAGACCCAGTGACGTCCGCTGCCCGGCTGGCCGCGGCGACCCGGGGATCAGAAGACGACGAAGGCCTGGAGGCGGCACAGTGAACTCCGGAACAGTGACCGGCACGGGCGAGTTCCACGCCCTCCCCGCGACCGCGGTCGCCGAGCGGCTCGGCGTCGATCCACGGTGCGGGCTGCACGGTGACGAGGTCGAAGCGCGGCTGAGCCGCTTCGGCCCCAACACCGTCAGCGTGCCCGCCGGACCGGGGCCGCTGCGGCGGTTCCTCGTCCAGTTCCACAACCCGCTCATCTACGTCCTGCTGCTCGCGGGCGCGGTGACGTGGGTGTTCGGCGGCCACGTCGACGCCGGGGTGATCGGCGGGGTCGTGCTGCTGAACGCCGTCGTCGGGTTCGTGCAGGAGTCGCGGGCACAGCGGGCGCTGGAGGCCCTGTCCACCATGGTCCCGCTGGAGGCGACCGTCGTCCGCGACGGTGTCCCGCAGCGCGTCCCGGCCGCCCGGTTGGTGCCGGGGGACGTCGTAGAGCTGGCCGCGGGCGATCGCGTCCCCGCCGACGTGCGGCTCTTCGAGGCGCACCGCGCCGAGATCGACGAGTCCGCGCTGACCGGGGAGTCGGTGCCGGTGGTGAAGTCGGTCGATTCGGTGGCGGCGTCGGCTCCGGTCGCCGACCGCACCGGCTCGGCGTACTCGGGGACGCTGGTGACGCGCGGCCAGGCCCGCGGCGTGGTCACCGCGACCGGCGGCGGCACGCAGCTGGGCGACATCCAGCACCTGGTGGCCACCGCCGAAGTCGTCACCACGCCATTGACGCGCAAGCTGGCCCGGTTCTCGCGGCAGCTGAGCGTCGTGATCGTCGCGGTCTCGGCCGGCGCGTTCGCGCTCGGTGTCGTGCGAGGCAAGCCGGCGCCGGAGATGTTCACCGCCGTGGTCGCCCTCGCGGTCGGCGCGATCCCCGAGGGCCTGCCGGCCGCGGTCGCGATCGTGCTGGCCATCGGCGTGGTGCGGATGTCCCGGCGCGGCGCGATCGTCCGGCACCTGCCCGCGGTCGAGACCCTCGGCGGCACGACGGTGATCTGCACGGACAAGACCGGCACCCTGACCCGCAACCGGATGACCGTGACCACCCTCGCGGCGGCGGGCGAGCTCGTGCCCATCACCGCCGGCGAGCTTCAGGAATGCCTGGTCGCCGGGGTGTTGTGCAACGACGCGGAGCTCGACGAGGGCGACCCGACGGAGATCGCGCTGCTCGGCTCCGCCATCGGGGCCGGGCTGGACCCTGCGGCGATCCGGGCCGCCTCGCCGCGCACGGAGACCGTCCCGTTCGAGTCCGAGACGCGGACGATGACGACGGTGCACGGCTCGGTCGGCTACCTCAAGGGCGCCGTCGAAGAGGTCGCGGCCCGGTGCGAGACCGAGCTGCGGCCCGGCGGCGGCGAGCGTCCCCTCGACCGGGAGGCACTCGATCGGCTGCACCGGACGCTGACCGCGCAGGGCCTGCGGGTGCTCGCGTTCGCCCGCCTCACGCCGGAGCCCGTTCTGCTGGGCCTGCAGGCGATGCAGGACCCACCGCGACCCGAGGCGATCACCGCGGTCGAGGCCTGCCGGAGCGCCGGCGTCGACGTCAAGATGATCACCGGTGACCATGCCGGAACGGCGCTCGCGGTCGCCGAAGCCGTCGGACTGGCCGATTCCCCGCGCGTCCTCACCGGGGCAGAGCTGACGGAGCTGCCCGCGTCCGAGGTAGACGACGCGGTGGCCGGCACGCAGGTGTTCGCGCGGGTGTCCCCGGGCCAGAAGCTCGAGCTGGTGCAGGCGTTGCAGCGGCGCGGGCACGTCGTCGCGATGACCGGCGACGGGGTGAACGACGCACCGGCGTTGCGCCGCGCGGACATCGGCGTCGCGATGGGCAAGGGCGGGACCGACGCTGCCCGCCAGGCCGCGGACATGGTGCTGACCGGTGACGACTTCGCGTCGATCGAGGCGGCCGTTCGGGTGGGCCGCGGGGTGTTCGACAACCTGCGCAAGTTCATCGCCTGGACGCTTCCGGCCAACATCGGCGAGGGCATGGTCGTGCTGGTGGCGATCCTGCTCGGCGCGACGCTGCCGATCGTGCCGGTGCAGATCCTGTGGATCAACATGACCACGGCGGTGTTCTTGGGCTTGACGATGGCGTTCGAGCCGACCGAGCCCGGCGTCATGCGCCGTCCGCCGCGGCCCCCTTCGCGTCCGCTGTTCACCGCGGCGCTGCTGCGCCGGGTGGTGCTGGTCTCGCTGCTGCTCGTGGTCGCAGCGTTCGGCGCCTACCGGCTGCAGCTCGCGTCCGGGGTGGTGATCGAGGAGGCCCGGACGACCGCGATCAACGTGTTCGTCGGAGTCCAGGCCGCGTACCTGCTCAGCTGCCGGTCGCTGGACCGTCCGGTGGTGCGCGCGTGGCCCGGGCACAGCCGGATGTTCGCGCTGGGCCTCGGGTTGACGGCCGGGCTCCAGCTTCTGCTGACCTACGTGCCGGTCATGAACTCGTGGTTCCACACCGCACCGGTCGGGATTTCGTCGTGGCTGTGGGTGCTGGGTGCTTCGGTGGCGGCGTTCGCGGTGGTGGAGGCGGACAAGCTGCTGTGGCAGCGGTTCACCGCAGTCCGGGCAGGCGCGCGAGAGCGGCACCGGTGACCGCCGAGGTGGTCGCCGCCATCAGCAGCCCGCCGAGGACGCCGATGAGGACGGTGGTGCCGAGCGACTGCCCGGGCTGCCACAGCGGCATCGTGACGCCGAGGAAGGCCGCCAGCCCGAGCAGCCACGCGGCCGCGGTGGTGCCGATCCACCGGGCCGAGTGGGCGAGGTGGCGGCGCAGGACGAGCCATTGGGCCAAGCCGATCGACAGCAGCAGGGCGCTCGCCAGGACGGCAGCCACCGGCCAGAGCACGAGGGGCGGCCAGGTCGGCAGAGCCGAGGCCCACGTGCTCGGGGCCAAGCCGACCAGGTAGGCGAAGGACGCGGCGGCCGCGGTGGCGGCCACCCAGCGCCGGGCGGTCAGCGCGGGAACGGCGTACCGCAGGACCAGCGCCTGGCCACCGCCGAGTGCGGCGCCTTCGGCGGCCCCGGCCAGCAGCAGCGCGGGGACCGAAACGGCCGCGGGGCCGTTCGCGGTCAGCGCGCCGGCCACCGCCGGAATGGCGAAGCCGAAGAACTCGGCGAGCGTCACCACGAGAAACCAGGTGCGGGCCAGCGCCGTGCCCCGCAGGGGGCTGACCGGCGCGGCGGGGAAGGCGACGATCGGCGTCTCCGGCGTCAGGACCGCGCGGGGGAATCGCCGGCGGTACGCGCCGGCCGCCGTGACCCGGGCCTCGCCGGTGAGCAGCTGCCCTTCGGTCGCGGTCCACCGGCCACCGACCAGGAGCTCCGCCCGCGAGCCGGGGCGGAAGTGCCGCCACCAGCGTTTCCGTTCCGGGTGCCCGGCGGCGACGAAGACCTGGTCGCCCGAGCGCGCGTACTGGACCGGGAACGCGATCGGCGCGGCCGCACCGGCCGGCCGGTACCGCAGAGCGGCGAGCTTCGAGCCGGCCAGGGGAAGAGAGCCGAGGCCAGCAGCCGCAGGAGCAGCCGGTCCGGTGTGGCGGGGCCGGTGTGCGGTTTCCGCTCGACGTTCGTCATAACGCCAGTGCACGCTCGGCGGGATCCGGATCGCAGGGCCGGACGCCCCCGGCCCGGAGGACTTTCGCCCTGCGTGGCGTCAGAGCCAGTCGCGGCGCTTGAACAGCGCGTACAGCGTCGCCGAGATGACCAGGATCGCCGCCGTCGAGACCCACACCCCCGATGCCTGGCCGAAGCCCGGGTACGGGATGTTCTGGCCGTAGAAGCCGGTGATCGCCGTCGGGACCGCGATGATCGCCGCCCAGCTCGTCACCTTCTTCATGATCGTGTTGAGCCGGTTGCCCTGGATGCTCAGCTGGGTCTCGCGGATCGTCGCGATCAGGTCGCGCAGGGACTCCGTCCACTCCGTCACGCGCAGGACGTGGTCGTAGACGTCCTGGAAGTACGGCAGCAGCGTGTCGTCGCGGCGCATCAGCGAGGCCACGATCTCCCGCATCGGCACGGCCAGGTGCCGCAGCCGGGACAGGCTCCGGCGCAGGCGCAGGGACCGGCGCTGCAGGTCGGTGTGGTCGACCCGGTCGGCGAAGACGAGATCCTCGAGCGCCTCGACCTGCTCGTCCAGCACCTGGACGGCGTCGAGGTGTGCGTCGACGAGGTAGTCGAGCAGACCGTGCAGCAGGAACGCGGTGCCGCTCTTGGCCAGTTCGGGCGTGCTGTCCCAACGGTCGACGAGCGCATCGATGTCGGTGGTGTTGTTGCGGTGCACGGTGATCAGCACCCGGTCGACCAGGAACGCGTCGAGTTCGGAGGCCGTCAGCGTGCCGTCGGTCACGCGCACGGTGTATGCGGCGAGGAACGAGTGCCGGTCGTAGTGCACGAGCTTGGGGCGCTGGTGCTCGTCGTCGAGGACGGAGGCGACGGCCAGCGGGTGCAGCCCGAACTCGGCGGCGAGGGTCGCCAGGTCCTGCGCGGTCGGTGCGTCGAGGTCGAGCCACAGGGTCACCGACGGGTCGATGAGGTGGCGGGCGGCCTCGGCGGCGGGGAAGTCCTCTCGCTCGAGGACACCGCTGCGGTACAACCGGCTGCGCGTCATCGGTTCAGTGGTCCGAGGCGGTGGCCAGGCTGGCGCGGCAGGCGCGGACCAGCTGGCGGGTGGCGCGGGTGGCGGGGGTGCCGCCGCAGGACGGGCAGCGCACCGCGACGTCGCCGGCCAGCTGGTCGATCGCGACGTTCAGCGCGCATTCGCAGGCGCGGCACCAGCGGGTGCCGGTGACGATGACGACGTGCAGCGGGGACGCGACGCAGTCGTGCAGCCAGCGCCGGTGGGTGCGGCAGGTGACGCGCTCCAGCGGGTCCAGACCGTCCTCTTCGGACCGGTCTTCGGCGGTCAGCGTGCGCGCCAGGCGGCGGTCGACGACGTCGGTGTAGCGGGCGTCGACGAAGTCGGCGGGGTGCAGGGCCAGGCGGTCGCGGCGGTTGCGGCGGGAGGACGTCGGCTCGGCGGTGGTCGCCGGGGCGGATCCGGGCTGGCTGTCCATGGTGTGCCTCACTTTCGTCGAGATCCAGACTCCGCCGGGCGGGGCCGGGCGACGAGGGCCGGACCGCCCCGGTTCCCGGGGCCCCCCAGGCCCCGGTTCCGGTGGGGCGAAGGCCCATCCGCGTGAGGACTTCGGTCGCTTCAGACAGCGGTGCGCACGAGGTACACCGGGCACGACGCGTTGTGCAGCAGCGCCTGGCCGGTGGAGCCCAGCAGCAGGCCGGGGAACCCGCCGCGGCCGCGGTCGCCGAGCACGACGAGCTGCGCGGCCGCGCTCCGGTCGATCAGCTCGCGCCGAGGATGGCCGCGGACCACGACCCGCTCGATGCGGACGTCGCCGGCGTCGTGCTCGCCGGTCAGGCCGGTGAGCAGCCGGTGCCCGGCCTCGGTGAGGCTCTCTTCGTCCCGGTGCGGTTCGACTTCCGGGCGGGGCGGGTCGTCCGCCGACGCGTGCACCACGACCAGGCGGGTGTGCCGGGCCTCCGCTTCGGCGACGGCCGTCGCGAGGATCCGGCCGCTCGGTTCGCTGCCGTCGATGCCCGCGACGACCGGACGGTCGCCCGCCTCCGGCTCGTCCCAGGTGTCCCCGCGGACCACCACCACGTCGGAGCAGGCGTGCGCGCCCACGGCGGAGGCGACGGAGCCGGCGAGGAGGCCGGTGAGCCGGCCGTGCCCGCCCGAACCGACCACGATGAGCGCGGCCTTCCGCGACGCGTCGATGAGGGCCTGCGCGGCCCGGTCGGGGTCGAGCCGGGTGGTCACCTCGGGCGCGCCCTGTGCTTCGGCGATCTCCCGCGCCGCGCGCAGGTAGCGGTTCCCGTGCGCGCGCAGGACGTCTTTCATCTCGTCCGGCGGGGGGACGACGCCGCCGGCGAGCAGCGCCGGGAAGTCGAGGGCGTGCACGATCTCGAGCGGGGCGTCGCGCAGGTGGGCGGCCCGGCCGGCCCAGCGAGCGGCGTCCAGCGCTTCACCCGACCCGTCGATTCCGGTGACGATCGGCTGGTCCGTCGTGGTCATGGCGGCTCCTGACTACGGGGTGTCGTGAGCCGGACGGTAGGGCCGCTCCGCGCGGCGCTGCTGCGGCCGGAAGTCCTCCGGTGGTGGGACTTCCGGCCGCAGCCCGGCGGGCGCCCCGCGGCAGGTCTGCCGGTTGCGGCGGCGGGAGAACTCCTTACTGCGCAAGGAAAAGACGAATCCGCAGAACAGATCCCTTACGGCATCGGCCGGCCTGCGCTACGGTCTTGCGGACCGCACAACTCCGGGGGGAACAATGCGTCGATCGATCGTATCCGCTGCGTGCGCAGTGCTTCTGCTCGCCGGAACCGGTACCGCCGCCGCGGGAACCGATCCACGTCAGGCCGCACTGGACGCGGCCGTGCAGGCCGGGAACGTGGGGATCATCGCGGTCGCGGCGGATCCGGCCGGCCGCTGGCGAGGGCGGGCCGGAGCCGGTGACATCACCACCGGGGCGAAGCCGGACATCGGCGGGCGGTTCCGCATCGGCAGCGTGTCCAAGACGTTCACGGCGACCCTCGTGCTGAAGCTCGCCGCGAAGGGCCGGCTGGGGCTGGACGAGCCGATCTCGGAGTACCTGCCCGGCCTGCTGCCCTACCCGGAGCCGATCACCGTCCGGCAGCTGCTGCAGCACACCAGTGGCCTGCCCCGGGACCTGGCCCCGCAGTACACCTGGACGACGCTGCCGGAGCTGGACACCGAACGCTTCGTGCACTTCGACGAGGTCGAGGCGATCCACGACAGCACCGTGCAGCCGCTGCTGTTCCCGCCGGGCACGGGTTGGTCGTACTCCAACACCGGCTACAACGTGCTGGCCCTGCTGGTCGAAAAGCTCACCGGCCGCCGGTTCGAGCAGGTGCTCGCCGACTGGATCACCGGTCCGCTGCGCCTGGCCGACACCTTCCTGCCGAGGGACTTCCCGCTGGTGCCGGAGGCGGCCATGCACGGCTACGAGCAGCTCTACCCGGCCCCGCATGGGCTCACCGACGTGACCGCCTACAACCTCAGCCGCTACTTCGGCGCCGGGGACATCATTTCGAGCGCGTCCGACCTGAACCGCTTCTTCCACGCACTGCTCGGCGGCGAGCTGCTGCCGGCCGGCCTGCTTACGCAGATGAAGACCACGGTCCCGTGGCCGGACACGGACGGGCGGATCGGCTACGGGCTGGGGCTGATGCGGATCTCCCTGGTGGGGCCCTGCGGTCCCGGCGCTCCCGATGTCTGGGGGCACGCCGGCGACGTGCCCGGGTACAACACGTGGAGCATGAGCGACGAGACCGGCACCCGCCGGATCACGGTCGGGTCCAGCCCCGACGTGACAGCTTCGCCGGACGCGGCCTCAGGGCGGCTCCTGGCGATGGTGACGGAGTTCTGCACGCCGAACGTCCCCGGCGCCCGGGCGAGCGCCGCCGGTATCCAGGCGGCGATCCGCTGACGGCGCAAGGCCTTCGCGACGCGGCACGCCGAGCGCTGGGCTACCGCCACAGAGCCGATGACGCTGGGCCGCCACCACGGCGGCCGCGCGGCCCGGCCGCCAACTCAGCGACCGGCGAGCTGGCACCTCGTGCGCCCACCCGCCACCGATACCATTGCCGAAGCCGGCTGAGGCTAAGGCGACGAAGCCACCACGGACTGACAACAAGGTCGCTATTCGGCATGAGCGCGCGCCCCGGTGGACGACTGGTCAGCGGCAGAAGAGTGCGTTGACCCGGCGGGAGGTTTGATGGCCGGCGTGGCGTTATGGGAATGGCCGCCATGATAGCGGGGGATCTTGCGCGCGTTGGGCTTCGACGGAGACCCTCGGGTCATCGTGGAAGAGTGCTCTCCACCACCGTGTCCCTGCCGCGATGAACGCGTCCACGGGGATCGGGCTGCCGTCGAAGCGTTCGACAGCCAGCTCCGTGAAGTCGATGACACCTTCGATGCAGTGCGGCAAGTAGCCGTCGGGTGTGGGAAGGCCGCACTCGTTGAACCAGTGCAGCCGGTGCGCTGCCGCAGCCGGCTTCTGGGTGTGCTCCAAACTGATGACCGAGGGCCAGTCGTTGGTCAGGTCGGGGTTGTCGAGAAACTCCCAGCCGTACATCGAGCCCGACACCGCGATCGAGGCAAAGAACTCCTCGACCGCAGAGAAGTCACCCAGTGGGATCGCGGGTCCGTACCGGGGACTTTCGGCCGGTCGCTCGCGGCGCAAGAGCACGCGGACCGTTGACGCCCCAGAGAGGATCAGGGCCCTTCGCGTATCCGGATCGACTGGACCGTGCTCGGGCAAAGCGAGCACGTAAAGCAGTATCACGACGCTTCCGTCCGGGCTCAGGCGAAGTCCAGTCACCGTAGCCTCGTTCAGGGCTTCGTTGAGACCTTCCACAACCCGCTCGATCACGACTCGATCTTTGCCGGTCCACAACCCCAACGCACCTGCTTTTCGTCCAGCCGTCCAGCACCAGGCAGTGCCATGACAAGCACGCTCGTCGGCAGAAGAGTGCGTTCCGTGGTGTCGGGCAGCTGTCCCGCGGCCGGGCGCCGGCGCATTCAACGGGCATGGGGCGGTGGTGCGTTGATCGCGACATGCCAGGCATCGTGGATCCACACCACCCGTGGACCGGTTCGGGTCGTACCGCCGCTGTCGCGGATATTCATGACAGCCCTGCTGTATCGCGCAGGGCGAGCCAGGTGCAGAGTCCGGCCAGGGTCAGTTCCGGGACCGCGCAGAGGAGGGCCTGGGTGAATTCGGTGCCGGGCAGGGCGGTGAGGACGTCGAACCAGGCGTCCATCCCCACGAGTGCCGCGACCGCCGAGGCTGACAGGCGGGCGCGGGCATCGCCCCGGTGGTACCACCGCGCGGTGGTCGCGCAGCCGAGCGCCATGGCCAGGTCGAGTCCGATCCACGCGGCCGGCCAGTGCCGCACCTGGGTGGTCTCGGGCAGGGTCCGGCCCAGCACGAACATCCACGGCACCAGGCCCGCCGCCACCGCGCCCAGCACGCCAGGCACCCACCTGGGCCGGCCACCCGGCGACGTCGACGTGCATGGCGGCCAGGGCATCGGCTGAACGGTCATGAAATTCCTCCACGGAACGTCGTGCTGATGCTGCCGACACCGGTGCGGAGCAGCCCTGCGGCAGAACTTTGCCGCCGGGACCGGCCGAAATCAGTAGCCCGTGTTTCCGACTTCGTGGTGGTGCCTGTTACTGCACCGGTCCGGGTGGCTGCGGGATGGTGGTGCCGGTCCCGGCTCGATTACCGACGTGTCATGGACACGGCACCCGCGGGCGAACCCGCGGCGCCGGTGCTGACCGCGGTTCAGCTGAACCTAGGTTCACCATGAGATCGGGTGCAGGCTTCATGGCACCGTCCTCCCGCGGTGCCCTAGCGTCGTGCCATGACGATTCCAGCCGGACTGAGGCGCACGGTCCTCCGGGCGCGGCGGGACACCGGCTTTCTTGCCGCCGGTGTGCTGCCGCACCTGGCGCTGGTGCCCGTGGGGGCCTGGGCGGCGACGACCACCGACAGGACAGGGAACTGGCTCCTCACGGGTTCCGTCTCGACCGCTCTGGTCCTGCTCGCCACCCCACTGCTGACGGCCGTCCAGCGGGCTCGCTACCGGGTGCTCATCGGCGTGGACGTCCCCCGGCCCACAGCGCCGGGACGATGGACGTGGGCCTCGACCGCCCGGTGGCTCGCGGCGACGCGGCCTTGGCGCAAAATCGGCTACCACCTTCTGCTGGGCTTGCCGCTCGCGCTGCTGGAACTGCTGGTGCTCGCGGTGGCAGCGGCGTGCCTGGCAGGCGTCACCGCCTACGCCTGGTCATGGGCGCTGCCGCCCGGAATCCGCCAGGACTGGTTCGGCTACCTGACCCAGCTGCCGGCTTACACAGCGGCTGGACTCCTCCTCCTGTGCGCCCTGCCCTGGACCGCGCGGGCGGTGGCCCGGGCCGAGGCGCGACTGGCGTCGGGCCTGCTCGGGCCCAGCCGGGCGCAGCGGCTCCAGGAGCGGGTCGATCAGCTGGCCGTGAGCCGGACCGACTTGATCGAGGCCGTCGACGCGGAGCGCCGCCGGATCGAGCGCGACCTGCACGACGGCACCCAGCAGCGGTTGGTGTCCCTCGCGGTCAACCTGGGTCTGGCCATCGCCACCCGCCCGGACCTGCCGGGTGATGCCCGCGAGGTGATCGTGAGAGCGCACCTGGAGGCGAAGGAGGCGATCGCCGAACTCGGCGACCTGGTGCGGGGGTTGCATCCGGCCGTGCTCGAAGACCGGGGTCTGGACGCGGCGTTGTCCGGGCTGGCTGCCCGCACGCCCCTGCCGGTGCGACTGCGGGTCGATCTGGAGGAGCGGGTGACGCCGATTGTGGAGTCGGTCGCGTATTTCGTGATCTCCGAGGCGCTGAGCAATGCGACGAAGCACGCCAACGCGGTGCGTGCGGAGGTGATGGTCCGTCAGGTCGGCGAGGTGCTGCGAGTGCGCGTCACCGACGACGGGCTGGGCGGTGCCGACGCCGCCGGCGGCACGGGGCTGACCGGGCTGGCCAAGCGGGTCGGCTCCCTCGACGGGGCGTTCCACGTCAGCAGCCCCGTCGGCGGGCCCACCACGATCACTGCGGAGCTGCCGTGCGCGCGGTGATCGCCGAGGATTCGGTGTTGTTGCGGGTCGGCCTGACCAAGGTGCTGGAGATGGCCGGGTTCCAGGTCGCCGCGGAAGCCGGCGACGCGGAGGGGCTGCTGGCGGCGGTGGCGGAGCACCGGCCCGGACTTGCCTTGATCGACGTCCGGATGCCGCCCGGCTTCACCGACGAGGGTGTGCGGGCGGCGGTGGAGATCCGTCGGCGCTGGCCGGGGACACCGGTGGTGCTGCTTTCGCAGTACGTGGAGGAGCGGTACGCGGCTGACCTGCTGTCCGCGAACACCAGCGGGGTGGGCTACCTGCTCAAGCAGCGGGTTGCCGACGTCGCCGACTTCGTGGCGGCGGTCCGGCGGGTGGCGGACGGGGGTACGGCCTTGGACCCGCAGGTGGTCGCTCAGTTGCTGCTGCGGCGCGACAGCGACCCGTTCGCGCGGCTGACCCCCCGGGAACGGGAGGTGCTCGTCCTGATGGCCGAGGGGCGTTCCAATGCCGGCATCGCGCAGGCGCTGGTGGTCAGCGAGAGCGCGGTGGCGAAGCACATCAACAGTATTTTCGCCAAGCTAAACCTGCCTGTGGCCGACGTGGACCACCGCCGTGTCCTGGCCGTGCTGCGGTTCCTCGGAGCGTCCCGGGACTGACCTTCGCATCCGTTGATCCACGGCTGGGATACCACGTCATGACGCGCAGCGCCAGCAGGTGCGCAGTGTCACGGGCAGCACCGTCTTGAGGTCAGCACGGTGCTGCGGGCCGGCTGATCTGGGCACCAGGAGCGGCCGAAGGTCACCTGGCGCGAGGACGAACGACCGCAGCGACTCCCTCCGCGCGCGACCTACCGTCGGGTTCACGAACTTGACTCCCGGAGGGAAACGTCATGAGCACAACCGGAAACCCGCCGATCGTGGTGGCCGTGGACGGCTCGGAAACGGCTGCCGCGGCTGCGCTGTGGGCGGCCGGGGAAGCGGGCCGCCGGCATGCTTCGCTGCTCGTCTTCACCGCGTACGGCTACGAAGACACCGCGTTCGGCGGCAAGGTCTACCCGCCCTCGGACTGGCTCGCGGTCAAGGAGGCGGAAGCCGACCAGCTGGTCAGGCAGACGCGCGCGACCCTCGAAGCGGCTGTTCCCGGGCTGGAGGTCGGCACCGAGACCAGTGACCGCGGGCCCGTTCCGGCGCTGCTGGAGGTGTCGGGCCGGGCCCGGCTGCTCGTCACCGGGGAGCCGGTCGGCTCGATCGCGGGGCTGTTCAGCGGCTCGCCCGACGTGGACCTCGCCGCCAAGGCGCACTGCCCGGTCGTCGTCGTACGCGGGGACGACCGCGTCGACGGCCCGGTCGTCGTCGGTGCGGACGGCAGCCCGCTCAGCGAGGCCGCGATCGCGTGGGCCTTCGAGGAGGCCTCGATCCGCAGCGCCCCGCTCGTCGCGCTCTACACGTGGCACGACGGCGACAGCGCCGGCCTGTTCAGCGACGGCAACGTCGCGTTCCAGGGCGAATCCCTGCAGGACTCCGGGCAGCGGTTGCTCGCGCAGCGGCTCGCCGGGTGGCAGGAGAAGTACCCGGACGTCACCGTCGAGCGCCGGGTCGAGCACGACAAGTCCCGGGCCCGTCTCCTCGAGCTGAGCCGGGAGGCGCAGCTGGTCGTCGTCGGCAGCCGCGGCCGCGGTGGTTTCACCGGTCTTGTCCTGGGTTCGACGAGCCAGGCGCTGCTGCACCACGCGGCCTGCCCGGTGATGGTCGTCCGTGCCGAAAACGTCTGAAGGAGCATTGCCATGACCACGGTTTCCGCGGTGATGACCGCCGACCCGATCACCGTTTCCACGCAGGCGCCGTTCAAGGACATCGCCGTGCTGCTCAACGGCAACGGGATCAGCGCGGTCGGCGTCCTCGACAAGACGGGCGCGCTCGTCGGCGTCGTTTCGGAGGCGGACCTGCTGCCGCACCTGTGGGAGGCCCGCAAGCCGCGCCGGCGCGACCGCCGGCTGGCGCGCAAGGCGACGGCGTGCACCGCCAAGGATCTGATGACCAGCCCGGTCGTCACGATCGAGTCCGAAGACACGCTCGCGGTCGCGGCGGCGACGTTCGCGCGCACCGATGTCCGCCGGTTGTTCGTGCTGCGCAACGGGAAGCTGGTGGGCGTGCTGTCCCGCCGCGACCTGGTGCGCGTCTTCACCCGCGGCGACGCGGACCTCGAGCGCGAGGTGACCGACCGGGTCCTGCGCGAGCGGCTGAACCTCGGCCCGGACCGCGTGCGCGTCGAGGTGCGCGCCGGGATCGTGACGGTCGTGGGCCGCGTGGAGCGGCGCAGTGACATCGACCCGGTGACGCGGCTGATCCAGGAGCTGTCCGGCGTGGTGGAGGTGCGCAACCGCCTGGACTACGTCTGGAACGACGTGGCTTGAGCAGCAGCGAAGAAGGCCTCCGCCTGTGGTCCGAGCGGAGGCCTTCTTCGTTGCTGCTGCTTCGTGACCCTTCGGGGAAGTGTCCTTCTGCCTGATCTGACCGTCGCGGCCGTGCACCACGGTCTCGCCGCCCGTGTTCGCGGTGATGCCGCGAGCTCGACTCGTCGCCTGCGCCTGAGTTTCGGTGTGCGCGCTCGCGCGGCTCGCTCCGGGCTTCTTGACGTCCCAGCCGCCCGAGCGGTTCGGCACGACGTGCCGATCACAACCGATTTAGAACGTTTGGTGTTTCGTGTCGTCACCGGCCGCGCAGCTGCTCCGGGATCGGCAGTCCCGCTCCGTACGGATGCGGGTGCGGCCGCAGGACTTCGCCGATGGGGCGCCGCGGTGTCGCCGGCAGCGGGGTCGCGTCCTCCGGCAGCGAGCCGACTCGCACGACCAGCTGGGGTTCGAGCCGCCCGTCCAGGACGCAGTCCCGGATCAGGCCGCGGGTACTGGTCAGCTCGATCGGCTCGGTGTTCACGCATGACGCCAGGTTCAGCCGGGTCGCGGTGAGCAGGACCGCGCTGGCGGCCTCTCCGGCGCGAAGGCGGTCCAGCGCGGAGTCGCCCTTGGTCGCCAGCACCGTCAGGAGCGCGCCGTCCGGGCCTGCCGTGTCGGGAAGCCGTGCCCCGGCGAACTCGCGGACCCGCAGTTCGTGCGGAGAAGCCGACGCGAGGACCGTGTTCCGGGCGGGCACGCCGTCCGGCGCGTAGTCGTGCCCACTCCACGCCGCGAGCTCGATCTCGTAGTCCGGGTCGTCCCGGTGCAGACCGCCGGCTTCGGCGGCCGCGCCCGTGAGCGCCGACCGCTGGGGTGCTTCGGTGACGATCCGCAGCACCGCACCCTGGTCGGCCGCGCTCTTCTGCAGGAACACCTCGTCCCGCACCGGCAGGGGGCGCTCGGCGAACCGCCGGCGATCGGAACGCCGCCGGGGAATGGCCGCGGCGAGGGCGATGTCGCCGTCGCGGGTGTCGTGCGGCACCAGGACGATCCGGGCGAGCAGGCCCGGCTCGGGCAGCCGGTGGATCTGCGCGGCCCAGCCCATCGCCGCGGCGGCGACCGTGAAGTGGTGCAGGGCGCAGCCGCAGCTGACAAGCAGGTCCCGGCCGTCGGGGTCGGTGCGCCGCAGCCTGCGGCGTGGGTCGGCCCGCAGCTCGACCGTGCGGCCGTCGAAGTGCCATTGCCACGGCTGGGAGTTGTGCACCGAAGGGGCGCGCACCGCGAGCGCGACGGCCGCCCTCACGGTGTACGCGTCGGGCATCCTGTGGTCCATCGCTCCTCCTCGGATCGGTCGTCTCGATGCTCGTCGGGGCGGTGCGGGCGGACGAGAGCCGCACCGCCTTGGGGCGAGGGACCAAAGACCCCTGCTCCGCCGACGTCCGGCCGCTGTGGGAGCGCGGGTGCGGTTCGTAGCGTCGGGGTATGGCCGGACGGAAGAAGGCGCGGATCCCGCGCGAGCTCTACGAGCGCGAACTGCTGCGCCTGCAGGCCGAGCTGGTGAAACTGCAGGAGTGGGTGCGTGCCGAAGGGGCCCGCCTGGTCGTGGTGTTCGAGGGCCGGGACGCCGCCGGCAAGGGCAGCACGATCAAGCGCGTCACCGAGCACCTGAACCCGCGGGTCGTGCGGATCGCCGCGCTGCCGAGCCCGACCGAGCGTGAACGCACGCAGTGGTACTTCCAGCGCTACATCGAGCACCTGCCCGCTGCCGGCGAGATCGTGCTGTTCGACCGCAGCTGGTACAACCGCGCCGGCGTCGAGCGGGTGATGGGCTTCTGCACCCCCGAAGAGCACCAGCGGTTCCTGCAGCAGTGCCCGATCTTCGAGCGCCTGCTCATCGGCGACGGCATCCTGCTCCGCAAGTACTGGTTCTCGGTCAGCCTCGACGAACAGGAACGCCGCTTCGCCGCGCGCATCGACGACCCGATGCGCCGCTGGAAGCTCTCGCCCATCGACCTGCAGTCCGTGACGCACTGGGAGGACTACTCGCGGGCGAAGGACGACATGTTCGTGCACACCGACACCGTCGAATCCCCCTGGCACGTGGTGGAAAGCGAGGAGAAGCGGCGCGGCCGGCTGAACATGATCGCCCACCTGCTCTCGAGCGTTCCCTACTTCGAGGTGCCGCGGCAGGCGGTCTCGCTGCCACCTCGGCCCGAGCCGGCCGGCTACTTCCGCCCCGACCGGCGACTGCAGACCTACGTTCCCGACCACGCGGCCACCCTGCTGCCGCGCTGAACCGATCGGAGGAAGTCATGGACGACAAGGAAAAGGCGGCCATCGAAGCCGAGGCGCGCCGCGACGTCGCCGAGCGCGGCCGGCACGGTCCGGCGGTGGGCCGCTACCTGCACGCGGTCGAGCACCACGCGATCAAGGAGAACGAAGAGGACGTTGTGCCGGCCGCCGAGGACGCGCCTCGGCAGCCGACGGCCGGGCATCAGGGCTGAACGGTCCGCGTGTAAGCCGCGAGCGCCCGCTGCCGGGCGTTCGCGGCCACCGTGCGGACGAGCGCCGTGTGGACGGACCCGATGGCGGGCCGGGAGAGCCGCCAGGAGCGGCGGAACTTCAGCCAGCTCTCCGGGTCGCTCATCCGGACCCGCGTGTGCGCTGTCAGCAGCGTGCGGTGCGGGCCGTAGGGGAAGACCGACACCGCCAGCACCAGCTTGCCGTAGCCGGCTTCGTCGAAGGCCGCGAAGTCGTCGGCCTCCACACGCCGCCAGGTGATCACCGGCTGCCAGAACTTGCCGGCGACGCCGAGGGCGAACTCGCCGCCCGGCCGGTCGCCGAGCAGGGCCCACTCGGAGCCCGCGTCGAGGTCGTCCGGGGTCAGCCGGGTCGGCCGCCGGGGCGGGCCGTGCCGGCGGTGGTGCCAGCGTTCAGGCAGCATGCGCAGCCACCCCGCGGCCGAGACGACGCCGCCCCGGACGTCGGTGAAGTCGAGTTCGCGGGCCGCCGCGTAGGTCTCCTTCACCGGCGCGTCCACGATCGTGGTGCGCACCACCTCGAAGTGCGGGTGCGGCAGGAAATGGTCGATGAGCAGATCGGGTGAGGTCATCGTCCCAGCGTCGGCGAACACGGCCGCGGGGACAGGCGGATTTGGTCCCCGGCGAAAGGGACTTCGTGCCCTGACCGGCGAGTACCCGCCCCGCCCATGCTGATCTCCGACTCGCAGGAGGACTCGATGACCGCAACCACGCACCGCCCGGTGCTCGCCGGGGTGGACGCCTCGGCACCGTCGTTCGGCGCGGTCCGCTGGGCGGCGAAGGAAGCGCGGCGCCGCGGTACGACGCTGCGGCTGGTGCACGCCTGCGTCTTCGACGACACGCCGCCGCGGGGGCACGACGAACTCCTGCTGGAACACATCCACCGCCACCTGCGCCGCGCGGCCGAGATCGCCCGCGAAGAGGCGCCGGAGGTCCGGGTCGAGACGGCGGTCCAGCTCGGCCTGGCCGTGGAGATCCTGCTTGCCGAGGCGGCCGACGCGGCGCTCGTGGTCCTCGGCTCCCACGGCCTCGGCGGCCTGCGCGGTGCGCTGATCGGTTCGGTGGCCCTGCGTGTGGCGGCGGAAGCGCCGTGTCCGGTCGTCGTGGTGCCGGGTAACCGGCCGGTCCCGACGGGTCCCGTCGCGGTGGGGATCGACCGGACCGAGTCCAGCGAGCACGCGCTGCGGTTCGCCTTCGAGGCGGCTGCCGCGCTGCGGGCGCCGGTGCTGGTCGTCCACGCCTGGCACACCGGAAACGGCGTCGCCGAGCAGCAGGAGCTGGAAACGCGGGTCGCGGCCTGGCAGGGCAAGTACCCGGACCTCGAAGTGACCGGCCAGGTCGTGCGGGACCGGGCGCCGGCGCACGCCCTGCAGCAGGTGGCGCCGAACGCCCGCTTGATCGTCATCGGCACCCGGGGCCGTGGACCGGTCGCCGGCGGGGTCCTGGGTTCGACCGGCAACACCCTGCTCGCGCACGCGGCCTGCCCGGTCGCGGTCGTGCACTGAAAGGAGCCGAAGTGAAGGCACGCGACATCATGACGAGGCCCGTGGTGCGGGTCGGCCCGGCCACGCCGGTCCGCGAAGCCATCGTGCTGCTCACCGAACACTGCGTGGCCGCGCTGCCGGTGGTCGGGGAGGACGACGCGGTGCTCGGCGTGTTCACCGAGGCCGACGCACTCCGCAGCGGCGTCGCCGGGAAAGGACTGGCGCCCGAGGTGCCGGTGGCCACGACGATGACCGCCCCGGCCGAGACGGTCGGCCTCGACACCGACGTCACCGAGATCGCCCGGCACATGCTGGGCGACCGGCGGCGCAGCATCCCGGTGGTCGACGACGACGGCGTGCTCGTGGGCATCGTCAGCCGCCGCGACATGCTCACGCCGCTGGTGCGCCAGGACGACTCGGTCGCCTCCCACCTCAACGCGCTGCTGACCGACTACTCGGGCCACCGCGACCGGTGGGCCGTGTCCGTCACCGGCGGCATGGTGACGATCCGGGGCGTGTTCACCGACGAGGCCGAGCGCCGCGTGGTGGCCGCGCTGGCGAAGACGGTCTACGGCGTCGTCGGCGTCGAGCTGTGGGAAGAGGCGACGGTGCGACCATGAAGATCCTCGTCGCGGTGGCGACCCGGCACGGGGCCACCAGAGAAATCGCCGAAAGCCTGGCCACCGCGCTCGGCTCGGCGCTGACCGACGCCGGGGTGGGGTCGCAGGTCGAGGTCCGCGACGCGGGCCTGGTGCACTCGGTCGACGGCTTCGACGCCGTGGTCCTCGGCAGCGCCGTCTACCTGGGACACTGGCTCGATCCGGCCAGGAAGCTCGCGGAGTCCTTTCCGGACGAGCTCCGCCGGGTGCCGGTGTGGCTCTTCTCCAGCGGCCCGGTCGGTGAGCAGAAGCACCCGGCCGAGGAGCCGGTCGTGGTCGAGGACCTCGTCCACCGGCTCGACGTCCGCGATCACCGGCTGTTCGGCGGCAAGATCGACCGCCACACCCTGAAGTTCCCCGAACGCGCCGTCGTTTCGGCGCTGCGCGTCGGCGACGCCGACAACCGGGACTGGCCCTCGATCCGCGCCTGGGGCCGCGAGATCGGGATGAGCCTGGCCCACCTGGAAAGGAGCGTGTCATGACCGGCTACCCGGTCCGGGTCGAGGCGACCCTGGACGAGCCGCTCTCGCGCGGGCTCTGGCTGGTGAAGTGGCTGCTGGCCGTCCCGCACTACGTCGTCCTGGCGTTCCTGTGGTTCGCCTACCCGTTCGTCACGATCGCTGCGTTCTTCGCGATCTTGGTGACCGGGCGCTATCCGCGGCCGCTGTTCGAGTTCGCCTCCGGCGTGCTGCGCTGGAGCTGGCGGGTGCAGTACTACTCCTACGCCGCGCTCGGCACCGACCGGTACCCGCCGTTCACCTTCGCCGACGTCCCGGACTACCCGGCCCGGCTCGAAATCGCCTATCCCGAAAAGCTTTCCCGCGGACTGGTGCTCGTGAAGTGGTGGCTGCTGGCCGTCCCGCACTTCCTCGTCGTCGGCCTGTTCGTCGGCGGCGGCAGCTGGCTGGCGTTCCGCGCCGGTGGCGACGGCTTCGACTGGGCCGCCGGCGGGCTCGTGGGTGTGCTGGTCGTCGTGGCCGGCATCGTGCTGCTGTGCACCGGCCGCTACCCGCGGCCGATCTTCGACTTCGTCCTCGGCATGGACCGCTGGGTGCTGCGCGTCGCGGCCTACGTGTCGCTGATGACCGACGAGTACCCGCCGTTCCGGCTCGACATGGGCGGCGCCGAGTCCGGCCACGAACCCCCGCACCCCCACCCGGCCCACCCGCACGCGGGCGGCTGGACCGGCGGCCGGATCGCCGCCGCGGTGACCGGCGCCGTGCTGGTGCTCGGGTCGATGGGCCTGCTCACCGGCGGCGGGGCGGTGCTGTGGGCGGATCGCACCCAGCGCGACGACGACGGCTACCTGACCGCGTCGAGCACCTTCGTCTCGAGCGGGTACGCGGTCGCCACCGACCCGGTGCGGCTGCAGGGCGTCTCCGCGCCGAAGCTCACGACCTTCGTGGGTGACGTCCGGATCCGGGTCACCGACACCGGCGGCCGTCCGGTCTTCGTGGGCATCGGCCGCACTGCCGACGTCGAGCGGTACCTGGCCGCCACCGAGTACACGACCGCGGGGAACCGGACACACCCGGGTAGCGCGCCGGCCGTCCCGCCCGGTGCCGCCGGGGTGTGGGTCGCGAGCGCGTCGGGGGCGGGCACGCAGACCGTCGGCTGGCCGGTGCTCGACGGGCAGTGGACCGCCGTCGTGATGAACGCGGACGCCTCGCGCGGGGTCTCCGTGCGCGCCGACGCCGGCGCGACCGCACCCGCCCTCGGCTGGATCGCCCTGGCCCTGCTGGTTTCCGGGGCCATCGTGCTCGCCGGCGGCGTCGTCCTGATCGGCGTGGCCGCGCGCGGCGCCTCGCGGCGCCCCGCGGCGCCCGCCCCACCCCAGCCGTCCACTGTGGACACCTGAGAAAGGAAAGACCATGCACGCACAGCCGGGCGACTGGCTCGTCGTCAAGGGCCCGCAGGTCGACGCGCCCGAACAGCGCGGCCGGATCCTGGAGGTGCGCTCCGCCGACGGGACACCGCCGTACGTCGTCCGCTGGACCGCGGACGACCACGTGTCGACCGTCTTCCCCGGTCCGGACGCGATCGTGCGGACCGCCGAGGAAGAGAAGGCGGCCGAAGACCGCGCGCGCACCCGCTTCGACCGGGTGCAGCGGTACATCCACGAGGAGGCCGGCCATGTCGGCGTTCGTTGACGGCGCGGTCGTGGCCGGGATCGACGGCTCGTCCTCGGCGGTCCAGGCCGCCGTCTGGGCGGCCGGGGAAGCCGTCCGGCGCGGCCGTCCGCTGCGGCTGGTGCAGGTGTACACGCTGCCGCGGGTGAACGCGCCGGTCGCGTTCGGCACCCACGAGCAGATCCGGGCCGGCCTGGCGGAGCGGGCCGAGGAGTGGCTCACCGAAGCGAAGGCCACGGTGCTCGCGGCGTTCCCGGACGTCGAAGCCGGCACCGCTGCCCGGGAGTGGAGCCCGGTGACCGCCCTGGTCCAGGAGTCGCAGCACGCCGAACTGGTCGTGCTGGGCTCGCGCGGGCTGGGCGGGTTCACCGGCCTGCTGGTCGGGTCCACCGCCGTTTCGATCGTGGCGCACGCGCACTGCCCGATCGTCGTCGTCCGCGGCCGCACCCCGCACGACCCGCCGCCGGCCACCGGACCCGTGGTGGTCGGTGCCGACGGCTCGCCGGACAGCGAGGCCGCGCTGGCGTTCGCGTGCGAGGAAGCCCGGCTGCGGGGCACCGGCCTGGTCGCGGTGCACACTTGGAGCGACGTCCTGGCCGACGGCATGCTCCGCGCGCATCCGCTGGACGAGGATCCGGCGGCGATCCAGCAGGCCGAGCGGGAGAAGCTCGCTCAGCAGGTGGAGGGCTGGCAGGCGAAGTACCCGGACGTGGCGATCGGGTTCGATGTGACGCGCGGGCGGCCGGTCCGCACGCTGCTGGAACGCGGCGAGCACGCGCAGCTGATCGTGGTCGGCTGCCGCGGCCGCGGCGGGTTCACCGGCATGCTGCTCGGCTCGACGAGCCAGGCGCTGATCGCGCACGCGCCGTGCCCGGTCGCCGTCGTCCGCCCGCCCGGGAGCCGGGCGTGACCGCGCGGACCCGGGCGACCATGCGGGTGCTGGCGGCCTTCGAGACGCTGTTCGCCGCGAGCGCGGTGTACGGCGGGATCTCGCTGATCGCCGGGGCGCCAGGGTTCGCGATGCCGGTCGAATGGCTGGAGCCGCTCGGGCTGACCAGCTGGGTGCTGCCGGGGATCGCGCTCGCGCTGGCCGTCGGCGGGGCGCTCGCCGGGGCGTCGGTGTTCGCGTGGCGCCTCGACTTCCGGGCCCCGATCGCGGCGCTGGCCGCCGGCGCGGTGCTCACCGGCTGGCTGGCGATCCAGTTCGGCGTGATCGGCGTGCGTGCCCCGGTCCAATGGGTGACCGTCGGGCTCTTGGTGGTCCTGCTCGGGCTGGCGCTGCTGGCCCGCCACCGGCTGGTGCGGTCATGACCACCATGGTCGGGACCACCGCGTTCTTCGACACCGGTTCCCTGCGCTTGCTGCGCGGCGGCCTGGCGCTGAGCGTGCACGCCGGTGACTGGCGCCTCGACACCCCGGACGGCTCGGTCGGGTTCGCCGGCTCGGACTTCGCTGTCCCACCAACGCTGTCCCGGCTGCTGCGGGCCTACACCCGCGACGACGCGCTGGTGCCGGTCGCGCATCTCCCCGGAGGCGGCCTCGCCGACCTGCGGGCGGCGGTGGGCAGCGGGCTCGTGCCGCCCGATCGGCCGCCGGACGATTCCGCCCGTGGCGTTGTTCTTCGGTACGTGCGCGCGCAGCTCGCCGCGCTGGCCGCCGCGGACCTGGCCGTCCGTCAGGACGCGCCGGACGCCGTGCACCGGATGCGCGTGGCCGCGCGGCGGCTGCGGGGCGTGTTCTCGGCCTACGCCCCGGCACTGGGTGGGCGGAAGCTGCTGCGCGAGGTCAGCGGCGCCCTGCGCTGGCTGGGCGGAGAGCTCGCGCCCGCGCGCGACACCGAGGTTCAGTGGGCGCGCTCGCGCCCTTGGGCCGGGGCGCACTCGGACGCCTACTTCGCGGCTCTCGCGGAGGAGGCGCACGACCGGGTGCGCCGCGCCCTGGACAGCCGTCGGTACGTCCAGTTGCTGAACGCGCTGGACGTGCTCGGAGTGGTGCTGGCCGAAGAGCCGCGGCGCAAGTGGCCGAAGGCCGCCCGCCGTCGCGCCGCGAAAGTGCTGCCCCGCCTGGTCCGCGGCGTGGCCGACGACGTCGACGGGCGGGTGGCCCGGGTGGCCGCGCTGCCCGCCGGGCCGGAGCGCGACTGCGCCGTCCACGACGTCCGGAAAGCCGCCAAACGGCTGCGGTACGCCCTCGAGGCCGCCGGTGCGAAATCCTCCCTGCACGAGTTCCAAGACCTGCTCGGGGAGTTCCAGGACGCCGTCGTCGCGCGGGAGCACCTGCTTGCGCTGGGCGTCCGCGAAGGCCCGATCCGCGACGGCGAGGTCGCTGCGGCCGAACATTGCGTCGCGGCCCTGCCCGGAGCGTGGCACGACCTGCGGAAGGATCTTCGTCCTTTGTGGACGTGAGTGTGCGAAGGGACATAAGTCCCTGCGACCGGTGACCGACGCCAGCGGTCACCGTGGTCCGGCCTTCCTACGTTGGGAGGTGACACGAAAGGAACCCCGATGCGCGCACGCGACCTGATGACCGCACCGGTGATCACCGTGCACCCGTGGACGTCCGCCAAGGAGGCGGCCGAGCTGCTGTCCACGCACGGCTTCACCGCTCTCCCCGTGGTCGACGACGACGATGCCCTGATCGGCATCGTCACCGAGGCCGACCTGATCCGCGGCCGCATCCCGGCCGACCCCCGCTCCACCCACGAGCCCCGCGAAACCGTCGCCGGCAAGACGGCCGGCGACCTGATGACCAGTCCCGTGACCGCCATGAGCACCGGCACCGACGTCGCCGACCTGTGCCAGGCCCTGGTGGACGCCCGGATCCGGGCGATGCCCATCGTCGACGGCTCGACCGTCGTCGGCATCGTGACCCGCCGAGACGTAGTCCGCGTGCTTGCCCGGGACGACGTCGAGATCGCACGGGATGTCAAGCACCGCTTGGAGATCTACGGCGGCAGCGGCCGCTGGCAGGTCGAGGTCCGCGACGGGTCCGTGCACATCACCGACCAGTTCGACGACGACACCGACCGGCACGTCGCCCAGCTGCTGGCGCTCGCCGTGCCGGGCGTTGTCGCCGCCGACACCGCGTATGCGGGTGAGGAGCAGGCACGATGAGTGCCATCGACCCGAGGATCACCGTGGGCGTGGACGGCTCGACGGGGTCCACCGCAGCCGTCACGTGGGCGGCGAAGCTCGCGTCCCTGCGCCACCTCGAGCTGAGGATCGTCCACGGCCTGCAGATCGCCGGCCTCTACTACGGCGGCGGTTTGTCCGGCATCGGCGCCACCACGCTGGTCGACGCGATCCGGGCCGACGCGGAACGGCACCTCGCCGACGCACGCGCCCTCGCCGCATCGATCGACGAGAACCTGGTCATCACGACCGCGATGCCCAACGATCCCCCCGTGCCGCTGCTGATCGAGGAGTCCCGGCACGCGCGGCTGCTCGTCGTGGGCCGCACCGGCACCGGCGGGTTCACCGGGATGCTGATCGGTGGCACGGCTGGCACGGTCGCCGCCCACGCCCACTGCCCGGTCGCGGTCGTTCGCGGCCGCGCGGACTCCGCCGCCTTCGCCGATTCCGGGCCGGTCGTGGTCGGTGCCGACGGCAGCCCGAACAGCGAACAGGCACTGGCGATCGCGTTCGAGGAAGCTTCGCTGCGCGGTGTGCCGCTGGTGGCCGTGCACGCCTGGAGCGACGTCACCTACGAAGACACTCGCGGCACCGCCCGGATCCGCACCCAGCCGGAGACCCTCGAAGCCGACGAGGAGCGGCTGCTCGGCCAGCGGCTCGCCGGCTGGCAGGAGAAGTACCCCGACGTCGAGGTCCGCCGTCAGGTCGTGCGCGACCGGCCCCGGCACCTCCTGCTCGACGCGAGCGAGACCGCGCAGCTGGTGGTCGTCGGCAGCCGTGGCCGCGGCGGCTTCACCGGGATGCTGCTCGGCTCGACCAGCCAGGCGCTCGTGCAGCACGCCCAGTGCCCGGTGCTCGTGGTCCGCCCGGAGAAGAAGGCGTGACCGCGCTCGACGCCCGGCCCGCGGTGCTCGGGAGCATCGAGCTGGCCCAGGTGGACGCTCTCTGGCGGGCCGCGAACTACCTCGCGGCCGGCCAGATCTACCTCATGGCGAACCCGCTGCTGCGCGACCCGCTGCGCCCCGAGCACGTCAAGCCGAGGCTGCTCGGGCATTGGGGGACCTCACCCGGCCTGAACTTCGTCTACGCGCACCTGAACCGGGCCATCCTGACCCACGACCTGGACGCCATGCTCGTCACCGGCCCGGGCCACGGCGGTCCGGCGCTGCTGGCCAACACCTGGCTCGAAGGGAGCTACACCGAGGCGTGGCCCGAGGTCACCCAGGACGCCGGGGGCATGCGGGAGCTGTTCAAGCAGTTCTCGTTCCCCGGTGGCGTGCCCAGCCACGTCGCCCCGCAGGTGCCCGGCTCGATCCACGAGGGCGGCGAGCTGGGCTATTCGCTCGCCCACGCCTTCGGCGCGGCGTTCGACAACCCCGGTCTCGTGGTCGCCTGCGTGGTGGGGGACGGCGAGGCCGAGACCGGCCCGCTCGCGACGTCCTGGCACGCCAACAAGTTCCTCGACCCCGTCCGCGACGGTGCGGTCCTGCCGATCCTGCACCTCAACGGCTACAAGATCGCCAACCCGACCGTGCTCTCCCGCATCGCCCCGGCCGAGCTGGACGCGCTGCTGCGCGGATACGGCTACGAACCGATCCACGTCGAGGGCAGCGACCCGGAGACGATGCACCAGGCCATGGCCGCCGCGCTCGACTCGGCCGTCGCGACCCTGGCCGAGCGGCGGGGCGTGTGGCCGATGATCGTGCTGCGCAGCCCCAAGGGCTGGACCGGTCCGTCCGTAGTGGACGGAAAGCCGGTCGAGGGCACCTGGCGTGCGCACCAGGTGCCGCTGTCCGAGGTCCGGCGCAACCCGGAGCACCTGCGGCAGCTGGAGGAGTGGCTGCGCTCCTACCGTCCGGAGGAGCTGTTCGATGACCGCGGCCGCCCGGTCGAGGACGTCACGGCGATGATCCCGGCGGGGGAGCGGCGGATGGGCGCCAACCCGCACGCCAACGGCGGTGTCCTCCTGCGTCCGCTCACCCTGCCGGACGTCGCGGCCCACGCGGTCGCGGTCCCGGCTCCGGGCGCGACGGTGGCCGAGCCGACCCGGGTGCTGGGCCGGTTCCTGCGGGACGTCTTCGCGTTCAACGCCGACCGGGCGAACTTCCGCCTCTTCGGCCCCGACGAGACGGCGTCCAACCGGCTCGACGCGGTCTACGACGTCACCGGCAAGCAGTGGCAGGCCGCGATCGAACCGGTGGACGAGCACCTGTCTGCGGACGGGCGCGTCCTGGAGGTGCTCTCGGAGCACCTGTGCCAGGGCTGGCTCGAGGGCTACCTGCTGTCCGGCCGGCACGGGTTGTTCTCCTGCTACGAAGCGTTCGTGCACATCGTCGACTCGATGGTGAACCAGCACATCAAGTGGCTGCGGGTGCACCGGCAGATCCCGTGGCGGCGGCCGGTCGCGTCGCTCAACTACCTGCTGACCTCGCACGTGTGGCGGCAGGACCACAACGGCTTCTCCCACCAGGACCCGGGGTTCGTCGACCACATCGCCAACAAGAGCTCCGAGGTCGTGCGGATCTACTTCCCGCCGGACACCAACACGCTGCTCGAGGTCGCGGCGCACTGCCTGCGCAGCCGGGACTACGTGAACGTCGTCGTCGCGGGCAAGAACGACAGCCCGAACTGGCTCGACGCCGAGCAGGCCGCGCTGCACTGCGCGCGCGGGGTGAGCATCTGGGAATGGGCGAGCACGCACACCGACCGCGAGCCCGACGTCGTTCTCGGGTGCGCGGGCGACGCGCCGACGCTGGAAGTGCTGGCGGCGGCCCAGATCCTGCGGCAGGAGCTGCCGGACCTGGCGGTGCGCGTGGTGAACGTCGTCGACCTGATGCGCCTGCAGCCGGAGGTCGAGCACCCGCACGGTCTCGGTGACCGCGAGTTCGACGCGCTGTTCACCCCGGACCGCCCGGTGATCTTCGCCTACCACGGCTACCCGTGGCTCATCCACCGGCTGGCCTACCGCCGCACCAACCACCACGATATGCACGTGCGCGGCTACATCGAGCACGGCACCACGACGACGCCGTTCGACATGCTGGTGCTCAACCACATGGACCGGTTCCAGCTGGTGATCGACGTGATCGACCGCGTGCCGGGCCTGGTGGCAACGGCGGGCGTGCTGCGGCAGCGGATGACCGAGGCCCAGGGCCGGCACCGCCGCTGGATCCGGGCGCACGGTGAGGACCTGCCCGAGATCCGCGACTGGACCTGGGCGGGCTGAGCCGTGACCGCCGCGGTCGCGCCGGCCGTGGCGGTCACGATCACCCTGGTCTTCGACTTCACCAACGGGTTCCACGACTCGGCGAACTCGGTGGCCGCGCTGGTCGCGACCCGCGCGGCCACGCCGGGCGCGGCGCTTCCGCCGCCGGCATCTGCCGGATGCGCCCCATCGACGACTGGCGAGTCAAGGCGGCTCGGCCGCGGTGATCCTCGCCGCCGCGGCCGCCGGGGCTCCCGTCAGCACGACCCACGTCGTCGCCGCGTCGGTCGTGGGCGCCGGCGCCGGCCGTCGTGCCCGCCAAGCCCGGTGGCCGATGGTCGGCGACGTGATTTTCAGCACCCCGCTCGAGGCCGAGGACGTCTTCGAACTAGCGGAACGACTCGGCGAAATCGCGGAAGCGGCCTACATGCTGGTGCGCGAATCCGATTTGTCCCGCACTCCGCCGGATACTCATCTACTGGCGATGGTCCTGACCTCGGTCACGGCGTTCGACATGCTTCACGAAGCTCTCAACGCTTTACCCGCCGCGGGCGCGGCAGGGGAGGCCGACGCGGCACTGTCCTCTTTGGATGCGGCGGAACACGCCTACCGGCGGGCGATCGCCGCGCTGGAGACCGAGCCGGACCCGCGCCGGGAAATGCGGCTCCGGGAGCTTTACCGCCGAGCCGAACACCTCGCATCGGCTGTGCAACGATTAGGGCGCCGCACGTGGTACGCCGTCTGCAAAATCTCGTGAAAAGTTCGGTGGACGATTCACCGGAATGACCCACAGCGCGACTTGACCGGCACCCGGCTCGGGGCGGCAAACTTGTTCGCGTGACCGGGACGGGTGAGGAGCAGGACCGGCTGACGTTCCCGGACCTGCCGCGGATGGAACTGGACCAGTTGCTGGGTCAGCTCGTTGAGCGAGCCCAGGAGGTCATGGGTACGCAGGGCCGCCTGCGCGGACTGCTGCACGCGAGCCAGATGGTGACCGGCGACCTCGCGCTGCCCACGCTGCTGCGCCGGATCGTCGAGGCGGCCGGGGAGCTGCTGGGTGCGCGGTACGCGGCGCTCGGCGTGATCGGCCCGGACGGGCAGCTCGCCGAGTTCGTCCACGCCGGGATGGACGACGAGACGGTCGCCCGGGTCGGGCAGCTCCCTGAGGGCAAGGGACTGCTCGGGGCGGTGGTGGAGGACCCGCGTCCGATCCGGCTCGCGAACATCGCCGACGACCCGCGCTCGTCCGGGTTCCCCGACGAGCACCCGCCGATGCGCTCCTTCCTCGGCGTCCCGATCCGGGTGCGCGGGGCGGTGTTCGGGAACCTGTACCTCACCGAGTGCCGGCACGGCGAGTTCACCGCGGAAGACGAGCAGCTCGCGCTCGCGCTGGCCGCCACCGCCGGGCAGGCGATCGACAACGCACGGTTGTACGAGACCGCGCGCAAGCAGCAGGAGTGGCTGCGCGCGTCGGCGGCGATCATGAGCGAGCTGCTCGCAAGCCGGTCCGGCCGCCCGCTCGAGCTGATCGCGGCGCACACGCTCGACCTCGCGGACGCCGACCTGGTCACGGTGCTGCGCCCGGACGGTGAGCGGCTGCGCATCGAAGTCGCGGTCGGGGACGCCGCCGAGCTGGTGGGCCGGCTGGTCGACATCGACGGCACGATGGCCGGGCAGGTCTTCACCAGCGGTGGGCCGGTCGTGGCCTCGTGGATCGACCGGCAGAGCCGGATGGACGGGCCGGCGCCGCTGCGGACGGACCTGGACGCGGTGCTGGTGGTGCCGTTGACCGGGGCCGGCCAGGTGAACGGCGTTCTGACCGCAGCGCGCAAGATCGGGAGGCCGGGATTCACCGCAGACGACCTGGAGATGGCGGCCGGCTTCGCCGGGCAGGCGTCGGTGGCGATCGAGCTGGCCGACGCTCGCGCCGAGCAGCAGCGCAGCGAGCTCTACGACGAGCGCGACCGGATCGCGGCCGAGCTGCACAGCCAGGTGGTGCAACGGCTGTACGCCATCGGGCTGTCCTTGCAGACGACGGCCGGCGTGGTCCGCTCGGAGGCGGTGGCCCGCCGGGTGCGGACGGCGATCGCCGATCTCGACGCGGTCATCGCGCAGATCCGCGACACGGTCTTCCAGCTCGACGACGTGCTGCCCCGTGCTTCGGTCAGCGTCCACGACCGGGTGCTGGAAATCCTGGCCGAGGTCGGCGCCGAGCTGGGGCTCACGGCGTCGACGGAGTTCGCCGGCAAGCTGGACGCGATCTCGCCTCCGGAGCTGGCCGACGAGCTGGTCACGGCGTTGCGGGAGGGCCTGGCGCTGATCGCCCGCAGCACTGGTGCCGGGTCTGTGCGGGTGGCGGTCCGTTCGGGGACGGAGAGGCTGAGCGTGGTGCTGGCGCACGACGGCTCCCCGGTGAGCGCGGCACCGGAGGTGGAGCTGGCCCGGATCGCCGACCTGGCGCAGCGGCGAGGCGGAATTTCGGAGATGCGCGAGCGGGAGCTGATCTGGTGGGTGCCGGTGTCGTAGCGGCCCACCGGCCGTCGGGCCGGACCGCTGGGGTTTGAGGGGCGCGAGCGCCCCGCGATTCGCCGGCCGGTGCTTCGACCTCGGTCAGGTCTGCTCTCGCCGCTCGCGTGGCGTCCCGAGCCGGACGGGCATGAGCGCCCACACGGTCTTTTCGGTGGCGTCGCGGTCCACTCCCCACGCCAGTGCGAGCTGGGTGATCACCGCGAGCCCGGTGCGCTCGCTCCGGGCGCCGTCGCGGATCGCGGCGATGGTGTGCGTCTTCCGTGGCGCGCCGTCGGTCACTGCCAGCAGCGGCTGCCTTACCTTGTCTGGACCCTCTTCGCGACGTCGCTCAACGCCGCGATCGTCGTGCTCAACTGATCGGACTGCCGTGATCGACACCCTCCTCGACCGTTCCGTGGTCCTCGGCTACTCGCGCGCGGGCTACCTGCTGCGCCGGCGGAGCTGGCCGGACGCCGACCCGGCGCCGGACGCGCTGCACGGCCGGGTCGCCTTGGTGACCGGGGCGAGCTCAGGCCTCGGCGAAGCTGTCGCGATAGGACTGGCCCGGCTGGGCGCCGAGGTCGTCCTGGTCGTCCGCGACCTCGGACGCGGTGCAAACGCGCTCGCCCGCGTCCGCGCGGCGGCACCGGAGGCAAAGGTCCGCACGGCCCGGTGCGACATGGCCGACTTCGCGTCGGTGCGCGAATTCGCCGCCCAAGAGCCGCGCGTGGACATCGTCGTGCACAACGCCGGCGTGCTGCCACCCGAGCGCGGCGAAAGCGTGGACGGGCACGAGATCACGCTGGCCACGCACGTGCTCGGGCCGCTGCTGCTGACCGAGCTGCTCCGCCCCGCGTTGCGTGCGTCCGCGGACGCACGGGTGATCCTGATGTCCTCGGGCGGGATGTATACGCAGTCCCTCGCCGTCGACGACCCGGAGTACCTCGCCGGCCGCTATCGGGGTGCGACCGCCTACGCGCGCACCAAGCGGATGCAGGTGGAGTTGACGCCGCTGCTCGCCGAGCGCTGGCGCGCGGACGGCATCGGCGTGCACAGCCTGCACCCCGGCTGGGCCGACACTCCCGGGCTGGCCACGTCGCTGCCGGCGTTCCGGCGGCTCGTCGGGCCGCTGCTGCGCACGCCCGGGGAAGGTGCCGACACCGCCGTGTGGCTGGCGGCGACCCAGCCGGCCCCGCAGGCTGGCCGGTTCTGGCACGACCGGCGCGAACGCCCCCGGCACCTGCTCCCGCACACCCGCGCGACGACGGCCGAGGTGGAGACCCTGCTGCGGTATTGCCTGGACGCCATCGGGCGGTGAGCGGTCACTTTCACCGCCGGGCCGGCTCGGCGGTGAAGCGACCCCTGGGGGTGTGGGGCAGCCGCACCGCGGGCAACGCGGCGAACTCCATCGGACGATGGGTGACGACCAGCGCCGACCGCCCCTCGGTCGCTGCCAGGACGTCGGCCGCCAAGGCCGAAGCCGTCGGGGCGTCCAGATGGGCCGTCGGTTCGTCGAGCAGCAGGATCGGGCGGTCCGACAGCAACGCCCGGGCCACGCCGATGCGCTGGCGCTCGCCGCCCGCGACCGCGGTGCCGTGCGTTCCCAATGCCGTGTCGAGGCCGTCGGGCAGCTGCGAGAGCCAGCCGCCCAGCTGGGCCAGGTCGAGCGCGGCGACCAGCTCGGAGTCGGGAGCGGACGGCCGGGCCAGGCGGAGGTTTTCGCGCAGCGTGCTGTCGAACAGGTGCGTTTCCGGGCCGCACCAGGCGATCTGGTCCCGCACCGAATCGCCGTCGAAGGCGAGGGTGTCCGCGCCGTCGAGGAGGACGCGGCCCGAGGATGGACCCAGGTAGCGCATCAGCGCCGCGATCACCGTGCTCTTGCCCGCGCCGGAACGACCGGTCAGCGCCAGCCGGTGGCCGGGACCGATGGTCAGATCGACCCCTCGGACCGCGTCGGCGGGCGCGTCGGGCCAGCGGACGGCCAAGTGTTCGGCGGCCAGCCGGGTGGCGTCCGGCGCGAGTGTGGCCGGTTCGGTCCGCGTGACCGGGACGGCGTCCAGCTCGGCGAGCCGGCGCGCGGAGTGGCCGGCACCGAGGAGCCGCTGCGCCGCCTCCGGCAGGCCCGCCACCAGCTCGGCGGTCGCCAGCGGGGTCAGCGCCAGCACGGCCAGCGCGGGACCGGGGATGGTCCCCGCCCGCACGGCCAGGATGCCCAGGGCCAGGCAGGCCACGGACGTCAGGCCGACGCCGAGGGTGGCGATCCCGCTGCCCAGCCCGCGCCGGACCGCGGACCGGCGGGCCAGTGCGGTCAGGCCGGCGTCCAGCGCGCGCAGCCGCGAATGCCGGCGCACCGCCGCGTCGTGCACGATCAGGTCCGCCGACGCCTGCAGCAGCTCCACGGTGCTCGCGGTCAGGTCCGTGCGCAGCCGGGCGGTCTCCCGCTGGGCACGGAGGGCTGTCAACGCGGCTACGAGCGGAGCCAGCACCCCGGCGGCGAACAGCCCGGCGGTGGCCGCGAACCCGGCGCCCGGAAGGATCACGCCCAGCGTGACCGCGGTCCCGGTGAGCACCGCGAACACCGAGATCCCCGGCACCAGGCCACGCACCAGGACGTCCTGCTGGCTGTCCACATCGGACACCAGCCGGTGCAGCAGGTCGCCGCGGCGCAGCCGGGCCGTGCGCGCCGGGCCGAGCCGGACCATCCGGTCCCACACCCGCACGCGCAGCTCGGTCAGCGCCCGCAACGCGACGTCGTGGGACAGCAGCCGCTCGAGGTACCGCAGGATCCCCTTCGACAGGCCGAACGTGCGCACCGCGACGATCGCGACCATCAGGCTCAGCACCGGCGGGTGCAGCGCGGCGCTCGCGATGAGCCACGACGACGTCGCGGTCAGCGCGACCCCGCAGCCCAGCGCGGCCGTGGCGGCCAGGCAGCCCAGCGCGAGGCGCCACCGGTGCGGGCGCACGGCGTCGAGCAGCGGCCGCCACTTCGAGCCGGAGTCGTCCGCTGTGGAGGGAGCTGTCGGCACGGGCGCGGGACGGGCCGCTGTGGTGGATGGAACGCCGGCAGCGGGAGTCGCGGTGGCAGCCGGAACCGTGCCGCCGAGCGTGACGACCCGGTCGCACCGGGCCAGCACGGCGGGGTGGTGGCTGACGATGACGGCGGTCCGTCCCGCGAGCACCTTCGGCAGCCGGTCCAGGATGGCGGCCTCGGTCTCGGCGTCGACGCCTTCGGTCGGCTCGTCGAGCAGGATCAGCGGCCGCTCGAGCAGCACGGCGCGGGCGAGCGCGACGCGACGGCGTTGCCCCGTGGACAGCCCGGCACCCAGCTCGCCGACCACGGTCGACAGCGGAACGTCCAGCGCAGCGGTGTCGGCGGCGGCGCGCACGGCGTCGTCGTTCGCGTCCGGGGAGCCCAGCCGGATGTTCTCCGCGACCGTCCCGGCGACCAGGTGGGGTTGCTGGGGCACCCAGGCGAGGTGTCGGTGCCAGGTGGCGCGGCCGATGTCGGCGAGGTCCACCTCGCCCAGCAGGACCCGGCCGGCCTCAGGTCGTCGCCAGCCCAGCAGGACGTCGAGCAGCGTCGATTTGCCGGCTCCGCTCGGCCCGGTCACGCCGATGACCTCGCCGGGCGGGATCCGCAGCGAGAACCCGTCGAGGATCGGACCGGACCGGCCGTTGACCGTGACGTCTTCGCAGCGCAGCGCCACCCGGGTGAGGTCGGGAACGGTGTGGGTGCCGGTGTCCCCGGCAGGGGTGTCGGCGAGTGCGATGATCTCCTCGGCCGCGGCGAGGCCCTCCGCGCTGTCGTGGAAGCGGGCGCCCACCGCCCGCAGCGGCAGGTAGACCTCGGGCGCGAGGATCAGCACGACCAGCGCGGTCCGCAGGTCCAGCTCGCCGGCCAGCAGCCGGAGCCCGATCGACACGGCGACGACTGCGACCGACAGCGTCGCCAGCAGTTCCAGCGCCAACGCGGACAGGAACGCGACGCGCAGGGTCCGCAGGGTCTGCGTCCGGTACTTCTCGGTGATCTCCCGCAGCGACCGGATCTGCGCGCGGGCCCGGCCGAACGCGGTCAGCTCGGCCAGCCCGGCGACGAGGTCGAGGAAGTGGTTGCCCAGCACCGAAAGCGTCTTCCACTGCCGCCGGACGTCGCGCTGGGTGTAGAGCCCGATGAGGATCATGAAGAGCGGGATCAGCGGCACGGTGAAGCCCACGATCACCGCGGCGACCCAGTCGGCGGCCAGGATCCGCACGCCGACCACCAGCGGCACGACCGACGCGATCAGCAGCTGCGGCAGGTAGCGGGCGAAGTAGCCTTCGAGCCGGTCGACGCCGTGCGTCGCCAAGGAGGCGACTTCGGCGGGGGAGCGGTCCGCCTGCCGGGGGCCGATCCGCAGCGCCGCGCCGATCACCGTCTCCCGCAGCTGGGAGAGCGCCCGCGCGGCGGCGCGGTGTGCGGTCGTTTCGGACAGCCACGCGAGCCCCGCACGGGCCACGACGACCAGCAGGAGCAGGCCGACCGGAACCAGCAGCGACCGCAGCGCCAGGCCGTCGAGGAAGGCCCAGGTGATCGTCTTCGCCAGCAGTTCCGCCTGGGCGAGCACCAGCATCGCGGTGAGCACGCCCAGCGCGGCGCAGGCGAGGACGAACGGCCGGACCGCACTCGCGTGGCGCAGCAGCCGCGGGTCGAGGGGCTTCACCGGCGGCCCGCCGGCAGGCCGCCGCCGGCCGGGATCGACGCCCGGCCGATCCGCTTGCGGAACACCCAGTACGTCCACGCCTGGTAGGCCAGCACGATCGGGGTGAACGCGACGGCGACCCAGGTCATGATCTGCAGCGTGTAGTGCGTGGACGAAGCGTTCGTGGTGGTCAAGCTGAACGCCGGGTCGGTCGTCGAGGGCAGCACGTTCGGGTACAGCGACCAGAACAGCGTGACGGTGACGGCGATGATCGCGCCCGCCGTGCTCGCGAAGGCGAAGCCCTCGCGCTCGCCGGTGGCGAACAGCACGCCCGCGGCCAGCAGTGCCGCGGCGATCAGCGACGTCAGCCACGCCCAGCCGCCGTGCTCGATCGCGGTGTAGCCGAGGAACACGCCGCCGAACACGATCGCGGCGCCGCCGAGCGCGCGGCTCAGTGTCCGGGCCCGGTCGCGGAGGGCGTCGGTCGTCTTCAAGGTGAGGAAAACCGCGCCGTGGAAGGCGAACAGCGTCAAGGTGGCCAGGCCGCCGAGCAGCGCGTACGGATTGAGCAGGGTGAAGAACGTGCCGGTGAAGTGGTGCTTCGCGTCGAGCGGGACGCCGTGGACGATGTTGCCGAAGGCGACCCCCCACAGCAACGCGGGGCCGGCCGAGGCGAAGACGATGATCCAGTCCCAGGTGTTCCGCCAGCGAGGACTGTCGATCTTGCCGCGGAATTCGAACGCCACGCCGCGCAGGATCAGCGCGACCAGCACCAGCAGCAGGGCCAGGTAGAAGCCGGAGAACAGGCTCGAGTACCAGAGCGGGAACGCGGCGAAGGTGGCGCCGCCGGCGACGAGGAGCCAGACCTCGTTGCCGTCCCAGACCGGGCCGATGGTGTTGATCAGCACGCGGCGGTCGGTGTCGTCGTGGCCGAGGACGCGCAGCAGCATGCCGACGCCGAAGTCGAAGCCTTCGAGGACGAAGTAGCCGGTCCAGAGGACCGCGATGAGCAGGAACCAGATGTCGGTGAGAGCCATGACGAGTCTCCGGCGTCAGTAGGCGAAGGCCGCGGGCCGCGGCTCGTCGGAATCGGTTTCGTCACGCGGTGCCTCGGGCGGCGGGGGACCGGCCTTGGCGTAGCGGACCATCAGGACGCCGTCGACGACCGCGAGGACGCCGTAGAGCGCGGTGAACACGATCAGCGAGGTCAGCACGGTGCCCGCGGACACCGTGGGCGAGACCGAGTCGGCGGTCTTCAGCACGCCGAACACCGACCACGGCTGGCGGCCCATCTCGGTGAAGATCCAGCCGACGCTGTTCGCCAGGAACGGCAGGGCGATCCCGGCGGTGGCGACCGGGAAGAACCAGCGGGCGCGCGGGGTGCGGCCGCGGCGCAACAGCCAGAGGCCGACGAGCGAGATGAGCAGGCAGAGGAAGCCGAAGCCGATCATCAGGCGGAACGTCCAGTAGGCAACCGGGATGTCCGGCCGGTACTCGCCGGGCCCGTACTGCCGCTGTTCGGCGGCCTGCAGGTCGTTGATGCCCTCGACGCGGCCGTCGAACTTGCCGGTGGCCATGAAGGAGAGCACGCCGGGGACGCGGATGCTGAACTTCTCCTGCGAGCCGTCGAGCGAGCCGATGGTGAACAGGGAGAACGACGCGGGCGCGACGGTGTCGTAGAGCGCTTCGGCGGCGGCCATCTTCATCGGCTGCTGCTCGGTCATCAGCCGGGCCTGCAGGTCACCGGTGACGATGACGCCGAGACTGGCGATCAGGACGGTGACCAGGGCGAGCTTCATCGACGGGCGGTAGACGTCGGCGTTGTTGCCTTTTCGCAGCTGCCAGGCGCTGATCCCGACGACGAACATGCCGGCGGTGAGGAAGCACGCGGTGATGGTGTGGGCGAAGGCGCCGACGGCGGTGGAGTTGGTGAGCACGGCGCCGAAGTCCTTCAGCTCCGCGCGGCCGGTCGCCGGGTTCACGACCGAGCCGACCGGGTGCTGCATCCAGGAGTTGGCGGCGAGGATGAAGTACGCGGAGAGCACGGTGCCGATCGAGGCGATCCAGATGGTCGCCAGGTGCAGCTTCTTCGGCAGCTTGTCCCAGCCGAAGATCCACAGGCCGAGGAACGTCGACTCGAGGAAGAAGGCCAGCAGGCCTTCGATGGCCAGCGGCGCGCCGAAGATGTCGCCGACGAACGTGCTGTAGTCCGACCAGTTCATCCCGAACTGGAATTCCTGCACGATGCCGGTCGCCACGCCCATGGCGAAGTTGATGAGGAACAGCTTCCCCCAGAACTTCGTCATCCGGCGGTACTTGTCGTCACCGGTGCGCACCCACGCCGTCTGCATCCCGGCGACCAGGAAGGACAGGCCGATGGTCAGCGGGACGAAGATGAAGTGGTAGACGGTGGTGATCCCGAACTGCCATCGGGCGATGTCCAGGGCGCTCATCCGGTTCTCCTGCTCGCGCGGACGATGTTGTCCCGGGCAGCATCCGATCCGGGGGCCCTCCGGCGAGAGGGTCCTTGGTCACTTCCGCGACGGACGCCGGTCCCTGCCATCCGGGGTCCTGTGGTCGTAGGCTGATCTCCGTCGAACCGTTCCCGGGAGGTCGGAATGCTCCGCGTATTTCTCGTCGACGACCACGAGGTCGTCCGCCGTGGTGTCGCCGATCTGCTGGACGAGGACGAGAACCTCACCGTCGTCGGGCAGGCCGGCAGCGTCTCGCAGGCACTGGCCCGCATCCCGGCGCTCAACCCCGACGTCGCGGTGCTGGACGTGCGGCTGCCCGACGGCAACGGCATCGAGCTGGCCCGCGAGCTGCGCTCCAAGCTGCCGGAGCTCAAATGCTTGATGCTGACGTCCTACACCGACGAGCAGGCGATGCTCGACGCGGTGATGGCCGGGGCCAGCGGGTTCGTCATCAAGGACATCAAGGGCATGGACCTGGTTTCCGCGGTGCTGGACGTCGGCGCGGGCAAGTCCCTGCTCGACGCCCACGCGGCGGCGGCCCTGATGGCCAAGCTGCGCGACAGCCAGGCCAAGAAGGGACCGCTGGCCGACCTCTCGGACCAGGAGAAGAAGCTGCTGGAGCTCATCGGTGAAGGATTGACCAACCGGCAGATCTCCGAGCGCATGTTCCTCGCCGAGAAGACGGTCAAGAACTACGTGTCGCGGTTGCTGACCAAGCTGGGTATGGAGCGGCGGACGCAGGCTGCCGTGCTGGCCACCGAGCTGCGCAACCAGAAGAGCTGACTCAGGCGCTCAGCCGCCCCGGGTCCAGCAGGACGTCCTCCAGGGATCGACGCGGCGTCCACGGCACCGGTTCCCCGCGGCCCAGCCGCAGCACGATCTGGGGCCACAGCCCGCCGCCGAGCAGGGAGCGCAGCTCCTTGCGCACCGACGGGACCTCCACCGGCTGGGAGATGAACGACGCGTCGAACCCGGCCGCCGTTGCGGTCAGCAGGACGCGCTGCATCGCCTGGCCCGCCCGGAGCCGGTCGGCCCGGGCGTCGTCGAACGAGCCGATGACCACGACCAACGGTTCGGAGTCGTCCGGCCGGCCGCGGTCGCTCGAGCCGAAGTCCCGCAGGACCCAGCCCCCGTTGTTCGAGGGGGTCGCGCCGGCCGCGTACTCGGGGACGCCGTCGCGACTCTCCGGGCCACGGGCCGTCCACTCCCGCCACTCCGCGAGGAACGCGGGATCGGCGGTCTGCACGTGGTGGCCCTTGTGGACGAGTTCCCGCAGCTGTTCCAGCTGGTCCGCGCTCAACCGGGGCAGCCAGGCCTGCTCGACCTCGGCCGCGTGCCGCAGCTCGGCCACCGTGGACGCCGGGATGACCTCCGTCTCGAACGGGGTCCGGTTCGTGTGCCGGCGTGGGATCGCGTCGGCCAGCTCGACCAGCCGCGGATCCGGTCGGCGGGCGGCGAACGGCCGGACCAGGGCGAGCAGCGTCGGATCGTCGCGCCGGGGGAGCAGCGTGGTGGCGGGGTGGGCGCCCAGCGCGTGGATGGCCGTGCGCAGGTTGAACAGCGCGGCTCCGCACGAGAGCAGCAGCTCCCGCTGGTCGGCGTCGGCCACCGGCAGCGCGCGGTCCGGATCGGCGTGCAGCTCGATGCCCGCCGACGTGCAGCGGAACCGCCACGGCTGCGTGTTGTGCGTCGACGGTGCCAGCACCGCGGCGCCGATCACGGACTTCACCTGATCGGCGTCCAGCAGCCCGACCGAAGTGATGGGTAGTGTCATGGTTTCCCCTCGGTACCGCAGAGCGGCACACTGGCGATCCGAAGCTTCTTGTGACGGTCTCGCGCCCAGCGGTGGCGCGGAAAGGGGACAAAGTCACCGATGATGCGGAGGCCTTGGTGAGTGAAGCCCGGCAGGAGCCGCGGCGGATGGCTAGCACGCTGTCCGGCCTGCGGCTGCGCGAGCTGCTGCGCGACCTGCAGGACCGGATCGAGCTGTTGATCGGCACCCGCGACAAGATGGACGGCCTGCTCGACGCCGTGCTGGCGGTCGCGTCCGGACTGGAGCTGGACACCACGCTGACGCGGATCGTGCAGGCCGCGATCGAGCTCGGCGAAGCGAAGTACGGTGCCCTCGGGGTGCTCGCCGAGGACGGGTCCTTGTCGGAGTTCGTCTACATCGGAATCGACGACGAGACGCGCCGGCTCATCGGTGACCTGCCGGAAGGGCACGGTGTGCTGGGCGTCGTCATCGATGAGGCGAAGCCCCTGCGGCTGGAGCAGATCTCCGAGCACCCCGCTTCGGTCGGGTTCCCCGCCCACCACCCGCCGATGCACACCTTCCTCGGAGTACCGGTCCGCGTCCGCGACGAGGTCTTCGGCCGCCTCTACCTGACCGAGAAGAAGAACGGTGAGCCGTTCACCGACGACGACGAGGTCGTCGTGCAGGCGCTGGCCGCCGCGGCCGGCATCGCGATCGAGAACGCGCACCTCTACGAGCAGGCCCGGGTCCGGCAGCAGTGGCTGGCCGCGACCAGCGAGGTGACGACCGAGCTGCTGGGCGGCACCGACCCGGCCGAGGCGCTGAACCTGATCGCCAGCCGGGCGCTGGAGCTCACCGCCTCCGACGTCACGATCCTCGCGTTGCCCAACTCCGGGCGGCTCGACGTCGACGACGACTGGGGCGACGACGTCGACGACCTGACCGTCACGGTGTGCGCGGGGACGCGGGCGGCGGAGCTGTCGGGGACGCGCATCGACGTCGGGGGCAGCGTGCCCGGCGCGGTCTACCGGGACCGGACCCCGCGCAGCGTGCCGGAGCTCGCGCTGGGCGAGCACCGCTTCGGGCCCGCGCTGGTGGTCCCGCTGCGGGCGGGTGACCGGACGACCGGCGTGCTGATCGCGGCCCGCGAGACCGGGGCGGGCTCGTTCGAAACGGCCCAGCTGCCGGTGGTGGCCTCGTTCGCCGACCAGGCGGCACTGGCCCTGCAGCTGGCGGCGCAGCAGCGGGCCGCGCGCGAGCTGGACGTCCTCGGCGATCGCGACCGGATCGCCCGCGACCTGCACGACCACGTGATCCAGCGGCTGTTCGCCGTCGGGCTGTCGATGCAGAGCACGCAACGCCGGACGAAGTCGCCGGAGCTGCAGAAGCGGCTCGGGGACAGTATCGAGCAGATGCACGAGATCGTGCAGGAGATCCGCACGGCGATCTTCGACCTGCACGGCGGCGCGGCGGGGGAGACGGGACTGCGGCTGCGGCACCGCCTGCACGACGCGATCGCGGAGCTGACCGACGACGCGCCGCTTCAGCCGACGGTCAGCATGTCCGGGCCGATCGACACGGTGCCGGCGCAGCTGGCCGAGCAGGTCGAGGCGGTCGTGCGCGAGGCGGTCAGCAACGCGGTGCGGCACGCGGACGCGTCGTCGGTCACGGTGTCGGTCGCGGTGCAGGAGGGGGTGCTGCGGATCCTGGTCGTCGACGACGGCAAGGGGCTGGCGGACGGCATCTCACCGAGCGGGCTGGGCAACCTGCGCGATCGGGCCGAGGCCGCCGGTGGGACGTTCACGCTCGGCAGCGGGCCGGAAGGCGGCGTGCAGCTGGAGTGGTCGGCGCCGGTCGGCTGAGCGGTCAGGAGCTCCACGCCCGGCCGGTCTCCACCTCCGCTTCGACCATTGCGGCTTCCAGCAGCTCCTCGGTCAGGTCGGACATCGCCCGGCCCAGCGCGAGGTAGCCGGCCACCCGGGCCGGACCGGCACGGTGGGCCAGGCCCACTCCGGAGAACTCGTGCCCTTCCGGGGTCCGCAGGACGAGCTGGGCCCGGGTCCGTCGCGGCTCGTGCTCCATCGTGACGTCGAGACGCCAGTCCTCGCTTCCGTTCGGCATGACCGCTCCCTTCGGCCCCCGGGGCCCCGAGACTGACACCCGCCCCGCCGGCCGCACAGGGCCATTGGTCCCCGGCGGGCGACCGGTGACGAAGGTCCTCGCGGTTCGGGTAGTCCGGCCGCGTCGGCGCCCCCCGGGACCGAGGTCTCCTTGTCCTGCGACACCCGATGTCGCACGGAAGGAGGAACGGATGACTGCCTTGGTGCCGGGCTCACGCCTGGCGATGCCGAGCCTCGCCGCGTGGCTGGAGAACCCCTGGCCGTTCGCCGAGCACAACCCGGTCCGGATCGAGGAGTCCACAGAGGACGGGAAGTACCTCGTGCGGGCCGAACTGCCCGGCTTCGACCCGGAGAAGCACATCTCCGTGACCACGCACAACGGGCTGCTGACCATCTCCGCCGAACGTGCGGCGAAGGAGCAGGCCGAAGGCCGCAGCGAGTTCTACTACGGCACCTTCAGCCGCACGGTCAGCCTGCCGGCCGGGGCCGACCCGGCCAAGGTCAAGGCGACGTACACCGACGGCATCCTCGAGATCTCGATGCCGGTTTCGGAGCACCCGCGCGACAAGCACGTCAAGATCCAGGTCACGAAGGACTGAGTGACCCCTCCGCGGTGGGCGCGGTCCCTTGGTCGGCCGCGCCCACCCTCGCGTCCCGAGGAGAACGAATGAGTGTGGAGGCGGGCTCCCGGGCCCTGCTCACCGACGGCGACGTGGTGCTCGTGCGCCCGTTGCACCCGGCCGACACCGCCGAGGTGCTCGCCCTGCACACCCGGCTCACCCAGCAGGACACCTACTTCCGCTTCTTCGGCGCACCGTCCGGATTGGACAGACTGGCCGCCGGGATGACCGCCGAAGCCGACCTCGGCCACTACGCCGTGGGCTGCTACCGGCGCGGTGAGCTCGTCGGCGTCGCGAACTACGAAGTGCTGAAGAACTCCACCGACGCCGAAGTCGCGCTCGTCGTGGACGCGTCGGTACGTACCCAGGGCGTCGCGACCCTGCTGATGGAGCACCTCGTCTCCCACGCCCGCAAGACCGGCCTGAAGCGGTTCCTCGCCGAGGTGCTCGCCGAGAACGCCAAGGTGATCCACGTCTTCAAGGACCTCGGGCTCGGCTTCGAAGCCAGTATCGGCGGTCCCGAACGCGACGTCGTGATGACCCTCGACGAGGACCCCGCTTACCTGGACGCCGTGCTGAAGCGTGACTCGGTCGCCGACGCGGCCAGCCTGGCGCACCTGCTCAAGCCGTCCTCGATCGCCGTGCTCGGCGCCGGCCGGCGTCCCGGCTCGGTGGGGCACGCGGTGCTAGCCAACCTGGCCGCCTCCGGCTACCGGGGCCCGGTCGAGGTGGTGAACCCGCACGCCCGCGTGATCCTCGGCGTGCCGAGCGTGCCGTCCGTCGCGAAGCTGAGCCGCACGCCCGAGCTCGCGGTGGTCTGCCTGCCCGCACCGGCCGCGGCCGAGGCGGTCGAAGAATGCGGGAAACGGGGCGTCCGGGCGGTCGTTGTCATCTCCTCGGGGCTGACCGGCACCGAGCACGGCGACCGTGTTCGCGCGGCGGTGCGCGAGTACGGGATGCGGCTGGTGGGCCCGAACTGCCTCGGTGTTCTCTCGACCGACCCGGCGTGCCCGTACGACCTCACTTTCCTCGGCACGACCGTGCAACCCGGCACCATCGGCGTGGTCACCCAGTCCGGCGGCGTCGGCATCGCGCTCGCGGAGTCTCTCGGAGATCTCGGTCTCGGCATGTCGACTCTGGTCTCCACCGGCGACAAGTACGACGTCAGCGGCAACGACCTGCTGATGTGGTGGACCGCCGACCCACGCACCGAACTGGCCGTGCTCTACCTCGAATCGTTCGGCAACCCCCGCAAGTTCAGCCGGCTCGCGCGGCAGCTGGCGCGCACCCGGCCGGTGCTGGCCGTCCGCTCCGGCAGCGGCGACACCGCCCAGCGCGCGGCCGCTTCGCACACCGCCGCGGCCGCGACCCCCGCCGTCACCCGGGACGCACTGTTCGAGCAGGCGGGGGTCATCGCCGTCGACACCGTCGCCGAGCTGGTCGACGTCATCGCCGGGCTGTCCTGGCAGCTCCTGCCCGGCGGCCCACGGGTGGCTGTGGTCAGCAACGCCGGCGGGGCCGGGGTGCTGGCCGCCGACGCCTGCGAGCGCGAAGGCCTGGTCATGGCGGACCTGTCCGACGACACCCGGGCACGCCTCGCCAAGCTGCTGCCCGCGGAGGCGGCCGTGCGGAACCCGGTCGACACGACCGCGGCCGTCGCGCCCCGGGTGTTCGCCGACGCCCTGCGCGCGGTTCTCGACGACGACGGGGTCGACGCGGTGATCGCCGCGACCGTGCCGACCGCGGTCGGCGACCCGGGTTCCGCGCTCGCCGAGGTGCTTCCGCCCGAGTACAAGACCGTCTTCGCCGTGCGCCCCGGGCAACGCGCCCGGGTCGCCCCGCTGGTCCCCGGCACCGGAGTCACGGCCTGCTACGACGACCCCGCCGCGGCCGCCGCCGTGCTGGCCCGGCTCGTGCGCTACGAGCAGTGGCTCAACCGGCCCGAAGCGGCGGAAACCCTTGCCCCCCTGGCAGATCCGGACGCCCTGCGGGCGTTCGCCGCCGAGCGCGAAGGCTGGCTCCCACCCGCCGACTCCGTCGAACTGCTGCACCTGGCCGAGATCCCGATGGTGGAGACGCACTACGTCGAAGCCGGCGATTCGATGGACGCCGTGGCCGCCGATCTCGGCTCGCCGGTAGTGCTGAAGGCCGACGCCGACGGCTTGCTGCACAAGACCGCCGGCGGCGGTGTGCTGCTGAACGTCCACGGCGCCGACCGGATCCTCGAAGCGTTCCGCACGCTGCGGTCCCGGTTCGGCTCGGCCCTGCGCGGCGTGACCGTTCAGCCGATGGCCGAACCCGGCCGCGAGCTGCTCGTCGGCGTGCGCTCGGACCCGGTGTTCGGGCCGCTGGTCGTGTTCGGCCTCGGCGGCGTCGACACCGACCTGATCGCCGACCACGCCGCCCGCCTCGCCCCGCTCACCGGCGCCGACGCCGACCTGCTGCTCGACGGCCTGCGCGCGTCGAAGACGCTGTGGGCCTCCGGGCAGCTCGACCGCGCCGCCGTGCGCGAGCTGCTGCTGAAGGTCAGCCGGCTGGCCGAGCTGGTGCCGGAGCTGGCCGAGCTGGACCTGAACCCGGTGCGCGTGGTCTCCGAAGGCTGCCTGGCCCTCGACGTCCGCGCCCGGCTGGAACCGGCACCGGCCACCGACCCGTTCCTGCGCGCGTTGCGCGACTGAGCCGAGGAGAGAGCCGTGCGTGTGCTGACCCTGAACCCGGGCTCGTCGAGCATGAAGGTGTCCCTGGTCGACGCCGGGACCGGCGTCGGCTGGGTCGCGTGGGACCTGGCCGATCCCACCGCGGTGTCCCGGGCGATCACCCGCTGGTCCGAGGTCGGCGCGGTCGCGGTCCGGTTCGTCCACGGCGGTTCGCAGAAGACGCCGGCGCTCGTGGACGACGCGCTGCTCGCGAACCTCGAACGGCTCACCTCGCTGGCACCGAACCACCAGCCGCTGTCGCTGCGGGTGACGCGCGAGGTCCGCCGGCTGCTGCCGGACGTTCCGCTGGTCGCGTGCTTCGACACGGCGTTCCACGCCCGGATGCCCGAAGCCGCGGCCCGCTACCCGCTGCCGCGGGCGTGGACCGCGCAGAACCGCTTGCGCCGCTACGGTTTCCACGGTCTGTCGTGCCAGTACGCCCTGCGGCGCACCGGCGAGCTGCTGGGCCGGCGGCCGGAAGACCTGCAGATCGTGTGCGCCCACGTCGGCGCCGGGGTGTCGGTGACCGCGATCCGTGACGGCCACGGCGTCGACACCAGCATGGGGTTCACCCCGCTGGAAGGCGCCATGATGGCGACGCGATCGGGCTCGGTCGATCCCGGCCTGCTGCTGCACGTGATGCAGACCGCGCCGATGAGCGCGGCGGAGATGGCCGACGCGCTGTTCCACCGCTCCGGGCTGGCCGGGATGACCGGCACCGACGGCGACCTGCGCCGGGTGCTGGCCGCGGCCGCGCGCGGTGAGCAGGACGCGGGGGTCGCGCTCGACGTCTACCGGCACCGGCTCCGCCGCGAGATCGGTGCGGCGGCGACGAGCTTGTCCCAGCTGGACGCCGTGGTCTTCACCGGCGGCGTCGCCGAGCACCAGCCCGAGCTGATCACGTCCGTCCTCGACGGGCTGGGTGTGCTCGGCCTGCGGGCCGGGACCGTGCCGCACACCGACGTCGACCGGATCATCACCGGGGCGGACTCGCCCGTGCCCGCCCTGATCGTCCTGCCCCGGGAAGACCTGGAGCTGGCCCGCGGCGCCGAAGAGGCGCTCGCCCGAGTGTCCGTGAGGTGACCCATGCACGTCCTGCTGACCGAAGCGTCCTTCGGTGCCGCCGACTTCCTCGTCCAGCCCCTGCGGGACGCCGGCTGCCTGGTCAGCCGCTGCCACAGCCGCGCCGGGCTCTGCCGGGCCCTCGCGGTCGGGGGCCGGTGTCCGCTCGACGAACCGTTCGCCCAGCCCGACCTGGTCGTCGACGTCCGCGGCCAGGAAGCCGAGCTGACCGCGCGCGAGTTCGGCGTCGTCTGCGCGGTCCGCGACCACGTGCCTGTCGCGCTGGTCTCGCCGGACCCGGACGTCCGCGCCGAGGTGCCCCCGGGCCTGGAGAACCGGGTCACCGTGATCGACGCCGACGGCCTGCTGGCCACCTGCCGGGCCGCCACGCGGCATCTCGGCGTCCCCACGGGCGGATGACCCGGCCCGCGTTCCGGTGGGACGCCTCGGCCCGGGCGGTGCTGGGGGACGCACTGGCACGGCTCGGCCCGAACCGGTGCGTCGCCGAGGTCCGGCCGGACGAGGTCGTGCTGACCGAGCTGCTCACCCGGCGCGATCGGGCCGGCACGGCTGCCCTGCTGGAGTGCGGCGCCGCGTTGTCGACGGTCTGGGCCGTGCTGCGGGTGCTGGGGCATGACCCGGTCGTGGCTTTCCCCCAGGACCCCGACCGGCCCGATGTCTCCGCAGTCGTCCGGATCGGTGCCTCGCGCGCCCCGTCGAGCGGAGAGTGGGCGCGGTACGCCGCCCTGCGCAAGCTCGACGAGCCGGGGCGTGGCACCGCGCTGCGGCCGGTGAGCCTTGCCGTGCTCGGTGCGGTCGCGGGCGAGGACTTCTGGCCGGACACCGACGTCCGGATCGTCCGGCCCGACTGGGCCGCGGCGGTGAAGCGGCTCGGCGCCGACCTCACCGGCCAGTCGTCGCTGCTCGTCACGACCCCTGGTGACAGTCGTCGCCACCACGTTCTCGCGGGTGCTGCACTCCACTCGACCCGGCTGGCCGCGGCCATGCGCGGGTTCGCCTCCGAGCGCGTCGTCCTGTCCCTGTTGACCACGGCCGAGGGGGCCCGGCACGCCGAAGTGCTGCCCGGCATTCCCCAGGCGCTGCTGCTGGTCGGCCTCGCCACCCCGAAGCGAAGGTAGGCATGATGACCACCCATCTGAGGACGAAACCCGTCGCCGCGGAGGAACCGACGGTCGACGCCCGCGAGCCGGTCGCGCGGCTGCTGCGGGACCTGCGCACCGCCCCGGCCGGCCTGACAGCCCGGGAAGCCGCTCGCCGGCTTGAGGTGAGCGGCCCGAACGCACTGCCGTCGCGCGGTGGCCACCGGTGGCCACTCGCCCTGCTGCGGCAGCTGGTCCACCCCCTCGCGCTGCTGCTGTGGGTCGCGGGTGGGCTGGCCTGGGTGGCCGGGACGACGAACCTGGCGATCGCCATCGCCGCGGTCATCCTGCTCAACGGCCTGCTCGCGTTCGTCCAGGAGCAGCAGGCGGAAAAGGCCGTCGAGGCACTGGGGAAGTACCTGCCCGACCGGGCGCCGGTGCTGCGCGACGGCCAGGTGTGGCACGTGCCCGCCACCGAGCTGGTGCCCGGCGACGTGCTCCTGCTGGAGGAAGGCAACCGCGTCCCGGCCGACGCCCGCCTGATCGACGGCACGGTCGACGTCGACGCGTCGATGCTGACGGGGGAGTCGGTGCCGGTCACGCGGATGGCCGACGCCCACGACGACGCGACGCGCGCCCTCGACTCGCCGGTGCTCGTGTTCAGCGGCACGGTGTGCGTCGCCGGAGCCGCGCACGCGGTCGTCCACGCGACCGGGCGGCACACCGAGATCGGCCGGATCGCGTCGCTCTCGGCGCGGGTCGGGCGTGAAGAGAGCCCGCTCGAACGGCAGGTGCGGCGGGTCGCGTGGCTGATCGCGCTCGTCGCGGTCGTCGTGGGGATCGGGTTCCTTCCGCTGGGGTGGCTGGCCGGGCTGTCGTGGTCGGCGGCGTTCGTGTTCGCGATCGGCCTGCTGGTGGCGAACGTCCCCGAGGGGCTGCTGCCGACGATCACGCTCGCCCTGGCCGCGGGAGTGCGGTCGATGGCGAAGGAGGGCGCGCTGGTCAAGCGGCTGTCGGCGGTCGAGACCCTGGGGTCCACGACGGTGATCTGCACCGACAAGACCGGGACGCTGACCCGGAACGAGATGCGCGTCGAAGAAATCCAGCCGGTCGGCGAGCCGGAACCGCTGGTCGCGGCGCTGGCCCGGTGCAGCACCGCGGACCTCGGTGGGGCGAGCGGCGATCCGACGGAGCTGGCGTTGCTGCGCTACGCGGAATCCCACGGTGTCGATCTGTCCACTCGGGACGCTCACCGGAAGGCGCTGTACCCGTTCGATCCCCGCTTGAAGAGAATGTCCACTGTGGATATCGCCGGGGACGAGCTGTACGTCTCGACGAAGGGCGCGCCGGAGCAGGTCTTGCCGCGGTGTGCGCTGCCGGTCGAAGAGCGGGCGCGGCTCATGGCGCTCGTCGACGAGATGGCCGGCCGGGCGTTGCGCGTGCTGGCCGTCGCCGGCCGTCCGGTGCCGTCGGTGCCGGCGGACCGGGAGGAAGCGGAGACGGACCTGCGCCTGCTCGGTTTGGTGGGCCTGGTCGACCCGCCCCGCCCCGAGGTCGCCGCGGCCGTGGCGGACTGCCACTCGGCGGGGATCAAGGTCCACGTGGTGACCGGCGACAACGGCCTGACCGCGGCCGAGATCGCCCGCCGCGTCGGGATCGGCGCCGACCGGGTGATCAGCGGCGAGGACCTGGCCCGCATGCCGGAGCCGGCGCTCGACGACGCGCTGACCGCCGACGGCGAGGTGGTGTTCTCCCGCGCCGCGCCGGAGGACAAGCTGCGCATCGCGGACGCGTTGCGCGACTGCGGCGAAGTGGTGGCGATGACCGGCGACGGCGTCAACGACGCGCCGGCGTTGCGCCGGGCCGACATCGGCGTGGCGATGGGCGTGGGCGGCACGGACGTCGCGAAGGAAGCGGCGACGGTCGTGCTGACGGACGACAACTTCGCGACGATCGTCGCCGGGGTGCGGGAGGGCCGCCGGGTCTTCGACAACGTCCGGAAGTTCGTGCTCTACATCTTCGCGCACGCGGTGCCGGAGGTGCTGCCGTTCCTGCTGTTCGCGGTGTCGGGCGGGATGATCCCGCTGCCGCTGACGGTGCTGCAGATCCTGGCGATCGACCTGGGCACGGAGACGCTGCCGGCATTGGCGCTGGGCCGTGAGCCCGCCGAGCCGGGCCTGATGTCGCGTCGTCCACGCCGGCGTTCGGAGGGCGTGGTCACCGGCCGGATGTTGTTGCGGGCATGGGGGATCATGGGCCTGCTGTCGGGCGTGCTGGTGCTGGGGGCGTACTTCGCGGTGCTGTACGCGGCGGGCTGGCACCCGGGAGCGGACGTGTCGACGGGAGCGTTGCACACGGCGTACCTGCAGGCGACGACGGCGAGCTTCGCGGCGATCGTGTTCTGCCAGGTGGGCACGGCGTTCGCGGCCCGGACGGAGCGGGTGTCGTTGAAGTCGGTGGGCTTGACGACGAACCGGTTGCTGCTGGGTGGGATCGCGTTCGAGTTGGTGTTCGCGGCGGCGTTGATCTATCTGCCGCCATTGCAGCACCTGTTCGGGACGGCGGCGTTGCCGGCTTGGGTGGTGGCGATGCTGCTGCCGATGCCCGTGCTGGTCTGGGGTGCGGACGAGCTGTTCCGGTGGGCCACGCGCAAGTGAATGCCCGATTTGTTGCAAAATCACGCCCGCAAGCGACTCACAGGTGACACGACTGATTCCCATGAGGTGGTGGTGTCCGATGTGGTTGGTCTTGACGGACGACTCCGAACAACTGAATCCCAGCCGACCAGGACTCGGTCACCTGATCGGCCTCGGTGCGGTGCTGTTTCCCGAGGACACCGTGGCGCTCTACAGCAACCGGATCAAGGCCGCCCGGGAGGAGCTCAAGGTGCCTCCGACAGCCGAGATCAAGTGGAGCCCCAAAGGCGGCAGCTGGTTCAAGACCGACGAAGGGCGCGCGATTCGCGCAGAGCTGCAACGCAGGATGATCGACGCGGCGGTCGAGGCGGGAGCACGCTCGGTTTCGGTCGTTTGGGACCGTGGCCGGGTGGAGTGGGAGGTCCCGCAGGTGCGCGCCACGGTGCTGGGATTTCTCTATGACAAGGTGTCCAATTTCCTGAAGAGCCAGGACCCACCAGGGCGTGGAATCGTCGTCGCCGACGAGCCTGGAGGAAACTCCGCGGAGCAGCATGCCTGGCTTGCCGAGACGCTTCCGCTCACGACTCAGGGAACCAAGTACAACGCGCCCACTCAGGTTGTGATGCCGATTCTCATGGCGCCGTCGCACCACGTTCCCCAGCTGCAGCTCGCCGACCTGGTCGCGGGTGTCACGGTTGGCGCCGTCGCCGGAAGCCCCTATGCCACGAGCCTCCTGCCCCGGCTCCTGCACATCGCATCGCGCGACAAGTACGGGCGGGTGGGCGGAACGGGGATCACCTTGTGGCCGCCGGACCTGGCGAACCTGTACTGGCATTTGTGCGGAGACACGACCCGCTGGAACCAGGGCTGTGAGTACAACCTTCCGCACCCGGGTTGGGACTACCACGCGAACGCCGGGATTCCTGCGGCGTGAGAAACCCCGGCGATCGAGCCTCAAAGATCAAGCCGGAGCCAGGCGGTGCACCGCTTCCGGGGTGATGACCACGACCGGGCACCGCGAAAACCGCACGCACTCGCGTCCCACGCTGCCCAGCACCAGGTCCGCCATCGCGCCTCCCCGGTGGGTTCCGAGCACCAGCAGGTCCGCGTCCGCCGACGCCGTCACCAGCTCGGTCGCCGGGTCTCCGTGCACCGTCCGGGTTTCCACCGAAGCCGCCGTTTCGATGCCCAGGCCCGCGATGTGCTCGTCGAGCGAATAGCCCACCTCCGGCACCCGCCCGTGCGGCTGGATCGTGAACGACGTGCCCGGCAGCAGGGTGTCGCGGGGGCGGACCAGGATCGCGCGGACCGTGTCGCCGGCGTGCGCGCCGATCTCGAAGGCCCACCTCAGTGCCGCGTCACCGCGGGGAGAGCCGTCTGTGCCGACGACGATCGCACGTCCGATGGTCATGGCTTCCTTCTTTCTCCTCGGGGTTACGCCGATCGTGCGGCGGGAGCCGGAGTCTTCGGTAGGGGACGAATTCCGCCGGACCGAGGGACTTTGTGCTCCGGTGCCCGGACCACGAGCGCGGCGACCATGACGAGCGGCGGAGCGTCCGGCCTCCGCGAAGAGGAGTGACCGCGATGACCGCACTGACGTCCGGCCAGATCGGCGTCCTCGCCCGGGCCGTGAGCCGGGCGCCTTCGGTGCACAACAGCCAGCCCTGGCAGCTGCTCGTCCGCGGGACCGAGGTGGACCTCCTCGAGCGCCGCGACGTCGAGCTGCGCCGGCACGACCCGTTCGGCCGGGATCGGCTGCTCTCCTGCGGTGCCGCGGTGACCAATCTCGAGCTGGCGGTCCGGGCACTGGGCCGGGACTGCCACGTCGAATACGGCGACGACGTCGCGGCCACCGTCACGATCGGCCGCCCGCACGCCACGCCGGCCCGGGAATTCGCGCTGTACAAAGCCATCCCGCGTCGCCGCAGCTATCGGCACCCCTTCTACCCCAGCCCGGTTCCCCCGGCGGTCCGCGCCGCCGTGGCGGTCGCGGGGGAGGCGACCGGCGTGCACGTCGTCACGCCCGGGCACCTCGACCGGCTGGCCGAGCTGCTCGGCTTCGCCACGCGCGTGCTCCGCGAAGACCGCGGCTACCAGCGCGAGCTCGAAGTCTGGACCGCGCACACCCACGGCTGGAGCGCGATCGGCGACGGCGTCCCCGAGGACGCGCTGACCCGCGACGCCCTGCCGGTGGCGGGGCTCGTCCGCGAGGAGACCCCGGTACCGGACGACGTCGTGCTCGCCGACCGGCTGGCCGCGGAGCACCTGCTGGTCGTCTGCACGGACGGCGACACCCGCGCCGACCGCCTCGCCGCCGGCGCGGCACTGCAGCGAGCCTGGCTCACCGCGACGGCGAAGGCGCTGGCCGGCTCGGTGCTCACGCAACCGCTGCACCTCACCGGCTTCCGGGCGCGGCTCGTCTCGGAGCTGGCGCTCCCCGGCTGCCCCCAGGCGATCCTGCGCTTCGGCTACCCCGCCGTCCCGGCGGCACCCTCACCACGGCTTCCGCTCGGCGAGCTGTTCCCACCCCCAGGAGGACCCCGATGACCTACGTACGCACCCTGGCCGAGATCCGGCTCACCGACGACGAGTCCGTCGGCGGCAAGGGCGCCAACCTCGGCGAGCTCATCGCGGCGGGCTTCCCCGTACCGGGCGGCTTCGTCATCTCCCGTGACGGCTACTGGGCCGCGCTCGAGAAGGCGGGCGTGCGCGCTGAGGTGGCCGACCTGCACGCCAAGGCGCTGGCCAATGTGGACGACGCGACGTTCCTGGCCGCGCAGTGCGACCGCATCCGCGACCTCGTGAGGGAAGCCGGGCTGACCGGTGACCTGCAGGAGGAGATCGCCCAGGCCTACCACCAGCTCGGCGCGTCGACGCCGGTCGCCATCCGGTCCTCGGCCACCGGGGAAGACGGCGCCGAAGCGTCCTTCGCCGGGATGAACGCCACCTACACCAACATCTGGGGCGACCACGCCGTCGCCGAGCACGTCGTCGACTGCTGGACGTCGTTGTTCAGCCCGCGCGTCGTCAGCTACCGGGCCAGCCGCGGGTTCACCGGCGAGCCGGCGATCGCCGTCGTCGTCCAGCGCATGATCCGCTCGGAGCGATCGGGGGTCATCTTCACCGCCGACCCGCGCACCGGCGACCGGGACCGCGTGGTGATCGAAGGCGTCTTCGGCCAGGGCGAAGCGATCGTCAGCGGCGCGGTCGAGCCCGACACCTACGTCGTCGGGAAGCAGGACCTGCTGATCCTGTCGGTGCGGATCGGCAGGCAGACGCACAAGATCGTCGCCGACGAGTCCGGCGGCGACGTCACCATCCAGCTGCCCGAGCCCGCGGGCGGCCGCCGTGTGCTCAGCGAGACCGCCGTGCTCGAACTGGCCCGCATGGCCACGCGCGTCGAGGAGCACTACGGCGTCCCGCAGGACATCGAGTTCGCGATTGCCGACCACGAGATCTTCCTCGTCCAGTCCCGGCCGATCACCACGCTGCCCCCGCTCGCCCCGGCGAGCGCCTCGGCGGCGCTGGTGACCGGGCTCGGCGCGTCGCCCGGCGAGGGCAGCGGCGCGGTGCGCGTGCTGCACGACCCGGTCGAGGCGAAACACCTGCGCGACGGCGAGATCCTGGTCGCGCCGATGACCAACCCGGACTGGGTGCCCGCCATCCGCCGGGCGGCCGCGGTGGTCACCGACGGCGGCGGGATGACCTGCCACGCGGCCGTCGTCGCGCGCGAGCTGGGCGTCCCGTGCGTGGTCGGCACCGGCGGCGCCACCCGCGTCCTGGTCGACCGCAGCCTGGTCACCGTCGACGGCACCCAGGGCGAGGTCCGGGCCGGCGCGACGAAGCACGAGGCCGCCCGCACCGCACCCGTCGCCGCCCCGGTGGCGCCGGAAGCCATCGGCACCAAGCTGTACGTCAACCTCGCCATGCCCGAACACGCCGACGAGGTCGCCGCGCAGGCGGTCGACGGCGTCGGCCTGCTGCGGGCGGAGTTCCTCCTGACCGAGGCACTCGGCGGCCGCCACCCGCGCGACCTGCTCGCCAAGGGCGAAGAACGGTCGTTCGTGGACAAGATGGCCGAGTCGCTGCTGAAGATCACCAAGCCGTTCGGCACCCGGCCGGTCGTCTACCGGGCGACCGACCTGCGGACCAACGAGTTCCGCGGCCTGGCCGGCGGCGAGCAGTTCGAGCCGGTCGAGAGCAACCCCATGATCGGGTACCGCGGCTGCTACCGGTACGTGCGCGAGCGCGACCTGTTCGCCCTCGAGCTGGAGACCCTCGCCCGCGTGCGCGAGCAGACCCCGAACCTGCACCTGATGATCCCGTTCGTCCGCACCAAGTGGGAGCTGGAGGAGTGCCTCGAACTGGTCGACGCGAGCCCGCTGGGCCGCCAGCGCGGGCTGCACCGCTGGGTCATGGCCGAGGTGCCCTCGGTCGTGCACTGGCTGGGCGAGTACGCCGGGATGGGCATCGACGGCGTCTCGATCGGCAGCAACGACCTCACCCAGCTGATGCTGGGCGTCGACCGCGACTCCGGAGTGTGCGCCGAGCTGTTCGATGAAGCCGACCCGGCGGTGCTCGACGCCATCGAGAAGATCGTCCGCATCGCCCGGCACCGCAACATCACTTCGTCGCTGTGTGGCCAGGCGCCGTCCACCAAACCCGGCTTCGCCGAGCACCTGGTGCGCTTCGGGATCACCTCGATCTCGGTCAACCCGGACGTCATCGGCACCGCCCGCGCGGCGATCGCGTCGGCCGAGCGCCGCATCCTGCTGGAGGCCACCCGATGAGCCCGGCGATCGAGATCCGCGGCCTGCGGAAGTCCTTCGGGCACACGCGCGCCCTCGACGGCCTGGACCTGACCGTGGCAACCGGTGAGGTGCACGGTTTCCTCGGCCCGAACGGGGCCGGGAAGACCACCACGCTGCGGCTGTTGCTGGGCCTGCTGCGCGCCGACGCCGGAGAGATGCGGTTGCTCGGCGGCGATCCCTGGCACGACGCCGTCGCGCTGCACCGGCGGCTCGCGTACGTGCCGGGCGAGGTCTCGCTGTGGCCGAACCTGACCGGTGGCGAGGTCATCGACCTGCTCGGCCGGCTGCGCGGCGGGCTGGACCCGGCTCGTCGCCGGCGGTACCTGGACCGCTTCGAGCTCGACCCGCGGGTCAAGGGCCGCGCGTACTCGAAGGGCAACCGGCAGAAGGTCGCCGTCGTCGCGGCGCTCGCGTCGGACGTCGAACTGCTGCTGCTCGACGAGCCGACCAGCGGGCTCGACCCGCTGATGGAGGAGGTCTTCCGCGAGTGCGTCCGCGAGGAACGCGAGCGCGGCCGCACAATCCTGCTGTCCAGCCACATCCTGTCCGAGGCGGAGGCCCTGTGCGACCGGGTGAGCATCATCCGCGGTGGCCGGCTGGTGGACTCCGGGAGCCTCGACGACCTGCGTCACCTCACCCGCACGACGATCACCGCCCGGCTGTCCGGCTCGCCGGACGGCCTCGCGGAGCTGCCCGGGGTGCACGACGTCGCCGTGGACGGCGCCGAGGTCCGGCTGACCGTCGACACGGCCGCGCTGTCGCCGGTGCTCGCCGCACTCGGTCGCGGTGGCGTGCACAGCCTGGTCAGCCGGCCGCCGACACTCGAAGAGCTGTTCCTCCGGCACTACCGTGCCGAAGCCGCCCCGGAGGCGGTGCCGGCATGAGCGGCACTCTGACCGGCACCGGCGAGCTGATCCGGTTCGCGCTGCGGCGCGACCGGATCCGGCTGCCGGTCTGGATCGTCGTGTTCGCGGCGACGGCTGCGTCCGCGGCGGCCGCGACGATGGCGGTCTACCCGACCGCGGCCGATCTGCACGCGGCGGCGGACAGCATCAACGCCGTCCCGTCGCTGCGGGCGCTGTACGGTCCGGTGCCCGAGCCGACCCTCGGCGCGACGTCGGTGTTCAAGCTGACCGCGTTCGGGGCCGCGCTGGTCGGCCTGGTGATGATCTTCACCGCCGTCCGGCACACCCGGGCCGAGGAGGAGGCCGGGCGCCGTGAGCTGCTTGGTTCCGCGGTGGTGGGCCGGTACGCCGGGCTGGCCGCGGCGCTGGCCGTGACGGCGGGAGCGAGCGTCGTGCTCGGCCTGGCCACCGCCGCGGCGCTGCTCGCGACCGGGCTGCCGGCTCCCGGCTCGCTGGCCTTCGGGCTCTGCTGGTCGGGAGCGGGGCTGGTCTTCGGTGCCGTCGCCGCGGTGACGGCTCAGCTGACGAAGAGCACGCGGTCGGCTTCGGGACTGGCTGTGCTCGCCCTGGTCATCGCGTACTTCCTGCGCGCGGTCGGCGACTCGTCCGGTCCGGGGTGGCTCTCTTGGGCGTCGCCGATCGGCTGGAGCGAGGAAGTCCGGCCGTTCGCGGGAGACGTCTGGTGGGTGCTCGGGCTCCCGCTCGGCACGGCTGTGGTGCTCGGCTGGGTCGCGGTCACGCTGGCCCGCGTCCGCGATCTCGACGCGGGTCTGCTGCCCGACCGTCCGGGCCCGGCCGGGGCGGGGCGGTCGCTGCGGAGCGCATGGGGCCTGGCTTGGCGGCTGAACCGCGGGAGCCTGACCGTCTGGACGAGTGCGTACGTGCTGCTCGGGCTGGTGTGCGGCAGCCTCGCCGGCAACGTCGGCTCCATGCTGACGAACTCCCAGGCGCAGGCCATGATCACTGCTCTGGGCGGTGAGAAGGGGATCTCCGACGCGTTCCTCGCGGCGGAGCTGGCGATGGGCGGCGTGATCACCTCGGCCTACGTGATCGCGGTGCTGGCCCGGCTGCGCGCCGAAGAGCGGGCGCTGCGGATCGAGCCGCTGCTGGCCGGCGCGGTGGACCGGCGCCGGCTGCTGGGCGGCTATCTCGTCTTCGCGGTCGCGGCGCCGGCGGTCTTGTTGACCGCGCTCGGCCTGGCGGCCGGGCTGACCAACGGCGCGCACCTCGGCCGGGTCGGACCCGAAGTGGCCCGGCTGGTCGGCGCGGCTTCGGCGCAGCTGCCCGCGGTCTGGGTGCTGACCGGGATCGCGACCGTCGTGTTCGGGCTGTTCGGCCGCGCGCTGACCGCGGCCTGGGCCGCCTTGGTGACGTTCCTGCTGCTCGGGGAGTTCGGCGCGCTGCTGAAGCTCGACCAGTGGGTGCTCGACCTGTCGCCGTTCACGCACTCGCCGAAGCTCCCGGGCGTGGCGGTGCACGCGACGCCGTTGCTTTGGCTCACCGCGCTCGGGGCGGTGCTGGTCGTGGCCGGCGTTGTGGGGTTCCGCCGGCGGGACATCGCCGGCTGATCTGGAAGGGACGAACCGATGCCCGAAGGCACTCGCGCCGCTTCGCTCAGCGCCGCCCGCCGAGCGTCCGCGCGCTACCGCACCAGCTCGTGGCCGGGCGGGCTCCACGTGACCGGCCACCGGACGGCGGTGCACCCCGACCCGGTGCTGACTTTCCTCGGCGGGGACGGCTGTGCCCGGTTCCTCCTCGAGACGCCAGGCACCAGGGTCGTGGTCGGCTGCGGATTGTTCGCCGGGCCGGATGCGTTGTGGCGCCGCAACTTCTCGCCGTGCCCCGGCGAGCTGCACGCGGCCGACGCGGTGATCCTGGCGGGCGCCGGGCTCGGCGACGCGGGGTTCCTGCCGCAGCTGGTCGCCGAAGGCTGGCACGGGCCGGTGTTCGCGACGCCGGGCACTGCCGCGCTGCTCCCGATCACGTTGGCCGACGCCGCGGAGCAGTTCGCGGAGGACGCCGATCGGAGCCCGTTCGGCCCTGCCCTGCCACCGTTCCGGCCGGACGACGTCGCCCCGGCCGTCGCACTCGTGCGACCGGTCGAGTTCGGCAGTCTCCGGCGGCTGGAGGGCGCCGAGTTCGAGTTCGGCCGCGCGGGCGGGCGGCTCGGGGCGGCCTGGGTGCGGGTTCGTAGCGGTGGCCGTTCGGTCGTCTTCGCGGGCCCGCTCGGCGCCGCCGGTCATCCGTTGCTGCGCTCGCCGGACCCGCGGCCGCGCTCCGACGTCCTCGTGCTCGCGGCACCGCGCCCGGCCGGCGAGGGCCACCTGACCGGCCGGTTCGCCGCGGCGGTGCACCGCGCGGTCCGGCGAGGCGGGGATGTCGTCGTCCCTGCGTCCGGCGGCGTCGCGGTGTTGCTGACGATGGTGCGTGACCTCGTGGCCGCCGGCGAGATCCCCCGGCTGCCGGTCGTGCTGGACAGCCCGGCCGGCTCGGCGGCGCTCGACGTCCACCGTCAGGCGGCCGCCGAGCGGTGGCCGGAACTGCGCCGCGACGGCCGGGTGGGCGTGCCCGACAGCCTCGCCGAGCGGGTTCCGGACCGGCCGTCGATCATCGTGGCCGGGCTCGAGACCGCGGACTCCGGCCGGGTGCTGCGGCACCTGGAAGCCCTGCTACCGGATCCGCGCGCCGGCGTCGTCCTGCTGGGACACCCCGCGCCGGGAACGCGCGCGGCCCGGCTCGCCGAAGGGACCCGGCAGCTGAAGATCCACGGGCGGTACGTCCCGGTCCGGGCGGAGGTGACGGCGCTGGGCGAGACCGGCGAGTTCGCCGGTCCGGCAGAGACCCTCGAATGGGCGAACGCGACACCGGCTCCGGAGACGGCGTTCGTCGTGGCCGGAGCGGGCGCACCCGCGCTGGCGAAGGCGCTGCACGCGGAGAACGGCTGGTGCGCGGTGGTTCCGGAGGACGGTGAGCAGGTGCTGTGCTGAACCGCTACCGGTCGAGGGTGAGCTGCCGCAGGTGGTGCTCGAAGTGCCGGGCCGGGTAGCGGTAGATGTCGGCCGTCGTCATCGAGGGGGCGAAGAACGGGTCCCACCGGACCGGGTAGTGCATCCGGCGTCCGAGGTCGGCTTCGGTGGCCCGGTCGAGGCTGCGGTGCAGCGACGCGATGATGCGGTCCAGCCACGCGGCCGCGCGGCGCGGGCCGAGCAGGCCGCCGCCGCACGACCCGAGGTAGTTGACGACGTGGAAGGGGCGGGTGGCGGCGTCGAGAACGGCGGCGAACGCACGGCTCACCGGGTCCGGCAGGCGGCCGAAGAGGCGCACCAGCACCAGCAGCGCGCGCACGATCTGGTAGCCGAACACGAGGTGGAAGAGCAGCTGCCCGTTGGTCCATCGGGTTCCCCGTGACCGCCGGTGCAGGTCCGCGGGCGTGGCCGAGGCCGCGAGCTCGTGGAGGGTGGCGCGGTCGCGCTCCCACTGGTCGTGCACTGCCTGCCGGTCCATGGCCCACTCCCGCTCACGCCGGTCTCAGCATCCCACGGAGTGTCTGAAGCCAGTCTCAGCGTGGGACTCCCGGAGGGCCTTTGGTCCCTGCGAGACGTGACGCGCGGCCGTCGTCGCGGTGGGCCGGTCGCGATGATGCTGGACGGGTCCGTCACCCCAGGAAGCGGAGCCCGACGATGAGCCGTCCCCTGCCCAGCGTGTTCGACCAGGCCCTCGCTTCGGCCGTGCGCGCGCCTTCGCCGCACAACACCCAGCCGTGGCGGTTCGTCGTCGAGCACGAGGTGATCGAGGTGTGGCTGGACCGCGAGCGCGTGCTCGCCGTCGCCGACCCGCACGGGCGGGAGGCGCGGCTCGCCTGCGGCGCGGCCGCCTTCAACCTGCAGATCTGCCTGCGCGCCAACGGGCTCGCCGCGGTCGTGCGGCTGCTGCCGGATCCGGACGAGCCGGACCTGGTCGCGGTGATCCGGCTCGACGGCAACGAGAAGGCCTCCGCGGCCGAACGCAAGCTGGCCGACGCCGTGTTCCGCCGGCACACCAACCGCCGTCCGCTGCTGGACAAGGAAGTGCCGGTCGTCGCGCGGACCGCGCTGAAGTCCGCGGCGCTGCGCGAGGGCGGGCAGGTCGAGTACCTCGACGCGTCGGGCCGCTACACGCCGGTCGCGTCGCTGGTCCGGCAGGCCGAAGCCCTGCAGGCCGACGACCACGCCTTCAAAGCGGAGGCCGCGTTCTGGACCCACCGCGACTCCGACAGCCCCGACGGCGTCCCGAAGATCGCGTCCGGACCGCCACCGCACAGCCCCGGCATCGTGTCGTTGCGCGGGTCGCACGAGAACCGTGAACTACCGGAACGGGAATACGAGCGGGAGCCGCTGCTCGGCGCCGTGCTGACCCGCGACCGCGGACCGCACGCCGAAGTCCGGGCGGGCATGGCGATGCAGCGCGTGCTGCTCACCGCGACCGCCGAAGGCCTGGCGACGTCGTTCCTGTCCCAGCCGTTCGAAACCCCGCGGACGCGGGAGTCGCTCGACCGGCTCTTCGCCGGACTCGGGCAGCCGCACACCCTGCTGCGCATCGGGTACGGCTACCCGACCCGGCTCACCGCCCGCCGTCCGGTGAAGGACGTGCTCACCCACCGGACCGCGCGGGACGTCCCGGCGAGCTGACGCCTCAGGCGTGCTGCGCGCGCAGCACGTCCTGGAAGGTGACCATGCCGACCACGTGCCCGTCTTCGACGACCGGCGCCGAGCGCACCCCGGCGTCGGTCATCCGCCGCGCCAGCTCGTGCACAGCGGTGTCCGCCGCGACAGCCAGGCCGGACGTGCGCATGACCGCCCCCGCGGTGCGAGGCCGGCTGTCCAGCATCACGCCGGTGTCCGGGTCGCCGGTCGGCTCCGGCGCGCGGAGGATGTCCACTTCGGACAGGAGGCCGAGCAGCCGCCCGTCCGCGTCGACCACCGGCATCGTCGTGAACCCGCGCTCGGTCATCACCTTCGCGGCTTCGTCGAGCGTTGCCGACGGGGTCAGGGCGAACGTCGGGGTGGTCATGATGTCGCGTGCGCGCATGGCCGGGGCTCCGTTTCCGTCGGGATCTCCGACGATCCCGGGCTTGTCCCGGCCGGCACAGGGTCCTAAGTCCCCGGGCTGTCCGACGACGGGCCCGAGGCCGGGGTCCAAGGCCTCTTCGCCCGGGCGGTGGTTCCGATGATCCTTGAGGGGAAAGGATTGCCGACCGGAGAGGGCAGGAACCATGAGCACGTCGTCGAACCCGATCGCGCGGAAGTGGCGCACGATCCTCCCGCGCCGCGGTTCGGTGGCGCGGCCGTCGGATCGCCTCCAAGGCGGTCTGCTGGCCTTCTTCGTGCTGTTCGCGCTCGCCGCGCTGCCGGTCGCCGCCAGCTTCGGGTCGGAAACGTATGTGCGGCAGCAAGTCACGTCCGCGCAGCAGCTGGGGGAGCGCACGCGGGTGATCGCGACCCTGCTCGTCGACGGGCCGGCCATCACGGTGAACTCCCGTGCCGGCGTCGCCGGCAGCGGCGAGCCCACCGACGCGACCTGGACGCTCCCGGACGGAACCCGCCGGGTCGGCAAGGTCGTCGCCGACCAGGGCACCGTCAAGGGGGAAACACTGGCCGTCTGGGTGGACCGGGACGGCTCCGTGGTGGAGCCGCCGCTCAGCGGTGCCGCCGTCGTCATCGACGCGGTCGGCGTCGGGCTCGGCCTGTGGCTCGCCACGCTGGCGTTGCTGGCGGCCGGCTACCGGCTCACCGTGTTCTCCCTCGACCGCTTCCGTTACGCGCGGTGGCAGCACGAGTGGTTCCACGAACTTGATCGCAAAACCCACTCTTGAGACAAGGAGAAGGTGAAACCGAAATGACCACGGCAAACCAGGGAGACATCGTCGTCGGTGTCGACCATTCGGCGGTCAGCGTGGCCGCCCTGCGCTGGGCGGCGGCGGAAGCCGCGGAAAGCGGTCGTCGCGTCGTCGCGCTGCGCGCGTGGACGTTCGAACCGGTCTACGACCTCGGCGCGGCGGTCGCCGGTACCCCGGAGACGGTCGCGGACCGGGAACGGCGGCAGCTCGACGAGGTCGTCGGCGAAGTGCGGGCCGAGCACCCGGGTGTCGCCATCCGGGCCGAGCTGGCCGAGCACTCGGCCACGGTGGCGCTGGAAGAGGCGTCGAAGACCGCGGCGATGCTCGTACTCGGCAGCCACGGGCGCGGCCGGCTGCTGAAGCTGCTCGTCGGCTCGGTCGCCGAGCACTGCCTGCGGGAGGCGAGCTGCCCCGTGGTGGTCATCCCGGCGCGCACGGTTCCCGAGCCCGAGAAGGAGACGGCGGCGACGCCGGAGCCCGCGGGCACCTACTACCCGGGACCGCTGCTGTGAAGGAGATCAAGATGCCCAGTCGCCGGAAAGTGGGTTCGGTCATGACGACCGACGTCGCCACCGTCGGGCCGGACACGCCGTTCAAGGCCGTCGCGGTCCTGCTGGCCTCGTGGAACATCAGCGGGGCGCCGGTGGTGGACGAGGACGGCCACGTGCTCGGGGTCGTGTCGCAGGGCGACCTGCTCGAACACGAGGCCCCGCACGGCCTGCTCACGCCCGGTTCGAGGCAGGCCAAGCGGAAGGCCGGTGCCGCGTTCACCGCCGACCTGATGACCAAGCCCGCGATCACGGTCCGGACCGGCGACGACGTCGCTGTCGCCGCGAAGCTGCTGGAGCAGCACCACTTCCACCGCCTGCCGGTGGTGGACGACGAGGGCAAGCTCGCCGGCGTCGTGTCCCGTTCGGACCTGCTAAGGGTGTTCCTGCGCACGGACCGCGAAATCCGCGACGAGGTCCGGGACGAGGTGCTGCTGCGCGACATGGCCCTGGATCCCTCCGCCCTGTACGTCGCGGTGCACAACGGCATCGTCACGCTCAACGGGACAGTCGAGCGGGAGAGCATGATCCCGGTCATCGTGGCGCTGGTCCGCCGGGTCGACGGGGTGGTCGAGGTGCGGCAGACCCTGCGGGCCCACTTCGACGACCGCGGTGTGTCGCCGATGCCGCCGGGCGAGGTCGGCGTGCTGAGTTCGCACAAGCCGCACAACTGACGCGCCACCTCGAAAGGGCCACCGTCCGAACCGGACGGTGGCCCCTTCGTCGTGGGCTCAGCTGCGGAACAGGGCGACCTTCAAGGCGTTGCTGTCCTGCGGGTGGGCGAAGACGTCGTACGCCTCGTCCATCTCGTCGAGCCCGAACCGGTGCGTGACGAACCGGCTCGTGTCCAGGCGGCCGGCCGCGAGCATCCGCAGCAGCATCGGCGTGCTGGACGTGTCGACCAGCCCGGTCGTGATCGTGACGTTCTTGATCCACAGGTCCTCGAGGTGCAGCGTCGCCGGAGCACCGTGGACGCCGACGTTCGCGACGTGCCCACCCGGGCGGACCAGCTTCGCGCACAGCTCGAAGGTCTCCGGCACACCGACCGCCTCGATCGCGACGTCCGCGCCGAGCCCGCCGCTCAGCTCGGTCACCGCGGCCACGGCGTCCTCCGGCGACACCATCAGGTCCGCGCCGAACGCCTTCGACGCGTCGAGCCGCGCGGGCTCCTTGTCGACCACGACGATCGTGCTGGGGGAGAACAGCTGGGCGTTGGTGATCGCGGCCAGCCCGATCGGCCCGGCTCCGACGATCACCACGGTGTCGCCCGGCTTGACGCCGCCGTTGCGGACACCGACCTCGTAGGACGTCGGCACGATGTCGGCCAGCATCAGCGCGGACTCGTCGCTCACGCCGGACGGCAGCACGTACGTCGAAGTGTCGGCGAACGGGACGCGCGCGTACTCAGCCTGGACGCCGTCGGTGGTGTGGCCGAGGATCCAGCCCCCGCCGCCGAGGCACTGCCCGTAGGCCGCGGTCCGGCAGTACTCGCACCGCCCGCAGGCGGAGATGCAGGACACCAGCACCTTGTCGCCCGCTTTGACAGCGGTCACCGCGGACCCGGTCTCGACGATCGTGCCGACCGCTTCGTGGCCGAGGATCCGGCCGCGCTCGACCTCGGGGACGTCGCCCTTGAGGATGTGCAGGTCGGTGCCGCAGATGGTGACCGCGTCGACCCGGACGATCGCGTCGGTCGGGGCGGCGAGCTCGGGCTCGGCGTGGTCGGTCCAGCTGCGCCGGCCGGGGCCGTCGTACACGAGTGCCTTCATTTCTTCTCCTTCGTTGCCGGGACAGCCGAAAGGGCGCCCGCCGGTCGGCGGGCGCCCTTGGAGCGGATCGCGTTCAGCGCAGCCACTTGCGGTCGCCGACGGCGTCCGCCCAGCGGCGGCCGAGTCCCCACGTGTTGCCGGCGGCCGCGGCGGCCAGCACGATGAGGATCAGCGCGTAGATGATGTGGTAGTCGATGATCGGGTTGGTGGAGTGCGTCGCCTCACCGGTGCTCATGCTCTGCGCGAACGGCCATTCGGCGGCCCACATCATGAGCATCATCAGCGAGCCGGCGACCGCACTCAGCCGCAGCCCGATCCCGGCGATCACGGCGATGCCGATGGCGCCCAGGCCGAGCATGAACAGCCAGTCGGCCCACCAGGTGCCGGCCCAGGAGTGGAACATCGACTCGAACGGGCCGACGTGCACGCTGCTCAGGAAGCCCTTGGTCGGCGATCCGCCGCTGATCCAGGCGCCCTTCGCCGGGGTCGCGTAACCCAGGCCGAACAGCTTGTCCAGGAACGCCCACAGGAAGACGAACCCGGTGACGACCCGCAGGACGGCCAGGGACTTCCCGGCGAGCGTGGGGCCGGCGACGAAGTCGGGGACCGGCTTGGGTTCGGTGACCCGGTGACCCGAGGTGGTGTTCTTCTCATCCGGTCGGATGGACATGGGGAAACCTCCGTTCTTTCGGTGCTGCGGTCAGTTTCTTCCGGTGCCCCGGGGGTTTCTGGGGCCGAAGGTCACCGGCCGGGAGGCCATTGGGTGCCGGTTGCCGGGGACCACCCGGAAGGGACCGAAGTCCTCCCGGGCGAGGGCCGAAGCCTCGCGCCCTCGGCGGCTTCGGCCGGTTGACTTCCCGGTGGTGAAAGGGGAATCGGATGAGCGGCACGGAACTCGTGGTCGGCGTCGACGGCTCGGCCGGAGCACTCACGGTGGTCCGCTGGGCCGCGCGCATCGCACGGGAACGGAACTTCGGCCTGCGGCTGGTCCGCGCCCTGCCGGGACTGCCCGCGCCCTACCCGCGGGCCGATCCGATGTACGCGCAGCTGCTGGAAGCGGCCACGGGGCAGAGCCGGACCTTGCTGGCCGAGGCCCGAGCCGCCGTACCGGATGTCCGCGTGAAGATGGTGCTGCGGTCCGAACAGCCGGCGGACGCCCTGGTCGCCGAATCCGGTGACGCGGCGATGCTCGTGCTGGGCACGCCGGGGCTGCGGCCGCTGGGCCGGATCCTGCTCGGGTCGGTCACGGTGGCGCTCGCCGCGCACGCGCACTGTCCGGTGGTCCTGGTCCGCCCGCACGCCGGTGAGGACGAACCGCCCACCGAAGGACCGGTGGTGGTCGGCGTGGACGGCAGCCCGGCGAGCGAGGAGGCCATCGCGACCGCGTTCGAGGAGGCGTCCTGGCGGGATGCGAGGCTGATCGCGGTGCACTGCCGCAGCGACGGTTGGTGGGGTGAGGGCGAGCAGTACGGGCACGAGCTGCTCGCCCAGCGGCTGGCCGGCTGGCAGGAGAAGTTCCCGGATGTCGGCGTCGACCGGGGAGGTGGTCGCGGGGCGGCCGGCCGAGCGGCTGCTCGACTTCGCCGACCGGGCACAGCTGCTGGTCGCGGGCAGCCGCGGCCGGGGTGGGTTCAGCGGCCTGGCCCTCGGGTCGACTAGCCGGGCGCTGATGTCCTACGCGCTCTGCCCGGTGCTGGTCGCGCGGCCCCAGGCGAAGTAGGCCACCGGTCCGACGAAGTTCACGGCGATCACCAGTGCCCACGCCCATTTCGGGCCGCGAACCTGCGCGGACGGTCGGTGGGCGAGGTCGCCCCACGCCGCCGCGGCGAGCAGGAACTGCACGCCCGCCGCGGCGCGGATCCGCCGCCGTTGCCCGGTGGTCACGTCGCGCCACCGCTTCCGTTGTCCCATGGCGTTCTTCTTCCGTCCGGACGTCTCCTCGTCGGCGTGCTGGGGACGAGTGCCCGCCGGGCTGCCTCACCGGCGGGCACCCGAGGCCGCGCTCAGCCGAGCGACCGTCCGATCAGCTCCACCAGCTCGACCGTGCGGGTCGCGTAGCCCCACTCGTTGTCGTACCAGCCGAACACCTTCGCCAGGTGCGAATCGGCCTTCGTCAGCTGCGCGTCGAACACGCACGACGCCGGGTCGCCGATGATGTCGCGGGACACCACCGGGGCCTCGGTGTAGCGCAGGATGCCCTTGAGGTCGCCGTCGGACGCCTCGGCGAACGCGTGGTTGACCTGCTCCGCGGTCACCGGGCGCTCGAGCTCGACGGTCAGGTCGGTCAGCGACCCGTCCTCGACCGGCACGCGCACGGCGACGCCGTCGAGCTTGCCGGCCAGCGCCGGGAGCACCAGGCCGATCGCCTTCGCCGCACCGGTGCTGGTCGGGACCACGTTCACCGCCGCCGAGCGGGCGCGACGCGGGTCCTTGTGCGGGCGGTCCAGCAGCGCCTGATCGCCGGTGTAGCTGTGGATCGTGGTGAGCAGCCCGCGCCGGATGCCGAACGCGGAGTGCAGCACCTTGACCATCGGCGCGACGCAGTTGGTGGTGCACGAGGCGTTCGAGACGATGTGGTGCTTCGCGGGGTCGTAGTCGCCGTCGTTGACCCCGAGCACGATGGTCGCGTCGACGTCTTTGCCGGGCGCGGAGATGACGACCTTCCTGGCGCCCGCGGCCAGGTGCACCCCGGCGGCTTCGCGGGTGCGGAACTTGCCGGTGGACTCCACGACGACATCGGCGCCGTACTCGCCCCACGGCAGCTGCGCGGGGTCTGCGGTGGAGGTCACCTGGATGAGGTGGTCACCGACGCGCAGCGCCTCGCCGTCGACGACCTCGACCGGCAGGCGCAAGCGCCCGTAGGTGGAGTCGTAGGCGAGCAGGTGCGCCAGCATCTCCGGCGACGTGATGTCGTTGACCGCGACCACTTCGATCGGGCTGTCGGGCGTTTCCAGCACGCACCGCAGGATGTCGCGCCCGATCCTGCCGAAGCCGTTGATCCCGAGCCGTACCGTCATCTGCTTCTCCCTGTCTGCTTCGCGTCTTCCCGATGGTTCGGCACGCGCGGTTCCTGCTCGTAGGGCCCTTGGTCCTCGCAGGTCGGGCAGAACGGCAGCTTCGCCCGCCGGCCGGAAGGCGTTGGCTGGCAGGCGGAAAGGGGAATGGTGATGGTGGTGCGAAACACGCGGAAGACAGCCGGGCCGCATCGCCGGATGCCCGCGCAGGACAGCCTGTGGCTGCACCTGGACCGCCCGGAGAACCTCATGGTCGTCACCTCGGTCCTCTGGACGCGAACGCCGGTGGATCCGGCCCGGCTGCGGTCGGTCGTCTCCGACCGCCTGCTCGCCCGGTACCCGGTGTACTTCCAGCGGGCCGTGCGTCGCGGCCGCCGCCTCGCCTGGGAAACCGATCCGGGCTTCGACCTCGGCAAGCACCTCGTCGTGCGCGACCTCCCGGAGCCGGCGGACCAGGCCGCACTCCAGGAGTTCGTGGCCGCCCGGCGGAGCGAGCCGCTCGACCCGAAAAGTCCACTGTGGACCATCGATCTGCTGCAGGGCTACCGCGGCGGCAGCGCGCTGGTGTGCCGCACACACCACTCGATGGCCGATGGGATCCGGCTGACGCAGGTGCTGTTCAGCCTCCTCGACCGGGCCGAAGGCGAGACCGCGCCGCACGCGAAGGTCGGCGGCGCCGGGCCGAACCGGGAGGCCGTAGCACAACCGGTCGTCCGGTTCGGTGCGGCGATGCTGCGGGCTCTCGGCGACACGGGCGCGAAGGTGCAGCGGCAGGCCGCCCGGGTGCACCCCGTCCTGGAGACGGCGGTGGCGCTGCCGGTGCTCGGTGCGACGGCAGCGGCCGGTGCGACCGGCGCGGCCGCCGGGTTCCTGACCTCGGCGCTGAGCGGCGGGCCCCGCCGCGCGGCCGACCTGGTCGCGGGCGCGGCGACGACGCTCTGGCACAGCGCCACCGGCACCGGCGAACTGCTCGGCCCGTCGACCGCCACCGGCCTGTGGGACGGCGAACCAGGGGTCGAGAAGACCGCGGTCTGGGGCGAACCGATCCCGCTGCACGCCCTCGCCCGCGTCGGTCACGACACCGGGACGACCCTCAACGACGTCTGCACGGCGCTCGTCGCGGGCGCGCTCGACCGGTACTTCGCCGCGCACGGCACCGCCCGCCCCGATCCGTCCGACCTCGGCTGGCTGATCCCGGTGAGCTTGTCGTCCTTCGACGACGAGCTGCCGGCGGACCTGGGCAACCACTTCTCGCTCGTTCTAGCGCAGTTGCCGCTGGGCCGCCGGACGTTCGCCGAGCGCCTCGCCGAGGTACACCGGCGGGTGGCCCGCATCCGCGACTCGTACGAGCCGGTGCTGACGTTCGGGATGCAGTACGCGATCGCGCAGAGCCCAGCGGTGCTGGGACTGCCGGCCAGCAGGTTCTTCGCGGGCAAGGCGGTCGGGGTGCTCACGAACGTGCCGGGCCCGCGCGCGCCGATGACCCTGGCGGGGGCCCCGGTCGAAGGCATCGTCGGCTGGGCCCCGTGCAGCGGCCGCCAAGCGATCACGATCTGCATCTTCAGCTACGCCGGCGAGGTCCGCTTCGGCTTCGGGACCGACCGGAAGCTGATCCCGGACCCGGAAGCACTGGTCGACGCGCTGGCGGCGGAGTTCGCGGAGGTGGCCCGCTGATCAGCGGGCCACCTCGCGCAGGGCCTGGACTTCCCGCTCGATCGCCTTGACCAGCACCTCGGTCTCCGGCACCGCGCCGGCGTCGGAGGTGATCCCGAACGTCACCTGCCCGGCGTAGCTGAGCATCGCCACGCCGATCCGCACCCGCAGCGCGATCGGGACGTACGGATAGATCTCGACGATCGGCCGGCCCAGCGCGGACAACGGTTCGGCCGGGCCGCGCACGTTGGTCGTCACCGTGACGATGTTGCGCTGCGGCAGGTGCGCGGCCGCCCGGATCGCCCAGGCCACCGGGGCGAACGGCTCATGCGCGGCCGTCGCGGTGAGCAGCGCGCCGGCGGTGGCCTCCTTGCCCGCCTTCAGCGTCTCCAGACGGCGGTGCACCCGGATCAGGCGTTGCGCCGGATCGGTGAGGTCGACCGGGAGCAGCGGCAGCAGGAGCGAGACCTCGTTGTCCAGCGACGTCCCGTTCCGCGCGGACACCGGCACCAGGGACCGCACACTGTCGGCAGCCGGCGTTTCCCCGCGTTGCAGCAGCAGTTCGCGGAAGCCGGCCGTGACGGCGGCCAGCAGGACGTCGTTCACGGTCACGTCGAACGCCCGCGCCACGGCCTTGATCTCGGCCAGCGGCACCGACGCGGTCGAGTAGTGCCGGTCGCGGCCGAGCGGCCCGGTCAGCGGGGTCGGTGACGCCGGCAGCAGCGCCGAGGTCATCGCCGTGAGGCCGCGGGCGGCGTCGCTGACGTGCCGGGCCAGGCGGTTCGGGTGCAGCACCTCGCGGGCAAGGAGCCGGGCTTGGTCCCAGGGAGTGCGCAGCAGGGTGCCGATCGCCTCGTCCAGCAGCCTTGCCGAGCCGGGGTCGGGGGAGTCCGCGTCGCGTGGTGCGGGCGGCTCGGTGCTGCCGAACAGGATCGTCTGGAGCCGGGTCGCCGCGAGCCCGTCGGCCAGTGCGTGGTGCACCTTCGACAGGATGGCCCAGCGCCCGTCCGGCAGGTCCTCGATCACCCAGAACTCCCACAGCGGCCGGTCGCGCTCGAGCCGTTCGCCCATCAGCAGGGCGACCAGCTCGCCGAGCGCGGCGCGGTCGTGCGGCTCCGGGAGCGCGACCCGGCCGAAGTGCGCGGGCGGATCGAACGCCGGATCGTCGACCCAGGCCGGGGGGCCGAGGTCGAACGGCACCGTGCGCACCTTCTGGTGGTAGCGCGGGATCCCGGCCAGCTGCGCCAGCACGGCCGTCTCGAACTCGTCCTGGGCGGGCGCGGGTCCTTCGGCGATCGCCACCGAGGCGATGGCCAGGGACGAGCTGGGGTCTTCGTCCTCGATCTCGAGGAACGCGGCGTCGAGCGGGCTGAGCCGGTCCATGACGTCCTCTCAGCGGGCGATGTCCAGGACCACCCGGCGGATCCGGTCGGTCCTACCTGGGTGAAGACGCGAATGGCAGCTTCGCGCGCACGCCGATGGCGAACACGCACCGCCCTTCGAAGGAACCGGCGAAGCGCACGGCCCGCAGGGATGGCCAGCCCGGCGTGCTCACCAGGGTGTCACCGACCGAGGCCAGGACCCGGCCGGGCTGGTGGCCGGCGTCGTCACTGCCGAGCGCGGGCGCCCGGATCGCGAACTCCAGCGCGGCGCCGCCGGGAACCGGCAGTGGGTCGCCCTTCGGATCGGAGGTCACGACCGGCAGGTAGCGGGCTGCGAAGCCGACGTCCGCGGAACCGTTGACGGAGAAGACGACGCGGTCGTAGCACTCGTGCCGCCCAGTCCGGACGAGGTAGACCGCGTCGCGGCTCATCGGGCCGCCGCTGCGCTGGTCGGTGCCCCACCGCGCCGGGTCGGGGCAGGAAGGTGCCGGGACCCGGGGCGTGGTCGCCGGCGCCGGCTTCGTGGGAGTCGGCGTGGGCTTGGGTGTCGCTGTGGCCGCGGTGGTGGCCGGCGCGGGCGGGACCGATGCCGTGGGAAGCGTGCTCGTCGCCGGTGAGGCGCTCTGGTCGCTCCCGCACCCGGCGACCGCCAGCCCGCACACCAGCGCGAGGAAGATCGTCCGCCCGCGCATGGTCAGTCGGCCCGGGTGAGGGCGTCGCGGCGGCGTTCGTACTCCTCCTGGTCGATCTCGCCGCGGGCGAACCGCTCGTCGAGGATCCGCCGGGCGGTGCCGTCCGCGCTCGGGGGTTGCGGCCCCCGCCGGGCGAGGACGACGGCGAGGCTGACGACCGCGGCCAGGACCAGCGCCATCAGCACGAGCATGCCGATGCCACCTGCCCAGCCGGCCCAGCCCATGGTTCCGGGGTTGTGCCAGTACGGCATGACCGGCTCCTTTCCTAGTGGGCCTGGAAGTGCTTCGGGGGAGCTTCGAGTGGCTGCAACACGTCGGCGAGGTCACGGCGCGGCGTCGCGGGCAGCGGGTCGGCGTTGGCGGGCGCCCAGCCGACGCGCAGCACCATCTGCGGGAACGACCCGCCGGTGACTCGCTCGGTCACGCTCTCGCGGACGTCGGCCAGCTCCAGCGGCTCGGTGAGCGGGCACGACGACAGGCCGAAGGCGTTCGCCATCAGCAGCACCGCGCTCGTCGCCTCACCGGCCCGCAGCCGGGACATCCGGTCGTCGGACGCGGTGCTCAGCACCAGCAGCACGGTCTCGTCGTCTTCGGCCTTGGCGTCGGGTGGCTGGGCGAGGAGCGGGTCGGCGAACGCGCGGGTCCGCAGCGCACCCGGGGTGTCGTCGGGCGCCGGCGTGTTGCGGGACGGGACACCGTCGGGTGCGACGTGGCGGCCGCTCCAGGCGGCCAGTTCGGTGCGGTAGGCGGGATCCCCGGCATGCCGCCGCGAAGCCTCTTCGATCGCCGTGGCCAGGTGGTAGCGCGGCGAGCCTTCGGCGACCTGCAGCACGGTGCCCTCGAGCGACGCGGCCCGGGCCATCGCTTCGACGTGCCCGCGAGGCACACTCCACGAGCTGTGCCGGCGCCGGTCGGTGCGCCGCCGCGGGATCGCCGCCGCCATCGCGACCTCGTCCTGGGAAGGGTCGTGCTGGTGCAGGGTGATCGCCGCGAGGTGGTCGGGTTCGTCCGGGTTCGGCAGCCGGTGGACCTCGGCACCCCAGCCGAGGGCGGCGAAGCCGACCCGGATGTGGTGCAGGGCCGCGCCGCAGCTGAGGATCAGGTCGCGGCCGTCCGGGTCGGTTTCCCGCAGCAGCCGGTCCTGATCGGCGTACAGGTGCAGCGAGCTCTGCCCGACCCGCCAGTACCACGGCTGGGAGTTGTGCACCGACGGCGCGCGGACCGCCATGGCGACCGCGGTCCTGACGGTGAACTCGTCCGGAAGTCCTCGCTCCATCATCGGCCTGCCTCGGGATCGGGGATGTCGTCGGCTTCGACCCTCGCACCGCGGTTCCCGGCACCGGGAGGGCCGGAATGCCTCAGCACGGGGGACTTTCGGTGCTCCGGCACCAGGGCCGCGACCGCCCGCGCGAGCGACTCGGCCGGCGACCCGCTTGTCGGCAGCGGGTGCGCTTCGGGCCACGGATCGGCGTCCGCGGCCATCCGGTGCGCGATCTCCGGGGTGGCGTCGGACAAGGCACCGGTCCGGGTCGTGATCCGGCGTGCGGCGGTCTCCTCCGGCGCGTGGCACCGCACGGCGACGAGCGGGCTGTCCGTCCGTTCGGCCACTTCGGCGGCCGGCGCGCGGTGCCGGGCGGCGGTCCACGACGCGTCCAGCACCACGCTCTCGCCGAGGGCCAGCAGCTCCCCGGCGCGGCGCACGAGCTCCGCGTAGGTCGCGTCGGTGTGGCGGGCGTCGTAGAGGCCCTGCCGATAGCCCTCTGGAGGCCGCCGGGCCGGCGTGAGCCCGGCCAGCTCCTTGCGTATCCGGTCCGACTGCAGCAGCGTGGCACCGAGCCGGTCGGCGAGCCCGCCGGCGATCGTCGACTTGCCCGTGCCGGGCTCCCCGCCGACGAGGACCAGGCGCACCCGGCCCAGCCGCAGGTGCCACAGCGCGAGATCGGCGTACTCGCGCGCCAGCGGGGCGGCGCCGGTATCGCCCTGGGCGTGGCGCAGGCAGGCCACCTTGACCCGGACGAACGCGCGGTAGGCCAGGTAGTGGTGCACCAGCGTCGGGGGAGTGGGATCGCCGGAGAACTCGCGGTAGTCGAGCAGGAGCTGCTCGCCCAGCTCGGGAGCGTCGAGCCGCTCGAGATCCATGGCGAGAAAGGCGATGTCGTCGAGGACGTCGACGTGCCGGAGGTGGTCGTCGAACTCCAGGCAGTCCAGCACGCGGGGACCGTCGTCGAGGCAGAAGACGTCGTCGGCGAGCAGGTCGCCGTGCCCGTCGACGACGTGTCCTTCGGCGATCCGGCGGTCGAACAGCGGCTTGCGGCCGGCCAGGAACTCCTCGGCGAGGGCTTCGATCTCGAGTGCGGTGGCCGCGTCGAGGACGTCGTCGTGGAACGGCCGGACCTGCTCGAAGCTGTCCCGCCACCGGCCGCGGACGGCGTCGCGGGTCTCGTCGGCGTCGATCTCCGGCCCGCGTTCGGCCCGTGCGTGGAAGGCGGCGAGCTGCCGGGCCAGCCGCCGGGTCGCCAGGTGCAGGGGAGCCCGCTCGCGGACCAAAGTGGACAGTCGCCGGTCTTCGGGCATCCGGCGCATCACGACCAGGTGGTCGCGGACCGCGCCGTCCGGGCCGGTGACGTCGGCGACGCCGAGGTAGACGTCCGGCGCCAGCCGCCGGTTCAGCTCCACCTCCCGGTGGCACACCCGCTCGCGGGTCTCCCGCGCGGAAAAGTCGAGGAAGCCGAGGTCGACCGGCTTCTTGAGCTTGTAGGCGAGGTCTCCGACGAGGAAGACCACGCCGATGTGTGTCTCGTGCACATCGGCCCAGGATCCGTTCATGCCCCGAGCATCAGCCCCGGCGGGGGCCGCGCACCGGGGACGAAAGTCACCGGTGCCGGGGACCCCGGCCACCTGTCCCGTCCGGCCGCCGTCGACACACTGCGAGACGAGGAAAGGCGGACCGATGTACACGAGGATCCGGTTGACGCGGCTATGGCACAGCCTCCGGCCCGGGCATGAATCGCCGGCCCGGCCGTCGGACCGGCTGCAGGCGAAGGTCTTGGCGTGCGTTCTCCTGCTTTCCTTCGTGGCCGCGGTCGGGGCCGTGCTGCTGGGCATCGGCGTCTACGCGGCCGAACTGGCGAAGTCCCGTGAACAGACGGCAACCAGGTACACCGTGACCGCGGTTCTGCTGGCCGACGGTCCACGACCCGCCGAGGCGGGGCGCGGCGGGACGCCCTTCACGACCGGCCCCGCCCGCGCGACGTGGTGGACGAGGGAAGGGGAACAGCGCGTCGGAGACGTCGAGGTCGCGGCGGGAGCCGTCGCCGGGCAAGAAGCGACGGCCTGGCTCGACGAGACCGGAACCCCGGTCGGCCGGCCGCTGACTCCGGCGGCGGCGATCATCGGCGCACCGCTCGCTGCCACCGTTCTGTGGACGGCCGTCGCGTGCGTGCTCGCCTTGGCCTACCGCGGGTTCGCCTACGTGCTGGACCGGTTCCGCTTCGCCGCGTGGCAGCGAGAGTGGTTCGCCCTGCAGACCCGGCGCGACGACCAAAGTCCCGCCGGTTCGTGACCGACGGCCACAGCCGCCGGCCCGGTGGGTCGGCGATCGTCGAACCCACCGTCCACTGAGGAGTGAACATGAAGGCTGCCGTCGTCACGGATTTCTCGTCCCCGCTCGAGCTGCGTGAGGTGCCGGTCCCCGAACCGGGACCGCGGCAGCTGCTGGTCCGGCTGGAGACGTGCGGGATCTGCCACACCGACATCCACGCCGCCCACGGGGACTGGCCGGTCAAGCCGGCGCTGCCCCTGATCCCCGGCCACGAAGGCGTCGGCATCGTCGAGCGCGTCGGAGAGGGCGTTCCGGAGAACCGGATCGGACAGCGGGTCGCGCTGCCGTGGCTCGGCTCGGCCTGCGGCGAGTGCGGTTTCTGCGTCTCCGGCTGGGAAACGCTCTGCGAGTCGCAGCAGAACACCGGCTACTCGATCGACGGCGGCTACGCCGAGTACGCCGTCGCGGACGCTCGCTACGCGGTGCCCGTCCCGGACGGCGTCCCGTCGATCGAGGCGTCACCCCTGACGTGCGCCGGGGTCACGACGTACAAGGCGGTCAAGGTCGGCAACGTGCGGTCGGCGGACCGGGTCGCGGTGTTCGGTGTCGGCGGCCTGGGCCACCTGGCGATCCAGTACGCGCGCATCGCGGGCGGCTTCGTCACGGCGGTCGACATCGAGCCGGAGAAGCTGGCCTTGGCCCGCGAGCTCGGGGCGGACTCCGTCGTCGACGCGAGTACCGGCGACCCGGCGGAAGCGATCCAGGCCCAGGGCGGCGCCGACGTGGCAATCGTGCTGGCCGCGGCCCCGAGCGCGTTCGAGCAGGCCCTGCACTCCCTGCGCCGCGGCGGCCGCCTGGTGTGCGTCGGCATCCCGGCGGGCGGGGTCCTGCCGGTGCCGATCTTCGAAGCGGTGATCAAGGGCATCTCGGTGATCGGCTCGATCGTGGGCACCCGCAAGGACCTGGCGGAGGTGTTCGCCCTGCACGCGGCCGGCCGCACGACGGTGACCGTCGAGGCGCGCAAGCTGGAAGACGTCAATGAGGCGTTCGAGGAGGTCCTGGGCAACCGCGTCCCGGCCCGTCTGGTGATCGAGTTCTAGCCACCCCGCCATCCGGCCGCCACGGGCACGATCCCGCGGCGGCCGGATGAGGTTCGACCGGGAGCCCGCGAGTTATGCGATAGCCGTTTAAGGAAGCTGCAGGTCGGTGGCGAACTTGAGAGTGGGGTTATAGATCAACTCGGTCCTCGGACACAAAAACACGGGATATCTCCCGCACCGCAGAGTAACAGGCCCGCTACGGCGGGTCTTTCTGGCGTTCAGCCCCAGACCGTCTCGGCTACGCTGATCTTGACCGTGCCCTCCCTGCGCGACCGTTGTCGGGGAGGTGCGTCATGACCGGCATCGCGCCGCTCGCGCTCCCACCTCGCACCGGCGGCCCCGAACCCGCTCCTGTACGAGCCGGAGCCTTCGCCCCGCTGCCGATACCGGCGCTGCCGGACCTAGCCACCGACGGGCAGCGGCGATTCTCCACCGCCCTGCTGGACGCCTCCGGCCGGATCCAGGACCGCGGCATCGTCACCGCCCTGGACGACGCGATCAGCTGGTGACGCTGCTTGCATCCGCCGACCGGCAGTGAGGCGTTGAGCGAATTCGTCGATCTTGGTTGTCACCGGATGACGGTCGCCGGTGTGATGGCCAGCGGCTGGCTCGCTTCGCTGGCCGAAACTTGTTTGGTGCTGCCGGCCTTCGCGATCCTCGGCGCGGAGGTGGGATCGAACCTCGTGCTCGCGTTCGTCGGCCGCCGCGTCATTCCCGGGCGAGGGCACGAAGCCGGGGCTCTCCGAGCATCGTGAGCATGTCGGTCTCACGGGGAACCCAGCCGAGGTCCGTGCGGGCGCGCGGGGCGCGGATCCGGCTGGAGGCACCCATGATGAGCGCGCCGAACTCGCCCCAGACTTCCGCCGCTTCGGCGGGGGAGAGGCTGCGGACGGGACGGCCGAGGTCGCGGCCGACGGCCTCGGCGATCCAGCGGTTGGGCGTCTCGCCGGCGACGGCGTGGTAGAGCGCGCCACCGGTGCCCCGGGCGATGACGAGCTCGAACAGCCTGGCGACGTCGTCGATGTGCACGTGGCTGTAGGTGTTGAGTCCTTCGCCGATGTAGCAGGCGGCGCCGGTGCGCGCCACCGACCGGTAGATCATCGGTACGTGGCCGTGGTCCTCCGGCCCCCAGATCAGTCCGGGCCGGACGACCATGCCGCGGATCTCGCGGCCGGCCGCGGTGCGCACCAGCCGCTCCACCGCGAGTCGTTCGGTGGCAAGCGGTTCGACGGTGAACGGATCATCTTCGGTGAAGACGTCTTCGCTCCAGGCGCCGGCGGTGCGCTGCATGAGGACGCCGCTGCCGGAGGTGAACACGAAGGTCTTCCCGCTGCCGGTGAGCGCGTCCAGCAAGGCGGAGACCATGGTCGTCTCCGTCTCGGGCGTCAGTTGTGCTGCGACCACGACGACTTCGGCCGAGGCCGCCGCGGTGACGATCGGTGCGAGGCCGGAGTCCGGATCGGCGCGCAGCGGCGTGATGTCCTGCGTGGTGAGCCGGGTGGCCGCGCGGTCGGAGCGGGCCAGGCCGGTGACGTCGTGCCCCGCTCCGCGGAAGTGGCGGGCGACGGCGCCGCCGACGAAGCCGGTGGCGCCGATCACCAAGAGTTTCACGAGCGACCCGCGCCGGCGGGTTCCGTCGTGGCGGCGAGGAACTCGCGCAGGTTCCGGACGAACCAGTCCGGCGCTTCCTCGGCGACGAAGTGGCCGGTGGGGGCGACCAGACCGGTGAGCCGCTCGACGTCTGGCTTCAAGGCTTCCGTGGTTTGGGCGCCCACCGACTCCCGGCCGCCGATGGACAGCACGGGGACGGTGACCGGCCCGGTGGCGAGGGCCGCCCGGTTCTCCCGGCCGTCCTCCAGGAGGGTCCGGTAATGACCGAAACCGCCCCGAAGGCGGTCGCGACCTCCGTAGGACTCCGCGTAGAACGCCAGTTGCTCGTCGGTGAAGACCGGTTCCGCGCTCAAGGCCGTGAACGTCGCCTTGAAGAACTCGAACTCGTGGCCGTCGAAGAGCATTTCGGGGAAGTGGGGTGACATGAAGAACCCGAAGTGCCAGCTGCCGCCGGTGACGACGTTCATCGATTCTTCGAGGTCGACACCGGGCTGGAAGGCGTCGACGAGCACGGCGGCGGCCAGGTCCTCGGGGTGGTGGACGGCCCAGGAGAAGGCGATCATGCTGCCGATGTCGTGCCCGGCCACGATCGCCGGTCCGGTCAGGCCGAGTGCGTCGATCAGGCCGCGCAGGTCGTCGACCTGGTTGCGTTTCGTGTAGCCGTCTTCGGGGCGGTCGCTGGCCCCGGTGCCGCGCAGGTCGGGGACGAGCACGGTGTGGTGCTCGGCGAGGGCCGGCATGACCTTGGCCCAGGCGCGGCCGGTCTGCGGCCAGCCGTGCAGCAGGACCAGGAGGGGGCCGTGGCCGCCCAGGGCGGCGGAAAGCCGGACGCCGTTGGTGTCGGCGGTCCGGATCTCGAAGCCGTCGGGCAGCCAGGCGGGAGTCGAGGTGGTGGGTTCGGACATGGGTTTCTCCGGTTTCGTGGTCAGGCGGACAGGGAGCTGGGCTCGCCGCCGTTGACGACGATGACGGTGCCGTTGATGTAGCCGCTGGCGGAGTCGACGAGGAACCGGACGACGTGGGCGATCTCCTCGGGTTCGCCGATGCGTTCCCGGAGGTTGGCCCGGCCGAGCATTTCGACGTTGTCGCCGAGCATGGCCGTGGTGCCCGCGGTGCGGACCGGGCCGGGGGAGACGCCGACGACGCGAACGCCGTGGGGCCCGAACTCCGTGGCCCAGGAGCGGGTCAGCAGTTCGACGGCGGCTTTCGAAGCGCCGTAGGCGGCCCCGATGGGCGCCGGTGAGGTGGCCGCGGTCGAGGTGATGTTGACGACGACGCCGTGCCCGCGCCCGGCCATGGCGGGGGCGAGCGCGCCGACGAGCAGGAACGGGGCGCGGGTGTTGATCGCGAACTGCCGGTCGAAGTCCGCCGGCGTGGTGTCCGGGGTGCCGGTGAAGGCGTAGATCCCGGCGTTGTTCACCAGGACGTCCACCTCGCCCGCCGCCTCGGCGAGGGCCAGGACGTCCGCGGAGTCGGTCAGGTCGGCGGTCAGGAACCGGGCGGCACCGCCTTCGGCCTCGATCTCCTTGACGAGCTGGGCGCCGCGCTCGGCGTCCCGGCCGTGGGCGATCACTTCGATGCCGTCGGCGGCGAGCTGACGGGCGACGGCCCGCCCGATCCCAGCGGTCGCGCCGGTGACCAGGGCGGTTCGGGGGTGTGTCATGGGTCGACCTCACTTTCTGGGTTGTTCTGTCCAAAAAGCTAGACTCGAAAAATGGATTGCGCAACCCAGTCCGGCGTAGAGTGGGGATCATGACCGAGCCGACGAAGACGCGACGCCTGACTCCGAAGGGGCAGGCCACCCGGAACCGGATCATCGACGCCGCGACCGGCCTCATCGCCCGGCACGGCGTGGCCGGCACCGGCATCGAGGACGTCCGGGCGGCGGCCGGGGTGAGCGGATCCCAGCTCTACCACTACTTCGACAGCAAGCAAGCGCTGATCCGGGCCGTCATCACCCGGCAGGCCGACTCCGTGCTCGAGCCCGGCAGTCCCCGCATCGAGGCGCTCGACGGATTCGAAGCCCTGCGAGCCTGGGCCGACGCCGCGATCGAACGGCAGCGCGAGAACGACTACCGGGAGTGCGACCTGGGCTCACTGGCGGGTGAACTCAGCGCTACCAACGACGAAGAATCCCGCGAGGACCTCGCCAACGGCTTCATGCGCTGGCGCGACCTGCTCCTCAACGGGCTTCGCGCGATGCGCGACCGGCAGGAGCTGCGCGCGGACGCCGACCTCGACGAGCTCGCGTTCGCGCTGCTCGCCGCGCTGCAGGGTGGGGTGCTGTTGTCCCGGACGATCCGGCACGTCCAGCCGCTGGAAGCCGCCATGAACGCCGCACTGGCCTACGTGCACTCGTACGCGGCGGATCCTGGTTGATGAGGACCAGGGGCGTCAACCGGCGGTGGCGTCACGCCGGGAGGCCCCTGCCAGGTCGATCAGGAGGGCGCCTCCCGCGAAGGCGATGAGCACGAGCTGTGCGCGGAAGTCCGGGTTCGGGGCGACGACGTCGGGCATGTGCTGGAAGACGCCGAAGTCCCGGCCGTGCTGGGGGATGCCGAGCAGCGCGAACGTCGCGCCGACGAAGAGCGGCACCCAGGCGAGCCAGCCGAGGCGCAGCCGGAGGCCGACCAAGAGCGCTGTCCACCCGGTCACCGCCAGCGTCGCCGGCCATTGGCCGATCATGTAGGTGAAGGCGTGCACAGCGACGTCGGGGCCGTCGATGACCGCCGGTGCGACGAGCGCGCCAAGTGCGCCGGTGGCGGCGAAGATGAGCAGGCTGCCACCCGCGGTCACCGTCGATTGCGCCGCCAAGGGAATCCAGCGGCGGGTTCCCGCGGCGAGAACGTGGTCGGTCGGACCGCTGATCGGGGCTTCGCGCCCGGTTCGTGGGGCATGTTCGCCAACCTGAACTCGCTCACCTCGGGCATCGGGGGCACGGTCTGGGGATTGAACGAGACCGCCGGCGGCGGTAGCGGCGGTGGCGGCACCGCCGCGCCCGCGCCGCGGACGTATTCTCCCTATGGCGGGCGGGCGATCGTCTGCTGACACGAACCGATCGGACGTGTGCATGACCGGATACGGCCGGGACCGGGAACGCAGGCGGCGCACCCGCACGTTGCTCGGCGTCGGCTACCTCACGGCGTTGACGGCTCTGCTGGGCCTCAAGACAGGCTGGGTCCCGGCGGTGGCCAGCCTGCTCGGCCTCCTCGCGCTGGTGTACGTGGTGTTCTCGCTGATCGCGTGGCGGGACACCCGCGCGGAGCGCCGACGACGCGCCGCGGGGCAGCGGCCGTCATGGTCGGCTCAGCTGCCAGTGCATGTCGCCCAGCTCCTCGGCGCCAAGGCACCCGGCCGCCACGCCCGCCGTGCCGACGAGGTGGGCGAGCTGCTGGGCCGCCTGTCCCTCCGAGACGGCGAACTGTGCTGGGAGCTGGGAAAAGCAGACCGCAACCGTGGCGTTGGCTCGCTGACGTTCGACCGGTCGTGGACAGCGGAGGTCATCCCGCTCTGGGGCCCGGGAGACCAGGGCTGCCTGACGCTTACCTGCCACGAGGGCACTGCGGTGGACTTCTGGATCCGCCATCCGGCGGACCTCCGCCAAGCCTTGACGGCGCTGGTCCGTTAGGGCGCGGTTGCGTCGGGGTCGACGTGCGGCCTGATGTCGATCAGCCGGCAGCCGTGGGGCCGCGCTCGACGCCGTGCACGCGTTCGGTCGCCACCCCCGCCGTCGCAAATGCGCGGGACAGCGGCATGGTCGGCTCGTCGGCCGAGGACGGCAGCGTGGTGGTCCTGGCGTTGCCCGTGCCTTTCGTTCGGCTGGTCATCGAAGGTCTTCGGGCTACGCGGCGTCGGCGTAGGCCTGGGCTAAGACACGGACGCCGCCGTGTGCCCGACTGCGCGTCATCGGCGAGCCAGGGTCTTTGATCGACGCCCTAGACACCAGCCCGCCCGCCAGTGCGCCGACAGATGGACTTCGGCGATCTGCCGAGGTGCCCGTCGTCGCCGCGCACACCATCGAGCACTACACGAAGCCGGAGGAGGCGGTATACCTGGCGCGAGGCGGGCTGGTCCGCCACTTTCGTTGCCTTGCCACGCCGTCGCGGTTCGCGGAGCGGGCGGATCATCGCGATCTACCCAGGCGGGTAGCCAGACCACCCTTGCGGAGGAGACCGGCGGTCCCGGGGGAAGAATCGAGGCGTTGCAGTGCGGTTGCAAGTAGTACTGAAACGCGACGGGGACGACTTCGCGTTGCTGATCGCGGGCACTATCGGGGCGGATCCACGGTGGACAATCGACGGTGATTACGACTGGCAGATCCGATCAAGGGTGTGAGCCGAACGGATACACGCCGGACCCCCGGCAGCCTCGCTGTTCCAAGACTTCGTTCCGCACTGACCGTTTAAGGTGACGCGAAAGACCGGCCAGCCGATCTCGGTGCGCCACGCAGCGGGATCGCTTGCGTCACGAGGGCCGACAGCGTAGACCTCCCGCACCGGCCCGGCCACCGACATCGCGTTCTCCACCACCCAGGTCCCGAGTTCGCCGTACGTGACCTCGATGCCGTCGTGCTCGCCGACGTGGGTGGTGACGGCGAGTTCGACGGCCGGAAGAACTGCGGGGTGCACGCGTCCGGTGCGAGGTGGCGCGGCGGTCGGCAGGTAGACGAGCGCCCGACCGCGCTCCTGTTCGAAAAGGGCGTTGTCGTAGCAGCCGCCCGGCGGTCCGGTCACGGCGTCGCCGACGGCCGCCTCCAATTCGGCCATCGCGCCGGCGAACCAGCTCTCGACGTCGCCATGCCCGACTACGGCCTCCACCGCCGCGACCGTCCGTGCGGGCTCCGCACGCAATGCGACGTCGATCGGCGCGGGGTCCGGCTGGAGCAAGCGTCGCAGGGACACGACCGCGGCCCGGGTGCGGTCGAGCACGGCCTCGAGGCGTTGCAGGTGGTCCGCGACCAGGGCCGCCCGGACACCGGGGTCGGGGGTCCGCAGGATGCGCTGCACGTCGCTCAGGGGGACGTCGAGTTCGCGGAGCCGGTGGATGACCTGCGCGATCGGGATCTGGTCGAGTCCGTAGTAGCGGTAACCGGTGGTCTCGTCCACCACGGCGGGTTCCAGCAGGGCCGCCTCGTGATACCGACGCAGGGTCCGCACGCTCAAGTGGGTCAGCCGCGAAAACTCCCCGATGCTCAGCATGGCTCCATTCTGGACTCTCTCCCCGGGGGAGAGTCCACGGCTTGACCCTCCCACACCACGAGGTCACACGATGGGCTCATGACACAGCACACCGATCTCCCGTCCGATCTGCTCCCGACCACCGTGCGCGAGTTCTTCGCCGCCCATGTCGTCAACGACGCCGACACCGCCGCGTCGTTCCTCACCGAGGACGCGGTGCTCGTCGACCAGGGCGAAACCTTCCGCGGCCGGGAGAAGGCCCACGCGTTCCTGCGGGACGCCGGGGCCGAGTTCGAGTACACGACCGAGCAGATCGGCGCTCGCCGCGTCGATGACGCCCACTGGGTGGTGACCGTGCGGCTCGAGGGCACCTTCCCGGGTGGCGTCGCCGAGCTCGACTACCGGTTCGCGGTGCGGGACGACCTCATCGCCGAACTCGTCATCGCCAACCACGCAGCCTGAATTGCGTCGATTTTCAGTGGAGAAGGAAATGTCCAGTTCGGATCGCGATCGTCTCGACGGCCGCCGGGCGCTGGTCACCGGCGGCTCGAAGGGCTCGGGCAAGGCCGTCGCGGAGAGGCTCCGAGAGATGGGCGCCGACGTGTATGTGACGGCGCGAACGATGCCCGACGGGTACGAGCACCCCGACCGATTCATCGAAGCGGACGTGACGACGGTCGAGGGCACCAGCGCGGTGGCCGCTCGCATCGCCGAGGCCGGCGGCGCACTCGACATCCTGGTGCACGTCGTCGGAGGTGCGTCGACGCCGGCTGGTGGGTTCGCGGTCATCACCGATGATCAGTGGCTCACCGAGCTGAACCTCAACTTCCTGGGTGCGGTGCGGCTCGATCGGGCTCTTCTCCCGGCGATGATCGAGTCCGGGGCGGGCGTGGTGCTGCACTTCACCTCGATCCAGCGTGAACTACCCCAGTACGACGCGTCCCTGGCGTACGCGGCCGCGAAGGCCGCTCTGCGCACGTACAGCAAGGGGCTGGCCAACGAGCTCGCGCCGCGCGGCGTACGGGTCAACGCGATCAGCCCCGGCGGGATCGAGACCGAAGCCTACGAACGATTCGTCGACCGGATCGCCGAGGGCAACGGACTCACCCGTGAAGCAGCCAAGCAGACCATCTACGACTCCCTGGGCGGAGTACCGCTGGGACGGTTCGCGAACACCGGGGAGATCGCGGACTTGGCCGGGTTTCTGGTCTCGGACCGCGCCTCGGCGATCGTGGGCGCCGAGTACGTGATCGACGGCGGGACTGTTCCGACCGTCTGAGTCAGGAGTGGTTCCTCGCGGCCACCCGCGATCCGGCTACCGAACTCCTCCTGCGCAAGCAGAATTTCCAGCTGCTGCTCGGCAACGCCGGGAAGCGCGTCGACGACGTCGTCGGCGCGCTTCCCTGGTGATCGGGTGCGCGTCGCGCGTATTTCGACCGACGCGCACCAGTTCGTGCATGACTACGCACGTCACGGATCGGTCCTCCGCCCAGCCGGTCGGACCGCCGCCCCCCTTCGATCCAGAGCTCGCTCCCGTCGTCGAGATGCTGACCAGCCTGCGCCCTCCCGATGCGTACCGTTCGGACAACATCGGTGAGATGCGCAAGCCCGTCCCCGGGGTGGAGACCCCGACCGACGAGGTCCTCTCGCGCGGTGGCGCCTACAGCGTGGAGGAGCGGACGGTGCCAGGGTCGGACGGGGAACCGGATGTGTCGCTGCTGATCTGTCTCCCGAAGCACGCGGCGGGCCGGACACCGGCGATCTACCACATCCACGGAGGCGGCATGATCGTCGGAGACAACCGGTTCGGCTTGGCCGAGATGGTGGACCTGGCCGAACCGATGGGTATGGCCGTGGTCTCGGTCGAGTACCGGCTCGCACCCGAGACACCCCACCCAGGTCCCGTCGAAGATTGCTACGCGGGCCTGGTGTGGGTGTGGGATCACGCCCACGAGCTCAACATCGACCCTGAGCGCATCGTCATCGGCGGTGCGAGCGCCGGCGGCGGCCTCGCGGCAGGTGTCACCCTGATGGCACGCGACCGCAACGACTCGCTCTCCGCCCGGCAGATGCGCGGCCTCGGTATCCGGGGGACAGCTCCTCGAACGAGACCGGGTGGAACGCGCTCCTCGGCGATGACGTTCGCGGCGGACCGGACGTGTCTCCGTACGCTGCGCCTTCCCGCGCCGAGGACCTTTCTGGCCTGCCGTCCGTGTTCATCGACGTCGGGTCGGCAGAAACGTTCCGGGACGAGGACGTTGCCTACGCAAGCCGCATGTGGCAGGCGGGCTGCCACGTCGAGCTGCACGTCTGGCCCGGCGGGTTCCACGGGTTTGACGTCGTGGTCCCTCATGCGGTGCTCTCGCAGGGCGCTATCGCTGCTCGAGTGGCATGGCTGCGCCGTCAGCTGGTGTCCAGAGTCGTTGATTCGTCGCCAGTAGGCGGCAAGGGAGTCGAGGATCCGAGCAGCGGTGTGGGTCGCTGGCCAGTACCCAGGGCGATCTGACGGACGCGAGCGGCCTCCCTGAACCCGGTCTCTTCATCGGGCTAAGGATCGAAGCGCCAGATTCTCGGCTCGGCGGCTGCGCCTCGCGACCAGCCGTTCTCCTGGATTGACGCCGACCCAGTCCGGGTGCCTGAGCGGACTCGAACGCACGACCTGCGGCATGTGCGGATGTGCGGCGACCCGGCTGACTGACCTCCTAGACTCTCGTCATGTTCGAGTACCACGGCTGGATAACGCTTCGTGCAACCGCCGAAGCGCTCGACGACGAATCACCCCTTCGCCTCGACGAAATCCGAGCCCTGGTCGACGGGCTCGCTGACTACGCGTTGATGGATCTGCAGCCGATGAATGGCACGGACTACATCCACCTGGGCGGCAGCCCGAATCGCCGCGGGCAGCACGGGGCAGAGGTGATCGACTTGTTTGCCAAGGTCGGCCAGCTCGCTCCGGGGTCATACGGGCTGCTCTACGTCCACGACGACGAACATCCCGAGCACAGGCTGAGCTTCCGTGTCTTTCGACTGGCTAGAGGGAGAGTCACCGAGCACACCGACGACCTCTTGTCACCTGTGATCCCCACGTTGGAAGACGCGGAGACGAGCTGACCGTTGAGAATCACGCGTCCGCTCGTCGGCATGAGCGGATGCCGCGGTAAGGCGGGCCGTCCCTCGGTGCGACGAAGGCGGCCGGCCGTGGTCGAATGGCGATGCGGGTCGCTCAAGCCCGGCAGACAGCGTCGAGTGGCGGCCGCTTTCCCATCGTCAAGTAGTCGCTCACGGCGTTGTTCCCGCACTCGTTCCCACCGTTGAGGTAAGCCACGTGACCACCCTGATCGGCCGTCACCAGCCGGGCGCGGGCGCCGAATGCCGCGCGTAGCCGGAGGGCTCCGGGCATCGGGGTGGCCGGGTCGCGGAGGTTCTGCAGCATCAGCACGTTTTCCGGGCCATCGTCGGTGATGGGCACCCGCGGCTCAGCGGGAGCCGGCCAGAACGCGCACGGCCGGATGTTGGCCGCATAAGGGCCGTACATCGGGTGGCGGACGCGGTCGATCGCGACGTTGCGCTGGTAGGTCCCCACCGCTTCCGGCCACCGCGAATCGCCGCAGACCACGGCGAGGTAGCTCGCCGCGAAGTTGTCGGTACCCACGCTGCCGCCCATGGCTGAGTGCGCTGGCTCGTTCACGTCAAGCTGGTGCCACAGCTTCGCCAGAGCCGGCAAGGCGGCGTCCGCGCGGAGAAGGGCCGCGGTGATCGTGCGGAACGTCGTGCCGTCGTAGCCCTGCGCCGGTGTCCGGTCCAGGCGCTCGGCCAGTTCGAAGTACTTCGCGCGCACCGCCGCGGGAGTCGCGCCCAGGCCGTACTGCGCCGGATCGGCCGCAACGAGCTTCGCGAAGTCGGGGAACCGGGTTTCGAACCCCAGCCCTTGGCTTCGCAGCGCTTCGGCGTCGTAGCCCTCCGGCCCGAGGCTGCTGTCCAGGACGACCCGGTCGCTGCGCTGCGGGTACAGCGACGTGTACACCGCGCCCAGGTAGGTCCCGTAGGAGTCGCCGTAGTACGACAGCTTCGGCTCGCCCAGCGCCGTCCGGATCCGGTCCATGTCGCGTGCGGTGTTCGCGGTGGTGACGAACGGCAGCATCGACGCCGTCTTCGACGTCAGGCACTGCTGCGCGACGGTCTTCGCGGCCTCGGCCGCCTTCGTCACGTCCGCCGCGCGGTACGGGAAGGGCGGGTTCACGCTCTCCACGGTCTGCTCCGGCGTCATGTCGCAGGTCACCGGCGTGCTGTGGCCGACCCCGCGCGGGTCGAAACCGATCACGTCGTAGGTGTCCCGCACCCGCTGCGGCAGCCCCGCGTCGACCAGCGACGCCGGGAAGTCCAGGCCGGTCAGGCCTGGGCCGCCCTGGTTGACCAGCAGGACGCCGCGGCGTTGCGCCGGCTTCGCACTCGCCAGCCGCGACAGCGCGACCTCGATCTTCCGCCCGTCCGGGTGGCGGTAGTCGAGCGGCACCTCGAGCGTCGAGCACTGCAAGCCGGGCTTGGCGACGTCGGCCGGGCACGGCCCCCAGGCGATCGACGTCCCTTCGGCCGCGCCCGCCGCGGACACCCCCGACACCACCGCGACCGCGGCGAGCGCCGCCGGCAAGATCCTCTTCATCGGTTCCATGGCTTCACCGCACCACTGCCCGGCCGGGCCGCCCCGTGCCATCTGTCATGGGGCGGCTCGCGGACCCGGTGCTTAGGGTGGGCCGGTGAGCGAGCGCGATCCCGGCCGGTTCTCCGCCCGGCAATGGCCGGACTGGAGCTTCTGGGCGGACCGGCGGCGCCGGGTGGGGTCCGTGGTCGTCAACGGCCTCGCGCTGCTGGTGCTGCTGCCGCGGGTCACCATGGTCAGCGACGGTGGCCACGGCGTGCCACGGACAGCCGTCGCGCTCGTGGCCATCGGCCTCTACGTCGCCGGCTACCTCTTCGCGTTGTGGTTCGCGCCGTCGGCGCCCCGGCGGCAGCGGGCGGTCATCGTGGCGGCGCTGTTCGCCTTCGGTGTCACGCCGGCGCTGGTCTTCGGCTCACCGGGCTACCTGACCGACCTGACCTTCGCCATCGCGATCGGCTTGATGCTGCTGCCGCTGTGCTACTCCGTTCCGCTCGGGTTCGCCACGGCGGCCGCCCAGCTCGCGTGGATGCTGGCCGTGTCCGGGCAGGTGAGCTGGTCCCAGGTCGCCACGCTCGGCGGGGTCACGGCGGCAGTGGGGACCGTCTTCGCGCTGACCTTCACGACCGGGCACCTGAAGGCCGCTCGCGAGCAGATCCGGCGGATGGCCGTGGACTCCGAACGCGAACGGGTCGCCCGTGAGCTGCACGACATCCTCGGCCACAACCTCTCCACGATGGCCGTCAAGCTCGGGCTCGCCCGGCGCATCCTGGAGTCGGCCGCGGACACCGGCCCCGCCCTCACCGAGGTCCGCGACCTGGAAACCCTCTGCCACCAGTCTCTTGCCGACGTCCGCGCCACCGTCTCGGGGTACCGGGAGGTGTCGCTGGCCACCGAGCTTTCGGGGGCCCGGCTGGCGCTTCGCGCCGCGGGGGTGCAGGCCGAGCTCCCGGCTTCGGTGGACGAGGTCGAACCGGAGCTGCGCGGGGTATTCGGGTACGTGGTCCGGGAAGCGGTGACCAACGTGCTCCGGCACTCCGACGCGGGCCAGTGCCGGATCCGCGTCGGTCCCGGCTGGGTCGAGGTGACCGACGACGGCACGGTCACCTCCGATCCGGCGGCCGGGCACGGTCTCAGCGGCCTGGCCGAACGCCTCGCCGAGGTCCGCGGCCTGCTCGAGCACGGCCGCGGCCCGCGCGGCGGCTACCGCGTGTTCGCGCGCGCCGAGGCGGTCCCGGCGTGATCCGCGTGCTGCTGGCCGACGACCAGGCCCTCGTGCGCGGCGCGTTGGCGTCGATGCTGCGTCTCGAACCCGACATCGACGTCGTGGCCGAGGTCGGTTCAGGTCTCGACGTCGGTCCGGCGGCCCGGCGGACGAGTCCCGACGTGGCGCTGCTCGACGTGCAGATGCCCGGCCGCGACGGGCTCGCGGTCACCGCTGAGCTGCGGCACGCGATGCCGGCCTGCCGCGTGCTGATCTGCACGACGTTCAGCCGTCCCGGTTACCTCGCCCGCGCGATGTCCGCGGGCGCGGCCGGGTTCGTGGTCAAGGACTCCCGGCCCGAGCAGCTGCTCAACGCGATCCGCCGGGTCCATGCGGGCCTGCGGTTCATCGACCCGGCCCTGGCGGCCGAGTCCCTCGCCACCGCCGCCAGCCCGCTGACCGACCGCGAAGCGGACGTGCTCCGTGCGACCGCCGAGGGCGGCACGGTCGCCGATATCGCGCGGGCGCTCGGCCTCACCCCGGGAACGGTTCGCAACCACTTGTCTTCGGCCATTGGCAAGACCGAGGCCCGCACTCGTGCCGAAGCCGCCCGCCTCGCCGAAACCAACGGGTGGCTCTGAGCCTTCACCGCGACCTCTCCGGCGCGAGTCGCCGGTACTCCCCGTTCAGCCGGGCGAACCGCAGCTCGGCGCGTCGGCCGGGACGGTGCCGCGGGACCGTGCCGGACCCGGATCAGCCACCCTGGGTGAGGCCGAAGACCCAGGTGATGCCGAACCGGTCGGTGACCATGCCGTAGATCGGCGCGAACGGTGCGGGGCCGAGGTCGGCGATCACGGTGCCGTCCTGGGACAGGCCGTTCCACGGCGGGGTCAGCTCGTCGAGGGAGTCGCCGTTGAGCAGCACGAAGAACGGCTCGGTGTGGGTGACCCCGCGAGCGCGCGGCGCGGCCGGGCCCGGCGGTGCGGCGATGCCTCCGGCTTGGGTGGTGCCGGTGGTGCCGAGGACGTCGTAGGCGGCGATGCGGAACCCGTTTTCGGCTACCACCATGCCGAAGGCGACGCGGTCGGCGTCGGGGTGGTCCGCGGCCATCGGTACGTAGCCGGTGTCGCGACCTTCGGTCTGGCTTTCGAGCTGGGTGCCGTGCTCCATGATCATGAGGTGGCCGCCGAACACGGATTGGTAGAACTCCAGTGCCGCCCGGGCGTTGCCGGTGAAGTTGAGGTGGGTGAGTGTGCTGACTGCCACGGGTCCTCCTGCGGTTCGTGCGAGCAGTTGACCCGACTTTGTCCGAGATAGCGGTCAGGTAGTGACCGTTATCGGTCGTCGCCCGATGTGACTGGCGGCACTTTCACGGCGGGTACCGGGTCAGGCGCGGCGCAGCCGGTCGCGCAGACCGGCTGCGAGCCCGGCGACGGTCAGCAGATCGACCAGCCCGCCGCCGTGCTCGACCAGCCGCGGCCGGCGTGCGCCGCCGAGCCGGAAGCGGAGGTGGACCCGGGTGGTGCCGTCGCCGTCGTCCGTGAGGTGGATCGCCCAGCTGATTTCGAGGTGGCCGCGGGTGGAGCGGTGGACCAGGGCGTGCGGCGGGTCGTGGGTGACGATCTCGAAGGTCGCGTCGCGGCCGCCCCAGTCGTCGATGACGTCGCCCGGCTCGAGGTGCTGCAGCGCGGGGTCGAGCCGGCGCAAGGCGCGGCGGGGCCGGGGGAGGAGCGCTTCGATCCACCTGGGCAGGTACCAGCCCGCGCGGTTCTTGCCGAGCTGGGCGAACCACGGCCAGACCTGCCCGGGCGACGCGTCCAGCGTGAACCCGCGGTCCAACACGACGTCCGGGCGGGGGACGAGGTCGTCGCCGGGCAGGGGAGCGGTGATCTCGTCCGCGCGGGGTGCTGTTCCGAGGCCGGGCATCATGACCACCACCAGTCCGTATCGGATGAAACCGTATCACCTGACGCCCTTTGGGGTAGGGTGCTCGCATGACCGCCAAGCCCAGGACTCGTGCCACCGACCGCCCGGGGGACGTGTCCCCGTTCGCGCTGGGCTTGCTGCTGCGCCGGGCGCACGCACGCGCGGCCGGCGCGATGGCCGCCGCGATGCGCCCGCACGGCCTGGAGCTGCGGCACTTCGCCGTGTTGATCGTCCTCGCCGACCGCGGGCCGACGATGCAGCGGGACTTGGTCGAGGCGACGGGTTCGGACAAGGCCGGGGTCATGCGGGTCGTCGACGATCTGGAGGCGAAGGGGTTCGCGGTCCGCAATGCCGTGCCGGGAGACCGGCGGGTGCGCGAGATCGAGATCACTCCGGCCGGCCTGAAGGCGTTCGACGCCGCGCACGAGGAGGCGCTCGCCCCGGCCCGGGAATTGGTGTCGCATCTGGGCGCCGGCGAGCCGGCGAAGCTGATGGACCTGCTGACCAGGTTCACCTATCCGCCCGTCGACGAGGCGTAGGCCGGTCATGCCGCGGCGAGTCCGTGCTTGAGGGCGGCGGCCATCGTCGCGACCCGGTGACCTTGCGAGCGTGCCGCCGTCGATGCCGTGTCGTCAATGGCGATCGATCCATCGTCGCCGGTGACATGGCTTGCCCCATAGGGGTTTCCGCCGGAGTCGTCGTGGTGGCCCTTGTACCCGGGTGGGACGATGACGCCGCCGAAGTGGTAAACGGAGTTGTAGAGCGCCAGCAGTGTCGATTCCTGGCCGCCGTGCGCGGACGCCGTCGAAGTGAATCCACTGTAGACCTTGTCTGCGAGCAGATCCCGCATCCAGAGCCCGGACAGGGTGTCCAGGAACTGCTTGAGCTGGCTCGCGACGTTCCCGAACCGCGCCGGGGTGCCGAACACGATCGCGTCGGCCCAGAGCAGGTCGTCGTGGGTGGCCACCGGGATGTGCCCGGTGCCGGCCAGGTGCTCGACCCAGGCGCCGTTGCGGGCGATCGCCTGGACGGGTGCGATCTCCTCGACCCGCCGTAGCCGCACCTCCGCCCCGGCGTCGGCGGCGCCGGCGCGCACGGCGTCGGCGAGGGTGAAGATCGTGCCGGTCGCGGAGTAGTAGACGACGGCGACGTGACAGGTCGGCTCGGACATGACCGTATCTCCTCGGTGATTCATCACTCGGTGAATCCTTCACGACTGAACGTATCACATGATACCGTCGCGAACGCAACCAAATGACTGTGTCGAGAGGAGGCGTATGGACCTGGACGGGATCGACGCGATCGGGCGGACCGCGTTCGAGGTGGCGCTGTTGCGCGCGGCCGAGGACCGACGCCCGGACCGGCTGTTCGCCGATCCGTGCGCGCGGCTGTTCCTGGAGGCCGCCGGGATCACCGAAGAGAAGCCCGACTTCACCGCGCTGATGGGACCGCAGGTCGCCGTGCGGACGCGGTTCCTCGACGACGCCCTGCTGTCCGGCGGAGTTCGGCAGGTCGTGCTCGTGGCGTCCGGAATGGACGGACGGCCGTGGCGGCTCGACTGGCCTTACGGCACCGAGGTCTTCGAGATCGACCAGGCCCCGGTGTTGCGGTTCAAGGACACCGCCGCGTCCTCCTTGACGGCTCGGTGCGTCCGGCGTCCCGTGGTCGCCGACCTGCGTTCGGACTGGACCGGGTCGTTGCGGGCGGCCGGGTTCCGGCCCGGCCGGCCCACGGCGTGGCTGACCGAGGGCCTGCTCTACGCACTGGACGAGGCCGCCGCGGACGGGCTGCTGGCGACGATCACCGGGCTCAGTGCGGCGGGCAGCACGCTCGCGTTCGACCACGTCGAGGCCAGTGCCGCCCTGTACGCGGCGATCGGCCCGGACCTCGCCCGGCTGTGGCGGCCGGGGCCGGTCGAGCCGGCGCGGTGGCTGACCCGGCACGGCTGGGAGCCGGACGTGAGCGAACTCGCCGACATCGCCGCGAAGTACGGGCGGCGGATCCACCCGGCCTACGACCCGGCGGCCGGTGGCACGGCACGGGCGTGGCTGGGTCAGGCCGTGTTACTCGGACAAGAAAGGTGATCGGCCCATGAGCACCACGAAGTTCGTCACCCACCCCGACGGCGTGCACCAGCCGCCGGGCAACGCGTTCTCGCACGCGGTCGTCGCCGGCGGCCTGGTGCACACCTCGGGCCAGGTCGGCATGAGCCCGGACGGCCTGCTGCTGGACGGCTTCGAAGGCCAGGCGAAGCAGGCGTTCGAGAACCTGAAGGTGGTGCTCGGCGCGTGCGGCGCCGGGCTGGCCGACGTGGTGAAGGTGAACGTCCTGGTGGCCGAGACCGCCGACGTCCGCAAGTACCTCCCGATCGCGGCGAAGTACCTCGCCCACCGCCCGGCGAGCACCCTGCACGCGGTGAAGGCGTTCGCCATGCCGGGACTGCTGTTCGAGGTGGACGCGGTCGCGGTGCTGCCGCGCTGAGAGGGCGGTGCCGGGGGAGGTGCCCCGGCACCGCTCATCCCGCTGGCCGGTGGCTCGACGACACCGTGAACTGCTGCACCACCGGGCGTGGTTGAGGACCGTGGTGCCATCGGGGGTCGCCAGCAGGTTCGCCGTCACGAAGCCGGGCTGATGCCTCAGCACCTCCTCCGCGTTGGCGTGCAACAGATCCAGGAGTTCCCGCTGCTTTCCGGGCGGGACCGTGAAAGTCGAGATCACCACGAGCACGTCTACTCCTCAGCTGACCGGGAACATGCGCTGCTTGACCGGCGGCAGCGCTTCGGCGAGGCGCAGCACCGTCCGGAAGGCGTGCCGCGGCAGCCGGGACGTCGTCGCCGCGCCGCGGGCGTTGCGGGTCGACAGCGCCAGCGCCGCGTTGGCGTAGGCCCGCATTTCGTCTTCGTAGCCCAGCACGCCGCCGTCGCCGGCCAAGTGTCGGCGCAGCGTGTCAGCGTCGCGCAACGCGGTGTTGGCGCCGATCCCGGCCATCGGGGTCATGTTGTGGATCGCGTCGCCCAGCAGGGTGACGGCCGTGGGCGCCCAGTGCGGCAGTTCCGGCATGGTCTTGAGCGGGATCGCCGCGACGGTCGCCGGCTCGGTCTCGGCGATGACCCGCCGGAGCGGGGATGCCCAGGTCGCGGTCCGGTCCAGGACCAGCTCGAGCAGGTCGGTGGTGCCGAGGTCGCCCGGGTAGGTCGAGCGGTCCGCGGCCCACGCCCACACCACGTACCGCGCCTCGGCGCCGGCGTCCCAGGTGGACAGGAACATCCAGCCGGGCCGGGCGGGGACGATGTTGTTGACGGCGCCGTCGATCAGCGACGCCGGCAGCGCACTCACGAGCTCGGGGGTGAGCCGGACGCGGCCGGCGACGTTGACGATGCCCAGGTCCTGACGTCGGAGGTCGGGCAGCCGTTGCTCGCGGACGCGAGAGTTCGCGCCGTCGGCCCCGACGAGCAGGTCCGCTTCGATCGCGCGGCCGTCGGCGCTGTGCACGCGGACGCCGTCGCCGGTGTACTCGAAGCGGTCGAACGCGGTGCCCCAGCGGACCACGTCGTCGCAGCCGAGGAGCAGGGCGTCACGCAGCGCGTCGCGGTTCACCGCCCGCCGGCGCGTGACGGGATCGGTGTTGGCCGGGGTGCCGGTGTGGTCGCGTTCGGCGAGCACCCGCAGGTCCTGGTCGTGGAAGCGGACGATGTCCGGCGCCAGGGTCGACGTTGCGACCAGCTGCGCCCGGTTCTCCCCGGGGAGACAGGCGTGCAGGGCGCGCAGGCCGTCGGCGTTGAGGTGGATGCCGTAGCCGGCGGGCCGGGCGTCCGGGGTCGGGTGGCGTTCGAGCACGACGACGTCCACGCCGTCGCGGCGCAGTCCGTGGGCCAGGCACAGGCCGCCGAGCCCGGCGCCGGCGATGACGACTCGCATGAAGGTTCTCCTCGTCGGTGAATCAGGGATCGGTGGATCAGGCTTCGCCGGGAAAGGCGAGCCGGGTGAGCAGGTCCAGCAGGAGCCGGACGTCGCCGAGGCCTTCACGCAGGTGTGCGGCGACGGGTTCGGCGTGCCGGTGGGCGGTGTCGAACACGGCCGTACCGGCAGGCGTCGGGGTGATCGTGTGCACGCGCCGGTCGCCGGGTCGAGGGTCGCGGGTGACGAGCCCGGCGCGTTCGAGGTCATCGACGACGCGGACCATCGTGGCCTTGTCGCTGCCGACGGCGCCGACGAGCGCCCGCTGGCTCATCGGCCCGCTGCGGTGGAGCGCGACGAGCACGATGAAGTGCCGGAACTCCAGCCCCAGCGGCCGCAGGACGCCCAGCAGTTCCGCGGCGACGCGGTCGTGGGCGCGCCGCAGCAGCAGGCCGAGGGCGAACGGGGATTCGTCGCCCGGTCCGTCCGTCGCTCGCGCCGTGCTCAGCTGCATCGTCATGACCGAGAACGTATCAGGCGATACAGACTTGCGCAAGAAAGTTTCATGTGAGACGTTCTCTGGTGTGAACACGAACCAGGAAGTCCGCGTCCTGTCCGAACCCGCGACCCCGCTGCGCAAGAACCGCTGGGAGACCGCCGTCGTGACCGCCGCGCCGACGGTGGCTTTCGTGGCCGCCAACGCCGTCGGTGATCTCACCGCCGGTCTCGTGACTGCCGCCGTGACCGCGGTCGCCGCGTTCGGCTGGCGGCTGTACCGACGTCAGCCGCTGCGCCAGGCCGTGCTGGGCCTGCTGCTGGTCGCGGCGTGCGCGGTGGTGGCCGCCGTCACCGGTGAGGCACGCGGGTTCTTCCTCATCCCCGCGCTGATCCCGTTCGCGGTCATCGCCGTCTGCGTGACGACCGTCCTCATCGGACGCCCGCTGACCGGTCTCATCCTCAATCGCGTAGCCGGCGGACCCGCCAACTGGCGCTCGGTGCCCCGGCTGCGGCGGATCTACACGGTCTCGACGCTCACCTGCGCGGCGGTCAACGTCGTCAACGGCGCGCTCCAGGTGATCTACTACCGGGGCAACCAGCCCCTGGTCCTGGGCGCGGTGCACATCGCGACGGGCCCGGTTTTCGCTGTCATCGTTGCGGTGACGATCGCCTGCGTCCGCCGCGCCCGGCGTCCCTGACCTGTCATCCAGGATGGCGGGCGGAAGTCGTTATGACCGGCCGACAGCTCGCCACGGCGGCAGCACGGAAGTGCAGGATTTCGATCGCGGCCACGCCCGCCAGTGCTGCCCTCCGGCGGTCTCGTATCCAACGGGGACGTACGGGGATCGAGCTGAACGCTTTGACAGGGGCGCACCTCGACGCGTCGCGGGCGCACGTGCGGCTCCGGGGCCGGCCCCGGCCGGTGAGGTGCGCGGAGGCGCGGTCGACAGCACACCTTGGCGGAGGCGAAGCAGAACTGGCTCCGCGAAGTCGCCCGCTGGCCCGGAACCGACGTAAGGCAAGGGTTGCTCTGCGGCCAGGGGGATGCGTCGTCGGCGTCCGGCGCTCGTTTCCGGTCAGGTGGTCTCCGTTTTCGGTTACCGGGCCTGGTCGACCGCCACGAGCCGGAGTTCGGCCGTGTACCTCCGGCCTGCGTCGTCGGTCAGCCACGTCTGGTCCGGTGTTGGCAGCATTTCCGTGATGATTAGGCGTCCCGAGGGGTCCTTGCGGGCCAGGCGGCGGACTGCCTTGGCGAGGATGTTGACGTAGACCGGGCTGTCGAAGTCGACGTAGAACGGCCGGGGTTCGGTGGGGGAGACCACGAACACGAACCGGGGGAGTTCGAGTTCGTCGCGCCACTGGCGGGCGCGGACGAAACGGCGGGCCTCGTCCTTGTCGGTCGCGAACGTCAGGTCGGATGCCGGGCGGCGCCAGGTCTCGCGGGACACGACCATGCGGTCGATCGTCACCCGGGGGGAGTGCTCGGCCTCCTCCGGCAGCAGGCGGAACAGGTCCATCGCCAGCGTTGTCAGCACGTGCGCGAAGACCTCGATGAGCGGGAACCGCGCTCCGTCGGGCAGGACGACCTCCAGCCGGCCCCCGTGGTCCTCCACCGCCACGTCCGCGCCCAGCACCGTGCGGGGGCGCGCCGGGTCGACCGTGTGGTCCACCAGGCCTACGTAGTAGTCCTGGTCGCGCACGAGCGCCTGGCGGATCCGGGCGGACAGGCGGGCCTTGTGCTCCTTGGCCAGCAGCGGCAGCAGCCGCGGTCCCGGGTGGTCGCGGTCCGTTTCGGCGACGAGCTCGGCCGGGGCGGGGTGCTGGTTGACGAACACCGAGAAGCTGATCGTGTTGGCCGCCAGGTGCAGCTCGCCGAGGACGACGTCGAAGTCGTTGCGGGACAAGGCTTCCGCGTCGCCCGCGATGAGCAGGTCCGGGCTCAGGTAGCGGGCCGTGCCCCACCCCGTGCGCGGGGCGGCGAACGCCTTCTCGAGCGCGTTTGCGACGTCCTCGCTGCGCCGGCGGATCCGGCTCGTGCCCGGTGGGACGGCGAGGATTTCGTGCCAGCGGCGCTGGAACTCGTGCTGGATCGATTTCGCGTCGGTGACCGCGTCGCCGTGCAGGATGGGCATGCAGGCGAACCAGAGCGCGGCCAGGTCCACCGGGCCCGCCTCGGCCAGGCGGTCGAACACGGGGCGGACCCGGTCCAGCACCCGGCGGCCGAGGGCCGACGTCATCCAGGCCGCGCTCGTCAGCAGCTGCTCCAGCGGGGCGAACGCGTCGAGCACGTCCGGGCCGAGGCGCGCCCGCGCGGAGCGCACGCAGTCGGAGTAGACCAGCGCGCGGCAGGGCGCCGTCTTCGAGGCCTTCGCCCGCGTCCCGGCGGTGTCGGTCAGCGCGGTGAAGTCTTGTTCCAGGGCCGACATCGCGGCGGACAACGCGTCGGCGTCGGCTCCCGCGGCGCGGATCCGCTCCCGGCCGCGTTCGAGCAGGTCCAGACCGGCCAGGCCGCGCTCTCGCGCCGCGGGGTCGCCGACCTGGTCCAGCCAGGCCCGCAGGTACCGCTCGGGGCGGGCGTCGGCGGGGACCTCCAGGCGCCAGACGATCCACCGCCGGCGGGCCAGTTCCGCCAGCTCGGCCTGGGCTTCGGGGCCGAACTCCCGGGCCGGGCGAACGCCGTCGCACCTCTCCAGGACCCGGCGCGCGGCCGGGGAAAGCGGCTGTGGCGGGCGGCCGGGGACCAGCACGGTGTCGCCTTCGACGCGCACGAACGGGACTCGCCGGGGCGCTGTCCACGCCCGCAGCGCGTCGTCCTCGGCCAGCGTCTTGGCCAGGGTGTCGACGGCCCAGCTCGAGAAGTACAGGTTGGCCGTGGTGATCAGCCCGGTGCCGGGATCGACCTCGATCCCGTGCGCCGCCGGGTCCCAGGCGCCCCAGCCGACCGGGCCGAAGAAGCCGATGCTGTCGTTCTTGACGCAGAAGCGTTCCCAGTAGTGGGCGACCAGGCCCTCCCGGTCGCGGTGCCGGCTCGTCCGGCCGTCGGCCGGGGTCCACGCGATGAACGGGTCCACGCCGGTGTCGAGGACCGGCCGGTTCTGCCACGCGACGGCGGCCCGGAACGCCGGCTGGGCCGCGATGCGCTGGAGCTCGGCCGAGGTGTCCAGCGCGGTGTCGGCGAACTCGGCCGCGAACGCGTCCCAGTCCGGCCCGGACAGGGCGGTGCCTTCGGGGAACTTGTCGGCGATCCGGGCCAGTCCGGTGGGGGCCAGGGCCAGGACCCCGGCGGCCGGGAACCCCGGGCCGCGCAGGGCGAACTGGGACCAGAGCCGCCAGCGCTCGCCCAGCCGTACCTCGGTCATGCCAGGCCTCCGACGACGACGGCCAGCTCGGCGGGAGTCGGGTAGGCGAAGACCAGCGCCACGGGGACGTCCGTCTCGAGGGCGTCCTGGATCTTCGCGGCGATCTGGAACGCGGCCAGCGAGTCGCCGCCCGCCTCGAAGAAGTCGCTTTCGGTGTCCAGGGTGGTGTCGTCGAGGGCCTCGCGGTACCCCGCCGCGATCAGTTCCGGGAGGTCGAGCTGGGTCGTGGTCATGGGGTTGCCTTCCTGGTGTGGTTGTTGCCGCCGGAGACGACGACGGCGGCGCGGCCGGGGAAGCCGTGGCGCAGCGCTCCGGCCAGTGCGACGCTGCCGCTGGGCTCGGCCTCGATGCCCGCGCCGTGCAACAGCCGCATGGCGTGGGTGATCTCTTCGTCGGTGACGCCGACCAGGTCGTCGACGCGCCGGCGGATGATGGGGAACGGCACTTCGCCCGGGTGCTGGGCGCGCAGGCCGTCGGCGATCGTGTCCGGGGGCGGGATCCGCACCGGCCGGTCCGCGGCCAGTGACCGGGCGTACCGCCGGGCGGCCGCGGGCTCGACCCCGACCACCCGCACCGGCCGGTCGTGCTGCTCGGCGGCCAGGCACGCCCCGGCCAGCAGCCCGCCACCGCCGGTGGGGACGTACACGACGTCGGTGTCGGGAGCGTCGTCGAGGACTTCCAGGGTGACCGTGGCCTGCCCCGCCACCACCAGTTCGTGGTCGGAGGAGGGCACGACCCGGCCACCGGTGCGCCGCGCGTGTTCGCGGGCCAGGCGGTCGCGCTCCGCCACGCCGCCGGCGGCGTGGCGGACGTGGGCACCGAGGCCGCGGATGGCGGCTTCCTTGGCCGAGCTGGCTCCTTCGGCCATCACGACGGTGACGCCGACGCCGAGGGCGCGGCCGAGCAGGGCGACGGCGATGCCGTGGTTGCCCGACGAGCCGGCGACGACGTCCCCGCCGCCGAGGCCGAGGAGGGCGTTGGCCGCGCCGCGGCTCTTGAACGAGCCGCCGCGTTGCAGGTGCTCGGCTTTGAAGACGATGCCGGGCAGTCCGTCGATCCGCAGGAGGGGGGTGGGCCGGACGTATCCGGCGATCCGGGCCGCCACGGCGCGCAGGTCGGTGCCGGTCGTCGTGGGGCTCATGGGCGCTCTCCCCGGCTCAGGCGGCCACGATCGGTCTTGCCCGTGCGGGTGCTCGGCAGCCGGTCCACCCTCCGGAACCGGCGGGGCAGCAGGTGCGGGGGCAGCGCCTCGGCCAGGTGCCGGCGCAGGGCCGCGTCGGTGACCGCGGCGGTCGGGCCCGCGACGTGGGCCACCAGGTGGGGACGGCCGCGGTCGTCGGTGGCGGCCGTGACCACCGCGCCGTGGACCGCCGAATGCGTCAGCAGGTGGCCCTCGATCTCCGCGGGGTCCACGCGGTAGCCGCGGATCTTCAGCTGGCGGTCGAGGCGGCCGAGGTACTCCAGGGTGCCGTCCGGGCGGCTGCGGGCCAGGTCGCCGGTGCGGTAGGCCCGGGCGCCGGGTGGCCCGGCGGGGTCGGGGCGGAACCGGTCGGCGGTCAGGCCCGGCCGGCCGCGGTAACCGCGGGCCACGCCCGCCCCACCGAGGTGGATCTCGCCCTCGGGCACCGGGCGCAGGTCGGCGTCCAGCAGCCGGACCGACACCCCGGTGCGCGGCGTGCCGATGACGTCCGCCGCGGGGTCGGGCTCGCCGGGGACGTCCAGCCGGGTCGACGTCATCGTGGCTTCGGTCGGGCCGTAGTGGTTTAGCAACCGGCCGTCCAGGAGGCCGCGGCCGCCCGCGGCGAGGAACGGGCGCAGCGACTCGCCGCTGGACAGCGTCAGCCGCAACGACCGCAGCGCGCGGGCCGCGCCGTCGTGCCGGCTCAGGAACGTCAGCAGGGACGGGGTGATGCTGAGGACGGTGTTGACGCCGTAGGCGGCGACGGCCGTGGCGAACCCGTCCGCGCGCAGCAGCGTCGCCCGGGGCGCCAGGACCAGCCGGCCACCCGCCAGCAGCGTGGCGAACACGTCCCGGATCGACGCGTCGTAGCCCAGCGGCGCCAGCTGCAAGGTGACGGTGGTGGCGTCCAGCGCACCGTCGTGCACCACGAACCGCAGGTACGCGTCCAGGTGGCCGCGCTCGATCAGCACCGGGTTCGGGGTGCCGGTCGAGCCCGACGTGTGGCTCACGTACGCCAGTGCGCGGGGACCGGGCGGCTCGGCGGCGAACGGCGACGCGGGACGTGCGTCCGGCCGGATCGCCGGCCCCGGCACGGACACCCCGGCGCCGACCAGGAAAGTGGCACCCGCGCTGTCGACCATCCGGGCCAGCCGCGCGGCCGGCTGCGCCAGGTCCAGCGTGAGGAACGCGCCGCCCGCGTGCAAAACCGCCGCCATGGCGACCACGGCGTCCACTGTGGACTCGACGCCGATCGCGCACACCCGCTCGGGACCGACGCCCGCCTCCGCCAGCGCGCCGGCCAGCCGATCGACGCGGGTGGCGAGCTCCCCGTACGAGAGCACGGTTTCCGGCGTCTGCACCGCGGGCGCGTCCGGGGCGTGGGCGCGGATCTCGTCGAGGAACCAGCCGCTCACCGCGCACCGTCCACGACGATGAGCCGCAGCTCGGCGGTGTAGGTCGCGCCCTGGTCGTCGGTGAGCCAGGTGCGGTCCGGGGTGGGCAGCATCTCCGTGATGGTCAGGCGTCCCGAGGGGTCCTTGCGGGCCAGGCGGCGGACTGCTTTGGCGAGGATGTTGACGTAGACCGGGCTGTCGAAGTCGACGTAGAACGGCCGGGGTTCGGTGGGGGACACCACGAACACGAACCGGGGGAGTTCGAGTTCGTTGCGCCACTGGCGGGCGCGGACGAAGCGGCGGGCCTCGTCGGTGTCGGTGGCGAACTCCAGGTCGGCGGCCGGGCGACGCCACGTCTCGCGGGCGACGATCAGCCGGTCGATCGTGATGCGCGGGGTGTGCGGGCCGTCCGGGACGAGGGCGAAGCGGTCGATCACGCGGTTGGTCAGGGCGCTGCAGAAGCCGTCGAGGGCGTCGAACTCGGTGCCGTCGGGCACGACGGCCACCAGCCGGCCGTCGCGGTCCTCGACGGCGACGTCGGCGCCCGCCACCGTGCGCGGCCGGTGCGGGTCGCCGGTGTAGTCGACCAGGGCGACGTGGTAGTCCTCCGGCCGGACCAGGGCGTGCTGGCCGCGGGCGGAGATCCGCGGCGGGGCGGCCTTGGGCAGCATCGGGATCAGCCGTGGCCCGGGGTAGTCGCGGGCGTTCTCGGCGTGCAGCCGCGCCGGGTCGGGGTGCTGCCGGACGAACAGCGAGTGGCCCACGGTGTTCATGGCCACGTGCAGCTCGCCGAGCACCAGGTCGAACTCGCCGCGCTCGACCGCGTCCGCGTCGTCGGCGACGACGAGCAGATCGGGGCTCGCGTAGCGGGACAGTGACCAGCTCTTCTCGCCGCGGGGGAACGCCGTGCGCACGCGCTCGGCGAGCTCGGCGCTGGTGCGGTGGACGCGGCGGGCGTCGCCGGGCAGGTCGAGGACGCCGGCCCAGCGACGGCGCAGCTCGGCCTGGATCCCGGTGATGTCGGCGACCGACTCGCCGTAGGGGGCGGGCAGGCACTCCAGCCACAGCGAGCCCAGGTCGGCCGAGCCCTGCCGGGCCCGGATCCGTTCGTACGCCTGGTGGAGCCGGGCGTCGGCCGCTTCGGCGAACTGCCCGGTCATCCAGCGCGCCGCGGTCAGGCACAGGCTCAGCGGGGCCAGTTCGTCCAGGACCGCGGTGCCGACATCGGCTGTGGCCGACCGCCGGCAGTCGGCGTAGACGAGCGCCCGGCCCGGCGCCGTGCGGGCACTCTTGGCGCGCTGCGCCGCGACCTGGGTCAGCGCCGCGAACTCGGTTTCGAGGGCCGTCATGGCCGCGGACAGCTCGTCGGCGTCCAGCCCGGCCGCGGCGACGCGGTCCCGGGCCCGTTCCAACGAGCCGAGCATGGTCAGCGCGCGATCGCGGGCGGGTTCGTCGCCGATCCGGGCCAGCGCCGTGCGCAGGTACCGCTCCGGGTGGGCGTCGAGCGGGACTTCGAGGCGCCAGACGAGCCAGCGCCGGGTCACCATCGTCTCCAGCGTGGCCCGTACTTCCGCGGCGGGGGCGGACACCGCCGCGGTGAGGGCGGCCAGGTCCCGGGTTCCGTCGCACAGCCGCAGCAGCTCGCGCTCCCGCGCGGTGGCTTCCTGCGGTGGCCGCCCGGGCACCCGGACGAACTCGCCGTCCGGGCGGACGAACGGCACGCGGCGCGGCGGGACCCACGGTCGCACCGCGGGATCCGCGTCGACGGTCCGGGCGAGGGCGTCGATCGCCCAGCTGGCGAAGAAGACTTCGGTGGCGCAGACCAGACCCGTACCGGGGTCGACGGCCAGCCCTTTCCGGGCGGGGTCCCACCGGCCCCAGCCGACCGGGCCGAAGAAGCCGATGGTGTCGTTCTTGACGCAGAACCGCTGCCAGTAGTGCGCGACCAGTTCCTCACGCTCCCGGCGTTTGCTGGTGCGGCCCTCGGCGGCCACGTCCCAGCCGAGGAACAGGCCGACCCCGCGGCCCAGGACGGCCGGGTTCTGCCAGGCGACGGCCGTGCGGAACGCCGGGCTCGCGGCGAACCCCTGCAGCGCGCGGGTCGACTCGGCGGCGGCGGTGGCGAACCGGCCGGTGAACTCCGTCCACTCCGGACCGGACAACGCGGCGCCGTCGTCGAACTTGTCCGCCTCCTCCGCGAGGCCGGGCGGGGCCAGCGCGAGCACCCCGGCGGCGGGGAATCCCGGGCCGCGCAGGGCGAACTGGGGCCACAACCGCCATTCGCCGCCGGGCAGCAGCAGGTCTTCCGCCATCAGGCACCTCCTCGTTCCCTCCTCACGGTGCCGCCGCCGGGGAGCCGGCTCCAGGGAATCGGCGGCAGTGCCGGATCGCGGCCGCCGTTGCAGGTTTGTCCCTGGTCCGCACCCGGGCGCGGCGGGCAGCGTCGGAGGTCCGTGTGACCGACGACGAAAGGGACCGCCGTGGAGGACACCGATCGCACCTACCGCGTCGTGCGCAACGACGAGGAGCAGTACTCGATCTGGGCCGCCGAACAGGTCGTACCCCGCGGCTGGCACGCCGAGGGGTTCACCGGGACCCGGCCGGAGTGCCTCGCGCACATCGACGAGGTGTGGGTGGACATGCGTCCGCTGAGCCTGCGCCGGGCGATGGACACGGCCGGCCGCGGCCGGGCAATGGACACGGCCGGCTGAGCCGATGCGGATCGACACCGCGGCCCTGGCCGTCGTCCGCGATCACTTCGACCGGTCGATGTACCCGCTGCTGGACCACCGGATGTCCCTGGAGCTGCGGCCGAGCGCGACCGGGTTCCCGAAGTTCGAGGCGCTGCGCCGGATCGTGGGCCGGCTGGCCCCGGCGCAGCGCACGCTGTTCCGGCTGTTCCGGCTCGGCGAGACCGTCGACGACCCGGCGTTCCGGCAGGCGTTCCCGGCCGAGGTGGCCGAGGCGCTGCACACCGGTGAGCTGGTCGAGCGGGTACCGGATGGCTGGCGCTCCGCCGACCTGCTCGTGGTGCCCGCCCAGCGGATGCTGCTGATCACCGGCGTTCCCGCCGGGTACCCGACCGCCGTGCGGTCGCCGAAGGCCGTGTTCGACTTCTCGACGTCGTTCGTGGCCGCCGCGCTGCCCGCGTCGCTGGCCGGCTGCCGGGTGCTCGACGTCTGCTCGGGCACCGGGGTCCAGGCCCTGCTGTGCGCCGCGCGCGGTGCGCGGGAGGTCGTCGGCCTGGAGCTGACCGAGTCCGCCGTCACGATCGCGCGCGCCAACGCCGTGCTCAACGGGCTCACCGACCGGGTCCGGTTCCGCCGCTCCGACCTGCTCGCCGCGCTGGAGCCCGGGGAGCGGTTCGACTTCGTGGTGGCCAACCTGCCCTACGCGCCCGCGCTCGACCCGGCGCGTCGTCCGTCCACCGTGGCCGAGATCGGCAACTGCCTGCTGTGGCCGCTGCTGGCCGACCTGCCGCCGCACTTGGCCGACGCCGCGCGCGGGGTCGTGGCGACCTGGCGCTCGGCCGGGCACGCGGGCCGGACCTACCAGCTGGACGCGATCGCGGCCCGGCTGGCCGAGCACGGGTGCGCGGTGGGCGCGTACGTCGATCCGGTGTTCGACAGCGTGGACGGCGTGCTCGACCTGCTGCGCCAGGAGGTCGGCGGCGACGACGCGGAGCCGCGGCTGGCCGAGTTGCGGGCGCTGCTCGAGAGCGACACCGTGGCGGTGGACGGCTTCTACAACCAGCTCGTGCAGTTCCGGCGCACCGCCGCCCACCCGGTGCTCCAGGAGGCCGTCACGTTCGGACTGTCCTGAACAGACGGTAAAGGGGCCGGTGGGAAACACCGGCCCCTTTCAGCGCGCCGCGCGTACCCGCGCCGAAGCGAGGACACCGAGCGCGGTGACGGCGAGGACCACCGCCGTGCCGCCGAACATCAGCGCGGTGTGGACGCGGGCCAGCGCGCCGCAGAGGACGAGCGAGACCGGCGCGACGGCGTAGCCCACCACCATGTCGAGCGAGAGCACGCGGCTCAGCACCGATTCGTCGATGGTGCGCTGGATCCAGCTGAGGCCGAAGACGCCTTGGAACCCGATGGCAAAGCCCATCGCGAGCACCGTCGCGACCGCGGCCACGGTGTTGTGCAGCACGCCGAGCACCGCCGTGCCCACGGCCAGCCAGCCCGCCAGCCCGGCGATCAACAGCCCGATCCGGGGCCGGCCGTCGACCAGGCCGCCGGTCAGGCCACCCAGGACGGCCCCGGCGGCCAAGGCGCCGTTGAGGAAGCCCAGCGTGGCCGGGCCGCCGTCCAGTTCGAAACGGGCCAGGTCGGCGAAACCGACGGTGAACGCGCCCGCGTAGCAGAACGTCACGGCCGCGTCGATGGCGAGGATCGTGCGCAGGCGCGGGTCGGCCCACGCGTACCGCAGCCCGGCGCGGATGCGGACGAGCATGCCGTCGGGTTCGGCGGTCTTCGCCGGGGTGTGGTCGTGGCGGATGCGCACGCCCACGACGCACAGCCCGCACAGGGCGAAACAGACCGCGTCGACGAGGAAGGCGACGTCGGCGTCGGACACGGCCACGACCACGCCGCCCAGGGCCGGGCCGACCATGGCGGCGATCCGCGCGCCCGTGCCGAGCAGGGCGTTGGCGGGCGCCAGGGTTTCCTTGTCCACCACCGAGGGCAGGATGGTCATGCGGGCCGGCTGGAAGAACGCGTCCACCGCGCCGAACGCCGCCGCCGCGACGCAGAGCAGCCCGATGCTCAGCGTGCCGGTCAGCCCGGTCACGCCGACCGACGCCATCACCGCGGTCCGGGCCCAGCTGGAGAGGACCATGATCCGGCGTGGCGACCACTTGTCCGCCAGCGAGCCGCCGACCAGCGTCAGCAGGGCGCGGGGGATGGCCTGCAGCGCCAGCACCCACCCGAGTGCGAGCGTCGAGCCGGTCAGGCTCAACGTGATCCAGGAGAACGCGACGTAGCTGAACCCGTCGCCCAGCAACGACAGCGACTGGCCCAGCCAGAGCAGCCGGAACGAGGGCAGCCGGGCCGGAGCCCACAGCCGCGTCCCCGCCCGGCTCACCGTCTTCGGCACGGCGGCCTCCTTTCAGTACCGCACCGGCAACGCCGTCAGGCTGCGGTTGAGCAGTGACAGCTGCCATTCGTGGTCTTCCCCGGCCAGTGCCAGCCCGGGGTAGTCGTGCACGAGCACCTCCAGCACGGCTCGGGCCACCAGCCGGGCGAGGGCGGCCCCGATGCAGAAGTGCGCGCCGTGCCCGAAGCCCAGGTGCGTCGAATCCGCGCGGTGCACCGAAAACCGCTCGGGTTCGGGGAACCGGGCCGGGTCGCGGTTGGCCGCCGCGGTGACCAGGAAGATCCGGTCGCCCGCGTGGACGTCGTGGCCGTCGAGGTCGAAGTCGCGGGCGGCGGCCCGGATGGACATCTTGGACGGTCCGTCGAACCGCAGCGCCTCCTCGACGCTCGCCGGCAGCAGGTCCGGCTCCGAGCGCACCGCGGCCAGTTCCCCGGGGTGCTGCAGCAACGCGCGGACGCCGTTGGCGATCAGGTTGCTCGTCGTTTCCCCGCCGGCGAAGGCCAGCTGGGTGAGCATCCCGACGAACTCCTCCTCGCTGACCGACTTCCCGATCTCGCCCCCCGCGAGCACCGAGCTGATCAGGTCGTCCGCGGGCTCGGCGCGCCGGGCCCGGACCAGCTCGGCCAGGTAGTCGTCCAGGTTGACCAGCGACTGCAACGACGTCCGGTACTCGCGCTCCTCCTGCGCCGCCCCGAGGACGAGGTCGCCGACCCGGGCGTTCCAATACCAGAACGACGCGCCGTCCCGCTGCGGCACGCCCAGCCAGCGGGCGAACACCAAGGCGGGCAACGGTTTCGCGACGTCGGCCAGGAGGTCGCCGACCCGGCCGGGCTCGGCGCGGCGGGCCAGCAGCGCCCGGGTCGCGCGGGCCACCATGTCCCCGTACCGGCCGACCACGCGGGCGGAGAACTGCTCCTGGAACACCTTGCGCAGCCGCCGGTGCGCGGGCGGGTCGGTGAACACCATCCAGCGGGACAGGATCGCGAACGCGCGTTCGGCGTCGTCGCGCGCACCGGCCGGGACGGCGTCCATCAGCGGCCGCACCCGGTCGGCGGTGATCGCGGGTTCGCGCAGGCAGCGGGTCAGCGGCGCGTGCCCGGTGATCAGCCACGCACGGTGCATCGGGCTCCAGTGCACCGGGTCGTGCTCGCGCAGCGCGGCGAGGTAGCCGTAGGGGTCGGCGTTGATCCCGGGTTCCAGGAGGTACCGCTCGGTGAAGGTGAGCGTGCTGGTCATCGTGTCTCCCGGAGCTTGTCGAGCAGCGAGGCCACTTCGTGGACGTTCGGCTCGGTGAGCATCGACATGTGGCTGCCCGGCACGACGTGCACGGTCAGGCCGCCGCCGGCCAGCTCGCGCCAGCGGCCGAGGTAGCTGCGGTAGTCCATGTCCAGGCCGGGCATGGGCTCGCCGTCCGGGGCGTCGGCGGCGTCCTGGCCGACGACCAGGTGGATCGCCCCCGGGTACGGCTGGACGCGGTAGTCGGCCATCGCCGTCAGCAGCGAGTGCCAGACCTCGATGGGCGCGTTCTCGACCAGTTCGGCCTCGTCGGCCCGCATGCCGGCGCCCAGCAGCAACGCGGTCAGCTCGGCTCGCAGGGCGTCTCGCCGCGGCGACGGCGCCATCGCCCGCACCTGGTCGCGCAGCGGCAGCGCGTCGAGCATGTCCCGGCCCAGCCGGGCCAGCCGGCGCGCGGCTTCCGGGTTGGGCAGGTAGGGCTCGATCAGGATCAGCGGGTCGACGTCCCGGCCCTGCGCCCGCAGCTGGGAAGCCATCTCCAGCACCAGGTTGCCGCCGAGCGACCAGCCCAGCACGGCGTGCGGGCCGGGTTCGTCGTGCTCGAGGATCTCGGCGACGTAGTTCGCGGCGATGCCGGGCACGGTGACCGGGTCGACCCCGCCGAGCAGGCCCCGGGCCTGGAACCCGCGCACCGGGCCGCGGTCCAGCGCCCGGGCCAGCGGCACGTACCACGTGGCGCTGCCGCCCGAGGGGTGCACGCAGTACAGCGGCGTGCCTTCGCCGTCGCGCAGCCGGACCTCCGACCGCAGCGCGGTGACCTCCCGGTCCGGCCCGGCCGCGTCGACCCGGGCGGCCAGCTGCGCGATCGTGGTCAGCTCGACGAGGTCCCGCACGGTCAGCGGGACGCCCCGGGCGGTCGCCAGCGCGGCGACCCGGACGGTGGACAGCGAGCTGCCGCCGACGCGGTAGAAGTCGTCGTGCGCGCCGACGTCGGCCACGCCGAGCACCTCCCGCCAGACATCGGCGAGGATCCGCTCGGTCGGGGTTTCCGGCGCGACGTAGTCGGTGCCGGTGTCCGGCCGATCGGCCGCGGGCAGCGGCAGCGCCCGGCGGTCGACCTTGGCACTGCCGTTGAGCGGCAGGGCATCGAGGAAGACGAACCACGCGGGCACCATGTGCGCCGGCACGCGGGTGCGCAGCGCCCGGCGCAGCGACTCGGCGTCGAGGTTCTCGCCGACGGCGTAGGCGACCAGCGCGGGCTCGCCGGGCAGGTCGTCACGCAGCAGCACGACGGCCTGGCGGACTTCGGGCAGCGCGCGCAGGGCGTGTTCGATCTCGCCCAGCTCGATGCGGAACCCGCGCAGCTTCACCTGCGAGTCGCGGCGGCCCAGCCATTCCACGGCGCCGTCCGCGCGCTGGCGGGCCAGGTCGCCGGTGCGGAAGAGCCGCTCGCCGGGCGCGCCGTACGGGTGCGGTACGAAGCTCGCCGCGGTCAGGCCGGGCCGGCCCAGGTAGCCGCGCGCCAGGCCGGCGCCGCCGAGGTACAGCTCGCCCGGCACGCCGACCGGCACCGGCTGGAAGTGCTCGTCGAGCACGTAGGACTCGGTGTTGCGGAACGGCAGGCCCATCACCGGCCGTCCGTCGCCGGGCGCGCACCGGGCGATGTGCGTCCAGACCGTGGCTTCCGTGGGGCCGAAGCAGTTGTAGAAGCGACGGCCGGGCGACCACGCCTCGACGAGCTGCTCGGTGGGTGCCTCGCCGCCGGTCAGCAGGGTGCGGACGCCGGGCAGCTCTTCGCCGGCGAGGGTGGTCAGCGCGGTCGGCACGATGGTCGCGGTGGTGATGCCGAGGTCGCGGATGGTGCGGGCGAGGTCCGGCCCGGCCCGCAGTGCTTCGGCCGGGGCCGTGCAGAGGCGGGCGCCGTTGGCCAGGGCCAGCACGATCTCGTGGATCGACACGTCGAAATTGAACGACGCGAGCTGTAGGATCCGCTCGTCCGGGCCGGTGGCGAACACTTCGCGCTGGGCGTGGACGAGGTTGACCAGGCCGCGGTGCGGCACGACCACGCCCTTGGGGACGCCGGTCGAGCCGGACGTGTAGAGCACGTACGCGGGGTGGTCCGACGCCGGGCGTGCGCAGGTGCCGACCGGGCCCTCGTCGGGCTCGTCCAGGAACAAAGTGGTGCCGGTGAAGGGAACCGTTCCGTCCACGTCGGACTGGGTGAGCAGCGTCCGCATCCCGCTGTCGGCCGCCATGAACGCCAGCCGCTCGGCCGGGTAGGTCGGGTCCAGGGGCAGGAACGCGCCGCCCGCCTTGAGCACGGCCAGCGCCGCGCGGATCTGGTCGGGCCCGCGCCGCGTGCAGATCCCGACGACGACCTCCGGCCCCACGCCGAGCGCGGCGAGCCGCCCGGCCAGCGCGTCGGACCGCGCATCCAGCTCGGCGTAGGTGACTTCGGTGCCGTCGTGGGCCACGGCCACCGCGTCCGGGGTGCGGACCGCGTGCTCGTGGACGATCTCGGGGAACAGCGCCGGCGGGTTGCCGGCGACCGGGCCGTGGGCCCACGGCCCGAGCGCGCGTTCCCGGGCGGCGCCGGCGAGCGCGGGCCGCGTGACCGGACCGCCGGGGTCGGCGACCATCCGCTCGACCAGCTCGCGGATCAGGTCCGCGAGCTGGTCGGCCGTGGCCGGGTCGAGGTACTCGGGGTCGACGTCGACGCTGAACCCGTCCACGCTCATGTTGGCGTACAACGGGAACATCGTCCGGGCGAACTCCTCGGCCTCCTCCCAGTTCTCCGGCGCGAGCTGGTGGAAGTTGACGTAGTTGAACACGGTGTCGAGCAGGTTCGGCGCGCCCGGGCGCAGGCGCGCGATCCGGGCCAGCGGCACCAGCCGGTGCGGCATCAGGTCCTGTTCGGCGGCGAACACCGTGCGGATCAGCTCCAGCCAGGTCGCCGGTTCGCCGGTGATGCCGAAGGGGATCGTGTTGACGAACAGGCCGCGCATCCGGTCCGCACCCGCGCGTTCCGGCCGGCCGTTGGTGGTCAGCCCGACCGCGTGCCCGCGCGTCTGCCCGTCGCGTTCGGCGAACAGGCCCATCGTGTGGTGGAACGCCGCCAGCAGCACCGTGCGCCGGGGCACGCCCGCCCGGGTCGCCAGGGCGCCGATGTCCTCGGCCAGCCCGGCGAACGAGCGGCGCACCTCGTACAGCACCGCGCCGTCGGCGGCGCCGCGGCGGGTGAACCGCACCGGGGCGAGGTCGGCGAGCGTCCGGCGCCAGAAGGCCAGCGACTCCTCCGACGACGTGGCGGCCCGTTCGGCCGCGACGTACTCGGCGTAGCGCGGCGCGGGTTCCGGCTCGGTCAGGGCCTCGCCGCGCGCGATCCGCCCGTGCAGGGCGACCAGGTCGGCGATCATCGACGTCAGGCTCCAGCCGTCGATGGCGACGTGGCAGTCGGTGATGACGATCCGCAGGTCGTGCTCGGTGAGCTGGTGCAGGTGCACGCGGATCAGCGGGGCGCGGGTCAGGTCGAAGCGGTTGGCGAACTCGGTGTCGGCGTAGCGCCGCCGGGCCGCTCGCTGCCCGGCCGGGTCGAGCCCGCGCAGATCGCTGTAGCCGACCGTCAGCTTCGCGCCGGGGTGCACGAGCTGCAGCGGTTCGCGGTAGGACACCAGGTCGATCGACGTGCGCAGGCTTTCGTGGGTGCGCACGAGGTGGTCCATCCCGGCCTGGAACGCCGCCCGGTCGAACGGGTCGGCGACGGTGATCTTCAGGTCGGTGACGTTGTGGTAGGCCCCGATCCGGGGCTGGGCCAGCATTTCGTGCAGCATCCCGGCCTGCAGCATGGTCAGCGGGTAGGCGTCAGCCAGGCCTTCGGGCAGCTTCGCGCGGTCGGCCGGGTCGAGCAGTGCGAACGGCTCCACCGGCGCGGGTTCGTCACCCGGTGCCTCGGTGGCCAGCGCGGCCAGCTCGCCCAGGGTCCGCGCGCGGAACAGGTCGGCCACGGACAGCCCGAGCCCGGCCGCGCGGGCCAGCCCGATCACGCGCAGCGCGAGGATCGAATCGCCGCCGAGGTCGAAGAAGTTGTCCGCGAGCCCGGCCCGGTCGATCCCGAGCACCTCGGCCCACACCGCGGCCAGCGCCGCCTCGGTCGCCGTCCGCGGCGCGACGTGCTCGGCCGGCGTCGCGACGGCCCCGGCCCGCACGGCCAGCAGCGCGGCCCGGTCGACCTTGCCGTTCGCGGTGACCGGCAGCGCGGGGTGGGCCACGAACAGCGCGGGGACCATGTACTCCGGCAGCTTGGTGCGCAGCGCCGTGCGCACCGCGGGGACGTCGAGAACGCCGTCGGTCACCACGTGCCCGATCAGCCGGGAATCCTGGGCGACGACGGCGGCGTCGGCGATCCCGGGGCAGTCCCGCAGCGCGCTCTCCACCTCGCCCGGCTCGACGCGGTAGCCGCGGATCTTGACCTGGTGATCGGCCCGGCCGACGTAGTTCAGCTGCCCGTCGGGCAGCACCCGCACGAGGTCGCCGCTGCGGTACATGCGGGCGCCGTCGCCGGCGAACCGGTCGGTGGTGAACCGCTGCGCGGTCAGCTCCGCGCGGTTGCGGTAGCCGAGCGCGACGCCGTCCCCGGCGACGTACAGCTCGCCCACCGTGCCGGGCGGCACGAGCCGGCCCCGCGCGTCCAGGACGTAGCCGCGGGAGTTGTACATGGGCCGCCCGACCGGGGACGTCGTGGCGGCGGTCGGGTCGGCGGCGGTGATCAGCCGGTGGGTGACGTGCACGGTGGTCTCGGTGATGCCGTACATGTTCACCAGCGCGGGCCGCTTTTCCCCGCTGCCGAACCAGTCCCGGTATTCACGGGCGTCGAATGCGTCTCCGGCGAACACGACCGTGCGCAGCGCCAGTTCGCCGAAGCCGGCGCCTTCGCGCTCGAGGTGCGCCCGTAGACCGCTGAACGCGGCGTTGGTCTGGGTCAGCACGGTCACGCCTTCGTCGCGCAGGACGGCGTGGACCGCGGCCGGGTCGCGGGTCTCGTCCTCGGTCAGCACGACCGTGCGCCCGCCGACGGTCAGCGCACCCCACAGCTCCCACACCGACAGGTCGAACGTCGCCGAGTGGACCAGGGCCCACACGTCGTTTTCGCCGAAGTCGAAGCAGCGGTCGGCCGCGTCGAACAGCCAGGCCACGTTGCCGTGGGTGACCTCGACGCCCTTGGGCTGCCCGGTCGAGCCCGAGGTGTACATGACGTACGCGGGTGCGTCACCGGTCCGGGGCCCGGGCAGCGTCCCGGCCACCGCGGGGCCGTCCAGGGGGATCGGCTCGACCGGCAGCCCGGCCAGCGCGGCCCGGCCCGCTTCGTCGGTGACCGCGGCCGTGATGCCGGCGTCGCCGACGACGAACTCCAGCCGGCCGCGCGGGTGCGCCGGGTCCAGGGGCAGGTAGGCCGCCCCGGCCCGCCACACGCCGAGCACGGCCACGGCCAGGTCCACCGACCGCGCCAGGCTGATCCCGACCAGGGGGCCGATCCCGGCCGCGCGCAGCCGCCGGGCGAGGGCGTCGGCACGGGCGTCGAGTTCGGCGTAGGTCAGCCCGGCGCCGCCGCCGCTGACGGCGACCGCGTCCGGCCGCAGGCGGACCTGCTCGGCGAACCGGTCGAGCACCGGCCGGGCGGCCGGCCCGCTGTTCCCGTGCTGTCCCGGACCTTCCGGCCCGAGCAGCCACCTGCGTTCGGTCTCGGTGAGCAGGTCCAGCTCGCCGAGCCGGGCGTCCGGTCGCTCGGCGAACGCGTGCAGCACGGCGACCAGGTGGTCGCTCAGCCGGGCGATCGTCTCGGCGGTGAACAGGTCGGTCCGGTAGAGCCACGCCAGCCGGAGCCTGCCGTCGTGCTCGGCGGTTTCCAGCGCGAGGTCGAACTTCGCCTCGGTGAGGTGGACCGGGAAGGGTTCGCCGGTGGCCTCGCCCAGCGTGAACCCGGCCGAGCCCGCGCCGGTGTGCGAGAACAGCACCGAGCACAGGGGAGTGCGGGACAGGTCGCGCTCGGGGACCAGGTCGTCGACGAGCCGTTCGAACGGCACGGCCTGGTGGCTCAGCGCGTCGAGCACCTGCTCGCGGGTCCGCGCGAGCAGCGCCGCGCTCGTCGGGTCGTCGCCGAACTCCGCGCGCATGACCAGCGTGTTGACGAAGAAGCCGACCAGGTCCTCGGTTTCCGGCCGCTCCCGGTTCGCGACGATGGTGCCGACGGCGAAGTCGTCCTGTCCACTGTGGAACGCCAGCGTCGCCTGCAGGGCGGCGAGCACCGTCATGAACGGGGTGGTGTCGGCTTTTCGCCCCGCTTCGGCGACGGCCGACGAGAGCGCCTCGGACAGTTCGACCCGGTGCACCGCGCCCGCGTGCGAGCGGACGGCGGGCCGCGGGTGGTCGGTGGGCAGCTCCAGCGGGCTGAGCCCGGCCAGCGCCCGGCGCCAGTGGTCGAGGTCGGCCTTCGCGGCCTCGGAGTCGGCGGATTCCCGTTGCCAGACGGCGTAGTCGAGGTAGTCGATCGACCGCCGCGGCAGCCGCGCGTTCTCTCCGGCCAGCCGTGCCCGGTACAGCTCGCGCAGGTCGCGCAGGAGGACGTCGGCGGACCAGCCGTCGGTGACGATGTGGTGCATGGCCAGGACGAGTACGTGCTCCTCGGCGGCGACGCGCACCAGCGTGGCCCGGAACGCGGGCTCGGTGGCGAGGTCGAACGGGGTGGTGGCCAGCTCGTGCACGGTGTCCGCGTCGCCGTCGCACACCCGCAGGCAGCTTTCGCGGGCGGGCAGTACCTTCTGCGCAGGCACCCCTTTCTCGTCCGGGAAGATCACCCGCAGCTGCTCGTGCCGGGCGACGAGCTCGTCCACCGCCGCGGCGAGGGCGGGCACGTCGAGCGGGCCGCGCAGCCGCCACGCGGCGGGCATCAGGTACTCCGTGCTGCCGGGCTCGAGCTGGTCCAGGAAGTAGAGCCGCTGCTGGGTGGCCGACAGCGGAGCCCGGTCGCCGCCCGGGTCCCGGCGGGGGATGCCCGTCGCCGCGGTCGCGGCGCCGCGCAGGCGCTGGGCGAGCAGGCGCTGCGCGGCCGCCGACAGGTTCGCCCGGCTCCGGGTCTCCGAGGTGGTCATGCCGTGTCCTTCCTGAAGCGTCAGTTCCGGTGATCCACCGTCAGGGACAGGTCGATCTCGTCGTCGCTCATCGCGGCGATCTCCGCGACGAGCCGGTCTTCCACCCGCGCCGCGAGCCGCGCGACGGTCGGGTGCTCGAACAGGTCGCGCACCGGCACCGGGCAGCCGAACGCGGCCCGCAGCCGGGCGGCTACCGCGACCGCGCGCAGCGAATGCCCGCCGAGGGCGAAGAAGTCTTCGTGCCGTCCGACGCGGGCGACCCCGAGCACCTCGGCCCAGATCTGCGCGGTGACCGTCTCGGTCGGGGTCTCCGGGGCCTCGAACTCCGCCACCACCGGCACGTCCGGATCCGGCAGCGCGGCGACGTCGAGCTTGCCCGGCACGGTCCGCGGCAGCGTCTCCAGCGCCGTGAACACCGCGGGCACCAGGTAGCCCGGCAGCCGGTTCGCGCACCACTCGCGCAGGTCCCCGGCACCGGCGACGTACGCGACCAGCGCAGGCTCGCCCCGGACGTCGCGCACCACGACCGCGGCGTCGGTGACCGCGGGGTGCTCCCGCAGCACGGCCTCGACCTCACCCGGCTCGACTCGGAACCCCCGGATCTGGACCTGGTCGTCGACGCGGCCGAGGAACTCCAGGGTCGCGTCCGGCCGCCACCGCACCAGGTCGCCGGTGCGGTAGAGCCGGCCGCCGGTGCCGCCGAAGGCGTCCGGCACGAACCGCTCCGCGGTGGCGCCCGGCCGGCCGAGGTAGCCGTGGGCCAGTTCGTCCCCGCCCACCAGCAGCTCGCCGGGCACCCCGGCCGGGACGAGCGCACCGCGGGCGTCGGTCACGTACACCCGGCGGCCGCCCAGCGGCCGGCCGATCGGGACCCGGCCGGTGCCCGGACCGGTGATCCGCTGCGCGGTGGTGGAGATGACGGACTCGGTGGGGCCGTAGGTGTTCACGACCGGTACGCCCGCGTGCCGGTCGAACCAGCGCTCCAGCGTCGCGGCGGGCAGCACCTCGCCGCCGGTGACCAGCAGCCGCAGTCCGCTCAGGATGTCGGCACCGGCGGTCACTTCCGCCAGGTAGGACGGCGTCAGCTCCAGGACGGTCACGCCCTCGGCGCGCACCCGCTCGGCCAGTTCGGCCGGCGTCCACACCTCGTCCGGGCGCAGCACCACGCGGGCGCCGGCGCTCAGGGCGGGCAGGATCTGCTCGAAGGAGGCGTCGAACGAGAAGGACGCGAAGGACAGCACGCGGTCTTTCGCCGTGATCCCGAAGCACTCCCGGGCGGCGGCGACGTGCGCCGCGAGCGCGCCGTGCGGCACCGCGACCGCCTTCGGCCGTCCGGACGAGCCCGAGGTGAAGATGACGTAGGCGGCTTCGCGCGGGTCGGGTGTCCGGGGGCCGATCGGCTCCGCCGGGCGCTCGGTGCCGTCGATGATCCGTTCGACGCCGGCTTCGGCGACCATGAAGTCCAGCCGCCGCGCGGGGAACCGCGGGTCCAGGGGCACGTAGACGCCGCCGGCCCGCCAGACGGCCAGCATCGCCACCACGGCGGCCACGCCCCGGGCCGGCCGCACGCCGACCGCGGTGCCGGGCCGGACGCCGTCCTCGACGAGCGCCGCGGCCAGACCGCCGACCCGCTCGTCCAGCTCCCGGTAGCGCAGGACGTCGTCCCCGCACACCAGCGCGACGTCGTCCGGCGCGCCGCCGACGAGGAAAGGATCTGGTGGGGTGCACCCGGTTCCGGCCCACGTCAGCAGCTCCTCGCGGTGCCCGGGAGAAAGCAGGTCGACGTCCCCGAGCCGGACGTCCGGGTCCGCGGTCACCGCGACGAGGGTCCGGTGCATCCAGCCGGCGAACCGGTGCACGGTCGCCTCGTCGAAGAGGTCGGTGCTGTACTCGAGGTCCAGGTCGATCCGCTCGGGGTGGAGCACGGCGTTCGCGGTCAGGTCGAACTTCGCCGACTGCCACGGCAGCGTGAAGGGCGCGAAGCCGAGCCCGTCGACGGCGGGTGCCGGGCTCGCCGCCGACTCGGCGAGGTCGAACATGACCTCGAACAGCGGGTTGCGGGACAGGTCGCGTTCGGGCCGCAGTTCTCGCACCAGGTGCTCGAACGGCACGTCCTGGTGGTCGAACGCGCTCAGCACGCCGTCGCGGACGCGGTCCAGGAAACCGGCGAACGTCGGGTCGCCGGCGAGGTCACCGCGCAGCACGACGGTGTTGACGAAGAACCCGACCAGCCGCTCCAGCTCGCTCCGGCCCCGGCCGGCCACCGGGGTGCCCACGGCGACGTCCGTCCGGCCGGACCAGCGGCCGAGCACGACCTGGAAGACGGCCAGCAGCACCATGAACCGGGTCGCGCCGCAGCGCGCGGCCAGCTCGTCGAGCCCAGCCGGAACCGGCCATGAAACCCGCACGGCCGCGCCCCGGCCGGAGCGCACCGCCGGGCGGGGCCGGTCGCCCGGCAAGTCCAAAGGGGACAGTCCGGCCAGGGTGGCACGCCAGTACTCCAGCTGTGCGCTGGTGTCGTGTTCGCGTTGCCACACGGCGTAGTCGCCGTACTGCACCGCCGGTGGCTCGACGTGGTGCCCGGCGTAGGCCTCGGCCAGCTCGGCGAACACGAGGCCCGTCGACCAGCCGTCGGTGGCGACGTGGTGGAAGGCCAGCACGACGACGTGGTCTTCGGGGCCCAGCGCCCACACCCCGGCGCGCAGCAGCGGCGGCTCGGCCAGGTCGAACCGGGCGGTGGCGAACGCGGTGGCCTCGGCCCGCACCGCGTCGAGGTCCGCGGCCTCGGTCCACCGCAGGGGCACCGTGACGTCTTCGCACACCAGCTGCACCGGGCGCCCGTCCCGCTCGACGAGCGCGGTCCGCAGGACCTCGTGCCGGGTCACGACGTCGTCGAGCGCACCCTGCCAGGCCGCGCGGTCGAGCGGACCGGTGACCCGCCAGGAGAACCAGAGCGCGTAGTCCGCGCCGAGCTCGGACATCCGGTCGAGGAACCACAGCCGTTCCTGCGCGAACGACATCGGCAGCGGCCCGCGCCGGTCCACCGGCACGATCCCCGCGCCGCCGGCGACCCGGGCGGCGGCGACCTTCGGGCCGAAGTCGCGCAGGCGCGGGTTCTCGAAGAGCGTCCGCAGCTCGACGTCGCGGTCGAGCCGCTCGGCGACCCGCGACACGGCCATCGTGGCCAGCAGCGAATGCCCGCCCAGGTCGAAGAAGGAGTCGTCGAGGCTGATCGGCTCGACGCCGAGCACCTCGCTCCAGATCGCGGCGATCGCGCGCTCGGTGTCGTCGCGGGGCGCGGTGAATCCGGCGCCCGGTTCGAGCCGGTGCTGGTGGGCTTCGGGCAGCGCGGCCCGGTCGAGCTTGCCAGCGGCGTTCACCGGCAAGGCGTCCAGCGGCACGATCTCGGTGGGGACGGCGTGAGCCGGCAGCCATCGCGCGCATTCGGCACGCACCCCGCCGGCCTCGCCGACGACGTACCCGACCAGCGTCCGGCCGCCCTGCGCGTCCTGGCGCACCGCGGCGGCCGCCGCCCGGACGCCGGCGCAGCGGGCCAGCGCCGCGTCGACTTCGCCGAGTTCGATCCGGAAGCCGCGCACCTTGACCTGGTCGTCCACCCGGCCCAGGAACTCCAGCTCACCGTCCGGGCGGCGGCGCACCAGGTCGCCGGTGCGGTAGAGCCGGCCGCCGGTGCCGCCGAAGGCGTCGGGCACGAAGCGTTCCGCGGTCAGCGCGGGCCGGCCGAGGTAGCCGCGCGCCAGTTCCGGGCCGCCGATGAGCAGCTCGCCGGTGGGCGCGAGCCGGTCCTGCTCGTCCACGACGTAGGTGCGACGCCCGCCGAGTGCCCGCCCGATCGGGACGTTGTCGTCCACTGTAGACACTTCAGTCACGTCATGGACGGTCGCGGTGACGACGGTTTCGGTGGGGCCATAGGCATTGCCGACCCGAACCCAGGGTGCGTGCGCCCGCCACGCGGTCAGCGCGGCGGGCGGAACCGTCTCCCCGCCCAGGATCAGCAGCCGCAGCGAGCGCAGCGCCGGCGCGGTGTCGCCGGTGAGCGCGAACGCCAGTTCCGACCAGTACGTCGGCGGCAGGTTGAGCACGGTCAGCCCGTGGTCCCGCACGATCGCCGGCAGCCGCGACGGCAGCCACTGCACGTCCGGCCGGACGACCACGGTCGCGCCCGAGCCCAGCGCGGGCAGCACCTGGTCGAGCGAGGCGTCGAAGGAGAACGAGGAGAAGGCCAGCACCCGGTCGGCGGCGGTGAACCCGAAGTGCCGCCGGGTCGCGGTGACGTGCGCGGCGAGGGCGCGGTGTTCCACGCCGACGGCCTTGGGCCGCCCGGACGAACCCGAGGTGAAGATGACGTAGGCGAGGTCGTTCGGGTGTACCCGGACGGCGGGTGCGGCAGGCCCGGTCTCGGTCACCGGCACCACCGGGATGCCCAGGTCGGTACCGACGTCCGCGATCACGTGGGTGATGTCCACTTCGGACACCATGAACCGCTGCCGGTCCGGTGGCAGCGCGGGATCCAGCGGGACGTACACCCCACCGGCCCGCCAGATCGCGAGCATCGCGGCCACCGACCACACGCCGCGTCCGACGCTCACGGCCACCGCGTCGCCGCGACCGACGCCGCGGGCACTCAGGGCGCCGGCGAGCCCGGCCACCATCGCGTCGAGCTCGCCGTAGGTGACCGCGCGACCGTCGTCGACGACCGCCGTCGCGCTCGGATCCCCGGCCACCGCAACGGAATCCGGGACCTCCTCGGTGGCCCGCAGCGGTCCCAGCCCGGCCGCGATGTCGGCCACCGGGGTCGTGGGCGCGGCGAGCACCGCGGCCAGCAGCGTCCGGTAGCCCTCGCTGAACCGCCGCATGGTCGCCGCGTCGAAGAGCGTCGTCGCGTACTGGAGCCGCGCGGCCAGCCCGCCGTCGGACCGCAGGTTGAGGTCGAGGAAGACATCCATCGGCGCACCGACCAGCGGCGGCGGCACCAGCTCGGCGGTCAGGCCCGGCAGCCGGATCGGCGCGAGCGCGGTGTTGACCAGCGTGAAGGAGGCTTGCGCCAGCGGGTGACGGGAGAGGTCCCGCTCGGTGCTGACCGCGCCGACCACCTGCTCGAACGGCGCTTCGGCCGCGGAGAGCCCGCTCAGCACCGTCTCCCGGACCCGGCCCAGCAGCTCGGCGAACGAGGGGCCGCCGCTCAGGTCGGTGCGCTGCACGACGGTGTTGACGAACGGCCCGATCAACCCGGCCAGCTCGGGGCGGGTGCGGTCGGAAAGCGTGGTGCAGACGGCGATGTCGGCGCGTTCGCAGTAGTGCGCGAGCAGCGCCTGGTACACCGCCAGCAGCAGCATGTACCGGGTGACGCGGTGGGTTTTCGCCAGCTCGTCGGCTCGCGAGACGAGCTCGGCGGGCACGGTGAAGCGCACGACATCGCCGGCGCCGTCCCAGAACGCCGGGCGCGGCCGGTCGGTGGGCAAGTCCAGCGGAGCGAGGCCGGCCAGCCGGGTGCGCCAGTGCTCGAGGAGGCGGTGCAGCCGGGGGCCGGCCAGCCGCTCGCGCTGCTTCCGGGCGAACTCGGCGTACCGCGTCGCCGGGACCGGGACCGGCTCGCCGCGGTAGCCGGCCGCCAGCTCGTCGAGCAGCACGTCCCACGACCGCCCGTCCACGGCGATGTGGTGCACCACGACGAGCAACAGGTGGTCGCCGGAGTCGAGGCGTGCCAGCGTCATCCGCACCGGCGGGGCGGCGGCGAGGTCCATCGGCCGGCTCAGTTCGCGGTCGAACAGCTCGGCCGCGTCACGTGCTCGGGTGCGGTGCACCCGCGTCCGGCCCGGGGGATCGACCCGGGGCCGGGGTTCGCCGTCGACGGCGGCGAACCGGGTGCGCAGCACCTCGTGCCGGTCGGCGATCCCGGTCAGTGCCCGCTCCAGCGCGTCGGTGTCCAGCTCACCGGACAGCCGCACCGCCAGCGGCAGCAGGTAGTCCGCCGAGCCCGGGTCGAGCTGCTGGGCGAACCAGAGCCGCCGCTGCGCGTACGACACCAGGGTGCCGTCGTCGTTGACCTCGTCGTGCACTTCGGCCTCCCGCGCTGTTGTCCCGGGCTTCGAGTCTCCGTCGCTCGCGCGGGACGTCACCAGGGAAGCGGCGGCACCCGCCGGGTGCGGGCAGTTCTGCGCGTTCTACCCATGCCCGGCGGTCAGATCAGCCCGGCGCGCACGCCGGCGGCCACCGCGTGAGCCCGGTTGCGCACCTGCAGCCTGCTCATCAGCTCGTAGATCACGTTCTTCACGGTGTGCGTCGAGCAGGAGAGCGTCCGGGCGATGGCGATGTTGTCCAGGCCGTCGGACATCAGCCGGAGCATGGTCAGCTGGCGGGCGGTCAGCCGCGGCGGTTTGCGCCGGGCGCGCCGGTCGGTACCCAGCAGGCGGACGAGCGCCTCGTGCGGCAGCCGTCCGTCGCCATCGTGGGCCGAGCGCACCGCGGCCGCCAGCCGGACCGGCGTCGCCTTGGCGGAGTGGACGAGCACCGCGATCCCGGCCCGCACGGCCCGCCGCACCCCGTCCTCCGGCAGCCGGTCGGCGACGACCACGATGCCGGCCCGCTCACCGGCCGGGCAATCCGCGAGCGCGTCGTCCACGGTGGGGCCCGCCGCCAGCAGGACGCTGTCGGCGGATTCCCGCACCGGCACCCCCGCGCGGCCCAGTGCCGCGTGGACGTTCTCGCGCAGGACGTCGTCGGACGCGGTGACCCGGACGGGCACTTCGTCGCGGGGCCGCGTCACAGCAGCCCCGCCCGCAGCACGTAGGCCACCGCGTGCGCCCGGTTGCGCAGCCGGAACCGGTTGGTGACGTCGTGCACGACCCCGGCGACTGTGCGCTGGGAGTAGCTCAGCTCGCGGGCGATCTCGGCGGTCTCCCGGCCCTCGGCGACCAGCCGGAAGACCTCCCGCTCCCGGTCGTCGAGCCCGAGTCCGTCGGCGGGGGAGCCGTCGGCGGCGGTGTGGTCGAGCAGGTGGTCGAGCAGGTCCGGGGGCAGCGCGGCATCCCCGGCCGCGGCGGCCAGCACCGTGCGGGCGAGCCGGTCGGGGTCGGTCTCCCGGCGCCGCAGCAGGCCGCGGGCGCCGGTGGCGATGGCGTGCAGGGCTTGACCGGGCGTCAGGTCGGTGCTCACGAGCACCACCTCGGGGCGGTGCTCGGCGGTGCGGGTGGCCCGCACCAGGTCCAGTTCCCGCTCGCCCAGTTCGTCGACGATGACGACGGTGACCGCGGGCGGCACCCCCGGTGGGGAGACGGCGACGTCGGGACAGCCGTGCATGGCCACCGTCACGCCGGCTTCGAGCATCGGGTCCTGCGCGACGACGCTGACGAGCACGGGTTCGCCCATGGGTCCTCCTCGGTCCGGTTCGGTCCTTCCAGCCTCGGCCGGTGACGGACGGTCGCGCTTCGGTCACGGCCACCCAGGTTCCCGCGGTGCCGCGTCCACACGCCGAACGCGACGCCGGCCGGGGAAAATCCCGCCGGTCGGTGACCCGGTCGCGGTGCGGGTGGCCCGCGGGCGGGGCCGCGTCGCCGAAAAGTGCGGGTTCGGCCCGCATGACGGCACGCGGGTGGTCCGGTACGGTCCGTACGCCCGTTTTTCGCGCCGCTACGCCGATCGGATGCCGTCAGAAGTGTCCGCAGAGTTCGCGGGTGGACCGCCGAAGATGGTCCGATGGAGTACCGCTCACCCGTCGTGGTGGGGCGCGGCGAAGAGTCACGAGCGGTGGACGAAGCGCTGGCAGCCGCCCGGGAAGGCCGTGGTGGCGCCGTTTTCGTCGTCGGCGAGAGCGGGATCGGGAAGTCCCGGCTGATCGACGCGGGCGTCGACCGCGCGACCGCGGCGGGCATGGCGGTGCTGCGCGGCCGGGCCAGCGCGATCGGGCCTGCGGTGTCGTTCCGTCCGCTGACCGAAGCGATCCTGCACCTGCTGCGCACGGAACCGGTCGACCCGGCCGAGCTCGGCTCTTACGCACCGGCGCTGGGCACCCTGGTGCCCGCGTGGAGCTCTCCGCCCGCCGGGGCCGTGGCCGAGTCGCCGGTCCTGCTCGGCGAGGCCGTGCTGCGGCTGATCGCCGTCGCCGGGGCGGGCCGCGGCTGCCTGCTCGCGCTCGACGACCTCCACGACGCCGACACCGCGACGCTGGCGACCCTGGAATACCTGATCGACAACCTCGACCGGCAGCCGGCGGTGCTGCTCTGCGGGGTGCGTGACACCGCCGGCGCGGCGCTCACGATGACGCGCGAAGCCGCGCAGCGCGGCCGTGGCCTGCTGATCGAGCTGAGCCGCCTTTCCCGGACCGACTTGAGGCCGCTCGTGGCCGCGTACCTCGGCACGGACGCGGCGGCGGTGCCCTCCGCCGCGCTGGATCTGGTGTGGGCGGGCAGCGCCGGAAACCCTTTCCTGGCCGAAGAAGTCGTGACCGCGCTGGTGCAGGAGGAGGTGCTGTCCCGGGATGGCGAGGCCTGGGTGGCCGCGGATCTCCCCGACGCCGTGCTGCCGCCCGCGCTGACCCGCCCGCTGGCCGCCCGCATCGCGGGGACGGGCGAGGGAACGCGTGCGGTGCTGTCCGCCGCGGCGGTGTTCGGCCCCCGCTTCCCGGTCGCCGTGCTCGCCCGCGTCACCGGCCAGACCGACGACTTCGTGCTCGGCCTGCTCCACGACGACCTGGCCGGACCGCTCGTCGAACCGGACAGCGAGCCGGGCTGGTTCGCGTTCGGCCACCCGCTGGGCCGCGCGGCCGTCCTGGCCCAGCTCGGTGACGACGATCGCGTCCGGTGGGCGGCCCGGGCGGCCGACGCGGTGGAGGCGATGCAGTCCGGACTGCCGGGGGAGTGGTGCGAGCTCGCCGCCACCCTGCGCCTGGCCGCCGACCAGCGGCCCGCCGCCGGACGCCTGTTCGCCGAAGCCGGCCGCCGCGCGCTGGACCGGGGCGCGACGACCTCGGCGGTCGACCTGCTCGGCCAGGCGTGGGAACTGCTCGCGGGCGAGCCGGCGACGCGCGCGGAGACGTTGGGGCAGCTGCTCCTGGCCCTGGCCGAAGACGGCCTGGTGGACCGGGCGCTGTCGGCGATGGCGACGCTCGACCAGCTCGACGGGCCGGCCCCGGCTCGGCGGGCCGCGCTGCACACCCGGCTGGCGTGGGCCCTCGAGGTCGCCGGGCGGGTGGACGAGGCGTCGGCCGAGGTCGACACGGCCAGGGCGCTGCTCGGCCCGGACGCGGCGGCGGCCGACCACGCTCCGATCGACGTCGTGGCCGCGCACATCGCTTATGACCGGCCGGATCCCGCCCGGCGCGCAAAAGCCGAAGAGCTGGCCCGGCAGGCGGCGACGGTCGCCGAGTCCGTGCCGCTGCCGGTGGTCGCCTGCCAGGCCTGGCTGCTGCTCGCCGCGATCGCCCGCCAGCGCGATGTCGCCGAGGCCACCGCCTGCCTGGACCACGCGCATTCGCTGGCCGTGCTCCACCGGTTGCCCCGGTGGGAGCTGCACGCGCTGGTCCGCCTGGGCAACGACGACGCGCTGCGCACCGGCGACCTCACGCGCCTGCACCGCGCTCGCGACCAGGCGAGCCAGGTGGGCTCGGTGACCGCCCGCTACCAGGCCGAGGCGAGCTTGGCCCTGCACGCGATCCTGCGCGGCGACCTGGCCGAGGCCCGCGAACTGCTCGACACGGCGCTGGCCGCGACCGTGCGGTTCCGCCAGTCGGAGACCATGCGCTACGCCCTGCTCCTGCGGGTGGTGCTCGCCGGGCACCGCGGTGACCGGGCGGGCCTGACCGAGGCGCTGGCCTCGTTCGAGGAGCACCGCGGGGACCTCACGCTGCACGCGCCCCGCGTCCACGGCCTGGCGGGCGCATTCCTCGCGCTGCTGGAGGAAAACCCCGCCCGGGCCCGCGAGGACCTCGCGGTGGCCGTGCGGCACCAGGACGTCGATCACCTGTCCGGCCGGCACGGGCTGCACCTCTTTCTCGGGGTGCTGGACGGGACGGTGGGCCGGTCCGAGTGGCAGGCCGGGCACGCCGACCCGGCGGCGGGGCTGCGCTGGGACCGGCAGTTCGCCCTGTTCGCCCGGGCCGTCCTGCTGGGGCGGCAGGGGGAACGCCGGCGCGCCGAGCGGGTGATGGTCGACGCGCTCCGGGTCGCCGAGCCGTACGCGACCAGCCGTCACCTCGCCCTGCGCCTGGTGGGCGAGGCCGCCCTGGACGACGGCTGGGGCGACCCGGTCGCCTGGCTGCGCGCCGCCGAGCGGTTCTTCCACCGAAGAAGGGTGCCGGCGGTGGCCCGGGCGTGCCGCGCTCTGCTGCGACGCGAAGGCATCCGCGTACCCCAGCACCGGCGGGGCACCGACGACATCCCGCAGCGGCTGCGCTCGGCGGGGGTGACCGCCCGGGAGTACGAAGTGCTCGGGCTGCTGGCCGGCCGGCTGAACAACCAGGAGATCGCGGCCCACCTGCACCTGTCACCCCGCACGGTGGAGCGCCACGTGGGCAACCTGATCGCCAAGACGGGCTTGCCCAACCGCATCGCCTTGAGCGGCCTGGCCCTCGACGTCCTGGGCCGCGGGACGCCCCTTCCACACGGCACGGTGGGGACGATGACCCGCGAAACCACCGCCGCGACACCTGGGCTGAATCCGTCGCCGGAGTGAGAAACACCGACCCCCGCGGGTTGGTGCGCGGCCGGTTCAGGGGAGTTGCAGGTAGGTGGCGAACCTGAGCGTGGGGTCGTGTCGGACACTCGATCAACCCCATGGAGTCGCGCGTCGCGGCCTTGCCCTCCGGCAGTCTCGTCTTCATGTGATCGGGTGGACTTGGCTCATCGTCCTGGTAATGCGCGCGGCACGTTCACCTGTGCGCCGATCGAGGCGACGACCAGCTCGACCCGGCTTTGCGCCGGCTGCTGCTCCATCAGCTCGTCGAGCACCAGTGCTGCGGCGTCCACGGCGGCTTCGGGGCCGACCGACAGGGCGTTGCGAGCGTCTCGCCGGGCTCGGATGGTGCCGTGCAGGTCGGAGATCGCCACGGTCGTCGCCCCTGGGGTGAACGCGACGATCCCGGCCAGCGGTGACCGGGGGCCGAGGGCGAGTTCCCGCGCCGGGCGTCCCCGGCTGCCGTCGTGCACTTCCTGCTCGACCAGCACGCCTTGGGCGATCAGGAATTCGACGGTCGACGCGACGGTCGACCGGGCCGCACCCGACCGGCCGGCGATCCCCACCCGGTTCGGGGCGCCGTCGACACAGATCGCCCGCAGTACGGTCCGGATCGTCTCGGCGGCGGGAACGCCCACACGCGTACTCTACGCACCACGCAGGCACGGTGGTCCACGAACGCGATCACTCCGGTCCGGGAGAGCGTCGCTTGGCGGCGATCAGCCGGCGCAACGCGTCCTCGCCGAGACCGCCCCAGATGCCGTAGGTCTCTTCGGTCGAGACGGCGTGCTCGAGGCATTCCGCCCGGACGGGGCAGCGCGAGCAGATCTCCTTGGCCGACTCTTCCCGGTGCCGGCGGACGAGGCCGCGTTCGTTGTCGAAGTGGAAGAAGACCGCGGCGTCCATGCCGCGGCACGCTCCGCGCATCTGCCAGTCCCAGTTTTCCGCGACAACGGCAGGCAATCGGCTCACATCGGTCATCGGGCAAGCCCCCTTCGCTCGACGGCCGGGCCGGCCGCTGCCGAGGGACTACCCGGTGCCGGCGAGGTGTACCGGCATTTCCCGAAGATCACCCGCGCGGGGTGGGGCGGGCGAGGCCGGCGCGGCGCCGATGCCCGGACGGACACCCTCGACGGCGCTCTCGCTCCGGGACCCGCTGGGGCGGGCAACGCCAACCGGTTACGTCACGCCCGCGCCTGCCCCATCGTGGTGACCACGGTGAGTTTTCGTGCCAGGCCCAGCACGTGCAGGAGGCGTAGCGCGGCTGCCTGCCGGGTCAGCACCGCGAAGCCGCCGCGGCCGAGCGGTTCGTCGCGCCGGGCGTGGTGGTCGTGGGCGGCTTCGAGTAGGCCCAGGCCGACGCTATCGCTGACGCGCAGCTCGACATCCAGCCCGAAATGTTCCTACCCGACGACACCGCCCTGCTGGGGTCTCACTCGTCCGGGTCATTTTCGGATTGTTTCGCCCAGCTGGGCGTCATCGAGCCTCTTGCCGGGTAGCCGGACAACGTACTGGTCCCGCCACGAGATGTAGGTGACACCGTTCATGTCCGATGACGGCGCACAAGCCCCGACGCTCGACCCCGTTCGCCTGCTGGCTGCCCTGGCCGGCGCCGAGCAGCATGCGCGTGACGGGGCCGGCTTGGCCGATCGCAATCGGTCGCTCGAGTACCGGGCCGGGGCGGGCGACGCGTATGCCGACGCGCAGGAGCTCGTTCGCAAGATGATCGGGATGCCGGTCGAGGCGGACTCGGACCGCTGATGTCACGACAGGACGCGGTGGCCCGGTGGATCATCCGCTGCGCGCTGGATTCCCGGATCGTGCGATAGGACTGCGCCCGCTTCTCCTGTGTGTCCCTTGAGGACCGGAACGGCGTGAACCAAGCCCTGGGCGAGCGTCGAGTCGTGCGGCTGGGCAATCCGGCGAGCGGAGCTCACCGAATCCTCGGTGAGCGTCACTCCGATCGGAGTGACGTGTCCACGCCTTCGAGGAGAGCAGACTGTGGCGGCACCAGACGGCCGGCCCGGAGCCGGCGAACTGATCCGGCGTTCGAACGTCGAAACCGTCACGGTCTGTGTTTCGGAGGAGCTCGAGGACGCCTCGGCAACCTGCGAGATGCTCGCTCCGGCGTTCGTGGCACCCGCCGGCTCGGCTGTGGTCGTCGACCTCTCGGCCGTCACTTATCTGACGATGGAAGCTGTCGTACCGCTCATGGTGCTCGCTCGAAGGTGCTTCGACCTAGGGCAGTCGCTGTGTGTCGTGGCGTCGGCCTCCGCACACGCCAAACTGATGCAGCTCGGGCTGACAGAAGTGCTTGGCGCGCAAAGACGGTGTGGATCATGACTTCCGGGCCGGGGAGCAGCTCTTCCGCCCTGCGGACGCGGCACTGGCGCCGGTGGTCAGGAAGACCGGCAGGGTCTCCCTCAGACGGTGGTGCTGCTCGTCGTAGGTGGTGAGTTCGCCGATGACCCAGCGGCGAGAGTGACGTCGATCCGGCTGGTTCCACTGGTGACACGGTGGATGGCCAGCCAGCCGACGCGTCCGGCGGCGAGGGCGGCTGCGGTCGTGTGTCCCGAGGGGAACGACTGTCCCGAGGCGTGCCACGCCCAGTCCTCGCGAGGGGGACGCTGACGGGCCACGAGCTGCGACAGGCCGTACCGGGCCAGCAGGGCCGGCGCCATGATCGCACCGACGAGGCTCGCACGGCGCAGCCGCGCCGAAACGGTGCCGGTGCCGATCCCCGCGGCGATCGCGAGCACCAGAACTGTCGCCACCGCCGGGGTCGCCGTGACCGTGGCCGTCCGCGCGAGCAGGGTCAGCGTCGCCGTGCGGGGGGCGAGCAACCACGTGTGGAGATCCTGGTCGAACGTCGCGGCCCAGCCGCTGTTCGCGGCAGCCGATATCAGCAGCGCGATGAACACCGCGAGCGCCGCGACACCCGCAGCCACGAGACCCCGGACGGGGAGCGCGGCCGGTCGAGCACGGACATCGGCCACCTCCGATCCTGGCGGCGGTGGCCGGCGCGACCCCTCGCGCGCCGGCCACCGGTCTGGGGCCGGTCAGTCCTTCTTCAGCACGTTCTTCACCTTGTCGGCGACGTCGCCGACCGCGTCCTTGACGTTCTCGACGGCGTCCTTGAGACCGGCCTTGGCCTGATCGGACTGGCCCTCGGCGCGCAGCTCGTCGTCGCCGGTCACCTTGCCCGCAGCCTCCTTGGCCTTGCCGCCGAGGTCGTCGGCCTTGTTCCCGATCTTGTCACCCAACGACATGCTGTCGCTCCTCTCGGCTCGGTCACCGTCCTTCGTGGACGGTCCTGTTCATCAAGACACCCCGGCGAACGGTTCGTCATTGCCCCGGCAGCGTGAGCGTGTTCACACGAAAGTGATCGTGATGATGCCGAGCGCCACGGGTCCTCCCGGTACACGCGTTCGAATCGACATTGGAGGGAACACCATGGCTGAGACGACTTCGAAGGCTCCGGCCGCCACGGCGTCGAAGGACAAGACGACCGGTGCGCTGGTCACGGCTCAAGGGTCGACGACGATCGCGGACACCGTGGTGCAGAAGATCGCCGGGCTGGCCACCCGTGAAGTTGCCGGAGTGCACGCACTCGGTGGTGGTGTCTCCCGCGCTTTCTCCGCGATCCGCGAGCGCATCCCGGGCGCGACGGCTTCCGCGGGCCAGGGCGTCTCGGTCGAGGTGGGGGAGAAGCAGGCAGCGGTGGATCTGCAGATCGTGGTCGAGTACGGCGTGTCGATCGCCGATGTGGCGCGGTCGGTGCGGCGCACCGTGATCACCGGCGTGGAGCGGATGACCGGGCTGGAGGTCGTCGAGGTCAACATCGCCGTCGGCGATTTGCGGCTGCCGGGTGAGGACGAAGGCGAGAGCGCCGACACCGGCCGGGTGCAGTGATTCCCCGCCGCCGGTAGAGCCAGGGCGCGATCGGCTTGCTGGCCGGCGGCTACTTCGACGGCAAGCTCGACGTGTCGCAGCTGCTCGGCCGGGATCGGGGCTGCGATCCTGGGACTGCTCGAGCCGGACCTGGCGCCCGGCGCGGTCCGGGGCCCCGAAAGGTCGGGTTCCGCGGGGCCTGGCCGGTGGGCTGTTTGGGCGTCGCTCGCGGGGGAGTGGGTGCGGCCGCGATGCCTATGACGGCCCGGCCTCTTCTCACGGCACCGACCGAATCCTGGCGATGATCCGGTCCGCCAGGTCGGCAGCCGGCCGGGTGGGCCAGACGGCGATCCGGTCCAGGCAGCGCCGGAGCTTCTCGACCTCGGTCCGGAGTGTCGTGCAGCCTGTGCAGTCACCAGCCGCGCCGCGGTCGTCCCACGAACTGACCGGGTCGTGGCCGCACCGGCGGTCGGCGGCCGGACCGTGTTCTCGACCGGTCATGGCGCCAGCCAGTGGGTCAGGGCCAAGCGGGTCGCCTCGAGCCGGGGCGTGAATTCGGTCTCGGACCGTTCGAGCAGCTCCGCCGTCCGCGCAGCGGGGAAGTGCAGGACGTCTGCCAGCAGCCAACCGGTTCGTTCGGGTCCGCCGAACCGGCGCAGCGCGGTGAACAGAGCCGTCGGCGCCGCCTTGTCGAGGCAGTGATCGACCGTGCGGACGAACAGATCTGCGGTGCTGGGCGGCCTGCGTTGCCCATGCCAGAGCCCGACGAACACCTCTTCGGTGACCTCTTCGGCTCCTGCGGGATCGCCGAGCAGGCACGACGCCAGCCGGAACACGGTGACGTGGTGCATTCGCACGAAGCGTTCGAACGCGACCAGCGGCGCGTCGGCCGCTTCATCGTGAGTAGCGGTCAACACGGATGACGGCACAGTGACCTCCCGGAGGGCCTCGCTGCTGAAGCCCGGCGCGGATCGAAAGTGCCCACCGCACGGATCTTGGAAACCCACGGCGTGGAAGCAGGGGTGTTTGCTCCGGCTAGCCGGCTTAGCGCTTCAGAACGACCAGGCCGATCAGGCGTGATCGTGCCTTCGTTTTCGGTCAAGCCGCGAGCGTGCCGGAGTGCGACTCGGGGTAAAGGTCCGGTCGCAACGGGGACGATGTCCTGTCCGGGCAGGTCAGTCCGCGATGCCGCTCGAGTGCTGCGGGCCGCCTGCGAGCGTGATCGCGCGCTTCTCGGGAACCCCCAGCAGCAGCAGGCTCGCGACCGCCGCCGCTCGGGCACCCCGGGGGCCGTCCGGCAGCTCGCTGTCGGCGATGGCGAACACGACGCCGTAGGCGAGCTGGCTCAGCAGGCCCGCCGGCAGGTGCCGCGCGAACACGGCGCCGTCCTGGCCCCGTTTCACGAGGTCGGCGAGGAGCTCGTCGACCGGCCCGAGCAGGCCGTGGATCGCCTCGCCGTACTCGCCACGGCGCAGCGCCAGCAGCACTCGGTACCGGTGCGCCACCGGCCAGACGCGGGCGATGAACTCGACCCACATCGCGTCCGCTTCCCCGCCGGAGGCGTCGACTTCGGTGAGCACGCCCGTCATCTCGATGACGGCCCGTTCCATCAGAGTCCGGACCAGGTCGAGCCGCGACGGGAAATGGCCGTAGACCGTGCGGCGGACGACGCCGGCCGCGGCGGCGATGTCACCCATTCCGGCGTCGGGGTTCTCTCCCAGCAGGTCGAGAGCGACGTCGAGGATGCGATCGCGTGTCTCGTTCATCGAGCGCACACGGGAGGACTCGGCAGGCACGACACCATCATTGCACACTGGTGTGCAATGAAGTACGTTGCACAGCAGTGTGCAACGAAAGGAAGCCGATGACCGCTCCGACGCCGCTCGTCCGCCCGTTCACCGTCTCGATCCCGGATTCGGAGATCGACGACCTGAAGCAGCGACTGGCCGGAACTCGATGGCCGGACCCGGAAACCGTGGGCGACTGGTCACAAGGGGTCCGCCTGGAGAACGCCAGATCCCTGGTCGGCTACTGGCAGGACGGCTACGACTGGCGGCGCTTCGAGTCCGAGCTCAACCGCTTCCCCCAGTTCCTGACCGAGATCGACGGGCTGGACGTCCACTTCATCCACGTCAGGTCCCCGCATCCCCACGCGATGCCCCTGATCCTCACGCACGGATGGCCCGGCTCGATCGTCGAGTTCCTGAAGCTGATCGGCCCGCTGACCGATCCGGTTTCGTTCGGCGGAGACGCCGCCGACGCGTTCGACGTCGTCGTCCCGTCACTGCCCGGGTTCGGGTTCTCCCAGAAGCCCACGGAGGCCGGGTGGACGGTCGAGCGCATCGCGAACGCGTGGGTGGAACTGATGAAGCGTCTCGGCTACACGCGCTGGGCCGCGCAAGGCGGCGATTGGGGTGCCGTCGTCACCACTGCCCTCGGGGCCCTGCAACCCGAGGGGCTTCTCGGAATTCACCTGAACACCCACTACGCCTTTCCCGCACGCATACCCGACACCTTGTCGCCCGAACAGCGCCACGCCGTCGAGAGCCTCGCCCTCTACACCGGCGATCTCGGCGGGTCGAACCACCTTCAGGGCACGAAGCCGGAGACGATCGGGTTCGCACTGGCGGACTCTCCCGCCGGCCAGGCCGCCTGGATCTACGAGAAGTTCCAGTCCAAGACCGACAACCACGGGCTCGCCGAAGACGCCCTCGGCACGGACGACATGCTCGACGCGATATCCCTCTACTGGTTCACCAACAGCGCGGCGTCGTCCGCCCGCATCTACTGGGAGAACAGATCGCGCACTTTCGCCGGTCCGAAGCTGACACTTCCGGTTGCGGTGACTGTCTTCCCGAGGGACATCCCCCGCCTGCCACGAAGCTGGATCGAAGACACCTACAGCAATTTGATCCACTACGGCGAGGCCGACAAGGGCGGTCACTTCGCGGCCTTGGAGCAGCCCGAGATCCTGGTCGGCGAAATCCGCACCGGCCTGCGCGCCCTTCGTTCCTGACGGCCCCGCGCGAGCCTCGAACCACACGGCGTGGCAAACCGGACCGTGGAGGTAGGGCGCCCGCAGGGAAACCGGGAACCGGACGTAGCCGGGGCCGACGGAGTTGACCCGCACCCCGCGCGGGCCGTATCACTCGTGGGGGCCGCGCTCCTGGCAAGCACCGTGGTTGGGCGCGTGGTTCGGTCATCCGGACGGCTCGGCGGTCCGAGGCGGCTTCCTCGGGGACGGCTGCGCGAGTCGTCACCGGAGAGTTCGCGCGGCCGGGGCTGCTGACCGGACAGCCCGATTTCCGTACTGCGGCGACAGGCTTCTGCGGTCCGAAGTCATGAGCCCAGGACGGTGAGCGGGTGATGGCCCCTTGCCGCCCGCCAGAACCGCTTGGGCAAGTGTCCGGCCCAGAGGAAAGTTGGCGTTGCGGTGTCACGAGGTAGTTGCGCCAGGCCCGGCTGCTAGCAGGTGGTCGTTGAGAGGATCCTGAGAACCTGCCGGTGGCGGTCGTGAACTCGGGGAGCCTGGCGCGCGTGGCTCCGGGTAGACGATCGACTCCCCGGGAGGTCACGGATGACCGAGGTCACCGAGCAGCGCCGCGCCGCCGTAGTTCGCAGCGAGGGCGAATACCGGCTGGTCACCAATCAGGCCGTGCCGGCACGGACGCTGCTGTTCACCCTCGAGGGTGAGCTCACCGCGTCGCCGACGCGCTACACCGTCCAGCTGGACGAGGACAGCCACGTCGACATGCCCGCGGGCAGCCCGCTGGAGGAGGTGCTGGACCGCTACTACTGGCGGTTCATGAACCACGCCTGCGAGCCCACGGCGGTGATCCGCGAGCGGTCGGTGCTCAGCCTGCGGCCGATCCCCGCGTGGTCGCAGATCACCTTCCACTACGCCAGCACCGAGTACGACATGGCCGAGCCGTTCACGTGCCTCTGCGGCAGCGACCGCTGCGACGGCGTGATCCAGGGCTTCCGGCACCTGGCGGCCCCGCGACGCGAAGACCTGCGGGCGCTGCTGTCGCCGTACCTGCTGGCCGTGCTGGACGGCCGGATCGCCGAACCCGTCGGGGTGTGACGGTGAGCCAGGCGCAGGGCGCCCCGCCCACGACCCGGAGTCCCCGGCAAACCGGGGAGCTGCCACCCGCCCGGCTGCACCACTTCTTCGAGCAGTCGGCCCGGCGCCGTCCGGACGCGATCGCCGTGGACGTGCCGCCCTCGGGCGGGCGCCCGCGGCGGACCGTCACCTACGGCGACCTGCACCGCCGGTCCGCGGGCGTCGCGCGCGCGGTGCACCGGGCCGTCCGGCGGCCGGGGATCGTCGCGATCCTGCTGTCGCGCTCCACCGAAGACCTCTACCTCGCGCAGCTCGGTGTGCTGCGGGCCGGTTCGGCCTACGTCTGCCTCGATCCGTCGTTCCCCGACGAGCAGCTCGGCCACATCCTCGGCGACGCCGCACCCGCGCTGCTCATCACCGACCACGCCGGGCGCGAGCGGGCCACCCGCGCCGGCTACTCCGGCGCCGTCCAGCTCGTCGACGGCACCGCCGAGCCCGCCGCGCGGCCGGTCATCGCGCCCGCGGCGCCGGCCGGGCTGGCCTACGTCATCTACACCTCGGGCACCACGGGCAAGCCGAAGGGCGTGCTCGTCGGACACCAGGGCGTGGTCAACCTGATCCGCTCGGACGTCGCCGAATTCGGCCTCGGCCCGGGGGACCGCGTGGCCCAGGGCTCCTCGCCGGCCTACGACTCCTCGGTCGAGGAGTCCTGGATGGCCTGGGCGTGCGGAGCCACCGTCGTCGTCATGGACGACGAGACGGCCCGGCTCGGTCCCGACCTCGTGCCCTGGCTGCGGGACGAGCGGATCACGGTCCTGTGCCCGCCGCCGACCCTGCTGCGGGCGGCCGCGTGCGCGGACCCGCGCCGGGAGCTGCCCGACCTGCGCCTGCTGTACGTCGGCGGGGAAGCCCTGCCCGACGACGTCGCCGAGCGCTGGGCGCCCGGGCGCCGGATGGTCAACGGCTACGGGCCCACCGAGTGCACCGTGACCTGCCTGCGTGCGGACGTTGAGCCCGGGAAGCCGGTCGCCATCGGCAAACCGGTCCCCGGCATGCGCGCCTGGGTGCTCGACGAGCAGCTGCGGCCGGTCAAACCGGGCGAAAAGGGCGAGCTGTGCATGGGCGGCGACGGCCTGGCGCTCGGCTACCACAACCGGCCGGAGCTGACGGCGGAGAAGTTCCCGCGGCACCCGCGCCTGGGCAGGCTCTACCGCACCGGCGACCTCGTGCACGCCGAACCGGACGGCACGCTCTTCTACCACGGCCGCATCGACTCCCAGGTCAAGCTGCGCGGCTACCGGATCGAGCTGGAGGCCATCGAGGCGTCGCTGGCGCGGCTCCCGGGCGTGCGCGAAGCGGCGTGCCGGGTCCAGGGGGAGGGCGCGGGCCAGGTCATCGCCGCGCACCTGGTCCCCGACCGGCCCGGCCACATCCCGGACTCCGCCGCGCTCCGGGAACACCTCGGCAAGGTCCTGCCCGCGTACATGGTGCCCGCGGTCTTCGGGGAAGCCGCCACGCTGCCGCGCAGCGCCGGCGGCAAGCTCCGCCGCGACGACCTGCCGGTGCTCGCCACCGCCCGGCGCCACGCGGCCGCGCGGACCACCGGGAACCCGGTCGAGCAGTTCATCGCCGACGCCCTGCGCGACGTCTTCGGCACCCCGGACGTCGGCGTCGACGACGACTTCTTCGACGACCTCGGCGGCAGCTCGCTGCAGGCGGCGATGCTCATCTCGAAGCTGCGCGTCAACCCGCTCACCGAGGCCATCGCCGTGCGGGACGTCTACAGCGCGCGCACGGTGGCGGGGCTCGCGAAGCTGGCCGCGCCGGTGACCCACGACGAGATCGACGCGCTGGTGGCCCCCGCCCGCAGCGCGGTCCTCGTCACCGCCGCGCAGGCCGCCTGGCTGCTGGCCGAGCTGGCGATCGCCGCCCCGATCGGTTACTTCGCCGTGTTCGTCGTGCTGCCGTGGCTGGCCGAGCGGATCGGGCTGGTCTCGCTGATCGTCCTGCTGCCGATCGCGGCGCTCGTGGCCGGGTTCGGCTGGACGCCGGTGGCCGTGTTCTTCGCGGTTCGGGTGAAACGGCTGCTCATCGGGAAGTTCGAACCCACGCGGATGCCGGTCTGGAGCGGGTTCCACCTGCGGCTGTGGATCGTGCGGCACCTGCTGCGGTTCGTGCCGTGGGGAACGATCGCCGGCACCGAGTTCCAGAACATGGCGCTGCGCTCGCTCGGGGCCCGGATCGGCAAGCGCGTGCACATCCACCGCGGCGTCGACGTCGTGCAGGGCGGCTGGGACCTGCTCGACATCGGCGACGACGCCACCGTCGGCCAGGACGCCTCGCTCGGGCTGGTGCAGCTGGCGGAAGGCCACCTCACGGTCGGCCGGGTCACCGTCGCCGGCGGCGCCACGGTGGACGTCCGCGCCGGCATGTCGCCCAACACCCGGCTCGGCCGCGGAGCCTGGCTCGCCGCGTTGTCGTCGCTGCCGTCGGGTACCGCCGTTCCGGACGGCCGGCGCTGGGACGGCGTCCCGGCGCACGACGCCGGCCCGGCGCCCCGGGCCCCGGTGCCGGTCGTGTCCGGCAGCATGCTCTCGCCGTTCGCGCACGGCCTCGCGATCGTCGCGGCCCGCGCGGTGTTCGCCTGGCTGTTCGCGGTGCCGTTCTCGGTCGTGCTGATCGCGCTCGTGCTCGCCTTCGACGTCACGTACCCGGCACTGCTCGACGCGCTCACGCGGCCGTGGGCGCACCTGCCGTTCCTGCTCGTCCTGGCCGGGGCGAGCTGCCTGTCGCTGCTGGTGTCGGTCTGGCTCGAAGCGTTCGGCGCGCGGCTGCTCGGGCGCGTCGAGGAGGGCGTGATCAGCCGGTGGAGCCTCGCCTACATCCGGGTGACGCTCAAGACCGGCTTGGTCACCACGGCCGGGAACTGGCTTTCCGGGGGGATGTTCTGGCCGGTGTGGCTGCGCTGGGCCGGGATGAAGGTGGGCCGCGGGTGCGAGATCAGCACGATCATCGACGTCGTCCCGGAACTGGTCGAGATCGGCCCGGACACCTTCTTCGCCGACGGCATCTACCTCGGCGGTCCCCGCATCCAGCAGGGTACGGTCGCCTTGGCCCCGGTCCGGCTCGGCCACGACACGTTCCTCGGCAACCACGCCGTCGTCCCGGGTGGGCAGCGGCTGCCACCGGACATCCTCATCGGTGTCTGCACCGTCGCCGACGACCGCATCATGACGTCCGGCACGTCGTGGTTCGGGCACCCGCCGATGCTGCTCCCGCGCCGCGAAGTGGTGGAAACCGACCGCAGGCTGACCCACGACCCGTCGTTCGCCCGGGTGGTCACCCGGGTGTTCTGGGAATGGCTGCGGTTCGCGCTCCCGGTCGTCCCGCTGGCGGTCATGACGGCGTGGTTCGCCGGGATCGCCTACGTGGCAGGGACTCTGCCGCTTGTCGCCTTCGTCTTTCCCGGCGCCGCCGTCGTGACGCTCGCTTCGGCGATCCTGCCGTGCCTGATCGTCCTGGCGCTGAAATGGGGCCTGCTCGGCCGCGTGCGCCCGGGCGTGCACCCGCTGTGGTCGTGCTGGTGCAGCCGTTGGGACTTCCTCTACGTCGCCTGGGGTTTCGTCGCGGGAGGCGTCCTGTCCGCGCTCGAGGGGACCTTGCTGCTGCCGCTGTACCTGCGCCGCACCGGCATGACCATCGGCAAGCGCGTCGTGCTCGGCGAGGGGTTCGCCCAGATCGTCGACCCCGACATGCTGCACTTCGGCGACGGCGCGACCGTCAGCGCGATGTTCCAGGCTCACACGTTCGAGGACCGCGTGCTCAAGATCGACCACGTCCACGTCGGCGCCCACTCGACGCTCGGGCACGGCACGGTTCCGTTGTACGGCGCCGAGATCGGTGAACACGCGTACGTCGCCCCGCACAGCGTGATCATGAAGCAGGAGCGGCTGCTGCCCCGGCTGCGCTACGCGGGCGTTCCGACGAAGGAACAGAAGGCGCCGTCGCCGCGGTCGAATCCCGATCCGGCGACGCGGCCACTGCGCCGGGCCGGCCGGGTCCGGGCGGCCCCGGCGCCGCCGACGCAGGCATTCTGGCAGTTCGACCGGACCTTCGCCGTGCCCGGCGAGGCGGCCGTGCCCGCCGCTCGTCCGACACAGCAGGACCGCCGATCTCCCCACGGAACAAGGCAACCCCCCATTCCAGGTACCTAGGAGTGGGCCCGGCCGCCGGTGAGGTGGCGCGCTCTGGCGGAGCCGCACGGGGCCGTTCCTTGCCCTCTGGTTCACGCCAGTACGGCCGGCTCGCCTCTACGCTGGCAGTCGACACCGCGGCGTCGTGGTGGCGGCTGCGAGGAGGACGCACGTGTTCGGTCTCAGCCTGGAACATCTGGTGATCCTGCTGGTCGCCGGCCTGTTCATCGTCGGCCCGGAACGGCTTCCGGAGTCCGCACGCTGGCTCGCCCAGACGCTGCGCAAGGCACGCACCTTCGCCGCGGGCGCCCAGGAACGGCTGCAGAACGAGCTCGGCCCGGAGTTCACTCAGCTGCGTAAACCGCTCGAGGATCTGCGGTCGTTGCGCAGCTTCGCCCCCAAAGCCGCGCTCGGGCGCTACCTGCTCGACGACTCTCCGCCGGCGGCAGCCGGCGAGAAGATCGCGGCGGGCTCCCCGGCCGCCACGCCGCCAAGGCCCGGGGAACGGGCACCGGTCGACCCGGACGCGACGTGACCGAGCCCTGCCACACCGTCGTGGGCGTGGATGACCTGCTGGATCTGCTGGGCCGCTCGCGGGTCGTGTTGTCCCGGCGGTTCAGGGTTGTACCGCACTGCCGGCAGAATCCGTCCCCGGGGTTCGGCGCCGGTCTCACCTACGCGGGCCAGGTCGTCACCGGGCGCCCGCAGCCACCGCTTGCCAGCCGGGCCGGTTGAGGGGCCGGCCGCCGTCACGGCTCTGGAGTGAACCAACCATGACGACGACCGGCGGAACGCCGCCGCTAAGGGCGTCCCCCGGCGGCGAATCTCCTGCAACCCGCCGCCAGGTCGAAACCACCATGATCACCGGCTGACCACGACGGACAGAACACGGCCGCCGCAGCTCCGTGGTCCACGAAGCTGCGGCGGCCGGAAACAGTCTTACTTGTTGGTGCCCGGGGTCAGCACCTTGTCGATCACGAAGACGGTGGCGTTCTTGGTGGGGATGTTGCCGCACAGGATCTTCGCGCCGTTGACGGTCATGTTGTCACCGGTGCCCTCGATCTTCAGCGGGCCACCGGCGGTGTTGAGCGACTCCAGCGTGCCCGCGGAAGCGAGACCCTTGGCGTCGTAACGCTTGCCGACGACGTGGTACTGCAGGATCGGGGACAGCTCGGCCGGCTTGCCCGCCAGCTCGGCGAACTTCGCGTCACCGAGGGCGGCGAAGGCCGGGTCGGCCGGGGCGAACACCGTGATGGCCTGCTGGCTGTTGAGGGTGTCGACGAGGTTGGTGGCCTTGACCGCGGCGACCAGTTTGGTCAGCAGCGGGTTCGTCGACGCGGCCGAGGCGACCGGCTGCGGTCCCATGGAGTCGAGCGAGCCGGGCGCGGAGCCCTGCGGCAGCTGGGAACAGGCCGGGCCGAAGACGTCGGCGTTGGTGGTCATGCCATCGCCCGCGGCGGCGCTGGAGGACGGCGCGGCCATCGACGAAGACGGGGCCGGCGCGCTGCTGGAGGCGGACGAACCGGTGTCGCTGCTGCCACACGCGGTGAGGGTGAGGGCGGCGGCCGCGGTCAGGCCGATACCGGCAATACGAAGGTTACGCACGAAAAATCACTCCAATTGATTACGCGGCTGAGACGACCGGTTTCGGTATCCGCCTCTGTTGATGGGTATTCGGTGCCCGGGAAGAACCGGATTGGTCGTCCGGGAAGAAATTCTCAGGCTGCGGTGAACGTGACGTTGTGCCAGCCGGTCGCACCATCCGGGACGGTGCCGGCGCGCATGTCGGTCTGGGTGTAGCCGGACTTGTCGGTGGCGCGGCAGAACACCTGGTGTACCCCGGCCGGCAGGTCGACCTCGGTCCACCACATCCGCCAGGTGTTGAGGTTGACCTCCTGCGAGAGCGTGGTCGTTTGCCACGGTCCCTGGTCGACGCGGACTTCGACCTTCTCGATCCCGGTGTGCTGGGCCCAGGCCACGCCCGCGACGCGCGTCTTTCCCTTGGGGACACTGGCGAAGCCGCGGTGCGAGTCGAACCGCGATTCCGTCTTGATCGGTGCCTCCCGGCTCCACCCGCGCTTGAGCCAGTACGCCTGGCGCGCGGCCCAGGTGGTGACCTCGATGTCGACGACCCACTTGGTCGCCGAGACGTACCCGAAGAGACCGGGCGTGACCAGCCGCGCCGGGAACCCGTGTTCCAGCGGCAGCGGTTCGCCGTTCATCCCGATCGCGAGCATCGCGCCGCGGGCGCGGTCCTGCGCGGCCGCGACCGGCGTCCCGGAGGTCCAGCCGTCCACGCTGGTGCAGAACAGCTGCTCGGCACCGGGTTTCACACCGGCTTCGGCGAGCAGGTCGGCCAGGTCGACACCGATGAAGTTCGACGTCGACACGTAGTCGCCGCCGACCTCGTTGGACACGCACGTCATCGTGACGGTGCGCTCGACCAGCGGGCGGTTGCGGATGTCGTTGTAGCTGAAGCGGATTTCGCGGTCGACCATGCCGTGCAGCCGCAGGCTCCAGTCCTCGGTCCGCACTTGCGGCACCGACAACGCCGTGTCCACGCGGTAGAACTTGTCGTTCGGGGTCAGGAAGGGCGGGGTGCCGAGCTTCGAGAAGTCGGCGTCGGCCGGGATCATCGGCGCGGTGCGCGCCGGGATCAGCTTGCCGACCGCCTCGCGGGACGCCGTGGCGTCGCGCGACGAGCTGATCAGCTGCCCGCCCAGGCCGACGGCGCCGGCCCCGACGACGACGCCCGCGCCACCGATCAGGAACCGTCGCCGCGAGGTGCCGGTCTTCTCGTCCGATTCCGGGTCACGCCACACTCGCGGCGCGATCCGGTGCAGGAGAAGGAAAACCGCGACGCCCACGAGCAGGCTGGCGATCGGGGCCAGCAGCGCGACAGCCGTCAGGTCCGGCCGCTGGTACACGGCGAACGCGCCGACCAGCCCGAACACGGCGATGAGCGCGGTGCCCGGCACCGGTGACCGTCGCGAAAGGACACCCGCGAGCGCGGCGACCCCCACCATGACCACGGCCATGCTGCCCAGCAGCACCAGCTTGTCGTAGGTGCCGAACGTGCGGACGGCGAAGTCCTTCAGCTCGATCGGGGTGAGGTCGATGGCGCCGTTGCCCACCGCGAGGTAGGGGGAGGCGTTGATGCTGATGAACCCGGCGACCAGGTGACCCGCGGCGAGCGCGGCGGCGAGGGCGAGGATCCCGGTGAACGCGGCCGCGAAAAACCGCAACCGGGTCCGTTGTGGCGGAGCGGGGTTGTCGAGCGGGGCACTCAGTTTTGTCGCGGCCATGGTCCGTATTCGGCGCTGCGCGGACTCCGTATGGGTTTGTGAGCACACCGACACCCGACGCCACGCGAACGGGTGACGACTGTCACCAAGATATTCACACCAATACGCAGCGGTTCGGCCAACGAATTACCGGCAACCACTCGCCCGCGACGCAGTCTTTTTCTCACTGCCGAGCACGGGCTCGGCTCCGGCCGGGAAGGATCCGCCATGGCCGCCGCGCATGCCACCGTAACCGCCCTACGACCGCCACCTGACGATGCCTTGCCCACGGCGCCGACGTCCGAGCAGCTCATCGGGCGGGTCGCACTCGGAGACGAGCAGGCTTTCGCCGCGCTCTACGACCAGCTCGCCGGCGCGGTCTTCGGCACAGTGCTGCAGGTCTTGCGCTCCCGATCCCAGGCCGAAGAAGTCACGCAGGAGGTCCTGCTCGAGATCTGGCGCAAGGCCGCCCAGTTCGACCCGGCCCGCGCCAAGGTCACGACCTGGGCGCTGACCATCGCGCACCGCCGCGCGATCGACCGGGTGCGCTCCGAGCAGTCGGCCCGCGACCGCGAGGACCGGGTCGACCTGCTCGACCTGCGCCGCCCCTATGACGACGTGCAAGAAGCCGCACTGTCCTCGGAGGAACACCACCTGGTCCGCCAGGCGCTGGGCACGCTCACCGAACTGCAGCGGGAATCCGTTCTGCTCGCCTACTACCAAGGACTCACCTGCCGCGAGGTCGCCGAAAAGCTCGGCGTCGCGATCGGCACCGTCAAAACCCGCATGCGCGACGGCATGATCCGCCTGCGGGACGCGTTGGGAGCGACCCGATGACCACCGCCGAAGCCCACACCCTCACCGGTGCGTACGCCCTCGACGCGGTCACCGACGTCGAACGCGCCGCCTTCGGCCGGCACCTGGCCGAGTGCCCGACGTGCGCTCGCGAGGTCGTGGAACTGCGGGAAACGGCGGCGCGGCTCGGGTTGGCGATGACCGTCGAGCCCAGCGCGCGACTGCGCAGCCGGGTCCTCACCGGGATCGCCGCGACGAGGCAACTCCAGCCGGCCGTCGGGACCGGCGCGCCGCAGGGGCGGCCGTGGCGCAAGCGAGTGGTCATTGCGGTGAGCGGTGTGGCCGCTGCCGCAGCGCTGCTCGCCGGCGGGATCGGCATCGGCGCGCTCCAGTCGAACCCCACACCGGTTACGCAGGTCGCGGCCCCCGCGCCGGACGCGCTCTCGGTCCGCGCGAGCGGAACCGACGGCGGTTCCGCGGTGGTGAACTTCTCGCGGCTGCGGGGCGAAGCGGCCGTCACCGCGCAGGCGTTGCCCGCCCTCGACGGCGGCCACGCCTACCAGGTGTGGCTGATCGGACCGCGGGGCGCGCAGTCCGCCGGGCTGCTGCACGCCGGCTCCGGTACGATCACCACACCGCTGCCGGCCGACGTCGACCGCATCGGCATCACGGCCGAGCCCGCCGCAGGTTCCCCGCAACCGACGGCCCCAGCCGTCGTTCGCGTCGCGCTCACCTGAGCCTGGACTTCAAGACGTCCTCGCGTCGGCGAGGGCGGTCTCGATGTCGGCGTAGATCGTGAACAGGGCATCCACGCCGGTGATGTCGAGTACGCGGGTGACGGTCCGGGTGGTGGCGACGAGGGCGATCGTGACCCCGGTGCGAGTGGACCGGGCGCGATGGTCGGCCAGCAGCTCCAGGCCGACCGAGGCGAGGAACGTGACCGTGCGCAGGTCGATCACGAGCAGTTTGCGGGTCGCGGCAGCAGCTTCCTCGTGGGCCTGCAGCGCGATGGCGCGGGCGTCGGGTGTGGTCGCGAGGTCGAGTTCGCCGGTGAAGGCCAGGACGACCGCGCCGTCCTGCCGGTCGATCATGCCGAGGGGCGCCGGGATGGTCATGGGGACCTCGTTCCGGGCCGGGGAGGTGGCGACCGGCGGTGCGCGGTCCGCGAGAGGCGCGGGATGGCGATCTCCCCGGCAAGGGCGTGTCACCACATGCCCGTGACGCTACTGCGCGCGCCGGGTCACCGCCGATCGGGGGCGGGCACGTGCGCCGCCAGCACGACGACGTCGTCGTCGTGCGGGTTCCCGTCGCCCAGCGTGCGGCGCACGATCTCGGCGATGAACCGGCCCGGATCGGCGGGGTCCAGCGCGGCGATGGTGTCTCGCAGGCGCTGGATGCCGATGTCCAGGTCGACGTGGCGGCGTTCGACCAGGCCGTCGGTGTAGAGCACGACGGTGTCACCCGGTCGCAGCGACGCCCGGTGGTCGGCGAGCGGGTGCTTGCGGAGCTCGGGGTAGCCGAACATCAGGTCTCCGCCGGTCAGGACCGTGGTCGTGCCGTCGCGGTGACGCAGGATCGGCGGGAGGTGCCCGGCGCAAGCCCAGCGCATCGACCAGTTGTCGCCGGCATCGGGACGGAGGTCGGCTTGCAGCACGGTTCCCGTCGCGCCGATCCCGGTCGCGACACTGGCTTGCTCGACCGCGGCGAGGACCGCGGAAGGTGGCCCGTCCGGGCGTTCCCAGTTCGCTTGCCTGCCCATGCTGCGGATCTGTCCCATCAGCGTCGCGGCGTGGATGTCGTGGCCGGTGATGTCGCCGACGACCAGGGCGATGGTCCCGGAGACCGAGCTGAGGTCGACGACGTCGTACCAGTCGCCGCCGACCTGTTCCCACTGGCCGGCGGGCAGGTACCGCGCCGCGAGCCGCAACCCGGTGACCTGCGGCAGCTGGGTGAGCATCGCCTCCTGCAGCTCACGGGCGACGCTCACGCGGTTCTCCAGGAAGCGGGCGCGTTCGAGGGCCTGCCCGACGTAGCCGGCCAGCGTGGTGATCACGGCTCGCTCGAGGACGTCGACCTCGTGCGGGGTGTCCCACCCGAACAGCAGGACCCCGGCGACGCCGTCCGGGCCGGGCAGCGGTGCGCAGGCGATGGCGTGCAGGCCCAGCTCGGTGTACTGGCGTTGCGCGGCCTCGGGGAACGAGGCGGCGATCGCCGCGGGGGTGGCGTAGAGCTGGAGGCTCTCTTCGCGTGCGGTGAGCGCGATCGGGGTGGGGTCTTCGAGACGGGAAAGCGCATCGCCGGATTCGGGGCCGAGCGCTTGCCGCGGGTCGTCTATCCGGTGCAGGCCGCCGGTGCCCTCGGTGAGGGTGAGCCCGACGTAGGCGGGTTTCAAGTCGCCCGAGACCAACTCCGTCACGATCCCCCGCAGCTGCGAAATGTCGTCGGCGTGGGCGAGCGCCTGCGACGCGGTCAGCAGCAGCTGGGAGCGGGTGAACGCCTCGCGCAGCATGGCCTCGGCAGTATCGGTGCGTGAGCGTTCCCGCTCGGCGTCGCGCGTGGCGATGCGCAGCCGCAGTTCCAGCGAGCCGGTGTGCGCGAGGTCGGCCAAAACGGTCAGTTCGTCCTCGCGCCATCGGCGGGGCTGGTGGTCGATGACGCACAGGCTGCCCAGGACGCGGCCTTCGGCGTCAGTCAACGGGAATCCGGCGTAGGCGCCGATGCCGATGTCGGCGACCGAGGGGTTGTCGCGGGATCGCGGGTCGGCGGCGGCGTCTTCGATGATCGACGGGGCGCCGGTGACGACCTGCTGGCGGCACAGCGACGCCGAGATCGGTGTGCAGCGGGTCTGTGCCCACGGCCGGCCGAGTCCGGCCAGGCCGGGGAAGACCTGGTGCCGGTCGGAGACCAAGGACACCAACGCCACCGGGGCGCCGACGCGCCGGCGGGTGTGGTCGGCCAGCGCGTCGAGTGCGTCGTCGGGCTCAGTGCCCAGCCCCGTCTCGGCCAGCGCGGCCAGCCGGCCCGGCTCGGTCAATGCCGGGTGCCCGGCCGTCAGCGCCGTGTCCTCGTCCTCGGCCATCACACTCCCGGCGTACTCGAGCGCGTTCGGGGTGCGCCCTCGGATCGGCCGTCACTATAAGACGGCCGGTCGTCAGCGAGCCCGAGCACCGGCTTTGGTGGTGAAGCGGAACTCGATGGTTGCCGGCACGGTGTCGAGGTCCAGGGCTTGGCGCAGCCGCGGCAGGCCGTGGGTTTCGAGGCGCTCGCGGATGGCGGTCGGGTCGCCGTCCTGTTCGACGGCGAGTACCAGGGCCAGCGCCGGGTCGTCGCGGGTGCCGGCGAGGGTCGCGTGTGCGGAGTGGACGCCCGGGTAGGTCTCGACCTCGGTGAGGAACGGCGCGACGGCGACGCCGGCGGCCAGCTCGGTGCGCCCGCTGCCGGGGTCGGTCTCGAAGCGCCAGGTGTGGGTTTTCGGTTTCCGGGTCAGCTGCGCGGCCAGCCAGCGCAGCAGGAGCAGGCCGAGGATGATCGCGCCCGCGGCGACGACGTACCAGACCCACGCCGGCGGGGGAGCGGTGCCGGGCGCGAGCGCGGAGTCCGCGGCCACCAGCGACAGCTGCCCGAAGTGCGCGGTGACGGCGAACCCGCCGGCGGCCAGCAGGACAAGGCCGAACAACGCCAGCAACGCCCGATTCAGCCGGGCCGGACGGTTGAGGCTCATGACGTGCTCCTGGTGGACTTGACCCGGACCTTGACCGCGGGCGTGGTGGCCGGGGCGATCTGGGCGAGCCGCTGTTCGAGCGCCGAGCGCACGGCCTCGGGCAGCCCCTCGACATTCGTTCGCGCTGTGCGGATCCGGGCGATCACTTTGCGCCGCTTGACCTTCAGTGCCGCCGCGGAGACACCGTCCACATCGGACGCAGCGGCGCGCAACGTCGAGCGGTAGCTGCGCCGGGAAGCGCCTGAGTCGATCTCACCCCGCAGGGGAAGGACGACGAGCTTGCCCGGCAGCACCGCCGCCGCGAGCAGGACCAGCCCGGCCAATGCGGCGGCGGCGCCGGCCACGGCCGGGACGACGTCGTTCCAGCGCATGCTGTGCAGCCACCCGGCGACCCGCTCGTAGCCGATCAGCGGTGTCCGGCCGAGGATCAGCTGGATCGCCTCGACCGCGGCGAGGACGCAGGCGGCGAGCAGCACCAGCGCGGTGAGCACGGCCGGCGTGCTGCGGCGGGGCCGGCGTTTCACCGGACCCTCCGAGCCGTCGTGGTCTCGGTGTGCAGCGCGGTCACCGTGATGTCGACTCGCTCGACGGTGAGACCGGTGAGTTCCCCGACGCGGGTCACGAGGTGGTCGCGGGTCGCTTCGGTGGTCGCGCGGACCGACTGGGGGTAGCCGATCGACAGCCGCACGGTCAGGGCGGCGGTGTCGCCGGTGACCGCGGCGGTGACCTTCGCACTGCGGTCGAGGTTCTCCGCACCCACGGCCACGCCCAGGACGCGGGAGGCGGAGCCGCCGACGCCGGTGATCTCGGTGACCGCGTGCGTGGCGATGCGTTCGACGGCGTCGCCGGTGATGGTCAGGGCGCCGCGGTCGCCGGGATCGGCCGACGCGGTGCGCGCGAGGGTCGCGGTGCTCATGGCGGTCAGCCCCGATCGCGGCCGGACAGCGCGGAGATGTCCAGCTTGCCGTCGAGGAACCGGCCGGCGAGCAGGCCGAGCCCGCCGAGGACGAGGACGAGCAGGAAGGCCCCGAAGCCGCCGAACGCGGCGGCGAGGCCCAGGACGAGGCCGGTCAGCAGGCCTGCTTGAGTGTGGTTCACGGGATCTCCTCGATGATGGTGGCCACGACGGTGGTCGCGGGTGCGGCGACGTCGCCGATGTGGATGTGCACCGGCCGGTCGGCCGGTCCGAGGGCGCCGCGGACCGCGGCGCCGATCTCGGCGGCGGTGGCCGGGTAGCGGCCGGTGACGCCGATGGTGATCTCGGTGGGCCGGATCCGGACGCCGGGGACGCGGCGGCCGGGCAGGAGCGTGGCGATCTCCCCGAAACGGCCGCTGTGCAGGCCGGCGACCTGCGGGAGCGCGGTCACCTGCGTGGCGAGGGCGGCGGCGTCGGGCTCGACGCCGGCGGTCACAGGACGCGGCCGGTTTCGGTGGTGTCGGCGGCCACGTCGTCACCGGGGAGGTGGACGTCGGAGACGCCGATGTTGACCTCGACGACCTCGAGCCCGGTCATGGTCTCGACGGCGGTGATGACGTTGCGCCGCACCGCGCGGGCGAGGTCGGTGATGGAGACGCCGTAGTCGACGAGGATCTGCAGGTCGATCGCGGCCTGGCGCTCGCCGACCTCGACGGCCACGCCCTGGCCGGAGGAGGCGGTCGCGCCGGGGATCCGCTCACGCAGCGCGTTGAACGCGCGGGCCGCCCCGCCGCCGAGGGCGTGCACACCGGCGACCTCGCGGGTGGCGAGCCCGGCGACCTTCTGCACGACGACGTCGGAGATGGTCGTGGTGCCGTGCGTGGAGGACAACGCGCCGCTTTCGCGCTCGATCACCGTGGTGTCCGAGCGGGCCGAGGTCTTCGCGGTGCTGGTGGTGGTGGCCGGGTTCGTCATGAGGGCTCCTTCGGGTTTGGCAGTACGGGCGGGTCCCGCTTGCCTGGACACCTGATGGACCCGGCCGGCCGGGAAACGTCACGAGGCGGATGCGTGGGGTAGCTCTCGTCGATTTCAGGTTTGGATCCGGTGCGGCCGGTTCGTGACCGTCGTCCGAACCCGGAGTCCGCGTGCCGTTTGGAGATCGACGATGGGCGGCCGGACCTGGATCTGCACGTCGGCGAATCGACGGTGAACGGTCTGCGCGGTCGGCTGAGGGTTCACTCGGCGAGCCGGCGGGTCGGAAACGGGGGCGAGATCACCCGGGCGTTTCCGTGCCGGGGTTACCGAACCTCTCACTCGGCCTGGCAGCAGCGAACGCCGCTATCGTCGGATACCCAGCCGTCGCTGGACAGGCTGCCCGAGACTGATCCCGGTCGCGGTGGGCTAACGCCACCAGGGCCGGTGGCGTTGGGCCGCCACCACGCCGGCCGGTTCGACGAGTTCGGCGAGCCGGGGCGTGATGTGCTTGATGTGCTCGTGAACCCAAAGCGCGCAGGCGAGGTCGCGGACCGAGGTGCCGTGGGTCTGGAGGGGGTCGGCGAACTCGGGTGGGGCGAGCATGGGCACGTCGCCGTGGTCGGTGCGGTCCAGGCGGGAGGCCAGGTGGTCGTACCAGGCGGCGAGCTGGCCCGCCTGTTCGCCGAGCATCCGCCGGAACGGGTCCGCGTCGACGTGGGGGTTGGGCAGGCCGGCCAGGGAGTGCGCGGTCAGCCGGGCCCGGAGCGTCCCCATGACCAGCCGCCACAGGTCGGGCTTGGGCACGTGCTTGGTGCCCTGTTCGCTGAGGAATCCGCGGAGCGCGTCGTCGAGCCGGGCGCCGGCTGCGGTCGCCGCATCCGGAGCGGGCGGGTCGTGGCGCAGGCCCAGCGCCCAGTTCGCGGCTGCGGCCAGGTACGCGCCACCGGTGCGGAACGCGTCGGCGAGGTCGTCGGCGACCACGGCTCCGGCGCCGCGGGGCCAGAACAGCGCGCCCACTACGAGGCTCACCGCGCAGCCGATCGCGACGTCTTCGATCCGCACGACCCCGATCTGCCACCCGGCCGGGGCGAGCAGGTTGAACAGCACCGACACCGTCAAGGTGAAGGCCGCCTGGCCGGCGGTGAAGGGCAGGGCACCCGGTGCGTAGGCGGCGACCAGCACCGCGACCGGGAGGGCGATCCACAGCGCGGGCGCGCTGGTGCCGATGACCAGCAACAGCAGCGCGCCGATGACGACACCCAGTGCGGTCCCTGCCAAGGCGCGCACGGCGGTCGACCCGGTCGCTGCCGCGTTGCCGCGCAGTACCGACAGCGTCCCGAGCACGACCCAGAACCCGTGCTCGACGCCGCTCACCCCGGCGACGACCACCGCCGCGGTCAATGCCGCGGCACCGCGGAGGCTGTTGACGAACCAGACGGACCGGATGCTGGCCTGAGGGGACGCGACCCGGGTCAGTGAGGCCAAGGAGAGGCCGCCGGGCCGGATGACGCGTGCCCGGCCGGGAGTCGCGGCGAGCGCCTCCACGATCGCGGTGCCGACGGCGAAGGCCGTGGTGCGGGCGTGGAAGGACAGGTGCACCGCGTCGGCGTAGCGCGGATCGTCGGAGCTCAGGTCGCGGAGCCATTCCACGCTCCGCTGGATGCTCCGTTCGAGTTCCGCCGGATCGGGTGTGGCCGGTTCGCCGGAGAGCAACCGGTCGACCGTTCGCAGGCCGGCGGCGGCGTCGGCCAGTAGTTTGCGCTCGACCTCGGGTGCCCCGCTGAGGTCCGGGTACTCGTGCAAGGCGTCGGCGATGACCGAACCGCACCACTCGAGCAACCCGACCAGGCTGTTGAGGGCTTGGTCGGCGGTGGCCAGGCCGGTGGGGCGGTAGGGCGTCGCGGTGAACTCGTCGATCAGGCGGTGTTTGGCTTCGATGGCCGTCTCGCGCGCGGTGCTCACGTCGGGGTCGCCGCGCAGGGCCGCGTCGAGGTAGTCGGCCATCGCGGCGGCGGCGCGGGCCGTCGCGTCGCGCAGGGCCGTGGCGGGGGACCGTGGGGACAGCAGCAGGACGGCGGCCGTGCCCACCACCGACGCCAGCCACCAGCCGCCGAGGCGGGCGGGCACCATGCTCATCGTGCCGGGTGAGGCGGCCGGGAGAACGTAGGCGAGCAGGGCGGCGGTGCCGCCGGAGGCCGCGTTCGGTCCCGCGACGCCGCCGAAGAGCACCAGGAAGGTGACGATCAGCGTCACCACGGCCGCCAGCGGCAGCGACGCACTGGCGGCGGTACCGACGACCAGCAGGACGCTGCCGGTGACGGCGAGCCCGAAGTGGGCTCGCAGCTTGTCCGCCCGGTCGCCGCCGAACGATGCCAGGACCAGCGTGGCGAACCCGCCGAACGCGGCGAACGTGGCCACCTGCAGGTCGCCGAGCACCTTGATGCTGAACGCGAACAGCGCGGGCACCACGAGGGTGGCGCGGACCGCGCGCAGAGCGGCGGGCGTGGACCACTGTGGAACCCAGTCCCTGGGCCGTGCCAGGCGGGCCTTCAGTGCGGGGGAGTCGATCGCCACCGGCAGAGCATAGACCGGGCCGGTGCCGCGGAGCTGCTCGTTCTCTGCAGGTCCGTACGAGCCCTGGGTCGAGCTCGATACCTTGTTCCGACGTCTGAGTTCGCGCCCATTTATGGCCTGGTCTTCCGGGCGGCGCCCCGGCTACGGCCGCCAAGTCTTCGGATGGAGGTCGGGCGTGTCAGGTGCCCGGAGTGGCTCACGGTGCGGGCGGTCCCGGTCCGGCATGTCCGCCTTCGCGAGGGGGAGCCCGCTGCCCGAAGACTGCGAGCTGAGCATGGCGATCCCGTCGGCCCTGTGGGCCCGGACCCGTCTCGTGCGCTGGCACGTGGACGCCGGCCGGTTCGACCACCACGACCTGCCGGATTTCGTGGGGTCGGGCCGTTCTCGGTGCAGCCCTTCTTCCGCGGCTGAGCACGTCGGACGGCGTCACGGGCGAGTAACGGATCCCGGCCGCTCGTCGACACCTGCCCCGTGGCAGAAAAGCAAAGTGCATCACGCAAGAAGATCGTCGGATTGGTGGCCGCGGCGGGCACGGTGATCGCAGGTCTGGCGAATGTGGCGACGATCGCCGATTTCTTCAAAGGTGGGGAAGTTGCCGCCGGTACCGCCACTTCGTCGGCGACGGCCGGGCCGCGAACACGTGTTGTCCCGCCGATGGATGGCTCCGGGATCACCCCTACGCCTTACGAAGCGGGAGAATCGCGTCAGTCCGTGCCGGATCCTTTCCTGGCGACGTGGACCGGAATCGTCTTCCAGCGAGGCGGGCCGTCGACGAAGTATCCGGTCGAGATCGAGCTCGCCGGAGGGCGACCGGGGGAGCAGATCGCCCGGGTGCGGTACGACACGCTGGACTGCGGTGGCGTGTGGCGGTTGCAGACGGCGTGGGCCGAGGTGATCCGGTCGACGGAATCCATCCAGTCCGGCCGGTCGCACTGCGAGGACACCGTCACCGTCACCCTTTCGATGCAACCGGACGGGCAAGTTTATTACGAATTCCTGGACACGGAAGGCAGGGTCGGTCAGGGAATCCTGCACAAATCTTGATTGGCTTCGCTTAGTAGTCTGCGGGACCGCCATTCCCGCCGACGTCCTCCGCTGCGAGATCACCCGCGGCCCGAACATGAGCCGCTTTTGCCTGCAGTGCCCGCTCACTGGCACCGTCGCACAATGGCCGGACGAGCGTGTCTGGAGCGAATTGGGAGAACGGTTCGGCGCACCCGTGGCCGCGCCGGGGCCGATTTCGAGCAAACAGATCGTGCCGTTGCGCGGGGGTGGTGTTCGGCCCCATGCGGCACGGGCTGCTGAGTGTCGGAGGGCAGGCCGAAGTAAGTTGCATGTATGGGTGTCTCTTGCCGTCGGCATCTATCCGGAGAAGGTGGCGACGACCGGTGCGTGGTCGGACTCTGACTTGCTGACGTGTGTTGAGGGGGCGTCGGTGACCGAGGGCAAGGTGTGGTCGTGGACGACGTGGACCTCGGGGAGCGGGTTATCGGGGTCGCGGGCTTGGCCAGGGCGAGACGTGCCGCTGTTGCCCGGAGTTCGGCGACTTCGCCGGCGCAGACCGGGCATTCGGCGAGGAGCCGGGTGAAGGCGGCCCGCTCCAGGTTGGTGGCCGCGTCGAGGGCGTGCGCGGCGGCCAGGGGGTGAGCGTCGGCGGTGGTCATAACGTGGCCCGTAGCTCGCTGGCAATGCAGGGTTCGGTGCCAGGATGGCGCGCCTGCCGCTCTCAGGTGCCGACGGTGTTGTGGTTCAGCGACGCCAGGTATTGCCGCACCGGGCCCAAGGTCAGCATCCCGCTGCCGGCGCCGGCCTCTTCCTCGCCGGCGTCGCGCAGGGCCGCCGCGGCGCGGGCGGCGGTTTCGCGGTCGTCGAGGCGGACTGCTGCGTGGGCCGTGAGGCACCACATTGCTTCCTGCATGTGGTCGTGGGGCGGTTCGGGTGCTCTCGCGAGGGCGGTGCGTGCCTCCTCGACCCGGGCTTCGGCGAGTAGCACGTGCGGCTGCGCCCAGGGGTGGTACGGACCCCAGTCGAGGTGTGGGTCGGTGGGTGCGGAACGGCCGTGGAGCAGGCGAAGCCCCAGGAGGGCGAGGGGGAACAGGCCACGGTGCAGGCCCGGCATACCCGCTGTCCGGAGGGCGTCCTCGGCGGCGCGGTACTGGGCCGCGGCCGTCGCGACGGCCGGGCCGCCGGGTTCGGTGCTGCGGGCGGCCGTTGCCCGAGCCCGGAACCAGGCGGTGAGGACGGAGACGAGCGGTGCCTCGGTGGTGACGGCGAGTTGTTCGGCGGCCGCCGCGTGTGCGGCCGCGGTGTCGAGGTGGCCGAGGGCGGAAGCGGACTGCAACCGGATGAGCCGGGCCAACACGGCGAAGTTCGGGAGGTCGTGCCGGGTCGCCAGGTCGAGGATCTCGGCGCCGATCCGGTCCCGGGCGGCCGCGAGCCCGGGGCGCGGGAAGGACTGCAGGAACACCCCGTTGAGCGCGAACGCCAGCAGGGCGGGATCAGCCAGGTCACGGGCCAGCGCCTCGGCCTCGCGCGCTGCCTGCCGTGCGTGCTTCAGCTCGGCTTCGGCCAGGCCGGCGCTGCGGCTCTCGACGGCGACCGTCGCGAGGAGCCGGGCTCTCAGGTCTGCGGGTCCGTCCGGGCCGAGCGCGCTCAGCGTGCGCTCGGCGGCCGCCACGACGGCCCGCGACTGCCCGGGGTCGTCGGCCCGGCTCCAGATGGCCGGTACGTCGTAGGCGCCGATGACGCGGGCGGTGAGCCGGAGGTCCCCGGTGCGTTCCGCGGCCTGGATCGCGGCGAGGCGATCGCGTCGAGAGTGGACGAGCGCGTCACCGCCGGCCAGCGCGAGGGTGCGGGCCAGATCCACGGTGGTGCGCGGGCCGAGCCGTGCTCCTGCGCCGGTCCACGCGGGCGTGGCGCCGGTGAGGATCTCCGTTTCCACCTGCCGCAGGCCGGGTCCCGGGTCGAGCCCGAGCCGGTCGACGAGCATCGTGCGGGCGCGGCGGAGGGTGGCCAGCGCGTCGGCCTGGCGCCCGGCGCGGTGCAGGGCCCGGGCGAGCAGCCCCCAGGCCGGTTCGCGCCACGGGTGTTCGGCGACGTGGGCACCGAGCTCGGCCACGAGATCGGCCCCGTCCCCGGCGTCGAGGAGGATGCCGGCGCGCAGCTCCACTCCCGTCAGCCTCAGCTCTTCCAGCCGGTTCCGTTCGCGCAGCGCCCATGCGGACCCGGGCACGTCGGCGTAGGCCGGTCCGCGCCACGCCGTCAGCGCCGCGCCGAGGTCGGACACGGCGGCGGGGTCGTTCCGGGCGCGCGTCAGGGCGTCTTCGAACCGGTGGACGTCGACGTCCTCGCGCGGCAGGCGCAGGACGTAGCCGGGACCTTCGGTGACGATCGTGCGCGGTGGCGTGCGGGGTGGCCGGTCGGGCTCGAGGGCGCGGCGCAGCGCGGCGACGAAGGTGCGCAGCGCGCCCACGGCGCGGGCCGGCGGGTCGGCCCACAGGTCGTCGACGAGGGTGTCGGTGGTCACCAGCCGGCCTTCGGCGGCGACGAGCCGGGCCAGCACCTCGCGATGGCGGGGGCCGCCCAGCTCGAGGGGGCTTCCGTCGTCGCGCAGCGCCCGCACGGTCCCGAGCACGTCGATTCGCATGCCCCCATCATCGGTGCCGGTGAGCGGGCGCGCCCCTCCGCGCTGATCGGTTGCTGATCGCCGCCGCGCAGGCTGACCGAGTCAGATCCTCGACGAGAAAGGCGGCCTTCGATGACGCTCACCATTCCCGGTTTCGACCACCTCCGCCTGCCCGGCGCGGACGGTGTGGAGCTGGCCGCCGCGGTCGGCGGCAGCGGCAGCCCGGTCGTGCTGCTGCACGGCTTCCCCCAGACGCACCTGATGTGGCGGCACGTCGCCGAGCGGCTCGCGAGCGAGCACACCGTGATCTGTCCCGACCTGCGGGGTTACGGCGCCAGCGGCAAGCCGGCGGCCACCTCGGAGGAGGTGTACGCCAAGCGCACGATGGCCGCCGACGTGGTGCACCTCGCGGCGGAGCTCGGTCACGAGCGCTTCGCCCTCGCGGGGCACGACCGGGGCGCGCTGGTCGCCTTTCGGGCGGGGCTGGACCACCCGGAGACCATCACGCACCTGGGCATCCTCGACGTCGTCCCGACGCTCGACATGTGGAACGTCCTGCACGGCGTCCCGGCGGCGGTCGGGTACCACCTCTTCCTCATGGCCCAGCCGCCCGGCCTGCCGGAGACGATGATCGCCGCCAGCGCGGACGCGTTCTTCGGCTCGTTCCTCGACGCCTGGGCCGGCGATCCGGCGGCGATCCCGGCGGAGGTGCGTGCCGAGTACCTGCGGGCGAGCGCCGCCGCGGTGCCGTCGATCGTCGCGGACTACCGCGCTTCGGCGGGCATCGACGTCGCGCACGACCAGGCGGACCTGGACGCCGGGTCGCAGCTGGCCATGCCGGTGACCGTCGTCCAGCAGGACTGGGGCGCGCAGCTGGGCTACGACGCCGCCGGCGTGTGGAAGGCGTGGGCGCCGGATCTCGATCACCGGCTGACCCGGGCAGGACACTTCATGGCCGAAGAGGCTCCCGACGAGATCGCGGCGGCGATCCGGGACCTGCTGGCCCGCTGAGTCCCTTGTAGCCTTCGTTCGTCGTCGAACCGAACGGGAGAGTGGTCGCACTCGGTTCCGAGACGCCCGGACTGAGCATCGGCGAACCCGGTGCGGGTGCCCGACGGGGTGGACCCGGCCGCCATCGCGTCCGCTTCGGACAACCTCACCGACGCCTACCGGAGTGTCCTTTCCGGACAGCGGCACGCGTCCGGTGCTCCGCTGCTGGTCGTCGGCGGGACCAGTATCGGCTTGTACGCCTGCGCGTTCGCTCGTGCGCTCGGAGCGGAGCGGGTCTGCTACGGCGCCGACGCCGTGTCCACTGTGGAAGAACTGGACCGGCGGGCGGTGGACACGACCGAGCCGGGCGGGCTCTGCCACAGCGCGGGAATCTACTTCGGCGCGGTCGATCCGATGCCGGTGTTCAGCGACCGGATCGGCTTCGACGCGTTACCCGACGCCTTGGCTCTCCTGCCGGAGAAGCCCCTCGTCACTCATCTCCGAGGGGCGCGTGCGGAAGACCTGCCGGACCACGCCGATCCACCAGAGGAACGTGAGGGCGATGACCGTAGGGTTCTTCAGGAACAGCAGGATGGCCAGGTAGGTAGGCCGCGCAGAGGAACGCGCCCTGCCACAGCAGGCTGCGCCCGTGCTTCCGCGCGAGGGTGCGGCCGGCGCTCCAGCGGAGGGTCTGCCCGCGCGTGGCGATGCGCCAGATGAGGACGATCAGGGTGATCCGCGCGGCCAGGACGGCGACCTCGGAGGCGAGGGCGACGCGTGGGGGATCCGCTCGGTCCGGGTGACGACGATCAGCCGCTGGATCGACGCGATCGACGACAGGCCCAGGACGAGTCCCAGGTTGCCGGAGTGACGGCATGGAAGGTCGAGACGCCGGACGTGAGCTGAGTACCGCCGTGGTCGCGTTCCACGAGGCGGTGGGGGCGCGCCTGGGCGTGACCGCGGTGGATCAGCGCGCCTTGGCCGTGATCGCGGGTGCCGGGTCGGTGTCGGCGGATCTGGCCAAGGAGATCGGCCTGACGCCGGGCGCGGTCACCGGCCTGGTCGACCGGCTCGAACGGGCCGGGCTGGCCCACCGCGCGCCGGATCCGGCCGATCGGCGGCGGCTCGTGATCACGGCGGCGCCGGGCGCGTTCGGGAAGGTGTTCGCCGGGCTCGACGAGGCGATGGCGAAGCTGACGGCCCGCTACTCGCCGGCCGAGCAGGCCGTGATCGCCGACTGGGTGGCCGGCACGGTGGACGTCCTGCGCGAGCAAACCCGACGGCTCACGAAGCGCTAGCCGGCGCCCGGACGTGCTCGGCCTGCGTGCGGGAAAGTGCTCGCCAGCGGCGATTCCCACGTCCTGAGCACTCGGTGCGAGGGGGCAACTGCGGCGCGAAGAACGTCCTGTGGGACTGCACCGGCCTGCATCGACGCGGCCATCACGCCTTGACGATCCGGGTCACCGCCGCCACGACGGCCTCCCGGTGCGCTGCGATCCGCCGGGGATCGCGCGCGCCGGAGCCGTCGGCTTCGAGCAGGCCGACCGGGGTCAGCTGCCACGCCTGGGTGATCGCGTAGATGAAGACGAGCAGGTCCACCGGGGTGAGCGGGGCCGCGGCGGTGGCGCCGGTCAGCGCGGTCGTCTTCGCGAGGTAGGTCTCCAGCGGCTCGGACGCAGCTTCGGGTCGCTCCAGTTGCGCCCAGACGTTGATTCGCAGTGGCGCGGGTTCGCGCCCGTGGAAGTCGAACAGGGCGCCGGCCCAGCCGGCGAGGTCGTCCGGCCGGAGCGGAACCTTGGTGGCCATCGACTGGATCGCGCTGGTCAGGGCGGCGTCGAACAGTCCGTCCTTGTTGCCGAAGTACGCGTAGATCATCCGGACGTTCGTGCCCGCTTCGCGCGCGATCCGCTCCACGCGGCCCCCGGCCAGTCCGTGCTCGGCGAACTCCGCGACGGCGGCCTCGAGGATGCGGGCCTTGGTCGCTCGGCCGTCGCGCGGGGGCATGTGGTCTCCGTCTCCATGGCGCTCGCAGGTGCCTCCAGTGTATAAGTAAATAAGCACTTACTTACAGGAGGGTCATGAAACCCGAGATCGAACGGGCGCTGGCGATCACGCCGGCGTCCTCGGCGCGCGAGCGGACTGTCGACATCACCACGATCGGCGCGCGGACCGGGCTGCCGCGCCGCATCGAGGTGTGGTTTTACCGGGCCGGCGGGCGTGTCTACCTGAGCACGGCGCCGGCAAAGCGCAGCTGGTACGCGAACATCGTCAAGAACCCGGCGTTCACGTTCCACCTCAAGCACGGCGTCCACGCGGACCTCGCCGCGATCGGCACCCCGGTCCAGGACGCGGGGGAGCGTGAGGCGGTGTTCACCGAGATCATCGCCGACCTCGACCAGCCGTCGAATCCCGCGGGTATCCCCCAGCCCGTCGAACCCCTGGCGGCGTGGCTGGCCGGCAGCCCGCTCGTCCGCATCGACTTCGTGGAAGGAACCGGCTGATGGGACAGCGAATCGCCCTCGTGACGGGCGCGAACCGAGGCCTCGGGTGCAGCACCGCGCTCGCGTTGGCGAAGCGCGGCCTGAACGTCGTCGTGGCCTGCCGTGGTGGCGCCGAGGCCGGGGCCGGGACCGTGCGGCAGATCCAGGACGCCGGCGGCGACGCCATCGCCGTCCGGCTGGACATCGGGGACATCGCCTCGTTCGCCGCGTTCACCACCGGGCTCGTCGACGCGTTACGAGCCCGTTGGGGCGCCGACACCCTCGACGTGCTGGTCAACAACGCCGGCATCGGGCTCTTCGGCACCTTGGCCGACGTCACCCCGGAGGAGTTCGACGCCTTGGTGGGGACCAACTTCCGTGGCACGTTCTTCCTCATCCAGGCCCTCGCGCCCCACCTCGCCGACGGCGGCCGGGTCATCAACGTCTCGACGTCGTTGACGCGCCACGTCAGCCCCGGCACGTCCGTGTATTCCGCGTCGAAGGCCGCGGTCGAGGCGCTTTCGCGGAGCCTGGCTGCCGAGTTGGGACCGCGGGGTATCCGCGTCAACGCGGTGGCGCCGGGCCCCAGCGCGACGGACTTCAACGGCGGTGCCATGCGCGACAACTCCGACCTCCGCGGCACCCTCGCCGAGCGGACGGCGCTCGGTCGGGTGGGGCACCCGGAGGAGATCGGCGATGCCATCGCGGCGCTGGCGTCCGAAGAGATGCGCTGGATCACGGCCGAACGCATCGAAGTTTCCGGCGGCGCGTTGCTCTGATCAGAGGCGGTCGGAGAGCGAGGCCGGCCGGGTGAGGACCGTGTCGGCGACGTCGAGACGATCTTCGAGCGGGCGCAGCCGAGCTTCAAGAACAAGATCCGCGCCCCACAGAGATGGCGTATCCGACGAGACCTGGGCTCGCGGTGATCGTCCATCGGAAAGGTGGTTCGTACGGGCCGGGGCTTCGGCCAGGTCGGAGATCTGCTCAGCCCTGGGGGTCGGGTTCGAGGGTGAACCACACCGTCGTCCCCGCTCCCGGCTCGGATTCGATCCGGAGGTGGCCGCCGTGGCGCTGGATGATGCGGTCCACGATCGCGAGTCCCGCGCCGTGGCCGCCGCCGTACGCGTCGCGGGCGTGCAGCCGGCGGAACAGCCTCAGAACGTCCTGCTGGTGCACCTCGGGGATGCCGATGCCGTTGTCGCGGACGAACACCGCCGCCGCGTGGTCGGGTCCGGCGGCGCGCAGACCGACCTCGACGGTGCGCGGCTCCTCGGACCGCGCGTACTTCGCCGCGTTCACGAGCAGGTTGACGAGGATCTCCTCGAGGCGGGCCCGATCCGCCGAGACGGTGACGCCCTCGGCGGGAAGTGTTGCCCGGACGCCGTTTTCGGCCAGCCGGGGGCCGGCGATGTCGAGGGCGCGGCCGGTCGCGGCACGCAGGTCGACCGGTTCGCGATGCAGGTCCGACTGGCCGAGCAGGGCGAAGTGCAGCAGGGAGTTGACGAGCTCGTCCATGCGGTTGGCGAGACCTTCCACGGTCTCCAGGCGGCGCAAGGTGGTCGCGTCGAGGGTTTCGCCGGCGTCTTCGCCGATGAAGGCGACGGTGGAGGCGATGCCGCGCAACGGTTCCTTCATCTCGTGAGCGGCGGCGTGGGCGAAGGTGTCGAGATCCTGGTTCGCCCGCCGCAGCTGGGTGTTCAGCCCGGCGAGGTGGGTCGCCTGCCGCAAGGCGATGGTCGACACGGCTCGGCCGAGGTCCGCCGCGACGGTTTCGTCGGCAGCCGCCCACGGCAGGCTGTGCCCGCGCACCACGGCCCGGTAGACGGCGGACGAGCCGCGCGGGGTGAGCCGTTCGCCGTGCGGGCCCAGCTGAACCGGCTGGGCCGGGTCGGCAGCCCAGGTCCGGTCGGCGCGCCGTTCCCGCCGGATCCAGGTGATGAGGTCGCCGCCGCCGAGGCCGAGCACCAGCGCCCCGCTGAGGGCATCGGCGTGCGGGGCGAGCGCGGGGGAGTGTTCGCTCAGGCAGTCACTCGCCCAGACCTCGCCCGCGGCGAGCGCCGGCAACACCGGCCACAGGGCCGCGAGTGCCGCGGGGTCGGTGTCGCCGTACGGGGTGGTGTCCTGGCCGCCGAGGCGCAGGGCGACGGCGTCGGAGCGGACCAGCTCGGCGAGCAGCTCGCCGTGGTCCGGCAAGGACTGCGCGGGGTCTGTTTCGAGGGCCGCCACGAGCCGGGACAGCGCGGTCCGCGCGTTGTGGCGGGCCTGGGCCGTCTCGGCCTCCTGGAGCGCGGCCAGCTGCAGGGAGAGCGTGACGCCGAAGAATTCGCACGCCGCGCGGACTTCCGGGTCGAGCCGGCGGGGCGTGAGCCCGTGGCAGGCGATCAACCCCCACAGGGCGCCTTCCTGCAGCAGTGACACCGACATCGAGGACGCCACGCCGATGTTGCGCAGGTACTCCAGGTGGAACGACGACACGGTGCGCAGGGTCGAGTCGGACAGGTCCAGCGGCTCGCTGCCACCGGGGAGGGTGTGCGGGTGGAGAGCGGAAGTGTCGTCGTCGACGTCGTTGATCACGCGGATCCAGTTGCGCTCGTAGAGCCGGCGCGCCTGGGGCGGGATGTCGGTGGCCGGGAACCACAGCCCGACCCACGGCTCGAGGCCGTCCGAGATCGCCTCGGCGATCACCTCGCCGGGGCCGGAGCGGCCTTCGAAGCGGTAGGCGACGACGCGGTCGTAGCCGGTGAGCGCTCGGATCTCGGCCACCGCGGCGGCGCAGACGTCCACCACGGTGCGCCCGTGCTGCAGCCGGGTCAGCGCGGCTCGCACGGAGGGGTAGAACTGCGAGAACCGGAACGGCCGCTGCGCGGTCGCGGGTTCCAGCTCCAGGACGAGGCGGCCGTCGGCGCGGTAGACGGTGACGTCGAACTCCGGGCCGTCCTCGGGGATGCGCAGGGCGAGCAGGCCCCGGTCGCCGGTCGGGGCTTCGAGGGTCTGCCGGACCGCGGCGAGGCCCTCGGCGCCGAGCAGGTCGGTGATCGGCGTGCCGATGAGGTCCTCGGGTGGCCGGCCGAGCAGCCGGGTGGTGGTCGAGCTGGCGACTTCGACGCGCCCGTCATCGGCCACGGCCAGCAGGGCGCCGTAGGACTGGATGCCGCCGAGCCGGTGGATCGGCTCGGTCACGCACACGGAGAAGTCGAACGCCGGCCCGGCGGCCGCTTCGGCCGCTCGTTCGCGTTCGGCCGGTTCGTACGCCGCCGTGTCGCCCATTTCGCTCCTCGTTCGGGTCGTGGCGTGCGTCCGCGACCGAGGCCGAACCCTACAGTGGGCACCGCCGCAGCCGCGGTACCTCGAACGATCGGAGCCGCCACCGTGTCCACCACCCCGGATGACTCGTGGACGGCACGGTTGCACGCGTTGTGGCGGGCCGCGTTCGAGGCGGTGAACACCAAGGGGCTGTCGGACGAGCTCTACTCGGGCCTGCTCACCCTGCGCGGGGCCCGGGCCGTGCTCGGGGCCCGGCTGGCGGCCGACGGGACCGTGACGGTGACCCGCTGGGCCGATCACGAAGGGCTGCGCACCCAGCCGGCCGGACTGGGCGATGAGGTGCTGACCTGGGTCGCCGCCCGGCCGGCGGGCGAGGAGCGCACGGTCACCGAGGTCCCGCTGGCCGAGGTGGCGGTGGCCGCTCCCGCACTGGCCGAGCGGCTGCGCACGGCCGGAGCGAGCGGGGTCCTGGTGCTCGACTTCGCGATCGCCGAGGGGGAGCGGGGCGTGCTCGGGCTGGGGACGTCCGCGGCGTTGCCGGTGGACCGGTCCGTGCTCGCCGCCATGCACCAGGTGCTGGACGTGATCGTGGCCACCGACCACCACGCCAGTCAGCTGCGCGAACTGGATGACCGCCAGGCCCAGGACGCGATCCTCGCCGAGGCCTCGCTGCAGATGGGTGCGTCGCTCGACATCGACGACACCCTGCGCGCGGTGGTGCGGATGGCCGTTCCCGGCCTCGCCGACGGCGCCGTGCTCCACGTCCACCGGGACGGGAGGATGGTGCCGATCGCGGTCGCCCACGTCGACGCCCACCGCGAGCGGACGCTGGCCGACGCCGTGCGGGCCGGCCGCTGGGCGGGCGAGGAGGTCGTGCGCGGCGCGGACCCGGTCGCCTGGGACGAGCTGCCACGGGCCTCGGGGCTGGCCGAGGAGATCCGGCTGCCGCTGCTGACGATCAGTGTGCTGCGGGCGCACGGCCGGGACGTCGGCCTGCTGACCTTCTTCCACCGCGAGGGTTCGCACCGCCGGCCGGACCGGTCCTTCCTGCAGAACCTGGCCGGCCGCGCGGCGCTGGCGATCGACAACGCGACGCTCTACGACCGGCGGCGCCGGGACGTGCTGTCCCTGCAGCAGCACCTGCTGCCCGCGGTGCTGCCGACGGTGCCCGGCCTGGACGTCGCCGCGACCTACACCGTCGCCGACCACAGCCTGGAGGTCGGCGGTGACTTCTACGGCCTGGTCCCGCGGCCCGACGGCCGCGTCACCGCGCTGATCGGCGACGTCTGCGGCCGTGGGGCGCAGGCGGCCGCGCTGACCGGCTTGGCCCGGCACACCCTGGAGACGGCGCTGGAGGAGGGCAGCTCGGCCGAGCACGCCATGCTGGGCCTCAACGCGAAGCTGCTGCGCAACGACCCGGGCCGGTTCCTCACGCTCGCGACGGCGACCTTCGAACCCGCGGAGCCGGCGGGCGTCCGGCTGTCCCTGCTCACGGCGGGCCATCCGCCGCCGCTGGTGCTGCGGCGCGACGGTGCCGTGCGGCAGCCGCCGTGTTCGGGGCGGCTGGTCGGCGTCCTGCCGGACCTGCGGTTGCGGGAGGGGACCGCCCGGCTCGAGCCGGGCGACACGCTGGTGCTCTACACCGACGGGCTCACCGAGGCCCGCGACGAGGCCGGCCGGTTCTTCGAAACGGATCTCGCGCCGACCCTGGCCCGGTTGCCCGGCCTGCCGCTGCCGGACCTGCTCGAAGCCCTCGTCACCGGCGGGGGCCGCTATCAGGTCGGCGACGACGCCGCGGTCCTGGCGATCCGGCACACCGGAGCGGCCGCGTGAGCGCCCACGGCCGGCTCGTGCTGGTGGTCGAGGACAGCGCCGAAGACCGCGAAGCCATCCAGCGCGCCCTGACCCGATCCCACCCGGAGCTCGAGCTGGAGTTCGCCCCGGACGGCGACGCGGCGATCGCCCGCCTCACCGACGCCGGCCGCGACCGGCCCGCGCTGCTGTTGCTGGACCTGAACCTCCCGGGCCGCGACGGTTACCAGGTCCTGGCCGACCTGAGGGCGAATGCGGACCTGGCGGCGTTGAAGATCATCGTTTTCACGTCATCGACCACCTCGGCCGACATCGAGCGCTGCTACGCCCTCGGCGCGGACAGTTACGTGTACAAGCCGGTGAACTTCCACCTCTTCCGCACGGTGCTCCAGGGTGCGGTGGACTACTGGCGGAACGGCGCCGGCTGAGTCACGCGGACTGTCGGCATCATGCGGGTACGGCTGTGACCACGATGTTGTCCCGGTAGCTCCTGGCCGTGCGGTCGAAGGATCCGCCGCAGGTGAACAGCGTGACGCGAGGGCTGCCGGTGGTGGCGAAGTACGGCTGCAGGTCGATCTTGTCCTTGGGTATCTGCTCGCGGGCCACCACGACGTAGGAACGGGTCGCGCCGTCCTCGCCGGTGAGTGCCAGCGCCGATCCCGGGTCGAGTTCACGCAACCGGAAGAACGCGCCGGGCCCGGCGGCGGCGCTGTCGACGTGACCACCGATGACGAGCGAGCCGGCCGGGCTGTCCAGCGCCGGCCCGAACCGGTACCAGCCCACGGTGTCGACGCTCGGCGGGACCGAAAAGGCGCCGGTCCGGTCGACGCCGGCCGGGGCGACCTTCGCCGTGACGCCGATCCGGGGGATGGTCAGGCGCACCGGCCGGACGGCAGGTCGCTCGGTGGCCGATCGTGCCGGCACCGCGGGCTTCGCGGGTTCCTCCAGCCGCGTGACGATCGGCGCCGGGGCGCCGGACGGGTCCGTCCCGGTGCCCGGCAGGGTTCCGGCCGCGATCGCCAGGACGCCCGCGGTGATGAGTGCGACGGCCGCGGGGCGGTGCGTCCCGGCGAACCGCCGGGCCGCACCGCTGCGTCGATCCCGGGTCACCGGGACAGGTTCTCCGCGCGCCGCCGGAACAGCAGGAAGACGCCGAGGAGCACCAGCACGACACCGGTCACGGACAGCGCCGACCACCAGGCGCCGGTGTCGTCGGCGGCCAGCCCGCCGGTGCCGGTGGGCATCGACGAGGGCGCGCCACCCAGATCCTTGATCGTCTGCGCGGTGAGCGCGAGCGTCTTGGCGTCGGCCGACCCGATCGCGTAGACGATGGTCGAGGTCCCCGCCGCGAGGTCCAGGTCCTTCGGGCCGAGCACCACGGTGCCGGTCCCGGCGAGCGTCACGTCGGCGCTCACCGTTCCCGCCGGCAGATCGGCCATGGCTTCCTTCGGGTTGGTCAGGCCGGGGAACACCGGCTTGCCCCCGGCCCGGACGTCCACCGCGGGGGCGGCGGCCGTGTGCCGGACCACGAGCCGGGCCTGGCCCGCGGCGATCATCGCGGTGTCGTTGCCGAACGCGGTCAGCGCGGGCTTGCCCCCGGCGTCGAGGTGCGCGACCAGGCTGAGGTTCTTGCCGCCCGGCACCGCGAGGCTCTTGTTCTCCAGGATCGCGCTGGTCGCCGCCTCGCCCGGTTTGGTCAGCGCGACGTCATACGTGCCGGCGGCCAGGCTCAGCGGTCCGGCGACGTCGGCCGGCTGGAAGTTGTCGAGTGTCTTCTTCCCGTTGACGTAGACGTCGACCGGCTGGCCGGGAATGCCGTGCACCACCGACACCATCGACTCGTCCGCCGCCGTCGCCACCCCGGGGAGAGCGACCGACAGCGCGGCCAGAAGCCCGGCCGAAGCCACCAGGGCGAGTGAACGCAGAGGGGATTTCATCAACTGCTCCTTCGAGGCCGACGTTCCAGGTGCTTGTCGATTCGTCCGGAACCGCCCGGCCGGATGCAGCGGCGTGAATCTTCCTTTCGTGCGCCCTTGCCCGACGCGCATCCGCGACGCGCCGGGTGGACGTACCTCCTCCGTCGGCAGTCCTGCCGCCTGCCCGCGCCGACCGACCGAGGAACCGACGATGCTGATGGCCGAAGGTGTCGCCTCTCCGTCGCGTGCGGTTAGGGTGTCGTCCGTGTCCGAAGATGCCGTGACGAGCGGCACAGCCGACGATCTCGCCTGGCGGTTCGCCGCCGGCGAGCCGGAGACACTGCGCGCGGTGTTCGATCGGCACGGACCCGCGGTGCAGCGGCTGGCCAGGGCCAGCTTGCGCGATCCCGCCGATGTCGACGACGTCGTGCAGGCGACCTTCGTCTCCGCGTGGAGCGGCCGGCACACGTACGACCCGGAGAAGGCGGGGCTGCTGGCCTGGTTGCTGGGGATTGCGCGGCGTCGCATCGTCGACCTGCTGCGGGCGCGTGGCCGCCAGCAGCGGGACAGCGACGCGGTCGCCGCCGCCGCACCGGCGGAGGAGGTCATGGCCGAATCGCCGGAGCGCGTGCTCGACCGGCTGGTCGTCGTCGACGGGCTGACCCGGCTGCCCGACCCGCAACGAGAAGTCCTCCAGTTGGCCTTCTACGCTGATCTGACCCACACTCAGATAGCCGAGCAAACCGGACTGCCGCTGGGCACGGTGAAGAGCCACCTCCGCCGCGGGATGCAGAACCTGCGCTCCCAGCTCGACCGCACCCCGGAGGAGGTGAACGATGTCGCACCCGGATCCCGATCGGCTCGTGCTGCTCGCCCTTGACGAACAACGCCCCGAACCGGCCGACACCGCCCACCTCGACCGCTGCGCCGACTGCCGGGAAGAGATCGAGTCGTTGCGAGCCGTCGCCGGGCTCGGCCGTGAGGCGATCACGGAAACGTCGCTTCCGCCGGTGCGGGAAGCGGTCTGGGAACGGATCGCCGCCGAGACCGGTCAGGCGACTCGCCCACCGTCGGACGAAGACGGCGGGCGCGTTCTGCCGCTACGGCGCCCAGACGGCGAAGCGGCGAGCGGCCGTCGGGTTTCCCGAGGGGCACGCTATGCGCTCGTCGCGGCCGCTGCCGCGGCGGTCGGCGTGGCCGGCACCTTGATCATCGTCAACTCCGGTGGCGAGAGCGAGCGGGTGGTCGCGGAGGCCCAGCTGGCTCGTCAAGCGTCCGCTCCGGCCGGCGCGACGGGTCGCGTCCGCATCGTCGACACGGGCACGGGCTCGCTGCGGCTCAAGGTCCAGCTGACCGGCATGCCCGCGCCGGCCGGGCTGTACGAAATCTGGCTGTACGACGGCGCCGAGACGATGATTCCCCTCGGGGTGACCGCGGGCACCGAAGCCGACGTCTCGGTGCCCCCGAACCTCGCCTTGAGCAGCTATCCGGTCGTCGACGTCTCCGTGCAGGAGCTCGGCCAGCAGGAGCACGGCGTCAGCATGCTGCAAGGAAAACTCGGCACCTGACCGGGCGAACCACTCGGGCCGCGGGCCCGAGGAATTCGGCCGGCACTGGCTGCATCCGTTCGGGTTGCTCCTCACGTATCCCTCGTGTCCAGGAAGCAACGAGAACGGAGTCATCATGCGCCTTCGCATGCTCGGGGTGTCCATCGTCGCCGCGGCCGCCATGGCCGGGGTCGCCGCGGCACCGGCCCAGGCGGCTCAGCCGGTGACGGCGTCGTCCCACACCGTCTCGCACCACAGCTGGTACCACTTCGGCAAGGGCCGGACCGACCTCACGCTGGACGCCGCCGCGGCGAAAGCGCTTACGTCGCTCGGGGTCAAGGTCTCGCCGGTCTTCGCCAAGGTCAGCCATCCCGGCGGCAAGACCGTCTTCGGCTTCACGATCGTCGGCAACCCGAACGACGGGACGATCGAGCACGTGGGCGGCCTGCTGCTGCGGGCGGGTGGAAAGTGCCTCTACCTGACCGGTTACACCATCGACCTCAAGCGCGGAGTGCTCAGCGGGAAGATCGACTTCGGGACGCGCGCCGACCTGTTCACGATCGGCGCGGCCACGCCCGCCGGCGTCACCCTCGCCCTCACCGCGCCGGCCGCGGCGTTGCTGAACAAGACGTTCGGCGTCACCGCGTTCACCCAAGGCCTGGTCATCGGCTACGGCAACCCGATGATCCGCAAGTAGGGCTCCCGTCGGAGGTGGCCGAACAGGAGCGGCCACCTCCGGCGGTCCTCTGGCGGCGAAGGAGACATCCGTGGATGGCCGAGCTGGGCGTCACGGCTCGATGAGACCGGCCCGGATCGCGTAGCGGGTGAGGGCGAGCCGGTCCTTGAGCCCGAGCTTCTGCAGCAGGTTCGCGCGGTGCCGTTCGACGGTCTTCGCGCTGATGACCAGCAGGTCGGCGATCTCCTTGGAGGAGTGGCCTTCCGCGACGAGCTTGAGGATCTCCTCCTCCCGCGCGGTGATCGCGCGGTCGGGGATCGTGTCGCCGTTGCGGGCGCGGTCGAGGTAGTTGCGGATCAGCGACGTGATCGCGCCGGGGTAGAGGAACGGCTCGCCGCGCACGGCCGCCCGGCACGCCTCGACGAGGTCGCGGTCGGCGACGGACTTGAGCACGTAACCCGAGGCCCCGGCTTTGAGCGCCTCGAAGAAGTACTGCTCGTTGTCGTACATCGTGAGCATGAGGATGCGCAGCCCGGGCTGGGCGCGGGACAGCTCGCGGGCGGCCTGCAGCCCGGTCAGCCGGGGCATGGCGATGTCCAGGATGGCCAGGTCCGGCTGCTGCTCGCGGGCCGCGGAAATGGCTTCGGCGCCGTCGCCCGCTTCGGCGACCACGCTCAGGTCCGGCTCGTTGTCGAGGATGAGCCGGACGCCCCGGCGGACCAGGGCGTGGTCGTCGGCCAGCAGGATGCGCACCGGGGTCGGCGGGGCGCTCATCGGTCCGCCCCGTCCAGCGGCACGACCAGCCGCACTTCCGTGCCCGAGCCGGGCGCCGGTCCGACGGTCAGCCGTCCGCCGACCAGCAGGGCGCGCTCCCGCATGCCGGTGATGCCGGCGCCTTCCGCGGCGTCGCCGAGGCCGCGGCCGTCGTCGCGGACGCGCAGTTCGACCTGGCCGACCGTGGTGCGCAGGACGACCTCGGCGTGCAGGGCCCGGGCGTGGCGGACGGCGTTGGTGAGGCTTTCCTGGGCCACGCGGTAGAGCACGAGCTCGATCTCGTCGCCCAGGTGCGGGACGGCGTGGTCGAAGCGGCGCAGCACGGTGAGGTCGCTGTGTTCGGTGATCTCGGTGCTCAAGGCCGTGAGCGAGCTGGTCAGCCCCAGTTCTTCGAGCACCCCGGGACGCAGCCGGCGGGCGATGCGGCGGATCTCGTCGAGGGTGCTGCGGGTGGTCTCCTGCGCGGAGCGCAGCTCTTCCCGGGTCGCGGCGGGCAGGCTGTTCGAGACGCGCTTGAGGTCGAGCAGCACGGCGGTCAGCGACTGGCCGACCTCGTCGTGCAGCTCACGCGCGATGCGGCTGCGCTCGGCTTCCTGCACCGAAAGGGCGCGTGCGGCGCTGAAGCCGCGTTCGGTCTCCAGCCGGTCGAGCATGGCGTTGAAGGTGCGGATCAGCTCGGCGACCTCGTCGCGGCCCCGCGGGGTCAGCCGGGGCGCGGGGCGCAGCAGGTCGATGGTCGTCATCGTGCGGGACAGCCGGTGCAGCGGGGCCAGCCCGATCCGCAGCAGGACCGCGTTCGCCACCAGGACGACGGCCAGGCCGCCGACGAGGATCACCACTTCCGTGAACAGCGCCGGCGCGGAGACGGTGACCGGCCCGAGCAGCAGCAGCGCGGTCGCCGCGCTCAGCACGACGGCGTTGAGCAGGAAGATCCTGCGGTACAGCGGCACCCGTGTCTCCTCGCCGATCGGTGTCCGGACCCCTGCGAGCGTGGCGGGTGAACCGCCGGCTGTCCATCCGTGCCGACACCCACTTCGGGCCGGCGCCGGCCGGCAGGCCCGGGGGGAATGGGTGCCGGACCCGATGGTCGTGGCCGGGGTCGCCGCCGAGACTCGTGGGCACCGACGGCGGCTCGCCGGGAACGGAGGCATCGGGACATGTCCGCAGCGCGACCGGCCCTGTACATCGACCAGGCGGAGACCATGCGAGCACGAGACATCGCCACGCACGTCCCGACGATCACCGCGGGCGACCAAGTCGCTCAGGCGGTCCGGGTGATGGCCGTGAGCAGGCTGCCCGGGCTGATCGTCGTCGACGCCCGGTCGCGGCCGTGGGCGGTGCTGCCCGGCACCCAGGTGCTGCGGCTGGCGGTGCCCGCGTCCTACCAGGAGGACCCGGCTTTGGTCCGCACGGTCGACGAGGACCACGCCGACCGCTTCTGGCAGGAGCTCGCCGACCGCACGGTCGGGGACTGCGCACCCCGGCGGCTGGTGAAACCGGTGACCGTGGCCGCCGACGCGACGTTGTTCGAGGTCGCCGCGTTGATGGCCCGCGAGCACAGCCCGCTCGTGGCCGTCGTCGACGAGTCCGGCGTGCTGGTCGGCGCCATCACCCTCGACCGCCTGATCACCAGCCTCGCGGTGTTCGGGCCCGACGACTGACCCCCGGAGCCAACTGTCGAAGCCGTCGCCGGCGGGGAGGAGCACCCGCCGGCGACGGCGCCCTATGCCCGGAGGTTCCTTGTCGTGCCCGCGGTCCTGTCCTTGGCGGTCTTCGTCGTCGCGTTCTTTTTCATCGCCACCGAGAAGGCCGACAAGGTCAAGGTGGTGCTCATCGCCGCCGGGCTGATGGCCGTGCTCGGGCTCGTCCCGGGCGCCGAGGTGTTCTTCTCCGAGCACTCGGGCATCGACTGGAACGTCATCTTCCTGCTGCTCGGCATGATGATCATCGTCGGGATCGTCAAGCAGACCGGCGTGTTCGACTACCTCGCCATCTGGGCGGCCAAGAAGGCCCGCGGCCGGCCGTACCGGCTGATGGTGATGTTCATGACGATCACCGCGATCGCGTCGCCGTTCCTGGACAACGTCACCACCATCATGCTGGTCGCCCCGGTCACGGTGGTCGTGTGCAACCGGTTGCGCATCCCGGCCCAGCCGTACCTGATCGCCGAGGTTCTCGCGTCCAACATCGGCGGCGCCGCGACCCTCATCGGTGACCCGCCGAACATCATCATCGGCAGCCGGGCCGGGCTCACCTTCACCGACTTCCTGGTCCACATGGCACCGGTGGTGGCCGTCGTCTTCGTGGTTTTCGTGCTGCTGACCAAGGTGCTGTTCCGCAAGTCCTTCGAGTACCACCCGGAACACGTGGCCGCGGTGCTGGCGCTGCAGGAGCGCCGCGCCATCACCGACCCGGCGATGCTGCGCCGCTGCCTGATCGTGTTCGCGGCCGTCGTGCTCGGGTTCGGCCTGCATTCGGTGCTGCACCTGGATCCCGCGATCGTGGCCCTCGTCGGCGCGGGGGTGATGCTGCTGCTGACCGGCGCCGACCTCGGCGACGTGCTGGGCGAGGTCGAGTGGCCCACGCTGGTGTTCTTCATGGGCCTGTTCGTGATGGTCGCGGGTCTCGGGCACACCGGGGTGATCGAGACCGCGGGCGGCTGGACGGCGAACCTGTTCGGGGACAACCACTTCGCCGCGGCGACGGCGTTGCTGTTCGGGTCGAGTGCCCTGGGGGCATTCTTCGACAACATCCCCTACGTGGCGACGATGACCCCGATCGTCGAGGGCATGGTCGCCGACGTCCCCGACGCCGCGACCGGCCGGGCCCTGTGGTGGGCCTTCGCGCTGGGCGCCGACTTCGGCGGCAACGGCACCGCGGTCGCGGCCAGCGCCAACGTCGTCGCCCTCGGCATCGCGGCCCGGACGGGGCATCCGATCAGCTTCTGGCAGTTCACCCGCTACGGCATCGTCGTCACGGTGCTGAGCACGGCGATCGCCTGGGGATACGTCTGGCTCCGCTACTTCCTGTGAAGTCGGCCGGCAGCAACGCTCGTCGGTGACGCGTCGACTGTCCTGCACGCCGAGATGGGTGCCGCCACGGATGTACAGCGCGAACGCCGTCGGGCAGCCTCGTCGGTGAAGACGTTCGGCAGCAGGCGAATCTGCCGCGGAAGCCCCCAACCGACCAGCCGGGCGAACCTGGCCGGCCTCATCGAATCGCAGGGAGGAGAGCCATCGTGGACGAAGGGCTCATCTGGCTGGCGGTGGCGATCGTGCTGGCCGTCGTGGAGGTCTTCTCGGCGACCATCGCGCTCGGCGTGCTGGCCCTCGCGGCCCTCGTCACCGCCGGGACCGCCGCGCTCGGCCTGGCCCTGCCCGGCCAGCTCCTCGTGTTCGCCATCGCCTCGGCCGCCGGTGTCGTGCTGGCCCGGCCCGTCGCCCAGCGATACCGGCGCCGTCCCGAGAGCGCGCTGTTCGGTGTCGATGCGCTCGTCGGCCGGCAGGCCCACGTCGTCGAGGAAGTGACCGGTGTGGACGGCCGGATCCGCATCGGCGGCGAGGAATGGACCGCGCGGACCTTCGACGACGCCTTGGTGATCCGCGCCGGCACGGTCGTCGACGTCCTGGCCATCGAGGGCAGTACCGCTTTCGTCCACCCCAGGGAGGAAACATGGACATCTCGACCGCAGTGATCGCCGCCCCGGTGATCGTCGTCATCGTGATCTTCACCGTGATGCGGGCGGTGCGGATCGTGCCGCAGGCCCGTGCGCGCAACGTCGAACGGCTGGGCCGCTTCCACCGCACCCTGACGCCCGGGCTCAACCTCGTCATCCCGTACGTCGACCGGGTGTACCCCAAGATCGACCTCCGGGAACAGGTCGTCTCCTTCCAGCCGCAGCCGGTGATCACCGAGGACAACCTGGTCGTCGAGATCGACACCGTCTTGTACTTCCAGGTCACCGATCCCCGTGCCGCGGCCTACGAGATCGCCAGCTATCTCCAGGCGGTCGAGCAGCTGACCGTGACCACGCTGCGGAACGTCGTCGGTTCGATGGACCTGGAAAGCACGCTCACCTCCCGGGATGCCATCAACAGCCAGCTGCGCGGTGTTCTGGACGACGCCACGGGCAAGTGGGGCCTGCGGGTGAACCGGGTCGAAATCAAGGCCATCGATCCGCCGGCGACCATCAAGGACGCGATGGAGAAGCAGATGCGCGCCGAACGGGACAAGCGGGCCGCCATCCTCGGTGCGGAGGGGCACCGCCAAGCCCAGATCTTGACCGCCGAGGGGGACAAGCAGGCCGCGGTGCTGCGGGCCGAGGGCAATCGCACGGCGGAGATCCTCGGTGCGGAAGGTCAGGCGCACGCCATCGACGAGGTCTTCCAGGCTGTCCATCGCAACGACCCGGACCCGAAACTGCTCGCCTACCAGTACCTGCAGACGCTGCCCAAGCTGGCCGAGGGGCCCGGCAACACCTTCTTCGTCATCCCGAGCGAGGTCACGGCCGCGTTGCGCGACGTGTCACAGGCATTCGCCGGCCCGCAAGCGGATTCCGCGGCCGCCGGCTCCCGAAACGGGTGGCCGGCGACGTGATCGCGACAGCCGCAGCCGATTCCTGAGCCCGGACCGCGCGGCAGGTGCGAGCTCGGCGTGGCCTGCGGGGAGTGCCCGCGGGCCACGCCGAGCGGCGTGATCCGGCGTCACCGGATCAGCAGCGAGTGACGGTTGTCGATGCGGTCCCCCGCGGTAGCCGATGCGCGGTGGACTGCGGTGAAATCCGCTGCTCGCTGCCGCTCACTGTGTCGGCGCGCAGGCTGTCTCGCCCAGCACGACGTGACCGCTGATGCCCGATGCCGGGAGGAACGTGATCTCCAGCATCGTCAGGTCGATGCTGCCGTCACCCGGGAGGGTCTGGGCGTTGAACACCGCGTTCGCCAGGACCGTCCCGTCACGCTTCTTGATCGGAGCCACGTAGCCGGGCGGCACCGGATTGGGCAGGGCCGGGATGCCGGCCATGCCGCCGTAGCTCCAGTTCGTGCTCGTCTGCGTCCGGGTCGCCGTGCACGTCACCGTGAACGTCGAGAGCTTGACGCGCGGGCCACCCACGCTCACCAGGGCCGAAAGCTCGAAATTCTTGCCCGTCGCGGTCGACGTCGTGGTTGTGGCGTCGGTGCCGGGGTCGGTGACCGTCGTCGTGCAGGACGACGTGCCGCCGCCGAAGGTGATGCCCGCCTGGGACACCGACTCCGCGACAGCGCTGGTCGGGCCGTCGATCGAGCATCGACCTTGCGTCGGAACCGTGGTCGGCTCGCCCGCCTTCGTGAAGTCGGCCGACCCGATGTCCGCGATGCCGGCTTGCTGGTCAGCCTGCGCCGGTGCCGTCGTCGCGGCGAGCCCGGCCACCAGGAGTGCACAGGCGAGCCCGGCTCGCTTCGCCGTGGTTGTGCGCATTCCACACCCTTCTGTCGGCCGGGAGATCCGCCGGCTCGTGGTTCTTCGGCGAGACAATCATGTGTGCGTCGCTGCGTTCCGGTGCCGTAAACGGGGACGATCATTCGCCCGTGCCGCAAGACTCACCCGGAAGTGTGGCTCCGACGAGGGACCCGGGAAACGCCGACCTGGCCCTGTCGTAGCGGGGGCACGTGCCGGCCGTAGGCGGTCAGCCGAGCCGGCGGATCCGGGCGCGCAGGTCCGCTGTCGTGGTTCCGCAGAGTTCCGCCAGCCGCGCCAGAGCGGCGGGGTCGAGGTGCACCTCGTGCGGGGTATCCGCCGCCGGGGACTCGGCGAGCTTGCCCTCGGCCCAGCGGCGGAAGGGGGCCAGGTCGTCGTGCTCGGCGCGCGCGATCAGGCGCAGGTCTACCCGGACGCCATCGGCTTCCGTGGTGCCGAACGTGCCGAAGTAGCGCCGGCCGACGCGAGCGAGCAGGGCTTCGGGAGTTTCCTCCAGCGCCAGGCACAGTTCGACCAGGCGCACGACCGAACACTGCCGGGTACCGAGCTCGTAGGTGGCGAGCGTCTGCAACGAGAGGTCGCTGTGCAGCCTGTGGTTGAGGTCGCGGCGCGTCAGGCCGCGCTCCTCGCGCAGCCGGCGGAGCTCTTCGCCGAGCATGCGCTGGTAGGCACCGGCATCCAGCTGCACCATCGCTCCTCTCCGTCGAGCCTCCACCGCGGCGGGCCGCACGGGCACACACTAGCCTTGCCCCTATTCTGGTTCTACGCGGAGAGACGGCCGGTGCGCACTGGAGGAGGAGGTGGCCGACGGGTGCCCGACAGCTCCACGGCCCTCGACCCGGTGACCGGGCTGCCCGGCCGGGCATGGCTCGAAGCCGAACTGGCGCCGCTGCTGGCGGCGGAGACCGGGAACCAGGTCGCGGTGCTGCTGGTGGGCCTCGACGGATTCGCCGTCGTGCGCGACGGTCTCGGGTTCGATGCGGCGGACGAGCTGCTCACGGGCGTGGCGAGGACGCTCGAGGAGGTCTTCCGGGACCGCCGTCCGGTGCTCGCGCTGCTCCCGGGCGATGTGTTCGCCGTCGGGCTGGCGGGAGAACACGACGCGGCGTCGGTGGGGGAGGAAGCCGAGTCGGTGATCGCCGCGCTGAGCCGACCGTCCTATGTGGATGGTGTGGGGGTCGGGGTCAGCGCGAGCGTCGGCGTTTTCCTCGTGGACACGCAGAAGGCACTCCCGGCCGAGGCGATCCGGTCGGCGCAGGTCGCGCTGCGCCGGGCGAAGGAGCTGGGCCAGACCCGGTGGGTGCTGTTCGATCCGGTGGCGGGGCACGCGGACGCCGAGCGGTACCGCCTCGCGTGCGGCATCGCGGGCGCGCTCGAGTCGGGGGAGATGGCGGTCGTGTACCGGCCGCACGTGGTGCTCCCGGACGGCGAGATCATCACCTCCCTCAACGCCGCGTTGCGCTGGCGTCACCCCGAGCTGGGTGAGCTGCGGCCCGAGGAGTTCTCCCCGCTCGCCGAGACGACCGGCATGACGGTCGCGCTCGGCAGGCACCTGCTGACCGAGACACTGCGGACCGCCGGTGAGTGGCGGGCCCGGTTCGGCGACGACGCGCCCATGGTTTGCCTGACGCTGCCGCGGCGGATGGCGATCGACGGCGACCTCGTGCGGTTCGTCGGTCAGGAGCTCGACCGCAACGGCCTGGCGCACCGGCACCTGATGCTCTGCACGGACGGGCCGTCGCTGCTGGACGACCGCGGCGACCTGCTGGGCTCCCTCGGCGAGCTCGCCCGGGCGGGTGTGGTGTTCATCGTCAACGTCACCGGGCTGCCCGAGCTGGAGCTGCTGCCCGCCCTCGACGTGCCCGCGCCGGCGGTGATGCTCACGGGCGCGATCATCGACGCGCTGGAGGTCGACGACCCGCCGGAGCGGGCTGTGCGCGCCATCCGCCAGCTGGTCGAGCGCGCCGAGGAGCTCGGGATCAAGGTCGGTGCCCGCGGGGTGCTCTCCCAGGAGCACGCGGAGCTGCTGTTCGGCATCGGGGTGGTCGTCGCCTCAGGGCCGTACCTTCCGACGTACGCAACCGGCGCGGAAGCCGAGACGTGGGTGGGCCGGAACTTCCCGATGGGGTGACCGGTTGGTCGAAAAGCACGTTGTTTGCTGGTAGCGCTCACGCTGGTGGATCTCCGCAGACGGTGAGATCCGTCGGATCGCGTCCAGTGGAGAGGGCTCGCGGGCCCCGTTGCTCCGGGGCGGGCAGGATGTGGTGCGGGGAGTCGTGCTTGTCGGACGCGATCCCGTTCCCGGCCCGAGGATTGGACGTGCAATGGGACGCTCGTCGGTGTTCACCTTCCAGTACATCGCCATCGACACGGAGGCTGGTGTCACGCCGGAAGAGTTCGAGACCTTCGTGCGTGGAGAGGGCGTTCACCTGCCCTTGTACCCGGGGTGGCGGTGGACTCTGCTGCGCGGGTTGCGCGGAGAGCGGACCGGGCAGTACCTGATGCTGTACGAGATCGACAGCGCCGAGCAGCGCGACCGCTACGTCACGGCCCGGGGTGAGCAAACCGAGCAGGCCCGGCTGTTCTGGGCGCAGCACCCGGAAGCGGAGGCGGTGCTGGCGCGGTGGCGGCGGCTGGGCACGTTCGGTGAGCTGCCGACGTTGTTCACCGACTACCGGCTGCTGGCCGACAACCCGCGGAGCACGGTCACGCCCGGCCCCCGCTACCGCGACCGCCCGGGGGAGGAGCCGGTCGCCCGGGTCGTCGGGATCCACAACCTGGCGTTGCGCGCCGGTGTGACCGAGGAGATGTTCGACCGTTTCATCGCGGAGAACCACCACCGGATCGACGACTACCCGGACTGGCGGTTCCACGTGCTCAAGGGCGAGCGGGGCAACCGCCTCGACCAGTACGTGATGATGATGGAGATCGCGAGCTTGGACGCGCTGGACGTGTTCTACCCGGAGCCTGACATCGCGACCGGTGAGGCCGCGGAGTTCGCGTCCGCCCACCGCGACACCAAGCAGATGTACGAGGAGTGGAAGCAGCTGGCGTCGTTCTCCGGCTCACCGCAGATCTACACGGACTACCTCGCCGTCGCGGAGAACCCGGCGTAGTCCCGCACGCCCGGGATCGGGTGGTGGTGATCTCGGCGCGGGTGGTTTCGTTGCGGATCCCGTGGCGACCGGGGTCCGAGCCGCCGGTCTGTCGCCGGGCACCGCGGGCCTGTTCCGGTATTTCCTGAATCGCGCCATTGCAGGGGTTTCCCGCCGATTGCCGCCGCAGGGATTTCCCTGATGTGTTGCGGATGTTCACGGCCATAACGTCGTGCATGTCGGCAACGCAAGAAATTCCGAAGGGGAAATCAATTGTTCACATTGCAGAGTGCGACTCCGGCGACGTTGACCTCGGTCGACGACAGCCTGACGTTCGACTCCTCGGACCTGCCCGAAGACTGGGTGAGCGCGGCGAGTGAGGCCCACCTGTTCGTGCAGACGGCCGCCAAGGGGCTCGCGCAGCAGGGCGGCCTGAACATCGGCGACCCGGGGCTCTACAAGACCCAGGGCTGGTTCGACGCGCTGGTTTCGGCGATCGCGAAGTACGCCGACTTCGTGGAGATCGTCGGGGCCAAGGACATCCAGGTCAACAACTCGACGCACAGCGGCTCGATCAACCTCTCGGCCATCATGGGCTCGATCATGAGCCTCTACCTGGGCCCGGCCGCCGCCGCGGAATGGTCGACGCTGAACGACCTGCTCGGCAACGCCTCGGATCCGAAGGTCTCCGACTTCATGAACTTCTGGTGGAGTCACGTCGCCAAGAGCACCACGGACACCGGCATGAGCATCGGCCCGAACGTGCGGACCGAGGACAACCAGATCCAGTTCGCGGTCTGCTTCTACTCGATGACGCACGTCATCGACGACTGGCGGAGCCTGTTCGTTTCGTCCACGTACGAGGAGTTCGACGTCAGCGCCGGCGGCCTCACGCTGACGATGGACTACGACAACTACGTCAAGTACGCCCGGCCCGCGGTCCAGGACTACCTGGGCCTCGACATCGCGAACAAGATCCACCACGCGCCGGTGCCGAAAGTGGCCTTCCTCCGCGGTTCACGAGGCTCGCACATCCTGAGCGCGCCCCACCCGGTGCTGGACGGGACGCTGCCCGTCACCCGGACCATCCACGGCGTCAACGTCGTGGACCCCCACGGGGACTCGATGCTCGGCGGCAACGGCATCGGGGACCTCACCCTCGACGGCCCCACCCTCAAGGAACTGCGGTGCGGTGTCTTCACCAAGCCGCGGCCGGTCGTGGGCAACTCCTACGTCGTGACCGGCACCTACGACGACACGACGCTGCCGTTCAAGTACACGGTGAAGTGCACGCAGACCGGACAGCAGTCGTCCTTCGCCCCGTGACGGCCCCTGGCGCGCGGACGTTCACCCGGAACCGGGTGGGCGTCCCGCGTCGGCCAGGCGCGCCGCGAGCTGCGTCCGGGAGCGCACGCCCGCCTTGCGGTACGCGCGGCTGAGGTGCGCCTCGACGGTCTTCGCGCTGAGGTGGAGCCGATCGGCGATCTGCCGGTTGGTCAGGCCGCTCGTGGCGAGGTCTGCGACTTCCCGTTCCGCCGGGGTGAACCCGTGGCCACCGCCCCGGCGCGGGGTGCTCCGGCCGCCCGTGACCCGGCCGATCCGGTCGGACAGAGCTCCCGCGTGGCACGCCGAGGCCAGCTCGGCGGCCCGAGCCAGCATCGTCCGCCCGCCGGGCTGGTCCGGGCCGTGGACCAGCAGGGTGCCCAGCTGGGTCAGGGCCTTCGCCAGTTCCAGCCGGGCCTGGCTCTGCTCCAGCAGCTCGACCGACTCGGTCAGCAGCCGGCGGGCGTCGGCGAGGTCCGCGGCAAGGGTGGCGGCCCCGCGCAGGGCGGTGCCGACGTGCCGGGCGACGCCGAACGACCGGGCGATGCGCAGCTGCTCGGCGACCAGCGACCCGGCCCGTTCGTGGTCGCCGAGCCGGCGGTACGCCTCGCCCGCGCGCAGCCGCCACGGCACGTCCAGCAGCTCCGGCCCGCCCCACTGCCGGTAGCACCGCGCACAGGTCAGGGCGTCGGCCAGCATCGCCCGCGGGTTGTCCTGCTCGGCTCGCAGCCGGGTGCGGGCGTCCAGCAACCACAGGTCCAGGACCGTGCGCGGCTCGGCGCCGTCCGGGAGCACGCTCTCGCGGATCACCCGGTCGGCGTCGTCCGGCCGGCCCGCCTCGATCAGCAGGTGCGTGTTGACCGCGTCGAGCACCGGAGCCGCGAAGTTGGGTGACGGCAGGCCCGCGCTGCCCCGGGCCACATGGCCGGCGGCCGACCCGAGGTCACCGCGCAGGAACGCGACGCGGGCGAGGAAACCCCGGGTGAAGGCGAGCGGGAACAACAGGCCGCGCCGGAGCGCGGTGCCGAGGGCGCGGTCGAGGTGCCGTTCGGCCTCGTCGAGCAGGTCGGTGACGACGAGGGTCTGCACCGCCGCCCAGATCGCGGTCCGGTCCGGGCTGAGGCGGTCACCGGCCAGCGCCTGCCGGGCCAGCGCGGATGCTTCGGCCGCCGGCGGGCCGGCCAGGATCGATTCCAGTGACAGGTGGGCTTTTTCGACGGCGGGCGACCGCCCCGGTCGGCGGCGGAACGACGCGAGGTGCTCGAGCAATCGGGATCGCGACCCGATGTCGGCCCGGGCGACGCCGACCAGCTCGGCTTCCAGTTCCGCGCCGACCTCGGCAGGCACTCCGGGCGGCAGGTCGCCGACGGCCATGGCCAGCAGCTCGATCGCTTCGTCCGTCGCCCCGCAGGCGTTGCGCAGCCGAGCCAGGCTGTAGGCGCACATCACCCGCTGGCCAGGGGTGTCCGCCAGGGACAACGCCGTCCGCAGGTGCTCCTCGGCTTCGGCGGGAGCCAGCCGGTGGACCTCGCAGTTGCCCAGCAGCCGGTTCACCTCCGACCGCAGCTCCGGCGGCGGGGGTTCGCGCAGGGCCCGCCGCAGGTAGACGGCCGCGTTGTCCGGCGAGCCCTGTGCTTTGGCTTCGTTCGCCGCCGCCACGAGAGCGGTCACCCGGGCCGGGTCGCTGTCGGGGATGGTTTTCAGCAGGTGGGAGGCGATGCCTTCGGCCGAGCGACCGGCCTCCGTCAGGACCCCGGCCGCCCGCTCGTGCTGTGCGCTGCGTTCGACGAGCGGCAGCTGCGACAGCATCACGTCCCGGACGACGGCGTGGACGAAGGCAGGCGGGTTGTCCTGCTCGAAGATGCCGTGGCCGACCAGGCGTTCGGCCGCCGCGGCCGTCGCGGGCACCGGCAGGCCGGCCTGCCGGGCCACCCACTGCAGGTCCGTGCCGTCACCGAGCACGGCCACCGCGGACACCACCGCCCGCACCTCCGCGGGCTGGCGGCGCAGGCGCGCGACCAAGTGCCGGCGCAACGCGTCGGGACCGGCGGCCGTGACGGAGGCCGCCGCCGTCACGTCCGGCCGGAGGTCGCTGGAACCCAGGAACCGCAGCAACTCGCGCACCAGCAACGGGTTGCCGGCGGTGATGGCGTGGCACGCGGCCCGCAGCTCGGCCGCCACGTCCCGGCCGAGCACCCGCCGGGCCAGCTGACCGACGGCGGCCTCGCTGAGGCCCTTCGGTTCCAGCACGCGGACGTCGCCGGCGGCCAGAACGTCGTCGATCGGACCGGGCTCCCCGTCGCCGGTCCGGCGCGCGATGACGACCAGGACCGCGACGCTGTCCAACCGCCGCGTCAGGAACCCGATGAACCGGGACGACGGCAGGTCCAGCCACTGGGCGTCGTCGACGAGGACGACGGCGGGTGCGGTCGCGGTGATGTTGACCAGCAGCCAGTGCAACCCGCTCAGGAGCGGGTACAGCGAGTGGGGTGCGTCGGCCGTGTCGAGGGACGGGGTGAAGAGGCGCTCGGCCGGCTCGGCCGCGCCGGTGAACAGCTCCGTGTCGCCGGCCGCGGCCACCACCGGTCCGAACAGTTGCCGGACGGCACCGAAGGTGAAATCCCGCTCCAGCTCGGCGCCCCGAGCGGAAAGCACAACGCAGCCCGCCGCCCGCGCCGCGTCCCGCAGGTGCCGAAGCAACGACGTCTTGCCGAGCCCGGCGGCCGCCTCCACGGCGACGACCCCACTGCGGCCGGCCATCAGAGCCCGCAACGACGAGTCCAGGACCCCGATTTCGACGTCGCGCTCCAACACCGCACTGTCCACGGCCGCCCCCCAGCGCCGGCGTTCCCCGCACCGAGAACACAGGTACGCCGGCGGCGTTCCGGGATACCGGCATCACACGAACGCCGTAGCGGGACGCGAAGTCCAACGGCGAGCCTGGACCGGCACGGCCCCGTGCTCACTGTGATGCTGCACGATTCCGAGTACTTCGCCGCTGATGCGAACCGGCTAGAGTCCTGAAGCCGCTTCTGCGGAGTGCCCGTGAACGGTAGCGTGCCGTCATGAGACTGCACCGACTCGCCGCGGGGATCAGCCTGGCGATCGCGCTCGTGCTTCCCGGCGGCACGGCCACTGCCGCACCCGTGCGCACCGTGGGGGTCGGTGGCGAGGTGGTGAACCCCGCCCGCTACACGGCCGCCGAGCTGGTCGCGCTTGGCCAAGCGACCTATCCGGTCGCCAACCCGCGGCCCGGCGCGCCCGCCGTGGTCACCGGGACCAGCCTCTACGACGTGGTCGTGCGGGCCGTGCCGGTGGTCCCGCCTGGCAAGAACACTGCGCTGCGGGTGCTCGTGCGGGTGACCGGCGCTCACGGCCGGGTGACGTTCGCTCTGGGTGAGCTGGATCCGGGGTTCGGGAACCATCCCGCTGTCCTCGTGCCCGGACCTCGGGGGATCGGCCTCGTCGTGCCCGGTGATCGTGATCGGAGCCGCAGCGTTGGGGACGTCCGCGCCGTCGATGTCACGGTCTCGACCGCGGGTGTCCAGGACGTGCCGGAGGGCGCCGTCCGGATCGTCACCGCGCATCGCGCCGTCACCTTGCCCGGGTGGCTGTTGGCCCGCCTCCCGGCCCGGACCGTGCACGTGACGTTCCAAGCCGGTACGACGCCGCAGACCCATGTCGAAACCGGCCCCGCGCTGAGCTCGGTCCTGCTCGCCGCCGGGGTGCTGCCGCTGCCCGGGACTCCGGTCGTGGCGGTCGGCGCGGACGGGTACGGCGCCGCGGTCACGCTCGCCGAGGACTACGTCGGCGGGCGGCCGCTGCTGCTGTCCACCGCGGAGGACGGGGTGGCGCTCGCCCGGCCGCGGCTGGTGCCGGACGGGGACGTGAAGGGCGGCCGGTACGTCTCCGGTGTGGTGACGCTGGGAATCGGCTGACCGGGCCCGCGCCGGGGCGTGGCTCGGTCATACTGAAGCATGCTGTTGCGTCAGCTGGAGTACCTCGTCGCGCTGGCCAAGGAGCGGCACTTCGCGCGGGCCGCTGCCGCCTGTCACGTCTCCCAGCCGTCCCTCTCCGCCGGTATCCGGAAGCTCGAGCAGGAGCTGGGCGTGTCGATCGTGCTGCGGGCGCGGCGGTTCTCCGGGTTCACGCCGGAGGGGGAGCGGGTGCTGCAGTGGGCGCACCGGATCCTCGCCGAGTGCGACGCCCTGCGGCAGGACCTGTCGATCATGCGCGAAAGCCTGACCGGCGTGCTGCGGATCGGGGCGATCCCGACCGCGCTGACCGCCGCGTCGTTGCTGACCGCGCCGTTCTGCGAGCGCCACCCGCGGGTGCGGATCTCGCTGGAGTCGTTGTCCTCACGGGAGATCACGCGACGGCTGGCGGAGTTCGAGCTGGACATCGCGATGACCTATGTGGACGATGACGAGCTCGGCGCCGTCCGGGTGCGGCCGCTCTACGAAGAGCGCTACCTCCTGCTGACCCCGGACGACGGCCGGCTGGCGGAGCGGGAGTCGGTGGGCTGGGCCGAGGTGGCGGCGTTGCCGTTGTGCCTGCTGACGCCGCGGATGCGCAACCGCCGCGTGCTGGACCGGCTGTTCGCGGCTGCGGGCGCGACCGTGGTGCCGATGATCGAGACGGACACGGTGTCGGCGTTGTACGCGCACGTGGCGACGCACCGGTGGTCGAGCGTGATCGCGCACGCGTGGCTGCACATGTTCCGCACCCCGGAAGGCATGCGGGTGGTCCCGCTGGAGACCACCGCGCCCGCGCCGCAGATCGGCCTGGTGACCGCCGACCACGATCCGGAGCCGATCCTGGCCCGGGCGCTGCTGGACCTCGCGGCCGAGGTCGACGTCCGCGGGGAGCTCGATCGGATCCTGCGCGAGCACGCATAGGCACGGGCTATGTCGGGATAGGAACTTTCGCTTTGACGCGGGCGCCGCCGGCGGACGAGAGTCGGGATATCCGTTCCAGGACAACGAATCCCGGGAGTCCGACATGGCAAAGGTGCTGTGCGTGCTGTACGACGACCCGGCCGGCGGCCAGCCGACCGGCTACGCACGCGACGATCTTCCCCGGCTCGACGGCTACCCCGGCGGTCAGACGCTGCCCTCGCCGGCCGCCCTCGGCTTCACCCCGGGTGAGCTGCTCGGCAGCGTGTCCGGCGAGCTGGGCCTGCGCGAGTTCCTCGAAGCGGCCGGGCACACCCTGGTCGTCACCTCCGACAAGGACGACCCGGGCTCGGTCTTCGACCGCGAGCTCGACGACGCCGACGTCGTGATCTCCCAGCCGTTCTGGCCCGCCTACCTCACCGCCGAGCGGATCGCCCGGGCGAAGAACCTCAAGCTCGCGATCACCGCCGGCATCGGTTCCGACCACGTCGACCTCGACGCCGCGATCGAGCACGGCGTCACGGTCGCCGAAGTGACCTACAGCAACAGCATCAGCGTCGCCGAGCACGTCGTGATGGCGATCCTCGCCCTGGTGCGCAACTACCTGCCCGCCCACCAGATCGTGCTCGACGGCGGCTGGAACATCGCCGACTGCGTGTCCCGCTCCTACGACCTCGAGGGCATGCACGTCGGCACGGTGGCGGCCGGGCGGATCGGCACGGCGGTGCTGCGGCGGCTCGCGCCGTTCGGCGTGCACCTGCACTACACCGACAAGTACCGGCTGCCCGCCGAGGTCGAGGCCGAGCTGGGCCTGACGTACCACCCGAGCGCGGCGGACATGGTGCCGGCGTGCGACGTCGTGACGATCAACGCGCCGCTGCACCCGGAGACCGAAGGCCTGTTCGGCGACGAGCTGATCGCCACGATGAAGCGCGGCGCGTACCTGATCAACACGGCACGGGCCCGGATCGCCGACCGCGACGCGATCGTGCGCGCGCTGGAGAGCGGGCAGCTGGCGGGCTACGCCGGCGACGTGTGGTTCCCGCAGCCCGCGCCGGCCGACCACCCGTGGCGCACGATGCCGCACCACGGCATGACCCCGCACATCTCGGGCAGCTCCCTGTCGGCGCAGGCCCGGTACGCCGCGGGAACCCGGGAGATCCTGGAGTCCTGGCTGGCGGGCACCCCGATCCGCGACGAGTACCTGATCGTCGACGGCGGCAAGCTGGCCGGAGCCGGCGCCCACTCGTACTCGGGCGGCGTCCGCTGACGCGAGTCCGGGCCCGGTCGCCGGGCCCGGACATGGCGGAGCCAAGCGCCTCGTGCTGAAGGACGGAGACGGACAGTGGTCCTGCACTACGACTCCCTGTACATCGGCGGCCGGTGGGTCGCGCCGGCCTCTGCCAAGACCATCGACGTCGTCTCCGCCAGCACGGAAGAGCCGATCGGGCGGGTCCCCGAAGGGACCGAGGAAGACATCGACGCCGCGGCCAGGGCCGCGTTCGACGACCCGGCCGGCTGGAGCGGCTGGGAGCCGGTCGCCCGCGCGGACGCCATCGAGCGCCTCGCGGTGGCCCTGGACGCGCGCGGCGAGGAGATGGCGCGGCGGGTCAGCAGCCAGAACGGCATGCCGATCACCATCGCCACCGGCGCCGAAGGCGCGTTCCCGCAGCTGGTGCTGCGCTACTACGCGAACCTGATCCGCACGGCGGTGCTCGACGAGGTCCGCGACGGCGTGCTCGGCGGCAAGATCCGCGTCCGGCGGGCGCCGGTCGGCGTGATCGGGGCCATCGTCCCGTGGAACTTCCCGATGACGCTGGCCGCGTTCAAGGTCGGGCCCGCGCTGGCGATGGGGTGCACGGTGGTCCTCAAGCCGAGCCCGGAGACGGTGCTCGACGCGCAGCTGTTCGCCGAAGCCGTCGACGAAGCCGGGTTCCCGCCCGGCGTGCTCAACGTCGTCCAGGGTGGCCGGGAAGCCGGTGCCCACCTCGTCGCGCACCCCGGCGTGGACAAGATCGCGTTCACCGGGTCGACGGCGGCCGGCCGGCAGATCGCCGAGACGTGCGGACGGCTGCTGCGGCCCGTCACGCTCGAGCTGGGTGGGAAGTCCGCGTCGATCGTGCTGGACGACGCCGATCTCGTCGTGAACCTGGACAGCCTGTTCGGCGCGACCCTGATGAACAACGGGCAGACCTGCTACCTCGGCACCCGGGTCCTCGCGCCCGCGTCCCGCTACGACGAGGTCGTCGACACCCTCACGGCCTTCGCCGGCGGGCTCTCGGCCGGGGACGCGCTCGACCCCGCCATCCAGATCGGCCCAATGGCTTCCGCGCGCCAGCGCGACCGAGTCGAGGGGTACATCGCGAAGGGCCTGGGGAGGGCGCCCGGCTCACCACCGGTGGCGGCTGCCCGGCCGGGCAGGCGCAGGGCTGGTTCGTCGAGCCGACGGTGTTCGCCGACGTCGACAACCGCTCCACCATCGCGCAGGAGGGGAGCTCGGGCCCGAAGGGCTGGCTGCCTACCAGGCGGTGCAGTCGATGTACCTGCCCGGCTGACGAGCCCCGCCCGCCTCGGTGAATCCGAATCTGCGGCGGCAGGAACGGTAGACATGCCGAATCCACGGTGTTGTGATGGTAATCACGCCGCATGTGCGGATGTGACTCCAGGTGACGAGGAGGTCACTGATGACTCTGGCCGTGGACGACAACCGTGTCGACGAGACCGTCAAGCTGCTCAGCCGCAAGCTCCTGATCAACGGCGAATGGGTGGACGCCGCGTCGGGCAAGACGTTCGAAACGCTCAATCCGGCCACCGAGGAGGTCCTCGCTTCCGTCGCGCACGGCGAAGCCGAGGACGCCGACCGGGCGGTGCGGGCCGCGCGGGCGGCCTTCGAGGACGGCGCGCCGTGGCGCCGGATGACGCACGGCGAGCGGGGCCGGATCATCCACAAGCTCGGTGACCTGATCCTGGACCACCTCGACGACTTCGCGCTGCTGGACTCCCTCGACAACGGCAAGCCGTACGCCGTGGCGAAGGCGGCGGACGTGCCGCTGGCCGCGGACCTGTTCCACTACATGTCCGGCTGGGCCACGAAGATCGAAGGCGCCACGATCCCGACGCCGGGCCTGGACCCCAACCGGTACCTCGGGTTCACGCTGCGGGAGCCGGTCGGGGTGTGCGCGCAGATCATCCCGTGGAACTTCCCGCTGCTGATGGCCGCGTGGAAGGTGGGCCCGGTGCTCGCCGTCGGCTGCACCACGATCCTGAAGCCGGCGGAGCAGACGCCGTTGTCGGCGCTGCTGCTGGGCGAGCTCGCCATGCAGGCCGGCCTGCCGCCGGGCGTGCTGAACATCCTCACCGGCTTCGGTGAGGCCGGGGCGGCGCTCGCGGCGCACCGGGACGTCGACAAGGTCGCGTTCACCGGCTCGACCGAGGTCGGCCGAGAGATCGTCAAGGCGGCGTCCGGGAACCTGAAGAAGGTGACGCTCGAGCTGGGCGGCAAGTCGCCGAACGTCGTGTACGCCGACGCCGACCTCGACGCCGCCATCGCCGGCTCGGCGAACGCGATCTTCTTCAACCAGGGGGAGTGCTGCGTCGCCGGATCCCGGTTGTACGTCGAGGATTCGGTGTACGACGAGGTCGTCGCGGGCATCCGCGAGCAGGCCGAGCTGATCAAGGTCGGCAACGGCCTCGACCCGGAGACGACGATGGGTCCGCTGGTGTCGCAGGAGCAGTTCGATCGGGTGACCGGCTACATCAAGTCCGGCCGCGACGACGGCGCGACGATCAGCGGCGGCGACCGGGTCGGCGACCGCGGCTACTTCGTGGCGCCGACGGTGCTGACGGAGACGCGCGAGGACATGACGGCGGTGCGCGAGGAGATCTTCGGCCCGGTCGTCGCGGCGGCGCCGTTCAGCGCGGAGGCCGACATCATGCCGACGGCCAACAACACGAACTACGGCCTGGGCGCGGGCGTGTTCACGAAGGACATCGGCAAGGCGTACCGGACGGCGCGGCGCATGCGCGCGGGCACGGTCTGGGTCAACACGTGGAACGTGTTCGACGCGTCGCTCCCGTTCGGCGGCTACAAGGAATCCGGCTGGGGCCGCGAGATGGGCAGCGCGGTGTTCAACAACTACATGGAGACGAAGACGGTCATCACCGACCTCGGCGGCTGACCGCGGACATGCACGCCAGTCCAGCGGCAGCTGCCGCCGGACTGGCGTCGTGCTTCCCGCCGGGCGGACGACGGAACAGCCGGCGCGCGGATAGCATCGTCGGCATGCAGACCGCGGCCGGTGTTGTTCTTGCGGGTGGGCGCTCCACTCGCATGGGGCAGGCGAAGGCCGACCTGGAGTGGCACGGCTCGACGCTGCTCTACCGCACCACCGCCCTGCTGACGCGGACGCTCGACGGCCCCGTGGTCGTCGTGGCCGCGCCTGGTCAGGAGCTGCCCGCACTTCCGCGTGGCGTGCGTGTCGTGACCGATCCGGTGGAGGGGCTCGGGCCGATGCAGGGCCTTGCCGCAGGGTTTGCCGCGGTCGCCGATGAGGCGCCGGTCGCGTTCGCGTGCTCGGTGGACATGCCGTTCCTGCACCCCGCGTTCGTCCGGCGCGTGCTGCGCGGGCTGGCCGACACCGGCGCCGACATGCTGCTGCCCGTGGCCCGCGGGTTCCGGCAACCCCTCGCAGCGGCCTACTGGACCGAGCTGGCCGGGCTGATCACGAAGCTGATCGGCGAGGGCGACCTGCGGCCCGGCATGCTGGCCAAGCACTGCACCGTCGTGCGGCTCGAAGAGGAGCAGCTGCTCGACGACAGCGCCCTGAAGCGCGACGACCCGACGCTCGAATCCGTCGTGAACGTCAACACCCCCGAGGACTACGCGGCCGCGCGCGCGAGACCGCCGGCCGAGGTCACGATCGAATGCTTCGGCTCGCTGGCCCGCGGTGACGGCCATCGGCCCCGCCAGGTCCCCGCGGCGACGCTCGGAGCGGCCGCCGAGGCGGCTGAACTCACCCTGGATCGGCACATCGTGGCCGCGCTCAACGGTGACCAGGTGACCCGGGATCCGCTGCTCCCGCTGGTCGCCGGCGACGCCGTGGCGTTCCTGTCAGCCGACGCTGGGGGCTGACCCAGCCGGACAAGGCGCCTACAGTCGACTGTATGGCGCCAGGTGGCTTCTTCGGTCGGGCGCTGATCGTGGAGATCAGCGGACGGGGCGCGACCTCGAGCCCGCTCGAACTCGACGACCGCGTGCTGCGCGCCTACCTCGGCGGGGTCGGGCTCGGCACCTGGCTGATGCACCGCCTCGCCCCGCCCGGCGTCGACCCGCTCGCGCCGGAAGCGCCACTCGCCTTCGTGTTCTCCTCGCTCGTGGGGACTCCGCTGACGACGAGCGCGAAGTTCGCCGTCGTGGCGAAATCGCCGTTGACCGGCCTGCTCACCGACGCGCTCGCGTCCAGCCAGTTCGCCATCGCCGGCAAGCTCACCGGGCACGACGCGCTCGTGCTGCGCGGGCGCGCCGACGAGCTGTCCGTGCTGCTGATCGACGGTGACGGCGCGCGGCTCGAACCCGCGCCGGAGCTCGCCGGCATGTCCGCCGACCAAGCCGAGAAGACCGCCCGAGCCCAGTGCGGCCGGGGCTGGCGCACCGCGGCGATCGGACCCGCGGGGGAGCGCGGCGTCCGGTACGCGACGGTCAGCCACGACGGCCGCCACGCCGGGCGCGGCGGGCTCGGCGCGGTGCTCGGCGCCAAGAACATCAAGGCCGTGCTGGTGCGCGCGGCGACCAAGGTGGCCGTCGCCGACCAAACGGCGGTCCTCGCCGCCGCTCGGGACCTGCGCAAACGCAGCTTCGGTCCGGCCACGGCGAAGTACCGCGAACTCGGCACGCTGGCGAACCTGCTGGCGTTCAACGCTGTCAGCACCTTGCCGACGCGCAACTTCACCGCCGCGACGTTCGAGGCCGCCCCCCGGCTCGCCGCGGAAGAACTGCACGAGATGCGGACCGTGGCACGCAACAGCTGCGCGTCCTGCACCATCGGCTGCGAGCACATCTACTCCCGCAAAGGCGGCGGCAGCCAGCGGATGGAGTACGAGAACGTCTTCGCGCTCGGCCCGCTGTGCGGGGTCTCGGAGCCGGACGACGTGTTCGCGGCCAGCGCCAAGTGCGACGAACTCGGCCTGGACACCATCTCCGCCGGTGGCACGATCGCCTGGGCGATGGAGTGCGCCGAGCGCGGCCTCATCGACGCTCCCTGGCTGCGCTTCGGCGACGGCGCGGCGCTCTTGCGCGCGTTGGACGCCATCGGCGCCCGCACGCCGGGTCTCGGGGAGCTGCTCGCGCAAGGGTCGCGACGCGCGGCCTCGGTCGTCGGGCAGGGGTCGATCGACTTCGCTCCGCAGGTCAAGGGCCTTGAGCTGCCCGGCTACGAGCCGCGCACGCTGCAGTCGATGGCGCTCGGCCTCGCGGTCAACGCCCGCGGCGCCGACCACAACCGCTCCGGCGCCTACGAAGCCGACCTGTCCGGCGAGCTGGACCGGCTGGACGGCGGGGCCGCGCACGTGGCCGCCGCGATCGGTACCGAAGACCGCGCCGCGGTGATGGACTCGATGATCCTGTGCAAGTTCCTGCGCGGCGTCTTCACCGACCCGTTCACCGACTGGGCCGCGCTCCTCGCCTCGGTCACGGGCTGGGACATCGACGCCGAGGAACTGCACACCGCCGCCCGCCGGATCGTGCGGGCCAAACGCGCCTTCAACCTGCGCGAAGGCGCCACAGCCGCCGACGACACGCTGCCGCCGCGGATGCTCGAGACGCCGTTGGAGCTGAGCTCGGGACGTCAGGCGACATTGACCGCCGAGCGGCTGAACACGATGATCGCGGGCTACTACGCCGCTCGCGGCCTCGATCCGTCCGGGCGGGTGGTCCATCAAGACCTGGCGGATCTGCTGATCGATGTATTGTAGACGGTATACCGTTGCTGACGGAGGTCGACGATGACAGCTGTCGAAGAGTCCCGCACGTCCGTCCGGACCGTCACGGCCTCGATCGACGGCCGGTCGGTGACCGTGCCCGAGGGCACGACCATCTTCACCGCGGCCAAGCAGGCCGGCATCGACATCCCGGTGCTGTGCCACGACGAGCGCTACGACCCGGTCGGCGTCTGCCGGATGTGCGTGGTCGACACCGGCGGCCGCGTGTTCGCCGCGGCCTGCGTGCGCCCGTGCGAAGACGGCATGGAAGTCAAGACGGCGACGCCGGAGCTGGAGCGCAACCGCGCGACGCTGACCGAGCTGCTGCTGTCCGACCAGCCGCCTCGAGCCGAAGACCCCAAGCAGACCACCACCGGCGACAACCTGCTCCTGGACCTCGCCGACCGGTTCGACGTCGCCCGCGAGACCACCGACCTGCCGTGTGGATCGGGACGCGGCCACGACGCGTCGAACCCCGTCATCGAGGTGAACCACGACGCCTGCATCCTCTGCGACCGCTGCGTCCGCGCCTGCGACGACATCCAGGGCAACGACGTGATCGGCCGCTCCGGCAAGGGCTACTCGACGACCATCGCGTTCGACCTCAACGACCCGATGGGCGCCAGCTCGTGCGTCACCTGCGGCGAATGCGTCCAGGCCTGCCCGACCGGCGCGCTGACCAACAAGGCGATCAACAACATCCCGATCCGCCCGCGCGAGCAGCTCGACGCGGTCGACAGCGTCTGCCCGTACTGCGGTGTCGGCTGCGCGCTGACCTACTACGTCGACCGCGAACGGGACGCGATCGCCTTCGCCGAAGGTCGCGACCAGCCCGGTTCGAAGAGCCGGCTGTGCGTGAAAGGCCGCTACGGCTGGGATTACGCCGCTTCGCCGCAGCGGCTCACCGTGCCGCTCATCCGCGTCGACTCGTCGTACCCGAAGGGGCCGCTGTCGGCGGATGTGCGCGGTGACAACGACCACGACCGCGGACGCGGGGGAGGCGGCGGGAACCGCAGCGGCGGCAAGCGGGGCCGCGACGGGCGGCGCAAGCCGGGCGGCCTCGTCGACTACGACGAGGTCCTGCCGCACTTCCGCGAGGCCACCTGGGAAGAGGCCTTGAGCCTCGTCGCCCGCCGCCTGAAGGAGATCCACGCGGCCGGCGGGCCGGGCGCGATCGCCGGGTTCGGCTCGGCGAAGTGCTCCAACGAGGAGGCCTACCTCTTCCAGAAGCTGATCCGCGCCGGCTTCGGCACCAACAACGTCGACCACTGCACCCGGCTGTGCCACGCGTCCTCCGTCGCCGCGCTGTTCGAGGGCGTCGGCTCCGGCGCCGTGTCGACCACCTACAGCGACGTCGTCAACGCCGACGTCGTGATCATCACCGGCTCGAACCCGACGGCGAACCACCCCGTCGCCAGCTCGTTCTTCAAGCAGGCCCGCCGGCGCGGCACGAAGATCGTCTACGTCGACCCGCGCGCCAGCACGGTGTCCGAGCACGCCGACTACCACTGCCAGGTGAAACCCGGCACCGACGTCGCGTTCTACAACGCGCTCATGCACGAGGTGATCCGCCTCGGCAAGATCGACCGCGAGTTCATCGCCGCCCGCGTCTCCAACTACGACGAGCTGGCCCGCACCGTCGCGGACTACCCGCCCGAGCGGGCCGCCCAGATCACCGGCGTGGACGCCGACCTCATCCGCGAAGTCGCCCGCGTCTGGGGCGAAGCGGGTTCGGCGGTCATCTACTGGGGGATGGGCATTTCCCAGCACACCACCGGTACCGACAACGCCCGCTGCCTGATCGCGCTGTGCTCGATCACCGGCAACGTCGGCCGCCCCGGCACCGGCCTGCATCCGCTGCGCGGGCAGAACAACGTCCAGGGCGCGTCCGACGCCGGGCTGATCCCGATGTTCTACCCGGACTACCAGGGCGTGGAAAAGGCCCGCGAGCGGTTCGAGGAGGCCTGGGGCACCAGCCTCGACCCGAACCGCGGCCTCACGGTCACCGAGATCATCGGCTCGGTCCTCAAGCCCGACGGGGTCCGCGGGATGTACATGCTCGGGGAGAACCCGTTCCTGTCCGACCCGAACATCAACAAGGTCAGAAAAGCGTTGTCGGCGCTCGATTTCCTGGTGGTGCAGGACATCTTCCTCACCGAGACCGCGGAGTTCGCCGACGTGATCCTGCCCGCGTCGTCGTACCTGGAGAAGAACGGCAGCTACACCAACACCGACCGCCGGGTCCAGCTCGGCCGCAAGGTGATGGACCCGCCCGGCCAGGCCCGGGTGGACTGGGAAATCATCCAGGACCTCGCCCGGCGCATCGGCCTCGACTGGTCCTACACCGACCCCAGCGAGGTCTTCGACGAGATGGTCGCGCTCATGCCGTCGTACGCGAACCTGCGCCACGACAACCTCGGCCTGTCCGGAAAGCTTTACCCCAACGCCGATCCCGAGCACTCGGACGGCACGGTGGTGCTCTTCGACGAGCGGTTCAACACCGACGACGGCCTCGCGCACCTCGTCCCGGCGCAGTGGCTCCCGGCAAAGGAACTCCCGGACGCCGAGTACCCGCTGGTGCTCAACACCGGCCGCCTGCTGGAGCACTGGCACACCGGGTCGATGACCCGCCGGTCGTTCGCGCTGGACACGATCTCGCCGATCGCCGAGGTGTACATGCACCCCAAGGACGCCGCCGACCGCGGGCTCGCCCACGGCGAACGGGTCCGCGTCCGGTCGCGCCGCGGTGAGATCGAGCTGCAGGTGCGCATCTCGCACCGAGAGCAGCTGGGCAACTGCTTCATCCCGTTCCACTTCCGGGAGGCGGCGGCGAACCTGCTGACGATCGACGCGATCGACCCGTACGGCAAGATCCCGGAGTTCAAGTTCTGCGCGATCCAGGTGGAAGCGCTGGGCGCGGCGGCAGGAGTCGCGGAATGACCCTGAGCGCGAACCGCGTCCCCGGAGTCGAAGCGCGGGCCGGGAAGTTCCCCGGACCGTCGCTGATCCCGGAGCTGAACGCCATCCAGGCCCGCCTCGGCTGGCTGCCGCGGGAGGAACTGGAGCAGCTGGCGCGCGAAACGCGGCGGCCGCGGTACGAGATCGAGGGCCTGATCTCGTTCTATCCGCACTTCCGCACCACCCCGCCGGCGAAGGTGTCGCTGCACGTCTGCCACGACCTCTCGTGCTGGCTGCGCTCGGCCGACGACCGCATCGCCGAGCTGCGCGAGCGCTACGGCGAAGACACCGACGTCGAGCTGGTCGAGGTGTCCTGCCTGGGCCGTTGCGACGTCGCCCCCGCGGCCGCCGTCAACGAGCGCCCGGCCCCGGTCGCCGACGTCGACGCGCTCGTGACCGCCGCGCGGGACACCGGCACGGGGGAGGCGGAAGCCGCGAGCCGGACCGAGCCGTGGCCGAACGACCCGTACCCGGCCGGAGCCGAGCGCTACGCCAGCCTGCGCGCGCTGCTGGCCGGCGACCTCGCCGCGGAGGACGTCGTCGCGACGCTGGAGGCGTCCGGGCTGCGCGGGATGGGCGGGGCCGGGTTCCCGACCGGCCGCAAGTGGGGCCTGGTCGCCGGCGCCGAAGGCGACCTCAAGTACGCGATCTGCAACGCCGACGAGTCCGAGCCCGGCACGTTCAAGGACCGGCAGATCCTCGCCGACCAGCCGCACCTGGTGCTGGAAGGGCTGCTGCTGGGCATGGCGGTGATCGGCGCCGAGCTGGGCTGGGTGTTCATCCGGCACGAATACGGCCCGGAAGAGCGCGTGCTGCGCGCGGAAATCGACGCGCTGCGCGAGGCCGGCGTCATCGGGCCCGACGCCTGCGGGAGCGGCCGTCGCCTCGAGCTGGACGTGTTCGTCTCGCCGGGCGGCTACATCCTCGGCGAAGAGACCGCGCTGCTGGAATGCATGGAGGGCCACCGCGGGGAGCCGCGCAACAAGCCGCCCTTCCCCGGCGGCTACGGCTTGCACGGGCGTCCGACGCTGATCAACTCGGTCGAGACGTTCGCCGACGTCCCGGTGATCCTGCAGCGCGGCGCCGACTGGTGGGGCGAGCAGGGCAAGGGCGACTCGGTCGGCTGGAAGTTCTTCGCCGTCTCGGGCCACGTCGAGCACCCCGGGGTCTACTGCGTGCCGATGGGGACCACCGTCCGGGAGCTGATCGACCAGGCCGGGGGAGTCCTCGGCGGCGCGGCCGTCGAAGCGGTGCAGCCGGGCGGGGCGTCGTCCAACTTCATCGGCCCGGACCAGCTGGACCTCGCCCTGGACTTCGGCACGCTGGCCGAAGCCGGCACGATGCTCGGCTCCGGCGCCCTGGTGGTGCTGGCGGAAGGCACCGACCTGCTGGCCGCGTCGACGAACGTCCTGCGGTTCTTCCGCAACGAGTCCTGCGGCAAGTGCGTGCCGTGCCGGGTCGGTTCCACCAAGGCACACACGCTGCTCAGCGGCGTCCTCGACTCCGGTTCGTCCACATTGGACGAGACGCAGCGAGCGCGGATCCTGCAGCTGGAAGAGGCGATGCGCAAGACGTCCATCTGCGGGCTCGGGCAGGTCGCGCTGGGGCCGGTGGTGTCGGTGCTGGGCCTGGACAAGGGCGGCGCCGCGGCCCGCGAGCAGCCGCGGCCGGGCGGCCCGGAGGGGCAGCCGGACCGGTGAGCGGGCGGGAGTTCTTCACGGCGCGCACCGTCGCCGAGGCCCTCGCCGGGTTCCGCCCGGCGCACCGCACACCGATCGAGGACGTCCCCCTGGATGCCGCGCTGCACCGGGTGCCGGCCGGTGAAGTGGTTGCTCCGGTGGCGCTTCCGGGGTTCTCTCGATCCACTGTGGACGGTTATGCTGTGCGGGCCGCCGACACCTACGGCGCGTCCGAAGGACTGCCGAGCTACCTCGACCTGCTCGGCGCGGTGACGATGGGCGCGGCGCCGACGGTCGCGGTCCGGGCCGGTGGTTGCGTCGCGATGCCCACGGGCGGGGTGCTGCCCGACGGCGCGGACGCGGTCGTGATGGTCGAGTACACCGCGGAGACGATGCCCGGCACCGTCGAGATCACCCGTCCCGTCGCGCCCGGTGGTGGCATGGTGCGGGCCGACGAGGACGTCGTGGCCGGTGCCGCGCTGGTCCCGGCTGGGCGGCCACTGCGGGCCCCGGATCTCGGCCTGCTCGCCGCCGCCGGAGTCACCACCGTCGCGGTGCACGCCCGGCCGCGCGTCGCGATCATCTCCACCGGGGATGAGGTGGTACCTCCCGACACGGCGGAGCTGCGGGCCGGTCAGGTTCGCGACGCCACAGCGTCCGCGCTCGCCGGGCTGGTCGCCGATGCCGGGGGCGAGCCGGTCTTGGCGGGCATCGTGAGCGACGAACCTGGCGCGCTGAAGAACCGGCTGACGGAAGTCCTGCCGGACGCCGATCTCGTCGTCGTGTCGGCCGGGTCGTCGGTCGGGGCCCGAGACGAGACGGCCGGCGCGGTCGCCGCGATCGGTGAGGTCTGGTGCCACGGACTCGCCATCAAGCCCGGCAAACCCACCCTGCTCGCCGACTGCGGCGGCATCCCGCTCGTCGGCCTGCCCGGCAACCCGCTGTCCGCGCTGGTGGTGTTCGGCCAGCTCGGCGTTCCGCTGCTGTGGCGGCTGGCCGGGTGCGAGTCGCCGCCCCCGCCGCCCACGACACGGGCCAGGTTGTCTCGCAATCTCGCGTCCGCTACGGGACGTTTGGACATCGTGCAGGTCACGGTGCGCGACGGCGTCGCCGAGCCGCTGTTCGGTCCGTCGGCGCTGCTGTCGGTGCTGGTGCGGGCCGACGGTTACGTCGTGATCCCGGAGCCCGCGACCGGCCTGGACGCCGGTGCGGACGTCGAGGTGGTGTTGTACCGATGACGGCCGAGAGCCCGTTCGTCTCCGACGTCCCCGCGGAGCAGGCCCTTGCCGCGTGGCGGGAGGCCCGGGCATTTGCCGGGTGTCCGGTGCGGGTCGAGGCGGTGCGGGTGCCGGTCGGCGACGCGGTCGGGCGGGTGACGGCCGAGCCGGTCTGGGCGACGCGGTCGTCGCCGGCGTTCGACTCCGCCGGCATGGACGGCATCGCGGTGCGGGCGGCCGACACGGTCGGGGCGGCCGAGACCACGCCGGTCCTGCTGGCTCTCGGTGAGTTCGAGGTCGTCGACACCGGTGACCCGCTCCCGCCCGGCTACGACGCGGTCGTCATGCGCGAGCACGTGCACCACACCGCCGACGGGGCGGCCGAGCTGCGCGCGGGGGTGCCGCCGTACCAGCACGTCCGCTCGATCGGCGAGGACATCAGCGCCGCCGAGCTGCTGCTGCCCCAGGGGCACCGGCTGCGGCCGGTCGACGTCGCCGCGTGCGCCGCGGCGGGTGCCACCACACTGGCGGTTCGCCGGGCGCCGGTGGTCGTGATCGTGCCGACGGGCGACGAGATCCGGCCGATCGGTGCCGAGCTGGCGCCGGGGGACATCCTCGACACGAACTCGCTCATGCTCGCCGCGCAGGCCCGTGAAGCCGGGTGCGAGGCCCGTGTCACCGAGATCGTCCCCGACGACCCGGCCGCGATCGCCGCCATGGTGCGCACCGCGGCCGCCGACGCCGACCTCGTCCTGCTCATCGCGGGCTCCAGCGCGGGCCGCGACGACTACACCGCGCGGGTCGTCGCCGAGACGGGCTCGCTCGCCGTCCACGGCGTCGCCGTGCGGCCGGGACATCCCGTCGTTCTGGGCACTGTCGGCGCTACTCCGATCGTCGGAGTCCCGGGCTATCCCGTGTCGGCCGCGCTGACCTTCGACATCTTCGCCGCGCCGCTGTTGGCCGAACTCGAAGGAGCGGCCCCTCGCGAGCGGCCGTCGGCGACCGCGCGGCTCGCGCGCAAGCTGCCGTCCGCGCTCGGCACGGACGACTGGGTCCGCGTCCGGCTCGGCCGCGTGCACGACCAGGTCGTCGCCACGCCACTGCCGCGCGGCGCGGGAGTGCTGACCTCCCTGGTCCGCGCCGACGGGCTGCTCGTCGTCCCGGCCGGGCTCGAAGGTCACCACGCCGGTGAAGAGGTCCGCGTCGAGCTGCTGCGCGGGCTCGCCGACATCGGCCGCACGATCGTCGCGATCGGCTCGCACGACCTGGTCCTCGACCTGGCCGCGTCCGCGTTGCGCGCCACCGACCCGCTGATCACGCTGGCGTCGTCGAACGTCGGCTCGCTCGGCGGGCTCGTCGCACTGCGCGACGGCCTGTGCCACATCGCCGGCTCCCACCTCCTCGACCCGGCGACGGGCGAGTACACGCTGTCCTATGTGGACAAGTTGTTCGGTCCGGACGCCGACGTCGCGGTAATCCGGCTCGTCCACCGCGACCAGGGCCTCCTCGTCGCCGCGGGCAACCCGCTCGGGTTGTCCGGCATCGGCGACCTCACCCGGCCGGGGCTGCGCTACGTGAACCGCCAGCGAGGCGCGGGCACCCGCGTCCTGCTCGACCACGAGCTGACCCGGCGCGGCATCGACCCGGCCGAGGTGCCCGGCTACGCCCGGGAGGAACACACCCACCTCGCGGTGGCGGCGGCGATCGCGGCGGGTCGCGCGGACACCGGCCTGGGCATCCTCGCCGCGGCGCGGGCGTTCGGGCTGGACTTCGTCCCGGTCGCGCAGGAACCGTATGACCTCGTGCTCCGCACCTGCGACCTCGACAGCGCCCAGCTCCGCCCACTGTGGACACTGCTGGAGAACGCGGATTTCCTGACCGAGGTGGAGAAACTCGGCGGCTACTCCTGCGCGGAGACCGGCCGCCGGGTCCGCTGACCCGGTCGATGCGGGACAGGCGGTGGTTCGTCGTCGATGCGGGTGAGTACTGCCTGGGAGATCCGGTGCAGTGCTCGCAGGTCGTCGGGGGTGAGAACGTCGATGAACAAGCTCAGCACCTGGGCGACGTGTCCGGGTGCCGCTTCCGCGAGGTAGGCGTGACCCGCGTCGGTCAGGACTGCTCGCGTGTAGCGGCCGTTCGCCGGGTCGGGTTCGCGGTACGTGAATCCGCGCTTCTCGAGCCTGCCGATCAGGTGGGACAGGCGGGACAGTTCCGTGTTGGCCAAGACGGCTAGCTCGCTCATCCGCAGGCGACGCCCGGGCTGGTCGGACAGGTGCGCCAGCACGTAGTACTCGATGAAGCTGAGCTTCGAGTCCTTTTGCAGCTGCGACTCCAGCGCGGCGGGCAGCCTCTGGAGGAGCTTCATGAACCCGCGCCACGCCGCCAGCTGGTCGTCGGTGAGCCACCGCGGCTCGGACCCTTCTCGGGTAGGCATGGCAGGAGTGTACTGACTTGAAATTTCAAGTCGAGGCGGCTAGGTTGACTTGAAGATTCAAGTCAACCGATTCCGGAGGTTCCCCGTGAGCGACCTGAAGCTCGCCGTCATCCTCGGCAGCACCCGCCCCGGCCGCAAAGGCGCGGCGGTGGCGGACTGGGTGCTGACCAAGGCCAAGGAACGCACCCGCGCCGGCTACGAGCTGATCGACCTGCTCGACTACCCGCTGCCGCACCTGGACGAGGCCGTGCCGGCCAGCCGGGGCGCGTACGCCGGCGAGCACACGAAGGCCTGGGCCGCCAAGATCGGCGAGTACGACGGATACGTCTTCGTCACCCCGGAGTACAACCACTCCACTTCGGGAGTGTTGAAGAACGCCATCGACTACCTCTACGCCGAGTGGAACAACAAGGCCGCCGCCTTCGTGTCGTACGGCGCGCTCGGCGGGGCGCGGGCGATCGAGCACCTGCGGGCGATCGCGAGCGAACTGCAGCTGGCCCACGTGCGCCAGCAGCTGTCGTTCTCGTTGTTCTCCGACTTCGAGAACTTCTCGGCGTTCACGCCGTCCGCGATGCACGACGCCGCCGCGACCGTCCTCTTCGACCAGCTCGAGTCCTGGGCCGGCGCGCTCAAGACCGTCCGGAGCTGAGCGCCGATGAAGCTCTACGCGCTCGAAGAGCACTTCGTCACCGACGACGTGGTCGACGCGTGGCGGCGGCGCGACCCCGGCCTGGCCGAGCCGATGATGAAGTGGGCCGTGGCCAGCGAAGTCACTCCGGCGCTGCTGGACCTCGGCGGCGGACGCGTCGCCGCCATGGACGACGCCGGGATCGACACAGCCGTGCTGTCCCTCACGACGCCGGGCCTGCAGAACCTCGACGCGGCGGAGGCGGTCGCCCTGCAGGCGCCCACGAACGACCTCCTCGCCGCCGCCGTGCGCCGGCACCCCGGCCGGTTCGAGGGGTTCGCGACGCTGGCCACGCCCGCACCGTCGGCCGCGGCGGACGAACTGCGGCGCGCGGTCGGCGAGCTCGGTTTCCACGGCGCGCTGGTCAACGCGAACTCCGGCGGCCGATCGCTGGACGCGCCGGAGTTCTGGGACATCTACGAGGCCGCCGAAGACCTGCGTGCTCCCGTGTACCTGCACCCGGGCGTTCCGGTCGCGGCCGTCACCGAGGCCTACTACCGCGGTTTCGGCACGCGGGTGGACGACATGCTGGCCACCGGCACGTTCGGCTGGCACTACGACGCCGGGCTGACCGTGCTCCGGATGATCCTCGCCGGCGTCTTCGACCGGTTCCCCGATCTCCGGCTCATCCTGGGGCACTGGGGCGAGGTGGTGTTGTTCTACCTCGATCGCGTCGCGGCGCTGGACCGGCTCACCGAGCTGCGGCGGCCGATCGCGGAGTACTTCCGTGCCAACATCTTCATCACCCCCGGCGGCATCTCCAGCCACAAGTACCTGCGGTGGAGCCTGGAGACGGTGGGGGCCGAGCGGATCATGTACGCGTCCGACCACCCGTTCAACCGCGAGCGCGCCGGGTCCGCGCGGCACTTCCTGGAGCAGGCGCCGGTGAGCGAGGCGGACCGCGAGCGGATCGCGCACCGGAACTGGGAAGAGCTCGTCGCCGGCATCCGCCGCTGACCGGCCGGGGTGCGCGGTCCGGGTGGCGTAACTTCGGGGGATGAGGATCGGCGAGCTGTCCCGGCGCACGGGTGTGAGTGCGCGTTCCCTGCGGTACTACGAGGCGCAGGGCCTGCTGACCAGCGTTCGCTCCGCGGCCGGACAGCGGCACTATTCCGACGCCGAGGTCCAGCGCGTGTCCCTCATCCGGCAGCTGTTCGACGCCGGCCTGTCCAGCCGGGTGATCGCGACCGTGCTGCCGTGCGTGGAGACGCCCGGTGACGCGGGTGTCGTCGACTTCGCCTTCGCCACGATGAAGCGCGAGCGCGACCGGATCGACGCCGAGATCGCGCACCTGGTCGAGTCCCGGGACGCCCTCGACGCCCTGCTCGACGCCAACAGCCGGCACCGGGCGGAGCTGGCTGACGCTGTGAGCCCTGCCTCAGCCGGTTGCCCTTGACACCGGTGTGAGCGGTGACGATGACCGCAGGGCCCGGAGCCACCGGGCCGGTCGTCGGAAGGCAGTGAAAAATGGGACAGGCATGGGGTTTCGGCAGGTACGGCGGGCCGGAGGTGCAGGAGTTCTTCGACCGTCCCGATCCTGAGCCCGGTTCCGGTGAGGTGCTGGTGCGGGTCGACGTCGCCGGCGTGAACCCGCTTGATCACCTGCTGCGCGCGGGCCTGGTCCCCGGGCTCGACGGCGGGCGCCCGTTCCCGCTCGTGCTGGGGATGGAGGCCGCGGGCACGGTTCTCGCCCTGGGGGAAGGCGTCGACGGGCTCGAGGTGGGGGACGCGGTCTTCGGGTTCGCGCTCACCGGCGGCGGCACGTACGCCGAGACGACGGTGCTGTCGGCCCCGAACACCGCGCGCATCCCGGCGGGGCTGTCCGCGACCGTGGCGGCGACGCTGCCGATCGCCGGGACGACCGCGGTCGACGCGCTCGACCAGCTCGGCCTCCCGGCCGGCGCCACGATCCTGGTCAACGGCGTCGGCGGCGGGGTCGGCCTCGCCGTCGCCCAGCTGGCCGCGGCGCGCGGCCTGCGGGTGCTCGGCACCGGCAGTGCCGCCAAGCGCCCGTACGCCGAGGCCGCCGGCGTGCGGTTCCTCGACTACGCGGCCGAGGACGTCCTCGGCGTGGCTCGTGAGCTGGTTCCGGACGGCTTCGACGGGATCGTCGACCTGGTCGGCGGCGCCTCGCTGCGAGCGGTCGCCTCGCTGGGGCGCGATCCCCGCACCGTCGTCGCCGTGGGCGATCAGTCCGTGTCCGAGATCGGCGGCCGGTTCGTCGAGCGGCGCCTCGACCGCGCGAACCTGGAGCGCACCGCCCGGCTGGCGCTGGACGGAGTTCTCGCACCGGCGATCACCGCGGTCCACCCGTTGGCCGACGCGCCGGCCGCCCTGGCCACCGTCGAGAACGGCCATGCCGCGGGGAAGGTCGTCGTCAAGGTCGCCTGAACGATGCTCGGCGGACGCTCATCCGGTGCCGAGGTGGGCCAGTGCGGTGATGATCCGGTCGGCGATGTCCGGCGGCCACGGGAAGGCGACCGTCACCGCGCGCTGGTGGGCGAGGCCGTGCAGGCCCAGCCACAGCGCGACGGCATCGGCGTGCAGGTCGGTGCCGGCGGACTGGCCGGCCGTGACGCAGTCGGCCAGTGTTTCGGTGAGCAGCCGGGTGCACGCGTCGCCGAGGGTGGCCACGTCGTTCTCGGTCACGGAGGTGTCGTGCAGGGCGGGCATCCAGAGGCCGCCGAACATGGAGCGGTACCGCTCGGGGTGCTCCTCGGCGAACCGCAGGTAGGCGTGGCAGCAGGCGAACAGCCGCGTTCGGGGGTCGTCGCCCGCGGCGTCCAGGCCGGCCCGCAGTTGTGCCTCCAGTTCGACGAACGCCCGCTGGACCACGGCCAGCATGATGGCGGGCTGGTCGGGGAAGTGGCGGTAGATCGACGGCGCGGCGATCCCGGCTCGGCGTGCGACGGACCGCAGCGTGATGGCGCTCTCGTCCCCGATCTCGTCGAGCAGGTCGACCGCCGCGGCCACGATCTCCTCGCGAAGGCGGCCGCCCTCGCCTCGGCGGTTGCGGGTGCGGGTGGATGTGGCGGTCGGCTCGTCGGTCATGGCGTTAGCTTACATCGGAAAACTTATGGGTGTTAGCTCTTGTGCCCGTAAGACTTACTTGTGTAACTTTACGTCCGTAACCACAAGCGAGCGGATACGGAGTCAGCCATGAACAGCACCGTTGCCACCCAGGTCACCGAGGTCGTCCTGCCGGGCAAGGTCGAGGCGAGCGGCCTGCAGGTGCGCACCCGCGACCTCCCCGCGCCGACCGCGGGCCGGGTGACCCTGCGAATGGACGCGACCGGCGTGTCCTTCGCCGAGCAGCAGATGCGCCGCGGCAAGTACTACGACCAGCCACCGTTCCCCTTCGTGCCCGGCTACGACGTGGTCGGCACGGTCACCGCCGTCGGCCCGCGGGTGGACGGCTCGCTGGTCGGGCGCCGGTTCGCCGCGGTCACCAAGATCGGCGGCTGGGCCAGCTCCCTGCAGCTCGACGCCGCGGACCTGGTGCCCGTGCCGGACGGCGTGCCGGCGGCCGAGGCGGAAACCGTCGTGGTCAACGGGGTCACGGCCTGGCAGATGCTGTACCGCAGCGCGAAGGTGCCCGCCGGCGCGACGATCGTGGTGCTCGGCGCCAACGGCGGCGTCGGGTCGACGCTCGTGCAGCTGGCCCGCCACGCCGGGATGACGGTGATCGGCACGGCGTCGCCCCGCCACCACGACACCGTGCGCGAGCTGGGCGCGATCCCGGTCGACTACCGCGACCCGGAGATGTACCGGCGAATCCGGGAGCTCGCGCCGGAGGGCGTGGACGCGGTGTTCGACCACGTCGGCGGCGCCGGGCTCAAGGACTCCTGGAAGCTGCTGCGCCGCGGCGGGACGCTGGTGTCCTACGGCACCGCGGCCACCAAGGACGAGGACGGCAACTCCCAGCTGCCGGTGCTGAAGTCGTTCGCACGGCTGGCTTTGTGGAACTACCTGCCCAACGGCAAGGGCGCGCGCTTCTACAACTTCTGGGCCGGCAAGCGTCGTCTGAGCACCTTCCGGGACCGGCTGCGCGAGGACCTCACCCAGGTGCTGCGGCTGCTCGCCGACGGCGTCCTCACCGCCCAGGTCGCCGCGGAGTACCCGCTGGCCGACGCCGGTGCGGCGCTGGCGCTGGCCGAGTCGCGCACCGTCGCCGGCAAAGTCGTCATCGTCCCGTAGGGCGCCGGCCGTGACCGCGCCGCGCCGGCCGCGCAACCCCCGCGGGGAGGGCGGCCGGCTCCGCGAGCAGATCGTGGCCGCCGCGCTCGACCTGCTCGACGCCGGCGGCGGCGAACGGGCCGTGACCTTGCGAGCCGTGGCCCGCCGGATCGGGATCGCGCCGCCCCTCGATCTACGCCCACTTCCCCGACCGGCCGGGCATCCTGCTCGCCGTCGCGCAGTGCGGTTTCGCCGACCTGGCGGACCGGCTCCGAGCCACCGCGGCGGCCGTCGAGGAGCCCCGGCAGCGGCTGCACGCCGTCTGCCGGACCTACCTCGAGTACGCCCGGCGCCATCCGCAGCGCTACCGCGCCATGTTCGGCGACCACGGGAGCCCCCAGGGCGCGGAAGCGCTGCGGGTCCTCACCGACTGCCTCACCGCGTGTGCCGCCTCGGGCGACGCCCTCAGCGACGACCCGGCCACCGACGCGATCGTCCTGTGGCTGGGCCTGCACGGCCTCGCCCACCAGCGCATCGTCGCCAGTTCCTATCCCTGGCCCACCGACATCACCCGGCGGCTGACCGTCCCGCTGGCCCACCTCGTCGAGAACTGACCGCTGCACACCCCGCCTGGAGGCACCAGCCATGACCACCCTCGCGCTCCCCGCCGCCCCCGCCGTCACCCGCGTCGGCGACGTCGACAACCGCGCCGCCTACGCCGGCTTCGGATCCGCCTACGTCCTGGGACACGGCGCCACCGCCGTCTCCCGGGGCGACGACCCGCTGTTCGCACTGCCCGGCTGGCTACCCCCGGCGCTGCTCGTGGCCGGCCTCGCCGCCGGCACCGTCTTCTCCACCCTCGGCGCCACCCGAGCCCAACGCGGCGCCGACAAGCGCACCGCGCTGATCGGCCAGCTGCTCGGCCTGTCCTGGATCACCGGCTTCGCCGCCCTGTTCCTCGCCATCACCGGTCTCACCACGATCTCCGGCGCCGCCGACCTGCCGACCGTCCTCTGGCCGACCGGCTCCGGCCTCGTCGTCGGCCTGCTCTACATCGCCGAAGGCGTCGCACGCCGCAACCTCGTGCACTACGCCCTCGGCAGCTGGCTGGCCCTCATCTCCACGATCGCTCTCGTCGCCGGCACGCCGGGCCTGTTCTGGATCCTCGCCATCGCGGGCGGCGGCGCCTACGCGCTCGCGCTCGTCCTCGAACGACGGCGCCTCGCGCACATCCGCTGACAGCGGGACGCGGGCCCGTACAGCGGCTGTCCAGTGGTCGTACATCGGCTGTCCAGTTGCCGCCAGCACACTCCGTTCGCATGGTCTGTCGTGCTGACGATAGGAGCTGGAACATGTTCAAGCACAAGGCATTCCGGAATCGGACCGGTGGCCGGAGACGATTGCTGGGGATGGTCCTGGCGGTCGGGGTGGGCGTGGCGTCGGCGGCTCCCGCGGCGCAGGCGGAAACCGCACCGGCGCCACCCACGCTGCACCGCGACTTCACTTCGAGCACCTCGGCCAAGCCGGTCGCGAGGATCACGGCCGAGATGAAGTTCGACTGCGCCGGTATGTCCGCCGAGGCGCTCGGCAAGGCCGTCGAACAGAAGCAGTGCCCCGCGCCCGGCGATGCGAGCACCGACGGCACGGTCACCGGGAACTGCGGTGCCGCGTGGATCGACATCTTCGACGACGTCCCCGGTGACGGCGTGGCGAGAGTCGTCTGGGGCATGACCTCGTACCAGGGGCCGATGATCTACCGCAGCCTCGTGGTCACCTACAACTTCACCACGATCGACATGGGGATCGTCTCCGGCACCCTCGTCGACAGTTCCGTCATGTTCAGCCCGTACTACCAGGCGACCACGACCGCGACGTCACCCCGGCCCAGCGGGCTGGCACTCCTCCTGTCCGGTGGGGTGACCCTCCTTTCGGGCAGCGGGTGCGTCATCCTGTCGCCGAGAGCCTTCCTGCCGATCAGCTGATCGTTCGTGAGGAACGCTCGCCACGCCGGGTCCTTCGGCGTGGCGAGCCGCGGACGAGCGGGAGGTGCGCTCGCCGACGCCGACACTTACGCGTCTGGACGGCGTAATTTCGCTCAAACGGGACATACTTTCGTTGACTTGATGCAAAAGTCCTCCCTACGCTCACCGAGCGTCAGGTACAGAGCCTGGCTCTTCCCCCGAGGAGCAACGATGCTTCTGGCTGTCCGCGCACGATGCCGCCGGGTGGTTCTGGTGGTAACAGTCCTGTTCACAGCCCTTTCGACGGCCGTCGCCACACCCGCTCACGCCGCCGTTCCCCCTCAAGAGCCAGGCGTGACCCTCCGGGTGTTCGACATGCAAACCGAACTGAGCAAGCTGTGCACCATCAAGCCCGGGTTGACCCCCAACGTCGACAAGCTGATGCCGACGATCAACTGGACCAGCACCGCCGACTTCGGCGTCGACGACTTCCTGGTGTCGGAGGTGACCGGCAACATCTCCATCGCGACCGCCGGCAGCCACCAGTTCCGGCTGACCAGTGACGACGGCTCCCGGCTGCGCATCGACGGGCAGGTCGTGATCACCAACGACGGCCTGCACGGCGCGACCGCGGTGACCGGCTCGGTCCAGCTGACCACCGGCTACCACGCGCTGCGGATCGAGCACTTCGACAACGCCGGTGACCAGCAGATCACGCTGGAATGGCAGCCACCCGGCTCGTCGGCCTTCGCGGTGGTGCCCAACTCGGTGCTCAGCACCGACGCCGGGGTCGTCCGGGTGACCTCGCCGGGGAAGAAGGAATGCGAAAGCACCGCGGACTCTCCTGGTGACGGCCTGCCGCTCACCGGCGTCCACCCCGGTTTCACGCTGACGAACCTGCGCCCCGACGGCTTCCAGCCGCAGGTGACCGGGATGGACTGGCTGCCCGACGGCCGGCTCGCCATCGCGACCTGGGGTGGGTCGAACAACACCGCCGGGGAAGTCCAGCTGATCAGCAACGCCACCGGCACCACGGATCCTTCGCGGGTGCGGACCCAGCGGATCGCCAGCGGTCTCAAAGAACCGATGGGCGTCAAGTACGTCGACGGCAAGCTGTACGTGTCGGAGAAGACGCGGCTCGTCGAACTCAATGACACCAACGGCGACGGCGTCACCGACGTCTACCGCACGGTCGCGACCTGGCCGTTCAGCGGCAACTTCCACGAGTTCGCGTTCGGCCTGCTGTACAAGGACGGGTTCTTCTACGTCAACCTGTCGGTGGCGATCGACCTCGGCGGCGCCACGACGAACCCGCAGCCCGCGCCGGGCCGCGGCGTCACGATCAAGGTCGACAAGAACACCGGCGCCGTCTCGACCATCGCCGGCGGCCTGCGCACCCCGCACGGCATCGGCTGGGGCCCGGAAGGCGACCTCTTCGTCACCGACAACCAGGGCGCCTGGCTGCCCGCGAACAAGCTCGTGCGCATCAAGCAGAACCGGTTCTTCAACCACTACACGAACCCGGCGGGCCCGTTCGACGCGCAACCGGTGACCGCGCCGGTGGTGTGGTTGCCGCACAACGAAATCGCCAACTCGCCCAGCAACCCGGTCCAGCTGACCCAGGGCACCTTCGCCGGCCAGCTGGTCTACGGTGACGTGACCTACGGTGGCCTGCAACGGGTCTACCTGGAGAAGGTCAACGGCGAGTACCAGGGTGCGGTCTTCCGCATGACGCAGGGCCTCGAGTCCGGGGTCAGCCGGATCAGCCTCGGCCCGGACGGCGCGATCTACACCGGCGGGATCGACGGGGGCGGCAACTGGGGGCAGCCGGGCAAGCTCGCCTACGGCCTGCAGAAGCTGACTCCCAACGGCACCAGCACCTTCGACATCCTCGCCATGCGGGCGGTCGCGGGCGGGTTCGAACTCGAATACACGCAACCGCTGTCCGCCGCGACGGCACAGGACCTGGTCACCAAGTACCAGGTCTCGCAATGGCGCTACGCACCGACTTCCACCTACGGCGGGCCCAAGGTCGACGAGCAGACCCTCACCGTGACCGGCGCGGCGGTGTCGGCCGACCGCAAGAAGGTCACCCTGCAGATCGCCGGCCTGCTGCCCGGGCGGGTCGTCCACGTCCGGTCGCCCCGGCCGTTCGCGGCCGAATCCGGCACGGCGCTGTGGAGCACGGAAGCGTGGTACACCCTCAACTCGCTGGTGGGTGGCGCGCCTGCCGCCGTGACCTACGAAGCCGAGCGCGCGACGCTGAGCGGCGGCGCGGGCGTCAACACCGACCACACCGGCTACGAAGCGACCGGATTCGTCGACGGGTACTGGAACCAGGGCGCCGCCACGACGTTCGCGGTGAACGTGCCGGCCGCCGGGACCTACAACGTCGGCCTGCGGTACGCGAACGGCCCGAATCCCAGTGCCGGGACGAAATCCGTGAGCGTCTACGTCAACGGCGCGAAGGTCCGGCAGACCCGGCTGGCCAGCACGACGACGTGGGACAACTGGGCGCTTCAGCCGGAAGCGCTGCCGCTCGCGGCGGGCGCGAACTCGATCTCCTACCGGTTCGACAGCGGTGACGCCGGCAACGTCAACCTGGACAACATCACCGTCACCGCGGCCACCCGGATCCCGTTGTTCACCGGGACCGACCTGAACGCCTGGGAACTCCGCTCCGGCGGAGCGGCGCCCTGGCCGGTCGCCGGCGGCTCGATGGAGTCACTCGGCGGGGACATCCGGACCCGGCAGAAGTTCGGGGACTTCAAGCTGCACGTCGAGTGGTACGAGCCCAGCTACCCGTCGAACGTGACCGGGCAGGCGCGCGGCAACAGCGGCGTGTACCTGCAGGACCGCTACGAGGTCCAGGTGCTCGACTCCTACGGTGACACCAGCCTCGCCAACGACGAGGCCGGCGCGATCTACACGCAGAGGGCGCCGGACGTGAACGCCGCGACAGCGCCGCTGACGTGGCAGACCTACGACATCACGTTCCGGGCGGCCCGGTTCGACAGTGCCGGGACGAAGACCGACAACGCCAGGGTGACCGTCGTCTGGAACGGCGTGACCGTCCACAACGACGTCGGCATCACCGGATCGACCGGGGCCGGCGATCCGGAAGGCGCCGCTCCCGGCGCGATCCGGTTGCAGGACCACGGTGATCCCGGGGAGAACGTGCGGTTCCGCAACGTGTGGATCGAACCGATCAGCTGACCAACGTCCGGCGGGGTTCGTCCACCGAGCCCCGCCGGACTCTCAGCGCGCGGCGAGCACCCGGCGCACCTCGTCGGCACCCCGCACCACGGGGGAGTGCAGCGATCCGACCTCGTCGATCTCGATCTCGACCAGGTCTCCCGGCCGCAGCCCCTGATCGAGCCCCGGCACGACGGACGTGCCCGTCGAGAGCACGGCGCCGTCGGGGAAGTCGTTGTCCCGCCACAGGTACTCGACCAGGCCGGCCGGTTCGCGGTTCAGTTGCGCGGTATTGGCTTCGCCGGCGAACACCTCGTGCCCGTCGCGCAGGATGCGCATGCGGAGGCCGAGCGCCAGCGGGTCCGGCACCTCCCACGCCGGCCGCACCCGCGCGGACACCGCGCACGAACCGGTGTAGATCTTGGCCTGCGGGAGGTACAGCGGGTTCTCGCCTTCGATGCTGCGGGAGCTGACGTCGTCGACCACCACGTACCCGGCGATCTCGCCGGCACCGGTCAGCAGCAGGCCGAGTTCCGGCTCCGGCACGTCGTTGGCGGAATCGGCGCGGATCGCGATCGGCTCGCCGTCGGTGACCACGCGCCACGCGGCCGACTTGAAGAACAGCTCGGGCCGCTCCGCGCGGTACACCCGCGCGTAGACGTCCTCGTCGGCGCTCTCCTCGCGGCGGGCCTCTTCGGAGCGCAGGTAGGTCACCCCGGCGGCCCACACCTCCATCCGCCCGTCCAGCGGCGGCAGCAGGCGCGTCCCGGCCGTGGGCACGGGCTCTCCGGCGGCCTCGGCCAGCGCGCGGATCTCCGCCACGGGGCGGCGCAGCAGGTCACCCATCGACGCCACCGCGAGCGGCCGCAGCTGCTCATCGGTGAGCAGGCCGACTCGGATCTTGCCGGTGCCGTCGGTGAATCGCACCAGGTGGCTCATTCTCGGACCTCCTCGGTCATCGTCGAACCTACGGAGTGCGGAGCGTGATGGTCAACGAATCGCGGGTCCGCCGGGGCAACCACGACGGCCGCTCCGGCGTGCTGGTGGCATGACGTCGTCGAGGTCCTGGCTGCCCGAGGCGGCCTTGCTGTGGCTCCCTCTGCTGGTGCTGGCCGGCGGGCTGGCGGGGGTGTGGGCCGGCGTTGCGATGGCGGTGGACGTGGACCGGTCGGCGGGGCTCTTCCCGGGGCGGGTCGTCGCGACCGGGTTCCGGGAGCACCGGACCGTGGACGTCGAGTACACCGGGCCCGACGGGGTGACGAGGACGGAGACCTTCGAGCACAACAAGGGGGGTGTGGGCGTCCCGGGCCGCCGGGTCTACATCCGGGTGTGGCCGGACGAACGGCGCGCGGAATTCGACGAGGGCGACAAGCACACCGGGCCGATCGTGTACGGCAGCATCCTGACCCTGCTCGGCGCGGGCGCCACCGTCCTGGTGTTCCGGTGGCATCACGGCGCGAGGTTCGAGAAAAGCCGGGCACGGTTCGAAAGGTGGTGGTCTTCGTGCTGGTGGTGGCTGTCCCGCTGGCAGTGACGAAAAAGCGGCACGGGCGCGAGGGGAGCACGCGGTGAGGGGAACGCTGCGCATCCACTTCACGGACGCCGACCTGGCCCGGCTCCGGCTGGCCGAGGGGCCGGATCCGTTGTGGGAGATCGTGCTGGCGTCGCAGAAGCTGGGCGCGACGACGGGCGGACTCGCCTTCGACCATTGGCGCGCCGTGGTAGGGGAAGGACCTGCTCCGGAGCGTCGGCGGTCGTCCGCGGGCATGGTGCGGGCGCTGGTGCCGCGGCACGGGTCGTTCCCGGACTTCATCACGCCCGTGGAAGGCATGCAGGGGCTGGAAGCGGGGGTGGCGACGCTCGCGCGGACCCCGGCGGCGCGGATGCGGACGGAGTTCGAGGTGATCGCCCGGACCCAGCGCCTGCCGTCGTCGGCGCGCGGCCTCACCGCGGGGTCGGCGGACGCGATGCGCGAGCTCGTCGGGGCGGTGCGCGCCTTTCACGACACCTGTGTCGCGCCGTACTGGCCGGTGGTGCAGGCGCACGTCGACGCCGATCGCGCGCTGCGGGCCCGCGCGTTCCTCGACGGGGGCTGCGAGGGTGTGCTGAACAGCCTGCGACCCGTGGTGCGGTGGTCCAAACCCGTGCTGGAGGCGGACTACCCGGTCGATACCGATGTGCACCTGCGGGGGCGCGGTCTCGTGCTGGTGCCGAGTTTCTTCTGCTGGAGCAACCCGGTGACGCTCATGGACCGATCCTGCCCGGTTCCCGTGCTGGTCCACCCGGTCGAGCACGACCTCACCCTCACCGCGGCCCACGGCGATCTGCCCGGTGCGGCGGGCACCCGCCTGGAAGCGCTGGTGGGCCGGACCCGCGGCCGGCTGCTGGCCGGACTGACGGACATGCGCAGCACCGGCGAGCTGGCGCGCCGCTTCGCGTTGTCGTCCCCGGCCGTGAGCCAGCACATCGGCGTGCTGCGGGACGCCGGTCTGGTCGTCACCCGCCGCGACGGCAACCGGTCCTTGCACCACCGGACCGCCCTGGGCACCGCGCTGTGCGACACGACGCTGTGAGTGCCGCTGAGCTGCGTTTTTAAGCTCACGCCGACGAAGGTCGCGACATACGGGCGCACAGTGTCAAGCTCGGCACCGGCCTGACGGTTTCCGGGGGAGAGCGGCTGTGCACCGACGTTCGATCGCGTTGTCGTTGCTCGCGATGCTGGCTTTGTGCGGTGGTTGCTCCGGGGACGGCACCTACGAGGTGGAGCTCGTGGTGTCGGTCGAGGGGGCGTACCGGGCAGGCTCGTTCGACGTCGGCTTCAGCGCACCCGGGACCACCACGTCCGAGGGCGGCAAGCCGGACGGGCCCGTCTGGCGGAAGACCGTCGACGTCGCGAGCCCGCCCGCCAACGTGCTGCTGCTGACCGCGCGGGCCGATCCCGATTCGGCCGCGGACTCGTCCGGCTTGTGGGTGACCTGCACGATCACCGTCGACGGGGAGGAGCGCGCGAAGGAGACCGATCACCGGTTCGTGTCGTGCGCCGTCGACATGTACGAGGTCACGGGCGGTGCTTCGATGCGCCCGGCGCCGCCGCCGGCCGGTGGGCTCTGGGGCTGGCTCGGTGCGCTGCTGGGAGTGGTGGCGATCCTGGCGGCGGGGGCGGTGATCCTGCGGCGGACGCGCCGGCCGGGCCCGCGACCTCGCGCCGAACCGCCGCGGGTACCGGATCGGCGGCCGGAGCCGGACCCGGTGCTCGAGCCGCAGATACGGTTCCTGCACCTCTGTGCCCTGTTCGCGGTCTTGGCGATCGGCGTGGGCGTCTTCGCGGCGTGTTCCACGACTCCGGAGCTGCCACCGGGGCTGCGGGTGCCGTCCGCTCCGCCGGCACGGAACGGGGGTTGAGGGAATGCCGGGATCGGTGCGGGTAGCGCGGGCGACGGCGGTCCTGATCGTCGCGGCGGTGCTGTCGGGGGCGTTGGGCCTGTGGATGCTGCTCGACGCGGTGAAGCCGGACGTGGCCGGCGCGGCCGAGGGGCGCAGCTGGGCCGAGTCGTTCGACGCCGCGGCGCGGACGCAGCTGACGGCGGTGCTGATCAGCTGGCCGGTCGCGGCCGCCCTGCTGATGGCCGTTCTCGTGCGCTCCCGGCAGGCCGGGAACTCCTTGGGGCAGCAGCGCATTCTGCACTTCGGCACGCTCGGGACGGCGGGAGTGCTGCTCGCTCCGTTCGTGATCACGCCGGTCGCCATCGTGACGGGACACCTGGCGTACTGGCTGGCGTGCGTCCCGACCACCGCGTTCGCGGTGTGGTCGACCTACCGGCTGCAACGCCACCACCGGATGCCGGCGTGGCTGGTGCTGCTGGGGTTCACCTGGGGCGCGGTCTTCGCGACCGGGATGAGTGGCCTGATGAACGCCCTGTTCAAGGACGCCGCGCAGGCGTTCGTCTACGACACCAAGCTGGCGGAGCTGACGCGGCACCCCGGACTCGGTGGTGACCGGTCGCCGCTGCAGCAGCTGCAGGACGCGCAGCAGCTGACCAGGACCGGGCTTTCGGTCGACGCCGCGCTCTTCGAAGAGCTGGCCAAGGGCGCGGGCATCGTGATCCTCGTGCTGCTGTGCCGCCGCCGGATCGACGGGCTGGTGTCCGGCCTCGTCCTCGGTGCGGTGGTGGGGCTCGGCTTCACCATGGTCGAGACCGTCGAGTACATGGGCCAGGGCGCACCCGAGTTCCAGTTCTGGACGCGGCAGACGGTGTCGCTGATGACCTCGCACGTCGCGTTTTCGGCGATTCTCGGTGCCACGATCGGCCTGACGCGGCAGCTCGCCGATCCACGGCGACGGCGCCGGGTGGTCGCGCTCGGGTTCCTGGTCGCCGTGGCGGGGCACTTCCTCACCGACGCGACGCTGCCCTACCTCACCGGGCTCGAGACCGGGTGGTTCGCCCCGAGCCCGCAACTGCAGTCGCTGGTGCTGCAGCCGGCGACCTTGGTCCTGCTGCAAGGGCCGTTCGTGGTCATCTACGTCGTGCTGCTCCGGCGCGGCCTGCGCGACCAGGCGGCCGCGCTGACCCGGGAGCTCGAGGCGGAGGCGAGCCGGGGAACGGGCGCGGTCGGCGTGGGCGAGGTGCCGATCCTGATGACCCCGAAGCGGCGCTTCAAGGTGAAGGTGCTCGTCGCCGCGCGCCACGGCGGGCTCGCGTCGTACCGCTACCTCGGCCGGCTGCACGCGGCGCAGCTCGCACTGGGAACGCAGCTGTGGCACCGGTCCCGCGGCGAACCCGAGGAGGACGCGCCGGACGAGACCCGGCTGCGTTCGCTCGTGCTGGACCTGAAAGCCCATCCGCCTCGGGCGCTGCTCGAGACCACCGGGCGGACGACGGCATGACTCGCCTCGTGGCGCTGTTCCGCGTGCTGGCCGTGGTCGCCGGGATGGTCGCGATCCTGTTCCTGTCGGAAGGGGAGGCGTCCGCGGACTGCACGGAGTCCTTGCAGTCCGATGCCGCGTCCCCGGCCGACCCGTGCGGCGGTCAGTCCAATGTGGTCGGTGCCGTCCTGGTCTCGGCGATCGCGGTCGCCGCGACGGCGGCAGCGCCCTTCGCACGCGGGGTGCAGAGCCTGAGCGGAGACCAGGCCCGGGCGGATGCCCGGACCCAGGTGGACAACCTCGGCCGGCCCGACGGGCAGAGCGGCGGGGAGGGGCAGTCGGCTGTCTCCCGCCCGCATCCCGAGTTCGGCCTCGCCCGGCACCTGATCGATCTGCCCGCGAAGGACGAAGCAGGTATCCGGCAAGCCGCGCTGGACATCGTGGACGTCGCGAGCGCGACCGCGGCCGAGGTGGCGGGAGCGAGCGGTGAACCCGCCGCGGAGATCACCGGCCTGGCGGCCCGGATGACGGATCTCGCCGACCGGATCGGCCGGGCACCGCAGACCACCGCGGGCCTGCGCGACGAGCTGGCCGCTTCCCTGATCCGGCTCGCGGAGCTGCGCAGTCCCCTGGGCGGTCCCACCGGTCTCGGCGCGGGCCCGGCCACGCCTACCCGGGCCCCTGGCCACAACACTCCCGGCCGGTTCTTCTCGGGCAGCTTCCGGGGCGGCTGGTCTCGCGCCATCAAGAAGTCCCGGGACCACTGGATGCGGTTCGACGAGGAGACGGACACCTGGGCGTCCTCGATCGAAGAGCGTGTTCCGCCCACCTACCGCAGAGTGCCGCTCCGCGGGGACGTCCAGCACGAGATCTTCAAGAACGCCCCACGCAACGGGAAGAACGAGTTCATCTCCGCCGTCGACGAGACCAAGACGATCCCGCCCGAGGTCGACCGGAGCGGTCGGATAGTCCGGTACCACCGCGACACCGGGATCAGGCTCAAGAGCACGGATCCCGGCTACGCGTCGGACTGGGTTCCGCACCCGGCCCGGTCCACGTTCGTCTTCGGGCACAAACCGAGCCACGAGTGGCGCAGCTACCGGTTCAAGGCCTACATGCACGGGTACGACCGGGAACGCGTCATCGCGGAGCAGAACGACCCGGCCATCTACCAGCTGGAACACCGGAACGCGGGTCATGCTCACGAGAAGGTGTTCGAAGCTCCCTACAAGGACCCGTACACGCCGTGACCGGCGGGCGGCTCAGTTCGTGTACACGGCGTCCTTGCCGTACAACGGCCTCGTGAAGCTGGAGATGTACGTGTGCGCATCGCTCGCACCGAGGTTGTAGGTCAGGAAAACGCCGTAGCCTTCGCTCACGGTTCGCTGGGCGAGACTGGCCGCGGTGCTGGTGGACGTCGCCGCGATCTGCACCGCCGCGGGGGAGAGCCCGGACTTGGGGAGGGCGATGTTCGGCACGCCCCAGGTGCCGTAGTACGGGTTCCAGGCGTAGGTGAACTTCGACGAGATGTCGACCCCGCCGTAGGACAACCTCGACGCCGACGGGCCGATGTTGTACAGCGAGATCAGCTTGGTGGGCATCGCCGCGCGCAGGGCCGAGACGAGGTAGACGAAGGAGCTGGCGTTCGGCTGGCCCGTGCCGTTGTTGCCGTACTCGGTGTATTCGTCGTCGAAGTCGATGCCGTCGAGCCCGTACTTGGTCACGGCGTCGGAGAGCTGCTTGGCGAAGGCCGCGGCCGCCTGCTGGGACGGGAAGTTGGCGAACCCGGCGCCCTGGTGGTTGCCCAGGATCGACAGCATGACCTTGATGCCCTTGGCCTGCAGCGGGCGGACCTGGGTGCTGACGTTGTCCAGCACGTTCTGCACGTTCGGGTTGAAGTACAGGTACGCCGACTTCGTCGCGGTGTCGTAGTTGATGTTGGCGGCGAAGATGACGCCGATGTCGAACACGTTGCCGCCGCCCTGGGCCAGCGCGTACTTGCCCACGTTCAGCATGCTGTTGTTGTTCACCTCGACGTAGGCCACGCTGATCGGCCCGGTCTTGCGCGGCGCGGCGGGCGTACTCGCCGCACTCGTGCCCGTCATCATGCCCGCCACGAGGGCGGTGCCTGCCAGCAACGCGGTGATCCGACCAAGCTTGACCACGGTAGCTCAACTCCTGCCGAGTGGTTTGAACCAATGTCCATGTAGGTGCTTCTCCGGCCACTTGTCAAGAGTGGTGATCACGCACCGGGCGCGGTACCTCGATCGGCCTACGCGGTTCGTCGGAAACCGCACCCGCGCCAGGCGCGCGGACCTCAGGCGTGGTGCTCGCGCAGCCCGGCGAGGGCCGCGTCGAGGATCGGCTGCCGGTAGTCCGGGGTGCCGGGGATCTTCGCGATGGCCCATCACGAGATCGAGGATCCGGTCGAGGTCGAGATCGCCGGCGATCTCGTGGGCGTTCTGGGCGGCGGCGTGACCATCCGGGCCGGCGACCCCGTCGTGGCGCCGAGCAACGCGGCGAACCACGACCTCTCGGCCTTCGCCGAGGCGGACGAGCCGGTACCGGTCAGCCCTCGGGGAAGAGCCTCGACAGCCGGGCGGCGGGCGATATCGCGACGTTCGGGGCCGGTGCGGACAGGGGGTGCAGGACGGCGTTGGTCATCTTGCTGTCGATCTCTTCCCAGATCTTGCTCAGGTCCCGGCCCGCGCGGTCGGCGGCGACCGAGTAGCTCTCCTGGGCCTTGGTCGTCGCGGTCCTCAGCGTGCGCATGATCTCCCCGGGGTCCCGGCCGCCGACGTACTGCTTCTCGACCTTGTCGATTCCGTTGCTCAGGACGAGATCACCGAGCGCGGACAGCACGCCACCCCCGAAGGCGGTCACCGGCGATTTCGCGTTCTGGAGCACGGCTCCCAGCCCCTCGAGCGCGAGCCCGCCGACGATCAGGCCGACGCCGATCGCTTCACCGGTCCCGCCCTTGTCGAGCTGGTCGAGCGCGTCCGACGCCTGCTTGGCCAGGTTGTACAGGTCCTTCTTGAACGCCACCGCCGTCAGGTACGCACCCTCCAGCTGGATGGCGGCTTCGTTGATGATTCCCGTCTCGCCGCTGCCCGGGCTGGGGCAATAGCCTTCCACGAGGCCGGACGTGGTCTGCAGGTAACGCTTGGCCTCCTGGTGCGCGGCGCCGCTCCAGACGTCGTCCATGGCCGCGACCGCGTTCTTCATGTCGCTGCACGCCCTGCTGTACAAGGCGTTTCCCTTGTCGACCAGCGTCATCCACGGTCCGTGGCCGGAAATGAGGCTCACGTCGCCGTCGAGTGCGTAGCTCTGCCAGTACGCCAGGTCCGCCATCGCGTCGTCGACCCGGTGCTGCCACACCTCCGGCTCGGCGACGGGCGAGCCCGCACCGGGCCCGGCGCCCTTGTCCAGGATCTGGTGCGGCATGGGCGTTTCGTCGTGGATCTTCTTGGCGAGCGAAGCGTGGCACTCGGTGAAGAAAGCCTGGCCGAGGTGCTTCGGATCAGCGGGGAATTCCGGAAAGGCGGACATGAAGCTCCTAGGTGCCGCTGATCTCGTGCTCGGTCCGGGCGTAGATGTCGCCCGTCGTGCGCAGTTGCCCGGCTGCCGCGCTCATCGTTTCCCCCAGCGCCTGGCCGTAGCTCGCCACCTCGGCGATCAGGTCGTCGAACTTCCGGCCGAGCGTGGCGCCGCCCGCGGTCGTGCCGCCGAAGACCAGCGCGGGGCCGGTGGTGGTGCCGGGCTCCGTGGCGGCGCCGAACATCAGGTCGCGCATCTCTGCGGTCCGGGCGCGCAGGTCCGCCGCGGCGTCGTCGAGCTGCCCCGCGATCCCTTTGATGCCACCGGTGTCCGCGAAGAACCCCGGCCCGCGTTCGGGCTTGTCCTGCATCGGTGCCTTCCTGGTCGAAAGTGCGGCGGTCACCGCCGGTAGGTCCGGAGACTGAAGTCTTCGTCGTCGTCCTCGGCGGCCGGTTCGCGTTCGGCCTGCCGGTCCGGTGGCTCCGCGAGCTCGTCGGCGACCTCGCGGAGGTATGGCCAGAGGGTCTCTTCCGCCTTCGGCGTGAACAGCGACTGGGCGAACGGGTGCTCGCACCGGCCGCCGGCCACTTCGTCCCAGGTGAACCTGCCGTCCAGGACCGCGTCGGCGGCACGCAGCAGCCGCGGGGGCGCGTGCGGCCGCCGCGCGGCTTCACTCAGGACCTCCGCCGAAAGCGGAGGCACGGGCCGGCCGGCCCCCTCGGATCCCACGGCGACGCCCCCTGATCGGTTCCGGAGCGGTGCGCTCCCGGGTTGAGCGTGCCCACTGTGCCGCGGCGACCTTGCCGAACACCTTGCCATCGGCGGCCGGCCGCACCCCGTGGACGGCTTTCAGGTGTTGAGGCGGATGACCTCGGGCATCGCGGGGACGTCCCGGGCGAGCATCTCGGTGGCCTCCTCGTCGTCGACGGCCTGGATCTCGCGCAGGATCGTGATGGCCGTGCGCCAGTGCGGGCGCGCCGTGGCCGGGTCGCCGGAGTCGTGCGCGGCCTGCGCGATGCCCCAGTGCTGTTCGGCTTCGTTGTAGCGATCGCCGATCGCCCGGAAGATCTCCAGGCCGCGCCGGTGGTAGCCGGCGGCTTCGCCGGGCTGTCCGGCGCGCTGGTGCGCCCAGCCCCGGTTGGCCAGCGCGATCGCCGCACCGAGCTCGTTGCCGATCTCGTGGAACAGCGCCGCGCTGCGGGCCAGGTGCTCGATCGCGGTGTCGAACTCGGCCGTGCCCTGGTAAGTCAGGCCGAGGAAGTTGAGCACGGACGCTTCGCCGCGGCGGTTGCCGGACGCGACGGCGATCGCGAGGCTCCGCTGCAGGAAGTCGACGGCTTTCTCGTGGTCGCCCTGCTGGCGGCACGTGTTGCCGAGGTCGGCCAGGCAGCCCTGCTGCCCGACGGGGTCGCCCAGCTCGGTCCAGATCTCGAACGCCTGCCGGCTGCAGGCCTGGGCCTCGACGGCCGCCCCGATCTGCCCGCAGAGGGTGCCGAGGTCTTCCAGGGACTGCGCCTCGGCGTGGCGGTCGCCGGCCTGCCGGGCGATGCGCACGGCCATCCTGGTGAGGGCGATGCGATCGGTCGAGTGACCCCGGTTGGCCAGCGGCCGGTAGAGGGCGGCGACCAGCGCCAGTGCCAGCACGGCGTCCGACGCGGTCGCCACGGCCTGCGCGGTGGCGACGAGGTTCTCGTACTCCGTCTCCGTCCACTCGACGGCCTCGACGGCGGTGCGCCAGGGCGCCGGACCCTCCGGGGCGCTGACCCGCCTGGTCTCCGGCGGGTGGATCAGCAGGGTCGCGTGGCGGGCCCGGAGGAGGTAGTGGCGGGCGAGGCCGTCGAGTGCGGCCTGCCGGTCCGGTCCGGGATCGTGCTCGCGGGACCGCTCGCCGGCGTACTGCCGGATGAGGTCGTGCATGCCGTAGCGGTGCGGGGTGCTCGGCACCAGCAGGTGCTCGTCGAGCAGGTCGTCCAGGACGGCCTGCGCGGATGCTTCGGTGATCCCGGCGAGCGCGGCGACCGCGCAGACCTCGAAGTCGCGTCCCGGGTGGACCGCCAGCAGGCGGAAGACCCGCTGGTGGCCGGCGGGCAGACCCCGGTAGGACAGGTCGAAGACGGCGCGAGCCGCTCGGGCGGGCGGAGACAGTTCGCTGAGCCGTCGCTCGCCGGTACCGAGGCGGCGGACGAGCTCGCCGAGCCGCCAGTCCGGGCGGGACCGCAGGTGCCGCGCCGTGACCGCGACGGCGAGCGGCAGGTTCCCGCACAGGTCGGCGAGCCGGCGTGCGTCGTCCGCTTCCCGCCGCACCCGGTCGCTCCCGGCGTAGCGGTCGAGCAGCTCGAGCGCCTCGGCGGTGCTGAACCCGCCGACCGGAAGGGAACCGGCGCCGTCGAGGCCGGGCAGCGTCCGCCTGCTCGTCACCACGACGAGACCGTCCGCGGTTCCGGGCAGCAGGGGGCGGATCTGGTCTTCCGACGCGGCGTCGTCGAGCAGCACCAACGCCCGGCGCCCGGCCAGCCTGCTGCGGTAAAGGGCGGCCCGCGCGTCGGGATCGGCCGGGAGCTGGTGCGCGGCGACTCCCAGCAACCGCAGGAAGTTCTCCAGGACGGCCGCGGGATCGGCGGGTGGCTGCTCGGGGTGGAACCCGCGCAGGTCGGCCCACAGCTGGATCTCGTCGAACAGGCGGCGGCGCACCAGCTGGTGGGCGAAGCGGACGGCCAGCCGGGTCTTGCCGGTCCCGCCCATGCCCTCGATGACGCAGATGGTCGTCGTGGTGGCCGACGTCGCGCCGTCCGCGACTTCGTGCAGGCGCCGCAGGTGTTCCCGGCGCCCGGTGAAGTCCGCGATGTCCGCGGGGAGCTGGTGGTGGGCGGCGGGGACGTGCGGTGGTTCCGCGCCGAGGTGCAGTGCCGGGTCGGCGCGCAGGATCCGCTGGTGCAGCCGGCTCAGCTGCGGTCCGGGATCGATGCCCAGATCGTCGACCAGGCGCCGCCGGGCCCGGTCGAGGGTGTGCAGCGCGTCGGCCTGGCGGCCGCAGCGGTGGAGGGCGAGCGCCAGCTGGGCCCACAGCGTCTCCCGGGTGGGGTGCTCGGCGGTCAGCGTGGTCAGTTCGCCGATGAGCTCACGGTGCCGTCCGCACTGCAGTTCGGCGGCCAGGGCGAGTTCGGTCGCGGTGAACCGCGTCTCGGTCAGCTCGGCGGTCAGCCGTTGCCGGAGCAGGGAAGAAGCGGAATCCTGCAGGGCCGGTCCACGCCAGAGGGCCAGGGCCGTCCGCAGCGCGGTGGCCCGCGCACCCGGCTCGCCGAGGGCACGGGCGGCGCGCACGAGCCCGGTGAACCGGTGCGCGTCGATCGCGTCCGGGCCGGCCTCGGCGAGGTAGCCGCGGCGGTGGGCGTGCAGGCGGAAGCCGTGGCGGCCGTCCCGATCCGGGTCGAGTGCGGTGCGCAGCCTGGACACGTGGGTGTGCACCGCCGTGCGGGCCGAGGCCGGCGGGGCGTTGTCCCACAGCAGGTCGACCAGCCGCTCGGTGGGGACGACGTGGCCGGCTTCCAGCAGCAGCACCGCCAGCAGCGCGCGTTCGCGGCGGCGCCCCAGCTCGAGCCGCCGGTCGCCCAGGTGCGCCTCGACCGGGCCCAGCAGCAGGAAGCGCAGATCAGGCATGCGGGCACACCGGTGGTTCGTCCGGAACGGCCGGTCACCCGGAGGCGACGGGCAGGCGGCCGGTGACCGCCCGTTCGTCATTCTCGCCGAAAACGGCGTGCCGTGGTGGTTTTCGCAGCGGCTGACCGGGAGGAACGGTGCCCTAGGTGTTTTGTCCGGGGAGGTTGCGATCGTGGCGACACGTGATCGGATGATCTTGGTGTGCGGGAACGCTTCCAGGTGTCGGTCTCGACTGCCGCCCGATGGGCCGGCCGCTACCGCGACCTCGGCACCGCTGCCATGACAGATCGGCCCAGCCGGCCTCGCACCAGTCCGAACCGCACGCTCAACCGAGTCGAGCGGCGAGTGATCATACGGCGCTGGGGACCGGCCCACATCGCCTACCTGCTCGGGCTGAACCCCCTCGACGATGCACCGGATCCTGAGCCGCTTCCGGCTCGCCCGGCTCACTTCGCCGGCTACGGCATCACCATCCGACGGGTGCTGACCGACAACGGCTCCTGCTACCGCTCACGCCCCTGGCGCGACACGCTGCGCGACGCGCAGATCACCCACAAACGCACCCGGCCTTACCGGCCGCAGACCAACCGCAAGGTCGAGCGGTTCAACCGGACCCTGCTCGAGGAATGGGCCTACAGCCAGCCCTACCGGACCGAGACCGAACGCCGGGCGGCGCTTCCGGGCTGGTTGCACACCTGCAACCACCACCGCGGACACACCGCACTCGCAGGCCGGCCACGTCCCAACCTCACAGGGCAATACACCTAGGCCGGGGCGAGCGCCCGGCGCCAGTGGCCGGTGACGCTGCGGCGCACCTGCTCGACGTCGACGCCGCGCGGGTGCAGCAGCCGCTGCAGGGCGATCCCGCGGAGCTGCCCGACGATGGCGATCGCGACGTCGTCGGGCCTCAAGCCGGGGTCGATGGCGCCGGCCGCGATGCCGGCTTCGACGTCGACGCGCAGGTCGGCGCGGAAGGCGTCGTCGCGCTCGCGGAAGATCGGGGCCAGGTCGGGCTGGGTCGCGGCTTCGGCCCACAGCAGCAGGAAAGCCTGGTTGAACACGCCGAGGCGGGCGAGCTCACCGAGGTACCCGTCGATCAGCCGCAGGAGACGGTCCAGTCCGGGCGGCAGATCGCCGAGGCCCGGCACGAACCCGGCCTGCGTCGCGCGGGCGAGCCGTTCCACCAGTGCCTGCTTGCCGCCGAAGTGGTGGGTGACGATGCCGCGGCTGTAGCCGGCGCGCTGCCCGACTCGCGCCAGCGTCAGCGAGCGAACCCCTTGCTCGACGACCAGTTCGGCGGCGGCGGCCAGCAGCGCGGCTTCGGCCTGGTCCCGGCGTTGCTGCTGGGTGCGGCGGGTGGTGGTCATGCCCTGGAGTCTAGCAAAGTAACTTGCGTGTCAACCAACAAGTATGTGTAGTGTGGTCGGCAGGCACCGCTCCAGGAGGTTCCCGATGACCGAAATCGACGACCGCGCGTTCACGGCGGCCGCCCGGAGCACCCGCCAGGGCGGCTACTGGAGCCACTTCGCCCCGGGTGACCGGGTGCTGGTGTTCGGCGAGCCCGACCCGGTGAACGGCCGCCGCCGCGTCCGGCGGGGAACGGTGCTCGAGCCGCCTTCGCCCGACGTCATCCGGATCGGTTTCGGGGACGAGGAGTACGGGGAGTTTTCGTCGGCCGATCCGGTGCGGGTCAACCACGTAGCCGGTACTTGCCCGTGCGTGGTGGTGCTCTCGTAGCGAAGGCCGGCGCAGTCTGGTCCGTGGCAGACTTGTGCGGTGATCGCCGCCAGGCAGGCTCGCCACCGGAACCTCTCGGCTTTCCTGGAATCCCGCAGTGATGGCGAACTGGCCGCGCTCGTCGGCGCGGGGCAGGCCACCGGGGTGGGCGTGGGCGGCGGCTCGGCGGTCCTCGACGTCGAGGGCGTGCCGGTGTTCGTCAAGCGCATCCCGCTGACCGATCTCGAGCTCGCGCACCCGGGCTCCACCGCGAACTTGTTCGATCTGCCGGTGCACTGCCAGTACGGCATCGTCAGCCCCGGGTTCACCGCGTGGCGCGAGCTGGCCGCGAACGTGATCGTCACCGACGCCGTTCTGGCCGGTGAGACGCAGGCGTTCCCGATGCTCCACCACTGGCGGGTGCTGCCCGGCCGTCCGCCGGTCGCCGAGGAGTACGCCGACGTCGACAAGGTGGTCGCCGCGCTGGGTGGGTGCTCGAGCGTGCGGGCCCGGTTCGACGCGCTGGTCGCGGCATCGTGCAGCCTGGTGCTGTTCTGCGAACACATCCCGCACCCGATGCCGGAGTGGCTGGCGGAGAACCCCGCCGGCAAAGCGGCCACGGTCGAGCGGCAGTTTTCGCAGATCGTGGAGTTCCTGCGCGGTCGGCAACTGCTGCACATGGACGGGCACTTCGGCAACATGCGCACCGACGGGGAGCGGATCTACCTCACCGACTTCGGGCTGGCCACCTCGCCGCACTTCGACCTGTCGGCCGCCGAGCGCGGCTTCGCCGAACGCCACGCGACGCACGACGAAGGTTACGCCGCCATGCGCTTGGTGAACTGGCTCGTGACCGCGGTGTGCGGTGTGCCGGTGCCGACCGGTGGCGGCCCGGTCGCGCGCAACGAGTACGTGCGGCAGTGCGCTGCCGGCCGCATCCCGGACGACGTGCCCCCGGAGGTGGCCGCGATCCTGGCCCGGCACGCGCCTGCGGCCGCGAAGATGAACGCCTTCTACTGGAGACTGTTCGACGGCGAGATCCACGCGGAATACCCGGGGTGGTAGGACAGCGCGGGCCGATGGTCCCGGCCCGTCCTTTCCCGCGCGATACCGTGGTGGCGTGAGTTCGTCCCTTCCGCCGCTGGTTTGGTACGCGAGCTATGGGTCCAACATGTACGCCGCGCGGTTGCGGTGTTACCTCGAAGGCGGAACGCCGCCGGGCGCCCAGCGCAGCTACGCCGGGTGCCGCGACCGCAGTCCGGCGCGTCGCGTCGTGGCGAGCGAGTTCCCCGGTGGGGTCTACTTCGCGACGGAATCGCCGGTCTGGCACGGCGGTCGCGCGTTCTTCGACCCGGCGTTGCCGGGGCGGGCGGCCATGCGGTCGTATTTGGTGACCGCGGGGCAGTTCTCCGACATCGCGGAGCAGGAAATGTACCGCGAGCCGGGCCCGGACCTGGATTTGCGCACCGTGCTGCGGACCAGCCGTGACCAGCTCGGGCCGGGTCGCTATGAAACCCTGCTGCACCTCGGTGATCTCGACGGCTGTCCCGTCCTGACGTTCACGGCGCCCTGGTCGGCGGCGGACATCGAGAAGAACCCGCCGTCGGCCGCTTACCTGGCCATGCTCGTGGGCGGGCTGCGGGAAGCGCACGGATGGTCCTTGCCGGAGATCGCGGGGTACCTGGCGCCGCTGCCCGGGGCGCAGGGGCACTGGTCCGCGCAAGAGATCGCCGATCTCGCCCCGCGCTGAACCTCCGGTGAACCGCGCGAAGCGGATGGCCGTGTCCGGAAGAGCGACCGGCGACGGTGATCGAAAGGGCAGGCTTCGCGCGGGGCGGTTGACGGCTCAGGTCGTCTCACACCATGCTCCGGGCCGACGAAAGCCCCGCAGCCGGACTTACCGGCTGAACCAGGAGGAATCCCTGTGACGATCGCCCCGACGGTGCACACCCGGCGACCCAAGGCGAGACGGCTTGCCCCGATGCTGCCGGCGGTGGTCCTGGGCTTGACCGCGTGTGGCTCGGCCGGCGTCAGCGGTTCGGCCGTGCCGGTGACGAGCCCGTCCGCTTCGCCCGCAAGCGCTTCCGCGCAGACGTCCCAGGCGCAGCCCGCATCCGGTGCCGACACCCTCCAGGCCGCTCTCGAGCGCTGGGTGACCCAGATCTTGCAGGAGCAGTACACGGAGGCGTGCCTGTCCGGCGCTCCCGTGCTGCCCGCCGGCCGAGACGCCGAAACGCTGTGCAAGAGCCCCGAAGCGCTCTCGAGCGCCAAGTCGCTGCGCGAGGCTTGGGCGAAGCCGGGCGTCAAGCTGCCTCCGCAGGGGCAGGTCGAGGTGACCGGGGTGACGGCGAAGGGGAACGAGGTGACCGTGCCGGACACGGCCGTCAAGCTCGACGGCCGCACGCTGCGCAGCCTCGAACTGATCGGCGCGACCGGGGACACGGGTTCGTTCAGCCTCACCTTCAAGATGCTGAAGCACGAAGGGGCTTGGTACGTCCAAGGTTTCGACCTCAAGTTCTGAGCCCGCGCGAAAACGCGGCCTGCTCAGTCGACGGTCTGGGCCGCCGCGGCGATCGGCTCGAGCCCGGTGATCAGCTCGTCGAGCTCGTCCGGGTCGAGCACCTCGTACGGCGGCGCCGCCAGTTCGTCGGTGACGGCCTCGATCCGCTCGCTGGTCTGCCGGCCGGCTTCGGTGAAACCGCCCGCGGCGTCCACGAGGCCGCGGTCGCGCAGGCCGTCGACGACCGCGGCCAGCCGGGCCTCGGGCAGGTGGTGGACCCGGCCGAACTCCGCCGCCTGCATGCCGAGGGAGAGCGCGAGCAGGACGTGGGCCTCGGTGCCGCCGATGCCGTGGGCGACGAGGGTGGCGTTGTGGCCGTCCCCGCGGTGCTCGCGCAGCAGCGTCGCCGCGTGCCAGAGCCGGGCCACCGGCTCCTCGGGCACCGCGAGCGCCCGGAGCCCGGCGTACAGCGCCCGGCCTTCGGTCGGCGCGCTGACCGCGGCCCGGGTGGCGAGGTCGGCGGCCCGTACCAGGCCGGGGGAGCCGGCGAGGTCGCCGATCGTCTGCCGCAGTGCGGTGGCGCTGGCTCGCTCGCGCACGGCGATCGCCTCCTCGGGGGTGGTCTTCTCCCAGACCCACGGGATGTGGCGCGCCACTTCGCCGTCGGCGAAGTTGTAGAAGACCGCGTGCACCACCTCGGCCGGGGCCAGCCCCAGCGGCGCGGCCCGGCCGGCGAAGTACCCGTCCCAGTAGTTGCGCATGCCGAGGGCCAGGAACGCCTCGGTCGGCACCGCCGAGAAGGTGATGGTGGCGATCGGTTCGACGAGCTCGAACATGCGGTGGACCTTGGCCGGTTAGTGCGGCATCGGTATCTCCTGCGGTCGTGGCGGCGGCCCCTGGCGGGCGCCCTCTCGACCTGGCTACGAACGAGGTGGCCCGGATTCGACAGCCCCGGTCGGTTCCGCCGGCCTTGGTCGCTGTTTGATCCGAGCCGCGAGGAGGTCGACCACCTCGGCGATCCGGGCCGCGCGGAGGTCCGGACGGCGGGTGGTCGCCTCGATCCAGCGGAGGTAGGCCTTGCGGTAGAACTGCGCCAGCGTGTCGAAGAACGCGGCGGCGGCGGGGTTGGCGGCCAGCGCCTCGGCGATGTCGTCGGCGAGGTCTTCGCGTTGGGGACCTTCCGGCGCCAGCTCGACGGTCACCTCGGTGCCGATCGTGACGCCGGTGTCGCGCAGCCACGTCGGCGTCATGGTCAGCTGCCATCCGCTGCCGGTCGGCGACAGTCTCCCGCGGACTCGCCTGCCGTCGATCGTGCCGCCCACGGGGTGGTCGGCCTTGGCGCCCCAGGTCTCGTCCGGGTCGAACGGCACCGCGATGACCGCGCGGTCGCGCGGACCGGCGGCGATGACGGCGCGGAACTGCTGCGGGTTCACGACCCCGATCGTCGCACGATCAGCCGGCGGCGTGGGCGGTGTGGTCGAGCCAGTGCCGGGCGAGGTCGCTGTCGCCGTCGATGCTGATCGCGGCCGTCGCGTGGTCGGTGAGGGGGAGCCGCCGGATCAAGGTCAGGAACAGCGATCCGGCCGGGCCGGTCAGCGTCACGTCGGCCTGCCCGGTTCCCGGCTGCCAGGTCGCCCCGTCCGGGCGCCGTTCGATGAGCCAGGCGTCCGCGGTGTCGGTGGCCTGCCACTGCAGGGTCTGCCCGGTGCCGCGGAGGGCGTGGGCGGACTCGGGTCGTTGCATCTCCCACGTCGGCGAGGTGAGCATCCTGAGGTGGTTGCCGATGAGGGCGGCCGCGATGCCGGCGTCGACGTCGACCGGCCGGTTCGCCGCGATGGCCGCGTCGAAGCCGTGGACGACGGCCTCGTTCAGCATGCTGACCATCCAGAACCGCCCTCCGGACCGCTCGTCGCCCGCGGCGTTGAACACCGGCGCGTCGAGCGCGTCGTCGGCGCACGCGTCCGCGACTCGCTGCGCGGACTCCGTCAGCCACGCGAGCCAGTCGCCGGGATCGGCGGGCGAGACAGCCATCTCCGTGGGCAGCCGGGTGGGGTCGGTGATGCGCCGTTCGATGATTTCCGCGACCCAGTGCTGGGTCTGGCCCAGGTGCGTGACCAGGTCGGTGACGGTCCACTCCGGGGCGGTCGGCACGGCGGCGTCCGGTCCGGCCGCGGCGGCCGATTCCGCCAGGCGCCGGGTGTGCTCGACGATCGCGCGCCGGGTCGTTTCCGCGTTCGGTTCGGTCATGGAAGTGTCCTCACTGTCCGAGCCCCCCGGTGGGCGCCTTCGACCACGCGTCGAACGACGACCGCCGGGATCGACAGCCCCCGGGAAAATCTTCCGGCCGCGCCGGCCCGGCTCAGGACTTCCGGCCCGGGAACTGCCGTCCCGCGTCGTCCAGGCGGCGGGCCTCGGCGGCCTTCTCGAACGGGGTGTCGCCCACCGGGTGGTGTTCGCCCAGGCCGGCGAACAACTCGGCCACCTGCACCGAGTCGTGGTGGGTGGCGAGTTCGGCCAGCGCGGGGTCCGTGGCGGCCAGCACCTGCCGGAACCGGAGCTCGGCGAGCGGGCCGAGCCGGTCGTAGATCTGCAGGAACACCTTCTGGGCCCGGTCGCGCGCCCAGCCGGCGGGCAGCAGCTCGGCGGGCAGGTCGGGGTCGGTCTCCGGGAAGCGGCGCCAGTCCACGCGCAGCTCCGTGCGGGTGCGCAGCGCCTGCGCCGGGCTGACCAGACCGGCGTCCAAGCCGGTGAGCACCCGCTCGTACCGCTCGACGAACTGGTCGTACTCCGCGGCGAGGGGCCCGAGGTCGAAGGCCGCGACCGGGCTGCCGACGTCGCCGGGCACCTCGGTGGCGCGGAAGACCGTCGCGCTGCGGAGGCCGAGCTCGCGCAGTGCGGCCAGCGCGGGGCCGGCCAGGTCGTGCGGGCTGACCCACACGCCGTCGTAGAGGGCGGCGAACCTCAGGACCCGCAGCCGTGAACGCAGCGCCGTGCGCAGTCCGCGGTCCTGCTCCGGCACGGAGAAGGTGACGACCGTCCACTGCCCGTCCCACTCGGGTGCGGTCGTGCCGAACGTCAGCATCCGGTGCGTGCGCTCGATGATCACCTCGGACGTGCGGCCGGGAATGCCGTACGCCGTCGTCCGCCCGCTGCGCGACACCGTGAGCAGGCCGCGCGCGGCGAGGCGGCGGATCGCGGCCCGCGCGCTCGCCGGGCTGATGTCGAACTCGCCGAGCAGCTCCACCAGAGCGGCCGAGGGGACGTGCTCGTCGCGCCAGTACCAGAAGTCGCCGAGCAGGGACGTCAGGAGGAGCTGCGGTTCGGCTCCCTGCTGGGAGCGGGGCAGCGGCCCCGAGGACGTCGCTGTCATCGCACGCCTGCCTCTTCCGGGGTTCGTTTCGGCGGCCGGCGGGCGTCGCCCGCCGCGGGGGTCCATGGTCGCAGCTCCGGCGGTGCGGCCGGAGCGAGGGGTTGAATCACGCGACACATCATGCGACGATCGGCGCCCAGATAGCAACCAATCACCCTTCAGGTTCCCGCGCCGCCCGCTCCGGACGGCCTTCCGCAGGAAGAAAACGACATGGGTTCCTCACTTCGTCAATGGCGTCGAAGCTCGCTCGCCGGGGCCGCCGCCGGGCTCGTCCTGGCCGGGTGCACCGTCGACGACGGCGCGGCCACAGCGCCCACGGCCGCCGCCCTGACCGCCGACCAGGCGCTGCACGACCAGCTGCCGCAGGCGGTCAAGGACTCCGGCGTGCTCCGGTTCGCCGGGGACTCCCACCCGCCGTACCGCACCGTCGGCCCGGACGGCAAGACGGTCACCGGCATCGACCCCGACTTCCAGCAGGCGCTCGGCCAGCTCCTGGGCGTGCGCACGGAAACCACCATCGTCGCCGGTCTCCCGGCCGCGCTGCAGGGCATGCTCAGCGGCCGCTACGAAGCCTTCAACGGGCCGGTCAAGGCCACTGCCGAACGCGAGAAGCAGTTCGACACCGTCACGTGGATGACCACCCGGACCGCCTACGTGATCCCCGAAGGCTCCGCCGCCGGCATCAAGCAGGCCGCCGATCTGTGCGGCAAGCGCGTCGCGGTGGTCACCGCCAGCGTCGTGGAGGGCCAGCTCGCCAAGCTGTCCACGTTCTGCGAGGGCAAGCAGCGGCCGGCCGTGCAGGTGGTCGGGCTCGACGACACGAACGCCACCCTGCTGGCCGCCAAGTCCGGCCGGGCCGACGCCGCCGGGATGACCCAGGCCGCCGCTATCGACGTCACCACCCAGCAGAAGGGGCAGTACGAATACGTGACGCAGACCGAGGAGCAGGGCGCCACGAAGGACAACCTCGCGCTCTACACCCCGAAGACCGGGAAGCTCGGCCCGGTGCTGCAGAAGGCGTTCGAAGAGCTGTTCCGCAACGGCACCTACACCCGCATCATGCAGAAGTGGGGCCTCACGGACGTCACGGTCCCGCAGCCGCTGTTCGACGTGGCGTCGGCGAAATGACCGCGATGTCCACTGTGGAGGAGACGACGGCGGCCCGTGACGACGTTGCTTCGGCACGCGGCCGCTTCCGTCCCCTGCGCTGGCTGTTCGTGCTCGTGCTGGTGGTGCTGCTCGCGCAGCTGGTCGTCTTCCTGGTCCGCAACGACCGGTTCCAGTGGGACGTCGTGGTGAAGTACCTCTTCGAGAAGAGCGTCATGGCGGGCCTGGGCACCACGGTGCTGCTCGCGATCGCGGCGATGGTGCTCGGTTCGCTGGCGGGCGGGGTGGTCGCGGCCATGCAGCTGAGCGGGTTCGGGCCCGCCCGCTGGGTGGCCACGCTGTGGGTGGGGCTGTTCCGCGGCATCCCGCCGCTGGTGCAGCTGATCTTCTGGTTCAACCTCGCTTATCTGCTGCCCAAGCTGTCCCTCGGCATCCCGTTCGGCCCGGTCTTCGGGACGTGGGACGCCAACACCGTCATCACGCCGCTGACCGCCGCGGTGATCGGCCTGTCGCTCGTGGAGTCGGCCTACCTGGCGGAGATCTTCCGCGCCGGGGTGTCGTCGGTCGACCCCGGCCAGCGCGACGCGGCCCGGGCGATGGGCTACACGCCGGGGCAGACGCTGCTGAGGATCGTGCTGCCGCAGGCGATGCGCGTGATCATCCCGCCCGCGGGCAGCCAGTTCATCAACGTGCTCAAGGGCACCGCGCTGGTGTCGGTCATCGCGATGTCGGACCTGCTGCACGCGGTGCAGGTGATCTACAACCGCACCTACGAGATCGTGCCGATGCTGCTGGTCGCCTGCTTCTGGTACCTGGTCGTCGTCACCGTCCTGACCGCCGGGCAGCGCCGGCTGGAACGCCGGTTCTCGCGCGGGCACCGGAGCACCCGATGACCGCGCCGGTGCTGCGGATCAGCGACGTCCGCAAGGAGTTCGGGCCGGTGACCGCGCTGGCGGGCGTCAGCCTCGACGTGGCCGAAGGGGAGACGGTCGTGGTGATCGGGCCGTCCGGCTCGGGCAAGTCGACCCTCGTCCGCTGCGCGCACCAGCTGGAATCGATCGACGGCGGCGCGATGTACCTCGACGGCGAACTGCTCGGCCACCGGCGTTCCCCGGGCGGCCTGCGCCCGCTGACCGAGCGGCGGATCGCGGCCCAGCGGCGCCGGATGAGCATGGTCTTCCAGCAGTTCAACCTGTTCCCGCAGTTCACCGTGCTGCGCAACGTGACCGACGCGGCGATCCGCGTCCACGGACGCGATCGGTCCACTGTGGAGCGGGAGGCGCGGGACCTGCTGGAGCGCATCGGCCTGGCCGGGCGCGAGGACCACTACCCGCGGCAGCTCTCGGGCGGGCAGCAGCAGCGGGTCGCCATCGCCCGGGCCGTGCTGGTCCGGCCGCGGATCATGCTGTTCGACGAGCCGACCAGCGCCCTCGACCCGGAACTGGTCGACGAGGTCCTGGCCGTGCTGCGGGCCCTCGCCGCGGCGGGGACCACGATGGTCGTCGTCACCCACGAGATGGCCTTCGCCCGCGAGGTGGCCGACCGGTGCGTGTTCATGGAGGCGGGCCGGATCGTCGAGGAAGGCCCGCCGGGCGAGCTGTTCACCCGCCCCCGGACCGATCGGCTGCGCGCCTTCCTGTCCCGTCATCTGTCCGAAAAGGAGGGTGTTTCGTGATCACTGTCGGCGCCGTCGGCGACCTCATCCTGGACGAGCCGGACCCCGAGTCGTTCCTCGCCCCGGCCGCGCCGGTGCTGCGCGGGATGGACCTGGCGATCGGGCACGTCGAGGTGCCGCATTCGACCACGGCCGTCCAGCGCAGCACCGACGTCCCCGCGCCCCCGGCGGATCCCGAAGCGCTGAAGGCGGTGGCCGATGCGGGGTTCGCGGTGGTCACGCTGGCGGGCAACCACGTCTACGACGCCGGCGACGGCGGACTGGCCGACACCATCGCCTACTCCCGCGCCGCGGGAATGGTGACGGCCGGGGCCGGGCCGGACCTCACGCAGGCCCGGCGGCCGGCGCTCGTCGACCGCGGTGGCCTGCGGATCGGCGTGCTGTCCTACAACTGCGTCGGCCCGCGCGACTCCTGGGCGACGTCCCGCAAGCCCGGCTGCGCGTACGTGCACGTCCTCACGCACTACGAGCTCGACCACGCGAGCCCGGGCGGCCCGCCGAAGATCTACACCTTCGCCGACCCCGACAGCCTCGAGGCGATGGCCGAGGACATCCGCAGCCTGCGCACCGAGGCCGACGTCGTGCTCGTCTCGCTGCACAAGGGCGTCGGGCACACCCCGACGGTCGTCGCGATGTACGAAAGCCCGGTCGCCCGCGCGGCGATCGACGCCGGTGCCGACGCCGTGTTCTCCCACCACCCGCACATCATGCGCGGCATCGAAGTCCACCGAGGACGGCCGATCTACCACGGGCTCGGCAACTTCGTCACCGTCACCCACGCGCTGACCCCGGGCGCCGGCGTCGGCGCGGACGAGCTGCGCGCGTGGGCCGAACGCCGGACGAAGCTCTACGGCTTCGCACCCGACCCGGACATGCCGTTCTTCCCGTTCCACCCCGAAAGCCGCAACACCGCCATCGCCTTCTGCCGCTTCGACGAAACCGGGCTGCGCGAGGCCGGGTTCGTCCCGTGCTGGATCGACGACCGGGGCCGTCCGGTGCCGGTCGGCGGCACGCCGGAAGGCGAGGCCGTGGCGAAGTACGTCGAGGACATCACCCGCGGGGCCCGGCTCAACGGCCGGTTCACCACCCGCGGCACCGAAGTGCTCGTCGATCTCTCCGAAGGGGGCTCCGCATGACCGACCAGCCACTGGCCGGCCGCACCGTCGTCGACCTGACGACGGCGCTCGCCGGGCCCTACGCGACGCTGCTGCTCGCCGGGCTCGGGGCTACCGTGATCAAGGTCGAGAACCCTGCCACTGGCGGGGATTCGTCCCGCAACAACGCGCCCTACGTCGGCCGCGACGGGCTGAACCTCGCCCGGCGGCACGACGACGACCTCTCGGTGTCGATGCTGCTGCGCGGCCGCAACAAGCTCAGCGTCACCCTGGACCTGAAGAACCCGCGGTCCCACGCCGTGTTCACCGATCTCGTCCGCGACGCCGACGTGCTGGTCGAGAACTACAGCCCGGGCGTCACCGACCGGCTCGGCATCTCCTACGAGGACGTCCGCGAGATCAACCCGCGGCTCGTCTACACCTCGATCAGCGGGTTCGGCGCTCAGGGCGGCCCGGGGTCGGGCAAGGCGATGGACTCGATCATCCAGGCGCTGAGCGGCGTGATGATGACCGCAGGCGAGCCCGACGAAGGCCCGGTCCGCTTCGGCCTGCCGATCGGCGACCTCCTCGCCCCGCTGTTCGCCGTGGTCGGCACGGTGTCGGCGTTGCTGCAGGCCGAGCACACCGGCGAGGGCCAGCGTGTCGACGTGTCGATGCTCGGCGCGCTCACCTCGCTGGTCGCGTGCGAGCCGTTCGACGCCTTCGACGCGGTCGGCCTGCCCCAGCGCACCGGGTCGATGGTGCCGCGGCTGGCGCCGTTCGGGATCCTGCCGGCTCTGGACGGCTACCTCGCCCTCTGTGCGCCGACGGACGCCTTCGCGCACGGGGTGTTGCGGGCGATCGGCCGCCCGGAGCTGGCCGAAGACGACCGCTACCGCACGCGCGACCAGCGGGTCCGGGCCGCCGACGAACTCCACGACCTCATCCGCGAGTGGTGCCGGGTGCGGCCGCTGACCGAGGTCCTCGCCGCGTTCACCGCCGAAGGCGTGCCCGCGGCCGAGGTCCGCGAGCCGCGCGACGCCGTCCGTGACCCCCTGGTCCTGGCGCGTGAGGAGGTCGTGCCGCTGCGGCACCCGCAGCACGGCGCGGTGGCCGACCTGGCCGGCACCGGGGTCCCGATCCGGTTCTCCGGTGCGCGCGTCTCCCTCGACCGGCCGGCGCCGGGGCTGGGGGAGCACAACGAGCACGTCTACCGCGAGCTGCTCGGCTACACCGAAGAGCAGCTGGCGGAACTGGTGGCGGAGGCGGTCATTTGAGCGCCCCGGTCGTGGGGTACGTCGGCGCCGACGTACCGGTCGAGCTGATCACCGCGGCGGGGCTGGTGCCGCTGCGGCTGGCGGGGAAGCCGGGCGAGGACAGCACGCTGGGCGACCGCTACCTCGGCCGCGGCGTGGACCCGGTCGCCCGGTCGATCCTGACGCGGATCCTCACCGGCGCCTACGGGCCGCTCGAAGCGATCGTCGTCTCCCGCGACTGCGAAGCCTCGCTGCGCCTGTTCTACGCCCTGCGGGAGCTGCACCGGATCGAGCCGGCGCTGGGGCTGCCGCCGCTGCGCCTGGTGGACGTCCTGCACCTGCCGCACCACACGACCACCCGGTACGTCCACACGAAGATCGCCCAGCTGCGCGAATGGCTCGGCCGCCGGCGGCCCATCTCCGACGACGACCTCGCCGCGGCCATCACCGCGCACGACACCCTGCGGCGGTCGCTCGGCCGGGCCGCCGCCCTGCGCCGGGCGAACCGGCTGAGCGGCACCCAGCTGCTCCAGCTGGTCGCCACGACCACCCGGCTGCCGGTCACGGCGGCCACCCTGCTCGTCGACCGCGTGGTGGCCGCCGACTCGCCCGAGGTCACCGGGGTGCCGCTGTTCCTCACCGGCAGCTCCCACGACCACCCGGCGGTGTACGAAACCCTGGAGCGCAACGGTTTCCTGATCGTGGGGGAGGACCACGACTGGGGCGAGCTGCTCTTCGCCCGCACCTGCGCGGCGCCGACGGAGCTCGCGCTGGCCGAGCGTTACCAGCACAACGGCCCCACCGCGCCGCGCGCGTCGATCCGGGCGCGCGCCGCGCACACCGCCGAAGCCGCTCGCGCGTGCGGCGCGGAAGTCCTGTTCTCGTACGCACGGGTCCACGACGACGCGCCGCCGTGGGACTTCCCCGAGCAGCGCGCCGCGTCGGGTCTGCGCGCGGTCCTGGCCGAGCGGCAGCCGTACGGCGAGCTGACTCCCGAAGCGCTGGCGGCCCTGGTCCCGGCGGGAGCGGTGGCATGACCGCCCGGCTGGCGTCGGCGACCACCGCGACGGCGTACCAGCGTGAGTGGTTCGCGCGGGTGCGCGAGGCGGAGGGTCCGCTGGCGCTGGTCAACGCGGACGCGCCCCAGGAGATCTTCCGCGCGATGGACATCCCGTACGTCGTGAACCAGTGGTGGGCCTCGATCGTCGCGGCGAAACGCCAGACCCAGCGCTATCTCGGCCTGCTGCGCGAACGCGGCTACCCGGACTACATCGAGCAGTACAGCGCCACCTCGCTGGCATCGGCGTTCGAGGACGATCCCGATCAGGCACCGTGGGGCGGGCTGCCGACGCCGTCGATCGTCCTCGGCGAGACCACCGGCGACGCGTCCCGCAAGATCTTCGACGTCTGGGACGAGCAGCCCGGCGTCACCTACTACCCGCTGGAGAGCGCGGCGGAGAACGCCGTGCCCGAGCGGTGGTGGGAGCTGATGCCGCACCGCTGGGAGGAGGCGATCGGGAGCGACCGGCTCGACCTGCTGACCGGCGAGCTGACCGGGCTCATCCGTTTTCTGGAGCAGACCACCGGCCGGGTGTTCTCCGAGACCCGGTTCCGCGAGGTGCTGGCACTGGTCAACGAGCAGCAGGAGTGGAACCGGCGCACCCGCGACCTCATCGCCGCCGCCCGGCCGTGCCCGATCGCCGTCACCGACGGCATCCCGAGCGTCATGGTGCCCCAGTGGCACCGCGGCACCGAATGGGCGCGCGACGCGGCGCGGGCGTTCCACGACGAGGTGCGCGCCCGGATCGACGCCGGCGTCGCGGCGTGCCCGGACGAGCGGCTGCGGCTGATGTGGGTCGGCCGCGGCCTGTGGTTCGACCTCGAGTTCTACCGGCGGTTCCAGGAATCGCACGGCGCGGTCTTCGTGTGGTCGATGTACCTCGCCATCGCGGCCGACGGCTACCTGCGCTACGGCGACGACCCGCTGCGCGCGCTGGCCGCCCGCTTCGCCGCGTTCAGCGACCAGCTCTACACCCCGCCGTGGTCGGCCGAGTGGTACGTCAAGGAAGCCCGGCACCACGGCGTCGACGGTGTCGTGCACCTCGTCTCCGACGACGCCCGCGGCAGCTACTTCACCACCCGCGCCCTGCGCGCCGCGGGGATCCCCGTGCTGGAGCTGCCCGCGGACAACGTCGACGCCCGCACCGGCGACGACCTGACCACGCGGATGAGCGCGTGGCTCGACGGACTGACGTGAGAGGAATTCCGATGGGAACAGCTCTCCTCAAGCCCGCTCTCGTCGCCGCGGTGACGGCCGTCGTCGCGGTCACCGCCGCGGTGGCCACGGGCCCTTCCGACACCGAAATCGCGGTGGCGGCCGCGCCCGCGCCGCCCGCGTCCGCGGTGTTCCACCCGGTGGTCCGCGAAGCCGCGGCCAGGACGGGGAACCACGCCGCCGAGTACACCGTCTACCGGCCCGCGGACCTCGACCGGGTGCGCGGCCGCCTGCCGGTGGTGGTGTTCGGCAACGGCGCCTGCCGGCACACGAGCAACGACGAGCTGCTGACGGTCGAGACGCTCTTCGCCGCGCACGGGTTCGTCGTGGTCGCGGTCGGCGGGTTCGACCAGCCGGCCCTGACCGAGAACAGCAGCCCGGAACCGAAGGTGATCACCGACGCGATCACCTGGGCCGAACGGGAGAACGGCCGCCGGGGGAGCGACCTGCGGGACCGGCTGGACACGCGGCGGATCGGCGTCACCGGCCACTCGTGCGGCGGCATCGAAGCGCTCGTCGCCGGGGCCGACCCGCGGGTGAAGTCGGTGCTGTCGCTGGACAGCGGGTTCTTCGCCGACGGCACCCTCGGCTACGGCCGGGAGAACCTGCGGAACCTGCACACCCCCACGCTGTTCGTCGACGGCGGCCCGGACGACGTCGCCTACGCCAACAGCGGGGCCAACTACGACCTCGTCACCGTCCCCGCGGTCCGGGCGACCAACCCCGCCGCGGGCCACACCGGGTTCGTGTACGGCCAGCGTGCGGGCAACCCCGATCCCAGCGTCCGCGAGGAAGCGGTCCGGGTCCTCGTCGCCTGGTTCGACTTCACCCTCAACGGCAACCGCGCCGCGCGCGGCTACTTCCTCGGCGCGGGCTGCGGCCTGTGCGCTACGCCGGGTTGGACCGTCAGCAGCAAGAACTTCTGACAGGAGTCGTCCATGGGAACCAGAATCAGTTTCGCCGGCCGGCTGGCCGTGGTCACGGTCCTCGCCGCCGGGCTGCCCGTGACCGCGCACGCTGCCGAGGCCGGGAAGCCGTGCCCGGCCCCGATCGCCGCGGCCGGCTGTGTCGGCGGGCAGCTCGCCGACGGCACGCCGTACACCTTCGCCAAGCCCGCCCGGTGGAACGGCGCCGTGCTGGTGGACCTCGACTTCGCCGCGGGTGGCCTGGCGAGCCCGCTCACCGCGAGCCTGCTCGACCGCGGCTACGCGGTGGGTGGCACCACCCGCACGATCACCAGCTGGAACATCGCGCAGGCCATCGACAACCAGGCCGCGGCGCTCGACCGCTTCGAAGCCGCGTTCGGCCGGGCCCGGTACGCGATCGCCGAGGGTCGCTCGATGGGCGGGATGGTCGCCGCGGGGGTGGCGCAGGTGTACCCGGGCCGCTTCGACGCGGCCGTCCCGATGTGCGGCGGCCTCGGCGGCTCGGTGGGGCAGTGGAACCAGAAGCTCGACACCGTCTTCACGCTCAAGACCCTGCTGTTCCGGGACACCACCTTGCCGGTGACCGGCATCCCCGCCGACGTCCCCGGACTCCAGCAGCAGTGGATCTCGGCGATGACGTCGGCGCAGGCGACCGCGGCGGGCAAGGCGCGGATCGCCCTCGCGGCGGCGATCGGCCAGCTGCCGGGCTGGGGCCTGGCCGCCGACGGCACGACGACCCCGGTCCCGGACAGCCGTGACGTCGACGGCGTCGAGCAGGGGATGTTCCTGGCGCTCGCGGGCGGGCCGCTGCCCTACCTCGGGCAGGCGGTCAGCAGCCGCCGGGCGATCGAGCAGCTGGCGGGCGGGAACCCGTCCTGGAACACGGGAGTCGACTACGCACGCCAGCTCACGAAAGCCGCGCCGAGCCGGCAGAACACCGTGCGGCGGCTGTACGAGCGCGCGGGCCTCGACCTGCGCGCCGACCTCGGCCGGCTCGCCGCCGAACCCCGCGTGTCCGCCGATCCCGCCGCCGTCCGCTACCTTGAGCGGGGCATCGTGTTCACCGGCGCCCTGCGGATCCCGGTGCTCACGGTCAACGGCACGGGCGACCAGATCTCGACCGTCGCCCAGCAGCAGTCCTACGGCGCCCTGGTTCGCCAGGCGGGCAACGCGTCCCTGCTCCGGCAGACCTACGTCCAGACCGCCGGGCACTGCACCTACACCACCGGCGAACAGCAGGCCGCGGTCGACCGGATGCTGACGAGGTTGCGCACCGGCCACTGGCCGGACACCTCGCCGGGCACCCTGAACCGGCTGGCGGCAGCCGGCGACGCCACGCCCGGGCGCTACCTGAGCTACACACCCGAGCAGTTCAACCGGCGGTACCCCGCCGGCCACTGAGCCGCCTGCCTGTTTCGGTCTTACCCGGGCGCCGCGGCCGACCCGGATCCGGCGGCGACGTCGGCCGCGGTCAGGACCCGGTTCCACACCACGACGTCGTCGATGCCGCCCGGCCACAGGTCGCTGCGCTGCCCGCCGGAGAAGGCACGGCCGATGGCCAGCGGGCCGGGCGAAGCGTCTCCCGTCGCCTGGCTCCAGGTCTTGGCCTGGGCCACTCCGTCGACGTAGAGCACGTAGGTACCCGCGTCGGCGTCGTGCACGCCGACCAGCCGGTACCAGCGCCCGGGCTGCGGGGCGACGTCCGACAGCGCCCGGCCCGCACTGGTCGAGAACGCCAGGCGGTCGTCGGCCGCGGAGTACTGGAGGTAGAAGCCGCTGCTGGGGTTGCCGTCCTGGCTGACCGCGGTGGCCCACGAACCCGTGTGGTCCAGCCGGACCCACGCGCCGACCGAGAAGTTCCCCGTGGTGTCCAGGACGGGCCCGCTCGTCTGCGCGTACTCGCTCGAGCCGTCGAACTGCAGGGCGGTGCCGGTCACGCCGGGGACCCACTCGGGTGCACCGGTGAGCCCGGCGTCGTGGGAGCCGGCGGCGTCGTGGGCGACCGTGCCGCTGCCCTCGTCGAGGCTCCAGGCACCGACCGGGTCGTGCTGGCCCGCCGGGTGGGGGATCCGGAGGTTCTGCCGCTGGTGCGTGGTTTCGGTCCAGCCGCCGGGCCCGCGGTAGGACGCGGTCGCGGTCAGCGTCGCGGCACTGCCCGGTTCGGCGCCCGGCGGTGCCGTCAAGGTGAACGCCGAAGTCCGGGACTGGCCGGGCGGAATCGTGCCGAGCGGGCGGCCGGCCGGGGTGACCGACCAGCCGTCCGGCACGGCGAGGCTCACCCGCGGCGAGACGAGCGGGCTCGACGTCGTGTTGCGGACCGAGACGGTCAGCGGCATGCTCGGGCCGGCGATGATGACGCCGTTGGCGTTCGCGGGGCCGACGGTGATCCGCGCGTCCGGGCTCGACGGCGTCCAGGACTGCAGCTCCGTGACGCCGACGAAAGCGCCTGGCGGGTTGGTGAACACCAGCCGGATCCTGCTGGTGGTGAGGGTGGGGAAGGTGATGCGGTTGACGCCGTTGCCCACCGGGCTCGCCTGGTCCCGGACCTGACCGGGGACCTCCTGCCAGGCCGAGCCGGTCCAGTACTGCAGGTCGTAGGCCGCGGCGGGCCTGACCCCGCCGCCGTCGTCGTAACCGTGCCACCGGATGTCCCCGACCGGGGTCGGGGCGCCGAAGTCGACGCCGTAGAAGTCGCTGGGGTTCGGCGAGCCGTAGTTGGTCCACCGCGTGTTTTCGGGCACCTCGCTGTAGAAGACCTTGCCGTCGAGGCCGCTCCACGGGTTGTCGCCGGGCCAGGTGTAGGAAGTGATCGGCTTGGGGTAGCCGATGCGCACCGGGTTGGCGGCGTCGTTCACGAGGTCGTCGGACCGGGGGAGGAGGGTGCGGCCGACGTCGATCGTGGTGGCGCGCAGGACCGGAGAGCGCTGGACGAGCCGTCCGTCGACGTAGAGGCGCATCCCGGCGCCCTGTCCGTAGTGCTTGCCGTCGCGGTCCCACAGCACGGTGACGTTGTGCCCGTGGTACGGCACGTTTTCGGCGGCGAAGTGGTCCCAGGTGGCCGGGGTGAGTGGCTTGACCTCGAGCGTGTCGCCGGTCTGCGGGCGCAGGCCGATCAGGCCGGACAGGACGAGGTCGGTGTAGGTGGAGTGGTTGTAGTCCTCGCTGTGGTCGTACCCGTCGTAGATCCACGCGTCCCGGTCCGGGTCGTGCGCCTCGGCGACGTAGGGCTTGCCGTTCTTGGTCTGGGTCCGGGCGTAGGTCGCCAGCGCGGCGGCGTAGTCCTCTTTGGACACCTGTCGCTGGGCCGGGTACTCGTCCAGCAGGTTGGCGAGGCCGGTCAGGGTCTGCGAGGTGGCGAAGGGCCAGCTCGGTCCGTCCCATCGGCAGCAGCCGCCGGCGTCCTTCATGAAGAACGGGCTGCGGCGCTCCGCGGTGGTCGGGCCGTAGGCGCTCGCGAACCCCTGGGGGTCGAGCAGCTGGGACCAGGCCGCGGTGTTCGCCGGTCCGGCGGCGTCGAACATCCAGGGGAGGTAGCCGATCTGCTCGCGGCTGCCGGACAGCAGGTGGCTGGGGTTGTCGTCGCGGGCCATGGCGTAGTAGAAGCCGCGTTTCGGGTCCCACAGCCACTTCTGCATCGCGGCCTGCACCCGGGCGGCGCGCTGGGCGTAGTCCGCGGCGAGCTTGTGGTCGCCGACGGAGTCCGCGATGCGGCTGATCGCGACGGCGTCGCCGTACTGGTAGGAGTTGAGCGTCGGGCGGTAGCCGGCGCCGCCGTGGTAGGGGTTCGCGGACTCGTAGGACGAGGCGGAGAACTCCATGGCGTCCCAGACCGGCACCGACCAGTAGAGGCCGAGGTCGGCGTTGAACTGCTTGTCCCAGCCGCGGTACTGGCGCACGAGCGCCGGGAGGAGCTCGCGCAACGGCGCGAAGTCCCCGGTCACCTGGGCCTGACCGTAGGCGGAGGTGGCCAGCCAGACGCTGTACTCGTGCGCCCAGTCGGTGGTGTCGGGGTTGACGTCTTCGGTGGCGGGCTTGGCCCCGGCGCCCGGGCCGGTGAGCCAGAACCGGAGGTAGTCCTGGCCGTAGCCCGGATCGCGCAGCCAGCGCCCTTCGGTCAGCTGGTGCCCGGCGGCGGCGTTGATCGCCTGGTAGGGCGCCGCGTAGCCGCAGCAGTCGAGGAACTCCGTCGAGATCCAGCCGTCGGTGGGGTTCGTGTAGCGCAGGTGCTCTTTGTAGACGCGCCAGCGGTAGTAGTAGACGCTCTGCATGGTGGCGTCGGGCAGGTCCACGAACGGGATGTTCGCCTCGTACCAGGCGGGATCCGAGTAGCCGGCGAGGGGCGCGGCGTGGTCGAGGAAGTGCGTCCCCGTGCCGGGTGCCGGATGTGCCGAGGTGTCCCCGGCCGCGTCCGCGACGCCGGTGAAGGCGAGCTGTGCGGCGAGACCCAGCGTGGCCACCCAGGTGATCGCCGACCGGTTGCGTCTCCAGGACAGCCGCCCGCGCATCGGACCTCCCATGACGGTTTACAACGTTGTAAAACACAGCTTCGACCACTATCGCTCAAGAGCGCTCAAAAGGGAACACCCTGCGGCCGACATTGACCGGGGGGCGGACGGCTCGGTCTTCGCCGGCCCACGGCCCCTGCGTCACGGAGGTTGCCCGTTCCGGCCGTGAACCCGACGTTTCGGCCCGGTGCGAAACTTGGCGGCTCGGTTGACGCCGTTCTCCCGCCGCTGGCACATTTCGGTTCAGGCACTCCCGATGTGGGGGACATGCCTACTGGGGAAGGCAGGCATCGGCATGGTGCACGACAACGGGTGCGGGTGACGGTCGACGACCTCTCCCGCGCAGCCGCCGGCTGACGCCTGACTGTCCTTTTCGGACGGCGATGTCGTCGGAACACGCGACACGCCAATCGGAAACCTCGCTGTGGGATCGCGGGCCGCACGATCGCGGCCGGCGTCGTCGTGCTGCCGTGGGTGTTCCGCGCCGGTTCCAGGAATCCCCTTTGCCCGCAACAGAATCGGAGACGCAGTCATGAAAACGAGAACCAGGGCGTTCGCCGTCCTCGCGTTCGCATTGTCCGTGGTCCTCACCGGTGTCACGCCGGCGCCGGCCGCCACCGTCCAGACCGTGGAAGTCGCCGCGCCGGCCACCAGCGGCCTTCCGCCCTACGTCGCCTTCATCAAACCGGTCACCGCCGAACGCCTCGGGAACAGCTGGCACGAGGGCTGTCCGGTCGGTCCTGATCAGCTGCGGCTGGTGAGCCTGAACTTCGTCGGCTTCGACGGTGCGGTGCACCGGGGCGAACTGGTCGTCAACGCCGATCGCGCCACCGAGGTCGCCTACACCTTCGCCGATCTCTACCGCGGCCGCTTCCCCATCGAGCGGATGGAAACCGTGGAGAAGTACAACTCCGACGACGACGCGTCGATGGCGGCGAACAACACCTCGGCGTTCAACTGCCGGGCGATCACCGGCGGCACCGCGTGGTCCAACCACTCCTACGGGCGCGCCATCGACGTCAACACCGTGCAGAACCCCTACATCTCCGGCAGCGGCGCGGTCTACCCGCCCAACGGCGCGCCGTACGCCGACCGCACGCAGAGTGTGCCCGGCATGATCCACGCGGGTGACGCCACCGAGCAGGCGTTCACCTCCCGCGGCTGGACCTGGGGCGGCTCCTGGGACACCCCGATCGACTACCAGCACTTCGAGAAGCCCTGACTCCGACCGGATCGATCGACCACGGCCCGGCCGGTGCATCCCGGCCGGGCCGTCCGGCGCGCTACTCCGTCGAGAAGTCGGCCATCATGGCCATGTCCTCGTGTTCGAGGTTGTGGCAGTGCAGCATGTACCGGCCCGCGTAGTCGGTGAACTTCACCGCGACTTCCACGGCTTCCGACGGGCGGACGTCGACGGTGTCCTTCCAGCCCGTGTCGTACGGACCGGGCGGGCGGCCGTTGCGGCTCAGCACCTGGAAGTGGTTCAGGTGCAGGTGTACCGGGTGGTGGACGTCGCTCGTGAAGCGCCAGACCTCCGTCGTGCCCAGGCGGGCGCGGGCCAGGTCGCGGCCCGGGGTGTACGGCGCGCCGTTGATCGTCCAGGAGCCCGACGACTTCTGGAACAGGAAGTCCCGCGTCGCCGTGGCGCGGGACGGGTCCAGGATCGCGATCTCCGACAGCTTCGCCGGGACGTGGCTGTCGTCCACCGCGCGCCCGTCGGTGCCGACGTCGAAGCACATGACCTCCGCCGTCGCGTCCGTGCCGAGCCGGTTGACGAGCCGGACGCGGGTGCCCGGCGCGTAGCGGGCGAAGTCGATCACGACGTCGAAGCGTTCGGCGGGGGAGACGTCGATGCTGTCGTGGGTCAGCGGGCTCGCCAGCAGGCCGCCGTCGCCGCCGATCTGGACCAGGGCGCCGCCGCCGGGCGGCTGCGGGTCCAGCGCCAGCGAGTACCGGCGGGCGTTGGAGCCGTTGAGGATCCGGAAGCGGTAGCGGGCGCGATCGGCGCGCAGCACCGGCCACGGCGCGCCGTTGACGAGGATGACGTCGCCGAGCACACCGTCCATGTAGGCCGGTGAGACACCGGGCAGCTGCTGGCCGCCGGCGAGTGCGGGGTAGGTGAAGCTGCCGTCCGCGCCGAACGAGCGGTCGCAGATCATCAGCGGGATGTCCCGGTTTCCCCGCGGCAGCGGCAAAGCCGCCTCTTCGTCGTCCGTCACGAGGTGGAACCCGGCCAGGCCCTGCCAGACGTTGGCGGCGGTGAAGCCCATGCGGTGGTCGTGGTACCAGAGCGTCGCGGCGCGCTGGTCGAGCGGATACGTGTGGGACCGGCTGGTCCGCCCGCCGCCGGTGTCGAGCTTCGCCATGCCCGCCATCCCGGACATCCCCGCCATGCCGGCCATGCCGGACGCCGGGCTCTGCTGTTCGCCGCCGACGGGGTGCACGAGCTCGGTGGGGTAGCCGTCGCTCTCGGCCGGCGTGTGCCCGCCGTGCAGGTGCACCACGGTCGGGTGTGGCAGCCGGTTCGTGTGGGTCACCACGGCCTTGCGCCCGGCGGGGGTTCTCAACGTGGGGCCGGGAAAGCTGCCGTGGTAGGTCCAGGCCTCGGTGGTGAGCCCGGGCAGGATGCCCAGGGCGGCCGGCCGCTGGACGATCTCGTAGAAGTCCGTCGTCGCGTCGGACCGGACCGGCGCGAGCACCGGCGGGATCGGCAGGTCGGCGCGGAACGCGGCCGGCACCGGCGCCCGGCTGGCCAGCAGCAGCCCGGGCTGGCCGTCGGCCAGCAGACTGCGCAGGAACGGCGTCCCGGCGACGGCGAGCGCACCGGCTCCGGCCAGGGCGACGGTGCCGGCGCCGAGGAACCGGCGGCGGCTCATCGCGGGGCTCACGCGGGCGCCCCGGCGTAGCGCGCCACCGGCTGCTTCGCCCAGGAGAGCATGAGGATCCGGACGACGAGGTAGAGCAGCACGGCCCCGAGCGGCACGTGGACGGCCAGGTCCCGGGTGAAGCCCAGGACGATCTGCGCGGCGCAGAGCACGAGCGCCAGCGCGGCGAACAGGGCGGGACGGCCCGGCCCGCGTCCGCCGCGCCACACGACCAGGGCCGCCAGCAGCGTCGGCACCAGGGCCAGCGCGAAGAGCATGCCCGACATGCGGTGCGCGGCCAGCATCGAATAGTAGCCCTGCAGGAAGGCGCCGGCCAGGACCGGCTGCAGGCAGGCGAGCGCGGCCGACGCGGCGGCGCCGGCTCTGAGCAGCACGAGCGCGCCGCGGCTGATCGGGGTGCGGACAGGGTCCATCACAAGACTCGTTTCTCCGGGGGACTTCGCGGGAGGAAGCAACCAGTCTTCGGTCACTGAAAAATTACTGTAGCAGAAAAAATTCTGGAGGTGTACTACCCTGGGGGCATGAGTGCGCGAACGGTCAACTGGGCAGCGCGGCGCGCCGGAGAGCCCGGGGCCGTGGGCTTGCGGGAGCGCAAGAAGCGGCTGATGCGCCAGCAGCTCTCGGACACGGCGACGGAGATGTTCCTCGAGCGGGGCTTCGACGCCGTGCGGGTGGCGGAGATCGCCGAGGCCTGCGGGGTGTCGGAGAAGACGGTCTTCAACTACTTCCCGAGCAAGGAGTCGCTGATCCTCGACCACCCGGACACGGCGCTGGCCGCGCTGCGGTCCGACCTGGCCGAGCCCGGCGTGTCCCCGGCCGAAGCGACGCTGCGGATCCTCGCGCAGGAGCGCGCCGCTGTGTTCTCCTGGCTAGCCGAGCAGGAGGACCCGGAAGAGGCGATCACGAAGTCCCGGCGGTTCGGCCTGCTGATCGCGACCACGCCCGCCCTGCGCGCGCACCGCCTGGAGATGACCGAACAGCTGGTCGTGGTCGCCGCCGAGGCGCTGGCCGAGCGGACCGGGTGCACCCCGGACGACCCGGAGCCGCGAGTCCTGGCGACGGCGCTGGTCGCGCTCTGGCAGATCCAGTTCCGGTCGATGGCCCAGCACCTGGACGTGACCCGTACCCCGGAGCAGATCGAGGAGGCGGTCGCGGCCGACGTCGGGCGCGCGGCCCGGCTCGTCGTGGCCGGGATCGAAGCCCTGCCGAGGTTCGCGGACCAGGCTTGAGCCGAGTCATCCGGCTGTCGAGCGCCGCCGGCTGGAGAGAGCGCCGTACCCCCCGCGACGAGGTGGCCGAACATTCGTTACGGCCGGGTCGATCGTTCGTCCACAGTGGTCATGACGCACCCACCTCCGGTTGCCGCTGCTGGAGGGCGAGGTAGACGGCGCGGACCGCGAGGGTGCGTTCGATCTCGTCGATGATCGGGGCGAAGAACTGCTTGCGGTGTTCGGTGTCGCTCATCGAAGTGACCGCGAAGTACATGCTGCCGAACCCGGCGAGCAGGGTGGCGTTGCGCAGCAGGGCGACCGGGACGCCGGGCAGCAGCGGTGAGATCGACGGCGGCGCGCCGATCCACTGCTCGGCCGCGGCGGGGGTCACGATGATCACGCCGAGGAGGACGAAGAAGGCGAACAGGGCGAGGCCGATGACCGCGGCCTGGACGAGCTGGCGGGTGGCGAGCACCAGCAGCAGGTTGCGCTTCTGGCGTCCGTTGAGGCTGATCGCGCGGACGGGCCCGTCGAGGGTGACGGCGGCGAGCGGGGTGCCGGCGCAGGCGGCGGTCAGCATGGGCGGGCTGAAGTCCTGTTCGACCCGGCCGATTTCCTCGCGGAGGCGGGCGGCCGCGGCGAGGACGGTGACGGCGCCGAAGAGGGCGACGACGAGGGTGAGGCGCCACCAGGCGAGCTGGTTCATCAGCTGCCACAGCTCGCCGGTGAAGAACAGGAACAGGGTGACGAAAAGCAGGACCGGCAGGGCCCGGCCGAGGACCTGCACGCTGTTGCGGAGGTCGGTGATCGCCTGCCGGACGGCTTGGCGCAGGAGAGTGCCGAAGCCGTAGGTGGTGGCGAGGTAGGTGGCCGCGAAGACGGCGGCGAAGAACACGAGGAACGCGAGAACGCCCAGCGCGCGGGCGCCCGGGAGGGTGATGGCGCCGTCGAAGGCGAGCTGCAGCAGCGGCACGGCGACCGGCATCGCGGCGTAGGTGATCAGGATGGCGATGGTCGCGCCGCGGGAGAAGCGGGGGAGGCGCCGGACGAACAGCGAGATCGTCACCCAGGCCGCGATGGTCACGGCGACGACGACGCCGAGGAGCACCCAGCGGCCCGAGCCGGCGGTCTTGAGCGGGACGAGCCAGGCCAGGCTGGCCAGGGTGACGAAGACGAGCGCGGGCAGCATGCGGGGCAGGACGTGCTCGGTGAAGCCGTATCCGGCGATCATCGTCGGGGTCCCGCGCCGGAGGAACCAGCGTTCGGTCCGCTGGACTCGCGCCCGGGGTGAGGAGGTCGGCATGAGGAGATGATTCCCCGCGGCCCCGGCGCGGGCCCGCCCGGCCCGGGCTGCTCCGCCCGGGGGTCAGCCGAGCAGCCGGATGTCCGAGCGCCCGTAGTGGAACTCGCGGACGGCGATGACGAGCTCGTCGACCGTGAGCCGGCCGTCGCCGTCGAGGTCGATGCGGTCGAACGTCGCGTCGGAGTCGGCGTCGCTCAACCCCACCGCCGGGCCGAGCCAGCGGCGCAGCTCCACCTTGCTCACGTACCCGTCGCGGTCGGTGTCGCACAGGTCGGCGATCGCGGCGATGGTCGGGCGGAGCAGGTCTTCGAACCCGCTGTCGCCGCGGTCGTACATCAGCTCCCGGTTGGCGGCGAGGTACTGCTCCTGGTTCATGGCACCGTTCGGGCCGACGCCCGCGGCTTCGGCCTGGCGCTGGTACATCGCGAGCAGGGCGTCCCGGACGGCCCGGCCGCGGTCGCTGGTCGTCGTTTCGCCGAAGGCCGCGACGATGCGGCGGGCTTCCGCGTCGTAGTCGGTGCGATCGATGACGCCGTCTCCGTTGGCGTCCCACTTCTCGAATCGCTTGACTTCGTGCTCGGTCCTCAAAGCGGTGGTCATGGCCTGGAACTCTAGGGCCGGGGGCCGGTATCGGGCAGTCGCACGAAAGGTGGACCGGATCGCCGACGGTGTTTCCCCGGCGGGCCGGCACTTCACGGACGGTGAGGGTTCGATATCGCCTTGCCGTCCCGCGGGGGCGGTGTCTACGGTCCGGTGATGCGTTCGCGACTGCTGGCGGTGACCTTCGAGGCGGCCGACCCGGCTGGGGCGGCACGCTTCTGGGCCGGCCTGCTCGGCCGGGAGGTCGCCGAGGACGCCGGCGGTGTGCTGCTGCCGGGCGGGGACGCTCAGCTCGGCCTGCGGTTCGTCCCGGGCCGCGCCGGCCGGCTCGGCGCGAACCGGATGCACCTGCACCTGACCAGCGCCGACCTCGACGACCAGCGGCGCACGGTGGCCACGGCGATCGGGCTCGGCGGCCGCCACGCCGACGTCGGGCAGCGGCCCGAGGAGCGGCACGTCGTGCTGGCCGACCCGGCGGGCTACGAGTTCTGCGTGATCGAGCCCGGCAACGGCTACCTCGCCGGGTGCGGCCCGCTGGGTGAGCTGACCTGCGCCGGTACCCGGCGGGTCGGCCGGTTCTGGAGCGAGGCGCTGGGCTGGCCGCTGGTGTGGGACCTGGGCGAGCAGACCGCGATCCAGTCACCGCGCGGTGGCACGAAACTCGCGTGGGACACCTGGGACGGCACGCCGGAAGCGGGCTCGAGCCGGCAGCGCTTCGAGTTGCTTCCGGAAGACGGCGACCAGCGGGCGGCGGTCGACGCGCTGCTCTCCCTCGGCGCCGTCCGGCTCGATGCCCGCGCGGACGGCACCGTCGTGCTGGCGGATCCGGACGGCACCGAGTTCTGCGTGCGGCCCGCCGGGTCGTCCGCCCGGCCGGGCTGACCGCGCACCGGGCGAAGCCGTTGCGCTGCAACGGAAGACGCCGAACCTCGGGATGACCGGGCCTGCGTACTTCGGAAGGCTCATCGACCACTCGCCGCCCCTAACGGGACCGCTAGGGGTGGAGTTCGGATCGTACCGATCGGTATGTTTTTGGCCGGATTCGGACCACACCGCCCGGGGGCATGGGACATGGGGATTTCCGAAGGTGTCGCGGTCGTGGGGATGTCCTGCCGGTTTCCGGGGGCGCCCGATCCGGCGGCGTTCTGGCGGCTGCTGCGGACCGGCACCGATGCGGTGACCGGGGTACCGGCCGACCGGGTGGATCCGGGCCTCGGCCGGGGTGGGTTCCTGGACCGCGTCGGGGACTTCGATCCGGCGTTCTTCGGGATCTCCCCGCGCGAAGCGGCGGCGATGGACCCGCAGCAGCGGCTGGTGCTGGAGCTGGGCTGGGAGGCGTTCGAGGACGCCGGCCTGCCGCCGGGCGGGAACGCGGGTGTGTTCGTCGGCGCGATCCGTGAGGACTACGCGGATCTGCGCCCGGACATCAGCGCGCATTCCATGACCGGCCTGCAGCGCGGGATGATCGCCAACCGCGTCTCCTACGCCTTGGGGCTGCGCGGTCCCAGCTTCGTGATCGACGCGGCCCAGTCCTCCTCGCTGGTCGCCGTGCACACGGCCTGCGCGAGCCTGCTGGCGGGCGAGTGCACGGTGGCTCTCGCGGGCGGCGTCACCCTCAACCTCAGCGCGGACAGCGCCCTGACCGCGGTGCGGTTCGGCGGGCTTTCCCCCGATGGCAAGTGCCAGGTGTTCGACGCGCGGGCCAACGGTTACGTCCGCGGTGAGGGCGGCGCGCTGGTCGTCCTCAAGCGGCTGGCCGACGCGGTGGCCGACGGCGACCTGATCCACTGCGTGATCCGGGGCAGCGCCGTCACCAATGACGGCGGCGGCCAGAGCTTGACCGCACCGGAGCGGGCCGCGCAGGAGGAATGCCTCCGGCTGGCCTACACCCGCGCCGGCGTCGACCCGGCCGAGGTGCGCTACGTCGAGTTGCACGGCACCGGCACCAAGCTCGGCGACCCGATCGAAGCCGCGGCCCTCGGCACGGTCCTCGGCGAAGGCCGCGGTTCCGACCGGCCGCTGCTGGTGGGCTCGGTCAAGACCAACATCGGCCACCTGGAAGGCGCCGCGGGCGTGGCCGGCCTGCTCAAGACCGTGCTCAGCCTCGAGCACGGCGAGCTGCCCGCGAGCCTGAACTTCGGCACCCCGAACCCGGAGATCCCGCTGGCCGCGCTGAAGATCCGCGTCCAGGACCACCCGAGCGCCTGGCCCGGGGCCGGGCTGGCCGGGGTGAGCTCGTTCGGCATGGGCGGCACCAACTGTCACGTCGTCCTGGAGAAGTGGACCGGCGCCGAAGCGCCACGCGGGTCGCGGGTGGCGCCGTGGGTGCTCTCGGCCAAGACCGGCCGGGCGTTGCAGGAGCAGGCCCGGCGGCTGCGGGAGCACCTCGAGGCGCACCCGGAGCTGGACCTGGCGGCCGCGGCACGCTCCTCGGCGACGACCCGGTCGGCCTTCGACCACCGTGCGGTGCTGATCGCCCCGGACCGCGACCGGGTGCTCCCCGGCCTGACCGCACTCGCCGACGGTGTCCCGTTCCCCGGGCTGACCACGGGAGTCGCCCGGCGCACGGGCAAGGTCGCCTTCGTCTTCCCCGGGCAGGGCACGCAATGGCGCGGGATGGCCGCGGAGCTGCTGGAATCGTCCCCGGTTTTCGCCGCCCGGATGCACGACTGCGCCGACGCGCTCGCCCCGCACGTCGACTTCCCGCTCCTCGACGTGGTGCGCGGGGAAGTGCACGACATCGAGGTCATCCAGCCGGCCCTGTTCGCCATGATGGTTTCGCTGGCCGCCCTGTGGCGGTCCCTCGGCATCGAGCCGGACGCCGTGGTGGGCCATTCGCAAGGGGAGATCGCGGCCGCCTGCGTGGCCGGGGCGCTGTCGCTCGAGGACGCGGCGAAGGTCGTGGCCCGGCGCAGCCAGGCCTTCCGCGACCTGCTCGGCGAGGGGGCGATGGCCTCGGTGACCTTGCCGGAACGCGAAGTGGCACCCCGGCTGACCGAACGCGTGTGGATCTCCGCGGTGAACGGACCCACCTCGACCGTGGTCGGCGGCGACGTGGCGGCGGTGGCGGAGTTCGTCGCCGGCTGCGAACGCGACGGCATCCGGGTCCGGCGGGTGAACGTCCGGCACGCGTCGCATTCACCCCTGATGGAGCCGCTGCGCGAACCGCTCCTCGCCGCACTGGCCGGCATCCGGCCGGTGGCCACGGACGTCGCGTTCGTCTCGACGGTGACCGGTGGCGTCGTGGCCGGCACGGAGCTGAACCCGGCTTACTGGTACCGGAACCTGTCGCAGCGGGTCGAGTTCGAGCGGGCGACCCGGTCGCTGACCGCGCTGGGCTGCGACCTCTTCGTCGAGTCCAGCCCGCACCCCGTGCTCACTTCGCCGGTGCAGCAGATCGCCGAGGACGCCCTGGTGGTCGGTTCGCTGCGCCGGGACGCGGGCGGGCTCGAGGAGGTCCTGGCCTCGGCCGCCCGGCTCCACGTGCGCGGGCGGGCCCCGGACTGGGGGTGGGCGTTCGACGGCGGCCGCGTCCGGCTGCCCACCTACGCGTTCCAGCGCCGGCGCTACTGGCTCGACGAGACCGCGCCCGAACCCGAGGTGCACGAGGCGCCTCGCGACGTGCTGGGGCTCGTGCGGGCGCACACGGCCGCGGTGCTGGGGCACCCGGCGCCGGACGCCGTCGCGGTGGACGCGACCTTCCGGGAACTGGGGATCGACTCGCACCTCGCGGTCGAGCTGCGCAACCGGCTCGCCGCGGACACCGGCGAGGACCTGTCCGTCACGGTCCTGTTCGACCACCCCAGCTGCACCGACCTGGCGGCCCACCTGACCGGGGGCCGCGGCGAGCACGCGCCCGCGATCCGGGCGGCGTCGGACGACGATCCGGTGGTCGTGGTGGGGATGGCCTGCCGCTTCCCGGGCGGGATCGCGTCGCCGGAGGACCTGTGGGACGTGGTGGCCGAAGGCCGGGACGTGGTGTCTTCGTTCCCCGCGGATCGGGGCTGGGGCACGGGGTCCGGTGGGTTCGTGGACGACGTCGCCGGGTTCGACGCGGACTTCTTCGGGATCTCGCCGCGTGAGGCACGGGGCATGGACCCGCAGCAGCGACTGGTCCTGGAGGGTTCCTGGGAGGCGCTGGAGCGGGCCGGGGTCGACCCGTCCTCGGTGCGGGGCAGCGATCTCGGTGTCTTCGTCGGGGTGATGGGCGGGGAAGGCGCCGGGGTCACCGGCCGCGCGGCGAGCGTGGTGTCCGGGCGGGTCGCGTACGTGCTCGGGGCCGAAGGCCCGGCGCTGTCGGTCGACACGGCTTGCTCGTCCTCGCTGGTGGCGCTGCACCTCGCGGCCCGGTCCGTGCGCGACGGCGAGTGTTCGATGGCGCTGGCCGGTGGGGTGACCGTGTTGTCGTCGCCGGAGGTGTTCGAGGAGTTCGCGCGCAACGGCGGCCTGGCGGCCGACGGCCGGTGCAAGTCGTTCGCGGACGCCGCCGACGGCACCGGCTGGGCCGAGGGCGTGGGCCTGGTGGTGGTGGAACGGCTGTCCGACGCCCGCCGCCGGGGCCACCGGGTGCTGGCGGTGCTCCGGGGGAGCGCGGTCAACCAGGACGGCGCGTCGAACGGGCTGACCGCACCGAGTGGCCGGGCGCAGCGGCAGGTGATCCGGCAGGCGCTGGCGAACGCGGGCCTGGCTCCCGCCGAGGTGGACGTCGTGGAGGCGCACGGGACCGGGACCCGGCTGGGTGATCCGATCGAGGCGCAGGCGGTGCTGGAGACGTACGGCCAGGATCGCGCTCAGCCGGTGTTGCTGGGGTCGGTGAAGTCGAACATCGGGCACACCCAGGCGGCCGCCGGGGTGGCCGGTGTCGTGAAGATGGTGCTGGCGATGCGGCACGGTGTGGTGCCGGCGAGCCTGCACATCGACCGGCCGTCGTCCTTTGTGGACTGGGCGGCGGGCGCGGTCGAGCTGCTGGGGAAGCAGGTGCCCTGGCCCGAGGCCGGACGGCCGCGGCGGGTGGGGGTGTCGTCCTTCGGGGTCAGCGGGACGAACGCGCACGTGATCCTCGAGCAAGGGCCGGTCGACGACGTCGCCGAGCGGCCGGACGGCGGTCTGGTGCCCTGGGTGGTGTCCGCTCGGTCGGATGCCGCGTTGCGGGAACAGATTCGGCGGCTGTCCGAGTGGCCGGGGTCGGCTGTCGATGTCGGCTACTCGCTGGTGTCCGGTCGTGCCGCCCTGGAGCATCGCGCGGTGCTGCTCGGAGAGCGGACGGTCGAGGGTGTCGTCGCGCCGGTGGCCAAGACCGTCTTCGTCTTCCCTGGCCAGGGTTCGCAGTGGGCGGGGATGGCGGCGGGGCTGTGGGAATCGTCGCCGGTGTTCGCGCAGTGGATGGATCGCTGTGCGAGTGCGCTGGGGCCTGAGTTCGATTTGCGGGACGGGCTGAGCAGCGAGCGGGTGGAGGTGGTTCAACCCGCGTTGTGGGCGGTGATGGTGTCGCTGGCCGGGCTGTGGCGATCCTTCGGCGTCGAACCGGATGCGGTCGTCGGCCATTCGCAGGGGGAGATCGCGGCCGCCTGTGTCGCGGGTGCGTTGTCGCTTGAGGACGGCGCCCGGGTGGTGGTGGCACGCAGCCGGCTCATCGCGGAGCGGCTGTCGGGCCGGGGTGCGATGGCGTCGGTGACGCTTCCGGACGGTCACGTGCTGGACGACCGGTTGTCGGTGGCGGTCGTGAACAGCCCGACTTCCGTGGTGGTGTCCGGGGATTCCGAGGCCATCGACGAGCTTCTGCTGGCTGTTCCCGGCAAGCGGATCGCCGTGGACTACGCCTCGCATTCGGCTCAGGTCGAGTCGGTACGGGACGAGCTGCTCGCGGTGCTGGAGGGGATCACGCCGAAGCGGCCGACGATTCCGTTCTGCTCCACCGTCTCCGACACCGCGTCCTTCGACGCCGAGTACTGGTACCGGAACCTCCGGCAAACTGTGCAGTTCGAGCAGGCCGTCCGGTCGCTGGGTGACGGTGTGTTCCTGGAGATGAGCCCGCATCCGGTGCTCACCCCGCACCTCCCCGGCACCGCCATCGGCTCACTGCGCCGCGATGACGGCGGACTCGAGCGGTTCCTGACGTCGCTGGCCGAGGCGTACGTGCGCGGCGTCGAGGTCGACTGGCTGCCCCTGCTGGCCGGCGGACGGCTGGTCGACCTGCCGACCTACCCCTTCCAGCACCGCCAGTACTGGCTCGAGGCCCGGTCGTCGACCGGGTCGGCGCACCCGATCCTGGCGACCACGGTCGAGCTGGCCGACGGCGCCGGATCGCTGTCCACCGGCCGGATCTCGCTGCGCGCGCAGCCCTGGCTCGCCGACCACGTCGTGGCGGGCAAGGTCTTGTTTCCCGGGACCGGCTTCCTCGAACTGGCCGCCCACGCGGGCGCCCGGCTGGAGTGCGCGACCGTCCAAGAGCTGACGATCGAAGCGCCGCTCGAACTGTCCACACAGGACGTTGTCGAGGCGCAGGTGCTGGTGGGTGCGGTCGACGGCTCCGGCTGCCGGCCGGTGAGCGTGCACGCCCGGCCGTCCGGTGACGCCGAGTGGCGCAGGTACGCGAGCGGAGCGCTGGCGGCGACCGAGCCGCCGACGGGGTTCGATCAAGCGGTGTGGCCGCCGGAAGACGCGGTCCCCCTGGACATCCGGTACGACGTGCTGGCCGAGACCGGCTTCGAGTACGGGCCCGCGTTCCGGGGACTGCGTGCAGCCTGGCGACGCGGTGAGGAGCTGTTCGCCGAGGTCGACCTCCTTCCCGAGCCGGACGGCTACGCCCTGCATCCGGCGTTGCTCGACGCGTCGCTGCACCCGCTGCTGCTCGACGGCGGTGGCTTGCGGGTCCCGTTCGCGTGGGCCGGAGTGCGGTGCGTGGCAACGGATGCGACGACACTGCGAGTCCGGCTGACACCGGCGGGTGAAGACGCCTTCGCCGTCGCCTTGACGGACGCCGACGGCAAGCCTGTGGCCACGATCGGATCCTTGACGCTCCGCCCGGTGGGCCAGGCCCGCCGCACTCTGTACGAAGTGGACTGGAAGTCGGCGCCGCCGGCCGGGAAACCGGCGATGACCACCGTTTTCGATTGCCCGCAACCGGACCAGGACCTGGGGGCGGCGGTACGCGAGGTGCTGAAGCAGGTCCTCGACGTCACCCGGGACTGGCTGGCGGACGAGCACGCGCCGGACGAGCGGCTGGTCCTGGTGACCCGGAACGCGACGGGCACCGACCCGAACCTGGTCCACGCCCCGGTGTGGGGGCTGGTCCGCTCGGCGCAGGCCGAGCACCCCGGCCGGTTCGTCCTCCTCGACCTGGACGACGCCGGCTCCGTCCCGGACGTGGTGGGCCTGGACGAGCCGCAGCAGGCCGTCCGCGATGGTGCCGTCCTGGTCCCGAGGCTCCGCAAGCTGACGGCCGAGCCCGGTTCCGCACTGCCCGGGACGGTGCTGGTGACCGGCGCGACCGGGACGCTGGGCGGCCTGCTGGCCCGGCACCTCGTGACCGCGCACGGCGTCCGGCGGCTGCTGCTGGTGAGCCGGACCGCGCCGGCCGAGCTGGGCACCGAACTGACCGGCCTGGGGGCGACGGTCGAGGTGGTCGCCTGCGACCTCGCCGATCGGGACCAGGTGAGCCGGTTGCTCGCCGACCACCCGGTCGATGCCGTCGTCCACGCGGCGGGCGTCCTCGACGACGGCCTGCTCGAGGCGATGACCCCGGAGCGGCTGGACGCGGTGCTGGCCCCGAAGGTGGACGCCGCCTGGCACCTGCACGACCTGACGAAGGACCTCGCCCAGTTCGTGCTGTTCTCGTCGATGGCGGGCGTGGTCGGGACGGCGGGACAGGGCAACTACGCGGCCGCGAACGCGTTTCTCGACGCACTCGCGGCCCACCGGCGGGCCCGGGGCCTGCCCGCGGTGTCGATGGCCTGGGGCCTCTGGGCCGAGCAGAGCGGGATGACCAGCGGGGTCGGCGAGCTCGAACGCCGGAGGCTGGCGCGCGACGGCATGGCTCCGCTGCCCACCGCGCAGGCACTGGACCTGTTCGACGCGGCACTGGGCGCCGGCCGCGCCGCGGTGGTCGCGACCAGGATCGATCCGCGCGCCGTGCGTACCGATGCCACCTTGCTGCGCGATCTGGCGAAACCGGTGACGGTCGACCGTGGCCGGGCACTCGGGGACCTCCCCGAGGCCGAGCGGTACCCGGCCGCGCTCGACCTGGTGCGCGCCCACGCGGCCGCGGTCCTGGGGCACCCGTCGCCGGAGGCCATCGCGCACGGACGGCCGTTCCGGGAGCTGGGATTCGACTCGCTGACCGCGGTCGAGCTGCGGAACCGGATCGCGGCGGCCTGCGGCATCGCGCTGCCCAGCACGCTCGTCTTCGACTACCCGACGCCGGAGGCGATCGCCGACCGGCTCTTGGAACGGACGCTGGACGAGAAGAAGCCGGTAGTGCGCCAAGCGGCCGACGACGACCCCGTCGTGCTGGTGGGGATGGCGTGTCGTTTCCCCGGTGGGGTGACCTCTCCGGAGGACCTGTGGAACGTCGTGGCCGAGGGACGGGACGTCGTGTCTGCGTTCCCGGCGGACCGGGGCTGGGGGACCGGCTTCGGCGGGTTCGTCGACGACGTGGCGGGGTTCGACGCGGAGTTCTTCGGGATCTCGCCGCGGGAAGCACTGGGCATGGATCCCCAGCAGCGGCTGGTCCTGGAGTGTTCTTGGGAGGCGCTGGAACGAGCGGGTATCGATCCGTCGTCCGTGCGGGGCAGCGGGCTCGGCATCTTCATCGGCGTCATGCGCGGCGACTACCGGACCGACGGCGACTACGGCCTGACCGGCGGCGCCGGGAGCGTGGTGTCCGGCCGGGTGGCGTACGTGCTGGGGACCGAGGGCCCGGCGATCTCGGTCGACACGGCGTGCTCGTCCTCGCTGGTGGCCCTGCACCTGGCGGCCGAGTCGGTCCGGCGGGGCGAGAGCACGATGGCGCTGGCCGGCGGGGTGACCGCGATGGCGTCACCGGTGTTGTTCGAGGAGTTCGCCCGGCAGGGCGGCCTGGCCGCCGACGGGCGGTGCAAGTCGTTCGCCGGGGCCGCCGACGGCACCGGGTGGGCCGAGGGCGTGGGCCTGGTGGTGGTCGAGCGGCTGTCGGACGCCACCCGCCACGGTCACCACGTGCTGGCGGTCCTCCGGGGCAGCGCGGTCAACCAGGACGGCGCCTCCAACGGGCTGACCGCGCCGCACGGACCCAGCCAGCAGTGGGTGATCCGGCAGGCGCTGGCCAACGCCGGGCTCCGGCCGGCCGACGTCGACGTGGTCGAAGGACACGGCACCGGCACCCGGCTCGGCGACCCGATCGAGGCGCAGGCCGTGCTGGCGACCTACGGCCAGGACCGGGCCGCACCGTTGTGGCTGGGGTCGGTGAAGTCCAACCTCGGCCACACCCAGGCCGCGTCCGGCATGGCCGGCTTGATGAAGATGGTTCTGGCCATGCGGCACGGCGTCGTCCCGGCCACCTTGCACGTGGACGAGCCGTCACCGGTCGTGGACTGGGACTCGGGCGCGGTGACGCTGGCGCGGGAGCCGGTGGCGTGGCCCGAGGCGGACCGGCCGCGGCGGGCGGCGGTGTCGTCCTTCGGGATCAGCGGGACGAACGCGCACGTGATCCTCGAGCAAGGTCCGGCCCTCGAGGTGACCGAGCGGCCGGACGGTGGTCCGGTGCCGTGGGTGGTGTCCGCCAAGTCGGATGACGCTTTGCGGGACCAGATCGGGCTGCTGTCGGAGTGGCCGGGAACGGCCGTCGACGTCGGCTATTCGCTGGTGCGCGGTCGTGCCGCTTTCGACCACCGCGCGGTGCTGCTGGGTGATCGGGTGGTCGAGGGCGTTGCCCGGCCTTCGGGGAAGACGGTGTTCGTCTTTCCGGGTCAGGGTTCGCAGTGGATCGGGATGGCGGCGGAGTTGTGGGAGTCGTCGCCGGTGTTCGCCGGGTGGATGGACCGGTGTGCGACTGCGCTGGCCCCGGGGATCGACCTGCGGACTGCGCTCGACAGCGAGCAGGTGGAGCTGGTTCAGCCCGCGCTGTGGGCGGTGATGGTGTCGCTGGCCGGGTTGTGGCGGTCCTTCGGTGTGGAACCGGACGCCGTCGTCGGCCATTCCCAGGGCGAGATCGCCGCGGCTTGCGTGGCCGGTGCGTTGTCGCTTGAGGACGGTGCTCGGGTGGTGGCGGCCCGGACCCGGGTGATCGCGGAGAAGCTTTCCGGCTTGGGCGCGATGGCGTCGGTGACGCTCCCGGACGGTCACGTGCTGGACGACCGGCTGTCGGTGGCGGTGGTGAACAGTCCGGCTTCGGTGGTGGTTTCGGGAGATCCCGAGGCCGTTGACGAGCTTCTGCTGACTGTTCCGGGCAAGCGGATCGCCGTGGACTACGCGTCGCACTCAATGCACGTGGAGTCGGTGCGCGAAGAGCTTCTCGCGGCGCTGGGCGAAATCACGCCGAACCCGCCCGAGATCGCCTTCCACTCAACGGTGTCCGACACGGCGACCTTCGACGCGGAGTACTGGTACCAGAACCTTCGGCGGACCGTGCAGTTCGAGCGGGCCATCGAGGCATTGGGCGATGGTGTGTTCCTGGAGATGAGCCCACACCCGGTGCTCACCATGCACCTGCCCGGCATTGCCGTCGGCTCACTGCGCCGCGACGACGGTGGACTCGAGCGGTTCGTGACGTCGCTGGCCGAGGCGTACGTGCAGGGCGTCGAGGTCGACTGGATGCCTTTGCTCGGAGACGGACGGCTGGTGGATCTGCCCACCTACGCCTTCCAGCACCAGCGGTACTGGCACCGGACCGAAGCGTCCACAATGGACGACTGGCGGTACCGGATCGCCTGGCGGCAGCTACCCGAGGCACCGCAGACCCTGACCGGGCGCTGGCTCGCCGTGGTACCCGACGGCGGCACCGCGGACCTCGGCCCGGATGTGGAAGTCGTCCCGCTGAGCCGGCTTTCCGAGCGCCTGGGCGAGGCCGCCGGCGTGCTGTCGTTGCTCGCGGTGGACGACACCCTGACGCTGGTCCGGATGCTGGAGGGCAGCGACGCACGGCTGTGGCTGGTGACGTCCGGCGCCGTCGCGGCGGCACCGGGAGACGTGGTGCGCCGACCGGACCAAGCGCAGATCTGGGGCCTCGGGCTGACCATCGGGCTCGAACACCCCCGACTTTGGGGTGGCCTCATCGACCTGCCCGAGCACGTGGACGCTTGGGTACTCGGCAGGCTCGCCGCCGCGCTTTCCGGCGACGAGGACCAAGTCGCGGTGCGAGCCGGCGGGACCTACGCACGACGTCTCGTACGCGCACCCCGCACCCGGCCGGGGCGCGTCTGGCGGCCGCGCGGAACCGTCCTGGTCACCGGGGGAACCGGCGGGCTCGGCGCCCACGTGGCGCGGTGGCTGATCCGGAACGACGCCGAGCGCGTCGTGCTGGCCGGGCGCCGGGGTCCCGACACCCCCGGCGCGGCCGAGCTCGCGGCCGAACTAGGCGACAAGGTCACCTTCGCCGCACTCGACGTGGCCGACCGCGACGCGGTCCGGGACCTCCTGGACTCGCTGCCGGACCTGACAGCCGTGGTGCACGCCGCCGGAGCCGGCCAGCACAGCACCCCCGTGACCGAGATCGACGACCCGGCCGAAGTGATGCGGGCGAAGGTCGACGGCGCGGCGAACCTCGACGCCCTGCTGGACCACGACACCCTCGACGCGTTCGTGCTGTTCTCGTCCGGCGCGGGGGTGTGGGGCGGCGGCGGGCAAGGCGCTTACGCGGCGGCGAACGCCTACCTGGACGCGCTCGCCCAGCAGCGCCGGGCCGCGGGCGGCACCGCCACGTCGATCGCCTGGGGCACCTGGGCGGGCGACGGCATGGCACGCGGTGGCGTCGGCGAACGGTTCCGCCGGCTCGGACTGTCCGCAATGGACCCGCAGCTGGCGGTGCGGGCGCTCCAGGAGCTGGGCGAACCCGGCCTGGTCGTCGCCGACATCGACTGGCCGGTGTTCGGGCCCGCCTACTCCGTCGCCCGCAAGCGGCCCTTGCTGGCCGAGGTCTTCGAAGAGCCCGAACCCGCGCGCCCGGTCGTCGGCGACGCCCTCCCGCTGGTCCGCGCGCAGGTGGCGGCCGTGCTGGGGATGGACTCCGGGGCCGCGATCGACGTCCGGCGCGCGTTCCGGGAGCTGGGCTTCGACTCGGTCACGGCCGTCGAACTGCGCAACCGGCTGAACCACGCGACCGGCTCGAACCTGCCGGCGACGGTCGTGTTCGACCACCCGAACTGCGCTGCCCTCGCCGCGTACTTGACCGGGGCCGCGCCCGAGCCGGCGGTGGCCACCACGCCCGTCGGCGAGCCGATCGCGATCGTGGCGATGAGCTGCCGGTTCCCCGGCGGGGTCACCTCACCCGAGGACCTGTGGCGGCTGGTCGCCGACGGCGCCGACGCGATCGGCGGCTTCCCGGCCGACCGCGGCTGGACCGTGTCCGGCAGCGGCGGGTTCCTCTACGACGCCGCCGAGTTCGACGCGGGCTTCTTCGGGATCTCGCCGCGCGAGGCGTCCGCGATGGACCCGCAGCAGCGGCTGATGCTGGAGTGCTCGTGGGAGGCCTTCGAGCGCGCGGGCATCGATCCGACGTCGCTGCGCGGCAGCCGGACCGGGGTGTTCGTCGGCGCGCTGGCCCAGGACTACGGCCCGCGGATGCACCAGGCACCGGCGGACTTCGCGGGGTACCTGGCCACCGGCAGCACCGGCAGCGTCCTCTCGGGCCGGATCGCCTACACCTTCGGGCTGGAGGGCCAGGCGGTCACCATCGACACCGGCTGTTCGTCGGCGCTGGTGGCGTTGCACAACGCCTGCCAGTCGCTGCGGCAGGGGGAGTGCTCGATGGCGCTGGTCGGGGGCGTCACGGTGATGTCCGGTCCCGGCGCGTTCTCGGAGTTCACCCGGCTGGGCGGGATCGCCGCCGACGGCCGCTGCAAGCCGTTCGCGGACGCCGCCGACGGCACCGGCTGGAGCGAAGGCGCGGGCATGCTGCTCGTCGAGCCGTTGTCCGAGGCCCAGCGCAAGGGACACCCGGTGCTGGCGGTGATCCGGGGCAGCGCGGTCAACCAGGACGGCGCGTCGAACGGGCTGACCGCACCGAGTGGTTCGGCTCAACAGCGCGTGATCCGGCAGACCCTGGCGAACGCGGGCCTGTCACCGGCCGACGTGGACGTCGTGGAGGGGCACGGGACCGGGACCCGGCTGGGTGATCCGATCGAGGCCCAGGCCGTGCTGGCGACGTACGGCCAGGACCGGACCGAGCCGGTCTTGCTGGGCTCGGTGAAGTCGAACATCGGGCACACCCAGGCGGCCGCGGGCGTGGCCGGTCTGATGAAGATGGTCCTGTCCATGCGGCACGGCGTCGTGCCCGCGAGCCTGCACATCGACCAGCCGTCGTCCTTTGTGGACTGGACAGCCGGTTCGGTGTCGTTGGCGCAGGAGGCGGTGGCGTGGCCCGAGGCGGACCGGCCGCGACGGGCCGGAGTGTCGTCCTTCGGGGTCGGCGGGACCAACGCCCACGTGATCATCGAGCACGTGCCGGTCGCGGAGGCGCCGGACGGCCCCGACGGCGTTCTGGTGCCGTGGGTGGTGTCCGCTCAGTCGGCGGAAGCGGTGCGGGAGCAGGTCCGACAGCTGTCCGAGTGGCCGGGGACGGCTCTCGATGTCGGCTATTCGCTGGTGCGGGGTCGTACTGCCTTCGACCATCGCGCGGTGGTGCTGGGGGACCGGACCGTCGAGGGTGTCGCCGGGCCGGTGGCCAAGACGGTGTTCGTCTTCCCGGGGCAGGGTTCGCAGTGGGTCGGAATGGCGGCCGAGTTGTGGGACTCGTCGCCGGTGTTCGCGGAGTGGATGGATCGGTGCGCGGCCGCGTTGGAGCCGTGGGTCGCATTGCGCGAGGCGCTGAGCAGCGAGCGGGTCGAGGTGGTTCAGCCTGCCTTGTGGGCGGTGATGGTGTCGCTGGCCGGGTTGTGGCGGTCCTTCGGTGTCGAGCCGGACGCCGTGGTGGGCCATTCGCAGGGCGAGATCGCCGCGGCTTGCGTCGTGGGTGCGTTGTCCCTTGAGGACGGTGCTCGCGTGGTGGCGGCCCGGAGCCGGGTGATCGCGGAGAAGCTGTCCGGCCGCGGTGCGATGGCGTCGGTGACGCTCCCCGAAGGCCACGTGCTGGACGACCGGTTGTCGGTGGCGGTGGTGAACGGTCCGGCGTCGGTGGTGGTGTCCGGGGATCCGGAGGCGATCGACGAGCTTCTGCTGACGGTCCCGGGCAAGCGGATCGCGGTGGACTACGCGTCGCACTCGATCCACGTCGAGTCGGTGCGCGACGAGATTCTTGTGGCGCTGGAGGGGATCGTGCCGCGGGAGGCGACGATCCCGTTCTGTTCCACGGTGGTCGACACGGCGACCTTCGACGCCGAGTACTGGTACCAGAACCTCCGGCAAACTGTGCAGTTCGAGCAGGCTGTTCAGTCGCTGGGTGAGGCCGTGTTCCTGGAGATGAGCCCGCATCCGGTGCTGACCATGCACATCGAGGCGACCTCGATCGGCTCACTGCGTCGCGGGGACGGCGGACTCGACCGCTTCCTGACGTCGCTGGCGGAGGCGTACGTGCACGGCGTCGAGGTCGACTGGACGCCCCTGGTCGCCGGCGGGCGGCCGGTGGACCTGCCGACCTACCCCTTCCAGCGGCAGCGCTACTGGCTGAACGCCGACGACACGGACGCGACCCTGCACGACCACCCGTTCCTCAGCACCGTGACCGCCCTGGCGGACTCGGCGATGACGGTGTTCACCGGCCGGCTCGACCCGGGCCGGACGCCCTGGCTCGCCGAGCACGCCGTCGGGGACACGGTGCTGCTGCCCGGCACGGCGTTCCTCGACCTCGCGTTGTGGGCCGGCGACCAGGTCGGTACCCCGCGGGTGGCCGACCTGACGCTCGAAGCTCCGTTGGCCTTGCCGGACGCCGTCACGATCCAGCTCACGGTCGACGGCCCGGACCAGTCCGGGGGACGGCCGGTGCGGATCTACTCACAGGCGGAGGATGCGTCCTGGACCCGGCACGCGTCCGGCGTCCTCACGGCCGAGGTCTACACGTCCGGCGAACCGGTGCCGTGGCCGCCCGCGGACGCGGAACCCCTTGAGCTGACTGACCTCTACGCCAAGCTGACCGGGCTCGGCTACCACTACGGGCCCGCGTTCGGCGGCCTGCGGTCGGCCTTCCGGGCGGGCACGGACCTCTATGCCGAGGTGTCGCTGCCCGAACGGCTTCGTCCGGAAGCACGCCGGTTCCGGCTGCACCCCGCGCTGCTCGACGCGGCCCTGCACGTCCTCGGGGCCGACCGGACCAAGCCGGCCCTGCCGTTCTCGTGGAGCGGGGTCTCGCTCACCGCGCCCGGGGCGTCCGTGCTCCGGGTCAGGATCTCGCTGCGCGACAACGACGTCGTGTCGATGGCGATCTCCGACGACCGCGGCACCGAGGTCGCACGGGTGGACGCGCTGGCGCTGCGCTCGCCCACCCCGCACGACCGGCTGTTCCGGGTGGACTGGCGCCCGGCGCCGGAAGGAGCGCCGGAGGGATCGCACACGGTCGTCACGGACCTGGCCGAACTGGGGGACATCCCCGCGACCGTCTTCCTGAACGCCCGCTACACCGGCGAAACCGTGCGGGAGGCCACCGTCGGGATGCTGGCGGTCCTGCAGGAATGGCTGGACGACGGCCGGTTCAGCGCTTCGCGGCTGGCGGTCGTGACCCAGGGCGCGGACCTCGCCCGCGCGGCGGTCCAGGGCCTGGTGCGGTCGGCCTGCTCGGAGAACCCGGATCGGTTCTCCCTCGTCGACCTGCGGGACGGCGACCTCCCGGTGAACGCGGTCCTGGCGGCGCTGGCCGCGGGGGAGACGGAGTGCGAAGCCCGCGACGGGAGCGTCCGCGTTCCCCGGTTGACCCGGGTGACCGGAGACCGGCAGGCCGCGGTCTGGGACACCACGGGCACGGTGCTGATCACCGGCGGCACCGGGGTGCTGGGCGGGCTGGTGGCCCGGCACCTCGTCGCCGAGCACGGCGTCCGCAGCCTGGTCCTGGTCGGCCGGCAGGGGCACGCTCCCGATCTGGTGGCGGAGCTCGAAGCCGCCGGTGCGCTGGTGACGGTGGCCGCCTGCGACGTGTCCGATCGCGACGCGCTGGCTCGCGTCCTCGCCGGGATACCGGACGAGTTCCCGTTGCGCGGGGTGGTGCACGCGGCCGGCGTCGTGGCCGACGGGATCATCGACTCCCTGACCCCGGAACGGGTGGACGCCGTCCTGGCGCCCAAGGCCGACGGGGCCTGGCACCTGCACGAGCTGACGAAGGACCTCTCGCGGTTCGTGCTGTTCTCCTCGGCGGCCGGTGTGTTCGGCACGCCGGGACAGGGCAACTACGCGGCGGCGAACGGGTTCCTGGACGCGCTGGCGCGCCACCGCCGGGCCGCCGGGCTGCCCGCAGTGTCCCTGGCGTGGGGAATGTGGGAACCCCGCAGCGGACTGACCGGCGGGCTGGGCGAAACCGACGTGGCCCGGATGTCCACCTGGGGTGTGCGCCCGCTGTCCCCGGCCGACGGGCTCGCCTTGTTCGACGCCGCCTGCGCCCAGGACGAGCCGGTGGTGGTCCCGGTCCGGCTGGACGTCACCGGTGTCGGGGAAGTGCCCGGCCTGCTCCGGGGACTGGTCGCCGCCAAGGTACCGGTCCCGGTCGAGACCGGGCTCGCGCAACGGCTGGCGGCGCTGCCGGAAGCCGGGCAGCACCGCGCACTGCTGGACCTGGTGCGGGGACACGCGGCGGCCGTGCTCGGCCATCCCGCGCCGGACCTGGTCGAGCCGACCCGGGGGTTCCTGGACGCGGGCTTCGACTCGCTGACCGCGCTGGAACTGCGCAACCGGCTGGCGGCGGCGACCGGCGTGCGGCTGCCCACCACGGTCCTGTTCGACCACCCGACCCCGGTCGCGCTGGCCGAGCGCCTGCACGGCGAGCTGGTGGGCGGCCCGTGGTCGCCGATCGACGAACTGGACCGGCTGGAGGCCCGGCTGCGGGAGTCGGCCGACGACGACACCCGGCTGGCGGTGGCGGGCCGCCTGCGGTCGCTGCTGGCCGGCCTCGGCGGCGGCGCGGACACCACGCGCCTCGACTCCGCCACCGACGACGAACTGTTCGAGCTGGTCGACGACGATCTGGGGATCCTCTAGATGGACAACGAACAGAAACTGCGCGACTACCTCAAGCGGACCATCGCCGACCTGCAGCAGACCCGCGACCAGCTGCGCGAGGCCCGGTCGGCGGCGGCCGAGCCGATCGCGATCGTGGGCATGGGCTGCCGCCTGCCCGGTGGGGTGGTGAGCCCTCAGGATCTGTGGCAGCTGGTCTCCCAGGGCGTGGACGCCGTCTCGGAGTTCCCCGCCGACCGGGGCTGGGACCTCGACGCCCTCTACGACGCGGATCCCGCCCGCACCGGCACGAGCTACACCCGCCACGGCGGCTTCCTGCACGACGCCGCCCTGTTCGACCCCGGCCTGTTCGGCGTGTCCCCGCGCGAGGCGCTGGCGATGGACCCGCAGCAGCGGCTGATGCTGGAGACCACCTGGGAGGCCCTGGAAAACGCCGGGATCGACCCGCTTTCCCTGCGGGGCAGCGACACCGGCGTCTTCACCGGCGTGATGTACCAGGACTACGCCAGCCGCCTGCACCGGATCCCGGACGGGTTCGAGGGGCAGCTCAGCATCGGCAGCTCACCCAGCGTCGTGTCCGGCCGGGTGTCCTACACCTTCGGCCTCGAAGGCCCGGCGGTCACCGTCGACACCGCGTGCTCGTCGTCCCTGGTCGCCCTGCACCTGGCGAGCCAGTCGCTGCGGCGCCGGGAATGCTCGCTGGCCCTGACCGGCGGCGTGGCGGTGATGGCCACGCCGGGCACGTTCATCGACTTCAGCCGGCAGGGCGGACTGGCCCCGAACGGCCGGTGCAAAGCGTTCGCCGCCGCGGCGGACGGCGCCGGGTTCGCCGAGGGCGCCGGGGTGCTGGTGCTCGAACGGCTGGCCGACGCCCGCCGCCACGGCCACCCGGTGCTCGCGCTGGTGCGGGGCAGTGCCGTGAACCAGGACGGGGCCAGCAGCCGGCTGACCGCCCCGAGCGGTCCGGCGCAGCAACGCGTGATCCGGCAGGCCCTCGCCGACGCGCGGCTCACCCCCGCCGACGTCCACGCCGTCGAGGCGCACGGAACCGGCACCACCCTCGGCGACCCCATCGAGGCGCACGCCCTCCTGGCGACCTACGGCCAGGACCGGGCTGAGCCGCTGTGGCTGGGCTCGGTCAAGTCCAACATCGGGCACACCCAGGCGGCCGCCGGCGTGGCGGGCGTGATCAAGATGGTCCTGGCCATGCGGCACGGCACGCTGCCGAAGACCTTGCACGTGGACGCCCCGTCGGCGCAGATCGACTGGTCGGCGGGCGCAGTCGAGCTGCTGACCGAGCCGCATCCGTGGCCGGGCCCGGTCCGCCGGTCCGCGGTGTCGTCGTTCGGTGCCAGCGGGACCAACGCGCACGCGATCCTGGAACAGGCCCCGCCGGAACAGACCGGTGAGCGCGTCGCGTTCGCCGGGCCGGTGCCGTGCCTGCTGTCCGCCCACAGCGCGGCGGCGTTGCGCGCCCAGGCCGAACGGCTCTCGGCCCACTTGGCCGGGACCGACGTCGACGTGCTGGACGTGGGGCACACCCTGTCCGGCCGGGCGATGCTCGGCGAACGCGCTTTCGTGGTCGCCGACGACCGGGACAGCTTGATCACCGCCCTCGACCACGTCGGGGGCGAAGTAGCGGTCACCGGCGGAGTCGCGTTCCTGTTCTCCGGGCAGGGCTCCCACCGGGCGGGCATGGGGCGTGAGCTGGCCGCGACCTTCCCGGTGTTCGCCCGCGCCTGGGACGCGATCGGCGCTCACCTCGACCTCCGGACGGACGCCGAGTCGCTGGAGCAGACCGGGTTCGCCCAGCCCGCCCTGTTCGCACTCGAGGTCGCCCTGTTCCGGTTGCTGGAGTCGTGGGGGCTGCGCCCGGACGCGGTGCTCGGACATTCGGTCGGCGAGATCGCAGCGGCGCACGTCACAGGTGTGCTGTCCCTTGTGGACGCTTGTGCGCTGGTGTCCGCGCGCGGACGTCTGATGCAGGCACTCCCCGAGGGTGGGGCGATGGTGGCGGTCCGGGCCACCGAGGCGGAGGTCCGGCCGCTGCTGGGCGAGGGCGTCGACCTCGCGGCGGTCAACGGCCCGGCGTCGGTGGTGCTCTCCGGCGACGAGGACGCCGTGCTGGCGCTGGCCGCCCGCTTCGCGGACTCGAAGCGGCTGCGGGTGAGCCACGCGTTCCACTCGGCGCGGATGGAGCCGATGCTCGCGGAGTTCCGCCGGGTCGTCGCGGGCCTGTCCTTCCGGCCGCCCGAGATCCGGATCGCCGCCGGGGACGTCACGGACCCGGAGTACTGGGTGCGCCAGGTCCGGGAACCGGTCCGGTTCGCCGAGGGCATGCGGACGCTGCTCGACCTCGGTGTCCGGTCCTTCGCGGAAATCGGGCCGGACGGAGTGCTGTCGGCCATGGGCCAAGACTGCGTGGGGGAGACCGACGCGGTCTTGGTGCCCGCCCTGCGCCGGGACCGTCCGGAGCCGCACTCGGTCGTCACGGCGGTGGCCCGGCTGCACGGGCGGGGTGTCCCGGTCGACTGGACCAAGTACTTCGCGGGCACCGGGGCACGTCAGGTGGAATTGCCCACCTATGCGTTCCAGCGCAAGCGGTATTGGCTCGACGCGCCGCGCGAGGACGACGTCACTTCGGTCGAGCTGGCCGGAGTCGACGGCTTGCTGCTGACCAAGAAGCTGTCGTTGCGGTCGCATCCCTGGCTGGCCGACCACGCCGTGCTGGGCTCGGTGCTCCTGCCGGGCACGGCGCTGCTGGAGCTGGCGGTCCAGGCCGGGGACCGGGTCGGCTGCAGCCGGGTCGCCGAACTCACCCTGCACGCCCCGGTCGTCCTGCCCGCCACCGGCGAGCTCGATCTCCAGCTGCGGGTGGACGACCAGCGGGAATTGACCATCTACTCCCGCGACGGCTCCGAGTGGGTGCACAACGCCAGCGGCGTGCTGTCCGCCGGCGCGCCCGAGACCTTCCGGCTCACCGACTGGCCGCCGCCCGATGCCGTCGCGCTCGAGGTCGCGGACCACTACGACCGGCTCGCCGACGCCGGACTCCGCTACGGGCCGGCGTTCCAGGGCCTGCGCGCGGCCTGGCGGCGCGGGGACGAGGTGTTCGCCGAGGTCACGCTCCCGGACGCCCACCTCCCGGCGGTGCTCGACGCGGCCCTGCACGCGATCGGCCTGGGGCCGCTGGGCGACGCGGGCCTCGCGCAGCTGCCGTTCGCCTGGCAGGACGTCGACCTGTACGCCACCGGCGCGTCGACGGTCCGGGTCCGGATCACCCCGGCCGGGCCGAGCGCGGTCGCCCTCGAGATCGCCGACGGCACCGGGCTGCCGGTGGCCTCGATCGGCTCGCTGGCGCTCCGACCGGCCACAGTGGACTCCAAGCGCGACAGCATGTACCGCGTCGAGTGGGTCCCGGTGCCGGCCGGCACGCCCGCCACGGACGTTGTCCTGAGCACGTGCGAGACCGGGGCCGACCTCCCCGAGGGCGGCGGACGGGCGGCCCGCCGCGCGCTGGAGCAGGTACAGCAGTGGCTCGCCGAAGAACGACCGGACCGGCTCGCGTTCGTCACGAGGGGTGCCGTGGCCGTCGGCGACCAGGACGTCACGGACCTGGCGAACGCCCCGGTGTGGGGCCTGCTGAGGTCCGCGCAGAACGAGCACCCGGACCGGTTCCTGCTGGTGGACGTCGACGACGACCCGGAGTCGGCGCGGATCCTGCCGGACCTGCTCGGCGCCGGGGAACCGCAGCTGGCGATCCGCGCCGGGATCGGTTACGCACCCCGGTTCGCCACGGGAAGCAGACGCCTGGACGTGTCTTCGCCGGGCACGCTGGACGGCCTGGCCTGGGTCCCGGCGCCGGAGGCGGAACGGCCCCTCGGGCCCGGCGAGGTGCGGGTCGAGATGCGTGCCGCCGGCGTGAACTTCCGCGACGTGATGGTCACCCTCGGCCTGTACCCGGGAACGGCGGCAGTCGGCTGCGAAGGCGCCGGGGTGGTCAAGGAAGCCGGTCCGGGCGTGACCCGCTTCCGGCCGGGCGACCGGGTGTTCGGCCTGTTCGCGGGGGCGTTCGGCCCGCTCACCGTGACCGACCAGCGGCTGCTGGCGCCGATTCCGGCCGGCTGGACCGCCGAACAGGCCGCTTCGGTGCCGCTGGTGTTCCTGACGGCGTACTACGGCTTGCACGACCTCGCCGGAGTCCAAGCCGGGGAGCGGGTGCTCGTGCACGCGGCGGCCGGCGGGGTCGGGATGGCGGCGGTGCAGCTGGCCCGGCATTTCGGCGCCGAGGTGTTCGGCACGGCCGGTCCTGGCAAGCAGGAAGCGTCCACTTTGGACGACGACCACTTCGCCTCGTCGCGGGAGCTCGGCTTCGAAGCGAAGTTCGGTGCGGTCGACGTCGTGCTCAACTCGCTGGCCCGGGAGTTCGTGGACGCGTCGCTGCGGCTGCTGGCACCCGGCGGCCGGTTCCTCGAGATGGGCAAGACCGACATCCGCGAACCCGCCGGGGCCGACTATCGGGCCTTCGACCTGTTCGAAGCGGGCACCGACCGGCTCGGGGAGATGCTCGGCGAGATCGTCGAGCTGTTCGACCGGGGCGTGCTCGGCCACCTGCCCGTGACCACCTGGCCGCTCGGCCGGGCCGAGCAGGCGTTCCGGCACCTCGCCCAGGCGAAACACGTCGGCAAGGTCGTGCTGACCATGCCGGAACCCTTGGACGGCACGGTCTTGATCACCGGCGGTACCGGGGCGCTGGGCAGCCTGCTCGCCCGGCACCTGGTGACCGAGCACGGCATCCGGCACCTCGTGCTGGCGAGCCGCCGGGGCGAAGCCCCCGAGCTGTGTGCGGAACTGACCGCCCTGGGCGCGGAAGTCACCACGGTCGCCTGCGACCTGGCCGACCGCGCGGCCGTCGCGCGGATGCTGGCCGCGATCCCGCACCGGCTGACGGCGGTGGTGCACGCCGCCGGGGTGGTCGCCGACGCGACGGTGTCGGCGTTGACGCCGGACCGGCTCGACGAGGTGCTGCGGCCCAAGCTGGACGCCGCCTGGCACCTGCACGAGCTGACCGCGGACCTCTCGGCGTTCGTGCTGTTCTCCTCGGCGGCCGGGATCCTCGGCGGGCCGGGCCAGGCCAACTACGCGGCGGGCAACGCCTTCCTGGACGCCCTCGCCCAGCATCGCCGGGCCCACGGCCTGCCGGGCGTCTCGCTGGCCTGGGGCGCCTGGGAACACGGCATGGCCGGTCAGCTCGACGAACGCGATCGCGCCCGCATCGCCGGGTCGGGCATCGCACCCCTGTCCGAGCAAGACGGGCTGGCCCTGTTCGACGCGGCGCTCGGCGCGGAGGAAGCGGTGCTGGTCCCGGTCCGGTTCGACCCGGCCGCGCTGCGCTCGACGTCGCCGTTGCTGCGGCGCCTGGTGCGCGGCCGGACCCGCCGGGTGGCCGAGGTCGCCGCGGTATCTGCTGTGGACAGTTCGGAACCGGCGCTGCTGGACCTCGTGTGCGAGCACGCGGCGATGGTCCTCGGGTTCGGCTCGGCGGCCGAGATCGACCGCGGCCGGGCCTTCCGGGACCTGGGCTTCGACTCCCTCACCTCGGTCGAGCTGCGCAACCGCCTGGGCGCCGCCACCGGCCTGCGGCTGCCGTCCACGCTGGTGTTCGACCAGCCGACCCCGGTGGCGCTGGCCGCCTGGCTGCACCAGGAACTGCGCGGCGGGCCGGCCGAAACGGCCCCCGCCGTCCGGACCACGGCGGTCGACGAGCCGATCGCGATCGTGGCGATGAGCTGCCGGCTGCCCGGCGGGGCGGACTCTCCCGAGGACCTCTGGGAGCTGGTCGCCGCGGGCCGGGACGCCATCGCGGGGTTCCCGGCCGACCGCGGCTGGGACGTCGGCGGGCTCGGGCCCAGCGGGGGCGGGTTCCGGTACGACGCCGCCGAGTTCGACGCGGGCTTCTTCGGGATCTCCCCGCGCGAGGCGCTCGCGATGGACCCGCAGCAGCGGATGCTCCTGGAAGGGTCGTGGACGCTCTTCGAGCGGGCCGGGCTGGATCCCGCGTCGCTGCGCGGCGCGCCGGTCGGGGTCTACGTCGGCGCCATCCACAACGGCTACGCCGAAAGCGTGGGCAGCGAACGCGACAGCGTCGAGGGTTACCTGGTCACCGGCACGATGAACAGCGTCGCCTCGGGCCGGCTGGCCTACACCTACGGGTTCGAAGGCCCGGCGATCACCGTGGACACGGCGTGCTCGTCGTCCCTGGTGGCGATCCACCTGGCGGCCCAGGCACTCCGCCAGGGCGAGTGCACGCTGGCCGTGGCCGGTGGGGTGACCATCTCGGCGAACCCGGACATCTTCGTCGAGTTCGGCAAGCAGCAGGCGCTGTCCGCGGACGGGCGGTGCAAGGCGTTCTCGGCGGCCGCCGACGGTTTCGGGGTCGCCGACGGGCTCGGCCTGGTGCTGCTCGAACGGCTCTCCGACGCCCGGCGCAACGGTCACCAGGTGCTCGCGGTGGTGCGTGGTTCCGCCGTCAACCAAGATGGCGCCTCCAACGGGCTGACCGCGCCGAGCGGACCGGCCCAGCAGCGCGTGATCGGCCAGGCGCTGGCGAACGCGGGACTGCAACCGTCCGAAGTGGACGTCGTGGAGGCGCACGGAACGGGCACCCGCCTCGGTGACCTGATCGAGGCGCAGGCCCTGTCGGCCGCGTACGGGCCGGTCCGGGTGGGCTCGGTCAAGTCCAACATCGGGCACGCCCAGGCGGCCGCGGGCGTGGCCGGCCTGATCAAGATGGTGCAGGCGCTGCGCGCGGGCGTGCTGCCGAAGACCCTGCACGTCGACAACCCCCTGCCCGAGCTGGCGGAGCTGCGGTTGCTGAGCGAGGCCGAGGACTGGCCGGAGACCGGCCGGCCGCGCCGGGCCGGGGTGTCGTCCTTCGGGATCAGCGGCACCAACGCGCACCTCGTGGTGGAGCAGGCGCCGGACGAAGAGCCAGTGTCCACTTCGGACACGCCGGCGTTGGTGCCGTGGGTGGTGTCCGCCCGCAGCGCGCCGGCTCTCAAGGCTCGGCTGGACCAGCTGCGGGCGCACGTGCTGGCGCACCCCGAGCTGAGTCCCGCCGATGTCGGCTTCAGCCTGGCGACCGGACGATCCGTGATGCGGCACCGGTCGGTGGCGATCGGTGAAAGCCGCGAGGAACTGCTCGCACACCTCGGCGCGGTGACCGGCGACGCGCCGGCGTCAACTGGAGTGGTCTTCGTGTTCCCGGGCCAGGGTTCGCAGTGGACCGGGATGGCGACCGAGCTGCTGGAGTCCTCGCCCGTGTTCGCCGAGCGGATGCGGGAGTGCGCGGCGGCCATCAGGTCCATTTCGGACATCGACGTCCTCGCTGCCCTGCGGGACGGCTCGGCGCTGGAGCGGGTCGAGGTCGTGCAGCCTGCGCTGTTCGCGGTCATGGTGTCGCTGGCCGCGCTGTGGCGGTCCTACGGCGTGAACCCGGCGGCGGTGATCGGCCACTCGCAGGGCGAGGTCGCGGCCGCCTGCGTCGCCGGTGCGCTGTCGCCGGCCGACGCGGCCCGGGTCGTCGTGACGCGCAGCCGCTTGTTCGCGGAGACCATGGCGGGCAAGGGCGCCGTGCTCGCGGTGGCCCTGCCGGGCGACCAGGTCACGCGGAGGCTGGCCCGGTGGGACGGCCGGCTGTCGATCGCCGGGAGGAACGGGCCCGCGTCCTCGACCGTGGCCGGAGACCTGGACGCGCTGGCCGAGTTCGCCGCGGACTGCACGACGGCCGGAGTGCGCACCCGGCTGGTGCCGGGCACGATCGCGTCCCATTCGCCTCAGGTGGACCGGATCCGCGATCGGCTGCTGGCCGAGCTGGCCGAGGTGACACCCCGCGCCGCCGAGGTGCCGTTCTACTCCACGGTCACGGCGTCCCTGCTCGACACGACGGTCTTGGACGCGGAGTACTGGTTCCGCAACGTCCGGGAGCCGGTCGACTTCGAAGGCGCCGTCCGCACCGCCATGGCCGACGGGCACGCCGTGTTCGTCGAGGCCAGCCCGCACCCGGTGCTCACGATGAGCATCGCCGACATCGGCGCCGTCGGCGTCGGCTCGCTTCGCCGCGGGGAGGGGCACCTGCGGCGGTTCCTGGCCTCGCTGGCCGAGGCGTACGTCCACGGTGCCGACGTCGGCTGGGCGTTCCCGCCCGGCGCCCGGCTCGTCGACCTCCCGACGTACCCCTTCCAGCGTGAGCGGTACTGGCCGGACGGCGCCCGGTCCGCCGACGTGCGGTCGGCCGGTCTCGACACCGCCGACCACCCGCTGCTCGGCGCGACCGTGACCCTGGCGGAGTCCGACAGCATCGTGTGCACCGGATTGCTGTCCCCGGGAACCCAGCCGTGGCTGGCCGACCACGTCGTGGCCGGCACGGTCTTGTTCCCCGGCACGGGGTTCGTCGAGCTGGTCCGGCACGCGGGCGAGCAGGCCGGCTGCGGCACGCTCGACCGGCTGACCTTGACCACGCCGCTTGCCCTGCCCGCCGGGGAAAGCGTGCAGGTGCAAGTCACGGTGAGCGCGCCGGACCCGGCCGGGGCGCGGCCGGTGGCCGTCCACTCCCGGCGGCCGGACACCGAGTCCTGGACGCGGCACGCGACCGGCCTGGTGACGACCGGGCCGCCGCGGTACTTCGAGCTGACCCAGTGGCCGCCCGCCGACGCGGTCGCGCTGGACCTGGACGGGCTCTACGAGCGGCTGGCCGAAGCCGGCCTGGCGTACGGCCCCGCGTTCCGGGGCCTGACCGCGGCCTGGCAGCGCGGCGACGAGCTGTTCGCCGAGGTGTCCCTGCCCGCGGAACTGCGCGACGCCGGCCGCTACGGCCTGCACCCGGCGGTCTTGGACGCCGCACTGCACGTCCTGGGCACCGCCGGGCGGGGCAGGCTGCTGCCGTTCGAATGGGCCGGGCTGTCGGTGCACGCCACCGGGGCGTCGACGCTGCGCGCGCGGCTGGCCCCGGCAGGCACCGACGCGTTCTCGATCGACCTGGCCGACGTTACGGGTTCGCCGGTGGCGTCGGTGGAATCGCTGGCGTTCCGGGCCGCCACCGGTGTGCGACCGGACTCGCTGTACCGGCTCGACTGGGTACCGGTGCGGGCGGCCGGGCCGGCGGCCGAGGTCGTGTTCGCCGAGGACTTCACCGGCGCCGCGGACGCGCTCGGCCTGATGCAGGCCTGGCTGGCCCAGGACACCGGCGCCCGGCTGGTGTTCGTCACCCGGGCGGCGGTGGCGGCCCGGCCGGGCGACGACGTGACCGACCTCGCCAGAGCCGGAGTCTGGGGGCTGGTCCGGTCCGCGCAGGCGGAGCACCCGGACCGGTTCGGCCTGCTGGACCTGGACGGGGATCTGCCGGAAAGCGCCGTCGCCGCGGCCTTCGGGGCCGGCGAGACGCAGCTGGCGGTCCGGGGCGGCGAACTGCTGGCGCCCCGGCTGGACCGGCTCGCCGGCGAGCTGCGGCCCCCGGCCGGCTCCTGGCGGCTGCACAGCGGCCAGGGCGCCCTGCGAGACCTGACGCTCGCCGGTGCGCCGGAGGCCGACCGGCCGCTGACCGCCGGTGAGGTGCGGGTCGCGGTCCGGGCGGCCGGGGTGAACTTCCGGGACATCATGGTCGCGCTGGGCCTGGTGCCCGAGGGCGACCGGGCGATCGGTGCCGAAGCTGCGGGCGTGGTCGTCGAGATCGGCCCGGACGTCCGAGGCTTGGCTCCGGGCGACGCCGTCCTGGGCCTGTTCTCCGGCGCGTTCGGCCCGGTGGCGGTCACCGACCACCGGATGCTGGCGCGGATCCCGCATGGCTGGTCCCACGCCCGGGCCGCCGCGACGCCGGTCGCGTTCCTGACCGCGTGCTACGCGCTCACCGACCTCGCCGGTGTCCGACCAGGGGAGTCGGTGCTGGTGCACGCCGCGGCGGGCGGGGTGGGCATGGCCGCCGTGCAGCTCGCCCGGCAGCTGGGCGCGGAGGTGTACGCGACGGCGAGCCCGGGCAAGTGGGACACCCTGCGGTCGCTGGGGCTGCCGGACGACCACATCGCCTCGTCCCGGGACCTCGAGTTCGCCACGAAGTTCCCGCCGGTGGACGTCGTGCTCAACTCGCTGGCGAACGAGTTCGTCGACGCGTCTCTGGGGCTGCTGCGCCCGGGTGGCCGATTCCTCGAGCTGGGCAAGACCGACATCCGCGAACCCGCCGACCACCCCGGCGTCACCTACCGGGCGTTCGACCTGGCCGAAGCCGGGCCGGAGTGGATCGGCCGGATGCTGGCCGACGTGCTGGCGAGGCTCGAGTCCGGGCAGCTGCTTCCGTTGCCCACCAAGCTGTGGGACGTCCGCCAGGCGCGGGAGGCGTTCCGGTTCGTGGCGCAGGCCCGGCACGTGGGCAAGGTCGTGCTGACCGTGCCGCCGCCGCTCGACCCGAAGGGCACGGTGCTGATCACCGGCGGCACCGGCACCCTCGGGCGCCGGATCGCCGAGCACCTGGTGGCCGAACACGGCGTGCGGCACCTGCTGCTGACCGCTCGCCGCGAGGACCACCCGCCGGTCGACGGCGACGCCGAGGTGGTCGTCTGCGACGTCGGCGACCGCGCGGACCTCGAGCGGCTGCTCGCGCGGATCCCCGCCGAGCGTCCGCTGACCGCGATCGTGCACGCGGCCGGAGTGCTCGACGACGGCGTCATCGAGTCTCTGACCCCCGACCGGCTCGAGCGGGTCTCCCGGCCGAAGGCCGAAGCGGCGTGGCACCTGCACGAGCTCACCCGCGACCTGGACCTGGCCGCGTTCGTGCTGTTCTCGTCCAGCGCGGGCGTCCTCGGCTCGGCCGGCCAGGGCAGCTACGCCGCGGCGAACACCTCCCTGGACGCGCTCGCGGCGCACCGGCAGGCGCGCGGGCTGCCCGCGGTCTCGCTGGCCTGGGGCCTCTGGGCGGACGAAAGCGGGATGACCGCCACCGCGGACACCGCGCGGCTGTCCCGGTCCGGGCTCGAGGGCCTGTCCACCGCGGAAGGGCTGGCGTTGTTCGACGCCGCACTGGCGGCCGGGCTGCCGATGGTGGTTCCCGCGAAGCTGGCGCCGCGGGCGCGGGTCCCGCGCCGGACCGTCCGGTCCGATGTGGACGGTCTACGGCGACGGCTGGCCGGCCTGCCCGCGGCCGATCAGGAGAAGACCCTGGTGGACCTGGTGCGCGGCCACGCGGCCGCCGTGCTCGGCCACGCCGGGCCCGAGGCCGTGGCGCCGGAGCAGGCGTTCCTGGAGGTCGGGTTCGACTCGCTGACCGCGATGGAGCTGCGCAACAGCCTCAACGCGGCGACCGGCCTGCGGCTGCCGGCCAGTGCGGTGTTCGACCACCACACCCCGGCCGGGCTCGCCCGGCACCTGCTGGCCGAACTCGGCACCGAAGCGCCCGCGACGACGGACCTGCTCGGCGACCTGTTCCGCCAGGCCGTCGCCGACGGGCGCGTGCCCGAAGGCCTCGAGCTGCTCAAGGCGGCCGGCGGCCTGCGGCCTTCTTTCGGTTCGCCGGCGCAGCTCACCCGGCTCCCGCGGCCGGTGCCGCTGGCCACCGGGCCGAACCCGACCGGCCTGCTCTGCTTCCCGTCCCCGATGGTGATGGGCGGCGTCCAGCAGTACGCCCGGCTGGCCGCGCACTGGCGTGACGTGCGTGCGGTGCAGGCCATGCCGGTGCCCGGCTTCGCCGGCGCCGAGCCGCTACCGGCCACAGTGGACGCTCTGGCCGGCGTGCTGGCCGAAGCCGCGCTGAGCCAGGGTGATCCCCGCGGGCAGGTGCTGCTGGGCTACTCCTGGGGCGGCCTGCTCGCGCTGGCCACCGCGAGCGCGCTGGAACAGCGGGGCGTCCGGCCCGCCGCGGTCGTGCTGCTCGACACGCACGTCGGAGAAGTCGACGGGCTCTTCGACCGCGTGCTGCAGGGGCTGCTGGAAAGAGAGTCCCTGTTCGGCCCGTTCACCGGCACCCGGCTGTCGGCGATGGGCCAGTACCTCCGGCTGCTCGGCGGACACCGGCCGCCGGAGATCACCACACCTGTGCTTTTCGTACGGCCCGAGGGCTCGGCCGGTCTGCGGCCGGGCTGGCCCACGGTGCTGGACGTGCCCGGCGACCACTTCACGATGGTGCAGGAGCACGCCGGCGACACCGCACACGCGATCGAGGAATGGTTGGGAGAGTTCGATGAAGGTTCTGTTCACGACGCTGGCGGCGAACGCGCACCTGTACAACCTGGTGCCGATGGCGTGGGCGCTGCGCGCGGCCGGGCATGACGTCCGGATCGCCGCCCAGCCGGATCTCACCGACGCCATCGTCCACACCGGACTCCCGGCGGTCGCGGCCGGTCCGGCGCTGGACCTGGCCGCGCTGAGCCGCCAAGCCCAGGAGCGGCCGGCGAACAAGACCGTGTTCGGCTCGGAGTTCGACATCACCGAGACCCGGGAAGAGCGGCTCACCCCGGACTACGTCCGCGGTGTGTTCACGACGTGGTGCTCGATCGGGTTGGAGCGGCTCGCCCACGAGGCGGTGCTCGACGACCTCGTCGGGTTCGCCCGGGCCTGGCAGCCGGATCTGGTCGTCTGGGACGCGCTGACCTACATGGGCCCGATCGCCGCGCGAGCCAGCGGCGCGGCGCACGTCCGGATGCTGTTCGGGCTCGACCACTGGGCCCGCTTGCGCGACCGGTTCTTCGCACTGGGCGGGGCCGGGGGAGGAGACCCGATGGCGGAGTGGCTGTCAGGGAAGCTGGACCGGTACGGCTGCACGTTCGACGAAGAGCTGGTCCTCGGGCAGCGCACGCTCGACCCGCTGCCGCCGTGGACCCGGTTCCCGGTCGGCGTGGACTACCTCCCGGTGCGGCAGGTGCCGTACAACGGCCCGTCGGTGGTGCCGGCGTGGCTGTCCGAGCCGCCCGCCCGGCGCCGGGTCTGTGTCACCCTGGGCATGTCCCGGCGCGACCTGTGGGGTGAGGACCGGTTCTCGGTCGACGACCTGTTCGACGCGGTGGCCGGCCTGGACGTCGAGGTGGTCGCGACGCTGACCGCCAAGCAGGTTTCGGCGGCGTCGGCGGTACCGGACAACGTGCGGTTGTTCGACTTCGTCCCGTTGGACGCCCTGCTGCCGACGTGCGCGGCGGTCGTCCACCACGGCGGCGCGGGCACGACCGGGAACGCCGTGGCGCACGGGGTGCCGCAGCTGGTGATCCCGGGCAACATGTGGGACAAGGCCGGCCTGGCCGATCTGCTGGCGGGTCAGGGCGCGGGCCTGGTGCTCGACCACGAGCAGGTCACCGCGGCAGGGCTGCGGGCGCAGTTGGTGAGACTGCTCGAGGAGCCGTCTTTCGCGGCGTCGGCGGAGAAGGTGCGTGCGGAGGTCGAGCAGGTCCCCACACCGGCGCGGATCGTGCCGGAGCTGGAACGGCTAGTCCAGGACTGACGGCTGCCGCTCGGCGGCGGCCACGCCCCAGAACAGGGGCGTGGCGTCGTCGAGCAGCAGTCCCGCCGCCCAGCGCGGCTCCACCAGCAGGACACCGTCGTCGCACTCGGTTGTCCACTGTGGACAGCAGGCCAGCACGACGAGCAGGTCGCCGTCGGCCTCCGGGACGACGTCGGGCTCGGTGACCAGGGCCAGCGTCACCGTGGCCGCCAGCGGGTGCCGCGTCCGCAGGGACAGGCCCGCCGGGTGCCGGGACAGGTCGAAGTCCAGCCTCGTGTCCAGCTCCTGCGCCCGGGTCAGCCACCGGGCCAGGATGTCGGCCCACGGTGCGCCGGTGGCGAACCGCGCGGTCTCGGACTCGGCCGCCAGCGGCACGGACAGCAACGCCAGCAGGTAGTCCCGGATCATCGGAGCAGCCCGGCGTCGAGAAAAGCCCGCGACACCGGCGGATCCTCGAACACCCCGTTGTCCCGGAGCATGCGCAGCGTCGGCGTCGCGTTGCGCAGCACGCCGTCGCGCGTCCGCGCCGACGCGGACATCTCGGCCACGATCCCGACCGGGTCGTCGAACTCGCCGGGCATGCTCCGCAGCACGCTGGTCAGCGCGGGCTCGTCCGGCCAGAGGAACGCGTGGATCACCCGGGGCAGCAGCGCGCCGATCTTGCGGCGCAACGGCAGCGGCATCCTCGGCCACAGCAGTTCGAACAGCTGGCGGAAGAACGCGTGGTGCCGGCCTTCGTCCGCGGCGTGGTCCTGCGCCAGCTCGCGCACGGCCGGCTGCACGGACGGGTCCTTCGGGAGCCGGGTCAGGGTGCCGGTGATCAGGGTTTCCGAGACGATCGCGAAGAACAGCTTGACCAGCGGCCGGTACGCGGGCAGCTCGGCCGAGTACAGCGTGGCGAGCTCGGTGAGGAACCGCGGCCGGTGCTCGATCGGGACCACCCCGGTCTCGGCCATGACCGCCGACTTGAGCGTGTTGGACATCTCCGCGTGGCCGGCTTCGTCGGTGTAGATCCGCAGCACGTCGTCCTTCATGGCGGCGGGCAGCCACGGCAGGAAGCCCGGCGACCGCAGCAGCGCGCAGATCTCGTTGACCGGCCCCATTTCCAGCTGCACCGTGAACTCCAGGTGCAGGTAGAGGCTGTGGACGAGGATCGCCGCGCGGACACCGGCCGGTGCCGCGAGCACCGGCGGGCACGCCGACAGCGGGCACAGATCCGCCGAGAAGAAGTGCCCGCCCGCGGTGAACGGGGAGTCCCGGTGGGGCTTGGAGCGCACCCAGGACCGCCGGTCCCACTCGGTGAACCTCGACCGATAGTCGCTTGCTGTCAACGGTTTCACCTCCTGTCCCACTTCACCACGCACGACCGGGAGGCCCAACCCCTATGTTCGTTGTCGCTGCCCGCGAGCCTGGATACGATCCGCCGCAACGGAGGGAGCAAACATGTGCGGGGTTGCCGGCTGGGTGTCGTTCGACCGTGACCTGACCAGAGAACGGCCCGCGATCGAGGCCATGACGCACAGCATGCGCCAGCGCGGTCCGGACGAATGGGGGATCTGGACCGGGACGCACGCCGCCTTCGGCCACCGCCGGCTCTCCATCATCGACCTGCCCGGCGGAACCCAGCCGATGTCGGTCGACACCCCGGACGGCGAGGTCGTGCTCACCTACAGCGGTGAGACGTACAACTTCGTCGAACTGCGCGACGAACTGCGCCGGCGCGGGCACCGGTTCCGCACCGCCAGCGACACCGAAGTGGTGCTGCGCGGGTACTTGGAGTGGGGCGCGGCGGTCGCCGAGCGGATGGTCGGCATGTGCGCGATCGGGCTGTGGGACGGCCGGACCGAGAGCCTGGTCCTCATCCGCGACCGCCTGGGCACCAAGCCGTTGCACTACTTCCCGACCGAGGACGGCGTCCTGTTCGGCTCCGAGCCGAAGGCGATCCTGGCGCACCCGCTGGCGGAGCCGGTGGTCGGCACCGACGGCATCCGCCGGCTGCTGCTGGGGTTCCCGACCACCGACGAAGGCGTCTGGTCCGGCGTGAAGATCGTCCGCCCGGGCACCGTGATCACGGTGGACCGGGCCGGCCTGCGCGAGCACACCTACTGGCGCCTGAGCGCCGAGCCGCACACCGAGGACCGGGAATCGACGATCCGGACGGTCCGCGCGATGATCGAGGACAACGTCGCCCACGAACTGGTGGCCGACGTGCCCCGGGGCGTGCTGCTGTCCGGTGGCCTGGACTCCAGCGTGCTCACCGGCCTGGCCGACCGCAGCCTGCGCCCGCGCGGCGAGACCGTCCGCACGTTCTCGGTGGACTTCCCCGACCAGACCGAGAACTTCAAGCCCGACAGCATCCGGGGCAGTGCCGACGGCCCCTACATCGCCGACGTCGTGGCGCACGTCGGGACCGAGCACCACCAGCTCGTCCTGGACCACCGCGCGCTGTCCGACCCGGAGGTGCGCCGGGAGGTCGTGGCCGCCTGGGACGCGCCCTACGGCATGGGCGACATGAACAGCTCGATCTTCCTGCTGTTCAAGGCACTCAAGGAGCACGTCACGGTGGCGTTGAGCGGGGAGGCCGGTGACGAGATCTTCATGGGCCACCTCTGGCACCACGCCGAATCGGTCTACTCGGGGGGAAACTTCCCCTGGTTCGTCGCCTGGCCGCAGCTGGACACCTCGTCCTACATGACCCAGGAGTTCATCGACCTGATCGACCTCCCGGGGTTCACCCGGGACAGCTACCACGACGCGCTCACCGAAGTACCCCACCTGGACGGCGAGGACACCCGCCGCCGCAAGCAGCGCGAGATCGCCTACCTGGGCCTGACCCGTTTCATGCGCACGCTGGAAGACCGCCTGGACCGGATGGCGATGCGCGCGGGCGTGGAGACGAGGGTCCCGTTCTGCGACCACCGCCTGGTGCAGTACCTGTACAACGTCCCCTGGTCGATGCACACGTTCGACGGCCACGAGAAGAGCCTGCTCCGCGCGGCGGCCCGGGACGTGCTCCCGGACTCGGTGGCGGCCCGCCGCAAGAGCGGCTACCCCTCGACCCAGGACCTCCGCTACGTGGCGGCGCTCCAGCAGCAGGTCCGGGACGTCCTCACCGAGGCGAACACGGACGCGTTGTTCATGTGCGACCCGCAGAAGGTCGCGGAAGCGGCGAGCCGCAACCCGGCCGACGTGGACCCCGCGGCCCGGTTCACCTTCGAGCGGATCCTCGACGTCGCCGTCTGGCTGGACCTCACCAAGCCCAGCCTCAAGGTGTCCTGACCCGAACCGGTTTGTCCAGGTGGTCCTGGACGCGTTGGGCTTCGCGGCCGTCGCGGTAGTCGTGCTTCCGGTGGAATTCGAGTGCGGTCCGGCAGTGGCCGAGTGCGGTTGCGTGGTCGCCGAGCCGGGCCGTGAGCCGGCCGAGGTTGTCGAGGGAATGCGCTTGGCGGATCTCGTCCCCGAGCCCGCGGAAGAGGGCGAGGGTGCTCGTGATGTGTTCGAGGGCTTCGTCGAGCCGGTTCAGCCCGCCGAGCACCCGGCCGAGACAGGCCTGCCTGACGGCGAACTCGTCGTGGCGGGGGCCGCCGGCGTTGGGGCGACAGAAGCTTCTCGGCAGCGCAGGCGGTGTGCAGGAAAGGAGCCGAGGACCCGGCGCCGCGCCTCTTCCGCGGACCGCTCGTCCGCGGTTTCGGCCGCGTATCGGCGGATCAAGAACCGCGGGACCGGCCGCTGCCTGGTGGTGTCCGGGGGCGGCAGCGAAAACGGAGCGCGCGCGGCCCAGTTCGACTGCCTGCCGCAGAACACCGACCAGATCTGGGACCTTCCGCCGTTCCCGGGCGAGCGTTGAGCCGGTAGCCGGCGGAGCGCCCGCTCCGCCGGCTACCGCTTCTCGTGGCTCAGTGGGTCAGGAACTCCTCCGGCCGCAGCGCGCGGCCGACGATGCGGACGTCGCCGATCCAGCCGTGGAACACGTTGTCCAGTGCGCCGCCGTACTCGTGGCCGCCGAGGAGCCACGGCAAGCCGAGGGACGCTATGCCGACCGAGTCCGTGGAGGGGTTGTCCGCCACCGGGGCGCTTTCGACGTAGACCTTCGTGTGGTGCCCGTCGTTGACGACCGCGATGTGCCACCACTGGTCTTCGGCCAGGCCGTGGCTCCAGTTGGTCGTCGGGTAGGTCTGGCTGAGCGGGTAGCAGTTGAACTGCACCTCACGGCCGTTGTTCGTGGTCATCAGCTGGGCCACCGGCTCCTTCGGGTCGGTGTTCTTGCCGTGCTTGCCCGCGTTGCCGGACGCGCCGCGGCGGACCAGGACCGGCATGTTGCCGTTGGTGCCGCCGTCCCAGTCGCGCGGGATCTTCACGAACGTCTCGATCGTGTAGCCGCGCTTGAACGCCTCGGTGTTCAGCGGTGCACTCGCGCCCGTGGTCAGGTACGCGCCGTGCAGCGGGCTCCTGCCGCCGGCGAAGCGGAGGCTGGCGTGGCCCGGCTGGTCGGGGTGGTGGTCGTCGGTCCAGGTCAGGGCGTCGGGGGCGGTACCGGCGACCGACTGCAGCGTGAGGTCGTTGCCGCGGCCCGACAGGTCGCGCACCTTCTGGGCCGCGGTGACGGAACTGCCGTTCGCGCCGACGTTGTCGAAGCGCCAGTACGCGAGCGTGCCCGGCACGAGCACCTGGCCGGCCGGGCGCGCCGGGCGGACCGGCACGGGGATGAAGCCGGCGAAGCGCTGTTCGAAGTCGAACGGCATCGAGAAGCGGTCGACGGACGTGGTGAGCCGCGACTCCAGCACCTCCAGGCGGTTGCGCTTCGCGGGGTCCTTCTCCAGGATCCACGGCGAGACCGTCTCGACGTCGATCGTGTTCCGCGCGAGGTCGAAGTGGTACAGGCGCAGCATGCCGCCGCCGCTCATGTACCGGTTCTGGTAGTTCGTGATGTGCAGGTGCACGTCGTGGCCGGCGGCGTTCTTCTTCGTCATGCGGCCCGAGGGCCAGTAGTGGCCGTTGAGCGTGAGGAAGATCTGGTCGTTGTCCTTGATCAGCGCGTCCCAGACGGTCTGGCCGTAATCGGTGATCTCGGCGTTGTTCTCGGGATCGCCCGACTCGTAGGGGTAGACCTCGTCGCCGTAGGTCGGCGCGACGATCTCATGGCACGTGAGGATCACCGGCAGCTTCGGGTTCTTCTTGATGACATCGTTCGCCCACGCGAAGCCCGCGGCCGACGTGCGCCAGTCCATGGCCAGCAGCAGCCACTCGCGCCCGGCGGCGCGGAAGACGTGCGCGGTGTTGTAGCCGCTCGCGTCGGAGCCGAGGAACGACTTCTGCCGGCGGAACCGCTGCGGGCCCATCGTCTGCAGGTACGGCGTGGTGCCGCGCGTGTCGTCGCCGGACACGTCGTGGTTGCCGGCGAGCACGCTGTAGGCGACGCCGGCCGAGTCGGCCTGCTTGAACGTCTTGTCCACGGCCTGGAACGACGTGACGTCGGCGTCCTGCGTCAGGTCGCCGAGGTGGGCCAGGAAGACGATGTTGCCGTCCGGTCTGCCGCTGTTCTCGATCACGTACCGCAGCGACGCTTCCTGCGGCTCCGGGTTGATGCTGTTCTGGCTGCCCCAGTAGAGGTACTGGGTGTCCGGCATCACCGCGACGGTGAACTGGAGGCTCTCGCCGTCCGGGTGCCACCGGCCGCCGGCGCCGTTCGCGCCGGTCGCGGTGTCGGCTTCGGCCGGTGCGGCGCCGAGCGCACCCAGCGCCGTCACGCCGGCACCGGCCAGCCCGGCGGTGCGCAGGAAGGACCGTCGGTTCGGGCCCGCCTGGTTTTCGCGCATGATCTGCCTCATTCGGTTTTCCGGGGGAATGCTTCGGCGACCGGACGCTATGCCCGCCTGCTTGAGCCGACGCGAACGCCGGATGGCCTGCCGGCGTCGGCTTCCTTACGTCGCGCGCTTACGACGGTGTGGCCCGGCCGGTCAGGCAGTGCTGCACGAGGGGCCCGAACGCGGCGACCAGCTCGTCGACCGATGCGGACGCGATCGGCTCGATGCGCGCGATGTACCGGGCCACCGCGAGCCCCAGGATCTGGACGTCGACCATGCCCGCCCGCAGCCGGGCGTCCGGCGTGCCGAGCAGGGCCGCGAGCCGCCCGGTGATCTCCCGGTCGATGAATTCGCGCAGGAGCGCCTCGGACCGCGGGTCGGTGGGAGCCGACCGGGTCAGCGTCACCAGCGGCAGGTGGTCGGACCGGTCGAGGTTCTCCACGAGCGTCCGGACGATGCGCTCGCCGAGGGTGCCGAGGTCGCCGGCGAAGAGCGCCTCGAGGGCCTGCGGGACGTCGCCTGCCATGTCGGTCACGGCGCCGAACAGGCCTTGTTTGGTGCCGAAGAAGTAGAACACCATCGCCGGGTCGACGCCCGCGGCGGTGGCGATCGCGCGCACGGTCGTGCTGCCGTAGCCGTGCTCGTGGAACAGCTCGCGGGCGACCTGCAGGATCCGCTGCTTGCTCTCCGCGCCGGACCGCCAGCGTCCGGGGCGGCTGCTGTTGTCGTGCTCCGTCATGACCGCCGAAGCCTAACACGCTTTCTTCATCGCCTGGTGGAGTTTTGCGGGAACGCGCCGTACGGTGTTCTTCATCAGGCGATGAAGAATGGGGATGAGGGCATGCGGGTGGTCGTGGTCGGAGCCGGCCTGGGCGGGTTGACGCTCGCGCACGGGTTGCGCCGGGAGGGGATCGACGTCGTGGTCTACGAGCGGGACGCCGCGTCCGGGCGTCCGCAGGGCGTCAGCCTGCACGTCGACGAGCGCGGTGCTTCGGCGTTGCGTGCGTGCCTGCCGCCGGCACACGCCGCGATGGTGGAGGCCACCACGGGCGGACCGCGCGAGCAGACCCTGACACTGTCCGATGTGGACGGAGAGCTCGCCGTCACGGGTACCCGGCCCGCCGACGGCACGGCGGGCCGGGCGCGGCCGGGCCGGCAGGTCCACCGGCCGCTGCTGAAGGAGGTGCTGCTGACCGGCCTGGGCGACGTGGTCCGGTTCGGCGCCGAATGCACGCGGTTCGAGCAGCGCGCCGACGGCACGGTCGGGGTGTGGTTCGCCGACGGCCGCACGGACACCGCCGACGTGCTGGTCGGTGCGGACGGCATCGGGTCGGCGGTGCGCCGCCGGTACCTGCCCGAGGCGCGGGTGGTGGACACGGGACGCCGGATGATCATGGGCGCGACGCCGCTGCGTGCCGTGCTCGGTACCGGGGTGCCCGGCCTGATCGGCGACAGCCCCGCCGCCGCGCACGTGCGGGGCACGACGATGGTGTTGGGCGTGCTGCGGTTCACCGAACCGCCCGTGCCCGCGCGGCGGCGGTGGCTGCCCGACCTGCGCCCCGGCGCGGTCGCCGAGCTCGAGGACTACGTGATGTGGGCCTTGCCCGTCACCCGGGAGCGGCTCGGTCCGGCCACGGCATGGCGCCGGGCCGGGGACCTGGCCGCGGACCTGCCCCCGGCTCTCCGGCTGGTCGTCGCCGAGGCGTGGCCGGAGGTCACAGTCGCGCTGCGCATCGGGACGATCCCGCCGATCCCGGCCTGGCCCGCGAGTCCCGTGACCGTCCTCGGCGACGCCGTCCACCTGGCCCCGGGGTTCGGCGGCAACCTGGCGCTGCGGGACGCGCACCACCTCGGCGACGCGCTGGCCGGGGCGTACCGCGGCCGGGCCGGCCTGCTCGACGCGATCGGCGCCTACGAGGACACGATGCGCCGCGGCAGCTTCCCGGCGGTCGGTGCGGAGGCGGGCAGATGAGCCTCGGCATGCTGACGCAGCGGTCGCTGTCGTGGTTCGACGCGGTGGGCGGGTGGCGCACCGTCGCCGAAGGCGTCGTGTCGCGGGCGCTGTTCCTCGTCGCGTACCTGGTGACCGGGCAGGTGCTGCCGGCCGCGCTGGTCGCGGTCGGCGGGGTGGCCGTGCTGGCCGTGGTGCGGATGTGCACCGGCGGCAAGGCCTGGCAGCCGGCGATCGGGGTGCTCGTGGTCGGGGCGTCGGCGTTGCTGGCCGGGAGCACCGGGCACGCGGTCGACTTCTACCTCTCCGCCGTCCTGCTGCAGGCGGGCGGCGGTGCGCTGTTCCTGGTGTCGCTGCTGGTGCGCCTGCCGCTCATCGGGGTGGTGCTGGGCGCGGTGCGCGGCGAAGGCTTCGCTTGGCGACGCGATCGACGGCAGCGGCGGCGCTATTCCCTGTGCACGGCGGTGTTCCTGGCGAAGTTCGCCATCGCCACCGCCGTGCTGGTGCCGCTGTACGCCGCCGGACTGGTGACGCCGCTCGGCATCGCCGCCACGGTGCTGGGCGGCGCGCCCGCGGCCGGCGGCTGCGTCTACGTCTGCTGGCGGATCCTGCGCGAAGACCCGCCGAGCGACCGGTAGCGCGGGCTCAGACCGCGGTGCCCCCGGTGACCGGTAGCACGACGCCCGTCACGAAGGACGCGCGGTCGCTCAGCAGCCAGGCGGCCGCCTCCGCGATCTCCGCCGGCTCGGCGGCGCGGCCCAGCGGGGTGTTCGCGACGATCCGGTCGATCACCCCGGGGTCGTGCCGGTTCCAGTCGTCGACCATCTCGGTGAGCGTCAGGCCCGGGGCGATCGCGTTGACCCGGATCCCCGCCGGGGCGTAGGTGACGGCCGCGGACTCGGTGATGCTGTTCACCGCGCGCTTGGCGGCTCCGTAAGCGGGCAGCGCCGGGTTGCCGATCAGGCTGCCGACGCTGCTGGTGTTGACGATCGCCCCGCCGGCGGTCATGGCCTTCACCTCCGCGGAGACCGCGTAGAAGACGCCCTTGAGGTTCACCCGCAGCACGAGGTCGAAGTCGTCCTCGGGGAAGTCCGCGATCGGGTGCGGGGGCACTCCGACGCCGGCGTTGTTGAACGCGACGTCGAGCCGTCCGTGGCGGTCGAGGACCGTCGCCACGGCCCGCTCGATGCTCGCGGTGTCACCCAGGTCGGTGACGACGTAGGACGAGCCGGGGATCTCGTCGGCGAGGTCCTTCAGCGCGGCTTCGGTGCGGGCGGCGAGCACGACGGTCGCGCCTTCGCGGGCGAACAGGCGGGCCGCCGCGGCCCCGATGCCGCGGCTGGCCCCGGTGACGAGCGCGATCTTGTCGGTCAGCATTCCGGTGTGGGTCACGATCTCCACCGTGCGCCCGCGGCGCGGCCGCAGGCAGGCCCTGGCGATACCTGGCAGGCCCGCCGCCCCGGGGTGACACTCGAAGCATGGACAAGCACGAGCTCGGCCGGTACCTGCGATCGCACCGCGAGAAGCTGACGCCGGAGACGGTCGGGCTGCCGGTCGCCGGGCCGCGCCGGACGCCGGGCCTGCGCCGCGAGGAGGTGGCGCAGCTGGCGCACATCTCCACGCAGTACTACACGCGGCTGGAGCAGGCGCGCGGCCCGCACCCGTCGCGGCACGTGCTGGCCGCCCTCGGCCGGGCGCTGCGCCTCAACGACGCCGAGCGCGCCCACCTCTACACCCTCGGCGGCCAGCAGGCCGAGCCGCCCGGCCCGTCGGCCGACGTCCCGGACCGCATCCTCGACCTGATCGAGCGCCTGCCGCACACCGCGGCCGTCGTGCTCGACGCCCGGTACGACGTCCTGGCCTGGAACCCGCTCGCCGCGGCGCTGCTGGAGGACTTCTCGGCCCGGCCGCGCCGGGAGCGCAACATGATCCGCCGCTACTTCCTGGACCCCGACCCCGCGCGCCGCCACTACGGCATCACCGACGCCGACGGCGCGTTCGGCCGCTTCGCCGCCGGGCACCTGCGCGCGGCCGCGGCGCGGTACCCCGGCGACCACGCCACCCAGGAGCTGGTCCGCGAACTCCTGAGCAGCAGCCCCGAATTCGCGGCGTTGTGGCCCGACCCGGAGGTCTCCGACCACCGCCGTCTGGCCAAGACGATCGAGCACCCGCAGCTGGGCCCGATCACCCTCGACTGCGACATCCTGCTCGTGCCGGAACGCGACCAGCACGTGGTGCTGTTCACCGCCGAACCCGGCACCCACGCCCACGAGCAGCTCCGGCTGCTCGCGGTCATCGGCACGCAGCAGCTGACCTGACCCCGGCTCAGTGCCCGGCGTGGTCGAGGGCGGCGACCTCGCGGACGGCGCCGGCGATGGCCCGGAAGTCCTTGCGCAGGATCGCGCCGTGGTTGCTCGCGACCTTCGCGCTCACCTCGATGCGCGGGTTGCGCGCGGTCACCGCGTCGAGGCTGGTGCGGATCCGTTCCTGCTCGTCGCCCCGGCTGCCCAGCGACGTGCCCGACGCGACGACGTAGCGCGTCGGGACGGTGATCCGGTCCAGCACCGGGCCCAGCTCGCGCTCGCGGGAGATCACGCCGACCTCGATGTTGCTCTCGGCCTGCTGCGCGGCGGTCATCCGCGGGGCGAGACCGGTGGGGCGCAGCAGCGGCAGGAACCAGCCCATCCGCTTGAACAGCTTGCGGATCCGCTGCTCCATGGCCTCGTCGAGCCAGTCGTACGGGAACGCGCCGTCGACCAGGACCGCGCCCACCGCCCGGTCCGGGTTCCGGCTCGCCCAGTGCGCCCCGGCGAACGCCCCGTAGGACCAGCCCACCAGCAGCGGCCGCTCCACGCCCCGCGCCGCGAGCACGGCGTCGATGTCCCGGACGGCGGCTTCGAAGGAGTAGTCGGCCGAACGCTTCGACTTGCCGCGGGCGCGCTCGTCGTAGGTGATGTGCCGGAAGCCGGGGCCGAGCTCGGCGATGACCCGCTTCCAGTAGCCCTGCGTGGCGAACTGGCCGTTGAGGTAGACGACCGGGACGCCGGAGCCGCCGGTGTCGGTGACGGCGAGTGCCGTGTCGTCGACCGGCACCAGGCCGGTCCAGGTCGAGGTGGTCGAGGCGGCGGGGGAAGCGCTGTTCGTTGTCATGCCACCGAGTCTTGGCGGCCCGCCTGACACCGCCCTGACGCTGCTCTGACACAGCGGGGTCGCGGTATTTCGGGTTCGCCTGAGCCGGAACCGGATGTTGTTCCCGCCGGGCCGCAGGTGCTATACCGGCACCTGCGGTGTCGCGAGGACGCGACGCCACAAGCGAGCGGAGTGGCTGGTGGCGAACCGTACCTTGCGCTCATCCGTCGTCGTGGCGGCCCTGACCGCGCCCGTCCTCCTGGTGGGGACCGCGAGCGCGGTGGCCGCTCCCGGCGCCGCACCCGGGCGGCAGCTGACGATCGAGACGGTGTCGAACCCGCGGCCCGCGCTCGTCAGCGGGGGACAGGTCCTGGTCAAGGTCGTCCCGCCGGAGCGGACGCGGGTCACCGTCAGCACCAACGGGCACGACGTCACCTCGAGCTTCCGCGCCCAGCCGGACGGCAGCCTGCTCGGCCTGGTGACCGGCCTGCGCGACGGTGCCAACGACCTGAGCGCCCGGACGAGCGGACGCGGCCCGGACCGGCGGGCGAACCTGCGCGTCACCAACCACCCGATCACCGGGCCCGTCTTCTCCGGCGCGCAGCAGCGCCCGTTCTACTGCGAGACCCAGGCGTTCGGCCTGCCCCCGGCGGCGCAGCCGCTCTGCAGCGCGCCGACGCAGGTGAGCTACCAGTACAAGACCACCGCCGGGGCGTTCGCGCCGCTGGCGGACCCGGCGGCCCGGCCCGCGGACCTCGCGACGGCCACGGTCGGCGGGCACGCCGTGCCGTACGTGGTGCGCGTCGAGCGCGGCACGATCGACCGGGCCGTCTACGAGATGGCGGCGCTCTACGACGGCACGCCGTCGCCCGTCACGCCGGACAAGAGCTGGAACGGGAAGCTGGTCTACACCTTCGGCGGCGGCTGCAACGCGGGCTACCACCAGGGCAACGCGACCGGCGGGGTCGTCAACGACCTGTTCCTGGCCCAGGGCTACGCGGTCGCGTCGTCGAGCCTGAACGTGCTCGACAACAACTGCAGCCCGATCATCTCGGCCGAAGCGGCGATGATGGTCAAGGAACACTTCGTCGAGACCTACGGCCCGGTCGCCCACACCATCGGCTGGGGTGGCTCGGGCGGGGCGATCCAGCAGTACGACATCGCCGAGAACTACCCCGGCATCGTCGACGGCATCATCCCCGGCGTCTCGTTCCCGGACCCGCTGACCGTCGGCGGCCCGGTGTCGGACTGCCGCCTGCTCGACCGGTACTTCGCCGGGCCGGGCGCGTCGTTCACCCCGGCGCAGAAGCAGGCCGTCGCGGGCTTCGCCAGCTACGACACCTGTGTCTCGTGGGACCAGACCTTCGCCAGCCGCGCCACCGCGACCGACAGCTGCAACGCGGCCATCCCGGTCGCGGCGCGGTGGGATCCGGTGACCAACCCGCGCGGGGTGAAGTGCAACTCGAACGAGCAGCTGGCCAACCAGATCGGGCGGGACCCGAAGACCGGGTTCGTGCGCAGCCCGCTGGACACCACCGGCGTGCAGTACGGCTTGGCCGCACTGAAGGCCGGGACGATCACCGCGGCGCAGTTCGCCGACCTCAACGCCGCCATCGGCGGCCTCGACTACACCGGAAAGCCCGCGCCGCAGCGGATCGCGGCCGATCCGAAGGCGCTGAACGCGGTGTACGCCGACGGCCTCGTCAACTCGGCGTCGCAGGGCTTGCGGGAAACGCCGATCATCGACCAGCGGACCGATCTGGACTTCGCCGGGTTCGGCAACGACATCCACACCACCGAGTGGTCTTACGTGATGCGGCAACGGCTTCTGCGGGCCAACGGCACCGCGGCGAACCAGGTCATCATCGAAAACCACCCGACCGCGGCCGAAGCCGCGGCCGCCAGCGTCTACGAACTGGGCGCGATGGACCGCTGGCTGACCGCGATCGACGCCGACGGTTCACACCGGAGCCGTCAGCAGAAGGTGCTGGCGAACCGGCCGGCCGATCTCGGCGACGGCTGTTACCTCTCCGCCGCGTCGCGGGTCACCGAGAAGCTGACGTACCCGGCGAGCGGCCAGTGCGGCGTGCAGTACCCGGTGGCGGCCAACACCCGGATGGTCGCCGGGGAGAGCCTGGCCCTCGACGTGCTGAAGTGCCGGCTGAAGCCGCTGGACTTCCGCGACTACCCCGTCGCTTTCACCGCGGCGGACCGGGCGCGGCTGCGGTCGGCGTTCCCCGACGGCGTGTGCGACTACAGCCGTCCGGGCGTGGGGCAGCGTGCCCCGATCGGGGCCTGGCTGAGCTACGGCGACGAACGGACCGGCACCACCCCGCCGACGAAGGTGCGGTAGCGCTCGCCTTCAGCTCCCGTCGGTTCCGTTGCCCGGCAAGGAGATCTTCGCCGCGATCGACGGGGTCAGCGGCACGTCGAGGCTCCCTTCGACGAGCTCCGTCCGCAGCCGGTTCGTGGCCTTCCAGCCGTCGAGGGCGCGGGCCGGGTCGGCGGCCGACACCGCCAGGAGCAGCGCGTCCACGAGGAGGAGCTGGCACACCAGGCCGCTGGGCAGCGAGTTCTCCGTCGACGGCGTCACGAGCACCGTGTCCACCCGGTCCGCGAAGTGGCTGGCCAGCATCTCGGTGATCAGCACGACCGGGCAGCCGATCCGCAGGGCTTCGCTGATCGCCACGTCGTGCTCGCGCACGTGGCGCAGCGGTGCCACCAGCACGAGCGCGGAGTCCGGCCGCAGCTGGCCGAGCTCGTCGGCGAAGTTGTAGCCGGTCAGGCCGGTCACCGTCGCGATCCGGCCGATGCGGCGCAGCCCCAGAGCCAGTGAATCGGCCACCGGCAGCGCGGATCCGTAGCCGACGACCAGCGTGTTCGCCGCCGCGGCGAGGGTGGCGGCCGCCGCTTCGAACGTCTCCGGGGGGACCGACCGGGGGAGGGCCTGGACGAGTTCGGCCGCGTCCAGGCTGATCTTGGCCAGCAGCCGGCCGCCGTCGTCGGACCGGGTCAGGTGGTCGGCGAGGGTCTGCTCGGGGTCGCGGACCGGGTTGAGCACCGCCGCGGCCGCGCGGCGCAGCTCGCCGAGGCCGCCGAAGCCCAGCTGCTTGACGGTCCGGATGACCGTCGCGTCGCTGACCTCCGCGCGCCGGGCGATCTCCTGCGCCGAGAAGACCGACGCTTCGGCCGGGTGGCGGGCGAAGAAGTCGACCACCCGGAGCCCGCCGGCGCTCAGCTGGTCACGGACCTGGGCGATGCGTTTCGTGAGCGTGGGTTCCATCTAGTCCCCACTAGACATTCTCGATTTCATGAAGTACACACTACATCACCCTGATGGGCGGAGGTAGTGACATGCCACGGACACCCCGGTTGCTCGCGGCGATCCTGGTCCCGATCCTGGCTGCGACCGGCTGCGGGCTCGGCTCGGCGGGCGCCGCCGACCCCGCACTGGTCACCCGGCCCCACGGCCGCTGCGACCCGGCGATGACCGCGGCCCTGCCCGCGCCCGTCCGCGAGCGCGGCGCGTTCCAGGTCGCGATGGTGCCGGACACACCGCCGATGGCCTACTACGCCGAGGACGACGCGACGATCGTCGGCTTCGACCGCGACCTGAGCCAGGCCATCGCCGACGTCTTCTGCGTCGGCACCGACCCGATCCCCACCAACATCGACGCGGTCGTGCCCGGGCTCGCCGCCGGGCGCTACGACCTGGTGCTCGCCTCGCTCAGCCCGACCGACGAGCGCCGGAAGAAAGCCGACTTCGTCACGTACTACAACGGCGGGCAGGGTTTCCTCGCGAGCCACCGCACGAACTTCGCCGTGAACACCTACGCCGACCTGTGCGGCCGCGATGTCGGCGTCGTCGTCGGGTCGGTCCAGCAAGGACAGCTGGACCAGGCAGGCGACACCTGCGCCAAGGCCGGGCGGCCCGGCTGGCGGATCAGCCTGTTCCCCAACGGCAACGCCGCGGTGCTCGCCCTGCGCAGCAGCCGCATCGACGTCCTGTACTTCTCCATCTCGCTGACGCAGTACGTCGCAAGCCGGTCGCCGGACCTGTTCCGGCTGGCCGGCCGGTACAAGCGGGCGATCGTGGCGCTCGGGCTCAAGCGGGACTCGCCGCTGACCGGCGCCGTCCACGAAGCCGTGCGCCGCCTGATGGCCGACGGCACCTACCGCGCGATCCTGGGCAAGTGGGGCCTCCAGGAGAACCACCTCGACACGACGGAGATCCTGAAAGGACGGTCCTGAGCATGGTTTCCCTCGACAGCGGCACGGAAACGCGGATCCCGGCCCGCATTCTCGGCCGCCGGAAGTACGGCACGTGGATCGCCGGCGCGGTCGCCGCGGCCCTCGTCGCGCTCGTCCTCACTTCAGCTTTCACGAACGAGAACTTCTCCTGGCCGGCGTTCGGGCACTACCTCTTCAGCCCGTCGCTCCTGCTCGGGCTGGGGCACACCGTCGAACTGGCGGTGATTTCGATGGCGCTGTCGATCGTCCTCGGGGTCGTCCTGGCGATGATGCGCCAGTCGGCGAACAAGGTGCTGACGACGGCGGCGGGCGCGTACGTCTGGGTCTTCCGCGCGACGCCGCTGCTCGTGCTGCTGCTCCTGCTCTACAATCTGGCCGCGCTGTACCCGGAGCTTTCGCTCGGGACCCTGGTCTCGGTGGACACGAACACCGTCATCACGGTGGCCGGAGCCGCGATCATCGGGCTCACCCTGCACGAATCGGCCTACTGCGCGGAGATCTTCCGCGCCGGGCTGATCTCCGTGGGACGCGGCCAGCGCGAAGCGGCCGAGGCGCTCGGGATGCCGGGCATGCTGGCCCTGCGCCGCATCGTGCTGCCGCAGGCCATGCGGGCGATCGTCCCGCCGTTGACCAACCAGTTCGTCAACGTCGTGAAGACGACCTCGATCGTCAGCGTCATCGCGATGCCGGAACTCCTCTACAGCGCCCAGATCATCTACGCGCGGACCTACGAGACGATCCCGCTGCTCCTGGTCGTGACGTTCTGGTACCTCGTCATCACCGCTCTGCTGACCGTCGCCCAGCGACGCGTCGAACGGCACTTCAACCGCGGGGAGGCGGGCCTGTGACCACGTCGGCGATCGAGATCCGGAGTGTGCACAAGCGGTACGGCGCGCTGGACGTCCTGCACGGGGTCGACCTGGTCGTCCGGCCCGGCGAGGTCGTCTGCCTGATCGGTCCTTCGGGGTCCGGGAAGAGCACGTTGCTGCGCTGCATCAACAACCTGGAGAAGATCCAGGCGGGCTCGATCCTCGTGGACGGCGGCCTGGTCGGCTACCGGTGGGCCGGCGACGACCTGCAGGAGACGACGCCGCGCCAAGCCCGCCGCGCCCGCCGGGACATCGGGATGGTGTTCCAGCAGTTCAACCTGTTCTCCCACTTCACGGTGCTGCAGAACCTGATCGAAGCGCCGGTCCGCGTCCTCGGCGTACCGCGGCGCGAGGCCGTCGAGCGCGCCGACGTGCTGCTCGCGAAAGTCGGGCTGTCCGACAAGCGCGAGAGCTACCCGGCGCAGTTGTCCGGCGGGCAGCAGCAGCGCGTCGCCATCGCCCGCGCCCTGTGCATGAAACCGAAGCTCATGCTCTTCGACGAACCCACCAGCGCACTGGACCCCGAGCTGGTCGGCGAAGTCCTCGACGTCCTGCGCGACCTGGCCGCGGAGGACCTGACGATGGTCATCGTCACGCACGAAATGGGGTTCGCCCGCCAGGTCGCCGACACGATCGTCTTCATGGACCAGGGCCGGATCGTCGAACGGGGACCGGCCGCCCAGGTCCTCGACGCCCCGCGCGAGGACCGTACCCGCCGTTTCCTCGAGCGGGTCGGCTGAAAGGGAGGAATCGCACGTGCAATCCGTCGAGTACGCCGTCATCGGGGGTGGTGTCGTCGGCACCGCCACCGCGTGGAACCTCGCCCGCCGCGGCGCGGAAACCGTGCTGCTGGAAGCGGACGAGCTCGCGTCCGGCGCGTCGGGCGGCCCCGGTCGCCGGGGCGTCCGGGCCGGGGGAAGGGACCTGCGGGAGCTGCCGCTGGCGCGGCGCGCGATGGAGCTCTGGCCGGAGCTGGACGCGCTGCTCGGGGCGCCGACCGGCTTCCGGCGCAACGGCCTCCTCAGCGTCTACGACGTCGAGGTCGCCGGGGTTTCGGGCTGGCAGAGCGTGCCCGCCCGGGCGCAAGCGCAGCAGGCCGCCGGGATCCCGTGTTCGATCGTCGACCGCGAAGAGCTGGACGAGATGCAGCCGGGCCTCGCCGACGGCATCCGGGTCGCGCTCTTCACCCCCGAAGACGGCACGGGCGACCACCCGGCGACGACGAGGGCGTTCGCCAAGGCCGCCGGCGAACTGGGTGCGCCCATCCTCGAGCACACGGCGGTGACCGGGCTGGTGCCGCACCCCGGCGGCGCGGTCACGCTGCGCCTGGCCGAGGGCGACGAGCTGCGCGTCACGCGCGGGGTGGTCCTGGCGGCCAACCGAGCGGTGCCGCGGCTGCTCGCGGACTCGTCCGGCCTGAGCCTGCCGGTGTGGGAGAAGGCCACGCAGGTCACGTTCGTCGCGCCACCACCGGATTTCGCGCTGAACCACCAGGTCGGGCACACCCGGCGCTCGCTGTCGGTGAAGCTGACCGACGAGGGCCGGGTGATGCTGTCCGGCGGGCGGCCGGGCGGCTGGGACGCGGCGACCGGCATCGGCACCCCCGACCCGGCAGTCCTGCGCGCCACCCTGGCCGACGTGGCCGCGACGATCCCGGCACTGGCCGGCGCCGAGGTGCTGGCGGTCGACAACAGCCGCGCCGACACGAGCACCATCGACCTGATCCCGGTGATCGACCGGGTACCCGGCCCCGGCGCGGTGTTCGCGGCAACGGGCTGGAGCGGCCACGGCTTCGCACTGGCCCCGGCGGCCGGCGAGGCGCTGGCGAGCTGGGCCCTCGACGGAGAGCGCCCGGAAGCGCTGCGGCCGTTCACTTTCGAGCGGCTGGGGGTGGGGTAGGAGAGAGTCCGCGAGCGTTCGGGGCGCAAATGACGGTGGGTGCCGTGCTCGGCCACTCGCTCGATCAGAGTCGAGACAATTCCACAAAGGACAGTCAATCGGTCGCCGACCTGCGAGGAATCGTCGGTCGGCCCTTCCGGTCGCGTTAGTGGTAATCCGGATTTCATCCGTCCGGCAACCCGGGCCGGCTGACCGTTCGCCGCACTTCGAAACCGAGTCGTGATCTCTGTTGGCAAACCGAGTAGTGTTCGGGCTCCAATCGGACTCGAGGAAGTGGAGCGGATGTCGGAACGACCGCCCGCACAGCGCCGGGAAGAACGCGAGTCAGCCGGCCGGGCTGTAATCGGGGTGCTCGGCACCGCTGTCGTCGTCGGCGCGATCTGGACCGGGGTCTCCCTGTCGATTTCCGGTGGTCAGGGGATTCTCGTCGCCGTGGCCGGTGCGGTCACCGGGATCGCCGCCTGTGTCGCCGTGTTCTTCGCGCTGCGCCGCGGTGACCAGGTCGCGCACGCGAACGCGCGGACCGAAGCCGCACTCGACGAGGCCCGGCGGGCCCGTGAATCCGTCCAGTTCGGCGGCGATGAACTGGCCCGGCTGCTCGACGAGACCGTCCCCGAAGCGGTGCGGCGCCTGCGCGGTGGCGCGCCCGCGGACAGCGTCCTCGCCGAAGTCCCGCGCCCCGCCGATGACCAGCACCAGCGCGTCCTGCGGCTGCTGGTCGACGAGATCGCCGTCGGTGAACGCCGCCGGGCCGCCGCCACCGCGGCCTGCGCGAACGCCGCGGGCCGGCTGCAGGCGCTGGCGACCAGCACGCTCGGGGACCTGCGGGAAATGGAAAACCGGTCGTCCGACGCGATGCTCGGGGATCTCCTGAAAGTGGACCACAGCACGGCGCAGGCGGGCCGGCTGGCCGACAGCATCGCGGTGCTCACCGGCGCGCGGTCGGGCCGTCGGTGGACGAAACCGATCCGGATGGAAAGCATCCTGCGCGGGGCGCTCGGCCGGATCGGCGCTTATCAGCGGGTCCGGGTGCATTCCGCGAGCGGGGTCGCGGTCGTCGGCTACGCCGCGGAAGACGTCATGCACGCACTCGCCGAACTGATGGACAATGCCACCAAATTCTCCGCGCCGTCCGAAGAAGTGCACGTTTATGTCGAAGATCTGCACAATGGGGCAGTCATCACCATCGAGGACGGCGGCCTCGGGATGAAGGCGCAGGCCCTCGTCCGCGCCGAGCGCGCGGTGTCCCTCGACCAGCCGCTCGATCTGACGTCCATGTCGGGGACGCGGCTGGGGCTCGCGGTCGTCGGCAGCCTGGCGCGCAAGCACCAGCTGCACGTGTTCTTCCGGCCCTCTTCGCGCGGCGGGATCGGCGTGGTCATGCGCATCCCGACGCAGCTGATCACACAGCCCCGGCCCGAAGCCCTGCCGGAGGCGGACGAGCCGGCCGCCACCGTCGTGTGGCCCGGGCCCGACACGAGCCACGAGATCGCCGGCGACCTGACCGAACCGTCCGAACTGCCGAAGCGCTCGCGCGGGCAGACGCTGACCGCCGCGTCGCGCCGGCCGCCGTCGCCCACGCCGAGCCCCGCCCGGGCCGAGCGTGACTCCGGGTCCCGGTTCGGGGCCTTCCAGCAGCGCCGCAGCGGTGGTGCCACGCCGTCGCGCCACGCCGCTTCCCCGCCGGACACCGGCGAAGACGCGTGACCCGTCGCTCTGCCCCGTTCACCCGCACACCGCCAGATAGGAGCAAGGGGATCCGCCACGCCGGGCCCCGGATTCGATGACTGATTCGGACAAGAGCCTCGAATGGCTCCTCGAGAACCTCGTCGGCAACACCGCCGGCGCCTGTCACGCCCTCGTGCTGTCCCGGGACGGCCTGAAGCTCTGCCACACCCAAGGGCTCACCGTCGACCGCGCCGACCAGCTGGCCGCGATCGCCGCCGGCGTCCAGGCGCTGGCGCACGGCGCGTCGGTCGAGTTCGGCGACGGCACCGGCGGCGTGCGGAACTCGATGACCGAGTTCCACGGCGGGATCCTCTTCATCGTGGAAGCCGGGGTCGGCTCGCACCTGGCCGTGATCGCCACGGAGGACGCCGACGTCGGCCTGATCGGGCACAACATGGACGAGCTGGTGGAGCAGATCGGCTCGGTCTTCACCGCCCCGCCGCGCTTCGCGGCGGCCGACAACCCGGCTTCGTGACGCGCTCGGCGCTCGACGGGGAAGACCCGGACCGGCTCTACACGGTCACGGGCGGGCGCAGCAGCGCGGACGACATCGACCTCGATCTGGTCACCTTGATCGTCAGGGAGTCGGAACCGTCCGCGGGCATGCAGTCCGAGCACGTCCGGATTCTCGGGATCACCGCGAAGCCGACGTCCGTCGTGGAGCTGTCGGCCGAGCTGGCGCTCCCGGTGAGTGTGACCAAGATCCTGCTCGCGGACCTGCTGGCCACGGGCAAGGTGTCCGCCCGACATCCGTCGTCGGCCCAGACCGCCGGACGGACCTCCGACTCGGAATTCCTCAAGAAGGTGCTCGTTGGACTCCGCAATCTCTGAAACAGCCGAACGGCTCCCGCTCGCCGACACCGCGTCCGACGGACTGAAGATCGTCATCGTCGGCGGCTTCGGCGTCGGGAAGACGACCATGGTCCGGTCGGTCAGCGAGATCCGGCCGCTGAGCACCGAAGAGACGATGACCCAGGCCGGGATCGGCGTCGACCACACCCGCGGGGTGCAGGCCAAGACGACGACCACGGTGGCGTTCGACTTCGGCCGGATCAGCCTCGACGACCAGCTGATCCTCTACCTGTTCGGCGCCCCCGGGCAGGAACGCTTCTGGTTCCTCTGGGACAGCCTCTTCGCCGGCACCCTCGGCGCCGTCGTCCTGGTGGACGCCCGGCGGCTGGCCGACTCGTGGTACGCGATCGACCGGCTCGAACACCACGGGACGCCGTTCATCGTGGCACGCAACAACTTCGGCCCCCCGAAGCACAGCCTCGACGACGTCCGCGCCGCGCTCGACCTGTCCGACGAGGTGCCGCTCGTCGACTGCGACGCCCGCGACCGGGACTCGTCCAAGCAGGTGCTGATCTCGCTCGTCGACCACCTCTACACCCTGTCCAAAGTCCGGGAGGGCGCATCGTGACCGGTTTCCAGACCAGCACCCCGGCGGAGACGATCCCCGCCGCGGACCGCGTCCGGTTGTACGGACCCGAGTTCCAGAAGGACCCGGCCGCGCTGTACGCCCGGATCCGGCGGCAGTACGGCGGGGTCGTCCCGGTCCTGCTCGACGGCGACATCCCCGCGTGGCTGCTGACCGGCTACCGCGAGATCCACCAGGTGTGCCAGGACTCCCAGCTGTTCGCCCGCGACAGCCGCCGGTGGAACCAGTGGGACAACGTGCCCGGCGACTGGCCGCTGCTGCCCTACGTCATGCACAACCCGTCGGTGATGTTCACCGAGGCCGCCGAACACCGGCGCCGGGCGGGCGCGATCGGCGACGCGCTGTCGGCGGTCGACCAGTTCGACCTCAGCGCGCACTGCGAGCGCATCGCCGACCGGCTGATCGACGCCTTCGCGGGCACCGGCGAAGCCGACCTGATCGCCCAGTTCGCCCAGCAGGCGCCGCTGCTCGCGCTCGCGAAGATGTACGGCATGCCCGACTCGGAGGCGCCCGCGCTGGTGCGGGACGTCGCCCTGTCGCTGGACGTCGGCCCCGAAGCGCTGCCCGCGTACGGGCGGGTGCAGGAGGCGATGGCGCGGCTGGTCGCGGTGAAGCACGAGCGGCCGGGCGCGGACGTGCCGACGGCGATGATGCAGGACGCGGCGAACCTGACCGACGACGAGGTCGTCCAGGACCTGCTGGTGGTGACGGCCGCGGCGCAGCAGCCGACGGCGAACTGGATCGGCAACACCATCCGGCTGATGCTGACCGACAGCCGGTTCGCGATGACGCTCTCGGGTGGCCGGGGCAGCGTCGGCCAGGCCCTCAACGAGGTGCTGTGGCACGACACGCCCACGCAGAACTTCATCGGGCGCTTCGCGAGCCGCGACACCGTGCTCAGCGGGGTCCGCGTGCGGCAGGGGGATCTGGTGGTGCTCGGGCTGGCGGCCGGGAACGCCGACCCGCACGCCCGGCCCGACGCGGCGGCGGGCGCGCTGGGCAACCACGCGCACATGTCGTTCGGCCACGGCGAGCACGGTTGTCCTTATCCCGCACCGGAAGTGGCCGAGGTGATCGCCCGCACGACCGTCGAAGTCCTGCTGGACCGGCTCCCGGACCTCGAGCTCGCGGTCCCGGCCGGGGAACTGGTGTGGCGGCCGTCGGTGTGGATGCGGGGGCTGGAGAGCCTGCCGGTGCACTTCACCCCGGTCCACGTGGCCGCACCGGCGGCGTGGTGACCGTTGTCCGAGCCCCGGCCGCGTGGCCGGCCGGGGCAACTCGGCCTACGCCGGGGTGAACGTCACCCGCAGTGACTCCGGTCCCCGGGTGAACACGCCTCGTTCGGCCGGGGCCGCGCCCTCGGCGAGCCGCAGGTCCGGCATCGCGTCGAGCAGCTGGTTGACGCCGACCTCGATCTCGGTCTTCGCCAGGAGCGCGCCGACGCAAAAGTGGCGGCCCAGCGCGAAGGACAGGTGACTGGCCGCCGCCGAGAACGCGGTCTCGGTCGGGAGGTCCGTGCGGAAGATGTCGAACGCACCGGGGTTCGCGAACCGGCGGGGGTCGCGGTTGGCCGCGCCGATCAGGCAGGTCACCGTGCTGCCGGCGGGGATCTTCTCGCCGCCGATCTCGATGTCCTCCGCCGGCTGCCGCATGATCATGTGCACCGGTGGCGTGTGCCGCAGGGTTTCGGCGAACGCCTTCGGCACCAGCGTGCGGTCGGCGCGCACGGCGTCGAGCTGGTCGGGGTGCGCCAGCAGGTTCCGGAACAGGCTGGCGATCGCCTTGTCGGTGGTCTCGCCACCGGCGGCCAGCAGCAGGCTGCAGAAGGCTTTGATGTCCTCGTCGCTCATGCTGGTGCCGTCCACCTCGGCGGCGCAGAGCGCCGAAAGGAGGTCGTCGCCGGGGTTTTCGCGGCGGTCCCGGATGATCGGGATCATGTAGGCGGCGAGTTCGTCGTGGGTCCGGAGCCCGGCCGCGGCGACGTCCTCGTCCTGGCTGAGGTTGCCGAGGAAGGCGATGATCGCGCTGTACCAGCGCTGGAACCGGGCGTGGTCGTTCTGGTCCAGGCCCAGCATGTCGACGATGACGTTGATCGGGAAGTGGCGGGCGTAGTCGGTGACGATGTCGGCCGAGCCGCGGCCGCGGAAGACGTCGATGAGCTGCGCGGAGTTCCGTTCGATCACCGGGCGGAACTTCTGCTCCAGCTCGTTGCCCCGGAAGGCGGGCGCCACCAGCGCGCGGCGGACCGCGTGTTCGCGGCCGCTCATCTGCAGGATCGTCCGGCCGTGCACGGGTTCCAGCTGCCAGCCGTAGTTGTCGGTGGTGAATGCGCTCTCCTTGAATGCGCGAGACACGTCGTCGTAGCGCGAAATGACGTAGCTCTGCATTCCTTCGTGCCAGATCACCGGCGAATGGCTGAGCATGACGTCGTACGCGGAATACGGATCGGCGGCGAACTCCGGTGACAGAATGTCCGGCGCGTGCCCTGCTGAAGTCACGAGACTCCTTTGTTCGGCGGTCGAGCCGCCAGGCTATCCGGAATGCTTGTCACTGCGAAAGAGTTCACCGGCCGCCCGCGAATGAGCCGACCACCGCCGCGACGGCGGTCTCGACGACGGCGAGGTCCTGGTCCCCGGTACCGCCGCTCGCCCCGATCCCGCCGGTGACGGACCCGTTCTCGACGATCGGCACCCCGCCCTTGCCGAGCATCACCCGCCCGCCGGTCGCCACACTGATCGACGCCGTGAACTGGACCCGCCCGTCGAACACCGCGGCGACCTCGGCCGACGGGCGCGCGAAGGCCGCGGCGGTGTGGGCCTTGCCGATCGCGACCTCCGTCAGCGGGAACGGGGTGCCGTCCGCGCGGGCGAACGCCACGAGCGCACCGCCGCTGTCGACCACGGCGATCGCCATCGGCACGCCCAATCCGGCCGCTTCCGCGCGGGCTGCTTGCACCAGCGCGAGAGCGGTTTCGACGGTCACTGCGGTCATGACGCGCTCCTCGTCAGGCCGCCGTCGACGTAGGTGGTCGTGCCCGTCAGGTACGAGGCCCGGGGAGAGGCGAGGAACGCGGCGACGTCGGCGAACTCCCGGACGGTTCCCCAGCGCCGCAAGGGAATCTCCTCGGTGAGGTGCGGCGGCACCCCGTCCAGGTACACCTCGTCCCGGCGCGGTGTCGCGATGCGGCCCGGGGCCAGGGTGTTGACGGTGATCCCGTCCGGTCCCAGTTCGGTGGCGAGGGTCTTCAGGTAGCCGTTGATTCCGGGCCGGACCGCGTTGGACGCCGCCATACCGGGGGTGGGCTCCCGGACTCCGGTCGTCGTGATCGCCAGGATCCGCCCGCTCGGACTCCGGCGAAGGTGCGGGACGCCGGCCCGGACGAGCCGGACGAGCGGGAGCAGCACCGTCTCGGCGGCTTCGACCACGTGCGCGGGCGTCAGGTCGAGTGCGCTGCTCGGGGGCGGCCCGCCGCTGTTCCACAGCACGATGTCCAGCCCGCCGAACCGCTCCACGGTTTCCGCGACGACGCGCGCGGGCTCGTCCGGCAGGCTCAGGTCCGCCGGAACCGCGTGCGCCCCGATCCGCTCGGCGTGCTCGGCCAGCACGTCCGCGCGCCGGGCGGTCATGACGACGTGGGCGCCTTCGGCCGCCAGGACCTCGGCGATGCCCAAGCCCATTCCCGACGACGAGCCGCTGACCAGGGCGGTCTTGCCTTTCAGCGCCAAGTTCACCGGGATTCTCCTTCGTCCTGTTCCCTCATTCGGGCGAAGGTATCTTCGAGGTGTCGGTATCTTCAACGAAACCAGGAGGGGCCGGGCAATGGGTGCCGCTCACGACCTGCTCGCCGCCCGGTGCCCGAGCCGGGATGTGCTCAACCGGGTCGGTGCGCGCTGGGTGCCGACCGTGCTCAACGCCCTGGAACCGGGGCCGATGAGGTTCACCGAGCTCAAGAAGGTCGTCGAGGGCGTGACCGCCAAAGCGCTGACCGAGACGCTGCGCGCCTTGGAGTACGACGGGATCGTCGAGCGGGTCGAGACCCCTTCGGTGACACCGCCGAGGGTGGACTACTCGCTCACCCCGCTCGGACGCTCGTTGCTCGACGCGCTCAAGCCGGTCCGGGAATGGGCCGAGCAGCACGTCGGCGAGATCGCCGAGGCACGTCGCCGGTACGAACTGGCATCGGATGCCGCTCTCGCGCGGCACCGGTGAGGACTCAATCCGCGGTGCGGCCCGCGGCCTGGCGGGCGCGGTAGGCGCGCATCTTGTGCCGGGCGCCGCAGACCGATGTCTCGCACCAGCGGCTGACCGCGTTGGGGGAGCGGTCGTAGAAGGCCCATAAGCAGTCTTCCGCCGCGCAGGTCTTCAGGCGGCGCAGGGAACCGTCGAGGCTGGTCGTGACCACCGCCGCGAGTACCCGGGTGATCGCCGTGTCCAGGGGAGTGGTGGCGTCCCCGATGAAGTCCGCGGCCGGTGGCCCGGCCCGCAGGAGGGGACGGGTGCCGGTCCGGGCCAGTTCGCCGTTGAGCACGCTCGCCGCGCCCTCGGCGTTGCCCAGGAACTGCCGCAGTGCTTCCCGGAACCTGCGCATCCGGGTCAGGTCGGCCTCCGTCGGCCGGGCCGGGCACGGCAGTCCTTCGGACTCCGCCCACGCCACCAGGCCGGCCGGGGTGCTCAGGTCGTCCCGGTGCTCCAGCAGCTCGCGGGTGTTGACCAAGGTTTGCACCACGGCGAGCGGGGCTGGTGCTGCGGGACGGGGAACCATCCCACCATGTTACCAGCATGTTCCGCCGTTGGTTACTGCTCTGAGCTCCTTACCTGCGAATATGACGAACGATCGCCCGTTCCGGTTACCAACACTCGGCTCTGCTGGTAACATCGGCGGGGTCGACGTCCGAGGAGGTGAGCATCGTGACCGAAACCACCGCCGAACCCCGTTCGCCGGGCCGCGTCGTGCGCCCGGTGCTGCCGGTGGCCGCGGCCGACCTGGCCGACGGCATGGCGTTCGGTGCGCTCGCGGCCTCGGTCGGGATGGGTGTGCTGGCGCCGGTCGCCATGTCGCTGCTGGTGTTCTCCGGCAGCGCCCAGTACGGCGCGGTCGCCGTCATCGGCCAGCACGGCTCGGTCTGGGCCGTCATCGGCGCGGCCGCCGCGCTCAACGCCCGCTACCTGTTGATGGGCACCACGATCGCCCCGGCGCTGACCGGGTCCGCCTGGTCGCGGGCCGGGACGGCACTGCTGATCACCGACGGGTCCTGGGCGATCGCCCACCGCGGTGACGGGCGCTACGACCTGCGAACCCTGCGGGTGGCCGGCGCGCTGTGCCTGTGCGGCTGGACCGCGGGGACCGCGCTGGGGGCCATCCTCGGCGACGCCATCGGCGATCCGGGACGGCTGGGGCTCGACGCCGCCTACCCGGTGTTCTTCCTCGGCCTGCTGCGCACGCACCTGAAGACCGCGCGTGCCTGGGGCCTGGCGGTCCTCGGCGTCGTCACCGCGGGTGCGCTGGTCGCCTGGGCGCCCCCGGGGATCCCGGTGCTGGTGGCCGGAGCCGCCGGTGCCGTGGCCGGAACGGCGTTGGGGGTGCGGCGATGACTTACCAGTGGATCATCGTGCTGGCGCTCGGCGCCACCGCGCTCACGTTGCGCGTGGTGGTACCGCTGGCGGCGGGCGGGCGCGAACTGCCCACCTGGCTGCGCAACGCGCTGACCTGCGCGACCCCGGCCCTCATCGCCGGTCTGGTGGTCACGCTGCTGTGGCCCGCATCGGGTGGGGTCTCCTCGATGCGGACGCTCACCGCGCTGGCGGGGGTCGGCGTCGGCGTCGCCCTGCTGGCAGGCAAGCGGTCCATCCTGACCGCGATGATCGGCGCCGCGGTCGTGAGTGCCTTGCTGCGACTGGCTTTCGGCTGAGCCCGCGCACCCCGGAAACGTGAACGGCCGATCGAAAACTGCACAACGGAGAATCTCGGAAGCCGAACCGGACAACGGTCGCGACGCTGGTCTCTTGGAGTGAGGAAATTGTCGAACCGGCCACGATGGGTGAAAAGGAATGCGTTCTTCCTGCCCGATGGTGGCAGTTTGCCCGATCATCGCCCGGTGGTACCCGCAGCGGGTCACCGGTCGAGGCCGGTTCGCCCGAGACGGGCGTGGCCGAGAGCACGAACGAAGGGACGAGGGGTCATCTGAAGCCGTGAGAACGCCGAGGATGCCGATCGGGGGAACGTCGTCGTGAAAGGTGTCGTGCCGGCCGCGAATGGCCGGCCGCTAGGAGGTTTCGTGTTCGGGACCGGGCTCCACCATGGTGCGAGAGAATCCGACCGGAGGGCTCGTCCGCGGACCACCGCGGACACGGTCCCGCGAAAACTCACGCCGCTCAGCGAAGGGAACACTCGCCCGGGCCGGGGGATCGCCCCCCGTGCCGCTCGACCCGGCAGGCGGTGATCCGGGCCGTGGACACCGCTTCCCTCTCCACCTTCCTCAGGGTGGCCGAGCAGTCGAGCTTCACCAAGGCGGCCAGCGATCTGAGCCTGGCCCAGCCCACGGTCACCGCCCGGATCAAGAAACTCGAGCGCGACCTCGCGTGCGACCTGTTCAACCGCACCGGCGCGCTCATCCGGCTCACCACCGCCGGCCAGCGGTTCCGGCGCTACGCCCACAAGATCGTGAAGCTGAGCCGGATGGCCGAGGAGACCGTGCTCGAGGGCACCGCCCCCGGCGACGCGCTGACCGTCGGCGCCGACAGCGGGCTCACCTCCTACCGGCTGGTGCCGATCATCGAATACTTGTACCGGCGGCATCCCGAGCTGGCGCTGGAGATCCGGCCGCTGGAAGAGGACCCGTGGAGCCGCATCGGCGACTCCGACGTCGACTGCGCGTTCTTCATCGACGTCTGCGAGTCCTCGCCGAAGGCCGATTCGACCCTGCTGTGCCCGGAACCGCTCGTGGTGGTCACCGGCCCGGACGGCCCGCTCGGCCGCGAGCCGGTACCCACCTCGCGGCTGGCGCGGTACCCCTTGCTGTGCGCGCACCGGGGCAGCGGCTACCAGCGCCTGTTCGAGCGGACGCTGGGCGACGTCGGCGACACCCGGATCCGCGCGCTGACCTTCGGCTCGATCGACGCGGTGAAGCACGCGCTGGCCGCGGGGCTGGGCCTCGCGCTGCTGCCCCGGCTCAGCGTCGCCACCGAACTGGCCGAGGGCCGGCTGGTCGAGGTGCCGTGGACCGCGCCGTTCCAGGTCTTCACGCAAGTCGCCTGGCACGGCGAGATCCGCACCGACCCCCGGTTCTCGGTGCTGCTCGACGCGGCGGCCCGCGCCACCGCCGAGCAGGTCGCGGACGCGGGAACGCGCCCGGCCCAGCGGTCCGCCCGGTGAGGGTGGACCGCCGGGCCGGGCGCTGCCCGGTCTTTCCTCAGGCCCCGAGCGGGTACTGCTCTCGTCCGTAGAGCACCGTCGGGGCCGCGTTCGTGTCCCGCAGCCAGACCACCTTGCCGACGACCACGGTGTGGTCCAGCAGCGTCGCGGTGTCACCGACCTCGCAGACCAGCGCCACCCCCGCCGCGGAGAGCACGGGGATCCGGCGCTGGGGCTGCCACGGCACCCCGGCGAACCGCTCGGCCGGGCTGCCGGTGGCGAACTTGCGGGTCAGCGCCCGCTGCGACCAGGACAGCGTGTTCACGGCGAAGACCCCGTTGTCGAGGATGGCCTCGAGGGTCCGGCTGTGGCAGCCCAGCGACACCAGGACGCTCGGGGTGTCGGCCGAGAGCGACATCACCGCGTTGGCCGTGCAGCCGACGGGGGTGTCCTCGGTGACGGTGGTGAGCACGGTGACCCCGGTCGGCAGCTTCGCGATCGCCCGGCGGAACCCCTCCGCGGGCACCAGGCCCGGCGCGGGCGGGCGCGCGGCAGGGAACCGGGACGGGGGGACGGGTGCGGTTTCCATGGTCTTCCCTTCCGGGGTTTCGGTGGTCATCCGCGCTGCCCGATCGCGTCCGCGGTGAGGGCCGAGCGGTCGATCTTGCCGTTGACGTTGAGCGGCAGCGCGTCCAGCACGGTGAGCCGCCGGGGCACCATGTACCCGGGCAGCCGGCCGCCGACGGCGTCGAGCAGCCGGTCGGGGTCGAGGTGCGAACCCGTGCACACCGCTTCGAGCTCGGTGGTGCCGCCGCTGCCGGGCAGGGCGAGCACGATCGCGTCGCGCACCGGCTCCTGATCCCGCAGCACGGCCTCGATCTCGCCGAGCTCCACCCGGTAGCCCTGCACCTTCACCTGCTGGTCCGACCGTCCCAAGTGGACGAGGAAACCGTCCTGCCAGGACACCCGGTCCCCGGTGCGGTACCAGGCGTCGTCGCCGAGCTCGTCGCCCGCGGCGTGCGGCCGGGCGCTCCGGTCGCCCGGGCCGAAGTGGTAGAAGCGGCCCTCGTTGTCGGCCGGGTCGAGGTAACCGGGGAACCGCTGAGGCCCGCGCGCGCAGAGTTCCCCTTCCACGGCGGGGAGACCCTCGTCGTTGAGCACGACGTGGTTCACGGTGGGGTAGAGGCGCCCGATCGGCACCGTCCCGTTGGCCGTGGCCGGCCAGTCCGCCGGATCGGCGGGCAGCCGGAACTCGGCGCAGCTGATGGTCAGCTCGGTGGGGCCGTAGAGGTTCTCCACGACCCCGCCGGGGGCGGCACGCTGCCAGGCCGTGGCCTGGTGCGTGGTCAGCGGTTCACCGCAGAACAGGCTCCAGCGCAACGTCGGCATGCTGCCGGGCCGCAGGCTGCGCAGCCGCTGGGCGAAGGACACCATCGAGGGCACCGAGAACCAGTGGGTCAGCTCCTTCTCCGCGACGAACCGCACCGGCGCCAGCAGGTCCTCGCGGCTGGGGACGACGAGCGTCGCGCCACCGCCCCAGGCGGTGAACATGTCGAACACCGACAGGTCGAAGGTCAGGTCGAACGTCTGGGAGACGCGGCTGCCCGGCGCCATCCCGTACCGCGGCACGACGTGGCCGAGGTAGGCGCAGACGTTGCGGTGCCGGATCGGGACGCCCTTGGGCTGCCCGGTCGAGCCCGAGGTGAACAGGATGTAGGCCAGGTCCCCGGCCGGGGACTCCGGCGGGGTGCGCGTGGCGCCGTCCGCGGGTTCGGTCATGACCAGCTCCGGCACGCCGAGGCCGGCCGGCGCGGTCGTGCCCTCGGTGAGGACCAGGTCCAGGCCGGCGGCCTCGGCGATCATCCGGTTGCGCTCGCGGGGAAACGCGGGGTTGAGCGGGACGGCGGTGCTGCCGAGCCGGTGCGCGGCGAGGTAGCCCGCGTAGGTCAGCACGCTGCGCTCGGCCAGCACGCCGATCCGGGCGGGTACGGTTCCCGCCGCGGTGACGGCCTCGGCGGCGATGTGCCCGGCGAGATCCCGCAGCCCGGCGTAGGTCAGGGTGCGTGCCCCGACTTCGAGTGCGGGCGCATCGGCGTGCTTTTCGGCCGACGCGGCGAACCACTGGTACAGGGTTTCCATCGTGCTCATACCTCCGATACGGGTTCGGTGGTCGTCTTTTCGTGGACGCGCAGCAGGTCGTCGAAGGTCCGCCGCAGCAGGCCGGCGCGCGGCCGGCCCCGGGCGGCGGACTCCGCGGCGAACCGGACGACCTTGGGCAGCTCGCCCCAGCTCACCGCGGCCGCGGCGGCGGCCTCCGCGCAGATCTCGCCGTTCGCGGCGAGCACTTCGAGGCGGTAGGTGTAGTGCCTGCTCGCCGCCCACAGGTCGTCGCCGTAGCGGGCGGCGGCGGTGTCGTCCTCGGTCAGCACCGCGCTGACGCGCTCGAGCGCCTCCGGCAGGCCGCAGGTCCAGGCGCTGGGGTCGGCCGGGGGATCCTCGCCGGTCGTGCGCGCCAGCCAGCGGAACCGGTCGGCGTGCACCGGCTCCACGGCGGTGCCCAGCGCGTAGCGGTCGCGGTGGGCGATCTCCGGCGGCCACGGGCCGTGCGGGGCCAGCGCGCGCTCCACGGTGGCGTCGTCCAGCCAGCCGAGGAAGGGTTCCTGTTCGCCGAGCGGGGTCAGCGCGCGGAAGTGGTCGGCCACCAGCCACCGCCCGTCGCGCCGGCCGAGCAGCAGCAGCCAGTGCGGCGAGTGCGCGATCCCGTGCGCCGGGGACCAGGACAGGTGGAACGTGTCGGCGACGGCCAGCACCCGCCCCGAGCGGGTGAGCTCGGCCTGGAGGTCGGCGACGGCCCGCCCCCGGTCCGCCGCGCCGTGGTAGCCGAGCGCGGCGGCGCCGTCGATGCGCGAGTGCTGGGAGAACACCAGGTTCCCGGGCCCGCTGTCGAGCCGGACCGCCAGGCGCACGGCGTGTGCCATGCGCGAGCGCACCCCGGGTTCGTCGGTTTCGAGGTAGGCCACCAGGTTGGTGGTGTAGCAGCTGAGTTCCGGGACGGTGTCCGGGGCGTTGACGAGGTGCACGTCGACCTCCGTCGTCGTGGTCGGGTCCCGCACCGGGGTCACGGAGCGGGCTGGAAGGCGCAGCTGAGGGGCACCGGCGATCGGGTGCGCAGGCTCAGCCAGGCGAATCCGCCCCAGTGCCCGGACACCGCGCCGGGCGGGACGTCGATCGACCAGGGCCGCCCGGCCATGCCGGTGCCCGCAGCCTTGACGCACGCTTCCTGCACGGTCCACACCCAGGCGAACTCCTTGGCCCGCCGCAAGCGGGGCAGGGCGGTGACCGCCGGGGCGTGCGAGCCGAGGCACCGGCGCACGGCCGAGTCGGTCAGCCGCGCCGGGGGAAGCTGGACATCGACGCCCACGTCCCCGTGCGCGCACACCGCCGCCGCGATCCGGTCTTCGTCGTGGGAGATGGTGATGCCGGGCAGGGCGAGGTCTTCGCCGCCGGCGTCCAGCCGAGGTTTCCCGGCGGGGTCGGCGCACAGCGGCAGCGCGGCCAGGTCGGGCCGGATCCGCCGCAGCAGGTGCCGCAACAGGGTCCGGCCGGCGAGGAACTCCCCGCGCCGCCAGGCCGGCCGGGTACCGGCCTCGGCGAGGTCCCCCGCATGGGCGGGCGGATCGTCGAGGTCGGCGCGGGTGGCGGAAGCAACCCACACCCCGGGCGAGATTTCGGTGCCGTCGATGGTGACTTCCGGAAGCCCCTGGGCCGCGCCGCTTTCCGGTGAAAGCGGCGGATCGGCCGGGAGGCCGCGGGCGTCGACGCGGGGCCGGCTGGTCTTGGCGAGGCCGCGGGTATCGACGCGGGGCGGGCCGGACCCGGCCGCGCCGGCGGTGGGCTCCGGGATCCCGCCGGTGCCGGCCCGGGTTCCGGTGATCCCGGCGCCGTCGGCGTGCACCCCGCTGGCGCCGACCCAGGCCCCGGCGCTGTCGGTGTTCGCACCGCGGGTGCCTGCCCGGTTGCCGGTGCTCATGAGCGCAGTTCCTCGAGCATCGGCTCGGCGCCGTCGGCGACCGCGCCGAGCATCAGCTCCGTCACTCCGCCGCCGATGCCGAACACCGCCGCCTCGGCCCGCACGAGCTGGAGGCCGTCGTCGGCGAAACCGTCGGCGCCTCGCCACCTGGCGCAGCTCGAGAGCACGTCGTCGGCGGTGAGCCCGACCGCGGCCTTCAGCGTTGCCGCGCTCGTCGTGTCGTGGTCCTCCACCACCCGTTCGCCCAGTGCTTCGTGCAGCGCGCGCAGCGAGCGCACGCGGACCAGGCAGCCCGCGAACTCCTGGCGGACCGCGTCGTGGTCCCACAGCGCGCGCCCGTCGATTTCGCGCCGCAGCAACGCTGTCCTGGTCTCCGCCAGCACCCGGCCGGTGAGCGCGGTGGCCCACTGGGCGCCGGCGAGCCGTTCGGTGCCCATGTGCCGGGCGAACAACGCCAGCCCGCGCCCGGTCCGGCCGAGCACGGCCGACGCGGGCAGCCGCACCCCGGCGAACTCGACGTGCCCGGTGCCCGCGCCCGCGAGCAGCGTGGTCGCCGCGGGCGTGACCCGCACCCCCGCCGCGTCCGCCGGGACCAGGACCCAGGTGAAGGCCGAGAAGTGCCGTCCGGGCCGGTGCCGGGCCAGCACCAGGAAGTACGCGGCGCGGGTCGCCGTGGTCACCCACCGCTTCGCGCCCTCGAGCCGGACGGTGTCCCCGTCGGTCTCGATCTCCGTGCCCAGCCCGGTGAGGTCGGACCCGGCCGCCGCGGCGTCCGTGGCGGCCAGCGCGACCTCGCAGTCGCCGCGGATGACCTCTTCGAACGCCGGCCCGGTCCCGGCGGCCAGGATCGGCAGCGCGCTCGCGGACTGCACCAGCACGCTCAGCGTGATCCCGTTGTCCCCGCGGGCGTCGACCGCGCGCAGGGTCGCGCCGAGCCGGTCCGGGTCGGCGATCAGCCCGGTGGCGGTGGTCCGCCGGTACTGCTCCCGCAGCACCCCGGCGGACCCGAGTCGCTGCCACACCTCGGCGCCGGACGCAGAGGAATCCACAGTGGACAGAGCTTCCGCGGCGGGACCGGCGCGCACGCGGGAGTCGAGGAGGGCTGACTCAGGCAAAGCGCACCTCCTGGTCGAGCAGGGTGAGCCGGCCGTCGGCGAGGTGCAGCCGGTCGTTGCTGTAGTTCAGCACCGCCGAGCGCAGGTCCCGCAGCGACTGCTCCAGCCGCGTGGGGGAGTCGCGCAGGTAGCCGTGGCGCATCCCGACCGCGTCGACCAGTTCGTCGACGGCGCGGTAGCACTCCTCGGCGGCGGTGATCTTCACGGCGTTGATCAGCAGCTGAACCTTCGGCACGCTGAGGTCCGCGGTGGTCTCGACGACCCGGCGGGCGTGGTCGATCAGCGCGTGCACGGTGTCCAGCCGCTGGCGCGACCGCGAGAGCCGCGTCATCAGCAGTTCCGAGCTCAGGTCGGTCTTGCCCCGGCTGCCGCGCAGTGAGGCGATCACCCGGGACAGCGCGCCGGCCGCCGTGCCGAGCCAGCAGGACGCCCAGCCGAGGTGGGCCAGCGGGCCGAACACGGTGGTGACGATGGTGTGGAAGTCGCCGTGCTTCCCGACGACCTGGTGGGCGGGCAGCCGCCCGCGCAGCTTCATCGCCCCGCTGTCGCTGGCCCGCATGCCCAGCGGGTTCCAGCCACCGGCCGGCTCGATCTCCACCTGCTCGCGCGCGGCGTAGACCAGCGACACCTGGTTGTCGGCGTCCGAATCCGGGGACCGCATCGTGATCAGGAACCCGTCGGCCTGCTTGCCCCCGGTGACGATCGGGGCGAAGCGGTCGACGAGCAGTTCGCCGTTCTGCCACGCCGCGGCGGACTCGGCGGTCAGCAGGTGCCCGCCCTTGCCCGCCTCGGTGGTGACCGAGCCGAGGTAGAGCCGGCCCGCGGCGATCTCCGGCAGCAGTTCCGCGCGCAGCCTGCCTTCGGCGTGCGCGAGCACGGCGGCGACCTGCTGGCAGTGCATGGCGAAGATCATCGCCACGGACATGTCCACCCGGCCCAGTTCGGTGCTCGCGTCGAGCACGTCGGCCAGCGATCCGCCGAGCCCGCCGTCTTCGGCAGGCACGAGCAGGCCGAGCAGGCCGGTGGCGCGCAGCTCGTCGAGCGCCTGCACCGGGAACGCGGCGGCGTCGTCGGTCTCGCGGACGTGCTCCTCGGCGACCTTGGTCACGCGTCCGACGAGTTCGGTCAGCGGGGCCGCGGTCACGACGAGACCCCCTGGAGCTTCAGCTGGGCGTCCACGGCGGTCCACAGCGTGGCCGGGGTCGCGAAGGTGGCGTCGGTGATGTCCTCGTCCGGCAGCGAGACGCCGAAGACGTCCTCGATCTCGAACAGCACGTTGATCGACTGCATCGAGTCGAGCCCGCGCTCGCGCAGCGAGTCGTCCGCGCCGAGCTCGCGGCCGTTGAGGAACTTGAGGTACGGGGTGAGCAGTTCGGCCATGCGGGGGTCCATCGGTTCACTCCTCATTGTCGGGGTCAGTGGTCCTGACCAGTTCCACGCGGGAGGTCCGCGCGGGGGTGCCGGGGCGGTCGCCGTCGACGACGACCTCCGCCGGCAGGGGGTGGCCCAGGAAGGCGACGAGGCTGGCGTACAGCCCGTAGGCACCGACGTTCGGCACCGCCACCAGGTCGCCGGGGCTCAGCTCGGGCAGTTTTCCGGTGCGGGTCCACGTGTCCAGCGGCGTGCACAGCGGTCCGGCGACGAGCGCGTCCAGCACGGGCGGGCCGGCCGGGCCGAGCAGGTGCGGGGAGAGCGGCGGCAGCCGCCGCATCCCCGACATGCCGCCGAGGTGGTTGATGCCGGACTCCAGCACGACGATGTCCTTGCCCTGCGAGCGCTTGACGTCCAGCACCGCCGTGACGAGGGTGCCCGCGGTGCCGGCCAGGTACCGGCCGGACTCGAACACCACTTCCGGGCCCCGCTCGCGCCAGCCCGGCAGCTTCTCGCCGAGCAGCGCTTCGAGCCCTTCGCGCAGGCCGGTCAGGTCACCCGCGGTGCCGTCCTTCGCGAACGGGGCGCCGAACCCGCCGCCGAGGTCGAGCGTCCGGAAGCGGACCCCGTGCGGTGCCAGGGCTTCCCGCAGCCGCGCGGCGGTGTCCAGCGCGCGGCCGAACTGCCCGATCAGGTCGTCGACCGCGGTCAGGTTGGTGCCCATGTACAGGTGCAGCCCGGCCGCCTCGGCGTGCTCGCCCCCGGCGAACCGGGCGGGCTCGGCGAGGATCCAGCCGGTGTCCGCGCCGAACTGCGAAGGCACGCCGGTCATGGCCAGGCCCTGGCCCGGCACCGGCTGGTCGTCGTTGACGCGCACCAGGAACCGGGTGCGGACGCCGGCCTCGGCGGCGAGCCGGTCGAGCTGGGTGATGGCGTGCGGGGAGTCCACGGAGAACTCGCGCACCCCGGCCCGCAGCGCGCCCGCGATCTCGGCGTCCCGCTTGCCCGGGCCGGTGTAGAGCACCTGCGCGCCGGTCCAGCCGGCGTCGAGCGCGGCCCGCAGTTCGCCGGAGGAGCAGACCTCCGGGCGGGCCCCGGCCGCGCGCAGGGTGCTCAGCACGTCCGGGTGCGGGTTCGCCTTGAGCGAGTACAGCAGCCCGGTGCCCTCGGGGAGAGCGCCGTCGAGGCGCCGGTGGTTGCGGCGGACCTCGGCCAGGTCGTAGACGTAGGCGGGGGTGGGCATCCCGGCGAGGTCGCCGGGGAGGTCGGCGAGCGGTGCAGTCCGCTCATCGAGCAGCTCCACTGGGCACCTCCTCCACCATCGAGGCCAGGGCCTTGCGGTCGACCTTCCCGTTGCCGGTCAAGGGAAGCGTGCCGACCTTCAGGCAGCTCGCCGGGATCTTGAACTCCTCGATCCGGGTGCGCATCGCGTCGAGCACGCCCTCGGCGGCCAGGTCGCCGGTGACGAACAGCCACGCCGGGCGGGTGTCCTTCGGGACCAGCACGGCGGCTTCGCGGACCCCGGGCACGCCGCGGGCGGCGGTCTCGACCTCGGTCGCGCTGACGCGGAACCCGCGCTCCTTGTAGATGTCGTCGCGGCGGCCGTCGAAGTAGAGGTAGCCCTCCTCGTCGAGCCGGCCGTAGTCCCCGGTCCGCAGTTCCGGGAACAGCCCGTCCACGCGCGGGAACTTCTGCTCGGTGAGCTCCGGGCGGCGCCAGTACCCGGCCATGACGTTCGGGCCGCGCACCACGATCTCGCCGATCTCCCCGGCGGGCAGCCGCTCGCCGGACTCGCCGATGACGAAGACCTCCGTGCCGGGCAGGGCCCGGCCGCTGGAACCGGGCCGCTCCAGATCGCCGTCCACCGGCATGATGGTGGCGCGCTTGCACTCGGTCAGCCCGAACATCAGCTGCACCCGCAGGCCGGGAATGGCCTCGCGCAGGGATTCCAGCGTGCCGGTGGGCATCGCCGCGCCGGTGTTGGTGAGCAGCCGCAACGCGGGGGCGGGCTTCGGGCGGCGGCGCAGCAGCGCGCTGAGCGCCTCGGCGACGGCCGGGACGGCGGGCAGCACGGTCGCGTTCGCGCGCACCAGGTTGCCGACCAGCGACGGCCCCACCTCGGTGGGCGCGCCCATGGTCAGGTTCGAGCCCGCCGTGACGGACAGGAACACCTGGTAGAGCCCGTAGTCGAAGGACAGCGGCAGCGGGCTGTAGACGACGTCGTCGCTGCGGTACACGAGCACCGACGCGATCGCCGCGGTGGCGAACAGCAGCTGCTGGTGGGTGCTGACCACGGCCTTGGGCAGCGAGGTGGTGCCCGAGGTGTAGATCAGGCACACCGGGTCCACCGGCAGCGGGGGAGCGGGCAGCGGGACGTCCCGGCCGGGGCCGGCGGCGAGGTCCTCCACCGACACCGCGGGGACACCGGCCGTTTCGGCCGAAGCCCGTACCTCGTCGTCGCCGGTCACCATCAGCACCGGCGCGGAGTCCGCGAGCACGTGGTCGAGGCTGCTGCCGCGAACCTGTTCGTGCAGCAGGGAAAACGCGACGCCGACGCGGGCGGCGCCGAAGACCACGGCGGGCAGCAGCGTGCTCGCCGGGGCGTTGATCAGCAGCCGGTCGCCGCGGCGGGCGCCCCGGGCGGCGAGCGAGGCCGCGACCCGCTCCGCGGCGGCGGCGAGCTCGGCGTAGGTCGCCGACGTTCCCCGGCAGGTCAGCGCGGTCCGGTTCGGCCACTGCCGGGCGGCGTGGCCGAGCAGTTCGTGGAGTACCCGGGGTGCGTAGGTCATCGTGTTCCTCCTGCGTCCAGGACGGCGCGGCAGAGGCCGTCGACGTGGGTGAGCTTCTCCGGGACCAGGTCCTCGGCGGCGAACTCGACGCCGAGGTCGCTTTCGATCCGCTCGACGATCTCCATCATGCGGAAGGAGCTGAAGCCGGGGATGTCGCCGAGCGCGGGGGCGCCGGGCACGGGCTCGGTGCCCAGCACGGTCCCGATCACCGCGGTGACGGACTCGCGCAGCTCCGGCGACACCTCGACGGCGTCCACTGTGGACGGCGTGACGATGTCGGCGGTGCCGCCGAACGCCGTGTGGTCCGCGGCGAGGCAGTCGGCGAGGCGGGGGAACAGCGCCCGCGGCTCGGCCCGGCCCGCGGAGACCCGGCGGCTCGCCAGGTACACCTGCTTCGCGAGCGCGTCCCACTCGTCCAGGTGCGCGCGCACCGCGTCGGTGCCGAGCCCCATGGCCGCGGCGTGCAGGCGGCGGCTGCGGGTGAGCAGCCAGGTCTGCAACGTCAGTCCCCGCAACGCCCGCACCCGGTCGGGGTGGTCGGCGTAGGTCGCCACGAACGTGCCGGCCTCGGCCAGCTGCACCAGCGGCGTGCGCTCGGTCGCGGGGTCCCCGGCGGCGAGGTCGAACGTCAACGCACCGTCGGGCAGCGCTTCGGCGAGTTCCGCGTGGCCGAGGGTCCACCGGCCCGGCCGGGCCGCACCCCACTGGGTGTCGTTGTGGTAGCCGTCGACGACGGTGACGCCCTCGTCGGCCGGCTCGACCAGGAAGCTGTGCTCGAGGTGCTGGTTGCGGTGGTAGGGGACCCACGGCAGGTGGTAGGCGTCCGCCACGACGTAGCAGCCGGGGCCGGGTGCGAGGTCGTCCGCGGCGGTGATCCGTTCGCGCCGGGTGACGCGCAGTCCCAGCAGGTCGGCGGATTCGGTCACGTGCTCGTCGACCCGCGGCTCGACGGTGGGCAACCCGTCCGCGCCCGGCCGGGGCCAGAAGCGCAGGATCCGGCCCAGCGCGAGGTGCGTGCCTTCGCCGTGCACGCGGTCGGCGAGCTCGGCCAGGTTCACCTGGACGCAGTCGAAGAGGCGGTGGTCCAGCGGCTCAGACGGCATGACCACTCCCGGCGATCGCGAGGCCCGGGACCGGCTGCAACCGGTCCATCGCCGACACCAGCGCCTGTTCCTCGGGCGGCTCGCTGCTGAGCTCGCCGTCGGCCAGCTGCTGGTACGCGGAAAGGTCGAGGTAGCCGTGCCCGCTCACGCAGGCGACGACGCCGCGGGAAGACCCGCCACCCGCCGCCAGGCGCGCGGCGACGGCCAGCGCGTGCCCGGACTCCGGTGCGGGGAGCACCATCTCCGACCGGGTGAAGGCCTGCCCGGCTTCCAGGGCTTCGACCTGCCCGACGGCCTGGGCGGTGACCTGGTCCTGGTGCCGCATGGCGGAGATGACCTTCGCGGCGCCGTGGAAGCGCAGGCCGGCCGAGTGCGAGTCGGGGATCGGGTAGCTGCTGCCGATCGTGTACATCGCCTCCATCGGGCTGACCCCGGTGGCGTCGGTCTTGTCGTAGGCGTAGACGCCGCGGGTGAGCTTCGGGGTGGTGCTGGACTCCGCGGCCACCAGCCGCGGGCACTCCGTCCCGGTCACGGCGGCTTCGGCGAAGAACGGCAGGGCGATCCCGCCGAAGTTCGAGCCGGCGCCGACGCAGCCGACCACACTGTCCACTTCGGACTCCAGCGCGGCGAGCTGCTCGATGGCCTCCAGCCCGATGACGGACTGGTGCAGGATGCTGTAGGTCTCACCGCTGCCGATGCAGAACGCGGCCCCTTCGGTGCGCCCGGCGTATTCGACGGCTTCGCCGATGGCCAGTGCGAGGCTGTTCACCCCGCCGCCGACGCGGGCGGCCACCTCGGTCAGGTTGCTGGGGCTGGCGTGCACGGTGGCACCGAGCGTCCGCATCAGCGTGCCCCGGTAGGGCTTCTTCTGCAGGCTCGTGCTCACCATGAACACCCGGCAGCGCAGCCCGAACATCGCGCAGGCGGCGGCGAGCGCGGTGCCCCACTGCCCGGCGCCGGTGCCGGTGACCAGTTCCTGCACGCCGGCCTTGGCGTAGTAGTAGGCCTGCGCGAGGGCGGTGTTCAGCTTGTGGCTGCCGGAAATGTTGCCGCCCTCGTACTTGACGTAGATCGGCACGCGTGCGCCGACGGCGTCCTCGAACCGGCGCGCCCGCCACAGCGGGGTGGGCCGGAAGCTGCGGTAGGCGTCGAGCACCTCCGCGGGGATGTCCCAGAACTCGCGGTTCTGGGTGGACTGGCGCACCAGCGCGAACGGCAGGTTCACCGCCACCCCGCTGTCCGGACCGCCCGCGGCCACCTCCGGGCTGCGGTCGGGGGGCAGCGGCTCGTCCAGGTGCGGCAGCACGCTGCGCCAGCTGGTCGGGAGGGACACGTGGCTCATCACAGGGCCTCCGTTTCGCGAGTGCCTTCGGCGACGACTTCGACGAGGTCGTCGACCGTCTTGAACGTGCGGCCGACGAAGAGGTCGTCGGGCAGGGTCACGTCGAGCTCGTCCTCGAGGCGCACCAGCATGCCGACGAACCCCATCGAGTTGACGCGCAGCAGGTCGCCGCTGAGCGGCTCGTCGTCCTGGATCTGGTCCGGTTCCAGGGAAAGCCGGGATTCGGCGATCACCACGCGCTTGACCGAGTCGGCGACCGCCGTGTGGTCGGGTCCGGTTGTCATCGTTGCCCTCCAAGGGATTGCGGGGATCGGGTTCGTTCTTCGGCGAGGAACTCGCCGAGGTGGTCCAGTACGTCGGGGAGCGCTTTCCGGCCGAACACGTCGAAGTGGCCGCAGTCCAGTTCGCGCACGCGCAGCCGCCCGGACAACCGGGCCCAGTTCTCGACCTGGGTGCGGCGGTGCGGGCTCGCGCACGCCATCAGCAGCGCGGGGCCGGGGTGGGTGCTCCGCACCCGGTGCCGGCCGGACGCGGTGACGTGGGCGTGCGCGGTGGTCTCGGCCCAGGGCTGGTCCCGGGGTGCGACCCGGGCGTGCACCGAGCGCATGATCCGCTCGACGACCGCGTGCCGCTGTCCCGCGGTGCGGAACTCGTCCCGGCTGGTGAAGCTGTCGATCATCACCACCGCCGGGGCCGGGCCGGTCGCGGCGAGCCGCGCGCCGAGCTCCCAGGCGAGGACGCCGCCCATGGACCAGCCCACCAGCAGGTCGGGCCGGCGGGGCAGGGTGTCCAGCAACGGCAGGTACCGCCGCGTCATCGCGTCGACGTCGGAGTCGGGCCGCTCGCCGGCGAACAGGCCGCTGGCGCGGATCCCGCTCACCCCGCCACGCCGGGCCAGCCGCAGGGCCAGCGGCGTGTACGGGCCCAGGCCGCCCCCGCCGGGGTGCACGAGCACCGCCTGCGACGCGTGCGGACGCGGGCTGAGGGGGAGCAGCAGCGGCGGCCGCGCCGGGGCGGGCATCAGCTCGCCTCGCGCAGCCGGCCGCCGGCCTCGACCACCCAGCAGTAGTTCACCAGCGCGGCCAAGGTGATCGGCCCGCGGGCGTGCAGCCTGCTGGTGCTGATCGCGATCTCCGAGCCCAGTTCCAGCGTCGGCCCGTCGTTGAGCCGGAGGGACCCGTTGACGACGATCGTGGCCGCGTCCACCCGGTCGGTGAACTCGCTGATGGCCGCCGGGTCGGTGGCGGCGATCGCCTCGCTGTGCCCGGAGCCGTACCGCTGGACGAACGCCACCGCCTCGCCCGGGGAGTCCACCGCCACCACGCCGATCGTGCTGTCGAGGAACTCCCGGCCCAGGTCGTGTTCGCCCAGCGCCTCCACCCGCCACTGCCCGGTGGTCTCCGGTCGTCGGAGTCCTTCGCCGGCTCGCACGGTCAGCGGCCGGCCGTCGCGGCGGGCACCGTCGAGCAGCGCCGCCACGAACTCGTCGGCCACCGGCCGGTCGACCAGCGCGATCTCCAGGGAGGTGCAGCCGGCCGGGGCGGGCAGCTTGCTGTCCAGCGCGATCTCGACGGCCTGCGCCAGGTCCGCGCTGCGGTGCACGTAGAGGTGGTTGACCCCGCCGCCGCTCGCCAGCACCGGGATGGTGCTCGCGCTGTGGCAGTAGTCGACCAGGGACGCGCTTCCGCGCGGGATGAGCACGTCGATCTCGCCGGGCCGGCGCAGCAGTTCGCGCAGCAGCGCCCGGCTGGGGTCGTCCAGCACGGTGACCAGGCCCGCGGGCAGTTCCGCGTCCGCCAGCGCGGCGGCGACGGCGGCGCCGAGCGCGGCGTTGGTCCCCGCGATCTCCTTGCCACCACGCAGGAGCACCGCGTTGCCGGCCGCGACGTTGAGCAGCGCGCCCTCGACGGTGACGGTCGGGCGGGCCTCGAAGATCATCAGCACCACGCCCAGCGGCCGTGGCACGCGGTGCCGCACGCCCCAGTCGCCGATCGGGGTGCCCGGTGGGCGGTGGGTGAGTTCGCGCATCTCTTCGGCGACGGTCGAGGTGAGGGTCACCAGCCCGTCGAGGTGGTCATCGGTCAGCCGCAGCCGGTCGACGAGCACGTCGGGCATTCCTCGTTCCCGCGCCCGGGCCACGTCGGCGTCGTTCGCCGCGCGGATCCGCGGCCACGCCGCGGTCAGCCGGTGGGCCAGCCCGGTGCAGAAACGCCCGTACGCTTCGGTGCCCAGCGGCGGTGCCGCCACGGTCGCCGCCCGTGCGGCACTGACGATCTTGTCAACCATTGTTCTCCCGATCTCGAACCGGATTCCAGCCGCTCGACTCCGCGGCGATTCCGGTGATTTCTCCGGCAGATGCCTCACGCTCCCACCGGAAAATAGCCGGGACAATGGTGATCATGGACCCGTTGATGGCCTCATCACTATGTTCTATGACCCCATCGACGGCACCCTTTTCCGCGGTTTTAAACGTTGACTAAGCAGAAAATTCCTTGGAGTGTCGTGCGGCATGGAACATCGTCGACTGGGCCGCAGCGGCCTCTCACTCAGCAGGATTTCGTACGGCAACTGGATCACCCACGGATCGCAGGTGGCCGAAGAACAAGCGAAGAAATGCGTGGAAGCGGCGCTCGACGCCGGGATCACCACCTTCGACACCGCCGACATGTACGCGAACACCCGTGCCGAAGAGGTGCTGGGGCGCGCGCTGTCGGGCCGGCGCCGGGAAAGCCTGGAGATCTGCACCAAGGTGTACTGGCCGACCGGCCCCGGCGGCCCCAACGACCAGGGCCTGGGCCGCAAGCACATCATGGAGTCCGCGCACGGCTCCCTGCGCCGGCTCGGGACCGACTACCTCGACCTCTACCAGGCCCACCAGTTCGACCCCACGGTCGAGCTGGAGGAGACCATGCTGGCCTTCGCCGACCTGGTGCGCCAGGGCAAGGTCCTCTACGTCGGCGTCTCGGAGTGGACCGCCGAGCAGATCACCCGCGCCGCCGCGCTGGCCCGCGAACTGCGGGTCCCGCTGGTCGGCAGCCAGACGCAGTACTCGATGCTGTGGCGGGTCATCGAGGCCCAGGTCATCCCGGCCTGCGAGCGCGAGGGCATGGGCCAGCTCGTCTGGTCGCCGATGGCGCAGGGGGTGCTGACCGGCAAGTACCTGCCCGGCAAGCGCCCGCCCGCAGGCTCCCGCGCCACCGACGGCGAGGGCAGCGGCTACATGGTCCGCTGGTTGCAGGACGACGTGCTCCGCAAGGTGCAGGAACTGCGCCCGGTCGCCGAGCAGCTCGGCCTCACCATGGCGCAGCTGGCCCTCGCCTGGGTGCTGCAGAACCCCAACGTCACCTCCGCGATCACCGGCGCCTCGCGCCCCGAGCAGCTCACGGACAACCTCAAGGCCGCCGACGTCGTGCTCGAGCCCGGTGTCATGGCCAAGATCGACGAACTGCTCGACGGCGTCAGCCGCTTCGACCCGACGTTCATCGGCGTGCCGCTGACGGCCCTCGTCTGAGCCGGGGAGGACCCGTGGCGGACACCGAATGGGCCTATGACGGGAAGCGGTACCGGATGCACCGCTTCCCCGGCGAAGTCCGGGCCCGGATGAAACCCCTCAACCGCAGCGACAACTGGCACGCCGGGCTGGCCTGGCTCGAGGACGCCTGCTGGATCGCGGCGTGCGTGTGGCTGTGCGTCGCGGTTTCGTGGTGGTGCTACCCGCTGGCGGCGCTGGTCATCGGCGCCCGCCAGCGGGGGCTGTCCACGATCCTGCACGACTGCGCCCACGGCGTCGGCGCGGCCGACCACCGGGTGCGGATGCTGCTCGGCACCGTGCTCACCGCCTACCCGATCTTCCAGCAGCACTACGCGTACAAGGTTTCGCACGTCTTCACCCACCACCCGCGGCTGGGCGATCCGGACCAGGACCCGGACCTGCGGTTCTTCATCGAGCAGGGCGCCTACCGGGCGGCGTCGCCGCGGGCCTACGTCCGCCGGGTGGTGCTGATGCCGTTGTTCGGCACGCAGACCTGGGCCTACCTGCGGTACCTGGTGCGCAACCGGTACCGGGTGCTGCGGGAGGGCCGCTCCCGGGAAGCCTCTCCGGTGCAGCCCCGCAAGCGGATGCTCGACCGCATCGGGTTCTGGACGTTCTGGGCCGTCGTCGCCGGCGTCTGCTGGTTGCGGGGCTGGACGACGGAGCTGCTGCTGTTCTGGTTCGTGCCCTACCTGACGAGCTTCCAGATCCTGGGCTGGTACATCGAGCTGTCCGAGCACACCCCGCTCGTGCGGGACTCGCGGACCGACCTGTACATGACGCGCAACCGCAAGAGCCGCGGCTGGGAGAAGTTCCTCACCGGCATCCACAACGACAACTACCACCTGGAACACCACCTCGATCCGCGCACGCCGTTCTGGAACCTCGGCAAGGCACGGCAGGTGCGGCTGGCCGACCCGGACTACGCCGCGGTCGACGCCGTGCTGGGTGGGTTGTTCACCCGGGGGCCGCAGGGGCAGCCCAGCGCCGTCACCGCGATCGTCACGTCCATGTCCGAAGCGAGGGAGTACGCCCATGCCGGTCACTGAGAGAGCCGCCAGCGCGCCGAAGGACTACCGGCGGCGCGAGTCCGCGGTGCTGCACGCGGGCGCCGAGCTGCGCACCGGCCCGACCGCCCCGGTGATCACCCCCATCTTCCAGACGGCCGCCTACGAGCTGCCCGGGACCGGTGCCGCCGCGGGCATCTTCGACCTCAGCGAGGACGGCCACGCCTACACCCGCCTCAACAACCCCACGTGCGACGTGCTCGAAGCGCGCATCGCGGGGCTCGACGGCGCCCCGGCGGCGCTGGCCGTCTCCTCCGGCCAGGCCGCGACCACCGTCGCGCTGCTCAACCTGTGCCAGGCCGGGGACAACATCGTCAGCTCCGACGAGCTCTACGGCGGCACGTGGAACCTGCTGGCCAACACCTTCGCCCGGTTCGGCGTCGAGACCCGGTTCGTCAGCCCGGAGGACCCGAAGAACTTCGCCGCCGCCACCGACGAGCGCACCCGGTGCTACTTCGGGGAAACCCTGCCCAACCCCAAGCTGCGCATCTTCCCGATCGAGGACGTCGCCGGGCTCGCCGAGCAGGCCGGGGTGCCTTTGGTGCTGGACAACACCTTGCTCCCGATGGTCTGCAACCCGCTGGAGTTCGGGGCGAACATCCTGGTGTACTCGGCGACGAAGTACATCGGCGGGCACGGCAGTGCGCTGGGCGGCCTCATCGTGGACGGGGGCACGTTCGACTGGACCCGCCACGCCGACCGGCACCCGCTGCTCACCGAACCCGACGCCGCGCACGGCGGCGCGGTGTGGACGGAGGAGGGCGCCGGGCTCGACAGCGCGCTGGGCCGCAGCCCGTACCTGCTCAAGGCGCGGGAAACGATGGTGCGCGACCTCGGGCCGTGCCTCAGCCCGTTCAACGCTTTCCTGCTCATCCAGGGCATCGAGACGCTGCCGCTGCGGATGCGGGCGCACGGGGAGAACGCGGCCGCCGTGGCGCGGTTCCTCGGCGCGCACCCGGCGGTCGAATCGGTTCGCCACCCGAGCCTGGCCGGCGGCGAGCAGGAGGAGCTGTTGCGGCGCTACCTCGGCGGCAACGGCGGTCCGCTGGTGCAGTTCGAGCTCGTCGGCGGGCAGGAGGCGGGCAGCCGGTTCATCGAAGCCCTCCGCCTGTTCGCGCACGTGACCAACATCGGGGACGTCCGGTCCCTGGCCACGCACCCCGCATCGACGACCCACGCCCAGCTGCCGGTGGCCGACCAGCTCGCGGCGGGGGTGACGCCGGGTTCGATCCGGTTGTCGCTGGGGTTGGAACACCCCGACGACCTGCTGGAAGACCTCGCCCGGGCGTTGGAATGCGCGCGGTGAGCCGCCCGCTGATCGCGCTGGCCGCGTCGGCGGAGGTGGTCGACGACGTGTCGCACGTCGCCGTGCGCGAGGTCTACGTCCGGGCCCTCGAAGAGGTTTCCGGCTGCGCCGTGGCCGTCGTCGGCGGCCCGGCGCCCTACCTCGCGGAGCTGCTGGACCGGTTCGACGGCGTCGTGGTCGGCGGCCACCAGACCGACGTGCAGCCCGCCCGCTACGGCGGTTCACCCCGGCTCGCCCCGGCGGACCCGGACCGCGACGAGTTCGCGCTGCGGCTGCTGCCCGCCGCGTTGCGGGCGAAGCTGCCGGTGCTGGGGATCTGCCGCGGGCTGCAGGAGCTGAACGTCGCCCTGGGCGGCACGCTGCGCGACCTGCCCGGCGACGACCACCGCGAGGACCTCGCGGAGCCCCGGGACCGGCAGTACCTGCCCGCCCACGAGGTCAGTCTCCGCGAGGGCGGCGTGCTGCGGCGGCTGCTCGGCACCTCGGCCGTCCCGGTCAACTCGCTGCACCACCAGGCCATCGACCGGGTCGCCCCGGACCTGCGGGTGGAAGCGGTGTCCGCCGACGGCGTGGTCGAGGCCGTCTCGGCGCGGGCTCCGGCGGGTTTCTGCCTGGCCGTGCAATGGCATCCGGAGTGGTACGCGGGCACGGACCCGGTCTCCGCCGCGCTCTTCCGCGAGTTCGGGGCTGCCGCCCGCTTCGCCGCCGGCCGTCACCTCGCCGAGGCCGGCTAGTCCGGCTTTCCCTTGCCCCGCCCCATGTCCAGCAGCGGCATGAACAGGTGGGCCAGCGGCCCGATCGCGCAGGCGTACAGGACGGTCCCGATGCCCACGGTCGCGCCGAGCAGGAACCCGATCACCAGCACCGCGATCTCGATGCCCCAGCGCACCGCCCAGATCGGGTGCCCGCGCTCGGCGAGCCCGGTCATCAGCCCGTCCCGCGGCCCCGGTCCGGCCTGGGCGCCGATGTAGCAGCCGGTGGCGAACCCGTTGAGCAGGATGCCCGCGACCAGCACGGCCCAGCGCAGCCACAGCTGCCCGAACGGCGGCAGCAGCGCCAGGGTGAGGTCCATCGAGGTGCCGACGAGCAGCACGTTGCACAGCGTGCCCAGCCCCGGCTTCTGCCGCAGCGGGATCCACAGCAGCAGCACGGCCGCGCCGATCAGGTTGGTCCAGACGCCGATGCTGAGGCCGGCGGTGCGGGTCAGGCCCTGGGCGAGTGCGTCCCACGGCTCGACGCCCAGCCCGGCCGCCACGACCATCGCGTCGCTGATCCCGTAGAGCACCAGCCCGGTGAGCAGCTGGAACCCCCGCCGCACCGGCCGGCCCGGCGGCACCAGCGGCGACTGCAGCAGATCGGCCCAGCGTCGCGTTCCCGGCCCGCTCCGGCGGTCGGGCGCACTCACGACGACACCACCGTCCGGGCCGGTCCTTCCTGCCGAGTCGACACCGCCGGTGCGGACGGCGCTCTTCGGTGATTCTACGGAAGGCGGGCGTTCCCGCAGGCTGGTGCGGCGGCGCGCGTCACACCGGGGAATGAGGCCGGGATCCGCGGTGTTGATCTAGGGCATGTCCGAGGAAACCGCAGAATTCAGCCCCACGGCCTGGGTGCACGACCAGACCGAGAGGATCCTGGCGAACGGGACGACCGACGGGATCGAGGTGCTCGGGTCGCCGATCGTGCTGCTGACGCTGCGCGGCGCGAAGTCCGGCAAGCTGCGCTACACCCCGGTGATGCGGGTGGAGCACGCCGGGAGCTACGCCGTGGTGGCGTCCAAGGGCGGCGCTCCGGAGCACCCCGTCTGGTACTACAACATCAAGGCGCACCCCGAGTTCCCGCTGCAGGACGGGACCGTGACCAAGACCTACGCCGCGCGCGAGGTCGAGGGAGCCGAGCGCGCCGAGTGGTGGGACCGCGCGGTGGCGGCGTACCCGTCGTACGCCGAGTACCAGCAGAAGACCGACCGGCAGATCCCGGTGTTCGTGCTCGACCCGAAGTAACCCGGGAGCGAGGGGTCAAAGGAGTCCGGCGGTCGCGGCGTGCGCCGCGGCCGCCGCCCGGGACGAAACGCCCAGCTTCCCGCGGATGTTCGACACGTGCCGGTGCGCCGTGTGGGCGCTGATGCCGAGCCGCCGCGCGATCTCCTGATCGCTCAACCCCTGCGCGACCAGGCGAAGCACGTCCAGTTCGCGCTCGGAGAGACGCGGCGAACCGGACCGGCGGGCCACCCGGCCGGCGCCGAGGAACTCCCGCACGGCGCGCGTGAGCGATTCCACATCCCCGCGCCAGGGCAGGTGGTCGGTCCCGTCGAGGGGGACGAAGGTGGCGCCCGGGATGCGGGCGGCGACGTCCTGGCCCAGTGCGAACGGGATCGCGCGGTCTTCGCGGCGGTGCAGGACGAGGGTGGGGACCTCGATCGCGTCCAGCCGGTCCCGGACGTCGAAGGCGTACACCGCCGCGAGCGAGCGCACCGCCTTCTCCGCGGTCAGGGCGCCGCGCTGGAACCGGGCGAACTCGTCGCGTTCCGCCGGGGTCGCCGTCGGCAGGAACAGGTCGGCGAGGATCCGGGAGCCCACACCCCAGTGCCGTCCGACGAGCGCCAGCAAGGAGTCCCGCGCCGCCGCCGAGGCGATCTCGGCGCCGCGGGCGTAGCTGCCGTACAGGACGAGCCGTTCCACGCGGTCCGGGTGGGCCGCCGCGTAGGCGATCGCGGCGCAGCTCCCGGACGAACCGCCGAACAGCGTCACCTTCTCCCCGGCCGCGTCGACGACGGCGCTCAGCGCGGCCACCTCGTCGGCGAGCGCGGTGACCAGCGGCCCGGCGGGGTCGGACATGCCGACCCCGGGCCGGTCGTAGCGGACGAGCGTGAACCGGTCGCCGAGCAGCTCGCCGAACCGCCGGAACAGCGGGTTCCGCCAGTCCAGTTCGAGGTGCCCGCACCACCAGCCGCCGACGACGAGGGGCGGGCCCGTGCCGACGGCGGCCCAGGCGACCGGGCGGTCGGCCGGGTCCCCGGTGAAACGCACGACTTGCCCCGGCATTCCCGCAGCTTAGGCCGTTTCGCGACCGCGCGTGGCCCGTTCCGGCCAGCACCCGGAATGGCACGAGCGGGTGATGCGGTGGGCCGCCGGTGGCTGGTGTGCTGCGTCCCATCGGCGGTGCGAAGGAGGAGCGATGGCCGGAGGGGACAGCGTGGGGGTACGGGACGGGCTCGGGGAACGGTTCGGGGCGGCGCTCTACGACCCGTTCCTGCGCCGGGGGGAGCGGCTGGGCCTGGCCGGCCGGCGCGCGGAACTGCTGCGGCGCGCGCACGGGCGGGTGGTCGAGATCGGGGCGGGGACCGGGCTCAACGCCGGGCACTACCCGGAGGGGGCGGAGGTCGTGCTGACCGAGCCCGTCCCGGCGATGTACCGGCGGCTCGAGAAGCGGGTGCGTGGCCACGCCGGCCTGCGGCCGCTGCAAGCCGCCGCCGACGCACTGCCGATGGCGGACGCCAGCGTCGACACGGTCGTGTCGACGCTGGTCCTCTGCACGGTGCCCGACGTCGATCGTGTGCTGGCCGAGCTGGCCCGGGTGCTGCGCCCCGGCGGGCGGCTGCTGTTCTGCGAGCACGTGCGCGCCGAGGACCCGAAGCTGGCGCGGAGGCAGACTCGGCTGGCGAGACCGTGGGCGGCGTTCGCACAGGGCTGCCGGTGCGACCGCGACACCGTCGCACTCGTCAAGCAGCGGTTCCACATCGAGGACATGACCACGGCCCGCTGGCGCGGGATGCCTTCGGTGGTCCACCCGCTGATCATCGGGACGGCGACGCCTGCCCGGTAGCCGGCCAGGCAGCGATGCACGCTGACGCTTGACGCCAACCGCGTCGTCTCGATGGACCGGCTGACCCAGCGGGTCTGGGGAGAGCGTTTTCCGTTGCGCGCCCCCAAGACCTTGCTGAACTACCTTTCGCGGCTGCGCAAGGTAGTTCAGCGGCGGACTCCGTGGGCAGCGGCAGGCGACCGGGTTGCTGGTGCAGGCACTCGGGCTGTGGCGGGGGAGACGCGCGTCAGCGGTGGGCGCGGCGTCCGGACGGGTCGTGGGCGCGGGTGCTCGTCGTGCTGTGGCCGCCGCGGCGCGGGCCGTGGCCGGCGTCGGGCGTGGGGCGGGCCGGTGGGGAGTACGTCGGCTGCAGGAACAGGCTGCCGTACCGGTCGTCCTGGGGTGCCGTCAGAGCGCCGGGCCGGGGGCTCTCGGCCACCGGGTGGCTGAACAACGGGCTGTCTAGTGCGGAAGTACTGATGAAGAGCTCCTTTCGGACACGCTGCCGGTCGGCGGCGTGGTGGGCGCGGGGGCCGGGGTGGCCTCGTCCGCGCCTTCGGCGAGGGCCTGGCGCGCGGCGCCGGATTCGGTTTCCGGTGCCACGACCCGCAGGGTCAGCCGGTTTCGGTTCCAGCCGATCACCGTCAGGCTGCCGGCCGCCTGGGACCGGAACCCTTCGAGCCGGACGACGCCGTCGTCGAAGGGGAGCCGGCGGTGGGGGGCCGGCCAGTCCGCGAGGTGGTAGGTGACCCGGTCGATCCGGCCCAGCCGGGCGGTCATCGCGTCGAGCAGCGGGGGCAGTTCGTCGGCCAAGGCGCGGCTGCGAGGCCACCACGCGCCGTCGACGGGGCCCGCGGCGGGCGTGGCCGATTTCATCTGCAACCGGGGTTCGGTCTTCGACGAAGAGGTGTTCGGGCCCGACGGCATGTCGGTGCTCCCGTCTCCGGCCGCTGATACCGGCCGGACCAGGACCGAGGACGGCGCAGGTTCGAACACTTGCGCACGAAATGCTCCCGGTCACCACCCAGTGTAGCCGACGGCGGCAGCCGGTGTGTTAAGACTGGCACCTAGCAAAGGGGCCTCTGGTGCACCAGCTCAGTCTCGGCGTCATCGCGCGTTCACGCAAAGAGAACGAACGGCGGCTGCCGATCCACCCGGACCACCTCGAGCGGATCGACGCCGACATCCGGAAGTCCATCTTCCTCGAACACGGTTACGGCGAACCCTTCGGCGTGCCCGACGAACAGCTGGCCCGCAATGTCGGCGGGCTGCGTTCGCGCGCGGAGCTGATCGCCGGGTGCGACGTCATCCTGCTGGCCAAACCCCTGCTGGAGGATGTCGCCGAACTCCGCACCGGGCAGGTGCTCTGGGGCTGGCCGCACTGCGTGCAGGACACCGAGCTGACGCAGCTGGCCATCGACCGGCGGCTGACCGTGATCGCCTTCGAGGCCATGAACCACTGGCGCGGCGACGGCTCGTTCGGCCTGCACGTCTTCCACAAGAACAACGAGCTGGCCGGGTACTGCTCGGTGCTGCACGCCCTGCAGCTGATCGGCTCGACCGGGGACTACGGCCGCCGGCTGCGGGCCGTGGTGATCGGGTTCGGCGCGACCGCGCGCGGTTCGGTGACCGCGCTGAACGCCCACGGGATCCACGACGTCGACGTCCTCACCGCCCGCGGCCTCAGCGCGGTGGGGTCGCCGATCCACTCGGCGACCATGGTGCACTTCGACCACGACGTGAACCACCCCGGCGACCCGCGGCGCAGCCACGCGCACACCGACGACGGCCGCGTCCCGCTGGCGGGGTTCCTCGCCGAGCACGACATCGTCGTCAACTGCGTGCTGCAGGACACCGCGGCGCCGCTGACGTTCCTCGTCGAAGAGGACCTCGCGGCGTTCGCGCCGGGCAGCCTCATCATCGACGTCTCCTGCGACGAAGCGATGGGCTTCAGCTGGGCGAAGCCCACGACGTTCGCGCAACCGACGTTCCCGGTCGGCGACGGCCTCACGTACTACGCCGTCGACCACAGCCCGTCCTACCTCTGGAACTCGGCGAGCTGGGAGATCAGCGAAGCCCTGCTGCCCCACCTGCGAACCGTCCTGTCCGGACAGTCCACATGGGAGGGTGACGAAACCGTGCGGCGTGCCGTCGAGATCCACGACGGCACGATCCGCAACCCCGCGATCCTGGCCTTCCAGCACCGCGCGGCGGCCTACCCGCACGCCCGCTGACCGCGCGGGCGTCGTGCAGGCAGAGCCGGGCCGGCACGATCCGGTCCAGCGGGCCTGGCCTGCCAGCACCATGGGGAGCGAGCGGGTTCTCCGCCGTCACGCGGGAAAGCGCGGCAACGGCCAGCACCGCGCGGCGGCCTACCCCCACGACCGCTGACGGCGCCGCGTGATCAGCCCGCCGGCGGGCGGGCGTCGTGCAGGTAGGGCCGCAGCCGCTCGGCCAGGGAACCCCGGGTCGGGGCGTGCGCCGGGACGGTGCTCTCCGGCCCGGCCGGCCGCCCCGCCGCGGTGTCGGCGACGAACCGGGCGACCGCGCCCGGTGCCGGCACGAGGTCGTCGCCGCCCTGGCGAGCGATCAGGACCGGCTCGTCGGCGGGATCGGTTTCCACCGCGAGCGACCACCCGCGCCGCTCGCTCCACAGCAGCATGACGTCGTGGTCGGGGCGGTCGGGCCAGCGCCGGGGCAGCCCGAGGTAGGCGGTCGCCGTGTCGCTGATCTCCACCGTGGTGCTCTCGTCCGGGACGCCCGTGGCGGCGGCGACCGCCCGCACGTATCCGCGCAGACTGCGCTCGAGGGTTCGGGTGTCGGGTTCGAGGTGCTCCATGTCCGCCACGCTAGAGGGCTTTCGGGCGCCGTGCGGGACGAGCACGCGCGGCGGCCGCGCCGGGAGGGGACTAGACTGGCCGCCCAGCGCCCCAGACCTCGGCGATCCTGAATCCCGGTGCCGGCTCTCCGGTTCGGCACCCGTACGGACGGCGAGGCGCACGCGATGACGGGACGCGTGGTGGTGGTCGGGCTGATCGGCCCCGTCTGCGTCTTCGCCACGATCGGCGCCCTGATCCTGCCGTGGGACATCCTCGCCGGCTGGATCCTGCTCGGCGCCGGTGCCGGGCTCCTCGTGGCGTTCGGCGCTCCCCGCCTCCCGCGCGGGCGGCTCGCGGCGAGTGGGCCCGACCTGCTCGCGGGCGCGGCCACCGCCACCGGATTCCTCCTGGTCTGCCTGGTCGTCGCCGGCTTGCGGAACACGGTCGGCGGCGGCCTCACCGCGGCCATCCTGACCCTCCTCGTCGTCGCCGGCCTCGCCGCCGCCCACCGCCGCCGGGCGACCCCGCCCGTCACTCCTGGACGGCACGCCGCCCCGGTGCCACGGCCCGCGGCGCCCCTCCCGGTGGCCGACATGGCGACCGAGGACCTGTGCGTGGCCTGGCGGCGCAGCTACTTCCTCCTGCACCTCGCGGCCGACGAGCAGGCCCGCCGGCTCGTCGTCCAGCGCCGGCAGGACTTCCTCGACGAAATCGAACGCCGGGACCGCCCCGGGTTCGCCCGCTGGCTCGACAGCGGCGCGAAGCCCGGCAGCGATCCCGCCCCCTACCTGACGCGCGGGGGCTGACCGAGCGGAAAGGCGCAGCATGGCGAAGGTCGACGGCGCGCTCCTCGCGTCCGCGGTGTCGGGCGATCGCACCGCGACGGACAGGTTGCTGGGCCTGCTGCACCCGGTGGTGCTGCGGTACTGCCGCGCCCGGCTGGGGGACCGGCACTACCGCGACGGCGACGCCGACGACTGCGCGCAGGAGGTGCTGCTCGGCGTGCTGGGCGCGCTGCCGGGGTACCGGTACGGCGCCGCCCGGTTCCCGAACTTCGTCCACGCCGTCGCCGCGCACAAGGTCGTCGACGCGTACCGCCACCGCGGGGACGACGTCAGCGTCCCGGTCCCGGAGGTCCCCCCGGCGCCCTCCGACCTGCCGGAACCGCACCGCCACGTCGAGGAGCTGGAGCTGCGCCGGCGCGTCCGGCTCCTGCTCGACCTGCTGGTTCCGGCGCAGCGCGACATCGTGGTCCTGCGGGTCATGGTCGGGCTCTCCGCCGAGGAGACCGCGGACGAGCTCGGCGTCGCCAGCTCGGGCGCGGTGCGCGTGAGCCAGCACCGGGCGCTGACCGCGTTGCGCCGGCACCTCGCCGCCGCGGACGTGCGGTGACGGCGCGGCCCGCCCGCGACGGTCCGGGTACGCTTCCGGACGCGGCCGCTGCGGCGGCGCTGATCCGGATCCGGTCGTGTCCGAGTCGGTGGGGCGACCACGAACATCGACTCGAAGGGGACCGGATGTGGCAGCGCGGGGTTCGCCGGTCGTGGGCTCGCGGTGGCTGACATCGAAGTGCTGCGTGCGAGTGTGCTCGCGGCGCTCGGCGAGGGCAGTGCCGGCAGCGGGGTCGACGTCGTGGGCCGGGTGTGCCGGGCGTGCGTGCGCCTGCTGCCGGTGGACGGCGCCGCGGTGTCGGTGATGGCCGACGCCGGGAACCGCGAAGTCGTGTACGCGAGTGACGCCGTGAGCGCGGCGCTGGCGGAATTGCAGTTTTCGCTCGGTGAAGGGCCGTGTTTCGAGGCGTACGTCGTCGGCGGGCCGGTCCTGGTGCCGGACCTGCTCGCCGGGCCGCCCCCGGCGTGGCCGGTGTTCGCCGCCGAGGCCGCGGCGCAGCCGGTGGCCGCGTTGTTCACGTTCCCGGTGCAGATCGGGGCCGTGCGGGTGGCGACCCTCGACACCTACCGGGCGACGCCGGGCTCGCTGAGTCCCGGCGAGCTGTCGACCGCGCTGCAGGTGGCCGACGTCGCGGCGCTCGCGATGTCGGGGCTGTCGGCGGGCGGCGGCCGCTGGCTCGACGGGGACGGGCGGTGGATGGAAGGCGCGGGCATGCGGTACCGGGAGGTGCACCAGGCCACCGGGATGCTGATCGCGCACCTGGACCTGCCCGCTTCCGCCGCACTGGCCCGGTTGCGGGCGTACGCCTTCGGGCACGGCCGTCCACTGCTCGAGGTCGCGGGCGACATCGTGGCCGGGCGGACGAAATTGGACGAGGAGTTCCGGTGAGGGTCACCATGAACGCAGCAGACGAACCGGGAGATGGTGGGCATGGCCGACCGTGAACGACAGGTGACGCGGGCGTTCGTCGCGCTGGCGGACACGCTGGTCGACGACTACGACGTCGCGGATCTGCTGCACACGCTGGTGCAGCAGTGCGTCGAGCTGCTCGACGTCGCGGCGGCAGGGTTGACGCTGGTGGACGAGCGGGGTGGCCTGCAGGTGCTGGCTTCCTCCACCGAGCAGGCCCGCCTGCTCGAGCTGTTCCAGCTCGACATCGACGAGGGCCCGTGCGTCGAGTGCTTCACCACCAGCACGCCGGTGCTGGTGGCCGACATCGCCGCGCAGGCGGGGCGGTGGCCGCGGTTCGCGGCCGAGGCGGCCAAGGAGGGGTTCGCGTCGGTGCACGCGGTGCCCCTGCGCCTGCGCAAGCAGACGATCGGGGCGCTGAACCTCTTCGGGTACGCCCCGGGGGAGCTGTCGGCCGACGACGTCGCGCTCGCGCAGGGCCTGGCCGACACCGCGACCATCGGCATCCTGCACGAACGGGCGGTCCGCCAGGGCGAGGTCCTGTCCGAGCAGCTGCAGACGGCGTTGAACAGCCGGGTGATCATCGAGCAGGCCAAGGGTGTGCTCGCGGTCAGCGGGCAGCTGAGCATGGAAATGGCCTTCGCGGCGTTGCGCGGGTACGCCCGGCGGAACAACGTCCGGCTCAGCGACGTGGCCCGCGCGCTGGCCGACCGCCGGCTCGCGCCCACGGTCGTGCTGGCGCCGTCGGCCACCTGAGCGGGACCGCGGTCCCGGCTGTCCACTGTGGATAGCGGGCGACCGCCGGGCGCAGACCGGCGCCCGGCGGCCCGGGAGCGCGTACGGTGGGGGCGGAGACGGCCCCGTCGTCTCCGACCCCGGGAGTTCCCATGCGGTTCCGTGATCGCCGGGAAGCCGGTGAACGGCTGGCGCTGCGCCTGCGCCCGCTCCGCGGCGGCCGGGCCGTCGTGCTCGGCCTGTCCGAGGGCGGGCTGGTGGTGGCCGCCGAGATCGCCGACGTCCTCGGCGCGCCGCTCGACGTCCTGCTCACCCAGCGGATCGAGGCCGCCGGACCGCCGCCGGTGCTGCTCGGCGCCGTCGGCGAAGGGGGTCTGCTCGTCTGGGACCACGATGCCATCCGCCGGTTCGACATCGCGGCGGCCGAGCTCACCCGGCTGGCCGACCGGGCGCGGGCCGGGCTCGCCCGGCAGGTCGCGGTCTACCGGCGCGACGTCGCGCCGGTGCCGTTCGCGGGCCGGACCGTCGTCCTGGCCGACGACGGCGCGGCCACGGGCACGACCGCGCACACGGCGATCAGCGTCCTGCGGGCCCGCCAGGCCGGCCGGGTCGTGCTGGCCGTCCCGGTGGCCCAGGCCCCCGTGCTCGACCGGCTCGCCCGCGAGGCCGACGAGTTCGTCTGCCTGCGCCCGCTGCCCTGGCTGCACGCGGTCCGCAACAGCTACCGGAAGTTCCCCGCGGTCGCCGACACCGAGGCGCTCGCCCTGCTGCACCGCGAGCCCCGCCGGCCGACCGAGGTCGCCCGCTGACGTCCACAGTGGACTCAGGCGTCGCTCGAGTGCACGTTACGGGCTTGTGGCGCCGGGGAAAACGATCCGGCACCACCCACCTGGCCCAGTGTGCCGCGGCCGCGGGGGCATAGGGTGGGGGCCTGGCCCTGGACCACGGCGACCCCGAAAACCCGCTCCCCCCGAGGAGAACCCGCTGATGACGACCAGTGCCAAGGAGCTCGGCCACGCCGAGATCGAGAAGCTCGGCATCGAGCTCGACGACCTGCGCCTGCGGGTCGCGGCCGATCTCGGCGCGGAAGACGCCGACTACATCCACAACGTCGTCGCGGTGCAACGGTTCTGTGAGGTTTCCGGTCGGCTCCTGCTGTTCGCCGGGTGGTTCCCGCCGGCCTGGGCGGGCGGGGTGGCGGCGCTGGCGGTGTCGAAGATCCTCGACAACATGGAGATCGGGCACAACGTCATGCACGGCCAGTACGACTGGATGAAGGACCCCGCGCTGAACTCGCGGACCTTCGAGTGGGACATGGTCTGCCCGGGCGAGCAGTGGCGCCGCTCGCACAACTTCATGCACCACACCTACACCAACATCCTCGGCCAGGACCGCGATGTGGGCTACGGCATCCTGCGGATCACCGACGACCAGCCCTGGCACCCGTACTACCTGGGCAACCCGGTCTACGCCGCCGCGCAGGCGCTGTTCTTCGAGTACGGCATCATGCTGCACGACCTGGAGGTGGACCGGATCGTGCAGGGCCGGCGGCACTGGGCGGACGTCCGGCCCCTGCTGAAGCCGATGCTGAGCAAGGTCGCCCGGCAGGCCGGCCGGGACTACGTGGTCCACCCGTTGCTCACCGGTCCGCTGGCGCCGTTGACGCTGACGGCGAACGTCACCGCCAACGTGGTGCGCAACCTCTGGGCGTTCTCGATCATCTTCTGCGGACACTTCCCCGACGGGGCCGAGGTGTTCACCGAGGAGGAGAGCGAAGACGAGAGCCGGGGGCAGTGGTACCTGCGCCAGATGCTCGGCTCGGCGAACATCACCGGGAGCCCGGTGTTCCACGTGCTTTCGGGCAACCTGAGCCACCAGATCGAGCACCACCTCTTCCCGGACCTGCCGAGTCACCGCTACCCGCGGATGGCCGCCGAGGTGCGGGAGATCTGCGAGCGCTACGGCCTGCCCTACAACGCGGGTTCCCTCTCGCGGCAGCTCGGTTCGGTGGCGCGGAAGATCTTCCGGCTCGCGCTGCCGGCGAAACGCCCGGTCCGGCCGTGATGTCCGGTCGACCGTCCACAGCGGACCGAGTCGGCATCCGCGAGCAGGACCACCCGGCTGGCGCTGCCGATCGGCCGGGTTCCGAGCGTAGTCTGGAACACCGCCCCGGACCCCGGCGGAAGATCCGTCGACCGAACCGGGGTTTGCCGTGGAATCAGGGGTGGACGACCTCAACGACGAGTACCCGCTGGGCTGGGTCCTCACCTACCGGCGTGGCCGGGCACCCGGCCCGCCGTCCGGCAGCTGCCTGGCCGGGGTGGTCGTGGGGTCACCGGTGCGGGATCCGCGCACCGGCCTCGAAACGATCCCGCTTTCCCCGCTCGAGGGCGGTCGCACGGTCTGGATTCCGGACCGGGACGTCGTCGGGATCGAACCCCGGCTGCCGCCTCCGTCCTGAATGGACACCCAGCGCGCCCCGGACCCCGGCGCCCGAGAGCACCGTCGAGCGAGCGGGGTGGAAATGGGAACGGACACGGACCGGCACTGGCCGGCGCGGCACGGGGGCGGTTACCCACCGGGGTGGCAGGTGCGCTTCCGCGGGCGCCGGCAACGCGGCCCGGCCGGGCGCGACCTGATCGGCACGATCGCGGGCCCCAGCCTGCGCGACGAGCACACCAGCACCACCTGGGTCCCGGTCCGCCCCCGGCCCGCGGCTCCCGACATCCCCCCGATCCTGGTGCGGGCCCAGGACATCCTCGACGCCCGCCCACCGGGCGAACCCGCGCTCGAGAGCGAAGAGGCCGGCGGGCGGAAGGTGGTCGTCGAACTGCCGGAGCGCGGGCCCGACGGCCACCCGGTGCGCTAGCGGTGCCAGAGAGGGCTCAGCCGGAGATCTCCACCTGGTTGTCGACCGCGGTCACGCCGCGCGCGAACCACGCGGTCCGCTCGGCCGAACGGCGTTCGGCCGGGGTGGGGACGGCACCGGTCAGGGTGACCTGGCCGTCGTCGACGCCTACTTCGACGTGCTGCGTGAGCGCCGGGGCGTGCCGCGCCAGTGCCGCGACGATCTTCGTCTTGATCTCGGCCGAGGGCACGCCCGGCGACGGCCGCAGCGTGATCAGGTTCCGCACGCCGCCGATCCCGGGGAGCGCGGCCACCGCCTGGCGGGCGGCTTCGCGCTGGTGGTGCCAGTCCACCGACCCGCGCAGGGTGATCACCCGGTCGCGCACGTCGACCTGCACCGAGTCCTTCGGCACCAGGACCGTCCGGCGGTCGAACACGATCATGGCTTCGCGGGCGAGATCCACGTCCTCGGGCGCACCGTGGCCGTGCCGCACGAGGATCTTGTCCACGGTGGTGGTCACACCGTGGACGCGGGCCGCGGCGCGCAGGGCCTCTTCCTTCTCGGGGTACGTGCCGACGTGCCCCGACAGCGTCGCGACGCCGGTTGCGACGGTCACGCCGATTTCTTCGGCGTTGACGCTGGGGGTCCAGGCGAGCTCATCGGTGACGGCGCTCTTGACGTGATGATCGGGCCTGTGCTGGATCTGTGTCATCCCGCCACCGTGCTCCTCGCCCGCGGCGCGGCCTAGAGTCGCGCGACCTCTGTTGCGGGGTCGTCCGGCGCGGGGCGGGGGTAGCCTGGGGCGGTGGATGACAGCGTGCACGACCTGCCCGTCACCACGGTCTTCCTGGTCGACGACCACGAACTCGTGCGGCGCGGGGTCGCCGAGCTGATCGACGACGAACCCGACCTGAGCGTCGTCGGGCAGGCTTCGTCGGTGGCCGAGGCCATGGCGAGGGTGCCCGCGCTACGGCCGGACGTGGCGGTGCTGGACGTCCGGCTGCCCGACGGGAACGGGGTGGCGCTGTGCCGTGACCTGCGCGCGGCCCTGCCCGGCCTGCGGTGCCTGATGCTGACCTCCTTCACCGACGAGGATTCGATGGTCGAAGCGGTCCGGGCCGGCGCCGAGGGGTACGTGATCAAGGACGTGAAGGGGCTGCAGCTGGTCGACGCCATCCGCCGGGTGGGGGCGGGTGAGACCCTGCTGGACGGCCGGGCGGTCGCCGCGCTCGTGGCCGAGCTGCGGGCCGGCGCCGGGGAACCGGGGCCGCTGGCGGGGCTGAGCGAGCAGGAGCTCGTCCTGCTGGACCTCCTGGGGGAAAGCCTGACCAACCGGCAGATCGCCGAGCGGATGTTCCTGGCCGAGAAGACCGTCAAGAACTACGTGTCCCGCCTGCTGGCGAAGCTCGGGCTGGAGCGGCGGTCCCAGGCGGCGGTCCTGGTCACCGGAATCCACGGTGCGCACCGCCGTCCGGACGACCGGCCGAGTACGGGTGCTCGTCGCTGATCACGATGTCCTCGAGCGGCGTCCGCGCCAAGGACTGCACCGCGGCGCCGTGCCCGAGGCGCAGCATGATCTGGGGCCAGAGCCCGCCGCCGAGCAGCTGCCGCAGCTCGCGCCGGGTCGCCGGCGCGGCCATCGGTTGTGAGGAGAGCGCCGCCGAGAGGCCCGCGGCGGTGGCGGTCAGCAGGACCCGCTGCATGGCCTGACCGGACTGGAACCGGCCGAGCGCGGTGTCGTGCAGGGAGCCGATGACCACGACCAGCCGGTCGGGTTCGACGTCGAGGTCCGTTCCGCCGCCGGGCCCCGGCGGTCCCGGCGGGACCTCCGCGTGGCGCATGATCTCCCGCAGCTGCGGGACCTGCTCGGCGGTGATGGTGGCCAGCCACGCGCGTTCCACTTCCGCCGCCCGCCGGAGCTGCCGCTGCACCACGGCCGGGACCACGGCGGTGGTGAAGGGCCGCCGGTTGCTCTGGCGGTCGGCGATGGCCGCCACGAGCTCCCCGTCGTGCGGCGCGATCGTCTCGTACCCCTCGGGCCGCACGACGGCGAGCAGGTCGGGCCGGCCCGCCGAGGGGAACAGCCGGACGTCGGCGTGGCTGCCCTGCGCCTTGATCGCCAGCCGGAGGTTCAGCAGGGCCGCCCCGCAGTCCAGCAGGCGTTCCCGCTGTTCGCTGTCGGTGCCGGGGGTGAGCGGGTCCGCGTACAGCTCGATGGCGTCCGGCGTGCACTGGAACCGCCACGGCCGCGCGTTCCGCAGCGGCGGGGGAGCCGTGGCCGCGAGCAGGACGGATCGCACCTGGCTCGCGCTGAGGTGCCCGACGGGCATGACACCGGTCTTCATGGACGGCTCCGAACTCCTGGGTTCCCGGACGTCTCCCACCGTCCGCCGCGGCCGCGGCGGGAGCCAAGTGCCGAACGGCACCCGTGGCCGGGCGAAGGTCGCCGGTTGCGAACGCGGTTCGGTTGTCCCGGATGCCGCCACGCGCCGGACCGCCGTGCCACTGTGGGGACATGCCCGAGGAAACGCCGTCGGGCCGGGACCGGATGGACGCGCTGCCGGCGGCCGTCCTGGCCTTTTCCGCCGGTTTGGAGCTCGAAACCACGCTTCAGCGGATCGTGACCGCCGCGGCCGGCCTGGTCGGCGCCCGCTACGGCGCGCTGGCCCTGCTCGACGAGGACGGCCGGACGACCGCGTTCGCCGTCACCGGCGTCGACGCCGCCACCCGGGACCGGATCGGCCCGCCCCCGGACGGGCACGGGCTGCTCGGCGACCTGGTGACCGGCCGGGTGCCGGTGCGCCTGCCCGAGCTGGGCACGCGGGGCTTCCCGCCGGGCCACCCGCCGATGCGGGCCTTCCTCGGTGTCCCGCTGGTGGTGCGGGGCACGATCCTCGGCCGGCTGTACCTCGGCGGCGAGCGGCCCTTCACCGCCGACGACGAGCGCGCGACCGTGGCACTGGCGGCGGCCGCCGGGTTCGCCGTGGACAACGCGCGCCTCTACGAGGAGAGCCGGAGCCGGCAGCGGTGGCTGGAAGCGACCGGCGAGATCTCCGCCGAGCTGCTGGGCGGCACCGACGTGCACGCGGTGCTGCGCCTGGTCGCGAGCCGTGCCGCCGAGCTCACCGGCGCCGACGACGCGCTCATCGCGCTGCCCGTGGCGCCCGGCGGCCCGCTGGCCGTGACGGTGTGCGCGGGGCCCGACGCCGAGGTGCTGACCGGCCGCCGGATCCCGCTCGAGGGGTCGACCTCGGGCGCGGTCCTGCGCGACCACGTGCCGCGCAACGTGCCGGCCCTGGCGTACGACCTCGGCGTGGACCTCGGGCCGGCACTGGCGGTCCGGTTGCGCTCCGGTTCGCGCTCGGGTGCGGCGGTGCTCCTGGCGATCCGCGCGCCCGGCGCGGCGCGGTTCGGCGAGCACGAGCTCCAGCTCGTGTCCGCCTTCGCCGACCAGGCCGCGCTGGCCCTGCGGGACGCGGAAAGCCAGGCCGCACGGCGGGAGCTGGACGTGGTGGTGGACCGCGACCGGATCGCCCGCGACCTCCACGACCACGTCATCCAGCGGCTGTTCGCGGTCGGCCTCGGCATCGAAGGCACCCGGCGCCGGTCGGCCTCGCCCGCGGTGACCGCCCGGCTCACCCAGCACATCGACCAGCTCCAGGACGTCATCGAGGAGATCCGCAGCGCGATCTTCGCCCTGCACGCCCAGCCGGGAGCGGGCCGGCGCCTGCGCACGCGCCTGCAGAACGCGATCACCGACACGACCGCGGACTCCGCGATCCACACGACGGTGCGGCTGTCGGGCGCGATCGACCGGGTGCCGGCGGGCCTGGCGGAGCACGCGGAGGCGGTCGTCCGCGAAGCGGTCAGCAACGTCCTGCGCCACGCGCGCGCGGCGGAGCTGACGGTCACCGTTTCCCTGGACGGCGACCTGGTCGTCGAGGTCGCGGACTCGGGGATCGGCATGCCGGAAGCCGTGGCGCGCAGCGGGCTCCGCAACCTCGAGCAGCGCGCGGCGGAAGCGGGCGGATCGCTGCGGCTCGAACGCCCGGCCGCGGGCGGCACCCGGCTGGTGTGGACGAGCCCGCTACCCGGACGCGCGCCTTCCGCCGGGTAGCGGCCGGGGATTCGGGTATCCGCCGGTCATGACGGACAACCGAGAAGAGCCGGACCGCACGGACGTGCCCGGAGAAGCCCAGCCCGCCGAAACCCTGGACCGCGGACTCGCGCCGCCGTCGGTGGTTCCGGAGATCACTTCGACCCACCCACTCGACCGCGGGCTGGCCCCGCCCGACGACGAGGAGAGCGGCCCGGGTTCCGCGCGGACCTAGGGGCGTGTCCGGCAAAGTCCTGGTTCAGGTGATCACGGCATCGAGGACGACCGCCGATCGATGGACGATGGCGAGCTTGTCATGACGAGTGGCAAGAACAGGCCTAGTCGCCGCGGACGCGCTCAGGTCGGGTGCGGGCCCGACCGCGTCCCGGGCGAGTGATGTGCAGCTGCCGCACGAGGTGCGGGAACATGGTGCGTCCCCGGCCTGGCCGGGACCGACCATCGTCACCAGCGGCCGATCGCATGTTCAGGCGGCTCGATACAGCATCCGAGAGCAACTGAAATCGCGACACACTCGGCAGTATCCCGGCAGCCTACCAGTCCACTTCGGACAGTGGGCGGCCCGGGAAACCTTTCCGCGCACGCCAAACGGCCGGTCCCCTCGAGAGTTGCTCTCGGGAGGACCGGCCGCGGTGCGCGCGGTGTTACTTCGCGGGGTGCTGGCCGGGGCGGTCGACGTCGCCGCGCCAGGCACCGGTCTCGTGGCCGTCGCGGACCTCGATGAACTTCTTGAACCGGTCGAGGTCGCCTTGGACCCGGTGGTCGAGGATGCCGAGCTTGTCGGCGACGTTCTCGACGAAGCCCTCGGGGTCGATGTCCATCTGGACGGTGACCCGGGTGCTGGTGTCGTCGAGGCGGTGCACGGTGACGACGCCGGCGTGGTTCGGGCCGGAATCGGACTTCCAGGCGACCCGCTCGTCGCGGTTCTGCTCGGTGATCGTGGCGTCGAACTGCCTGGTGACGCCGGTGACGCTGATGGTCCAGTGGGTGTGGGTGTTGTCCACCTGCTCGATGCGGTCGACGCCTTCCATGAAACGGGGGAAGTCGGCGAACTGGGTCCACTGGTTGTAGACGGTGCTCACATCGGCTTCGACGTCGACGGACTTCGTGATCGTGCTCATGCCGCGGTCGCTCCTTCTCTTCGGTCTCGGGATACCGCACTCGCAGTGCACGGCCACTGTTCGGCTACCCGTCGTTCCAAGTGATAAACCGACCGCCTCCCGGTGACCCGATTTCCCCGGCCCGCCGTACCGACCGGATGGTATGTTCGCCGCGTGATCGAAGCGGCGCGCCGGACCTGGCGATTTCTCGAGCCCTACCACGGAATGATCTACTTCGCCCCGGAAGCCGCGGCCGCCTACGGGAAGCTCGGACTCACCGGCCGCAGCGGCTACTTCGCGTCGCGGTCGGCGGCGCTCGGCGCGGTTCCGGCGCCGGTCGTGGTCGCGACCTTCTACAACTTCAACCCGGCCCTCGTCGAGGCCTCGATCAGCGCCGCCTGGTCCACCACCGACCCGGCCGCCGTCCTCGCCGCGCGCTACGCCGCGGCCGACCAGGCGTTGCGCGGCATCCTGGGCGACGCCGTCACCTCGCCCGAAATGCGCCGGGCCGCCGCTCTCCTGCGTGAGGCCGCCGAGACGATCACCGGCGACGTCACCGGCCGCCCGCTCTTCGCCGCCCACGCGGCCCTGCCGTGGCCCGACGAGCCCCACCTGGTTCTGTGGCACGCCCAGACCCTGCTCCGCGAGTACCGCGGCGACGCGCACATCGCCGCCCTGCTGACGGCCGGCCTGCGCGGCATCGAAGCCCTCGTCACCCACGCCGCTTCCGGCGCCGTCCCCGCCGAAACCCTGCGCACCTCCCGGTCGTGGTCCGAGGACGACTGGACCCGGGCCGTCTCCGGCCTCCGCGAGCGGGACTGGCTCACCGGCGACACCGACCTGACCTTCACCCCCGCCGGCGCGGCCCGCCGGGCGGAGATCGAGCAGGCGACCGACGAAAACAGCGTGACTCCCTACGCCCACCTCGGCGAGCCCGCCTGCGCCGAACTGCAGACGCTGGTGAGCCCGTTCAGCCGGGCGCTCGCCGGGAAACTCATGCCCTGGGCGCTCGCGAGGCCGTAGCGGGGACGGCGGAAGGCGTCCCAGCCGCGTCCCACGGGGGTGGCGTTCCCGCTGGTCCGGTGCGGTGGGACTGTCCCGGCGTCCCGAGTCGGCCGCCGACCGGCGACCGGCGGCCCGGCCACTGCCAGCCTCCTGGCCATGCAAAGACTCGCTCTGGCCGTCGCGGTGCTGCTGGTGTTCCCCGCCGCGACCGCCGCCGCCGCGGCCGACGCCGTCGCGGTGTGCGGGCACACCAGTGCCCAGCCCACCCTGAAGCAGGGGTCGACCGGCGCCGAGGTCGTCGAAGCCCAGTGCCAGCTGAACCTGGCCACCAAGGCGAGCCGGTACACGCCCATCGGCGCGGACGGTTCCTTCGGCGCGGCGACCGACGCCCGGGTCCGCGTCTTCCAGCGCTGCGCCGCCCTGAGCGTGGACGGGGAGATCGGGCCGAACACGTGGGCCGCGCTCAACTCGTGGGCCGCGCGGCCGAAGAAGTGCGCCACCCAGGGCACCTCCGACACCGCGCAGAGCGTGGTGTGCGGCTTTTCGACGGCGCGGCCGACCCTGCAGAGCGGGTCCACCGGCACGGAGGTCAAGGAGCTCCAGTGCCGGCTGAACCTCGCCATGGAGCCGGGCCACTACCCGCCGCTGACGGTCGACGGCAACTTCGGGGACGGCACCCGCAACCGGGTGATCCAGTTCCAGCACTGCGTCAACGCCAGTGCCGACGGCGTCGCCGGGCCCACCACCTGGGCGAAGGTCACCGACTGGTCCGGCCGCAACGCCTACTGCACGCCGCCGAAGCCCGCCGGGCACCCGATCGACGGCGTGGACACGGCGAAGTACCAGCACCCCGGTGGCGCGGCGATCAACTGGGGCGCGGTGAAGGCGTCCGGCGTCGAGTTCGCGACCGTCAAGGCGACCCGCGGCCTGAACGTCACCGACGAGTACCTGGCCACGGACCTGCCCGCCGCTCGCAACGCCGGCCTGGCCGTGGGGCCGTACCACTTCTACACGGGCACGGCGGCGAACACCGGCGGCGCGCAGGCGGACCGGTTCATCGCCGCGGTGAAGGCCACCGGGTACACCGGCAAGCGCGCCGGCGACCTGCCGCCCGTCTTCGACCTGGAGTGGAAGGACGACGGCTCCGGCGGCTGCCCGCCGTACGTCACCGTCGCCGACGCGAAGGCGTGGCTGGACAAGGTCCAGACGGCGTTCGGCCGGACCCCGATCATCTACACCCAGAAGTCGTTCCTGGACGCGTGCCTGGGCGGCACCACGGCGCTGTCCGGCTATCCGATGCAGCTCGCCGACTACCGCCAGTCCGTCTCGCAGCCGGCGCTGCCCGCCGGGTCGTCGACGTGGCTGATGTGGCAGTACACCGACGCGGCCATCCCCGACGGCATCCCCGCCCCGGCGACCGGGGACGTCTTCAACGGCACCCAGGCCGCTCTCGACCAGCTCGCCAACCGCTGATTCCCCGCTAGGAAAGGACGAGAATGAGACTCCCCATGAGCCGCCGCACGGTACTGCGCGGCGCGGTGGTGCTCGGCGCGACCGCGGCGGTCACCCCGCTGCTGCTTTCGGGCACCGCCCAGGCTTATCCGTGGTCCCGCACCCTGTCCGAGGGCAGCACGGGCGCCGACGTCACCGAGCTCCAGATCCGGGTGGCGGGCTGGGCTGCCGACAGCCCCAGCCACAGCCGGGTCTCGATCGACGGCGAGTTCGGTCCCGGCACGGCGGCGGCGGTCCGCCGGTTCCAGGCGGCCTACGGCCTGGGCGCGGACGGCCAGGTCGGCCCGGCCACCCAGTCGGCGCTCAACGCGCTGGAGCAGAGCGACGGGTCGACCGTGCACTTCAACTTCAGCGAGTTCACCGACCGGGTGAGCGGCACCTTCAACGGCGGCAAGGTCAGCGCGGCCACCGCCAAGGAGAACGCCCGCCGCTGCATGTACAAGCTCGAGGCGGTGCGCAAGAAGCTCGGGAACAAGCCGATCACGGTGAACTCCGGGTTCCGCAGCATCGCGCACAACGCGGAGATCGGCGGCGCCAGCGACAGCATGCACATGTACGGCACCGCGGCCGACCTGGACGTGCCGGGCGTGGCCAACAAGACGGTCTACCAGAAGGCCGAGACCAGCGGGTTCTCCGGCCTGGAGACCTACAACACCGACCACCAGCACGTGGACAGCCGGGCCGACCTCGGCCGCGCGTGGTGGTGGGAGAACGGCACGGTCTGACCGGCGACTGGGGGTCTGACGCCGGAAACCCCGCCCTCGGGGGTTTCCGGCGTCAGCGTGCCGCGGAACCCGCACCCTCCGGCCCGTTTCCCGGGCCGCCCCTCGCGGAGGGCGCGGGTTCCGCCCTGTCGGCGCTCAGTGCGCCTGCGGGTTCTGCAGAGCCGCCGAGCAGGACGGCCAGTCGTGGAAGTCGTGGTGGGCGCTCCACAGGCGGTGCGCCGCGTCGATGTTCCAGACCGGGTCGAACGCCTGGCGCGGCGTGCCGCCCAGGTCCAGCAGGCGGGCGTCGGAGATCTGGAAGATCCCCCAGTTGCGGCTGCCGTTCGTGTTCGGCAGCACCCACAGCGGATCGAGGAACGACGCGCAGCGGGCGATCGCGACCGCGGTGTCCGGCGCCTCGGTGAACACGGCCCGGACCCGCTGCTCCACCATGGCCGCCGACCAGCCCGCGAGGCTGGTCCGGTGGTCGTACAGCGCGGTCTTGGTGGCCTCGTCGACGACGCCGCGCGCGGGCAGCCCGGCCAGCACCTGGAACGCGGTGACCCGGCGCAGTGTCTCCGGACCGAACGAGCCGTCGACCGAAAGCCGGCCCTGGGCCGAGACCAGCAGGTTCTGCACCTCGGTGACGCACTCGTCGTGCTGGCCCATGCTCACCGGCGGCCGGCACGCCGCGGAGAACAGCATCCGGTCGGCGTAGCGGCCGGGAGCCGGTTCGGACCCGTCGGCGGTGACCCAGACCAGGCCACCGGCCAGCAGCACCGCGATCGCGACGGCCACCGCCGCGTACGCGCGCCTGCGCCGCCGCGGCGCGACGTCCGCGCCGGCCGCCGGCGGCTCGGCGTGCTCCGACGGCACCCCGTCGTCCCGGGCCGCGTCCGCCAGCGCCCACAGCTGGTGCAGTTCGCGCAGTTCCTCCGCGGACGCGCCGCAGACCTTGGCGAACGAGTGGACCACGCGGTAGTCGGCGGGCACGCTCTTGCCCGAGCAGTACCGGTGCAGGCTGGAGCCGCTGGCCCCGGCCTGCCGGCCGAGCCGTTCGTAGCCCTGCCCGCTGCGGTCCTTCAACATGCGCAGGTAGGCGGCGAACTTGTCCGCGTGCAATGTCACGGTCACTGTTACACCTCGCTCGGGCAGCATCCGGCCGGACGGAAACTAACACCGTCCGGCCGGATGCCGGGCGGAAACCGACGGATTGCGCCACCCGGCGGTCTGCACCCGGCCAGGTGGTGGCACCTCGCCGTCACACCAACGGTTCCGGCCGTTCCCGGCGAACCGGGGCCGGGGCCGTTGGGGGAACGGACACGCGCCCACCTGCGCTGCGGTCGCCGCCGGCCGGCCGGCGCCGGGGTTGCCGCGCGGCTGTTGCGGGAACGGATAGGCGCCCACCTGCGCTGCGGTCGCTGCCGCGGGCCGGCCGACGCCGGTTACGGCCCCGGCCGCGGTTCGCCGCCCGGCCGGCCGCCGGTGTCGCCGCCTCGAGACTTCGGCTGGCCGGTGCCCTCCGGCGGTCGGCGTGTCGGGTGCGGGGTGCTCCGGCCGGGGTCACCGCCCGTGTCAGACTCCGCGGCGATGGACACCCCAGCCGATCTCGCCGACCTGCTCGAATGCGAACACCGCAGCGTGCTGAACCAGGCGCTGGCCGCGGGCCTGCCGGGGGCGCCGCGGCCCGGTCCCGGGCCCGACCAGCCGGAGGTGCGGCGGGGCCGCGCGGCCGTGGCGGCGCTGCTCGCCCGGTTCCGCCGCGAAGGGCGCGACGTGGTCGTGATCGACGTCCGGGATCCGGTGGCGGCCGCGAAGGCCACCGAGAAGGCGGTGCGGGCGGGGGTGCCGGTGATCCACCGGGCCGTCGTCGGCGACGGCGAGTTCACGGCGTGCGCGGACTTCCTGGTCCGGGACGGCGAAGGCCGCTACGAGGTCTACGGCGCGAAGCCGGCCCGGCAGGCGAAGCCCGCCGCGGTGGTGGAGCTGACCGCCTGCGCCGACGCGGTGCGGCGGGCCGGCTGGCCGGCCGGGCCCCACCTGCACCTGGGCCTCGGCGACGGCAGCACCCGGACGTTGCGGGTCGAAGACTTCCTGCCCGTGGTGAACCGCCTCCGGGCGCGGCTGCGCGGCCGGGCGCCGGAGCTGCCGGCCCGGCTGTGGGCCGACGAACGCCCCGCGTGCGCCGGCTGCCGCTTCGCCCAGCACTGCGCCACGGCCCGCGAAGCCGACCGCGATCTGTCGCTCGTGGCCGGGATGCGCGGCGACCAGCGCCGCAAGCTGGCGGCCGCCGGGCTGGGCTCGATCGACGCGCTGGCCGCGGCCGTGCCGGGCGACCGGCCGCGCGACCTGTCCGTCACGGCGTTCGAGACCCTGCGCGCGCAGGCCGCGCTCCAGGTCCGGCAGGACGCCACCGGCGAGGTCGCCTACGAGGTCGTCGAGCCCGGGGTGCTCGCCGAGCTGCCCGCCCCCGCGCCCGGGGACGTATTCCTCGATCTGGCGGGTGATCCGCACGCGTTGTCGGGCGAAGGGCTCGAGTACCTCTTCGGCGCGCTCACCGCGCAGGACGACCGGCGGTTCACGCCGTTCTGGGCGCACACCCGGGCCGAGGAGAAGCGGGCGTTCGAGGAGTTCGTCGACTTCGCCGCGGCGCGGGTCGAGGAGCACCCCGGGTCGCACGTCTACCACTACGCGCCCTACGAGGTCACCGCGATCAAGCGGCTCGCGGCGGTGCACGGCACCCGGGAGGAGACCGTCGACCACCTGCTGCGCAGCGGGGCGGTCGTGGACCTGCACGCGGTGGTGCGCAAGGCGATGCGCGTGTCGCAGCGGTCGTACTCGATCCGGCACCTCGAGCCGCTCTTCCAGCCCGGCGCCCGCGACGGCGGCACGAAGGCCGTGCTGTCGGATGTCGAGGCGTACGAGGAGTACCTGGCGTTCGCGCGCTCGGGGGAGCCGGAGCGGGCGGCCGAGGTCCTGCGCGGCATCGGCGAAAACACCGAGTACGACTGCGTTGCGGCCCTGCGGCTGTTCGAGTTCCTCCACCAGGTCCGGGCCGACGCGGGGATCGACGTGCCGGTGCCGGCGGAAGAGTCCGCCGAGGACGCGCTGCTGCGCGCGGCCGAGGAGGACGTCGCCGCCGAGCGCCGCGCCGAACGCGCCGCGCAGCTGGCCGCGCTGGTCGACCCGCTGCTCGACGGGCTGCCGGACGATCCGGGCGACTTCACCGGCGACGAGCGGGCCCGCGCGCTGCTCGCGGCGTCGGTCGGCTACCACCGCCGGGAGACGAACCCCGCGTGGTGGGAGTACTTCCGCCGGCTCGCCGCTCCGCTCGGCGACCTGGAGATCGACACCGCGTGCGCGGTGCCGGTGTCGCTCGAAGCGGGGGAGTGGGTGCCACCCGCCGGGCGGGTCCGCACCGCGAAGCGGACCCTGCTCGTCGCGTGCGACCCGGACCGGCCGCACCCGTTCACCCCGGGTGACGAAGTGCGGCTGCGCTACGGCGCCACCGCGCGGGACGCCAAGGTCGTCGCCGCCTCCGCCGTGGAGCTGACGCTGGAGGAGAGCAGCCCGCCGGACGCCACCACCGCGGACCGGCCGGTCGCGGTGCTGCCCGGCAGCCCGGTGCGGCCCTCGCCGAAGGACGAGGCGGTCGCCGACCTCGCCCGCCTGGTCGTCGACGCGCTCCCGGAGCTGCCGCGGCATCCCGGCGTCGACCTGCTCCGCCGGACCGCGCCGCGGCTGCGCCTGGGCGCCGCGCTGCCGGAACCGGGGGAGGACCTGGTCGCCACGGTGATCGACGCGGTCGAGGAGCTCGACGGGTCCGCGCTCGCGGTGCAGGGACCGCCGGGGGCGGGCAAGACCTACCTCGCGGGCAAGCTGATCGCCCGGCTCGTGCGCGCGGGGCGGACCGTCGCGGTCACCTCCACGAGCCACAAGGCCGTCGAAAACGTGCTGAGCGCGGCGAAGAAGAGCGCGCCGGACCTGCCGTGCGCCAAGCGGGCGAAGAAGACCCCGGACCCGGCCGCGCCGTGGGAGCAGCCGAAGAGCAACCCGGCGCTGGTGAAGTGGCGCGAAGAGCACACCGACGGGCACCTGGTCGGCGGGACGGCGTGGACGTTCGCCAACGCCGCGATCCGGGAGGAGCCCTTCGACCTGCTGATCATCGACGAGGCGGGCCAGTTCGCCCTCGCCGACGCGCTCGCGGTGTCGATGTGCGCGAAGAACGTCCTGCTGCTGGGCGATCCGCAGCAGCTGCCCCAGGTCGTGCAGGGCACGCACCCGGCGGGCGCGGAGGCGTCGGCGCTGGGGCACGTGATCGGCGAGGCCGACATCATGCCGGCGTCGCTGGGCTACTTCCTCGACGAGACGCGGCGCATGCACCCGGCCGTGTGCGAGCCGGTGTCGAACCTGTCCTACGCCGGCCGGCTGCACGCCCACCCCTCGGCCGCCGGCCGCGGCCTGGACGGCATCGCCGCGGGGCTGTACCTGGCCGAGGTCGACCACCACGGCAACACGACCCGCTCGGTGGAGGAAGCCGCCGCCGTCACGGAGATCGTGGCCGGCCTGCACGGTCGCATGTGGACGGACCACGGCCCGGCCCGGCCGCTCGGGGACGCCGACATCGTCGTCGTGGCGCCCTACAACCTGCAGGCGCGGACGGTGACCCGGGCACTGGACGAGGCGGGGTTCCCGGGGGTCCGGGTGGGCACGGTCGACCGCTTCCAGGGCCAGGAAGCGCCGGTGGTGATCACCACGATGACGTCGTCGTCGGCGATCGACCTGCCCCGCGGGCTGGACTTCCTGTTGTCCCGCAACCGGCTCAACGTGGCCCTGTCCCGGGCGCAGGCGCTGGCGATCCTGGTGTGCTCGCCCCGGCTCGTCGAGGCCGACATCCGGACGGTGGAGGAGATGCGGCTCGTGGCGGGCATGATCGGCCTGATGACCGACGCGCGGCCGTGGATCTCCACGACCGTCCGATGAGGACGGTCCGTCAGTCGGTGATGTACCACTTGCCGCCGCGCAGCTCCAGGACGGCGTCGCCCAGGTCGCTGCTGGTGAACTTGACGCCGGCCTGCACCGCCTTGGCGGGGATGTCGACCCTCGTCGGGCCCTCGGTGACGCGACCCCGGTCGACGGTGGCGCTCAGCAGTGCTTTCCGCTGCCCGGCGGAGAACATCGCGAAGCTGATCGGAAGTGTCTTCTCGCACGGCCCGAAGCCTTCGTCTTCCGCCTTCTCGGCGGCGGGCGCGGCGATCTCGCAGGCCGTCGTGACGTCTTCCTCGCCCACGGCGTGCAAGTAGGCTTCGTACCGCTCGACCGCGCCGGCAGGCTTCGCCGGGGTGGCTCGTGACGTGGTCGCGGGTTGCTGCGTCGTCGAGGGGGCCGAGGCCGGCGCGGCGGAGGTCGGCGGTGTGGCGGTGCCCGGCGGCGCCGGTGCCGCGGAGCCGGTCACCCCGCCCGAACAGCCGGCGAGCACCAGGGCGAGCACGCCCGTGGTCAGGAACGGTAGTGCGCGAGCGGACACGGAACACCCTTCGAGTCGGGAACCGGGGCAGCATAAGCGGCGACGGCGGCCACGGTGGGGTGATCCCGGGACCTCGGCTCCGGGATGGCCGGAACCGGCCACTGTCCCGGACCGGGTGCCACTTCCGGGTGGTGGCGCCCGGCGGATCGTGGTCGGATGTCCTCCGCGAAGCAAGGCTCGGGTGAGGGGAAACCGGCGGGGATGAACGACACCTGGAACGTGCCCGGGTACGCCGAAGTGGACGTGCTCGGCACCGGCGGTTTCGGGCGGGTCGTGCTGGCCAAGCACGAAGCCACGGGGAAGATGGCGGCGATCAAGTACCTGCGCGCGGACTTCCTCGCCGACGCGCGGATCGTGGCCGGGTTCCGGCAGGAGGCGTGGCTGCTGTCGGGGGTGCGGAGCCCGCACGTCGTCCGGCTCTTCGACTTCGTCGAGACGCCGCAGGGTGCCGCGCTCGTCATGGAGGCGGTGCCCGGCGTGTCGCTGCGCGCCCTGCTGGCGGCGGAGAACGTCCTGGTGCCCGAGGCGGCGCTGGCGATCCTGAAGGGCTCGCTGCTCGGCCTCGCCGACGCGCACGCGGCCGGCGTGGTGCACCGGGACTACAAGCCGGGGAACGTGCTGGTGTCGCGGGAAGGCGAGTCGAAGCTGGTCGACTTCGGACTGGCCACTTTGGACGGACACAACGGGCTGACCGCCGGTTCGCCCGCCTACATGGCCCCGGAACAGTGGGCCGGTCAGCCCGGCCGGCCCGCCACCGACGTGTACGCGGCCACGTGCGTGTTCTACCAGTGCGTCACCGGGCAGCGGCCGTTCGAGGCGGACACGAGCGAGCAGCTGCGCGCCCTGCACGGGACCGCGCCGGTGCCCCTGGAAGCGGTGCCCGAGCCGCTGCGCCCGCTGATCGCGCGGGGCATGGCGAAGGACCCGGCGTGGCGCCCGGCGACGGCGGACGCCTTCGTGACCGAGCTGGAAGCCGTCGCCCGCGAGGCCTACGGGAAGCACTGGGAGAAGCGCGGCTGGAAGCGGCTGGCCACCTCGGCCGCGGCGTTGACGGCGCTGACCCCGCTGGCGCTCCTGACGGCCGCCGGCACGGCGGCCGCGCCGGTCGCGGCGGCCGGCGCCGGGGCCGGCGTCACGGCCGCGGGCACCGGCACGGGGGTGACCGCGGCGATGGTGGGCAAGATCGCCGCCGCGGTCGCGATCGCCGGCGGGCTGGTCGCCGGCGGGCTCGCGATCTTCCCGCACGGAGAGGACCCGCCCGCGCCGCCGGCGGCGCTGTCGGTGGCCGTGCAGACCCTGTCCGGGCGCGACCCGGCCCTGCCGGTCAGCTACGAGCTCCAGTACCCGCAGGTGTCCGGCGGTGCGGACGCCGCGGTCCGGCAACGGGTCAACGACGCGTTGCGGGCGCCGATCGACAAGCGGCTGAAGTCGGTGCGGGACGGGGTCGCCGTGCCGAGCACGCTCGAGCAGATCCGGGCGGCGGGCGAAACCCCCGCGATGCGCTCGTCCGCGCGGGTCCTGCTGCAGAAGCCGAGCCTGCTTTCCGTGCACTACGAACACGATCTCGACTCGGACGTGCTGGGGCACACCACGTGGCGGTTCCCCGAAGCGCTCTCCGTCGACCTCACCACCGGGCGGGTGCTGGGGCCCCGGGACGTGTTCCGCCCCGAGATCCTGACGGCCGCCGGCATGCGGACGCTGACTCAGCGGCTGGCGCCGCACACGAGGAGCGGTTTCTGCACCGTGCCGACGGTGGTCGGGGACTCGGAGCGGCAGGTCACGATGGACGCCGCGGACCGGCCCGGTGGTGGTGACCACGTGCCGGCCGCGACGTTCGGGTTCACCACGGCCGGGGCCGAGTTCGAAATCCTCTGGTACGAGCTCGGCTGCGCGTCGGCGGCGGGGAAGGAGGTCGTGGTGCTGCCGTACGACGAGCTCGACGACCTCCTGCAGCCTAAGTTCCGGACGATGCTGGGCCGGACGGCGCCGGCCGCGTCGTCGGCACCCTCCTCGACGCCGCCGCCGACGTCGGGCCGGCCGGGTGCCGGGACGACCTACACGAACTCCCGCTTCGGGTTCACCACGCAGGTGCCGCCGGGCTACACGGCGTCCTCGTGGGTCCCGGAGGACGGCGAGGGGATGCGGTTCTCCCGCGACGACCTCGGCGCGACGCTGACGGTGTGGGGAACCAACGCGGGCGGCCGCCGTCCGGCGGACCAGCTGGCCCAGCTCGTCGCCTCGACGGAGGGGGACGGCGGCCGGGTGACCTTCCGCACCGCCGACAGCGAGGGCTACGCGGTGTCCGGCTACCTGGGCGACGGGCGGATCTTCTACGAGCGCGCGTCCCTCGGAGCCGGTTCGACGGCCGGGCTGCGCTGGGTCTACCCGGCCGAGCACAAGACCGAGCTCGACAAGCCCGTCACCGACACGGTCAAGGCCTTCACCCCCGGTGATCTCTCCCGGCCGCACTGACCACGGCGGCGCGGGCACGCACACCGCCGTCGGGGGATGGTTCGCCGCCGGTCACGGGCGGGCTGACAGACTCAGGCCGTGATCCTCGGATACGTCCTCGCCGTGCTGGCCGCCGTCGCCTCGGGTAGTGGCTCCATCCTGGAGTCGGCCGGGGTGCGGCGGGCCGGGGCCTTCGGCGGCTCGCCGCAGGACCTCGTCGCGCTGCGCCGGCAGCCGCTCTACTTCCTCGGGGTGGGGGTGGACCTGCTCGGGTTCGTCTTCGCCGCCGCCGCGCTGCACCGCCTGCCGCTGTTCCTGGTCCAGTCGGTGCTCGCGTTCAGCGTCGGCGTGACCGCGACGATCTCCGCGATCCTCGGCGTCCGGCTGGTCGGCGCCGGGTGGGCCGCGCTGGGGGTCGGCGCGACGGGCCTGGTCCTGCTCGGCCTGTCCGCGGACCCGGGTCCGGCGCGGGCGTTGGCGACCGGCTGGAAGCTGGCGCTGGTGGGCGTGGCGGCGGTGATCGCGGCGATCGCGTTCACCGTCCAGCGCAGCAAAGGCCGCTGGTCGCCGATCGTGCTGGGGTTCTGCGCCGGCCTGGGGTTCAGTGCCGTCGGGATCTCGGCGCGGACCCTCGACGCGTCCGGGCCGGTCTGGCGCCTCGCCCTGGAGCCGGCGCTCTGGGCGATGATCGCCAACGGGCTCGTCGCGGCGGTCGCGTTCGCGATGGCCCTGCAACGCGGCCGGGCGACCGCGGTCACCGCCATCATGTTCACCACCAACACGGCGGTGTCCTCGCTCATCGGCGTGGCGGTGCTGGACGACCGCGTCCGGGACGGCTTCACCGCCGCCGCGGCCGCCGGGTTCGTCCTGGCCGTGGTCGGGGCGATCGGCACCGCGCACTACGCGGCCCACCGGACGACCACCGCCTGAGCCCGGGAGCGAGGGCCGGCACCGGGCCGGCCCTCGCCGGCGCCGGTCAGGCGCAGGACCGGCCGTTGAGCGTCGGGGACCGGAACGGCGGGGTGCCGCCGCCGTAGTTCGCGTTGTACCCGATGGTGACCGTCCCGCCGGTGGTGAGCGTGCCGTTCCACGGTGTGCTCGCGGCTTCGACCACGTCACCGGTGTCGGTCCAGGTGCCGTTCCAGCCCTGGGTGACGGTCACCCCGGGTGCGGAGAAGGTGAGCGTCCAGTGGTCGAGGGGCGCGCCGCGGTTCTCGATGACGATCTCGCCGGTGTACCCGGTCGGCCAGGAGCTGACCACCCGCTGCGTGACCGCGCAGCCGCCGGACGGCGGCGTGGTCGTGGTGGTCGGCGTGGTGGGCGTCGTGGGCGTGGTCGTGGGGACCGGACCGGCCGCGACCGCGAGGTCGTAGGCCCGCTGGGGCACGAACTGGCCGGCCGCGGCGAGGCAGCCGTCCGCCTCGCCCGGCGGCTTGACCCACAGGTACGCCGCGATCCGGTCGTCGCCGGTCTGGTCGGTGCTCGGCGTGCCGATCGCACGCCCGCCGGGGTCGCACCATTCGCTGCCCTGCGGGCCGTTGCCGTTGCGGCTCGTGTCGACCACCGCTTTCAGCCGCGAGTCACCGAGCTGGCCGAGCACGGACTTGTCGTAGGCGACCTCGTCGGCGGTGGCGCGGTAGTTGGACACGTTGGTGGAGATGCCGTCGGCGCTGTTCGAGATGTCCGCGGCCCGCAGGCGGGTCGCGGCGTCGCCGGCGGAAAGCCAGGCGGAGTGCCCGATGTCGAAGTAGACCTTCGCCTGGGTCGACGCGGCCTTGAGCCGTTTGCCCGCGTAGGCGATCGACGCGGTGGTCTGGTTCTGCTGGTCGCCGCTCTGGCAGTTCGTCATGAGCGCGAGCACGTCGGGTTCGAGCACGATGGCCGCGGGGCGGCCCGCCACCCCGGCCGCGACCTGGTCGATCCACGCCCGGTACGCGTCGTGGGACGGCGCGCCGCCGCCGCTCGCGCCGCCGCAGTCCCGGTTGGGGATGTCGTAGACCACCATGATCGGGATCTTCCCCGCGGCGGCCGCGGCCCCGACGTAGGCGTCCACCTCGCCGCGGACCGTGCTGGTGTTCGTGGTGGTGAATCACCTCGCTTGCGGCACGGCGGCGACGCGGTCGCGGATGACCGCGGTCCGCGAGTCACCGGGGTTCGCCGCGACCCACTTGGCCGCGTTGGTGCCCGGGTCGACGTAGAACGCCGAGCCGGCGGCCTGCGCGCTGGTCCAGGTGGTGACGACGACGCCGGTCGCCGCGCAGACGGCGATCAGGCCGGCTGCCAGTGTCCTGTTTCGCATGCACTTCTCTCCCTAGGACGACGGGGCGAGCTTCGTGCTCGCCCGCCCTGCCTGGGAGCGCTCCCAGCGAGTGACTGTAGCCGGTGCGGGGAGATCGGAAAACCCCTCAGACGGGAGTGTCCTCCGTAGCCGGAATGGTGTAGGCGATGTCCTGCCCCGCGCGCCGCCGGAGCACCCCGGGGCAGTTCGGGCCCTCGGCGGCGAGCCGGCGCTTGACGACCTTGAACGTCGAGGTCCGCGGCAGTTCCCGGACCGTGCGCACGTACTCCGGCACCTGCTTGGGCCCGAGGTCGGGCTGCTCGGCGAGGAAACGGGCGAAGTCCGCGGGGTCCAGGGGCGTGCCGCCGGTGACGACGGCCGCCATCACCCGGTCCCCGGTCACCGGGTCCGGCACCGCGTAGACGGCGGCGTCGGTGATCGCGGGGTGGCGCAGCAGGATGCGCTCGATCGGCGCGGTGCCGAGGTTCTCCCCGTCGACGCGCAGCCAGTCGCCGAGCCGCCCGGCGAAGTAGCAGAACCCCTCGGCGTCGGCGTAGGCGAGATCGCCGGTGTGGAACCGGCCGTCGCGCAGCCGCTCCGCGTCGGCTGCGGGATCGCGGTAGTACCCGGCGAACCAGCCGGCGCCGGTGGTGTTGACCAGTTCGCCGACGGCTTCCTCGGCGTTGGTCAGCCGGCCGTCGAGGTCGAACTCCGCCGGCGGGCACGGCCGGCCGGTGTGCGGGTGCACGATGGCCACGTCCTCGGCCGGCCTGCCGAGCGAGCCGGGTGGCGTGTCGTCGGTGCGGGCGAACCCCACGCCGCCCTCGGTCGAACCGAACGCGTCGACGACCTTGCAGCCGAAGCGTTTCTCGAACGCGGCCAGGTCGGCGCTCGCCCCTTCGTTGCCGTAGACGAGACGCAGGGGGTTGTCCGCGTCGTCCGGGCGCGGGGGAGTGGCGACCACGTAGGACAGTGGCTTGCCGACGTAGTTGGCGTAGGTCGCGCCGAACTTCCGGACGTCGGGCAGGAAGCCGGAGGCGGAGAACCGGCGGCGCAGCGCGATGCCCGCGCCGGCGGCGAGCCCGACCGCCCAGCCGGCCATGACGGCGTTGGAGTGGAACATCGGCATCGTGACGTACACCGTGTCCGATGTGGACAGTCCGAACCGCTGGGCGAGCATCGCGCCGGGGAACGCGATCTTGCCGTGGGTGCAGCGCACGGCCTTCGGGTCGCCGCTGGTGCCGGAGGTGAAGATCAGCATCAGCAGGTCGTCGGCCGACGCGGGGACGGGGTCGAGCGACGTGTCCGCCGACGGCCACGAGTCCAGGTCCCGCACGGGAATCCCGCCGAGGTCCAGTCCGTGCAGCAGGGGCTGGTACTTCGCTTCGGCGAGCACGAACTGGCAGTCGGCGAGCCGGATGTCGCGCGCCAGGGCTTCACCTCGCCGGGTGGGGTTGAGCCCGACCAGCACCGCCCCGGCGAACGCGCAGGCGCCCAAGAGGACGGAGAAGGCCGGCACGTTGTCGGCGAGAATGCCGACGTGCGGCGGCTCGTCCCAATTCAGCGTCGCCCGGAGGTCGGCCGCGCGGCGGGCCGACGCCCGGACGTGCTCGGCCCACGAATACGTCTCGTCCTCGAACCGCAGGCCCGGCCGCTCGTCCCCGGCGCGGGCCAGGAGCAGCTCGGTCACCGTGGGAACGCTCATCCGTGCACCCCAAACACCGGCGGTCAGAAGTGGAACACGTTCTACTTCTACCACGGTGCCCGCCGCGGGGTCCACCGCGCGCAGGGTCAGCGGCGGCCGGTGGCCAGGATGACGAGGAACTGGCCGCCGCCCGGCTCGACACCGGCGGTCACCGGCAGCCCCGGGACCAGCCGGGAGAACCGGTCGACCAGCCAGTCGGCCGCCTCCCGGGCGTCCGCTTCGGTCGGGCACCGGGCCACCAGCTCGCGGCCGCCCTTGCGCTCCAGCCGCCCGGCCACGGTGATCAGCGGTGCGGGTTCGGCGACGTGCAGGCGGTCCGGCCAGGCGATGACCACCTTGACCGCGCCTTTGCGGGTGTTGCACCCGCGGTGCGCGAGCCGCTCGGCGATCTTGGCCTTGCGGTCGGCGGTCCGGCTGTCGACGCTGGGCCCCCGCGGGTCGTTCACCGACATGCCGGGGTCGACCGGCTCGTCGCACACCCAGCATCGCCAGCCGTCGCGCTCGGCGACGTCATCGAGGAGGCTCATCCGAGCAAACTAGCCTGCCCGGCCGGCGGCCCGCGCACCGCACGGTGATCAGCGGAACACACGCGTCCCCTCGGGAGTTGAGGGTGGCATGAGTCAACTCGTGGACCGCACGATCGCCGCCCTGCGCGCCGAGCACGACGTGCTCGCCGGCCTCGTCCGCACCCTCACCGACGACCAGCTGGCCGCCACCAGCGGCGCCTCGGAGTGGACGGTCGCCCAGGCCCTTTCCCACCTCGGCAGCGGCGCCGAGATCGGCCGCGCGCCGATCGCCCGGGCCGCCGGGGAGACCGTGGCGGCCGAGGACAACCCGACGATCTGGGCCCGCTGGGACGGGTCCACGCCCCGGGCGCAGGCCGAGGGCTTCCTGGAGCACAACGGCCGCTGGCTCGACCTGGTCGAGGCGCTCACGCCGGAGCAGCGCTCGTCGCTGACCGTCGACCTCGGGTTCCTGCCGGAGCCGGTCCCGCTGGCGACCGCACTGGGCATGCGGCTCAGCGAGGTCGCCAACCACTCGTGGGACGTGCGGGTGGCCTTCGACCCGGACGCCGGGGTGGCCGCCGGGTCGGCCGAGGTGCTCGTCGACCTCCTGACCGGGCCGCTGGGGTTCATGCTGGGCTTCCTCGCGAAGCCGGCCGAGCTCGCCGACCCGGTGTCCGTCGCGTTCCCCGGAGCCGCGCTGGTGATCGACGACGCGGTCACGGTGGTGGACGACCTCGAGGCGCCCACGGCGACGTTCGACGGGCCGGCGGAGGCGTTCATCCGGCTGGTCAGCGGCCGGCTGAAGGCGCCGTACGACAAGGGCGTCACGATCGAGGGCGGCGTCACGCTCGACGACCTGCGCCGCGTGTTCCCCGGCTTCTGAGGGCACGGGTGCCGCCGGCCGGGACCGGCGGCACCCCCTCTTCAGCAGCTGAGGTACGGCGACAGCCAGTCTCCCCAGTCCCCGGCGGAGCCGTCGCCCGCGTCGTCCACGGCGAGCGCGAGCACCTGCACCCCCGTCACCGGCACCACGAGGTGCTGCGCGGCGTCACCGTGCCGCATATCCCCGGTGGCCTCCAGCTCCACGCCGTCGCCGAGCACCCGGAAGCCGAGCGTCCCGGCCGGCCCGCGGTCGTCGACGCCCACGGTCGCGGTGAACTGCTTGCACTTGCCGCCGAGGTAGTACCGCACGACCGACGGGGCGTGCGCGCCCAGCCCGCCGCGCGCGTCGGTCTTGCCGTTGACCGTGAGCGGGTGGCCGTTGTCGGTGCTGTCCCGCTCGACCGGCCCGAGGCCGTTCTCGCTGGAGATCCACGGCTGGGTGTTGAGCAACCCGTTGGTGGCGGGCGGGTTCGGCGCGAGCATCAGCGGCGCCTCGGCCGACGCGGTCGCCGTCCGCGTGCCCTGCACGGTCGTGTACGTCACCGTGGCCGGCATCTTGAACGCCTGGGTGGCGGTCGCCGACGGGTGCAGCGTCACCGCCGTCTCCCACGTGGCCCCGGGTGCGACGGTCGCGGTGTCCGCCTGGGCGGGGCTGTCGAACTGCCACTGCGCGGGCGCGGTCAGCTGCAGGTGCGCACCCGTGACCGGGGTCGAGCCGGCGTTGGTGAACCGGACCGTCGCGGTGACCGGCTGGGACGGCGGCACCGAGTCGGGCAGCTCGACGGTCAGCGACGTCCGCGGCGCGGCGGGCACGTTCGCCGGCCACACGCGCAGCACGGTGGCCGCGTGCCGCCCGACCGTCCCGCCGAGCGCGCCGGTCGTCTCGGTCTCGTCGCCGGTCCACAGGTCGCGCACGCGATATCCGGACGCGGCGGGGAGCCCGGCGTCGGCCACGGAGGTGGTGATCGGCGAGGCCAGCTCTCCGCGGTTGAACAGCACGAGGACGGCCGAGCCGTCCGACATCGGTTTCGTCCAGACCTCGGTCCAGCCGGTGTCGCGGACCTTGTGCCCGCCGACCCCCGCCCAGTCCTGGTCGACGGCGATGATGTCGGGGTTGCCCAGCTCGGCGGCCGGGAGCGTGACGTCGGCGGCGAGCGCCATGTCGGTCACGAGCGGCGCGTTGAGCACCGCCCACAGCCCGAGCTTGGCCTGGCGCTCCGCGGGGTCGAGGTAGCTGAAGGTGAACGAGCCGGGGTTGTTCCAGCCACCCGGGCCGGGATAGCCGTCCAGGCCGTATTGCTTGTCGAGACTACCCATCGAGTAGCCGAAGTTGAAGGTCGCGTTCTTGTAGGTGCGCCAGACCTGTGCGCCGGCCGCGCGGGCCCACAGCCACGGGCTCTGGTCGCGGTCGTAGTCGTCGACCTCGAGGGTGATCGGCCGGCCGGTGAGCTTGATCGCGTCGGCCATCTTCTTGACCCGGGCGGGTGCGTCGCCGTTGACGCTGTAACAGGTGTCGTAGCGCAGGTAGTCCGCGCCCCAGCCGGCGAAGGTCTGCGCGTCGAGGCTCTCGTGGTCGAGCGAGCCCGCCGCCTGGCCGCTGCAGGTCTTCGCGCCGGTGCCGCTGGTGAAACCGATCTTGAGCCCGCGCGAGTGCACGTACTCCACCAGCGCCGGGATGCCGGAGGGGAAACTCGCGCGGGCGGTGAGCTTGCCGTCGGCGGCGCGCTGCGCGGCCTGCCAGCAGTCGCCGAGCATGACGTACTCGTATCCGGCGTCCCGCAGCCCCGAAGCGACCAGCTGGTCGGCGGCGGCTTTCACGACGTCTTCGCCGAACTGGTGGACGCAGTAGGGATCCCCGGTGGCCCAGGTGATCCCCAGCGGCGGTCTGTCGCCCGGAACCGGTTCGGGTGGCGTATCGGCCGACGCCGGAACGGCGGTGACCGTCAGGAAAAGCGCGCAGAGCAGCACGGAAAGTCGTCGCATTGTTCCCCCTCCAGGAACGGGCAAGACTCCCAGGATCGCGTTTCCGTGCGGCAGGGTCAATCGCCCTGCGGCTGGTCCTCCGGCCACTCGGTGACAAGGTAGGGGGCAGACCGGATCACCCCCGCCCGAGGAGAAGGCCCATGGACGAGCTGGATGACGTCGAGCAGGCCATTGTGGACACGGTCCGCGAGTTCGTCGACCGCGAGGTCCGGCCGGTCGTGCGCGAGCTCGAGCACGCCGACACCTACCCCGGCGAGCTGATCGAGCAGATGAAGCGGCTCGGCGTCTACGGGCTCGCCATCCCCGAGCCCTACGGCGGCCTCGAGGTCTCCACCCGGTGCTACGCGCTGGTCACCGAGGAGCTGGCTCGCGGCTGGATGAGCCTCGCCGGCGCCATGGGCGGCCACACGGTCGTGGCGAAGCTGATCCTCACCTTCGGCACCGAGGAGCAGAAGCGGCGTTACCTCCCGCGGATGGCCACCGGCGAGCTGCGCGCCACGATGGCGCTGACCGAGCCCGGCGGTGGTTCGGACCTGCAGGCCCTGCGCACGACGGCGCGGAAGGACGGCGGCGAGTACGTCGTCGACGGCACCAAGACCTGGATCAGCAACGCCCGCCGGTCCGGTCTGGTCGCGCTGCTGTGCAAGACCGACCCCCGGGCGGAGCCCGCGCACCGGGGCATCAGCATCCTGCTGGTCGAGAAGGTGCCGGGGTTCACCGTCTCCAAGGACCTGCCGAAGCTGGGTTACAAGGGGGTCGAAAGCTGCGAGCTCACGTTCGACGGCTGCCGGGTACCGGCGGACGCGCTGCTCGGGGCGGCCGAGGGGGAGGGCTTCGCGCAGATGATGCGGGGTCTCGAGGTCGGCCGCATCCAGGTCGCCGCCCGCGCGACCGGCGTCGCGCGGGCCGCGTTCGACGACGCTCTGCGGTACGCGCAGGAACGGGAGTCGTTCGGGAAGCCGATCTGGAAGCACCAGTCCGTCGGCAACCACCTGGCCACGATGGCGACCAAGCTGACCGCCGCCCGCCAGCTGCTGCTGCACGCCGCGCGGCAGTACGACGCGGGGGAGCGGGCCGATCTCGAAGCGGGGATGGCGAAGCTGTTCTGCTCGGAGACCGCGATGGAGGTCGCGCTCGACGCGATCCGCGTCCACGGCGGGTACGGCTACTCGACCGAGTTCGACGTCGAGCGGTACTTCCGCGACGCGCCGCTGATGATCGTCGGCGAGGGGACCAACGAGATCCAGCAGAACGTCATCGTCGGCCAGCTCGTCGCCCGCGGCGGCCTGCGGTGACCGACCTGCGCGACGCCGTCGCCGGGTGGCGGCCCGAAGCGGCCGAGACGTCCGAGGTGATCGGTCCCTGGCCGACGGAGGCGTTCTCCGGGCTGCTCGACCTCCCCGGGCCCGCCGCCCGGCTCGGTGAGCCACTTCCGCTGCTGTGGCACTGGTTCCACTTCCTGGAGCCGGTCCCGCAGGCCGCGCTCGGCGAGGACGGCCACCCGGCCCGGGGCCGGTTCCTGCCGCCGATCCCGGACCGCCGCCGGATGATCGCGGGTGGCCGGCTGGAGGTGCGTGCGCCGATCCTGCTCGGTGACCGGATCGACCGCCGCAGCGCACTGGCCGAGGTCGCGGTGAAGGAGGGCCGGAGCGGGCAGATGGCGTTCGTGACCGTCCGGCACGAGTACCGGCGCGGTGCCGAGCTGCTGCTGACCGAGCACCAGGACGTCGTCTACCGCTCTCAGCCCGCCGGCCAACACCGGCCGCCGGCCACGCCCGACCCCGTCGGCGAACCGCCGCACGACTGGAAGATCGGCACGCCGACCGGGCCGCGGCAGCTGTTCCGGTTCAGCGCGCTGACCTACAACACCCACCGCATCCACTACGACCGGCCGTACGCGACCGAGGTCGAGGGCTATCCCGGTCTCGTGGTGCACGGGCCGCTGCTCGCGTTGCTGCTGCTGGAGATCCCGCGCCGGCACGCGGACCGGCCGGTGGCGTCGTTCGGGTACCGGTTGTCCAGCCCGGTGTTCTCCGGCGCGACCGTCCTGACCCACGGCCGCCGGGACGGTGACGGGCTCGCGCTGTCCGGCATGGCCGAAGGCGGCGCCACGGCGATCACCGGCCGCGCGACCTTCGCCCGGTGACGCGAACCCGGGTTCGGTAGCGCCCGGCCCGGACCAGCCTGGGGGTACTCCCGCGGACGAGCCCGCCGGAGACCTTCGAGAATCCGGAGCGCCGCCATGCCCACCGTGCCCGACACCGCCGCGCCGGCCCACCGGGGCGCGGTCGCCCTCGCCCGCGGGTTCCTGACCGGCGGCGTCGCCGGAGGGACGCTGAGCGCCTTCGTCGTCGGCACCATCCTCGAGCGGGTGCCCTTGATCCTGTTCGCGCTGGGGCTTCCGCTCGGCTACGGCGTGCTCCTCTTCGCCGCCGGCGCACCGCGGCGGGCGCGAGAGGCGGCGGTCGTTCCCCGCGTGGCGCTCGCGAAGGTCGAGAGCCTGCGCGCCGGCGGCACCGAAACCGGCGACGTGCCGGTCGACCTCGTGCTCACGGTCGCGCCGGACGACGCGCCGTCGTACCGGGTCGAGGTGACCCACCACGTCAACCTGGTCGACCTCCCGGGCTTCCGGCGGGGCGACGTCGTCGTGGTCGAGTATCCGCCGGACCGGCCGTGGCAGGCCCGGATCGTGCCGCGCCCGGCCCCGGAGTGGGCGCGCCGGAGGGCGGGTGCCGCCCTCGCATCCGCTCCCGAGTCCGCTTTGCTGCGCACGCCGCCGGAGGGCTGCGCGTCCGGAGCGGCCACCTCGACGGGGCTGCTGCTCGCCGCGGCGGTCGTCCTGGTGCTGTTCCGCGCCGAGCTGTTCGGCCCGGAGACCACGGAGCGGCCGCCCGAGCCGCCGGCCACCTCGGTCACGTCCTCCTCGGGGTCGGCCACGGTGACCGTGGGGCCGGACCGGACCCTGCTGGACGCGGGGGGAGCTGCGCCGGGCCGTCGACTCCCTGGCGCGGGCCGCGGACGTTTCCCAGGTGCTCACCGCGGTCGTCCAGGAGCGGCGGCTGTCGGTGGTGTTCGCGCCCACCGCCGCGACCGTCCCGCGGTTCGACCTGCGCGCCCTGCCCTTCGAGCGCATCCCGGACCTGGTCCGGACGGGGGCCGGCGCAGCGCGGACCTGGCAGGTCGTCGTGGACCCGCTCACCATCCACGTCACGGCTTGGCCGCCGGGGCGGTGAGCGCTGGTCCGATCGGCTGACCTCCGGGCCCCGCCCGTACTTGGCCGCCGGGTCGCGAACACCTGGACCGCAGGTGGTCACTGAGGAGTCCGGGGGGACGACGTGCCACAGCTGCGGATCCACTTCACCGATGCCGACCTCGCGCGGACGCGGCTGAAGCCGGAGATCGATCTGCTGTGGGAGGTCGTCGGCAGCGCCCAGGTCCTGCAGCACGGCGGCGGCGGGTTGCCGCTGAAGCGCTGGCGCCGCCGGGTGCGGGAGCGCGCGTGCGCGGCGGGGGCGGTCCGGCTCGCGGTGCACACCGTGACGACGGTCGCGCCGCACGCGGCCTACTTCCCGGATTTCCTCACGCCCGCCGACGACGTGCGCGACATCGGCGAGGGGGCCGACGCGGTCGTGTCGGCCTCGCCGCGGCGGATGCGCGAGGAGGTCGGCCGGCTCCGGCCGCCCCGGGCGCCGGCCGCGCGGTGGCTGGACGAGCTCGCCCGCGGGAAGACCGCCGCGGTGCGGCACCTGCACGGGGCGTTGCGCGTGTACTTCGAGGCCGCGCTCGAACCGGACCTCCCGGTGATCGGCGACGGCCTGCGCATCGCGTGCGCCGGCGGCATCCAGCGGTACCTGCGGGACGGTCCCGAAGGCCTGCTGCGCTGGCTCGGCCCGGCCACGAGCTGGCGGCCGCCGGTGCTCGCCGTCGACTACCCGGTCGATCGCGACCTGCGCCTCGACGGCCGGGGCCTGGTGCTCGTCCCCAGCTACTTCGGCGTCTACCACCCGGTGGCACTGGCCGACCCTCGGCTGCGCCCGGTCCTGGTGTTCCCGATCGAAGCCCGCGCCCGGCTGCTCGCCGGCCGCCGCGGTGCGGGCGACCACGTGAGCGCGCTGCTGGGCCCCACCCGGGCCACGATCCTGCGTTCGGCCGTCACCGGCGCGACCACCACCCGCCTGGCGCGGCAGGCGGGGGTCGCCCCGGCGACGGTCAGCCACCACACGGGCGTCCTGCGCGACGCGGGCCTCATCACGACCGACCGGCACGAGAACCTCGCGACGCACCTCATCACCTCGCTCGGGCTGGCGGTGCTCACCTCCGGGGACGGGTAGCACGCTTCCGGGGGTTTCCTCGCGGTCGCCTTGACTTCAAGTGCTTGAAGTTCTGCATGCTGGTCCCATGGCGGCAGGAGTTGCGGGCGAGCGGGTGTGGCTGACGATCCTCGAGGCGTCGCGGCGCAGCGGGCTCAGTGAGCCGACGTTGCGCTACTACGAGCAGATCGGGCTGGTCGGCCCGGTACCGCGGGACCCGAGCAGCGGGCACCGCCGGTACGACGCCGAGACCATGGACGTCCTCGATGCGCTCGGGTGCCTGCGCTCGGCCGGGCTGCGCGTCGAGGACCTGCGGCGCTACCTCGGCCTGCTGGCCCGCGGGGACGCCGCGGCCGCCGAGCAGCGTGAGCTGTTCGACCACCACGCCGACCGGCTCGAAGCCGAGATCGAGCGGCTGCGGGTGCGGCTGGAGTACCTGCGGCTGAAAGCGCGGCTCTGGGACGCCCGCGACCGGGGTGACTCCGATGCGGCGCAGCGGCTCGTCCCGCGGCTGCTGGCCCTGATCGACCGATTCTGACACTCCACAAAGGACTGAAATGACCGACACCCTCGTCCTGGTCACCGGCGGCACCGGGCACCTGGGCGGCCACGCGATCGCGCGGTTGCTGGCCGACGGCCACCGCGTCCGCACCACCGTCCGCGATCTCGGCCGGGCGGCCGAAATCAAGGCCGTGCACGGCGATCTGGAGGTGGTGGCCGCGGACCTCGGCGCCGACGACGGCTGGGCCGGGGCCACCGAGGGCGTGGACTACGTGCTCCACGTCGCCTCCCCGTTCCCGCCCTCCTCGCCCGAGAACGACGACGAGGTGATCCGCCCGGCCCGCGACGGCGCCGTCCGGGTCCTGGCCGCGGCCCGGGAAGCCGGGGTCCGGCGGGTCGTGCTGACGTCGTCGTTCGCCGCGGTCGGCTACAGCGCGACGCCGCGGGCGGAGTACACCGAAGCCGACTGGACGGATCCGGCCGACCCCAACAGCGCGTACGTCCGTTCGAAGGTCATCGCCGAACGGGCCGCGTGGGAGCATGTCCGGTCGGCGGGCGGCCCGGAGCTGGCGGTGATCAACCCGGCGGGCATCTTCGGGCCGGTCCTCGGCGGGCGCCCGTCGTCGTCGGTCGCGCTGGTCCGGGCGATGCTCGACGGGGAGATGCCGGTGGTGCCACCGTTGTCCTTCGGCGTGGCCGACGTCCGGGACGTGGCCGACCTGCACGTGCGGGCGATGACCCACCCGCGGGCGGCGGGGGAGCGGTTCCTGGCCGCGAGCGGGAAGGCGATCAGCTTCCTGGAGCTGGCGCGGATCCTGGCCGAAACCGTCGGCGGCGATGCCCTGCCGACGCGCGAGCTGACCGCCGAGGAGGTGCGGGCGGCCGCCGAGACCGACCCGGCCATGCGGGAAGCGGCCGGTCGTTTGGGCCGGGTCCCGGTGATCCGCACGGACAAGGCGAGGACCGTGCTCGGCTGGCGGTCCCGCCCGGTGGCGGAAACGGTGGCCGACACCGCCCGCAGCCTGCTGGCCGCCCGGACCCGGTGACGCCGGCCGATCCGGCCAGCAACACTGTCCACTTAGGACTGTGTCGGACGGTAACGGGTTTCGGCGCTGCTCGGTGCGGCCGCCGCCGGGCCGGCCGCGCGAGGCGGTCAAACCGTCCACTTCGGACAGCGTCAGCCCAGCCCCGCCGCCTTGTGCAGCAGTACCGAGCGTTCGCGCTCGTTGGTGCACAGCCGGGCCGCCAGCTCCAGCTCCGCCCGCGCCTCCGGGTACCGGCCGAGGCGGGTCAGCAGCTCCCCTCGGACCGTCGGGACCAGGTGGGAACCCGGGAGCCGGTCCGCGGCGACCAGCTCGTCCACGATCGCCAAACCGTCCGCCGGCCCCGAAACCATCCCCACCGCGACCGCCCGGTTGAGCTCGACCACCGGCGAAGGCGCGACCCGGCCCAGTGCCTCGTAGAGCACCACGATCCGGTCCCAGTCCGTCTCCGCGACCGACGGCGCCGCCGCGTGGGTGGCCGCGATCGCCGCCTGGAGACCGTACGGGCCGAGGCCGCGAGCCGATGCCTTGGCCAGCGCCGCCAGACCGCGGTGGATCGCCGAGAAGTCCCACCGGCGCCGGTCCTGGTCCTCGAGCAGGATCGGCGCGCCGTCCGGGCCGGTGCGGGCCGGGAAGCGCGCGGCGGTCAGCTCGCACAACGCGAGCAGGCCGTGCACCTCCGGCTCGTCCGGCTGCAGCGCGGCCAGCGTGCGGGCCAGCCGGATCGCCTCGTACGCGACGTCGGGGCGCAGCAGCTGCTCGCCCGACGTCGCCGTCGACCCCTCGGTGAAGATCACGTAGAGGACGCTGAGCACCCCGCCCAGCCGCTCCCGCCGTTCGCCGGCCGCCGGCAGCTCGAACGGCACGCCGGCCGCCGCGATCGTCTTCTTGCCCCGGGTGATGCGGGCCTGCACGGTCGGCACCGGCACGAGGAACGCGCGGGCGATCTCCTCGCTGGTCAGGCCGCCGACCACGCGCAGGGTCAGCGCCACCCGCGACTCGCGGGAGAGCACCGGGTGGCAGCTGACGAACATCAGCGCCAGGACGTCGTCGTCGATCCGGTCGGGATCGACGTCCCCGGGATCGGGTTCGCCGTCGGCGGCCAGCAGGGCGTAGCGGTCGCGGAGGGCGGTCCGGCGGCGGATCGCGTCGATCGCGCGCCGCCGGGCCGTGGCCCGCAGCCAGCCGGCCGGGTTGGCCGGCGGGTCGAGCGGCCACGACACCAGCGCCTCGGCCACCGCCTCCTGCGCCGCGTCCTCGGCCAGCCCGAAGTCGCCGGTGAACCGGGTCAGCGCGGCGACGATCCGCGCCGACTCGATCCGCCAGACGGCCTCGACGTCGGCCGCGTGCATCAGTTCCCGTCCGCGGCCGGGACCTCGTCTTCGCCGGCCACCCGGCGGACCTCGATCTTGGACCCGCGGGTCGCCGGCATCCGCTTGGCCCACTCGACCGCTTCCTCCTTCGAGGCGACGTCGAGCAGGAAGTAGCCCCCGAACAGCTCCTTGGTCTCCCCGTACGGCCCGTCGGTGACCACCGGGGCTTCGGCACCGAAGTCGACCACGACGCCGTTGCGCGGCTCGTCCAGCCCTTCGGCCGCGAGGAGGACGCCGGCCTTGAGCATGTCTTCGATGTACTGGCGGGTCGAGGCCATCGACGCCTCGATGTCGGCCAGCATGGCCGCGTTCGACTCGTCGGTGCCCCGCATGATCAGCATGTACTTCGACATCGTGTGCTCCTCGGTCCGCGGGGCCGCCTCTCGGCCCTCGCCCCCTCTTGTCGAACGAGCGGCCCGCGGATCAACACGGCCCCGAGAATATTTTCGCCGGGGTGTCCGACGGCCGGCTCACCGCACCGAGTCGAGCAGCAGGCGCGCGGCCACCGCCGCCCCGTCGGTGCGGATCTCGGCGCCCAGCGCCGCCGCTCGCGCCCGGGTTTCGGGAGCCAGGGCGGCGTCGAACGCCGCGCCCAGCGACTCGAGGGTCGCCGTCGGGCCGTCGAGGGCCGCGCCGACCTGCCGGGCCGCGACCCGCCCGGCCCAGTACGGGTTGTCCGCCAGCCGGATGGGGACCACCACCTGCGGGACGCCGGCGCGGGCGGCCACCTGCGTCGTGCCCGCGCCGCCGTGGTGGACCACCGCGGCCAGCTCGCCGAACAGGCGCTGGTGGTTGACCTCGCCGATGGCGAAGCAGTCGTCCTGGCCGTCGACCAGGTCCAGGTCCGCCCACCCGCGGGAGACGAGGACGCGGTACCCCCGGGCACGGCTCACCTCGACGGCCCAGCGGGCGATGTCCGGCGCCGGGCTGATGCTGCCGAAGCCCACGTAGACCGGCGGCGCGCCCGCCTCCAGGAACGCCACGAGGTCGGCGGGCAGCGGCCGCTCGTCGGCCTGCGTCCACTGACCGGTCTGGACCACTTCGGCGCCCGGGCTCGCCGGCCACGGTCCCAGCACCGGGTCGGCCGCCAGCCACGGCCGGGCGGAGTAGATGTGGCCGCGCACGTCGTCCACCGGGGGCAGGCCGAGGGCGGCCCGGTGGCCGTTGAGCGGCGCGCGGAACTGCGCGTCGACCCGGTCGGCGTCCAGCTGCCACCGCGTCGCGTTGTCCGCGCCTTCCGGCTCGGGCCAGCCCGGCCGCGGCGGCGGGGCGTGGTGCGGCGACGGCAGGTTGACCGCCGCATAGGTCACGTAGACGTAGGGGATGCCCGCGGCTTCGGCCACGGACCGCGCGGCGACCTGCGCCAGGCCGGCGGCCACCAGTGCGTCGCATCCACTGACGGCCGAAGGGAAAACGTCGAACTGCTTTTCGACCAGCTCGGCCCGGTACCGGGACAGTTCCGCCGGCGACGGGGGTGCCGTCGCGCGCATCAGCGCCCGGACGGGCGGCCCGATCGGCACGGCGTCGATCCCGAGGCCGGCCAGCCGGTGCGCGAACTCTTCGTCCGGCGGGGCGCACATCCGCACGTCCGCTCCGAGCGCCTGCAGCTGGACCGCGAGGGCCACCAGCGGGTCGAAGTCGCCGCGGGTCCCGTACGTGGAGAGCAGCACTCGCATTCCGGGCAGTCTACGGCGATCGACATCCTCTCGCGCGCGGCTGCCTCCGGTGACTACTGTGGTGCGTAAGGGCTCCTGACCGTCAACAGAACTTGAGGGCCATTCGATGCCTGCTTCGTCCGTACCCACCCCTGATGTTTCGATCATCCTGCCCTGCGCCGGGCTGGGAACGCGCTTCGGAGCGCCGTACGCGAAGGAACTGCACTGCCTGGCTCCCGGGGTCACCATCCTCGACCGCAGCCTGGAAGCCGTCGTCGAACTGGTGAAGAGCGGGCTGACCGTCCGCGTGGTCGTCGTGTTCGGGACGCACAAGCTGGACACGGTGAAGTACCTGGCGCGCTACGCCGGGACGTTCCAGCTGGTCTTCGTCTACCAGGACGACGTGGCCGAACCGGGGCTGGACGGCGCGATCCGGTCCGCCTTGCCGATGACGTGGGGACCGGTGGCCCTCGTATTGCCTGACATCGTTGTCAGCGGGGTGGGCAGCCTGCTCGCCGCCGTGCGGCAGACCGAAGTGGCGGGCTGGAGCGTGGTGGCCGCCGAAGAGCGGGATCCCGGCACCCTGCGGCAGATGGGCGCGCTGACCGTGGCCGCCGAGGACGGCGTCGGGACGGTCGAGGCGGCCGCGGAGAAGCCGGCGGACCCTGCGGGCTTCAACGCGCTGTGGGGCATGGTGGCGGTCGCCGCGGACGAGGCCCACCGGCTGCCGGACGTGGCCAGGAGGGACGCGGACAGCCCGCTGGCCGGCGCGGTCGCCCTCATGGTGGAGCGGATCGTCAACTACAACACCGCCGAAGGCTGACGTAGTCCTTTGTGGACTTTCGATCCGGCAAGGAGAAGCATGCTCGACGATGTGATGACGGCGCTCGGCACCGTCCTGCCGCGGCTGGCCGCGGTCACCGGTACTCCCGGGGTCGCCGTCGCGGTGGCGACGAGCGACGAGCTGCGCACGGCCGCGACCGGGTTCGCGGACCTGGCCGCGGGCACACCGATGACCGCGGAGACGGTCGCGCCGGCGGGGTCGCTCACGAAACCCGTCACGGGACTGGCCTTCATGCAGCTGGTCGAAGCGGGCGAGGCCGGCCTGGACACCCCGGTCGACCAAGTGCTGCCCGTGGGACTGCGGGGCCCGGACCCGGCGCCCGTCACGACCGCGATGCTGGCGGCCCACCAAGGCGGCTACTACAGCGACATCGTCACCGCCGTCGCGCCCACGACGCCGGCCGAGCCGATCCTCGACTACGTCCGGCGCCGCCACGAGGCCGGGCGCGCCGTCGAGTACGGCGGGGTGCTGCCGCTGGTGACGGCGCCGGGGCCGTACTCCTACTCGAGTTTCGGCGTCGGGGTGCTGGGCGGGGTGGTCGAGCACCTGGCCGGCGAACCGTACGGCGCGCGCGTCCACCGGGAGGTGTTCACCGCGACCGGCATGCGGGACACGACCATCGACGACGGCACGCGCGCGGCCGGTGGCGCGACCGGGTACCTGGCGTTCGGCGACTGGTGCCTGCCGAGCCCGCCGCTGCGCACGTCGGCCTACCCGGGGGTCGGGATGCACACCAGCGCCGCGGACTTCGCGCGGCTGCTGCAATCCCTGCTGCGCACCGCAAGGGGCGACCGCGGCCTGGTCGGGCCGGACTCGCTCGCGGCCATGGTGGAACCGCGGGCACCGCGCCCGAGCCCGCACGGCGTCCGCTCCTTTTCCGGCCTGACGCTCGAACTCGCCGACCCGGACCTGGGCGAGGACTGGTGGTGGGGGCACACCGCGGCGTTCCCGTGGGGGTTCTGGTGGGAGGCGCGGGTCTGGCCGCACCGCGACCTGGCCGCGGTCGCGGTCGGCAACCGCTGGGACATGGCCCGGTTCCACAACCCCGCAAGCCGCAGTGCGCCGGGCCTGGCCGTCGAGTGGGCCGGCCGCTGGGCGGTGTCCGGCGCCCCGGCGAAGCTCCCCGACATGGACGGGCGGCCCCGCTGGACCGGGCCCCGGCCCACCGCGGAAAGCTCGCGCTGGATGGGAGTCCTGATCGGCGAACGCACCCACGGCCTGCTCGGGGTGGCCGAACCGCTGCCGGTCGCGAGGATGACCGACGGCGCGCGTTCCCTCGGCGACCCGGACCCGGGTGGCTGGGACCCGGAAGCGTTCGCACGCGGGGTGGAACAGGCACGGGCGGTCGCCCCGGACCCGGCCGCGCTCGAGGTGCTGGGCCGCGAACTCGGCCCGGCGGCGGCGTTGTGGATGCTGGAGTGCGGAGCGTCGAGCGCGGAAGTGACGATGCCGGTCGGCTTCTACGCCCGCGCACCCCGAGGCTGACGTAGCTGACGCGGTGGCTCAGCGCAGGCGCACCTCCAAGGCGACCCGGTGGCGGCCGCGAGGCAGCGGGACCCAAGCCGGTTCGGTCACCGGCCGCACCGCCGGAAAGCGGTCGACCAGGCTGCGCAGCGCGACCTCGGCCTCCACCTTCGCCAACGCCACGCCGAGGCAGAAGTGCGGCCCCCAGCCGAATCCGACGCTGCCCTCGCGGCCGCCGTGCTCGGCCTGCCAGCGCACGTCGGCCGCGTGCGGGTGGGCGAACTGCGCCGGGTCGCGGTTGGCCGCGCCGAGCACCACCTGGACCGGGTCACCCGCGCTGATCTTCACCCCGCCCACCTCGAGGTCGGCCGCCGCGTAGCGCAGGCGGGCCAGCTGCACCGGGCCGTCGGTGCGGACCAGCTCCCGCACCGCGGCCGGCCACAGCTCGGGCTCCGCGCGCAGCAGCTCCCGCTGGGCCGGGTCGCGCATCAGCGCCAGCGCCGCGTTGGACAGCATGTGCGCCATCGTCTCGTGCCCGGCGAGCACCAGGAACACCACGAGCGCCACGGCGTCGACGTCGGTCAGGTCGTCCTGGGCGACGACCTCGCTCAGCAGGTCCCCGGCCGGCTCGGCCCGGCGCCGGTCGACCAGGGCGTGGCAGTAGGCGAACATCTCGCCCAGCGTCGGCGTGATCCGCGCCGGGTCGCCCTCGACGAGCACCTTGCCCCAGCGCCACCAGTCCGCCCAGTCCGCTTCGGGAACCCCGACCAGTTCGCAGACCACGGCCATCGCCAGGGGATAGGCGTACTCGTCGAGCAGGTTCACGGTCTCGGAGCCGAGGCCGTCGAGCAGTTCGTCGACGATCTCCTGCACCCGCGGGCGCAACGTGGCGACCCGGGACGCGCCGAAGGCGTGGCTGATGCTGCGGCGCAGCCGGGTGTGCTCGGCACCGTCCAGGCTGAGCAGGCTCGCCCGCAGGTAGGGCAGGTGCTCCGGCGGCGTGCCCAGCGCGAGGAACGCCTCCTCCTGCGTCTGCGCGCCCTGCCCCGGCAGGCCGGTGGGATCGTTGCGCACGGCCGGATCCGACAGCACGGCACGGACTTCGGCGCTGCCGGTCACGAGCCAGCCCTCGCCGCCGTCGGGCAGCCGGGCCCAGCAGACCGGTGCCTCGGCGAGGACGCGGTCGTAGCCGCGCATCGGGTCGTCGAGGACGGCCGGATCGCGGACGTCCACCACAGGTTCGGACGACATGTCAGCCTTTCAGCGGGCCGCCGTTGATCGCGACGCGGTTGCCGGAGCGGGTGTACGGGTAGTAGTCGTACGTCGCGTGGTGCTGGACGCAGCGGTTGTCCCAGAACACCAGCGTGTTCGGCTCCCAGCGCACCCTGCAGGCCAGCATCGGCCGGTTCGGCACGACCGAGAACAGCAGGTCGAGCACCGCCTGGCTCTCGTCGCCCGACAGCTGCGGGATGCGCGAGGTGTAGGCCGGGTTGACGTACAGCAGCGGCCGGTCGGTCTCCGGGTGCCGCACCACCACCGGGTGCTCGCTGACCGGGGGCTCGTAGCCTTCCGGGATCTTGTGGCCGCGGAAGGCGTGCGCGCCGTCGTGGATCGCGGTCAGCCCGGCCAGCAGGTCCTTCAGCTTCGGCGACAGCATGTCGTACGCGAGGTGCATGTTCGCGAAGAGCGTGTCGCCGCCGCTGCCCGGCTCGGGCATCCGCGTGATGTGGAGCATCGAGCCCAGCGACGGCTCGGCGTCGGCGGTCCCGTCGGCGTGCCAGCCGTTGCCGAACACGGTGGCCGACTCCGGGGCGGTCGCGACCTCGAGGATGTACGGGTTGCCGTGCTCGGGCGGCGGGTTCACCGGCCGCAGCTCACCGAAGTTCGCGGCCAGGCGCTGGTGGTCGTCCGGCGTGATGTCCTGGTCGCGGAACACCAGCACGTGGTGGTCCAGGAACGCCGTCTTCAGCTCGGTCAGCTGCTCCTCGGTGAGCTCCCGGGACAGGTCGAGGCCGGTGACCTCGGCGCCGATCACCGGGGTCAGGCCCCGCACCGCCAGCGTCCGGTGGTCGCGCGGTGGCCGGGTCGTGATCCGCTTGACCGCGTCGAGTTCGTACTGCTCCATGGTTTCCTTTCCTCCCTGTGGGTCTCACAGTCCGATGGCCGCGGCCACTTCCGTGACGTGCGGTGCGCGCACGATGCCGTAGTGGGTGGCGGGCAGCTCGCGCCAGTGGCTCGGCTCGGGCAGCAGGGCCCGCCAGCCGCCGCGGTCCGTGACCGGCAGGCCGGGTTCGGGCTCGGCGGCGAGCCAGACGTGGCTGGGGGTCGTGCTCAGCCGCGGCAGCTCGTGCCCGGTCATGCTGCGCAGGTTGGCCCGGCACGCGCGGGCGAGCCGCCGGGCGTGCTCGCCCGCGGCGCCGCCGGAGGCGCCGAGTTCGCGCTCGAACACCGTTTCCAGCTGGGCGTCGCTGTAGTCCGAGGCGCTCGCGCCGGGCGGCGGCGGGTCGATGAGGTGCAGGGCACGCACCGGCTGCCCGGCCCGCTCGGCTGCGGCGGCCATGCCGGCCGCCACCCACGAGCCGAACGACCACCCGGCCAGCTGCCAGGTGTGGCCGGGGAACCGCTCGTGCAGCGCCGTGTAGTAGCGGTGGGCCCGGTCCTCGACCGACCACCCGGGCGGTTCCGGGCGGCTCAGCGCCGGGTCGGCGATCACGCAGACACCGAGTTCGGGCGGCAGGGCCTCGACGAGCGGGCGGTAGGCGTGGACGTCCCCGCCGACCGGGTGCACGAGGCACAGGACGTCTCGCGTCGTCCCTTCGCGCCAGACCTGCACCACGACCTCGCCGGTGTCGGCCGCCTCGGAGAGCTTCGCCAGCAGCGCGGCCATCGTCACTTCCGGGCCGAGCCAGGCGAGGTCGAGGTCGACGCCGTAGAGGCGTTTCACCGAGTCGACGACGTCCAGCAGCGTCAGGGAGTCGGCACCGAGGTCGTAGAGCGGCACGTCCGGGTCGAGTTCGGCGACGCCCAGGAGAGCACGCACTTCCTCGGTCAGATCCGCGGCGGCCGGTTTGGCCGTCGTCGTCGGCGTGGTGTCGCGTTCGTGGAACCCGCGGGCGGTCTCGAGGCCGGTTGTCGCGACGAGGAGCTGCGGCAGCCCCGACCCCAGCGCGCGGGCGAAGGTGCGGCGGCCCTCGTCCGTGCTCAGGCCGACCGCGAGGTGCGCCTGGTGCCGGGCATCGGTTTCCAGCGCGGTGACGGCCATGCCGCTGTCGCGCCAGACGTCCCAGCCGATCGAGAGCCGGGCGGTCGGGCCGTCGCGGTGGGCGAGCGCGTCGAGGAAACCGTTGGCGGCGGCGTAGTCCAGCTGGCCGGTCCCGCCGAACTGCGCCGAGAGCGACGAGCAGTAGACGGCGAACGCGGGCCGGTGGCGGTCGATGAGCCGCTCGGTGAGGAGCGCGCCGGCGAGCTTGGCGGACTGCGTGCCCGCGCCGCGGGTGGCGATGAGACCGCCGCCGGGGACCCCGGCCGCGTGCACGATCCCGGCCAGGGGCGTGCCGATCCGGGCGTCGACTTCCTCGGCGGTGATCGTCGTGAGGTCGGCGGCGAGGAGGTCGACGCGGTCCGCCCACGGCTTGAGCGTCTCGGGCAGGTGGGGTTCGCGCGCCAGCAGGACGACCCGGCCGGTGGTCCGGACGAGCAGTTCTTCGGCGACGGCGGTCCCGATGCCGCCGGTGCCACCGAGGACGAGGTGGGTCCCGTCCGCGTGGACGGCCTCGCCGGCGGTGACCGGCGTGCTTTCCTGCGTCCACCAGAAGCCGGCCCGGAGGGCGGTGCGTGCCGGTGGGGGCGGTCCGGTGAGGAGGTCGGCCAGTGCGTCCAGGTCGGGGCCGGGCAGGTCGACCCAGTGGCCGGGCACGCCGCTTTCCTGCGGGCCGACGGCGGTGATTCCGGCGAGCAGCCCGGCTTCGGGGCGCGTGACGGCGGTGTTCGCGGGCGCGGCCCCGGCGGAGACCCACCAGGTCCTGAGTGGACGGTCATGGGCGGCCCGCAGCAGTACGGCAGGAGTGTCGAGGCAGGCCCAACGGGCTCGGGTGAGGGACTCTTCGCCGAGCGATCCGGTGATCGTGAGGGGGAGAGTGTGGAGCCAGTCGATTTCCTGGTCCGGCAGGGCTTCGAGGACCTGACGCAGGTGGGCGGTGTCGGCCGGGTCGGCTTCGAAGGCGTCGGGGCCGAGCCGGGCGAAGTGGTCCGCGGCGTGAACCCGCACGACGCGTGGGTAGACGGCGTCGAGGGCGGGGGCGGTGAGCGGGCCGTCGCCGGAGATGACAAGCAGGCGGTCGGTTCTGGCGGCGGTGGTCGCCCGGCGGAGGCGGACCCAGGTGGGCTGGTGCAGCCAGTCGGTTTCGGGCAGCCGGGTGACGGCGGCCCGGCGCGGGAAGTCGAAGTCGCGGGCGGCGAAGGCGGGCGGGGGGAAGTCCCACGGCGCGGGGGCGGCGGAGTGACCCCAGTCGACGGACGCCCCGGCCAGCCAGGCGGCGGCCAGCTCGGCGGGAGCGCGATTGTCCCGGGAAAGCGGCGCTTCGGATGACTCCGGTGTTTGCCGTGGCTCGGCCGTGCGCAGCCATTCGACCGCGGTGGCCGCGTCCTCGCAGGCCGCCGCCACGCGCCACCGATTCTCCGGGCGGCCCGACTGCAGGTGCCGGAGAACGTCCGCATAGGACTCCGGGTGCGCCGCCAGGTACTCCGCCACGCGAGCTGCCTCCACACGCAGCGCCGCGGCGCTGCGAGCCGAAAGCACCACGCATCGCGCCGGCGAGGGAGCCGGGACCGATGCCGGGCGGACCGACTCCAGGACCACGTGGGCGTTCGTCCCGCCGATGCCGAAGCTGCTCACCCCGGCCACCCGCGGTCCCGCGGGCCACGGCTCCGCCCGCGTCGGTACCCGGAACGGCCCCAGTTCCAAGGCCGGGTTAGGCGCCCGGAAGTCCACCGTCGGCGGGAGCACGCCGTGGTGGATGGCCAGCGTCGCGCGGATCAGGCCGACCACGCCCGCCGCCGCGCCCAGGTGGCCGAGCTGGCTCTTCACCGACGACAACGCGCAGCCCGTCGCATCGGGCATCGCCTCGCGCAGGGCCGCGACCTCGATCGGGTCGCCGAGGCGGGTGCCCGTTCCGTGCGTCTCCACGTACCCGACGTCGGCGCCGGAGCGCCCGGCCCGCCGGAGCGCGGCTTGGACGGCCGCGCGTTGCCCGGCCGGGGACGGGGCGCTGTACCCCTGCTTCACCGCGCCGTCGTTGGTCAGCGCCGAGCCCGTGATCACCGAGTACACCGTGTCGCCGTCGCGGCGGGCCGCCGACAGGGGCTTCAGCACCACCACGCCGACGCCGCTCGCGCCCACCGTGCCGTCCGCGTCGTCGCTGAACGGGCGGCAGTGGCCGTCCGCCGAGAAGATGTGCTGCGGCCGGTACCGGTATCCCTCGGCCAGGGTGACGTCGACGAGCACCCCGCCCGCCAGCATCACGTCCGCCTCGCCGCCGCGCAGCATCCCGGCGGCCTGGTGGACCGCGACCAGCGAACTCGAACACGCCGTCTGCGTCGTCAGCGCGGGACCGCGGAGGTCGAGGTGGTACGCCACCTTCGTCGCCAGGAAGTCCTTCTCGTGGTGCAGCGCGAGCTGGAAGCCGTCCGGCAGCGCGGCCGGGTCGCCCTCGCGCAGCATCTGCTGGAAGTACGTGTTCTCGCCGCAGCCCGCGATCAGCCCGATCCGGTCCGCCCCGGCGACCCCGGCGTGGGCCAGCGCCTCGACGCAGGCCATCAGCAGCTGCCGCTGCTGCGGGTCCATCAGCGCGGCGTCGCGGTGGCTGATCCCGAAGTGCTCCGGGTCGAACGCCAAGGGATCGTCCAGGAGGCTGCGCGCGCCGACGAGGCCGTCCGGCGCCGCGAACTCTTCGATGCCCCGGCGCCCGGCGACGACCAGGTCCCAGAACGCCGCCAGGTCCGGTGCGCCGGGCAGCCGCACCGCCAGGCCGACGACGGCCACCGGTTCGTCGGCGGCGGCCTCGGAAACGACCCGGGCCGCGGCCGGTCCGCTTTCGAGGTGCCGGGTCAGGTCCCGGAGCGTGACGTGCTCGAAGAGGTCGGCCGCGGTGAAGCGGTAGCCCGCTTCCGCGCAGCGCAGGTGGAACCGCATCAGCGAGAGGCTGGTGGCGCCGGCGGCGAAGAATGTCTCGTCGGGACCGATCGGCGCGCCGGTCACCTCCTCGAACAGCGCCGCCAGCTCGCTCGACGGGGCCGCGGCCGTCCGGTGCAGGTCCTCGCCGGGGGTGCGGGCGGCGGCGTCCCGGTCGAGCTTCCCGCTGGGCGTGCGGGGCAGGGCGGCCACGACGCGGAAGCGGTCGACCCGCGCGTGCGGGGGCAGCAGCGGCACGAGGTGCTCGCCCAGCTCCGCGGCGGTCGGCGTCCGGCGGCATTCGAGGAACGCGGTCAGCCGGTCGCCGTCGGCCGCGACGACCGCGTTGACGACGTCGGGGTGCCGCAGCAGCGCGGCCTCGACCTGCCCGAGCTCGAGGCGGTGCCCGCTGAGCTTGACCTGCCGGTCGGCCCGGCCGTCGAAGTGCAGCAGCCCGGCGCGGTCGAAGTGCGCGAGGTCGCCGCTGCGGTAGTACAGCTCCGGCAGTTCGGCGAACTTCTCCGGAGCCGCTTCGCCCAGGTAGCAGCGGTTCGCCGCGAGACCGCCGATGAGCAGCTCGCCGACCTGCCCCGGCGGCAGGGGCGCGCCCGCGGCGTCGGCGACCCGCAGCACCGCGTTCGCCACGGGACGGCCGATGGCGGGCCGGTCGGGCCAGCCCGCGGGATCGCCGTCGAGGGTCAGCGCGCTGGCGACGTGGGTTTCGGTCGGGCCGTAGTGGTTGTGCAGGCGCGCGCCGGGCAGCCCGGCGAACCAGCGGCGGATGGCCGGCGTGCACACCAGCTGCTCGCCGGCGGTGATCACGTCCCGCAGCCGCGACGGGTACCGCCCGAGCCGGACGCCGTGCTCGGCCAGCAGCTGCAACGCCACGTAAGGCAGGAAGATCCGTTCGATGCCGGCGGTTTCGAGCTGCGCCAGCAGCGCCGGGACGTCGTGGCGCCACTCCGGCCGGACCAGGTGCAGCCGGCCGCCGCCGCACAGCGTCGTGAAGATCTCCTGGAACGACACGTCGAACGACAGCATCGAGAACTGCTGCGTCACCGCGGGTGGCGCGTCCTGCCACTGCAGCAGGTTGGCCAGGGTGTGGTCGGGGACGCGCACGCCCTTGGGCGTCCCGGTCGAGCCGGAGGTGAACAGCGTGTAGAGCGGCCGTCCGGCGTGCCGGGCCGGGACGTCCGGCACCGGCCCGCCGGTGAGCGTGACGTCCCGCCGTTCGACGTCCGTTTCGAACGTTTCGCCCGGGGCGAGCAGGACGCAGCTCGGCCGGACCCGGTCGAGCACGTCACGCAGCAACGCCGGCGGGTACGCGGGATCCAGGGGTACGGCGGTGATGTTCAGCCGCGCGAGGGCGAGGAGCGCGACGACGTGCTCGGCCGACGGCCGCAAGTACAGCGCGATGTCGGTCGCGTCGCCGGGCAGGGTGGCGGCCAGCCGCGCCGCGTGTGCGTCCAGTTCGGCGTAGGTCAGGGTCGTCTCGCCGGTCAACGCCGGCGCGTCGGGCGTCAGCGCGACCTGGCGAGCGAAGCCGTCCGCCACGGTCTCCCACGTCAGCTGCGCCGTGGGACCACGGCCGTGGTCGCGGTGGTCCGGTGTCCGCGCGTCGCCGTGCAGGGCGCGGTCGAAGACGTCGCCGAGGGCGGTCGCTTCGGCTTCGGTGAAGTGGCCTTCGCCGTACTCCCACAGGCAGTCGAAGCCGTCCGGCCGTTCCACGACCGACAGCGTGAGCGCGCACTTGGCTTCGGCGGCCTCGATCCACTGTGGACTGACCGAGCACCCTGGCAGCCGCAACGCGCCGAAGTCGGTGTTCTCCAGGACGAACAGGTAGTCGAACGCCGCGTACCCGGGATCGAGGTCGGCGAAGGCGATGTCCTGGCCGTCCAGGGCCGCACCGGCCGCTTCGCCGAGCCGGCGGAGCTGGGAGCCCAGATCTTCGTCCGGATCCACCGACAGCGGCAGCCGGACGGTGTTGGCGAACATCCCGACACCGTCTTCGAACTCCCGCACCGGCCGGTTGGCCACCGGCGCGGCGATCCGCGGCCGGGTCCGCCCGGTCACGGCGTAGAGGCTCCAGGCGAACACGCCGAGCAGGAGCTGGAACCGGGTCAGGCCCAGCTCGCCGGCCCATGCGTCGACGCGTTCGTGGTCGATCCGGGTCGTGTGCAGCCGCCCGGCGAGGGACGCTTCGCCGAGTGGCTCGGCGTCGTCGGAGCGTTCGGTCAGCTGGGCTCGGTAGCCGGAGGAGGCGAACCACCGGGACTGCCACCCGGCGAAGTCGAGCGGCGTGTGCGTGCCGGGCCGCGGCGAGGCGCCGGACAGCTCGCGGAACAGGATGTTCAGCGACCAGCCGTCGACCGCGATGTGGTGCAGGCACAGCAGAAGCGAGCCGTCCGGCCGCCAGGCCGCGCGCAGCAGCCGGCCCGACGCGAGGTCGAACGGCGCGGTGAAGAAGTCCTCGGAAGGCTCGGTCCACGGGTCGTACGGCGCCTTCGCCACCTGCCGCAGGCCGTCGGACGTCGCCTCGAAGGCGGTGCGCAGCGCCGGGTGCCGCTCGACCAGGCCGCGCACGTCCCGGCGCAGGGCGTCGAGGTCGGGGGACCCGGTGACGCGGAAAGCGAGCGGCACGTGGTACGCCGTGGACGCGGGATTCCGTTGCTGCAGCAGCCAAAGCCGTTGCTGCTCGCTGGTGGCCGGCGCTGTCGTCGCGGTCGTCGGCGGGCCCGGCTCCGGATAGGCCGCCCGCTCGGCCGCCGCGACGGCGCCAGCGAGATCGGCGAACGACCCGCGCTGCACCACCGAGGGCGCCAGGTCCGCACCCCACCGCTCGCGGATCGCGAACCGCAGCCGCAGTGCCTTGAGCGAGTCGCCGCCGGAGCGCAGCCACGTGTCGCCGGGGTGCAGGTCCGGAAGGCCGAGGACGTCCCCGACGACGTCGAGGACTTCGCGCTCCCACCGGGTCGCGGCACCGCTGGAGTCCGGCCGCCACGGCATAAACCCGCCGGCCAGGAGCGCGCCTTCGTCGACCTTCCCGTTCGCGTTCCGGGGCAGCTCCTCGACGCGGAAGACGAGGTGCGGCCGCATGTAGGCCGGCACGGTTTCGCTCAGATGAGCTTCGAAGACGTCGAAGGGAAGATCGCCGGCCACGATGAAGGCGAGCAGCTCGGCCGTGGCCGCGCGGCGCACCGCCACGTGCGCCTGCCGGACCTCCGGGTGCGCGAGGAGCCGCTGCTCCAGCTCGCCCGGCTCGATCCGGAACCCGCGGACCTTGACCTGCCGGTCGGTGCGCCCGGCGTAGGCGAAGCGCCCGCCCGGCAGCACGCGGACCAGGTCGCCGGTGCGGTAGAACCGCGCGCGGCCCTCGTCGAGCCACGGCAGCCGGACGAACCGCTGCCCGGTCTCCGCGGGCAGGCCGCGGTAGCCGAGCGCGACCCCGGCTCCCGAGATGTACAGCTCCGCCAGCTCGCCTTCGGCGGCCACACGTTCGTCGGCGGTCACGGCGACCGCGCCGGTGCCCGGCAGCGGACGGCCGATCGGCACGACGTCGCCGTCGAAGCCCCGCGGGATGGCGTAGCTCAGCGCGAACGTCGTCGTCTCGGTCGGGCCGTAGCCGTTCTGCAGCCGGGTCGGCGCGTCCGGGTTGGCCCGGTACCAGCGGCGGATCAGCGGGGCGTTGAGCTGTTCGCCGCCGATGACGACCCGCCGCACGGTCGAGAAGCTGTCCGGCACGGTCTCGGCGACCGCGTTGAACAGCGTCGCGGTCACGAACATCGTGTCGACGCGCTCGCGGACCAGCGCTTCGGCGAACGCCCGCGGGTCCCGGACGGTCTCGTCGTCGAGCACGACGCAGGTACCGCCGGTGAGCAGCGGCACCCACACCTCGAAGCTGATCGCGTCGAACGCGGGGTTGGCCAGGCAGGCGTACCGCGTGCCGTGGTCGAGCCAGCCGGGTTCGGCGAGCCGCAGGACCCCGGCGTCGCGCACCTCGACGCCCTTGGGCCGGCCGGTCGTGCCGGAGGTGGAGAACAGGAACGACGCCGGCGCGGGCTCGGCGGGCACGCCGGCTTCGACCGTGACGGCCAGGAGTTCGGCGGGCGTCAGCGGGGGCAGGCCCGGCAGCCCGTCGTGGACGACGGCGGCCGCGCCCGCATCGGCGAGGATGACGTCGCGGCGGGCGGGCGGGCTCTGCCGGTCCAGCGGCACGACCTGGCCGCCCAGGCGCAGCACGCCCAGCATGACCTGGATCAGTTCGGCCGAGCGGGGCAGGTCGACGGCGACCGCGTCGCCCGGCCGGACTCCCTTGCGGGACAGGGATTCCGCGACGGCGGCGGCGCCCGCGTTCAGCTCGGCGTAGGTGAGCCGGCGCGCACCGTCGGCCACGGCGACGGCGTCGGGGTGCCGCAGCGCCCGGTCGTGGACGCGGCGGGCGATCGAGGTCATCGGGCCGCCAGCTCGGCCGAGATCACCTTGGCGACCAGTGGCAGTGCGTCGCTTTCGAGCATGTCCCAGTGCCCGCAGCCGGCCGGGACCACGTCGAACTCGCCGCGGGCGCGGCGGCGCCAGAACTCCGCGGTGCCGGGGATCGTGTCCTCCCCGACGGCCTGCACGAACACCACCCGCGCGGCGGAATCCCCGGGATCGTGCTCGCGCGCGGTCAGCCGGTTGTGGTTGTACGTGCGGTGGTAGCGCTCGATCTGCGCGTCCTCGATCCCCGGGTACATCCCGTTGAAGCGCACCAGTTTCTCGCGGAACTCGGCCGCCGGCACCGGTTCGATCGCCGCCTTCGCGGCCGGGTCGTCGGTCGCGGTGGTGTCGAGCAGGACGACGCTGACGCGCGGGTGGTGTTCGGCCAGCCGGCGGCCCATCTCGTAGGCGACCAGGCCGCCGTAGGAGAGTCCACAAAGGACCAAAGTCTCATCGGGGCGCGGGCCGACGAGCCGCAGGTACTCCTCGGCCATCGCCTCGACGCTCGGCAGCGGCTCTTCACCGGCGTTGAGCCCGGGGGACTGGATCCCGAGGACCCCGGCGTCGTCGGGCAGCGCGGCGCTGAGCGGCAGGTAGCAGAACGCCGTCCCGCCCGCCGGATGGACGCAGACGACGCGCGCGTCGCCGGCGCCGCGGCGGAACTCGATCAGGCTGCCGCCGTCCGGCGGGCTTTCCGCACGCAGCAGCGCGGCCTGCGCCTCGATGCTCGGGTGCAGGATGACGTCGCGGATCGGCAGCTCGCGGCCGAACTCGGCGCCGATGGCGTGGGCCAGCTTGATCGCCGAGATCGACGTGCCGCCGACGGCGAAGAAGTCGTCCGAGACGCCGATCGCCTGGTGCAGCAGCAGGGTGCGCCAGATCCGCAGCAGGGCCAGTTCGACGTGGTCGCGCGGGGCGGCGGTGTTGACCGCGGCGGGGGCGCTCTCCCGGGCTTGCGCGAGGACGGCGTCGCGGTCGAGCTTGCCGCTGCGGCTCAGGGGCAGCCGGTCGAACTCGGCGAACACCGACGGGATCATGTAGTCCGGCAGCCGGTCGGCGAGCGCGGCACGCCACTCGTGCGGGGTCCGGCTGCCGCCCGCGATACCGGCGACGAGCCGGGGCTCGCCCTCGCGGTCCACCAGCACGGCGGCCTCCCGGACGCCGGGGACGGCCAGCAGCGCGGCCGTCACCTCGCCGGGCTCGATGCGGAACCCGCGCAGCTTGATCTGGTCGTCGCGGCGGCCGGCGTACTCGGCCTCGCCGTCGGGCAGCCAGCGAGCGAGGTCGCCGGTCCGGTACATGCGCTCGCCCGGGGCGAACGGGTCCGCCACGAACCGCTCGGCGGTCAGGCCCGGCCGGTGCAGGTAGCCGCGCGCCAGGCAGTCGCCGGCCAGGAAGACCTCGCCCACCACGCCCGGCGGCACCGGGCGCAGCCGCTCGTCCAGCAGGTACAGCCGCGAGCCGGGCAGCGGCCGCCCGATCGGCGCCGGGCGGTCCAGGGGCTTCGGGGCGAAGTGCGCGGTGGCGTAGAGCGTGGCCTCGGTCGGCCCGTAGCCGAAGCAGATCCGCAGGCCGGGCAGGGCCGCTTCGAACCGGGCGAGTGCGGCGCCGGTCAGCGGCTCGACGCCGGTGAGGACCTGCCGCAGCGCGAGCCCGGCCACCCGGCCGAGGTCTTCGTCGATCCACCGGACGTAGGCGGGCGGCAGGAACGCCTGCACCACGCGGTGCTCCCGCAGCCACGCCATCAGCGCCGCGGGGTCGGGCCGGACGTCTTCGGGCACGACGTGCAGCACGGCGCCGGTGGTCAGGGGGAGCAGCAGTTCGTGCACCGAGGCGTCGAAGCCGATGCTCGACCACGCCGACGTCGCCTCGCCGGGCGTCGCGCCGAAGCGGTCGAGCCACTGGTCGAACAGGGCGAGGACGCTGTGGTGGGTCACGGCGACCCCCTTCGGCCGCCCGGTCGAGCCCGACGTGTAGATCACGTAGGCCGGCTCGTCCGACCCGGTCGTGACCGGGTACCGGGTCTCGTCGCCCTCGGCCTCCAGCGCCGGGACGTCGTCGCCCAGGACCAGGACCGGCCGGGCGTCCTCGACCATCGCTGCCCGCCGCGCGGCCGGCTGGGCCGGGTCGAGCGGGAGGTAGGCGGCGCCGGTCTTCAGCACGCCCAGGACGGCGACCACCAGCTCCGCCGACCGTCCACTGAGGACGGCCACGACCTCGCCCGGCCCGGCTCCGCGGGCGCGCAGGGCGTTCGCCAGCTTCGTGCTGCGGCGGTCCAGCTCGCCGTAGGTGAGGGTCCGGCCGTCGCAGACGAGCGCGGGGGCATCCGGGGTGGTCCCGGCGTGGGTGGTGAAGCGGTCGACGAGCCCGCCGGGGCGCCGGTGCGGACTCGGCCCGGTGCTCCAGCCGGTGAGGATCTCGCGGCGTTCGGCGTCGTCGAGGAGTTCGTAGCTCGAGACGTCGAGGTCCGGTCGCGCGGCCAGCTGGTCGAGCAGCCGGACGAAGTAGTGGGCGTACCGCTGCGCCGTGGCGTGGTCGAAGAGGGCGACGGCGTAGTCGAGGTGCCCGGCGACGTCGCCGTTCTCGTCGGCGAGGCCGAGGGCGAGGTCGAACTTCGCGGGGGCGTGCTCGACCTCGAGGGGCTCGGCGGCCACACCCGGCAGCTCCAGGAGGTCGTGCAGGGTCGGGACCCAGGCGACCATCGTCTGGAACAGCGGGGTGTGCGCCGGGCTGCGCGGCGGGTTCACCAGCTCGACGACCCGTTCGAACGGCAGCTCGACGTGGTCGATCGCGCCCCGCAGTGCCGCGCGGACCTGCTTGAGCAGGGCACCACCGGTGCGGGAGCCCGTCAGGTCGGCGCGCACGGCCAGCGTGTTGACGAAGAACCCGATCGTGTCGGGGTGCTCGCCGCCGGCGCCGCGGTTGGCGGTGGGGACGCCGACAACGATGTCAGTTTGTGCGGAAAGCCGGGACAGCAAGAGGGACCAGCAGGTCAGGACGGTGGAGTAGAGCGTGGCGCCGTGGTCGCGGGCCACCGCTTTCAGGCGCGCGGTGAGGTCCGGCCCGAGGGCGATCGGCACCCGGGCGCCGCGGTGGTCCTGCCGGGCCGGGCGCGGCCGGTCGGCGGGCAGTTCCAGCACCGGCGGCACGCCGTCGAGCCGGTCCTGCCAGTACGCCTCGTGCGGCGCCGGGCCGGGGCCGGCCAGCCACTCCTGCTGCGCGCTTGCGTGTTCGCGGTAGGGCCGCGCCGGCGGCAGGTCCGCCGGTGCGCCGCTCAGATGAGCGGCGTAGAGGATGCCGAGCTCACGCAGCAGCAGCGTGCGGGACCAGCCGTCGAAGACGACGTGGTGGACGGTGATCAGCAGGACGTGGTCCTCGTCGCCGTCGGCCAGCAGCCGGGCCCGGGCCAGCGGGGCCCGCGTGAGGTCGAACGGTTCGAACGGGTCGGTGCGCCGCAGCTCGGCGGCCTCGCCCGGTCGTCCGGCGACATCGGTGACGGTGCAGGGAAACCCGTGCCCGGCGGGTTCGACGACCTGCACGGGCCGGCCGTCTTCGACGACGATCCGGGTCCGCAGGGCCTCGTGGCGGTCGGCGAGGGAGTCGAAGGCCCTTCGCAGCGCCTCGCGATCCAGAGGGCCGCGGAGGGTGAAAGCCATGGTCTCGTTGTAGGCCGGGCCGGCCCCGTCCAGCTGGGAGACGGTCCAAAGGCGCTGCTGACCGGACGACAGCGGTGCGGACACTCGCATCGAGGACGGCCTTTCCGGGCGGGGCGGGCGAACCGGTACGGCGTTGTGCCGTCGCAGCCGAGGTCGGGGAAACGCTCTCTGTCAGTCCGGATAGTTAACACCACACCATCGGGTGATGACGAGGGGTGACAGCGGAGTTTGCCCGGAAGTCTCCGCCACCCACGCGGTCAGGGCCGGAAGCGCGTGCTTCCGGCCCTGACGGCGGTGCGGTGAACGGGTTCGGCTCAGAACCAGTGCGCCCGGCCGCCGATCTTGCGGCCGGTCCCGCCGAGGATCGCCAAGACGACGCCGGCGATGGCCAGCACGATACCGATCGTGTACAGCACGGGGATGCCGACGATGAAGCCGATGATGAGCAGGATGACGCCGAGGACAATCACGGTGGGGAAAGCTCCTTCTTTTCCGAACGAGCCGGCACCTCGGGGCGGTGACGGCTCGCTTCCACCAGCGGATACCCGCGATCCCGCCGGGCAAACACGCGTTCTCACCCGAAGGACTGAATGCGCGTCAGATCTTGCGGTACCGGCTCTCCAGCAGCGCGAACACCCCGAAGACCGCGATGCCGGCGGCCAGCGCCAGCAGCAGGAACTGCCCGTACGGCTGAACCGCGAGCGTCTTGAGCGCCGGGTCGAGGCCGCCGGCCTTGGCGGGGTCGTAGTCGACGGCGGCGATGACGAGCATCGTGCCCACGGTGGCGTAGGTGAGCCCCATCGCGCACCAGCCGACCTGGCCGAGCCGTTCGGTCGACCGGCGCACCGCCGGGGACGCTCCGCCGAGGTCGAGGTCGTGGACGAACTTCTTCCTGATCCCGCGGTAGGCGAGGAACGCGGCCACGGCGATGACGAGGACCCCGGCCGAGATCACCGCGAAGGCTCCCCAGTCCTCGGCCAGCACCGTGGCCACCACCGAGCCCGCCTTGGCGGACCCGCCGGTCGCGGTCTTCCCCGCGCTGTAGGCGACCAGGCCGTACAACACGACTTCGACGCCGCTGGTCGCCCGGCGCACCCACCGCCGCCGCTGGGGAGCGTGCCGGTGGCCGGCGATCGCCTCGGTGAGCTGCCACAGCGCCAGCAGTCCCGTGCCGACGGCGATCACCCAGAGCAGCCACGCTCCACCGCCCGACGCGACGATTTGCAGGGCACCGGCCTTGTCGGCCTTTTCGTTGTCCCCGAGCGCCACCTGCGCCGCCAGCCACGCGACGACGAGGTGCACGCAGGCGTAGCAGGTCAAGCCGATTCGGGCCAACAGGCTGAATCCTCTGAAGTCGGGCACCCGCGCAGCCTCGTCCTCTTCCGCTCGGTTGGCCAGGTGTTCGCCCGATTTCGCCGCCGATCCGCTGCTAGCCGGCGTCGAAGGTGATCTCGGCCCACACCGTCTTCCCCGTCGAGCGCTGCCACTGGCCCCACGCGACGCTCAGGTTCGCGACCAGCCCCAGCCCGCTCGGCGGCGCCCCCATGGACGGCTGCGAGCACGCGGGGTCGAGGCACGCGTCGTCGACCTCGACGCACAGCCAGTTCAGGCGCCGCAGCAACCGGACCTGCCGCGGCGGTTCGCCGTGGCGCAAGGCGTTGGACGTGAGCTCGTCGACCACCGTCACCACGTCGTGGCGCACGTGGTCGGGCAGGTCGAGGAGGAGCCGGTCGGCCCAGGCGCGCACCGCGGCCAGCTCGCTGAGGTCGTCGGCGACTTCCAGGGCGACGACCCGCAGTTCGTCGGTGCTGTGCCGCGTCTGCTCGATCGTCATCGGCGAGTCGCCTTCCGTCCGGCTCCACGACCACCTCGTGGAGCGTCCGGCAGGTACTTACCCGGAGAACGCCCTCGGTGAACATGCGCGGGTGGCGCGAGGCGGGGGTGGAGCTGGCTCCACGCGACCAGTGCGACCAGTGCCGTCAGCCCGAACACCGCGCCCAGCCCGATGCCGGACGCCGCCGCGCCGGCCAGCGGGGACGCCGCGGTCTGGCCGGCGCCGAGCCCGGCGAAGGACCACGTGACCCCGCGGGCGGGCCGCGCCGGGAACAGGCGGGCGGCCCAGAGGATGCACAGGCCGGTCAGCGCCATGTAGGTGACGCCGAACAGCGCGCCGGACACCAGTGCGCCGGGGAGGCCGGGGCAGGGGAGGGCCAGGAGGGCGATGCCGGCCGCCGCGAGCGTCCACGTGGCGAGGTTGGCGGCCCGCAGCCCGATGCGCCCGGCGGCCCGGCCGGCCAGGCCGCCGAGCAGCCCGGCGGCGCCGATGCCGAACCAGCACCAGGTCGCGGCGGCCGGGCTCAGCCCGGCCTCGGTGAGGTGGGAGCTGGAGAACGTCCAGTACGGCGCGCTCGTCACGCCGATGAGCACCGAGTTGACCACCAGCGGCGCCACGCCGCGGGCGGGACCGGTGGCCGCTTCGGCGGGCCGGGCGTGCGGCAGCGTCCGCCAGGCGGCCAGCGTCGTCGCCGCGCCGAGCACGGCGAACGTCGCCCAGATCGCGGGCCAGCCGAACGCGAGCAGGGGCGTGAACGCCGACGCCGCGAGCCCGAGGCCGGTTCCGGTGTTCGCCCAGGTCTGCGCCCGCGGCCGGGAGCTCGCGCCGACGGTTTCGCCGATGAGCTGCGCGACGCCCGGCGACACGAGTCCGGCGCCGGCGCCCGCGATGACGATCCCGGCGCCGAACACCGCGACCCCCGGTGCCGCCGCCATCAGCGCGAGACCCGCGGTGGCCGCCGCCGCGGCCAGCAGCACGGTGCCGCGCGGTGACCACGCCGATGTTCTCGGGGACAGCAGCAGCCCGAGGCCGTACCCCGCGGTGGAGAGGCCGCCGAGCACGCCGACGGAGGCCGTCGTGAGCCCGAACGTTGCGCTGAACCGCGGGACGAACAGCCCGTAGGCGTAGCGCGCGAAGCCGTAGCAGAGGGCGATCACGCCCGCGCCGGCCGCCGCGACGGGCCACCACCGGGCCGTGCCTTCCGCCGTCCTCGCCATATTTCCACCAAACAGACAGGTCTGTCTGGTGTCAAGGAATGCTACTGTTGTCCCAGGTAAAGGGGTAGACAGACCGGTGTGGAGGAATGGTGGGCAGGACTCGTCCGGGCGACGCGGGAGCGAAGGTGCTCAAGGCGGCTTCGACGCTGTTCTACCGCGACGGCATCCACGCGGTGGGAGTCGACACCGTGGCGGCCGAAGCGGGCGTGACGAAGGCCGCCCTCTACGGGAACTTCGGTTCGAAGAGCCGGCTGGTCGTCGCGTACCTGCGCGATCGCGACCGCCGGTGGCAGGAGCAGGTCGACGCGATCACGACCGGGCACGACGACCCGCGCGAGCGCGTGCTGGCGGTGTTCGACGCGTACGAGGCGTGGCTGTCCCGCGACGGCTACCGCGGCTGCGCGTTCCTCAACGCCGCCGCGGAGTTCCCCGATCCCGCGGACCCGGTCCGCGAGGTGGTCCGCCACCACAAGACCGCCCTGCGCGGCTACCTCCGGACCCAGCTCGACCGCGCCGGGTCGGACCGTGCGGACGCCCTGGCGGACGAGCTGCTGCTCCTGCTCGAGGGCACGACCGCCACGTCGGTGGTGTCCCGGGACGCACGGCCGTTTTCGGTGGGGAAGCGGCTCGCGGAGGCGCTGCTTCCCGCACCCGGCGACCAGGCGTCCGGCCCCGCTCGCTGACGCGGCCGGTCAGCGGATCGCGCCGTGCGGCAGGACCGCGTGCACGCCCCACGTCTCGTTGGCGATCTGGGTGATCCGCAGGTCCACGACCGGGCTGGCGAGCGCCAGCGCGGTCGGCTTGTCGACGCCGTGGAGCCGCTGCAGCCAGGTCAGCATGGTGTCCATCGCGTCGGCCGTGGCCTGGTTGAGGTCGGCGTCGAACCCGAAGGTGACCCGGCCTTCCGGCGTCTCGGCGTGGATGCCCGGGACCACCGGATCCGCCGACAGCGTCAGGGTCACCCGGGTGGTCATCGGGCATTCGATCGCCGTCCCGCCGACTTCGCCGTGTCCCTGGGCCGCGTGGCCGTCGCCCAGGTGCAGCAGCGCGCCGGGCACGGTCACCGGCAGGGACAACGTGGACCCGGCCACCAGGTCGCGGCAGTCGATGTTGCCGCCGCCGGCCGCTCTCGGCGGGATGGTCGAGTGCGGTCCCGGCTCGGTGGGCGGCATCCCGGCGACGCCGAGGAAGGGCGCGATGGCGACGGTGTGCCCGAGGTTGCTGGTCGCGGTGCCGTCGCCGATGTCCCACGTCAGGCGCGCGGCCGGCCCGCCGGCCACGCCGAGCCGGCGGGTGAGCGCGTTGTCCTTCACCGCCGCGGTGGTCCAGCCCCAGTCCCCGGGCGTGATCGACGCGAAGTGCACCTGCAGGACCATTCCCGGCTCGGCGCCGCGCACGGCGATCGGCCCGGTCAGGCAGTGCCCGCGCCGGTCGGAGAACATCGTCGGGCCGGTCAGCCGGCGTTCCAGGTAGCCCGCGGCGTCGAGCGAGCCGACCACGACGGAGTCGCCCGGGTCGACCGTGAGCACGGGTGCGGTGTCCCGGTCGAAAACGTCGACGGTGGTCTCGGGGGTCGCCGGAAGTCGGTGCTCAGCCACAGTCCGGACTGTCGACGAGCGCGACCGGCGCTGTCAAGCCGCGCTGTGCCCCGGGTTTCGCGATGATCACACCCCCGGCGGTCCACCGGCCCGGGTGTGTTTACATGGGAACTTCGGGTCAGTCTGGGGGACTGAGGCGGGGGACGGATGAGCAATCCATTGGTCGCGGAGACCAAGGACTCGACGACGGCGTATTCGGGGATCTCGCTGCTGGAGTCGGCGAACGACCTGAAGTCGGCCATCGAGAGCGGCGACTGGGCGTCGGTGGCGATGGGGGCGGTCGGGACCGCGCTGGATGCGTTGTCGATGGCGATGGATCCGTTCGGGGCGATCCTCGCGGCCGGTGTCGGCTGGCTGATCGAGCACGTCGGTCCGTTGAAGGAAGCGCTTAACGGGTTGACCGGCAACGCCGATGAGATCGCGGCGCAGTCGGAGACGTGGAAGAACGTCGCGGCCGAGCTGGGCAGCATCGGCCAGGATCTGACCGGCATGGTGAAGACGGACGTCTCGTCGTGGACCGGGAACGCCGGTGACGCCTACCGCCAGCGGGCGCAGGACACGGTCACGCTGCTGGAAACCGCCCAGAAGGGCTGCGAAGGCGCATCCAGCGGCGTGAAGACCGCGGGTGAGGTCGTCGCGGCGGTGCGGGCGTTGGTGCGTGACATCATCGCGGAGCTCGTCGGTCACTTGATCAGCTGGGCGCTGCAGGTGATCTTCACCTTGGGCATCGGCATGACGTGGGTCGTGCCGCAGGTGATCAACGCGGTCGCGAAGACGGCGTCGAAGATCGCCGATCTGGTGAAGCGGCTGGTCAAGGCGCTCCAGGCGTTGGTCCCGTTGCTCAAGCGCGCCGGTGATTTGTTCGGCGACGCGGCGAAGGCACTGAAGAACATCAAGCCGGGCAAGGGCGCCCCCGCCCCGAAGCACGCCGACATCAACGGCAATCCCAAGGGCCTCGACGGACCCAAGGGCAAGGGCGACGGCGACGGCACCACTCCCTCGGGCGCGAAGGGCGACGACACCACGCCGTCCGGAGCCAAGGGCGACCCGCCGCCGAAGGCCGACCCGCCGCCGGCGAAGGCCGACCCGCCGCCCAAGACCGATCCGCCGCCGGCCTCGCGCGGGCTCGACGATCCGCCGGGCGGCGACTCGACGAAGTCGGCCGGCGCCAAGGGATCCGACGGATCGAAGGGCCCGGACCGGAACACCTCCGAGACCAAGGAACCGGTCTGCAAGGAGGGCAGCGGCGACCCGATCGACGTCCAGACCGGCGACGTCCTGATGACCGAAAGCGACCTCGTCGTGCCGGGGCCGCTCGGGCAGCTCATCGTGCGCAACCACGTCTCGTCCTACCGAGGCGGGCGCTGGTTCGGGCCCACGTGGGCGTCGCTGCTGGACGAGCGGCTGACCGTGGCGAACGGGACCGTCACCTACTACAGCGCCGACGCGATGATCCTGCGGTTCCCGGTGCCCGCGCCGGGGAAGGCGGCCACCTCCCCGCACGGTCCGCTGCGCCGGATGCACGGGCAGGGCGCCGACTACGTCCTGGAGAACCCCTCGCGCGGCACCCTGCACCGGTTCGTCGCGGCCGAGGGGAACCCGGACCTGTTCCTGCTCAGGGAGATCCGCACCGAAGCCGCGGGATACGTCGAGCTGGACCACGACGCCGACGGCGCGCCCGCGTTGCTCACGCACTCCGGCGGCGCCCGGATCGCCTTCGACGTCGCCGGCGGCCGGATCCGCGCCGTCCGGGCGCTGGCCGACACCGGTGACGTGCCCGTCGCCCGGTACGACTACGACGCGCACGGGCACCTGTCCCTGCGCGCCAACTCCTCGCCCCGGCCGGCCCGCTACACCCACGACGCCGAGGGCCGGCTCACCGGCTGGACCAACCACGTCGGCGCCTGGTACCGCTACGTCTACGACCAGCACGGCCGCTGCGTGCGGGGCGTCGGCGACCAGGGCTACCTCGACTCCACGCTCGTCTACGCCGACCGGCGCACCACCGTGACCGACTCCTTCGGCCGCGACACGGTCTACGAGTTCGACGAGAACGGCAACACGGTCGCGCTGACCGACCGGCTCGGTGGCGTGACCCGCCGCGAGTGGGGTCCGCGCGACGTGCTGCTCGCGCGCACCGACCCGCTCGGCCGGCGCACCGAGTTCGAGCACGACGCGCACGGGCGGCTCGTCTCGGTGCTGCGCGCCGACGGCTCCCGGGTGCTGATCACCGAGCGGACCGACACCGAGCTGGAGATCGAGGTGGCCGACGGCGACCGGGTCTTCCGCCGCCGCTACGCGGCCCCGAACCTGCCGGACCCCTACGCCGACCCGCTCGGCGTGACCGAGGACCAGCACCACGAGCACGCCGAGGCCGGCACCGGGGTCCTGCCGGACGTCGCCGGGCCCCGCGTCGAGCTCGACCTCTTCGGGCGGCCGCGGGCGGTGGCCGGCTTCGGCGGCCACACCACCTACGCGTGGACGGTCGAGGGCTCCCTGCGCGAAGTCCTCGCCACGGACGGAAGCCGCCGGCAGTGGACGTTCGACGGCGAAAGCGAAGAGACGTCCCGCACCGACGAGCTGGGCCGGGTGGTCCGCACCGAAAACGGCCCGATGGGCACGATCACCGCCACGGTCGACGCCCTCGGCGCGCGCACCACCCACCGCTACGACACCGAGCTGCGGCTGGTCGCGGTGACCAACCCCGCCGGGCAGACCTGGCACTACACCTACGACGCCGAAGAGCGGCTGCTCTCCCAGACGGACTTCGCCGGCCGCGTCACCCGCTGCGAATACGACGCCGCGGGACAGCGGGTGCGGCTCACCGGCCCGGCCGGGGAGACCGTGGAGTCCCGGTACGACGTGCTGGGCAACCTGACCGAGCGGATCAGCCCGGCGGGCACCGAGACCTACCGCTACGACCCGGTCGGGCGGCTCGTGCGCGCCACCGGGCCGGACGGCGTGCTCGAGCTGACCCACGACGGCGAGGGCCGCGTCACGCGGCAGACCACCGCGGCGGGGACCACCACCTTCGGCTACCCCCACGGCGAGAAGACCCGGCGCACTCCGTCCGGAGTGGACGTCCACTGGGGACAGCGCGCGGACGGGGCGGAGCTGGTGCGGATCGCCGGCACCGAGCTGGCCCTGCACCAGGACGCCGCCGGCCGCACGCTCGGCCTCTCCGCCGGGCCGAATCCCTTGCTGCGGCAGGAGTTCGACCCGGTGGGCCGGCTCGTCGCGCAGCACACCCCGGCCGGGGCCACGCGCTACCACCGGCGCGCGGACGGCAGCATCGCCGCGCGGGAGGACCCGGCCGGGGGAGTGCGGTACGAGTTCGACCACGCCGGCCGCGTCACCGCCGCCGTGCACCACGGCGGGGCCGAGCGCTACGCCTACGACGTGCTCGGCAACCTGATCTCCTCCTCGCCGGGGACCGGCCCCGAGGCGGGCCCGCGCCAGTACGCCGGCGGCGTGCTCGCCGCGGCGGGCGCGGTGCGCTACACCCACGACGCGCAGGGCAGGCTGGTCGGCCGGACCCTGCCCGCGCCCGACGGGACGGCGCTCACCTGGACGTTCGGCTGGGACGCGCACGATCACCTGGTCGCGGTGCGGACGCCGGACGGTTCCCGGTGGCGCTACCGCTACGACGCGCTGGACCGGCGCACCGCCAAGGAACGCCTGGACCCCGCGGGCGCCGTCGTCGAGCGGGTCGATTTCGCCTGGGACGGCACGAATCTCGTCGAAGCGCGGCACACCGCCGGCGGCGCACCGGTGGAGACCCTGACCTGGATCCACCACCCCGATGAGGACCGGGTGGTGGCGCAGGCCCGCACCCTGCCCGACGGGCGGGTCGAGGTCTCCGCCGTGATCACCGACGAGATCGGCACCCCGACCGAGCTGGTCGGGCCGGACCACGGCACGGTCAGCCCGGTGCGGACGAGCCTGTGGGGCCTGACCGCGCCCGGCGCCCGGCCGCAGACACCACTGCGGTTCCCCGGCCAGTACTTCGACGCGGAAACCGGCCTGCACTACAACGTCTTCCGCTACTACGACCCGGCCAACGCCCGCTACATCTCGCCGGACCCGCTCGGCCTGACCCCGGCGCCGAACCCCGAAACCTACGTCGAGGACCCGTTCCTCGCCGCCGACCCGCTCGGCCTGACCCGCAACAGCGGCAAGGTCGTCAACTACGCCGACGACCCGACCGCGTTCCTCGACGACGACGCGACCTTCGAGGCCCCGGCGCCGTGCAAGACCGGCAAGAAGCGGGGGCCGAACACCAACCCGGGGCTCGGGAACGGTGCCGCCGGGACCGGGTCCGCCACGAAGAGGCCCAAGACCGGCCGGCAGGACCCGCCGCTCACCGGCAACGACAACGTGTCGCACGGCAACTCCGGCCGGACGGTGATGCAAGGCGGCGGGAAGTCGGGCGGCGGCTCACTCGACGGGTCCGGGCGGGGGAGCCGCCCCGGCGGCACCACGCCGGCGGGCAACCACCTCACCGACGTCAACGACCTGAACGGGACCAAGCACGCGGACTTCGACCCGCGCCTGCAGGCCGAGCTCGACAAGCTCAAGGGCGACGGCAAGAACGGCTACAAGCCCGACTCCGACGAGGGCTACTTCATCAAGGGGCACCTGAAGAACAACGAACTCGGCGGCTCCGGGACCGCCGACAACATGACCACGCTGTCCCGCAAGGCGAACTCCCAGATGTCGGGCAACTTCGAGAGCAAGCTCAAGCAGGCCGACATCCAGATCGGGCAGTTCAAGGACACGGTCAACCGGATGGGCGACACGGAGCTGCAGCGGAAGATGAACGCCTGGGGCATCGACGGGACGCCCGCGGACTTCCGCAAGGAAGCCCAGGGCCTCAAGGTGGACTACTCGGTCACGGCCAGCGATAACGTCAAGTGGCCGGACGCCAAGAACCCCGCCGAACAGGGCATCCGGGACCACGTCAAGCTCGACGCCGGCTACGACGGGCTCTCCTCCAACGTGCAGAAGTTCATCCAGCACAACAAGCCGGACAACTTCCTGACGGAGTTCCCGCCGAAGGGGACGAAGCTGGACACGGTCAGCGGGGCGTTCGACCCGCCGATCAACTGGGGATCGAACCGGCCGATGCCCAACCTCGGCGAATAGCGCGGTACCCGGGCGGAACCGTCCCGCCCGGGTACCGGCGCCGGGTCATCGTCCGGCTTGCGGCCCGATCATCGAGTTGACGTCGATCGCCCTCGGGATGGCGCCGAGCTGCAGCAGCAGGTCCGGCACGCGTTGCAGGCGCCGCGAGTCCAACGTCGAGCCGTAGCCCGGCAGGGTGAGCAGCTTGGCGGTGTCCTCGTCGATCTTGGCGAACCGCACCAGCAGCGGCTCGACCTTGGCGCGGTCGTTGAGGGCGTCGTGCGTGGCGCGCTGCATCGCGCGCTGGAACGCGGCCAGGGTCTTCGGGTTGTCCCGCACCCACTTCCTCGTCGCGCCGTAGCCGGTCAGCGGGAAGTCCTGGGTCGCGCCGGAGTTGATGTCGATCACGGGGATCGCGCCGGCCGTCTTGGCGGCCTGGGTGATGTAGGGCTCCGGCAGGTACGCGGCATCCGCCTCGCCCTGCTGCAACGCCGCGGCGATGTTCGGCAGCGGGATCAGCACCCATTTCACCTTGCTGAAACTCACGCCGTGATCTTGCATCACCGAACGCGTCAGGAGGTCCGACGCGGTGTTCTTGGCCGTGATGGCGATCTTCTTGTCGGCCAGGTCGAAGATGGTCTTCACCGGCGAATTCGGCACGGTGACGATCGCGTTGGACTTGGGGTTGACCGAGGTCGCGTCGGCGACCAGCTGCATGTCGGCGGCGCCGGTGCTCTTCGCGGTGAAGAACGGCGGGTAGGTCGAGAACGCGATGTCGGCTTCGCCGGAGATCGACTTCGTCAACGAGGCCTGCCCGCTGGCGGCGATGACGGAGTCGACGCTGAGGCCTTCGGCCTTGAAGTAGCCGTTGTCCTGAGCCAGCCAGAACGGCGCGAGGTCCGTGGTGGGCAGGATCGAGACCTTGAGTGTCGTCTTTTCCAGGCCGCTGCCGCTGGACGAGCCGCCCGAGCCGGTCGAACCGAGTGCGCCGCAACCGGTGGTGAGCATGAGTGCTGCGACGGCGAGCGCGGCGTGACGTGCGTGAACCCCGCCACGGCCCGTGGTGATTCCAAACAAGTCCTGCTCCTCGAAGGAGATGACGGTTGGCTCTACCGAATCCCGGGAAGATCCGTGATTCATTTCCCGGTCTGTCAAGCAGGCCACTGTAGGCAGCGCGACATCGCTTGACAATGCGTGATGTAGCTCGCGCCCGGGATTTCACCAGAATGGCGGCACGAATACTTGATCGAAGATCTTGGGCGGTCGGCGGGTGCCGGAAGGCGCTACGGATAGCCGTGGTGGAAAGGGTTTTCCGCCACCGATTCCCGGACGGATCGGCGCCGGGATCGCGGTTTCGGGTGCGGCTGCTCCGATCGGGGACGGGCGCCGGTGCGGCCCAGCGGGGCGGGCGGGCGGTTCGCCGGGCACGCCGGCGCGGCCCGGCCGGGGGCATCGCCGGCTGGACCGCGTGCAGCAGCCGGTGACTGCCGTTCGGGCTCGGTCGGACCCGGCCGCCGCCGGAAAGACTGCGGAAAACGTGGCCGCGGGAGCGCCGGTCGCGGTAAAAGACAATGGATCAGCGGTCGCGCTCCGGGCGACGGCGAACCCGGCGAATTCACGGTGTCGAAATCCACCGGTTGTCGTCGTCACCTCGGTCGGCACGTACCATCGCCGCCTCGCGCGTATTCGCGGGGGAAGCCCGCGCGAAGCCCGCCGGGACGATCATCGCGTGCCTGTCGAAATCTTCGAACGAACTCTGCCGCGGACCCGGGACAGGCGCGGTCGGAGGAATCGTCTTCGACCGCGGTCGCGGAGGTCTCCGCCCTCGATGGGCACTGTTTCTTCGGGTGCGACGCCGTTGTTCCCTCTTCTGTCCGGATGGTGGCCCTGACGCGCGAATGGCCGGCGGGGCGGGCGGATTCGCGCGGAGCTGGGCGCCCCGCGCGTCCGGTGACCCGGCAAAACCCGGTGGGGAAATCACGCTGGGATCACGAATCGAGATTATTCCCGAAATTGATGTTTACGGAGGGGAACGGCGGAAAACGGCTGTTCATCCGAGCGGCATCCCCATACCTCTTGTTGGGTAAGGTTTTTCCTTCTAGTATCCCCGGTGTGCGACCGCTCACGGACGGTATCGAGCTGCTGGTCGGTCGGGACGACGAGCTGTCCCGGCTGGTCGCCTGGATCCATGAAGCGGAAGCGGGCCGCGGCCGGGCCGTGCTGGTGGACGGGGAGCCGGGCATCGGCAAGTCGGCGTTGGTGCGAGCCGCGTGCGTGGCCGCCGCGGATGCGGGCTGCCAGGTGTTCTGGGGAGCCGGCGACGAACTCGGGCAGGCCCTGCCGCTGCTCCCGCTCCTGGACGCCCTGCAGATCGCGCCGGTGACGCGGGATCCCCGTCGTGACACCATTTCCGAGCTGCTCGGGGGCGCGGCGGTCGCGAACAAGGGGGCCGATCTCGCCGCCGCGGCGGCCGAGCAGCTGATCGCGCTGGTGGACGAGCTCTGCCAGGCCGGGCCGGTCATGCTGGTCGTCGACGAGCTGCAGTGGGCCGATCGCACGACGGTCGCGGTGTGGAGCCGGATCGCGCGGTCGGTCCGGCGGCTCCCGCTGCTGCTGGTGGGTGTGCTGCGGCCGGTGCCGCGCCGCGACGACCTGCGGTCGCTCTTCCGGGTCGTCCCGCAGGCCGAGCGGCTGCGGGTGGGCCGGCTGGGAGAACCGGCGGTGCTCGAGCTGGTGGCCGCGCGGACCGGCGGCAAGCCGGGCGTCCGGCTGGAGGAACTCGCCGCCGGCGCGGCCGGAAACCCCTTGTACCTCACCGAACTGCTCGACGCCCTGACCAGGAGCTCGTGCCTGGAAGTCGACACCGCCGGCGTCGCGGAGCTGACCGGCACGGCCACGCCGGACTCCCTGCCGGAGGCGATCGCGGACCGGCTGGGGTTCCTGTCCGAGGCGGCGCGGACCGTGCTGCGGGCGGCGGCGCTGCTCGGGGACGGCTTCTCGGTCGCGGACCTGGTGACCGTCACCAACAGCTCGCTCGCCGGCCTGCTGCCCGCCCTCGACGAGGCGCGCGCCGCCGGGGTGCTGGTGGCGGCCGGTGACGACCTGGCCTTCCGGCACGCGTTGATCCGCCGGGCGCTGTACGACGAGATGCCGACGGCGGTCCGGATCGCCTGGCACCAGGCCGCCGCGTGGGCGCTGGCCGAATCGAGCGCGCCGGTCGAGCGCGTCGCGCGGCAGCTGCTGCCCATGGTGTCCACAACGGACAGTCGGGTGCCGGTGCCGGCGTGGGCGGTGCGGTGGCTGCTCGACGTGGCCACGCCGTTGATCGGCCAGTCACCCGTGGCCGCCGTCGCGCTCCTGAGACGGGCGGTGCGGGACGCGCCGCTCGACGACGCCGTGACCGGTGCGCTGGCCTGCCGGCTGGCCGACGCCTACTTCCGGGTGGGCAACGTCGCGCAGGCCGAGCGGATCGCCTGCCGCGCCCTCGACCGCGTCCGCGATCCCGACGTGGTCGTCGACCTGCACACGACGGTCGTCCAGTGCCGCGGGATGACCGGCCGCTCCGCCGAGTCCCTCGCCGAGCTGAACGACGCACTGACCCAGCCGGGGCTGGAAGCCCGGCACCGGGCCAGGTTGCTGGTGCTCATCGCACGCACGCACCGCGACCTCGGCGAGGTCGACTCCGCCGGCCGGGTCGCCACCGCGGCGCTCGTGGAGCTCGGCCCGGTCGAAGACCGCTGGGCGACCGGGTGGGCGCTGCACGTGCTGAGCCTGGTCGCGATGATGCGGGGCGAGTGGACCGGTGCGCTGCCGCTGTTCGAGCGGGCGATGGTGATCGTGCGCGGCGACCCCGAGCTGATCGACCTCACGCTGCTGCTGCGCATCAACCAGTCGGTCACCTACGGCGCGCTCGACCGCTACGCCGACGCGCTCGCCGCCGCCGGGCGGGCGCGGGAACTGGCCGACCGCACCGGCAGCGCCGTCCGGCTGACCCAGGTCCAGAGCGCGCTCGGGCAGTTGCTGCTGGGTGCCGGCCGGTGGGACGACGCGCTGGCCGAGGTGGACGTCGTCCCGGACGAGCGCAAGGACCCGAGCGTGGTGTGCTGCGACCACGGGGTCGCCGCGATCATCCACTTCCACCGCGGCGACACGGACGCGGCGCGCCGGCACCTCGAGGTCGCCGCGCCCTACGCGGAACGCATCGGCGACCGGGTCGTGGAACCCCTGGTGCGGGCCCGCTGCCTCGCCTTCGAACACGCCGGCGCGCCGGAACAGGCGCTCACCTTGCTGACCGGTGTGCTCGACGGCGAAGACGCGGGCGAGGACCTGCTGGCGGACGCCGCCCGGCTGGCCGCGTCGATCGGCGACGTGGGGACGGCGGGGGAGATCGAGGCCCGGGCGAGCGCGATCGCCGCCGACTCCACCGTTCCGCACCACCGCGCGCTGGCCCTGTACTGCCGCGGTCTGCTCGAGCGGGACGCGGCGACGCTGCTGCGTGCCGCCGACGGTTACCACGACGCGGGCCGGCCGCTCTTCCGGGCCAAGGCCCTGGAAGCCGCCGCGGTCGCGCTCGCGAACGACGAGTCCGAAGACCGCGGTTCGGCCCGGGCCGCCTTCACCCACGCCGTCGACATCTACTCGGGGCTGGACGCGCAATGGGACGTGGCGAGGTTGCGCGCCCTGTTCCGGACCTACGGCATCCGGAGCGGCCCGACGGTGAAGCACCGCCAGAGCACGCACGGCTGGGAGAGCCTGACCCCGACCGAGGCCAAGATCGCCGCACTCGTCGTCGAAGGCCTGTCGAACCCGCAGATCGCGGCCCGGCTCTACCTGTCCCCGCGCACGGTCGGCACGCACGTCTCGCACGTCCTCACCAAGCTCGGCGTGAACTCGCGCATCGACATCGCCCGGGAAGCCGCCCGCAACCAGTCCTCCCCGGGCTGAGTGCGGGCCGGCGGGTGTCCGAAGTGGACTGTGCACGGCGGGGTCAGACACCGACCTCCGGAGCGTTCCGCGGGGGCAGCACGACGAGCGGGCCCGGGACCGGCAGCTTCGAAGTCCGGCGGGTCACCGACAGGTGCCCGCTGATGACCTGGCCGAGCAGGATCCCCAGCACCAGCATCAGCGGTGTCCGCCAGGCGCTGGTGTAGGTGTGCAGCCAGCCGCAGGCCAGCACGCCGAACCCGGCGATGACGTAACCGACGCCCTGGACCCCGGCGGACAGGGCCAGTGAGCTGCCCTTGCTGCGCAACGAGATCGTCGTCAGGACGAACGCGAGCGAGCCCATGCCCAGGCCGGTCGCCGCGGCCCACACCCAGGGGGCGGCCGCCGGGGCGAGGAGCAGGCCGGTCACCCCGATGGCGTTGGGCGCGGCCAGGGCGATGACGAGCAGGGTCTGGTTGTTCCACCGGCGCGTCCAGCCCGGGACCAGCCACATCATGGGCAGCCCCATGGCCATCGACACCGCGAGGCACGCGCCCGCGGTCGCCGGGGACACCCCCGCGTCGCGCAGGATGCCGGGGAGCCAGCCCATGACCAGGAACGTCACCGTCGAGATGAGTCCGAAGTGGATGGTCAAGGCCCAGGCGGGCACCCAGCCCGACGCGGTCCGCGGCGAGACGAACTCGCCGGGGGTGCGCCGCCACACCTGCTGGGCCAGCAGGGCCACGACCGCCCACAGGCCGAGGGCGATCCGCCACGACGACGACATCACGACCGCCGGGGTGACCAGTGCCCCGGCCGTGCTGCCGAGCCCGAGCCCGAGGGTGAAGGCGGCGGACCCGTTGGCCAGCAGGGGCAGCATGGTGCCGAGCACGGCGATGGACAGGCACGCGAGCGCCGTCCCGGCCAGGAGCGGGATCGGGCCCCCGAGGACCCGGCCGGCCAGTGACAGCACCAGTCCGAGAAGGGCGAAGGTGACGGTCCGGTGCGTTCCCACCCGGCCGCACAGCCACGGCGTGGCCCAGCCACCCAGGCCGATCGCCCACAGGGGCAGCGCGACGAGGACCGCGGCGATGAGGGCACTGGCGACGGAGATGTCCGGCAGGGCGGCTCCCAGGCTGGTCACGGCGGGCCGCAGGTTGATGGCGAGGACGAAGATCACGGCGGTGGAGACGGTGGTAGCACGGAACATCGCTCCTCCTCGGTGTCGAGGTCCGGAGCGTCGGACTCCGTAGAGCAATGTTTCGTGACGCGCGGGATGCAGACATCCGTCACCTGACGGATGTACGAAAGTTTGTTGCCGGACAACGGTTGTGAAGAGTTTTGACGGTCCGGCGAATGGGCGTGCATCGGCACGGCCGGATGGGGTCCGGGCCGGCCGGGGTGTGATCAACCACCGCCGGGGCAGGCCGATCAGTGGAAGATTCTGACCTCTCTTCCGCCGGAAAGCGCACTTAGAGTGACACCCGCCCCGAGAGCCGGGCCCGGGCCCGCCGACCGAAAGAGCACCCTCATGCCTGAACAAGCGCGCGTCCCCGGAGCCGGCGGCGGCGCCATCGACGGGCTGATGCAGCCGCGGCCGCTCACGATCGCCCACATCCTCGACCGCGCGGAGCGGCTCTTCGCGCACAAGCCGGTCGTGACGGCCGGAGCCGAGCGGCTCACCTACGCCGAGGTCGCCGGCCACACCCGGCGCCTCGCCACCGCGCTCGACGCCCTCGGCGTCCCGGTGGGCGCCCGGGTCGCCACCTTCGCGAGCAACAGCCGGCGCCACCTGGAGCTGTACCTCGGGGTGCCGGCCACGAAGCGGGTGCTGCACTCCATCAACATCCGGCTCTCGGCGGAGCACCTCGAGTACATCGTGAACCACGCCGAGGACGACGTCGTGTTCGTCGATCGCGGGCTGCTCCCGCGCATCTGGCCGAGCGTCGGGCGGCTGCCGCTGGTGCGGCACTGGGTGGTGCTGCCCGACGGCACCGGAACCGAGATCCCGGCGGACCCCCGCATCTCGCACTACGACGACCTGCTCGCCGCGGCCGAGCCGTTCGCGGGCTCGTTCGAGGACGCGTTCACGCTCGCGGACGAGCACCTGGCCTCCGGGCTCTGCTACACCTCCGGGACGACCGGGCCGCCGAAGGGCGTGCTCTACAGCCACCGCTCGACGGTCCTGCACTGCCTGGGCACGCTCGCCGCCGGCCTCATCGGCATCGGCGAGAGCGACGTGGTGCTGCCGATCGTGCCCATGTTCCACGCCAACGCCTGGGGGCTGCCCTACGGCGCGATGATGGCGGGCGCTTCCCTGGTCCTTCCCGGTGCGTCCTCGGAACCGGCGCACCTGCTGCGGCTGATGGCGGCCGAACGGGTGACCGTGGCCGGGGCCGTGCCCACCGTCTGGACGAGCCTGGCGCCGCACCTGCCGGAGCACGACCTGAGTGCCACGCGGTTCCTGCTCGGCGGCGGCTCCGCCGTACCCCCGGCGCTGTCGGAGACCTACCGCGCCGCGATCGGCGTCCCCATCACCCATTCCTGGGGGATGACGGAGGTGAGCCCGGTCGGAGTCATCGGGGGCACGCGCACCCAGCACCGGGACGCGAGCGCGGCCGAGCAGCTGGCCGTGCGGGCCGCGCAGGGCCAGCCGCTGCCGCTGGTGAACGTGCGGATCGTCGACGTCGAGACCGGCGACGAGCTGCCGAGCGACGGCGAGGCGGTCGGCGAGCTGCAGGTGGCCGGACCCTGGGTGGCGGGCGGCTACTACCGGGTGGACGCCGCCGGCAGCTTCACCGGCGACGGCTGGCTGCGCACCGGCGACCTGGCCACCCTCGACGCCCAGGGCTACCTGCGGCTGGTGGACCGGATGAAGGACCTGATCAAGTCCGGCGGTGAGTGGATCTCGTCGGTCGAGCTCGAAGGCGCCATCGCTTCGCACCCCGACGTCGTCGAAGTCGCCGTGATCGCCCGCCCGGACCCGAAGTGGATGGAACGCCCCGTCGCGTACGTCGCCCTGCGCGAAGGCGGCACCGCCACAGCCGAGGAGCTCCTGCGGCACATCACGCCGCTGGTCGCCAAGTGGTGGCTGCCCGACGAGTTCGTCTTCCTGGCGACGCTGCCCAAGACGGGCACCGGCAAGCTCTCGAAGATCGCCCTGCGGGACTCGGCGCGGATCGCCTGAGGCACCTCACGACGGGGTGCTCGCCCGGAGCTGGTGCAGCCGGAGCCCGAGCCGCAGTTCCAGGTCGTTCTCGCGGCGCCAGTCGACGCCGAGGACGGTGCCGGCCCGGTCCAGCCGCTTGAGCAGGGTGTTGACGTGCAGGTGCAGCGCCCGGGCCGTCGCCGCGACGTTGGCGTGGTGGACGTAGTAGGCGCCGAGGGTCTCGACGAGCCCGGTGCCCCGCCGCTGGTCGTGGTCGAGGAGCGCACCGATGGAGCCGGCGAGGAAGCGGTCGAGCTCGCCGGCCCGTTCGGGGTCGAAGACCATGGCGTACAAGGCGTAGCGGCGCGTGGTGGTGCCCAGGTCGGTGTGCCCGAGCGCCCGCACCACCGCGCCGCAGCGCCGGGCGAGGGAGAAGGCGCGGGACCAGTCGTGGTCGACCGCCCGTTCCCCGACGACGACGAGCGGGCCGCCCAGCGTGCGGCGCAGTCCACTGTGGACTTCTTCGACGGTCTGCTCGTCGTCCCCGCCGGGCAGGAGCAGCGTGGCCCGGCCCAGGTGCTCGCCCGCCAGCCCGGCGCGCTCGCGCGCGATGCCGTGCAGGTGCCGGGAAAGATCGGTCGGCGCCACCGTGGGGGAGTCCGCGACGAGGACCAGGTCGAGGCCGTCGACGTCGATGTTGCGGGCGCGGGTGCGGGCCCGCTGCGCCGTGCTGATCCCGGCACCGCCGAGCATGAGCTCGGTCAGGAGCTCGCCGCTCAGCCGCTCGCCGGCGTCGGCGACGGCCCGCTCCTTGAGGATGAGCAGCCCGAGGATGTGCGTGGCCCGCTCGAGGGTGCGCAGGTCCATCGCGTCCGGGACGTCGTGGCCGCCGGCGGGCGGGCGGTGCCACGCCAGCGCGCCGAGGTAGCTGTCGCCCGCCTGGATCGCGGCGACGCTGAGGGCGGCACCGCCGGCGCCGATCGAGACCGTGCAGCGGCCCGAGCGCCGGGCGTCTTCGACGGCACCGGCCAGAGAAGCCTCCGACGGGCCCGGTTCCGGACTCGACGCCGAATCCCGGCGGGCGACGGCGGTCCCGGTGTGGTCGAGGAGCGTGACGCTGCCGGCGAGCTGGTCGGCGAGGAGCTGCGCGACGTCGCCCGGCGTCCCGCCGCCCAGCACGGCGCCGGTCAAGGCTTCGTGGATCGCTTGCGCCCGTTCGCTCTTCCGGTACGCCACCTGGAGTTCCTGCAGGGCGGTCCGGCTCGCTTCGTAGAGGCGGGCGTTGTCGAGGGCCACCGCGGCGTGGTCGGCGAACGCGTTCAGCAGCGCGATCTCGTCGGCCTGGAACGAGCGCTCGGAACGGTCCGCGGCGAACAGGGCACCCACCGCTTCGCCCCGGATGACCAGGGGAACACCGAGCAGCGCCACGAGTTTCTCGGTGGTGACCAGGCGATCGAAGTCCGGGTCGTGCTCGATCGCGGCCGCGGCGGCGTAGTCGCGCACCCAGTGCGGGCTCCGGGAGGCCAGCACCTTGCCGCCCAGGCCCACCCCAACCGGGATGGCCGCCGCGAGGAAGGTGGGGGAGACCGTGCCCTCCGCGGCCCGGGCCGACAGCCTGCCGTCCTCGCCGACGAGGGAGAGGTAGGTGAAGTCCGTGCCGATCAGGTCGTGGGCGTGGTGGACGATCGACTGCAGGACCTCGTCGAGCTCGCCGAGCGCGGTGAGCGACTTGACGGTCGCGTACAACGACGCCAGCTCCCGCTGCCGTCGCGTCTCCGCCGAACCGGATCCGCTGGCCACAGTGCCATCCCCCCTCGGCTGCGGTGGACGAATGCGCCACCGATCCGGCGGCAGGAGTGGGTGGTCCACACCTCAACCCTCAGCGTAACGGCGCCCTAACATGACCGCCATCACCGGGCTGCGCTCAACGACGAAGGCGGCATCCATGGCAACTCCCCTCACCCAACCCGAAGGACAGTCCGGCCAAGTCGACGCCGGCTCGGCCGCGGCTCGGCCCCGGGCCTTCCGCAAGCTGCTGGCCGCGGGGCTCGTCGGCAGCTCGATCGAGTGGTACGACTTCTTCCTCTACGGCACCGCGGCCGCCCTGGTGTTCCCGAAGGTGTTCTTCCCGCACGCCTCGGCGCTGACCGGAACCCTCTTGGCCTTCAGCACGTTCTGGGCGGGCTTCGTCGCGCGGCCGGTCGGCGGGGTGCTCGCCGGGCACCTCGGGGACAAGTACGGGCGCAAGCCGGTCGTCGTCGCCTGCCTGGCGGTCATGGGGGCCGCGACCTTCCTGATCGGCTGCCTGCCCACCGCGGCGAGCGTCGGCGCGCTGGCCCCGACGTTGCTGGTCATCCTGCGCTTCGTGCAGGGACTCGCCACCGGCGGGCAGTGGGGCGGCATCGTGCTCCTGCTCACCGAGTCCGCCGGCCCCAAGCGGCGCGGCTTCGCCGGAACCTTCGGCCAGACCAGCGTTCCGGTCGCCGTCATCCTCTCGAACCTGATCTTCGTCGGCGCCAGCGCCCTGATGCCGGACGCCGCGTTCCTCAGCTGGGGCTGGCGCATCCCGTTCTTGCTCAGCGTCGTGATGTTCTCGGTGGTCCTCTACATCCAGGCCAAAGTCGAGGACACGCCGGAGTTCCGCGAGCTGCAACGGGAAACGGCGAAGCCCGGCGAGGCGGTGGTCCGCGCTCCGCTGGCCCAGGTCCTGCGCAGCCGGTGGGGCACCATCCTGCTCGGCTGCGGGCTCCTGTCCGCCACCAACAGCCTGTTCTACGTCAGCATCTCCGGCCTCTTGAGCTACGGCACCGGTTCTCTCGGGCTCAAGCGCGACTCCCTGCTCACGGTCGTGCTGCTCGCTTCGGTGGCGATGCTGGTGGTCATCCCGTGGTCCGGGCACCTCTCGGACAAGCTGGGCCGCCGGCCGCTGATCCTGATCGGCGGGCTGGGCGTCGCGGCGTGGGGCTTCCCGTACTTCGGGCTCGTCGGCACCGCGTCGCTGCCGCTGATCTTCGTCGCGGTGACCGTGGGGTTCGTGTTCCAGACCATGACCTACGGCCCGATCGCGAGCTTCCTCGGCGAGCTCTTCGCGCCGCGCGTCCGCTACTCGGGCGCCTCGCTGGCCTACCAGCTCTCGGCGATCATCGTCAGCGGCGGCACGCCGTTCCTGATGACCGCGCTCATCGCGAACACCGGCGGCACCACGGCCGTCGCCGGCTACATCACGCTGATGGGGCTGATCACCTTCGCCAGCGCGTGGTTCCTGCCGGAGACCAACCCCGCCGACGTCCGGGACGACCCGCAGGCCATCCCCGGCGCGCACCTCTACGCCGGGAAATGAGGACGCAGTGATGCAGACGACCCGCCGGCTCGCGGTGCCGGTGATGATGCTCCTGGTGACGACGGCGGTGGCCGGACCGGCTTCCGCGACCACGAAGGTTCCCGAGTGCGGCGCGTTGGCGGGACTGAAGATCCCGGCGTCGGTGATGAGCCTGCCGACGACCGGCGGCCGCGTCACAGCGGCTGCGGCCACGACCGCCGTCGTCAGCGGCAAGACGATCCGGTTCTGCCAGGTCGACGCCGACCTCTTTCCCGTCGACCCGGCCGCGCCCGCCATCAAGATGCGCCTCGATCTGCCGTCCGAGTGGAACCACCGGGCGCTGATGTTCGGTGGCGGCGGCTACAACGGCACGATTCCCGACCCGGCGTCGAACGTGCCGTTCGGTCCGGTGGACCAGCCGGTGCCGCTGGCCCGGGGGTACGCGACGTTCGCGAGCGACTCCGGCCACCAGCAGAACCCGGCGTCCCCGCCGTCACTCGACGGGTCGTTCGGCGCGAACGACGAGGCGTTGACGAACTTCGCCGCGGGCGACGCGCTGAAGAAGACCCTCGACGCGAGCCGGTTCCTCATCCGGCGCGCTTACGCGGCGACGCCCACCGAGGTGTTCTTCTCCGGCGGGTCGACGGGCGGCCGCGAGGCGCTCAACGTCGCCCAGCGGTGGCCGACCGCGTTCGACGGCGTGATTTCGGCCTTTCCCGCTTGGAACAACCTCGCCGAGATCCTCGACCTGGGGTACCTGACCCGGATCATGTCGCGTCCCGGCGCGTTCCCCGGCGTCGACAAGCAGACGTTGCTGTACACCAGTGTCATCGCCGCCTGCGACGGGCTGGACGGCCTCCGGGACAACATCGTCTCGAACCCGGGAGCGTGCCACTTCGATCCTCGCTCGCTCCGCTGCCCGGGCGGCACCGACACGGGTCCGGCGTGCCTGTCGGATCTGCAGATCGGGTCGGTGACCGCCATGTCCTCGCCGTTCCGGTGGCCGTACCGGGTCGCCAGCGGCGAAACGCAGTACCCGGGCTTCCCGTTCCTGTCGGGGGCGGACATGCGGACGCCGTTCCTCGGGTTCGGCACCACGGCACCGGCGAACCCGATGCCGGTCACGAGCGGCTACGGCATGCAGTACTGGGACCAGTGGGTCAAGTACTTCCTGACCCGGAACCCGCAGCAGAATTCGCTCGACATCGATCCCCGGCACCCCGGGAAGTGGCTGGGCCGGATCAGTGCACTGTCCACAATAGAGGACCGGAACAACGCGGACCTGGGCCCGTTCGCCCGGGCCGGCGGCAAGCTGATCCTGCTCCACGGAGCCGCGGACGAGCTGGTTTCGCCGTACTCGACCAGTGACTACTACGAGCGGGTGCGCGCCACGGTAGGACCGCGGGCGACCGACGCGTTCCTGAAGTACTACGTCGTGCCCGGGGCGAACCACGCCAACTTCGGCACCCCGGCGGTCGCCGCGAGCTGGGATTCGCTGTCGGCACTGGAGCGCTGGGTCGATCGCGGGCAGCCGCCGGCGAACCCGGTCGTGACGGACACGGCCCATGCCCGCACCCGGCCGCTCTGCGCCTATCCGGACTGGCCTCGGTACCGCGGCGGTGATCCGGCGCTGGCTTCGAGTTTCACCTGTACGCACTGAAACCCCGTCCTGAGCCGGGGAGCGAGCCACTCGCTCCCCGGCTCAGGCGTCGGCCTGTTCGTCGGTGATCGAGTCGAGGATGTCGGCCGCGATGGCGCGGGCCGCGGGCCGCAACTGCTTGCTGAACGCGTAGAACAGCTCCTGGGCGGGCTCGGCGGGCCAGTCCGCCGGCAGGTGCTCCCGGGGCAGCCGGGGGTCGGTGCGGATGGTCTGCAGCCAGTCGGACTCCAGGAGCAGGTGGCGGGCGAGGCTGTCCGGTGCCTGGGCCGCGGGGTCCTGCCAGCGGCCCAGGAACGCCCGGTAGCGCTCGGCCAGCCCGTCGGTGTCCCAGGCCTCCCGGACGATCCCGGCGACCTCGGTGGGCGGCAGCGCGCGGCCCTGGAACACCTTGACGTGGCCGTCGGCGCCGAGGCCGTCGAGCAGGGGGACCGGGTCGACCTCGCCGGGGGCGATCCACAGGCCGCCCTGCAGGCTGCCGAAGCCGGCCCACAGCAGCCTCGACCGCAGCGCGTGGCGCTGGCGCTGCCACGACTCCGGCATCGAAAAGCCCAGCAGCGTCCAGGTGCCGTCCCACTGCCGGTTGACCGCGCCGGCCCGCCAGATGCGCCGCTCGCCGTCGTGCAGGATCGCCCGCGACCGTTCGGTGAGACCGACGTAGACGTGCCGGCCGCGGCGCACCCGGTGCAGCAGCCCGCGCCGGGCCATGCGGCTCAGCGTGGACCGGGTGGCGTGCTCGGAGACGCCGACGCGGTCCAGCACGTCGAGCACGCTCGCGGTGGCGACGTGGATCCCGCGGTCCAGGACGTGGCAGGCGAAGAACGTGAGCAGCAGCGTCTGCGGTCGCGGGGTGTCGGCGCCGATGCCTTCGGCGGCGGTGACGGCCAGATCGCTCACGCCGCGAGCATAAGCCCCTTCCTGATGTTGGGCAGTGTCTTGACGGTGGTCACCAAAGTGCTTAACGTTCGTCGCGGCGTGACGTGGGTCACGTGGGTCGGCGACGAGGCAGGATGCGATGGCAGAAAACCTCCGCTCGCGGGCGCAGCTGCGCCGCGCGGTGCTCTCCAGCTACTTCGGCAGCGTGATCGAGTACTACGACTTCCTCCTCTACGCCACCGCGTCGGCGGTGGTCTTCAACAAGGTCTTCTTCTCGAACCTCGACCCGGTGCTCGGCACGATCGCCAGCCTCGGCACCTTCACCACCGGCTACCTGGCGCGGCCGATCGGCGGGATCATCTTCGGGCACTTCGGCGATCTGCTGGGGCGCAAGCGGATGCTCGTGATCACGATGTCGATGATGGGCATCGCGAGCACGCTGATCGGCGTCCTGCCCACGTACGCGCAGATCGGCGTGTGGGCGCCGGTGCTGCTGATCGTGCTGCGCGTCCTGCAGGGCGTCGCCGTCGGCGGTGAGTGGGGCGGCGCGGTGCTGATGTCGGCCGAGCACGCGACCAGCCGCCGCGGGCTCTGGGCGAGCTTCACCAACGCCGGGGCACCCAGCGGGATGGTCGTCTCGACGCTGCTGCTCACGCTGATGGGTGCGGTGACCACCGACGCGCAGTTCCTCTCGTGGGGCTGGCGCGTGCCGTTCCTGCTCAGCGTCGTGCTGCTGGCCATCGGCCTGTTCATCCGGCTGAAGGTCGACGAGACCCCGGTGTTCGCCACGGCCGAGCGGTCCGCCGGGGCGCCGCTGCTGGAGGTGCTGCGCCGCCACCCGAAGAACCTGCTCCTGGCGATCGGCGTGGGGTTCGGTGCCTTCGTCGCGCAGGGCACGCTCACCACGTACGTCCTGTCCTACGCCGTCCACGCGGGCTTCACGCGCCAGACCGTGCTCAACGCGATCACGGTGTCCTCGATCGGCGCGGTGGCCGGCATCATCGGCTACTCGGCGCTGTCCGACCGGGTCGGGCGCCGTCCCGTCGTCATCGCCGGGGCGCTGGCCACCGCCGTCGTCGGGTTCGTGCTCTTCCCGCTGATCGACAGCCGCTCGGCCGGGCTGCTCACGCTGGCGGTCGTGCTGGGCCAGTCGGTCGCGCACCCGGCGATGTACGGGCCGCTGGCCGCGCTGTACACGGAGCTGTTCGCCACCCGCACCCGCTACACCGGCGCGTCGCTCGGCTACCAGATCGCCGGGCTCGGCGCGGGGATCGGCCCGGTGGTCTTCGCGGCCGTCGCCGGCGCGGGCACGGGGGTGATCTCCGCGGTGATCGCGGCCTGCTGCCTCGTCACGGTGCTGTGCGTGCTCGTCCTGCGCGAAAGCCGCGACGTCGACCTGGCGGATCCGGCCGGGGTGGTGGCCGCGAGCGCCTGATGACAGTTCGGATTACAGTGCCGTTGTTTACTGATCCGACCACAGTCACGGCCGGATGGCTTCGTGGCAACGGGCGCTTCCCGCTCGGGGGCCGGCCTGCTTTTGGCCGGATCAGTAAAGTCGGGCTTGTTCCGCGGCACAGCCCGCCGCCTCCGAGCAGAGGAGTTCGCATGCAAGGCGTAGATCCCTCCGTGCCACCCAGCGGCACGGGCTGCGCGGACTGCGATACCGCCGACCCGCAGGGCTGGTGGTTCCACCTCCGGCGCTGCGCCGAGTGCGGGCACATCGGGTGCTGCGACTCCTCGCCCGGCCAGCACGCGAGCGCCCACGCCGCGGCCGCGGGGCACCGGATCGTGCGCAGCTTCGAGCCCGGCGAAGAGTGGTTCTGGGACTACGACGAGCAGGCGATGTACGAATCCGGCCCGGAGCTCGCGGGGCCGGGGCACCGCCCGCTGACCCAGACCGCGCCGGGGCCGGCCGAGCGGGTGCCCGAGGACTGGACCCAGCGCCTGCACCGGTGACCGGCCGCTGAGCCCCTTTCTGTCTCGTGGACATCCTGGGTGACGCGCGGCTCCGCTGCTATCCTCGCCTGAAACGTTTCAAGTCGGGTGAGCGGAGCGTTCATGTCCGGATGCCGCGTACGAGTCGTGCTCGCTTTCCTGTCCGCGTTGCTGGTGACGTCGTTCGCTACGCCGTCGGGAAGCGCGGCCGAGCCGGCGCTGCAGGCCTTCGACCTGCGGGCCGACAACGTCGTCAACCCCCTGGCCGCGAGCGGCTCCCCGGCGTTGAGCTGGAAGCTGCGTTCCACCCGGCCGGGCGAACGGCAGACGGCGTACCGGATCCTCGTCGCGAGCAGTCCCCGGCTCCTGGCCGAGGACCGGGCCGACGTCTGGGACAGCGGCCGGATCGCGAGCGCGGACTCCGTCGCGGTGCCTTACCGCGGCCCCGCCGCCGGCGTCGGGAAGCGGACCTACTGGACCGTCGAAGTGTGGGGTGCCCGCGGCGGCGCCCCGGCCAGGGGCGAGACGGCGTGGTGGGAGAGCGGGCCCGCGCGGCCGGCCGACTGGGGCGGCGCCGAGTGGATCACGCCGGACACCGGCGGCGCTTACGCCTGGCAGGACTTCGCCCTGGACATCGACTTCACCATCAAGGCCGCGGCCGCGACCGTGGTCTTCCGGGCCGCCGGTCCCGACGACTTCCTGATGTGGCAGGTCAACGCCGCCACCACGCCGGGCAAGGTGCTGCTGCGGCCGCACGAGAAGAGCCACGGCTCGTTCGCGCTCCTCGGGGAGACCGACCTGAGTGCGGTGCTCACCCCGCAGAACGCCGGCGCACTGCACCACCTCCGGATCGAAGCACGGGGGAGCACCGTCGTCACGCTGATCGACGGGACCGAGGTGGACTCCCGCACGGTCGGCGCGGTGCGCGCCGGCACCATCGGGTTCCGGACCTCGGTCAGCCAGGGCACGGCCGAAGCCGCCGCCTACGACAACCTGGCCGTGCACGGTCTCGACGGCACGCCGCTGTTCTCCGACGACTTCTCGGCCACCCCGGACGCCCGGTTCCCCGGGGCCACGATCGCCGACGGGCAGCTCGAACCCCAGGGCGATCCGCTCCTGCTCGCCCAGTCGCCGGACGCGCCGCTGCTGCGCCACGAGTTCGTCCTGGACAAGCCCGTCGCGAGCGCCCGCGCGTACGTGTACGGACTCGGCTTCTACGAGCTGCATCTCAACGGCGCCAAGGTCGGCGACCAGGTGCTGGCCCCGGGGAGCACGCCGTACGACCGGCGCACGCTCTACGACTCCTTCGACGTGACGAACCAGGTCCACATCGGACCGAACGCCGCGGGACTGTGGCTGGGCAACGGGTACGGGCCGCGCTTCAGCCAGTACGGGTTCCGCTGGACCGGACCCAAGCAGGGCATCGTGGCCCTGGTCGTCACCTTCGCCGACGGGACCCGCCGCACGATCACCACCGACGACTCCTGGCGCTGGTCGGACGGCCCGGTGACGGCCAACGACCTCTACGCGGGCGAAAGCTACGACGCCCGGCTCCGGCAGGACGGCTGGGACCGGCCGGGCTTCGACGACGCGGCCTGGCACCCGGTGCGGACCGCGACGGCCCCCGCGCCCTCGCTCACCGGGTCGACCGCGCCGCCGATCCGGGTGGTCCGGACCGTGGCACCCGTCGCGGTGAAGCAGCCGCGCCCGGGGGTGTACGTCTACGACTTCGGGGAGAACTTCGCGGGCTGGGCGCGGCTGCGCGTCGCCGGGCCGGCCGGCACGACCGTGCGGATGCGGACCGCGGAAGAGCTGACCTCCGACGGGATGCTCGACACCACGACCAACCGCAACGCCGCGTCGGCCGACTCCTACACGCTCGGCCCCGCGCGCGGGGTCCAGGTCTACGAGCCCCGGTTCACCTACCACGGCTTCCGCTACCTCGAGCTCACCGGCTACCCGGGGACGCCGGACCTCGCCAGCGTCGCCGGCCGGGTCGTGCACGCCGACGTCGCCGCCACCGGGCACGTCGAGACGTCCGACCCGCTGCTGAACGCGATCTGGGCGAACAACCGGCGCGCGGTCCTGAACAACTCGATGAGCCTGCCCACCGACAACCCCGTCCGCGACGAGCGGACGCCGCCGGGCATGGACGTGCAGGCCTACCACGACGCGTCCGTCCTCGACTTCGGCATGGACGGCTTCTACGGCAAGTACCTGCTCGACCTCCCGCCCGGGACCGCGCTGCCCAGCGACGACGGCAACGCCCAGCTGCCGGACATGGGCGGCGGCTCGGTCGACCTGGCCTGGTCGCTCTACGAGCAGTACGGCGACCTTGCGCGGCTGGCCGCGGCCTACCCGGCGATGAAGGCGTTCGTGGACACCAACGCCGCCGCCTACCCGGGCCTCATCTGGCCGGAGGACCGCGGCTTCGGGGACTGGTGCCCGCCCGACCGGAGCCCGAACGCCGACGGCGGACAGGGAAACCCGTCCGCGGGTGCGTGCTTCAGCGAGCGCTCACTGGTCAACACCGCGCTGTCGTACCGGCAGGCCGAAGACGTCGCGAAAGCCGCGCGGGCACTGGGGAACACCGGCGACGCGGCGCACTTCACGGACCTGGCGACGGCGATCGCCGCCGCGTTCAACGCGCACTTCCTCGTAGGCGCCACCTACGGCGACGGCCGGCAGACGACCGGCATCCTGCCGCTGGCGTTCGGCATGGTGCCGCCGGACAAGGTCGCCGCGGTGGGCGCGAAGCTCGCCGACACGATCCTGACCAAGGACGGCGGGCACCTCGACACCGGGATCTTCGGCACCCGCTACCTGCCCGAAGCGCTCGCGGCGGCCGGCCGGATCGACGTCGCGCTCACGGTGCTCCGGCAGCGGACCTACCCGGGCTTCGGGTACGAGATCGGCCGCGGCGCGACGACGCCGTGGGAGCAGTGGACCTACGAGTCCGGCATGGAAACCCACGACCACGCGATGTTCGCCGGGATCAACGCCGCGTTCTACACGCAGTTCGCCGGGATCACGCCCGCGTCGCCGGGGTACGCGTCCATCGCGATCGCGCCCCGCGTGCCCGCCGGGCTGGGGCACGTGGCGGCGTCGATCGACACGGTCCGCGGGGTGGTCGCGTCGGAGTGGACGCAGTCCGGCTGCCGGTTCGACCTGACGGTGACCGTGCCGGCCAACACGACCGCCACGGTCACCCTGCCGACCGGGAAACGGATCGAGGCCGCCTCCGGGATGTCGAAGTTCACCGCGCGCTACTGCGGCTAGCCGGCGTTGTCGGCGTAGTTCACCACGACGTTCTTGAAGCCGAGCGACTGCAGCAGGCCGGTCAGCATGGCCTTGGTGTTGCGCTCGGCGTCGGCGACCAGCGTGCTCTTCGCGGCCGCGCCCTCGATCTGCTTCTGGGCGAGCTGGTAGAGCGCCTGCTGCGAGTTCGGGTTCCCGCTGAGGAAGTCGTTGATCCGGGTGAACAGGCCCTGCTGCTGCGCGTAGACGTAGGACTCCTTCGTGTCCAGGGTCGCCGGCTCGAGCTGGGCGTGCGCCAGGGTGAGCGTGGCGGACAGGCGGTCGTCGGAGACCTGGACCGCGTCGCCCTTGAGCTTGGAGAAGTCCACGTAGGCGTTGTCGGTGCCGACGCCGATGAACAGCGTGTCACTGCCCGCGAGGAAGCTGGGCAGGATCGAGCTGGTCTTGATGTCGACGACCACCTGGAACGAGCCGCTGGCCGCCTCGTAGCGCGACAGCTCGACGATCGACTGCAGCAGCACCGGACCGGAGCGCTCTTCGGTCTTCTCGGCGAACGGGTTGCGCAGCTGGGGTAACAGGTGAACCGCCGACGCGACGAGCGCCACCACGGCCAAAAGCACCACTGCCACACCGATCGCGACGAGCCGCCTGCCCCATTTGCCCATGGCGGGAAGGTTACCCACTCCGCTGCGCGGTCAAGCGGGGGCGGCGGTACCGTGATCTGCCTACGTGGTCGGATCCGACGAAGTGGGGATGCTTTCGTGCGCAAGTCCGTGTGGCTGTGGGTCCTGCTGGCCATCCTCGCCATCCTGGTGCTCGGCCTGATCTTCGGCGGCTACCGCAAGGGCGAGAAGCTCGGCGAACCGGCCGGTCCCGGGATTTCCGCTGTCGTCCAAGGAGTTCCGGCCGGGCACCCGGTGTCGTAGCCGGGCCGTGGGCGCGGGGTCTGGCCCGGCGCACCCACGGCCGGCGTGAAGTTCCGGCACCATCGCGCAGAGGGGAAAGCGCGGTGGGACCCGGAACCCGGACCCGACCGCGAGGGGGGAGTTCCGGTCAGGCCCGTACTTCGGCAATGCCCGCTGGGGTGACGCGCAAAACCTGGCATTCCGGTGAACCGTCCCGGCCGGCTGTAGTTCCGTTCGGCCGCGGTGCCGGGTGACGGGTGCGCCGGGCTCGGCCGCTCCGGTCCCGCCGCCGGTGGGGGAGCGGCGGCCTGCCACCCCGAACCGGCGCGCATCGTCCGCCTGGTGACCCCGCGGCCTCCACGCCCGCCGGGCTTCGCGGGTGCCCGGATCCGTCCACAAGAGACTGCCGAGGTCAGCGGGGTGCTGTCTCCGGGAACGGGCCGTCGCCGAGGAGGCCCGAGCGGTCGGGGACTCCGGCCGCCGCGCGCATCCGGGCGAACTCCACCGCGAGCGCCGCGGGCGGGAAGTGGGCGTTGAGGCCGCTGGGGTTGGGGACGATCCACACGCGGGCGCCGCCGATCGTCTCCGGCTGCGGGCCGAGGCGGGCCCGGGGTGCTCCGAACGCCGTCCGGTAGCCCGTCACGCCCAGCATCGCCAGCCACTCCGGCCCGATCGCCCGGACGCGTCCGGCCAGGTCCTCGCCGCCCGCGACGAGCTCGGCGCGGGTCAGCTGGGCGGCGCGGGCCGTCGGGCGGCGGACGAGGCTCGTGATGCCCAGCCCCCAGCCCAGCAGGAGCCGTTCCTCCTCCGCGCGCAGCTGCCTCGGGGTGAAGCCGGCGCGGTGCAGGGCGGGCCAGAACCGGTTGCCCGGCGTGTGGAAGCTGTGCCCGGCCGCCGCCGAGGAGAGGCCGGGGTTGATGCCGACGAACACCACGCGCAGCCCCTCGGCGAGCACGTCCGGCAGGACCGCGGTCACCGGGCCGCCGCGGTCACGGCGTGAGGTCCATCATGTCCTCGTCCTTGATGTTCTTGAGCGACGGCGGGTCGAGGTCGCCGCGCTCGAGCGCCGCCCAGTCCGCGGCCGTCGGGTTCTTGTAGAAACCGCCGTAGCCCGGCCATTCGCCGGTGCGCGCCGCGTCGCGGGCGCCGTGCATCTCGGCCGCGTCCCACTTGTCGATCGGCTTCGTGGTCACGTGCCCGGTGCCGTCCACCGTGTGCCCGCCCGCCGGGGTCGCCTCACCGGTCTTCGGGTTGTACCGCATGCCCTCGCCGCTGGAGTGCATGTCGTCGACCATCTTGTGGTACGAGTCGTCGGCGATGGCCATCCGCTTCTGCTCGGCGTCGTAGGCCGCGCGGTCCGGGTGGTTCGGGTCGTTCTTGATGGCGTCCCGCCGGTCCTGCTCGGCCTTCGCCGCGTCGGCGGTGTCCTTGTTGTAGAGCGGGTGGTCCTTGTGGTGGACGTGGTTGGGATCGTTCCCGTGGTAGACGTTGTCGGAGAAGCTGTGTGGCTGGTCGTAGCCCGCCTTGATGGTCTGCGAGTTCTGGAAGCCCTGCTGGTGCCCGTAACCGAGCTGGTTGAGCTGGACCGCGGTGCTCGGGTCGTTGGACTCGATGGCGTTGCGCTGCGCGTTCCGGTACGACCCGAGGCGGTCGTCGTACCCGAGCTTGTCGTCCTTCGCCGTGTTGGGCGAGTCCCGGACGTCGCCCTTGGTGAACCCCGACTCGTGGTTGTCGCCGCCCTTGCCCGTGCCCGGGTGGTACCGGTGGTTGGCGAAGTCCTCGTAGTAGGCGTAGGCGTTGTTCTCCAAGGGCTTGTTGTCCTTGCGGGCCCCCTTCGCGCCGCCGTTGTCGGCCAGGATGTCGTACCCGCCGGCGTGCTCGGACTGGTGCGTCTTGTTGCCGTCGATCGTGAAGTCGTGCTTGTCGTCGAGGCGCTTGCGCTCGGCGTTCCGGTCGCCGTAGGTGCTTTCCGGGTACGTGCGGTCGCTCGCCGAAGGCTTGTCGTTCCCCCGGGCGTAGGGGTTGTAGCGGTTGGCCGCCTTCTGGCACGGCGTGGTCCGCGTCGGGGCCAGGCCGAGCGGGTCGACCATGGCGGTCGGGTTGCCCACGTAGGCGAGGGAGTCCGGCGCCGGCGTCAGGCCCAGCGGGTCGTGGGACAGGTACCGGCCGGTCTCGGGGTCGTAGTAGCGGTACCGGTTGTAGTGCAGGCCCGTCTCGGGATCGTGGTACTGGCCGGGGAACCGCAGCGGGGTGCTCGCCGTGCCGCCTGCCGAGACGGCCGGGCCCCACAACGCCGTGTGCAGGTGCCCGGCCAGCGCGCCGGTGTCGTCGACCAGCTCCGCGGGCGTGCCGACGAGGTCGGAGACGATCGCGTGGAACCGCTCGCCGCCGCCCGGGGCGAGGACGCGTTCGGTCTGGGTGAGCGGGAGCCGCTCGCCGGGCGCGTACTCCCACACCGTGGCGACCGGCGGCCGGCCCGGTCCACTGTGGACCTGTTCGGCCGGCAGCTGCCCGTCCCAGGCGAACTCGACCTGCTCGGCGACGCCGCCGGTGGCGTCCAGGCGCTGCTTGGCGATCCGGCGGCCGAACGCGTCGTAGCGGTAGCGCCACGCCGAACCGTCCGGCGTGCGCACGCCCAGCAGCCGGTTCTCCGCGCTCCACTCGTAGGTCCACCGCTGCCCGCCCCGCTCCCGGGCGATGACGCGGCCTTCGCCGTCGTGGCTGTAGCCCGTCGGGCCGGCGGCGGTGAGCAGGGTGCCGGAGTAGGCGCGCGGGCCGCCGACCTGGGGCGCGCCGGACCAGCCGGCTCCGGTGACGGCACCGGTCACGTCGTAGTCGTAGTCCTCCTGCCAGCGCGGGCCGCGCACCGCGCGGACCCGGCCGGCGGCGTCGACGTCGAGGGTGCGCGGCCCGGAGATCAGGTCGTCGACACCGGCGAGGTAGCCGTCGGGCAGGTAGCCGTATTCGCGCCGCTGCACCGTTTCCGGGCCGCGCAGCACCGTCTGCGCCGCCAGCTGCCCGGTGGGCGTCCAGTCCTGGCGCAGCTCCGCCACCGGACCGGCGCCGCCCAGCAGCGTGCGGACCGTCTCCCGGCCCGCGGCGTCGTAACCGAACCGCAGGGTGCGCCCGGCGGTGGTCAGCTCGGAGGGGCGGGCACCGGCGTCGTAGCCGACCACCGACTCCGCACCCGAGGGGGTCCGGCGCGCCACGCGGCGGCCGAGGGCGTCGTAGCGGAAGTGCACGACCCGGCCGTTGATCGACTCCGCCACGACGCGGCCGAGCCCGTCGTAGGTGTAGCGGACCTCGCTGTGCCCGTTGGCCGCCGACACCATCCGGTCGGCCGCGTCGTAGGTGAACACGGCGACCTCGTCGGCGCTGGTGCGCCGCACGACCCGGCCGACGCTGTCGCGCTCGAAGGTGATGGTCTGCCCGGCGCCGTTGGTGCGGAGCACGAGCCGGCCCGCGGCGTCGTAGCCGTAGCGCAGGACGCGTCCGTTGTAGTCGGTTTCGGCCACCTTCCGGCCCGCGGCGTCGTACTCGTAGCGCCACACCAGGCCGCGTTCGTTGGTGACCGAGGTGAGCCGCAGTTCGGTGTCGTAGCCGTACTCCAGCGTGCCGCCGTCGGGGCCGCGTTCGCTGACCGGCAGGTCGAACTGGGCGTACTCGATGCGGGTGACGCCCCCGCGCTGGTCCGTCCGCTCCTCGAAGCTGCCCTGCGCGGCCGAGGCGAACCGTTCCACGGTGCCGTCGGCGTCGCGTGCCTGCACGAGCTTGCCGGCGGCGTCGCTGACCATCGTGGTGGTGTTGCCCAGCGGGTCGGTGACGCTGGTGGTGTTGCCGAGGGCGTCGTAGCCGTAGCGCCACACGGCGCCGTCCGGCTCGGTGACGAGCAGGGGGAGCCCGGCGGCGTTGGCCTGGATCCGGGTGACCCCGCCGAGGGCGTCGGTCACCGAGTCGACGGTGCCGGTGAAGGGGTCGTAGGTGTAGGACGTCGCGGCGCCGGTCGGGTCGACGGTGCGGGCGAGGCTGCCGCCCCGGTCGTACTCGTAGCGCCAGACGGCGCCGTCCGGGCCGGTCACCGCGGCCGGGCGGCGCCGTTCGTCGTAGCCGAGCACCAGGCGGGTGCCGTCGGGGCGGGTCACCGCGGCGAGGTTGCCGATCTCGTCGTAGTCCCAGCGCGTGACGTTGCCGAGCTCGTCGGTCTCGGCGAGCACGCGCCCGAAGCGGTCCCGTTCGGCACTGGTGGTGTTGCCCAGCGGGTCGGTCTGCCCGATCACGCGCAGCCGCTCGTCGAGCCGGTAGCGGGTGACGGCCCCGAGCGAGTCGGTCACGGTCGTCTCGCCGGGCGCGAAGGCCAGCGTCGTGTCGAGGTAGCCGTCGGTGCCCTGGGCGCGCACGCAGCGCCCCTGGGCGTCGTAGCCGTAGCGGTACCAGCGGCCGTTGACGTCTTCCCAGCGTGCGAGCCTGCCGTCGGCGTCGTAGGTGAACTTCTGCGGGGTGCCGACCGCGTCGACGACCTCGACCAGCCGGCGCGCGGAGTCGTAGCGGTACTCCGCCAGCGGGACGGGGGAGCCCGCGGTGCGCAACGCCGTGACCAGGCCGCCGGCGCTGTCGATCTCGACGCGGTAGCCGCCGGAGTGCTCGATCGCCACCGGCACGCCGTCGCGGTAGCGCAGCACGATCCGGTTCTTCGCGCCGTCCACGACCGCGCGCAGCGGCAGCGTGGTGTCGCCGGGACGGCCGGCGAAGTAGCGCACGCGGTCGGACTGCGGGTCGCCGACGATGAACCCGTGCCGCACCCGGCGCAGCGCCAGGTACGGGCCGCTTTCCGGGACGACCGCCGCCACGCCGGCCGGGACCGGGTAGCGCAGCAGCGTGCCGTCGGCCAGCGCGAGGTGCAGCCCGTCCGGCTCGATCTCGAGGCGTTCGTCCAGCGTCGAGGCCCACGTGGGGCCGAACGCCCGGCCCGCCCGGTAGGTGGACAGGTGCGTGCGCTCGACGACCAGGGGCAGCGCGCCGGGCAGCGAGACGTCCTCCTGCACGAGCATCACGGCACCGGTCGCGACGTCGATCGGGTCACCGCAGTCGGTCTTGTCCTTCGTCTGCGTGGTGTGTTCGTCCGGCTTGGTGTTGGTGTCCTTGATCCGCGACCCGTCGCCCTTGGGGTCGCCCTTCGGCGTGCCGGAGGGCGTGGGGTCCGGGCCCTTCGACGCCGGAGGGGGCGTCGGGTCGGGGCTCTTCGGCGTGTCGTCGGGGCCCTTCGACGCGGGCGGCGGATCGGTCTTGGGCGGGGTGTGGTCGCCGGACGGGGTGGTGCCGTCGCCCTTCGCGCCGGAGGGAGTGGTGCCGTCACCGCCCTTCGGCGTCGGCGGCGGGTCGGTCTTCGGCGGCGGTGCGTCCGGGCCGCCCTTGCCCTTGGGCCCGTCGAGCCCCTTGGGGCTGCCGTTGATGTCGGCGTGCTTCGGGGCGGGGGCGGCCTTGCCCGGCTTGATGTTCTTCAGTGCCTTCGCCGCGTCGCCGAACAGGTCGCCGGCGCGCTTGAGCAGCGGGACCAGCGCCTGGAGCGCTTTGACAAGCCGCTTCACCAGGTCGGCGATCTTCGAGGCGGTCTTCGCGACCGCGTTGATGACCTGCGGAACGACCCAGGTCATGCCGATGCCGAGGGTGAAGATCACTTGCAGTGCCCAGCTGATCAAGTGACCGACGAGTTCGGCGATGATGTCGCGGACCAGGGCCCGGACTGCCGCGACGACTTCACCGGCGGTCTTCACGCCGCTGGATGCGCCTTCGCAGCCCTTCTGGGCGGTTTCCAGCAGGGTGACGGTGTCTTGTGCGCGTTGGCGGTAGGCGTCACCGGCGTTCCCGGTCCACGACGAGATGTCGGTTTTGACCATGCCGGTCAGGTCCTGGCCGATGCTGCCGAGTTCGGTGGCGACGTTCTTCCAGGTCTCGGACTGGGCGGCGATCTCGTCGGCGTTGCCGGTGAGGCCGTTGAGGGCTTCCTTGAGCGGGCCGACGTGCTCGATCAGCCAGCCGACACCGGCCGCGAGGATCGCCCCGAACGGGTCCATGGCCATCGAGAGTGCGTCGAGCGCGGTCCCGACGGCGCCCATGGCGACCGACGCCCAGTCGCCGCTCTCGATGGCGGACTTGAGGTCGTTCGCCGACTCCAGCAGGGAGATCCCGGAGTACGCCGTCGTCGAGTCCTTGGTTTCTGCGACCAACGGATTACTCACGTGCCGACCTTTCCTCACCGTGTCCAGCGCCCACGATTGAAGTTAACAAGCGGTGGCGGCAAGGATTCCGCGAACCCCGGGGAATGCCCCTCCAACCAGCCGATCGTGCCCAGGCGCTCGTGGCGTGGCCCACACCGTCGGCCGATCCGGTGCGCTCGTCAGCGGCCGAGCAGGCGGGCGCTTTCCTCGGCGCGTCGCAACGCGGTCAGCAGCGCCGCCCTACCCGTATGGTCGATGTCCTCCGTCAGCGCGTCTTCCGCGGCCTCGCCGCCCTGCTGGAGCTTCTTCACCAGGTCTCGGTGGACCGCGGCCAGGCGGGCGGCGTCGAAGTCGGGCCGGACGAACGTCAGCAGCAGCCGGACCTCGTCCTCGCAGCGCTCGTAGCCGTCCAGCAGGTGCTGGTTGCCCGCGGCCGCGACGATCGCCCGGTGGATCGCGCTGTGTGCCTTCGTCAGCTCGCGCCACGGTGGGTCGGGCTGCTGCCGGGCCAGCTCCTCGAGCCGGTCCACTTCGGCCAGTACCGGGCCGAGGTCGGCGCCCGCGTCCAGGGCCATCCGCAGGGCGCCGAGCTCCAGGACCTTGCGGTAGTCGAAGACCTCGTCGATGCGCCGCCTGCTCAAGGGGGCGACGACCGCGCCCCGGTTCCGCTCGTGGATCACCAGCCCGCGCTCGACGAGCAGCCGCAGCCCCGCGCGGATCGTGTGCCGGCCGACGTCGAAGCGCTCGGCCAGGTCTTCCTCGCGGAAGCGGGTGCCGACCGGGTGGGCCCCGTCCAGCAGCTCGTCCCGCAGCGCTCTCGCGACCCGCTCCGGCGCGGTCTGCTCGTTCACCGGCCGAACGATACCGGGGGAGATTGTGCTACAAAACCACCGGCTCCCGCGCGCCGGTGCGCTCCGCGCCGACCCCGGCGGCCACGACGAACAGCACGCCCGCCGCCGCAAAGGGGTCCGGGACCTGGTGGAGCACGACGAGCCCGATCGTCAGGGCGATGGCCGGTTCCAGGCTCATCAGCGTCCCGAACGCGGACGTGGTCAGCCGCCGCAGCGCGAGCATCTCCAGGCTGAACGGGACGACCGGAAGCAGGATCGCCAGCCCGAGGCCGATGAGGAGGAGCTCCGGGGTCAGGTGCCCGACCACCCCGGGCCCGTAGGCGAGGGTCGCCACGATCCCCGCCACCGGCATCGACACGGCGAGCCCGCGCACGCCCGAGACCTCGTCACCGACCCGTTGCGTCAGCAGGATGTAGGCCGCCCAGCACACCGCCGACGCGAGTGCGTAGCCGACGCCCGCCAGGTCGGCGCCGCCCCGCCACGGCTCGGTCAGCAGCACGACGCCGAGCGCGGCGAGGACCGGCCACAGCCGCTTGCCGCCGCGGCCGCGCGTGACCGCCACGGTGAGCGGGCCGAGGAACTCCAGCGCGCTCGCCGTGCCGAGCGGGAGCCGGGCGACGGCCTCCATGAACAGCATGGTCATCCCCGCCGTGACGACGCCCAGCGCGCAACAGGCCGCGAAGGTGGCCCGCCGGAACGACGACGGCCGCGGCCGGACGACGGCCAGCAGCAGCACGCCGGCCCACGCCAGCCGCAGCCACGCCGCACCTTCGGGACCGATCCGGTCGAACAGGCCGACGGACACGGCGAGACCGAGCTGGACGCAGAGCATGGCGGCGACCGCGAAGGCCGCGCCGTCACGGGTGGAGGAGCGCACGAACCCAGCAAAACCGATCCGCACCGTTCGTGTCCACGTGCCGATCGTGGATGTACTGTTCAGGAATCATGGACACTCGCCGGCTTCAGTTCCTCCTCGAGCTGTCCCGTCACGGCTCGATGCGCGCGGTGGCGGACGTGCTCGGCACCACGACGTCGACGGTTTCGCAGCAGATCGCGGTGCTGGCGAAGGAGATCGGCGCGCCCCTGCTCGAGCCGGACGGCCGGCGCGTGCGGCTCACTCCCGCGGGACGGCGGCTGGCCGAGCACGCCGTGACGATCCTCGCCGCGGTGGAAGCGGCGCGCGCCGACCTCGACCCGCACGCCGAACCGGCCGGCACCGTGCGCGTCGCCGGGTTCGCCACGGCCGTGCGGCGGTCCGTGCTCCCGGCGGCCGCGGCGCTCGCCGAGCACCACCCGCAGGTGGAGCTGCGGATCAGCGAGTACGAACCGCACGAGGCCTTCGCCGCGCTGCTGGCCGACGACGTCGACCTCGCCCTCACCTACGACTACGACCTCGCCCCGGCCGTCACGGATCCGGCGGTCACGGTGAGTCCACTGTGGACGGCGCGGTGGGACCTCGCCGTCCCGGCGGCCGACGCGGCCCGGGCGCGCGGCGGGAACACCGGGGCCGTCTTCGAGGCGTTCCGCGACCACGGCTGGATCGTCAACTCCCGCAACAGCGCCGACGAGGACGTGATCCGCCGGCTGGCGTCGACGGCCCGGTTCACCCCCCGCGTCACGCACCGCGCGGACAGCCTGGAACTGGTGGAGGACCTCATCGCGACCGGCCCGGCGCCCGCCGTCGGCCTGCTTCCGGCCGGCCGCGCCACGCGACCCGGCGTCGCGCTGGTTCCGCTGGCGGGGCCGGACGTGCGGCAACGCGCCTTCGCGTGCACTCGTCGCGGCCGCGAGGCGTGGCCGCCGCTCGCGCTGGTCCTCGGGCTGCTGGCCCGCTGAGCAAGTGCGGCCGGATGGTGGCTGAAAGCGCTCTCGCGTGCTGCCAGCATTTTCTTTCGCCCCCTGGTACCCCGGAAGGGACCGGCCATGCGCAGTCGTTTCGCGGCGGTGTTCGCCAGCTTGTGCGTACTGTTCCTGATGGTCTCGCCGGCGGGCGCGGACGGCTGGTGGCTGCAGTACTCCGACCGGAGCACGAACCTGTGCATGGACGGGCTTTACGACGCCAGTCACGGCTCCTGGTCGCTGCAGGAGGCCGCCTGCAAGACACCGGTCGGCAGCCAGGCCGCCAACCAGGTGTTCCAGACCGCGCCGCAGGCCAACGGGAACGCGTGGATCAGGTCGGGGGTGGCCGGTGCGATGTGCATCGCCGTGAGCGCGGGCCCGGCGAACGACGGCGACCCGGTGTTCCTGGTCGAATGCCCGGACCGGGCCCCGAACCACTGGTCGCAGGAATGGCAGCTGCCGACCGTCTCGACGAACCCGAACGGCTCGGTCAACGTCCTGTTCCGGAACGCGACGAGCCAGAAGTGCATCACCGGCACCGGCAGCGGAGTCAAGCTGTACCAGCAGACCTGCGACAGCGCGAACCCACACCAGGTGTGGCACCAGCACCTGAAGGAGTCCGGCTGCACCCGGTGCCTCGTGGCGCTTCCCTCAGCTTCGATCCCGCGGCCGTAGCGCAGACGGCTCGGCCCGGCTCAGCGCGGCGACGTGCTCGGCGAGGTTGAAGGTCTCGCTGAGCGTGGCTCCCGCGTCGAGTCGTTCGATGACCGCGTTTTCGGCCGTCTTGATCGCGAGCGCGCCGTCGAGGAGACCGCCGATCCGGTCGGGGGCCACCACGATGAGGCCTTCGCCGTCGGCCAGGACCAGGTCGCCGGGATTCACCGTGACCCCGCCGCAGGTCACCGGCACCTGCAGCTCGCCGAGCTTCGACGACGTACCGGAAAGCGGCGTGACGAAACGGCTGTACAGGGGGAGTTCGCAGCCGCCGACGTAGGCCATGTCCCGGTAGCCGCCGTCCACGACGATCCCGCCGAGCGACCGGGCCAAGGCCCCGCGGGCGAACAGTTCGCCGCCGAGGGCGATCTCGCGCGCCCCGCCGTCGACCACGATCACGTCGCCCGGCGCCGCCGATTCGATGGCCCGCAGCACGCCGAGGAAGTCGTCGCGGCACCGCACGGTGAAGGCGGGCCCGAAGATCCGCGATCGGGCCGAACGAGGGCGGAGCGCGCTGTGCAGCACCCTGGTCGTCTTGTCGACATCGCAGAGGGCGGTCGTGTCCACCGCGAGGAACTTCTGGGACAGCTCGTCGTTCACCGGCATTTCGCGAGGTTACCCGGCGGCGGTGAGCCCAGCGCGACGATCAACCTGGGCGTGCGAGGGCTCGAGGAGAATTCGCCATTGTGTGCCTGGGCAACGAACTCCGGCGGGCCGGCGACGCGGCCGGAGCCGAACGCGCGGCCCGCGCCTCCGCCGAGGCCGACCCGGTCGCCGGAATGGTGGTGCTGGGAAACCTCCTCACCAACCACGACCGGGACGAAGCCCGGTACTGGCAGGACCGGGCCCCGGGCGAAGCGATGGGCGGTGCTGCCCCAGCGGCACGGTGAGGCGTGGACACCGGGTGGCCGGGTGGGCCGTGCCGCCCTGGGGCGCGGTGAGGCGGGATTACCGAGGGGCCCTTGCCGTCCTCGGTGGCGCGCCGAAACCCCGCCCGGCGAACGAGTTCTTCGGGCGAAAACTCCCTCAGCTCACCGCGAGATCCGCGCGCAGCGGATCTCCGCGCATCGCGCGCCACACCGCGGCCGGCGTCAGCGGCATGTCCGCGTGGCGGACTCCGAACGGGGCCAACGCGTCCACCACCGCGTTGACCACCGCCGCCGGGGAACCGACCGTGGCCGACTCGCCGATGCCCTTTGCGCCGATCGGGTGGTGGGGGGACGGTGTCACCGTCTCGCCCAGCTCCCACGACGGGCACTCCAGGGCCGTCGGGAGCAGGTAGTCCATGAACGAGCCGCCCAGGTGGTTGCCGTCCTCGTCGAACGCGACCAGTTCCATCAGCGCCATCCCGATTCCGTCGGCGAGGCCGCGGTGGACCTGGCCCGCCACGATCGCCGGGTTGATGCGGACTCCGCAGTCGTCGACCGCGATGAACCGGCGGACCCGCACCTGGCCCGTGTCCGCGTCGACGTCGACCACGCAAACGTAAGCGCCGAACGGGAAAGTCAAGTTCGGCGGGCTGTACACCGTGGTCGCGTCGAGGTGCCCCTCCACGCCTTCGGGCAGCGCCAGGTCGGAATGCGCCGCCAGCGCGATCTCCCGGATCGTGTGGCCGCGGTCGGGCACCCCGCGGACGAACCAGCGCCCGCGCTCCCACTCCAGGTCGCCGGGGTCGACCTCCAGCATCGCGGACGCCACCTGCCGCGCGCGCTCGCGGACCTTGCGGGCCACCGTCACCGCCGCCGCGCCGGACACCGGGGTCGAGCGGGAACCGTAGGTGCCGAGCCCGAACGGCGTCCGGTCGGTGTCGCCCTGCACGATCTCGACCTCGTCCTCGGGGATCCCCAGCTCCTGCGAAACCAGCTGGGCGAACGTCGTTTCGTGCCCCTGGCCCTGGGACATGCACGACAGCCGCAGCACGGCCGAGCCGGTCGGGTGGACGCGCAGCTCGGCGCCGTCGGCCATGCCGAAGCCGAGGATGTCCATGTGCTCGCGCGGGCCCGCGCCGACCGCCTCGGTGAAGAAGCTGAGGCCGATCCCCATCAGCTCGCCGCGCTCCCGCCGCTCGGCCTGCTCGCGACGCAAGGAGTCGTACCCGGCCATCTCGAGCGCCAGCGCCAGCGCCCGCGGGTAGTCGCCGGAGTCGTAGCTCCAGCCGGTCGCGCTCGGGTACGGGAACTGCTCGGGCCGCAGCAGGTTCCTTTCCCGGAGTGAAGCCGGGTCGATGTCGAGGGAGCGCGCGAGCACGTCCATCATCCGTTCGACGACGTAGACCGCTTCGGTGATCCGGAACGAGCACGCGTACGCGACCCCGCCCGGCGCTTTGTTCGTGTACACGCCGGTGACGGAACAGTGCGCCGCCGGCAGGTCGTAGGAGCCGGTGAAGACGTGGAAGAACCCGGCGGGGAACTTCGTCGGCTGGGCGGTGCCGTTGAAGGCGCCGTGGTCGGCGAGCACCCGCACCCGCAGGCCGAGCAGCTTGCCGTCGCGGGTGGCGGCGATCTCGCCGTGCATGTGGTAGTCGCGGGCGAACGACGTGCTCATCAGGTTTTCCGAGCGGTCCTCGACCCACTTCACCGGCTTCCCGGTGAGCATCGCGGCCGCCGCCGCGCACAGGTACCCCGGGTAGACGACGACCTTGTTGCCGAAGCCGCCGCCGATGTCCGGGGCCACGACCCGGATCCGGTGCTCGGGCAGGCCGGTGATCCGCGAGTACATCAGCCGGTGCGCGTGCGGGGCCTGCGCGGTCGACCACACGGTGAGCTTCCCGCTGATGACGTCGACCTCGGCGACCGCGCCGCAGGTCTCCAGCGGCGCCGGGTGCACCCGCGGGTAGAGCATGTCCTGCTCGACGACGACGTCCGCGCGGGCGAACGCGGCTGCGGTCGCCTCGGCGTCGCCGGCATCCCAGTCGAACACGCGGTTGTCGGTGCGGCCCAGGTCGTCGCGGATCACCGGGGTGTCCGGCGCCAGCGCGGTGCGCGCGTCGACCACCGCCGGCAGCGGCTCGTACTCCACGTCGATCAGCTCCAGCGCGTCACGCGCGGAGTACCGGTCCTCGGCGACGACGAACGCGACCTCCTGGCCCTGGAACCGCACCTTGTCCGTGGCCAGCACGGCCTGGACGTCGTGGGACAGCGTGGGCATCCACGCCATGGCGCGCTCGGCCAGCATCGCGCCGGTCAGCACCAGCCGGACCTTCGGGTGCGCCTCGGCCGCGCTGGTGTCGACCGAGACGATCCGGGCGTGCGCGTGCGGGCTGCGCAGGACGGCGCCGTGCAGCATGCCGGGCCGGACGACGTCGTCGACGAAGGTGCCGCGGCCGCGGACGAACCGGGCGTCCTCCTTGCGCGTCCGGGAGCCGAACCCGCCGGTCACCGGTCACCGTCCGGGTGCGCGGCGGCCCAGCGGATGGACCGGACGATGTTCTCGTACCCCGTGCAGCGGCACAACTGCCCCGAAATGGCTTCGCGGATGACGTCTTCGCCGGGGTCCGGGTCGTGGTCGAGCAGCCAGCGCGCGGTCATCAGCATCCCCGGGGTGCAGAAGCCGCACTGGATGCCGTGACAGGTCACGAACCCCTGCTGCACCGGGTCGAGCGCGGCGCCGTCGGCGAGGTCCTCGACCGTGCGGACCCGCTTGCCGTCGGCCATCGCGGCCAGCACCGTGCACGACTTGACCGGCACGTCGTCGAGCCACACCACGCAGGCGCCGCAGTTCGAGGTGTCGCAGCCCCAGTGCGTGCCGGTGAGGCCCAGCTCGTCGCGGAGGAAGTGGACGAGCAGCAGCCGGGGCTCCACCGAACGGCGGTGCCGCTCGTCGTTGACGGTCACGGTGATCTCCACGTCACGCCTCCGCGCGGGTCTTGGCGAGCGCGAGCGCGCGCGTGGTGAGGGTGGCGACCAGGTGGCGCTTGTAGTCCACCGGGCCGCGCTGGTCGGCGGCGGGCCGGCAGTGCTCGGCCGCGATCGCGCCCGCCTTGGCGAACCGCTCGGCGGTGGCCGCCCCGCCGCGCAGGAAGTCCTCCGCCTCGGCGGCGACGAACCGCGGTGCCCCGACGGCGGTGAGCCCGATCCCCGCTTCGACGACGGTGCCGCCCTCGAGCGTGAGCGCCGCGGCCGCCGCGGCGACGGCCCAGTCGCCCGCCCGCCTGCCGACCTTCGCGTACGCGCTGCCCGCGCCGGGCACGACCGGGACCCGGATCTCGGTCAGCAGCTCGGCCGGGCCGACCGCGGTTTCGTACGGGCCGCGGAAGAACTCCCGCACCGGCACCGCGCGTTCGCCGTCCGGACCGCGGATCACGGCCTCGGCCCGGACGGCGGCGAACGCGGCGGAGAGGTCTTCGGACGGGTCGGCCTGGCACAGCGAGCCGCCGACCGTGCCGCGGTTGCGCACGATCGGGTCCGCGACGACCCGCTCGGCGTCGTGCAGCACCGGGAACAGCGCCCCGGCCGCGGCGGAGGAGAGCAGGTCGGCGTGGCGGGCGAGCGCGCCGACCCGCAGCGTCTCCGCCGATGCGTCGATCCCGCTCAGCTCGGTCAGCTCGTTGATGTCGACGAGCACCTCCGGCGCGGCCAGCCGCAGCTTCATCATCGGGATCAGGCTGTGCCCGCCGGCGATGACCCGCGCGGCCTGGCCGTACTTCGCCAGCAGCGTCAGGGCGTGCTCGACGCTGCCGGCGCGCTCGTATTCGAACGGGGCGGGCACCTGCATAGCGGTCGATCGTTCTCCGCGGGGACCGGTACCGCAACCGCCTTAAGCAAAGGGTTAATCGCGCGTTGTCGCACTTCGGGTCCGGGTGAAAGATCGATTCTCACCTGGACCGACGGTGGAAGCGGGGGCGCGCGATGCGGATCGAGTCCGACGGGCACAGCCGGGACAACCCGCGCCTGTACGAGCTCGTCGAGGACGCGCCGAAGGAGGGCGGCAGCCCCACCGTGTGGGCGTGGCCGGAGTTCGTCGGCTTCCTCAAGGTCGCCGCCCGGCCGGTCGCCGGGCCGTGGCCGCCGCACCAGCGGCCCCGGCCGGACCCCACCGACGATGCGCTGCCCGTGGCCGTGCCCGATCCGGCTGTACCCGACGAAGAAGTCTGAGGGAGCACCGTGTACCCGACCCGGTTCCGCTACGAGGCACCCCGCTCGCTGGACGAGGCGATCGGCACCCTGCACGACGGCGGCGAGGACGCGAAGGTGCTGGCCGGCGGGCAGAGCCTGGTGCCGCTGCTGAAGCTCCGGTTCGCGTCGCCGACGCTGCTGGTGGACCTCAACACCGTCCCCGGCCTCGACCACCACGACGTCGACGAGAACGGGAACCTGCACGTCGGCGCGTTGTGCCGGCACGGGGACCTCGAACGCTCGGCCCTGCTGAAGAGCACCCAGCCGGTGATGGCCGCCGCCGCGCGGCTGGTCGCCGACCCGCTCGTGCGCAGCCGCGGCACGCTCGTCGGCTCGCTGTGCCACGCCGACCCGCAGGGCGACTGGGCGTCGGTGGTGCTCGCGCTCGGCGGCTCGGTCGTGGCCGCCGGACCCGGCGGGCGGCGGACCATCCCGGTGCGGGACTTCGTGCACGGCCCGTTCCAGAACGCCCTCGCCCACGACGAGGTCGCGGTCGAGGCGGTGATCCCCGCGCCGCGCGGGATCCCGGACGGCGGCTACCTCAAGCTGGAGCGGCGGGTCGGGGACTTCGCGACCGTCGGCGTCGCCGTCGCGATCGAACGCGATCGCGACATCGTCACCCGCGCCGGGATCGCGCTGACCGGGGTCGGCGCGGCGACGATCGAGGCCGCCGACGCCGCGGAGGCGCTCGTCGGCGGGCCGCTCGGCGAGGACGTGATCGACCACGCGGCCGGCCTCGCCGCGCAGGCCGCGCGGCCGAAGGGCGACCACCGCGGCTCGGCCGACTTCAAACGGCACATGGTGCGCGTCTTCGTGCGGCGCATTCTCGAGCAGACCGGGGAAAGGGCGGCGTGAGATGACGAGCGTGCGGGTCATCGAGGAAGGTCCGGACCAAGGGGACGTCCCGACGCGGCGGATCACCGTCACCGTGAACGGGCGGCGCAGCGTCGTCGAGTGCGAGCCGCGGCTCCTGCTCTCGCACCTGCTGCGGCAGGGCCTGCGGCTCACCGGCACCCACATGGGCTGCGACACCACCAACTGCGGGGCCTGCACGGTGCTCGTCGACGACCGCCCGGTCAAGTCCTGCACGATGCTCGCCGTGCAGGCCGACGGCCGCGCGGTGACGACCGTCGAAGGGCTCGCGGCACCGAGCGGGCTGCACCCGCTGCAGGAGGGGTTCAAGGAGGAACACGGGCTGCAGTGCGGGTTCTGCACCTCCGGGATGCTGATGGCCGCCAAGGCGCTGCTCGCGGAGAACCCTGACCCGACCGAGGACGAGGTGCGCTGGGCGCTCTCGGGCAACCTCTGCCGCTGCACCGGCTACCAGAACATCGTGAAGTCGGTGCTCTGGGCCGCGGCCCGGCTGCGGAACGACCAGGAGGCCTGACGTGTCGCAAGCACTGGACGAAAACCGGATCGGCGGGCTCGGCGCCAGCCGCCGCCGCGTGGAGGACAACCGCTTCCTGCGCGGAAAGGGCAACTACACCGACGACATCGTGCTGCCCGGCATGCTGCACATGGAGATCCTGCGCAGCCCGCTGGCCCACGCCCGGATCAAGTCGATCGACACCAGCCGCGCCTGGGAGATCCCGGGTGTGCGGCTGGTGCTGACCGGCGAGATGGCCGCGACCCGCAACCTGGCCTGGATGCCGACGCTGTCCTACGACACCCAGGCCGTGCTGGCCACGGACAAGGTCCGCTTCCAGGGCCAGGAGGTCGCCTGCGTGGTGGCCGACGACCCGTACATCGCCAAGGACGCGTGCGACGCGATCGACGTCGAGTACGAGCCGCTGCCGCCGGTCGTCAACCCCGAGCAGGCGATGGCCGAGGACGCGCCGCTGATCCGCGACGACAAGGCCGGGCAGCGCGACAACGTCATCTACGACTGGGAAGTCGGCGACCGCGAGGGCACGGACCGGGCGTTCGAGCAGGCGGACCGGATCTCCAAGCTGCGGCTGCACTACCCGCGTTCGCACCCGTCGCCGATCGAATGCTGCGGCTCGGTCGCCGACTTCGACCGGGCGACGTCGAAGCTCACCGTCTACCTGACGTCCCAGGCACCGCACATCGTGCGGGCCGCCGTCGCGATGATCGCCGAGCTGCCCGAGCACATGATCCGGATCATCTCGCCGGACGTCGGCGGCGGCTTCGGCAACAAGGTGCCCGTCTACCCGGGGTACGTGTGCTCGATCCTCTGCTCGATCCTGCTGGAACGCCCGGTGAAGTGGATCGAGGACAAGACCGGCAACCTCATCTCGACCGGGTTCGCCCGCGACATGTACCTCGACAGCGAAATGGCGCTGACCGACGACGGCCGCATCCTCGGCGTGCGGATGCGCGCGGTGGCCGACCACGGCGCGTTCTTCGCCGACGCCCAGCCCAGCAAGTTCAAGATCGGCCTGCTGCACTCGGCGTTCGCCTGCTACAACGTGCCGCACGCCCACCTGGCCGCGCGCGGCACCTACACGAACAAGGCGCCCGGCGGCGTCGCCTACCGGTGCTCGTTCCGCGTCACCGAGGCGATGTTCTTCCAGGAGCGCATGGTGCACCAGGCCGCGCTGGAGCTCGGCATCGACCAGGCCGAGTTCCGCCGGCGCAACTTCGTGCGCGACGACCAGTTCCCGCACCGGACGCCGTACGGCTTCCTGGTGGACTCCGGGCAGTACGGGAAGTGCCTCGACGTCGCGCTGAAGGCCGTCGGCTACGAGGACTTCCTGCGGCAGAAGGAAGAAGCGCGTGCTCGCGGCCGGCGGCTGGGCATCGGCATCTCGACCATGACCGAGCCGCTCGGCGCGGGCAACAGCCGCGAGTACGACATCCTCGGCATCAAGATGTTCGACTCGGCCGAGCTGCGCGTGCACCTCACCGGCAAGGCCCTGCTGCGGATCGGCGCGCAGAGCCAGGGGCAGGGCCACGAAACGACCTTCGCCCAGATCGTCTCGCACGAGCTGGGCATCCCGGCCGACGACATCGTGGTGGAGCACGGCGACACCGACACCGCGCCGTTCGGGATGGGCACCTACGCCTCCCGCAGCACACCCGTCGCCGGCGCGGCCACCGCGATGGTGGCGCGCAAGATCCGGGCCAAGGCGCGGAAGCTCGCCGCGCACCTGCTCGAAGTGTCCGAAGAGGACGTCGAGTGGGAGCTGGGCCGGTTCTACGTCCGCAGCGCGCCCGACCGCGGCGTGACGATCCAGGAGTGCGCGATGGCCGCGTACGGCAACATGCCCGACGGCATGGAACCGGGCCTGGAGAACACCGCCTACTACGACCCGCCGAACCTGACCTGGCCGTTCGCGGTCTACATCGTCACCGTCGAGGTGGACCCGCAGACCGGTGTGTGGGACGTGCTGAACCTGGTCGCCGTCGACGACTGCGGCGTCCGGATCAACCCGATGATCGTCGAAGGCCAGATCATGGGCGGGCTCACCGAGGCCTACGCGATGGCGAACATGCAGTTCATCACCTACGACGCCGAGGGCAACTGCATCGGCTCGAACTACATGGACTACCTGCTGCCGACCGCGTGGGAGACCCCGGGGTTCGAGCTGCACAGCGAGGTCGTCACGCCGTCGCCGCACCACCCGATCGGCGCCAAGGGCGTAGGGGAGTGCGCCGCGGTGGGCGGCCCGGCGGCCTTCGTCAACGCGGTGATGGACGCGATCGACGACACCGGCGTGCGCAACATCGACATGCCGGTGCTGCCCGACCGGGTCTGGGAAGCGCTGCGGGAGCGCCGTGACGTGTCCGGCATGCCGCCGCTGCGTACCGCGGACTGAAGGGACTTCCATGCACGACTGGAGCTTGTTCGACCGGGCCAGGGAGCTGTCCGACCGGGGCGAGACGTTCGCCTGGGCCACCGTGGTCTGGCGCCAGGGCCCCTCGTCGGGCAAGGAGGGCTACCGGGCGATCGTCACCGCCGACGGCGTCCTCGACGGCTGGATCGGCGGCGCCTGCGCCGAACCCGCCGTGATCCGGGAGGCGCGGCAGGCGATCGCCGACGGCGAGCCGCGGCTGCTGCTGCTCGGGACGTCCGGCCAGTTCGGCGAAGCGGTCCCGGCGGGGATGACGGTCGTGCCGATCGCCTGTCAGAGCGAAGGCGCGCTGGAGATCTACGTCGAGCCGGTCGAACCGGCGCCGCACCTGCTGGTCGTCGGCCGGTCGCCGATGGCGCGCACGCTCGTCGACCTGGCCACCGCGCTCGGCTGGTGCGCCGAACTGGTCGCCCGCGCCGAGTTCGACGAGGTCGGCCCGCGCACCATGGTCGTGGTGGCGACCCAGGGACACTTCGACGAAGACGCCGTCGAAGGCGCGTTGCGGGCGGGGCCGGCGTACGTCGGGCTCGTCGGGTCGCGCCGGCGAGGCGAGGCCGTGCTGGGCTACCTGGCCGACCGCGGGGTGCCGCGGGCCGACCTGGACCGGGTGCGCGTGCCCGTCGGGCTCGACCTCGGGCCGGTGCCGCACCGCGAGATCGCCGTCGCGATCCTGGCCGAGCTCGTCGCGTTCCGCGCCGCACCGCGGGTGTCCGCGCCGCCGGTCGAGGACCTCGTCGACCCGGTGTGCGGGATGACGGTCGAGCCGCTCGGCGAGCCGGTCGAGCACGAGGGTGTGACGTACTACTTCTGCTGCCCCGGGTGCCGCGACGCGTTCCGGCGGGACCCCGGGGCCTACGCCAGGAAGGACGTCCGATGCTGATCCGGAACCGGTTCGAGGTCGCCCAGCCGGTCGAGAAGGTCTGGCGGTTCTTCGACGACGTCCCGCGCGTCGCCGTCTGCCTGCCCGGCGCGGAGCTGACCGAGGACCTCGGCGACGAGCGCTACCGCGGCGGGGTCGCCGTCCGCATGGGCCCGGTTTCCCTGCGCTTCAAGGGAACCGCGGAGATCGTCGAACGCGACGAGGCGGCCCACCGGATCGTCGTCAGCGCCGAAGGCGCGGAAGAGAAGGGGCGCGGGACGGCGGGCATGACGCTCACCGCGACCCTCGTCCGCTCCGGGACGGGCACCCGCGTCGACGTCGACCAGGACCTGCAGATCTCCGGCGCCGCCGCGCAGTACGGGCGCGGCATGATCTCGGACGTCTCGTCGGTGCTGATGCGCGACTTCGCGGTGAACCTGCAGGACGGCATCGACCGCGTCGAACGCGGCGAGGAGCTCGTCGCCGGGGCCGCGCCCGCCCGCGGCTTCCGGATCGGCGTGCAGGCTGCGCTGATGGCCTTGCGGCGGGTGTTCCGCCGGTTCTTCCTGCCCTACCAGAGCAATCCGGCCTGAGGAGGACGTCGTGGTCCTGTGGTGGATCGGCAACGCCGTGCTGCTGCTCGTCGTGCTGCCGGTGGTGATCGCCCTGCTGAACCGGGTGCTCGCCGCGGTGGAACGCATCCGTGGCGCGGCCGACGACATCCTGGCCGGTGGCGGCCGCCTGGCCGGGCAGCTCGAACCGGTACCGGCCGCGCTCGCACAGACGGCGTCGACGATCGCAGATGTGTCCGCGGGCGCCACCCGGTACGCCGGCAGCGTCGCGAAACTGCTCGGCTGAAAGGAGAACCGCATCATGCCCGCAGCCGCTTGGGCGACCCTGGCCATCGCCGCCCTGATCATCCTGTTCGCCGCCGTCGGCCTCTTCCGCGTCATCCTGCACCTGGTTCAGGTGCGGAAAACGCTCGGTCTCGTCCTGGGCGGGGTCCGGCTGGTGGCCGAGCGCACCGCGCCGGTGCCCGGGGCACTGGCGAGCGTCAACGCGGACCTGGAACCGGTGCGCGACTTCTGCGAGACGGTGTGAGGGGGCGGGCATGACGACGGGCTGGATCGTGGGGTACGCGATCGGGGTGGTGGTCGTGCTGGCCGTCGTCGCGCTCGTGGTGCCGATCCTGGTGCTGGCGCGGTCGATCGGCCGCGCGGCCCCGCTGATCGACGACGAGCTGACCGCGGCGGTGCGGCACACGGCGGCGTTGCGCGAGCTGCGCACGACCATCGACCACGCCGAGGTCATCACGGCCGGCCTGCGCCGCGGCCGGGAACGCCTGGGAGGTTGACGTGTCTTCTTCGGACGAGACGCTGTGGTGGATCGCCGTCGTGGCCGGGTTCGTGGTGGTGCTCGCCGTGGCCGGGCTGCTGAGCCTGCTGATCCGGTACGTGCGGGTGATCGACGAGCGCGTGGCGGGCATCCGCGGCACCCTGCGCGCGGCGGCGGCGAACACCCAGGACACCGCGCTGATCCCGGAGACGGCCGGGCGCGTCGACGGGGTGCTCGCGGAAGGCCTGCGGCACCACCTGTTCCTGGGAAGGGCGAAGTCATGACGCTGCTGGTGGTGCTGACGGTCGTGGACATCGTGCTGCTGACCGCCGTGCTCGCGGGCTACCTGTACCGGGTGGGGTCGCTGCTCGGCCGGATCGCGGCGAACCTCGAGGACTGCGCGGAGAAGGTGCGTGAGATCAACGGCCACGCGGAGCTGATCGTGCCCGGCGTCGAGCACATCAACCGCACGGGCGGGGTGGTCGCCGGCGCTTTGCCGCTGCTGTACGGCATGGCCGAGGAGGTCGTCGCCGGAGCGACTTACGAGCCGCCGGCGGGGGAGCGGGAGCCCGCGCGCCCGGCGTCCGGGACGCGGCGGTCGCGGCTGCACGAGATGGTGGGGTTCGCCCCGCGCTAGCGGCTGTGGCCGATCCAGTGTTCGGGCCAGTCGTGCTCGAACTGCTCCGCGTTGCAGCGCGGGCGGTAGACCGCCAGCAGCTCCCGCACGATCTGCTCCCGGTGCGCCCGTGCCGCGCCGGGAGCGACGTACGTGCAGATGTGCACCTTCCAGCGGGAGCCGGCGCGCTTGATCCAGCACGCCGCCCGGGCGTGCTGGAACGGGAACCGCTCGCGGGACAGGTCGTCGCTGTGCCCGACGTACGTGACGGCGTAGCGGTCCGGGTGCTCGTCCGGGTCCGGTTTGTAGAGCACGGCGTACACCGCGGCCGCCGCCGGTGGGGTCCAGCCGCCGAGCAGGCGCGGTCCTTCGAACGGGTAGCCCGCCGCCGAGCCCAGCCGGATCATTCGTCCTCGCCCAGCACTTCCGTGCGCACCACCGGGTACACGGGCAGCCCGGCCGCCGCCACGGCGCGGCCGAAGTCGCGGGTCGCGAGCTCGGCGGCGGTGGCCCGGTCGGGCGCCTCGACCAGCAGCTGCGCGCCGTAGCGCGTGCTGCCGATCCCGCTCGCGATGCCGCCGCTCGGCGCGACCGCGTCGGCCAGCTCGACGATCTCCGCCCGCGTCAGCACCCGGTCCCCGGCCGCCTCGATCGACACGCTCCAGCGCATCCGCGTCTCCTTTCCCGGCTATCCCAGCCGCGGCAGCAACGCCGCCAGCTCTTCCAGGCTGCGCAGGTCGCCGCCCCGCACGACGAGGTCGACGTGCGGGCCGGCGACGAGCATCCCGACGGCGGGCCCGTGCCCGTGGTGCGGGTTCGTCCACACCAGCCGGTGGCACAGCCGCGACAGCCGTTCGACGGCGTTCGCCAGCACCTCCGGGTCACCGCGGTCGAGGCCGTCGGAGCAGATCACCACCACCGCGCCGCGGCAGAGCCCGCGCCGGCCCCAGCGCCGGACGAACTCGGCCAGCGAGTCGCCGATCCGCGTCCCGCCTTCCCAGTCGACGACCGTGCGGGCGGCCTGGGCGAGCGCGAAGTCGGCGTCGCGCTCGCCCAGCTCGTCGGTGATCCGGGTGAGCCGCGTGCCGAAGCAGAACACCTCGACCCGCGCCGCCGCCCGGCGCGCGGAGTAGGCGAACTGCAGCAGGTGCCGCGAATAGTCCGCCATCGACCCCGAGACGTCCAGCACCAGCACGAGCGGCCGCAGCTTGACCCGGCGGCGGCGCCGGCGCAGCTCGTCGATTTCGCCGTAGCGGCGCAGCGTCCCGCGCACGGTGGCCCGCAGGTCGGGGATCGGGCCCCGGCGCGCGGGCCGGGTCCGGCGGGTGCGCCGGCGCGGCGGGGTGAGCCGCAGCCGGGCCATCATGCGCCGGATGGCCGCCAGCTCCTCGGGGGTGCACACGCCGAAAGCCTTGTCCTTGACCGATTCGACGGCGGACGCGGTCAGCCCGAGTACCGCCTCCGCCTCCCGCTCGGGCCCGTCGCCTTCGGTGTCGGGAAGGGCGAGGACGGCGTCGGTGGCCACCTCCGCGACGAGCGCCTCCGGCAGGGCTTCGCCGCCGAGGAAGTAGCGCCGGAAGACCTCGTCGTAGCGCGGGATGTCCTCGTGCCGCCCGAGGAGCGTGACCCGGCCACCCCAGTACACATCGGACAGATCGGCCGGGTCGAGGACGGTCAGCGCGCGGCAGTACGTCAGCACGTCACCCGGCCCGGCCGCGATCCCGGCGGACCGCAGCGCCCGGGCGAAACCGGCGAACAGGGGAACGAACGCGTCAGCCACCGGAGGTGATCTCCGCCAGGTTCGCGCGGACGACGTCGAGGTCGTCGCGGTCCTTGACCACCGCGCCGAGCGTGTCGGCGTCCAGTTCGTCCAGGCCGAGGAACCGGAGCATCCGCGCCCAGTCGATCGTCTCCGCGACCCCGGGCGGCTTCGCCAGGTCCAGCTCGCGCAGCCGGTGCACGGCCGCGACCACCTTGCGGGCGAGCAGCTCGGGCAGGCCGGGCTCCCGAGCCAGCACGATCTCGACCTCGCGGTCGGCGGCGGGGTAGTCGATCCAGTGGTAGAGGCAGCGGCGCTTGAGCGCGTCGTGCAGTTCCCGGGTGCGGTTCGAGGTCAGCACCACCAGCGGCGGGCTCGGCGCCCGGATCGTGCCGATCTCGGGCACGGTCACCTGGAAGTCGGCCAGCAGCTCCAGGAGGAACGCTTCGAACTCGTCGTCCGCGCGGTCGATCTCGTCGATGAGCAGCACGGCGTCGTCGCCCCGGCGGATCGCGGTGAGCAGCGGCCGTTCCACCAGGAACTCGGGACCGAACAGGTCGGCCACGGACTGGTCGCCCGGGTCCGACAGCGTCCGGATGTGCAGCAGCTGACGGGCGTAGTCCCATTCGTAGAGCGCCTGTGCCGTGTCGATGCCTTCGTAGCACTGGAGGCGGACGAGCTCGCGGTCGAACACCGCCGCCACCGTCTTGGCCAGCTCGGTCTTCCCGACGCCGACCTCGCCCTCCAGCAGGATCGGGCGGTGCAGGTGGGTGGCCACGAGCAGGGCCGTGGCGAGGCCGCGGTCGGCGAGGTAGCCGGCGGTGCGCAGCCGCTCGGTCAGGCCGGCGACGGTGTCCGGGTACTCCCGCGTCACGGTTGCCGGTCGGGGCCGAGGACGAGGTCGCGGACCGGGCTCGCGCCCGCGTCGAGCTTGCCGTCGGCGGCCAGCTGGTCCCGCCAGCTCGAGGTGAGCCCGTCGAAGCCGACGGCCTGCATGTTCTTGCACGCCTTCTGCGGCCCGCACGCTTCTTCGACGTCTTCGCTGCTCCGCCCGCCGGCGTCCCAGATCTCGCGCAGCACCCGGAGGGTCTCGTCGGAATCGGCCATCAGCCGAGGTTAGTGGCGGTTCGGGTCCGTGCCGGGCCTCGATTAATGCTTCCCTTAAGTTGTAGTGTCCCGTGATCGGCTCGACGGAGAACCTGGGACTATGACACTGGGCCAGCTCAACGCGTTCGTCCTGGTGGCCCGGCTGGGCTCGGTCACGGACGCGGCGAAGGCCCTCGGCGTGAGCGAGCCCGCGGTGTCGCAGGCGCTGGCCGCGCTGCGCCTGCACCACGGCGACAAGCTCCTGATCAAGCGCGCGGGCGGGATGACGCTCACCGCGGGCGGCAGCCGGCTGCTGCCGATCGCCTCGCAGATGGTGGCACTGGGCGCCGAGGCGGACGCCGCCGTCCGGCAGGCCAACGGCGTGGCGGCGCGGCTGCAGCTGGCGGTGACCAGCGAAATCGCCGAGTTCGTCGCGAACCCGTTGCTGGAGGCGTTCACCCGGCGCTCGGGCAACTCGATCGACGCGTCGGCCGGGCTGGCGCGCACCACGGAGCTGGCGGTCCTGGTCGCCAACCGCCTCGCCGACGTGGCGCTGGGTCCCGAGCTGACCGGCGACGCGGCGAAGGGCCTCGACTGCGTCCCGGTGTTCCGGGGGTCGCTGGTGGTGGTGGGCGCGCCGAACAGCCGCCACCAGGGCAGTCCGGCGCACTGGCGCTGGCTGCTCGACCCGGCCGGCGCCGACCCCGGCAGCGACACGCTGCGTCTGCTGCGCCGGCTGGGCGTACCGGACGAAGGCATCCAGATCTTCCCCAACCAGACGGCGGCGTGGTCGGCGGCGGCGAGCGGCGCGGGGGTGTCGGTGGCGCTGGAGCACCTGGTGGCGCCCCAGCTGCGCCGCCACGAGCTGGCGCTGGTCCCGACCCGCGGGACACCGGTGTCCCTGTGCTGGCACGTGACGACGTTGCCGACGGACCGCCGTTCGGCGGCGGCGAACTCCCTGCGGCACTTCCTGGGCACCCCGGCGGCGATGCAGGTGATGCGGTCACCGGGGAGCGGGGTCCCACCGTCGCGGTTCCGGCCGCCGGTTTACGTGACGATCTGGAGCTGACCGGCGCTCACGAGATCTTGCGGCGGTAGGCGGCCGTGGCGAAGAGGTACGCCACCACGAGAATCCCCGCGCACCACGCCAGAGCGGTCCAGATGTCCGAACCCACCGGCTGCCCGGTGAACAGGTCCCGGATCGTGTCGACGATCGACGTCACCGGCTGATGCTCGGCGAACGCGCGCACCGGGCCGGGCATCGTCGCGGTCGGGACGAACGCCGAGCTGAGGAACGGCAGGAAGATCAGCGGGTAGGAGAACGCGCTGCCGCCTTCCGCCGTCTTCGCGCTCAGGCCGGCCAGCACCGCGATCCACGTCAGCGCCAGGGTGAACAGGACCAGGATGCCGGCGACCGCGAGCCACGCCGCCGGTCCCGCCCCCGAGCGGAAGCCCATGAGCAGGGCGACGCCCACCACGATCACGAGCGAGACCAGGTTGGCGACCAGCGAGGTCAGCACGTGCGCCCACAGCGCGGCCGGCCGGGCGATCGGCATCGAGTGGAACCGCTCGAAGATCCCGCTCTTCAGGTCGGTGAAGAGCCGGAGCGCGGTGTAGGCGACGCCCGAGGCGATCGTGATCAGCAGGATGCCCGGCAGCAGGTAGTTCACGTAGGAGGCCGACCCGGTGTCGATCGCGCCGCCGAACACGTAGACGAACATCAGCATCATGGCGATCGGCATGACCGCGGTCGTGATGACGGTGTCCGGGCTGCGGGTGACGTGGCGCAGGGACCGTCCCAAGAGGACGGTGGTGTCGCCGAGGACGTGCGTGGTCATGGTTCTTCCCCTTCCGTGCGGGCGCGGTCGACGACGGCGAAGTAGACGTCCTCGAGAGTCGGCTGCTTCTCGACGTATTCGACCTCGGCGGGCGGGAGCAGCCGCTTGAGCTCGGCGAGCGTGCCGTTCACGAGGATCCGGCCGTCGCGCAGGATCGCGATCCGGTCGGCGAGCTGCTCGGCTTCGTCCAGGTACTGGGTGGTGAGCAGCACCGTCGTGCCGCGCGCGGCGAGGCCCTTCACCGCCTCCCACACCTCGAGGCGGGCCTCCGGATCGAGCCCGGTGGTGGGCTCGTCCAGGAAGATCACCGGGGGATCGCCGATGAGGCTCATGGCGATGTCCAGCCGGCGCCGCAGGCCGCCGGAATAGGTCGCCACCTTCCGCGCGCCCGCGTCGGTCAGCGAAAAGCGCCGCAGCAGGTCGTCGGCGATCCTGCCCGGCTGCTTCAGGTGCCGCAGCTTGGCGATGAGCACGAGGTTCTCGCGGCCGCTGAGGATCTCGTCGACGGCGGCGAACTGCCCGGTGAGGCTGATCGCCGCGCGCACGTCGTCGGCTTGCGTGACGACGTCGAAGCCGTTGACGCCGGCCGATCCCGCGTCCGCCCTGAGGAGGGTGGACAGGATCTTCACGACGGTGGTCTTGCCCGCCCCGTTGGAGCCGAGCAGGGCGAAGATGCTGCCCCGCGCCACGTCGAAGTCCACTCCGCGCAGGACCTCGAGCGTCTTGTACGACTTTTCCAGCCCGCGCACTCGGATCGCCGGGGTCACCGGACGCGGTCTTCGGTCTCGGACATGGGTGGTCCCCTCCCCAGTGGTACTCAGTGTCGCTTAGTACTGGTACATAGTAACACTGAATAGTGGCCGGGAGGCAAGCCCGCGAAACGACAGCGAGGCCATCGCGGAGTGGTTCCGCGATGGCCTCGTCACGTCATCGGTTGTCCGGTCTGGGGCGGCGGGGCGCACCCGCAGCGGTCCCGGTGGTGGGCGCGACCCCCAACGACGCGCCCGCCACCGGGTCGCCCCGGCATTCCCCCTCTTTCGCCGTGCCCCTAGGGTTCCCGAAGCCGTCCTCGTTTCGTCCTCGCGCCGGCATCCACGCCGCCACCTGCGCGTTTCGGAGCCGGTAGCCTTGAGGTCGAGGGGGGATGCGATGAGGTTCCGGATTCTCGGGACGCTGGAAGTGCTTGCGTACGGGGATCGGGTCACCCTCGCGAGCCCGCGCCAGCAGCGTGCGCTGGCCGCCCTGCTGCTCAACCCCAACTCGGTCGTCCCCGTGGAGCGGATGATCGACGCGCTCTGGGAGGACGAGCCGCCGGCGACGGCCGTGAAGCAGGTGCGCAACTGCGTTTCCGCGCTGCGGAGCCGGCTCGGCGAAACCGGCGGGATGATCCTCACCGACGGCCCCGGGTACCGCCTGCGGGCCGACAGCGACGACCTCGACTCGCTCCGGTTCCGCCGGCACGTCGCGGCCGCGCGAGGACTGGCCGGGCAGGCGAAGCTCGTCGACGCCGTCGAAGAGATCCAGGCCGCGCTCGCCCTCTGGCGCGGCCCGGCGCTCGACGGGCTGCGGACGACCACGCTGGCCGGCCGGGCCGCGGTGCTCGACGAACAGCGCGCCGACGCCGTGGAGCTCTGTGCCGAATGGCGGCTGCGGCTCGGCGAAACGGGGGAGGTCGTCCGCGAGCTGACCGAGTTCTGCGGCGAGCACCCGACGCGCGAGCTGTCCCACCTGCTCCTGATGCGTGCGCTCGCGAAGGAGGGCCGCTACGCCGAGGCCTCGACGTTGTTCCACGGCCTGCGCCGGCGGCTGGCCGACGAGCTCGGCGTCGACCCGAACCCCGACCTGCGGCGGCTGCACGACCAGATCCTCGCCGAGGCCGCGCCGAGTGACCCCGAGCCGGAAACCCCGCCCGCGCACCACCAGTTCGATCGCGCGGTGACCGAGCTGGCCGAGGCCGTCACGTGGCAGTGGCGCGCCGAAGCCGAGCTGCGGTCGCTGCACCGGCCGCAGCCGATCGTCCTGCGCTGGTCGGCCCTCGCGCGCCCGGGCCGGCCGGCGCGCCGGGGCGACCTCGATGACATCGCCGAAACGTTCACCGCGCTGCCTGAGAAGCAGCTCGTCGTGCTCGGCGATCCCGGCTCCGGCAAGTCGGTGCTCGCCCTGATGCTGACGGTGGAGCTGCTGCGCACCCGCGACCCGGGGACCCCGGTCCCGGTCCTGCTTTCGCTGGCCTCCTGGGATCCTCGCCGCGAACACCTCGACCGGTGGCTGGCGGGCCGGCTCGCCGACAACCACCCGGCCCTGCTCAACGCCCGCGAGTACGGGCCCGGCGCGCCGACGCGGCTCGTCCTCGGCGGCCACGTCGTCCCGGTCCTCGACGGTCTCGACGAGATGCCGACCGACCTGCGCGCCGCGGCGCTCGACGCGCTGGACCAGACCATGGCCGTCGGCCGGTCGCTCGTGCTGACCTGCCGCTCGGCCGAGTACGAGCAGGTCACCCGCGAAGCAGGCCCGGTGCTGGGTGCCGCCACCGTGGTGCGGCTGGAACCGGTGGCCCGGCAGGAGGCGATCACCTATCTCTCGGCGCGGGGGAGCGACCGCTGGGGCCCGGTGGCCGAGCGGCTGCGCCGGGAGCCGGACGCGGCGCTGGGCCGGGTGCTGCGGACGCCGTTGATGGTCGACCTCGCGCGGATCGGCTACGGCCGTCCCGGCGCGGATCCCGCGGAGCTGCTCGACGCCGAAGACGCGGGCGCCCTCGAAGGCCGGCTGCTCGATTCGTTCGTCCCCAACGCTTACGCCCAGGTGCCGCAGTCGCCGGGGCGGAACCCGAAGACCAGCCCGTCCGGGCGGTACACGGCCGAGCAGGCGACCCGCTGGCTGGGGTTCCTGGCCCGGCACCTCGAGCGGGCGCGCAGCCGGGACCTGGCCTGGTGGCAGCTCTACCGGGCGGTGCCCGCCGGGACCCGGTCGGCCCTGATCGGGGTGCTGATCGCGCTGTTCTTCGTCGTCACCGGCTGGTTCGACGACGGACCGGTGCTGGCCGCGATCTACGGCCTTTCCTTCGGCGGCGCCGGTTACCTGACCCACCGCTTCGGGCGCGCGCCGGAGCCGCTGCGCACCGAACTGCGCTTCGCCGGGGCCGGCCGGAAGTTCGCCGGCCGCTTCGCGATCGGTGCCGTCGTGGGTGTGCTGCTCGGCCTGGGCTGGTCGCTGGCCACCGGCCTGGTCGTCTTCCTGGCGGTGGTGTTCGGGCTGGTGTTCGCGGTGCACGTGTGGCTCGCGAAGCCGGTCGACGCCAGCCGCGTGTCGAGCCCGGGGACGATCCTGCGCAACGAGCGGACCGGCGCGATCGCCTTGGCCGCCTCCTTCTTCGTGTCGCTGGGGCTGTTCGACGGGATGGCGTTCGCGTTCACCGCGAACACCCGGTTCCTGCCGGTGCTGGGCGGCCGGTACGACCTCGCGCTGGCCATCGCCGGCGGGCTCGCGGGCGCGTCGTTCGGGTGGTTCATGGGCCGCGGGGTGGCGGCGGTGTGCTACGGCCTGGCGGGCGCGCTCGCCGGCGGCCAGGTGTTCCCGCCGGCGACGAACCCGGTGCTGCCGGTGGTGGTCGGCGTGTTCTTCGGCGGCGGCATCGGGCTGGCGGTCCTGGTGACGCGCGCGTGGGGCAACTACTTCGTCCACCACGTCTGGCTGGCGGCGACGGGCCGCCTTCCCTGGCGCCTCATGCACTTCCTCGACGACGCCCACCGCCGCGGCGTGCTGCGGCAGGCCGGCGGCGTCTACCAGTTCCGCCACGCCCGCGTCCAGGAACGGCTGGCCGCGCACGACCAGCAGGAGGTGCCATGACCGGCGAAGAGATCGTGCTCGGCCCGCTGCCGAAGGGGATCACGCCGGCCGGGGAGGGCAAGGTGTGGAACGTGCTCGGCCACACGTACTCCCTGAAGGCGGCGAGCGAGTCGAGCTTCGCGTTCGAGACGCTCGACCCACCCGGCACCGGCGTACCGCCGCACGTGCACCCGACCCAGGACGAGCACATCTACATCCTGGAGGGCGTGTTCACCCTCTACCTCGACGGCGAGTGGACGACGGCGGGCCCCGGCGACACCGTGCGGATGCCGAAGGGCCTGCCGCACGCGTACTACAACCGCAGCGAGGGCCTGACCCGTGGGCTGTTCTGGGTGAGCCCGGCCGGCCGGCTCGCCCAGCTCTTCGACCGGCTGCACGACCTGACGGACCCGGCGGAGGTCGTCCGGCTGTCGGCCTTGCACGACGTGGACTTCCTGCCGCCGGGTTCGGTCGAAGGCGCCTGATCAGGTAGCGGGGACAGGATCTCCGCCACTCCGCGGACCGTGCGGGTGCGGTAGAGGTCGGCCACCGCCAGGTCGCCCAGACCCGCCTTGCGGATGCTGGGTGCGGTGGAACCCGCGGAAGGTGCCGTGTCCGGTGGCCCGGCGGGGTGGGTGCCTGATCAGGTCGCGGCGGCAGCGGGGGACAGGATCTCCGCCACTCCGCGGACCGTGCGGGTGCGGTAGAGGTCGGCCACCGCCAGGTCGCCCAGACCCGCCTTGCGGATGCCGTCCACGATCGTGAAGGCCAGCAGCGAATTGCCGCCCGTCAAGAACAGGTCGTCGTCCAGGGCTATCGGGCGGCCGAGGGCTCCCGACCACAGCTCGCCGACCCTCAGCTGCAGCTCGGTCGCCTCCACCGCGTCGACCAGGCCGACATCGGTGGCCTGCGGCTCCGGCAGGCGTCCCGGGTCCAGCTTGCCGTTCGCGTTCACCGGCAGCGCGTCAAGCTCGGTCAGCGTGTCCGGCACCATGTACCCGGGCAGCTGCTCCTGGAGCCGCTGGTCCACCACGGACAAGTCGAGCCCGGTGCCGGCCACGTACGCGTCCAGCCGCTCCGAACCCGCGCCCGTGCCGCGGGAACGCACCACGACCGCCGCCGCGCGGATGCCCGGTTCGGCCAGCAGCACCGCGCGGATCTCGCCGAGCTCGACGCGGTGGCCGCGGATCTTGACCTGGTCGTCGAGCCGGCCCAGGTACTCCAGCTCGCCGTCGGGCAGCACGCGGCCGCGGTCGCCGGTGCGGTACCAGCGTGCGCCCGGTTCACCGAGGAACTTGGCCGCCGTCAGCTCGGGACGCCGGTGGTAGCCGTCGACGATCCCGGCGCCGCCGAGCAGGATCTCACCCGGCACCCCCGGGGGTACGCGCCGGCCGCGCTCGTCGACGACGTCGACCCGCCACCCGGGCACGGCCCGCCCGACCGAGCGGCTGCCCGCCGCGGCGGCCTCGCGGGTGACCGGGTGCCACGTGCACGCGACCGTCGTCTCGGTGATCCCGTACATGTTGATCACCTGGCAGGTGTCCGCCGGGTACCGCTCGAACCACCGCAGCATCAGCGCCATGTCCAGCGGCTCGCCGCTGAACATGAGCAGCCGCACGGAAAGCCGTTCGGCGCGGTCGGCGTCCACCGCCGCCAGCTGCGTGAACACCGACGGCGTCTGGTTGAGCACGGTGACACCTTCGGCGGACAGCAGGTCGTGCAGGGCGTGCGCGTCGCGGGCGGTCTCCTCGGGCACGATGACCAGCCGGCCGCCGGTGGTCAGGCAGCCGAAGATCTCCCACACCGAGAAGTCCCACGAGTAGGTGTGGAACAGCGCCCAGCTGTCGGCGGACCCGAAGCCGAACCCGAACACCCGGGCCGCGTCGAGCAGGCTGCAGATCTGCCGGTGCGCGACCACCACGCCCTTCGGCTGCCCGGTGGAGCCGGAGGTGTAGATGAGGTACGCGCCGTCGTCCGCGGTCCCGGTCATCAGGACCGGCTCGGCCCGGTCCGTCCACACGCCGTCGTCGACGACCAGCGTGGGCAGGCCCAGCTCGGCGGGGGAGTCCGCGAGGACGAGCGACACCTCCGCGTCCTCGGCGATCCGCCGCAGCCGGGCGGGCGGGTTGCCCGGCGCCAGCGGGACGTAGGCGGCGCCGGTCTTCAGCACCGCGAACATCGCGGCGATCAGCTCCGGCGACCGGGCGAAGCTCAGGCCGACGCGGCTGCCCGGGCCACAGCCGTGGGCGGCGAGCCGGGCGGCCAGGACGTCCGCGGCGTGACCGAGTTCCCGGTAGGACACCGAGCGCGGCCCGGCCGTCACGGCGATCGCGTCCGGATCGGCCAGCACCCGGCGCTGGATCAGCTCGTGGAGCGTGTGTTCGCCGTCGAGCCAGTCCGGGGTGGCTTCGCCGGGCAGCACCGGCGCCGGGTGCTCGCCGGCGGTCAGGTCGGCGGACCCGACGGTCGCGCCGGGGTTCCGGGCGAACAGGTCCAGCAGGACGCCGACGCCGTGCAGCAGCCAGCGGGCCGCGGTCTCGTGGACCTGCTCACGGCGAAAGCGGCAACGCAGGCGCCGCGGGTCGCCCGGATCGACGTCGAGCACCAAGGCGAAGTCGCCGTCCGCCACGCCGATCGCGACCGGCGCCGGCCCCTCGTCGGCCGAGGCGCCGACGAAAAGCGTGGCCAGGTAACGAGATGCGGGCAGCTCCTCGGCCACCGGGAGGATCCAGGTGCGCCGCCCGCGAGCGTCCGGCAGCGCGATCCGCGGGGTGCCGCCGGAGAACCGGGCCAGCACCGCGGCGGTGGCGGCGGCGAGCGTCCGCACGTCCGCGGGGCTGCCCGCGGGAAGGGGAGCACTCACTTCGGCGGTCCCGGAGCCGGCCGGGCCGAAGGACATCCAGTCGTCGCTCATCGCGCACCTTCCCGCGCCGGGACGGCGAACCGCGCGGCCAGCAGGTCCAGCAGCGGGCCCGGATCCGGCAGGAAGTACATGTGCTCACCCGGGAGTTCGGCGACGTCGAAGCGGTCGCCGGTGATCCGCTCCCAGCCGGCCAGGTCGGCCCGGGACACGAGCGGGTCGTCCGCGCCGCGGATCGCGAGCACCGGCACCGGCAGGCGGGTGCCGGCGGGAGCCAGGTACACCTCGCGCGCCAGCAGGTCCGCGCGCAGCGGCGGCAGCAGGATGTCGCGCAGCTCGGGCTGGGCCAGCGCCGGGTGGGCGTAGCCGATCAGCCGCTCGACGGCGGCGACGAACTCCTCGCCCTCGAGCCCGCGCAGGCCGAGGTCCAAGGGCGTCACCGGATCCGGCGCGCCGCTGACGACCAGCCCGGCCACCCGGAACTCGCCGGACGCCGCGATCGCGCGGGTCGTCTCGAACGCGACGGCGGCGCCCGAGCTGTGTCCGAACAGGACGATCTCCTCGCCCGCGACGGCGGAGCGCCGGATCTGCCCGAGCGCGTGCGCGGCCGCGGAAGCGACGTCTTCGTGCGGCGGGAGGCCGAACTGCTCTTCGCGGCCGGCCAGCTGCACCGGCCGGATCTCGATTTCCGCGTCGCCGGGCGGCGTCCAGGAACGGTAGACGCTCGCGCCGGCACCGGCGAAGGGACAGCAGTAGAACTTCATGCTCACCAGACCATCCTCGTACGGGGCAGCGATGCGTTTTCCGACGCTAGTGGCCGCCCCGGTGGCACCGTGCCAGTCTCGTTCCCGGTTTCGCGGGACGAGCATTCTGCCAGGACGCCGACTCCTAACCTGGCGACCGGAAACAGAAATGCCAGGGAAAGAGATTCCGCCGTTTTCCGCTGCCGTGGCCGAGTTTCGAAGGAAAGGGAATTGTCGACGTGAAGCTGCTGGAACAGCCGGCCCCGGTGGGCACCAGGTTCGAAGCGTACGGACCGAGCAAGCTCGACGAAATCCTGAAGAGGTTCCCCGTCCCGGAAGGGCTCGCGGAGACCATCCGGCTCTTCTCCCTCGTGCTGCCGTTCCGCGTGAACGAGTACGTCCTGACGGAGCTGATCGACTGGGCGAACGTCCCGGCGGACCCGATCTTCCAGCTGGTCTTCCCGCAGGACGGGATGCTCACGAAGGAAGACGAGCACGACCTGGCCCGCGCGGCCACCGGGGCCGGCCGGCGCGCCGAGCTGCCCGCGGTCGTGCGGCGGATCCGGCAGCGCCTCAACCCGCACCCGTCGGGCCAGCTCGAGCTCAACGTGCCCACCCTGGGCGGTGACGAGCTGGGCGGGCTCCAGCACAAGTACCGCCACACCGTCCTGTACTTCCCCCAGCAGGGTCAGACCTGCCACACCTACTGCACGTACTGCTTCCGCTGGGCGCAGTTCGTCGGCGAGAAGGACCTGCGGTTCGCGGTGAAGGAGGCCGATCAGCTGGTCGCGTACCTGCGGGAACACCCGGAGGTCACCGACGTGCTGGTCACCGGCGGCGACCCGATGGTGATGTCCGCCGAGCGGCTGCGGGTGCACCTCGAGCCGCTGCTGGCGATCCCCACGGTCCGCACGATCCGGATCGGCACCAAGTCCGTCGCCTACTGGCCGCAGCGCTTCGTGACCGACGCCGACGCGGACGCCGTGCTGCGGCTCTACGAGGACGTCGTCGCCTCCGGGCGCACGCTCTCGGTGATGGCGCACTACAGCCACGAGCGGGAGCTGGCCACCGACGTCGCGGGACAGGCGGTCAAGCGGATCCTGGCCACCGGCGCCCGGATGTACTGCCAGTCGCCGCTGATCGCGCACGTCAACGACGACGCCGGCGCCCTGGCCGGGCTGTGGAGCACCGAGCTGGCTCTGGGTGCGGTGCCGTACTACATGTTCGTCGCCCGGGACACCGGCCCGCACGACTACTTCAAGGTGCCGCTCGCCCGCGCCCACGAGCTGTTCTCCGGGGCGTACGGGCAGCTGCCCGGGCTGGCCCGCACGATCCGGGGGCCGGTGATGTCGGCGACGCCGGGCAAGGTCGTCGTCGACGGCACGGTCGAGCTCGGCGGCCAGCGGCTGTTCCAGCTGCGGTTCCTGCAGGCCCGGCGGCCCGGGCTGACCGGCAGGCCGTTCTTCGCCCGGTACAACCCGGACGCCGCCTGGCTCGACGAGCTGGAGCTGCTGCCGGACACCCCGCCCGACATCGCCGAAGCGGTCCGCTCGCAACACCTGGTGGGCACGCGTGCCGCCACGGCGGACCTCGAACTGCTCCCGACCACGCCGGGAGGGGCCCGATGACCGCCGTGCACGCCGTCTCGCCGAACCTCGCCCTCGACGAGGCCGTGAGCCGCCGCCGCGCGGCCGGGCAGCCGCTGATCCACCTCGGGTTCGGCGAGTCCCGGCTGCCCCTGCCGGACTTCCTCGCCGAGCGGCTGCTCGCCGGGGCCCGGCGCACCGCCTACGGGCCGGTCGCCGGGGCGGACGACAGCCGAGCGGCCGCCGCGGGCTACTTCACCCGCCGTGGCCTGGAGACCGGCGCGGACCAGATCGTGCTGGCGCCGGGGAGCAAGCCGCTGCTGCTCGCGCTGATGGCGGCGATCGACGGCGCGGTGGTCCTGCCGCAGCCCTGCTGGGTCACCTACGCCCCGCAGGCGCGCCTGTTCGGCCGCCCGGTGCTCGAGGTGCCCATCCCGGCCGGCTGCGGCGGGGTGCCCGACCCCGACCTGCTGCCGGGCGCGCTGCGGGCGTTCCGCGCGGCCGGCGGGCGTCCCCGGATGCTGCTGCTGACGCTGCCGGACAACCCCACCGGCACCCACGCGCCGCCCGACGTCGTGCGGCGGTTGTGCGACATCGCCGAGGCCGAGGACCTGCTGATCGTCTCCGACGAGATCTACCGCGACATCCTGCACGACCCGGCCGACCCGTTCGCGAGCCCGGCCGAGTTCAGCCCCGGGCGCACGGTGGTGACGTCCGGGCTGAGCAAGAGCCTCGCCCTCGGCGGCTGGCGGATCGGGTTCGCCCGGTTCCCGGACACCGGCGACGGCCGGGCGCTGCGCTCGACCGTCCTGGGGCTGGCCAGCGAGATCTGGTCCACCTTGGCGGGCCCGATGCAGGAGGTCGCCTGCCTCGCGCTGGCGGAGCCACCCGAGGTCGTCGCGCACCTGCGGGCCAGTACGCGCCTGCACGGCGCCGTGGCGGACGCGGTGCACCGGATCGTCACGCAGGCGGGCGCGATCTGCCGCCCGCCCACCGGTGGCTTCTACGTGTACCCCGACTTCGAGCCGGTGCGGGACGTGCTGGCCGCGAAGGGGATCACCGGGTCGGCGGCGCTGCAGGACCACCTGATCGACCGGCTGGGCGTCGCGGTGCTGGGCGGTGAGCACCTGGGCGACGATCCCGGCGCGCTGCGGTTCCGCGCCGCGACGAGCATGCTGTACGGCGCCGACGACGCCGAGCGGTGGGCCGCGCTGCGGTCGCCGTCGCCGCTCACCCTGCCGCACATCAGGGAGACCCTCGCCGCCCTCGAAGCCGCGTTCACCGGCTTGACCAGCTGAATCTCATAACGAACCCGTCAAGGCCATCTCAGGGGTGTCCACTGCCCTTAAGATGGCCTTAACGTAGGTAAAATGGATTGTGTCTTCCGACCGTGACCGGCCTTGTCAACCGCCGGACGGGAATCGAGGAGAACATCTAAACCGCACCGACCGTACCGTTCGGTGGGTGGGGTCACCGTACGGTCACCCGCAGTGCCACAGGATTAGGTCGCACTCACCCGTTCGTGTTGACGCTGGTGACCGCCCGTTCCTAGGGTGAGTCCCGACGGTGGTACGGCCGGCACCCGGCACCGAAGCCACCGGATCCCGCATCGCCCGACGACGAACCGGTGGTTTTCCATGCCCGAAATCCAGGTCCACGGCTCGGTGACCGACTCCCGTTTCTCCCCCGACCAAGAAAAGGAAATCGGGGGCGAATACCAAAGAATGTTCTCGTCCTTCTTGGAGAATTCGGACGTCTCTTCGGCGATCCTCGACGACCGGCTGCGGGTGGTCGCGGCGAACCGCGAACTGCTGGCCCTGTTCGGCCGGAGCGCGGCCGAGGTCTGCCGGGCGGATCTCCCGGGCCTGCTGCACCCGTTCGTCTCCGAACGCGTCCAGCGCCGCCTCACGCGGCTCGTGCTGGAGGGGGAGCGCGGGTTCCGGGAGCGGTTCACCCCGCTCGTGCCGGCGGCGGGAGCGTTGCCGGTGACCCTGATCGCCGCGGCCCTGCCCGGCCGTCGCCCGGCTGCCGCGGCGGCCCTGCTGCTGTTCCTGCCCGACCGCGTGCAGCGCCGCAGCATCGACCCGGCCGGCCGGAACCGCGCGATGAGCGAGATCGAGACGCAGATCCTCCAGGGCGTCGCGGCCGGTGCCAGCACGGCCGAGCTGGCCCGGCGGCTGTACCTGTCCCGGCAGGGCGTCGAGTACCACATCCACCGGATGATGCGGTTCCTCAAGGTGAAGAACCGGACGGAGCTGGTCTCACGGGCCTATGTGGCCGGTCTGCTCGCGCCGGACGTGTGGCCGCCGCAGGTCCTGCCGGGCCGGGCGGTCGCCGGTCAGGCCGCGGTTTCGGTCCGCTAGACCGGCTGCGCCGGTTCGGCCGCCGCTGGGGGCGCGCCGGACGTGCCGCAGGTGATGCCCGGTCGGCGGGGACCGGTCGGGCGGGAGTACCGGTCCTGGGGGCCGCGAGGTGAAGAACCGCTCGCGCCGACCTCGCCGCTTGCTTCGGGCGGGCGGCCCCACAAGAAGAAGACCGGCCCGCCGCAGGGGACGGACCGGTCCGAACTCCATCGCCGCAGGGCCGGCCGCCGGTCAGGGCGCGGTGCCCGTCCGGTAGATGCGCGTCCCGGCTGGGATCGCCGCCGGTCAGGGCGCGGTGCCCGTCCGGCAGATGCGCGTCCCGGCTGGGATCGCCGCCGGTCAGGCCGCGGTGCCGGCTCGATAGATCCGCGTCCCGGCCGGAATTGCTGCCGCCAGTACCGCCACCAGCACCACCAGTGCGATCAGCGTCGCGTGCCGCTGGGGGAAGCCGGCTCCGTCGGTCACCAGGTCCGGGTTGCCCCACAGGCGGCGGCAGGCCGCCACCACCGAGCTGACCGGGTTCCACGCCGACACCGTCGCGAGCCAGGCCGGCAGGCCGCGCAGCGGCACGAACGCGTTCGACACGAACGAACCCACCACCATGACCAACGCCGCGATCGCGCTGATCGCCTCGGCGCCGCTCGTGGTGAGCCCGATCAGGGCACCGAGCCAGAGCATCGCGTAGGCGAACAACAGCAGCAGCCCGAACCCCGCCAGCCCCGGCAGCAGTCCACTGTGGATCCGCCAGCCGATGGTGTACGCGATCCCCGTGGTGGCCCCGATCCCGGCCGCGGCCAGCACCAGGTCCGAGAGCGTGTGCCCGAGCAGCACCGCCGACCGCGGGATCGGGAGCGAACGAAACCGGTCGGCCAGCCCGCCGGCCAGGTCGTCGGCGATGCCGAGTCCGCTCGTCGCCACCAGCGTCAGACCCACCTGCGCGGCGACGCCGGCGGTCAGGTAGTCCACATAGGGCGCGCCGCCGGGTAGCGTGATCGAGCCGTCGAAGAGGAAGCCGAGCACCAGCACCAGACTGATCGGCATGAGCAGGACGCCGACGATCTTGGCCGGCGAGCGGACCGTCGCGCGCAACCGGCGTCCGGTCAACGCCGCGACGTCGCTGATGAGCGTGGTCATACCGCCTCCGAAGTCCGGGTGAGAGCGAAGAAGACGTCGTCGAGCGACGGGCGGCGCAAGGCGAACTCCAGCACGGCGATCCCGTTCGCGTGGAGTTTCCCCGCCACCGCGGCGATTCCGGCCGTGCCGTCGGGGATGGGCGCGCTGAGCTTGCCGTCCGAGACCTCGACCGAGCCGGCGACCGACGCCAGGATTTCCCGGGCTTCACCCGCGCGCGAAGGGTCGGCGACCGAGACCTCCAGCCACTCGCCGCCGACATCCCGCTTGAGCTGTTCCGGGCTGCCCTCGGCGACGACCTTGCCGGCGTCGATCACGACGACGCGGTCGGCCAGCTTGTCGGCCTCTTCGAGGTACTGCGTGGTGAGCAGCACGGTCGTGCCGGCCGCCGCCTGCTCGCGGATCGCCGCCCACAGCACGGCGCGACTGGCCGGGTCCAGCCCGGTGGTCGGCTCGTCGAGGAACACGACCGGCGGGCGGGAGATCAGGCAGCTGGCCAGGTCGAGCCGGCGCCGCATGCCGCCGGAGTAGGTCCGGACCTGCCGGTCGGCGGCGCCGGTGAGGTCGAACTGCGCCAGGAGCTCGCGGGCACGGGCCTTCGCGGGCGAGCGTCCGATGTGGAGCAATGTGCCCAGCAGCACCAGGTTCTCCCGGCCGGTCAGCCGGTCGTCGACCGCGGCGTATTGTCCGGTCAGCCCGATCCGCGTGCGCACTTCGGCTTGCTGCCGCACGACGTCGAGCCCGGCGACGAACGCCCGGCCCGAGTCCGGGACGAGCAGGGTGGAGAGGATCCGCACGGTCGTCGTCTTGCCCGCCCCGTTGCGCCCCAGCACCCCCAGCACCGTGCCCGCCGGCACGTGCAGGTCCACCCCGCGCAACGCTTGATGGCTGCCGTACCGTTTGGTCAGACCCTCGGTTTCGATTGCTGCGGTCACTCCTCGGCCCTTCTCTTCCGGCGACGGCGCGGGCCCCAGTCCAGCAGTGCGCCCGTTTGCCGCCCGCCAGCAGTGGTGGCGGATTGCCAGTGGCGGCGCGGCTAGCGTCATTTCGGCAAGCCACCCCAGTGCCCGGGAAAGCCGGGCGGGAATCGGAGGGAAGAAATGCCGGAGCGGAACGAAATTCCTCCTTTCGCGGTCATTTCCGGCCGGCAGGTCTCGGCCGTACTGGCCGGCAACGAGAAAAAGGTGGTCGACCTCGTCGAGGCGGCCTACCGGCTGCACGGCGCCGGGAACACGGTCAACCCGCCCTCCTACTTCCTGCGGTTCCCGGACCGCCCGGACTCCCGGATCATCGCGCTGCCGGCCTCGCTCGGCGGCGACGACGGCGTCGACGGTCTCAAGTGGATTTCCAGCTTCCCGGGCAACGTCAAGAACGGGATCCCGCGGGCGTCGGCGGTGCTGATCCTCAACGACCCGGCCACCGGCTATCCCTTGGCCTGCCTGGAAAGCTCCATCATCAGCGCCGCGCGCACGGCCGCCTCGGCCGCACTCGCCGCGGCGGTGCTGAGCACGAGCCGCGGCCGTCCGCGCCGGGTCGGGTTCGTCGGGACGGGCCTGATCGCCCGGTTCGTGCACACCTACCTGCAGGCCACCGGCTGGGAGTTCGACGAGATCGGCGTGCACGACCTGCACGCGGGGTCGGCCGCCGGCTTCCGCGACTACCTCGAAGGCACCGGCACGACCGCGCGGGTCACCGGCCACGACGACGCGGAGAGCCTGATCCGCGCCAGCGACCTGGTCGTGTTCGCCACCGTCGCCGCCGAGCCGTACGTGTCCGACGTCGACTGGTTCTCCCACGACCCGCTGGTGCTCAACATCTCGCTGCGGGACATCGCCCCGGAGATCGTGCTGGTCTCCACCAACGTCGTCGACGACGTCGACCACTGCCTCAAGGCGAACACCTCGCCGCACCTGGCCGAGCAGCTGACCGGGGACCGGGGCTTCCTGTCCGGCACGCTGTTCGACGTGCTGACCGGCCGCCTCGAACCGCCGGCCGGCCGCCCGCTGATCTTCTCGCCGTTCGGCCTCGGGGTGCTCGACCTCGCGGTGGCGAAGTACGTGTACGACGAGACTGCCGCGGCGGGGGAGCTGCCGGTGGTCGACGGTTTCTTCCACGAGCTGGACCGGCACCGGCCCCCGGCCCGCTAGCCCGGACCGCGGCGATCCGCCCGGCCGGTCCTCTCCCGCACGAATAGGGGTTGTGCGTGCCCATCATCTCGGCTCCGCAGGAATACAACGAAGACAACCTGTACGTGGACCTCCGGCCGGTCTTCGGCCCTGCCCTGTACCTCAAGTGCGAGGCGTTCAACTTCGCCGGCTCGGTCAAGCTGAAGGCGGCGCAGGAGATGATCACGAGCGCGGAGCGGCGTGGCCTGCTCACGCCCGGCTCGACGCTGGTGGAATCGTCCTCGGGCAACCTCGGCGTCGCGCTGAGCATGATCGCCGCCGACCGCGGCTACGGCTTCGTCTGCGTGACCGACGCGCGCTGCAACGAGGCGACGCGGCGGATGATGGAAGCCTTCGGCGCCCGGGTGCACGTCGTCACCGAACCGGCCGCCGAGGGCGGGTTCCTCGGTGCGCGCATCGCCCACGTGCGGATGCTCTGCGCGCAGAACGGGTTCGTCTGGCTGAACCAGTACGGGAACCGGGACAACTGGATGGCGCACTACCTCACCACCGCGCCCGCCATCGCCCGGCAGTTCCCCGACGTCGACGTGCTGTTCGTCGGCGCGGGCACCACCGGGACGCTGATGGGGTGCGCCCGGTACTTCCGCACCGCCCGGCGGGCGCCGCGGATCGTGGCCGTGGACGTCGAGGGGTCGGTGACCTTCGGCCGGGCGCCCGCGCGCCGGCTGATCCCGGGGCTGGGGACCAGCGTCCGTCCGGGGATCCTGAACGAGTCCTTTGTGGACGAAGTGGTGCACGTGACCGAGCCGGACGCGGTGCGCCGCTGCCGGGAGCTGGCGCGGCGGGGCTTCCTGTTCGGCGGATCCACTGGCACCGTGATCGCCGGCGCGCTGGCCTGGCTGGACGCGAACACGGGGACGTCGCCGGTCACCGCGGTCGCCATCGCGCCCGACTTCGGCGAGCGCTACCTCGCCACCGTCTACGACGACGCCTGGGTGCGCGAGTCCTACTGGCCCGAATACGAACCGGCGTACGAAGACGGCCGGCTGTCCGAACTGAACGCCGCGCACTGACCGGGAGAAACGTCAGCATGTCGCAGAATCCATCCGGGGCCGCCCTGCCGCTGTCGGCCGCGCAGCTCGAAGTCTGGTACGCCCAGCAGCTCGACCCGGGCAACCCGATCTGGAACATCGCCGAGTACTACGAGATCGACGGCCCGCTGCGCGAGGACGTCTTCGCCGACGCCGTGCGCCGCGCGGTCACCGAGGCGGAGTGCCTGCGGGTGCGGTTCCACGCCGAGGGCGACACCGTGCGCCAGGTCGTCGAGCCGCTGACCGGGTCGCCGTTGACGCTGCTCGGCTTCGATGCCGAGCAGGACGCGCTCGAGTGGATGCGGGCCGACGTCCGCCGTCCCGTGGACCCGGCGGATCCCGGCGCGGCCCTGTACGAGATGGCGCTGCTGCGGCTGGCTGACGAAAAGCACTACTTCTACACCCGCGCGCACCACGTCCTGTGGGACGGCTTCAGCGAGGCGGTGTTCGCCCGCCGCGTCGCCACGATCTACACCGCGCTCGTCGACGGAACCGACCCGGCCGAAGGCGCGTTCGAGCCGCTGTCGGTGCTGCTCGCCGACGAACAGTCCTACCTGGACTCGAAGCAGGCGGAGCGCGACCGCGAGTTCTGGGCCGGCCGGTTCCCGGAGACCCCCGAGCTGACCACCGTGGCGACCCGCCCGGTGGTGCCCGCCGACGGCTTCCTCCGCCGCGGTGCGACCCTGGACCCGGCCGCCGCCGCGGCCCTGCGCGCGCTGGCCTGGGAGGACCGGGCCGCGTGGCCGACGTTCGTGATCGCCGCGATGGGCGCGTACCTGCAGCGGCTGACCGGCGGCCCCGAGGTCGTCCTCTCGCTGCCGGTGACCGCCCGCACCACCGACGCGACCCGCGCGATCCCCGGCATGCGCGCCAACGTGCTGCCGCTGCCCCTGGCGATCCGCCCGGCGATGACCCGCGGCGAGCTGCTCGGCCACGTCGGCAAGGAGGTCCGCCGGACGCTGAAGCACCAGCGCCACCGCGGCCGCGAGGTGCGCGGGCTGATCGGCCTGCCGCCGACCGACACGCGGCCGTTCGGGCCGGAGCTGAACGTCGCGTCCTTCGTGGAGCAGCTGCGCTTCGGGCCGTGCCCGGGCCGCACGCACAACCTGTCCACCGCGCCGAACGACGACCTTTCCATCACCGTCTACGACAGCGAGGACGGCGGGCTCGGCGTCCTCTTCGACGGCAACCCGAAGCTCTACACCGAGGCCGACCTCGACCGGCTGGCCCACCGGTTCCTCGGCTACCTGCGCGACCTGGGGGACTGGCCGGCGGACCGGCCGCTCGGCGGGATCGACGTGCTCGCCCCGGCCGAACGCGCGCTGCTGGCCGGCTGGACCGGCACCAGCGGCGCCCCGGAATTCACCGGCGTCGTCGAGCGGATCGACGCGATCGCCGCCGCCCGGCCCGACGCGGTCGCGGTGGTCGACGACGCCGGTGAGACCACCTACGCGGACCTGTGCGGCCGGGCGGCCGCCGTCGCGCGGCAGCTGCGGGAGCGCGGGCTGGCGAAGGGCGACCGGGTCGGCATCCTCGACGGGCCCGGCACCGGGTTCATCGCGGCGATGGTCGGCGTCTGGGCCGCGGGCGGCGCCTACGTCCCGCTCGACCCGCGGGCGCCGGGCGCCCGCACGGCGCAGCTGATCGCCGAAAGCGGGGCCACGGCGGTGATCGCGGCTCCCGCGTACCGGGAGGCCGTCGTCGCGCTCGGCGTGGACCCGCTCGTGCCGGCCGGAACCGCCGGCCGGCTGCTCGACGCGGCGGTGCCGGCCGAGGCCGACGACCTCGCCTATGTCTTGTTCACCTCCGGTTCCACCGGCACGCCCAAGGGTGCGATGGTCACCCACGGCGGGCTGGTCAACCACCTCCAGGCGAAGATCGACGACCTGGACCTGCGCGGCGAGGACGTCGTGGTGCAGAACGCGCCGCTGTCGTTCGACATCTCGATCTGGCAGATGGCCTGCGCCTTGGTGCTCGGCGGCCGCGTGCGCGTCGTCGGCCGCGAGGTCGCCGGCGACCCGGCCGCGCTGTTCGGCGTCACCGCCCGCGAGAGCGTGACGATCCTCGAGGTCGTGCCGTCGCTGCTGCGGGCCGCGCTCGACTCCTGGGACGACGGTGCCCCGACGCCGGCGCTGCCGCTCCTGCGCGAGCTGGTCGTGACCGGTGAGCCGCTGCCCCCGGACCTGTGCCGCCGCTGGTTCTCGCGGTTCGCCGGGATTCCGATGGTCAACGCCTACGGGCCGACCGAGTGCGCCGACGACGTCACGCACGCGGTGCTCACCTCCGCCAGCCCGCTCGACGGGCCGCTGGTGCCGATCGGGCACGCCGTGCGCAACACGCGGCTCTACGTGCTCGGCGACGGCCTGCGCCCGGTCCCGCCGGGCGTCCCGGGCGAGCTGTACGTCGCCGGGCACGGGGTCGGCCGCGGCTACCTGGCCGACCCCGGCCGCACCGCCACGACGTTCCTGCCGGACCCGTTCCAGCCCGGCTCGGGCGCGCGGATGTACCGCACCGGCGACATCGTGCGCCACCGCGACGACGGCCAGCTCGAATTCCTCCGCCGCCGCGACCGCCAGGTCAAGATCCGCGGCCATCGCATCGAGATCGGCGAGGTCGAGGTCGCCCTGCGCGCGCTGCCCGGCGTCACCGACGCCGTGGTGGTCGTCGGCACCGACCCGGCGGGGCAGAAGCGGCTCGTCGGCTACGTTGTCGGCGACGGCGACCCCGAGCAGTGGCGGGCCGCGACGGCCGAACGGCTGCCGGGCCACCTCGTGCCGTCGGTGTTCGAAGCGCTGCCGGCGCTGCCGCTCACCCCGAACGGCAAGGTCGACCTCAAGGCCCTCCCCGAGCCCCGGGTGGACACCGGCGCCGACGTCCGCGCCCCGCGGACCGCGAACGAAGAGCTCGTCACGACGGCGTTCGCCGAAGTCCTCGACGTGGCGCGGGTCGGCGTCGACGACAGCTTCTTCGACCTCGGCGGGCACTCCCTGCTCGGCACCCGGCTGATCGGGAAGCTGCGCCGGGCCACCGGGATCGAGCTTTCCCTCAAGGACCTGTTCGGCGCGCCGAAGGCCGCCGACCTGGCCGCGCTGCTCGACGGCCCGCTCCGGCCCCGGCCCCCGCTCGAGCGCGCCGAGCGGCCGGCGCGCATCCCGCTTTCGCCCGCCCAGCAACGGCTGTGGTTCCTCGACCGGATGGAAGGCCCGAGCGGCACCTACAACGTGCCCGCGGTGACGCGGCTGTCCGGCGACCTCGACCGCGACGCCCTCGAGCAGGCGGTCTGGGACCTCATCGCGCGCCACGAGACCCTGCGCACGGTCTTCCCCGACGACGGCGGCGAACCGCACCAGGTCGTCCTCGCCCCCGAGGCCGCCCGGCCGCGGCTGGACGTCGTCGAGACCACCGAGGACGACCTCGCCGAAGACTTGGCCGAGGCGGGTGCGCACGTCTTCGACCTGGCCACCGAGATCCCGGTGTGCCCGACGCTGTTCGAGCTGGCCGAGCGCGAGCACGTCCTGCTCGTGGTGGTGCACCACATCGCCGCCGACGGCTGGTCGGCCGCCCCGCTGGCCCGCGACCTGAGTGCCGCCTACAACGCCCGCAAGCGCGGGCAGGCGCCGGACTGGACGCCCCTGGAAGTCCAGTACGCCGACTACACGCGCTGGCAGACCGAACTGCTCGGCGCCGACGACGACCCGGGCAGCCTCGCGAACGAGCAGATCGAGTACTGGCGGGCCGAGCTCGTCGGGCTGACCACCGACCTCAACCTCCCGCTGGACCGGCCGCGGCCGGAGAACCGGACGCCGCAGGGCGACACGCTCCACTTCCCGCTCGGCGCCGGGCTGCACGCGGGCGTCACCGAGCTGGCCAGGACGTCCGGCGCCACGCCGTTCATGGTCGTGCAGGCCGCGCTGGCGACGCTACTGTCGCGCCTCGGCGGCAGCACGGACATCGCGCTCGTCAGCCCGGTCGCCGGGCGCACCGAGCCGGTGCTCGACCCGCTGGTCGGGCTGTTCCTCAACACCGTGCTCCTGCGGACCGACCTGTCCGGCGACCCGAGCTTCCGCGCCCTGCTCGCCCGGGTGCGCGAAACCGACCTCGCCGCCTACGCACACCAGGACGTGCCGTTCGAACGGCTGATGGAGACCATCCGCCCGGCGCGCTCCGGCGGCGCGAAGACGATGTTCGAGGTCATCCTCACCTTCCAGAACAACGAGCGGCCCGAAGTCACGATGGACGGGCTGGCCGGCCACTTCGAGCTGGCCACCAACGGCACCGCGAAGTTCGACCTGTCGTTCGACTTCGTCGAGGACTTCGGCGCCGACGGCACCCCGGCCGGGATCACCCTCGGCCTCGAGTACAGCACCGACCTCTTCTTCGAAGACACCGCCCGCCTGCTCGGCGAACGCTTCCTGGCCGTGCTCGCCTCCGCCGTCGCCGATCCCGGCCGGACGCTGTCCACTTTGGACCTGCTGGCCGCGGGGGAGCGCGAGACGCTGCTCGGGGAGTGGAGCAAGCGCGCGGCCGGCGTGCCGGAGCTGCTGGCCGGCCTGCCGGTCGCCCCGCCCGCGCGACCGCGCGTGTACCTGCTGGACGAGCACCTGCGGCTCGTCCCGCCCGGGGTGCCGGGGTGGTGGTACGTCGCGTCGAGCCGGCCGCTGACGACGACGGCGGACGCCGACCCCGTCGCGCTCGCCACGACGCTCGTGCCCAGCCCGTTCGGCAAGGCGGGCACCCGGATGGCCGCGACCGGCCGCCGGGGCCGGTGGAGCCGCTACGGCGAGCCGGAAGTCCTCGAGCCGGTCCGGCCGGCGGCCGCCGAACCCGAGGTCGTCGGCCCGCGCTCCCAGGAGCCGCGCACCCCGGGCGAAGAGATGCTGTGCCGCCTGTTCGCCGAGGTGCTCGGCCGCGAGAGCGTCGGCATCGACGACAACTTCTTCGAGTGCGGCGGGCATTCGCTGCTCGTCACCAAGCTGGTCGGCCGGATCGAGGCCGTCCTGCACGCCGGGCTGACCATCCGCGACGTCTTCGAGAACCAGACCCCGGCGCAGCTCGCGACCCGGCTCGGCGGCACGGGCACGCGGCCCGCGCTGACCGCGGGCCCGCGTCCCGGCCGGGTGCCGCTGTCGTTCTCGCAGCAGCGGCTGTGGTTCCTCAACCAGTTCGAGGGTCCCGGCGCCACCTACAACATCCCGATCGCCTTGCGGCTGACCGGAAACCTCGACGTCGACGCGATGCGGACCGCGCTGCGGGACCTCGTCGAGCGACACGAAGTGCTGCGCACGGTGTACCCGCAGGTCGACGGCGAAGGCGTGCAGCTCGTGCTCGCCGCGACCGAAGCGGAGCCGGAGCTGCCGGTCGTCGAGACCTCGGCGGACCGACTCGACGAGGTGCTCCGCGAAGCCGCGCGCACGGCGTTCGACGTGACGCGGGACGTGCCGCTGCGGCCGACCCTGTTCGCCGTCGGCCCGGAGGAGCACGTGCTCCTGCTGGTGCTGCACCACATCGCCGGCGACGGCTGGTCGGCCGCGCCACTGGCCCGCGACCTCGCCCAGGCCTACGCCCGCCGCCTCGACGGCGTCGCCCCGGACTGGGCGCCGCTGCCGGTGCAGTACGCGGACTACGCGCTGTGGCAGCGCGAGCTGCTGGGCGACGCCGGCGACCCGGAAAGCCTGCAGGCGCGGCAGCTCGCGTACTGGAACGAGGCACTGGACGGCCTGCCCGGCGAGCTGCCGCTGCCGGTCGACCGCCCGCGCCCGGCCACCTCGACCTACGTCGGCGACATCGTCCCCTTCACCCTCGACGCGGACCTGCACACCCGGCTCGACCGGCTGGCCGCCGAGACGGGCACGACGGTGTTCATGGTGCTGCAGGCCGCCGTCGCCACGGTGCTCGGCAAGTACGGCGCAGGCGACGACATCCCGCTCGGCACGCTGGTCGCAGGCCGCACCGACGCCGCGCTGGCCGACCTGGCCGGGTTCTTCGTCAACACGCTCGTGCTGCGCGTGGACCTCGCCGGCGACCCGGCCTTCCGGGAGCTGCTGGGCCGGGTCCGGGAGACCGACCTCGCCGGGTACGGCAACCAGGACGTCCCGTTCGAACGGCTCGTCGAGGTGCTCAACCCGCCGCGCGTGCGGGCCCGGCACCCGCTGTTCCAGGTCGCGATCACGTTGCACAGCAACGAAACCCCGCGCGTGGAGCTGCCCGGCCTGACGCTGGGCGGCGAGCTGGTCCCGACCGGCACCGCGGACCTGGACCTGCACTTCGAGTTCGCCGAAGAGCGGACGGACGACAACACCTGCGCCGGCGTCGTCTCGCTGATCAAGTACAGCACCGACCTCTTCGACCGCGAGACGGTGCAGCGGCTGGCCGACGGGCTGGCGCGGTTCCTCGATCGCGCGCTCACCCGGCCGGAGCTGCCGCTCAGCCAGGTCGGGGTGCTCAGCCCCGCCGAGGAACGCCGGCTGCTGGTCGACTGGAACGACACCGGACGCCCGCTCGGCATGACCGACGTCGTGGCCCGCGTGCGGGAGTTCGCGGGGAGCTTCCCGGAGCGGGTCGCGGTCGGTGACGAGCACGGCGAAACGACGTACGCGGAGCTCGTCCGCCGCGCGAACGCCGTGACCACCCGGCTGCGCGACGCCGGGGCGGTGACCGGCTCGCTGGTCGCGCTGCTGGCCGAGCCCGGCGCCGGTTACGTCGCGGCGGTGCTGGGTGTGCTCGGTGCCGGCTGCGCCTACCTGCCGCTGGACGCCGCCGCGCCGCTCGTCCGGAACGCCGGTCTGCTGAACGAAAGCGCTCCGGTCGTCCTCCTGGCCGACCCGGCCCACGGGACGCTCGCCGCCGAACTGGCCGGCGGGGTCCCCGTCCTGACCCTCGACGGCGAAACCGCCGAGGACGCGCCGCCGCTGTCGGGCGACGAGCTGGACCTGGCGTACGTGCTGTACACGTCCGGGTCGACCGGTCGGCCCAAGGGTGCCATGGTGGCGCGCCGCGGCATGGCCAACCACCTGCTCGCGAAGGTCGAGGACCTCGCGCTCGGCGAGCGGGACGTCGTGGTGCACAACGCGCCGGTCACCTTCGACATCTCGGTCTGGCAGATGCTGGCGCCGCTCGTCGCCGGCGGGCGGGTCCAGGTGACCGGCCGCGAGTCCGCGCGCGATCCGCGTGCCCTGTTCGCGACGGTGGCCGAGCACGGCGTCACCGTCCTGGAGATCGTGCCCTCCCTGCTGGCCGCCACCCTCGATGCCTGGGAGATCGAGGGTGGCGCGCCGGCGCTGCCCGCCCTGCGCCTGCTGGTCGTCACCGGCGAGGCCCTGCCGCCGCGATCCTGCGCACGCTGGCTCGCCCGGTTCCCGGACGTCCCGCTGGTCAACGCCTACGGGCCCACGGAGTGCTCGGACGACGTCACGCACGCGGTTCTGACGACCGCGCCGGAGGGCTCGCGGACGCCGATCGGCTCGCCGCTGCGCAACACCGCGCTCTACGTCCTGGACGACCACCTGCGGCCGGTCCCGGCCGGCGTGCCGGGCGAGCTGTACGTCGGCGGGCTCGGCGTCGGCCGCGGGTACCTGGCCGACCCGGGCCGCACCGCCGCGACCTTCCTGCCGGACCCGTTCCGGCCGGTGCCGGGGGAGCGGATGTACCGCACCGGTGACCTCGTCGTGCTGCGCGCCGACGAGCAGCTGGAGTTCCTGCACCGCCGCGACGACCAGGTCAAGATCCGCGGCAACCGCATCGAGCTCGGCGAGATCGAGGCCGCGCTGCGGGCCCAGCCCGAGATCCGCGACGCGGTCGTGCAGCCCCACGGCGACGAGCTGGCCGCCTACGTCGTGCTGCACAGCGACATCCCCGACGACGAGCTGCGCGGGCGGCTCGCCCGCGCCGTGCCCGGCTACATGGTGCCCGGGGCCTACGTCCGGCTGGAGACGCTGCCGCTGACCCCGAACGGCAAGGTCGACCGCAAGGCACTGGTGCCGCCGAGCACCGGCGCGGCCGAACCCGGCCGGGCCCCGGAAACCGAGCGCGAACGGCGGCTGCTGGCCCTGTTCGCCGAAGTGCTGGGCCGCGAAGTCGGTGTCACGGACGACTTCTTCGCCCACGGCGGGCATTCGCTGCTGGCCACCCGCCTGGCCAGCCGGATCCGCACCGAGCTGGACGCCGAGGTGTCCGTCCAGGACCTCTTCGACCACCCGACGGCCGCCGGGCTCGCCGGCCGGCTGGACCGCGCGCGGACCCGCGCCGCGCTGGTGGCCCGGCCGCGTCCCGGGGTGCTGCCGCTGTCGTTCGCGCAGCAGCGGCTGTGGTTCCTCAGCCGGTTCGAGGAGCAGAGCGCGGCGTACACGCTGTCCGTTGCGGTGAAGCTCACCGGCCCGATCGACACCGGTGCCCTCTCGGCCGCCTTCGACGACGTCGTCGCGCGGCACGAGAGCCTGCGGACGGTGTTCCCCGAGCACGACGGGGTGCCGTACCAGCAGATCGTCGAGGTCACCGGGGTGTTCACCGCCGCCGACGTCACTGCTCGCGAGCTGGACGGCGCCGTGCGCGCCGCCACCCGGCGGGGCTTCGACCTGGCGGTGGAGCCGCCGATGCGGGCCACGCTGCTCAGCACCGGCGAGCGGGCGCACGTGCTGGTCGTCGTCGTGCACCACATCGCCGCCGACGGCTGGTCGTTCGGGCCGCTGACCCGCGACCTCTCGCACGCCTACGCCGCCAGGCTGGCCGGGCGGACGCCGGACTGGGCGCCGCTGCCGGTGCAGTACGCGGACTTCGCGTTGTGGCAACGGGACCTGCTCGGCGCCGAGGACGACCCGGACAGCCTCGCCGCGCGGCAGCTGGCGCACTGGCGCACGGCCCTGGCCGGCGTCCCCGACCAGCTGGAGCTGCCGACCGACCACCCCCGGCCCGCCGTGGCCGACGGGCGGGGCGACCGCGTGTACTTCGAGCTGGACCGCGAGCTGCGGGCCGGTCTCGAACGGCTCGCCGCCGCCGCCGGGGTCAGCGTGTTCATGGTGCTGCAGGCCGGGCTCGCCACGCTGCTGGCGAAGCTCGGCGCGGGGGAGGACGTCCCGCTGGGCACCCCGGTCGCCGGGCGCACCGACGACGCGCTCGACGACCTGGTCGGCGTCTTCCTCAACACCCTCGTCCTGCGCACCGACCTCGCCGGCGACCCGACCGTCGCCGAGCTGCTGGCCCGGATCCGCCAGGCCGACCTGACCGCCTACGCCCACCAGGACCTGCCGTTCGAGCGGCTGGTCGACGTGCTCAACCCGGCCCGCTCCCAAGCGCGGACCCCGCTGTTCGGCGTGCTGCTGGTGCTGCACAACAACGCCGGGGCGAGCCTCGAACTGTCCGGAGTGGACGCCGAGGTGCTGCCGGAGCCCACCGGCACGGCCCGGTACGACCTGGCGTTCGAATTCACCGAGCACGAAAGCGGGTTCGGCGGGTTCGTCGAGTACCGCACCGAGCTGTTCGAAGCGGAGACCGTGACGCGGATGGCGGAGCGCCTGAGCACCGTCCTGCGGGCGATGGCCGGCGATCCGGGGAAGCGGCTCGGTGCGATCGACGTGCTCGACGCCGAGGAGCGCGCCCGGATCCTGGTGGCCCGCAACGACACCGCGCGCGAGCTGGCCGCGGCGACCCTGTCCGACCGGCTGCGGCTGACCGCCCAGCGGGCCTGGGACACGGTCGCGCTGGTGGCCGGCGACACCGAGCTCACCTACCGCGAGCTGGACGCCCGGGCGAACGGGCTGGCCCGCGTGCTGGTCCGGCACGGCGCCGGGCCGGAGGCGGTGGTGGGCCTGGTCCTGCCGCGCTCGGCGGACCTGGTCGTCGCCGTGCTCGCGGTGCTGCGGACCGGCGCCGCGTACCTGCCGATCGACCCCGGCTACCCGGCCGAGCGGGTCGCCTTCATGCTCGAAGACGCGGCCCCCGCGGTGGTCGTCACCACCCCGGGCACCGAGACGGGCAGCGCGCCGCGGGTGCTGCTCGACGACGCCGTTCCGGCGGAGTCCTACCCCACTCCGCCGGACGGTGTCGTCACCCGGCCGGAGAACCCCGCGTACATCCTGTACACGTCGGGGTCCACCGGCCGCCCCAAGGGCGTCGTCGTCCCGCTCGGCGCCCTGGCGAACCTGCTGGACGACATGGTGACCCGCACCCGGATCGCCCCGGACGACAGCTTCCTCACGGTCACCACGCCCGGGTTCGACATCGCCAACCTGGAGCTCCTGGTGCCCCTGCTCGCCGGGGCGCGGCTGGTGGTCGCGGCCCCCGACGAGGTCCGCGACCCCGCGGTGCTCGGCGAGCTGATCGTCCACACGGGAGCGACGATCATGCAGGCGACGCCGACGCTGTGGCAGGAGCTGGCCGAGACGGCGCCGGAGACCCTGGGCGGGCTGCGGGCGCTGATCGGCGGCGAGGCGGTCAGCCGCGCGCTGGCCGACCGGCTCGGCGCGGTCACCCGGGGCGTCACCAACGTCTACGGCCCCACCGAGACGACGATCTGGTCGACCGCGGCCGACCTGACCGCCGGGCCCGATCGGCCGGGCGCGCCGACGATCGGCGTCCCGCTGGCCAACACGCAGGTCTACGTCCTCGACGCCCGGCTGCGGCCGGTGCCGGACGGCGTCCCCGGCGAGCTGTACATCGCCGGCGCCGGGCTCGCGCGGGGCTACCTGAACCGCCCGGGCCTCACCGCGCAGCGCTTCGTCGCCGACCCGTTCGGCGCGCCGGGCACGCGGATGTACCGCACCGGCGATCTGGTGCGGTGGGGCGCCGACGGGCAGCTCGACTACGTCGGCCGGACCGACCACCAGGTGAAGCTGCGCGGCTTCCGCATCGAGCTCGGGGAGATCGAAACCGCGCTCCTGGCGCTTCCGGAGATCGGCCGGGCCACGGTGATCGTGCGCGAGGACGTCCCGGGCGACCGGCGGCTCGTGGCCTACGTCGCCGGTGACGGGGTCGAACCGGCGCAGGTGCGGGCCCGGCTGGGCGAGACCCTGCCGGACTACATGGTCCCCGCCGCGGTGGTCGTGCTCGAGCGCTTCCCGCTGACCGCCAACGGGAAGCTCGACCGTTCGGCGCTGCCCGCGCCGGCGGCCACGATCACCGCCGGCCACGACCGGCTGCGGACCCCGGCCGAGGACCTGCTGTGCGCGGCGTTCGCCGACGTGCTCGGCGTGCCCGCGGTCGGCCTGCACGACGACTTCTTCGCCCTGGGCGGTCATTCGCTGCTGGCGACGCGGCTGCTGAGCCGGGTCCGCGACCGGCTGTCCGGCGGGCTCGGCATCCGTGACCTGTTCGACCACCCGACGCCCGCGCGGCTGGCCCGGCGGATCGAGAGTGCCGACGGGGGGACGTCGTTCGACGTGCTGCTCCCGCTGCGCCGGGAAGGCACCCGCGAACCGCTGTTCTGCGTCCACCCGGCCGGCTGCGTCAGCTGGTCCTACCACGGGCTCGCCGCGCACCTGGCCGACCGGCCGCTGCACGGCCTGCAGGCCCGCGGGATCGTCGACGACGCCGTGCTGCCCGCCGACGTCGGCGCGATGGCGGCGGACTACCTGGCGGAGATCCGCCGGGTCCAGCCGCACGGGCCCTACCACCTGCTGGGCTGGTCGTTCGGCGGCGTGGTCGCGCACGAGATCGCCTGCCGGCTGCAGGACGAGGGCGAGCACGTGGCCCTGCTGGTGAGCCTCGACAGCGCCCCCGGCAGCGACGACGACCTGCCCGGCGACGAGGAGCTCGCGGCGATCGTGCTGCGGTTCTTCGGTTACCGCGGCGACGAGGAACCCGTGCGCGGCCCCGACTTCGCCGGCCTGCGCGAGCTGTTCGCGCGGGAAGCCAACCCCCTGGCGGAGCTGACCCCGGAGCAGCTGAAGCGGTGCTTCGCCGCCTGGCGCAACAACCTGAAGCTGCAGAAGGAGTTCGTGCCCCGCACCTTCCGCGGCACCCTGCTGCACTTCGCCGCGGCCGCCGACGCGGGCAACCGCACCGCCGCGGCGTGGACGTCCCATGTGGACGGTGCGGTCGCCGTGACCGGCGTGGCGGCCGGGCACGACGCCATGACCGGAGCCGAGCCGCTGCGGCGGATCGGCGCGGCGATCGAGAAGTACCTCGCGAACGAAAGGAGCGATCGGTGACCAACCCCTTCGACGACGAGACGGGCACCTTCCACGTGGTCGTCAACGCCGAAGACCAGCACGCCCTCTGGCCCGTGTTCGCCGAACTGCCCGACGGGTGGGACCGCGTGCACGGCCCGGAGACCCGCGCGGCCTGCCTCGCCTACGTCGAGGAGAACTGGCGGGACCTGCGTCCGCGCAGCCTCGCCGCCAAGCACGCCGAATAACCCGAACGACCCCGAACCGGAACGAAGGAAGAACGACGATGACCAGCACCGAAACCTCCACGCGCACCGCCCGGATCAAGGAGATCGTCTGCGACGTCCTGGAGATCGACGAGGACGAGATGACCCCGACCAGCCTCTTCATCGACGACCACGGCGCCGACTCGCTGCTCGCGATCGAGATCCTCGCGTTGCTGGAGAAGGAGTTCAAGGTGACCATCGAGCAGGCCGAGCTGCCGCGGATGGTGAACCTGACCGCCGTGCACGAAGTGGTCGCAGAGAGCGCGGGCTGGTGACCGGCCACCGGGTGGTGCTCACCGGGCTCGGCGCGCTGTCGAGCATCGGCCTCGGCGCCACCGAGTTCGCGGCCGGCCTGCGGGCCGGGCGCAGCGGCGCCCGGGACATCACCGCGTTCGACACCACCGGGTTCGAGCACTCCCGCGGCTGCGAGGTGCGCGGGTTCGAACCCGGCGACTGGATCCGGAACCTGCCGGTGGAGTCGCTGGGCCGGGCCAGCCGGTTCGCGGTGGCCGCGGCCCGGATGGCGCTCGAGGACGCGGGCCTGACGCCCGAACTGTTGCGGTCCCGCCGCGGGATGGTGGCGGTCGGGACGACCGATGGCGAGTCGAACGAGTTGGACGAGCTGGCCGCGGCCGGGATCGCCGGCGGGCCGGAGTCGCTGACGCCGCAGCAGGTCCGGCGGGTGCCGCCGAGCCGGCTCTCCACGGCGATCGCCCGGGAGCTGGAACTGGGCGACGTCGAGGCGACCACCATCGCCACGGCGTGCTCGGCGGGCAACTACGCGCTCGGCTACGGCTTCGACGCGGTCAAGGCGGGCGAGGCCGAGTTCGCGCTGTGCGGCGGCGCGGACGCGATCTGCCGCAAGACCTTCGCCGGGTTCTACCGGCTGGGCACGATCGCGCCGGACAACTGCCGCCCCTTCGACATCGGCCGCAAGGGCATCCTCACCGGCGAAGGCGCCGGCGTGCTCCTGCTGGAGACGCTGGACTCCGCGCTCGCCCGGGGCGCCCGGATCCACGCCGAGGTGCTGGGGTACGGCCTGAACTGCGACGCCTACCACCAGGTGGCGCCGAACCAGGACGGCGTCGCGCAGTGCATGCGGCTGGCGCTGGAGGACGCCGGGCTCGACCCGGCCCAGGTCGACCTCGTCTCCGCGCACGGGACGGGCACGAAGGCCAACGACGTCACCGAGTGCGGGGCCATCCACGACGTCTTCGGCGCCGACGCCCCGCGCACGGTTTCGCTGAAGTCGATGCTCGGCCACACCATGGGGGCGGCCAGTGCGCTGGCCGCGATCGCCGGTGCGCTGGCGATCCGCGAGGGCTTCGTGTTCCCGACCATCAACCACGTCGAGACCGACCCGGAGTGCGCGGTCGACTGCGTCCCCAACCACGCTGTCGACGCCGAGATCGACGTCGTGCAGAACAACGGGATGGCGTTCGGCGGCAACAACGCGAGCGTCGTCCTCGGCCGCTACCCGGCACTGGCCGGGTCCGGCCGGGCAGCCTAGTGAGGGAGTGAGCAGATGAGCGCAACGGCGACCGGCGCGGTGATCACCGCGTGGTCCGCGGTGTCGCCCTTCGGGATCGACCGCAAGCATTTCCTGGACGGGCTGCGCACCGGCGAGCCCGCCCGCCACATGGCGCAGGCCGAGGGCGGGGTGCCCGGCGAACGCGGCCGGGCCGTCCCGGACTTCGACATCCGGGAGGTGCTGGGCCGCAAGGGAACCCGCGCGATGGACCGGGTGACGGCGCTGGCGGTCACCGCGGTGGGCCAGGTGTTCGACGCCGGGGCCGCGCCCGGCGGCACCGGGCTGGTGCTCGCCACGAGCGGGAGCACCCAGAGCATGATGGACTTCACCCGGTCGTCGCTGCTCGGGGACAAGCCCTACCACGTCGACCCGGCCCGCATGCCGAACACGGTGATGAACTGCGCCGCCGGCCGCTGCGCGATCTGGTACGGGCTGAACGGGCCCAACGTCACCCTGGCCAGCGGCCGGGTTTCGGGCCTGTCGGCGTTCCGCTACGCGACCCGGCTGCTCGCCCGCGGGCGAGCCGACACCGTGCTGGTGGGCGGGGCCGAGGAGTACTCCGCCGACCGGGCGTGGCTCGACTTCCACAGCCGGGAGGACGGGCCGGCGCCCCGGCCGCTCGGCGAAGGCGCCTGCATGATGCTGCTGGAGCGAGCCGAGACGGCGACCACGGGCCGGCCTCGAGCCCTTGCGATCACGTCCCGCGTCTTCGCGGCCGACGACCTGCGCGACGCGCTGCGCGACTGCGTGCACGCGGCGCTGGCCGAGGCCGGCGTCGCCCCGGTGGCGGTGGACGTCGTCGTGCCCTCCGGGGCGGGCGGGCGGACCGGCGCGCAGGAGACCGAGGTCCTCGACGGGGTGTTCGGCGCGGCCCACCGGCTCGACGTCGGCGCGCTGATCGGGGACACCGGCGCCGCGTCGGCGTGCTTCGGGGTGGTGGCCGCGCTCGGCGAGGCCGAGACCGGCGCCCGGGTCGCCGTCGTGACGTCGGCCGATGCCGACGGATCCGTGGCGTGCGGTGTCTTCGGGCTGCCGGGGGACGAGCGTTGACCGGGACGGCGAGCCCGGTCCGGGGCGAGGTGGAGGTGCTGGAGGCCGGCGTCCAGGCGGACGGCGGCTGGCACTCGAAGGCCCGCTTCGGGGTCCGCGAGATCGAACCGGTCTTCGCGGGCCACTACCCGGGACTGCCGCTGTTCCCGGGCGTCTGCCTGGTCGAGTGCGTGCACCGCGGCGCGGTCGCGGCCCGGCCGCCCGGCACCGGGGAGCTGCGGCTCGCGGAGCTGGGGTCCGCCCGGTTCGTCTCGGCCGTCGTGCCGGGTGACGTGCTCGACCTGGCCCTGGACTGGAAGCGCGAGGACGGCGGCTGGCGCGTCTCGGCCAAGATCGGGACCGCGCGCGGCCGGGCGGCGACCGTCCGGCTGCACTACGCGGAGGACCCGGCGTGATCGGCGGCGCGGGCGTGCGGGAGCTGCTGCCGCACCGGTACCCGATCCTGCTGGTGGACCGGGTGGTGGAGCTGGAACCGGGGGTGCGGGCGGTCACCGTCAAGGCCGTGACCGCGAACGAGCCGTGGTACGCGACGCTCGGCGAAGACGTCGCCGAGGAGCAGCTGGCGTACCCGGACGTGCTGCTCGTCGAGTCCTTCGCGCAGTCGGCCGGCGTGCTCGGCGTCACCGGCGGCGCGGCCGGGGCCGGGCGGGTGACGCTGATCGGCGCGGTCTCCGGCGTCCGGTTCCACGGCAAGGTGTTCCCCGGCGACCTGGTGGAGCACCGGCTGCACGTGGTCCGCGTGTTCGACGACAGCGCGATCGTCGCGGGCGAGAGCACGGCGGGCGGGCGCCCGGTGCTCAGCGTGGAGCGCATGACGCTGGCGTTCCGGCCCGAGGCGGACCTGGACACGATCGACGAAAACGGGACGGGAGAAGGATGAGCGAGGAGAGCGCGCCGCGGGTCGCCCTGGTCAGCGGCGGGTCGCGCGGCATCGGGGCGGCCGTGGTCCGGCGGCTGGCCGAGGACGGCTGGGACGTCGGGTTCTGCTACCGCTCGGACGAACGGGCGGCGACCGAGGTGGAGAAGCTGGCCGGTGAGTCCGGCGTACGCGCCCTGGGGGTGCGCGTCGACGTCGGCAACGCGGCCGAGGTGCGGGACTGGGTGGACCGCGTCGAGGGCGAGCTGGGCCCGGTCGGGGTGGTGGTCACCTCGGCCGGGATCACCCGCGACCAGCCCCTCGCCCTGATGTCCGACGAGCAGTGGAACGACGTCGTCCACACCAATCTCGACGGCGTTTACCACGTCTGCCGCCCGGCGGTGTTCGCGATGATGAAACGGCGGGCCGGCTGCGTCGTGAACCTGTCGTCGGTGTCCGGGGTGTACGGGAACGCGACGCAGACGAACTATTCGGCGAGCAAAGCCGGGATCATCGGGTTCACCCGCGCGCTGGCCAAGGAGGTCGGCCGGTACGGAATCCGGGCGAACGCCGTGGCACCGGGGATCATCGACACCGAGATGACGCGCGTGATGACCGAGTCCGCCCGCGAAAAGATGCTGAAAGCCATTCCGCTGCGGCGGTTCGGAACGGTGGACGAGGTGGCCGATCTGGTTTCCTTCCTCGCCTCGCCGCGCGCGTCCTATGTCACCGGTTCCGTTTTCCAGATCGACGGCGGAATCACCGTCTGAGTGCGAAGGAGTCCGTTCATGGCGCGCAGGAACGCGCAACCGCGGTGGTATTTCTCGCTGCGGAGCCCGTATTCGTGGTTCTGTTACCGGGAGCTGCTGGAAACCGAGCCCGCGGTGCTGCACGCCGCGGAGTGGATCCCGGTCTGGGAGCCCGACCCGGTCTCGGAGCGGATGCTCGCCGAGCGCGGCGTCGAGCTGCCGGTCGTCCCGATGTCGCGGGCCAAGAACTTCTACATCCTGCAGGACACCCGGCGGCTCGCGAAGGAGCGGGGCCTGCCGATGATCTGGCCCGTCGACCGGGCGCCGGTGTGGGAGGTCTCGCACCTGGCCTACCTCGCGGCGACCGACGAAGGCATGGGCCGTCCGTTCCTCGACCGCGTTTATGCGGCGCGCTGGGAACGCGGGGAGGACATTTCCGATCCCGCGGTGATCGGCGCGATCGCCGAGGGGCTCGGGCTCGACCCGGCCCGCTACGCCGGCGCGGCCGACGACGAGCAGTTGCGCCACCGCGGGATCGACGTTCTCACCCGGGTGGCCGATGACGGCGTCTTCGGGGTGCCGATGTTCGTGCTGGGCCGCGAGAAGTTCTGGGGCACCGACCGGCTCGCCCGGTTCCTCGCGGCGTGGCGGGCCCGCATGGTCACCACGCCCGCGGAATCGGTCTCAGATGAGCGGCCGGAATTCGCCGAGCTGGCGAAGGCCGTCTCGGATGGTGGGCACGCGGGTGGCTGCGGTTAGCCGAAAGTTGACGCACTGGCCAACCGAAAGTTGACAAACGGACAAAAGGTCTCGTGCCCCGTTCAGCGGACTACGCTGGGGTAGGGCGGTGGTTTCCGGTCGGGTGACCAAAAAGTGAAAGGCGAAAGAATTTCAAATACATTTCCTGCCCGTCCGGGGCAGGGTTCTTGCCCGCGGTTACCCGGCTTCGCCTGATTCGCCCGTGCTGCCCCTTGTCCGCGTGACGGCCTTGTGATTTCTTGGAGATCGATCACGGACTGTCGCAGCAGGCGCACCCAGTGGAGCGGTCTTCGCTCGCCCGGGTGGGCCCGCGCAGCGGAAACGGTAGGTGGCACTTGTCTTCCCGGATCCCGTTCCCCGCACCGCCGGCCAGGCTGGTGGGGCGTCGGCGAGAACTCGACCGCTTCATCGAGAGCAGGCGGTACGCCGGGGACGGCCACGGCCACGCCCTGCTCGTGCGCGGCCCGGCGGGGATCGGCAAGACCAGCCTCCTCGCCGCGGCCCTGCACGACGCGGCGGCCGACCTGCCGGAGCCGGGCCGGATCCTGACGGCCGCGGCGGTGCGGAAGGACGCGAACACCGCGTACGGCGTCGTGCGGGACCTGTTCGCCCCCTTGGGGTTGACCGGGGAAGCGGGCGAGTCCCTGCTGCAGGGCAGCGCCCGGTTCGCCCGGCACGCGCTGACCACGGACGCGGTCGCGGAACCGCTCGCCGTGAGCTCCTACGCCGTGCAGCACGGGCTGTACTGGCTGGCCGCCACGCTCGCGACGCCGGGGCCGCTGATCCTCGTCGTGGACGACGTGCAGTGGTGCGACGAGAGTTCGCTGCGCTGGCTGGAGTTCCTGGTGCGCCGGGCCGGTGATCTCCCGCTGCTCGTCGTGCTGGCGCAGCGGAGCGGCACGGCGATCTCGGCGGACGGGACTCTCGCGGAGATCGCGGGTGCGCACGACACGCGGACCCTCGACCTCGGCCCGCTGCCGCTCGACGCGGTGGCCGAGCTGATCCCGGAACCGCTGGCCACGGCGGACGGGCTGTTCGCCCGCACGTGCTTCGACGAGACCGGCGGGAACCCGTTGCTGCTGCGCCGGATGCTCGGCGAGCTGGCCCGGGCGCGGACCGGCGGCGAGCCGCTCTCGCTGTCCTCGGTCGCGGGCTCGGGCCGCGCCGTCCTGGCGACCTCGACGCTCGACCGGCTCTCGGCGCCCACCCGGGCGGTCGCGATGGCCGTCGCGGTGCTCGGCGACGACGAACCGGGCCTGCTCGCCAAGCTCGCCGAAGTGCCCGCCGCCGTCGTGTCGACGGCCCTGGAAACGTTGCAGGCGCACGAAATCCTGCTCGACGGCACCCGGGAGTTCGTGCACGAGCTGGTCCGGGCGGCGATCCTCGACGCCGGGGGCGCCGGCGAGCCCGCCCGCTGGCACCGGCGGGCCGCGCGGCTGCTCAGCGACGCCGGCCGGCCGGCCGAGGAGGTGGCGGGGCACCTGCTCCTGCTGCCGGAGCTGGACGAGGGGTGGATGGCCGGCATCATGCGGGAGGCGGCCAAGAGTGCCACCGGCCGTGGCGCGCCCGGCACCGCCGCGAAGTACCTGAAGCTGGCCTTGGCGTTCGAGCCTGCCGACGTCGGCCTGCTGCTGGAGCTGGCGGCCGCGCTGGCGCCGGCGGACCCGGTCGCCGCGTTCGACTTGCTGGAGCGGGCCCGCGGGCTGGCGGGTGACGTGCGGGAGCGGGCGCGGATCGCCGTCCGGCTCGGCATGGTGGCCCTGGCCGTCCAACGCGCGCCGGAGGCGGTGACGGTGTTGCGCGACGTGGCCGGCGAGCTGGACGCCCGGCTCGGCGAACCGCGGTCGGTCGCCGACGCGGGGCTGCGCACGCTCGTCGAGTCGATGGCGCTGATCACCGGGCTCGACGAGAAGGGCACGGTCCCCGCGGCGCTCGCCCGCGTCCGCGAGCAGCCCACGCCGGCCGGCGACGATCCGGCCGAGTGCCAGCTGCTCGGGATGCGCGCGGCGGCGCGGGCACTGGAAGGCGATTCGGCGGTGACGGCGGCCGCGGAGGCGACCCGCGCCCTGCGCGTCGACCCCGCCGGGCTGGGCGGCTGGGCGGCGCTGGGTGCGGGTCTCGCGCTCCAGCTGGCCGACGAGCTGAAGCCGGCGCAGGACGCGCTGGGCCGGCTGATCGAGCACGCGAGCGGCGCCGGGGACGCGTGGACGTACTGCCTCGCGCAGTGCACGCGGGCGATGTTCTGGCACTGGGCCGGGGATCTGACGGAGGCCGGGGCGGACGCGCAGGTCAGCTACGACCTCGCCCACCAGGAATCGTGGGGCGAGACCACGACGATGCCGCGGATCGCGCTGGCGACGGTGCTGGCCCCGCGCGGCGAGGCGGCCCGTGCGGAGGAACTGCTCGACGGCATCACCCGTCCCCGGCTCGACCGGTTCGCCCTGGAGTACCACTGGTACCTCATGGCGCGCGCGGCGGCGCGTGCGGGCCTGGGTGATGCTGCGGGTGCCCTGGAACATCTGCGCCGGTGCGGGGAGAGCTTGAGCGGGGCCGGGATGGCGAACCCGGTGTTCGCGCCGTGGTGGCTGGAAGGCGCGTGCCTGCTGGCCGAGCTCGGCCGGTTTTCGGAGGGCCGCGAGCTGGCCGAGCACGGCCAGGCGCTCGCCGAGCGCTGGGGCACGCCCCGGGCGGTGGGCATGGGCCTGCTGGCGGCGGGCGTCACGACGTCCGGCGCGGCGGGCGTCGACCTGCTGACCGAGGCGGTCCGGACGTTCGAGGGCGGCCCGGGCCTGCGCGAACACCAGCGCGCGGAGTACCTGCTGGGCCGGGCACTGCTGGCCCGCGACGACCGCCGAGGCGCGCGCGAGCACTTGCGCCGAGCGGTCGACGGATGCACCCGAACGGGCGACCGCCGCCTCCTCGACGCGGCCCGCACGGCACTCCTCGCGGCCGGCGGCCGCCCGGGCCCCCAGGGAGGCTCGGCGCTCGACACGTTGACGGGCAGCGAGCGAAGGGTCGCGGAGCTGGCGGCCGGGGGCGACGGCAACCGCGCGATAGCGGAGGCGCTGTTCGTGACGGTCCGCACGGTGGAGATGCATTTGACGAGCGTGTACAAGAAGTTGAGCATCGCGGGCCGCCCGGACCTGGCCGCAGCCCTGTCCCGCCGGGACGCGGTATGAGGGACAGCGGAAGAGGTTTCGGGCTTGGCGGCGCCGGGCTGGGTCGCGCGGGGCGCGGGGTCGCCGGCGGGGGAAGGGGTCTTGCCGTGCGGTCGGCCGGAGCTGCGGCTCGCGGGCGCTCTGTGCTGGGGGCCCGGCCGGGTGGCGGGAGAAGGGGCTGGGCGGGTCGCGGCACAAGCCCTGCTCGGCGCGAGATGGTCGGCGCCGGAAGCGATTTCGTTGTGCGGCTCGCGAACCCCTCCGGCGCCGGAGGCGCCGGGTTGGAGCGGCCTGGTCGCGCGGGGCGCGGGATCGCCGGCGGGGGAAGGGGTTTTGCCGTGCGGTCGGCCGGAGCAGCGGCCCCCGGGTGCCCCGCGCCGGGGGCCCGGCCAGCTGGCTGTCGGCGCGGTGGTGAGAGAGGTGGCTGGGCGGGTCGCGGCGCAAGCCTTGCTCGGAGTGAGCCGGTTGGCGCTGGAAGCGACTTCGTTGGGCGGCTCGCGAGCCCGGCCGGCGCCGGAGGCGCCGGGCTGGGCTCGCCTGGTCGCGGGGCGCGCGGGATGGCCGGCGTTGGAAAGCGCCTTGCCCTGCGGTCGCTCCGAGCCGGGGCCGCCGGTGGCCGCCCGGCCTGCGCCGGAAGCGATTCCCTCGCGCCGCCTACCGCGCACGCCACCTACCCGCTCCACCTCCGTCCGATGTGGACTCCGGCCGGCCGGTGCGTGGGATGACCGTGCTCGCCGGGACCTCCGGTACTGACCTCCTCGCCGAGCGGGTCAGCGAAACCGCCCTGCTCACCGGCCTGCTCACCGAGCTCGAACAAGGCAACTCCGGCATCGCCGTCGTCACCGGACTGCCCGGTACCGGCCGCACCAGTCTGCTCTCGCTGCTCGCCACGCGGGGCAAAGACCGGCCGATCCAGGTGCTCAGCGCCCGGGGCTCGCTGACCGAGTCCGCGCTGCGGTTCGGTGTTGTCTCGCAGCTCGCCTCCGCCTTGCCCGATCGGACCGTGGCCCGCGCCCTCGGTGAACTGCTCGCCACCGGTGCGCTCGACGAAGGATCTCCCGAACTCTGGCACCCCTTCGTCGAGGCCGCGCGGCGGCGGCCGGTTCTGCTGCTGCTCGATGACGCCCACCTCATGGACGACAGCTCCAAAGCCTGGCTCGGCGCGCTGCTGCGGCGGCTGTGGCAGGTTCCGCTCCTCGTCGTCATCACCGGCGCCGGGGTCGTCCTGCCGTTCTTCGACCAGGAAACCGCCGAACCGTGGCAGCTTTCCGGCCTCAACTGGCACGCCACCCACGTCGTGCGGCTGCGGCCGCTGAGCCGGTCCGGGGTCGCCGAGGTCGTGCGCGCCCACGGGGCCGGGCCCGGCGGGGAGGACTTCGTCACCGAACTGCACGCCGCCACCGGGGGCAACCCCGCCCTCGTCCGCGTCGTGCTCGACCACTGCCGGACCGATCCCGAGCCGGGCGCGCGGCCGGACCGGCTGGCCGCCGACGCGCGCCGCGACCAGATGCTCGGGTTGCTCGGCCGGCTCCCCGACGACCTGCGCCGGCTGCTGCGCGCCTTCGTCGTCGCGGGGCACCTGCTTTCCCCGGAACAGCTCGGGCCGCTCGCGGGTCGGCAGACGCTGTCGCCCGCGCGCGCCTGGCGGGTGCTCGTCGGCATCGGGCTCGTGCCGGGACGCGGCCGGTGCGCCGACCCCGGGATCGCCACCTGGGTCCTCGCGGGCATGACCCGCGCCGAACGCGCCGAACTGTACGGCGCCGCCGCGGAACTGGCGCACCGGTGCGCCCTGCCGGAAGAGGACGTCGCCCGCCTGCTGCTCGGCGCCGGGCCGACCGGGACCCGGTGGGCGCTCGACGCACTCCTCACCGCCGCGCGGAGTGCCGCCGGCCAGGCGGGCGAAGCTGCCCCGTACTACCGGCGCGCCCTGCGCGAACCGCTCGCGGACACCACCCGCGCGCAGCTCACGCTCGAACTCGCCGCCGCCGACGGTGCGGCCCCGCACACCGGCGAGGTGCGGCTCGCTCGCGCGGCCCTGACCGCGACCACCGACCGGCTGCTGTGCGAACGGCTGGCCGCCGCGGACCTGCTCGTCACGCGCTGCGCCCCGGAACGCGCGGCCGGCCTGCTCACCGGGCTCGCCGCGGGCACCGATGCACCCGATCTCGGTTCCCTGGCCGCACTGCACTGGCTCGCCACCGATTCCCCGGACGGCGTGCCCGCGGTCGGCATCCCGGCCGCGGCCTACGCCGAGGACCGCCTCGACCCCGACCGCGCGGGCGCCGCCGCCTGGCTCACCGCGACCCGGGGCACGGACCCGCGGCGGGCGCGGAAACTGGCCAGGGTCGCGCTTTCGCCCGGCCGGGGCGGCACCCGCCTCTACGCGCCGCGGATCGCCGCCGCCTGGACGCTCATGGCCACCGACGACCCGCTGGAAGCGGCCGAAGGCCTGGACGGGGTGCTCGCCGACGCGCGCCGCCGGGGATCACGGGCCGCGGCCGCGCTGGCGCTGCTCTCCCGCGGCCGGCTCAGCCTGCGGCGAGGGCGCGTCCCGGCCGCCGAAGCCGACGCCGAGGCCGCGATCGAGGGCTACCCGCTCACCCGGTGGCCGCCGCCGATGGCCCGCGCGTTGCTGGGCTTGCGGATCCTGCTCGGCCTGGCCCGCGGCGACCGGGACGCCGCCGAGCGGGCGGCCGCGACCCTGGCGCGGGGGACGGCGGCGCGCCGGGGCCGCCACCACCTGGACACGCAGCTGCTGTTCGCCCGCGGCCTGCTCGACTGGACCGGGCAGCGCCCGCAGGCCGCGCTGCACCACTTCCAGGAGTGCGGCCGGATCCTGCTGAGCCGGGGCTGGGTCAACCCGGCCCTGCTGCCCTGGCGGTCGCTCGCCGGCGTCGCCCAGCGCGACCTCGGCCACCCGGAGGCCGCGGAAGAACTGGTCACGGCCGAGTGGGAACTGGCCAGGGCGTGGGGAACCCGGACCGCGACCGGGCTGACGCACCTGTTCGCCGGCATCGCGCTGCCCGCGGGGAGCGCGTCGTTCCGGCTGACCCGCGCGGTCGAATCGCTGCGGGACTCGCCGGAGCGGATCTGGTACGTCACCGCGGTGCTGCGGCTCGCCGAGGCGCAGCTCGACGCGGGCCAGCCGGCCGGGGTGTCCGGTCTGCTGCACGAGGCCGGGCGCCTGGTGAAGGCCTACCGGCTCGACGGCCAGTCGGCGCGGGTGCGCGACCTGACGGCCCGGCTCGCCGCGCAGCCCCGCCCGGCGGGCTCGGCCCAGCGCGCGGACCGCAAGCGCCAAGCCCTGTCGGAAACCTCGGCGCAGGTCGTGGACATGGTGGTGCAGGGGCTGCCGAACGCGGAGATCGCCCGGCGGCTGACGGTCGGCAAGCGGGCGGTCGAGGTGCGGCTCACCCGGATCTACCGGCACTTCGGCGTCACCGGGCGCGCCGAGCTGCGGGCGTTGTTCGCGCTGGAGGACGGGGAGTTCGGGACGCCATGCTGATCGAGCGCGACGCCGAGCTGGCGGTGCTGGCCGACCTCCTGGCGGCCGGCAGCCGGGGCACCGGTGCGCTGGCGGTGATCGGCGGGCGGCTCGGCTGCGGCCGGTCGGCGCTCCTGCACGCCGCGGCCGGGCTCGCCGGGAAGAACGGCACGCGGGTGCTGCGCGCGTCCGCCGCGCCCACGGAGCGCCGCTTCCCGCACGGGGTCGCCCGGCAGCTGCTGGAGCCGCTGGTGGCCGAAGGCCGGGAGCTGCCCGCGGAGCTGAGCCTGGTGAGCCCGCCCGACGCGGCGGCACTCGCGGCGGGCCGGCACGCCCTGCTGCACCGCTTGTGGGTGCTGGTCGCCGAAGTCGCCGCGGACCGGCCGGTGGCGCTGCTCGTGGACGACCTGCAGTGGTCCGACGCCGAGTCGCTGGGCTGGCTGGCCCACCTGGTCAACCGGCTGCGGGCGGTGCCGCTGGTCGTCGTGGCCACCGTGCTCGACGGCGACGCCGGTGCCGACCGCCCGGTGGTCGGCGACCTCGTGCGCGCGGCGGCCGTCGTCCTGCAGCCGGGGCCGCTGTCGCCGGAGGGGACGCGGGCGTTCCTCGGCCGCCACTGCGGTGAACCGGCCGGCGAACGCCTCGCGGTCGCGTGCCGCGAAGTCACCGGCGGCAGCCCGATGTTCCTGGGCGCGCTGGCGGACGCGATGCTCGCCGAGGACCTCGATCCGGCCGACGGGCACCTCGCCGAGGTGCTGGCGCTGCGGCCGACCGGCCCGTCGCACCACATCGCCCGGTGCCTGCGCGCCCAGCCGCCCCGGGTGGCGGAGCTGGCGCGAGCCTTGACGTCGTTCGGCGAGCCCGGCGACGCCGCCGCGCTCGGGCGGCTCAGCGGGCTCGACCCGGCGGACCTCGACGAGGCCGCCGGAGCGTTGCGGCGCCTGGGTTTGCTGGCCGCCGACGGCGTCCGGTTCGCCGGGGCCCGGATCGCCGAAGCCGTCGCGGGCACCATGACCGTGTCCGAACAGGACGAGCTGCGGCTGCGCGCGGCCGAGGTGCTCTACACCGACGGCGCGCCGCTGGAGCGCATCGCGCGGGAACTGCTCGCGACGACCGCCGAACCGGCGCCGTGGGGGACCGAGGTGCTGCGCGGCGCGGCCGCGGCGGCGGCCGACCGGGGCGAGGCCGAGCAGGCGGCCCAGTACCTGCGGCACGCCCTGCTGTACACGACGTCCGAACGCGGTGTGCTGCTTGCCGACCTCGTCGCGGCCGAGCGCGGGCGCGACCCCGGCGCCACGACCCGGCACCTCCAGCAAGCGCTTCCCCTGCTGCGGACCCCGGCCGAGCGGGCCGACCTGCTCTGCCGCGTCCCCGCGCTCGCGACCGCGCGCAGCCGCGAGGAAACCGAGCTGCTGCGCGGCACCCTCGTCGAACTCGCGGCGAACGGCGGCGAGGAGGATCTCCGGGCGCGGCTGGAGGCCCGGCTCTGGCTGCACGGCCAGGACAACGCGAGCACGTTCACGGCGGCGGCCGACCGGCTGCGCCGCCTCGGCCCGGACCCGGCACCGGCCGGTCCGGGGCAGCGCGAGCTCGTGGTCGCGCTCCTGCACGCGGCGACGCAGGCCGAGACGGTCCCGCGGCGGGCGGCCGCCGGCCTCGCCCACCGGGTCCTCGACCGCGAACCCGGCGGTCCCGCCCAGATGTTCACAGTGCTGCCGCTGGTGACGGCGGTGCTGGTGGCGGCCGACGCCACCGAGGGCCTGGAGTCGTGGTTGCAGGCGGCGGCGGAGCCCGGCGCGGACGAGCCCGGGCTGGCGGCGCTGCAGGCGTGGACGAACCAGGCGAAACTGTGGGCCGCGACCGGCGGCCCGGTGCGGGCCAGGGACCGCGCGCTCGAAGCGCTCGAGCACGCCGCGCCGGACTGGACCGCGGTGGTCACCGACTGCGTGGTCCTGTTGGCGCGCTTGGCGATCGAGCTGCGTGACGACGAGCTGGCGATCCGGGCCCGGGCGGCCGCCGGCGGCGCGCGGCTTGCGCCGTGGGAGCTGTCGATGGTCCACGGCGCGGTGGCGGTGACCACCGGCGACCTGCCCACGGCGATCGAGTACGTCGAGGACTACGGCCGCCAGGTGAGCCGCGCCGGCCGGACCAACGTGGCGTGGTACCCGTGGCGGCTGCTGGCCGCGACCCTGCACAGCCGGGCCGGCCGGCGCGGGCCCGCCGTGGACCTGGTCGAGCAGGAGTACGAGCACGCGCAGCGCTGGGGCGCCCCGGCGGCGCTCGGCCGGGCGCTGCGGGCCCGGGCGGCGCTGGCGGCCGGGCCCCCGGGGATCCGGCTGCTGCACGAGTCGGTGGCGGCCCTGGCGACGTCGGGGGACCGGCTGGAGCTGGCCAAGTCCCTGATCGCCCTCGGCCGCCGCCCCGGCGTCCCCGACGCGGAGGACCACCTCCGCCGGGGCCGCCGGTTGCGGTTGCTGTGCGACCTGCCCGACCCGGCACCGGGCGAGAACGCGGCCGGCCGCGGCTTCGCCTCCGACCCGGCGCTGACGACGACGGAGCAGCGCATCGTGGAGCTGGTGGCCCGCGGCGGCCGCAACCGCGACATCGCGGCCGAGCTGGGGGTCACGATCCGAGCCGTCGAGAAGCATTTGACCAGTGCCTACCGGAAGCTGCGGATCAAGGGGCGGGCGGAGCTGGTGACGGGGGCGGCCCCGGCGCCCGGTCACCACGACCTGGCGGACCCGCGCGCCGGGTGACTACCGTGTGCCGGATGGCGCGTTCCGCCGCGTTCGAGCGGTTCCTGGCCGGGGTCACCACCCCCGTCGGGCTCACGAAGGACTCGCTCGACGAGATCCCCGGCGTCGGCGCGATCTTCGACCTCGTCGGCGAAGAACGGCTCGAGGCGGAGGACATCCTCGTCGCGAAGCTCGCCACCGGTGACGGCCGCGCCGCCGCCGCGCTGGCCGAGGCCGACTGCTTCCGCGCCATCCCGGCGCTCGTCGAGGCGACCTCCGATGGAGCGCCGCCGGCCACGCGGGTGGCCGCCGCGCGGGCGTTGCTGCAGCTCGACGATCTCGCCGGCGAGGCCGCCATGATCCGGTTGCTGCGCACGCACGCCGGCACCGGCTACGACCGGGGCGCCGCCGTCCGGCTGCTGGCCGAGTTCCCCGAGCCCGACCGGGAAATCGTCTACGAGGTGATGGCGGCGGACCCGGACCCGACCGCGCGGTCCGAGGCGACGGACACGCTGCTCACCCTCGTCGGGCTGGACGGCGACGAAGTGCTGTGGGGCGAGGTGCTCATGAGCGCCGCCGGCCGGCTGCTGTCGTCGCTGACGACCGTGCGGACCGAGGCACTGACCGAACTGCGCGAGATCGTCGCCCGGTGGGAAGCGGGGGAGACGGCCGACGACCTGGGCCTGACCTGGCGCTGCGATACCAAGGCGGTGCGCCGGTTCGCCGACAGCATCGACAGCGCCCGGCCGGAGTTCCGCACGCAGGGGCTGGAGACACTGACCGGACGCGAACGCACGCTCGTCGAGAACCTCGTACTGCTGCGCCTGCACGCCGACCGCCGCGCGGTCCGGGCCGCGGGCGCGCTGGAGGTGCGCCGGGCGGTCGGGCCGTTGCGGGAACTGCTCGTGACGGCCGAAGGGCACGCACGAACGGAGATCGAGGGCGTCCTCGCCACCCTGACGGGGTGAGCGCCGTGGTGGCGTGCGCCGGGTGGTCGGGCCGTTGCGGGAATTGCTCGTGACGGTCGAAGGGCATGCGCGCGCGGAGGTCGAGGGTGTCCTTGCCATCTTGACGGGGTGAGCGCCGTGGTGGCGTGCGCCGGGTGGTCGGGCCGTTGCGGGAATTGCTTGTCACGGTCGAGGGGCATGCGCGCGCGGAGGTCGAGGGTGTCCTTGCCATCCTGACGGCGTGAACGCCCTGGTGACGTCGCGGTGACGTCCGGGCCTCGCCGCCTCTGTCATTCTCGGGTTCGATGCCCGTCCCGATGAAGGTCCGCGGTCCGCGGCCGCCTGCCGTGTCGACCGCGGTGACGTCCGTGGGGCCGCCGCGACGGCCGGAGACGCGCGGGGCCCTGGACCCCGGGCCGGCGGATGTCGTGCGCGCGCAGGCCGTCGTGGGCAACGCCGCCGTGTCGGCGGTCATGGGCGGGCTGCCGCCGGGGAAGGAACCGACCCCGGGTTCGTGGGCCGCCCGGCAGCTGCTGACCGGGCAGCAGCTGGTCGGGAACCAGGTCGTCGCGAGCCGGGGACTACCGGTGCCGCCCGCCCGGCCGGTGCCGGTTGCGGCCGGGAAGATACCCCCGGCTCCCGTTGCGCCGAAGGCGAAACCGGCCGCGGCGGAGCGGAAGGCCGAGCCGGACAAGTCCACAGTGGAGAGTCCGGCCGAGCGGGCGCCCGGGGAGAAGGCGGCGGGACCCCGCTCGCCGGGCGCCGACCCGAAGTTCCAGGCGCTGAAGAAGGACGTCGCCACCAAGAAGAAGGCCGTCGGGAGCAGTCATCCGCCCGCGACGGCGGAGGCGGGTTCGGCGCAGGCGGCCGCCGTCGCGCCGGCCGACGACCAGGAGGCCCGGGGCAAGGCGGCGCACGCCGAGGACATGGCTGCCGCACAGCCCAAGGAGTTCGACAAGAAGGCGTTCGTCGACGCGGTCAAGAAAGCGGTTGCCGACAAGGCACCCAAGAACCTCGACGAGGCCGACAAGTTCGGGAAGTCGGACAAGGCCGGGCAGATCAAGACCGAGGTCCAGGACAAGGTCGGCGACGGCAAGGACGCCTCGGCCCGGGAGATCGCCGACACGACCGCGGCGCCGCCGGAACCCGCGCCGGACGCCAAGCGGGTCGTCCCGATGGCGCCGGACCGGGTGCCCGCCAAGCCCGGCCCGCCGAACCCGGCCCAGGCCGCCCCCGACACCCTTCCGCCGTCCGCCACGGACCTGTCCGCCGGTCCCGCGCAGGTCGACAAGCAGCTGGCCGCCGCGAACGTCACCGAACAGCAGCTGACGTTCGAGAACTCGCGTGAGCCGGGGTTCGACAAGGCCGTCCGGGACAAGAAGGCCATGGACGCGCACTCGGAGACGGCGCCGAAGAAGCTGCGCGCCGACGAGCACCGCGAGGTCGGCGAGGTGAAGGCCGGCGCGGCCGCCCGCGGCTCCGCGACCATGGCGGGCATCCAGGCGACGCGGGTGGCCACCGGCAAGCTGGTCGGCACCAGGAAAACCGGCACCAAGAAGACCGACGAGGACAAGCGCAAGGAGGTCACCGACCTCCTGCAGAAGGTCTTCGACCGGACCAAGGGCGACGTCGAGCAGATCCTCACCGACCTGGACGAGAAGGTCGACGACGAGTTCACCACCAAGGAAAAGCGCGCCCGGGACCGGTTCACCCAGGAGCACGAAGACGGGATGAGCCGCTACAAGGACGAGCGCTACGGCGGCTGGGACGGCTGGATCAAGTGGGGCCGCGACCTGTTCGCGGGCCTGCCGGAGGAAGCCAACCGCATCTACGAGGTCGCGAAGGACCACTACCTGACCGCGATGGGCCTGATCATCACCGACATCGCCGACCTGGTGGAACGGGAGCTGCGCCGCGCCAAGGACCGCATCGGCACCGGCCGCGGGGAGCTCCAGGCCGCCGTGGACGCGCTCCCGGCCGACCTGAAGGCGATCGGGCGCGAGGCGGCCGACGACTTCGCCGCCCGGTTCGAAGAGCTGAAGGACACCGTCGACGACAAGGGCACCGAGCTCGTCGACACGCTCGCCACGAAGTACACCGAAGCGGTCGAGGCCGTCGACGGCGAGATCGCCGCCGAGAAGGAGAAGAACAAGGGACTGGTCGCGAAGGCGGCGGACGCGATCGGTGGCGCGATCAAGGCGATCGTCGAGCTCGGCCGGATGCTGCTGGGCGTGCTGGCCAAGGCGGTCAGCGCGATCGGCGCGATCCTGAAGGACCCGATCGGGTTCCTCGGCAACCTGGTCACCGGCGTCGGCGGCGGGCTGAAGCTGTTCATCCGCAACGCGGGCAAGCACCTGGAACAGGGCGTGCTGGCGTGGCTGCTGGGCACCGCCGCCACCGCCGGGCTCCAGCTGCCGACGACGTTCGACATCGCCGGCATCCTGGTGCTGATCGCGACGCTGCTCGGCATCTCGTGGCCGAACATCCGGTCCCGGCTGGTGCGCAAGGTGCCGGAGAAGGCCGTCGTCGCCGCCGAGGTCTCCGTCCCGATCCTCGTGCAGGTCAAGCGGCGGGGGATCCTCGGCGTCGTCGACGACGTCAAGACCCGCGTCGGCGACCTGAAGAAAACCCTGATCGACGACCTGGTGTCGTACCTGCTGCCGACGATCGTCATCGCCGGCATCACCTGGATCCTGTCGCTGTTCAACCCGGCGTCGGCGTTCATCCGCGCCTGCAAGATGATCATCGACATCGTCCGGTTCGTCGTGCTGAACGCCCGGCAGATCATCGACTTCGTCAACGCCGTGCTGGACGCCGTCCTCGCGATCGCCCGCGGCGGCACCGGCGGTGTGCCCGCGCTGGTCGAACGCGCGCTGGCCCGCGCCGTCCCGGTTCTCATCGGCGCGCTCGCCGCGCTGCTCGGCATCGGCGGCATCGCGGGGAAAGTCCGCCAGATCTTCCAGAAGCTCTCCCGGCCGGTGACCCGCGCGATCGACTGGGTCATCGACAAGATCGCCGGGCTGGTCAAGAAGCTCTGGGCCAAGATCAAGCCGAAGCCGCGCCGGCCCGTGCGCGGGCGGCCGGACGACCACCGGCCCGCCCGGCCACGCCGTCCTCGCCCCGCCGGCCGCCCGCAGAAAGACGACGCGAAGCTCCGCCGGACGCTCATGGCCGCGCTGCACGAGGCCGGCCGGCTGGCCGACCGCGTGTCCGGCGACCAGGACGCCGTGCGGCGCGGGCTGCCCGCGATCCGGTCCCGGTACCGGCTGACCGCGCTGACCGTGGCCACCCGGCCGGGCACCGGCGAGGCGGTGCTGTTCGTCTTCGACGGCGCGATCAACCCGCGCGCCAAGTTCGAGCACCTCGCGAACGACCGCTACCTCTCCGAGGCGCGGAAGGCCTACAAGAGGCCGGATCCCAAGGACAGCCTCGACTTCGCGGTCGACGACCGGCGGGACCCGAAGGGCGCCACCGTGCCCGGGCTGAAGAAGGTCCTCGGGCTCAGTGCGACGCAGGCGCGCAAGTACGCCGAGAAGTGGGTCACCGCGGGCAAGCTCACCAAGACGATCACGGACGGCCGCGCGGTCTACAGCTTCGTCCACCTGACCGGGGACGACCTCAAGGACCCCGCCAAACACCCGGAGCGCGCCAGGTGGATGGCGGGCGCGGCGACCATCCACCTCCCGGCCGCGACCGCCGCCGCCCTCTGGAAACTGCTCATCGAGGGCCTGCGCGACGGGAAGCCGGCCAACTTCGAGGTCGTGGCGGAAGCACTGATGCACAGCATGCGGATCGCGCCGGGCCAGGGCGCGCTCTGGTCGAAGGGCGAAGACATCAGCGAGTACGCGGCCGGCCTCGGGTTCGCCGCGCTGGAGACGCAGGAGTTCTACAACGTCACGAAGGGCCTGACCCTGCTCGACGACTGGTCCCTGGTGCGCCCGCTGTGGATGGTGTTCTCCCGGCGGTACGCCGGCAGCCTGCGCAAGGAGATCCACATCTTCGTGCGGCAGTTCCTGGCCTCCTCGGTGCTCCTCGAAACCGAGCTGCCGACGGTGCGCCGGATCATGCGGTCCACCCGCCGCTCCATCGAGCTGAAGTTCCACGCGATGGACTGGGGCGACGACCCCACGAAGATCCTGGACATGCCGGTGCCCGGGTACTTCCGGGAGCTGCTGGCCGACGGCACCGCGCTCCCGGAGGGACGGCAGCACGTGCTCGACGAGAAGGGCGCCCGGACGGCGACGGCCCGGGCCCGCGAGCGGTTCCGGACCAGCCAGGCGACCAAGCGGGCGGCGGGGACCCGGACGCCGGCCGGGGGCGTCGACCCGGCCGCGCTGGACCGGCTGCTGAGCTCGCTGCCGGTGGTGCCGACCGCGGGTGACGCGCTGGCGCGGTTCGCCGCTCTGTCGGTCAACGCCCCCGGGGAGGTGCGGCTGGTGGCGGTCGGCGGCGGGTTCTCCGGCGCGCCGGTGCGGCGGATCCTCGACGCGAGCGGCAGACTGCTCGGCGTGCTGAAGCTGTTCCCGAGCCGCGAGGAGTTCGCGATGGAGCTGTCCGCGCTCGCGCGGCTGGGCCGGGTGCGGATCGTCGGCGGGCGGGCGGTGGCCGCGCTCGGCGTCGCGCGGACGTCGCGGCGGCGGACCGCCGCGGGCCTGGTGGTGTCGAGCGCGGCGGGCGGCCGGGACGTCGAGGGGATGATGAAGGAGACCGACGCCACCCCGAGCGGGCCGGAGCGCCGGCGGCTGTTCGGGCAGCTGAAGGCGGCCGTCGCCGGGATCGGGCGGACGCTGGCCCAGCTGCACACCCGGCCGGGCGGCTCGGGCGGGCCCGTGGCGTCGGCGTACCTGCGGCGCCACCTCGACGACATGGCGGACCGCCGGACCAAGCTGACCGGCCTCCGCACCCAGCTGGCCCACGCCGGGATCGACGTGGGCGCGCTCCAGGCGCGGATCGACGCGCTCATCGCGGGCTTCCGCGCGCACCCGGGCGGGGCGGCGCTCGTGCACGGCGACGCGCACCCCGGGAACTACTTCTTCGACCCGGCGAGCGGGGTCACGACCATCATCGACGTCACGACGCTGCACCTGTCCATCGACGCCCGCGGCAACCCGATCGGCGCGCCGTCGCGCGACGTCGGCGTCTTCGCGCAACAGGTGGCGCACTACAGCGTCGCCCTGAAGCTGACCCGCGCCGAGGTGGCGACCTTGCAGTCCGTGTTCCGCCGCGCGTACGCGGCCGCCGGCGCCACCGGCACGACCCCGCAGGCGGACGCGTTCTTCCGGGCCCGGGCGTCGCTCGGCTGGCTGATGCGGGTGATGAACGACCTGCGGGCCGGGACCGTGCGGGGTGTGGTCCCGCCCATCGATGCGGTGCAGCAGCAGCACATCGACCTCGCCGTCGAAGCGTTCGGGCTCTGATGACGACGTCGCCGGTTCCGCTGTCGGGCACCGGGGAGGTGCGGTGGCGCGTCCCGCTGCCCGGCCGGACCGTCGCCGGGATCTCGGTGGCGGCGGACGGAATGTGCTTCGTGGCGACGGAAACCGGGGTGGTCGCCCTGGACGGCCCGAAGGTTCGCTGGACCGCGGACGCGTCGGCTCCCGGGGGCGGCCTGCTGCTCGACGGCGGCCTGCTCGTCACGGCCGGCGCCGACGGGTACGAGCTGCGGGACCGGCGGACCGGTGCCGTCACCGGCGTGCTCCGCGCGACGCCGAGGTCCGCGCCGATGGCGCTGGCGGACGGGTCGCTGGTGTTCCTGACCGACGGGCCCGTGCTCCGGGCGGCGACGCTGACGGGGGAGCCGCGGTGGGAGGTCGAGGTGCCCGCCCCGGCGTGGCCGCTCGTCTGGCACGACACCGTGTTCGTCGCCGGGCGCACCGCGGTCCGGGCGTTCGACCGGGACGGTGCCGCGCTGTGGCGGGCCGCCCTCGCGGGCGACGTGGCCGGGACCCTCGTCGGCCTGCCGGACGGCAGCGTGCTCGTGCCGGTCCACGGCGAGGAGCACACCGGCTACGTCGTGCTCGACCCGGGCGGCGAAGTCCGGACGCTGCCGGCACACCTGCCACCCGGTACCCCGGCGGTGCCGCTGCCCGGTGGCCGGCTCGCGCTGCCCGGCTGGCCCGAGCGCGACGACGACGGGGAATGGCGCCCGACGGTGTCCATAGTGGATGGTGGGACCGGGGCGGTGGTCCAGCACCGGCGGCTGCGCGCCGACATCCGGGGCATTGCCGCCGGTACCGACGGGCTGGTCGCCGTCGCGGTCAGCCCGACGTGGGAACGCTGGACGACCTACCACGGGTGGCCCGGCTTCGACCTGGCCGAAGACTGTTACGTGCTGTTCTTCGACGAGGACGGCCCGCGGGGCACGTGGCCGGCGGGCCGGCCGATCACCGGCCGGCTCGCCGTCGGTGCGCACGGAGATCTGCTCGTCCCGGTTTCGGGGGAGCTCATCAGCCTCGGCTGACGAGCTCCCCCGGGGCCCGGGCTCAGATCAGCGGGAACTTCTGGGCCGCGGACCCGTTGCAGTCCCAGATCTGCAGCCGCGTCCCGTTGCCCGTCGCGCCGTTCGGTGAGTCGAGGCAGCGGCCGGACTGCGGGTTGCGCAGGGACCCGTCGGCCTGCTGCGTCCACGTCTGGCCGCCGACGCCGTTGCAGTCCCACAGTTCCGCCAGTGCGCCGTTCGCCGTGCCGTTGCCGGTGATGTCGAGGCAGCGGCCCAGGGTGCGCAGCGCGCCGCCGGAGAGGTGGAACCAGTGCTGGTCCACCGCGAACGACTGGCAGTCCCACAGCTGCACGGCCGTCCCGTTCACGCCGTGGTCGTCGCCGGCCACGTCGACGCACTTGCCGCCGGGGCCGGTGATCGGGCCGCCGCCGGTGACGGAGAACTTCTGGGCCGCGGAGCTGTTACAGTCCCACAGCTGCATCCGGGTGCCGTTGGCGGTGGCGCCGTTCGGCGAGTCGAGGCAGCGGCCGGACTGCGGGTTGCGCAGCGAGCCGTCGGCCTGCTGCACCCACTTCTGGCCGCCGACGCCGTTGCAGTCCCACAGCTCCAGCAGCGCGCCGCCCGCCGTGCCGTTGCCGACGACGTCGAGGCAGCGGCCCAAAGTGGACAGTGACGCGTCCGCGTTGTGCGCCCAGTGCTGGTCCGACGCGTTGGCCTGGCAGTCCCACAGCTGCACGGCGGTGCCGTTGCCGCCGGTGTCGTCGCCGGCCACGTCGAGGCACTTGCCGCCGGGGCCGGAAACCGTTGCGGCATAAGGCGGGGTCCCGGTGGACCCGGAGTAGCCGACGGAGACCACGTTGGCCTGGACGGCGTCGTCCGCGGCGTCGGTCGGGTAGCCCGCGGTCATCACGCCTTCGAAGAACGAGCCGATGGACGCGTTGCTGTTGTCGCCGCCGGTGCCGAGCACGATCGAGCCCTCCTGGTGCATCGGCGTGTACCCGCCCGAGGGCAGCGTGCCGTTGTACCAGGTGGTGAGGCCGCCGCTCTGGGAGTTGCCGCCCTTGAGCGCGAAGGTGGTCTGGCCGTTGTTCTTCAGCAGCGCGGTGACGAACGGCGTCGCGTTGCCGCGGTTGGCCGTGTTGGAGCGGTTTCCTTGGAACAGCCCGTTTTCGAGGTCGCCCGCGACCCACGGGCCGATCCCGGTGCACGGCGGGAAGTAGCACGTCGTGCCGAGGTTGACGGCGTCCATGTGGCCGTTGCCGGTGTCGGCGATCTGCGCTTCGACGTTGCCGTAGTCGAAGCAGCAGCCGCCGTTGACGTGCGTGCCGCTGGCGACCATGTACATGCCTTCGGGCTGGCCGTTGACCGCGACGCCGGCGCCGACGTAGTGCCGGTACCCGGTGCCGGGGGAGACGTAGACGCCGTAGACCTTGTGGCCGCCCGCGGTGACCGGCAGCGCCGACGCGATCGCGGCGACGTCCTGCCCGCCCGCGGTGCCCGGGCCTTCGACGGTGAGGTCGTTGTGGCGCGGGGACTGGTCGTAGATCACCGTGATGGTGCACGTCGTGCCCGCGCAGAACGAGTCCTGCGCGGCGGCGTTGGCGTACCCGCCGGTGGCGAGCAGGCCGATGTTCGTTTCGGCGTGGTCGGAAGCGCGCTGGACGCGGTAGAGGTCACCGGCGTAGGCCGAATAGAGGGCGCGCGTGGTGCTGTGCGCGGCAACGCACTGGGTGCCGGCGGCGCCGTAGATGTCGCACGGCAGGGAACCGGCGGCCTGGGCGCCGGTGCCCAGGCCGAGCATGGCCGCGAGGACGAGCAGTGCCGTGGTGAGGATGGCGAGGGGTTTTCGACCGCGGGGCACGGGACCTCACTCTCGAAGTCGCAGGTCAGCAACCTGCGCGGATTTTTACAACGTTGTATTTCCGGGAGAGAAGGGGGATGCGGGGAGAACGGATGGGAATGGGGGGAGGGTAGGGCCGGGTTCTCGCCGGTGTCAACAGTTCACGAGGTGCGGGTGGTCCAGTCCACTGGGTTTCCGTCCGGGTGCACCCGGACGGCCCATCCGGCGCGGATCCGTTTCGTGGCAGGGATATTCCCGGATCGCGCACTGGGTTCGGAGAATAGGCACCAATCCGACGAAAGCCCGCTAGAGGATTTCTCCGGCGAATCCGGCCCACGGCGTGACTTCCACCGGCTCGGCCGGGGCGCTCGACGCGAACGTGACGGCCGCCGCCGGGCCGAGGCTGATCGACGGCCGGCGGGCGGTGTGCCGGGAGAACTCCAGCACCCGGCGCAGCGCCGCACGGCGTTCGGGCTCGGGCTCTTCGGCCAGCGCGGCGGCGTGGGCGTGCCGCCGCACCAGCGCGTGGAACCGGTAGCGGCCGGCGGCGGACGGGCGCAGCAGGTGGTCGTCGACGAGGTGCTCCAGCAGCCGTTCGGCTTCCGGCACGGCGACGGCGGCGAGCGCCGCGGCGGCGGGTGCGTCGAAGTCCGGGCCCGGGTGCAGCCCCAGGAGCCGGAACAGCCGCCGCGCGGGCGGGGCCAGGCGGTCGCAGGACGGCGCGAGGGCCGCGGCGACACCGCAGCCGTCCGCCTCGAGTTCGGCGAGGGGCCAGCCGAGCCCGCGCAGCCGCTCGGCCAGGTACCGCACCGGCCACGACGGCCGGGCCCGCAGCCGGGCCGCCGCCAGCCGGATCGCCAGGGGCAGGTACCCGCACCGGTCGACGACGTCGTGGACGGCACCGGCGTCGGCGGCGCGGTCGTCGCCGAGGACGCCGGCGAACAACGCGGCGGCGTCCGCTTCCGGCAGCACGTCCAGGGACACGCTGAGCGCGGAGTCCAGGCCGACCAGGCGATGCCTGCCGGTGACCAGCACCAGGGTCCGCGCGGTGCCGGGCAGGAGCGGGCGGACCTGCGCGAGGTCGGCGGCGTCGTCGAGCACCACCAGCACCGACCGGGTGGCCAGCTCCGCCCGCCAGAGCGCCGCACGCGCGTCGAGGTCGTCCGGGATCCGGCCGCCCGGCACACCGAGGGCCCGCAGCAGCGTGTCCAGCGCGGCCGACGGCGGCGTCGGCGCCCGGCCGGGGGTGTGCCCGTGCAGGTCGAGGAAGAGCCGGGCGTCGCGGTAGTGGTCCGCGAGGCGGTGCGCGGCGTGCACGGCCAGCGTCGTCTTGCCGATGCCGGGCATCCCGTCGATCGCCGCGACGGCGGCCGGCGGGCCGGTGGGCACGGCCAGGAGCCGGGACAGCTCGGCCGCGCGGCCGGTGAAGCGGGCGACGGCACCGGGAAGGTCGTCGCGGGCCGGCGCCGAGGTGGTGGTGACGGCGGCGGGGACACCGAGCAACCGGGTGTCGTTGTTCAGGAGCCGGCGGTGGATTTCCGTCAGCCGCGCCGAAGGGTCGAGACCGAACCGCCCGGCGAGCACGGCACGGGCGCGCCCGAACACCTCCACCGCGTCGGCCTGCCGGCCCGCCCGGTACAGCGCGATCATCAGCTGGCCCCACACCCGGTCGTGGCCGGGGTGCCGCTCGGTCAGCTCGGTCAGCTCGTCGAGCAGGCCCGAGCTCGCGCCGGTGGCGAGTTCGGCGTCGATCCGGTCTTCGGTGGCGGCCAGGCGCATCGCGGCCAGCCGGCCGGCTTCCGAGCGCAGCAGCGGGACGTCACCGAAGTCGGCGTAGGCGTCGCCGCGCCACAGCTCGAGCGCCGAAGCCAGTCGAGTGACGGCGTCCGCGTGCCGCGATGCCGTGAGCGCGTCCCGTCCGGTGGCGACAAGACGTTCGAAGTTCCCGGCGTCGAGCGCGCCCGGCACCAGGCGCAGCGCGTAGCCGACCGGGTGGGTGACGATGAGCTGACCCGCCGCGGACAGCGAACGACGCAGCCGCGAGACGTAGGTCCGCACGGTCTGCGCGCCGTCCGGCGGGGCATCCGTGCCCCACAGGGCGTCGACCAGCGCACCCACCTGCATCACCCGGCCGGCGTTCGCGGTCAGCAGCGCGAGCAGGGTCCGGATCCGCGGACCGCCGAGCTCGAGCCGCCGGTCGTCGACGCACACCTCGAACGGCCCGAGGACCCGAAACGGCGGCGGTGCCGTGCCGTCGTCCGGCGGTCTTCGCGTGCCCACTCCACGACTTTCTCCCACGCGGACAAGAGCGCGAAGGGGGTCCGCCGGATACCTCCCTTTCGGACCGTGCGGTGTGCGCCAACGGGCGGGCCGGCCGGATCCCGTGGCACTAGTAGGCGAAGCGGGCGGGGCCGGTCAGCGGTGGCGGGATCGGGAAGCGGGTGGCCATCGCCCGCCCGGTGCTCGTCGGGGCGAACCGGAGCGCGCCCGCCGTCACCACGGGGTGCTCGGCCGAACTGCTGACCACGATCGAGTAGGACGCGATCTCCTCGACCCGGTCGCCGGTCTGGCGCAGGATGCTGTAGTCGATCGTGGCCAGCCGCAACGTGTCCGGGTGCGGCTGCGTCCGGGTCACCACCCGGAACGACTCGCCCGGCTGGGCGCCGGCGGTGATGTCCCGCAGGTAGGTCTCGATGCCCTGGTTCTGCAGCGTCTGGTTGACGTACTCGGGTGCGTAGTAGATGGCGTACGGGCTCTCGAACCCGGTTCCCTGACCGGACGTGTGGGCGCGCTCGTACTTCGGCCCGGCCGGCAGGTTGCCGTGCGCGCCCGTGGCGTACTTCGCGTTCTCCGTCCCGGCCCGCCCCAGCGAACCGCCGAGCGTGGACTCGTGCCGGATGGGACCGCCGACGGTGTCCCGCCAGACGCGGCTGCCGTCGGGGAACTCCAGCACGACCGGGGGACCGGGGACCACCGAGGCGACGTGCTCGAAGTAGTTCGCGGCGGTCCGGTCCAGGGACACTTCGACGATCCGCCCGTTGCGCGGCGCCACACTGATCGTGTCGATCGAGCGCAGCCGCTCCAGCTGCGCGGTGAGCCGGTCCACGCGGGCGGCGTCGGCCGGGTTCAGCCGCGGCGCGGCCGCCAGCCGCCGCTCCAGTTCGGTCAGCTCGCGATCGAGCCCCGGCCGCCGCCGCAGCACCGTCTGATAGGCGGCACGGGCGTCACCGGCGGCGGCCGCCTTGGCCGCGGCCGGCCCGAACTCGGCGACGAGCCGGGTCTCCCGGAGCCGTTGCAGCTCCGTGGTGAGGGCGCCGACCTCCGCCTTGCTCGCCGCGTCGAGCGCACCGGCCCTGGCCTTGGCTTCCGCCGTGGCCATCCGGCTGCTCAGCGCCGGGTTCCCGGCCAGCTCGGTGGCGAACCGTTCCCGCAGCCACATGCACTCGCTGCACACCACCAGCGCGCCGGACCTGGTGACCTTGACGTCGTGGCCGGCGACGCCCGCGATCCGTTCCGCCGCACTCGCCTCGCGCCCGATCGTTTCGGCCGCCTCGGCGACGGCCTTCACCTCCGCCTCGCCCGCCGCGCCGAGCAACCGGACCGCCTCCGGGCGCTTGCGCAGGACGGCGAGCCGGTCCAGCAGCCGCTTGCCGAGCCCCTGGCCGAACCCGTCGGCCCGGGTCGCGAGCGCGGCCGCGTCGGCCTCCTTGCCGAGCAGCGCCGCCCGGGCCAGCGGGCGCAGTTCCCGGAACGCGTGCACCGCGGCCTTGGCGTCGAGGATGGCGAAGGCGACGTCCAGCGCGACCCAGGCCAGCGACGGGTCCTCGGCGGCGATCGCGTACGCCCGCTTGTTCAGGTCGGTCGAGGCCAGCGCGGACTGGTACCGGTAGTTGTCCACGCTGCGGGCGGCCTGGTAGCCCGACAGCGCCGCCGTCCCCGCCAAGCTCGTACCACCGCTCGGGATCAGCAGCGCCAGCTGGGCGACGAGCAGGAACGAGCTCTTCAGGGCCTCTTCGAACTGGAGCTCGTCGAGCTTCTCCTTGATGATCCCGTCGGCCATGATGTTGCCGTCCGTGCCGAGCACGGCCTTCGTGAGCGCGACGATCTCGGGCAGCGCCCACAGCAGTTCCGGGTCGCCGTCGGCCTTCTCCCGGACCTTGCCGATGCTCCGCTCCCGGCTCCGCATGACGTCTTCGAGTCCCGCGGCCGTGCCGCGGGACCGGCCGATGCGGCGCACCGTGCCGCGCCGGTCGCCGGTCGCGAGGTTCTCCAGCTCGAACGTCGCGGCGGCGCCGGCGTCGTCCAGGACCGCGCCCAGCGCGGGATGCCGGGAAGCGGCGGACACCCGGGCCTCGTCGTAGGTCTTTTCGATCTCGGCCGCCTGCTTGCCCAGCTCGTCGTACCGGGCCCGGTTCCGTTCGGGCAGCCGGGTCGTGCCCGCCTTGGCGTTCGTGATCTCCAGCAGCGCGTGCTGTTCCCCGCGGAGCCGGTCGACCCGGCGGCGGATGACCAGGAGGTCCTGCGCCGCGCCGACCACCGCGCGGAACGAGACGGTGTCCGCGGCAACCACCTCGTCGGGGTGGGCCGGGTCCGCCTGGAGCCCGTAGCGCATCCGCTGCGTCCGGATCCGGAGCTCGCTCTCCCTGAGCAGGTGTTCGAGGGACCGGCGCAGCGAGCGCTGGAAGGACGCGCGGAACGCCTGCGCCTCGGCCAGGACCTCCGGGTAGATCTTGTCCACCACGGCGACGGCCTGCGCGCCGATCTCGCCGCGGACGGCGTCGTTCGCCATGTCCCGCTGCGCGTCCATCGGGGTGCGCGGGCGCAGGCCGCCGAACGCGCGGGCGTGCGCGGAGAACGGCAGGGCGATCTGGGTGCGGGTGCCGTGCAGCACGCCGTACCACAGCTCGAGTCCCTTGATCCCGAACCGCCGGACGAGGAGTTTCAGCTCCCGGCGGGTGTAGGCGGGGTCGGTCGACAGTTCGACGCCCTGGAAGGTGTAGGACTTCGAGCTCGGCCGCACCGGGCCCTTGTCCCGGTCGTGGAACGTGTCGGCCGGGGCCGGCTGCCGGTACACCCCGGGTCCGGCCGGGCTGACGACGTGGGCCAGTTCGTGGGCGAGGAGCCGCCGCCCGGCCGGGGTGCCCGGCGCGTATTCCCCGGCCCCGAAGGCGATGTCCGAGCCGACGGTGTAGGCGCGCGCGTCCAGCTCACGCGCCGAGTCGGCGGCCGCCGGGCCGGTGTGCACGCGAACCCCGTCCAGCGACACCCCGAAGCGGGGTTCGAACCAGGCGCGGGTGACCGCGTCGAGCGGCTGCCCGGCGGCGAGCGCCGCCCGCACCGGGGCCGCCAGTGCCGGGCCGGCCGCGTCGTGGGCGGCGGACCGGTGGACGACCCCGGCGTCTTCCGGGTGGTGCTCCCGCACCGGGCCCAGCTCGTCGTCGCGCACCCGGAGCACTTCGTCGGCCGCCCGGTCGGCGTCCCGCTCGGCGGGATCGTTCGGGTGGCTGACCGGGATTCCCGCGTAACCGGCGGCCTCCCGCTGCTTCCCGGCCGAGCATTCGCACGGTTCGGGTCCGCACCGGTGCAGGATCTGCCCGGCCGCGCGGTTGCCGGCGAACCGCTGGATCAGCCCCAGCGGGGACAGCGGAGCCGCCGCCGGGCCGGCGGCCGTGCCCGGTCGCTTGGTGCCCTGGACGGAACCCTTGGCTCCGGAGGTCTTCTCGGCCCGTTCCACCGGCCTTCCCCTTTCGCGTTGCTGCCGGAGCCGAAGGACGCCTTCAGGGCACGAGGTCCGCCGAAGGCGTCCTTCGGCGGCTCACCGGGCCATGGCCAGCTTCCGCTCGGCCTGCACCCGCAGCCGGGTGGCTTCCTGCTCGGCGTGCCGGCGGACGAAGTGCCGGGTCGCCAGGGGGTGCGCCTGGCGCACCTGCTCGGTGTCGACCCACTGCACGCCCGCCGTGACGTCCTTCCCGAACGCTTCCGGGTTCCGGTAGAAGCCGCGCTCCCGCTCGGGCTTGTCCTCCTCGACGAAGAACTGGTGGGACTCCGCCCACGCGTCGTGGCGGACGCCGGTGACCTGCCAGGAAACCCGCTGCCCGGCGCTGCCCCCGGCGATCCCGAAGGCGTTGTCCTTCATCTCTGCCGAGACGTACACGTCCGACCGCCCGCCGACGCAGGTGAGCTGGTAGCGGAAGTCGTCCGCCAGCGCCTCCAGCCACTCCGGCAGCCGCACCGTCGCGCTGCCGTCCTCATCGCACTCGACGTTGCCGCTGTAGACGACGGTCCGCTCGCTCGACTCGATGGCGACGTGGTTGAGGTAGCGGTTCTCCGGGTCGAGCGGGTGGTCGATCACGAACTGCTTGGCGTTGGCCGACAGCGTCCCGGTGACGCGGACGTCGCCGTTGAACGAGGCTGCCTGGAAGGAGGCGCCGAGCACCGACAGCCCGGTTTCGCCACCCAGGATCTGCACCGTCGACCCGGCGTTGCTGTTGTTCAGCGCGCAGATCGCCACGCCGTTGTTGTTCGTGGCGGAGAACGCGTTGGTGTTCGCGGCGTTCGAGGACACGCTGAACGGGCCGCTCGAGGAGCCGCCGGTGCTCAGGCTGAGCTGCCCGGGGATGGTCACCTTGCCGGTGGTGCCGTCGATCCCCAGCCGGAGCTGCCACGCAGTCTTGTTGGTGGGCGTGGTGGTGTAGACCTGGAACCGCGGGGTGCCGCCGTTGTCGTCCATCTCCAGGGTGACGCCGGGCCGGCTCGGATCGGGGAAGACCCAGTCGGTGTTCGCGTCGTTGTGGAACGCGTTGTAGGTCAGGCTGCTCCACCCCGTGGTGCCGCCGACGTACAGCGAGTTCTGCCGGATGCCGCGGTTCGCGGTGACGTGCAGCGGGTGGGTCGGGGTGGCGGTGCCCTGCCCGATCCGCCCGTTCACGGTGTCGACGACGACGGTCTCGACGCCGTCGGAGCGGCGGGCCGCGATCGTGGTCGTGGTCAGCGCGAGCTTGCCGAGGGCGCCGCCGATCGCGCTCAGCTCCAGCGGCGCGCCCACGCCGCCCGCCTGCACGCGCGTGCCGCCGGCGTTGGTCCCGAAGACGAACTGGTCGGAGCCGGACCAGAGCCGCGCGGTGCCGCCCGCCGCGTACCACGACCAGCGCTCGCCCGCCGTGGGGTTCTCGACGAAGCTGCCGGTCGTCCGGCTGGCGAAGGAGAACCCGCCGCCGGAGCCGCCACTGTGGACCTCGCTGCCCTCGACGTGCAGGGTGCGCCGCGGGGGCGAGCCGTGCAGGCCGACCCCGGCGTTGCCGCCGCTGGGCAGCAGGGCGAGCGTGCCCGCCGGGTCGGCGCTCAGCACCGGCTGGCTGGTTCCGTTGGCCAGCAGCAGGTTCATCGCGACGCCGCCGCCGTCGGTGGCCTGGAGCTCGCCGGCGGGCAGCTGGTCGACCGTCGCCGGCGGGCCGCCGTTGCTGCGCGAGCGCCGCAGTTCCAGCCGCCCGGCCGGGATCCCGGCGACGCGCCGGTGGTCGGCGGTCAGCGCCGTGATCTGGTTCTGGTTGCTCAGCACGACGTGCGCGAGGACGACCTGGTCGCCGGTGTCGGGGACCTCGGCGACGGGCTGCAGGCGCAGCCACGGCGCGTGCAGGAGGGTCGGGGCGCTGCTGGGGGAGTTCGGGTCGATCACCTCCCGCCAGGTGAGGGTGAGGTAGCGGTCGCCGGTCAGCCCGGTGGCCGTGAGGACGACGCCGTCCGCGGCGACCTGCACGGTCGGGACGTTGGCGACCTGGCCCGGGTCGACGTTCGGATCGGTGATGGCGAAGCCGTTCGCGGCGAGCACGATCAGGTGCCCCGCCGAGTCCAGCGCGACCCCCGGCTGCACGGTCAGGCTCGTCGGATCCGGCGCGGCCAGCACGGCCAGCCCCTCGGCGACGCCCCAGGCGTGCAGGGCCGACGCGGCCACCTGGCCGTGGCGCATGACGTAGGACTCCATGTCGGTCAGGCTCTCGCCGTGCGACGTGGCGCCGGTGCGCACGGTGTTGGTGCTGACGTTCATGTATTCGGTGCGCACCAACGGTAAACTCGTCATCTCGGTGTCCTCCCCATAGTGGTCACGGTCAGTGGGCCGCGGCGGTCTCGGAACCGGCCTGCTGCCCGTTGGTGTTCGCGGTGCCGAGGAGCTCTTCGAGCACCTGCATCGCGCCGCTGATGCGCAGCAGGGTTTCCCGCAGCGCCGCCTGTTCCCGGTCGAGCTCCGCCAGCCGGCCCTGGCCGAGCTGGTGGTCCCGCGTCAGCTCGGTGAGCCGGGCCTGGAGTTGTGCACGCATTTCTTCCCCTCCCTGACGAAACTTCAGAATTCGGTGACCAGGTTCCACATGCCGTGCGCCGGTTTCCGCTGCTCGACGACGGTGCGGATGGTGCCGACCACCTGGCGCAGCACGGCCGAGCGCTCGTCGGGGTCGGCCGGCACGCGCGCCACGAGGAAGTGGATCACCACGTCGATCCGGCACGGCAGCAGCCGGGACCAGACCGGCACGACCCCGCCGGCCACCTCGGGCTGCCCGGGGTCGCAGATGACCAGCCGGTCGCCGGAGGTGGCCAGCCCGGTCGGGTAGACGATGTTGCCCGGCTCCGTCACCGGGGTGACGGTGACCGGGGACGCCTGCAGGTCGACGGCGTACACCACGGCCGGGTCGGCGACGTTCAGCAGGAACGGGTCGACGTTGGGCGGCGAGAACGGTTTCAGGCCCGCGTCGAGCACGTAGAGCCGGCCACCCGGCTGGACCAGCCCGGTCGGCGCGACCAGCGGGTTGGCCGCCGGCAGCAGCGCGGCCTCGGTCCAGGTGGTCCCGCTGCGGGTGATCCGGACCAGGTTGCCGGGCAGCTGCTCGGGCCCGGTGGGCGCCTGGTTGCCGCCGTCGCCGACGATCAGCTTCCCGTCGGCCTGCACCAGCAGCGACAGCGGCTCGACGACGGTCGTGAGGTTCTTGCGCGTCACCGTCAGCGGGCTGGGCTTGATGGTGATGATCTTCGGCGGGTTGGTCGTGCCGGACCCGTCGCCGCGGTCCAGGATCAGCAGGTCCCCGTTGGTGTCCACGGCCATGGCCACCGGCGCGATCGTCGTGTTGCCCCCGGGCGCCACCGTCGTCACCTGGGTCGCGGTCTTCCCGGTGTAGGGCGCGGGCAGCGCGAACACCTTGCCGGACCGGTCCACGATGTAGAGGTTCTCCGGCAGCCCGTCGCCGGCCGGCCGGACCGCCAGCGCGACGACCGGCACCTGGATGACGTCGGAGCCGACGAGCGGCTGCGGCTTCGGCGGCGTGCCGGTCAGGTCGTACCCGCCGGTGGCGCTGATCCGGAACACCCGGCTCTTCAACGGCACGCCGCTGGCGCTCGGCGCCCCGATGTCCCCGACGAACAGGCCGCCGTCGGGTGCCGGGGTGACGCACTGCGGCCGGATCAGGCCGTCGCTGACGACCGCTCCCGTCGGCAGGCCGCCGGCGAGCACCGGGCCCTGGGTGACCAGGCCGGCGATCGGCGCGAGGCGCCCGCGCGCGGGCTTGGTCACCAGCAGCCGCCGTCCGTCGTCGAGGACGACGCGCGGGTGGGTCTGGCCGACCGTGTACAGGTCGAGGTAGCGGTTCAGGCCGCTGCGCAGCCCGCGCTGCCGCTCGATGCTCGCGATCTCGGCGGTCGCCTTCCGCTGCTGGTATTCGTCCCACAGCGGCTGCCGCTGCAGCGTCGGGAACTCCAGGCCCACCCAGGAGGCCAGGTACGGCAGGAACTCCGCCGGCGTGCGCCACGGGTCGAACAGCTCGTGCTGGCGGGCGACCAGCTCGGTGATCGCCGGGTGGGCGTGGTCGCCGTGGGAGACCTCGACGTCGTCGTCGATCCCGGTGAGGACCTTCTCGAAGATCCGCAGGAAGGCACCGAGGGAGAACCCGGGCGGTGCCGGGTCCCCGGACCACAGCACCGGGGGCAGGTGCCGGAGGTAGCTGCTCAGCTCGGCCATCGCAAGGCTTCCTTCAGCTCGACGCGAGGATGACGGTGATGGTGTGCAGGTTGTCGGCGGCCGCGCACACGAGCTCGTAGTCCGCGACGCGGACGGCCGCGCCGTAGTCCGAGAGCGCGAAGGGCCGTTCGAGGTTGCTCCAGTTGCCCGTGGTGCCCGCCGGGTTCAGCGGCGGCAGGTGGTACACCGGGATGTCCGGCTTGACCAGCAGGCTGGAGAGGAAGGCGGTGTCCTCCGGCGGCGTGATCGCGCGGAACAGGTCGGAGACGACCACCGGCTGCCCCACCTGCCAGCCGCGCCCGTCCGGGCCGCCGCGCGCCGGGTGCAGGAACGCCTTGATCTTGTCCAGCATGTCGGCCTTGACCTTGTTCTGGTCGGCCGTCGAGTTGGGCGCCTGCGGGAAGAACGTGACCTCCGCCTTGACGATGATCGGCAGGTAGCGGGGACCGATGACGGTGAGGCGCGCGGACAGGTCCCGCCGCGCGTCGAGGTAGGTCTGGATCTCCCGGACGAGGTCCGGGGTCGGCGCCGGCTGAGGCACGGCCGGTCCCTGGTCGGGCACCACGACGAGGTTCACCGTGCCGGGGGCCCGGCTGATCCCGGCGAACGCCCAGGGATCGCCCTTCTTCCAGGCGTTGCCGGCGCCGTCGGCCTCCTGCAGCCGCGGCGGCAGGGCGCGCACGATCACGACGTCGGTGGTGGCCTCGGCGGCCAGGAACTCGTAGTCGGCGGCGGTGACCGCGCGGTCGCGCACCTTGAGGGCGTCCGGGGCGCGGCGCAGGGTGTCGTCCAGCGCCTCCTCGTCCGAGCCGTCCAGGCCGGGGCCGAGGTTGGTCACCGCGGTGATCCCGCTCGGGAGCCCGCCGCCGGGCGTGGGCCCGAGGATGGTCACCTGGCCGGGCGCCACGTTGCCGGCCACCCCGCCGGCCACGTACTTGTACGACAGGGCACGGATCTGGCTGCCCGCCGGGGGAACCGTGCCGTGGCCGGTCTTGGCCTGCTCGTCGTAGCTGCCGAAGCTGATCTCCGCGGTGACCGGGTCGACCCGGTACACCTGGCCGGGCCCGGGCGGCAGGTCGGCGACGGCCGTCCACGTCTGCCACACCGGGGGCTTGCCGACGCCGACCTGGACCGTCAGGTGGTCGTAGGGCGTGATGGTGTCCGGGCGCCGGAACAGCGGCCGGTGGGCCAGGCCGAAGATCTGGAACGGCTGCCCGGTGCTCTGGCCGAGCGGCTCGGGCGTGGGGATCGTCAGCGCGTTGTGGGCGCCGGCCGCGTTGAACAGCACGCGGTCGATCCCGATGGTCAGCGGCGTCGTCTTCGTGTTGGCCAGGCGCAGGCCGACCCAGAACCGCGGGGTGGTGAGCGTCTGCGCGGTGTCGCGGGCGGTGACCGTCGTCCAGCCCGGGCCCGCCTGGGCGGTGCTCGGCCGCTGGGCGGCCCAGTCGGTGGGGACCTTCCATTCGTGAGTGCATCCGAAGGGGGATTTCCGGTGACGGCACGGGAGTATGCGAACTGCGGGGAACACCTGGCCGACGAATTGCACCGGCTGGATCTGCTGATCGGCACGCGGCTGAAGGCGGTGGACGCCGCCGACGGCGCCGGCCAGGTGAACCGGGCGATGTACGTGACGCGGCAGGAGGTCGAGTCGCTGCTGGGCGGCGAGGCCGCCGATCCGGTGCCGGACCGGTCCGGGCTCGCGGAGTTCACCGCTCACGTGGCCGCGCGGGTCGCGGCCAGTGACGGCGTGCTGCCGCTGCCGGAGCTCGGCCGGATCTTCGGCCTGTCCGCCCTCGAGCTCGACGCGGTGCTGATCTGCCTGGCGCCCGAGCTGCGCCGCAAGTACGACCGGCTCTACGCGTACCTGCAGGACGACATCACCCGGCAGCGGCCGAGCGTCGATCTCGTCCTGGATCTGGTGTGCGCCGGCGAACGCGAGCGCTGGGCGGCCCAGGCGGTGTTCGACGACAGCGCGCCGCTCCTGCGCTCCGGGATCCTGCGGCCGGTCGAGGACCCGCACAGCCCGTCCGGCTCGTCCGGCCTGGGCCGGTTCCTCGCGCTGGACCCGCGGATCACCCGGTTCCTGCTCGGCACCGCGGGGCTCGACGCCCGCCTGGCCGGGCACGCCCGGCTGTACCCGGCGACCGGCCTCGAGGCTGGTCCCCGCCCCGAGGCCGGCCTGGCCGACCGGATGGTGCGCTTGGGTGAGCACCGGCCGGTCGTCTTCTACCTGCAGGGGCAGGCGGGGTCCGGCAAGCGGGCGCTGGCGATGCGCTGCGCCGAGCGCCTCGGCGTGCCGTTGGTCAGCGTCGACGGCGCGAGCCTCGGCGACGACGTTTCCCTGCTTCGCCTGGCATTGCGCGAAGGCCTGCTGCACGGAGCCGCCGTGCACGTCGCCGGAGCCGACACGCTGAGCCGCGCCGCGCTGATGCCGGCGCTGGCCGGGCACCAGGGACTGGTGGTCCTCAGCGGCGAGTCCGAGTGGCCGCCCGGCGACGCCGTCGTCCCCCTCGCGGTGCCCCTGCCGGATCTCGCGCGCAGCACGGACATCTGGCGCGCCTGCCTGGCCGGCTGCGGACCGGAGGCCGAGTCGTGGGCCGGCGAGCTGGCCGGGCGGTACCGGCTGCCCGCCGGCCGCATCCCGGCCGTGGTCCGGCTGGCCCGGGACAACCGGCTGATGGCGCCCGAGCCGGGGCCGCTGCGGCTGGCCGACGTGTCCGCCGCCTGCCGGCAGCAGTCCGCCCGCACGCTCGGCGGTGTCGCGGTGAAGATGACGGCCACCGCCCGCTGGGACGACCTGGTGCTGCCCGCCGACCAGGTGGCGGTGCTGCACGAGATCCGCGACCAGTTCGACCACCGGCACCAGGTGCTCGAGAGCTGGGGCTTCGGCGCGAAGCTGGCGCGGGGCAAGGGCCTGAGCGCGCTGTTCAGCGGCCCGCCGGGCACCGGCAAGACGATGGCCGCCGAGGTGCTGGCCGTCGACCTCGGCCTGGACGTCTACCAGGTGGACCTGTCCCAGGTGGTCAGCAAGTACATCGGCGAGACGGAGAAGAACCTCGCGAAGATCTTCGACGAGGCCCGCACCGGCAACGCGATCCTGTTCTTCGACGAGGCGGACGCGCTGTTCGGCAAGCGCACCGAGGTGTCCGACGCGCACGACCGGTACGCCAACATCGAGACCAGCTACCTGCTGCAGAAGATGGACGAGTACGACGGCGTGGTGGTCCTGGCCAGCAACCTCCGGCAGAACCTCGACGAGGCGTTCACCCGGCGGCTGCGGTTCGTCGTCGAGTTCCCGTTCCCGGAGGCCGACAGCCGGCGCCGGATCTGGCGGGCCGTCTTCCCGGCCGAGGCGCCGCTGGCCGCCGACGTGGACTTCGCCGAGCTGGCCGGGCACTTCACGATCTCCGGCGGCAACATCAAGAACATCGCGCTGAACGCCGCGTTCCTGGCCGCGGTCGACAAGAGCGAGATCGGCAGGCGGCACGTCCTGAGCGCCACCCGCCGCGAGTTCGAAAAGATGGGCAAGGTGTGGACGGAGCCCACCCTGCCCGGCTGACGTTGCGTCCGCGGACATGCCGATCACCCCCTCCCGTCGAGCCCTGGGTGTCACCGTGGCAGGGGCCGTCGACAATCCGTCGACAGTCGTCGACTACCCCTCGACAACCCGGCCGCGACCAGCGGCGCTCCCCGGGGCAGGACAACCGACGCAGTAGGCTGAGGCGAATGAGCGTGGCATCCGGCACGGAGCACTCGATGGTCGAAACCCGGCACCAGACCCGGCTGCTCACCCTGTTGCGGGACGAGGGCCCGATGTCGCGGGTCGAGCTGGGGGAGCGGCTCGAGCTGCCGCGGGCCCGGGTCGGCGCCGAGGTGACCCGGCTCGGCGAGGTCGGGCTGGTCGAGACGGCGGGGCCTTCGGCCAGCCGCGGCGGCCGGCGTTCGACACTGGTCCGGCTCGCGGGTGACCTGCGGGTGCTCGCGGTGGACGTCGGCGCGACGTCGGTCGGGGTGGCGGTCACCGACGCTTCGTGCGAGGTGCTCGCGCACGCCGTCGAGGACTGCGACGTCCGGCAGGGGCCGCACCCGGTGCTGCGGCGGGTCGCCGAACTCGCCGAGAAGGTGCGCGACGAGGCGCCCGGCCGGCTGGTCGCGGCGGGCATCGGGCTGCCGGGGCCGGTCAGCTTCGCCGAGGGGATGGCGGTCGCGCCGCCGATCATGCCGGGCTGGGACCGGTTCAACGTGCGGGACCACCTCGGCGGGCACTGGGGCTGCCCGGTCGCGGTGGACAACGACGTCAACGCGATGGCGCTGGGCGAGCGCCACGCCGGGGTCGCGCGCTCGACCGACGACCTGATGTTCGTCAAGATCGGCACCGGCATCGGCTGCGGGATCGTGCTCGGCGGCAAGGTCTACCGCGGCGTCGCCGGCACGGCGGGCGACATCGGGCACATCCGCCTCGACGACTTCGGCCCGACGTGCGCGTGCGGCGAGGTCGGCTGCCTGGAGGCCTACTTCGGCGGGGCGGCGCTGGCCCGCGACGGGCTGGCCCTGGCCCGCAGCGGCCGGTCGGCCCACCTCGCCGAGGTGGCGGCCGACCGCGGCGTGGTCACGGCCCGCGACGTGGGCCGGGCGGCAGCGGCGGGCGACTTCGGCGCGGTCAACCTCATCCGCGACGGCGGTCGCCGGGTCGGCCAGGTGGTGGCATCGCTGGTCAGCTTCCTCAACCCGGGCATGGTGGTGATCGGCGGCGGCGTGGCCCAGCTGGGGCACCAGCTCCTGGCCGAGGTCCGCGGCGCGGTGTACCGGAGGTCGCTGCCCCTGGCGACGGGGAACCTGCCGATCGTGCTGTCGGAGCTGGGCGAGACGGCGGGCGTGATCGGGGCGGCCTGGTCGGCGACGGATCGGGCTTTCACGCTCAGCAGTTGACGCGCGCGGCCGCCGGTGACGCGGTCGCGCCACCGTCGTGGCCTGCCAGCGCACCGGCGTGGCCCGCCGGTGCGCTGGCCGCTACCGGCGCGGTCCGCCAGCCGACCGGCCAATCACCCACAGCAACTCACCGCACCGCTCACTTTCCGCCGCCGGCCGACGTCCCGCCGAGGTCGGCCGGCGCCCGCCGCCGTCGGCCATCGGAAACCTGCCGATGACCTCCCCTTCACATTCCGTTGCTGAACAACTTCCCGTCGTAATGTCAGAATCGGACAGACTTTCGTATCGCCAGAGCGAAAGTCTGTCCGGTTCCGCACGTCTATCCGGGTGAAAACCGGACTAACCGCGACGACATCACCTTGACGAGTGATGCAGACCACCCTACTTTCGCTGCCTGAGAGACAAAGTCCGTTCAGTGCGCAGCACAAGTTGGGGGCACCGTGGCCGTCACCGGGACGAGGCGAGCCGATCCGGCGAGCCCGCGTACCGCGAACCTGGCCGCCGTCCTGCGAGCCCTGCGCACCGGACCGCTCTCGCGCACCCAGCTCGCCGCCCGCTGCGGGATCGCGAAGTCGGCGGTTCCCGGCCTGCTCACCGAGCTCGCCGGGCGCGGCCTGGTCCGGCCCGCCGGTGTCCTCCCCGGCAACGGGCGGCCGAGCCGGCTGGTCGAACTGCACGGCGAAGACGCCTACGCCCTCGCCTTGAGCATCGAGGCCGACCGGCTCTCGGCGCTCGTCACCGATCTCGGCGGCCGCGTGCTGGCCGAGCGGACGGAGACCGTCGACGTCGCCGCGCTCGGGCTCCAGAGAGGCATGGACGAGCTCGCCCACCTCGCCCACCGGGTGCTGCCCGGCCCGCCGGTCGGGGTCGCGATCTCGGTGCCCGGGCTGGTCGACTCGGCCGCGGCCGTGCTGCGGCTCGCTCCCGCCCTGCGCTGGCGGGACGCCGAAATCGCCGGGCTGATGGCGGCCCGGCTGGACCTCCCGGCCGACGCCATCGCGGTGGACAACGAGGCCAACCTCGGCGCGCTCGCCGAGTCGGCCGCCGGCGCCGGTGAGCTGTTCTACCTCAGCGGCGGCACGGCGGTCGGCGGCGGGCTCGTCTCCGGCGGCGCCATCCTGCGCGGCGCACGCGGCTTCGCGGGCGAGGTCGGGCACATCGCCGTCGACCCGTCCGGCGAACGCTGCTCGTGCGGCCGGACCGGCTGCCTCGAGACGAAGGCGAACCTGGCCGCCGTCCTGCGCGCGGCGGCCCCTCCCGGTGACCCGCTGCACGATCCCTCCCTCGGCATCGACGGCCGGGTCGCCCAGCTGAAGCACCGCGTCCGCCACGGCGACCAGCGCGCGGCCACCGCGGTCCACGGCCTCGGCGTCGCCCTCGGGGTCGCACTGTCCACTGTGGTCGACGTGCTCGACCCGGACGTCGTCGTCCTCGGCGGCTACTTCGCCGAGCTCGGGGACTGGCTGGTCGAGCCGATCCGCGTCGAGCTCGCCGTCCGGCCGCTCGGCCACGCCGCGGTGGTGCCGTCGGCACTCGGCCTCAAAGCCCCGCTCCGGGGCGCCGCGCACCTGGCCGCCGAGCGGCTGTTCGCGAACCCGACGCTCATCGAGGAGGCCTCGGTATGAGCCTGCTTTCCGTTCGCGGAATCGTGAAGACCTTCCCGGGGGTGCGCGCGCTGGACGGCGTCGACCTCGACGTCGAACCCGGCGAGGTGCACTGCCTGCTCGGCCAGAACGGCGCGGGGAAGTCGACGCTGATCAAGGTCCTCGCCGGGGCGCACCAGCCCGACACCGGGGAGATCACCTGGCAGGGCGAGCCGGTGTCGCTCGGCACCCCGGTCGACGCGCTGCGTCTGGGCATCGCCACGATGTACCAGGAGCTCGACCTCGTGCCCGGGCTTTCCGTGGCGGACAACATCTTCCTCGGCCACGAGCGCGCCCGGTTCGGGTTCACCAGGATCTCCCAGGCCCGTGACGAAGCCGCCCGGCTGATGGCCCGGCTCGGCCACCCCGGCATCCGGCCGTGGCACGAGGTCGGCAAGCTGTCGGCCGCCGGGCAGCAGCTCGTGTCGATGGCCCGCGCGCTGGCCCACGACGCCCGGCTGCTCGTGATGGACGAGCCCACCGCCGCGCTGGCCGGCGAGGAGGTCGACAACCTCTTCCGCATCGTCGGCGAGCTGACCGCGGACGGCGTCGCGGTCGTCTACATCTCGCACCGGCTCGAGGAGCTGCGCCGGATCGGGCACCGGGTGACCGTGCTCAAGGACGGCCGGACCGTCGGCACCGGCCTCGACGCCCGCACGACGCCGACCGCCGACCTGGTCGCGCTGATGGCCGGGCGCAAGGTCGAGACGGTCTTCGGGCCGCGCCACGACGGCCACGCCGACCGGTCCCAACGTGCCCTCGAAGTCGAGGGGCTGACCCGGGAAGGCGAGTTCGAAGACGTCGGCTTCACCGTCCACGCGGGCGAGGTCGTCGGCATCGCCGGGCTGGTCGGTTCCGGCCGCAGCGAGCTGCTGGAGACGATCTTCGGCGCGCGCAAGGCCGACCGCGGAACCGTGACCGTCCAAGGAAAAGCGCTGACCCCCGGCAACGTCCAGGCCGCTGTCAAGGCGGGGATCGGGCTGGCTCCGGAGGAGCGCAAGAGCCAGGGCCTCCTGCTCGACCTTTCGGTGGCGCACAACGTGACCCTGGCCAGCCTCGGCCGCTACTCGAAGCTCGGGTTCACCGAGCGCGCGAAGGAACTGGACGACTCCGGCGCGAGCCTGCGGCGCCTCGACCTGCGGCCCGCCGACCCGCGCCGGATCGTCCGCACGCTCTCGGGCGGCAACCAGCAGAAGGCGGTGCTCGCCCGGTGGCTGGTCCGCGGCTGCAAGGTGCTGCTGCTCGACGAGCCCACGCGCGGCGTCGACGTCGGCGCCCGCGCCGAGCTCTACCGGCTGATCGACGAGCTGGCCGCGACCGGTGTCGCGATCGTGCTGGTGTCCAGTGAAATCCCCGAGGTGCTCGGGCTGTCCGACCGGGTGCTGGTGCTGCGCGAGGGCCGTGTCCTCGCCGACCGGCCGTCGGCGGGGCTGACCGAGGCCGAGGTGCTCGACGTGATTCTCGAGGGGAGCGCGGCATGACCGAAACGCAAGCAGCACCACAGGAAGCGCTTCCCGTCGAACGGAAGCGGTTCTCCTTCCGGGCCGACCCGCGGCTGCTCGGCCTGGCCGGGGTGCTCGTCGTGCTCTGCCTGGTCGGCCAGTTCACCCGGCCCGAGCTGTTCTTCACCGAAAGCAACATCTCGACGATCCTGCGGCTGGCCGCGGCGATCGGCGTGGTCAGCGTCGGCATGACGTTCGTGATCATCAGCGGCGGCATCGACCTGTCCGTCGGCTCGATCGTCGCCTTGTCGAGCGTCTGGCTCACCACGCTGGCCACCCAGTCCTACGGGCCGTGGATCATGGTCCTCTGCGGACTCGCGGTCGGCCTCGGCTGCGGGCTGGTCAACGGCGTGCTCGTCTCCTACGGCAAGGTCGTCCCGTTCATCGCGACGCTCGCGATGTACGTCTCGGCACGCGGGCTCGCCGAGCGGCTCAGCGGCCGCCGCACGCAGGTGGTCGCCGACCAGGACTTCCTCGCCTTCTTCCGCGGTGACCTGCTCGGCATCCCGGTGCTGATCTGGCTGTTCGCGCTGGTGTTCGCGGTCGGCTGGGTCGTGCTCAACCGCACCACCTTCGGCCGCCGGACCTACGCGGTCGGCGGCAACATCGAGGCGTCGCGGCTGGCCGGCATCAACGTCAAGCGCCACCTCGCGCTCGTCTACGGCGTCGCCGGGCTGTGCTGCGGGATCGCGGCGCTCATGGTCGTCGCGCGGACGACGGCGGGCGCGTCCACCAACGGCATGTTCTACGAGCTCGACGCGATCGCGGCCGTCGTCATCGGCGGCACCCTGCTCACCGGCGGCCGCGGTTCGCTGATCGGCACCCTGATCGGCGTGCTGATCTTCACGGTGCTGTCCAACCTCTTCACGCTCAACAACCTGGACACCGACATCCAGAACATCGCCAAAGGCGTGATCATCGTGCTCGCCGTGCTCTTGCAGTTCCGGGCCAGGAAAGCCAGGACCGGGTCGTAGTAGTCACCACCGATGGAGGTTCACCATGGCCGAACACCCTTTCCTCGGCCGCCGGGGTTTCCTGCTGGGCGGGGCCGCCGTCGGCGCCGGCGCGCTGCTGGCCGGCTGCACGTCGAACACGCCCGCGAACTCGGAGTCCAACGCGCCGGTCGCCAACGCGGGCAACAACGCCCAGCCGGGCAAGCCGGTCACGATCGGCTTCTCCGCGCCGGCCGCCGACCACGGCTGGATCGCGGCGATCACCAAGAACGCCAAGGCGCAGGCGCAGAAGTTCAGCGAGGTGAAGTTCACCGCCACCGAGGGCACCAACGACGTCAACCAGCAGATCTCCCAGGTGGAGACGCTGATCAACGCCAAGGTCGACGTCCTGGTGATCCTGCCGTTCGACGGCAAGGCGCTCACCTCGGTCGGGCAGCAGGCGATGGACGCCGGGATCCCGGTGATCAACCTGGACCGCGTCTTCGACACCCCGCTCGCCTATAGAACGTGGATCGGCGGCGACAACTACCGCATGGGCGTCAACGCGGGCAACTACATCGCCAAGCAGCTGAAGGCGAAGAACGTCGCGAACCCGGTCATCGGCGAGGTCGCCGGGATCGACTCGCTGCCGCTGACCCAGGAACGCAGCAAGGGTTTCGCGGACGCGCTCGGGCGGGCCGGGTTCAAGGTCGGCCCGCGGGTCTCGGCGCAGTTCACGTCGGAGTCGGGGGAGCAGCAGACGGCGAACCTGCTCCAGGGTGCGCCCAAGCTGGACGCGCTGTGGAACCACGACGACGACCAGGGCATCGGCGTCAACGCCGCGATCGACACCGCGGGCCGCAAGGAGTTCCTGATGGTCGGCGGCGCCGGCTCGAAGAACATGATGAACCTGATCAAGGCCGACGCGTCGCCGATCAAGGCGACGGTGCTCTACAGCCCGTCGATGGCCTCGACGGCGATCGCGCTCGCCCGCCTGCTCGGGCAGACCAAGGGGATCGCCGACCTGGCCGAGCACGACATCCCGGCCGAGATCACGACGTACTCCGCGGTCGTCACGAAGGAGAACGTCGACCAGTACCTCGACGTCGGCTTCGACTCCTGACCCGGTTCTCGCACGCACGTAACGAAGGAGGGGTATGAGCCCGGCACGGGAAACCATCGGGATCGGGATGGTGGGCCACGCGTTCATGGGTGCGGTGCATTCGCACGCCTGGCGCAGCGTCCACCGGTTCTTCGACCCACCGCTGGTGCCGAGACTCGCCGTCCTCGCCGGCCGCGACGAGACCCGCACGAAGGCGGCGGCGGAGCGGTTCGGGTGGGAAGCCGTCGAGACGGACTGGCGGAAGCTGATCGCCCGCGACGACGTCGGCCTGGTCGACGTCTGCACGCCGGGCGACAGCCACGCCGAGATCGCGATCGCCGCGCTCGAGGCCGGCAAGCACGTGCTGTGCGAGAAACCCCTGGCCAACTCGGTCGCGGAGGCCGAAGCGATGGCCGAGGCGGCGCGGAAGGCCCGGGACCGCGGGGTGCGGGCCATGGTGGCGTTCAACTACCGCCGGGTGCCCGCGCTCGCGCACGCCAGGAAGCTGGTGGCGAGCGGGGCGCTCGGGGAGATCCGGCACGTGCGGTCGGTCTACCTGCAGGACTGGCTGTCCGACCCGCAGGCGCCGATGACCTGGCGGCTGCGCAAGGAATCCGCCGGGTCGGGTGCGCTGGGCGACCTCGGCGCGCACATCGTCGACGCCGCCCAGTTCGTCACCGGGGACGTGATCACCGGCGTCTCGGCGCTGACGAACACCTTCGTGAAGCAGCGGCCGGCCGAGAACGGCGGGACGGACGACGTGACGGTCGACGACACCGCGCTGTTCCTGGCCCGGCTGTCCGGGGGAGCCGTGGCGAGCTTCGAGGCGACGCGGTTCGCGCTCGGCCGCAAGAACGCGATGCGGCTGGAGGTCAACGGGTCGAAGGCGAGCCTGGCGTTCGACTTCGAGTCGATGAACGAGCTGCAGTGGTACGAGGGCACCGGCACCGAAGCGGGCTTCCGGCGCATCCTCGTCACCGAGCCGGAGCACCCGTACGTCGGGGTGTGGTGGCCGCCGGGCCACCTGCTCGGCTACGAGCACACGTTCACCAACGAGGTCGCCGACCTCCTGGACGCCATCGGCTCGGGCACCGACCCCGAGCCGAGCTTCGAGGACGGCCTGCGCGTCCAGCGCGTGCTGCACGCTGTGGAGGAAAGCGCTTCCGCGCAAGCCTCGTGGACCGAGGTGGCCCGGTGAGCCGTCCGGTCACGCTGTTCACCGGCCAGTGGGCGGACCTGCCGTTCACCGAGGTCTGCAAGCTCGCGGCCGACTGGGGTTACGACGGCCTGGAAATCGCTTGCTCGGGCGACCACTTCGAAGTCGACCGCGCACTGTCCGAAGAGGACTACGTGCCAGGACGGCTGGCGCTGCTGGCCGAGCACGGGCTCAAGGTGTGGGCGATCTCGAACCACCTCGTCGGCCAGGCCGTCTGCGACGACCCGATCGACGACCGGCACCGCGCGATCCTCCCGTCGCGGATCTGGGGTGACGGCGAGCCCGAGGGTGTCCGGCAGCGGGCGGCCGCGGAGCTGGCCGACACCGCGCGGGCGGCGGCGAAGCTCGGCGTGGACACGGTCATCGGGTTCACCGGCTCGAAGATCTGGAAGTACGTCGCGATGTTCCCGCCCGTGTCGCAGGAGGTGATCGACGACGGCTACGAAGACTTCGCGCGCCGCTGGAACCCGATCCTGGACGTCTTCGACGAGGTGGGCGTCCGGTTCGCGCACGAGGTGCACCCGTCGGAGATCGCGTACGACTACTGGACCACGAAACGGACCCTCGAAGCCGTCGGGAACCGGCCCGCGTTCGGGCTGAACTGGGACCCGTCGCACTTCGTGTGGCAGGACCTCGACCCGGTCGGGTTCATCCTCGACTTCGCCGACCGGATCTACCACGTCGACTGCAAGGACACGAAGAAGCGCTTCGACGGCCGCAACGGCCGGCTCGGCTCCCACCTCGCCTGGGCGAACCCGCGCCGGGGCTGGGACTTCGTGTCCGTCGGCCACGGCGACGTCCCCTGGGAGGACTGCTTCCGGGCGCTGAACTCGATCGGGTACACCGGGCCCGTCTCGGTGGAGTGGGAGGACGCCGGGATGGACCGCCTCCGCGGCGCGGCGGAGGCGGTGAAGTACCTGCGCGAGCACCTGTTCGACCAGCCGTCGGCGGCTTTCGACGCGGCTTTCAGCAATCAGAAATGAGGGAGTTCCATGTGCGGTGACCGGCCAGAGCAGCACTCCCGGCGGACATTCCTGAACGTGGCGACAGCGGCCCTCACGGTAGGGGCAGCAGCTATCGCGTTACCCGGCACCGCGGGCGCCTCCCCGGCCCGCCGGCGCGTCCCGCTCGACAAGATCAGCATCCAGCTCTACTCCCTGCGGTCGCTGCTGCAGAACGACCCCGAAGGCACGCTCTCCGCGCTGGCCGACATCGGCTACCGGAAGGTCGAGCTGGCCGGGACGTACGGCCGCAGCGCCGCCGAGTTCCGCGCCATCCTCGACAAGAACCACATCAAGGCGTCCTCGACGCACGTCGGCATCGACGGCGACCTGAACCAGACCATCGCCGACGCGAAGGTCCTCGGCAACCGCTCCGTCGTGGTGCCGTACGCGAACTTCGGCACCATCGCCGAGTGGGAGGCCTTCGCGGGCCGTATGAACACCGCGGCCGTCGCCTTCAAGAAGGCCGGGCTCGCGCTCGGTTACCACAACCACGACCACGAGTTCGCCCCGATCGGCGGGGTGGTCCCGTACGACGTCCTCACCGCGAAGACGAACAAGCGGGACGTGCACCTGGAGATCGACCTCTTCTGGGCGGTCAACGGCGGCGCGGACCCGGTCGAGCTGTTCCGGCGCAACTTCCCGCGCGTGACCCAGTACCACGTGAAGGACCGGACCGCGGACGGGCAGATGGTCGACCCGGGCGCCGGCGTCATCAACTTCCCGCGCATCTTCGCCGCGTCCTGCCACAACATCGGCGATTACATCGTCGAGCACGACCAGCCTGCCGACCCGCTGAACACGGCCAAGGTCGGTTTCGAATACCTCCGCACCGTACGGTTCTGAGACCCCGGGGGAAATCCACATGCGAGTGTCACGTCGGTCGATGCTGGCCGGAACCGCCGCGGGCGTGCTCGTGCCCGCCCTCGGCGCCGCCGACACGGCGTCGGCGGCGGGTCTGACCCGCAAGATCACGATCTACGCGGAAGCGCTTCCCGGCGGCCGCTACGGCTACGGCCTGGAGCCCGGCAAAGCCACGATTCCGGGACCGCTGCTGGAGATCTACGAGGCCGACACCCTCGAGATCGAACTGGTCAACCGGACCGACCAGCGGCTGTCGATCCACCCGCACGGCGTCAACTACGACACCGCGTCCGACGGCGCGCCGCTCAACGCGTCGTTCAACAACCCGGGCGAAACCCGGACCTACACCTGGAAGACGCGGACCCGCTACGAAGCGAGCGGCGGGTTCTGGATGCCGGGCAGCGCCGGGTACTGGCACTACCACGACCACGCGATGGGCACCGACCACGGCACCGCCGGGCTCGCGCGCGGGCTCTACGGCGGGCTGATCGTGCGCAAGCGCGGCGACCTGCTGCCCAGCCGGCAGTACACCGTCGTGTTCAACGAGATGATGATCAACCACGAGATGGCGCCCGACACGCCGATGTTCGAGGCGCGCCTCGGCGAGCGCGTCGAGTGGGTGTGCATCGGGTACGGCAGCCTGCCGCACACGTTCCACCTGCACGGGCACCGCTGGGCCGACACCCGCACCGGGATGCTGAGCAGTGCCACCGACAACGCCCAGGTCGTCGACAACAAGAACCTCGACCCCGGCAGCTCGTTCGGCTTCCAGGTGCTGGCCGGCGAAGGCGTCGGGCCGGGGGTGTGGATGTACCACTGCCACGTCCAGACCCACTCCGACGGCGGGATGGTGGGCCTGTTCCTGGTCCGCAACCCCGACGGCAGCCTGCCCGACGGCGCACAGGAAGCGATCGACCGGTTCAAGCAGCACGGCCACGCCGGGCACGACATGAACCCCGACGGCCGCACCCATGCTTAGGAGGGAACGGATCATGAAGAGACGATGGTTCGGCAGGCGCGGGGCGCTCGTGCTCGCCATCGGGGCGGTGCTCGCGGCCGGGGCCCCGCTGATCACCATGCCGGTCGCGCAGGCCGCGCCCGCCGTGGTGAACGTGCCGGTGAACGTGCTGGTCTTCCACGGCGCGGCGGGCGACCAGAAGGACCCGGTGCTGCGCGCGGCGGACGCGATCGCGCGGCTCGGGCAGGACAACGGCATCACCGTCACGGCGTCGTCCGACCCCGCCGTGTTCAGCACGGCCAACCTCGCCCGCTACCGCGGCGTGGTGTTCCTGTCCGCGCAGGGCGTGACGCTCGCGCGGGAGCAGGAAGCCGCGCTGCAGGCCTACATGAAGGCCGGCGGCGGGTTCCTCGGCATCTCCGACGCCGCCCGCGCGCAGGACTCGTCCCAGTGGTTCACCGGCCTGATCGGCGCGCGCCCGGTCGGCGCCCGCCCGACGCCCGAGGCCGTGGCTTCGGTGACCGCGAGCGCGGAGAACCCGCCGAACGAGACCAAGGAGAAACTGGCCGACAACAACGAAAACACCAAGTGGCTGACGTTCGCGACGACCGGCTGGGCCGCCTACAAGATGGCCACTCCGGTCGCGGTCAGCAGCTACTCGCTGGTGTCGGCGAACGACTTCCCCGGCCGCGACCCGAAGAACTGGACCCTGCAGGGCTCGGCCGACGGGGCCACCTGGACCGACCTGGACACGCGCACGAACGAAGTGTTCACCGACCGGTTCCAGACCCGGACGTTCACCTTCAGCAACACCACGGTCTACCCGAACTACCGGCTGAACATCACCGCGAACTCGGGTGAGCCGCTCATCCAGCTCGCCGACCTCAAGCTGTTCAAGGACACTTCGACGACCCCGCCGCCGCCGGAGCCCGCGCCGCAGCAGGCCGTCGTCGACGTCCTGGACGCCAAGCACCCGGCCACCGCCGGGCTGCCGCAGAACTGGACGCGCACCGACCGCTGGCTCAACTGGGAGTCCAACCCGGTCGGCACCGTCCACACGGTCGCGCAGGTCGAGGAGAAGGGCTACCAGCCGGGCGTCGGCGCGAACGGCGCGTTCCACCCGATCTCGTGGTGCCGCGACTACGACGGCGGCCGCTCCTTCTACACCGGAATGGGCCGCACCGAAGGCTCCTACGGCGAAGCGCAGTTCCGCAACCACCTGCTCGGCGCCCTGCGCTGGACGACCGGCATGGTGCGCGGCGACTGCCAGGCCGGGATCGCCGCGAACTACAAGGTCGAGCGGCTGACCGGCAAGAACGCGGCCGGGCAGCTCGACCAGATCGGCGAGCCGCACGGGCTCACCATCGCCCCGGACGGCAAGGTGTTCTACATCGGCAAGGCGGCCTGCCCGACCGGCCCGATCGTCAGCTGGGACGACCCGAACGTCGGCCTCGGCTGCGGCACGGTCCACCAGTGGGACCCGGTCACCAAGAAGGTCAAGCTGCTCACCACCCTGCCGGTGATGGGCAACCGCGGCAGCGGTGACGAGCTCGTCAAGAACGAAGAGGGCCTGCTCGGGCTGACGCTGGACCCGAAGTTCACCGAGAACGGCTACATGTACGCGTACTGGATGCCGCACGCGTCGATCGACCGCGACAAGCGGATCGGCAAGCGCACGGTCTCGCGGTTCACCTACAACGCCACCGCGCAGACGCTCGACCAGGCCACCCGCAAGGACCTGCTGTCCTGGGACGTCCAGATCCACAGCTGCTGCCACGCCGGCGGCGGCATGGCGTTCGACAAGGACGGCAACCTCTACATCGGGTCCGGGGACAACAACTCCTCGGGCGGCTCGAACGGCTACTCGGGCAACAACTGGACGCTCGACTACAAGGGCATCTCGTTCCAGGACGCGCGCCGCACGGCGGGCAACACGAACGACCTCGACGGCAAGATCCTGCGCATCCACCCGGAGGCGAACGGGACGTACACCATCCCGCAGGGCAACCTCTTCCCGAACGGGCCGGCGGACAAGACGCGCCCGGAGATCTACGTGATGGGCGTCCGCAACATCTCGCGCCTGCAGATCGACCCGGTGCACAACTGGATGACCGCGGGCTGGGTCGGCCCCGACGCGTCTTCGCCGAGCCCGGAGCTCGGCCCGGCGAAGTACGAGACGGCGACGATCATCACCGAGGCGGGCAATCACGGCTGGCCGTACTGCATGGGCAACCGGCAGCCCTACCGCGACCGCAGCAGCACCAACGCCGCGGAGCTGACCGGCTGGTACGACTGCGACAACCCGGTCAACACCTCGCCGCGCAACACCGGCCTGGTGAACCTGCCGCCGATCAAGGACAACATGATCTGGTACTCGCCGGACGGCGGCGGCCCGGTCTTCCCGAAGCGGCCGGGCTCGTCCATCCCGACCTACGTCGCCGCGGACGCCACCTACACCCAGCCGTACCTGCGGGGCGGCGGCCAGGCGGTCATGTCCGGGCCGACGTACCACCGCTCGCTGGTCAACACGAACAGCGGCGTGGCGTGGCCGGAGTACTGGGACAACAAGTGGTTCATCGGCGACGAGTCCAACTCCCAGAACCGGGTCGCGGTGACCGTGGACCCGGCGGGCGTGCCGACGCACCAGCCGCCGGTGTTCGCCGAGACGTTCCGCCAGATCATCCCGGGCGGGTCGGGTGACACCAAGGTGCAGAGCTGGATGGACGCCAAGTTCGGGCCGGACGGCGCGCTGTACGTGCTCGACTACGGCAACGGCTTCTTCTCCCTGGACGCCAACCAGAAGCTGCTGAAGATCAGCTACACCGGCGGTGCGCCGACCCCGGCGCCGGCGGCGTCGTCGGTGCTGGTGCAGAACAAGGCGCTGACGGCGGCGTTCACCGGGTCGAAGTCCGGCGGGGTGTCCTACCGCTGGGAGTTCGGCGACGGCTCGGTGTCCACCCAGGCGGACCCGCGCCACACCTACCCGCGGACCGGGATCTTCACCGCCAAGCTGACCGTGACCTACGCGGACGGCGAAGCGGTGACCACGCGGACCGCGGTGAACGTCGGGTGCCTCGTGGCCGATCCGAGCCCGGTGGTGACCCTGGGCGACGCGATCACGAAGGTGCCGAACCGCAACGCGGGCGGCGGCTGTTCGGTGGACGACTTCATCGACGACGAGAGCACGTGGAGCACGCACGCGGCCTTCGTCAACCACGTCGAGCAGGCCACCGAGACGCTGTCGGACCTCGGGGTGCTCAACGACGCCGAGGTGGCCGAGCTGAACACCGCGGCCGAGGCGTCGCCGATCGGGAAGCCGGGCACCACCGGCTACGACGCGATCTTCGACGGCACGGCAGCGTCGCTACGCGGCTGGGAACAGGCGCCATCGGGGCAGTTCACCCTGCAACCCGACGGGTCGATCCGGTCGGCAGGCGGGCTGGGCATGCTCTGGTACGCCCAGCGGCAGTTCACCGACTTCTCGGTGAAGGTCCAGTTCAAGGACATCGCCCCGGACACCTTCCGGGCCAACAGCGGCGTCTTCGTCCGGTTCCCGGACCCGCGGACGCCGCTGGAGCAGCGGCCACCGGGCAGCTGCGGCACGGTCGGCTCGGCCCGGACGTCGCAGGCGTGGGTCGCGATCTACTGCGGTCACGAGATCCAGATCTACGACGGCGACTCCGGCGAACCGCAGAAGACCGGGTCGGTCTACAACTTCGACCCGCGGACGCTGGACCAGGCGGGCGCGCGGCCGAAGGGCACGTGGAACGAGTACGAGATCAAGGTCGTCGGGCAGCACTACACGATGATCCGCAACGGCGTGGTGATCAACGAGTTCGACAACACGCCGGGTCAGCAGTCCTCGCGCGCCGGGGACCCGCCGACCGACCTGCGGCAGTTCGTCAGCGGGTTCATCGGGCTGCAGAACCACAGTGACAACGACCTGATCGAGTTCCGCAACATCCGGGTGCGGCAGCTGTAGCGCGACGGGGGCCGGGCTCACCCCCGGCCCCCGTTCCTCCCAGGAAGGTTTCCCGTGATGTCCCCACGACCGATCGCCGTGCTGCTGGCCGCTTTCCTGGTCTTGCTCGGCCTCGTCACCCCCGCGGTGGCGGCGCCGGTCCAGACCCTGACCTGGACCGGGAGCAACAGCACCACCGAATACGCGTCGGCACCCACCGGCGCGCTGCCCGGCGAGACCACCATCGTCTTCGAGAACAGCGAAGCCACCGGCAACACGACGGGGATGTCGCACACCCTGACGTTCGACACGTCGACGCCGGGCTACAACCACGACGTGTCGCTCAACGTCCTGGCCAACCCGTTCGACCCGCAGAACGGCCGGCACGAGGCGGTCGTGACGCTCACCCCGGGCAAGTACCGGTACTTCTGCACGATCCCCGGCCACACCACGATGGTGGGGGAGTTCGTCGTCTCCGACGGCACCGGCGACACGACCGCACCGGTCGTGACGGCGGCCGTGGCGGGCGACCGCGATCCCTCGGGCAACTACATCGCGTCGGCGACGGTGTCCTTGACCGCGACCGACGCGGGGTCCGGCGTGGCCTCGGTCGAGTACCAGCTGGACGGCGGTAGCTGGACCGCGTACTCGGCGCCGGTGGTGGTGTCCGCCGTGGGCATGCACATGCTCCACTACCGCGCCACCGACGTCGCCGGGAACACCTCCGCCGAGGGTATGGAGCACTTCACGATCGTCGCGGGGCAGGGGGACACGAGCCCGCCCACGGTGACCGCGGCGATCACCGGTACCCAGGACTCTTCGGGCAACTACATCGACGTCGCCACGGTCCGGCTGACGGCGACCGACGCCGATTCCGCGGTGGCGTCGGTGGAGTACCAGCTGGACGGCGGGGCGTGGACCGCCTACACCGCGCCGGTCGCGGTGACCGGTGCGGGTGAGCACATGGTCCACTTCCGGGCGACCGACACCGCCGGGAACACGTCACCGGAGGGCATGTCCCACTTCACCGTGGTGAAGAGCGACACGACCCCGCCGACCGTGACGGCCTCGGTGGCCGGTACGCAGGACACCGGCGGCAACTACGTCGGCAAGGCGACCGTCACGGTCGTGGCTTCCGACACCGGGTCCGGTGTCGCGGCGACGGAGTACCAGGTGGACGGTGGCGCGTGGACCGCCTACACCGCACCGGTCGCGGTGACCGCGGTGGGTGCGCACACGGTCGGCTACCGCGCCCGGGACGTCGCCGGGAACACGTCCGCGCCGGCGAGCGTGTCCTTCACCGTGGTGGCCGGCGGCGACACGACGGCGCCGGTGGCGTCCCTGGCGGTGAGCGGCAGGCAGGACGGCAACTGGTCCTACGTCGGCCAGGCGACCGTGACGCTGGCCGCCACCGACGCCGGGTCGGGTGTGGACTCCGTCGAGTATAAAGTGGACAGTGGAGCGTGGACGCGGTACACGGCGCCCGTAGTCGTGTCGGCGCTGGGCGCGCACACCGTCGGCGCCCGGGCCACGGACGTCGCCGGGAACGCCTCGCTGGAGGTGTTCGGTGCGTTCACGGTGGTCTCGGCCACGCCGCCGCCGGACGCCTGCCCGGTCTCGGACACCCGGGAGACGGTGGTGATCGGCGGGGTCGACAGCCAGGTGGAGAACATCGACATCGGCAACGGCTGCACGCTCAACGACGTCATCGACGAGAACGCGGAATACGCGTCGCACGACCGGTTCGTGAAGCACGTGAAGGCGGTGACGCAGGAGCTGGTCGGCAACGGCGTGCTGTCCAGCGGGGACCGGAACCGCATCGTGACGGCGGCGATCGAGTCGGACATCGGCGGCGCGCCCACCGCCGGTGCCCGGGCCGGCGACGTCAGGAAGCTGCTGTAGCGGCTTGCACTTCGCGCAGGGCCTGCCGGGCGGCGGCACCGAAATCGGTGTCGCCGCCCGGCTCGCTCCAGCGTTCGTAGGCGAGCGTCAGGACGAGCGCGCCGAGCTGCGCTCCCACGCGTGCTGCGGGATCGGGCACACCGCGGCGGCCGAGGGCTTCGGCCATCGCCGCGGTGAGCCCGAGGCCCTTCAGTGCCTCGCGTTCACGCAGCTCGGGGTTGGCGGCGATGACCGCTCCTCGCCGGGCGCTGAACTCACGGCGCTCGGCGGTGAAGGTTTCTCGGCCGAGCGCCTCGAGGGCGTGGGCAACGGCTTCGAGCGGGCCGGCCGCGGCCGGCCCGTCGGCGATCCGGTCGGCGAGCAGCCCGGCGAGGGTGTCGCCGCCGAAGAGCACCTCGCGCTTGTCGGGGAAGTGCCGGAAGAAGGTGCTCTTGGTCAGCCCGGCGCGCTCGGCGATCTCGATCACGGTGGTGTTTTCGTAGCCCCGCTCCTCGAACAGTTCGAGCGCGGCCGTGACGAGTCGTTCCGGAGCGTGGGGTTGCCAGCGGGCCATGGCCCGAGTGTACGGGACTTGGTCCCGTCACCTCGTGTACGGTGATGGGACCAAGTCTCATCACAGTGGAGGTGGCTCATGAGCCGCGCGGTCATTTACGAGAAGTTCGGCGGTCCCGAGGTCCTGGAGGTGCGCGAGGTCCCGGAGCCGCACGCGGGGCCGGGTGAGCTCCGCATCCGGGTGGCGGCCGCGGGCCTGAACCCGATGGACTGGGGCCTGGCATCGCACCCGGCGCTGGCGGCGCAGTTCGGCGTGACGGTGCCGTCCGGTTTCGGCTACGACCTGGCCGGGGTGATCGACGAGGTCGGCCCCGGCGCCACGGGTTTCTCGGTGGGCCAACGGGTGTTCGGCGGCGTGATGGCTCGCGCGGCGGCGGACTTCGCGGTGGTGGCAACCCCGGCCGACACGCTCTGGCCGACCCCGCCTGGCATTCCCGACGAAGTCGCGGCGACGCTCCCGGTGGCCGGCTTGACGGCCGCGGCGGCCCTGGCGGCGATCGACTTGCGGCCGCAGGACACGGTCCTGATCGGCGGAGCGGCGGGTGGGGTGGGCGTGTTCGCAGTGCAACTGGCCGCACGCGCGGGCGCCCGGGTGATCGGGACCGCGGGGGAGGGGACGTTCCCGTTCGTGCGCCAGCTGGGCGCCATCCCGGTGTCCTACGGCCCCGGCCTGGCGGACCGAGTCCGTGCGTTGGCCCCGACATCGGCAACGGACTTGTTCGGCACGGAAGCAGCGGAGGCGGCGCTCGCCCTGGGTATCTCACCCGCGCGCATCTCGACGATCGCGGCGGGCCCGAACCCACCAGGCGGAGTGCGCGCGACCGGAGGTGCGGACGCGGCCCCGGAGGCGATGGCGAGGCTCACGGACGCGATCCTCGCGGGGGAGATCGTGGTGCCGATCGCGGGGACGTTCCCGATCGAGAAGGTCCGCGAGGCGGTGGAGGTCCAGGCGAGCCGTCATGTCCACGGCAAGATCGTCCTGACACTGTAACGGCCGCGGCGGTGCAGGCGACCTGCGAGGGCAGGGGGTGACCGACGGGAGAGGGCCGCGATGGCTGAAACGCTGGCACAGTTCGGCATCATGTCCGCGCACGAGGTGCGCCCCGGCACCGAGATGGACCAGGTGGTCGGCCGCATCCTCGAGGCCGACGACACCGACGAAGCCGACCTGCAGATCAAGTACGAGACGCTGGTCGCCATCTACAAGCTGAAGCGGCTGCTGACCTGGGTCCTGGTCGTCATCCCGCTGATCCTGGTCGGTCTCGGCATCGTCTTCTACGCCGCCGGCGCGGTCCGATAGCGCCCAGCGGTCGGGTCAGGACGGCAGTGATCCCCTGATCCCCGCGATGATCAAATCCAACCCGTCACCGAAAGCGCGGTCCCGCTCCTCTCTGGGCCACGCAAGCTTCCGCGCCTGCTCCTCGATCGTGAAACCGTTGGCATAAGCCAAAACCGTGTCCACCGCGACCGACGCCATCCCAGCCGTAATCCCCGCCCCTGCCAGCGACTCGACGAGGTGCGTGAACACCGCGATCGCCTCGTCGCCCGGGTTGTGGAAGCCGGAAATCAGGCGGGCTCCGTCGCGGTGGGCCAGCATCACCTCGCGCATGCCCGAAGCCGCGCCGCGCAACGAGTCCTCCCACGGCGCGTCGGCCGGCATGGCCGGAGCGGGGCCCACCAGCGAAGCCACCATCGCGTCCAGCAACGCCTGCTTGCTCGGGTAATGCCGGTACAACGCACTCGCGCGCACCCCGAGCCGGCTCGCCAGGAGCCGCATCGTCAGCGCGTCCAAGCCGGCCTCGTCGAGCAGCTCGATCGCCGCCGCGAGTACCTCGGTGCGTCGCTGCCCCACGAAAGTCCTCCGAAAATCCGGGCTTGACAAGCCTGCCTCGCCTACGTGAACAATGTACACGTGAACGTTGTTCACATGGGAGATGGGGGATGGGAAATGACACGGATTCTGGTGATCGGCGCCGGGCTCGGCGGGCTGACCCTCGCGCACGCCCTGGTCCGCGCGGGCCTCGACGTCCGCGTGTTCGAAGCCGACGACGGGACCGGCGAGCGCACCCAGGGCTACCGGATCGGCCTCGCGCCGCCGGCGATGGACGCCCTGCGCGCGAGCCTGCCGCCGCGGCTCCACGACCTCGCCGAGGCCACCAGCGGCAGCCTGACCGGGCCCGGCCTGCTCTTCGACGCGCAGCTCACCCTGCTCGGCAGCGACCTGCCCGGACCGGAGGAGTCGAGGGCGTTCGACCGGCAGGTGCTGCGGCAGATCCTGCTCGGCGACCTGGGTGACCGCGTCACCTTCACCAAGCGGCTCAAGAGCTTCGACGAAGACGAGCACACCGTCACCGCCTTCTTCACCGACGGCACGAAGGCCACGGGTGACGTCCTCGTCGGCGCCGACGGCGGGAACTCCGCGGTGCGGCGGAAGCTGGTGCCGGAAGTACAGCTCGTCGACGCCGACCTGTGCGGCGCGATGGGACGCACCCCCGCCGCCGACCGCTTCCGGCGGCTCGTCCCGGGACGCGGCACCATGGTGAAGGGGCCCGACAGCACGCTGATGCTGGGCCGGATGGACTTCGACCGGGAGCCGTCGGACGCGGCCGCCGAGCTCGCTCCCGGCCTGCCCCTGCCGCACCGGGAAAGCTACGTGCGCTGGGTGCTGCTCGTCCCGCCGGACCATCCGGCCGCCACCGGCCCGCCCCGGGACGACGCCCGCGAGCTGGTGCTGGAGCTGATCGACGGCTGGCACCCCGACCTCCGGGCGCTGGTGGAAAGCGCCGACATGAGCGGGGTCGGCCGCTCGAAGGTCTTCGACCGCCCGATGCCGCCCTGGCCGGTGAGCCGCGTGACGCTGCTGGGGGACGCCGCGCACCAGACGCTCGCCAGCGGCGGCAACGGCGCCGCGACCGCGATGCAGGACGCCGTCCGGCTGAGCGCGCTGCTGGCCGAGGCGGGAGATCTCCACCAGGCTCTGGAGGCGTACCAGCATGATCTGCTGGAACGCGGGAACGCGGCCGTCGAGGTCGGCAAGCAGGCCCTGCGCCGGTTCGTCCCGGTCTCGGGGGCAGCGCGATGAACGAAGTCCGCTCGGCCGACGGGACCACGATCGGCTACCGCACCCTCGGCCACGGCCCCGCGCTGATCCTGGTCCACGGCGGAATGCTCGCGTCGCAGCACTTCACGAAGCTCGCTGCCGCCCTGTCGGCCGACTTCACGGTCCACGTGCCCGACCGGCGCGGCCGCGGGCTGAGCGGTCCGCACGGCGGGGACTTCGGCGTCGGGAAGGAGGTCGAAGACCTGCAGGCCCTCGTCGCCGCGACCGGCGCGACCCGGGCCTTCGGCCTGAGCACGGGCGCTCTCGTCGTCCTGCGCACGGCCCTGGGCACGCCCGCGCTCGACCGGATCGCCCTGTACGAGCCGCCGCTGTCGATCGACGGGTCGGTGCCGATGGGCTGGCTGCCGCGCTTCGACCGCGAGATCGCCGCGGGCCGGAGCGCGGCCGCACTCGTCACGGGCATGCGGGGGCTGGCCACCGAACCGTCGCTGTTCAGCCGGATCCCGCGCGTCGCCCTGGTGCCGCTCCTGACCGCCGGCGCGCGCCTGCAGGGCAAGGGAAACCCCGAGGACGTGCCGGTCGAGGCGCTCATCCCGACGCTGCACTTCGACATGCAGGTCATCGACGAGCTGGCCGACACCGCCGGGGAGTACACCGGACTCGAGGCGCGAGTGCTGCTCCTCGGCGGCACCAAGAGCGCGGAGTACCTGGGCCGGGCGCTGGGGAAGCTCGCCGAGGTGCTCCCGCACGCGCACAGCGTCACCCTGCCGGGCCTGGGCCATTCGGGACCGGAGGACGACGGAGCCCCGCTCGTCGTGGCCCGGGCGCTGCGCGACTTCTACGAATAGGTCCAGTGGCCCAGCCAGGATTCGCGCCAGGCCACCGTCAGCTCGCTCACTCCGTCCACACCGGACTGGTCGACGTGGGCCTTCCACGCCTCCTCCAGTGCGGCGCACAGCTTGGACGCGGGCAGCTCGACCCCGCCCGAGGAGAACTGGCGCAGGACCGACTTCGGCACGGCCAGCTTTGCCTTGCCCCGCACCACCGACTGCTCGGTGGCGCGGCAGATGAGGTACTCGACGGTGGCCAGGTCGCCCGCCGAGCCGACGGTTTCCGGTGACACCCGGGGCGCGACCTGGGCCAGCGCGCGGTACAGGCAGTCCAGCGGGGCGGCCAGGCCCTGGTGCTGGCGGGCGATCTCCCACGACACCCACACCGCCATGCAGTCGGGCATCTGGAACGGGCGGTAGGCGAACGCGGGACCGGTGAACGTCTGGTAGTCGCTGGTCGGGTCCTTCGCGGACGGACCCGGCCCGTCGGGGTCGGGCGGCAGGCCGAGGCGCTTGAACAGCTCGCGCAGCAGCTTGGTCGGCCGGGCCGGGGTGGTGGCCTCGCCGAGCAGCTTGCCGAGGATGCGGTTCAGCCGGTCGGTGGCCACGCCGTGGATCGCCAGCTGCAGGTGGACGAACGCGACGTCCGACAGCGTCGTGGCCGCGCAGCCGACCACGCCCACCTGGGGGTAGCGCTGCAGGAAGGAGGCGATGGCGTTCGTGGAGCCGATCCGCGCCGGCCCGACGAACGTCACCGGCAGGACCGCGCCGACCCGCTGGCGGGACCGGAGGTCGCCCTTGTAGAGCGGGGAGAACTCGCCGTCGGCGTGGGAGACCTCGAACCAGTTGCCCTGCCGGTGCCCCGGCCGCGTGTCGGCGAGCCAGAAGCTGTACCCGTGCTTCTCGCACAGCTCCCGGAACCGGTCGGCCAGCTCGAACCGCGCGGCCGCGGACGCGTCCCGCAGCGCGATCGCGAACCGGACCGCCAGCGACGCGCACGGCGACGCGATCTCCTTGCGGGTGCGCAGGTCGTGGTTGCGGGTCTTGACGACCGTCGGCAGCTGGGCCGGGCACTGCAGCGACAGCAGCGGCGCGTCGATGAGCGAGGACGCGGCGTCGGAGATCTCCCGGACGAGGTCGCGGATGGCGAGGCCGTGCCACTCGGACACCTCGCGCGCCCCCGGGTCGATCCCGATCAGGCCCTCGAACCGCTGCGCGGACTCGTAGATGAACGTCGGGTTGGGCGAGGTCGTCTGGTGGAACACCCAGCCGCCCGCGTTCTGCTCGGGGCGTTCGGCCGGCTGGTGCCCGTCGACGCGCTCGACGACCTCGGTGCCGTCCAGGGGTTTGCGGGTGCGGGTGCCGATCACGACGCCGGCGCCGTTCGTGGCCGAGCACAGCGTTTCCAGGAAGACCGTGCTGTCGGAGTTCGCGGAGACGAGCTCGCGCAGGTAGCCGTGCCGCGCCAGCGCGTGGTGCACCTCGAAGTCCACCTGGGTCACCGGTTGCCGCGCGATCTCGAACCCGGCCCGGGCCAGGTCGGCCACGTTCCGCACGGAGATCCGCTGGCTGCGCACCTTCACCACCCGCCGGACGAGTCGAACCGCACGTCGGCTTCGAGGGGCTTGCGGCGGTCCCAGGCGCCGGAGCCCGCCCACCGTGGCGCCCCGATGCGCGACAGCGGGATCGCCGACTCGCGCCACGACGCTTGGCCGAACAGCACGAGCGCGGCGAGCACCGGCAGCCCCACCGCGATCGTGAGGGTGACCTGGACGACCTCGCCCCGGCTCTGCGTCGCGACGGCCGCGGCGAACCCGGCGATGGCCGCGATGCTCAGCTGGACCAGCGCCTGCGGCAGCGTGCCGAGGTAGCCGAGCACGGTCCGTCGCGGCGGCAATGACAGGCGGCTGTAGAGGAAGCCCGGCAGCAGCAGCAACATCGTGATCACCGACTGGCCGTCGCCGATGTGGCCGAGCGCCGTGGTGGCCTCCCGGCCGTACGGCCACGGGCTGCCCACCAGCAGCCAGCCGAGCACGAACGAGACCGTCGCGACGGCCAGCGCGTAGAACGTCACGTTGAGCGGGCCGGACTTCGTGGAGTCCTTGAGGACGAGCGTCGCGCGGATCCGGACGTGGTCGCCGCGCGGGTCGCGGCCGCCGGAGCGGCGCCAGTACGCCCGGGCCTCGTTGTCGGCGATGCCGTTGACGAGGACCAGGTCCTGCCCGAACTCCCGCTCGGTCAGTTCGCGCGCGGCCTCGCGGAGGTTCGCGGCCGTGAACTCGGGGTGCCGCCGCAGGGAGTTGTCGAGCTCGCCGACGTCGGTCCGCACCGCCTCGCCCGTCGTGGCCGCGGCGGCGAGCCGGTGGCAGGCGGGCAGGCTGCGCGGGGACAGCTCCACCCCGGACTGGCCGGCCTCCCACTTGCGGCGGCGCAGCAGGTCGGCCAGCCGCCGCAGCACGGTCTGCGCCTGCAGCTCGAGGATCTTGTGGCGGGCGCCGTCGGCTTCCTGCAGCGGCGCGGCGTCCTGGCGTTCGGCCAGCGAGAGCAGGTCCTCGGCCAGGCCGTCGACCTGGTGCTGGTCGGCGTCGGTGGACAGGTACATCCGGGAGATCTCGGCTTCCGGCGCGGTCCCGGCCACCAGGTGGTAGGACTTCAGCGTCGCCGGGATCATGGTCTCGTAGCTGACGACGTAGCCGCGACGGCTCGAGGCCAGCCGCCGCCACTGCTCCTTCGCGACGGGCTGCCGGGCGTCGACGTGCAGCGGGGTTTCGTAGCTGAGCCGGTGTTCTTCGACCGAGTCGTCCAGCGCGACCACCAGCATGTAGTCGCGGACGGCGACGTTCAGCAGGTATGCGTATTCGACGAGCAGGTCCGCGCAGCCGGAAAGGATGTCCAGCGCCAGTTCCCGGCACTGCCGCCCGTAGCCGGGGACCGTGCCGCCGGCCGGGGCGAGCGCGAACTGCTCCTCCGGGTGGTTCCGCTCGGTGAGCAGGGTCAGCAAGGCCTGCTGGATGAGCCAGCGCGGTTCGTGCACCTGGAAGAGGAACGTGTTGAGCTCGTGCTTGGCGGTCTGGGCGTTCTCGTCGCCGGCGAGGATCCCGCGCAGCAGCCGGTAGAGCCCGGAAGCGACCAGCCGGGACGCCTCGTGCTGGGTGAGCCGCGGCAGCTTCTGGCCCGCGCTGTCGAAGACGTCGACGGGGGAGACGTCCCGGCGCGGCAGCCGGGCCAGCGGCACCCACAGGGACCGTTGCCGGGCCGGTCGCGAGGCCGCCCGCTCGCCGTGTTCCTGCCCGATGAGGTCCTGCAGCTGCGCGGTGGCCTGGCGCTGCCCTTCGTCGAGGAGCTTGAGGCTGACGTCGACCTCGGTGCTGCGCCGGGCGGTCCCGTGTTCGACGACGGTCAGCCGTTCGGTCAGGCGCCGCACGTGGTTGAGCCGCAAGGAGGTGTCGAGAAGAGCGAGCCCGACGGCGGCACCCTGGCGCGACAGCCGGGGCGGGGCGCCGGGGATGGGGATCGTCTCGATCGCGTGCCGGAGACTCTCGATGCCGTCCACACCAGTGAGAGTAGGAGGTGCGGCGCCTTGATACGAGCGGAATGGCAACTATCGACCGACTGGCCGCCGCGCCCCGGCCCGGCGCTCAGGCCGCGCGCTGCAGCTCGTCGCCCGGGTACGGGCTGGGCTTCGGCGGTCTGCGTGCGCCGTTGGCACTTGCGCGGCCGGCGCTGACCGGCGAGATCCGTGGGGTGCCGGCCACCATCGCGCCGGCCCCGCCCCGGTCCGGCGCTCAGGCCGCGCGCTGCAGCTCGTCGCCCGGGTACGGGCCACCTCCCCGAGCCAAGCGACGGGTTTCGGCCCTGGCTTTGGCGGTCCGCGAGTACCGGTGGCCCTTGCGCGACCGGCGAGATCTTGGCCTTTCCAGCCACCATCGCGCCGGCCGCGCCCGCTTCGATGCTCAAGCCGCGCGCTGCAGTTCGTCGCCCGGGTACGGGCCCGGCTTCGGGCGGACCTTGCCGCCCGGGAACGCCAGCCGCAAGATCGTCCGGTGCACCGTGCCGAGCTGCTTGGACAGCGGGCCCGTGTTGTACGGCAGGCCGTAGCGCCGGCAGATGTCGCGGACCTGGGGGGCGATCTCCGCGTAGCGGCTGCTCGGCATGTCCGGGAACAGGTGGTGCTCGACCTGGTAGCCGAGGTTGCCGCTCATCAGGTGGAACAGCGGGGATCCCGTGATGTTCGCCGCGCCGACGAGCTGGCGGACGTACCAGCCGCCGCGGGTCTCGTCCTCGACTTCCTCCTGGCCGAACGTGTACGTCTGGTCCGGGAAATGGCCGCAGAAGATGATCGAGTGGGCCCACAGGTTGCGGATGATGTTCGCCGTGAAGTCCGCCCAGAACGTCGCCGCGAACGTGCCGCCGCCCTCGGTCCGGGCCGCCGCGAGCTGGGCCCGCACCGCACCGCGACGACGTCGTCCGCGGGCCCGGGAACGCGGCTCGCGGTGCACGAGCCTGCCCACGGCGGTCGCGGCGAGCGCACTCACCAGCGGCCAGCCGACGTAGTCCTTCAGGATCTGGTCGCGGGCCTTGCCCGAGATGCCCTTGATGTCGTGCCACACGTCCTTCATCGGCTTCTCGCCGGCGCGGATGGCTTCGACGTCCAGGTCGTGCACCGCGACGCCCCACTCGAAGAACGCCATCAGCAGCAGGTTGTACAACGGCTGCGCGAGGTACGCCGGGTGCCACTTCTGGTGCGGGTCGATGCGCATGATCTCGTAGCCGAGATCCTTGTCCTTGCCGCGGATGTTCGTGTACGTGTGGTGGATGTAGTTGTGCGAGTGCTTCCACGCCGCCGCCGTCGACGCCGTGTCCCAGTCCCAAGTGGACGAATGGATGTACGGGTCGTTCATCCAGTCCCACTGGCCGTGCAGCACGTTGTGCCCGATCTCCATGTTCTCCAGGATCTTCGCGACCGCGAGGCAGCCGGTGCCCGCGGTCCAGGCCACCTTGGACCGGGATCCGAGCAGCAGCGCCCGGCCGGCCACCGCGATCTGGCGGTGCAGCCGGATGACGCCCTTGATGTACCGGCGGTCGCGCTCGCCCAGGTCGGCGCGCACCCGGTCGTGGATGGCGTCGAACTCGCGGGCGAGTTCGGCGAGCTGGACTTCGCTCAAGTGGGCGAAAGGGTGCGTAGGGGCAGTCATGAGTTCCTCTCCACGTTCAGAGTTCGACCGTGACCCGGCCTTCGGCACCGTGCACGCAGGTGCGCACGATCTCGTTGTGCTTCTCGCTGACGGCGTTCGTGCGCAGGTCCCGGATCCGGCCTTCCCGGATCGGCAGCACGCACGTGTGGCAGACCCCGACCCGGCAGCCGAAGGGCATCTCGACGCCCGCGTTCTCGCCCGCGACGAGGATCGGGGTGCCGGGCGGGCAGTCCGCGTCGAGGTTGCGGTGCGCGAACCGCACGGTGCCGCCCGCGCCCTCGGCGTCTTCGCCGCCGACGATCGGCTGGAACCGTTCGTGGTGCAGCCGGCCGGTGTCGCCGTGCCGTTTCCAGTGCGCCTGCAGCGCGTCGAGCAGCTCGCCGGGACCGCAGGCGTAGGTCTCCCGCTCGCGCCAGTCCGGGCACACGGTGTCGAGGTCGGCCGGGGTGAACCGGCCGTCCGCACCGGTGATGCGCAGTTCGAGGCGGAAACCCGCGTGCTGCTTTTCGAGGCCGGCCAGCTCTTCGCCGAAGGTGACCCCGTCCGCCTCCCGCGCCGAATGCACGTGGACGACGTCGCGCAGGCCGGGCCCCGGCGCGAGGTGGCGCAGCATGCTCATCACCGGCGTGATGCCGCTGCCGGCGGTGACGAACAGCAGGCCGCGGTCGAGCCGGTCCGGCAGGGTGAAGGCCCCTTCGACCTCGCCGAGCCGCACGACCTCCCCGGGGCGGACGCGGTCGACGAGGAACGGCGAGACCACTCCGCCGTCGACCTTCTTAGGGGTGACCGAAATGAGCCCGTCGGCGCGGTCCGGGCTCGACGTCAGCGAGTACGCGCGCCAGTGGTGGACGCCGTCGATGACCACGCCCAGCCGCACGTACTGCCCGGGCCGGTGCCCGACCCAGTCGAAGCCCGGCCGGATCAGCACGGTGGCCGCGCCACCTCGTTCGGGCACGACGCGCTCGACGCGCCCGCGCAGCTCCCGGGTCGACCACAGGGGGTTGATCAGCTCGAGGTAGTCGTCCGGGCGCAGGGGGGTGAAGAGCCAGCGCACCGCGCGCAGTGCCCGGCGCCGCAGCGGCGACGCCGGGGGGCGCATTCCCACTTCAGCCATGCCAGTTGAGTGTACAGACGTGCACTCAACTCGCACGTTGAGATGTGCCGGAGAGTGTGAAACGTTTAAGTCAGCGGTACGCTCACGAGCCGGTACGGGCGCAGCGTGACCGGCCCGAGCAGGCCGGACGCGAGCACCTGCCCGCGCGCGTTGGCGCCGGTGTTCGTGACCCGCACCCGGACGCGGTTGCGGCCGGGGCGCAGGGCGGCGCTCACGTCGACCCGGTAGGGCGGCCAGAGCCGTGACCCGGTAGCTGTGCCGTTGACTTCCACTTCGGCCACCTCGTGGACCTCGCCGAGGTCGAGCGTCCACCGCCGGCCGGGCACGGCGGGCAGGTCGAACTCCGTTTCGTACCAGGCGGATCCGGAGTACGCGGCGTCCACGTCGGTCCACGAGCCGAGCGGCCGCGTGGTCACCGGCGCGCCGGCGCGGTCGAAGTGGAACGTCCAGGCGCCGCCGAGCGCGACCGGCGCGAGCGAGTCGGAGACGGTCGCCGCGCCGGTGTAACGGCGAGCGCCGTCCGTCGCGGTGACGGTGATGCGGCCCGGCCCGGTCGCGCGCACGATCGCGCTCCGCCCGTCGATCCGCTCCACCGGCGCCGACGCGGACACCGCGTGCAAGGGTTCCCGTCCGCCGCGGAAGACCACCAGCAGCGCGGCTTTCGGCTCCAGCCGCAGGGAAACCGCCGTGCCGGCCCCGGCCTTGCGCCAGACACCCGCCGGGGTGGCCGCGCCGGTGTCGGGGTCCCACACCTCGGGCGTTCCGGTCGCCGGGAACGTCGCGGTCAGCTCGACGGCGTCGGCCCGTTCGCTCACCACGACGAACGCCTGCTCGCCGCGGTTTTCCAGGCGCAGCACCCGGATGTCGGCGTGCGGCGGGTCCAACGCGGCCGCCGCGCCACCGGCCGTGACCGCCGCGGCCGCCGCCGCACCCGGGTCGGCCGCCCGCGTCACCGAGCGCGCCGCGAACAACTCGGCCAAGGCGGCCCGCAGGCCCGCGTCGTCACCACCGGCTTCGCGGGCCGGTGGCGTGCCGATGACGACCACGGCGCCGCCGCCACGGGCGAACCGCGTCAGCGTCCGCACCGCGCCGAGCGCCAGGACCGGCGTCGCCGGCACCACCACGATCCGGTACGCCTGCTGCCCGACGACCAGGTTCGGCCCGCTCGGCCGGGCGTGGGTCACCAGCGCGGGGTCGGCGTCGAGCGCGCCCTCGTCGAGGAAGTCGAAGTCCACCTGGACGTCTTCGAGCGCGTGCGCGGTGGTGAGGAACGCCGTGTCGAGCTCGGCCATCGCCGGGGTGTCCTGAGTGGACTCCGCGGCGCGTTGTGGCTGCAGCAGGGCGGTCTGCGCGACGGCCGGCGCGCGGCAGGCTTCCATCAGCCTGCCGATCCAGTCGTTCAGCGGCGCGGACACCGGCCACCACGGGTTGGCGGGCTGGAACGGCGGTGGGTAGACGATCTGGCTCTCGTCGCTGAACCGCGCGTGCAGCAGCGTGTGGTTGACCCCGCGCACGGCGAACGCGCCGACGACCTCGCGCACGAACGCCGGGGTCACCGTCCACCCGGTGCCGCCCATGGCTTCGAGGTAGACGCGCTCGAGGCCCAGCTGGTGCGCCGTGCTGGCCGGGAAGCGCGACAGCGTGCGGTGGTAGCCGCGCTGGTAGTGGTCGAAGATCAGGTCGGTGCCGGGCCGCTGCGCCCACTGGTTGTTCGCGTTGAGGTTGCCGGAGCTCTGCAGCTGTTCGCCCGGGCCGTACTCGTCCCACAGCGGGTTGGAGATCAGCTCGAGGCCGTGGTCGGCCATCCACCGGCCCTGCGTGCGGTAGTAGGCGGCCGCGAACCGGTTGCTCACCGCGCGCCAGAACAGCCCGCGCAGGCGGAGGCCGTCCGCGCCGAGGTCGTCGTGCACCGCGGTCAGGGCGACCCCGGCCGACGTCCCGAGCCGGCCCAGTTCGGCGTCGAGGGTGGGGGACCAGGGGACGGTGTCGAAGGGGCCGTGCGCCGAGGCGAGGTACGGCTCGTCGTCGGCGAAGCCGCGTAGGACGGCTTTCCCGGCCCACGGGAAGCGGCGGACGTACTCGCCCGGCACGGCGTCGAGGAACAGCCGCACGGCCTCGTCGTCCAGGAGGTCCAGGTAGGCGCGGCCGGAGCCGGTGGGCGTGCTCAGCGGGCGGACGGTGAACAGGTCCAGCTGCCACCGCCCGGCCGGCGGCGTCCACGTCCCGCCCGCGCGGGCCTGGTTCGTGAGGTCCACGAGGGACTTCGGGTCGGTGGAGCCCGCCGGGCGGGCGGTCGCGGCGACCAGCGGCAGTCCGTCGGCGGGCAGGTCGAAGGCGTCGAGCGCGGCGGCGGTGTCGAAGGTTTCGTCGTACCGGACGGTTCCGGCGGGATCGCGGACGGTCAGGCGGTCCCACGAGGACCGCTGGCTCGCCACCGCGCGCACCCCGACGCGCCCGGCGGCGAAAGCGATGTCGGCCGGGGCCTGCGCGGTGCCGTCCAGCGCCACGGTCAGGTGCGTGCCCCGGACCGTGACGAGGAGTACGTGGTCCGCGCTCGCGTCGAAGCCCGGCACCGGAGTTCCGCTCCGGACCAGGGCGAAGGCGCCGCCGGTCTGCTGCCAGACGTCGACGGCGCCGTCGGCCCGCAGGTCGGCGAGGACGCCGTCGCCCTCGCTCGCGCTGCGCACCATCAGGCCCGCGGTCGCGCTCTCGACCCGGACCTTCGCTTCGACGTCGTAGTCCTGCCACTGGGCGCCTTGCCGCAGGAGGGTGACGCCGTCGCGGGCGGCGGCGTCGACGAGCAGCCGGCCGTCCGAAACGGACAGCCCGCGGCTGACCAAGGGCACCGGCGAGCCGCCGGTGGCCGTCAGCACCTGGTGCCCGACGCCTTTGAGCCGAAGGTCCGGCCGGGGCGGGTACACGCGGCCGCCGACGGTCCCGCCGTCGACGACGAGGCCGGCGGCGCGGCCGCTGGGGAAGTAGTCGTCGTTGAACAGCCAGAGGTGCATGCCGTGGCGCTGGGCCTCGCGGAGGGCGAATTCGATGACGGAGAACCAGTCTTCGGTGAAGAAGGCGGGTTTCAGAGCACCGGTTTCGAAGGGGAAGAGCAGGACTTCGTGCACGCCTTGACCACGCAGGTCGGCGAGCCCGGTGGCGACGAGGCCGGGCGTGACGGTGCCGTTCCAGAACCACAGCACGGTGGGGCGCGAGTCGGGCCGCGGGTCGGCGAAGCGGCCGGCGGAGAAGCCGCTGGTCGCCTCGGTCGCGGCTTCGGCGGCGGGGATCCGGAGGGCCACCCCGGTGGCGACGGCGAGCGTGAGCGCCTGCCGCCGGGACAGCCGCACGCCGGTGGTGGGCATGATCCGCACTTCGTCGTGCTCGGTCATGAAGCTCCCCAGCTGAATTGAAACGATTCAATGAGCAAGTAATTTACGTGACCCGCATCACGCGCGTCAAGGTCTGATCGGGGGTGAACAGGTGAGAGTCCGATGTGGACGTTCGGGTGGTGGCCCCGGGCGTGCCCGGGCAAGCGAAAATGCCGGGGCACTACCGCCCGGATCGAGCCGCCGCAGCTGGTGTCGCGCGTTGCAATTCGTTCGACGGTGGAACGGGTTCGCCGGCTGAAGCTCCGGCGACGGTTCCGCCGTCGGGGTCGCGTCACGGCCAGGGGCCCTCGGTGCTCGTCGATGGAGGATTCCGGCCACCCGGCGTCCCCGAAGCCGCCATCGACACCTCGCGGCCAGGCCCCCGCCGGCCCGAGCCGCCGCTAGTGGGGTGTGTTCCGCGCGTACTCCGTCAGCTCGCCCCGGTTCTGCAGGTTCGACTTCGCCATCAAGCTCGCCACGTGCTTCTCCACCGTGCGCGGCGAAATGTGCAGCCGGCGGGCGATGTCCTTGTTGCCCATGTTGTCCGCCAGCAGCTGCAGCACCTCGTACTCGCGCACCGTCACCCCGGCCGAGCGCAAGGTGGCCGGGAGGCGGTCCGAGCCCGTGCGGCGCTGGCCGACCGGGGCGCCGATCTTGCGCAGCAGGCCGCGGCACGCGCTCGCGACCGCCGTCACCTCCGCCTGGTGGAAGTACTCCTCGGCCTCTTTCAGCCACGTCACCGGGTCGCCCCAGCCGTCGGCCGAGGCGGACTCCGCCACCATCCGCAGCCCCAGGTGCCTGCTCACCGGGAACGGGGCCGCCGCCTCGATCGCCGCCGCCACCGCCGCGTCGGCCTGCTCCGGTTCTCCCGCGCGGCCGTGGCGGACCGCGTCGCCGAGCAGGACGAACTGGCGGTTCCAGCGCATCCCGCTCACCGCCGCCCGCGGCCGGGTCACCTCCGGCTCCGTCCCGTCCAGCGCCTCGACCAGCAGCCGCAGGCCGTGCTGGCCGGCCAGGTGGAAGCGACTCGGCTGCCGCTCCTCCAGGGCCAGCACCTGGTCCAGCTCGCGGCGGGCGCGTTCGGCGTCCTCCTCGAGCAGGGAACAGAACACCTGGGCCAGCCCGACGCTGAGGACGAGCTCCTGTGCTCCGGTGCCGCCCGCCGTGCGGAAGTCCTCGAGCGCGCGGTCCATCCGCGGCCGGTCCGCCTGGTGGGCGGCCACCATCGCGCGCGTCATGTGCGTGTACTGCAGCAGCGCGACCAGGCCGAGCCGGCCGAGCACCGCGAGGTTCTCGTCGAGGATCGTGTCGGCCTGCGCGAACTCGCCGCGCATCGCCGCGTGCACCGCGCGGCTCGCGTCGACCGCGCAGGTCAGCGTGATCGCGCCGGTGCGCTGGGCCTCCGCGCGGGCCAGGTCGAACGTGCGGACGTCGCCCTCGGCCAGCATCCGGTGCCCGCCGAGCCGCACGAGCACCTGGGTGCGCAGGTGCGTCAGCTGGTGCTGTTCGGCCAGCCGCCGCGCCAGCTGCAGGTAGCGCTCGGCTTCGGCGAGGTCGGTCTCCAGCGCCACCATGCCGAGGACCTGCAGCGCCTGGCACGACACGAACGGCACTCCGGCGCGCTCGGCGACCTCCCACGCCTGCTCGGCCAGCTTCCGGGCCCGCTCGGTGTGCGCCGGGCCCGGGATGTCCAGCCACAGCGTCGCTTCGACGGCGTCCAGCCCCGCCTTCTGCTCTTCGGTGATCTCGCCGCCGAGCGGCGCGCGGGCCTGCTCGATCTGGTTGAGGCACTCGTCGTGCCGCCCGCCGATGTAGGCCGCCCACGCCAGCTGGATGTGCAGGTCGACCGCCCGTTCCAGACGGCCGATCTCGGCGAAGCGGGCGGAGAACTCGACGGCCCGGTCGAACTGGCCGGTCTGCCCGAGCGCGTGCAGCAGGGTCTCCAGGGCGTCGGCGCGGTCGTCCGGGCCGGCCGCGGCCAGCAGCTCGACGGCGCGGGTCAGCATGGTCACCGCGGTGTCGGCCGCGCCGCCGTCGAGCGCGCGGCGGCCGGCCTCGGCGAACAGCCGGCCGGCGCCGGGGTGGTCCATCGCCGTCAGCCGCAGCGCCGCGGCCAGCGCGCACAGCTCGCCCGGCAGGCCGGGGTGCAGGAGTTCGACGGCGTCGGCGGCCCGGCGCGCCAGGTTCGCCTTCGTCGACGGCACGAGCCGGGCCAGCAGGGCCTCGGCGGTCAGCGGGTGGCGGAAGGCGTACCAGCCGGGCGTGGTCTCGTCGGTGGTGACCAGGTGCGCCGCGACGCTCGCGCTGATGTGGTTGTGCAGCATGCGGTCGTCCATGTCGGTCACCGCCTGCACGACCGACAGCGGGAACCGCCGGCCCAGCACGGCGGCCACCGAAAGCAGCGTCTCGCCGTCCGAGCCGAGTGCGTCGACGCGGGTGGCGATGCTGCTGATCAGCGCCTCCGGCACGCGGGCCTGCAGCTCGCCGACGACCTGCCAGCCGCCCGCCCCACCGACGAGCAGGCCGTCGCCGAGCATGCCGTGCAGCAGCTCCTCGACGACGAACGGGACGCCCTCGCTGTTCTGCCACAACAGGTTCGCGACGGCGGCCGGGACCGCGGCCGGCTCGGTCTCCAGGCAGGCGGCCGCGAACTCGCGGGTGCGCTCGGCGTCGAGCCGGGCCAGTTCGAAGGTGTGGCTGGACGAGCGCTGCGCCGCCGCGGTCGCCAGCCGCAGCGCCTCGCCCGGCTCGCCGCGCAGGGTGCCGATCAGCATGACCCGGCTCGACGCCAGGTTGTCGACGAGGTACTCGACGATGAACAGGGTCTCGGCGTCGGCGTTGTGCAGGTCCTCCAGCACGATCAGGCAGCCGCCTTCGCGACCGGCCACCGACAGCAGCCGGAACACGGCTTCGGCCAGCACGAGCAGGTTCCCGTTGTCGTGCGGCCGGTCGCCGCGGTACCAGTCGGGCACGAGCCGGGCGAGCACCGGCACGAGCGGGTCGAGCTCGGGCGCGGCGGGCGGGAGACCGCCGCGGAAGTGCGAAAGCAGGGCTTCGGCCAGTGGCCGGAACGGCACCATCGGGCCGATCGAGCTGGCTCGTCCGCGTAGCACCGGGAGCCCGGTCGCCAGGGCCCGCGAGGCGACGTCGGCGGCGAGCCGGGACTTCCCGATCCCGCCTTCGCCGACAAGGAAGAAGGCCCCACCGTGGTCGGTGCGGGCCTTCTCCAGAGCCTGGGACAGTGCGCCGAGCTCCCTGTCGCGTCCGATGAGACGCGTCGACCGGATGCCCATCGCGGTCACTATAACCGGACTGGCCACATCCGGACGTAGGTCGAATTACCGACGCCCCGGTGTCTCACTGTTCGGTGAAGCCGCCCGTGACGACCGTGATGTCCATCGTGGTCAGCGAGTTCTGGCTCACGCGCGCCGTTTTGCCGGACAGCGCGTGGTTGCGGGCGCCGGTGCGGGAGGTCCGGGGGAGGGTCAAGTCGCCGATCGGGTTGTCCGGGCCGGCGAAGTCGTGCTGGGTCATGCGGGTGGCTCCACTCTCGGTAGTGCTGGGGGCGGGAACGGCTACTGGGGGAACGCGATGCTGACGGTGAAGACCGGGGTGATGTCCAGGGTGTCGGCGCCGTTGTGGCTCAGCCGCGCGGTCCGGCCGGCGAGGGCGCGGTTGCGGGCGCCGGTCCGGGTCGGCACCGGGAGGGTCGGGTCGCCGACGGGGTTGTCCGAGCCGGTGAAGTCGTACTCGCTCATGGCGTGTTCTCCGCTTTCTGTCGCAATCGGGGCAGGGGACGGACGTCAGAGGGCGAAGGTGCCGTTGGTGACGACGGTGGGGCCACCGAGCGTCTCGAGGGTCATCCCGGAGAGCCGGGGCCGGGTGCCGGCCAGCGCCTGGTTGCGGGCACCGCGGCGGTTCGCGCGGGGGAGCACCAGGGCACCGACGGTGGCTTCGACGGTCTCGGCGGTGGTTTCGGGCATCGGTCGTTCTCTCCTCAGGGCGGGACGGTGGGGACGGGTGCGGATCAGGGGCTCAGCGGGTCGGGGGTTGCAGGAGCAGGGCGGACGGGACGCGGGGGCCGAAGCCCAGGCGCAGCAGGCCGTAGCCGATGCCGGCCAGGCCGGTCAGCAGGCCGGGGGACGGGACGCCGTCGGGGGTGCCGCAGCGCGCGCCGTCCTGTTCGACGGCGGTGAGCAGCTGCCCGGTGCGGGTGGCGACCGCGGCGGCGGCGCCGAGGTGCCCGGTGTCGGCGAGGAAGCCGAGAACGTCGGTGATGCCGGTTTCGCCGTGGCAGAGGCTCAGGTCGCGCAGCGGGTCCTGGGCGGCGAGGGCCGCGACCTGCTCGTCGAGGCCGCCGAGCACCGCGGGCTGGCCGGCGTAGGCCAGCACCTGCCCGGCCAGGCCGGAACACCATCCGTGCCCGGTGGCGGCCTTCGCGGGCGGCAGGGTCGCCGTCTCGCGCGGGTAGCCGGCGAGGGCCCAGTCGACGCCGGCCGCGCCGTGCGCGAACCCGGGGTCGGCGAGGTCGGGGTCGAGGGAGCGGACGGCGAGCTCGGCCGCGTAGGCGGCGGCCAGCAGCGTGGCTTCGGCGAGCCCGGTCTGGGTGGCCACCGAGCGCAGCGCGACCAGGCCGCCGGCCAGGCCGGTGGTGTAGCGCGGCGACGTCTCGGGCGTCGGGGCGGGCATGACCGCGACCGTGCGAGCGGTCAGGTCGAGCAGGTCCGGGCGGTCGAGCAGCCGGGCGAGCCGGGCCGTGGCGTAGGCGACGCCGCCGAGCCCCAGCAGCCCGCCGGGCCCGGCCGCGGCGGCGAGCTCCGGGTCGGCCTCCAGCGCCGACACCAGCCACGGCAGGCCGGAAAGCGCCTTCCCGGCCAGGTCGCGGTAGCGGTCGATGCCGGTCAGCTCGGCCAGCTGCGCGAGGAACAGCGCGACGCCGGTGTAGCCCTCGCCGAGCCCGGCGCCCATCGGCAGCACGGTCCAGTATTTCTCGTCGACGAGCTCCAGGCCCACCCAGTTGACCCGGCCGCCGGCCGAGGACGCCCGGGCGATGATCGCGTCGGCGACCCCGCACGCCGCCGAAAGCAGGTGCGCGGGCTCGGGGCTCTTGCTCGGCAGGACCCGGTCGGTGACCCCGGTGCCCGCGTGCGTCTCGGCCGCCGGGCGGGTCGCCAGCGCCGCGGAGATCAGCCACTCCTGGTCGCGGCGGTCGATCGTGGTCATCCCGGCGACCTTCGCGCGGACCGTCGTCAGCGGCGGTTCGCCCAGGAGCCCGGGGAGGCGGTTCCCGTCGGCGTCCCAGAGGTCCGCGGATCCGGGCCGGCCGATGAACATCGGGACGTCGCCCGCCCACAGGTCGGTGAGCTCGGCGGCGACGAGGCCGCGGCGGACGTCGTCGGTGCTGTCGTCGTGCAGCAGCCCGAACGCGTCGTCGCGGGCGTCGGCGCCGGCCAGCAGCGACGGGTGCGTGGTCTCGTCGAGCAGCCGCGTGTAGAAGCTGGTCGGGCGCACCAGGACGCGGATCCCCGCGCCGGCGCAGCGGTCCAGCAGGGCGGTGAACTCCGCCGCACCGGCGGCGATCGCGTCGTAGCCGGCGCGGAACCCGGCCAGCAGCGCGGCCCCGTGCTCGGCCGGTTCGACGTCGACGCCGCCGAGGGTCGGCCGGTTGACGCCGGTGCCGACCCCGCCGGGCACCCGGGTCAGCCGCATCCGGTCGGTGCCGGCGTCGAGCCAGTCGACGCGGGTCAGCGCCGGGCCCGCCGCGCGGCCGCCGCCGAGGCCGGAGATGTCGACCGCGCCGTGCTCGCCGACGATCATCTGCGGCAGCAGCAGCGTCCGGTGCACCGACCGCGCGAGCAGCTCGGAAGCGGGGTCGACCTCGGTCTCTTCGGCCGGCAGCACCGGCTGGAAGAGCGTTTCGATGTCGATCAGCACGGGCTGGTCGCCGGCGGCGATGATGTTCTCGAAGTGCACGTCGGTGCCGTCGAGGGCGTGCAGCAGGGCGAGCAGCACGCCCTGGCGGCGGTAGAACCGGTCCACCTCGGTGAGGTCGGCGCACGGCCGGTGCTCGACGAAGCGCAGCCAGCCGTAGCCGGGGCGCACCAGGACGTCGACCGTGCGCAGCTCGAGGCCGGGCACGCGCGGGTTGAGCCACTCCACCAGGCCGGTGAACGCCGCGTGCAGGTCGAGCGGGCGGGGCTTGTAGATGACGCGCGCGCCGCCGGCGAACCGCAGCTCGCGGACCGAGCGGCCGCGCTGGTGGGCGTCCCCGGTGCCGCCGCTGATCTCGACCAGCGTGCCGGGCTCGGCGCCGATGAACGCGGCGAGGTCGGCACGGTCGGCGGTGAAGCGGTCGAGCAGTTCGGTGACCGACTCGATCGCGTGCAGCGAAGCCTGCGCGGCGAGCCGGGCGAGCACGGGGTAGCGGTGCAGCAGGTCGGTGAGCCCGGCCGGGGTGCCGGTCTGCCGGACGAAGCCGGCGAACCGCGCTTCCGGCGTTTCCCCCGTGAGGAGCTCCGCGCGGCGGGCCCGGCCGAGTTCCAGCACCAGCGTGCGGGCGGCGAGCCCGGCGAGCTGGTGACCCAGCCCCGCGGCGCACCCGCCGGCGATCGCGGTGGCGTCGACGGCGGGCGAAGCCGCTGCGGCGCCGGCGATCGCGGCGCGGGCCGCGTCGGTGAAGGGGCGGAACACCGCGGCGAACGCGGTGCGCCAGTCCGGACCGGTCGCCGGAGCGGCGGGCCGGGCCGACGTGAGCGCCGTCTCGGCGAAGTCCACCCACGCGGGGCGGACGCCGTCCGGACGCCGCTCCTGCGTGGTCAGCGCCGCCGCCCACCAGGTGGGCGGGAGCGTCGTGGTCGCCGGGTTCGGCTGCGGGGGAATCACGGGATCGAGCATGGCAGCGGGTGACGCCGGTTACATGGGGGTGCTACGCCCGCATTCCCGCGCGGCATGGGGGCGTATTAGGGGTTCATGGGGGCGCCGCCGGCGAAACGCCTGGTCGCGGACTACGTGCTTGCCCTGAATGGACGTGGCGGTTGGTCCGTTCGGTGGGCGGGCCCGACAGGGGTTGACGAGGGCGCGCACCGGCTCGATCCCCCGTGCGGGGCACCCCCGGCCCCCTGTCTCCGCGGTCGCGCGCGCGGCCGCGTCGCCCGCGCGCGAGGCGGACTCCGGTGCCGGGAGCGGCACCGGAATGCGGGGCCGCCGCACCCATGTGCGCGGGCCGCCGGCCGATGACGATTCGTCGTGAGAAGTTCGCGGCTCGCCCCGCGGACGTTCCCCGAACACACAGGGAGCGACGCACGATGACCACGTTCCAGATCGAGCAGACCCCCGACGGGCCCGGCGTGGCCGCCGGGTCCCCGCTCAAGTTCGTCCTGTCCAGCGTCCAGTCCGACTCGCACATGTGGAACCTCGTCGCCCTCCAGCTGATCATGGAGGAGATGGGGCACGAGGTGGTCAACCTCGGCGCCTGCGTCCCGGTCGAGCGGCTGCTGGCCGCCTGCCGCGCCGAGCGGCCGGACTGCCTGGTGATCAGCACCATCAACGGCCACGGCCACGTCGACGGCGCCCGGGTGATCTCCGCCCTGCGCGCCGACGCCGAGCTGGCCGGCCTGCCCGCCGTCATCGGCGGCAAGCTCGGCGTCCAGGGCGACGCCAACGCCGGGCTGGAGACCGAGCTGCTGGCACTGGGCTACGACGCGGTGTTCCACGTCGGCGCCGGTGACTCCGGCCAGGCGATCGAGTCGTTCCGCGAGTTCGTCGCGGCGAACGTCCGGACCTTGCGGTGACCGCTGCCCGGTCGGTGTTCAGCGGCTTCGTGGCCGAGCACCGGCGCCGCCGGACGCTGCTCGTCCAGCCGCGCATGGGGTTCTCCGACCCCGCCACGATGCGCCGCGGGCTGCGCGCGGTCGCCGAGGCGGGCGTGCCGGCCGTCGGCACCGTGACCCTGGACAGCTACACCCGCACCGGGCAGCACGACCTCGCCGCCATGTCGATCGCCTCCGGCGTCCCGCTCAACGGCTACCCGCTGGTGGCGCTGGGCCCGGCCGTCACCGCCGAGCTGGTGGACGGCCTGTACGGCCCGCGCTTCCCGGTCCAGGTGCGGCACGGGTCGGCGCAGCCGGAGGACATCTTCGCCGCGATGCTCGAAGCCGGGCTCGACGCCTCCGAGGGCGGGCCGGTCTCCTACTGCCTGCCCTACAGCAGCGTGCCGCTGCGGACGGCGGCGAAGTCGTGGTCGCGCTCGGCGTCGCTGCTGGCCGGGCAGGCCGTCGAGTGCCACCTGGAGAGCTTCGGCGGCTGCATGCTCGGGCAGCTGTGCCCGCCGGGCCTGCTCGTCGCGCTGTCGGTGCTCGAGTGCCTGTTCTTCGTCGAGCACGGCGTGCGCAGCGTATCGGCCAGCTACGCGCAGCAGACCAGCCCGGAGCAGGACGCCGAAGCGCTGTGGGCGATGCGGCGGCTCTGCGCCGAGGAACTGTCCACTGTGGACTATCATATCGTGCTCTACACGTACATGGGCCTGTTCCCGGAGTCCGCGGCCGGGGCCCGGGAGCTGGTCGCCGAGAGCGTCCGGCTGGCCGTGCGCACCGGCACCGAGCGGCTGATCGTCAAGACCACGGCGGAAGCACACCGGATCCCCACCGTCGAAGAGAACGTCGAGGCCCTGCGGCTGGCCCACGCCACCGCGCTGGACCAGCCGGCTCCGGCCGCCCCCACATCAGAGGACACCGAGGTGTACGCGCAGGCGCGGCGGCTCGTCGACGAGGTGCGCTCGCTCGCCCCGACGCTGGCCGAGGCGCTGCCGGCGGCGTTCGAACGCGGCCTGCTCGACGTCCCGTACTGCCTGCACCCCGACAACGGCGGCGAAACCCGGTGCGTGCTCGACGACGAAGGCCGCCTGCAGTGGTGGCACACCGGCCGGATGCCGCTGCCGCCCGCGCTGGGCGGCCGCCGCGGTCACGACCGGGTCAGCGCGACCCGGCTGCTCGCCGACCTGTCCTACCACCGCCGAAGGCTCGACCCGGTCCTGTCCTGATCCGTCCCGACCAGCTGGGAGTGAAAACGCCATGGAGTACACCGATCCGCCGGACCCGCGTACGCACCTGACCTCGGAGACCACGCGGCACGTGCTGGGCCTCCAGCACAAGATGCTCACCGAGGCGCGCGCGTTCCTCGGCGCCCGCGGCTTCACCGAGCTGCTGCCGCCGGTGATCGGCCCGGTCACCGACCCCGGCGGCCGCGGCGCGAAGCAGGTCGACGTCGACTTCTACGGCCACCGCTACAAGCTGATGACCAGCGCGATCCTGTACAAGCAGGCGTCGCTGCTCGGCTTCTCGAAGATCTTCTACGTCGCGCCGAACGTGCGGCTGGAGCCCCTGGAGACGGCGAACACGAGCCGGCACCTGGCCGAGTTCCACCAGCTCGACGTCGAGGTCGCCGGGGCGTCCCGCGACGACGTGCTCGACCTGCTGCAGGACCTGGTGGCGCACGTGGTGCGCCGCGTCGTCGAGGACGCGGGCGACGTACTGGAGGCGCTCGGCCGCGACTCGGGCGCGTTCACCGACCTGCTCGGCGGCGCGTTCGGCCGGCTGCCGCACGCCACCGCCGTCGAGACGCTGCGCGAGCTCGGGCACCCGCAGAGCGCGGACGCCGAGATCGACTGGGCGGGCGAAGCGATCCTGTCGGAGAAGCACGCGCGGCCGTTCTTCCTCGTCGACTACCCGAAGGGGTCGCGCGGGTTCTACGACCGCGAAAGCACTTCTGTTGCCGGCGTCCTGCGCAACTTCGACCTGATCGCGCCGGAGGGCTACGGCGAGCTGTGCAGTGGCAGCGAGCGTGAGCACGACTACGGCCGGATCGTCACGCGGATGCGGGAGACCGGCGAGAACCCGGCGAAGTACGCGTGGTACCTCGACCTGGTCCGGGCCGGGATCCCGGCGAGTGCCGGGTTCGGCCTGGGCGTGCAGCGGTTCACCCGGTACGTGGCCGGGCTGGACGCGGTGTGGCAGGCGACGGCGTTCCCGAAGCTGCCGGGGGTGGTCTCGCCGTGACCGCGCTGCACGCCTCCGGGTTCCCCGCCGACCAGGTCCGGGAGCGGGCCCGTTCCGGCGCCGCGGCGGTGTTCCCTGACGCTTCTTCTTACGGGACATCGTTGTTCGGCGACGCTCCTTCTTTTTCGTCGGACGTTCTTGACGAGGCGCGGCTGGTCCCGCCGGTGTTCGTACCGCGGCGGCTGGAGAAGCTGATCGAGCTGGGCCGCGAGCCGTTGTACGGCGACGTCTCCCTGTCGACGTCGATCGGCGGGTTCGAGTCTTCGCTGCCGCTGTACCTGTCGGCATTCGGCTCGACGCAGGTCGCCGGTGCCGGGCTGGGCGCGGCGGCTTCGGCGCAGGCGGCGCGGCTCGGGATCCCGATGGTGATCGGCGAGAACGTCGTCCCGGTGCACGGCCACGGTCGTGCGGGCGGAGCGTCGGCCGGGACGCTGCTGGAGCGGATGCGGGCGTACGCGGACGCGGTGCCCGACGGGCTCGGCGGGGTGGTCGTCCAGCAGAGCACCGAGGACGCGGACGCGGAGGTGTGGAACCTCGTGTACTCGGACCCGTCGGCGGCATCGCTGCTGGAGTCCGGGAGGTTGGCGTTCGAGCTGAAGGTGGGGCAGGGCGCGAAGCCGGGGCTCGGCGGGATGACGCTGGTCTCGCCTGCTGTCGCCGCTTCGCTGTCTTCTCAGTACGCGGTCGATCTGTCGCTGGGCTCTTCGGTGTTGCGGAGCAGTTCGCCGGGGACGTTCACCGACGAGATCCTCCGTCAGCAGATCCGCTTGATGCGCAACAACTTCCCGCGCGCCGGGGTGTGGGTGAAGCTCCCGCCGGGCCGCGATGTGGCGTTCGCGGCATCGGTGGCGTGGGCGGCGGGAGCCTCGGCGGTGACGGTCGACGGCGCGGAGGGCGGGTCGGGCTGGGCCCCGCTGTCGTTCGCTTCGGTCGGCCTGCCGCTGGCGGAGTGCTTGTCCCGCATCGGTGTGCCGGCGGGGTGCTTGCTGGCCTCGGGCCGCATGTGGGAGGGCACGCGAGTGGCAAAGGTCCTGGCATTGGGAGCCCGCGCGGCAGGCCTCGGCCGCGCGGCGCTGCTGGCGGTGGACACGGACCCGGCTTCCGGGCTGCTCCGGTTCGTTGAGGCCTTGGCGCTGGAGCTGCGGATGCTGCTCAGCGCGCTGGGCCAGTACCGCGCCGACGCGCTGACGCCCGAGGACGTGTGGTTCCCGGGGACGCCGGACCGAGTCCGCGAGCAGGTGCTGTCATGACGGCGGTCGAGGAGCCCCGCGCGGCGGAACTCGACCCGCCGACCGGGCCGCGTTTGGCGGAGACCGGTTCGCGAACCCCGGCGGCAGCCGGGCCGCACCTGGCGCCTGCGCGGGCCGGGGCGCCGGGCATTGCTGCGGCCAAGCGCACCACCGCACCGGCCAAGCCGGGCGCGGCCGAGCCCGCCACCACCGCGCCAGCAGCCGAGCCGCACCCGGCGCCTGGGCCGGCCGGGGTCACGGGGGCGTTGGGCATCGCTGCCGCGAATCGCGCCACCGTGGTGGCCGAGCCGGCCGCCGCTGCCGAGCCCGTCCCCACCGCAGGCAAAGCCCTCCCTGCTCCCTTCCTCGGCCTCGTCCTGGCCATGGGCCTGTCCTCCTTCGGCGACGCGGTCTGGCTCATCGCCCTCTCCGTCACCCTCGTCGGCACCGCCGGACCGGCCCTCGCCGGCCTCGTCCTCGCCCTCGGTTCCCTCCCCAAAGTCCTCACCCTCCTCGTCGGCGGCGCCGTCGCCGACCGCACCGGACCCAGGCGCGTCCTCATCACCACCGACCTCGTCCGCGCCGGGGCCATGCTCGCCGGGGCCGCCGCCGTCCTCGTGGTCGGGCCGCAGCTTCCTCTCCTCGCCGGGCTCATCGTCGTCATGGCCGTGGCCAGTGCCTTCTTCATCCCCGCCTCCGATGCCCTGCGCCCGAACCTGCTCCCGCCCGAACACCTCGTGCGCGGCAACGCCGTCTACCTCGCCGCCGTGCGGGGCGGGCAAGCCGCCGGTGGGGCGCTCGGGTCTTGGCTGGCCGGGCTCGGGGGGCTCGTCACCGTCGCCGTCGTCAACGGCGTCAGCTTCGGGATCTCCGCCCTCGCCGCCGGCAACACCAAGACGCTGACCAGCAACGAACCCCGGGAACGCGTCAAGGTCAAGCAGCTCGGCAAGGAGATCGGCGAAGGCTGCCGGTACGTCGCACGACGGCCCGCCCTGCGGACCGCCATGATCGTCACCGGCCTCCTCGAGCTCAGCGGGGCCGGCCCGATCAACCTCGGTCTCGTCCTCCTCGGCGGCACCCACGGCGCCGGCTGGCTGCTCACCGCCATGACGCTCGGCGCCTCCCTCGCCTTCGTCGTCTCGGTCAAGTGGCCGCCCCGCGGGAAAGCCGGACGGCTCGCCACCGCGGGCCTCGCCGCCCAGGCCGGCTGCCTCGCGCTGCTGGCCAGCGGGAACCTCGCCGTCGGCGTCGCCGCCTTCTTCACCCTCGGCCTGGTCGCCGGGCTCACCGCGCTCGTGCTCGTCAGCCTCGCCCAGCGGTGGGCGACCCCCGAGATGCGCGGGCGCGTCATGTCGATCCTCGCGCTGTTCACCCTCGCCGCCACCCCGGTCGGCAACCTGCTGATCGGCGTGCTCACCGAGGCGATCGGCGTCCCGCTCACCATGTTCGCCCACGCCGCGGTCGCGCTCGTCGCGCTCGCCCTGCTCGTCGCCACCCCGGCACTCGGCCGGGCCGCCCTCACAGAGGAGAAGAAGTCATGACCAACCCCTTCGAAGACGAGAACGCCACCTTCCTGGTCCTGGTCAACGCCGAGAACCAGCACTCGCTCTGGCCGTCCACTGTGGACGTCCCGGCCGGCTGGCGCACCGTGCACGGCGAGGACACCCGCGCCGCGTGCCTGGAGTACGTCGAGACGCACTGGACCGACCTGCGCCCGGCGAGCCTCGTCGCCTCGATGCGCTGACCCCCACCCGCCGGCAGAAACCGAACTGGAGCTGATCTACGTGAACGTCGACGACCGGCAGCTGCTGGCGGCCTGGAACGACACCACCACCGACGTCCCGGAAGCGGGCCGCACGCTCGCCCGGCTGCTCGCCGAGCAGGCGGCCCGCACCCCGGACGCGACGGCGCTGGTGTTCGAAAACGAGTCCCTGACCTACCGCGAACTGCACGGAAAGGCCAACGGCCTCGCCAATCTCCTGGTCGAGCGGGGCGTGGGCCCCGGTGTCCTCACCGGCGTCTGCGCCGACCGATCCCTTGAGCTCGTCATCGCCCTGCTGGGGGTGCTCAAGGCCGGCGGCGCCTACGTCCCGCTCGACCCGGACTACCCGGCCGACCGGCTGGCGTACATGGTCGCCGACAGCGCCGCACCGGTCGTCCTCACCCAGACCCACCACAGAAGCCTCTTCGCCGAGACCGCCGAGACGCTCTGCCTCGACACCCTCGACCTCACCCCGGCCACCGAACCCGACACTACGACGTCCACCCAGGACCTCGCCTACGCCATCTACACCTCGGGCTCCACCGGCCGCCCCAAGGGCGTGCTCGTGCCGCACGAAGGCATCGTCAACCGGCTCGCCTGGACCCAGGCCGAGTACCGCCTCGACGAGACCGACCGCGTGCTGCAGAAGACGCCGTCCAGCTTCGACGTCTCGGTCTGGGAGTTCTTCTGGCCGCTGCTGACCGGCGCCACGCTGGTCGTCGCGCGGCCCGGCGGCCACCGCGACCCCGCCTACCTCGCCGGGCTGATCCGCGCCGAGCGGATCACGACCGTCCACTTCGTCCCGTCGATGCTGCAGGCGTTCCTGCTCGACCCGGCCGCCGCGACCTGCACCGGACTCCGGCGCGTGCTGTGCAGTGGTGAGGCGCTGCCCGCCGAGCTGCAGGCCCGGTTCTTCGAGACCCTGCCCGGTGTCGAGCTGCACAACCTCTACGGTCCCACCGAAGCCTCCGTAGACGTGACGTACTGGGCGTGCGACCCGGCACAACGGACAGTCCCCATCGGACGTCCGGTGTGGAACACGCACACGTTCGTCCTCGACGCGGAGCTGAACCCGGTCGCGCCCGGCGTGGCCGGTGAGCTGTACCTCGCCGGGATCCAGCTGGCCCGCGGCTACCACGGCCGGCCGGGCCTGACGGCCGAGCGGTTCGTGGCCAGCCCGTTCGCGCCGGGGGAACGGATGTACCGCACCGGCGACCTCGCACGCTGGACGGAAGACGGCGCGCTGGAGTACCTCGGCCGCACCGACCACCAGGTGAAGATCCGCGGCCTGCGCGTCGAGCTGGGTGAGATCGAAGCCGTCCTCGACCGCCAGCCCGGCGTCGGCGGCTCGTGCGTGCTGGCCCGCGAAGACCGCGTCGGCGACCAGCGTCTGGTCGGCTACGTCGTCCCGGACGGCACCCCGGACGTCGATGCCCTCCGAGCCGCCCTGGCGGAGAACCTGCCGGAGTACATGGTGCCCGCGGCCTTCGTCGTCCTGGCCGAGCTGCCGCTGACCCCGAGCGGCAAGCTCGACCGCAAGGCCCTCCCCGCCCCGGACTGGTCCGCCGCCCGCACCGGCCGCGCCCCGCGCACCCCGCGCGAAGCGGCACTGTGCGAGCTGTTCTCCGAGATCCTCGGCGTCGACGGCGTCGGCATCGACGACGGCTTCCTCGCTCTCGGCGGCCACTCGCTCCTCGCGGCCAAGCTCGTCTCCCGCATCCGCGCGACGCTCGGCGTCGAGGCCGCCCTCGGTGACATCTTCCGCGCGCCGACCCCGGCCGGCCTGGCCGAACTCCTCGAAGACGCGCCGGAAGCCCGCCCGGCGCTCACCCCGCGCCCCCGCCCAGAGCCGATGCCGCTGTCGTTCGCGCAGCGGCGGCTGTGGTTCCTCGACCAGGCCGACACCCGCAACGCCAGCTACCACATCCCGCAGGCCGTCCGCCTGACCGGCCCGATCGACGCCAGGGCGCTGCGAAGCGCGGTCGAAGACGTCGTCGCCCGGCACGAAACCCTCCGCACGATCTTCACGAGCGACGGCGACGAGCCGGTGCAGCGCATCCTCCCCGGAGGCGAAGTCCCGTGGGCGGTCAAAGAATCCACTGAGGACACTCTCGGTGCCGACCTGACCGCGGCCACCGAAGCGGACTTCGACCTCGCCCGCGAACTCCCGATCCGCGCGACGCTCTTCACTCTGAACGCCGAAGAAGCGGTGCTGCTCCTGGTCGTGCACCACATCGCGAGCGACGGCTGGTCCTTCGCCCCGCTCCTGCGCGACGTCTCGACCGCCTACGCGGCCCGTCTCGCCGGAGAAAGTCCGAAGTGGACGCCGTTGCCGGTCCAGTACGCGGACTACACGCTGTGGCAACAAGAACTCCCTGTCGAGCGCGACCTCGCGTACTGGCGTGACGCTCTGGCCGGACTCGCGGAAGAACTGCCGCTGCCCGCCGACCGCCCGCGGCCGGCGGTCGCGAGCCACCGCGGCGGCGTCGTCCCGATGGACGTGCCCGCCGAGACGCACCGGAAGCTGGCGGCGCTGGCCGCGGCGGAAGGCGCGACGCTGTTCATGGTCCTGCAGGCCGCGTTCGCCGCCCTGCTCACCCGCCTCGGCGCCGGCGATGACGTTCCGGTCGGTTCGCCCGTCGCCGGCCGCACCGACGCCGCCCTCGACGATCTCGTCGGGTTCTTCGTCAACACCGTCGTCCTGCGCACGGCCACCGGCGGCGACCCGACGTTCCGCGAGCTCCTCGACCGCGCCCGCGAGACCTGCCTGGCCGCGTTCGAGCACTCCGAGGTGCCGTTCGAGCGCGTCGTCGAGGAGCTGAACCCGGCCCGCTCGCTCGGCCGCCACCCGCTGTTCCAGGTGCTCCTGGTCCTGCAGAACAACCTCGCCGCCGAGCTGGACCTCCCCGGCGTCCGCGCCGACGGCGAACGCGTCGACATCGGCTACGCGAAGTTCGACCTGGCCGCGATCTTCGAGGAACGCGACGGCGAGCTGACCGGCCTGCTGGAGTACGCGAGCGACCTGTTCGACCGCGGCACCGCCGCGACGCTGGCCGGCCGCTTGCTGCGCGTCCTGTCCGCGGTCGCCGAGAACCCCGACACGCGGATCGGCGACCTGGCCATCCTCGACGCGGCCGAGCGGGTCCAGGCCGAGACGGGCGGCATGCCCGCCCCCGCCGCCCCGGCCGTCCTCCTGCACGAGCTGGTCGAGAGCCACGCCCGCCGCACCCCGGACCGCGCCGCGCTGCTGTTCGAGGACCAGATCGTCACCTACGCCGAGCTGGACGCCCGCGCGAACGGCGTCGCCGCGCTCCTGACCGGCGTCCCGGCCGGGCGGATCGTCGCGATCTGCCTCGACCGCGGCCCCGACCTGGTCGCCGCCATCCTCGGCGTGCTGAAGGCCGGCTGCGGCTACACGCTCCTGGACCCGTCCTTCCCGGTCGAGCGGCGGCAGCTGCTGGCCGAGCAGGTCGGCACGCCGATCGTGCTCGACGACCTGTCCACAGTAGACGCCATGGCGGAAGCGCCAGGCCGGCACACCGACCCGGCCGGGCCCGCCTGCGTCATGTTCACCTCCGGCTCGACCGGCACGCCGAAGGGCGTCGTCGCCTCGCACGCAGCGGTCGCGACGACGATCCTCGGCCAGGGCTACTCCGGCGACGTCTGGCTGCAGACCGCGCCGGTCTCCTGGGACGCCTTCGCGTTCGAGCTGTTCGGCGCGCTGCTCACCGGCGCGACCTGCGTCCTGCAGCCCGGCCCGAAGCCCGAGCCCGCCCTCATCGCCGACCTCGTCGAGCGGCACGGCGTCACGACGATGTTCGCCTCGGCCAGCCTGCTGAACTTCCTCCTCGACGAGTACCCGGCCGTGTTCTCGCAGGTCAGTCACGTCTACACCGGCGGCGAGGTCGCGTCGGTCGCCCACCTGACCAAGGCCCTCGAAAGCCACCCGTCGGTGGCGTTCAGCAACGCCTACGGGCCGGTCGAGAACATGATCTTCGTCAGCTGCCACCGCGTCACGGCGGCCGACCTCACCGGCGCGCCCATCCCGATCGGCACCCCGCTCAACGGCAAGCGCGCGTACGTCCTGGACGAGCGGCTGCGGCCGGTCGCGCCCGGCGTGGTCGGCGAGCTGTACGCCGCGGGCGGCGGCATCGCGGACGGCTATGTCCGCCGCCCCGACCTCACCGCTGTCCGGTTCGTCGCGTCGCCGTTCGAGGCGGGGGAGCGGATGTACCGCACCGGCGACCTGGTGCGCCGCCGCGCCGACGGCGTCCTGGAGTACGCCGGCCGCGCCGACGACCAGGTCAAGATCCGCGGGTTCCGCGTCGAGCCGGGTGAGATCCGGACCGCGCTGGGCACGCACCCGGCCGTGAGCGAGTCCGCCGTCGTCGTCCGCGAGGACCGGCCCGGCCAGAAGCTGCTGGTCGCCTACGTCGTGGGCGAGCCGGCCGACTTCCGCGCGTACCTCGCCGAGCGGCTGCCGGAACACCTGGTGCCGAGCGCGTTCGTCCTGCTCGACGCGCTGCCGCTGACCCCCAACGGCAAGCTCGACCGCCGCGCCCTGCCCGCGCCCGACCGCACGACCACCAGCCGCGCACCGCGCACCCCGCGTGAAGAGGTCCTTTGCGGACTCTTCGCCGACGTGCTCGGCGTCGACACGGTCGGCGTCGACGACGGGTTCTTCGCCCTCGGCGGGCACTCGCTGCTGGCCGCCCGGCTCGTCGCCCGCGTCGGCGCGGTGCTCGGGGTCCGGATCGGCGTCGCGGACGTCTTCCGCGCCCCGACCGTCGCCGGGTTGGCCACGGCGCTCGACACCGCCCACGCCGCCCGACCGGCCGTCGTGGCCCGGTCGCGCCCGGACGTCCTGCCGCTGTCGTCGGCGCAGCGCAGCCTGTGGTTCGTCGAACAGCTCGACCGGGCCGGGGCCACCTACAACGTCCCGCGCGCCCTGCGGCTGACCGGCGCTCTCGACGTCGCGGCGCTGCGCCAGGCGTTCGCCGACGTCGTCGAGCGTCATGAGGCGCTGCGGACGGTGTTCCCGGACACCGACGGTGTGCCCCGCCAGGAGATCCGCCCGCTCACCGAGCTGCCGTGGACCGACGACGCGATCGACGTCGCCGAGTTCGCCGCCCGCGAGTTCGACCTGGCCGCCGACCTGCCGATCCGCGCCGCGCTGATCCCCGACGGTGACGACCACGTCCTGGTGCTCGTCACCCACCACATCGCCGGCGACGGCTGGTCCTTCGGCCCGCTGCTGCGCGACCTGTCGACGGCCTACGCCGCCCGCGTGGCACAAGAACGTCCGAAGTGGACGCCGCTGCCGGTGCAGTACGCGGACTACGCGCTGTGGCAACAAGAACTCACCGACGACTCCCTCGACTACTGGGCGGACGCGCTCGCCGGGCTGCCCGACGAGATCTCCCTGCCCTTCGACCATCCGCGCCCGCCGGTCGCGAGCCACCGAGGCGCGACCGTCCCGGTCGCCCTCGACGCGGACCTGCACGCCCGGCTCCTGCAGCTCGCCCGCGGCGAGCACGCGACGCTGTTCATGGTGCTGCAGGCCGGGTTCGCGGCCCTGCTGTCCCGCCTCGGCGCCGGGGACGACGTCGCCGTCGGCACCCCGTCGGCGGGCCGGCCGGACGCCGCGCTCGACGACCTCGTCGGCTTCTTCGTCGAGACCCTGGTGCTGCGGACCGACCTCAGTGGCGACCCGAGCTTCACCGAGCTCGTGCGCCGGGTCCGGGAGAGCTCGCTCGCGGCGTTCGACCACGCCGACGTCCCGTTCGAGCGGGTCGTGGAGCGGCTCAACCCGGCCCGCTCGACCGCGCGGCACCCGCTGTTCCAGGTGATGCTGGCGCTGCAGAACAACGTCGCGGCGAACCTGGCCCTGCCCGGCCTGGCCACGGCGGACGTGCCGGTGACCACCGCGACCGCGAAGTTCGACCTGACGCTCAACCTGGAGGAGACCACCGCCGGGATCGGGGGGTACCTCGAGTACGCGACCGACCTCCTGGACCCGGGTACCGCGGCCGACCTGGCCGACCGGTTCGTCCGCCTGCTCACCGCCGCGGTCGCCGCCCCGGACGTCGCGCTGTCCACTGTGGACTTGCTGTCGGACGGCGAGCGCGTGGCCATCGAGACGGCGAACAGCGAGACGGTCCGGCCACTGCCGGACACTTCGGTGATCGAGCTGTTCGAGACGCAGGCTGCGGCCAGTCCGGACGCGCCCGCCCTGCAGTTCGGCGGCACGACCCTGACCTACGCCGAACTGAACACCCAGGCCAACCGGCTCGCCCACCACCTCGCCACGCGGGGCGCCGGGCCCGAGCGGTACGTCGCGCTCGCCCTGCCCCGCGACGAACAGCTGATCATCGCGATGCTGGCCGTGCTCAAAACCGGCGCGGGCTACCTGGCGCTCGACCTGGAGTACCCGGAGGACCGGCTGGCGATGATGCTGGAGGATGCCGCCCCGGCCCTGGTCCTGACCCGCGACGAGCTGGTCTTCGACGGCCCGGCGGAGAACCTGGCGCACACCGCGTCGCCGGACAGCCCGGCGTACGTGATCTTCACGTCCGGTTCGACCGGCCGTCCCAAGGGCGTCGTCGTCCCGCGCCGGCCGCTGCTGAACTTCCTGCTGGACATGGTCGACCGCTTCGGCATGACTCCGGGCGACCGGCTGCTGGCCGTCACGACCGTCGGCTTCGACATCGCGGGCCTGGAGATCTTCGCGCCGCTGCTGGCCGGGGCGACGGTCGTCCTCGCGAGCCGCGACGACGTCCGCGACACCCGCGCGCTGGCCGCCCTCGCCGAGGACGGCGTCACGCTCCTGCAGGCCACGCCGAGCCTGTTCCACGCGCTGCTGGCCGAGCCCGTCGACCTCTCCGGCGTGCACGTCCTGGTCGGCGGCGAAGCCCTGCCGGACGACCTGGCCGTCGCGCTGCGGGCGCGGGCCGCATCCGTGACCAACATGTACGGCCCGACCGAGACGACGATCTGGTCGACGACCGCGCGCGTCGGCGAGGGCTCGCCGACCATCGGCACGCCGATCGCGAACACCCAGGTTCACGTGCTGGACCGCGCCCTGCGGCCGGTCCCGGCGGGTGTGCCGGGCGAGCTGTACATCGCCGGCGACGGTGTCGTGCGCGGCTACCTCGGCCGCCCCGACCTGACCGCGGACCGGTTCGTCGCCTCGCCGTTCGAGCCGGGGAAGCGGATGTATCGCACCGGCGACCTGGTCGCGCGCCGCCGCGACGGCGAGATCCGGTTCCTCGGCCGCGTCGACCACCAGGTCAAGATCCGCGGCTTCCGCATCGAGCTGGGCGAGATCGAGGCCGTGCTGGCCACGCACCCGGCCGTCGCGCTGCGCGCGGTCGTCGTCCGCGAGGACCGGCCGGGCGACAAGCGCCTGGTCGCGTATGTCGTGGGCACCGCGGACGTCGAGGAGCTGCGCCGGCACGTGGCCGCCGCGCTGCCCGGGTACATGGTGCCGTCGGCGTTCGTGCTGCTCGACGAGCTGCCCCGGACGCCGAACGGCAAGCTGGACCGCAAGGCCCTGCCCGTGCCCGCACTCGAAAGCGGCACCGGCCGGGTCCCGCGCACCGCTCGCGAGCACGCGCTGTGCGAGCTGTTCGCCGAGGTCCTGGGCGTGCCCGAGGTCGGCGTCGACGACGGGTTCTTCGACCTGGGCGGCCACTCGCTGCTGGCCACCCGGCTGGCCGGGCGGATCCGCGCGGTGCTGGGCCTCGACGTCACCGTGCGGGCGCTGTTCGCGAATCCGACTGTCGCCGGGCTGAGCGAGAGCCTGGGTGACGCCGTCGTGGCTCGCCCGGCCGTCACGCGCCGCGAGCGGCCCGAACGGCTCCCGCTGGCGCCCGGTCAGGAACGCCTGTGGTTCCTGGCCCGGATGGACCGCGACGACACCTCGTACCACATGCCGATCGCTTTGCGGCTGCGTGGCGACGTCGACGCTGCCGCGCTGGCGGCCGCACTGTCCGATGTAGCCGGACGCCACGAAGCCCTGCGGACGTACTACGCCGAGGACGAGTCCGGGCCGTACCAGGTGATCCTCGACTCCTTCGAGGTCCCGTTCGAGGCCGGCACCGGCTCGGTCGCCGACGCCGCGCGCACCCCGTTCGACCTGGCCGCCGCGCCGCCGGTGCGGTCGTGGCTGTTCAGCGAGGGCGACGAGCACGTCCTGCTGGTGCTGACCCACCACATCGCCGGGGACGGCTGGTCGATCCCGGTCCTGCTGCGCGACCTCGCCACCGCGTACGCGGCCCGGCTTGGCGGCCGCGCTCCGGAGTGGGAGCCGCTGCCCGTGCAGTACGCGGATTACACGCTGTGGCAACGAGAACTCGACACCGACCTCGCGTACTGGACGAATACTCTGTCCGGGCTGCCCGAGGAGCTGGCCCTGCCGTACGACCGCGTCCGTCCCGCCACCGCGGACCACACCGGCGGCTCGGCGGCGATCGAGATCCCGGCCGAGCTGCACGCACGGCTCCTGGAGCTGGCGGCCGGGCAGCGCGCGACCCTGTTCATGGTTCTGCAGGCCGCCCTCGCCACGCTGCTGGCGCGGTTCGGCGCCGGCGACGACGTCCCGATCGGCACCCCCGTCGCGGGCCGGCCCGACCCGGCTCTCGACGACCTCGTCGGGTTCTTCGTGAACACCGTCGTCCTGCGGACGGACGTCAGCGGCGCCCCTGCGTTCACCGAGCTGCTGGACCGCGTCCGGGAAGCCGACCTGAGCGCGTTCGAGCACGACGACGTCCCGTTCGAGCGCCTGGTCGAGGAGCTTAACCCGGCGCGGTCGGCGTCGCGGCACCCGCTGTTCCAGGTGATGCTGGTGCTGCAGCAGGACACCCCGCCCGTCGCCCTGTCCGGAGTGGACACCGAGCCGTACGAGGTGACTCGTTCGGTCGCCAAGTTCGACCTCACCGTCGCGCTGGAGGACCACGGCGACGGAATCACCGGTGCGTTCGAGTACGCGACCGCGCTGTTCGACGCCGCCACCGCCGAGCGCCTGGCCGCCGCGTTCGTCCGGCTGCTGGAGCAGATCGCCGACGCGCCCACGACGTCGGTCGCGGCGTTCGACGTGCTCACCACCGCCGAACGCGACATCGTGCTGACTTCGGGCCACGCGCTCGACCTCGAGCGGGCGCCTGAGGACTGCCTGCACACCATCGTCGAACGCCAGGACCCCGACGCCGTCGCGATCCTGTTCGAGGACGAGTCGCTGACCTACGGCGAGCTGAACGCCCGCGCCAACCGGGTCGCCCACCACCTCATCGAAGACGGTGTGCAGCGCGGCGAGGTGGTCGGTGTCCTGATCGACCGCGGCTTCGACTTCGCCGCCGCGGTGCTCGGCGTGCTCAAGTCCGGCGCCGCCTACACCTTGCTGGACCCGAGCTACCCGGCCGAGCGCCTGGCCGCGGTCACCGAGCAGGCCGGCGTGCGGCGGGTCCTGACAGCGATCCCGGACCACCCGGACCCGACGAACCCCGACGTCGAGCTGACCCCGGCCGACCTGGCCTGCGTCATGTTCACCTCGGGCTCCACCGGCGTGCCCAAGGGCGTCGCCACCTCGCACCGCGGCGTCGTCGCGACCATGGGCCAGGGCTACGCCACCTTCGACGCGGACCAGGTGTGGCTCCAGTGCGCCCCAGTGTCGTGGGACGGCTTCGCGCTCCAGCTGTTCGGCGCGCTGCTCTACGGCGGCCGCACGGTCCTGCAGCCCGGCCAGAACCCCGAGCCGGACCGCATCGCCGCGCTGGTCGTCGAGCACGGCGTCACCGTCCTGCATGCTTCGGCGAGCCTGTTCAACTACCTCCTCGACCAGGAGCCGCAGGTCTTCTCGGTGCTGCGCCGCGCCATGACCGGTGGCGAGCCGGCGTCCGTCGAGCACGTCACGAAGGCACTGCGCGAATACCCGGGCGTCGCGCTGATCAACGGCTACGGCCCGGCCGAGAGCATGGGCTACACGACGTTCCACCCGATCACCGCGGCCGACCTCGGCGGGGTCGCGATCCCGATCGGGCGGCCGGTGGCGAGCAAGCGCGCCTACGTCCTCGACGCGCATCTCGCGCTCGCCGCGCCGGGTGTTACGGGCGAGCTGTACCTCGCGGGCCACGGCCTCGCCGACGGCTACCGCGGCCTGCCCGGCGCCACCGCCGAGCGGTTCGTGGCGTCGCCGTTCGCGGCGGGGGAGCGGATGTACCGCACCGGTGACCTGGTCCGGTGGAACGCCGACGGCGTTCTCGAGTACGTCGGCCGCGCCGACGACCAGGTCAAGGTCCGCGGCTTCCGCGTCGAGCCCGGTGAGGTCCGCGCGGTGCTGGCCCGCCACGACGGAGTCGAGCAGGCCGCGGTCGTCGTCCGTGACGGACGGCTGATCGGGTACGTCGTCGGCTCGGCCGAACCGGCCGATCTGCGGGCCTACCTGGCCGATCGGCTGCCGGACTACCTCGTGCCGTCGGCGATCGTGCCGCTGCCCGAGCTGCCCCGGACCGCGAACGGCAAGCTCGACCGCCGCGCGCTGCCCGCGCCGGACTTCGCGGCGGGCTCACGGCGCCGGCCGCGGACCGTCACCGAGAACGTCCTCTGTGGACTCTTCGCCGAAGTCCTCGGGCTGCCCGAGGTCGGTCTCGACGACGGCTTCTTCGACCTGGGCGGGCATTCGCTGCTGGCCGCCCGGCTGATCGGCCGCGTCCGTGCCGTGCTCGGCGTCGAGCTGGGCATCCGCGACCTGTTCCGCACGCCGGCGGTCGCCGGGCTCGCCGAGGTCCTCGGCGACGCTGCCCCGGCGCGTCCGCCGGTGACCCGGCGGGAGCGGCCCGAGCGGCTGCCGCTGTCGTTCGCGCAGCAGCGGCTGTGGTTCGTCGACCAGGCCGAAGAGGCCAACGCCGGCTACGACGTCCCGCGTGCGCTGCGCCTGCGCGGCTCCCTCGAGGTGCCCGCGCTGCAGGCCGCTTTGGCCGACGTCGTCGAGCGGCACGAGTCGCTGCGCACGGTGTTCCCGTCGCACGAAGGCGAGCCGTGGCAGGAGATCCTGACCACACCTTCGGTGCCGTGGACGCTCACCCAGTGCACCGAGGACTCGTTGCCGGACGTGCTCGCCGAGGCCGCCACGCACGTGTTCGACCTGCGGACCGAGCTGCCGATCCGCGCGCACCTGGTCTCGGTTTCCGCCGAGGACCACGTGCTGCTGCTGGTGCTGCACCACATCGCGTCCGACGGCTGGTCGGCCGCGCCGCTGTGGCGCGACCTGGCCACCGCCTACGCGGCCCGCCTCGACGGCGACGCTCCGAAGTGGACGCCGTTGCCGGTGCAGTACGCGGACTACACGCTGTGGCAGCGCGAAGTCCTCGACGAAGCGGAGATCACCGGTCAGCTCGGGTTCTGGCGCGACGCCCTCGCCGGGGCACCCGAGGAACTGGCGCTGCCCGCCGACCGGGTCCGCCCGGCTGTGGCGAGCCACCGCGGCGGTTCGGTGGAGTTCGCGCTCGGTGCGGACGTCCACGCGGCCCTCGCCGACCTGGCCCGCTCCGGTGGCGCGACGCTGTTCATGGCGCTGCAGGCCGGGTTCGCGGCGCTGCTGTCGCGGCTCGGCGCGGGCGACGACGTCCCGCTGGGCACCGCCGTCGCCGGCCGCGGGGACACCGCTTTGGACGATCTCGCCGGGTTCTTCGTCAACACCCTCGTCCTGCGCACCGACGTGTCCGGGCAGCCGACGTTCCGGCAGCTCCTGGCCCGCGTCCGCGACGCCGGGCTGGCCGCGCTGGCGCACGCCGACGTCCCGTTCGAGCGGGTCGTCGAGGAGCTGAACCCGGCGCGCTCGGCCGCGCGGCATCCGCTGTTCCAGGTGATGCTGGTGCTGCAGAACAACGCCACCGCGCAGCTCAGCCTGCCGGGTCTGGAAACCGAGGGCGTCACGGTCCGCCGTGACGTCGCCAAGTTCGACCTGACCGCGGGCATCGAGGAGAACCACTTGCCGGATGGCGCTCCGGCCGGCCTGACCGGGCAGCTGGAGTACGCCGCCGACCTCTTCGACGCGGCCACCGCCGAGTCGATCGCGGCCCGGTTCGCCCGGTTCCTCACCGCGGCCGTCACCACTCCGGACGTCCCGCTCGTGGACCTGGACCTGCTGACCGCCGACGAGCGAGCCGCGCTGCTGGCCCAGGGCACGACGACGGTCACCGCTCCGGCCATGCGGCTGCACGAGCTGGTCGAGCGGCAGGCGGCGTGGGCGCCGGACGCGGCCGCGCTGGTCTTCGAGGGCTCGTCGCTGACCTACGGGCAGCTCGACGTCGAGGCCAACCGGCTCGCCCGGCACCTGATCGCCGAGGGCATCCGCCGCGGCGACCTGGTCGGTGTCCACATCGGACGGTCGCCGCGGCTGGCCGTCGCGCTGCTCGCCGTGCTCAAGGCCGGGGCCGCCTACACCGTGCTGGACACGGACTTCCCGGCCGAGCGCCTGGTCGGCGCGCTGCGGCGGACGTCGGCGGCGGTCGTCTTGACCGATGGGCGCGAGCTGCCCTGGCGCCGGATCGACGTCGTCGCCGACGCGGCCGCGATCGCCGTGCGCGACGGCGGTGTCCTCGGCCTGCCCGGCAGCCCGGACGACCTCGCCGTCGTCATGTTCACCTCGGGGTCGACCGGCGTCCCGAAGGCGGTCGCGGCGCCGCACCGCGCGGTCGTCGGCACGCTGACCGGCCAGGACTACGCCGGGTTCGGCCCGGACGACGTCTGGCTGCAGTGCGCGCCGGTGTCGTGGGACGCGTTCGGCACGCAGCTGCTCGGGCCGCTCCTGGCCGGCGGCACGGTCGTGCTCCAGCCCGGCCAGCGTCCCGAGCCGGCGCTGATCGAGGACCTGGTCGTGGCGCACGATGTCACGGTCCTGGACGTCTCGGCGAGCCTGTTCAACTTCCTGGTCGACGAGCACCCGGCGGTGTTCGCGACGGTCCGCCGCGCGATGACCGGCGGCGAGGCGGCCTCGCCCGCGCACCTGGCGAAGGTGCTGCGGTCGTACCCGCACGTCGCGGTGGTCAACGGGTACGGGCCGGCCGAGACGATGGGCTTCAGCACGGTCCACGCGGTCACGGCGGTGGACGGGCCGGTCCCGATCGGGCGGCCGGTGGTCGGCAAGCACGCGTACGTCCTCGACGCTCTCCTGCAGCCGGTGCCTGCCGGTGTCGTCGGCGAGCTGTACCTGTCGGGTGTCGGTACCGCGCACGGCTACCTCGGGCAACCGGGGCTTTCCGCCGAGCGGTTCGTGGCTTCGCCGTTCGCGGCGGGGGAGCGGATGTACCGCACGGGTGACCTCGCGCGGTGGAACGCTCTCGGTGTCCTCGAGTACGCCGGCCGGGCGGACGACCAGGTGAAGATCCGTGGCTTCCGCGTCGAGCCCGGGGAAGTGCAGGCCGTTCTGGCCGGGTTCGAGGGGGTCACGCAGGCTGCGGTGGTCGTTCGCGACGGGCTGCTGGTGGCGTACGTCGTCGGCACCGCGGACCCGGCGGTGCTGGCCGATCATGCGGCGGCACGGCTTCCGGAGTACCTGGTGCCGTCGGTGATCGTGCCGCTGGCCGAGCTGCCCCGGACTGCGAACGGCAAGCTGGATCGTGCGGCGTTGCCCGCGCCGCAGCGGGTCGTCGCGGGGCACGTCGCGCCGCGGAACCCGGCTGAGGTCGCGCTCGCCGCGATCTGGGCCGATGTCCTCGGTGTCTCGGAGCCGGGAGTGGAGGACAACTTCTTCGCGCTGGGCGGGCATTCGCTGCTGGCGGCGAAGGTGACCGGCCGGATGCGCACGGAGTTCGGCGTGCGGCTGGGGGTGCGGGCGCTGTTCGAGGCCCCGACGATCGCGGCCTTGGCCCGGCTGATCCCGGATGCGTCCACTGTGGACTTCTCGCCGATCCCGGTCCGCGAGCACGGGGCGCGTACGCCGCTTTCCCCGGTCCAGAGGGGACTCTGGTTCGCCGAACGGCTCGCGCCGGGCTCGGCGGAGTACCTGGTCCCGCTGGCGTTGCGCATCGGCGGCGACCTGGACGTGGAGACCTTGGCCGGCGCGCTGTCGGCGGTGGTGGCGCGGCACGAGGTGCTGCGCAGCCGGTTCGTGGAGCAGGACGGTGAGCCATCCCAGGTGGTCGACCCGGTGCGGCCGCTGCCGCTCCCGGTCACCGAGGTGAGCGACGTCGAGTCCTTCATCCAGTCCCAGGTCGGCATCCCGCTCGACCTCGAACACGGCCCCGTCGTTCGCACCGCCCTCGGCCGCGTCTCACCGACCGACCACGTCCTCGTCCTGGTCCTGCACCACATCGTCGCCGACGGGTGGTCCATGGGCGTCCTCGCCGCCGAACTCCGCGACCACTACGCCGGGATCCGTCCCGCGGCCCTGCCCGTGCAGTTCGGCGACGTTGCCGCATGGCAAGCCGAAGCCTCCGACGAAGCCGGGCTCGCCTTCTGGCGTCAAGCCCTCGACGGCATGCCGCACGTCGCCGAGCTGCCCGCCGATCGGCCTCGCCCGCTCACCCGGGACATCGCCGGGGCCAAGACCCCGGTGCACGTGCCCGCGGCAACCGTCGGGAAGCTGGCCGCACTCGGGGCCGAGCACGGTGCCAGCCTCTTCATGACCGTGCTCGCCGCCTTCGAAGTCCTGATCGGCCGCTACACCGCCATGCGGGACTTCGCCATCGGCACCCCCGTGTCCGGCCGCAGCCACCCGCAGACCGAGCCGCTCGTCGGGCACTTCGTCAACACCGTGCCGCTGCGCGCGGACCTGACCGGCGACCCGGCCTTCACCGAACTCCTGCGCCGGGTCCGGACCAGCACCCTCGCCGCGTTCGACCACGACGACGTCCCCTTCGACCGGATCGTCGAACTCCTGCGCCCACAACGCGACCTCACCCGCACCCCGCTGGTGCAGATCGTGTTCGCCCTGCAGAACAACGAGAAAGCCGGCTGGGCGCTGCCCGGCCTGACCGTCGAACAGCTGTCCGTCGACACCCGGGTCAGCAAGTTCGACCTCGAACTCGCCCTCGCCCACGACCCCGGCGGCGCCCTGACCGGCATCTTCGAGTACCCGACCGCACTGTTCGACACCACCACGATCGAGCGCCTGGCCGGCCACTTCACCACACTGCTCGAGCGGATCGCCGACGCACCCGAGACCCCGGTCGGCGAGCTGGACCTCCTCGGCGAGACCGAGCGCACCCACCTCGTCCACGGCGTCAACGACACCGACGTCGCCTACGACGAGAGCGTCTGCCTGCACCACCTCATCGCCGAACAGGCAGCGAAAACCCCGCACGCGACCGCCGTCGAATACGAAGACGACCACCTCGACTACGCCGAGCTGGAACGCCGCGCCGGAGTCCTCGCCGCGCGGTTGCGCGACCACGGCGTGGCCCCGGACGTCCCGGTCGGCCTGCGGATGGACCGCTCGATCGACCTGATCGTGGGCCTCGTCGCGATCCTCAAGGCCGGCGGCGCGTTCGTCCCGATCGAGACCGACGCACCCGACCTCCGGGTCCTCGGCATCCTCGGCGACGCCAACTCGCCCGTCTGCCTGGTCAACGCGGGGGCGAAGACACCGGCGACCGGCGAGATCGTCTTCCTCGAAGTGTCCGATTCGGCCGGAGAAGCCCCGGAGATCACCGACGACACCCACCCCGACAACCTCGTCTCGATCTACTACACCTCGGGCTCCACCGGGAAGCCGAAGGGCGTCGCGAGCACCCACCGCGGCTGGGTCAACCGCCTGCGCTGGCACCAGGACACCTACCGGCTGCAGCCGGGCGAAGCCGTCCTGCAGAAGACGACGCTGGTCTTCGACGACGCCGCCATCGAATGCCTGTGGCCGCTGATCGTCGGCGGGCGCGTCGCGCTGATCCCACCGGGCCTGCACCGCGACCCGGCCGCGATCCTGGCCGGCGCCATCAAGCACCGGGTCGTCAACCTGCAGTTCGTGCCGAGCATGCTGACGCTCTTCCTGGAGCAGCTGACCTCGGCCGACCGGGCCGCGCTCAAGACCGTGCGCAACGTCATCACCAGTGGCGAAGCGCTGCAACCGGAACTGCTGAAGCTGTTCCTCGACCGCCTGGGCGAGCACGCGACCCTGCACAACCAGTGGGGCGCCACCGAAGTGTCGATCGACTCGACCATGCGCGAGTGCCTCCGCTCCGACCTCGACGGCGCGGGCTCGGTCAGCGTCGGCTCACCGATCGCCAACAACCAGATCCACGTCCTCGACGAGCACTTCCGGCCGGTCCCGGTCGGCGTCCCCGGTGACCTGTTCATCGGCGGCGTCGGCTTGGCGAGGGGCTACTTCGGCAACCCGGGCAAGACGGCGGCGGCGTTCCTGGCCAGCCCGTTCCACCCCGGCGAGCGGCTCTACCGCACCGGCGACCGCGGTCTGCGCACCCCCGACGGCGCGCTGACCTTCCTCGGCCGCCAGGACTCGCAGGTCAAGATCCGCGGCATCCGCGTCGAACCCGGCGAGGTCGAGCAGGTGCTCCTGGAGCTGCCCGGGGTGCGTGAAGCCGCGGTGACGGTCTGGCAGCCGTCGCCCGGGGACAAGCGCCTCGCCGGGTACGTCACCGCGCAGGCCGGCGTCACGCTCACCGAGGCCGGGATCCGCGAGCAGCTCCGCGAACGGCTGCCCGGCTACCTCGTGCCGACGGCGCTGAGCGTGCTGCCGGAGTTCCCGACCACGACCAGCGGCAAGATCGACCGCAAGGTGCTGCCCGCGCCGGCCGCGGCCGGCGCCGAGTACCGCGCTCCGGAAGGCCCGGTCGCGGAGCTGGTCGCCGAGGTGCTGCAGAACGTCCTGGGCGTCGAACGCGTCGGCGCGGACGACAACTTCTTCGACCTGGGCGGGCACTCCCTGCTGGGTGTCCGGGTGGTCGCCGAGCTGCGCAAGCGGCTCTCGGCGGACATCCCGATCCGGCTCATCTTCGACTCGCCCACAGTCGCCGAACTCGCCGACGCCGTCGCCCGCGCCACCCGCCGCGAGTTCGAGGCGATCCCGAAGCGGCCCGACGGCCCCGCGCCCCTTGCGGGGGTCCAGGTCGGCATGTGGCTGGCCGACCGGATGGCACCGTCCAGCGCCGAGTACCTGGTGCCCAACGCGGTCCGCCTCCGCGGCTCCCTCGACATCGACGCGCTGGCCGCCGCCCTGACGAAACTGGTCGAGCGGCACGAGATCCTGCGGACCCGGTTCGTGGAGATCGACGGTGAGCCGAGGCAGGTCGTCGACCCCGCCGGGCCGGTCCCGCTGCCGGTCAGCGACATCGACGAGGTCGAGCCGTTCCTGGCGGCGCGGCCCATCGACCTCGCCACGGGCCCGGTGTTCGCTGCGGCCCTCGGCCGGCTCGCCGAGGACGACCACGTCCTGGTCCTCTCGGCCCACCACATCGTCCTCGACGGCTGGTCCGAAGGCCTCCTCGCCGAGGAGCTGCGCGACCTCTACGCGGGTGCCGACCTGCCGCCGTTGCCGGTGCAGTACGCCGACGTCGCGACCTGGTCCCAGCCCACCGAAGCGGACGTCGAGTTCTGGCGGACGCAGCTGGCCGGGGTCCCGCAGGTCGTGCAGCTGCCCGCCGACCGGCCCCGGCCGGCGGTGCGGGACCCGCGTGGCGCGCGGTACGAGTTCAGCGTCCCGGCGGAGCTGGCGAACCGGCTCGGCGAGCTGGGCACCGAAGCCCGGGCCAGCCTGTTCATGACGCTGCTGGCGGGATTCCAGGTCCTCGTCTCCCGGCACACCGGGCTGCGCGAGTTCGCGGTCGGCAGCCCGGTCGCCGGTCGCGACCACCCGGACACCGAGCGGCTGATCGGCCAGTTCGTCAACACCCTGGCCCTGCGCGCGGACCTGACCGGCTCGCCCGGCTTCACCGAGCTGCTGGAGCGCGTCCGCGAGACCGCGCTGAACTCCTTCAGCCACCAGGAAGTCCCGTTCGACCGGGTCGTCGCCGAGCTGCGGCCCGACCGCGACCCGAGCCGGAACCCCTTGGTGCAGCTGATGTTCGCGCTGCAGACGGTCTCCGAAGGTGGCTGGGAACTCGGTGACCTCGACTGCGAGCCCCTGGGCGTCGAGACCGGCGCCGCCAAGTTCGACCTCGCCATGGTGCTGCGCGAGCAGCCCTCCGGCGCGGTCGACGGCGTCCTCGAATACCCGGTCGCGCTGTTCGACGAGGACACGGTCGCCGGGTTCGCCGAGCGGTACGTCCGGCTCCTGGCCGGGCTCGCCGCCGACCCGCAGCGTCCTGTGGACCGCGTCCCGATGCTCGACGCGGCCGAGGCCACCCCGCTCGGCGACGATGCCCCCGGCGGGACCTTCGCGGGGTTGATCGAAGCCCAGGCACAGCGAACCCCGGATGCCCCGGCCGTCGTGGCCGGACCGGACTCGCTCACCTACGCCGAGCTGGACAAGGCCGCGAACCGCGTGGCCCGGGTCCTGCAGGCTCACGGCGCCGGGCCGGAGGAGGTCGTCGCGCTGCTGCTGCCGCGCTCGGCCGACCTGGTCGTCGCCCAGCTTGCCGTCGTCAAGACCGGGGCGGCGTTCCTCCCGATCGACCCGGGCTACCCGGAAGAGCGCATCCGCTACATGCTCGACGACGCCGATCCGGTGCTCACTCTCCGAGAGCTGCCGGAGTCCACAATGGACGACAGTCCGCTGGACGTCGAGGTCGAGCCGGAGAACGCGGCGTACGTGATCTACACGTCGGGCTCCACCGGACGGCCGAAGGGTGTCGTCGTCAGCCACGCCGGCCTCGGCACCCTGGTGGCCAACACCGTCGCCGCCTACCGGGTCGGCCCGGGCGACCGCGTGCTGCAGTACGTCTCGCCGAGCTTCGACGCGTCGATCCTGGAGCTGTGCGCGTCGCTGATGACCGGCGCCGCCCTCGTCGTGACCCCGCCCGGACCGCTGCTCGGCGACCAGCTCCGGGACGTCCTCGCCGAAGGACGCGTGACGCACGCGCTGATCCCGCCCGCGGCGCTGGCCACCGTCGAGGACCCGGACCTGCCGGACTTCCGGACGGTCGTGGTCGGCGGCGACGTCTGCCCGCCGGAGCTGGTCGCGAAGTGGGCGCCGGGCCGCCGGATGCTCAACATGTACGGCCCGACCGAAGCCACGGTCGTGTCCACGGTGAGCGAGCCGCTGGTGCCGGGCGAGCAGGTGACCATCGGCCGCGCGCTGCGCCACACGCGGGCGTACGTCCTGGACGACCGCCTGCAGCCGGTGCCGCCGGGCGTGGCGGGGGAGCTGTACGTCGCGAGCCCGGGCCTGGCCCGCGGCTACCTCGGCCGGCCGGGACTCACCGCGAGCCGGTTCGTCGCGAACCCGGCGGGTGGCCGGATGTACCGCACCGGCGACCTCGTCCGCCGCACCCGCGCCGGAGAGCTGGAGTTCCTCGGCCGGACCGACGACCAGGTCAAGATCCGCGGCTTCCGCATCGAACTCGGCGAAGTCGAGTCCGCGCTGCGGGCCCACCCCGCGCTCACCGCGGCGGTCGTGCTCGCCAAACCGGACCCGGCCGGCCAGAAACGCCTGGTCGCCTACGTCGCCGGGGACGTCACGGCCGCGGACCTGCGTGCCTTCCTCGGGCAGCGGCTGCCGGAGCACCTGGTGCCGAGCGCGTTCGTCGTGCTCGCCGCGCTGCCGGTCAACACCAGCGGCAAGCTCGACCGCGCCGCGCTGCCCGAACCGGCCGAGGAGACGGCGGACTACGTCGCCCCGGACAGCCCCGAGGAGCAGCTGATCGCCGACATCTGGGCCGAGGTGCTGGGCGTGCCCCGCGTCGGGCTCGGCGACGACTTCTTCGCCCTCGGCGGGCATTCCGTGCTCGCCGCCAAGGTCCGCATGCGGCTGCAGGCCGCGTTCGGCGTGGACCTGCCCCTGCCCGTGCTGTTCCAGACCACCACGGTCGCCGCGCTCGCCGCCGTGGTCCACACCGAGATCGAGGCCGAGCTCGCCGGCATGTCCGAGCAGGAGCTCCTCGACTCCCTCACCGAGGAGGCCAGCGCATGACCACGTTCGACACCCGCCCCGCCGACGACACCGCCGAACGGGCGGCCCGGCTGCGGGCCGCGGTGCTCGCGAAGCGGTTGCGCGGCCGGGCGACCGCGCCGGTCCGCACCTTCGGCCGGGCCGACCGCGACGTCCCGCTCCCGCTGTCGGCAGGCCAGCAGCGATTGTGGTTCCTCGACCGCCTCGACCCGGACAGCGCCGAGTACGCCGTGCCGCTCCTGCTCCGCCTGGACGGCACCCTCGACGTCGACGCGCTGCAGCGTTCGCTCGACGCCCTGGTCGCGCGGCACGAGATCCTGCGCACGACCTACATCGCCGAGGACAACAAGCCGCGTCAGGTGATCGGCGCTCCCGAGCCGGTCGACCTGCCGGTGGTCGAGGGCGACCTGGACGCGGTGCTGGCGGACTACGTCAGCCGTCCGTTCGACCTCGCGGCCGGGCCGGTGTTCCGGGCGCTGCTGGTCCGCGAGGCACCCGAGCGGCACGTCCTGGCGCTCAACGTCCACCACATCGCCTGCGACGGCTGGTCGCTGCCGATCCTCCTGGAGGACCTGCGCAAGCTCTACACCGGCGCCGAGCTGCCCCCGATCGAACTGTCCTATGCGGACTTCGCGGTGTGGGAACAGTCCCGGGTGGACGCTCACGACGCGGATCTCGTCTACTGGAAGGACCGGCTCGCCGGGCTGGAGACCCTGGAGCTGCCGGCCGACCGGCCGCGCCCGGCCCAGCGTGACCACCACGGCGCGTCGGCCCGCTTCACCATCCCGGCCGACGCCGCCGAGGCGGTACTGGACCAGGGAAAAAGCACCGGTGCGACACCGTTCGTGACGTTGCTCGCCGCCGCGTACGTCGTCCTCGGGCGGCACACCGGCCGCGAGGACATCGCCGTCGGCACCCCGGTCGCCGGGCGCGGCCGGGCCGAGCTGGAGCACATGGTCGGGTTCTTCGTGAACACCGTCGTCGCCCGCGGCGACCTGTCCGGCGACCCGGACTTCGCCGCCCTCGCCGACCGCGTGCGGACGGCCCGGCTGGCCGACCAGGCCCACGAAGACCTGCCGTTCGAGCGGCTGGTGCAGGAGCTGGCGCCCGAGCGCGACCTCGCGCACACCCCGGTCGTCCAGGTCATGTTCGCCGTCTACGACTCCTCGGAAGGCGAAGCCGCGCTGGGCGATCTCGCGGTGTCCTCGGTCGACCTGGCTTCGAGCACCGCCAAGTTCGACCTGATGATCTCCTTCGTCCGCCAGGCCGACGGGTCCGTGGAAGGCGTCCTCGAGTACGCGACCGCGCTCTTCGACCGGGCCCGGATGGAGCGCATGGGCGAGCACTTCGTCCGGCTCTTCACCGAGCTGGCCGCCAGGCCCGGCGTCCGGCTGTCCGAAGTGGACGTCCTCGGCGCGGACGAGCGGAAGCTGCTCCTCGAAACCTGGAACGCCACCGCCGAGCCCTACCTGCGCGGCACGCTGCACGGCCGGATCGCCGAGCAGGCCGCGTCGAACCCGGACGCGATCGCCGTCCGCTGCGGCGGCGGCGAGCTGACCTACGCCGACCTGGAGGCCCGCGCGACCCGGCTGGCCCAGCGGCTGCGAGCCCACGGCGTCGGCGTCGAGACCCCGGTCGGGGTGCTCTGCGAACGCGGCCCGCTGCTGCTGCCGGTGCTGCTGGCCATCCTCAAGACCGGCGGCCACTACATCCCCCTGGATCCGGCGTACCCGCAGGACCGCAAGGAGTACATGCTCCGCCAGGCCGGCGCCCGCGTGCTCGTCACGACCCGTCGCTACGCGAATGAGGACCTCGGTGACGTCGTGGTCTTCGCCGACGAGCCGGTCGCCGACGACCCGGTGCCGTGGCAGGACCCGGTCGTCGACCCGGAGAACCTCGCCTACGTCATCTACACCTCGGGCTCGACCGGCCGTCCCAAGGGCGTGATGATCAGCCACCGCGGCGTGCTCCACTACCTGGACTGGTGCCGCCAGGCCTACCGCGCCGACGAGGGCGACGGCGCCCCGGTGCACTCGTCGCTCGCCTTCGACCTCACGGTCACCGGGCTGTTCCTGCCGCTGCTGTGCGGCACGACCGTGACGCTGGTGCCGGAGGACGAGCACCCGGTGGCGGGCCTCGCGGACGTGCTGTCGAGCGGCCGGAAGTTCAGCTTCGTCAAGCTCACCCCGGCGCACCTCGAGCCGCTGCGCCGCTGTCTGGAGCCCGAGGCGGCGGGCGCGGCCGCGCACCTGGTCGTCGGCGGTGAGCAGCTCACCGCCGAAGCCCTGGAGTTCTGGCGCGAGAACGCCCCCGAAGTCGTGGTGGCCAACGAGTACGGTCACACCGAGACGTCCGTGGCCAACGTGATCAACCTGCTGCCCGCCGCCGAGTGCGTGACCACGCCGATCTCGGTCGGGCGGCCGATCTGGAACACCGAGGTCTACCTGCTGGACGAGCACCTGCGCCCGGTCCCGGCCGGCGTCACCGGCGAGCTGTACGCGGGCGGCGCCGGAGTCGCCCGCGGCTTCGCGGGCAACCCGGGCCTGACCGCCGCGAAGTACGTGGCGAACCCGTTCGGCCCGGGTCGCCTCTACCGCAGCGGCGACCTCGCCCGCTACCTGCCGGACGGGCGGCTGGAGTTCGTCGGCCGCACCGACCACCAGGTGAAGGTGCGCGGCTACCGGATCGAGCTGGGGGAGATCGAGGCCGCGCTCGTCGGCGGCCCCGGCGTCACCGAGGCGGTCGCCGTGGTCCGCGACGGCGCGCTCGCCGGGTACGTCGCGCCGTCCACAGTGGACGTCGAGGAGTTGCGAGCGCACCTTTCCGAGCGGCTGCCGGAGTACATGGTCCCGTCGACCTTGACCACTTTGGCCACCTTGCCGCTGACCTCGAACGGCAAGATCGACCGCGTCGCGCTGCCCGCCCCGGACGCCACCCCGGTCGCGACGTCCGGCGTCCTCCCGCGCGACGAGCTGGAGATGGCCCTGGCGAAACTGTGGGAAGACCTGCTCGGCCGCCGCGTCGGCGTCACCGACGGCTTCTTCGACGTCGGCGGCCACTCGCTGCTGGCCGTGGTGCTGGTCGACCGGATCAAGGCCGAGCTGGGCGCGACCGTCGGGCTGGCCGAGGTCTTCCGCGCACCGACCGTCCGGGCCCTGGCCGACCACATCCGCGCCGGGGAGAGCGACGGGGGACTGGTCGTCCCGCTCTCGCCGGGCCGCGCGGGTGTCGCCCCGCTGTTCCTGCTGCCGCCGACCGCGGGGAGCCCGTTCCCGTACCTGCAGCTGGTCGCCGAGCTCGACCCGGCGCTGCCGGTGTTCGGGCTGCAAGCGCCCGGCTTCGCGCCCGGCGAGGACCCGGTGCACACCATCGAGGAGCTGGCCGCGGCGTTCATCGCCGACCTGCTGCCGGTCGCCGGCGACCGGCCCATCCGGCTCGCGGGCTGGTCCCAGGGCGGGTCGGTGGCCTTCGAAATGGCCGCCCAGCTGGAAAAAGCGGGCCGGGCGGTCGAGCACCTGTGCGTCATCGACGCGACCGTCCTCGGCGTCGACGACTACGGCAACCCGCTCCCGGAGGTCGACACGAGTGATCCCCTGGCATGGTTCGGCGAGGCCGTGCTGAAGCTGGCTCCGGGGGCCGTCGACACGCTCGACGAGATGCTCGCCGAGGCCCGCGACCGCGGCATGGTCTCGGAGGTGGCGGGCAACGCCGTCGTCGAGCAGATGGCGCGGGTTTACCTGGCCGGCAAGGACGCCGTCGAGGCTTACCGCTGCCGCGCGGTCGTCGACACCGGCATCCACCTCATCACCTCCACCGGCACCCACCCGGTGAAGGGCCGCCCGGAGGTGCGGCCGGAGAGCTGGCGCGCCCGCACGCGCGGCGAGCTCACGGTGACACCGGTGCCGGGACACCACTGGGACATGGTCGAACCGCCGCACGTGGCGGAGCTGGCCCGGGCCGTGCTGGCCGGGCTCGCCGTGACCGCCGACGAGTGAAGGAGAACGCCATGACCGAAGACCTCGCGGTCGCCGCACCGGCGCCGGCCACCGTCACCGTCACCGACCCGCGCGCGGGGAGCTTCCGCGTCGACGCCCACCACGGCGAGATCCTGCAAGGGGTGTTCGTCGCCGACGGCCGGCTCCGCCGCGGGCTCGTCACGCTGCCGTGCCCGCTCTACAGCACCCGCGCCACGTTCCTGCCCACCGACGACGACGGCACGACCGTGCGTCCCGCGTGGCGCACCAAAGCCCGCCGCGCCGCGGACCTCACCCTGGCGCGGCTCGGGCACCCGGTCCCCGGCGGCCTGCTCGACATCACCAGCGACATCCCGCTCTGCCGCGGCTTCGGCTCCTCGACCGCGGACGTGACGTCGGCGATCGGCGCGGTCCTCGCCGCGACCGGCCGCCGGCTCTCGCCCGCCGAGGTCGGTGCGCTGGCCGTCGAAGCCGAAACCGCGTCCGACTCGCTGATGTACGGCGGCCGCGCGGTGGTCTTCGCCCACCGCGAAGGCGAGCCCATCGAAGACCTCGGTGAGCTGATGCCGTTGGCCGTGCTGGGGTTCGGGACCAGCCCGGGCGGCCGCGGCGTCGACACCCTCGAACTCACCCCGGCGCGCTACACGTCGTGGGAGATCGAGGCGTTCCGGCCGTTGCGCGGCCTGCTCCGGCGGGCCGTGCGCGACGGCGACGCGGGCCTGCTCGGCCGCGTCGCCACCGCCAGCACCCTGCTCAACCAGCGGCACCTGCCCGTGCCGGGGCTGGACGACATCCTCGCCGTCGCCCGCGCCGCCGGGGCCGCCGGCGTGCAGGTCGCCCACAGCGGCGACGTCGCCGGCCTGATCTTCGACGCGGCCGACGCCGAAACCCCGGCGCGGCTGGAGTTCGCCGCGACGCGGCTCGACGTGACCGAGACCTGGCAGTTCGAAACCGAGAGGTGAGTCCGATGACCCTTGCCGCACCCGTCAGCCGGTCCGTCGTGGAGGCGACCGAGCTGCCCCGGATCATCCGCATCCGGCCCAACTTCCACGTCGCCGCGTTCGGCCTGATGAAGCTGCTGCCCGCCCGGTTCATGCTCGACCGCGCCGAAGAACGCGGTGAAGTCGGTCCCGGCACGACCGTGCTCGAGACCTCGTCGGGCACCTTCGGCCTCGGCCTCGCCATGGTCTGCCGGCTGCGCGGCTACCCGCTCACGATCGTCGGCGACCCGGCGATCGACGCGCCGTTGAAGCGCCGCCTCGAACACCTCGGCGCCCGCGTCGAGATCTGCCCGAAGCCCAGCCCGGTCGGTGGCTACCAGCGCGCGCGGCTCGACCGGCTCGAAGAGCTGCGTGCGGAGTACCCGAACCACTGGGTACCGGGCCAGTACAGCAATCCCGACAACCCGCGGTCGTACGCGCTGGTGGCCGAGCAGCTCGCCGAGACGATCGGCGTGCCCGACTGCCTGGTCGGCGCGGTCGGCTCCGGCGGCTCGACGTCGGGCACGAGCTCGTTCCTGCGGATGCTCGTGCCGGACCTGACGCTCATCGGCGTCGACACCCAGCGCAGTGCGATTTTCGGCCAGGAGGACGGGCCGCGCGTGCTGCGCGGGCTCGGCAACAGCCTGGTGCCGCCCAACGTCGACCACACCGGCTACGACCAGGTGCACTGGATCGGCGCGGCCGAAGCGTTCGCCGCGACCCGGGAGCTGTACGCGCGGCACTGCCTGTTCATGGGCCCGACCAGCGGTGCGTCGTTCAAGGTCGCGGACTGGTTCTCGCGCCGCAACCCGGACGCGACGGTCGTCGCGCTGCTGCCGGACGAGGGCTACCGCTACCAGGACACGGTCTACTCCGACGAGTGGCTGCGCGCGCAGGGGCTGGCCCACTCGGGGGCGGCCGAGCCGTACGAGGTCGTCACGCCTGCCGAGCCGGGCGGCTCGTGGACCTGGCTGAACTGGGGCCGGCGCTCGCTGGCCGACGCGTCGTGAAGCGCACGCTGCTGCTCGTCGAGAGCAACACCACCGGCACCGGGCGGCTGTTCGCGCGGCAGGCCCGTTCTCTCGGGTTCGAGCCGGTCCTGGCCGCGGCCGATCCTTCGCGCTACCCCTATGCGGCCGAAGACGGCATCCGCGTCGTCCGGTGCGACACGTCGGACGCGTGCGCGGTGCTGGCTGAGGACATCGGCGAGCCGGCCGGGGTGACGAGCAGCTCGGAGTACTTCATCCCGGTCGCGGCCCGGATCGCGGCGAAACTGGGGCTGCCCGGCCCGGATCCCTTGGCCGTCACGGAGTGCCGGAACAAGGCCCATCAGCGGGCGGTGCTCGGGGCACCGTGCACGGTGGCGACTTCGGTGGAGGCGGCCGTCGCGGCGGCGGTCGAGTTCCCGGTGGTGCTCAAGCCGGCCGAGGGGTCGGGGAGCGTCGGCGTGCTGCGCTGCGAGACGCCCGAGGCGGTCGCGTCCCAGGCGGCGGCGCTGCTTTCGGTGACGCACAACGAACGCGGGCTGCCGGTGCCGGCGCAGGTGCTGGTGGAGCCGTACGCGAGCGGGCCGGAGTACTCGGTGGAGCTGTTCGGCGACGTCGTGGTGGCGGTGGTGCGCAAGCACCTGGGACCGGCGCCGTTCTTCGTCGAGGTCGGCCACGACGTCCCGGCCGCGCTGCCGCCGCTGGACGAGACGGCGTTGATCGACACGGCCCGAGCGGCGGTGACGGCGCTGGGTCTGGGTTTCGGCGCGGCCCACGTCGAGATCCGCCTGACCCCGGACGGGCCGCGGCTGATGGAGGTCAACCCGCGCCCGGCGGGCGGAATGATCCCGGAGCTGGTCCGCGCGGCAACGGGCGTCGACCTGGTGGCGGCGCAGGTGGCGGCGGTCCTGGGGCTGCCACCGGACCTGCGGGCTTCTCGGCGGGCGTGCGCGTCGCTGCGGTTCTTGACGGCCACGGCCACGTCGGTGCTTTCGGCCGGTGACGCGGAGGCGAAGGCATCGAGTGTGCCGGGTGTCGTCGAGGCCCGGCTGTACCGGCCCGACGGGACGGTGGTCCGCCCGGCCCGGGACTACCGCGACCGGGCCGGGCACGTCCTGGCGGTGGCGGACCGGCCCAGGGGAGGCCGCGCGGCAGCGGTCGCGGGCCTGGACCGGCTGCGCGCGGCCCTGGTGCCCGCGCCGAGAGGAGAGGCCCGATGACGTTGCGGTTCCTGATCGCGACGGTAGCGCCAGTGGTGGCGGCCGGCCGCCGACCCGCGCCGCCGCCCGCGGCAGGCGGAGGTCCACCCGCCTCCGCCGCCGACCGGGCCGCGCCGAGTCGGCACCGACCACCCCGATCCCTTCCCACACCCCACCCGGACACCCCGGAAGGAGCACCTCGATGACCATCGCCCCAGGCGGGACCGGACGGCTCACCAGCCCCATCTCCGCCGCGGCCCGGGAGATCCTCTTCGACCGCGACACCGCCCCCGCGCCCGATCCCGTCGCCGCCGAGCTCGGGCTCATCAGCCAGGTCGACCGGGCCCACGTCGTCATGCTCGCCGAACGCGGCATCGTCGACTCCGCTCGGGCCGGCGAACTCCTCCGCGGGATCGAAAGCCTGCGGAAACAAGGCTTCGCGCCGCTGCACGACGTCCCCGCGCCCCGGGGCCGCTACCTCGCCTACGAATCCCACCTCATCGACACCCTCGGTGCCGAGGTCGGCGGGATCCTCCACAGTGGACGCTCGCGCAACGACCTCAACGCCACCGTCGTGCGGCTGCGGCTGCGCGAACCGCACGAACGGCTGCTCGCCGAGTCCGACGCCCTCGGCCGCGCCCTGCTCGAGCGGGCCCGGCGCTGGGCGGGTGTCACCATGCCCGCCTACACCCACCACCAGCCCGCCGTCCCGATCACCTACGGCCACTACCTCGCCGGCGTCGCGAGCGCGCTCGTCCGCGACGTCGAAGGCGTCTGGCAGGCCGGCGCCGAGATCGACCAGAACCCGCTCGGCGCGGGCGCGGTCGGCGGTACGTCGCTGCCGGTCGACCAGGACCGCACCACCGCGTTGCTCGGCTTCGCCACCCCGATCCCGAACTCGCTGCACGCCGTCGCGTCGCGGGACCTGGTGCTGCGCCAGCTTTCCGCGGCCACCGTCCTCGGCGTCCTGCTCTGCCGCGTCTCGCACGACCTGCAGGCGTGGACCAGCGCCGAGGCCGGGCTGCTGCGGCTGGCCGACGACGTCGTCGGGTCCAGCTCGATGATGCCGCAGAAGCGCAACCCGTTCCTGCTCGAACACGTCCAGGGCCGGGCGCTGGCCCCGCTCGGCGCGTTCACCGCGTCGGCGAGCGCCATGGCCACCGCCCGCTTCACCAACGCCATCGCCGTCGGCACCGAAGCCGTCGCCCCGGCGTGGTCGGCGCTCGAAGCCGCGACCGACGCCGTCGTCCTGCTGCGGCTCGTCGTCGAGGGCGCCGAGCCGGTGCCGGAACGGATGTACGAACGCGCCGTCGACGGCCAGACCGCGGCCACCCACCTGGCCGAACGGCTCGTCGACGCCGGCGTCCCGTTCCGCCAGGCGCACCACGAAGTCGGGGCCATCGCCAAGGAAGCCCTCGACGCCGGGGTGCCGCTGCACGACGTCGCCCGCGTCCGGCTGGCCGGGTACCCGCCGCACGTCCTCGCCGCGCTCGACCCGGCCGAGGTCGCCCAGCACGCGGCCCACGGCGGCGGCCCGGCGCGGGAGTCCGTGCTCGCCGCCGTCACCGAAGCCGAAGCCGGGTTCGCCCGGATCCGCGCCGCGGCCGAGGAACGCCGCTGGCGCTGGAGCCAGGCCGAAATCGGCCTCGACGACGCCGTCCGAACCCTCACCCACTGACCTCTGAGGAGCCTGTTGTGACCACTTTCGCCGACGACCTCGCGACCCTCCGCCCGGAGCCCGCGTCCGCCCAGGACACCTACGTCGAGCTGCGCAGCGACACCTTCACCCTGCCGACGCCCACGATGCTCGAAGCCGCCGCGCGCGCCCCGCTCGGCGACGACGTCTACGGCGAGGACCCCACCGTGGACCGGCTGGAGCAGCTCGCCGCCGAGCTGCTCGGCAAGCAGGCCGGCTGCCTGATGCCGAGCGGCACCATGGCGAACCTGACCGCGCTGCTCGCGCACTGCCCGCGCGGCGGCAAGGCGATCGTCGGGCACGAGTCCGACGTGTACGTCTACGAGGCGGGCGGCGCGTCGCTGTGCGGCGGCATCGTCTACGACCCGCTGCCGAACCTGCCCGACGGCACGATCGACCCCGCCGCGATCGCCGAGGCGTGCGCGGTCGACCGCAGCGACCCGCAGATCGCGCCGCCGGCGGTGCTGAGCCTGGAGACGCCGCAGAACCGCTGCGGCGGGCTGCCCCTGCAGCTGGACTACCTCAGCGAGGTGTCCCGGCTGATCCGCTCGCACGGCGTCGCCCTGCACCTGGACGGCGCCCGGCTGTTCAACGCGGCGGTGGCGCTCGGCGTCAGCGCGGCGGAGGTGGCCAAGCACGCGGACACGGTGCAGATCTGCCTGTCGAAGGGCCTGTGCGCGCCGATCGGCTCGGTGCTGGTCGGCGACCGCGTGACGATCGCGGCGGCGCGCCGGATGCGCAAGATGCTCGGCGGCGGCATGCGCCAGGCCGGGATGATCGCGGCCTGCGGCATCGTGGCGCTGACCGACATGACCGAGCGCCTGGCCGACGACCACGCCCGCGCGGCCCGCCTCGCCCGCGGCCTGTCGCGCATCCCGGGCGTCCGGCTGGACCCGGGCCCGCCGCTGACGAACATGGTGTTCTTCAAGGTCCGCGACGACCGCTACACGACCCGGACGCTGATCGAGGCGGCCCGCCGGCGGGGGATCCGGGTGGAAGAGCTCGGCACCGACCGCATCCGCGCGGTGACCCACGCGGGCGTGGACGACGACGCGGTCGACCGCGCGGTCTCGGTGTTCGGCGACCTCCTGGGCCACGACGCCCTGGTGCGGTGACGCGTAAGGGTTTCCTAATGCCGTGAACCACCGGTTCCCCGGCCGACCCGGGCTACGGTCGCCCGGTGTCCAGGTCACTGCGTGGGTTCCTCGTCGCCGTCCCAGGTCTCCTGCTGGCCGGGTTCGGCGCGGTGCACCCCGCCCGGCTCGACGCCGCGACGGCGCCTTGGTGGACCACGCTGCACATCATCCTGCTGCCGGTCTTCCCGCTGCTGGGCGTGGCGGCGTGGTCCCTGCTGGCGTCCGCGCCGCCGTGGCTCCGATGGCCCGGCAGGGTGGCGGCGTTCGGGTACGCGGCGTTCTACGGCGGCCTCGACGCCGTCGCGGGGATCGCCGGGGGCACGGTGGTCCACGCCCAGCACGGCGCCACCCCGGTCCTCGGCGCGGTGTTCACGGCCGGCGACCTGGTGGGCCACATCGGCGCGGCCTGCTTCCTCGTGGCCGGCGTCCTGATCGCCGTGGCGGCGGTCCTGCGCGCGGGGTGGTGGGCCGTGCCGGGCGGGGTGGTCCTCCTGCTCGCGAGCGTGTCCTTTCTGGACAGTCACATCTTCTGGCCGCGCGGGGTGGTCACGATGCTCGGCGTCGCCGCCGGGATGTCGTGGCTGTCCCTCGCGGGCGAGCGAAGCGCGGAAGACAGGAGAACGGCATGAGCCGCACGCGGCGCCTACTCACCCGGCCCCGGGTCGTCGGCGTCCTGGTCACGGGGCTGGTCGCGGTCGCGGCGGGCCTGTACTGGTTCCAGCCGTGGCGGCTCTGGGTGGACGAGACGGTCGAGGAGTCCCTGCCGCTCGCCGGCCCCGTGTCCCGGCCCGCCGTACCGCCGTCCGCACCCACCGAGCCCGCCGCGCCGGCCGAAGTCGCGACGGGGACGCTGGTCAGCCACGAGCACCGGACCGCCGGCACCGTCCGGATCCTGCGCGCCGCCGACGGGGCGCTCGTGCTGCGCCTGGAGAACCTGGCGACCAGCAGCGGCCCGGACGTGCACGTCTGGCTCAGCGACGCCCCGGTGAAGCCCGGCAAGGACGGCTGGGGCCTGTTCGACGACGGCCGGTACCTCGACGCGGGCAAGCTCAAGGGCAACAAGGGGAACCAGAACTACCCCCTGCCCGCGGGCACCGACCTGGCCGGCTACACCAGCGTGAGCATCTGGTGCGACCGCTTCGACGTCTCCTTCGGCGCGGCCGAGCTGTCCACCGGCGGCGCCTGACCGCTGACCAGGGGCTTTACACGTCCTCGTCGGGCGCTGTACATGTTTGTACATGTTCACCCGGCAGTCGCTGATGCGCGAGCGAGCGCTCGGCGCCTTCTACGGTCTCGCGATCGGCGACGCCCTCGGCATGCCGACGCAGTCGATGTCGCGTGCCGCCATCGCGCGGGCGTACGGGCCGATCAGCGGGTTCGTCGACGCCGTCGCCGAGCAGCCGATCGCCCCGGGGATGCCGGCCGGGTCGATCACCGACGACACCGAACAGGCCGTGCTCGTGGCCCGGCTCGCCATCGACGGCGGCGGCCGGATCGACGCCCACGCCTTCGCCGCCGCCCTGCGCGAGTGGGAGGCGGACATGATCCGCCGCGGCTCGCTCGACCTGCTCGGCCCCTCGACCCGGCGCGCCCTCGACCGCCTCGACGCGGGCGACGGCGCCGAGGAGGCGGGCCGGGACGGGGCCACCAACGGCGCCGCCATGCGGATCACCCCCATCGGCATCGCCACTCCGCTGGGCGAAGGATTCCTCGACGCCGTCGTCGCCGCCAGCCGCGTCACCCACAACACCGGCCTGGGGATCGCCGCGGCCGCCGCGGTGGCCGCCGCCGTCTCGTCCGGTGTGGACGGTGCCGACCTGAAGACCTCCCTCGGCGAAGCCGAACAGGCCGCCGCCGAGGGCGCGCTGCGCGGGCACTGGATCGCCGGCGGGGACATCGCGGCCCGCATCGCCTGGGCGCGCGGCTGGGTGCGGGGCCTGGGCCGCGCCGGCCTGGCCGACGCGCTCACCCAGGTCATCGGGACGTCGGTCGCCGCGCAGGAATCCGTGGTCGCCGCGTTCGCGCTCGCCGAAATCCTCGGCGACGACCCGGTCGCGGCCCTGACCCTCGCCGCCGAGATCGGCGGCGACACCGACACCGTGGCAGCCGTGTGCGGGGCGATCCTCGGCGCACACCACGGGATTTCCGGACTGCCCGCCCACCTGGTCGATAAGGTGCGCGCGGTCAACCGGCTCGAGCTGGCCGTCATCGTGGACGGCCTCCTGCAGGTGCGAGGTAACGATGGTCGAATCAGGTCAGGTCCCCGGCGCTAGCGTCGCGGACACGGTGGCGAGCCCGCAGCGGGCGGGAGCGCTGGAGACCCGCGGGATCGAGCCCGTGCCCGCGGGCGAGCGCCACGGGCACCCGATGCAGTTGTTCTGGGTGTGGTTCGCGGCGAACATCAGCATCCTCGGGCTGCCGCTCGGCGCGACCCTGGTCGCGGTGCAGCACCTGGCGTTCTGGCAGGCGGCGCTGGTCGCGGTGCTCGGCGCCGCCGGGTCGTTCGCGGTCGTCGGCGTCGTCTCGATCGCCGGCCGGCGCGGTGGCGCACCCGGGCTCACGCTGTCCCGCGCGGTCTTCGGCGTCCGGGGCAACATCGGGCCGACGGTCGTGTCGCTGGTGTCCCGGCTCGGCTGGGAGACGGTCAACACGACGACCGCCGCGTTCGCGTTCCTCTCCCTCTGCGCGATCCTGTTCGGCGCGAACGCGGACGCGAAGGCGTCCCCGGTGCTGACGATCGCCGGCGTGGCGTTGTTCGTCCTGCTCACGGTCACGGTCTCCGGGCTCGGCCACGCGGTCCTGGTCGCGGTGCAGCGCTGGTCGACGTGGATCTTCGGCGCGCTCAACGTCGTCGTCGCGGTCAGCCTGATCACGCGCATCCACTGGGGCCAGGTGTTCGCCGCGTCGCCGGCGCCGGTCGGCGCGATGATCGCCGGCGTCGGCACCATCGCCGCCGGGACCGGGATCGGCTGGGCCAACGCGTCCGCCGACATGTCGCGCTACCAGTCGCCCACCGTGCGGGCGGGCTCGCTGGTCGCCTCGGCCGCGGCGGGTGCGGGGATCCCGCTGGTGCTGCTCATTTCGCTGGGCAGCCTGGTCTCGGCCGACGATCCGTCGCTCGCTTCCGCGGGTGACCCGGTCGCGGCCATCCGCGAGCTGCTGCCGAGCTGGATGGCCGTGCCGTACCTGATCGCCGCGTTCGGCGGCCTGCTGCTGTCGAACCACCTGTCCGTGTACTCCGCCGGCCTCACCACGCTGACCCTGGGCATCCGGCTCAAGCGCGTGTACGCCGTGGTCGTCGACATCGTCGTGACGTTCCTCGGTTCGCTCTACTTCATGCTCGTGGCGGACGGCTTCTACGGCCCGTTCATCGCGTTCATCAGCCTGCTGGCGGTGCCGATCACGGCGTGGGTCGGGGTGTTCGTCGTCGACATGGTGCGCCGGCACGACTACGACCCGGCGGCGCTGATGGACGTGCACCGCACCAGCGCGTACTGGTACCGCGCGGGCTGCGAACCGCGCGCCCTGCTGGCCTGGGCCGCGGCCATCGTCGCGGGCTACCTGTTCACCACGGCCGGCACCGGCGACGACGCCTGGTTCACCGGACCCCTCGCGGGCACCTGGCTCGGCACCAACGGGCTGGGCTGGGTCGTCACCTTCGCCGTCGGCGCCGGGTTGTACGCCGCGCTCGGCGGTGCGAGGATCCGGCGATGACCGGCCGGCTCGTCCACACCGGACAGGCCATCGTGGACCTCGTGATGCGGGTCGAGGCACTGCCGCCTGCGGGCGGGGACGTGCTCGCCTCGGACGTCCGGTTCACCGCGGGCGGCGGGTTCAACGTGATGGCCGCCGCGGCCCGCGCCGGGGCGGAGGTCGTCTACGCGGGAGAGCACGGCACCGGGCGGTTCGGCGACCTGGTCCGGGAAGCCTTGGCGGCCGAAGGCGTCGAGCTCGTCCAGACCCCGGCCGCCGCCGACACCGGCGTGTGCGTCGTCCTGGTCGACGCGGCAGGCGAACGGACGTTCATCACCGAGACCGGCGCCGAAGGCACGCTCACGGCCGAGCACCTGCACCGGGTGCGGCCGCGGGCGGGCGACCTGGTGTACGTCACCGGGTACAGCCTGCTCCGGGAGTCCAACCGCGACGCGCTGCTCGCGTGGCTGCCGTCGATGGGGGAGCACCGGGTGCTGCTGGACTCCGGCCCGCTCGCGGCGGACATCGCCCCCGGCGTCTGGCGGGCGGTGCTGCCGCACGTGGACATCCTCTCGTGCAACGCCGCCGAAGCCGCCGCGATGTCCACTGTGGACGGCGTCGAGGCCGTGCCGGTGCGGGTCACGCGCGTCGGCGCGGAAGGGTGCGATGTCGCCGAGAACGGCGTGACCGTGCGCGTGCCGGGGTTCCCGGCCGACCCGGTGGACACCAACGGCGCGGGGGACGCCCACGCCGGAGTGCTGGCCGCGGAGCTGCTGCGCGGGGAACCGATCCTCGTCGCGGCCCGACGCGCGAACGCCGCCGCGGCGATCGCGGTCGGCCGGTACGGCCCGGCGACGAGCCCGTCCCGCGCGGAGGTCGACGAGCTACTGGCTCGCCAGGAGAAAGCCGATCACCGCGGGTAGCACGCCCGCACCGTCGTGGCCGACGCCGTCGACGACGTCGAAGCGGACGTCCGCCCCGAACTCGCGAAGGGCACCGGCCAACGTCCGGGCGCGGGACATCCGGTCGGCACCGCCTTCGCCCGGCATCCACGTGATCGCCGCCGGGTCCGTGTCCAGCGAGCCGATCACGAGCTGGACCGGGACCCGCGTGATCGCGCCGGGCGTTTCGCCGTCCGGCAGGCTGATCCGGCCCGGCGCGCCGATCGACACCGCCGTCAGGCGTTCGGGGTGGCGGTAGAGGAAGCGGTGGGCGAACTGCCCGCCGCCGGAGAAGCCGTGCAGGAAGAAGGCCGACGCGTCGGCGTTCCAGCGGTGCGCGACCTCGTCGACCATGCCCAGCAGCACCCGGTCGAAGCGGATCCCCGCGTGCTCGAGGAACTTGTAGTCGTCGATGTCGTCGGGCGCGCTGATGCCCGCCGGGAACAGCGGCGTCAGGACCACCGCGCGTTCGGCCCGGGCCAGGCCGGCCAGCCCGTCCAGGTAGAGCTTCGTGCGCCGGCGCGTGCCGTGGACGCACACCCACAACCGCGGCCGTTCGCCGTCGCGGAGGTCTTCCGGCACGAACACCGTGTAGGAGAACCGCGGGTCGCTCCGGGCCGCGAAGGCCGGGGAGTACCCGGTCAGGAGCCGGCGGCCGGGGTGGTCGGGCGGCAGGTCGGCGAGCCGGACGGCGAAGGTCGTCACCCTCGCAACCTAAGCGCGGCGCGACCTCCGGGCTACGCCGCCCGGGGAAAGGCTGCCTTTCACGAGGGGAAAGCGAGCCGTTCCGGCAGCCGGGCCGCCAGGTGGGTGATCAGCTCACTGGTCCGCCGCGGTACGTGGACGTCGTCGGCCAGCAGGGCGTAGATGTCGGCGGGCGGCGTCGGCACGCCGGGGAGCACCCGCACCAGGGCGCCGCTGTCCAAATGGGACTTGACCTGCCATTCCGAGCGCATGACGATCCCGCGGCCCTGCAGCGCCCAGTCCGTCACGATGTCGCCGTCGTTGCTCGACAGGCTGCCGTGCACCCGCACCTGGCGGGGCTGGGCCGCGCCACCGAACCGCCACAGCGCGAAGTCGCCTTCGTTCTCCCGGAGCACGATGCAGTCGTGGCCGGCCAGGTCCTCGATCCGCTCCGGCGTCCCCCGCCGGTCCAGGTAGGACGGTGCCGCGCACGGCACCCGGCGGTTGCGCGCCAGGCGGCGCATCCGCAGCGTCGAGTCCGGGGGCGTGCCGACGTGCACGGCGAGGTCGAACTCCCGCCGGTGCGGCCGCAGGGGCAGCGCCGAGGTGTGGAGCCGGATCCGCACCCGCGGGTGCCGCGCGGTGAACTCGCCGACGAGCGGCGCGACGTGCGCGCGGCCGAGCCCGAGCGTCGCCTGGACCACGATCGAGCCCTTCAGGTCGCCGGCGCGGTGGCCGACCAGGTCGTCGAGCTCCCGCACCTGGTCGAGGATCGCCTCGACGCGCGAGGCGTAGAGCCGGCCCTCGGAGGTCAGCGTCAGGCGGCGCGCGCCGCGGTGCACCAGGCGGACGTCGAGCCGCTCTTCCAGTGCTTTCAGGCGCTTGCTGACCACCGGCAGCGACACGTCCAGCTCGCGCGCGGCGGCGGTGAGCGTCTCGCTGACGGCGACCACCCGGAAGAAGGCGAGGTCGTCCAGTCTTTCCATGGGAGAAAGGATAGGTTGCCGCGCGCGATCTTGCCCGGACGCCGTGCGGCCGCCCACAGTGGCGGGACCCCACTCCGAGGAGCGTCTCGTGAACCACCGCTACCGCATCGCGGTCATCCCCGGCGACGGCATCGGGCGCGAGGTCGTCCCGGAAGGACTGCGCTGCCTGCGCGCCGCCGCCGAAGCCTGCGGCTTCGAGCTGGAAACCACCGAGTTCGGCTTCGCCTCCGCCGAGTACTGGCTGGAGCACGGCGAGATGCTGCCGCCGGACTGGCAGGACGTCCTCGCGGGCTTCGACGCGATCTTCTTCGGCGCGGTCGGGTGGCCGGACGTGGTGCCCGACCACGTTTCGCTGTGGGGCAGCCTGCTGAAGTTCCGCCGCGGGTTCGACCAGTACGTCAACCTGCGGCCGGTCCGGCTGCTGCGCGGGGTGCGCGGCCCGCTGCGCGGCCACGGGCCCGGGGACATCGACTTCCTCGTCGTCCGGGAGAACACCGAGGGCGAGTACTCCAGCATCGGCGGCCGGATCTTCGAAGGCACCGACCGGGAGACCGTGCTGCAGGAGACGGTGATGACCCGCGTCGGCGTGGACCGCGTGCTGCGCTACGCCTTCGACCTCGCCGCCGCCCGGCCGCGCAAGCACCTGACCTGGGCGACCAAGAGCAACGGCATCTCCATCTCGATGCCGTACTGGGACGAGCGCGCCGCCGCGATGGCCGCCCGGTACCCGGACGTGACCGCGGACAAGGACCACATCGACATCCTCGCGGCCAAGTTCGTGCTGCGCCCGCAGACCTACGACGTCGTCGTGGCCAGCAACCTCTTCGGCGACATCCTCTCCGACCTCGGGCCCGCGTGCACCGGCACGATCGGGATCGCCCCGAGCGCCAACATCAACCCGGACCGCACCTGGCCGAGCCTCTTCGAACCGGTCCACGGCTCGGCCCCCGACATCGCCGGGCGGGGGATCGCGAACCCCGTCGGGCAGATCTGGAGCGGCGCGATGATGCTCGACCACCTCGGCGAACCCGAAGCCGCCGCGCGGGTCGTCGCCGCGATCGAAAGCGTGCTCGACGAGCGGCCGGACGTCCTCACCCCCGACCTCGGCGGCCCCGGGACGACCGAGGGGCTCGGCGCGGCGATCGCCGGCCGGATCGCCGTCGGGCAGCAGGTCACGGCATGACCGGCTTCGACCCGGTCGGCCTGGAGGTCCGCTGGGACCGGCTCGCCGCCGCGACCGACGAGGCCGCGTCGACCATGCTGCGCACGGCGTTCTCGACGATCATCCGCGAGTCGAACGACTACACGGTCGTCCTGATGGACCGCCGCGGCCGCACGATGGCCGAGTCGCGCGCGGGCATCCCCGGCTTCGCCGCCCTGATGAGCTCGCTGACTTCGCTGGTCCTGCACCGGTTCCCGGCCGAGCAGTGGCAGGACGGCGACGCCGTGATCACGAACGACCCGTGGATCGCGACCGGGCACCTGCCCGACATCGCCATGCTCGCGCCGGTCTTCCACCGCGGCGCGCTCGTCGCCTTCACCGGCACCGCCGCGCACTCGCCGGACATCGGCGGCACGCCGTCGCTCGGCGCCACGGACCTGATGTCGGAAGGCCTGCTGATCCCGCCGGTGCGGCTGTTCCGCGGCGGCCGCGTCGAGCAGGGCGTCAAGGACCTCCTGCTGGCCAACGTCCGCCTCGCCGGTGAACTGTGGGGCGACCTCGAAGCGCAGGCCGCCGCGCACGCGGTCTGCCGGCGGCGGGCCCGGGAGTTCCTCGAGGACTTCGGCGAGGACGACTTCGCGGAGTTCGCCTGCCAGGTCCACGCGATGACCGAAACCGCGATGCGGACGGCGATCCGGGAGCTGCCCGACGGCGTGTACCGGGCTGGCGTCGACGCGGACGGCGTCGAGGGCCACCCGACGCACATCGAATGCGCGGTCACGATCGACGGCGGCGACATCGGGATCGACTACACCGGCAGCTCGCCGCAGGTCCCGTTTTCGACCAACTCCACGCTGAACTACACCCGCGCGTACTCGGTGTACCCGCTGAAGATCCTGCTCGACCCGGCCACCCGCACCAACTGGGGCTCCTACCGGGCGATCACCGTGACCGCGCCCGAGGGCACGATCGTCAACCCGAGGTTCCCCGCGCCGGTCGTCGCGCGGCACCTCACCGGGCACCTGCTCTCGTGCGCGATCTACCGCGCGCTCGCGCCGGTGCTGCCGGACCGCGTCATCGCCGACAGCGGGGGAGCGCCCGCGCTGCGCGTCCGGTTCGCCGGGGTCGACGACGCCGGCCGTCCCTTCGCGCAGATGCTCTTCGCCAACGCCGGCATGGGCGCGTCGAAGGAGCAGGACGGCCTCTCGGCGACGGCGTTCCCGACCAACTCCGGCAGCGGCAGCGTCGAGGCGATGGAGGTCGCGTCGCCGCTGCGGTTCGTCCGCAAGGAACTGCGGGAAGGGTCCGGCGGCCGGGGACGGCGGCGCGGCGGGCTCGGTCAGGACGTCGAGGTGCACAACCCGACGAGCCGTCCGGTGCAGCTGGTGCTGCTGGGCGACCGCGAACGGCATCCGGCGCTCGGGATCGACGGCGGCGGCCCCGGGGCGACGGCGCAGGCCGTGCTGGACACCGGCGAACGCGTCCCGCTGAAGTCGATCTCGCAGCTGGCACCCGGCGCTTCCGTCGTGATCTCGTTCCCCGGCGGGGGCGGCTACGGCGAGCCGGAGGCGGGCCGATGAGCCGCACCGCCCGGATCGGCGTGGACGTCGGCGGCACGTTCACCGACCTGCTGCTGCACGACCCCGCCCGCGGCCTGACCTGGCCCGGCAAGCTGCCCACCACCCCGCACGCGCCGCACGACGCGATCATCGCCGGCATCACCCGCCTGCTGGCCGAGACCGGCACCGAGCCGGGCGAGGTCGCCGGCGTCGTCCACGGCACGACCCTGGTGACGAACACGCTGCTCGAACGCACCGGCGCCGTCGTCGGCCTGCTCACCACCGAGGGCTTCGGCGACACCCTGGAGATGGCCCGCGAGATCCGGTTCGACCCGACGGACCTGCACGCGCGCCCGGCAGCGCCGCTCGTGCCGCGGCACCTCTGCCGCGGGATCCCCGGCCGGCTCGCCGCCGACGGCACCGAGCTGGCACCCCTCGCCGAAGACGCGGTGCTGGCCCAGGTGAAGGACTTGCTGGCGCACGGCGTCGAGGCGGTGGCCGTCGCACTGCTGCATTCCTACCGCGACGACCGGCACGAACGGCGGGTGCGGGACCTGCTCGCGCGGGCCCACCCGGACCTGCCGGTGACGCTGTCCAGCGCGGTGGCGCCGGTCGTCGGCGAGTACGGACGCGCGAGCACGGCGTGCCTCAACGCCTACGTCCAGCCGCTGGTGGCGCACTACCTCGACGCGCTGCGGGACGACCTGACCGCGCTGGGCGTCGACGCGCCCCTGCACGTCATGCTGTCCGGCGGCGGTGTCACGACCCTCGACGACGCCAAGGCGTTCCCCGTCCGCCTGCTCGAATCCGGCCCGGCGGCGGGCGCGATCGCCGCGGCCGCCGTGGCCCGCCGCACCGGCGAACCGGACGTCCTGTCGTTCGACATGGGCGGCACCACGGCCAAGATCGCGATCGTGAGCGGCGGCGAACCGCGGCGCAAGCACGACTTCGAAGCGGGCCGCGTCGACAAGTTCAAGCCCGGCTCGGGTCTCCCGGTGCAGCTGACCGTCGTCGACATGATCGAGATCGGCTCGGGCGGCGGGTCGATCGCCGCGCCGGACCCGCTGGGGCTGCTCAAGGTCGGCCCGCGCAGCGCCGGGTCCGTGCCGGGGCCGGTCGCCTACGGCCGCGGCGGCGAGCGCCCGACCGTCACCGACGCCGACCTCGTGCTCGGCTACCTCGACCCGGACGCCTTCCTCGGCGGCGAGATGCGGCTGCGCACCGCCGAAGTCCGCAAGGCGGTGGCCCACGACGTCGGTGACCCGCTGGGGCTCGACGAGACCGGCGCGGCCGCGGGCATCGTCGAGGTCGCGACGGCGAGCATGGCGGCGGCCGCCCGGATGCACCTGTCCGAGCACGGGCGCGACCCCGCCGGCTTCGCGCTGGTGGCGTTCGGCGGCGCGGGGCCCGTGCACGCCTACAGCCTGGCGAAGCAGCTGAAGATCGCGCGGGTGATCGTCCCGATGCGCGCGGGGGTGATGTCGGCCTACGGGTTCCTCGTCGCCGCACCGACGGTCGACCAGGTGCGCAGCCTGCCCTCGCCACTGTCCGAAGTGGACTGGGATCGCGTCGGCGCGTTGTACGGCGAGATGGCCGCGCGGGCCACCGCGGTCCTCGGCACCGCGGACGGCGTGCGGTTCCGGCGTTCGGCCGACCTGCGGTACCTGGGCCAGGGATCGGAGCTCGAGGTCGAGCTGCCCGGGGACGGCCGCCTCCGGGAGGCCTTCGAAGCGGCCTACCGCGCGGCGTTCGGGAGGACGCTGGACGGTCCCGTCGAGGTCGTCGGCTGGCGCCTCTCGGCCCGGCTGCCCGGCCACGACATCGAGCTGGGGTGCGAGCCCGCGGACGGCGACGCGCGGCGCGGCGAGCGGGACGTGTACTTCCCCGGCCACGGCCGGCTGCGGGCCGCGGTCTGGGACCGCTACCGGCTGCGGCCGGGCACGGAGCTCACCGGGCCGGCCGTGTTCGAGGAACGGGAGTCCTCCTGCTCCTTCGGGCCGGACTGCCGCGTCCGCGTCGGCGACGACCTGACGCTCTTCGTGGCGATCGGATGAGTCAGCGGCCGGCGAGCAGGTCGCCGAGCCCGCCGCGGGCGTCCCCGAGCACGAGCGCCTCGGCCTTCGCCGAGTCGCCGGCCCGCAGCGCGTGCACGAGCGCGCGATGCGTCGCGTAGCGGTCCAGGCCGAAGGTGTCGTCCACGCTGACCCGTTCGATCACCCGCGAACGCCGCTCCGGGTAGGAGAACACGCGGGTCTGGTCGAGCAGGCGGACGAGCACCGGGTTGCCGGCGCACGCCTCCACGAGGGCGTTGAACTGCTGCATGGCGTCGAAGAGCCGCCCGACGTGCTTCACGACGTCCTGCCCGGCCTCGTGCCGCTGCTTGATGAGGATGAGCAGGTCGTCGGCGTCGTCGAGGATCGTGTCGAGCCCGGCCAGCTGCTCGGGCGTCGCGTGCCGGGCGGCGAACCGCGCCACCATGCCGCGCAGGCCCACCTCGACCTCGGCGAGGTCCTGGATGGCGACGCCGCCGAACATCGCCACCTTGACCGTCCGCGGGCCGCTGCGTTCGAGGAGGCCGTCCTGTTCGAGGCGCCGGATGGCTTCGCGCACCGGCGTCGGGCTGACCGACAGCCGCTCGGCGAACCCGCGTTCGGTGACCTTCTGGCCCGGGCGCAGCTCGCCGGTCGTGATCGCGTCGCGGATCTCGCGGTACACGCGGTCGGCCAGCGTCTCGGTCTTCAGTGCTTCGCCCATCATGGGCCCAGCCTACTGGCCATGGCAAAACACGTTTGCAACTATTGACCATCTTGCTATAGCAAAAGTACGGTAGCCGACATGCCCAAGGGAAGGTGCCGACGATGACGTTGACCACCCCGCGCGTCCGGACGGGACGCATCACGTTCTTCGTGGCTCTGGCGGTCTTCGCGCAGGAGTCGACGTGGAACCTCTACGACTCGCAGGTCCCGCCGCTGCTGCGCGAGCACGTGAGCAGCGCCGCGCTGATCGGCGCGCTGATGGGCATGGACAACCTGCTCGGCATCTTCATCCAGCCGTGGATGGGCAACCGCTCCGACGGCACCCGGACGTCGTGGGGCCGGCGCATCCCGTACCTGGTCGTCGGCATGCCGGTGGCGGCCGTGCTGTTCGTCCTCATCCCGCACGCCGCCGTCTCGCTGCCGCTGCTGATCCTGGTGATGTTCAGCTACGCGCTCGTCGCGAACTCGTTCAAGCCGATCGCCGAGTCGCTGCTCCCGGACTACATCGGCCCCGAGCGGCGCAGCCGGGCCAACGCGGCGGTCAAGATCGCCTCCAGCATCACCGTGATCGTCGCCGCGCTGATCAGCCTCTTCCTGATCGACGACTTCCCGAAGCTGTCCTTCGCGATCCCGGCGGTCCTGATGCTCGTGTCGGTGGGCGTGCTCGCCTGGCGGGTGCGCGACAGCAAGTCCCCGGCCTACCAGGCCGCGCTGGAAGAAGACCGCGCCGGGCACACCGAAAACGCGCCGCGCGTGCGGATGCGCGAAGTCCTGATCGACCTCCTGCGGGACGCCGACCGCAGCCGGCTGCTGGTCATCCTGTCCGTCCTCGCCTTCGGCAGCGCGTGGTTCGCGTCGCGGTCGCTCATCACCAACTACGGCATGGAGGCGCTCGGCATGTCCCGCGGCGACGCCGGCGGGCTGACGCTGCCCAGCGGGCTCGCGTTCATCGCGGCCGCCTACCCGGTGGCGCTCTTCGCCGAACGCTTCGGCCAGCTGCGGGTGATCCTGATCGGGATGACCGTGTTCGCCGCGGCGATGGTGCTCGGCACGATCGTGCGGACGCCCACCGGCACCGTCGTCGCGATGTGCGTGGCGGCCGCGGGCGCGTCGGCGTTCATGGTCAACATGGCGGTCGTCCTGTGGAACCTCGCGCCCTCGGCACGCGTGCTCGGGACCTACACCGGCCTCTACACGGTCGGCTGGGCGGGCGGCGGGTTCCTCGGCCCGGCGCTGGTCGGCGGCATGGTCGACGTGACCGGGTGGCCGTTCCTGCTCCTCGACATCGCGGTCGTCACGGCGCTCGCGGTGCTGCTGGTGGCGCGCGTCGCCGCGCTGCAGCGGCGCCGGGCGGACGGGCGGGTGCTGTGAACCGCGTCCTGGTCACCACCGACTACCTGCGTCCCGGCGACGAGGTGGACGGCTACCTGCGCGGCGCCGGGCTGGAAACCGTGTACTCGCCCCTGATCGGCAAGCGCGACCCCGAGGACCTGGTCGCGGCGCTCGCCGGGATCGACGCGGCACTGGTGGCCAACGAGCCCCTGACCGCCGGCGTGCTGGCCCGGGCGCCGAAGCTGCGGGTCGTCGTCCGGACCGGCGTGGGCTACGACTCCATCGACGTCGAAGCCGCCGCCCGGCGGGGAATCAGCGTCAGCAACCTGCCGGGCGTCAACGCGAACGCCGTCGCCGAATACACGCTCGGGCTGCTGCTCGCCGGAGCGCGGCGGCTCGTGCAGTCGGCTTCCGGGGTGGCGGCGGGGGAGTGGCCCCGCGAGGACGGGCACGAACTGCGCGGGTCGACGCTCGGGCTGATCGGGTACGGGGCCTCGGCGCGGGCGGTCGTGCCGCTGGCCCGCGCCTTCGGCATGAGCGTCGTCTGCACCTCCGGCCTGCGCGACCCGGACGTCCGGTTCGCCGACCTGCCCGAGCTGCTGTCCACTTCGGACTACGTCTCGGTGCACACGGCGCTCACCGACCGGACCCGGGGACTGCTGGACGCCTCGGCGTTCAAGCTGATGAAGCCGACCGCGCTGCTGGTGAACACCGCCCGGGGCGCGATCGTCGACGAAGACGCGCTCGCCGAGGCCGTGCGCTCCGGGGAGATCGCGGGCGCGGCGCTCGACGTCGTGCGCGAGGAGCCATTGCCCGCGGACAGCCCGTTGCGCGGGGTCGACGGGATCGTCATCTATTCGCACCTGGCCGGGCAGACCGCCGAAGCGCGCCGGGCCGCCGGCCTGCGCGGAGCCGAAGAGCTCGTGGCGGCGCTCGACGGCCGGGCCCGGTTCGTCGTCAACGGAGGGAACTGACATGGAGAAAGTACGCGTGCTGGCGCCGAGCGGCATGCTCGGCGCGGGGTGGGACCACGCGACGGTCGAACGCGGCATCGCCCTGGGCGCCGACGTCATCAGCATCGACGGCGGGTCGACCGACTCGGGCCCCCACTACCTCGGCGCCGCGACGGCCAAGACGACCGCCAAGGCCGTCGCGCGCGACCTGCGCAGCCTGTTCACCGCCGCCGCGGGCGCCGGGATCCCGGTGATCGTGGGCTCGTGCGGGACGAGCGGGACCGACACCGGCGTCGACTGGGTCGCCGGGATCGCCGCCGGCGTGCTCGCCGAGGAGGGCCTCGACCTGAAGGTCGCGAAGATCTACAGCGAGCAGGACGCGGCCGAGCTGAAGGAGCACCTCGGCGCGGGCCGCGTGCATCCCTTGCCTCCGCTGGGAGAACTGACCGCCGAGACCCTCGAGAGCTGCACCCGCATCGTCGGCGCGATGGGGCACGAGCCGATCGTCGAAGCGCTGCGCGCGGGTGCTCAGGTCGTGCTGGCCGGCCGCGCGACCGACACCGCGGTGGCGGCCGCCTACCCGCTCATGAAGGGCATGCCGGCCGGGCCGACGTGGCACGCCGCCAAGATCGTCGAGTGCGGCGGCCAGTGCACCGACAACCCGCGCGCGGGCGGCGTCCTGGCCACCATCGACGCCGACGGCTTCACCATCGAACCGCTCGACCCGAGCGCGGCGTGCACGCCGATCCTGGTGGCCGCCCACATGCTCTACGAGACGGCGGACCCCTTCGAGATGCGCGAGCCCGACGGCACCCTCGACGTCCGCGAGGCGCGCTACACCGCCGTCGACGACCGGATCGTCCGCGTGGAAGGGTCGCGGTTCCACGTCGCGGACCAGCACACGATCAAGCTAGAAGGCGCGCGGATCACCGGGTACGAAACGATGTCGTTCTCGGCGATCCGCGACCCGCTGGTGCTCGCCGACATCGACGAGTGGGCCGCGCTGATGCGCGCGGTGATCACGCAGCGGGTGAGCCAGACACTCGGGCTGGCCGGCGACGAGTACGCCTTCGACCTGCGGCTCTACGGCCACAACGCGGTGCTGGGCGCGCTCGAACCCGAGACCGGGCCGCCGCGCGAGGTGGGCGTGATGCTGCTGGTGAACGCCCCCGACCAGGCGACCGCGACGGCGGTGGCGAAGGTCGCCAACCCGTTGATGCTGCACCTGCCGACGCCGTCGATGGACTACCTGCCGAGCTTCGCGTTCCCGTCGTCCCCGGCGGAGGTCGAGCGCGGCGCGGCGTACGAGTTCGTGCTGAACCACGTCGTCGACTGCGCGCCGCTGAGCCTGTTCCGGATCGAGTTCGGGGAGAAGACCCATGCCTGAAACGACTTTGGCGGAGCTGGCCCACGAGGTCCGGTCCAAGAACGCGGGCCCGTTCTGGGTGACGATGGAGCTGTTCATGCGCGACGAGGACGGCTACCGGATCGCGGCGGACGAGACGTTCCTGAACGAGCAGGTGGTGGCGTCGCTCTACCACGTCGACGAAGGAACGATCCGCATCTTCCGGATCCCGTCGCTGAACGTCGTGAAGATCTCGTTCCCGCGCCCGGTGAGCCAGGGGTCGCTGCGGGACCGGGACATGCACGCGGGGCAGCACCACGTGCCGCTGGCGAGGATGGTGGTCCCGGCCGTCAGCCGATGAGGCGGGGGAACAGCTTGCGGACGCCGCGCCGCAGGTCGTCCAGCGCGTCGTCCGCGCCGACGAGGTGGCGCTGCAACGCCTGCTGGAACAGCCCGTCGAAAAGCGCGTACGCCTCGGGCGGCGTGCACGTCGGCTCGATCCCGCCCAAGTCCGCGTAGGCGCGGACGTTCCGCCAGATCATCTCCTGCAGGCTGTCGTCGATCTCGGCGACGTCGTCGCGGAAGGCTTCCTCGAACAGGGACTGCGACCGCAGGTCGTACCAGAGCCGGTGCATCAGCGGCGCCTCTTCGAGCGCCGCCGCCAGCCCGTCCGCGCACGCTTCGGCCAGCGCGGACGGGGTGGCCGCCCCGCCCACTCCGCCCTCGTAGCGCTTCACGCACGCTTCCTTGTAGCGGCGGACGCAGTACGTGATCAGCTCGACCTTGTCGGCGAAGTAGTAGTGCAGCAGCCCGTGCGAAAACTTGGTGTGCTCGGCGATCGTGCGCAGGCTCGTGCGGGCGTAACCGAGGTCGGCCAACGCCAGCAGGGCCGCGTCGGCGAGTTCGCGACGGCGGTCTTCGAACTTGTCGACGCGGGTCCGGCGCTGCACAGCGGCTGGGCTGGTCACCGGCCGAAGATACCATCGAGCGGTTCTCTGACCAATCGTCCAAGAAAATCTTGACATTCGTCCAAACGGCGGCCAAGGTCGTGTCCAGCGACCGACGGAGCTCGGGAGGGACGACGATGTCTCTGTACTTCTACCTGGAAAAAGGCGCCTCCCTGGACCCGGACGCGCCCTGCCTGACCCTCGACGGGAGTTCCGTCTCCTACGGCCAGGTGGTCGAACTCGCCGGGGCCGTCGCCCGCGCGCTGCGGCACTCCGGCGTGCGGCCGGGGGACAAGGTCGGCATCCTCTCGGCCAACGACCCGACCGCGTTCACCTGCGTCTTCGGCATCGCCCGCGCGGGTGCCGTGTGGTGCCCGATCAACCCGCGCAACGCCGCCGGCGAGAACGCCGAACTCCTGGACCTGTTCGACTGCGCCACCCTGATCTTCCAGCCCGGCTTCGAGGACCTGGTCCGCCAGATCGCCCCGAAACTCCCCAAGCTGACCACGCTCGTCCGCCTCGGCGAGGGCGACGACTTCGCGCCGGGCTTCCCGGACTGGCTCGACGCCGCTCGCGACGATCCCGGCGTCGAAGCCGCGCAACCCGACGACGTCGTCGCCCTGGTCGGCACCGGCGGCACCACCGGGCGGCCCAAGGGCGTCATGCTCACCGGCCGCAACCTCGAGGCGATGTCGGCGATCACGCTGATGAGCTACCCCTTCGACGGCCGCCCGGTGTACCTGGCCCTGGCGCCGCTGACCCACGCGGCCGGTGTCCTGTGCTTCCCGATCCTCGCCCGCGGCGGGGAAGTCGTGATCATGGCCAAGCCCGACGTCGGCCGGTTCCTGGAGCTGATCGAACGCCACCGCGTCACGCACACGTTCCTGCCGCCGACGCTGATCTACATGGTGCTCGGCCACGAAGCCCTCGACCGCACGGATCTCTCGTCGCTGCAGTGCTTCTGGTACGGCGCGGCCCCGATGTCGACGACCCGGCTCACCGAGGCCCTCGACCGCATCGGCCCGATGGCGCAGCTGTTCGGCCAGTCCGAAGCCCCGATGATGATCTCGACGATGGCGCCCGCGGAGCACCGCGGACCGGATGGGACCGTCCACACGGGACGGCTGTCGTCGGCCGGCCGGCCCTCGCCGCTGGTCACGGTGGCGATCCTCGACGAGGACGGGCAACCGGTCCCGAAGGGCGAGCGCGGGGAGATCTGCGTGCGCGGCTCGCTCGTGATGGCCGGTTACTACCGCAACCCCGAAGCCACGGCGGAGGCCTCCGCGCACGGCTGGCACCACACCGGCGACATCGGGTTCCTCGACGACGAGGGCTTCCTCCACATCGTCGACCGCGCCAAGGACATGGTCATCACCGGCGGCTTCAACGTCTACTCCGCCGAGGTCGAACAGGCGGTGATGGCCCACGACGCCGTCCGCGACTGCGCCGTGATCGGGCTGCCCGACGACAAGTGGGGTGAACGCGTCACCGCCGTCGTCCAGCTCCAGCCCGGCAAGGAGCTGGACACCGGCGAGCTGATCGCGTTCGTCAAGGACCGCATCGGCAGCGTCAAGGCGCCGAAGCAGATCGAGATCTGGCCGGAGCTGCCGCGCTCCACCGTCGGCAAGGTGCTGAAGGCCGACATCCGCTCCACCTTCACCGAACGCAGCAAGGAGGCTGTCCGACCATGAAACTCGCGCTCTACCTGCCGAACTTCCGGGACAAGGTGACCGTCCGGGAGCTCGAAGACCTCACCGCGCTCGCCGAAGACCTCGACTTCGACTCCGTCTGGACGCTCGACCGGATCATCGTGCCGGAGGCCTCGGACCGAGGGGAGATGCAGTACCCCTTCGGGATGCTGGACGAAATGGGCAGGCAGCTCCCGGTGAGCTCGCGGGGCGAGTTCCTCCAGGGCATGCCGCTGCTCCCGTGGCTCGCGGCGAAGACGTCGAAGGTCCGGATCGGCATGAGCATCATCGACACGCCCTACCGTTCGCCCGGCGTGCTCGCCGCGGAGCTGGCGACCATCGACCACCTCTCGGGTGGCCGGCTCAACGTCGCCGTCGGCTCCGGCTGGATGCCCGAGGAGTTCGCCGCCGCGAGCGCGGCGCACATCTTTCCCAAGCGGCACAAGCACGTCCGCGAGACCCTGGAGATCATGCAGGGCATCTGGACCAACGAGGTCTTCGAGTACCACGGCGAGTTCGCCGACTTCGAGCCGGCCGGGTTCGGCGCCAAGCCGGTGCAGAAGCCGCACCCGCCGATCTTCTTCAGCGGCCTGAAGGACCCGAAGCGCTCGGCCGCCCGCATCGCCGAGTACGGCCTGTCCGGCTGGATCGGGATCCAGGACTCGCCCGAGGACATCCGGCGGTGGCGCACCGAGATCCAGCGCGAGCTCGACGAGCTCGACACCAAGCGCTCGGTCGACGACCTCGAGATCTCCAGCATGATCTGGTTCGTCATCACCGACCAGGACGTGGACCAGAGCCCGATGGGCAAGGGCACCAACCTGCTCGTCGGCTCCGAGGCGCAGATCACCGACCAGCTCAAGCGGTACCGGGAAGCCGGGCTGACGATGCCGTTCCTGTGGCCGCCCTTCCAGGGCGTCCCGGTGGCGAAGACGCTCGACGACCTGAAGCGCGTGAAGGAAGAAATCCTGCCCAAGATCGAAGCGATGTGAGAGGAACCAGCATGTCCGAACTCGAGGGAAAGCGCGTCTTCGTCACCGGGTCCGGCGCCGGCATCGGCAAGGCGATCGCGGCGCTGTTCACCGAACGCGGCGCCAAGGTCGTGGTCAGCGACATGAACGCGGACGCGGCCAAGCAGGCCGCCGACGAGATCGGCGCCGCCGGTGTCGCCAACTGCGACGTCACGGAAGAGGCCCAGGTCCAGGCGGCCATCCAGCAGGCGGTCGACCTCCTCGGCGGCCTCGACGTCCTGGTCAACAACGCCGGGATCGAGGTCTCGTCGCCGCTGCTGCAGCAGTCCACGGAGAGCTTCGACAAGATCTTCGCGGTCAACGTGCGCGGCACGTTCGTGGCGATGAAGGCGGCGACCCCGCACCTGGTGGAGTCCAAGGGCAACATCGTGAACATCGCTTCGATCGCGGGCATCGGCGGCAGCCCGCTGCTCGGCTCCTACTGCGCGACGAAGGCGGCGGTCATCCAGCTGACCCGGGTCGCGGCGGTGGAGATGCGCCCGGCGGGCATCCGGGTCAACGCGGTCTGCCCGGGCTTCGCCGACACGGCGATGGTCGAGCGCCTGGTCCCCGACTTCGAGGCGGCGACCCAGGTCCCGTTCGGCGACCTGGTCGCGGCGAAGCAGGGCCGCCTCGGCACCCCGCAGGACATCGCGGAGGTGGCGGCGTTCCTGGCCTCCGACCGGGCGACGTGGATCACCGGCAGCCACTACGTCCTCGACGGCGGGCTGACGGCCTCGCTCGTGTGAGGTGACGGCCGGTGGGTCCGCGCGGCCCACCGGCCCACCCGGCGGACTGTCGACGGACTGTCGACGGGCCGTGCGAGCGTCGGCGCATGAAACGAAACCCACGGCGGGCGCTGCTGGTGACCTCGGCGATCGCCGCTCTCGCGCTCGGCAGCGCGTTCGTCGTGTCGGCGGCCGCGGTACCGCGGGCCGGCTCGGGGCCGGGCGGGTGCTTCGACCCGGTCGCCTTCGGGGCCGTGCCGGACGACGGCGTGGACGACCGCGCGCCCGTCCAGGCCGCCCTCGACGCGGCGAGCGCCGCGGGCGGCGGCACGGTCTGCCTCGGCAGCGGGCGGTGGCGGGTGTCCCGCGCGCCGGTCGGCTCCTACGACCGGTTCGCCGCGCTGTCCACCCACAGCGCGCACGTGACGCTCACCGGCAGCGGGCCGGGCTCGGTGCTCGAACTGGTGGGAGACCAGCAGGCCGCGGCCGTCGCGGTGCTCTCGATCGACCCGGGCGCGAGCGACGTCACCGTGCAGCGGCTCCTGATCGACACGTCCGCGGCCACCGACACCGACGAACAGACGCACGCGATCGCGATCGGCTCCGGCGTGTGCACGACGGCGAACGGGACCTGCTCGATGCCGGTCACCGACGTCACCGTCCGCGACGTCGTCTTCGCCCACCCGGCTGCGCCCGGGTCGCGCAAGGGCGACTGCATCCGGGTGCTCGGCAACACCGCGGCCACCGCCGTCAAGCGCGTCACGATCGCGGGCGGGTCGTTCGTCAGCTGCGCGCGGTCGGGGATCGGCGTACAGCGCAACGTGTTCTCGCTCGCGGTGCTGGGCAACCACTTCGGCGAGCAGATCGGTGACACCGCCTTCGACGGGGAAGCCACCGGCGGTGAGTGGGACGACGGCCTGCGGCTCGAGGGCAACTCCTTCGCCGACTCGACGGTGAACTTCAGCGCGTCGCTGACTTCCTACCGGCACGCGACGATCACCGGGAACACGTTCAGCGGCAAGGGGGTTTCCCTCTACCGCACCGAGGACGTCGTCGTCGCGGACAACACCTTCGACGTGACCGCGCTCAGCGGCGCCGGGGTCGTCGACGCGCAGAACGTGGCCACCGGCGACAAGATCGCCGGCAACATCATCCGGCGCCACGGCGCGGCCGGCCCCGGCATCCGGATCACCCCGCACAGCGGCGGGATCCCGGCCCAGGTGACGGTCACCGGCAACACGATCGCCCTGGACGGCGACGCGGACGCGATCTACGGCGACTCGGTGCACGAGATCGGCGTCCGCGACAACGACATCACGTTCACCGGCGCCGCCCCGAACGGCTCGGGCGTCACGCTGCAGGGCATCAGCGGGCCGATCGAGGACGCGATGATCACCGGAAACACGGTGACCGGCGCGAGCCCGTACTTCGCGGCGGTCCGCCTCGACTCGCGGCCCGGGCCGTTCCTCGGCGTCACGGTCGCGCTCAACGCCTCCCGCGGCGCGGCCCGGTCGCTGCAGTGCTCGCAACGGGCACCCGGCGGCTTCCCGCCGTCGATCGTCTCGACCGGCAACCGGTGGAACGTCGCGCCGACCTGTGCGGTCGCCACGCTGGAACCGGGGCAATGACCGGCCGGAGGAGGCACTGATGGCCAGAGGAACCGACCTCCACCCCTTCTACCAGCGCGGGCTGCGCTGGGACCAGGTGAGCGACCTCGCCTTCGCGTGGGTCAAGGTCTCCGACGGGGGAGCGCCCTACACCCGCACCGAGGGCGGCGTGACCTACCGGCCGGACACCCACGTGGCCGGTGCGAAGTCGCGCGGGATCCCCGTCGGCGGTTACCACTACGCCCAGCCCACCCCCGGTCCCGGGAAACAGGCCGACGTGCTGCTCGCCGAGGTCCGGCGGCTCGGCGCGACCGGCGTCGCCCCGATGCTGGACCTCGAAGCCCCGTTCCGCCCGGACACCGCGGCGCGGGACTTCGGGACCGCCTTCTGCCGCCACGTCGCGGCGGCGGGCGTCCGGCCGGCCGTCTACCTGAGCGCGTCCTTCGCGGCCGCGCTGCGCCCGGACCGGTGGGACGTGCCGGACCTGGTCATCGTGATCGCCCGGTACGGGGCGCGCCCGGAAGCCCCCGGCTCCGGCCGGTACCCCGGCCGCTACGACGTCCACCAGTACACCAGCGGCGGCAGCCTGCCCGGCTCGGCGGGCGCCGTCGACCTCGACGAGTCCTACACCGACCACCACCTCGACCCGGAGGGTGCCATGCCGTTCACCAAGGACGACTTCGTCCAGTTCATGTGGGGCAACACTTTCGACAGCGACGGCAACCGCAACTACGCCCAGTTCATCAAGGACCTGGACGCCAAGGTCGCGGCGCTGGGTTCGTCGCTCGACGCCGTCACGAAGCTCATCACCGACAGCTCGGCCCACCCCGTCGACCCGCAGCAGCTCGCGGCCGCGCTCGAAGGCAAGCTGGTCGCCGAGCTCGTCCCGGCCGTCACCGAAGCGGTCACCAGCGCGGCGGGCGCCGAGACCGCGGACGAGGTCCGGCGGATGCTCGTCGAGCGCCTCACGCCCTCGTCGTGACTCAGGAGCGGCAGAGCAGCGCGTCGGGCGTGCGGTTCGAGCCGATGCGGCCGGTGTAGGCCACCCCGGCGACGTACTCGCCCGGCGCGCACTGTCCCTTGTAGTTGCCCGAGGCGAAGTCCCCGCCCAGGTCGCCCGGGCGGTTGTCGCCGCGGTCGAACCAGACCGTGCGGCCGGTGCGGCCGAGCGGGGTGGGGGAGCGGCCGCACAGCACGGCCGACACCGCCGCGCCGCGCACGCTGTAGCCGACCACCGCGTGGTCGGGCGGGCACTGCGCCTTCGTGTAGCCGGACGCCCAGTCCGTGTCCACATAGGACTCGTCGCGGACCACCGTGTACGAGGCCGGCGTGGGCAGCGTGCCGGTGCAGAGCCCGCGGCCGCCGGTGTGCGCCAGGCCGGTGAGGCGCTGGCCGTCGGGACACGCACCCTTGCGCGCGCCCGAATCCCAGTCGCCCAGCGCGCGCACCGAGCGTGACTCCTGGAAGTCCGCGTAGTCCAGGTTGAGCATCGACCAGTGCTCGGCCGGCGCGATCTGACCGGCGCGCGACGGCGCGTTCACCAGCCGCTGCCACGCCGGGCCACGCCAGTCGGTCCCGTCGAGGACGTCGATGCGATGGCCCGCCGCGTCCCAGGCGAGCAGCGACCAGCCGTCGCCGCTCCCGTTCGTCTGGAAGCCCACCGCGGGCCAGTAGGCGAAGTCGGTGTCGGTCTCGGCGAGGTAGTTCACGAAGTTCTCGAAGAAGGCGCGCGAGGCGGGATCGGTGGTGTTGCGGCCCTCGCCGAACTCGCTGATCCACAGCGGCGCCGTGTAGTGCTTGCCGGTGTCCTGCTCGACGAAGAACGCCTGCCGGTACAGGGTGTCGCGCAGGTCCTGGGGCGAGAGGTCGCGGTAGCGCGGGTCGTGCGTCTCGCCGATGCCGGTCGCACCGGAGTGGTTCGGGCCGGTGTAGCCGTAGAAGTGCGCCGAATAGACGAGCTTGCCGGAGTCGACGAGCGTGTGCGACAGCGTGCGGGCGGGTTCCAGCGTCGGCCGTCCGTGCGCGAAGCCGTCGATGGGGATGCCGGTCCAGTTGATGCCCTCGACGATGATCAGCAGGTCGCGGTTGGCCTCGGTCAGGATGCGGTCGCCCACCTGCTGGCTCGCGCGCTGCCAGTCCTTGTCGTTGCCCCAGCCCCAGTTCGGGTCGTCGAAGGTGTTGCGGCGGACCTCGTTGTACAGGTCGGCGCCGACGACGCGCTTGTTCGCGGCGTAGCGGCGGGCCATGAACAGCCAGTCGTCCTGCCACTGCTGCTCGCTCTGCGCGGTGTTCCAGCGCTCGTTGCCGTCGAGCCCGCAGCACCAGCGCGACGTCGTCGTGTGGTTGTTGAGGATCACGGCGAACCCGCGCGCGGTGAGCCGCTCGACGACGCGGTCGTACACCTGCAGCGGCGTCAGTCCGTGCAGGCCCGGGTTGGCCGGCAGGTCGGGCACCGGGTTCGGGTCGTGGATCATCGCGTTCGAGAACTGCAGCCGCACGCTGTCGAGGCCCAGCTGCGCGAGCCCGTCGATGACGGTGTCGATCGACGCGCGGTCCAGCCCGAGCGGGGTCTGGTAGGCGATTTCGCCGGCGTGGTGGTTCGCCGGGTCGTTGACGTCGCCCGACCCGGTCCACGTCCCGCTCCCGCCGTGCCAGTTGGCCGACTTCAGCTTGAAGCGGTCGCCGTTCGCGTCGACGATGTAGCGGCCGCGGGTGCTGAGCGGTCCCGCGAAGGCCGGCGGATCGGCCGCGGCCGACGCCGGTGGGGCGGGAACGGCCACGAAGCCGACGGCCGACAGCACGGTGAGCACGACACCCAGGAACCTCACAGGCGGAGGTTAACCACCCTACCCACGAGTTGCCTACGGCCATGCGGATCAACTCGGCGGGTGGACAGAAGGCGTCCGGACGTGTTGGGCTGGGGGTCCGGTCGGTTATTCACTGTCCTGAGGAGCGTGGCCCTGAGCCTGTGGGAGTACCTCCGCGAGAACTGGATCGACGTCGTCAACGACGCGATCCTGCACGTGGACCTCACCCTCGCGGCGGTGGCGCTGGCGGTGCTGATCGGGATGGCGATCGGCCTGCTCACCTACCGGCGGCGCTGGCTCGGCTCGCTGGCGACCACCACGACCGCGGCCTTCCTGACCATCCCGTCGATCGCGCTGCTCGGCATCCTGATCGGCCCGTTCGGACTCGGGCTGACGAACGTCCTCTTCGCACTGGTGCTCTACGCGCTGCTGCCGATCACGCGCAACACGATCGTCGGCCTGCGCGGCGTCGACCCGGCCGTCGTGGACGCCGCGCGCGGCATGGGCCTCGGCCGCGCGCGGGTGCTCTGGCGGGTGCGGCTGCCGCTGGCCTGGCCGGTGATCCTGTCCGGCATCCGCGTCTCGACGCAGATCACCATCGGGATCGCCGCCATCGGCGCGTACGTCAAGGGCCCCGGGCTCGGCAACGAGATCTTCGACGGGCTCGGCCGGTTCGGCGCGGTCAACTCGCTGAACCAGGTGCTGACCGGAACGCTGGGGATCGTCGTCCTGGCGCTGCTGTTCGACCTGGCCTTCGTGGTGGCCGGCAAGCTCACCACGCGACGGCGCCCGCGCTCCCTGCCCGAGACGGTGCCGGAGGAGACCGCCGGCACCGCGGGCGAGACGATCGAGCTGCGGGAGGTCAGCAAGCTCTACCCCGGGCAGGCCCGGCCCGCGGTCGACCGACTCACGCTGCGGATCCCGGCCGGCGAGATCGTCGTGCTGACCGGGCCGTCGGGGTGCGGCAAGACGACGACCATGCGGATGATCAACCGGCTCGTCGAACCCACCTCGGGCGCGATCACGATCGGCGGCACCGACGTGACGGCCCTCGACGTCGACGAGCACCGCCGCCACACCGGGTACGTCATCCAGCAGATCGGGTTGTTCCCGCACCTGCGCGTGGACGCCAACATCGCCGTGGTGCCGCGCGTGCTCGGCTGGACCCGGCGCCGCGTCGCCGCTCGCGTGCGGGAGCTGCTCGACGTCGTCGGCCTGACCCGCGACCACGGCCGCCGGTACCCGCGCGAGCTCTCCGGTGGCCAGCAGCAGCGCGTCGGCGTGGCGCGGGCGATGGCCGCGGACCCGCCGGTCATGCTGATGGACGAGCCGTTCGGCTCGACCGACCCGATCACGCGCGCCCGCCTGCAGGACGAGTTCCTGCGCCTGCAACGGGAAGTGCGCAAGACGATCGTGTTCGTCACGCACGACTTCGACGAGGCGCTCAAGCTCGGCGACCGGATCGCCGTGCTGCGCCCGCGTTCGGAGATCGCGCAGTACGACACGCCCCAGGCGATCCTCGCCGCGCCGGCCGACGACTACGTCGCCTCCTTCGCCGGCTCGCAGCGGAACCTGAAGCGGCTCGCGCTGATTCCCGTGTCGCAGCTGGAGCTCGGCCCGCCGGAGGACGGCCTGCCGTCGGTTCCGCGGGAGGCCACGCTGCGGGACGCGCTGGACACCATGGTGCGCACCGGACGCACCGCGGTCGCCGTCACCGAGGCCGGGCGCGCGGTGGGGGTGTGCGACCTGCCCCGCCTGGTCACGGCGCTGCGGCCCGCCGAAGCCGGCGAAGCGCCCGCGCCGCTGAGCGCGCCGGCTCCGGACAGCGTGACGCCGTCCCGGCAGCCCCGGCGGCGCCGGCTCGGGCTGCTGGTCCGGCCGGTGCTCATCGCGCTCGCCCTGCTGGCGCTCTTCCTGCTCGTCCGCGCGCAGCCGCTCGACTCGATCGAGCAGCGCTACCTCAACGCCGGTGAGATCTTCACCGAACTGGGCGCGCACCTGCGGCTCACGCTGATCTCGACGGTGTGCACCCTCGCCATCGCCCTCCCGCTCGGCGTCCTGCTGACCCGCCCCGGCGCCCGGTGGGTCCGGCCGGTCGGCCTGGGCCTGGGCAACCTCGGCCAGGCGATCCCGTCGATCGGGCTCGTCGTGCTGCTCGCGCTCTGGGTCGGCACGGGCACCGGGACGGCGGTGGCGGCGCTGGTCGTCTACGCGACCCTGCCGGTGCTGCGCAACACGATGGTCGGGCTCGACGGCGTGGACCCGACGCTCGTCGACGCCGCACGCGGCATGGGCATGACGAAGACGGCGATCCTGTGGCGGATCGAACTTCCGCTGGCCGTCCCGGTGATCCTGGCCGGGATCCGCACGGCGCTGGTCCTCACCGTCGCGAGCGCGACGCTCGCGACCTTCATCGACGGCGGCGGTCTCGGTGGCGGGCTCGTCGCCGGGATCGGGCTGTACCGCCCGATCCTGAGCCTGACCTTCGGCATCGTCGTCGCCGCGCTGGCGCTCTTCGCCGACTGGCTGGGGCTGGTCGCGGAGGAGCTGCTGCACCCGCGAGGCAGGTAACCGACCAAGGAGGACGAACCATGCGACGCACGACTGCCGCTGTTTTCGCGCTCGTCGCGGTGCTCGCCGCGGGGTGCACGATCGGCAAGGACCAGACCGGTGCCCAGGTGGGCGAGGGATCCATCAAGAAGATCGACGCGCTGAGCGGCGCGCAGATCCGGGTCAGCTCCAAGGAGTTCGACGAACAGCTGCTGCTCGGCCAGATCGCGCTCGTCGCGCTGCAGGCGGCCGGGGCGAGCCCGCAGGACAAGACCAACATCACCGGCTCCAGCAACGTCCGCCAGGCGCTCACCAGCGGTGCGGTCGACCTGTACTGGGAGTACACCGGCACCGCGTGGATCAGCTACCTCCACGAGACGAAGCCGATCGCCGACCCGCAGGCGCAGTACGACGCGGTCAAGCAGGCCGACGCCGCCAACGGCGTCACGTGGTGGGCGCGCTCGCCGGCCAACGACACCTACGCCATCGCCGGCAACCCGGCGACGGTGGCCAAGACCGGCGTGAAGACGGTGTCGGACTACGCGGCTCTCGTGGCCAAGGACCCGGCCGGGGCGTCCACCTGCATGGGCCCGGAGTTCAAGAGCCGCGACGACGGCTTCCCCGGCCTGGCCAAGACCTACGGGTTCAGCCTGCCGGATCCGCAGGTGCACCTGCTCAACGACGCCGTCGTCTACACCTCCATCGGCAAGGGCGACCCGTGCGGCTTCGGCTCGGTCGCCTCCACCGACGGGCGCGTGGCCGGCCAGAAGCTGGTGGTGCTGGAGGACGACAAGCACTTCTTCCCGACGTACAACCCGGCCATCGCGATCGCGTCCGGCCTCGCGGGCAAGTACCCGCAGCTGGAGCAGCTCTTCACCCCGATCGCGGCGAAGCTCGACACGGCGACGCTGACGGACCTGAACAAGAAGGTGAGCGTGGACGGCCGGAAGCCGGCGACGGTGGCCCACGACTGGCTCAAGTCGGCGGGCTTCATCAGCTGAGCCGCGTTTTCCGGCGAAGCGCCACGGCGGTGCCGCGGAATCTGTCATGATCCGGCAAAGCTCCCATACCGCGCGAAGGATGAGACCATGTCGGCCGAAATGGACCAGCTGATCGCCCAGTTCGAGACCTTCCAGTCGAAGGTGCGCCAGGCCGAAGCCCGGTTCGCCGGTGTCGGCGACATGCAGGAGCGGATCGCCCAGGTCGGTACGTCCGTGACCTCGCCGGACGGCACGGTGACGGTCACCGCGGGGGCCGGCGGGACCGTCACCGACCTGCGGCTCACCGCCGGCGCGATGCACCTGGAAGCGGGCCAGCTCGCCCAGCGGATCATGAGCACGCTGCGCCAGGCCGTGGCCGGGGCCGCCCAGCAGCAGGCCGCCATCGTCGACGACGCGTTCGGGGACCAGCTCGGCGTCGACGTCGGCGGGCAGGTCCGGCAGGCCCAGGCCGAAGCGTTCGGAACCGCGGCGCCGGAACCCGCGTCGGAGCAGCAGGCGCCGCGGCCGCGACGCCGTCCCGCGCCCGGGGACGACGACGACTTCGACCAGGGCCCGATCCTCCGCCGCTCCTGAAACCGACCGAGGGAACTTCCGCGATGTCAGACGGAATCCAGACCAACATCGACGCGATCTCCGGATACGCGCGCCAGCTGCCGTTCTACGAGCAGGAAGCGGACAAGTTCGGGGCCGAGATCGACGCCGCCGACGTGACCGACACGGCCTGGGGTGTCGTCGGGATCTGGGCGAAGCAGGGCTACACCGAGCGGCTCGGCGAGCTGCGTTCGCTGCTGGGCGAGCTGAAGGACGGCGTCGACGGGCTCACCACCAAGATGACCAAGGCCGCCGAGATGTACCGCGGGACCGAAGAGGCGGGCGTCATCGCCTTCGGCCGGTACGAGGCGGAGATCGACTCGATCGGAGGGCAGGGCAAGTGACCGAGCCCAAGAAGAGCATCGCCGACGCGCTGGACGTTCAGCCGTACGACGAGAGCATGAGCGCGAACCTCGACCGCGCGGCGGAGGCCACCCCGGTGGTCGGCACGCTGTACAAGTCCGGCAAGTCGATCAGCGAGCACGCCCAGCAGGCGGCGTCGGCGGACGGCGCGGGGGAGCTGGCTTCGGCGGGCAAGGCACTGGTCGGTGACGGCGCGGCGTTCGTCGGCGCCGCGGCGACCGACATGGTCACCTTCGCCATGGACCCGATCGGCTGGCTGGTGAGCCACGGGCTGAACATGCTGCTCGAGCTGGTCCAGCCGCTGCAGGACGCGCTGCACGCGGTCACCGGCGACGGCCCGGCCATCGGGCACGCGTCGGAGAACTTCGCCTCGATCGCGCACGGCTTCGTCGCGCTCGCCGAGGACTTCGAGCAGACCGGCGACACGGCGCTGGCCGAGTGGGTCGACGAAGCGGGCAAGGCGGCCAAGGAAGCCCTCGGCGACTTCTCGTCCGGCATCCGCGGCGTCGGCTCGGCGGCCGGGTCGGTCGCCGAGGTGCTGCAGATGTGGTCGATGGTCATGCAGGTCATCGAAGAGGTGATCAAGGCGATCATCACCGAGCTGGTGTCCTGGCTGATCACCATCTGGCTGCCGGCCCTGGCCGCCTCGGTGATCAGCTTCGGCAGCTCGGTCGCCGCCGCCATGACGGCGTCGATCGAGAAGGCCGTGACCGTGCTCCAGAAGGTCACCCGTTACCTCGGCAAGTTCGGCAAGCTGCTCGACACGTTCATCGAGTTCCTCGCGAAGTACTCGACCCAGGTCGTGAATATGACGCGGAAGTTCCGTCTCGGCCGGTACGCTGGCGAGTCCCGACTCGGCCTGGACACGCTGAAGGAGACTGCCGGCGTGCCATTCACGCCTGGCAACCGCGCCCTGACCACTATGTTCGGCACGTCAGTCGGCGCGAGCCCGCTGGTCGCAGGCGCGAGCGTGAAGGCGGGTGTCGCTACCGGCAAGACGGTGTTCACCGAAGGCAAGGAAGCTGTCACCCCCGAGGAGGACGAACCGTGGTTCAACAAGAGCGGGATCGGCGGGGACAAGACGCCGGAGGAGACCCGGCGGAACTTGGATATCTAGAGCGGAAGGCCGTCGAGTTCGGCGAGCGTATGGAGTCCTTGCAGGAGACGACGCACGTACGCCCCGGATTCCGCGAGCGCGTGGAAACGGTGCTGCGCGGCCGCTGGCGGGAGCCGGTGATCGTGCTGCGCCTGGGCGACGCAGACCTCCGGTACGCCGTCCCCGGCCGTCGCGAGGACGGCACGGTCGAGGGCTCGCGGCCGGTACTGCGGGCGCTCGGCAACATCGGACGCGGAATCGGCGCGGCGGTGGGCTATGTCGCGTACCTGGCGAGCGCGGCCGGCAGCGGCGGCAAGGGTGAGCGCGCGGTCCACGTGACGGGCCCGGCGGACGCCCAAGTCCTCGAGCCCGTCGACCGGCTCCGGCGGGCGAAGGGCCCTTGGCTGGCGTGCTCGCCGACGTCGGTCGCGCTGGTGGACACCGGCTCGACGTACCTGGACCCGGCCGACGCACCCGAGCCGGTCATCCTGTGGGAGGCCCGCGGAGCGGCCGCCCCGGAACTCAGCTTCCGGAAGCGCACGCTGACCTGGTCGGACGGCTCGCGGTTCACGTTCCCGCTGAATGGCCGCACGGAAGAGCGGCACCTGCGGCAGTTCCACTCCTACCCGGACGAGGTCCGCTGGCCGGAGGCCTGACCAACCCTCCGTATGCGAACGGCCACAACAGGTAACTACTCTGTTCGGAGTAGCGCGATACTTGTTGGAGGTCCCGGTTGGTTCCCGCCCGTCGCTGGCTGGTCGTCGCGGCCGTGTGTGCCGTCGTCGCGGTCGCCGTCTACCTGCTGGCCGTCTGGACGGTTCCCGGGCAGGCGCTGGAGAACGCCGCGCTGCGCGGGGCCGACGAGGCCGCCGCGCGCGACCAGGCCGTCGCCGACGAGACCCTGGGCCGGATCACCGTGTACTCGCTGGCCGTCGCGGTCGTGCTCGTCGGCGTGATCGGCCTGCTGCGCCGGCGGGCGGATCTCGCCTTCGCGGCGGTGGGCGTGATCGTGGCCGGGCAGCTCGTGACGCAGGTGCTCAAGCGGTACGTGCTGCCCCGGCCGTCGCTCGTGCCGCTGACCGGCCACTACGCGGACAACAGCCTGCCGAGCGGGCACACGGCGATCGCCATGACGGTGCTGTTCGCCGCCCTGCTCGTGGTGCCCTACCGCTGGCGCGGCGTGACGCTGTTCGTCCTGCTCTCCTGGGCGGTCGGCATCGGCGCGTACACGGTGACGGCGAAGTGGCACCGGCTCTCCGACACCCTCGCCGCCGACGCGATCGCCCTCGGGCTCGCCTGCCTGGCGTCGTGGTGGCTGGCGCGCCGCGGGGCCGTGCGCCACCACGACGGGCCGCGCCGGATCCCGCGGGTGCTCGTCGTGACCGTCGCCGCGCTCGGCGGGGCAGTGTTCCTGGCGCTGGGCACCGTCCTGATCGCCGCGTCGCTGCTCGGCGGCGGCTACGACGAGACCGTGCGGGACAACGCCTGGGTCGTCTACCTGGCGGCGAGCTCGTTCGCCTCCTTCGGCTCCATCGCCGCGGCGCTGGCGTTCCTCGCGACCTGGCGCCGGCTGGAGAGCGCGTGAACCCGGCCCTGGTCCCGCTCGCCGCGGCCGTCTTCTGCTTCGCGGTCTTCCTGGTCAGCTTCCTGCTCGACCGCCGCAAGCTGCGCAACGGCTTCTACCTGTTCTTCGCGCTCGCCTTCTTCGGCCTCGCCGTGCTCGCGCTGCTGGCGTCGATCTCGCCGGACGCCGCCGCGATCGTCGCGTTCGGGCTGTTCCTGCTCATCCCGCTCACCATCGTGGTGCTCGCGGTGTTCCTGATCGGCAACGGCGTGACGATGCTGCGCCGCGAAGGCCGCCGCCCGGCGAACCTGCTGTCGCTGGCGGCCGGCGTCGGCATCGTGGCGCTGATCGTCTTCGGCTTCGTGGTCGGGCAGCTCGGCTGGGCGCCGCTGGAGGCGGTCCGCGACAGCGTCGACGGGATCGTCGCGTACCTGTCGTTCCTGTTCGTCTGCTTCCTGCTGTACTCCTTCGTCTACGGCCGGATCCGCAGCCGCCGCCCGCTCGACTTCGTGGTGGTCCTCGGCTCCGGCCTGCTCGGCGGCCGGAACGTCCCGCCGCTGCTGGCCGGCCGCCTCGACCGCGGCCGGCGGGTCCTCGACGCGGAGTACCGCAAGGGCCGCGTGCCGCTGCTGGTCACCTCGGGCGGCCAGGGGCCGGGGGAGGACCTGCCGGAGTCCCACGCGATGGCGGACTACCTCGCCGACCGCGGTGTCCCCCGCGAGCGCATCGTGCTCGAAGACCGGTCCCGGACCACGCGCGAGAACCTGGCGTTCAGCGCCGACCTGATGCGCTCGCGGCGGCCGGGCTACCGCTGCGTCGTCGTCACGAACAACTTCCACGTCCTGCGCGCGGCCCTGATCGCCCGCAAGGTCAACGTGAACGGCCAGGTGATCGGCGCGCCGACGGCGTGGTACTTCTGGCCGAGCGCCACGCTGCGCGAGTTCGCGGCCATCCTGGTGGACCACCGGATCCTCAACGGGATCGTGTGCGCGGCGATCATCCTGGCCAGTGTGCTGAAAGCCTTCTAGCGGGCGGGGAAGTCCGGCAGCGTGAGCGCCGAGTGCTCGGGCCGCGGCGCGGACGCCGGGACCTTCGTGAGCTTCCGGAGCGCGGCGTTCCGCTCGGCGAGCGCCTCTGCCGTCGACGGGAACAGCGTCGCCTTGCCTTCGCCCACCAGGGCTTGGTTGCCTTCGACGAAAGCGCGCAGTCGGTTCTCGTAAGCCGCGAAAGCCTCGGCGTGGTCCGGGATCGTGGCCAGCGCGTGGCCGAGCACGTACGCCCCGACGAGGGCGAGGCTCGTGCCCTGGCCGGTCAGGAACGACGGCGCGTACCCCGCGTCGCCGACGAGCGCGACGCGGCCGTCCGTCCACCGCGGCAGGTGGATCTGGCTGACGACGTCGAAGAACAGGTCGTCCGCCTCGCGCATCGCTTCGACCATGCGCGGGACTTCCCAGCCTTCGCCGGCGAAGGTGGCGGCGACGAGGTCCCGCTGGGCCTCGGGGTCGCGGAACGCCTCGATCGGCGGGTTCTCCCGGGCGAAGACCAGGAACGCGTGGACCTCCTTGCTTTCGAGGACCGCGTAGAGCGCCGCGCCCTTGCCCGGCGTGCTCCACGTCAGCCCTTCGCGGTACAGGCCGAAGTCGTTGGGCATGGTGAAGCCGGCGAAGCTGTAGCCGAGGTAGTGGTGGAAGCGCTCTTCGTCGCCGAAGACCAGCCCGCGGGTGGTCGAGTGCAGGCCGTCGGCGCCGATCACCAGGTCGAACGTCTCTTCGCGGCCGCTGCGGAAGGTGACGTCGACGCCGTTGTCGTGCTGCGTAAGGGTTTCGACGCTGTCGCCGAAGCGGAAGCCGGCGTCGTCGCGGACGAGGTCGTAGAGCGTGTGCGTCAGGTCGCCCCGGCGGATCTCGATGTCTTCGCTGTCGACACCGCCGATGATCACGTTGGGCTCCAGGGCGGCGATCTCGCTGCCGTCGGTGTCGAGGAAGGTCAGCAGGCGGGTGGAGATGTGCTGGTCCCGCAGGCGGGGGAGGATCCCCATCCGCCGGACGGCGTCCAGGGCGGTGCCGCGGACGTCGATGGGGTAGCCGCCGTCCCGGATCGTGGCCGACTTCTCCACGACGGTGACCGCGAAACCGGCCTTCCGCAGCCAGAAGGCGAGTGCGGGACCGGCGATGCTCGCGCCCGAGATCAGGACGGAGCGTGGTGTGGTGCTCATGGTGACCCCCGATAGCTAAGTTAGGTATCTATGTCGCGGGTGCGACAATGCCGGGGAAGATCCACGGCATGACTCGACTATATACCTAAGTTACGTATCTAAGAGGTGTGATGGCGGCCACTGATGCCGGCGACGAGCTGCGTTCCGTGCTGCCCCGGCTCGTGCAGCTGGGCAACCTGATGAACCGCAGCGGCCTGGGGGAGCGGGCCATGAAGCAGATCGGTGCCGACCTCGACCGGCCCGGGCTGTCGATCATCCTCGCCCTGCACATGAGCGGGAAGGCGATGCGCGTCGGCGAGATCGCGGAGCGGATGCAGGTCGCCGGGCCGCACGTCACCCGGCACCTGCACGTGCTCGAACGACGGCGGCTCGTGCACGGCCTGGCCGACCCCGACGACCGGCGTGCCCGCCTGGTCGAGCTGACCCCGGACGGCGCCGAGCTGGCCGGCCGGTACGTCACCACGCTGCTGGGCTGGTTCGGCGAGGCGCTGTCCGGGTGGTCCGAGGTGGACCGCCGGACGTTCTACGACCTGCTGCTGCGCTTCACCGACGACCTCGCGACGTTCCTCTCGGCGGTCGGCGAAGAGGACTGACCCTTTTCGCTGTGGGCGAACCGCGGTAACGCATTCCGTGCACGAGCGTTCTGCCCTTTTCGATGATATCCTTGCCGTGTTCGAACCATCGGTTCCGATGAATTCCCGCCCCGTCCGCATTCCTGCCCGGCGAGATCAATCGACCTGACACGGCCGTCGCCTTTTGCGCTACTGCCGGCGCCTTTGCTCTGCTGCCCGCGACACGAGAAGCCGCTTGTTCCACGCGAGCGTGCGCGTGGACCGATGTGAAGGGGAATGTCCATGAACGACGCTGTTCTGGCCCAGACCACCAACATCAACCCCGGCCTCGCCGCCATCGGTTACGGACTGGGTGCGATCGGCCCGGGAATCGGAGTCGGGCTGATTTTCGCGGCCGTCATCAATGGTACCGCGCGTCAGCCGGAAGCGCGAGGAAAACTGCAGACGATCGGTTACTCGACCTTCGTGCTGACCGAAGTCCTCGCGTTGATCGGCATCGTCGTGTACTTCATCGCCTCCACCAAGTGAGCCCGGCGTCCGCGCGTGGTGTCCCCGCGCGCGGGCGCCGACGTCCGAGCTCGATAGGTTACAGAACTTGACTGTAACGAAACCTCGCGCTAGCGTCGATGACGGGCTGGGAGAAAGGCAGAAGTCATGATCGAAGTCATCGCCGGTCTGGAGGTGCCCGACACCGCTGCCGTCGCCGAAGCGACCAAGCACCTCCAGGAGACGGCCGGACCGCTCGTCTACCACCACTCCCGCCGCGTGTACTTCTTCGGCCGGATCCACGCCGAGCGGCTGGGCGTGGCCCCGGATCCCGAGCTGCTCTACCTGGCCGCCATGTTCCACGACACCGGACTCGCGACGCCCTTCTCCGACGCGGAGCAGCGCTTCGAGGTCGACGGCGCCGACCACGGGCGCAAGTTCCTGCTGGAGCACGGTTTCCCGGCCGCCGCCGCGGAAACCGTGTGGACGGCGATCGCGCTGCACACGACCCCCGGCATCCCCGGCCGGATGGGCCCGGAGATCGCCGCCACGCACTTCGGCGTGCTCACCGACATCGTGGGGTTCGGCCTCGGCGACCTGGACGCCGGCCGGCTGGGGGAGATCCTCGCCGCGCACCCGCGGGGCGACTTCAAGAACGAGTTCCTGGCCGCCTACTTCGAGGGGCAGAAGCACCGCCCGGACACCACCAACGGCACCGTGAACGCCGACGTCATCGCCCACTTCCTCCCGGACCACCGGCGCACGACGACCGTCGAGCGCGTCCTCGGGTCCGCCTGGCCCAGCTGAACCGGAGCAGCCATGAAAGCCTTCACCGCCACCGACCGCGACGCGGGCGCCGAGGGGCTCACCCTCACCGACCTGCCCCACCCGCACGCCGCCGAGAACGACGTCGTCGTGCGGGTCCACGCCGCCGGCTTCACCCCCGGCGAGCTCACCTGGCCGGGCACCTGGACCGACCGCGCGGGCCGCGACCGCACGCCGAGCGTGCCCGGGCACGAGCTGTCCGGTGTCGTCACCGAGCTGGGCTACGGGACCACCGGCCTGACCGTCGGCCAGCGGGTCTTCGGCCTCGCCGACTGGACGCGCGACGGTTCCCTGGCTGAGTACACCGCCGTCGAGGCACGCAACCTCGCGCCGCTGGCCGCCGACATCGACCACACCGTGGCCGCCGCCCTGCCGATCTCCGGGCTGACGGCGTGGCAGGGACTGTTCGACCACGCCCGGCTCGCGACCGGCCAGACCGTGCTGATCCACGGCGCCGCCGGCGCGGTCGGGTCCATCGCCGTCCAGCTCGCGCGCGACGCCGGCGCCCGCGTGATCGGCACCGGCCGGGACCGCGACCGCGACGTCGTGCTCGGTCTCGGCGCGCACGCCTTCCGCGATCCGGCCGCCGACGGCGAGCAGGTCGACGTCGTCTTCGACGTCCTCGGTGGCGACGTGCTCGCGAAGTCCGCCGCGTTGGTGCGGCCGGGCGGCACGCTGGTGACGATCGCCGAGCCGCCGACGGTGCGGCCCGCAGACGGACGCGCGGTCTTCTTCGTGGTCGAACCCGACCGCGCCCGGCTCGCGGACCTGGCCCGGCGAGTACGCGACGGCCGGCTCGAGATCCGCGTCGGGGAGGTGCGCCCGTTCGCCGAGGCCGCCGACGCGTTCGCCCATCGGCGCGTCCCCGGCAAGACGATCATCCGGGTCGCGGCGGACTGACGCCCGGAGCCGCGCCGCGAGCGGAAGTGCTCGCGACGCGGCTCTCAAGGGGTCAGCGGGTTTCGGCGGCGCAGAACAGGTCCTGTGCCGGCCGCGAACCGGTCGTCAGGAACCCGGTCACCGCGGTGTTCGCGCACTGGTTCGGCCCGAACAGGTAGGCGCCGTGCCCGCCCTGGTCGGCCGTGACCATCCGCGCGCGGTCGCCGAACGCCGCGCGCAGCTTGCGGGCGTTCACCAGCGGCGTCCCCGGGTCACGCTCGTTCTGCACCATCAGCACGTTCGCCGGGCCCCGGCCGGTGATCCGCACCTTCGGCTCCACCGGCGCCGCCGGCCAGAACGCGCACGCCGCGATGTTCGCCGTGGCCGCGCCGATCAGCGGGTACCGGATCCGGTCGACCGCCACGTCCAGCTGGTAGCCCGCCACCGACCGCGGCCAGGCCGTGTCCCCGCAGAGCACGGCGAACCGGGCCGACAGGAGGTTCTCGGCCCCCGCCGGGACTGGCAACTCCGGCGCGCGGCCCTGGTCCAGGGTCTGCCACTGTTCGGCCAGCGGCTTCAAGTTGGTGGAGTACAGGCCCTCGAAGGTCAGGCCGCGGAAGACCGATCCGGTGAATTCCTCGACCGGGGTCCGGTCCAGCCGCGCGGCCAGCTCGTGGTACTTCGCGGTCACCTGCGCCGGCGTCGTGCCGAGCCCGTACTCCGGGTGGGCGGCGGCGAACTTCGCGAAGTCCGGGAAGCGGTCCTCCATCCCGCGGCCGAAGCCGCGCATGGCGTCGATGTCGTAGCCGCCCGGCCCGAGGTTGCTGTCGAGCACGAACCGGTCGCTGCGCTCCGGGAACATCGCCGTGTACACCGCGCCCAGGTACGTGCCGTACGACGCGCCCAGATAGGACACAGTGGACTCACCGAGCGCGGCGCGGATGCGGTCCATGTCCCGCGCGGTGTTCGCCGTCGTGATGTAGGGCAGCATCGACCCGGTCGCCGAGCCGGCGCACTGCCGAGCTTCCGCCTTCGCGACCTCCGCCTGCTTCACGACGTCGGCCGGGCCGTGCGCGTACGGCAGGTTGCCGATCGCCATCTGCGCCGGCGTCAGGTCGCAGGTCACCGGGGTGCTGTGCGCGACGCCGCGCGGGTCGAAGCCGATCACGTCGTACTCGTCGAGCACGCTCTGCGGCAGTTTCACCAGCTTGAGCAGCTGCGGGTAGTCCAGGCCTTCGCCGCCGGGGCCGCCCGGGTTCGTCAACAGCACGCCGCGCCGCTTCTCCGGGTTCTTGCTCGGCAGGCGCGAAACCGCGACGTCGATCTTCCGGCCGTCCGGGTGCCGGTAGTCCAGCGGGACTTTCAGCGTCGTGCACTGCAGGTCCGGCGTCGGGAACGCCCCGGCCGGGCACGGACCCCAGGTCAGTGCGTTCGGTGCGGCGGACGCGGACGGCACCACGACGGCCGCGCTCAGCACGGCGACCGCCGCGGCCAGCATGGTCTTGCGCATCGGTGTTTCCCCTCTCTCGATTCGCGTCCGCCGGTCAGCGGCGCGGTTCCCAGCGGAAGAGCCGCGTGGCCAGCACGACCGCGACGACGACCCAGGCCAGGGTGGGTCCGAAGAGGACCAGTGAGTCGGCGAGCGGGCGGCCGCCGTTCCAGGCGTCGAGCACCAGCTCGGTCGCCGAGCCGCCCGGGAGCAGCCGCTTGAGCAGCGTGAGGTCGGTCGTGCCGGTGACCCCGACCCAACCGGACACGGCGATCACGCCGAGGCTGACCGGCAGGGTGGTGACCTGCGCGTGTTCGGGCGAGTTCGTCAGGCCCGCCGTGGCCAGGCCGAGCGCGAGCATCATGGCCACGACCGACACCACGGCCGCGACCAGCAGCACCGGGTTCGCCGGTGTCCCGGCGACCATGGCCAGCGCACCCAGGATGACGGCGATCTGGAGCACCGAAAGCGCCGTGATCGGCAGCAGCAGCCCGCCGAGGATGCCGGCGTCGCCCGCCGCGGTGGAGCGCAGGCGCTTGAGGAACAGGTTCTGGCGCCGGGAGGCCAGCGTGGTCACCGTCGTGGTGTAGAGCCCGATGCCGGCCACGAAGAACAGGGCCAGCGTGGCGATGTAGCCGAGGCTGCCGATGTCGGTGAAGACGTCGTGCTTGGCGATGAAGAACGCGCTGAGCGCGGCCGGCAGCACCAGCGCGGTGACCAGCACGAGCCGGTTGCGGAAGATCTGGATCAGCTCGCCGCGAGCGATCGTGAGCATGAGGTCCCTTTCTCAGGAGTGTTCGATGGCGCGGAAGACGTCGTCGAGCCGCGTGGGCCCGGCCTGGAGGTCGGTCAGCTCCACGGCGTGGTCCTGCGCCCAGCCGAGCAGCGTGTGCAGGTCCTTCTGCAGCGCGAAGGTCTCGACGAGGAACTTGCCGTCCGCCCCGCGCGTGGCGAGCAGCGGCGGCTTCGGCGCGTGCGGCGCGAGACCGAAGTGGATGGTGGCCGGCAGGGTCCGCGTCAGCTCGGCGACGGTCCCTTCCCGGTGGAACGCGCCCTGGTGCATCAGCCCGATGCGGTCGGCGCGCTGCTGGGCTTCTTCGAGGTAGTGGGTGGTCAGGACGACGGTCGAGCCGTCCTCGCGCAGCCGGTCGACGGCGTCCCAGAGCGCGTCGCGCGACTGGATGTCCAGGCCGGTGGTGGGCTCGTCGAGGAAGACCAGCTCGGGGGTGCCGTAGACGGCGGTGGCGAAGTCGAGCCGGCGCTTCTCACCGCCGGAGAGCTGGCCGACCTTCGTCGTTGCCTTGCGGGTCAGGCCGACCGTGCCGAGCACCCGCCCGACGTCGTCGGTGCGCTCGGTGAGCCGCCCGATCAGCCCGACGCTCTCCCGGACGGTCAGGTCCGGGGAGAACCCGCTCTCCTGCAGCATGATCCCCATCCGGGGCCGGACGGCGGCGCGGTCGCGGGGGTCCTTCCCGAACACCCGGACGGCGCCGGAGGTCGGCGCGCGGTGGCCTTCGACGGTCTCCAGCGTGGAGGTCTTCCCGGCGCCGTTGGTGCCGAGCAGGGCGTACAGCTCCCCGCGTTCCACTTGGAACGAAAGGTCTTTGACGGCGGCGAAGTCGCCGTAGGTGAGGTTCAGGCGGTCGACGTCGATGACGGGTGTCGTGGACATGCTCCGATTCCAGCGGGATCGGCGCCCGCGCGGCAGTGTGCTGACGTCACCCCGACACATGACGCAGTGTCACTGGTGCGGCCCGCCAGGCCCGATACTCTCGGGTCATGGAGGTGCCGACGATCGCGCGCAGGAGCTCCTGGACCGGCGGGGCGGTCCAGGAGCGGCTGCGCCGGCTGAACCTGATCACCACGATCCCGCCGCTCGCGTTCGTCGGCGTGCTGCTGCTGGTGCTCACCGCCCGGTCCTGGTGGCACGTCGTCATCCAGGTGGTCGGGCTGATCGCGGCACTGGCGACGGCCGAGCGCTGGACCGCGGGCGACTACCTCCGCGTCGCGCGGCCCAGCCTGGTCGTGACCGCCGTGGTGTGGCTGGCCGGGGCGCTGACCGACGACTCCGCCGCGTTCTACGGCCTGTCGCTCGTGGGCTCGTTCCTCATCCCGCCGCTGCGGCGCCACCGGATCGCGGCCCTCTTCGGGCTCGGGATGCTGGTCGCCGTCGTGGGTGCGGCGAACCTGCTGGTGCACGACGACCGCGTCGGGGCGCGGCTGGTGCAGTACGTCCTCGTTCCCGCGGTCGCCGTGCTGGTCTCGACCGCGTTCATGTTCGTCAGCCAGAAGTTCTTCGACCTGATCGCGGAGCTCGAGCAGTCGCGTGAGCGGGAGGCGGAGCTGGCTGTGATCCGCGAGCGCGTGCGCTTCGCCGGCGACCTGCACGACATCCAGGGCCACACGCTGCACGTGGTGAAGCTGAAGGTCGCGCTCGCCGAGAAGCTGCTGGACAGCGACGTCGACCGGGCGCGCGCGGAGCTGGGGGAGGTGCGCAGCCTGGTCGGCGACACGATCGTGCAGACCAAGGAGCTCGCCCACGCCCAGCGGCGCCTCAACCTCTCCGCCGAGCTGGAGAACGCGAAGAACCTGTTCGAGGCGGCGGGAATCCACGTGCGCGTCGAGCGGGAGTCCGAAGTGGACGACCGGGTGAGCGAGCTGCTCGGCCAGGTCCTGCGCGAGACGACGACCAACATCCTGCGCCACGCCCAGGCGCGGCAGGTGCGGATCACCCTCGCGCGGCGCGGGATCGCCATCGTCAACGACGGCGCGGCCGAGGAGGGCCCGCCCGAGCTCGGCGGGCTCGCGACGTTGCGGCACCGCCTGGGGGAGAACGGCGGCGAGCTGGAAGTGTCGCGGACGGACGGCCGGTTCCTCACGGCGGCCGCGTTCCCGTCCCGGATCGGGGGCGACCGATGACGACCGTGGTGCTGGCGGACGACGAAGCCCTGCTCCGCAAGGCGCTGGCCGCCCTGCTGCCGCTGGAGGGCGAAATCACGGTGCTCGCCGAGGCCGAAGACGGCGAAGAGGCGGTGGCGGCGACGCTGCGGCACCGCCCCGACGTGCTCGTGATCGACCTCGAGATGCCCACGGTGGACGGTCTCGGCGCCGTCGCGGAGATCCGGCGTGCGAGGCCGGAGCAGGTGATCCTGATGCTGACCCGGCACGCCCGTCCGGGAGTGCTCCGGAAGGCGCTGAAGCTGGGCGTGCAGGGGTTCGTGAGCAAGTCGGCGGAACCGGCGCACATCACGGAGGTGATCCGGACGCTGCACGCGGGCAAGCGCTGGATCGACCCGGACGTCTCGGCGCTCGCGGTGGTCGACGACTGCCCGCTGACCGACCGCGAACTCGACGTCCTGCGCGCGACGCGGGAGGGCTTTTCGGTGGCCGACATCGCGGGGCAGCTGCACCTGGCGGAGGGAACGGTGCGCAACTACCTGTCCAACGCGATGCAGAAGACCCAGACCCGCACCCGCCACGAAGCAGCCCGCTACGCCCGCGAGCACGACTGGCTCTAGCGGCGCTCCACGTCGACGACCCGGACACCGGGCCGGATCCGTCGCGCCCGGACGCACCGGCCTCGCTGCACGGCAGGTGCATCGACAGCAGGCCGGGGATGGCGGCCGGATCGCCGGCGTCCCGGATGCACCATCAGCGGCCGCAGGTGCACCCCGAAAACGTCCGGCCGGCCGGCCGAAGGAGCGACGAGCTCGGCGTGCCTCGCGGGTCGCGCTACCCGTCCTCGCGGTCACGACCGACCGGCAACCAAAGCCGGGCGACCCCCGCTGGCCGGCCCCGCCGCCGCCCGCTCGGCGCCTGCACCAGTCCGGCTTCGCCGTCAGCCGACCGGGAACTTGACCGCGGTCAGCTCCTCCGAAACCGCCCACAGGCGCTGCTGGATCCCCACGTCGTAGGACTGCGGAGTGGACGTCACCACCTCCGGACGCCCGCGGTAGCCGCCGACGCCGGCCGGGCCGTAGTACTGGCCGCCGAGGGCCGCCGGGTCCGTTGCCGCGCGGAGGGTCGGGAGGGCGCCGCGCTCCGAGCTCTGCGTGAACAGCGGGGCGACCAGCGGGAAGAGCGCGCGGGCGATCGCGGGGGAGTTGCGCATCAGCTCCGTGCGGGCCACGCCGGGGTGGGCGGCGATCGACGTCGTCGTGCCGTGCGGGGCGAGGCGGCGCTGCAGTTCGTAGGCGAACATCAGGTTCGCGAGCTTGGCCTGGCCGTAGGCCGCGACGCGGTCGTAGGAGTTCTCCCACTGCAGGTCGTCGAAGTGGATCGAGGCGCGGATGCGGTGGGCGATGCTCGCGACCGTCACCACCCGGGAGTCCGCGACCGGCAGCAGCAGGTCGAGCAGCAGGCCGGTGAACGCGAAATGCCCGAGGTGGTTGGTGCCGAACTGCAGCTCGAACCCCTCCCGCGTGGTCTGCTTCGGCGGGTACATGACGCCCGCGTTGTTGATCAGCAGGTCGATCTTCGGCAGCGTCCCGTGCAGGTCGGCCGCGGCGGCGCGGACGGAGTCCAGCGAACCCAGGTCCAGTTCCTGCACGGTCACGTCGGCGTTCGCGCCGAGCCGGGCTGCGGCCTGCTTGCCCTTCTCGACGTCGCGGACGGCCAGCACCACCGTCGCGCCGCGCTCGGCCAGCACCTTCGCGGTGTCGAACCCGAGTCCGGTGTTGGCCCCGGTGATGACGGCGACGCGCCCCTTTTGACTCGGGACGTCGCGTTCGGTCCAGTTCTCGCCCATGGCGGTTCCCTTCGTGGCGGCCTTTTCGGACCGGCGGTCTGTTATGTGGACGACGCTAAGGAACCGACGGTCTGTTGTCAAGAGACTGCCGGTCTTCAATTTCGCGCGCCGGGCGTTACGCTGGGTGGCATGACGTTCCAGCGAGCCCGCAGCGCGGAGCAGCGGGAGGAGCGGCGCCGCACGATCCTCGACACGGCGCTGGCGATGCTCGACGAGATGCCGGTGGCCGACGTGAGCCTCAACGAGCTCAGCAGGCGGGTCGGCCTCGCGAAGTCGAATGTGTTGCGCTACTTCGAATCCCGGGAGGCGGTGCTGCTCGAACTGCTCGACCGGGCACTGCGCGACTGGCTGGCCGAAGTGGGGGACGAGCTGGCCGCGGGGGTCGACCAGGCCGGGTCGGCGGGGGAGCGGGGCGAGCGGTTCGCGGCGGTCGTCGCCCACTCGTTGGCGCGACGCACCGTGTTGTGCGACCTCATCGGCGCACAGGCGGGTGTCCTGGAGCACAACGTGTCGGTGGACGTCGTCGTGCGGTTCAAGCGGTCGGCGCTGGCCGGGCTGGACACGATGGCCGAGCTGGTCCGCCAGTACGTCCCGGAGGTCGGCGACGAGGCGGCGACGGTCTGCCTGTTCGCGATGATCCTGACCGGCGGCCTGTGGACGCACTGCCGGCCGTCGCCGAGCGCCTTGGCGGCGTACGAGGTCGACCCGGCCTTGGCGGCACTGCACCTCGACCTGGCCCCGGCCCTGCAGAGCGGCTTGGCGTTGCTGATCGCGGGAGCGGCGAAGCGCACCGGCGGCTGATCTGCACTTTTCCTGTGCGGCCATGTGGGCAAGCTCATTTGCTAGCATGTGGGCATGCCCTCCGACGCCAAGCGGCAGTTCAGCGTCTACCTGCCTGCCGAGCTCATCCGGCGGGTGAAGCACGCCTCCGTCGACGCCGACGAGTCGCTTTCGGCCTACGTCGAGCGCGTGCTCGAGGACCACCTGCGACAGAACGAGGAACGCCCGTGATGCGCGTGCTGCCGATCCGCTACAGCTCGGACGTCGAGGCCCTGACGCGGTTCTACACCGCTCTCGGCCTGAGCACCGGGCCGGTGTCGCGGCCCGGCGGGTGGGTCGAGCTGCCCGCCGACGGCGGCACGCTGGCCGTCCACCGGGGAGCCGGCGCCGGCCGGTGCGAGCTGGCCTTCGAGACCGACGAACTCCTGGAAGACGTCGCGGACCGGCTGCGTGAAGCCGGGTACGAGCCGGGTCCCGTCATCGACGAGGGCTTCGGGCGCTCGCTGCGCGTCCCGGACCCCGACGGCGTGTGGGTGCAGATCAACGCCTACGACCGCGAGCTCTACACATGACCCTGCCGGTGCGGGAATCGCGGTTCCTCGCCGGGGGCGTCGTCGCGCTCGAGTTCTCGGCGGCCGTCACCAGTTTCGTCGCCTCGACGCTGCTGCCGGTCGTCGCCCGTGACCTGGACGCGGGGGACCGGCTCGGGCTGCTCATCGCCGGCTCGACCCTCGGGTTGTTCGTCGCGCTTCCGCTGGCGAGCCGGGTACTGGGCCGGCTGGGCACCCGGGGCACCCTCGCCGCCGGGATGGCCGCCTACGTCGGCGGGCTCGTCGTCGCGGCCACCGCGCACAACGCGGGGATCTTCGCACTGGGCCAGCTTTCCACCGGGCTCGCCAGCGGCCTGCTCGCGGTGTTCGGCGTCAGCTCGGCGATCCGGCACCTCGACGAACGGCTGCGCCTGCGGGTGGTCGCCGCGTCCTCGGCGATGTGGATCCTGCCCGCCCTCGTCGGCCCGGCCGCGACGCTCGGCCTCGAACACCTCGTCGGCTGGCGCTGGACCCTGCTCGTGCCGGTGCCGTTTGTCCTCTTCGGACGGTTGCTGGTCGTGCGCGCCGTCCGCGACGACCCGCCCGCGGACACCGCCCCGCGCCCACTCGGCCGGACGTTGCTCGTGCCCCTGGGCGCCGCGGGAGTCGTGCTGAGCGACGGGTGGTGGCCGCTCGCGGTCGCCGGGGCCCTGGTCGCCGCGGCCGGGATGGTCGCGATCCTGCCGGCGGGAACGGTCCGCCTGCACCGCGGGACGCCGGCCGCGCTCGCCGCGATGGTGCTGTTCGCCGTCGGCTACTTCGGTGCCGACAGCCTGATCACCGTGCTGCTGACGGCGGGGTTCGGGGTGAGCCTCGGCCAGGCCGCGATCGTGCTGAGCGCGGCGCCGCTGGCCTGGGCGGTGACGAGCCTGTCCGGGCGGCGCCTGCCCGCCACCGGTCTGACCCTGACGGCCCTCGGCACGGCCGTCCTGGCCGTCGGCGGCCCGTTCCCCGTGCTGCTCGCCGCGTGGACGGTGGCCGGGATCGGCGTCGGGCTCGCCTATCCCGCCCTGTACGTCCGGGCGAGCACCGCCGGCTCGAGCGGGCTCACCGCGACGGAGCTGGCCACCGCGGTGATCACCGCCGAGTGCGTCGGCCAGCTCCTGGGCCGCGCGATCGGCGGGGCCCTGAGCTCGGCCGGCGGCTTGTTCGCCTCCTACGCCGTGTTCGCGGTCGCGCTGGCCGCGGCCGCCGCGGTCAGTCGAAGGTGACCCACTGGGACGTCAGCAGCACGAGCCCGAGCGAGCACGCCGCCACCACGACCAGGCCCAGCGCCGCGACCACCAGGGGCCGGAACCCGCTGCGTGCCATCTGCCGCAGGTCGAAGTTCAGCCCGACTCCGGCGAAGCACAGCAGGAACGCCCACTTCGACAGGTTGCCCAGGCTCGTCACCTCGGCCTTGGTGAACACGTGCGCGGTGGCCAGCGCCGACACGGCGAGGAAGCCGAGCACGAACTTCGGGAACGTCCGCCACACGAACGCGGCGCGCTCCTTCGGTCCATTCGCGACGGACTTCCCGCCCCGGGTCGACCAGTAGGCCGCGTACCCGAGCACGACCAGGCCGATCAACGCGTTGCGGGTGCTCTTCACCGCGACGGCGACGTCCTGGGCGTGCGGCGAGTAGGCCGCGCCGGTCGCCGTCGTCTCCGCGGTGTTGTCCACCGCCAGGCCCGCCCACAGCCCGAACTGCGTGTCGGACAGGTTCAGGGCGTGCCCGATCAGCGGGAAGGTGAACAGCGCGACCGCGCCGAGCGCGAGGATCGCGGCGATGGCGTACCCGGAGTCCTCGTCGTCGGCGTCGATGGACCCGCGGCCGGCGATGATCGCCGAGACCCCGCAGATGGACGTGCCGATGGCCAGCAGCGACGACAGTTTCCCGCCGAGCCCGAAGAGCTTGCCCACCAAGAGGATCACGGTCGTGGCCACGGCCATGTCGATCAGGATCAGGCCGAGGCTCAGCCCGCCGAGCTTGAGCAGGTCGCCCAGCACGAACCGGGCGCCGAGCAGCACGATGCCGATCTTCAGCCAGAACTCGTAGGTCGCGACACCCGGCCGGAACAGCGCCGGGACGCCGATCGTGTTGCGGATGACCAGGCCGAGGATGATCGCCCACAGCACGTATTCGAGGTCGGGCAGCGCGGTGCCGGTCGCCTTGCCGATCGCGCGCACCTCGTTCTGCGCCAGCGTTCCCACGATCCCGACGGCGGCGAGCAGCAGCAGGCCGGGCACGTAGCGCAGGACCGGGAGGGTCGTCAGCCCACCGCTCCGGGTGGTCGTGCCGGTGCTCATTTGACCAGGAAGGTGATCGTCGGCAGCACGCCGAACGCGGCCAGCAGCACCAGCACGGCGGCCACCGCCACCGCGGCCCAGTCGGCGCTGATCCGCGGCGCCGGCTTCGGTTCCGGATCGGCGCCCATGCTCAGAGCACCTCGTTCAGCTTGCCGGTGGCGACGTCGAACACGAAGCCCCGGACGGAGTCCTTCTTCGGCACGAACGGGCTGTTCCTGATCCGCGCGATCGACTGGCGGACGTCTTCGTCGAGGTCGCTGAACGCTTCGGCGGCCCAAGCGGGCTTGACGCCGACGTCCTCCTGGATCGACTTCTTGAAATCGTCGTCGGTGAAGGTGAGCATGCCGCAGTCGGTGTGGTGGATGAGGATGATCTCCTCGGTGCCGAGCAGCCGCTGGCTGATGGCCAGCGAGCGGATCTCGTCCTCGGTCACCACGCCGCCGGCGTTGCGGATCACGTGGGCTTCGCCTTCGTTCAGGCCGAGGACGCCGTAGACGTTGATGCGCGCGTCCATGCACGCGAGCACGGCGACGTGCTTGGCGGGCGGCAGCGGGAGCGGCCCGGTGAACCGGGCGGCGTAGTCGGCGTTGTTGGCCAGGAGTTCGTCGGTGACCGACATGGTGATCCTTCCGGCGGAGAAGCGGATGCGCCGAGTGGACCGCTCCCGGCACCCGAAAGCAATGGTGCCCAGGAACTGGGACGTGGGGCGGTCCAGGATCTGGAACCCGGCACCGGTGCGTTGACCGCGCTCGGCCCGGCTTCCTAGAGTCGACGACGTCAGCGGAAAGCGCCTGCGCTTTTCTCCCCTTCTTTTCCGGAGCAGGTACCCCCATGCCCGAATCCGTCTGGGTCGCCCAGTCTGATCCGCGGGTCCGGCCATTGCTCGCCGACCTGGCCCGCGAATACTCGACGCGGTACCACCGCGTCCTCAACGACGTCCATTTCGAACTCCGCGAATACCCCGCGGACCGGTTCGCGGCCCCGGACGGCGGATTGCTGCTGCTCGTGCGGGACGGCCGCGCGGTCGCGGGTGGTGCTTTCCAGCGCTACGACGAGGAGACCGCCGAGCTCAAGCGGATCTGGACCCACCGCGCGCACCGCGGCGGCGGGCTCGCGCGGCGGGTCGTCGCCGAACTGGAGGCCGAAGCCGCGCACCGCGGGTACCGCCGGATCTTCCTCACCACCGGCCCGAACCAGCCCGAGGCGCGGGGCCTCTACCTGGCCACCGGCTACACCCCGCACTTCGACGTCGACGCCGTCCCGACGACGCGCTTGCCGTTCTCGAAAGCGCTTCCCGCCCCGGTGGGCGCGAGATGACCAGTGACCTCGGGACCCGGCCCGCGCCCGCCGCGGTACCGGAGGAGTCGCTGAAGATCGTGCCCGCGCGGCACCCGGCGACCTGGGTGGCCGCCGCCGTGGTGGCGGTCCTCGTCGCGATGGCGGGCCACGCCCTGGTGACCAACAAAGCGTTCGACTGGCCGACGTTCGGCCGGTTCGTCTTCCAGAAATCGATCTTGGAAGCCGTCGCGCTGACCCTGGAACTGACGTTGTTCGGCGTCGTCGCCGGATTTTTGCTGGGCACCGTGCTGGCGTTGATGCGCATTTCCCGGAATCCGCTCCTGCGCGCGGTGAGCTGGACCTACACGTGGATCTTCCGGTCGGTCCCGCTCATTCTCCAGCTGCTCTTCTGGTACAACCTCGCGATCCTGTACAACGAGATTTCCTTCGGCGTCCCGTTCGGGCCGTCGTTCGTCTCGGTCGGGACGATGAGCCTGATCCCGCCGTTCTTCGCCGCGGGCCTCGGGCTCGCGTTGCACCAGGGTGCCTACGCCGCGGAGATCGTCCGCGCCGGGTTCCTTTCGGTGGACGCCGGGCAGCGCGAAGCCGCCGCGGCGCTGGGCATCCCGGCGGCGCGGCAGTTCCGGAGGATCGTGCTGCCGCAGGCGCTGCGCACGATCGTGCCGACCGCGGCCAACGAGATCATCGGCCTGCTGAAGGCGACGTCGCAGGTCTACGTGATGGCGCTGCCGGAGCTCTTCTACCAGGTCCAGGTGATCTACACGCGCAGCGGCCGGGTGATCCCGCTGCTGCTGGTCGCCACCGCCTGGTACCTCGCGCTCACCACGGTACTGTCGGCCGGGCAGTTCTTCGTCGAGCGGCGCCTGGGGCGGGGCGCATGAGCGCGGAGTACATGGTGGACGTCCGCGGTGTCCACAAGAGCTTCGGCGCGCTGACCGTCCTCGACGGCGTCGATCTCCAGGTGCGGCAAGGGGAAGTGACCGTCCTGCTGGGACCCTCGGGCTCCGGGAAGTCGACGCTGCTGCGGCTGATCAACCACCTCGAGCGCGCCGACCGCGGCTTCATCAGCGTGGGCGGCGAACTGATGGGCTACCGCCGCTCCGGCGACCGGCTGCACGAGCTCAAGGAACGGGACATCCTCAAGCAGCGCACCCGGATCGGGTTCGTCTTCCAGAACTTCAACCTGTTCGGGCACCTCACCGTGCTGGAGAACGTCGTCGAGGCGCCGGTGTCCGCGCAACGCCGTCCACGCGCCGAAGCCGAAGCCAAGGCGCGCGAGCTGCTGATCCGCGTCGGCCTGGAAGACAAGGCGTCCGAGTACCCGCGCCGGCTGTCCGGAGGCCAGCAGCAACGGGTCGCGATCGCCCGGGCGCTGGCCCTCGAACCCGGCGTCCTGCTGTTCGACGAACCCACGTCGGCCCTGGACCCCGAGCTGGTCGGCGAGGTCCTCGAAGTCATCCGCGACCTGGCCGAGGCGGGCACGACCATGGTCGTCGTCACCCACGAGCTGGGCTTCGCCCGCGAAGTCGCCGACACCGTCGTCTTCCTCGACGAAGGCCGCGTGGTCGAGCAGGGCCCGCCCGCCGAAGTGCTGGACCACCCCCGTCACGCCCGGACCCGGGCCTTCGTCGAGAAAGTCCTTTGAGGAGAGTCATGAGACTGAGAACCCTGGTGCTGGCTTCGGTGTTCGCGCTCGCCGCGTGCGGCAGCCCGGAAGCGGCCACGAACGCGCCCGCGGCGGACCAGCCGGGCGGCGTCAACATCACCGCGAACCAGAACCGCGTCCGGGCGCAGAAGGTCGACGCGATCGCCGCGCTCGTCCCGGCGGACATCCGGACGCGCGGCACGCTCGTCGTCGGGACCACCGGCAACGGCACCCCGCCGCTGTCGTTCCGCGCGGACGACGACAAGACGGTCATCGGCGTCGAGCCCGACCTCGCGCAGCTGGTCGCCGACGTGCTCGGCCTGAAGCTCGACCTGCAGGCTTCGTCGTGGGAGAACCTGTTCCTGTCGGTGGAGAACCGGCAGTTCGACGCCGGGTTCTCGAACATCACGGTGACCGAGGAGCGCAAGGACAAGTACGACTTCGCGACCTACCGCAAGGACACGATCGCGTTCGAGGTCAAGAACGAGAAGAACGTCGCGGTGAAGGAGGCGAAGGACATCGCCGGGCTCACCGTCGGCGTCGGCGCGGGGACCAACCAGGAGCAGATCCTGCTGCGCTGGGACCAGCAGAACAAATCGGCCGGCCTGGCCCCGGTGAAGTTCCAGTACTACCAGGCGACCTCCGACTACTACCTGGCGCTGCAGTCCGGCCGCATCGACGCCTACGTCGGCCCGAACCCGACGTCGGCCTACCACGTGGCGGTCGAGGGCAAGACGAAGATCGTGGGCACGGTCTCCGGCGGCGGCACGATCCCGGCCGACATCGCGGCGATGACCAAGAAGGACGACGGCCTGGTGAAGGCGTTGCAGCAGGCGCTGGACACGGTCATCAAGAACGGCCAGTACGCGGAGGTGCTCAAGCGCTGGAACCTGGCGTCGGAGGCGTTGCCGGCGTCGGAGGTCAACCCGCAGGGACTGCCGCGCAAGTGACCCGGTGGCCGGGCTGCTGGGGAACGCCGCTGCCCCAGCAGCCCGGGCTCGGCTCCGGCGCTACGGCGTCCGGAATGCCCGCCGGTAGGCACCCGGCGTCGTCCCCACCTGGGCGCGGAAGCGGCGCCTGAGGTTGACCGCCGACGTCAGGCCGACGCGGGCCGCGATCGCCTCCACCGGGAGATCCGTCTCCTCCAGCAGCGTGCGGGCTTCGGTCACCCGGCGGGCCAGCAGCCACGCGCCGGGGCTCGTGCCGAGCTGGTCGGCGAAGCGCCGGGCCAGCGTGCGGGGCGAGACACCGGCGTGGGCCGCCAGCTCCGCCACCGACAGCGCCGTCCCGAGCCGGTCGCCCGCCCAGCCGAGGAGCCCGTCCAGGGCGTCCGGCGGCCGGGGAGGCGGGGCGAACTGCACCTGGCCGCCCTCGCGGTGGGGCGGCATCACCATGTGCCGCGCGACGAGGGCGGCGTGCGCGGCGCCGTGGTCCTTCCGGACGAGGTGCAGGCACAGGTCGATCCCGGCGCCGGCCCCGGCACTCGTGGCGACGTCGCCGTGGTCGACGTACAGCACGTCCGGCTCCACGCGCACCCGCGGGAACTCGCGCCGCAGCTGCTCGGCGCGGCCCCAGTGGGTGGTCGCGGACCGGCCGTCCAGCAGGCCCGTGCGGGCGAGGGCGAACACCCCGGAGCAGATGGTGACCAGGCGCGCGCCCCGGGCGTGGGCCCGCAGCAGCGCACGGCGGACGCGCGGGGGCAGCGGCGCCTCCACCGGTGCCCAGCCGGGGATGATCACGGTGTCCGCGGAGTCCAGCGCCGCCAGCCCGCGCGAGACGGACATCGCGTACCCGGCCGTCGTCGGCACCGGGCCGGGCTGCTCCGCGCACACCTCGAACTCGTAGTGCCCGGGCACCCCGGCCCGCGGCGTGCCGAAGACCTCGGCGGCGCAGCCGAGCTCGAACGTCGACTGCACCGGCCGCACCAGGGCCACCACGCGATGCATGGCAGGAAAGTACCCCAAGGTGTCTTCCCGGACACTGGTCCGGCCCCGCGCGGGCGGGCACCGTGGCGGTCATGCACCCCGAGATCCTCGAGCAGGACGGCTACACCTGGGCCACGGTCCGGGAAGCACCCGTCCGTGAGCTGTTCCCCGGCATCCGGCTGCGTCCACTGTGGACCGGACCGGCCGGCGCGCACGCGAACGTCCTGGAGATGGACGCCGGGACGTCGTGGCCGCGCAAGGACGTCCACGAACCCGGTCCGGAGGAGGTCTACGTCGTCGCGGGAACGTTCAACGACGGCGCGCGCGACCACCCGGCGGGCACGTTCCTGCACGCGCCGGCCGGCACGTGGCACGTGCCCGCGAGCGCCACCGGCTGCACCCTGTTCCTCTTCTACCCGGAGGGCTGACCGCCCCGCGGCTCTGGTGCCGAACGGTTCGCTGCGGTACAACCGGAGGCGTGGCCGAGCGCGCACGGCGCCCTGACCAGCATGCCGCGGTCGAACGGGATGTGCTGGTGCGGTACCTCGACGCGTGGACGGCGAAGGCGCTGCGGTCCCCGCGCGGCGGCACGTACGTCGAGTGCGGCGGGTTCGCGGCCGACGCGCTCCGGGTGTTCGGCGAGTTCTCCGACCGGCTCGACGGGCACCACCTGGAGCTGGTGGTCGTCGGTTCGGCCGTGCCCGGGGGAGTGCCGGCGGGCCTCACGGTGCGGGTCGCCGACGATCCCCTTGACGTCCGGGGCACCGGGCCCGTGCTGACCCATTTGGACGGTCCCGGAGCGTGGCCGCTGGTCGCGGCGACGGCCCGCGGCAAGGGGCACGAGGTGGTCGTCACCGCGCCGGCGGGGGACCAGGTGGAGCAGGGGTGCGCGATCGAGCTGGTGGCCGAAGACGGCGAAGCGCGCGTGCTGGTGTTCGTCACGGCGGACGAGAAGCACCTCGCGACGTTCAAGAGCGAGCTGTGGGCGGTGGACGAGTTCGCGGGCATCCGCTACCGCGACCCGCGGGACGCGGAGGGGATCCTGGTCGACATCTCGCTGACCCCGCAGCTGCTGCCGTTGCGGCGGGCGTTGCTGGCGGAGCTGTCGCGGCGGGGCCGGAGCACGGTCGCCGAGCTGCAGCGGTTCGCGCTCGTGGCGACGATCTACCGCCCGGAGGACGCGATCGGCGCGCTGACCTCGGCGATCACGGCGGGGGAGGTCACGCGGGATCCGGAGAAGGGCCGGCTGACGCCGCGGACCGTGGTCGGTCTCTCGTAGCCGGTACCCCGGCGCTCGTCGTTGTCCCTGGGTGGGCCGTCATCACCGGGTAGTGGGCGCGCCGACCGAATCGGTCTCGAGGGCGGCCTCCCGCAGTGCCTCGGCAACGCGGGCCGCGGCGTCGGACAGCGGTCGCGGGAGGTGGGCGAGCAGCACCCGCCGTTGCTCCCCGGGGCCACCGCGGACCGCCAGCACCCGCACCCCGGCCGGTACCACGGCGCCGAGTGAGCCGGGCACCGTCGTGATGCCGCAGCCGGCCGCGACCAGGTGCAGCTTCGCCAGCCAGTCGCGGGCGGTGTGGGCGATCTCGGGCCGCTCGTCCACACCGGGCCACACGCCCATCACGCGGTCGTCGCCCGAGCCCGCGATCCAGCGTTGCCCACGCAGGTCGGCGACGTCGACGTACTCCCGCCGCGCGAGCGGGTGGCTCGCCGGCACGGCCACCCGCAGGCTGCGTTCGGCGAGCGTCCGCAGGGCCAGTGCCGGGGTCTCGGTGTCGGGCGGGCGGAACGGCGGCGCCGAGGCCACCAGCGCGAGGTCCAGCGTGCCGGCGCGCAGGGCGCGGACCAGGGCGGGCGTGCCGCCTTCGCGGCTGAGCACCGTGATCGCCGGATGCGTGCGCCGCAGGGCGGCCAGCGCGCGGGGCAGCAGGTCGGCCCCGGCGGTGGGGAACCAGCCCAGCCGCACCGTGCCCTGCTCGCCGGGCAGCCCGGCCAGCTCGCGCGCGGTCGCGTCGAGCTGGTCGAGCACGCCGGCGGCGCGGCGCACCACGATCCGCCCGGCCGACGTGAGCCGCACCCCGTCGTGGCGCCGCTCCAGCAACGGCGTTCCCGCCGCGCGCTCCAGCGAGGCGATCTGCCGGGAGACCGCGGACTGCGTGTAGCCGAGCGCGGTGGCCGCGGCGGTGAGCGTGCCCCGCTCGGCCACCTCGCGGAACACCCGCAGCGCGGTCAGGGAAGCGTCGGCGAAGGTCATGCCGTCTACGCATACCAGGTCTGCGGTTCTTTCGCTTTTCGCATGGTCGGAGCGGACCTAGCGTGGATGGCATGACCCCGAAGATCGCTCTTGTCACCGGAGCCACCCAGGGCCTGGGCCTCGCCCTGGTCGAAGGGCTCGCGGCGCGACTGTCCACCGAGGACACCGTCTACCTGACCGGCCGCGACGCCGGGCGGGTCGCCGAGGCCGTCGAAGCCGGGCCGGCCGGCGGCGCCGAGGTCCGCGGTGAGGTCCTCGACGTCGCCGAGCCCGGTGCGCCCGGCCGCCTCGCCGCGAAGCTGGCCGAGCGGCACGGCGGTGTCGACGTCGTGCTCGGCAACGCCGTCATGCGGGTCGGGCCCGGCGACGACCCGCGCGCGATCGTCCGCGCCTACGCCGAGGTCAACAACTTCGGCACCACCCGGCTGCTGCGCGCTTTCGCGCCACTGCTGCGCGACGGCGGCCGGTTCCTCGTCGTGGCCAGTTCGTTCGGGACGCTGAACCACCTCGCGCCGGCGCTGCACGGACGGTTCGACGGTCTGTCCTCATTGGACGAGGTGGACAAGCAGGTCGCCGCCTGGCGCGACGCCGTCGAAGACGGCAGCGCCCGCGCCGGCGACTGGCCGGGCTTCGTCAACATCCCGTCCAAGATCGGCCAGGTCGCGGCGGTGCGCACGCTCGCCGCCCAGCGCCGCGACGACGACCTGGCGCGCGGCATCCTGCTCGCCGCCGTCTGCCCCGGGATGATGAACACGCCGACGTCCGCGCTGTGGTGGGACGTCGGCGACGCGCCGAGCCCGGCGCAGGCGGCGGATGCGGTGCTGGACCTCGTGCTCCGGCCCGTCGACCCCGCCCAGTACGGCGAGCTGGTCCGCCACGGCGCCGTGCTGCCCTGGCGCTAGCCGAGCGTGGCCTCCATCGAGCGGGAGAGGACGGCGTCCAGGGCCGCCAGCGTCTCGCCGTCGAGCACGATGTGACCGGCGGCGATGTTGCCCTCCAGGTGATCCGCGCTCGCGGTGCCGGGGATGAGGTGGACGTTGGGGGCGTGGTGCAGCAGCCACGCCAGCCCGATCTGCGCGGGCGTGCGGCCGAGTTCGCGGGCGGCCGCCTGCACCGCGGGCTCGTCGGTCACCTTCGGCAGCCCGGGGAAGGCGCCGCCGAGCGGGAAGAACGGCACCCACGCGATGTCCTGCTCGAGGCAGAGGGCGAGCATGTCCTCGTCGTCGCGGCTGACCAGGCTGTAGGCGTTCTGCACGCACGCGATGCCGGCCGGGAGGGCCCGGCGCAGGACGTCGAGGGTGACGCTGCTGAGCCCGATCGCGCCGATCTTGCCCTCGTCGCGCAGGGCGGTCATCACCGCGAGCTGGTCGTCGAGGTCGACGAGCTGGTCGCCCTCGGCCACCACGCCGGGCCGCCGGTCGGCGCGGCGCAGGTTGACCAGCGGGATCCGGTCGAGACCGAGGGCCCGCAGGTTGTCCTCGACGCTCGCCCGCAGCTCCGCGGGCCGTTGCGCCAGGCGGAGCGGGATCGGGCCGCCGGGGTCGGGATCGGCGCCGACCTTGCTGACGACCACGACGTCGTCCCCGGGCCGGACGGCCTCGCGGATGACCTCGTTGACGAAGCCGTTGCCGTAGAACTGGGCGGTGTCGACGTGGTCGACGCCGAGGTCGAAGGCCCGGCGCAGCAGTGCGACGGCCGCGGCGCGGTCGTCGTGGAGGCGTTCGAGCTGCATCGCGCCGTAGCCGACGCGGGAGACGGTGCGGCCGGCAAGCGGGCCGGCGCCACCCGGTCGCGGGGCACTTTCGGTGGAAGGCATGCGTAGTCCCGTCCTCGTGCGATGATGGTGAAGCGGAGGAACCTCCGTTAAAGCTGACAGTAGCACAACCGGAGGTGCCTCCGTTTTGTCTCCGCCCGAACCCGAGCGGCCGGCGCGGTCCGACGCGCGCCGCAACCGCGAGAAACTGGTCGCGGTCGCGCGCGCGGCCTTCGCGGCCGCCGACGGGACCGTCGCGCTCGAAGCCGTCGCCCGCGAGGCCGGAGTCGGGATCGGCACGCTGTACCGCCACTTCCCGACCCGGGAGGCACTGGTCGAAGCCGTCTACGCGGCCGAGCTCGACGACGTCACCGCGAGTGCCCCGGCGTTGCTCGCCGAACTCCCGCCCGAGGCGGCCCTCCGCGCGTGGATGGACCGCTACGCGAAGTTCGTGGAGACCAAGCGCGGAATGGCGGACAGCCTCCGCGCGAGCCTGGCATCGGGCCGCATCGCGACCCCGACGACCCGCCGCCGCATCACCGAGGCGATCGGCGCGATCCTCGACGCGGGGGCGCGCGCGGGCACGCTGCGCGCCGGCGTCGATCCCGAGGACGTCACCTTGATGGTGCTCGGCGTGTTCCTGTCCACTTCGGGCGGTCAGGACGCGGAGCGGATCGGGCGGATGCTCGACCTGATCGTCGACGCCGTGCGCGACCCCGGCCGGTAGGCGTCAGCGGCCCATCTTCTTCAGCAGTTCGGCGGCGTCGAGGACCTGGTCGGCGGGCGGCGGCTGGATGTCCACCGGCTCGCCCCACCCGTGGTAGGCGGTCGTGCCCTTGAGCCCGGGGCCGAGGCCCGGCAGCTCGACGGCGAACCGCACGGGCCGCTGCGCCGCGTCGAGCCACAGTTCGGCGGGCAGCTTGGCGGTCACCGGCTTGGCCGGCTTGCCGTCCAGCGGCGGCTCCGCGTATTCCGGGAACAGTTCCGGGGCTTTCGCGGCATCGAATTCGAGCCGGTAGTGGTTGACCGCGACGGTGTCGAGCCGGGTCTGGCCGGCCGACACGATCCGGCCGGTGCGCTCGAGTTCGGTGAGGGCCAGGGAGAGGTCGGGCAGCTTGACGATCGCCGGGACGGCGGCACCCATGGCCTGGGCGACGGGATCGGCGCTGCCGGCGTCGGTCCCGATCCACGATTTGCCGGGAACCGCGTCCACCGGCGTGCGGGTGTAGGTCTTCCGGCCGAGCACCCGGGTTTCCCCGCTGTCGGCGACCATCTTCAGCGCGGTGGCACCGCCGTCGAACCGCAGCGATCCGGTGGCGTGCTGGGGAGCCGCGCCGAAGGTGGCCTCCAGGGTGAAGCTGACGGAAGGCGCCTGCGCGATCCCGCCCCGCACGGCGGCCACGAGCTGCGCGACATCCCCGGCCGGCGCACCGAGCACGGCGGACGCGGCGGGCGGCGGCGCGGCACCGGGCCCGGGATCACAGGCAGCGAGCACCAAAACCACCCCGGCGACGAGCAGACCGGCCTTCCGCATGGAACCCCCTCGGCATCACGTTCCGCGGGGACGGTATCGGGAGAAGGTCACATTCCGGGCATGAGCCGGAGAAGATCGGTCCCGGTCGGCTCAAACGAACGGGCCCGGCCGATCACCAAGATCGGCCGGGCCCGTCAGCGACTCGAAATCACGCCAGATCGAACCGGTCCAGCTCCATGACCTTCGTCCAAGCCGCGACGAAGTCAGCCACGAACTTCTCGCGCGCGTCGTCGCTTGCGTACACCTCGGCCAGGGCCCGCAGCTGGGAGTTCGACCCGAACACCAGGTCGACCGCCGTGGCCGTCCACTTCAGCTTGTCCGTGCTCGCGTCCAGGATCTCGTACACGTTCTCCTCGGAGTCCGAGGCCTTCCAGCGCGTCCCCGGCGAAAGCAGGTTGGCGAAGAAGTCGTTCGAGAGGACGCCCGGGCGGTCGGTGAACACGCCGTGCGAAGACGTGCCCGTGCCCAGCGCGCGCAGCCCGCCGACCAGGACCGTCATCTCCGGGGCCGAAAGCCCGAGCATGTATGCGCGGTCGACCAGGAGCTCCTCCGGCTGGCGCTTCTCGCCCGCGCGCAGGTGGTTGCGGAAGCCGTCGGCGCGGGGCTCGAGCACCTTGAACGAGTCCGTGTCCGTCTGCTCCTGGGTCGCGTCCGTGCGGCCCGGGTGGAACGGCACCGTCGTCTCGACGCCGGCGTCGCGCGCCGCCTTCTCGACGGCCGCCGAACCCGCCAGGACGATCAGGTCGGCCAGCGAGATCTGCGCGCCGCCCGCCTCGTTGAACTCGCGCTGGATGCCCTCGAGGGTCGAGAGGACCGTCGCGAGCTGCTCGGGCTGGTTGACCTCCCAGCCGCGCTGCGGCTCGAGGCGGATGCGGGCACCGTTCGCGCCGCCGCGCTTGTCGGTGGAGCGGAAGCTCGCGGCCGACGCCCACGCCGTGCCGGCCAGCTGGGCGACCGTCAGACCGGACTCGAGGACCTTCGCCTTCAGCGCCGCGATGTCGGCGTCGCCCACGAGGTCACCCTCGACGGCCGGCACCGGGTCCTGCCACAGCTGCGGCTCGGCGACCCACGGGCCGAGGAACCGGCTGACCGGGCCCATGTCGCGGTGCAGCAGCTTGTACCAGGCCTTGGCGAACGCCAGCGCGAATTCGTCCGGGTTCTCCAGGAAGCGGCGCGAGATCGGGCCGTAGACCGGGTCGAAGCGCAGCGACAGGTCCGTCGTGAGCATCGTCGGCTTGTGCTTCTTGTTCGGGTCGTAGGCGTCCGGGATGATCTCCGGCGCGTCCTTGGCGACGTACTGCTTGCCGCCGCCCGGGCTCGTCGTGAGCTCCCACTCGTAGCCGAACAGGATCTCGAAGAAGCGGTTGCTCCACTCGGTCGGCTTGTCCGTCCACGTCACCTCGAGGCCGCTGGTGATCGCGTCGGCGCCCTTGCCGCTGCCGAGCGTGCTCAGCCAGCCGAGGCCCTGGGTCTCGAGCCGCTCGCCCTCGGGCTCCGGGCCCACGTGGTCGTCGGCGACACCGGCGCCGTGGGTCTTGCCGAAGGTGTGGCCGCCGGCGATGAGGGCGACGGTCTCCTCGTCGTTCATCGCCATCCGGGCGAAGGTCTCCCGGATGAAGTGGGCCGCCGCCTCGAAGTCCGCGCTGCCGCGGGGACCCTCGGGGTTGACGTAGATGAGGCCCATCTCGGTGGCGCCGAGGTCGGGCACCATCTCGCTGTCGGACGCGTAGCGGTCCTCGCCCAGCCAGTTCTCTTCGGGGCCCCAGAAGATCTCTTCGGGCTCCCAGGTGTCGACGCGGCCGAAGCCGAAGCCGAAGGTCTCGAAGCCCATCGACTCCAGCGCGACGTTGCCGGCCAGCACCAGCAGGTCGGCCCACGAGATCTTCTGGCCGTACTTCTGCTTGACCGGCCACAGCAGGCGGCGCGCCTTGTCGAGGTTGGCGTTGTCCGGCCAGCTGTTCAGCGGCGCGAAGCGCTGACCGCCGTCACCGGCGCCGCCGCGGCCGTCGTGGATGCGGTAGGTGCCCGCCGCGTGCCAGCTCATCCGGATCATCAGGCCGCCGTAGTGGCCGAAGTCCGCCGGCCACCAGTCCTGCGAGGTGGTGAGCACCTCGGTGATGTCCCGCTTGAGGGCCTCGACGTCGAGCTTCGCGAACTCCTTGGCGTAGGCGAACTTCTCGCCCAGCGGGTTGCTCTTCGCCGAGTGCGCGTGCAGCACCGTCAGGTCGAGCTGGTTGGGCCACCAGTCCTGGTTGGTGCGCGGACGGCCGCCCGTCTTGGCGGACGGGGCGTCGATCGCCGGGTTCTCGCTCTCACTGCCGTGCGCGGTCACGGAGCCGTGTGCGACCGGGCAGCCGGCGTTGTCCTGGGTGTTGCTCATCTACTTCCTTCCGAGGCGGCAATCAATGGGAGGTTCGGGTGGTGGCCGCACAGTCGGGGCAGGTGCCCCAGTAGACGACCTCCGCCTGGTCGATCACGAAACCGTGGTCGTCCGAGGCGGTCAGGCACGGGGTGTGGCCGACGGCGCAGTCGACGTCCGCGATCGCACCGCAGGTGCGGCACACGACGTGGTGGTGGTTGTCCCCGACCCGGGACTCGTACCGGGCGGTGGCGCCGGCGGGCTGGATGCGCCGCACCAGGCCGGTGTCGGTGAGCGCCCGCAGGACGTCGTAGATCGTCTGGTGCGACACCGCCGGGTGCTCGGCCCGCACCAGCGCGATCACCGTCTCGGTGTCGACGTGCGGGTGGTCGTGCAGCGCGGTGAGCACGGCCAGCCTCGGCCGCGTCACCCGCAACGAGACCGCCCGCAGCTGCGCCTCGAAGTCGGTCATCACGCCGGTCACCCTAGGGGGCTTCTCTGGAATGAGTCAAGTTACGACACGCCGGAAGAGGCGTGATCGTGTCACGCGCAGTCACCGGATCGGTGATCTCCGTCACCGGGATGGCGCACTGTACCGCGAGCCCGCCGAGGACGCACAACGGCGCCGGGGGCCGTGGGGGAATGGGGCAGACCCCGCTGTTCCGAGGGGCAACGCGCGCGCAGTGGCCGAGGGTGTCGTCGTACTTTCGAGGAAGAAGATCACTTCCCATTCCATGAAAGGATTTCACAATGGCGCGGAATTGGACCAGAACTGTTCTGGCGATGACGGCCGCGGCTTCGGCGGTGAGCCTGCTCGGCGCCGTTCCGGCGTCCGCGGCGGCGACGACCCGGCATTGCGTGCTGAATTCGGTGACCGGTGTGCAGCACTGTTCTTCGGGCACGCAGCGCTCGGCGGCCGTCGAGCAGGAAGCCGGCCAGGTCGTGCAGGGCACCTTCTTCGACGGTCCCGACTACACGGGGAACTCGCTGACGATCACCGGACCCGAACTGTGCAAGAAGGACGGCTGGGTCAACTGGCAGTTCGACCTCGGCGACGACTGGAAGAACAAGATCAGCTCCGTGCAGCCGTGGGGTGACTGCTGGGTCTGGCTCTACCCGGAGCCGAACCTCGGCGGCGACCGCGACGGCCCGTTCAAGGAGAACACCGGCAACGTCGGGTCCTTCATGGACAACCGCACCCAGTCCATCGGTTTCAGCTGAGCGAAGGAGTGATCACCATGACCAGCAAGCGCACCGCGTGGACGGCGGCGGGCCTCGGCCTGCTGACCGCCGCCGGCCTCGTCCTCACGGCTCCCGGCGCGTCGGCCGACGGCGGCCCCACGGCCCGGGAGCTGCTCGACAAGTGCAACAACGGCACGGACTCGTGCGTGTTCCACCCGGCCGGGCCGCCGGAGGAGCACACCGGGGCCGGCCACCAGGTCGGCGAAGCCGCCTTCAACTGCACCGGCGACCTGCAGCGCAGCACGGTGAACTGGTCCGACACGACCGGCGAATCGAACAGCTTCGGCGTTTCCCTTTCCGCCGAATACGGATTCTCGGAAGTGTTCAAGGTTTCCATCGAGACGTCGTACCAGCACACGTGGGAGTCGTCGCACACCGAAGGGCAGGCGACCAACGTCGACGTCCGGCCCGGGGAAAAGGGCTGGGTGGAACGCGCGCCGAAGATGCAGAAGGTGCACGGCACCTACGAAATGCATTTCCCGGACAAGTTCTACGACCACTACATCTGGTACCAGGACTTCGACGCGGACGGCCCGGTGCCCGGCTCGACCGGGGACATCACGCAGCACACCGCGCCGATGACCGACCAGGAACGCGCCGAACACTGCGGGTGAGCACCCCGGCCGCCGCCGCGCGAGGGGTGCGGCGGCGGCCGGTCCGCCCACAGCGGGGAATCATTCGTGCCCGCCGGACGCTGGGAGGGGTGTGAAGAAGATTGGCTTCCTCTCGTTCGGCCACTGGTCGGCGAGCCCGCACTCCGAGACCCGGTCCGCCGCGGACTTCCTGCACCAGTCGATCGACCTGGCGGTCGCGGCCGAGGAGCTGGGCGTCGACGGCGCGTACTTCCGCGTGCACCACTTCGCGCGGCAGGCGGCGAGCCCGTTCCCGCTGCTCTCGGCGATCGGGGCGCGCACCTCGAAGATCGAGATCGGCACGGGCGTGATCGACATGCGCTACGAGAACCCGCTGTACATGATCGAGGACGCGGGCGCCGCCGACCTCATTTCCGAGGGACGGCTCCAGCTCGGCATCAGCCGGGGATCCCCCGAGCAGGTGATCGAGGGCTGGCGCTACTTCGGGTACGCCCCGGCCGACGGCGAGACCGACGCCGACATGGCCCGGCAGCACACCGAGGTCTTCCTCAAGCTGCTCGACGGCGAGGGCTTCGCCCAGCCGAACCCGCGGCCGATGTTCTCGAACCCGCCGGGACTGCTGCGGCTCGAGCCGCACTCCGCGGGCCTGCGCGACCGCATCTGGTGGGGTTCGAGCTCCAACGCGACCAGCGTCTGGGCCGCGAAGCTCGGGATGAACCTGCAGAGCTCCACGCTCAAGGACGACGAGACGGGCGAGCCGCTGCACGTCCAGCAGCGCAAGCAGATCGAGGCCTACCGCGAGGCGTGGCAGGAGGCCGGGCACACCCGCGAGCCGCGCGTGTCGGTCAGCCGCAGCATCTTCGCGCTGACCAACGACCAGGACCGCGCGTACTTCGGTGGCGACCGCAACTCCCGCGACCAGGTCGGCATGATCGACGAGAACACCCGCGCGATCTTCGGGCGCTCGTACGCGGCCGAGCCGGACGAGCTGGTGCGCGAGCTCAAGGAGGACGAGGCGGTCCAGGCCGCGGACACGCTCCTGCTGACCATTCCGAACCAGCTCGGCGTGGACTACAACGCGCACGTGCTGGAGAGCATCCTCACCCACGTGGCCCCGGAGCTCGGCTGGCGCTGAGCCGGACGCCGGCCTGGTGGTGGCGGCCACCGGGCCGGACCGGTCAGCCGTGGGAGACGGTCAGGCCGTAGAACCCGACCCGTGCGCCCTTGGTCGTGCTGTCCGACGAGGACTGGTTGTACGAGCCCGCCTTGAAGTACTGCTTGTACGCCTTGAACGACGACGGGATCGAATAGTGCGTGGTGCTGCCGTTGACCGTCAGGTCGATGGTGTTGCCGCCCGAGATGCCGATCGTGTAGGTCCACGTCTTGCCGATCGACACGTGCCCGACCGTGTGCGGCGTCTGGCCGCCGTCGGGGGAGTTCTCCGTGCCCAGGACGATGTCGCCGTTCGAGTGGTAGTACAGCTCCAGCAACGGTTTCGTCGACGAGCCGCCCGTGCCGAGGTGGACTTGGCCCACGCACACGTTCGACGTCACCGAGACCACGCGCAGCGTCGCGCTCAGCTTGTGCGAACCGCTCAGCGACCAGTTCGCGGCCGAGCCGTCGCGGTTCATCTCGCGCAGCTCGGACCGCGCGTAGTTCGAGTTCGGGGTGGTGACGCCCTTTTCCGGCGCCCAGAAGGTCATCGCGCCGTCCCGGGTGTCGGTGTAGAAGTAGCTGTCCTGGAAGCCGTTCGCGCCCTTCAACCGGGACGAAGAGATGGTGGTCGGCGAACCGGGGGAGCCGACCGGCTCCTGCAGCTGCCAGATCCCCAGGTCGAAGTTGCCACCCGGGGCCACGGTCGGGTCGGCCGCTTGCGCGGGCGACGCGGTGGCGACCAGTGCCGGCACCGCCAGCAGGACGAGCAGGGAACGCATGCGCATCGAGGTGTCCCTTCACGATGTAAATGGTCTGGACAACCCGGCGGCGTGGGAAAACGGTAAGGCCGTGTTGGCGTCATGTCAAGGATTGACCCGGCGGCTACCGCGCCGCGTGATTCTCCGCCACGCAAGTGAGACAAAAACCAACCATCGTCGTCAAATGGTCAGGAAGCGACTTTCGTAGCTAACCGCGACCACGGCCGGTCTGGTCTGCTCCCGGGTACCACCTTCCAGGTCCCTGAAGGGAGATGTTCATGCAGGTAGACGGACGTTCCGTGGTCCGGCGAGCCGCTTTGGTCCTCGCCTCGGCAGCAGCCTTCGCCGTCGTCGCCGCACCCGGTGCGTCGGCCGGTGATCCGCGGATCGTGGGCGGTACGCCGACCACGATTGACGAGTTCCCGGCCACCGTGATCTTCAACGTCAACGGCGCGCAGCACTGCGCCGGCACCCTGGTCGCGAAGAACAAGGTGCTGACCGCCGCGCACTGCACCGACGGCGTCGAAGCGTCGCAGATGGAGATCATCGGCGGCCAGACGAAGTTCAGCGACACCTCCGGCACGAAGGCCGGCGTGAGCGACGTCTGGCAGAACCCGGACTTCGACATGAGCGGCATGCAGCACGACAACTCCGTGCTGACCCTCGACAAGGACCTGCCGTACGAGCCGGCGACGCTGGTGCAGTCGGCCGGCGACGCCGCCTACCAGGCGGGCAAGGACGTCACGGTGGTCGGCTGGGGCACGACGTCCGAAGGCGGCGACGTCTCCGACACGCTGCTCAAGGTGTCGGTCCCGGTGGTGGACAACGACACCTGCGCGGAGAAGTACAGCACCGGCGGGGCGAAGTACGACAAGGCCTCGATGTTCTGCGCGGGCGTGCCCGAAGGCGGCAAGGACTCCTGCCAGGGCGACTCGGGTGGCCCGGCCTACGTCGACGGCAAGCTCGCCGGCATCGTCTCGTGGGGCGAAGGCTGTGCCCGCAAGGACTTCCCGGGCGTGTACACCAACGTCGGCAACGACTACTCGGTGATCAGCTCGCACCTGGGCTGAGCCCGGACCGGGCGGTGGTGGCTCAAGCGGGACAGCCGAAGTCGTGGTGGGGTGTCTTCAGCGTCAGCAGGTAGCCGTCCACCGCCGCCCGGGTGCACGGGGTGCGCCGGTAGGCACCGTGCCCCGAGCCTTCGTAGGTCAGCAGCGTGGTGTTCGCCGGCGCCTGGCGGTGGAGGTCGACCGCCCAGGCATACGGCGTCGCCGGGTCGTAGCGGCTGCTGAGCAGCAGGATCCGCGGTGCTCGCGCGAGGTCGGCCCGGTGCGGCGGGTTCGCGGGCGGGCCGCTGACGCCGAGGCACGCGGTGGCTTCGTCGTGGCCGATCGTGCTGCCGCGCATGATCGGCGACCGGCGCAGCTCCTCGGCGTGCATCGCCGAGTACCGCGCGAAATTCGGCATCCGCAGGTCGAAGTCCTGGCAGACGACGGCCAGGCGGATCGACGGGTAGTTGGGCGTGAACTCGGCCCGCACCGGGGAAGTGCCCGCCGCGGTATCGGCGATGACGCGGCCCACGTCGTCCCAGTCCGGGATCCGCATGTCGTCGTACACCCGGTCGCGCAGCCAGTTGTGCGGGAACGGCATCGCGTCGGCGGCAGACTGAGCCCGGCGCCAGGTCGCGAGGACGTCCTGGCCGTGCAGCGCGCAGGTCTCCGTCCGGGCGCACCACGCGGTGAACTGCCCGAACAGCTCGTCCACGGCGGCGGCCCGGTCGCCGACGAAGTGCGCGAGATCCACGCTGTGGTCGATGACGCCGTCCAGCACCATCGCGCGGACGTGGTCGCCGTACCGCTCGGCGTACTGCTGACCGAGCAGCGTGCCGTAGGAAGCGCCGTGGAAGCTGATCTTGTCTTCGCCGAGCGCGCGGCGGACCGCGTCCAGGTCGCGGGCGTTGGTGCCGGTGTCGGCGTGGTCGAAGACCGGCAGGTTCCGGGCCCGGCAGTCCGTGACGACCTGCCGCTGGTACGCGCGCAGGGCGTCGAACTGCACGCGGTCGGCGGGTTCGTTGCCGGGCGCGTCCGGCACGTCCCCGCAGTCGATGTACTCGCTGTTGCCGGTCCCGCGCAGGTCGAAGCCCACGACGTCGAACCGGTCCCGCAGCTCCGGGCCGAAGTAGCCGGGGGAGAGCGCTATCTCCGCGCCGGACGAGCCGGGCCCGCCGGCGTCGGCCAGCAGCACGCCGAGGCGGTGGGCGGGGTCGGTGGCGCGGTGCCGGGCGACCGCGAGGCCGATCGAGGGTCCCCACGGCCGGTCCCAGTCGAGCGGCACCCGGAGCGTGCCGCATTCGCCGTCGGGAACGCCGGGGTTGTCCGGGTCGTCCGGACAGGTCGTCCACGCGATCGGGGACGGCGACCAGGCCGCGTCCGCGAGGGCGGGGGTCACGCCGGTCAGCAGAAGAGTGCTTGCCAGGACAGCTCCGAACGCCCGCACAGCGCCCCCTCCGCAGTCGGTCCGGAGTCGACGGTAGGACTCCCGTGGCCGGACCACAAGCGTTCGCGGGAAAGAAAAACCAACCGTTCGGCGGGCCGTGATCGTGCTTATGCTGACGGCCCTCGTCCTCTCGCGAAAGGGTCCCCGCCATGGAACAGCCCGAGAGCCACCCCGAGAACCACGCAGTCGCTTCGCCGTCCGCCGACGGCGTCAACCGGCGAAGCCTGCTCGCCGGAGTCGGCGGTCTCCTCGCCGCCGGGGGAGTCGCCACGGCGTTCGCCTCGCCGGCCGCCGCGGACACCGCCGGCCGGCCGGAGCGCAACCCGCGGGTCGAAGACCTCCTCCGGCGGATGACCCTCGCCGAAAAACTCGGGCAGCTGCAACTGGTCGGCACCGAGGACCTCGCGCGGACGTCGCTGGCGACCGGGCAGCTCGGCGGGGTGTTCTCCGTGGTGGGGGCCGCGAAGCTGAACGCCCTGCAGAAGATCGCCGTCGAGCGGACGCGGTTGAAGATCCCGCTGATCTTCGGTCTCGACGTGATCCACGGCTACACCACGAACTTCCCGATCCCGCTGGCCCAGGGGTCGAGCTTCGACCCGGGTGTGCCGGCCGCCGACGCGACGGTGTCGGCGAAGGAAGCCCGGCGCAGCGGCATCCACTGGACCTACGCGCCGATGATGGACGTCACCCACGAGCCGCGCTGGGGGCGCATCGCCGAAGGCTCGGGTGAAGATCCTTACCTGGCCTCGCAAATGGCCGTGGCCAAGGTCCGCGGCTACCAGGGCGGCGACTACTCGTCGCCGGACCGGCTCGCCGCGTGCGCCAAGCACTTCGTCGCCTACGGCGGCGCGGAAGGCGGCCGCGACTACAACACCGTCGACGTCTCGCTGCAGCGCCTGCACAACCTGTACCTGCCGCCGTTCAAGGCCGCCGTCGAGGCCGGCGTGGCGACCGTGATGGCCAGCTTCAACACCATCAGCGGCGTGCCCGCGCACGGCAACGGCTACGTCCTGCACGACGTCCTCAAGGGCGCGTACGGCTTCGGCGGGTTCGTCGTCAGCGACTACACCGGCATCGAAGAGCTGATCAACCACGGGCTCGCCGGCGACGGCGCGGACGCGGCGGCCGCCGCGCTCCCGGCCGGGGTGGACATGGAGATGGTCAGCACCAACTACGTCAAGTTCGGGGAACAGCTGCTGGCGCAGCGCCGGATCACCCGGGACCAGATCGACGACGCCGTCCGCCGCATCCTGCTGGTCAAGGTCAAGCTGGGCCTGTTCGAGCGCCCGTACGTCGACGAGGCCGGCGAGGTGAAGGCGCCGTCCCCGGCCGCGCTCGCCGCGTCGCGGCAGGCCGCCGGGCGGTGCATGGTGCTGCTCAAGAACGTCGGGCCGGTGCTGCCGCTGGCCAAGTCGGTCGGCAAGGTGGCCGTGGTCGGCCCGCTCGGCACGGCGACCTACGACCTCAACGGCACCTGGTCGGGCCTGGGCACCGGCGCGGGCACGACCCCGCCGGTGACGGTGGTCGACGGGATCAAGGCGGCGGCGCCCGGGGCCGCGGTGACCTACACCGCGGGCTGCACGGTCGACGGGACCGACACCAGCGGGTTCGCCGCCGCGCAGCAGGCCGCCCGCGCGGCCGACGTCACCGTCGTAGTGGTCGGGGAAACCGCCGCGATGAGCGGTGAGGCGGCCGCGCGCAGCAATATCGACCTCCCCGGCGTCCAGCAGCAGCTCGTCGCCGCGATCAAGGAGACCGGGAAGCCGTTCGTGGTGGTGCTGGTCAACGGCCGGCCGCTGACGATCCCGTACCTGCACGACAACGCGCCCGCGATCCTCGAGGCGTGGGCACCGGGTGTGCAGGGTGGGCACGCGGTCGCGGACGTCCTGTTCGGCACGGTCAACCCGGGCGGCAAGCTGCCGGTGAGCTTCCCGCGCGCGGTCGGCCAGGTCCCGATCTACTACAACCACGAGAACACCGGACGGCCCGCCGATCCGAACAACAAGTACACGTCCAAGTACCTCGACCTGGAGACCGGGCCGCTGTACGAGTTCGGCTTCGGCCTGTCGTACACGACGTTCCGGGTCGACAGCCTCAGGCTTTCCGACACCCGGATGTCGGCTCGCGGCGGCCGGATCCAGGTGAGCGCCCGGGTGACCAACACGGGCGGCCGCGCGGGCGACGAGGTCGTCCAGCTGTACCTGCGTGACCCGGTCGCGACGATCGTGCAGCCCGTCCGGCGGCTGCGCGGGTTCCAGCGGGTGACCCTGGACGCGGGTGCGTCGAAGACGGTGACGTTCACCTTGACCCCGGACGACGTCGGCTTCTACGACAACGCCGCGAAGTTCCGCGTCGAGCCGGGCAAGATCGAGGTCTACGTGGGCACCAGCTCGGCGGCCACGCTGACCGCGAGCTTCACCGTCGGCTGAGCGCGGTTCCCGCGCGTTTCACCGTCTCGGTGATCGGTGCCGTCTCCACGGAGGTGAGGCCGGGCAGCCCGGCGACCGGGCCCGTCAGGTACCGGTGCAGGGCCGCGTTGTCCGGGCAGTTGACCGCCGCGTAGAGGTTGGCCGGGCCGGTCGTGGCCGCCGCGAACGACACCTCGGGGTGCGTGGCCAGGGCCCGGCCGGCCTCGTCCTGCGCGGCGGGGCCGACGCCGAGCCAGAGCATCGCGAGCTTGGTGCGGCCGAGGACGCGCGGGTCGTGGTCGAGGTCGAAGTAGAGCACGCCGTGGCGGCGCAGCTCCGTCAGCCGCCGCTGGGCGGTCGACACCGAGCACCCGGCCGCCCGGGCCAGCTCCGGGTAGCCGGCCCGCCCGTCGCGGGCGAGCACGGCCGCCAGTGCGTGGTCGGTCCCGGTGAGTGTCGCGGTGCCGGTGGCCGCGTGCGGACCGGGCCGCAGGGCCGCGACCTGGTCGTCGTCCAGCGGCCCGGTCTTGGTCACGATGCTGAGCTCGCCACCGTAGTAGGTGTGGAGGAGGCAGTGCGCGCTGATCTCCCGCACCCGCGGCGTGTTCGGCAGCGACTGGAGCAGCGTCGGCCCGGTACCGGCGCCGCTGCGGGCGACGCACATGATTTCCGTGCCGCCGGAAGCGATGTGCACCCAGGAGGTCTCGCCGTGGCGGGCCAGCGCCCCCGCGATCGACCCGGTGCGGTCCGGGGCGCACCGGATCCGCAGGAGCCACTCCTCCTCGCCGACGGCCTCGGGCCGGAGCTGCCCGGTCACCCGCAGCCCGGCGGCCACGCGCAGCCGGCTGTAGCGGCGGTGGACGGTCTGGGCGGAGACGCCCAGGACATCGGCGACGCGCTGGACCGGGGCCCGGCCGTCGACCTGCAGCGCGTGGAGGATCTTCCGGTCCAGGGCGTCGAACTCGGCGGAATCGGTCATGGTGTCCTCCTGTCCGGAGGATCTTCCCATCTCGAAGCGGTAGGTGGAGCCGTAGTGCGGCCGGGCCCGAGAGTGGGGCCATGACGCAATCGCTGATCATCCGCGGTGCCCGGGTCCTCACGATGGCCCCCGGCGACCTGGACCGCGCGGACATTCTCGTCGAGGACGGACGGATCGCCGGAATCGGGCCGGACCTGCCTGCCGACGCGGCGGAGATCGACGCTTCGGGGTGCCTCGCGATCCCGGGCTTCGTCGACACGCACCGGCACATGTGGCAGGCCACCCTGCGCGGCAGCGCGCCGCACCACACGCTGGCCGAGTACTTCACGACCGTCCTCGAGCGCGTCGGCCCGCTTCTGACGCCCGAGGACCTCTACCTCGGGAACCTGCTTTCGGCTTACGCGGCACTGGACGCGGGCATCACGACGGTGCAGGACGTCTCCAACATCCAGGACAGCCCGGCCGCGTCCGACGCGCTCGTCCAGGCGCTGAAGGACAGCGGCATCCGCGCGGTGTTCGCCTACGGCACCAGCTTTCCCCGAGCCAAGAGCCACGGCGCCGCCCTCGACGCCGACGTGCGGCGGGTCCGCGAAGAGCTTCTGCCCGGCGACGACGGCTTGGTCACGCTCGCGCTCGTCACCGAGCCGGGCGACGAAGCCGCCGAACGCCACAACGCCCGGCTGGCGGACGAGCTGGGTGTCCGGACGGCCCGCCACGTCGTCCAGCGCCACCACGGCGAAGGGCCCGTCTCCCGGCTGCGTGCGCTCGGCGTCCTGAGGCCCGGCACCGTGTTCATCCACGGCACCGGCCTCGACGGGGACGAGCTGAAGCTGATCGCCGACAGCGGCGGGTCGCTTTCGGTCGCCCCGGCGGTCGAGCTGGTGATGGGGCACGGGCACCCGCCGTTCGCCGCCGCCGCGCGGGCCGGGGTCCCGGTGAGCCTGAGCACGGACGTCGAGGTCACCGTGGCGGCGGACATGTTCACTCAGCTGCGCGCCGCGTACCAGGTGTCCCGCCACGACGAGCTGTCCGGGGCGACCGTGCACGCGATGCTGGGCCACGCCACCCGCGACGGGGCGCGGGCGCTCGGTCTGGAGACCGGCGTCCTGGCCCCGGGCCGCCCGGCCGACATCGTGCTGCTGCGCGCCGACCGCGTCGGGGTCGCCCCGGTGTACGACCCGTACAGCACGGTGACCCAGCAGATGGATCGTGCGCACGTCGACACCGTGCTCGTCGCGGGCCGGGTGGTGAAGCGCCACGGGCGGCTGCTCGCCGACGTCGGCGCTCACCTGGTGACCGCGGATCGCCTGCGGGACCGGCTGATCAGCCGGGGTTGACGCCGAGGACGCAGGCCACCGGCGGATCGAGGTCGAGGGTTTCCACCCGCAGGCCGGTGAACCCCGCCTGCATGAGCAGGTCCCGGAGTTCGCCCGCGGCCCTGGTCGTGGTGTCCCGGTTCGCGCCGGGGCACCGCGGCTGGGACGCGAGCGCGATGCGGCCACCCGGGCGCAGCAGGTTCCGGAGCTCGCGCAGCCGCTGTGGGGGATCGGGCCAGAAGCCGGACGAGTTCACGGCGAGCACGGCATCCAGGGGTTCGCCGAACGACGGCAGCCGGTCCACCGGTGCGTTGATCAGCTCGATCCGGTCGGCCACGGCCCGGGTGCGCCGGCTCGCGCGCTCGACCATGACCGCGGAGTGGTCGACGCCGTAGACGCGGCCGTGGGTGGCGCGGGCGGCCAGCTCACCGAGCGCTATCCCGGGGCCGAAGCCCACTTCGAGCACGCGGTCCTCGGGCCGGACGTCCAGGAGGGACACCACCCAGACGTTGCGCTGCCGGTTCGAGGCCCGGTGCGCCATCACCCAGCCGGCCACGCGCCCGCCGAGGCCGTGCGGGTGGTGGAACTGCCCGATCATGCGTTGCTTGAGCGCGGTCATCGCCATGCCGCGAGTCAACGGCTTCAAGTACGCTCGAAGTCAAATGTCCGAGGAGCTGCTGACGATCGGCGAGCTGGCCCACCGCACCGGCGTGGCCACTTCCGCGCTGCGGTACTGGGAGGAGCTGGGCCTGCTCCCGGCGCCCGACCGGGTCGCGGGCCAGCGGCGTTACCCGCCTTCGGCCGTCGAGCTGGTCGGCGAGATCCTGATCTTCCGGGACGTCGGGTTCACCCTGCGCGAACTGAAGACGCTCATGGAGCTGCGCACGTCGGCCGCGGAGGGCTGGCGCGAGCTGCACGAACGCAAACTCGCGGAACTCGACCGCCGGATCGCCCGGGCCCAGGCCGCGCGCACGGCGATCGCGCACGGCCTGGCGTGCCCGCGCGAGGACGTCCACGACTGCCCGAACTTCCGCCGCGGAGTCGCGGCCCGCCTGGCGGGGGCCTCTCTGGAAGAGGCCCACTCGCACTGACGGCTACCGGACGGTGGCCGGGGTGCCGGTGCCCAGGGCACGGGTGAACGTCTCCGGGATCCGGACGTCGTCGCGGCTCAGGTCGTGGACGCTGCGGTGACCGAGCGCCAGCAGCGTCGAGTCGATGCCGTTGCGCAGGACGTCGAGCACGTTCTCGACGCCCGCCTGGCCGTTCGCCGCGAGACCCCAGAGGTACGCGCGTCCGATGAGGACGGCCCGGGCGCCGAGGGCGAGTGCCTTGACGACGTCGCTGCCGCGCCGGATCCCGCCGTCGAGCAGGACTTCCACCTGGTCGCCGACCGCGTCGGCGATCGCCGGGAGCGCCCGGATCGTGGCCGGCGTGCCGTCGAGGTTGTTGCCGCCGTGGTTCGACACGGAGATCGCGCTGACCCCCGCGTCGACCGCGCGCCGGGCCTCGTCGACGCGGATGACGCCCTTGAGCAGGAACGGCCCGTCCCACTGCGAGCGCAGCCAGGCCACGTCGTCCCACGACGGCGGGGGCGTCTGCATCCACTGGCCGTACGCGCCGAAGAACGTCGGGACCGGCGAGCCGGGTTCGGCCATGTTCGGCACGCTGAGGTCGGGCAGGCGGCGGGTGCGCGCGTAGTCCAGCAGCCACCGCGGGCGGGCCAGGCCTTCGGGCGCGAACCGCAGCAGTTCGCGGAAGGTGAGTTTCTCGGGGATGTGCGGGCTGCCCCAGTCGCGGCTGTGGGAGAACGACCAGTCGAGCGTGAGGATGATCCCGGCGGCGCCGGCGCGCCGGGCGCGGTCGAGCCGGCCGAGGATGTCGTCACGGCTACCGGTCCAGTAGACCTGGAAGAACGTGGCCGGGTTGGCGGCGACGACCTCTTCGATCGGCTTGCTGGCGAAGGAGCTCAGGCCGATCGCGGTGCCGCGCGCGGCGGCGGCGCGGGCGACGGCGACCTCGCCGTCCGGGTGCACCGCCTGCACGCCGGTGGGGGAGATGACCACCGGCAGCGCGATCTCGCGGCCGAGCACGGAGGTGGCGAGTGCGCGTTCGCCGGACTGCCCGGCGGTGCGCGGCGCGAACGTCAGCTCGTCGAACGCGTCGAGGTTGTCCTTGAGCGTCAGGCCTTTCTCGGACCCGGCGATCAGGGCGGAGTAGACGGACGCGGGCAGGCGCTTCTTCGCGCGCCGCTGGGCTTCGGCGATGGATTCGAACCAGGTGTCGCTCATCGTTTGTCCTTACGGTCGACGCGCAGCGGGCGCCAGGCGATTTCGGGCAGCACCGGCGCGGGGGTCCGGTGGGTCAGGCAGCCGGCCCAGACGCCGGCGCCGTAGGCGATGTCGTCGGCGAGGGCGCCGGCGGTGTAGCGGACGGGGTCCAGGGCGGGCCGGTCGGCGAGCCACCGGGTCAGCGGCGGGCCGAGCAGCAGCGACGCGACGGCGGCGCGCCGTCCCCACCCGCGTCCGGTGAGGAGGGCGGCGAGGACCGGCGCGGCGAACTGCGTCCCGTAGCGGCCGGTGCCGAGCCAGGTCTGGTGGACGGCGGTGCCCATCGCGCGGACCACGCCCTCGGTGGGGATGTCGTTGGATCGCAACGTCTTCAGCATGCTCAGGACGGCACCGCCGAAGCCGGCGGACGCAAGCAGCGGCCGCCGCGCGAGCAGCGCGGCGACGGTCAGGGCCGGCCACGGGTGCAGCACGAGCGGCGCGAGGTTCCCGGGATGGCGCTGCGCGAGCGGGGCGGCGGAGGTGCCGTATCGCGCGCGGCGGCCGAGGAGCTCGCGCCAGGTCGCGGGTTCCTGGTGCCCGACGTGGACCCCGGGGGCGTACCGGACCCGGTGACCCGCGGCGTGCAGCCGCCAGCCGAGGTCGACGTCCTCACCGACCCGCAGGCCGGGATCGAACCCGCCGATCGCCGTGAGGGCCGACCGGCGCGCGACCAGGGCGGCGGTCGGGACGTACGACATCCGGGTGCGGGGCGCGACGAGTGCGGGCCGGTCCCCGAGGTCGAGACCGCCGGCCGCTCGGGTGTACCGCCCGGCGGCGGTGTCGGAGGCGAGGGCGCGGACGCGGGGTGCGATGGCGGCGAGCAGGGGGTCGGCGAAGTGGGCGGCGAGGTGGTCGGCCCAGCTCCCGGTGGCGACGCAGTCACTGTCCACAAAGGCCACGAGCTCGGTGGAGACGTGCTCGAGAGCGGTGTTCCGAGCGGCCCCGGGCCCGAGGTTGACCTCGTGACGCACGAGTTTCGCCCCGTGCGCGGCGGCGACGGCGGCGATGGCGGCGGGGTCTTCGGACCCGTCGTCGACGACGAGCACGGGGTGGGTGCCGTCGAGCGAAGCCAGGCAGCGGGCGAGCGGGCCGGCCCGGTCGAGAACCGGGACGACAACGGTGAGCTCGGCGGGCGCAGCCGGTTTGGGCGGAACGGGATGCGCGAAGCCGGCATCGGTGAGCCGCCGGGCGAGCGCGCCGGTGGCTGCGTCGCTGACGGGGTGGTGGGCGAGTTCGTCCCAGGCTCGCCGGCCGGCCGCGGTGAGGCGGAGGACACGGGCGGGTGAGCCGCCGAACCAGAGGTCATCGCGGAGGTGCTTGGTGTCGGGATCGAGGACGATCCGGAAGCCGGCGGGCAGGGGCGTGGGTGCGGAGGTCATGGGGTCGGCCCTCCGGAAGCTGCGCTTGGGGGCCGGCTGGCCGGGTGGGGCTCGGTTGCGGTAGCGCTACTGGTTCGGCACCCGCCGGGGCCGGCCGCGCCGGTCGGCAAGTCGTGCATGCGAGTCACAACGCCAGCCCTCCGTCCACCGGCACCACCGCGCCGGTCGTCGCGCCGCTGGCGGGTTCGGCCAGGAATGCCAGCACCCGCGCGATCTCCGCCGGTTCCAGCAATCTCCCCACTGGTTGCTGCGCCGCGAAATCCGCTGCTCCCGGCAAGCCGTACAACCGCGCGCTCTCGGCGAGGATCGGAGTGTCGGTCGAGCCCGGACTCACCGCGTTCGCCGTCACCCCCGTCCCGCCCAGCTCCACGCCCAGCGCGCGGACCAGGCCCGCCACCCCCGCCTTCGCCGCGCAGTACGCCGCGAGCATCGGCAACCCCCTCGTCGCCGCCGCGGAAGCCACTGCCAGGAACCGGCCCGTTCGAGGCTCGGGACGCCGCAGCAACGCCGGGATCGCCGCCCGGGCCAGGTTGATCACCCCGCGCAAGTCCACGTCGAGCACCGCGTCCTCCTGGTCCGGCGGCACCTCCCACAACGGCACGCCCCCGGCGATCACCCCCGCGGCCGCGATTGCCACGTCGAGCCCGCCCCACCGCCGCTCGGCCTCCGCCACCGCCGCCGCCAGCGCCCCCGGGTCCCGGACGTCGGCCACGAAGGGCTCCGCGCCCGTCGAAGAGGCCACCGCGGCCAGCTCGGCCTTGGTCCCCAGCGCATACGGCAGCGCCGGGTCGTCCGCGGCGACGTCCACCGCGAGCACCGCGTACCCCGCACCCGCCAGGTGCCGCACGGTCGCGGCCCCGATCCCGCGCGCCGCGCCGGTGACGAGCGCGGTCCTCATCGCCAACCGTCCACATGGGACACCAGCTGAGCGGTCAGGTCGTCCAGCAACGCTTTCCCCTCCGTCGAAGTCGCGCCGGTCGGGTCGCCGAGCACGCCGGTGCGGCTCACCGCGCGCACCCCGCCCTCCCGCAACAGCGGCAGCACCTCGCCGAGCGGCCGCCGATCGCCCGCCGCCGCCTGGTCCATCCGCACGACGGCGGGCCGCAAAGCCAGCTGCAGCGCGGTTTCCGGGCGCCCGGCGTGCGGATCACCGTTCCAGCGGGGCTGGAACACCGACACCTCGCGCGACTCCGCCTGCAGCCGCGCGACGGCCCGGGCGACCGGCGCCGCGTTGCCGCCGTGCGCGGAGACGAACAGCAGCCGCCCGAACGTCTCCGCCGCGGACCGGCCCAGCTCCAGCAGGAGCAGCTCGGTCGCGGCCTGGCCGATCGAGAGCGTCCCGGCGAACCCGGCGTGCTCGCCGCTGGACCCGAAGGCCACGGCGGGCGCCACCAGGACGTCCGGGCGCTTGTCCGAGAGCCGGTCGCACAGCGCGAGCGCGATGTCGGTGTCGGTCGACAGCGGCAGGTGCGGGCCGTGCTGCTCGGTCGCGCCGACCGGCACGGCGAGGATCGCGCCGGCCGCCGCGCGCTCGGCGACGTCCGGCCAGGACAGGTCCGCGAGCCGCACGGTCAGCGCCTGAACCCGGCGAGGGGGTTCTCGTCGCAGGCCCGGTCCGGCGGACGGCGCATCCCGATGGTGACCGGGACCGGCCGCCGCCGGTGGGAGTGGTCGAGCGACGGCTTCGGGACGCTCGTGACGCCCGCGAGAGCCAGTTCGCCGTGCCCGCGCACGCATTCCGGGTCCGGGCCGTCGAGCGGCAGGCCGGTGAAGAACTTCGCGGCCATGCACCCGCCGCGGCAGGCGTCGAACGCCGAGCACGACTCGCACGCGCCGCCGCTCTGCGGCGAACGCAGCGACGTGAACAGCTCGGATTCCCGCCAGACACTGGTGAACCCGCCCCGAGAACGGACGTTGCCGGCGAGGAAGGTCTCGTGGATGGCGAACGGGCACGCGTAGACGTCGCCGACCGGGTCGACCAGGCAGACGACGCGCCCGGCGCCGCACAGGTTCAACCCCGGCAGGTCACCCTCGCCGTAGCCCGCGAGGTGGAAGAACGAGTCGCCGGTGAGGACGTTCTCGCCGTGGGCCACCAGCCAGTCGTACAGTTCGCGCTGCTGGGCGGCGGTCGGGTGCAGCTCGTCCCAGGTGTCGGCGCCGCGGCCGGACGGGCGCAGCCGCGTGATCCGCAGCTGGGCGCCGTGGCGGTCGGCGATGGCCTTGAAGTCGTCGAGCTGGCTCACGTTGTGGCGGGTCATCACCACGGAGATCTTGAAGTTCTCGAAGCCCGCGTCGGCGAGGTTGCGCATCGCGCGGATCGCGGTGTCGTACGAGCCGGGGCCGCGGACGTGGTCGTTGACCTCGGCGGTGGCGCCGTCGAGGGAGATCTGGACGTCGACGTAGTCGCTCGCGGCCAAGCGACGCGCCACCTCGGGCGAGATCTTGACGCCGTTGGTGGAGAACTTGACCCCGACGTGGTGCTCGGTCGCGTAGTCGACGAGCTCCCAGAAGTCCGGGCGGACGGTGGGTTCGCCGCCGCCGATGTTGACGTAGAAGACCTGCATGCGCTCGAACTCGTCGATCAGCGCCTTGCACTCGGCGGTGCTGAGCTCGCGCGGGTCACGCCGTCCCGAAGAGGAAAGGCAGTGCACGCAGGAAAGGTTGCAGGCGTAGGTCAGTTCCCAGGTGAGGCAGATGGGGGCGTCGAGCCCGTACTGGAATTCGTCCACAAGGGACATCAGAGACTCCTCGGCTGGATCATGCTCGACGCGGCGAGGGCGGCCAGCGCCGCGCGGTACCTCGGCAGCTCCCCGGCGCCGACGCCGGCTTCGGCGCACGCGGCCCGCGCGTCGGGCTGCTCGGCGAGCCCGCGGACGACGGTCAGGAGGGTCGGGCTCTTCAGGAAGGAAAGCCGGCGGGTCCCGAAGTGGTACAGCAGGGCGCCGAACCGCTCGGGCCGGATCGAGACCCGGTCGTCGAGGCGCCACGCGCCGTCCAGGTCGAAGCCCGCCGGCGAGTCCTCAGTAGACACCGCACATGCCGTCGATCGAGACCTCTTCGACCAGCAGTTCCTCGGTGAGGACCGGGTCGGTCTCGGCGGGTTCGGGGGTGGTCGCGTTCTCGGTCATCCTGGCTCCTTCGGCAGTGATGATTTTCGGCACTCAGTGACGAATAGAGGGGAGAGTAGTGTCACTCCGTGTCAATAATCAAGGCTCCCGACGGAACGGCACCCGGATGACCGATGACGTGCTCGCCCGGCCCGCGACCCGCCGCGGCCGCCCGCCGGGCACCAGCGCCCGGGAGCTCGAGGTCGCGGCGCTGCGGCTGTTCGGCGAACAGGGCTTCCACGAAACGACGGTCGACCAGATCGCCGCGGCGGCCGGCGTCAGCAGGCGGACGTTCTTCCGCTACTACGACGCCAAGGCCGACGTCCTCTGGAACGAGTTCGACACCGAGGTCGAGACGATCCGGTCGCTGCTCGCCGCATCGCCGGCGGACCTGCCGGTGTTCGACGCGGTCCGCCGCGCGGTGCTCGAGGCCAACCACTACCGCGCGGACGACGTGCCGGAGCTGCGCCGGCGGATGACGCTGCTGAGCACGGTGCCGGACCTGGCCGCCAGCGCGGCGGTCCACTACGACGCGTGGGAGCGCGCGGTGAGCGCGTTCGTCGCCCGCCGGTCCGGGCAGCCGGAGGAGTCGCTCTACCCGCTGGTGGTGGGCCGCGCGGTGCTGGCGGCCTGCCGCGCGGCCTACGACCGGTGGTCCGCGCGGGCGGACGCCGACCTGACGGTGTACCTGGACGCGGCGCTGCGGGCGCTCGCGGCCGGGCTCACCGACGACGTGCTGGGGGCCGAGCCGGACCCCGTGTGACGGCTCGCTACCAGTCGCTTCCGGCGAGGACCTCGGGCAGGCCTTCGGTGAGCATCCGGCGGCGGACGCGGTGCAGCAGCCGGGCCATGAAGAACCCGCCGGCGCCGCGGAATCCGGTGTGGCGGTAGGTGAGACGGGTGCCGGCCGCGGTCTCGGCGAGGTGGTACGTGACGGTGCTGGGCGGGTCGGTTTCCTGGTTGCGCCAGCTGAAGCTCAGGAATTCGGGGGCGTCGGCGGCGAGGATCTCGCAGCGGACGATGCCGTCCCAGCCCGGGACCGGCCGCCCGACGAACCGGAACCGGGTGCCGACTTCCGGCGCGAAGCCTTCGGGTCTGCCGCCGCGGCCGGTCGACGTCCAGCGCGGGACCAGCGCCGGATCGGTGAGGGCACGCCAGACGCGGGGGCGGGGCTGCGGGTACTCGCGGACGATCTCGAACTCGCTCATGGGTCACTCCTGTTCGTTACAGTCACTGAAATAGTACACCGACTGTATGTGGGATGGTGCCGTCGGCATCCACGTGACCGCTTTTCGCGGAGATCGAGAAGGCCATCGGCGCCTGGCTGTACCCGTTGCGCTCCGAGGCGGCGAAGCTATACCGTGAGCAAACTAGAACAGGTTATAGTTTGTGGCGGGCCGGGACCGAGGAGCGGACATGGCGAAGAAGGCGCCGCGCGGCGACGAAGCCGACTACGTCGTCGTCGGGTCGGGGAGCTCGGGGGCGGCGATCGCGGGCCGGCTGGCGCAGTCCGGGGCCAGCGTGATCGTCCTCGAGGCCGGGAAGAGCGACGAGCAGCTGCTGATCAAGAAGCCCGGGCTCGTGGGCCCGATGCATGCCGTGCCGCAGCTCAAGAACCTCAACGACTGGGGCTACTACGGCGTCCCGCAGAAACACGTTCTCGATCGCCGGATGCCGGTGCCGCGCGGGAAGGTCGTCGGCGGCTCCAGCTCCATCAACGGCATGGTCTACGTCCGCGGCAACCGCGCCAACTTCGACTCCTGGGCCGCCGAAGGCAACACCGGCTGGGACGCCGACAGCGTCAACGCCGCCTACAAGCGCATGGAGGACTTCGAGGACGGCGAGAACGCCTTCCGGGGCGCGGGCGGCCCGATCCGGGTCACCCGCAACAAGATCCCGCAGGAAGGTTCGCTGCAGTTCATCGACGCCACGTCCGACGCGCTCGGCTGCAAGATCCTCGACGACTACAACGCCGAGTCCCAAGAGGGCGTCAGCCGGATGCAGCAGAACGCCGCCGACGGCCTGCGCTACAGCGCCTCGCGCGGCTACCTCCACCACCTCGCGCCGCCGACGCTCGAGCTCCAGTCCGGCGTGCTGGCGAAGAAGATCCTCTTCGAGAACGGCCGCGCCGTCGGCGTCGAGGTCGTCGACAAGAACGGGCCGCGCGTCGTCCGCGCCGGCAAGGAGGTCATCCTCTCGGCCGGGTTCGTCGGCTCCGCGCAGCTGCTCATGCTGTCCGGAATCGGCCACGCCGAGCACCTCAAGGAGCACGGCATCGACGTGCTCGCCGACCTCCCCGTCGGCGACAACATGCACGACCACATGTTCCACGCGCTGACGTTCCACGTGTCCACCAGCAAGAACAAGGGTTCGGCGCCGTACTTCGCCCGCGGCCTGGCCCGCGAGCTGCTGAAGCCCGGCACGACGTTCCTCGCCAACTCGGTCTTCGAAGCCGTCGCGTTCCTCCGGACCTCGCAGGCCGACGTCGCTCCCGACCTCCAGCTGCACCTCCTGCCGTGGGCGTACGTGTCGCCCAACCAGGACGCGCCGATCCGCCACGACGTCGACAAGCGCCCGGCGCTCACCGTGCTGTCGACGTTGATCTACCCGAAGAGCCGCGGCACGCTCCGGCTCGCCTCGGCCGATCCGACGGCCGCACCGCTCATCGACTTCCAGTACCTGTCCGACCCGGCCGATCTGGAGGTGCTCGCCGAGGGTTCGGAGATGGTGCGCGAGATCTTCGCGTCGAAGGCGTTCAAGGGCGCGGTCAAGGAGGAAATCCACCCGGGCACGAACCTGCGCGGCCAGGAGCTGCGCGACGCGATCCTCAACCGCGCGACGTCGGTCTACCACGGCGTCGGCACCTGCCGGATGGGCGTCGACGAGCTCGCCGTCGTCGGTCCCGACCTCAAGGTGCGCGGTGTCGAGGGCCTGCGGGTCTGCGACGCCTCGATCATGCCGTCGATCACCGGTGGCAACACCAACGCGCCCGCCATCATGATCGGCGAACTGGGCGCGCAGCTCGTTCTCGGGAGTGGATCATGACCGTGACCCCGCTCGAGCTGACCCGCCCGGCATCGGTGACCGACGAGTTCCTGCGACGGCTGGTCGCCCGCGTGCCCGGTTCGTCGGGCGAGACCTGGAAGCTCACCGAGGTCTACACCGGCGAGGCGCTCGTCGAGCTGCCGCAGTCGACACCGGCCGACATCGAGCAGGCGTTCGCCACCGCTCGCGAGGCGCAACGCGGGTGGGCCGCGACGCCGGTCAAGCAGCGGCTGGCGGTGTTCAAGCGGGCGCACGCGCTCTTCGTCGACCGCGCCCGGGCCGTGACCGACCTCATCCAGGTCGAGAGCGGCAAGAACCGGCGGATGGCGATCGAAGAGACCTGCGACCCCGCCATGGTGATGAGCCACTACCTGCGGCGGGCGGCCAAGCTGCTGGCGCCGACCAAGCGCGGCGGGCCGGTGCCGATGCTGACGTCGTCGACCGAGGTCCGGCAGCCCAAGGGTGTCGTCGGCATCATCGCGCCGTGGAACTTCCCGTTCGCCACCGGCATTTCCGACGCGATCCCGGCGCTGATGGCCGGTAACGCCGTGGTGCTCAAGCCGGACAACAAGACGGCGCTGTCGCCGCTCTACGGCATCGAAATGCTGGAGGAGGCCGGCCTGCCGAAGGGCCTGTTCCAGGTCGTCTGCGGGGAGGGCCCGGACGTCGGCCCGACGCTCATCGACCAGGCCGACTACGTGATGTTCACCGGCTCCACGGCCACCGGGCGGGTGATCGGCGAGCGGGCCGGGCGCAACCTCATCGGCTGCTGCCTGGAGCTCGGCGGCAAGAACCCGATGATCGTGCTCGACGACGCCGACATCGCCGAAGCCGTCCAGGGCGCGATCTTCGGCGCGTTCGGCAACACCGGCCAGATCTGCATGCACATCGAGCGGATCTACCTGCCGGAGTCCCGCTACGCCGAGTTCAAGGACGCGTTCGTGGCGGCCACGACCGCGCTGGACGTCCGCGCGGCCTACGACTTCGGGCCCGACATGGGCTCGCTCGTCTCGCCCGACCACATGCGCCGCGTCAAGGAGCACGTCGACGACGCGGTCGCGAAGGGCGCGACGGTGCTATGCGGCGGCAAGCCGCGCCCCGACCTCGGGCCGGCCTTCTTCGAGCCGACGATCCTCGAAGGCGTCACGAAGGACATGGTCTGCGGGGTCACCGAAACGTTCGGGCCGGTGATCGCGCTGCACGAGTACCGCACGGTCGACGAAGCCGTCGAGCTGGCCAACGACACCGACTACGGCCTCAACGCGTCGGTCTGGAGCCGGGACATCGGGGCCGCGCGTGCGGTCGCGGCGCGGCTGGAGTCCGGCAACGTGAACGTCAACGACATCCTCGCGACGGCGTTCGCCGCCAAGGGGACACCGTCCGGAGGCGTGAAGAGCTCCGGGGTCGGCGCCCGCCACGGCGACCAGGGCCTGCTCAAGTACACCGACGGGCAGAACCTGGCCGTGCTGAAGAAGCAGGTCATGGGCCCGCGGCCCGGACAGGGCTACGAGAAGTACGTCGAAAGCATGCTGTCCGGGCTGAAGCTCATGCGTCGCCTGCGGATCCGCTGATCAGTTGAGCTTCCGGGTGTCGGCGGGCAGGCCGCCGCCGGCGTAGACGTCTTCGGCGAGCTTGGCCAGCGCGGTGAGGGCGACGTTCTGGCTCCACGGCCCGTACGACACGCGCGAGACGCCGAGCTCCTGTGCGCGCTTGAGCGGGATGGAGCCGGGGATGCCGATGAGGTTGACCTTGCGCTCGCCGAGTTCTTCGACGAGCCGCGCGACCTGGGTCTCGTCGAGCTTGCCGGGCACGAAGAAGTTGGACGCGCCCGCGTCGAGGTACGCGCGGCCGCGGGTGATCGCCTCGGCCAGCGCGGTCTCGGGGTCGGTCTTGATGAAGGCGTCTGTGCGGGCGTTGAGCACGAAGTCGACGCCGGCCTTCTGCGCGGCCGCGACGGCGGCTTCGACCGCCTTCACGGCGTCACCCAGGGGCTTCATCTGGTCTTCGAGGTTCGCGCCGACGGCCCCGGCTTCGATCGCCCGGGCGATGGTGCCGCCGGGGTCGCCGTAGCCGGCTTCGAGGTCGGCGGTGACGGGCAGGTCGCCCGCGGTCCGGACGATCAGCGCGACCTCGGCGATCATCTCGTCGCGCGGGATCTTTTCGCCGTCGGGGTAGCCGCGCGAGGCGGCGATGCCGTGGCTCGGGGTGGCGAGGGCCTGCGTGCCGGGCGTCTCGGCGACGACCTTGGCGGTGATGGCGTCCCAGACGTTGACGACGAGCAGCAGCTCGGGCGCGGCGTGCAGTTCCTGGAGCCGGGTGGCCTTTTCGGCGGTGGAGGTCATGCCGCCCAATCTAGGGCCGCGCGCCGATCTCCGCTTCAGCCGTCGACGAGGAGTCCACGCAGTGGTCCCTGCAAGCGGCCCGCCCGCCGTGAGACGCCGGGGAGCAGCACCGGCCGGCGGGCGCGGTGCCGGCTCGGGGCGATCGCCGAAGCGGTGGTCATGGCGCGGATGGTTCCCGGGCGGTGGAGTGGCCGCCGCGATCGCCGGCCCGGCGGCCGGCCGCGCATCCCGTCGGGCAGTTGCCGGTGCGTTCGGCACCAGCCGGTGGACGCGGTGCCGACCCCTGCCACCGCTCGCGGGTCAGCCGTCGACCAGGAGTCCACGCAGTGGTCCCTGCAAGCGGCCCGCCCGCCGTGACACTCCCGGGAGCAGCACCAGCCGGTGGGTCCGCTGCTCACCCCGGCGCTCCCGCTCCGCCTGCTCCTCCGCCACCGGCCGCCACAGGTCGTCGACGACGTCCGCCGGGTCGCCGTCCACCTCGGCCACCTCGCGGCCCAGGTGCTCGGCCCACAGGCGCAGCCTCGTCGAACGGGCCAGCGCGCCGTCGTCGGTCGCGATGTTGACCTCGGTGTCGTTGAACAGCGAATGCTCGTTGAGGTTCGCCGATCCGACCGTCAGCCACTCATCGTCCACGATGCCGACCTTCGCGTGGACGTAGACGGGGGAGGAGGCGTCCCCGTCGTGCGCGCTGATCGTCGCCGCGAGCAGGCGGCCGTGGCCGTCGTCCGCGTCGAGCAGCCTCCCCAGCTGGCCGCGGGTGGTGTCGGCGCCGTTGCTCGGCTTGCGCGGCAGCAGCAGGACCATGCGGAAGCGGTCGTCCGGCGGGGTGCGGAGCTTGTCGATGAGCACTTCGGCGATCTCGGGCGACCACAGGAACTGGTTCTCCAGGTAGACCAGCCGCCGCGCTGACCGCAGCGCGCGCAGGTAGCCGTCGAGGATCGTGAACTCGCCCTTCGGCGCGAAGTCGTAGGTGGAGTTCGGCACCGTGCGCAGCAGCTGGACGCGGGTGCCGCCGGCCGGTTTCGGTACCTCCGGCGCGGGCAGGTCCTCGTCCGCCACCTCCGCCCACCGCCGCCGGAAGTGGTCCGCGACGTCGGCGACGACCGGTCCTTCGAGCCGGGAGGCCAGGTCGTGCCAGCCGATCGGCCGCGGCGGGTGGTCCGGGCTGTCGTGGCGGTCGCCCTCCAGCGCGGTGAAGTCGACCCCGCCGACGAACGCGACCGCGTCGTCGACCACCACGAGCTTTTCGTGGTGGCAGTGCATGGTTCGCTCGCGGGAGTCCAGCACGCAGCGCACCGCCGAGCCGTCGGTGAACTTCCGCCGCTCCCGCTGCGCGAGGCCCCGCGTCGGCTTGAACGCCGGGACCGGCGGCCCGGCCCACAGCAGCACCCGCACCTCGACGCCCCGCCCGGCGGTCTCGGCGAGCAGCTCCCGCAGGGTGGGGGCGCCGGGCTCGCGCGTCAGCCGGAAGTCCGCGCTCGCGTGCCAGTTGGCGATGTGCACGTGGGACTTCGCGCCCCGGATGGCGTCCTCGATCGCCGGCAGCACCTCCTCGCCGTCGATCAAGACCTCGACGCGGTTGCCGTCGCGGACCGCGGCCCGGCCGCCGAAGCGGTCGCCGCCGGGTTCGAGCACGTCACCCCAGCCGAGGTCGCGCAACCGTCTCCGGTGGTGCGCGCACAGGACGTGCTCGAGCCCGTCACCCAGTCGTTCGTCCACCTTGTCCAGGAAGGAGTGAAACGTCGTCACCCGTCCATGGCACTACAGATCGGCCCGGTCCGCCGATCAGCGGGCGCCGCGGAGGGTGGCCCGACCCGCGTACCGGGCCTCCGCGCCCAGCTCCTCCTCGATGCGGATGAGCTGGTTGTACTTGGCGGTGCGGTCGGAACGCGACAGCGAACCCGTCTTGATCTGGCCGCAGCCGGTGGCGACGGCGAGGTCGGCGATCGTCGTGTCCTCGGTTTCGCCGGAGCGGTGGGACATCACGACCGAGTAGCCCGCCTTGTGCGCGGTGTCGACGGTGAGCAGCGTTTCGGTCAGCGTGCCGATCTGGTTGACCTTGACCAGGATCGAGTTCGCGATCCCGCGGTCGATGCCGTCCTGCAGCAGCTTGACGTTGGTGCAGAAGACGTCGTCGCCGACGAGCTGCACGCGGTCGCCGATGCCGTCGGTGAGCTGCTTCCAGCCGTCGTAGTCGTCCTGCGCGAGGCCGTCCTCGATGGAGACGATCGGGAACCGCGTGGTCAGCTCGGCGAGGTAGGCGACGTGCTCCTCGACGCTGCGCTTGCGGCCTTCGCCGCGGTAGTCGTAGACGCCGTCGGCGTAGAACTCCGACGCGGCCGGGTCGAGCAGCAGCGCGATGTCCTCGCCGGGGGTGTAGCCGCTCTCCTCGATGGCGCGGACGACGAACTCGAGCGCTTCGTCGGCCGACGCGAGGTTGGGCGCGAAGCCGCCTTCGTCGCCGACGTTGGTGCTGTGCCCGGCTTTCCGCAGCGACGCGCGCAGGGTGTGGAACACCTCGGAGCCCATCCGGACGGCCTCGGCGAAGGTCTCCGCGCCGACCGGGCCGATCATGAACTCCTGGAAGTCGATCGGGTTGTCGGCGTGCGCGCCGCCGTTGACGATGTTCATCATCGGCATCGGCAGCTGGTGGGCGAAGACGCCGCCGACGTAGCGGTACAGCGGCAGCGTGTTGGCCGCCGCGGCGGCCTTCGCGACGGCCAGGGAGATCCCGAGCGTGGCGTTGGCGCCGACCCGGGCCTTGTTCGCCGTCCCGTCCACGGCGATCAGCGCGGCGTCGACCTCGGCCTGGGCTTCGGCGTTCAGCCCGACGACCGCCTCGGCGAGCTCGGTGTTGACGGCGGTGACGGCCTTGCGGACGCCCTTGCCGTGGTACCGCGCCTGGTCGCCGTCGCGGAGTTCGACGGCCTCCCGCGTGCCGGTGGAGGCGCCCGACGGGACGGCGGCCCGGCCCAGCGAGCCGTCCGCCAGGACGACGTCCACCTCGACGGTCGGGTTGCCCCGGCTGTCGAGGACCTCACGGCCGTGAACACGGGCGATTGCCGTCATTTCAGCTCCTTGAAGATCGTTCCCCAGGGGCGCCGGCGGCGCTGCCGTGCGCGGGTCCGGGACGGAGGCTAGCAGAGAGTGTCTGAATCGATAAGGGCTCAGCGGCGGCAGAGAACCTGGAGGGTCGGCTGGCGTACCCAGGGGGTCGGTTCGCGTACCTGGAGGGTCGGGTCGTCAGGAGCCGAGCGTGGGGAGGAAGGCGGGCGCGCGGCGCGCCGGGGCGGCGTGCTCGAACGCCGCGGCGAAGGCGAGGACGCGGGCGTCGGCCCAGCGGCCGGCGAAGAACGAGACGCCGATCGGCAGCGGGCCCGCGAACCCGGCCGGGACCGACACGTTCGGGTAGCCCGCGACGGCCGCCGGCGTCGACGAACCCAGCACGAACGCGTCGCCGGCGGCGTAGTCCGTCTTCCACGCCGGGCTGTTGGTGGGCGCGACGATGGCGTCCAGGTGCAGTCGCGAGAGCGTCTCGTCGATCGACCGCTGCGCCAGCGACGTGGCCGTCGCCCGCTGCTGCCGGTACGCCGGGTCGCTCGGGGACGGCGCGGCCGCGGCCTGCTCGAACAGCTCCTGGCCGAACTTCGACAGCTCCACCGGATCGCGCCGGTCGAAAGCGATGAGTTCGTCGAGCGTGGCGGGGTGACCGGGCCGGTGCGTGAGGTAGGCGTTCAGGTCGCGCTTGAACTCGGTGAGCAGCGCCGGCGACTCCGCGGCCCCGATCTGGTCCTGGTAGGGCAGGTCGACGTCCACGACCGTGGCGCCGCGGGCGGTCAGCGTCCGGACGGCGTCCCCGACGACCCGGTCGACGTCCGCGTCCAGCCCGGCCAGCCGCCACACGCCGATCCGGGCGCCGCGCAGCGCACCCGGGTGCAGGAGGGCCGCGTAGTCGCGCGGCTGACCGGCGGGGATGGCCGCGGTCGCGGGGTCGGCCGGGTCGCGGCCCTGCAGCACCGATAGCGTGACGGCGGCGTCGACGACGTGGCGCGCCATCGGCCCGGCGGTGTCCTGCTGCGCGGAGATCGGCACGACGCCGGTCCGGCTGACGAGCCCGAGCGTCGGCTTCTCGCCGACGACGTCGTTGGCGCCCGCCGGGCACACGATCGAGCCGTCGGTCTCGGTGCCGATCGCGACCTGGGCGAGCGTGGCAGCGACGGCGGCGCCGGAGCCCGACGACGAGCCGCAGGGGTTGCGGTCGAGGACGTAGGGGTTGTTCGTCTGGCCGCCGATCCCGGACCAGCCCGACGTCGCATGCGTCGACCGGAAGTTGGCCCACTCGGACAGGTTGGTCTTGCCGAGGATCACCGCGCCACCGCGCTGGAGCCGGTCGACCAGAGCCGCGTCGGCGGCCGGGCGGCTGCGCGGCAGGCCCCGCGAGCCCGCGGTCGCCGGCTGCGCGTGCGTGTCGATGTTGTCCTTGAGCAGCACCGGGATGCCGTCGAGCTGCCCGAGCGGGTGGTGCGCGCGGCGGCGGGCGTCGCTGGCGGCGGCGGCCCGGAGCGCACCGGGGTCGATCGCGACGACCGAGTGGACCTTGCTGTCGAGGGCGTCGATGCGACGCAGGTAGGCCGTGGTCAACCGGACGGCGGTGAGGGCACCGTGGTCCATCCGCTGCTGGAGCTCGGGGATGGTCGCCGCGTCGAGGTCGAAACCCAGACCGGGGTCGGCGGCGGAGGCGGGGACCGGAGCCAGGAGGGAACCGGCGAGGACGACGAGCACGGCGGCCGAGCGCAGACGATTCACGGCGTCCATCGGACTCCGGAACGCGGCGGCGGTCAACCCCCTATCGGTCGGGTTCCTCCTCTGTCCACAAGGGACTCGATCCCGGGCGGGAGGCTCGCGCGGTCGGCCACGAACCCGACGATCGCCGTGCGCAGCGCCCGGACGGCCCGGGTGGGCTCGACCTCCTTGCGGTAGGCCAGCTGCACGATCCGGGTCATGCCCGCTTCCGGCGCGAACCGCGTCATCAGGAAGCGCTCACCCGCCACGGTGCTCGGCACCACCGCGGCCCCGACGCCCGCGCGCACCAGCTCCAGCACGGCGTCCATCTCGCCGCCCTCAATCGCGAACGACGGCTCGAACCCGGCCGTGCGGCAGGCGTTGACCGTCGCTTCCCGGACGTCGTAGCCGCGGCGGAACATCACCAGCGGGACGTCGGCGAGCTCGCGGACGTCGAGCCGGTCGCCCGCGTGCGGCACCGGCGAGTCGGCGGGGGAGATCACGACCAGCTCTTCCAGCAGCAGGGGCGTCGCTGCCAGGTGGGGGTCGCCGGACATCCGGGCCCCGGCCAGCAGGGCGAGGTCCAGCGCGCCTTCGGCCAGCCGCTGCCGCAGGTCGCCCGACCCGCTTTCGTGCAGCTCCAGCTGGATGCCCGGGTACCGGCGGCGGAACGCCGAGAGCATCGCGGGCAGCAGGCCGGTGCACAGGCTGGGCGGCGCGCCGAGCCGCACGCGGCCGCGGTCGAGCTCGTCCAGCTCCCGGATCGCGAGCCGCGCGGACTCGGTCTCCGCCAGGATCCGCCGCGCGATCGGCAGCAGGACCTCGCCGGCTTCGGTGAGCGAGACGTTGCCGCGGATCCGGTGGAACAGCGGCGCGCCGAGGTCGTGTTCGAGCGTGCGGATCTGCTGGGACAGCGAGGGTTGCGCGACCCGCATCTCCTCGGCGGCGCGGGTGAAGTGCCGGTGCTCCGCGACGGCGACGAAGTAGGCGAGCTGGTGCAGCTGCATGACTCCACGATAGCCGGTGGCTATCGAATGCAGAGCCATCATGTCTTTGACCTCTGGTGAAGCCGCTTCTACCGTCGATCGGGTGGTGACTGACCTCGAGCGCCGTTCGAACGTCCGCCGGTTCTGGGACTCGACGATCGGCAAGAAGATCGTGATGGCGGTGAGCGGCGCGCTGCTGCTCGCGTTCGTGTTCGCGCACATGGTCGGCAACCTCAAGACGTTCCTCGGCGCCGACGACCTCAACCACTACGCGCACTGGCTGCGCACGATCGGCGAGCCGGTCCTGCACTACGCCTGGTTCCTCTGGATCCAGCGCGTCGTCCTGCTGGTCGCGCTCGTCCTGCACGTCACGGCGGCGGTCCAGCTGGTCCGGCGCGACCTGCGGGCGCGGCCGGTGGGCTACGTCCACCGGCGGCCGGTGCGCGCGACCTTCGCGGTGCGCACGATGCGCTGGGGCGGCGCGACGCTGGCGGTGTTCGTCGTCTGGCACATCCTCGACTTCACCGTGGGCACGGTGAACCGGGACTTCGTGTCGGGCGACCCGTACCACAACCTCGTCGCGGACTTCCAGGTTTGGTGGGTCAACGTGATCTACCTCGTCGCGCTCGCGATGCTCGGCCTGCACATCCACCACGGCTTCGCCAGCGCCGCCCGCACCTTGGGGGTCACCAGCGCGCGGCGGGAACGTGTGATCAAGATCCTCGGCAGCACGACGGCGGTCGTGATCGCGGGCGGCTACGCGCTCGTCCCGGTCGCGATCATGACGGGACTGGTGGACTGATGTCCGACTACGTGACGGGCGACCCGATCGCCGACACCAAGGCACCCGCGGTGCCCCTGGAAAACCGCTGGGACCAAAGGAAGTTCGCCGCGAAGCTGGTGAACCCGGCGAACCGGCGCAAGCACCGCGTGATCGTGGTGGGCACCGGGCTCGCCGGCGGTTCGGCCGGGGCGACACTGGCCGAACAGGGCTACCACGTGGTGCAGTTCTGCTTCCAGGACTCGCCGCGGCGGGCGCACTCGGTCGCGGCGCAGGGCGGGATCAACGCGGCGAAGAACTATCGTAACGACGGCGATTCCGTGTACCGCCTGTTCTACGACACGGTGAAGGGCGGTGACTTCCGGTCCCGGGAGTCCAATGTGTACCGGCTGGCCCAGGTCTCGGCGCAGATCATCGACCAGGCCGTGGCGCAGGGAGTGCCGTTCGCGCGGGAGTACGGCGGCCTGCTCGACACGCGGTCGTTCGGCGGCGTGCAGGTCCAGCGGACGTTCTACGCGCGCGGCCAGACCGGGCAGCAGCTGCTGATCGGCGCCTACCAGGCGTTGTCCCGGCAGATCGACGCCGGGAACGTCGAGCTGCACCCCCGGACGGAGATGCTCGACCTGGTCGTCGTCGACGGCCGGGCGCGCGGGATCGTCGCCCGGGACCTGGTGACCGGGGAGATCGAGACGCACCTCGCCGACGCCGTCGTCCTCGCGACCGGCGGCTACGGCAACGTCTTCTACCTGTCCACCAACGCCAAGGGCTCGAACGCCACCGCGATCTGGCGGGCGCACAAACGCGGCGCGTACTTCGCGAACCCGTGCTTCACCCAGATCCACCCGACGTGCATCCCGCGGTCGGGGGAGCACCAGTCGAAGCTGACGCTGATGAGCGAGTCGCTGCGCAACGACGGCCGCATCTGGGTGCCGAAGCGCCAGGGTGACGAGCGGCCGCCGGGGGAGATCCCCGAGGACGAGCGAGACTACTACCTCGAGCGGCTGTACCCGAGCTTCGGCAACCTGGTGCCGCGGGACATCGCTTCGCGGGCGGCGAAGAACGTGTGCGACGCCGGTCTCGGCGTCGGGCCCGGCGGCCTGGGCGTCTACCTTGACTTCGCCGACGCGATCGAACGCATGGGCCGCCCGGCGATCGAAGCCCGCTACGGCAACCTCTTCGACATGTACCAGCGCATCACGGCCGAGGACCCCTACCGGACGCCGATGCGGATCTACCCGGCCATCCACTACACGATGGGCGGGCTGTGGGTGGACTACGACCTGCAGAGCACGGTCCCCGGGCTGTTCGTCATCGGCGAGGCCAACTTCTCCGACCACGGCGCCAACCGGCTCGGCGCGTCGGCGCTGATGCAGGGGCTCGCCGACGGCTACTTCGTGCTGCCGTCGACGCTCAACGACTACCTCGGCGGGACCCGGCTGGACGAGGTTCCGCCCGGCCACGACGCCGTCAAGCAAGTGGAAACCGAAGTGCGCGAGCGAATTTCGCGGCTGCTCTCGGTGCAAGGGACGCGGTCGGTCGACTCGTTCCACCGCGAGCTGGGCCTGCTGATGTGGGACCACTGCGGGATGTCCCGCAGCCGCGAAGGCCTGCGCAAGGCCCTCGAGCGGATCCCGGGGCTGCGCGCGGAGTTCTGGCGGGACGTCCGCATCCCCGGCGTCGCGGGCGACCTGAACCAGGAGCTGGAGAAGGCCAACCGGGTGGCGGACTTCCTGGAGCTGGCCGAGCTGCTGCTGATCGACGCGCTCGCGCGGGAGGAGTCGTGCGGCGGGCACTTCCGTGAAGAACACCAGACCGCCGACGGCGAGGCGCGGCGAGACGACGAGCACTTCTCGTACGTCGCCGCGTGGGAGTACGGCGAGAAACCCGTGCTGCACCGCGAAGACCTCGCTTTCGAGCACGTGCACCCGACCCAGCGGAGCTACACATGAAACTCACCGTCCGCATCTGGCGGCAGGCCGGCCCGGCCACCGAGGGCCGGCTGGTGTCCTACCCGGTCGACGACCTCAGCCCGGACATGTCCTTCCTCGAGCTGCTCGACGTGCTCAACCAGGAGCTGATCGCGAACGGCGAAGAGCCGGTGGCCTTCGACCACGACTGCCGCGAAGGCATCTGCGGCTCGTGCGGCGTCGTGATCAACGGGCAGGCGCACGGCCCGGAGCGCACGACGTCGTGCCAGCTGCACCTGCGGTCGTTCGAAGACGGCGACGTCGTCGACGTGGAACCGTGGCGGGCTCGCGGTTTCCCGGTGATCAAGGACCTCGTGGTCGACCGCTCGGCGCTGGACCGGATCGTCCAGGCGGGCGGGTACGTCAGCGCCCCGACCGGCAGCGCCCCGGACGCCCACGCGACCCCGGTCCCCAAGCCGGACGCGGACCTGGCGTTCGACAACGCGACGTGCATCGGCTGCGGCGCCTGCGTCGCGGCGTGCCCCAACGGCTCGGCGATGCTGTTCACCGCGGCGAAGGTCACGCACCTGAGCCTGCTGCCGCAGGGGCAGCCGGAACGCGCGCGGCGGGTGCTGGACATGGTGGACACGATGGACGCGGAGGGCTTCGGCGGGTGCACGAACACCGGTGAGTGCGTGGCGTCGTGCCCGAAGGGGATTCCGTTCGCGAGCATCGCGAGCCTCAACCGGGAGTTCCGGAAGGCGAGCCGCTCGGGTCGTGGCTGAGCGGCCCGCCGTCCGGGGTTCAGCGTTTGAGCGTGAAGGTGAAGCCGTCGGAGACCTTGCCGCTCAGCCGGACCGCCGACACGACCTTTCCTTCGGTGACCAGCCGGTCCACCTCGGCTCGGGGCAGACCGCACCCCTCGGCGATCAGCCGGGCCGGCCGGATCGGGATCGGCGCCGCGAAGCGGACCGACACGTCGATCACCTCGCGATCCGAGTAGTCGGCGTTGCCGGTGTCGAGGCGCCAGGCCCCGTCCCAGTCGAGGGCGACGCGGTTGCGTCGCCGCAGCACCGGGTCCTGGAGCAGCTCGGCCGCCAGGGCAGGATCGTTGGCGTGCAGCCGGTCGAGCAGCTCGGGTCTGACGGCGCGCACGGTCACGCGCTCCAGGACCGTGAGCTTCACGGTGTCCTCGCACCCGGTGCAGAGCACGAGGAGCCAAGCGTCGATGAGCTTGTGGTTGGCGTTGACGCGGAATTTACCGTCCGCCCGGAACCGCTCGCCCCCGCACGCGGGGCAGCGGCGGAGGACGAGCGGCAGGCAGGTGGGTACGACGACCCAGTTTTCGAGCATGGATGTACACCGGTTCCCGTGAGAAGTCCGCAGCAAGAAGCAGCGCGGCGCACAGGCGCGACGCGCGACGATTCAGCACTCGGGGTTTCTCACGCGATGTACAACGGCACGTCCTTCGACCGGGCAACAGGGCTCGGAGGACGATAACGGCTCGCGGTGGTGCGGTTCTACCGGTTATTCGCTCAGCGCTTGAGCTTGGCGTACACGATGACGTTGTCGAGGTAGTTCCGGTTCGCCGCGTCGTACTTGCCGCCGCAGGTGATCAGGCGCAGCTCGGCGTCGGAAGTGTTGCCGTACACGGCTTCCGTCGGGAACTCCTTCTTCGCGATCTGGTCGACCTTCGTCACCTCGAAGGTCAGCTTCCCGCCGTCGGCGCGGTCGACGTGCACGGGGTCGCCCGGCTTCAGCTCGTGCAGCCGCCAGAAGATGCCCTTGCGGTGGTCGCCGTCGATGTGGCCGAGGATCACCGCGGGCCCGATCTCGCCGGGGGTCGGACCGTACTCGTACCAGCCGGCCTGCAGCGGCTGGTCGACCGGCGGCACTTCGACGGTGCGGTCGGGGTTGAGCCCGAGCGACACCAGCGTCGACTTCGCGTCGATCGCGGGGACGTCGAGTGCGGTCGGCAGCGAGCGGCTCAGCCCGGCGGCGACGGCGGCCGCGGGGGCCGGTGGCGGGGCGGCGGGGGTCGCCGTCGCGCCGCAGCCGGCGAGCAGCAGGGCGGAGACGGCGATGAGGAGGGCGCGGCGCAGCACCGGCTCAGCCCTCCGCGGCGAGGCTGCCGTCGCCGGTCTGCGGGGCACCGGCGGGGACCACGACGACCTGCCCGGGCCCGGTCGGCCGCGGCGGCGCCTCCGGAGCGCGTTCCTTCGACGGGCCGCAGGTGACGGAGGCGAGCTTGACGTCGCCGCTGCCGAGGGCGCCGGTGGTCTTGCCGCCGAGCAGCTTGACGTGCAGGGCGGTGACTTCGAGAGAACCGTCGTAGCGCTGGATCTGCTCGTTGACGATCACCTCGGCGACGCCGGGGATGCCGAGCTTCTGGTTGGGCGAGGTGGCGGCGGGCAGCGTGCCGAGCCGGCCGAGGTTGACGCCGGCGAGGTCGCTGCTGCCGGTGACGTGCCCGTCGGCCGAGCCGCAGCGGGCGCTGATCAGCCGGATCGACGGCACGCGCCCGGCGGCCGCGGCGAGCAGCGGCAGCGTCACCTCGGCGACGCTCGCCTTGGCGGCCACGGAACCGGCGCCGCCGACGACGGAGCTGCTGATGGCCTTGGCGGTGACGAGCCCCTTGAGCGGGACGTCCGCGACGCTCGCCTCGGCGGGGCCGGTGCTGCCCGACTTGGCCAGCTGCCCGGTGTCGACGGTGATCCCCTCGCCGCCGGTGAGGACTCCGGGGAGCAGGGAGACACTCGCCGACGCGCCGAAGGCGGACCCGCTGACGGCGTCGTCGGCGGCGGCGACACCGGCGGAGCCGGCGAGCACGGCGACGGTCACCCCGGCGAGGCTCCCGGCTCGGAGCAGGGTCGTGCGCATGAAGAAAGTCCTTTCGCCGGAACGGAAAACGGGGAGAAGCCGCAACGGGACGTGACCCGGCGGCAAGGGAAAGCCCGGCCACGCTATCAAAATCGCCACGCGGGGCAAGGATTCCTTGCGGCGGCGGGGATTCCGGTGGTGCGCTGAACGTGATCTTCAGGCGCGGGGACGACACTATGCGGTCACTCGAGGGCTCGGGTTTTCCGAATGTGTGGACGCGGAGTAGTGCGCGTTGCGGCATTCGAGGCGGTTCAGTCGCGAATCAGACACGGACGAGTGATTACCTGGACGGGCGGCGGCGAACACGCGGAGTCATGTGACCACCACGGTCGTTTGGATCGCCGCCGGGGCGAATACCGGCGTCAAGCCCGATAGGGGCCTCGGCTTCCGAGGTCCGGGCTCACCCGCGGCGGCGGGCCACTCGGCCCGGGCACCGGCGTCACGGTCGTCTGCTCGGTCCCCGCGTCGCCGGCCGGCCGGCCGGATCCGTCGGCCTCCCGGTCCTGGTAGCGGGATTCGGCGATCGTGTCCTGGCGCCGGCGGCCGAGGACCGCGATCGTCACCCCGTGGGCCACCGCCAGCAGCAACAGGAACACGCCCAGGCGGCCGACCAGCGCGGCCGTCGAACCCGACCAGCCCGGACCCACCACCGACAGCAGGGCCAGCAGGCCGAACGCGACCAGGTGGAAGACCGTCACCACCATCCGCGCCATCGCGCCGGTCCCGTCGGCGCCGTCCGGGCCGCTCAGGTAGCGGCGGCCGCCGCGGTAGAGGATCTGGCCGTCGGCGATCACGAAGATCAGGCCGATGATCAGGAACCCCGGGAGTTCGTTGTCGGGCATCGTCTCCTCCTCGTTTCAAGAGGGGTACCCGCGGACCTCGCCCCGGCGAGCGGCTTCACCGGATCGAGCGACGGCGGTCCTGGAGGAACTCCAGGTTTACGATCGCGATCATGCGATTCGCCATCAAGACCTCGCCCCAGAACACCGAGTGGGCGGACATGCTCGCCGTGTGGCAGGCCGCCGACGAGATCGAGCTCTTCGAGTCCGGCTGGACGTTCGACCACTTCTACCCCATCTTCTCCGATTCGACCGGGCCGTGCCTCGAAGGCTGGGTCACGCTCACCGCGCTCGCGCAGGCCACCAAGCGGCTGCGGCTGGGCACGCTCGTCAGCGGGATCCACTACCGCCACCCGGCGCTGCTCGCGAACATGGCCGCGACCCTCGACATCGTTTCGGGCGGCCGCCTCGAGATCGGCATCGGCGCCGGCTGGAACGAAGAGGAGTCCGGCGCGTACGGCATGGAACTCGGCACGGTCAAGGAGCGCAGCGACCGCTTCGAGGAAGGCTGCGAGGTGCTCGTCGGCCTGCTGACCCAGGAGACGACGTCGTTCCAGGGGCAGTACTACCAGCTGACCGACGCGCGCAACGAGCCGAAGGGCGTGCAGAAGCCGCACCCGCCGATCTGCATCGGCGGCAGCGGCGAGAAGCGCACCCTGCGCACCACCGCGAAGTACGCCCAGCACTGGAACTTCGTCGGCGGCACGCCCGAGGAGTTCGCCCACAAGCGCGACGTGCTGCACCGCCACTGCGCGGACATCGGCCGCGACCCGAGTGAGATCACGCTGTCCTCGCACGTGCGCCTCGGCCCGGACGGCGACTACGCCAAGGTCGCGGCCGAAGCGGAGGCACTCGGCGAAGCGGGTCTCGATCTGGCGATCGTCTACCTGCCGCCGCCGCACACCCCGGCCGTGCTGGAGCCGCTGGCGAAGGCGCTCGAGCCCCTGCGCTGACGGACACCGCGGGTTCTCACCCGGGCGTGCGGAGTGGATCACCCGGCCGAGTTGCCGCGAATTGCGCGACCCCGGACCCGGTGGGAGCGTCGGGAAACCGACTGAATTCCCACCACGGATCCAGGAGCCGCGCATGACCACCACCGAAATGCCCGCCGTGCACGAATGCACCGTCAGCGGTTGTTCCTACAACCACGACGGCTGCCGCGCCTTCGCCATCACCGTCGGCGGGGACAACGGTTCCGCGGACTGCGGCACCTTCGTCCCCCTGAACACGAAGGGCGGCCTCGACCGCGTCGTGGCCCAGGTGGGCGCCTGCTCGCGGGCCGACTGCCGGCACAACTCCTCGCTGGAGTGCACGGCTTCGAGCGTCCGGGTCGGCCCGGGCGAGGGCGGGCACTCCGCCAACTGCCTCACCTTCACGAAGTAGCGCTCGGCGAACGCGGCGCCGGCCGGCTCCCGGCCGGCGCCGCGGCACGCCGCCGCACCAGGTGCAACCCGGTGGCGGCCACGACGCCCACCGCCGTGATCACTCCGGTGGCCACCGGGCTCAGGGACTTCGACAGGCTCGGTGCCGTGCTCGGCCCGAGCAGCCAGACCGCCAGCGGGACGACGTAGGCCGCCGCCATCAGGCCGCTCCACCAGCGGGCCGCGCGGGACCGCAGGGTGCGCGCCAGCACGATCGCGACCGGGATGCCGCCGAGCAACGCGAACTGGCCGAGCACCATGACCGGGAACGCCCACGCCGCGACGAGCACGGCCTTCGACGGGCGAGTGGGGATGGACATCGCTTTCTCCTTCGAGTTCGAGGTCGAGATCAGCAGGGGCGGGCTTCGGCGGCCGTCTTGAGGTCGGCCAGCCAGAGGTCGAGACCGGGCGCGAGGTACTTGATGGCCGTGGCGGGATCCGCCTCGATCCGGGCGCCCGTCCAGCTCTCCTCGGTGCGGACGACGACACCGCCCCGGACCGGCGTGAACGTCCAGACGTGGACGCCCCGGTCGATGCGCAGGCCGTCGCCGATCGCCGGACCGGACCAGCGGATGCACCGCTCGGGCCGGACCTGGCCGACGGTGGACGTGATGACGAGCGTCGTGGCGGGGGAGGACGGCGTCGCCGGGACCGGGGTCGTCCAGCGGAACCGCGAACCCGGGTGCAGGGGGCCCGGGTCCAGCCGCTTCGCGCTGGTGACCGCGGCCTGCCAGGCCGGCCACCCCTCGATGCCGGTCTGCACCTTCCAGACGGTGTCCACGGGCGCCTCGACGAACGTCTCGGTCCGGTAGTGCACCTGGGCGGCGGGGTCGATGCCCTGGCCGCGGCAGGTCAGCGGGCTCGCGGTGGCCGCGTCCGCCGGAGCGGCGGCGAAGAGGGCCGCGGCGGCCAGCGGGACGGCGAGCAGGGCACGGGTGGTCTTGACCATGGCGGTTCTCCTCGGATTGTTAGTGGCTCTCGCTGTAGTTAGAAGCTATAACGCCCGGTTGCTTAGTGTCAATAAGAAAAGTGATAGCCTCTAACTCGACCGGAAGGAGCCGCTCATGACGGACGCGGGGCCGAGCTCACGCGAGCGCTACCGGGCGCAGGTGCGCGCGGAGATCAAGCAGCACGCGTGGGAGCAGATCGCCGAGGCGGGCGTGCCGGCCTTGTCGCTCAACGCCATCGCCAAGAAGCTCGGGATGAGCGGGCCGGCCCTCTACCGGTACTTCGCGAACCGGGACGAGCTGGTGACCGCGCTCATCCGCGACGCGTACCGGAGCATCGCCGACACCGTCCGCGCGGCCCACGACGGTGGGGCGGACCTGGCCGCGCTGGCGCACGTCGTGCGGGACTGGGCCCGGCAGGACCCCCAGCGGTACTTCCTGATCTACGGCACGCCCGTCCCCGGCTACCACGCCCCCGGCGACACCACCGCGATCTCGCACGAGGTGATGGCGGTGCTCATCGAAGCCTGTGGCGCGCGGCCGGCGGAAGCGGCGGCGACACCGTTCGACACCCACCTGGAAGACCACCGCGAATGGGCCGGCGACCACCCGGCCCCGGCCGCGGTGCTGCACCGCGCGCTGGCGTTCTGGACGCGCCTGCACGGCGTGCTCTCGCTCGAACTGGCCGGCCACTTCGCGGGCATGCGGTTCGACCCCGGCCTGCTCATCGACGAGGAAGTCGCCGCCATCGGCGCCGGGTGACCGCGGTCAGGGGATGAAGCAGCTCAGCGACGGGAGCTCGGCCGCCGCACTGTCCGACAGTTCGACGAGCCACACGAGCAGGTGGACCACGACGCCGACGACGTCCGCCGGTTGCCCGCGGGCGGCCAGCTCGACCTGGATGTCGCGGCCGGCTTCGTCGTCGCCGAGGGCCGCGAGCAGGGCGCGCAACGCGGCCCGGGGTCCGGGCGGCAGCCGGTCCACCGCGACCGCCCGCGCCCGGTCGTCGGCCACGGCGATGGTGAAGATCGTCCCGGGGCCGGTCGGGCGCCGGTCCCGGACCACGGCCGCGCACCGGCCGACCAGGTCCCCGACGATCTCGGCGGGGGCGTGCGGCGAGCCGGCTCCGGAGAGCACGCCCAGCGCGTCGGCCACGGCGTCGTACTCCCCGGCCAGCGCGGCCTCGACGAGGTCGGTGGTGAACTGCCGGCCCCGGTTCTCGGTCATCCGGTCGAGGTACCCGGCCGGCGGCGGATTAACCGGCTAGCGGCGGCTGGCGGGTCCACGGACGCGACAGCCTCGAACGCCGACGCGCCCGCTACGGCACCCGCGTCGGCTAGGACTACGTCCGCTGCGCCGTCGACGACCACACCCGTATCGCTTACGCCGAAGTCCATCCCGACGAAACCGCCGCCACCTGCGCCGGGTTCCTCCGCCGCGCTGCCACCGCCTTGGCCGAGCTGGGCATCGACCGGATCGAACGCGTGATGACCGACAACGCCATGGCCTACCGCCGCTCCCACGCCTGGCGCGACGCCCTTTCGCCGGCCTGAGAGTGGTCTTATGCCCAGCTTTCACCAGCTCACAGCACCGGGCCGACGCGTTGCCCGGGTTCCTGCACCGTTACAACCACCACCGCGGCCACACCGGCCTGCATGGTCGCCCACCCATCACCCGAGTCGACAACCTCACAGGGCACTACAGCTGGCGCGGCTCCGGCAGCGCGAAGAGGGTGTGCTGGGCGGGATCCTCCGGCTCGCCGCCGAGGCGCAGGCACTTGCGGCAGGTCACCGGCAGGTCGACCGGGGTGATCTCGCCCGCCGCGCCGAGCCCGGACCACCCCTGGTGGCAGGCGGGCGCGGGCAGGGTCAGCTCGTCGAGCCAGGGCACCCACGCCACCCGGTGGGCGACGCCGGACCGGCCGATCCGCAGCCGCATCCCGGTGAAGAGGCGGTGCTGCGCGACCGCGAACCGTTCGGGATCGACGCGGGTGACCGGGAACAGCGGGATCGGTTCGCTCACCCGTCCAGTATGCGGGGCCCGGGAGCGTGTGCGCGGTGGCCGGCCGGTCGGGGGGCGTGCCGCCCGGCCACCGCGTCGACGAAAGAGAGGAAACGTCGTCGCGGCTATGACGGCCGGGCGGCCGGTTCACCGATTCGGGTGACGTCGGCTCAGCCGGCGGCCAGCCAGTCGAGGTTGATCGAACCGGTGTCACCCGCCGCGTACGACAGCGTGACCACCGGGTCCCGGCCGGTGAGCGGGACGTCGGCGAAGGTCACCGTGCCCCAGGCGTCCCAGCTGTCGGAGACCTTCGGGAAGCTCACCTGCCGCACCGCGCGCCCGTCCACCGACAGTGTCATCGTGCGGGTGTCGCTGTTGGCGTTGGCGTAGCGCACGGTGAGCGCGGCCGTTGCCGGGTCGCTCGACGTGCGGTGCAGCGTGAACGACGACGCCGCGCCCTGCGCCCAGAGCCCGTCCAGGAACGCGCGGCCGGAGTAGCCGGTGTGGTTCACGTTCGTCTTCACGCCGCCGGTGTTGACCGCGTCCTCCGCTTCGAGGTGGGCGGGGGCCGGGCAGCCGTCGACGGTGCCCGCGGTGTCGGCGCACCGGTCGGCCGCGTCGGGCACGTGGTCGCCGTCGCGGTCGCCCGCCGCCGCGCCGGTGAGGGTGATCGCGACGGTGTGGCTTCCGCTCAGCGTGGCCGGAACGGTGTTGCCCGGCGCGGGCCGTCCGTCGATCGTGAACGAGCTGACCCGGGTGCCCGCGCCGCGCAGCGAGATCGTCAGGTTCGCAGTGCGGTAGCTCAGGTTCCGGAGGGTGACGTCACCCCAGCCCGCGGGGAGGTCCGGCGCGAACGCGAGGCCGCGGTCGGTGAACGTCAGCCCGAACAGGCCGGTGTGGATCATGTCGAGGAACGCGGTGGCCGACCAGGTCTGGTCGGGTTCGGACCCCCAGTGGAACTTCACGGTGTCGCCGAGCCGCTGGTAGCCGCCGTCCACGACGCCGGTGTGGCCGTTGTAGATCTCCCAGAACCCGCTGTTGTTGTCCGCCAGCTTCGCCAGGCGCGCGGTTTCCGACGCGAAGGCGCTCTGGTTTCCTTGCCCGGCCAGCGCTTTGGCCCACAGCCCCTGCACGAGCGGCCACACGATCGCGTTGTGCCGGCCCGGCTGCGCGTCCGAATAGCGGTCCCAGTTCGGGAACGTGTCGGGCATGCCCCACGGCATTTCCTGGGCGCGGGCGACGATCGAGCGGGCCTGGGCCGGGTTCGCGATGCCGAAGAGCAGCGCGAACGCGAGCCCGGTGCCTTCCTGGTAGGCGCCGCGGGTGCCGTCGGCGAGGAGCTGGTAGTCGTAGAGGCCGGTCGCCGTGTTCCAGAAGTACCGGTTGATCGCGGCTTTCAGCGCGGTCGCCTTGGCCCGGTAGCCGGCGACCTCCGCGCCGGGACGGCCGAGCTTCTCCGCCATGTTCGCGGCGTTGACGTAGGCGGAGTAGTAGACCTCGTTGGTGCTCAGGTACATCCCGCTCGCGACACCCGGCCACGGCGAGCTGCCCGTGCTGACCGATTCGGTCGCGTCGGCGGGCGGCGCGGGGTAGCCGGCGATGCCGTCGTTGAAGAACGACGGGCCGGTGAACAGCCCGTACGTCGCGTTGAAGCCGGCCGTGGTGGCGTGTTCGCGGATGCTCAGCGTGTCCGCCGTGGTGCGGTAGGCGTTTTCGAGGAAGCCGCCGTCGCCGGTCACCAGGTAGTGGTGCCAGGCGGCGGTCGCCCAGACGACCTGGTCCCACTGCTGGTCGTCCTGCTGCACGCGCAGGGCGCCGGCGGCGTCCTTGTCGACGACCGCCCACAGCGTGTTCTTCGCGAGGGCGGGGGCGAGGAGGCTGGTGGCGTTCCAGCTGTTGATCGACGCGTCGCGCGTCCACGGCTGGGCGTAGCCGCCGCCCGCGCGGACGATGCCGGTGGCCGGGTCGAGCAGGCCGCTCTTGTCGTACTTCGCGTCGTAACCGATCGTGTTGGTGCGCACCAGGTTGTCGAGTGCGGCGCGATAAGCGGTGCCGTACAAGGCTTGGCTCGCGGGGTTCGCGAACTCGAGCTGCGGAGGCGGCGGACTCGCGGACGCCAGGCTCGTGGCCGCCGGAGCGGCGACGACGCCGCACGCGACCGCCAAGGCGAAGAGTGCCGAACCGACCCGTTTCCTCATGCGCGTACCTCTTTCTGCGCCCGGGGGACCGGGGACAGTCCACCACGGAACGCGAGTTCTTCCCGGGGAACACGGGAATCCTGTCCGTTTCTGTCCGGCGGCGCGGACCGCCGTCACGGTCCGGTAAAGACCGTTGTGCCTGGTAGCACCGTGTGATCGGGTGTCGGGACCCGTGATCGAATCGGTGAGGAGGATCGGTGCCGTTCTTCCTCTCGCGGCTTTTCGCGCGCTGGGTGCCGAACCGCGCCTGGCTGCTGCCGGTCGCCGTGGTGGTGGTCGTGTTCGCGACGAGCTGGCCGCTGATGGCGCTCGCCGAACCGGCCGGCAGCGAGCTGGTCCGGCCCGGCAACTACTGGTGGTACTTCGTCGTCACGACGACCACGGTCGGGTACGGCGACTTCTCGCCCGAGACGGTCGCCGGGCACGTCGTGGGCGCGTACGTCATCGCCGGCGGGCTCGCCACGCTCACGACGGTGTTCACGAGGCTCGCTTCGGTGCTGGAACAGGCGAAGGGACGGCGGATGCAGGGGACGGAGGCGGTGCGGGCGACCGGGCACACGGTGCTGATCGGGTACGCGGCCGGGCGGACCGAGCGGATCGTGGCCCAGCTGCTCGCCGACGGCGTGACGGCGCTGGTGCTCTGCGCGGAGGTGCCGGTGCACCCGATGCCGGGGCAGCCGGTGGAGTTCGTCCGCGGCGAGCCGACGGCCGCCGGCGTGCTGGACCGGGCGGGCGTGGCGCGCGCGGACGCCGTCCTGGTGGACGTGGCCGACGACAACGAGGCGCTGGCCGTCGCGGTCACGGTGGACCACGCCAGCCCGGCGGCGCACGTCGTGGTCACGCTGCGTGACCTCGAGCGGGCGGAGCTGCTGCGGTACGTGGACCCGCGGATCCGCTGCGTGCAGTGGCACACGCCGCGGATGGTGACCGAGGAGCTGACGTCGCCGGGGATCGCCGAGGTGTACGCGGAGCTGATGACGGCCGGGGGAGCGGACACGTTCTCGGTGACGCTCCCGGAGTCGCTCGGCAGGCTCCCGGCGTCCCGCTGCCGGATGGCGCTCGGCCGCGCGTACGGCGCGACGGTGCTGGCGGCGCGCGCGGGGGAGGACCTGGTGGTGAACCCGGGCTGGGACGCGGAGCTGGCGGCGGGGGCGGTGCTGTACTACGTGGGCCCCCGGCGGCTCACGGGCGGCGAAGTCGAGACGGCGTTGCGGGACCCCTCGCTGTGATTCACGTGCTTTGTCCGGATTTCTGGGCGTTGGTGGTGGCCGGTTCGGGCTGGGAGTTGCATACTTCGACCATGGCGCGAGGGAAAGCGGAGGTCGCGCGGTGAGTCCCCGGGAGGGGCCGCCCCGCCCGAAGTTCGGCAGGATCGACCCGTACTGCCTGATGGCGGTGCTGCCGATCCTGCTGGTGGCCGGCATCATCGGGTCACTGGTCAACGTGGCGCTGGGCCTGGGGTGCGCGGTGTTCGCGGGGTTGATCGTGCTGTTCGACTCGTGGGCGAACCGCCCATCCCGGGCCCGCGAGCCGGAGCCCGAGCCGGAGAGGCAGGAGCGAGCACCCCGCCCGGCGGCGGCCCGCCCCCCGGCCCGCCGAGGCCCACCTCCGCCGCGGCCGCAGGTACCGCGAGGGCAGGCGCCCCCGCCACAGCGGACCCAGGTCCAGCGCGCACAGCCACCGCGCGCGCAGCCCCCGCGCGGGCAGGCACCCCGGGCGCGGCAGGCGCCGCGTGAGGCACCTTATCGCTGAGCGAAGGTTCGCACACCGCGGGTAGCGAAGAAGCCGACCTCGCTTTCGGCGGCGGCGCGTTTCGGCCTCGGCGCGGGTAGTGAAAAGCCGGCCTCGCCTTTGGCGGCGGCGTCCACTTCTGCCTCAGCGCTTCCCGCGGCGCCGTCGGTTGCCTCGGTCCGGGCTTCCCCCTTCCGCTAGCGCGGCCGCCGGCACCGGGATCGCGATCACCCGCGCCGCCGCCGCGGGCTCAGTCCGAAGTGGACACCTCTCAAACCGCCCCCATGTCCAGCGAAAGCCAATGCTCGGGCCGCAGGAACACCACGACGTGCTCGCCGATCTGCGTCCGCTCGAACTCCAGGTACCCGTCCACCTTCTCCGCCGGCAGATACCGCGCCGCCATTTCCCTCGCGCGCTCCGGGGAGTCCGGTTCCGTCCTCGTCACCGGTCCCTCCACCGACACGTACCGGACCGTCGGCGCCGTGCGCTGGGCCATCATGCCGAACCGCCCCGCCGCGTCGATCGCCTTCTTCTTGCGGGAACCCGGTGCCGTGCGCACCCAGAGCTCGCCGCCCGGGGTGTACTGGTACCAGATGGGGATCGTCAGTGGTGCGCGGTCCGGCCGCTCCGCCACCGACAGCGCGCCGATGTGGGGTTCCGCCAGGAATTGCTCGCGTTCCGCTACCGAAAGTGCCATGCGCCGGACGCTACCTCGCACCCCCGACAAGATCTGCAGTCTCGATACCGCACGGGTATCGTGCGGAAGTGGACCTGCGCTCCCTCAAGTACTTCGTGGCCGTCGCCGACGAGCGGCACGTCGGCCGGGCGGCGAGCCGTCTGCACATGACGCAGCCGCCGCTCAGCCGGGCGATCCGGCAGCTCGAGGACGAGCTCGGCGCGGCGCTGTTCGACCGCACCCCCAAGGGTGTCACCCTCACCCCCGCCGGCGCGGCGCTCTACGACGAAGCGGACGCCCTGCTGAAGCAGGCCGACCGGATCCGCGGCCGGGTGACCGCCGCGGCGGGCGCGGCGAGCCTCACCGTCGGCACCCTGGCCGACGCGGCCGAGCACGTCGGCGGCCGGCTGGTCCCGTTGTTCCGGGAGCGGCACCCGCACGTCGACGTCCGCGTCCACGAAGCCGACCTGGGCGATCCGACGGCCGGTCTGCGTGCCGGGCTCGTCGACGTCGCCTTGACGCGAACTCCCTTCGACAGCACGGGAATCGGCTCGCAGGTGTTGCGCTCGGTGCCGGTCGGGGTCGTGGTGCGCGACGACGACCCGCTCGCCGGCCGCCCTTCGGTGGCGGCCGCCGGGCTGGCCGGCCGCCGGTGGGTCCGGCTGCCCGACGGGACCGATCCCGGCTGGAGCGCTTACTGGACCGGCGGCGCGCCCGACGACGCGGCCCCGGAGCTGCGGACGGTCCAGGAATGCCTGCAGGCGGTGCTGTGGAACGGAACCACCGCGCTCGCCCCGGTCGACCAGCCCCTGCCGGCCGGGCTGGCCGTCGTCCCGCTGGCCGACCGGCCGCCGAGCGACCTCGTCGTGGCGTGGCCCCAGGCCGCCCGGAGCCCGCTGGTCCGCAGCTTCGTCCAGGTGGCCTGGGCCGCCTACCGGGGTTGACCGGCGCTCAGGAGCCGGCGTGCTCGGCCATGTACTGCGCGTACCAGACCGGCCATTCTTCGTCGTACTTCCCGGTTTCCTTCTCGTGCTCGCCGTGCGCGGCGGCGGCCTCCCGCAGCGCCCGCTCCAGCTCCTGCGCCGAGCCGTAGGTCACGCCGTCGACGCGCCCGGGGAACCGGGTCGTGATCTCCTGCAGCAGCCACGTGTTGCCGTCCGGGTCGCTGAACGACGCGAACGACGAGTACGTGCCGTGGTCGGGGTGCACCCCCGGGGCGAACGCGCCGGTCTCGTCGCGGTGGAAGACGTCGCTGACGTCGACGCCGTGGCCGGCGAGCTCTCTGCGCGCCGCCTCGATGTCCTCGACGACGAGGTAGGTGCTGCGGACCGAGCCGGGGGCGGCGTCGGTGAGCCCGGTGCCGAAGTGGACCGACGTCGGCGACCCCGGCGGGGTCAGCTGCACGATCCGCGAGGCGCCGAAGTCGATGTCGGCGTCCTCGCGCCAGCCCAGGGATCGGTAGAAGTGCTTGGTCCGGTCGACGTCGGTGACGGGCAGGACCACGACTTCGAGCTTCATGTCCATGATCGGCATTCCTCCCGGTGCGGCGGCAGGCGGATCCCGTGCCGCTCGAGACCACTCTGCCGCGTCACGGGCCCGTTCGCGCCGGGGAAACACCCGGCCGTGGCCCCGGTGCGGACCCGCACCGGGGCACCGGGGTCACTGGCAGGCTTCGCAGTCCGGGTCGTCGATGCGGCAGGCCGCGCCGTCGGTGAGTTCGAAGTCGAAGTCGTCGAGCGCGGGCACCACCGGGGTGGTGGACGCTTCCGGCGTGGTGGTGGCGGACATGGCCCTCCCTAGGGATTCGTACGGTTCCTACTCCTCTGTAGCGCCCAAGATCCACCCGCATTCCGTGACGCGGGGCACACCCGGTCTGGTAGCTTCCCGGCATGCGCCTCGCCTTCGTCCGGACGCTCGCGATCTTCGCATCCCTCCTCGTGTTTTCCCTGGTCAGCCCGCCTGCGAACGCGTCACCGCGGCCCGGGTGCGAGTGCCCGACGCCGTCGATCGACCGGCTGCAGCAGTGGCTCGCCAGCGGTGAGGGCACCACCGTCCCGCCCACCGGGAACCTGCTCGTCCCCGAAGGCCGCGGATACACGGCGAAGGTGGAGTTCCTCAACGCGGAGTGGCACGTGGTCGTCGTGTGGCTCGGCAACCAGTTCGAGGCGCAGGCCGATCTCTCGCACTCGGCCGGCTTCTGGCTGACCTACCGCGCGACCGACGACCTGTACGTCCAGCTGCGCCCGGCCTCCCACTGGAGCGGCGGCGACAAGTGGCTCACACTGGTGCCTTCGACCCGCGGGAAGCTCGTCACGAAATTCTTCAGCTTCAGGCCCCAGGCCTGGACGTCGCTGCCGGAGCTGGGCACGCCGGCGTACTCGTTCGCGTCGGCGCTGGCCGAGGCCCGCGGCCTGGTCTTCGTCGGCAAGACGCCCAACCGGCTCGAGTTCCGCGGCCTGCCCATCGACGGCTACCGGCCACCCTGCCTTTGACCGGCACCCGCGCCGGCGCGGGTCAGCGGTGGGCGGAGATGGCTTCCCCGGCCGTCGGGTAGGTCGGGAAGAAGTCCGCCAGCCCGGTCAGCGCGAGCGTGCGCGTGAGCCGGGCCGGCACGGCGACCAGCGCGACCTTCGCCTCGGCCGCCTCGGCGACGTTGCGGGCGGCGATGAGCGCCGAAATCCCGCTGGAGTCGCAAAAAGTCACTCCCGCCAGATCCACCACCAGCAACTGCCCGGACGTCAGCGTGAGCTCCCCGATGCGCACGCGGAGCCGGGGCGCGGTGGCCACGTCGAGCTCGCCGCGGACGGTCAGGACCGGGCCGCTCTCCGCCGGGTCGGTCGAAGTCGAGAACGCGTTCGTCATGGCTGGTCGCCTCCGGGCTGGGAGATGCCGGACGCCGGCGGGGCGGTGACTCCGGCCCCGGCGCCGTTCGCCGGCTCCGGCGCCTCGGGCAGCTCGTCGTCGTCCCCGGTGCGCGTGCTCACCGGGCTCATCCTGCCACTCGGGAACCGGCGGCGTGGACCGCGCCGCCGGTTGTTTCAGGTCCGCCGGAACTGGGTAAGCCACCCAGGTTCTGAAGGAGTGTGAGGACCATCCCGACGCGCGAGCTCGGCACGGGCACGGACCAGCCGGCGCAGGTCCGGGAGTGGGCCCAGGATCTGCTGACCGGCCTGGATCCGGAGCGCCTGGCCGACGCCGTGCTGGTGCTCGACGAACTGGTGTCGAACGCGCTGTGCCACGGCGCCGCCCCGATCCGGGTGCGGCTCGTCCGGGCGGCGGATCACCTGAGGTTCGAGGTCACCGACGCGAGCCCCCGCCCGGCCCGCCCGCGGCAGCCCGATATGGACGGTGGGCGGGGGCTGATGCTGGTCGACGCCTGCAGCCGGCGGTGGGGACAGTGGCGGCACGACACCGGCAAGACAGTCTGGGCCGAACTCCCGGTGGGCTGACCCCGTTCCGGTGACTCGCGAAATGCCCCGGCCGCGGCGCGGGGTTACAGTCCCGCGATGGGTTTGAGCATCCGCAACCAGCTCGCCGGGACGGTCTCCGCCGTCACGCCGGGCGAGGTGATGGCCACCGTCAAGGCACGCCTGTCCGGCGGGCAGGAGATCACCGCCGCGGTCACCAGGGAAGCCGTCGAGGACCTCGGCCTCGCCGAGGGGACCGCCGTGCGCGCACTGGTCAAGTCGACCGAGGTGTCGCTGGCGACCGGGCCGGTGACCGGCATCAGCATCCGCAACCAGCTGCCCGGCCGGGTGACCGGCGTCGCGACGGGCGGGGCGATGGCGACGATCAAGGTCGCCGTCGACGGCGGTGAGCTCACCGCGTCGATCACCCGGGAAGCGGCCGCCGAGCTGGGCCTCGAAACGGGAACCCCGGTCGTCGCGCTGATCAAGTCGACCGAGATCTCCCTCGCGACCGGCTGACCCCCGAAACCGCCGCTTCTGCGGGTTCCCGGCGCTGATCGTGCCGTATTTGCGACCGAGCTGTGCCTGATCGGTGGATGTGCGCCGCCGCGGGCCCGTCTTAGCGTGGAGTGATGGAGCCCTACACCCCGCCCCCGGCCGGGCGCCTGCTCGTCACGGGGACGGGGTGCGCTTCGCGCTCGATCGACGTCGGCGAGCTGCGGGCCCGCGCGCAGGTCCGGCTCGACGTCGAGTACGTGACCCGCCGCAAGCGGGAGCGCCACGAAGTGCACGGTGTGCACCTCTACGACGTCCTCGCCGAAGGGCCGTTGCCACTGGACCCGCGGCACAAGATGTCCGGGCTCACCGTCGTCGTGGTCGCCGTGGCCGAGGACGGCTTCCGGGTCGTGCTGTCCCTGGCGGAGATCGACCCCGAGTTCGGCCACTGCGCGGCGCTGCTGGCGACCCGGTACAACGGCGAGCTCCTGCCGCGCCCCACGCTCGTGATGCCGAGCGACCTGCGCGCCAGCCGTTATGTGCGCGGGCTGGCCGAGCTCTGCCTGCTCAGCGTGGGCGACCCGGTGAAGGCCAGCAGTGCCTCGGCGGTCCGGGGCGGGTCCTCCATGATCGGCGAGTGACCGACGCCGGGCAGCGGCACGACCCGTGCGCCCGGCACGGTGCGGTAGGCCGCGAGGGCGCTCGACGGCCGCCACCGCCGGTTCTCCTCGCCGAAGAGCACCAGCGCCGGCGTGCCCAGCGCCGTCAGCCGGTCCGGGATCGGTTGCCGCGCAAGGTAGTCGACGGATCCCCGCTGGGCCGCGGTGAAGGCGGCGAACGTCATCCCGCGCACGTCGGCCACGAGTGACACGGGTGCCTCGTATCCCGGACGGCCGAAGGCCGAGCTCATGGCCTCGCGGATCTGGTCGTCGGTCAGCCCTTCCCACTCAGCGGCCTCGAAGGCGAGGTGCGGGCCGATGTAGGTGTCCAGGCTCGGCCCGGTGTCGACCAGCACGAGCGCGCTGACGAGCGCGGGCCGTTCCTCGGCCAGGGCGGTGGCGACCAGGCCGCCGGTGGAGTGGCCGACGACCACCGCGTGCCCGACGCCGAGCCGATCGAGCGCCGCGCCGGCCCGGCGGGCCTGCTCGGGGACGCCGTACCCGGCGTCGTCCGGCTCGGCCGAGCGCCCGTGCCCGGGCAGGTCGATCCGGACCACGCGGTGGGCGCCGGTCAGCAGGGGGAGCAGCGCGTCCCACGAGTGGATCGAGGACGCGGTCCCGTGGATCAGCAGGAGGACCGGGGCGTCGCGGGGGCCGTCGTCGGTCAGGTGGAGGTTCGTCATGAGCTGACTCTGGCCGGGCGCGGAGACCGGTGGCTTGGACGAATGTTCCGCGTAGCTTGGGAACCATGGGGCCGGACGAGGAAGCGCTCTGGGACGTCGCGCTCCCGGCGTCGCCCGGCAGGCTGCCCGGGATCACGATGGCCGGGTTCGCCGACCGCGGCCGCACCCCGGCCGGGCTCCGGCTGATCCCGCCCCCGGCCGTGACGCTCGCCCTGGTGTTCGGCCCCGGCACCGTCGTCCTGTCCGGCGCGGCCGGGCAGGGGAGCGTCGTCGCCGGGCTCGGGTTCGGCACCACCCGGATCCTGCGGGCGGCGGACTTCGCCTGCGTGCAGGTGCGCTTGCCGCCGGTGGTCGCGGGCGCGGTCCTCGGCGTCCGCCCGGCCGAGCTGGGCGGCGCCTTCGTGGCCCTGGACGACCTGTGGGGCCGGGACGCGGCCCGGCTCGGGGAGCGCCTGAGCGAGACTTCGTCGTGGGACGAGCGGTTCGCGGTGACGGACGCGGTGCTCGCCCGCCGCCTTGAAATGGGACCGGCGGTCGATCCCGAGGTCGCGTGGGCGTGGGGACGGATGGTCCGCACCCGCGGCCGGGTCCGCGTCGAGCGGCTCGCCGACGAAGTCGGGTGGAGCCGCAAGCGCCTGTGGTCCCGGTTCCAGGCGCAGATCGGCCTCCCGCCCAAGCGTGCGGCGCGGCTGGTCCGCTTCGACCACGCGGTCCACCGGCTGGTGGCGGGCCAGGACGCCGCCTTCGTCGCCGCTGACGCCGGTTACGCCGACCAGTCCCACCTGCACCGCGAAGTCCGGGCGTTCACCGGGATCACGCCGGCGGTGGTGGCGGGCGAGCCCTTCCTGACCATCGACGACCTGGCGTGGCCGTCGCGGTAGTCGCTGTCCGGTTACTGTGCGCAGGGCGAAATGTCCGGTACCTATCTTTTGTCCTGTACGACGAAAGTCGGTACCCGCCGGCCCGGGCGCGGATCACCCTCGAGCGCACCGGAACACCCATCGCGACCGGCGCGGCCATCCCTCGCGCCGGTTTCCCCCGTGAAAGCGAGTACCGGCATGCGCACAAGACACCTGCTCGCCCGCTCCGCCACCACCCTGGTGGCCGCCGCCGCGGTCGCCGGCTTCCTGGCGAGCCCGGCCACCGCCGTCACCATCGACGGCTACTCACCCGACGTGCAACGCGACGCCGTCGCCTCCCTCGTCGCGGACTCCGGGCTCGGTGAGTCCGCCGCGGTCGCGTTCCTCCGGACGCAGGCCGCCGGCGTCGAGACCCTGCACCAGGTCACCGCGTCGCTCGGCACCCGGGCCGTCGACGGTTACCTGGACGCGACCGCGAAGCCCGTGGTCAACGTGCTCGACCAGGCGGCCGCCGACCGGGTCACCGCGGCCGGCGCGCAGGCCCGGCTGGTCACGCACTCGAGCGCCGCGCTGGCGAGCGCGCAGGACGCGCTGCAGGCGCTGCCCGTTGTCGCCCACACGTCGGTCGGGCTCGACCCGAGGACCAACCAGGTCGTGCTGACCGTGGCGGACGCGGCACGCGGCACCGACGCCCTGCTGAAGGCCGCCTCCGCACTCGGCGACCGCGTCCGGGTGGAGCGCGTCGCGGGCGAGATGCACGCCGCGATCTACAACGGCGAAGCCATCACCGGCGGCGGCACCCGCTGTTCGGCGGGCTTCAACACCAACCGCGGCGGCGTGAACTACATCGTCGACGCCGGCCACTGCACGCGCGCGGTGTCGACGTGGAACGTCGGCCCGTCGCAGGGTTCGAGCTTCCCGGGCAACGACTACGGGCTGATCCGCAACAACACCGGCAGCGCGCCGGGCGCGGTCACCCTGTGGAACGGCTCCACGCAGCGGATCAGCTCCGCCGGCACCGCGACGGTCGGCCAGCGGATCAGCAAGAGCGGCAGCACGACGCACCTGACGTCGGGCTCGGTCACGCGGACGAACGTGACCGTGAACTACGCCGAAGGTTCGGTGTCCCAGCTGATCCAGACCAACGCGCTGGTCAACCCGGGCGACTCGGGCGGCTGCCTGTTCGCCGGCAGCGTCGGCCTGGGCATCACGTCCGGCAAGGGCACCGGGACGTCGTTCTTCCAGCCGGTCGGCGAGGCCTTGAGCGCATACGGCGTCAGCCTCAATTAGTCGCGGCGGCTGCGGCCGAAGGCCATCCGGTAGATCACCAGGATGATCAGCGCGCCGAGGACCGCGAGGCCCCAGGTGCGCAGGTCGAAGAAGGTGCCGAGGTCGGTGTGGAACAGGGTCTTGCCGACCCACCCGCCGACGAAGGCGCCGCCGATGCCGAGCAGGATCGTGATGATGCAGCCACCGGGGTCCTTGCCCGGCATGAGGGCCTTCGCGATCACGCCCGCGATGAGCCCGAGCACGATCCAGCTGATGACGCCCACGGGTGCCTCCGTCCGCCTGTCTTCCTTGACGGCACAGGATGGCAGGCGGACGGCACCCCGGCACGATGAGCCACGCCGACGTGACGGGCGTCTCAACCGGGAGCCCGGCTGCTCCGTCCGGGTGGCTGTCCGTAACGACCCGATCGCTCTCGGCGTCTGACTTCTCGGTGACCCCGACGAAGCGGAGGCCGTGGATGAAGATCGACCTGTTCAACGAGATCCAGAACCCGCGGCCGTGGCCCGAAGGGCACGAACAGCTGCGGTTCCGGCAGGCCATCGAACAGGCCGTCCTCGCCGACGAGCTGGACTACGGGTGCTGGTGGCAGGTCGAGCACCACGGCGCGGGGGAGTTCAGCCTGTCGTCCGCGCCCGAGCTGATGCTGGCGGCACTTTCCCAGCGCACCAGCCGGATCCGGCTCGGGCACTCCGCGGTGCTCGCGCCGGGGCGGTTCAACCACCCGATCCGCGTCGCCGAGCGCGCGGCGACGCTCGACCACCTCAGCGGCGGCCGGGTGGAGCTGGGCCTGACCCGGTCGACGATCCCGGAGTGGCGCCTGTTCGGCATCGAGCCGGACGACGCCCGCGCGCAGACGCGGCAGGCGTTCGAGCTGGTGCCGAAGATGTGGACGTCGGAGCGGTTCTCCTGCGACACCGACGACTACCGCGTGGACGACGTCTCGATCGGGCCGAAGCCGCTGCAGCGACCGCACCCGCCGCTGTGGCAGGCGGCGGCGAGCCCGGCGTCGTTCGAGGAGGCCGGCCGCCGCGGGGTGGGCGTGCTGGGCACGACGATGTGGGAGTCGCTGGAGCGGGCGAGCCGCCTGATCGGCCTGTACCGCGCGGCGGTCGCGGAGTGCACGTCGCCGGTGGGGGCGTTCGTCAACGACCAGGTCGGGTTCTTCACGTTCGTCCACTGCGCGGACACGGACGAGGAAGCGATGCGGAACGGCGCGGCGGCGGCCGCGGCCTGGTACACGGTGACGGCGCTGACGTTCTTCGAAGCGGCAACGGAGTTCGTGCGCGCCAACGCCCGCAACGAAGAGCTGATGAAGTCCCCGGGCCTCACGGGTGACTTCCTCCGTGGTGAAGCTTCGGCCGCGCCGTCGGAGGCGAACCTCCTGATCGCCCGGATCCTCCAGGGCGAGCAGGTGGGCGACGAGGAGGTGTTCGAGGTGCTGAGCGCGCAGGATTCGCTGATCGTGGGCAGCCCGGAGACGTGCCGCAAGAAGCTGCGCGCGTACGCGGACCTGGGCATCGACCGGCTGATGTGCCTCCAGCAGATCGGCGGCATCCCGCACGAGAAGGTCTTGAAGAGCATCCGGCTGATCGGCGAGCTGATCCCGGACCTGGCGTGACGACGGTGGGGGCGCCGAGAACCCGGCGCCCCCACCACTCAGGCCGTGAAGCCGCCGTCCACCGGGAGGACCACTCCGCTCAAGTGGCTGGCCCGGTCGCTCAGCAGGAACGCTGCCGTCGAGCCGACTTCCGCTCCCGTGCCCGCCTTCCGCAACGGTGTCGCCGCTATGCGGGCCTCCACGCCGCCCGGGATGGTGCGGCGGAGCTCGTCCAGCATCGGTGTCTCCGTCGGCCCGGGGGCGATCACGTTGACGCGGATGCCCAGCGGGCCGAAGTCGTGGGCGGCCGTGCGGGTCAGGCCGATCACCGCGTGCTTCGTCGCCTGGTACGCGCCCATCCCCGAACTGCCGCGCACGCCGCCGATGCTGCTCACGTTCACGATCGAGCCCGAACCCTGGCGCTCCATCACCGCGACCTCCGCGCGCAGGCACAGCCACGTGCCCTTCACGTTGACCGCCATGATCCGGTCGAAGTCCGCTTCGGACACCGAGTCGAGGCGGCCGCCGCCGCCCATGGCCGCGTTGTTGAACGCGCCGTCCAGGCGGCTGAACCGGGACACCGTCGCCGAGACGAACTCGTCCACATCGGACGCCGACGAGACGTCGCCCGTCGTGTACGCGACGTCGTAGTCGGAAAGCTCCGCGGCGAGCTTGGCCAAGGGTTCTTCGTGCCGGGCCACCAGCATCACCGAAGCGCCGTCCGCGGCGAACACCCGCGCCGCCTCCGCGCCGATGCCCGAACTGGCTCCGACGACCAGGACCACTTTTCCGGTCAGCAGGCTCATGCTTCTCCTCCTCGCAGCGCGAGCATCGCGCGGGCGTCGGCCGGGGTGGCGATGGGCTTGCCGAGATCCTCCACCACCGCCCGGATCTTCCGGACCTGCTGGGCGTTGCTCTCCGCGAGCTTGCCCTTGCCGATCCACAGGCTGTCTTCCAGGCCGACCCGCACGTGCCCGCCGAGCCACGCGCTGTGCGTGCCGAACCCGATCTGGTCGCGGCCGGCGGCGAACGCCGAAAACGCGTAGTCGTCGCCGAAGAGCTTGTCCGCGATCCGGACCATGTGCTCCAGGTTCGCGTGGTCGGCGCCGATCCCGCCGAGGACGCCGAACACGCCCTGGATCAGCAACGGCGGTTTCGCCAGCCCGAGCTCGGCGAAGTACGCCAGCGAGTACAGGTGCCCGATGTCGTAGCACTCGTACTCGAACCGCGTCCCGGACTCACCGAGCGTCCGCAGCGTGTGCTCGATCTTGTCGAACGTGTTCACGAACGGCTTCGAGTAGGTGTTGAGCACGTACGGCTTTTCCCAGTCGTGCTTCCACTCCGTCACCTTGTCGGCGATGCCGGAGTAGACGAAGTTCATCGACCCCATGTTCATCGACGCGAGCTCGGGCCGCAGCCGGTAGGCGGCCGCGAGCCGTTCGTCCATCGTCATCGACGACGCGCCGCCGGTGGTGATGTTGATGACGGCGTCGGTCTCCGCGGTGATCCGCCCGACGATCTTCTCGAAGACGTCGGGATCGGGCGTCGGCCGCCCGTCCGGCTCGCGGGCGTGCAGGTGCACGATGGCCGACCCGGCCTCGATGGCCGCCAGGGCGGCGTCGGCCACCTCGTCGGCCGACAGCGGCAGGTACGGGCTCTGCGACGGGATGTTCACCGAGCCCGTGATGGCGGTGGTGATGATGACCTTTTCGGCCGTGCGCATCAATCCTCCTGTGGTGCGAGCGCCCGGTAGGCGTCCAGCTTGGCGTCGTCGAGCGGGCCGACCAGGCTTAAGGCGACCTGCGTGGCGCCCGCGTCGTACTGCGCCCGCACCGCCTCGCGCACCTGGTCGGGCGTGCCGTGCGCAACGAGCGCGTCGAGCAGCCGGTCGGACCCCGGCAGCGCGAGGTCCGCTTCGGTGAAGCCGAGCCGGGTCAGCTTCGCGATCTGGTGGGGGAGCGTCAGGTAGTAGGCGAGGCGGCGGCGCGCGACCTCCCGCGCCGCCGCCCGCGAGCGGCCCACGACCACCCACTGGACGACCGACAGGACCAGGTCCGGCCCGACCGTCTCCCGAGCCCAGCGGGTGTGCTCGGGCGTGACGAGGAACGTGATCAGCCCGTCGGCGCGCTCGGCCGCCAGGCGCGTGATCCCCGCCGAATAGGCGCCGAGCACGCGCGGTACTCCGTGCGCCACCTTGTCGACGCCGTCGAGGTACTCGCGCAGGAAGGGGAGCGGTCCGACCCCGCGTTCACGGACCGCTCCGCTCACCCCGAGCCCCAGGACGTAACGCCCGGGATACCCGGCGGCGAGGTCCCGGGCCGCGGACCCGGCGGACTTCGGCACCCGCTCGAGCGCCCGCGCGACGCCGTTGCCGACGATCAGGCGGGACGTCGACCCGAGCACCAGCGCCGCCGTCGTGAACGCCTCGCGCCCGGCGACCTCGGGGATCCAGACCATGCGGTGGCCGTACTCCTCGAGCGCCCGCACGAACCGGACCACACCGTCGTGGTCCAGGTCGTCCAGCTCGGCGATCGACAACGCCGTGCGCGGCAGGGACAGCGTCATGCGGTCGCGTCCCGGAACGCCCGGACCAGGCCGCGGGCGGCCTCGGCGAGCATCGTCGTGTCGTTGCTGAGCAGGACGAAGTCGCAGCCGTCGCGCACCGCTTGAGCGGCCTTCTCCGGCACCCCGCCGAACGCCAGCCCGCACTTCTTCCCGGCGTCGTGCGCGGCCGCGATGGCCGACGCGATCAGGTCGAGCACGTCCGGCGACGCGGGCGTCGAGCCCATCGACATCGACAGGTCCGCGGCACCGACGAACACCGCGTCCACGCTGTCCAGGGCGAGCATTTCGGGGGCGGCCTTGATGGCCTCGACGCTCTCCAGCTGCGGGATGCACAGCACGTCGTCGTTGCCCGTCGCCAGGTACTCGGCGTTCGGGCGCAGCCCCCACGCGCCGGCCCGGCTGGTGCCGCCGGCGCCGCGGACGCCGTGCGGCGGGAACCGGCACGCCCGCCCGACGGCCGCCGCCTCCTCGACCGTGTCCACGTGGGGCACGAGGATGCCCATCGCCCCCGCGTCGAGGATCTTCTGGATCGTCGACGGCGTCTTGTCCGGCACCCGCACGATCGGCGTCATGCCCAAAGCCGCGGCCGTGTTGATCAGCCGGTACGCCGTCTGCAGGTCGAGCGGCGCGTGCTCCAGGTCGACGACGACGAAGTCGAACCCGGCGAACGCCATGATCTCGGCCGGCTCGCCGGACGCGATCTTCAGCCAGGTTCCCACAGGCGTGGCCGCGCGGGTGAACAGCCCGCCCCCGGTGCGCCCGCTCACGGCATCGGGTAGTCGTCGGCGTTGAGAACCCAGCCCGGTTTCTCCGAGAAGTCCACCCGCGGCGGGCTGAAGATGTCGATCAGCTGGTTCACGCCCGGGTCGCTCGCTTCGGACGTGTGCACGGTCGGCGGCGGGATGACGGTCACCGAAGGGCTGCCGATCCGCACGTGCTCGTCTTCGCGCCAGGTGGTGCTGTCGGGCAGCCACGGCGTGCGGATGTGGTGGACGTACTCGCCTTGCACGGCCAGCGAAAGCTGCTCGAAGTCGTCGTGGTGGTGCGGGGACAGCTTCCGCGCGTCGCGCGGCCCGTCCTGCAGCGGCAGGAAGTTCACCATGAACGAGCGGGTGCGGAAGATCCGCCCGAACCGCTTCGGGTCGGCCGGCACCTCGGACAGCGGGTAGAAGCGGACGCGCGCTTCGGCGGGCTCCGGCCAGCGCTCCAGCAGCGTGACGCGCGGGTGGTCCTCGGCGTACGCATCGGCGTTGGCGACGCGCTCCCGCCAGGCCGGTTCGGTCGCCTCGACCAGCCGGACCAGCGGGCCGTCGCCGTGGACGCCGATCCGCGACGATCCCGGCGGGACGACCACGAGCCCGGGTTCGGTGATCCGGGTGGCGCCGTCGCCGGTCAGCACGGTGAACGCGGGGGAGGCGTCGGTGACGACGATCGCCAGCTCGCCCTCCAGCGTTCCGTTGTCGAGGTCGTCGCCGTCGCGGGCCTCGGTGTGGATCAGGATGACGTTCTGCGCGCGCACCACCGGGGTCGCGTGCAGGTCGAGGTACTGCGCGGCGGTGATCTCGGCGCCGCTGTCGGGCCGGGCCGCGGTGGCCAGCGCCGAGCGGGGATCGTCCTTTTCGTACACAGCGGGTCCTTTCAGGCGTCGAGGTTCAGCAGGTAGGTCGGGTTGTCACGGACCATCCGCCGCAGGTCCTTCTCCGGCAGGCCGAGGTCGAGCAGCGCCTCGCCGACGCGCATCCAGGCGTCGACCGGCTTCGGGTTGGCCTTCTGGCCGAAGTCCGACGCCAGCACGGTGTGCTCCGGGCCGAGCGTCTCGATCCAGGTCAGCAGCTGCTTCGGGTCCCACTTCTGGGTGCCCTCGGGGTCGTACATGCCGACCTCGTGCTCGATGAACGCGCCGAGCTCGATCAGCTCGCGGCACACGGCCGGGTCGGCCCCGATGACGAAGTCGGGGTGGCTGACGACCATCCGCTTCATGCCGCGCTCGTGCGCCTCCTGGAACAGCGTCCGGATGTACTCCGGGTACATGTGCCCGCCGTTGAGGACGGCCTGCTGCTCCTTGATCTCGTCGAGGATCTCGATCGCCTCGGGCTTGAGGGCGCCTTCGCCGTCGACGATGTCGATGCGCTCGAGCGTCAGCGGGACGGTGGTGGTCGGGAAGGCGCCGTCCTCGGGGTGGCAGTCGATGTGCCGGCCCGACGAGATGGTCGGGAACCAGACGACCTTGCCGCCCATGCGCAGGGTCATGCGCACGGCGTGGACGTTGAGCCCGCCGACCGTGCTGTTGAGCGCGATGCCGCCGAAGGCCTGGGCCTTGACGTCGGCGAGGCGGCCCTTCATCGCGAGGACGTCCATCTGGGTGTTGTGGTGGTGGGACTTGGCGACCATGGCGCGCATCCCGATCCGGGCGCCGTCCTGCGCGGCCTCGACGTGGTCGAAGCGGCGGGGGAACGGGCTGGGGCCGGAGTGGACGTGCATGTCGACCAAGCCGTCCAGGACGGAGGCGATGGCGGGACGCGAGCTCATGAGCGGCCTTTCGGTTCACATTATGAAGTCAAAGTTCACTATAAGACCGGCTGTCAACCCTGTGACCGCTCTTGTGTATCGACGGACGCATATTTAGAGTGTCTGACGTTCACTTGGTGAACATTCAGTTCGGAGCAACGGAGGACGCCGATGTCCACACCGCCCAGCGCTGCAGAGGCGGCCGCTCGTCCGGGCACCCCGCACGGCCCGGACGCGGCCAAGGTGCGCGCCGCGATCCGCGGCGGGACGCTCGCCTACTTCGTCGACCAGTTCGACATCTACCTGCCGATCGTCGTGCTGGCCCCGGCGGCGGCGTACTTCCAGGCGGCCAACCTCAGCGCGAGCACGACGGCGCTGCTGGCGTCCCTGGTGTTCGCGTCCACGCTGATCGGCCGCCCGCTCGGCGCGATCATCTTCGGCCACTTCGCCGACACGGTCGGGCGCAAGCGCACCACGCTGGTCGCGGTCGGCGGGTTCGGCGCGATCACGCTGATCACCGCGTGCCTGCCCGGGCACGAGACGATCGGGATGTGGTCGGTCGGCACGCTCATCGCGCTGCGGTTCGTGGACGGCATCTTCCTCGGCGGCGAGTACACGACGGCGGTGCCGTTGGCGATGGAGTGGAGCCCGAAGCACAAGCGCGGCCTCTACGCGTCGATCATCACGTCGACCTCGCCGGCGGCGTACGCGGTGATCGCCGCGATCACGCTGCTGATGCTGCAGCTGCTGCCGTCTGCCGGCCTGCACAGCGCGTACGTCCAGTGGGGCTGGCGGATCCCGTTCTTCGTCGGCGCGCTGCTGGCGGCCGTGCTGTTCCGCTACTACCAGAAGCAGGTGCACGAGCCGCCGGCCGAGCTGACCGGCGAGAAGCACAAGCTGCCGTTCGTCCGGCTGGTGAAGAAGTACCCGCGGGCGCTGGGCCAGGTGTTCATCCTGATGACCGGCACGTGGCTCGCGACCAACATGGAAGCCGCCGTGACGCCCGCGCAGCTGAAGGCGCACCTGGACCTGTCGAGCAAAGAGGTCACCCTGACCATGCTCGTGATCAACGCGTCCGCCGCGCTGTCCTACCCGGTGTTCGGGGTGCTGTCCCAGCGCATCGGCCGGCGGCGGTTCTACATCGGCTACGGCCTGGCGATGGTCGTGCTCGGCGCGGGGTCCTACACGCTGCTGATGGCGTCGAACGGCGGCTTCGGCGCGGCGCTCGGCTTCGGCGTGCTCATCGGGGTGTTCACCGTCGGCACGTTCGGCCCGATCGCGGCGTACCTGACCGAGCGGTTCCCGGCGAGCATCCGCTCGACCGGTTACGGCGTCGGCTACAGCCTCGCGCTCATCGCCCCGGCGTTCTACCAGTTCTACCTGCAGCGGTTCGACGGGGTGATGCCCGCGCACCTCGCCCCGGGCGTCCTGATCGTCCTCGCGGGCCTGCTGATCAGCCTCGGCGGCTTCCTCGGCCCGGAAACCAAGGACGTCGACATGTCCGACGACAGCACGATCCCGGCGCTGTCCTGAATGGACATGGGCGGGCTGCCCGCTGCCAACCCGGTGTGGGTCGGCTCGTCCGAGCTGACCATGACCCTCGACGGCATCGTCGCCTGCGTCGACGCGGGCGCCGGTGCCGTCGTGGCGAAGTCGGTGAACGAAAGCGCCGCCGCCCGGCGCCAGCTGGACATCGCGGACTACGCCTTCGTCTCCGGTGACCGGCAGGTGCGGCCACCGGGCCAGGCGTACTTGGGTGACGGCCTGCTGAACCGGTCGGGGCTCGCCCAGGTGGACCTGGACGACTGGCTCGGGACCCTGGCCGCCGGCGTCGCCCACGGCGCGGCGCGGGACTGCCCGGTGGTCGGCAGCATCACCCTCGGCGACCCGGCCGCGGCCGCACGCATCGGACGTGCGCTGGCCGCGGTGGTCCCGGCGGTCGAGCTGAACATCGGGGCGCCCCACGGCCGTGAAGCCCGCGCGGTGCGGCAGCTGACCGAAGTGGAGGGTGTCACTTCCGCCGTGCGGACCGTGCGCGCGGCGGTCGACGTGCCGTTGTTCGTGAAGCTGCCGGGCCAGGCGTCGGACGTCGTCGCGCTGGCCCGGGCCGCCCGCTCGGCCGGTGCGGACGCCGTCGGCCTGGTCGGCCGGTACCCGGGTTTCCTGCCGGACCTCGACGGCGGCGCGGTGCTCGGGTCGTGGGGTGCGTGGAGCTCACCGGGGTGCCTCCCGATGAGCCTTTACTGGGTGAGCAAGGCTTTCACGGCACTGGACGCGCCGATCATCGGCACCAACGGCGCCCGCACCGCGACGGACGTGCTGCGGTTCCTCGCTTCGGGCGCGCGAGCGGTCGAAGTCGTGACGGCCTTGTGGATCGGCGGGCCCGCCGTGCTCCGGGAGCTGGTCGACGGCGTCTCCGGGGTCGGGGACGACTTCGTCGGCAGTGCGCTGGCCGGGACGCGCGAGTACGCGGACGTCCCGGCCTTGCCGTCGCCCGCGTGGCTGCCCTACACCGCCCGCTGGATGTCGTCGGGGCGGTAGTGCCCGCCCAGCTCGTGGGTGAGCTCGCGCGCGGTGTCGACCACGACCCGCAGCTCGGGCGTGTCGTCACCCATCGACAGCGTGTTGTCCGGGCCCACGATCGCGATCGTGGCGCAGATGCCGTACTCGTCGAACACCGGCGCGGCCACCGCGACGATGCCGGGCGTGCTCATGGCCGAGCAGTGGCCGGCCGCGCGCACCCGGTCGACGTCGGCGCGCAGCTCGTCGCGGGCCGTGCCGGACAGGGTGCCGATCAGGCGTTCCATCGACAGCTGGTCGGCGTGGTAGGCGAGGAACACCTTGCTCTGCGCGGTGTCCAGCGGCAGGTGGCTGCCGACCCGCACGGACACGATGACGATCGTCGAGGCGTTCTCCTCGACCCGCGAGACCACCGGGCCGGTGAGGCCCCAGAGGCTGAGCACGACGCTGGTCTGCGTGGCGCGCGAGAGGGCCTGCATGTGCCGCGGCGCGAGGTTGACGACGCGCCGGTGCCCGATCGCGAACGCGCCGAGCTGCAGCAGCAGCCCGCCGGGCACGTAACCGCCGTCGGCACTGCGTTCCAGCAGGCCGGCCGCGACGAGCGACGTGCAGTACCGGTACGCCGTCGTGCGGTTCAGGCCGAGCCGCTCGGCGACCTGGGCGGCCGTGACGTCGGGGGTCGCCGGGTCGAACAGCGAGAGGATCTGGCTGACCCGGCTCACCGCCTGGATGTCCGCCTGGTCGGCACGGGCGTCCGGGGACCGCGTCGGTTTGGTCACGGGGAGCCTCCGCCGGAAGTCTGGAATCACTGTTCACTTCGTGAACACGGACATCAGGCTACCGGACCGGTCGCTCCTCCTTGACCCATCGGATCAATCTCCTCCGAAAGTCGGGTCCGTGACTTGTCCACGGCATCGGTTGTCATCTGGTCAGGTCTAGACATCCGATGGATTGCCGTCCTAGTCTGGCGATCGTCCACCCCGTCTCGCCGCCGCCGGGTTCGTGGCCGCGGTCCGTCACGAGGAGAGCTATGACGTTTCGCGGTCTGATCCTCGCGGTCGCCGTCGTTTCCGGCACGCTGGTGGCGCTTCCGGCCGCCGCGGCCGGGAGCTGTGGCGGGCCGATCGAGCCGGCGAGCATCATGACCGTCAGCGCCTGCGACAGCCCGGACCGCGTCGTCGCGAAGGCCGCGGCCGTCGTCCCGCGGAAGGGACAGCTGGCCTGGCAGCAGCGGCCGGTCACGGCGTTCACGCACTTCGGGATGAACACCTTCACCGACCGCGAATGGGGGTCCGGCGCCGAGAAGGAGCCCACCTTCGCGCCGCCGTCCGTCGACACCGCCCAGTGGATGCGGTCCCTCAAGGCCGCCGGCGTCACGCAGGTGATGCTCACCGCCAAGCACCACGACGGTTTCGTCCTCTATCCGACGCGCTACACGAACCACTCGGTGGTCGCGAGCCCGTGGTGGCTGACCCCCGGGTGCACGGACCCGGCCCGGGACGCGGCGGAAGCGGCACGCGCTCAGGACCCGTCCGCCTACTGGCAGGCGCGGAACACCCGCTGCGCCAACCCGCGCGGCGACGTCCTGCGCGACTACGTCGACTCCGCACGCGCCGCCGGGCTCAAGGTCGGCGTCTACCTGTCACCCGCCGACGGCGCGGAGCTGCCGAAGACGTTCTTCGCCGACGAAGTCCGGCGCATCGAAGCGAAGGTCGCCGCGGGACAGCCGTTGAGCATCGAAGAACAGGCCACCTACGAAGACCGCGCGAGCGCGCCGCAGGGTCAGGGCCGCTACGGGACGAACAGCCCGGTCACCCGCCGGACCATCCCGACGCTCGTGCCGCACGACGACCGCGCGGGCGCGCTCGCCGCCGGGAAGCTGCCGAAGTTCACCGTCGACGAGGACGACTACAACGCCTACTACCTCAACCAGATCTACGAGCTGTTCACCCAGTACGGCCCGATCGACGAGCTGTGGCTGGACGGCGCGAACCCCTGGCGCGACCACGGGATCAGCGAAACCTACGACTTCACGACGTGGTTCAAGCTGATCCACGCGCTGTCGCCGGACACCGTCACCTTCGCCGGGCCGGCGGGCGTGCGCTGGGTCGGCAACGAGGCCGGGCAGGCGCGCGAGACCGAGTGGAGCGCGCTCCCCACCACCGGGGACCCCCGGACCGCCCACAACGAGGAGCTGTTCCTCGGCGGCGCGACCGCCGCGGACCTCGGGTCCCGGCAGAAGCTGGCCGACCCGTCGGTGCGGTACCTGCAGTGGGCGCCCGCGGAGTCCGACGTCTCGATCCGGCCGGGCTGGTTCTTCCACCCCGGCGAGCAGCCCAAGTCCGCCGCCCAGCTCGTCGACGTCTACCGGCGGACGGTCGGGCGGAACTCCTCGCTGCTGCTCAACGTGCCACCCGGCCCGGACGGCCGGATCGCGCCCGCCGACACCGCCGCGCTGGCCGGGTTCGGCCAGGCGATCGCCCGGACCGAGGGCCGCAACCTCGCTCGCGGGGCGCCCGACGCCGTCACGGACTCCTCGCTCACCACGGCGGAACGGCTGGACCGCCCGCTCGACGTCCGGCTGCCCCGGCCGGTCACGTTCGACCAGATCCGGCTCGGCGAGGACATCACGCGCGGCCAGCACGTCGAAGGCGCGCTCGTGCAAGCCGAGGTCGGCGGCGCCTGGCAGACCCTCGCCACGGTGACCACGATCGGTTACAGCCGCCTGGTCACGCTGCCCGCGCCGGTGACCGCCGCGCACCTGCGCGTCGTCGTCACGCAGTCCCGCGCCACGCCGTACTTGGCCACCTTCGCGTTGTACCGCACCGCCGCCTGAAAGGGAGTCATGACCCGCCGCCGAGCTTTGTTCGCCGCCGTCGTCACGGTGGCCGCCACCCTCACTGGAAGTGCGCTACCCGCCGCCGCGAGCGGCGCGCTACCCGTCGTTTCGCCCACCCCGCAGCAGATCACCCGGACGTCCGCGGACGTGCCGCTGCCGTCGTCGGTCGCGCTGGTCACCGACGCCACCACCGACCCGGCGGCCAAGGACCTGCTGACCTCGCTGTTGCGTGACCACGGTGTCCGAACCGGTGGCCACGGCCTGGTCGTCCGCCTCGGCAGCACCGGCCGCGATGTGCCCGAGCAGGCCGAGGGGTACGCGCTGAGCGTCTCCCGGGCCGGGATCACCATCAGCGGCCGCGACGGCGCCGGGCAGTACTACGGTGTGCAGACGCTGCGGCAGCTGTTCGTCCACTCGGGACACGGCTGGGCGATGAGCGGCGCCTCGGTGCGCGACTGGCCGAACATGGCGCTGCGCGGGTCGATCGAGGGCTTCTACGGTCCGCCGTGGACGACCGCCGACCGGCTGCGGCAGCTCGCGTTCCTCGGCGAGGTCAAGGCGAACACGTACATCTACAGCGCGAAGGACGACACCTACCTGCGCGCTCGCTGGCGTGACCCCTACCCGGCGGACGAGCTGGCCACGCTCGGGCAGCTCGTCCGGTCGGCCGCGGCTCACCACGTCGAGTTCACCTACGCGCTTTCGCCCGGCGTCTCGGTCTGCTTCTCTTCGCCGGCCGACCTCGCGGCGGTCGAGGCGAAGTTCCAGGCGGTCTACGACCTCGGCGTCCGGTCGTTCTCGCTGCCGTTCGACGACATCTCGTACACGAGGTGGAACTGCGACGCCGACCAGGCGGCCTTCGGGCCGCCCGGCCGGGCGGCGGCCGGCACGGCGCAGGTTTCGCTGCTCAACGCGATCACCGAGAAGTTCGTGAAGACGCACGACGGCGTCCGTCCCCTGCAGACGGTGCCGACCGAGTACAGCGACCTGAAGGACTCGCCGTACAAGACCGAGCTGCGCGAGCACCTCGACCCGTCGGTGGTGGTGCAGTGGACCGGGACCGACGTCGTCCCGCCGAGCGTGACCACCGACGAGGCCGCGCAGGTCTCGGCGGTGTACGGGCGCAAGGTGTTCCTCTGGGACAACTACCCGGTGAACGACTACGAGCAGTCGGCCGGGCGGCTGCTGCTCGCGCCTTACGCGCAGCGGGAGGCGGGACTTTCGCGGTACCTCAACGGGATCGTCGCCAACCCGATGAACCAGGAGGCGGCCAGCGAGGTCGCCGAGTTCGGGGCCGCGGACTTCGCGTGGAACGACGAGGGCTACGCGCCTTCGCGGTCGTGGCCCCAGGCGCTGGCCCGCTTGGCGGGCGGTGACGCGCGGGCGTCGGCCGCGCTGGCGGTGTTCGCGGACCTCGAGCACCTCGCGCCGACGTTCGGCCCGACGCCGTGGCAGCCGCAGGCGCCGGTGCTGGCCGCGAAGATCGCTTCGTTCCGGCAAGGAGGCCACCGCGCGTGGGCCGACCTGCGCGCGTACGCGGTCCGGATCCGCGACGCGGCGGGCGTGATCCGCGGCGGCCGGGTGCAGAGCGCGTTCGTCGCCGAGGCCGGGCCGTGGCTGGACGCGACGGCGCTCTGGGGCGACGCGACGGTGACCCGCCTCGACGCCCTGTCCGCGTCTTCCCGGGGCGACCACGTACTGGCCGCCCGGCTCACCGCTCGCGCGGACGACCTCGTGACGCGAGCGCAGGCGGTGAAGACCGGCAACACCAACCGCTGGGGCGTCCGGCAGGCGCTCGTCGGCGACGGCGTCCTCGACACGTTCCTCGTCCAGCTTCGGGAGCAGGTGTGAACGCGGTGAGCAGGCGGAGCTTCCTCGGAGGAGCGGCGGCGATCACAGCGGGCGCGGTGCTGGCCGGCCCGGCGGGAGCGGCGGGCCGGCGGGGGCTCTCGGTTTCCGGCGACCGGTTCCTGCTGGACGGTAAGCCGTTCCGGATCGTCTCGGGTGCGATCCACTACTTCCGCATCCACCCGGACCAGTGGCGCGACCGCCTCCTGCGGTTGAAAGCCCTGGGGCTCAACACGATCGAGACGTACGTGGCGTGGAACTTCCACCAGCCCGCCCCCGGCCGTGCCGACTTCAGCGGCCGGCGCGACCTGCCCGCGTTCGTCCGGCTGGCGGGCGAGCTGGGGTTCCAGGTGATCGTCCGGCCGAGTCCGTACATCTGCGCGGAGTGGGAGTTCGGCGGCCTCCCGGCGTGGCTGCTGGCCGACCGGAACCTGGAGCTGCGCTGCGCGGATCCGGCGTACCTCAAGGCCGTGGACGCGTGGTACGACCAGCTGATCCCGCGCCTGGTGCCGCTGGAGGCCCAGCACGGCGGCCCGATCGTGGCGGTCCAGATCGAGAACGAGTACGGCAGTTACGGCAACGACACGAGCTACCTCGCCCACCTGCGCGACGGCCTGCGCAGCCGGGGCATGACGAGCCTGCTGTTCGCGGCCGACGGCGCGTCCGAGTTCTTCATGCGCTTCGGTTCGCTGCCGGGCACCCTGGAGGTCGGCACGGGTGACGGCGACCCGGCGCCGAGCGTGGCAGCGCTGAAGAAGTTCCAGCCCGGCGCGCCGGTGATGATGGCCGAGTACTGGGACGGCTGGTTCGACCACTGGGGCGAGCAGCACAACACCCGCGACCCGGCGCAAATGGCGTCCTATGTGGACTCCCTGTTGGCGACCGGCGCCTCGGTGAACCTGTACATGGCGTGCGGCGGAACGAACTTCGGCTTCACCTCGGGCGCGAACACCTCGGGCACGACGTACCAGCCGACGGTGACGAGCTACGACTACGACTCGCCGGTCGGCGAAGCGGGCGACCTGGGCGCCAAGTTCACTTCTCTTCGTGCGGTGCTGACGAAGTACACGGGCGTGCCTGCGGGTCCGATCCCCGGCCGCTCGGCGCGCCTGCCGGGGCAGACGGTGACGCCGTCCGGTGCGGTGTCGCTGCTGGACTCGCTGCCGGTGCTGTCTTCGCCGGTGCGTTCCGCCCAGCCGCTCCCGATGGAGCGCGTCGGCCAGGCGACCGGGTTGATCCACTACCGGACCACGGTCCAGGGCCCGCATTCGGGACCGCTGAGCATCCACGGGCTGGCCGACCGGGCGTTGGTGTTCGCGGACGGCGCGTACCTGGGGGTGCTGGACCGCAACCAGCCGTCGGGGACGGTGGATCTGTCGGTGGAGAAGCCCGCTGCGCGGCTGGACATCCTGGTCGACGCGATGGGCCGGGTGAACTACGGCCCGTACCTGGCCGACCGCAAGGGCATCGACGGCTGGGTGGCGATGAGCACGCAGCAGAAGCTGTTCGGCTGGGAGATCCGCCCGCTGCCGTTGGACGACCTTTCGCGGTTGCGGTTCGGGCCGGGGGAGGTGTCCGGGCCGGCGTTCCACCGCGCGGTTCTCGAGGTGGGGAGTCCGGAGGACGGGTTCATCGCTCTTCCCGGGTGGGACAAGGGGGTGGTGTGGCTGAACGGGTTCAACCTGGGGCGGTATTGGAAGGTCGGGCCTCAGCGGACTTTGTATGCGCCCAAGCCGTTGTGGCGCCGGGGGGTGAACGAGATCGTGGTGCTGGAGCTCCATCAGGCCGGGGCGGCGATCGAGGTTCGCCCGGAGGCGGACCTGGGGTAGGCCCGCAGCCGGGTGACCGCGGGCCCACCCGGGTTCAGAACTCGGTGAGACCCGCGTGCACGAAGGCGAGCAGGGCACCGGGCCCGACCAGCAGGCAGATCGCCAGCCCCCCGAGGAGAGGCTCGTCACGGCGGAACATCTTGACCAGCAACCCCACGGCGACGACGACAACGGCGAAGAGCAGAGACAGCATGACAGCGGGCATGAAGAAGTCCTTCGGGCAGCAGAAACCACGACACCGGGAACGGTGCCGGGAAAGAGGGATTCAGCTCACGAAGGAAGGAGGAGCCCGGCTGGGCTGAGCGAGCGAGACGACGCCGACCGAAGCGGAGTCGACCGCGACGGCAGCAGGAGACCACGGAAGGACAACAGCGGGCCCGGCCGAAGAAGGACCCACCGCCCAGGGGATCGAAGCGGGCACCCGGGGAGCGGCGTGCCGGCCCGAGACGACGACGCCCGACTGCGACGTCGCCACGGCGGGACCGTCGGCCGAAGCCGACACCTGGTGGACGACCGGCGCTCCGGACAAGAACAGCAGCACAGCAAGCAGCAACCCGAGGCGGTGGTTCCGCCTCGGGTCGCGCTGCCGTGCAAAAGGTCCGAAGAGTCCGATACGGCTCAGGCTACCTCAGCTCAGCCACCGCCGTAGGTCGCCTGGGTGACCGCGAAGACGTTGCGGCTGCCCGCGCCCTCCTGCAGCGACCACAGGAGATCCGCGGCGGTGTCGTCCTCCCAGTAGGAGAGGCTTTCGCCGCTGCCCACCCAGGCGAACGTCGACGGGCCGGCGGACGGCGTCCAGTAGTACAGCTGCTTGTTGCCTGACGAGTTGAACCACCAGCGCCCGTTGTGCGACGCCACGCCGTTGAGCTTGTACCAGGGCAGCTGCAGTGCCTGGCTCGCCGTCGTGGTGGCGGCGAACGTGCCCGAAGAAGCGAACGGGTACCGGATCGCGCGCGGTGCGCGGTTCGGGTAGTCCGTGCAGCCGGACGGGCACGTGTACTCCGTCATCACGATCGACTTGCTCACGCGGTCGAGCGAGATCGACGACCACGCCAGGTTCGTCCCGGACGTCGTCTTCGAGGTGATCGAGCCCACCTGCGGCAGGACGTACGCGTAGTTGTGCGCGTAGTACGTGGTGCCGGTCTGGTGCCCGATCTGGTCGGCCGTGCCACCCGTGTTCGTCTTCAGGATCTTCCGCATGTCGAAGACCCGCATGCCCTTGCCCGTGTCGGCGACGTACAGGTAGTCGCCGTACCAGGAAACGCCGCCGGCGTGGATCGGGATGTCTTTGAAGTCCGGTGCCGCCGCCGTGCCGGTCGGCTCGACCAGCAGCACCTTGCGGTACTGGTTCGGGTAGGTGGCGTCCCAGTCGACCAGCGTGATCCGGCTGCGGGTCTGGCCGCCGTCGCAGCCGTCCTTCGTGTACCAGCTGACCACGACGAGCTGGTGCCCGTCGTAGTTGCCGCTGTTGGCCGTGCCGACCGCGTCCCGGCTGGTCGTGATGCCCTGCGGGTAGTTCGTGCAGTCGGAGTTGTCGCCGCTGTCGAACCGGAACCCGGTCGACAGCCCGGCCACGGAGAACGACGACGGCAGCGCCGTGCGGTCGTGGTTCGCGTTGTCCATGACCGTGTGGACGGCCGCGGTGCCGAGTGTGGACACCAGCGCGGAGTTGACGGCGTCGAACTGGTTGTAGTTCGCCGCCAGGGTGTATTGCGAGGCGGGCAAGGTCGTCGGCCCGGCCGCGGCGAGCGCCGTCGGCGGAGCGGCGACCAGGCCCGCGAGGACGCCCGCCGCGAGGGCGGCTTTGCCTAATCGGTGGCGCAGTGACATGAGACCCCCAGTAGTCCGATCAATGCCCGGGACACACTAGGACCGGGCGGGGTTAATGGGCAACAGCTTCGTGGCGAACAGGGGAAGATCTTTTCCGCCGAGTCTCACATTGAGACCTGCGGGGGTCGGGCGGTGTGCTGTGATCACAACCATGGAGTCCGAACCCGAACCCGACGAGCACCGGGTGTGCTTCGAGCGCGCCGTGGTGCCCGCCGGGTGGCAGATCGATTTCGAGAACGCGGGTGCGGTGCGCGGGACTACCAGCTCGACGGGACGTAGGCCCAGCCGAGGTAGTCGGAACGCTGCGCGTACGTGCTCGTCTGGTACACCGACGGGCCCGTGCTGATCGCGACCCCGCCGCCGAGCGCGAGCATGATGTGCCCGTTGCTGGTCGTGCTGGTGAAGAACACCGCGGTGCCGGCCGGGGCGACCGAGCCGGTGTGGATGCGGCCGTTGGCCTTCTGCCACTGGTAGTGCGTGGTGGCCGAAGCGAACCGGCCGCTGGTGCCGAAGGCGCGTTCGACGAACAGCTCGCACTGGTTGTTCCAGTCCGTGTGGCCCAGGCGGGCCTTGGCGAACGCGATCGCGCTGTCGGCCCGCGAGTCCGCCGGGTAGGCCGAGCCGCCCGCCTTGAGGCCGTCGGTGTCGCAGTGGGGGACACCGCCGACGAACCCGTCGGTCCCGGTCTTGATCAGGGCGTCCGGCACCCAGAGGTTGTCGGTGGTGAAGTCCCAGATCTCGTCGGACGCGGTGGCCTGGCAGACGACCGGCACCGACGCGCCGGTCAGGTACTTGTTCGCGACGCTGCCCGCGGCGTCCGCCGCGTCGCCCTTCTTCGCGCGCCCGTTGATGTCCGCCTTCGCCGGGTACGCGTGCGGCGTGGTGCACTGCGGCGCGACCATCGACGTCGAGCCGGTCTTGACGTAGGCGTCGGGGACCCACAGGCCGTCGGTGGTCAGGTCCCAGATGCTGCTGCCGCCGTAGGCCGGGCCGGTGTCCTGGCACGCCAGCGTCACCGAGGTGCCCGCCGGGTACATGTTCGCGATGCGCTGCTTGCCGACCGCGACGTCCGGGTCCTTGACGGTGCGACCGTCCACTGTGGTCGTGACCGGGTAGGCCGACGCGGCCTGGGCCGCGGGTGCGGCCAGCCCGGTGATCGCGACGGCCAGGCCGATCGTGGCCACCGCCGCCTTGAGTGTGGTTCTCACTTGTCCTCCAGAACGATTCCGTGCGGCGAATGGTCGGCGGGCCCCGTACAAGAGCCGTACAAGCGAGCCGGGCGGCCTAGTACTTTCCGCCTATCCCGGAGTCCCCGAAGATCGGATGTGGCCGGGCGCGCGATCGGCGAACCTCGGAGGGGAGAGACCGAACGTGAGGAGAAACCCATGCACCCGGCCGCCCTGATCGAAGGCCACGAACAGACCTGGTCGTGGCTCGCGCTCGGCCTGACCGGCGCGATCCTGCTGGCCTTCGTCGTGCTGTTCCTGGCCGCGCTGATCAGCATCCTCGGCTCGCGGCTCACCGGCGGCATGAAGCTCGTCTGGGTGATCTTCGCCTTCTGCGCGCCGTTCCTGGGCAGCCTGCTGTGGTTCGTGTTCGGCCGTCGTGACGCCTACGCGCCGGTGCGCCGATGATCGTCGCGGAAGGCCTCGCGAAGACCTACCGCGGCGGTACTGGCGTCGAGGACCTGTCCTTCACCGTGCGGCCCGGCGTGGTGACCGGCTTCCTGGGGCCCAACGGCGCCGGCAAGTCGACGACCATCCGGCTGATGCTCGGCCTGACCCGCGGCCGCGGCCGCACGACCTTCGGCGGCCGGACCTACGCGGAGGTCCCGGGTCCACTGCGGACGGTCGGGGTGCTGACCGACGCCGCCGCGGTGCACCCCGCGCGGCCGGCCGCCGCGCACCTGCGGATGGTCGCCGCGGGCGGGGGCCTGCCGCCGCGGCGGGTGCGCGAGGTGCTGGCGACCGTCGGCCTCGAGTCCGCCGGCAAGACGCCCGCCGGCCGGTTCAGCCTCGGCATGAAGCAGCGGCTCGGCCTGGCCACGGCGCTGCTCGGCGACCCGGAGTACCTGATCCTCGACGAGCCGGCGACCGGGCTCGACCCCGAAGGCGTGCGGTGGATCCGCGACCTCCTGCGGCGGCTGGCGGGGGAGGGCCGGACGATCCTCGCGTCGTCGCACCTGCTGGCCGAGATGGCGCTGCTCGCCGAGGACCTGATCGTCATCGGCGCCGGGCGGCTCGTTTCGGCCGGGCCCCTGGACGAGTTCGTCCGGCGGCACGCCCGCGCCGACGTCGTGGTCCGCGCCGACCGGCCGAGCGCGCTGCTGGTCGCCTTGGCCCGCGACGGCCTGCGCGTGCGCCAGGAGGCGGCCGACCTGGTCGTCGACACCGCCGACACCGAGCGGGTGGCGGCGGTCGCCGGCCGCGCCGACGTCGGCGTCCGGGAGCTGTTCGTGCGGCGCAGCGGGCTGGAAGACGCCTTCCTCGCCGCGACTGTGGCCGCCGTCCGGCACCGGGGGGAGCTGCCGTGAAGAACGCGCTGGCCTACGAATGGGTGCGGGCCCGGTCGCTGCGCTCGACGTGGCTGCTCCTGGCCGCGGCCGGGGTGCTGCAGTTCGCGTCGGGCCTGTACTGGGGCCTCAAGCGCGACCTCGGCGACCTCGACGCGGTCACCTCGGCGTTCGGCCTCGTCGACCGGCTGGGGGCCCTGCTGATCGCCGCGATCGGCGTCGCCGCGTTCGGGCTCGACCACCAGCACGGCACCCTCGCGACCACCCGGCTCGTGCTGCGCTCGCCGGCCCGGATCGTCGCGGCACGGGCGCTGGTCACCGCCGGGCTCGGGCTGCTGGGCGGCGTCCTGATGGTGGTGCTGACCGCCGCCGGGGTGCGCACCGGCGGCGGCGCCCTGCCTGCCGGCGCGGGGACGGCAGGCAGGGCGGCCGGCGGGGTGCTCGCGCTGACCGTCCTGTCCGGACTCGCCGGGGTGGCGCTCGGCGGGCTGCTGCGCCACACCGGGCTCGCCGTCGGGGTGTTCGCGGTGTGGACGTTCGTCGCGGAGACGACGCTGGCGGCGCTGGCCCGGGTGCCGAGCACCGCGCTGCCCTTCAGCGGCACGGCTTCGGCCGCCCTGCCGGGGACCGCGGTCTTCGCCGCGCTGGTCGTGCTCGCGCTGGGCGCGGCCACGTTCACCCTGGCTCGCCGTGACGGCTGATCCCGCGAGCCCTAACCTGGGCCCGGTGAAGCGCTGGCTGAGCTGGTGGGACGGCCGGGTCGTCCTGCTCGCGCTCGACGTCGCGGTGGCCGCGGCGGTGATCGTGGTGACCCTGACCGGCGGTGACCCGCGTGACCCGCACCCGGCGCTCTACGTCCCGGCGGTGGTCGTCTCGGGGCTCGCCCTGCTGGCACGGCGCCGGTGGCCGTTCCTCGTGCTGCTGGTCGCGGTCGCGTGCATGCCGGCCGGGGTGACGCTGCTGCCGCTGATGGTGGCGCAGTACTCGGTCGCGGCCCGGCACGGCGTCAGCTGGGTGACCGGCATCGCGGTGGTCGTCGCCGGGATCGCCGGCAAGGTCCTGCCGGTGCTGAGCGCTCCGGAGAGCCTCACCCAGGTCGTGATCGTGCTGCTGTCCTTCGTCTTCGGCCCGCTGCTGGCCGGGCTGTGGATGCACCAGCGCGCGGCGCTGCTGGCCGTGCTGCGGGACCGCGCCGAGGAGGCCGAGCGCACCCGGACGCTGCTGGCCGACCAGGCCGTCTTCGCCGAACGGCGGCGGATCGCGCGCGAGATGCACGACGTCGTCGCGCACCGGGTGACCGCGGTCGCGTTGCAGGCCGGGGCACTGTCGGTGCGAGCGCCGGACGAGCAGACCGAGCAGGCCGCCGAGACGATCCGGGCCACCAGCGCGGTCGCCCTCGACGAGCTGCGCGGCATCCTGCGGGTGCTGCGCGACGACGCCCCGGACCCGGATCCGGGCGTGCTCGCGTCGCTGGAAGACCTCGTGGCGCAGGTCGTGGCGACCGGGGCGCGGGTCGAGCTGACGCTGCCGGACCCGCTGCCCGCGGTGCCCGACCAGGTCGGCCGGGCCGCCTACCGCGTGGTGCAGGAGTCGCTGACCAACGCGGGCAAGCACGCGCCGCACGCGGCGGTTGACGTGCGGCTGGCGGTCACCGGCGACCGGCTGGCGGTCGAGGTGACGAACCGGCTGACCCCGCACGGCAGCGCCGTCCCGGGGTCCGGCTACGGCCTGGTGGGCATGCGCGAACGCGTCGAGCTGGCCGGCGGCGACCTGCGCACCGGCCCGACGGGCGACGGGCGGTTCCGGGTGCTGGCGGGGTTTCCGGTGGGGGAGGGATCGTGACGGTCAAGGTCGTGCTGCTGGAGGACGAGGAACTGGTCCGCAGCGGCATCCGGATGATCCTCGAGTCGGCCGACGACGTCGAGGTGGTCGCCGAGGACACGAACGGCGTGCGCGCGGTCGAGCTGACGGACCGGTTCCGGCCGGACGTGGTGCTGACCGACGTCCAGATGCCGAAGGTGGACGGTATCGAGGTGGTCAAGCGGCTGGCCGGGCACCCGGCCGCGCCGGCAGTGGTGGTGCTGACGACGTTCGACGTGGACGAGTACGTGTACGCGGCCCTGCGCCACGGCGCGGCGGGCTTCCTGCTGAAGGACACGCCGCCGCGCGAGCTGGTCAACGCGGTCCGGGTGGCGGCCCGCGGCGAGGCGATGCTGTCCCCGAAGATCACGAAGCGGCTGCTGGCGGACTTCGCTTCCGGGGGCGGGAGTTCGCGGGCCCGGCTCCGGCTGGCCTCGCTCACACCGCGCGAGCACGACGTGGCCGTCCACATCGGACGCGGGCTGAGCAACGCGGAGATCGCTCGCGCTCTCGTGGTGAGCGAGTCGACGGTGAAGGTCCACATCGGACACATCATGGCAAAGCTGGAGGCGGCGAACCGGACCCAGGTGGCGATCCTCGTCCACGACGCCGGCTTGAGCTAACGCTTCGCCCGGCGTTCGAGGATCTTCAAGGACTGTTCGCACCAGCGGAGGTTCTCCCGCTCGAACGACAGCCCGCGCATCAGCGTCAGGTACGGCCCCACCCGCTCGGCTTCGGCCAGGTAGTCGTCCTCGAAGCGGCCGTCCAGCAGGCCCGCCCGCAGGCGCTCGTAGCGGGCGATCTTCGTCTCCGCCCGGGTCATGCGCTCCTTCAGCGCCTGGCGGACCGCCGTCTCGTCGCCGGCGTCGAGGGCCTGGACCTGGACCAGCAGCTCGTCGCGGATCACGCCCGGGCGGGGCGGGCGCGCCGTGAAGTCGTGGAGGGCCCGCTCGCCCGCCTCCGTCAGCGAAAACAACCGTTTGTCCGGCCGCTTCTCCTGGCGGACCAGCCGGGCGCGGACCAGGCCGTCCGCCGCCAGCCGGTCCAGTTCGCGGTAGAGCTGCTGGGGGGTCGCCGCCCAGAAGTTCGCCACCGACGCGTCGAACCCCTTCGCCAGGTCGTAGCCGGACGCCTCGCCCTCCAGCAGCGCCGCCAGCAGCGCGTTGCGCAGCGACATAGTCACCTAGTTGAGTGCTTCGCGCTGGATCCGGTCGAACTGGGCCGCCATCGCTTCCGACAGCGCCTGCGCGGCCGACAGCGGCCGGACCATCACCGTGAACTCGTCGATCAGCCCGTCGTCGTCGAAGTGCAGGAAGTCGCAGCCCTCGACGCGGGCGTCCCCGATCCGGGCTTCGAAGACGAGCGCGTGGTCACGCCCTTCGCCGCCGCTCAGCTCGCGCACGTACCGGAAGTCCTCGAACACCCGCAGCACGCCGCGCAGGATCGCGGCGGTGATCGCCTTGCCGGGGTACGGCTTGAACGCCACCGGGCTGCGGAACACGACGTTCTCCGCGAGCGTCGCGGCCATCGCATCGGGATCACGGGCCTCGACGGCCTTGCGGAAGCTGGTCATGCCTCACCTCATCTAGTCAACAAGTTGAGTAGCAGCGTACCCCGTCCGTGACCGCTCGGCGACCCACAGCCTCACCACAGCTCCGGCACAGCCGCGGTCGCCACCTTGGGTCAAGGCCGGATCAGGCGACCGTCAACCGGTCTTTACTCCCGACCTGACCGCGAAGGGACACGCATGGACCACGACCATGAAGGACAACGCGTCAGCAGGCGCCGGCTGCTCACCGGGGTGAGCTCGGTCGGCTTGGGCGCACTCGTCACGGCGTGCGCGGGCAAGAGCCCGGTCACGACGTCCACCGGGGAGACCGTCGCCCTGCAGGCGGTGACCGACGCGGACCTCACCGCGCTGTTCGCCGGCGCGCGGACCTGCACGCTCACCGCGTCCACCACCCAGGGGCCGTACTACTTCGACGCCGACAAGATCCGCAGCGACGTCCGCGAGGACAAGCAGGGCGCGAAGCTGCGGCTGGCTCTGCGGGTGCAGGACAGCGAGACGTGCAAGCCGATCCCGCACGCGGTCGTCGAGATCTGGCACTGCGACGCAGGGGGCCTGTACTCCGGCGCGGAAGCCGCGTCCGGTGGTGGCGGCACGCCGCCGACCGGTCCGCCGCCCACGGGGACTCCGCCCACCGGCGGCCCGCCGCCCGGCGGCGACACCGACCTCGACCCGACCGACGACAAGCGGTACCTGCGCGGCGCCCAGGTCACCAACCAGCGCGGGACCGTCGAGTTCACCACGATCTGGCCGGGCTGGTACCGCGGCCGCACGATCCACGTCCACGTGATGGTGCACGTGGGCAACGAAAAGACGCTCACCACGCAGTTGATGTTCGACGAAACCCTGAACTCCGAGGTGCTGGCGACCCAGCCCTACGCGCAGCGCACCGGCCGGGACACCTTCAACGACGGCGACTCGATCTACCGGCCGAGCATGCTGCTGAAGGTCACGAAGGCCCGCGACGGCTACGTCGGCTGCATCGTGCTCGACGCCGACCCGGACCACGACGGCGTCTAGCCCGCACGCCCGCACGGGTGGCGCCGGGCCATCCGTGCGGCGCCGTCACGACCGGGCCAGCCAGTCGGCGAGCTTGGTCTCCGCGAGCGTCGCGCCCGGGCCGGGCAGGAGCTCCTCCGGTCCCGGCACCGCGCCGAAGTACGGCGCCGCCGGGTCGGTGACGACCTCGCGCGGGTCCTCGCGCGCGGTCAGCACCGTGCGCACCCACTCGTCCAAGCCGAAGACCTCCGGGCCCGCGATCTCGGTGAGGCCGCCGACCGGCTGCTCGGCCGCTGTCCGCGCGACGGCGGCGGACACCTCGGCCGCCGCCATCGGCTGCACGCCCGCGCCCGGCAGCCGCACGACGCCGTCGGTGGTCGACGTGTCGGCGATCCCGCCGGCGAACTCGAAGAACTGCGTTGCCCGCACGATCGAGAACGGCAGGCCCGACTCGGTGATCAGCTTCTCCTGCGCGACCTTGGCGCGGAAGTACCCGACGTCGGGCTGCCGGTCCGTGCCCACCACCGACAGCGCGACGTAGTGCGCGACGCCCGCTTCCTTCGCCGCCGCCACGAGGTTCCCGGTCGAGGTGCGGAAGAAGTGCATGACGTCGTCGTCGGCGAACGACGGCGAGTTCGAGACGTCGATCAGGACGTCCGCGCCCAGCAGCACCTCCTTCAGCCCTTCGCCGGTGAGGGTGTCCACCCCGGTGCTGGGGGCGGCGGCGACCGCCTCGTGGCCGTGCCCGGCCAGCCGCGCGACCACGTTCGTGCCGATCAGGCCGGTTCCGCCGATGACGACGACCTTCATGTCCGTTCCTTTCGCCAGGCGCGCCCGGAATGGCCGCGCACCCCCTACGACAAGACGGCCGGTGGATTCGTGACAGAGCCCCGCCGGCGATACGCTCGCCTCCGCCGCTTCGAAGGGATCCGGACCGCATGCAGGACATCGACGACGCGACCGCCGTCTTCGCGGACGTGCGGCCGCGCCTGTTCGGCATCGCTTACCGCATGCTGGGCAGCGCCGCCGACGCGGAGGACCTGCTCCAGGAGGTCTGGCTGCGGTGGCAGGCCAGTGACCGGGCCGCCGTGCGCACCCCGGCGGCCTACCTCGCGACGACGACCACGCGGCTGGCGATCAACGCGACCAAGACGGCCTACGCACGCCACGAGACCTACGTCGGCCCGTGGCTGCCGGAGCCCGTGGACACCTCGGCCGACCCGCAGCTGGGGGCCGAGCGGGGCGCCGCGCTGGAACTCGCCGTGCTGCTCCTGCTGGAGAAGCTGACGCCGACCGAGCGCGCGGCCTACGTGCTGCGCGAGGCCTTCGACTACCCGTACGCCGAGATCGCCGAAATCGTGCGGACGACGGAGGTCGCGGCCCGCCAGCTCGTCAGCCGGGCGCGCAAGCACCTCGCCGCCGAACGGCGCACACCGGCCGCGCCGCCCGAGCAGCGGCGGCTCTTGACCGCGTTCGTGACCGCGGCCCAGGAAGGCGACTTGTCGACACTGGAGGAGCTGTTCGCGGCCGACGTGATCAGCTACTCCGACGGCGGCGGCGTGGCCCGCGCGTCGCGCATCCCGGTGCACGGCGCGACGACCGTGGCCAAGTACGTCCGCGCGTTCCACGACCGCTTCTGGGTGGGCGTCACGACCACCCCGGCCCTCGTCAACGGCGCCCACGCGATGCTGCTGTCCCGCGACGGCGAGGTGTTCACGGTCCTGACGGTGACCGCCTCCGCCGAAGGCATCGACCAGGTGCTCTGGATGATGAACCCCGGCAAGCTCAAGGCGGTCGCCGCCGTATAACGCCCTACACGTTCGCGCTCTTGGGCTCGTACTGGGCCCGGAGTGCCTTCTTGTCCGGCTTGCCCAGACCGGTCATGGGCAAGGACGCCGCGACGATCACCTGCTTCGGCACGTGCACCGGGCCCTTCCGTTCCCGCACCTCCGCTTGGATCTCGCCCGTCAGCTTCTCGATCGCGGCGTCGTCGGCGGCCGCGCCGGAGCGCAGGACCACCACCGCCGTCACGGCTTCGCCCCATTTCTCGTCCGGGGTGCCGATCACGCCCACCTGGGCGATCGCCGGGTGCTCGGCCACCACGTCCTCGACCTCGCGGGGGAACACGTTGAAGCCGCCCGTGACGATCATGTCCTTGACGCGGTCGACGATGAACCAGAAGCCGTCCTCGTCCTCGCGGGCGACGTCGCCGGTGTGGAGCCAGCCGTCGCGGAACGTCTCCGCCGTCACCTCCGGCAGGTTCCAGTAGCCGGCCGCCAGCAGCGGGCCGGCCACGCAGATCTCGCCGGGTTCGCCGGGGGCGACCGGGTTGCCGTCGGCGTCGAGCAACGCCGTGCGCAGGAACGCCGAGGGCCGGCCGCACGAGGACAGCCGCGCGTCGTCGTGGTCGCCCTTGGCGAGGTAGCTGATCGCCATCGGGGCCTCGGACTGGCCGTAGTACTGCGCGAAGATCGGCCCGAACCGGTCGATCGCCTCCTTCAGGCGCACCGGGTTGATCGACGCGGCGCCGTAGTAGACCGTCTGCAGCGACGACAGGTCGCGCGTGCGCGAGTCGGGGTGGTCCATCAGGGCGTAGAGCATGGTCGGCACCAGCATGGTGGCCGTGATCCGCTCCTCCTCGATGATCCGCAGGACGTCGGCGGGGTCGAACTTCGGCACGACGACCAGGGAGCCGCCCTTCAGCAGCGTCGGGGCGAAGAACGCCGCGCCGGCGTGGGAAAGCGGCGTGCAGATGAGGAACTTCGGCGCCTCGGGCCACTCCCACTCGGCGAGCTGGATCTGCGTCATCGTCGCCATCGCCTGCGCGGTGCCCATGACGCCCTTGGGCTTGCCGGTCGTCCCGCCGGTGTAGGTGATCGAGACGACCTGGTCCGGCGGGAGGACGGCCGGCTTCAGCGGGCCCGGCTCGAACTTCGCGGCGGTCGCGGTCAGGTCCGTGCCGACGTGGGCCAGTTTCTCGGGCACCGGCCCGATGGTGAGCACCTGGGTGAGGCCCGGCACCTTCTCGAGCAGGCCGAGCGCGCGGTCGACGAACGCCGGAACCGGGTCGATGATCAGCGTGGTGATGCCGGCGTCGCCGAGGATGTAGGCGTGGTCGTCGAGCGAGCCCAGCGGGTGCAGCGCCGAGCGCCGCGACCCCTGCAGCTGGCCGGCCGCGATGATCAGCAGGACCTCGGGGCGGTTCAGCGACAGCAGTGCCACCGCCGCGCCCGTGCCGGCCCCGAGCTCCTCGAAGGCCTGGGCGTACTGGCTGACCTGCTCGGCGGTCCCGCCCCCGGTCATCGTGGTCTCGCCCAGCACCATCACCGGTGCGTCCCGGTGGCGCTTCAGGGCGGCGACGACCAGATGCCCGAGGTGGTTCGGATACCGCATCGCCTGCTCGTCCATCCCGGTCCCTTCCACGGCGTCAGACTAGAACACGTTACTGTTTTCGGCACTATACCCGCACGGGGCAAGGGGTGTCCGGCTCGCGTTTCGGTGGAACAGGTTTCATCGCCGGAATCCGCCCCTTAGCCCGCCCGACGGGCGCCGCTGGGCTGAGCGGAGCCACTTCCTTGTGTCCCCGCCGCCGGGGCCGCTACGTTCGGTGATCGGCAGCCGATGGCAGGGGACACGTGGCGACGAGGTCGGTGCGCATCCAGGTGCTGGGTTCGGTGCGGGCGTGGCGCGACGGCGTGGAGCTCGAGCTCGGACCGCCCGGCCGCCGCGCGGTGCTCGGGTTGCTCGCGCTCGCCGGCGGCGACGCCGTCGCCCGGCGCGAACTGGTGGACACGCTCTGGGGCGACCGGCCGCCGCCGAGCGCGGTGAACGTCGTCCAGACGCACGTGAAGCACCTGCGCCGGCTGCTCGAACCCGATCGGGCGCCGCACTCCGGCAGCGGGGTGCTGCCGCACATCGGCGGCGGGTACGCGGTGCGGCGGGACGCCGTCGACGTCGACCTGTGGCGGTTCCGCGGGCTCATCGCCGAGGCGAACGACGCCCACCACGAAGCCGACATCGCCCGCGTCGCGGCTTCACTCGGCGAAGCGCTGCGGCTGTGGCGGGGGCGGCCCTTGGCCGATGTCCCTTCGCTGGCCTCGCACCCGAAGGTCGTGTCCCTCGTCGCGGAGCACCGGGAAGCGTTTTCCCGCTACGCCGACGCGATGATCGCCGCCGGTGCGGCCGCCGAGGTCCTGCCCCGGATCGCCGAGGCCGCCGCCGAGCAGCCCCTCGACGAATCCGCGCAGGCCCTGCTGATCCGCGCCCACCACGCCCTCGGCCAGCGGGGCGAGGCGTTCCGGCTCTACCGGCGGACGCGGGGCCGGCTCGTCGAAGAGCTCGGCATCGACCCGGGGCCGGAGCTGCTGGCCGCCCACGCCGCGCTGCTGCACGACGACGGGGTCCCGGCCGCGGACCCGGTCGAAGGCAGGGCCGCGCAGCGGATCCCGAAGCAGCTGCCCGCCGAGCCCGGCGGGTTCACCGGCCGCACCGCGGAGCTGTCCTTTTTGGACAAGGTGGCGGCGGCGGGCGGGGCGATCGCCGCGATCTCCGGCACCGCGGGCGTGGGCAAGACGGCGCTGGCCGTGCGGTGGGCCCACCGCGTGCGCGACCGGTTCCCCGACGGGCAGCTCTACGCGAACCTGCGCGGGCACGCGCCCGGTGCCCCCGCGCCGCCGGTCGAAATCCTCGCCCAGTTCCTCGCCGCGCTGGGCATCCCGCCCGAACGCGTGCCCGCCGACGCGGAAACCGCCGCGGCCCTGTACCGGACCCTGACGACCGACCGGAAGATCCTGGTGCTGCTGGACAACGCCGCCGGCCCGGAGCACGTCCGGCCACTGCTGCCGGCCGGGCCCGGGTGCCTGGTGGTGGTGACCGGCCGCGACCGGATGACGGGCCTGGTCGCCGTGCACGGTGCGCGCCGGCTCACGCTCGACGTGCTGAACCCCGAAGACGCCGTCGAGCTGCTGGGCGGTGTCCTCGGGCCCGAGCGGGTGCGCGAGGAGCCGGAAGCGGCCGTCGAGTTCGCGAAGCTGTGCGTCCACCTCCCGCTCGCGCTGCGGATCGCCGCGGCCAACCTGGCCGACCGGCCCGGCCACGGCATCGAGGACTACGTCGCGGAGCTGCGGGAGGGCAATCTCCTGGCCGCGCTCGCGGTGCAGGGCGACGAGCAGACGGCCGTGCGGACCGCGTTCGCCCTGTCGCACGCCGCGCTGCCCGCCGACGCGCAGCGGGTGTTCCGGTTGCTGAGCCTGGTCCCCGGCACCGACGCGGGCACCGACGCCGTCGCCGCGCTCGCCGGCATCGAGCCGGCGCAGGCGGGCGTGCTGCTGGAAAAGCTCGCCGGTGCGCACCTCGTCGAGCAGCACCTCCCGAGCCGCTACCGCTTCCACGACCTCCTCCGCCGGTACGCCGCGGAGCAGGCCGAGCCCGACCGCGACGGCGCGCTGGGCCGGCTGTACGACTGGTACCTGGGTGCGGTGGACGGTGCGGCCCGCCTGCTCTACCCGCACATGCTGCGGCTGCCCGTCCCCGAGGCGGGAAGCCGGTTCGCCGGGCTCGCCGAGGCGTCCACCTGGCTGGACGCCGAACGCGGCAACCTCGTCGCGGCCGTCCGGCATGCCGCAGACGCCGGGCCTCGGCCGATGGCCTGGCTGCTCGCGGACGCGCTCCGGGGCTACTTCTGGATGTGCATGCGCCGGGTCGACTGGGCGGCCGCCGCGGAAGCCGGGCTGGCCGCCGCCGAAGCGGACGGGGACGCGCGGGCGCGGGCCGTCTCCCGGCTCAGCCTCGCCGACCTGCAGTTCCGCCAGGGCCGCTACCGGCCGGCCGTGCGGCACTACACCGCCGCGCTGCTGCTGGCCCGGCGGGCGGGCTGGGCCGAGGCGCAGGCCGCGGTGCTCGGCAACCTCGGGTGCGTCTACTGGCAGTCCGGGCGGCTCGCCGAGGCCGCGTCCCGGTTCGAGCGCGGGCTCGCGCTGAGCCGCCGGATCGGCCAGGTCGCGGGGGAGGCCGTCGCGTTCGCCAACCTGGGGCTCGTGCACTGGGAGATGGGCCGGCTGGCGGAGGCGGCCGACCACTACGCCCAGGCGCTGCGCCGGTTCCGCCGGATCGGCTCCCGCTACGGCGAAGCGATCAACCTCGCCAACCTCGGGCAGACGCAACGGGCCCGCGGGCAGCCGGCCGAGGCGGCCGAGCTGCTCGGCCGGTCGCTGCGGCTGCAGCGCGAGGCGGGAAACCGCGGCGGCGAAGCCGAAACGCGCAGCCGGCTGGCCGTGGCGCACGGGGACCTGGGCCGTCGTGACGAAGCGGTCGAGGGTGCCCGCGCGGGCCTGGCCCTGGCCCGCGAAGCCGGCGACCCGCGGACCGAGGCGGAGGCGCTGGCCGCCCTCGGGGCCGTCCTGCACCGCACCGGCGACCGGGCGGACGCGATCCGCCGGTATCGCCAGGCCCTCGACCTGATCCGCGAAACCGGCGACCGCTACCCGGAGGCCGACGCCCTGATCGGCCTGGCCGCGGCGGCCGCCGACCCGGCCCCGGCCCGCCAAGCGCTCGCGCTGGCCGAGCGGGCGGGCTACCGGGCCCTGCGGGGCCAGGCTTTGACGGCACTGGCCGCCATCCTGCTGTCCCAAGGCGATCGCACGGCTGCCGCGGACCACGCGCGCCGCGCTTTGGCGGTCCACCGCGAGACGGGCCACGGAACCGCGGAAGCGCGCGCGGTGCTGGACCGGTGCGGCGCATGACCCGTACCCCGCCGGACGACACGGCTTGCGGGACACCGGATGCCGTGTCGTCCGGCCGGGTACGCCGCTACGGGTGGATTCCGGTGGCGTCCACGGTGTAGGTGCCGTCCGGGTGGAGGGTGACGATCGCCCACGGGGTCACGCCCTTCGCCCCGATGTCGCCCGGGCAGAAGAACTCGCTCAGGTTGAACGCCGTGCGGGCGCGGCCGTCCGGGGACTTGGTCACCGACTCCTCGACGCTGCCCACCCAGCTGCAGACCGGGGCGATCACCTGGTGCGTGATCACCGGGTCCACCGAGACGATTTCCGTTCCCTCCGCGCACCACGACACCTGGTACGTGTAGCTCCAGACGTCTTCGAGGGCGAGTTCGATCGGTTCGATGCTCCAGCAGGTCTTTTCCGCGGCGCCGGCCGTGGCGAGCGGAAGGGCGGCGAGCAGTCCCGCGGTGGCGGCCGTGAGCGCTCCCAGTCTGCGTCCGATGGTCATCTCGTACCCCCTGTTTTCCGGCTGTGGTCCCACTGTTCTGGCTCGGGAGGACGCCCGCAAGACGCCGTTCCGCCCAGTCCAGCCGACGTCCAACGGCTGTCCAGTTCGCCCGAATAGCTTCGGTTCGCCCACGGAAGCTCCAGGAGGGGAAGCACCCATGAAGGCACGGCTCAAGAGAGGGATCGCCGCCGCGGCCGCGGTCCTGTCGGCCGCGACCGGCGTCTCGGTCGCCACGGCGGGCGACAGCGTGGCGCAGGCCGCGGGGCTGCAGACGTTCGGCATCACCGCCGACGGCACGCTGATGGCCATGTTCACCACCGACCGCCCGCAGGTGCTCAACTGGGTCCGGGTGGTCACCGGGCTCAGCGGTGACACGTCGCTGATCGGGATCGACATCCGCGTGCAGAACAACACGCTGTACGGCGTCGGCAACTTCGGCGGCATCTACACCATCACCACGCCACCGGTGACGGCCGACGTCGTCGTCAAGAAGGTCTCGCAGCTCACCGTCCCCCTGTACGGCACCAACTTCGGCGTCGACTTCAACCCGGCCGCCGACCGGCTGCGGGTGGTCAGCGACAACGGCCAGAACCTGCGGCACAACCTCAACGACGGCACGACGACCGAGGACACCACCCTCACCACCCCGCCGCTGACCGGCCCGGCCCGCGGCGTCACGGCGTCGGCCTATACGAACAACGACCTGAACCCGGACACCGCGACGACGCTGTTCGGCGTCAACACGACGACGGACCAGCTGGTCATCCAGTCGCCGGCCAACAACGGCACGCTGGCCCCGACCGGGGCGCTCGGCGTGGACGCGACCCCGAACGCGGGTCTCGACATCTACAGCGACCTGGTCAACGGCAAGACGGTCTCGGCGACGGCGTTCGCGACGATCGTCCCGGCCGGCGGTTCGGCGACGTTGTACAGCGTGAACCTGCTGACCGGCGCGACGAGCGCGGTGGGGCAGCTCCCGCTGGCCGTCACGGACCTCGCCGTCTCCCTCGACACCGACTGAAACCCCGGCCGCGAGCCCACCTTCCCCGGGGGTGGGCTCGCGGCCAGGGCCGTCCTACCGGGGTTGAACAGCGTTCGCATACCCGGGAACCGTTCGCCGGACCGGGAAAAGCCGACCGTCCACATCGGACACGGGCGTGGCGGCCACCGCCCTTCGTCGCGACCCGCCCGGCCACGCCACGGCGGCGACGGGACGAAACCGGGCCGGAGTGCTCGGTCACCTGACAACACACGGGTCCGGGACACTCACCGCGGAAGAAAATGGGCTTTCCGCGCCGAAACCTTGCGCCCGGCCTCTCGTTGGACGACTATCGCGGGACGTTATGCACGTGCAAGCGCACGGGCACAAGGGGGAGGTGCGGGTGACCGAGGTGGCACCGGCGGTGGCCGGGACGACGGACGTCCCGAGCGACGCGGTCTTGATCCAGGCGGTGCGCGGCGGGGATGTCGCCGCGTACAGCCAGCTCTACGACCGGCACCTGGTCGCGGCCCGCCGGGTGGCGGCCGCGATCGCGGCGGACGCGGCGGAGCGGGACGACCTCATCGCCGAAGGCTTCACTCGCGTACTACGGATTCTGCGCTCGGGCGAAGGTCCGGACGAGGAATTCCGGCCTTATCTGCTGACGACCATCCGGAACACGATGATCAGCTGGCGCCGGCGCGACGCGGCGGTCTCGCTGGTCGCCGAGGTGCCGGACATCCTGCCGAGCGAAGGCAGCGACGAGCCGGTGGACAACCGGCTGCACGGCACCGTCGCCGCGGGCGCGTTCGCGAGCCTGCCCGAGCGGTGGCGGGCGGTGCTGTGGCGGACCGAGATCGAGGGCGATTCGCCGGCCCGGATCGCCGAGGACTTCGGGATGACGCCGAACGGTGTGGCCGCGCTGGCCTACCGCGCGCGGGAAGGGCTGCGGCAGGCGTACCTCGACCAGCACGTCCCGGAGGCCCGGCGGCGCAACTGCCGGGTCGTCTCCGGCCAGCTGGCGCGCTGGGTGCGCGACGGCGTCGGCGACAACAAGGCGCACCGGATCACGACGCACCTGGACCGCTGCCCCGACTGCCGGAAGCTGGCCGTCGGCCTCCGGGAGCTCAACGAGGAACTGCCCGCCGCGGTCGCGCCGCTCATCCTGGGCATCCCGGTCGTGACGCACTGGCTGACCACCACCGGATCCCTCGCCTCGTCCGGGGCGGCCGCGAGCACCGGGGCTTCCGTGCTTTCGTGGGCCACCGCGGCGAAGGTGGCCGTCGCGAGCGCGGCGCTGGTCACGACGGTGACCATCGGCGCGAGCACCTCCGACGTGACACCGCCGCCCCCGGCGACCGGCGCCGACGGCTCCGCGACGCAGCCGGTGCAAACGCGGCCCGCGGGAAACGTCCCGGCCGGCGGCGACCAGCAGTCCACCACCTCCGGCGCGCAGCTCACGTCCGTCCCGGCCGGTGCCCCCGGCGAGTCCGAGTCCGCCGCCGCGGAAGAGTCCGCGGCCGCGGACGACACCGGGACGGCCGTGAACGACAACCAAGCGGCGAAAGCGTCGAGGCAAGCCTCGAAGCAGGCCGCGAAGGAGTCGAAGCAAGCGGCGAAAGAGTCCAAGCAGGCCGCGAAAGAGTCGAAGAAGGCGGAAAAGACGAAGCAGCCCACAGGCTGACCCGGCTACGCCTCCGCGAACCGCTCAGTCGCGGCCGAGCCACTCCGCGAGCAGCGCGCGCTCGGCGCCGGTGAGCTTCGACAGGTCCGCAGCGGCCTCGGGCGGAGCCGGCGCGTCGGTGAGGATCCGGCCCAGCACGGCCTCGAACATCGCCTCGGCAAGCTCCGGATCGCGGTCCTCCGGGCGCCGGGCCAGCAGCGTGAGCACGGCGCCGGTGCCGGCGGCGTGGATCAGCTCGACCGCCAGGCGTTCGGGGACGCGCAGCCGGCCGGCCTCCGCGATGCGGTGCACCCGGGCACGCAGGACCGCCAGCCCCGCCTCGGCCGCCGGGGACGTCCGGCCCGGCGTCACGAGCAGGCCGAACAGTGCCGCGTTGGCCAAGCCGAAACCGATGTGCGCGTCCCAGCCGGTGCGCAGGTCCGCGACCGGATCGCCGTCCCGCGCGGCCGCCTTCCCGGTGACGTAGGTCGTGAAGACGTGCTCGGCGACGGCGTCGAGCAGCGCGTCCTTGTCCTCGAAGAACCGGTAGAGCGCCGGCGCCTGCAGGCCCGCGGCCTGGGCGACCGCGCGGATCGTGAGCGCGGCCGCGCCTTCGTCGTCGAGGAGCCGCGCGGCGGTCTCGAGGATGTGCGCCCGCGTCTCGCTCCGGCTCTTCACCATGGTTCCGATGATAACGCATGCTTGCTAGCGATGGTGCTAACGTGGTTAATATCGATGTTAGCCAACGGAGAGGGTTCATCATGATCGTGATCACCGGGGGAACCGGCAAGCTCGGCTCCCAGGTCGTCGAGCAGCTGCTCCGGCGCGTCCCGGCCGAGGAGGTCGGCGTCAGCGTCCGCGAGCCCGGCCGGGCGAGTGCCCTGGCCGAACGCGGCGTCCGCGTGCGCCGCGGCGACTTCGCCGACCCGGATTCGCTCGCCGACGCGTTCGAAGGGGCGACGCAGGTCCTCGTCGTCTCGACGGACGCCACCGGCGAGACGGCGCTGCGGCACCACATCGCGGCGATCGATGCCGCGCGGGACGCCGGCGCGAAGCGCGTGCTCTACACGAGCCACCAGGCCTCGGCCGACGACTCGCTCTTCGCGCCGATGCCCGACCACGCCGCGACCGAGCGTCACCTGGCGGCGGCCGGCACCGCGTTCACCGCGCTGCGCAACGGTTTCTACGCCGCCACGGTCCCGTTGCTGCTCGGCCCGGCGCGGGAGACCGGCGAGCTGGTCGCGCCGGCCGACGGGCCCGTTTCCTGGACCGCGCACGCCGACCTCGCCGAAGCCGCGGCGGTCATCCTCGCCGCCGAAGGCCGGTTCGACGGGCCGACACCACCCCTGACCGCCCCGGTCGCGCTCGACCTCGGCGACGTCGCCGGCCTGCTCGGTGAGCTCACCGGGCGCACGATCCGCCGGGTGGTCGCCGACGACGACGAGTGGGTGGCGGGCCTGACCGGCCACGGCGTCCCGGCGGACCAGGCCGCGATGCTGCTCGGCATGTTCCGCGCCGCCCGCCGGGGCGAGTTCGCCGCCACCGGCCCCGACCTCGAAGAACTGCTCGGACGACCGGCGACGCCGCTGCGGGCGATCCTCGGCTGATCACTATGAACGGGGTGTATAAACGCTAGCTATACACACCGTGTACAGTCCGCCGCATGTCGATCGGACACACCCTGCTCGGGCTGCTGGAGAACGGCCCCCGGCACGGCTACGACCTCAAACGCGCTTACGACGACCGGTTCGGGCACGACCGCCGCGTCCACTACGGCCAGGTCTATTCGACGCTCGCCCGGCTGCTCAAGCAGGGACTCGTCGAGGCCGACGGCATCGAGGCCGGCGGCGGCCCGGAGCGGAAGCGCTACGCGATCACCGAGGCCGGGGTCGCCGACGTCGGCACCTGGCTGGCGACCCCGGAGAAGCCGGAGGCCTACCTGCAGAACACGCTCTACACCAAGGTCGTGCTCGCCCTGCTCTCCGGCCGCCCGGCCGCCGACGTCCTCGACGTCCAGCGCTCGGCCCACCTCGATGCCATGCGCGAGCTGACCCGCCGCAAGACCGGGGGCGACCTCGTCGACCAGCTGGTCTGCGACCACGCGCTGTTCCACCTGGAGGCCGACCTCCGCTGGCTGGAGCTGACCGCGGCCCGGCTCGACCAGCTGGCGAAGGAGATCGCGTGAGCACGCCGGGGGCCGTCCTGCTGGAAGCCGACGACGTCCGGAAGGCGTACGGGCCCACCGACGCGCTGACGTCGGCGAGCCTGCGGGTGCGCGCGGGGGAGGTCGTGGCCCTGATGGGCCCGTCGGGCGCCGGAAAGTCGACGCTGCTGCACTGCCTGGCCGGGATCGTCCGGCCGGACGGCGGCGCCGTCCGCTACCGCGGTGCCGACCTCGCCCTGCTGACCGACCGTGCGCGTTCGGCGTTGCGCCGCACGGACTTCGGCTTCGTCTTCCAGTTCGGCCGGCTGGTCCCGGAGCTCACCTGCCAGGAGAACGTCGCCCTGCCGCTGCGGCTGAACGGCGAACGCGGCCGGGTGGCGGCGCGGCGGGCCCGCGACATGCTGGGGGAGCTCGGCCTCGCCGAGGTGGCGGGCAAGCGGCCGGGCGAGGTTTCGGGCGGGCAGGGCCAGCGGGTGGCGGTGGCCCGCGCGCTCGTGACCGGCCCGCGCGTCGTCTTCGCCGACGAGCCGACGGGTGCCCTGGACTCGCTCAGCGGCGAGCAGGTGATGCAGCTGCTGACGACCATCGCGCGGGAGCGGGACGCGGCGGTGGTCCTGGTGACGCACGAACCCCGCGTCGCGGCCTACTCCGACCGCGAGGTCGTCGTGCGCGACGGGCGGACGCGGGAACTCGAGGTGACCCGGTGATCCGGCGCTGGGCCGGCGACCTCGCGCTCGGGATGCGCCTCGCGCTGGGCGGCGGCGGGGCGCGGACCGCGCTGGTGCGGCTCACCCTGACGGCGGTCGGCGTCGGCCTCGGCGTCGCCGTCCTGCTCACCGCGACGGCGGTGCCGAACCTGCTCGCCGCCCGGGACGACCGGGCGAGCGCGCGCTTCCCCGATGTGGCGCAGGCCGTCGAGGGCGTCGATCCGATCCACCTGGTCAAACGGAACGACGAGTTCCGCGGCCGCGGCCTGCAGGGCTACCTCGTGCAGGCGACCGGGTCGCGCCCGCCGGCCGCCCCGGGCGTCGACCGGCTCCCGGGGCTGGGGGAGATGGTGGTTTCCCCGGCGCTGGCGGACCTGCTGCGCTCATCCGACGGCGAGCTGCTGCGGTCACGGTTCTCCGCGCGGGTGATCGGGACGATCGGCGCCGCCGGGCTCACCGGCCCGAACGAGCTCTTCTTCTACTTCGGTTCCGACTCCGTCGCACAGCAGCCGGACGCCGTTTCGGTGAGCCGCTTCGGGAGCGCGAGCTCGCACCGCCCCTTGTCGTCGCTCGAGCTGCTGCTGGTCGTGGTCGGCGCGACGACCTGCCTGGTGCCGGTGTTCGTCTTCGTCGTCACCAGCACCCGGCTCGCGGCGGCGGCCCGGGACCGGCGGCTCGCCGCGCTGCGCCTGGTCGGCGCGGACCGCGGCCAGGTGCACCGGATCGCGGCCGGCGAGGCACTGCTCGGGGCGTTCGCCGGCCTGCTCGCCGGGCTGGCGCTGTTCCAGCTCATCCGCGTGCTCGTCCCGCGGATCACCGTGGACGCCTTCCGCGGCGGCCTCTTCGGCACCGACGTCGTCCCCGACTGGCGGCTGGGCGTCCCGGCCCTGCTGGCGCTGCCGGTACTGGCGTGCGTGGCGGCGGTGTTCGCGCTGCGGCTGGTCGTCATCGAGCCCCTCGGCGTCGAGCGGCGGGGGACGCGGACGCGGCGGAAGCTGGCTTGGCGCCTGTTCCCCGCGGTCACGGGCGGCGTGCTGCTGCTCACCGGCCTGGGCGGGGACGGCGCCGGCAACCCGTCCGTGATCGCCGGGGTGGTCCTCGTCCTCGCGGCCGTGCCCCTGGTGCTGCCGTGGGTGGTCGAGCGGGTCGCCGGCCTGCTCGGGGGCGGTTCGCCGGCCTGGCTGCTGGCCGTGCGCCGGCTCCAGCTGGACAGCGCGACGGCGGCGCGGCTGGTCAGCGGCGTCGCCGTGGTGCTGGCCGGATCCATTGCACTGCAAGGGGTCTACGACCGGACCGAGTTCGAACGCCCCGCGCCGCAGGACATCCGCGTGTACGCGAGCTACTACGCCATGAGCGTCGACGACGGCGAGGCGTTCACCGCCGCCCTCCACGCGCTGCCCGGGCTGGGTGCCGCGCCGGTGCGGACCAGCGCCATGATCGAGACCGCGTCGGGCGAACGCAATTCGGTCGCCGTCGAGGACTGCCCGGGGCTGCGGGCCCGCACCGGGATCGCGGACTGCCACGACGGCGACGTCTACGCCGCGACGGCCTACCGCGGCTACGTGCCCGCGCCGGGGGACCGCCTGTGGTTCTCCGAGCTCCGCCGGATCGCCCGCGCCCCTGTTCCCCAGTGGACGGTGCCGGCGGTGCACCGCGTGCCGATGTCCGGGGAAGACGCGCCGGAGGTGGTCGTCACCCCGGGCGCGCTGGCGACGGCGTCGGGCGTCGGGCTGACCGTGTCCGCGACGCTGCCGGACGCCGATCCGGATCAGGTGGAGCGCGTCCGGAACGTGGTGGGCTGGAACGGATCCGTCAGCTCGCTCGGCACCGGGCGGGACAGCACGTCCGCGCTGATCACCCGGGTGCTGTCGGTCGGTTCGGTGCTGGTGCTGCTGTTCGTCGCGGGCAGCCTGCTGGTCGCCGCGTGGGAGCAGCTGCGGGAACGGCGGCGCAGCCTCGCCGCGCTGGCGGCGAACGGCGTCGGGCGCGGCGTGCTCGCCCGGTCGCTGGTGTGGCAGCTGGCGATCCCGGTGGCCGTGGCGGTGCTCGTCGCGGTGCCGGCCGGGCTCGCCCTCGACTGGCTGGTGCTCAGGTTCGTGGTGCACCGCCCGATGACGGCGGACCCGGCGTCGATCGCGCTGCTGACGGCGACCGCGATCGCCGCGGTACTGTTCGTCACCGCGTTGACACTGCCCGCATTGTGGCGGACGACGAACCTGGAGAATTTGCGGGAAGAATGACCCGTGGCGGCGGCGGGTCCGGTTGTTTCCGGGCCCGCCTCCGCGCGTGGAGTCTTTTCGGCGAGCCGATTCCGCCCGAAAAGGCGCCCTTTTCGCCGTTGTGGCGTTATCCTCTTTGCGCGATCGTGAATACGCCGATATCCGCCGCCCCACGATTTCGAGGCACGCCGATGCGCACCATGTATGACGCCGTCACCGCGCGGAACATCCTCAAGAAGGATGGCCGTCCGGTGCTCGTGGCCGGGTACATCGACCGGATCAAGCTCGCGCCGTGGACCGCCGCCGACTGGGCGCTCTTCCCGGACGCCCTCAAGGTGCGGATCGTCAAGAAGGCGTCGACGAACGACGGGCACGTCCTGGACGTCGAGCCGGGCGACGCCACGCCGGAGGAGGCGCCGGGCTGGGCCGCGCGGCGGCGTGCGTCGGGGTTCGCGTACCCGGTCGTCTACTGCAACCGGTCGACCTGGCCGAAGGTGAAAGCGGCGTTCAAGGCCCAGCGCGTCGAGCCGCCGCTGTACTGGATCGCCACGGCCACCGGCAGGCGCGAGATCCCCGAAGGCGCGATCGCCGCGCAGTACCTGCTGGACGTCGCACCCGGCATCGACATCTCCGTCGTGGCCGACTTCTGGCCCGGCGTGGATTCGCCGGGATCCGGAAAACTGACCGCCGAACCGGAAGTGGAGCTCATGGAACGCATCACCGTCACCCCGCCCAACGCCGGGCAGAACACGGTCCGGCTCAACCTGTCCGGCAGCGCCGGCGCCGCCCTCGTCGTCCGCCCGCGGATCAACGGCCAAGGCGTGTCGAAGCCGATGTGGGTCGGCAACATCTTCGCGTGGGGCTCGGACAAGGCGGGCGTCGGCCACAACCCGAAGTCCGACCCGAACTACGACGACCGGCTGACGTCCCACCGCCGGTTCGCCCTGCCGGGCGCGGTGTGGGCCGACCTCGAGTACAGCGCCGGGGAGCCGTTCGAGATCGACGTCGTCGGCTGAGGTCAGGCCTGCGTCGTGAGGTGGTTGCGGAGGAAGGCGATGCCGGCGTCGGTGACGTGCTGGAGCTTGCGCTCGCCGTAGAAGTGGCCCGCGCCCTCGATGCGGACGAGGTCGGCGTCCGCGCCGGCCCGCCAGTAGGCCGCGACCAGTGCTTCGCTGTGGGCGATGGGGATCCCGGCGTCGTCGGTCCCGTGGGCCAGCAGGAGCGGGGCCGCGGTCGCCGACGCGTGGAGCAGCGGGCTCGCGGTCGGGCCGGGGAGCCAGTCGTGCGGGTCGTGGCCGCTGCTGTGCAACGGGGAACCCGCGGGTGGCGGCGGGATGCGCGTGAAGTCCGCCGGTGCGCTCCAGGCGATCGCGGCGGCGACCCGGCTCGGCGGGCCCGTGATCCCGAGGTCGCCTTCGAACTCGGGGTCGTCCGCCGTGACGGCGAGCATCGCGGCCAGGTAGCCGCCGGCCGAGTGCCCCCACGCCGCGACGCGGTTCGCGTCGAGCTCCAGCTCCCCGGCGTGGTGGCGCACCCAGCGCACGGCGGCCTTCACGTCGTGGACCTGCGCGGGGAAGGGGGCTTCCCGCCCGTGCCGGTACTGCGCCCGCGCGACGGCGAACCCGGCCGCCACCAACCGATCCGTCACGCGGTCGCCGAGCAGGCTGTGCTTGTGCGACCCCGCCGCGGGCGCCCCGCCGTAGAGGTAGACGACGACCGGGTGGCCGCTGCCGGGCGCTTGCCCGGCCGGAACGACGAGGTCCAGCAGCAGCGGCCGGTAGCCGGCGAGGGTCGCGACGAGTGCGTCCCGATAGGACACTCGCGTCCCGGCTCGTTCGGCCCGGGGCAGGGTCAGCGGAGCACGGGAAGTGAGCACGCGACCACTATCGGGGCATTCCGGTCAGTCCGGCCAGCCGTACCAGGATGCGGGAGAAATTCACCGGACGCGGGGGAGAGGTACCCCAAGCGTCGGCTCACGTACCCCGAGGGTCGGCTCACGTACCTGGAGAGTCGGCTCGCGTACCCAGAGGGTCGGACCGTGAGCCGACCGTCCGGGTACGCGAGCCGACTGCCTGGGTACGCGAGCCGACCGTCCGGGTACGGCCTCGTGACCGCTCCGGTGCTCTCCGTGTCGTGTTGACATGTCCCGCTCACCGGTGTCAGTATCTGGATTAATCCGATTGGAAACGTTTCCAATCCCGCCTTCCGCAGCTGGAAACGTTTCCAAGAACGCACAACGAGGTAGCCGATGACGTCAACACGGGCCACGCTGCTCCAGGTCGCCGAGCGCGCCGGGGTGTCCCTGGCCTCGACCTCGCGGGCGCTGCACGGCTCCGGTGCCAGCCCGGCCATGGTCGAACGCGTGCGGGCCGCCGCGGCCGAGCTCGGGTACAGCGCCGATGCCATCGGGCGGTCGCTGCGGCTGAAGAAGACCTTCCAGGTCGCCTTCGCCGTCGCCGACATCGGGAACCCCGTCTACGTCGAGATGATGCGGGCCATCCACGAAGTCCTCGCCCCTCACGGCTACCGGGTCGTCGTGATGAGCACGGGGGACACCGCGACGTCGACCACCGAGCTCGTGCGCAGCCTCAACAGCGGCTTCGTCGACGGCATGATCGTCAGCCCGCTGCGCACCGACGACCGGCTGATCCGCGAGATCCAGCAGGCCCCCGTCCCGGTCGTGGTGATCGGGCGGGCGCTGGACGACCGGGGCATCAGCTCGGTCTCCACCGACTCCGCGGGCGGGATCGGCGCGGCCGTCCGCCACCTGCACGCCCTCGGCTGCCGCAACGTCGGGTTCCTCAACGGCCCGCTCGACACCACCCCCGGCGCCGCGCGCCAGCGGGGGTTCGACGCCGTGGCCGGGGAAATCGCCTTCGACCGGGCCGACCAGGAGGTCGCCGGGGACTTCACCGTCACGGCCGGGCTCGAGGCCGCCCGCCGGCTGCTCGCCCGCGGCCGGCTCGACGCGCTCGTCGCCGCCAACGACCTGCTCGCCATCGGCGCCATCCGGGCCGTGCGGGAACTCGGCCTGTCCGTGCCCGAGGACGTCGCGATCACCGGCATGGACGACACCGAGATCGGCCGGGTCTTCCAGCCCAGCCTCACCAGCGTCTCCCTCGGCTCGACCGAACGCGGGCGCGCGGCGGCGCGGATCATGCTCCAGCTCGCCGACGACCCGGACCACGCCGCGCAGCAGGTCGCCGTCGGCCCGGAGCTGAGGGTGCGCGAGTCGACCGGGGGTGCGCGATGACCGCGACGCTGACCCGCCCGGCGCCCCCGGCCGGGAAGAAGAAGCCCGCGCTGGCCCGTTCCCGGCGGCGGGAGGCGATCGGGCTGGTGCTGCCGTCGCTGATCCCGATCCTCGTGCTGAGCGTCGCGCCGCTGGTCGTCGGGATCTTCCTGGCCTTCACCGACGCGCGCCTGGTGCGCCACCCCGACTACGGCTTCGCCGGCGTCGACAACTTCACGAAGCTCGTCGGCAACGACCTGTTCTGGGACTCGCTGCGGATCGGGATGATCTGGACCGTCGGTGTCACGATGCTCCAGCTCGCCGCCGCGATGGGCCTGGCCCTGCTGCTCAACTCCGGGCTCAAACTGCAAGGCCTGACCCGGGTGCTCGCGCTGATTCCCTGGGCGATGCCGCCGGTCGTCGTGGCGATCATGTGGCAGATGATCTACTCGGCCAACGGCGGCCCGCTCAACGCCTTCCTCGGCAGCGTCGGCCTGCCCAGCGACATCAACTGGCTCGGCGACTTCTCGGTCGCGCTGCCCGCGGTGATCGTCGTCGGCGTCTGGGTCGGGATGCCGCAGACGACGGTGACGCTGCTGGCCGGCCTGCAGCAGATCCCGGCCGAGCTGCAGGAAGCCGCCGCGATGGACGGCGCGGGCGCGTGGCGGCGGTTCACCGCGGTGACGTGGCCGAGCCTGCGCCCGATCGTCACGTCGATCACGTCGCTGAACTTCATCTGGAACTTCAACTCGTTCTCGCTGGTCTACGTCCTCACCGCGGGTGGCCCGGGCGGCAAGACGATGGTCCCGGTGCTGTTCATCTACCTCGAGGCCTTCAAGAACCGCGAGATCGGCTACGCCGCCGCGATGGGCCTGGTGCTCGTCGTCGTGGTCGTGCTGATCCTCGCCGTCTACCTGCGGTCGCAGTTCCGCGACGACCGCGCCGGGAAGGGGCGCTGATGAGGACTCTGGTACGCCCGGCGCAATACATCGCCCTCGCGCTCTACATCCTGTTCCTGGGCTTCCCGTTGCTGTGGCTGATTTCCGCGTCGGTGAAGTCGTCGGGCGAGCTCAATTCCCTGACGGTCAGCCTGCTGCCGAGCGAATGGCATTGGGACAACTACACCGAAGCCCTGGAAAAGCAGGGCCTGGTCCGGTCCGCCGCGAACAGCCTGATCGTCGCGCTCGCTTCGACCGCGCTGTCGGTCGTCATCGCCGTGCCCGCGTCCTACGTGCTCGCGCGGCTCAAGGGCAAGGTGCGCGCGGCCGGCGTCGGCTGGATCCTGGTCAGCCAGGTGTTCCCGGTCGTGCTCATCATCCTGCCGCTGTACCTCATCCTGCGGACGCTCGGCCTGGCCGACAACCTCGCCGGCCTGACGCTGGTGCACACGACGTACATGCTGCCGTTCGCGCTCTGGATGCTGCAGGGGTACGTCGCCGCGATCCCGGTGGAGCTGGAGGAGGCCGGGGCGGTGGACGGCGCGAGCCGGCTGACCGTGCTGCGCACGATCGTCTTCCCGCTGCTCGCCCCGGGTGTCGCCGCGACGGCGATGTTCAGCTTCGTCTCGTCGTGGAACGAGTTCTTCTTCGCGCTGGTCCTCCTGCAGTCGCCGGAGAACTACACGCTGCCCATCACGCTCAACATGTTCGTCGGCGGGGAGGGCAAGGTCGCCCTCGGCCCGCTCGCCGCCGGCGCCGTGCTCGCCGCCATCCCCAGCATCGTCTTCTTCAGCATCCTGCGCCGGAGGCTCACCAGCGGCCTGATGGCCGGGGCGGTGAAGGGATGACCCTCCCCACCCTCAACGAAAAAGGTCGAAAGGTCGGTCGATGAAGACACGACGCATGATTGCCGCCACCCTCCTGTCGGTCGCCGGCCTGCTGCTCACCGCGTGCGGGGGCGGCGGGAGCGGGGACGGCGGGGACGGGCCGGTCACCCTCACCTTCCAGTCCCTGTCCGACCAGCCCGCCGCCATCGCCGCGACGCAGAAGATCGTCGGTGACTGGAACAAGGCGCACCCGGACGTGCAGGTCAAGATCGTGCAGGCGGGCTGGGACGGCGTCTACGACAAGCTGATCACCCAGTTCAACGCGGGCACGGCGCCGGACATCGTGCACTACGAGGCGGCCGGCATCGCGCCCTTCGCCACCGACGGCTACCTCGCGGACCTGACGCAGTACCTGCCGGAGGGCAAGCGCGCGGACATCCCGAAGGGCGTCCTGGACTCGGTGACCGTCGACGGCAAGGTCATCGCGGTGCCGACCGAGCTGCAGTCCTATGTGGTCTTCGCGAACAAGACCCAGCTGCAGCAGGCGGGCGTCACCGTCCCGACCGGCGCGTCGATGACCTGGGACCAGCTGCGCGACATCGCGAAGGCGACGACCAAGGACGGCAAGTTCGGCCTCGGCTGGGGCCTGTCGAGCCCGACGGCGGCGTTCGTCGCGCTGGCTCCCGGCTTCGGCGGCAAGTACTTCGAAGGCACCGGTGACAAGGCGAACCTGACCGTCGGCCAGGGCGAGCAGGCCCTGCCGCAGCTCGTCGACGCGATGGCCCACCAGGACCACTCGATCCTGCCGGTCACGCTGACGCAGTCGGGCACCAAGGCGCTCGCGCCGTTCTACGCAGGCCAGATCGCGATGACGGTCCAGGGTTCCTACCAGGCGGCCAACATCGCGAAGGACGCGCCGAAGGGCTTCGACTGGGTCGTGCTCCCGCCGCTGGCCGGCTCGGCCGGGCCCGCGCAGGCCGCGAACCCGCAGACGCTGTCGGTGAACAAGGACTCCGGCCACGTCAAGGAAGCCGCGGAGTTCGTCGACTTCTTCACCAGCACCGAAAACCTCGCCGCGATCAACGAGGCCGACGCGCTGATCCCGCCGACGACCTCGGCGCGCAAGGCGCTGGCCACGAAGCTCGCCGGCAAGAACGGCTGGGACGCGATCCTCGCGTCGGGGGAGCACCTGACCTCGGCGCCGTACCTGTTCGCCGGCAAGTACGCGCAGTGGAAGGACACCGTCGCGACCCCGGCGTACCAGCAGTTCCTCGGACAGAAGATCGACGCCGCCGGCCTCGCGAAGCAGCTCGAGGACGGCTGGAAGAGCGTCAGCAAGTGACAGGAGCGGATTCTTGACCTGGCTGGAAGACCGGGCCGTCGCGGTGATCACCGGCGCGGCCGTCGGGGACGCCCTCGGCGGCGCCACCGAAGGGTGGACACCCGAACAGATCGAAGAGCGCCACGGCGGCCGGGTGACCGGCGTCGTCGGGCCGTGGTACCCGGACTGGCGGACGGCGCGCCCGATCGCGCCGTACCACAAGGGCGACGGGCACATCACCGACGACACCCTCATGACGCGGGCGCTCGTCGAGGTGTACGCGAAGCGCCGCGCGCACCTCGACGCGTACGCGATGGCCGAGGACCTGGTGCCGCTCATGATCGGCGAGCCGCGCTGGGTGCCGGAGCTGGAGTCGACCGCGTTGCTGCTGCAGCGGGTCTTCCTGGCCGAGAAGTGGATCGTCGCGAGACTCCACTACGGACACGTCGACCCGCGCGAAGCCGGCGTGGGGAACGTGGTCAACTGCGGTGCGGCGATGTACGTCGCCCCGGTGGGCGTCGTCAACGCGGGTGATCCGCGGGCGGCGTACGCCGAGGCGATCGACCTCACCGGCGCGCACCAGTCGAGCTACGGCCGGGAGGCGGCGGGCGTGCTGGCCGCGATGGTGGCGGCCGCCGTCGCCCCGGGCGCGTCGCTCGACGACGTCGTCGCGGCGGCCCTGGAAGTGGCGCACGACGGGACCGCGGCGGCGCTGCGGGCCGTCGTCGCGGAGTTCGCCGGCCGGACCGTCCCCCCGGCCACCGACGACGAAGAACGGGCGCTGGCCGCGCTCGTCCGGGAGACGGTCGCGCCGTTCGACTCGGTGGGCCCGCACTACCGGGAGATGTCCATGGACGCCCGGCGTCCGTCGCGGACGAAGTCCATCGAGGAGCTGCCCGCCGCGCTGGCGTTCGTGCTGGCGCACCGGGGCGACTTCCGCGGGGCGGTGCTCGCCGCCGTGAACTACGGCCGGGACGCCGACTCGATCGCCGTGATGGCGGCGGCGATCTGCGCGGGCCTCGGCGGGACGGCGGTCGTGCCCGCCGCGTGGGTCGACGAGATCGGCGACGCCAGCCGGATGGACCTGCGCGAGACCGGGCACCTGCTGGCCTCGGCGGCCGCGGACATCCTGAAGGCCGACCGGGAGCGGGCCGCGGCCCGGGCCGCGTTCCTCGGGGAGACGGCGTGAGGCTGACCTGGGCCCAGCCCGAAGACCTGCTCCCGCACGAGCTGGTGCAGTCCCTGGCCGAGGGCAAGGACGTCACCGCGGTCCGGGACAGGTGGGTCGCGGCGGGTGGTGACCCGACGCCGGTCGTGAGCGGTGCGGGTCCGGCGATGCCTTCGCTGCGGCCGCTGGCCCGGGAGCTGCTGGACGAGCTCGACTCGCCGGTGGCCGAGCCTTCCTGGGACTCGCTGGACCTGCCTGCGCCGCCGTCACTGCCTCGCGGGTCGCGGGGGCGTGAGCTGAGCGCGTGGACCGGCCGGGCCGCCGGGTGCCTGCTCGGCAAGCCCGTGGAGAAGATCCCGCGGGAGGGCATCGAGGAGATCCTGCGCGCGACCGGCCGCTGGCCGCTCGACCGGTGGTTCACCGCGGTGGGGCTGCCCGGCGACGTCGCGGCGCGGTGGCCGTGGAACCGCCGGTCGGCGCCGACGTCGCTGGAGGAGAACATCGACGGGATGCCCGAGGACGACGACCTCAACTACCCGATGCTGGCGTTGTCGCTCCTGGAGTCGCGCGGTTTCGCCTTCACGACGGACGACGTCGCGCAACTGTGGCTGGACAACCTGCCGGCCGGGCGGGTGTTCACGGCGGAGCGGGCGGCGTACCGCAACATCCTGGACGCGCGCGCGGACACCGCGACCTACCGGAACCCGTTCCGCGAGTGGATCGGCGCGCTGATCCGCGCGGACGTGTTCGGCTGGGTGTCCCCGGGCGACGTGCGGTCGGCGGCCCGGCTGGCGTGGACGGACGCCCGGTTGAGCCACACGCGCAACGGCGTGTACGGCGCGATGTGGGCGGCGGCACTCGCCTCGGCGGCGATGGTGTGCGACACGGTGGACGAAGTCCTCGACGCGGCAGCGGCGGTGGTCCCTTCGTCGAGTGACCTCGCGACCGCGATCCGCTTCGGCCGGGACGCGGCGTCGGACGGCGATGTCCGAAGTGGACTCGACCGGCTCCACGCGGCTTACGGGCACCTGCACTGGGTGCACGTGCTCAACAACGCGGCGGTGATCGCGTACGCGCTCGCCGCGGGGGGCGGGGAGTTCGGGCCGAGCGTCGCGATCGCGGTGACGGCGGGCTGGGACACGGACTCGGCGGCCGCGACGGTCGGGGGAGTGGTGGGCGCGCTGAGCGGGGTGGACGACTACTGGAGCAAGCCGCTGGACGGCCGGATCGCGACCTCGCTGCCGGGTGGAGAGCGGCGGATCGAGGACCTCGCGGCCCGCACGGCGGCGCTGGCGGAGGTGCGGAAGTGACCGGGCGAGTAGTGGTGGTCGGTTCGGCCAACGTCGACCTCGCCGTCGATGTTCCGCGGCCGCCGAAAGCCGGGGAGACCGTGCTCGGGGGACGGCTGCGGCGCAGTCCCGGCGGCAAGGGCGCGAACCAGGCCGTCGCCGCCGCGCTGGCCGGGGGCGCCGACACCACCTTCGTCGGGGCGCTCGGCGAAGACGAAGCCGCCGACCTTCTTCTCGTCTCCCTCGGTGGCGCCGGGGTCCGGACCGACCTCGTCGACCGGGCCGACGCGCCCACCGGGACCGCCTTCATCACCGTCGCCCCCGACGGCGAGAACGCCATCGTCGTCGCACCCGGCGCGAACGAGCACGTGCAGGTCGGCGCCGCCCAGGCCGAACGGATCGCCGAAGCCGACGTCGTGCTGGCCCAGCTGGAAATCCCGCTCGACGTCGTCGCGGCGGCCGCCGCGGCCAGGAGACCCGGAGCGCGGATGATCCTCAACGCCGCGCCCTCGCGGGAGCTGCCGGACTCGCTGTGGGAGGTCCTCGACCTGCTCGTCGTCAACGAGCACGAGGCCGCCGACCTCGCCGGCGAGCCCGAGAAGCTGCTCAAGCGCGTACCCGCCGTCGTGGTCACCCTCGGCGGCGAAGGCTGTGTGGTCCTCCGCAGGGACCACGAACCCGTGCGGATCCCCGGCATCCCGGTCGACGTCGTCGACACCACCGGCGCCGGCGACACGTTCTGCGGCGTCCTCGCGGCGGCGCTGGCTCAGGGCGAAGACCTCCCCGCGGCGGCGAAGCGGGCGACCGTGGCCGGTGCGCTCGCCGTCACCCGGCCCGGCGCCCAGGCCGCCGTCCCCACCGCCGCCGAGGTCGCAGGAAAGACATCATGACCTATCAGTTCGACCCGCTCGTCCCGCGGCCGATCGACCGCCCCACCGAGGTGCGCGGCCCCCTGTCCGACCTCGACGACGCGAAGATCTTCGCCGCCCCCGCGGACCCGGCCGACCGGCCCGCGTGGCGCGCGAAACTCCGGGAATGGCGCGAAGACGCGCGAAGCCGGCACGGCTACACCGGCCAGGACTACGAGCGTCCGAACGCGGCCTGGGCGCAGACCTGCCACACGGTCGCCCAGGTCTGGCTCTGGGACGAGCTGCTCTACTCCTTCGCCGAGCACCGCTTCACCCCCGAGCGCTTCCTCGCCGACGCACAAGAGCGCTTCGGCGGCCTGGACGCCGTCGTCCTCTGGCACGCCTACCCGGTGATCGGCCTCGACGACCGCAACCAGTGGGACTTCTACCGCGACGTCCCCGGGCTCACGGACCTGATCGACACCCTGCACGGCCACGGCCTGCACGTCTTCGTCGACTACAACCCCTGGGACGTCGGCACCCGCCGCGGCGACGACGACCTCACCGAACTCGCGGCCCTGGTCGCCGACCTGAAAGCCGACGGTGTCTTCCTCGACACCCTCAAGAAGGCCGAGCCGGACTTCGTCGCCCGGCTCGAAGCCGCCCGGCCCGGCATCGTCCTCGAAGGCGAGTCCAAGCTGCCGGTCGAGCGCATCGAGGACCACGCGGCGTCGTGGGCCCAGTTCTTCGCCGACTCGCCCGTCCCGGGCGTCCTGCGTGCCCACTGGTACGAGCGCCGGCACATGCAGCACCACGTCCGCCGCTGGCACCGCGACCACAGCGAAGAACTCCAGTCGGCGTGGCTCAACGGCGTCGGCGTCATGGTGTGGGAAGTCGTCTTCGGCGTGTGGGTCGGCTGGTCGCCCCGCGACGCCGCGACCGTCCGCCGGATGGTCACGCTCCAGCGTGCCGCGAAAGACCTGCTGCTCGACGGCGAGTGGACGCCCCTGGCCGAGCTGCCGCCCGAGGCCGAGGCGGCCGGCGTCTACGCGTCCAAGTGGGAACTGGACGGCAAGATCTTGTGGACGCTCGTCAACCGCGGCGACACCGACTACCACGGCCCGCTGCCCGGCACCGACCTTCTGGGCGGCGTACCGGCCCGCGGGATCGGCGCTGCGGTGGAAGGGTGGCTGCCGGACCTTCCGGAGCTGCCGCACGACCCGGACTCCCGCTTCCCGCACCGGCTCGCGAAGCGAATAAGTCCACAAAGGACCATCGGAAAGCCCGACGCGGACGCCGTCGTGGTCCCGGCCGGGCCGTACGTGCTGACCGTGCGCTACCGCGCCCGCGAGACCGGCACGTACCAGGGAGCGCCCTATGTGGACGAATGGAAGCCGCTTCCGCCGCGCCTGCACGACGCCCGCACGCTGCAGCGCGAAGGTGAGCTGGCCACGGCTGTCGCGATCGGCGTCACCGAAGTGACCAACGCGCAGTACGCGGAGTTCCTGACCGCCACCGGCCACGAGCCGAAGCACCCGGGCGCGCCCGACGAACCCGTCACCCACGTCGACCTCGACGACGCCCGCGCGTACTGCGCCTGGCGCGGTGGCCGCCTGCCGACCGAGGACGAATGGCAGCTGGCCGGCGAAAGCCTCGAACGGGGCACCCCGGCCGTGTGGAACTGGACCGAGAGCGAACACTCCGACGGACGGACGCGGTTCGTGATGCTCAAGGGCGGCAGCGACTACGCCGCCGAGGGCTCCGAATGGTACGTCGAAGGTGGCCGGAAGGACCCCGAATACACCGTGAAGCTCCTGCTGCCCGGCCTGGGCCTCGCCCGCAGTGCGACCGTCGGCTTCCGCTGCGCCTGGGAGGTGACGGCGTGACCGTCTCCCGTGACCGGTCGACCGGCGCCCTGGCCGGGCTGCGCGTCGTCGACGCGTCCACGCTCTTCGCCGGCCCGATGGCCGCCATGCACCTCGGGGACATGGGCGCCGAGGTGATCAAGGTCGAGCACCCGCGCAAACCCGACCCCTCGCGCACCCACGGCGCCGCGAAGGACGGCGTCAACCTGTGGTGGAAGACCTTGGGCCGCAACAAGCGCACGGTCACGGCCGACCTCGGCAGCGAAGGCGGCCGCGAGGTGTTCCTCGCGCTGGCCGCCTCGGCCGACGTCGTCATCGAGAACTTCCGCCCCGGCACGCTCGAACGCTGGCACCTCGGGTACGACGAGCTGGCGAGCTGGAACCCGAAGCTCGTGCTCGCCCGCGTCACCGGCTTCGGGCAGCTCGGCCCGTACCGCAGCCGGCCGGGCTTCGGCACGCTCGCCGAGGCGATGAGCGGGTTCGCGGCGACCACCGGGGAACCGGACGGGCCGCCGACGCTCCCGCCGTTCGGGCTCGCCGACGGTGTCGCGTCCCTGGCCACGGCGTACGCGATCATGGTCGCCCTCGCGGCGCGGGCGAACACCGGGCGCGGGCAGGTCGTCGACACCGCGATCATCGAGCCGATGCTGGCCATGCTCGGCCCGCAGATCACGCGCTGGGACCAGCTGCGCACCGTCCAGCCGCGCACCGGCAACCGGTCGACGAACAACGCGCCGCGCAACACCTACCGCACGGCCGACGGCCAGTGGGTCGCGGTGTCGACGTCGGCCCAGTCGATCGCCGAGCGCGTGGTCCGCATGGTCGGCCGCCCGGACCTGGCCGACGAGCCGTGGTTCGCCACCGGCGCCGACCGGGCCCGCCACGCCGACGAGCTCGACGAAGCCGTCGGCAAGTGGATCGGGCAGCGCACGCGCGACGAGGTCGTCGCCGCGTTCGAAGAAGCGCAGGCCGCGGTCGCGCCGATCTACGACGCCGCCGACATCGTCGAGGACCCGCAGTTCCGCGCGCTCGGCACGATCCACGAGATCGAGGACGCCGACCTCGGCCCGATGCTCATGCAGGGCCCGCTGTTCCGGCTCTCCGGCCACGACGGCGTCATCGGGTTCACCGGCCGCCCGCACGGCGCCGACACCGACGCCGTGCTGGCGGAGCTGGGGTTCTCGCCCGAGCGGGTGGCCGAGCTGCGCGAACGGGGTGCGGTGTGAGCCCGCCGCTGACGTTCCTCTACACCCCGGCCGACCGGCCGGACCGGGTGCGCAAGGCCCTGGCGTCCGCGGCCGACGTAGTGCTCGTCGACCTCGAGGACGCGGTCGCCCCGGCGCACAAGGACGAGGCCCGCGAGAACCTTCTGGAGCTGCTCGCGGCGGTGGTCAGGCCGGTGCAGGTGCGCGTCAACCACCCGAGCACGCCGTGGCACGAGGCCGACCTGGCCGCGGTGGCCCGGCTGCCGCTCGCGGTGGGCGCCCGGCTGCCGAAGGTCGAGGCGCCGGCGGAGATCCTGGCCGTCGAGGCCGCGCTGCCGGGCCGGGCACTCCACCCGCTGATCGAGTCGGCGCTCGGGGTGGAACGGGCCCTGGACATCGCGACGGCGTCGCCGCGGATCGCGTCGATCGGGCTCGGTGAGGCCGATCTGCGCTCGGACCTCGGTGTCGCCGACGACGCCGGGCTGACGTGGGCGCGCAGCCGGGTGATCGTCGCGGCCCGGGCGGCCCGGCTCGCACCGCCCGCGATGTCGGCGTACGCGAACGTCCGCGACCGCGACGGGCTCGCGGCGTCGTGCCGGGCGGGCCGGGCGCTCGGCTTCCGCGGCCGCACGGCGATCCACCCGGTCCAGCTCGAGACGATCCGGACGGCGTTCCTGCCGACGTCGCAGGAGGTGTCGCGGGCGCGCGAGGTCATCGCCCGCGTCGCCGACGCGACGGCCGCCGGCGTCGGCGCGATCGCGTTGCCCGACGGGACGTTCCTGGACGTCGCCATGGTCGAGCAGGCACGGACGGTGCTGTCGCTGGCCGACTAGTACGCGCGTTGTACGGATTTTGGATCCGCCTCTGGCGCAATGCGACCATGCGAACTCCGAAAGTGCTCCTCCTCGCGCTGGCCGTGGTGGCCGGCGCACTGGCACTGCCCGGCACGGCCAGTGCCGCCTACAGCGATCCGCTGACGACCACGACCAAGCAGAACCTGGTCTGGCACGCGACCCCGGCCGCCGCGCTGACCGCGCTGGACAACGCGCTGCCGAACGTCAGCCTCAACACCGTCGTCCACGACACCAGCTACGCGATGACCGGCTGCACGAGCGCGGAGAAGGCCGCGCTGCCCAAGGCACCGGCCGCCGCGAAGTCGCTGTGCTGGGACTCCGAACGCGCCGGCAGCACGACCTGGGTGCCGCAGGGCATCACGACCTCCGGCGACGCCGACGACGACGGGATGTGGGGCGCGGACAAGATCATCCTGTCCGGCTGGCACGGCACCGACGCGCTCGGCCGCTACAACGACGCGCGGATCCAGGCGGTCAACTACGACAACCCCGCCTCGGCCGCCCACCGGATGATGTACCTGGCCGTGCCGAACAGCAGCGGCAGCAGCTTCTCCGCGGCGACGGCCCACATGGGCGGGATGGCCTGGTACGGCGACAAGATCTACGTCACCGCCGTCGGGAACACCTCGACCGCGATCCGGGTGTTCAGCACCAAGCACATCCTGCAGCTGACCGACACGACGTCGAACGCGATCGGCAAGACCTCGGGCGGATATGCGGCCTACACGTACAAGTACGCGATGATGCAGGTCGGCTACTACACCTACGCGGGCGGCACCTGCAGCATGGCGTCCGACACGGGCGTGCCGTGCTTCTCGTCGCTCTCGCTGGACCGCAGCACGAGCCCGGCCAGCATCGTGACGACCGAGTACTTCTCCGACCAGAGCCTGCACGGCCGGCTCTACCGCTTCCCGATGGGCACGGACTACCTGCTGACCGGGACCGCGACGGAGGCGTTCCGCAGCTACGTCGGCAACATGCAGGGCGTCCTGTCCCACGACGGCAAGTGGTACGTGGCCCACAGCTCGGCAACGCTCAACGGCCAGCTCTGGGCCCAGACGACGACGGCGAGCACCTCCGCGACGTGCGGCTCGACGTCCGCGTGCTGGGCGGTCCACCCGGAGGCGCTGACGTACGACTGGTCGACGGGCCTGGTCTGGTCCCAGTCCGAGTGGTCGACCGCGGACTGCCAGGCGCAGAACCAGACCTGTGGCCGGTCGGTGTTCGCGGTGCCGCTGTCCTCGCTGGGCTAGGAGCACCGCTCGACCACGGTGCGCTGCTTGCAGCCCCCGGTGTCGAAGGCCGGTGCTCGCCCGCCACGGGGGCTTTGCCCTTGCGGCGGGCGACCTGGTCATCCCGCTCCGGGCTGACGAAGGTGATCCGCCGGGACCGCGGCTGGATCACTTACCGGACACGCCTTAGCCGGTGAGCAGGGCCGCTCCGAGCGCCGTGATCAGGTACAGGACCTGGCGCCCGGAGCGTTCCCGCTCGACCAGCCCGTTCTCCCGCAGCACGGCCAGGTGCTGCGACACCGCGCTGGGCGTCACGCCGAGGGCGCGGGCCAGGTCGGTCGTGGTGGCGGGGGAGCGCAGCGTTTCGAGGAGCCTGGCCCGCGCGAGGCCGAGTAGCCGGACCGTGCCGCCGGATGGTGGGCGCGTGCCCGCCATCCACAGGGCACCGCGGCCGCGGGCCGGGTAGCGGACCGTCGTCTGCGTGGACGTCCTCCCCTTGATCAGGACGTGCGCGCAGCCGAGTGCGACCGGGATGAGGACGAGCCCGCCGGGACCCCGGTGCACCAGGCGGTCGCCGGTCAGCAGCAGCTTTCCGGCGTCCCAGCGCAGATCCGGGTGCAGGCCGGCGAACAGCCGTTCCGCGCCGCCCGCGGCCAGCACCCGCGCGCGGTGGGCGACGTCGGCGTCGAGGACGGCCCGGATCCGCGGCCAGTGCGGGGCGAGCAGCCGGTCGTGCGCCCGGTGCAGCTCGTCGGCGATCGCCTTCAGCCCGGCCGCCGGCCGCGCGGCGAGCTCGGCCGTCGTGCCGCGGAGGTCCGTGCCGAACACCCGCCCGAGGCTGGTCCGGACCTGCCGCGCGGTCGTCCGCCGCAGCGCGGCCAGGTCGTCGTCGATGGACGGGCCGGCATCGCGCGGCGCGGGCACGAGGAACTCCGGCCAGTTGGGCCGGTCGTTCACGATCAGCGGCCACGTCCACGGCAGGTCCAGCGGCGCGCGGGCGAGCTCGTCCTCGGCCCAGCGCAGCCACGGCAGGGCGCTCGCCTGCCGCTCACGCCCGCCCAGCTGCTGCAGGCACGCGACCGTCTCCGAGAGCGGGGAGATCGCGAAGCGGGTCGCCGCGAGCTCCGCGACGCCGAGTTCGATCGTCAGGGCCATGGTTGACGAGTATGTAGCCCGGGGCTAAACGCTGTCCGAGAAGCCGCGGTGGGCCAAAGGATCGGGCCATGATCGGACCGGACTTCCGGCGGCTCCTGTGGGCGACCGGCATCGACAACCTCGGCACCGGCGCGTTCACCGCGGCGGTGCCCCTGCTGACCGTCACGCTCACCCGCGACCCGAGGCTCGTTTCCCTCGTCTCGGCCGCGGCGTACCTGCCCTGGCTGCTGTTGTCCCTGCCCGCCGGCGCGCTGGCCGACCGCCACGACCGCGCCGGCCTGCTGTGGCGCGCGCAGGCGGCGCAGGCCGTGCTGGTCGCCGTGACCGCCGTCCTGGCCGCCTGCGGGGCGATCGGGATCCCGGTCCTGGCCGTCACGGCGTTCGGGCTCGGCGCGGGCGAAGTCGTTTTCAGCACGGCGGCCCAGGCGATCCTGCCGGACCTGGTCGCGAAACCGCTGCTGCCCCGCGCCAACGGCCGCCAGCAGGCGATCACCACGGTCACCGAGCAGTTCGCCGGCCCGCCGCTCGGCAGCCTGCTGTTCGGTGTCGCGGCGGCGCTCCCGTTCGGGCTGGACGCCGTCTCGTTCGCGGTGTCCGCCGTCCTGGTGGCGAGGCTGCCCCGGCGAGCCGGCCCCGCCCGGACGCGCTCGGCGATCCGGGACGGCCTGGCGTGGCTGCTGCGGCACCGGCTGCTGCGCACGCTCGCGATCCTGGTGGCTGTCAACACCTTCTGCGGTCAGCTGGCCGCCGCGACGCTCGTCCTGCTCGCCACCGAGGTCGTGCACCTCGACGCGCGCGGCTACGGCCTGCTGCTCGCCGGCGCCGCGCTCGGGAGCGTGCTCGGCGGCCTGGTCAACGCCCGCGTCGTGGCCCGGATCGGGTCCCGGCCGGCGTTGCTGACGTCGCTGGCGGTGAACGTCGGCGCGTTCGCCGGCATCGGCCTGAGCCGGGACGCCGTGGTGCTCGGCGCGTTCCTCGCCCTGAACGGCTTCGTGACGACGTTGTGGAACATCGTCACCGTCGGCCTCCGGCAGGAGCAGGTGCCGTCCGCGTTGCTCGGCCGGGTCTCCAGCGCGTACCGGCTGCTCAGCTGGGGCCTGATCCCGGTCGGCACCCTGGCCGGCGGACTGGTGGCCCACGGGCTGGGGTTGCGGGCGCCGTACCTCGTCGCGGCCGCCGTGCGCGGGATCGCCCTGGTGGCCGCGCTGCCCGTGCTGATCGGTCCCTTGTGGACCGGTCAGCGCCGGGTGTAGATGAAGCCCAGCTGGTCCACTTCGTCACCCGCGCGGCCGTGGAAGCCGGCGATCTGCCAGCCGTCCGGGGCCGTCGCGGTCGTGCAGTCCGCGGTCGCCGTGCCGCCGGCGAGCGTGCCGCCGCGGTTCGTCGTGATGCGGGCGGAGAAGATCCGGGTGTGGCCGTTGTAGCTGCCCCGGCACAGCTCGGCGGAGACCGCGTACTCGCCGTCGGCCGGCCGGTAGGTCCGGGTGGTGCCGCCGGTTCCGCCGTGGCTGAACGTCGTGCCGTCCGCCGAGGTCGAGCCGATCCGGTCGACGCGGCTGCCCGCGCTCAGCGTGAACGCCGTTGCCCGCGTGGCCGGCGGGATCCGGTCCAGGTCGGTGAACGGCAGGCCGTGCGGGCCGCCGAACCGGTCGCTCAGCCGGAACGCCGGGTTGTCCGACCAGCCGAACCGCACGGTCACCGGATCGTGGTCCGACAGCATCGCCCCGGAGGCGTCGAGGAAGGCGCGGTGTTCGTTGTTGTAGAACGTCGCGTCGAGGGTGATCTGCTTGTTCCCGCGGTAGAGCACCTTGTCGACGACTTCGCACGCGTTGGTGACCGCGCTTTCGTCGCACACCAGGGGATCGCTGCCCGCGGCGGGCGGGACGCCGCCGCGTTCGAGCCGGACCCACGCGTCGGTGAGGCCGTTGGCGGCCGCGAAGGCGCGGATCGTGTCGGCCGCCCGGGTGTAGCGGGTGTTGGTGTCGCCCATGACGAGGACGGCGTTGCCCGCCGAATGCGTCGTGATGTACGCCGTGAGCTGCTCGAGGTTCGCGGCGCGCGAAGCCTGGTCGCCGTCGTTCGTGCCCGCGTTCGTGTGGATGTTGTACGCGTCGACGTAGACGCCTTCGGCGAGCCGGAGCCGGGTGAAGGTGAAGCCCTTCGGCGTCAGGCAGTCACCCGAGTCGAACTGGCACGAGGTCCAGCGGACTCGCTCCAGCTCGTCGACCGGCAGGGCGGACAGGCTGTTCAGGCCGCTGCCGATCCCGGCGCCGCCGCTGGTCGACGTCCGGTACGGGTGGGTGTCGGCCGCGTAGAGGTTGGCGTGGTAGTTGAAGTCCTCCTGGACGTGCACCAGGTCGTACGGGCCGAGGCGCTGCCCGATGGCCGTCGTGCTCGGCGCGCGCGGGGTGGGGGCGCTGGAAATGCCCTCGGGCAGCCCGGCGATGTTGTAGGACAGCACGCTGAAGGTGCCACCGGCGGCGTGGGCGACAGGAGCGGTGACGGCGAGCCCGGACGCGGCCAGCACGGCCGTCGCGAAGGCGGTGAACACTCTGCGCAAGGCGGTGTTCCTTCCGGAGCGGAGAAACCGGCGCTATCGTGAAGGATTCTCACGTTAGCCCGTTGTTCGCGCTCACACAACCGCCTCAGGCGCCGGGGTGGCCGCAGGCGTAGACGTTCGCCGAAGCCAGCCGGACGCAGGCCGGGCACGTGTTCACCGATCGGTCGCGGCGGCCGTAGTACGCATGCCGGGCGCCGCACAGCGCGATGAGCACGTCGCCCGGTTGCGGGTCGGGGTGGCACCGCGGGCAGAAGGCGTGCGCGGCGCGTTCGACGTCGGTGCTCATGTCCGCTCGGGTACCCCCGGTTCCGGCGTGCCAACCCGCCGGAACCGGCCGAGGACCGACCGGCCGCCGGTGAAGCACCAGATCGCGATCACCGGGTCGCAGAAGGCGCAGCCGAACGACGAGTCGTGCGCGAACGGCAGGATCGGCTGGCCCTTCAGGTGGTGGACGACGTCCCAGCCGGTGTGCAGGAGCCAGCCGACGCCGATGAACGTCCACGAGTCGAGCCCCGCGGAACGCCACGTAGGTCAGCACCGCGCAGAACACCAGCTCCCACGGCCCGAGCGCGCCGCCGGAGAGGTAGGCCGCGCCGGCCCCGCCGACCATGACGGCGTTGAACTTGCGGCGGTGGGGCTCGGGGATCAGCGAGCCGAGCACGACGTAGAGGAGGCCGATCAGGATCGGCGCGAGCACTGCGATCATGATCGACCACGCTAGGAACGGGGGTCCCGGCCGGCCAGTGGCTGTTCTGCCAGGCTCCGCCGATTTCTCGCCAGCGCGGCGGCTCCGTAAGGTGGGGGGCCGGTGGATGATCAGGTGGTTGTGGACATGAACGTGAAGGCGGCCCGCGCGAGTGCGACGCGGGAAAGCATCCTGGTGACGGCGGAGCGGTTGTTCGCCGAGCACGGGGTGCAGGTGGTGTCCAACCGGCACATCAGCGAGGCCGCCGGGCAGGGCAACAACGCCGCCGTCAACTACCACTTCGGCACGAAGGTCGACCTGGTCCGCGCGATCGTCCGCAAGCACGTCGAGCCGATGGAGCGGCTGCGCGCGGAGCTGGTCGAGGGCATCGACGGGGACGCCGGCCTGCGCGACTGGGTGGCCTGCCTGGTCCGCCCGAGCACGACGTACCTGCGGGAGCTGGGCGCGCCGACGTGGTTCGCCCGCTTCAGCGCCCAGGTGATGACCGACCCGGCACTGCGGGAGATCATCGCGGAGGAGTCGCTGGCCTCCCCGGCCCTCGCCCGCGCGGTCGAGGGGCTGAACCGGTGCCTGGACGGCCTGCCGCCGGACGTCCGCGCCGAACGCGGCGACATGGCTCGGCAGCTGATGATCCACATGACGGCGGAGCGCGAGCGGGCGCTGGCGGAGGGCACCCCGACACCGAGGGCGACCTGGGACGACGCCGGGACGGGCCTGATCGACGCGATCACCGGCCTGTTCCTGGCGCCCGTGACGCCGGCCTGAGGAGTTCGTCCGCGCGGATCAAACCCGCCGCCGCGGTTCGTCGGCGCGCACGAACGGCACCGCCCGGAATCCTCCTAACGTCAGCCCGATGCGGACACTCTTGCGGGCGGGCCGGGTCGTGGACCCCGGGAGCGGCTTCGACGGCATCGCCGACGTCCTCCTGAACGGCGCCCACGTCGAAGCCGTCGGCCCCGATCTCGACGCTCCGGACGCCACCGAAGTCGACGTCGGCGGGCTCGTCGTCGGGCCCGGGTTCGTCGACCTGCACAGCCACGTGCACTCCATCGCCGGGCAGCGGCTGCAGGCCATGGACGGCGTCACCACCGCCCTGGACCTCGAAGCCGGCCTGATGCCCGTCGACCGGGCCTACGCCGAGGCCGCCGCGGCCGGGCGGCCGCTGCACTACGGCTTCTCCGCCTCCTGGGGCGCCGCCCGCGCGCAGGTCCTCGCGAACATCGCCCCCGACGCGAGCATCGACAGTGGACTGGCGGTGCTCGGAAACCCCCGGTGGCAACGGAGTTCGTCGAAGCGGGAACTGACCGCGTGGCTGTCCCTGCTCGAAGCCGAACTCGCGAAGGGCGCCCTGGGCATCGGCGTCCTCATGGGGTACGCGCCCGCGACCGAGCCCGGCGAGTTCCTGGCCGTCGCGCACCTCGCCGCGAAGGCCGGCGTGCCCACCTACACCCACGTCCGCGAGCTGGTCGAGGTCGACCCCGCGATCCCGGTCGACGGGTCCGTGGAGGTCGTCGCCGCGGCGGGCGAGACCGGCGCCGCGATGCACCACTGCCACGTCAACAGCACCTCCGGCCACCACATCGACCGGGTCCTCGCCACGCTCGACACCGCCCGCCGCGAAGGTTCGCGCGTCACTGTCGAGGCTTACCCCTACGGCGCGGGCAGCACGGCCGTCGGTGCCGCCTTCATCGAGCCGGATCGCCTGCGCCTGAAGGGGTTGAAGCCGTCGAGCGTCGTCATCCTCGAAACGGGGGAGCGGGTCCGCGACGAGGCCCGGCTGCGCGAGCTGCGGCAGCAGGACCCCGGCGCGCCGTGCCTGCTCGAGTTCCTCGACGAGCAAGATCCGCGTGACCGCGGCCTGCTGCACCAGGCGCTCGCCTTCCCCGACGCCGTCGTCGCCAGCGATGCGATGCCGGTCTACTGGACGGACGGCCGCACCGAGAGCACCGAGTGGCCGCTGCCCCCGGGCGGCACGACGCACCCGCGGACCGCCGGCACCTTCGCCAAGACGCTGCGCCTGATGGTCCGGGAAGCCGCCGAATGGAGCTGGCTCGAAGCGTTCCGCCGCTGCTCGTACCTGCCGTCGCGGCTCCTCGACGACGTCGCGCCCGGCGCCCGCGGCAAGGGACACCTGGGCGTGGGCGCCGACGCGGACCTCGTCGTCCTCGACCCGGACCGGATCACCGACAGCGCCACCTACACCGACTCGACCCGGCCGTCCGTCGGCGTCCGGTACCTGTACGTCGCCGGAGTTCCCGTGGTCAGCGCAGGAAACCTGGACACCGGGGCGCTGCCCGGCAAGCCGCTGCGAGGTGAGCCGCGGTGATCGACGACATCGGGACGCTCGTCCGTTGCGAATCGCCGTCGGCGGACCACGACGCCGTCGCGCGCAGTGCCGAAGCCGTCGCCGGGATCGGGCGCCGCCTGCTCGGCGCCGAACCCGAGCGCCTCGTCACCGACGGCTGCACCCACCTGCGCTGGCGGTTCGGCGACGGCCCGCCGCGTGTCCTGCTGCTCGGTCACCACGACACCGTGTGGCCATTGGGTTCCCTGCGCACGCACCCCTTCGAGGTCCGCGACGGCGTCCTGCGCGGACCCGGCTGCTTCGACATGAAGGCCGGCGTCGTGATGGCCCTGCACGCCGCCGCGGCACTGCCGGACCGGGACGGGCTTTCGATCCTCGTCACCGGCGACGAGGAAATCGGCTCACCGCTGTCCCGCATGCTGATCGAGGACGAAGCCAAGACGTGCGACGCGGTCTTCGTGCTCGAAGCCTCGGCCGACGGCGGCGCGCTCAAGACCCGCCGCAAAGGCGTTTCCCTGTACCGGATCGAGGTCGAGGGCCGCGCCGCGCACGCCGGGCTCGAACCGGAAAAGGGCGTCAACGCGGGGATCGAGGTCGCCCACCAGATCCTCGCGGTGGCGGCGCTCGCCGACCCGGCCCGGGGGACGACCGTCGTCCCGACCGCGCTGAGCGCCGGCACGACGACCAACACCGTGCCCGCCGCGGCGGGCGTCGCGGTCGACGTGCGGGCGTGGGACGCGGCCGAACAGCAGCGCGTCGACGCGGCCGTGAGGAGCCTGACGCCGGTGCTGGCCCACGCGCGGATCCGCATCGCCGGCGGCGTCAACCGGCCGCCCCTGGAAGCGAAAGCGTCGTCGGACCTCTTCGCCCTCGCGAACGAGCTCGCGGCCGGGACGCTCACGGAAGCGGCGGTCGGCGGCGCGTCCGACGGCAACATCACGGCCGGGCTGGGCATTCCGACGCTCGACGGCCTCGGCGCGGTCGGCGGCGGCGCCCACGCCGACGACGAGCACGTCCTCGTCGCCGAGCTGCCCCGCCGCACCGCGCTCCTCAAGGCACTCACCGAAACCGTGCTGACGCAACGGAGTTCGTCCGCCCCGACGAACGCGCGGGGCGAATCCGGTGCGGGACAACGGTGACCCGCCGGCGGTCTCCGGAGAGGATCGGAGGCGTGACAGAAGTCGTGACGAACACAGCCCCGCCGCTGCGGGACGAGGCGGCCGCCACGGCGACCGCCGCCGCCACGGCCTCGGGGGTCCAGGTCCGGACCCTGGCCGAGGTCGCCGACCTGACCGCCGTGACCCGGCTCTTCGAGTCGATCTGGCGCCCGGCGCCCGGCAACCAGCCCGTGACGTCGGAACTGTTGCGCGCCATGGTTTCGGCGGGCAACTACGTCGGGGGCGCGTTCGACGGGCCCGACCTGCTCGGCGCCTGCTTCGGGTTCTTCGGCGGTCCCGCGAAGGGGGGACTGCACAGCCACATCGCCGGCGTCGCCACCGCCGGGCACGGCCGCGGCATCGGCTTCGCGCTCAAGCTGCACCAGCGCGCGTGGGCGCTGAGCCAGGGCGTCCCGGTGATCTCGTGGACGTTCGACCCGCTGGTGCGGCGCAACGCCCACTTCAACCTGACCAAGCTCGCCGCCCGCGCGGAGCAGTACCTGCCGGACTTCTACGGCCCGATGGAGGACGGCATCAACAGCGGGGGCGACACCGACCGGCTGATGGCCGTCTGGGACCTGGCGAGCCCGTCCGTGCGGGCGGCCGCCGAGGGCCGGCCGGCCCGGCTCGACGCGGCCGCGCTGCGAGTCCGGGGCGCCGCGGTCGCGCTGGCGGCCGGCGCCGACGGTGGCCCGGTCTCCGGCTCCGCCGACGCGCCGCTCGTGCTCGTCGCCGTGCCGCCGGACATCGAGGCGCTCCGGCGTGCCGACCCCGGCCGGGGCCGGGCGTGGCGGGTGGCGCTGCGGGAGGTGCTCGGCGGCCTGCTGGCCGGCGGCGCCTCGGTCGCCGGATTCGATCGGGCCGGCTGGTACGTGGTCGCGAAGGAGGAATCGTCGTGAAACTGACCGGGGTGGAACTCCTGCGCGTCCGGATGCCGCTGGTGGCGCCGTTCCGGACGTCGTTCGGGACGCAGGCCGAACGCGAACTGCTGCTCCTGCGCGCGGTGACGTCCGAAGGCGAGGGCTGGGGCGAGTGCGGCGCGATGGTCGACCCGCTCTACTCCTCGGAGTACGTCGACGGCGTCGAGCACGTGCTGCGGACCTTCCTCGTGCCGACGCTGCTCGCCGCCGGCGACCTCACCGCGAACAAGGTCGCGCCGCTGCTGGCGAAGTTCAAGGGCCACCGGATGGCCAAGGCCGCGCTGGAGATGGCGGTGCTCGACGCCGAGCTGCGCGCGCACGGCGTGTCCTTCGGCGCGGCGCTGGGGTCCACCCGCGACTCGGTGCCGTGCGGGGTGTCGGTCGGGATCATGGACACCATCCCGAAGCTCGTGGACGTCGTCGGCGGCTACCTCGAGGCCGGGTACCTGCGGATCAAGCTGAAGATCGAGCCCGGCTGGGACGTCGAGCCGGTGCGCGCGGTCCGGGAGCGCTTCGGCGACGACGTCCTGCTGCAGGTCGACGCGAACACGGCGTACACGCTCTCGGACGTGCCTCAGCTGCAGCGGCTCGACCCCTTCGAGCTGCTGCTGATCGAGCAGCCCCTCGAAGAGGAGGACGTGCTCGGCCACGCCGAGCTGGCCAAGCACATCCGGACGCCGATCTGCCTGGACGAGTCGGTCGTCTCCGCCCGCTCGGCCGCCGACGCGATCAAGCTCGGCGCGTGCCGGATCGTCAACATCAAGCCGAGCCGCGTCGGCGGGTACCTGGAGGCGCGGCGGGTGCACGACGTCTGCGCCGCGCACGGCGTCCCGGTGTGGTGCGGCGGGATGATCGAGACCGGGCTGGGCCGCGCGGCCAACGTCGCGCTCGCGTCCCTGCCCGGGTTCACCCTGCCCGGCGACACCTCGGCGTCGGACCGGTTCTACACCGAAGACATCACCGAACCGTTCGTGCTCGAAGGCGGCCGGCTGCCGGTGCCGTCCGGGCCCGGCCTCGGCGTCACCCCGATCCCGGCGCGGCTCGCCGAGGTGACGACCGCGAAGTCGTGGCTCGCGTCATGACCACGGCAGGCAGTGGGGCGGGGAGCCGTGGACGGCACGACGGGCCGACCGGACCGCGCTGCCGACGACGGCCGTCCTGCTGCTGCCCGGCGGCGTTCCGGGTGCCCCGGCGGGCCGAGCAGTGCACCTTCGCCTGAGCAGTCCACAACGGACGGAGTTCCCATGGAGTCAGCCGAAGAAGCGATCACCCGCCGCGTCGCCGAGGCCCGCGTGTGGGTCCGGCAGTACGCGGTCCGGGCGGCGGTCACCACGTCGAAGGTCAAGATCCGGGTCGCGCTCGGGTACGCGGCGGCCCGGTCCGCCCTGCCCCGGCGGCTGCGGTGATTCGTCCGCCGCGATGAAAGTTTCGCCGGGTCTCGTCGGTTTCGACGAATCGGCCGCCCCGGTCCCCGTCCTAGCATCCCCGCATCGCCGGTTCCCCATCGTCGGACGAGAGGCAACCATGTCGAAACTCACCGAACTCGCCGCCTGGCTCGAAAGCCGGCTGCCCGCCCTCCTGGCCGAGCACCACGTGCCCGGCGCGGCCGTGGCCGTGTACGCCGGCGGCGAGATCATCGACCACGCGGCCGGCGTGCTCAACAAGGGCACCGGTGTCGAGGCCGACGCCGATTCGCTGTTCCAGATCGGCTCCATCACCAAGATCTGGACGACGACCCTGGCGCTGCAGCTCGTCGACGAAGGCACGCTCGACCTCGACGCGCCGATCCGGAAGTACCTGCCCGAGTTCAAGCTGGGCGACGAGGACGCCGCCGCGCGGATCACCGTCCGGCAGCTCATGTGCCACACCGCCGGGTTCGAGGGCGACATCTTCACCGACACCGGCCGCGGCGACGACTGCGTCGAGAAGCTCGTCGCCACCCTCGGCGACGTGCCCCAGCTGTTCGCCCCCGGCGAGATGTTCTCCTACAACAACGCCGGGTTCTGCGTGCTCGGCCGCGTCGTGGAGGTGCTGCGCGGCAAGTCCTACAACGACTGCCTGGCCGAGCACCTGTTCGTCCCCTTGGGACTGACGCACGCCGCCGCGAGCCCGTACGAGGCGATCCGCTTCCGGGCCGCGCTGGGCCACGTGGCGCCGGAGCCCGGTGCCGAACCGGAACCCGCCGGCATCTGGGCACTGGCGCCGTCCAACGCCCCGGCCGGCTCGATGCTCGCGATGCGCCCGCGCGACCTGGTGACGTTCGCCGGCATGCACCTGCGTGACGGCGAAGGCCCGGACGGCACCCGCGTGCTCAGCGCGGAAAACGCGCGCGCCATGCGGGAACGCGTGGTGGAGCTGCCCGACCTCGGCCTGATGGGCGACGCGTGGGGCCTCGGCTGGTCGCTGTTCGACTGGGCGGGCGGCGAGGTCGTCGGCCACGACGGCGGCACGATCGGCCAGTCGTCGTTCCTGCGCCTCGCGCCGGGCCACGACGTCGCCGTCGCGCTGCTGACCAACGGCGGCGACCCCATCCCCGTCTACACCGAGGTCGTGGGTCACCTGCTCAAGGAGCTGACCGGCATCGAGCTCGCCGTCCCGCCGGTGCCGGCCGCGGACGCGCCGCGCATCGACGCCACGCGGTACGTCGGCGAGTACGCGTCATCGGTCGCGGACATCACGGTCAGCCAGGACGACGACGGCCGCGTCTGGGTCGAGCGCGTGCCGAAGGGGATCTTCGCGGAGCTGGCCAAGCCGGAGAAGTCCGAGCTGGTCGCGATGAACGGCGACACGCTGATCCTGGCCGAGCCGATGCAGGGGATGTACCTGCCGCACGCCTTCGTCGGCGACGACGGCACCGGCCGCGCGCTCTACCTGCACACCGGGCGGGCCGACCGGCGGGTGAGCGCGTGAGCCTGGTCGAGACGGCGATCGCCGGCATCTTCCGCGAAGCCGGCGCGCGGGGTTTCCTGCACGCGCGGGAGATCGGCGGCGCGCCGGAGGTCGCGGTCGGCGCGGACGACCCGGTGGTGCTCGCGTCGGTGTTCAAGATCCCGGTCGCCGTCGCCTACGCCCGTGAGGTCGTCGCGGGCCGCCTCGACGAGACCGAGCGGACCCGCGTCGGGAGCCGCTACCGCATCGGCGGGATCGGCACGGCGGGGTGCGCCGACGACGTCGAGATGACCTGGCGCGACCTCGCGCTGTTCATGCTGACGATGAGCGACAACGCGGCGACCGACGTTCTTTTCCACCGCGTCGGCCAGGACGCCGTCGATCGCGTCCTCGCCGACCTGGACCTGCGCCGCACGCGCCTGATCGGCTGCTGCGAGGACCTCTTCGCCTCCGTGCTGGCGGATCTCGGCGCGGCCGAAGACGCCGATCTCGATGCGGTGTTCGCCGCCGCGACGCCGGAGCAGACGTGGAAGCTCGCGGTGCTCGACCCCGAGCGCACGTCGGCGTCCACGCCCCGGGAGATCACCACGCTGCTGGAAGCGATCTGGACCGACCGTGCCGCGGAACCGGCGGCGTGCGAGCGGGTGCGGTCGATCATGGCGAAGCAGATCTGGCCGCACCGGATCTCGTCCGGCTTCCCCTCCGACGTCGCGATCGCGGCCAAGACCGGCACGCTCCCGGCGGTTCGCAACGAAGCCGGTGTCGTGTCCTACCCGGACGGTCGCCGGTTCGCCGTCGCCGTCTTCACCCGCGCGGACTCCCTCGCCGAGCGGCAACCCGCCGTCGACGCCGCGATCGGCGAGGCGGCCCGCCTCGCCGTGGACCACCTGCGGAAGGAAACCCCATGACCAAGACGAGGACCGCGGCGGTCCTGCTCGGGGTGCTCGCCCTGACCGCGACCGCCTGCGGGGGATCGGGCAGCGGCCCGGGCTCCGGCGACGGCACCCCGGTGGACGGCAAGACGTTCAGCCTCGGCGTCGGCTCCGACCCCGGCAGCCTCGACCCGCACATGACCGTGCTGTCGGTGGCCATCCAGGTCGACCGGTTCCTCTACGACACGCTGCTGAACGTCGACGGCGACGGCAAGCCCATCGCCGGGCTGGCGGCGAAGTGGGAGGCGTCGACGACGACCGCGTCCTTCACGCTGCGCCCCGGCCTCACGTGCGCGGACGGCAGCCCGCTGACCGCCGCCGACGTCGCGGCCAACGTGAACTTCATCGGCGACCCGGCGAACAAGTCGCCCATCGCCGGCCTCTACATCGCCCCCGGCACCAAGGCGACGGCGGACGAGGCGACCCGCACGATCAGCGTCACCAGCGGGAAACCGGACGCGTTCCTGGCGCGCAACGTCGGCGGGGTGCCGATCGCCTGCGCGAAGGGGCTCGCCGACCGCAAGCTGCTCGCCAGGGGCGAAGCCGGCACCGGGATGTTCTCCGTCACCGAGGCCGTGCCCAACGACCACTACACGTTCACCCGCCGCAAGGACTACACGTGGGGCCCCGGCGACTGGAAGGCCGAGCCGGGCCTGCCGGACAAGGTCGTCGTCCGGGTCATCCCGAACACCACGACCGCGACCAACCTGCTGCTGTCGGGCGAGCTCAGCGCGGCCGCGATCAACGGGCCGGACCGGCAGCGGCTGGAGGCGCGCAAGCTCTTCCACGGCGACTTCACCGCGCCGATGGGCGAGATCTTCTACAACCAGGCGGCCGGGCGGCCCGGGCAGGACGAGGCCGTCCGGAAGGCGCTCACCCAGGCGCTCGACCTGCCCCAGCTCGGCAAGGTGCTGACCAGCGGTGCCGGCAAGCCGTCGCAGGGGATGATCACGAACGAGCCGAAGGTGTGCCCGGGCGACACCGTCAGCGGCAACCTGCCGGCCCACGACCCGGCCGCGGCGGCTTCCGCCCTGGACGCGGCGGGCTGGAAGGCCGGCCCGGACGGCGTGCGCGTCAAGGACGGCAAGAAGCTCGCGCTCACCGTCCTCTACGGCACCCAGCTCGGCCCGACGATGGCGCCGACCGCGGAGCTCGCGCAGCAGACGTGGAAGTCGCTCGGTGCGGACGTGACGCTCAAGGCGGTCGACAGCCCCGGCCTGAGCCAGGTGCTGTTCGGCACCGGTGAGTGGGAAGTGTCCCTCGCCCCGGTCGGGTTCTCGCTGCCGAGCCAGCTGGTCCCGTTCGTCTCCGGCCCGGCCGCGCCCGACGGCACGAACTTCGCCCACATCAGCAACCCCGGTTACGACCAGGGCACGCAGCAGGCGGCTTCGAAGGCAGGCGACGCCAGCTGCGCGGACTGGACCGCGGCGGAGAGCGCGCTGGTCAAGCGGGTGGACGCGGTGCCCTACTTCGACTCCGTCGTGCCGGTCTACGGCAGCGGCGCGAAGTTCGAGCTCAGCCAGGGCAGCGTGACGCCGGCGTCGATCCGGATGTACGCGAAATGACCACGGCGGCGGCGCCCGCCGGCCTGCGGGGCAGCCCGTGGCCGGCGTTCGCCGCGCGGCGGCTCGCCCGCTTCGCCGTCTCGCTCTGGGCGCTGCTGACCGCGGCGTTCCTGATGATCCACCTGGTCCCCGGCGACCCGGTGCGGGCCGCGCTCGGGCTCACCGCGCCCGCCGACCTGGTGGCGGCCAAGCGGGTGGAGCTCGGGCTGGACGACCCGCTGTGGGTGCAGTACGGGCACTACCTGCGCGGCCTGGCCACCGGGGACTTCGGGACGTCGATGGCGAGCGGGCAGCCGGTGACGCAGGTGATCGGCGACCGGCTGCCCGCGACCCTCCAGCTGGCCCTGCTCGCCTTCGCGGTCGTGGTCGCCGTCGCGGTCCCGGCCGGCGTCGGCTTCGCGGTGCTGACGCGCGGCGGCCGCCGCCGCGGCGCGGAGCTGGGGTTCACGTCGGTGAGCGTGTTCGTCGCCGCCATCCCGGAGTTCCTCGTGGCCGTCGGGCTGGTCGCGCTGCTCGCCGTCGGCCTCGGCTGGTTCCCGGTGGCGGGCAGCGACGACGCGAGCGCGTACGTGCTGCCGGTGGCGGCACTGGCGGCCGGGCCGGCGGCGGTGCTCGCCCGGATGATCCGGGTGGAGCTGCTTTCGGTGCTGGGCGCCGACTTCGTCCGCACCGCGCGGGCGAAACGGCTGCCCGCACGGCTGGTCTACGTCCGGCACGCACTGCCGAACGCGCTGACCGCGACGCTCACCCTGGGCGGGCTGATGCTGACCGGGATGGTCGCGGGCACGGTGCTGGTGGAGAACGTGTTCGCCTGGCCCGGCCTCGGCTCGACGATCGTCCAGTCGATCGTGCAGAAGGACTACCCGCTGGTGCAGGGGATCGTGCTGGTCTACGGCGTGGGCGTGCTGCTGGTGAACCTGCTGGTCGACGTCGTGCTCGGGCTGCTCGACCCGCGCTCGGCCATTCGGGAGGCGTGAGATGGCGCGACGACGCGGTTCGGTCTGGGTGGCGGCGGTGCGCACGCCGGTGGGCGCGTGTTCGGCCGTGCTGCTCGCGGTGGTCGTGCTGCTCGCGGTGCTGGCCCCGCTGTTCTGGGGCGACGCCGCCGCCGCGATCGACACCGACGCGATCGGGCAGGGCCCGTCCGGGGCGCACTGGTTCGGCACCGACTCCCTCGGCCGGGACCTCTTCTACCGCACCCTGGTGGCGACCCGGCTCTCGATCGGGCTCGCGGTGCTCGCGACCGCGATCGGCGTCGGTGCCGGCGTCGTCCTCGGGACGCTGCCGTCGGTGCTGCCCCGGCGGGCGGGCCGGCTGGTCACGGCCGTGGTCGACATCGCGGTGGCGTTCCCCGGGCTGCTGCTGGCCCTGTTCTTCGCGGTGATCTTCGGGGTGGGCACGCAGGGCGCGGTGCTGGCGATCGCGTTCGCGATGGCGCCGGCGTTCGCCCGGCTGGTGCAGACGCTGTCCGCGTCGGTGGCCGGGCGGGACTTCATCGCCGCGGCCCGGGTGTCCGGCGTCGGGCGGATCCGGCTGCTGGCCCGGCACGTGCTGCCCAACATCGGGGAGCCCCTCGTCGTGAACGCGACCATCGGGGCCGGCTCGGCGCTGCTGGCCTTCGCCGGGCTGTCGTTCCTCGGGATCGGCGTGCAGGCACCGGACTACGACTGGGGCCGGCTGCTGCGCGAGGGCTTGGACGGCATCTACGTCAACCCGGTGGCCGCGCTCGCACCCTGCGGGGCCGTGGTGCTGGCCGGGCTCGCGTTCAACCTGGTGGGGGAGACGGTGGCCGGTGTGGTCGGGGTCCGGACGCGCGCGTCGCGGCGCGCGGCGGGCCCGCTGCCGGCGCCGAAGCCCGCACCCGCCGGCGCGGTTCCGGACGACGCCGTGCTCGTCGTCGAGAACCTCCAGGTGGCGTTCCCGGGCCCGGGCGGGTGGACCGTGCCGGTGCGCGGGGTGAGCTTCAGCGTCCGCGCCGGGGAAGCGATCGGCGTCGTCGGCGAGTCCGGCTCCGGCAAGAGCCTGACCGCGCTCGCGGTGTCCCGCCTGATCGAGGCGCCCGGCGTGGTGACCGCCGACCGGCTGGAGTTCGCCGGGACGCCGCTGGCGGCCGCCTCGGACCGCGAGCTCGGCACGTCGCTCGCCATGGTCTTCCAGGACCCGATGACGTCGTTCAACCCGGCCCGCCGGGTGGGCGGGCAGCTCGCCGAGGTGTCCGAACAGCACCACGGCCTGTCGCGGCGCGCGGCGTTCGCCCGCGCGGTCGACCGGCTGGCCGCGGTGCGCGTTCCGGCCGCGGCCCGGCGCGCCCGGCAGTACCCGCACGAGTTCTCCGGCGGCATGCGGCAGCGGGCGATGATCGGGATGGGGCTGATGGGCCAGCCGAAGCTCGTCATCGCCGACGAGCCGACGACCGCGCTCGACGTCACCGTGCAGCGGCAGGTGCTGCGCCTGCTGGCCCGCACGCGTGAAGCCGAGGGTGCGGCGATCCTGCTGATCAGCCACGACATCGCGGTCGTTTCCCAGACGTGCGAACGGATGCTGGTGATGTACGCCGGGCGCGTGGTGGAGGACCTGCCGACCGGGAGCCCGCCGCAGCACCCGTACACGCGGGCGCTGCTGGCCACGACGGTGGACCTCGACACCGACCGCGACGAGCCGCTCGCCGTGATCCCCGGCCGCCCGCCGGAGCCGGACCAGGTGCCGGCCGGCTGCGCGTTCGCCGCCCGGTGCCCGCTGGCGACCGACCGCTGCCGGGACGAGGATCCGGTGCTGGAGCCGGCCGCCGACGAGCACCGGGTCGCCTGCTGGCACCCGCAGGTCAGTGTCCTTTCCGGACAGTCACGCGAGGAAGGTGCCGCATGAGTGTGCTCGAGTTCGACGCGGTGCGGGTCCGCTACGGCAAGCTGACGGCGGTCGACGGCGTCAGCCTGACCGTCCCGTCCGGGCAGGTCGTCGGCCTGGTCGGCGAGTCCGGCTCGGGCAAGTCGACCCTCGCCCGGGCGGCCGTCGGGCTCGCTCCGGTCAGCGCGGGCCGGGTGCGGCTCGACGGCGTCGACGTCCGGAAGCTGCCCCGGCGCCGGCCGCTGCAGATGGTGTTCCAGGACCCGTATTCGTCGCTGGACCCGCGGATGGCGATCGGCGAGTCGATCACCGAGGCCATGTCCGGGGAAACGTCCCGTGGAGCCCGGCGCGAAGAAGTCGCGAGGCTGCTCGACCTGGTCCAGCTCGACCCGGAACGCGCCACGATGCTGCCCGGGCAGCTCTCGGGCGGGCAGCGCCAGCGCGTCGCGCTCGCCCGGGCGCTGGCCGGGAACCCGAAGGTGCTGATCGCCGACGAGATCACCTCGGCGCTCGACGTCTCGGTGCAGGGCGCGGTGCTCAACCTGGTCCGGGACGTCCAGCGGCGGCTCGCGCTGTCGATGTTGTTCATCTCCCACAACCTCGCGGTGGTGCGGTACGTCAGCGACATCGTCGCCGTGATGTACCTCGGCCGGATCGTCGAAGCCGGGCCCGCCGAGCAGGTGCTGACCGACCCGCAGCACCCGTACACGCGGGACCTGCTGGCCGCCGCGCCCTCGGCGCACCGCGGCCTGCTCGACGACGCGGGCGACAACCCGCTCGCCGACACCGAACCCGCCGACCCGCACCACCCGCCGCCCGGGTGCCGCTACCACCCGCGGTGCCCGATCGGCCCGCTCGTGCACACCGACCGCACGCTCTGCGTCAGCGCCGACCCGGCCGACGACGCCGTCCACCGGCCGCACCGCGCGGCCTGCCACTTCGCCGCGTGAGACCGGCATCCCACAAGGAGATCCGCATGACCCGCCGTATCGGCATCGACGACCTGTACGCCCTGGAGTTCCCCGAGCAGCCGGCGATTTCCCCGGACGGCACGCGGATCGTGTACGCGCTGCGCACGACCGACCGCGACAAGGACGAGGACACCCGGTCGCTCTGGCAGATCGCCACGGACGGCGGCGAGCCGCGCCGGCTGACCCGCGGCACCGCCGACGCGGGCCCGGTGTGGTCGCCGGACGGGACGCGGATCGCGTTCCTGCGCGCCCAGGACGGCCCGGCGCAGCTGTGGCTGCTGCCCGCCGACGGCGGCGAGCCCGAGCAGGTCACCAAGCTGCCGCTCGGCGCGGGAACGCCCGTGTGGCGCCCGGACGGCGCCGAGATCGCGTTCAGCGCCCCGATCGACCTCGCCGCCGAGGAGGGCGAAGACGACGGCGCGCAGGGCCGCCGCGCGAGCGCCCCGGTGGTCGCCGACCGGCTCGACTTCAAGGCCGACGGCGCGGGGCTGCTGCGGACCCTGCGCAAGCACGTCCACGTCCTCGACGTCGCCACCGGCGAGGTCCGGCGGGTGACGGCGGGGGACTGGCACGCGGGCGACCCCGCCTGGTCGGCGGACGGCTCGAAGCTGGCCTTCCCGGGTGCCCTCGACGCCGACCCCGACCTGACTTTCCGTTCGGGCGTCTACGTTCTCGAGCCCGGTGACCGCACCGCGGAGCCGCGCCTGGCCGGCTCGGCCGAAGGCATGAGCGGGACCGTCACCTGGACCGCGGACGGCGAAGCCCTGCTCGTCATCGGCCGCCGCGACACCGCGGCGGGCCACGCCGGGCTGCTGCGCGTCCCCCTGGACGGCGGCGAGACCACCGACCTCGCGGCGTCCCTCGACCGCAACGTAATGGCGGGCGGCCCGGGCTACCCCGGGGCGGTCCCGCGGCTCGCCGGCGACGGCTCGACGGTCCTGTTCTGCGTCCGCGACCGCGGCTGCACGCACCTGTACGCCGTCGACGTCACCGGTGGCGAGCCGCGGCGCGTCCTCGGCGAGGCCGGGAGCGCGGTGGACGGGCTGAGCGTCGCCGGGACCATCGCGGCGGTCGTGCTGACGACGCCCACGTCGTTCGGCGAGGTCGCGACGGTCGACATCGCCGGGGGAGCGGCGCGGGTGCACACCGCGCACGGCCCCGGCGACGTCGAGCTGTTCACGCGCGAGGAGCGGGAGTTCACCGTCTCCGACGGCACGGTCGTCCAGGGCTGGCTGCTGCGCGATCCCGAACGCACCGGCCCGCTCCCGTTGCTGCTGGACATCCACGGCGGCCCGCACAACGCGTGGAACGGCACCGCCGACGCCGTGCACCTCTACCACCAGCGGCTCGCCGCGCGCGGGTGGGCGGTGCTGCTGCTCAACCCGCGCGGCAGCGACGGCTACGGCGAAGCGTTCTACACCGCCGCGGTCGGCGCCTGGGGTGTGGCCGACGCCAAGGACTTCCTCGAGCCGCTGGACCAGCTCGTCACCGAGGGCTTGGCGGACGCGGGCCGGCTCGCGGTGACCGGCTACAGCTACGGCGGCTTCATGACCTGCTACCTGACCAGCCGCGACGACCGGTTCGCCGCCGCGGTCGCGGGCGGGGTCGTCAGCGACGTGGTCAGCATGGCCGGCACGTCCGACAGCGGCCACTACCTCGGCGTCGCCGAGCTCGGGGCCGTCCCGGCGGAGAACCGCGCGCACTACGCGGCGCTTTCCCCACTGGCGCAGGTGGAAAAGGTGCGCACGCCGACGCTGGTCGTGCACGGCGCGGCCGACGACCGGTGCCCGGCCGGGCAGGCCGAACAGTGGTTCACCGGCCTGCGCGAGCAGGGCGTGCCGACCCGGCTGGTGCTCTACCCGGGCGCGTCGCACCTGTTCATCCTCGAGGGCCGCCCGTCGCACCGCGCCGACTTCAACCGGCGCATCGCCGACTGGGTCGAGCAGCACGCGGGCGAGCCGGGTCAGCCGGTCCGGGTGCCGATCGACGCCGCGCACTGGCGCCGCCGCCTCGCCGAGCTCGCGCGCAAGCACCGCGTTCCCGGTGCGGCGCTGGGCATCCTGCGCCTCGACGGCGACGAGGTCGTCCAGGTGAGCCACGGCGTGCTGAACAAGGCGACCGGCGTCGAGGTCACCGATGACTCGGTGTTCCAGATCGGCTCGATCACCAAGGTGTGGACGGCGACCGTCGCGATGCAGCTGGTCGACGAAGGGCTGCTGAAGCTCGATGCGCCGATCGTCGACGTCCTGCCCGAGCTGCGGCTGGCCGATCCCGACGTCGCGAAGAAGGTGACGCTGCGGCACCTGCTGACCCACACCAGCGGCATCGACGGCGACGTCTTCACCGACACCGGCCGCGGCGACGACTGCCTCGAGAAGTACGTCGCGGTGCTCGACCAGGCCGCGCAGAGCCACCCCCTCGGCGCGACTTTGTCCTACTGCAACTCGGGGTTCGTCCTCGTCGGCCGGGTGATCGAGAAGCTGACCGGCAAGACCTGGGACGCGGCCCTGCGCGAGCGGCTGTTCACCCCGCTCGGCCTGAAGCGCACGAGCACCCTGCCGGAGGAGGCCCTCCTGCAGCGCGCCGCGGTGGGGCACGTCGCGGCGGGGGACGCCGAGCCGCAGCCGGCACCGGTGTGGGGGCTGCAGCGCTCGGCGGGCCCGGCCGGGCTCATCTCGGCCTCGACCGACGACGTCCTCGCGTTCGCCCGCCTGCACCTGACCGGCGGCCTCGGCCCGGACGGCTCGCGGGTGCTCGCGGCCGCGTCCGCGCAGGCGATGACCGAGGAGCAGTTCGAGATGCCGGACAAGGACACCCTCGGCGATTCGTGGGGCCTGGGCTGGATCCGCTTCGGCTGGGACGGGCACCGCGTGTACGGCCACGACGGCAACACGATCGGGCAGGCGGCGTTCCTGCGGGTCCTGCCGGAGCAGGGGCTGGCGATCACGCTGCTCACCAACGGCGGCAGCACCCACGACCTCTACGAGGAGCTCTACCGCGAGCTCCTCGCCGAGCTGGCGGGCGTGGCGATGCCGCGTCCGCTCGAACCGGCCACGCCGCCGCCGGCGGTCGACGCATCGGAGTTCCTCGGCGTCTACGAACGGGAGTCGGTCCGGATCGACGTCCTGGAGCGCGACGGGAAGCTGCTGATGCGCCAGACCGTCACCGGCCCGCTCGCCGAGCTGGTGCCGGAGACGACGACCGAGGACGAGCTGGTGCCGGTCGGCCCGGCCCAGTTCGCCTTCAGCCCCGCGGGCATGCGGGGCTGGGTTTCGGTGACGTTCTACTCGCTGCCGACGGGGGAGCGGTACCTGCACTCGGGCGTGCGGGCGACGCCGAAGGTCAAGGAGTGACGACGAGGCGCTGAGCGCTGCCGGTGTCCCTCCAGGCGGATTCGACGTCCTGGAGGGGCACCGCGCGCGCGTCGATCCGGAAGCTGCCGATCTCGTTCACCAGTGCGTGCAGCTCCGTGACGATGTCCCGGGTCGGTACCGAACCCTGGCCGCTGCCGACGAGCTGCAGGCGTGCGGCGCGCAGTGCGGCCGAGGGGAGCTCGATCGTCCGCCCGGCCACCGAGCCGATCTCGACCCAGGTCAGCGGGCGGCCGCGGTCGGAGCGTTCGGTGACGATGGTGCGCAGCGCGTCGGCGGTCGGCGGGCCCCAGACGTAGTCGAGGACGACGTCGACGTCGGCGGCCTTGCCGAGCTCGTCGAAGGTGAGGGCTTCGTCGGCCGGCACCTCGGCGAGCCGCGCGGCGTCGCGGCCGGCGGCGATCACCCGGCCCGCGCCGAGGTGCTTCGCGATCTGGACGGCGAGCCGGCCGGCGTTCCCGGTGGCGCCCAGGACGAGCACGTCCTGCCCGGCGGCGAACTCGATCCGCCGCCGCAGGGCGACCCACGCCGACATCGCGGGGTTCATGCCGGCGGCGACGGTGATGGGGTCGGCGTCTTCGGGCAGGACGACGCTGCGTCTGGTGTCTACGACGGTGCGTTCGGCCATGGCGCCCATCGAGGTGTCGGGCAGGACGAAGTACCGCAGCGTGCCGTCGGGCGCCCGGCCGACGCCGTCGATGCCGGGGACGAGCGGAAGTTCACCCGAACCGGTGTAGTGCGAGCCGTCGGCCTGGGAGCGGACGCGGGGGTGCAGTCCCGCGGCGACGACGTCGACGAGGACCTCGTCACCGGTCGCGGGCTGGGGTTCGGCGAAGTCCTGACAGGTCGGCGGGGTCCCGAACTCGGTGACGACAGCGGCGCGCATGACGGCTCCTTTTAGTTGGTAATGCCCACTACTTTAGAGGGCATCACCAACTAGTTCAAGGTAGTCTCGGAGCATGACCGAACCCGACGAGGTGCTGGACAACCTGGCCCAGGTGTCCTTCGCGGTGATGGCGCACCTGAGCCAGGTCGCGGCGGCGCACGAGCTTTCCCTGACGCAGCTGCGGGTGCTGGGGATCCTGCGCGACCGCACGCCGAAGATGGCGGAGCTGGCGACCCACCTGGGCCTGGACCGGTCCTCGGTGAGCGGGCTGGTCGACCGAGCGGCCCGCCGCGGCCTGGTGTCGCGAGAGGCCAGCCGCGACGACGGGCGTTCGGTGCGCGTCAGCCTGACCCCGGAGGGGCATTCACTGGCCGCGGAGCTGACCGCGGAGGTGGCGCGGGCGATGGCCCCGCTGACGTCCGGACTGTCGGCGGCGGACCGCACCCGCCTGGGTGTCCTCCTGGGCCGCATGCTGGCATGAGCCCGGTCACGTCGGGAACACCGGCGGGCGCAGGGCGTTGTAAGGAGTGTCGGTACGGAGGAGTCCCCGGGCCTCACCCACTGCCTTCACGGAAAACCGGTCAGGCCGGAGCCGTGGAGCGCCACCCGCCGCGAGGCGACCCCCGTACCGGCCTCGAACTCCCGCTTTCGCTCGCAGGTCTCCCCCCAGCCTTCGCTGAGCGGAAGCGGGACTTTAGTCCTCAGTGGACGGACGTCGGCTTCGGCGCGGGTGCGCCCTTCGAGCGGATCAGCCGAGTCGTCTCGATCGCCGGCAATCCGGTCACCTCCGGGCGGGGCCTGCCTTCGTCGCCGTGCCCGCCGCGAAGAGCGAGCCGCCGTCAGTGCTTCGCCGCGGGTGCGCCCTTCGAGCGGATCAGCCAGGTCGCCCCGAACGCCAGCAGCCCGATCACCCCGGCCACCACGAACGCGGCCCGCAGCCCCGAAGCGTCCGGCCCCGCGGCGGCGCCGTCCGCGCTCCACACCGTCGCCACGCTCACGAACAACGCCGTCCCCAGCGCGCCCGCCACCTGCTGCAGCGTCGCCAGGATCGCGCTCCCGTGCGAGTACAGGTGATCCGGCAGCGAACCCAGCGACTCGGTGAACAGCGGCGTCATCATCAGCCCGAGCCCGGCCATCAGCAGCACGTGGATCCCGATCACCGCGATCAGCGGCGAACCCGCCCCCAGCGTCGTGAACAGCCACAGCGACACCGCCATCGCCGCCGCGCCCGGGATCACCAGCGGCCGCGCACCCACCTTGTCGAACAGCGCCCCCACCGGCCGGCCCAGCAGGCCGAGCACCAGGCCGCCGGGCAGCACCGCCAAGCCGCTCACGAACGTGCTCGTGTGCAGCACCGTCTGCAGGTACAGCGGCAGCAGGATCGCCGCCGCGCCGATCAGGCACACGAACAGCAGCGCCGTCAGCACCAGCGCCACCACGAAACTCCGGTGCGTGAACGGCCGCAGGTCCAGCAACGCCCGGTCACGACGCTGCAGCCGCAGCTGCCGCCACGTGAACACCACCAGCGCCACGACGCCCACGACGATCGGCACCCACGCCGGCACCAGCGGCTCCGCGCCGGCCTGCTCACCGGTCGACGACAGCCCGTACAGCACCCCGCCGAACCCGATCGCCGACAGCAGCACCGACGGCACGTCCAGCGGCACCCGCCGCGTCTCGCTCTCCAGCCGCAGCTGCAGCGCACCGGTCACCAGCGCCGCGACCGACAGCGGCAGCACGATCCAGAACATCCACCGCCAGCCCAGCGACGACAGCACCGCGCCACCGATCGTCGGCCCGATCGCCGGCGCCACCGCGATGACGATCGTGATCGTGCCCATCGTCGCGCCACGCCGCTCCGGCGGCACCAGCCGCATCACCGTCGTCATCAGCAACGGCAGCATCACCGCCGTGCCGCACGCCTGCACCACCCGCCCGGCCATCAGCATCCCGAACCCGGGCGCGAGCGCGCACAAGAGCGTGCCGAGACTGAACGCCGACAGCGAGAACAAGAAGACCGTCCGCGGCGTGAACCGCTCCAGCAGGAACCCGGTCGTCGGGATCACCACGGCCATCGTCAGCAGGAACCCGCTGGTCAGCCACTGCACGGTCGTCGTCGGCACCCGCAGGTCGACGGTCAGGTCACGCAACGCGACACTCAGGATCGTCTCGTTGAGGATCATCACGAACGCCGACAGCACGAGGACCCCGATCAGGAGCCCCGGGCGCGCCGGAGCGCGGTCGACGTCGGCGGGCGGGGTGGACACGGTGTCGGTCACGGGGTGCGAGCTCTCCTGGGTCTGGCGCGCCGGGCGTCCGGCACGCTGTCTTCTTGCAGTCTGCCCGTTTCGGCGCCTTCGTGTCACGGCGGTTTCCGCAGTGCCACCCGTCACAGGGGACCCCCTGCTGACGCTCCGAAACCGTCCGATATGCTTCAGCAAGTACGGAGTTCCGCAGCGCGATTAGCTCAGCGGGAGAGCGCTTCCCTGACACGGAAGAGGTCACTGGTTCAATCCCAGTATCGCGCACCACGAGCCCACCCCCGGGACCTCGTGGAAGTTCGTACAACGGGCGATTAGCTCAGGGGGAGAGCGCTTCGTTCACACCGAAGAGGTCACTGGTTCGATCCCAGTATCGCCCACGAGATTCGCTGGTGAGCCCTGTTCGCGGAATGCGCGAACAGGGCTCATCTCGTTGTGTCCTGTGGGGGTCGAACCCCCACGCCCCCGCCGGGGGCACGCCCCCGGACCCCCAGTCTGGTTGCGTCTCGTTGTTGGCCAGACTTTGTCTTATTTGGACTTTTAGAGCAGCTTGCGCTGGAGCACGTCTGCTGTGATCGTGTTGATCAGTTTTTGCAGCTCTGTCTCGTCTGGGAGCGTGTGGCGGGGGCGGCCTGCGAAGTGCAGGTGGCTTGCTCCGATCAACGACAGGGCCAGGGAATCCACGTTTGCGTCCGGTGCTATGCGGCCCTGGGCTCGCTCCGCTGCCAGGTAGGACGACAACATCTCCCTTGCCTCCGCCAGGAACGGGAGGCCGTCGCCCGGGCGGCGTAGGCGCGTGCGGAGCTCGTCGCGGAAGAACACCAAGCTTGTCAACGCGATCGAGACCGGGTCGAACAGCTCCGTTACCGCGTCCAGCAGGTTCTGGGTCACCGTGCGCGTTCCCGCCGATGCCTCCAGGAGTGCCGACTGGTCCGTCAGGCGGGCGATGCGGTCCTGGACCAGCTCTGCCAGGAACGCGTCGAAGTCGGTGAAGTGGCGGTGGAGGACGCCCTTCGCCACGTCGGCTTCCGCTGTCACCGCCCGGCTCGTCAGTGCGTTCGGGCCGTCGCGGAGCAGCACCCGCTCCGCCGCTTGGAACAGCTGCTGGCGTACGTCGCGCAGGTGGACACCGGTCGGCATGACCTCATTCTCCGTTACGCCCGCCGCGAACGCTCGGGTGGTTGTCCGAGTGGGCGCATGCCCATTAGAGTGGGCGCATGCCCACTCAGCCTCATGAAGCTCGCTTGTTCGCCGAATCCTTCGGGGTCGATGCCCGGCGGTATGACCGTGCTCGGCCCGAGTATCCAGCCGAACTGGTCGATCGTGTCGTCGCCGCGAGTCCGGGTCCCGACTTCCTCGATGTCGGCTGTGGCACCGGGATCGCGGCGCGGCAGTTCCTCGCCGCGGGACGCCGGGTGCTCGGCGTCGACCCCGATCCGCGGATGGCGGCCTTCGCACGCGACACCGGTGTCGACGTCGAAGTCGCGAAGTTCGAGGACTGGGACGCCGGCGGGCGGACCTTCGACGCGGTCGTCGCCGGGCAGTCCTGGCATTGGGTCGATCCGGTCGCCGGGGCCGGGAAGGCGGCCGGCGTGCTGCGACTTCGTGGGCTGCTCGCCCTCTTCGCGCACGTGTTCCAGCCGCCGGTTCCGGTGGCCGAGGCCGTCGCCCGGGGTATCCGGCGGGCGCGGCCCGAGTGGCCGTTCCCCGCGGAGCCGAAGAGTCCCGCCGAACTCTACGAAATCATGTTCACCAAGTTCGCCGACGGGATCCGGGACTCGGGCCGCTTCGCCGAACCCGAGCGGTGGTCGTTCGCCTGGGAACAGGCCTACACCCGCGACGAATGGCTGGATCTGCTGCCCACCACCGGCGGCCTGACGCGGCTCGAGCCCGACGCGCAGGCCGACGTCCTCGCCGGCGTCGGTGCGGCGATCGACGCGCTCGGCGGGAGCTTCACGCTGTCCTACTCGACGCTGGCGGTCGTCGCGGCGAAGGCTTGACAAAAAAAGTTGTCGGTGAGACCTTGGTGGCCAGCAGGACCGACCGGAGAACCTTCGGCCCGAACCGGGAGTCACCATGTCTTTTCAGGCCTACCTCGACAACGCCGAGAAGCAGACCGGCATCACCCCGCGCGCGTTCCTCGACCTCGCCGCCGAGAAGAACCTCACGAAGCACGGCGAGATCGTCACGTGGCTGAAGACCGAGCACGGCCTCGGCCACGGCCACGCGACGGCGATCGCGCGGCTGGTCGCCAAGGGCCCCGAGTTCGTCGCCGAGCACCACACCGACGGCGTGCTCCACCTCGACGGCGTGGCCGCCCGGGCCTGACCCCGGGCGGCCGGGCCCGCTCAGGCGATCGGGCCGAGGTACGTGCCGCCGGAGACGTCGAGGGTGCGGCCGGTGATCCAGCGGCCGCCCGGCCCGGCCAGGAACCCGACGACGTCGGCGACGTCCTCGGGCTCGCCGATCCGGCCCAGCGCCGTCATCGCGGTCAAGCCGGCCGCCGCCTCGGGGATGGCCAGCAGCGGCTCGGTCAGGTCGGTCCGGATCGGGCCGGGCGCGACCGTGTTGACCGTGATCCCGCGGCGGCCGAGCTCGTTGGCCAGCGTCGGCGCGAGCGCTTCGACCGCGGCTTTGCTGACGGTGTAGGCGATCTGGCTCTGCACGGCGATCCGGGAGGCCATCGAGCCCACGGTGACGACCCGGCCGCCGTCGTTCAGCATCGGCACGAGCCGCTGGACCAGCAGCATCGGCGTCTTGACGTTGACGGTCAGCAGCCGGTCCAGCTCTTCCTCGGTCACCTCGCCGAGGGTGCTGTGCGAGCCGATGCCCGCGTTGTTCACCAGGACGTCCAGCCCGCCGTCGCCGAAGGCCTCGGCGACGGCGTCGGCCAGCCGGTCCACGGCGCCGGCTTCGCCGAACCGGGCCGACACGGCGAACGCGCGCCCGCCGGCGTCTTCGATCAGCGCGACGGTCTCCTTGGCCGCGACCTCGTTGCCGCCGTGGTGCACCGCGACGACGGCCCCGTCGGCGGCCAAGCGGCGGGCGATCGCGCGGCCGATCCCTCGCGAAGCCCCGGTCACCAAAGCGTTCTTCGTCATTCCGGCTCCTCCGGGTCGGTGCCGGGCCGTGGTGACCCGGCGACGATCCCGAGGTTCGCGCGCGGCGCTGACCGGACGCGCACCGCGCGCGAACCGCCTCGCGAACCGGCGGTCAGCTACCTACCGCGGCGGCCGGTTCCGGGCTCTTCACGGCCGGGGCCGGGTGCCGGGGCAGGAAGGCGGCGACGGTCAGCGCGATGAGCGCCGCGGCCGCGCCCGTCCCCAGCACCAGCCGGAAACCGTTCTGCGACGGCAGGTCCACCGGTCCGAACCGGACGGTCAGCCGCGCGAGGACCAAGCCGGCCGTGGCGCTCGACACCGACGTCCCGATCGAGCGCATCAGCGTGTTGAGGCTGTTCGCCGCCGCGGTCTCCGACACCGGCACGGCGCCCATCACCAGCGACGGCATCGCGCCGTACGCGAGCCCGATCCCGGCACCGATGACGCTCGAGACCAGCACGAGCTGCCAGGTCGCGCTCATCAGGAAAATGCCGAGCGCGTACCCGGCCGCGACGACGACGGCGCCGAGCATCAGCGTCGTCTTCGGGCCGCGCGTGGCCGTGATGCGCGCGGACACCGGCGCCAGCGCCATCATGACCAGCCCCGACGGCGCCATCACCAGGCCCACCACGAGCATCGACCGGCCGAGGCCGTACCCGGTGGCGGCGGGCAGCTGCAGCAGCTGCGGCAGCACCAGCGACATCGCGAACATCGCGAAGCCGAAGACCGCCGACGCGATGTTCGTCAGCAGCACCTGACGCCGCGCGCTCGTCCTCAGGTCGACCAGCGGCCGCGGGGTGCGCAGCTCCCACCGGCCCCACAGCAGCAGGACCAGCACCGCCGCGGCCACCAGGCCGAGCGTCGCCGCGCTGCCCCAGCCCCAGTCGGCGCCCTTCGAGATCGCCAGCAGCAGGCACACCAGGGCGATCGAAAGCCCGGCCGCGCCGAGGACGTCGAACCGGCCGCCGGTGCGCACCGGCGACTCCGGCACGAGCGCGACGACCAGCGCGGTGACCACCAGGCCGAGGCCGGCCGCGGTCCAGAAGAGCACGTGCCAGTCGGCGTTTTCGGCCAGCAGTGCCGCCGCGGGCAGGCCCAGCGCGCCGCCGACGCCGAGGGACGCGCTCATCAGCGCCGTGGCCGAGCCGAGCCGTTCGGCGGGCAGCTCGTCACGCATGATGCTGATCCCGAGCGGGATGACGCCGGCGGCCAGGCCCTGCAGCGTCCGGCCCGCGACCATCGGCACGAGCGTGTCGGAGAGCCCGCCGATCGCGGACCCCACGACGAGCGCGCCGAGGCTGACCAGCAACATCCGCCGCTTCCCGTACATGTCGCCGAGCCGGCCCATGGTCGGCGTCGCCACGGCGCCGGCGAGCAGGGTGGCGGTGATGGCCCAGGTGGCGTCGGCCGCGGACGCGTGCAGCAGCCCCGGCAGGGCCGGGATCAGCGGGATGACCAGCGTCTGCATCAGCGAGACGGTGATGCCCGCGAGGGCGAGGACCGCGACGACGAGGTTCGCGCGCGGCGACGCCTCTCTCGCGGGCGGGGAAGGGTCGAGCACGGTGCGGTCCTCCGGTTGTCCGAATTAAATCAGTCGCTTGACTTAGCGTAGCAGTCTTCGGTTGACTGATCACGAACTGACGGCCACCGCGGAGGAACGATGACGAGCACCGCCGAGATCCCGGAGTTCCCGATGACCCGCGCGGCGGGGTGCCCGTTCGACCCGCCGCCCGCGGCTCGCGCGCTGCAGGGGGAGACGCCGCTGGCGCGCGTGCGGCTGTGGGACGGCAGCACGCCGTGGCTGGTCACCCGCTACGCCGAGCAGCGGGCGCTGCTGGCCGATCCCCGCGTCAGCGCCGACATCACCCGGCCCGGCTACCCGAGCCCGGCGCCGCTGCCCAAGGGCGGCACCGGGATCAGCTTCATCCTGATGGACAACCCGGAGCACGCGCGGCTGCGGAAGATGGTCACCGCGCCCTTCACGATCCGGCGCGTCGCCGCGATGCGCCCGGCGGTGCAGAAGATCGTCGACGACCTCCTCGACCGGCTGCTCGCCGGCCCGAAGCCGGTCGACCTCGTCGAGGCGTTCGCGCTGCCGGTGCCGTCGCTGGTGATCTGCGAGCTGCTCGGCGTCCCGTACGCCGACCACGACTTCTTCCAGGAGAACAGCAAGGTCATCATCCGGCGGGACGCGAAGCCGGAGGAGCGGGCGGCCGGGCACCAGGCGCTCGTCGGCTACCTCGACCGGCTGCTGGGGAAGAAGCTCGAGGCGCCCGCCGACGACCTGCTCTCCGGGCTCGCCGCCCGGGTGCACGCGGGGGAGCTGTCGCGCACGGAGGCGGCGCAGATGGGCGTGCTGCTGCTCATCGCCGGCCACGAGACGACGGCCAACATGATCGCGCTCGGCACCCTGGCCCTGCTGGAGCACCCGGACCAGCTGGCGCTGCTGCGCGAGTCCGACGACCCGGCCCTGGTGGCGTCGGCGGTCGAAGAGCTGTTGCGGTACCTCAACATCACGCACAACGGCCGCCGCCGCCTCGCGCTGGCGGACATCGAGATCGGCGGCGAGACCATTCGCGCGGGCGAGGGCATGATCATGGCCAACGACGTCGCCAACCGCGACCCGGCGGTGTTCCCCGACGGCGATCGGCTCGACCTCACCCGCGACGCGCACCGCCACGTCGCGTTCGGCTTCGGCGTCCACCAGTGCCTCGGCCAGCCGCTGGCGAGGCTGGAGCTGCAGGTCGTCTACAGCACGCTGTACCGGCGGATTCCCACGCTGGCGCTGGCCACCGACGTCGAGAAGATCCCGTTCAAGCACGACGGGTCGGTGTACGGCGTGTACGAGCTGCCGGTCACCTGGTGAAACGCGTCAGACGCTCCGCAGCACCGACACGACCACGCCCAGGATCGCCGCCCGGTCGCCGTCGATGACGGCGTAGGCGGGGTTGCGCGGCTCGAGGTAGACGTGGCCGTCGCGGCGGCGGTAGACCTTGACCGTCGCCTCCTCGTCGATCATCGCCGCGACGATCTGGCCGGAGTGGGCCTCGTTCTGCTGCTTGACCACGACGATGTCGCCGTCGCAGATCGCGGCGTCGATCATCGAGTCGCCGCGCACGCGCAGGCCGAAGACGGTGCCCCGGCCGGTGAGGTCGCGGGGCAGCTTGAGGACGTCGTCCACGTGCTCCACCGCCGAGATCGGCGTGCCGGCGGCGATGTCGCCGACGACCGGCACCGGGACCGAGTCGCCGTCTTCCCGCGCCTCGCTCCCGTGCAGGAACGCGCGCACGTCCATCGGGCGCGACACGCCGGTGCCGCGGCGCAGGAAGCCCTTGTCCTCCAGGCTCGCCAGGTGCTTCGACACCGAAGACGTCGACTGCAGGCCGACGGCCTCGCCGATCTCGCGGGTGCTGGGGGAGTAGCCGTGGTGGACCACCCAGTCCCGGATGGCGACCAGGATCTTCTGCTGCCGTTCCGGCAGGGCCGCGGCGTCGAGGTGCTCGAACGTGTCGTCGTAGGTGGTCACCGGCCGAATCCTAGAGGCAGGCGCGGCGCGCGGTGCGTCCTGGTCGCCCCGGCGGGTCCCGCTGACCGGAACATCGGGTGACGGTTGGCGTCTTACCAACATGAGCCGGAAGTTCGCGATCTCTTGACTCAGTGTCCGATTCGTCTTATGGTCTAGACCACAATTTCCTTCGCTCGAAAGAACTTCCCGACGCGGCGGGCGTGCTCGCCGCGACTTCGCCGTACCCGGCGACGGGAAGCGAGCCTGTCCCCGAAGGAGTTTCCATGAATCGCAAACTGGTCGCGGCCGCGGCGGGTGCTGTCCTGGCCCCCGTCCTGGTGGTGGTGAGCCCCGCCGGCATCGCGAGTGCGCACGGCTACGTCAACGCCCCGGCGAGCCGGCAGGCGCAGTGTGCGCAGGGCACGGTGGCGTGCGGCGACATCAAGTACGAACCGCAGAGCGTCGAGGGCCCGAAGGGCCTCAAGTCCTGCGACGGCGGCAACGCGAAGTTCGCCGAGCTCAACGACAACGGCAAGGGCTGGCAGGCGTCCCCGGTCGGCACCACGGCGACGTTCACGTGGACCTTCACGGCCCGCCACCGCACGACCAACTACGAGTACTGGATCGGCAACGAAAAGGTCGCCGACATCAGCGGCAACAACGAGCAGCCGCCGGAAACCGTTTCACACCAGGTGAACCTGAGTGGCCACACGGGACGCCAGACGGTGCTCGCGGTGTGGAACATCGCCGACACGACGAACGCGTTCTACTCCTGCATCGACCTGCAGGTGGGCTGAGTCCCCGGCCGCCCGGGAGCGCGCGGCTCCCGGGCGGCCGGTCATCCCGCGGCGCTGACGAGCCCCGTCCGGTAGGCCAGCACCACGGCCTGGACGCGGTCGCGCAGGTCGAGCTTGGTGAGGATGCGCGAGACGTACGTTTTCACCGTCTCCACGCTCAGCACCAGTTCGGCCGCGATCTCGGCGTTCGACAGGCCGCCGGCGATCAGCTCCAGCACCTCGAGTTCCCGCGGCGCCAGCCGGTCCAGCGGACCGTCGGCGGGCGCCGCCGGCTGGATGCGATCGGCGTAGCGGCCGATCAGCGTCCGGGTCACCGCCGGGGAAAGCAGCGACTCGCCGCGCGCGACCGTGCGCACGCCTTCGGCGAGGTCGTCCAGGGGCGCGTCCTTGAGCAGGAACCCGCTCGCCCCGGCCCGCAGCGCGTCGTAGACGTACTGGCCGACGTTGAACGTCGTGACGATCAGGACCTTCGCCGGCACCGCGGCGCCGGGGCCGGCGACGCGGCGGGTCACTTCGATCCCGTCGAGGAACGGCATCTGGATGTCCATCACGACGACGTCCGGGCGCAGCCGGCCGATCTCGGCGAGGGCCTCGCGGCCGTTCGCGGCCTGCCCCACCACCTCGAGATCCGGCTGGGCGCCGAGCACGGCCACGTACCCCGCGCGGATGAGCTGCTGGTCCTCGCAGATCAGCACCCGGATCGGGCCGTCGGTCATCGGTCGCTCCTCAGCGGAACCTCGGCCGTGGGAAACGCGGCGCTGACCCGGAATCCGTCCGCGGACGGCCCGGCGGTGAACCGGCCGCCGAGCGCGTCGACGCGGTCGCGCAGCCCGGTCAGCCCGCGTCCGCCGGAGCCGAGCACGCCGGCGTCGGTCGCCGGACCCCGGGTGGTCACTTCGATTTCCAGGAGGTCGGCACCATAGCCGACGCGCACCGTCGCGGGACGGCCGGCGGCGTACTTGGCCGCGTTGGTCAGCGCTTCCTGCACGATCCGGTACGCGGTGAGCTCGGTTTCCGCCGGCAATGCCTTGCGCTCACCCGATTCGACCAGCTCGGCCTCCCGGCCCGGCTGTTCGACGAGGCCGCGCAGCGCGCCCAGGCCCGGGGTGCGCGCGCCGGTCGCTTCGAGGACGCCGAGCAGGAACCGCAGTTCGGTCAGCGCGTCGCGGCCCGAGCCGGTGATGGTGCGCAGCACCTCGGGAAAGCGTTCGGGCGGAAGGTACTGGGCCGCGTCGGCCTGGACCACCATGGCCGTCACGTGGTGGGTGACGACGTCGTGCAGCTCGCGGGCCAGCCGCGCGCGTTCGTCCGCCGCCGCGGCCCGCGCGGTGAGCCGCCGCCGCTCGGCCTCCTGGCGCCGCCGTTGCCGCACCAGGGCGCCCAGCGACCAGAACAGGACCAGCACCCCGTAGTAGACGGCGTAGGTCAGCAAGTCCGTCGGGGACCCGCGCAGGGTGACCAGAACGGCGAAGACGACGTACCCCGCGGACACGGTCGCGGGCAGCGCCCGGCGGAACCGCTCCTCGCGCGCCCCGGCCGAATAGAGCGCGAAGTACAGCGCGAGACTGCCGATCGTCGGGGGATAGGCGAGCACTTCGTGTGCCGCGAAACAGGTCGCGACGACCGCGAGGGTCAGCGCGGGCCACCGGCTGCGCACCGCCAGCGGGAGCGTTTGCCCGAGCACGAGCACGATCGCCGCGAAACCACCGGCGTGCCTCGGCAGGTCGCCGAACTGGGCCCCGATCATGTCGAGTCCCGGCACGAACGCGGCGGCCGTGACGGCCGCCGCGAGGGCCCCGTCGCGGACGTCCGGGGTCACGCCGGCCCATCGGTTCCGGAGACGTCCCAGCGTCGGCATGGGCGGGAGCCTAGCGAGGCCGGGTCTTTCCCGGGCGCGGCGGGCATCGCCGGACGTCACGAAGGGGCACCCTCATGGCCTTTACGACCATGAGGGTGCCCCTTCACGACATTCGGGCCGGAGCCGTCACTGCCGCGTGACGTCGGTGCAGTCGAGGTCCTTCTCCGGCAGCCGGCCGGTGTCGAGGAACGCCACGGTGGCGTTGTCGGCGCAGGCCGAGCCTTCGTGGTAGACGTAGTGCCCGCCGTTGTCGACGCCGACGAACGCGGCGCGGTTGCCGAGTGCGTGGCGCAGGCCGATTCCGGAGTCCCACGGCGTGGCGTGGTCGCGGCGGTTCTGCAGGATCAGCGTGTTGCGCGTGCCTTCCGCGGTCACCGCGACCGGCTTCTCGGCCGGTTGCGGCCAGAACGCGCACGGCCAGATGTTCGCCGGCATGCCCGCGGTCAGGGGCCAGGCCTTCCGGTCGGCGGCGGTGCGCTGGGCGTAGCTGCCGACGTCGTGGGACCACTCGGCGTCGCCGCAGGTGAGGGCCAGGAACATGGTCGCCTGGTTGTCCGCGGGAACGCCCGGGGTGGCCGGGGAGTCGGCGAACACCTGCGTGAGGACCTTGCCGTCGGCTTCGGTGACGTGACCGTCGGCCAGGTCCGCGGCGGCCTTCCAGACCTGGGCGAGCACCGGCAACGTGTCGTTGTGGATCAGCAGCGCGTAGGTGACCCCGCGCAGCATCGCCCCGCTCAACGACTGCGGCGTGCCGGGAACCGGCGCCGGCCGCCGGTCGAGCCGATCGGCGAGCGCGAGGTAGGCCCGGGTGACTTCGGCGGGGGTGGCGCCGAGTCCGAGGGCGCTGTTCTGCGCGGCGGCGACGGCGGCGGCGTCGGGGAACCGTTCGGCCATGCCCTTGCCCCAGCTCTCCGCTTCACCGGCCCAGACGTGGGCGGGATCGACGTTGCCCTCGAGGATCACGCGGTCGGCCCGGTCCGGGTAGAGCGCGTTGTAGACGGCTCCGAGGTAGGTGCCGTAGGACTGGCCCCAGTACGAGATCTTGGCTTCACCGAGGGCTTCGCGGACGCGGTCGAGGTCGCGCGCGGTGTTGGCGGTGGTGAAGTAGCGCAGGTTCTCCCCGGCCTGGGCAGCGCACTTCCCGGCCGTGGCGCGCGCGGCTTGGACGTTCGCGTCGATCGAGCCGTCGGCGGCGGGGTAGGGGAAGAGCGCGGCCACACTGGGGTTTTCGAGGCCGCAGCTCTGCGGGGTGCTGGTCCCGACACCGCGTGGATCGAAGCCGATGAGGTCGTAGCCGTCCAGGACGGACTTCGGCAGCGTCGGGGCCATCGCGCCGGGCGTGTCGAGCCCCGCGAGCGCCGGGCCGCCGGGGTTCAGCAGCAGGACGCCGTGGCGTTTCGCGGGATCGGTGGCGCCCAGCTTGGAGATCCCGACCTCGATCGTCGTGCCGTCCGGGTGACCGTAGTCGAGGGGGACCTTCACCTTCGCGCAGGTGAGCCGCGGATCCCGGGTGACGCCCGGCGCCGCCGCCGGGCACGGTCCCCACGCGAGCGCCGCGGCCGCCGGGGTGTCTTCGTCATCCGCGCTGTCGCACGCGGCCACGCCGAGAACGGTCAGGGTGGTGACCGCCAGGGCCGCGGCGAACCGATGGCCCCGTAACCCGCGTGTCTTCCTCATGGTGCTCGCCCTCCGATTCCAGCGGCGGCAGCCCTGCTGGCTCCCCGCCTGCCTTGAGGCGACGAAGCTACCGAGATCGGGAGGGCGAAAACGTCACCCCGGAGCGAGCAGGCCGGGTAGCTCGCAAGGGGGACAAAGCACTTGCGGCCACCGGTGACCAGTGGCACTCGACGTGGACGGGAGCGCCGGTAAGAAAGGCTGCAAAAGGTCGACTGAAGCCCGCTCTTCGGCGACCACCTCGGAGTAGTTACGACGGGAGGGGCACCGATTCACCGGGCAGATCGTCGGAATCCCGGCGGTCTCGCGGTGTTCTTCGAGCAATCGTGCGGGCATCCGATGGCCAAGCGAACAGCCGGACGCACAGTGGTTCAAGTCAGGTCGCGGTGGCAATGGCTGAAAAGGTGAAGGTGGGGATCCTGGGTGCGGGGGCGATTCGTGCGACACCGGGTATCCCGCTGAGTGAGTACCAGCAGCGTCATGGCCAACGCCCAGCCGGACGGAGTCGACGACGACCTCGACGACGGTGCGCCCATCGGCCATTCAACCGTCGAAACGCGTGACCACCACGAGCGGTTCTGCCGGCCGGCCGCAAACACACCTGAAACTTCCGGGTGGTCTTGATGACAAGGCGGTTCGTTCTGCCGCGGACAAGATCATGAAGGACGCAGGTCCAGGCTTGCCGGTCGACCTCGTGGTGTTGCCTGCAATCGTCGGCTACTCCGCGGATCTCGCCGGAAATCGTGTGCCGCCCGACCAAGTGGCGGAGCGAGTGCTCAAGGTGCTCTCGGATGCTCGGTACACGGATGATACTCGGGAACCGGTTGGTGTCGCACTCAGCGCCGATGTCGGTCGACGGGAAGGTTCGGCTTCATGGTGACTGGCTGAACACGAACCTTGCCTACGAGCTGAGGCCGTCGACTGACCACGATACGACGTCAGTCGACCTTTGGGTGCCGCTCCCGAAGGAATCGGGGGAGTACAAGGTCCATGTCGATCTCACCCTCGACGGCAGGAACGTCGCAAGCGCCGAGAGTCCGCCCTTCAAGTGATGAGCGCCCTCTCGTGGGCAGCGGCGGCGATCAGTCCGCAGATCGCGGTTTTTTGCCGTGCGTGGCGAGGAAGCGGGCTTTCTTCTGACGATTCCCGCACGTGTTCATGTCACACCACTTGCGGGTGCGGCTCTGGCTGGTGTCGAAGAAGGCGGCTCGGCAGGTCGGCGATGCGCACAGGGCCAGTTTCCCGTCGCGTTCGCCCGCGATGATGCCGATCGCGTCGGCGGCGATCACGCCGAGGGCGTCTTCCACGCGGGAAGCCGAGCTGAGCTGCCAGCGGCGCTCGCCCTCGGGCGTCAGGACGGCCGCGGCCCGGCCTTGGGCGCTGCGGTCGTTGATGACCTGCACCGCGGACTCGGGGAGAGCCTCCTGCGTCGCGGCCGCGGTCGCGGCGGCGTGGATCGACTCCCTCAGTGCGCGGGCGAGATCGAGCTGGGCCGGGGTGCAGGAGTCCACGGCGAGGCCGTACACCGCCAGCCAGTCGACGAGCCGCTGCGGCGTGGGAATGCGTTCCACGGCTTCGCCATGACGCTCCGACAGCGTCCCCGTGAAGCTGGTCGCCAGCACGGTACCGAGGCGAAACTCCGGGAACTCGACGCGCATGGAACCAGCTTAGCAGGTTGCTCGAAATCGAGAAGGCATGTTAGAACCGTCTAAGCCGGTTCACAGCAGGGTGCAGCCGGCCCGCGACGGCCAGGAGGTCTCATGCCCCGTCCCACCAGCGACGTCCGAGCATTCGAAGCCCGCGCGACCGACGCCGACCTCGACGATCTGCGCGCCCGGCTGGCCGCGGCGCGGCTGCCGGAGGCCGAGACCGTCCACGGCCCTCGCCGATGGGACCAGGGCGTTCCGCTCGCCGACCTCGCCGAGGTCGTGGACTACTGGCGCACCGGGTACGACTGGCGGGCGTTCGAAGCGCGCCTCGACCGGATCGGCCAGTTCCGCACGACCATCGACGAGCTGGGCATCCACTTCCTGCACCGCCGATCCGCGCGCGCGGACGCCACCCCGCTGCTCCTGACGCACGGCTGGCCGGGCAGCATCGCCGAGTTCGTCGACGTGGTGGACGACCTGGCCGATCCGGAAGACGCTGACGCCCCGGCGTTCCACGTAGTCGTCCCGTCGTTGCCCGGCTTCGGGTACAGCGACAAGCCGGCCACCACCGGCTGGGGAACCGAAAAGATCGCGGCCGCCTGGGTCGACCTGATGGGCAGGCTCGGCTACCGCAGGTTCGCCGCGCACGGCGGCGACTGGGGCGGCAACATCACCACGGTGCTCGCCGGCCGGTTCCCGGCGCACGTTCTCGGCATCCACACGACGTTCGCGGCGGGCCCGCCCGGGTTGAGCACGGCCGGGCTGACCGCGCTCGAGCGCACGTGGACCGAGGAAACCCACGATTTCTGGCACCACCGCGCGGCGTACGCGAAGCAGCAGGCGACCCGGCCGCAGACCATCGGCTACGCACTCGTCGACTCCCCGGTCGGGCTGCTCGCCTGGATCCTCGACAAGTTCGCCGAGTGGTCGGACACCGAAGACAGCCCGTTCGAACGGATTTCCCGGGACCGCGTTCTCGACGACGTCACCCTGTACTGGCTGACGCGCAGCGGTGCGTCGGCGGCGCGCATCTACTACGAAAGCCACAACTCGCTCGACCCCGAGCTCCGGGTCGACGTCCCGGCGGCCATCAGCATGTACCCCCGCGACATCGAGAAGTGCCCGCGTCCGTGGGCGCAGGAGCGGTACCGGCAGATCGTCCGGTGGCGGGCGCCCGAAGCCGGCGGGCATTTCCCCTCGCTCGAGGTCCCCGGGTACTTCGTCGAAGATCTGCGTGCGGGCCTCGCGGCGGTGCTGGCCGCCGATCGGTGACGGGCTCGGCGCTGTCGCCGGATTGTCGACGGGCGGTGTCACGGTGGGCTTTCTGTTCGGGTCGACCGACATCGGCGACAGCCGGTTGGGGAGGACGAAATGAGAGCTTCACGAATGCGCGGGCTCCGTTCGCGGGGCCTGCGGGTGGCGGCGAGCCTGGTGGTGGCGGCGGGAACGTGCGTCGGGCTGCAGGTGGTGACGGCGGCGCCCGCGGCGGCGGTGGGCACGGTGCAGGTGGTCGTGGGGCCGCTGTCCGCGGGCAACTCGCAGTCGCCGAAGTTCGCGCCGTCGGCGGTGTGCCCGGCCGGGACGAAGGTCCTCGGTGGGGGTGGCTGGGCGCAGGTCCAGGCGACGACACCGGAGTCGGAGCGGGTGGTGCTGTCCGAGCTGCGCCCGGCGCCCTCGACGACCGGCGGCCGGGACAGCTACGAGGCGGGAGCGTTCGAGTTGTCGCCGGGGACGACCGCCGACTGGGCGGTGCAGGCGTTCGCGATCTGCGCGCCGCCGATCACGGGGATGCACCTGGTCGTGGGCCGCTCGATTTCGTCGAACTCGACGCAGATCGCCCGCGCGGACTGCGGGTCGGACAACGAGGCGGTGCTCGGCCTCGGCTCGCAGATCCTCGGCGCCGACGGGCAGGCCACGCTGGTCTACGAGTTCGCCGAGACCTTCCGCGTGGCCCAGGTGAAGGCGCTGGAGGACGCCGACGGGTTCAGTGGCACCTGGGAGCTCGACGCGTTCGCGGTCTGTGCGCCCTTCCCCCGCAACTACGGGACCAGTTTCGGGCTGTCGTCGCCGACGACGCCGAACTCCGACCCGGTGCAGGTCGCGTTTTCCCGCTGTGGCAACGGGAACGGCAGCAAGACGCTGGGCATCGGTGCCGCGATCAACGTCCCGCTCCCCGGTACCGGCCTGCAGGTGGTCTTCCCGGGCAGCCAGCTGGAGTCGGCCGCGGTGGAGGCGACGCCGACCGACGCCACCTGGGGGCCGACAGCGGTACAAGGGATCTGCGGCGACTGATCCCCGGGCCGGCGCCGCTGCGGCACCGGCCCGTCACGCCCGTCGCCCGGCGGTCACGCGCTCACGGAGCCCGGCGGCGAGGCCGGCGACGGTCAGCAGGTCCAGGAGCCCGCCGCCGTACTCGGCCAAGCGCCGGCGGCGGACTCCGGCCAGGCGGAGGCGAAGGTGGACGCGGGTGCCGTCGCCGTCCGCGGCGAGGTGGATGGCCCAGCTGAGCTCGAGCCGCCCGCGGGTGGAGCGGTGGACCAGGCCGTGCGGCGGGTCGTGGGTGACGATCTCGAACGTCGCGTCGCGGCCGCCCCAGTCGTCGATCACGTCGCCGGGGCGCAAATGCTGCAACGCGGGATCGATCCGCCACAGGGCGCGGCGACGGCGGGGGAGGAGCGCCTCGACCCAGGTGGGCAGGTACCAGCCGGCCCGGTTCTTGCCGAGCTGCGCGAACCACGGCCACACCCGCTCGGGCGGGGCGGGCAGGGTGAAGCCGCGGTCCATCACGACGTCGGGCTGCGGCACGAGGTCGTCGCCGGCCGCGGCCGCGGTGACTTCCGTGGAGCGGGGTGCGACTCCGAGGCTGAACACCATGGGCCTCCGGGGGTGTCGGTGGCCCATTCTCGCCCAGGACGGTGGCATCCGCCCGCTCGTGCCGTGGCTACGCGCGGCGGTGCTTGCCCGGCGGTGTGGTCAAGGTGGTGCGGACCGCGCGTTCGACCAGGATCGGCACGAACGCGTGGATGCGGGCACCGGTGAACCGGGCGCGTTCCCGGCTGACGAGGTCGTGCAGCCGGGTCCGGGTCACGCCGGTGTAGTCGTGGCTGAGCCGGTCCTCGAGCTGGCCGAAGTGGGTGTCGAGCTGTTCGGAGGCCAGGGTGTCCAGGGTCGGGGTGCTCATCGCGATCCTTCCTGCCGAGGGGGCCGTCTGCGGTGGGGTGCCCCGGGGAAGTGACCGGAGGATGAACCTGAGGTGAACGCCGCATGTCGGCGGCTTGCGAGCCGGCGGTGGTCAGGCGGGTGGCCAGTTCCGCAGGGCGACGTCGGCCACCTGCTGGAGTTCGTCGCGGCCGGCGCCACCCGCGGCTTGGACGGCGATGCCGTTCGCCACCGTCATGAGGTACCGGGCGAGCAGGCCCGGATCGGCTTCCGGGGGCAGGTCGCCCTCGTCGACGGCTTGCCGGAACCGGTCCTGGAGGTGCAGGCGGCCCTTGTCGCGCCAGTCGGCGAGGGTGTCGCGGGCGGTCCGCCCGGCCTCGCCCGCGGCCAGTGAGCCCTGGACGCCCAGGCAGCCGGACGGGCAGCCGGGGCGGGTGCTCGCCCCGACCGCGCCGGCGAGGAATGCCGTCGCGACCTCCCGGGCCGTCGGCTGCTGCAGCGCCCGGGCCACGTATGCCGCGGGGCCTTCTTCGTAGCGCTCCAAGGCTTTGCGGAACAGGTCCTCTTTGTTGCCGAAGGCGGCGTACATGCTCGTCTTCGTGATGCCCATGGCGCCGGTCAGCTCGGTCAGGCTGGCGCCTTCGTAGCCCTGCTCCCAGAAGACGACCATGGCCCGCTCGAGCGCCGCGTCGGCGTCGAACCCGCGTGGCCGGCCGATCGGTGTCTTCCCGGCGGTGTCCATGAGCCCATCCTACCCCTTCGGTACCGATCGGTCCGGAAGTGCTACGGTCGAGATCTGTACCGATCGGTGCTGAAATCTGCGGAGGTTCGGAAATGGGAAAGCTGCAAGGAAAGACCGCCGTCGTCACCGGCGGTGGCACGCGGGGGATCGGGCGGGCCACCGCCGCCCGGCTGGTCGCCGAAGGCGCGCACGTGTTCATCACCGGCCGGCGCAAGACCGAGCTCGACGAGGCCGTCGAGATCATCGGCCGGGACGTCACGGCGGTGCCGGGGGACATCACGGACCCGGCCGACCTGGACCGCCTGTACGACGCGGTCCGCGATCGCGGTCAGGGCCTGGACGTGCTGTTCGCGAACGCGGCCACCGCCGCCTTCGCGACGCTCGAGCAGGTCACCGCGCAGGAGTACGACCGGATCTTCGACATCAACGTCAAGGGCACGCTCCTCACCGTGCAGAAAGCGTTGCCCCTGCTCAACGACGGCGCGTCGGTGATCCTGAACGCCTCCACCGCCGCCGACAACGGCACCCCGGCCTTCGGCGTGTACGCGGCGTCCAAGGCCGCCGTCCGGTCGTTCGCGCGGACCTGGGCGAAGGAGCTCACGGGCCGGGGCATCCGCGTCAACGCCGTCTCGCCGGGACCGATCGACACCAACGGGATCACCGAGCTGGTCGGCGCGGAGAACGAGGACGAGTTCAAGGCGAAACTGGCCGGCGACATCGCGATCGGCCGGATGGGCCACCCGGACGAGGCGGCCGCCGCGGTGGCCTTCCTCGCCTCCGCGGACAGCAGCTTCATCATCGGCAGCAACCTGTACGTCGACGGCGGCGAGAACCAGATCTGAAGGTCACGGCATCGCCGGGGCGGCACCCCGCCCCGGCGCTACGCTCGCGTGAACCCGTGGCTCCGCTCCACTTTCGCCACGTGCAGCGTGTAGCTCCGGTACCACTCGTCCCGTCCGCGCTGCTGCGCCGCGCGGTGCTCGGTGTCGGTGCGCCACCGCGTGAGGGCGTCGGCGTCGCGGAAGTACCCGACCGTGATGGACAGCCCGCCGGGAGTCTGCGCGTGGTCCATCCCCAGGTACCCCGGAATCTCCTGGACGAGCTCCTCCATGCGCGCGTTCGTCTCGCCGTAGCCGCTCTGCTCCTCGGTGCGCACCGTGGTGAAGATGGCCACGTAGTAAGGGGGTTCGAAGGCCTCGACGGGCGCCGCCGGGTGATCACTCATTTCGTCACCGTAAGGTGGGGTGCGCCGGACGAGCCAGCGTATTTCCCGGGCGGCGACCTCGGATCGGACGAAGGAGCCCCAGACCTTGCCCTCGGTGCACGCCCTGTGGTCTCCCGGCCGGGGCCTGCTGCTCTGGGCCGAGCACGACCGGCGCCCGGCCGGCACGTCGAGCCGTTCGGCGCGGATGGCGCTTCCGCATCCGTTCGCCGTCTCCAGCGCGCGGCTGACCGCTTTGCACCCCGGCAAGCCCACGTCGGCGACGCTGCTGCTGCCGTCGCGGGCGAACCGGCCGCTCGCCTCCACCGAGCTTCCGCCGAGCCGGCGTGGCCCGGCGCCGTCGTTGCGGCCCTGGTCGGTGCCGGCGTTGATCGTGGACGCCACCGAGCTGGACGACCTCGACGACTCGGCCACCTACGGCGCTTCGGTCACCTACCTGCGGGCGGTGGCCCGCCTGGCCGCGGATCTGGTGCGGCGCGGCCGGGTCCTGCCGACGCTGGTCCGCCAGGGTGACGCGGCGGAGGCCCGGTGGCGCCCGGTCCTGCAGGGCGTGGACTTCGTCGCGTTCGACGCGCTGGTCGGGGCCATGCCGCCGGTCGGGCGGGCCGAGCAGGTCGCGCCGCTCACCGGGGCCTCGCCGCGCGCGCTCGTCACCGATGCCCTCCACACCCTGGTCGACGCGGCCGTCCGGGACCGGCTGGCGCGCGCGGATCCGCCCGTCGACCTACGCGGGAGCCGGGGCGCGGCCGGGGTGTGGCTGGCCGCTCTGCAGGGTGGCGCTCCCCGCGTCGAGCTGCCACTGGCCGAGCTCGGTGTCCTGGCCGACGCCGTCGCCCGGTGGGACGAGGTCGCCGACACCGACGTCGTCGACGGCCGCGCGTGTTTCCGGCTGGCCGAAGTCGGCACCCTGCGGCCGCCGGACGCGGACGACCCCGACGACCAGACCGGCGACAGCACCAAGTGGCAGCTGCAGTTCCTCCTGCGGGCGACGGCTGATCCGAGCCTGCTGCTGGCGGCGGGGCAGATCTGGTCGGGCGAGGCGACCGGGCTGGTCCGGGACCCGAAGGGGCTGTTCGTCGCCGAGCTGGGCCGGGCCGCGCTGGTGGAACCGATGCTGGCGCCGGCGTTGCGCCGGACCCGGCCGTCCGAGTACGACCTGACCGTCGAGGAAGCCGAACAGTTCCTCACCTCGGGCGCGACCCGGCTGGTCGAGGCCGGGTTCGAGGTGCAGCTGCCGGCCACCTGGGACGGCCGGCGCCGGCTCGGGCTGCGGCTCTCCGTGCACAGCACGCCGTCGGAGCAGGTCGTCACCCGCAGCCGGGTGGGCCGCGACGAGCTGGCCGCGTTCCGCTGGTCGATCGCGGTGGGCGATGTCGAAATCAGCGAAGAAGAGCTGCTCAGGCTCGTCGCGGCGAAGACACCTCTGGTGCGGCTGCGGGGCCGGTGGATCAGCGTCGACGCCGATCGCCTGCGCGCCGGCCTCGAGTTCCTGCGCCGCGACCCGCACCGGCACGCCCAGGGCATCACCGCGGCCGAGCTGCTGGAGCTGGTCCACCTCGGGCGGGAGACGCCGCTCCCGGTCGACGGCGTCAGCGCCGACGGCTGGGTCGGGGACGTCCTGGCCGAGCGGGTCCACCGGGAACTGCGGCCGGTCGCGCTGCCGCCGTCGTTCCGCGCCACGCTGCGCCCCTACCAGCAGCGGGGTGTTGCCTGGCTGGTGTTCATGTCGTCGCTGGGGCTCGGTGCGTGCCTCGCCGACGACATGGGCCTCGGCAAGACCGTCCAGACGCTGGCGCTCGAGGCCGTCGAGCGGGCGGACGACGAACGCGGGCCGACGTTGGTGCTGTGCCCGATGTCGCTGGTCGGCATGTGGCAGCGGGAGGCGGCGAAGTTCGTCCCGGGCCTGCGGGTCCACGCCCACCACGGCAGCGCCCGCCTGCACGGGGACGCGCTCGCCGAACACGTCGCCGCGGCCGACCTCGTCGTCACGACCTACGCCACCGCCGCCCGTGACGCCGATGAGCTCGAGACGGTCGCCTGGCGACGCCTGGTGCTCGACGAAGCGCACGCCATCAAGAACGCCGACACCGCGACGGCCAAGGCAGTGCGGCGGTTCACCGCCGGGCACCGGCTCGCGCTGACCGGCACCCCGGTGGAAAACCGGCTGGCGGACCTGTGGTCGGTGCTGGACCTGCTCAACCCCGGGCTGCTCGGCAGCAGGTTCGAGTTCCGGCAGCGGTTCGCGGCCCCGATCGAGCGCGGCGGCGACACCGCCACGGCCGCCGAGCTGCGCCGGCTCACGCAGCCGTACCTGCTGCGCCGGGTGAAGACGGATCCCGCGATCGTCCCCGAGCTCCCGGAAAAGCTCGAAATCCGGCAGGAGTACCGGCTCACCCGCGAACAGGGCACGCTCTACAGCGCGATCGTCGACGAGATGATGCAGAAGATCGAGAACAGCCAAGGCATCAAGCGCCGCGGCAACATCCTCGCCGCGATCACGAAACTCAAGCAGGTCTGCAACCACCCCGCGCACCTGCTGCACGACGGCTCCCCGATCGGGCAGCGCTCCGGCAAGGTCAGCCGCCTCGAAGAGATCCTCGCGGAAATCCTGGCGTCGGGCGATCGGGTCCTGTGCTTCACGCAGTACACCGAGTTCGGCCACCTGCTCGTGCCGCACCTGTCGGACCGGCTCGGCACCGAAGTCGCGTTTTTGCACGGTGGCCTGGCAAAGGGGGCGCGCGACGCGATCGTGGACCGCTTCCAGGCCGACGACGGGCCGCGGATCCTCTTGCTCTCGCTCAAAGCAGGCGGCTCCGGGCTCACGCTGACCGCCGCCAGCCAGGTCCTGCACCTGGACCGCTGGTGGAACCCGGCCGTCGAGAACCAGGCCACCGACCGGGCGTTCCGGATCGGGCAGGGCCGCACCGTCCAGGTCCGGAAGTTCGTCTGCCCGGGCACCATCGAAGACCGCATCGACACCCTGATCGCCCGGAAGCGCGCGCTCGCGGGAATGGTCGTCGGCGAAGGCGAAAGCTGGCTCACCGAACTGTCCACGGACACGCTGCGCGGGGTGCTCGCGCTGGGGGAGGAGGCGATCGATGACTGAGCCGCTCCCGTGGTGGGCGACCCGGTTCATCCGGGCGCTGACGACGATCGGCGTCCTCCTGCCCGCGGAGGGCCGGGGGCGCGTCGTGTCCTTGGACGTCGGTGCCGGGCGGGTCGACGCCGAGGTGCAGGACGTCCGCCCGTATCAGGTGCGAATCGGGTTGACGGCGTTCGGGAAAGCGGACTGGGCGGCGATCACCCATGCGCTCGCCGCGAAAGCGTCGGCCACGGTCCAGCTGCTCAGCGGCGAGCTGCCCCGTGACGTCGAGCAGATCTTCAAAGCGGTCCGGCTGCCCGTGTTCCCGTCGTCGGCGCGGGAGGTGTCACTGGACTGCACCTGCCCGGACATCGAGGTGCCGTGCGGCCACCTGAACGCCGTGTTCTCCGCGCTCGTGGCGCGGGTCGGCGACGATCCGTTCACCGTCCTCGCTGTGCGCGGCCGGGACCGCGAAATGCTGCTCGAAGAGCTCAAGAACCGGCTGATCTCCGCCGAGCCGCTCGATCCCGACGACCGGTCTCCGGCCCTGACCGAAGTCATGGACACTTTCTTCGACTGCGGCCAGGCCCCGGGCCTGGGCGGCGCGGCGCCGTTGCCCGGGTCCCGGACGTCGTGCGACGCGCTGCTGGACCAGGCCCCGCCGTTCGCGATCACGGCGGGCGGCGAAGACGTCGCCGAGCTGCTCCGGCCGGTGTACCGCGCACTGGCCGGAGAGCCCGGCAGTTAGCTGTTCACCCCGGCGATGGCGACGACGGCGAATCCGAAGTGTCCCACCATCGCGGCGACGCGGATCCAGTCGGTGCGCAGCAGCCGCGTGATTTCCCGGCGGTCGGCGCTCTGCCGGATGCGCAGCTGGATCGGCACCTGGATCACGGCCGCCGAAACCCAGCCGGCGGTCAACGCCGCCAAGGCGGCCCAGACCGGCCAGCGCGGAAGGCCGTCCGGTGCGGCGACGAGGATGGCGATCACGAGCGCGGTCAAGAGGGTCTTGGGGAGCACGTAGACGATGCCGCTGCCGTGGCCTTGCGCCGTTTGGACGGACTTGAACTCCGCGGCGCCGACGGCCGGCCAGCCGGAGAAGACCGCGAAGTGCTCCATGAGGCAGCCGGCCAGGCAGTAGGCGGAAACCATTCCGTAGAGCAGTACCCAGGTATCGGTGGACAAGGGGAGATCTCTCCTCAGAAGACTGCGACGGTCCGGCCGGCGTGGGCCGGGTTCTCGATTTCGCCGACCAAGGCCGCGGCGACGTCGGCACGGGCGATCCGGGGCGGCATGAACCGCCAGGATCGCTCGAGCGCGTCGAGGGCGACGACGTGTGTCGTGTTCGCCGCGGGCTTGCCGGTGAGGATGACGGGGTGGAACACCGTGCTGTGCGGGCCCGCGACGATTTCGTCCGCGGTCTCCTTGTCGGCGAAACCGTCGCCCAGGACGCGGCGGAGGGTGAAGTCGTACAGCGGCCCGGCGCGGTGCCGGGAAGCTCCGGCGCCGAAGCTGCCCATCCAGGCGAGGCGGGGCGGCTTGGCGTCGGCCACGGCGTGGGCGCCGGACGAAAGGGTGTCGGCCGGGCCGCCCCGGCTCATGCCGAGTGCGCTGATGACCGCGTCCGCGTCGCGGCAGGCCGAGGTGATCGTGTCCGGGACGCGCACGTCGGCCTGTTCGGTCGTCAGGCGGTCGTGCGCGAGGTCCGACAGCGCGTCCGGGCGCCGGGCGAGCGCGACGACTTCGTGGCCTCGTTCGAGCGCGATGGCCACCACGTGGCGGCCGGTGGCTCCGGTGGCGCCCACTACGGCGATCCGCATGGTTCTCCTCGATGACATTCTCTGAGACTTCTGTCTCGTAGAATGCGAGGTTGACACAGGAGCACACTGTGAGTCAACTGTCTCAGAGAATGCCGGAAAGAACACCCGCGGTCAGGCGCGCCAGGTCCCGATGCTGTCGATGAGCCGGTCGACGAGGTCGCCGGAGACCGCGCCCCGCTGCATGGCCGTGCGGTAGACGATCGGCCCGACCAGCAGGGCCGTCAGGTCCGCCGGATCGACGTCGGACTCCAGTTCACCGGAGGTGACGGCCGAGCGGACCGCGGCGTGGATCCGTTCGGCGATCGTCTTGACCGACTCGTCCTGCCGGTGGGCGATTTCGGCGTCCCAGAGCGCCGACTGCGCCAAGGTGAGGGCGGCCGCGGCGACGGCCGGGATGGCGAGCTCGTCCGCCATCTGCCGGAGTTCCCGGCGCAGCCACGGGCGGATCGGCGCTTCGGGACTCTTGAAGAGCGGCAGGTCGGCGCCGCCCATGGCATCGAGCAGCAACTGGTCCGCCTGCGGCCAGTGCCGGTAGACGGTGGCCCGGCCCACCCCGGCCCGCTGAGCGACCCGCCGATGGGTGACCGCACCGGGCCCCTCACCCGCCAGCAGCTGCCGGGCGGCGACGAGCATCGCCTCCCGGCTGCGTTCCGCCCGCGGATCACTCGAGTAACTCACCGTCACATCCTACGAGACAACTGCCTCGCCGGCGCCGGACCGGTCCACGCCGTGGCGCCGCTGGCGAACGGGGTCAACTCTCGCCGGTCTCCGGTTCGCGCAGGAGGAAGAAGTACGCGTACCGCTCGTCGAGTTCGTTGCGGGGCACCAGGTGGACGGCCTTCGGGGTGAACCCGCACCGCTGGGCGAGCTGCCAGAACTCGTCGATCGGGTACGTGGTCATCTCGGCCAGGCCGCTGCGGTAGGCGCGGTGGCGGGACCGGGTGCGCCACCGGCGGTCGGAGTACTTGATCTGGATCAGGGCCAGCCCGCCCGGGGCGAGGAGCTCGAGGGCGATGCGCAGCAGGCGTTCCCCGTACTCGGGGGTGGGGATGAGCTCGAAGACGTAGAACGACAGGAAGACGTCGCACCAGCCTTCGACGCGCGACACGGCGGATTCGGGGTCTGCTACGTCGATCGCGACCGGCCGGAACGGGGTGTCGCACACCGCGCCGACTTGTTTCCGGCACTCGTCGAGGGTTTCGGCGGCGATGTCGACGCCGATGAACTCCCCGGCGCGCGGGGCGAAGTGGACGGCGTTGGCGCCGCCGCCGCACCCCCATTCGAGCACTCGGTTCCACGGCCGGTCGAACCCGCACATGCGCGCCCCGGCCTCGAACAGGTCGAGGTGCTCGGCCCCGATCTTCTGCCACAGGCCGGTGTCACCGAACACCGGAGCGTCTCGCCAGTGGGCGTTGCCGCGCCACTTCCCGTCCGCCTGGTGCTGCCAGTAGTCCTGGGAATCGGCGGCGATCCGGGACTGGGACTGCCGGGCGCCGACGGTCGCGAGCGCACGGTGGAACAGTTTCTCGGCTTCGACGGCCGCGCGTTTCGCGCGCTGGATCGCTTTCGGCAGCCGGGTGCGCACCAGGCTGGCAGGTGTGCTGATCATGACGGTCAGCGTAACCACGTTCGGTAGTTACCGGGTTAGGGTCTTCCGGCCCGGATTGCGGCCCACTTCACCCCTGCCTGCCTGGTGTTTTTCCAACTGTGTGATCAAACTGCAGGCCGCGGTCCGGAGTGGACTGTCACCGAGTGTGATCGGTTCGCCGCGAACGCGTGGCCAGCACGAGGGCCCGGCCGCCGAGGCCGAGGGCGAACATCACCACCCCGGCCAGCACCGACTGCCACGGCAGCGTGGCGACCAGGGTCAGGCAGCCGGCCGCGCCGAGCACGGTGACCCAGCGGGGCCACCGGCGCTGCTCGGGCGGCAGGGTGAACGCCGCGGCGTTGGCGATCGCGTAGTAGATCAGCACGCCGAAGGACGAAAAGCCGATCACGCCCCGCAGGTCGACCGTGGCCACCAGGACGCTGACCACCACCGCCAGCGCGATTTCCGCGTGGTGCGGGACCTGGAAGCGAGGGTGGACGGCCGCGAGCCCGCCCGGCAGGTCGCCGTGGCGGGCCATGGCCAGGCTGGTGCGGCCGATGCCGGCGATCAGGGCCAGCAGCGCACCGAGCGAGGCCACGGCACCGCCGACCCGGACGACCGGCGCCAGCCCGCCGGCCCCGGCTGCTTCGACGGCGGTGGTCAGCGGCGCGGCGGAAGCGGCCAGCCGGCCCGGCCCCGCCGCCAGCAACGCCGCGACACCCACCACCGCGTAGACGGCGACCGCGGCGGACAGGGCGATCGGGATGGCCCGGGGGATGGTGCGCCGAGGGTTCCGGACTTCCTCGCCCATGGTGGCGATGCGCGCGTAGCCGGCGAAGGCGAAGAACAGCAGCCCGGCGGATTGGAGGACGCCGTAGACGCCGCCGGTGCCCGGCCACTCCGTCAGGTTCGCCGCGTCGGCGTGCCCGCCGGTGGCGATCCCGAGTACGACGATCGTCAGCGCCGTCAGGCTGAGGGCGACCAGCACGCGGGTCAGCTGAGCGGTCCTGGTGACACCTCGGTAGTTCAGCGCGGTCAGGCCCAGCACAGCGGCCACGGCCACGGCCCGCTGCGCCCACCAGGGCCCGGGCACGGCGTAGGAGGCGAAGGTGAGCGCCATCGCCGCGCAGGAGGCCGTCTTGCCGGCGACGAAGCCCCACCCCGCGGTGAATCCCCACCAGGGCCCGAGCCGTTCCCGCCCGTAGACGTAGGTGCCGCCCGAGGTGGGGTAGACGACCGCGAGCCGCGCCGACGCCATCGCGTTGCAGTAGGCGATCACCGCCGCGATCGCCAGGCCGATCAGCAGTCCGGCGCCGGCCGCGCGGGCGGCCGGGCCGAACGCGGCGAACACGCCGGCGCCGATCATCGAGCCCAGCCCGATCACCACGGCGTCACCCGTGCCCAGCCGCCGCGCCAGCGTGCCGGATCCCGGTGCGGCCACGATGCAGCTCCTATTCCATCAAATCAGCTTGATGTATCATCCAGGCCATGGTGTCGTCCGGTCAAGCCGCGCCGCCGTTCGTGCGCATGGCAGCCCACCCGCTGCGGTGGCGGCTGCTGACCGAGCTGGCCGGCAGCGACCACCGGGTCCGCGAGCTGACCGAACGACTGGGACAGCCGCAGAACCTGGTCTCCTACCACCTGCGGCTGCTGCGCGACGGCGGCCTGGTCACCGCGCGGCGCAGCAGTTTCGACGGCCGCGACAGCTACTACCACCTGGACCTGGACCGCTGCGCCGGCGCGCTGACGGCCACCGGCGCGGACCTGCACCCCGTGCTGCGCCTGCGTCCGCCCGCACCACCGGCCCTGCCCGCCGGCGGCCGCGTCCGGGTGCTGTTCGCGTGCACCGGCAACAGCTCCCGCTCGCCGATCGCCGAAGCGCTGCTGCGCCACCGGGCCGGCGACCACGTCGACGTCACCAGTGCGGGCAGCCGGCCCAAGCCCCGCATCCACCCCGACGCGATCCGGGTGCTGCGGGAGGACTTCGGCATCGAGCTCGACGATCGCCGCCCCCGGCACCTGGACACGCTGACCGGACACCGGTTCGACTACGTGATCACCGTCTGCGACAAGGTCCGCGAGGTCTGTCCCGACTTCGGCGACGACCCCCGGCCGGTGCACTGGAGCATCCCCGACCCGGCGGCCGCCGAGGACACCCACCCGGCTTTCGCCGACGTCGCCCGGGAACTCGACACCCGGATCGGTCACCTGCTCGCCGTGTTCGCCGCCACCGCACCCCGGGAGGTTCAGCCGTGACCGCACCGGACCGGCTCGCCGGCGTCGCAACCTCGTCGACGACGTCCAGGCGGCCGTCGACTTCTACACGACCCACCTCGGCTTCACCCTGCGGATGAGCGCCGCCCCGGCCTTCGCCGACGTGGTCCGCGGCCCGCTGCGCCTCCTGCTGTCGGGCCCGGCCAGCTCCGGCGCCCGCGCTACACCCGCGGCCGCGACGGCCGCGAGCCGCAACCGCATCCACCTCGTCGAGCTGTTCCAGCCCGCCGGCTGATCACGCACAGCCGATCGCGGCCGGACTTCGCCCGAGATCTTGTCCCGAGGCTTGTCCCGTCGGGTGTTGTGGCCTTCTCCGCGCTTGTGCGACCGTCGAAGCAGGCACAGTCGCCGCGGAAGGGATGGGGCCACGTGGTTCGCAGCGCCCGCGCGTTACTCGTCGTCCTCGTGATCGCCTCGGCCCTGCTCGTGCCCGCCGTCCCCGCGACGGCCGGCACGGCGTGGGAGTACCCGGAGTTCCCCTACCCGGCGACGACCTACCAGGAGCCGTTCCGGGGGCAGTTCCACTTCAGCTCGCAGTCCGGCTGGATGAACGACCCCAACGGGCTGGTGTACGTCAATGGTCTCTACCACTTCTTCTACCAGCACAACCCGCACGGGCTCGAGTGGGACACCATGCACTGGGGCCACGCCACGAGCCCGGACCTGGTGCACTGGACGCAGAAACCGGTCGCGCTCGAGCCCGGCGTGCACCCCGGAACCCTGTTCTCCGGCGGCGGTGTCGTCGACCGGGACAACACCTCCGGGCTGAAGACCGGCCCGCTCGACCCGATCGTGGTGTTCAGCAACACCAACGGCGTCAGCATCTTTTACAGCAACGACAACGGCCGCAGCTTCCAGGCCTACGACGGCGGCCGCAAGCAGATCGAGATCCCGGAGGAGAGCCGGGACCCGAAGGTCGTCTGGGACGCCGCGCGCCACCAGTGGGCCATGGTCGTCTGGTCGAACCGGGGTGGCAACGGCGTCGACGTCTACACCTCGCCCGATCTGCTGCACTGGACCTTCGCCAGCCGGTACGCGGCGGACTGGCTGTTCGAGTGCCCCGACCTGTTCCCGCTGGACGGCGGCCGGTGGGTGCTCACCTCGGCGACGGGCGAATACGTCGTCGGCTCCTTCGACGGCAAGGCTTTCCGCACCGACCGGCCGCAGCCGAAGAAGATGAACCTGGGCACCACCTACGCCGGAGGTACCTTCTACGCCGCCGAGACGTTCACCGGCTCGCCGGACGGGCGCGTGGTGCAAATGGCGTGGCAGGGCGGCAACCGCGGCAGTTCCTGGACGGGCAACGCCACGTTCCCGGTGACGCTCGGGCTCGTGGATTCCCCCGACGGCCCCCGGATCACGCGGACGCCGGTCGCCGAGCTGAGCACGCTGCGAGCCGACAGCCGGACCTGGCGGAACGAGACGGTGCGCGCCGGCGGACCGAACCCGTTCGCGGGAATCCTCGCCGACACCTACGAAATCACCGCGACCTTCGACGTCGCGAGTGCGACCGCCGGCCAGTTCGGCTTCGCGCTGCACAGCCGGTCCGACGGCAGCGCCGACCGGGTCGTCGCCTACGACCGGGCGGCCGGAACGCTGGACGGCAAGCCGTTGCCGCCCACCGGCGGCGAGGTCACCATGCGGCTGCTGGTCGACCGCGGCCAGCTGGAGATCTTCGACGGCACCGGGCAGTTCTCCGTCGCCGACAACGTGAACTTCGATTCCGCCGCGGTCAGCCAGGGCATCCGGCTGTTCGCGACCGGCGGGCAGGTGCGGCTGAAGAACGCGACGTTCACCCGGCTCAGCACGAGCTGGGGCACGGCGCAGTCGACGCTGGAGAGCAACCTCGCCGGGCCGTGGCACGCGGCCGGCGGCTCGTGGACCGACGTCGGCGGGGGCAAGCAGGCGCAGGTCACCGGCGACGGGTTCTACCTCAGCGCGAACACCGCGGGCGACGCCGACTACCAGGGCGACGTCCGGCTGGGCACCGCCCGGGCGGCCGGGCTGACGTTCCGGGCGACCGCCGAAGGCGCCGGCTACACGGTGAACGTCGACACGAGCGGCGTGGTCAAGCTCTGGCGGCCCGGCCGGGACATCGCGACGTACCCGACGGCCATCTCCGCGGACGGCACCTACCACCTCCGGGTCCGGACCGCCGGCTCCCGCATCCAGGTCTGGCTGAACCACGGCACCACCCCGGTCATCGACGCGACCGACGACGCCTACGCGTCGGGCCGGTTCGGGGCGAACGCCTACCAGGGGTCGGCGACCGTGCAGAACCTGAACACGGGAACCGCGGGGTTCGCCGCGTTCACCTCCGGCCCGTGGACGGCGAAGGGCGGCACCTGGACGACGACCCCGGACGGACTGCGCGCCAGTTCGAGCGGCGACGGCTTCTACCTCAGCGACCGCACCGGAAGCGACTTCACCTACGAAGGCGACGTGTCCGTGACCAACGGAGTGGCGGCCGGCGTGACGTTCCGCGCGACCGCCGACGGCGCGGGCTACACGGCGAACATCGACACGGGTGGCATGGTCAAGCTCTGGCGCCCAGGCCGCGACATCGCGACGTACCCGACGCCGATGGTCGAAGGCCGCACGTACCACCTGAAGGTGCAGACGGCAGGCACCCGCATCCGCGTCTGGCTCGGCAACGGCACGACGCCGGTCATCGACGCGACCGACACGGCTTACGCCGCGGGAAGGTTCGGCCTCAACGCCTACGGCGGGAACACAACCGCCCAGCACCTCGCGATCAGCTGAACTCAATGGCCGCGTAGCTGCTGCCGCACGAGCAGATGTTCAGCCGCCTCGCGGTGCGAGGCGTGGCCGGCGCGGTGAGCGTGCTCCGGGTGCCCGGCATCGGCCAGGAAGGCCGGCCGCGCTTCGCGGCGATCACCAGTCGTGCCTCGAGCCGTCTTGCTTGAGGCGGGTCACCGAACCGCGAGGGTCTTTCGGCGTTGATCCGTGTTCAAAGGTCGCGAGCGCGGGGTATTCGCGGCCTGAGCCCCTCCGTGCTTGGCGGGGATTCGTCGATGGCGTCGGTTCAGCAGCGAGCCGGCGCCATCGTCGTGTCATCTTCGGCCGTCGCGGGCGGAGGTGACGAAGTCTTCGGCGACTTCGCGAAGTTTCACGTTCTGCTCCTGCGATGCCTTGACGAGCAGTTCGAAGGCGTCGTCGGCCGGGATGCCGTGCAGGGCCATCAGGATGCCCTTGGCCTGGTCGATCACGGCGCGGGAGGTCAGCGCCGTGGACAGCTGTGCCGTGGTCTCGCGGGCGGCCTGGTGCCGGCGGGCGCTGCGCAGCGCGGCTTCGGCGGCGGTGGTGTACAGCTCCAGCAGCGCCGCGTCGAGAGCGCCGAAGCTGTTGCCACCGGTGTCGTACAGGTTGAGCGAACCGTGGTACTCGCGGTCGACGAACAACGGTGCGGACAGGTAGCCGAGCACGGCGGACCCGGCCGCTGCGGCGGCGAACTCGGGCCACTGCTGAGCCGCCTCGGCCACCTTGACCCGCTGGAGCTCGCCGGTCCGGGCGGCCTCCAGGCAGGGACCTTGCCCGGCCTCGTACTGGGCCTGGTCGATGCGGTGCGCGCTGTCACCGGTGGCTGTCGCGGTGTAGGGGGCGCCGTCGCGCAGCAGGGTGATGCTGGCGATCTCCGCGTCCGGCACGGCGTGCACGACCTGCTGGCACACGCGTTGCAGGACCACGGACAGCTCCTCTTCCTCCTCGAAAGTGCCGGCCAGCCGCTCCAGCGCGCTGGTGACGTCATCCACTCGCCGTGCGGCGTCCCGCTCGTCAAGCAGGTTCTCGTCCATGTGGTGCTCCCTCGGGTCGATGCGCTCGGCGTCGCGGGTGCTGGGGTGCTCGGGGGCTGCGAGGGCGCCGAAGCCCAGGACATGAGCAGGTTTCCTGAGTAACCCTAAGCGTCTCCGCGTGGCCCGGCAGAACTGCGGCGGGCTCATCGCTGCCGAGGTCAGGACTTGCGGCGTGCGAACAGAACTGCTCCGGGTGCAGCGGCAATCCGGGGTCTCAGGCCGGCTTGCGGCCCCATGCGGTGATCATCGGGGCGAGCATCAGATCGAGATCGCCGCGGGCGAGGTTCGCGAGATGCGTGTCGATCTCCGCCGGCGTCGCCAGTTCCGCGGCCAGGAGCTGGTCGCGGACGTGCCGGACCGTGGCCGCCTCCAGGACCGCGCACGCGGGTGCCGCGATCGGGAAGTAGGCCTCCGCGCCGACGTCGGCCAGGCCCGACTCGCGCAGCAGCCGGGGCAGCGTGCGGCCGTAGGCGAGGTCCGCCCCGCGCTCGGCCATCAGCGTCCGGATCCGGGCGCGCAGCCGGTTGGCCAGCGCTTCGCCGGGGCCGCGCTCGTCCGGGCAGGCGAGCGGTTGCAAGGCCGGGTCGCCGTCCTCGATCACCAGCCGGCCGCCCGGCCGGAGCGCGTCGACCATGACCCGCATCGCGGCCGCGCGGTCCTTCAGGTGGACCAGGACCAGCCGGGCGTGGACCAGGTCGAACGTCTCCGCCGGCGGTGGGTCGCGGAGCACGTCGTGCCGGCGTACCTCGAGCACGCCACCGGCCGCGGGCTCGGCCCAGGACACGTCGATGTCCGTGGCGAGCACCCGGCCGCCGGCCCCCACTCGCTCGGCCAGGCCACGCGGCACCGAGACGCCGCCGGCGCCGACCTCCCAGCACCGCCATCCCGCACCGAGGCCCAGGTCGTCGAGGTGACGGAAGGTCCACGGGTCGAACAGTTCGGCGAGCGCCGCGAACCGTTCGCCGGCCTCCGGGCGACGGTTGTCGAGCAGGTAGCGGTCCACCGCACCAGCATGGCCCGGCCGGCGCCCTGCGGGTACCCGGTCTTCGTTGACCTGATCGCTATGCTCGGACAAACGATCAAACGAGCACTCAGGGCGGCGTGGATGCGGGAAACAGGTGCCGACCGGCGGCAGCGGGTCCTGGCCGTGGTCGAAGCGCGGGGCGAGGTGCGGGTCACCGATCTCGCCGCCGAGCTGGAGGTCTCGGTGATCACCGCCCGCCGGGACGTCGAAGACCTCGCCCGGGCCGGCCGGCTGCGGCGCGGGCACGGCGTCGCGCGGTCGCTGGTGCCGGTGCGGCAGGCGCCGGTGCCGGGGGAGCGGGCCGCCGGCGTCGTCGCGCTGGTCGTGCCCGAACGGCACGCCTACCTCAACGAGGTCGTGCACGGCGCCCGCGTGGCGCTCGAGGAGGCCGGCCTGCGGATCGTGCTGCACCCGGCGCCGCAGGTCGCGGGGGCCGAACGGCCCGTGGTGGAGGGCGCGCTCGCCGAGGGCGACGTCTGCGGGCTGCTGATCGCGCCGCGCTGGCGCACCGTCGACGTCGAAGCCGCGGACGACCGCTGGCTGGCCGCCGTCGACGTGCCGCTCGTCCTGCTGGAACGCCGGCCGGCTCCGGGAAGTGCGCTGCACGCACGCGATTCCGTGTGCACCGACCACTGGTTCGGCATGCACCTCGCGGTCACCCACCTGACGGCGCTCGGGCACCGGCGGCTGGTGCTGGCCGCTCGCGACGACAGCCCGACAGCGCGGGCGTTGCGCGCCGCGTTCGCCGAGATCTGCGCCGCGCACGCCGACGTCGAGGACGCGGTCGTGGTGCTCAGCGCACCGGACGCGGGAGCCGACCCGACCGCCGCCGCCGACGGCCCGTCGCTCGCCGACGTCGTGCGCGAGCGCGGCGCGACCGGCGTGGTCATGCACGGCGACGTCGACGCGCTGATGCTGGTCCGGCAGCTGGGCGAGGCCGGGATCGCGGTGCCCCGGGACTGCTCGGCCGTGGCCTACGACGACGTCGTGGCCGCACTGGGCAGCCCGCCGCTGACCGCGGTCGCGCCGGCCAAGGCCGAGGTGGGCCGCCTCGCGGCCGGGCTGCTGCTCGAACGCCTCGAACGCCTCGGTGCGGAAGCCGGGCCGGCACGCCGGATCACGGTGCTTCCCGAGCTGAAAGTCCGCGCGTCGACGCGATCGTTTGACCGAGTCGAGCGGAAATATTGACCGAAAAACGTTCAGGTGATCAGACTGTGGGCGTCCCCGTACCGCGCCACAGGAGGCGACGATGCCCGCGAGCCGCCGTGCCGTCCTGGCCGCGAGCCTGGCCCTGCCGCTGGCGGCGGCGTGCTCGGCGCCGGGCGGTTCCGGCGGCCCGGCCCGGCTCACGTTCTGGTCGGCGTTGCGCGGCAGCCAGCAGGTCGTCGACGCGTTCAACCGGTCGCAGCGCCGGATCCACGTCGACTTCCAGCAGATCCCGTCCGGTGACCAGGGCGGCTACGCGAAGCTGAGCAACGCGGCGCGCGCGGGCAACGCCCCCGACGTGGCCACGATCGAATACCCGCAGGTGCCCGGGTTCGCGATCGACGGCGTCGCGCGGGACATCACGGACCTGGTGACCGATCGGCTCCGCGCGAAGCTGCTGCCACAGGCAGTGCGGCTGACGACGTTCGCCGGCCGGGTGTTCACGGTGCCGCTCGACGTCGAGCCGATGGTGCTGCACTACCGCACGGACCTGTTCGGCGGGCCGGTCCCGCGCACGTGGGACGAGTTCGCGACGGCGGCCCGCCGGATCCGCGACGGCCGCCGCCGGATCGCGTTGTTCCCGACCGACGGCGGCATGCAGTTCGCCGCGCTCGCGTGGCAGGCCGGGGCGCGCTGGTTCGACACGTCGGCGGGCGCGTGGAACGTCTCGCTCGCCGACGCCGCGACCCAGCGCGTTTCCGCGTACTGGCAAGGCTTGATCGACGACGGCCTGGTCTTCACGAACGCGTCGCTGAGCCGGCAGAGCGACGCGCAGATCGGGCAGGGCCTGGTCGTCGCGCGGCTGAGCGGCGCGTGGGACGCGGGTGCGCAGATGAAGGCGCGCCCCGGCCAGAAGGGCAAGTGGGCGATCGCGCCGCTGCCGCAGTGGGACCCGGCCCACCCGGCGGTCGGCACGCACGGCGGTTCGACGTTCGCCGTCACCAAGGACAGCGCGAACCCGGAGGCGGCGATGGAGTTCATCGAATGGCAGGTCTCGCACCCGGACGCGTTGCGAGCCCGGCTGTCGAGCGGCACGAGCAGCCAGTACCCGGCGGCGCCGGCGTTGGTCGAGGTGGGCGGCAAGGCGTTCGACCGGTCGTACTACGGCGGCCAGGACATCTACCGCTTGTTCGACGAGCAGGCCCGCCTCATCCGCGACGGCTGGACCTGGGGCCCGCGGATGAGCGCGACGCAGCGAGTGCTCCAGGACGGCTTCGCGAGGGCGGGTGCGGGCCAGGGCACGCTGCTGGACGCGGTCCGCGACGCCCAGAAGGCGACCATGCCGGATCTGGTCGCACTGGGGCTGGCCACGACCGAGCACGAAAGCCGAGGGCTCCGATGACCGCCACCCTGACCCGTCCCGCATCTCCTCCGGCGCGGGCCGCGATCCCACGCCGACACGACCGTGAACGCTCCGCGGCCGCCGTGCTCATGGCACCGTTCTTCGTCCTGCTGGTCGCGGTCTTCCTCGTGCCCGTCGGGACCGCCGTCTGGCTGAGCTTCTTCGGCGCCGACGAACCCGGCCTCGGCTTCGGCCCGGAGCACACCGTCTTCGTCGGCCTGCGCAGCTATGTCGCCGTCCTCGGGGACCCCACCTTCCGCAGCGCACTCGGGGTCATCGCCCGCTACTGCCTGGTCTACCTGCCGCTCCTGGTGATCGCCTCGCTGGGCCTCGCCCTGCTGCTCGATTCAGCCGCCGCGCGCCTCAAGTCCGTCGCGCGGCTCGGGCTCTTCCTGCCGCACGCCGTGCCCGGGATCATCGCCGCGATCATCTGGCTCTACCTCTACACCCCCGGCCTCAGCCCGCTCCCGCTGTTCGGCGACGGCGGGATCGTCGCCCTCCCGGCGGTCGTGAACATCGCCCTCTGGAGCAACCTCGGCTACAACGTCGTCATCTTCTACGCCGCGCTGCAAGCCGTCCCGCGCGAAGTGCTCGAGGCCGCGGTCGTCGACGGCGCCGGCCCGGTCCGCACCGCCCTGCGGATCAAGACCCCGCTGATCCGCTCCAGCGTCGTGATGGTCGTGCTCTTCACGCTCATCTGGTCGCTGCAGCTGTTCACCGAGCCGATGCTGCTTTCGCAGTCCACGCCGGTGATCACCGCGCGCTTCTCGCCGAGCATGTACATCTACGACGCCGCGTTCACCCGCAACAACTACGGCCTCGCCGCGGCGGCCTCGGTCGTCCTCCTCGCCTGCACGATCGCCCTCTCCTACGGCGTGACGCGCTGGACCAACCGCACCCGGGAGGTGAACCCGTGAAGCTGCTCGGCCGCACGGCAGTCAACACCGTAGTCGGGATCTCCGTGCTCTACACGCTCCTGCCCGTGCTGTGGCTGGTCCTCGCCGCGGCCAAGAGCGGCGACGCGCTCTTCGGCAGCGATCTCCTGTCCTGGAAGGGCTTTTCGCCCCTGGACAACCTCAAGGACCTCTTCGCGATGGACAAGGGGATCTACCGCCGCTGGTACGCCAACAGCCTGTTCTACGCCGTCGTCGGCGGCGCGCTCAGCTCGCTGATCAGCATCGCCTGCGGGTACGCCTTCGACAAATACCGGTTCAAGCACAAGGAAAAGCTCTTCGGGCTGGTGCTCGCCGCGGTGATGGTGCCGCAGACCGTGCTCGCGCTGCCGCTGTACCTGATCGCCTCGGGCACCGGGCTCGTCGACACGGCGTGGGCGGTGTTCGTGCCGGTGCTGTTCAACCCCTTCGGCGTCTACCTCGGCCGTGTGTTCAGCCAGGGGTACGTCCCGGACGAGGTCCTCGAGGCCGCCCGCATCGACGGCGCCGGCGAGCTGAAGACGTACTTCCGCGTCTCGCTGAGGATGCTCGGCCCCGGCGTGGTCACCGTGTTCCTCTTCCAGCTCACCGCGATCTGGAACAACTTCTTCCTGCCCATGGTGATGCTGTCGGACCAGCAGCTCTACCCGGTCAGCCTCGGCCTCTACACCTGGAACAGCTCGGCCACCGTGTCGCCCGAGTACTACCCGGTCGTCATCACGGGGTCGTTGCTCGCCGTCGTTCCGCTGCTCGTCGCCTTCGTGCTGCTGCAACGCTTCTGGCGGTCCGGCCTCACCGCGGGAGCCGTCAAGTGATCCGCGCCGCCCTCGCGATGAGCCGGGCAGCGGCCGATGCCGTCCTCGACGGCGAGACCCTGGCCGAGCTGCGCGCTCTCGTGGACCTGGCCGAAGGCGTCATCGACGACTTCGCCGGCGCCCCGCTCCGGGACGTCGAACTGCTGGTCACCGGCTGGGGCTGTCCGCCGCTGGACGCCGCCGCGCTCGCCGCCGCCCCGAACCTGCGCGCGATCGTCCACACCGCCGGGTCGGTCCGCGCGCACGTCACCGAGGCGTGCTGGGATCGCGGCATCGAGGTGACGTCGGCGGCCGCGGCCAACGCGGTGCCGGTCGCCGAATACACGCTCGCCATGATCCTGCTGTCGGGCAAGCGGGTGCTCGAACGCGCTCGCGGCTACCGGGAAAGCCACGTCCGCGACAACTGGCCCCGGGACGTCGGCAACTACCGGCGGACGGTCGGCATCCTGTCCGCGTCGATGATCGGCCGCCGCGTGATCGAGCTGCTGCGACCCCACGACCTGCACATCCTGGTGCATGATCCGTATGTGGACGACATCGCGGGAGCCGAGCGGGTGACCCTGGCCGAGCTGTTCGCGCGCAGCGACGTCGTCAGCGTCCACACGCCCCTGCTGCCCGAAACCCGCGGCCTGGTCGGCCGGGAGCTGATCGGCTCGATGCGCCCGGACGCCGTCCTGATCAACACCGCCCGTGGCGCCGTCCTCGACCAGGACGCGCTCGCGGAGGCCACCGGCGCCGGCCGGATCCGCGCGATCCTCGACGTCACGGAACCCGAGGTGCTGCCGCCCGGGCATCCGCTGTGGACGGACGAGAACGTGCTGATCACGCCGCACCTGGCGGGCTCGCAGGGCAACGAACTGGGCCGGCTGGCCGCGCTGGCCGTCGCCGAGGTCGCGCGCTGGGCCTCGGGCGAAGGCTTCGCCCATCCGCTGCGCCGCGACCGGATGGGGCTGATCGCGTGAAACTCCCGGATGACGACCGTGAACTGAGCCCGCGCACCGGCTACACGCGTGACCACTGGGTCGCCGCCGCGGACGGCCTCCTCGACGCCGCCTGGCGCTGGGCGAGCCCGGGGAAAGCGCGGCTCGACCTGCCGGGGCCCGCGTCGGCCAACGGCGTCCGCTCGGACGGTCTCGAAGGCTTCGCCCGCACCTTCCTCGCCGCCGCCTTTCGCGTGGCCGGGGGCGGCGACCCGCACAACTGGCTGGAGCGGTACGCCGAAGGCCTGGCCGCGGGTACCCGCACCCCGGGCCGCGACGACGCCGAGTCGTGGCCGGTCATCCTCGGCCACGACGTCGCCGGGCAGCCGATGGTCGAGTCCGCGTCCGTCGCGCTCGGCCTCCGCCTGACCCGCCCGTGGCTCTGGGACCACCTCGACCCCGGCACCCGAGACCGCGTCGAAGCGTGGCTGCGCGGGTCCCTGCGGAACACCCCGGCACCGAACAACTGGTACCTGTTCCCGTTCACCGTCGCCGGCTTCCTCGACGACGTCGGCCGCGGCGACGCCGAGACCGCGCGGGCTCGCGTCCGCGCGCTCGAACTCCTGGAGGGCTGGTACCGCGGCGACGGCTGGTACGCCGACGGCGACGGCCGCGCGTTCGACCACTACAACGGCTGGGCCCTGCACCTCTACCCGGTCCTCGACGCCCACCTCGCCGGGAAGCCGACCCACCACGGCGACCGCCTGCGTGAGCACCTCGGGAGCCTGAGACTGTGGTTCGGCAGCGATGGCGCGCCACTCCACTTCGGACGGTCCCTGACCTACCGCTTCGCCGCCGTGTCGGCGATCGGCCTCGGCGCGGTCACCGGCGACACCCCACTGTCGCCCGGCCTGTCGCGACGGCTGCTCAGCGGCTCCCTCAAGTACTTCCTCGACCGCGGAGCCGTCGACGAGCACGGCATCCTGAGTCTCGGCTGGCACGGCCCGCACGCGCCGACCACGCAGTTCTACTCCGGCCCGGGCTCGCCGTACTGGGCGTCGAAGGCGTTCGCCTGCCTGCTCGCCCCGGAAGATCATCCACTGTGGACGTCCACAGAGGAGTCGGACGACGCGGACACGATCCGTGCGGAGCCCGCCCCGGGCTTCCTGCTGCAGAAGGCGGACGGCGTCGTCCGGCTGCACAACCACGGCAGCGACCACCTGCGCCCGCACGAAGCCGAGGCAGCCGACGATCCGCATTACAGCCGGTTCGCCTACTCGACGCACACCGGCCCCACCGCGAAGGACAACCCCGCGGACAACCACTTCGCGGTCGTCGCCGGGGGAGTGCGGAGCGTCCGCCGCCGGATCCACCCGCTCGGCGCGGGCCAAGGCGACGGCTGGGGCTGGGCCGCGTCCTGGCACCGGCCGATCTTCGGGACGGCGGCGCTCCCGGGCTTGCGCGTCGAGAGCGTCACCGTGGCGCGCGGCCGGGACGAACTGCGCGTCCACCGCGTGCTCGGCGCCCCGCCGGGAGCGAGGGCCGAGCAGACCGGCTGGGCCGCGGACTCCGTCCTGAAACCGCTCACGGGCTGGACCGGGCAGGACGAGGTCCGCGCGCCGCACGGCACCGCGTACACGCCGTGGGTCTCCCTCTCGAGACTCACCGGCGACCTCGAAGGGACGACCGTCTTCATCGCCCACGCCGTCCTCGGGACCGAAGCCGCAGGCCTGGAAGTCACCGAAGAGGGCATCCGCTGGCCGGACGGCTTCACCGTCCGGATCACCTTCGACCCCCTGGAGGTGACCGCCGGATGACGCGCTCAGGCGGACTCGCGGACCACCAGCTCGGTCGGCAGGATCAGCGACGTCGGCTGCTCGCCGTCGATCAGCCGCACCAGCATCCGCGTCATCTCCCGGCCCAGCGCCTCGATCGGCTGGCGGACGGTGGTCAGCGCGGGGTGCGTGTGCTGCGCGGTGACGATGTCGTTGAACCCGACCACCGCGACGTCCTCGGGCACGGAAAGCCCCCGCGAGCGCAGGACCTTCAGCGCTCCAGCCGCCATCGCGTCGGAAGCGACGAACACGGCGTCGAGATCCGCGTGCTCGTCGAGCAGCTGGGTCATGCCCTCGACGCCGCTGCCTTCGCTGAAGTCGCCGTGCGCGACGCGGTGGTCCGGCAGCCCGGCCAGCGCCAAGGCCTCCCGGAACCCGAGGTACCGGTTGACGCCCGCGTGCTGATCGGTCTGCCCGGTGATCGTCGCGATCCGCTGCCGCCCGAGCGAGACCAGGTACTCCACGGCCTGCCGGGCGCCGCCGCGGTTGTCGGCGTCGACGTAGTGCGGGGGCGTGCGGTCGAGCGAGCGTCCACCGTGGACCACCGGCACCTGGCCCTCGTCGGCGATCTTCGACAGCGGGTCGTTCTCCCGCAACGCGAGCAGCATGACACCGTCGGCGGCCCGCGACTGCAGGATCCGCGTCAGCCGCGACCGGCCGCGTTCGGACGCCGCGAGCACCAGCATCAGCTGGAGGTCGGTCTCCTCGATGACGGCGTTGACCCCGGCGATCACCTCGGCGAAGAACTGGTTGGCGAACAACGCCGGGTCGTCGCTGGAGATGGCCAGCACCACGGCGCCGCGGCGGGCGGTGGCCAGCGAGCGGGCGGCGGTGTTCGGCACGTACCCGAGCTCTTCGATGGCCCGCTGGACGGCTTCGCGCGACTTCGTGCTGACGTGCGGGGCGTTGTTGATCACCCGGGACACGGTGCCGGTGGACACCCCGGCCAGGCGCGCCACTTCCTCGAGCGTCGACGGCCGGTTGCTCATCGTGCTCGCCTCCCCCGGATCGATCGGACGGTCAGCTTAACAACCCTGTGAGCGCTCACAGGCCGCCCCGGGCGATGACGCCGGCGTACCAGCGGGCGCTGTCCTTCAGCGTGCGCTCCTGCGTCTCGTAGTCGACGTGCACGAGCCCGAACCGCTGCGCGTACCCGTAGGACCACTCGAAGTTGTCGAGCAGCGACCACGCGAAATACCCCTCGAGCGGGACGCCCTGCGCGATCGCGGCCGCGCAGGCCCGCAGGTGACCGTCCAGATAGGCGACTCGCGCCCGGTCGTGCACGGGCTCGTCGAAGGCGGCGCCGTTTTCCGTGACGTACAGCGGAATGGCCGGGTAGTCCCGGTTCAGCCGCGTCAGCAGGGACAGCAGGCCTAGCGCGTCGATCTCCCAGCCGATGGACGTCCGCGGGCGCCCGCCGTCGACCTGCTCGATCCGGTCCGAGCCGACGTAGGCGGACGGCCGGGGCGCGCCGCCGCCGGCGACCAGCATGGGGGAGTAGTAGTTGACGCCGAGGAAGTCCAGCGGCGCCGAGATGGTCTTCAGGTCTCCCGGGAGCACGTGCTCGAACGAGGTGACGCCGGCCAGGTCCGCCTGGACGTCGGCGGGGTAGTCGCCGAGCAGCACCGGGTCGAGGAACAGCCGGTTCTGCAGGCCGTCGATCCGTCGCGCGGCGTCGAGGTCCGGTTCGGCGCGGGACGCGGGGGAGACGTCCGTCAGGTTCAGCGTCAGGCCGACCGTGCTGCCCGGCATGGCTTCCGCGGCCAGGCCGTGGGCCAGCAGCAGGTGGTGGGCGGCCCGCACCGCGGCGGCGGGCTCCCGGCGGCCGGGCGCGTGCCGTCCGGTGGCGTAGCCAAGGAAAGCTGAACACCACGGCTCGTTCAGCGTCGTCCAGTGCGTGACCCGGTCGGCGAGCGCCCCGTGCACGATGGCCGCGTAGTCGGCGAAGCGCTGCGCGGTGTCACGCTCCGGCCAGCCGCCGGCGTCTTCCAGCGGCTGCGGCAGGTCCCAGTGGTAGACCGTCGGCCACGGCTCGATGCCTTGCTCCAGCAGCGTGTCGACGAGTCGCCGGTAGAAGTCGAGCCCCCGCTGTTCGACGGCGCCGGATCCGGCCGGCTGGATCCGCGGCCAGGCGATCGAGAACCGGTAGGCACCCAGTCCGAGGTCCTTCATCAGCGTGACGTCGTCGCGGTAGCGGTGGTAGTGGTCGGCGGCGACCTCGCCGGTGTCGCCGTTGTCGATCGCACCGGGGGTCGCGGCGAAGGTGTCCCAGATGGACGGTCCGCGCCCGTCCTCGGCCGTCGCGCCCTCGATCTGGTAGCTCGACGTCGCCGCGCCCCAGCGGAAACCGGGTTCGAACGTGCTCACGCCTTGACCGCTCCTTCCATGATGCCGCCGATGATCTGCTTGCCGAAGGCCAGGAAGACCAGCAGCAGCGGGACGCAGGCGACGAGCGCGCCCGCGAACATCAGCGTGTAGTCGGTGTAGTAGCTCGTGGACAGCTGGTTCAGCGAGAACTGCACGGTCGGGTTGTCGTTCTCGAGCACGGCGATCGGCCAGAGGAACTCGTTCCAGGTGCTCATGAACGTGAACAGCGCCAAGACCGACGCGCCGGGCCGCAGCGCGGGCAGCACGACCGTGAGGTAGATCCGGAACGTCGAGCAGCCGTCGATGCGCGCGGCCTCGATCAGCTCGTCCGGCACCGAGCGCTCGGCGTACTGCCGCATCATGAACACGCCGAACGCGGAGACGAGGAACGGCACGATCACCGCCTGCAGCCGGTTCTGCCAGCCCAGCTGGACCATGATCATGTACAGCGGGATGATGCCCATCTGCACCGGGATCATCATCGTGCCGAGGATGACCACCAGCAGCCCGTTGCGGCCGCGGAAGCGCAGCTTGGCGAAGGCGAACCCGGCCAGGGTGCTGAAGAACACGACGGAGACGGTGACGACTACTGACGCGATCGCCGAGTTCACCATGCCGGTGAGGAAGTTGGCTTCTTCGGCGGAGAACAGCCGGCCGACGTTGGCGAAGAGGTTGCCGCCGGGCAGCAACGGCGGTGGCCAGTCGCCGACGATGTCGTTGGTCCGGGTGGCGACCACGAACAGCCAGTACAGCGGGAACGCCGAGAGCGCGATCCCGGCCAGCAGCGTGACGTAGACCAAGGGCGAAGTCTTCCGCATCACTTCGACGACCTCCGGGTGACAAGGAAGTTGACGACTGCGAGGATGGTGATGAGCAGGAAGATCATCCATGCGACGGCCGAGCCGTAGCCGAGGTCGGCGTCGCGGAAGGCCTTCTCGAACATGTACATCGACACGGTCTGGAACTGGCGCAGGGAGCCGCCGGAGATGGCGTAGGTGCCCTGCCCGAAGATCAGCGGCTCGGTGAACAGCTGCATGCCGGCGATGGTCGACATGATCACCGTGAACACGATCGCCGGGCGGATCATCGGCACCGTGATGCTGCGGAACTGCCGGATCTTGGACGCGCCGTCCACAGTGGCCGCTTCGTAGAGCTCGCGCGGGATCGACTGCATCGCGGCCAGGTAGATCAGCGAGTTGTAGCCGGTCCAGCGCCAGTCGACCATGGTCGAGACGGCGATCCAGGACGACCACTTGTCGGCGCGCCAGTCGATGGGGGAGCCGCCGACCAGGTGGAGCAGGCCGTTGACCATGCCGGCGTCGCGGTCGAAGATCTGGCTGAACACGATGCCGACCGCGGCCACCGACGTGACGATCGGCAGCAGCACACCCATCCGCAGCAGGAGCCGGGCCCGCAGCTGCTGGTTCAGCAGCGCCGCCACGACCAGCGCGAGCAGCAGCTGCGGCACGGTGGCCAGCACCAGCATGCCGAGGGTGTTGCCGACGGCGTTCCAGAAATCCGGGTCGCCGAAGAGGGTGGCGTAGTTGCCGAGGCCGATGAACCCGCCGTCGCCGCCGAGGTCCCAGTCGTGCAGCGAGACCCACGCCGTGTACAGCAGGGGGAACAGGCCGAAGACCGCGAAGATGAGGAAGAACGGGGCGATGTAGACATACGGCGAGGCCTTGAGGTCCCATCGGGACAGCAGGCTGCCGCGTTCTCGCGGGCGCGGCGGCGCCGGGGGTTTCACGGCCGCGCGGGATCGTTGCTGGGTGACCAACTGGGTGTCCTTAATGGAGGCCGGGCGGGGCGCGCGCGCCCCGCCCGGCGGGCTACTTGACCAGGCGCCGGGCTTCGTCGAGGGCTTTCGCCCACGCCTCGGCCGGCTGGAGCTTGCCCTGTTCGACGGCGAGCAGCGCGTTGGTGAACCGGTCGCCGATGGCGACGTTCGCCGGGCCGAGGTACACCGGCTTCACGGCCTTCGCGCTGGCGCCGAAGATCTTCCCGACCGGCGCGCCGCCGAAGTAGGCGTTGGTCAGCCCCTGGACGGCCGGGTCGTCGATGGCCTGCGGCGACGACGGGAAGTTGCCCTTCGCCTGGAACGCGCCGATCTGGCCTTTCGCGCTGGTCAGGAACTTCACCAGCTCGACGGCCTGGTCCTGGTGCTTGCTCTGCTTCGGCACCGCGAGGAACGAGCCGCCGCGCACCGCGCCGTTGCCCGGCACCTTGGCGACGTCCCACTTGTCGGCGTTCTCCGGGCCGGCCTGCTTCTGGATGGTCGCGAGCATCCACGACGGGCACGCGATGGTGGCGAACGTGCCCTTCTTGAACCCGGCGTTCCACTGCGGGCTGTACTGGTCGAGGTTCGCCGACAACCCGGCCTGGATCATCCCGACGGTCTGGTCGTAGGCGCCGCGCACGGCCGGGTTGCTGTCCGCGACGAAGGTGTTCGCCTTGTCGTAGTACGTGTGATCATCCTGCTGCATCAGGATGTTCTGGTACATGCCGCTGGAGGAGTCGTAGAACTTCGCGCCGGTGTTCGCGGTGAGAAAGCGCTTTCCTGTGGCCAGGTAGGCGTCCCAGGTGGGCCAGAGAGCACCGACCTGATCGCGGTCGGTGGGCAGCCCCGCCTTCTGGAACAGGTCCTTGCGGTAGCACATGCCCTGGGCGCCGATGTCGGTGCCGAGCCCGATCAGCGTCTTGCCGTCGGCGGTCAGGGCCTGGTTCCACTTCCAGTCCAGGTAGTCCGGCTTGAGGGAGTCCGCGCCCTTGTCGAGGAGGTTGACGAACTTGTCCGGCTTCGCGATGTACTGGCTGATGATGCCCTCTTCGAGCGCCACGACGTCGCCGGCGCCGGAGCCCGCGGTCATCCACTGCTGGAGCTTGGGCGTGTAGTCGCCCAGCTTCCCGATGTTCTCCTCCTTGATGGTGACACCGGGGTGGCTCGCCTCGTACTGCTTGTACAGGGCGTCGTAGCCGAACTGGCTGAACGTCTTCACCACGAGGGTGACCGGGCCGGACGCGCTCTGCTGATCGTCGCTCGTCCCGCCGCAGGCCGCGGCGGCGACGAGGGTGGCGGCCATGGCGGTGGCCAGCAGTGTTCGCCTGAGTCTGGCAGGCATGAAACCTCCACTTACGAGGCCGATTCCGGAACCGCTAACAGCCCGTCCGGCCTGGATCACGACTTTGTGAAAACACCTTCACCTGCTGCGACGCTGCGGCTGTGCCGGTGGAACGCTGGCTGGCGTGCGCCAGAATTGGAAGCGCTTACAGGACTGTAACCCGGAGTTGCCGCGGTTGTGAAGAGGCAGCTGTCAAGACCCCGGGACGGTTGACACACGCGCCGTCCCGGGCGCACCATCCCCGCTGACGCTGTGGCGTGCCGGCTCCTCCAAGTCCCCAGGAGAACCGGTATGTCCGTAAGACCCAGGCTCCTATTCGCCTGTCTGCCTGTCGTGCTCGTCGTGTCGCTGGCCCCGGCCGCACACGCCGACGCGCCGTACGAACGCGTGCTCAACGGCACGTTCGACACCACCAAGGCCCCCTGGTGGAGCAGCGGGAACACCCCGTCCCGCATCGACGCCGGCCGTCTGTGCGCGGACGTGCCCGCGGGCACGGTCAACCCGTGGGACTCGATGCTCGGCGAGAACGACATCCCCCTGGAAGCGGGTCAGCCGTACACGCTGCGGTTCACCGCGACGGCCACCGCCGACGTCACGATCCGCGCCGGCCTCGGCCTCGCGGTCGCCCCGAGCACGACGATGTTCTCGAAGAGCGCCGCGATCACGAGCACCCCGAAGACGTTCACCTTCACCGGCACCTCGAGCCTGGCCACCCTGCGCGGCCAGGTGAACTTCCAGTTCGGCGGCGCCGCGAAGCCCTACACGTTCTGCGTCGACGACGTCTCGCTGACCGGCGGCGCCATCGCCCCGGGTGGCGGCAAGGACTACGGCTCACCCGTGCGGGTGAACCAGGTCGGGTACGCGACGACCGGCCCGAAGGAGGCGTCCATTGTGGATGCTTCGACCAGACCGGTGCCGTGGGAGCTTCGCGACAGCACGGGCAAGGTCGTGAAGAAGGGCCGGACCCAGGTGCGCGGCGACGACGCCGCCTCGGGCGACCACGTGCACATCGCGGACTTCGGCGACTACCGCCGGGAGGGGACCGGTTACACCCTCGCGGTCGGCGCCGCCGTCAGCGAGCCGTTCGACATCGCGCGCAACCCGTACGACGGCCTGCGCAAGGACGCTCTGGAGTACTTCTACCTCGTCCGCAGCGGCACCCCGATCGACGCCGCCTACGTCGGTGACGCCTACGCCCGCCCCGCCGGGCACCTCGGTGTCGCGCCCAACAAGGGCGACACGTCCGTGCCCTGCCTGCCCGGGACCTGCGACTACTCCCTCGACGTCAGCGGCGGCTGGTACGACGCCGGCGACCAGGGCAAGTACGTCGTCAACGGTGCGCTCGCCGCGTGGCAGCTCATGGACAGCTATGAGCGCTCACTGTCCACAGGGGACCGGACGAACTTGAAGGACGGCCTCCTGAGGGTGCCCGAGGCGGGCAACCGCGTCCCCGACGTGCTCGACGAGTCCCGCTGGGAAGTCGAGTTCCTGCTCAAGATGCAGGTCCCGGCCGGGCAGTCCCTCGCCGGGATGGCCCACCACAAGATCCACGACCTCGCCTGGACCGCGCTGCCGACTCAGCCCCAGGCCGACGCGCAGCCGCGCTACCTGCACCCGCCGTCCACCGCGGCGACGCTCAACCTGGCCGCCGCGGCCGCCCAGTGCGCCCGCGTCTGGCAGCCCTACGACCGCGCGTTCGCGGCGAAGTGCCTGGCCGCGGCGAAGACGGCGTGGCAGGCCGCGCTCGCGCACCCGGCTGTCTACGCCCCGGCCGAAGACAGCGTCGGCGGCGGCGCCTACTCCGACACCGACGTCACCGACGAGTTCTCCTGGGCGGCGACCGAGCTGTACGCGACCACGGGCGACCGGACCTACCTGAAGTCCATGACCGGCCGGATCACCGCCGACGGGTTCTCGTGGCGCGACACCGGTGCCCTGACCGACCTCACGATCGCCCGGCTGCCGTGGCGCTTCCCCCTGGACCGCGTGCTGGGTGCCCGGCAGCGGGTGGTGAGCGTCGCCGACCAGTACGTGCGAAACGTCAATTCGCAGGGCTACCCGAACCCGTTCAAGGCGGTGGCCTACCCGTGGGGTTCGAGCAGTTCGACCACCAACAACGCCCTGGTGATCGCAACGGCCTACGATCTGACGCACCGCCCGGGCTATCGCAACGCCGTCCTCGAGTCGATGGACTACCTGCTCGGCCGCAACGGGCTGAACCAGTCGTTCGTCACCGGCTACGGCGAGCGGGCCAGCACCAACGAGCACGGCCGGATCTGGGCCCACCAGCTCGACCCGAAGCTGCCCACCCCGCCGCCGGGCTCGCTGGCCGGCGGCCCGAACAGCGGCCTGCAGGACCCGGTGGCCCAGCAGAACCTGCCCGGCTGCGCGCCCGCGAAGTGCTACATCGACGACATCTTCTCCTATTCGACGAACGAGACGGCGATCAACTGGAACTCGTCGCTCGCCTGGATCGCGGCGTTCGCCGCCGGTGAGCCGCGCGGCTGAGCGGCGGCACCTGAAATCCTGGACGCCCCTGTCGAACGGAGGTCATCGATGAGCTGGCGGTTCGCCGTGAGCACCCTGGGCATGCCGGGCGTCCCGGTGCGCGAGGCCGCGCGCACGGCGCTGGCGCACGGGTGCGAAGGACTGGAGCTTCGCGTGCACGCGAGCGAGGAAGTCCGCCTGGGCCTGCCGGGCCGGGTCGTCGACGACCTCCGTTCCCTCCTCGTCGATCAAGGGCTGGCCGTCGCGTGCCTGGCCGGGTACGCGAAGGTCTGCGCCCCCGGGCCCGACGGCCCGGTGATCGACGAGCTGCGCGCGCTGATCGAGCTGGCCCACCGGATCGGCGCGCCGTCCGTGCGCGTCTTCCCGGGCGGTCACGGCGACGCGCGGTCCCGGAACGAAGCCGTTCTCGACGACCTGCGCGGCTCGGGCGTGCGCCTCCTGCTCGAGACCCACGACTCGCGGCCCACCGGCAAGGCCGCGCTGGAGGTCGTCGAGCCGTTCGGCGACCCGGACCTGGTCGCCGTCCTGTGGGACGCGGTGCACCCGTGGCGGGCCGGCGAGGACCCGGCCGACACCCGCGAGGTGCTCGGCCGCTACCTCGGCTACTTCCAGGTCAAGGACGCGGTGAGCCGAGCCGACCCGACCCCGGTGCCGCCCGGCGCAGGCGCGGTGCCGCTGGAAGACTGCGGCGAGATCCTGCGGTCGTGGTCCGGCTGGATCTCCCTGGAGTGGGAGAGGGCCTGGTACCCGGACCTGGCCGCCGTCGAGGTCCCCTTGCGCGCGGCCGCGGCTTGGTTCGCCCGGCACGCGCGGCCCGAACAACCCGGATAATGGAGCCGGTGGCGGTGAATCTCGGGTCTTTCCGCTTGATACGGTCGATCGATCATTGTGGGATATCAGGTCGTGAATGATTGACAGGCAGGAGAGAAAGCGCTTTCATAAATGGACTGGACCATCCCTTCGCATCCCCGATGGAGTCGATGTGACGCGCAAATCCTGTGTGGTGAAGTCCTGGTTCCTGGCCGCTCTCGCCGTGCCGACGCTGACTTCGGCCGGCTTGCTGGCGTCCGCCGGTGTGTCGTCGGCGGCCGTGACGCTGCCGCCGACGCCGTCGGCGTGGGACTACCAGATCGGCGGGGCGTACTCACCGCCGTCCGGGGTCAAGATCGTGAGCCGGGACAATTCCGACTCGGCGGCGAGCGGGCTCTACAACATCTGTTACATCAACGCTTTCCAGGTCAACGAGGGCGACGACGGCCAGTGGGCGAGTGACCTGCTGCTGCGGGACGCGAACGGGAACAAGGTCGTCGACCCGGACTGGCACGAGACCCTGCTCGACATCCGCACGGCGGACAAGCGCACCCGGGTGGCCGCGAAGATCGACGGGATCATCGATTCCTGTGCGAGCAAGGGGTTCCAGGCGATCGAGCCGGACAACTACGACAGCTACGAGCGGTCGAAGAACCTGATTTCGACGGCGAACGCGCAGGACTACATCAAGCTGCTGTCGGGCCACGCGCACGCGAAAGGGCTGGCGATCGCGCAGAAGAACACGGTGGACCTGGCCGCGAACCGGGTCGCCAACGGGCTGGACTTCGCGGTGGCCGAAGAATGCGGGCAGTACACCGAATGCGACGTCTACGCGAACGCGTTCGGGAACCGGGTGGTGGACGTCGAGTACACGAGCGGAGGCCTCAGCAAGGCCTGCGCGTCGTGGAAGGGCAAGATCAGCATCGTCCGGCGGGACGAGGACGTGGTGCCTGCAGGTGAGTCCGGATACCTCCGGCAGACCTGCTGAGTGAAAAGGCGACAGCCGACGGAAAGCAAAATCCAACAAAGAAGAAGGAGGTCCACAATGTCGTGGACAGCCCGCATCCTCGCGGTGTCGGCACTCTTGCTCGTGGGCACCGCGGTGCCCGCCGGCGCGGCCAGTCCGATTGACATGACCAGCGGGTTCTACGTCAACACGGGTTCGGCACCCGCCCAGTGGGTGGCGTCGCACTCGAGCGACTCACGAGCCTCGAAGATCACCACGTCCATCGCCTCGAAGCCGATCGCGAAGTGGTTCGGCAACGACAGCAGCATCGGTTCCACGGTGGCGAGTTACGTCGGCGCCGCCGACAGCCACGACAAGCTGCCGGTGCTGGTGGCGTACAACCTGCCCGGTCGTGACGCGTGTGGCGGCGAGTCCGGCGGGGGAGCGGGGAGTCTCGGCGCGTACAAGACGTGGATCTCGAGTTTCGCGGCGGGCGTCGGGACGCACCCGGCGGTCGTGGTGATCGAGCCGGACGCGCTCGGCGACTTCGACTGCATGAGCAGCGCGCAGATCGCCGACCGCAACACGATGCTCACGTACGCGACGCAGATGTTCAAGCAGAAGGCGCCGAACACGTACGCCTACCTCGACGGCGGCAACGCCGGCTGGGTGGCGGCCTCGACGATGGCGAGCCGGCTGAAGGCCGCCGGGGTGGCCAACGTCCGCGGGTTCTCGGTGAACGTGTCGAACTACTACACGACCAGCCAGTCGATCACTTACGCCAACTCCGTGAACTCGGGACTGGGCGGCGGAGCGAAGTTCATCATCGACACGAGCCGCAACGCCAACGGCTCCAACGGCGACTGGTGCAACCCACCCGGGCGCAAGCTCGGCGTCACGGCCCAGGTCGGTGGCGGCGCGGAGATGCTGCTGTGGGTGAAGACGCCCGGAGTGTCCGACGGCGAGTGCGGTATCGCACCGACAGTGCCGGCGGGCACGTTCAGCCCGGACCTAGCCATCCGACTGATCGACGGGACGTAACCGGAACCGCTTGACACACAAAGAAGAATGCCGGAGAAGGGTACGGCTCGTCCGCCACGACACGGCGGACGAGCCGCCTTTCGCTGGTCCGGTTGGCCGCCAGGACCTCGTCCGACAAATCCGGGGCGGCGTCGATGGCGCACGCGACAAGCCGGCTCAGACTGGCAGCAGCGGCTTCGCCCACCGGACTTGGTCCCCTGTAGTTGTCACTGGCCTAGCTTCGCGCTTGAGCAGACCGTGAGTAACAGGGAATCGGCCGTCGACGACTTGTGGTGCACTACTCTGGTTGAGAGGTGCCGATTGGACGACAACGTGTGGACGAGCCGGTCGGTGCTCGACAAGGTGTGTGGGGCACTCGGCCAGTTCGCGGTTTCCCATCTCGAGGGACATCATTTTGGGCAGCCGTTCGCGACCGCCTATCAGCCGGCGATTCGTGTCGACCAGGCGCATCCGGAGTATGCCGTCGAGCGCGTACGTGTCCAAAGGCTTGGTGGTCGACATGACCTTCCGGAGGCCCTATTGCCGTGAGTGGCCGAGCGGCCTCGTCGGCGGGGGACATGACACGTCACTGCTTCGCCTTCGACCCACGCCAGTTCCTCCTCAGTGCCTGCAACCGGTTTCAGACGTTCACTCTAAGGCGGCGACATGAACTGGGCAGTCATCCTGCCGCTGGTAGGCGTCCTGATCGGGGCAACTGCGTCATTCGCTGCGCAGTATCTCGCGACCCGGACTACTCAGCGGCAAGAAAAAATCAGACGAGTCGCCGAAATTCGAGCAGAGCGCAAAGAAGTGATTTTCAACTTCCTCGAAGGCATGCAATTAGTGGAGAGGGTGGCCGAGCACCGCTTCGAGCACGGAGGCCACGGTGAAGTGCCACAACCTGCGACTCATCGCATGTGGTACCTGCAAAAATGTATCGAACTTGTTGGTACACAACAACTCATTCATGCATCAGTCGAGTACGCCCAGCGTCTTCACGATGCCGTCTATGGGAGTCTTCCGGCGGGCGTCAACGTCTGGGAGTTCATGGCGGAACGGCGGTTTCCGTTTCTGGAAGCCGCCCGCAGGGAACTGGATATCCCAGACCTTCGCGAATCTGGCTCGACTTGATCTTTGCTTCCCTTGGCCGTTGTGAAGGCGGAGTCCAACCCGCCAAGACTATTCTCGCCGCGCGGGGCGAGGCACATCGTTCCCGCGAACTCTGCCCTCCGCAGCCGACTGCCGTTCGGCACCCTGCGGTCGCTGGCTTGGCCGGATGTCCGCCAACGGGTCTCGGCTTACCGACCCGCCGAGGGATCACGGTGTCACATTCCGGATGAGAGCAGCGACTACTAGCACGTGGTGGACAGCAAGCCGTTCGCGCGGCACTTCTGGCCGTTCTTCTCGATGGCTATGGCGTCCGACGGCTGGGTCGTGACCGGCGGCGGCGACGGAGCTCTCCGGCGTTGGGATTTGCTGGAACGGCGAGAGATCGGCGAACCCATCACTGCGGACTCGCGATGGGTGCTGGCCGTCGCGGTCACGCCCGACGGGCGGAATATCGTCAGCGGCGGGGGCGACGGAGTAGTCCGCCTCTGGGATGTCGAAACCGGTCGCCTCATCGAGGAGGTACCCAGCCACACGAGTCTGATCTGGGCCGTGCGAGTCAGCTCTGACGGTATGCGGGTCATCAGCGGCGGCGACGACGGGACGGTCAGCGCTTGGAACCTCCGCTCCGGCGAAGTCACCACAACACGGACCGAAGGATCGGTACGGGCTGTGATAGCAGACGAGTCCGGGGTCATTTGGAGTGGTACTGACGGAATCATCCGCCTCAGCGGCCAACGCGCTGCTCTCACCGGCCACGTCGGGTGGGTACAGGCTCTGGCCCTCACGCCGGAGGAGACCGAGCTCGTCAGCGGCGGCAGTGACGGCACCATCCGTCGCTGGGACCTTCGCACCGGGTTGGCGATCGGCGAGCCCATGCTCGGCCATGACGGCACCGTGTTCACCGTGGCGGTGACGCCGGACGGCAAGCGAATCGTGAGCGGCGGCAGTGACGGTACGGTCCGCTACTGGGATCTTGCCGACGGTGCCGCTAGCCCGCTGTTCGGTCACACCGACTGGGTCCGCTCCGTTCTGGTCAGTGTGGGCGGCGACCGGGTGATCAGCTGCGGCAACGACGGCACGATCGGCCTCGCATCGGTCAGTCGTGGTAGCAACTTCACCGAGTACTTCCAGGGGCCCGCTGTCGCCGTCAACGCCCTCGCCGTGCACCAGGAGACCGGCACAGTCTTCAGCGCGAGTATCGACGGCTCCGTGCGGCGTTGGGACGCACGCACCGGCCGCGCACACGGGCGGCTGCGGGCGCCGGACGGCTGGGTCAACGCGCTGGCGCTCTCTCCGGACGGAAAGGTACTGGTCCGGGCCGGTGAGGACGGCGCGATCGTCCGATGGGACGCCGTGACGGGCAACCCCACCGATGGCTCGCTGATCGGGCACGAGGGCGGCGTCCGAGCGGTCGCGTTTACTCCCGATAGCCGACGGATGGTGAGCGTCGGCGCAGACGGGACGGTACGCCGGTGGGATCGCGACAGCGGAGAGCCCATCGGCAGCCCACTGACAGGGCACCGCGGCGCCATCAACTCGGTCGTCGTGACGCCAGACGGGCGCCAGATCATCACGGCAGGCAGCGACGACGGCGCGCTCATTCGCTGGGACGCGGAAACCGGGAACCGCCTGGGCAAGCCGATCACGGCGCCTTCCCGCGGAGTACTGACCGTGGCGGTGGACCCGGCGGGCCGACGGATCGTCAGTGGCGGCAGCGACGGCCGGACTCGAGTGTGGAACGCCGGCACCGGTGAACCGCTGACATCGCCGAAGGAGCGACACAAGGGCTCAGTGACCGTCGTCCGCTTCAGTCCGGACGGACGACGGATTTACAGCGGCGGCACCGACCAGGTCGTACGGCAGTGGGATGCCGAGACCGGTGCATCTGCCGGAGCCCCGTTGCGTGGTCATGACGGCACGATCACCTCGCTGGCGTTCCTCGATGACACTGGAGCGGTGCTGTTGTCCGGCTCGGCGGACGGCACGGTCCGCAAGTGGGACCTGGCGTCCGGCACTCAGCTCGCCGCCGAAACTGTGCGACCGGCTGTTCTCGTCGAGACGCTCGCCGACGTCCAGAGCGACCTGGAGAGCAGCATCGACCAGCTCGACATCGCTGACGATGTCCGCCGGATCGGAGCGATGCTTGCCGCGGTAGCGGTCCGCCCGCCGCTGTCAGTGGCCCTGCTCGGCGATTGGGGTACAGGCAAGTCGACGTTCATGCGTCAGCTGCGAGCCTGGCTGGAGGACACCGCGAACAAGGCCCGCGCACATCCCGGCAGCGCTTACGTCTCGAACTTGAAGCAGGTGACGTTCAACGCGTGGCATTACAGCGACGACCACCTGTGGGTCGGGCTGGTCGAGCACATGTTCCGCGAGCTGGCCAACGACGACCTGGCACAGGCACCGGACAAGGCCGCCGAGCGTGAGGCGGCCGCGGACGAGGTCGCCGAGCTCAAGGCGAAGCTGTCGACGCGGAAGGCGGATCGGGAGCGGCTCGCCGCCGACCTCGGTGCAATCGACCGGATCGGGGCCGACCGTGGCTGGTTCGCCGCGGCGCGGGCTCCGTTGCGTAGCGCGCGGGTCGCCCGGGCTGCGTTGCGCAGCACGTGGCGGGAACTTCGTGGCCCGCGTGGATGGCTCGTCGTGTTCGCCGCGGTCGCCGGAGCCGCTGGTGTCGTGTTCGGTGTCCGGTTCGGCCAAGCGCAGCTGACCTGGATCAGCGCGGTGATCGCCGGGGTTGCCGGAGTGGCCACGCCCTTGGTCACAGCGTGGCACCGGCTCGCCGAGTCGACCGAGAACGTGCGCAAGCAGCTGCTGCGACGCAAGAACGAGCTCGACGCCGACATCGAGAATGCGGACGACGCGCTGGCGCGGGTCGATCCCGCCCACCGCCTCCACCGTTTGCTCGCCGAGATCAGCACGGCCGAGCGCTACGAGAACTTCCGCGGCTTGACCGGGCGCATCCATCACGACCTGCGCCGATTGAGCGAGGACCTCGCGAAGATCCGGGTGACATGGCGAGACCGTGGCGAAGAGGGCAGGCCGCCGTTGCAGCGTGTCGTGCTCTACGTCGACGATCTCGACCGTTGCCGGCCCGGCCGGGTTGCCGACGTGCTCCAGGCGGTCAATCTCCTGCTCACCATGGACCTGTTCATGGTCGTCGTAGCAGTGGACCCGCGATGGTTGCTCAACGCGTTGAATCAGCACCACAGCGGGCTGCTAGCCGACACCGTCACCCCGCTCGACTACCTGGACAAGATCTTCCACATCCCATTCGCCCTCCGGCCGATGGGTGTCCGGGCCGCAAACTACCTGCGCTCGATGCTGCCCGTCGACGACGAGAGCGAGGAAGAGCCCGCGCCCGCGGTGGACATCCCACAGCCATTCACACCGGAAGCTGGCGCGGTCGTCGAAAGAACGCCGACGAACGTTCACCACGGTACGGCGGAAGCGACACCTCACCATCCCCTTCAGGAAGCCGCGCTGTCCGTGGCAGATGTCGCCGCGGAGGGTCTGCGCATTCGGAGTTTCGAGCAGGACTTCCTCGCCCGAGTAGCGGTGCTGCTCCCGACGCCGCGTGCTGTCAAGAAGCTCGCGAACCTTTATAGGCTGGTCAGGCTGTCGGTCCCATCGGAGCGGCTCGAGAGGTTCTTGAGTGAAGGCGAATACCAGGCTCCGGCGCTCCTACTGGCGACACTGGTCGGCGATCCCCATCGCGCCCGATCCCTCCTTATTCGGCTTTCCACTGCCGTATCGGAGCCGGACATTACCGCGGTGCTGAAAGCCGGCGGGGTCGATTGCCGCTTGTCCGCCTGGATCGAAGCTCTTCGTCGCGAGGGAACCGACGTCCGTGGCGATACGGCAACCTACCGGATGTGGGCCACGGTGGTGGCTCGGTACGGATTCGAAACCTACGACCTGTTCGCCGACCAGGAGTCGTGACCGCGCCGCGGGTCGCCGCTGCCCGCACTGATTCGGAAAGTGCTCCCACCTGCACTCGACGAGCGTCGCGGCGAACAACCCCTCCCTCGAATCCATCGCGCAACCCGGCCGTGCGACTCGAGACGGAGGTAACTAGCTAGTGGCTTGGTCCGGATACACCTGGCGGTCCGTTGCGCTTGCAGTCGCGAGGTCGAGGGATGTCGACGGTGCCTCCGCCGTTAGGTCAGGTGAGCTCGTCGGACCAGTCAGGTGTTGTGCTGTCGCAGTTATCTTCGGTTTCGCGACGAGTTCGGTAAGCCGGATGAGGCATGATGTCACCTGGGCGGCGATCGACTCGAACGCCCCCAAATTGGCCATGCGGTCGATGTCGAGGTCCCTTCGGGCCGTGTTTATCCGGGATTCCTGCGAGTTGCTGCGAGAGCCTTGAATCGTTCCTTCGTTCACCCGACGTGGTTGACCGTGGGGCGCTCCGGGCGGCCCGAGCCGCCGAGGTCAAGGAGCTGGTATTCAAGTCGGGCATGAGAAGTACACGGACGTCGTCGCCGATGCCGCATCTCTCGCTGCGAGTTGGGTCAGGCTGTCGCTAGCTCGAAAGGCACATCCTTCAGCTTGAGCAGTGCCGCGATGCGATTCTGGGCTTCTTCGGCGGCGCAGGCATCGAGATCCGGACTCCGCTGAAGGAGGTTGGCGGGAAAGTCTACAAAGGAGGGCGGAAGGGTGATGATGATCACTGTCCGGACAGTCGGAACTGGCCGCCGACGAGGCGAGGAAGCTCGCGCCCGAGGAAGGGGCAACGAAAACCCCAGCGGGGGACGCGACTCGTGGCGCGGCCTTCACGTATCCCGGTGCTCTACGAGGAGGTGATGGACAGTCACCGGGAGCCGTTAGTGCTGTGCACGCCAGAGGGGTATCCGTGGCGGCGCTCAAGCGTCCGGATCCGGTTCTGGTGGCCAGCGTGGGATGGCGTCGAGCTTGATGACGCTGGTGCGGAGGAACGGCGCCCGCCGATCCTTTCGGCGTTCACCTTCCATGAGGGGCGGCACCCGCACAGCACCTGGCTGACTGAAGACGGGATCCCGGAGGTGGCGCGCCGGGCCTGGCGCCGTCGTCGGATCGTCGGCGACTGACGACTGAAGCCCTGCCCCTCCGGGGAGGGACAGGGCTTCAGACCTGCAGTTTCAGGTGGTGCGCGATACTGGGATTGAACCAGTGACCTCTTCCGTGTCAGGGAAGCGCTCTCCCGCTGAGCTAATCGCGCGAGGTGGAGACGGGATTCGAACCCGTGTACACGGCTTTGCAGGCCGTTGCCTCGCCTCTCGGCCACTCCACCGTGACAGGCTCGAGAGCCTACCGAGCGGATGACGGGATTCGAACCCGCGACCCTCACCTTGGCAAGGTGATGCGCTACCAGCTGCGCTACATCCGCACTCGACCACTTGACGAGCCGCTCCGGAAGGCCGGGAACCCGTCGCCGTGGTGTGGGAAAACCATATCGGACCCCGAAAACGGCGGCGACACCGGGGTGTCACTCCGCCGTTGCAAGCCTGTCATCAGGCCAGATCGTGGGGGATGAGGTGGGTGAGCGCGTCGTCGACGTCGACCCACAGGTGCTCGTTGCCCGGGAGCACCACGTCGTAGGTGCGGTCGAGGAAGTCGGCCAGCTCCTGGGCGGACGCCTCGAACATCGCGTGCCCCGACGGCGAGTTCAGCTCGATCAGCACCGACTCGGGGTCCTCGACGGACGGGCGGATGCGGACGTCGCCGTCACCCGCGTCGGCCAGCAGGCCGTCCGCGAGGAGGTCACGCGCGTACACCCATTCGACCCAGCCGGCGCGGCCGGTGCGGAAGGCGGCGACGACCGCATACGGGTCGCGTGTGTCGTAGCGCAGTTCCACCTTCACCGGAACCGCGGGCGTCCGCGGCGCCAGCAGGTCGAAGACCGCCGTCGAGCGGAGCGTCACGTGATCGTTGCGCATCGTCCTACCCTTCGTCTCCCTTCCCGGCCCGGCCGGCCGAGGGCGTCACCACTGGGACGCATCGGGAGGCCGATTCCGTCGCAGGTGCGCCGCATATCACCCGGACGGGCCCATCAGCCCCCGTTTGCGCCCGTGGAGCACCCCACGGCGCGCGATCGACCGGCGCGCCCCGTGTGGACCCACTCCTCCATACTGCGCGGTTTAGTCGCCGGGCGATAGCACCGTCGCACGGATGTCGAACGTGGCGTCGGGCGGCCCCCACCTGCCACAACCCCGGCTAGCTCGGGGTTGTTCGTTCCGTACTCGCCGGTAAGCGGAGTGTGGTCGCCGGAGACCACCCGTTTGCAGGCCCCCGGAAGTCGTACGCTAGTCTTCACGGCAACACCGCGAGCGGGCGATTAGCTCAGCGGGAGAGCGCTTCGTTCACACCGAAGAGGTCACTGGTTCGATCCCAGTATCGCCCACGCGAGAGCTGATGAGCCCTGTCTGCGGAATGCGCAGACGGGGCTCTCGCTTTTGTGTCCTGTGGGGGCCGAGTCCCCCATGCCCCCGCCGGGGGACCCCCGTATGTGGTTGCGGTGTGATGTTGGCCACCGGTAAGCGGAGTGAACGATCCGTTCGGATCTTGCGTATCCCCTGTCAGGCGCGTTGCCGGCCGGGTCGGCGGACCCCCGGGGACGTTCCTCTGTGGTCTGTTGGTGCGGCGATCTTCTGTCGAACGAACGTCGTGCGTGGTGTCCCTCTGTGACGGTTTCGCGGCGAACGTCTCGGGGGAGTGTGCCGGGCGGGCTCGCGCGGCGGTGTGGTCCACAGTGGACCCGGCTTGCGGTGGAGTGTCCACTGTAGAGCTCGGGGCGTGGTTCGGCCGTTCGGAAGAGCGTGGGTCCACCCGGGTGCGGGTATTGCTCCATTGGCTACATTCCGTAGTTTTTGTGGGGATACGCCCTATCACGCATCGTCATCCTCTTGTTATCTTGCGGCCATTTTCTGGCGGGAAAGACGCGCTGCATGTGGCTGGAAATCCTTGTAACGATGCTGAGAGAGTCGCCGATACCTTGCCGTGTGAAGCCCTCCGTGGGCACAGCGCGAAGTGCGAGCCGTGGTGACTGTAAGAAATCACTGCCCGTGACGCAGCGTGCTTGCGGACCCCGTTCGATCCCTGGTCCCGGGAGGTCATCAGATGGAAGAGTCGGTGCGGCCGTCTTACACGGTGAGCCAGCCACCGCCGCACATCGACCTCCAGGCCATTCCCCGACCCGCCCAGCGGGACGGCAAGCCGGCGGAGGCCGGCGGGACGCCGTCGCCCAAGGCACTGCCGGCGGCCTGGGAAGCGAGATACAGAGCCTGGGTCATCGGCAGCGACGTCTTCATCACGCTGCTGGTGATCGCGATCAGCGCGTTCGTCATCGATCGCGTTGCCCCGCACGACATGCACGCCTTCGGCACGATCCTCGCCGTCTTCGTCTCGCTGCCGGTGAGCCGGGCGTGGAGCTCGCGAGTGCTCGGCGAAGGCGCGGAGGAGTACCGCACGCTGGGCCGCGGCTTCATCACCGCGGCCGTCCTGGTCGCCTTGGGCGGCCTGCTGTTCGGCGCGCTCGAGGTCCAGGTCTGGGTGTTCGTCGTCGTCCCGGCGATCGCGCTCGTCGCGTTCCCGCAGCGGTACCTGCTGCGCCAGGTCCTGCACCGCAAGCGCGCCAAGGGACTCTGCCTGCTGCCGGTGATGGCCGCGGGCAGCCCGGAAACCGTCGCCGACCTGATCGCGCGCACCAAGTCCGAGGTGCACGTCGGGTGGCGCGTCGAGGCGGCGTGCACGTTCACGGGGCACGGCGCCGACCGCGACAGCGGCGAGATCGAGGGTGTCCCGGTGGTCGGGAGGCTGGAAGAACTCTCGCGGTACGTGCGGCGCGGCGGGTACCGGGTCGTGGCGATCACCGCGGACCAGTACTGGACGCCGAAGCGGTTGCAGCGGCTGGCCTGGGACATGGAGGGCACCGGCGCCGAGATGGTCGTGGCGCCCGTGCTGATGGAGGTCGCCGGGCCCCGGCTCAACGTCACCGGCGTGCTGGGGATGCCGCTCCTGCGGGTCACGGCGCCGATGTTCACCGGCGGCCGCCGCGTCGTGAAGGAGATCGTGGACCGCGCGGGCTCGGCGTTCCTGCTGACCCTGCTTTCCCCGCTGCTGCTGGTGATCGCGCTGGCGATCAAGCTGAACGACCGCGGCCCGGTGATCTACCGCCAGCGCCGCGTCGGCCGCGACGGCGCCACGTTCACCATGCTCAAGTTCCGCACGATGGTCACCAACGCCGACGAGATCAAGAAGGCCCTCGCCGAGGAGAACGAAGGCGCGGGTCCGCTGTTCAAGATGAAGCGCGATCCGCGGATCACCCGCGTGGGTGGTTTCCTGCGCCGGTATTCGCTCGACGAAGTGCCCCAGCTGTTCAACGTCGTGTCCGGGAAGATGTCGCTCGTCGGCCCGCGGCCGCCGCTGCCGGAGGAAACCGCGCAGTACGCGCCGGACGCCCGCCGCCGGCTGCTGGTGAAGCCGGGCCTGACCGGACTCTGGCAGGTGAGCGGCCGCAGCGACCTCACGTGGGCCGAGAGCATCCGGCTCGACCTGCGGTACGTGGAGGACTGGTCGCTCGCGCTCGACCTGGTGATCCTCTGGAAGACCTTCCGCGCGGTGATGGGTGGGCAGGGCGCCTACTGACCCGTCCGGGCCGCGCATCGCGCACCACGGCCGCCGATCCCCACCGAGGGGGTCGGCGGCCGTGTTCGTCCGCGCCGGGGCACCCGGTCGGGTGATGGCTCGTCGCGGCTCGCGCGCCCGCGCCGCTCCCGCTGTGATCCACACAACTGGTTGAACGCGAAATAGTTCAACGCTCAACCTGGTTGGACCGGGTACCTGACCAACGGAAGGAACCCAGCCCCATGACCACCTTTGCCGAGCAGACCGAGGCCCTCGAGCTTCCCGCGGACGTCCAGAACCTCCTGTTCCGCGAGGCGCGCACGGCCAACAGTTTCAGCTCCGAGCCGGTGACCGAGGAGCAGGTCCGCGCGATCTACGACCTCGTCAAGTGGGCCCCGACGTCGATGAACACCCAGCCGCTGCGGGCGCTGGTGCTCCGGACCGCCGAGGCGAAGGCCCGCCTGCTGCCGCACATGGCCCCGGGCAACCGGGACAAGACCGAAGCCGCGCCGCTGACCGTCGTCCTCGCCGCGGACGTCGACTTCCACGAGAACATCCCGCAGGTCTTCCCGCACGCCCCGCAGGTCAAGGACAACTTCTCCGACGAGCAGGGTCGCGTCGAGTTCTCCAAGCTCAACTCGCTGCTGCAAGTCGGCTACTTCATCATCGGCGTCCGCGCCGCCGGCCTGGCCGCCGGCCCGATGACCGGCTTCGACGCCCAGGGCGTCGACGACGAGTTCTTCGCGGACAAGAAGTGGCGTTCGCTGGTCGTCGTCAACGTCGGCAAGCCCGGTGAGAACCCGTGGTTCGACCGCCTGCCGCGGCTGGACTTCGACCAGGTCGTCGAAACCCTCTGACCCCTGGTCCCCTGATCGGGCAGGCCGCTTCCGGACCCGGAGGCGGCCTGTCCGGCGTTCGCGGACGCGCGTGAGGCGCGCGCGGACCGGCGACTAGCATCGTCGGGGTCATCTCCGTCACTCCAGTCCGAGGAGCCATCGTGTCGCAGTCGCCCCCCGTTTCCCCCGTGGCCACCTCCCGCGTGGTGGTACCGGCGGGCACTACGGCGGGCGCGGCGGTCCGCGAGGCCGGCCTGCCGACCAAGGGCCCGGACACCGTCGTCGTCGTGCGTGACGCCGAGGGCAAGCTGCGCGACCTCGCGTGGGCGCCGGAAACCGACGCCGAGGTCGAGCCGGTCGCCGCGAACACCGAGGACGGCCGCAGCGTCATCCGCCATTCGGCGGCCCACGTGCTCGCCCAGGCCGTCCAGCAGCAGTTCCCGGACGCCAAGCTGGGCATCGGCCCGCCGGTGAAGGACGGCTTCTACTACGACTTCGCCGTCGACACCCCGTTCACCCCGGAGGATCTGCAGGCGCTCGAAAAGCGCATGAAGCAGATCGTGAAGGGCGCCCAGCAGTTCTCGCGGCGCGTTTTCGACTCCGTCGACGAGGCGAAGAAGGAACTGGCGGACGAGCCGTTCAAGCTCGAGCTGGTCGACCTCAAGTCCGAAGTGGACACCTCCGAGGTGATGGAGGTGGGTGAGGGCGAGCTCACCATCTACGACAATCTCGACCCGCGCACCAAGGAACGTGTCTGGAGTGACCTCTGCCGTGGTCCGCACGTGCCGACCACGAAGTTCATTCCCGCGTTCAAACTGACCCGCGTCGCCGCCGCGTACTGGCGGGGGAGTGAGAAGAACCCGCAGCTGCAGCGGATCTACGGCACGGCGTGGGAGTCGGCCGAGGCGCAGGACGCCTACCTCGAGCGCATCGCCGAGGCCGAGCGCCGCGACCACCGCAAGCTCGGCGCCGAGCTGGACCTGTTCTCCTTCCCCGAGGAGATCGGCTCGGGACTGCCGGTGTTCCACCCCAAGGGCGGCATCATCCGCCGGGAGCTGGAGAACTACTCGCGCCGCCGCCACGAGGAGGCCGGCTACGAGTTCGTGAACACCCCGCACATCAGCAAGGGCGAGCTGTTCCACACCTCCGGCCACCTGCCGTACTACGCGGACACCATGTTCCCGCCGGTGCAGTTCGACGAGGAGAACTACTACCTCAAGGCCATGAACTGCCCGATGCACAACCTGATCTTCCGCTCGCGCGGGCGGTCCTACCGCGAGCTGCCGCTGCGGCTGTTCGAGTTCGGCACGGTGTACCGCTACGAGAAGTCGGGCGTGGTTCACGGCCTCACCCGCGTGCGCGGCCTGACGATGGACGACTCGCACATCTACTGCACCAAGGAGCAGATGCCGGGCGAGCTCCGTTCGCTGCTGAAGTTCGTGCTGGACCTGCTGGCCGACTACGGCCTCTCCGACTTCTACCTCGAGCTGTCGACGCGCGGCGACTCGGACAAGTTCATCGGCGAGGACTGGGAGTGGGAGGAGGCCACCGAGACGCTGCGGCAGGCCGCCGTCGACTCCGGTCTCGAGCTGGTCCCGGACCCGGGCGGCGCGGCCTTCTACGGCCCCAAGATCTCGGTGCAGGCCAAGGACGCCATCGGCCGCACCTGGCAGATGTCGACCATCCAGCTGGACTTCAACCAGAACAAGCGCTTCGAGCTGGAGTACACCGCGCCCGACGGCACCCGCCAGCGGCCGGTGATGATCCACCGCGCGCTGTTCGGCTCGATCGAGCGGTTCTTCGGCGTCCTGACCGAGCACTACGCGGGCGCCTTCCCGGCGTGGCTGGCGCCGGTGCAGGTGGTCGGCATCCCGATCACCGCCGACCAGGTCGAGCACCTGCAGGACATCGAGAAGGCGTTGCGCGCCAAGGGGATCCGCGCGGAGGTCGACGCGAGCGACGACCGCATGCAGAAGAAGATCCGGACGCACACCACGCAGAAGGTGCCCTTTATGCTGCTGGCCGGCGCGAAGGACGTCGAGGCGGGCGCGGTGTCGTTCCGCTTCCGCGACGGCGGCCAGATCAACGGCGTGCCGGTGGCCGACGCCGTGGCCGCCATCGCGAGCTGGATCGAGCGCCGCGAGAACGCGTCGCCGTCGGCCGAGGCGCTGGAGACGATCGTTCGGTGAGTGACGGTCCCGAGCTCGTCGAGCAGCAGGGCGTCGGGGTCCAGGACGCGTTCCAGCGGCTCTGGACCCCGCACCGGATGGCCTACATCAAGGGCCAGGACAAGCCGGACGGCGAAGAGGACACCGGCTGCCCGTTCTGCCGCATCCCGTCCCTGGACGACAAGACCGGCCTGATCGTCGCGCGCGGCGAAGCGGTGTACGCGGTGCTGAACCTGTACCCGTACAACCCCGGGCACCTGATGGTGGTGCCGTACCGGCACGTCGCGGACTACACCGAGCTGACGGTGGAAGAGACCCGCGAGGTCGCCGAGTTCACGCAGCACGCGATGAAGGTGATCCGCGCGGTGTCGGGTGCGCACGGGTTCAACATCGGCCTGAACCAGGGCGTGATCGCGGGCGCGGGCATCGCGGCGCACCTGCACCAGCACCTAGTGCCGCGGTGGGGTGGCGACGCGAACTTCATGCCGATCATCGGCCAGACGAAGGTGCTGCCGCAATTGCTGGGCGAAACGCGGGATCTGCTCGCCGACGCCTGGTGAAACGCTCGAATGCCGTAACCGGCAAACCCTAATTGAGTGTTCAACCGAGGGTATGATGGGGGTATGTCCGAAACCCGATGGCTCAGCGACGACGAGCAGCGCGTCTGGCGTGAGTTCAACGCGGCCACCCGCATGCTCAGCGCGCACCTCGAGGGGCAGCTGCAGCACGACTCGGGCATGCCGCACACGTACTACGAAGTCCTCGTGTCGCTCTCGGAAGCGCCCGGCCGCCGGCTGCGGATGAGCGAGCTCGCCGACGCGCGCCAGGCGTCGCGGAGCCGGCTCTCGCACGCCGTCGCGCGGCTGGAAGCCAACGGCTGGGTGCAGCGCGAAGCCTGCCCGACCGACAAGCGCGGCGCCTGGGCCGTGCTGACGGACGCCGGCTTCACCGCGCTCGAGGCGGCCGCGCCCGGGCACGTCGAGGCCGTCCGGGAGAGCCTCTTCGACCCGCTGACGCCGGAGCAGGTCGCCGCGCTCGGGGAGATCAGTGCCGCGATCCGGCAGCGCCTGTCGCCGAAGTGCGCGGCCGCGCAGGCCGCCGAAGAGGCGCGGGAACACGAGGGCGAGCTCACGAAATCGGGCTGAGCCGGGGCGGCGCGTCGGGTTCGCCGGGGTGGGTCGATAGGCTGCCCTCGCCCACCCGATCCTCGTAGCCAGGTGCCTCAGACGAACCGATGCTCAATATCTTCGCGCGTGCCTCCGTTTCCCGCGTCACCGATCCGATCGGCCAGGCGCTGGTCCGCGTCGGGCTGACCCCGAACGCGATGACCGTGCTCGGCACGGCCGGCGCCGTCGTCTGCGCCCTGGTCTTCTTCCCGAACGGCTTCCTGCTCTGGGGCACCTTCACGGTGTGGGGCTTCGCCATGCTCGACCTCCTCGACGGCGCCATGGCCCGCGCCCGCGGCTACGGCACCCCGTTCGGCGCGGTGCTCGACGCCACCTGCGACAGGCTGGTCGACGGCGCCCTGTTCGCCGCGATCGCCTGGTGGTGCTTCGTCGTCGACGACAACCACCCGGCCGCCGCCGCGGCGCTGCTGTGCCTGGTGCTCGCCCAGGTCATCTCCTACGTCAAGGCGCGCGCCGACGCGTCCGGCCTGCCGGTGGACGGCGGGCTCGTCGAACGCGCCGAGCGGCTGATCATCGCCCTGGTCGGGACCGGCCTGCACGGCTTCGGCATCCCGTACACCGTGGACGTGACGCTCTGGCTGCTGGCGGTGCTGTCGGTCATCACCCTGCTGCAGCGCTTCGCGGCCGTGGCCAAGGCGGCCCGCGAGGCCGCCGCCGGGGGGCAATCCGCATGAGCAGGCTGTCGGAACGGCTCAGCGCCTTCGGCTACTCCGCCGGGTGGCGGCTGGCCGGCTGGCTGCCCGCCGGGTTCGGCAGCACGGTGTTCTCCCTCGGCGCGGACCTCGCCGTCCGGCGGGACGGCGGCGGCGTGCGGCAGCTGCGCGCCAACCTCGCCCGGGTCGTGCCGCAGGCGGACGCGGTCGAGATGGACGAGCTGACCAAGCGCGCGATGCGCTCGTACGCCCGGTACTGGCACGAGACGTTCCGGCTGCCGTCGATGGACCAGAAGGAGGTCAGCGGCAAGGTCGCGGCCTCGATCACCGGCGTCGAGAACCTCGACGCGGCCCTCGCCGAAGGCAACGGCGCGGTGATGGCGCTGCCGCACAGCGGGAACTGGGACATCGCCGGCGTCTGGCTGGCCGACTACCTCGGCGGGTTCACCACCGTCGCCGAGCGCCTGAAGCCCGAGTCGCTCTACCGCCGGTTCGTCGAGTACCGCGAGTCGCTCGGCTTCGAGATCGTGCCGCTGACCGGCGACAGCTCCGCGATGCGCGTGCTGCTGAAGCGGCTGCGCGAAAACAAGGCCGTCTGCCTGGTCGGCGACCGCGACCTCACCACCAGCGGCATCCCGGTGAAGTTCTTCGGCGAGCAGGCCCGCTTCCCCGGCGGCCCGGCGCGGCTGGCCGCCACGACCGGCGCGGCGCTGATCCCGGCCGGCTGCTGGTTCACCGAGGACGGCTGGCAGATCCGGCTGCACCCGCGCATCCGCGTCACCGCGCGCGCCGAGGTCGCGGCCGCCACCCAGGCACTGGCCGACATCTTCGCCGGCGACATCGCCGCGCACCCGGCCGACTGGCACATGGTGCAGAAGTTCTGGCCGGCCGACCTGGACGCCGGCGAGCAGGTCAGCCTGGACGAGGCGAGCTGAGGCGTGGCCACGCGTCCGATGCGGGTCGGGATCGTCTGCCCCTACTCCTTCGACGTGCCCGGCGGGGTCCAAGGGCACGTCATCGACCTGACGAAGGCGCTGCTGGCGCGCGGGCACCAGGTGTCCGTGCTCGCGCCCGCCGACGACGACGCCGACCTGCCGGAGTTCGTGCACCCGGCCGGCAAGGCGCTGGGCATCCGGTACAACGGCTCGGTCGCGCGGCTGCAGTTCGGCCCGATGTCCTACGCCCGGGTGCGCCGCTGGATCCGTGACGGCGACTTCGACGTCCTGCACCTGCACGAGCCCGCCGCGCCGAGCCTTTCGCTGCTGGCCCTGCTCATCGCGGACGGCCCGATCGTCGCGACGTTCCACACCGCGACCACGCGGTCGCGCACGCTCTCGGCGTTCCAGCCGGTGCTGCGGCCGCTGCTGGAGAAGATCACCGCGCGGATCGCGGTGTCCGCGCTGGCCCGCCGGGTGCAGGTGGAGCACGCGGGCGGCGACGCGGTGGAGATCCCCAACGGCGTCGACGTCGGGTTCTTCTCCGCGGCGGCACCGCTGCCGGGCTACCCGCGGGCCGGCGGCACGGTCGGGTTCGTCGGCCGGTTCGGCGAGCCGCGCAAGGGCATGGGTGTCCTCCTGGAGGCGCTGCGGCAGATCCTGCCGGAGTTCGAGGACCTGCGCCTGGTGGTGGTCGGCCGCGGCGACGAAGAGCAGCTGCGCCGCGACGCCGGCCCCGAACTGGCGCCGCACCTGGAGCTGCTCGGGCAGGCCGACGACGACGTGAAGGCCCAGGCGCTGCGCAGTGTCGACGTCTACTGCGCGCCCAACACCGGCGGCGAGAGCTTCGGGATGATCCTCACCGAGGCGATGGCGGCCGGCACGCCGGTGCTGGCCAGCGATCTCGACTCGTTCCGGCGGGTGCTCGACGACGGCCACGCCGGGATGCTCGTCGAAACCGGTGACCCGGCGGCGCTCGCGGACGGGCTGCGCGAGCTGCTCGGCGACCCGGCGCGGCGCGCGTCGCTGGCCGCGGCGGCGGGGGAGCGGGTGACGATGTTCGACTGGTCGGTCGTGGCCACGCAGGTGCTGCGCGTCTACGAGACGGCCGTCGCCGCCGACCCGCGGCGCGTCGCGGCGCCGGAACGGGAGCCGGCCCGGTGAGCGTGCTCGGCTGGCTGCTGCCGGTACTGGCGCTGGTCGTCGTGCTGGGCGGGCTCTTCCTGGTGGCGACGGCGAACCGGCTCGACCGGCTGCACGTCCGGATGGACGCGGGCTGGGCCGCGCTCGACGCGGCGCTGGCGCGGCGCGCGGTGGTGGCCCGCGCCGTCGCGGTGGCGCTGGGCGACACGGGCCTGCGGACGCTGGCCGAGCGTGCCGAAGCGGCTCCGCGGGCCGACCGTGAGGGCGAGGAAAACGAGCTGACGCTGCAGCTCAGCCGCGTCGACCGGGCGGGCCTGCCGGCCGAGCTGGCCGAGGAGCTGACCGACGCGGAACACCGGGTGGTGATCGCCCGCCGCGTCCACAACGACGCCGTCCGCGACACGCTGCGGCTGCGGCGGCGGCGCAAGGTGCGGTACTTCCGGCTCGCGGGCACCGCCCCGCTGCCGGAGTACTTCGAGTTCGCCGAACCGGAGGTCTGACGTGTGGTGGGTGATCGTCGAGGAACAGACCGGCGGTGGTGACGGGCGCACCTGGAACGTCACCAAGACCAAGCCGGCGGGCGGCGACCGGGCCCACGCCGGCGAGGTGGCGCGGCGGCTTGCGTTCGAGCATCGGCCGGTGCACCCGTCGACGGTCAAGGAACGGAAGGTCCTGCGGGTCGGCGACGGCTACCTCGTGCTCGCGACCGGCCGCACCGCGACGTTCCACTTCCGCGTGACGCTCGGCGAGACCGTGGCGGCTCCCGAGTGAGCTGGTGGGTGGTCGTCGAGGAGCAGCGCGGCGCGGGTGACGGGCGCACCTGGTCGCTGTCGGAGACCTTCCCCTGCGACGACCAGGCGGCCGCCGAGGCCGAAGCGGAGCGGCTCGCGCGGGAGTACCAGCCTGCCTACCCGTGGTCGCCGAAGTCGCGGAAGGTCCTGCGCGGCCCCGGTGGGTACCTGGTGATCGTCGAAGGCCGGACGTCGACGTTCCACTTCCGGCTGAGCGTGCTCGAAGAGATCTGAAACCTTTCGCCTGCCGCCCGCGTCGGACCGGGCATGAGTACGTGGTGGGTCGTCATCGAAGAGCAGGGCGGCATGGGCGACACCCGGGGCTGGGGCGTAGCCGAAGCGACGCCGTACCCGGACCGGCAGACCGCGGAGGACGACGCCGCCATGCTGGCCAAGCAGCACCGGCCGCCGCGGCCGTCGTCGCCGCAGCAGCGCCTGGTGCTGCGCGTGACCGACGGGTACCTCGTGCTGATCAAGGGCAAGACCGACCTGTGGCAGTTTCGCGTGACGGTCGGCGAACAGGCCTGACAGACTGGGTGGCATGAGCGAGACCTGCGACGTCGCCCACGGCAAGGCGGCGGCCGATCCGGACGTGCGGACCCTGGTGGCGGTGTTCGCGTCGCCGGTTTCGCGGTACCTGCTGAAGTTCGCGCGGGACCTCGGCTACCACGTCGCGCTGTTCGAGCCGGACGCCGCGCGCGTCACCGACGTGCCCGACGGCTTCGAGGCCGCGACCACGCTGCCCGCACTCGACGGGACCGCCGACGTGGTCGTCACCGACCACCACCGGCCCGAGCTCGGCGAGGTGCTGAAGGCCGCGCTCGGCCAGGAACCCCGGTGGATCGGCGTGCTCGGCAACCCGCGGCACCCGGGCCCGCACGTGTCCGCGCTGCAGGGGCTCGGCGTGGCGGAGGCCGACATCGCCCGGGTGCATCGGCCGGTGGGCCTGAACATCGGCTCGCGGACCCCGCCGGAGATCGCGGTGGCGACGCTGGCGGGCCTGCTGGCCGACCGCAACGACCGCCCGGGCGGCTTCGACTTCTGACGTGGCTCGGCAGGAATGCCGTGAAGGGCACCCTCATGGCGCTTGAGTCCGTGAGGGCGCCCTTCACGGCATTCAGTGGACTGCCATCCCTTCCGGCATCGGCTCGAACCTCGCGTGCCGGCGGGTGAAGGTCGCCGTGCCCGAGCTCATCGAGCGCAGGTCGATCAGGTAGCGCAGCAGCTCCGTCGCCGGGACCTCCGCCCGGATCACCGTCCGCCCGCCGTCGCCGGCTTCCGTGCCCAGCACCCGGCCCCGGCGGGACGACAGGTCGCCGAGCACCGTGCCGAGGTGCTCGTCCGGCAGCCGGATCGCCACCTCCTCCAGGGGCTCCAGCATCGTGATGTGCCCGTTCGCGGCGGCCTCCCGCAGCGCGAGCGCGCCCGCCGTCTGGAACGCCGCGTCCGACGAGTCGACGCTGTGCGCCTTGCCGTCGACCAGCGTGACCTTCACGTCGACCACCTGGTGCCCGTCGGCCAGCCCCTTCTGCAGCTGGGCGCGCACACCCTTCTCCACGCTCGGGATGAACTGGTGCGGCACCGACCCGCCGACGACCTTGTCCACGAACTGGAACCCGCCGCCGCGCGGCAGCGGCTCGACCTCGATGTCGCAGACCGCGAACTGGCCGTGCCCGCCGGACTGCTTCACGTGCCGCCCGTGTCCCTTGGCCGGCTTGGCGAAGGTCGCGCGCAGGCTCACCTTCACCGGTTCGGTGTCGACGTCCGCGCCGCCCGCCCGCAGCCGCGACAGGACGACGTCCGCGTGGGCTTCGCCCATGCACCACAGCACCAGCTGGCTGGTCTCGGCGTTGCGGTCCAGCCGCAGCGTCGGGTCGCCGGCGACCAGGCGGGAAAGGTTGCGCGCCAACGTGTCCTCGTCGCTGCGGGTCTTCGCGACCACCGCCACCGGCAGCAGCGGCTCCGGCATCGCCCACGGCTCCATCAGCAGCGGCTCCTCCGGCGAAGAGACGGTGTCGCCGGTCTCCGCCGAGCCGACCTTCGTCAATGCGCAGAGGTCGCCCGCGACGCAGTAGGGCACTTCCCGCAGGTTCGCGCCGAGCGGGGAGTAGAGGTGCGCGACGCGCTCGTCGGCGTCGTGGTCCTCGTGCCCGCGTTCGGCGAGGCCGTGCCCGGACACGTGCACCGGCCGCTCCGGCCGCAGCGTCCCGGAGAACACCCGGACCAGCGACACCCGGCCGACGTAGGAGTCGACGGCTGTCCGGACGACCTCCGCGGCGAGGGGGCCCGCGGGGTCGGCGGTGATGGCGGCGTGCGCCGCGCCGTCCGGCGTGGTGACGTCGGGTGGCCGGTGTTCGAGCGGGGAGGGGAAGGCCCGGACGATCCCGTCGAGGACTTCGGCCAGGCCGATCCCGCTGGTGGCGCAGACCGGGATGACCGGGTGGAACGACCCGCGCGCGACGGCGGTTTCGAGGTCGGCGATGAGGGTCTCCTCGGCGATCTCTTCACCGCCGATATAGCGGTCCATCAGGGACTCGTCTTCGCTCTCGGCGATGATCCCTTCGATCAGCTCGTTGCGGGCTTCGGCCATCCGCTCGAGGTCGGCCGGGTCGGGTTCGCCGGTCTTCGGCGGGTGCCCGGCGGAGTAGTCGAAGTACCGCTGGGTGATCAGCCCGACCAGGCCGTCGCCGGCGGGCAGGTACAGCGGCAGCACGCCGGCGCCGAACGCGGCCTGGCAGGCGGCGATCTCGGCCATCGCGTCGGCCCGGTGGTGGTCGAGCCGGGAGACGACGACCGCGCGCGGCATGCCGACGGCGGCGCACTCCTCCCACACCGCGACCGTCGCCGCGTCGACGCCTTCGGCGGCGCAGACGACGAACAGGGCCGCGTCGGCCGCCCGCAGCCCGGCCCGCAGCTCCCCGACGAAGTCGGCGTACCCGGGCGTGTCGATCAGGTTGATCTTGTGACCCCGGTGCAGCACCGGCGCGACCGAGAGGCCGACCGAGCGCTGCTGGCGGACCGCCGCGGGGTCGTGGTCGCACACCGTCGTCCCGTCGACCACCGAGCCCGCGCGCGGGACGGTGCCGGACGCCGCGAGGAGGGCCTCGGTGAGGGTCGTCTTCCCGGAGCCGGAGGGCCCGACGAGCACCACGTTGCGGACCTTCGCGGGGTCGTCCACAGCGACGGCGGCCCCGGTGTCGGCGTTCTTGGCCTGTTTGTCTGCCATGACGACTCCTCGGCGAACGGCTCGTGTACGGGATGTGTCCTCGATCACACACCCGCTACCCTGGTCACGGCAAGGCAGGGCTCCCGGGACCAGCCGAATGCCCGGGGGAGCACGGGGCGGGGGGACGGACATGGACAGGCGTACTTTCTTGCGGATTTCCGGAGCGGTACCGGCGGCGGGCTTGGCGGGCTGGCCACCGCCGGACGACTGGGAGCGGCTGCGCCGGCGGCTTTCCGGGCCGCTGTTCCGGCCGGGCGACCCGGGCTACTCCGACGCCAAGCAGGGCTTCTTCACGATGTACGACGACCGGATGCCGGCGGCGGTGGTCGGCGCCGCGCGCGTCGAGGACGTCCAGGAGGCCGTGGGCTTCGCGGCCCGGCACCGGCTGCCGGTGGCCGCCCGCAGCGGCGGGCACAGCTACCCCGGCTATTCCACTGTGGACGGCGGGATCGTCGTGGACCTGAGCCGGTTTTCGAGGATCGAGGCGCGGCCCGATGGCCGGGCGGTGATCGGTGCGGGTGCCCGGCTGGGCCCGATCGCGACGACGCTCGCCGCGGCGGGCCGGGTGCTGCCGGCGGGCAGCTGCGGCACGGTCGGCATCGCCGGGCTCGCCCTCGGCGGCGGGGTCGGCGTCCTCGACCGGAAGTACGGCCTGACGTGCGACCACCTCGAGGCGGCGCGGATCGTCACGGCCGACGGCCGGGTCCGCACGGTCTCGGCCACCGCGGAGCCGGACCTGTTCTGGGCGCTGCGCGGCGGGGGCGGCGGGAACTTCGGGATCGTCACCGGCTTCACCTTCCGGACGGTGCCGGTCGCGGACGTCGCCACCTTCGCCCTCGAGTTCCCGCCGGCCGCCGGGGCCGCCCTCCTCGCCGCGTGGCAGGAGTGGCAGCCGGCCGCGCCGGACGAGCTGTGGTCGGGCATGGGGCTCGCCGGGAACGAGGCCACGCTCGGCGGCACGTTCCTCGGACCCCAGGCCCGGATGCACGCGCTCCTCGAGGACCTCGTCCGCCGCGTCGGCACCGCGCCGACCAAGTGGGACGAGGGCGTCCAGGACCACCTGAGCGCCATGCGGTCGTTCGACGACCAGGAGTCCCGGCCGTCGGCGGCGGCGGACCGGGGCACCTACATCGGCACGTCGCGGATGCTGACCCGCCCGCTCGCCGACCCGGGCGCGGTGGTCGAAGTGCTCACCCGGGACCCGGGTGTCCGCACGATCGTCGACTCGGGCGGGGGAGCGATCGCGCGCGTCGGCGCCCGCGAGACCGCGTTCCCGTACCGGACGGCGCTCGCCAGCCTCCAGTTCCTCCACGGCGCGGCACCCGGGGACGGCGGCGAGGCCGGAGCACGGCGTTCGCTCGCCGCCGTGCGCGACGGACTCGGGCCGGAGTTCGGCACCACGGGCTACGTCAACTACCTCGACCCGGAGATGCCGGACTGGGCCGAGGCGTACTACGGGGTGAACTTGCCGCGGCTGCGGGCGGTCGCCCGAAAGTATGACCCGCGAGGAATTTTCGCTTTCCCGCAAGGACTTTCGGCCACCCCCTCGACTGTCCACATCGGAGCGACGTAGGATCCGCGGCACGGCGGCAGAGAGGCAGCGCGTGCTCGACCTGGCATTCTCCACAGAGGACCTGGCGCACACCCGGTTCGCGTTCTCCCCGGCGTGGGAGGTCGTGGCGAGCGTCCGCGTCCTGAACCGGCCGGGGGAGCACGCCCTGCACCTGCCGTGGGTCAAGCGCGCCACCGCGGCGATCGAGGGGGCCGGGCTCGACATCGGGCTGCTGCGCGACCTCGTCCCGCTGCGGCACCTGCCCGGCTTCCTGGCCGGCACACCGTCGACGCCGCTGCCCGAACTCGCCGACGAGCTGGCCGACCTGCGGGACGTGCCCGCCCGCGTCGTCCGGCGCGAGCTGGACGCGATGGCCGGGCCGCGCACGCCGGCGTTGAACCGCTTCCACCGCGACCCGGAAGCCGGTCTCGAGCGGCTGGCGACGCTGATGGAGCAGTACTGGGCCCTGGTGCTCGCCCCGGACTGGCCGCGGATCCGCGCGCTGCTCGAGGCCGACGTGCTGCACCGGTCGCGGCTGCTGGCCCAAGGCGGGGCCGCCGAGCTGTTCAACGACCTCACCCCGCTGGTCCGCTGGCAGGGCGGCACGCTCACGGTCGCGCACCGCCACCTGCACGCGGCCGTCCCGCTCGACGGGCGCGGCCTGGTGCTGGTGCCCTCGGCGTTCGTCTGGCCCCGGGTGTTCTCCAAGACCGACCCGCGGTGGCAGCCGGTGCTGCGCTACCCGCCGCGCGGGATCGCCACGCTCTGGGAGACCGGCACCGCCGTCGCACCCGGCGCGCTGGCCGCGGTGGTGGGCCGCGGCCGGGCCATGCTGCTGACCGAGCTGACCGCGCCGGCGTCCACCTCCGAGCTCGCCCGCCGGACCCGGCTCAGCGCCGGGGCCGTGTCGCAGCACCTCGGCGTCCTGAAGGCCGCGGGCCTGGTCAGCGGGCACCGTGCCGGACGTCACGTCCTCTACGCGCGCACCCGGGCCGCGGAAGTCCTGGTCGCGGGCGTGGCGGAAGTGGACTCCTGAGATAGCCGCGTACTGGCCTGCTTGAAGGGTCCACCGCCGACCTACGCTCGGAGCCGTCACCCCCTGTTCTCTTTGTGGAAAGGCCCCGTCGTGTCCGAGCAGCAGACCACCGCCAGTGGCACCGCCCAGTCCGTCACCGGAACCGCCAAGGTGAAGCGCGGCATGGCCGAGATGCTCAAGGGCGGCGTGATCATGGACGTGGTCACCGCCGAGCAGGCCAAGATCGCCGAAGACGCCGGCGCGGTCGCGGTGATGGCGCTCGAGCGCGTGCCCGCCGACATCCGCGCGCAGGGCGGCGTCGCGCGGATGAGCGACCCCGACCTGATCGACGGCATCATCGAAGCCGTCTCGATCCCGGTGATGGCCAAGGCCCGCATCGGCCACTTCGTCGAGGCGCAGGTACTGCAGTCCCTCGGCGTGGACTACGTCGACGAGTCCGAGGTGCTCACCCCGGCCGACTACGCCAACCACATCGACAAGTGGGCGTTCACCGTGCCTTTCGTCTGCGGCGCGACCAACCTCGGCGAGGCCCTGCGCCGGATCACCGAGGGCGCGGCGATGATCCGCTCCAAGGGTGAGGCCGGCACCGGCGACGTCTCCAACGCCACCACGCACATGCGTCAGATCCGCGGTGAGATCCGCAAGCTGACGTCGCTGCCCGAGGACGAGCTGTTCGTCGCGGCCAAGGAGCTGCAGGCGCCGTACGAGCTGGTGAAGGAGGTGGCGCAGGCCGGGAAGCTGCCGGTGGTGCTGTTCACCGCGGGCGGCATCGCCACCCCGGCCGACGCGGCGATGATGATGCAGCTCGGCGCCGAGGGCGTGTTCGTCGGCTCGGGCATCTTCAAGTCCGGCAACCCGGCCCAGCGCGCGGCGGCGATCGTCAAGGCGACGACGTTCTACGACGACCCGGACGTCCTCGCGAAGGTTTCGCGCGGCCTGGGCGAGGCCATGGTCGGCATCAACGTCGAAGAGCTCCCGGAGCCGCACCGCCTCGCCGAGCGCGGCTGGTGACTTCTCGTCTGGTGATGTCTCAGACGTACTCGGAGATCTCGACGCCGTAAGTGCCCGGCTCGAGGGCTTCGAAGATGTGCGGGACGTCGCCCGGGTAGGAGATGTAGTCGCCGGGGTTCAGCTCCTCCGGCGCCTCCAGGAGGCCCACCCGGGCGCGTCCCGCGCACAGCACGATGTGCTCCATCACGCCGGTCATGTGCGGGTCGGACCGCCGCGGCGTGCCGGGTTCCGCCCGGATGAGGTACATGTCCCGGCGCGCGGACGGGGGACAGGCCGACAGCAGCGTGCACGCGTAGTCGGCGTGCTCGGCGAAGACCGTCGGGCCGCCGCCGGAGCGGATGACGCGGACCTTGGGCCGTTCCGGCTCTACCAGCCGGGAGAATGGCACGTCGAGCGCGACGCCGAGGGCCCACAGCGTCTCGACGCTGGGGTTGCCGGTGCCGGACTCCAGCTGGGACAGCGTCGACTTCGCCAGGCCGGCGCGGCGCGCGACCTCGGTCAAGGACAAGCCCGCGCGGGTGCGTTCCCGGCGCAGGGACGCCGCGATGATCTCCAGCGGCGCGCCCGTCGTTTCCTGCGACATGGCTGTTCGCTCCATCGGTCGTTCTGTTCGCCTTGACGAACACGGGTGCGTGTGTTCACCATAGAACACATGCGTTCGATTTGGCGAACACTCGATCGGGGCCTCGCCCGCGACATCGCCCTGGTCTGCCTGGCCGACTGCCTCGTCGGGGTCTCCTACGGGGCCATCGCGGTGAGCTCGGGCTTCCCGCTGTGGCTGCCGATGCTGATGTCGCTGCTGGTCTTCGCCGGCGCGTCCCAGTTCATGTTCATCGGGATCGTGGCCGCCGGCGGCAACCCGTTCGCGGCGGTGCTGGCCGGGCTGCTGGCCAACGCGCGGCACCTGCCGTTCGGCTTCGCGATCGGCGACGTCCTGGGCAAGCGGTGGCCCGCCCGGCTGGCCGGCAGTCACCTGATGATCGACGAGTCGGTGGCGTTCGCGCTGGCCCAGCGCGAGGCCGGCCGCCGCCGCGCGGCCTACTGGGCGTGCGGGATCGGGCTGTTCGCCTGCTGGAACCTCGGCGTCGTCGCCGGGGCGTTCGCCGGTTCGGTCATCAGCGACACCGACGTGTTCGGCCTGGACGCGGCGTTCCCGGCGGTGCTGCTGGCCCTGGTGCTGCCGTCGCTGCGCGACCGCGCGACCCGGCTGCCGGTGCTGGTCGGGGTGGTGGCCGCGCTGGTCACGACGCCGTTCCTGCCCGCCGGGCTCCCGGTCCTGCTGGCGCTCGCGGGTGTCGTGGCCGGGGTCGCGGCGAAGGAACCGGAACTGCAGGAGGTCGGCTGATGGACGGCGTGGAACTGCTGGTCGGCACCGCGGTGCTGGCGCTGGGGACGTTCGCGTTCCGGTTCGCCGGGCCGGTGCTGCGCAGCCGGGTGAAGCTGTCTCCCCGCGCGGAGAGACTGATGGCGCTGGCCGCGGTGGTGCTGCTGGCGGCACTGGTGGCGGTGAGCGCGTTGACGGAGGGGCACGGGTTCGCGGGCTTCGCGCGGCCGGCCGGGGTGCTGGTCGCGGGGGTGCTGGCGTGGCGGAAGGCGCCGTTCGTGCTGGTGGTGGTGGCCGCCGCGGCGACGGCGGCGCTGCTGAGGCTGGCCGGGGTGCCCTGAGGCCGGCACGCCGTGGACGGCTCTTCCGGCTGCCGGACCCTGGCTGACCTGCCGGTAAGCCCCGGAGCCGGAGCGTCTAGGCTGGTGGGAAGGTCTTTCGGGAGGTCGGGTGTCGTCGGAGCCGGTCGTCGGTGTGCTTGCCATGCAGGGTGCTGTGCGGGAGCACGTCGCCATGCTGGCCGAAGCCGGTGCGCGGGCCAAGCCCGTGCGCCGCGCCGCCGAGCTGTCCGAAGTGGACGGTCTGGTGCTGCCCGGTGGCGAGTCGACCACGATGTCGCGGCTGCTGGAGAGCTTCGAGCTGCTCGAACCGCTGCGCGCGCGGATCGCCGACGGCATGCCCGCCTTCGGCTCGTGCGCCGGGATGATCCTGCTGGCGCGGCAGACCCTCGACGGGCGGCCGGACCAGCAGCAGCTCGGCGGGCTCGACGTCGTCATCCGGCGCAACGCGTTCGGCAGGCAGGTCGACTCCTTCGAAGCCGATCTCGACTTCGCCGAAGTGGACGGCGGGCCGGTGCACGCGGTGTTCATCCGGGCCCCGTGGGTCGAGAAGGCCGGGGACGGCGTCGAGGTGCTGGCCACCGTCAGCGGCGTGCCCGGCGGGGAAGACGGGACCGCTAGGATCGTCGCGGTCCGGCAGGGGGCGGTGCTGGCGACCGCGTTCCACCCGGAGCTGACGCCCGACGTGCGGGTGCACCGGTTGTTCGTCGACCTCGTGCGACAGGCTGCTTGAGACGCGGTGCCCGGCCGGGGTACGGAACAGATGGAGGAGAGATGAGCGGCCACTCCAAGTGGGCCACCACGAAGCACAAGAAGGCCAACCTCGACGCGAAGCGCGGCAAGCTCTTCGCGCGGTTGATCAAGAACATCGAGGTGGCCGCGCGGACCGGCACCGGTGGTGGCGACCCGGATGGCAACCCCACGCTCTACGACGCCATCCAGAAGGCTAAGAAGAACTCGGTCCCGCAGGACAACATCGAGCGCGCCCGCAAGCGCGGCGCCGGTGAAGAAGCCGGTGGCGCCGACTGGCAGAACATCACGTACGAGGGCTACGGCCCCAACGGCGTGGCGGTGCTGATCGAGTGCCTGACCGACAACAAGAACCGCGCCGCGATGGAGGTCCGCACCGCGCTCACGCGCAACAACGGCTCCCTCGCCGACCCGGGCTCGGTCGCCTACATGTTCACCCGCAAGGGCGTCGTGATCATGCCGAAGGGCGACGCGTCCGAGGACGACGTCCTGATGGCGGTCCTCGACGCGGGCGCCGAAGAGGTCAACGACCTCGACGAGAGCTTCGAGATCGTCTCGGAGGGCGGCGACCTGGTCCCGGTGCGCAAGGCGCTGCAGGAGGCCGGGTTCGAGTACGAGTCGGCCGAGCTGACGTTCCTCCCGTCGGTCAGCGTCCCCCTGGACGCGGACGGCGCGAAGAAGGTCTTCAAGCTGATCGACGCCCTCGAGGATTGCGACGACGTCCAGAACGTCTACGCGAACTTCGATGTGTCGGACGAGGTCCTCGCCGAAGTCGGCTGACGCCGAGGTCGAGATTCGCGCCGAAGGCCGCCAAGGGGCTGGTTCCTCGTGGCGGCCTTCGCGCTGTCCGGCGACGGCGGGTGGGTGCGGTGCCGAAGACGCGTCGAGCGCGGGTCGTGCAAATCGGCGGCGGAGAACGTCTACGCACTGTGCAATCATCCACGTCTCGGACGAGGTCCTCGCCGAAGTCGGCTGAGTTTTGCCTTGCGCCGCAACGCCTTCGGGTCCGGGCCGGAAACTTTCCGGCCCGGACCCTGGGCTCTCGGGGACGCTTCAGGCAGAATGTGCGCCGTGACCTCGACGACCCCCGCCGCTTCCGCCGACATCACCGCCGAACTCTCCGCGGACGAACTGCGCTTGATCGAATGGATCGAGACGCAGGCGAAGGAACGCGGCAACGCGGTCATCACGGTCGCGGGTGACGACGAGGGCGCCGGCTACTGCTTCACCGCCTGTGCGTGGGCGCTGCACAACGTCCCCGAGGCCGTCGTCGTCGGGCTGCCCGAGCAGATGGGCCAGGTGCTGCTCGACGCCTACGTCGACCGCGCGGCCAACGGTGAGATCTTCGAAGTCGGCAAGCGCTACGACGACTTCTTCGAAGGCGTCCCGGTCGTCCTCGAGCGCGTCAACAAGGGGCACTACCCCGAGTACTTCGGCACGGCGTTCCTCATCTACCCCGACGGCGACTTCCCGGCGCTGCAGCTGATCGTCGCGACGCCGGAGGGCAAGTTCCCCTGGCACCCGGACGCGCCCGAGGGCTTCGCCCGGTGGCAGCTGGTGCTCACCGAAAGCGGCGACCCGGAAAGCTGGACCCCCGGCGTCGACGGCCCCTAGAACATCCGCAGGTCGGCGGCCGCTTCCGGGTGCCGGAGAGCCAGGTCCGCGGCCGCCGCGAACTCCACGCAGTCGTCCGTGTAGGGCGGCACGACGACCGTGCCCAGCAGGCTCCACGCCCCGCGCGTGACCGTGGCCTGCCACGTCCCGGCGGGCACCACGACCTGCGGCCGCTCGCCGGCCGCGACGTCCGTCCCCAGTACCGGCCGCTCAACCGAGCCGTCCGGGTGCAGCAGCAGCATCGCCGCCGGCGCGCCCGCGTGGTGGGCGTAGACCTCGACGCGGTCCAGCCGGTGCGGCGCCGAGCGTTCCGGCGCGACGAGCAGGTAGTAGATCGCGGACCCGGTCTCGGAGCGCCAGCTCTGCGCCCACCGCCCGCCTTCGACGGGCAGCGGCTCAAGACCCAGGTGAGTGACGAAATCCGAGGGCTCCGGCATGTCACCCATCCTGCCGCAGGCGGGCCCAGTAGCCTGCTAGCTCGAACTGGTGTTCGCGGCGGGAAGGAAAAACGGGTGCGGGTGCTCGGGGTCGACCCCGGTCTGACCAGGTGCGGCCTGGGCGTGGTCGACGGCGGCAAGGGCCGCGCGGTCCGCTGCGTCGCCGTCGACGTCGTGCGGACGCCGCCCGACGCCGATCTGGCGCACCGGCTGCTCGGCATCTCCGACGAGGTCGAGCGGTGGATGGACAAGTACCAGCCGCAGGCCGTGGCCGTCGAGCGCGTCTTCGCCCAGCACAACGTCCGGACCGCGATGGGCACCGCGCAGGCCGGCGGGGTCGTCGCGCTGGCCGCCGCCCGCCGCGGCCTGCCCGTCGTCTTCCACACGCCGAGCGAGGTGAAGGCCGCCGTCAGCGGGTCGGGCCGAGCCGACAAGGCGCAGGTCACCGCCATGGTGATGCGCCTGCTCAACCTCGAGGTCGCCCCGCACCCCGCCGACGCCGCGGACGCGCTGGCGCTGGCCATCTGCCACCTCTGGCGGGAGCCGATGCGCGCCCGGCTCGCCGAAGCCGAGGCGCGCGCGGCCGAGATGGCCCGCACGCACAAGGCCCGGCTGGCCGCGGCCGCCAAGCAGGCCACCACGAAGAAGCCCCCACTGAAGCCCGTAGCGAAGAAACCTGGAGCAGCACGATGATCTCGTCGGTACGCGGGGAAGTCCTTTCGGTTGGCCTGGACCACGTCGTGGTCGAGGTCGGCGGAGTCGGCTTCGCCGTCCAGGCCACCCCGGCGACGCTGGCCACCCTGCGCCGCGGCGAGGAGGCCCGGCTGCACACCGCGCTGGTCGTGCGCGAGGACTCGCTGACGCTGTTCGGCTTCGCCGACGCCGACGCGCGGGAGCTGTTCGGGCTGCTGCAGACCGTGTCCGGGATCGGGCCGCGGCTCGCGCTGGCCACCCTCGCCGTGCTCGACCCCGGCAAGCTGCGGGCCGCGCTGGTCGAAGGCAACATCACCGTGCTCACCTCGGTGCCCGGCATCGGCCGCAAGGGCGCCGAACGGCTCACCCTCGAGCTGCGTGACAAGGTCACCGCGCTCGGCGGCGGCGACCTGCCCGCGGTCACCGCGCCCGGTGCCCTGCGCGCGGAGGTCGTCGAGGCGCTGGCCGGGCTCGGGTTCCCGGCCAAGCAGGCCGAGCAGGCCGTGGACAAGGTCCTCGCCGACGGTGACGGCCACACGACCGCCGGCGTGCTGCGCGCTTCGCTGGCCACCCTCGGCCGGAAGCGGTAGGCGCGGCCGTGGAGTATGAAGCCGTGGAGGAAGACGAAGCCCTCTCGGCGTGGGCCCAGACCGGCGAGGAGACCGTCGAGGGCACGCTGCGGCCCCGCAAGCTCGACGAGTTCGTCGGCCAGCCGCGCGTGCGCGAGCAGCTGGAGCTGGTGCTGGAGAGCGCGCGCCGCCGCGGCGTGCCACCCGACCACGTCCTGCTGTCCGGCCCGCCCGGCCTCGGCAAGACGTCGATGGCGATGATCGTCGCCGCCGAGCTGGGCGCGGCCATCCGGATCACCTCCGGCCCGGCGCTCGAACGCGCCGGCGACCTCGCCGCGATGCTGTCCAACCTGGCCCCCGGCGACGTCCTGTTCATCGACGAGATCCACCGGATCGCCCGCCCCGCCGAGGAAATGCTCTACCTGGCGATGGAGGACTTCCGGGTCGACGTCGTCGTCGGCAAGGGCCCCGGCGCCACCAGCATCCCGCTGGAGATCGCGCCGTTCACGCTGGTCGGCGCGACCACGCGCTCGGGGTCGCTGACCGGGCCGCTGCGCGACCGGTTCGGCTTCACCGGCCAGATGGAGTTCTACACCGACACCGAGCTGGAGCTGGTCGTCCGCCGCGCCGCGACGATCCTCGACATCCCGATCGACCGCGACGGCTGCCAGGAGATCGCCGGGCGCTCGCGGGGGACACCCCGGATCGCGAACCGGCTGCTGCGGCGCGTCCGCGACTATGCCGAGGTCCGCGCCGACGGCAAGGTGACCCTGGCGGTCGCCCGCGCGGCGCTGGCCGTCTACGACGTCGACGAGCTGGGTCTCGACCGGCTCGACCGCGCCGTGCTCACCGCCCTGACCAGGTCGTTCGGCGGCGGTCCGGTCGGGATTTCGACGCTGGCGGTCGCCGTGGGGGAGGAGGCGACCACCGTGGAAGAGGTGTGCGAGCCCTACCTGGTGCGCGCCGGTATGCTCGCGCGCACCCCGCGGGGCCGGGTCGCCACGGCGGCCGCCTGGGAGCACCTCGGCATGGTGCCGCCCGCCGACCACCCGGGGCGCCCCGACCCGGGCGGGCTCGCGCCGTTCGAGCAGGACTGAGCGGCCGGAACCGGCGGGTGGGTGCTGGCGTCCGCGCTGGTACCTGGCACACTTGACAGGAGCACATACCCAAAAACCGGACATTTCGGCTGGGCCCGGTGTCCGTCGAACGGAGAATCATGCAACAGCTATTGCTGCCCCTGCTGCTCGTGCTCGTCCTCGCCGTGCCGCTGGTGATGAGCACGCGCAAGCAGAAGAAGCAGCAGGCGGCGCAGCAGGACCTGCAGAGCAGCCTGTCGGCCGGTGACCGCGTGATGACCACCTCGGGTCTCTACGGCACCGTCGCCGACGCCTCCGGTGACACCACGATCGACATCGAGATCGCCCCTGGTGTCGTCACCACCTGGCTGCGGCTCGCGGTCCGCGAGAAGGTCGAGCCGGTCGTCGAGACCGAAGAGGACTCGGCCGACGAGGTCGTCGACGCTCCCGCCGAGGAGTCGATCATCGAGTCGAGCTCGGGCATCAAGAACGAAGACGAGCCGCAGACCACCGCTCAGGTGGCGCCGCCGCTGGAGCACGGCAAGAAGTAACCCCCGCGGCATCCTGGGCGGGGCCGGGGAAACGCCCGACGAAAGTCGGTGTGGCCTCGCACGCCGGGCTCACGCAGCACCGAGTACTGTCTCGGTGCTGCGTGCGTGTCCGCCGTCATACCCGTGCCCGGGAGTGAATCGCACACAGTCCCTCCCGGTAACCCTCCGGGCGGGCACCGCAACTTTGGGGTCCACCCCGTCCGAGGAGACCGAAGCACCGTGGCAGCTTCAGCCGGGCATCTCCGCCCGGGACGCTATCTCGCCCTGTTCGCCCTGATCGTGATCGTGCTGTACGCGCTGGTGTTCCTCACCGGCAACCACAAGCCGACCCCGAAGCTGGGCATCGACCTGCAGGGCGGTACCCGCGTCACGCTCACCGCCCGCACGCCCGACGGCGGCCAGCCGACCCGGGAGTCCCTGAACCAGGCGCGCCAGATCATCGAACGGCGCGTCAACGGGATCGGCGTCGGCGGCACCGAGGTCCTCCTCGACGGCAACAACGTCGTCATCACCGTTCCCGGTGAGCAGGGCGACCAGGCGAAGAACCTGGGCAAGACCGCGAAGCTGGGCTTCCGGAAGGTCGTCTCGAACGCGACGCAGCCGGTCGTCCCGCCGCAGACCACGCCGCCGCCGGCCACCGGAACGCCCACGTCGGGTGCGCCCACCAGTTCGGCGCCGCCTTCGTCGTCGGGCGCGCCCGCGGCCAGTTCCAGCGCTCCGCCGACCAGCCCGGCCGCCGGTGGTGGCGGTGCCCCCGCCGCGGCGCCCGCGCAGCAGCAGAGCACCACGCCGGCCCCGCCGAGCAGCAGCACCACGCCGCCGCCCGCGTCGAGCCAGGCACCGGCCCCTTCGGACGGCTCCGTCGACGCGGAGACCGCGAAGGAGATCCAGGCCGCGAAGGCGCTCCGGCAGAACAAGGACCTGATCGGCGCCGACGGCCAGCCGAACCAGGAGCTCGTCGCGAAGGCGATGGCGGCGCTCACCTGCGCGCCCAACGCCAAGGACCCCCTCGAGGGCAACGACGACCCGAAGCTGCCGCTGGTCGCCTGCGGTGACCACGACACGTACAAGTACCTGCTGGAGCCGGAGTTCCTGCCGGGCACCGAGATCGCGGACGCGAACTCGGCCTACGACTCGCAGCGCGGCCAGTGGACGGTGAACCTCAGCTTCAAGAGCGAGGGCACCAAGATCTGGGCCGACTTCACGTCGAAGAACGTCAACCAGCAGGCCGCGTTCGTCCTCGACACGCAGGTCGTGTCCGCGCCGAACATCCAGGTCGCCATCCTCGACGGCAACACCCAGATCACCGGCAAGTTCACCCAGTCCGAGGCGAAGGACCTCTCGGACATCCTCAAGTACGGCTCGCTGCCGCTGTCGTTCGCGTCTTCGGACGCGACCACGGTGTCGGCGACCCTCGGCCTGGCTTCGCTGCAGGCCGGCCTCATCGCCGGCGGCATCGGCCTGCTGGTGGTGTTCATCTACTGCCTGTTCTACTACCGGCTGCTCGGCGTGCTCACCATCCTGTCGCTGGCCCTGTCCGGCGCGCTGGTGTTCGCGGTGCTCGTGCTGCTCGGCCGCTGGATCGGCTACACGCTGGACCTGGCGGGCATCGCCGGCCTGATCATCGCGATCGGGATCACGGCGGACTCGTTCGTCATCTACTTCGAACGGCTCAAAGACGAGATCCGGGAAGGCCGGACGTTCCGGTCCGCGGTACCCCGCGGCTGGGTCCGCGCCCGGCGCACCATCCTGGCTTCGGACGGCGTGAGCTTCCTGGCCGCGGCCATCCTGTACATCATCGCGGTCGGCGACGTGCAGGGCTTCGCGTTCACCCTGGGTATGTCCACGGTGCTCGACCTCGTGGTCGTGTACCTGGTGACGCACCCGCTGGTGGCCATCGTGTCCACGTCGAAGTCGTCGTTCCTGTCCAATCCGAGGCACCTGGGTCTCGGCGCCGTGCAGCAAGTGGGTTCGCAGCGTAAGAAGTCGACCACGGTCGGCCGCGCGAACGTGAAGGAGGCCTGACGTGGGCGTCGAAGAACTGGGCACGGACGCCGAAGGCAACGCCAAGACGGCGGTCAAGCCCGGCAAGAAGGAAAGCATCTTCCACCGGCTCTACGTCGGCACGGGCGCGTTCGACGTCGTCGGCAAGCGCAAGCGCTGGTACTTCTTCTTCTCGGCGCTGGTGCTGGTGTGCCTCGCCTCGATGGTGTTCCGCGGCTTCAACATCGGTATCGAGTTCGAGGGCGGCACGCAGATCCAGATGCCGGCCACCGGCACCCACGGCGTGATCACCGAAGACCAGGCGAAGGCGTCGTTCGAGAAGGCGCTCGGCCGTCCCGCCGCGGAGACGCAGAAGGTCGGCACGGGCAAGGCGTCGACCATCCAGATCCGCACCGACACGCTGGACGCGGCCGACGTCGCCAAGGTCAAGCAGGGCCTGTTCCAGGACCTGGGCCCGATCGGCAGCAACAACCAGCCGAGCGTGCAGGCGATCAGCGACAGCGCGGTGAGTGCGTCGTGGGGTGGCGAGATCTCGCAGAAGGCCTTGCTCGCGCTCGGCGTGTTCCTCGTCGCGGTGGTCATCTTCCTCGGGATCTACTTCGACCTGAGGATGGCCGCGGCGGCGCTGGTCTCGCTGCTGCACGACATCCTGGTCACCGCCGGCGTGTACTCGCTGGTCGGTTTCGAGGTCACCCCGGCGACCGTGATCGGCCTGCTGACGATCCTCGGGTTCTCGCTGTACGACACGGTGGTGGTGTTCGACAAGGTCCGCGAGAACACGCGCGGCCTGCTCGGGCTGACCCGCCGCACCTACGGCGAAGCGGCGAACCTGGCGCTGAACCAGACCCTGATGCGGTCGTTCAACACGGCGTTCATCGCGCTGCTGCCGATCCTGGGCCTGCTGATCGTCGGGTACATCCTGCTCGGCTCGGGCACGCTGCAGGACCTGGCGCTGGTGCAGCTCACCGGCACCCTGGTCGGCGTGCTCTCGTCGGTCGCGCTGGCGACGCCGCTGCTGGTCGACTTCAAGATGCGCGACCCGAAGTACAAGCAGCAGGCCGAGCGGGTCCAGCAGCGCCGGGTCAGCCAGGAGCGCAAGGCGGCCGGTGGCGAGGACTTCGACGCCTCGGACGACGACGCCCTGGCGAAGGAGCTGCGCAAGGAGAAGGCGTACGCGGCCGCGGCCAGCGTCCCGGCCCGGATCCAGAAGCAGCGCCCCTCCGGCAAGCCCGCGGGCAAGCGGAAGCGCTGACGTGCAGCTGGACGACGCCCTCGGCCTGATCGCCGAGGTGCCGGACTTCCCCGAGCCCGGCGTGCTGTTCCGCGACCTGAGCCCGCTGTTCGCGGACGCGGGTGCGTTCAAAGCGGTGACCGACGCGCTGGCGGGCACGCTCGACCCGGGGGTCGAGGCGCTCGCCGGCGTGGAGGCCCGCGGGTTCCTGCTCGCCGCGGCTGTCGGGTACGCCCGCGGCCTCGGCGTGGTGCTGGTCCGCAAGCCCGGCAAGCTGCCGAAGGTGGCGGGCCGGGTGGACTACGCGCTGGAGTACGGCACGGCGACGGTCGAGCTCCCGGCCGGGGTGGTCCGTCCCGGCCAGCGGATCGCGATCCTCGACGACGTCCTGGCCACGGGCGGCACGGTCGCGGCGACGGGCAAGCTCCTGGAGGACGTGGGAGCCGTCGTCGACAGCGTGTCGGTGGTGCTGGAACTGGCGGCCCTGCGGGGCCGTGACGTGCTGGCGAACCGGAAGGTCCACGCGCTGCAGGTCTGCTGATGTCCCCTGAGGGGCACCTTCACGGCTCTCGAGTCCGTGGAGGTGCCCCTCTGGACTTCAACACGCCGGGCGATCGGGTGAATCCGCTGGTCCGCGGCTCGGCATCCCCCTGAACGGGCGCACCCGGGAGGGCCGCGAGACGCAACGGCTACCCTGGTGGTTCGAAGGCCGCACGAGCAGCAGGAGGTGCGGGTGAGCCAGGAGCTCGACGCCGCGGTGCCCGCGAAAGAGGGCGACCCGCAGAACGGGCAGGCGGCGGCCCAGCCGCCGAAGCCGAACGGTGCGGCGCCGAACCCGTCCGCGACCCGGCGGGTCCGGGCGCGCCTGGCCCGGCGGATCACCGCGCAGCGGGCCGCCCCGGTCAAGCAGGTCCTCGAACCCCTGGCCGTCATCCACCGCGAGCTCCACCCCAACGCCGACCTCGGGCTGCTGCAGCGCGCCTACGACGTCGCCGAGGAACTGCACCGGAACCAGCGGCGCAAGTCCGGCGACCCGTACATCACCCACCCGCTCGCCGTCGCGACGATCCTCGCCGAGCTGGGCATGGACACCACGACCCTGGTCGCGGCGCTGCTGCACGACACGGTCGAGGACACCGGCTACGCCGTCGAGAGCCTGAAGGCCGACTTCGGCGAGAAGGTCGCCGAGCTCGTCGACGGCGTCACCAAGCTGGACAAAGTCAAGCTCGGCACCTCCGCCGAGGCCGAGACCATCCGCAAGATGGTCATCGCGATGGCCAAGGACCCCCGCGTCCTGGTCATCAAGCTCGCCGACCGGCTGCACAACATGCGCACCATGCGCTTCCTGCCGCCGGAGAAGCAGGCCCGCAAGGCCCGCGAGACGCTCGAAGTCCTCGCCCCGCTCGCGCACCGCCTCGGCATGGCCACGGTCAAGTGGGAGCTCGAAGACCTCGCGTTCGCCATCCTGCAGCCCAAGAAGTACGACGAGATCGTGCGCCTGGTCGCCGACCGCGCGCCCTCGCGCGACATCTACCTGCGCTCGGTCATCACCGACCTGACGAGCAACCTCGTGTCGTCGCGGATCACCGCGAAGGTCGAGGGCCGCCCGAAGCACTACTACTCGATCCACCAGAAGATGATCGTCCGCGGCCGCGACCTGGACGACATCCACGACCTGGTCGGCGTGCGGATCCTGGTCGAGGACGTCCGCGACTGCTACGCCGCGATGGGTGTCGTCCACGCCCTGTGGCAGCCGGTGCCCGGGCGCTTCAAGGACTACATCGCCCAGCCGCGGTTCGGCGTCTACCAGTCGCTGCACACGACGGTGATCGGCCCGGACGGCAAGCCCCTCGAGGTGCAGATCCGCACCTACGAGATGCACCGCACCGCCGAGTACGGCATCGCCGCGCACTGGCGCTACAAGGAAACCAAGGGCACGCACAACGGCAACGCCATGGACGTCGACGAGATGGCGTGGATGCGCCAGCTCCTCGACTGGCAGCGTGAGGCCGCGGACCCGGGCGACTTCCTCGAGTCGCTGCGCTACGAGCTGGCTTCGCGCGAGATCTTCGTGTTCACGCCGAAGGGCGACGTGATCACGCTGCCCGTGGACTCGACGCCGGTCGACTTCGCCTACGCCGTGCACACCGAGGTCGGGCACCGCTGCATCGGCGCCCGCGTCAACGGCCGCCTGGTGGCGCTGGAACGCAAGCTGGAAAACGGCGAAGTCGTCGAGATCTTCACCTCGAAGGCGGAGAACGCCGGGCCGTCGCGGGACTGGCTGCAGTTCGCGGGCTCGCCCAAGGCGCGCGCGAAGATCCGGCAGTGGTTCGCCAAGGAACGCCGCGACGAGGCGATCGAAGGCGGCAAGGAAGCCATCACCAAGGAGATCCGCAAGGTCGGCCTGCCGATCCAGCGGCTGGTCTCCGCGGAGTCCATGGGCGCGGTGGCCACCGAGCTGCGGCACGCCGACATCTCGTCGTTGTACGCGGCGGTGGGGGAGGGCCACACCAGCGCGAAGCACGTGGTGCAGCGGCTGGTCGCCCTCATCGGCGGCGTCGACGCGGCGGAGGAGGAGCTCGCCGAGCGCGCGACGCCCTCGACCGTCACCCGGCGCCGCGGCTCCAACGACGTCGGTGTGGTGGTCAAGGGCGCCAGCGACGTCTGGGCGAAGCTCGCCCGCTGCTGCACGCCGGTGCCGGGCGACGAGATCCTCGGCTTCGTGACCCGCGGCGGTGGCGTTTCCGTGCACCGCACCGACTGCACGAACGCCGGCGACCTGCAGTCCCAGCCCGAGCGGCTGGTCGAGGTCGAGTGGGCGCCGTCGGCGTCTTCGGTGTTCCTGGTGGCCATCCAGGTCGAGGCGCTCGACCGGCACCGGCTGCTCTCGGACGTCACGAAGGTGCTGGCCGACGAGAAGGTCAACATCCTGTCGGCCTCGGTGACCACATCGCGCGACCGCGTCGCGGTCAGCCGGTTCTCGTTCGAGATGGGCGACCCGAAGCACCTCGGGCACGTCCTCAAGGTGGTCCGCGGCGTGGAAGGCGTCTACGACGTCTACCGCGTGACGTCGGCTTCCTAGGGCTTCCACGACCCGTCGAGCGCGACGCCGGCGGCCGCGGCGATGCGGTCTCGCGACTCCAGCAGCCGGGCGCGCAGGGCCGGCAGGTCGACGCCGAGCAGCCGCCCGCCGCGCTTGACCGCCTTGCCGCCGACGAAGACGCTGTCCACCAGGCCGGGATGACCGGCGGCGACGATCGTGCCCACCGGATCGCCGACGGGGAAGACCGAGAGGTCCTCGGCGTCGAGCAGCAGCAGGTCGGCGTCCTTGCCGACGGTGATGCTGCCGGTGTCGCGCCCGCACGCCCGGGCTCCCTCCACGGTGGCGAACCCGAGGACGTCGCGGGTCGTGACGCCGCCGCGCTCGGCGGCCAGGGCGGTGCGCATGGCGCCGAACATGTCGCCGCCGGCGGACGGGCAGTCGTCGATCGACAGCGAGGGCCGGATCCCGGCGGCCAGCGCCCGGCCCGTCGCGAGCGGCGCGAAGCCCATCTTCAGCTCGACGTCCGGGCTGATCGACAGCGAACAACCCGCGTCGGCGAGCATCGCCAGCTGGTCGTCGGAAAGATCGTTGCCGTGCACGACGGTCGTGCGGTCGTCGAGCACCCCGCGCTCCCGCATCCCCGCGATCGGCCGGTCGCCGTGCGGCCAGCCGCCGGTGCCGTGGATGTGCGTGCTCACGCGCAGCCCGAGTTCCCGCGCCAGTGCGACATCCGCGACGGTTTCGTCCATGGTGGACACCACGGGACCGCGCAGGCCCAGCGCCATGTCGTCGCCCGGCAGCAAAGCCCGCACCCGCCGGATCTCCGGTGCGATGTCCAGGCCGTCGGCGCCGTAGCAGAAGATCGAATGGCCGGGTGCGTCTCGCAGCGCTTCGATCGCGGCGTCGGCGTTCTCCGGGCGGGCGGCGCAGTGGAACCAGTCGAGCATGGTCGTCACGCCGGAACTGAGTGCTTCGAGCCGGCCGACGAGGTTGCCCAGGTACACGTCCTCCGGGCGGTAGTGCGGCTTGAGCGTGCCGTGCACGGCGGTGCGGTACTGGGTGAAAGTCCAGTCGGCGCCGACGCCGCGGAACGCGGTCTGCCAGGTGTGCCGGTGGGTGTCCACGAAGCCCGGCAGGACGATCTTGCCGGCGGCGTCGACGACCTCGGCGTCGGCGTGGCCGATCGAGGGGGCGACCGCGGCGATCCGGCCGTCCTCGATGAGCACGTCCGCGCGCGGGAGGTCCCCGACGGCCGGATCCATGCTGACCACCATGCCGCCGCGCACCAGTGTCTTCATCGGTGTCCTCCCTAGGAGTTGATGTGTCAACTCTAGCGTAGACTGGCGGCCATGGCGGACATGAGCCCCGAGGACTGGGAGTTCTGGGACACCTGGATGCGCGCGCACCGGGTGCTCACCCGGGAGCTGGACCGCGGCCTGCAGCGCGACTGCGGCATTTCCAAGGCCGAGTTCAGCGTGCTGATGACGCTGGCCGGGCCGATGCGCGTGGGCGAGCTCGCCGACGCGCTCGGCTGGGAGAAGAGCCGCGTCGCGCACCTGCTGACGCGGATGGAGGCCCGCGGCCTGGTGGCACGCATCGAGGACGGCGCCACCGGCCGCCGCACGGGGATCGAGCTGACCGGCGAAGGCCGCCGCACGGCAGAGCGCGCCACTCGCGCGCACGGCGGCAACATCCGCCGCCTCGTCCTCGACCGGCTCGCACCCGACCAGGCCGCGGCCATCCGCGCCTGGAGCGAGCAGCTGACCGAGCCCGGCCGGCTGTGATGTCCGGGGAGGTCGGTCAGCCGGGTGACCGGCGGCTTGCTGCCGGTTGAGCCGTGGGGTCGGTGATGATCGGAGAAGTGCAGCCGGCCCGGTAACGGCACCGGGTCACCTCAGCCGGCACAGCGTCCACTTCGGACATTTCCGGTCGGCTGCGAAGGTCCGGCGAGCAGTTCGGGAATGCCCGAAATGCCGTCGTCCGTCCCGGTTGTGCATGCTACGGTCTGCAAATTGCAGCGCCGCCCTTCCGGAAACCCGAGGGAGCAAGCATGTCCCCTGGCTCGGCCGACGACACCACGCGCTACCTGTGCGCGGCCGCCTACCTCGATCCCCGGTTCGGCACCCGGGCGATCACCGAGTTCCTCGTCGAGCCGACCCGGCCGGTGCCGCCGTCACCCGGTCTCGACGCGGGCCGCGTGCTCACCGAGGCGGTGCGGGCGCGGGCGCGGCGGAAGAACTACGACGGGCTGCTGGTGCTGCTCATGGCCGTCGTCATCGGGCTTTCGTGGGACAACCCGCTGCTCTACGGCTGGATCGTGCTGTCGGTCGTGCTCGTCGTCGCGCGGGCGGGCAAGCACCCGGGCACGGCGGAGCGGCCGTTCAACCCGAAGACGCTCGCCCTGGTGGCCGCCGCCGTCGTGGTCCTCTGGCTGCTGCTTGCTTACTCGGACGAGATCTTCAACTCCGGCAGCAGGAGCTACTCGTCGCGGTACTACGCCGACGTCGAGTTCGGCGACTCCTCGGGCGGCGACACGGCCCGGTACGTCATCGGCATCGTGCTCGCCGTCGTCGTGCTGATGGTCGTGACGTTCGAGCGCTGGTCGCTGTGGAACCTGCTGACGACGCGCTTCAAGCGCTTCGCTCCGCCCGCCCCCGACAGCGGCAGCCTCACCGGGCTGTTCACCGAAGACTTCCGCGCGCAGCTCGGCCGCTACCAGCGGGTCGACGAGTTCGCGGGCGCGCCGGGTGCGCCGCTGGTGGTGTACCGCGGCTACAACCCCTTCGTGGGCGCGGGTTTCCGGCGTGACGCCTGGTCCATGGCGATCCCGCTGGAGCGTCTCGAGGACGACGAGGCCGGCCCGGCGGAACGCCGCGAGCTCACCACCGAGTCGTTGTACGAGGAGATCCGCGGGGCGATCGGCGACCTGCGCCGCTCGGCCGCGCTGTCCCCGGACGGCCGGCTCGGCGGGCTGACCGTGACCGAGGCGGTGTTCACCCCGGCGGCCGAGCTCGTCGACCACCTGGGGGAGAGCGAGGCCGCGGCGTACCTGCCGGACATCGAGTACCCGCCGCACACCCGGCTGACCGAGGCCGACGTCGAGCGGATCCGGCGCGAGCCGAAGGAGTGGGCGCGCTACTACCTGTGCTTCCAGGTGGAGACCTGGGACCGGGACCTGGTGCTCACGACGTTCCTGCACCTGGCGGTGGACGACACGACGCTGTACGTCGAGTGGACGCCGTTCATGCTGCCGCCGATCCGGGCCGACTACCGGGCCGTGGACAAGATGCGGCAGGAGTCGTTGCGCCCGTACGGTCAGGGCCTGCTCGGCTGGCTGGAGTTGCCGGCGAGCCTGCCGGGCCGGATCGCGAACCTCGCGTCGTGGATCCGGCCGCCGAGGCGCGAAGCCGGCGTGCTCGACCCCGAGCGCTACGGCGCGGGCAGCACCCTGCGGGAGCTCGGGTCGGTGAACCGGTTCACCGACTACTTCCAGCTCGTCGACATCGAACGCTACGAGAAGATCATCGAAAGCCGGCTCCTGCCGACGATCGGCAAGCTCCTCGGCGACGCCGGGTTCTCGACGGCGAAGTTCGACGAGCAGGCGGCGGTCGTCATCAACAACGACATCACCATCGGCGGCGACAACCGCGCCCCGATCACCCAGACCGGGCAGCGCGGCCCGCGCTCGCGCCCGCCCCGGACGACCGGCCGCCCGGCCGGAGCGGAGGCCTGATGGGACACCGGATCACGAACAAGGTCAGCATCGGCGGCGACAACTCGGGCCGGATCACCCAGACCGGCATCGAGGGCGGCGGTGCCGACGTCACGGTTTCCTCGCTGCTGGAGCTGATCGAGCGGCTGGCGGCCGAGGTGCGCGGGAAGGACCTCGCGAAGCAGGAGGTGCTGGAGGACACGCTGACCGACCTGGCCGGCGACCTGCGCGACGGCGACAAGGCGGAGCCGGCGGTGGTGCGCAGCCGGTGGGAGAAGGTCAAGGGCCTGCTGGGCGGGGTGGTGCAGTTCTCCGAGCTGGTCGCGAAGATCTCCGACCAGGTGCAGAAGATCTTCAGCTGAGGACCTTCCGCAGCAGCTCGGTGACGTCGTCCGGCCGTTCCATCGACGGCAGGTGGCCGGTGTCGGGGAGCTCGGCGAGCCCCGCGTTCGGCAGCTCCCGGGCGAGGTGGTGGGACAGCTCGACGAGGCCGGGCGCGTCCGCCGTTCCGATCACCACCAGGGCCGGGGCCGTGATCTCGCCGAGGCGGTGCCGGGTGTCCGGGATCCGCTCCGTCCACTGTGGAGCCGTCCAGTCGTGCCGGTAGACCTGCTCGCACATTTCCCTGACCAGGGCGAGCATTCCGGCCGGCAGCACGGACACGTCCCGCTCCGGGCCGGCGACGAGGTAGCGGATGTTGGCCTCCGCCATGGCGCGCACGTCCGCCTCGTCGACGTCGATCTCGCGGGCGGCGTAGCGGGCGAGGCGTCCCTCCGGGAGTACCTCGGCGGTCAACCTCGCGATGTCCCGCTGCATGTGGTCGGGCCAGGCGTGCCCGGTGAGGCCCGAGCCGAGCAGCGCGAGCCGGGTGATCCGCTCCGGCGCGGCCAAGGCGGCGTCCAGCGCGCACGCCCCGCCCATCGACGCCCCGACCAGTGCGGCCCGCTCGATCCCCCGGGCATCGAGCAGGGCCAGCAGGTCTTCGTAGTGGGCGTACTCGCCGGGGCCGTCGGCGGTTTCGCCGAAGCCGCGGCGGTCGTAGCGGATCACCCGGTGCGTGGCGGCGAGCGAGGCGAACTGGGCGTCCCACATCCGGCGGTCGCCGATCGCGGCGTGCAGCAGGACGACGGCGGGCCCCTCGCCCGCCTCGTCGTACCCGAACGCCGTTCCGCCCACCTCGATCATCGCCATGGCCCCCAAGCTAGCGACACGACCGTGTCACACACCGCAGTTTTCGCTCAGGGCGAGAAGCTAGGCTCCGCCTTCCTCCCCACCGCCGCCCTCAACGGAGGCGCTTCGCGCCACTGTTAGATTTCCATCATGACCGACGGATTCGACCTGACGCGCGACGGCGAAGTCGCCCGGCTCACGCTGACCCGGCCGGAGAAGATGAACGCGATCACCTACGGCATGTGGTCGGCGATCCCGGACGTGGTGGCCGAGGTGGAGGCCGACCCGGCGCTGAAGGTGCTCGTGATCGCGGGCGCGGGGAAGCACTTCTCGGCGGGCGCGGACATCAGCGAGTTCGGCGAGCTGCGCACGACGGCCGACGGCGCGGCGAGCTACGACAAGGCGGTCGAGGGCGCGGTCGCCGCGCTGACGGCGATGCGCAAGCCGTCGGTGGCGATGATCCAGGGCAACTGCATCGGCGGCGGCTGCCAGGTGTCGGTGGCGTGCGACTTCCGGTTCGCGGCCGAGGGTTCCCGGTTCGGCATCACCCCGGCGAAGCTCGGCATCGTGTACCACTTCGACTCGACGCGCCAGCTGGTGTCCCTGGTCGGCCCGGCGCACGCGAAGTACTTCCTGCTGTCGGGCGAGCTGATCACGGCGTCCCGTGCCCGCGAGATCGGCCTGCTCAACGACGTGTTCGCGCCCGAGGACCTGGAAACGTCGACGCTGGAGTTCGTCTCGACGTTGTGCGCGCGCTCGCAGGCGTCGATCCGTGGGATGAACCGGATCATCGAGAAGATCGTGGCGGGCCAGGAGACCTCGGACGCGGAGGTCGAGGAGATCCGGTCGGAGGCACTGCACGGCGTGGACTACGCGGAAGGGGTTGCCGCGTTCCTCGAGCGACGCCCGCCGCGCTTCACCCACCGCTGACTCAGCCGCAGGTCACCGTCGCGTCGGCCCAGTCGGCGTGGTCGTAGTCGCCGTCGTCGCCGCCGTCGGTCACCTCCAAGGTCAGCCGGCGGATGTCCGTGACCTCGGCCGTCAGCGGTACCGCGCCGTCGGGGTCGCGGAGGACCGGGGTCGAGGCCAGCAGGCGGCCGTCGCCGAGGACCCGGAACGCCACCGAGCCCTCCTTGCCCACCTCGTCGTCGAGGCCCGTCACCGCCGAGAACGTCGTGCACGCGCCGCCGAGCCAGATCGTCACCGAGCTCGGCGCGTTGGTGCCCAGGCCGTGCTCGTACGTCCTCCCGGCGATCGTCAGCGGCCGGCCGTCGCCGTCGTCGGTGTCGCCGTTGGACCGGTCGCGCTCCACCGGGCCCCAGCCGTTCGACGACGCCAGGAACGGCAGCCCGCTGACCTGCGCGGTGCCGGTCGGTGCCGGTGGCGGGATGAACGCGCTGGTGGCGGCCTCGACGTGCACCGGTCGGTCCGCCGGGTCGCCGCGGAAGCGGTAGGTCGCGGCGATCGGCAGGTCCGTCGTCCCCGCCGGGCCGCCGGTGAACCGCCAGGTCCCCGACAGCGTCGCCCCGCCGGGCAGCACCTGCCTGACGACCGGCTCGCCGCTGACCTGCCAGCCGGCCGGGGCGGTCGGGGCCAGCTCGACGTCGTACAGCGACGCGCGGGGCGTCTCGAAGGTCGCCGAGACCTCGACGCTCGTGCCCTCGGCCGCCGGCGGCGTGACGCTCAGCCGGGTCGCCGGCACCTGCCGGACCTCCTGGTCGCAGGACGTCCGGCCGGGCCGCACGGGACAGAGGACCGTGACGAACCCGCCGTTCGCGGCCACCGGCACGGTCAGCTGCCCGCCCGCGGTGACCGTCGACTTCTCGCGCAGCAGCCCGGCCGGCCCGTCGCGCAGGGTGTCGGCGAGCCAGCGGCCCTGGCCGAGGAAGTCCAGCGGCGCCGTCGTTTTCGCCGCCGGGCCGGCGAAGATGCCGCCGACGAACCAGCGGTCACCCGAGCGCCGCGCGAACACGGCTTCGCGGCCGGGCCGCCCGGACAGCAGGCGGGTCTCGTCCCAGACGGTCGGCAGCTGGTCGAGCGTGTGCAGGGCTTCCGGCCGCGCCTCGTAGTTCTCCGGCTTGTCCGCGCCGTGCTGCCAGCCCGACTCGTAGACGAAGAACGTCGCCACCTCGTGCGCGTCGGTCGTGTCCCGATCGGACACGACGAAGGCGGTCGGCGTGTAGTCCATGCTGCCGACGACGTTGCGGGTGAACGGGAACATCGTGTTGGTCGCGGCCCGTGTCTTGAACTGCTCCGCGCCGCGGACGGCTTCGAAGCTCATCACGTGCGGCCAGGTGCGCTGGAAGCCGCGCGGGATGGTCGCGCCGTGGAAGTTGAGCATCAGGTGCCGCGCCGCGGTCGCCTCCGCGATGGCGTCGTAGAACCCGAAGCGCGCCTGCGTGTCGGAGTCCATGAAGTCGACCTTGATCCCGGCCGCGCCCCACGACTCGACCAGCGGCAGCCACTTCGCGCGCTCGGCGTCGGTGTCGAGGGTGGTCCAGCGGAACCACAGGATCACTTCGACGCCGCGGGCGCGGGCGTAGCGGATGACGTCCGGCACCCAGGAGGCGTCCCAGCCCTCGTCGATGAGCAGGTACGGCCAGCCGTTGCGGGCGGCGAAGTCCGCGTATTGCTTCTGCCGCACGGGATCGCGCGGACTGTCGTGTTCGGACAGCCACGACCACGCGACCTTGCCCGGCCGGACCCAGGACGTGTCGGCCGGCTTCGACGGCGGCGCGAGGTCGTCGACCAAAGTGGACTCGGTGACCGTCGCCAGGTCGCCGGTGATCGCCACCCGCCACGGCGTGACGAACGACCCGGCCCCGGTGACGGCGGCGTCGGCGAGCTTGATCGCGTAGTCCGGAGTTCCGGCCGCGTGCGCCAGCCGCGCACCCGGATAACGACCATCCACATCGGACTCGGTGAGCAGCGTGTAGCTGCCGTCGCCGGTGTCGAACAGCGACGGGAAGCCGTAGTCGCCCGCCGCCGCGCCGCTCGCGGTGGTCTCGACGCGGACTTTCTCGTAGTTGGGGGAGTAGGGCAGCAGCCACGCCGGCGCCGCCGCGGGCAAGGTGAACGACGAGGCCTCGCCGGTGATCGTCCCGCCCGCGGGCAGCACGTAGCGGTAGGCGACGCCGTCGGCGGCCGCGCGCACGACGACGTCCAGCCTGGTCTCGCCGGAACCGGTGAAGGACAACGTCGTCTCGGCCGCCCGGGCGTGCCGCTGCAAGCGTTTCCCGGTGGTCATCGGGTAGTGCTCGTCGACGATCCGGTCGGTGCGGCCGACGAACCGCAGTTCGCGGGTCAGGTCGGCGGTCTTCGTCCGCAGGCCGAGCGGCGCAGGGGCCAGCACGGTCGTGTCGCCGCGGGACACCGCGAACGTCAGGCCGCCCTCGCCGGTGCGGGCGACCGCGGCGGTCACCGCGCCGGTGAGGCTCACGGACCAGCGGTCGGCGGCGTCGGCGGGCATCGTGGTCACGAGCGTAGCGGCCAGCGCCAGCAACGCGGCGAACGCCGGCCCGCGCCTTCTCCCGAACGGCAACGGATCTCCTTCGCTCTCGGGAGGTCGTCAGGCATTCAGGTACGCGCGGAAGTGCTCGGCGACCACGTCGGTGACGCCGGCCGGATCGAGCCTGCCGTCGATCTCGATGACGCGGATGCCGAGCTCCCGCGCCGAGCGCACGGCCTGCGCGGCGAGCATCCGGTCGCGCGTCAGCCGGGTCCGCTGCCGCGGGATCGCCGGCGCGTCCGACTGGTGCCGCAGCTGGTGCTGGCGGAACAGCTCGGTCGGGACCAGCACGACCATCCGGCTCGGCGAGTCCACGAGCGGGGCGACCAGCTCCGGCCGCAGCCCCCGGCCCTCGGCGACGATCGGCCGCGGCGACTCCCACGCGCGCAGCTCCTCGAGGGCGTGCTCGAACCGCTGCCGGAACTCGGCCAGCACCGCGGTCAGCTGATCGGCGGCCGGCACGTCGTCGGCCGGGGTGGCGGCGGGCCGGGCCCGGTCGTCGTGGTGGTAGGTCGCGAGCCCGTGGCGGGCGGCCAGCAGCCGGGCGACGGTGGACTTGCCCGTCCACGGAGCCCCACCGATCCAGAGCGTCTTCCGCAGCGTCCCGAACGGATCCGAGGTCATCGTTCGACTATCGCGGCACCGGCGGGCCGAAGGCCAGAGTTCGGGCGCTGGTTGATCCGTTCAGCGCAGAGTGACCCGGCACGTACGGGGGGCCACGAGCGGATCCGTCACGATCTGTCGTCTTCGTCGTCGACCACCAGGACCGTGGAGCTGTCGGCGAAGTCGGGTTTCCCGCCGATCCGGAAGTGGAACCGCGAGCCGGGCCGGACCGCGGCGACCACCTGCGTCTCGGCCGTGTCGAGCACGATGATCGAGAGCTCGGTGGTGATCGGCTCCGGGTACAGCACCTCGGGCGGCACGATCGGGATCGGCAGGGTTCCGCTCACCGAGCCGGATCCGTCGTCGTCCTCGTCGTGATCGACGGTTTCGAACGGCGGGGGCGGGACGAGCTGCGGCCGGCGCCGCCACCAGAGCCCGGCGATCAGGCCGGTCAGCAGCCCGCCGGTGCCGCTGACCGCGGAGGCGAGCCCGACGCTGAGCCCGGAGGAGGATTCCCCGGCGGGTTTCGCCGCCGGGCTCGCCGGACTCGCCGGGGGAGCGGTCGGCAGGGGACCGAACTGCACGGCGGGGTCCTTGGCGTCCTCCGGCAGCTGCAGCACCTGCCCGGGTTCGATGACGGTGGGGTCGGTGAACGGCGTCCCGTCCGGCCGCGGCCGGCCCTGGTTGAGCCGGAAGATCTCGGGGAACCGGTTCCCGTCGCCGAGGGCCCGCTCGGCGATCTTGAAGAGCGTGATGTCGTCGGGGTTGTCGGCGTGCGGGACGATGTAGTACTTGACCGGAGGCGGCGGCGTGGCCTGCGCGAGCGCGGGACCGCCGGCGAGCACGGCGAAGAGGACGCCGGCGGCCCCGGCCTGCCCGGCCCGCCCGAGAACGCGGCGTACCGCGGGAACCCGGTTTTCGGCCATGGTCGTCCCACCCTCTCCCCGGTGACCCCGACGGGTTCCGGTGTTGCCCCTTTACACGGGGCCGGAGCGGGCGCGGTTCAGATCTTGCGGTGCGCGGGGGTTCAGATCTCGTCCCAGGGCACGGTTTCGTACGCCTTCGCGAGCAGGTCCACCGCGCGGTCCGCGGGCGGCAGCACGAGGTCGTCGACGGAGGCGACCGCGCGTCCCGGCGTCTCGGAGTTCGTCACGAACATCGCGTCGAAGTCGCGCAGGTCGGCGGGCCGGACCTCGCGCGTCTCCTGCGGGACACCCAGCCGGCGCAGGGCTTCCTTCTGCACGAGCATCGTGATCCCGGGCAGCACGGCGGCTTCCGGCCAGACGACCGTGTCGCCGGCCAGGAACCCGGCGTTCCAGATCGAGGCCTCGCTGATCCGGCCCGCAGGATCGACGAACAACGCGTCGTCGTACCCGGCGAGCTCGGCCTGGCGGGCGTGGTAGATCAGGCCGAAGGTGCCGAGGTGCTTCACCTGCGGCAGATCCCGTTGGTAGCGCACGGTCCCCAGGCGCAGCGGTGCCGGTTCGGGCGGGTGCGGCGGGAGCGTCCGGACCAGGATCTCCGGCTTCATCGGCTCGTCGAACGAGCGCGTGAGCACCAGGACCCGTACCGACAGCGCGGGTTCGCCGGCGATCGCCTGCCGGACGTAGGACCGGACGAGGCCGGTGTCGAGGTCCGCGCCGAACAGCAGGCGGGTGCTCGTGGCCAGCCGCTCGAGGTGGTACGCGAGCCCGCGGACCCGCCCGTCCCGGACCTGCATCGCGGTGAAGTGACCGTAGGAGGTCATTCCCGCGACGAAGGCGTCCGGGCCGAGCGGGTCCCCGTTCAGCTCGATGCGCCGCGTCACTACTGGACGGTGACGCCCGTGAACTTGACCTGCTTCGTCGGCGCCCCGGTGCCGTCCTGCGGGTTCGGGTTCGCGATGCCCGCCTTGGCGACCGCATCGAGGACCTTCAGGCCCTCGTCGCTGATGCTGCCGAACACCGAGTAGTCCGCCGGGAGGCCCTCGGCGCTGCCGTAGACCATGAAGAACTGGCTGCCGCCCGAGTTCGGCGCGGACGTCTTCGCCATCGCGAGGATGCCGCGGCCGTACTTGATCTCCGGGAACGCCTCGTCCGGCATCGTGTAGCCGGGGCCGCCCTGGCCGTCCTGGGTCGGGTCGCCGGTCGCCGACGGGTCACCGCACTGCAGCATCTGCAGGCCCTCGGTGCCCAGCCGGTGGCACATGGTGTCGTTGTAGAAGTTCTGCTTCGCGAGGCTGACGAAGCTCTGCACCGCGCACGGCGCGAGCGCCCGGTCGAGCGTCAGCGGGATGTCGCCCGCGGTGCTCTTCAGCGTCACGTTCACCGTGCCGGTCGACGGGACGTTCTTGCCGTCGGGCAGGTTCACCTTCTTCGGCGCCTTGCCCGTCGTGTCGGCCTTGAAGTCGCACGTCGTCGGGTTCGGCAGCGCCGCGGTCCGCTTCGGCAGCGCGGTGCGCTGCGTCGGGATCTGGAGGTCGGTCGGCGGCGGAGCGGCCGAGGACGACGCCGCGGTGTCGGTGCTGTCACCGCCGTTGGCGCTCACGATCCACACCACCACGCCCGCCACGACGAGCACAGCCACGCCGACGACACCAGCGCCGATCCTCCTGCGTCGCTTCTGCTGCTCCAATCGGCGCTCGAGCTGCCTCTCGAGCTTGCGCTTCGCAGCTTCGCGGCGCTGCTGGTTGGTCGCCACCCCGTACCCTCCAGGTTTCCGCTTGTGTCACACGTCTGAGGTAGCGGCAGTGTATGGGCACAGCCTGTGAGGACCATGTACAGGGCCCGCTAGTCTCAACCCGATCGTGATCGGCGCCATCCGGCGCGGATGTCCGGGAGGCGTTCGGTGCTCGTCGTCGGGTTCGGCAGCGGCCCGCTGCAGGCCAACTGCTACCTGCTGGCGGAGGCCGCCGGCGGGCCGTGCGTGGTCGTGGATCCGGGGCAGGAGGTCGCCGCGCCGCTGGCCGCCGCGCTCGCCGAACACCGGCTGGTCCCGGCGGCCCTCGTGGCCACCCACGGGCACCCCGACCACGTCGGTTCGGCCGCGTCGCTCTCGGCCGAGCACGGCGTCCCGCTGCACCTGCACGCGGGCGACGCGGACTTGTACGACGGCGACAGCGTGCCGCTCGAGACGGGCACTTTCGCCGGTTTGGCCGTCGATGTCCGGCACCTGCCCGGGCACACTCCGGGATCGGTGGTGCTGGGCCTGCGGACGCCCGAAGGCGGGCAGGTCGCGCTGACCGGCGACACGCTGTTCGCCGGGTCGGTCGGCCGCGGTGCCGACGCGGAGTCGGTGCGGACCCTGCTGGAGAGCCTGCCGGACGACACGGTGGTGCTGCCGGGCCACGGCCCGGCGACGACGATCGGGCGGGAACGCGCGGGCAACCCGTTCCTCGCCGGGACAGGGGCATGAGCATGGCCGAGGAGACGGAAGAACGGCTGGCGCTGTTCGAGGAGGACCCGCGCGGACGCCGTCGCCGCGGGATCTCGGGGCTGATCGGGGTGGTGATCGTCGCCGCCGCGTTCGGGGGCGTCGCGGGCCTGATCGGCGGCACGCTGATCGGCTTGATCGTCGCCCTGGTGATCGCGCTGCCGCTGCTGTACGTCATGGCCGTCAGCATCCGGCGCCGCGTCTGGCTGGAGGGCTCGACGCTGCTCGTGCGCACCTGGGGGCTGCGCCGGGTCAACCTGGTCACCGCGACCCGGCTCGACCTGGTGATCGGCGACGTCCGCGGCTCCCGCACGGTGAGCCTGCTGGTCAACGCCGGCCAGCGGGGCAAGGTCGGGAAGGTCGACCTCGCGGTGTTCTCCGGGACCGGCGGGCGCGAGCTGGGCATCCTGCAGCTGCGGAAGCTGGCGAACGCCCTGATGAACAATGTCGAGGCGAACGGGCTCGTGTTCGGGGAGCTGCTGGTCGCCGAGCTGAAGGCCGAGGCGCGCGGCTCCGGCGTGGCGGACCGCCCGCTCTACCGGCTCGCGTCGGTGGCGCCGTCGGGCAAGTACGTGCAGCGGTTCACGATGGAGGCCGTCAGCCGGTTCGTGGCGACTCTCGACTGAGCTCATCGTCGGCTTCGCGCAGCTGCTCGAGCTGGTAGACGAGCTCCGGGACCTCCTGGGCGATGTACGCGGCGAGGCGCTCGACGTGGTGCAGGGTGGCGCGCACGTCCTCGAGGGCGGCCGCGATGCGCGGCAGGGACTCGACGGCCTGGACGGTCGCGGTGACCACCCGCAGCGCACCGCGCACGACCTGCCGCGGGCCGATGAGCACGAACATGGCGTCTCCCCGGGTCGGCTGCCGCCTTCCTACCGCGTTCTCGCCGGTCCGGCGCGGCCGGGGTGCGCCGGTGTTACGGGTGGGACGGAACGGCCTTCGTGGTGCTGCTGAGGTACCCGGCGGGCTCGCGGGACGCGATCAGCGCGGCCAGGATCGTCGTCACCGGGACGGCTGCCACGATGCCGACACTGCCGGCGAGCGTCCGGATGATCTCCTGGGCGATCTCTTCGCTGCCGAGGAGCGCACCCAGGCCGACGCCGGAGATCGACGAGTACAGCAGCACCGGCAGCGCGGCCCCGGCGTAGGCCATGACGAGCGTGTTGACCGCCGAACCGACGTGGTCGCGGCCGATCCGCAGGCCCGAGCGGTACAGCTCCTGCCAGCTGAGGTCCGGGTTGGCGCGGCGGAGCTCCCAGACGGCGCTGGTCTGGGTGACCGTGACGTCGTCGAGCACGCCGAGCGCGCCGATCACGACGCCGGCGAGCAGCAGGCCGCGCGAGTCGATGCCGTGGCCGAGCGACCCGATGAGCGTCGACGTGCTGTCGTCGAGCCCGGTCAGCGACGCCGCGGCGGAGAAGATCGCCGACAGGACGCCGATCAGGGCGAGGCTGGCGAGCGTCCCGAGGACGGCCGCCGAGGTTCTCGCCGTGAGGCCGTGGGTCAGGTAGAGCGCGATGAACATGATCGCGCCGGATCCCGCGATGGCCACGACCAGGGGGTTTTCGCCGGCGAGGATGGCCGGGAGGATGAACAGGGCGATCACCAGGAAGGACAGGCCGAGCGCGACCAGCGCGGCCAGTCCCTGCCAGCGGCCGAGCACCAGCACGGCGACGGCGAAGAGTGCGGCGAGCACGAGCAGCGGGGTGCCGCGCTGGAAGTCGACCAGCTGGAAGCTCGCCGGGTCGCCCGCGTTCCCGCCGTTGTAGGCGAGCACGACGGCGTCGCCCGCGGAGAACCGCGGGGTGCTGGGCTCGATCGGCACGGTCAGCTTGAGCTGCTTCCCGCTCGCCGGGCCGTCGGTCATGGTGAGGTCGGCGGTCAGGCAGGGTTTCGCGTTCGGGTCCGTCTGGTCGCCGACCTGGACCTGGCCCTGGGCGAGGCAGGGGCCGGTGTTGGTGGCGGTGATGTTCGCGGCGACAGGCGTGCCCTGCGGGACGACGCTCGTCGGGTCCGGTTTGCCCCAGGGGTAGAGCACGATCATGCCGACGACGGTGGCCAGGGCGAGCGGGGCGAGCAGCCAGATCAGGAGCAGCCGGACCCGCTTCGACGCCGGGGCCGCGGGGCCGTGCCCGTGTCCATGGCCGTGCCCGGTTTCGACGGGTGCCTCGGGCTTTTTCGCGGTGCGCGGCTTGGTTCCGTTCGGGACGCGCTGGGGCCCGGTGTCGGCGCGCTTGTCCCCGGCAGCGCGCCGCGTGCCGTTCGCTTGAACGCGCTGCGGTCCGGTGTCGGTGCGGCGGCGGGAGGGATCGGCGGCGCGGCGCGCGCCCTCGGGCGGTGTCCGGCGGACGGGCTTGCGGGGCGTTCCGGCCGGCGAAGCGGACACCTCGTCCGTGATCCGGCGAATCGGGCCGGTTGCGTCGTCGTCCAGGTCGGGGCGGTCCACGCGCACATCCTGACAGCGGGTTTCCCGGGTCCGCGCAAGGGGCCGCCGACGGCCCGGTTCGTCCGGATGCGCCGTGTCGTCCATTCGATCACGCGTGTCGACCCTCCAGACACGCGTGTCGACCGCCTGATCACGTGAGCCGGCTGCGCCCTCGGCGTGATCTGGAGGCCGACACGCGTGATCGAATGGACGACACGCGTGATTGCGGGGTCGACACGGCGTCAGCCGTAGGCCTGGCGGACGTGGACGCGCCGGTAGGCCGACGGCGGGGTGTCGAAGTGGTCGAGGAACGCCTGCCGCAGGGTTTCCGTCGAGCCGAAGCCGCAGCGGCGGGCGATCGTCGCCAGGGGGAGGTCGCTGCCGGAGAGCAGGCGGGCCGCGTGCTCGGTGCGGACCGTGCGGACGTACTTGCCCGGCGTAGTCCCGAGGTGCGCGTCGAACAGGCGGGTCAGCTGGCGGGTGCTGATCCCCGCGCGGGCCGCCAGTGCCGGCGTGCCGAGGTCTTCGTCGAGGTGCTCGGCGATGTACGCGGTCAGGTCGCGGACCTCGCGGTGCTCCGGCGGCGGGCCGGCCAGGAACAGGCTGACCTGGGCCTGGTTCCCCGGCCGCTGCAGGTACGTCACCAGGGACCGGGCTACCTCACGCGCCAGCGTCGGCCCGTGGTCGGCCTCCACGAGCGCCATCGTCAGGTCCAGCCCGCTGGTCACCCCGGCGGCCGTGTAGACGTTGCCGTGCTGGATGTAGAGCGGCACCGGGTCCACCGTCACCGCCGGGTACGCGTCCGCCAGCCTCGCCGCCCAGCGCCAGTGGGTCGTCGCGCGGCGGCCGTTGAGCAGGCCCGCCGCGGCGAGCACCTCCGCGCCCGTGCAGACCGACGCCACCCGCCTGCTGGTCTGGGCCAGCCGCCGCAGGTGGGCCAGCACGCGCTCGTCGGACGCCGCCGTCGTGCTGCCCCAGCCGCCCGCGACGATCAGCGTGTCGAGGTCGCCCGCCACCTGGTCGAGACGGAGGTGGGGCTGCAGGATCAGCCCGGAGCACGTGCGGATGGCCTGGCCGTCGATCGTGGCGAGCCGGATCTCGTACGGCGGGCGGGCGCCGTGGCGGTTGGCGGCGTCGAGGACGTCCGCCGGGCAGGCGACGTCCAGCAGCTCGACGTCGGGAAATCCGACGATCGTGACCCGTCTGGGTGAGCCTGCCATGATCGCACGCTAGCAGCCGGACCGGCCTTCGGACGCGGTTCGCAGGATTTCGGACATCCGCGTCCACCGCACCGGCGCTCCCCGCCAGGGTGAGGGGTATGACCGCTGAGCAGAAGACCCTCGCCTTCGTCGTCTACCCGGGCCTGACGCCGCTGGACCTGGTGGGCCCGCTCCAGGTGCTGAGTGCCCTGGCCCAGATGGACCCGCGCTTCCGGACCGTGGTCGTCGGCGCCACGAAGGACACCGTCGGCACCGACACGCCGCTGAGCGTCGCGCCGAGCCACACCTTCGACGAGGTGCCCGCGCCCTACGCGGTGCTGGTGCCCGGCGGCACCGTGCCGACGCTGCGGGCCATGGCGGACGAGCGCCTCCTCGCCTGGCTGCGCACCGCGGCCGCCGGTGCCGAGCTGGTGACGTCGGTCTGCACCGGCGCCCTGATCCTGGGCGCGGCCGGGCTCCTCGAAGGCAGGCGGGCCACCACCCACTGGATGTTCCGGGACGTGCTGACCGGCCTGGGCGCGACGCCGGTGGCCGAGCGCTGGGTCGAGGACGGCCCGGTGATCACCGCGGCGGGCGTCTCGGCCGGGATCGACCTCGCGCTGCACCTGGTCGAACGGCTGGCCGGACGGCAGCTCGCGACGAACGTCCAGTTCGCCATCGAGTACGACCCGGAGCCGCCGCAGGGCGCTCTGGACTGGGAAAACCAGCCCTACGGCGACCTCAAGCCGCTGCGCGAGCACACGCTGAAGGCCGGGCTGGCGGACAATCCGGAGCTCCTGGGCAAGCTGCTCGCGCACACCTGAACCAACGTCGTCGGCCATCCGGGTGAACGAGGGAAATGCCAGAGTCCGGACGGCTACATTCACCCCGCTCGATCAGGTGATCTCGCGGGTGAGGTGTAGCCGTGCGGTTCCAGGTCCTCGGCCCGATGACGGCCTCCGTCGCGCTGCCGTCGGCGGCTCAGCCACGCCGGCTGCTCGCCGTCCTGCTCGCGCGCGCCGGCCAGTACGTCGGCCGCGACACGCTCGTCGACGAGCTGTGGCCGGACGGCGCGCCGTCCAGCGCCGCGGCGATCGTGCAGGTCACCGTGTCGAAGCTGCGCAAGACGCTCTCGCCCGGCCTCGGGGCGGCCGAGGCCGGGCAGCGCCTGCGCTCGGGGCCTCGTGGGTACGCGCTGACCGTCGAGCCGGGGGAGCTGGACGCGGACGACTTCCTGACGCTGCTGTCCTCCGGCGCCGACGACCGCGCGCAACGCCGGCGCGCGCTCGAACGGGCGCTGGCGTGCTGGCGGGGTGACGCCTTCGCCGACGTCGCGGGCGGGCCGCTGCTGGAGGCGCACAAGCTGTGGCTGGAGGACCGGCGCTCGGCCGCGTTGCTGCAGCTGGTCGAGCTGGAACTCGCCGACGGTGACGGCCGGGCCGTCGTCGAACGGCTCGACCCGGTCGTCGCGGCCCGCCCCGCCGACGAGCGGTTCGCCGCCCGGCTCGCGTCCGCGCTCGGTGCCGTCGGCCACCGCGAATCGGCCCTGGAGGTGCTCCGCCGGACGCGGCGGGCGCTCTGGGAGGAGGCGGGCGTCTGGCCGGGTGACGACCTCGTCGCGGTGTACCGCCGGATCGCCGGCACCGACTGGACGACGCCCGGGCCGCCCGCCCAGCTCCCGCCCGCGGTGCCCGACTTCACCGGCCGCACGGCCGAGCTCGCCGACGTCGCCCGGGCTCTGCGCGGCCCGGGCCCGGTCGTGCTGCACGGGGCCGCCGGCGCCGGGAAGTCCGCGCTGGCGGTGCAAGCGGCGTGGCGGGCGCGCCGCCGGTTCCCCGACGGCCAGCTGACGGCGTCGCTGCGGGACGCCGACCCGGCGACGATCCTGACCGGGTTCCTGCGCCTGCTCGGCGCGACCCCCGCGGAACTGGCCGACCGCGCCGGCCTGACCGGGCTCTGGCGCAGCTACACCGCGGACCGGCGGCTGCTGGTGCTGCTGGAGGACGTCACGAACGAGGCCCAGGTGCGGGCACTGCTGCCGAGCGGGCCCGGCTGCGCGACGCTGGTCACCGCGCGCCGGGAGCTGCCCGGCCTGTGCGGAGCCAGGCCGATCCCGGTCGCCGGACTGTCCACAGAGGACGCCTGGGCGTTGCTCGAGGCGATCGCGGGGGAGGAGCGGCTGCGGGCGGAACCCGACGCGGTGCACCGGCTTCTCGGCCACTGCGCCGGGCTCGCGCTCGCCGTCCGGATCGCCGGGGTGAAGCTCGCCGCGCGGCCGAACCAGCGCGTCTCCGACGTCGCGGCCCGGCTCGCCGACGACCGCCGCCGGCTCGACGAGCTGACCACGGGCGATCTCGGCGTCCGCACCGCCGTGACGTCGGCCCTGCGCGAACGGCCCGCCCCGGACCGCTACCTGCTGCGGCTGCTCGCCGCGTTCGCCGGGCCCGTCCCGGACTGGTGTGCCGCCGCGCTGCTGGACCGTCCCCTCGACGAGGCTCGCGACCGGCTCGACACCCTGGCCGGCGCCCACCTGCTGGACCCGGCCGGGACGCACTGGGCCGTGGCGCCGTTCGCGCGCCTCGTCCTGACCGAAGGCACGCCGCCGGAGACGGACCGGGTCGCGCTGCGCCGCGCGTGCGAGGTCACGCTCGCGCTCGCCGAACACGCCCGGGGCCGAACGCCGGCCGGCTCGGCGAAGCCGGATCCCGCCGCACTGCGGCAGGTCGCGGCCGATCCGGCGGCCTGGGCGGCCGAAGAGTCCGCGCACCTGGCCGCGGCCGCGCGGCTGGCCGGCGCGCACGGCTGGCACGACCTCACCGAGCGCCTCGCCGACGCCTACACCGCGCTGGCCGGCACGCCGTGGCTCGGCCACGCCGCCCGCGCCGTCTCGGTGCTCGGCCTCGCCGCGGCCCGCCGCCGCCAGGACCCGCACGCCGAAGCCGAAAAGCTCTACAACCTCGGCTCGGTGCACTGGCAGCACGGCCGCGCGCGGCAGGCGCGGAACTACTTCGTCATGGCCGAGAACCGCTTCCGGCGGCTGGACGACCCGCAGGGCACCGGCGCGGTGCTGGCCGCGCGCGCCGACGTCGACCTCGACGGCGGTGACCCGCGGGCCGCCGAGGCCGCGCTGGTGGAGGCGCTCGGCCTGCTGCGCGAGTGCGGCGACCGCCACGGGCAGGCGGCCGCGGCGGCGCAGCTGGGATCGCTGGCCGAGGACGTCGGGGACGTGCGGCGCGCCGTCGAGAGCTTCGAAGTGAGCATGCTGCTGGCCCGGGAGTGCGACGACGGCCGCGGGCACGACCACGCCGCCAAGCGCTACGCCGACGTCCTGCGCCGCCACGGCGGCTGCGACCAGGCCGCCGACCTGCTCACCGGCGCGCTCGGCGGCGCCGTGCGCACCCGCGAGCGGCACTGGGAGGCGCACGTCCTGCGCAGCCTCGGCGACCTGCACACCGACGCGGGGGAACTCGGTGAGGGGGAAGGCTGCCTGACGCGCTCGCTGGCGCTGTTCGAGCAGATCGGGCACCGGCACGCCGCCGCCTACACCCACCGCAGCCTCGCCGAGCTCCGCCGCCGGGCGGGCGACCCGGCGGGCGCGCGGTGGCACCTGCGCGTCGCGATGGGCGTGTTCCGGGACCTGCGGGACCGCCGCGGTGCCGGGTACACCCTGCTCAGCCTCGGCCGGACCCACGCGGACGAGGGAGCCGGACCGGAGGCCGCGCGGCTGCTGCGGACCTCGGCCGGGGTGTTCGCGGAGCTCGGGTTCCCGCTGTGGGAGCTGCGCGCGCTGCGGGAGCTCACGGCCGTCACCAGTGAATCCCCGGCACAGGACCGGACTCGTGAAGTCTTGACGAAGATCAGGACCTGACCCGCTCCCGCCGGGATCCGCGGCCGCGCCGTTTGGCGAAGTTATGGCCGTCCCGATTTGGCTGCCGCCGTTCTGATCGTCGTACCCCGAGGAGGCAAGGCATGCCGGGACAACGGATGCTCACGCGCGTGGCAGTGGGATTGACCGCTTCGGCCGCGACGGTGGCGTTCGCCACCATCGGCACGGCGTCGGCGAGCGTCGAGGTCACCAAGCTCAGCCAGTCGGCCGCCGCGTCGCAGCTGTCCGCCGCCGGGGTCACCCACTCGTCGAGCGGGGGCTGCACCACGCGGTCCAACTCGACCTGCACGTCCTACGAGCAGATCAACCAGACCACGGTCACCGGCGTGATCACGCTGAAGCGGGCCAGCGGCTGCGCGATCAACATCACCGGCGGGACCGAGGTGGGCCACGCGTCGGGCACCTACAGCCACTACAACGGCTACAAGGTGGACATCTCGCACAACAGCTGCATCGACAACTACATCAAGAACTCCTTCAGCTACATCGGGCTGCGCGGGGACGGCTACCCGCAGTGGAAGGCCGGCTCCGGCAACCTCTACTGCGACGAAGGCAACCACTGGGACATCACGTACTACACCTGCGGCTGCTGAGGGCCGGTACGGGGCCTGCCCGTCTCGAGGGCTGCGGGCAGTCCCCGGTTACCGGCCGCCACTGCCGGGGTACTTCTCCGGAGTGGAGATGAAATCGCCCGGCACCCCGCGCACCGCCGTGCTCGGCGCGGCCGCGGGTCTCGTCCTGCTCGCCGGTCTCTACTGCGTGCTCGCCCCCTGGGTCGCCGGTTTCGGCGGGGCGGGCGTGCTCGCGTTCAGCAACACCGTCGTCGGCGTGGTCCTGGTCGCCCTCGCGATCGCCCGCACCGCGACGCGGCGGCTGCGGTTCCTCGGCTGGGTCGTCCCGGTGCTCGGCGCGTGGGCGGCGCTTTCGCCGTGGCTGCTGCGGCAGGCGGCCGGGACGCAGCCGTCGACGGCCGCGCTCGTCGGCAACGTCGTCGCCGGCGCGGTGGCCGTCATGGCGGGCGTGGTCGTGGTGGTCCGCCGGGACTGACCTCGCAGCAGGGGAGATGAGCACACCGCATCCCGGTTCGTACGGTCGTTCGCACGAGCGGAACGAGCATGGGAGCGCGGATGACCCTCGCAGAATCGGCGCGGCCGGACACGGCCACGCGGCCGGCGGACCCCCGGCGCCTGGCGGCGCTGATCTTGCTCTGCGCGGCCAACTTCATGGTGATCCTCGACTCCCAGACCGTGATCATGGGCGTGCCGGTGATCGCGGCGGACCTCGGGCTCTCGCCGGTCGAGGCGCAGTGGATCCTCTCGGGCAACCTGCTGACGTTCGGTGGCCTGCTGCTGCTCGGCGGCCGGGCCGCGGACCTGCTCGGGCGCCGCAAGCTCTTCATGATCGGCACCGCACTGTTCCTGCTGGTGTCGCTGCTTTCGGCGCTCGCCACGGCAGGTCCGCTGCTGCTGGCCGCGCGGGCGCTGCACGGGATTTCCGCGGCGCTGATGGCACCGACGGCACTGGCGATCCTCACCGACACCTTCCCGGAAGGCCGCGAGCGCAACCGCGCGTTCGCCGCGTGGTCGGGGATCGCCGCGCTGGGCGCCACGATCGGCCTGCTGCTCGGCGGCGCATTGCTCGACTGGTTCGGCTGGCAGAGCCTCTTCTACGTCAACGTCCCGGTCGCCGCGCTGATGCTGGCGCTGAGCCCGGTGCTGCTGCGGGAGAGCCGGGACCCCTCGGCGCACCGCACCTTCGACGTCACGGGCGCGGTGCTCACCACCGCGGCACTGGGCCTGCTGGTGTACGTGCTGGTCGAGGCGCCCACGTGGGGCTGGACCAGCTCGCGCACGCTCGGCCTCACGGCGGTCTTCCTGGTGCTGGTCGCGGCGACGGTCGTCGTCGAGCGGCGGTCGGCGGCCCCGCTGCTGCCCGCCCGGTTGTTCCGGTCGGCCACCGTGGTCGGCGGCAACGTGCTGACGGCCCTGATGGCGATGCTCGCGTACGGGTTGTCGGTCGTGCTTTCGCAGTACGCGCTGGGCGTGCTCGGCTACACGCCGATCGTGTTCGGGCTGAGCCAGTCCGCGATGCCGATCGTGGCGGTGATCGGCGCGTACGCCGGCCAAGCCGCACTGGCCCGGCGCGGCCTCCGCCCGGTCGCGGTGACGGCGCTGCTGCTGATGGCGGTCGGGAGCTTCCTGCTGACGGGCCTGTCACCTGAGGCCGGCTACCTGACGACCGTGCTGCCGGGCCTGGTCGTGTTCGGCCTGGGTCTGGGCATCGGCCCGGTCGTCCTGGCCTCGGCGGCGCTGAACGGGGTGACGTCGTCCGACGCGGGCATCGCCTCGGGGATCAACGTGGCGGCGTTCCAGGTCGGCGGCGCGCTCGGGGTGGCGGTGGTGTCGACGATCATCGCGGTGAACTCGGCGGCCACCCCCGGCCCGGCGGGCGCGCTCGACGGCTTCCACGCGGGGATGTACGCGTGCGGCGGGATCGGGGCGGTCGGCGTGCTGGTCGCGTTGTCGCTGTTGAAGAACGCTCGGCGGGGGAAGCTGGCCGCCGTCCCGCGGGTGCACTGACGCTTCAGTTCCCGACGAAAACCCAATCACCCGAGTCGTCGCCGGGGCGGTATGCGCTGTCCGCGCGCTTCGCGACCACTCCCGGCAGGCCGTGCTGGTCGCTGGCGCCCAGGACGTCCGCGCCGCCGCCGAGGAAGTAGCGGGGGACCTGCCAGTGGCGGTCGGCCACCGGCAGGTTCTCCAGCAGCTCGCGGCGCTCGGTGTACGGCAGGGAAAGCGTCGGCTTACCGTCGAGGTGCAGGACGTCGGCGGCGAAGTAGAACACCGGGCAGTGCGTCTTCAACCGCTTCGCCGCGTTGCCGTCGGCACGGCGGCGCTCTTCGAGGCCTTCGGGGGAGGGCTTGCCGTCCTTGATCACGACCACTTCGCCGTCCAGCAGCACTTCCGTCGAGCCGAGCTCTTCGCCCAGCTTGTGGAAGTCCGGGTAGCGGCCGGTGACGTCGGCGCCGGTCTCGTCGTGGGCGATGACGCGGCCGCCGGAGATCTGCAGCATCGTGCGCAGGCCGCCCCACGCGAACTCGTAGGCCCACTCGCCGTCGTCGTCCGGGAGCTCGCCCGGGATCGCCGTCATCGGCTCGACGAACTCCGGTGCGTCCTCGTGCCCCGGCTCGGCCGGGTCGAGGCGCCGCAACATCCAGTCGCGGGCGTCGTCGACGTTGTGCCGGTTGAGGAACAGGTACTTGCCGCGCGCCCGCTCGCCGTGGAAGACGACCTCGACCTTGTGGTCGTTCCAGTGCAGGGTCTCGTACTTCCCGGTGTCCCACACGGTCATCCGGCCGCCGCCGTACTCGCCCGCCGGGATCTCGCCCTCGAACGTGAGGTACTCCATCGGGTGGTCCTCGGTGTGCACCGCGAGCCGGTTCACCCCGGGTGCGAGCGGCAGCCCCCGCGGCACGGCCCAGGACACGAGCACGCCGTCGCGCTCCAGCCGGAAGTCCCAGTGCAGCCGGGAAGCGTGGTGCTCCTGGATGACGAAGAGGTCGTTGCCGCCCGGTTCCGGCGGACCGTCGGGCCAGGGTTCGGGGGTGCGGTCCTTCCCGCGCTTGCCGCGGTACTCCTCGAGCCGGTCGGCCATCGGTGCCCGGTACCCCTTCCGCTGGAGAGCTTCCAGAGTACCGGGCCCCGCGTCAGTCCGTCTCGGCCATGGCCTCGGCGAACTGCGCCGCGTACAGCCGCGCGTAAGCGCCACCGCTGCCCAGCAGCGTTTCGTGGTCGCCGTGCTCGACGATCTGGCCGTGCTCCATCACCAGGATCACGTCGGCGTCCCGGATCGTGGAGAGCCGGTGCGCGATGACGAAGCTGGTGCGGCCGGTGCGCAGCTCGTTCATCGCCCGCTGGATGAGCACCTCGGTGCGGGTGTCGACCGAGCTGGTCGCCTCGTCCAGGATGAGGATGACCGGCTTGGCCAGGAACGCCCGCGCCACCGTGATCAGCTGCTTCTCACCCGCGCTGACCGTGCCGCCCTCGTCGTCGAGGACCGTCTCGTAGCCGTCCGGCAGGGTCCTGACGAACCGGTCGACGTACGTCGCCGTCGCCGCTTCGATGATCTCCTCGCGGGTCGGGTCGTCGGCGCCGTAGGCGATGTTCTCCGCGATCGTGCCGCCGAACAGCCACGCGTCCTGCAGCACCATGCCGGTCTGGTCGCGCAGCTCCTCGCGGTTCATCTTCGCGATGTCGACGCCGTCGAGCGTGATCCGCCCGCTGTCGAGCTCGTAGAACCGCATGAGCAGGTTGACCAGCGTCGTCTTGCCGGCCCCGGTCGGGCCGACGATCGCCACCGTCTGGCCGGGTTCGACCGTCAGCGACAGGTCGTCGATGAGCGGCTTGTCCGGCAGGTAGCGGAACGAGACGTCCTGGAACTCGACGCGCCCCCGGATGTCGGACGGCCGCTCCGGGTCGGCCGGCTCCGGTGCCTGCTCCTCGGCGTCGAGGAGCGCGAACACCCGCTCGGCCGAGGCGACGCCGGACTGCAGCAGGTTCGCCATGCTGGCGATCTGCGTGACCGGCTGGCTGAACTGGCGCGAGTACTGGATGAACGCCTGGACCTCGCCGAGCGTCAGGCTGCCCGACGCGACGCGCAGCGCACCGATCACCGCCACCAGCACGTAGCTCAGGTTGCCGATGAACATCATGGCCGGCTGGATCATCCCGGAGATGAACTGCGCCCGGAAGCTCGCTTCGTACAGCGTTTCGTTCTGCTTGTCGAAGATCGCCGCGGACTCGTCGCGGCGGCCGAACACCTTGACCAGCGAGTGCCCGGTGTACATCTCCTCGACGTGTGCGTTGAGCTTCCCGGTCGTCGACCACTGCTTGATGAAGTTCGGCTGCGCCCGCTTCCCGATCTTCGCCGCCACGACCGCCGAGAGCGGCACGGTCAGCAGCGCGATCAGCGCCAGCAGCGGCGAGATCAGGAACATCATGATCAGCACGCCGATCACCGTCAGCAGCGACGAGACGATCTGCGACAGCGTCTGCTGCAGCGACATCGCCAGGTTGTCGATGTCGTTGGTGACGCGGGAAAGGACCTCGCCGCGCGGCTGGCGGTCGAAGTACTTCAGCGGCAGCCGGGCGAACTTGTCCTCGACGTCCTGGCGCAGCCGGTACACCGCGTTCTGCACCAGGGTGGTCGTCAGCCGGGCCTGGATGAGCCCGAAGAACGACGCGATGACGAACAGCGCCAGCACGGTCAGCAGGATCTGCCCGACCTTGTCGAAGTCGATGCCCACGCCGGGCACGAGGTCGACGCGGCCGTAGATGTCGGCGAGCGTGCCGTTGCCCTGGGCGCGCAGCCCGGCGACGATCTGCTCCTTGGTGACGCCCGGCGGCACCTGCTTGCCGAGCACACCCGCGAGGATCGCGTCGGTGGCCTGGCCGAGGATCTTCGGCCCGATCACCGTCAGCGCGACGCTCGCCGCGCCGAGCACGAGCACGCCGATCAGGTGGAGCCGTTGCGGGGCGAGCATCCGCAGCAGCCGCTTGAGGGAACCCTTGAAGTCGAGGGCCTTCTCCGGCGGGGCGCCGCCGGCCATCCACCGGCCGGGCCCGGCGGTCGCGGCCCCGGTGTTCTTCTGCCGCTCGGCGGTCGGCCGTTCCCCCGCTTCGGTGACAGCGGGCTTGGCGTCCGTGGTACTCACGCCGCCTCCTGTTCGGTCAGCTGGGACAGCACGATCTCCCGGTAGGTTTCGTTGCCGTCGAAGAGTTCGTGGTGGGTGCCGGTGCCGACGACGCGGCCCTCGTCGAGGACGATGATGCGGTCGGCGCCGCGGATGGTGCTGACGCGCTGCGCGACGATGATCACCGTCGCGTCGGCGGTCTCCGAGACCAGCGCGCGGCGCAGGGCCGCGTCGGTCGCGTAGTCCAGCGCCGAGAACGAGTCGTCGAAGAGGTAGATCTCCGGCTTGTGGACCAGCATCCGCGCGATCGCGAGCCGCTGCCGCTGGCCGCCCGAGACGTTCGTGCCGCCCTGGGAGATCGGCGCGTCGAGCCCTTCGGGCATCGCCGCGACGAAGTCCTTGCCCTGGGCCACTTCCAGCGCGTGCCACAGCTCTTCGTCGGTGGCGTCGGGGTTGCCGTAGCGCAGGTTGCTGGCCACCGTCCCGGCGAACAGGTACGGCTTCTGCGGCACGAGCCCGACCGCCCGGGCGAGCACGCCCGCGTCGAGGTCGCGCACGTCTACGCCGTCGACCTTCACCGTGCCCTTCGTGGCGTCCATGAGCCGCGGGATCAGGTTGAGCAGCGTGGTCTTGCCGGTGCCCGTCGACCCGATCACGGCGGTGGTCTCACCCGGCCGCCCGATCAGCGAGATGTCGCACAGCACCGGCTTTTCCGCGCCGGGGTAGCGGAACTCGACACCGGAGAGCTCGAGGTGGCCGTGCACCTCGCCGGGCGTGATCGGCGACACCGGCAGGCGGACGCTCGACTCGGTGTCGAGCACCTCGCTGATCCGCTCGGCGCTGACCTCCGCGCGCGGCACCATCATGAACATGAAGGTGGCCATCATGACCGACATCAGGATCTGCAGCAGGTAGGACAGGAACGCCGTCAGGGCCCCGATCTGCATGCTGCCGGAGTCGATGCGCTGCCCGCCGAACCACAGCACGGCGACGCTGGAGGCGTTCATCACCAGCATGACGATCGGGAACATCAGCGCCATCAGCCTGCCGACGCGCAGCGAAACCGTGAGCAGCTGGTCGTTCGCGGCGTCGAAGCGCTCGCGCTCGTGCTTGTCGCGGACGAACGCGCGGATGACGCGGATGCCCATGATCTGCTCGCGCAGCACCTGGTTGATCTTGTCGATCCGCTCCTGCATCAGGCGGAACGCCGGGCGCATCTTGGTGATGATCGTGCCGACCGCGACCGCCAGCACCGGCACGATCACCAGCAGCAGCGAGGAGAGCGGCACGTCCAGGTTCAGCGCCAGGATGATCCCGCCGACGCACATGATCGGCGCCGACACCATCAGCGTCAGCGTCATCACGACCAGCATCTGGATCTGCTGGACGTCGTTCGTGGTGCGGGTGATCAGCGACGGCGTGCCGAACTGGCCGACCTCGCGGGCCGAGAAGTCCTGCACCCGGTGGAAGACACCGGCGCGGATGTCGCGGCCGACCGCCATCGCGGTGCGGGCGCCGTAGTACACCGCGCCGATGGAGCCGGCGATCTGGGCGAGCGTCACGGCGAGCATCACGGCGCCGACGCGCAGGATGTACCCCATGTCGCCCTTGATCAGCCCGTTGTCGACGATGTCGGCGTTGAGCGTCGGCAGGTAGAGCATGGCGATCGTCTGCACGAGCTGCAGCGCCACGATCACCCACAACGTGGTTTTGTACGGGCGCAGGTGACTGCGCAGGAGCTTGACTAGCACAACGGTTCCCCCAGTGATGTGGTGGTGGTGTCCGGTCCGGGTCGTAGCGGGGTGGTGCCGGTCAGGGTGGGCATCCCGGTGGCCAGCTCGTCCAGCAGCCGTTCCAGGGTCGGGAGGAACGGCTCGCCCTCGGTCATGAACCAGTTGACGAAGGCGACGCGGACGGCGCTTTCCACCGTGGAGGCCATCAGCCGGCACAGGAGGTGGTCCGCCCCGCCCGCCCGCTTCGCGATGGTCTCGGCGAGGACGCGTTCGACCGCCGCGTGGGCGTTGAGGAACTCGCCGCGCAGCATGAGCTGGCCCATCAGCTCCCGGATACGCGCAACATACGCGCGATCCGGCTCGCCCTCACGCGAATATTGCTCGATCACCGCCTGCTTCACGGACTCCCAGAGCGGCTCGCCCTCGGGCCGGGCGAGCAGGGCTTCGCGCATCCCCTCGTGGCGGTCGACGACCATCGAGCAGACCGCCTGCTCCTTGCTGGAGAAGTAGTTGTTGAATGTGCGGGGCGAGACACCGACCTCGGTGGCGATGTCCTCGACCCGCACGTTCTCCAGCCCGCGGTCCAGCGCGAGCCGCAACGCGGCCTGCGCCAGCGCGCGGCGGGCTTCGCGCTTCTTGCGTTCCCGCAGCGTCAGCTTCGGTGGTTCCCCCGGCGGCATGAACAGAGTGTAGCGAAAAACTTGCGCGCCACGCAAAAAAGTGCGTGGCCCGCAAAAATCCGGGCGAACCGGACAGGGGCGGATTCTGCTGCGCCGGCCCTTGCTGCCTGCGGTATCGGCGTCCGTGTGCGTTCTGTTGCGACACGCAATTTGCAAAAATGCACCGAATGGCCTAGTCCGCTGCGCTCACCAGGCGCGACGCCCCTGATCCTCGCTCACGCGACGTGATCGCGCGGGGACGGGTTGTGGACACGTCACGAGGCTTTCTGCTTGCATGTCGGTCGTCGCCGCCGGGGGTCGGCACGTCGCACCGCGTCCGAACTGAGCAAGGAAGAAGTGGGACCACATGGCCAGCCGGGCCCGGGAACTCCTGGATCGATCACGCGTCCTGCTGGACCGCTCGCGGGTCGCCGCCGCGCAGTTCCTCACCGCGCCCCCGAAGCATCCCGGGTACGCGCCCGCGGCCGGGCCCGCGCTCACGCAGCTGGCGCCCGTGGTGGTGCCCGAAGCACCGGCGGACGACGCCGTGCTGGCCGAGATCTGCGCCAGCGTCGCCCTGCGTGACCTCAACCTCCTCGACCAGCTGCTCGCCCGGCTCGAAGAGCTGGAGGCGGGGGAGGAGGACCACCACCGCCTCGCCGAGCTCTACCAGCTCGACCACCTCGCGACGCGGCTGCGGCGCAACGCCGAGAACCTGCGCGTGCTGGCCGGCCAGGAGACCGCCGACGACGCCGCCCGCGCGACCTCGCTGCTCGACGTCATGCGCGCGGCGATGTCCTCGATCGACCACTACGCCCGGATCACCATCGGCCGGGTCGTGAACCTCGGCGTCGTCGGCTTCGCCGCGGAGGACCTGGGCCGGGTGCTCGCGGAGCTGTTCGACAACGCCGCCAACCAGTCGTCGCCGAGCTCGCCGGTGAACGTCAGCGCGCACCTGACCGAGCAGGGCAGCGTGCTCGTCCGGATCGAGGACGAGGGCATCGGCATCCCCGCCGACCGCGTCGACGGTCTCAACGCGCGGCTGGCCGCCGGCGGTGAGCTCGACGACGCCGCGGCCCGCCACATGGGGCTCGCGGTGGTGTCCCGGCTCGCCGCCCGCCACGGCGTCACCGTGCGCCTGGACCGGCGCAGCCCGCACGGCACCGTGGCCACGGTGCTGCTGCCGACCGGCATCGTCACCGAGCTCGCCGAGAACGCGTGGTCGGGCACCCGCACCGTCGTCGGTTCGGGGGACCGGGTGGCGAAGCCCCCGGCTCGGGGCGGAGCCCCGGGTGGCGCTGTCGTCGGTTCGGGGGACCGGGTGGCGAAGCCCCCGGCTCGGGGCGGAGCCCCGGGTGGCGCTGTCGTCGGTTCGGGGGACCGGGCGGCGAAGCCCCCGGCTCGGGGCGGAGCCCCGCGTGGCGCTGTCACGGCGGAGCCGGTCGAGGCCGCGACCGGCGAACCGGTCACCGCCGGCGGGCTCCCGCGCCGCCGCCCGGGCACCTTCCCGCACGAAGAGCCGGTCACCGCGATCCCGCGCAAGCCCACCCCCCGCCGGCGGCCGGTCGAGCAGACCGGCGGGACCACCGCCAACGGCCTGCCGCGCCGGGTGCCCGGCAGCATCCGCGGTGCCGCGCCCGAGCCGCCGCCCCCGCCGGCCCCGGCTTCGCCGGGTGCCGGGCACGACCGGCTGCTCGCCGATCTCGGCGCCTTCGCCGACGGCGAGCGGGCCGCGCTCGCCGAGAACAACCGGTCCCAGCAGGACGAGACGCCCGGAGGAACCGCTTCGTGAGCGCCCCCCACCCGGCCCCGGCGAACTTCGCCTGGCTGCTCGACGACTTCGTGCGCAAGGTCCACGGCGTCAGCCACGCGCTGATCATGAGCGTGGACGGCTTCCCCCTCACCGCGTCCGACTCGGTCGGCGAGGCCGAGGCCGAACAGCTCGCGGCGATCGCCAGCGGCCTGCTTTCGCTGGCCGGCAACAGCGCGGCGCTGTTCGGGAAGGGCGCCTGCGAGCAGATCATCATCCGGCTCACCCACGGCTACTTCCTGTTCATGGGCATCGGTTCCGGCGCCGGGCTCGCCGTGCTGACCTCGGGCGAGGCGGACATGAAGGTGGTCGCCTACGAGATGACCCAGTTCATCACCAACGCCGGCCACGCGCTCACCCCCGAGGTGCGTGCGGAACTGCGCCAGGTGCTCACCGCGCGCCGCCCGCGGGTGTGATCGACATGCCCGACGAGCCTTTCGGGGGTCCGGGTGGCGATGCCCCCGGCTCGGGGCGGAGCCCCGGTCAGCACGAGGATGTGATTGCCGTGTCCACAGTGTCCAATTCGGGCACCGCCTTGCCGCGGCGCAGCCGCCGGATCCGGGCGTACGCGCTCACCGGTGGTCGCACCAGCACCCGCCACCAGTTGCTGGTGGAGACGCTGGTCTCGGTCCCGCAGTACGACCCGGCGCTCAGCGGCACGCTGATGCCCGAGTCGCGCTCGCTCTACGAACGCGCCCGGGCGCGGTGCTCGATCGCCGAGCTGTCGGTCGGGCTGGACCTGCCGCTGGGCGTGGTGCGGGTGCTCATCGGCGACCTCGCGTCCCAGGGCGCGGTGTTCGTCCACCCCACGGCGCACGCCTACCACCACGACACCAACGTGCTCGAGAGGATCCTTGATGGGCTCAAGCGGCTCCCCGCCTGAGGGCGAACTGCTGACGATCTCCGCGAAGATCGTCGTCGCCGGGGGCTTCGGTGTCGGCAAGACCACGTTCGTCGGGTCGGTGTCGGAAGTGCCCCCGATGAGCAACGAGGCGTGGATGACCGAGGCCGGCGAAGGGGTCGACGACATCCCGCCCGGCGGCAAGTCGACCACGACCGTCGCGATGGACTTCGGCCGCATCACGCTGCGCCCGGACCTGCTGCTGTACCTGTTCGGCACGCCCGGCCAGGCGCGGTTCTGGTTCCTCTGGGACGACTTGAGCCGGGGTGCGCTCGGCGCGGTCGTGCTGGTCGACACCAGCCGGATCGACGAGTCGTTCGCGGCGATCGACTACTTCGAGAACGACTCGGAGCTGCCGTTCGTCGTCGCGGTCAACCAGTTCGAGGGCATGCCCGTGCACGACCTCGACGAGGTCCGCGACGCACTCGCGCTGGACCCCGCCGTCCCGCTGGTCACCTGCGACGCCCGCGACCGCGCCTCGACGATCGCCACCCTGACCGAGCTGGTCGGCCACACGCTGTCGCTCGCCGTGCTGTCCGGCCCGCGCGAGCTGGCCGGCGCCACCCCGCACGCCTGATCCCCGCACGCCGGAACGAGGAGAGAAGAGCTTCATGCGCAAGGTCCTGATCGTCGGCGCCGGGCAGTCCGGGCTGCAGCTGGCCCTCGGGCTGCTGGCCGAGGACTTCGACGTCACGGTGATGTCCGCGCGGACGCCGGAGGAGATCCGGAACGGGCGGGTGATGTCGACGCAGTGCATGTTCCACGACGCGCTGCAGCACGAGCGGGATCTCGGCATCGACCAGTGGGAAGCCGACACGGTGAACGTCGAGGGCCTCGGCGTGTCCGTGGCCGCGCCGGACGGCGGGCGCGCGCTCGACTGGTTCGCCGAGCTGGACCACATCGCGCAGTCGGTCGACCAGCGGGTGAAGATGGCCGGCTGGCTCGAGCTGTTCGAGGACCGCGGCGGCAAGCTCGTCATCCACGGGGTGATGACGTCCGAACTGGACGCCTTGGCCCGCCTCTACGACCTGGTGATCATCTCGGCCGGCAAGGGCGAGCTGGTCCAGCTGTTCGACCGCGTGCCCGAACGGTCGCCGTACACGAAGCCGATGCGCGCGCTGTCGCTGGCCTACGCCCACGGCGTGCGCCCGCGGCCGGAGCACCCGGACAAGATGGCGGTGCGGTTCAACATCGTCCCCGGGGTCGGCGAGCTGTTCATGATCCCCGCGTACACGCTGAGCGGGAACTGCGACATCCTCTTCTTCGAAGGCGTGCCCGGCGGGCCGCTGGACTGCTTCGACGACCGGCCGGGCCCGGCCGAGCACTTCGCGCGGATCCTCGACCTGATGAAGCAGTTCGTGCCGTGGGAGTACGAGCGCAGCCGCGACGCCGAGCTCACCGACGCGAAGGCCACCCTGGCCGGCGGCTACACACCGGTGGTCCGCAACCCGGTCGGCACCCTGCCCGGCGGGGCGACCGTGCTGGGCATGGCCGACGTCGTCGTGGCGAACGACCCGATCACCGGCCAGGGCTCGAACAACGCGAGCCACTGCGCCGCGACCTACCTCGACGCGATCGTCGAGCGCGGCGAGCGGCCGTTCGACGCGGAGTGGATGGCGGCGACGTTCGAGCGCTACTGGGAGTACGCCCGGCACGTCACCGAATGGACGAACGCGCTGCTCCAGCCGCCGCCCCCGCACGTGCTCCAGATCCTCGGCGTGGCCGGTCAGAATCCGGCGGTCGCGCGGCGGTTCGCGAACGGTTTCACCGATCCGACGGACTTCCGGCACTGGTTCATGGATCCGGCACTCTGGGAGAAATACCTGGCAGAGGTCTAGATCGAGCACGGGCCGGACTGTCGCCGGAGGACGATTCGGGCTACGGTTGTCACGTAGCGTGAAGTCGACTGGGTGGTCTATCGGAGGTACGCGGCATGCGGGCGATGTGGAAAGGCTCGGTCTCGTTCGGGCTGGTGTCCATTCCGATCCAGCTGTACGCGGCCACCGAGAACAAGAACGTCTCGCTCCGGCAGGTGCACGAGGCCGACGGCGGCCGCATCCAGTACAAGCGGTTCTGCACGATCGACGGCGCGGAGGTGCCCTACGCCGAGATCGCCAAGGGCTACGAGCTGCCCGACGGCGAGATGGTCGTGATCACCGACACCGAGATGGCCGACCTGCCGCTGCCCACGCAGCGCACGATCGACGTCCTGGAGTTCGTGCCGATCGAGTCGATCGACCCGATCCAGTACGACCGGACGTACTACCTGGAGCCGCAGAAGAACGCGGTGAAGCCGTACATCGTGCTGCGGGACGCGCTGCACAAGTCGAGCCAGGTGGCGATCGCGAAGGTCGCGGTGCGGCAGCGGGAGAGCATGGCGGTGCTGCGGGTGCACGCCGACGTGCTGGTGATGACGACGATCCTGTGGCCGGACGAGGTCCGCGAGCCCGACTTCCCCTTCCTGCGCGACGACCCGCCGCAGATCCGGCCGCAGGAGCTGACCATGGCCGGCTCGCTGATCGACTCGCTGGCCGAGCCGGTGTTCGAGCCGGAGAAGTACCGCGACCACTACCGCGAGGCCCTCGAGGAGATGATCGAGGCCAAGGTGGCGGGGGAGGAGACGACCAAGCCGGCGGCGGTGACCGCGAAGGCCGACGTCGTCGACCTGATGGCGGCGCTGCAGGCCAGTGTGGACGCGGCGAAGAAGTCCCGCGGGGCGAAGTCCACTTCGGATGAGTCCGATGAGGACGAGGCTCCGGCGGCCGCGAAGAAGAAGCCGGCCGCGCGGAAGCGGGCGCCGAAGTCCGCCTGATCCCGTCCGGGTGGTCGCGCCGACACGCGCCGTCGCGGTCCCGTGTCCGGGTGCTTTCCGGTGGTAGGCAAGGAGTGCGAGCACACCGGGCACGAACGCGGGAAGGCGGAGCGGGCATGGAGTGCGCTTCTTGTGGCGCGGGGATCGATCACTGCCACGGCACGCTGGTGGTGCACCCGGAAGGCGGATTCGCCGAGTGCACCGAACCGGCCTGCGGGGACGGTGACCGCGTCCGGCACGCGCTGATCGTCGACTGCCAGGCCCTCGGCCGCGGGTGCGGCTGCGCGGCCGAACCGGGAAAACCCCGGCTGTACCAAGCTTCCTGAGCCTCCCGCCAGGATCCGTGAAGGCCTTCCCGGCCGGCCGCGCGCCGGCCGGGAAGGCCTTCACGGCGTCAGGAACCGGTCAAGCGCGTAACACGATCGTGTATGCAGCTGTGTACACGGGCTTGGCGATGTGCTAACACTAACGGGGTCCTTCGGCTCTCCCTCCCCCTCGGAGCCGGAGGACCCTTTATTTTCCCGGTGTCCCGTGTGGATATGTCAGCCGTGGATGTACAGTTCAGTGCATGGTGACCTGTGAGACGCGGGAGTCGGCGCTGGCCCGCATCGGACGTGCCTTGTCCGACCCGACGCGCTGCCGGATCCTGACCGCGCTGCTGGACGGCCCCGCCTACCCCGGGCGGCTCGCCGGGGAACTCGGGCTGAGCCGCTCGAACGTCTCGAACCACCTTTCGTGCCTGCGGGGGTGCGGACTCGTCGTGGCGGGCTACGAGGGCCGTCAGGTGCGGTACGAGATCGCCGACGCGCACCTGGCCCGCGCGCTGCGCGAGCTCGTCCAGGTCGTGCTGGCGGTCGAACCGCGGGACGAATGCGAACCGGCGTGACGAGCGGCGAGTGCTCCGCCGGCTGCTGCGCACCGGTGACGGTGGCCCCGGACCGCCGGTCGCTGCTGGTGCGCCGGGTCCGGCTGCTCGTGGCGGCGACCATCACCTACAACGTCGTGGAAGCGGCCGTCGCGCTGACGGCCGGTACCGAAGCGTCGTCCGGCGCGCTGGTCGGCTTCGGCCTGGACTCGATCGTCGAAGTCGCTTCGGCGGTCGCGGTCGCCTGGCAGTTCTCGGGCCGCGACCCGGAAGCCCGCGAACGGCGGGCGCTGCGGTTGATCGCGCTGTCGTTCTTCGCACTGGCCGCCTACGTGACGGCGGAGTCGGTGCGGACGTTCTTCACCGCGGCGGCACCGGAAAGCTCGGTCACCGGGGTCGTTCTCGCGGCGGTTTCATTGGTCGTGATGCCCGCTCTGTCGGCCGCTCAGCGGCGGACCGGACGGGAGCTGGGATCCGCCAGCGCGGTCGCGGATTCGCGGCAGACTTTGCTCTGCACTTACCTTTCCGCGGTCCTGCTGGCGGGGTTGCTGCTCAACGCCCTCTGGGGCTGGTGGTGGGCCGATCCGCTCGTGGCCCTCGCCATTGCCTTCGTGGCGGTGCGGGAAGGCCGAACGGCCTGGCGCGGCGAGCATTGCTGCTGACGCCGTACCAGGCCGTTCGCGAGTTCGTGGATCAGTACCAGTGCGCACGCCCACCGACCCGGCGGCCGGTGCCACCGAGGATGGCCAGTGCCACGCCGGCCACCGCGAGAATGATGCCGATGGTGTAAAGCACCGGGATACCCACGATGAACCCGATGATGAGGAGAATTACACCGAGAACGATCACTTTGACACACACTCCTTCGCACGGGACCCGTCCGCCGTACCGGTCGGGCGGATGCGCTGTCACGGGGAGGATGGCCACTTTCCCGGTGCGGCAAACTGCGTCAAACGGAGCAATCTCGGGTCAGTACCGGTAGTGGTCGAGCTTGTACGGGCCCTCGACGTCGACGCCGATGTACTCGGCCTGCTCCTTCGAGAGCTTGGTGAGTTTCACACCGAGGGCGTCCAGGTGCAGCCGGGCCACCTTTTCGTCGAGGTGCTTCGGCAGCCGGTGGACGTCGGTGGCGTATTCGCCGGGCTTGGCGAACAGTTCGATCTGCGCGATGGCCTGGTTGGTGAACGAGTTCGACATCACGAACGACGGGTGGCCGGTCGCGTTGCCGAGGTTCATCAGGCGGCCTTCGGACAGCACGATGATCGCGTGGCCGTCCGGGAACGTCCATTCGTGCACCTGCGGCTTGATCTCGTGCTTCGTGATCCCCGGCAGCTTCGCCAGCCCGGCCATGTCGATTTCGTTGTCGAAGTGCCCGACGTTCGCGACGATCGCGTTGCGCTTCATCCGGCTCATCTGGTCGGCCGAGATGATGCCGAAGTTGCCGGTGGTGGTGATGAAGATGTCGGCCGTCTCGATGACGTCGTCGAGCTCCACCACGTCGAGCCCGTCCATCGCCGCCTGCAGTGCGCAGATCGGGTCGATCTCGGTGACCGAGACCCGGGCGCCCTGGCCGCGCAGCGCCTCGACCGCGCCCTTGCCGACGTCGCCGTAGCCGCAGACGAGGACGCGCTTGCCGCCGATCATCACGTCGGTGGCCCGGTTCAGGCCGTCCACAAGGGAGTGCCGGATGCCGTACTTGTTGTCGAACTTGGACTTCGTCACGGAGTCGTTGACGTTCATCGCCGGGAAGAGCAGCTCGCCGTCCTTGGCGAGCTTGTAGAGCCGCTTGACGCCGTTGGTCGTCTCCTCGGTGACGCCGCGGATTTCCTTGGCCATGCGGGTGAAGCGGTCGCCGTCGGCGGCGAGGCTCGCGCGCAGGGTCTCGAGGACGATCCGGTACTCCTCAGGGTCCTCTTCGGACGGCTGCGGCACCGCGCCCGCGGCTTCGAACTCGACTCCCTTGTGGACGAGCAGGGTCGCGTCGCCGCCGTCGTCGAGGATCATGTTCGGCGCCTGCCCGCCGGAGAAGGCGAACAGCTGATCGGTGCACCACCAGTACTCTTCGAGCGTTTCGCCCTTCCACGCGAACACCGGCGTGCCCGCCGGGGCGTCGACGGTGCCCTCCGGGCCGACGACGACCGCGGCGGCGGCCTCGTCCTGGGTGGAGAAGATGTTGCAGGACACCCAGCGCACCTCGGCGCCGAGCGCGACGAGCGTCTCGATGAGCACGGCGGTCTGCACGGTCATGTGCAGCGACCCCGCGACGCGCGCGCCCTTCAACGGCTGCGCGGCGGCGTACTCGCGGCGGATCGCCATCAGGCCGGGCATCTCGTGCTCGGCCAGCCTCAGCTGGGTGCGGCCGGCCTCGGCGAGGGACAGGTCGGCGACGGCGAAGTCGAGACCGTTGCGGGTCTGCAGTTTGTCACTCATTCCTCGAGCTCTTTCCTGACTGCTGGTTGCGGACCGCTCGGGAGGCGTGACGCGACGACAAAAAGGCACCTCCCTCGCGGGAGGCGCCCTTGGAGTCGTGGTCCGGGCCGAGCGTGGCGGAAAGAGTTCCGTCGCAGCGCCTCTCGGCCCACGACCAGGATGGCAAAGCCGCCGGGAAGCTGTCAAGCGAGGGTGCGGGCCATGAGAACGTCGTCGATGTCGGTGCCCTCGACGTGGAATTCGGCCCGCAGCACGCCTTCGACGACGAATCCGCAGCGCTCGTAGACCCGGCGGGCGGCGGCGTTGTGACCGAGCACCCGCAACGTCACCTTGCGCGCCCCGCGCCGCCGCGCCTCGGCCACCGCCGCGTCGACGAGCTGCCGCGCGATGCCGAGCCGGCGCCGGTCCGGGTCGACGGCGAGCCCGCCGATCACCCGCACGTGCCGGTAGGCGGGAATGGGGAACCCGTCGTCGAGGCGGACGTAGCCGGCGACCGCGCCGTCGTGTTCGGCGACGAGGACGTCCTCGGGGCGGGTGCCGTCGCCGAAGAACGGCGTGCCGGGCGGCGGCGGGGGAGCGGGGGACACCAGCGAGGTCCAGGTGCGCTCGTCGAGCTTGGCGAGCGCGGCTTCGTCGTCGGCCCGGGCGAGGCGGACGGTCGTCACGCGAGCTCCCGCCACGCCTGCTCGACGATGCCGGCCAGCTCCTGGGGATCATGGTTGCCTTCGGTGCCCATGCTCCGCACCGTGACGGTCAAGCCGGGGCCGGTGCGCTGGCAGTTCAGCACGAACGAGCGGTCCGGGTCCGGGGTCGAGCCGGGCGCGGCCGGGTCGTTGTGCACCAGGCACTGCACGGCGCCGGCGCGCACCAGGTCGGTGCCCGGCGCGGCCACGCCGAGGGCCTGGACGTCTTCGTACGGCGCGAACAGCTCCGGCGAGGGCGCGCGCACGGCGACCAGCTGGAAGGAGCGCAGCAGCCCCTCGTCTTGGTACTGCTGCACCACCGCGCCGGCGCCGCCGTAGGCCGCCGAGACCCGGGACGCCGTCTCCCGGTCGGTCTTGTCGATGCGGTCGATCGTCGCCTTGCCGCGCACGGCGTCGACCTTCGCGATCGCGTCCTGGGCCCGGCTGAGCCCGCCCAGGGCCTTCGGCGCGGTCAGCGCACTGCCGCTCGGCTCGTCGCCGAAGAAGCTCAGCACGAGCCACGGCACGCCGACCAGGACCGCGCCCACGACGACGCCGAGCAGGCCGACGACCAGGGGCCGGGCGAGCGGCGGGCGCGGCACGGGCTGCGGTACCGGCGGCGGCTGCGGCCCGGGCGCGGGTGGGAGCGGGAAGTCCTGCGAGAAGCCCTCGGTCACCAGGGAATCCTGGCGCAGTCCGGTCTCTCCCGGGAAGGGAATTCTGCCGTGGCGGCTCAGATGAGGTGCGCGCGCCGCCAAATGCCTTCCGACCGGCCGCCGATCAGCCCCGCGTCCCGCAGGAACGGCACGATCTTCTCGGCCATCCAGCGGCGCGTCGCGTGGAAGTGCGGGTTCGCCAATGCGGCGGCCCGGCCTTCGCGCGGGTCGATCCCGACGCTGCGGTAGATCCGCGGGTCGACCATGCTGTCGATGACGCCGAACGCGACGAGCGCGGTCCGCAGCCGGTGCCGCTGCAGCGCCGCCTTCGACAGTTTCGGCGTCTCCCGCAGCACCTCCTCCTTGGCGAACCGGACGTGCCGGGCCTCCTCGACGACGTGGATGCGGTTGACCGAGCGGATCAGCGGCTGGATGCCGTCGTCGTCCATCATCGAGCGCTGCAGCCGGTCGGTGGTCTCCTCGGCGACCAGCACGCTGGCGAACATCGACGGCCCGGCGGCGGTCGCGCCGAACACCTTCGCGGCGCGGTGCACGACCTTCGGGACGCCGTAGCGCGGCACGCCGAGCCGGTCGGCGGTGCGGGCGAACATCACCGAGTGCCGGGTCTCGTCGCCGATCTCGGTCATGGCGTACTGCGCGTGCTCGGTGCGCGCGTCGAGGTCGAAGACGTACCGCGCGAGCAGCTGCATCAGCACGATCTCGAACCAGAGGCCGACGCTCATGATGCTGGCGATCTCGTGCTTGGACAGCTCGATCCGCTGCTCCGGCGTCAGCCGCGCCCAGAGCTCGGTGCCGTAGAGGGAGACGCGCTCCAGCGGCATGTACGCCTTGCCCTCGGCGAGCGGCGCGGTCCAGTCGATGTCGACGTACGGGTCGTAGGAGTTCTTCGCGGAGCTCTTGAGCAGGCGAGCCGCGGTCACGTCCCGGTCCTGGGCCTCGACGCCCATGGTGGCCTCCGGAAGTAGAGGGTACACGCTGTACTAGCTACTTCGGCAGCGTACACCGGCTCGCGGGCCGTGAGTAGGCTTCGGCCGTGACCAAGGTCGACGGGCGGGCGGCGCGCTGGGCGGGCCAGCAGGAGCGGCGGCGCGCCGAGTTCGTCGACGCGGCCCTCGAAGCCATCGCCGAGCACGGCCCCGACGTCTCGACCGAGCAGATCGCCGAGCGTGCCGGTGTGGCCCGCACCCGGCTGTACAAGCACTTCGACGGCGCCCCCGACCTCCAGCGGGCGATCGCCGAGCGCGCGGCCGAACTGGTGACCGCGGAACTCGGGCCGCTCTGGCACCCCTCGGGTTCGCCGAACGAGATGATCTCGACGGTGATCGCGACGCACCTGCGCTGGCTGACCGAGCACCTCCACCTGCACCGCTACCTCGCGCGGGCGGCCCCGGGGCCGACGGACGTCCGCGGCACGATCGCCCGCCACCTCAGCCGGCTGTTCACCGGCTACCTGACGGCGTTCGGCCTGGACCCGGCCCCGGCGGACACGATCGCGTTCGGGCTGGTCGGGTACGTCGAGTCCGCGACGACCCGCTGGCTCGACCACCCGGGCACGCTCAGCCTCGACCAGCTGACCGCCCAGCTCAGCGGCACGATCTGGGCGATGCTCGACCACACGCTCCGGGCGGGCGGGGTGGACCTGGACCCGGACCTGCCGCTGCCCCTGCCGGAAGAGTTCTAGTCCTCCCGGGCGAACTCCGCCCGCACCCCCAGCAGGCGCACCGCGCGGGTCAGCTCGAACATCGCCAGCACCTCCTGCGCCGCGCGGTCCAGCTCGGCCGCGTCCGACGTCGGCTCCGGCAGGGTGATGCTGTGCGTGTGGGTCAGGAACGGCACGAACCGCACCTTCACCGCGACCCGCGCCGCCGGGCGGCCTTCGTCGAGGACGTCCTGCCCGACGCGCTCGGCCAGTGCCGACACCTCCGCGGCCATCTCCGCCGGGTCGGTGAGGTCGCGCTGGAACGTCGTCTCGCGGCTGCGGGAGCGGGCCACGTACGGTGTCGCGCTCACCTCCGCGTCGCTGATCCCGCCGCCGAGCAGGCGCAGCCACGGGCCGGTCTTCGGGCCGAACCGCGCGGCCAGCGCCGCGGCGTCCGCGCCGGCCAGGTCGAGGACCGTGTGGATGCCCAGCTCGGCGAGCTTCTTGGTGGTCTTGCCGCCGATGCCCCACAGCGCGTCGGTCGGGCGCGCGGCCATCACGTCCCACCAGTTCTCCTGCGTGAGGCGGAAGATCCCGCCCGGCTTGCCGAAGCCGGTGGCGAGCTTGGCGCGCAGCTTGTTGTCGCCGATGCCGACCGCGCACGACAGCCCGGTCTCGCGCGCCACGGCCTCCTTGATCGAGGCCGCCAGTGCCTCCGGGTCGTCGGTTTCGGCCCCGACGAACGCCTCGTCCCAGCCCAGCACCTCCACGACGACCGGGAACTCGCGCACCGCGGCCATCACGTGCTCGGACACCTCGAGGTAGGCCGGCGGGTCGCTGGGCAGGAAGACGGCGTCCGGGCAGCGCTTGGCGGCGATCCGCAGCGGCATGCCGGAGTGGACCCCGAACTCGCGGGCCTCGTAGGACGCGGTCGCGACGACGGCGCGTTCAGCGGGGTCGCCGTTGCCGCCGACGACCACGGGCTTCCCGCGCAGCTCAGGCCGGCGGGCGATCTCGACCGCGGCGATGAACTGGTCGAGATCGACGTGCAGGACCCACTTCACGAGGCCCAGTGTGCCTCAGATGCGGTGGCGCGCCACGTGGGTCCAGACGGTGCCGGTGAGCGCGAGGATCCCGCAGAGCGTGACGCCGGGATCGGGCAGGACCAGCCCGAGGACCAGCAAGGTCACCGCGACGACGTCGACGGCGATCAGCACCGCGCTGCGGAGCGCGCGCGACTTCGGTCGCTTGCCGTCGCGCAGGGCGGTGGCCAGGTCGGGGTCACTGAGCTCGAGGGTGCGCTCGATCTTCTCCAGCTCGGTGCGATCGTGGTGACTGAGCATCGGGGTACTCCTTCGGCGCCGAACCCGCCGTATCGCCGTAGCGAATACCCAATAGTCCTCCCGGCTAACCGCCAAACGTCTTCTCATTTCGTGCTTTTCACTGCTCCGACCGGGTGATCCGCGCTCCGTGACCGCCCGGCAGCGCGTTAGGTTCGCCTGACACGAGGCCGGTCAGGCCGGCTTCGCGCCGGTTCGAGACCGGTCTGGACCTTCAACCAGCGGAGGACTCCATGACCTTGCCCACCGAACCGATCGGCAGCATCCCGCGCCCCGAGTACCTCATCGAAGGGCTCGGGGCGTTCGCCGCCGGACGGATCGACGCCAGCGAGCTCGCCGGACTGGAGAGCCGGGCGCTGGCCGACACGATCAGCCGGTTCGAGGAGACCGGGTCGCCGGTCGTGTCCGATGGTGAGCAGGGCAAGCCGAGCTTCGCGACCTACCCGCTGGCCGGGTTGACCGCGCTGGCGCCGGACGGCGTCGTCATCCCGTTCGCCGACGGGCACACCCGGCAGCTGCCGCGGCTGACCGCGGGCCCGTTCCGCTACGCGACCCACGCCGACGAGTACCTGACGCGGGCCAAGGCACTCACGGACAAGCCGGTCAAGCAGGCCGTGATCGCGGCGTCCGCGATCTCGCTGATCTACCCGGGCGACGGCATCGACGGCTACTCGCAGGAGCAGTTCGTCGCCGACCTGGTGAACGAGGCCGAGGCGGACATCCGGCGCAGCCTCGACGCGGGGGCGCACAGCGTGCAGATCGACTTCACCGAAGGGCGGCTGTCGCTCAAGCTCGACCCGTCCGGCGGGCTGCTGCGGCAGTTCGTCGACCTCAACAACGCCGTGCTGGAGCGGTTCACGGCGGAGGAACGCGCGAAGATCGGCGTCCACACCTGCCCGGGCGGCGACCAGGACTCGGTGCACAGCCTCGACGTCGACTACGCGGGCCTGCTGCCGGCGTTGTTCTCGCTCAAGGCGGGCAACTTCTACGTCCAGCTGGCCAGCGAGGCCGAGCCGGCCGCGGCGCTGGAGGTGATCCGGGACAACCTCGGCGCGGACCAGCGGATCTTCGTCGGGGTGATCGACCCGATCGACCCGCGGGTGGAGACGCCGGAGGAGGTCCGCGACCGCGTGCTCGCGGCGGCGAAGTACCTGCCGGCCGACCGGCTCGGCACCTGCGACGACTGCGGGTTCTCGCCGTTCGCGGACGACACGTCGACCTCGCGCGACATCGCGTTCGCGAAGATCCGGGCCCGGGTGGAGGGAACGCTGCTGGCGGCCGACAAGCTGTGACGGCGGGGGCCCGCCGCGGCGGGCCCCTCAAGCCGTCTCGGCGGCGACCTTCACCCCGAGCGCGACGAGCACGCTGCCCAGCACGGCGTCGAGACCCCGCCGGACGCGGCCGTCGCCGAAGAACCGCTTCAAGGCGCCGACGACGAGGGCGAGGGCCGCGAACCACAGGACGGTGCCGACGGTCGCGATGGCGGCGAGCTCGAGCGTCTGCAGGGTGGCGCCGCCGGCGGGCAGGAACTGGGGGAGCAGGGCCAGGAAGTAGACGGCGACCTTGGGGTTGAGCAGGTTGGTGAACAGCCCCTGCCGGAAGGCGGCGCCGGCTTTGAGCGCCGGCCGGCCGGGCGTTTCCCCGAGGTCCCGGTACTCCCCGCGGCGCACGGCCAGCCACGCTTTGCCGCCGAGGAAGACGAGGTAGGCGGCCCCGACGAGCTTGACGACGCTGAAGGCGACGGCCGAGGCGGTGAGCACGGCGGCCACCCCGAAGGCGATGGCGACGACCCAGGCGAAGACCCCGAGCGAGATCCCGGCCCCGGCGGCGATCCCGGCCCGCTTCCCGCCGGTGAGCGAGGAGCGCGTGACGACGACGAAGTCGGGGCCGGGCGACATCGCCCCGAGGATGACGACGAGCAGGAAGGAAGCGGCGGTGGCACCGGGGATCATGCGCTGAGGATACGAGGGCGGCGCCACCGGTTTTCCGGGCCGGACCCAGTAGTCGTGCCCCGTGCAGCCGGCCTTGTAGCTGCCGGGTTCCCTGTCTTCGCCGACCTTGTAGGTGCCTTCCCCGACGCTGGTGGCAGGCGCCGTCGGCGCGGGCGGGGCGGCGGAGGTGGCCACGCGGGGGCAGCGCGGCTCGTGAGATCCCAGCCGGACTGCTCCAGCCCGCGGAGGTGCTAGGGGCCGCGACGGCCGTGGGACTGGAGGCGGGCGGGCCGGGTAGGTCGCGGCGCGTGCCGGAGACGACGATGATCGCCGCGACCAGGATGAGGGCGGACATCAGCACTCCGCCGACCCCGCTCACGTGATGCTCGCGAAAGGACAGCCGGATCGGGAAGAACCCGTGGTGTGCCGGTGTTCGCCCCAGTGACATACGGCGCGACCAGGAAGTTCGACGCTCAACTTCCGGTAGGGTCGATCACGTGGGAGATCGCAGGGGAGAAGGCATGACGGCTGAGGTGCGGACGCGGGTGCGGATTCCGCTGCGGCTCGACGGCGGGATCGCGGTCGACGCCGAAGCCGTCACCTTCCGGGGCCTGGACGACGGGGGTGAGCACCTCGCCTTCGTGCTCGGCACCCCCGGGGACGTGCCGCTCGTGCGGCCGCACTCCGAATGCCTCACCGGGGACGTCTTCGGGTCCGCGCGCTGCGACTGCGGTCCCCAGCTCGCTGAAGCCATCGAGCGGATCTCCGCGACCGGCGGTTACCTGCTCTACCTGCGCCAGGAAGGCCGGGGCATCGGCCTCTACAACAAGCTCGACGCGTACGCGTTGCAGGACCAGGGCCTCGACACCTACGCCGCCAACGCCGCGCTCGGCCTGCCCGAGGACGCCCGCGACTACACCGTCGCCGCGCAGATGCTCGAAGCGCTGGGTGTCAGCGAAGTCGATCTGCTGTCGAACAACCCCGACAAGGCCGCGCAGCTGCGCAAGGCCGGGATCGTCGTGCGGGACCAGGTGCCGACCGGCGTGTTCGCCACCGAAAGCAACGTCCGGTACCTGCGCGCGAAGGCCGAGCAGACCGGGCACACGCTGCCCGGGCTGGCCAGCTAAGCCAGCCGCTGGGCCGCCGCGGCCGCCGGGCTGGTGGTGAGCTTCTCCAGCAGTCCGATCAGGACCGTCTGCTCCGACGGCGTCAGCGACGCCGCCCACTCCTGCTCGCGCGCGTTGTGCGCCTGGTAGGCGTCCGTCACCGCCGCGTGGCCCGCCTCCGTCAGCGCCAGCCGGACCGCGCGGCGATCCTCCGGGACCTGCGTGCGCGTCACCAGCCCGTCCCGCTCCAGCGTCTTGACCAGCGCCGACACCGCCGCGCGGCTCATCCCGGCCAGGCGCGCCGCGTGGCGGGACTCCAGCGGGCCGGCCAGCCACAGCACGAACAGCACCCGGAACCCGCCCCAGCTCAGGCCGCGCGGCCGGTGCACCGTCGACTCCCAGTCGTAGACCAGCGCGCCGGCCAGCCGGTGCAGCGTGAGGCCGAGGCGCATCGCGACCGGGTCGGTGTCCGGCAGCTCGGCCTTCGTCTTCCCGATCGCGTAGTCGACGAACGAGAGGTAGTCCAGGCCTTCGGCCGGTCGGTCGGTCATGCGGCCCAGATTAGGCGCAAGGGTTCCGCGCACCGCCCCGGCGGGCTACTGTGACCGGCAAGATAGTCAAACCTTTGACGATCAGAAGGAGCGCTCGCCGTGACGAAGAAAGCCTTCGCCTCTTCGGCCGACCTGGCGGAGAAAGCGCAGACCCTGGAAGTCCTGGCCGACGGCGTCTACGCGCTGACCGCCGAGGGCGACCCGAACATCGGCGCGATCGAGGGCGAGGACTTCCTCGTCTGCTTCGAAGCGCTGGCGACGCCGGTCGCCGCGGGCGAGTGGCTCGCGAAACTCCGCGAGCACACCGACAAACCCGTGCGCTACCTGGTGCTGAGCCACTACCACGCGGTGCGCGTGCTCGGCGCGTCGGCGTTCGACGCCGACGTGATCGTCGCGCACGAGAACACCCGGGCCCTGGTCGCCGAGCGCGGCAAGGAGGACTGGGCGAGCGAGTTCGGCCGGATGCCGAGGCTGGCGAAGGGCGCCGACTCGGTGCCGGGCCTGACCTGGCCGACGCTGACCTTCTCCGACCGGCTCACCCTCGACCTCGGCGGCGACCGCGGCGACCTGGTCCTCCAGTACTGCGGCCGCGGCCACACCGAGGGCGACATCGTGGCCTGGCTGCCGCGTCAGCGGATCCTCTACGCCGGCGACCTCGTGGAAGCCGAAGCCGCGCTCTACACCGGCGACGCGTTCCACCGCGAATGGGCTTCGTCCACTTTGGACCGTGTCGGCGCCTTCGGGGCCGAGACGCTGATCGGCGGCCGCGGCGGCGTGAGCCGGGGCCGCGAAGCCGTCGAGGCCGCCATCGCCCAGACCCGGCACTTCCTGGACACGATGATCCGCGAGGTCGGCGCGGCACGCGACGCCGGTGGCACCCTGAAGGACGCTTTCGAGCGCACGCACGCGGCTCTCGTCGGCCAGTACGGCCAATGGCCGATCTTCGAGCACTGCCTGCCCTTCGACGTCTCCCGGCTGTGGGACGAGCTCGGCGGCATCGAACGGCCGGTGGTGTGGACCGCCGAACGCGACCGCGAAGTCTGGGACCAGCTCCAGGGATGACGGTCGCGGTCCTCGGCAGTGGCCCGGTCGGCCAGACGGCCGCGCTGCTGCTCGCGCGCTGGGGCGTACCCGTGGTGCTCGTCGACGAGCACGAGGTGCGCGACCCCGTGGGGTCCAAGGCCATCTGCCAGCAACGGGACACATTGGACGTCTGGGCGTCGCTCGGCGCGGGCTGCCTCGCCGAGGAGGGCCTCACCTGGACGACCGCGCGGACCTTCCACCGCGACACCGAGCTGTTCTCGCTGGACCTGCCCGACGGCGGCTCGGCCCTGCCGCCGTTCGTCAACCTCTCGCAGGCCCGCGTCGAGGAGGTCCTCGACGAGCTGATCGCCGCGCAGCCGCTGATCGACGTCCGCCGCGGCCACCGCGTCACCGGGCTGGCCCAGGGGGCCTGCGTCGAAATCCACTGCGAGACGGCGGACGGGCCGCGCCGGATCGAGGCCGACTACGCGATCGCCGCCACCGGCGCCCGCGGCGACGTCGTGCGGCGGGCGCTCGGGCAGCACCTCGACGGGGTGTCGTTCCGGGACCTGTTCCTGATCTGCGACATCCGCGCCGACCTGCCGGGCTGGGCGGCCGAGCGGCGGTTCTACTTCGACCCGCCGTGGAACCCCGGCCGCCAGGTGCTGATCCACCCGTGCCCCGGCTCGCAGTTCCGCATCGACTGGCAGGTCCCGGAGGACTACGACCTCACCGCCGAGGAAACCGGCGGCGCCCTGGACGAGCGGATCCGGGCGATCCTCGGCGACCGGCCGTACGAGGTCGTCTGGCGTTCGGTGTACCGGTTCCACACGCGCCTGGTCGAGCGGATGCGCGTCGGGCGCGTCCTGCTGGCGGGGGACTGCGCCCACCTGGTCGCGCCGTTCGGGGCGCGCGGGCTCAACTCGGGCGTGGCCGACGCGGAGAACGCGGCGTGGAAGCTGGCCTGGGTCCTGCGCGGGCACGCGGGGGAGGAGCTGCTGGAGAGCTACCACGCCGAGCGGCACGCGGCCGCGGTGGAGAACGCCGAGGTCACGACGGCGACGATGGACTTCCTGGTGCCCCAGGACGAAGCGCGCCGCATACACCGTACGAAAGTGCTGGCCGGCGGCGTCCACGCCGAAGTCGACTCGGGACGGCTCGCCGAACCGTTCTGGTACGCCGATTCCCCGCTCACCACACCGGATCCGGGACGGCCGTTCGCCGGCCGCCCGCCGCGGGGCACGCTGCCGCCGCCCGGGCCCGGGGTGCTGCTGCCCGATGTCACTGTTGTCCCGGGTGGACGGTTGCGCGACCTGGCGCGGCAAGGGTTCCTGCTGCTGACGACCCCCGGTGTCGACGCCGGGGGAGTGCGGTCGGTGGAGATCCCGGTGGGCGGGGCCCTCGGCGCGCGCCCGGGCGAAGCCTGGCTGGTCCGCCCGGACGCGTACGTCGCCGCTGTGCTGGACCGTCCCGCGCCGGACGACGTGACTGCCGCCGTCCGGCGCGGGATGAGCTCTCATCAGGGGTAGTTGTTCAGCGGGCTCACCTGGTGGGCCGTGTTCGCCGGGTCACCGCTGTCGTTGATGACGTGCGCGATCGTGCCCACACCGCCGAGCGACACCGAGACCAGGTTGTGGAACCGGACCCCGCCGTTGTTCGGCACCTCGAACGAGTGACTGGCCACAATGGACGGATTGGTCTGGAAGAAGCAGTAGCTGCCCAGGCCCCACCCTTCGTGGCTGGTCACCGAGTCGGCCACCTTGTACGCCGCCCAGCCCTGCCGGCCGCCGCCGCTGGACCAGGATCCCTGGTCCGGCGGGTCGTACGGCATCTCGTTCTGGAAGAAGTACGTCCGCCCGCCGTTGCCGTTCCAGAGCACCTCGTACTGCTGGTAGTGCTCGACGAACAGGCCGTACATCGTCACGTTGGCGCCGTTGACGACCAGGCCGTTGGCCGCGGTGTTGACGTTCCAGCCGACGCCGTTCGAGTGGTCGCCGCGCCACAGCCACATGTGGTCGCCGATGACGTTGTTCGAGTTGACCACCAGCGTCTGCGTGGCCTTCCCGACGGCCGCGCCGCCGATCCGGAAGAACACGTCGTGCAGCGACGTCGGGTCGCCGGCGTGGTTCGCGGTCGAGCCCGGCTGGCCCACCTGGACGAGCACCGGCGAGTTCACCGCACCCGCGTCGATCAGCAGGCCCGCGATTTTCACCCCGTCCACATCGGACGTCGTGATGGCCGCGTTCCCGTTGGTCGGCTGCAACGTGGCCAGGCCGAGGCCGAGCACCACCGTGTCCGGGCGCGTGACGTTCAGCGCCTGGTCGAGGTGGTAGACGCCCGGCGTCACGAGCAGGTTCTTGCCCGCCGCCAGCGCCGCGTTGATCGTTGCGGCCGAGTCGGACGGGTGCGCGACGTAGAACTCGCTGAGCGAGATCGACTGCCCGGCCGGCGTGCCGTGGCCCCAGCTGGTGCCGACCGAGTTCTGCCGCAGCGCGGGCACGAACACGTTGTAGCTGCCCGAACCGTCGACGTAGAGGAACGGCTTCTCGCGGATCACCGGCGTCTGGCCGACGACCGTCTCCGGCGGGTTCGGGAACGACGCCGGCGGCGTCCCCGTCGAGCCGACGAACACCATGTTCCACACACCGCCCGCCCAGCTGCCCAGCTCGCTGTTGCGGGTCAGGAACTGCTGCTGCGAACCGGAAACGGCCTGGCCGTCGATCTTGCTGTCGGCGATCAGGCCACCGCTGGCCCAGCCGTCCCCGCCGTTCCACAGCTGGATCTGGCTGCCCTTCAGGTGCATCCGGCGGTAGGGCGCGGCCTGCGCGACGGCCCAGCGTTCGACCTGGCCGGCCGGCAGCGTGACCGACAGGTTCTCGGCGGAGCGCCAGAAGTTCTGCGTCGCGTTGCCCTTGTTGGCCGGGTTGTCACCCTGCTGCAGCCAGTCCGCCTCGACGCGGACGTGGCCGTTGAGGTTGACGTCGTCGGGGGAGAGGCCGAGGCCCGCCACCTGCTCGTAGAACCCGAGGTTGACGTCGGCGGTGTAGTTCCCGGGCTTGAACAGCACGGCGTAGCGCTCGTTGCCGAACTGGTTGGTGTGCTGCTGGTTCGCCAGCTGCGTCAGCCGGTTCTGGATCGTCGCGGCCGGGGTCGACGGGTCGAACACCGACACGTTCGGCCCGAGGTCCGGGTTGCGCGGGTCGGTCGGCGGGATGGTGGTCCCGCCGCCGGTGCCGTGCACGGCGACTTCCCAGAGGGAGTAGCCGTAGCCGGTCGCCCGCTGGGTGCCGTTGACCCGCAGGTAGCGGGCCGTGCCGGTGACGGCCACGGTCTGCGTGCCGCCGGTGCCGGTGGTGGTCGAGTACGCCGTCGTCCAGCTGTTCGCGTCCGAGGAGAGCTGGACGGTGAACGCGGTCGCGTACGCGGCTTCCCAGCTGAGCACCACGTCGCAGAGCTGCTGCGCGGAGCCCAGGTCGACCTGCAGCCACTGCGGGTCGCTGAACGCGCTGGACCAGCGCGTCCCGGAGTTGCCGTCGACCGCGGCGGACGCGGGGGTCCCGCCGTTCTCGGTCGAGGACGCGGTCGCGGGGTGGCCCTGCGCGAGGTTGGTGGTGCCGCACGCGGCGGCCTGCGCCGGTGCGGAGCCGACCACCACCGCGGTGGTCACCGCGGCGGCGAGGGTGGTCGCGAGGACGAGAAGGCGGTGTACCGGGGAGAACGTCGTTGATCTCATCTGCCTGCCTGCTGATCGGGGAGGACGTGGAGCAGGGCCGCGCGGCAGCGCCGGGCGGCGGCGGACCGGGCGAGCCCCACAGCTCGCGCCGGCGTCGGGTGGTGCGACGGTTCGCGTCCGGCGCCCCGCCCGGCACCGTGAGCCGGTGGAGCGGTGCCGGGGTGGGTGCGACGGCGCGAACCGGTCAGCCCGAAAGAGGTGCGTGTCGCGGTGGAACGATCCCGGGTGGCGGTCACGGAACCGGTTCCGACCAGCGGTTCGCAGTTAACAGCCCGCGTGTCGGCGTAGTCAAGGCTCCGGCGCGGATTCGTTCTCCCGGACCAGTGTCCGGGGTGGTCCGCGACCGTCCGGCGCAGCGTCGTTGACATTTTACGCCTCTTTATTTATATCCTGAACTAAGAGCGTGCCGACGGGCGGGACCCACACCCGCGCCGGCGACCACGTGAGCCGATCCGCGCCGGGGCAAGGCCGTCCCGGCGCCGGTTCGCCGTGGAGGTGCCCATGCAACGCCGCATGCCGAGAACCCGGGTTCTCGCCGTCCTCGCCCTGACCCTGGCCGCCCTGCTCCCCGCGCCGGTGGCGCAGGCCGCCCCCGTCCTGCTCTCCCAAGGCCGCCCGGTGACGGCGTCCTCGACCGAGTCCGCCGCGTTCCCGGCCAGTGCCGCGGTCGACGGCGATCCCGGCACCCGCTGGTCCAGCGCGTTCAGCGACCCGCAGACGCTGCAGGTCGACCTCGGCTCCACCCAGCAGCTGTCGCAGGTCGTGCTGAACTGGGAAGCCGCCTACGCCAAGGCCTTCACGCTCCAGGCGTCCGCCGACGGCGCCACCTGGACGACGCTCTACTCGACGACGACCGCCACCGGCGGCTCCCAGACTCTGAACGTCACCGGCAGCGGCCGGTACGTCCGGCTCACCGGTACCCAGCGCGCCACGCAGTACGGCTACTCGCTGTGGGAGTTCCAGGTCTACGGCGGGGGCGGCACGACCCAGCCCGGTGACGTCCTCCTGTCCTACGGCAAGTCCGGCACCGCCTCCTCCTACCAGGACGACGGCGCCTGCCCGGGCTGTCTCCCGGCCAAGGCGTTCGACCGCGACCCGGCCACGCGCTGGGCGACGAGCGCGACCACCGGCTGGGTCGACCCGGGCTGGATCACCGTCGACCTGGGCGCGGTCGCGGCCGTGCACCAGGTCGTCCTGCAGTGGGACCCCGCCTACGCCGTCGCCTACCAGATCCAGGTGTCCAACGACAACGCGAACTGGACCTCGATCTACTCGACGACCACCGGCAAGGGCTTCAAGGAGACGCTGACCGTCAACGGCAGCGGCCGGTACGTCCGGATGTACGGCACCGCGCGCTCCAACGGCTACGGCTATTCGCTGTGGGGTTTCGACGTCTACGGCACCGGCGGCAACCCGACGACTCCGCCGGCCGCGCCGCCGGCCCCGCACTTCCCGGGCACGCTGGTCTGGAGCGACGAGTTCAACGGCACCGCGGGCGCGGGCCCGGACGCGAGCAAGTGGACCGCCGAGACCGGCCCGGGCGTCAACAACGAGCTCGAGTACTACACGAACAACAACAACGCCAAGCAGGACGGCCGCGGCAACCTCGTCATCCAGGTCCGCCGCGAAGCCACCCCGGGGTCGGCTTGCCCGGTCGACCCGATCAGCGGCAGCGGCACCTGCCAGTACACCTCGGGCCGGATCAACACCGCGGGCAAGTTCAGCTTCACCTACGGGCACGTCGAGGCCAACATCAAGGTGTCCGGCACGCAGGGGCTCTGGCCCGCGTTCTGGTTGCTGGGCGCCAACTTCTTCAGCGGCACGCCGTGGCCCAACTGCGGTGAGATCGACATCATGGAGCACGTCGGGAAGTCGCCGAACCTGGCCTACTCGACCATCCACGCGCCCGCGTACAACGGCGCCGGCGGCATCGGCGCGCCCCTGGACCTCGGTCAGGACGTCTCGGCGGGCTTCCACAAGTTCGGTCTCGACTGGGACGCGAACCACATGACGTTCTCCGTCGACGGCAACGCGTTCGAGACGATCAACCGCGACACGGTGGAAAGCACGCGGGGGCCGTGGGTGTACGACCACCCGTTCTTCCTGATCCTCAACAACGCCATCGGCGGCGACTTCCCCGGCCCGCCGGGAGCGGGCACCGTGCTGCCGCAGGACATGGTCGTCGACTACGTGCGGGTCTACCAATGAGGCGACGGCTCGCGCTCGTCACGGGCGCGGTGGTCGCGGCCGGGCTGCTGACCGCACCACTGTTCACGGCCCAGGCGGCACCCACCTTGCTCTCGCAGGGGCACCCGGTGACCGCGTCCTCCACCGAAAACGCCGCTTTCCCGGCCAGTGCCGCGGTGGACGGCGACCCCGGCACCCGCTGGTCGAGCCTGGCGGCGGACCCGCAGACGCTGCAGGTCGACCTCGGTGGCTTGCACACCCTCAACCAGGTCGTGCTTCAGTGGGAAGCTGCCTACGCGAAGGCGTTCACGATCCAGGCGTCGGCCGACGGCAGCCAGTGGTCCACTGTGTACTCGACGACGACGGGCACCGGTGGCACCCAGACGCTGCCGGTGTCGGGCAGCGGCCGGTACGTCCGGCTGACCACCACTCAGCGCGCGACCCAGTGGGGCGTGTCGCTGTGGGAGTTCCAGGTGTTCGGCGACGGCTCGGCCCAGGCGTGCGGCAGCGCGAACGCAGCGCTGCGGCAACCGGCGACGGCGTCCAGCGTGCAGTCTGACGCCTTCCCGGTCAGCGCGGCCTTCGACGGTGACGCCGGGACGCGCTGGTCCAGCCTGGCCGCGGACCCGCAGTGGATCCAGGTCGACCTCGGCAGCTCACGCCCGGTCTGCGGCGTCGACCTGACGTGGGAGGCCGCGTACGCGAGCGCGTACACGATCCAGCTGTCCACCAACGGCTCGTCGTGGACGACGGCGGCGACAGTGGCCGGCGCGGGCGGCACCGAGCACCCCGCGGTGAGCGGCACGGCGAGGTACGTCCGGCTCAACGCCACCGCACGGGCCACCCAGTGGGGCATCTCGCTGTGGGAGTTCGCGGTGCACACGAGCGACAGCGCACCGCCGACGACCACGCCGACCAACCCGGGTGGCTGCCCGTGGGTGGGGTCGACCGCGCCGGTCGCGGACCGCGTCACCCAGCTCATGGCGGCGATGACCGCGCAGCAGAAGATCAAGGTGCTGCACGGCAACGGCGCGACCGGGCCGTACATCGGCAACACCGATGCCGTGCCGGAGCTGTGCATCCCGGCGCTCGGCCTGCAGGACGGCCCGGCCGGGGTCGGTGACGGCCTCGACGGCGTCACCCAGTTCCCGGCGCCGGTGTCGGCGGCGGCGACCTGGGACACCGGCCTCATGAACCGGTACGGCTCCGCGATGGGTGCCGAGTTCGCCGGGAAGGGCGTCGACATCGCGCTCGGCCCGACGATCAACCTGGTCCGCGACCCCCGGTGGGGCCGCAACTTCGAGACCTACGCCGAGGACCCCTACCTCGCCGGGGCGGCCGGGACCGCGACGATCCAGGGCATCCAGAGCCAGGGCGTGATGGCGCAGGCCAAGCACGCGGCGGCCTACAACGTCGAGGCCGGGGCGTCGCGCGGGACGCCGTCGGACAACGTCATCATCGACGACCGGACCCTGCACGAGCTGTACCTGCCGGCGTTCCAGCAGGTCGCGAGCCAGGGCCAGGTCGCGTCGATGATGTGCGCCTACAACCAGATCAACGGCGTCCCGGCCTGCCAGAGCAGCGGGGTGCTGACGACCGCGTTCAAGCAGGACGCGAACTGGGGCGGGTTCGTCGGCTCCGACTGGGGCTCGGCGACCGGCGGCGCGCGGCAGTTGGCCAACGGCGGGATGGACATGGAGATGCCCGGCGGCGCGTTCTTCGGCCAGGGCTTGCTCGACGCCGTCTCGCGCGGCGAGGTCACGCAGGCCCGGGTCGACGACATGGTCCGGCGAGTGCTGACGCAGATGTTCAAGTTCGGCGTGTTCGACCGGGCCCGGCGGGGGACACCCCAGTCGGTCGTGACGAACGCGGCGAACGTGACGACCGCCCGGGACGTCGCGGCGGCCGGGTCGGTGCTGCTGAAGAACACCGGCGTCCTGCCGCTGACGGCGTCGACGAAGTCGATCGCCCTGTCCGGCGGCGACGGGATCGACCCGCAGAACATCGGTGGCGGCAGCGCCAAGGTCAACCCGTCGCCGGCGTCGGTGAACCCGATCAACGGGATCAAGGCGCGGGCCGGGTCCGGCGTCACGGTGTCCTATGTGGACGGCGCGGGCGAGCACGTGCAGACGCCGAACATCCCGGCGGCGGTGGCGGCGGCGAAGGCGGCCGACGTCGCGGTCGTCTTCGGCAGCTACGGCGAGTCCGAGACCCAGGACCTCGACACGATCGACCTGCAGAACCAGCAGAACGACCTGATCGACGCGGTCGCCTCGGCGAACCCGCGCACGATCGTCGTCCTGAACACGGGGTCGGCGGTGACGATGCCGTGGCTGGCGAAGGCCGCGGCGGTCATCGAGGGCTGGTACCCGGGCCAGGAGAACGGCAACGCGATCGCGTCGCTGCTCTACGGCGACGTCAACCCGTCGGGCAAGCTGCCGATCAGCTTCCCGAAGCAGATCGCCGACCTGCCCACGGCGAACGTCCAGCAGTTCCCCGGCGCGAACGACCGGATCGAGTACTCGGAAGGTCTCAACGTCGGATACCGGTGGTACGACAGCCGCAACATCGAGCCGCTGTTCCCGTTCGGCTACGGCCTGTCTTACACGACGTTCGGGTTCTCGAACCTGGTCGTGACACCGCAGGGGACCAACGGCACGGCGACCGTGACGGCGACGGTCACCAACACCGGCACCCGCGCGGGCGCCGACGTCGTCCAGCTGTACGTCGGTCAGCCCTCGGGCAACGGCGAACCGCCCAAACAACTGAAGGGATTCAAGAAGGTCCAGCTCAACCCCGGGCAGAGCCAGGTCGTGTCGTTCCCGCTCACCCCGCGGGACCTCGCGCACTGGACCGGCTCGTGGACGGCGAACGCGGGCCAGTACCGCGTCTACCTCGGTGACTCCTCGCGCAACGTCCCGCTCTCGGCGGCGCTGACCGTCTCCTGAGTCGACTCCCGGATCACCAGGGAGGTCGGGACGATCAGCGGCTCGTCCGGCTGGGGTGCGCCACCCAGCCGGGCGAGCAGCTGCCGCGCCGCCGTCTCGCCCATCTGCCGCAGGGGCTGGCGGATCGTCGTCAGCGGCGGCTGGGTGTGCGCGGCCAGGGGGATGTCGTCGAACCCGACGACGGCGACGTCCCCCGGCACCGCCCGCCCGAACTTCCGCAGCCCGGCCAGCACCCCGGCCGCGGTGAGGTCGTTGTGGGCGAAGACGGCGTCGAACGGCGGGCCGGTGGCGAGGAGCTGGAGGATCGCCGCCTCGCCGCTTTCACTCGTGAAATCGCCTTCGATGACCAGATTCGGGTCCAGGACGAGCCCGGCGTCACGGATCACGTCGCGGAAGCCGTTGAGCCGGTCGCTCGTGCAGCCGAAGTCGCGCGGGCCCGTCACGGTCGCGAACCGGGTGCGGCCGGTCTCGAGCAGGTGGCGGGCCGCGTCCGCGCCGCCCTGCCGGTTGTCCGTGCCCACCGACGGGAACGCGGGACGGCGGCCGCGGTCGTCGATCACCACCACCGGCAGCCCGGAGTCGTGCAGCACGCGCAGGTGCCGCACGGCGTCCGGCGGCTCGACGAGCAGCAGCCCGTCGAACGCCTTCGCCGAAACCTGCCGGGAGAATTCCTCCAGGGAATCCGCGCCGCGGTTGGCCGTGGACAGCAGCAGGCCGTAGCCCTTGGCCTCCACGACGTCGGCGACGCCCTGCAGCACCTCGCCCATCCACGGCCAGGTCAGCCCGGGCACCAGCATCCCGACCGTGCGGGTCACGCCGCGGGCCAGCCCGACGGCGCCGGCGCTCGGGATGTACCCGGTCGCCGCGATCACCTCGCGCACCCGGATCGCGGTCGCCGCGTCCACATCGGCCTTGTTGTTGAGCACCCTGGACACGGTCGTCTTGCTCACCCGCGCGCGGCGGGCGACCTCGGCGATCGTGACGCGCATCCGTCCTCCCGGGAGCCGAGCCCTTGTGGTGCCAAGGTACTCGCCCCGGGGCCCGCCGCGAGTGGTGCGAGATCGATCAAGTCCGGACAGAAATCCGGGCGAGGCTCGCGTCGCCGGACCGCCAGCCCGTCCGGACCGCCACGTACCGGGCCGGCCCGCTGCCCGCCGTCCGGTAGGTGACGCCGTCGGTGCTGGTCTCGACGGTCGCCGGGGGACGGTGGCCGGGTGTCCAGGCCAGCTCGACCGCGGAAACCGCCGTCACCGCCCCGAGATCCACGACCATCCGGCCGTCCGGGCCGGGTCGCCACGCCGTCGCCGGGTCGTCGTCGACGGCCGCCGCGGGGCTCGACATCCCGGGCGGCAGCGGCGCCGCCGGGAACGTGGTCCGGCCGAGCGCGACGTCGGCCAGGGGGTACGGGCGGACGTCGCCGAACACGACCGGCACGGTCCGGCGCGGCGGCAGCACCACCGGCCGCGGCCGGCCGCCGTCCGGCGTCACGGTGACGAGGACCGGGAGGAACCCGGACGGCATGGTGATGTCGACCCGGCTCGCGTCGCGCACGACCGCCTTCAGCCCGGCCGGTCCCCGCACCGTGAACCGCGGGGGTTCGACGCGGCCTTCCGCCGCGCCCAGCGCGTAGGAGAGTTCGGTGCCGGTCCTCGTGACGGTCTGCTCGCCGCGGTACAGCCGGTACGTGCCGCCGTCCTGGGGAAGGGTGGCCGTGCCGCTCGCCGCGGCGCCGGAAAGGTTGAGCAGCACGAGGAAACCGTCGGTGACGGTCGCGCGGACCGCCGGTGTGCCGGTGGTGGCGCGGGTGCGGGCGGCCAGTTTCGAGGCGTTCGACGAGCCGGGATACAGCTCGGCGAGCAGGGGAGCGGCGGGGCCGTCGGAGAGCGTGACGCGGTCGCCGGTGACCGTCACCGGGTTCGGGCCGTCGACGACGATCCCGGCCCGGCCGTCGACGTCCAGCCAGCCCTTCGTGCTGCGCAGCGCGGGCACCGGGTAGGTCGCCACGGCCGTCCAGGTCGCGCCGTCGGGCGAGGTCTCGATGCGGTACTTGCGCCCGGCCGCCGCCTCCCAGCTCAGCCGGACGCGGTCGATGGTCTGCGGCGTGCCGAGGTTGATCGCGAGCCAGCTGTCGGCGCGTGGGCGGTCCGATGTGGACACTGCCCAGCGGGTGGCCGGGTCGCCGTCGTTGGCGTACTTGGCCTCCTTGCCCGCGCTTGCCGAGGACGCCGTTGCGGTTCCGGGTCGCGCCAGGTCCGGGCCGTCGCCGTCGCGGACTTCCAGGGCCCAGAGCGAATAGCCGTACGTCGGATCCGGCTGGACGCCGAGCATCCGGACGTGCCGGGCGGTGACCGGGGCGAACGTCAGGTCGTCGGTCCGGGCGCCGGTGGGTGCGGCCTGCGCCTCGAGCGTCACCTTGCCTTCGGCGGCGGTGTAGGTGCGGTCGCCGTCGAGGCCGGGCACACCGGGCATGGTGAGGTTGTAGACGTTCAGGACGCCTTCGCTCTCGGCGACGCCGGTGCTCGCGTAGACCGCGGCACCGGTCGGGAGGGTGGCGAGGGCGGCGTACCCGGCGTCGAAGCGCAGGACACCGACCGTGCCGTCGAAGCCGTCGCGGACCTTCTCGTAGGTCGTCGCGTGCCGTTCCTTGACGACGACGTTGGTCGCGGGCAGCAGCATCGGGTTGGCGCCGCCGAGCACGAACAGCCAGTCGTCGTGGTGCGGCTGCCAGGCGAACTTGACGAAGCCCGGCTTGGTCACCGTCGCGGCCCACGCCGCGGGGGAGCGGTGGGCCAGCAGGCCGGGTGCGGCCCCGAAGTCGGCGACCCCGGCGGCGTGGGCGTCGAACTCCGTCGTGCTCGCGGGGGTGACCGGGCCGCCGTGGCTCGTGCGCCACTCGTGGAGCAGGTAGCTGATGGCGAGTTCGGCGCGCGCTTCCGGCTCGTACTTCGGTTCGCCGGAGAACTTCGTGATCCGGTCGGCCGGCGCGTAGGCCTGGTACGGCTCGAGCCGCGCGGCGAGGTCGGCTTCGGCGCGGGCGGCGTGGCGGTCGCCGAGCACCTGGGCGCGGAAGGCGAGCGGGATGACGTCGCGGCCGTAGAGGTGCTCGCGGTCGGCGACCATCGGCATCAGCGGCTCGCCGGCGTCGCTGGTCATCAGCAGCATGGTGCGCCAGAGGAGCTCGCCGTTCGGCTGGGCGGTGAGGACTTCGGGCAGCGGCGTGCCGGCCGCGAGGAAGTGCATCGCGTTGCGGCCGGAGGTGCGCCACAGTTCTTCCTGGTAGTGCGGGCCGAACGAGCCGTGGTTCTCGACGAGGAAGGTGTCGTAGAGGTTGGTGGCGGTGTTGGCGCTGACCGGGACGCCGTCGACGAGCCGCGGGTTCGCCAGGTCGGCGGCCGGCAGCCCGCCTTCGTTGCGGCTCCAGGTGCCGAAGGCGTCGCGCCAGGCCTGGGCTCGGGTGTCGTTCGGCGCCCACGCGAGCGCCGGGGCGAGCGACTGGGCGTAGACGCCCATCTCTTCGAGCTTGGTGTCGCCGACGAAGCCGCCTTTCCGGCCGTTCGGCGTCCAGCCGCCGGACGTCGGGTCGTCCTTGTCGCCGAGAGCGGTGGTGTAGGCGGCTTGTTCCGTCGTGATGCGTTCGATGTTCTGCTTCGTGGCGTCGTCGAGGTCCGTCCACAGGAGACGGGCGGCGAGCAGGAAGTACGACTGGAAGGTGGTGTCGAAGAACAGCTTCCGGCCCCACTCGGTGCCGCCGGTGAGCAGGTTCGACGCGGCGAAGTGCTCGATGGTGGCGAGGGTGTGGGCCTTGAGCGTCGCTTGGCTGACGCCGGCCGCGGTTTCGTCGTAGCCGGGGCGGGTGAGCAGGAGCGCGTTGCCGAGGACGACGGCGAAGGTGAAGTCCTTCGCGGGGTAGATCCCGGCCGCGGCGTCGAACTGCTGCTCGGCCCAGCGGGTGTGCCGGAGCAGGACCCGCAGGTAGGTGGCGGCCACGGGATCCGGCGGACCCTGGGGCTTCGGGCCCACCGCGTTCTCGTGCACCGCTGCCGCTGCGACGCCCGGCAGCAGTCCGGAAGCCAGGAGGGCCGCGACGCCGCCCGCGCCCACGAGGGCCTTCCGCCGGTTCAACTCACCCATGGTCCGGTCTCCGCTCGATGACAACCTTGTCAGCGCGGATTCTGTGACGGCCCGCGGTGGTGGGGCAAGCCCGGCGCCGGATCCCGTCCGGTTTCGGACAAGGCCGGGGTAATTCGTATAACGGCCTATACCGCCGGCGCCGGTGGGAGCAATCTCACCGCGGCCCGCGGCACTCGGCGTGTTGAGATGACAACGTGATCACGGACCCCGGCGTCTTCCTCCTGCTCGTCCTGGCCGGGGTCGGGGCCGGCCTGACCGGGTCCATCGCCGGGCTGGCCTCGCTCGTCTCCTACCCGGCCCTGCTCGCCGCGGGACTCCCGCCGGTCACCGCCAACATCACCAACACCGTCGCCATGCTCGGCACCACCGCCGGTGGCGCCGCGGGCGCGCGGCCGGAGCTCGCCGGCCAACGACGGAAACTGATCCCGCTCTGCGTCATCACCACCGTCGGTGGCGCGTGCGGCGGGCTGGTCCTGCTGCTGACCCCGTCCGGCGCCTTCACCGCGATCGTCCCGTGGCTGATCGGCGGCGCCTCGGTCGTCCTCATGGCCGGGCCGCGGCTGCGCCGGCTGGCCGAAGGCGCCGAGCACCACGGCCTGCGCCCGGCCACCGGCGTCGCCGCCTTCCTCATCGGCATCTACGGCGGCTACTTCGGCGCGGCCGCGGGCGTGCTCATGCTCGCGTTGCTCGTGTCCGTCTGGACCCAGCCGCTCGCCCGGACGAACGCCGCGAAGAACCTGGTCACCGGCTCGGCGAACCTGCTCGCCGCGATCGTCTTCGCCGTCACCGGCAAGGTCGTCTGGGTGGCCGCTCTCGCCGTCTGCCTCGGTTCCCTCGGCGGCGCCTGGCTGGGCTCGACGCTCGTGCGCCACCTGCCCGCCACGCCGTTGCGCATCGGGATCGGCATCGCCGGCCTCGGACTCGCCGTGGTACTGGCGTTCTCCTGAAAACAGGGCATGATCGGCGGGGTATCGGCGAGCAGGAGACCAGATGAGCATTGTCGGGACCCGGGTGGTCCGCCAGGAGGATCGGAACCTGATCACCGCGGGCGGCACCTACGTGGACGATCTGCGGGAGGAAGCGCTTTCCGGCGCCGCGCATGCGGTGTTCGTGCGCAGTCCCGTCGCGCACGCGCGGATCGGAAGCATCGATGTGAGCGAGGCGAAGGCGGCGCCGGGGGTGCTCGGCGTGTTCACCGCCGCCGACCTCGGCCTCGACCCGCACGCCGCGGGGCCGGTGAAGGAACCGTGGCTGGCCGGTGAGGTGGTGCGCTACGTCGGCGAGCCCGTCGCGCTCGTCCTCACCGAGGAGCGCTACCAGCTGGCCGACGCGGCCGAGCTGGTCGACATCGACTACGACCCCCTCGGCGCCGTCGCGAGCATCGACGCGGCCCTGGCGGACGAGACGCTGCTGTACCCCGAGACCGGCAGCAACGTCATGCAGGTCAACGGTGCGCAGGAGTTCGACGACGGGATCTTCGCGGACTGCGACGTGGTCGTCACGACGACCATCGTCAACCAGCGGGTCGCGCCCGCGCCGCTGGAAGTCCGGGGCGCGTCCTGCGCGTGGGGCGAGGACGGCAGGCTGACGGTTTGGCTTTCCACGCAGAACGCCCAGATCGCCCGGACGCAGCTGGCCATGAGCCTCGGTGTCGGCGAGGAGAAGGTGCGCGTCATCGCCCCGGACGTCGGTGGCGGGTTCGGCGCGAAGATCGGTGCGGACCCCGAGGCGACCGTCCTCGGCTGGGCCGCCCGGGAGATCGGCCGTCCGGTCCGCTGGGTCGAGTCGCGCAGCGAGAACCTCACCTCGATGACGCACGGCCGCGCGCAGCAGAACACCGTGACCGTCGGCGGCAAGCGCGACGGCACCGTCCTCGCGTACCGCCTCGACGTCATCCAGGACGCCGGCGCGTACCCGCGGACGTTGTTCCTGCCGACGCTGACCGAGCTGATGGCCGTCGGCGTGTACCGGTTCCCGAAGGTGGAGACGCGCAGCCGCGCGGTCGTCACGAACACGACGCCGATCGCGGCCTACCGCGGCGCGGGCCGCCCGGAGGCGACGGCCGCGCTCGAGCGGGCGATGGACCGCTTCGCCGGCGAGATCGGCGTGGACCCGGCCGAGGTCCGCCGGGTCAACTTCATCCGGCCCGAGGAGTTCCCGTACACGACGCCGACGGGCGCGTCCTACGACACGGGCGAGTACGCGGCGGCCCTGGACAAAGCGCTCGAAGCCGCCGGCTACGCCGAACTGCGCGCGGAGCAGAAACGGCGGCGCGACGCCGGTGACCCGATCGAGCTCGGCCTCGGGATCGCCGCGTACGTCGAGATCACCGGTGGTGACTCCGGCGGCGAGAGCGGCCGCGTCGACGTCCACCCGGACGGCTCGGTCGTCGCGTGGACCGGCAGTTCCCCGCACGGCCAGGGCCTCGGCACGTCGCTGGCGATGCTGCTGTCCGACCAGCTCGGCGTGCCGCTGGACAAGATCACCGTCCGCCACGGTGACACCGACGAGGTGCCGAAGGCGGTCGGCACGTTCGGCTCCCGGTCGCTGCAGCTGGGCGGCTCGGCGATCCGGCAGGCCGCCGACGAGGTGATCGCGCAGGCCCGCGACCTGGCGGCCGACCTGCTGGAGGCGTCGGCCGACGACCTCGAGCTGGACGCCGAGCGCGGCGTCTGGCAGGTCCGCGGCGCGCCGTCGAGCTCGGTGCTCAGCTGGGCGCAGGTGGCCTCGGCCGCCGAGGGCAAGCTCACCGCCGACGTCTGGTTCGGCGGTGGCAAGCCGACGTTCCCGTTCGGCGCGCACCTCGCCGTCGTCGAGGTCGACACCGAGACCGGCAAGGTGGAGCTGCGCCGGATCGTCGCCGTCGACGACGCCGGCCCGATCGTCAACCCGCTCACCTTCCGCGGCCAGCGCCACGGCGGGCTCGGGCAGGGCGCGGCGCAGGCGCTCATGGAAGTCGTCACCTACGACGAAGACGGCAACCCGACGACCGCGACGCTGGCGGACTACTCGTTCATCACCGCCGCCGAGCTGCCGGACTTCGAGCTGGTCGACATGGCCACCCCGACCGACCGGAACCTGCTGGGCGTCAAGGGGATCGGCGAAGCGGCGACGATCGGCTCGACGCCCGCGGTGCACAACGCCGTGGTGGACGCGCTGGCCGGGCGCGGCGTCAAGCACCTGGACATGCCCACGACCCCGATCCGGGTCTGGGCCGCACTGGAAGCAGCCAGCAAGGAGAACGCGCGGTGAAGGTTTCGATCGAGGTCAACGGGCGGCCGGTGGCCGAGGAGGTGCCGGACCGGACGCTGCTGGTGCACTTCCTGCGCGACACCGCCGGGTTCACCGGAACGAACATCGGCTGCGACACGACGTCCTGCGGCGCCTGCACGGTGCTGCTCGACGGCGAGTCGGTCAAGTCCTGCACGGTGCTGGCCGCGCAGGCCGACGGCCACGCCGTCACGACCGTCGAGGGACTGTCCTCTTCGGACGGTTCACTGCATCCCGTGCAGCAGGCGTTCCGCGAGCAGCACGGGCTGCAGTGCGGGTTCTGCACCCCGGGGATGATCATGGCGTCGGTGTCGCTGCTGGCCGACAACCCGAAGCCGACCCGCGACGAGGTGCGGGCCGGGCTCGAGGGGAACCTGTGCCGCTGCACGGGGTACCACAACATCGTGAGCGCCGTGATCGACGCTTCGGGACAGGAGGTGGGCGAGTGATCCCCGCCGAGTTCCGCTACGAGCGCGTGTCCACAGTGGACGAGGCGCTGGCCCGGCTCGTGGCGCTGGGAGACGAGGCGAAGGTGCTGGCCGGCGGGCATTCCCTGCTGCCGCTGATGAAGCTGCGGCTGGCCGCGCCGGAGTACCTGATCGACATCGGGCCGGTCGACGAGCTCCGCTACGTCCGGCTCGACGGCGGTGAGGTCGTGATCGGCGCATTGTCGCGGTACAGCGACCTCGCGCAGGACCCGGTGCTGCGCGAGCACGCGCCGCTGCTGGCCCACGTCTCCGGCGAGGTCGGCGACCGCCAGGTCCGCCACCGCGGCACGATCGGCGGGTCGCTGGTGCACGCGGACTCCGCGGCGGACCTGCCCGCGGCGGTGCTGGCGTCGGACGCGGTGCTCGTCGCCCGCGGCCCGGCGGGGGAGCGGCGCATCCCGGCGGCGGAGTTCTTCCTCGGCCCGTTCACGACGCCGCTGGAGCCGGACGAGCTGCTGACGGAGATCCGCCTGCCGGCGCAGACCGGCCAGGAGTGGGGCTTCCGGAAGTTCACCCGCCGCGCGATCGACTGGGCGATGGTGGGGGTCGCGGTCGCCGGTGGCCGCGTCGGCCTGGTGAACATGGGCGGAGTCCCGCTGCGGGCTACGGCGACGGAGGCGGCCCTGGCATCGGGGGCGTCGGTTGCGGAAGCGGCCGAACTGGCGGCGGAGGGAACATCACCCCCGGACGAGCCCCACGCGACGGCCGAGTACCGCCGCCACCTGGCGCGAGTCCTGACCCGGCGGGCGCTGACCCGCTGAGCCGTCGTCGCGATCACCGGCGCCCGCTGCGGCGCCGGTGATCGCGACGGCCGATTCCCGCGAGTCTTCCGGCCGCGGCGGCGGCAGGATCGAAGGCGTGAAGACGGAAACCCTTGCGCACACGGCCATCGAGCCCGGCATCCTGTACTTCGGCACCCCGGTCGTCCTGATCTCCAGTTCGAACGAGGACGGCTCGGCGAACCTGGCCCCGATGTCCTCGGCCTTCTGGCTCGGCTGGCGAGCGATGCTCGGGCTCGGTGCCCGCTCCAAGACGGCCCAGAACCTGCTGCGCACGCGGGAGTGCGTGCTGAACCTGCCTTCCGACGCGCTCGCCGCGGCCGTCGACCGGCTGGCGTTGACCACGGGTTCGGATCCGGTTCCCGCGGGCAAGACTTCTCGCGGGTACTTCCACGTCGCGGACAAGTTCTCGCGTGCGGGATTGACTCCGGTCACTTCCGAGACCGTTGCGCCGCCTCGGGTTGCCGAGTGCCCGGTTGCGATGGAGGCCGTTGTCGAGGCGGTGCACCCCGTTGCCGACGACGATCCCCGGCAGCGTGGCGGGATCGTGGCCATCGAGGTCCGGGTGCAGCGGGTGTTCGTGCACGACGACATCCTGGTCCCGGGCACGACGGACCACATCGATCCCGACGCCTGGCGGCCGTTGATCATGAGTTTCCAGAAGCTCTACGGGCTGGGGCCGCAGGTTCACCCGTCCACCTTGGCCCGGATTCCCGAGCGGATGTACCGGGGGCCGGACATCGAGCGGGCGCGTTCCGTTTCCGGGGCCCGCGGTTGAGGTCCGCGGCCCGGCTCACGTCGCGTCGAGCCGGTCGAGCAGCGGGCCCAGCGTCTTGATCCCCGCCGTGACCGCCTCCCGCCCCTTGGCCGAGCTCACCGGCGGCTGCTGCGTCATCAGCACCACGACGTACCGCCCGCCCACCACGCCGGTCGTGTTCAGCACCAGCGCGTTCCGCAGGATCATCCACCCCTGCTTGATCTGCCACGAACGCCCGGGCAGGCCGTCCGGGATCCCGAAGTACTGATCCCACCCGTCATCCGCCGGGTTCCGCGCATCGCCCAGCGCCGCCAGCAACGGCGCCGCCACGTCGTCCGGGATCGCGTCCTGCAGGTACTCGTACGTCGCCACCACGTCGTTCGCGCTCGTCTTCGCCATTCCCCACTGGGTCGGGTCCTCGGGCGGCGTTGTGTGCGTAAGCCCGATCAGCGCCGCCGTCCGGGTGACGATCGCGGTGCCGCCGTTCTGCTCCCAGAACTCCGACGCGATCGCGTCGTTGCTGCCCTCCAGCATGTCCGTCAGGTCCTCGACCGCGTCCGCGTCGGGGAGCGCCCAGCCGCCGTCCGAGCGGACCTCGTCGATCGCGATCAGGAGCTTGACCACCGATGCCGTGTAGTACTCGCGGTCCGCGTCGAGGGAGGCCAGTTCCTTGCCCGATTCGCGGTCGTACAGGACGAATCCGACACTCGTGCCGCGCGACACCGCCGTCACCGCGGCGCTCACCTCGCCCGCCACCGACGACAGGTCCGGGTACGGGACCTCGGACGTCGACGCCACCGGGCTGACCGCCGTGTCGTCGGGCGACTCCGAAGAAGCAGCCGGGGAAGAAGCCGGAGGAGCGGCGGCCGGGGTTGCCCGGTGCCCGTCGACCACGACGACCATCCCGGTCGTCAATGCGGCGGCCGCCAGCCCCGCGCCCACCAGCGCCCGGATCCGTCTTCCCATGCCTGGTCAACGCCCGGCGCTCGCGAAACGACCTGTCGTTTCGCTGTGCATTGCTGTGGAGATGCTGTGGTCCGGGGACTGGGACGGCGGCCCGGGAGGCGTAGCGTCACGTCGTGAGCGACTTGAAGATTCTGGTGGTGGGCGCCGGCGCGACCGGTGGTTACTTCGGTGGGCGGCTGCTGCAAGCGGGCCGCGACGTCACCTTCCTCGTGCGGCCGGGCCGGGCGAAGCTGCTGCGGGACCGCGGCTTGCGGATCACCGGCCTCGGCGAAGACACCGTCCTCGCGCCGCCGCTCGTCGAAACCGGCGCCCTCGACCGGACCTACGACCTGGTTCTCGTTGCCGTCAAGGCGACCGGCTTGACCTCGGCCATCGACGATTTCGCCCCCGCCGTCGGCCCCGGCACGCTGATCCTGCCGTTCCTCAACGGACTCGCGCACGTCGACGCCCTCGACGCGCGGTTCGGCAAGGACGCCGTGCTCGGCGGGGTCGCCAAGGTGCAGACGACGATCGACGACGACGGCGCCATCCGGCGGCTCGGCCCGCTGCAGAGCCTGGCCTACGGTGCTCGCACGGATCCCGCGCCCGAAAAGCTGCGTGACGTCGACGAAGCCATGAAGAACGCCGGGTTCGGCGCCGCCCTGGACGAGCGGATCACCGAGTCCATGTGGGCGAAGTGGGTGTTCATCGCCGCGATCGGCGCGGTGAACAGCCTGATGCGCGCGACGATCGGCGAGGTCGTCGCCGTCCCCGGCGGCACGGCGTTCGCCGAAGCCGTCGTGGCCGAAGCGGCCGCCGTCGCCGAGGCTGCCGGGTACCCGGTGCCCGCAGCCGAGCTCGCGGGCACCCGCAAGACCGTCACCGACCCCGCGATGGGGGGATCTTCGCTCTACCGTGACCTGCTCGGCGGTCACCCGGTCGAGGGGGACCAGATCTTCGGCGATCTCACCGCGCGTGCCCGTGAGCTGGGCATTGCCGTGCCGATTCTCGATCTCGTCACCCTGCAGCTGCGGGTGCACCAGAACCGCATCGGGTGATCTCGTCACCGACCGCGCTTTGCCCGCACAGGCCGGTGATCGTGGTCTTTCGGGCATCCGCGTGGCGGCGCCGACGCGGGGTCCCCGGGCACTGATAGCCTTTGGCAGGAAAGTTGCTTGAGGGTTTGACGAAAGAACACAGCGAGGGGAAATGGCGGACAGGTTCGAGTTCGTCCTCGAGGTCGTCGAAGCCCTCGTCGTGGGCCAAGCCACCGGCGGTGACGTGCGGCGCTACCCGCTGCGCGCGGGCAACCTCCCGGCCGACCCGGTGCGGTTCGTGCGGGTCGCGCGCCAGGTCTACGACGCGCTCGAGGAGCGACGGCTTTCGGTTTCGGGCGAACTGCACCCCGGGGTGCGGACGGCGTTCGAGCTGCTGGCCGCGCCGCGCGTTTCGGTTGCGGTGAGCGGGATCGACGGCCTCGGCGCCGACGTCGCCGTGCTGGTGGTCACCGACGGCGCCCAGGCGCTCGGCATCACCCAGGCCGCGGACACCGACGATCTGCTGTTCTCGCTGTTCGCCGACGAGGAGCTGGTCGAGGTCGTCACCGGCGTGCTGCCCCCGGCCCCGGCCGCGACCACCGGCAAGCACGTCGTGCACCGCGCCGCCGGGCGTGAGGTCTCGGCCATGGCGGCGAAGCGGATCGCGGACGCCGAGTTCGACGAGGAAGAGACCGACGCCTTCGGCATGATCGAGGTCAAGGCCGTGGTGCGGCCGGGCCGCCGGCCGCCGGCGCCGAAGCCCTCCGACGTCGCGGTGCTCGAGCGGGTGCTGGCCGAGCCGCGGCTGGGTGGCGGGCACATCGCCGTCAGCGCGCAGAGCCGGCGCGGCGAGCGGCTCGCGGGCGAACCGCTGAGCTGGCTGGACACCGCCGACGGCCGCTACCTGGTGCACACCAAGACCGGCGAAGCCGGCGAACTGACGGCGGAGTACGTACCGGCCGGCCGCGCCGACCTCGCGCGCGCGATCCGCGAAGCGATCGCCGCCGTCTACTGACCGGGAAGGAACAGCTTCTGATGACGGAAGAGACCGAGGCGGTCGCCCAGGCTCTCCAAGCGACGGCGCAGATGCAGACCGCGACGGAACCCGCGCAGAAGGCGATGGCGGCGGTCCGCGTCGGCCTCGCCGGCGCCCAGCTGAAGCGGCTCGCGCAGACAGGCAGCTTCGCCGTCGACGACACCACGGGCAACCAGCTGATCGAAGCCCTCGAAGGCGTGCTCGAGTCCCTCGAGCAGCGCTGGGCGAACCTCCAGCGGCTGCACGACGCGCCCGCGATGAGCCGCACCGCCACCGGGCAGTGGGTTTCCGCGCACATGGTGAGCACCGCCGCCGACGAGAACGGCCTCGTCACGCAGCTGCAGGCCGCTCGCCAGGAGTTCCCCACCTACATCGAAGCCATCAAGCTCGCGAAGCAGAACTACAAGTCGCGGGAAGAGACGACGCGCACGACCCTGACGTCGCTCCCGACCGCCTCCGACCTGAGCTGAGGGACATCGTGGCTCGCAACGCCTTCAACGGCCATCACCACGGCGCACACCAGAGCGCCCAGACCGTGTCGGACCCCGGGTCCCCGGACTACAACCCGCGCAGCCCGCTCTACGACGTCACGCTCGACAGCTCGTCGAAGTACTACGTCGGCCCGCTGAGCACGGACAACTCGCCCTCCGGCGACGACATCCGCGCCATGGCCACCCAGCAGGTCGACGACGAGATCCGGGCCGGCTGGCTCGGCCCGGCCGTCGACCCGGTGCTGCGCGACAAGAAGATCCAAGAGGTCTACCAGCAGCACCTCGACCAGTCCCGGCAGGGCCTCGACGAGGGCTTGACCATGCGCGAGAACGGCGGCGCGCCGAAGACGCTGTGGGCCAACGCCAGCCACGAGCAGATGAACGAGGCGATCACCCAGGACGCCAACCCGGCGACCGTCGCGGAGACGTCGGAGGAGTGGGTCTCGGTCGGCAACGACCTGGGGACGCACCAGCAGAACCTGGCCGACGCGATCAACGCGAGCACCAGCAACTGGCAGGGCGACGCCGGCAACGCCGTGCGCGAGCACCTCGCCGGGGTCGGCAAGTGGCTGGGCGCGACCGCGCAGGGCGCGACGCTCGCCGGGCGCCAGCAGGAGATCCACTCGCAGGCGCTCAACGAGACCCAGCGGCAGATGGTCGCGAACCCGCCGGTCCAGTTCGACCTGCAGGCCACGAACCAGAAGCTCATGTCGATGACCGACCCGGTGCAGTACGCGGCGGCGGCCGGCGAGGCCATGCAGACCTACCGGGCGCAGACGGCGGCCCGGGACCACGCCGCGCAGATCATGACGCAGTACGACGAGACCATCGGCGGCGCGGTCGCGACGCCGCGGTTCCCGGCTCCGCCGAAGCTGCCGTCGGCGACGGCTCGTTCGGCGACCAGCCAGGCGGGCGGCGCCGGTGCCGGCACGGACGGTTCCCAGCCGTTGACGGCGCGCACGGCGATGGACCCGCTTTCGGCGCGGATCCCGGCCGAAGGGACCACGAGCGGGCTCGACGGCGCGAACGGTCCGGGCGGCGCGGGCGCGCCCGGCTCCGGCATCCCCGGCTCCGGCATCCCGGGTTCGGGCATCCCCGGTGGCGGCTCGGGAGCGGGTGGCTCCGGGTTCTCCGGCAGCGGTATCCCCGGTGGCGGTTCCGGTGCGGGCGGTTCCGGGTTCTCCGGCTCCGGCATCCCGGCCGCGTCGGGCGGCGGTGGCGCGGGCGGCTCGGGTGCCGGTGGCTCGGGCTTCTCGGGAGCGGGCATCCCGGAGATCCCGGGCGGCGGCAGCTTCACGGGCTCCGGCATCCCCGGCTCGTCGATCCCGATCAGCGGCGACGGGACGACGTCCTCCGGCTTCACGCCGTCCGGGATCCCCGGCGGCGGGGGCCCCGGCGGCAGCGGCTTCAACCCGGGCTCGATCCCCGGGATCCCGGACACCTCGGGCGGCGGCGGTGGCGGGATCCGCGGCGGCGGCATCCCGGGCTTCAACCCTCCCGGCATCGACCCGATCACCGGCCTGCCCACCGGCACCGGCCCGGGTGGTATCCCCGGCGGCGGCACCGGCATCGGCAAGATGCCGACCATCGGCCGCGGTGGCGGGATCAACGGCGAAAGCATCGCGAGCCGGCTCGGCGGCATCCCCGGCGGCGGGGGAGCCGGTGGCGGTTCCCTCGGCGGGATCGGCGGCTCGGGCAGCGGCGCCGGTGGCGCGGGCATGCGCGGCGCGGGCAACCTGAGCGGTGGTGCCGCGTCGGGCGCGGCCGCGGAGGCCGAAGCGGCCGCCATGCGGAACGCGGGTGCGGCGGGCGGCAAGGCCGGTGCGGCGGGCAGCCCGGGCATGGGCGGCATGGGCGCCGGCCGTGGCGGTAAGAAGGAAGACGACAAGGAACACAAGGCCGCCGACTACCTCGAGAGCGACGACCCGAACTTCTTCGCGGGCGAAGAAGCGGTGGCGCCTCCGGTGATCGGTGACTGGAAGAACCAGGATTGGAAGTGAGGGCATGACGGCCGGCGGATTCGAGGTCGAGCCGGACGACCTGGTCGCGCACTCGAGCCACGTCGAGAGCCTGGTGGACCGGCTCGACACGGCGGCGGCCGCGGCCGACACGGCGATGTCGGACCACGCGTACGGGCTGCTGTGCGCGTTCCTCCCGCCGATCATCCGGCCGACGGGTGAGAAGGCGAAGGAAGCGCTGACCGCGTCGAGCGAGGGCGTGCGCGGCCTGGCCGACAACGTCAAGACGGCCGCGCAGTCGTACCGGGACGGCGAAGAGGGCAACGCCCAGCCGTTCAAGCGGCAGCTCGCGGCCGCCCCGCGCACGGCGGAAACGAAGGTGCAGGCATGACGGGCCCGAACAACGGCCTGGGGGACCTGATGCGGGACCCCGACGAGACGATCCGCCGGATGGACGACTGGGCCGCCGGGTTCGCGGCCAAGGCCGAGCGCTACCAGGCCGCGCAGGAGCAGACCGAACGGCTGCGGCTGACCGCGAGCAGCGGCGACGGCGCGGTGAGCGTCACCGTCGGTGCCGACGGCACGGTCACCGACCTGACGTTCAGCAACAAGATCAAGTCGTTCCCGCTGGACGAGCTGTCCCGGACGATCCTGACCACCATGCGGCGGGCCCAGGCCGGCATCGCCGAGCGCGTGGCGGGCGTGATGACCGAGCAGCTCGGCGACGAGGACCGCGAGACCCGGACGCTGCTGCTGGACAACCTCCGCGGCCGGTTCCCCGACCCGGACGAGCCGGAGGACGCGCCGCCGCCGCCCGCCGAACCGCCGCCCACGCCGCCCTCGCCCGCGCCGCCTGCCGGTGGGGCCGGGGCGCCCCCGGCGTCGCCGCCGCCGCGGCGCACCGGGGCCACCGACCCGGACGAGCAGGACAACAACCCGTGGTGACCGGGGGCTGAGGACCCGCCGACCGGCTTGGCCCGGCCGGGCGGCACTCCTCGACAGACGGCTTCCGGGGGTCGACACTGAGCCGATGACCGGCCTGATCACCGGAAGCCGCGTCCGCCTGCGCCCCGCCGCAGCCGCGGACGCCGCCCGGTTCGAGGAGATCCTGTCGCACCCGGACGTCGCCCGGTGGTGGGCGGACGCCGAAGAACCGGTGGCCGCCCAGGTTTCGTACCTGCTGGACCCCGACGACGGCACCACGACGTACGCCATCGAGCACGAGGGCGTCGTCGTGGGCATCGAGCTGGCCTTCGAAGAGGCCGACCCGCAGTACCGGCACGCCGGGATCGACATCGCTGTCCACCCGGACTGGCAGGGCCGTGGCCTCGGCTCGGACGCGATCCGGACGCTGGCCGAGCACCTGTTCACCGTGCGCGGGCACCACCGGGTGGTGATCGACCCCGCGGCGGACAACAAGTCCGCGATCCAGCTCTACCAGTCGCTCGGCTTCCAGCCGGTCGGCACGATGCGCTCCTACGAGCGCGGTCCGGACGGCAGCTGGCACGACGGGCTGCTGATGGACCTGCTGGCCGAAGACCTCCTCCCGGCTTTCGCGGGCTCGTGAGCACGCCGGCGCCGGCCGAGGCCACTCGGCAGCTGCGACGGGTCGCCGTCGCGAGCGCGATCGGGACCACGATCGAGTGGTACGACTACTTCATCTACAGCACGGCGACGGCACTCGTGTTCGGCAAGCTCTTCTTCACGACGCTCTCGCCCGCATCCGGCACCCTCGCCGCGTTCGCGACGCTCGGCGTCGGGTTCCTGGCCCGCCCGGTCGGCGGGATCCTGTGGGGCCACTTCGGCGACCGCGTGGGCCGCAAGGCGATGCTGGTGCTGTCATTGCTCCTGATGGGCGTGGCGACGGTCGGTGTCGGCCTGCTGCCCACGTACTCCGCGATCGGTGTCTGGGCCCCGATCCTGCTGCTGGTCCTGCGGCTGCTGCAGGGCCTGAGCGCGGGTGGCGAGTGGGGCGGTGCGGCGCTGATGGCGGTCGAACACGCCCCGGAGGGGCATCGCGGCCGGTACGGCGCGTTCTCGCAGATCGGCGTCCCCGCCGGGCTGATCCTGGCGCAGCTGTTCTTCTTCATCCTCGGCCGCACGATGTCCGACGCGCAGTTCGCGGCGTGGGGCTGGCGGGTGCCGTTCCTGGCGAGCATCGTGCTCGTCGGCGTCGGCCTGGTGATCCGGCTGCGGATCGAGGAGACGCCGGTGTTCGCGCGGTTGCGGGAAACCGAGGCGCGCAGCAGCCGGCCGATGGTCGACGTCTTCCGGGAGCGGCCGCGCGCGTTGCTCGTGGCGTCGGGCAGCTTCATCGCGAACACCGCGATCGGGTACATCTTCCTGGCGTACCTGCTGTCCTACGGCACGTCGGTGCTGAAGATCGACCGGACCACGCTGCTGGTGGTGGTCATCGTCGGCAGCGTGACGTGGCTGGTGAGCATCCTCGTCACGGCCGCGTGGTCGGACCGCGTCGGCCGCAAACCGGTGTACCTGGCCGGGTCGGTGCTGCTGGTGGTCTGGCCGATCCCGTTCTTCCTGCTGGTGGACACGAAGGCCGCGGTCTGGCTGATCGTGGCCGTGGTGGTGCTGAACATCGGGCTGGGCGCGACGTACGGGCCGCAGTCGGCGTTGTTCGCGGAGCTGTTCGAGCCGCGGTTCCGCTACAGCGGCGCGTCGTTCTCCTACGCGGTGGGCGCGGTGCTGGGCGGCAGCTTCGCGCCGCTGATCGCGACGGCGTTGCAGACCTCGACCGGGACTTCGTTCTCGGTGTCGCTCTACCTGGTGGGGGTGGCGGTGCTCAGCCTGGTGGCGGTGCTGTTCATTCCGCGCTCACAGCCGGTCTAGTCGGACGGCGGCGGCCATCCGCTCGTACCCGGCGTCGCCCGGGTGGAGGTGGTCGCCGGAGTCGTAGGCCGGGAGCATCCGGAGCGGGTCGGCCGGGTCGCGGACGGCGGCGTCGAAGTCGACGACGCCGTCGAACACCCCGCTGGTGCGGATGAACGTGTTCACCGCGGTGCGGGTCGCTTCGAGGGTTTCGTCGTAGACGCCCCAGCCCTTGAACGGCGTGAGCGTGCCGCCGAGGACGCGGATGCCGCGGGCGTGCGCCTGCGTCACCAGCTGGCGGTAGGCCGAGGTGATCGCGTTCGGGTCGGTCTGGTGCGGGTCCTGCTGGATGTCGTTGATGCCTTCCAGCACGATCAGCGTCCGCACGCCACCGACGCTCAGCACGTCGCGGTCGAAGCGGGACAAGGCGTTCTGGCCGGCACCCGACCCGGGCACGTCGAGCAGCAGCCGGTTGGCGCTGATGCCCGCGTTGAGCACGCCGAAGCGGCCGTGCAGCCGGTCGGCGAGGTAGTCCGGCCAGCGGTGGTTGGTCCCGGCGACCGAGCCGACGCCGTCGGTGATCGAGTCGCCGAGCGTCACGATCGAAGCCTCGGCACTGCCCTGGACGTCAACGCCGGAAACGTAGTGCCACACGGAAGTCTGCTCGGTGTAGGGCGCGCCCGACTCACTGCCGGCGAAGTCGCCCGCACGCGTGAAGTACGACGTCTGCGAAGCGGCCGGGTGGTAGGTGACGGGGCCGGACTTCGTGGGCACGTAGGTCGTCACGAGCAGGTTGGCGTCGGCCGGCACGCGCAGGCTCACCGGATCGCTCAGGGCTTCGGCGCCCGCCGGGACGACGACGCTCAGTGCGCCGCCGAAGGTCAGCGACCGCAGCGTGCCGGGCACGGCGTCCGGGCCGGTGCCCTGGACCGCGACGGTGACGTGCCCGAAGGTCAGGGGAGTGGCGCCGAAGGCGTTCGACAGGTGGACGCGGGCCCGGTCGCCGCCGGCACTGGTGTGCACGACGTTGCGGATCGAAAAGCCGGGGTAGCCGTCCGGGGTGTTGGCGACGGCGGACGCGGGCGCGGCGGCCCACGTGCCGACCCAGCCGCCGACGGCGTGCTCGGCGATCGCCGGGGCAGCGCTTTCCGGATTCGCGCTGCCGGAAGTCGTGAGGATGCCGAACCCTGCCAGAAGTGCCGCGCTCACGGCCAGAAAGCGTCGCATGCACTCACAGTGGCGCGACTGCTCCGGACCAGCGACCGCTGATCAGGTGAGCGAATCGGACAAGATCCCGGACAGTGCACTCGGCGAGGGAGCGGGCCCGTCCGGGATTCTGGGGATGCCGGACGGGCCCGCGCGAGGTGGCCGTTGCCGCGACGGCCGCTCGCCGGAGTGCCCGGTCCCGATCGGGCGGAGGCTGGCCCGGATCGTTTGCGTCGTGGCGACTCCGGAGGGCGTGTGCGAGACGCCCTCACCCAAAGCACGGTCCCCGGCCCGGGGCGGTTCAGCCCGGTTCGGGGTTTTGTCGACCTCACTTCGTCGCCGCCGCGAAAGACGCGAAAGCCGTGAAGGGCACCTTCATGGCTGTGACGTCCATGAGGATGCCCTTCACGGCTTTCGAGCGGGAGGCTCAAGCGGCGGCGGGAAGACCTCCGCCGAGCGCGCGGTGCCCGGCGTCGGTCAGTTCGGCCGGGGCCCACTGGCCGCGCGCCGGGGTGCCGATCGCGCGGATCAGCCCGGCGCGGGCGAGGTCGTGGGCGGTGTTCTGGTCGCAGCACGACAACCCGTCCACGCGGAGGTCGGGTTCACAGCTGCAGCGGAGCTCGGCGCGCCCCTCGCCGACCGCCTTCAACATGGCGATCGCGCGGCGGCTCAGTGCGCTCGGGTAGGTGGACATCGGTCTGGCCTTTCGACGCGGCTGGGTTCTGGCGGCGAGTGCTGCAGCTCGTTACCCAGGACTACGGGCCGGACCTGAGCGAGGTTCATAACGATCGGCTCTTGACAGCGGAAGGCGCAGCGAGCAGGGTCAGTCGTCGGATGAATCAGCTCCGCCAACGACAGATCGGCCAGCTAGGGGCGAACTCTGTCGTCATTCCGCCGTAGTCATCCGATCCCTGGAGGTTCAGTGACGACCTTCCCCCGCCGACAAGCTCTCGGCATCGCCCTGGGAGGCGCGGTGGCGCTCAGCGCGGCCGGCCGCACCTCGGCCGGCGCCAGTGGTGCGGCCGTGCCCGTCGACGCCGCCGCGGACAGCCCCGGCACCCCGATCGTCCCGCCCCCGCCACCCGTCCCGGTCGCCCTCGACACGTGGTTCTCCAACGACGGCATCGACAGCGCGTCGGCCCCCGGCGGCGACTTCGACGGCTCCGGCTACACCTTCCCGGCCGAGCACCTGCCGGTCGGGCAGACCGCCACCGTCGGCGGCGTTCCGTTCAAGCTCGGCTCCGCGGCCGCCGGCGCGAAGAACGACATCGCCGCCACCGGCCAGACGATCGACCTGCCGAAGGGGCGGTACTTCGTCGCGTACTTCCTGGTCGCCGCCAGCTACGGCGCGACCGGCGGCACGGCGACCGTGCACTACGCCGACGGCAGCACGAGCACCGGCTCCCTCTCCGGCCCCGACTGGTACACCGGCTCCGGCGCGCTGGTCGCGCCGTTCCGCTACGCGCCCGGCGGCGTCGTCGACGACAACCCGGTTTCCCTGGCCACCGGCCAGGTCTGGGTCGATCCGGCCCGCGACGCCGTCGCGCTGACCCTGCCCACCACGGCCACCCCGGCCCCGAACGTCTCCAGCCTGCACGTCTTCGCGCTCACCCTGCAGCCGGTGGCGGTCGGCCGCTCGGCGCTCATCCTCGACGGCCGCTCGGCGGCCAACCTGCTGACCGACGGCGGTCCGCAGGCCGCGGAGGCGACCGTCGTCAACGCGGGCACGGTGTGGCTCGGGGCCGGGGACAAGGTCAGCGTCACCGTCGACGTCCCCGGCGGCCGGACGACCGTGCCGGCGGCCATCCGCGCGCTGGCGCCGGGGGAGCAGGCGACGGTCCGGCTCGGGCTCGCCCCGAACGCGTCCGTGCCGCCCGGGACCACCACGAACGGCCAGGTCCGCGTCACGGCCGGGCGGGGCACCCTGGCCACCCAGCAGATCCCGGTCACCCTCGGCGTCCCGGACTTCCGGCCGACGGACGCGTCGCTGTCGACGCACCGCGCGCCGTATTGGTTCAATGACAGCAAGTTCGGCATCTTCATCCACTGGGGCGTGTACGCCGTGCCCGCGTGGGCGCCGGTCGGCCAGCAGTACGCCGAGTGGTACTGGCAGAACCAGCAGGACCCGAACGGCGCGACCTACGCCTACCACAAGGAAAAGTACGGCGAGGACTTCGCCTACGACGACTTCATCCCGATGTTCACCGCGAAGAAGTTCGACCCGCGCACCTGGCTGAAGCTGATCGCGGACGCGGGCGCCGAATACTACGTCCTCACGTCCAAGCACCACGACGGCTTCGCGTTGTGGGACACCAAGGTCAGCGACCGCAACTCCGTGAAGCTCGGCCCGAAGCGCAACGTCATCGCCGAGTTGTTCGCGGCGTCCCGGAAGTACACGCCCCAGCTGCGCAACGGCCTGTACTTCTCGCTGCCCGAGTGGTTCAACCCCGACAACCCGTGGATGGGGCACGCGCCGCGCAACCCCTACACCGGCGCGCCCTTGCCCTACACCGGTTACACGGCCGGGAAGGACTTCGTCCGCGACTACCAGGCGCCGCAGGTGCTCGAGCTGATCTCGGAGTTCGACCCGGACGTCCTGTGGTTCGACATCGGCGGCGTCAACGACTCCCGCGCGGTGGTCTCGGAGTACTTCAACCACGCGAAGAACCGCAAGCGCCCCAAGGACGTCACCTACAACGACCGCGGCGGCATCCCCGACCACGACTTCACGACGCCGGAGTACACGACGTACCCGAACACCGTGGTGGCGAGGTGGGAGGCGAGCCGCGGCCTCGACCCGTTCTCCTACGGCTACAACCGCGCGACCCCCGACGACCGGTACATGACGGCCGACGAGGTCGTCCGGACGCTGGTCGACATCGTGTCGAAGAACGGCAACTTCCTGCTCGACATCGGTCCCGACTTCGACGGCACCATCCCGGACGTCATGCAGAAGCACCTGCGCGACGCGGGCGCGTGGCTGAAGGTCAACGGCGAGGCCATCTACGGCACGACGTACTGGTCGCGGATGGCCCAGCTCGGCGACCTGCGGTTCACGGTCAAGCAGAACGAGGCGTTCTACGTGCATTCACTGGTGGCGCCGGGCAGCAGGCTGGTGGTCGACGCGCCGGTCCCGATCCGCAGCGGGGACCGGGTGACGATGCTCGGGTACCGCGGGAACCTGCACTGGACGGTCGAGAACGGTTCGCTGGTGATCGACGTCCCGGCCGCGGCCCGGCAGGCCGGCCGCTTCGCCTGGGTGTTCAAGATCGCCTGGAGCTAGAGGTCGGCGTTCTTGCCGATGTAGAGCTCCGCGAACGCCGCCGCGGCCGCGGGCGAACCCAGCAGGCGGCGCATCCGGGCCTCCGCGACGCGCGCCGCGAACGGGTTGTCGCCCGCGGCCGCGGTGTGGTGGAAGATGTCCGACAGCCACAGCGAAAACTCCTGGTACTGCCACACCAGCGGGAGGCACGCGGCGGAGTACCCGGCCAGCCGCGCGGGATCGCCGGCGTAGTACGCCTGGTAGGCCTCGGCGAGCAGGAACGCGTCGTGCAGGGCGAGGTTCATGCCCTTCGCCGCGATCGGTGCGACCAGGTGCGCCGACTCGCCCGCCAGGTGCAGCCGGCCGTGCGCCATCGGCTCCACGACGTAGTTGTGCATGTCGAGGATCCGCTTCTCGATCAGCTTTCCTCCGGTGATCGGGCCGTCGGGCACCGCCAGCCGGGCCTGCAGTTCCGTCCAGACGCGCTCGTCGGGCCAGTCGTCTGCGGTTTCGCCTGCCGCGGTCTGCAGGTAGAACCGGGTCACCGTGGGCGTGCGGGCCATGTGCGCGCCGAACCCGCGCGGGTGGATGCCGAACAGCACCCCGTCGGCGGACGGTGGCGCTTCCGCGAGCAGGGCCAGCCAGCCGATTCCGTAGTCGTGGTGGGACTTCACGGTCGATTCCGGGGGCAGGTGGCCCTGGGAGACGCCGCGCGCGCCGTCGCAGCCGGCGATGAAGTCGCAGTCGATCCGGTGCTCGCCCTCGGCGGTCCGGAACGTGACGGCGGGGGAGTCCGACGTCAGGTCGTGCAGCCGGACGTCGGAGACTTCGAAGACCGCTTCACCGCCTGCGTCGGTGTACTGCGCGACCAAGTCGGTGACCAGAAGTTGTTGTGGGTAGACGAAATGCCGCTGCCCGGTGACGTCGCCGTAGCGGAAGGTGTGCCGCTGCCCGGCGAACCGGAACTCGAACTTCTCGTGCCGCGGCGCCTTCGCGACGAGCTGTTCGCCCAGGCCGCGCTGCTCGAGCCCGCGGACGGCCCACTCTTCGATGAACCCGGCCCGCGGCCGCTGTTCGATGAACGCCCGGCTCTCCTGCTCCAGCAGCACGCAGCCGATCCCCGCGCGCCGCAGCAGGTTCGCCACCGTGAGCCCGGCCGGGCCCGCCCCCACCACGGCCACCGCCGTGCGCCTCGCCACCATGCGCCCGAGGGTAGCGCGAACCGGGCAAATCGTTCAGTAGTACTGGCGAAGGAGCGGCCACGCCGTCGACCACGGTTCGGTCAGCGTGCACAGCGAGAGCATGACGCCGTTTTCGTCGTTGTCGACGCCTTCGGCGGTGTGGTGCTTGGCCACCACGCGGCAGCCGGTGATCAGCCGCGACGCGGGCGAACCGCGCTCGAAGCTCCCGATGAGCAGCACCGGGCCGACCTGCCGGTCCGGCGGCGGGCCCCAGTCGGCGTAGGACATGTGCGGCGAATACGGCTGGGGCAGCCCGCGCTCGGGCCCGTAGTGCTCCAGCGCGCCCGCCTCCCCGTAGTTGCCGGCGAGGATCACCGCGGTGTCCTGCTCGGTGGCCGGGATCCGCGCCCACGCGCCGGCGACCGTGTCGGCGAACCCCGGCCAGCCGACCTGCTCGCCGGGTTCCTTGTTGACCGCGAGCAGCGGGCCGTTGAGGGCCGAGGCCGGGACCACCGGGAGTCCGGTGAGGACGGACACGACCGCGCACACCGCGGCGGCCGCGCCGGTGAGCACCCGCCGCGTCGTCCCGCCCCGGCTCAGCCACCGCAGCGCCGGTTCCGCGCCGAGCGCCACCAGCGGCAGCAGCAACGGCACCGAGTAGTACGGCTTCCCGCCGAGAACCAGGAGTTCGGCACAGACCACCGGATAGGCGATCGCGAGCGCGCGGGCCCAGCGCAGGGCGGGGTCGCGCCACGGCCGGACGAGCCCGGCGATCCACCCGGGCACCAGCACGGGGGAGAGGTAGACCAGCTGCATCGGCATGAACAGGATGCGGTTCTCGCCGCCGTCGTCGCTGATCCCGCCGGCGACGGTGAGCATCGGCCAGCCGTGCGACGCCTGCCAGAGCACGACCGGCGCGGCGAGGACGGAGGCGATCCCGATGCCGCCCGCGAGCCACCACGTCCGCAGCACCCCCCGTGGCCCGGCGATCGCCACGCCGATGCCGAGCCCGGACAGCAGGAGCAGGACCAGCCACTTGTTGGCCAGGCCGATCCCCGCGGCAGCACCGACGGCGAGCCACCACCGGCCGTCACCGGTGCGCAGGAGCTTCAAGCCGAACAGGGCGATCAGCGACCACAGCAGCACGTCCGCCGAGTTGGTGGCCAGCATGTGCGACACCACCAGGACGTACGCCGAGAGTGCCGTCGCGATCGCGGTGAACAGCTGCGCGCCGCGGCCGCCGCCGAACTCGCGGGCGATCAGCGCGACGACCACCACCGTCGCCATGCCGAGCAGGGTCGCGACCACGCGCAAACCCGTGGGCGTCTCGCCGAACACCGCCGTCGACGCACGCGCGAGCCACGGCGTGATCGGCGGGTTGTCGACGTAGCCCCAGTCCGGCCGGTGGCCCGCCGCGACGAAGTACAGCTCGTCGCGGTGGAAGCCGTAGCGGCCGGACAACAGGGTCAGGATCACCGCCTGCGCGGCGACGACGATTCCCACTGGCAGCGCGGCGAACCGCGGCAGGTCCCGACCGGCCCCCATGGCAGTCTCCCCTCGGCGTGCCCGGATGCTACGCCGATGATCACGCTTCGGGGAGCGCTCCGACGTATTCGCCCCCGGCATCGGCGACGAGTTCGGCCACGGACTGCGCGCGGCGGATCGGCGTGAACCGGACTTCGCCGCGCTCGGTGACCGTGAAGCCGTGGACGGCCGGGCGCGGCAGCGTGTTGTACGCGTAGTGCGCGCCGAAGTAGTAGGCGCCGGTGTCGTGCGCGACGACGAGGTCACCGGGTTCCAGCAGTGGCAGCGGCCGTTCGTTCGCCAGGAGGTCACCGGCGAAGCAGAGCGGCCCGGCGATGTCCTGCGCCACCTCGGGCCCGGTCTTCGGTCGGCCGGTGGGGCCGAGCGCGGTCAGCCGCAGCGGCCAGTGCTCCGGCTGGAGCACCGTGCGGGCCGCGACCTGGGCACCCGCGTGCGTCACGGCGATCGGCCGCCCGCCGGCGACCTTCGTGTACTCGACGGTGCTGACGAGGAAGCCGTTCTTCGCCAGCAGGGACCGGCCGAACTCGGTGACGAAGGTGTAGCGGCCGTCGGCGAGGGCCGGGACCTTCGCCAGCAACGTCGCGACGTAGCCGGCGTAGGTCGGGCCCGGGTCTTCGGAAGCGAAGTTCACCGGCAGGCCGCCGCCGAGGTCGAGGCTGGTGACCTGCCGGTGGCCGGCCTCGGCGTTGATCTCGTCGGCGAGCGCGTGGACCGCGGCGACGCCGTCGGCCATCAGCTCCGGCGGGCAGCCCTGCGAGCCGACGTGGACGTGCAGCCGGGTCAGCCACGGCCGTCGCGCGAAGGCTTCGACGATGCGGTTCCGGTTGTCCCGCAACGGGATGCCGAACTTCGACGTCGTGGTCGCGGTGCTGGTGTCGCCGATCCGGCCCGCGCCGACCTGGGGGTTGATCCGCAGGCCGAGGACCGAGTGCGGGTGCTCCCCGGCGAGCGCGTCGAGCCGGGCCAGCTCCTGGAAGTTGTCGGCGTTGATCGCGGTGCCCTCGCGCAGCGCGTGCGCGAGCTCGGCGGTGGTCTTGGCGGGGGAGTCGAGGACCAGCCGCGGGCCGCGGAGCCCGGCGGCTTCGGCGACTGCCGTTTCGCCCGGGCTCGCGACCTCGGCGTCGACCCCGAGGTCGGCGAGGTACCGCAGGACCGGGGCCAGGCCGCACGCCTTCGCGGCGACGGTGTGCTGGACGCGCCCGAGCGGCGCGAACGCCTTGGTCAGGTCTTCGACGGCTTCGCGGATCCCGGCGAGGTCGACGAAGCCGGCCATCGGGTCGAGGAGGCCGGCGTCCGCCGCGGCGGCGAGGGCGTGGAGCTTGCGGTCGGTGCGGTTCACGTCCCCCAGTCTTGGGCCGCTGCGCGGGGCCGGTCCAAGACTTCATCCCTCTTGATCTATAGGTTCGTCCTATAGTGGCTGGGTGGACCTGCGCCGCTGGCACTACTTCGCCGTGCTCGCCGAGGAGATGCACTTCACGCGGGCGGCCGCGCGGCTGTTCGTGTCGCAGCCTTCGCTGAGCCAGCAGATCCGGGCGTTCGAAGCGGAGCTGGGGGTGGCGCTGCTCGACCGTTCGGGCCCGCGGTTCGCGTTGACCGAGGCGGGGCGCGTCGCGGCGGCGGAGGCCCGGGAGCTGCTGGACCGTCTCGACCGGGCGCGCGGCGTGATCGCGGCGGCCGGCCGGGGCGACGCAGGACGGCTGCGGATCGCGTACACGCGTTCGGCGCCGGGTCCGCTGGCGGGCGATCTGGTGGCGGCGTACCGGGGGCGGCACCCGGAGGTCTCGCTGGAGCTGGAGACGGGCTGGACGAGCCTGAACCTGGCCCGGCTGGCGGCGGGGGAGATCGACGTGGGGTTCGTCCGGCCGCCGGTGGTGGCGCCGGGCATCGAGGTGGCGGTGGTGGGCTCGGAGGAGGTCTTGCTCGCTCTGCCATCGGATCACGCGCTGGCCCGCCGCCGCGGCCGGCTGCGGCGGGCGTGGATCGCTTCGGAGCCGGTGGTGTTCTGGCCGCGGGAGAACGGTCCGGGCCAGTACGACGCGATCAGCGCACAGGTCTGGCCGGGCGGGGTGCCGCGGATCGTCCGCGAGGAACCGGAGGACGAGCAGCTGATGCGCGCGGTCGCGGAGGGCGCGGGGATCGCGGCGGTGCCGGAGCATAGGGCGCGGGGGTTGAAGCGGCGCGGGGTGGTGTTGCGGCGGTTGGAGGAGCCGGCGCCGGTGATCGACCTGGGGCTGGCCTGGCGGGCGGGGACGGTGTCGCCGGTGGTTCGGGCGTTCATCGACTCGGCTCGACGCGGCGAGGCTTGGGCGGAGGGCTGAGCGCCGCTTCGGACGGGCGGGGTGCACGGAACGCCACATGAGGTGCGCGTGCCCTGCGCCGGACGCCGCGCGGTGGGGTGCTCGCAGTCGGCGCGATCGGCTCGGGGAGGCGCAGGCGGGCCGCGCGCAGAGCGTCGCCGCTTGGGGTGCGCGTGCCCCGCGCCGGACGCTGCGCTGCTCTCTCGCGGCCGGCCACCTCGGCTCGGCCGTCGTCAGTCGCAGGTTCTCAAGACCGCGTCCGCCACCTCGCCCAGGTGGGCCGCCGCGCTGTGGCCGGACACCAGACGGTCCGTCACGTACGCGAACGCCACCCGCCGGTCCGGGTCCGCCCACCCGATGCAGCAATTGCTCCCGTTGTGCCCAAACGTCTCGCGCCCGCTCAAACTCCCCATCGGACGGCCCACCCCGCCCAGCTGGAACCCCTGGGCCCAGCGGATGCGGGTCCCGATCGTCCGGTCGACCACCACGTCCCCCGACGGCCGCCGGGCCTCCGTCACCGCCGCCGGGGCGAAACCGTCCAGCAACGCCTGGTAGAAGCGGGCCAGGTCACGCGCCGTCGTCGAGAGGCCCGCCGCCGGGATCACCGATCGGCGGACCGCGCGGCGGTTCACCATCCGGGCCGTCAGCGGGCCGCCGAAACCGGAGCCGCGGACCGGGACACGACGGGGCCACAACGACGCCGGCAGTCCGAGGTACGTGTCCGAGAGACCCAGCGGGTCCAGCACCTCCGACCACAGGACCGCCTCCACCGGAACACCCGTCACCCGCCGGACCAGTTCGCCCAGGATGTGGCCGTACACGATCGGCTGATAGGCCGCGACCGAGCCGGGCTCCCACCGCAGCTTGGCTCGCTCGATCGCGCGGACCGCGCGCGGCCAGTCGGTCATCGTCAGCGCGTCCCCGGCGAGCCCGCGGGCCGTCGCGAAACCCGACCGGTGGGAGAGCACCTGGCGGACCGTCACCGATCCCTTGCCGCCGCCCGCGAACGCCGGCCAGTAGCGGGCCACCGGGGCATCCAGGTCCAGCACCGCGCGCGCCGCCAGCTGGTGCACCAGCAGCGCCACGAACGGCTTGCTCGCCGAGAAGATCCAGAACAGCGCGTCCGGCGGGCCGCCGACGCCGATGTCGAGCACCACCCGGCCCTCGCGCAGCACGCACAGGCTCGCCCGCGCCCCGCGGGCGCGCACCACTTCCGCGACGTGGATCACCCGGGCGAGGCTACCCGCGCAGCGTATGCTCGCTGGCGGACAGGAGGGGATTTCCCATGGCAGGCCACGAAATCACCGACCGGATCGCCGACCTGATCGACGAGGAGCACCGGCTGCGCAAGGGCGCCCTCCACCACGGCGGGCTCACCCCGGCCGAACGCCTCCGGCTCAAGGACCTCGAACGGCAGCTCGACGACGCCGTCGACCTGCTGCACCGCCGACAGGCGCTGTCCGTCTTCGACGACGACTGACCCTCAGAAGAACCCGTCCCGGCCGCTGCCCGGCGCGACCCGGTGCCCCAGGTCGGCGCTGATCCGCGCGGCCGTCCGCACGACCAGCGGCGCCACCTCCTGGCGCAGCTTTTCGACGTCCGAGCGCCCGCTCGACGTCGACGACGCCAGCGCCGCCACCACCGCCCCGCTCGCGTCGCGCACCGGCGCCGACACCGACAGCAGGCCCTCCTCGAGCTCCTCGGCGACCAGCGACCAGCCCTGGTCCTGCACGGTCCGCAACGTCTGGCGGAACCCGTCCGCGTCGGTGACGGTCCGGGCCGTGAACCGCGGCAGCCCGGCCGCCACCACCTCGTCGACCAGGGCCGGCGGCGCCCAGGCCAGCAGCACCCGGCCCATGGACGTCGCGTGCGCCGGCACGCGCGTGCCGATCGAGACGTTGATGCTCATGATCCGCCGCACCGGCACGCGGGCGATGTAGACGACCTCCGCACCGTCCAACGCGGCCAGCGACGCCGATTCGCCGGTCTCCTCCGCGAGGCTCAGCAGCCGCGGCTGGGCGGTCTCGATCATCCCGTGCGACGCCGAGTAGTGCTGGCCGATGCTCAGCACGCGCGGGGTCAGCGACCAGCGCGGGCCGTCGCCGCGGACGTACCCGAGCCGTTGCAGCGTCAGGAGGATCCGCCGCACCGCCGGGCGCGACAGCCCGGTCGCGGTCGCGAGCTCGGCCAGCGTCGGGTTCGCGCGCTCGGCGTCGAACGCCATCAGCACGGCGAAGCCCCGCTCGATGCTCTGGATGAAGTCGCGGTCGGTCTCCATGCGGCCATCCTTCCGTACCGGCCGTCTTGACAACCCGGGCGCGCCGGGGGACTCTCCTTAACGTGTCCGCATAGCGTTCAAGTTGTACGCAGAGCGTACAGGAGGTGGGAGCGATGACGCTCGACCAGCGCCGAGTCCGCAACGCCTTCGGCCGCTTCGCCACCGGCGTCACGGTCGTGACCTGCCGCAACGACCGGGGCGAGCCCCACGGCGCGACGGTGAACGCCTTCACCGCCGTCTCGCTCGAGCCGGCCCTGTGCCAGGTGACGCTGACCCGGCAGTCGAAGGCCTGCGGCTACCTCGACGGCGCGCCGTTCGCCGTGAACGTCCTCGCCGCGGACCAGCTCGACACGGCCTGGCACTTCGCCGGCCGCCCGCAGGACCGGGTGCCCGAATGGGCCGAAGGGCCGCTCGCCCCGGTGCTGACCGGCGCCGCGGCGACGATCTCGTGCCGGCCGTGGCGCAGCTACGACGGCGGTGACCACCTCATCGTCGTCGGCGAGGTCGAGCACCTCGAAACCAGCGACGCGGACCCGTTGCTGTTCTTCGCCGGCGGGTTCCGCGAACTCGGCCCGCGCGGCCACGCCCACTGGTCGGCCTCGGTCGACTGCCCCGACCTCGGCTGGTTCGGCTCCGCCGCCGAATTCGCCCCGCTGACCACCGCCGCTTCCTGAACCGTTCACCGACGAAGGGTTTGCCCGATGTCCATCCAAGAGCACGACGCGCCGGCGAAGGTGCGCACGACCCGGCCGATGACCGGCGACGAGTACGTCGAGTCCATCCGCGACGGCCGGGAGGTGTTCATCTACGGCGACAAGGTCGACGACGTCACCACGCACCCCGCGTTCCGCAACTCCGTCCGGATGACCGCCCGCCTCTACGACGCCCTGCACGACCCCGACCGGCAGTCCGTGCTCACCGCGCCGACCGACACCGGCAGCAGCGGCTTCACCCACCCGTTCTTCCGCACTCCGAAGTCCAAAGAGGACCTGTTCGCCGACCGCGACGCCATCGTCGCCTGGGCCCGGATGACCTACGGCTGGATGGGCCGCAGCCCGGACTACAAGGCCGCCTTCCTCGGCACGCTCGGCGCGAACTCCGACTTCTACGAGCCCTTCGCCGACAACGCCCGGCGCTGGTACGCCGAGTCGCAGGAGAAGGTCCTCTACTGGAACCACGCGATCATCAACCCGCCGGTGGACCGCGACCGCAACCCCGACGACGTCAAGGACCTGTTCATCCACGTGGAGGAGGAGCGCGACGACGGCCTCATCGTCTCCGGCGCCAAGGTCGTCGCGACCGGCTCGGCCATCACGAACTACAACTTCATCGCCCACTACGGCCTGCCGATCAAGAAGCGCGAGTTCGCCCTGGTCTGCACCGTGCCGATGGGCGCCCCCGGGATGAAGCTGATCTGCCGCAACTCCTACTCGAACGTCGCCGACGCGACGGCGAGCCCGTTCGACTACCCGCTCTCGAGCCGGTTCGACGAGAACGACACGATCTTCATCCTCGACAAGGTGAAGATCCCCTGGGAGAACGTCTTCATCTACGGTGACGCGGAAAAGGCGAGCACCTTCTTCCCCGGCTCGGGCTTCCTGCACCGCTTCACCTTCCACGGCGTCGCGCGGCTGGCCGTCAAACTCGACTTCATCGCCGGACTGCTGATGAAGGGCGTGGAAGTCACCGGCACCAAGGACTTCCGCGGCATCCAGACCCGCGTCGGCGAGGTCATCGGCTGGCGCAACCTGTTCTGGGCCCTGTCGGACGCGATGGCGGCGAACCCGGACGAGTGGAAGAACGGCGCGGTGCTGCCGCACCTGGACTACGGCCTCGCGTACCGCTGGTTCATGACGCTCGGCTACCCGCGCATCCGCGAGATCATCATGCAGGATCTCGGGTCCGCGCTGATCTACCTGCCGTCGTCGGCGAAGGACTTCTCCTCGCCGGAGATCCGGCCCTACCTCGACCAGTACGTCCGTGGCTCCAACGGCTACGACTCCGTCGAGCGCGTCAAGCTGATGAAGCTGATCTGGGACTCGATCGGCAGCGAGTTCGGCGGCCGCCACGAGCTCTACGAGCGCAACTACTCCGGCAACCACGAAGGCGTGCGCGCCGAACTGCTCTTCGCCGCCCAGCAGTCCGGCTCGGCCGAGGCGATGAAGGGCTTCGCCGAGCAGTGCATGGCCGAGTACGACCTCGACGGCTGGACCGTCCCCGACCTCTACAACCCCGGCGCCACCTCCCTTTCCCGCTGACGAAGGACACCTGCCATGACCACCACCGAACACGCACCCACCGCGGCCGGCTCGGGCAGCTCCGCGAGCGAGGCCTTCCGCGCGGCCGCCCGCGCGACGGCGCAGGTACCGCCCGAGCGCGTCGACGAGGTCGCCCGCGCCGTCCTGCGCGGCGTGCACCAGGCCATCCGCGAGCACGACGTCACCTACGCCGAGTTCCAGGCCGCGAAGCAGTGGCTGATGGACGTCGGCGAGGGCGGCGAGTGGCCGCTGTTCCTGGACGTGTTCGTCGAGCACGTCGTCGAAGAGGTGGCCGCCCGGAGCCAGGACGGGACGAAGGGCAGCATCCAGGGCCCGTACTACCTGCCGGACCAGGAGACCCTGCCGTGGCAGTCGGCCCTGCCGATGCGGCCGGACGAGCAGGGGACGCCGCTGGTGTTCGCCGGGCAGGTCCGCGACCTCGACGGCGCCCCCGTGGCCGGAGCGGAGCTGGACATCTGGCACGCCGACGACGACGGCTACTACTCGGGGTTCGCGCCGGACATCCCGGCCGGCAACCTGCGCGGGGTCGTCGTGAGCGACGGGCAGGGCCGGTTCGAGATCACCACGGTCCAGCCCGCGCCGTACCAGATCCCGACCGACGGGCCGACCGGCAAGCTGATCTCCGCCGCGAACTGGCACGCGTGGCGGCCCGCCCACCTGCACCTGATGGTGCGCGCGCCGGGCCACCGCACGATCACCACGCAGCTGTACTTCCAAGGCGGGGAATGGCTCGACAGCGACGTCGCGGAAGCCACCAAGCCGGAGCTCGTGCTCGACCCGCGCCCGGCCGGCGACGGCCGGTTGCGCGCGACCTACGACTTCGTGCTCGAACGCGCCTGACTCGCCGCCCCCGGCCGGGCCTCCCGCGGGCCCGGCCGGTCCCTTCCCCCGGAACGAGGAGACATGACAGACCTGGCGATCGAGCGCGTCGAAACGGTGCTTCTGGACGTCCCGCTGCGCCGGCCGCACCGGTTCGCCCGCACCGGCATGGCCGCGCAGCCGGTGCTGCTGGTGTTCGTCCACACCCGCGGCGGCGCCGTCGGCACCGGCGAGGGCGTGGTGCCGGGCGGCCCGTGGTGGGGCGGCGAATCGGTGGAGACCATGGCGCTCGTCGTCGAGCGGTACTTCACCCCGGTGCTGCTCGGGCGGCGGGTCGACGACATCGCGGGGATCCTGCGCGACCTCGGTGACGTCGTCGCGGCCAACCTGTACGCCAAGGCCGCCGTCGAGGTGGCCCTGCACGACGCGTGGGCCCGCGCGCTCGGCGTCGGGGTGCACACGCTGCTGGGCGGCCTCGCCCGGCGGTCCGTGCCGGTGACGTGGGCACTGGGCACCGAGCCGGCGCCGGTGGTCGCCGACGAAGCGCTCGCGAAGCTCGACGCCGGGCACTGCAGCTTCAAGCTCAAGATGGGCGCGCTGGACCCGGCCGAAGACGTCGCGCGGGTCTGCGCGGTGGCGGAAAAACTCGTCGGGGTGGCGAGCGTGCGCGTCGACCTCAACGCGCGCTGGGACCTGCTGACCTCGCTGAAGTACCTGCCGCGGCTGGCGGACGCGGGCGTCGACCTCGTCGAGCAGCCCGTGCCGGGCGCCGAGGTCGAGGCCCTCGCCGAGATCAACCGCGCGCTGCCGATCCCGGTGATGGCCGACGAAAGCCTCCGCACCCCGGGCGACGCGCTCCGGCTGGCCCGGGCCCGGGCGGCCGACGTGTTCTCGCTGAAGACGACCAAGTCCGGTGGCCTGCGCGCGACGCGGGCGATCGCGGAGGTCGCCGCCGCGGCCGGGATCCCGTGCCACGCGGGCACGTCCATCGAGAGCCCGGTCGGGACGGCGGCCACGCTGCAACTGGCCTGCACGACCCCGGCGGTGACGTGGGGGAGTGAGCTGTTCGGCCCGCTGCTGATGAGCGAAGAGCTGCTGACGACGCCCTTGCGCTACGCCGGCGGCGAGCTCCACCTGCCGGACGGCCCGGGCCTGGGCATCGACCTCGACCCGGCGGCCGTGCGCCGCCTGGAAAGGCGCTGAGATGCTGTTCCACGTGCGGATGGACGTCTCGATCCCGCCCGGGCTCGACGTCACCGACCGGGTCGTCGCCGAGAAGGCCCGCGCGCTGGAGCTCCAGCGCGCGGGCGTGTGGGTGCACCTGTGGCGGATCGTGGGGCGCTACAGCAACTTCAGCGTCTTCGACGTCGCTTCGAACGACGAGCTGCACGGAATCCTCGCGGCGCTGCCGCTGTACCCGTTCATGAAGATCGAGGTCACCCCGCTGGCCACGCACCCTTCGGATCTCGCGGCCCAGTGACCCGCGGGGTTGACCTGGGGGCCCAGGGGCGTACGGTCAGGGTGTTGGCTGTTGTTCAGACACGTGCTCCGGTCAGCGCCCCTGCACGCCGCGATAGGGAGCGCCATGCACTGCTTTCGCACGATCGACGAACCGTCCGGCTTGACCTTCACCGCCACCGAACGACCGGGCGGGATCCGCGTCGTCACTCTGGTGGGTGACATCGACGCGGCCACCGTCGAAACTTTCGACGAGGCCCTCGCCACGGGCGAGCGGCTGGTGGTCGACCTGACCCGGGTCGCCTTCCTCAGCTGCGCCGGCGTCCGGTCCCTGCTCGAGGCGAACGCCCGCACCCGGATCGCCGTCGTCGTCGGCGGCCACGCCGTGACGCGCTCGCTGGAGGCCACCGGCGCGGACGTGCTGCTGGAGATCCACTCCCGGGTCGGTGCCGCGCTCGCGGAGCTGACCCCGGTGCCCGAGCCCGGCCGGGAGGCGTGACCGCCCGGCGATCCCGCCTCCCGCCGTCCACTGTGGACTCTCGGCTCAGTCCGGCCAGTCACCGGTGGCCTTGCGGTACCCGACGGCACCGGCCCGTTCGGTCGCGGCCTTGACCGCACCGAAGATCGCGCCCTGGACCGCGGCCGCGATGACCACCTGCGCCCAGGTGTAGTCGCGGTCGATGGCGTCGGGCGCGTCCTCTTCGCCGGCCGCGCGCTTCCAGACCTGCTTGAACACCTGGCCGGCGAGAAGGCCGCCGAGCGCACCGACTCCCCAGCTCAGCGGCTTGTAGACGACTTTGTTCACGAGTTGCTCCCCCGTCGCAGGATCAGCCGGATCACGATCACCAGGCCCAGCACGCCGGCGAAGACCGGTACCGGGTTGCTCCGCACGACGTCGGCGCCCTGGCGGAACTTCACCGCGGTCGGCTCGTTGGTCACGTCGGCGACCTTCGCGGTCGCCTGGTCGAGCTTTTCGTCGACGTTCTCCTTGACCCGGCTCTTCACGTCGAGCTTCTGCCCGAGTGCGTCCAGGGTCTCGGTCAGCTCCTCCCGGGTGGCGTCCCGGTCGAGCCGCGCCTCTTCGGCGTTCTTCGGGAAGTCCCCGCTCATGTGCGCACTCCCTGCTTGACGGTGTCCACGTCCTGCCGGACGCCGCTGATGGCTTCTTCGGGCACCGGCGGCACGCCCTGCGTGACCTCCTTCTTGCCGACCAGCGCGGCGATCCCGGCGGCCGCGAACAGCACGACCGCGACGATCACCGCGGCCAGCCAGCCGGGCACGACCAGCGCGAGCGCCAGCACGGCGGCCGCGACCAGCGTGCCGGCGCCGAACAGCGCGAACAGGCCCGCGGCGCCGAACAGCCCGGCGCCGAGGCCCATCTTCTTGCCCTTGCGCTGCAGTTCGAAGACCGCGAGCCGCAGCTCGTCCCGGACGAGCCGCTTGACCTCGCCGGTCAGGTCCGTCACCAGCTCGCCGACCGACCGGTCGGCCGGCGGCTTCTCGTTCACTTCTTCGATCACGAACACCTCCTTGCCTGATCGCCGTGTACCCGGTCCACCGGAGGTCAACCACGCCGGGTTTGCCCGGTCCGCCACACGATCGGGTGATACGGAAGAAAGGCTCGCGCCCGCCGTGTTTCGCGTCCGGGGACCTCGGGTAGGCCGCACACATGATTTCCCCCGACGTCCCGGCCGTGGAACTGACCAACGGCGTGCGGATCCCGCAGTTCGGGTTCGGCGTGTTCCAGATCCCGCCCGAGGAGACCGCCCAGGCCGTGCGGACCGCGCTGGAGGCCGGCTACCGCCACATCGACACGGCGCAGATGTACCGGAACGAAGAGGGTGTCGGCGCCGGCATCGCGGAGTTGGGGGTCGCGCGCGAAGACGTGTTCGTCACGACGAAACTGGCGAACGACGCGCACGGCCACGACAACGCGATCACCGCGCTGGAGGGCAGCCTGCGGCGCCTCGGCTTCGACTACGTCGACCTGTACCTGATCCACTGGCCGTTGCCGCACAAGGACAACTACCTCCGGACGTGGCGGGGCTTCGAAGAGATCCTGCGGGCGGGCAAGGCCCGCGCGATCGGCGTTTCGAACTTCCAGCCCGCCCACCTCGACCGGCTCGCCGAAGAGACCTCCACGGTGCCCGCGGTCAACCAGATCGAGCTGCACCCGGCGTTGCAGCAGACCGAGCTGCGCGCCTACCACCGGGAGCACGGCATCGCGACCGAGGCGTGGAGCCCGCTGGCTCAGGCGGAGGTCCTCGAGGACCCGGTGCTGGCGGACCTGGCCGAGAAGCACGGCCGGACCGCCGCGCAGGTGGTGCTGCGCTGGCACATCCAGCTCGGGAACATCGTGTTCCCGAAGTCGTCGTCGCCGGAGCGGATCAAGCAGAACATCGACGTCTTCGGCTTCGAGCTCGACGACGAGGACATGACGGCGATCGGCAAGCTCGACGACGGCCGGCGCACCGGGCCGGATCCCGACACCTTCACGGGGTGACCGCGGAGTTTCCCTCCGCTACCGGCCGGGTACCTCACCCGGAGAGGTCCCCCCGGAAGGAGCGTTCGGCATGAGCACCAACGCGTATCTCTCGTTTCTCGTGATCGGGGTGGTGCTGGTCCTGATCGACGGGCAGATCATCTACCGCAGCGGCCGCCGTTACCTCGAGAACTCCTACGGCGACCCGGAGGCGGGTTCCTCCATGACCCGCCTGGTCACGGTGCTGTTCCACCTCGGCACCCTGGGTGTCCTGGCGCTCGTGTCGACCATCGACATCGGCGTCGGCATCACGGGTGTCGTCGCCCGCGTGGGCGTCCTGCTGCTGATCCTGGCGCTGGCCCACGCGATCACGATCGCCGCGCTGTCCCGCATCCGCGGTGAGCAGGAGGTCGAGGCGGTCGTCCAGCGCGGTCCCCGGCAGCGGGTGGAACCCGAGCCGCAGGGCCCGACGGTGACGCCGGCGCCGGGCCAGCCGGGCACCTACCCGGAGGTCAGCCCGTCGCTGGAGAACCGGTCCCCGTACTCGGCTTCGTAGCCGGTTTCGGTCCCAGGGCGGTGCTTCCCGTGCGGAAGTGCCGCCCTTCGGCTGTATTGCTCAGTGGTCCGCCGGCAGGTCCATCTCGGTGTGCCGGGTGGCGAGCGTCCGGGCCACGTCGGCCAGCTTGACGTTCAGGTCCTGGGACGCGCGGCGCAGCACGTCGAAGGCTTCGTCCGCGGTGATGCCGCGGCGCTGCATCAGGATGCCCTTCGCCTGGCCGATCACGTCGCGGCTCTCGACCGCGCGGCGCAGGTGCTCCGTCTCCAGCTCGGCCGCCAGCACGGCCTCGGTGTGCATCAGCGCCAGGGACGCGTGGGTCGCCAGCAGCAGGGCCAGGTCGATCGACGGCCCGTCGAACGCGCCCGGCCGTCTCGAGTAGATGTTGAGCGCGCCCGAGCGCCGCGGCGGGCGGGCGTCGGGCAGCAGCGCCGTCGCCAGCAGCGAGTGGTAGCCGTGGGCCGCCGTGGCCGGGCCGAACGACGGCCAGCGCGGGTCGTGCGCGAGGTCCTGCGACCAGGCGATGGCCGGCCCGTCCGGGCGGGCCGACTCGACGCACGGTCCTTCGTCGTGGTCGTACTGCACCTGGTCCAGCCGCACCGCGACGGGATCGGTCTCCACCGGCGTGTGGTACTTGCCGTCGGGTTCCCGGAGGGTGACGCTGACCAGGTCGGCGTCCGGGACGAGCGAGCTCGCGGCACCGACGACCAGCCTGAGCACGCCGCCGACGGTCGGCGTCACGTCGAGCAGCCTGCGCGTCAGGTCGGCGAACTGCCGCGCGAGGAGGCCGGGAGGCTGGTCCCCGTCCTGGCCGAACCGGGCCCGTTCCAGCGCCCACTCGTCTTCACCGATGCTCATGGTTCTCCGTCGTCTCCGGGGATGGACCCCCATTCAACCCGATGGCGGCGCGCACCCGGGTCAGCCGGCCGCGCGGCGCAGCGCGGCCCGCGCCCGGTCGACGAAGCCCGGGCCCGGCCACAGCTGGTCGGCCTGCGGCATCCGGTCGGACAGGTCGGGGTGCGGCAGCGTCGCCGCGGCGCCCCGGACGGCCAGGACCTCCTCGCCCAGCTCGGCCCGCCGGTCGGGCGAGCAGGTGAGCCGGACCCGGCGCACGGCCTCCGGGCCCTCGTCGTGGACGTGCCGCCGCACGGCGCGGACCAGCGCGCTCAGCAGGCGCTCGAACCGCGTCTCCTGCGGTCCCACGCCCTCCAGCTCGCGCATCAGGCCCTCCGCCTCCGCGAGGTCGCCCTCGCCGTCGAGGAAGGGCTCTTCGGCGACGGCGTGGCGGACGAGCTCGGCGATCAGGTGGTCGGCGAGGTCCTTGCGGTTCTCGGGGCTGCCCTGGCCGAGCTCGATTTCGGTGCACAGCCGGTCGAGCCCCCGGTGGTCGCCGGCGAGGACGGTGGTCAGATCGGTTGCGGGCCGGCTGTCGGTCATGCACGCTCCTGGTCCGGACTCGGGTTTCCCGGACGGATACCCGCTGCCCGGCCGCCGAATCCCGTGTGGCCCGGCGTGCGCCGGGTATCCGTCAGGGCAACCGTCCCTCGAGGAGGATGATCATGGCAGCGCCGTCGTCGGTGATCGAGCGCGAGCGCAAGTACGAGATCGAGGCGGGCAGCGGGGTGCCGCGGCTCGTCGGCGTCGCGGGTGTCGCGGTCCAGGACGACCCGGTCGAGCACATCCTCGACGCGTCCTACTACGACACCGGGACCTTCCGGCTGGCCCGGAGCGGGATCACGCTGCGGCGCCGCGTCGGCGGGCACGACGCCGGCTGGCACCTCAAGCTGCCCGTCTCCGCCGACGAACGGCAGGAGCTCCAGCTGCCGCTGGGCGGCGACCCGAACAAGGTCCCCGGACGCCTGCGCCGGCTCGTGCGCGCCTACACCCTGGGGGAGAAGCTGGTGCCGATCGCGCACCTGCGCACCGACCGGTTCGCCCACCGGCTGGCCGACGGCGACGGCCGGACCGTCGCGATCCTCACCGACGACCACGTGACCGGGGAAGCCGGCGGGGAGAGCGCGCGGCTCGACGAATGGCGTGAGCTGGAGCTGGAGCTCGACCCCGCGACCGACCCTGGCCGGCTCGAGGAGTTCGACCGGGCGCTGGCGGAAGCCGGCGCCTCGGCGTCGCCGTGGCCGTCGAAGCTGCGGCGCCTGATCGGCGACCGCGTGCCGGCCCCGCCCCACGGCCGCAAGAAGCCGAAGGCGGGCGAGGTCGTGGTGACGTCGCTGCGCGAGCACTACGCCCGGCTGCGCCGGGCGGACGTCGGGGTGCGCCTGGACGTCGAGGACTCGGTGCACCAGATGCGCGTCGCGACCCGGAAGCTGCGCAGCGCACTGCGCACGTTCGAGTCCATTGTGGACGTCCCCGGGCCGCTGGCGGCCGAGCTGAAGTGGCTCGGGCAGGAGCTGGCGCCGGCCCGGGACGCGGAGGTGAGCGAGCAGCGGCTGCGCGAGCAGCTCGACGACGTCCCGTCCGAGCTGGTGTTCGGGCCGCTGCGCCAGTACCTCACCCGCTACTTCGCCCGCGAGGCGGAGGAAGGCCGCACCCGCGCGCTGGCAGCGCTGGAGGGCAAGCGGTACCGGAACCTGCTGCGCGCGCTGGACGCGGTGGTGACGGATCCGCCGCTGACCGGCCGGGCGCGCAAGCCCGCGAAGTCCGCCCTGCGCAAGCCGCTGCGCAAGGCGGCCGAGAAGCTGCGCCGGGCCGAAGCGGCGGCACGCGGCCTCGACGGCCTCGAGCTCGAGACGGCCCTGCACGAGGTCCGCAAGAAGGCCAAGCGGGCCCGCTACGCCGCGGACACGGTCAAGCCGGTCTACGGCGAGAAGCTGCGGGAGTGGCGCAAGAACGTCAAGGCCGTCCAGAGCACGCTGGGCGAACACCAGGACACCACGGTCGGCCGGGACGTCCTGCACCACCTCACCATCGCCGGGCACGCCGAAGGGCAGCACACGTTCACGTTCGGGATGCTGTACGAGCGCGACGCCGAGACGGCGGCGAGGCTGCGCGAGCGGTTCGCGGGGGAGTGGCGGCGGCTCCGGAAGGGCGGGCGGCCGGGCTGGCTCGGCTGAGCCCGGCCTTAGCCTTCGCCGGTGAGCTTCCCGCGCAGCTGCTCCAGGGTCTGCGACAGCAGCCGGGAGACGTGCATCTGGGAGATGCCGACGCGGTCGGCGATCTGGGTCTGGGTCAGCCCGCCGAAGAAGCGCATCACGAGGATCGCGCGCTCCCGCTTCGGCAGTTCCTCGAGCAGCGGCTGGAGGGCCTCGTGGTTCTCGACCATGGTCATCTCGTGGTCGGGTTCCCCCATGGTGTCCGCCAGCGACAGCGCCTCGGCGTCGTCGTGCACCGGCTTGTCGACGGACAGGGCCTGGTAGGCGTTGCCGGCCAGCAGCCCCTCGCGGACTTCGTCGACGTCCAGGCTCAGGTGCTCCGCCAGCTCGGTCGGGGTGGGGGCGCGGCCCAGGCGCTGCGACAGCGCCGCCGAGCCCTGGCTCAGGGACAGGTGCAGTTCCTTCAGCCGCCGCGGGACCCGCACCGACCAGCCGGTGTCGCGGAAGTGCCGCCGCACCTCGCCCATGATCGTCGGTACCGCGAAGGACAGGAAGTCGTGGCCGCGGGCGGGGTCGAACCGGTCGACCGCGTTGATCAGGCCGATCCGGGCCACCTGGACCAGGTCCTCGCGCGGCTCGCCCCGGCCCGAGAAGCGGGTGGCGATGTGCTCGGCGAGCGGCAGCAGCTCGGTCACCAGCCGGCCGCGGACGACCTCGCGGCGCGGGTCGTCGGGGCCGAAGGTGCCCAGCTCCTCGAACAGCGGTTCGCAGTGGGCATATTCGTCCGGGCGGTGGAGGAGGGTTTTGCGCTCGCCGCTCACGCGCTCGTTCCCGGGTTGAGCACCAGTTCGATCGTGACGATGCCCGCGCCTCCTCCGGGCAGGACGTCACAGTGCGCGGTCACGGACTGGCTCAGCGTGGTGAGCACGTGCCAGCCGAAGGTGCGGTCGCTCGGCGGACGCGGGTCGGTCGACCGGGTCGAAATGGTCACGTGCAGGCCGTCGGGCCCCTGCCGGAAGCGGCAGTGCAGCTGCGTACCCAGCTCGGCCAGCTGGACGAGCTGGGCGCAGGCCTCGTCGACGGCCATCTTGGCGTCGGCGATGGCGTCCAGCCCGAAGTCCGCACGCGAAACCACGCCGTGCGTGAGCATCCGGACGAGGGGGATCTGCTCCGCCATGGCGGGCAGGCGCAGCTCCACCAGTTCCTCCAGCAGCTCTTCCAGCGTCGGCTTGGCGCTGTGCGAGCTGCCGCCTCGTGTTTCTTCCATGCGGGAGGTACTACCCATCCGGGCGAACGACGACACTTCGTGGCCAGGGATTTCCGGATCGGTCACCGGCCGAGCGCCCGTTCGAGTTCCCGCTTGGTCATCGTCGAGCGGCCGTCGATGTTCCGCTTCTTGGCCTCGTTGTAGAGCTGGTCCTTCGTCGGGCCGCCGGGACCCTTCCGGTTGCCGGACCGCTCACCGCCGCGCTGCTGCGGGGACTTGTCGTCGAGGGAGGTCTTGCTGGCTTCGCGGGACTCGCCCGCCTGCGCGCGGTTCTTGTTCACCGTGCGCGCGGCGATCTCCTTGGCCCGTTCGGGGCCGACGCCGCGGTCCTCGGCCGAGTCCTTGACGTGCTCGTACTGGCGCTCGCGCTTCTTGCTCCAGGCCTGAGGCATGACGGCTCCCTTCGTGCTCACGGGTCGGGTACCCGGTCGATCACCCGGTAAACGTCCCGACCGGGCGATGAGCAGCGGAATCGGACGGGTGACGACGTGCCCGCCGCCGCGGCTCAGGCCGGTGCGGGCTCCGGGCGGAGGGTGGCGAGCGAGAGGCGCCGGTCGGCCTCCGTCACCCGCAGGGCGCGGCGGATCATCGGGTTCGTCCCGGTCACCACCTGCAGGTCCGTGCCGTTCTGTTCGGCCTGCAGCGCCGCGTGCAGCAGCACCCGGACGCCGGCCACGCCGAGGAAGTCCACTTCGGACAGATCGATGGTCAGCCGCTCGGGGACCGCCCAGAGGCGGTCCGAGACCAGCGCGGCCAGATCGCCGGCCGTCGCGGAGTCAAGGGCGCCGCGTGCGGTGACCAGCACCGCGCGCTGAGCGGGCCACGTCGTGCGCAGCCGCAGGAGGGGATTTCTCGGTCCGGGGACTTTCACGCCGGTTCGCCGCCGTCCTGGTAGGCGCGGGGCCGCAGCGCCGCGCTCGAGGGTGTTCCGAGCCGGCTGCTGTGCTGAACCGATGGCAAAAGACTAACTGTGTGCGAGCCGTTCGCAACCGTCGTTGCTCCGAACGGACGGATGGCCCGCCGGGGCGGTGACCGCTTGTGCCCGCCCCGAGCGGGATGCAGTAATCTCGCGCTGGACCCGTTAAAGCGCTAGCGGCCCACTAGTGGCGCGCGCCCGGGTCCTCCCTGGTTGAGAGCGCCCTGAGCACCGAGAAGAGGGGCGTCACCAGGATGACGGGCGGCGATGAACGGCTCACCGCGCGGTTGGACGAGGTCACGGTGGCGATGGAATCGCTCACCTCGATGCTGGACTCGGAGCTCGACCTCGGCCAGATGCTGCAGGCGGTCTGCGACCACGTGGTCCAGGTGGTGCCGGGGGCCGACATGGCGAGCATCACCCTGGTACGCGAAGGCCTGCCGGAAACCGTGGCCAGCACCGACCAGCGGGCGGTGAACTTCGATCGCGAGCAGTACCGGATCGGGGACGGCCCGTGCCTGCGCGCGGCCGAGACCGGGCAGCCGGTGCGCGTCGGCGTCGGGGCCGTGGGCGACGTGTGGCCGCAGTTCGTGTCGAAGGCCGAGCAGCTGGGCGTGGCGAGCTTCCTCGCCGCGCCGCTGACCGTGGACGGCGACATGTCCGGCGCGGTGAACCTGTTCGGCTTCGGCGAGCACGGCTTCAGCGAGCTGGGCACGAAGATCCTCGAGCTGTACACGGCGACGGTGGTGTTCGGCCTGCGCAGCGCACGCCGGTACTTCGCGGCTCGCGAGCTGATCGACCAGCTGAACCGCGCGCTCGAGACGCGCGCGGTGATCGACCAGGCCAAGGGGATCCTCATGGCCGCGCACCGGATCACCGCGGAGGAGGCGTTCCAGCGGCTGGTGAAGCGTTCCCAGGACGGCAACCGGAAGCTGCACGAGGTGGCCGCGGAGTTCGTGGAGGCGGTAGCGACCACGAAAGCGTGACACCCGCGTACCTGGACAGTCGGCTCGCGTACCCAGGCGGTCGGCTCGCGTACCTGGACGGTCGGCTCGTGAACCGACCCTCCAGGTTCGTGAACCGACCCTCCGCGTACGCGAGCCGACTCTCTGGGTACGTGAGCCGACTGTCCGGGTACGGCTAGCTGGTCGGGACCTCGTCGGGGGGTGCCTCGGTCTCCGGCACCGGCTCGGGCCGGTGTCTGCCGCGCTGGCACGTCGTGCAGACCAGCGTCCGGCCGAGCACGGTCCCGTCGTCGGCCACGACCTGGGCCACGTGCAACGTCGGGAAGCCACAGACTTCGCAGGGCAGCGATCCGTCCTCGCGGCTGATGCGGAGCTGGGTGCCCATCCGGCCTCCTGGTGTGACGTGGGTCTCACATACCTTGCCGGTTCTCTGGTCAGAACCCGGTGAAATCACTCGTTCGGCCTAGCGTCGGCTGTCTCCGGGAACCCGCTCGGTGCCTCTTGTGTTTGGTGGGATGAGGCCGGGTAACCGGCCGGGGACAGGGATGACCGGGGATTGCCGGAGGGGAGCGAACATGCGAGACAAGCGGAACGACCTGCGACCGGTGGCGGACCTCCTGCTCGAGGGCGGGGACACGCCGGCTCAGGCCGCGACCCGGCGCAAGGCGGCCTTGGCCGTCGCGGCGAACGCCAAGGACTCCGAAGACTGCGCGCAGCTGCTCGACATGCTGGGCCTGCACCGGTCCGGCGGCCGCAGCAGCAGCGAAGTCGCCTGACGCACGACTCACCCGGAGCCCGCCGAGACCACCTGGTCCGGCGGGCTCCGGCGCGTCACCCTCCGCTACGGCCCGCGTTTCGCGCACCGGTCACGCGGGTATCGCTGCCGGTGAGGAGGTCGAGACATGGCCAGACCGGTGTGGAGCGGCGCGCTGAGCCTGGGGCTGGTCACCGTTCCGGTGGAGCTGTACCCGGCGGTGGCGGACCACACGATCCACTTCCACCAGTTCGAACGCGGGACGTCGGACCGGATCCGCAACCGCAAGGTCAACGAGCGGACCGGCGACGAGGTCACCCAGGACGAGATCGTCAAGGGCTACGACCTCGGCGGCGGCGACCACGTGCTCGTCGAGCCCGGCGAGCTGGACGAAATCGCCCCCGAGCGGTCCCGGCGGATCGACATCGAGCAGTTCGTCGGGCTCGACGAGATCGACCCGTGGTTCTACGACCGCACGTACTGGCTCAAGCCGGCGAAGGAAGACTTCGCCAAGGCGTACGGCCTGCTGCTGAAGGCGATGGACCGCAGCGAGAAGGCCGGCGTCGCGAAGTTCGTGCTGCGCGGCAAGGAGTACCTCGCGGCCGTCCGCGCCGGCGAAGACGTCATGGTGCTCAACACCCTGCACTTCGTCGCGGACCTGCGGAAGCCGAAGGACGTCATGGGCGGGCTGCCCAGCCTCCCGAAGCCGCGGCCCAAGGAACTCGACATGGCGCTGGCGCTCGTCGACGAGATGACGGCGCCGTGGAAGCCCGGCGACTACCGCGACGAGTACTCCGAGCGCGTCGAGAAGCTGATCAAGGCGAAGGAACAGGGCAAGGAGATCGCCCACGAAGAGGAGCCGGAGCGCTCGGCCGAAGTCGTCGACTTGTTCGAGGCGCTCTCCCGCAGCGTGAAGAACCGCAAGGGCGGCGGCAAGAAGAAGGACCTCGCCGGCCTGTCGAAGGCCGACTTGGACAAGCTGGCCCGCGAGCAGGGTGTGAAGGGCCGGTCGAAGATGACGCGCGCCCAGTTGGAGAAGGCGCTCAAGGCGTCGTGAGCGGCGGGATCCCGCCGCCGGCTGTCCACAGTGGACGCATCGGCTCGGCCGGCTCAGTGGGAGTCGGCGGCCGGGGTCGTGCCGTCGGGAGCGGGCTTGCGGGTCGTCTCGGCGCGGGCGATGTGCCACGCCACGAGCGCGCCGGCGCCGACCGTGCCCCAGAGCACGAGCCCGGCGTCGCGGGCGAACAGGCCGACGACCAGCATGACGACCGCGGTCACGTCACACAGCACGAGCAGCAGGTTCCACCGCCGGGTCTCGCGCTGCGTGCGGCCGGCGAACGCGGCGGCGAACGCGGGATCGCTCGCCTGCAGTTCCAGCTCGATTTCGCGCAGCACGTGGCGTTCGCGATCCGGCAGCATGGTGGGCCTCCTCGCCTCGGCTGTGTGAGTGGTACCCGTTCCGCTCCCGTTCGAAGCGGCGGTTTTCCGTGAACGTCAGTGGTTGTCGCGGGGGATGCCTTTCGTCCGCGCGATCCGCTGGTACGCCACCGCCGGCCGCAGCACCATGCCGTCGCAGAGCTGGTCGACCATCGACCGCTGGATCTCTTGCCACGGCGTCTGCGAGTCGGGGACCGGATACCCGCCCGACTCTGCCAGTTCCTTGTGCCGCAGCGCGAGTTCTTCGTCCGGGATGAGCACGTTCGCGGTGCCCGCGGCCAGGTCGATCCGCACCCGGTCGCCGGTCCGCAGCACGGCGAGCCCGCCGCCCGCCGCGGCTTCGGGGGAGGCGTTGAGGATCGACGGCGATCCGGACGTCCCGGACTGGCGGCCGTCGCCGAGGCACGGGAGTTCGTGCACGCCGCGCTTGATCAGCTCGGCGGGCGGGCGCATGTTGACGACCTCGGCCGAGCCGGGGTAGCCGAGCGGCCCGGTGCCGCGCATGACGAGCAGCGAGTGCTCGTCGGCGCCGAGGTCCGGGTCGTCGATGCGGGCGTGGTAGTCCTCGGGGCCGTCGAACACGACCGCGGTGCCCTCGTAGACGCCACCGGCCAGGTAGCGGCGCCGGAACTCCGGCGAGATCACGCTCGACTTCATGATCGCCGCGTCGAAGAGGTTGCCCTGGAGGACGAGGAACCCGGCGTCTTCGGTGAGCGCGGTGTCGAACGTGCGGATGACGTCGCGGTCGCCGGCCTCGGCGTCGCGGCAGTTGTCGCCGAGCGTGTGGCCGTTGACCGTGCGCGCGTCCTCGTGGACGAGCCCGTGCCGCATCAGCTCGTGCACCACCGCCGGGACGCCGCCCGCGCGGTGGAACTCCTCGCCGAGGTACTTCCCGGCCGGCTGGAGGTCGACCAGCAGCGGCACGTGGTGGCCTAGCCGCTGCCAGTCGGCCAGCGGCAGGTCGACGCCGACGTGCCGGGCGATCGCGCCGATGTGGATGGGCGCGTTGGTCGAGCCGCCGATCGCCGAGCTCACCACGATGGCGTTCTCGAACGCCTCGCGCGTCAGGATGTCCGACGGCTTGAGGTCCTCGCGCACCATCTCGACGATCCGCAGCCCGGTGCGGTAGGCCATCCGCGCCCGGTCGCGGTGCGGCGCCGGGATGGCCGCGCAGCCGGGCAGGCTCATCCCGAGCGCTTCGGCGAGCGCGTTCATCGTGGAGGCGGTGCCCATGGTGTTGCAGTGCCCGGGCGACGGCGCGGACGACGCGACCAGCTCCATGAACCCGGCGTCGTCGATCTCCCCGGCGGCGAGCAGTTCGCGGGCCTTCCAGACGATGGTCCCGGATCCGGTGCGCTCGCCGTTGTACCACCCGTTGAGCATCGGACCGCCGGACAGCACGATGGCCGGGATGTCGACGGTGGCGGCCGCCATCAGGCACGCGGGTGTGGTCTTGTCGCAGCCGGTGGTGAGGACGACGCCGTCGATGGGGTAGCCGTAGAGGGTCTCGACCAGGCCGAGGTAGGCGAGGTTGCGGTCCAGGGCGGCGGTCGGGCGCTTGCCGGTCTCCTGGATGGGGTGCACGGGGAACTCGATGGCGATCCCGCCGGCCTCGCGGATGCCCTCACGCGTGCGGTCGGCGAGCTGCAGGTGGTGCCGGTTGCAGGGGGACAGGTCGGAGCCGGTCTGCGCGATGCCGATGATCGGCCGGCCGGACTGCAGCTCCTCCCGGGTGAGACCCCAGTTCATGTACCGCTCGAGGTAGAGCGCGGTCATCCCGGGGTCGGCGGGGTTGTTGAACCAAGCTTCGCTGCGCAGTCCCATACCGGTCAGTCTGTCAATGGTGGTGCCGGAATGCACGTCCTCGGGTGGACGGGGACGGTTTCCTCTTCGGCACCCCGAAGCTGTCATGGTGACTACGGCCGGCAGCACCGCGTCAAGGCGGGAAAGATGCCTTGACCCGGCACTGCCGGCCGTGTTCTGGCTTCGGATCGGGGTGCGGGAGGGTCTGGGTCCTCGTCCGTTTGTCGGGCCGCTCGCCTGCGCAGGTGGACCGGTGGCCGGGCCCGGATCCCTCGGGCCCGGCCGGGAACCTGGGGCAGGCCACCCGCGCCGGTGGCCTGCCCGGACCGGGACCTCAGCCGAGGCCGTTCAACCCGATCACCCGGGAGTACCACTGCGCACTGCGCTTCAGCGTGCGGACCTGGGTCGCGTAGTCGACGTGGATCAGCCCGAACCGCTTCGCGTACCCCTCCGCCCACTCGAAGTTGTCGAGCAGCGACCAGTAGAAGTACCCGCGCAGGTCGACGCCCGCCGCCAGCGCGTCGTGCGCCGCCCGCAGGTGGGAGTCCAGGAACGCCACGCGGTCGGTGTCGACGATGTCACCGCCCTCGGAGACGACGTCCGGGTAGGCCGCGCCGTTCTCCGTGATGTACAGCGGCACCCGGCGATAGCCCCGGTGGACCTGCAGCAGCGACTCGGTCAGCCCGGCCGGCTGGACCTCCCAGCCGGAGTCCGTGCGGGGGGCCGCCGGGTCCGGGACGAAGTGGACGTCGCCCGCGCCGACCCACTCCGGGCCCGCCGGCTCGCTGCCCGGCACCGGGCGCCCCGCGACGCGGTAGTCGCGGTAGTAGTTCACGCCCAGCCAGTCGACGTGCGCCGCGATGATCGCGCTGTCCTCGGGCTCGACGACTTCGCCCAACCCGAACGGTTCGAGGTCGGTGACCAGGTCGTCCGGGTAGCCGCCGCGCAGCACCGGGTCGAGGAACAGCCGGTTCTGCAGGCCGTCGATCCGCCGGGCCGCGGAGACGTCGGAGACGTTCGCCGGGTCGTGCGGCACGACGGGGTAGAGGTTGAGCGTGATCCCGGCCGGGACGCCCGGCGCGTGCCGGCGGATGACGTCCATCGCCAGCCCGTGCCCCAGCAGCAGATGGTGCGTGGCGGCGACGGCGGCCGGGTGGTCGGTGCGGCCGGGCGCGTGGATGCCGCCCGCGTAGCCGAGCATCGCCGCGCACCACGGCTCGTTCAGCGTCGACCAGCTGGCGACGCGGTCGCCGAGGCGCTCCAGCACCGTCTCGGCGTACTCGGCGAACCGGTACGCGGTGTCCCGCGACGTCCAGCCGCCCTGCTCCTCCAGCGTCTGGGGCAGGTCCCAGTGGTAGAGCGTCGCCCACGGCTGGATCCCGGCCTCCAGGAGGGAGTCGACCAGCCGGTCGTAGAACGCGAGCCCGGCGGCGTTGGGGGCGCCGCCGTCCGGCCGCACCCGCGGCCAGGCCAGCGAGAAGCGGTAGGCGCCGAGGCCGAGCCGGCGCATCAGGTCGACGTCCTCGGAGTACCGGCGGTAGTGGTCGGCGGCCGGGTCGCCGGTGTCGCCGCCCACGACCGCACCCGGACGGCGTGCGAAGACGTCCCAGACCGAGTCCGTGCGACCGTCGGCCGTGGTCGCTCCTTCCACCTGGAACGCCGCGGTGGCGGCGCCCCAGACGAAGCCGGGCGGGAACATCAGCGCTGTCTCCGCCCGAACGCTGTCGGGATGTACGGACATGTTCACCCTTTCACGGCACCTTGCATGATCCCGGCCACGATCTGGCGGCCGAGGAGGACGAAGACGATGAGGATCGGGATGGTGGCCAGGGTCGTGCCGGCCAGCACCAGCGAATAGTCGACGTAGTAACCGCTCTGGAGCTTCTCCAGCGCGACCTGGACGGTCGGGTTGCCCGCGTCCAGGACCACCAGCGGCCACAGGAAGTCGTTCCAGGACATCATGAACGTGAACATCGCGAGGATCGCCGCCGCCGGGCGGACCGCGGGCAGGCAGACGTTCCAGAAGATCCGGATCATGCTGCAGCCGTCCACGCGCGCGGCCTCGATCAGCTCGTACGGCAGAGCGTCCACTGTGTACTGCCGCATCCAGAACACCCCGAACGCGGTGACCAGGTTGGGCACGATCACCGCCGTCAGGGTCCCCGTCCAGCCCAGTTCGGACATCGCGATGAACAGCGGGATGATGCCGAGCTGGGTGGGCACCGCGAGCGTGACGACGATGAACACGAACAGCTTGTCGCGTCCGCGGAACCGCAGTTTCGCGAAGGCGAACCCGGCCAGCGAGGAGAACAGCACCGTCGTCAGGGTCACCGTGCCGGACACGATGACGCTGTTGGCCAGCGCCTTCCAGAACGGCACGGTGTCGAACACCCGCGCCGCGTTGGCGAAGAAGTTGCCACCGGGCACGAACGGCGGGATGCGCTCGGTGAGCATCCCGTTGTCGCGGCTGGCCACCAGGAACGACCAGTAGAACGGGAACAGTGACCCGAGCACGAAGATCGCCAGCACGATGTAGGTCGCCTTGCGCGGCTTGCCGAGCGTGGCGACCCGCCGTCGCAGCCCCGCTTTTCGAATGTCACTCTGGAGTGTCGTCATTTCTTCTTCACCGCCGGGGTACGCGCCAGCCGGCCGGTGAGGAAGAAGTTCACCAGCGCGATGAGCACGATGATCAGGAACAGCACCCAGGCGATCGCCGAGGCGTAGCCGAGATCGGCGTTCTGGAACGCCGTCTGGTAGAGGTACAGCGTCACGGTCTGGAACTGGTTGGTGGAGCCGCCGTTGTTCGACCCGGGCATGGCGTCGAACAGCTTCGGCTCGGTGAAGATCTGCAGGCCGCCGATCGTCGAGGTGATGGTGACGAAGACCAGCGTCGGCTTCAGCAGCGGCAGCGTGACGTTGAAGAAGCGGCGCCACGTGCCCGCGCCGTCGATCAGCGCCGCCTCGTGCAGCTCCTTGGGGATGGCCTGCATGGCCGCCAGCACGATCAGGGCGTTGTAGCCGGTCCAGCGCCAGTTCACCATGATCGCGATCGCGACGTGGCTGCCGAACCGGCTGGCCTGCCAGTCGACCGGGTCCAGCCCGATGGTCTGCAGTACGCCGTTGATCAGCCCGTACTTCGGGCCGAAGAGGTTGGCGAAGATGATGCCGATGGCGACCAGGCTGGCCGCGTAGGGCAGCAGGATGCCCACTCGCCAGCCGGTCGCGCCGCGCAGCCGGGCCCCGAGCAGCGCCGCCAGGAGCATCGCGATGATGAGCTGCGGGATGCTGGAGAGCAGGAAGATGCTGATCGTGTTCGTCAGCGCGTTCCAGAACTGCGCGTCGGCGAAGAGCTCCTTGAAGTTGTCGAGGCCGATGAAGTCGGGGTCGTCGCTGCCGGCTTCCCACTTGAACAGCGAAACGTACGCGGTGTAGAGCAGCGGGAACAGCCCGACGATCCCGAAGAGGATGAAGAACGGCGCGATGTAGAGGTACGGCGAGACCTTGACGTCCCACCGGCTCAACCGGTGACGGAAGGTGGGCCGGGGAGACGTGCGCTCCCCGGCCTTGCTCCCTTCCGGCGCGACCTTGTCGAGGACGGTCATCGGCTCAGCGCGTGATCTTCTTCGCGGCTTCGACCATCTGGTTCCAGCCGTCCGCCGCCGACTTGCCCTGTTCGACCGCCTGCAGGGCCGGGCTGGACGCGTTCTCCTGGATCTGGCCGTCGCCCGGGCCCTTGTACTGCGGCTTCTGGACCTTCTTGGCCTGCTCGGCGAACAGCTCGCCGACCTTCGTGCCGCCGAAGTAGTCATCGGTCTTGCTCAGCAGCGCGGGGTCGGTCAGCGCCTTGACCTGGCTCGGGAAGGTGCCCTTGGCCTGGAACGCCTTGATCTGCTGCTCCGGGGCGGTCAGCCAGGCCGCGAGCTCGGCGGCTTCCTTCGGGTGCTTCGACTGCGTCGGGACGGTCAGGTACGAGCCGCCCCAGTTGCCGCCGCCGCCGGGGAAGGCCGCGGTGACGGCCCACTTGTTCGCGTTCTCCGGGCCGGCCTGCTCCTTGATCACGCCGAGCATCCAGGCGGGGCACACCTTCGTCGCGAACGCGCCCTGCTTGAAGCCGGTGTTCCACTCGTTGCTGAACGCGGTGAGCTTGGCCGACTCGCCCTTGGCGACGGCGTCGGTGACCTTGGTCCAGGCGTCCTTGATGCCCTGGTTGCTCTCGACGGCCAGCTTGTCGTCGCTGCCGATGTAGCCCTGGGGGAGCTGGTTGACCATGGCGTTGAAGTTCTGCGCGGCCGAGTCGAACCAGGCCTTGCCCTTGGTCTTGGCGACGTAGTCGGCGCCGGCGGCGAAGTAGCTGTCCCAGGTGGCGAACAGCGGCTTCACGGCTTCGGGGTCGGTCGGCAGGCCCGCGGCCTGGAACATGTCCTTGCGGTAGCACATGGCGAGCGGGCCGATGTCGGTCCCGTAGCCGATCAGCTTGCCGTCCTTGGTCTTGGCGGCTTCGTACTTCCAGTTCAGCCAGCGGTCGGGGGAGGCGTCGGCCGGGCCGATCTTGCTCAGGTCGTTGAACTTGGAGCCCTTGTCGAGGAAGTCCGACAGGTGGCCCTCTTCGAGCGCCGTCACGTCGGCGAGGCCCGAGCCCGCGGCCATCTTGGTGACGAGTTCCTCGTGGTAGGGGCCGCCCTGGCCGGTCTTGCGGTGGGTGATCTTGATGTTGGGGTGCAGCCGCTCGTACTCCGGGATGAGCGCCTCGTAGCCGAACTCGGTGAACGTCGACAGCGTCAGGTCCACGTGCTCGTTGGGGGCCGCTGCCGGCGGGGTTTCGTCACCGCCACTGCCACAGGCCGTGGCGCCGAGCGCCGTCATCGTGATGCCCAGTGCGAGGACCAGGCCGTTCCGGATCGTTCTCACGTGTTCAACCACCTTGTTGACGGGAATGAGCGCTCTCACTGCTGGGAGCCCGACTGGGAGCGCTCCCAGGTGTCGCAGAGTCTGGTTGGGGGCTTCACCGGTGTCAAGGGGTCGTAACCGGAGCGTTTCCTGCGAGGAGCGCTCCCGGACCGCGCGCGGGAGTGCCGGTTAAGCTGTCGACGTCAGGGTGGTCGTGGAGCGAGGGCGGTAGGCGTGGGGCCTCGAGCAGGGGATGAAGAGCGGCCGACGTTGGAGGACGTCGCGGCGTTCGCCGGCGTGTCGCGGTCGACGGCGTCACGCGCGCTGAACGACGACGCGTACGTCAGCGCGGCGGCCCGCGAGAAGGTCCACGCCGCGGCCCGTGACCTGGGCTATTCCCCCAACCAGGCGGCCCGCTCGCTGGTCACCCGCCGCACCGGGGCCGTCGCGGTGGTGCTGTCGGAGCCGGAGTCCCGGCTGCTCGACGACCCGTACCGCGCCGCCGTCATGCGCGCCGGCTACCGCGAGCTCGCCGACGTCGGCCGGCAGATGGTGCTGATCTTCAGCGACATCCGCGAGGACCTGAGCCGGACCGTCCGCTTCCTCGAAGGTGGGCACGTCGACGGCGCGCTGGTGTTCGCGCCGCACCGGGCCGACCCGCTGCCCAAGGCGCTGCGGCTGCTGCGCATCCCGGTGGTGTTCGGCGGCCAGGCGGCCGGCATCCGCCGCGGCGTCCACGTGGTCGACTTCGACAACGAGGGCGGCGCCCGGCTCGCGGTCGAGCACCTGGTGGCGGCCGGACGGCGGCGGATCGGCACCATCGCCGGGCCGCAGGACCAGAGCGCCCCGATCGACCGGCTCGCCGGCTGGCGCAAGACCCTCCTGGACGCCGGGCTCGACCCCGCCGACCTGGCCGAAGAGGCCGACTTCACGCTGTCCGGCGGCGCGAACGCGATGTCCGCGCTGCTGACCCGCCACCCGGACCTCGACGCGGTGTTCGTCGCGAGCGACATGATGGCGGTGGGCGCGCTGCGCACCCTCGACGCGGCGGGCCGCCGCATCCCCGAGGACGTCGCGGTGGTCAGCTTCGACGACAACGCCACCCTGGCCCCGGCGATGGACCCGCCCCTGACGTCGGTCCACCAGGACCCGCGCGAGCAGATCCACGCGATGGTCGAGACGATGCTGCAGCTGCTCGACGACCAGAGCCTCAAGCCCCGGCAGCAGATCCTCCCGGTCTCGCTGGCGGTCCGCGCCTCGAGCTGAACCCGTGTCGACCCTCTGATCACGCGTGTCGACCTCCTGATCACGCGTGTCGACCCTGGGCGCACGGGCCCGGCCGGCGAACTCGCGTACCCGGAGAGTCGGCTCGCGTACCCAGGGGGTCGGCTCGCGTGCCTGGAGGGTCGGCACGCGTGATCGGGGAGTCGACACGCGTGATTGAAGGGTCGACACGGCCGCGGGAGCCGGTGGCTGGGAGCGGTCCCGCCTGAGGTGCACGCCTTCGGCGCTAAACAGCGTTTCCTCAGCACGCTGCGTGACCGACGCGCTGGGCCGTTCGAGTGATGGGGCGACCATCGGCGGGGGCTGTTCAGGAGCGTTCAGTGCGCCGGTGCGAGCCGGGAGCACAGATGTGACGTTCGTGTCCGCGGTGTCCTTCTGACTCGATTCTTTACATCCACGTTTCCGGCTGGCTACCGTCTGCGCCTGGAAGCGCTCCCAGATCGCTGGCTCCCTACGGACAAAGGAGTTCCGAAGCCATGCGTTCCTCCCCCCGATGGCGCCGTGTGCGCCGAACCCGCTGGTTACGCGGCCGCGCGCCGGCCATGGCTTCGGCCGTGGTCGCGTTCACCGCCGCGCTGGTCGTCCCCTCGCCGGCGCTCGCCGCCGACGTCGCCTGCTCCGTCACCTACACCACCAACGACTGGGACACCGGGTTCACCGCCAACGTCTCGCTGCGCAACGACGGCGCGGCCCTCGACAGCTGGAAGGTCGGCTGGACGTTCCTCGACGGCCAGAAGGTCCAGCAGGGCTGGAGCGCCACCTTCGCCCAGAGCGGCGCCGCGGTCACCGCCACGAACCTGTCCTACAACGGCCACCTCGACACCGGGGCGAGCACCAGCTTCGGCTTCAACGGCTCGAAGGGCTCCGCCAACCGCCCGCCCACCGACTTCTCCGTCAACGGCACCGCCTGCACCGGCGCCAACAAAGCCCCCACCGTCAGCCTGACCTCGCCGACGTCGTCCGGCACCTACTACGCCCCGGCCACCATCCCGCTCGCCGCCACCGCCGCCGACAGCGACGGCACGGTGAGCAAGGTCGAGTTCTACGCCGGCGACACGCTCCTGGCCACCGACACGGCCTCGCCGTTCGAAGGCAGCTGGGCGAACGTGCCGGCCGGGACCTACTCGATCACGGCGAAGGCCTACGACAACAAGAACGCGTCCACCTCGTCGAGCCCGGTGACCGTGAAGGTCCTTTCCGGACCCACGATCGTCGCGGCGCCGTCGACCGCGCAGGTCAAGCAGGGCGGGACGACGACGTTCGCCGTCAGCCTCGCCGGCGCGCCCACCGCCTCGGTCACCGTCGGCGTCGCCCGCACCGCGGGCAGCACGGACCTGACCGCGACGCCGACGAGCCTCACCTTCACGACGGCGAACTGGAGCACGCCGCAGAACGTCACCGTGAAGAGCGCCGACAACGGGGGAGCGCTGGGCAGCGCGACCTTCACCGCGAGCAGCAGCGGGTACACCGCGGCCACGGTGACGGTGAACGAGATCTCGTCGTCCACATCGGACTACCAGCTCGCGTTCCTGACCCAGTACAACAAGATCAAGGACCCGAACAACGGCTACTTCCGCAAGTTCGGGAACATCCTGGTGCCCTACCACTCGATCGAGACGCTGATCGTCGAAGCGCCGGACCACGGCCACGAGACGACGTCGGAGGCGTTCAGCTACTACCTGTGGCTGGAAGCGTCCTACGGGCGGATCACCGGGGACTGGTCGCCGTTCAACCAGGCCTGGACCTCGATCGAGACGTACGCGATCCCGTCGGCGGCCGACCAGCCGGGCAACTCCGGCTACAACGCGAGCAAGCCCGCCACCTACGCGGCCGAGTACCCGAGCCCGAAGTCCTACCCGTCGCAGCTGCAGTCCGGCGTGTCCGTCGGCGCCGACCCGATCGCGGCGGAGCTGAAGGCGGCCTACGGCTCGGCGGACGTCTACGGCATGCACTGGCTGCTCGACGTCGACAACATCTACAAGTTCGGCCACTGCGAAGACGGCACGAACACCGCGCCGGCGTTCATCAACACCTTCCAGCGCGGGTCGCAGGAGTCGGTCTGGGAGACGGTCACCCAGCCCAGCTGCGACATCCTGAAGTTCGGCGGCAAGAACGGGTACCTCGACCTGTTCACCGGCGACTCGTCGTACGCGAAGCAGTGGAAGTACACCGACGCGCCCGACGCGGATGCCCGCGCCGTGCAGGTGGCCTTCCAGGCCGAAAAGTGGGCCGCCGCGCAGGGCAAGAGCTCGGACGTCGCGGCCGTCGTGAAGAAGGCGTCGAAGATGGGCGACTACCTCCGGTACTCGCTGTTCGACAAGTACTTCAAGAAGATCGGCAACTGCGTCGGCGCGTCGAGCTGCGCGGCCGGCACCGGCAAAGACAGCGAGCACTACCTCGTTTCCTGGTACTACGCCTGGGGCGGGTCGATGGACTCCGCCAGCGCGTGGGCGTGGCGCATCGGTGACGGGGCGGCCCACCAGGGCTACCAGAACCCCCTCGCCGCGTACGCGCTGTCGGCCGACCCGGGGCTGAAGGTCACTTCGGCCACCGGAGCGAGCGACTGGGCGACGAGCCTCGGCCGGCAGCTCGAGTTCCTGCAGTGGCTGCAGTCGTCCGAAGGCGGTCTCGCCGGCGGCGCGACCAACAGCTGGGAAGGCCAGTACGGCACCCCGCCGTCGGGCACGCCGACGTTCTACGGGATGTTCTACGACCAGCAGCCGGTCTGGCACGACCCGCCGAGCAACCAGTGGTTCGGCTTCCAGACCTGGGGCATGGAACGCATCGCCGAGTACTACCAGGCGACCGGCGACGCCCGCGCGAAGAAGATCCTCGACAAGTGGGTCCCGTGGGCGATCGCGAACACCACGGTCGGCTCCGGCGGGAGCTTCCAGATCCCGGCCGACCTCGGCTGGAGCGGGGCACCGGACACCTGGAACGCCACCAGCCCGGGCTCGAACACGAGCCTGCACGTCACGGTGAAGAACTACAGCAACGACGTCGGGGTCGCGGCCTCGCTCGCCAAGACGCTGCTCTACTACGCGTCGGGGTCGAGCAACGCCCAGGCGAAGAGCGTGGGGGAGCAGCTGCTCACGGCGCTCTCGGCGAACACCGACAGCAAGGGCATCGCGGTGCCGGAGACCCGGACGGACTACAACCGGTTCGACGACGCCTACAACGCCACCACCGACCAGGGCCTGTACGTGCCCACCGGGTGGACGGGCACGATGCCGAACGGCGACGCGATCAGCTCCAGCTCGACGTTCACCTCGATCCGCTCCTTCTACAAGAGCGACCCGCAGTGGCCGAAGGTCCAGTCCTACCTGGACGGTGGCGCCGCACCGACGTTCACCTACCACCGGTTCTGGGCGCAGTCGGAGATCGCCACGGCGTTCGCCGCGCACGTCGCCCTGTTCGGCTGAAAGGCACTCGATGAAGCGACTGCTCGCCCTCGCGGTCGCCGCACTGGTCGGGGGCGCCGTTCTCACGGCGTCCCCGGCCGCCGCGGCCCCCGCGGTATCCGGCACCGGCACGGGGTACTGGCACGCGTCGGGCTCCCAGCTCGTCGACGCGACCGGTGCCCCGGTCCGGATGACCGGCGTCAACTGGTTCGGCGCCGAGACCGGCAACTACTCGCCGCACGGCCTGTGGAGCCGGAACTACAAGGACATGCTCGACCAGATGGCGAGCCTCGGCTACAACACGCTGAGGCTGCCCTACTCCAACCAGCTCTTCGACGCCGGCGTCAAGCCGAACAGCATCGATGCCGTCCAGAACCCGGACCTGCAAGGGCTTTCGGGGCTGCAGGTGCTCGACAAGATCATCGCGTACGCCGGCACCAAGGGCATGCGCGTCATCCTGGACCAGCACCGGCCGGACTCCGGCGCGCAGTCCCCGCTCTGGTACACCAGCGCCTATCCGGAAAGCCGTTGGCTTTCGGACTGGACGATGCTCGCCCAGCACTACAAGGGCAACACCACGGTGATCGGCGCCGACCTGCACAACGAGCCGCACTCGATCCAGGGTGGCGGCGGCGCGTGCTGGGGCTGCGGTGACACCGCGACCGACTGGCGCCTGGCCGCCGAACGCGGTGGCAACGCGGTCCTGTCCGCCAACCCGGACTGGCTCGTCATCGTCGAGGGCGTCGACTGCGTCAGCGGCACCGGCGACCCGCAGTGCGGCTGGTGGGGCGGCAACCTCTCCGGCGCCCGCCAGTTCCCGGTGCGACTGTCCAAACCGGACAAGCTCGTCTACTCGGCCCACGAGTACGCGACGTCGGTGTTCGCGCAGCCGTGGTTCTCCGACCCGTCGTTCCCGGCGAACCTGCCGGCACTGTGGGACCACTTCTTCGGCTACCTGCAGAAGCAGAACATCGCGCCGGTGCTGCTCGGCGAGTTCGGCAGCACGCTCGCCGACCCGCGGGACAAGACGTGGCTGCAGGAGCTGATGAAGTACGCGGGGACCGGCGCGACCGGGATGAGCTTCACCTACTGGTCGTGGAACCCCAACTCCGGGGACACCGGCGGCATCCTCAACGACGACTGGACCACGGTCAACCAGGTCAAGCAGGCGATCCTCCAGCCGTACCTGATCCCGCCGGTCGGCGGCGGTGGCGGGACGACCGATCCGCCGCCCGCGGTGAGCTGCGGGGTCACCTACCACGTCGACAACACCTGGCAGGGCGGCTTCGTCGCCTCCGTCACGCTCAAGAACACCGGCACCACGCCGCTGAAGAGCTGGGCGCTGGGCTGGACCGTCCCGTCCGGGACGCAGATCACCGGCGGCTGGGGCGCCACCGTCACCCAGTCCGGGCAGCAGGCGAGCGCCAAGGCGCCGACGTGGGCACCGGACCTCGCCGGCGGCGCCTCGGCGTCGATCGGCTTCCAGGCGACCGGCGCCTCGACCGGCTCGCCCGGCGGCTTCGCCATCGGTTCCACCCCCTGCAGCGCCTGACCCGACAACACGAAGGAGCACACTCGATGAAGAGTGATTTCTGGTCCCCGAAGAGGAAGGTGCGGCTCGCCGCGGCTTCCTCGGTGACGGCCGCCGCGGTCGTCGCCGGGCTGCTGGTGGCGGGCGGCAGCCCGGCGGTCGCCGCCTCCGGCTGCAAGGTCACCTACGCGACCAACCTGTACGAGCCCGGGTTCACCGCGAACATCACGGTGACCAACCTGGGTGATCCGATCACGTCCGGCTGGGACCTCCAGTGGGACTTCGGCGGCAACCAGCAGGTCCAGCAGGGCTGGAGCGCGACGTTCAGCCAGACCGGCAAGCACGTCAGCGCGAAGAACCCGTCCTGGGGCGCCACGCTGGGGACGAACGCCACCGCGAGCCTCGGCTTCAACGGCCAGTACTCGGGGTCGAACGCCGCCCCGACGTCGTTCACGCTCAACGGCGTCGTCTGCGACGGCACCACGGGCGGCTCGACCACCACCCCCACGACCCCGACGACCCCCACCACCCCGACGACGCCCACCACGGTGACGACCACGCCGACGCCGGGAACCCACGTCGACAACCCGTACTCCGGTGCGAAGGGGTACGTGAACCCGGACTGGTCGTCCTCGGTCACCGCGGCCGCGGCCGCCAAGGGCGGGACGCTCGGCGCGCAGATGGCCAAGGTGGCGAACACGTCCACGGCCGTGTGGCTGGACCGGATCGCGGCGATCGCGGGCACGTCGAGCGCGCGCGGCCTGCGCGGGCACCTCGACGCGGCGCTGGCCCAGCAGAGCGGCGGCACGCCGGTGACGATCCAGATCGTCGTCTACGACCTGCCGAACCGCGACTGCGCGGCGCTGGCGTCCAACGGTGAGCTGCAAGCCGGCTCGAACGGCCTGGCCCGGTACAAGAGCGAGTACATCGACCCGATCGCCTCGATCCTGTCGGACTCGAAGTACGCGCCGCTGCGGGTCGTGGCGGTCGTCGAGCCGGACTCTCTGCCCAACCTGATCACCAACACCGCGACGGCCAAGTGCGCCGAAGCGCAGTCCACCGGGGCCTACACCCAGGGCATCCAGTACGCGCTGAACAAGCTGCACGCGATCTCCAACGTCTACAACTACCTGGACATCGCGCACTCGGCGTGGCTGGGCTGGGACAGCAACTTCGGTCCGTTCGTCAACCTGGTCAAGCAGACGCTGCAGGGCACGACGGCCGGGGTGAACAGCATCGACGGCTTCATCAGCGACACGGCGAACTACACGCCGCTGACCGAGCCGAACCTGCCGGACTCGAACCTCAACGTCGGCGGCCAGCCCCTGCGGTCGGCGACGTTCTACCAGTGGAACCCGTACTTCGCCGAGGTGCCGTTCGCCACGGCGATGTACAACGCGTTCGTCTCCGCGGGCCTGCCGAGCGGCATCGGCATGCTGATCGACACCTCCCGCAACGGCTGGGGCGGCTCGGCCCGGCCCGGCAGCGCGTCGGGGTCCACTGTGGACAGCTATGTGAACTCCGGCCGGATCGACCGGCGGCTGCACCGCGGCAACTGGTGCAACCAGAGCGGGGCCGGGCTCGGCCTGCGGCCCACCGCTTCGCCCGCGGCGCACTTCGACGCCTACGTCTGGATCAAGCCGCCGGGTGAGTCCGACGGCGCGAGCTCGCAGATCCCGAACGACGAGGGCAAGGGCTTCGACCGGATGTGCGACCCGACCTACCACGGCAGCGACCAGGCCAACGGCGGCAACCTGACCGGCGCCCTGCCGAACTCGCCGCTGTCCGGCAAGTGGTTCCAGGCCCAGTTCGAAGAGCTGGTCCAGAACGCCTACCCGCCGGTGCAGTAAGAGAACTCCCGGGCCGGGCGGTGCCGCGCAGCCGCCGTCCGGCCCGGGTCTCCACCTTTCCGCGAGCGGAGGAAGGCTAGAGGTCCTTCCGGAAGGACAGCCGGTCCAGCCCCGGCCCGTCGTAGTCGGGCTGGACCGGGAGTCCGTCGAACTCGCTCGGGCCCGGCTCGGTGACGAAGCCCATCCGGGTGTGGAAGGCGTGCGACGCCTTGTTGACCGGGGACGTGATGGCGCGGACGGTGCTCCGGCCGTTCGCACGGCTGTAGGCGAAGAAACGCTCGTACAGGGCGGCGCCGAGACCCTTGCCGCGTTCGGCGGGGTCGACGCCGACGAAGTGGATGTAGCTTTCCGCCGGCCGGGACGGGGAGAGGAACCCGATCAGGAACGCGACGATCCGGTCGTCGGCGGCCACCAGGAAGCTGCTGCCGGTGAAGTGCTGGAACATCAGCTTCGGGAGGAGCAGGGCCCGCTGCCGGGTGCCTTCCTCGCCGCCGAGCCCGCCCCACCAGGAGTCGAGGACGGCGAGCACGGGCAGGTGGTCGTCCGGGCCCGGGTGGCGCACGGAGTGGCCGGAGAGCGGCGTGAGGTCGGGAGTCGTCACCAGGCCAGGGTGCCGGACGGGGGAGGGGAACGCGACCGGGTTTCGCCGCCGGTCCACTGTGTCCGGACCATCGACAGGAGCTCGCCCGGTGTCCTTCCCCGAAGAGAACCCGCCCGCGGCGTCACGGCACCACCCGGTGCACCCCGATCAGCACCTGCTGCCAGACGGCGGCGGGGTCGGCGCCGCCTTCGACCGCCTTGAGCGCGGGCGCGACCACCGTCTCCTGGATCTTGCCGTCGCCCGGTCCCTTGTACTGCGGCTTGCCGACCTTCTGGGCCTGCGCGACGAAGACCTGCCCGGCCAGCGCGCCGCCGAAGTAGCCGTTCATCTCGCTGAGCAGGTCGGGCGAGGTGAAGGCGTCGACCTGGCTGGGGAAGTTGCCGCTCACCCGGAACGCGTGCAGCTGCTGCTCCGGCGCGGTCAGCCAGGCGGCGAGCGCGGCGGCCTCCTTCGGGTGCTCGCTCGCGGCCGGCACGGTGAGGTAGGAGCCGCCCCAGTTGCCGCCGCCGTCCGGGAACGCGTCGGTGATCGCCCACTTGCCGGCGTTGCCGAGCCCGGCCTGCTGCTCGATGACGCCGAGCATCCACGAAGGACAGACCTTCGTCGCGAAGGCGCCGAGGCGCAGGCCGTTGTTGCCGTCCTCGGCGAAGGCGGTCAGCCCGGCCGATTGCCCTTGCTTCACGGCGGTGGTGACCTGGTCCCAGGCGCCCCGGAGCGCGGTGTTCGTCTCGAGCGTCGAACGGTCTTCGCGGTCGAGGTAGCCGACCGGCAGCTGGTTGACCATGGCGTTGAAGTTCTGCGCCGCGGAGTCGAACCAGGCCTTGCCCTTCGAGCGCTTGACGTACTTCTCGCCGGCCTTGAAGTAGCTGTCCCAGTTGGCGAACATCGTCTTGACCGAACCGGGGTCGGTCGGCAGCCCGGCCGCCTCGAGCAGGTCCTTGCGGTAGCACATCGCGAGCGGGCCGATGTCCGTGCCGTAGCCGATGAGCTTGCCGTCCTTGCTGCGGCCGGCCTCGTACTTCCACTCGAGCCACCGGCCCGGTTTCACGTCGGCGGGGCCGATCTCGCCGAGGTCGGCGAACTTCCCGGACTGCGCGAGGACGTCGGAGAGGTGGCCCTCCTCGACGGCTTGGACGTCCGCGAGGCCCTGTCCGCTCCGGAGCTTGGCCAGCAGGTCCTGGTGGTAGGGGCCGCCCTGGTCGGTCTTCACCTGGCGGACGTCGATCCCGGGGTGGGTGAACCGGTAGCCAGGGAGCAGGTCGTCGTAGCCGAACTCGCCGAACGTCGCCAGGGTGAGCGTGATGCGCTCGGGCGTGCTCGGGCCGCAGCCACCGGTCAGCACCAGCAGGACGACGGCGACGGCGAAGGCCAGCCGTCTTCGGATCAGCCTCATGCGCTCCCCCTCCAGGGCTCACTCCCTCGTGATTGGGAGCGCTCCCGGACGGAGTGTTGTTTCCGGGACCGCCGGGTGTCAAGGTGCGCGACGGCGGGTGTCCGGGCGGACACGCTTTCGCGCGGGGAAGGAATGCGATGAAGCGTCCGACGATCACCGACATCGCCCGGGAGGCCGGCGTGTCCAAGGGCGCGGTGTCCTACGCGCTCAACGGCCGCCCGGGCGTGTCGGAGGCGACCCGGCACCGGATCACGCGGATCGCGCGCGAGCTGGGGTGGTCGCCGAGCAGCACGGCGCGCGCCCTGTCCGGCGGCCGGGCGGGAGCTATCGGGCTGGTCCTCGACGGACCGTCCGAACTGGTCGTGCCGGCCCTGCTCGACGGGTTCTCCCCGGAGCTCGTGGTCCAGGTCGCCACCGGCCGCGACGCGGTGCTGGCGGTCTACCGGCGCTGGCGCGCGGAGCGGAAGGTGGACGGGGTGCTGCTGACGGACCCGGACTGCGCGGCGGAGCTGGCCCGGATCGGCCTGCCGGCGGTGGTCCTCGGCGGCCCGGGCGGGCTGCCGGGCGTGCCCTCGGTCCGGGTGGACGACACGGCTGGCGCCGCGGAAGCCCTGGAGTACCTGGCGGCGCTGGGACATCGCCGCGTGGTCCGGATCCCGGGAGCGGCGGCGTTCGCGGAGGAGGGCGAGCGAGCGGAGGCCTTCACGACCGAAGCCCGGCGGCTGGGGTTGGCCGGCGGCATCGGAGACCGGGGAAGCGTGTCCGGTGTGGATCCGGTCGCGGACTTCGGGATCCGCGCCGCCGGTCTCGGGAATCGCGCCGGGACCTCCGCCGTGAGGCCGGCTTTCCGTTCAGGAAGCCAGCCCGCCGCCGTCGGCGTCGAGCCCTCGGCGGATGCCGTGCGGCACGTCCTGACCTCCCACCCGCGGCCCACCGCCCTCCTCTGCGACACCGATGTCCTCGCCGTCGCCGCGCTCGTTGCCGCGCGGGAACTGGGGCTCGCCGTGCCCGGGGATCTCTCCGTCGTCTCCTGGGACGACTCCGTGCTCTGCCACCTCGTCCGCCCGGCCCTCACCGCGATCCGGCGGCCGCTGCCCGAGCTCGGCGGGCTCGCCGCGTCGATGCTGCGGGACCTCATCGCCGGCGAAGACGTCGGGGACGTCTGGGCCTCGCGGCCGCGGCTGATCACCCGCGGCAGCACCGGTCCCGCCCGCTGACGGGCCGGTGCTGCCGACCCCTCAGGTGCCCTGGCAGGTCGGCGACGGCTGGGCCGGGTTCGTCCCCGCCGCGTTCACCACCAGGCCGAACGTCGTCGTCCCGTCGGGCGCGACGGCGCCGTTCCAGCCGGCGTTGCGGACCGTCACCACCGAACCGGACTGGCTCAGCGTGCCGTTCCAGATGCTGCCGATCGTCTGGCCCGACGGCAGCGTCCAGCCCACCTGCCAGCCGCTGTAGGCCGTGGTGCCGTGGTTCATCACCGTCACGGTCGCCTGGTAGCCGCCGCTCCAGGCGTTCGTCACCTCGTACATCGCCATGCACGAACCGCCGGACGGCGGTTGGCTCGTGGGCGTCGTCGGCGTGGTCGTCGGGCTGCCCGGCTGGTGCACGCCCGTCACCTCGCCGTGCCCGCCGTCGAACGTGACATCCGAGCAGCCGTAGAACGTCTCGCTGCTGTCGGAGCGCTTCCACACCGAATAGATGATGTGCCGCCCGGACTTGTTCGCCGGCAGCGCACCCGTCCACTTGTACTGCCCGTCGACCGTCCCGACCTGGCCGGTCACCGCCGGGTGGTCCACGGTCAGGAACGGCTGGTCCTCCAGCGAGTCCCAGGTGAGCGGGGACGACGGGTTCCAGCCGTCCTTCGTCACGTACGTGTAGAACCAGCCCGGGTGCGCGGCCCACGCGTTGTAGGAGAAGTCGAACGAGGCCCCGGCGGTGAGGTGGGTCAGCGGCCAGTCGCCGACCTGGTCGAAGCCGGCGTAGCCCGGGTTCCCGCCGGAGCACAGCTTCCCGTCCGGGATGAAGCCGCGCGTGCGGCCGGCGCCGTCGGACCGCAGCACGGCGAACCAGTTGTACAGCGAGTTGGCGCCGCTGGTGGTCACCGCGGCCGAGCAGGCCGGGTTCTGCGGGATGATCTGGCCGGTCGAGCTGAGCCCGTCCTGCCAGCACAGGAACGTCCGGCTGCCCGGCTTCATCAAGGCGCCGTGGGCTTCGGCCGTGCCGGTGTTCAACAGGATCGCCGTCAGGCTCGCCAGCAACACGGTGACGGCGGCGAGGATCGTACTTCGTCTCCTGGTCACGTCTGTCCCTTCGTCGGGTAGCGTGCGTCGAAGACTGGGAGCGCTCTCACGATCAGGATACGCGGTGGTGGTCGCTTCCGGAATCCCGCGGTGACGACCGGCGGTGCCGTGGCCTACCTTGGCGAGGGGAGCCGATCACCGGGCCGGCCGTGGAGAAGGGCAGAGAGTGGACAGTCCGTCATCGGTTCCCGCCTGGGTGCGCGCCGAACCCGCCCGCCTGCTCGGCTTCGCCGCCCGCGCGGCCCACCCCGAAGGCGGCTTCGCCTGGCTCGACGACGCCGGGCAGCCGGTCCTCGACCGGCCCGTCGAAACCTGGATCACCTGCCGGATGACGCACGTCTTCGCGCTGGCCCGGCTCCAGGGCGCGGCGACCGGGGAGCAGGTAGCGCACGGTGTCGGAGCGCTGACCGGCCCGCTTCGCGATCCGGACCACGGTGGCTGGTACGCGACGACAACGTTGTCAGAGAAGCGCGCCTACGAGCACGCCTTCGTCGTCCTGGCGGCCGCGAGCGCGGTCGCCGCCGGCGCCGAGGGCGCGGAACCGCTGCTGGCCGAGGCCCTCGACGTCGTCGAACGCCGGTTCTGGGAGCCGGGCCCCGGCCGCGTCGCCGACGTCTGGGACCGCGGCTGGACCGACCTCGAGGACTACCGCGGGGCCAACGCCAACATGCACACTGTCGAGGCGTTCCTGGCCGCGGCCGACGTCACCGGCGACCGGGTCTGGGCCGATCGCGCGCTGTCCATTGTGGACCACCTGGTGCACGGTGAAGCCCGCGCGCACGGCTGGCTGCTGCCGGAGCACTACGACTCGGGCTGGCACGTCGAGCTCGAGCGCAACCGGGACGAGCCCGCCCACCCCTTCCGGCCGTTCGGCGCCACCATCGGCCACCTCTTCGAATGGGCGCGGCTGGCCGTGCACCTCAAGCGCGCCCTCGGCGCCGGCGCACCGGACTGGCTGCTGCCGGACGCGGAAGCGCTGTTCGCGACCGCGGTCCGCCACGGCTGGGCCGTCGACGGCCGCCCTGGCTTCGTCTACACCACCGACTTCGCCGGGACGCCGGTCGTGCGCACCCGCCTGCACTGGGTCGTGGCCGAGGCGATCGCCGCCGCGTGGACACTGCACCAGGAGACCGGCGAGGCGGCCTACCTCGACCGGTTCCGGGAGTGGTGCGCCCACGCCGACGCGTGCTTCGTCGACCGCGAGCGCGGTTCGTGGCACCACGAGCTGGACCCGGAGAACCGCCCCGCTTCGGCGGTCTGGGCGGGCAAGCCGGACATCTACCACGCCTACCAGGCGACGCTCCTGCCCGCGTTGCCGCCCGCCGCGTCGTTCGCCGGCGCGCTGATCACCCGCGGCTAGACTCCGCGAGAACCCCTTCCGACGAGGAGAACCATGTCGCCCTATGTCGCCGCCGAAGACCGCTACGCGGGCATGCCGTACCGGCGAGCGGGACGCAGTGGCCTCAAGCTGCCCGCCGTGTCGCTCGGCCTGTGGCACAACTTCGGGGACGACAAGCCCCTCGACGTCCAGCGCGCGGTGCTGCGCCGGGCGTTCGACCTCGGGGTGACGCACTTCGACCTGGCCAACAACTACGGCCCGCCGCCCGGCGCGGCGGAGGCGAACTTCGGCAGGCACTACGCCGCCGACTTCCGCCCGTACCGCGACGAGATCCTGGTGTCGTCCAAGGCCGGTTACCTGATGTGGGACGGCCCGTACGGCGAGTGGGGCTCGCGCAAGAACGTCCTGGCCAGCCTCGACCAGAGCCTCGCGCGCACCGGCCTCGACCACTTCGACGTGTTCTACTCCCACCGCCCGGACCCCGAGACGCCGATCGAGGAGACCATGGGTGCCCTCGACACCGCGGTCCGGTCCGGGAAGGCGCTGTACGCGGGCATTTCGAACTACTCGCCGGAGCAGACCACGGCGGCGCTGGCCGCGCTGAAGGACCTCGGCACGCCGCTGCTGATCCACCAGCCGTCGTACTCGATCCTGAACCGCTGGGTGGAAGACGGCCTCCAGGACGTCCTCGACGAGCACGGCGTGGGTTCGATCGCCTACTCGCCGCTGAGCCAGGGCCTGCTGACCGACCGCTACCTCGACGGCGTGCCCGCCGACTCGCGGGCGGCCGGCGCCAGCCCGTTCCTCACGAAGGACCGGCTCACCGAGGAGACCCTGGCGACGATCCGCGCGCTGAACGACGTCGCGAAGGGCCGCGGGCAGACGCTGGCGCAGCTGGCCATCGCCTGGGTGCTGCGCCGCGGCCGCGTCACGTCCGCGCTGATCGGGGCGAGCAGCGTCGCCCAGCTCGAGAACACCGTCGCGGCCGTCACGAACCTGGACTTCACCGACGAGGAGCTGGCCGAGATCGACCGGATCGTCGCGGCCTAGCAGCCGATCCGCGCGGTGCCCAAGGCGACGTCGTCGAACCAGAACGTGTCGGCGTCGCTGCCGTAGCTCTCCCAGCCGAGCCGCAGGTCGGTCACGGCCGGGTGCCAGGCCCGGGCGAGCCACTGCTGGTCGACGTCGGGAGTGGGCACGCCGTCGACGACCAGCCCGGGCACCTCGGCCGAGCCCAGCCACGTCCGCAGCTGCCCGGCCGCGCCGTCGATCGCGAACTCGAAGCACGACCAGGTGCCGGTCGGCAGCGGGACGCTCTGGGCGACGCCGGCCGGGCTCTGCGCGGGCAGCGTGGCGTCGTCGGACTCGCGGTTCCACTGCAGCGCCCGGTTCTGCCCGCCGGCCCGCAGGTCACGGCCGCCGTCCGCGGTGTCGCGCAGGGCCATGAACGTGACGTGCCCGGCGGGCAGCGGGGTCGTGTGGCGGACCCAGAACCGGCCGTACAGCACGCCGGAGCCGGGCACGCTCGTGCCGAAGAACGCGTGGTTGCAGTAGGTGCCACCGCCGGCGACCTTCACCGAGCGGGTGCCGGAGTGCGCGACGGCGGTGTCGACGGTGACCGTGCCGGTGCCCTGGCAGTTCGCCGCGCCGACGGTCCACCGGCCGGCCGGGGCGCCGCCGGTCTGCTGCTCGAAGTCGTCGCAGAACGCCGCGTCCGCGCACCCGGCGGGCGGTGGCGCGGTGGTCGTGGTCGTCGTCGGTGTCGTCGGAGTCGTTGCCGGGGGCGTGGTGTCCCCGCACGCGACGCCGTTGAGCGCGAAGTCCGCCGGGTCGGCGTTGGTCCCGCTGAAGGTGCCCTGCAGGCCGAACGAAACGGAACCGCCGGCGGGCAGCGCGGCGTTGTAGGGCAGGCTCTCCGCGGTGACCGCGGCGCCGGACTGGCGGACGGTGGCGTTCCAGGCCGACGTCACGGACTGGTTCCCGGTGTAGTGCCAGGTGAGCGCCCAGGAAGTGAGCGCGGTGGCGCCGTTGGTCACGGTGATTTCGGCGGTGAACCCGGTCTGCCACTGGTTGACGCGGTAGCCGACCTGGCAGGCGGGCGCGGCCGTGGCCGGCCCGGCCGCGACGACCGCGGTGGTGCCGGCGGCGGCGAGGCAGAGTCCGGCGAGGGCGGCGGCGAACCTGTGCATCGGGGCCTCCCGGGACGCGGACAGGGGCGCCGCGGCTCACGCCACGGCGCCCCTGGGTGGTGGCCGCGTTCGGATGAGGCGACCTGGCATGGGAGCGCTTCCAGCCGCCGGAAAGGTAACCCCCGCGTGTCGTCGTTGTAAAGCGCGACCCGGACGCGAGCCGATCCGGTGGTCCGTTTTCGGGTGCCCTCGCCGGGCCTGGCGGCAACTGAACGCTCCTGAACGGTCGAAGCCGTTGGGAGGCAAAGCATCCCGTGGTAGCGCTGCGCCACCGGCCGGCGTCGCCGGATGCGGCCGTTGGAGTGGATTCCGGGAATCCTTGCCGAAGATCGCGGCGGGGTTTACAGCGGCTGAGAAGGCCGGGTACTGTCCAGCGCTGCTGGGAGCGCTCTCACGGTTTCCGTTCTGTCCCGAGGGAGTGATTGATGCGTTCCGGACCAGCACTGCTCGGCGCCTTCAGCGCGCTCGCCGTCGTCGGCGCGACCACGGCGTTCACGCTGGGCACCCCATCGCCCGCAGCGGCGGCGACGGCCTGCGAGGTCGGCTACACCGTGAACGACTGGGGAAGCGGTTTCACCGCCGACCTCAGCCTGAAGAACCTCGGGACGGCGCCGCTGTCCGGGTGGCGGATCAGCTACAGCTACACCGGGAACCAGCAGCTGCAGCAGGGCTGGAACGGCACGTGGACGCAGTCCGGCAAGACCGTCACGCTCACCCCGGCGACCTGGAACGGCACGATCGCCCCGAACGCGTCGGTCACCGCGGGCGCGAACTTCGGCTACAGCGGGGCCAACGCGGCGCCGACGTCGTTCAGCGTGAACGGCGAACCGTGCGGCGGCACGCAGCCGCCGACCACCACGCCGACGACTCCGACCACCACACCCACCACCACAACGCCGCCGCCGAGTGGTGCGCCCAAGCTGCACGTCTCGGGCAACCGGCTGGCCGACCCGGCGGGCACGCCGGTGACGCTGCGCGGGGTGAACCGCTCCGGCGGCGAGTTCGCGTGCGTGCAGGGCAACGGCCTCTTCGACGGCCCGATGGACGCGGCCTCGGTCACCGCGATCAAGAGCTGGCACGCGAACGTCGTGCGCGTGCCCTTCAACGAGGATTGCTGGCTGGGGCTGTCCAACGTGGACCCGCGGTACGCCGGCGCCACCTACCGCGCGGCCCTCAAGTCCTATGTGGACCTGCTGCACCAGAACGGTCTCGTCGCGATCCTCGACCTGCACTGGACGCACGGCGTCTACACCGGGAACTCCTCGGCGTGCAGTGACGTCAACGCGACCTGCCAGAAGCCGATGACCGGCACCGAGCACTCGGTGGACCTGTGGACGTCCGTCGCGAACACGTTCAAGGGCGACGACGCCACGATCCTCGACCTGTTCAACGAGCCCTACCTCGACCGCGCGGTGTCCGGCTCGGCCCAGGCGTGGACGTGCTGGCGTGACGGCGGCTCCGCCTGTACGGGCATCGGCTACCCGGTCGCGGGCATGCAGACGCTGGTCAACGCGGTGCGCGCGACCGGCGCCACCAATGTGATCATGCTCGGCGGCCTCGCCTACTCCAACGACCTCACCGGCTGGCTGCAGTACAAGCCGAGCGACCCGAACGGCAACCTGGTCGCGTCCTGGCACTCGTACAACTTCAACACGTGCAGTTCGTCGTCCTGCTGGGACAGCCAGCTCGCGCCGGTCGCCGCGGCGGTGCCGCTGGTGGCCGGGGAGATCGGCGAGAACGACTGCGCGAGCGGGTACGTCACCGGCCTGATGGACTGGCTCGACCGGCACCAGGCGTCCTACCTCGGCTGGACCTGGAACACCTGGAACTGCAGCACCGGCCCCGCGTTGATCACGTCCTACGACGGCACGCCGACGGCGTTCGGCGCGGGCATCCGCGCCCACTTCCTCGCGGCCGGCTGACGGGACCGGCCGTGCGGGGCGGGGCGGCGGATGCTTCCGCCGCCCCGTTCCCGTCTCGTCGTCAGGTAGTGGTGCAGGCCCTGCCGTTGAGGCTGACCGTGGCGGGCTTCGTGTTGGTGGTGCCGGACGTGCCGGTGAAGCCGAACTCGGCGTAGCCGCCCACCGCGATCGTCTTGTTCCAGCCGGCGTCGGCCGCCGACACCGCCGCGCCCGTCTGGGTCACCTGCGCGTTCCACGCCTGCGTCACGCGCTGCCCGTCGGCGAAGGACCAGGTGACCGTCCACCCGTTCACCGGCGCGGTCCCGGTGTTCCCGACCTTCACCCCGGCCTGGAAACCGCCCTGCCACTGGTTCGTGACCGTGTAGGCCGCGGTGCACGACGAAGACGGCACCGGAGTGGTCGTGGTCGTCGGGGGAGGCGACGTGGTCGTGGTGGTCGTCGTCGTGGGCGGCGGCTGGTCACCGCCGGACTCGCCCACGATCACGCCCCGCCCGTTCGTCCCCACGTACACCCGGCCGTACACCCGCGGATCCCCGCTCAGCGCCGCCCCGATGTTGCCGTACTGGTGCCGGTCGTCGTTGATCCGCGTCCACGACGCCCCCGCGTCATCCGACCGGAAGATCCCGCGCACCCCGCCGATCTTCGCAATGGTGTATAACGCCGCATACGTCCGGCCGGGAGCGGCTTTGCCGAACCCGATGTTGTCGGCTTCGGTGACCGCGCTCAGTTTCGTGAAGGACGCTCCGGAGTCGGTCGAGTGCCACAGACCGTAGGTCGAGCCGGAGCCGCCGGCCAGCCAGACGTCGCCGGTCACGCCGGTCATCGCCTTGAAGTGCGCCGACCCGCTGGGCAGGCCGGTCGCCGCGGTCGCGGTGAACGTCGCACCGCCGTCGGTGCTGACGTAGAACCGGCCCGCGGCGAAGCCGTAGAAGCGCTTCGGGTCCACGCGGTCGGCCTCGACCACCGCACCCGCGGGAATGCCCGCCGACGCCGTCCACGACGACCCGAAACCGACGGAGTAGCCGACACCCGAGCCGTCCGGGCTCCACACGAACCGGCTGCCGTCGGCGGCCGCGGCCACCGTCCCGCCGCTCGCGCCGCCGCCCGGTTCGGCACCCTGGAACCAGTTCTTGCCGCCGTCGGTGGAGAACGCGATCCGGTTGTCGTTCGGCCGGGCGGTCCGGTCGAGCGTGCCGGTGCGGACGATCGTCGCCGGGTTCAGCTCGGCGTAGTCCAGGCTGGTCGTCGTCGTGAAGACCGGCGAGGTGAACATCGTCGAGGGAACGGCGTCGAGGCTGTCGTGGCGGAACCCGCCGATGTCGCCGAGCCCGGAGAGCAGCGGCGCGCCCGACGGCGGGCTGATCAGGTCCAGCACGGCGGTCTCCTCGAGGCCGCCGACGACCGGCTTGAGCGTGATCTTCCCGCCGCTGTCCCACTTCGTGAGGTCGGAGGTGCCGTAGATGGTCGCGCCGGTGCCGTAGAGCAGGTGGTTCGAGTCGAACGGGTCGATCTCCACCGACTCGGTCATCCAGCCGAGCTTGGGCGAGGGCACCGGGGGAGCGGCCTGGACGCCGAAGGTCAGCCACGGCACCGGCGAGATGTCCTGGGTGTAGCGCAGCGAGCGGTCCGGGTAGCTCGTGAAGTCCCAGATCCGGGTCCAGGTGGCACCGGCGTCGGTGCTGCGGAAGAAGATGACGTCCGGCCACCACGACACCTGCGTCGCGACCATCAGCGTGTTCGGGTGCTGGCGGTCGATCGTGAGGCCGCTGTAGCCGAAGTAGTCGTCGGCGCTGTCGGAGGCGATCGGGCTGATCCGCGTCCACGCGCCGGTCTTCGTGGCGTACTTCCAGACGTCGCCCTTCGCGCCGTCGTAGGGCCCGCCGGTGTCGCTGGTGGCGAGGTAGAGGTAGCCGCCGACCGGGTCGAGGACGCCCTTGTGCGCCAGGAACCCGGTGGGCTGGCCGGCCGGCCGCGCCCACGTCGTGCCGCCGTCGGTGCTGCGGTAGACGGTGTTCGCCTTGTCCGCGACGCCGACGTAGATCGTCTGCGTGGTGCTGCCGCGGGTGCCGGTCGACGGGTCGAACGTCACCCAGGTGACGCCCTCGTTGTCGCTGGAATAGCCGGAGGGGTCGCTCGGGTCGGGAGCGTAGTTCCCCGGGTTGGGGAAGGCGGTCACCTTCGCCCACGTGACGCCGGAGTCCGTGCTGCGCCAGAGGCCGTTGCCGCTCGGGGCGCCGAGGTAGAGGACGCTGTCGCGGTTCGGGTCGATCGCGAGCCGCTCGCCCATGCCGCGGCCGGGCATGTTGCCGCCGAGCTTGAACGGCAGCGCCGAGGACTGCCACGTCGCGCCGCGGTCCGCCGAGCGCAGGACGGCACCGTTGTTCGGGTCCCAGCTGTTGGTGTACATCCCGGCCGCGGCGTAGACCCGGTCCGGGTCGACGGGGTCGGTGGCCAGGCTGACGACGCCGTTGTGGCCCCAGTCGGTCCAGCCGACCGAGTCCAGCAGCGGGATCCAGCGCCCGGTGGCGGTGTTCCAGCGGTACGCGCCGCCGATGTCGGTGCGGGCGTAGGCGAGGCCGGGTTCGGCCTGGTTGAAGACGATGCCGGGGACGAACCCGCCGCCGCCGATCTCCGCGTTGCGCCACGTGGTGGCCGCGACGGCGGCGGGGGACGCCGGCGCGGCGGCGACGGTGACCGCGACGGCGGCCGGCGTCAGGACGGCCAGCAAGGTCGCGAGCAGGTGTCTCGGTGATCGGGAACGTGTGCTTCGCACGGTTGCCTCCAGAGGTCTGCCGACAGGAGGCTGGGAGCGCTTCCAGGAAAGGTAAACCAAGGCTCGGACCAGGTCAAACGCTTCGACGATTTCGCTCGCGAATTCCGTCCACAATGGAATTCGTGAACCGGCCGAGCCGGCCGCTCGTGTCCATTGTGTACCGATTCGCGGCCGGAAAGGAGGGTGTGGCGGATGGAGCAACGTTGTGCGCCAAGCAGTATCACATATGTGAACGGCGATCACGTTTCTGAATCGTTATCAACGACTGTCTTGCCCGGTTTTTTCCGGCGTGTGAGTGTGGTGGCCGCTGGCTGGACTGGACCTACGAAAGAGGCGACCCCGCAATGACGCAGACAGCCCCGGCGCGGCATATCAGCCGAACCACCTTGTACTTCTTCGGCGCGCTCGGCGGCATCTTGTTCGGCTACGACCTGGGCGTGATCTCCGGGGTGCTCCCGTTCATCGGGAAAGCCTGGTCGCTGACCGCCTGGGACAAGGGCGTGATCACCGCCAGCCTGTCGGTCGGTGCCATCGTGGGCGCGCTGTTCTCCAGCCGCATCAACGAAGCACTCGGCAGGCGGCGCACCATCATGGTCGCCGCGGCGGTCGTCATCGTGGGCACGCTGGCGGCGAGTTTCTCGCCGACGTTCGCGCTGCTCGTGATTTCGCGATTGGTGATCGGTCTCGGCATCGGCCTTTCGTCGTCGACCGTGCCGACGTACCTGTCCGAACTGGCGCCCGCCCGGTTGCGGGGCGCGATGGGCGCGCTGAACCAGATCTTCATCGTGCTCGGCATCCTGATCGCGTTCCTGGTCAGCTACTGGCTCGGCCCGATCTCCGCGTGGCGCTGGATGTTCGCCGGCGCGATCGTGCCCGCCGTGATCCTGCTCGTCGGGCTGGCGTTCCTGCCCGAGACGCCGCGCTGGCTGCTCAAGAACGGCCAGGAGGAGGAAGCCCGGCGGGTCTTGGCGAGCGCGCACGGCAACACCGTGAACCTCGACGACGAGATCGCGACCATCCGCGAGGTCATCCAGATGGACACCGAGGCCAAGCCCCGGTTCCGCGACCTGTTCTCGGGCTTCGTCCGGCCGATGATGGTCGTCGCCATCCTGCTCGCGGTCGGCCAGCAGTTCAGCGGCGTCAACGCGATCAACGCGTACTTCCCGACGATGCTGATCGGCCTCGGGTTCGCCACGCAGGCCGCGCTGCTGTCCGGCGTGCTGCTGGGCGTCACGAAGTTCCTGTTCACCGCGTGGGTCGTGTTCGTGGTGGACCGCTGGGGCCGCAAGCCGCTGCTGCTCATCGGCAACGTGATCATGGTGATCACGCTGGTGGCGGCCGGGCTCGTCGTGCTGAACGTCCACGACACCAGCACGCGCGGCATCCTGATGCTGGTGATGATGGTGCTGTACCTGGTCGGCTACGAGCTCGGCTGGGGCGCGGTCGTCTGGGTGATGATGGCCGAGGTGTTCCCGCTGAAGTACCGCGCGGCCGGGATGGGCGTCAGCAGCGTCGTCCTCTGGGCGGCGACCGGCATCGTGAGCGCGGTGTTCCCGCTCATCTCCGCCGTGGGTTCGCTCGGCATCGGCGGCTCGATGTTCCTGTTCGCCGGCATCAACGTGGTGCTCTTCGTGCTCACGAAGTGGCTCGTGCCGGAGACGAAGGGACGCACGCTGGAGCAGATCGAGCTCGACCTGCGGGCGCGGCAGGGGGTCGCGGCCACGAGCTGACCCCGGGGGGTCTCGGCGGCGGGGCCCGGATTCGTCCGGGCCCCGCCGCCTTATTCGCTTGCCCGGCTGCGGTACGGCCCGGCACTGTGGCCGGACCACGAGCCGGGGAGGCAGCGCCGCCGATGGAGATCCGTCCCACGACCGAGCAGGACCGCGACGTCTTCCTCGACACGCTCTTCACGGCGTTCGGGCGCTTCCCGGAGCCCCCGGCCGAGCGGGACCGCGTCTGGTCGGCCCTGGAAATGGACCGTGCCCTGTTCGCGGTGACGGCCGAGGGCCGGCCCGTCGGCACCACCGCCGCGTACTCCTTCGAGCTGACCCTGCCCGGGTCGGTGGTGACCCCGGCCTCCGGCGTGACCGCCGTCGGTGTCCTGCCCTCGCACCGGCGCCAAGGCGTGCTCACCGCGATGATGCGGCACCACCTCGACGACGCCCGGGCGCGCGGGGAGTTCCTTTCCGTGCTGCTGTGCAGCGAGGCCGTGATCTACCGCAGGTTCGGCTACGGGCCGGCGACCACCACGCACCGGGTGACGGTGGCGCGCCATCAGGGCGCCTTCGCCGTCCCGCGGGGCGGGGCCGTCCCGGTGCCCGGCTCGATCGAGGTGCTGCGCCGCGCCGAGTGCACCGAGGTCCTGGAGGACGTCTACGACCGCTACCGCCGGACCCGGCCGGGCGCGCTGTCCCGGCCGCGCCACTGGTGGGCCCGCGGCGCGGGGCGGCCACCGGTGTCCCCGGCGTCGCGCTACGTCGCCGTCCACCGCGACGCGGGCGGCGTCCCGGACGGGTACGCGACCTACGTCATCGAAGGCAACGGCACGATGGCGGTCGACGAGACGATCGCGGCCGACGACGCGGTCGTCTCGGAGTTGGCGCGGTTCCTGCTCGGCCACGACCTGGCGACCGAGGTCGTGTTCCGCCAGTGCCCGCCCGGGCACCCGCTGCGGTGGCAGCTCGCCGACCTCCGCGCGGCGCGGCCGAGCGACGAGACGGACTGGCTCTGGGTGCGGATCCTGGACGTCCCGCGGGCGCTGACGGCCCGCGGCTGGCTGACCGACGGCGAGCTCGTCCTCGAAGTCGACGACCCGTTCGCCGGCGAGCGTGGCCGCCACCTGCTGACGGTCCGCGACGGCAAGGCCGAGTGCGTCCCGACGGACCGGGACCCGGACCTGTCCCTGGACGTGAGCGACCTGGGTTCGGTGTACCTCGGCGGCACGGCCCCGAGCACGCTGGTGCGAGCGGGACACATCCGAGCCCATCACCCGGCGGTGGTCCCGCTCGCCGACGCGATGTTCCGCGCGGAGCGGGAGCCGCACTGCCTGCACTGGTTCTGACGGGTCAGACGGCGGGGGAGACCGCCATCCCGAGCTTGCCGGCCAGCCGGCCGACCCAGGCTTCGACCTCCTCCGGCGACCGGTCCGGCAACCCGAAGATCGTCTCGGTCACGCCGAGGGAATCCAGGTGTGCCAGCCGTTCCGGGTCGGGCCGCTCGCCGAGGGCGCAGATCTGCGGTGCCCCCGAACGTCCCTCGGCGGCCCAGATCTCCTTCAGCAGCGCCACGTGCCCGTCCAGGTCCGTGTCCGCCGGGGTGGTGATCCAGCCGTCCGCGTGGCGGGCTATCCAGCGGAACGTCTTCTCCGTCGGGCCCGCGCCGAGCAGCACCGGGATGTGGGCCTGGATCGGCTTCGGCCACGCCCAGCTCGGCCCGAACGACACGAACTCCCCGTCGTACGAAGCCTCTTCGGACGTCCACAGTGCATTCATCGCTTCGAGGTACTCGCGCAGCGCCGTGCGGCGGCGGTTGCCGGGGACGCCGTGGTCGGTCAGCTCGTCGACGTTCCAGCCGAAGCCCGTGCCGAGCGTCACGCGGCCGCCGGACAGGTGGTCCAGGCTCGCGATCGTCTTGGCGAGCGTGATCGGGTCGCTCTCCACCGGGAGGGCCACCGCGGTGGACAGCCGGATCCGCGACGTCACCGCCGCGGCCGTCGCCAGCGCCACCCACGGGTCGAGGGTGCGGCTGTAGCGGTCGTCGGGCAGGGACGCGTCACCCGTGCGCGGGTGCGGCGACTCGCGCTTGACCGGGATGTGAGTGTGCTCGGGTACGTAGAAGGTGGCGAACCCGGCAGCTTCCGCCGCGCGCGCCGCGGAAGCCGGGGTGATGCCTCGGTCGCTGGTGAACAGCACGATTCCGTAGTCCACGCGAGGAGCGTATTAGAACGTGTTTCAGTTTTCAAGCTCGCCCCCTGGTGACTGCCCGTAATCGGTCCTTTGTGGACGATGACCGTCCCAGTGGGTGGGAGACCCGGGTGAGGCGGGATGGTGTGAGCCGTCCGGTTTCCAGTACCCTTGACCACAGGTCGAGAGGCGCTGCAACGGACCACGGGGTCCGCCACGCTCGGCCGGTTCCACCGACCCAAGGGCGCCTCCCGGAGAGGGAGGCTGCCGATGAACGCCAACGAGTCCGATGCCACCACGCGCCTGCGCGAGCTGCTCGGGCAGCGGGTGGCGGTGCTCGACGGCGCGTGGGGCACCATGCTGCAGGGCGCCGGGCTGACCCCCGCCGACTACCGCGGCGACCGCTTCGGCGAGCACACCCACGACGTCACCGGCGACCCCGACCTGCTGAACCTCACCCGCCCGGACGTCATCCTCGACGTCCACCGCCAGTACCTCGCGGCGGGCGCGGACATCACCACGACGAACACCTTCACCGCCACCAGCATCGGCCAGGCCGACTACGGGCTGCAGGACCACGTCCACGAGATGAACGTGCGCGGCGCGCAGCTGGCCCGCCAGGCCGCCGACGAGCTGGGCGGGAAGTTCGTCGCGGGGTCCATCGGCCCGCTGAACGTCACGCTCAGCCTCTCGCCCAAGGTCGACGACCCGGCGTACCGCGCAGTGACGTTCGAGCAGGTCAAGGCCGCGTACGCGGAGCAGATCGCCGGGCTCGCCGAAGGCGGCGTCGACCTGCTGATGATCGAGACGATCTTCGACACGCTCAACTGCAAGGCCGCCATCGCCGCCGCCCGCGACGTCGCGCCGCACCTGCCGCTGTGGATCTCGGTCACCATCGTCGACCTGAGCGGCCGGACGCTCTCGGGCCAGACCGTCGAGGCGTTCTGGAGCTCGATCGAGCACGCGAAGCCGCTGGTCGTGGGCGTCAACTGCTCGCTGGGCGCCGAGGAGATGCGCCCGCACGTCGAGGAGCTCTCGCGGATCGCCGGCACCTACGTCGCCTGTCACCCGAACGCCGGCCTGCCCAACGCGTTCGGCGGCTACGACCAGACCCCGGACGAGACCGCCGCGCTGATCGGCGGGTTCGCCCGCGAAGGCCTGGTCAACCTGGTCGGCGGCTGCTGCGGCACGAGCCCGGCGCACATCGCGAAGATCGCCGCCGCCGCGAAGGGCGTCGCGCCCCGCGAGGTGCCCGCGCCGCGCACGCACACCCGGTTCAGCGGGCTCGAGCCGTTCGGCATCGGTGCCGACACCGGGTTCGTGATGATCGGCGAGCGCACCAACGTCACCGGCTCCAAGCGGTTCCGGCGGCTCATCGAGTCCGACGACCACCAGGGCGCCGTCGACGTCGCGCTGGAGCAGGTCCGCGGCGGGGCCAACCTGCTCGACGTCAACATGGACGCCGACCTGCTCGAGTCCGAGCAGGCGATGACGACGTTCCTCAACCTCATCGCCACCGAGCCCGAGGTCGCCCGGATCCCGGTGATGGTCGACAGCTCCAAGTGGAGCGTGCTCGAAGCCGGCCTGCGCTGCCTGCAGGGCAAGGGCGTGGTCAACTCGATCAGCCTCAAGGAGGGCGAGGAGCCGTTCCTCGCCCAGGCCCGGATCATCCGCAACTACGGCGCCGGCGTCGTCGTGATGGCCTTCGACGAGCAGGGGCAGGCCGACACCGCCGACCGCAAGGTCGAGATCTGCGCCCGCGCGTACGATCTGCTGACGCAGCAGGCCGGGTTCGCGGGCGAGGACATCATCTTCGACCCGAACGTCCTCGCCGTCGCCACCGGCATTTCCGAGCACAACGGCTACGCGAAGGCGTTCATCGACGCGCTGCCGCGGATCAAGGAACGCTGCCCGGGCGTCCACATCAGCGGCGGCATCTCGAACCTGTCGTTCTCCTTCCGCGGCAACGACGTCGTCCGCGAGGCGATGCACTCGGCGTTCCTGTTCCACGCCGTGCAGGTCGGCCTCGACATGGGCATCGTCAACGCCGGCCAGCTCGCGGTCTACCAGGACATCCCGAAGGACCTCCTCGAACTGGTCGAGGACGTGCTCTTCGACCGCCGCGAGGACGCCACCGACCGGCTGGTGAGCTTCGCCGAGAACGTGAAGGGCAGCGGCACCAAACGCGTCGTGGACCTGTCGTGGCGCGAAGGCACCGTGGAGGAGCGGCTCTCGCACGCGCTCGTCCACGGCATCGTCGACTTCATCGAGGAGGACACCGAAGAGGCGCGCCAGGTCAAGGCCCGGCCTCTGGAGGTGATCGAAGGCCCGCTGATGGACGGCATGAAGATCGTCGGCGACCTGTTCGGCTCCGGCAAGATGTTCCTGCCGCAGGTGGTGAAGAGCGCCCGCGTCATGAAGCGCTCGGTCGCCTACCTCGAGCCGTTCATGGAGGCCGAGAAGGAGGAGGCCCGGCTGGCCGGGCGCGCCGAGGTGTCCAGCGGGCAGGGCAAGGTCGTGCTCGCCACGGTCAAGGGCGACGTCCACGACATCGGCAAGAACATCGTCGGCGTGGTGCTCGGCTGCAACAACTACGAGGTGATCGACCTCGGCGTGATGGTGCCCGCGGCGAAGATCCTCGACGTCGCCGTCACCGAAGGAGCCGATGCCGTCGGGCTGTCCGGCCTGATCACGCCTTCGCTCGACGAGATGGTCAACGTCGCCACCGAGATGCAGCGCCGCGGCCTCAAGCTGCCGCTGCTGATCGGCGGCGCCACGACGTCGCGCCAGCACACCGCGGTCAAGATCGCGCCGGCCTACGACAACGCGACGGTGCACGTCCTCGACGCTTCGCGGGTGGTCGGCGTGGTGTCCGACCTGCTCGACCCGGACCGGTCGATCGTGCTGGCCGAGAAGAACCGGGCCGACCAGGACGTGCTGCGCGAGCAGCACGCCAACAAGCAGCGCCGCCCGATGCTGACCCTCGAGGAGGCCAGGGCGAACCCGGAAAAGGTGTCGTTCGACGGCCTGCCGACCCCGGCGTTCACCGGCCGCCGCGTCGTCGAGCCGAGCATCGCCGAGCTGCGCGAGATGGTCGACTGGCAGTTCCTGTTCCTCGCCTGGGAGCTCAAGGGCAAGTACCCGGCCATCCTGGAGCAGCCGGTCGCCCGCGAGCTGTTCGACGACGCGAACACGCTGCTCGACGAGATCATCGCGAACGGCAGCTTCCGCGCGAAGGGCGCGTACGCGTTCTGGGCGGCGCACAGCGAGGGTGACGACATCCTGCTCGACGGGGACTTCGCCCACGTCGGGTTCCCGATGCTGCGGCAGCAGACGTCGAAGCCGCTGGACCGCGCGAACCGCTGCCTGGCCGACTACATCGCGCCGGTGGGCGACCACCTCGGCGGCTTCGCGGTCGCCATCCACGGCGCCGACGACCTCGCCGCGAAGTACGAGGCCGAGCAGGACGACTACCGCGCGATCATGGTCAAGGCGCTGGCCGACCGGCTGGCGGAGGCGTTCGCCGAGTACATCCACCTCAAGGCGCGCCGCGACTGGTTCGAGCCGGACGCCGACCCGAAGCTGGAGGACCTGCACGCGGAGCGCTTCCGCGGCATCCGCCCGGCGCTCGGCTACCCGGCCAGCCCCGACCACAGCCAGAAGCGGGAGCTGTTCGAGCTGCTCGAGTCCGACGAGCTGGGCATGGCGCTGACCGAGTCGTTCGCGATGACGCCGGCGGCGAGCGTGTCCGGGCTGATCTTCGCCCACCCGGACTCGAAGTACTTCACCGTCGGGCGGCTGAACCGCGACCAGATCGAGGACTACGCGCGCCGCAAGGGGGTCGAGGTGGCCGAGGTCGAGCAGTGGCTGCGGCCGAACCTGGCCTACGAACCCGAGGCGTAGTCCTTCAGCTCGATGTCGGTGGCGAAGTTGTCGGTCGCCTTGAGCATCATGCGGAGCAGGAAACGGGACTTGAACGTCCAGTCCCGCAGCTTGATCCGCAGCCGGGACGGCGGCGCGAGGAACGGGCCCGCGCTGCCGCGCTGCGAGACCTTCGCGTAGCCGCGGAAGAGTTCTTCGTAGCGCGCGAAGGCGACGCGGTGGTCGCCGTTCGCGGCCAGCAGCTCGCCGGCGAGCACGTACGCGCCGACGACGGCCAGGCCGGTGCCGAACCCGCCGAGGGTGTTGCCGTAGGCGGCGTCGCCGAGCAGGACGACCCGGCCGCGCGAGTAGTGGTCGATCGTGACGCGGGCGAGCGAGTCGAGGTAGAACTCGCGAGCCTGCGGGAGCTTCTCGATCAGCTCGGGCACCCGCCAGCCGGCGTCGCGGTAGGCGGCGGCCACCAGCTTCCGCTGGGTGCCGGTGTCGCCGCGGTCGTAGTCCAGCTCCGGGGAGGCGAAGACGAAGAACGCCGACGCCTTCGGCCCGCCGACCGCGGCCATCCGGCCCGGCTCGTTGTACATCACGGCCTCGCCGCCGTCGACCTGCTCGCCCAGCTCGGCCAGGGCGTAGTAGTGGCCGAGGAAGTTGACGTAGTCGCCTTCCGGGCCGAAGGCCAGCCGCCGGACGTTCGAGTGGATGCCGTCGGCGCCGACGACGAGGTCGAACCGGCGGGGCGCGGCCTCGGCGAAGGTGACGTCGACGCCGTCGGCCGTCTCGGTCAGCGACGTGATGGTGTCGCCGAAGAGGTACTCGCAGTTCCCCGCGGTGCGCTCGTACAGGAGGTCGGCCAGGTCGCCGCGGCGGATCTCGATCTCGCCGCCGGTGAACTCGCCGGGGATGACGGCTTGCGCCCGCCCGCCGGCGTCGATGATCGTCTGGTCGGTGCCGCCGGTCTGGCGGGCCACGACGTCGTCGAGGATGCCCATGCGCTCCAGGACGGTCCGGTGGGTGGCGCCCTTGAAGTCGACGGCCTGGCCGCCCGGGCGCACCGACGGCGCGCGTTCGACGACGGTGACGGAGCAGCCGTAGCGGGCCAGCCAGAGGGCGAGGGCGGGGCCGGCGATGCTGGCGCCGGAGATCAGGACGCTGAGGTTCTTCATGCCGTGGTTCTTCATGCCGCAGAGCTTCGCCGCCGGCGCTGACCGGTCCCTGGCGATCCGCTGACGGCGGCCGTCAGCGACTGTCGCGAATGGACCGCACGCGGACCGTGACGGCGGAAAATTCCCGGCCGCGGCCAGGGCGTTCCCGCCGGTTTTCGCACGTTGACCCCGGCTCGTCCCGCGGGCACCATTTCCCGGGGGAGAGGGGGCGGCGATGCTGGACAGCGAAACGCGACCGGCGGCCACCGCGCTCGGTGAGCTGCTGCGCAACGGGGAGCGCGCACTCGAGGCCGACGGCGACCTGCGCGCCGGCCGGGAGTGGTTCGACCGGGCGTACCGGGCCGCGGAGGCCGAGTGCGACGGGGCGGGGATGGCCCGCGCCGCGCTGGGCCTGGGCGGGCTGTGGGTGCACGAACACCGGAGCGCGCCCGCGGCGGCGTTGCTGCAGGCGCGGCTGCGCAGTGCCCGCACGGCGGTCGACCCGGGGTCGTCGCTGGCCCTGCGGCTCAAGGCCCGGCTCGCGGGCGAGGCCGACTACGTGGCGGGGGAGAGCAACGCGATCCTCGCCGTGCTCGAAGAGGCCAAGCGCTCGGGCGACCCGGTCGCCTGGGCCGAGGCCGCGAGCCTGGCCCACCACTGCCTGCTCGGGCCCGACCACGGCGGTCAGCGCCGCGCGCTCGCGCAGGAGCTGATCACCGAGGGCTTCCGCACCGGCCGGCGCAGCGACTTGCTGATGGGCATGCTCTGGCGCACGGTCGACCTCTTCCTCGACGGCGACCCGCACGCCCAGCGCGGGCTCGCCGACCTGCGCGGCCTGCTGGCCGAACGCGACCACCTCGCGGTCGGGTTCGTGCTCGACGCGATCGACGTCATGCTCAGCATCCGCGCCGGCCGGTTCGACGAAGCCGAAGCTCGCGCGGCGGCCTGCGCGCTGCGGGGCGAGCAGGCCGGCGACGCCGACGCGATCGGCTGGTACACCGCGCAGCTCGGGGCGGTGCGCTGGTACCAGGGCCGCGTCGCCGAGCTGCTGCCGGTGCTGCGGGAGACGGTGCATTCGCCGACGCTCAGCGTGGTGGACAACGCGTTCGTCGCCGGCCTGGCCGTCTCCGCCGCTTCGGCCGGGGACGAGCGCGAGGCGGCCGGCGCGCTGGCCCGGCTGCGCGGGCAGGACCTGGCGCTGCTGCCGCGGTCGAGCAGCTGGCTCGTGTCGATGTACGGGATCGTCGAGTCGGCTTACCTGGTCGCGGACGTCGAATCGGCGCTCGCCGCGTACGCGCTGCTCACGCCGTTCGCGCGGCTGCCGGTGATGGGCAGCCTCGCCGTCGCCTGCTTCGGCTCGGTGCAGCACGCGCTGGGCGTGGCGATGCTGACCGCGGGCGAGACCGAGCGCGCCACGGAGCACTTCCGGGCCGCGGTGCGCGACAACCTCGCGCTGGCCCACTGGCCGGCCGTGGCGCTGTCCCGCGCGCGGCTCGCGCAGGCGCTGGGACCCGGTTCGGCCGAAGCCGCGCGGGAGCTGGCCGCGGCGACGCGCGAGGCCGAGCAGCTCGGGATGGTGCTGCCCGGCTTCGCGGCCCGCGTCGCGGATCGGCGGGTCACCTGCCGGCGCCAGGGCAGCCACTGGCTCTTCGCCCTGGACGGGCGGTCCGCGCTGGTCGAGCACAGCGTCGGCATGGGCTACCTGGCGACCCTGCTGGACAACCCGGGCCACGAGCTGACCGCGGTCGAGCTGGCGCACGGGGTGCTCGCCGAGGTGACGACCGCGCAGCCGGTGCTCGACCAGGCGGCCACCGCGCACTACCGGCGCTGGCTCGCGAACCTCGAGGCCGAGCTCGACGAGCACGAGGCCAACCACGACGCGGGCCGCGCGGAGAAGGTGCGCACCGAGCGCGACTGGCTACTCGGCGAACTGTCCGCCGCGGCGGGGCTCGCGGGCCGGGTCCGCGAGTTCGCGGGCGCGGAGGAGAAGGCGCGGATCGCCGTGGGCAAGGCGATCCGCCGCGCGCTGACCCGCATCGCGGCGGCCGACGCGGTGATCGGCGACGTCCTGCGCGACGGCGTCCACACCGGCACCCGCTGCAGCTACCACCCGTCGTGACGCTTACTCGACGGCGCCGTTCTGGGTCAGCAGCGTCTGGTACCAGGCGTCGTACGGGTGGTTCGTCGCCGGGTAGTTCGCCAGGGGCGTCGTCGCGTCGCCCGCCGAGTCGAAGTCCCAGCCGCGGACCAGCTTGCCCGACTGGCGGGCCGAGGTGATGAACGCCGACTCCGTCGCGGGCGCCCCGTAGAACAGCGCGCCCTGCTGCAGCTCCGCGCTGTCGCCCTTCTGGAACTCGTCGAACGCGACCTGGCGGTAGCGGATCCGGTCGCCGGTGACGCTCGCGGTGTCCACGCGCAGGGTGTTCGACGGAGTCGGGCCGTCGGCGCCGGTCCACACCTTCACGCGCCGGGTGCCGTTGGTGGCGGTGTCCTTGGCGAACCGCGCGTCGGACGTCTTCGCGTTGCCGGTCCACGCCACCGTGGTGGCCGACAGGGTGCCGTTCCAGCTCCAGTTCTGGCTGCTGCTCTGGCTCTGGTGGATCTCCCGCAGGTGCGTCGCGTCGGTGAAGGCGACGGTCGGCTGGACGCCGTTGTCGTACTGGTGGCTGGCCTGCCAGGTGATCTCGCCGTCGGTGCCGAGCTTGCCGACGTGGTACCAGAGCGTGCTCGCGCCCTGCGACTGGTGGACCTCGACGAGGTCGCCGTTGTCGTTGAGCGCGACGGCGGGCGTCTGGCCGCTGTCGTACTTGCCGTGCCGCAGCCAGGTGACGCGGCCGTCGGTGCCGTAGGTCCCGGTCCAGTACCAGAGCGCGCCGCCGCCGGAGTCGTGCACCTCGACGATCTGGCCGCGGCCGTTCAGCGCGACCGCGGGGTGGTACCCGACGTCGCGCTTGTACTCGCTGCGGCTGCCGCCGTCGCCGGACAGCAACGGCAGCACGCGCCCGCGCAGCGCGTCCACGGTCGGCGAGCCGGCCGGGTAGTCCTGCGCCCGCAGCAGCCGGTTGCCGAACACCGACTCCAGCTCCTGGTTGACCGCGACGAGGTTGCCCTCCGCGAAGTTCGCGTTGTCGGTCAGGTTGTCCTTGAGGTCGAGCATGACGACGATCGGCGCGGCCGCCGGGTGCGCCGCCGACCACGTGTTGACCGTGCTCAGCCAGTCCCGCAGGTTGTTCGACGCCGGGTTGCCGCCGCTGTGGTCGACGGCGTTGCCGGGCGAGTCGTGGCCGACGCCGTAGTCGTGGTTCGTCGCGTAGCCGTTGTCGTGGATGTCGAACTCGATGAACCGGACGCCGTGGTCGAGCTGGTAGGCGATCGAGTTCTTCGCGCCGTCGACGCTGCCCGAGTAGCTGTTGTGCGTGGCGCGGAAGACCGAGCCGGTGAACGGCGGGCTCGCGGCTTCGGCGGTCCCGCCGGTCAGCAGCGCGGCGGTGGTCAGAGCGGTGACGGCCAAGGCGGGCAGTCGGGTCATCCTCGGGTCCTCACGTCGGGAGCGGGGTGCCGATCATCCTGGCCGTCCGGAGCGGTCGTTGTCTCGAACATCCGGTGGAACGTCGTGGAACGCGAGTGGAACGCCTAGAAGGCGACAGCTGGACGTTCGAGGGAGGAAACACCATGACCCAGACGGGTGGACCCCAGTACCCGGATCCGACGCGGCCGGTGCCGCCGCAGGCGGGGATGCCCGGACCGCCGCCTCCGCAGCCGCCCGCCGCGCCGAAGAAGTCGAAGCGGCGGCAGAAGATCGTGCTCACCGTGTTCCTGATCGTCGTCGCCGGCATCCTCGCGCTGGTCTGGGTGGCCACCCGGTCCAACGGCGAGAACGCCCAGGTCGGCAACTGCGTCACCGAAAGCGGCGAGAACTATGTGAAGATCGTCGACTGCGGGACGCCCGAGGCGACGCTCAAGGTCGTCGCGCGGGTCGAGGACAAGACCCAGATCGAGGCCCAGATCAGCGCGTGCACGCCGTACCCGGACGCCGACCAGGTGTTCTGGGAGGGCAAGGAGGGCGAGACCGGCGTCGTGCTCTGCCTGGCGAAGGCCGGCAAGTAGCCCGATGGCGGGCGGGAAGTTCTCGTTCACCGGCTCCGGCGAGCTCCGGGTTCGCAGCGGCGGGCGCACGCTCGCCGCGGCGGGTGACGTGATCGTCATCGGTGACCGGGTCTTCCGGCTGGCCGAAGTCGACCGGGTCGCCTACCACGCGGCGGCCCGGCCGCACCAGGCCAGCTACGCGCTGGGCCTGGCCCACGGCCCGGTGCGGAGCCGGTTCGTGTTCGACGCCTTCCGCGGCGGCAGCGAGCTCGATGACGCCCGCGAGACGTGGCGGCGGCTGGTCGAACTGGTCGAATCGGCGGCCTGCCCGCGGATCGCGCGCACCGCGGTCGACGCCATCAAGGCCGGCGCCACCGCCCGGTTCGGCGGGGGCGGGCACCCGCGGATCGACGCGGACGCCGAGGGGCTGCGCCGGCCACGGTGGTACGCGCCGAAGGTGCCGTGGGCCGGCGTGCTCGGCATCGACCTGCGCGCGGGCGAGGTGCGCGTGTGGACGGGCGGCCCGGAGCCGGCGCTCGTCACCGCCATGGCGGGCTGGAACGCGGTGGTCCTCCCGCGCGTCGTAGGAATGATGGTCGCCCACGAAAAAGAATCACGGGAGAGTCATTGATCACGAATTCTGTGGAATAGCCGGAAAACGTTCACGAAATCGGAGATCGAGTGTCCGTTGTGTCGCATTTGCGGCACCGCTCATCGATTTTTGCCAAATCGCCGCGCGGATTCGGTACTTGGCCGCGTGGTGCGTGGTCATTATCCGAGGAACAAGTGTGCGCGGGCACCGGAAAGCCCGTGAGGGGCCCGTGAGGGGTTGGGGAGGCAGTGGGTGTGGCGAACGACTGGCCGCTGGTCGGCCGCGAACAGGAACTGGCGTTCGCGCGCCGGGCACTGGGCGATCCCGAGGTGTGCGGACTGCTGCTGACCGGGCGAGCGGGCGCCGGCAAGACCCGGCTGGCCAAGGTCCTGCTGGCCGAGCTGGCCGGCGACGGAGCACGCACGCACTGGGTGCGCGCGATGTCGTCGGCCTCGACCATCCCGTTCGGCGCGTTCGCCCACCTCCTGCCCGGCAGCGCCGACGGCACCGGGGACCGCGCCCACCGGCTCAACCAGGTCGCCGGCCACCTCACCCGCGGCGCGGAGGGGCGCCGGCTGGTGCTGTGCGTCGACGACGCGCACCTGCTCGACGACCTCTCCGCGACCCTGGTGCACCAACTCGCCGCGACCGCCTCGGCGTTCGTGATCGTGATCGCGCCGCACGGCGTGAGCGTGCCCGACCCGGTGTTCGCGATGTGGAAGGACCGCGTCGCCGAGCGCCTCGACGTCGGCGAGCTCACCCGCCCGAAGACCACCGAGCTGATCACCGCGGCACTCGGCGGGCGGCTCGACGACGGCGCCGAACACCGGCTCTGGCACCTGACCCTGGGCAACCCGCTGTTCCTGCGCGAGCTCGTGCAAGGCGGCCTCGACAGCGGCTCGCTGTCGGCCGAGGACGGCGTCTGGCGGTGGAGCGGCGCCCTGACGGCGACCCCGCGGCTGGTGGAGCTGATCGAAACCCGCATCGACCGGGTCGACGCCGACGAGCGGCGGCTGCTGGAACTGCTCGCCTTCGGAGAGACACTGGGCGCCGAACCGCTGGTGCGGCTCGGCGCCGCGCGCGTCCTCGCCTGGGCCGAGCAGGCCGGGCTGGTCGTTTCGGAACGGACCGGGCGGCGGCTGAACGTCCGCCTGGCCCACCCGCTCTACGCCGAAGTGATCCGGCGCCGGACGTCGCCGCTGCGCCAGCGCGACACCTACCGGATCCTCGCGCAAACCCTCGACCTCACCGGCGCTCGCCGCGCCGAGGACAAGCCACGGCTGGTGCGCTGGCGCCTGGCCGCCGGGCTGCCGACCGACCCGCAGCTGATCCGGGCCGCGGCGGAGACGTTGCTGCGCAAGGACTTCCCGCAGGCCGAGCAGCTGGCGGCCGAAGCCGTCCGGATGGGCGGCGGCTTCGGCGCGAAGTTCCTGCTCGCCCAGGTCCGGGTCGCGGGCGGGCGGCACGCCGACGCCGACTCACTGCTCGCGGAGCTCGCGGGCGAAACGGTGTCGGACGCCCAGCACGCTCGCGTCGCCGCCACCCGCGCCCGGAACCTGGCGTTCGGCCTGAACCGGTCCGAGGAGGCCGCCGCGGTACTGGACACCGCGGAGACGGCCGTGTCCGGCGCGGTGGCGTCGGACGAGCTGGCGACCGCCCGGGCGGCCCTGCGCGCGGCAGCGGGGGCGTCACGCGAGGCCTTGGACCTGCTCGGGCCGGTCCTGGACCGCAACCGCCGCGGCGACGCCCTCCGGCTCGCGGCGCTGGTGGCCGCGGCCGGGGCCCTGGCTTCGACCGGGCGGACGGAGGCGTGCCTCGGCGTCGTAGACGAGGGGCTGGAGATCGCCTCCCGGATTTCGGACGCGTCGGCCCCCGGCGCGAGGGTCCGGCTGGAGCACGCGCGGATCGTCGCGCTGTGCCGGGCGGGCCGGCTCGAGGAGGCCGAAGACCGGGCCGGCGACGACTACCGGGACGCCGTCCGCGACCGGTGGGGCCCGGCGGTCGCGGGCGCGGCGGCGTCGCTCGGGACGGTCGCGCTCGCCTACGGCAACGTCCGCGGCGCGATCCGCTGGCTGCGGGAAGCCCTGGCCGCGGACGCGCACGACCAGCCGCACGAGTTCCGCCCGGCCGTCGCCGCGGCGCTGGTGCGGGCGACGGCGATGAGCGGACGGGTGGCGGAGCCGGTCGGCGACTGGGACGGCGCGTGGGTGGCCGCGGCGCGGGGCGAGCTGACCCGGGCGCTGGAATTGGCTGCTTCCGCCGCATCGGCCGCGTCGGAAGCCGGCAGGCTCGCGGTCGCCGCCGAGATCCGCCACGACCTGGTCCGGCTCGGGGGCGAGCCGGGCGAGATCCCGTCGGCGGGTGGGATGGCGGAGCTCTACTCGGCCCACGCTTCGGCCGTCTCGGACGCTTCGGCGCTGGACACGGTGGCCGCGTCGTTCGCCGACGCTGGCGCGCGGCTGCTGGCGGCGGAGGCCTCTGCCGAGGCGGCGCGGGTGTACCGCCTGGAGGGCAAGAACGGCAGCGCGGCGATGTCGGCCCAGCGGGCGCGGGCGTGGCTGGCGTCCTGTGAGGACGCGGCGACGCCGGCTCTGTCTTCACTGGACACGCCGTTGGACCTGACGGTGCGGGAGCTGGAGATCGCCCGCTTGGTGGCCACGGGGTTGACGAGCCGCGCGGTGGCGGACCGCCTCGTGGTTTCGGTGCGCACGGTCGACAACGTGCTGCACGGGGTCTACGCGAAGCTGGGTATTTCCGGGCGCCGCGAGCTGGCCTCGGTGGTAGGCCCGCTCGCCTCGGGGAGTAGTCCCGGCGACGGCCCATAGGTAGTCGGCGGCGGCGGCCGTGCGGAAGCCGAGTAGGCCGCTACTCATGACCGGGGCGCCTTCCGGCCCAAGACTGGATGACAACGGAGGGGCGTGGGCTTCACCGATCCGAATGTCAGGAGTGCACAGGATGACGACTTCATCGGGCGACGTTTTCCAGAACGAGCAGGGTGCGGGTGGTTCCGGGGGTAATCAGTTCAACGAGCAGGCTTCCACCGGGGGCTCGGGGAACATTTTCCAGAACGAGCAGGGTGCCGGTGGTTCCGGTGGGAACCAGTTCAACGAGCAGGCTTCGACGGGTGGTCGCGGGGACATCTTCCAGAACGAGCAGGGTTCCGGTGGCCACGGGGGCAACCAGTTCAACGAGCAGGCTTCGACCGGCGGTCGTGGTGGCGACATCTTCCAGAACGAGCAGGGCTCGGGCGGGCACGGTGGGAACCAGTTCAACGAGCAGGCGTCCACGGGTGGCGGCGGTGGCGACATCTTCCAGAACGAGCAGGGTTTGGGTGGTTCCGGTGGGAACCAGTTCAACGAGCAGGCTTCGACCGGCGGTCGCGGGGACATCTTCCAGAACGAGCAGGGTTCCGGCGGTCACGGCGGGAACCAGTTCAACGAGCAGGCCTCGACCGGCGGCCGTGGCGGCGACATCTTCCAGAACGAGCAAGGCTCCGGCCGCGGCGGCAACCAGTTCAACGAGCAGGCGTCCGCCGGCCACCACGGTGACGTGTTCCAGAACGAGCAGGCCTCGGGCGGGCACGGTGGGAACCAGTTCAACGAGCAGGCCTCCACGGGCGGCGTGAGAGACATCTTCCAGAACGAGCAGGGTTCCGGCGGCCACGGTGGCAACCAGTTCAACGAGCAGGCCTCGACCGACGGCCGCGGCGGCGACATCTTCCAGAACCAGCAGGGTTCCGGCGGCCACGGTGGCAACCAGTTCAACGAGCAGGCCTCGACCGGCGGCCGCGGCGGGGACATCTTCCAGAACGAGCAGGGTTCCGGCGGTCACGGCGGGAACCAGTTCAACGAGCAGGCGTCCACGGGCGGCAACGGCAACATCTTCCAGAACCAGCAGGGTTCGGGCGGCCATGGCGGGAACCAGTTCAACGAGCAGGCCTCGACGGGTGGTCACGGGAGCATCTTCCAGAACGAACAGGGCGCCGGCGGCGGGAACCAGTTCAACGAGCAGGCCTCGACGGGTGGTCACGGGAGCATCTTCCAGAACGAACAGGGCGCCGGCGGCGGGAACCAGTTCAACGAGCAGGCGTCGACCGGTGGTCACGGGAGCATCTTCCAGAACGAACAGGGCGCCGGCGGCGGGAACCAGTTCAACGAGCAGGCGTCGACCGGTGGTCACGGGAGCATCTTCCAGAACGAACAGGGCGCCGGCGGCGGGAACCAGTTCAACGAGCAGGCGTCGACCGGTGGTCACGGGAGCATCTTCCAGAACGAACAGGGCGCCGGCGGCGGCAACCAGTTCAACGAGCAGGCCTCGACCGGCGGTCACGGGAGCATCTTCCAGAACGAGCAGGGCTCGGGCGGGCACGGTGGCAACCAGTTCAACGAGCAGGCCTCGACGGGTGGTCACGGGAGCATCTTCCAGAACGAACAGGGCGCGAGCGGCCACCACGGCGGAAACCAGTTCAACGAGCAGGCGTCCACCGAGCACCACGGCCACGAGAGCCACGAGCACGAGCACCACCACGGCGGCGAGCACCACCACGACCACCACGCCGACCACGGGCACCACGACGTCGACCACTACTGAGCCGGCGCCACGCAAGCAGCAAGCAAGTGAGTGAGCAAGCACGAGGAGCGGTCATGCAGGAGCCGAGCGGCGGGGGGCGCATCGCCCTCGACACCCTCGACCTCGCGGTCAAGGGGGCGAAGGCCTACGGGCGGGACGATCTCGTCCAGCGCCTCACCGACGCCCGGCGCCTGCTGTCCGAGCCCGACGTCACCGTCTACGTCGTCGGGGAGTTCAAGCAGGGCAAGAGCTCGCTCATCAACGCCCTGCTGACCGCGAAGATCTGCCCGGTCGACGACGACATCGCGACCGCGGTGCCGACCGTCGTCCGTTACGCGCCGGAGTCCGGGGCTCTGGCGACCTACGAGCCGGCCGACCCGTCGTCGCCGCCGTGGACCGAGCGGATCTCCCTCGAGGACCTGCCCACCCACGTCAGCGAAGCCGGGAACCCGGGCAACGTCCGCAAGCTCAAGTCCGTCACCGCGTCGATCAGCCGCCAGCTGCTCTCCGGCGGGCTGGTGCTGGTCGACACCCCGGGCGTCGGCGGCCTCGGCTCGCTGCACAACGCCGTCACCGTCAGCTCACTCCCGCGGGCGCACGCCGTCCTCTTCCTCTCCGACGCTTCCCAAGAACTCACCGCCGCCGAGCTGCGGTTCCTGCGGACGGTGAAAGAACTCTGCCCGAGCGTCTTCTTCGTCCTCACCAAGATCGACCTCTACCCGCAGTGGCGGCGCATCCTCGAGCTCAACGCCGGCCACCTCGAAGCGTGCGGGATCGCCATCGACACCGTCGCCGTCTCCTCGGAGCTGCGCACCGTCGCGGCGCGCTCGGCCGACCAGGAGCTGAACGTCGAATCCGGGTTCCCGCAGCTGGTCAAGTTCCTGCAGGGCGTGGTCGGCGACGCCGAACGCTCGGCGCTCAACGCCGTCGGCCTGCACGTCGGGTCCGCGGTCGGCCAGCTCAACGCGGCCCTGCGCGCCCGCCGCACCTCGCTCGCCCACCCCGAGCAGTCCGCCGCGCTCGTCGCGGAGCTGACCCGGGTCAACGACCGCGTCGACGCGCTGCGCAGCCAGTCCTCGAAGTGGCAGCAGCTGCTCTTCGACGGCTTCGCCGACATTTCGTCCGATGTGGACTACGACCTGCGCGCCCGCTCCCGCGGTGTGCTGCACGAGGCCGAAGAGGCCATCGAGGACGGCGATCCGGCCAAGAACTGGCCCGAGTTCGAGAAGTGGCTGCGCCAGCGGCTCGCGAACGAGACGCTCGAGAACTACGCGACGTTCATCAAGCAGGCCCGCGGGATCGCCTCCCGCGTCGCCGACCACTTCGAGCTCGCCGAGTCCCAGGCCGTGCTGCCGCGCGAGGTGCAGGCGCCGGTCCAGGTCGTCGAGGAGATCGACATAGACTCGTCGTTCACCGGCGTCAAGACCCGCGGCACCACCGGGATGGCCGCGTTCCAGAAGGCCTACAGCGGCTTCCTGATGTTCTCCATGCTCACGAAGATGGCCGCACTGGCCATCCCCACGCCGTTCGGGGTCGCGGCCGGCCTGCTCATGGGCCGCTCCGGCTTCCTGGACGAACGCAAGCGGCAGCTGGAAAAGCGCCGCGGCCTGGCCAAGACGGCCGTGCGCCGGTTCGTCGACGAGTTCAACCTCCAGGTCGGCAAGGACTCCCGCGACGCGATGCGGATCGTCCAACGAGAACTCCGTGACGCCTACAGCGCGCGCGTCGAGGAGCTGCAGCGGTCCCTCACCGAAGCGCTGGCGAGCGCGAAGAAGGCGGTCGTCGACGATGACGCCGAGTCGGGCGAGCTGAAACGCCTGGAGGCCGACATCGAAGCCCTCGAGGTGCTCGGCCGCCGGGCCGACGAGCTCACCCTGCGCAGCGCACCCAAGCCCGTCCCGGCGGTGACGCGATGACCCCGCTCTACGTCCAGGTCCGCGGGTTCGTCGCCCGCGCATGCGCCGGGTACGCCGGCACCCCCGCCGAACCGCAGCTGCGCCAGATCGCCGGCCGGCTGGCCGAGCCGCTGCGCGTGGCCATCGCCGGGCGGGTCAAGGCCGGCAAGTCCACGCTGCTCAACGCGCTCGTCGGCCAGGAGCTGGCGGCGACGGACGCGGGGGAGTGCACCCGCGTCGTCACCTGGTACCGCAACGGGCCGACCTACCGGATCATGCTGCACCCGGTCCGCGGGATGCCCCGCCAGCTGCCGTTCGGGCGGCTGTCCGGCACCCTTGGCCTCGAGCTCGGCATGGCGCCCGGCGACGTCGACCGGCTCGTCGTCGACTGGCCGTCGCCGGCGCTGCGGGCGATGACCCTGATCGACACGCCCGGACTGGGCTCGGCGCGGTCGGAGGTGTCCGGCCGCACCGAAGCCGCGCTGGTCCCCGAGGGCGACGGCGTCGGCACCGCGGACGCCGTGGTGTACCTGATGCGCCACGTCCACGGCGACGACGTCCGGTTCCTCGACGCCTTCCACGACGACCCGGCGCAGCGGCGCCCGGTGAACACCATCGGCGTGCTGTCGCGGGCCGACGAGGTCGGGCACGCCCGGACCGACGCGCTCGACTCGGCGGCGAAGATCGCCGACCGCTACGCCCGCGACTCCCGCGTCCGGGGGCTCTGCCAGACCGTGGTGCCGATGGCCGGCCTGCTGGCCAGCTCGGCGGCGTCGCTGAAGGAGTCCGAGTACCGGGCGTTCCGGCTGCTGGCCGCCGCGCCGGAAGCGGAAGTGGCGCGGCTGCTGACCTCGGCTGACCGGTTCGCCCGCGCGGAGTCCGAAGTGGACGTCCCGGCCGCCGAGCGCGCCGAGCTGCTCGCGCGCTACGGCCTGTTCGGCGTCCGGCTGGCAGTCGGGCTGATCCGCGACGGACTGGTGACCGGTGCGCGGGCGCTGTCGGGCGAGCTGCTGGCCCGCAGCGGCCTGCACCGCCTGCGGTCCCTGCTGACCACCCAGTTCGCCGCACGGGCCGACGTGCTCAAGGCGCGTTCGGCGCTCCAGGCGGTCGAGCTGGTGCTGCGGGCCTACCCGGACCGCACCGGCGGGCTGCTGCACGAGTGGGAGCGGATCGTCGCGGGGGCGCACGAGTTCGCCGAGATCCAGCTGATCGACTCGATCCGGCTCGGCGTCGTGCTCTTCACCTCCGACGAGGCCCGCGACGCGGAACGGCTGCTCGGCGCGGCCGGGGTGGACGTGCCGAGCCGGCTGAACCTGCCGGGGGACGCGGGCCGCGCCGCGGTCCGGCAGGCGCTCGGCGCGCAGCTGTTGAGGTGGCAGCGGCGCGCCGAGCACCCCGCGTCCCCGCGCGACGTCCGCGACGCGGCCCGCGTGCTGGTGCGCACCTGCGAAGGAATCCTGCTCAGCGAAGCCCGGGCGGAGGTCTTGTCGTGAACGAGCTGCCGAAGAAGATCAAGAAGGCGGCCGCGGCCGTCGCCGGCGCCGTCGCGTCGGAGGTGGCGGGCAACGCGCTCACGCCCGGGGCAGCCGGTTCGTCGGCGCCGCCGCCGCAGCCGGAAGCGGCCGCCGCGCAGACCCCGCACGACGCCCCCGCCCACGAGTACGTGCCGCAGGTCGAGACCAGCACCGTCACCCGGGGCGAAGACGGCCACGTGGAAGCGCAGACCGGCACGGTCTGGCACCCGGAGACCACCGACGGCCTGCCGCTGAAGGAACTTCCCACCGTCGAGGAGTTCGAGCAGATCGAAGTCCACGAAGACGAGTTCGGCAACTTCGTCATCGACGCGACCGAGCGGTTCGTGGTGCACAACAACGGCCGCGACGAGGTGTACACCGACCACCAGCACCTCGTCGTGCCCGGGGACGGGACGCCGGGCGACACGGACATCGACATCGTCCAGGACGCCGACATCGTCATCCACGAGAACCCGGACGGCACGATCACCGTGGAGCACGAGGGTTCGCTGACCTACGAGCTCACCCCGGACGCGCCGGGGCACGGCGACATCGAGGTGTTCCAGGAGGAGACGGTCGTCCTCGACGAAGCCGAAACCGGGCCGCCGGGCATCGACGTCGGCGTCACCGTGGACCAGCAGGCCAGCGCCGACGATCCCTTCGGCGAGCCGGCCGGGCCGACCATCCACCAGACCGAGGTGATCGCCGACAAGGGCCGCGGCGCGACGGTCACCGCGCAGGTCACCGCGCCGTCGCCGTCCCTGCCCGGCACGCCGTCGCCGCCGGTCGTGACGTTCAGCCGTCAGCCGTCCACAGTGGACGCGCCGGTGCCGCCGCCGATCGCGGTCGAGACGACGCTCGCGGCGTCGAACTCGCTCGCCGAGCACCCGGTGGTGAAGCACAGTTTCGCGACCGAACCCGAGCCGGCGCACCACGACGCCGGCGAGGTCACGGGCACCCGGGCGCACCCGGCGGCGGAGCAGGAGCACCCGTTCGAGCCGCCGCGGCACCACGAGCCGGCCGGCGTGCCGGACGAACCGCCGCCGGAGTCCCACGACGAGCCGCCGCCGGAACCACCCGGTCCGCCGCCGCACGAAGAGCACCAAGAGCACGAAGAGCACCGAACGCACGTCGAGGAACCGGAGCGGGTTCCGGACGAGCACCCGACTTTCGATCACGCGCACACCGCCGGCGGAGGCTGACATGGGCTACGGACTGGGCATCGACCTCGGCACGACCTTCACGGCTGCCGCCGTCGACAGCGCCGGCCACGTCGAGATGGTGTCGCTCGGCGACCGCACGGCGGCCATCCCGTCGGTGGTGCTGCTGCGGGCCGACGGCGGCGTGCTGGTCGGGGACGCGGCGAGCCGGCGGGCGGCGGTCGAGCCGGATCGCGTGGCGCGGGAGTTCAAGCGGCGCCTGGGCGATCCGACGCCGGTGCTGCTCGGCGGGGCACCGCACTCGGTGGCGTCGCTGATGGCGCACCTGCTGGGGTACGTGGTGCGGACGGTCGCCGGGCAGCAGGGCGGCCGGCCGGACCGGATCACGCTGACGCACCCGGCGAACTGGGGGCCGTACAAGCGGGAGCTGTTCGAGCAGGTGCCGCGGCTGACCGGGATCGACCACGTCGGCTTGATCACCGAGCCCGAAGCGGCGGCGGCGCACTACGCGGCTCAAGAGCGGTTGGACGACGGCGCCGTCGTCGCGGTGTACGACCTCGGCGGCGGCACGTTCGACGCGACGGTGCTGCGCAAGCGTGGCAGCGGCTTCGAGATCCTCGGCACGCCGGAGGGCATCGAGGGCCTCGGCGGCGTCGACTTCGACGAAGCCGTGTTCGGGCACGTCGACCGGGCGCTGGACGGGAAGCTGTCGCAGATCGACCCGGACGACGCGGGCGCGGTGGCGGCGGTCGTGCGGCTGCGCCAGGAGTGCGTGCTGGCGAAGGAGGCGCTGTCGGCCGACACGGAGACGGCGGTCCCGGTGCTGCTGCCGTCGGTGCAGACGGAGGTGCGGCTGACCCGCGGCGAGTTCGAGGAGATGATCCGCCCGTCGATCACGGCGACGATCGGCTCGCTGCACCGGGCGTTGCGTTCGGCGAACCTCCGCCCGGCGGACCTGGGTGCGGTGCTGCTGGTCGGCGGCTCGTCCCGGATCCCGCTGGTGTCCCAGCTGGTGTCGGCGGAGCTGGGCCGCCCCACGGCGGTCGACATCCACCCGAAGTACGGGGTCGCGCTGGGTGCGGCGGCGCTGGCGTCGGGCCGGTCGGGGCTGGTCCAGGCGACGCGTTCGCAGCCGTCGCTCCGGCCGGTGCCGCCGCCTCCGGTCCCGCAGCCGCCGGTCCCGCGGGTGCCGGCGCCGCGCGAGGAGACGAAGACGCTGGCGACGCCCGGGTTCGGCGCGGGCGCGCCGCCGCCGTCGCTGGGCCGCGCCAAGACCGAGGCGAGCCCGGGCCGCCGGGCGTCGCGCCGCGGGGTCGTGGTGGGGCTGTGCGCGGTGGCCGTGGTGGCGATCGGCGGGGTGGCGGTGGCGGTGGCGAGTTCGGGCGGCAGCCCCTCGGGCGGCACCCCACCGGCGACGAGTTCGGAGAGCGAGACGCCGACGCTGGTGACCTTGCCGTCCCCGGAGGCCCCGGAGACAACGCACGCGACGCAGGCGGCGCCCCACACGAACCCGGCGACGACCCGGCGCAAGACCCCGCCGCGGACGACGACGTCGTCGCGCACGACCACCCCGACGACGACCACCACGCCGACGACCACGACCACGAAGTCCACGACGTGAGGTGACGGGGGAGCAGTTCCCGGCGGCCCGAGGGGTTCCGGCCGCCGGAGTGCGGGGGCCGGGTCGGCGCGTGCGGTTCGGGGGCCGGCCCGGTCACCGGATCCTGCGCCGGCTCCCACCGAGGGGGTGGGAGCCGGCCCGGTCGATCCGGCGTGCTCGCCGCAGCCCGGATCGTCGTCGCCGCTCCCGCCGGTAGCCTCGCGGACATGGCGGCAGAGCACGTGATCGTGACGTCCACGACCGATTCCGAGACCGCGGCCCGGGACCTGGCCGCGAAGGCGATCGAAGCGCGGCTGGGGGCCTGCGCGCAGATCGTCGGGCCCGTGACCAGCGTCTACCGCTGGGACGGCGAGGTGCGCACCGACCAGGAATGGCGCGTCGAGATCAAGACGACCGCCGCCCGGGTGGCCGCGCTGACCGAGCGCATCAAGCACCTGCACGGCTACGACCTGCCCGAGGTGATCGCGACGCCGATCGAAGGCGGCAGTGCCGACTACCTGGCCTGGGTGACCACCGAAGTCGAGAACGGTGGTTAGCTTCGAAGCATGGATCTCGGAACCCGCTTCGAAACCCTCACGACCGCCCACCTCGCCGACGCGTGCATCCGCGCCGGCCTGCCGGTGCGCTGCGCTCCGGCGCCGACGCGCGCCGTGGTGCCCGGCACTCGCCTGCTCGGGCCCGCGGTCCCGGCCCGGCACGTCGGCAGCGTCGACGTCTTCCTCGAGGCCTTCGAGCACGCCACCCCCGGCGGGGTGCTGGTCGTCGACAACGGTGGCCGGCTCGACGAAAGCTGCGTCGGCGACCTCGTCGTCCTCGAAGCGCGCGCGGCCGGGCTCGCCGGGGTCGTGATCTGGGGCCTGCACCGCGACACCGCCGACATCCGCGCGATCGGGCTGCCGGTGTTCAGCCTCGGCTCGATCCCCACCGGCCCGCTCGGCCTCGGCCCCCGCATCGACGGCGGGCTCGCCGAAGCGATCGTCGGCACGTGGCGGATCGGCCCGTCGGACCTCGTCGCCGGCGACGACGACGGCGTCGTCTTCCTCCCGCTGGACCGCGCGGACGAGCTGTTCACCCTCGCCGAAGGCATCCGCGACACCGAACGCCGCCAGGCCGAGCGGATCCGGAACGGCGAACCGCTGCGCGAGCAGGTCCGCTTCGCCGAGTTCCTCGCCGCGCGCGAAGCGGACCCGGGCCGGACGTTCCGCGCGCACCTGCGGGCCGTCGGCGGCGCGATCGAGGAGTAGCTCGAAAGTGTGATGTTCCGCCGAGTGGGGTACCCGGCCGGCGGCGTGGGAGGCAAGACATGAACACCCTCAGCGGCTTCGGCCGGGACATCGAATACCACTTCACCCGCGGCTTGCGGGCCTACCTCGGCCGGGTCGCGGGCGCCCTCGGCGTCGGGTTCGAATCGTGTTCGCTCGACCTCGACGTGCCCACGTCCGGCTACCTCGCCCTCGACCGCGAGCTCGCCGGATTTCCCGGCCACGACCTGGCGCTGATCTGGGACGAGGTGCACGGCTGGTCGGCGGTGGCCGAGACCGCGGACGGCGACGGGCCCGAGGTCCTCGCCTACCTCGGCGGGACCGAGGTCGTGCCGGCTCCGGCCGCGGTCGCGCGGTTCGTCGAGCTGCTGCCGGCCACCGGCTCGGCTCGCCCACCGGTGTTCCGCGAGCCCGGCCGGCACGAAGACCTCGTGGACCGGCTGCCGGTGTCCGGGCCGGAAGGACTGCTGCGGGCGAGCTCATCGGCTTGGTGACGTGTCCCGGCTCGCCGCCGTCCGGGTCAGCCGACCGGCCGGGGGCTGATCACCCCGTAGAAGTCCATCGGCAGCAACGTGAACAGCCGCCGCACGGCGCGCGACCCGCCGGGGTCCACCGTCAGGCGTGCCCCGGCGGCGTCGGCGAGGAGCTGGGCGCGCAGCAGCGAGTTCAGCCCGGCGACGGAGAAGAACGTGACGCCGTCGAGGTCGATGACGACCTCGCCGACCGGGCCGCGGATGCTCGAGCGGAGGACTTCGTCGAGTCTGCGCGCGGTGCTCAGGTCGACCTCGCCGGCCACGCGGACGAGCACGGTGCGCGGCGTGGGGCGCGAGACGCGCAGGGACAGGTGACCGCCGACGTCGATCCGGCCGGCGGTCACGACTTCGTGGTCGGCCGAGCGAGGTTCGGGAACCATCGCGGGCACACCCTTTCGTCGGGCAGCGGTGGCGGGCCGGACGAGGGCGGAGGGGAGGTGACCGGTGGCGGCCTGCCGCCCGGGCGCGAACGTCCGGCAGCGGCTGACGGCTCAACCGTGAATCTCCAGCATAGTGCATCCGCACCGGGTCGACCACCGACGCGGCCGGGGTGTGGCCCACTGGCGGCGCCACGCCGGGACCGCCAGGCTGGCGGGCATGCCCACCACCGTCGTCAACCTCAAGGGCCACCGCGACGACCCGGACTACGCCGACGTCGTCTACGTCGGGCGGGCGATGCACCGGGGCGGCTGGCACCTCGCGGGGTCGAAGCTCGCCAGCCCGTTCCGGCCCGGGCCGGACGGGACCCGCGAGGACGTCGTGACGAAGTACCGCGAGCACCTGCTGTCGCGGCCGGACCTGCTCGCCCTCCTGCCTGAGCTGCGCGGGAAGCGGCTCGGCTGCTGGTGTGTCCCCGAGCTGTGCCACGCCCAGGTGATCGCCGAGATCGCGGATCACGGCCCGTAACGAAGCACACCCCCTCCGCGAGTAACCTGGCGACACGAGGGGGTGATCGACGGTGCCCGCGCGACGTCACGGCGGCTTCGATCAGGCTGAACTTCCGGCGGCTCACCGGATCAGGTGGTGGCTCGCGGCGGTGACGGCCGGGCTCGTCGCGGCCGGCTTCGCCGTCGTGCCGTACCTGCCGTTCTTCCAAAGCTGGACGTTCGTCCGCGACCCGAAGGTCGCGAGCGTCATCACCTGGACCGTGCTGCAGACGTCGGTCGTGGTCATCTCCGCGGTGCTGACGCTGTACTTCGTCGGCCGCGCCCGCCTCGAGGCCGCCGCCTTCCGCGCCAACCAGATCGACATCCGGCTCTTCGCCGACGAGCGCCCCGACGGCAGCCACGACCGCGAGATCGACTCCGCCGTCGAGCTGACCGCCGCGTTCAAGCGCATTCTCAACGAGTCCCGGCTCTACACGCCGACACCGGTACCGGGCGCGGGGAGCTCCTACGACTTCATCCAGATCGTCGAGCACGCCGGCGACTCCACGGACGGCTGGTGGAAAGCCGCCACCAAGCTGGTCCGGCTCGCCCAGCCGCCCGCCGCGTTCACCGTGACCGGCACCGTCCGGCCCGGCAACACCACCGGCCGCTACCAGCTCATCCTCGAGCTGGTCCGCGTCCCGCGGTTCGCCGCCAGCCCGCTGGTGATCGAGGACGAGAACTGGCCGCGCGTGCTGCACCGCGCGGCGAACGCGGTCGCCGCGCTGGTCATCCCGCGCAGCGCCTACGTCCGCACGAACATCCACTGGGCCGCCTGGCGGGGCGCGAAGATCCCGTACGAGCTGTTCGACGCCTACCAGCGCGCCAACCACTTCATCACCTACCGCCGCTACGACGAAGCCCTCGCCGAGTACTACCGCGCGGTGAGCCTCGATCCGTCGAACGTCTACATCAGACTGGAGATCGCCGCCCTGCAGGAGCAGCTCGACCTGCACCTCGACGCGCTCGCCACCTACGACGACGTGATCACCGTGTGCAGCCGGGGCCACCCGAAGCTCGCGCGGTGGTGGATCGGCCCCGACTTCGCGCGGCAGCCGCGCCACGCCGGCCGCGGGCGCGCCGTGGCGCTGCTGATCGCCCGCTACCGGCACGCGCTCGTCCTCGGCCACGGCGATTCCGTGGCCGGCTCGTGGTGGGTGCGGCGCACGACGGCGGGTGCGCCCGGCGACGCGCGGGCGTTGCGCCGCGCCGAGCTGAGAGTGGCGCTGGAGCTGCGGTTCCGCCGCTACGTCGACCTCGACGTGCGGGTGCGGTCGCACCCGATCCCGCCGGAAGAACGGCGCGAACTGCACCGCCGCGTGCTGAAGGTCCCGGTCGACGAGCTCGTCGTCCACGACGCGACGCCGGCGCAGCTGGCCGAGTACAACCAGCGGGCGGCCGAGATGCGCTCGTACTTCTGTGCGTTGTCGCAGTACGAGATCGAACGGCTGGTCGCGGACTACCGCCGGTTCAGCCGGCGCTGGCGCGGCACCTGGCAGCAGCTGACGAACCGCGCGCTCGACCTGTCCCTGGTCTGGGCGGTGGTGCGGCGCGCGATGGCGGACGTCGAGCCGGTGACCGGCGCGGTCCCCGCGCCCACGGTCGCGTACCCGGGCAGCCGCGTCCGGCTCGCCGACGTCTGCCCCGACCGGCACTGGCCGCCGGACCCGCGGGCGATCGACGAGACCGTCGAAGCCGCGGGCTCCCGGAAGTCGTGGGAGGAGTGCTACAACGCGGCGAGCGTGTACGCCGTCGCGATGCTCGAAGTCGGCCCGCGCGGCGAACGCGACCTCCGCGACCACGCCCGCAACCCGCGTCTCGAGGGGGAAGCGCGCGACGAAGTGGCCCGCCGCGCGGTCCGCGAGCTCTACCACGCCGCGACGATCAGCCACAGCGGCCGGCTGTCCGAGCGCCGGTCGTGGGTGATGGGGGAGGACCCCGACCTGGTCGCGCTGCGCGGGCACGAGCTGTTCCGGGTCTTCGAGATGGTCACGTTCTCCCCGGACCGCGCCGCGCCGCTGCGGCCGCAGCGCGCGCACGTGTGGGAGCAGGTCAGCTACGTCCGGCAGCTCGTCGGGGAGATCGCCGCCTGCCGCGCGCACTTCTGGCGCGTCCGGGCCCTCGACCCGGCCCCGGACGGCCGGACGCTCGACCGCTGGCGCGCGGCCGACCGCGACGCCTGGCGCAAGCTGACCGAGCTCGCGACCGGCAAGCAGGACTGGTACACGCGGTACCAGGCGATCTGCGCGTTCCGCGCGTGGGCGGCCGACTCGGGCTACCCGGGGTCGATTTCGGGATTCCCGCTGTACCAGGAGGAACGGCTGCACGCTCAGCTGCGCGGCGCCGCCGGCCGGCGCGTGAAGACGGGCCTGGACGTGAACATCGTGGTGCGCGAGTACGTCCGCCAGTGCGACCAGCGCCTCGACCGGCTGGCCGTCGACATCGCCGAGCTCGAGCACGCCCTGGTGGCGGAGGACGATTTCGCGGCCCGCGCGGAGCTGTGGACGGCGCTGTCCTCGTGGTTCGACGACGACATCGCGGACGGCTCGTCCGCCGACGAACGGCACGAGCGGTTCCGGAAACTCGTCCGGGCCTAGGCTGGCTTCCGTGCGAACGAGGCTGCGTCACCTGCACAGCGGTGACCGTGACTACACGTGGCGGGCGACGATCGGCTCGGTGCGCGGCGACGGCGTCGACGTCCACCGCTGCGTCCGCGTGCGTGTCTGGGGCGCGGGCAAGAACGGGCGCGCGCTGGAGGCCGACCTGCTCTCGACAGCGACGAGCGTCGGGTGGACGCCGGCGGCGACCGACGGCTCCTACCCGGCGTCCGGCGACGTCCGGCGGCTCGTCGAGCACGCACTGGCGCTCGGCTGGGACCCCGATGCCCGCGGCGGGACCTTCCTGCTCACCGAGGAAACCGGGCCGGAGCTGGCGGGCTTCCTGGTCACCGACCGCGTGCGCGACCCGGGTGCGGCGGACCCGACCGCGCGGGTCGCCGAAGCCTAGGACTGCCGCGTGTAGCGGTGCTTCACCCCGACCGGGAAGTACTCGGGATCGCCCGCCGGGCGCAGGACGACGTCCGGCAGCTGCCGCTCGGCCGGCACGTAGTGCGCGAACTCGCTGTTGAGCCGGTTCAGCTGGGCGCGGACGGCTTCCGCGATGCGGGCGGCGTCGGCGGTCGCGCCCGGTGCCGTCTCGACCGTGATCCGCAGCCGGCGGTCGCGGTCGGCGTCCTCCACCGACTCGATGACGAACTTGCCCGTCACCGTGTCGCTGATGCCGGGCTGCTCCAGGCCGACGGTGACGTTCTCCGGGTAGACGTTCGCGCCGAAGAACGACACCGTGAACAGCGACCGGCCGAACACGTACACGAACGGCAGCTCCGGCCCGGGCGGTGGCGTGAAGCCGTGGCGGGCGCAGAAGTCCAGCAGCTCCGCGTGCGGCAGGAGCCCGCCGTCGTCGGCGATGTGGTAGCGGATCAGCGGGATCCCGCCGTCGCCGGTGAAGACGAGCGTGCCTTCGTGCTCCTCGAAGAAGCGGCTCGCGGGGTCGTACTGCACGAGCGTCGGGAGGCGTGCGTCGCCGAAGACCTCGCGGGCCAGGTCCGGGTGGTCGGCGAAGAACCGGCGGATGCGCGCCGACAACGGGGTTTCGGTGCCGAGGACGCCGGCGTCGGCCGTGCCGTACAGCGACGCGATGGCCCGGGCCGGGTCGGCGATCCCGGCGCGCCGGGCCACGAGCTCGCGCCACTGCTCGCTGAAGACTTCGCCCGCCAGCACGAGCTTGATCGCGTACGCGGGCCAGTCGACGCCTCCGGTGTCGATGACGTCCTTGACGAACGGCGGGTAGCCCAGCAGCACGACCTGGTCGAAGTGCGGCGCGAGCTCGGGGAGCACGCGCAGGATCTCGGCCTTGTTGTTGCCCGGTGCCACGACGGTGATCGGGCAGCCCTTGGCGGCGAGGTGGCGCACGCACGCCGTGGTGAACAGGCCGCCCACCCAGGTGCCGAGCGGGAAGCAGACGACGGCGAGGGTCCGGCGCCGATCGGCCTCGAAGGCGTCCACGAGGACGGTTTCGAACCGGCGCGCGACGTGCAGTTCGTCTTCGAGCGCGCGGGGCCAGATCGTCGGCCGGCCGCTGGACCCGGACGACACGGCGATCATGTCGAGCTCGTCGAACGTGCCGCCGCGGCACAGCTCGGGCAGGGGGTACTTCCGGTGGTAGCCGGCCTTGTCGAGCAGCGGCAGCTTCCGGAAGTCCGCCATGGTGGTGACGGTTCCCGCGTCGATCCCGTGCTCCCGCAGGAACTTCCGGTAGGCGGGGACGGTTTCCGCGGTGCGGCGGAAGAGGTCGAGGACGTGGGTTTCGGAAGGAGCCTCGGGTGGGCCGAAGAAGGTGTCGAACGCCTGCCGCACGCGGGTCTGCCGACCGAGGTCCATGATCGGAGCATAGTCGCGGGCGCGTGTCATGATGAGCGGCGTGAGCACCTCCGCGGAGCAGCAGCCCGCTAGCCCGCCGTTGACCCTCTACCTGGTCAAACGGCTCGAGCTGGTGATCAGGGCGCTGCTCGACGACGCGCTGCGGCCGCTCGGGCTCACGACGCTGCAGTACACGGCGCTGACGGTGCTGGAAGCCAGCGGGGCGCTGTCGTCGGCGCAGCTGGCGCGGCGGTCGTTCCTGCGTCCGCAGACGATGCACGAGATGGTGCTGGCGCTGGAGAAGCGCGGCCTGATCGCGCGCACGCCCAAGCCGGACAACCGGCGGGTGCTCCTGGCCGGCCTGACCGAGACCGGCCACCGGCTGCTGGCCGACTGCGCCCCGGCGGTGGCGGAGGTGGAGGAAGCGCTGCTGGCCGACCTGAGCCCCGGCCAGCGTGCGACGTTCCGCGAGGGCCTCCAGCACGGCGTCCTGGCACTGGGGACGTTGTCGTCCCGGCGACGCTCTCACGAAGCGTGATTCGGGGGCCGGCCCGCGACTGGGCTACCGGCCTCGGCCACCTGGCGGCGTGACCCAGGCCGGCCGGCACGAAAGAACTAGGCCGGTCGAGTGGTAGCAACAGGCGGCGCGTAGCGAGCGTGTGGGGACGGGCGTTGGAGGGTACGTCCCAGATCTGCATCCCGCATTCTGGAGGTTCGCCGACCGTGGCCAGGGCTCGCGATAAGGGTGACGCGAAGACCACCACCCGGCGCTTGCTGGTGCTGGCCGGAGCAGTGGCCGGGTTCTGGCTGGTGTCGTGGTTGCTGTCGGGCCACGCCCAGGCGGCCACGCGAGAGGTGAACCCGGTCGGCGAGGTGGTGGCTGGAGTTTTCGGAGGAACGCAGCCACCGGGTGGGGCGGTTCAGACGCCGAAGGTCGAGCCGGTTTCGCAGGTAGTGCGGGCGGCTGTGCCCGTGGTCGAGCCCGTGTCGCAGGTAGTGCGTGCTGCGGCGCCGGTGGTTGAGCCCGTGTCGCAGGTTGTGCGGGCTGCGGCGCCGGTGATTGAGCCCGTGTCGCAGGTTGTGCGTGCTGCGGTTCCGGTCGTTGAGCCCGTCGTGCGGGCGGCTGCCCCCGTGATCGAGCCGGTCTCGCAGGTTGTGCGCGCGGCCGCGCCGCTGGTCGAGCCGGTTTCGCAGATCGTCAAGGCTGCCACTCCGGTCATTCGGCCCGTCGTGCACACCGTCGCACCCGTGGCCGACTCCGTCGGTGCCGCAGCCGGTGTCCTCTCCCCGGTCACCAAGCCCATCGGCGACACCCTGACCCCCGGGGCCGAGCCGATCGTCCCGCCGGGGAACGCAAGCCCCGAGCCCTCCACCCCGGCTCCCTCCGCCAAGTCGCCGACCCTGCCTGCGCGCCAAGCGAAAGCCGTGCCGCCGCAGCAGGAAACCGTCCTCACCGCAGCACCCCGAGCTGCCGCCCGGCTGTCCGCGCCGGACCGGGCCTACGACCGGCCGAGCCCCATGACCGGCCCCGTCGCCGCGATGCCGCGCCAAGCGCACCGTTCAGCCGCTCCGGCGCAACCGGCTCGCACCCCGGGGAACGCCCCGGCGCCGCGGTCGCCCGCTCCGGACGATGCCGCCTGCGGGCCCGCCCCCACCATCCCGCCGGCCTTCCTCACCCCCGACCACGGTCCGCGCGCCACCCACGCGTTCACGCCGCCGGACGGGGACTTCGTCCCGCTTTGGCGGGCCTGCGAACCGGGCACCAGCCCCGGCTGATCCCACCCCGACTCTCCGCCCGTCGCGTTCCGCGGCGCGATCCGCGCTGCCCGCGACCGCCAGAAGCACCATCCACACGTGAATGAGGGGCGCAATGGAAGCGAACGTGTTCGATCTCGGCAAGCTGCGAAGAGACGCGGTGGTCACCATCCGGCTGGAGGCGATGGCCAACGTCAGGCTCCTGACGGAGGTCAACCTGCGGGCCTACCAGCGCCGGCAGTACTACCGGATGCACGGCGGGGTGGCCACCGCACCGATGTTCAAGATCCACATCCCGGCCAACGCGCACTGGTTCCTGGTGCTCGACGTCGAGGGGCTGGACAACCTGCCCCTGCGCCCGCGGGTGAGTGTCGAACCGGAGCCGGCCGTCATGGCTCGTGGACGCACCGGCCCCCGGTGAACGTCATCGCGACCTTCGTGGCCCCGATCTCGCGGTCGGGGCCCGCGAAGGGGTCGCGGTCGAGCACCACGAGGTCGGCGCGGTGGCCGGGCCGGATCGCGCCCGTGTCGTCGAGGTGGTTGACGTAGGCCGAGCCCGCCGTGTACGCGGCGATCGCCGCGGCCAGGTCGATCCGCTGCCCGGGCAGGAACGCGGGCACGTCCTCGCCGTACGGGATCCGGTTCACCGCCGCGTGGATGCCCTGCAGCGGGTCGGGGCTGCTCACCGGCCAGTCGCTCCCGGCGGCCAGGGTGGCCCCGGACCGCAGCAGGGCACCGAACGGGTACTGCCACGAAGTCCGTTCGTCATCGAGGAAGGGGATGGTCAGCTCGTCCATGTCGGGTTCGTGCACGGCCCACAGCGGCTGGATCGTCGCGGTCGCGTCGAGCCGCCCGAACCGCGGGACGTCGTCGGGGTGCACCACCTGCACGTGCGCGAGGTGGTGCCGGTTCCCGGTCACGCCGTTGGCGGCGCGGGCGGCTTCGACGGCGTCGAGCGCGTCCCGCACCGCGCGGTCGCCGACGGCGTGGAAGTGCACCTGGAAGCCGTTTGCGTCCAGGAGCGTGACGTGGTCACGCAGTGCCACCGGGTCGACGAAGCCCAGTCCACTGTGGCCGGTGCGCCGGTAGGGGCCGAGCAGCGCCGCCGTGTGGTTCTCGGCGATGCCGTCGAGCATGATCTTGACGGTGCCGGCGCGGAAACCGCTGTCGCGCAACGAGTCCCGGCGCGCGAGCAGGTCGGGGAGCTGGTCAGCGCCGCGGGTGCGGTCCCACCAGAGCGCGCCCGTGACCCGGGCCGTCAGCAGGCCGCGTTCGGACGCGGTGGCGTACGCGCGGGACGGGTCGGGCATGCCGCCGTAGTCGCCGAGCAGCGGGTCCTGCCAGGCGGTGACGCCGAGCGAGTGCAGCAGCCGTTGCGCCCGCAGCAGCCCGGCGAGCCCGTCGGTCTCGGTGACCGGCGGCAGCAGCCGCGTGACGAGGTCCATCGCGCCTTCCTGCAGGACGCCGGTGGCGCCGTCGGCGTCGCGTTCGATGCGGCCGTCGGGCGGGTCGGGCGAGTCGGCGGTGATCCCGGCGCGGGCAAGCGCGGCGCTGTTCAGCCAGGCGCCGTGGTGGTCGCGGTTGACCAGAACGACCGGTCTTTCCGGGACGACGGCGTCGAGCAGCCGGCGGTGGGGGAGACCGCCCGCGAAGGTGTCGAGGGACCAGCCGCTGCCGATGAGCCACTCGAGCCGCGGGTTCGCCCTGGCGTACGCGGCGACGGCGTCGAGGCAGCTCACGACGGTGCCGGCGCCGGTGAGGTCGCAGCGGCCGAGTTCGACGCCGCCGCCGACAGCGTGCACGTGCGCGTCCTGGAAGCCGGGCACGAGCAGCCGGCCGCAAAGGTCGACGACGTCGGTGCGCGGGCCGATCAGCGGTCCCGGATCATCGCCGACGGCGACGATCCGATCACCGCGGACGGCCGCGAACCCGGCCCGTCCGCCGGGGGTGAGCACGGGGCCGCGGGTGAAGACGAGGTCGGCGTGCATGTCCTCGATCTTCCCGTATGGAAGGGCGGGTGTCGGCCGAGCCGCGGACGTTTCGGCCTACGCCGACTCGACCGCCCCGAACGCTGCGACCACCGGCGGTGATCTCCCTGCGCCGGCTGGGCGATGCGGTTCGCGGCCGGAGGTAGCAATCCGCGTTCGTGCGGAAGGATCTTGGCCGCGGAGACGCGCAGGTCCTGGCCTGCTGTGCGCGGGGCTCGGGTTGCCCGCACCGCACGACTTGGCTCGCCCCCGGCGGCACTGCGGGGCGGAGACTTGCCTGGGCTGGGCTGGGCTGGGCTGGGCTGGGCTGGGCTGGGCTGGGCTGGGCCGAGTCGAGCCGAGCGGGGCCGTACCGCCGCGTCACGCGAGCCGAGTCACCGCGAGCAGCCGCCGCACGCGCCGCGACGCCGCCGCGCGCGCCGCGACGCCGCCGCGCGCGCCGCTGCCGCCGCGCGCCGGATCGTCGCACCGCACTCGCACCGCACCGCTCGGCCGCGCGGAACACATGCGCCGCACCGCCCGGCCCGCGCCGCCCACCGCCGTGCCGCCCGGCCCGCGCCACCCGAAATCCGCACCGGACCTGCGCCTCCACTGGTCCGCAAAAGAATCACCACACCGACCAACGGCGGATTTACAACGTTGTACCAACGATGTAAAAGTTATCCCCGCACCGGCTCGCACGCCGTGGAAGGGGCCACCGATGTCCTCCCGAGAACGCGCTCACCTCACCCGCCGGGACCTGATCCGACTCGCCGGGGGCACGGCCGCCGCCGTGGCCGCGGCGCTCTGGCTGCCCGGGACCGCCGCCGTTGCGGGGACCTTCGGTCCGATCCGGCCACCCGCCACCCCGCTGATCGTCCGCTCGCCCTACCTGTCCACCTGGCAGCCCGCCGACAACCTCCCCGGCACCTGGTCGAGCTTCTGGACCGGGCACGTCACCGCCCTGTGCGGCCTCGCCCGCATCGACGGCGCCGCCTACGTCTTCGCCGGGTCGCCCGCCCTGCCTTCCGGGCCCGCCCTCACCCCGATGACGCAGGTCAGCCTGCAGGTCACCGGCACGCGCTCGACCTACGTCCTCACCGGCGGCGGCGTGAACCTCACCGTCACGTTCTTCTCGCCCGTCGACCCGGCGAACCTGCAGCGCCAGAGCGTCCCCTTCGGCTACGTCACCGTCCAGGCCGCCAGCGCCGACGGCCGCGCGCACGCCGTCGACCTGCACTTCGACACCTCCGCCGAGTGGGTCCACGGCGACACCGCGACCCCGGTCACCTGGACGCAGCAGCAGTCGGGCGGCTACACCCTCCTCAGCTGCACCCCGGCGAGCCCGGGTGTCCTGCAGGAGAACGGCGACCAGGCCAGCTGGGGTTCGCTGGTACTTGCGGCGCCGACGTCCGGCGTCAGCTGGCAGATCGGGCAGGACACCGTCGTGCGCGCCGCGTCGGCCGGGCAGGGCGGCCTGCCGAACACCAGCGACTCCGCCCAGCCCCGCGCGATCAGCGACCGCTGGCCCGTCCTCGCCTTCAACAAGAACCTCGGCACGATCCCGGCCGGCGGCACTTCGGCGCCGTTCACGCTCTCGATCGGGCACGTCCGCACGCCCGCCGTCCGCTACCTCGGCACGCCGCTGAACCCCTGGTGGACGCACTACTGGGGCAGCTGGCAGGACATGGCCGTCTGGTTCGGCAACGACTACGCGAGCGCACTCGCCGCCGCCACCGCGATCGACCAGCGCCTGCACGACGACGCCGTCGCGGCAGCCGGCGGTGGCACCACCGGCGAGCACTACGCCGGGATCTGCGCGCTGGCCCTGCGCCAGGCGTTCGGCGGCACCGAGCTCGTCGACCGCGGCGGCGCGCCCTGGGGCTTCCTCAAGGAGATCTCCTCCAGCGGCAACATGTCCACTGTGGACGTCATCTACCCGGCGTTCCCCGGCTACCTGTACCTGTCGCCGGCCTACCTGCGCCTGATCCTCGAACCGGTGCTCGACTACGCCGAGCACGGCGGGTGGCCGATGCAGTTCTCCGAGCACGACGTCGGCGCGCACTACCCGGACGCGGCCGGGCACAACGACGGCAACGAGGAGAGCATGCCGGTCGAGGAGTCGGCCAACATGCTGATCATGGCCGCGGCGCTGGTCCAGCGGCTCCCGTCGGCGGAGGCGAACACCTTCGCCACCGCCCACTACCGGATCCTGCGGCAGTGGGCGGAGTACCTGATCGGGAACACCCTCGACCCGGGTTTCCAGAACCAGACCGACGACTTCACCGGCTTCATCGCCCACAGCGCCAACCTCGCGCTCAAGGGCATCATCGGCGTCGGCGCGATGGGCGTCATCGCCGCCGCCACCGGCAACACCGCCGACGTCCAGCGCTACCGGTCGACCTCCCGCAGCTACGTCAGCCAGTGGGTGACGCTGGCCCAGGACTCGTCGAACCAGCACCTCAAGCTCGCCTACGACCAGCCCGGCACGTGGAGCCTGAAGTACAACGGCTTCGCCGACCGCGTGCTCGGCCTCGACCTGGTCCCGCTCGGCGTCGCGGCGCAGGAGGCCGCCTGGTACCAGGGCCGGGCCGGCGCCCACGGCGTCCTGCTCGACCCGCGCAACAACTACACGAAGGCCGACTGGGAGCTGTGGACCGCCGCGTGGCTCACCGACCAGCCGACCATCCGGAACACGCTGGTCGAAGGCGTGTACAGCTACGCGAACACGACACCGCAGCGGGTGCCGTTCAGCGACTGGTACGTCGTCGCCGACGCCACCCAGCGCGGCTTCCAGGCCCGCCCGGTGGCGGGTGGCTACCTGGCCCTGCTGACGCGCCCGGCGGCGTCGGCCACGGTGTGGCGCAAGCTGCAGAACCAGCGCTCGGGCAAGGTGCTCGCGGTGTCGAACATGTCCCTGGCCGACACGGCCGAAGTGACCCAGTGGGCCGACAACGGCACCGTCGACCACCTCTGGGCCGTGGTCGACAACGGCGACGGCACCGTCCGGATCGTCAACCGCAACAGCGGCAAGATCCTGGCGGTCCACGACCAGAGCCTCGACAACGGCGCCCACGTGCAGCAGTTCCAGGACAACGGCACCCCCGACCACAACTGGCGGATCGCCGACGCCGGCGGCGGCTGGTCGAAGCTCGTCAACGTCCGCAGCGGCAAGGTCATGGCGGTCGACCAGCAGTCCACCGCGGACGGCGCGCAGGTGACCCAGTGGGACGACAACGGGTCACCGGACCACCTGTGGCGGTTCGTCTGACGTCGTTTGCGAGACTGGCGCGGTGTGCGCCGATCCCGTCCGCCGGTTCCTCGAGGACCAGGACCCGCCGACCCCGTGCCTCGTCGTCGACACCGACGCCGTCGCGGCGCGGGCGCGCGAGGTCCGCTCGGCGTTCCCGGGCGCGCTGATCCGGTACGCGGTCAAGGCCAACCCGGCGGCCCCGGTGCTCGACGCGCTGGTGGCGGCCGGGATCGGCTTCGACGTCGCCGGGCCCGCCGAGCTCGCGCTGTGCCTCGAGCGCGGCGCGGCCCCGGCGGACCTCGCGTACGGCAACCCGATCAAGAAGCCCCGCGACATCGCGTTCGCTTTCGAGCGCGGGGTCCGGGAGTTCACGTCGGACGCGCCTGCCGACGTCGACCACCTGGGCCGGTACGCGCCGGGCTCGGCCGTCTCGATCCGCGTGGTGCTCGACGCGCCCGACTCGGTGACGCCGTTCGGCCGCAAGTTCGGCTGCGAACCGGCGGAGGCCCTGGACCTGGTGCTGCGCGCGGCCGCGCTCGGCTTGCGCCCGGGCATCGCGTTCCACGTCGGGTCGCAGCAGCCGGACGTCGCCGCGTGGGAGATCGGGATCGCCACGGCGGCGAAGCTGTTCGCCGAGGCCGAGGCGCAGGGCGTCGCGATGACGCGGCTCAACCTGGGCGGCGGCTTCGCGACCCCGCACCGGACCGCTGTGCCGTCCTTGGCCACGTACGCGTCCAAGATCGCCGCGGCTCTCGAAACGTCCTTCCCCGGGCGCCGGCCCGCGCTGATGCTGGAGCCGGGGCGGGTGCTCGTCGCCGACGCGGGCGTGCTGCGGACCGAGGTCGTGCTGGTCGCGCAGCGCGGCGAGCGGCGGTGGGTGTACCTCGACATCGGCCGCTACAACGGACTGGCCGAGGCCGAGAACGAGGCCATCGCCTACCGGTTCGAGCCGGTCGGACCGCACGACGGCCCCGCCGGGCCGGTGGTGCTCGCCGGGCCGACCTGCGACGGCGACGACGTCCTCTACCAGCGCACACCGTACGAGCTGCCGCTGTCCCTGACGACCGGCGACCGGCTCGACCTGCCGGGCACCGGGGCCTACACCGCGAGCTACGCGTCCGTCGCGTTCAACGGCATCGAGCCGCTGCGCACCCACTGCGTCGGGCGGTGGGGTGATGCCTGAGGTCGGCCGGTTCACCGGGCGCCACGTCCTGGCCGAGCTGCACGGCATCGACCCGGGCCTGCTCGACGACGCCACGCGGCTGGGGGAGCTGCTGCGGGCGGCGGTGACGGAGGCGGGCGCGACGGTCGTCGACATCGTGGCCAAGCGGTTCGCCCCGCAGGGCGCCACGGTGATCGCGCTGCTGGCCGAGTCGCACGCGTCCGTGCACACCTACCCCGAGCACGGGTCGCTGTTCGCCGACGTGTTCACCTGCGGCGAGCGCGCCGACCCCGAGCACGCGCTGCGGTTGCTGGCGAAGTCGCTGGACGCCGCTTCGGTCCACCTGTCCGTCCTGCACCGGGGAGAACGCTGATGCCCACGATCCACGAACCGGTCGGCGCCGGCCTCACCCGCGTCTGGGAGGTCGACGACGTCGTGTTCAGCGCGCGCACGCCGTTCCAGGAGGTGCTGATCGGGAAGACCGCGCAGGGGATTTCGCTGTTCTGCGACGGCGAACGCCAGAGCACCGAAGCGAGCCAGCTCGTCTACCACGAGGCGCTGATGGTGCCCGCGCTGCTGCTGGCCGAGCGGATGCGGCGGGTCCTGATCATCGGGTCGAGCGAGGGGGTCGCCTCCGAGCTGGCGGTGGCCGCCGGGGCCGAGCAGGTCGACCACGTCGACATCGACGAGCAGGCGGTGCGGGCCTGCGCCGAGCACCTGCCCTACGGCTACACGACCGCGGACCTCGCGCGCGGAGCGGGGCCGGTCCGGGTGTCCTTCGAGGACGGCTGGGCGTTCCTGGCCGCGGCCGAAGCGCGGGGCGACACCTACGACGTCGTCGTGATCGACCTGCCGGACGAGAACACCGACCCCGGCGCGCAGCACAACCGCTTGTACGGCACGGACTTCCTCGGCCGCTGCGTGCGCGTGCTGGCACCCGGCGGAGTGGTCACCTGCCAGGCGGGCTGCCCGACGCTGTGGCGCAACGAAACGCTGCTCGCGTCGTGGCGGCGGTTCCGCGAGGTGTTCGGGACGGTGCTGTACTTCGGTTCCGACGAGCACGAGTGGGCCTTCCTCTCCGGGCGCGCGGACCGCGTCGGCGAACCGGGTGCGCTGGTGGCACGGCGGTTCGCGGAGCGGGGGAGCCGGGCCACGACGCTGGACGCCGCCGCCCTGCTCGCCGGCGCGACCCCGCCCTACTCGCTCCGGCACGATACTGGTCTGAACCAGTCCTGACCGCCGATTCTTCGATTTGTACAACGGATAACGGGTGAAATAGCGGGAAATGGATTTCCCGCACTCCGGGTTGTCGTGTTACTCCGTTCAGTGGCCGTCGAAATGGCGGCGATCGCGCTACTATCCGTTCCGCGCGCGATCATCGTGAGCAAAAGGCACCGTGGCCCATTTGGAGGAGCGTCATGCTCGGTTTAGTGGTCGTAGCCGGAATGATTCTGTCCGCCGTCGCCGCACCCGTCGATTCCGCGGCGGTATCGGCTCCGACCGAAAAGATCACGCTCGACATCAAGACCATCAACGGGTCCGGCTGCCCGGCCGGCACCGCCACGGCGTCGGCCGACGTCGCGTCCGACAACACGTCGTTCACGGTGCACTACACGAACTTCACCGCCAAGGCCGGCGGTGGCGCGTCCGCGCTCGACGCCCGGAAGAACTGCCAGATCAACGTGCTCGTCCATGTGCCCCAAGGGTTCACGTACGCGATCGCCGAGGCCGAGTACCGGGGCTACGCGCACATCGAGAGCGGGGCGAGCGCGCTCGAACAGGCCAACTACTACTTTGCCGGGACGTCGCCGACCGCGCGGGTCCGGCACACGTTCCCGGGCCCGTTCCACGGCGTGTGGCGGGCGAGCGACACCACCGACGTCGCGGCGCTGGTGTTCGCCCCGTGCGGTGAGGACCGCAACCTGAACATCAATGCGGAACTGCGGGCGGACGCGGGCACCTCCTCCGGAACGAGTTACATCGAAATGGATTCCGAGCACGCGAGTGTCGACACGATTTACCACTTCGCGTGGAAGACCTGCTGAATTCGGCGAAATCGGCCGGATGGCCCGCTCACCGGAACGTCTCCGGTGAGCGGGCCGTTCGCCTCACACGTGCGTGACCAGAAGTGTCACTCCCGCTTCGCCGCCGCAGTCGACGAAGACCGGGCCGACGCCGTTGCCGATGTGCCGGGCCACCGTCGCCTTGGCGACGAAGCGGTCCGGTCCGGCGTCGACGATCCGGATGTTCTCCAGTGCCGGGTGCTCCGGGAAGCCGCCGAGCACGGACTTCAGTCCGGTGCCGCCTCCGCAGCTGCCCGTGATGGTCACTTCCTGGCCGCGCTGGGTCGTCGGGTTCGGCGTCACCTCGACGGTGGCGCGAGCGCCCTGGGGTGGTTGCGTGATCATGGTCCCCTCCGAAGTCCCTGATGCCGCCGACGCACCGCCGGCGATGCCGATGCTCACCGCCGTGACGAGCCCGGCCGCGGTGGCCAGGCCGATCACCGTGCGGGTGGACTTGCTGCGCATGGTGTTCTCCTCCCTCGACCCGGAGTTCGCCGGATCTGCTTCGTCAGTCGCCGCGGAAGGGGTCGCGGGTTCTCGACGAGGAGGATTGAGACGTGGATCACAGTCGAGGCGGACTGTCCACAAGGGACTCTATTCGAGGGCGGCGGAAGCCGGCAGCTCGGCCGCTTCGGCCTTCGCGGCGGGCGACAGGGTGCATCGTCGCTCGAACCGCTCCATGAGGACGGTAGCGATCAGGAGGGCCACTGGGGTGCTCACCGCGATCCACATGCCAGAAGAGCTACCCACACCCGCCGGAGCTGAACCGCCGGAATGACGGCGGCGAAGCGGGCCGGGCCCGCGAATCCGGGCCTGGCCTGCGCGGGGCCGCTCAGGTCACCGGTTGGTCTCGATCGTCGGCGGACAGCCGCGTGATCACGTCCAGCAGCCCGGCGCGGAACGTGTCGTCTTCGCCCAGCACGCCGAGCAACGCGGGCTCGGCCCGCACCGCCTGTTCGTGCACTGCCCGGCCGCGCGCCGTCAGCCGGGTCAGGTGCCGCCGCGCGTCGGCCGGGTCCGGGGTCCGGGTGACGAACCCCGCCTTGGCCAGCCGGTCGAGCGTGCGGCTCATCGTCTGGTCGGTGACCTGGCAGCGCCGGGCCAGCGTCCGCTGGGGGAGCGGCCCGTCGCGCAGTGTGTGGAGCGCGATGAGCCCCGCGTGGGTGAGTCCCATTCCGTCGAGCACGGCCGCCCAGCGGTGCTCCACCAGGCGCGCGGCCACCGCGAGCAGGCGGCCGGTGGGCCACGTGCTCAGGTCGGGTTCGGGGGTTGTGCTCACCGTCACTCCGGGTCGTCGTGCAGAATGTTCAGCTTGCTGAACAATTGGGCGTGTTCGCCCTCGAAAGGACCTTAGCGACCATGAACGAGAAGCCGCGCCGCCTCCGCTGGCTGATCCCTGCCCTCCTGGTGATCGCCTGGCTCGGGCTGGGCGGGTTCGGCGGGCCGTTCGCCGGGAAGCTGAGCGAAGTCGCGAAGAACGACAACGCCGCCTTCCTGCCGCGCTCGGCCGAGGCCACCGAGGTCTCCGACGAGCAGAAGGCCTTCACCCCGCACCAGGTGCTGCCCGCGACCGTCGTCGCCGAGCGCACCACCGGCCTGACCGCCGACGACCGCCGGTTCCTCGACGCCAAGGCCCAGGAGCTGGGCGGGATCCCCGGCGTCGTCGGTCCGCTCGGCAAGCCGGAGCAGGCGCCGCGCGACGACCAGGCCGTGCAGCTCGCCGTGCCCATCTCCGCCGACGGCAATCCCGGCGACGTCGTCAAGGAGGTCCGCGCGCACCTCGAAGGCGCCCCGGCCGGGCTCACCGTGCTGGTCACCGGGCCGGCCGGGCAGATCGCCGACCTGGTGAAGGCCTTCGGCGGCATCGACGGCATCCTGCTGCTCGTCGCCGGCGGGGTCGTCGCGCTGATCCTCATCGTGGTCTACCGCAGCCCGCTGCTGCCGTTCCTGGTGCTGCTCTCGGCGGTGTTCGCGCTCGGCCTCGCCAGCCTCGTCGTCTACCTGCTGGCGAAGAACGACATCCTCGCGCTCAACGGCCAGAGCCAGGGCATCCTCTCGATCCTCGTGTTCGGCGCGGCGACCGACTACGCCCTGCTGACCGTCGCGCGGTTCCGGGAACAGCTGCGGGACACGCCCAGCCGGTTCGACGCGCTGAAGCTCGCCTGGCGCGCGACGCTCGAACCGATCGCCGCGTCGGCGGGCACCGTCATCCTCGGCGTGCTGTGCCTGCTGTTCAGCGACCTGAACTCCAACAAGGGCCTCGGCCCGGTCGCGGCGATCGGCATCGGCGCCGCCCTGCTGGCGTCCACCACGTTCCTTCCCGCCGTGCTGGCCCTCTGCGGCCGCGGCGCGTTCTGGCCGTTCAAGCCGGCCCTCGGCTCGCCGCACCCGGAGACGGCGGGGATCTGGGGCCGCGTGGCACGCCTCGTCGGCCGCCGCCCGCGGACGGTCTGGGTGGTGACGGCGCTGATCCTCGGTGTCGGCGTCGCGTTCCTGCCGCAGCTCAAGGCGTCCGGCACCGCGCAGTCCGACGTCTTCCTCACCCAGGTCGAATCCGGGACCGGGCAGGACGTCCTCGGCCGGCACTTCCCGGGCGGCCTCGGCGCGCCCGTCATCACGATCGCCGGCGCGGACGCCGTGCCCGCCGTGCTGGCGGCGTCCAAAATGGACGGTGTGGCGCAGTCGGTGCCGCTGCCCAAGGTGGTGAACGGCCGTGTGCAGATCCTCTCCGTGCTCGACGATCCGGCGGACTCCGAAGCGGCGGTCGCGACCGTCGGCAAGCTGCGCGACGCCGTGCACGCGATTCCCGGCGCGGACGCGAAAGTCGGGGGCCCGACGGCGATCCAGCTCGACACGCAGAAGACCTCGGAGCACGACCGCGCGCTGATCATCCCGATCGTGCTGCTGGTGATCTTCCTCGTGCTGGCCCTGCTCCTGCGGTCGCTGCTCGCGCCACTGCTGCTGATCGCGACGGTGGTGCTGTCGTTCGCGGCGACGATGGGCGTGTCCGCCCTGGTGTTCAACCACCTCCTGGACTTCCCCGGCGCGGACCCCGTGGTGCCGCTGTTCGGGTTCGTCTTCCTGGTGGCGCTGGGGATCGACTACAACATCTTCCTGATGACGCGGGTCCGCGAGGAGGCGCTGACCCGCGGCACGCGCGACGGCACGCTGCGCGGGCTGTCGCTGACCGGCGGCGTGATCACGTCGGCCGGCGTGGTGCTCGCCGCGACGTTCTCGGCGCTCGCGGTGATCCCGATCCTGTTCCTCGCGCAGATCGCGTTCATCGTCGCGTTCGGCGTCCTGCTGGACACGTTCCTGGTGCGGTCGCTGCTGGTGCCCGCGCTGACCGTGGACGTCGGGCGCCATGTCTGGTGGCCGTCCAAGCTGGCTAAGAAATCGCCTGCTTGAAGTCCGGGCACTCGACCAGCGGCACGTGGTCGCAGGTCGCGGCGTGGCGGAGGCTGTCGCGCATCCGGGTGAGCCGGTCGATGGCGTCGTCGAGCTCGGTCGCCTTGACGGCCATGCGCTCGCGCAGCGCGTCGTCGCTCGGGGTCGCCACGAGGAAGCGGGCGATCTCCGCGATCGTGAACCCCGCGCCGCGGGCGCAGGCCACGAGGTCGAGGCGGCGCAGGACGTCCGGGTGGTACGTGCGGCGCAGGCCGTTGCGGCCGGCCGGTTCGACGAGCCCGCGCTTCTCGTAGAACCGCAGCGCGGACGGCGCCAGCCCGGACTTCTCGGCGACTTCGGCGATGTCGAGCAGGGTCATCGTGGCCTCCTTGACTTGAAGCGTAGTTCAAGTCGGACGATGGCGGCATGAAGATCCACCACCTCAACTGCGGGTCCGTGCGGCAGATCGAAGCCCCCGGACTCCCCGCCGCGCACGCGGTCAACCACTGCCTGCTCGCCGAGACCGAGCACGACGGCCTGGTGCTCGTCGAAACCGGTCTCGGCCTCGACGACGTCCGCGACCCCGACCGCACGCTGGGCGGCGACTGGGTCACCATGGCCCAGCCGCTGCTGGCCGAGGACGAGACGGCGGTCCGGCAGATCGCCCGGCTCGGCTTCTCACCGGAGGACGTGCGGCACGTCGTCGTCACCCACCTCGACGTCGACCATTGCGGCGGCCTGCCCGACTTCCCGGACGCGCGGGTCCACGTCCTCACGGCCGAACTCGACGCGGCGCTGGCCGAGGCACCGAGCTTCCGCTACCGGCCGGCGCACTGGGCCCACGGCCCGAAGTGGGAAACCTACGCAACCCCGTCCGGGGACGACTGGTTCGGCTTCGCTTCGGTGCCGGTGCGGGACGTCGCGGCGGACATCCGGCTGGTCCCGCTCGGCGGGCACACGGCGGGCCACGCGGGAGTCGCGGTGCACGACGGAACGGGCTGGCTGCTGCACTGCGGCGACGCGTACTACTACCACCGCGAGCTGACCGCCGACCCCGAGCCGCACCCGGTGCTGGACATCGTCCAGACCCGCTCGGAGATCCACCACGACGTGCGGGTCGGCACGCAGGCACGGCTACGCGAGCTGGCGCGGCGCCACGGCGACGAGGTGACACTCTTCAGCGCCCACGACCCGTGGGAGCTGGACCGCCTGCGAGCATGAGTCGACGGGCGGCGAGTGCCCTGAATGACTCATTCACCTCATCCGACGAAATGAATGACTCATTCAAGACATTCGGGTCACCCGCCTCAGCGACCCGGCCGGCCCCGACCGCGACCCGGGAGGGCTTGCTGGACAGCGCCGAGGAGTCGCGGCGGCCCGGCATCGGCAGGTGGCGTCCGGGGCCGGTGCCGCGGCGATCCAGCCGGGCGCACCCTGGCTACCGGGGTGCAGGTGACCGGCCAGGACCGACGCTAGGAGTCGCGGCGCGCGCGTGAGTCGGCGGCCTCGCCGGTGAGGTACGCCGTCGTGCCGGTCAACGCCAGCAAGCGATCCAGCGCGGGTGTTCGGTTGTCCAGGTGGAGCCGGGACCCCGCGCCGGTGACCGCGCGGTGGACCAGCAGCAGGGTGGACAGCCCGGAGGAGTCGCAGAAGGCGACCTCGCCGCAGTCGAGCCGGACGTCCTGCACGTCCGGGTGCTCGGCCAGGCGGTCGGTGACCAGCTGCAGCAGCAGCCGCGCCGTGGCGAACTCGAGCTCGCCGACGATCGCGACGCGGGCCGTCGCGCTGTCCGATGCCGTCCAGGTGCAGCTCAGCCCGCCGGTCATGCCGACCGCTCCGATCCGGTCGCCGGCTCCGCCAGGTGCGTGCGCGCGGTGCGGAGCAGGTCGGTCGCCCGGGGGAAGTCGCGCAGCTCCGCTTCGAGCAGGTCGAGCGCGGGCACCAGCGATGCGGCCGGGACGCCTCGCGCGGTCAGGATCCCGGCGGTCCAGCTCAGGAAACCGGTGAACAGCTCGCCGTCGCCGACGTACAGCGCCGTCGCCAGGAACTCGACGATGTGCGCGAGGTCCTCGGCCGTGTGCTGGCGCTGCAGGTCGGTGTAGGCCCGCATCGCCGGGATGCGCTCCTCCAGGCCGGTCAGCACCGACTTGACGAGCCGGCCCGAGCTGCGCGTGACCAGCGTGTACTCCTGGTCGGCCAGGTGCGGCAGGTCGTCGAGCGGCTGGTGCCCGGCGTGCGGGCGGGGGAGCGGTTCGGCGAGCCGGTCGGCGGCCGAGCGCGCGTCCGGCGCCCACGCCTCGGCGCCGAGCAGCCGGGCGTACCGGCCGTCGGGGCCGAAGGCCGCGCCGCCGGCGATGACCGGCGTCGCGGCCGCCTGGCACGCGGTGATCGTGGCGTGCGCGGTCGGCAGCCGGGTGGCGATCGACCCGGACAGCGCGACCGCGTCCGGCCCGGTGCGGTGCAGGTGGGCGACCAGGTGCGGGGCGGGCACCTGCGCGCCGAGGTAGTCGACCTGGAAGCCGCGCAGCCGCAGCACCTCGGCGAGCAGCCGGGCGGGCATCGCGTGCCACTCGCCGTCGACGCAGGCGACGGTGACCCGGCCGAGGTGCGGGTCCGGCCGCTTCAGCACGTAACCGAAGGTCGCGATGACGCGGTCGTTGATCGCGGTCGCCGCGTGCTCCTGGGCGACCGTGAGGCGGTTGGCCGCCCACTCCTGCCCGACCCGGCGCTGGACCGCGCCGATCACGTCGAGCAGCAGGCTCTCCGGGTCGGCCCCGTCGCCGAGCGCCTGGACCACGACGTCGCCGGCGGCGTACTCGTCGCCGGTCGTGACAGCGTCCCAAAGCCGTTCGGCGTGCTCGGCCACCCCGGGGGTGCGGGTGGTGGTGCTCATGCCGTGTACCTCCCGCGCCCGTGACCGCCGACCGCGGCCAAGTGCTGCCCGCGTGGTGCGGTGATGGCCAGCACGGCCATGTCGTCGTGGGTGCCGCGGCCGATCCACTGCGAGGCGAGCATCTGGATCCGCTCGACGACGGCGTCGGCCGGCATGTTCGCGCACTCGACGAGCGACTGCCGGAGCCGGTCCTCGCCGAACATCGCGTCCCCGAGCGGGCCGCCCCGCGCTTCGATGATCCCGTCGGTGTAGAGCAGGCACGTCTCGCCCGGGTCGAGCGTGATGTCCGCCCCGGTCGACTCGATCTCCGGCAGCACGCCGATCAGGCTCCCGTGCGTGTCGGCCTCCTCGACCCGGCCGTCGGCCCGGACGATCAGGGGCGGCGGGTGGCCCGCGCACGTGACGCGCAGCCGGACGGTGGCGCCTTCGCGGCGGGCCGAGGCCAGCACGAGGGTGACGAAGCGGGCGTCCCGGCGGTCGGCGAGCGTGCGGTTCAGCAGGTTCAGCAGCCCCTGGTGGTCGCCCGCCATCGGCAGCAGCGCACGCAGCGTGGTGCGGATCTTCCCGGTCAGCACGGCCGCGTCGAGGCCCTTGCCGCAGACGTCGCCGAGCACGGCCAGCGACTCGTCGCTCTCGGCGTCGATCGCCGAGTGCACGTCGTAGAAGTCACCGCCGATCCGCTCGCCGTCGCGGGCCGGCCGGTAGCGGCCGGCGAACTCGACGCCGCCGAGCTGCTCGAGGGTGGGCGGGAGCAGCTCGCGCATCAGCGTGTCGGTGATCGACGCCTGCAGCGCGAACACGCGCGCCGCCGACATCGCCGCGCCGGCCCGCGCCGCGAACAGCCGGGCGAAGAGCTCCTCCTGGTCGGTGAAGGAGGCGCGCTCGCCGCGGCGGAGCAGGACCAGGGCACCGGCGGGGACGCCGTGGCCGGGCAGGGGCGTGACGACGATCGACCCGACCGGGCCGAACCCCGCCGGCAGCACCCAGCCGGGGGCGGCGTCCGGGTCGAGCCAGCGCGAAGGCACCGGCGGGAAGCCCTGCAGCGCCTCGCCGAGCCCGGGCAGCTCGTCCGGGTCGATCTCCAGCCGGGACCGCGCCGGCTCCTCGCCGCGCACGCAGGAGACGGCGGGGTAGTTCCCGCCCGTCGTGGGGGCCAGGACCAGGGCCGCGTCGGCGAGGTGCTGCGCGGCGAGCCGGGCGGCGACCTCCATGCAGCGTTCCAGGTTGAGCGAACCCAGCAGCGCGGCCGAGGCGTCGCTGAGGAACGCGGTGCGCTCCTGCTCGCGGGCCAGGGCGTCCTGGGCGACGCGGGTGTCGGTCTCGTCGACCAGCCACCACGTCACGGCCTCGCCGTGCGGGATCGGGTGCGCCGCGAAGGCCTGCTCGCCGACCTCGCCGCGGACGACCCCGCCGTCGCGGCGGTCGTGCGCCCCGGCCAGCCAGTCCGCCACCGTGTCGGCCAGGAGCCGGCCGGGCGCGGCGGTGGGGAAGAGCGTGCGCGCGGCTTCGTTGAGCGCGAGGACGACGCCGCCGGCGTCGGCGGACAGGGCGGCCATCGGCGCGGCGCCCCAGCCGCGGTCGCCGAGGTCGGGGGCCCTGCGCGCGGTGCGCACCGGGTCAGCCACGGGCGCCCGCAGGGTCGTCGGTGGCCAGCTCGGCCCACAGCGTCTTGCCGCTGGGCCGGCGCAGCTGGCCCCACGCCGCCGCGCAGCGCTCCACCAGCAGGAGCCCGCGGCCGCCCTGGTCGGACGGCGCCCGGCGGCGGGCGGACGCGCTCCCGCCGTCGTCGACCTCGATCCGCAGCTTGGCGGCGCCGGGCAGCAGGCGCACGTGGTAGGGCGCGCGGCCGTGGCGCAGCGCGTTGGACGTCAGCTCGTCCACCACCATGACCGCGGTGCTGACGACGTTGGCCGGGAGCCCGCCCAGGACCGTGCGGACCCAGTGGCGGACCTTGGCCAGCTCGGTGAGCTCGGCGGTGATGCCGAGCTCGTGCCGGATGCCTCTCAGGTTCATGTCCGCCTCCTCCGCCTTGCCGGGCCCCGGGGAGAAGCCCTCCCCTTCTTCATGCCCGGATCCGGTCCCGCCCACACGGATATCGGAGGCCGTCACGTTTCTTCGCCCCAAGAGGCACGCACCGCAGCGAGGCTCGGGTGCAGCGGCATGACGTCGCCGAGGCCAAGCAGCTCGATCGGCCGGACCACCGCGTGCACGGTCGACACGACGGCCAGCCGGCCGCCGGCGTCGCGCAGGCGGGTGCCGAGCCGCAGCAGGATCTGCAGGCAGCTGGAGTCGCAGTACGCCACCTCGGTCATGTCCAGCACGATCCGGCGGGCGCCGGGCTCGGCCGGGAGGAGTCCGGCGAGCTTCGCCGAGACCGCGAAGTCGAACTCGCCGCGCAGGGTGTAGATCTCCAGGTCGCGGTCCTCGTGGATGTCCACGGACCAGCCGTCACCGGAAAACCGCTGCCGAGGCCGCAGTGCGTCGGTGGTCATGCAAGCTCCAGAATGGGGGATCGGGGACGCGGGCTGGCGGCTCAACCTGCTCCCGTCGCAATCTACCAGCGCCCTCCGGCCGAGGCAGCACGGTGCCCCATCACAGTCCTTTAAGGACTTTGTCGGGGCGGGCCGGTTCGGCCGCCGGTTCGGGCTCCGGTTCGGCCGGTCCCACGATGGCGACGTTGACCGTGCGGGTCAGCCGTTCGTAGGGCGCCCGGTGCTCGCCGTCCAGCAGCACCGCCAGCGGCGTCCAGACGCCCACGACGAACACCGACGCGGCCAGCGCGACGGGCAGGAGCAGCTGCTCGGGGTGCCTGCCGAGGTCCCAGTGGTCCAGCTCCAGGAGCCACCACGTGAGCCACAGGGGCGAGAGCAGGACGCCGTTGCGGACCAGCAGCGCGACGGGCCCGGCGCGGCGGCGGCCCCGGCGGACCACGCGCAGCAGCATCGCCCGCTTCCCGGGCGTCGACCCGGTCACCGCGGGCAGCACCACGAACCAGACGAGGGCGAGGATCACCACCGGCGTGTCGCGGTGCTCGAGATCCTCGCCGAACAGCGTCAGCAGGCCGAACAGGAAGCCGAGCAGCGCGGCGAACCCGAGCAGGTCGGTGGCCAGCGCGAACAGCCGCCGGGTGAACGTGACCCGCGCGGCGTAGTGGCGCCGGTCGTGCTCGGGCTGCGGCGAGGGCAGCAGTCGGCCGAGCGGACCGGCCAGCAGCCAGCCCACGACGACGCCCGCCGTGTTGAGGATCAGGTCGTCGACGCTGAACAGCCGGTACGGGCACGGGTAGACGAACCACAGGCCGGTCAGCTGCGTCAGCTCGAAGAACAGCGACACGCCGAAGCCGATCAGCGCGGCGGGCACGATCCGCATCCGCTGCGCGTAGCGGACGTAGAAGCCGAGCGGCGCGAGCATCACGACGTTGAGCGCGGTGGTCCAGACCGCCGGGTTGTGCAGCAGCGCGCCGGGGCTCCAATGCCCGCGGGCGCGCTGCGAAACCACCTCGACGAAGTAGAAAGGCCGCAACTGCGGAGAACTCGCGTACGTGTGCCCGGCGCAGTACGACGGGTCGGCGGGCAGCGGCAGCACCGTCTGCGTGGCGATCGCCAGCAGGTAGAACAGGAACGCGTAGAACACGAACGTCGGCCAGCCGCCGGCGCGGCCCCGCCGGCGGTAGCTGACGAAGGCGGCCGGGAGCATGACGGCCAGCACGAGGAACGGGAAGAGGATGAGGGCGGTGCGGACGGGGACGAGATAGGTGGCGACCACGGAGCCGGTGGTACCCAGCCGAGCGGGGAGCGAAGCGTGCTTCCCCCGGACGGCTGGGCGCGCACCGGGGCGGGCTTACTGCGGGGGCGCGTCCTGCTGCCCGCCGCCCTGCTTGTGCAGGAAGTCCTTCACCTTGTCCGAGCCCTGGTCGATCTTGTCGGCGTGGTCGCCGAAGCGCTGCTTGGCGGCCTCGGCGGCCTTGTCGACACCCTGGTCGGCCTTGTCGGGGTTGTTCCCGAGGGCTTCCTTCGCCTTGTCGAACAGGTTCATCGCTGCGGGCCTTCCGTGCGGAATCGATCTTCGGACCTCCCGAGCAGACCACCGGCGCAACCGGCCCGCAACCGAACGGCGGCAGGCACTCACCTGTCGTGGGTATTACCGCCCCTTTCCCGGGTGAAAGCCGGGCTCGCGGGTTTGGGACCGGCGGGTTCGGGTACGGCCGATTCCTTTTGGTCGCGGGCCCGGTCGGTACAGGCATGAGCACTCCCCACGAAGAGAAGAGGGTGGTGGCCGTCGTCGGCGCCACCGGGCGGCAGGGCGGCGGGCTGGTCCGCTCGATCGCCGCGGACCCCGGCGGCGCGTTCGCCGTCCGGGCCATCACCCGTGACGCGGGTTCGCCGCGCGCGAAGGAACTGGCCGGCCTGGGTGCCGAGGTCGTGACCGCGGACCTCGACGACCCCGCGTCGGTCGAGGCGGCCTTCGCGGGCGCGTACGGCGCTTTCTGCGTCACGTCCGCCCAGGAGCACCCGCCGGAACGGGAACGGGCGCACGCCGCGACGATGGCCGCGGCCGCGCGGGACACCGGCGTCGCGCACGTCGTGTGGTCGACGTTCGAGGACACGCGGACGCTCGCCGACGACCGGGTCCCGCTGCTGCCGGGCGGCTATCGCGTCCCGCACTACGACGTCAAGGGCGCGGCCGACGCGGAGTTCGCGGGCGTGCCCACGACGTTCCTGCGCACGGCGTTCTACTGGGAGAACTTCCTGGACGGCGGCGGCCCGCGCCGCGGCGAGGACGGTGTCCTCGCGCTGGCGCTGCCGCTCGGACCGGCGCGCCTGCCCGGCATCGCGGTGGCCGACATCGGCCGCTGCGCCCACGCGATCCTGCGCCGTCCGGAGCTGGTGGGGCGGACGGTGAGCATCACCGGCGAGAACCTCACCGGCGCCGAGCTCGCGGCCGCGTTCGCCGAGGCCCACGGCGAACCCGTGCGGTTCGACGACGTTCCGCCCGACGTCCTCCCCGCCGAGCTGGCCAACATGTTCCGGTTCACCCGGGAGTTCGAAGCCGCGTACGCGGGCGCTCGCGACCCCGCCGAGGTCCGGAAGCTCCACCCCGGCCTGCTGACCTTCGTCGACTGGCTTTCCGAAAGGACGTCCCGGTGACCGTGCCCCTGCCCGACGCCGCCCGCGAGGTGCTCGACGGCCCGCACACGGCGGTGATCGCCACCTCGAACGCCGACGGACGGCCGCAGTCGTCGGTGATCTTCGTGAAGCGCGACGGCGACACCGTCGTGTTCAGCACCATCGAAGGCCGGCTGAAGACGCGCAACATGCGGCGCGACCCGCGGGTCAGCCTGCTGGTCTCGAGCAACCCCGGCCGGTACGTCGAAATCCGCGGCCGCGTCGAAGTCACCGGTGACCCGGAAAAGGTCCTGCTGCACGAAATGTACGACCGCTACATGGGTGGCAAGACACCGCCCCCGGAACCGGACGCGCGGCGGCTGATCGTCCGGATCGTCCCGGAAAAGCTCTACCTCTGGCCGCCCGCGGCGTGACCGGGCGCGGCGGCGTGAACCGCACGCCGCCGCGCCCCGTATATGCGGTGAGACCGCCGTCCCCGCCGCAGGGGATCGGCGGCCGACCCGTGAACCGTGATGTGAGGCCGCACCATGATGGGAACCACCGGTCTGCCGCTGCCGCGGCGTGCCCGCCGCCGCACCCCGGAGGGGGGTGCACCGCTGCCGGACTTCGGGCTGCCCCGGGCCGCCCGGCGGCACGCCGTCGCGAGCGTGGTGCTCACCGTCCTGGCCGGGCTGCTGGTGCTCTTCGCGCTCCTCGCGCCCGACGACCTCAACTCGTTCTCGCCGGAAGCGCTGGTCCGCGTCCCGGTGGAGGGCCTGATCGTGGCCGCGTTCGTGCTGGTCCTGCCGCCGCGGGCGCGCGGCGTCGTCGCGGTGCTGGTCGGGCTGGTGCTGGGCCTGCTCACCGTGCTGAAGGCGCTCGACACGGGCTTCTACGCGACGCTGGAGAAGCCGTTCGACCCGATCTACGACTGGAGCTTCTTCAACGCCGGGGTCGAGTTCCTCGCGGGCGAGATCGGGGACGTGGGTGCGTACGCCGCGCTGGCCGGTGCCGTGGTGCTCGCGATCGCGATCGTCGCCTTCATGGTGCTCGCGATGCTGCGGCTGAGCCGGATCGCGGCCGGCCGGCGGACCGGCGCGACGCGGGTGGTGGCCGTGCTCGGCGTGATCTGGATCGTCTGCTCGGTGTTCGGCGTCGAGATCGCGCCGGGCCAGCCGGTCGCCGCCCAGAACGCCGCCGCCTCGGCGTACGACGACCTGCGCCAGGTGAGCACCGACCTGCGAGAACAGCGGCCGTTCGGTGAGCTGGCCGCCGACGACGCGTTCCGGAACACCCCGGGTGACCAGCTGCTGAACGGGCTGCGCGGCAAGAACGTGGTGCTCACGTTCGTGGAGAGCTACGGCCGCGTCGCGCTCGACGACCCGGAGTTCGCGCCGAAGATCGGCGCGACGCTCGACGCGGGCACCGCCCAGCTGAAGGCGGCGGGCATCGGCGCGAAGAGCGCGTTCCTGTCGTCCTCGACGTTCGGCGGCGGCAGCTGGCTCGCGCACTCCACCGTCGAGTCCGGCATGTGGATCGACAACCAGCAGCGCTACAACAACCTGCTCGACAGCGACCGGCTGACCCTCGGCGGTGCGTTCCAGAAGGCGGGCTGGAAGACGGTCTGGGACGTCCCCGCGCACACGAAGGACTGGCCGGAGGGCCAGCGGTTCTACCACCCGGACGCCTACTACGACTTCCGGAACATCGGCTACAAGGGCCCGGGGTTCGCCTATGCGACGATGCCGGACCAGTACACGTTCTCGATGCTGCAGCGCAACGAGCTCGCGAAGAGCGCGCAGAAGCCGGTGATGGCCGAGTTGGACCTCGTGTCCAGCCACGCGCCGTGGTCGCCCCGGCCCTGGCTGGTGGACTGGAACCAGGTCGGCGACGGCTCGATCTTCGCGCCGCAGCCGGGGGCGGGGGAGGCGCCGGAGTCGGTCTGGAAGGACCCGGAGAAGATCCGCGAGGCCTACCGCGACGCCACCGACTACTCGCTCAAGACGCTGATCTCGTTCATGCAGCACTACGGCGACGACAACACGGTGCTCGTGTTCCTCGGCGACCACCAGCCGCCGGTGGTCACCCCGCAGGGCGCGGTGCACGACGTGCCGATCACGATCGTGGCGAAGGACCCGAAGGTGCTGGACCGGATCTCCGGCTGGGGCTGGACCGACGGCCTGCACCCGGCCGCGCAGGCCCCGGTCTGGAAGATGGACTCCTTCCGCGACCGCTTCCTGACCGCGTTCGCCCACTGACCGTCCACTTCGGACACCCCGTCCGGCGGCTTCCGCGGGCCCGCCCGGTGCGCCTATCCTGGGAGCGCCGGGCGGGGGAGCCCGGCCGATCCACGGCCACGGGAGGGAAAGTGGATCAGCAGGGGGAAATCGGTGCTGCCCGTCCGGAGCGACCCGGCGGGCTGCGTACCGCGCCGCCCGGTGTCCTGCCGTACTACCTGGCGGTCGAGGTCACCGCGGTCGTGCTGCCGTTCGCCGTGCCGTCTCCGGTGCCGACGGTACGGGAGTGGGTGTTCTTCGCGGTCCTGCTCGGCTCGGCGGTCGTGCAGACCGAGCTGTCCGCGAAAGCCGAGAGGATGCGGCGGTTCCTGGCCAGCAATCCGCACGTCACCGTCACTTCCGTGTGGTTCTTCGCCGGGGCGCTCTCGCTGCCGCCGCTGCTCGCGGTCGTGCTGGCGGTGCTGGTCTACGGGCACTTCTGGCTGCGCACGGTGGGCGGCGTTCCGGGTGCCCGGCCGTACCGGGCGGCGTGCTCGGTCGCGACCCACGTGGTCACCGTCTTCGCCGTCCACGCCGCGGCCGGGCTGTTCGGCGGCCTGGCCGGAACGGCCGCGGGCGGTCTGACGTTCGTGCTGGTCAACAACCTGCTGGTGCTGATCGGGTTCAAGCTGCACGATCCGGCGTGCCCGTTCCTCTCCTTCGCGGGTTCGGCGTCGGAAAACCTGCTCGACGCGGCGACGCTGTGCCTCGGCGCGGCCGCCGCGGCGCTGCTGGTGGTGCGGCCTTTGCTGGTTCCGCTGCTGGTACTGCCCCTCGTCCTGCTGCACCGCGGCGAGCTCGGGCGGCGGCTGGAACTGCGAGCCCGCGATCCCAAGACCGGCCTGCTCTCGATCGCCCAGTGGCGGACGCGGGCGGAGGCCGAGCTCGGCCGGGCGGCGCGCGCCGGCGGGCACTGCGCGATCCTGATGCTCGACCTCGACCACTTCAAGCGGGTCAACGACACCTACGGGCACCTGGCGGGCGACGACGTCCTCCGCGCGGTCGCCGATGCCGTCCGGGGCGAGGTGCGGATCTACGACGCGGTCGGGCGGTTCGGCGGCGAGGAGTTCGTCGTGCTGCTGCCCGGCATCGGGCAGGTCCACTCCGTGGCGGTCGCCGAGCGGATCCGCGACGCGGTGGCGGAGCTGGCCGTGGTGGTGGCGGACGGGACGCGGATCGCCGGGCTTTCGGTGTCCATCGGGGTGGCGGTGCACCCGGACGCGGGCCGCGAGGTGGACGAAGTGCTCGGGGCCGCGGACAAGGCCGTCTACGCGGCGAAGAACGCCGGGCGTGATCGGGTTTGCGTCAGCCGTTGCGGAATCGCGCGGCCGTCCACCATCCGTCCAGGGGCGCGGGCTAGCCCGGATGGAGCAGCGTCGTGACTTTCCGCTGCGCTCGCATTCACTGTTCCGATGAATTGCCGGTAATTCTTCCGCCCTCCTAAGCTCGGTTGCGTCGGGGTTCTCCGCGTTGAGGAGTGGTCATGCGCAGGAAATTGGCGGTTCTCGCGGTCGCTGTGTTTTCGCTGTTCGGATTGTCGGTCGTGCCCGCGGTCGCGGCCGGCGGCGACTTCGCGCCACCCGGCTGTTTCGGCGAGCGCTACGGAACGCTCTTCGGGCAGGGCGTCTCGGTCAGCTGCTTCCCCGGCCAGGGCTACGGGTACCGCGTGCTCGCCCACTGCGCCAACGGCAGCGCGTTCTGGTTCGTGGCCGGTGATTTCGTGCCGTACGGATTCGGCCCGGCGACCGCGGAATGCGCCGGGGCGCTGCTCGTCCCGGCGCGGGTGGTCACCTACCAGGTCGACGAAATCTGATTTCGGGAAGAACCGTCCGGCCACCCATTTCCGGGTGGCCGGGCGGTGTCGTGTTCGCGGTTTCGGTTTTCACGATGTGCGGCGGTCGTCCATGGCGTCGCGGTCCCAGTCGATTCCGAGCCCGGGTGTTTCCGGGGCCACGGCGTGGCCGTTTTCGACGGTGAGTCCGGTGCGGGTGATCGCGCGCAGCTGGGGGATGTGCTCGACGTACCGGCCGTTCGGCACGGCCGCCGCGAGGCTGACGTGCAGTTCCATGAGGAAGTGCGGGCAGACCTCGACGTTGAAGGCCTCGGCCAGGTGGGCGACCTTGAGCCACGGCGTGATGCCGCCGACCCGGGCCACGTCCGGCTGCACGATCGAGGCGGCGCCGCGGTGCAGGTAGTCGCGGAACTGCGCGATCGAGTAGAGCGACTCGCCGACGGCGATCGGGACCGCGGTGGCGGCGGCGAGCCGGGCGTGCCCGGAGACGTCGTCGGCCGGCAGCGGTTCCTCCAGCCAGAACAGGTCGAGCGGGCCGAACGCCGCCGCCCGGCGGACGGCCTCGGCGGCCGTCATCGACTGGTTCGCGTCCACCATCAGGTCGAACCGCGGCCCGACGGCCGCGCGGACCGCGGCGAGCCGGTCGAGGTCCTCGCTCGCGTCGGGCTTGCCGATCTTCACCTTGACGCCGCCCCACCCGGCGGTCGCGGCGGCCTTCGCGCCGGTGACGAGCTCCTCGGTGCTCAGGTGCAGCCAGCCGCCCTCGGTGTCGTAGAGGGGAACGCGCGCCCGGAACCCGCCGGCGACGCGCCACAGCGGTTCGCCGGCCCGCCGGCACTTGAGGTCCCACAGCGCGGTGTCGACGGCGGCCAGCGCGAGCGAGGTGATGGCCCCGACGGTCGTCGCCCGGGTGGCGGCGAACAGGTCCCGCCACAGCGCCTCGACCAGCCGGGAGTCCCGCCCGAGGAGGCGGGGGAGCAGGTGATCGCGCAGCAGCGCGACGACGGAGCTGCCCCCGGTGCCGATCGTGTAGGAGTAGCCGAGCCCGCTGCCGCCGTCGTCGGTGGTCAGCTCGACGAAGACGGTCTCCTGGGACGTGAACGCCTGCACGGCGTCGGTCCGGACCCGTTCGACCTCGACATCGACGAGAAAGGCCTCGGCCCGCGTGACGACAGTCAACGATCCCCCTGACAGAATCCTATAGGAAATATGATTCTTGCCCGGTGGGGTGAACGCTGTCAACGGCCGGGGTGCCGCTGAGGGGGACGCTCATGCACGTCTGCTGCCCCGCAGACTCTCTTTCGGACCCGCGGCGGGGCCCCCGTGTTCTACTGGTCCAAACCTTTCTGAGGCGGTGCGCGACCGCCGGCGCGGACGAGGCGAGGCCTGTTCGCGGTTCTTTCGCGAGCACGAAACTCCTTGTGTGGCAAGCGTTGTGCGCGCGAAGTCCACAACGGACAGACGTTCGCCTCCGCGAATTCCGGACAGAAGACCGGACAAATCTGGACCACCCCCACGATCCGCCCGCACACTCGGCCCACGGTGAGTTTCTTTCCCCCCTGCCTCGAAGGAGACCTCATGCGTCGAAGAATCGCCCTCGCCCTCGGCGGCGCCGCCGTCCTGACCGCGTCCCTCGCCTCCGCGTCACTCAGTCCGGCCGTCGCTTCGCCCGGGTTGATTTCCGCCATGCAGCGGGACTTCGGCCTGACCGCCGCCCAGGCCGAAACCCGGCTCGGCCAGGAAATCACCGCCGCGCGGGTGATGCCGGCCGCGCAGCAGGCCGCCGGCGCCGCCTTCGGGGGTGCCTGGTTCGACCCCGCGCTCGGCAAGCTCGTCGTCGGCGTGACCGACCCCGCCGCGGCGACCGCCGTCCGGCAGGCCGGGGCCGAAGCCGCGCCGGCGAAGGTCAGCGCCGCGAAGCTCGACGCGGCCAAGGCCGCGATCGACGCCTCCGCCAAGGCCGACCCCGCACCGGCGGCCGTCAGCGGCTGGCGCACCGACCCGCGCGCCGGGAGTGTCGTGGTGACCCTGCGGCCCGGCGCGCACGGCGCCGACGTCGACTCCTTCCTGGCGCGGGCCGCGAAAGCCGGCCCGGTGACCGTGGCGACCGCACCGGCCGCCGAGCCGTTCTCGGCGGGCACCGTCGGCGGCGACCCGTACTACATCAACGGCAACACCCGCTGCTCGATCGGCTTCTCCGTGAACGGCGGGTTCGTCAGCGCCGGGCACTGCGGCGGCGTCGGCAGTTCGGTCGTCGGCTGGGACGGCTCCGCGATGGGCAGCTTCGCCGGTTCTTCCTTCCCCGGCAACGACTATTCGTTCATCCGCACCGGCAACGGCTGGTGGAACGCGCCGGTCGTGCTCGGCTGGGGCACGGTGAGCGACGCGCTCGTCCGCGGCTCCTGGGTCGCGCCGGTGGGCACCTCGGTGTGCCGCTCGGGCTCGACGACGCACTGGCACTGCGGGGTCGTGGAAGGGCTCAACGAGACCGTCAACTACTCCCAGGGCGCCGTCTACCAGGTGACCCGCACGAACGTCTGCGCCGAACCCGGTGACTCCGGCGGTTCCTTCATCACCGGCGACCAGGCCCAGGGCGTGACGTCCGGCGGCTGGGGCAACTGCAGCTCCGGCGGCGAGACGTGGTTCCAGCCGGTGAACGAGATCCTGCAGACCTACGGTCTCTCGCTCGTCACCGCGTAGTGCGTCGCGCACGGCACCGGTCGCCAGGTCCTACGCTGGGCCGATGATCCCGATCGGTGTCGTGCGCACCGCCCGCACGGACCTCGAGCACACGCCCGTCCAGGCGGGCGCGAACCGCGCCGAAGAAGGCACGATCGAGCTCGACCCGCGGTACACCGAAGGCCTGGCCGGGCTGGCCGGGTTCGACTACGCGTGGCTGCTCAGCCTGCTGGACCGCCCCGACCGGCCGGGCACGCTGACGCAGGTCCCGTACCTGCTCCGCCGCGAGGGCCGCCGGATGGGCATCTTCGCCACCCGCGGCCCGCGGCGGCCGAACCCGATCGGGCTGAGCCTGGTCCGGCTCCTCGGCGTCGACGGCGCCACCATCCGCTTCGCCGGGGTCGACCTGCTGGACGGCACGCCCGTGCTCGACCTCAAGCCGTACGTGACGCGGTTCGACCGGCCGCCCGGCGAGCCCGCGTGCGGGTGGTTCGACGCGGTCGAGGTCGAAGACGGGACGACTCCCGCGCACCTGGGCGATGAATCCGGCGGGCGCCGCCGGTAGGTACCGGTGAGGCCGCGCCACCCGGGCGCGGCGGGAATCCACCGGGAGTGGTCATGAGCGTGATCGTCGTCGAGTTCCTCACCCTGGACGGTGTCGTCGAGGACCCGGACGGCTCCGGGGGCACGGCCGCCGGCGGCTGGGCCTTCCGGCACGGCCCGGAGGCGGTGGCCGGGGACAAGTTCCGGCTGGGCACCCTGCTCGAAACCGGCACCCTGCTGTTCGGCCGCACCACGTGGGAGCTGTTCGCCAAGCTGTGGCCCGGCCGCACCGGCGAATTCCCCGACCGCCTCAACGCGGCCCGGAAGCTGGTCGCTTCGCGGACGCTGACCGACGTGTCCGCGTGGCAGAACTCCTCGCTGCTGCACGGAGATCTCGTCGACGAGGTCACCAAGGACACGGGCGATCTGATCGTCATCGGGTCGGTCGGGATCGTGCAGGCGCTCGGCCGCCACGGTCTGGTCGACGAGTACCGCCTGCTCGTCTTCCCGAGCGTGGCCGGAGAGGGCAGACGGCTCTTCGAAGACGCCGTGGACCTGCGGCTGGTGTCGAGCACGCCGGTCGGGCCCGCGGTGCTGAGCACCTACACGACGCGTTAGGTCCGCAGGAGGCTCGCGAGCCAGCCGCCGAGGACCTGCTGGACCTCGGCGCGGGTCCGCGCCGGTTCGTCGGCCGCGGCGATCATCCTCGCCGCCTCCATCACCGCGCTGAGCACCAGCTGCGCCAGGGCGCGAACGGGCATCTCGACGATCAGCCCGTCCGCCCTGGCCTGCTCCAGCACGGCGACGATCAGGCCGAGGCCGTACTCCGCCTCGATCTCGCGCCAGACGTCCCAGCCCAGCACGGCCGGGGCGTCGGTGAGCGAGATGCGGCGGACCTCCTCGCGCAGGCAGGCGTCGAGGAAGACGCCGAGCCCCTGCATCATGCCGGTCAGCGGGTCCGCGCCGCCGGCGAACGCGGCCTGGACCTCCTCGGTCAGCTCGCGTTCCAGCTCTTCGACGACGGCCCGGAACAGGCCCTGCTTGTCGGCGTAGTGGTGGTACAGCGCGCCGCGGGTGACGCCGGCGGCGCGGGTGATCTCGTCGGCCGGGACGGCCTGGTAGCCGCGGGCTGCGAACAGTTCGCGCGCGGCGGCGACCAGGGCGGCCTTCGTGCCGGCGGAACGGTCCTGCTGGGTACGTCGCACCCGCCTAATCTGCCATGACGCCCGCGAACTCGACGATGTGCCCGGCCAGCGCGGCGGGCTGGTCTTCGGAGACGAAGGTGTAGGAGTCCGGGACTTCCACGACCCTCGCGTCCGGGAGCAGCGCGGCGAGGCGGTGGGCCAGCCGGATCGGGAAGAGCTTGTCCTCCGGGGCCCACGCGAGCAGCACCGGCCGGTCGAAGGTCCGCAGCGCCTCCGCGGCGGCGAGCGTGTGCCGCGGGTGCACCTCGCGCAGCAGCTTGCGCAGGTCGCGGCGCACCCCGGCGGACTTCCGCAGCGGCGACAGGTAGGCCTGCGCGACGGCGTCCGGCAGCGGCCGCTTGGTCACCCAGCCGAAGAGCACGGGCAGCGGGTACAGCGCGCGGATCCGCAGCAGCTGCCCGAGCACCGCCATCGAACCGGGGATCCGGGCGATCGGCGGCAGTGCCTTGAAGATCGGCGGGAAGAAGTACTCGAAGCAGTCCGACGGCGTGAGCACGACCCGCCCGACCCGCTCCGGACGGCGGCTGAGCAGGATCTGCGTCAGCGCACCGCCGGTGTCGTTCGCGACGAGCGTGACGTCCCGCAGGTCGAGCGCGTCGAGGAAGTCGGCGATCAGGTCGGCGTTGCCGGCGGGGGAGAGGTCGGCGTCCGCCCGCATCGGGAGGTCGTGCGAGCCGAGCGGCAGATCCGGGGCCAGGCACCGCAATCCGGCGGCGGCGACGTCCGGCACCACCTTCCGCCACAGCTCGGCGTTCGTCAGCACCCCGTGGACGAACACCACCGGGGCACCCGCACCCCGCTCGAAGTACCGCACCTCGCCGGCCGGCAGCCGGACCCGGCGCTCCTGACCCAGGGATTCGCTCCGATTCGTCATGGGGCGAGGATACATACGTGGTGTATGTATGTAAATGAGTGTGGCTCGTCAGGGATTCACGAAGAGTGCGGCCGGCCGGCGCGGGGCCCGGGCCGGCGGGGATGGAGCTTGGCGGATCTTTGGCCGGCCGGGGTCTGCTGCGGCGCCCTGTCGCCGAGCACTTCGGAGGTTCCGATGAGCCCGTCCCGCTTCGACCGCCGCACCCTGATCAAGTCCGGGCTCGCCCTGGCCGGTGGCGTCGCCGCGATGACGGCTTTCCCCGCGGTCGCGGAGGCCTACTCCTGGCCGTCTTCGCTGAAGTCCGGCTCGACCGGCGCCGCCGTGAAGGAGCTGCAGATCCGCGTCGCCGGGTGGGCCGCCGACGGTCCGCAGCAGACCTACGTCTCGGTCGACGGGGACTTCGGGCCCGGCACCACGGCCGCGCTGAAGCGCTTCCAGGCCGCGAACCACCTGACGGCGAACGGGATCGCCGACGCCGACGACTTCGCCGCGCTCGACGCTCTCGAGTCGGCCGACGGCTCGACCGCGCACTTCGAGTGGAGCGAGTTCATGTCGAAGGACGGCACCGGGTTCGGCGGCGGGAAAGTCGCCGAGGCGACGGTCAAGGAGAACGTCCGCCGGCTGATGTACAAGCTGGAAGCGTTGCGGCTCAAGGCGGGCGGCCGGTCGATCACGATCTCCTCCGGCTTTCGCAGCATCGCGCACAACCAGTCGGTCGGCGGCGCGTCGAACAGCATGCACGTCTACGGCACCGCGGCCGACGCCTACGTCAACGGGCTGAGCACCCGCCAGGTCTACGTGCTCGCCGAGGCCTGCGGCTTCTCCGGACTGGAGCGGTACACGCTCTCGGACGCGCACCAGCACGTCGACAGCCGGGTGGAATACGCCTACGGCTCGCAGAGCTGGTGGTGGGAGAGCGGGACCGTGAGCTGACGAAACGCGGTGGCGCCCCGGACTTGGCTTCGGGGAAAGGTCGGACCCGGGGCCGCCACCGCCCGCGGGACAGCTGACACGGTGTCCTGCGGTGGATCCACCCTACGAACCGCCGGCGCGCCTGACCAGGGCCTCGATGCGGTGTCGAAGGTTTGTCGCCCGGTCGGTCACCGCACCTACCGAGAGTGGGTCTCGGAGAAGTCCGGGCACCGTCGTTCGTGGTAACCTTCAGTTGAAACTTCAACCGATGTGCGTGCCGCGCGGGGAGCCTCGATGTCGATCTTTCGCCTGAACCACGCCGTGCTCTACGTCCGGGATCTGGCCGAAAGCGTCGCGTTCTACCGGGACGTGCTGGGGTTCGAATACACCGAAGACGGCGAGCTGTACCCCGGCGCGGCCTTCCTGCGGGGACCCGGGTCGACCAACGACCACGACCTCGGCCTGTTCGAGCTCGGCTCGGCCGCCGCGGACTCCGGTGCGGGGAAGACGTCGGTGGGGCTGTACCACCTCGCGTGGGAAGTCGACACGCTCGGCGACCTCGAGCGGCTCGCCGGCCGCCTCACCGAGGCCGGCGCGCTCGTCGGCTCCTCCGACCACGGCACCACGAAGTCCTTGTACGCCAAGGATCCCAGCGGGCTCGAGTTCGAAGTCGTCTGGATCATCCCGCGCGAGCTGCTGACCGACGAGGACCGGGGGAAGAGCGGGCGGCTCGACCTCGCGGCGGAGCTGGCGAAGTACGGTCCCGACGCCCGCAGCGGCGTCGGGATCTCGCGCCCCTAAGCCGTTACGCGCTCCCGCGCCGGTTCGGAAGCCCGTCGCAGGGCGGGCAGGTTGCCGAGCGCGAAGCGGCCGGGGCCGACGAACGCGACGACGAGCAGGCTCCAGCAGAAGAGCGTCGCCGCTTCGCCGCCGTTCTGGATCGGGAACAGGCCGTCCGGCAGGTGCGCGGTGAAGTACGCGAAGGCCATCGAGCCGGAGCCGAGGATCGCGGCCGCCCGGGTGCCGAGGCCCAGGCAGACGAGCGTGCCGCAGACGAGCTGGATCACCGCGGCCCACCACCCAGGCCACACCCCGACGGCGGCGGGTGCCTTCGCACCGAACAGGCCGAACAGCGTTTTCAGGCCGTGGCAGGCGAAGAGGAAGCCGATCACGATCCGGTAGAGCCCGATGACGTGGTCGCGGGCCGGGTCCAGGCGGTGCATGGTGCCTCCGGTGAGCGGGGGGCGGACGGCATCGAACCGGCCGGTGGTGGCGCCGGCCGCTGCGGATTCGGTGGAATCAGATATACCGTCCGTGAGAAGTTCACGCACCCCCCGAAAGTTGCTTAACCGGTTTTCTCTGGCGAAATGCCAGAGTGGTCTGTACCTTTGGATTTACCCTGCGGTAGAGCCAGAAACCGCCATCCGGGTGATCTTCATATTGTGGTCCAGACCAGTTAGGGGACTGGTCTGTGTTTCGGATTTGTTTCCGATTGTTTCAGTGCGGAAGCATTCAACCGGGCAGCGGTGCACATTGGGCCTGACGGATCAGTTCGGTCACTCGCTCCCGTGTTCGCGAGCGTGGGGAAGCCCGCGCCGGCGGTAGCTGTGACGCAGGCCGCGACGAACATGTTCGTCGCAAACGTGCTCGGAACGAACATGTTCGCTACAGTGGAGGCATGGCTCCGGAAAGCACGTACAACCGTCGGGAACGCCCGGCGAAACCGGCGTTGACCCGCGAAGGCATCGTCGCGACCGCCGTCGCGGTGATGCGCGCCGAGGGCGTCGAGCGCGTCACCATGCGCCGGCTCGCGAAGGAGCTGGACACCGGCGCGGCCTCGCTCTACGTGTACGTCAAGGACACCGAAGAACTGCACGCCGCCGTGCTCGACGAACTGCTCGCGGAGGTGGACCTCGGCGGGACGGGCGACTGGCGCGAGCGCCTGTGGGCCGTCCTGGACTCCTACCGGTCCGTCCTCTTCGCGCACCCGAGCCTCGCCCGGGTCGCGCTGGTGACCCGGCTGAGCGGGCCGCATTACCTGGCCCTCGTCGAAGCGGTGCTCGCGCTGCTCGACGCGGGCGGCATGGCTCCCGGGCAGGCCGCCTGGGCGGTCGACGTCCTGCTGCTGACCGCCACGGCGACCGCCGTCGAAAACGGCAGCCGTCGCGAGAAGCCGGGGGCCGCCCGCGAGCACGACGTCATGGTCGGCTCGCTGGCCACCGCATCCGCGCGGACTCATCCGCACATCGCCGCGCTGGCCGCCGACCTGGTGTCCGGCCCCGGCCCCGCTCGTTCGCGATGGGCGTTCGACGCGCTGCTCAACGGCGCGCTCGCCACCCCGCGCCCCGAACCCGAGGAGACCCCATGACCGGCATCGCCATCGTCGGCGGCGGGCTGGGCGGCCTCACGCTGGCCCGCGTCCTGCACACCCGCGGGATCGCGTCGACCGTCTACGAGCTCGACGCCTCACCGACCGCCCGCGACCAGGGAGGCACGCTCGACCTGCACGAAGAGTCCGGCCTGCGCGCACTCGCCGAAGCCGGCCTGACCGCGCAGTTCCGTGCCGTGGCGCGGGAAGAAGGCGAGGCCCTGCGCATCCTGGACCGCGACGGCGTCGTCCACTTCGAGGAGACCGCCGAGGAGAGCGGCGGTACCCGGCCCGAGGTGGATCGCGGGGCGCTCAAACGGATCCTGGTCGAATCGCTGCCGGCCGGCGTCGTCCGCTGGGGCACCAAGGTGACCGCGGTGTCCGCCGGGCGGCTCACCTTGGGCACCGGCGAGATTGTCGAGGCCGACCTGGTCGTCGGCGCGGACGGCGCGTGGTCGAAGGTCCGGCCACTGCTGTCGGCCACCGTGCCGGGCTACTCCGGACTGTCGTTCGTGGAAGCCAACTTGTCCGATGTGGACGAACGGCACCCGGCCGCGGCCGCGCTCGTCGGCCCGGGCTCGATGTTCGCGCTGGCCGGCGGGAAGGGCCTGATCGCCCAGCGCAACGGCGGCGGCCGGATCCGGGTGTACGCCGCGGTCGAGAACGAAGACCCGGACGCGGTCGCGGACCTCGTCGACCGCGCGCGCCTGCTCGACGTCTTCGCCGGCTTCGACGCGGGGCTGCGCGCCCTGATCGAGGAAAGCGACGGCGTCCTGGTCCCGCGTCCGATCCACGCCCTGCCGGCCGGCCACCGGTGGGTGCGGGCGCCGGGTGTGACCCTGCTCGGCGACGCGGCGCACGTCATGTCGCCGTTTGCGGGGGAGGGTGCGAACCTCGCCATGCTCGACGCCACCGAACTGGGTCTCGCGCTGGCCACCCACGACGACGTCGAAAGCGCTCTCACGGCGTACGAAACCGCGCTGTTCCCACGGGCGGGAGAAGCCGCCCGCGAGTCCGAGGACAACCTCGAAATCTGCTTCCGGCCCGACGCCCCGCGCGCGCTCGTCGAGCGGATGCTCGCCCACCACTGACGGAAGGAACCACCATGACCCGCACCCTGCGGCCCCACTCTGGACTGGACATCCCCCTCGTCGACACCGGCCGCGGCGACCGCACCGTCTTCGTCCTGCACGGCGGCGCCGGCCCGCGCGGCGTCGAGCCGATCGTCGAGCACTTCGCGCCGCACGCCCGCGTGCTCGCGCCGACGCACCCGGGCGGGGCCGGCACGCCCCGGCCGGACTGGTTCTCCGGCGTCGACGACCTCGCCGTCACCTACCTCGACCTCCTGGACGACGAAGACGCCGACGACGTGCTCGTGGTCGCCAGCTCCTTCGGCGGCTGGGTCGCGGCCGAAATGGCCGTGCGCGACCGCGGGCACCGCCTCGGCCGGCTGGTCGTGCTCGACGGCATCGGCCCCGAGGTCGAGGGTCACGCGATCAGCCTGCCGCAGCCGCCACCCGGCGCACCCGGACCGGACCCCGCGGACATGGCCGCGCTGCGGGTTTACGGCGGCCCGCGGATCGCCGACCCGAAGCTGCTGCGCCGGCTCGCGCGCGTCCGGATCCCGGCGCTGCTGGTCTGGGGCGCGGACGACGTCGTCGTGCCGCCGGCGTTCGGCAAGGCCTACGCGGCCGCGTTCGCCGACGCCCGGTTCGAGGTCGTCGCGGGCGCCGGGCACGTGCCCCACGTTCAGGCACCGGCCGAAACGTTCGCCTTGATCGACGAGTTCGTCGCACGAGCTTGATCGTTCACCCCGTAGGGTGGCTCCATGGTGGACGAAGAAATCGTCTCGGATCGCATCCGGCAGATCGCCGCCACCCTCGCGGACCGGGCGGGCGAACTGACCGCGGAGCTGGTCCAGCTGTACGCGGCCGACCTGCCCCAGCTGGTCAACGACGACGAGCGCATGGTGAGCCTGCTGTCGGCGAGCGTCTACCAGAACATCGAGACCGCCCTGCAGATCTTCCGGCACGGCATCGACCCCGCGACCGTCGAGCCGCCGGCCGCGGCCATGGAGTACGCGCGCCGGCTGGCGCAGCGCGGCACGCCGGTGTTCGACCTGATCCGGGCGTACGACCTCGGGCAGGCCGCGATGCTCGACTTCGGGTTCCAGGAGTGCATCCGGCTGGTCGACGACGCGGCCCTGCTCGGGGCCATGATGCGGCGGCTGCTCAAGGTCGCCTACGAGTTCATCACGCGGGTGGTGCGCCAGCTCGTGAGCGTCTACCAGGACGAACGCGACAAGTGGCTGCTCAACCGGAGTGCCGCGCGGGCGGCGAAGGTGCTGGACCTGCTGGGCGAGAACGGCGGCCCGGCCGACGTCGACGCGGCCGAGGCGGTCATCGGCTACCGCCTGCGCGGCACGCACGTGGGGATGGTCGTCTGGCACGCTTCCGAGGCCCATGACGTGCTGTCGCTGCTGGAGTCGGTCGCGGGCGCGGTGCTCGAGCGCGCCGGCGGCCAGGGCCGTCCGCTGTTCGTGCCCCGCGACGAGGCCGGCGCGTGGGCGTGGCTCCCGGTGGCGTCGGTCCGCCGCGAGCACCTCGACGCCGCGCTCGCGGAGGCCGACCCCGGCGTGCGCGTGACGGTCGGCGACCCCGGCACCGGCGTCGACGGGTTCCGCGACACCCACCAGCAGGCCCGCCGCGTGCACGCGCTGGCGCTGGCCGCCGGCGAGCACTGCGACCGCGTGCTCACCTTCCGGGAGGTCGGCACGGTCGCTCTCATGACGACCGACCTCAACGCGGCCCGGCTGTGGGTCGCGAGCACGCTCGGCACGCTGAGCGCCGACGACGAGAACTGCGCGCGGCTGCGTGACACCCTGCGCGTGTTCCTCGCGTCCGGCGGCAGCTACACGGCGGCCGCGGGGGAGCTGACGATGCACAAGAACTCGGTGCAGTACCGCGTGCGCAAGGCGCAGGAGCTGCTGCCGCGCGAGCTGGGGGAGAGCCGTCTGGACGTGGAGCTCGCGCTCAACCTGAGCCACCGCCTGGGTGCGGCCGTGCTGTCGCCGGCGTGACTTTGGTGCCCCGGACCACCGCCGTCGAAGATCGTTGGTGCGCGGGCACGAAGCCGCGATGAGCCGTTCGGCCTACGTTCCGTGTATGGCTGAGAACGGTGGGATGCTCGCGCTGGTGCGGCTACGCCGAGGCGTCGTCGGTGAAAGCAGACGCGTCTGCCACCTGATCCCCGTGCCGCCGGTGGGCGCCGTGCCGGCGCAGCTGACGGCGCTGTGCGGCGAGGAGATCTTCCCCGGCGAGGCCGAAGTGCTCGACGGGCTGCGCGGGATGCCGTGCCACGCCTGCCTGATGCGGAACGCGCCTTCGGGCCCGGGCCTGCTGGCGAACGCGGGCTGATCCGGACCGGAGCCGTGGCAAGCTGACGCGGTGATCGACGAGACGTCCCGGCCGGTGGTGGTCCTGCTGGCCCACCCCCGGCCCGGGAGCTTCAACCACGCCCTCGCCGAGCGGGTCCGCGACGCCCTGACCCGCGCCGGACGGCCGGTGTTCTTCCACGACCTGTACGCCGAAGGCTTCGACCCGGTGCTCCGGGCGGACGAGGCGTACACGAGCGGGACCCGGGCGGAGGAGTTCCTCGCCGCCGAACCGGATCCACTGGTGCGGCGGCACCGGGACGAACTGCGCGAAGCGGGCGGGCTCGTCGCGGTTCACCCGAACTGGTGGGGCAAGCCGCCCGCCATCCTCGGCGGCTGGCTCGACCGGATCCTCGTGCCGGGTGTCGCGTACCGCCTCGACGACGCCGGCGGCGCGCCGGATCCGCTGCTCTCGCTGCGGCGGCTGCTGGTCGTCAACACGTCCGACACCACCGAGGAGCGCGAGCGGACGCTCTTCGGCGATCCGCTCGACGCGATCTGGAAGCGCTGCCTCCCGCCGTACCTCGGCGAACCGGAGGTGCGCCGGCTGGTGCTGCGCGTGGTCGCCGACGCGGACGAGCGGCGCCGGGCCGGGTGGCTCGACGACGTCGAAACCGAGGTCGGGCACCTGTTCGGTGGTCACTGACCGGTTCCGGCCACTTCCGGTGAAGACCTTGAGGCGGTTTCGCGGAGCGTGCGATTCTCGGCTCGACCGGCTACCGGACGCACCGAGGGGGACCCGTGAGCATGCTCGAGCGGATGGCCGAAGAACGCCGTCGACGTCAGGGGACCACGCCGGAAGCGCCGGCCGGGCAGCAGTGGGGCACGTGCGTCAGCGTCCGGGAGTCCGGCGACCGGCGCCGCAGGATCGCCCGGGTGCTGTTGGCGAGCGGCCTGGTCGTCACCGCCTACCTGCCGCTGAGCGCCGTCGCGCCCGCGGTCGACTCACCGGTGCTGGTCCAGACCCGGGCGATCGGCGACGAAGGCGGCGGCCGGGGCGACGTCGTCTCCGCGATCGGGGACTCGGAGCCGCCGAACGTCACCGTCGTCGCGTACTGATCGTCGTGCGCACCGTCTCCCTGGTCACCCTGGGCTGCGCGCGCAACGAGGTCGACTCCGACGAGCTGGCCGCCCGGCTCGGCGATTCGGGCTGGCGCCTGGCCGAACCGGGCGCCGAAGCCGACGTCGTCGTGGTGAACACCTGCGGCTTCATCGAGGCGGCCAAGAAGGAGTCGATCGACACGGTGCTGGCCGCTTCCGGCAAGGGCGCCAAGGTCGTCGCGGTCGGCTGCATGGCCGAGCGCTACGGCCGCGAGCTCGCCGACGCGCTGCCGGAGGCCGACGCCGTCCTGTCGTTCGACGACTACCCGGAGATCGGCGACCGCATCGAGGACGTCGTCGGAGGCCGGACCCACTCCGCGCACACCCCGCGAGACCGGCGCACGCTGCTGCCGATCACGCCGGTGCGGCGATCGGCCGGGCAGGCCGCCCACGTGCCCGGCCACGGCCCGGCGAGCGGCCCGCGCGTGCTGCGGCACCGGCTCGGCGGCGGGCCGATCGCGCCGCTGAAGCTGGCGTCGGGCTGCGACCGGCGGTGCACGTTCTGCGCGATCCCGAGCTTCCGCGGCGCCTTCGTCTCGCGGCCGCCCGCCGAGATCCTCGCCGAGGCCGAGTGGCTCGCCGGCCACGGCGTGCGCGAGCTGGTGCTGGTCAGCGAGAACTCGACGTCCTACGGGAAGGATCTCGGGGACCTGCAGGCGCTGGAGAAGCTGCTGCCGCAGCTCGCCGCCGTCGCCGACCGCGTCCGGGTGAGCTACCTGCAGCCGGCCGAGCTGCGGCCCGGTCTCGTCGAGGCGATCGCCGGGACGCCGGGCGTCGCGCCGTACTTCGACCTCTCGTTCCAGCACGCGAGCGGCCCGGTGCTGCGCCGGATGCGCCGGTTCGGCGACCGGGAGCGGTTCCTGCAGCTGCTCGAGCGGATCCGGGCGGTGGCGCCGGACGCCGGCGTGCGGTCCAACTTCATCGCCGGCTTCCCGGGCGAGACCGACGCCGACTTCGCCGAGCTGAAGCTCTTCCTGGAGCACGCCCGGCTGGACGCCGCCGGTGTGTTCGAGTACTCGGACGAAGACGGCACCGAAGCCGCCGGCCTGCCGGAGAAGGTCCCGGCCACGGTGCGTGCCGAGCGCGTCGAGGAGCTCTCGGTCCTGGCCGACGACCTGGTCTCGCGCCGCGCGGAGGAACGGCTCGGCACCGTCGTGGAGGTCCTGGTCGGGACCGCCGGAATCGGCTGGGCGGCCCACCAGGCACCGGAGGTCGACGGGCACGTGACGTTCATCGGCGAGGCGCCGGAACCCGGTTCGCTGGTCCGGGCCGAGGTCGTCGGCACGCACGGCGTCGACCTCGAGGCCCGCGTCCTTATTGAAGGCCGCTGAAGGCCAGCTTCGCGGCCTGCGCGATCAGCCGGTCGTCCGCCTTCGCGTCCTTCGCCTTCTTGTCGGACATGACCACCAGCACGATCGGTGCGCGCCCGGGCGGCCAGACGACGGCGATGTCGTTGCGCGTCGCGTAGTCGCCGGTGCCGGTCTTGTCGGCGACGGCCCAGCCCGCGGGCGTGCCCGCCCGGATCACGGTCGCGCCGGTCGTGTTGGCGCGCATCATGTCCGTGAGGATCCGGCGCTTGTCCGGCGGCAGCGCGGTGCCGAGGGTGAACGCGCGCAGGCTGCCGGCCATCGCCCGCGGGGTGCTCGTGTCACGGACGTCGCCCGGCGCGAGGTCGTTGAGGCCGGGTTCGGTCCGGTCGACGTGGGTGGTCGTGTCGCCGATCCCGCGCAGTGCGGCGCCCAGCCCCGGTGGCCCGCCGAGCTCCTCGAACAGCAGGTTCGCGGCGGTGTTGTCGCTGTAGCGCAGGGCCGCGTCGATCGCGTCGCGCAGGGAAATGCCGGTGGTGACGTGCTTTTCGGTCACCGGCGAGTTCGGCTGCAGGTCGGCGCGGGTGTACTTCAGCACCTTCGCCAGCCCGTCGGCGCTCGTGCGCTGGAGGACGGCGGCGGCCGAGAACGCCTTGTGCGTCGAGGCGTAGCCGAAGCGTTCGTCGGCGCGGTGGGTGAGTTCGCGGCCGGAGCCGGTGTCCACGGCGTACACGCCGAGGCGGGCGTCGAACTCACGCTCGAGGGGCGCGAAGTCCGGTTGCGGGGCCGTGGCGGTCTTCGACGGCATCGACGCCGTCGCCGGCGGGGCTGCTGCCGGGGCTTCGGCGGAGCAGGCGGTGAGCGACACGAGGGCCAGTGCGGTGAGCGCGGCCCGCCGGACGTGGGGGAACGGCACGAGGCATCCTTTCCGATCTTGATCGACCTCCGCAGTCTCACCGCGTTCGCTCATGCTGTCCAAGACGGAAGTGCACGGTTCGATGCCGGAATCGCATAGAGTGGGGTCGTGGACCTGGTCGGCGGCTGCAGGGCGTTCGTGAGCGTGAGCGAGGCGGGGAGCTTCACCGCGGGCGCGGCGGTCGCGCGGATCCCGCAGCCGGTCGCGAGCCGGCGCATCGCCGCGCTGGAGCGGCACTTCGGCGAACGGCTCTTCGACCGGACGACCCGCCGGGCGCGGCTCACGCCGTTCGGGCGGGACGTGCTGCCTTCGGCCCGGCGGCTCGTGCAGCTGGCCGACGCGCTGGACCACGACGCGGGGCAGGCGCGGCTGCGGCCGATGCGCGTGGCCGTCCCGGACACCTGCGGCGTGCGCGAGCTGGCGGAACTGGCCGCCGAGGCCCGCGCGCGGGACGTCCACCTGGAATTCCGCGTGGCGCCGCCGGGGGAGCGGGCCGAGCTCGTCCGCACGCAGGAGGTGCGGGCGGCGCTGGTCGCGGTCCCGGCCGACGAGGGCGCGTGGTCCGTCCCGCTGGGCCTGGCCGGGGTGGTCGCGCCGCCGGCGCGGGTCGTGCACCTGGAGACGTTGCGGGCCGGGCGGTCGGGCGGCCCGCGGCGGCACGTCCGGATCCAGCCCGAGGACGACGTCCCGCACGTGCGGGACCGGCTGCTGCGGGTGCGGGACGCCGTGGGCCTGCCGCCCGCCCAGGTCGCCGTGGCCGGCTCGCTGACCGCGGCCGCCGCGGCGGTGTTCGGCTCGGCGGACCTGCTGCTGTGCTCGGCGGCGCAGGCCGATCAGCTGGGACTGCACTGGCGGCCGGTCGGGGAGGTCGTCCTGGCGCGCGGGTTCGACGTCGCCGCGGCGCTGGGGGAGGACGCCGAGCGGGTGCGCGGTTTGTCGTCCGCGATCGCCCGGTGCCTGGGGGCCGAGGCGTGAGCGCGGAAGCGCTGGTCCGGCAGCTGCGGGCCGAACTGGACGAAGGCGGTCTGCGCGGCTCGTTCCTGGTCCGCGACCTGCGGTCCGGGCACGAGCTGGGGATCGACCCGGACCGCGTGTACCCGATCGCGTCGCTGGTCAAGGTCCCCCTGGCGGCGGCGACCCTGGAGCGTGTCCGCCGCGGAGAGCTGGACGGCGCGACGCAGCTGGAGGTCGCACCCGGCGGCGTGACGACACCCGGGCCGATCGGGCTGACGCGGTTCCGCCACCCGGCCCGCATCGCGATCGACGACCTGCTGTACCTGAGCACGGCCCTGAGCGACGGCGTGGCGGCCGACGCCCTGTTCGGCCTCACCCCACCGGACTCGATCATGAGCACCCTGGACGGCTGGGGGTTGTCCGGGATCGCGGTACGCCACCTGATGGCCGACCTGGTCGACACACCGGCCGAGCGCTTCGGCGCGGGCGAGGTCGACCTGGCGCATTCACTGGCCATCGGCGCGGGCACGCAGGGACAGGGACACCGGCTGGCCCAGCTGGACGTGACGCGAGCCAACGCGGCATCGGCCCGGGCGGTGCTCGAGCTGCTGCAGGCGCTGTGGACACCCTCGCGCATCGACCCGGCGGTGGCGACGGGCGTCCGGGAGCTGATGGCGCACAACGTGATCCGCCACCGCCTGACACCGGACTTCGCCTCGGACGCGGCCCGCTGGTCCTCGAAGACGGGGACGCTGCTCAACCTGCGCCACGAGGCCGGAGTGGTCGAGCACGCGGACGGCCGGGTGTTCGGAGTGGTGGCGCTGACGGAGTCCCGCGTCCCGGCGGTCCTGCAACCCGAGGCGGACGTGCTGATGGCCAGGGTGGCGAGGGAGCTGCGCGACCACTTGCGCGGAGCGTGAATGGGGATTCGCGTAGGCCCGGCAGGTCTCCCTAGCCTGGCAGCGCCAGTGCCCCGCCGAGCCCAGGTTCACCCGCTGGCGTTACGGGCCGGGCCTGCGCAACCAGACCCGGCCTCGGGTCTCCCCAGCGAGCCCAGGTTCACCCGCTGGCGTTACGGGCCGGGCCTGCGCAACCAGACCCGGCCTCGGGTCTCCCCAGCGAGCCCAGGTTCACCGCCGCGCGTGCCTCAACCAACCCCAGCAGCGGCTCAAGCCGGCGCCGTCACCCCGAACTCCACTTCCGCGGTCCGCACCGTCCCCGCCGTCCGGCCCGGTGCCGTGTGGAACTGCCAATACAGGTTCGTGTGCGCGATGACCGCTCCCGGCTCCGGAGCCCCGTACGCCGACAGGTCCTCCGTCGTGTGCGCGTCGGACACCAGCGTTGCGTCGTAGCCTCGGGTGATCGCGCCGTGGAGGGTGGCCCGGATGCACGCGTCCGTCTGGGCTCCCGCCACCACCAGCTTGCCGATGCCGCGCGCCGACAGCACCGCCTCCAGGTCGGTGTCCTCGAACGAGTCGCCGTAAGTCTTGTGCACCAACGGTTCCGGCTCGCGCCGGGCCAGTTCCGGCACGTACTGCCACACCTCGCTCTCGCGGGGCAGCTCCTCGCTCGTGTGCTGCACCCACACCACCTCGACCCCCTGCGAACGCGCCTTCTCGACCAAGGCGACGAGGTTCGCGAGGACGGCCGCGCGGTCGTGGGCCCCGTTCATCACGCCGTTCTGCACGTCGACGATCAGCAACGCGGTGTTCGGGCGATCGGTCAATGTCGTCATGCCCCCACCCTAAACGCGGGCACCGACAGTTTTCCCGACGTAGCATGACCCGCCATGGACTACGGGATGCTGCTGCTCGGGGTCGTCCTGCTCGTCACGGTCGTCGGCCTGGGCTCGTCGGCCACCGAACGCAGGCTCAGCCGCCGGCTCGAGCGGATGGAACGGAAGCTGGACGCGATCGTCGCGCAGCTCGGCGTGACCGTCGAGGAGCCGGGGCTCGCCGAGGTCACCGCGCTGGTGCGCGAGGGCAAGAAGATCCAGGCGATCAAGGTCTACCGCGAGAACACCGGCGCGGACCTCAAGGAAGCGCGCGACGCCGTGGAGCGGCTCGCTTAGGGCAACGACGAACTGCCGCACCCCGGGATCCGGGGTGCGGCAGTTTGTGGCACAGATCAGTGCTTGTCCTTGACGCCCTTCACGGCGTCCTTGATCTTCTCGCCGGCCTGCTTGAGCGAGCCCTTGGCCTGGTCGGCCTTGCCCTCGGCCTGCCACTGCTCGTTGCCGGTGGCGTCGCCGACGGCTTCCTTCGCGCGGCCCTTGAGCTCTTCGCCCTTGTTTTCCAGTTTGTCGTTCATGGGGGTGCACCTTCCCGTTGCGGCGACATTTCCGGATCGGCCAGTCGCCAAAAGGGCCTTGACCCCCGATTACCCGGTCGCGGGTCGCCTACACATCGCAGCCGGACGAGCGCGGTGAGGATCGTCACCACGCGCGGCGCCCGGCCCGATGCGGGTAGCGTGGCCGGGAGGCGACGTCGCACCCGTGTGCGCGCGGCGAAGCCGGTGAGGAGGCGGCGTGACGGCGGCGAACGGGGCCGGGCGGCCCTGCCGGTTCTGCGGCACGGTGCACGGCCCGCGGGTCCCCGGCAAGGCCGGGCCGATCTGCGTCGACTGCGTGCGGGCCGGGCTCCGGGTGGTGCGCGACGGCGCCGACCGGGAGACCGGGAGCGGGGACGTGCTGGCGGCGGTGACGTCGCCGCTGGCCGCGGTGTGCGAGTTCTGCGGCCGCCGGGAGCGGCGGACGTTCCTGGGCCTGCGGCGCCCGCTGCTGCGCGTCGACTGCGCCGCGCGGGACGCCGTGATCTGCGCCGACTGCCTGGACCACGCCGGCGACGTGCTGAACCTCGCGCTGCGCCACTGACCCCGGGCCTGGTGGAGGCCCGGAGCGAGCCGGCACCGCCGCGGGGAAGCGGCGGTACCGGCTCTCGGTTCACGCGGTCGCCGTGAAGGCGTACGTACCCGCGGGCACGAAGTACGACCCGGACGACGAGGGCACCGCTTCCGGCGGCGCGACCACCGAACCCGGCTGCGACGTCGGCACTTGCACCGTCGCCGACGAACCCGCCGGCACCGTCACCCGCAGCGTCAGCTTCCCGGCCGAGATCGACCAGTCGCTGACCGCGCTGCCGTACGGCGTCTCGTACGCCGACTTCGCCGACGTCAGCCCGCCACCCGGCCGCGGCGCCACCAGCAGCGACGCGTAACCCGGGGAAGCCGGCGACAGCCCGCCGACCGAGCGGTACAGGAAGTCGCCCACCGAGCCGAGGCCGTAGTGGTTGAACGAGTTCATCCCGGGGTCGTTGAACGAGCCGTCCGGCTTGATCCCGTCCCAGCGCTCCCAGATCGTCGTCGCGCCGTGGCCGATCATGTAGCCCCAGCCGGGGAAGTCCGGCTGCAGCAGCACCTGGTACGCGACGTCCGCGTGCCCGTGCGCGGCCAGCACGGGCAGCAGGTTCTCGACGCCGAGGAACCCGACGCTGAGGTGACCACCGGACGCCGCGACCTTCGAAGCCAGCTTGTCCGCGGCCGGCTGGACGCGGTCGGCGGGCAGCAGCCCGAACGCCAGCGCCAGGACGTACCCGGTCTGGGTGTTGGCCCCGACCGTGCCGTCCGCCTGCGTGAACCGGTTGGTGAACGCCGCCCCGATCCGGTCGGCCAGCGTCCCGTACGTCGTCGCCTCGGCGGTGTGCCCGGTGGCCGCGGCCATCCGCGACACCAGCCGCGACGACCACGCGAAGAACGCCGTCGAAATCAGGTCCTGCGCGGTGTTGTCGTTGACGTTCAGCCAGTCGCCGTACGTCTGGTGGTCGCGGATCAGGTCGGCACCCGAGGTCGAGCGCAGGTACTCCACCCACTTGACCATGGCGGCGAAGTGCTCGTCGATCACACTCGTGTCGCCGTACCGCTGCCAGAGGGTGTAGGGCACGATGACGCCCGCGTCGCCCCAGCCCGCCGTGCCCGACCCGCTCAGCACGCCCGGCGCGACGTCGGTGAACGACCCGTCGTCGTGCTGCGCGTCGACCAGGTCGTCGCTGAACTTGCCGAGGAAGTTCGCGACGTCGAGGTTGAACGTCGAGGTGCCGGCGAAGATCCCGATGTCGCCGGTCCAGCCGAGCCGCTCGTCGCGCTGCGGGCAGTCGCTCGGCACGGACAGCATGTTCGAGCGCTCACCCCACAGGATGTTGTGCTGCAGCTGGTTCACCAGTGCGTTCGACGAGGTGAACGTGCCGGTCTGAGCGCCGGCGGTCCACATCGCGCGGCCGGTCAGCGTCGCCGCCGCCGGGGCTGACGGCAGGCCGGTCAGCTCGACGTACCGGTAGCCGTGCACGGTGAACCGCGGCTCGTACGTCTCCGCGCTCCCGGTGCCGGCCAGGGTGAACCGGTCGGTGGCCTGGGCCGCGCGCAGGTTCGTCGTGTAGATCGTGCCGTCCGGGTTGAGCACCTCGGCGTGCCGCATCGTCACCGTCGTGCCGGCCGGGCCGGTCACGGACAACCGGTTCCAGCCGCTGAAGTTCTGGCCGAGGTCGGCGACCCACACGCCCGGCTTGGGCTGCGTCCAGGAGACGGGCTTGAACTCCTGCTGCACCGTGACGCCGTTGTCCACTTGGGACACCAGGTTCGGCTTCGCGCCGGTCTTGACGCGCGGAGCCGCCCAGGCGCGGTCGTCGAAGCCGGGCCGGTCCCAGCCGGTCGCGAGCCGCGCGTCGTACGTCTCGCCCTGGTAGAGGTCGTCGGCGCGGATCGCGCCGTCGCCGGTCTTCCAGGTGCCGTCGGTCGCGACGGTGGTGGACGTCCCGTCGGTGAACGTCAGCTTCAGCTGCGCCGAGTACCACGGCTCGGTGCCGTACTTCTGGCTGCCGGCGATGCCGATGCTGCCGGAGTACCAGCCGTTGCCGACCATCGCCCCGAGCACGTTCTCACCCGGGCGGATCTGCCCGGTGACGTCGGAAACGCGGTACTGCAGGCGTTTCGTGTAGTCGGTCCACCCGGGAGCGAGGACCTCCCCGCCGACCTTGGCGCCGTTGAGGTGGGTCTCCTGCAGGCCGAGCGCGGTGGTGAGCAGCCGCGCGCTCGCGACCGGCTTCGCGACCGTGAAGCTCTTGCGCAGCAGGGGAGCGGGTGCGCTCACGGCGACGTTCGCGCCCCACGGCCCGGTGCCGTAGGTGGCCACGGCCCGCGCCGCCGGCCAGGAGCTGTCGTCGAACCCGCGCTGCTGCCAGCCGGCCGGGCCGGTCTGGCTCGCCTTCCACGTGCCGTCGGTGCTCACCGTCGGTCCACCTTGGACGGTCAGCTTGGCGATCATCCCGGCCGGGCTCTGCGTGGTGTTCTCCGCACTGATGGCGATCGTGTTCGTCCCGGCGGTCAGCAGGGTCCCGACGTCGACGACGGCGGCCGTCTTCCACGAGTCGGTGACGCGGGGCGAGTCGCTGACCTGGGTGCCGTTGACCCAGACCGTGGCGGTGTCGTCCCCGGTCACGACCAGCGTGGCCTTCGACGGCACGGCGGTGAGGTCGAAGGTCTTCCGGAAGTACCGGGTGGCCGGGGGCACGCCGCCGGCCGGATCGCCTTCGGGGTACCAGACCCAGCTCGCGCCGGCGAGGTCCGGGCCGGCCGCGGCGCGGCCGAGGAAGGCACCGGTCCACTCGGCCGCCGGGTCGCGCAGCGCGGTTTCGAAGCGCTGCACCGGGCTCCAGGCGCTCATCCGGCCTTCGCCGTCCCAGACGCGGACCTTCCAGGTGTAGGCGGTCAGCGAAGCGAGCGCGGGTCCGCCGTAGGCGACGTCAGCCTGCTGCGCGGACGTGACGCGGCCGCTGTCCCAGACGTCCTTGCCGCCGGTGGACACCACGAGCTGATAGGCCGACTGCCGTTGCTGCGCGGCCGAAGACGCCAGCTTCCAGCCGAACCGGGCCTGGGCCGGGTCGACGCCCAGCGGGTTCACGCGCTGCCCGATCGTGGCGCTCGCGACGGTGAGCGGCGTCTTGGCCGAGGCGGCGGGCGCGGCGACCCGCGTGCCCCACGGGCCGGTGCCGTAGGTGCCGAGGTCCCGGGCGGCGGCCCAGGTCCCGTCGGCGAAGCCGGGCTGCTCCCAGCCGTCCGGCGCAGTCGTCGCGCTCTTCCAGCCGGCTCCGGTGGTGACGTCGGTGGTGCCCGACGCGGTCGTCACGCGCACCCGCCCGAGCAGGCCGGCCGCACCGCCACCGTTGCGGACCGCGACGGCGAGGGTGTTGACGCCGGGAGTCAGCGCGGGCCGGAGGTCCACCGACAGCGCCGACCGCCACGAGTCCGCGGTGCGTGCCGACGAAGCGAGGGGCTTGCCGTTGAGCCAGACGTCGGCGGTGTCGTCGCCGGTGACGACGAACCGGGCGTCGCTGACCGCGGCCGCGGGAACGGTGAACGTGGTGCGGAAGTACCGGGTCGCGGCGGGCGCGCTCACCCGGGCGTCGCCTTCCGGGTACCAGATCCAGTGCGCACCGGTCAGCTCCACCGGTGGAGCGGCACCGGCCGGCGGGACCGCGGTGGCGGACAGGACCAGGATCGCGGCGAGCGTGGTGGTGGTCGCGCGCCAGAGCTTCGAGGGCAGCATGCGGGCTCCCTAACGGCGGGGACGGGACGACGAGATTTAAAACGTTTCAATAAGGCGTGATACGTGACTGTAATCACGAAATCACACGTTGGCAATACTCCACCGGGACGCACGCTTGGTGAATCGCTTCGACGATCGAGGGAATCCTAAATCGTTTTAGGACCGCCGCTTCCGCACCCGGACCACTACGGTGACGGTCGCCGCGCCCAGCAGGACCAGGGCGATCGGCAGTGCCGTGGGCAGCCACGGCCAGGCCCGGCCTTCGAAGACGACGCCGTCGGTGGGCAGCTCCAGGACCTTCGCGGTCCAGCGCGCGGTCGCGACGTCCGTGTGGCGCGAGAGCGCGCCGACCGCGGTGTCGTAGGCGAAGCCGGGCCGGTCGTGGACGTACTCCGGGGCCGGGCGGCCGGGCGGGGGCGTCACCCCGCGCGTCGATCCGGGCACGACCAGCCGGTCGAGATCCGCCGAGGCGAGGGAGCCACGCGGCACGAAGGTGAGCCCGTGCCGCGACCGGATCGGGGCGCCGTCGGCGCTCACGGCGAGCGTGCGCGAGGACAGCGACTGGCCTTCGGTGTCGAAGACGGACGCCAGCTCGATCTCACCGACCCCGTTCGTGAGCAGGACGCCGATCTCGTCGGGGTTCCAGCGGAAGGCGGCGTTGACGATCGCGGCCGCGTCCGGCATCGACGCCGGTGCGTGCACCGGGACCCTGGTGCCGTAGCGCGTCCAGCCGATCGCCTTCGCGGCGTCGGCCGCCGCCTCGCGGCCGGCCAGCCGTTCCACCCAGTGCAGCGTCCCGTCGACACCGGACAGGATCCCGGCGGTGGTGACGATGTCGCCGTCGTCGACGAACCGCTGATCACGCACCCAGCGCACGGCCGGGTAGTCGGCTTCCCAGGCCTCGATCTTCAGCCAGTGCGCGGTGGCCGGCCGTCCGTCGAGCAGGCCGGTGGAGGCGAGCACACCGCCGCCGTTGCAGACGCTCAGCAGCTTCGCGCCGTGGGCGGCCTGCGCGCGAAGCCAGTTCTTGACCGGCTCGGTGCTCGGCTCGCCGACGTCGGGGAGCGCGGGCACGACGACGAGGTCCGGTGCCTTCGGGCCCAGCCGGGCGGCGAGGTCGTCGAAGCTCAGGTCGGGGACGAGGTCGAGGCCGCCGGTAAGCGGCTTCGGCTCGCGCTTCGACGCGACGGTGTAGACGTTGAACCGGCCGGTCGCGGCCAGGATCTCGTACGGCGCGAGGGTGTCGGAGACGACGGCCCCGCGGTCGCCGACCACGATCACCGCGGTCGGCTTGGCCGGGTCGTGGACCGGCGGTGCCGCGGCGGGCAGGGGCCGGTCCGGGCCGGGGGCGTAGAGGGCGTCGAACGCCGAGAGCGCGGAGACGGCCGCGCCGACGGCGGGGACGGCGAGCACGGCGACGACCAGGGCGAACCACTTCAGCACGGTCCGCATGTCAGTGCCAGTACTCGGCGCGGCGCGACACCATGGCGGCGAGCATCAGCGGGAACATGATCACGTGCCCGGCGACCATCAGCGTGCCGCCGCCGATCGCCCCGAGCCAGAACGGCACCAGCAGCACGACGAACGGCAGGTACATGGCGGCGGCCATCTCGGCGATCCGCGGCCACGAATGCCGGCGCAGCAGCATGGCCGCGGTCATCGCGACGGTCATGTTCGTGGCCATGACGAGCGCGTCGATGTCCGCGCGCTCCAGCCACGACGACGGCCAGAGCGGGTGCAGGGCCACCATGCCGATGAGCATGGCGGCGACCATCTCGACGTAGTGCCCGGTGAACCGGGCGAGCTTGCGGGTGGTGGTCCGGGGCGGGGCGGCGGTGGTCATCTCGGGTTCCCTCCAGTGCGGTTTCGCTCCTGGACGAGAATCCCGGGTGCCGGCCGGATCGGGACGTGCCGGAAGTCATGACCCGGGTCATGTGACCGCTCAGAGCAGGCCGAGATCCCGGGCCCGCAGTGCGGCTTGCGTGCGGTCCCGGGCGCCGAGCTTCCCCAGCAGGTTCGTCACGTGGTTCTTCACCGTGCCCTCGGCGAGGAACAGCTTCGCGGCGATCTCGCGGTTGCTGCGGCCGTCCGCGAGCTGCCGCAGCACTTCCCGCTCCCGCTCGGACAACGGCACCACCAGCGCCCGGGGAGCCGGTTCGGGCAGCTGCGCGAACCGGGCGACGACCTTCGCGGCGACCGACGGCTGCAGCACCGACTCCCCGCGCGCGGCGGCCAGCACCGCTTCGATCAGCCGGGCCGAGGAGACGTCCTTGAGCAGGTACCCGACCGCGCCCGCGCGCAGGGCGGCGAAGACGTCTTCGTCGTCGTCGAACGTCGTCAGCGCGATGACCTGCACGGACGGGTGTTCCAGCCGCAGCCGCCGGGTCGCGGCGACGCCGTCGAGGACCGGCATCCGCAGGTCCATCAGGACGACGTCCGGCCGCACGGAAGCGGCCTGCCGCAAGGCTTCCTCGCCGTTGCCCGCCTCTCCCGCGACGTCGATGCCGTCGTGGGTGGCCAGCAGCGTGCCGAGGGCTTCGCGGAACAGCGCCTGGTCGTCGACGAGCAGGACGCGGACCGGTGTCATCCCGGGACCTCCATGCTCAGCGCGCTGCCCTCGCCCGGCGCCGAGGTGAAGTCGAGCTTGCCACCCAGCTGCTCGGCGCGTTCCCGCAGCCCCAGCAGCCCGAAGCCGGGAGACGCGCCGCCGTCGCTGCCGGCGCCGTCGTCGCGGACCACGACCCGGACGGACGCGTCGGCGTAGTCCAGGACCAGCTCGACGCGGTCCGCGCCGGCGTGCTTGCGCACGTTCGTCAAACCCTCCTGCGCCGTCCGGAAAAGCGCCTCGCGGTGCTCCTCCGGCAGCGGCCGCTCGGCACCGGAGACCGCGAGCTCGGCCGGGACGCCCGCTTCGGAAACCAGCGCCCGCAACGCGTCCGGCAACGGCGTCGGCCGCGGCTCGCGCAGCGCTTTCACCGAGCGGCGCACTTCGGAAAGCGCGTTCTCGGCCTGCTCCTGCGCCTTCGCGAGGACTTCGTCGGCCTTGCCCGGGTCGATCGGCAGGACCGCCCGCGCGGCCTTGACCTGCATCTGGACCACGGTCAGCGAGTGCCCGAGCCCGTCGTGGATGTCGCGCGCGACGCGGTTGCGCTCCTGCGCGGTCGCCAGCCGTTCGGCTTGCGTCGCGTAGTCGCGCAGCTTTTCGTGCGCCTCGGCGAGTTCGCCGCGCGAGCGCTGTTCGCGCAGCAGCAGTTCGGTGATGACGGCGGCGAACAGCACCGAAACCAGCGTGCCGAGGCCTTCCCGCAGGCCCGCGCCCAGCGACATCCCGAGGTGCACGAGCGGCACCACCGCGATGACGAGCGCGATCACCGGCAGCGGCAGGCGCAGCAGCACGCACTGGCTGACCAGCACGACGAGGAACAGCGTCGCTCCGACCCCGGCGCTGATCGTGAACGTCACGAAAGCCAGCGGCAGCTGGACCCCGACGTACGCGGCCGGCCACGTCCACCCGCCGCGGCCGCGCACCCAGCCGAAGCCCGCCGTCGCGAGCGCGGTGAAGACCGCGCCGAACACCAGCGCGAGCGCGGGCTCCCCGGAACCGAGGACCCCGAGCACGATCGAGAGGAAGGCGCCGCAGGTCAGCACCCCGAGGGCCCGGGTCACGGTGCCACTCTGCGGGGTCCGGCGGCCGCGGTCAACCACGCGTTCACGCGGCCGCCCGGAGCCCCGCCGCTTACGCTGGGACCGACGGCGAAGCCGAGACGGGAGTCCGACATCGATGTCAGTCCTCTGGGGCGTGTCCTTCGACGCCACCGCACTGTCCGGGGTCGTGGTCGAGTTCCTCAAGACGGCGCACCGGTTCGCCGGGCACCGCGTCCACCTCGACCTCGGCTACGACATCAAGGCCGACAAGGGCGCCTTCTTTCGGCCCTACCGCGACGAAGCCGGGTTGCTGCCCGGTTGGGTCACGCTCGACCGCGTCGAAGGCGTCGACGCGATCCGCGGCTACGACGGCGAGTTCGTCGAGCGGGTCCTGCGCGAAGTCGTCCAGCGCGGCGACGAGACGCTGCGCCCGGAGATCGACCGGATCGCCGGTGAGCTGGCGGGGAAGATCGTGGCCACCTGGGAGCGCCTCGGCGTCACGATGGTGATGGTCGAGAACGGCACCCTGCCCGAGAACCTCACCTACACCGAAGCCCTCTACCGCGCGATCGACCGCTACGGCGCCCGCCACCGCCTCGGCCGGTTCGTGTTCTGGCGCGACCACGACCTCATGTGGCAGAGCGAACCGGGCATCGCCAAGTACGGCCGCTTCCCGTACCCCGGCGTCCCCGCGCCGCGGAACTCGCCGCACATCCACTACTTCGCGCTCCACGAGCAGGCGAAGGCGAAGACCCTGGAGTGGGTGCCGGACCTGCGGGCCATCGACGTCCTGCCCAACGCGTTCGCCATCGCACCCGCGCGGGTCGACGAGCGCAACGCGGGTTTCCGGCGTGACCACGGCATTCCCGACGACGTCCCGCTGCTCGCCCGGATCACGCGGATCATCCCGCAGAAGCGCATCGACCGGGACCTGCACCTGCTCGCGCTGCTGCCCGGTGCCTGGCTGTTCATCGCCGGAGACATCGACGAGACCCCCGCGGAGCACGCGCGCCTCACCGGTCTCGCGACCCGGCTCGGCGTCCGCGACCGCGTCGTCTTCGGCGGCTGGCTGACGCCGTACGACACGGCCGTGCCCGGCCGGTACTCGGTGCGGGACCTGCTGGCCCACGCGACGGTCGTGTCGTTCCTGACCTCGTACGACTACGAGAGCTACGGCAACCCGGTCAGCGAGGCGATCGCCTCCGGGACGCCGTACATCACCAGCGGGTACGAGCTGTACGACGTCGTGTACGGCCGCAAGGGATTCCGGGCGCCGGTGCTGGACATCCGGGCCCGCGACCTGCCGGACGCGGCGTTCGCGCGCGAGGTTTCCGAGCTGATCACCGACGAAGGGAAACGGGCGGACGTGGTGCTGGCGAACTCCGAACTCGGGCAGGCGCACTTCGGGACGCGGGTCGTCGACGACCTCGTCGACCGGCTCTACCCGCCGCCGATGGGTGCGGGCACGCGGCTTTCCGTCGTGCTGCCGGTCTACAACGAGGCCGCGAACCTGCCGGAAGTCCTGCGGACGCTGCACGAGCAGCGTGACGGCGACGCGCCGCTCGACAAGAGCCGGTACGAAGTCGTGCTGGTCGACAACAACTCGACCGACGACACTGTGGCCGTCGCGCGGGCTTTCGCGGCTTCGCATCCGGACCTGGCGCTGCACGTGATCGCCGAGTCCGAGCAGGGTGTGTCGTGTGCGCGGCGGGCGGGCATGGACTTCGCCGCGGCGCGCAGCCGCAACCGCCCCGACACCGATCCGGGGGAGCGGTTCTACCTCGTGTCGGCCGACGCCGACTGCCGCGTCGACCCGCACTGGCTGAGCGAGCTGTTCGCCGCGATGGAGTCGAGCAAGGCCGCGATCGGCGTCTGCGACTACTACTACAACTTCGACCACTTCACCGGCCGGCCCCGGCTGTGGGACGCGATCCAGCGGACGCTGCGGTGCCGCGCCGTCACGTTCTCGCTGTTCGGCGGCTTCCCCGACGGCAAGGGCTTCGCCGTCGAGCGGGACGCCTACGAGCGCGCGGGCGGCATCGAAATCTTCTACCAGCTGCAGGACGGGAAGTTCGTCAGCCACCTGTCCGACGACTGGGACTTCGGGATCAAGGTCGCCAGCGGCGGCGACGCGATCACCTACGCGCCGCGCTCGCGCGTCGAGATCAACCCGCGCCGCGTCGACCACGCCATCGACGAGGTCATCGCCGGCCGGGCCTACGGATCCGACGGGATCATCGTCATGCGCGACATCCGGCCGTCGGTGCCGGCCGTCGCCGCGGATCTGACCGAGGCCGAGGCACTTCAGGCGTGGGAGTTCTCGATCAAGGACTTCACGCCGAAGAACACGATCCTGCCGGTGCTGCTGACCCCGGCGCTGCTGGAGGACGACGCCGTCATCGCGTTCTTCGGCGCCGACCTGGCGGCCCGGCTGGCCCGGCGGATCGCGGAGATCCGCGACGAGATGCGCGTCGTCGACTTCACGCCGATCCACGCGTACAAGACGCCGTCGTACCGGCTGTACCTCGAGTTCGCCGACGAGCTGTTCGCCTGCCTGCGGCGGCACGTCGGCGACGACATCGGCTTCCCGCCGCCGCTCCCGCCGTGCCTGGCGGAGATCCCGGCGGAGCGCTTCGCGGAGTTCGTCCACTACTACTGCGAGGACCGGGAATCCGGAGAGGCCCACAACTACTTCGGCAACGGAGGGGTGTTCTGATGACCCTCGCCTACGAAGAGGCGATCGGCTCGCTGCACACAATCGACCCGGCGTGGCCGCGGCCCGCGGTGCTCGACGTCCTCGAGGCGCCGGAGAACCGGCACCTGCTCGACTTCGTGCAGGAGGACCCGTTCGGGGCGCACGTCTTCCCGGGCAACGTCCCCGGTTCGCCGTCGGACTTCCTGCGGGACCTGGACGCGCAGCTGGCTTCCTCGAAGCCGATCCACCTGTGGTCCTACATCCCGACGTGCGCGTACCGCTGCCGGTTCTGCCAGTACCCCGTGGTGCTGGTCAAGGGCAAACCCGAAGTGCAGTACGAAAAGGCGAAGCACTGGGTCGACCTCAACATCGCCGAAGCCCGGCTGTGGCTCGACGCCGTGCCCAACCTGGCGGGCGCCGAGGTGGGGGAGTTCAACGTCTTCGGCGGCACGCCGTCGCTGCTGCCGGAGCCGGAGATCCGCCGCCTGCTGGAGTTCTACCGTTCGGAGTTCGGCTTCACCGCGGACACGACGATCCGGTTCGAGGGCGACCCCAGCACGTTCACCCCGGCCAAGCTTGCGCTGCTGCGAGACCTGGGCTGCACCAAGCTGTCCAGCGGCGTCCAGTCGTTCGACGACCACGTGCTGGAGCTGTGCGGCCGCGAGCACAGCGCCGAGATGTGCGTCGACTTCGTCCGCAACGCGGCGTCGCTGGGCTTCGAGTGGGTCAGCATCGACCTGATGTACGGCCTGCTCGATCAGACCCTCGACAGCGTCCGCCGCGACCTCGACGTCGTGCTGGAGAACGAAGTCACGGCGGTGGTCTGCACGAAGCTGCACCTGGCCTCCTACAGCGACACGCGCACCGGCGTCACCGGCGAGAAACCGGCGGCGTGGCAGCTGCCGGCGTACCGGGACAAGCTGGTGCGCGACGGCCACCGCTGGCCGACGCTCGGCGAGCAGTACCAGATGCGCGAGCTGCTCACCGACGGCCTGCGCGCCACGGGCTACACCGAGCACCCGACGATGTACTTCGCGCGCGCCGGCCTCGGGCCCGAGAAGTGGAAGGCCATCATGGTCGACCAGGACAAGCAGGAGGCCGAGGTCGCGATCGGGCTGGGTGGTTCGTCGAGCTGCCGGGCGTCGGAGGCGATCACCGACGTCAACTCCCGCCGCTACATCGAGACCGTTTCGGACGGCCGGATCCCGCTGGGCTCGGCGACGCGGTTCACGCCCGAAGCCCAGGAGGCGCGGGCGGTGAAGATGGCGCTCACGACGTTGCAGCCGTTGCGGGATTCCTTGCACGCGGAGCGGTTCCCGGGGCGTTCGCTGTTCGCGGAACCCTGGCTGGGGAAGTTCCGGTCGCTGGCCGCGCGGGGCCTCGTCGAGCTACGGCCGGACGACGGCGTCGTCGAACTCACCCGGACGGGGGAAACGCTGATCGAGGCGATCATCACCACCGAGCTATAGATCACCACATCGAGTGACACATCGCTCGCGGGGAGCGATCAGGGCAGGCAGCATGGGGTTCGCCCGTGCCCGTACCGAGATCGGAGCCCCGATGAGCCGAACCGTTGCCGGACACGACGAACGGCGGTGGCGGGCGCGCCTCGCCGGGGCGGGCGCGCTGGCCGCGTTCGCTTCGGTGGTCGTCGCGATGCCCGCCGAAGCCGCGCCCGACTATTCGCTCGCCGGCACGAACTTCGCGGGCACGCAGATCGCGCTGCACGAAGGCGTCGTGCCGGGGTCCGCCCGCGCCGACACGACCGATCAGACGCTCGGCCACGACGTCAGTGGGCACCAAGGCGCCGTCGACTGGGCCGCGGCGGCGGCCGGCGGGGCGAAGTTCACCTACGTCAAGGCGACCGAGGGCACCGGGTTCGTCAACCCGCAGTACGGCCAGCAGTACGACGGCGCGCACGCGGCGGGCCTGATCCGCGGCGCCTACCACTTCGCGCGGCCCGACATCTCGGGCGGCGCGGAGCAGGCGGAGTACTTCATCGCCCACGGCGGCGGCTGGCGTTCCGACGGCAAGACGCTGCCGGGCGCGCTGGACATCGAATACAACCCGTACGGCGACGTCTGCTACGGCAAGAACCCGGCCGACATGACGGCGTGGATCACCGACTTCACCCGGACGTACCTGGCGAAGGTCAAGCGGAGCGCGCTGATCTACACCAGCACGGCGTGGTGGAAGCAGTGCACCGGCAACGCGTCCCGGTTCGGGAACACGAACCCGCTGTGGCTCGCGCGCTACGGCCCGGAGGTCGGCGAGCTGCCGGCGGGCTGGGACAAGCAGAGCATCTGGCAGTTCGCGCGCGGCGGTGGCCTGCCGGGCGACCAGAACTACTACAACGGCCCGTTCGGCCGGGTCGTCGCGCTGGCCGGGGGAGCGGCTTAACGCTCCCAGCGGCCCGTGAGGTCCGGCCACGGCGGCCGGCGCAGGACGGCGAGCGTGCCGAGGGTGGCCGCCACCAGGCCGGTGCCGACGGCCAGCACGGCGATGCGCGTCGCGTCGACCGCCGGCTCGAACTTGGCCTGGCCGTCACGGATCGCGAAGACACCGGGCGGGCTGGTCACGGTGATCACCGTCGTGCCGTCGGGGGTCTCGTACGGTTCGCCGAACAGCCGTGGGGTGCTTTCGTGCCGTCTCGGCAGGCCTCGCAGCGTCATGACTGCTCATCGAACCCGCAAACCCGGCCGCTGACAAGAACGGACAAGCTGCTTGCCGCTTCCGTGACCGGCTCCCTACCATCGACCGGATGCGGGCAGCCCATCGGATCGCTGTACTGGCCACGATTTCCGCGGTGGTCGTCGCCTCGGCACCCGGCGCGGACGGCGCGGGGCCCGCCTGGTTCACGTCGTGGGCGCAGTCGCAGGACGGGCACGCGGACGCGCCGGTGTCCGGCCGGTCGCTGCGGATGATCACCCACCTCAGCCAGGGCGGCGATGCCGTGCGCGTCCGGCTCCAGAACACGTTCGGCACCGGGCCGCTGACCATCGGGCACGCCACCGCCGGCCTCAGCACGAGCGGCGCCGAGGTTTCGGGGACCCGCGACCTGACGTTCGCCGGCAAGCCGTCGGTGACGATTCCCGTCGGCGGAGACGTCTGGAGCGACGAAATCCGCCTCACGACGCGCCCGGACACGAATCTCGCGGTGAGCATGTTCGTGGCGGGCACGGCGACGCCCGGCCGCCACGGCGCGGCGCTGCGGGACAACTACCTGAGCGCGCCAGGGGACCACACGGCCGATGTCTCCGGCGGCGCTTTCGGTACGACGGTCGGCTCGACATACGTGGTCAGCGCCATCGACGTGCACAACACGTCCTTGCACGGAACGGTCGTCCCGTTCGGCAGCTCGGTGGTCGACGGGATCGGCAGCACCAACTGCGGCCCGGGGTGCACCCAGCTCGGCGCGGACCGCCGCTGGACCGACGACCTGGCGCGCCGGATCGTCGCGGAGGCCCCGGCGTCGGCCCAGCTGGCGGTGGCCAACGCCGGCGTTTCGGGGACGACGAGCGCTCCTTCGTGCCCGGGGATGCCGCCGTCGGTGGCAGGCCTGGATGCGGGCAGCCGCCTCGACCGCGACGTGCTGGCACTGCACGGCGTCACGTCGGTGATCTACTACTACGGCACGAACGACCTGGCGTACGGCTGCGACGCGGCGGCGATCCTTTCCAGTTACCGAGCCGTCTTCGCGCGGCTGCGCGCGGCCGGGATCGCCGTGTACGTCACGCCGAGCACGCCTCGCCCGGGCTACAACGACGCGGCGAACCTGGCGCGGCACGAGATCGGCCTGTTCGTCTCCCGCTGGTCTTCGTGCGGCGGCACCTGTTCCGGCGTGGTGGACTTCGACGTGGTGCTGAAGGATCCGCTGAAGCCCAACATCATCCTCCCGGCCTTCGACAACGGCGACGGAATCCACGCGAACGCGGTGGGACAGCAGGCTTTGGCGGACTTCGTGTCACTGCCGATGCTGGCCGGCTCCGCGCGTCGATGACCCGATCCGGGCGGGTTCTTCACACGATGGCGTGACGTCGCGAGTCGGAGCGACCGGACTGTGCCCACGGGTCCGCAAAGTACGTCCGGTGATGAACAACTCGATGGACGACGCGGGCTGCTGCCTGCTGTCGGTGGCCTGGAACGTCGCCCCGCTCACCGAAGGCCGCCCGGACTCGCGGCGCGGCGATCTCCGGCGGACTGTCGTCTCCGTGTGCCGGACCGCCGGCCACGGTGCCCGCGACTGGGCCAAGGACAACGGGACCGGCACCGAGGCCGAATACCGTCCCTTCCTCCAGTTGGCCGACGTCGCCTACGAGATCGCCACCCTGCTGCAGATCGTCGAGGACTTCCTCGTTCCCGACCTCGAGCGCGAACACCGGCGCTGGGCCGAGATCGAGGAGCTCAAGGCTCGGATGATCGAGCTCTCCGAGTGGACGTCGGCGTTCTTGAGCTTGTCAGGGGCATCCTTACGAGCGTAAGGTCTTCCCTGACAAGGGAGGCCGGATGGCTGTGATCGCCAGGTGTTCGTTCTGCGCGAAGCCGAACACGGAAGTGGACACGCTCGTCGGCGGTCCGGGGGTGTTCATCTGTGACGGGTGCGTCCAGCTGTGCGTCACGGTGATCGACGGCAAGCCGGCGGACGCGCCGCTCATCGCGCCGTGGGAGCACGACCTGCCACTCGAACAGGTCCTGCAGAACCTCGGCCCGGTCGCCGCCGCGACCACTCAGGTGCAGCAGAACCTCGCCGCGTGGGTCGGCAAGGCGCGCACCCTGGGCGGCACGTGGGCACAGATCGGGGACGCGCTGGGCATGACCCGCCAGTCGGCGTGGGAGCGTTTCGCCAGCGAGACCTAGAGTTTGACGCCCACCCCGGCGTAGAGGCCGTCCTCTTCGGGGTCGACGACCGCGGCGAGCCGGTCCGGCCGCCAGTTCGCGGAGGTGGTCAGCCCCGGTTCGACGAGCTCGAAACCGTCGAAGAGGGCGAGCACCTCGTCGCGCGAGCGCGGGTAGATGCTGTCCTGCGTCGAGCGCATGGTCTCGGCGATCTTGGGGTCGCGCAGGACGGCGAAGTCGTTGGTCAGATGGGTGAGCGCGAAGTGGCTGCCGGGTGCGAGCGCGTCCCGGTAAGCGCCGAACACACCGCGGACCTCCGGGAGGTAGTGCCCGAGGGTGATGGCCAGCAGCCCCACGGGTTCGCCGAGGTCGAGCAGCTTCACGGCCTCGGAGCCGAGAACGGCTTCGGTGTCGGTGGCGTCGGCCTCGAAGGCGACGGCGTTCGGATTGTCCTTGAGCAGCATGAGACTGTGCGCGACGGCGACGGGTTCGTAGTCGACGTAGACGACCTTCGAGTGGGGGTCGACCGCCTGGGCGACTTCGTGGACGTTGCCGACGGTCGGGATCCCGGAGCCGAGATCGAGGAACTGCCGGATGCCCTGCTCGAGCATGAACCGCACGACCCGGCGCAGAAAGGCCCGGTTCCGCCGGGCCACGGAGGCGACCTGGGGCTGGATGGCCTCGAGTTTTTGGGCAACGGCCCGATCGGCGGCGAGGTTGTGCGCCCCGCCGAGAAGGTAGTCGTAGATCCGCGCGGCACTGGGCCGGGAAAGATCGGCCCCGGGCGGGATCCAGTCCACGCCTTCCTGATCGGTCATCGCATCCCCCTCGAATCGGCTCGGACCACCCTAGCGGGTCGGGTCGGACGTTCGTCAGGAGTTACGGAATCGCATGGTGCCGTAGGCTCGGAGGGCGCTGTGGTAGGCCTCCAGCTTTTCCGGGTCCATTTCGATCTTCACGCTGAAGGTGAGGTTCACCTTCTCGTCGGCGTGGAGCTTCGCGGTGAGTCCGTCCATCTCGTGCAAGTAATCTTCGACGAATCCGCGGAGCTGCTGGATCGGCAGGTCGGCGAGCCGCGCTTCGGCAATGGCGAGGTGCTGGATCGCTTCATCGTCGAAGCCGGTCGCCCTGATCCCGGCGGCCCAGTCGAGTAGTTCGCCGTAGATGCCGGTCAGCCGGTTCGCCAGATGGATGATCCGTCCGGGATCACCGGGTTCGCCGGGCCTTCCGAAGGCGGCGTTTTGTGCTTCGTCCGAAAGCACTCGCTCGAGGTTGGCGACGATCGCGCTGACCGAGGTCAGCTTGTTCCCCAGCCACGACAGCCCGTCGTTCTCTGCGATCACCTGGCCGTTGTGCGACGCGAACTCGATGACGTGGTCCCGGTACTTCTCTTCCAAGTCGGCAATTCCCCGGTGCAGGAGCCCGCCGTAGAGAAGGAACTCCCAGCAGGGAGGTCGTTCGCTGAGCACAACGGCGACAGCTTCCGGCGTCCGCGGTGCCCGACCGTCGAACTTCGGAGCCCGGGCCGGGGCATGGTTGCCCAGCTTGCGAAGGACGGCGTCGACGATGCCTGGCACACCGGCGAAGCCGGCGTCGACGTAGCCGATGGTCGACAGGAGCCCGGGAAGCTCCGAATCGTCGATGCGCACGGGAAGGATGTAGGGAGCGGACTGCTGGAAGGCGCGGTCCTGCGCTGCCTTCCGTTCGTAGGTGGTCCACTTCTTGGTGACGTAGTGGCGCGAGATGAAGATAACGGCATAGCGAGCGCGCCGGCTGTAGATCGCCTGGAGGAAGTCGACGAGGTTCTCGCCCCACATCTCGGCGGTGCTGTCTTCGTCGAAGAAGACGCTGACGTCGTGCTCCTTGAGTTCGGTCACAACGTCCCTGACGAGCTCACGATCCTCGCCGGCGAATGACACCGCGATGTCGTAGTCGTAGGTCTCGGTACCCGTCATCGTCGCTGCGAACCTCCTGTAGAGGCGCATACCGTAACCGTGAACCCCGGAGAGGCGTCGGAGGCAAGCCGCAGCTGAGCGGCTGAGCCGTGAGCGGCCCTGGATACGACGAAAGCCACGTCTACCTGCGTAAACGTGGCTTGTCCGTCGGGCTGACAGGATTTGAACCTGCGACCCCTTGACCCCCAGTCAAGTGCGCTACCAAACTGCGCCACAGCCCGGACCCGCACTCGCTGAGTGCGTGATGAGTACTCTAGCGTGCCCGGCGCACGGCCCTGCACGCGGGGGCCTGATCCGCCTGACCTGCGGAAACAGGTCAGGCGGACCGCGGCGTCGTCACGCTGTGTTGCCCGCGTGGGTCAACGTCTGCCACGCCACGAACAGGTTGTTCGAACCCGCCGGGCGCTGGCGCTCCGTCAACGTCTGCGTGTTCGCCATCGCGATGCCCAGGCGCGTGTGCAGTGCGTTGAACCCCACCTCCGTCACCGGGCCGAGGCCCAGGTTCAGCTTGCCGCCGCACAGCCACGACGGCGCCGCCGTGCCCAGCTGGTACTTCGACTGGAAGCCCAGCGCCTGGCGCAGGCGCTCGCCCACGTCCGTTCCGTACACGTCCTGGCCCTGGATGCGCAGCGTCTCCGCCACGTCCGCGATCGCGGCTATGCCGTAGCCCGTGTGGGTGAAGTCGCGGCAGGTCTCCTGGGTGAGGCCGTCCACGAACGTTCCCTGGCCCTGCCAGTAGCCCACGATCTGGTCGCGAGTGGACAGGCCGCTGCCCGGGACCGTCTTCGGCAGTGAGCCGTCGGAGGAAAGGTAAACATAAGCCGCGACGCGGTTTCGGTAGCGGGTTATCGCTTTGTCGAAGTTCGTCTTGTCCTCCAGGAACACCGAGATCCCGACCGCGGCCTCCATCATGGACAGTTCCCAGTTGCCGTTGCTGTTGCTGCCGTTGATGATTTTGTTCAGGTACACGTTCCTCAGCATGGTGCCGAAGCGGCCCGAGTTCGGCCAGCTCGTGTACGTGTACTTGATGATCTCCGCCGCCCGGGGCCAGGACGAGCCCGCCCAGCCCGTCTGCAGCGGCGCGTTGCTGTTGGTGTGGTTCGTGATCGTCGCCGACCACGCGTCCATCAGGGCGATCGCCTTCTGGGCATAACGCGCGTCACCCGAGATGTACCAGATCAGGGCGTCCGTGTACGCCGCGATCGCGTCCTCGCGCTCGTCCGTGCAGCCGTTGTTGGGGTTCGAATACGGGCCGCATTCGACCACCGAACGGGGTTTCGGCGTACGGGAAAGGGAAGCGTAAGAGCTGGCGTGCGCTTGGTCGTAAGCGGCTTTCCACGGCTGGGCGCCGGCGTTCACCTGCGCTTTCACGAAGTCCAACTGTGGACGGCTGACCAGCACGCCCGGGTGCGTGAACGTCGCCGGCGCCGCGGGTGCCGGGGTGGCGACGAGGCCCAGGGCGAGCGGGACCGAGATGGCCAGGGTCAGGACTTTTCTCAAGCGGGACATGGCTCTCCTCGAGACGGCGTTGTCAGTCCAGAGCGCGCTGTCCCGACAGTTTCATGGTCCAGACCATCGAGAGTCAAGGCCGGGAGAGCCCTTTCTTCGGCTCCTGAAGAAAAGAGCCGGAAATTGTTCAGCCCGCTGAACGGAAGGCGTTTTCCGTTCAGCGGGCTGAATCGCCGTGCCGTTAGCCGAGACCCGCGCTGACCGCGTTCATCAACGTCCCGGTGTCACCCGACATCTCCCACGCCATCACGCCCAGCAGGCCGCGCTGCTTCAGCCACGTCGTCTTCAGCCCGATCGACCAGGCGTCGTCGAACGTCCACCACTGGCCGCCGTTGCCCGTGTAGCACGACGTCGCGACCGCGGCCGTGTCGTGGTAGACCGTGCACGCCGGCACGCTCGCCACGAGGTTCGCGTAACCCCGCGTCCCGGCTTCCTCGGCGAACTGACCCGGCGCCGCGCCGGTCGCCGACTGCCACTCGCCGTGCTTCCCGCCGTCCGCGACGCCCTGCCAGCCCCGGCCGTAGAACGCCAGCCCCAGGGTCAGCCGCCGCGGATCGACACCCGCGTTCGTATAGGCGTTGATCGCTGCTTCCGCGCTGAAATGGAAGGTGTACGGGTCGTCCGCGTCCGCGTACAGGTTGCCCTGGTGCCCGGTGCGGTTCGGCTCCCACGAATTGTCACTGCCCGAACCGTGGAAGTCGTACCCCTGCACGTTCGCCACGTCCAGGTAGCTGAACACCTTGGACAGATCCCAGCCGGACGCCACCTTCGCCGGGTCGGCCGGGGTGAACGCGTGCAGCTGGTACCGCTTGCCGGTCGTCGCGCCGTACGCGTCGAGCTGCGTGCGGAACTCGGCCAGCAGCGCCGTCAGGTTGTTCTTGTCGTTCGGGCTCCAGTGGTTGCCCGGGTGGCCGTCGGCGCTCGCGGGCCATTCCCAGTCGAGGTCGATGCCGTCGAAGATGCCGGCCGCCGTGCCCGGGCCGCCCGCGCCGCCGTAGGAGGCGATGTTGCCCTTGATCCACGTGTCGAGGCACGACGAGACGAACTTCTTGCGCGACGCATCCGTGGCCGCGACGTCGGAGAAGTACTTCGAATACGTCCAGCCGCCCAGCGAGACCAGCACCTTCAGGTTGGGGTGCTTGGCCTTGAGCTTCTTGAGCTGGTTGAAGTTGCCGCGCAACGACTCCCAGCCCGTGTCGGCCACGCCGTCGACCGACTGCGCCGCCGAGAACGGCCGCGAGTAGTCGGCTTCGGCGTCGCCCGCGCCGTCACCCTGGTTGGGGTCCTGCGGGTTCGCCGTGGTGCCCTTCGTGACGCCGGACAGGCACGTCAGGTTCACCGGATCGATGTTCTCGAACGCGTACAGCAGGTGCGTCAGCTTCGAAGCTGCGCCCGACGTCTCGAGGTTCTTCACGAAGTACTGGCGCCCGTAGATGCCCCACTGCACGAAGTAGCCGACCTTCGCGTACCCGGAAACGATGTCGCCGGTCCGCGCGGTCACCGCACTGCTCGGCGCCGACACGTTGTCGTAGCCGTCCCGGGCGCGCACCGTGAAGGTGTACGAAGTGGACGGTGCCAGCCCGGTCACGACGGCGGACGTCGTGGTCACCGTCGTCGCCAACGCGGCGCCGCGGTAGACGTCGTAGCTGACGACCCCGGTGTTGTCCGTCGAAGCGTTCCAGGCGAGCGAAACGCTGCCCGAGTCGGCGGCCGTCGAGCGCACCCCGCCCGGTGCCGACGGCGGAGACGTGTCGTCGGCGGGGTTGTTGGTGGTCACGGCCAATGCCGCGCTGGCCGGCGAGGTGGTTCCCTTGGCGTCCTTGGCCTTCACCGTGAACGAATAGGCGGTGCTCGGCGTGAGCCCGCTGATCGTCGCGCTCGTCCCGGTCACCGACGCAGCCAGCGAAGCCCCTTGGTAGACGTCGTAACCGGTCACGGGCAGCGAACCGGCGGCCGAGGCGTTCCAGACCAGCGCGACCGTCTTGGTCGTCTTCGCGACCAGCCGCAGGTTCGCCGGCGCGCCCGGGGGAGTGTCGGGTGAACCGTCGCAGTTCGCGTTGTCGACGCGGCATTGCGCCGGCGTCGCGGCGGCGCTGAGCCGGAAGGTCGGGCTGTACGGGTAGGTGTTCCGGCCCGGGGCCAGCGTCGCGATGTAGTACGCCGGGGTGAGCGTGACCTGGGTGCCGTTCTGGGTCACCGTGCCGTTTTCGCCGGTCGAAGCGGTGACGCCGGTGGGCAGCGTGAAGGTGATGGCCCAGTTGCTCACCGACGCGGTACCGGTGTTGGCGACCGTGTAGGTGCCGGTCGTGCCGCTCAGCGCGAGGGTGGCGGTCAGCGAACCGGCCGCGGCGGCGGGCGGGGCCAGCGCCGCGACGCCGCCGGCTGCGATCAGTACGGCGGCGAGTGCGGAGCGTAGTCGTGCGGGAGTGCGTCTCATGGCGGTTCTCCAAGCGGCACGCGGGGACGAGGTGGTCTAGACCACGTCCGAATGTAACCCGCGCCGGGACAACAGGTCCAGACCACATCGATCAAGACGAAACGGGCGCGCGCCCGAACGGCCGAAGCCGTTGTCCGAACGGGGGTTTCACCGCCCGGTGAAGGTCGCCTTCCCGGGTCCGTCGGCAAGGAACGACTTCACGGCGCCCCGGAGGTCTTCGGTTTCGAACAGCTCCGCGGCGATCGACGTGATGTTTGCGTTCGCCTCCGGGACACCGCCGGCGGAGAAGTGGTCGAGGACGCGCTTGGTCGCCGCGTGGGCCTGGGTCGGACCGGAAGCCAGCTGCGCGGCGAACGCCCGAGCCGCCTCGTCGAAACCCTCGTCCGGCAGGACGCGGTTGACGACGTTCCAGCGCTCGAGCGTCGCGGCGTCGTAGGTGTCGCCGGTCATCACGAACTCCTTGGCGCGCCCGACGCCGGCCCGCGCGGCGAGCCGCTGGGTGCCGCCCATGGTCGGGGTCAGCCCGACGACCTTCTCGACCAGCCCGAACTTCGCGCGCGTCGCGGCGAGGATGATGTCGCACGCCACGGCCACCTCGAACGCCCAGGTCAGGCACAGGCCGTGCGCGGCGAACACCGTCGGGAACGGCAGGGCCGCGATCCGGTCCGGCACCGCGAGCATCTCGTCGAAGAGCACCTTCGCCTCGGCGGGCGAGCCCTGCGCGTCGAACAGCGAGACGTCCACGCCGCCGCTGACGATCTTGCCCTCGGCGCGGATCAGCAGTGCCCGCGCGGGCGCCTGCTCCAGCGCATCGAGCGCCGACGACAGCGAAGACTGCAGGGAAGCCGTGTAGAGGTTCAGCGGCGGAGCGTCGATGGTCAGGACGGCGAGCCCGCCGTCACGGTCGAGGCGGGCCTGGTCGGTCATGTTCACCCTTGTTCTTCGGCGGCGACGATGTCGTCCCAATACTGCTGGGCCTCCGGGCGCCAGTCGACGTGTTTGTGATGGAACAGTTCCGCCGCTTTCGTCCCGCTCCACTTCGCCGGCAGGAGCTCGGCGGGCAGCTGCGGGTCGAGGAACGGGAACCGCCGCCACTCGTGCACCAGCTCGGTCTGCGCGCGCAGCACCGCGCGGCCGCCGGTGGGGTGCAGGCCGGTGAACCGGTCGATGAAGTCCTCGTAGCGGTCCTTCAGCTCGGTCAGGTCCCACGACCGGGCGACCATCGTCTCCTGCTCGCCCACTTCGCCGTAACCGGCGGTGAACGACATCGCCTGGGCGTCGAGGCCGAGCTCGCTGACGATCTGCTGGGCCTCCCGCTGACGGCTCAGGTCCGGGCTGACCCACACACCGGCGACGGGCGAGCCGAAGCCCGCCCAGGTCAGGCGCGTGCGCAGGCGGTGGCGCAGGTCGCGCTTGGCCTCCGGCACGGAGACGATCAGCATCAGCCACTGGCCGTTCCAGGGGCGCTCTTCGCGGCCGAACGCGTAGATCCGCTCGGCGCCTTCGGTCAGGAGCCGGCGGCCCGGCGGCGTCAGCGACCAGCGCACGCGGCGCCCGACGCGCTCGGAGACCATCCAGCCCTCGGCGGCGGAGCGGGCCAGCGCCTGCCGCGCCGACTTCTCCTCGATGTCGAGGATGCCGAGCACCTCGACCAGCATCGACGTCCAGACCGGCTGGTCCCGCGGCAGCGTGTACTCGCCGAGCACGGTCATCAGCAGCGACCGCGCGCTGGCGTGGCTGACCTCGCGCCGCCGGCTCACCGTGGGCCGGGGCGCGGACGGGCGGCCTTCCCTCGGTTTCGGCCTGCGGCCGAGGGTGACCGGGGGAGCGGATTCGCCCATGCTGTTTCACCTCACTGCTCGGGGGTATCGACAACCGAACAGATTACCCACACTGAGTGATCAAAGCGCCACCGGACACACACAGTCGGTGGGTTTGACCATGATCTGACAGTTCAGCACGGCCCCGTAGACTTGGCCACCTCATGAGCGCAACTCTCGTCGCGAAGGACCTGGCCGCGGGCCATGGTGACCGCATCCTCTTCTCCGGCCTCGACCTCGTGGTCGCGCCCGGCGACGTCGTCGGCCTGGTCGGTGTCAACGGCGCCGGGAAGTCGACGCTGCTGCGGACGCTGGCCGGGCTCGCCAAACCCGATGACGGCGAGATCCGGCTGAACCCGCCGACCGCGACCGTCGGGCACCTGCCCCAGGAGCCCGAGCGGCGTGCAGGCGAGTCGGTGCGCGCCTTCCTGGCCCGGCGCACCGGCGTGGCCGCGGCGCAGGCGGACCTCGACGCGGCGACCGAAGCCCTCACCGCGGGCGAAACCGGCGCGGACGACCGCTACGCCGTGGCGCTGGACCGGTGGCTCGACCTGGGCGGCGCCGACCTCGACGAACGAGCCGCCGAAGTGGCGGCCGACCTCGGGCTCGCCGTCGACCTGGACCAGCCGATGACCTCGCTCTCGGGCGGGCAGGCCGCGCGCGCCGGGCTCGCGTCGCTGCTGCTGAGCCGCTACGGCGTCTTCCTGCTCGACGAGCCGACCAACGACCTCGACCTGGACGGCCTGGCCCGGCTGGAGCGGTTCGTGTCCGGGCTGCGGTCGGCGACCGTGCTCGTCAGCCACGACCGCGAGTTCCTCGCCCGGACCGTCGACCGCGTCGTCGAGCTGGACCTCGTGCAGCAGCAGGTCAACGTCTACGGCGGTGGCTACGAGGCCTACCTCGAAGAACGCGAGGTCGCGCGCCGGCACGCGCGGGAGGACTACGAGGAGTTCGCCGACACGAAGGCCGCGCTCGAAGCGCGCGGCCGGATGCAGCGGGCGTGGATGGAAAAGGGCGTCAAGAACGCCCGCCGGAAGCAGCCCGACAACGACAAGAACGCCCGCAAGTTCCGCACCGAGGCCACCGAGAAGCAGGCGTCGAAGGCCCGGCAGACCGACCGGATGATCGAGCGCCTGGACGTCGTCGAGGAGCCGCGCAAGGAGTGGGAGCTGCGGATGGAGATCGCCGCGGCCCCGCGGGCGGGTGCGGTGGTCGCGACCCTGCGCGGCGCGGTCGTCCGGCGCGGCGGGTTCACGCTCGGGCCGGTCGACCTGCAGATCGACTGGGCGGACAAGGTCGCCATCACCGGCGCGAACGGCGCGGGCAAGTCGACGCTGCTCGCCGCGATGCTCGGCCGGCTCGACCCGGACGAAGGCAGCGCGACGCTCGGCCCCGGCGTCGTCGTCGGCGAGGTCGACCAGGCGCGGCGGCTGTTCCTCGGCGACGTCCCGCTCGCCGAGGCGTTCGCCCGCGAGGTGCCGGAGCTGGCCGACGCCGACGTCCGGACGCTGCTGGCCAAGTTCGGGCTCAAGGCCGCGCACGTGCTGCGGTCCGCGGCGACGCTCTCGCCGGGCGAGCGCACGCGGGCCGCGCTGGCCCTGCTGCAGGCGCGCGGCGTGAACCTGCTGGTGCTGGACGAGCCCACCAACCACCTGGACCTGCCGGCGATCGAGCAGCTCGAAGCGGCGCTGGACAAGTACCCGGGCACGCTCCTGCTGGTGACGCACGACCGCCGGATGCTCGACGCCGTGCACGTCACCCGCCGTCTCGAAGTCGACGGCGGCAAGGTCCGCGAGCTGTGATCGTCCGCGAGGCGGCTCGCGACGACGGCGACTTCCTCGCCGACATGCTCGTGGCGGCCGTCAACTGGTCGCCGGAGTGGAAGAAGAAGAGCCGGCGCCGGGTGCTGGCGGCGCCGAACACCGCCCACTACATCGCCGGGTGGCCCCGGGACGACGACCTGGGCGTGGTCGCCGAAGCGGACGGCGAACGCGTCGGCGCGGCCTGGCTGCGCTTCTTCCCGCCGGAGGAACCGGGGTACGGGTTCGTCGCCGCCGACGTCCCCGAGCTGACGATCGGCGTTGCCGCTCCCTGGCGCGGACGCGGCGTCGGGCGGGCGCTCCTGCGGGCGATCGAAGCGCGCGCCGTCGAAGCGGGCATCGGGCGGATCGCCCTGAGCGTCGAACGGAAGAACTTCGCGCAGCGGCTGTACCTCGCGGAAGGCTACGAGGTCGTGGGCGCGGGCTCCGCGGAGTCCGACACGATGGTCAAGATCCTCACCTGATCCCGGATTCACCGCCGGTGTAACGACATCCGGTACGGCTCCGACCTATGACCGTTCAGCGATCGAGCGGACGGGCGGAGACATGACGGTCAACCGGAGCGAAGTTTCGGGCACCGAATCCTTGTGGCACATTTCGGGCGGCGTCGGCCCCCTGAAGATCAGCTGCGGGATCCCTTACCGGCCAGGGCTGATCGCCGACATCATCCGGGCCGAGATCGTGGACCCGCTGACCTTGCTGCTGCAGAAGGTGCTCCACACGACCGAGTTCGTCGGGGGCATGCCTTCGTCGGTGCCTCGCCGGGACCGGATGCCGAAGGTGCTGGACGTGGACCAGCTCCGCGCCCGGCTCGGTCCGGCGAACCGGCCGCCGCGCCACCCGGAGCCGGTGCGCGTCACCGGCGTGTTCTCACCCGCCGTGCTGCTCAACGCCGGGTGGTGGGAGCGCGCCCGGGGCGGCTCGGATCCGGTGCGCGGCAACGGTATCCAGCAGTGGACCTACGCGGGGTTCGAGGAGTGGGCACCGTCGTGGGACTTCACCAGCGAGGACGGGCCGGACCGGTCCCGGTTCTTCCTGGGCCAGCTCGGCCGCGGCGACGAAGCGAACTCGATCCTCGTCGCCGCGGTCGGCGAGAAGGGCCGGGCGATCCGCAGCGGGATCATGCCGATGTTCCAGGAGCGCGGGGTCGGCGCGCTCAAAGCCGAGGTCACCGCGCTGCTCTGCCACCGGTCCCACCTGATGACGCGCAACCCGGCGCTGGGTGCCGCGGCCGCCCGGTGGCAGGGCGAGTTCGACTACTGCCTGCTGCTGGAAGCCGACCACCACCGGATCGACCCGATGATCGAGGTCCCGGACTTCTACTCCGCCTACATCTGGCAGTGCTGGTGGGCCACCGAAGACGTCCCGGAGGGCCGGCCGCCGCGGCTGCACGACTGCTACCTGCTCTGGGAACACACGGACCTGACCAACGTCGACGCAATCGAGTACAACCTCGACAGCCTGGCGCACAAGGCCGCCTACGTCCGCGAGCGCCACGGCAAGCTCGAACTGCTGCAGAAGTCCGGCTTCCTCGTGCCCGGGGATCCCGCGCTCGGCTCGCGGGACTTCCAGCGGCTGCTCGGCTCGATCGGCGAGGACGACGGGCGGTGATCACCTTCCGGGAGCTCACCGCCCACCGGGACGACCTCGCCGCGCTGGCCGAGTTCCACCGGACCCTCTACGTCGGCCTCTTCCCCGATCCGGACGAACGCGAGTCGCTCGCGAACATGGCCGGCTACCTGCGGCTGAAGGAACACGGCTGGTACGGCGCGAACAACTACCACATCGTCCTCGCGTTCGTCGGCGACCTGCTGGCCGGCGCCGTGATCGCCGACTACCTGGCCGACCCCGCCGCGGGCGTGATCGAGTACCTGCTCGTTTCACCCGACGTGCGCGGCCGGGGCGTCGGCCGCGCGCTGGTCGACCACATCGAAGCGGTGCTGGCCGCCGACGCCTCCGCCGGCGGGCGCGAACTCGCCGGCGTGGTGGCCGAGATGAACGACCCGCGCGCGGTGTCGGCCATGGCCGACAACCTCGATCCGGTTGCGCGAGCCCTGATCTGGCACCGGTACGGCTACGTCGGCCTCGACTTTCCGTACCGGCAGCCCGCGCTCTCGCCGGGGCAGGCTCCGGTGACCGGGCTGATCCTGATCGGCAAGCCGCTGTCAGCGGCCTGGCGGGAACGTGTCCCGGCCGCCGCCATCATCCTGGTCGTGCGGGAATACCTGCGGTGGGCCATGCGGATCGAACGTCCCGTGGACTCCGCCGAGTACCGGTGCATGGCCGCGCACCTGAGCGCGCGGGACGACGTCGGCCGGCTGCCCCTGGACCGCTACGTCGGCCACGACGCCGCCCGGCCGCTCGACGTGCACGCGGTCGGCGGCGCGGACGACCCGGACTTCGCCCGGACCTTGGACGTCTACCGGATCGCGTTCCCGCCCGGGCCCACGGCCGTCGGCGAGGACGAATTCCGGAGCGCGGTTGCCCAGCCGGGCTACCACCTGTGGGCGTTGCGTGCGGAGCCTGCCGACCCGGAGCCGTCGGGCATGGCGTCGTTCCACGCGCTGACCGCCGCCGCGCTGCTGGGCTACGTCACGCTCACGGGCCCGCTGCGCGGTTCGGGCCGGTTCCCGGCACTCGTCGCCCGCCTCGAGCAAAGGCTGCTCGCCGACCGGCCGGAGGTCCGCGGCTGGTACGCCGAAATCGGCCCCGGCACCGACCCCGCGCCGTTCCACCGCGTCGGGTGCCGCGAACTGGCCGTCGACTACCGGCAGCCCACGCTTGGCGCGGGCGAAGACGTGCCGTGCCGCCTGTTCTTCAAGCCGCCTGGCCGGATCTACGACCCGCCGCAGCTGACCGCGTCCGACCTGCTGACCGACCTCGCCGAGTTGCTTTCCGCCGTGTACGGCGTGGCCGAGCCGCGGGAACACCCCACCTACCGACGGATCGCCGGGAGCCTGGGCACCGGCGTCGTCCCGCTCCGCTAACCCTTGGTCGCGCCGCCGGTCAGGCCCTTGACGAACTGCTTCTGCAAGGCCAGGTAGAAGATCAGCACCGGCAGCGTGGCCAGGAACATCAGCGCGAACACGCTCCCGAGGTCGGCCTGGTACTGGCCGATCGAGCGGTAGATGCCGGTCGTGATCGTGGTGCCCTGACTCGGGCCGAGGATGATCAGCGGGTCGATGAAGTCGTTCCAGATCCACACGCCGAGGAAGATCAGCACCGACGCCGTCGCCGGGCGCAGCAGCGGGAACACCACGCGCCAGAACACCTGCATCCGGCTCGCGCCGTCGAGCAGCGCCGCCTCTTCCAGCTCCACCGGGACCCCGCGGATGAACCCGCTGAACACGAACACACCGAACGGCACGTAGTACCCGACGTTGAACAGGACCAGTCCCTGCAGGGTCGCCATCAGGTGGGTGACGCGCAGGACGTCGGTGATCGGGATGAGGATGACCTGCGGCGGGATCATCAGCCCGGCCAGCAGGACGAGCGTCAGGACCTTCGTCCACCGCTTGCCCGAACGCGCCAGGTAGTGGCCGAGCATCGCCGACAGCACGGTCAGCACCAGGATCGACAGCACGGTGACGACGACGCTGTTGGTCAGGCTGACCCAGAACAGGCCGTCCGGGCGGGTCAGCACGGCGTGGATGTTGGCGAGCGTGGGCGGCAGCGGGAGGGACGCGGGGTCCTTCGCGATGAGATCGCCCTGCTTGAACACATTGGTCAGCACCAGGTACAGCGGCACGAAGAACACGGCGCCGACGACGAGCGCGGCCGTCGGCCGCAGCCAGGCCCGGGTCACAGGTCCACCTCCCGGCGGCGGAGGAAGCCGAGCACGACGGTGGTCACGACCGCGACGATCACCAGCATCAGCACGGCCATCGCGGACGCGTACCCGACGTGGTTCGAGTCGAAGCCGGTCTGCAGGACGTCGAACGCGATCGTCGCGGTGGCGCCGGATCCCGGGCCGCCGTTGGTGATCACCTTGACGTAGTCGTAGGTCTTGAACGCCGAGATGAGCAGGACGACGGTGTTGATCGTCAGTGACGGCGCGAGCAGCGGCCAGGTGACGGCGCGGAACCGCCGCAGCGGCCCGGCGCCGTCGATCTCGGCCGCCTCCAGCAGTTCGGCGGGCACGCCCTGCAGCCCGGCGAGGTAGACGACGACGCAGAAGCCGAGCATCTGCCAGCACACGATCGAGGCGACCGAGTACAGCGCGACTTCCGGGTCGGACAGCCAGCCCGGCGGGTGCTCGACCCCCAGCGACCGCAGCAGGGTGTCGAGCGGGCCCTGGTCGTCGAGCAGCCGGGACCAGACGATCGAGACGACGACCGAACTGAGGATCACCGGCGTGAAGAACACGCTGCGCAAAGCGTTGTAGAGCCAGCCCTTCCGGTCCAGCAGCAGGGCGACACCGAGACCCAGCACGTTCGGCACGATCACCACGATCAGCGTCAGGACGGTGGTGACCTTCAACGCCGTGAGGAACTGGTCGTCGGTGAACAGCAGCTTGTAGTTGTCGAGGCCGACGAACTTCACCGGCGGGTTGAACGGGTTGTAGTTCGTCAGGCTGTACCCGAAGCTGATCAGGATCGGGGCCAGCACGAAACACAGGTAGACGAGCACGCCCGGGGCACCGAACGACGCGAAGTGCCCCAGCCGCGGCAGGATCGGCTTGCGCCGCCTGCTCGGGGACGGCGCCCGGCGCGGCTTCGGGGGAGCGGGTGGACTGACGACGGCGGCCATGTGGGTCAGCCCGCCTTCGCCCACTCGGTGTCCAGGAACGCGCACGCGTCGGCCACGGACTTGCGGCCGGTGATGACGTCCTGGGCGGCCTGGTCGACCTTGTCCTTCATGCCGGGCAGCAGGCCGTCGTCGGCGGTCTCCCACCGGAACGCGTGCACGACCGCGTTCTGCTGCACGGCTTGGGTGTAGAGGTCGTAGCCGGCCTTGAAGGCCGGGCCGACGTCCGGGGGCGGGGTGTAGCCCTTGATCGCGGGGAACAGGCCGTCCGCCTTGACCGACGCGTCGAGCTGGTCCTTGTCGAGCTGGAAGCCGAGGGCGAACTTCTTGGCGGCGTCGAGGTTCGCGGCCTTGGCGTTCACGATCATGCCGCCGCCGGTGTAGGCCGGGACGACGAGCTTGCCGTCTTCGGTGGGGAAGTCGAACACACCGACTTCGAAGTCGTGCTTCTTGGTGTCGGCGTTGGCGGCGAACCAGTTGCCCATCGGGTACATCGCGCTCTTGCCGTCGAGGAAGGCCTGCTCGGTCGCCGCGTAGTCGCGGGACACGCTCGTCTTGTCCACGTAGCCCTTGGCGGCGAGGTCGGCGAGCTTCGAGAACGCCGCCTGGAACGCGGGGTCGGTGAACTTGACCTTGTCCTGGCGGCGCTGGGCCAGCCAGTCGGGGATCGTGTTGTAGACCTCGGTGCTGACCAGGCCGGAGAGGATCATCGAAGACGGGAAGCCGTCCTTGCCGCCGCCGATGGTGAACGGCGTGCTGCCCTTGTCCTTCAGCTTGCCGGCGTCGGCCACCAGTTCGGCCCACGTCTTCGGCGTCGCCGTGATGCCCGCGTCGGCGAACATCTTCTTGTTGTAGTAGATCGGCGGGATGGTCTGGGTGTTCGCCGGCAGCTGGTAGTACTTGCCCTTGACGGGATTGGCGTCGGGGAACTGGAAGTCCTTGAGCTCGTCCGGCGTCCACGCGTAGAGGTTGCCCGCTTCGGCGAAGCCCGCGGAGTCGACGGCGATCATCACGTCCGGGAACTGGCCCGACTGCAGGAGCTGCTTCGCGTACGACGTCCGCCCGTCGGCCGTCGGGGCGACGAGCTTCTTGACCTTGATCCCCGGGTTCTTGTCGGTGACGCGCTTGATGGCGGCGTCCCAGTAGGCCGGCGTGAGGTTCGGCGTTTCGAAGGTCAGGAAGGTGATCTCCGGCTCGCCGCCGCTGCCGCCGGTGTTCGAGCCGACCGAGCATCCGCTCACGGCCAGGAGCAGCGCCGCTCCGAGCGCCAGGGACCGCCTCATCGTTCCTCCCGCATGCCACCCACCATATGTGATGTACGACGCATTTGATCGGACCTCTGATGCGGTGTCAAGCGTCGAATCCCGTCGAATCCCGCAGTGATCCGGCGAGAGATCAGATCTTTCGCTGCAATCGGACGACGACGCTGGCGAAGTCGCCGGTCGGCAGGCCGAGGGGCAGCCCGCGGGCGAGCAGCACGGCCCCGCTGTACGTGGTGCCGGCGTCCGAATCGACGTACCGGTCAGCGGGATCGAGGCCGTCGAGCCGCAGCGGGCGCTCCGGCGCGTTGAAGTGCGCAGCCTGCCGGTAGGCGAAGACGACGGTTCGGTCTTCGTGCACGTACTGGAGCGCCGTGACGCCGTCGTCGGCGGGCGGCCGCAGCCGGTACAGCGCGCCGTGCTGGACCACGGGCCGGATGTCCTGGTAGAGCGCGATCAGCTCGCGGGCGAGCGCGAGGTCGTCGCCGGGCCAGCGCGCGATGTCGCCGCCGACGCCGAGCACGCCCGCCATGGCGACGTGGAACCGGAACCGCAGCGGCACCGAGCGGCCGGTGACGAAGTTCGGGTTGTCGGTGACCCAGGCCGACATCGCGCGCGCCGGGTAGAGCTGGCCGTAGCCGTGCTGGATCCGCAGCCGGTCGAGGGCGTCGGTGTTGTCCGACGTCCAGACCTGGTCGGCGCGGGCGAGCGCGCCGAGGTCGATCCGGCCGCCCCCGCCGCTGCACGCTTCGATGCGCAGGCCCGGGTGGTCCTGGCGGAGGCGGTCCATGAGCGAGTACACCGCGCGCGTGTGCTCGACCCAGAGTCGGTCCGGGTCCGGGTCACCCGGCCAGCCCGCTTCGCTGAACGGGCGGTTCATGTCCCACTTGAGGAAGTCGATGCCGTGGTCGCCGACGAGCCGGTCGAGCCAGTCGCGCGCCCACTCCTGGACGTCCGGCCGGGCGAAGTTGAGGACGAGCTGGTTGCGCAGTGCGGACCGGCGCCGGTGCGGGTGGTGCAGGACCCAGTCCGGGTGGGCGCGGTAGAGGTCGCTGTCGGGGTTGACCATCTCGGGCTCGACCCAGATGCCGAACTTCATGCCGAGCCCGTGCACGGCGTCGACGAGGGGCTCGAGGCCGCCGGGGAAGCGGTCGCGGTTGACGTGCCAGTCGCCGAGGCCCGCGTGGTCGCCGGTCCGCGCGCCGAACCAGCCGTCGTCGACGACGAACAGTTCGACCCCGAGGGCGGCGGCGTGTTCGGCGAGGGTGCGCTGGTTCGCCTCGTCGACGTCGAAACCCGTTGCCTCCCAGGAGTTGTAGAGCACCGGGCGCAGTTCCCGCGGGTGGGGCAGGACGTGCTCCCGGACGTAGCTGTGCCAGGCGCGGCTCGCGGCACCGAAGCCGCCGTTCGTGTAGAGGCCCGCGATGACGGGCGTGATCAGCGGGGTGCCGGGCCCGACGTGGTGGGTGACGCCGTCTTGGCCGAAGCCGCCGCTGACGGTCATCCGGCCGGTGGAGGACCGGGTGACGGTGAGCCGCCAGGACCCGCTCCAGGCGAGGGCGACGCCGTAGACCTCGCCGTGGCGCTCGGTGGCGGTGCCGTCGTCGACCATGACCCACGGGTTGGCGTGGTGCCCGGTGATCCCGCGCCGGCTCGCGAACGTCGTCTCGCCGTGCGGCGCGGGGGTGCGGCGGAGCTGGGTTTCCGCGGCCCAGCGGCCGGTGACGTGGCTGAGCCGGTAGTCGTCGCGCACGGGAAGCACCCAGGTCGCGGAGTCGGCCCTGGTGACGTCGACGCCGGTGTCGGCGGTCAGTTCGGTCCAGCGCTCGATGACCTCGGACTTCAGGCGGTAGTGGAGGGTGATCCGGAGGGGGTAGTGGCGGTCTTCGCAGTGGATCCGCAGGTGGTCCTGGTCGATTTCGTGGTTCCGGTAGCGCCATTCGAGGGCGCGGGTGCCGTCGGTGAAGCGGACCTGCAGGGCGGGGGTCCAGTACTTGGTCCCGCCGTCGGCGGCGAGTTCGTCGAGACCTTCGCCGGGGTCGTTGAAGCCGTCCCACCACGGGAGGGGCTTGTCGATGAGCTGCGGGACGTCTTCGATGCGCAGCTTCGGGCCCCAGTAGAGGTGAGTGGGGACGTCGTCCTCGCCGAGCCGGAGGGCGTAGGTGGTCGTCTCGCCGGTGAGGACCCAGGTCCGGTGCTCGTCGAGGAAGCCGATCTCGCCCATGCGCGCCATCCTGGCGCCGGGCCGGTCGGCGGCCAAGGGGCATCCCGATGACCGGTCTGCCGGAGGCCGCCGATCCGCGTCCTCCGGAGACCGGGCAGGGCAAGGACTGCCGACCGGTCAAGGCCGGTCCGTCAGGTAGCCCCCCATCGTCTTGAAGTAGTCGGCCGCGGCGAGTTCCGTGCCGTCGGCGGTGCGGACGCGCTCCACCAGCAGACCAGGAGACTGCCCGCGGCGCGCGTCCGGCCCGGCCACGATCACCACGCCCTCGCCCTCCCGGATGAAGATCCGGCCCGGCGTGCCGCCGTAGTGCCCCTGGGACACCGACGCGCGCAGGATCCGGAGCTGTTCGCCTCGGTGGTGGGTGAACGCGTTCGGGTACGGGTCGGACAGCGCGCGCACGAAACGCTCGATGTCGGCGGGCGAAGACGTCCAGTCGATGAGACTGTCCCGCGCCGCGCGCTTGTGGAAGAAGCTCGCCTTCGTGCGGTCCTGCGGCACCGGGGTGTAGCCGGTCTCGATCATCGAGATCGCTTCGGCCGTGATCGGCGCGATCAGGTCCACCGTGCGGTGGAACAGGTCCGTCGTCGTGTCCGCCGGCCCGACCGGGATCGCGCGCTGCAGGACGATGTCGCCCGCGTCGAGCTCGCCGTCCATCATGTGGGCCGTCACGCCGACCTCCGGCTCGCCGTTGATCATCGCCCAGATCAGCGGGGAGAAGCCGGCGTAGGACGGCAGGAGCGAGTCGTGGATGTTCAGGGTGCCGTGGCGCGGCAGCTCGAAGATCTCCGGCGGCAGCCACGTGCGCCAGTTGTTCGCCACGATCAGGTCGAGGTCCGCCGTCTTCAGCTCGGCCAGCAGCTCGGCGTCGTCCGGCCGGTTGCGCAGCAGGACGCGGATGCCGTTGGCGTCGGCGAGGTCGGCGACCGAGTCGGCCCAGATCCGCTCGTAGGCGTGGTCGCTCTTCGGGTGCGTGACCACGAGGGCGACCTCGTGACCGGCGTCGATGAGCGCCTGGAGGGTCCGGTGCCCCCAGGTCTGGTAGCCGAACATCGCCACGCGCATTCGAGAGTGCCCTTTCGTGATCGGGGGACGAACATCACCACGAACGTACTAGGCGAGGCTCGCCTAAGTTAGGTTAGGGTTCCCTGAACGGTACCGGAGCGCGCAAGGGAGCAACATGACTGCAGAGGCCGGCGAACGGATCCCGATCTACGACGTCGTCGGGGTGGGCTTCGGCCCGTCGAACCTGGCCCTCGCCATCGCGCTCGCCGAGCACAACGCGGGCCCGGGGGAGCCGGTGACCGCGCACTTCCTCGAGCGGCAGCCGCGCTTCGGCTGGCACCGCGGGATGCTGATCGACACCGCGACCATGCAGGTGTCGTTCCTCAAGGACCTGGTCACCATGCGCAACCCGACCAGCGAGTTCAGCTTCCTCAACTACCTCTCCTCGGTGGGCAGGCTGGTCGACTTCATCAACCACAAGAACCTGTTCCCGCTGCGCGTCGAGTTCCACGACTACTTCGAGTGGGCGGCCGCGAAGGTCGACGACGTCGTCTCCTACGGCACCGAGGTCGTCGCGGTGAAGCCGGTCTACGACGGCGCGGAAGTCGCCTACTTCGACGTCGAGGCTTCGGACGGTTCGTCGCTGCGCGCCCGGAACCTGGTGGTGGGCACGGGCTTGCGGCCCCAGCTCCCCGAGGGCGTCACCGCCGGCGACCGGGTCTGGCACAACAGCGAGCTGCTGTTCCGCGTGGACGCGTTGCGCGGCACCGATCCTCGCCGGTTCGTGGTGGTGGGTGCCGGGCAGAGCGCGGCGGAGGTCGCGGCGCTGCTGCACGACGAGTTCCCGCGCGCCGAGGTGTGCGCGGTGTTCGCACGCTACGGCTACAGCCCGGCCGACGACAGCTCGTTCGCGAACCGCATCTTCGACCCGGAGGCCGTCGACCAGTTCTACCGCGCGGGCGAGCCGGTCAAGGACCGCCTGATGCGCTACCACGGTGCGACGAACTACTCGGCCGTCGACATCGACCTGATCGACGAGCTGTACCGCCGGGTGTACCGCGAGAAGGTGCTGGGCGTGGAGCGGCTGCGGCTGTTCAACGTCTCGCGCCCGGTCGAGGTGACGGGCACGGGAACGGTGACGATCGAGTCCCTGACAACGGGTGCGCAGACGGTGCTGGAAGCCGACGCGGTGGTGTACGCGACGGGCTACCGCCCGGCGGACCCGACACCGTTGCTGGGCGAGCTCGCCGCAGGGTGCCTGCGCGACGACGAGGGGCGCTTGCGCGTCGAGCGCGACTACCGGTTGACGACGGAGCCGCCCCTGCGCGGCGGGATCTACCTGCAGGGCGGCACCGAGCACACGCACGGGATCACGTCGTCCCTGCTGTCGAACACCGCGGTGCGGGTGGGGGAGATCCTGCAGTCCATTGTGGATCGGCGCGTGGTCGCGGCGCCCGAGGGGGAGTACGCCGTCAGCGCGCGGTGAGTGCGGCGGAATGGCCCTCGGAGACCGGTCCCCGAGGGCCATTCGCGTTCGCGTGTACCGCGGACTCCACCCGGAGTTCGCCGGTCAAGCTCTCGCGCTCCGAGAAATGTTGCCGCGCTGGACGCGGTGCGAGCCTCCGGCGACCGTTCGCCGAGGTCTTCGCGTCGCCGGGTGGCGGTGGCCGAGCGAGATCACCGTTGGCGTGCCGCGGCCGCGAGTGCGCTGCGCCGCGGACCCGTCCCTGCTTCCTTGCGATCACGCCGTCAGCGCGCGGTGAGCTGCTCCCGGAGGATGTCGCTGTGCCCGGCGTGGCGGGCGAAGTCCTCGATCAGGAGCAGGTAGACGAACCTCAGGTTGACCTCGCCGAGGACGTCGTGCGTCCAGGTGTCGTCGAGTTCGAAGCGGGCCGCGATCTCGCGGGAGCGTGCGCTCGCCCGCTCGAACTCGGCGATCACGTCGTCGAGGCTTTCGTCGTCGGCGACGGCGAAACTGGCGTCGCCCGGGGTCGTGGGACCGTCGCACTCGGACTCGGCGAGGCCCATCAGCAGGAGCTGGAACCAGCGGCGTTCGGCCATCGCGGCGTGCTTGACGAGGCCGATCGGCGTGGTCAGGGACGTGACCAGCCGCCGCCGGACATCGGCGTGGGACAGGCCGCGCGCGGTGTCGGCGACCGCGCGGCGCTGGCGGTCCATCGTCGCCTCCAGCAGGCGGCGCTCGGATCCGGTGGTGGTTTCGGGCAGCACGAACACAGGTCAGCTCCAAAGGTGGGGTGGCGGCCGGACGGCCTCGGAACGACACGAGGCGGGCCAAGCCCAGGATAGCGGTTCTTGCTGCAGGGCCCAAGTGGTACCCGAGCGGGCGGACCACCGCGGCCGCTACGGCGAACGGGTCGAAAATGAGCCGGATCGAGGCTTTGCCGAGAGCTCGGTCAGGGCTTTGCGCAAAAGGTCACCAGGTGATTCTCCGCTCGACCAGTGAGTCCACGGCCGACAGATGCCTGGACCGACTTGTCTTGCTGCCGGTTGCGTGGACCTACATTGCGGCACCGGATGAATGACCTCTTCCAGGCTTACAAGGCGATCCGGACCAAGGCGCGCTAGTTCGTCAAGTGAGCGGTGCCGGGTGGTGGCGGCTGATCGGGATCACCATCGGCGTTCCGCTCACCGGGTCCGGGGTCACCTGGCAGCGGACGTCGAACACCTCGTCCACCAGCTCCTCCGTGATCACCTCCACCGGCTTGCCCGATGCCACGACCCGCCCGGACTTCATCGCGATCACGTGGTCGGCGTAGCGGCACGCCTGTGGCAGGTCGTGCAGCACCATCACCACCGTCCGCCCCTCGGTGCGGTTGAGGTCGACCACCAGGTCCAGCACGTCGATCTGGTGCGCGAGATCCAGGTACGTCGTGGGCTCGTCCAGCAGCAGCACCGGCGTGCCCTGTGCGACCGCCATCGCGATCCACGCCCGTTGCCGCTGGCCGCCGGAGAGCTCGTCCACCGGGCGGTCCGCCAGGTCGGTCATCGAAGTCGCCTCCAGGGCCGATGCGACCGCGCCTTCGTCCGATGTGGACCACTGCCGCCACCAGCTCTGGTGCGGGGCGCGGCCGCGGCCGACCAGGTCGGCCACCGTCATGCCCTCCGGCGCCACCGGGGACTGCGGCAGGATCCCGAGCCGCTGGGCGACCTGGCGGGTCGGCAGGTCGTGGATCGAGCGGCCGTCGAGGTACACCCCGCCCGACTTCGGCGTCAACAGCCGGGCGAGCGTGCGCAGCAGCGTCGACTTCCCGCACGCGTTCGGCCCGACGATCGCCGTGATCTGCTCGGGCGGGATGTCGAGGTCGAGGCCGTCGATGACGACCCGGTCGTCGTAGGCGACGCGGAGGTCCTGCACTCGCAGGGACGGTGTCATCTTCAGCCTCCGGAGCCGGATCGGTTGGCCCTGGCCAGCAGCCAGAGCAACAGGGGAGCGCCGAGCACGCCGGTCACGATGCCGACCGGGAGTGCCGACGCCGTCAGCGAGCGCGCGATGATGTCGCTGCCCAGCACCACGACCGCGCCGGTCAGCGCGGACGCCGTGATCGGCGGGGACGAGAGCCGGGCGAGGCGTTGCGCGATCTGCGGTGCGGTCAGCGCGACGAACGAGATCGGGCCCGCCGACGCCGTCGCGAACGCGACCATCCCGGCGCCCGCGAGCAGCAGGCCGAGCCGGACCGGCTGCACCGGGGTGCCCAGCCCGGCGGCCACGTCATCGCCGAGCAGTAGCGTCTGCATCCACCGCGACAGCGCCAGCACCACCGGGAACAGCACGACGAGCGCGGCGAACAGCGGCACGACGTGCTCCCAGCCGCGGTTGGCGAGGTTGCCGACCAGCCAGCCGATCGACGCCTGCGCGTCGGTGATCTGCGCCCGGCTCAGCAGGTAGTCGGTGAGGCTGGTGCACATCGCGAAGATCCCGATGCCGACCAGCAGGATGCGGTACCCGGTGGTGCCGCGCCGCCACGCCAGCGCGTAGACCAGCAGCGCGGTGAGCAGGCCGCCGAGGAGGCCGAGGGTGGTCGTGCCGAGGCCGCCGCCGAAGCCGAACGCGATGCCCGCCACGACAAAAGTGGCCGCGCCCGCGTTGATGCCGATCATGTCCGGGCTGGCCAGCGGGTTGCGGGTGATCGTCTGGAACACCGCGCCGGACGCGCCGAACGCGAGCCCGGCCAGCAGCCCGGTGAGCGCCCGCGGCAGGCGCAGTTCCTGCACGATGTAGCCGTTCCCGCTGTCGCTGCTGCCGAACAGGCCGGACAGCACGTCGGACACGGTCATCGGCACGTCGCCGATCGTCATGCCCAGGCAGAACAGCACGAACACGAACACCGCGAGGACGACGGAGACGAGCAGCAGTCGCGGTCTGACCCGGCCGGACACCGCGCCGGCGCGAAACGCGACCCGGTCGCTTCGGATCTGCAGCAGGCTCATCTCAGGACTCCACGAGCTTGCGGCGGCGGACCAGGTAGATGAAGAACGGCGCGCCGAGGAACGCGACGATCACGCCCGCGCGGATCTCGCTCGGCCGCGCCATGACCCGGCCGAGGATGTCCGCGGCGAGCAGCAGGCACGGCGCGAGGACCGCGGTGTAGGGCAGCAGCCAGCGGTGGTCCGGGCCGAGCACGAACCGCACCGCGTGCGGGACGATCAGGCCGAGGAACACGATCGGCCCGGCGACGGCGACGGCCGCGCCGGTCAGCAGGGTGATCGCCAGCGCGCCGCGCAGCCGCAGCGGGCCGAGCTTGCGGCCGAGGGCGATCGCGACGTCGTCACCGAGGGCCAGGCTGTTGAGCGCCGGGCCGCTCGCGATCGCCAGCACCACGCCGACCACGAGGAACGGCAGGACCTGCAGCAACGCGGTCGCGTCCACCCCGGAAAGCGAGCCGGCCGACCAGAAGCGGTAGCGGTTGAGCGCCACCGGGTCCGACAGCACCATCGCGCTGGTGAACGACGAGAGCAACGCCGTGACGGCGGCGCCGGCGAGCGCGAGCTTGACCGGGCTCGACCCGGCCCGCCCGCGCGTGCCGAGGTAGTAGACGACCGCCGTGGCGAGCAGCGCGCCGGCGAAGGCGAACCAGATGTAGCCGTAGAGCGAGCTGATCCCCAGCACGGTGACCGAGAAGACGATCGCGAACGCGGCCCCGGCGCTGACGCCGAGCAGCCCCGGGTCGGCGAGCGGGTTGCGGGTCAGCGCCTGCATCACCGTGCCGGCCAGCCCGAGCCCGGCGCCCACGAGGACCGCGAGCAGCGTCCGCGGCATCCGGACACTGTGGATGATCACCGCGTCCGCGGAGCCGTCGTCGTGCCACAGCACCTGCCAGACGGCGCCGAACGAGATCTCCTTCGAGCCCAGCCAGACGCTCAGCAGGCACAGGAGGACGAGGACACCGAGGGCGGCCAGGAGGCCGAGTGCGCGGCCCGTGTGTGGCGGGCGTCGCTTGAGAGCGATCCCTCCGGGGTCTGTTCGCACCGCACCTCCGACTGGTACTCATTTTAGGTAAGGCTAACCGATGGTACAGCAGTGCGTTCTCACCCTCGGTTTGTTAGGTTGCCCTAAGTTCACACCTCTTCCGGGGTGTCTTGAGCAGCAGGAGGCTGGTCTACCGGTGAGCAACGGTGACGCTGTGCAGCAGGTGGCGGAGCTCGGTTTCTGGCGTGCCCGCCTCGCCTCGGCGCCGAAGGAGCTCGCCCTGCCGGTCGACCGGCCGTACTCCGCCGAGCCCGTCCTGGCCCGGCTGGCCCGGCCGCTGCCGGCCGTCGACGAGCTGACCCTCCTCGCGGCTTTCACGGTGCTGCTGTCCCGGTACGCGGGAACCGCCGACGTCGTCCTCGGCCTCGGCTCGCTGGTGCCGCTGCGGGTCGACCTCGGTGGCTCGCCCGGTTTCGCCGACGTCGTCGCGCGCGTGCGTGAGGCGCGCGAAAAGGCATTTGCTCACGAAGTCCCCTTCGACGACCTGGTCTCCGACGTCGAGCCCGAGCCCGGTCGCGGGGGATCGGTGGTCGTCAACGTCGGCTTCGGCGCCGAGACGGACCTGCCCCTGGACCTGAACCTGACCGAAGACGGCGTGCACTACCGCGCCGACGTCCTCGACGAATCCACAGTGGACCGCATGCTGGACCACCTGGCGCACCTCCTGACCGACGCCCTGAATCGTCCACAGTGGCCGGTCGAGCGCCTGGACCTGATGCCGGAGCCGGAACTGCGCCGGATTCTCGACGACTGGAACGACACCGACCTCGACACCCCGCCGGCGACCCTGCCGGAGCTGTTCGCCGCTCGCGTCCGGGAAGCGCCGGACGCCGTGGCGCTCGTCTTCGAGGACGAGCACCTGACCTACGCCGAGCTGGACACGCGGGCGAACCGGCTCGCGCACGTCCTGATCGGGCACGGCGCCGGGCCGGAACGGGTGGTCGCGCTCGCCGTGCCCCGGTCCCCGGACATGATCGTCGCCGAGCTGGCCGTGCTCAAGGCCGGTGCGGCGTACCTGCCGCTCGACCCGGACTACCCGGCCGAGCGCATCGCCTTCATGGTGTCCGACGCCCGCCCGGTCTGCGTGGTGACCACCGGCGACCTCGCCGGCCGCTTCGACGGCGACGTCCTGCTGCTGGACGAAGTCTCGTGGGAGCCGGCACCGGACCCGGCCGCGGCGATCGTTCCCGCGAACGCGGCCTACGTCATCTACACCTCTGGCTCCACCGGCCGGCCCAAGGGTGTCGTGGTGTCGCACGCCGGCGTCGCGAAGCTCGTCGCGACCCAGTCCGAGCGGTTCGGGGTGGGCCCGCACAGCCGGGTGCTGCAGTTCGCGTCACCGAGCTTCGACGTCGCGTTCTGGGACCTGTGCCTCGGCCTGCTTTCCGGCGGACGCCTGGTGATCGTCCCCGCCGAGCGGCGCGTGCCCGGCCCGGAGCTGGCCGAGTACGCCCACGCCCAGGGCGTCGACTTCATGATCCTGCCGCCCGCGCTGCTCGCCGAGTTCCCCGACGACTGCGACCTGCCGCGCGACAGCGTGCTGCTGGCCGGCACCGAGCGGGTGTCGCCGGAGCTGGTGCGCCGGTGGGCGCCGGGGCGGCGGATGTTCAACGCCTACGGCCCGACCGAGGCCACGACCAACTCGACGCTCGGGCTGTGCGACCCGCAGATCGCGCCCGGCTCGGCCGTGCCGATCGGCGTCCCGGACCCGGGGACCCGCGCGTACGTGCTCGACGCGTCCCTCGCGCCGGTGCCCGTCGGCGTCGTCGGCGAGCTGTACCTCGCCGGGTCGGGCCTGGCGCGCGGCTACCTCGGACGACCGGGGCTGACGGCGGAACGGTTCGTGGCCGACCCGTTCGGTTCGGGTGGCCGCCTCTACCGCACCGGCGACCTCGTGAAGTGGCTCCCGGACGGGCGGCTCGTGTTCCTCGGCCGCGCCGACGACCAGGTCAAGATCCGCGGCTACCGCATCGAACTCGGCGAGATCGAGTCCGTGCTCGCCGAACACCCCCGCGTCGGCCAGTCGGTCGTCGTCGCCCAGAACGGACACCTGTACGCCTACGCCGTGCCGGTGCCCGACCGCGACCAGGCGGCCGAGCAAGGCCACGTCGAGGAGTGGCACGCCGTCCACGAGGAGATGCTCGCCGGCTCGACCGGCATCGAGGAGAACTTCGCCGGGTGGAACTCCAGCTACGACGGCTCCGACATCCCCTTGGACGAGATGCGGGAGTGGCACGCGGCGACCATCGAGCGCATCCGTGCCCTGAAGCCGAAGCGGGTCTTCGAAATCGGCGTCGGGTCCGGTCTGATCCTGTCCCGGATCGCGCCGGACGCCGAGACGTACTGGGGCGTCGACCTCTCCGAGAGCGCGATCGAGAACGTCCGGCGCGAGGTCGCCGCGATGCCCTTCGCCGACCGCGTGCACCTTGCCGCCCGCCCGGCGCACGACCTCGGCGAGCTGCCGGACGAGCCGTTCGACACCGTGATCATCAACTCCGTCGCGCAGTACTTCCCGAGCGCGGACTACCTCACCGAAGTCGTCCGGACCGCGGCCGGACTCGTCAAGCCCGGCGGCACGATCTTTCTCGGCGACCTCCGCAACCTCCGCTCGCTGCGCGCGTTCCGCACCGCCGTCGAGCTGCGGCACGGCCGGGCCGACGTCGCGGCGGTCGACCAGGCGATCGCGCGCGAGGGCGAGCTGGTGCTCGACCCGGACTTCTTCCCGGCGCTGGCCCGCGGGCTCGACGGCTTCGACGACGTCGACCTGTGGGTCAAGCGCGGCAGCGCGCACAACGAGCTGACGCGGCACCGCTACGACGTCGTCCTGCGGAAGGCACCGAAGCCCGGCCCGGTCGACGAGCAGGTCGTCGCGTACGGCGATCTCGGGGCGGTGGAACGGTTCCTGACCGCCGAGACGCCCGGCCGGCTGCGGGTGACCGGGATCCCGGACGCCCGCCTGTCCGGCGAGCTGGCGGCGGTGCGTGCCCTCGACGAGGGCGACGCCGAGGCGGCACTGGCCGCCCTCGACCGCCGTGACGGCGTCGACGTCGAAGCCCTGTACCGGCTCGGCGACCGCGCCGGGTACCGGGTCGCGGTGACCTGGGCCGCCGAGGGCGGTGCGCTCGAGGCCGTCTTCTCGAGGGGGGAGGACGGCCCCGCGTACCGCCCGGGGCGGCAGACCGGCACGCCCGCGTCGTACGCGAACAACCCGGCGGCCCGGCGGGAGACCGGGGCGCTGGTCGCGTCGCTGCGCGCGCACGTGCGGGACCGGCTGCCGCTGTACATGGTGCCCTCGGCGTTCGTCGTGCTGGACAAGCTGCCGGTGCTCGCCTCGGGCAAGCTCGACCGCAAGGCCCTGCCGAGCCCGGAGCGGTTCACCGCCGGGCCGGGCCGCGCGCCGCGCAACCCCGTCGAGCAGCTGCTGTGCGAGATGTTCGCCGACGTCCTCGGCGTGCCGCAAGCGGGACCCGACGACGACTTCTTCGCCCTCGGCGGGCATTCGCTGCTGGCGACCCGGCTGATCCAGCGCATCCGCGCGGCGGTCGGCGCCGAGGTGCCGGTGCGCGCGGTGTTCGACGCGCCGACCCCGGCCGCGCTGGCGGAGCTGCTGGCCGGGGCAGTGACCGGCACCGAGCGACGCCCGCTCACCCGGGTCACCGAGCGGCCCGAACGGCTGCCGCTGTCGTTCGCGCAGCAGCGGCTCTGGTTCCTGCACGGCCTGGAAGGCGGGTCGGCGACCTACAACGTCCCGCTCGTCATGCGCTTGTCCGGTGAGCTGGACGTCGAGGCGCTGCGGACGGCCCTGCACGACGTCCTCGACCGGCACGAGGCGCTGCGGACGGTGTTCCCGACCGCCGACGGCGTCCCGTACCAGCAGGTCCTGGCCGAGGCCACGGTGGAGCTGACCGTCCGCGAGCTGCCGGAGTCCGAAGTGGACACCGCCGTCGACGGCCTGGTCCGCGGCGTGTTCGACCTCGGCGCCGGGGTCCCGGTGCGGGCCGCGCTGCTGACCGTCGACCCGCGGCGGCACGTGCTGGTCCTCGTCGTGCACCACATCGCCGCCGACGGCTGGTCTCTCGCTCCGCTGTGGCGCGACATCGCCACTGCCTACCGCGCCCGGCTCCGCGGCGAGGCTCCACAGTGGACTCCGTTACCCGTGCAGTACGCGGACTACACGCTCTGGCAACGTGAACTCCTCGCCGCCGAAGAGACGACGCAGCTCGGCTACTGGCGCACGGCGCTCGACGGCCTGCCCGAGCGCATCCCGCTCCCGCTCGACCGGCCGCACCCGGCGGTGTCGGCCTACCGCGGCGGGTTCTTCACCTTCGCCTGGGATGCGGGCCTGCAGGCCGGGCTGACCGACTTGGCCCGAGCGTGCGGCGCGAGCCCGTTCATGGTCGTCCACGCGGGCCTGACCGCCCTGCTGTCGCGGCTCGGCGGCGGCACCGACATCCCGATCGGCACCCCGATCGCCGGCCGGACCGACCCGGCCCTGGATGATCTCGTCGGGTTCTTCGTCAACACCCTGGTGCTGCGCGTCGACACCGGCGGCGACCCGTCGTTCCGGGACTTGGTGGCCCGGGTTCGTGAACGCAGCCTCGACGCGTACGCCCACCAGGACGTCCCGTTCGAGCGTCTCGTCGAAGCGCTGAACCCGGCGCGGTCGCTGGCGCACCACCCGTTGTTCCAAACCATGCTCGCCTGGCAGAACACGCCCGGCGCCGGCGTCGAACTGCCCGGGCTGACCGTCACCGAGCGGCCCGTCGGCACCGGCACCGCGAAGTTCGACCTCTGGTTCTCCCTCACCGAACGCGCCGACGGCATCCACGGCCAGGCCGAGTTCAACGCCGAGGTGTTCGACCACGCCACCGTCACCGGCCTGCTCGACCGCCTCGAAGTCCTGCTGCGCCAGGTCGTCTCCGCGCCCGACCGCCGGCTCGGCAGCCTCGACGTCCTGACCCCGGCGGAACGCGACGCCCTGCCCGCCGTCTGGTCGGGCGCCGTCGAGGACGTCCCCGCGGTCACCGTGCCCGAGCTGTTCGCCGCCCAGGTCTCGCGGACGCCGGACGCCACGGCGCTCGTCTTCGAGGACGAAGAGCTGACCTACGCCGAGCTGGACGCCGTCTCGAACCGCCTCGCCCGCGCACTGGCCGAGCGCGGTGCCGGGCCCGAGCGCGTCGTCGCCGTGGCATTGCCGCGCTCGACGCACCTGGTCACGGCCATCCTCGCCGTGCTCAAGACCGGCGCGGCCTACCTGCCGCTCGACCCCGGCTACCCGGCCGAGCGCATCGCGTTCATGCTCGAAGACGCGGCTCCGGCGCTGGTCCTGGCCACCGCCGACGACATGCCGCTGCTCGACGGAGTTTCGGACGCGCCGCTCGACGTCGCGCTCAAGCCGGAGAACCCGGCATACGTCATCTACACCTCCGGGTCGACGGGCCGCCCCAAGGGCGTCGTCGTGCCGCACGCGGGCATCGTCAACCGCCTGCTCTGGATGCAGGACGAGTACGGCCTGACCGGCGACGACCGCGTCCTGCAGAAGACGCCGTCCAGCTTCGACGTCTCCGTCTGGGAGTTCCTCTGGCCGCTGATCACCGGCGCCACCGAGGTCGTCGCCCGGCCGGACGGCCACAAGGACCCGGCCTACCTCGCCCGGCTGATCCGCGACCGCGGGGTCACGACCGTCCACTTCGTCCCGTCGATGCTCCAGGTGTTCCTGCAGGAGCCGGCCGCGCGGGAGTGCACGAGCCTGCGACGCGTCCTGTGCAGCGGCGAAGCCCTGCCCGCCGACGCGGTCGTCCAGTTCGGTCAGGTCCTGGACGCCGAGCTGCACAACCTCTACGGCCCCACGGAAGCCTCGGTCGACGTCACCTCCTGGCGGACGTCCCCCGAGGACACGTCCGTCCCGATCGGACGTCCGGTGTGGAACACGCGGACCTACGTCCTCGACGCCGCCCTGCGCCCGGTGCCACCCGGCACCGCCGGCGAGCTGTACCTCGCCGGCGTCCAGCTCGCCCGCGGCTATCTCGGCCGCCCCGGGCTGAGCGCCGAACGGTTCGTCGCTTCGCCGTTCGAACCGGGGGAGCGGATGTACCGCACCGGCGACCTCGCCCGCTTCCGCCCCGACGGCGTCCTCGAGTTCCTCGGCCGCGGCGACGAGCAGATCAAGATCCGCGGCTTCCGCGTCGAGCCCGGCGAGATCGCCGCGACCCTCGCCGCCCACGACGACGTCGCCCACGCCGTGGTCGTGGCCCGAGAGGATCGCCCGGGCGACGTCCGCCTGGTGGGGTACGTCGTGCCCGCCGAGCCGTCAGCGCTGGACGAGACCGAGCAGGTCGGCGAGTGGCGCGAACTGTACGACTCGATGTACGCGGCCGCCGCCGACGAATTCGAAGGCTGGAACTCCAGCTACACCGGCGAACCGATCCCGCGAGACGAGATGCGGGAGTGGCGCGACGCCATCGTCACGCGGATCCGGTCGCTGCAGCCGAAGCGGGTACTGGAGATCGGCGTCGGCACCGGCCTGCTGCTGACCGAGCTGGCTCCGCACTGCGAGACGTACTGGGGCACCGACTTCTCCGCCGAGGTCATCGCGACGCTGGGCCGCCGTGTCGAGGCCGATCCGGCACTCGCCGATCGCGTCGAGCTGCGCACCTGCGACGCCGCGGACCTGTCCGGACTGCCGTCCGGGTTCTTCGACACCATCGTGCTCAACTCCGTCGTCCAGTACTTCCCGAGCGGGACGTACCTGCTGGAGGTGCTGCGCAAGGCCCTCGCCCTTCTCGCACCGGGCGGCTCGTTGTTCGTCGGCGACGTCCGCGACCTGCGGCAGGTCCGTGCTTTCCACGCGGCGGTGGCCGAAGCACGTGGGGGCGACGTCGAGCAGAACCTCTTGCGGGAGAAGGAACTCCTCGTCGCACCCGAGTTCTTCGCCGGGCTCGACGGCGTCACCGCGGACATCCGGGTCAAGCGCGGCCGGGCGGTCAACGAGCTGACCCAGTACCGCTACGACGTGGTCCTGCGCCCCGGCTCGGCCGTCGCGCCCGAGGTTCCCACACTCGTGTGGGGCAGCGATCTGTCCACCGTGGACGAGGTCGCCGGTCCGAGCCGGATCGAACGCGTTCCGAACGGCCGCACCGCGCCGGGCGGGGTGAACCCCGAAGACTGGTACGCCTTCGGTGACGCGCACGGCTACCGCACGGTCGTCACCTGGTCCGCCGAAGGCGACGGGTCCGTCGATGTCGTGTTCACGACCGGTGAGACCGCGGGCGCGTTCCGGCCCGGCCCGGACCCGCTGCTCTCCTACACCGGCAACCCCGGCCGGTTCCGGCGGACCAGCGCCCTGACCGCCGAACTCCGCACCCTCGCCGCCGACCGGCTGCCGGAACACATGGTCCCGTCGGCGATCGTCGTCCTCGACGCGCTCCCGGTGACGGCCAACGGCAAGCTCGACCGCCGCGCCCTGCCGTCACCCGATCCCGTCGCGCCGACGTCCGACCGCGAACCTCGCACGCCCGTCGAACGTCAGCTGTGCGAGCTGTTCGCCGACGTCCTCGGCCTGCCGCGGGTCGGCCCGGACGACAGCTTCTTCGCCCTCGGCGGGCACTCGCTGCTGGCCACCCGGCTGATCGCCCGCATCCGCACGACGCTGAACGCCGAGCTGGAAGTCCGGTCGGTGTTCGAGACGCCCACCGCCGCCGGCCTCGCCACGCTGGTCGGTGCCGGGACCGGGACCGCGCGGCCCGAACTGGTCCCGATGGCCCGGCCCGCGCTCGTGCCGCTGTCCGGCGCACAGCAGCGGCTGTGGTTCCTGCACCACCTCGAAGGCCCGTCGGCCACCTACAACGTCCCGCTGATCATGCGCCTCGAAGGCGAAGTGGACGTCGAGGCGCTGCGCACCGCACTGTCCGATGTGGTCGCCCGCCACGAGGCACTGCGGACGCGGTTCCCGCAGCACGACGGCGTGCCGTACCAGGACGTCCTCCCGGCCGGACAGATCGCCCTGCCGGTGCGGGACGTCACCGACCTCGACACCGCGCTGACCGGACTGGTCCGCGGCTCGTTCGACCTCGAACAGCAAGCGCCGATGCGCGTGGAGCTGCTGCGCCTGGGCGAGCGCGAGCACGTCCTGGCCCTGGTGTTCCACCACATCGCCTCCGACGGCTGGTCGATGGCCCCGCTGTGGCGCGACATCGCCACGGCCTACGCGGCCCGGCGAGCCGGAGAGACTCCACAGTGGACGCCGCTGCCGGTGCAGTACGCGGACTACACGCTGTGGCAGCAGGATCTGCTCGGTGCCGAGGACGACCCGGACAGCGTGCTCAGCACCCAGCTGGACTACTGGCGCGACACCCTGGACGGCCTGCCCGACCGCATCGAGCTGCCCCTGGACCGGCCGCACCCGGCGACCGCGACCTTCCGCGGCGAGCTGCACACCTTCACCTGGGACGCGGACCTCCACACGCGACTGGCCGACCTGGCGCGCGAGTCCGGCGCCAGCGTGTTCATGGTCGTCCACGCGGCCCTCGCCGCCCTGCTCACCCGGCTGGGCGCGGGCACCGACGTCCCGATCGGCTCACCCATCGCCGGCCGCACCGACCAGGCCCTCGACGATCTCGTCGGGTTCTTCGTCAACACCCTCGTGCTGCGCGTCGACACCGGCGGCGAGCCGACGTTCCGCGACCTCGTGGCGCGCGTCCGCGAGCGCAACCTCGACGCGTACGCCCACCAGGACGTCCCGTTCGAACGGCTCGTCGAGGTGCTCAACCCGGCGCGGTCGCTGTCCTACCACCCGCTCTTCCAGGTGATGATCGCCGGGCAGAACAACACCCGCGCCGACGTCGCCCTGCCCGGCCTGACCGTCACCGAGATCCCGGTGACCACCGGGACGTCCAAATTCGACCTGGCCATCTCGCTGACCGAACGCGACGCCGGGATCGCGGGCGTCCTGGAGTTCAACGCGGACGTCTTCGACCACCAGGGCGCGGACGCGATCCTGCGCCGCCTCGAAGTGCTGCTGCGCGCGGCGCTGGCCGAGCCGGACCGCCCGGTTGGCGCATTGGACCTCTTGGACGGCGACGAACGCGACCGGGTCCTGACCGAGTGGGCCGGCTCCCTGGAACCGGCGGGCACCGAGACGTTCCCCGGCCTGTTCGCCCGCCGGGTGGCCGAAGCGCCGGACGCCGTCGCGCTCGTCTTCGAGGACGTCGAGCAGACGTATGCCGACGTCAACGCCCGCGCGAACCGGCTCGCGCACCTGCTCGTCGACCGCGGTGCCGGGCCGGAGCGCGTGGTCGCGCTGGCCGTGCCGCGGTCGGTCGACATGATCGTCGCGGAACTGGCCGTGCTCAAGGCCGGCGCCGCGTACCTGCCGATCGACGTCGACTACCCCGGCGACCGGATCACCTACATGGTCGAGGACGCCCGCCCGGTCTGCGTCGTGACGACCCGCGAGTTCGACGCGAAACTCCCCGCCGACGTGCCTCGCTTGCTCCTCGACGATGCCGCCCTCGACGGGATGTCCACAGAGGACCCCGCCGTCGTGGTGCAGCCGGAGAACGCGGCCTACGTGATCTACACGTCCGGCTCGTCCGGGCGGCCGAAGGGCGTCGTCCTCCAGCACTCGGGCGTCGCGAAGCTCGTCGCCACCCAGGTCGACCGGTTCGGGATCGGGCCGCACAGCCGGGTCCTGCAGTTCGCGTCGCCGAGCTTCGACGTCGCCTTCTGGGACCTCTGCCTGGGCCTGCTCTCCGGCGGCCGCCTCGTCGTGGTCCCGGCCGAGCGCCGGGTCGCCGGGCCCGCGCTGACCGAGTACGCGCACGAGCACGGCGTGGACTTCATGATCCTCCCGCCCGCGCTGCTCGACGCAATGCCGGCGGACTGCGACCTCCCGCGCGACAGCGTCCTGCTCGCCGGCACCGAGCGCGTGTCGCCGGAGCTGATCCGGCGCTGGGCGCCGGGCCGCCGGATGTTCAACGCCTACGGCCCGACCGAGGCCACCACCAACTCGACGCTCGGCGAGAGCGACCCGGTCGAGCTGGCGGACGCGACCGTCGTCCCGATCGGCATCCCCGACCCCGGCACGCGGGCGTACGTGCTCGACGCCGGGCTGCGGCCGGTCCCGCCCGGCGTGGTGGGGGAGCTGTACCTCGCCGGCTCGGGCCTGGCCCGCGGGTACCTCGGGCGCGCCGCGCTGACGTCGGAACGGTTCGTCGCGGACCCGTTCGGCTCGGGCGGCCGGGTCTACCGGACCGGCGACCTGGTGAAGTGGCTGCCGGACGGCCGCCTCGTCTTCCTGGGCCGCGCGGACGACCAGATCAAGATCCGCGGCTACCGCATCGAACCGGGCGAGATCGAAGCCGTGCTCACCGAGCACCCGGCCGTCGGGCAGTCCGTCGTCCTCGCCCAGGACGGCCGGCTCATCGCCTACGCGGTCCCGGCGGCCGGCCGCGACGAAGAAGCCGAGCTGGACCACGTCGGCGAGTGGCGCGAGCTGCACGAGAACGTCTTCACCGAAGCCGCGTCTGGCGGCCTGGAAGAGAACTTCACCGGCTGGAACTCCAGCTACGACGGCACCGAGATCCCGCTCGACGAGATGCGGGAGTGGCACGCGGCGACGATCGACCGCATCCGCGCGCTCAAGCCGAAGCGCGTCCTCGAGATCGGCGTCGGGTCGGGGCTGATCCTGTCCCGGATCGCGCCGGACGCCGAGGCGTACTGGGGCGTCGACCTGTCCGAGAAGGCGATCGCCAACCTCCGGCGGGAGCTCGCGACGACGCCGTTCGCGGACAAGGTCCACGTCGCGGCCCGCCCGGCGCACGACCTCGGGGACCTGCCCGACGAGCCGTTCGACACAGTGATCATCAACTCCGTCGCGCAGTACTTCCCGAGCGTCGACTACCTCGCCGAGGTCGTCCGCACGGTCGCGGCGCGGGTCCGGCCGGGCGGGGTGATCTTCCTCGGTGACATCCGCAACCTGCGTTCGCTGCGGGCGTTCCGCACGGCGACCGAGCTGCGCCACGGCCGTCGCGACGTCGCCGCGGTCGACCAGGCCATCGCGCGCGAGGGCGAACTCGTCCTGGACCCGGACTTCTTCACGGCACTGGCCCGGCAGCTCGACGGCTTCGACGACGTCGACCTGTGGGTGAAGCGTGGCACGGCGCACAACGAGCTGACCCGGCACCGCTACGACGTCGTCCTGCGGAAGGCACCCAAGCCGGCGCCGGTCGAGGAAGACGTCGTCGCCTTCACCTCGCTCGACGAGCTGGAGCGGCTGCTGGCCGAGCGTCCGGCCCGCTTGCGCGTCACCGGAGTGCCGGACGCGCGACTGTCCGGCGAGCTGGCCGCGGTCGCCGCGCTCGCCGCCGGAGATGCCGACGCGGCACTGTCCGGTTTGGACGCCGAGCCGTCCGGAGTGGACTTCGAGCGGCTGCAGGATTTCGGGTACCAGGTATATGCAGCACCCACGCACGAAGGCGCGCTCGAGGTCGTGTTCACCACCGGCGAGCCGACGCGGATCCACCGCGCGCGTCCGGTGCGGGCCGCGCTCGGCACCCTGGGCAACCACCCGGCCGGGCAGCGCGACACCAGTGCGCTGGTGTCGGCCCTGCGCGCCCACGTCCGCGACCGGCTGCCGCAGTACATGGTGCCGTCGGCGTTCGTCGTCCTCGACCGGCTGCCGCTGCTCGCCTCGGGCAAGCTCGACCGGCGCGCGCTGCCGAGCCCGGACCAGCAGGCCGTCACCGCCGGCCGGGCCCCGCGGACCCCCGTCGAGGAAGTCCTCTGCGGCCTGTTCGCCGAGGTCCTCGACGCCGCGTCGATCGGCGTCGACGACGACTTCTTCGCCCTGGGTGGGCACTCGCTGATGGCGACGCGCCTGGTCGCGCGGCTGCGCGCGGTGTTCGGCGTCGAGCTGCAGGTGCGCTCGGTGTTCGAAACACCGACGGTCGCCGGGCTGGCGGCGTTGTTGTCCACTTCGGATTCCTCGGCCGCCCGGCCCGCGCTGGAACGGGTCGAGCCGCGGCCGGACGTGCTGCCCCTGTCGTTCGCCCAGCAGCGGCTGTGGTTCCTCCACCGCCTCGAAGGCCCGTCGGCGACGTACAACATGCCGACGGCGATCCGGCTGTCCGGCGACCTCGACGTCCCTGCGCTGAAGCTCGCCTTGTCCGATGTGGTCGACCGCCACGAAGCCCTGCGCACGATCTTCCCGGAGATCGACGGCGAAGCCCGTCAGCTGATCCTCGGCGACGTCACGATCCCGCTGCCGACGCGCACGGTCACCGAAGCCACGCTCGCCGACGCGGTGTCGGAAGCGGCCCGCACGGTGTTCGAGCTGGAATCGGAGATCCCGCTGCGCGCCGAGCTGCTGCGGCTGGGCGCCCGTGAGCACGTCTTGGTGCTGGTGTTCCACCACATCGCGTCGGACGGCTGGTCGACCGCGCCCCTGTGGCGTGACCTCGCCACGGCGTACACCGCCCGGCAGTCCGGCGAGGTTCCCCAGTGGACCCCGCTGCCGGTCCAGTACGCGGACTACACGCTGTGGCAGCGCGACGTCCTCGGCGAGCCGGTCATCGAACCGCAGCTGGCCTACTGGCGTGACGCCCTCGCGGAGCTGCCGGAACGGATCGAGCTGCCGACCGACCGGCCGCACCCGGCCGAGTCGTCCTACCGCGGCGAGCAGTTCGCCTTCGGCTGGGACGCCGAACTCCACGGTGGACTGGTCGAGCTGGCCCGCGCGTGTGGTGCCAGCGTGTTCATGGTCGTCCACGCCGGGCTCACCGCCGTGCTCACCCGGCTCGGCGCGGGCACCGACATCCCGCTCGGCACCTCCATCGCCGGCCGGACCGACCAGGCCCTCGACGACCTCGTCGGCTTCTTCGTCAACACCCTGGTGCTGCGCGTCGACACCGGCGGCGCCCCGTCGTTCCGCGACCTCGTCGCCCGGGTGCGGGATCGCAGCCTGGACGCCTACGCCCACCAGGACGTCCCGTTCGAGCGGCTGGTCGAAGCGCTGAACCCGGTGCGGTCGCTGGCGTACCACCCGCTGTTCCAGACGATGCTGGCTTGGCAGAACAACGCCGTCGCCGACCTCGCGCTGCCCGGCCTGACCGTCGCGGAGGAGCCGGTCCGCACCGGTACCGCCCGCGCCGACCTGACGTTCTTCGTCGGCGAGCGGCCCGGCAGCCGGACCGGGATCCGCGGCACCGCGGAGTACAACAGCGACGTCTTCGACCGCGCGAGCGTCGAAGCCATCCTCGACCGGCTCCGGATGCTGCTGCAGGCGGTCGTCGCCGACCCGGACACCCGGATCGGCGCGGTCGACCTGCTCACCGACGCCGAACACGAGCAAGCCGCACCCGCGACACCCCTGCCGGCGGAGACGACTGCGGAGCTGTTCGCCGCCCAGGTGGCCCGCACCCCGGACGCCACGGCGCTGGTGTTCGGCTCCGAGCGGCTGACTTACGCGGACCTGGACACGCGGGCCACGACCCTCGCCCGCGCGCTGCTCGCGCGCGGCGCCGGGCCCGAACGCGTGGTGGCCGTGGCGCTGCCGCGGTCGGCCGACCTGGTCGTCGCGCTCCTGGCGGTGCTCAAGACCGGCGCTGCCTACCTGCCGCTCGACCTGAACCACCCGGCCGAGCGCGTCGAGCTGATGCTCACCGACGCCGACCCGCACCTGGTTGTCTCCGAGGATGGTTTCGGCGACCGGCTGGTGCGCCCCGGCGACACCGGGCCCGAACCGGCTTGGCCGTCGATCAACCCGGACAACCCCGCGTACGTGATCTTCACGTCCGGCTCCACGGGACGCCCGAAGGCCGTCGCCGGGACCCAGCGCGCGCTGGCCAACCGGCTGTACTGGGGCCGGGACATCGCCGCGGGCGTACGCGTGGCCAAGAGCGCGCTGACGTTCATCGACGGCTCGACCGAACTGCTCGGCGGGCTCGTCGCGGGCGATCCCGTGGTGCTCGCCGACGACGCGACAGCCGCCGACCCGCACGCGCTCGCCGAGCTCGTGCGCACGTCCGGCGCCCAGGTGCTGACCGTCGTCCCGAGCCTCCTCGACAGCTTCGCCGAGGACGCCCCGGCCGACGCGTTCGCCTCGGTGACCACGTGGATCACCAGTGGCGAGCCGCTTTCCGCCGCTCTCGCCGAGAAGGTGGCGAGGCGGTGGCCGGCAGCGAAGCTGGTCAACCTGTACGGCTGTTCCGAAGCCGCGGGCGACAGCCTGGCCCAGGCCTGCGGGCCGGTGGCCATCGGACGGCCGGTCGCGAACACCCGCGCGTACGTTCTCGACGGCGCGCTGCGCCCGGTGCCGCCGGGCGTCCGCGGCGAGCTGTACCTGGCCGGTGCCGGGCTCGCGCGGGGCTACCTCGGCCGGCCGGCGCTCAGCGCGGAACGGTTCGTCGCGTCGCCGTTCGAACCGGGGGAGCGGATGTACCGCACCGGCGACCTGGTCCGCCGCCGGACCGACGGCGCCCTGGAGTTCCTCGGCCGCGCGGACCAGCAGATCAAGATCCGCGGGTTCCGCGTCGAGCCGGGCGAGGTCGAAGCCGCGCTGACCACTTCGGTGGCCCGCGCGGCGGTGATCGCCCGTGACGACCGCTTGATCGCCTACGTCGCCCCGTCGGGCGACCCGGTCGCGCTGCGGGCATCGCTGGCCGTGCGGCTGCCGGAGTACCTGGTGCCGTCGGCGATCGTGGTGCTGCCGGAACTGCCGCTGAACGCCAACGGCAAGCTCGACCGCGCCGCCCTGCCCGACCCGGAGATCCGGACCTCGGGCCGGGTCGCGCGGACCCCGGCCGAACAAGCGCTGTGCGACCTCTTCGCCGACGTCCTGGGGGTGCCGCAGGTCGGGCCGGACGACGGGTTCTTCACCCTCGGCGGGCATTCCCTGCTGGCGACGCGGCTGGTCAGCCGGATCCGCGCGCTGCTCGGCGTCGAGGTCCCGATCCGGGCGGTGTTCGACGCGCCCACCCCGGCCCGCCTGGCCTCGCTGCTCGACCCGGGCCGGCAGAGCCGTCCCGCGCTGGCGCCGGTCGAGCGGCCCGAGGTGCTGCCGTTGTCGTTCGCCCAGCAGCGACTGTGGTTCCTCGACCGCCTCGACGGGTTGAGCGCGACCTACAACATCCCGTGGGCGTGGGAGCTGACCGGACCGGTCGACACCGACGCTTTGCGGGCCGCGCTCGGCGACGTCGTCGCCCGGCACGAAATCCTCCGGACGATCCTGGTCGAGGACCACGGCACGCCGAGCCAGGTCGTCCTGGCGCCTGGCGACGACCGCGCCCGGCCGGTGCTGGTCACGGAGACGGCGGCCGACCTCGGCGAGAGCGTCACCGCCGCGGCGTCGTACTGCTTCACCCTCGATGCCGAGATCCCGGTCCGCGCGACGCTCGTGTCGGCCGGGCCCGAGCGGCACGTGTTCGTACTGCTGGTGCACCACATCGCCGGCGACGGGTGGTCGCTGCCGCCGTTGAAGCGCGACCTCGACACGGCCTACGCGGCGCGGCTGCGCGGCGAACGTCCACAGTGGACGCCGTTGCCGGTGCAGTACGCGGACTACACGCTGTGGCAGCGCGAGATGTTCGGCCGCGCCGACGACCCGGCCAGCCTCCTCGGCCGGCAGGCGGCGTTCTGGCGCGACACCCTCGCCGGGATCCCGGACGAGCTGGCGCTCCCGGCCGACCGGCCCCGCCCGGCGCGCTCGACGAACCGTGGCGCGGCCGTGCCGTTCACCGTGCCCGCCGGCGTCCACCGCGGCTTGCGCGAGCTGGCCCACGGCAGCGACACCAGCACGTTCATGGTGCTGCAGGCCGCCCTCGCGGCACTGCTGACGCGGCTCGGCGCGGGCACCGACATCCCGCTCGGCACCCCGGTGGCCGGCCGCACCGACCACGCACTGGAGGACCTCGCCGGGTTCTTCGTCAACACCCTCGTCCTGCGCACCGACACCGGCGGCGACCCGACGTTCCGCGAGCTCCTGGACCGCGTCCGCGAGGCCGACCTGGCCGCGTACGCCCACCAGGACCTGCCGTTCGAGCACCTCGTCGAGCTGCTCAACCCGGCCCGGTCCCTGGCGCGGCACCCGCTGTTCCAGGTCATGCTCGCCGTCTACCACTCGGGTTCGGAGCCGGAGCGGCTGCTCGGCCTCGACGCGTCCTACCGGGACACCGGGTTGCGGCAGGCGAAGTTCGACCTGTCCTTCGACCTGGTCGAAACCCCCGACGGCATCGAAGGCGACCTCGAGTTCAGCCTCGACCTGTTCGACGAGCCGACCGCCCGGACGCTCACCGAACGGTTGGTGCGGTTGATGACGGCCGTCGTCGCGGATCCGGACCGGCCGCTGAGCCGGATCGACGTCCTGGACGCGGCCGAACGGCACCGGATCGTCACCGAGTGGGGGCGTGGCGAGCCGCTGACGACGTCCGCGCCGACGGTCGTCGACCGGCTGGCCGCGCAGGTGGCGGCGACGCCGGGCGCGACCGCACTGAGCGACGCTTCCCGCAGTGTCACCTTCGCGGAGTTCGCGACGACGACCGATCGGCTGGCCCGGTGGCTGGCTTCGCACGGCGCGGGTCCCGAGAAGGTCGTCGCGCTCGTGCTGCCGCGGTCCGCGGCCGTCGTCGAGGCGATCTTCGGTGTGTTCAAGGCGGGCGCGGCGTACCTGCCGGTGGACCCGGACCAACCGGCCGACCGGATCTCGGCGATCCTCGCCGACGCCGGTGCCGCGCTGGTGCTGACCAGCCGCGCGGTGGCCTCGCCGGTTCCGGGGGCGTTGTTCGTCGAGGACATTGTGGACACTGACGCGGCGCTGACCCCGCCGTCGCCCGCGAGCCCGGCGTACGTGCTGTACACGTCCGGCTCGACGGGCAAGCCCAAGGGCGTCGTCATCCCGCATTCCGGGCTGGTGAACCTGTTCCACAGCCACCGCGAGACGCTCTACCGCCCGGCGGTCGCCGCCGCGGGAGGGAGGCGGCTGCGGGTCGGGCACGCGTGGGCGTTCTTCTTCGACGCCTCCTGGCAGCCGCAGCTGTGGCTGCTGGACGGGCACGAGGTGCACGTCGTCGACGACGACACGCGCCGCGACCCCGACCGGCTGGCCGCGGTGGTGCGCGAGCGCGGGCTCGACTTCCTGGAGCTCACGCCGTCGCACTTCGCGCAGCTGGCCGCGGCCGGTGTGGTCGAAGACGGCAAGTGCGCCCTCGGTGTCGTCGGTGTCGGCGGCGAAGCGGTGTCGCAGACGTTGTGGGAGTCGCTGCGGTCGATGCCGGGGACGTCGGCGTACAACCTTTACGGCCCGACCGAAGCCACGGTGGACGCGCTCGTCGGCCGCTTCGCCGACGCCGACCGGCCGGTGATCGGGCGCCCGGTCCACAACGCCCGCGCGTACGTCCTCGACGTCGGCCTGAGCCCGGTCCCGGCCGGCGTGCCCGGCGAGCTGTACCTGGCCGGCGCCGGGCTGGCCCGCGGCTATCACGAGCGTCCGGCACTCACCGCCGAGCGGTTCGTCGCCTCACCGCATCAGCCGGGGGAGCGGATGTACCGCACCGGCGACCTGGTGCGGTGGCGGCCTGACGGGCAGCTCGAGTACCTCGGCCGCACCGACGACCAGGTCAAGGTCCGCGGCTTCCGGATCGAGCCGGGCGAGATCGAAACGGCCTTGGCGCGGCACGACGACGTGGAGCAGGCACTCGTCGTCGTCCGGGAAGACCGGGACCAGCGCCTGGTCGCTTACACCACTCCGGCGCACGCGGATCCGGTGCGCCTGCGGGAGTTCGTGGCCCGGTCACTGCCGGAGTACATGGTGCCCGCCGCGATCGTCCCGCTGGACGCGTTCCCCGTGACGCCCAACGGGAAGCTCGACAAGGCCGCCCTGCCGGTGCCCGAGTTCGAGACCCGCGGCCGCGCCCCCGAAACACCCCTGGAGAAGACCCTCTGCGCAGTCTTCGCGGAGGTCCTGGAAGTCGCCGCCGTCGGTGCCGACGACGATCTGTTCGCCCTCGGCGGGCATTCCATGCTGCTGGTGGTCCTGCGCAACCGGATCACCGAGCGGCTCGGGACCGAGCTCCCGATCGCCGAGTTCTTCCGTACCCCCACCGCGGCCGGCCTCGCCGTCCTGATCACCGAAACCCGAGGAAGCTGATGCAGCGCACCCTGATGAACGCCAAGATCCACCGCGCCACGGTGACCCAGGCCGACCTGCACTACGTCGGATCCCTGACCATCGACGCCGACCTGATGGCCGCCGCGGACATCGTCGAAGGCGAGCAGGTCCAGATCGTCGACATCACCAACGGCGCCCGCCTGGAGACCTACGCGATCACCGGCGAGCCCGGGACCGGCGTGATCGGCATCAACGGCGCGGCGGCGCACCTCGTGCACCCCGGCGACCTCGTCATCATCATCACCTACGCCCAGGTCGACGAGGCCGAGCGCGCGGGGCACCGGCCGCGCGTGGTGCACGTCGACGCGGACAACCGCCAGGTCCACCTGGGCCACGACCCGGCCGAGCCGGTTCCTGGCGCGGAAGCGCAGTTGTCGGGCCGGAATTGACGCAGGTGGGCGTGGACACAGGTCGGTCGCGACGGTTGCTTTTGGCAGGCTCACCTAAATAAGGTGTGCCTATCCTAAAAGCTTGACTGTGACATCCGGGCCCCCGGCCCGGGCCGGGGGCTCCGCCACCCGGAACCCCCGAAATCCTCGAAAGGTTCTCATGTCGGTGTTTCAAGGCGGTGCCGGGCTCAGCCGGCGTGGATTCCTGATCGGGACCGGCGGTCTCGCCGCGGCCGCGGCGCTCACCGCGTGCGGCAGCACCGACGACAAGGCCGCCCCGGCGTCCTCGGGCCCGTGGGAGTTCACCGACGACCGGAACCAGAAGGCCTCCCGCGACCAGCGACCGTCCCGCGTCGTGGCCTACGCCAGCTCGGCCGCCGCCCTGTGGGACTATGGCGTCCACCCGCTCGGCGTGTTCGGCCCGCAGAAGACGGCCGACGGCGCCAAGGAGATCCAGGCCGGCAACATCGACCTGAGCGCCGTCACCTCGATCGGCAACGCCTGGGACGACTTCAGCATGGAGAAGTTCGCCGCGCTGAAGCCGGACCTGGTCGTCACCGGCCTGACCGGCACCAAGCCGACCGACCTGTGGGTGCTCAAGGACGACCTCGGCGCCAAGGTGCAGGCGATCGCGCCGATCGTCGCGCTGTCGGAGTACAAGGTCACGCTGCCGAAGGTGATCGAGCGCTACGAGCAGCTCGCCGTCGCGCTGGGCGGCGACGCGAACTCCGCCGCCATCAAGAAGGGCAAGGACGACTTCCAGAAGGCGTCCGACGACCTCAAGGCCGCCATCAAGGCCAAGCCGGGCCTCAAGGTCCTCGTGGTGTCCAGCGACAAGGACAACCTGTACGTCTGCAAGCCGGAGTTCTTCGCGGACCTGGCGTACTACCGCGACCTGGGCCTCGACATCATCAACGGCGCGGGCCCGGACGACTACTTCGAGACGCTCAGCTGGGAGCAGGCGGGCAAGTACCCGGCCGACCTGATCCTGAGCGACAGCCGCACGTTCGCGCTGTCGCGCCAGCAACTGGCGGCGATCCCGACGTGGGCGCAGCTGCCCGCGGTCAAGGCGAACCAGCTCGCCGACTGGTCGACCGAACCCCGGTTCAACCCGGTGCTCGCGGCCCCGGTCATCCAGAAGCTGGCCGAGGTCGTCAACGGCGCCCGCACGGACATCACCGCCTGAGGAGGCCTCGCATGACCAACCCGTTCGAAGACCCGGCCGGTACGTACCTGGTGCTGGTCAACGCGGAGAACCAGCACAGCCTGTGGCCGGAGTTCGTGGAGGTCCCGCCCGGCTGGACGGTCGCGTTCGGCCCGGCCGCCCGCCAGGAGTGCCTGGACCACGTGGAGGCGAACTGGACGGACATGCGGCCGAAGTCCCTGGCCGACGCCATGGACACCTGACCCTTCTCCGAGGAAAGCGCCGGGAGCTCGTTGGCTCCCGGCGCTTTTCGCGTTGCGGACGGGTCAGGTGCGCTGGCCCGACCAGGCCGCCCAGAGCTTCGCGTACTGGCCACCCGCCGCGACCAGCTCGTCGTGCGTGCCGGACTCGACCACCGCGCCCGCGTCGAGGACCACGATGCGGTCGGACGCCGCCGCCTGGGTGAGGCGGTGAGCCACCACCAGCGCCGTCCGGCCTTCCAGGGCCGCCGCGGCCGCGGACTCCAGGACGCGCGAACCCGCACTGCCTGCCTCCGCCGTCGCCTCGTCGAGGATGGCGATCGGCGGATCGGCCAGCACCAGCCGGACCAGCGCCAGCTGCTGGGCCTGGGTCACCGTCAGCTGGTGACCGCCTTCGCCGACCACCGTGGCCAGCCCGGCAGGCAGACTGTCCACCCAGGACAGTGCGCCCACCTTCGCCAGCGCCGTCCGCAGGTCCTCGTCGGACGCCGACGGGCGCGCGAGGCGGAGGTCTTCGGCCAGCGGTCCGGCGAAGACGTGGACCTCCTGGCTGATCAGCGCGACCGTCCGGCGCGTGGCCTCCGGGCCGAGCTCCTCCAGCGCCACTCCGCCCAGCGTCACCGAACCCGTGGCCGGCCGGTGGATCCCGGCGATCAGCTTGGCCAGCGTCGTCTTCCCGGCGCCGCTCGCGCCGACCAGCGCCACCCGCTCGCCGGGGGCGACGCCGAGGTCCACGTCGCGCAGCACCGGGTGACCGTCCACATAGGAGTAACCGGCTGCCGCCGTCTTCACCGACGCGTCCACCGGCCGCGCCGGCTGCGAAGGCGACGCCTCGGCGGGCAGGTCGGCCACGCCGATGATGCGCGCGAGGCTGGCCGCGGCCGCCTGCGCGTCGTCGACCAGGGCCAGCGCCGTCGTGATCGGGCCGAACAGGCTGTGGAAGTACAGCGCCGCGGCCGTCGCCACGCCGACCGTCACCGCGTTCGCCCCGACCAGCAGGAACCCCACGGCCAGCACGGCGGACAGCCCGGCGAACTCCGCCAGGTTGAGCCGCGCGTAGAACCGCGTCACCAGCCGGATCCCGCGCAGCGCCAGGTCGACGGCCGTGTCGGACCGCTGCCGCACCCGCTCCAGGTGCGTGTCCGCCAGCCGGAACGCCCGGACGGTCTTCGCGCCGCCGATGGTGTCAAGCAGCTGCTGCTGTTGCTCGCCGACAGCCTCGCGCTGACTCGCGTACAGCGGCTTCGCGCGCGGCACGTACCAGCGCACGGTCCACAGCTGGATCGGCACGGCGACCAGCGCGGCCAGCAGGAACCGCCAGTCCAGCACGGCCAGCGCACCGAGCGTCAGCACGACCGTCAGCACCGAGCGGCCCAGCTCGGGCAGCGCCTGCCGGACGCCTTCCGCGACGACCGAGACGTCGTTCGTGACGCGTGCGGTCAGGTCGCCGGACCCGGCGCGCTCGAGCTGGTCGAGCGGCAGGCCGAGGGCCCGTTCGACGAAGCGTTCGCGCAGCTCGGCCAGGATCGTCTCGCCCAGCTGCGCCACCAGCGACACGCCGATCGCGGTCGCGACGGCCTGCCCGGCCGCGACGAGGACCAGCTCGACGACCGGCGTGAGCAGTTCGGCCGCCGGCCGCCGCGTGGCGACGAGGTCGACGACCCGGCCGAGCAGGGGCGCGGTGAGGAGCCCGATCGCGGTGGCCGCGACCAGCATCGTGAACGCGGCCGCGGTGCGGCCCTTCGCCCGGCCGAGGAGCTCGCCGAGGACGGCGCGGATCCGGCGGCCGTCGGCCACGGGGAGGAGTTCACGGGTCATGACAGCACCGCCGCCCGGTAGTCGGCGCGACCGGCCAGGTCGGCGTGGCTGCCTTCGCCCGCGATCCGCCCGCCGTCGAGGAGGACGACTCGGTCGGTCGCGGCGAGCAGCGCCGGGCTGGTGGTCACGAGGATGGTCGTGCGGCCGCGCCGCAGTTCGGCCAGGCTCGCGGCGATCCGGGCCTCGGTGACGGTGTCGACGGCGGTCGTCGGGTCGTGCAGCACGAGCACCGGCGCGTCGGCCGCGAGCGCGCGGGCGAGCGCGACCCGCTGGCGCTGCCCGCCCGACAGCGACCGCCCGCGTTCGGTGACCGCGGTCGCGATGCCGTCGGGCAGCGCGCCGGCCACCTCGTCGACGGCGGCCGCGGACATCGCCTCTTCGCTGAGCGGCCCGGTCGCGAAGTTCTCGGCGACGGTCCCGGCGAACAGGTCCGCGTCGTGCGCCGCCACCAGCACCACCTCGCGGACCCGGCTCGGGTCCACAGTGGACAGGTCGACCGCGTCGACCGACACCGAGCCGGTCGCGGGGTCGGCGGCGCGGCCGAGGCAGTCCAGCAGGTCGGTCGCGGCGGCCGGGTCGGTGGCGACGACGCCGAGCAGCTCGCCGGGGCGGGCTTCGAACTCGACGTCGCGCAGCGCGCCGCGGCTGAGCGCGGACAGCCGGACGTGCCCCGCGGCCGGAGCGGGGATCGTGGCCTCGCCGGCGTCGACGGCGGGCGGAGCGTTCAGCACGTCGGCGATGCGCCCGGCCGACGCGCGGCCCTGGGCGAGTTCGCCGTTGACCCACGAGAAGATCGAGAACGGCGTGATCAGGTACTGCGCCAGGCCGACCGCGGCGACGAGGTCGCCGACGCTGATGTCGCCCGCCGCGGCGAGGTTCCCGCCGACGAGCGCGACGACGGCGATGAAGATGCCGGTCAGCGCGAGCAGCGCGCCGTTGTGCCAGGCCTGGGCGCGTGCCGCGCGCAAGGTGGCCCGCAGCGAATCCTGGCTGGTGCGGCGGTAGCGGTCGACGGCGGCGCGCTCGGCGCCGACGCCCTTGAGCACGCGCAGCCCGGCGACGAGGTCCGTGGCGATGCCGGAGGCGAAGGCGGAGCGTTCTTGTTCGGCTTCGCTGCGGCGTTCGAGGGGCTTGCCGACCAGGTGCGCCAGGTACAGCATCGGCGGCGTGCCGAGCAGCACGAGCAGGCCGAGCGGAAGGCTCATGGTCAGCAGCACGACGGCGCTGACCAGCAGCCCGGCCAGACCGGCGACGCCGAACGGCAGGACGCCGTTGAGCTGCCCGACCCGTTTCGCGTCCGACGTCCCGATGCTCACGAGCTCGCCCGCGAGGTTGCCGGCTTCGGCGCCGCCGCCGGGGTGCAGCACGCGACGTCCGACGTCGAGGCGCAGTTCGTGGGCGGCGCGTTCGGCAGCACGCTCACCGAAGCGGGCCCCGAGGCGGTAGCTGGTCGACAGCGCGGCAAACAGCACAGCCAAAACCGCCAGCCAGAAGAGCAGCGTGCCCACCGAGCCGTCCGCGACGGCCTGGTCGATCACCACGCCGATCACCACCGGAACCAGCGCTTCGCCGCCCTGGTGGCCCGCGGTCAGCAGCGAAGCGAGCGCCACCGATCGTCGTTGCCCGGTGATCGAACGGCGGAGGACTTCCCGTCCGGTCGTGCTCACCCGCGCCTCCCTGTCCTGTCGTGGGATAGGTAAGGCTAGTCTAAGTAAACAAGTTACGGGAATACGGTCGGCTTCGTCTCATTTCCCTCGGTCGCCGGCTCTCCGAAGCGCGCCAGCGCGAGCGCGGCCGCCACGGCGAGGGCGAACCCCGCGATCGCGACGACGGCGAACCCGGGCCGGGTGCGGTCGCCGAGGACGAGCACGCCGACCAGCGACGGGAAGACGGTCTCGCCGAGCACCATCATCGCGGTGCTGGTGGTGACGCTGCCGCGTTGCAACGCCGTCGCGTAGAACAGCATCGCCATCCCGCCCGCGACGGCGACGGTGTAGGTGGCCGGGTCGGTGAGCAGGTCCAGCGGGGCGAGGCTGGGGATGATCCGCCCGGCGATGGCGACGACGCCGAAGCTGAGCCCGGCGACGAGCCCGAGCGCGGGCGTCCGCACGCGGCGGCTCGCCTTGCCGGCGACGATCCCGGCGGCGGCCAGGACGGCGACCGCGCCGATCAGCCCGAGCCGGAAACCGAGCCCGACCGGGTCGGAGCCCTCGCTCTCGGCGGCCGCGCCGAGCAGCGCGAGCCCGGCGACCACGACGGCGACGGCGGCCCATTCCTTCCGGCCGAGCCGGACCCCGAGGAACCGCGCGGCGACGGCGGTCACGGCGAGGCTTGCGGCGAGCGCGGCCTGCACGACGAACAGCGGCAGGACGTGCAGGGCGGCGATCTGCGCGACGAAGCCGAGGACGTCGAGCGAGAGGCCGAGCACGAACTTCCACTGGCCCAGGACGCGCACGAGCAGCTTCGGGTCGACCCCGCCGGACCCGGAGTCTTCGGTCGCCTGGGCGGCGACGGACTGCATCACCGAAGCGACGCCGTACGCGATCGCGGCGCCGAGGGCGCAGAGGAGTCCCCACCACATGCCGATCACTCTATTTTGTCGGACCCGTGCGATACTTTCCGGTCATGTCGAACACAAGTTCGAAGACGCATCGGTCCTGGCCCGCGCGGCTGGCGTGGGACGAGCTGCGCCTTCAGCTGGACTTCCTGCAGTTCCTCCGCGCGACGGCGGTGAACAAGCTGGCGGGGCTGCCGGTCGCGCAGGCGGCGGCGACGCCGTTGCCGACGTCGCCGCGGCTGAGCGCGCTGGGGGTGGTGAAGCACCTGACGGCGGTCGAGCGGTGGTGGCTGTCGATCGAGACCGGGGGAGCGGACCTGCCGTCGCTGTGGGTGGGCTCGCCGGACCCGAGCTGGGACCTGGCCCCGGACGACACACCGGCCTCGGTGGTGGCGGCGTACAAGGCCGAGTGGGCGCGATCGGAGAAGGCGCTGCGCCGGGTAGGCCCGGACGACCGCACGCGGCGGCGGGGGGAGTTCACGGTCCGGTGGGTGGTGGCTCATGTGGTCCAGGAGACGGCGCGGCATGTGGGGCATTTGGATTTGCTGCGGGAGCTGGCCGATGGGGAGGTGGGTGAGTAAGGGGGTCTCCGGGGGGGTGCGGGGAGGGGGGAGGGGAGGCCGGGTGAGGTCCTCTGGGTGGCGTGCGGTTCCTTGCCGGCTGGGGTCCTGTGCGCTCTCGTGCCTGGCGGCCGTTCCCCGGGCCGCCGGTGGGAAATTCGCGTGACAGGCCCGGCTAACCTGGGTTCGTGGCCGTCGCTGCGGAGTACCGCCGATTTACCGGCCCCCTGGCCCTTTCCAGGTGCCAGCGGGGTTTCGGTGCCATGCCCGCGCTTGCCGCTGCCTGAACGGCGTTGCCGCCGCGCGTGGATCGGCCACAGCCGAACTGAACCTCGCCTGGTGTCCGGGTCAGGGGGAGCAATCACCCCGTCCCGTTCACCCAGGAGGTTCCGTCATGCCCAAACTTCTCACCCCCACCCAGCTCACCCGTGACCTCGCCGTCCGCGATCTCACCGATCGCGCGGCCGGTCCGCATGCCGTTCAGCTCGTCGTCGAACGGGCCGTCGCCGCCGTCGGAGGACCGCGTACCGAAGTGCGGTGGTGGCCGGGTGATCGGGTCGTCACCGTTGCCGACAACTACGACCACCTCGGCTACGACCCCGCCGACGTCACCCGCGACGCGCGCTACACCCGCTACGTCGACGCGGACCACGTCCTGCGCAGCCACTCCAGCGCCATGGTCCCCGCCGCGCTGCGGGCGCTCAAAGCGTGCCCGGCCGATGACGTCCTGCTCGTCTGCCCCGGCGTCGTCTACCGGCGCGACAGCATCGACCGGCTGCACACCGGCACTCCGCACCAGCTCGACCTCTGGCGCATCACCCGCACCGAAGAGCCCGACCTCGACCAGCTCGTGGCCGCCCTCGTCGAGCACCTTCTGCCGGGACGCCGGTGGCGGCTCGAACCGCGCCGTCATCCGTACACAGTGGACGGTGCCCAGCTCGACGTCGAGCACCGCGGTGAGTGGGTCGAGATCGCCGAATGCGGGCGAGCGCACCCGCCGTCCTCGCTCGCGCCGGCCTCGGGGAGGGCTGGTCCGGGCTCGCCCTCGGCCTGGGCCTCGACCGGGTGGTGATGCTGCTCAAGGGCATCCCGGACATCCGCCTCCTGCGGTCGGCGGACCCGGCCGTCGTCGCGCAGCTCGCCGATCTCGCGCCGTACCGTCCGGTGTCGGTTCTCCCGCCGGTGCGCCGCGACCTCTCCATCGCGGTGGCGGCCGACGACCGGGCCGAGGACCTCGGCGATCGCGTCCGCACCGCCCTCGGCGACGACGCCGACGTCGTCGAGCGCGTCGAAATCCGCCAGGAGACGCCGTGCGCGCAACTGCCGCCCCAGGCGCTGGCCCGGCTCGGCGCCACCGAGGACCAGAAGAACCTCCTGGTGCGGATAACCCTGCGCCCGCTGGACGCGACCATGTCGGACCGTGAGGCGAACGTCCTGCGCGAACGCGCGTACGCAGCCCTGCACCAGGGTTCAGGCTCGCAGGCCCCGGAGAGCGAGCGCGGCGAAGCGCCGTGAAGCCACGACACGCGCAGCGGGTGACGGCGCCTGGATGCCGCTGTTGGCCATGAGGATCAGGACCAGGTCGTCCAGGACGACGTCGGGGCGCACCTGCCCGGCCTCCTGGGCGCGGCGGATCAGCTCGGCGATCGAGCGCAACGCCCGTGCGCGGTCCGCGGCGAAGTCGATCGCGTGCGGGAACGCCGAGACGAAGGCCGCGGTGAAGCCCCGGTCGCGGGCGTGCAGCTCGCAGAGCCGCTCGACCATCGAGGCGAAGCCGTGCCACGGATCGGGGTCGGCCAGCCCTTCGTCGACGATGGCGTAGCACGCCCGCATCTGGTCCGCGAACGCCTCGGTGACCAGCAGCTCCTTGGTCGGGAACCGGCGGTACAGGGTCGCCGGCCCGACCCCGGCGCGCCGGGCGATCTCGCGCATCGGCACGTCCAGGCCGTCGGCGGCGAACACCGCGCGGGCCGCGTCGAGGATGCGCTCGCGGTTGTCGCGGGCGTCGGAGCGCAGCAGGTGAGACAACTGATCGGCCACGCTCTCACTTTAGCCAAGTGGACGCCGGCGTCCACTACCGTCGGGTGCATGAAAGCAGTTGCGGTGCAGGCGTTCGGCGGTCCCGAAGGGCTGGCGGTCATCGACCTCCCGGCCCCGGAACCCGCCGAGGGGCAGGTGCTGATCGCCACCGAGGCGATCGGCGTGGGCGGCGTCGACGCCGTGATCCGCAGCGGCGCCCTCGCCGCGTACGGGTTCCGGGACGGGCACATCCTCGGCGGCGAGATCGCGGGCACGGTGACCGCGACCGGGCCGGGCGTCGACCCGGACTGGGCCGGACAGCGCGTGTGGGCCTTCACCGGGGTGGGTGGCGGCTACGCCGAGCAGGCGGTCGCCCCGGCCGAGACGCTCGTCCCGCTCCCGTCGGCGACGTCCGCCGCCGACGCGGTGACGCTCGGCAGCTCCGGCGCCGTGGCCCACTTCGGCCTCCGCCACGCCCACTTCGCCCCGGGCGAGTCGGTGCTGGTCCGCGGCGCGGCGGGCGGCATCGGCATCATGGCGGTCCAGCTCGCGGCGCGGGCCGGGGCCGGCGCGGTGGCGGTCACGACGTCGTCGCCCGAGCGCGCCGACCGCCTGCGCGAGCTGGGTGCGACCCGCGTACTGGACCGCGCGGGCGAGGGGACGGCGGACACCTACGACGTCATCCTCGACGTCGTCGCCGGCCCGGGGCTGCCGTCGTTCTTCGCCAAGCTGAGCCCGAACGGCCGCCTGGTGGCGGTCGGCGCGGTCGCCGGCGACCCGCCGAGCGACTTCGGCAAGCACCTGTTCGCGGCCTTCCAGAAGTCGCTGTCGTTCGCGACCTTCAGCGCCAACACCGTGCCCCAGGCCGACCGGCGCGCGGTGACGGCGGACCTGTTCGCCGCGGCGAACCGGGGCGAGCTGACCTCGGTCGTGCACGAGGTGCTGCCGCTGGAGCAAGCGGTCCTGGCGCACCGGAAGATGCACGCCGGAGAGGTGTTCGGCCGGATCGTGCTGACCCCGGCGAAAAGCTGACCCGTAGGGTGTGGCCATGGCAGATGGGCTCTACTTCCGGCAGCTGCTCGCCGGGCGGGACTTCGCCGTCGGCGACCCGGTCGCGACGCAGATGGTGAACTTCGCCTACCTCATCGGCGACCGGGACACCCAGGACGCGGTGATCGTCGACCCGGCCTACGCCGTGCAGGACCTGCTCGACGTCCTCGACGCCGATGGCATGAGGCTCACCGGCGTGCTCGCCACGCACCACCACCCCGACCACGTCGGCGGCGCGATGATGGGCTTCGAGCTGCCCGGGATCGCCGAGCTGCTCGCGCTCCGGCCGGTGCCGGTCCACGTCAACGGCGCCGAGACCGAGTGGGTCCGCCGGGTGACCGGGGTCGAGCCCACCGACCTGCGCGCGCACGACCACGACGACGTCCTCGAGGTCGGGTCGATCCCGGTGCGGATGCTGCACACCCCCGGCCACACGCCCGGCAGCCAGTGCTTCCTCGTCGAGGACAGGCTCGTCTCCGGCGACACGCTGTTCCTCGAAGGCTGTGGCCGCACCGACTTCCCCGGTGGGGACGCCGAGGAGATCTACCGCAGCCTGCAGGCCCTCGCCGGCCTGCCCGGCGACCCCGTCGTCTACCCCGGGCACCAGTACTCGGCCGAACCGTCGGCCGCGCTGTCCGACGTCAAGCGCACCAACTTCGTCTACCGGCCGCGGTCGCTCGACGAGTGGAAGGTCATGTTCGGGGGCTGAGACCGTTCCACGGGGTGAAACCCGCCGTGTTCACGGACTGGGAGTGAGCGTCCACGGATTGACTTCCCCGCGAACGGGCTCGAAGCTCGGGATCACGCAAGCCCGAACATCCCCGTCCCCGGGAGAAATCCGTGTCGATTTCCTTCACGGGCGTGCTTCCGCGCGCCCGGAAACGCGCCGAAGGGTCGCCGCGCCGGACCGTGCGCCGGCTCGACCTGCGGCGCTGGATCAGCCCGGTGGTGCTCGTCGCCGCCTGGCAGATCGCCAGCGCCACCGGCGTCCTGCCGCCCGACAAGCTCAGTTCACCGTGGACGGTGGTGCAGGCCGGCGTCGAAGTCGCGCGCAGCGGCGAACTCGGTGACGCCTTCGCGGTGTCGCTCGGCCGCGTCGGTGCCGGGTTCGCGATCGGCGCGGTCATCGGGGTGGTGCTGGGCATCGTGTCCGGGCTGTCCCGCTGGGGTGAGGTGCTGGTCGACCCGCCCGTGCAGATGCTTCGGACACTGCCGTTCCTCGGCCTGATCCCGCTGTTCATCCTGTGGTTCGGGATCGGCGAGGAAACCAAGATCGTGCTGGTCGCCCTCGGCGTGGCCTTCCCGCTCTACCTGAACGTCCACTCGGGAATCCGCAGCGCCGACCCGAACCTCGTCGAAGCCTCGCGCGCGCTCGGGTTCAGCCGGGCGGAACGGCTTTGGCACGTGGTGATCCCCGGCGCGCTGCCGCAGGCGCTCGTCGGTCTCCGGCAGTCGCTCGGCATCGCCTGGCTGGCGCTGATCGTCGGCGAGACGGTCAACGCCGACGCCGGCGTCGGCTACCTCATCAACAACGCGCGCGAATTCCTGCGCACCGACGTCGTGGTCGTCGGCCTAGTCCTGTACGCCCTGCTCGGCCTCGTCACCGACGCGCTGGTCCGGCTGCTCGAACGGAGGGTGCTGCGGTGGCGAACCCGGTAGCCGAGGTCTGTGACCTCACCAAGAGCTTCGGTGAGCGGACCATCCTCAGTGGACTCGACCTGACGGTGGAGCGCGGCGAGTTCGTCGCCCTGCTCGGCCGCAGCGGCTCGGGAAAGTCGACGCTCCTGCGCGTGCTGGCCGGTCTCGACGACGACGTCGAGGGCCGCGCGGACGTGACCGGCACCGTCTCGGTCGCCTTCCAGCAGCCCCGGCTGCTGCCGTGGCGCAAGGTCTGGCGCAACGTCGTCCTCGGGCTGCGCCAGGACGGCGTTTCGAAGGCCCGCAACCGCGCGCTGGCCGAAAAGGCCCTCGGCGAGGTCCACCTGACCGACCACGCCGACGACTGGCCGCTCACCTTGTCCGGCGGCGAAGCCCAGCGCGTGTCGCTGGCCCGCGCCCTGGTGCGCGAACCCGATCTGCTGTTGCTCGACGAACCTTTCGGCGCACTCGACGCGCTCACGCGGATCGCGATGCACGGGCTGGTCCTGGACCTCTGGCAGCGCCACCAGCCCGGCGTGCTGCTCGTGACCCACGATGTCGACGAGGCCCTGCGGCTCGCCGGGCGGGTCCTGGTGCTCGACGGCGGGCGGATCGTGGCCGAGCACCGGCCGCGCGAAGCCGACCACGACGACCTCCGCCGGCGCGTGCTGGCGGACCTGGGAGTGACCGAAGATGCAGTGGCGTAACGGAATCGCGCTCGTCGCGGCGGCACTGGTGCTCGCCGGGTGCGGCTCGGCGACGAGCTCGGGGCCGGCCGCGGTGCCGGGCCCGGTGAGCGCGGCCGACCTGGCGAAGGTGACGCTCAAGGTCGGCGACCAGAAGGGCGGCGTCAAGTCGCTGCTCACCGCGGCCGGCCAGCTCGACGGCACGCCGTACAAGATCGAGTGGTCCACGTTCACCTCGGGACCGCCGCTGCTCGAGGCGGCTTCGGCGGGCGCGATCGACATCGGCCGCGTCGGCAACACGCCGCCGATCTTCGCCGCCGCGGCGAAGGCCAAGATCGCGGTGGTCAGCGTCGCGCGCAGCAACGTCGAGCGGGAGACCATCCTCGTCCCGCCCGATTCGCCGCTGACCGACGTCGCCTCGCTGAAGGGCAAGACGGTCGGTGTCGCGAAGGGCAGTTCCGCGCACGGCCAGCTGCTGAACACACTGCACAAGAACGGGCTGTCCACCAAGGACATCAAGGTGAGCTTCCTGCAGCCGGCCGAGGCCTACGCCGCGTTCACCCAGCACACGATCGACGCGTGGGCGATCTGGGACCCCTACACCGCGCAGGCCCAGATCGAGGCCGAGGCGCGGGTGCTCGCCGACGGGCGCGGCGCCTCCAACGGGCTGGCCTTCGAAACCGCGAGCACCGCGGCGCTGGCCGACCCCGGCCGGAACTCGGCGATCCGCGACTTCGTGATCCGGGTGGTCAAGGCCCAGAAGTGGGCCGACACGCACCGCCCGGAGTGGGCAGCAGCGTGGGCCAAGGAGACCGGGCTCAAGCTCGAAGTGGCCCAGAAGGCCGTCGACGCGGGCCGCGACCAGCCGATCGCGCTGGACGACTCGGTCGTGCAGTCCGAGCAGCAGCTCGCGGACGCCTTCACCGAGGAGAAGACTCTGCCGGGCAAGGTGGACTTCGCCGCGTTCGCCGACCGGCGGTTCGCCTCCGACCTGGACCAGGCGAGGAGCAACGGATGAGCATCAGGCTGCACTGGTTCCTGCCCACCAGCGGGGACGGCCGCACGATCGTGGAACGCTTCCACGCCAACCGGTCCCAGGGCCCGTCGGCGCAGCGCGAACCCGATCTGGACTACCTCGCCCAGGTCGCCCGCGCCGCCGAGCGCCAGGGCTTCGAAGGCGTCCTGACGCCGACCGGCACGTGGTGCGAGGACGCGTGGCTGACCACGGCCGCGCTGATCCGCGAGACGACCCGGCTGAAGTTCCTGGTCGCGTTCCGCCCCGGCGTCATCTCGCCGACGCTCGCCGCGCAGATGGCCGGCACGTTCCAGCGCCTGTCGAACGGCCGGGTGCTGCTCAACATCGTCACCGGCGGTGACGCGGTCGAGCAGCGGCGCTTCGGCGACTGGCACGACCACGACGCCCGGTACGCGCGCACCGACGAGTTCCTCACCATCGTCCGCGGCGTCTGGTCCGGGCAGCCGTTCACCTTCGAGGGCGAGCACCTGCGCGTCGAAGGGGCGACGACGCTGGCCGCGCCCGACCCGGTGCCGCCGATCTACTTCGGCGGGTCGTCGCCGGCCGCGCTGCCGGTCGCGGCCCGGCACGCCGACGTCTACCTGACCTGGGGAGAGCCGCCCGCGCAGGTGGCGGAGAAGATCGGCAAGGTCCGCGAGCTGGCCGGCGACCGGCCGGTCCGCTTCGGCGTCCGGCTGCACACGATCTCGCGCGACACCTCGGCCGAAGCGTGGGCGGAGGCGCAGAAGCTGCTCGACGCGCTCAGCCCGGAGCAGGTCGCCAAGGCCCAGGCGCAGCTCGCGGCGAGCGAGTCGATCGGGCAGCAGCGGATGGTCGCCCTGCACGGCGGCCGGACCGAGGGCGGCGTCCGCGGGCTGGAGATCCACCCGAACCTGTGGGCCGGTGTCGGCCTGGTCCGCGGCGGCGCGGGCACCGCGCTGGTGGGCAGCCACACCGAGGTCGCCGACCTGATCGAGGAGTACCACAGCGTCGGGGTCACCGAGTTCGTGCTGTCGGGCTACCCGCACCTGGAGGAGGCGTACTGGTTCGGCGACGGCGTCCGGCCCGAGCTGGCCCGCCGCGGGCTGATCAAGGAGTTCTAACCCCAGCGGGTCGAGGCGTAGACGACGATGTTGTCGCGATAGGACCGTTTCGCCGCGTCGAAACTGCCGCCGCAGGTGATCAGCCGCAGCGCGCTGCCCGGCGCGGGCCCGTACACCGCGTCGGTCGGGAACGCGTTCTTCGGGTAGCGCTGGACGGTGTCCACGACGAATCGGGTCTCCTGGCCGTCGGAGCGCGCGACGAACACTTGGTCGCCGTCGCGCAGGTCACGCAGCCGGAAGAACGGCGCCGGCCCGGACCGGGAGTCGACGTGGGCGGCGATCACCGCCGGCCCGGGGTCTCCCGGCACCGGGCCGGCGGCGTACCAGCCGACGTCTTCGAATCGTTCGGGTGCTTCCAGTTCGTGGTCGGCACCCAGGCCGAGCGGGACGAGCGCGGGCGCGTCCACGCCGATGGCGGGGATCCGCAGCCGCACCGGGCGGACGTCGGCGGCCGGGGGCAGCGGCTGCGGCCCGCCCGCCACGGTCGTCGGCGTCGCCGGAACCGAGGACGACGCCGGCGGCGCGGGCTGGGCCGGAGCCGTGGCACAGCCCGCGGCCAGCACGGCCACGACCAGGAGCACGACCGGCTCAGCGCGCACGCGCCGCCCAGCGCCGGATGAAGAACGCGCCGAGCAATCCGGCGAGCAGGAACGCCGGCCACAACGGCATCCCGGACGACGGCGCCGTGCCGCCGCCCCCGGTCTCGACGCCGAGCTTCGGCGGTTCGGGCAGCGACCCGCCGTCGGAGATCGGGTTCGCCTTGAGCGCCCCGGCGTTCTCGGTGACCAGCAGCGTCGTGGACGTCCCGGCCTTGACGTCGACATCGGCGGTGGACTTCACCGAGCCGCCGGACAGCTGCAGCGGCCAGCGTCCTTCCGGAACGTCCACATAGGACGACGTCTGGCCGTAGGCGGCGTCCTTGGCGAGCGAGACGCCCTGCGGGCCCTCGACGCTGACCGGCGCGATCGCCGCCGACCCTTCGACCACCCGGACCCGGCCCTTGCCGGCGCCCGGCGCGGTGAGGTCGTCGGTGACCAGGTCGCCCTTGAGCGTCCCGTCCGGGCCGTTCGCGAAGACCAGCAGCGAATAGGCGCTGCGCTCGGCGACGTCGATCGTCGCCGACAGCGCCGGCGGGGTGCTGGACGCGGCGTCGGCGGGCCGCATCGACAGCGTGTACTTGCCGGGGTCGAGCGAGGAGTACGGGGTGACCGCGCCGTAGCCCGCCTTGCGGATGACGACCTTTTCGGCCTGGCCGAACGGCGCGAAGTAGATGTCCACCGGCGGGACCTTGGGGGAGAGGTGCCCGACCCGGATCCAGCCGACGCCCGGGCCGGGGGCGGTCGCCGCCTCGGCCGTCACCGGCGTCAGCGCGACGAGCAGGAGGGCCGCGGCGGTCAGCCCGCCGGGTCTGAGCAGTCGCTGGGGCAGAGTGCGCATCGGAAGGCCTTTCACCGTCAGGGGGAGGAGAACGGGACGAGCAGTCCCGGGGGCGCGAACAGCGGATAGGTGACGAGCACGCCGTCGCCGGTCCGGACGACCGACGACGGGCGGAACAGGTCGCGCTGGCCGGTGTAGAACGCGGCCGCGCCGTCTTCGCCGCCGGTCAGCAGGACCCGGCGGCGCGGTTGCCCGGCGGGGTCTTCGCCGGGAACCTCGGGGAACGCCGCGACCCGGACCGGCCCGAGCGCCGCGAGCGCGGCAATCGTCGCGATCAGCCGGGGGTCGACGCGGCCCGCGCGGAGCACGGCGCCGGCGTCCGGGGCGAAGGTGATCCGAGCCGACGCCTGGAGGGCCTCCCCGGCGTGGGCGCGCGCCGAGGACTCCGACGGCGCGCCCGGGTCGGCCGGCGGCAGGCCGAGGCGCGAGACGGTGACGCGGCGGTCGCCGGTGCCGAACACGGCGGTCGCGCCGGAGTTGTCGAAGGCGGCTTCGAGCGCCGGATAGCGCTGCCGGAGGTCGGTCGCGTCATCGGCGAAGACGGCCCACTCGGCAGGCGGGCACGCGGCCGCGCACGCGGCGGGCGCGACGAGCATGCCGGTCGGCCAGCCGGCCTTGGCGAGCTCGGCCCAGGCGGCGTCGTCGACGAGGACGCGGGAGCCGGAAGCGTTGGCCCGCAACCACTCCTGCGCGTCGGCCAGCGGCCCGCCGCGGTCGGTCGAGGGCCGCAGCGCCGGGTAGCCGTACACCCAGCCGGCGGCGACCATCGCGATGAGGACGACCGCCGCGAGCGCGACGCCGGTTCCCCGCTTCGCCTCCCACCGGTGGGCGGGGGTGCGCTGCCGGGTCACCGCCTGCACGACCCCGGCCAGCAGCAGCGGGGTCACCGGCAGCAGCAGCGCGAGCACGGCGGTGTCCGGCACGCCCGGCACGGCCAGGGTGGCGGCGAGCAGCAGCCCGGACACGGCGAACGGCCGCAGGGACGTCACGGCGAGCGCGGCCACCAGCGCGACGGTCGAGAGCACCGCCCACGCCGGGTCGAGCGCGACCCAGTCGGCGACCGCCGGGCGGCCCGCGGCCGCGAGGTGCGGCCGGAGCAGTCCCGCCGCCGGGCCGAACGCGATGCCGAGCCCGAGGTTGAGCAGCACCGCCACCAGCGCGGCCCGCACGGGCGCGCGCCGCACCAGCAGCCAGCCGGCCGCGGGCAGGAAGAACAGCGCGAGCGGCGAGGTGAGCACCGCGGCCAGCAGGCAGACCGCGGCCAGGATGTCGTGCCGGATCCGGGCGTCGGGCCTGGTCACGAGCACCAGCGCGCCCAGGGCCCACACCACCGCCAGGTGCTCGACGACGACCAGCCGCTGCAGGCCCAGCGCGAGCGGCGACGCCGCGAGCAGCAGCACCGCGGCCGCCGCCGCCCACCGCGTCAGGCCGAGCCGGCGCGCGAGCACCCACAGCAGCACGACACCGATCAGCGCGGCGACGAGCGTCGTCTCGCGGACCGCCGCCAGCGCCGTGGCCGAGCGGCCGAACGCGTCCGAAACCATCGTGTAGGCCGACAGCTGCCACCAGCCGAACGGGCTGACCCCGGCCCCGCCCGCGTCGGTGAACGGCGTCAGGTGGCCGAGCGCGTAGGCGTGGGCGACGTTCGCGGCTTCGGCGGGCAGCGCCGGGTCCGGGGCGGCGAGGTAGAGCACCCGCAGGCCGCCGGTGAGGGCCAGCAGCGCGAGCACGATGTCGAGCGACAGCAGCCGGTGTCCGGCCGCCGGTTCGGATAACGTCGCGGGGGAGCGGCCCGAGAACGTCGTCCCCCAGCTGTGCTGGGCCATTCGACGGATCGTAGCCGCTCACGATCACCCGTCCAGCTCGGGACGGTCACGTCAGCCGGACGGCCTAGAGATCCGAAAAGCCTTGTCTCGCAAGATTATTTCCGACTGTCTCGAGTGGATCCGGAGAGTGTCCGGGTCAACGCCAGTGCGACCGTGCGGACGGCGGGGGCAACCCGTTCGGTCCGCATCCGGTTGGCCCAGCCGGAGATCGACACCGCGGCCACCGCGACACCGCGGGAATCGAGCAGCGGGCTGGCCGCGCACACGACGCCGACGCCGGATTCCTCGCGTTCCAAGGCGATTCCCTCCTCCCGGACCCGGGTGAGCTGCCGGCGCAACAGGCCGGGCACGGTGATCGTCTTGGGACTCATCCTGGGTAATCCGGCGTCGATGACCTGCTTCACCACGGATTCCGGAGAAAACGCGAGGATCGCCTTCCCAACCCCCGTGGCGTGCGCGGGGAACCGGCCGCCGATGCGCGACGGCAGCGTCGGCGCGTCCGGGCCGCGGAGCACGTCGAGGTAGACGACTTCGGTGCCTTCGAGGATGGCGAGGTGGACGGTGTTGCGCGTGGCTTCGCGGAGGTCGGCGAGGTACGGGCGCGCCGCTTCGACCAGTCCACGGCGGGGCGAAGCGAGTTGGCCGATTTCGAACAGCCGCAGCCCGAGCCGCACCGCGCCGTCCTCGCGGGTGAGCAGGCCGGTTCCGGCGAGGTGTCCCACCAGCCGGTGCACGGTCGTCTTCGCCAGCCCGGTCCGGCGGGCCAGCTCGGAGACGCCGAGGGCGTCGTCGCCCGGCCGGAAAGCTTCCAGGAGCGCGGCGAGCCGGGCCGCGACGAGACCGTCGCCGCTCGCGCCGTCGTTCCGCCCAGCGGTACGCATGGGTTGAGTGTGCCTGATCTTCCCCGTCACTGTCACCAGGGCAGCGGAGGTGAGGTCAGTGGTCGTCGGCGCCGAGCACGAGCCGCACGCAGTGGGCGACGAGCCGCTCACGGGAGACCTTGAGCGAGCCGTCGAGGTAGGCGATGAAGACGTTGCTCAGCGCCCCCACCAGCCCGACCGCGACCATCTGGCGCTCGGTCTCGTCGCCGTGCGACAGCTGCTCGCCGACGAGCGCGGCGAACACCGGCAGCAGGTGCAGGCCCCGGCGGGTGAGCGCGGGGTCGGTGAGCGGCGCGAGCAGCAGGATCCGGCCCCGGCGGGGGTCGTCGACGATCAGCTCGACGAACGCGCGCACGGCGTGCTCGGCCCGCAGCACCGGGGTCGGCGCGTCCCGCACCGCATCGACGAGCGCCTGTCGGGCCCGCTCTCCGACGTGCTCGTAGACCGCCGCGACGAGCTCTTCCCGGTCGGCGAAGCTCTCGTAGAAGTACCGCTCGGTGAGCTTCGCGTGCCGGCAGACCGCGCGCACGCTGGTCGCGGCCGAGCCTTCGGTGCCCAGCAGCTCGAGGCCCGCGGACACGAGCTGCGCGCGCCGCTGCGCCTTCCGGTCGTCCAGGGTCGTGCCCGCCCACGTGCGGCCCGGCATGATCGCTCCTCGGTTGACTACGTGTGTTGTCAGATCCTAGCCTGACAACAGCCGTAGTCAGTTCGAGACTCGACGAGGAGCCGCCCGATGACCCCGCAACCGCTCGGTCCCGACTCGCTGACCTGGAAGTACTTCGGCGACTGGCGCGGCCTGCTCATCGCGTTGTGGGCGGGCTCGATGCAGAACATGCACCCGGGTCTCGGCGCCGGCGTCGAGCAGCACTCGCGGTTCTTCGAGGAGCGCTGGCAGCGGCTGTTCCGCTCGCTCTACCCCATCGGCGGGGTCGTCTACGACGGTCCGCGCGCCCACCGGACGGCCCTCGAAGTCCGCGGCTACCACGACCGCATCAAGGGCGTCGACGCGAAGGGACGGCGGTACCACGCGCTGGATCCCGACACCTACTACTGGGCGCACTCGACCTTCTTCGTCAGCACGATCCTCATCGCCGACCACTTCATGGGCGGCATCGGCGAGGCGGAGAAGCGGCGGCTGTTCGACGAGCACGTCACCTGGTGGCGGATGTACGACATGACCCTGCGGCCGGTGCCGGAGAGCTGGGAGGACTTCCAGCGCTACTGGAAGCACATGTGCACCGAGGTCCTGGAGGACAACAAGGCCACCCGCGACGTCCTCGACCTGCGCGGCATCGCGAAACCGCCGTTCCTGCCCTGGCTGCCGGACGTGCTGTGGCGCCCGGTCAGCGTCCTGATCGCCCGCAATTTCGTCTGGCTGACGACCGGGCTGTACGACCGCGAGATCCGCGACCTGCTGGGGTTGCGCTGGTCCGAGCGGGACGCGCGGCGGCACCGGCGGGTGGGGAAGCTGATCGACGCCGTGTTCAAGCTCGTCCCGCACGACCGCCGCTACCACCCGCGGGCCCGGGCCGGCTGGCGCCGGGCGCGCGGCGAGGTGGCTCCGGACGCCGCCTTGGTCGAGACTCCACGGAGGAACCTGCCGCCGCTGTCGGAGCGGGGCAAGCCCGAGCACTACGCGCCGAACGTCTAGGAGGCATTCGTGAAGCTGGGATTCCACGTCGGGTACTGGGGCAGCGGGCCCACCCCGGGTGCACTCGAAGCCGTGCTCAAGGCCGAGGAGCTCGGCTTCGACTCGGTGTGGACGGCGGAGGCGTACGGCTCGGACGCGTTCACGCCGCTGGCCTGGTACGGCGCGTCGACCAGCCGGATCCGGCTCGGGACGAACATCGTGCAGATGGCGGCGCGCACCCCGACGGCGACCGCGATGAGCGCGATGACCCTCGACCACCTCTCCGGCGGCCGGATGGTGCTCGGGCTCGGCGCGTCCGGCCCGCAGGTCGTCGAGGGCTGGTACGGCCAGCCGTACCCCAAGCCCCTCGCGCGGACCCGGGAGTACGTGGACATCGTCCGGCAGGTGATCGCCCGCGAAGCCCCGGTGACGCTGGACGGCCAGCACTTCCAGCTGCCTCTGAAGGGTGGGACCGGGCTCGGCAAGGCGCTGAAGCCGACGGTCCACCCGCTGCGCAAGGAGATCCCGATCCACCTGGCCGCGGAGGGTCCGAAGAACGTCGCCCTCTCCGCCGAGATCGGCGACGGCTGGCTGCCGCTGTTCTTCTCGCCCAAGAGCAACGCCTTCTACAAGGCCGCGCTGGAAGAGGGCTTCGCGCGGCCGGGCGCGCGGCACACCCTGGAGACGTTCGAGGTGCCCTGCTCGATCCCGGTGATCGTGCACGACGACGTCGAGGAGGCGGCTTCGTGGATCAAGCCGTCGCTGGCGCTCTACATCGGCGGGATGGGCGCGAAGAGCGTCAACTTCCACCACGACGTCTTCGCCCGGCTCGGCTACGAGGACGTCGCGGACAAGGTCCAGGAGCTGTACCTGGCGGGGCGCAAGGACGAGGCGACCGCCGCGATCCCGACGTCGCTGGTGGAGGACACGTCGCTGATCGGACCGGCGGCGAAGATCCGCGACGAGCTGCAGGCCTGGGAGGAAACGGTGGTCACCCAGCTGCTGCTGCGGGGGGACGCGGCGACGCTGACGAAGATCGCCGAAGCGCTCGGCTGACCCGCGAATCGACGGCGCCCGGGCGGCTTGACGGCACTTTTGTCGGGTTGCCGGGGTGGCGGGGCTCACGTACGGTCCCCGATTAACGCGAAAGTCGTTCACGTTAGTCGGGAGACCGTATGCGGGTGAGTCGTCGTACCGTCCTGGCCGGAGCCGCCGCGCTCCCGTTCGCCGCCGCCGTGGCCGGGCCCGCAACGGCCGCCTCCGCGCTCAAGGTCGGCGTCGGGATCGGCGACGTCACCGGGCCCGCCGCCGAGAACGGCATGATGGGCTACTCGATGCCGCAGCAGCAGACCGCCGGCATCCACCTGCGCACCCGGGCCCGCGCGTACGTCGTCGACGACGGGACCAAGCGGATCGTCTTCGTCACCGCCGAGCTGGGTGCCCTGTTCCAGTCCGTCCACCAAGGCGTCCTGCGTGAGCTGACCCGGAAGTACGGCGACCGCTACACCGAGCAGAACGTCCTGCTCAACGCCACCCACACGCACTCCGCGTGCGGCGGCGACTCGCACTACGCCGCCTACGACCTGTCGATCCTCGGCTTCCAGCAGCAGACCTACGACGCCGTCGTCGCCGGGATCGTCGACGCGGTCAGCCGGGCGCACGACGACCTCAAGCCCGGCGAGCTCACCCTCGGCCGCACCGAGCTGACCGAGGCCAGCGCCAACCGGTCCCGCGTCGCGTTCGAGCGCAACCCGGACAAGGACCACTTCCCGCTCTCGATCGACCCCGCCGTGACGGTGCTGCGGTTCCGCCAAGGCGGGAAGGACGTCGGCGCGATCACGTGGTTCGCCACGCACGGCACGTCGATGAGCAACGGCAACCACCTGATCAGCAGCGACAACAAGGGCTACGCCGCCTACACGTGGGAGCACGACCACGCCGGCGTCCGCTACCTCGACGGCCCGCCCGGCTTCGTCGCCGCGTTCGCGCAGACGAACTCCGGTGACATGACGCCGAACCTGAACCTGCAGCCGGGCACGCCGGAGACCGAGTTCGAGAACACCCGGCGCATCGGCGACCTCCAGTTCCAGGCGGCGAAACGCGCCTTCGACGCGGCGGCCGAGCCGGTCACCGGCGGCGTCGACCACCGCATGACCTACGTGGACATGTCCGCCGTCGACGTCGGCCCGGAGTTCACGCCGGACGGCCGCCCGCACCGCACCTGCACCGCCGCGATCGGCGTCTCGATGCTGGCCGGCAGCACTGAGGACGGCCCCGGCCTGCCGCTGCCCGAAGGCGTCAAGAACCCGTTCATCGACTGGCTCGGCGGCATCGACGCGCCGATCCCGCAGGCCCTCGCGGACGCGCAGGCGCCGAAGGTCGTCGCCGTGCCGTTCGGTGCGATGAAGCCGTATCCGTGGGCGCCGGAGGTGCTGCCGCTGCAGATCGTCCGGATCGGCCAGCTGCACCTGGTCGCCGGGCCCGCGGAGTACACGATCGTCGCCGGGCTGCGGATCCGGAAGACCGTCGCGGCGGCGCTGGGCGTGCCGCTGGAGAACGTCCTCGTGCAGGGCTACTCCAACGCCTACAGCCAGTACGTCACGACGCCGGAGGAGTACGACTCGCAGCAGTACGAAGGCGCGTCGACGCTCTTCGGCCGCTACACGCTGCCCGCGTACCAGCAGGAGTTCGGGAAGCTCGCCGCCGCGATGAAGGCCGGGACTTCGGTGCCCCACGGGCCGGTGCCGCGCGACCTGCGCGGCAAGCTGGTCAACTTCCAGCCGGGCGTCGTCTTCGACAGCGCACCGCTGCTGAAGAGCTTCGGGGACGTCGTCACCGACGCGAAGAGCAGCTACCGGCGCGGCGAGCAGGTGGCGGTGGCGTTCGTGACCGGGCACCCGAAGAACGACCTGCGGCGCGACGGCACGTTCCTGGAGATCCAGCAGTACGTGGACGGCCGCTGGGTGCGTTATGCCGACGACGGCGACTGGGCCACGAAGTTCCGGTGGACGCGGACGTTCGTGGCCGAGTCCCGGGCCGAGGTCACCTGGGACATCCCCGCGAACACGCCGGTCGGGAAGTACCGCGTCGTCCACTTCGGAGCGTGGAAGCACGGCCTCACCGGCGCCGTCGCCCAGCTCGGCGGGACCTCCCGCGCCTTCGTCGTCTCCTGACCCGGAGCGGACCCGCGTGCGGACCACGGCGGCTCGCGACGCGCCGAGGTCGGCCCGGTACTGCCGGCGCATTACGACGGTGGCACGATTCCCCCCGACCACTACCCGGTGCGGGCCGAGATCCACTACTGATCCCCTCAGTGTTGGATGTCGGAATCCGCTCTGCGAGGAGGACCATGACGACGCTGTCCGGCCGGACGCGGTTCAGGTATTCGCTCGGCTCGTTCGTCACCGGGTCCTTCGGCACGGTCCCCGGCCTGGTCCTGGTCAAGTACCTGACCGACACGATGGCCGTGCCGGCCGGGTGGGCCGCCGCGATCGTGTTCGTGCCCAAGGCCTGGGACGTGCTGTTCAACCCGGTCGCCGGGCGGATGTCCGACGCCGACCTGCTCAAGACCGGCAGCCGCCGCCGCTTCCTGCTCATCGGCGGCATCGGGGTGGCGATCCTGTTCGCCGCGATGTTCGCCCACCCCGGGTTCGGCACCCCGCTGCCGGACGCGCTGTACGTGGCGATCACGTTCGCCCTTTGCGCCACGGCGTACGCGCTGTTCCAGGTGCCGTTCAACGCGCTGCCCGCCGAGCTGACCGAGTCGGCGACCGAGCGGACGAAGCTCACCAGCGTCCGGATCGGCGTGCTGGCCGTGACGATCCTGATCTGCGGCGGCGGCGCCCCGGCGATCACCTCCGCGATCGAGGGCGTCGCCGGCTACCGCGTGATGGCCGTGGTGATCGGGCTGATCGTGCTGGCCGCGACGCTGCTGGTGTACTTCGGGCTCAAGGACGCGCCGGTCGGCTCGCTGCGGCCGAACACCGTGAACCTGAAGGAGCTCATCAGCACCCTCGCCGGCTGGCGGCCGTTCCGCTGGCTGCTGGGCACCTACTTCATCCAGGCGCTGGGCATCGGCACGGTGCTCGCCGCGATCCCGTTCTTCGCCCAGCGCATCCTCGGCGACGACGGCTACGGCACGATCCTGTTCGTCATCTTCGTCGGCCCGGCGCTGGTCACCATGCCGCTGTGGCCGCGGCTGGGCGACCGGGTCGGCAAGCTCAACGGCTTCCGCCTGGCGACGGCGACGTTCGCGATCGGCCTGCTCGGCCTGGTGTTCGCCCAGGAGATCCCGCTGTTCGTGTCGTTCGTGTTCGTGGCGCTGTGCGGCGTTGGATACGCGGGGATCTCGGTGTTCCCGCTGGCGATCCTGCCCGACCTGATCACCGCCGAAGAGGAGCGCACGGGGGAGACCCGGGCGGGGATCGCGGCCGGCGTGTGGACCGCGGGGGAGACGCTCGGGCTGGCCTTCGGCGGCGGGCTGTGGGCGCTCATCCTCGCGTTCGGCGGGTACGTGTCCAGCACGGACGCGACGACCGCCCAGCCGCACAGCGCGATCGTGGCGATCCTGATCGGGGCGTCGATCATCCCCGGCGTGCTGATCGCGCTGGCGCTGCCGCTGCTGCGGCGCAAGGTCCTGGAGCCCCGCCATGAACCCGCCTGAGGACGTCCTCGCGGCGCTGCGGGACCTGCGCGCGGGTGACCTGCCGACGCACGGCGGCCGGACCCTGGCGTACGTCTACGACAGCGGACTGTCCGAAGTGGACACCCTCGGGGCCGCCGCGCACGCGCTGGCGTCGTCGGCCAACGGCCTCGACCCGACGGCGTTCCCCAGCCTGCTGCGGATGGAGAACGACCTCGTCGCCGCGGCTTCCGCGCTGCTCGGCTCAGTGCCGGGTGTGGTCGGCTCGGTGACTTCCGGCGGCACGGAGTCGTGCCTGCTGGCCGTGCTGGCCGCCCGGGACGCGCACCCTTCGATCACGGCGCCGTCCATCGTGCTGCCGACCACCGCGCACGCGGCGTTCCACAAGGCGGCGCACCTGTTCGGGCTGCGGCGGATCGACGTCCCGGTCGACCCGGTGACGTTCCGCGCCGACCCGGCCGCGATGGCGGCGGCGATCGACGACTCGACGGTGCTGGTGGTGGCGAGCGCGCCGTCGTACGCGCACGGCGTGCTCGACCCGATTCCCGAGATCGCCGCGGCGGCGTCGGCACGCGGAGTCCGGATGCACGTCGACGCCTGCATCGGCGGCTGGGTGCTGCCGTACTTCGCCCGCCTCGGCGCCGACGTCGCGCCGTTCGACTTCCGCGTGCCGGGCGTCACGAGCATTTCGGTGGACCTGCACAAGTACGCGTACTGCCCGAAGGGCACGTCGGTGCTGTTGCACGCGTCGGCGGAGCTGCGGCGCTCGCACTACTTCGCGAGCGCGGCCTGGCCGGGCTACACGATGCTGAACACGACGATCCAGAGCACCCGTTCGGGCGGTCCGCTGGCGGGCGCGTGGGCGGTGGTTCGCCACCTCGGCGAGGACGGCTACCTCCGCCTGGCGACGTCCACGCGGGAAGCGGTTTCCCGGATCCGGGCCGGCATCGGGGAACTGCCGGGTCTGCGCGTGCTCGGCGACCCGGTGTCGACGCTGATCGCGTTCACCGGCGACGACGGCTTCGACCTGTTCACGGTGGCGGACGAGATGAAGGCGCGCGGCTGGTACGTCCAGCCGCAGTTCGCGTTCGAAGCGTCCCCGGTGAACCTGCACCTGACGGTGACGGCGGCCAACCACGGCACCGAGAAGGAGTTCCTGGCGGACCTGGCGGCTTCCCTGGACGCCGCGCGCGCCTCGGGCCCGGTGGTCGTCGACCCGGCGGTGGCGGAGTTCGTCGAGGCCCTGGACCCCGCGACGCTGACGTCGGAACAGTTCGCGGGCTTGCTGGCCGCGGCCGGCCTCGGCGGCGCTTCGGGACTGCCGGACCGGATGGCCCCGATCAACGCGCTCCTCGCAACGGCACCGGCGCCGTTGCGGGAGCGTCTGCTGCTCGAGTTCCTGGGCGCGCTCTACACGCCCTGACGGTTCGCTTCAAGAGCCACTGAGGCGATGAGTCGCAGTCCGATGGCTTGACCCAGCGCGGATCAGGTGTCGACCTCGTCGAGCGAGCACTCGTCAACCAGCCGACAGTACAGGCTCATTGCGGCAAGGCGTTCGAGAGCAGCTTGCTCACTGAGTTCTGAGAGGTCGTGGGTTGCTGGATTTCGAATGCACTGGAAGACGCCGGCGCTGAACCCTCGGAGGCCGGCCTGCATGCTTTTGAATTCCTCGTACTCGGGGGCGCCACTCCATCGAAGACGTGGCTTTCTCGCCTCTGGTGGCTTCTCGGAGAAGAGTTCTGCAGCGAGCTTGTAGTCGGATATATCACGGCGGCCGGCTCTGTCTTGTAGATGCGCGTTGATGCTCGTGGCAGCCGCCTGGACGGCTTCGCGATAGTGGCGTGTCTCCCAAAGACTGCGAGCCGCGTCCCACACCCAAGGGTGAAATTCACCTGCAGCCAACTGAGGTCCAGGCATACCGAGGTTGGCTTCAATCTCTTCGGCTTCGTTCAGTAATGCGAGGCTTTGGATTGTCAGGGTAAAGGCTTGGTCATGGGCGCTCTGGACGAACTGATAGTCTCGGTAATCCGGGTTGACCCGCTTCATGATCGCTTTTGCGGCAGGCTCGAGCCTGATGACCTCTTCGTAGGCGTCTTGGTCAAAGCCTTGGCTACTTCGAAGCATGGACTGGTAGTGCCGCACAGCACTGAGGTAGGTCTCCAGGCGCTCTCGGGACCATTTCTTGTTCACGCGACGAGCGTAGCAAGCTGCTTCACAGGGTGAGTGATCGTGAGCGCAATACTGAAAGGTCTCGCAATAAATCGGGCTCGACCCTGGACGCTGATGAGAAGCGTCGGCTCGGCCGGACGGGGTGACAGCCGTAATCTGCCCGGTCCGGCCGAGTCGAACAATCGAATCTCACTGGTCGCGGGAAGCCAACCCCGCCGGGGCGGACTTGACGGCCGCGTGGATCGCGTCCGCCAAGGCCAGCGCGTCCTCCTCGGTGAGCTCCAGCGCGACGCGGGCCGAAGCGCCCAGCCCCGGGTTGCGGAAGTCGATGTTCACGGTGTGCCCGTACGGTGCGTGGACCGGGTGGTCCACGTACACCGTGCCCTCATTCAGGCGGAACCAGCCGCGGGCGCCCTTGCCGCTGCCTTCGAGCGCGAACTTCTCGGTCAGGTAAGTGCACATGAGCGGGTCCTCTCAGGCCGTGAGCGTGCGGGAGTAGAAGTCGAAGATGCGTTCCCAGCCGTCCTTCGCGGCTTCCGGCCGGTAGCTGGGGCGGTCGACGGCGAAGAACGAGTGGCCGGCGTCCGCGTACGTGTGGAACTCGTGCTCCTTGCCCAGCTTCTCCAGCTCGGCCGCCAGGACCGCGACCTCGTCCGGGCCGGGGAACTTGTCGTCGGCGCCGAAGAGGCCCAGCAGCGGGCACGACAGCTGCGGCGCCAGGCCGAGCAGCGGCTTCATCTGCTTCATGGCCTCCGGCGGCTCGGCGACGACGAACGCGCCGTAGCAGTCGACCGCCGCGTCGAGGTCGAGCGAACAGCCGGACAGGAACGCCTGGCGGCCGCCCGAGCAGTGCCCGATGACGCCGATCCGGCCGTTCGCGTTCTCGAGGGCGCGAAGGTAGTCCGCCGCGCCGGAGACGTCGCCGACCAGCCGGTCGTCCGGGACACCGCCGGCCGCGCGGACCGTGGCGGCCGCGTCGTCCGGGTCCGCGCCGGGCGCTTCGCGCGTGTACAGGTTGGGGCAGAGCGCGTTGTAGCCCTCGACGGCGAAGCGGCGCACCATCTCCTTCGTCGCCGCGTCGTAGCCGGGCATGTGGTGGATCACCACGACGCCGCCGCGCGGGGTCGCGTCGGTCGGCTTGGCCAGGTAGGCCTCGAGCTCGTCACCGCCGTGGCCGGTGATGGTGACGGTCCCGGCGACGATCTCGTCGGTCATCGGTTCTCCTTCGATCCCTCGGGGGTGTGGAAGTAACGCGCGCCGCGCGAAGCGGAAGCCACCGCGGCGACGACGGCCATCACCGCGGCCGCCGTGAACACGACCACCAGGCCGTGGTGGAACGGGCCGGAGACCAGCTGCGGGAAGAACTCCCCGCCGGTCAGGGCCGAGCGGTCGGCCGGGGAGAGCCCGGCCAGGACGTCCGGGCCGAGCAGGTGCCCGACCGGGTTGCTGCCGAGGAACGCCGCGAACAGCGTGCTCACCGGCGGCAGCTGGGCGACGCCGTCGGCGACGGACGCCGGGACGCCGTGCGCCTGCAACCCGCTGGTCAGCGTCTGCGGCAGCGAGGAAGCCAGCCCGGCGATCATCAGCGAGAAGAACACACCGATCGACAGCGACGTCCCGGAGTTCTGGAACGTCGCCCGCATCCCGGAGGCCACCCCGCGCTGCTCGGTCGGCACGCTGCTCATGATCGCCGAGGTGTTGGGCGCGGAGAACATGCCCTGGCCGATCCCACTGACCACGAGCAGCGCCGCGAACGCCGGGTAGGGGAAGTCCACCGGCAGTGCCAGGAGCCCGAGGAACGCCGCCGCGACCAGCAGCAGCCCGCCGGTGGAGAACAGCCGCGCCCCGAACCGGTCGGACAGGTAGCCCGACACCGGCCCCGCGAGCAGGAACCCGACGGTCAGCGGCAGCATGTAGATGCCCGCCCACAACGGCGTCCGCTCGTAGTCGAAGCCGTGCAGGGGCAGCCAGATCCCCTGCAGCCAGATGATGAGCATGAACTGCATGCCACCACGGGCGACCGACGTCAGCAGGGCGGCGATGTTGCCCGCGGCGAACGCGCGGATCTTGAACAGGCTCAGCTGGAACATCGGCGCCGCGACCCGCGTCTCGATGAGGCCGAACAGCAGGAGCAGCAGCACGCCGGCCCCGATCCCGCCGAGCACCCACGGGCTGCCCCAGCCGGTCGCGGCGCCGCCGTAGGGCTGGATGCCGTAGGTGATCGCGGCCAGCAACAACGCGGTCCCTGCGGCGAAGGTGATGTTGCCGCCCCAGTCGACCTTCGCGCGCTTCGGCGTGCCGACCTCGCGGAGGCTGCGGATCGACCAGATCGTGCCGAGCAGCCCGAACGGGACGCTGACCCAGAACACCGCGCGCCAGTCGATCTCGGCCAGCAGCCCGCCGACGACCAGGCCGAGGAACTGCCCGGCCAGCGCGGTGATCTGGTTGACGCCGAGCGCCATCCCGCGTTGCTCGGTGGGGAAGGCGTCGGTGAGGATGGCGGCCGAGTTCGCGGTCAGCATCGACCCGCCGACGGCCTGCACGATCCGCCAGCCGATCAGCCACAGCGCGCCGCCGCCGGCGTGGAACGGGTCGAACGACAGCGCCACCGACGCGACGCTGAACACGACGAAGCCGAGGTTGTACATCTTGACCCGGCCGAACATGTCGCCGAGCCGCCCGAGCGTGACCACCAGCACGGCCTGCACCAGCAGGTAGCCGAGGATCATCCAGAGCAGGTAGCCGATGTTGCCCGGGGCCAGGGGGTCGAGGCCGATGCCGCGGAAGATCGCCGGCAGCGAGATGATGACGATCGAGCCGTCGAGCGCGGACATCAGCACGCCGAGCGTGGTGTTGGAGAGCGCGACCCACTTGTAGCGGCTGCTCGTGGTCTGCGTCGCGGTCACAGCTCGTCCGCCAGCCGCTCGATCAGCGGGATGGCGGCGACGAGGTCCCGCTGCTCGGCCGCCGTGAACTTCTCGGCCAGCGCGGTCGCCATCTTCCGGGTGGTCTCCGACCGGCGGTCGGTGAGCAGCTGGACGCCGGCGCCGGTGACCGACATGAGCACCTTGCGGCCGTCGGAGTCGTCCTTGCGCCGCTCGACGAGCCCGCGGTCGACGAGCCCGGCGAGCGTGACGCCCATGGCCTGCGGTTTGACGCGCTCGAGGTCGGCCAGACACCCGGGCGTGGCCGGGCCTTCCCGGTCGAGCCGGGAGAGCACCGACCGTTCGGGCAGGGTCAGTTCGCCGACGACGTAGCCCTGCCGCAGCCGCCGGACCAGCCTGCCGAGGGCGACGCGCAGATCGGCGCTCGCCTGGAGGAGTTCCTCGTCCGTCACATTCGTCAACCTAGACTGATAAATCTGGGTTGATCAACTCGGACGGACCGGCCGCTATCGGGTGAGCCGGGAGCTTTCGCCCGGCCCGCGGCGGTCACCGGGTGTTAGCGTCCGAAGTGGACACACGCCCGCACCGAGAGGAAGAGCCGATGACGATCGCGCACGTCGAGCACGCCGGTCACGACCACGTCCACCGCGAGGGGTGCGGCCACGCCGCGGTCCCGCACGGCGACCACGTCGACTACGTGCACGAGGGCCACCTGCACCGGGCGCACGACGGGCACTTCGACGAGTGCGAGATGACCGGCCACGTGCCGCACACCGGGCACGACCACACCCACGGCGAGGGCTGCGGCCACGTGGCGGTGCCCCACGGCGAGCACGTCGACTACGTGCACGACGGCCACCGCCACGCGGCCCACGAGGACCACTACGACGACCACTAGTGGACGTGGACCTCGTCCCACTCCGGGAACGGGTCCGGCCCGGTTGCCTCGCCGAGGCAGCCACGTAATGCGTCCAGCAGTGCGTCTCCGGCGAGGTCGACGCCGATGAACACCAGCTCCTGCCGCGGCTCGTCGGCCACCCCCTGGGGCTCGAACCGTGCCACCGCCCCCGCCTGCGACCACAGCCCGGTCACCCCGGGCCGGGACGCCAGCGCGAAGAACCCCTTGGACCGCAACACCGTCCCGAACTCGCCGGAGTCCAGCCGCCGCGTCACGAAGTCCCACAGGCGCTCCGGATCGAACGCGCGTGAGGCGCGGAAGACCACGCTCGAGATGCCGTACTCCTCGGTCTCCGGCACGTGGTCGCCGTTCAGCTCGGCCACCCAGCCGGGCGCCTCCTGCGCGCGCACGACGTCGTACCGGCCGGTGCCGAAGACCCGGTCGAGGGGTACCTCCCCGAAGCTGCCCGTGACGACGTCCGCCGCCGGGTTGAGCCGCCGCAGCGTCGCCACCAGGCGGTCCACCTCGGGCCCGGAGACCAGGTCGGTCTTGTTCAGCAGCAGGACGTCGGCGAACTCGACCTGGTCCACGAGGAGGTCGCTGACCGTCCGCTCGTCGTTCTCGTACTGGTCCAGCCGGCGCTCCACGAGGGAGTCGCCGGCGGCGAGTTCGCGGGCGAAGTTCGCCGCGTCCACCACCGTCACCATCGTGTCGAGGTGGGCGACCGAGTCCAGGAACGTGAACGTCGCCGCCACCGGCATCGGCTCGGAGATCCCGCTCGACTCGATCAGCACGTGGTCGAACCGGCCCTCGGCGCAGAGCCGGGACACCTCCTCCAGGAGGTCTTCCCGCAGGGTGCAGCAGATGCACCCGTTGGTCAGCTCGACGAGACGCTCCTGCGAGCGCACGAGGGCCGCGTCGATGTTGACCTCGCTCATGTCGTTGACGATCACCGCCACCCGCATCCCCGACGAGGTGGCGAGGATGCGGTTGAGCAGTGTCGTCTTGCCGGCGCCGAGGAAGCCGGACAGCACCGTGACCGGGACGGTCACGAGTGGAAGTGCCGCATCAGCCGGCGCGGGACCAGCTGAACTTCGCCGTCGACCTTGATCGGGACCAGGTCCGGGACCGCGGTCTTCCACTGGGACCGCCGGGCGCGGGTGTTGCTGCGCGACTTCTTGCGCTTCGGGACGGCCATCAGCGCGTCCCCCGCTTCCCGTAGCGGCGGTGGAACTTCTCGACCTGCCCGGCGCTGTCCATGATGCGCTGGGTGCCGGTCCAGAACGGGTGCGACCACGAGCTGATGTCGACCACGACGAGCGGGTAGGTCTGCCCGTCGGTCCACTCGATGGTCTTTTCGGACGTGATGGTGGAACGGGTCAGGAACGCGTCACCGGTGGACGAGTCCTTGAACACCACGGGGTGGTAGTCGGGGTGGATGCCTGTCTTCACTGGTCTTCCTTTCGGTTCGCCGCGGTCGCGTCGTGGCGCGCCGGGTCGGTTTCGGTGTCCTCGCACGGCTCTTCGTGCCAGTCCCCGAACGGGTCGGGGTAGTGCTGCCACACCTCCGGGCCGGCGGCCAGTTCTTCTTCAGTGAGTAGAGCGCCGCGGAGGGCCGCGTCGATCTCGTCGGGCGTTGTCTGGTCCGTCACCACGACGAGCTCCTGCGCCCGGTCGCCGTGCACCGGGTCCCAGCGCAGGGACGCCAGCGTGCGGCGCTCGGGGGAGACGTCCGTCCACTCCGGACCGCCCGGCGCCGCGAGCCACGGCCCGGCGTGGCCGATGCCGAGCCCGCCGCCGGCCGACTCGATCCAGAACGCGACGTCCGGCTGGCTGGCCACCCAGGCCCTCCCGCGGGTCCGGACGACGCCGTCGAGCAGGACGTCGAGCGCGTCGTGGAGGCGTTCGGGGTGGAACGGCCGCTGCGCGGTGAACGTGACCAGGCCGATGCCGCAGTCGACGTGCACCGGCGGCTGGCCGCGCAGCAGCGCGCCGTGCATGTCGGTGACCTCGCCGCGGCGCGCGTCCTTCGGCACGGCGTCGAGCACGCTGTGCCCGTCGATCCGCGACAGCTCCACGCGGGGGACCGACGGCGCGACGCGGTCGAGGACCGCGGACGCCTTCGCGGCGGTCCACGCGTCGCCGGCCGCGCCGGCCAGCACGAGGACGTCGGCGAACTCGGCCTGCGACAGCGCGACCTGCGCGACCGTGCGCTCGTCCTCCGGGCTGGCCTGCAGGTTCCGCTCGGCGAGGACGTCGTCGCCGGTCGCGTCGGCGAGGAAGGTCGCGCAGTCCACGACGGTGAGCACCGCGCGCAGGTCGACGTCGTCGCTCACCGGGTGGTCGCCGACCAGGACGTTCCGGATCGCCCAGCTGACCGGCTCCGGCTCCATGGCCTCGTCGAGCCGGACGACGATCCGGCGCACCTGCGGCATCCGCGCCAGGTGGCGCAGCAGCGGGAGCAGGTCCTCGCGCAGGGTGCACGACACGCAGCCGTGGGCCAGTTCGAGGACGGTCAGCTGGTCGCGCTGCTCCAGCCGCAGCCGGCGGCGGACGACGCCGGAGTGGATCTCACGCAGGTCGTGGTGGACGACGGCGGTGCCGGGCTCGGCGACCCGCAGCAACTCGGCGAGCGTGGCGTTCGGTCCCGGCGCGAGGCCGCTCACGAGAACCAGCGGGATGCGGGGGTCAGGGGTCTGCTCGGGGGTCACGGCGGCTCCAGGAATACGGGCGGGGTACGGTGCGTAGAGTAGATGAAAACGACAATCACATTCAACCACGCACTATCAACTCGGGAGGGTCCGTGTCCGCCGTGTGCCAGGTCACCGGCCGCAAGCCGGGCTACGGCAAGCAGGTCTCGCACTCGCATCGCCGCACGTCCCGGCGGTGGGAGCCGAACCTGCAGAACCGTCGCTACTTCGTGCCCAGTGAAGGGCGCTGGGTGCGGCTGCGCGTCTCCGCCAAGGGCATGAAGACGATCGACAAGCGCGGCATCGAGGCCGTCGTGGCCGAACTGAAGGCAAGGGGAGTGAAGCTGTAATGGCGAAGAGCACCGACGTCCGCCCGATCATCAAGCTGCGGTCCACCGCGGGCACGGGCTACACGTACGTCACGAAGAAGAACCGGCGGAACGACCCGGACCGGATGGTCCTGCGCAAGTACGACCCGGTCGCGCGCAAGCACGTCGAGTTCAAGGAAGAGCGCTGATGGCCAAGAAGTCCAAGATCGCGAAGAACGAGCAGCGGAAGGTGATCGCGGCGCGGTACGTCGAACGCCGTCGCGCGCTCAAGGCCGTCATCGCCTCGCCGTCGTCGTCTCCGGAGGAGAAGGGCGAAGCGGTCGTCGCGCTGCAGAAGCTGCCGCGCGACGCGAGCCCGACGCGCATCCGCAACCGCGACACCGCCGACGGGCGCCCGCGCGGGTACCTGCGCAAGTTCGGGCTGTCGCGGGTGAAGATGCGCCAGGCCGCGCACAACGGCGAGCTGCCCGGCGTCGCGAAGTCGAGCTGGTGAGCCGGATGCCGAAGCCGACCCGCGACCGTCCCGGCAAGCGCAAGGTGAACCTGTTGCACGCCAACCGGATCACCCACGTCGACTGGAAGGACGTCGACCTGCTGCGGAAGTTCATCTCCGACCGCGGCAAGATCCGCGCCCGTCGCGTCACGGGATTGACGCCGCAGCAACAGAAACAGGTCGCCACGGCGATCAAGAACGCGCGCGAGATGGCCCTGCTGCCGTACCCGGCATCGGGGCGCGCGAGCTAAATCGGATGCGGCCGCCGGGCGGGCGCGCGATCATGGGTGCACGAAAGGGGGCGTCGCAGCAGGATGTCCTGACTCAGGAGGTCCACGCTTGCACGCCCAGCTCACGGTCACGCCCGCCCAGCTGCCCGAAGTCCTGCTGAACACCGCCGTCGTCCGGCCGGTGTTCCTCTGGGGCGCGCCCGGCATCGGGAAGTCTTCCCTGGTAAGGGAATTCGCGGCATCGCTGGGTCTCGAGTGCGTCTCGCTGCTCGGGACCCAGCTCGCGCCGGAAGACCTCATCGGCGTCCCGCAGATCGTCGACGGCCGCAGCCGGTTCTGCCCGCCCGAGCAGATCGCGCGCGACGAGCCGTACTGCCTGTTCCTCGACGAGCTGAACGCCGCCGCGCCCGACGTCCAGAAGGCGTTCTACTCGCTCATCCTCGACCGCCGGATCGGGTCGTACGAGCTGCCGGCGGGTTCGGTCGTGATCGGCGCCGGCAACCGCGCCACCGACCAGGCGCTCGCCCGCCCGATGGCGTCCGCGCTGGTCAACCGCCTGGTGCACGTCCACCTGCGGGCCGCGGCGGGCGACTGGCTCGCGTGGGCGGCCGGGCACGGCATCCACCCGTGGGTGGTCGAGTACCTGACCCAGCGGCCGGACCACCTGTGGAGCCCGCCGCCCAAGACCGAAGAGCCGTTCTCGACGCCGCGGTCCTGGCACATGCTCTCGGACCTCCTGCATTCCTACGGCGACCCGGCCGGCGACGAGACGATCGCCCTGCTCGCGTACGCCACGCTCACGCCGGCGCACGCGGGTGCCTTCCGCGCGTACCTCAAGGTGGCGCGGCACGCGTTCGACCTGGAGGCGATCCTCAAGGGCGACGCGCGCTGGCCCGCCGAGCCGGGCGACCGCGACCTGCTGTACTTCCTCGCCGAGACGTTCCGCGCCCGGCTGGTCAAGGACCTGCCCGCGGACAAGCGGCACGCGTCGGCGGCCGTCCGCCAGTTCGCCTTCCGCGCCAAGGGCCTGCTCGTCGAGCTGGCCGAAATCTCCCTGGAGATGGCGCAGCTGGTCATCGCCGACGACGAGGCCGGTCACCCGCGGCTGCCGTCGTGGTTCCTGGTCGAAGCGGCCCGCGACCTGCCGCGGCTGGTCGCGGCGCGGGGATGAACGCCAAGGCGGAGGTCAAGCGCCGCGAGCGCCGGGCCAAGGCGATCGAGGACGGCTGGGCCCAGGTCCGCTCGCACACCGTCCTCGAGCACCTCGCCCGGGGCGCGAGCCTGAGCACCGAGAGTGTCGGCGGCTGGGGCGTCGTCAACGATCGCGGGTCCATCACCCCCAATCGCACGCGCGACGCCGAGCCGGGCGAATGGGCGTGGGTGTTCGCGCACCTGCTGCTGCACCTCGGCCTCGGCCACCTCGACGCCGAGCCGGTCCTCGACGAGGCCTACAGCGCCGCCTGTTGCGTGTCCGTGCACCGGTTCGCCGAGGCGGTCCGGGTCGGCACGCCCGTCCTGGAGCCGCCGGACCTGCCGGGCACCGACGAAGAGGCGCTGACTCGCGCGTGGCGCGAGACGGGCGTGCCGGAGCCGTTCAAGGCCCTCGGGACCGGTGGCGCGCGGCCGTGCCTGGCGCTCGCGCCGCCGCTGTCGCGCTGGCAGCTGGCCTACCGCGGGAAGCCGGAGCCGTGGACCGAGCGCTTCGCCCGCGGGCTGATCGCCTCGGCGACCGACGCGATGGAACGCGCCGCGGACGCGCGCGGGCAGACCCGGCACCACCGGGCGATGGGGGAGTGGGACCGCGCGCTGGCGTGGTTCGTCTCGTCGTTCCCGCTGCTCGGCGCGGTCGCCGCCGGGTTCACCCTGGTCGTGGACGCCGAGGTCGTCCGCGCCTGGGACATCTCGCTGGCGGCGGTCGACGCCGAACACGGCGAGATCTACGTCAACCCGGGCGCCGCGCTGACCGCCGAAGAGTGGCGGTTCGTGCTGGCGCACGAGATGCTGCACGCCGCGTTGCGGCACGACCGCCGCGCGCACGGCCGCGACCCGTACCTCTGGAACGTCGCCTGCGACTACGTCATCAACGGCTGGCTGATCTCGATGGGCGTCGGCGAGCTGCCCGACGGCAGCCTGCACGACCAGCAGCTCACCGGCATGTCCGCGGAGTCGGTGTACGACACGCTGACCACCGACATCCGGCGAGCGCGGAAGTTGATGACTCTGGGCGGCCGCGCCGCCGGTGACGTCCTGGGCGACTGGCTGTCCGAACCCGACGCGGCGCACCGCCGGTCGTCCCAGCGCCGGCCGCGGCCGTGGGACGACCGTGTCGGCGGCGTCGACCTCGACGAGTTCTACCGCCGCGCGCTCACCCAGGGCCTCGAGTACCACCACGCGCGCGGCCGCGGGCTGCTGCCGCTCGGGCTGGAGCAGGAGATCCGGGCCTTGGACCACCCGCCGCTGCCCTGGGACGCCCAGCTCGCGCGCTGGTTCGACGAGCACGTCCGGGCGGAGCTGCCGGTGCGCAGCTATGCCCGAGCGTCACGCCGCCAGTCGGCGACGCCGGACATCCCGCGGCCGGGTCGCGTGCGCCCGGAGCACCTCGACCGGCGCGCCACCTTCGGCGTCGTGCTCGACACGTCCGGCTCGATGAACGCGGAGCTGCTGGGCAAGGCACTGGGCGCGATCGCGTCGTACGCGCTGGCCCGCGACGTCCCGGCGGCGCGGGTGGTCTTCTGCGACGCGGTCGCCTACGACGCCGGGTACCTCGCGGTGGAGGACATCGCCGGCCGCGTCAAGGTGCGGGGTCGCGGAGGCACGATCCTGCAGCCGGGCGTCGACCTGCTGCAGCGCGCCGACGACTTTCCGGCCGACGGCCCGATCCTGATCATCACGGACGCTCAGTGCGATCACGTCCGGCCCCGTCGCGAGCACGCGTACCTGGTGCCGAGGGGCGCTCGGCTGCCGTTCGTGGCGCGCGGACCGGTGTTCCGCGTGGCGTGACCCACGCTGGGCTGGCGCACGGGTGAACCGTCAATAAACCTCCGCCTTCCTCCCCTCCACCACCCTCAACGGAGGCGCTTCGCGCCGCTGTATCTTCCCTGCATGGACGACCCGCACTACCTCTCCGGCCTCCAGCTGACCGGCCGCCGCGTCGTGCTGTTCGGCGGCGGCTCGGTCGCTCAGCGGCGGCTGCCCCGGCTGATCAGCGCGGGTGCCCGCGTCGAACTGGTGTCGCCGCACACGACGCCGTCGGTGCAGGGGATGGTGGACGCGGGCGAGCTGGTCTGGCACGAACGCCGCTACGCCGCCGGTGACCTTCGCGATGCTTGGTACGCGCTGGCCTGCACCGACGACCCCGCGGTGAACGCGGAGATCTGCGCCGAGGCCGAGCGCGAGCGGGTCTTCTGCGTCCGCGCCGACGAAGGCGAGTCGGGGTCCGCGGTGACCCCGGCGTCCGGCCGCCACGGGGGCCTCCTGTTCGGCGTCCTCTCCGGCGGCGAGCCGCTGCGCTCGGCCGCGGTCCGCGACTCGATGCTCGACGGCCTGCACAACGGCACGATCGAGGACGGCCGTCAGCCGCACCCGGAGGGCAGCCTGCCCGGCGTCGCGCTGGTCGGCGGGGGCCCGGGCGACCCGGAGCTGATCACGGTCCGCGGCCGCCGGCTGCTCTCGCGGGCGGACGTCGTGGTGGTCGACCGGCTGGCGCCGCGCGAGCTGCTCGACGAGCTGGCGCCGGAGGTCGAGATCGTCGACGCGGCGAAGATCCCGTACGGCCGCGCGGCCAGCCAGGACGTCATCAACCGCACGCTGATCGAGCGGGCCAAGGAGGGCAAGTTCGTCGTCCGCCTCAAGGGCGGTGACCCGTACCTGTTCGGCCGCGGCTTCGAAGAGGTGCTGGCCTGCGCCGAGGCGGGCGTCCCGGTGACGATGGTCCCGGGCATCACGAGCGCGTTCGCGGTCCCGGCGGTGGCGGACGTCCCGGTGACCCACCGCGGCGTCGCGCACGAGGTGGTGGTGGTCTCCGGCCACGTCGCCCCGGGCGACGACCGGTCCCTGGTCGACTGGGACCTGCTGGCGCGGATGCGCGGGACGATCGTGCTGATGATGGGGGTCGAGCGCCTCCCGCAGTTCGCAAAGGCCCTGCTGGACGGCGGCCGCCCGTCCGACACCCCGGTGGCGATCATCGAGGACGGCACGATGCGCACCCAGCGAACCCTGCGGTCCACTTTGGACACGGTGGTGACGGACGCGACGGCCTCGGGCGTCCGCCCCCCGGCGATCATCGTGATCGGCCCGGTGGCCGGCCTGGCCCCGGTTCAGTCCTCGTAGCGGCCGGCGGCGAGGACCGCGTCGGCGACTTCGGGCAGCGGCGCTCGGCCGTCGATGATCTTCGCGCCGAGTCGCCGGTAAGCGGGCTCGGCGCCGGCATTGGCTCCGACCGCCGCCGCCAGTTCCTCCGGGTGCTTGCCGAAGGCGTTGCCGGTGCGGGACGCGAGCCGCTCCCGGAGCGTGTCTTCGTCGATCACCAAGCAGATCACGACGTCGAAGAGGTGCCGCACCTCTTCTTCGTTCTCGGCGGATCCGCACAGGAAGGCGACCTCGTCGCGGGCCGTCGCGGCGAGTGCCTCGACCTTCGCGCGGTCGCTCCGCCACCCGAAGTGATCGAGCCAGCCCGCCGGCACCGGATAGGGGGGATCGGTGACGACCTCACCGCTCGTCCGGTCCACGAAGTGGCTGTAGCCCTCCCAGTCCGCGTCGACCGCGAGCTCTCCCCGGCTCTTCAAGAGCTCGCAGACCGCCGACTTGCCGGCGCCCGAATTGCCGGTCAGCCACACCACCGGCACCGGTTCAGTCCTCGTAACAGCTCGCCGCGAAGTCCCGGATCGCGTCCGACAGGCGGGTCGGGTCCAGCCTCAGCTCGACCGGGCTGCGGGCCTGGACGAACTCCGCCTCCGGCATGTCCACCGCCAACGTGTCCGCGTCGCCGAACGGGTGGATCGGGTCGCCCTGGTGGCCGATCACCAGTGCCCGCGTCGTGATCTTGCGGCGGACCGACTTCGGGGGCGCGATCCGGCCGAACAGGACCCCGTGCAGCAGCGCCGCCATCGGGGCCGGCCGCTGGGACAGCGTGTCCGTGACGACGTCGACCCACTGGTTGCCGTGCGGGACGAGGGACGCCGCCAGCGCCACCGCCTGGACCGTCACCGGCAGGAACCGGGCCGCCATCAGCAGCGGGGCGAACGTGAACAGCCCGGCGACGATCGCGTTGTCCAGCACCGGCATCTCGACGATCAGCCCGCGCGCCCGCGAAGGCGCCGACACCGCCACCTCCAGCGAGACGTTCGCCCCGAGCGACGTCCCGCCGATCACCGCCGAGGAAACCTCGAGGTGGTCGAGCAGGGCCAGCGTCTGCTCGGCGAACGAGGGCATCGAGTAGAGCCACGACTCGGTCGGCCGGTCGGAGTCGCCGTGGCCGAGGAGGTCGAGCGTGACCACCCGGAACCCGGCGCGGGCCAGCCGGCGCGCGAGCGGGGCGTGCATCCGGCGGGTCAGCATGATGCCGTGCGTCAGCACCACGACCTTGTCGCCGCTGCCGAACTCGGTGTACCAGAGCCGGTGGCCCTCGTGGTCGAACGAGCCGGTCAGCTCGATCGGGCGGGACTCGCGCCGGGCGGGCGCAGCCGGCGGCTCCGGTTCGATCAGGGTCGCGCTGCCGGCCGGGCTCATCTCCCACCGTCCTCCCCGCGTCGTGGTCACCTACGTCCAGGAAAACATCCCATGACCACGTTGGCACAGTGACCATGGCATCAATTGACATCGTGCCAATGGCGGCTCGTCGCGGGCATGGGTCAAGATGACCCCATGACCGCTACTGCTGACAGTCTGCCCGACCTCGTCTCCCTCAAGGTCGACGTCGACGGCCCCGTGGCCGAAGTGACGCTCCTCGGCCCGTCGAAGGGCAACGCGATGGGGCCGGACTTCTGGCGCGAGCTGCCGCTGGTCTTCCGCGCGCTGGACGCCGACCCGCAGGTCAGGGCCGTGGTGCTGACCGGCAGCGGCAAGCACTTCTCCTACGGTCTCGACCTGCCGGCCATGATGGGCGACTGGGCGCCGATGCTCGGCGGGGACAACCTGGCCGGGCCGCGGACGGCGTTCCTCGACCAGGTCAAGTCGCTGCAGGCGGCGGTCAGCTCGATCGCGGAATGCCGCAAACCGGTCATCGCGGCCGTTTCGGGCTGGTGCATCGGCGGCGGGGTCGACGTCGTCGCCGCCGCGGACATCCGGCTGGCCAGCGCCGACGCGAAGTTCAGCGTCCGCGAGGTGCGCGTCGCCATCGTGGCCGACCTGGGCAGCCTCCAGCGGCTCGCGAGCATCGTTGGCGAAGGCCACCTGCGCGAGCTCGCCCTGACCGGCAAGGACATCGACGCCGCGCGCGCCGAGAAGATCGGCCTCGTCAACGATGTCCACGCCGACCAGGACGCCCTGCTGAAGGCCGCGCGCGAACTCGCCGGGGAGATCGCTGCGAACCCGCCGCTCGTGGTGCAGGGTACGAAGCAGGTACTGGCGACGAACACCGAGCGCCAGGTCGCCGACGGCCTCCGGTACGTCGCGGCGTGGAACTCGGCGTTCCTGCCCAGCAAGGACCTCGGCGAGGCGGTCCAGGCGTTCATGGAGCGCCGGAAGCCGGAGTTCACGGGCGAATAGAGCAGGAGGCAGCAGGGTGAGCAACGGCGCTTCGGAAGTCCACCACGCGTTCCGCGTGGCGCGGGACTACCTGCAGACCCACCGCGAGGACTACGACACGGCCTACCGCGCCTTCGCCTGGCCGGAGTTCGACGAGTTCAACTGGGCGATCGACTGGTTCGACGTCGTCGCGCACGACCCGGACAACGCCGAGCGGTTCGCCCTGTGGATCGTCGAGGAGGACGGCACCGAGAACCAGTGGACCTACCCGGAGCTGTCCGGCCGGTCCAACCAGGTGGCGAACTGGCTGCGGAGCCTCGGCGTCCGCCGCGGCGACCGGCTGATCCTCATGCTGGGCAACCAGGGCGAGCTGTGGGAGACGATCCTCGCCGCGATCAAGCTCGGCGCCGTGATCATCCCGGCGTCCACCCTGCTCGGGCCGGCCGACCTGACCGACCGCGTGGAGCGGGGCGCGGCCAAGCACGTCGTGGTCCGGTCGGTGGACGCGGAGAAGTTCGCCGGCATCGAGGGCGAGTACACGCGGATCGCGGTGGGGGAGCCGGTCGAGGGCTGGCAGCCGTACTCGAACGCGTTCGCCCAGTCGCCCGAGTTCGCCCCGGACGGCCCGACGAAGGCCGGCGACCCGCTGCTGCTCTACTTCACCTCCGGCACGACGGCGAAGCCGAAACTGGTGCAGCACACGCACGTTTCGTACCCGGTGGGTCATCTGTCCACGATGTACTGGATCGGGCTGGAGCCCGGTGACGTCCACCTGAACATCTCCTCGCCCGGCTGGGCGAAGCACGCGTGGAGCAACTTCTTCGCCCCGTTCAACGCCGAGGCGACGGTGTTCCTCTACAACTACAACCGGTTCGACGCCAACGCGCTGATGGCCCAGATGGACCGGTGCGGCGTCACGAGCTTCTGCGCGCCGCCGACGGTGTGGCGGATGCTGATCCAAGCGGACCTGACGGCGCTGAAGACCCCGCCGAAGAAGGTCGTCGGGGCAGGGGAGCCGCTCAACCCCGAGGTGATCGAGCAGGTCCAGAAGTCGTGGGGCGTCACGATCCGCGACGGCTTCGGCCAGACCGAGAGCAGCGTCCAGATCGCGAACACGCCCGGCCAGGACGTCGTGCCCGGCTCGATGGGCCGCCCGCTGCCCGGGTTCGTGGTGGCACTGGTCGACCCGGTCAGCGGCGAACGGGCGTCGGAGGGCGAGATCTGCCTCGACCTGGAGTACCGCCCGGTGGGCCTGATGACGGGCTACGCCGGCGACGACGAGCGCACGTCGGCGGCCTTCGGCGGCGGCTTCTACCACACCGGTGACGTCGGTTCGGTCGACGACCGCGGCTACATCACCTACGTCGGGCGCACGGACGACGTGTTCAAGGCGTCGGACTACCGGATCTCGCCGTTCGAGCTGGAGAGCGTCCTGATCGAGCACGAGGCGGTCGCCGAGGCGGCGGTCGTCCCGGCCCCGGACCCGATCCGGCTCGCGGTGCCGAAGGCGTACGTCGTGCTGGCCGCCGGCCACGAGCCGACCGCGGACACGGCGAAGGCGATCCTCGCGTACTGCCGGGAGAACTTGGCGCCATACAAGCGGATCCGGCGGATCGAGTTCGCGGAGCTGCCCAAGACGATCTCCGGCAAGATCCGCCGGGTCGAGCTGCGCGGCCGCGAGAACGATCCGGCCCGCGGCGCCGGCACGGAGTTCCGCGAAGAGGACTTCCCGGACCTCAAGTCCTGACGCGAGCGCCCCGAGGTCGATCGGCCTCGGGGCGGCTCCGTCAGCTCCGGGTGCCCTCGACCTGACGGCCGTCCTCGGTCGAGCACGCCGTCACCGGGTCGTTCGGGCCGCTGCCGCACGTCCACTCGTCGAGGACGACCGGGCCCGGGCCGTCGGCGGAGGCCGCCTCGGCCGGCGTCAGCTTGGCGAAGTAGTCCTTCAGCAGCTTCGTCGCCGCGGCGCAGTCGACCTGGCCGTGTGCGACGACCGCCGTCTTCGCGCCGCCCGAGCCGGTGAGGTCGCCGCAGGGCACGCCCGGCGCCGTCGACTCGGCCGCCGCGGCCGCGGCCGGCACGGGAGCGGAAGCGGACGGCGCGGCGGGCGCCGGGTCGCCGCCGCAGCCGGCCAGCACGGCGGAGGCGGCGACGAGCAGCAGGGGGTAGGCGAGTGTCTTCATGGGCCCTTCAGGAACGGATACGGATCGGGGGAGGTCACTCGGACGGCACGACGGCGGCGAACACCGTCTGCTCGCCCTTCGTGCAGGTGGTGCCGCCTTGCGCGGCGGGTGGCCCGGACGTGCACAGCCAGCCGTCGACGGTCTCGTTCACCGCGTCGTTCGAGCCGGCGCCCTGGCGGCCGGCGATCTTGCGGTGGAAGTCGCCGACGAGCTTCGTCGCCGCGACGCAGGTGACGCCGGCCGACCCGCTGTCGAAGACGTAGAGCGTCAGCCCGCTGGCGGCGGTCACGGTGCCGCACGACCCGGGCACCGACGGCGGCGCGCCGGACGGCTTCGTCACCGGCGCGGGCACCGGCGAGCTGCCGTCGGCGGGCGGCGGGGGCGGCGTGCCGGTGGTCGCCGGCGCGGACGACGAGGTCGGCGGGGGAGCCGTCGACGGCGGTGCCTGGGCGGCCTGCTCGGCCGAGCAGGCCGCGAGCACGGGCACGGCGAGGCAGGCGGCGAGCAGCGGCCGCCACATCCTCGTGGTGGTCGGGTGGTGCACCGCGATCGTTCCTCCCCGGTCAGGCTGGCCCGGTCATTCTGGCCCATCCGGGCCGGGGCCCCGTGAACCGACTCGCCCACAGGTGTGCGGCAGATTACTCCAGCCGGGTGGCGGGCCGATCCGGTGGCCGTCACCAGACCGTCCACAATGGACAATTAACATTCCGTTCACGCTCCGAAACCTCACGCTGCCATCAAGAATCGATCGGTCTAATTCCGGCCGCGCCGGTTAACATCCCGGCCCCGGGAGCCGAAGATCTTGGTGGAGGCCGAAGAGCTTCCCGTCCCCCGACCCTCCCCGAGCCCGTGAGAGCGATGAACGCCGACGCTGTGACCAGCCCCGAAACCAGCACCGACGAGACCACCGGCCCGGCCGGCCCGCCGACCGTCCCCAGCAGCGTCGTCTGGTGCTGCGGACGCCCCTACGTCCTCGAGGCGCGCCCCGGCCGCGCCCGCTGGATGGGCACCGACCTCCGCGGCCGCCCCGAGGCGCTGAGCAGCGCCGAACTGCAGCGACGCGGCTGGAGCAGCCGCCGCGCGAGCTGACTACGCTGAGCGGGTGAGCACCGCCGCACCCGAACCCGCCGCTCCGGCGAGCGCCGCCGAGCCGTCCCTGCTGAGGCAGGCCCTCAACGTCCCCAACATGCTGTCGCTGCTGCGGCTCGCCGGTGTGCCGGTGTTCCTGTGGCTGCTGCTGGGGCCGGAAGAGGACGGCTGGGCGCTCGCGCTGCTGGTCTTCAGCGCGCTGACCGACTGGCTCGACGGCAAGCTGGCCCGCTGGCTCAACCAGATGTCCCGGCTGGGCCAGCTGCTCGACCCGGCGGCCGACCGGCTCTACATCCTCGCGACGCTCATCGCGTTCCTGGTCCGCGGCATCATCCCGTGGTGGGTCGTGGTGCCGCTGGTGCTGCGCGAGGCCGTCCTCGGCGTCTGCGTGCTGACCCTGCGCCGCCGCGGCTTCGCCCCGCCGGAGGTGACCTACCTCGGCAAGGGCGCGACCTTCGTGCTGATGTACGCCTTCCCGTTCCTGCTGCTCGCGCAGGGTGGCTCGGACGTCGCCGCGGTCGCCCGGCCGATCGGCTACGCCTTCACCATCTGGGGCGGGGTCCTCTACGTCTGGTCCGGCGTCCTCTACGTCGTGCAGGCGCGTAACGCGCTGCGCGGCGCCGGCGACGACTGAGCGCGACATTTTGCCCGGGCCGGGCCCGGCGCTGGGCCGTGTGGGTGTAAGACTTCGCCCAGCACGTTTTCGCCAGTGAGGGCATGAAAGGGGACCGGCGGTGTCCGCTCCTGAAGAGCTTCGCTACACCGAGGAACACGAGTGGGTGGCCACCCGCGGCGAGGACACCCTCGTCCGCATCGGCATCACCGAGTACGCGCAGGACCAGCTCGGCGACGTCGTGTTCGTCGACCTGCCGGAGGTCGGCCGCCAGGTGAGCGCGGGCGACGTCTTCGGCGAGGTCGAGTCGACGAAGAGCGTGTCCGAGCTGTTCGCGCCGGTCGACGGCGAGGTCGTCTCGATCAACGACGCCGTCGCCGAGTCGCCGGAGCTGATCAACAGCGACCCCTACGGCGAGGGCTGGCTGATCGAGATCCGGCTCGACGACCCGGCGGGGCTCGAAGCCCTGCTGGAAGCCGAGGCGTACGACGCCCTGACCAAGGGCTGAGCTCCACTCCGGGCCGCCCGGACCGGCACTGCGCCGGTTCGGGGAGCCGGGGCTCGGAGAATCGATCAGGCACGGTACGTTGGCAGCTACACGTTCTTGAGTACTAGGCAACACAGCATGTGTGGAGGAGAGCTCAGGTGAGCACGAACGACGGGCCCGGCGGCGTTCCCCCGGAGCAGTCTCCGGAGCGGACCTCTGTCTTCCGGGCCGACTTCCTGGCCGAAGCCGAAGGCCACGAGTCCGCCCCGGCCGCGGAGGCGCCGGTCCAGGGCGTCGACGCCCTGCCCGCGGGTTCGGCGCTGCTGGTCGTGAAGCGCGGCCCGAACGCGGGTTCGCGGTTCCTGCTCGATCGCGACACGACCAGCGCCGGGCGCCACCCGGACAGCGACATCTTCCTGGACGACGTCACGGTCTCGCGCCGGCACGCCGAGTTCCGGCGTGAGGGCGGCGAGTTCGTCGTCATCGACGTCGGCAGCCTCAACGGCACCTACGTCAACCGCGAGCCGGTCGACCAGGCCGTCCTCGCGGGGGGCGACGAGGTGCAGATCGGGAAGTTCCGCCTGGTCTTCCTGACCGGCCCGGGTCACGGGGGCCAGGGGGCGCAGTGACGGCGGCCGGGCGGCCACAGAGTCACGGACTGAGCATCGGGGCCGTCCTGGCGCAGCTGCGCCAGGACTTTCCCGATGTCACCATCTCCAAGATCCGGTTCCTGGAAGCGGAAGGCCTGGTCCAACCGGGCCGGACGGCTTCGGGGTACCGGCAGTTCGCCGCGGCGGACGTGGAGCGACTGCGGTTCGTCCTGGCCGCCCAGCGGGACCACTACCTCCCGTTGAAGGTCATCAAGGAGCAGCTGGACGCGGCGGACTCGGGTGCCGGGCCCGTCGTGGCCCTGCCCCGCCCGCCGCGCCGGCTGGTGCCGATCGACGCCCCGGCGGAGAACGTCGGCCTGCCGGTGGCGGCCGACTTCACCACCGGCAAGGAGCTGCGCCTGACCCAGGAGGAGCTCCTGGAACAGGCCGGCATCGACGCGGCGGCCCTCGCCGAGCTCCAGCAGTACGGCCTGGTCCGCCCCGGTCCCGCGGGGTTCTTCGACCCGGACGCGGTGCTGGTCGCGCGGACGGTGAAGGCGATGACCGAATTCGGTATCGAGCCGAGACATCTGCGCGCCTTCCGCGCTGCGGCCGACCGCGAGGTCGGGTTGCTGGAGCAGATCGTGACGCCGGTGTATCGGCACCGTGACCCGGAGGCCAAGTCGAGGGCCGACGAAGTGGTGCGGGAGCTCGCGGCACTGTCCGTGACCCTGCACACGCTCCTCGTGAAGGCGGGAATCCGTGGCGCCGCGGGTTGTTGAGGCGTAACGGGCCGGTGAGATCCTCTTTGCGGTCCCATGTCAATGACTGAATGTTCGGCACCTCATGCCGTACCGTGAGAACAACGGTTTGCGGTAGGCGAGCCGAGAGTGTCCGACAGCGAGCACAGCGCACGGATGACGGGTAGCGTCGGGAGTGAACGGCGCGAGGCGGTTCCAGCGCTGAAGCCCGTGTGCACGAGAGGGAGGCGAAGCCCGATGAGCGAAATGCGCGTCGTCGGTGTGCGGGTCGAGCTGCCCGCGAATCAGCCGATCTTGTTGCTGCGGGAGACCGAGGGCGAACGGTACCTGCCGATCTGGATCGGCTCGGTCGAAGCGACCGCCATCGCGTTGGAGCAGCAGGGGGTCCGCCCAGCCCGCCCGCTCACCCATGACCTGCTGAAAGAGGTCATCGGAGCGTTGGGCCGCGAGCTCGAGCAGGTCGTGATCACCGACCTCAAGGAAGGCACGTTCTTCGCCGAGCTCGTCTTCGACGGCGACATCCGGGTGTCCGCCCGGCCGAGCGACTCGGTCGCGCTGGCCCTGCGGATCGGCGTCCCCATCCACGCCGTGGACGCGGTGCTGGAAGAGGCGGGCCTGATCATCCCGGACGAGCAGGAGGACGAGGTCGAGAAGTTCCGCGAGTTCCTCGACTCCGTGTCGCCCGAGGATTTCCGGGGAGCCGACACCTGAAGACCTTGCCTTGACGCGGACGTCAACGTCTAGCGTCGAAGGCATGCGGATCGGAGAGCTTGCGCAGCGCACGGGTGTCACCACCCGTGCGCTGCGTTTTTATGAAGCCCAGGGCCTGCTGCCGGCCCGTCGCTCGGCGAACGGCTACCGCGAATACGACGAGGACGACCTGAACCTGGTCCGGGAGATCCAGACCCTGCAGACGGTCGGCCTGACCCTCGACGAGACCCGCCCGTTCGTCGACTGCCTGCGCAGCGGTCACGAGACCGGCGACTCCTGCTCGAGCTCGATCGAGGTCTACCGCCGCAAGCTCGAAGAAGCCGACGCGTTGCTGGCCCGCCTCGGCGGCATCCGCGGCGAGCTGGCCGCGAAGCTCGCCGGCGCCTTGGCCCGGCAGGCGCCCGATCCGTGCGTCGTGCCCGAATCCCCGCGCCTGTGAAGGAGCCTGTCATGTCCGAGGTCGCCGAAGTCACCGACACCACGTTCCCCGAGGTCCTCGGCAGCGACGTCCCCGTGCTCGTCGAGTTCTGGGCCACCTGGTGCGGCCCGTGCCGGATGGTCGGCCCGGTGCTGGCGCAGCTGGCCGCCGAACGGGCCGGGGAGCTCGCCGTCCGTAAGATCAACGCCGACGAGAACCCGGAAACGACCCGGTCCTACCAGGTCATGTCCCTGCCGACGATGATCCTGTTCCGGAACGGCGAGCCGGTCGAGACGATCGTCGGCGCGTTCCCGAAGGCCCGCATCGAAGAGCGGCTCGACCGGGTGCTCAAGGCGCCGTCGCTTTGACGAAGGTGTCCGCCACCTCGCGGCCGTACTGCTCCAGGTCCAGCGCCGGGTCGGCCGCGTAGGCCGCGGCCACCCCGTCGATGGCCTGCGCGATCGACATCGCCATCACTTCGGGCGTGAAGGTGCCGAAGCGCCCTTCCGCCTGACCCTGCTTGAGCTGCCGCGCGAGGCCGTGCACCCGCATGTCGTCGACCAGGATCTTCGTCATCACCCAGCCCTCGGCGTCGTCGGCGTTGGCCGCCAGCTCGGTCAGCACCCGGACGCACTCCGGGTACGCGCGCAGGAACGCGATCGACGTCTCGATGTGGGCCCGCAGGTACCCGGGCCGGTCCGCCGGGTCGACCCCGCCGCCGGTGCGTTCCTTCAGGAACTCGTTCTTCGTCTCGACGACCGTGCTCAGCACGGACTGCATCAGGCCGGCCTTGTTCGTGAAGTGGTACGAGATCATCCGCGTGCTGCTCAGCCCGGCGCGCTCCTTGATCTTGGCGAACGTGGCTTTCCGGTAGCCGAGGTCGGCGATGACGCCGATGGTCGCGCCGATGATCTGGGCGCGGCGGGCCGCCTCGGCGGCGCTGAGCCCCATCTCGGCCAGGAGGTCGGTGTTTACTCGCATGAGTAAAAAGTTACTTGGCTGAGTAAATCACGTCAAGAGGTTTGAATCACCGCGTCCGGGGTACGGCGAACGGCTCAAAGGCTCATCCGACCGTTGAGGCTTGCCGCGCGTCGCGTTGACCGGTGTTCCCCGGGCGCTTACCGTCGAAGGAGGTAAATCGCCACGATGTGATTCACGGTCTGGGGCCGGATCGTGGTGATTGATCTCCGGCGGGTCCCGCTCCTGGGACCGTCCGGCTGTCATTCGCCGGCCGTCAGGTCGGGCGAGGGGAGGCATGCGTGGTCGAGGCTGGTTCCGAGAAGCAGCCTGTTCAGGTCGCGGCGGGCGAACAGGGTGAACTGTTCCCCGACGATTCGCTGCCGGACGAGCTGGTGGGCTACCGCGGCCCGGCCGCGTGCCAGATCGCCGGGATCACCTACCGCCAGCTCGACTACTGGGCCCGGACGAAGCTGGTCGCACCCAGCATCCGCACGGCGCACGGCTCCGGCTCGCAGCGGCTGTACTCGTTCAAGGACATCCTGGTCCTCAAGGTCGTCAAGCGGCTCCTGGACACCGGGGTCTCCCTCCAGAACATCCGGGTCGCCGTCGACCACCTGCGCGTCCGCGGAGTCCGCGACCTCGCGCGCGTCACCCTCTTCTCCGACGGCACCACGGTCTACGAGTGCACCTCGCCGGAGGAGATCGTCGACCTGCTCCAGGGCGGCCAGGGTGTCTTCGGCATCGCGGTCAGCGGCGCCATGCAGGAGATCAGCGGCACCATCCACGAGTTCCCGGCCGAACGCGCCGACGGCGGCATCGTCGAGACGCACGAGCCGGACGAGCTCACCCAGCGCCGCAACGCACGCAAGACCGGGTGATCATCGCCGCGGGCATGCGAGTAAGGTTCCCCGTGCGGTCGACGAATCCGCGCGGGAGAGTCCGAGCCACACCTTGAGCTCGGCGCCGAAGGAGCAAGTCCTCCCCGGAACCTCTCAGGCACCCTGGACCGCGCGGACGAGACGCCTCTGGAAAGCGGGTCGTCAGGACACAGCCTGATGGCCCCGCCGACGGTGCAAGCCCGGCTCAACCTCGGGCGAAACTCTCAGGCGCCCCTCGCGGGTACGGACAGAGTGGGGAGGGTCCGGCACAGGGCTCGCAGGCTCGCCCTTTGCCTTCCTGGTGTTTTGTGGGGGTGCGCAACCCCCACACCCCGCCCGGCGGGCTCCGCCCCCGGACCCCCGCCGTGGTCACCTTCGCGTTTACAGTCGGGTTGGGTAGACGCTGCCGTTCGGAGGAGGCCATCGTGGACCTGTCGCTTGCCTCTCTCGAGCAAGGGATCCCTTTCGCCGACCGGCACATCGGGCCCGGACCCGATGAACTTCGCCGGATCCTCGACGTCATCGGTGTCGCGTCTCTCGACGAGCTCTCCGAGCGTGCTGTTCCCGACTCCCTGCGCGCCTCCGCCGGGGCGCTCGAACTTCCCCCGGCCGCCACCGAAGCGCAGGCTCTCGCCGAACTGCGGGTGCTCGCCGCGCGGAACCGGCCCATGGCCCAGATGATCGGGCTCGGCTACCACGACACCGTCACCCCGCCCGTCATCCGGCGCAACGTCCTCGAGAACCCCGCCTGGTACACCGCCTACACGCCCTACCAGCCCGAGATCTCCCAGGGCCGGCTCGAGGCGCTGCTCAACTTCCAGACCATGGTCGCCGACCTGACCGGCTTGCCCGTCGCCAACGCGTCCATGCTCGACGAGGCCACCGCGGCCGCCGAAGCGATGACGCTCGTGCGGCGGGCCGGGAAGTCCGCGTCCACCCGGTTCGTCGTCGACCAGGACACCCTGCCGCAGACCCTCGCCGTGCTCCGGACGCGGGCCGAACCCCTCGGCATCGAACTGGTCGTCGAAGACCTTTCCCAGGGGCTGACCGGGCTCGGCCTCGGCGGTGACTTCTTCGGGATCCTGTTGTCCTACCCGGGCGCGTCGGGTGCGGTGTGGGAGCTGGACCTGACGATCGCCGACGCCAAGAAGCACGGCGCGGCCGTGATCGTTGCCGCCGACCCGCTGGCCCTGACCCTGATGCGGCCGCCGGGAGAACTCGGCGCCGACGTCGCCGTCGGGTCGACGCAGCGGTTCGGCGTCCCGCTCGGCTTCGGCGGCCCGCACGCCGCCTACCTCGCTGTCCGCAAAGGCCTGGAGCGGCAGTTGCCGGGACGCCTGGTCGGCGTCTCGAAGGACGCCGACGGCGCACCCGCCTACCGGCTCGCCCTCCAGACACGGGAACAGCACATCCGCCGCGAGAAGGCGACCTCGAACATCTGCACCGCGCAGGTCCTGCTCGCGGTGATGGCCTCGATGTACGCGGTCTACCACGGGCCCGACGGCCTGCGCGGGATCGCGCTGCGCGCCCACCGGATGGCGACCGTGCTCGCGGCCGGCCTCTGCGAGGGCGGGGTCGAAGTCGTGCACGGCGAGTTCTTCGACACGATCACCGCGGCGGTGCCGGGCCGGGCGGGCGAGGTCGTCGCGGCGGCCCGCGACCTCGGCGTGAACCTGCGGCTCGTCGACGACGACCACGTCGGCGTCTCCTGCGACGAGACGACCACCCGCGAACGGCTTTCCTGCGTGTGGAAAGCGTTCGGCGTCTCGGTGTCCGATGTGGACGGCCTCGACGCGGACACGGCGGACGCGCTCCCGGCGCCGCTGCGGCGCACCAGCGCGTTCCTCACCCATCCGGTGTTCCACGCCCACCGCTCGGAAACCGCGCTGCTGCGCTACCTGCGGCAGCTGGCGGACAAGGACGTCGCGCTCGACCGCAGCATGATCCCGCTCGGCTCGTGCACCATGAAGCTCAACGCCACCGCCGAGATGGAGCCGGTGACCTGGCCGGAGTTCGCCGGGCTGCACCCGTTCGCGCCCGCGGAAGATGCCGCCGGACTGCTGGAAGTGGTCGCCGACCTCGGCGCGTGGCTCGCGCGGATCACCGGCTACGACACGGTTTCCCTGCAACCCAACGCGGGCAGCCAGGGCGAGTTCGCCGGGCTGCTGGCCATCCGCGCCTACCACCGTTCGCGCGGTGAAGGCGAGCGCGACGTCTGCCTGATCCCGGCGAGCGCCCACGGCACGAACGCGGCGAGCGCCGTGATGGCCGGCATGCGGGTGGTCGTCGTCCGCTGCGACGACGACGGCAACATCGACCTCGCGCACCTGCGGTCCACTGTGGACGACCACCGCGCCGACCTGGCCGCGATCATGATCACGTACCCGTCGACGCACGGGGTCTACGAGGACACCGTCGGCGAGGTGTGTGCGCTGGTGCACGACGCGGGCGGGCAGGTGTACGTCGACGGCGCCAACCTGAACGCGCTCATCGGCGTGGCGCAGTACGGCCGGTTCGGCGCCGACGTCTCGCACCTCAACCTGCACAAGACGTTCTGCATCCCGCACGGCGGCGGCGGACCCGGCGTCGGGCCGATCGGGGTCCGGGCGCACCTGGCGCCGTTCCTGCCGAACCACCCGCTGCAGCCGGCGGCCGGCCCGGCGACCGGGGTCGGGCCGGTCAGCGCGGCGCCGTGGGGGAGCGCGTCGATCCTGCCGATTTCGTGGGCGTACGTCCGGATGATGGGCGCGGACGGCCTGCGCCGGGCGACGCTCGTGGCGGTGGCCAACGCCAACTACGTCGCCCGCCGCCTCGGGGAGCACTTCCCGGTGCTGTACGCGGGCCGGTCGGGCTTCGTGGCGCACGAATGCATCCTGGACCTGCGGCCCTTGACGAAGGCGACCGGCGTGACGGTCGACGACGTCGCGAAGCGGCTGGCGGACTACGGCCTCCACGCGCCGACGATGTCGTTCCCGGTGGCGGGCACGCTCATGGTGGAGCCGACGGAGAGCGAGGACCTGGCCGAGCTGGACCGGTTCTGCGCGGCGATGATCGCGATCCGCACGGAGATCGACCGCGTGGCGGCGGGGGAGTGGGAGCTGGCGGAGTCCCCGCTGCGGCAGGCCCCGCACACGGCCCGCTGCATCGCGGGCGAGTGGGACCGGCCGTACAGCCGCGAGACGGCGGTGTTCCCGGCAGGCCCGACAGCGGCGAAGATCTGGCCCCCGGTCCGCCGCATCGACGGCGCGGCGGGGGACCGCAACCTGGTGTGTTCGTGCCCGCCCCCGGAGGCCTTCGCCTGAGGCGCGGTTCGAGGGAAGGCCACGGCCGCTGCGGGCCGTCCGGCGCATGACCGCCGGTGGTGCGGGCACCATCGACTAGCAGGACCGTCGGCCGCCGCCCTGTCGAGCCGGGGCCGCCGCATCGACGGTCTGCCCACCCCAGCCGCCTAGCGGTCGTGGAGGTGGACCATCAGCTCCGTCCGGCTCGCCAACCCGAGCTTGCGGTAGATCTGCTGCAGGTGCTTCTGCACCGTCCGCGGGCTGACCCCCAGCCGCCGGGCGATGGCGCGGTCCGTTGCCGCCCGGCTCACCAGATGGGCCACCTCCTGCTCGCGGGCCGTCAGCTCGGGCGCCGTCACCGCGGCCGGCCGGATCGCCGGCCGCTCTTCCCTGGCGAACGCCTGGGCCAGGTGCGGTGCCAGCAGCTCGACCAGCTCGTGGTCGCGCGCCGAGAACCCGGGCCGGGACCGGCTGAGCGTCAGCACGCGGCCGTGGCGGTCGTCGACCTGGACCACGCACAGCAGCTGGTCGACCGTCCCGCGCGGGCGGTAGAAATCCGTGTACAACGGCAGCCCGCGCAGCGTCCGCTGGTCGGCGAGGTCGCTCAACGCGGCCGCCGCGCCCAGCCGCAGCGCACCCGTGCGGTAGGCCGCGAACCCCGGGTGCTGGTGCGCGTGCGCCCGGAACTCCGGATGGCGGAGCAGGTTCTGCTCCGGCCGGTCGGTCACCGTGCCGGTCAGCCGGCGGGTCGTGTGCTCGGTGCTCGTGCACGAGACGACGTCGCAGCCGACCAGGCGGCCCAGCTCCGCCAGCCCCTCGCCCGGCCCCGCCTTCAGCTCCCGCACCACTTCGAGAGCGCGGTGCACGCACCGCGCGGTCAGTTCACTGCTCACTCCGGATCCCCCTCGGCTCCTCCGGTCAAGAAAGACCCGGAGAAGCCGAGGGAGATACGAACCGGACGTTACCGGGCGATCCGGACGTTCAGCGTGGTGTTCGCCCCGGCGCTCACCATCGACTGCGCGATGCTGCTGATCCCGGCCGGTGCGCTGTACTGGTTGTTGTTGCTGTCGTCCTCGTCATCGGTGTGGAAGAAGCCCGACGAGTCCACTCCCGAGAACACCAGGTAGCCGAAGCCGACGTTCGGGAACGCCGTCGTCGTGGCCACCCCGGGCGCGAACAGGCAGAACCGCAGCAGCGTGTTGCTGTCGCTCACGTTCGGGAAGATGTTGCCCGAGAACGAGTTGTTGTTGCTGTCGTCCTCGTTGTCGAACCGGCGCGAGAACTCCTGCGAGCCGTTCGGGCAGTTCGCGCCGAGCTTCAGCACGGCGTACGGCCGGAACGAACCGGACTGTGTGACCCCGCGGAACGCGGCGCCGTCGACCCGGCAGAAGAACATCTCCGTGTTGCTCGTGCTGCTGACCGCCCCGATGAACCCGCCGCGCGAGTTCGCGTTGCCGGAGTCCTCGTCGTCCATCCGGATGACGATCGCCTCGGTCCCGGCCGGGCACGACCGGCTCGCCGGGATGACCCCGACGTCGGTCGTGGCCGCCTGGGCCGGCGCGGCCGACACGGTGAGGACCCCGGCGAGCGAGGCCAGCAGCAGTGCCGGAACGGTGAAGAGTCGTTTCATGGTGAGCCTTCCTCCCCAGTGCTTTCTGACCCCTCAAGAACACCAACCACGACCCCGCGGCGGCCATACGCACTAGTGCGTACGCCGGGCCGGGCCCGCACAGGAACGGGAGGTAGGTTGACGCCATGGCGAGTGCGCACGGTCCTGATCGGACGTCCGTGGTCGTGACCGGCGGCAGCGGCTTCATCGGCCGGGCCGTCGTGCGCGCCCTCCGCGACCGGGGTGTCCCGGTCACCGTCGTGGACCGGGTCCCGTTCCCGGACGACGGCGACGACGTCCGCGTGGTGACCGGCGACCTCCGTGACGCCGCCGTCCGCGAAGAAGCCGTGAGGCCGGAGACCGCCGGGATCGTGCACCTCGCCGCGCTGACGTCGGTGCTGAAGTCGGTCGAGCTGCCCGAGGACACCTTCGCCGACAACGTCCTGGTGACCCAGGAGCTCCTGGAGCTCGCGCGCCGCCGCGAGGTGCCGAAGTTCCTGCTCGCCTCGACCAACGCGGTGATCGGCAACGTCGGCACCGCGACGATCACGCCCGACCTGCCGCTGCGGCCGCTGACGCCCTACGGCGCCACCAAAGCCGCGTGCGAAATGCTGCTCTCGGGCTACGCCGGCGCGTACGGCATGACGACGTGTGCGTTGCGGTTCACCAACGTCTACGGCCCGGGAATGTCCCACAAGGACAGTTTCGTGCCGCGCATGATGCGAGCCGCGCTGACCGGCACCGGGGTCAAGATCTACGGCGACGGCCGCCAGCGCCGCGACCTCGTGCACGTCGACGACGTCGTCCGCGCGATCCTCTCGGCCCTCGACAGCGGCCACACCGGCCGCGCGATCGTCGGCGCCGGGCGTTCGGTCTCCGTGCTGGAGATGGTCGAGGCCGTGCGCGAGGTGACCGGCGCCGAGCTGCCGGTCGAGCACATCGAAGCGCCGGCGGGGGAGATGCCCGCGGTCGTCGTCGATGTCTCGGCCAGCGCGGAGACGATCGGCTACGCGCCGTCCGTCTCGCTGACCGACGGCCTCGCGACGGCGTGGAAGTACTTCTCCGGCCTCGACCGTCCAAACGCGACACCGTGAGTGGGTTCTTCCGGCGGCACTGGCTGCTGCTCCTGCTCCTCGTCCCGGCGATCGTCCTCCGGGTGCTGACCTGGCTGGCCTACCGGCCGGCGCTGCTGTACATCGATTCGTTCCGCTACATCGACAACCTGCACGCGCTGCGCGCCGACCAGCTCGACCCGATCGGCTACGACCTCGTGCTGCGCCCGCTGCTGGCGGTCGGCGGGCTGGCCTGGGTCACGGCGGTGCAGCACGCGGGCGGGATCCTGATCGCGATCGGCCTGTACGCCCTGGTGCTGCGCCTCGGCGGCCGGCCGTGGGTCGCCGCGCTCGCCGCCGTGCCCGTCCTGCTCGACGCCTACCAGCTGCAGATCGAGCAGAACATCATGTCGGAGGTCGTCTTCGAGGCGGTGCTGCTCGGGCTCCTCTGGCTGCTGGTGGGCCGGGGCGAACCGGGCTGGAAGCGCGCGGGTGCCGCCGGCCTGCTGGTCGGGTTCGCCGTGCTGACGCGGCTGATCGGCATCTCCCTGGCCCTGCCGGTGCTGGTCTGCCTGGTCGTCGCCGGGGGAGCGTGGCGGCATTGGGCGGGCTGGCGCCGGGCGGGCGTCGGCCTGCTGGGCCTGCTCGTCGTGCTCGTGCCCTATTCGGCGCGGGTGCACTCGGAGACGGGCAAGTGGGGGCTGACCGGGCCGTCCGGGAACATGCTCTACGGCCGCACCGCCGCGGTCGCCGACTGCGCGAACCTCCACCTCGACCCGACGCTGCAGGTCTTCTGCCCGACCGAGCCGCGCGAGACCCGGCTGGTGGACAACTACACCCACGCCGACCTCGACCCGAACTGGCCGGGCCCGCTGCCGCCGGGCGCGGACAAGGCCGCGCTGGCGCACGAGTTCGCGATCGACGTGCTCAAGGAACAGCCCGGCGACGTCGCGGAAGCCATCCTGGACGACTTCGCCAAGAGCTTCGCCTGGACCCGCGAGCAGGACCCGACCGACGTGCCGCTGGACCGGTGGCAGTTCCAGCTCACCTACCCGCAGTGGGCCGACCAGTCGCTGATCGACCTGGTCACGCAGCAGAACGACGGCGTCAACGCGAGTGTCGACCAGCCCCTGGCGAAGATCCTGCGCGACTACCAGCTCGGCGGTGGCTACGTCCCGGGCGCGGTGCTCGGCATCGGCGCGATCCTGGGCCTGCTCACGGTGTTCCGCCGCAGGAAGCCCCTGGACCGGGCCCGGGCGGGCGCGCTGCTCGCGGCGTCGAGCGGGCTGATCCTGCTCTTCGCCTCGGCGGTGTTCCAGTTCTCCTGGCGCTACCAGATCCCCGCCCTCGTGCTGCTGCCGCTGGCCGGCGCGCTGGGCTTCACGACGCTGACGTCGGCCAGCCGGAAACGCCTCACCGCGTTCCCCGACGACGTCGACCAGGGCGCCCTCGACGACTTCCGCGGCCGTCGCCCGGACCTCGAACTGGCCCCGCTGACGGTCGTCATCGCGGCCTACAACGAGGCAGGCGGCATCGGCGAAGTCCTGGAGAAGATGCCGGACGAGTGCCTCGGCATGCGGGTCGACGTGCTCGTCGTGGTCGACGGCGGCACCGACGACACGGCGACGATCGCCGAGGAGCACGGCGCGTACGTCTGCGTCGCGCCCCGCAATCGCGGCCAGGGGGCGGCGCTGCGCCTGGGCTACCACCTCGCGGCGGAGGCCGGCGCGGAGTACGTCGTGACGACCGACGCCGACGGCCAGTACGACAACAGCGAGCTCGAAGCCCTGGTCGGCCCGGTCGTCGACGGCACCGCGGACTTCGTCACCGGCTCGCGTCGGCTGGGGCACGAAGAGGCCGACAGCCGCGTCCGGTGGCTGGGCGTGCGCGTGTTCGCCGTGCTGGCGTCGGTGCTGACGGCCCGGCGGATCACCGACACGTCGTTCGGCTTCCGCGCGATGCGGGCGGACCTGGCGTGCGCGGTGCCGCTCAACGAGCCGCAGTACCAGTCGTCGGAGCTGATGCTCGGGGTGACCGCGCGCGGTGCCCGCGTCGTCGAGCTGCCGATGAGCATGCGGCTGCGCAAGGCGGGCAAGAGCAAGAAGGGCGGCAGCCTCGTCTACGGCGCCAACTACGCCCGGGTCATGACGGGGACGTGGTGGCGGGGGTACGTGCTGCGCCGCGGCCGAACACGAGCCGGTCGAGCAGGGTGAACTTGACGACGAACACCAGCGCGTAGCTGGCCACGTATGCGCCGTCGACGAGCACGACCCACCAGAAGTGCGGCAGGTTCAGCGGCGTCAGCAGCGAGCCGGCCAGCGTCGTCAGGCCGATGGACGCGAGGCCGCCGAGGCCGATCACGACCAGGTAGGGCAGCAGTTCGCGACGCACGCGCGGGCGCCCGGTCCGGCCCCACACCCAGCGGCGGGTGACGACGAAGTTCAGCACCGCGCCGGCCGCCCAGGCCAGCGTGCTCGCCCACGCGGCGGCGCCGCCGGTCGCGAGCACCGCCAGCAGCACCACCTGGCTGACGACCGTGGCCGCGACCGACGTCGCCGCGGCACGCGCCAGCCGGGCCCAGCCGCGGCGGCGGGTCTTCTCCGTCGTGCGGGGCCGCACGCCGTTGGTTACGGTCGTCATGCCCCCATCCTCCCCGCGGGCCCGTCGCGCCGCCGTCCGGGTCCCCTACGCATAGGAGATTCACAGCTCATTGCCAGGTCCTCATCAGCAGGTGATCGATAACGTCGGGGGGCGTAAACGAGCAGGAAAGGCGGCACAATGCGTGTGCTGGTTCTCGGCGGTGACGGATATCTGGGCTGGCCGACCGCGCTGCACTTATCGGACAAAGGCCACGAGGTAGCCGTTCTCGACAATTTCGCCCGGCGCGGGTACGACGCCGAACTGGGCGTCGAAAGCCTCGTCCCGATCGAATCGCTCGCCGACCGGATCGCCGCGTGGCACGAGGTCTCCGGGGCGGCGATCGGCAGCTACGAGGGTGACCTGCTGGACGCGGAGTTCCTGTTCGAGGCGCTGCGCGACTTCCGGCCCGACGCGATCGTCCACTACGCCGAGCAGCGGTCCGCGCCGTACTCGATGATCGACCGCGAGCACGCGGTGTACACCCAGCACAACAACGTGATCGGCAACCTGAATCTCCTGTACGCGATCGCCGAGATCGACCCGGCGATCCACCTGGTCAAACTGGGCACGATGGGCGAATACGGCACGCCTAACGTCGACATCGAAGAAGGCTGGCTGGACCTCGAACACAAGGGGCGCAAGGACCGGGTGCTGTTCCCGAAGCGGCCCGGGTCTTTCTACCACCTGACCAAGGTGCACGATTCGCACAACATCGAATTCACGTGCCGCGCGTGGGGGCTGCGCGCGACGGATCTCAACCAGGGCATCGTGTACGGCCAGCAGACGCCGCAGACGGCACTCGACCCGCGGCTGGCGACCCGCTTCGACTACGACGCCGTGTTCGGCACGGTGCTGAACCGGTTCGTCATCCAGGCGGTGCTGGGCCAGCCGCTGACCGTGTACGGCCAGGGCGCCCAGACGCGTGGCCTGATCGACATCCGCGACACCGTCGAATGCATCCGGCTCGCCGTGGAGAACCCGGCCGAGGCGGGGGAGTTCCGCGTCTTCAACCAGATGACCGAGAGCATGTCCGTGGCCGCGATCGCCGACCTCGTCGCCGAGCGGTTCCCCGGGCCGGTGCAGATCGAGCAGCTGGAGAACCCGCGCACCGAGGCGCCGGAGCACTACTACAACGTGCAGCACACGGGGCTGGTCGGGCTGGGGCTCGAGCCGCACCTGCTCTCGGACACGCTGATCGAGTCGATGTTCGACATCGTGGGCGCCAACAAGCACCGGGTGAACCCCGAGAAGCTGCGCCCGACGGTGCGCTGGCGGGGCGCGCTGAAGGGCTAGCGGTGCGGAGGGCGTGCGGGCTCCCCTGCCCGGGAGCCCGCACGCTCCTGTTTCAGCCCGGGATCTTGTCCAGGAAGCCGTGCACCTGGGCGATCTTCCCGCCTTCGAGCTCGACGACGTCGAACCCGATGGCGACCGGCTCGGCCCCGGGCGTGCCGAGGTACCACTGGAACCGGGCGAGGTCGTGGTGCGCGTCGGGCTCGGCGGGCAGGCTGAAGGTCAGCCCGGCGAACTGCTGCTGCGCCCCGCCGACGAACTGGTCGATCCCGTCGTGCCCGGTGACGGCGCCGAGCGGATCGGTGTAGCCGGCGCCCTCGGTGAAGAGGTCACCGATGAGGGCCCGGCGCTTGTCGCCGTCGGTCTCGTTCCAGACGGCGATGTACTGCTCGACGATGCCGCGGACGTCGGTCATGGCGGGTTCCTTTCGTTGGGGGACAACGGGTTGTCGTCGTCCGGTGCTGGGACCGACTGTGGCGGACGCGCCGCGGCCCGTCGATTACGCGCGGGGTAATGCCCGCGCATTACCCCGGAAGTAATGGCAGCGACCCCGTGATCGCCGTAGCGTCGCTCGCGTGACGACTACGGTGCAGGCGACGCGGCAGCGGCCCGTCGGGGAGCTGCTGCGGGAATGGCGGGACCGGCGCCGGATCAGCCAGCTCGACCTGGCGATCTCGGCGGACATCTCCACCCGCCACCTCAGCTTCGTGGAAACCGGACGCTCCCGGCCGAGCCGGGACATGGTGCTGCGCCTCGGCGAACACCTCGACGTGCCGCTGCGCGAGCGCAACCGGCTGCTGCTCGCCGCCGGGTTCGCGCCCGCCTACACCGAAAGCGCGCTGGGGGACCCGGAGATGTCCGCCGTCCGCCAGGCCGTCCGGCAGCTGCTCGCGAGCCACGAGCCCTACCCCGCCGCCGTCGTCGACCGGGGCTGGAACCTCGTCGACGCCAACGCCGCCACCGGCTTGTTCGTCGCCGGGATCCCGCCCGAGCTGACCACCAACGTCCTGCGCGCGACCCTGCACCCCGACGGCATGGCCCCGCACGTCCGGAACCTGGGGGAGTGGCGCGCCCACCTGCTCGGCCGGCTGCGGCGCCAGGTGGGCCAGACCGCGGACCCCGGGCTGGCCGATCTCCTGGACGAGCTGCGCGGCTACCCCTGCGACCAGCCCGTGCCCGAGGTGGAGGTCCCTGGACCGGGTGACATCTTCGTGCCGCTCAAGTTCCGCCACGAAGGCACCGACCTGACGTTCTTCAGCACGGTGGCCACCTTCGGCACACCGCTGGACGTCACGGTCGCGGAACTGGTCATCGAGTCGTTCTTCCCGGCCGACCCGGCGACGGCCGCATACCTGCGCGAGCGGGCGGCGTCGGTGGAATGATGGGACGCACCCGCGCAGCATCCGACGTGAGGATCACCGGCAGATGGCCGTCCCGCCTTCGCTCGCCCTGTCCGACGGAGTCCGCATCCCCCAGCTGGTGTTCGGCGTCGCGGGCCTGACCGCCGCCGAAACCGGCCGCGCCGTCCGCATCGCCCTCGACATCGGCTACCGGGGCTTCGACACGGCGCCGGGGACCGAGGCCGCGGTGGGCGACGCGCTCGCCGGAGTGCCCCGCGAAGAGCTGTTCGTCAGCGTCAAGGTGCCCGCGCAGGGCTACGACGTCGCCCGCCGCGCCGCCGACCAGGCACTGGCCGCGCTCCAGCTCGAGCAAGCCGACCTGTGCCTGCTGGACGGCACGAAAGGCGCGTTCACCGACACCTGGCGCGCCCTGAGCCGCCTGCGTGCCGACGGCCGCGTCCGCGCGGTCGGGGTCGCCGGGTTCGGCGTCGCGGAGCTGCGCCGGCTGATCGACGCCACCGGCGCGGTCCCGGTGCTCAACCAGATCGAGCTGCACCCGTGGCTGCAGCAGCTCCCGCTGCGCGAGTTCCACGCCGAGCGCGGCATCGTGACCGCGGCGTCGAGCCCGGCCGCCAACGCCGGCCTGCTGGCCGACGAGACGGTCACCGCGCTCGCGGCGAAGTACGGCAAGACGCCCGCCCAGATCGTGCTGCGGTGGCACCTGCAGGAGGGCACGGTCGCCGTGGCGGCTTCGGCCACGACGACCCGGACGCGCGAGAACTTCGGGATCTTCGACTTCGAGCTGGCCGACGACGACCTCGCCGTGGTGGCCGAGCTCGACAACGGCACGCGCGTCTAGGTCGACTTGATCCCGGCGGCGGCGAAGTCGGCCTGCTGAGCCGGCTGTTCGAGGTACTCGCGGAAGGTCTGGGCGGCGCGGAGCACGGTGTCGTCGATGCCCTGGCCGGTGAGCCCGATGAACGGGTAGTCCGCCGACCGCGCGTTCGCCACCGACTGCGCGGGCGAGCCGATCAGCTCGGGCTTCTTGGTGGTGAGCTCGCTGACCCAGTACGACGACTCCGGCAGCCAGGCGGCCGGGAGCCCGCCGATCGCGTCGAGGTTGGTCCGGCCGACCAGCGCGTCGAGCACTTGCGCGGAGGGCTTGGCCTCGATCATCACGTGCACGCACTGCCCGTGGACGACGGTGGCGGCCTGGTTCCAGCGGTCGGCCGCGGCGGTGAGGGGTTTCTGCACGCTCGGCGTGACGAGGATCCGCATGTGGGAGGTGCCGCCGGAACAGCTGGCGGCCTGCGCCTCGGCGCGGCTGTTGAGCTCGCTGTCGGCCCAGTTCCAGCCGATGACGCCGAGCCCGATCAGGGCGGCGAGCACGGCGCAGGCGATCGGCCAGGTGGCGATCCGGCGCCGCGGCGCCTTCTTGCCGACGATCCGGTGCGACCCGGTGGCCTCGCCCTTGCCGAGGGTGCGGTGCGAGCCGGTGTTCTCGCTCTTGCCCGAGGGAGCGGTGGCATCGGTGCGGCCGGGCGAGCGAAGCCGGCCGGGAGTCTCGTCCTCGGCGGCTTCACGGCGCCGGCGGCCGCGGCGCGCGGTGCCTTCGGTGGTTTCTTCGCGGTCGAGGGTGCGGTGGGAGCCGGTGTCTTCGCTCTTGGCGGCGGTCCGGGCGGTGATCGGGTAGTCGCCGGAGGTCTCACCGTGCCGGGTGATGACCTCGGTCCGCTCGGCGGCCGACTCAGCGGGCGCGGCTTTCCCCCGGCGGCGGCCGCCTTCGCCCCGGCGGGCCGGGTGGGCACCGGTGGCGTCACTGCGGCCGGCAACGGGGTTGGCGCCGGTGGCTTCGCCGCGGCGAGCGGCGCGGGACGATTCGGCGACGGGGTGGGAGCCGGTGGTTTCGCCCCGGCGGGCAGCGCGAGACGATTCGCCGCGTTCGGCGGTGGGGTGAGAGCCGGTGGTTTCGCCCCGGCGGCCTGCGGGAGCCTCACCGCGGCCGGCGGCAGGGTAGGAGCCAGAAACCTCGCCACGGCGGCCGGCGGGAGCTTCACTGCGGCTGGGGGCGGGGTGGGAGTCGGAAGCCTCGCCACGGCGAGTGGCGCGGGAGGATTCGCCGCGCTCGGCAACAGGATAGGAACCGGAAGCTTCACCGCGACGGCCGGCGGGAGCCTCACCATGGCCGACGACAGGGTATGAGCCGGACACCTCGCCACGGCGGTCGGCGGGAGTCTTACCGCGACTGGCGGCGGGGTGGGAGCCGGTGGTTTCCCCGCGGCGGCCTGCGGGAGCCTCACCGTGGCCGACGACAGGGTAGGAGCCAGACACTTCACCGCGGCGGCCTGCGGGAGCTTCACCGCGACTCGCGACGGGATAAGAACCAGAAGCCTCACCACGGCGGCCGGCAGGAGCTTCACCGCGACCCTGGACAGGGTAAGAACCCGAAGCCTCGCCACGCCCGGTCACCGGGTACGAACCGGAAGCCTCGCCGCGGCGGGCAGCGGTGGGCTCGCCGCCACCGGAGACGAAGTAGCCCGACGAATCACCGCGCGCGGCACCACGACCGGCGATCCCGAAAGCGTCCGAGATGGAGCTGCGCTTCGGGGTGCCCGCGACCGGGTACGCGCCGGACGCCTCGCCGCGGCCCGTGGCGCGCGGCTCGTCCGGGCGGCGTCCGCCCGGCGCCCCGGCACGGTCCTGAGGGTGCGGCACGGGCTCGTCGTCCCGGGCGTGTCGCCCCATGGTCGTCCTTTCGGCGTCGGCGCATGTCAAGTACGCGCTGCGATGCAATGAAACCGTTATCACCCTAACAGGTGAGTATCAGTGAGAGAATAATCTGACTCACAGTGGCGCGTACTCAGGGTGCTGCGCTGACCAGGCGATGGCAGTGCGCGATCAGGCGAGCACGCACCGGCGCCGCCCGCCGGGCGAAACCGGCCTGGGCCCTGGCGTATTCGGCGCGTCCCTCGGCCGTCTCGATCCGCACCGGCGGATAGCCGAGCCCGGCCAGGTCGTACGGGCTCGCCCGCATGTCCAGCGTCCGGATCTCGACGGCCAGCTCGAACCCGTCCGCCACCAGCTCCGCCGGCACGAACGGATCGAGCTTGTACGCCCATTTGAACAGGTCCATGTTCGCGTGCAGGCACCCCGGCTGCTCGAGTGCGACCTGCGTCTCCCGCGACGGCGTCAGCTCGTTGCGCGGCCGGGCGTCGGCGGTGAAGAACCGGAACGCGTCGAAGTGCCCGCACCGGATGTCCAGGGACTCGACGACCTCGTCGGTGCCCGCCGAGCCGAGCCGGAGCGGGACCTGGTTGTGCCGCACCGAGTCCGCCGGCTCGCGGTAGACCATCGCCCACTCGTGCAGCCCGAAGCAGCTCAGCCGCGGCGCGCGCGACGCCGTCGCGGTCAGCAGGCCGAGGACGAACTCCGCGGTCCGCCTCTTGCCTTCCGTGAACGCCACCGGATCGAGTGTCACCCCATCGGGGGTCTCGAGGTAGCCCTTGCGATCCAGGAAACGCCGCGCCGCGGGCCCGGCGAGCGCGACGCCGGGCCCGGGCTGCCACCGCTGCAGGTGCGACGGCCGGAACGAGTAGTAGGTGAACAGGAAGTCCAGCACCGGGTGCTTCTCGCCGCGCGAGCGCCGCTCCTGGTGCGGGACCGTCCACCGCCGCATCCGCTCGACGTGCGCCGCCTCCCGGGCCAGCCAGTCCGGTTCGGCGAGCACGTCGACGGCGGTCATGCGCCCACGTGGGTTCCGTCGCGCACGGTGCCCACGTACTCCTCGACGAGATCCTCCAGCGCGACGACCCCGACGGCCTTCCCGTCGACGTCGAGCGCCCGCGCCAGGTGGCTGCCTTCCTTGCGCATGGCCGACAGCGCGACGTCGAGGCGGGCGTCGGCCCGCAGCTCGGTGAGCGCGCGCGTCTTCGCCGTCGGCACGATCGTCGCCGGGTCCTGCCCGGCCAGGTCGAGGACGTCCTTCACGTGGATGTAGCCGGTCAGCCGCCCGTCGTCGGTGCACACCGGGAACCGCGAGAAGCCGGTGGACGACACCGCCCGCTCGACGTCGCCGACCGTCGGCCCGCAGGGCAGGGTCGTCAGCTCGGCCGTCGGCACCAGCACGTCGGCCACCGTCTTCTGCACCGACGACAGCGTCTGGGTGAGCCGCCGGTGCTCGGACTGGTCGATCAGGCCTTCGCGCCGCGACTCGCTGAGCAGCTCGGCCAGCTCGTCGGACGTGTACGCCGTCTCCAGCTCGTCCTTCGGCTCGACCTTCACCGCGCGCAGCAGCGAGTTCGCGACGAAGTTCAGCAGCCAGATGAACGGGTTGGCGAGCTTGACCCACCCGACGTGCACCGGCACCAGCCACAGCGCGAGCCGCTCGGGCTCGGCGATCGCGAGGTTCTTCGGCACCATCTCGCCGATCAGGACGTGCAGCACGGTGATGAACGCCAGCGCGATGGCGAACGAGACCGCGTGCAGCAGCGTCTCGGGCAGGCCCAGCAGGTCGAAGAACGCCGAGAGCCGGTGCGCGATCGCGGGCTCGCCGAGGCGGCCGAGCAGCAGCGAGCAGATGGTGATGCCCAGCTGCGCGCCCGCCAGCATCAGCGACACGTGCTTGCTCGCGTTGATCACGATCTTCGCGCGCGTCTTGCCCTGTTCCAGCAGCGCTTCGAGCCTGTCCCGCCGCGAGGAGATCAGCGTGAACTCGGCGCCGACGAAGAAGGCGTTGAGCAGCAGCAGGAGCACCACGAGGGCGATGTTCAGCCAGTCGCTCACGAGACCACCTCGGCTTCGGGGGCTTCGGCGGGGGTCCGCACCGGGGCCACTTCGACCTCGGCGACGCGGCGCTTGTCCATCGTGGTGACGGTGAGCCGCCAGCCGTCGACCTCGGCGGCGTCACCCTCGGCGGGGATCTTGCCCAGCCGTTCGAGGATCAGCCCGGCGATGGTCTCGTAGTCGCCGTCCGGCATCCGGAAGCCGGTGACGTCGGTGACCTCGTCGGCGCGCAGCTGCCCGGACACCAGCCAGCTGTCGGTGCCGACCTGCTGGGACGCCGGCGCTTCGCGGTCGTCGTGCTCGTCGCGGACGTCGCCGATGATCTCCTCGACGACGTCCTCCAGCGTCACCAGCCCGGCCGTGCCGCCGTACTCGTCGACGACGATCGCCAGCTGGAAGCGGGAGTCGCGCAGCCGGTTGAGCAGGTCGTCGCCGGGCAGCGACTCGGGCACGGTCGGCACCGGCCGCATGACCGAGCCGATCGGCACGGCGGCGCGGTCGGTGGCGGGCACCGCGAAGGCCTGCTTGACGTGCACGGCGCCGCGGACGTCGTCGAGGTCCTCTGCGTGCACCGGGAACCGCGAAAAGCCGGTGCGGCGCGAGATGTCGATGAGGTCCTCGATGGTGTCGTCGATCGCGAGCGATTCGAGCTGCACCCGCGGGGTCATGAGCTCCTCCGCGGTGCGCTCGCCGAACCGCAGCGAGCGGTCCAGCAGTTCCGCGGTCGACGTGTCGAGCGTGCCGCTTTCGGCGCTGGAGCGCACGATCGAGCCCAGCTCCTGCGGCGAGCGCGCGGACCGCAGCTCCTCCTGGGGTTCGACGCCGAACTTGCGCACGAGGAAGTTCGCGCTGTTGTTCATGATCGTGATGAGCCAGCGGAACAGCGCGGAGAACCGCGAGTGGTAGCCGGCGACGGCGCGCGCGGTCGGCAGCGGCCGGGCGATGGCGAGGTTCTTCGGCACCATTTCGCCGAGGATCATCGACAGCGAGGTGGCGATGATCAGGGCGAGCACGATCGACGCCCCGGCCGCGAACCCCTCGGGGAGCCCGACGCCGGTGAGCAGCGGCCGGACGAGCTCGCCGATGAGCGGCTCGGCCAGGTACCCGGTGATCAGCGTGGTGAGCGTGATCGCGACCTGGGCGCCGGAGAGCTGGAAGGACAGCGTCCGGTGGGCTTTTTGGACGGTCAGGGCGCGCCGGTCGCCGACTTGGCGGACGTTGGCGTCCACGGTGCTGCGCTCGAGCGCGGTCAGCGAGAACTCGGCGGCGACCGCGAGCCCGGTGCCGACGGTCAGCAGCACGAAGAGGAGGACGCCGAGCACGGCGAAGAGGATCTGCATCATTCCGCACCCGCCCGGACGGCGGGGGATGAACCTATCGGACAGCCGGGTCGGTCACCCGGCTCGGTACTGTCACCAGGTGACTGCGCTGCGCGCACGAAACGGTCACTCCTAGCAGTGAAGGGGCGTGTACTGCGAATATGCGGACGAGTTTAACGTGTCCGCACCCCGGCCCGCGCGGATATCGGTGTGTCGGCGCGCTCACCTCGGCGGGTGATTCACCGCGGTGCGCGCCCGAGCAGGCCCACGAGCCGCGCGGCGGGGCCCGCGCCAGGTCGGCCGTTCGGTGCCGAGCCGCTCGCTCGATCCGGGGGTGACGGGCTGTGCGTGCGCCCGGCGGTGTGGAGACTCAGCGAGTCGGGTGGTTCAGGGGGGTGCGCGCCCGAGCAGGCCCATGAGGCGCGCGGCGGGGCCTGCTCGAGGTCGGCGGTTCGGTATCGAGCCGCTCGTTCGGCCCGGGGGTCGCGTGCGCCCGGTGGTGTGGAGCCTCAGCGAGTTGGCTGATTCAGCGGGGTGCGCGCCCGAGCAGGCCCACGAGCCGCGCGGCGGGGCCCGCGCCGCGGGGGACCGGGACCGGTGGGTCGAAGATGCCCAGCCCCTGCCACTCGTCCACCCACGGCCGGACGACGTCGAGCAGGCGCTCGGCCAGATCGTCGGTCACCGGGCTGGGGAGTCCCAGCGCCGTCGCGAGGTCCCACGCGTGGACGGCCGCGTCGATCGTCATCTGCCAGCCGTACTCGCGGGCGGGCAGCAGCCCCGTCGACACGTGCACCGCGCGTTCCAGCACGCCGTCGTCGAGGAAGGCTTCGCGGGCGGCTTCCGCGGCCGAATCCCAGGCGGACACCGGGTCGGTGCCGAGGACATCGCCGTCGAAGCGGTCGCCCACGTCGTCCAAAGTGGCGCCGGCCAGCAGGGAAGGTGCCCAGAGCTGCTCGGCGACGAGGTGGTTCACCAGGTCGCGGACGGTCCACTCGGTACACGGCGTGCGGCGGCCCCAATCGGCTTCGCCGGCCGCGTGCACCGCGCCGCCGAAGGCCCGCAACGCGTGGCCGTGCGCCTCGAGGAGATCCACGCGGGCCATTTGACCACGAAGGATCAGGCGGTGCCCGGCCGGTGCCGCCGCACGGTTTCCTCGACGAGGTCGAGCACCGGCCCGAGGCCGGCGGCCGGCAGGCCCATCGCCAGGTGCGAGACCAGGCCTTCGAGGACGAGCTCGAGGAACGCGGTGAGGACGTCCACGTCGACGTCGTCGCGCAGGATCCCGGCCTCCCGCTGGCGCAGCAGGCGCAGGCGGGTGGCGGTGGTCAGCTGCTCGGAGCGTTCGGCCCACCGGGCGCGGAATTCCGGGTCGGTGCGCAGCCGCCGCGAGACCTCGAGGCGGGTGCCGAGCCAGTCGGCGGGGTGGTCACCGCCGGCGAGGAGGTCCCGCATCACCTGGACCAGGCCCTGTTCGGCGACGACGTCGGCCATCCGGATGGCGTCGTCCTCGGCGAGGGCGAGGAAGAGCGACTCCTTGTCGCGGAAGTGGTGGAAGATGGCCCCGCGCGACAGCCCGGTGGCTTCCTCCAGGCGCCGGACTGTGGCACCTTCGTAGCCGTAACGTGCGAAGCACACGCGCGAGCCGTCGAGGATCTGGCGCCGGCGTGCGTCGAGGTGATCCTGGCTTACGCGTGGCATCCTGAAATCCTGGCACCGCGGACCGGGATCTCGCAATCCGTACGTACGTACTGTGACCCGGAGTGCCCGGGAACCGAACCCGAGACCCCATCGTCGGAACGTTGCGGCGATTCGCTGACACGGCGTGAGACAGTTGGCTAATCTTTGCACCATCACGGTGGGTGAACTGAGGGGAAGGGGCGGGTCGTGATCATCGGCGAAGCCGGTCAGGCGGCGCAGGCGCTCTGGGGTGACGTCTTGAACACCCCGGGCCGCGTGTACGGCGGCGGCAAGGGCGGCCAGTTCAAGATGGACCCCGAAGAGCTCAACACGGTGATCGGCCAGTGGGAGGACGTGCTCGACAAGATCGTCGAGGACGGCACCAAGATCCAGAGCCTGGTGTATGCGCCCAAGCTGGCGCCGGGCGGTGATGCGGTCAGCGGGAGCTACGCCTCGACGACCGCGGACTCGATCGCCGCTCTGCAGCGGCAGAACGACTCCATGCGCAAGTACGCGCAGGAGTACATCAAGAAGCTCAAGGCGGCGCAGACGAAGACCGTGGCGACCGACCAGGACATGTCCGGCACCTTCAAGGCATAGGCGAACCAACCTCGTGCGAAGCGAAATCCGCGGCCTGGCCGCGATACTGGTCGTCTCCGCGGGACTCGCGGTGGCTTGCACCTCGACGACCGGGGGTGCCGCGTCTCCCGCGCCGAGCACGTCGGCCTCGACGAGTGCCCCCGCCTCGGATCCCGATGTGCCCAAGGTGACCCAGCAGCCCCTCGACGCCGGCAAGTACGCGTCCGACACCTGCGGGGTCCTGCCCGCCGACCTCCTCGCGTCCCTGAAGTACACCGACGCCGGCAAATACCAGGCCGCCGGCGACACGCCGTTGACCGCGGCGGGACCGTCCTGTGCGTGGAAGATCAGCGGCGAGGGAATCGGCCTGCAGGTCATCCTCGGCACCGGGAACCGTGAGCACGGCACGGGCGGATTGGCCGGCACGTACGCCGCGTATCGCGACGGGAAGTTCGTGAGGTTCCTCGAGCACGCTCCGGACATCGAGGGTTACCCGGCCGTGTACGCCGACATCCAGGACGAGCGCCCGATGGGCACCTGCACCCTGGTCGTCGGTATCGCCGACGACCTCTCGTTCAGCGTGCAGGCGCAGGGATACCAAGGCCAGGACGACTCCTGCGCCGTGGCGAACCAGGTCGCGGCCGGGGTCGTCAAGACACTCAAGGGGGCATGACGAGTGGACGGAAAGCAGATCTTCGACAACTTCAGGCAGGGCGATACGTCCGGCCTGCGGCAGACGGCGGAGACGGTCCAGTCGCTGTCCGACGCCTACATGGAGCGAGGGGCGAGCATCAAGGCGCTGCAGTCGCGGATGGTCAGCTCGTGGAGCGGGGACGCGGCCGACGCCGCGAACGCCGGGGCCGGTCCGCTCGAACAGGCCTTCGCGCAGACTGCCGCGCCCCTCGACGTCACCAAGGCTTCGGTCGATTCGCAGGCCGCCGCATTCGACCACTCGAGCAACTCCGTGGTCGAAATCCCGCCGAAGCCCGAGAAGCCCAATCCCTGGACCACCGGGCTCAAGGCCGCCATCCCGATCGCCGGGCCCTTCATGGCCAAGGACGACATCGACGACTACCAAGCGGGCATCGCCAAGTACAACGCCGCCAACGAGACCAACGTCCGTGTCATGGACCAGTACAGCAGCGTCACCAGCGGCACCAGGGCAGTGCTGCCGACGGACTACGGGGTTCTCGAATCCGACGGTGCCGCGATCTCCGTGAACAAGCCGGAGACTCCCGGGCACATCGAGGGCACCGACAAGAACAAGTGGTACCCCGAGAACGGCGGCGGCGACCCCGGCGGCGGCGACCACACCTCGACCACCAGCGTCGACACCACGCACACCGGTGGCCCCGACAAGCCGGGCGGCACGGGTGGCACCGGCGGTACCGGGAGCACCGGCGGAACGGGCGGCACCGGGGGAACGGGCGGCACCGGGGGAACGGGCGGCACCGGTGGCGACGACACCACCCACACGACCGGCACCGGCCGTCCGACCACGACGACCACCCGGCCCGGCCAGACCGGTACCGACCGCCCCGGCAAGACGCCGATCGGCACCGACGGGATCGACTTCTACCCCACCAACACCGGCGGGGGCGGCGGCCAGAACTACTCGAACACCTTCGGCAACGACCCCAACTCGAGCACCGGTGGTCGCGGGCCGAACAGCGGGAACGCCGGCAGCCGGCTGCTCGACTCCAACGGCCGGCCCATCAGCGGAAGCGGCAGCAGCAGCGGCAGCGAATCCGGGAGCGGCGCCGGTCGCGGTACCGGGTCCGGCGCCGCGGGGGAGCGCGGGCTCGGCAGTGGCCGTGGCTCCGGCATGGGCAGTCTCGGCAACGCCGCCGCCGCGGAGGCCGCCGCCGCGCGGTCGGCCGCCGGGCGGTCCGGGCAGATGGGACCCATGGGGGCCGGGGGCCGCCGGGGCGAGGGTGAGGAAGATGATGAACACCAGCGGCCGGACTTCCTGATCGAGGCGGACCCGGACGCCATCTTCGGTACCGACCAGCGGACCAGCCCGCCGGTCATCGGCGAGTAGAGCGAGCAAACGGGTGGACGTGGCAACAGGCCGGGTGGACGTTCCGGTCGAGGCGCTGGCCGCACTGGCCGAGCGCGAGCAGGTCGGTCAGCTGCACATCACGCTGCGCCCGGAGCCGCTGTGGCTCTCGGACGAGGAGCGCGAAGAGGCCGGCAAGCGCATCGACGCCGCCCTGGCCGAAGCCGGGCTGATCGACGCGCGCGGCCGGTCGACCGTCGACTTCCTCGACTGGCTCCCGCTGCTGGTGAGCCCGGCGCGGGAGTGCTACGGCTGGGTCGGGGTCGACGGCCGCACCTACGGTGTGCTCGCCGCCGCGAAAGGACTGCAGGCGGTCCTGGCCGTCTCCGACGGGACGCGGGTCGGTGTCCAGGAGATCGACCGGAACCGGCTCGCCGAGTCGCTCGTCGAGCAGCTGCCGCCGATGGGCGCGGGCGGCGGGCGCCCGCGCAGCGTCCGGGTGGCGGACCTGACCGAGGCAGCGCGCCGTGGCCAGGACGCCTACCCGCTCGACCCGGCGGTCGCCGACGTCGTCAGCCTCGTGCAGCGCCCGGTCTCGGGCAGCGGGGAGCTCTACGTCGGCCGCCGGGACGACGTCGGGCGCCACACCTGCCTGCGGCAGCCGCTGCACTACGCCGACACGGACTGGGGCCGCTACCTCAGCTACACCTCGGGCGCGGGCGAGGACGCCGTCATCCACATCGGCCCGGCGGGCCCGCGCGATCTGGCCGACACGCTCATGGAACTGGCCGTCGACCTCGTCTGAGCCGCGGCCCCGGCGAAAAAGGGGCCGCGGCGGGTGTCTTCCGGCGGTAATGTGACAGCGCTGTTGTATCCGGTGGAAGGACGCGCTGATGGCTGGGCTGTACCCCGAGATCGAACCCTACGAGCACGGTCTGCTCGACGTCGGCGACGGGCACGAGATCTACTGGGAGACCTGCGGGAACCCGGACGGGAAGCCGGCGCTCGTCGTGCACGGGGGCCCGGGCTCGGGCTGCTCGACGAACCTCCGCCGGTACTTCGACCCGGCGAAGTACCGGGTCGTGCTCGTCGACCAGCGCGGCTGCGGCCGCAGCACCCCGCACGCCGGCGCCCCGGTCGCCGACCTCTCCGCCAACACCACCGACCACCTGGTCGCCGACTTCGAGCTGCTGCGCACCCGGCTGGGCGTCGAGAAGTGGCTGCTGTTCGGCGGTTCCTGGGGGTGCGTGCTGAGCCTGACGTACGCGCTGCGCCACCCCGGCCGCGTCAGCGAGCTGGTGCTGATGGGCCTGGCGACCGACCGCTTCATCGAGATCGAGATGCTCATCCGCGGTCTCGGCGCGTACTTCCCGGAGGGCTTCGCGAAGTTCCGCGAGGGAGTGCCGGAGCACGACCGCGACGGCGACCTGTCCGCCGCCTACCACCGGCTGCTGATGGATCCCGACCCGGCGGTCCACCACAAGGCGGCCGACGACTGGTGCGCCTGGGAGGACGCGATGCTCCCGGGCGTGCCCCCGCACAAGAGCTTCGAGGACCCGGCCTACCGGCTCTGCTTCGCGCGGCTAGTCACGCACTACTTCAGCAACCGGGCGTTCCTGCCCGACGGCGAGATCCTGCGGAACCTCGGCAAGCTCGCCGGCGTCCCCGCGGTGCTGGCGCAAGGCGTGCTCGACACGAGCAACATCGTCGGCACGCCCTGGCTGCTGCACCACGGCTGGCCGGGCAGCGAGCTGGTGCTGCTGGAGAACATCGGGCATTCCACGCAGGACACGCCGATGCAGGACGTCCTGGTCGGGGCCACCGACCGGTTCGCGGGCTGAGGGATTCCGCGCGGCGCCGGCCCGACGGGCGCCGCGCGGACCCCCGGTTCACGGGATGAGCAGTGCCGGCTCACCTTCCGGGGCGAGCGCCGCCTCGGCACGCTGGGCCCGGGTCGTCTCGGCGAGCCGCAGCCCGGTGATGCGCAGCGGCAGCCGGTCCATGTTCCACTCGGCCAGCAGGAGCGCGACCTTCGCCTGCATCTCGGTGCGCAGCCGCAGGAACGAGTCGGCCGGGTCCGCGCCGACCTCGCCCAGCAGCAGCCACCACGCCCACGCCGCCGCGCCCGCGTTGGCGACGAAGTCCGGCACGACCGCGACACCGCGGGCCGAGAGCGCGGCTTCCGCTTCCGGCGTCGTCGCCGCGTTGGCCGCCTCGACGACCACGGACGCCTTGACCAGGTTCTCGTTGTCCGGCCGCAGCGCGTAGGAGATCGCGGCCGGCACGAAGATGTCCGCGTCGATCCCGACGACCGCCTCGCGCGGCAGCGACCGCACGCCTTCCGGCAGCCGGGTGCGATCGACCTCGCCGAAGCGGTCGCGCAGCTCCAGCAGCGCCGGGACGTCGAGGCCCACCGGGTCGTACAGCGTGCCCGCGGCGTCGGCCACTGCGACCACCTTCATCCCGGCTTCGTGCAGGTACCAGGCCGCGCCGCCGCCCATGGTGCCGATGCCCTGGATCGCCACGGTCGTCTCGCGCACGTCCCAGTCCCACGCCGCCGCGACGCCGAGGCACGCCTGCGCCACGCCGTAGCCGCCGACGACGTCGCCGAGCAGCAGCCCGCCGGGCACCGGCGCGTTGAGGCCCGCCTGCACCCGGCGCAGGGTGCGCGCCGGATCGGCCGAACGGGCGATCGCCGCGTGGTACGACTGCTCGAGCCCGAGCTCGGCGAACACCTCGTCGATCAGGTGCTGGGGCACGCCGAGGTCCTCGGCGGTCACCCAGTGCGCGTCGAGCCAGGGCCGCAGGAACGCGCAGAACCGCTTCAGCACGCCGAACGCCCGCGGGTCCTTCGGGTCGAAGTCGATGCCGCCCTTCGCCCCGCCGACCGGCAGGTTGAAGGTCGCGGTCTTGTTGGCCATGCCCCGGGCGAGGTCTTCTACCTCGCTCATCGTGCAGCCCGCCCGCATCCGGGTGCCGCCGGTGGCGACGCCGGAGACCAGGCTGTGCACGACCAGGTAGCCGTTGGCGCCGGTGATGGGGTCGGTCCAGGTCAGTCGCATCAGCGGCTCGGCATTGCGCGGGGTCATCAGGGCCACTCACCTCCAGGGAAGTCCGGGGCGGTCCGGCGACCGCCCCACCGAGCGTGCGCCCCGGGTGGCCCTCGCGTCCATTTAACGCTGCTGCACGATCTCGTTTAGGTTTGGTGCATGGAGCTTTCGTTGCATCGGTTGAGGATGCTCCGCGAGCTGCAGCGCCGAGGCACCGTCACCGCAGCCGCGGCGGCCCTGCACTACACCGCTTCGGCGGTGTCGCAGCAGCTTGCGCAGCTGGAACGGGACGTGGGAGCCAAGCTGTTCGAACGGCTCGGGCGGCGCGTCCAGCTGACCGAGCTGGGCAAGCTGCTGACCGAGCACGCGGAGGAGATCCTCGGCTCGGTGGAGCGCGCGACGCTCGCCCTGGAGGAGGCCCAGGAGGCCCGCACGGTCCGGCTGGTGGCCGGCGTGTGGGCGTCAGTGGCCTCCGGGCTGCTCCCGACGGCGCTGACCGCCCTGGCCGGCGAGCACCCCGGCATCGAGGTGCGCACCCGCGAGCTGGCGCCGGAGGACACCGCCGAAGCCGTCCGCGACGGCACGCTCGACCTTTCGTTCGTCATCGACTACTCCGACACGCCGACGGCGTGGGACGCCGGGCTGGAACGCGCGGTCGTCGCCGTCGAGCGGCTGCACGCCGCCGTGCCGCGGGGCGCGGTCCCGTCGGGGTCGGCCTCCCTGGACGACCTCGCCGAGCACCCGTGGATCCTGGCCAGCCCGAAGTCGCACTTCGGCCGGGCGATGCGCACGGCCTGCCGGCGCCACGGCTTCTCCCCGAAGATCAACCACGAGGTCGAAGAGCAGTCCACGGCGATGGCGATGGTGGGGGCCGGGCTCGGCGTCACCCTGGTTTCCGACCTGGGCCTGCGGCTGCTGCGGCCGCCCGGGATCGACGTCGTCGCGCTCACCACGCCCCTGCTGCGGACGGTGTCGATCGCCTACCGGCGCACCGCGTTCCGGCGGCCGGCGCTGCACCTGGTGATCGACGCCGTCCGGGCCTCGGCGGCCGAGCTGGGGCTGGGCACCGAATCCGCTTTGCCCTGATCCGGGACTTCTTACGGAGTGGTGAACCGGTCCCGCTGCGCAAGATCCGGCCTGATTTTGTCGTACCCCGCGTGTAGCGTCCGAAGTCAAGAAGTTCCACCACCCGGAACAAGGACGGACATGACAGAAGCGTCTACGGTGCACGACTTTCCCGAGAAGTCGGGAAGTGCGTCGAACCGCACCGCGCGGGTCCTGGCGGACCGCGCGGCGGGGGAGGCGTACGTGGCATCGGTGTGCTTCAAGCACGGCCCACCGCGCCTGATCGGCGTCGAGCTGGAGTTCACCGTGCACCACGCCGACGACCCGGCCAGATCGCTCGATCCCGACCTCCTCGCCACGGCGCTGGGCCCGCACACCCCGCGGACCCTCCGCCCCGACAGCCCCGCTGCACCGCTCCCGGCAGGTTCACCAGTGAGCCTCGAGCCCGGGTGCCAGGTCGAAATCTCCGCTCTTCCCCAGGCCTCCCTGCGCGACCTCGACGCAGTGGTCACGGCCGACCTCCACCACCTGCGTGACCGCCTCGCCCGGCACGGCCTCGTGCTGGGCGAATCGGGCATCGACGCCCACCGGCCGCCCCGGCGGATCCTGCACACGCCGCGCTACGCGGCGATGGAGAGCCGGTTCGCGCCGATCGGGCCCGGCGGCATCACCATGATGTGCAGCACCGCCGGCCTGCAGGTGTGCCTCGACGCCGGGGAGGCCGAGCACCACGCCGCCCGGTGGTCGGCCGCGCACGCCATGGGCCCGCCGCTGCTCGCCCTCTTCGCCAACTCCCGCGTCCACGCCGGGCGCGACACGGGGCTGGCGTCCGCCCGCTGGCTCGCGGTGCACGACACGGAGCCGGTGCGCACGCGCACGGCGGCCGTGGCGGGCGAGCCGGCGGCGGAGTGGGCCACGCGGATGATGGACACCCCGCTGATGGTCCTGCCCCGGCCGGACCGGCCGTGGGACGCGCCGGAGGGGCTGACGTTCGCCGACTGGATCGACGGCCGGGGCGCGGCGTCCCTGCTGCCGAGGCCGACGGTGGCGGACCTCGACTACCACCTCACCACGATGTTCACCCCGGTCCGCCCGCAGGGGTACCTGGAGATCCGGTACCTCGACGCGCAGCCGCCCGGCGAATGGCTGGCACCGGTGGCCCTGGTCGCCGCGCTGCTCGCCCGTCCGTCCACTGTGGAGCAGGTGCGCGACCTCTGCGCACCGGTCGCCGACCGCTGGACCACGGCGGCGCGGCGTGGCCTGGCGGATCCGGAGCTGGCGGCGGCCGCGGCGGCACTGGCCGACCTCGGCTGTGCCGAGCTGGGTGCCACCGGGCTGGCGGAGGAGTCGATCGCCGAGATCAGCAAGAGCGTGCAGGGGCGCGCGTACCGATCGAGGAGCCGAGCATGAGCACGGAAGCACTGGGTGACCTGAGCGCGCAGGACCTGCGCGCCCGGGCCGCCGAAGCCCTGACCCGGGCCCGCGCGCGCAGTGTCGCGCTGACCGACGCGGTCGACGACGAAGACCTGGTCCGCCAGCACTCCAAGCTGATGTCGCCGCTGGTCTGGGACCTGGCGCACATCGGCGTCCAGGAGGAGCTGTGGCTGGTCCGCGACGTCGGCGGCCGGGAGCCGCTGCGGCCGGACATCGACGACATCTACGACGCGTTCCAGCACGCCCGCGCCGACCGGCCGGAGCTGCCGCTGCTCGGCCCGGCCGAGGCGCGTGCGTACGTCAAGCAGGTCCGCGAAAAGGCGTTCGACGTGCTGGAACACGCGCCGATGGAGGGCCGGCGGCTGACCGAGCAGGCCTTCGCGTTCGGCATGATCACCCAGCACGAGCAGCAGCACGACGAAACCATGCTGGCCACCCACCAGCTGCGCAAGGGCGACCCGGTGCTGCACGCGCCCGAGCCGCCGCCCGCCCGGTCGGGTGCCCTCCCGGCGGAGGTCCTCGTGCCGGGCGGCGCGTTCACGATGGGCACCTCGGCCGAGCCGTGGGCGCTGGACAACGAGCGCCCGGCGCACGAGCTCGCCGTCGAGGCGTTCTGGCTGGACACGACCCCGGTGACGTGCGGGGCCTACGCCGAGTTCCTCGACAGTGGCGGCTACGACGACGAGCAGTGGTGGAGCCCGGGCGGCTGGGCCTACCGGACCGAGAACGGCATCAGCGCACCGCGCTTCTGGAACCGGGAGCAGGACGGCTGGTGGCGGACCCGGTTCGGCGTCCACGAGCGCATCACGGCCGACGAGCCGGTCGTGCACGTCTCCTACTACGAAGCCGAGGCGTACGCGGCCTGGGCCGGGCGGCGGCTGCCGACCGAGGCCGAGTGGGAGAAGGCCGCCCGGTTCGACCCGGCCACCGGCCGCTCGCGGCGGTTCCCGTGGGGTGACGAGGAGCCGTCGGCCGAGCACGCCAACCTCGGCCAGCGCCACCTGCGTCCGGCGCCCGCGGGGGCGTACCCGGCCGGCGCGTCGCCGACCGGCGTGCACCAGCTGATCGGCGACGTCTGGGAGTGGACGAGCACGGACTTCCACGGCTACCCGGGCTTCGCGCCGTTCCCGTACCGGGAGTACTCCGAGGTGTTCTTCGGCCCGGAGTACAAGGTGCTGCGCGGCGGCTCGTTCGGCACCGACTCGGCGGCGATCCGGGGCACGTTCCGCAACTGGGACTACCCGATCCGGCGGCAGATCTTCGCCGGCTTCCGCACCGCCCGCGACGCGGCACCCGGCGAGGTGGGCTAGGCGCCATGTGCAGGCACATCGCCTACCTCGGCGAGCCGCTTTCGCCCGCCGAGGCGGTCTTTCGCGCGCCGCATTCCCTGCTGGTGCAGTCCTACGCGCCGGCGGACATGCGCGGGGGCGGCTCGGTCAACGCCGACGGGTTCGGGCTGGGGTGGTACCCCGGCCCGGGCTCCGAGCCGCTCCGGCACCGGCGGTCCACTCCACTGTGGACAGATGAGACGCTGCCGCCGCTGGCCGCGTCGGTGACCTCGGGCGCGTTCGTCGCCGCGGTCCGCAACGGCACCACCGGCATGCCGGTGACCGAAGCGGCCGCGGCGCCGTTCACCGCGGGGCGCTGGCTGTTCAGCCACAACGGCGTCGTCCGCGGCTGGCCGGACTCGCTGGCCGAAGCGGCCAAGACCCTGCCCGTCACCGAACTGCTGACCCTGGAGGCGCCGACGGACTCGGCGGTGCTCTGGGCCCTGCTGCGGGCCCGCCTGGCGGCGGGGGAGGACCCGCTGACGGCGGTGGCGGAGCTGAGCGCCGCCGTCGAGGCGGCCGCGCCCGGCTCCCGGCTCAACTTCCTGCTCACCGACGGCGAAACGCTGATCGGTACCGCCTGGACGCACGCGCTGTCCCTGCTGGAGACCCCGGCGGGCGTGCTGCTGGCGTCCGAACCCCTGGACGGCGATCCGCGCTGGAAACCCGTCCCGGACCACCACGCCGTGCGCGCCACCGCGGCCGGCGTCGACCTGCTTCCCCTGACCCTGGAAGGCACCCTGTCATGACCGAAGTCGATCTGGACCACCACCGTTCCGGCGACGCCGTCACCGCGGAACTGCGCGCGGACGTCGTCGCCGGGCTGACTGCCGAGCGGAAGTGGCTGCCGCCCAAGTGGTTCTACGACGCCGAAGGCAGTGAGCTCTTCGAGAAGATCACCCAGCTGCCGGAGTACTACCCGACCCGCAGCGAGCGCGAGGTGCTGGCCGGGCACGCCGGTGACGTCGCGGAGCTGACCGGCGCGCACACGCTCGTCGAGCTCGGGTCCGGGTCGAGCGAGAAGACCCGGCTGCTGCTCGACGCGCTCACCGGGCACGGGACGCTGGAGGCGTTCGTGCCGCTGGACGTGTCCGAGTCCGCGCTCGCCGAGGCCGCCGAGGCGATCTCGAAGGACTACCCGGGACTCACCGTGCGCGGGGTCGTCGGCGACTTCACCCAGCACCTCGACCTGCTGCCCGGCGGCCAGCCGCGGGTGGTGGCGTTCCTCGGCGGCACGATCGGCAACTTCCTGCCCGCCGAGCGCGCGGTCTTCCTGCGGTCGGTGCGGGAAGTGCTCGACGAGGGGGAGTGGCTGCTGCTCGGCACCGACCTGGTCAAGGACCCGGGCATCCTGGAGCGCGCCTACGACGACGCGGCCGGCGTCACGGGCGAGTTCAACAAGAACGTGCTGCGGGTGATCAACGCGCGGCTCGGCGCGAACTTCGACCTCGACGAGTTCGAGCACGTCTCGCACTGGGACGCGGAGAACGAGTGGATCGAGATGCGGCTGCGCGCTCGGCGCGCGCTCACGGTCCGGATCCCGGGCGCGGACCTCACGGTGGAGTTCGCCGAGGGGGAGCACGTCCGCACGGAGATCTCGGCGAAGTTCCGCCCGAGTGGCGTCGAAGCGGAGCTGGCCGCGGCCGGGTTCGTGCTCGACCGCTGGTGGACCGACTCGCAGCAGCGGTTCGGGGTGAGCCTGGCAAGATCTGTGCGTGGCTAATCCTCTCCGGGCACTCGCCCGGGCCGTCGGCACCAAGCCGTGGCTGATGCGCACGGCCGGGTTCGTCGTGTGGGCGGACAAGAAACTGCACAAGGCGTTCGGCGGCCGGGTGAGCCTCGTGGCGCTCGCCGGGCTGCCGTCGCTGCGCCTCACGACGACCGGCCGCAAGAGCGGGCTGCCCCGGAGCACGAACCTGCTCTACTTCCCGCACGGCGACGACTTGGTGCTGACGGCGTCCAACTGGGGCCGCCCGAACGACCCGGCGTGGGCGTTGAACCTCCGCGCGAACCCGCGGGCGGAGGTGGCCATCGGCGGGCGGGCGGCCGAGGTGGCGGCCCGCGAGCTGACCGGCGAGGAGTACGCGGCGATGTGGGCGGAGCTGCTGGAGTTCTGGCCGGGCTACGCGATGGAGCAGGAGGAAGCCGGGCGGCCGTTGCCCGTTTTCGTACTCAAACGGCCTGCTCGATAGGTTCCCACCATCCTTTTGGCCGGTGCCGGGATTCACCGGTTTGTGCCAGGGTCTCCCGGGTAACGCGCCGTGACGTCTCGACCGCGCGGCGCTGTGCACGTCCACGGGATGTGCGTGACCTAGGGAGGAGATCTCTTGCCGAGATCCACACAGGGCCGGGTGCGGTCGTTCGCGCTGGTGGGGGCGCTCGTGGCCGGCGTGGGACTGGCCGGGACGGCCGGGACCGCAGCGGCGGCCGAAGACGCGGTGGCCAAGCCGGCCGTCGTCGGCGCGACCGCCGCCGTCAACTGGGGCACCTGCTCGAGCGACACCCTCGCCGGCGTGCCCGCGGACCAGGTCAAGTTCTACAGCTGCGCCCGCTACCGCGTGCCGATCGACCACGACAACGCCTCGCTGGGCACCATCGACATCGCGCTGCTCAAGCGTGCCGCCCGCACCCCGGCCACCCGCGTCGGCTCGCTGTTCCTCAACCCCGGCGGCCCCGGTGGCTCGGGCCTGCGGATGCCGATCAGCGGCCAGTTCTACTTCCAGCCGCAGGTGCTCGACCGCTTCGACCTCGTCGGGTTCGACCCGCGCGGGGTCGGCCAGAGCAACCCGCTGCGCTGCTTCACCACCCAGGAAGACGCCGACGAGGTCTTCGGCGCCCAGATCCCGGTGCCGCTGAGCCGCGCCGAGATCTCCGGCACCCTCGCCAGCTACCGCGACTACGGCAAGTTCTGCAAGAACAACGCCGGTTCGCTGCTGAACCACATGTCCACCAAGGACGTCGTGCGCGACCTCGACACGCTGCGCGCGGCGGTCGGCGACCAGAAGCTGACCTACGTCGGCTTCTCCTACGGGACGCTCATCGGCTCGACCTACACGTCGATGTTCCCGAAGCAGTCGCGCGCGATCGTCATCGACGGCAACGTCGACCCGGCGCTGCGCACCAGTGACGGCGTGCAGTACGACCGGGAACGCGCGCAGGGCTTCGAGATCTCGCTCGACGGGTTCCTCAAGCGCTGCGACCAGGCCGGCGCCAAGTGCGCGTTCAGCGACGGTACCCCGCGGGCCAAGTTCGACGAACTGCGCGAGTACCTCCGCAAGCAGCCGATCACCCTCCCGGGTGGCGGCACGGTGGACATCAACGCGTTCACCGGCGGGGTTTCGAGCGTCCTGTACTCGCCGTCGGCGTTCCCCGGCCTGGCCGAGGACCTGCAGGCGCTCTACACCGCGATCCACCCGGCGGGTGCGCAGGCGCAGACGCTGCAGGCCAGGTCGCTGAAGGTGCTCACCGGCGGCAAGCAGGGCCTGGCCGACCAGAACCCGGACAGCCCCTACACCAGTGACGACTCGTACTTCGCCGTCAACTGCTCCGACAAGCCGTTCAAGATCAAGCAGGAGCAGGTGCCGGACATCGCCGCGAAGTGGGAGCGCGAGTCGCGCACCTTCGGCCGCTACCAGGCGTTCGCCGACACGGCGGGCTGCCCGGTGTGGCCGGCGAAGAAGCCGGACGTCTACCGCGGCCCGTGGCGGGCCAAGACCGACGTCCCGGTGGTCGTGGTGAGCAACTACTACGACCCGGCGACGCAGTACAAGTTCGGCCAGCGGATGGCGGCCGAGCTCGGCAACTCGCGGCTGCTGTCGGTCGACGCGTTCGGCCACTGCATCCTCGGCGACGCCCTGGGCGTCGACAAGGCCGTGGCGGACTACCTGACCGACCTCAAGGTCCCGGCCAACGGGCAGGTGTTCCAGCCGAACGTCCAGCCGTTCGAGACCGCGTAACGACGCACGACCGACGGGCCGGGGTGAAGCTGTCGCCCCGGCCCGTTCTCACGCCCGGAGCAGCCGGTCGAGCAGGTCCGCGGCGGCCGCTTCGGCCTCCACCGCGGCGCTCGCCCGGTCGTCCGACCGGGCGACCAGCATGGCGATCTCGTTCAGCCCGGCGAGCAGCACGTGCGCGAAGTAGTCGACGCGCACCGGAGCCAGCCGGCCCTCGGCGGCCGCGAGCCGCAACGCGACCTTGAGCTTGCCGAGCGTGCGTGCTTCGTCGCCTTCGCGCCAGCGCTGCCAGCCGAGCACGGCCGGCGCGTCGATGAGCATCACTTGCCGCACCACGGGATCCGCGGCGCTCCGGATCCACGTCAGGCAGGCGGTGCGCAACGCCGTCGCCGGGTCGTCCAGGCCTTCGACGGCCTTGACGCCTTCCGCTTCGACGCGGTCGTAGACGGTGTCCAGGACCGCGGCGAACAGCGCGTCCTTGCCGGGGAAGTGGTGGTAGAGCGCGCCCCGGCTCACGTCGGCGGCCCGCAGGACGGCCTCGATCGAGGTGCCGTCGTAGCCGTGTTCGGTGAACAGGCCGGTGGCGACCGCGACGAGGTGCTCGCGGGTCGCCTGGCCGCGGTCGATCTTCTTGTTCATGCGGGTCGGCAGCCTCCGTCGTTGACAAACCGACTGACGGTCTGTTCATACTAGACCGTCAGTCGGTTTACTTCTGGAGGGACTGTACCGATGGAGCTGCGAACCTGGGAGAACCACCGCGGGCGCGTGTCGACGGCGTCCGGCGACGTGAGCTACACCGACGTCGGCGAGGGACCGGTCGCGCTCTTCGTGCACGGCGCGGGGACGAACAACCTGTTGTGGCGCAAGGCGATCGGCGAACTGGCGGGGGAGCGGAGGTGCCTCGCACCCGACCTGCCGGGCCACGGCGCCTCGCCGGTGACCGCCGATCAGGACCTGAGCCTGAACGGCCTGGCGCGGCTGCTCGGCGACTTCTGCGAGTCGCTGGAACTGGGCGACCTCGACGTCGTCGGCAACGACACCGGCGGCGCCGTCGCGCAGGTCTTCGCCGTGCACCACGCCGACCGGCTCCGGACGCTCACCCTGACCAACTGCGACACCCAGGGCAACCTGCCGCCCGAGGCGTTCCGCCCGGTCGTCGAGCTGGCCGAACGCGGGCAGCTCGCGCCGCTGTCGGTCCGGCTCGCCGCCGACCCGCAGCAGGCGCGCACCGGGGTGCTGGCCGGTGGCTACGAGCAGCCGGACCGCGTACCGGACGAGGTCCTGAACGCGTTCGTCCGCCCGGTGTTCGGCACCCTCGACGCGGCCCGGCAGTTCGAGCGCCTGCTGACGTCGGTCCGCGGCGAGGAACTGGACGCCATCGAGCCGCTGCTCAAGGAGTTCCGCGTGCCGACGCTGCTGGTCTGGGGCACCGGCGACCCGAACTTCGGGATCGAGTGGGCACACCGGTTCGCCGCCGCCGTCCCGGGCGTCACCGAAGTCGTCGAGGTGCCCGGCGCGAAGTTGTTCTTCCCGGACGAGCGCCCCGAAGACCTCGTCCCGCACCTGCGCCGGCACTGGGCGTAGTGATCATCACAACCGGGGCCCGCCTGCCTCGGCTAAGGTGGGTGCCGGTGATCAACCACGAGCAACGGAAGCGAGGTGAGCGGCACATGCCAGCGGACAGTCCTGCGACGACCGGGCGTGCGCTCACCGGAGGCTTCCGGCTGGGCTGAACCCGTCCGGTCTCCTTCCTGTCCGGCAGTGCGCGCACGCCGGAAACGAGTCGGATCATGACCATCTTCGAAATGCTGCTGCGCGTCGGCGCCGGCGTCGGCCTGGGTGCCGTCATCGGGTTCGAGCGCCAGTTCCGCGCCCGGATGGCCGGGCTGCGCACCAACGCCCTCGTCGCGGTCGGCGCGACGCTGTTCGTGCTGCTGTCCGCCCACGGGTTCGGCGGGCTCGCCTCGAGCGCCGACGCCGACCCGACGCGGGTGGCCGCGCAGATCGTCTCGGGCATCGGGTTCCTCGGCGCCGGGGTCATCATGCGGGACGGCCTCAACGTCCGCGGCCTCAACACGGCGGCAACGCTCTGGTGCTCGGCGGCCGTGGGTTCCCTTGCGGGCGCCGGGTTGTACGCCGTCGCGGCGGCCGGGACCACCGTCGTGGTCGGGGTGAACGTGGTGCTGCGGCCGCTGGGCCGGGTCGTCGACCGCCGTCCCGACTCGGGCGGGGAAACCCCGGCCCGCTACGAGTTCCAGGCGGTGACCCGCGACGACTCCGAAGCCCACGTCCGGGCTCTGCTCGTCCAAGCGCTGGCGCGCACGGACTTCCGGCTGCTCTCGGTGCTGAGCACCGACCGGCCGGAGAACCGCACGGTCGAGGTCCGCGCCGAGCTGGCCGCGGACCAGCGCGACGACGCGCAGATGGAGTCGGCGGTGTCACGGCTTTCGCTGGAGCCCTCGGTTTCCAGCGTGCGCTGGGAAGCCGTGCCGGCCTAGCAGGTGCGGAGGAACTTCCGGAGCAGCTCGTCGAACCGGGCGGGCTGCTCCAGGTTCACCATGTGCGCGGCGCCGGGCACCTTCGCCCGGCGCGCGTGCGCGGCTCGCCGGTCCACGAGGTCGGCGACGGCGAAGATGTCGCTCGAGTCCAAGTCGCCCGTGACCACCAGCGCCGGGTCGCGGACCTCCGCCACCCGGCGGATCGCGCCCAATTCGACGCCGAGGTCCGGCGCCGCGTGTCCCTTCACGAAGTTCTCGACCACCATGTCGTGGCAGAACTTCCGGACTCCCGGGCCGACGTCGGCGGGCGAGCGGTGCGGGCCGTCGACCCACATCCGCAGCAGGCACTCCAGCACGCGCGCGCCGTCACCGGCCTGGGCTGCCTCGGCTTGTTCGGCCAGCAGCGCCAGGATGTACGGGTCGTGGAACTCCATCCCGCTGATCCCCGGCGAGGCGAGGAACAGCCCGGCGGCCCGGCCGGGGTAGGCGATCGCGAAGTCGAGGAACACGCGGCTGCCGAACGAACAGCCGACCAGCACCGGGTCCTCGACGTCGAGGGTCTCGAGGAGCTTCTTCAGGTCCTCGTAGTGGGAATAGAGGCCGGGTGGGGACGGCGGGTTCGACGAGTCGCCGCTGCCGCGGGCGTCGTACCGGATCACCCGGTGGTCGCGGGCGAAGCGGGCGAACTGCTCGTCCCACATCGCGCGGGTCATGCCGCCCGCGTGCAGGAAGACGACCGGCCGCCCGCGGCCGCGTTCTTCGTAGGACAGGGTTCCGTCGCCGAGGTCGACCGTGCCGCTGTGTGCCCCCATGCCGGACACCGTACCGGGAAACGAAAGGCCTCCCCGCCGGAATCGACGGGGAGGCCTCCGAACAGCGCAACCCTTACGCCTGGGTCATCTTCCGCAGCACGTACTGCAGGATGCCGCCGTTGCGGTAGTAGTCCGCCTCACCCGGGGTGTCGATGCGGACGTCCGCCTCGAACTCCACCTTGCTGCCGTCCTGCTTGGTCGCGGTGACGTGCACGGTGCGCGGGGTCTCGCCGTCGTTCAGCTTGGTGATGCCCGAGATGTCGAACGTCTCGGTGCCGTCCAGCTTCAGCGACGCCGCCGACTCGCCCTGCGGGAACTGCAGCGGGATGACGCCCATGCCGATCAGGTTCGAGCGGTGGATGCGCTCGAACGACTCGGTGATCACCGCGCGCACGCCCAGCAGCGAGGTGCCCTTGGCCGCCCAGTCGCGCGACGAGCCCGAGCCGTACTCCTTGCCGCCCAGCACGACCAGCGGGGTGCCCGCCGCCGCGTAGTTCTGCGCCGCGTCGTAGATGAACGCCTGCGGGGCGTCGTCCTGGGTGAAGTCGCGGGTGTAGCCGCCCTGCACGTCGTCCAGCAGCTGGTTGCGCAGCCGGATGTTCGCGAAGGTGCCGCGGATCATCACCTCGTGGTTGCCGCGCCGCGAGCCGTAGGAGTTGAAGTCCTTCTTCTCCACGCCGTGCTCGGTGAGGTACTGCGCGGCCGGGGTGCCCGGCTTGATCGCGCCGGCGGGGGAGATGTGGTCGGTGGTGACCGAGTCGCCCAGCTTCGCGAGCACGCGCGCGCCGGAGATGTCGGTGACCGCCGCCGGCTCCGGCGTCATGCCCTCGAAGTACGGGGGCTTGCGGACGTAGGTGGACTCGGCGTCCCACTCGAAGGTCTTGCCCTCCGGGGTGGGCAGCGCCTTCCAGCGCTCGCCGCCGTCGAAGACGTCGGCGTAGTCCTTGGTGAACATCTCCTGCGTGATCGCGTAGTCGATGGTCTCCTGGATCTCCTTGGCCGTCGGCCAGATGTCCTTCAGGAAGACGTCGGTGCCGTCGCTGTCCTGGCCCAGCGGCTGGTTCGCGAAGTCGAAGTCCATCGTGCCGGCCAGCGCGTAGGCGATGACCAGCGGCGGCGACGCGAGGTAGTTCATCTTCACGTCGGGGTTGATCCGGCCTTCGAAGTTCCGGTTGCCCGAGAGCACCGAGACCGCGGTGAGGTCGTTCTCCTGGATCGCCGCGGAGATCTCGTCCGACAGCGGGCCCGAGTTGCCGATGCAGGTGGTGCAGCCGTAGCCGACCAGGTGGTAACCCAGCTTCTCCAGGTACGGCCACAGGTTGGCCTTGGTGTAGTAGTCGGTGACGACCTGCGAGCCCGGCGCCATCGACGTCTTGACCCACGGCTTGACCGCGAGGCCCTTGTCCACGGCGTTGCGCGCGAGCAGCGCGGCACCGAGCATGACCGACGGGTTCGAGGTGTTGGTGCACGAGGTGATCGAGGCGATCACCACGGCGCCGTGGTCGAGCACGAACTCGCCGCGGTCCGAAGTCGAGACCTTGACCGGCTTGCTCGGGCGGCCCGACGCGCCGTTGGCGGCCGAGGAAGTGACCGGCGCGGCGTCGTCCTCGGCGAACGACAGCGACGGGGAGTCGCTGGCCGGGAAGGACTCCTCGGAGGCCTCGTCCATCTTGGTGTGCGGCGTGACGTCCTCGCCGTCCACGTAGTCGTGGATGGACTTGCGGAACGACGACTTCGCGTCCGTCAGCTCGATGCGGTCCTGCGGGCGCTTCGGGCCGGCGATCGACGGGACGACCGTCGAGAGGTCCAGCTCGAGGTACTCGGAGTAGGACGCTTCGTGCGACGGGTCGTGCCAGAGGCCCTGCTCCTTGGCGTAGGACTCGACCAGCGCGACCTGCTCGGGCGAGCGGCCGGTCAGCTTCAGGTAGCGGACGGTCTCCTCGTCGATCGGGAAGATCGCCGCGGTGGAGCCGAACTCCGGGCTCATGTTGCCGATGGTGGCGCGGTTGGCCAGCGGCACCGCGGCGACGCTCTCGCCGTAGAACTCGACGAACTTGCCGACCACGCCGTGGCGGCGCAGCATCTCGGTGATCGTGAGGACGACGTCGGTGGCGGTGACGCCGGCCGGGATCTCCCCGGTCAGCTTGAAGCCGACGACGCGCGGGATGAGCATCGACACCGGCTGGCCCAGCATGGCGGCCTCGGCCTCGATGCCGCCGACGCCCCAGCCCAGCACGCCCAGGCCGTTGACCATGGTGGTGTGCGAGTCGGTGCCGACGCAGGAGTCGGGGTAGGCCTGGCCGTTGCGTGACATGACCGTGCGCGCGAGGTGCTCGATGTTGACCTGGTGGACGATGCCGGTGCCCGGCGGGACGACCTTGAACTCGTCGAAGGCGCCCTGGCCCCAGCGCAGGAACTGGTAGCGCTCGCGGTTGCGCTCGTACTCGATCTCGACGTTGCGCTCGAAGGCGTCGGGGCGGCCGAAGATGTCGATGATCACCGAGTGGTCGATGACCAGCTCGGCCGGGGCGAGCGGGTTGACCTTGTCCGGGTCGCCGCCGAGGTCGGTGACCGCTTCGCGCATGGTGGCCAGGTCGACGACGCAGGGGACGCCGGTGAAGTCCTGCATGATCACGCGGGCCGGCGTGAACTGGATCTCGATCGACGGGTCGGCCTTCGGGTCCCACGAGCTCAGCGCGCGGATGTGGTCGGCGGTGATGTTCGCGCCGTCCTCGGTGCGCAGCAGGTTCTCGAGCAGGATCTTCAGGCTGTACGGCAGGCGCTCGGCGCCCTCGACCTTGTTCAGGCGGAACACCTCGTACGAGGCGTCTCCGACCTTCAGCGTGTCTTTGGCGCCGAAGCTGTCCTTGCTGGCAGGTGCGGTCACGTCTAACTCCAGTGGCATGGACTTCCGCGCCGGTGCGGCGGTCGAGTCCCGGGTCAGTGCGGTCAGTTCGGGTTTCGTGCGGTCCGCACGAGGCGGACGCGAGTCTTGCGCACCCCCACCGTAGGACCGGAATCGGGATGGCACACCTCGCGGTGCTTCAAACAGTACGCGCGTCCTGTTTGGCGGACAAGACGACACGCGGTGTGGGCTGCGCCATCCGCGGCGGGGGTCCCTCAATAAGGGGAATTGGTGCCTACGGTGTGTAAGTTTCCGGTGATGCTTGTGATAGTGGTGTGACTGCAGTGACGCGCGGTGTGCGCAGGTGAGCGGAGGTGGCGGTCGTGCCGGAACGGCGCAGGGGCTGGTGTGTGCCGGGCGGGCGCCGTGGACTCACCGTGAGCACCCTGGTCCTGGTGATCTTGTTCGGCGCGGGCGGCACGGGCCTCGCCGCGCCCCCGCCGCCGCCCAACCCGAGCGACTCGGAGCTGAACAACAGCAAGGCCGACGCCAACGCGAAGGCCGGTGAAGTCGGCCGGCTGACCAACCAGCTGGCCCAGGCCGAGCAGAAGCTGTCGCAGCTGCAGGACGACGTCGAGCTCAAGCAGGAAGAGGCCAACAAGGCCCTGGTCGACCTGCAGTCCGCGCAGGACGCCGCGGCGCAGGCGGAGAACGACGCGAAGGCTGCCCGGACCGAAGCCGACGCCGCGGACGCCGCCATCGAAAAGGCTCGCAACGACCTGAAGACGTTCGCCGCCGCCAGCTTCCAGCAGGGCAGCACGGTCGGCTCGCTCTCGGCGTACCTCAGCGCCGACAGCCCCAAGGACATGCTGGCCCGCGCGCAGCTGCTCGACGCCGTCGGCGGCGACCGGCTCAACGCCCTCGACCGGCTCCAGCAGGCGCAGACCGAGAAGGCGAACAAGGACTCCGCGGCCCGCAAGGCCGCCGAGATCGCCCAGCAGAAGCAGGACGCCGCGCGCGAGGCGAAGACCAGCGCGGACTCCGCGCAGTCCGCCGCGATCCGGGCGCAGGACAGCCAGGCCACGCAGAACACCCAGCTCGAGAAGAACAAGTCCGACGTCGAGCAGCAGCTCTACGCCGCCCAGTCCAAGGTCGACGGCCTGCAGGGGCAGCGGCAGCGCTACCAGGACTGGCTCGCCCAGAAGCAGCGCGAGGACGACGAGCGCGCCCGCCAGGCCGCGCTCGGCTCGTCCGGCGGCGGTGGCCGTCCCACGAGCCGGCCGCCGGCGGGCCCGGCCGGTTCGTCGATCGAGGCGGTCATCGCCCGGGCGCTGTCGAAGATCGGCCTGCCGTACGCCTGGGGCGGCGGCAACGCGAGCGGCCCGACCCGCGGCATCCGCGACGGCGGCGTCGCCGACCGCTACGGCGACTACAACAAGATCGGGTTCGACTGCTCCGGCCTGATGATCTACGCGTTCGCCGGGGTCCGGGGCCTGCCGCACTACAGCGGCTACCAGTACACGGCCGGGCGGCGGGTGCCGCTCTCGCAGATGCGCCGCGGCGACATGCTGTTCTGGGGCGGCGCGGGCGGCATCCACCACGTCGCGCTGTACCTCGGCGGCGGGCAGATGGTCGAGGCACCGCAGTCCGGCCTGCGGGTCCGGGTCGCGCCGGTGCGCTACGGCGGGATCATGCCGTACGCGACCCGCCTGATCGGCTGAGCGGCGTCAGGCGTCCGCCTGCTCGCGCTTGATCTTGCGCCAGCCACCGGCCCGGTTGTTCGCGATGATCCGCCGGAACATCTCGGTGAGCGCCGGCGCGTTGATCACCTCGCCCCGGCGGAAGGCGACGGTGCGCGCGGTCTTGTTGCCGTGCCCGGCGGTGATGATGCCCTCGGGGTCGGGGACGATGCCGCCGTCGTAGACGAAGACGTTGACGTGGTCCTTCGCCGCCAGCAGCGCGCAGATGTTGCCCTCGAGCACGAAGTACGGCTGCCGGGTGCGCTTGATCGTCTCGGCCACCTCGGGGTCCGCCGCGTGGACGAGCTCGCGGACCTCCCGGCAGATCGCCTGCTGCCACTCGGGCAGGGCGTCGATGTAGGCGTCGACGCGGGGCTCGGCGGGGTAGGTCATGCGCCGAGTATGCCGGAAATCCGTTCGACTCCTCGCCGTCCGGGCTACAAGATCGCCCGGTGGACGACGAACTGAACGCGCTGCGGCGCACCCGGATGCGCTGGAACACACCCTTGTCCGAGCCTCACGCGGAGCTGCTGCTCGACCGGATGGCCCTCGACGCCGGCCACGACCTCGTGGACCTCGGCTGCGGCTGGGGTGAGCTGCTGCTGCGGGCCGTCGCCCGGACGCCGGGCCTGCGCGGAACCGGCGTCGACACCGATGTGACCGGCCTCGAGCGCGGGCGGGCGGCGGCCGGGGACCGCGCCGTGGAGTTCGTCGAAGCCGATGCGGCCGCTTGGGAAGGCCGCGCCGACCGCGCGTTCTGCATCGGTTCCGCCCACATCTTCGGCTCGACGAAGGCCGCGCTCGACGGCCTCGCGCGGAAGGTTCCGTCCGGCCGGCTCCTCTACGGGGACGGCTTCTGGGCGGCGCCGCCGAACCCCGCGGCGCAGGAGATCTTCGGCCCGGACATGCTGACCCTGCCGGACCTGCTCGACGCGGCGGCCGCCGCCGGCTGGCGGGTGCTCCACTTCAGCACCGCCGACCAGCTCGAATGGGACGACTTCGAGTCGACCTCGCGCGCCGGCTGGGCGGAGTGGCTGGCGGCGCACCCGGACGACCCGCGCGCCGGCGAGGTCCGGGAGTGGCTCGACCGGCGGTTGCGCGAATACGTCCGCGACTACCGGGGCGTGCTGGGCTTCACCTACCTCGTGCTGGAGCGCTGAAGCCGCGAGCTTCACTTACCTCGTGCCGGGCCGCTAGCCTCCCCGGATGCGCTACGCGGGGATCGTGGTGGCCGGAGGTGCGGCCCGCAGACTGTCCGGCGTGGACAAGCCGGCCCTGTCGGTGGGCGGGAAACCCTTGCTCGCCCGCGCGATCCACGCGCTCGAAGGCGCCGAGCGGGTGGTCGCCGTCGGCCCGCGGCGGCCCGGGTTCGACGTCGTGTGGACCCGGGAACCGGTGCCCGGCAGCGGGCCGGTGGCGGCGCTGGCCGCCGGGCTCGCGTTCGTCCCGGACGACGTCGAGGCCGTGGCGGTGCTGGCCGCCGACCTCCCGGGCGTCCGCCGGTCCACAGTGGACCGCCTGGTCGCCGCGATCGGTGCCGGTGACGGCGCCGTGCTCGTCGACGCCACCGGGGCCCGGCAATGGCTGCTCGGCGCGTGGCGGGTAACCGCGCTGAAGGACGCGCTGCCGGCGGAACCGGAGAGCGCCGGCCTGCGCCGGACCCTGAGCGGCCTGCGCATCGCCGACGTGCCGGCGGAACGGGGCGAAGCGGACGACATCGACACCCCCGAGGACCTCGAGCGCCACCGCTGAGGGGCTGCTTCACAGATGTCACACCGGGGGAGGTGTTGGCTACTCACGGGGCAACCCGCGCGTCCGCGTGCCGGACGGACGAACGACCGGGGGACGCAGTACGGTCGCACCGCGTGATCACCGTCGCGGGGGCGGCGCACGAACTTTCGAGGAGGCAGAGTGACCGAGCCCGGCTACGCCGAGGGCGGGAACGGGCAGCAGCCCGGGACGCCGGCCCGGGACGCCCAGTTGCTGGAGCGGACCGTGTTCGAGGTCAAGCGGATCATCGTCGGCCAGGACCGCCTGGTCGAGCGGATGCTGGTCGGCCTGCTGGCCAAGGGCCACCTGCTGCTCGAAGGCGTGCCCGGCGTGGCGAAGACCCTGGCCGTGGAGACGTTCGCGAGGGTCGTCGGCGGCTCGTTCTCCCGCGTCCAGTTCACCCCGGACCTGGTGCCCGCGGACATCCTCGGCACCCGGATCTACCGCCAGGGCGCCGAGCGGTTCGACGTCGAGCTCGGCCCGGTCGTGGCGAACTTCGTGCTCGCCGACGAGATCAACCGCGCGCCGGCGAAGGTGCAGTCGGCGATGCTCGAGGTGATGGCCGAGCGGCACGTGTCGATCGGCGGGCAGACGTTCCCGATGCCCGACCCGTTCCTCGTCCTGGCCACCCAGAACCCGATCGAGAACGAGGGCGTGTACCCGCTGCCCGAGGCGCAGCGCGACCGCTTCCTGTTCAAGATCCTCGTCGAGTACCCCTCCGCCGAGGAGGAGCGCGAGATCATCTACCGGATGGGCGTCACCCCGCCGACCCCGCACGAGGTCCTCAGCCCGGGCGAGCTGGTCCGGCTGCAGGGCGTCGCGGCGCAGGTGTTCGTGCACCACGCCCTCGTCGACTACGTGGTGCGGCTCGTGCTGACCACCCGGACGCCGAACGAGCACGGCCTCGCCGACGTCGCCGGCTGGGTGTCCTACGGCGCCTCGCCGCGCGCGAGCCTCGGCATCATCGCCGCCGCCCGGGCGCTGGCCCTGGTCCGCGGCCGCGACTACGTGCTGCCGCAGGACGTCGTCGACGTCGTGCCGGACGTGCTGCGCCACCGGCTCGTGCTGTCCTACGACGCCCTCGCCGACGGCGTCCCGATCGACCACATCATCACGCGCGTGCTGCAGACCGTGCCGTTGCCGCAGGTCTCGGCCCGGCCGCAGGGCGGGGCCGGCCAGGGCGGCCCGGTCCCGGCGGGCGCGCCGGTCAGGTAACCGGCGATGGCGAAGAACGAGAAGGGCACCCGCCCTTCGTGGGCGCCGCCGGTGCTGCGCGGCGAACGGCTGGAGGCCGGGCTCCGGACCCTGGAGCTCGACGTCCGCCGCCGGCTCGACGGGCTGCTGCAGGGCAACCACCTCGGCCTGGTGCCGGGGCCGGGGTCCGAGCCCGGCGAGGCGCGTCCCTACCAGCCCGGCGACGACGTCCGCCGGATGGACTGGGCGGTCACCGCCCGGACCACGACCCCGCACATCCGCGAGACCGTGGCCGACCGCGAGCTGGAGACGTGGGTCGTCGCCGACCTCTCGGCGAGCCTCGACTTCGGGACGGCGCTGTGCGAGAAGCGCGACCTGGTGGTCTGCGCGGTCGCGGCGGTCGCCCACCTGACCGGGGGCGGCGGCAACCGGATCGGCGGCTTGATCTCCACCGGCGCCGAGACGACCCGCATCCCGGCGCGTGGCGGCCTGGCGCACGCCCGCGGGCTGGTGCGGCGGCTGGCCGAGACGCCCCGGGCGGCCGAGGGCACGCGCGGTGACTTCGCCCAGGCACTGGAGGCGCTGCGCCGGCCGCCGCGCCGTCGGGGCCTGGCCGTGGTGATCTCCGACTTCCTGGGCGACGCGTCCTGGGAGCGGCCGCTGCGGGCGCTGGGCGGGCGCCACGAACTGATCGCGATCGAAATCCTCGACCCGCGCGACGTCGACCTGCCCGAGGTGGGCACCGTCGTGCTGGCCGACCCGGAGACAGGGAAACAGCGCGAAGTGCATGCGTCGGCCTTGCTGCGCAAGGAGTTCGGGGCCGCGGCCCACGCCCACCGGCAGACGGTGGCGGCCGGCCTGCGGCGCGCGGGTGCGGCGCACCTGACGCTGCGCACCGACGCCGACTGGATCGCCGACATGGTGCGGTTCGTCGTGGCCCGCAAGCGGCGCTGGTCCGGGGGTGTCGCGTGAGCTTGACGGGCTTCAGCGCGCCTTGGTGGTTCCTGCTGCTGATCGCGGTCGCCGCCGTCGCGATCGGGTACGTCCTGGCTCAGCGGGCCCGCCGGAAGCGGACCATGCGGTTCGCGAACCTGGCCCTGCTGGAGAAGGTCGCGCCGAAGAGCCAGGGCTGGGTGCGGCACCTGCCGGCGGTGCTGATCGTGCTGTCGCTGCTGATCCTCACCGTGGCGCTGGCCGGTCCGACGGCCGAGCAGAAGGTCCCGCGCAACCGGGCGACGGTGATGCTGGTGATCGACGTGTCGCTGTCGATGGAGGCCACCGACGTCGCGCCGACGCGGCTGAAGGCGGCGCAGGACGCGGCGACGCAGTTCGCGCGGAACATGACCCCGGGGATCAACCTGGGCCTGATCTCGTTCGCGGGCACGGCGACCGTGCTGGTCAACCCGACCACCGACCGCAACGGCGTGATCAAGGCGATCGAGAACCTCAAGCTGGCCCAGTCGACGGCGACCGGCGAGGGCATCTTCGCGGCGCTGCAGTCGGTGGAGAGCTTCTCGAGCGTCGTGGGCGGAGCCGACGGCCCGCCACCGGCGCGGATAGTGCTGATGTCCGACGGCAAGCAGACGGTGCCGGAAGACCTGTACGCGGCCCGCGGCGGCTACACGGCGGCCCAGGCGGCGAAGCAGGCCGGCGTGCCGATCTCGTCGATCTCGTTCGGCACGACCCACGGGTCGGTCGACATCGACGGCAAGGCCCAGCCGGTCAGCGTGGACGACGAGTCCCTGCGCGAGATCGCCCGCCTGTCCGGCGGCGACTTCTACAAGGCGGCCAGCGCCGAAGAGCTGAAGAAGGTGTACGGCGACCTCGGCGAGCAGATCGGCTACGAGCTGAAGGACGCGGACGCGAGCAAGCCGTGGGTCGTGGTGGGGACCCTGATCCTCATGCTGGGCGCGGCGGCCAGCCTGTTCTACGGCCAGAGACTCCCGTGAGGCTCACCCTTCCCGGCGGACGCCGTACAGGCTGCCGCCGAGGAGGGTGACTCCGGAGAGGACGCCGCTGACGAACGGGACCCACTGCGCCGCGCGCGGTGGGATCCTCAGTCCCACGCTCTCTCTTGCCGGCTGAGATCCATGCTGATGGCTTCCGCCTCGCGGAGGACCGGCCGGTCGCGGTCGTCGAGGATTCGACTGATCACCAAGGTGTCCAAACCGGAGCGCTTGGACCGGTCGTGCAGCGCGCCTTGACCCGACTCAGGCGCGGCGGACGCCGTACAGGCTGCCGCCGAGGAGGGTGACTCCGGAGAGGACCCCGCTGGTGAACGGGACCCACTGCGCCGCGGTGCCGAGCAGGGCCAGGCCGACCACACCCAGCACGGTCAGGAGCACGCCGACCACCAGGATCGAGCGTGCCTTCCACGCCGAGGCCAGCGCCACGAAGTGGAGCCCGACGATGGTGGCGATCCACGCGACGTTCGCCTGCACCGGCGCGTCCAGCAGGCTCAGCACGAAGAACCCGGCGACGAGCAGCACCACTTCGCCGATGACGATCACCCGGTAGCTCGGCCCGAACATCGGCCGGCCCTCGAGGGTCGGCCGGCCGCCGGCGCGGACGCCGAGGACCACCACCGCCGCCAGCGCGACCACCGCGAGGGCGCGCAGCACCCAGGCGATCGCCGTCGGCAGCGGGGCGCCGGAGTTGACGAGGACGAACACGGTGCCGAACGCGGCGCCGATGAGCGCCCCCAGGAACTGCTGTCGCATCCGGCGAACCTACCGGACGGTGATCACCCGGCCGCGAAGCCGTTCTGGCGCCACGCCTCGTAGACCGTGATCGCCGCCGTGTTGGCCAGGTTGAGCGACCGGCTGGTCGGCAGCATCGGCAGCCGCACGCGGTCGGTCACCTCCGGTGCCTGCTGGACCGCCGCGGGCAGGCCGGCCGACTCCGGCCCGAACAGCAGCACGTCCCCGGGCGCGTACGAAACGTCCGTGTAGATCCGCGTCGCCGACGCGCTGAACGCGTAGACCTTGGCCGGCAGCAACACTTCCCACGCTTCCGCCAGCGACGCGTGCACCTGGACCCGCGCCAGGTCGTGGTAGTCGAGCCCGGCCCGGCGCAGCTGCTTGTCCTCCAGCGTGAACCCCAGCGGCTCGACCAGGTGCAGCTCGCACCCCGTGTTCGCCGTCAGCCGGATCGCGTTGCCCGTGTTCGGCGGGATTTCGGGCTGGTAGAAGAGAATGCGGAACACGGCTCAGCCCTCGAGCAGCGCCGCGTACACCTTGCGGACCGCCTCGGGCGGCGCCGCCGGGCGCAGGGTGGCCGGGTCGATGAACACGTACCGGAGGGTCGCCGCCGCGACGAGGGCTTCACCGCGGTGGATCTCGAAGTCGAAGATCAGCGACGTCGTGCCGAGGTGGTTCAGGTACTGCGAGACGACCAGTTCCTCGTCGTACCGGGCCGGTGCGCGGAACTTCACGTTCGCCTCGGCCACCACGACGTCGACGCGGTGGGCCAGGAACTCGTCGTGCGAACCGAACAGCGCCTTCTCCGCCTCGAAGGCGCACATGTCCACATAGGCCAGGTAGTGGGCGTTGAAGACGATGCCCTGGCCGTCGCATTCGTGGTAGCGCACGCGCAGCGGCATCTCGACGATCGGGGGGCGGGGTCCGGTCACCGGCCCAATCTAGCGCTCAGCCGTGCAGCGCCCGGTACGCGGCCGCCGCGCCCGGCTGCAGTGGCACCGGCTGCGTGCCGATCAGCGTCCGGACGTCGAGGAACTGCGTGCCGACCGCCTCGGCGGGCACGAGGTCGGTCGCCCGCTCGACGAGCAGCCGGACGATCGCCGCGGCGACGTCGTCGGGCAGCGCGGGGGAGCAGACCAGCAGGTTCGCCACGCCGATCGTGCCCAGCTGCCCGACCCCGCGGTACGCGCCGTCGGGCACCTGGACCTGGTCGTACACCGGCCCGTACGCGGCCCGCAGCGCGGGCACCACCGCGTCCAGGGGCAGGAGTGAGATCGGCGTCGTGCGGGTGAGGTCCGCGAGCTTCGGCGTCGGCACCCCGCCGGACCACAGCATCGCGTCGACCCGCCGGCCGGCCAGTGCCTGGACCGCGTCGTCGAAGAGCAGGTGCCGGGCGTCGACCGCGACCCCGGCCTTGGCGAACAGCCGCTCGCCGAGCTGGGCCGCGCCCGACCCGCCCGCGCCGAGCGACACCGGGCGTCCCGCGAGGTCGGCGAGGCGGCGCACCGGGCCGTCCGCCCGCACCACGAGCTGCAGGTAGTTCTCGTAGACGCGGCCGAGCGCGAGCAGCGGCACCTTCCCGGCGAACGGCGCGTTCCCGAGCAGCGCCGTCTGGGCGACGTCGGCGAGCACCAGCCCGAGGTCGGCCTGCCCGCGCCGCACCAGCTCGACGTTGGCGACGCTCGCCTCGGTCGGCACGGCGGTGGCGTGCAGCCGCGGCTCGGCGTGGCTCAGCTCGGCCGCCAGCAGTTCGGCGAAGGCCAGGTAGAAGCCGCCGCGCTCGCCGGCCGCGATGGTGACCGTCCGTTCGGGACCGTCGTAGCCGGAGGCCGAGCAGCCGGCCAGCGCCAGTCCGAGACCGCCGAGCAGGGCGGTGCGCCGCGTGATCGTCATGGCGCCGCCACGAGGGGCAGCGTGACGCGGACTTCCAGACCGTGGGGGAGTGCCTGCCGCAGTTCGAGCGTGCCGCCACGGGTGCGCACCTGCTGGTGCGCGATGGCCAGCCCGAGCCCGGTCCCGCGGGGAGCGCCTTCGCCGCCGGCTCGCCAGAATCGCTCGGTCGCCCGCGCGCGGTCCTCAGTGGACAGTCCGGGTCCGTCGTCGCGGACGACGAGGGTCGCCGTCGAGACGCCGCTTTCCCAATCGGTGGTGATCTTCGCGCCGCGGCCGGCGTAGTGGACGGCGTTGTCCAGCAGCACGTCGAGGATCTGCGCGAGTTCGCCTTCCGGGCAGCGCACGGTGACCGGCTCGGCGTGCCCGGGCGGCGGCACGAGCGTCGCACCGGCGTCGTCGGCGGACGGGCGCCAGGCGTCGACGCGTTCGGCGAGCACGGACGCGAGGTCGCACGCCTCGTCCGCGCCGCCGGCCGCGACCCGCGTCGCGGTGCTCTCGGCCAGCGCGAGGGCCAGCAGCCCGTCGAGCAGCTTCTCGAGGCGTTCCACCTCGGCCACGGTTGCCCGGTAGGTGGCCTCGTCGCCCTCGACCCGGCCGGCGAGCGAGTCCACGCGCAGCCGCAGCGCCGCCATGGGGTTGCGCAGCTGGTGGGAGGCGTCGGCGACCAGCCGGTGCTGCTGGTCGGCCGCTTCGAGCACGGCCTCGGACATCCGGTTGACCTCGCCGGCCAGCACCCGCAGCTCGCGCGGCCCGGTGCGTTCGGGGACGTGCGCGCGGTGCCCGGCGGCGACGGCGAGGACGCCGGTCTCCAGCTCGTGCAACGGCCGCACCATCCACCGGGCCAGCACCACGGCGAGCAGCACGAACACCACCGCGACCAGCAGCGCCCCGGCGCCGATGGTGCCCCAGCGGGCGGCGACGTCCGCGGCCGCCGCCGTCACCGACGCCCGCAGCACGACCACGCCGGACACCCGGGTGCCGGTGCCGACCGGCCGCGCGAAGTACGCCGGTCCGGCCGACCAGGGGCCGAGCCGGTCGACCTGCGGCGCGGGCTCGTTGCGCATGGTCGCCTCGACCAGCGCGTGCACCGCCGGGTCGGCCGCGGTCAGCCCGCCGGCCTGCACCAGCGGCGCGCGCCGGGCGTCGACGATCACGACGCCTTCGCCGTACAGCCCGGCGTAGCGGGCCGCGTCGGCGGCGAGCGCGGCCGGGTCGCGCGTGTCGACGGCCTGCTGGGCCAGCACGACGAACCGGTCGACGTCCGCGGTGCGGGAGATGACCAGCTGCTGGGTGCGCTGCTCGGCGGTGGACGCCAGCAGCGGCACGGCGAACGCGGCGACCACCGCGAGCGCGAGGGCGACCAGAACCACCAGCAGCCGGGTGCGCACGGTTCAGTCCCGGCCGAGCCGGTAGCCGAAGCCGCGGATGGTGGCGAGCAGCCCCGGCCGGTCCAGCTTCGCGCGCAGCCCGGTCAGGTGGACGTCGAGCGAGCGCGACACCGCGAGGTAGGCGTCGCCCCACACCTCGTCCATCAGCTGCTGGCGGCTGACCGCGGTACCCGGGCGGGCGGCGAGCACGGCGAGGATCTCGAACTCCTTGGTGGTGAGCCCGATGTCGTGCCCGGCGACGAGGACCCGGCGGGCGCCGAGGTCGATCTCGACGTCCTCGACGCGCACGACGTCACCGGCCGGCGCTTCGCGGGCGACCGCGCGCCGGACGACGGCGTCCATCCGCGCGAGCAGTTCGGCCAGCCGGACCGGCTTGGTCAGGTAGTCGTCCGCGCCGAGGCGCAGGCCGCGCACGATCGAGCGTTCGTCCCCGCGGGCGGTCAGCACGATCACCGGAACCGGCGAGACCGCCCGGATCTTGCGCAGGACGTCCAGCCCGTCGATGTCCGGGAGTCCCAGGTCCAGCAGGACCAGGTCGGCGTCGCGGTGGCGGTGCAGGGCGTCGGCCCCGCGGCCGACGCTGGTGACGGGATGACCGCGCGCGTGCAGCGACTCCGCGAGCGCGCCCGCGACGCCCGCGTCGTCTTCGACGAGGAGCACGCGCACGGCCATCCCCTTCTCAGCGCTCTTCCAGCTCGGAGGTCTTCGAAGTTTCCCGCATTGTGCCGTAGACGATCAGGGAAACCAGGACGCAGCCCGCGACGTACCAGAAGAACACCGACTCGTGCCCGGCGCTCTTCAGCGCCTGCGCGATGAGCTCCGCGGTGCCGCCGAAGATCGCGACGGTGAGCGCGTACGGCAGGCCGACGCCGATGGCGCGGATCTTCGTCGGGAACAGCTCGGCCTTCACGATCGCGTTGATCGACGTGTAGCCCGCCACGACCACGAGCCCGGCCAAGACCAGGAAGAACGCGCCGACCGGGTTTCGCGTCGAGCCCATGACCGTCATGATCGGGACGGTCAGCAGCGTGCCCGCGATGCCGAAGAACAGCAGCAGCGGGCGGCGGCCGATCCGGTCGGACAGCTTGCCCGCCAGCGGCTGCAGGATCGCCGCGAGGAGGATCGCCGAGAACAGGATGATCGTGACCGTGCGCCGCGGGATGTGGGCGGTGTTCTCGAGGAACTTCTGGCTGTAGGTGGCGAAGGTGTAGAAGGCCACCGTGCCGCCGAGGGTCAGCCCCACGACGAGCGCGATTTCCTTGGGGTACTTGGCGAGCGCGCGCAGCGTGCCGCGTTCCCCGGTCGTCTTGGCCTCGTCCGCTTCGCGCGTGTAGCTCTCGGACTCGTCCATGCCGCGGCGCAGCCACATGACGCTGAGCGCGGCCACCGTGCCGACGCCGAACGCGATCCGCCAGCCCCACGCCGTCAGCTGCTGTTCGGTGAGCAGGCCCTGCAGGATCAGCTGGAGGCCCAGGGCCAGCAGCTGGCCGCCGTAGAGCGTCACGTACTGGAAGCTCGAGTAGAAGCCGCGCTTGCCGGGAGTGGCCACTTCGGACAGATAGGTCGCCGACGTGGAGTACTCGCCGCCGACCGACAGGCCCTGGATCAGCCGGGCGACCAGCAGCAGGATCGGCGCGGCGAGGCCGATCGTGCCGTAGCTCGGCGTGACGGCGATGAGCAGCGAGCCACCCGCCATGAGCGTGACCGAAAGCACCAGCGCGCTGCGGCGGCCGAAGCGGTCGGCGAACCGGCCGAGCATCCAGCCGCCGAGCGGGCGCATGAGGAACCCGACCGCGAACACCGCGGCGGTGCCGAGGAAGGCCGCCGTCGTGTCGGTCGTCGGGAAGAAGGACTTGGCGAAGTACGTGGTGAACGCCGCGTAGGCGTACCAGTCGTACCACTCGACCAGATTGCCGATGGAGCCGCGCAGCACGTTGCCGATCACGCGCTTTTCGCTCACGGTCCCCGTGGTCGCGGAGCTGATCCGGGTTGTCATCGTCGACCTCCTGTGTTGCGACTCACGGTGACCAACCAGCGGGTAACCAGCAAGGTCGGAGGGCAGTTCCTAACACGTGCTTAGGACGGTCGCGGACACTCCGGGCGCGGGTGCGCGACGCGGCGGCGCTGCCGATAGCCTCGTGCCCGACATCAGCGCACGGTCGACGAAGAGGGAGAACACTGTGGGACGGTCGGTTCTGGTCACCGGGGGCAACCGGGGCATCGGTCTGGCGATCGCCCGGGACCTGGCGGAGCAGGGACACCGGGTGGCCGTCACGCACCGTGGTTCGGGGGCGCCCGAGGGCCTCTTCGGGGTCCAGGCGGACGTCACCGACACCGAGCAGGTCGACGCGGCGTTCAAGCTCGTCGAGGAGCACCAGGGCGCGGTCGAGGTGCTGGTGTCCAACGCCGGGCTGACCGACGACACGCTGCTGATGCGGATGAGCGACGAGCAGTTCGAGCGCGTCGTCGACGCGAACCTCACCGGTGCCTTCCGGGTCGCGAAGCGGGCCTCCCGCGGCATGCTGCGCGGCAAGTGGGGCCGGTTCGTCTTCATCTCGTCGGTCGTCGGGCTCTCCGGCTCGGCCGGCCAGGCGAACTACGCGGCGTCGAAGGCGGGCCTGGTCGGCTTCGCGCGTTCACTGGCGCGCGAGCTCGGCTCCCGCAACATCACCTCGAACGTCATCGCGCCCGGGTTCGTGCGCACCGACATGACCGACGAGCTGCCCGAGGAGCGCAAGAAGCAGATCCTCGAGCAGGTGCCGACCGGCCGCTACGCCGAGCCGTCGGAGATCGCCGCCGCGGTGCGCTACCTGGCTTCTGACGAGGCCGGCTACGTCAACGGCGCGGTGCTGCCGGTCGACGGCGGCCTCGGCCTCGGCCACTGACCTTTCCCCTTTTTCCCGAACCGAGACTTGGAGGACCCGTGCCCGGACTGCTCGAAGGCAAGCGCCTGCTGATCACCGGCATCATCACCGACGCGTCGCTCGCCTTCCACGCGGCCAAGATCGCGCAGCAGGAGGGCGCGAAGGTGGTGCTGACCGGCTTCGGCCGCATGTCGCTGGTCGAGCGCATCGCCAAGCGGCTCCCCGAAGAGGCGCCGGTGATCGAGCTGGACGTCACCAACCAGGAGCACCTCGACGGCCTCGCCGACAAGGTCCGCGAGCACGTCGACGGCCTCGACGGCGTGCTGCACTCGATCGGGTTCGCCCCGCAGACCTGCCTCGGCGCGCCGTTCCTCGACGCGCCGGCCGAGGACGTCAAGACCGCGATCGAGATCTCGACGTACTCGTACATGTCGCTGGCGAAGGCGTGCCTGCCGCTGATGGGCCGCGGTTCGTCGTACGTCGGGATGGACTTCGACGCGCGCGTCGCGTGGCCGGTCTACAACTGGATGGGCGTCGCGAAGGCCGGGCTCGAGTCGGTCAACCGGTACCTGGCCAAGGAGCTGGGGCCGCAGGGCATCCGCGTCAACCTGGTCAGCGCGGGCCCGATGAAGACGATGGCGGCCAAGTCCATCCCGGGCTTCGTCGACCTGGAGGACGGCTGGGGCGAGCGCGCGCCGCTCGGCTGGGACAGCACGGACCCGGACCCGGTGGCGAAGAGCGTCTGCGCGGTGCTCTCGGACTGGCTCCCCGCCACCACCGGCTCGATGATCATGGTCGACGGCGGGGTCCACTTCCTCGGCGTCTGAGCCTCACACCGTGACCGGCTCGCGGTCGTCGTTCCGCTGGACGGCGACCGCGACCGTGAGCGCGGCCAGGGTCGCGGCGCCGAGGACGATGCCCGTCCACGCCACGCTCGGGAAGCCCAGACCGGCCCCGATCGCGACCCCGCCGAGCCACGGCCCGATCGTGTTGCCGACGTTGAACGCGGCTGTGGTGCTGGCGCCGACGAGCGTCGGCGCGTCCCCGGCGGCCTGGTAGGCGCGCAGGTTCAGCGCCGGATTGGCGCCGAAGCCGGCCACGCCGAACGCGAGCACGGCCGCGACGGCGACGAGCGCGTCGGTGGTCAGCGCGAGCACCAGCAAGGCGGCCAGCGCCAAGGCGAGACAGCCGTAGAGCGTGGCGAACGGCCGCCGGTCGGCCAGCCGGCCACCGACGCTGATCCCGATCAGCGCGCCGACGCCGAACAGTGCCAGCACGCCCGGCACCCACTCGGCGGACAGGCCGTCGGTCTCGGTCAGCAGCGGTGCCAGGTAGCTGAACGCGGCGAAGATCATGGCCTGGCACAAGGCGATCACGCCGAGCGCGAGCCACACCCGGCGCCGGCGGTACAGCCGCAGTTCGCCGCGGACGCTCACCGCGGCGGCGGTCGTCTCCGGCACCAGCAGCGCCACGCCGGCGACCGCGAGCAGCGTCACCGCCGCCACCGCCCAGAACGCCGTCCGCCAGCCCGCGTGCTGGCCGAGGAACGTGCCGGCGGGCACCCCGGCGATGTTGGCGACGGTCAGCCCGCCGACCAGCACCGCCATCGCGCGTCCCCGCCGGTCGACGGGCACGAGGGCGATCGTCGTCGCCAGGGCGACGGCCCAGAACCCGGCGCAGGCGAGCGCCGCCACGATCCGGGTCGCGAACAACACCGCGTACCCGGTCGCGAGCGCGCCGACGACGTGCGCGGCGAGGAAGACCACGAGCAGCGTCATGAGCGTCCGGCGGCGGGGGAGGCGCAGGGTGCCGATCGCCAGCAGCGGTGCGCCGACGACCATCCCGATCGCGAAGGCGGAGATCAGCAGGCCGGCGTCGGGGATGCTCACCCCGAGGTCGGCGGCCATCCCGGGGAGCAGGCCGGTGATCATGAACTCGGACGTGCCCAGCGCGAACACGCTGAGCCCGAGGACGAAGACGGCCAACGGCATGGGGTTCCTCCCGGTTGTGTATCGTTCAGTACAAAATCAACCCGCGCTTGGCCCGCGGTGTGCGGCGCTCAGCGCGTGATCGACGCAAGCGCGAGGTCCGCGACGGCGTGCATGCTGTCGCGGCTCGTGCCTCGGCGGGCCATCACGCGCAGGCCCGAAGTGGTGCTGAGCAGGAATTCCGCCACGTCGGCGGGGTCGAGGCCGTCTCGGAGGCTGCCGTCGAGCACGCCTTCCCGCACGCACTCGGCGAACATGGTCAGGTTCCGGTCGGTGTCGTGGCGCAGCGCGGCGCCCACTTCGTCGTCGGGCAGGCCGAGTTCGGCCAGGGTGTTGACCACGAGGCAGCCGCGCCGGCGCTCCTCGACGTCGTCTTCGATGGTCTGGTCGAGGACCGCGGCGAGTCGTTCGGCCGCGGTTCCGGGGCCGTCGAGGACCGCCTGCCGCTTGTCGAGCTGGGTGCTGGTGTAGTGCGCGAGCGAGCGCCGGAAGAGGGCTCGCTTGCTGGTGAAGGTGTTGTAGACGCTGCTGCGGCCGAGCCCGGTGGCCTCGCACAGGTCCTGCGTCGAGGTCGCTTCGTAGCCGTGTTTCCAGAAGGCGTGCATCGCCTTCTCGACGGCGGCGGTTTCGTCGAACTCCCGTGGCCTGGCCATGGGAGCACTGTAGCAGAGTTTTGGACTGGTCGATTCATAACGGGCCCGCGTCAGCGTGCGGGCCGCCACATCGGCAAGATGACGGGGTGGGATACGACGCGTTGCTGTGGCTTTCGTTCGGCGGTCCGGAAGGGCCTGACGACGTCATGCCGTTCCTCGAGAACGTCACCAGGGGCCGGGGCGTGCCGCGGGAGCGGCTGCTCGAGGTCGCCGAGCACTACCGGCACTTCGGCGGTGTCTCGCCGATCAACAAGCTGAACCGCGACGCGATGGCCGCGGTGGAGAAGCAGCTCGCGGCCGCCGGCATCGACCTGCCGGTGCACTTCGGCAACCGCAACTGGCACCCGATGGTCGAGGACACCCTCGAATCGCTGACGTCGGCCGGCGCGAAGCGGATCCTGGTGTTCCCCACGAGCGCGTACGGCGGCTACTCGGCGTGCCGCCAGTACGACGAGGACATCGAGCGCGCCCGCGCCGCGGTCGGCCCCGAAGCACCCGAACTGGTGAAACTGCGGCAGTTCTTCGACCACCCGCTGTTCGTCTCGGCGGTGGCGGACGGCGTCCGCGCGGCGCACGCGTCCCTGGGCGACGCACCGGGGATCCGCACGGTGTTCACGGCCCACTCGGTCCCGTCGAGCGCGGACCGGGCGTCGGGCCCCCCGTCCGAAGGCGGCGGCCGGTATTCGCGCCAGATCGCGGAGGCGGCCCGCCTGGTGGCGGCCGAGGCGGGCATTGCGGAATACGACGTCGTCTGGCAGTCGCGGTCGGGGCCGCCGCAGGTGCCGTGGCTGGAGCCGGACATCGTCGACCACATCGACGCACTGCACGAGTCGGGGGTCACCGGGGTCGTCGTGTCGCCGATCGGGTTCGTGTCGGATCACCTGGAGGTGATTTGGGACCTGGACAACGAGGCGGCGGAGCGAGCGGCGGAGCACGGAATGGCCTTCGCCCGCGCGGCAACGGCGGGTTCGGACCCGCGGTTCGCGGAGCTGGTGGTGGAGCTGGTCCGCGAGCACACACACGGGGTGGCGCCGCGGAAGCTGTCCCCGTTCCCCTCGGCGGGCTGCACGATCAACGGCGCACCATGCGCGGTGGGCTGCTGCGAGCCGGCGAAGCGCCCGGCTCGCTGACCGGCGTCCCAAGGCGGCCTTGGGGTGCGTTCACCGCACCCTGGGCCGCCTTGATTGCACCGAAGCTCACACTGGGGCGCTCTCGAAACCTCAGCCCTCGCGGGCCGTCTGCTCCGCGAACACCCGGACCGCCTCGTTGACCGCCGCGCACTGCGCTGTCCGGACCGCGTCCGACAACGGCCGCAAAGCCTGGGCCCGCAACGACGACGCCGAAGCCGACAGTGCCCCGCCAGGGTCGTCGGAGGACGCGATCACCAAGATCGCCGCGATCTCCTCCGCCCGCTGCAGCACCCGCAACGCCCGCCCGGGCGTTCCCGCCGGCCAGTCCACGTCCGGTCGCGCGCGCAGGTGCGCCGACAGCTCCGCCCGCACCCCCGGCCGGTCCGAGGCCACGTCCAAGGCCTGCAACGCCCCCGCGCTGTTGCGGATCGCGTCCGTCAGCCCGTGCTCGGCTTCGCCCAGCCCGACGTACTCAGGCGCCGAATTCGACGCCAGCGAATACACCGTCCAGCGCACCAGGCCCTCGGCGATCGGCTGCGGGACCAGCCCGAACCCGAGCTCCGGGAGCACCACGGCGTCACCCGCGCGCAACGCCGCCTCCGTGAACGGCCCGCCGCCACCGAGGCCGCGGACGTCGCCCGGGACCGGGAGGACCAGCCGCATGCTTTTCGCTCCCTGCGAACGCAACGCCATCAGCAGCTGGACCGGGGTGGCCGCGCGGTTGAAGGCCAGCGGCAGCGCGAACGCCTCCGCCGCGGCCGCGTCGGCCGCCACGACGTCGTGGGCTTCACCCCACGCGAGCAGGGCGTCGAGGACATCGTCGGACGCCGCGGCTCCGTTCAGCCACGCGGACGACCAGACGGCGAAAGTCGCACTGGGACGGCACACGACGCCCTATTTTACCGGGCCGTCCCGCACTCCGGCAGCGCGCCCACGCTGGAGTCGCTCCACATCGACGCACCGCCGATCGCGCAGTAGCGTCGAACGGGTGAACGCAGTTCCAGACGCTCTTCCCCGCACCGCCGGGGCCCTGCGCGCGGCCGGGTACGAGCCCCGCCCGATCGCGCAAGAGATCCACGACAACCTGCTGACCGCCCTCAAGAACGGCGAAGACGCCTGGCCCGGCATCGTCGGGTTCTCCCGCACCGTGCTGCCGCAGCTCGAGCGCGCGCTGCTGGCCGGGCACGACGTCGTCCTGCTCGGCGAACGCGGCCAGGGCAAGACCCGCCTGCTGCGCACCCTCGCCGGCCTCCTCGACGAGTGGACGCCCGTCATCGAGGGCTCCGAGCTGGGCGAACACCCGCTCCAGCCGATCACGCCCGCGTCGATCCGGCGCGCCGCCGAGCTCGGTGACGAGCTGCCGGTCGCCTGGCGGCACCGCTCCGAGCGCTACACGGAGAAGCTCGCCACACCGGACACCTCCGTCGGCGACCTGATCGGCGACGTCGACCCGGTGAAGGTCGCCGAAGGCCGCAGCCTGGGCGACCCCGAGACCATCCACTTCGGCCTGGTCCCGCGCGCCCACCGCGGCATCGTCGCCATCAACGAGCTGCCCGACCTCGCCGAGCGCATCCAGGTCGCCCTGCTCAACGTGATGGAGGAGCGCGACATCCAGGTCCGCGGCTACACGCTGCGGCTGCCCCTGGACGTCCTGCTCGTCGCGACCGCGAACCCGGAGGACTACACCAACCGCGGCCGGATCATCACCCCGCTCAAGGACCGCTTCGGCGCCGAGATCCGCACGCACTACCCCCTGGACGTCGAGTCCGAGGTCGCCGTCGTCCGGCAGGAGGCGAACCTGGTCGCCGAGGTCGGCGAGCCGCTGCTGGAGGTCATCGCCCGGTTCGTCCGGAACCTCCGCGAATCGCCGGTCATCGACCAGCGCTCCGGCGTGTCGGCGCGGTTCGCCGTCGCCGCGGCGGAAACCGTCGCGGCCGCGGCCCTGCGGCGTTCGGCGCTGACCGGGGAAGAGCCCGCGGTGGCCCGCCCGGTCGACCTCGACGCCGTCCCGTCGGTGCTGCGCGGCAAGATCGAGTTCGAGCCCGGCGAAGAAGGCCGTGAGATCGAGCACCTCGTGCACCTGCTGCGCCGCGCGATCGCCGAGACCGCCCGCGAGCGGTTCGCCGGCCTCGACCTGCGGCCGCTGGCCGACGCCGTCGCCGAGGGGCACCTCGTCGCCACCGGCGAGCGCGTGCCGGGCAAGGACGTCCTCGAAGCCCTGCCGGAGCTCCCGGTGCTGCACGAGGTCGCCCGGCGCGCCGGCGTCGAAGCCGACGAACCCGCCGGCCGGATCGCGGCCGCCGTCGAACTCGCCCTCGAATCGCTGTTCCTGGCCCGGCGGCTCGCCAAGGACTCCGACGACACGACGACCGTCTACGGCCGATGACCGCGGTCCCGCTTCCCGACGGCTACTCCTACGGCCCGTGGCACGACGGGCCGGACCCGCTCGCGCCCCCGGCCGACCTGCGGGACGCGCTCGACGAGATCGGCCGCGAGGTCATGGCCGGGTCGTCGCCGCGGTCCGCGCTGGAGGAACTGCTCCGGCGCGGCACCGAACGCACGTCGGGCCTGGACGAGCTCACCCGGCGCCTGTGGCAGCGCCGGTCGCAGATCCAGCGCCGCAACAACCTCGACGGCACCCTCCAGGAGGTCCAGCGGCTGCTGCAGGAAGCGCTCGACGCCGAGCGCCGGGAGCTCTTCCCGGACCCGGACGACGACGCCCGCTTCCGGGAGGCCCAGCTCGACGCGCTGCCGCCGGGCACGGCCGCAGCCGTCAACGAGCTTTCCGAGTACGACTGGCGCTCCGAGCAGGGCCGGGAGAACTACCAGAAAATCCGGGACCTGCTCGGCCAGGAACTGATGGAGTCCCGCTTCCAGGGCATGAAGCAGGCACTGCAGAACGCCGGGCCCGAGGACGTCGAGCGGATCAACGAGATGCTCTCCGACCTCAACGACCTCCTGTCCGCCCACGCCCAGGGCGCGGAGGACATCCAGGAGCGCTTCGACGACTTCATGGCCAAGCACGGCGAGTTCTTCCCGGAGAACCCGCGCACCGCCGAGGAGCTGATCGACGCGCTCGCCGAGCGGTCCGCGGCGGCGCAGCGGATGCTCAACTCGATGTCGGCCGAGCAGCGGGCCGAGCTCGCCGAGCTGACCCAGCAGGCGTTCGGCGACCCGCGGCTCGCGCAGCAGCTGTCCCAGTTGGACAGTCAGCTGCGGGCCGCGCGGCCGGGCGAGGACTGGACGGGTTCCGAGCGCTTCCGCGGCAAGAACCCGCTGGGCATGGGCGAAGGCGCCCAGGCGATGGCGGATCTCGCCGAACTGGACGCCTTGGCCGAGCAGCTCGGCCAGTCCTACCCCGGCGCGCGCCTGGAGGACATCGACCTGGAGGCGCTCGAACGCCAGCTGGGCAAGGACGCCGGCGTCGACGCGCGGCGACTGTCCGAACTGGAGCGTGAGCTGCGCCGCCAGGGCCTGTTCGAACGGGCCGCCGACGGGACGCTCAGGTTGTCGCCCAAGGCGTTGCGGCGCCTGGGCGAGACGGCGCTGTCCGACATCGTGAACGCGTTGCGCGGCAAGGCCGGCGACCGCGAAACCGAGTCGGCGGGTGCGGCGGGCGAGCCGACGGGTGCGTCACGGCCGTGGCGGTTCGGGGACATGCAGCCCTGGGACGTGCCGCGGACGATCCGCAACGCCGTGCTGCGGTCGGTGTCGGTGGGGGAGAGCGCGGTCCGCCTCGACGTCGAGGACGTCGAAGTGGTGGAGACCGAGCACCGGTCGCGGGCGGCGGTGGCGCTGCTGGTCGACACGTCGTGGTCGATGGTCCAGGAGGGCCGCTGGCTGCCGATGAAGCGCACGGCGCTCGCCCTGCACCAGCTGATCAGCACGCGCTTCCGCAACGACGCGCTGCAGCTGATCACGTTCGGGCGCCACGCGATGTCCGTCGAGCTGCCGGAGCTGATCGGGCTGGAGGGCGCGTGGGAGCAGGGCACCAACGCCCACCACGCGCTGCTGCTGGCCGGGCAGCACCTGCGCCGCCACCCGGACGCCCAGCCGGTGGTCCTGATGGTCACCGACGGCGAGCCGACGGCGCACCTGGAGCCGGACGGCGAAGCGGTCTTCGACTACCCGCCCCAGCCGCGGACCCTCCACAAGACACTGTCCGAAGTGGACAGGCTGGCGAAGCTGGGAGCGTCGGTGACGGTGTTCCGCCTCGGCGACGACCCGCGGCTGACGGCGTTCGTGGACGTCATCGCCCGACGTTCGGGTGGCCGGGTGGTCGCACCGGACCTGGACGGCCTGGGCGCCGCGGTGGTGGGGGACTACCTCCGCACCCGGCGGCGCTGAGCCGGCGCCGGCAGGCCGGCGAGATCGCTCTCGACCTGCCGGCTGTAGGGGTGCCCGGGCCCGAGCACCCGCCGGTAGTCGGCCGTGACGGCGGTGAGGGCTTCCCGGGCGGCCTCGGGTTCGCCCGCGCGGAGCTGGGCGAGGCCGAGGTTGCGACGGGCGTTGAGGGTGCCGGTGTGGTCGGGCCCGAGGATCCGGGCGCGGTCGGCGACGGTCCGTTCGAACAGCTCCAGCGCCTCGGCGGTGCGTTCGGCGTCCAGGAGCGCCCGCGCCAGGAACAGCCGGACTCGCACCGCGTCGAGGCTGTCGGCCGGTTGTTCACGTTCGGTGTCGGCGCGCAGTGTGCGGAGGAGGTCGAGGGCTTCTTTGTGCCGTCCCGCGGCCTGGTATGCCGCCGCCCGGTACTGCGACCACCACATCGAGGTCGCAAGCTCGCCGCCGAGGCGGGCGTTCGCCTCGTGCAGCGCGATGCCTTCGGCCACGCGGCCGGTCCGCACGTAGGTGCGGGCCAGCTCACCGCGAGCGTTGATCGTCGAGGCGTGGTCCGGTCCGTGCACCCGCAGGTTCTCCCGCAGGTCTTCTTCGAACACGGCGACCGCCTCGTCGAGCCGACCGGCCGAGCGAAGCGTGCTCGCGACGTTGATGCGCGCGTACAGCGTGGTCTGGTGGTCCGGGCCGAGCACCGCCAGTGACTCGTCGAGGTTCTCCCGGTGCAGCTTCAGGGCCCGGTCGAGCTGGCCCGCGCACTCGCAGCAGTAGCCGAAGGTGTTCCGGGCACCGATCGTGCCGTCCGAGCGGGCTCCGAGCACCCGGGACCGGCGGTCGAAGATCCGCTCCGACAGCGTGACCGCCTCCGTCATCCACTCGCTCGCCATGCATGCCCGGCGCAGCGATCGCGCGGCTTCGTCGGTGTCGTCGTGGTCGGTGGGCAGGTACGCGTCGTGGTCCGCGAGCACCTCCCGGCCGAGGCCGCGGGCCTGGGCGAACGCGCTCGCGTCTACCAGGAGGTCGACTGTCCGGCGCCGCAGCCGCAGGATGCGCTCCAGCCTCGGCGCGAGCTCGGCCGACGGCAACGCGCGGAAGTGCCGCCACAGCGCGGCGACGTGGTCGACGAAGTCCGGTGCCGGATCGTCCGTCTCCACCACGGCGAACGCCCGGTCCAGGGCCTCCGCCAGCCGCTCCTCCGCGTGCAGCCGGCCCAGCAGCGCGCGCTGGGTCAGGCGGTGCATCGTCACCACCTCGCCCGTGACGTCGAAGCCGACCAGGGACGCGCCCGCGAGGCCGCCCAGTGCCGCGTCGACCGCCACCGGGTCCGGGCCCGCCCGGTGGGCCAGCTCGCGGCGGACGCCCCGGGCCGACAGCACCGCCAGCAGCTCGGCGAGGGGCTGGGCCCGCCCGTCGCGGGCCGTCACCGCGCGCAGCGACTCCAGCGTCGTGTCCTCGACGCACGCCGGGTAACCCTCGCCCGGGACGCGTTCGAGCAGTGCCTGCAGCGGCGTGTGCGGGAGCCGGTCGAGGTAGGTCGCGAACGTCAGCCGCTGGCGCCGGATCACGCCGCCCGCCTGGGCCAGCGCCAGTGGCAGGCAGCCCAGTTCGCGGGCGACGCCGTTCGCCGCGTCGTCGGCGGCCAGGCCCGAGCGGGCGGCGAGGAACCGGACCGCTTCCTGCTCGCCGAACCCGGTCACCGGTACCGTGCCGCCCAGGATTTCGAAGTCCTGCACGGTCGTCGTGACGAGCACCCGGGCGCGGGCGGGCAGCCACCGGTTGAGGGCGTCCGGGTCGGTCGCGTTGTCGAACACCACCAGCGGGCGGTCGAGGCCGTCCAGCCACGCCAGGCCGGTGCGGGCGGCCGCTTCCGCGTCGGCGACGACGTCGGCCACCCCCGCCCGGCGGGCCAGCTCGGCGTAGGCCTGGACGGTGTTCGCCGGGTCCTCGGCCGCCACCCACACCACGGTCGACTTCGCGGCCGCCGCCCGGGCGAACGCGGCCGCGAGGTGGGTCTTGCCGACGCCACGGCCGCCGAGCAGCACGCAGAACCGGCCGGCGGCGAACGTTTCGTCGACCCGGGTGAGGAGCGATCCGCGGTGGACGGCCGAAAGCGGCTCGCGCGGGACGTCGCCGAGGGTGAGCCGGGCCGGCGGCCGCGCCGCCCCGGCCGCCGGGGTCCGGCGCAGCTGCAGGTACGCGATGACCGCCGCGACCAGGGCGATCACCGCACCCGCGATGCCCACCACGACCTCGGTGCTCATCGAGCCAGGCTAACCGCGCTCGCCCGGGGACGACGGCTACGGAAGGGTGACGCTTGACCCTCACGCCGCGTGAGGCGCCACCGTGATCACCGCAAGGGCCACACCGGCCGGAGAGGAGGGGAAACCGATGGGGCATCCCGTGGGCAAGGTCGCCGCACTGGCCGGGATCACCGTCCGGACGCTGCACCACTACGACGAGATCGGCCTGCTCAGCCCGAGCGGGCGGACGAGCTCGGGGTACCGCAGCTACGACGACGAAGATCTCGACCGGTTGCAGCGCATCCTGTTCTACCGGGAGCTCGGGTTCCCCCTCGAGACGATCGCGACCCTCGTCGACGACCCCGGTATCGACGCCGAAGCGCACCTGAAGAAGCAGCGCGAGCTGCTGGTGGCGCGGATGGGCGAGCTGGGGCGGATGGTCGCGGCCGTCGATCGCGTGATGGAGGCGAGAGCCATGGGCAGCGCACTGACGCCCGAGGAGAAGTTCGAAGTGTTCGGCGGGTTCCGCGAGCCCGACGGCTACGCGGAAGAGGCCGCGCGGCGCTGGGGTGACACACCCGAGTGGCAGGGCGCGGCAGCACCGTCCAAGGAGGACCTGGCGGCCGGGGAGGCGGCCCGCCAGGACTGGGTCCGCCGCCTGCAGGCCGTCCTGGACGCGGGCGGCGCGCCGGACGGGACCGAGGCGACGGACCTCGCCGAGGAGCACCGGGCGATGCTCGCCCGCGTCATGGGTGAGTGCTCGTACGAGACGCAGCGGCGGATCGGTGAGCTGTACGTCACCGAACCGGTGCAGCTCGGGTTCCTGATCCGCGAGGACGAGCAGCGGCCGGGCGTCGGGGAGTTCGTCCGCGACGCCATCGTGGCGAACGTCGCACGCCGGCAGTAGCCGCTGCTCCACGTGGGGGAGGAGTCCCACCGGGCGGGAGGGTGGCGGAGCGAACGCTTACAGTCGAGGGTATGCAGACTTGGTCATCGGTCGACGTGCCCCGCATCCCCGGCACCCCCCGCCCGCTGCGGCTCCACGACACGGCCACCGGGCAGATCCGCCCGACCGCGCCCGGCGCCACCGCCCGGATGTACGTCTGCGGCATCACGCCCTACGACGCGACGCATCTGGGGCACGCCGCGACGTACCTGGCCTTCGACCTGGTGAACCGCGTGTGGCGGGACAACGGGCACGACGTCCACTACGTGCAGAACGTGACCGACATCGACGAGCCGCTGCTCGAGCGCGCCCAGCGCGACCAGGACGACTGGGTCGTGCTGGGCATGCGCGAGACGGCGCTGTTCCGCGAGGACATGGTCGCGCTGCGGGTCCTCCCGCCGAAGCAGTTCGTCGGCGCGGTGGAGAGCATCCCGGAGATCGTCGAGGTCATCGCGAAGCTGCTCGCGAACGGCGCGGCCTACCGCGCGGACGACCCGGAGTTCCCCGACGTCTACTTCGACCACACCGCGACCGGCAAGTTCGGCTACGAGTCGAACTACGACGAGCCGACCATGACGAAGTTCTTCGCCGAGCGCGGCGGTGACCCCGACCGCGCCGGCAAGCGCCACCCGCTGGACGCGCTGCTGTGGCGCGTGGCCCGCGAGGGCGAGCCGTCGTGGGAGTCGGAGCTGGGCGCGGGCCGCCCGGGCTGGCACATCGAGTGCAGCGCGATCGCGGTCAACCGGCTCGGCCTCGGGTTCGACCTCCAGGGCGGCGGCTCGGACCTGATCTTCCCGCACCACGAGTACAGCGCGGCCCACGCCGAGGCCGTCGCCAAGGACGGCCAGTTCGCCCGCCACTACGTCCACGCCGGGATGATCGGCCTCGACGGCGAGAAGATGTCGAAGTCGCGCGGGAACCTGGTGTTCGTCTCCCGGCTGCGGGCCGACCAGGTCGACCCGGGCGCGATCCGGCTGGCGTTGTTCGCCGGCCACTATCGCGCCGACCGTCCCTGGACGGACTCACTGCTCGCCGAGGCCGAAGCCCGGCTGGCCCGCTGGCGCGAGGCGGTTTCGCTGCCGACCGGTCCGTCCGCCGAGGACACGATCTCCCGGCTGCGTGACCACCTCTCCGACGACCTCGACACGCCGAAGGCCCTGGCGGCGATCGACGCGTGGGCGAGCGAGGCCCTGCGCCGCGACGGCACCGACCCGGCCGCGCCCGGCCTGATCCGCATCGCGGTCGACGCCCTCCTCGGCATCACCCTCTGACGACCACAGGGAGGGCCCGGCGCCATGCCGAGCCCTCCCTGTGTATAACGACCTATACCGCCGCGGGTCGGCCGGCGGCCAGCTCCAGGTGGTCACCCGCCCAGTCGCGGCGCAGCCACCGGTCGTGGGACGCGATGACGACCGCGCCCGGCGCCGTTTCGAGGGCCTGGAACAGTTCTTCCGCCAGGGTCAGCGAAATGTGGTTCGTCGGCTCGTCGAGCAGGAGCACGTCCGGCGGTTCGGCGAGCAGTACCGCCAGCGCGAGCCGCCGGCGCTGGCCCACCGACAGCGCCCCCACCGGCTGTCGGAGATCCCGAGATGCCAGCAGGCCGAGCCGGCTCAGCGGGGGAGCGTCCTCGCCGAGCGCGTCCCGGTACACCCGGGCCGCCGTCCGTTCCGGGGCGGCGAACACGACGTCCTGCTCCAGCAAGCCGACGCGCACGCCGTGTCCGAAGTGGACAGCGCCGTCGGCCGGGCTGAGCCGGCCCGCCAGCACGGACAGCAGCGTCGACTTCCCGGCGCCGTTCCCGCCCGTGACGAGCAGCCGGGCCGAGGCGTCGACGTCCAGCCGAGGCAGGCTCAACCGTCCCGGGACTTCCAGTGAGCGCACCGAGATCGCCGGCCCGTCACCCGAAGCGTGGCCGGTGAGCGACGCCTGGAACCGCAGTGGCGCCGGGGGTTTGCGCACCTGGTCGCGTTCGAGGTTCTCCAGCCGCTGCTCGGCGTCGCGGACCCGCCGCGAGATCGTCTTCTGGACGCGGGCGCCCTTGAAGTGGTGGATGAACTTGTCGTTGTCGCGCGGGGCGCGGCCGTAGGCGACGTTGCGCGCGGTGACCGCGACTGTCTCCCGCAGCTCCTTCAGCTCCTCCTGTTCTTCGGCGAAGCGCTGCTCCCACCGCGCCCGCTCGGCCTTCTTGTGCCCGAGGTAGTCCGAATAGCTGCCGCCGTACCGGACCGCCCCGCCGGCCTGGCGGTCGGCCGCGGCCGGGTCGAGGTCGACGATGTCCGTGCAGACGGCGTCGAGGAACACCCGGTCGTGCGACGACAGCACGACGATCCCGGTCAGCTCGGTGAGGTGGCGTTCCAGGAAGTCCATCGCGGCGTCGTCGAGGTGGTTGGTCGGCTCGTCCAGCAGCAGGGTTTCCGGCCGCCGGACCAGGAGCGCCGCCAGCCCGAGTCGCGACCGCTGGCCGCCGGACAGCGTCCCGAGCCGCCGGTGCGGTTCGACGCCGCCGAGGCCGAGCCCGTCGCAGACGAGCTTCGCGCGGCGGTCGGCGTCCCAGAGGTCGTGGGCCTGGGCCCACTCCAGGACCCGGCCGTACTCGTCGAGGATCGCCGGGTCGTCGGGCCGGTCGGTCATCGCCGCGGTCAGCTCGTCGAGCCGGGCGGTGGCCGCGCGGATCTCGGCGAGCGCGTCGTCGAGGACGTCGGCGAAGGTCGCGTCCATGGCGAACGGCAGCTCCTGCAGCAGGAACCCGACGTCCGGGCCGCGGCGGACCTCGCCGGAGCGGGGTTCCTCGAGCCCGGCGAGCAGCCGCAGCAGCGTGGACTTGCCGGTGCCGTTCTCGCCGACCAGGCCGAGCCGCTGCCCGGCCGACGCGGTCAGCGTGACGCCGTCGAGGACGACGCGGGTGCCGTAACCGAAGACGACGTCCTTGGCCTGCAAGGGAAAAAGGGTAGACATGTGCGATCACCGGGCCCGGATGAGAAGAAGCGGAAATCCCGCCGGGCGTCGTGGCACGCGGGAGCGTCAGGCTCGACCGGGTGCCGCCTCGGAAGCGGGATGGGCGCGGTTCAGTTCCTCATAGTGAAGCCAGGTTAACGCAACATCCGTAGAGTTAGTCAACTGGTTATGGCCTGGGTCACATCCGGCAGGTTTCCCGACGCCTGTTCGGCGGCGGCGGTGCCGTCGGTGAGGAAGCCGACGAGGGCGGTCAGCTGCCGGCGGTCCAGGCGCGCCAGCCGCTCGCCGACGAACCGGGCCATCGGCGCGTACAGCTCGGCGAGCTCGGCCATCCGGTCGGGCAGGGGCCGGACGACGAGCCGGCGCCGGTCGGCCGGGTCCGGGGCGCGCTCGGCGAGCCGGTGCTGCGCCATCCGGTCGAGCAGGCGCGTGAACGCGCCGGTGGACATCCCGAGCAGCCGGGCGAGCTCGGACGGCGAGTCGCTGACCCCGCCGTGGAGCAGGTGCAGGCAGTGCAGCTCGGTGGGGGTGACGGCCATCCGCTCGGCGACTGCGGCGTGGAAGAGCGCGGTCGACCCCACGAAACGGGGGAGGGCGAGGGCGGCGGAGGTGGCGAGTTCGCGCTGGTCGGGCAACGTCCATCCAAGGTCGGGTAACTGAGCAGTCACTGCCTTGCGCAGTGACTGCCCCGCGAACGATAGCGGAGCCGCTTGACAAACCCGCAGGCGGGACCAAGTATGAAAGAGAACTTTCGAAATGACTCTTTCAGATAAGGACGATCGATGGCCGAGCTGCCACCGCGCAAGCGGATCGAGGACGTCGAGCTGCTGCGCGCGCTGTCCCACCCGCTGCGCTCGGCGCTGCTGCACCACCTGACCTCCGTCGGCCCGCGCACCGCCAGCGAGTGCGCGGAGGCGGTCGGTTCGACGGCCTCGAACTGCAGCTGGCACCTGCGTCAGCTCGCGCAGTTCGGCCTGGTCGAGCGGACCGAGGGGGACGACGGCCGGGAGCGGCCGTGGCGCGCCCGGCAGGTCGGGCTCGACCTGGGCGACATCGACGACGACCCGGTCCGCCGCGCGGCCCAGCTCGGGGTGGTGGGCGCGAGCCTGGCCAACGAGCAGGAGCTGACCCAGCGGTACCTCGACTCGATGGACGACCTGGACCCGGCCTGGCGGGCGGCGGCCGGGCTCATCTCCTACTCGCTGCGCGTCACGCCGGCTGAGCTGACCCGGCTGACCGACGCGATCGACGCCCTGGTCCGGCCCTACGTCGGGGCCATCCGGACCGACGCGCCGGCGGACGCCCGCCCGGTGCACGTCGGCCTGCGGGCGTTCCCGCGCATCGAACACTCGGGGAAGGCGGAGGAATGAAGCAGCTGCTGGGGGTTCCGGGGTTCGCGCGGCTGTGGGTGGCCGCCTTCTTCGGCGAGACGGCCGAGTGGATGCTGCAGGTGGCGTTGCCGGTGTACGTCTTCCAGCGCACCGGCTCCGCCGCGACGACGGCGCTGAGCATCGTGCTCGGCCTGCTCCCCGCGGTGCTGCTGAGCCCGGTCGCCGGTGTGGTGGCCGACCGCTGGAACCGGCGGGCGGTGCTGTTCGGCGTCTGCTGCGGGCTGGCCGTCGTCGCGCTGCCGCTGCTCGCTTCGCCAGGGGTGACCGTCGTGTACGCCGTGATGGCCGCCCAGGCGGCGCTGGCGTCGGTGTTCGAACCGGCGCGCAACGCCCTGGTGCCGGAGCTGGTCGGCGTCGAGGAGGTGACCGGCGCGAACGGGCTGATGAGCGTGAACGGCAGCGTCGCGCGCCTGGCCGGCGGCTGGGCGGGCGGTGCGCTGCTCGGCTTCGGCGGGCTCGGGCACGTCATCACCGGCTACCTGGCGGTGCTGGTGGTGGCGGCCGCGCTGCTGGCGAAGCCGTTCCGCCGGGTGAGCGCGCCGGTGCCGGCCGCCGCGCCCGAACCGGTGGTGCGGGCCTGGCTCGACGGCCTTCGCGAGCTCACCCACAACCGCCGGCTGTGGCGCACCGGGCTCGCGGTCGTGTTCACCTCCCTGGCGCAGGGCATGTTCCTGGTGTTGTTCGTGGTGTACGTCCTGGACGTGCTGGGCGGCAGCGAAGCCGACGCGGGCCTGCTGCGCGGGGTACAGGCGATCGGCGGGCTGGCGGCCGGCTTCGCGCTGGCCACGGTGGCGCGGCGGGTGGCCCCGGCGGCACTGCTCGGCTGGGGGTCGATCGCGCTGGGCCTGGTGTCGGCGGTGATCTGGAACCTGTGGCTGGTGACGACGGCGCTCGGGCTGTACGTGGGGCTGTTCGTCCTGGTCGGCGCGCCGGGCGTGGCGGCGGGTGCGGGGGTGCTGTCGGAGATCCAGAGCGCGGTGGCGCCGGAGCGCGCGGGCCGGGTGCTGAGCACGGCGTTCGCCGCGATCGCGACGTTCACGACGGTGGGGGCGCTGCTGGCGGGCACGCTGGTCGCGACGACCGGGCCGGCCCTGCTGCTGAACATCCAGGCCGGGGTGTACGTCTTCGCCGGAGTGCTCATGCTGGTGCGGAAGCGCGGGATTCGCGGAACTTCCCCGTCTTCGATGGTTACGGTGGAGGGGTGCCGCACCTCTTCGCCACCAGCGACCTCCACGTGACCCACGAGGGCAACGGCCCGATCCTCGACGACGTCGTCCCGGAGAGCCCCGGTGACTGGCTGCTCGTCGCCGGGGACGTCGCCGAGCGGGCCGAGGCCACCATCGGGACCCTGAAGACCCTGCGCGAGCGGTTCGCGAAAGTCGTTTGGGTGCCGGGCAACCACGAGCTGTGGACCACGAAGAACGACGAATGCCAGCTTCGCGGCCAGGCCCGCTACGAGTACCTCGTCGAGCAGTGCCGGGCGATCGACGTGCTCACGCCCGAGGACGAGTTCCCGGTGTGGGACCAGGGCGGGCGGCCGCTCACGATCGCGCCGCTCTTCCTGCTCTACGACTACAGCTGGCGGACGCCCGAGGCCGAGGGCAAGTCCCTGGAGGAGGCGCTGAGCCAGGCCCGGACGGCCGGGGTGGTCTGCACGGACGAGTACTTCCTGCACCCCGACCCGTACCCGAGCCGCCAGGCGTGGTGCGCGGACCGGCTCAAGATCAGCACCGAGCGCCTCGACGCGATCCCCGAGGACCACGGCACGATCCTGATGTCGCACTGGCCGCTGCACCGCCACCCGACGGCGCCGCTGTACTGGCCGGAGTTCGCCCTGTGGTGCGGCACCACGAAGACCGAGGACTGGCACATCCGCTACCGCGCGGAGATCGCAGTCTACGGCCACCTGCACATCCCCCGCACGACCGAGGCCGACGGCGTCCGGTTCGAAGAGGTGTCCCTCGGCTACCCGCGCGAGTGGCGGAAGCGGGCCCGGGGCGCGGTGCCGATGCGCCGCATCCTGTGGCCGTCATGATTCCGCGGGCCGACTGCGGTAGCGCGAGCCGGAACGGCCCTGGGATTCCTCGCCGGTCGTCATGATTCCGCGCGTCGTCGTTCCCTGAGTGCGCGGACCCGGCCGCGGCTGGCGCAGGCGGGGGAGGGACACCAGCGGCGGCGCCCGCCCGGGTCGGCGAACACGCCCCGGCAGTCCTGCTCCGGGCACGCGCGCAGGTCACCGCGCAAGGGGCCGGTGAGCCAGTCGGCCGCCTGGTGGGCCAGCCGCGCCCACGCGTCCGACGCTGTTGGCGGGGCGCTGCGGTGCAGCCGGTCGAATGCGGCCAGGTGCACCGGCTCCGGCGCGAGGAAAGCCGTGAGCGCACGCACCTGGTCCGGCTCTGGCGCGACGCCGTCGACCGCGCCCAGGGCCAGCGGCCGCAGCGTTTCGCGGAGCCGGTGGGCCGCGTCGAGGTCCGGGCCGGTGACCGGGGCGAGCGGGGTCAGCTCCGCGAGCGCGAGCCAGTCGCGCAGCCGCTCCACCGTCGGGATCCGCTCGACCGGCCGCGGGCCGAAGTGGCGGCCGCGGGTGGCGAGCAGGTTCAGCCAGGGCGCCCCCATGTCGAGGCGGAAGTCATCGGACACCTCGCCATCGTAACGGCTCAACCGTTACACTCGCGTTCGTGACTGGGGAACCCAAGGTCCGCACCGTGCTGGGCGACATCGACCCGGCCGAGCTCGGCGTGACCGACGCGCACGACCACCTGTTCTTCGCCTCCGAGCTGCTGCCCGGCCAGGAGCTCGACGACGTGATGGCCGCGAAGGAGGCGCTCGCCCACTTCAAGATGGCGGGCGGCTCCGCGCTCGTGCAGTGGACGCCGTTCGGGCTGGGCCGCCGCACGCGGGACCTCGTCCGGCTCTCCGAAGAGCTGGGCGTGCACCTCGTCGCGGCGACCGGCCTGCACCGGGCCGAGCACTACGCGCCGGCCGCGGTGAGCCGGGTGGTCGACGACCTGGTCCGCGTCTTCGTCGCCGACCTGACCGAAGGCACCCAGCCCACCGACGACCCGGACGAGCCGCGGACCGGCCCGCGCGCCGGGCTGGTCAAGGTGGCCGGCGCGTTCCACACCGTCGATCCGCACGCCCGGCTGACGCTGACCGCCGCCGCGGTCGCGCACCAGGAGACCGGCGCGCCGATCGCGGTGCACCTCGAACTCGGCACCGCGGCCCTCGAAGTGGCCGAGCTGCTCTGCGCAAAGCTCGATGTCCCGCCCGACCGGGTGATTCTCGGGCACCTGAACCGCAACCCGGACCCGCGGATCCAGCGGGCGGTCGCCGAAACCGGCGTGTTCCTCGGCTTCGACGGCCCGTCCCGGGCCAACCACGCCACCGACTGGCGGCTCTTCGACGGGCTCGAAGCACTCGTCGACGCGGGCCACGGCGGCCGGATCCTGCTGGGCGGCGACACGACGACCGCGGCCGCCCGCCACCAGCCCGGCGCGTCCTACCTGCTCACGACCCTGGCGCCGCGGCTGACGAAGCTGCTCGGCGGCGACGTCGTGACGGCCATGCTGGTGGCGAACCCCGCACGGGCGTTCGCCACCAGCCGGCCGAAGTAACGCCTCAGCGCAGGCCGAAGCCTTCCTGTCCGCCGCCTCGGCCGCGGCGGCGCAGGTAGCGCTCGAACTCCGCGGCGATCTTGTCGCCGCTGACGTCCTGCTCCGCGACCTCGGTCTGCGCGTCACCACGCTCTTCGAGGCTGCGGACGTACTCGCTGATCTCTTCGTCCTCGTCGGCCATCTCGCTGACCGTGCGCTGCCACTCCTCGGACTGCTCGGGCAGCGCGCCCAGCGGGATCTCGACGTCGAGGATGTCCTCCAGCTTGTGCAGCAGCGCCAGCGTCGCCTTCGGGGACGGCGGGTGCGACACGTAGTGCGGCACCGCGGCCCAGATCGACACGGCCGGGATGCCCGCCTGCACGCAGTAGTCCTGCAGGATCCCGACGATGCCGGTCGGGCCCTGGTAGTTGTTCATCTCGAGCCCGTAGAGCGACGCGGTGTCCTTGTCGTACGCCGTCCCGGTGACCGGGACCGGCCGCGTGTGCGCGGTGTCGGCGAGCAGCGCGCCGAGCGTCACCACGGTCGCGATGTCGAGCTGCTTGATGTGCTCCAGCAGCTCGGCGCAGAAGGCGCGCCAGCGCATGTTCGGCTCGGGGCCCTGCACCAGCACCACGTCGCGGTCGAACCCGTCCGGGCGGCACACCGACAGCGTTGTCGTCGGCCAGTCCACCCGTCGAGTGACGCCGTCCACCATCCGGACGGTCGGGCGGCTGACCTGGAAGTCGTAGTAGTCGTCGGGCTCCAGTTCGGCCAGGGGCGTGGCGTCCCAGTTCAGCTGCAGGTGCTCGACCGCCCGGCTGGCCGCGTCACCTGCGTCGTTCCAGCCTTCGAAGGCGACCACCATCAGCGGCCGGGAGGGTTCGGTGCGGTCGCCGGGCGGCCGCGGGGTCTCGTCGACGGGCTCACTCACCAACCCAGCCTACGACCACCGGCCTTACCCTGTTCAGCATGTCCGACCGGGTGTCGTCGCCGTTCCTCGAAGCGCTTCGCTCGCGCGTGCTGGTGGCCGACGGGGCGATGGGCACCGCGCTGCAGGCCCACGACCTGAGCCTGGCCGACTTCGACGGCCTCGAAGGCTGCAACGAGATCCTCAACGTCACCCGGCCGGACGTCGTCCGCTCGGTCCACCGCGGCTACCTCGAGGCGGGCGCGGACGCCGTCGAAACCAACACTTTCGGGGCCAATTTCGCGAACTTCGCCGAGTACGACATCACCGGGCGGATCTTCGAGCTCGCCGAAGCCGGCGCGCGGCTGGCCCGGGAGACCGCCGACGAGTTCGCGACGCCGGACCGCCCGCGGTTCGTGCTCGGTTCGGCCGGCCCCGGCACGAAGCTGCCGACGCTCGGCCACGCGCCGTTCACCACCCTGCGGGACGCCTACCAGGAGGAAGTCCGCGGCCTGCTGGCCGGCGGCGTCGACGCCGTGATCGTCGAGACCACCCAGGACATCCTCCAGACCAAGGCGTCGATCCTCGGCGCGAAGCGGGCGATGGCGGCCGAGGGCCGGTCTGTGCCGATCCTCGCTTCGATCACCGTCGAAACGACCGGGACCATGCTGCTCGGCACCGAGGTCGGCGCCGCACTGGCCGCCTTGGAACCGCTGGGCATCGACGTGATCGGGCTCAACTGCGCCACCGGGCCCGCCGAGATGAGCGAGCACCTGCGGCAGCTGGCCAAGCACGCCCGGGTGCCGCTGTCGGTGATGCCGAACGCCGGCCTGCCGGAGCTGGGCCCGGCCGGTGCCGTCTACCCGCTCGGCCCGGAAGCGCTGGTCGAGGCGCTCACCGGGTTCGTGCGCGAGTTCGGCGTCGGCCTGGTCGGCGGCTGCTGCGGCACCACCGACGAGCACATCCGGCAGCTCGCCGCCGCCGTCGCGGACACCGCCCCGGTCCCGCGGCGCCCGCGGCCCGAGCCCGGCGTGTCGTCGCTGTACCAGGCGGTCCCGTTCAAACAGGACGCCAGCGTGCTCATGATCGGCGAGCGGACCAACGCCAACGGCTCGAAGGCGTTCCGCACCGCGATGCTCGAGGGCCGCTGGGACGACTGCGTCGAGATCGCCCGCGAGCAGACCCGCGACGGCGCCCACCTCCTGGATCTGTGCGTCGACTACGTCGGCCGCGACGGCACCGCCGACATGGCCGAGCTCGCCGGCCGCCTCGCCACCGCGTCGACCCTGCCGATCATGCTCGACTCCACCGAGGTCCCGGTGCTGCGCGCCGGGCTGCAGCGCCTGGGCGGCCGGTGCGCGGTCAACTCCGTCAACTACGAGGACGGCGACGGGCCGGAATCGCGGTTCACCCAGGTCATGGAGCTGGTAAGCGAGTACGGCGCGGCCGTCGTCGCGCTCACCATCGACGAAGAAGGCCAGGCGCGGACCGCGCGGAAGAAGGCCGACATCGCGTCCCGGCTCATCGCCGACATCACCGGGAAATGGGGGCTGCGGACGTCCGACATCATCATCGACGCCCTGACCTTCACCATCGCCACCGGCCAGGAGGAGTCGCGCCGCGACGGCGTCGAGACGATCGAGGCCATCCGCGAGATCAAACGGCGCCACCCCGAGGTCCAGACCACGCTCGGCCTGTCCAACATCTCCTTCGGTCTCAACCCGGCCGCGCGGCAGGTGCTGAACTCGGTGTTCCTGCACGAGTGCGTCCAGGCCGGGCTCGACACCGCGATCGTGCACGCGTCGAAGATCCTGCCGATGGCCCGGATCCCGGACGACCGGCGCGCGGTGGCCCTCGACCTCGTGTACGACCGCCGCCGCGAAGGGTACGACCCGCTGCAGGAGCTGATGGCCCTGTTCGAGGGGGTCAGCGCGGCCTCCACGAAGGCGTCCCGCGCGGAGGAGCTGGCCGCGCTCCCGCTGTTCGAACGCCTGGAACGCCGGATCGTCGACGGCGAGCGAAACGGCCTCACCGACGACCTCGACGCGGCCCTGGAGCAACGCCCCGCCCTGCAGATCATCAACGACACCCTGCTGTCCGGCATGAAGACCGTCGGCGAGCTGTTCGGCTCCGGGCAGATGCAGCTGCCGTTCGTGCTGCAGTCCGCCGAGGTGATGAAGGCCGCCGTCGCCCACCTCGAGCCGCACATGGAGAAGGAGGACGACGCCGGCAAGGGCCGGATCGTGCTGGCCACCGTCCGCGGCGACGTGCACGACATCGGCAAGAACCTCGTCGACATCATCCTGTCCAACAACGGCTACGAGGTGGTCAACCTCGGCATCAAGCAGCCGATCACGACCATCCTCGACGCGGCTGCGGAGAACGGCGCCGACGCGATCGGGATGTCCGGGCTGCTGGTCAAGTCCACGGTGATCATGAAGGAGAACCTCCAGGAGATGAACTCCCGGGGCGTCTCCGCGCGCTGGCCGGTGCTGCTCGGCGGCGCCGCGCTCACGCGGTCCTACGTCGAGAACGACCTGAGCGAGCTCTACACCGGCGACGTCCGCTACGCGCGCGACGCGTTCGAGGGCCTGCGGCTGATGGACGCGATCATGGCCGCCAAGCGCGGCGAATCGCCGCCGGCGGACGCCGACGCGGACGAGAAGCGCCGGGAGCGCAAGGAACGCCGCGAACGCTCGCTGCGGATCGCCGAGGCGCGCAAAGCCCGCAAGGCGGACGAAGAAGCCCTCGAAGGGCTGCCGTCCGCGCGCTCGGACGTCGCCACCGACGTCCCGCTGCCGGTCCCGCCGTTCTGGGGTTCGCGCGTGGTCAAGGGAGTCCCGCTCGCCGGCTACGCCGCGATGCTCGACGAGCGCGCGACCTTCATGGGGCAGTGGGGCCTCAAGGGTGCCCGCGGCGGCGCCGGCCCGACGTACGGCGAACTCGTCGAGTCCGAGGGCCGGCCGCGGCTGCGGTACTGGCTCGACCGGCTGACCGCCGACGGCGTCCTGGCCCACGCGGCCGTCGTCTACGGCTACTTCCCGTGCGTCGCCGAGGGCGACGACCTGGTCGTGCTCACCGAGCCCGAGTCGGCCGCGCCCGAGCGGCTGCGCTTCACGTTCCCGCGGCAGCGCCGCGACCGGCGGCTCTGCCTGGCCGACTTCTACCGGCCGCGGGAGGCGGGCGAGGTCGACGTCGTGCCCTTCACCGTCGTCACGATGGGCCAGCCGATCGCCGACTACGCGAACGAGCTCTTCGCCGCCGACGCCTACCGCGACTACCTCGAGGTGCACGGCCTCGGCGTCCAGCTCACCGAGGCGCTGGCCGAGTACTGGCACTGCCGCATCCGCCAGGAACTGACCTTCCCCGGCGGTGTGGCGGTCGCCTCAGAGGACCCGGACGACGTCGAGGACTTCTTCAAGCTCGGCTACCGTGGAGCGAGGTTCTCACTGGGCTACGGCGCCTGTCCCGATCTCGAGGACCGGGCGAAGATCGTCGCGCTCCTCGAGCCGGGCCGCATCGGCGTGAAGCTGTCCGAGGAGTACCAGCTGCACCCCGAGCAGTCGACCGACGCGATCGTCTGCCACCACCCGGAAGCGAAGTACTTCAACACCTGACCCTGGAGGGGGAATCCACTGTGGACGGTCTCGACGCCGTGTTGTGGGACATGGACGGCACGCTGGTCGATTCCGAGAAGCTGTGGGACGTCGCGCTTTACGAGACGGCGGAAGCCCTCGGCGGCACCCTGTCCGAGGAACAGCGGATGACGCTCGTCGGGTCCAACATGGACGACACGTCGGCGTACCTGCTGGAGGTCGTGGGCCGCGCGGCGACGGCCGAGGCGATCGCCGCGACCGGCGACCAGATCCGCCGGCGCACGGCCGGGCTGTTCGACGACGCGCTGCCGTGGCGCCCGGGCGCCCGCGAGGCACTGACCGCCGTGCGCGAAGCGGGCTTGCGCTCGGCCCTGGTCACCTCCACCGAGCGGGACCTCACCGAACTCGCCCTGAACACCATCGGCCGCGAGTTCTTCGACGTCACGGTGTGCGGCGACGAGGTGGACGGCTTCAACAAGCCGCACCCGCGGCCGTACCTCAAGGGCGCGGAGCTGCTCGGCGTCGACCCGGCGCGGTGCGTCGCGGTGGAGGACTCGCCGCCGGGCACGGAATCGGCGGTCGCGGCGGGCTGCACGGTGCTGGTGATCCCCAACGACGTCCCGGTCGAGCCGGGGGAGCGGCGCGTGTTCCGCGACTCCCTCGTCGGCATCGACGTGCCGGCGTTGGCCGCCCTGCTCGGCTGAGCACGGCGATGTCGCATTTCCGCTAGCCGCGGCCCGCGGGGTCGGCGATGCTGGGGGCGTGTACGAGGACTTCGAACGGTGCGTGCGGGCCGTGCAGGCGAAGGACGCCCGGTTCGACGGGTGGTTCTACTGCGCGGTCCTGACCACCCGGATCTACTGCCGGCCGAGCTGCCCGGTGGTGCCGCCCAAGCGGCAGAACATGAGCTTCCACCCGAGCGCCGCGGCGGCGCAGCAGGCCGGGTTCCGCGCCTGCAAGCGCTGCCGCCCCGACGCGAGCCCCGGTTCGCCGCTGTGGAACGAGCGCGCCGACCTCGTCGCGCGGGCGATGCGGCTGATCGCCGACGGCGTCGTCGACACCGAAGGGGTCAGCGGCCTCGCCGCGCGGCTCGGCTACAGCGTCCGGCAGGTCGAGCGCCAGGTGTTCGCCGAGCTCGGCGCCGGCCCGCTGGCGCTCGCGCGGGCCCAGCGGGCGCAGACCGCCCGCACGCTCATCGAGACGACCACCCTGCCGATGACCGAGCTGGCCCTCGCGGCCGGCTTCGGCAGCATCCGGTCGTTCAACGACACCGTCCGCGAGGTCTTCGCGCTCACCCCGACGGAACTGCGCAAGCGCGCGAAGGGCACGCCTTCGGCCGGGGCGATCCTGCTGCGGCTGCCCTACCGGAAGCCGCTCTGCCCGGACAACCTGTTCGGCCACCTCGTCGCGACCGGCGTGCCGGGCGTCGAGGAGTGGCGCGACGGCGCCTACCGCCGGACCCTGCGGCTGCCGCACGGCCACGGCGTCGTCGCGCTGCGGCCCGAGGACGGTCACATCGCCTGCCGGCTCAGCCTGACCGACCTGCGGGACCTGCCCGCCGCCACCAGCCGCTGCCGCCGGCTGCTCGACCTCGACGCCGACCCGGTCGCCGTCGACGACCAGCTCGCCACCGACCCACTGCTCGCGCCGCTGGTCGAAGCGGCGCCGGGCCGCCGGGTCCCGCGCACGGTCGACGGCCCCGAGTTCGCCGTGCGGGCCGTGCTGGGGCAGCAGGTCTCGACGGCGGCGGCGCGCACCCACGCGGCCCGGCTCGTCGTGGCGCACGGCGAGCCGGTCGACGACCCCGAGGGCGGGCTGACCCACCTGTTCCCGTCGCCGGAGGCCCTGGCTTCGCTCGACCCCGAGACGCTGGCCATGCCACGCAGCCGCCGTCGCACGCTGCTCACGCTGGTCGCGGCGCTGACGGACGGGCTCGACCTCGGCGCGGGCAGTGACTGGGCGGCGACGCGGGCGGCGCTGACCGCGTTGCCCGGGTTCGGGCCGTGGACGGTCGAGAGCATCGCCATGCGCGCTCTCGGCGACCCGGACGCGTTCCTCCCCACCGACCTCGGCATCAAGTACGCGGCGGAGACCCTCGGCCTCGGCGGCCCGGCGGCCGTCGTCGCCCGCTCCGAGGCGTGGCGTCCCTGGCGCGCGTACGCCACCCAGCACCTGTGGGCCACCGGTGACCACGCGATCAACCGGATGCCCGCCGCTTAGGAGATCCCATGCGTTCCCACACGGTCGTGGACAGCCCCTGCGGCCCCCTGACCCTGGTCGCCGAGGGCGACGTGCTCTGCGGGCTGTACATGCACGAGCAGCGCCACCGGCCCGCCGAGCCGACGTTCGGCTCCCGCGGCGACGGCGAAGTCTTCGAACGCACCGAGGCCCAGCTGAACGAGTACTTCACCGGGCAGCGGCGCGAGTTCGATCTGCCGCTGGCCTTCCGCGGCACGCCGTTCCAGCAGTCCGTCTGGACCGCCCTGCTCGACATCCCGTACGGCGAGACCGCGTCCTACGGCGAGCTGGCGCAGCTGCTCGGCAAGCCGTCGGCCGCGCGAGCGGTTGGCCTGGCCAACGGCAAGAACCCGATCTCGATCATCGTCCCGTGCCACCGGCTCGTCGGTTCGACGGGCTCGCTGACCGGGTACGGCGGCGGCCTGGAGCGGAAGCGGTACCTCCTCGACTTCGAAGCTCGTCCCATTCCTCGGGAGGTGTCGTCCACTTCGGTGTGAGATCGGCGGCATCCGGACCGGCCCGGGGCAGCGGGGACCGGGCCGGGATGGAAGGATCTGCAGACCGTGAAGACCTTCGATGAGCTGTTCGCGGAGCTTGCCGAGCGCGCGCGTACCCGTCCCGACGGGTCCGGCACCGTCGTCGCCCTGGACGCCGGAGTGCACGCCCAGGGCAAGAAGGTGCTCGAGGAAGCCGGCGAGGTGTGGATCGCCGCCGAGCACGAGTCCGACGAGCGCCTCGCGGAGGAGATCTCCCAGCTGCTGTACCGGCTGCAGGTGCTGATGCTCGGCCGCGGGCTGTCGACCGAGGACGTCTACCGCTACCTGTGACGGGTGGTCCCACCGCTCGCTGAACGAGGAGAGAAGCGAAATGCTGCGTGTTGCCGTGCCGAACAAGGGAGCCCTCGCCGCCGCGGCGACGGAGATGCTCGGCGAGGCGGGCTACCGGAAGCGGCATGAGCAGCGCGACCTGACGGTGCTCGACACCGTGAACGAGGTCGAGTTCTTCTTCCTGCGCCCCAAGGACATCGCGATCTACGTCGGCTCCGGTGACCTCGACCTCGGCATCACCGGCCGTGACCTCGCGCTCGACTCCGGCGCGCCGGTCGAGGAGATCCAGGCGCTCGGCTTCGGCGGCTCGACGTTCCGCTACGCCGCCCCCGCGGGCCAGGACTGGAAGCCGGCCGACCTGCAGGGCAAGCGGCTCGCGACGTCGTACCCGCGGCTGGTGCGCGACGACCTCGCGCGCCACGGCGTCGAGGCCGAGGTGATCCGCCTCGACGGCGCGGTCGAGATCTCGATCCAGCTGGGTGTGGCGGACGCGATCGCGGACGTCGTCGAGTCCGGCCGGTCGCTGCGGCAGAACAACCTGGTCGCGTTCGGCGACCCGATCTGCGTGTCGGAAGCGGTGCTGCTGCAGCGCAAGGGCACCGAGCAGAGCAAGGCGAAGAACCAGCTCGCGGCGCGCCTGCGCGGCGTGGTGTTCGCGCAGCAGTACCTGATGCTGGACTACGACTGCCCGCGCACGCTCGTCGACCGAGCCATCGCCATCACGCCGGGCCTGGAGTCGCCGACGGTGGCTCCGCTGGCCGACGACGACTGGGTGGCGGTGCGGGCGATGGTGTCGCGCAAGGACGTCAACCGGGTCATGGACGAGCTCGCCGAGGTGGGCGCGAAGGCGATCCTGGCGTCGGACATCCGCTCCTGCCGGCTCTGAACCACCCCGTTCGCGGGCGGGAAGGCGTTTCCCGCCCGCGAACCCAGGTCAGCGGGGGCGGTGCGGCTTCTTCGGCAGCAGGTCGTAGAGACCCTTGCGGACGCCGTTGTCGTTGGTGTTGCGGGCCACCGACACCTCGGAGATGAAGTCCTCGAAGACGAACTCCTCGTCGGCCGGGATCACCGCGGGCGCCGAGTTCTGCTCCAGATAGGTGTCGAGCGTTCCGGCGATCTCGCGGAACGACAGCGCCTGCAGGGTTTCCGGGGCGTAGGTCGTCACCGGCACGCCGTGCGCGGCCGCCTCGTTCATCACCACGCCCAGCGGCAGGTGCGACAGCATCGGGATGCCGAACTCGTACATCTCCTGCAGCGCCGCGGCCGCGTAGTGCGAGATCGGCCGCCGGTAGAGGCTCGGCACCAGCCCGAACCACGAAAGCGGCTGCCGTCCGACGGTCTGCTCGACGTAGCGCACCTGGTCGGCCAGCAGCCGCAGCGCGCGGATGCTCGTCTTGTCCGGCTGCACCGGGACCAGGATCCCGTGCGACGCCGCGAGCGCGTTGTTGGTCAGCACGTCCAGCGCCGGCGGGCAGTCGATGACGCAGTGGTCGTAGTTGGCGAACTGGATGACCCGGGCCAGCTGCCAGCCGGGCACGCGGAACGAGTCGAGCCGCCGGATCAGGTCGAACATCCCCGGTGACGTCGGGATGACGTCGAGCGCGCCGCCCTTGCCGAGGTTGCTGCGCGGGTGCGGGACGACGAGCTCTTCGATCGGCCCCTTCCACGTCTTGGCCAGCGCCTTCGCCAGGGTCGGCGCGTCCCCGCGGATCTCTTCCAGGCCGAGCATCTCGGTCGTCGCGTGGCCCTGGGGGTCGAGGTCGACCAGCAGCACGCGCCGGCCCCGCTCGGCCAGCGCGGCCGCGGTGCCGACGCTCAGTGAGGTCTTCCCGACCCCGCCTTTCTGGTTGACCACCGAGGTGATCTGCATGCCGGAGCGCTCCTCATGTCGGTCGTTCCGCGAAGGCTATTGGATCCGGGCCCGTTGTGGGTGGCTATCCGCCCCCGGCCTGTCGCGGGCGCACCATGAGCGCCTGCGCGCCGGTGGCCACCGGGCCGCCGCCGTCGTGCAGGATGCTCGTCGCCGTGCCGACGCCGTGCTTGCCGACGAGCGTGACCGCGTCCAGGCCGATCCACTCGCCCGCCGGCGGCCGCCGCAGGTGCACGGTCAGCTCGGAGTTGATGAACCACCACTTGCGGGGGTCGAGGTAGTTCGACACGCCGTTGCCGGAGTCGGCGACGGCGAACAGGCGCTGCAGCCCGCTCGGCTCCTCGCCGTCGACCAGTGGGACGCGCTGCCGGGCCCAGACGGCCGCCGGGCCCGGGACGTCCATGCCGCCGCGGACCGCGCGCCACTCCACGGCGTCGAGGTAGCCGGCCTGCCAGCCTTCGGGCCACGGCGACTCCGTGACGGTGTCCGGTGCGGGCATCAGCGGCCCGGCGTCGGTGGCGATCTCGGCCGTGTCGGCCGTCGCGATGCGCCACGCCGAAGCCCGCGCCACGACGCGATCGGCGCTCGCCAGCTCGGCCTGCAGCAGTTCGACCGACCGGCCGGGCCGCTCGATCCGGGCCCGGACGGCGAGCTCGGCGACCGGTGCCGGGCCGAGGATCTCCACGGTCACCCGGGCGAGCTCCGCCGGGTGCGCGGGTTCGACGTTTTCGAGGGCCCGGACCAGCAACGCCGACGGCGGGCCGAAGTGCTGCGATTCGGACGACCAGGGCCCGGCGGTGTGGGCGGTCGCGGAGAACCGGCCGTCGCCGAGCGGGACGTAGAAGGCGTCGGCCATCAGTCGGCCCGGTCCAGCGGCGTCTCGTCGCCCGCGGCGGGCTCCGGCCAGCCGGGGTAGGCGGGGGGCGTGCCGCCGTACTCGGGGCAGTGCGCCTGGTGGTCGCACCAGTTGCACAGCTTGCTCTTGTTGGCCCGGAAGTCGCCGGTCTTGCCCGCCTTGAGGATGGCCTGCCAGATGGCTTCGAGGGTGCGCTCGAAGCGGAGCAGCTCGGCTTCGTCGGGGGTGTAGGCGAGCGACTGGCCGTCGGTGAGGTACATCAGCTTCAGCTGGCGCGGCACGATCCCGCGCAGCCGCCACAGCACCACGGCGTAGAACTTCATCTGGAACATCGCCTTGGCTTCGCCGATCTCGCGCGGCGCGGCGCCGGTCTTGTAGTCGACGACCCGGATCTCGCCGGTCGGCGCGACGTCCACCCGGTCGATGTAGCCGCGCAGCAGGACACCGGAGCCGAGCTCGATCTCGACGTGCAGCTCGCACGCCTCCGGCTCGAGCCGCCGCGGGTCCTCCAGCTCGAAGTACGAGTCCAGCAGCTTTTCCGCCGACCGCAACCAGTCCGCGTGCTCGTCGGGCTTCTCGCCGTCGAACAGCTCGGTCCACTCCGGACGATCCGCGGACAGGTCCGTCCACGCCGGGCCGAGCAGCTCCCGCGCCTGTGCGGGCACGCGCTCGGCGGCCGGCAGCGCGAACAGCCGCTCCAGCACCGAGTGGACGAGCGTGCCGCGCAGCTGGGCCTTGGTCGGGACCTCCGGCAGCCGGTCGACCGCGCGGAACCGGTAGAGCAGCGGGCACTGCTTGAAGTCGCTGGCCCTCGACGGCGACAACGCGGGCCGCCGCCGTACGGTGGCGACGGCGGAGTCTGGGGGATCCGTGGTGACGGTGTCGGCGTCGGGCATGGGCAGAGCGTAACGCCGGGGTACGACAGTTCCGGCGACCGCAACGCCCGCCACCCCGGACAGGTCCGGACAACTCCACCTCCCGAGCCCACCTCGCGTACCCCGAGGGTCGGCTCGCGTACCCCGAGGGTCGGCTCACGTACCCAGGCAGTCGGTTCGCGTACCCGGGGAGTCGGTTCGGCCCGGGCGTGAGCCGACCGTCCAGGTACGTGAGCCGACCCTCCAGGTACGTGAGCCGACCCTTCGGGTACGCGAGCCGACCCTTCGGGTACGTGAGTCGTCCGGCTGGGTGCGTGTGTCGTCCTTCCAGGTACATGTGCCCGCGCCGGCGACACCCGCCGGACCCGGATCACCCGGTCCCCACACCCGGGGCTCTAGGCTCTCCGGCATGGCCGCGACCAGTGAGCAGGGCACCGGGGGCACCCGGCAGGCCGTCCTCCCGGACGGCGGCCTCCTGCTGTTCCGGGTCGCCGGCGTGCCCGTGCTGCTCGCGCCGTCGTGGTGGATCGGCTCGCTGGTCGTCGTGGTGCTCTACGCGCCGCTGGTCGGCCGCCTGCTCCCGGACGCCTCGACGCTGACGTCGTGGCTGCTGGCCGGCGCCTTCGCGCTGCTGCTGGGCCTGTCGGTGCTGGCCCACGAGCTCGGGCACTGCCTGGCCGCGCTGCGGCTGGGGATCCCGGTGCGGCGGCTGCGCCTCTTCCTGCTCGGCGGGCTGTCCGAAGTGGCCCGCACGCCGAAGCGGCCCGTCCACGAGGGCCTGGTCGCCGCGGCCGGCCCGGCGGTCTCGTTGCTGCTGGGCGGGTTCTGCGGCCTGCTGATGTTCGCCGTCCCGCCGGATGGCGCGGTCTGGATGCTGGTCGCCGAGTGCGCGGTGGCGAACCTCGCCGTCGGCGTGTTCAACCTGCTGCCCGGCCTGCCCCTCGACGGCGGGCGGCTGGTCCGCGCGGGCGTCTGGGCGGCGACGGGGATCCGCGCGAAGGGCACGCGTGCCGCGGTCGCCGGCGGCGCGCTCGTGGCCGTGGGACTGCTCGTGTGGGCGCTGTGGGGCCTGGCGACCGGCAGCCCGGACCGCTGGCTGCGCCTCGGCGTCTGCGTCGTCACGGCGTGGTTCGTGATCCTCGGCGCGCGCTCGGAGCTGGCCGCGGAAGCCCGCCGCACCTGGCCGGAAGGGCTGCGGCTGGACGACCTGGTCCGGCCGGTGCTGCAGCTGCCCGCCGAGAGCCCGGTGTCGGACGCGCTGGCCGCGTCGGCGGGCCGCGGCGTAGTGCTGGTCCGGGCCGACGGCGTCGCCGCCGGGCTGCTCGACACGGGCGCGGCGGAACGGCTCGCGGGCACGTCGCCGCACGCGCCGGCCGAGCTCGCGGCCGAGCCGATCCGGGCCGAGACGGTGCTGCTGGCCTCGGAGCCGGGGGAAGACGTCGTCGAACGTGTCCGCGAAACCCCGGCCTGGCAGTTCCTGGTGGTCGACGACGAGGGCCGCCCGGCGGGCGTGCTGCGCCGGGACGACCTGCGCGCCGCGCTGAACCGCCGTACCCGCTGAGGTACCGGCCCGGACGGCCTGCGAAGATCTGTCGTCGGCCATTCGGGGTACAGGAGGAAGTGTTGTCGGTCAGCGGACCGTTTCGCGCGGGTGATCGGGTGCAGTTGACCGACTCGAAGGGGCGCCACTACACCCTGACGCTGGCCGACGGCGGTGAGTACCACACCCACCGCGGCGGGCTCGCCCACGACGACCTCATCGGCCGTCCCGAGGGCTCGGTGGTGACCTCGGCGGGCGGCTCGACGTACCTCGCGCTGCGCCCGCTGCTGCCGGACTACGTCCTCTCGATGCCGCGCGGCGCGCAGGTGATCTACCCGAAGGACGCCGCGCAGATCGTGATGTGGGGCGACATCTTCCCGGGCGCCCGCGTGCTCGAGGCGGGCGCCGGCTCCGGTGCGCTGACGTGCTCGCTGCTGCGCGCGGTGGGCCCGGAAGGGAGCGTGCACTCCTACGAGATCCGCGACGACCACGCCGTGCACGCCGAGCACAACGTCGTGAAGTTCTTCGGCGAGAAGCCGGCGAACTGGTCGCTCACGGTGGCCGACCTCGCGTCGCACGAAGGCGAGGTCGACCGGGTCGTGCTGGACATGCTGGCCCCGTGGGACCAGCTGCCGAACGTCGCCGCGCACCTGGTGCCGGGTGGCGTGCTGACGGTCTACGTCGCGACGGTGACGCAGCTTTCGCGCGTCACGGAGTCCCTGCGCGAGCAGCAGTGCTGGACCGAGCCCGAATCGTGGGAAACGCTGATGCGGCCGTGGCACGTCGTGGGGCTCGCGGTGCGCCCGGACCACCGGATGGTCGCGCACACGGCGTTCCTGCTCACCGCCCGGCGGCTCGCCGACGGAACCGTGTCCCCGCGCGTGTCGCGCCGGCCCAGCAAGGGCAAGGGCTGACGCCGTGCCCGCCCGCCGGCGGCTCGGGCTCGCGGTCGCCGCGGCCGGGTTCGCCGGGCTGGTCGCCTTGTGCGTGGTGTTCGCCCCCGCGTGGCTGGCCGGCGGCCCGCCGGCGCTGAGCGCGGCGGAACGGCTCAAGGCGGTCAACGACATCCGGTCGACGCTCCTGCAGGCGTTGGGTGGCTTGCTGGCGCTCGGCGGTGTCGCGCTCGGGGCGCGGCTGACCGCCCGGCAGCTCGAGCTGAACCGGGAGGGCCGGTCGATCGACCTGTTCACCAAGGCGATCGAGCAGCTTGCCGGGGAGAACGAGGCGACCAGGCACGGCGCCGTCTACGCGCTCGAGCGGCTGGCCGAGCTGGATCCCCGCTACCGCGGGCACGTCCACGCGCTGCTGACGTCGTTCGTCTGCCTGCGCGCGCCGTGGGCTCCCGGGACCCCGCGGCGCGAGGGCGGGCCGGCGAACGACGTCGCCGCCGCGCTGGCCGTGGTGGGCCGGGGTGCCGTGATCGAGCCGGGGGCCGGGTCGGAGCTGGAGCGGGTGGACCTGCGGGGCGCCGACCTGGCGGGGCTGGCCATCCCGCGGGTCTGCCTGGCCGGGGCCAACCTCGAAGAAGCCACGCTCACGGGCGCGAAGCTCGCCGGCGCGACGCTCACCGGTGCGATCCTGCGGGGCACGGACCTACGTGGGGCGGACCTGCGCGGGGCCGACCTCACCGGTGCGGAACTCGACGGTGCGGTGCTCGACGGAATCGAAGCGGACCCGACCACGCGCTGGCCCGCCGGGTTCGGGCCGCCGGCCTAGCCCGGCACGCACCAGCGGCCGTTCTCCTTGTGCAGCGGGAAGGGCGTGTCCTTCGTGCCGCCCGCGGCCTCGACGTGCACCTTCGCCGTCGCCGACTCGCCGCGCACCTCCGGTGGCTCCTTCAGGGTCGCCGTCACCGGGCCGGCCGCGTCCCACGTCCGCTGCAGCCCCGCGAGCGCCTCCGCGCTCTGCGGGCGGCACGTCAGCTTGCCGAACGCCGCCGAGTCGTGGGCCGTGATGGCGTCGATGATCGCGCGGGACAGCACGTTGACCGCCGCCGTGTCGACCGCGCTCGGCGCCGGCGACGCCGCGGTCCGGGTCGTCGGCGGCGGTGAGCTCGACGGTGCGGGCGGGGAGCCGGACGGCGCGATCAGCAGCAGTCCCAGCACCACGCCCGCACCGGCCACGCCGAGCAGCACGAGCCCGGCGGCGAGCGCGCGGTTCACCGCCGGCGCGGGCTCACGAGCCGTCCGCCTGCACGTTGGACAGGCACCACAGGCCGGATTCCTTCTTGGCCGACATCGTGCCGACCTTGGTCTTGCTGCCGTCCGTGGCCGAGTAGCGCACGGTGGACTTGTCGCCGGTGTCCTGCGGCGTGCCGGTCAGCTTCACCGTGACCTTCGGGATGTCGCCCGTGGTGCCCTCGAAGACGCTGCGGCAGATGGTGTCGGCCAGCGCCTTCTCGTCGCTCGCGTTGTACGCGGCGATCGTCGTGTCGAACAGGTCCTGCGAGCTGTCCTTGCCCGAGGGGGCGGGGCCACTGGCCGGCTTGCTGCCGGTCGTCGACGGCCGGGTGGGCGAGGTCGCCTTCGGCTTCGAGCTGGACGTCTTCGGCGCGGACGTCGGCGCCGCGGAGCTGCTGCTCGCGGGCGGTGCGGCGGTGTTGCCGTCGTCCCCGTTGGCCAGGACGACCCAGGTCACGCCGCCGCCGACGAGGACCACCGCGGCGGCCGCGATGCCGACGATGAGCCCGGTTTTCTTCTTCTTGGGCGGGGGAGCCTCACCGAAGCTGCCGCCGCCGTACGGGTCGTAGCCGCCGTAGTTCTGCTGCTGCTGGCCCCACTGGTCCTGCTGCCCGTACTGGTCCTGCCCGTACTGGTCCTGCCCGTACTGGTCCTGCCCGTACTGGTCCTGTCCGTACTGCGGGTAGCCCTGCTGGGGCTGAGAGCCCGTCTGGGGCGGGTAACCGCCCTGCTGAGGCTGCCCGTAGGGGTCGGGCTGGCCGAACTGCTGAGTGCCGCCGTAGCCCGGCTGGGGCTGCGGTCCGCTCTGGGGGTAGCCGCCGGGCTGCCGGCCGTACGGCGGGGGCTGCTGCCCGTAGCCGCCGGGCTGCTGCCCGTAGCCGCCCGGTTGCTGCGGCGGGTAGGTCATGGGTGGTTCCCCCTAGCGTTCCTTCGACGGTGACGCGGCCTTCGAGGCGGCCGACGTCGGCCCGATGCTAGCCATCGGGCGGGCCCGCCGCGCGGTTAGGGCGGAACTGGCCGGAATTGCCCGGCTCGGGCACGGTTGGGGCCCCGCGGGACCGGGTACTCCCGACGTGCTTGGTTCGTCCCTGCCCGGATGGACCCGCGACGCGCCGGGGTCACGGCACCGAAATGGCCGCTTGCGCTGCGGGAATGTCCGTGCTGGACCAGGCGAGGAAACCGCGACGCGCCGATCTTGTGATCCGGAAAGGCCTTTTCTTGTCGGTGATCGCCGGTACCGTGGAATGAAAAGCACTCCGAGGAGGTGCCCGATGCATCATGACCTTCCCGGAGGTCGGCGCGAGGAGGCCGACCCTTCAGCAACATCCGGAGCTGGGACGACAGCGGACGAGCAGGCTCGGCAGATCCGTTTTCTCGAGGAGGAAGTGGCGCTGCTGCGCCGCAAGCTGACCGACTCGCCACGGCAGAACCGAGTTCTCGAACAGCGGCTCGCCGAGGCCTCGGAAAGGGTGAGTCAGCTCACCGAGCGCAACACCAAACTGGTCGAAACCCTGCGTGAGGCGCGAGGACAGCTCCTCGCGCTGCGTGAGGAAGTCGACCGGCTGGCCCAGCCACCGTCCGGGTACGGCGTCTTCGTCGAGGCGTACGAGGACAACACGGTGGACGTCTTCACGGCCGGCCGGAAGATGCGGGTGTCGGTATCGCCCGCGGTCGAGCTCTCGTCGTTGCGCCGCGGCCAGGCGCTGCGGCTCAACGAGGCGCTCACCGTGGTCGAGGCCGGCGGCTTCGAACGCACCGGCGAGGTCTGCGCCCTGCGTGAGGTGCTCGCCGCCGACGTCGAGGGCGGCAGCCTTCGCGCGCTGGTGGTCGGGCACGCGGACGAAGAGCGGGTGGTCCTGCTCTCCGACCTGCTGGCCGAGCAGCCGCTCAAGCCGGGCGACTCGCTCCTGGTCGACTCCAAGGCCGGCTACGCGTACGAGCGCGTGCCGAAGGCGGAAGTCGAGGACCTGGTGCTGGAGGAGGTGCCCGACGTCCGCTACGAGGACATCGGTGGCCTCACCCGGCAGATCGAGCAGATCCGGGACGCGGTGGAACTGCCGTTCCTGCACGCGGACCTCTACCAGGAGTACCAGCTGCGCCCGCCCAAGGGTGTCCTGCTCTACGGCCCGCCGGGCTGCGGCAAGACGCTCATCGCGAAGGCGGTCGCGAACTCGCTGGCCAAGAAGGTGGCCGCGGCCCGGGGCGACAACGAGGACGGGAAGTCCTACTTCCTGAACATCAAGGGTCCCGAGCTGCTCAACAAGTTCGTCGGGGAGACCGAGCGGCACATCCGCCTGATCTTCCAGCGGGCGCGGGAGAAGGCCTCCGAGGGCACCCCGGTGATCGTGTTCTTCGACGAGATGGACTCGATCTTCCGGACCCGTGGGTCGGGCGTGTCGTCCGACGTGGAAACCACGATCGTGCCCCAGCTGCTGTCGGAGATCGACGGTGTCGAAGGCCTGGAGAACGTCATCGTCATCGGCGCCTCCAACCGCGAGGACATGATCGACCCGGCGATCCTGCGGCCGGGCCGGCTCGACGTCAAGATCAAGATCGAGCGTCCGGACGCCGAAGGCGCGAAGGACATCTTCTCCAAGTACCTGGCCGAAGGCCTGCCGATCCACGCCGACGACCTCGCCGAGTTCGGCGGGGACTCCAAGGCGACGTTCGACGCGATGATCCAGCACACGGTCGAGCGGATGTACGAGGAGAGCGACGAGAACCGGTTCCTCGAGGTGACCTACGCCAACGGGGACAAGGAAGTCCTGTACTTCCGCGACTTCAACTCGGGCGCGATGATCCAGAACATCGTGGACCGGGCGAAGAAGTCGGCGATCAAGTCCGTGCTGGAGACCAACCAGCCCGGCCTTCGCGTGCAGCACCTGCTGGACGCGATCGTCGACGAGTTCGCGGAGAACGAGGACCTGCCCAACACCACCAACCCGGACGACTGGGCCCGGATCTCCGGCAAGAAGGGCGAGCGGATCGTCTACATCCGCACGCTCGTCACCGGCAAGAACCAGGACTCGGGGCGGGCGATCGACACCGCCACGAACACCGGTCAGTACCTGTAACGGGTCGAACCCCCGATGGGGCGGCCGCTTCGGCGACCGCCCCATCGGCGTGTCCGGCCCTCGGTGTGAGGTACATCACCGCCGAGCCGGTCCCGATAATTGTGTATAACGACCTATACCGCTCGGGCTAGGATGCCGCCCATGGCGTGGGGGAACGAACCGTGGCGGCGAGCAGTCGCGTACGTCGCGAGCCGCGTTGAAGGGCCGCCGCTGCCCGGCGACCTCGACGTCACCGTGCACTTCCACCCGGACCGCCTGGTGGGGGAGGTGCCCTTGCTGCGCCACCTCGTCACGGACGGCGTCTACCGCTCGCAGTTCGAGACGGGCACGAGCAACGGCGGCCTGACCGCGCACGCCGGCGGCGACCGGTGGCGCTGGGAGCACCGCATCTTCGGTGGCGCCTACGACGACCTGCCGCCGTCGGCCCGGCCCAAGTACGGCTCGCTGAACTACCGCCGCCGGCCCGCGGGCGGGTCCGTCCGGTTCGGCTCGTCCCACCTGCGGCTGAAGCGGGAAGTACTGGCCCGCACGACGTTCTGCTACCCGGACAGCTTCGCCGAGCCGGACGACTTCGGCACGGCCGGGCACCTGCCGCTGCTGCCGCTCGCCGAGGCGGACGTCCAGGACGAACTGGACGACCACATCGAAGCCCACGTCCACGGCCCGCTCCGGCTCGCCGCCGACGTCGAGGCCCTCGTGCTGGACCCGGCGTTCCGGGGCACCGACGTCGAGGCGGCCGCCGCCGAGCTGCCGTTTCCCACGTACTGGCACCACGGCTTCCGGCTGCCGGTCGAGGTCCTGGCCGAGCACGCCGGCTACCGCGGCGAGGACGTCGTGCGGGCCGGCAAGGAGATCGCGCAGGACGGCCTGCTCGACGCGCGCGTCATCGGCGACGCCGTCCGCGCCGGCCGGCACGGCCCCCAGGTGCTCAAGCGCGTCTGGCACTGCACCGCGCGCTTCGGGCTACGCGGCGACGCCGGCGGGTAGCAGCGCCTCGGCCAGCCGGCGCCAATGCGGCATGGCGGAAGTGCCCGGTTCGACCCCGATGACCTGGATGCCGACGTGGTCGGCGCCGGCGTCCAGGTGGGCTTGCAGCCTCCCGGTGATCGTGTCGAGGTCGCCCCAGAACACCAGGTCGTCGACGAGCCGGTCGCTGCCGCGGCCGCCGTCGATGTCCGCTTCGGTGTAGCCGAGCCGGCGGAACTTGGCGACGTTGTACTGCGAGGTGAGGTACATGTGCAGGTGGCCGCGGGCGATTTCCCGGGCCTCGGCCGCGTCGGTTTCGAAGAGCACGGCGTGCTCGACGCCGAGGAACGGACCGGCGCCCAGGAGCTCCCGCGCCTGGGCGGTGTGCTCCGGCGTCACGTGGTAGGTGTGCGCGCCCGCCGACCGGTCCCGGGCCAGTTCCAGCATCTTCGGGCCGTACGCGGCGAGCAGGCGCCGGATGGGCGCCCGCGGCTCGGGGTTGACGCTCGTGATGGCGTCCAGGTCGTCGAGGTAGTCGTTCATCGCCCGCAGTGGCTTCGCGCCGGGCTTTCCGGCGCCGAAGCCGAGGCCGAGCAGGTGGCGGTCCGGGTAGGCGTCGGCCAGCAGCAGGGCCGCGCCGCGGGTCCAGCGCGGGCCCCGCGACCAGATCTGCGCGATCCCGTTGACGACGGTGAGGCGTTCGGTGGCCGCCAGCAGGAACCCGGCGTGCGTCAGAGCCTCCCGGCCGTCGCTTTCCGGGATCCAGACCGCCGGCCAGCCGAGCTCTTCCAGCTCCTGCACGGAGTCGCGGATCAGGCCGGCCGGCTGGTCTTCGAAGTCGAACGTCCAGATCCCGTAGCGGCCGAGCCGCATGTTCTCGATCATACCCATAAATCGAAGTATCGCAGATTTACGATATGAGTCAACCGGGTGCCCGCCGGGGCGGGGGAGGGGAGTGTCAGAGGGTGTGGCCGAGCACCGCGACGAACTCGGCGATCCGGGCTTCGTCGCGCTTGTAGTGCGTCCACTTGCCGACGCGGGTCGCGCGCACCAGGCCGGCGCGCTGCAACTCGGCCATGTACGCCGAGACGGTCGACTGCGCGAGCCCCGTCTTCTCCTGGATGTGGCTCACGCAGACCCCGACCTCGACCGGGTCGGCGATGGCCCGGTCGACCGGGAAGTGCCGGGCGGGCTCCCGCAGCCACTGCAGCACCTGCAGCCGCACCGGGTTCGCGAGCGCCTTGAAGACGTCGAGCACCCGCTCGACGTCCGGCTGGGATTCGGCGCGTGTCGTCATGGCTGGTACCGAGTATATCGACGTATAACGACCTATACTCACGGGCCGTGAGCGAAGAAACCCGCCGCCCCCGCGCGCCCATCACCGAGTCCGACGTCCTGGCCTGGCTGGAGACGACGGCCGCCGCCGTCCAGGCGGGGGAGGTGAACGCCCAGGAGCTCATCGACATCCTCGGGGAGCTCCGCCGCGCCTCGGCCGCTTGCGCCGACGCGTCCGACTGGGCCCTGCTGGCCGCGCGCGAAGGCGGCGCGAGCCTCCGCCAGATCGCGCCGGTCTTCGGCAAGGGGTACGTCCGGGCCCCGGCCGCGCGCCTCGAGAAGCTCCACCGCCAGGCCCAGAACGCCGACCAGTGGCTGGCGATCCTCCGGCACAAGCAGACGGCATGAACCGCGTCGCGCTCGGCCTGGCCGCACTGGGCCGCCCTGCCTACATCAACCTCGGCCGCGAGGGCGCGCTGCCGGCGGTACGGGACGTCGAGTCCATGCGCGCCGCGACCTTCGCGGTGCTCGACGACGCCTACGCCGCGGGGATCCGGCACGTCGACGTCGCCCGGTCGTACGGGCGCTCGGAGGAGTTCCTCGCCGGCTGGCTCGCCGAGCGCGGGCACGACGACGTCGAGGTCTCCAGCAAGTGGGGCTACGCGTACGTGGGGGACTGGCGGCTCGACGCCGACGTGCACGAGGTGAAGGAGCACTCGGCGGCGCGGTTCGCCACCCAATGGGCGGAAACCCTGGCGCTGCTGGGGGATCGGGTCGGCCTCTACCAGGTGCATTCGCTCACTGTGGACAGTCCGCTGTTCACCGACGAGCCACTGCTCGAAGCGCTGGCGGAGCTTTCCGCGAACGGGGTCGCGGTCGGGTTCTCGACGTCCGGGCCGGCGCAGGCGGCCGCGATCGAGCGCGCGTTCGCGCTGGAAATGGCCGGGCGGCCGGTGTTCTCGGCGGTGCAGTCGACGTGGAACGTCCTGGAACCGTCGGCCGGGCCGGCGCTGGCCGCGGCGCACGCGGCCGGGAAGCGCGTGCTGGTCAAGGAAACCCTCGCCAACGGCCGGCTCGTGGTGGAGGCGCCCGGGGCGCTGCGGGAGATCGCGGCGGTGCACGGGGCCGGGCCGGACGCGGTGGCCGTCGCCGCGGTGCTGGCGCGGGACTGGGCCGGCACGGCCGTCATCGGCCCGGCGAGCCCGGCGCAGCTGGCGGCGAACCTGCGGGCGACCACGCTTTCGCTGAGCACGGACGAGGAAGCCGCGCTGGCGGGTCTCGCGGAAAATCCGGAGGAGTACTGGCGACACCGGTCCTCCCTCGGGTGGGACTGAGGCGCTGCACTACTCTTCGCAGGCACACGCACACGACAGGAGGCCGGAGCAAGTGCGTCATCGTCAGGTGCTCGCCCTCGCCGCGGTCGCGTTCGTCGGCCTCACGGCCTGCGACGGGCCCGACCCGAACAACCTCGAGACGTACTACGACGATCCGGCCCCCACGTCGGCACCGGCGTCGGTCACCGAAGTGCCGGTGAGCCCCGCGAAGGCGGCTCCCGCCGCCCCGGTGGCGCCCGACCTGGGGCTGCTCGCGGAGCGGGCGCTGCTGTCCGATGCGGACGTCGCCGAGGAAGGCGTGCAACGGGGTTCCGGCGAGGTTTCGGGCTGCCTCACCGGCAGCGTGTCGGCGAGCAGCCGGACCGCGTCCTGGCAGTACCCCAGCGGTTCGGTGCTGCGCCACCGCGTCGCGGCGTACCCGGACGAGGCGGCCGCCGAAGCCGTCGCGAACGCGGACTGCGCGGGCAAGACGGTGAGCGTCCCGGCGCAGGCCGGGGTGGACCGCCAGCAGGCCTGGTGCGAGGGCAAGACGTGCACGGTGTTGCTGGCGAAGGGAAAGCTCGTGTCCGGGCTGACCGTCTCGGCGAGCACCGAGGCGCGGGCCGTGGACGCGGCCAAGCGGCTGCTGCCCGCGATGGCGGCGAAGCTCGCGGCTCAGCCGTAACGGCGGAACCACTCCTGGACGCCTTCGCGGCCGTCGGGGATGAAGGGGAGTTCGGGTGCCGGGTCGTCGATCCAGGCGCGGAGCTCGTCGAGGGGGATCCAGCGGCCTTCGGCGATCTCTTCGGCCTGGTGGTGGATCGGCCCGTCCCAGCGGACTTCGAAGGCGAAGTTGTGGCAGCGGTTGCGGCCGTCGTCGTAGACCTTGGTGAACAGCGGAACGGGTTCCACCTCGTGGACGCCCAGCTCTTCGGCCAGTTCGCGGCGGGCGCACTCGGCCGGTGACTCGCCCGCGGCGACCACGCCGCCTGCCCAGCAGTCCCAGGTGGACGGGAACACGTCCTTCGTGGCGGTGCGCAGGTGCACGTAGACGGCCTTGCCGTCACCCGAACGGACCAGCACGACGCCGGCGGCGTGCCACAGGCCCTCGGCGCGGACCCGGGCGCGGGTGGTCGTGCCGACGGCGGAGCCGGCCTGGTCATAGAGCGCAACGAGTTCGTCACTGCCTGGCATGGGTGCATCGTTCCACTAGGACGACCCCGTAGGGTGGTGGACATGCGGCGGATCATGGGAACCGAAGTCGAGTACGGCATCTCCGTGCCGGGCGACGCGACGGCGAACCCGGTACTCACCTCGACCCAGGTCGTGCTGGCCTACGCGGCCGCGGCCGACATCCCGCGCGCCCGGCGGGCGCGGTGGGACTACGAGGTGGAGTCCCCGCTGCGGGACGCGCGCGGGTTCGACCTGACCGGCCCGGGCGGGCCGGGGCACGACCCGGACGTCGAGGACCTCGGCGCGGCGAACGTCATCCTGACCAACGGGGCGCGGTTGTACGTCGACCACGCGCACCCGGAGTACTCGGCGCCCGAGGTGACGAACGCGCGTGACGCGGTCATCTGGGACAAGGCCGGCGAACGGGTGATGGAGGAGGCCGCGCTGAAGGCGGCGTCCGTGCCCGGCCAGCCGCAGTTGCAGCTGTACAAGAACAACGTCGACGGCAAGGGCGCGAGCTACGGCACGCACGAGAACTACCTGTGCGCGCGCTCGACGCCGTTCACCGCGATCATCGCCGGGCTGACGCCGTTCTTCGTGTCGCGGCAGGTGGTGACCGGGTCGGGCCGGGTCGGGATCGGCCAGCAGAGCGAGGAAGCCGGGTTCCAGCTCTCCCAGCGTGCGGACTACATCGAGGTCGAGGTCGGCCTGGAGACGACGCTCAAGCGCGGGATCATCAACACCCGGGACGAGCCGCACGCGGACGCGGACAAGTACCGGCGGCTGCACGTCATCATCGGTGACGCGAACATGTCGGAGTACTCGACGTACCTGAAGGTCGGGACGACGGCGCTGATCCTCGACCTGATCGAGTCGGGCATCCGGTTCGACGACCTGAAGCTGGACGAGCCGGTGCGCGCGGTGCACCAGATCAGCCACGACCCGACGCTGAAGGTGCAGGTGGCGCTGGCGAACGGGAAGAAGTACACCGGGCTGGACCTGCAGTTCGCCTACCACGAGATCGCCTCGCAGAACCTGGAGCGCACCGGCGCGGACCAGGCGTCGAAGGAGGTCCTGCGGGTCTGGGGCGAGGTCCTGGACGCGCTGGCGCGCGACCCGCAGGAGTGCGCGGACCGGCTGGACTGGCCGGCGAAGCTGCGCCTGCTGGAGGGCTACCGGCAGCGGGACAACCTGGCCTGGGGCGCGCCGCGGCTGCGGCTGGTCGACCTGCAGTACTCGGACGTGCGGCTGGCCAAGGGCCTGTACAACCGGCTCGTGACGCGCGGGTCGATGAAGCGCCTGGTGACCGAGGAAGAGGTGCTGGCCGCGGTGACGACGCCGCCGTCGGACACGCGGGCCTACTTCCGGGGCCGGGCACTGGAGAAGTACGCGACCTCGATCGCGGCGGCCTCGTGGGATTCGGTCATCTTCGACGTCGGCAAGGAGTCGCTGGTGCGGATCCCCACGCTGGAGCCGCTGCGGGGGACGAAGGCGCACGTCGGCAAGCTGCTGGACGAGTCGGCGACGGCCGAAGACCTGGTGGAGGCGCTCACCGGTTCGGACTAGGCGGGACGCACCAGCGATCGCGGCGTGACCCCGAATGTCGGGGCCGCTGGGTAGGCTAGGAAACATCAGCCACACCGGGAGGCGAGATGGCCCAGGAAAAGATCGAAAAGCACGGCGGCGGCGATTCCGACGAGGAGTTCGACGACACCGGCGCAGCGGGTCAGGAGCGGCGCGAGAAGCTCGGCGAGGACGTCGACACGATCCTCGACGAGATCGACGACGTGCTCGAGGAGAACGCCGAGGACTTCGTCCGGGCCTACGTGCAGAAGGGCGGCGAGTAGCCGCTCGGGGCGCTGCGCCCCAGCCGACCGTTCAGCCGGCGGCCGGGGTTCCGCGTGGAGGTGACCGTGGCCCGGTGGGCCCGCGTCGCCCGGCGCGGAGCCTGCGGCCCGCACAGATGGGATTTTTGAGCACGTATGGACAACACCAGGGGCATCTCGGGTCCCGCTCTGCCGGGGGCGTACTTCTCGTCGGCGACGTCGTCGTTTTCGGACTTCCTGCGGGTGCAGGCACCCGAACTGCTTCCGGAGCGCCGGATGTCCGGTGGTGCGGCGGAGCTGGGCGTGCCGCACGGGACGACGATCGTCGCGCTGACCTTCGCGGGCGGCGTGCTGATCGCGGGTGACCGGCGGGCGACGTCGGGGAACCTGATCGCGAGCCGCGACATCGAGAAGGTGCACGTCACCGACGAGTACTCGGCGGTGGGCATCGCGGGCACGGCCGGGCTGGCCGTGGAGATGGTGCGGCTGTACGCGGTGGAGCTGGCGCACTACGAGAAGATCGAGGGCGTTTCGCTGTCGCTGGACGGCAAGACGAACAAGCTGGCCGGGATGGTCAAGGCGAACCTCGAGATGGCGATGGCCGGGCTGGCCGCGATCCCGCTGTTCGTCGGGTACGACCTGGAAGCCGAGGACGCGAAGCACGCGGGCCGGATCGTGTCGTACGACGCCGCGGGCGGGCGCTACGAGGAGAACGGCGGCTACGCGGGCATCGGCTCGGGTTCGCTGTTCGCGAAATCCGCGCTGAAGAAGCTGCACGACCCGGACGCCGACGTCGAAGGCGCCACGCGAGTGGCTGTCGAGGCGCTGTACGACGCGGCGGACGACGACACCGCCTCGGGCGGGCCCGACCTGGTGCGCCGGATCTTCCCGAGCGTCGTCACGATCACGGCGGAGCACGGGGCCGTGCAGCTGCCCGAATCGGAGACGGCCGCGGTCGCGGAGGCCGTGGTGGCCGGGCGGATCGAGCGCCAGCAGAGCCGGCTCTCCTGAAACGCCGGACGGGACCAGTGAACGCTGAAACACCGAAAGACCTGGAGCGCACACCGTGACGATGCCGTTGTATGCCTCTCCCGAGCAGCTGATGCGGGAGCGTTCCGAGCTGGCGCGCAAGGGCATCGCGCGCGGCCGGAGCGTGGTGGTGCTGAAGTACGCAGGCGGCGTGCTGTTCGTGGCGGAGAACCCGTCGGCGACGCTGCACAAGGTGTCCGAGATCTACGACCGGATCGGGTTCGCCGCCGTCGGGCGCTACAGCGAGTTCGAGAACCTGCGGGTGGCGGGCATCCGGCACGCGGACCTCAAGGGGTACCAGTACGACCGGCGTGACGTGAGCGCGCGGGCGCTGGCGAACGCGTACGCGGCGACGCTGGGCAGCATCTTCACCGAGCAGCTGAAGCCGTTCGAGGTGGAGGTCTGCGTGGCGGAGGTCGGGGCGAGCGCGGCGGAGGACCAGCTGTACCGGCTGACCTACGACGGGTCGATCTTCGACGAGCCGCAGTACATCGTGATGGGCGGGCAGAACGAGAAGATCGCGGCGAAGCTGAAGGAGACGTTCGAGGACGGCCTGGACCTGCAGGCCGCGCTGGGGGTGGCGGTGGCCGCGCTGCGGACGCCGACCCAGCCGTCGACGTCCTCGACGACGTCTTCGTCGTCTTCCTCGGCGTCGTCGTCCACTTCTTCGTCCGCGGCGAACGGCAACGGCGAGACCGACCCGCCGATCAAGCTGGAGGTGGCGGTGCTGGACCGCGACCGCCCGCGTCGCTCGTTCCGCCGACTGACGGGCACGGCGCTGGATTCGCTGCTGCCGGTGCCGGACCCGCAGGGCGAGGAGCCGGAGGCCAAGCCGGAAGGCGAGTAGGACTTCGCGAAGGCGGGGGCGTGGTCGGTGACCGTGCCCCCGCCTTCGTCATGCGGGCCGGTGGGCGAAGGCGAGCAGGTGGGCGCTGGCGTCGATGAGCCGCGGGTCCCGCTCGACGATCCGGGCGGCGCGCAGGGCCGGTTCGGCGAGCTCGTCGAACCGCGAGAGGCCGGCGAAGTCCAGCGCGGGCCACGAAGGCCCTTCCACGCCGAAGACGGCTGTGCCGGTGAAGCCCGCGGCGGCGACTTCGTCGTGCAGTTCGGTTGCCGTGTGCCAGTGCGTGGGGACGAAGCCGGCGTGGCCGTCGTAGGCACCGGTCTCGATGACCGCGCGGACCGGGTCCACGCGGCCGGGCGTGAGCGTGCCGGCGGCGCCGGTCTCCAGCAGCGAGAGGTACCGGCTGATCCCCGCGGCGGCGAGCAGGCCACCCGGACGCAGCACGCGCCGGGCTTCGGCGAGCGCCCGGGCCCGGTCGGCCGCCTCGACGAGGTGGTAGAGCGGGCCGAGCAGCAGGACGGCGTCGTAGGAGGCATCGGACGCGTCGAGTTCGCGCGCGTCACCGGCCGAGGCCGTGACGCCGGGAAGTGCCGCCGCCCGGGCGACGTGGGCCGGGACGACGTCGACGAGGTGGACGGGATGCCCGTCGGCCGCGAGCCAGGCCGCGTGGACACCGGTGCCGCCGCCGACGTCGAGAACGCGTTCGCGGCCGGGTAAGAAGCGGCGGAGCAGTTCCCGGGTGCGCAGGTACTCGAGGCGGCCGTGCGGCGTGCGGTCGAGCCGGCTGTCTTCGGCGGGTCCGGTGGCGTAGTGCGTCGCGAGGTCCATGCTCCAGGATCGCGTGCGCCACAACCGGATTTCAGGTGGCGCCGGGGCCGAAGAGGCCGTCGAACCGGGCTTTCGCCCGCCGCCGGAGCAGGACGAACACCGCGGTGAGCACCAGGACCAGGGCGACGCACCCGCCGAGCACCCACCACGGCCAGGCCGGCGGCGTGTGCCCGGTGACGACGACCGCGTTCCCGCCGGGCACCGCCGTGATGTCCGCCGGGGTCAGCACCAGGTCCTCGGCGGTGAGCAGGTCGTTGTGGGCCCGGAAGTCCGCCAGGTCGGTGTAGCCGCGTCCGGTCCGGTCGACGGCCACGGACTTCCCGGGGCCACGCACCACGTAGAGCATGACGAGTTCGAGCGAGCCGCGCTCGTGCTTGACGAGCAGCGACCGGGCGTAGAGGTCACCGCCCGCGACGGTGCTCACCGTGCGGCGCACTTCGTCGGTCAGGTCGCACTTGTCGGAGGGGAACGGGCCGTGCTGGTCGCCGGCGCCGCACCGGAACGTCGCCAGCAGCGCACCGAAGAGCCGTCCGCCGGGGTAGTTGGCGAAGAGGTACTGCGCTCGCTCCGCGCTCGACCCGGTCCCGGTGAACCGGTCGTTCTTCACCGACGTCGACCGGGCGTACTCGTCGAGCAGGGCCGCCGTGGACGGGAGCGGGTCCGGTGGCCCGCACGCGGAGAGGGCCAGGGTCGCCGTCACAGCGAGGACCAGGGAACCGAGGCGCACCCGGCGACCGTAGCCGGGGCTCCCGGGGACCCGTCCCGGGTTCAGGACGTCGCGGGGGAGGCCCGGAAGTTCTGGTCGGCGAAGGCGAGCAGGTACGGCAGCGTCGCCCGGGCGGTGTGCCAGGTGTGGTTGAAGCCGCGTTCGGCGTGGACGACCGCTTCCTGGCCGCGGGCGCGGAGGGCGTCGGCGATCCGGTGGGCCGTCGTGACGTCGGTGGGTGCTCCGGTGCCGACCGCGAGCATCACCGAGATCGGCGCCGGGAAGGGCATCGTCGGCAGGTAGCGGCGCGGGGTGTTGGCGGCGATCGCCGCCCGGTTGCCGTCGAGGACGCCGACGGAGTCGTTGAGGTCGTCGTAGGGGAGGGCGATCAGCAGGGTGCCGAACTCGTCGACGTGGTGCAGGCCGATGTTGAGCGCCCCGAAGCCACCGCCGGACATGCCGCCCAGTGCCCGGTGGCCGCGGTCGGCGATGGTGCGGTAGCGCTGGTCGATCGCCGGGACCACCGTGCGGGCGAGGTACGTCTCGAGCTGCGGGCCGCCGGGGATGTCGAGGCATTCCCAGTCGGTGGCGGGGTTTCCGGCGGTCAGGTCGACGCTGACCACGATCATCGGCTCGATCACGCCGGCCTGCTGCAGCGCGAGCAGGGTGCCCGGGGCGTCGCCGGAGGTCAGCCAGTCGCGAGGGCCGCCGAACGGGTAGCCGTGGATCAGGTAGACGACCGGGTAGCGGCGGGCCGCGGTCGCGTCGTACCCGGGCGGCAGGACGACGTAGTTGCTGCCCGACGGGACACCGTGCGCCGGGTCGGGCAGGTTCACGACGTCGATCCGCTGGCCGGCGGTCGCGGTGCCGGCGCCGGGGTGCGACCCGGCGGACTCGGAGTCGGACGGTGCTTCGTGGCCGTCGTCGAGCAGCCGGCCGGCGAGGTTGACGACGCCGGGGCCCTTCTGCAGCAGGCGGGCGAGGTCGTCGGAGGTGCGGACGTACCCGACGTAGCTGTTCAGGGCAGTGACTGCCGCGAGCAGCAGCAGGACGCCGAAGGCGGTGAAGCCCCAGCGGCGCACCCGCCGCCGGTGCCACAACGCGAAGACGACGGCGAGGACCGCGACGGCGGCCGAGGCGAGGGCGAGCCAGATGAGCGGGGACTCGAACGGGCCGAGGTCCCGGGCGCGTGCGGTGACGTCGCCGGGCAGCACCGGGTCGGTGGCGGCCCGGTGGATACCGCTCGCCAGGCCGTGCCCGTCCATGTTCGATCCCCGCTCGTCCCCTGGCCGCGGGCAGGGTCGCCCGCATCTCGATCAAGACGCTAGCCAGGGGCGGCTGTGGGTTCGTTGAGAGAAAGTAAAGAAAGGTTAAAGACGGTAGATGGTCAGGGCGCTGGGCCGGGACCGGAAGCGGAACCGGTTGCCGAGCGGGCCGACCTCGCCGTCGGTGGCGACGCGCCGGTGGCCGTCCAGCAGCTCGACGTCCAGCTCCGCCACGTCGAGCTCCTGGTAGACGTGGCTGGCCGCGAGCGTGCGGGTGACCATCGCCAGCAGGAACCGGGCCCGCGAGTAGGGCAGGTCGGCGCGCAGGTAGCGGACGTCGAGCAGGCCGGTGTCGAGCGCGGGCCGCCGGCTGGGCGCGAAGCCCTTCGGCGCGTACGTGCCGTTGCCGACGAACAGCAGCCACACCTGGGTGAGCTTGCCGTTGAGCCGCACGGTCAGCGGCTTGGCGTGCCGCAGCGACCGGGTCAGCGCGATCGCGGCCGAGGGCCACTTGGGGTGCTTTTCCTGCAGCTTCTCGCGCAGCCGGACCATCTCCGGGTAGCCGCCGAGGCTGGCGGTGTTGACGAACCAGCGGTGCGCCGTGCCGCCGTCCCCCTCCTTGATTTCGACCTCGCCGAGGTCGATGCCGACGGCGTTGCCGAGCTCGGTCGCCGCGTCCGCGTCGGGCATGGAGCTGACGCCGACGTCGCGGGCGAAGTGGTTGAGCGTGCCCGCCGGGATCAGCGCCAGCGGCAGGTCGCGTTCCGCGGCGACCGCGGCGACCGCGGCCACGGTGCCGTCACCACCCGCGACGCCGAGCGCGCGGACCGTCCCGCGGGCGTCGATCTCGCTTTCGAGCTGGGCGATCAGGTCCTGGTCGGGGTCCGGGTGGAGGATCTCGGCCTTGGGCCAGGCGTGCCGGGCGTCCTCGGTCGGGTCCTGGCCGTCGATGCCGGACTTCGGGTTGACCAGCACGAGCATGTCGTCGCCGTCGACCATCTCCGGTGCGTCCGCGTCGTGGGCGGTGCGGGCCGGGACGTCGTCGTGCAGCGGCCACCAGTGCCGGGTCGCCAGGCCCACGCCGACCCCGATGCCCAGGCCGACGCCGACGTCGGAAGGCCAGTGGACGCCGGTGTGGACGCGCGAGTAGGCGACGGCGAGCGCGAGGGGGGCCACGGCGAGACCGGCGCGCGGCGACTCCATCGCCACCGCGGTCACGAAGGCCGCGGCCGAGGCGGAGTGGCCGGACGGGAACGACGACGAAGTGGGGCGTTTCCGCAGGCGGCGGTGCATGGGCACCTCCTCCTCGGCCGGGCGGCGGCGGGGGAACAGCGGCTTGCCGATCAGGTTCGCCGCGGCGCTGGCCCCGGCGATCGCGACGACCCCGCGCAGCGCGGCCCGCCGCGTGGGGCCCTTCTGCACCGCCAGCAGCGCCGCCACGCCCCACCAGAGGCGGGACTTGTTCGCCGATCTCGACAGCGCCATCAGCGCGTCGTCGGCCTTCGTGGCCGGGAGGGCGGCACTGCGCCGCATGAGGGCCCGGTCGGTTCGCCCGACCCGTCGGAAGGCCTGGATGAGCTGGTGTGACAAGGAGTCGCCTTCCCCGAGTAGTCAAGAGCAGTGCTCCAATCGTGCCTGAATCGGGGGGTTTTCACCGTCTGTGGCACACCGGGGGCGTGTCGACGCCCGAACGGCGCACCGTCGAAGGGGGTCCAGCGCCTACTCTGGTGGCATGCAGCGGCGGATCTTTGGCATCGAGACCGAGTTCGGGGTCACGTGCACCTTCCACGGACAGCGCAGGCTCTCGCCCGACGAGGTGGCGCGCTACCTGTTCCGGCGAGTCGTCTCGTGGGGACGCTCATCGAACGTCTTCCTGTCGAACGGCTCCCGGCTCTACCTGGACGTCGGCTCGCACCCCGAGTACGCGACGGCCGAGTGCGACGACCTCGTCCAGCTGGTCACGCACGACAAGGCCGGTGAGCGGATCCTCGAGGACCTGCTGGTCGACGCCGAACGGCGGCTGGCCGACGAGGGCATCGGCGGCGACATCTTCCTGTTCAAGAACAACACCGACTCCGCGGGCAACTCCTACGGCTGTCACGAGAACTACCTGGTGACCCGCGCGGGTGAGTTCTCCCGGATCGCCGACGTGCTGCTGCCGTTCCTGGTGACCCGGCAGCTCATCTGCGGCGCCGGCAAGGTGCTGCAGACCCCGCGGGGCGCGGTCTACTGCCTCTCGCAGCGGGCCGAGCACATCTGGGAGGGCGTCTCGAGCGCGACCACCCGCTCGCGGCCGATCATCAACACCCGCGACGAGCCGCACGCCGACGCCGAGCGCTACCGGCGCCTGCACGTCATCGTCGGCGACTCGAACATGGCGGAGCCGACGACCATGCTCAAGGTCGGCTCGGCGAACCTGGTGCTCGAGATGATCGAAGCCGGCGTCCAATTCCGCGACTTCACCCTCGACAACCCGATCCGGGCGATCCGCGAGATCAGCCACGACCTCACCGGCCGCCGCCAGGTGCGGCTGGCCGGCGGGCGCGAGGCCTCGGCGCTGGACATCCAGCGCGAGTACCACGCCCGCGCCGTCCAGCACCTCAAGGACAACGGCACGACCCCGGCGAACGAGCGGGTCATCGAGCTGTGGGGCCGCGCCCTCGACGCCGTCGAGCAGCAGGACTTCGGCAAGATCGACACCGAGATCGACTGGGCGATCAAGCACCGGCTGGTCGAGCGCTACCGGCACAAGCACGACCTGGACCTGTCCAGCCCGCGGATCGCCCAGCTCGACCTGGCCTACCACGACATCCGCCGCGGCCGGGGCATCTTCGACCTGCTCCAGCGCAAGGGCCTGGTGCGCCGGGTCACCGACGACGGCGAGATCGAGGCCGCCAAGGACACCCCACCCCAGACGACCCGGGCGAAGCTGCGCGGCGACTTCATCGCCGCCGCCCAGGCCGCCGGGCGCGACTTCACGGTCGACTGGGTGCACCTGAAGCTGAACGACCAGGCCCAGCGCACGGTCCTGTGCAAGGACCCGTTCCGCTCGGTCGACGAGCGCGTGGAACGCCTGATCAGCTCGCTCTAGTCCCGCACACCCGCCCGGTGTTCCCTACGAAAGTCGCCGGGCGGGTGCGGCAGGATCTCCGCATGCGTGTCCTGCTGCTCGTCCTCGCTCTGCTGGTCTCGGTGGCGGCTCCGGCGTCGGCGGGGGAGCGCCTGCCGAAGTGGGACGTCAAGCCCACCGGGGTCACCGCCCAGTTCCGCGGCCTGTCCGCCGTCAGCGCCCGCGTCGCGTGGGTCAGCGGCACGCAGGGCACCGTCCTGCGCACCACCGACGGCGGGACGAGCTGGAAGTCCGTCGGCCCGCCCGGCGCGGAGGCGCTCGAGCTCCGGGACATCGAGGCCTTCGACGCCGACCACGCCGTGACCCTCTCGATCGGCCCCGGCACCGACTCGCGCGTCTACCGGACCGACGACGGCGGCGCGCACTGGCGCCGGACGTTCCAGAACACCGACGCGGCGGCGTTCTACGACTGCCTCGCCTTCTTCGACCCGTGGCGCGGGCTCGCGATGAGCGATCCCGTCGACGGGAAGTTCCGCGTCCAGGCCACCTTCGACGGCGGCCGCAGCTGGCGCCCGGTCCCCGACAGCGGCTTCCCGCCCGCGCTGCCCGGCGAGGCCGGGTTCGCGGCCAGCGGCCAGTGCATCACCACCTCGGGACCGTTCGACGCCTGGCTCGCGACCGGCGGCGGCGCGACCGCCCGCGTCCTGCACTCCGGCGACGGCGGCCGCCACTGGACCGCGTCCGACACGCCGTTGCCGAGCAGCCCGTCGGCCGGCGTGTTCGCCGTCGCCTTCCGGAGCCCGGGACAGGGGATCGCGATCGGCGGCGACTACGCGAACCCGACCGCACCCGGCCCGGCCGTCGCGCTGACCCGGGACCGCGGCCGCACCTGGACCACCCCGGGGCAGTACCCCGCCGGGTACCGCTCCGGGCTGGCCTGGCGCGGCGGGAGCGTCATCGCCGTCGGCACCGGCGGCAGCGACTACAGCCCGGACGGCGGCCGGCACTGGACGGCGTTCGACTCCGGCAGCTTCGACTCGGTGGACTGCGCCGGGACGAGCTGCTGGGCCGGCGGCGCCAAGGGCCGGGTCGCCCGCCTGAGCCGCTAGAGCACCTGGCCGGTCGGGCGGACCATGATCTCGTTGACGTCCACGTGGGGCGGCTGCTGCAGTGCGTAGAGCACGGCGCGGGCGATGTCGCCGGCGTCCAGCTTCGGCTTCTTGCGCTGGTCGTCGTCGAGGATGTCGGTGTCGGTGATGCCGGGGTTGACCAGCGTGACGCGCACCCCGGTGCCGACGGCCTCCTCGCGGATGGCGCCCGCCATCCCGGTGACGGCCCACTTCGTCACCGAGTACAGGCTGGCGTTGCGGATGTAGCGGCCGGCGACCGAGCCGGTGATCAGCAGGTGCCCGGAGGACTCCTTGAGCGCGGGCAGGGCCGCGCGGGCGGTGTAGGCGGCGCCGAGGACGTTGGTGCGGACCATCTCCTCCCACTGGGTGGGGTCGGGGTCGTCGGTGCCGAAGAACGAGGTCCCGACGCCGATCCCGGCGTTGGCGAAGGCCGCGTCGAGCCGCCCGAACCGCTCGACGGCCCGGGTGACGGCGCCGTCGATGCTCGGCCAGTCGCCGACGTCGGCGCCGAGCGCGATCGCCCGGTCTTCGCCGAGTTCGGCGGCGAGGCCGGTGACGGAGTCGGCCTTGCGGGCCACGAGGGCGACCTTGAACCCGGAGGCGGCGGCCAGCCGCGCGGTGGCGGCGCCGAGGCCGCGCGAGGCACCGGTGATGAGGAGAACGCGATCATCCATGACGCCCAGGCTAAGGAGATTTCACGGCGTCAGCACGAGCCGGCCGCGCAGCCCGCCCGCGGCCAGCCGTTCGTGGGCCTCGGCGGCCCGCGACAGCGGCAGCACGCCGGCGACGCGCGGGCGGAGGGCGCCGGCCAGCTCGGCCAGCCGTTCGCCGTCCGCCCGGATCCAGACGTCGCGGACGCGGATCCCGCGCAGGGGAATCGGCGCGGCCCCGGCGGCGAAGGCGACGAACTCCCCACCGCCGCGGACGGCATCGAGCGCGTCCAGGCCGAGCAGCGCGGTGTCGAGGACGGCGTCGACCCCGCCGGGGACGAGGGCTCGCACGCGCTCGGCGAGGTCCGGGCCGCGCGGGACGAACCGATCGGCACCGAAGTCCCGGACGGCGGCTTCGTCGGCGTCGGCCGCGACGGCGATGACGTGCAGTTTCCGGGCGTGCGCGAGGGCGACGGCGTACCCGCCGACCGCGCCCGCCGCGCCGGTGACCAGCAGGGTTCCGGTGGTTCCGACGAGATCGAGCGCCTGGGCGGCGGTGAGGGCGTTGAGCGGCAGGGTCGCGGCTTCGAGGGGGGAGAGGCCAGGGGGCGCGGGCGCGACGGCCGAGGCATCCAGCACGACCTGCTCGGCGTAGGCACCGAGCGGGGTGGCGAGCCGGTCGCGAAGGCCGATCACGGGGTCGCCGACGCGGAATCGGCCGGGCTGCCCGCCGGCCGGGGCAGCAGGCCCTCCGCCGGCCCGGAGCGGAACCGGTTCGCCCAAGCTGTCGTCGTGCCCGAGCCGCGCCCGCTCGCTCGGCCTGCCGAGGCTGGCGTTCTGCCGGGGTGAACCCGGTTCGCGCGCGTCGCTCTCCTCGGCTTCACCCACGGCCTCGATCACGCCGGCGACATCCCAACCCAGGCCGAGCACCTCCCGCGGCGGGATCACCCCCGCCCCAGTCAAAATCCCGGCCCGCGTCGCAAGGTCGACCGGGTTGACCGCGGCCGCCGCCACCCGGATCCGTACCTGCCCCCGGCCCGGCTCCGGCACCGGGACCTCGATCGACTCCAGGACTTCCGGGCCGCCGAACCGGCGGACCACGATCGCGCGCATCTTCGTCTCCTTCGCGGGGGAACTTCCTCCGCGAACGTATGGGGAGCTACTCTCCATCGGGAAGTACGCACCCGCAGGTTCCCCACGTACCAGGAGGTTCGCCCGGTGCCCACGCGCACGGCGGAACAGCGGCGGCAGGCCGAAAAAGCCGCCTACGACGCCTATCTCGCGGCCTGCCCGACCCGGAAGCTCCTCGACGAGATCGCCGGCAAGTGGGTCAGCCTGATCCTCGTCGCGCTCGGTGACGGCCCGCAGCGCTACAGCGACCTTTCGCGGCGCATCGCCGGCGTCAGCCAGAAGATGCTCACCCAGACCCTGCGGGTGCTCGAACGGGACGGCCTGGTGCGCCGCGACGTGACCCCGTCGGTGCCCGTCCGCGTCGACTATTCCCTTACCCCGCTGGGAGAAAGCCTCCGCGCGCTGATGGCCGGGTTCAAGGACTGGGCCGAGACGCACTTCGACGCCGTGGCCGCCGCCAGGACCGATTACGACGCGCGCACCCCGGACCTCACGATCGGGCCGGGCGGCGCGGGCTAGGCTCTACCGGGTGTCCACCGCACGCGCCGAACGGCTGGTCAATCTCGTGCTGGCCCTCCTGTCCACCCGGCAGTACCTCACTGCCGAGAAGATCCGCGGCATCGTGCCCGGATACGGCGACGCGGCCAGCGACGACGCCTACTTCCGGATGTTCGAGCGGGACAAGACCGAGCTGCGCGAGCTCGGCATCCCCCTGGAGACCGGCCGCAACTCCGCCTTCGACGCCATCGAGGGCTACCGCATCGCCCGCCGCGACTACGAACTCGGCGAGATCGACCTCGCCCCCGACGAAGCCGCCGCCGTCGCGCTCGCGTCCCGGCTGTGGGACTCCCCGGAGCTGACCGGGCAGGCGCAGGGCGCGCTGGTGAAGCTGCGCGCCGCCGGGCTGGAGGTCGACGACCAGGCGCCCACCGTCGTCGAGCCGCGCGTGCGTGCCGAACCCGCGTTCGGGCCGCTGCTGGCCGCGGTGCAGAACGGCCAGGCCGTGGGCTTCGAGTACCGCCGCAGCGGCTCGCCGGAACGCATCATGCGCACCCTCGAGCCGTGGGGCGTGGTGTCGTGGAAGGCCCGCTGGTACGTCGTCGGGCACGACCGCGACCGCGGCGCCACCCGCTGCTTCCGCCTCTCCCGCGTCACCGGCCAGGTGCGCCCGGTGGGCAAGCCCGGCGCGGTCCGGCGGCCCGACGGCGTCAACCTGCTGCAGCTGGTGTCGGCCACCAGCGGGAGCGCCGAGCCCGCGCCGGTCACCACCGCGCGGCTGTGGGTCGCCGACGGCCGCGCCGCCGGGGTCCGGCGCCGGGGCACCGTCCTGGGCCGCTGCACGATCGACGGCGAAGAGGGCGACCTCGTCGAGATCGGGCTCTACTTCCCGGAGTCGGCGGCCGACTGGATCACCGCGCAGGGCCCCGACGTCGTCGTGCTCGAACCCGACGTGCTGGCCAAGACCGTCCAGGATCGGCTCGAAGCCGTCGTGGCCCGGCAGGGGAGCGGCCGGTGAGCGGGTCGACCGACCGGATGCCGCGGCTGCTGGCGCTGGTGCCCTACCTGCTGGCGCGCCCGGGCATCCGCGTCGACGAGGCGGCGCACGACTTCGACGTCACGCCGAAGCAGCTGCGCAAGGACCTCGAGCTGCTCTGGATGTGCGGGCTGCCCGGCTACGGCCCCGGCGACCTGATCGACCTCTCCTTCGAGGGTGACACGATCGTCGTGACCCACGACGCCGGGATGAACCGCCCGCTGCGGCTCACCGGCGGCGAGGCCACGGCCCTGCTGGTCGCGCTGCGCGCGCTGGGCGAGACGCCGGGCGTGGTCGACGGCGACGCCGTCCGCCGCTCCATCGCCAAGATCGAGTCCGCGGCCGGGCAGGCCCAGCCGGCCGGCGTGGTCGTCGGCGGGGGACTGCGCGAGGGCAAGAAGACCGCGCAGAACCGCGAAGAGGTCGCCGGGGCGCTGCGGGACGGGCGGGCGATGCGGATCCGCTACTACACCGCGTCCAAGGACCAGATCACCGAGCGCACGGTCGACCCGATGCGGCTGCTGATCGTGCAGTCGGTCGGCTACCTGGAGGCCTGGTGCCGCCGCGCCGAGGGCGTCCGGCTGTTCCGGCTCGACCGGATCGACGACCTGACGGTGCTCGACGAGCCTTCGCGCCCGCCGGCGCACGCCCACCCCACCGATATTTCCGAGGGGGTCTTCCGGGAGCGTCCCGACCAGCGGGAGGCCGTGCTGGTCCTCGACCCGGATGCACGCTGGGTAGCCGAGTACTACCCGTGCGAGGAGCTCGACGAGCTCGACGGCGGCCGGCTGCGGATCCGGATGCGCTACGCCGACCAGTCCTGGATGGTGCGCCTGGTGCTGGGCCTGGGCGGGGAAGCGCTGGTGGAGAGCCCGGCCGACCTCGCGTCCGACGTCGGACGCCGCGCCGCCGACGCGGTGGCCCGAGCCCGTCACCTTCCGTCAACCTGCGACCACTAGGGTGATCGACGTGCCGTACCTGCCCACCGTCGTGCTCGTCGCGATCGGCCTGCTGCTGCTCGTGCTCCTGCTGGTGCGGACCGTCAAGGTCTTGCGTGGTTTCAAGCAGACCGCAAGCATGGTGGCTACGAACACCCAGGACCGGGCGGGTCTCCTCCGCGCCCGGTCGGCAGCGTTGCGCGTCGCGTTCGCCCAGCGCCGCCGGAACCCGGAAAACCAGTAACATCCCTACCAGACGCAGATAGGAGGCCATCTTGTTCGCCAACGGATTGCAAGGATGGCATTTGATCATCTTGGTGCTGCTCGTCGTGCTGCTGTTCGGGGCCAAGCGGCTTCCCGATGCGGCGCGGTCGATCGGCAAGTCCATGAAGATCTTCAAGGCCGAGACCAAGGACCTCGCGGGCGACAAGAGCGCCTCGCACGAGGACGCCGAGCCGGTCGAGACGAAGCAGATCCCGGCCACGCCCGCCCCGGCGACCCCGCCTGCCGCGACCGACCAGCAGGTCGCCGACCTGCAGCGCCAGCTCGACGAGCTGAAGAAGCAGCAGGCCGACCAGCCGCAGAAGAACGCCAGCTGACGGCTGGGCCACACCCGGTCCCTGGTCCACGGAGCGCGCCGGTCCCGGCGCGCTCCGGCGGACTCCGACGAGAACGGAACATCCCGTGGCGGAACCCGCCTCCGGAAACGGCACCAGCCGCCGGTCGAAGCGGCGCAAGCGCAGCCGCCGCAAGAACCCCGACGGCACGATGACGCTCATCGAGCACATCTACGAGTTCCGCCGCCGCCTGGGCTTCGCGCTGCTCGCCGTGGTCATCGGCGGGATCGTCGGCTTCTTCTGGTTCAGCACCAAGGTGGGCCCGATCCCGTCGCTCGGCGAGATCGTCAAGGACCCCTACTGCGCCATCCCGCCGGATCGCCGCCTCAACGGCTACCAGGGCTGCCAGCTGCTGCAGACCGTGCCGTTCGAAGCGTTCATGATCCAGCTCAAGGTCGGCCTGGCCGCCGGCGCCGTGCTGTTCTCGCCCCTCTGGCTCTACCAGGTGTGGGCGTTCATCGCGCCCGGCCTGTACTCGAAGGAGCGCAAGTACGCGCTGACCTTCGTCGGCTTCGCGTCGGTGCTGTTCGCCGCCGGCGCGGTGCTCGCCTACATCCTCTTCCCGCACGCGCTGCAGCTGCTCATGGGCTTCGGGCAGGAAGAGTTCATCACCGCGCTGACCGCGGACAAGTACATCTCCTTCATGCTGTCGCTGCTGATCATCTTCGGGATCAGCTTCGAGCTCCCGCTGCTCGTGGTGATGCTCAACCGCGTCGGCGTGGTCAAGTACCGGCAGCTGAAGAGGTGGCGCCGCGGCATCGTGTTCGCGCTGTTCGTCTTCGCCGCCTTCGTCACCCCCGGCTCGGACCCGTTCTCGATGCTGGGCCTGGCGGGCGCGCTGACGGTCCTGTTCGAGCTGTCGATCCAGCTCGCGCGCCTGCACGACCGCAAGAAGGACCGCGAGCGCGCCGACGAGGGCTGGGACCAGCTCGACGACGACGAAGCCGCGCCGTTCAGCTACACCCCGAGCACGATCGACGACGAGCCGTCCGCCCCGACCGCGTCCGGCGGCCGCTCGGCGACCGACGACATCACGTAGTGGGGATCCACGCCGCGCTCGCCGTGCACCCGGCTTCGGGGCACGGCGCGGCTGCCCGCATCGCCGACACCGTCGCCGACCGGCTGCGCGCCGCCGTCGACCGCCTCGACGTGCTGGTCGCCAACTCCGTCGAAGAGTCCCGCGAACTGATGCGGACCTCCCACGACGCCGGCCTGGACGTCCTGATCGTCCTCGGCGGCGACGGCGCGGCCCACCAGGGCGTCCAGTTCTGCGCGAACCACGACGTCGCGCTCGGCCTGGTCCCGGCGGGCACCGGCAACGACTTCGCCCGCGCCCTCGGCGTCCCCGGCGAGCCCCTGCCCGCGGTCGACGCGCTGGTGGCGGCCCTGCGCTCGGGCGCCCGGCGGCGCATCGACCTCGGCCGGGCCGGCGACACCTGGTTCGCGACCGTGCTGTGCGCGGGCTTCGACGCGAGTGTCAACGAACGCGCCAACCGGATGCGCTGGCCGTCCGGGCCGCGCCGCTACGACCTCGCGATCCTCGCCGAGCTCGCGGCGTTCCGCTCCCGCCCGGTGGTGGTCGACACGGGCACCGAACGCCTCGAGCTCGACGCGACCCTGGTGGCCGTCGGCAACACCCGCTTCTACGGCGGCGGCGTCCCGATCTGCCCGACGGCGGACCCGGAGGACGGCGTCTTCGACGTCACGGTCGTCGGCGACGTCAGCCGCCGCGGCCTCGTCCGCATGCTCCCGGGCCTGCGCACGGGCAAGCACCTCACGCACCCGGCGGTCCGCACGCTGCGTGCCCGCGAGGTGTCCCTGACCGGCAACAGCTGGCCGGCCTACGCCGACGGCGAGCCGCAGGGGACCGTGCCGGTGACCGTCAGCTGCGTCCCGGGCGCGCTGACCGTCCTCGCCTAACGCTCGTAGCCGCCCGCGCGCGCCACGAGCTGCCGGAAGTGCGCCGGCGTCAGCAACTGCCCGGCGTCGGTGAAGTACACCCCGCCGCAGCGGTGGCAGAACCAGCCCTGCTCCCACACCTGCCGCGCCGCCGGCACCCCGCGCCGCTGGCGCCGGTGCGCCCGGACCCGGCGGACGTACAGCCAAATCACCACACCCGCGGCGACGTACACGCACAACGCGGGCAACGAGATCACCGCGAACCCCAGCACCTCCGCCGCCGGCCCACCCGGCGGCGGATCGTCCACCGCCGAGAGCGGCAACGCCAGGAAACAGCTCCCGATCAACGCCAGCAGAATCACCGCCGCCACCAGCCCGCCGTTGCGACGCGGGGGAGGGAAGGGGTCCAGCGACCGCGCCACCGCCGACACCGAAACCCCGCTGACCTGACTGCTCGTGTAGACCAGCCCGTCCCCGACGGGCACCGCCACCGTCGGCCCCTGCCCGCGGAAGAACGCATGCCCGCCCTGGTAGACGGCAGGCACGTGCTGCACCTGATCCAGCAGCCCGCAGCTCGGACACGGTTCGGTCATGCAGCCTCCGACGCCGCCGCACCCACCCCGGTTCCACCCCGCCACCCAAGTGTATAACGACCTATACATCACGGCGAACTCCGGCGTCGGTCACGCCGCGTGCGAACTGTCGGGGGGATGTGAAACCCTGACGAGGTGGCCAGTAGCCCTTCTCAGTCCCCGGCCGAGGCCTATGCGGCCTCCTCGCGTCGAGGGAAGTACCCCCAGCTGACGCGCTTCGCCGCGGAAGTGTCCTTCGAGTTCGACGAGTTCCAGATCCGGGGGTGCGAAGCCCTCGAGGGCGGTCACGGCGTGCTCGTCTGCGCGCCGACCGGGGCGGGCAAGACGATCGTCGGCGAGTTCGCCGTGCACCTGGCGCTGGCCGAAGGCCGCAAGTGCTTCTACACCACGCCGATCAAGGCGCTGTCGAACCAGAAGTACGGCGACCTCGTCGCCCGGTACGGCCAGGACGCCGTCGGCCTGCTCACCGGCGACACGTCGATCAACGGCAACGCGCAGGTGGTCGTGATGACCACCGAGGTGCTGCGCAACATGCTCTACGCCGGGTCCTCGACGATCACCGACCTCGGCTACGTGGTCATGGACGAGGTCCACTACCTGGCCGACCGGTTCCGCGGGGCGGTGTGGGAAGAGGTGATCCTGCACCTGCCGGAGCACGTCCGCGTGGTCGGGCTGTCGGCCACGGTCAGCAACGCCGAGGAGTTCGGCGAGTGGCTGGTCGAGGTCCGCGGGGACACGACCGTCGTCGTCGACGAGCACCGGCCGGTGCCGCTCTGGCAGCACATGCTGGTCGGGAACCGGCTGCTCGACCTGTTCGCCGGTGATGACGTCCACGCGCCCGGGGCCGAGCTGCGGATCAACCCGACCCTGCTGCGCCGCGCCGAGGAGATCGGCCGCCAGTACGCGCCCGCCGGGTTCCGGGGGCCGCGCGGGTCCCGGCGGGGTGCGCCGCGGATGCCGCGGTTCCGGCCGCCGTCGCGCGTCGACGTCGTGGAGCAGCTGGACCGGGCCGGGCTGCTGCCGGCGATCGTGTTCATCTTCTCGCGCGCCGGGTGCGATGCCGCCGTCGCGCAGTGCGTCCGGTCGGGGCTGCGGCTCAACGGGCCGGGTGAGGTCGAGGAGATCCGCCGGATCATCGAGGAGCGGACGTCGGAGCTGCCCGAGGGTGACCTGGGTGTGCTCGGCTACTGGGAGTGGCGCGAGGCGCTGGAGCGCGGGATCGCCGGGCACCACGCCGGGCTGTTGCCGGCGTTCAAGGAGACCGTCGAGGAGCTGTTCGTCCGCGGTCTGGTGAAGGCGGTGTTCGCCACCGAGACACTCGCGCTCGGGATCAACATGCCGGCCCGCACGGTCGTGCTGGAGCGGCTGGTCAAGTACAACGGCGAGGCGCACGTCGACCTGACGCCGGGGGAGTACACCCAGCTGACCGGCCGGGCCGGGCGGCGCGGCATCGACGTCGAGGGGCACGCCGTCGTGGCGTGGCAGCCGGGGGTCGACCCGAAGCAGGTCGCCGGGCTGGCTTCGACGCGGACCTACCCGCTGCGGTCCTCGTTCCGGCCCGGCTACAACATGGCCGTGAACCTGGTCGCCCAGGTCGGCGCGGCAGAAGCCCGTGAGCTGCTGGAACAGTCGTTCGCGCAGTTCCAGGCCGACCGGTCGGTGGTGGGCACGGCCCGCCGGATCGAGCGGAACAAGGAGGCCCTGAAGGGCTACACGGCCGCGGTGACCGGGGACTTCGCCGAGATGCTCGAGTACGTGGAGCTGCGTTCGAAGATTTCGGCGCGGGAGAAGGCGTTGTCACGGCAGAACACCGCCGTGCGCCGGGCCGGGACGGCCGAGTCGCTGGAGAAGCTCCGGAAGGGTGACGTGATCGCGGTGCCGGCGGGCCGGCGGGCGGGGCTGGCCGTGGTGGTCGACCCGGGACTGGACCCGATCCGCGAGCCGCGTCCGGTCGTGGTGACCGAGGACCGGTGGTCGGGGCCGTTGTCGGTGGCCGACTTCCCGGCGCCGGTCGAGGCGCTGGGCCGGATCAAGCTGCCCAAGCACATCGAGCTGCGGTCGCCGAAGACGCGCCGCGACATCGCTTCGACGCTGCGCAACGCCGGGATTTCGTTGCCCGGCAGGCAGAAGCAGCGGTCCGGGGCGAACGAGGACGGTGAGCTGGCGGCGCTGCGGCGGGCGTTGCGGGCGCACCCGTGCCACGGGCTGGCCGAGCGCGAGGCGAACCTGCGCTGGGTCGAGCGCTACGAACGGCTGGCGGCGGAAACCCAGCAGCTGGAGCGGAAGGTCGCGGCGACGACCCACTCGCTGGCGCGGGCGTTCGACCGGATCCTGGCGCTGCTCGGCGAGCGCGGTTATCTGGGGCCGGAGTCGGCGGGCGACGGCGAAGACCGTGTGACCGAGCACGGCCGGCGGCTGACCCGGCTCTACAGCGAGTCCGATCTGCTGGCCGCGGAGTGCATCCGCCACGGCGTGTGGAGCAAGCTGGGCCCGGCTGAGCTGGCGGCGGTCGTTTCGACGCTGGTCTTCGAGGCGCGCCGGGACACCGCGGGTGAGCCCCGGCTGCCCGGCGGGGCGGTGCCCGAGGCGTGGCAGGAGACGGTGAAGCTGTGGGTGGACCTCACCGAGGACGAGCGGCGGCACCGGCTCGACCGCACCCGGGAGCCGGACGCGGGGTTCGCGTGGCCGGTCTACCGCTGGGCGCGCGGCGAGTCGCTGGAGAAGGTGCTGACGGCGGCCGAGGCGAACGGGCAGGAGCTGTCGGCGGGTGACTTCGTGCGCTGGTCGCGTCAGGTGATCGACCTGCTCGACCAGATCCGCGACGTGCTCGGCAAGGCCGATCCGGTGGGGGCGACGGCGGCCGAGGCGGTGAAGGCGCTGCGGCGGGGTGTCGTGGCCGCAGGCGCGGCGTGAACTTCGTGTAAGGGCTGATGGACGGCCGGGCAGGAGCTGCGCGTGGACACGTGTGCTCGGCTCCGACCTGTGGTTGGATCGCCTGCAAGACCGGGTGTACGCGGCATTGCGGCGGTTTCGGGGTGGACAGCGAGATGAGCGAAGCAGGCGGAGGCAGAAGATGAGCACGCCGTATGGCGGCAACGACCCACAGCAGCCCCAGTACGGGCAGCAGCCGGGCGGCGCGTACCCCCCGAGCGGCCCGCAGGAGCAGCCGCAGTGGGGCCAGCAGCCGCCTTCGTACGACCCGAACCAGCAGCAGTACGGGCAGCCCCAGCAACCTCAGTGGGGCCAGCAGCCCGGGGGGTACACGCCGCCGCAGCAGCCGCAGTGGGGTCAGCAACCGCCGCCCTACGGTCAGCAGCCCGGTGGCGGCTACCCGCAGAGCGGCCCGCAGGCCCAGCCGCAGTACGGCCAGCAGCCCGGCGGGGCGTACCCGCAGAGCGGGCCCCAGCAGCAGCCGCAGTACGGCCAGCAGCAGCCTCAGGGCCAGTACGACTACGGCCAGCAGCAGTTCCCCGGGCAGGGTGCGCCCGAGGGGGAGCAGCCGGCGAAGTCGAAGAAGGGCCTGCTGATCGGCATCGTGGTGCTGGTCGTGGTGGTGGCCGTGGTCGGCATCCTCGGGTTCGTGGCGCCCGGGTTCTTCAAGACCCAGGTGTTCAACAACACCCAGATGCAGACCGACGTGCAGAAGCTGCTCACCGAGACGTACAAGATCGAAGGCGTCACCGGTGTCACCTGCCCGGCCGAGCAGAAGGTCGAGGACGGCGCGAAGTTCGAGTGCACCGCGACCATCGCGGGCAAGCCGCAGCAGATCCCCATCACCGTGAAGGGTGACGGCGGGAACTACGAGGTTTCCCCGCCCGCCACGAAGTAGCTGTGCCCACGAGGTCCGGTCGCCGCGGAATTGCGGTGGCCGGACTTCGTCGTTTCCGGAGATGATCCGGGGATGAGCGACTTCGAGATCCGGACGCTGCGTGACGACGAGGTCCGCGCGGCGGGTGACCTCTTCCGGGCGAGCCTGCACGTGCCGCCGTGCGCCGACGACGATTGGGAGCGCGTGTCCCGCGCGTACCAGCCCGGCCGGACGCTCGGTGCGTTCGACACCGGGCTCATCGGCACCGCGCGGTCCTTCGACGCCGAGCTGACGGTCCCCGGCGGGGCGAGCCTGCCGATGGCCGGGGTCACCGGGGTGGCCGTGCGCGCGGACCGGACCCGGCGGGGCGTGCTGCGGGCGCTGATGGCCGCGCAGCTGGCGGACTTCGCCGCGCGGGGGATGATGTTCGCGAGCCTGCTCGCGTCGGAGGCCCGGATCTACGGCCGGTTCGGCTACGGGCTGGCCCTGCGGCACCGGACCTACAGCGTCGACCGGCACCGCGCGCGGCTGCGTCCGGACGTGCCGGCGTCGGGGGAGGTCCGGCTGCTCGAGCTGGACGAGGCCCTGGAGGTCTGTCCCGGCGTCTACGAGCGCCTCCCGGGCCGGCCCGGGCGGATGTCGCGCCCGGAGGTGCTGTGGCGGCTGTACGAGGCGCAGTCGCGGCGCAATCGCCAGCCGATGCGGGCCGCCGTGCACTACGGCCCCGACGGGCCGGACGGCTTGGCGTTCTACTTCGTCGAGGGGCTGCAGGTGCACCCGTGGACGAAGAACCTGCAGCTGATGGACTTGTTCGCCGGTACGCCGGCCGCGTTCGCCGGGCTGTGGCGGTTCCTGCTGGGCATCGACCTGGTCGACCGGGTCGTCGCGGAGGCCCGTCCGCTCGACGAGCCGATCGAGCTGATCCTCGAAGACCACCGGACGGCCACCGTCGACCGGGTCGGCGACGAGCACTGGATCCGGCTCGTCGACGTCCCGAAGGCGCTGTCCGCTCGCGAGTACGGGAACGCCGCGCCGGTCGTCATCGAGGTCGAGGACCCGCTGCTGCCGGCCAACGGCGGCACGTACCGGATCGGCCCCGGCGGCGCGGAACGCACCGGGGAGCCCGCGGCGCTCCGGCTCGACGTCACCACCCTCGCGATGGTCTGTTTCGGTACGTGGCGACCGTCCGCGCTGGCCGGTGCGGGCCGGATCGAGGTCCGTGACCCGAGCGTCCTGGCGGACGCCGATCTGCTCTTCGGGACGCGGGTGGCGTCGTGGAGCGGCACGCACTTCTGAGCGGCCGCCGGAAATCGGGATGCCGTGGGCGCGGGCGGACGGCAGGATCGGCGGCATGACCGACTTCGACGTCCGCGCCGTCACCGAGGACGAGCGCCGCGCCACGCTGGACCTGCTGGGGCGTTCCCTGCACACCAACCGGATCAGTGACGATTCCTGGGCGCAGTACGGGGATTCGTGGCCGGCGGCGCACAAGTTCGGCGCGTTCGACGGCGCGACCCCGATCGGGATCGCCAGCTCGTTCGACACCGAGATCGCGGTACCGGGCGGGGCGGTCCTGCCGCTCGGGGCGGTCGACGGCGTCGGGGTCCGCGCCGACCGCACCCGCCGCGGGGTGCTGACCGCGATGATGGCGGAGCAGCTGGACGACTTCGCCGCGCGCGGAATCCCCTTGGCGGCGCTGCACGCGAGCGAGCCGACGATCTACGGCCGGTTCGGCTACGGTTCGGCCGCGCTCGGCAAGACCGTGTGGCTGCCCCGGCCCGCGGCCCGGCTGCACGAACGCGTCCCGGCGGCGGGCGACGTCCGGATGCTCACGCCCGAGGAAGCCCTGACGGAGATTCCGGCGCTGTACCAGCGGATCGGGCTGCACCGGGCCGGGATGATCGGCCGGCCCGCCGAGTGGTGGCCGATCGCGCACGACCGGCTCGTCGGCCCGCAGGGCAGCCACGTCGTGGCCGTCCACAGTGGACCGGATGGCGACGACGGGTTCGTCGTGTACGACACGGTGGACCGCCGCACCCTGGCGTCGCCCGACGAAGGGGCCGTGCTGAAGGTCCGGGAGCTGCTGGCCGCGGACGCGGCCGCGCGCGCCGCGCTGTGGCGGTTCCTGCTGTCGATCGACCTCGTCTCCGGGGTGCGGGCGCGTTACCGCCCGGTCGACGAGCCGCTCGCCCTGCTGCTGGCCGACCACCGGCACGCCCACACCACCGACGTCGAGGACGACCTGTGGCTGCGGCCGGTCGACGTGGCCGCGGCGCTGGCCGCCCGCACCTACCGGGCGGCCGCGCCGGTGGTCCTCGCGGTGGCCGACCGGATGCTCCCGGCCAACACGGGGAACTACGAGGTCTCGCCCGACGGCGCCCACCGCACGGACGCGGCGGCCGACCTGGCCCTCGACGTAGACACCCTCGGCATGCTCTACCTCGGCCAGTGGAGCGCGACGGCGCTGGCGGAGGCCGGCCGGATCACGGCGCACGACCCGGCAGCGCTCGCCCGGGCGGACGAGCTGTTCACCACCATCGCCGCGCCGTGGTGCGGAACGTACTTCTAGGCGGTGTCCTGTGAGCCTGCTCGATGGGCTTCGTGATCCACGTGGTTCCTGGCGGTGCGGGCGGAGCGCCCTCGTACCGGGTTGTACTCGGGTGGTCCGCCCGTGCCGTCAGGGGCCGCTTGGGCGCGAAGACCGCGAGCTTGACTTGCAGGACGCCGCCTAGGCGCCGGGCAGGGCTTTGAGCAGCCGTTCGGTGGAGTTGCCGAGGTTCCACCGCTCGGTCAGCTCGGCCACGCGGTCCGGGTCGGCCGGGGTTGCCGGCACCGTGTCGGGGCGGGACTGCTCCACCGGCGCGTCGACGGCGACCCGGACCACCGTCGGCGCCACGGCCAGGTAGTCGGCGGCGTCGGCCAGTCGCAGGCGCGTCTTGAGCGGGACGCGGGGGTCGCTCGCGGCCGACGCCTCCAGGAGCGCGTCGAGGCTGCCGAACTGCGTGATCAGCTTGGCGGCGGTCTTCTCGCCGATGCCGGCGACGCCGGGGAGCCCGTCGGAGGGGTCGCCGCGCATCATGGACATGTCCGCGTACGCCGGTCCGGCCGTCTCGAGGGGGAGGCTGTAGCGCTCGGCGATCTCGGCCGGGCCGAGCACCTCGGCCTTGGCCCAGCCCTTGCCGACGTAGATCACCGATGCGGGGGAGGGCTCGGTGCGCACCAGCTGGAACAGGTCGCGGTCGCCGGTGATCACCTCGACCGGGATCTTCGTCTCGCGGGTGGCCAGCGCGCCGATGACGTCGTCGGCCTCGTAGCCTGCCGCCTCCGCGGTGGCGAACCCGAACGCCTCGAGGAGGTCGAGGATGATCGGGACCTGCGGGGTGAGCGTGTCGGGCACTTCTTCGACGTCGGGGCTGGTGCCGTTCTCCTCGGCCACCCGGTGCGCCTTGTAGCTGGGCAGCAGGTCGGTGCGGAACTTCGGCCGCCAGTCCGCGTCGAGGCAGCACACCAGCCGGGCCGGGTGCCGGTCGGTGAGGATCCGCGCGATCGTGTCGGCGAACCCCCGCACGGCGTTGACCTGCGTCCCGTCGGCCGCGCGCATCGAGTCGGGCAGGGCGTAGAACGAACGGAAGTACAGGCTGGCGGAGTCGAGCAGGGCAAGGGATCCGGTCACCCGCACAGCCTGCCACGCCGGGCGGGGGCTCGGGGCAAGCCACGCGCACGCGGCCGCCGCAGCGGTGCCCGGGAGGCCGTGAAGGGCACATCAAGAGAACTGAAGTGCCTTCACGGGCCGGGGGAGGGGAGCCGCGTCACCCGGCACGGCATGTCGTGGGCCCGGGCGGGCGGATCACCCGGGCCGCCCCACTAGGCTCGGCTTCATGTCGCGCCGTTCCCTCCACACGCCCGCCCCCGACGCCGCCGCCCTCCGGGCCCGCCTGGACCGCGCCCGCTCGGCCGCGGCCGCCGCGGACACCGATGCCCTGCTGATCGCGCCGGGTTCCGACCTGCGCTACCTCATCGGCCAGGCCGGCGGCTCGTTCGAGCGCCTCACGACCCTCGTCGTGCCCGCTGACGGCACCCCCGCGCTGGTCGTGCCGAAGCTGGAGGCGCCCGGGTACGCCGACGTCCCGACCGACGCCCTCGGCGTCGAGCTGGTCACCTGGGTGGACGGCGACGACCCGTACGCGCTCGTCGCGGACCGGCTCGGGAAGCCCGGCCGCGTCGCGGTCAGTGACTTCACCCCGGCCCTGCACGTCCTGGCCCTGCGGGCCGCGCTCGGGACGGCCGAGCAGACGCTGGCCGGCCCGGTGGTCCGGGAGCTGCGGATGCGCAAGGACGCCGCGGAGGTCGCGTCGCTGCGGGACGCCGGTGCGGCCATCGACCGCGTGCACGCCCGGGTCCACGAGTGGCTGCGGCCCGGCCGCACCGAGGCGGAGGTCGGCGCCGACATCGCCGCCGCCATCGTCGAGGAGGGCCACGTCCAGGCCGACTTCGTGATCGTCGGGTCCGGCCCGAACGGCGCGAGCCCGCACCACGACGTCTCCGATCGCGTCATCGAGAAGGGCGACGTCGTGGTCGTCGACATCGGCGGCCCGCTGCCGGCCGGCTACAACTCCGACTCCACCCGCACCTACGCCGTCGGCACCCCGCGCGACGCCGACGTGGCCGAGACGTACGCGGTGCTGCAGCGCGCCCAGGCCGCCGCGGTGGCCGCGGTCAAGCCGGGCGTCACCGCCGAAGCGGTCGACGCCGCCGCGCGCGACGTCATCGCCGAGGCCGGGTTCGGCGAGTACTTCATCCACCGCACCGGCCACGGCATCGGCCTGGACGTGCACGAGGAGCCCTACATCATCGCGGGTAACGCGCTGCCGCTGGAGCCGGGCATGGCCTTCAGCGTCGAGCCGGGCATCTACCAGCCTGGCCGGTGGGGCGCCCGGATCGAGGACATCGTCATCGTCACCGCGGACGGCGTCGAGTCCGTCAACAACCAGCCGCACGAGCTCGTCGTGCTGGACGCATGACGGTCGGCGGCCTGGAGCCGCTGGACCAGTCGATCGTCCAGGAGCTCGCGGCCGACGGGCGGCGCAGCTTCACCGACCTCGCCGAGCGGGTCGGGCTGTCGGTGTCGGCGGTGCACCAGCGGGTGCGCCGCCTGGAGCAGCGCGGGGTCATCCTCGGGTACACCGCGCGGCTCGACGGCGAGCAGATCGGCCTGCCGCTGACGGCGCTGATCTCGCTGACGCCGAACGACCCGGGGGCGCCGGACGACTACCCGCAGCGGATCCAGCACATCAAGGAGATCGAGTCGTGCTACTCCGTGGCCGGCGACGAGTCCTACATCCTGCTGGTGCGCGTCCAGTCGCCGCTGGCCCTGGAGGACCTGCTGCGCCGGATCCGCGAGGCCGCGAAGGTGTCGACGAGGACCACGGTGGTGCTCTCTACGCCGTTCGAGGGACGTTCGCCGACGTTCTGACACCAGCGCCCCGCCCGGCGACCGGGGCGCTGGTACGGTAAAAGGTATGGCAACACGTAAGGTCACTCTTTCACTGGACAGTGGCGCCCTCGACTTCGCCGAACGCGCCGCGAAAGCACACGGGATCTCGGTCTCGTCCTGGCTGTCCAAGGCAGCCAGGCGCGAGGCGGTACGCACGGGCTACACCCCGCAGAAGCCGGAACCGGCCCTCGCCGAAGTCGACGAGGCCGAGCTCGCGGCGGCGGAGAAGGATCTGCGTGCGCAGGGGTGAAGTCTGGACGTACCACCCCCCGACCGAACCGGCCCGGCAACGCACCGTCGTGCTGCTGTCCTCGGACGGGGTGAACGAGTCCGAGCGCCCCTGGCTCCTCGGCACCGAACTGCTCGAACGCGACCCGCAGGACATCCTCGGCGTAGCCATCGACGCCCGGTACTGGGTGTCGACGCTCAACCTCACCCGGCTCTACCGGCCGTGGTTCGACGAGCGCATCGCCGAGATCGACCTCGAAGTCCAAGAGCGCATCGACATCGCCCTGCGAGCCGCCCTCGATCTCTGAGTGTATAACGGCCTATACCGCTCGACGTGGTGGGAAAACAGCGGTCCGGTAAGCGCCCACGTCACCCCTAAAACCGCACAGGGCGAGGGGGTCAGCGGGCGACGACCTCCGGGGCCGCGTGCAGCTTCCCGTCCGCGCCCGCGAGGCAGGACGCGTTGCCGTCGCGGGCGGCGATGAACTCCGTGAGGCAGTTCGCGATCGCCGCGTGGCCGGCCGCGTTGGGGTGGAACGACTCCTGGAGCGCGTGGCCCGCGCGGTCGGCTTGGCCGAGGTCCGCCAGCTGGAGCGTCAGCCGGGTGAACCACTCGGTCGCCGGGTTGGCGCCGCCGCTGCACGCTTCGTGCTTGACGCCGGCCTTCGCCAGGTCGAGGAACCGTGCGCCGGTCTGCTGGGCGGCGGATTTCAGGCCGGCCGAGAGCACGCCGATGCCGGTCTGGGAGATCCACTGGAGGTCTTCGACGCGGAACGGGCAGCCGTTGAGGCTGCGCAGGTCCTCGGGGAGGTCGGGGCCGATCGGGGCGGCGTAGGACTGCAGGATCAGCTGGTAGTCCGCGGGGACGTACCCGGCGGCGGCCAGCACCTTCTTCACGTCGGCGACGGCGGTGGCGACCTTCGGGACCATGGCGTCCACTTTGGACTGCCAGGTCTGCTTGAGCGCGGTGCTGCACGGCGGGCCGGCGGCGTTGAACCACGCCTTGAAGCAGTCGGTGACCTGGTTGGAGAACTTCGGTTCGTCGTTCGCGCCGACGGCGATCACGACCGCGGCGACGCGGTGGTCCTTGACCAGTGCGGCGAGCTGCTGGGCCTGGGAGGGTTCCGTCCACTGCTTGACGTCGCCGAGGGCGACCTGTTCGGCGGGTGCGCCGGAGCAGGCGAGGTTGACGTGGGCGGTGATGCCGGGGATGGCGATCTTGTCGACGAAGGCGTTGGGGGAGCGGTGGCACCAGTTGCCGCCCTGGCCGTTGGTGGTGGGGGTGTATTGGCCGGCGCCTTCGCCGGAGACGGTGCTGTCGCCCATGGCGACGACGGTGAGCGGGCCGGTGCCGGGTGGGCCCTGCCGGGGTTGGGGTTGCCCGTTTTTGCTTTCGGAGCCGAAGAAGACGAAGAATCCGGCCAGCAGGGCCACGCACGCGAGGACCAAGGCTCCCCAGTACCACTTGAGACGTCGCATCGTCGTCGAGTCTACGGATCAGGGGTGGGCGGGGTGTGCGTCACCGGTCACGCCGTGCGGGCGACGACGTGGCGGGGGACGAGGTCGACCGGCAGTTCCCGGACGCCGAAGATCATCGGTGAGGGGTAGCCGACCTGGACGCCGTCGCGGACGCGGATGTCGTCGAAGCGGTCCAGCAGTTGTTCGAAGACGACTCGTCCTTCGAGGCGGGCCAGGGGTGCGCCGAGGCAGAAGTGGACGCCGCCGCCGAAGGCGAGGTTGGCTTCCTTGCGGGGGCGGGGGTCGAACTCGGTGGGCCGGGTGTGGTGGCGGGGGTCGCGGTTGGCGCCGAGGACCCAGGGGGTGACCATCGACTTGGCGGGGATGGTGACGCCGCCGAGGTCGACGTCGGTGGTGCTGATCCGCAGGAGGCGCATGATCGGGGGCCGGTGACGGGTGACTTCGTCGAGGAGGCTGGGGATCAGGCTGGGGTCGCGGCGGACCGCGGCGGCGGCTTCGGGGAATTCGTGCAGGGAGAGCACGGTGTTGCCGAGCATCATGGTGGTGGTGATGTGGCCGGCGGCCAGCAGCAGGGAGGCGAAGTTGAGGACTTCGTGGTCGGCGAGGCGTTCGCCGTCGACTTCGGCGTGGGCGAGGGCGCTGAACAGGTCGTCTTCGGGGTCGCGGCGGCGCTGGGCGAGCAAGGCGGCGAGGTAGGTCTCCATGACCTCGGTGAGGTTGGTGCCGTCTTCCTGGGGGCCGCCGCCGGCGAGGAGGGCGTCGGCCCAGCCGCGGTAGAGGGTGCGGTCTTCGGGTGGGATGCCGATGAGGTCGCCGATGACCACGACGGGTAGTGCGTAGGCGAGGTCGCGGATGAGGTCGGGGTCGTCGCGTTGCGCCATTTCGGTGATGAGGGTGTCGGTGGCGGTGACGATCCGCGGTTCGAGGTCGGCGACGACTTTGGGGGTGAAGGCTTTGCTGACCAGTTTCCGCAGGCGGTGGTGGACGGGTGGGTCGACGGCCGCCATATTGCCGCGGACGGCTTCGGCGGTGTCCGGAAGGAGTAATCCCGGGTCGGAGGAGAATGACTGGTGATCGGTGAAAATGCGGCGGACGTCGGCGTGCCGGAATACGTGCCAGGTTTCGTTGTCGTCCTCGATGACCGGGTGGTTCTCGCGCATCTCGTCGACCCATGCGAACAACGCGGATCCGCCGTCTTCCAGTGACGGTGGGCGGACTTCGGGCGAGTTCATCCCGCGGCTCCTTCGCTGAAACCGATTTCCCCAGAACGAAGAAATTCATTCGTTGACATTGAACAGGTTATTGGCGTGCCTGGTTGGGCGTCAACAAGAAAAGGTGATCACGGTTGTCAACGAAATGGGCTTGTCGATCAACTTTCGATGTTAATGGGGTGAGATCGGGCAAGCTTCGCGATTCGGGGCGGGCTATCCGGCTTCGGTGAGGTCGGTGGTCGCGGCGAGTTCGGCGGCGACGTCGGCGATGACCGGGATCGCGGGGTTGTCGTGGCCGGGTACCCACACGAGTTCGGTCCGGGCGAGGTCGTCCTCGAGGGGGACGAACGCGACGCCGCTGCGGCGCAGGCTGTGGGAGGAGCGGGTGAGCCGGGTGATGCCGACGCCGGCGGCGACGAGGCCGAGCAGTCCTTGCACGGTGGCGGCGCGCTGGACGACGTGCGGGGTGAAGCCGGCGGCGGCGAAGTCGGCGTCGTAGCTGCGGTGCCAGGGTTCCCAGGTGCTGCGCGGGGTCAGCACCCACGGTTCCGCGGCCAGGTCGGCCAGGTTCAGGGACGTGCGTCCGGCGAGGGGGTGGCCGGTGGGGAGGACGGCGCACACTTCCTCGGTGAGCAGGGTCCGGGAGGCGAGGCCGTCGACCAGGGGTGGCCGGGTGAAGGCGAGGTCGAAGCGGCGTTCGCGCAAGCCGTCGACGAGTTCGGCGATGGAGGCTTCGGCGGTCGTCACGGTGAGGTCGGGGAACCGTTCGCGGACGGCGCGGACCACCGGGGGCAGCAGGTAGTTCGCCGTGGTGGTGAGGAAGGCGAGCCGGATGGTGCCGATCTCGCCGCGCACCGCCCGTGCGAGGGTCGCGACGGCTTCGTCGGCGCGGGCCAGGACCGCGCGGGCTTCGGGGAGGAAGAGCTCGCCGACGGCGGTGAGGCGGGTGCCGCGGGTGTCGCGGTCGAACAGGCGCGTGCCGAGGCTGCGTTCGAGCACGGTGATCTGCTGGGAGAGGGATTGCTGGGCGATGTGCAGGCCGGTGGCGGCGCGCGTGAAGCTGGTTTCGTCGGCGACGGCGACGAAGTAGCGAAGCTGTCGCAGCTCGGGAGTCACAGGCTGGGACTGTAGCCCTGGCAGGAGATCGGTGTTGGCGGCGCGGTCGTGATCGTCCCCAGGATGGCAGGGAGGAATCCACTGGGAGGAACGTGAAGATGACGAACACCGACGGCCGCGTCTGGCTGATCACCGGCTGCTCGGCCGGGTTCGGGCGGGAGATCGCGCTGGCCGCGCTGGCCGCGGGTGACCGGGTGCTGGCCACCGCGCGGCGCCCGGAGACCCTGGGCGAGCTGCAGGAGCGTGGCGGGGACCGGGTCCGGACGGCGGCGCTGGACGTGACCGATGCCGGGCAGGTCGACGCGGCGGTGAAGACGGCGCTGGCGGAGTTCGGCCGGATCGACGTCGTGGTCAACAACGCCGGCAACGGGTCGGTCGGCGCGGTCGAGGAACTCACGCTGGAGGAGCTGCGTGCGCTGATGGAGGTGATGTTCTTCGGCGCGGTGGCGGTGACGAAGGCGGTGCTGCCGCACCTGCGTGCGCAGGGCAGCGGCACGGTGGTGCAGATCAGTTCGATGGGCGGGCAGCTGTCGATGCCCGGGTTCGGTGCTTACAGTGCGGCGAAGTACGCGTTGGAGGGTTTGTCCGAGGCTCTTGCGGAAGAGGTGAAGCCGTTCGGGGTGCGGGTGCTGATCGTGGAGCCGGGTGCGTTCCGCACGGAGTTCGGCGGTGGCCGGATGCGTCGGTCCCGCACGATCGACGCCTACGCGGTGTCGACGTCGGGCACGCGGGATGCGGTGGAGTCGATGGACGGTACCCAGCCGGGCGACCCGGCCAAGGCGGCCGCGGCGATCGTGCGGGCGGTCGGCAGTGCGGACGCGCCGCTGCACCTCGCGCTGGGCGCGGACGCCGTGGCGGCGATCCGGGCCCAGCACGAGGCGCTCGCGGCGGACCTGGCGGCCTGGGAGGAGGTCAGCCGGGCGACCGCGCTGGATTAGGCGGGGTCTTCGAGCAGGCCCAGGACGTTGCCGTCGGCGTCGGTGAAGGTCGCGACCAGGCGGCCGTTGCCGACGTCCTTCGGTTCGTCCTTGACCTTCGCGCCCGCGGCGGTCACCTCGGCGAGCTTGGCGGCGATGTCACTGACGTGCCAGTAGGTGACCGGGCCGGTCATGCCCTGCTGCGCGCCGTTGGGCACGAGGCCGATGTGCTGGCCTTCGGTGTCGTAGCCGACGTAGTAGGGGGCGTCGGCCACGGGTTCGATGCCGAGCAGGGCGGTGTAGACGGCTTTGGCGGCGGCCACGTCGGTGACGGGGTGGAGAACGGTCTTGATCCCCTGGGTGCTCATCGCGGGTTGCTCCTGAAGTCGGTGGTGCGGTACGGCGATGACGCTATTCGCGGCCCGGTGACCAGCGCTTCTCGATTCCTGATCGGTTAGTCCAGCAGGGCGGTGAGCACTCCGTCGAGGAGGCGGACGCGGCGGTCGGCGATGCGGTGGACCTCGTCGTCGTGGGTCGCGACGATCACCGCCGCGCCCTCCTGCGCGCAGCGGCGCAGCAGGCGCAGGACCCGGGGGGTGCTGCCGGCGTCGAGGTGGGCGGTCGGCTCGTCGGTGAGCAGGACGCGGGGCTTCCCGGCGACCGCGCGGGCGAGGGCGACGCGTTGCTGCTGGCCGAACGACACCTCGAGGGGGTAGCGGTCGCCGAGTTCGCCGATGCCCAGCTCGTCCAGGAGTTCGGTGACGCGGGCGTGGATCGCGGCGGGCGACGGGCGGGGTACGTCGGAGCGCAGCCGCAGGGGGAGGGCGACGTTTTCGGCGATCGTGAGTTCGTTGGCGAGCCCGAGGGCCTGGGGCAGCACCGCGCAGGTGTGCCACGGCGGGGCGCCGCTGATGGGGACGCCGTCGAGCAGGACGCAGCCGGAGTCGGGGGAGTCGAACCCGCACAGCAGCGCCAGCAGGGCGCTCTTGCCGGAGCCGGAGCGGCCCGAGACCGTCACGAGCTCGCCGGCGGCGACGCGCAGTTCGAGTCCGCGCAGGACCTCGATGTCGCCGCTGGGGTGGGCGAAGCTGCGGCGCAGCCCGACGGCTTCCAGCATGGACGGCGTGACTTCCGTGGTCACCGTTGCGGCTCCCGTTCTTCGACGCCGTCGAGCGTGCCCTTGTGCAGCCGGGCCACGCGTGCGCCGAGGTCGATGAGGCGTTCGTCGTGGGAGGCGACCAGTACGGCGAAGTCCTGGTCCACCAGGTACTGCAGGGTGTCCAGCACGAGGTCGGCCGAGGCTTCGTCGAGCTGGGAGGTCGGTTCGTCGGCCAGGATCACCGTGGAGCGCGCGGCGAGCACGCACCCGAACGCCAGCCGCTGCTGCTGGCCGCCGGAGAGCGCGGAGATCTTCCAGTCGCCGGTGCCGTGCAGGCCGAGCTGCCCGAGGATGTCCTCGGCGGTGCAGTCGGTCCCGGCGGCTTCGGCCGCGGCCCGCAGGTTCTCGGCGACCGAGAGGTAGCCGAGCAGGTTGTCGGAGGGGTTCTGGAACACCAAGCCGAGGTGGTGGCGGCGCAGCGCGCGCCGCTCGCGGTGCTTGAGCTTGCGGACGTCGGCGCCCTGGAAGGTCAGGGTGCCGCGTACGGGCTGTTCGAACAGGCCCAGTACGCGCAGCAGGGTCGACTTCCCGGAGCCCGACGGTCCGGCGAAGACGGTCATGCCGTGGGCGGGGACGTCGAAGGTGACGTCGTCGACGCCGGTGACGACGCCGGCCGGGGTCGGGTAGTCGACGCCGATGCCGCGCAGGGTGAAGATCGGTTTGTCAGGCACGGATCAGCTCCGCGGTCCGGGCGGTGCGCACCGAGCGCACCGCGATCCAGCCGGCCAGGGCCACGACGAGCACCCCGACGACGAGCACGGTCAGCACGAACGGCAGCGGGTCGGGCAGTTCGGAGCGTGGCGCGAGGAAGGTCGCCGGGTCGAAGCGCGGCACGGACAGCCCGGCCACGGAGACCCCGCAGACCACGCCGACGACGATCGCCAGCCCGCTGAGCGCGCCCAATTCCATCAGGTGGCTGGCCAGCAGGGTCCGCGGCCGCATGCCCATCCGCAGCACCAGCGCCCCGGCGAGGGCGTTCTGCCGTCGCCGGACTTCGACCGCGACGAGCAGGGCGAGGATCGCCACGACGCCGAGGACCGCGCCGAGCAGCGCCACGAAGGAGAACGTCCACGAGACGACGAAGAACGGCAGGCCGTCGAGCGCGGTTTCGCGGCTGATCCGGTTGGGGATGAACACGCCCGCGGCGCGCAGGGCGGTGGTCGCGTCGGCCAGCGACGCGCCGGTCAGGACGCTCCACTTCGGGATCCCGTCGAGCTGCTCGTGGTCGAGTGCGGTGCGGGAGACGACGTAGCCGGGTGAGGTGCCGATCATCGGGAAGACCGGCAGGTCGGCGACGGTGACGGCGTCGCGCAGCCCACCTGGCAGCTGGGCGCGCTGCTTCGCGGTGTGGCCGATGCGGATCACGGGTGTGCCGTGGGGGTCGGGTTGGGAGATCTTCCGCAGCAGGCCGTCGAGGTCGGTCGCCGGGATGTCCCCGACGGCGGCGCCCTTGGTGAACGTCGCGGGGTCGACGACGAGCACGACGCTGCCGGTGCCGGTCAGTTCGCCGACGACGGTGCTGGTGCCGGCCAGCGCGGCGGGCATCGCGACGGTGCCCATCCCGATCGGGCTGTCGGTGTCGAGGCGGGCGTTGCCGCCGACGAAGATCGCCGACTTCGTGTCGAGCGCGGCTTCCTGGCCGTTGGCGATGCCGAGGCCGGTGGCCAGCGTGCCGATGGCGAGGGTGCCGATGACCAGGACGCCGGTCACCGGGGCGCGGGCGCCGGCCAGCCGCCGGATCGCCAGCTGCAGGGCCGGGCGGGACCAGAACCGGGCCCGGTGGGAGGCGTGCAGGGCCAGCCACGCCAGCCGTGCGGTCAGCAGGCCGACGGTGAGCACGACGAACACCGGGTAGGTCAGGGCCAGCGGGTCGACCTGGGGTAATGGATTTCCGAGGCGGGAGCCGGTGCTGTAGTGGGCCAGGCGGGTCCAGCCGAGCCACGCCATGCCGGCCGTCGCGAGCTCCCACGGGAAGTACCCGAGCAGCCGCATCCGGTTGCCGCCGCGGCGGACGCGGCCGAGTTCGAACTCGCGGTGCGCGCGCACGGCGACGATCAGGGCCAGCAGCGCGAGCGATACGACCAGCACGCCCGCGGCGACGGTGCCGGCGCGCAGTTCGGCGTCGGGGTCGGGCGCGCCGGGTGGGCCGTACACGCCCAGCAGCAGCCGGGCGGCGGCCGCGCCGAGGGCGCCGCCGAGCAGGATCGGCAGGCCCAGTTCGGCGACGGCGAGGCCGCCGAGGGCGCCCGGGCCGCTGCCGCGCGCCGAAAGCAGCCGCAGCTGCGCGTGCCGCCGCTGGTACCACTGCAGGGCGACGGTGCCGAGGCCGGCGCAGCCGACCAGGACGCTGATCAGCGCGAGCGGCAGGATCGAGACGAACACGTTGTCCTGGGCCTGGCGGGCGATCTGCACCGAGCGCTCGAACGTCGGGACGTCGCCGGGGACGAGGTTCCCGAGCCCTTGGGCGGTCAGGTCCGCGCGGACGTCGGTGACGAGGTCGCGGGAGCGCTGCAGGAGGTCTTCGGCGGCGCTGAGGGTGGCCGGGGCCGGTTCGTAGAAGGAGATGTGGAAGTACTGCATCTTCGGCAGGCCGATCGCCCGGATCGCGTCGTCGAAGGTCTTGCGGTCGGTGGCGAACACGATCGAGTCGATGGGGTCGTTGGCCAGCCGGTCGACGACGGCGCCGGACTGCTGCGAGCACCACCACCGCGGTGGCGGGTCGACCAGGTCGCGGTAGATGCCGGTGACCGGCGGCAGGACGTCGCCGCGGATGCTGGGCTTCGCGCCGATGCCGATGTGCTCGGCGTCGGCGACGACGTTGCCCAGCCACAGCCCGGGGGCGCGGCTGCCCTGCTGCAGCGTCAGGTTGTCCAGACCGGCCTGGTCGCGGTAGGCGAGGCGGATCTTGTAGTGCGGGTCGCCGTTGAACTGGGTGCCGGGCAGGACGGTGGTGTACTGGCCGACGACCGGGGTGCCGAAGCCGTGCGCGCCGGCGTGGCGCTGCACGGCGCCGGTGACGGCCGGGATGTCCTGGACGGGGATGTTGCCCTTGCCGAAGACCGGGCCGTAGCTGTCGGGGCAGGTGATCCCGGTCTGGTAGGCGATCGCCGCGCCGCCGGCGGCGGAGGCCTGCAGGACCGCGGCCGTGCCGAGGAAGCAGGCGAGCAGCGAGGTCACCGCCGCGACGATGAGGGTGAGCGGGCTGGAGAGGGCGGCCTTCGGTGCCGCACGCCACGGCTTGGTCACTCTGCGCTGTCCAATCTTCCCCCATTTCACCCGCATGGACGCGCACGCTACCGGCAGATCGCAGGAGTTGGCACGTTTTTGTATTCGATTGTTGCTCACACGCCGTCATCGGCCGTCGATTGGGGAGCGAGCAACGCGTGCGGCCATCCGGCCGGTTTAATGGTCTAGACCTTGACGTCGATATTGGTCTGATCCAATCCTGAAGACGTTCTCGCCGTGTTACGCCGCGGCACGGCTCCCCGCCGGCACTGGAGCGCAGATGCGTCGACGCAGACCTTTCTCCCGAATGTCCGTTTTTCTTGCCCTGACAGCGATCTCGACCGGATCGCTGGTCGCCGGCGCCGGAACCGCCCAAGCCGCGACGCCGCTGCCCACGCACGTCTTCGCGCCGTACTTCGAAGCCTGGACCGGTGAGAGCCCCGCCGCGCTGGCCCAGCAGTCGGGCGCCAAGCACCTCACGATGGCGTTCATCCAGGCCGCCACCAAGGGATCCTGCACCGTCTACTGGAACGGCGACAGCGGGATGCCGATCTCCACCGGCGTCTTCGGCTCCGACATCGCCACCATCCGCTCCCGCGGTGGCGACGTCATCCCGTCCTTCGGCGGCTACACCGCCGACAACACCGGCACCGAGATCGCCGACAGCTGCACGAACGTGGACTCGATCGCCGCCGCCTACGAGTCGGTGATCACCACCTACGACGTCCCCCGCCTCGACATGGACATCGAGGACAACTCGCTCACCAACTCGGCGGGCATCGACCGCCGCAACAAGGCCATCAAGAAGGTCCAGGACTGGGCCGCGGCGTCCGGGCGGTCGCTGCAGATCTCCTACACCCTGCCCACGACCACCCGCGGCCTCGCCGACAGCGGCCTGGCCGTACTGCGCAACGCCGTCTCCAACGGCACCCGCGTCGACGTGGTCAACATGATGACCTTCGACTACTACGACAACGCCGCCCACCAGATGGCCACCGACACCCAGACCTCGGCCACCGGGCTCGTCTCCCAGCTCGGCGCGCTGTACCCCGGCAAGACCCAGGCACAGCTGTGGGCGAGCGTCGGGATCACCGAGATGATCGGCGTCGACGACTTCGGCCCGGCCGAGACGTTCACGACCGCCGACGCGGCCACCGTCTACAACTGGGCGGTCTCGAAGGGCATCAACGAGCTGTCGTTCTGGGCCCTGCAACGCGACAACGGCAGCTGCCCCGGCGGTGCCGCCGCCGACAACTGCTCCGGCATCGCCCAGGACACGTGGTTCTTCAGCCACGCCTTCGAGCCGTTCACCGGCGGCACCACCGTGCCGGGCAACGACTTCTCCGTCTCGGCGAACCCGGCCTCGGCCGCGGTGAACCCGGGTGCCTCGGCCTCGGCGACGATCAGCACCGCCGTGACCTCCGGCTCCGCCCAGCCGGTGACGCTCTCGGTCACCGGTGCCCCGGCCGGCGTCACCGCGTCGGTCAGCCCGGGCTCGGTGACCGCGGGCGGCAGCGCGACCCTCTCGGTCGCCACGACCGCCGCCGCCGTCCCCGGGGTGTACCCGCTCACCGTGACCGGCGCCGGGACCGCCGGCAGCCACAGCGCCACCTTCACCCTCACGGTCAACGGCACCGCCCCGGGCGGCTCGGTCGTCAACGGCGGGTTCGAGACCGGTGCGCTGAGCCCGTGGAGCGCCGCGGGTGACGCGATCGTCGCCACCCCGGCCCACTCCGGGACCCACGCGCTGCAGGTGGTGCCCACCTCCTCGGCCACCGGGGAAGCGGCGCAGAACGTCACGCTCGCGCCGAACCACGCCTACACGCTCAAGGCGTGGGTGCAGGGCAGCTACGCCTACGTCGGGGTCCGGGGCGGCGCGACCGCCAGCACGTGGACCTCGAGCAGCGGCTGGACCCAGCTGTCGGTGCCGTTCACGACCGGCGCGTCCGGCGCGGTGACGGTGTACGTCCACGGCTGGTACGGCCAAAGTGCCCTCTACGCCGACGATTTCACCGTCAGCTGATCCTCGGTTGATCCTTTCGGCGGCGGCCCGGTTGGGCAACGCGGAGGTTGGCCGGGCCGCCGCCGGCCGAAAGACTCACGAGGAGAACGTTCGCCCCCGCGAGGAGGACCTGATGCCGCACATCCCGCTCGACCCGCAGCTGCCGGGCATTTCGGCGCTCTTCGCCTACCGGCCGGAGACCGCCACGCCGCTCGGCGCGCTGGGCGAGGTCCTGCTGCGCGGCCCCAGCACCCTCACCGTCGGGGAACGCGAGCTGATCGCGACCGTCGTGTCCCAGGGCAACGAGTGCCGGTTCTGCACCGGCAGCCACGCCGCCGTGGCGGCCCAGACCATCGACGGCGGCCAGGCCGTCGTCGACGCCACGCGCGGCGGGATCGACGACGCCCCCGTGTCGGCGAAGCTCAAGGCGCTGCTGCGGATCGCGCTCGCCGTGCGCGAGACGGGCCGCGCGGTCACCGAAGAACTGGTCGCCGCCGCCCGCGCGGAAGGGGCGACCGACACCGAGCTGCACGACACGGTCCTGATCGCGGCCGCGTTCTGCATGTTCAACCGGTACGTCGACGGCCTGGCCACGGTCGTGCCGGAGGACCCGGCCGTCTTCGACCTGATCGGCAAGCGGCTGGTCGAGAACGGCTACCTCCGCTAGGGCGCCAGCACGACCCGGCCGGGGCGCGTCCACACCGCACCCGCGTCGCGCAGCGGGACGCGCTCGTAGTCGACGGTGAGCGCCCCGGCCATCGCGTGCCCCACCACCGTGAGGAGTGCTTCGCGGCGGCGGCCGGCGTCGAGCTCGTTGTTCGTGTAGCCGTGGATGTGCAGCGACTTGCTGCGCAGCACGGCCGAGGACAGCGGGCTCTCGTCGCCGGCCGCACCGCCGAGGTTCACCAGCCGCCCGCCCGGGCGCAGGGCCCGCAGCGCCGCCGCGGCCGGGATCCCGGACACCGGATCGATCACCAGGTCCACCGGGACCTCGCCGAGCCGGCGCGCCAGGCTTTCGACGTCGTCGTTCTCCTCCAGCCGCACGACGGTGTCCGCGCCGAGCCGCCGGGCCCGCTCCAGCGCGGCGTCCGAGCGCGCGCACGCGACGACGTGCCCGGCCCCGGCCACCCGCGCCAGCTGCACCGCCGACTGGCCGACCACCCCGCCGGCGCCGAGCACGAGCACGGTCTCGCCCGGGACGAGGGTTCCCTTCCCGGTCAAGCACATCCACGCCGCCACCGCCGACAGGCCGAGCGCCGCCACGAGGGCGTGGTCGGCGCCCGGCGGCAGGACCACCAGGTCGCCCGGCGCGGCGACGGCGTGCTCGGCCATGCTGCCGTCGCCGGGCCGCATGCCCGCGGTCGTGGCGAACCAGACCGCGGTCCCGGCCGCCTCGGTCGGCGTCGGGCGCGTCAGCACCCCCACCCCCTGGACCCCCGGCACGTACGGCGTCTCAGGCGCGCCGAAGTAGGACGTGCCGGACGCGCAGAGCAGGTCGAGCGGGGTGATCGGCGCGGCGGTCACGCTCACCGCCACCTCGCCGGTCCCGGGTTCGGGCACCGGCCGGTCGGCCACCACCGGGGGACCGCCGGCCGCCCGGATCTCCGCCGCGCGCACCGGCGTCAGACGGGCTGGAGGACGAAGTCGTAGCGCGCCTCGAGCCACGGCTCGGCGGACTCGCCGCCGTCGGGCGTCGGCCCCGGGTCGCGGGACTCGAAGGTGACGACCAGCTCCTGCTTGGTGCCGAACACGACGTCGCTGTCGAGGTACTCGGCGCCCTCCTGGAACAGGTGCGTGATCAGCGGCTCGTAGCCGGCCGCGTTGATCAGGAAGTGCACGTGGGCCGGGCGGAAGTGGCTGATGTCGGTGCCGCCGATGAGCTCGCCGACCGGGCCGTCCATCGGGATCGAGTAGCCCTTCGGCGCGATGGTGCGCAGGCAGTAGGTCCCGTCGGCGCGCGCGGTGTACTTCGCACGCAGCCGGGCTTCGTCGATGTCCGGGATCTGCGACTCGTAGGCGCCTTCTTCGTCGGCCTGCCAGACGTCGAGGACCGCGCCGGCGACAGGGGAGCCGTCGAGCCCGGTGACGGTGCCGGTGACGTAGAGCGGCGTGCCGGGCAGGCCGTCGGACATGTCGCCGCCGAACTCCTTCTCCGGCGAGCCGTCGATGTGGAACGGGCCGAGCACGGTGGCCGGGGTCGCCTTGGCGTCGAAGGCGTGGTTCATCTGCACCACCAGCATGCTCAGGCCGAGCACGTCGGAGGCGAGGATGAACTCTTCGCGCTTCTCGTCGCTGATCTGCCCGGTTTCGGTGAGCCACCGCATGGCGGCCATCCACTCGGTCTCGCTCAGCCGCACCTCACGGGCGAAGGCGTGCAGGTGCCGGACGAGGGCGGCCATGACCTCCGCCGTGCGCGGGTCGTGCGCGCTCGCCCAGCGCTGCGCGGCGAGCTCGGTGATGTTGTCCTCGGTGACGAGCTGCATCGGCGTTCCTCTCAGCGTTGCGGGTCCGGCGGGACCGGCCGGTTGTTCAGGTCTACCGACAGGAAGATGTCGTTCGCGACCGGGTGGCGCAGCTCTTCGGCGAGCTGGCCGATCAGCCCGGCGGTCCGGGCCAGCAGCGCGAACCCGCGCAGCAGCTCCAGCGGCAGCCCGAGGTCGGCCAGCGCGGCACCGCAGACGCCGGCGCCGTTGAGCGGCAGGGTCTTGCCGAGCACCTGCGGGTGGACCCGGCCGATGGCGGCGAACAGCTCCAGGTGCGGGCCGCGCAGGCCTTCCTCGTCGGCGATCTCGAACAGCCGCCGGGTCCGCGGGTCGCCGTCCTTGTGCACGTGGTGCCCGAGCCCGGGGACGAACTTCTTCTCCGCACGGGTCTTCTCGACGGTCTTCAGGGCCAAGGCGTCCCAGCCCGCCTCGTCGGCCGGTGTTTCGGCGCCCGCGAGGACCTCGTGCAGGAACCGGCCGCAGTCCTCGGTGACGCCGAGGAAGCGCGACCCGCCGCCGAGCAGCCCGGCGGCCAGCGCGCCCTGGACCGAGTCGGGCGCGGACAGGTACGTCAGCCGGGTGACGATCGCGGTCGGGGTGAAGCCGTGGTCGGCCAGCGCCGCCAGCACCGCCTCGAAAACCCGGCTCTCCCCGGGGGACGGACGCCGTTGCGTGGCCAGCCAGAAGGCCAGCTCGCCGAACCCGACGGTCCCCATGACGTCTTCGGCGAGGTCCTGGCCGAGGAGGGTGATCTTGTCCTTCGTGGACGATCCGAGCGCGGTTTCGTAGACGGGGTCAGTCATCCGTGGTCTCCGTGAGCCAGGCGCGCAGCTCGGCGCCGTGTTCGTCGAGCTCCGGCGGCGGCAGCCGGTAGGCGGCCGGGGTCGCGGAGAAGCGGATCGGGTGCCGGGTCGTGGGGACCGCGCGGTCGCCGTCGCCGACCTCGACGATCGGGTCGAGGCCGAAGCGCTCGGCCATCGCGAACCCGCCGTCGATGGTGTTGATCGGTCCACACGGGACACCGACGTCGGTCAGCGCGTCGAACCACTCCACCGCGCTCTTCTTCGCGAGCCGCTCGACCAGGATCGGCCGCAGCTCTTCGCGGTTCTTCGTGCGGTCGGCGTTGCGGGCGAACCGCGGGTCGTCGGGGACCTCCGGCAGGTCCAGCACCTCGCACAGGCGGCGGAACTGCCCGTCGTTGGCCGCGGCGACGATCAGGTCGTGGTCGGCGGTGGGCAGCGGCTCGTAGGGGAAGACGCTGGGGTGGGCGTTGCCCATCCGGTACGGCACCACCCCGCCCGCGGCGTAGGCCGAGCTGTGGTTGACCAGCCCGGTCAGCGCCGAGGACAGCAGGTTGACCTCGACGTGCTGGCCTTCGCCGGTCGCGTCGCGGTGGCGCAGCGCGGCGAGGATGCCGATCACCGCGTGGTTGCCCGCCATCACGTCGAACACCGAGATCCCGGCCCGGTACGGCGGTCCGTCCGGGTCGCCGGTCAGGCTCATCAGGCCCGAGATCGCCTGCACCATCAGGTCGTAGCCGGGGACGTGCCGGCCTTCGCCCGAGCCGAAACCGCTGATGGAGGCGTAGACGCTGCCGGGGTTGGCTTCGCTGACGGCGTCGTAGTCCAGGCCGTACTTGGCCAGGCCGCCGGGCTTGAAGTTCTCGATCACCACGTCCGCGCGCGCCGCCAGCTCGCGGGCGACGGTGGCGTCGGCCTCTTCGCGCAGGTCGAGCGCGATCGACCGCTTCCCCCGGTTCACCCCGAGGTAGTAGGTCGAGACGGCACCGCGCACCGGCGGCATCCACGTGCGTGTCTCGTCGCCCTGTGGCCCTTCGACCTTCACGACCTCCGCGCCCATGTCCGCGAGCAGCATCGTGGCGTAGGGCCCGGCGAGCACCCGGGAGAAGTCCGCGACCAGCAGCCCGGACAGCGGGCCGGCAGCGCTGTTTCCCACCCGGATCCCCTTCCTGTCCGTCTAACGGACGCTTGTCCGCAGTCTGCTCGCCGGCGTCGTGGAGGTCAAGACACCGCGGGCACCGTCACGTGCGGGACGTCGTGCAGCCGCGCGAAGTCGGCGCTGATCTCCCCGGCGGTCTGCAGCAGCAGCGGCAGGTGGTGCTCCAGGAGCCGCTCCACCGGCGTCTCGGCGGCGTGGCAGTTGACGTTGACCCCGGCGATCACCCGGCCCGAGCCGTCCCGCAGCGGCGCGGCCACCGAGCGGATCCCCAGCGCGAGCTGCTCGTCGGTGAGCGCCCAGCCGCGGGCGCGGACCTCGCGCAGCTCGGCGTCGCGCTCGGCCCGGTCCGGCTGCCAGCGCGGGACGAGCCCGGAGCGGGTCGGCTGGGCCAGCACCGCGTCCAGCTCGGCGGGGGCCAGCGCGGCGAGCTGGACCTTGCCCAGCGACGTCGGCAGGGCGGGGAAGCGGGTGCCGATCTGCACGGTGAGCCCGACGATCTTCGGCACCGCGACCCGGGCGACGTAGACGATGTCGGACCCGTCGAGCTGGGCGATCGAACACGACTCGTTCGTCCGCGCGACCAGGCGTTCCAGGTGCGGCCGGGCGATGTCCCACAGGCCCATCGAGTGGACGTAGGCGACGCCGAGGTCGAGCACGCGCGGGGTCAGGGCGTAGCCGCGGCCGCCGGCGCGGACGTAGCCCAGCTCCTCCAGGGTGAGCAGGATCCGGCGTGCGGTCGGGCGGGCCAGGCCGGTGGCCGTCGCCACCTCGGCCAGGGTCATCTCCGGCCGGTGCGGCCCGAACGCCGTGATCACCTCGAGCCCGCGCGCCAGCGCTTCGATGAAGTCGGGACCCGTTCCCTCGCGTGGCATGCACGACCTCCCTCTGCAGTCCTGCCCCGCAGCGTAGCGCCGGGGATTGACAGCGGCGCGGCGCTGGGCAAAGGTGACGTCACCCGCTGAGTGTCCGTAGAGCGGACGAGTGTACGCAATCGGAGGCAGTGATGACCGGATCGATCGTCCTGCGGGGCGGCGCGGTGCTGACCCTCGACGACGCCCACCGGGTGCTGCCCGGCGAAGACGTCCTGGTCACCGGCGGCGAGATCGCCGCGATCGGGCCCGCGCTCGAAGTCCCGGCGGGCACGACCGAGATCGACGCCGCGGGCGGCATCGTCATGCCGGGGATGATCGACACCCACCGGCACCTCTGGCAGACCGCGATGCGCGGTTACGGCGCCGACTGGACGCTCACGCAGTACTTCGTCTGGTACTACCTCGAATGGGGCAAGGTGTTCCGCCCCGAGGACATCCACGCGGGCAACGTGCTCGGCGCGTGGGAAGCACTCGAAGCGGGCGTCACGACCACAGTGGACTGGTCACACGGCCTGCAGACCACCCAGCACGCCGACGCGGCGGCCGACGCGCTCGAATCGGTGCCCGGCCGGTTCGTGCTGGCCTACGGCAACATCCAGGACGCCCCGGCGACGTGGACGGCCACGCCCGACTTCCGCGACTTCGTCTCCCGGCGCACGGGCGGCGACCTGGGCTTCCAGCTCGCGTTCGACGTCACGGGCGACCCGGCGTTCCCGGAGAAGCCGGCGTTCGAGGTGGCGCGCGAGCTGGGCGTGCCGGTGACCACGCACGCGGGCGTCTGGGGCGCGACCGGCGACGACGGCATCCGGCTGATGCACGACCACGGGTTCATGACCCCGGAGACGATCTACGTGCACAGCGCGTCCCTGTCGGCGGACTCCTACCACCGGATCGCGGCGACCGGCGGATCGGCGTCGGTCTCGACGGAGAGCGAGCAGAGCGCGGGCCAGGGCTACCCGTCCACGTGGGCGCTGCGGCAGTACGGGATCCCGGTGTCGCTGTCGATGGACACCTCGGTCTGGTGGAGCGGCGACCTGTTCTCGGCGATGCGCACGACCCTGGGCGCGGACCGCTCCCGCGAGCACCTGGAGGCCCACGCGAAGGGCGAGACGGTGACGCACGCGGCGTTGCGTGCGGAGCAGGTGGTCGAGTGGGCCACCCGCGGCGGCGCGGCGGCGTTGGGACGCTCGGACATCGGCAGCCTCGAGGTCGGCAAGAAGGCGGACGTCGTGCTGCTGAAGAACGAGCACTCGCCGGTGTCGTTCCCGCTGCTGAACCCGTACGGCCACGTGGCGTTCCAGGCCCAGCGCGGCGACGTCCACACGGTCCTGGTCGGCGGCCGCATCGTCAAGCGCGACGGCCGGCTGGTGGACGTGGACCTCCCGGCGGTCCGCCGCCAGGTGGAGTCGACAGTCGACCACCTGCGCGGGCAGCTGGGCGAGGAGGCGTGGGCGAAGGGGATGAACCCGGACGTCCCGGAGGCGAAGATCCTCGACAACCCGTACACGTACACGACCTACCAGAGCGAGAGCACCCACGGCGGCTGAACTAGCGTGGTGCCGTGGTCCAGGTCTTCATCCAGCCCGCCTACGGCACCGCCGACGCCCGCCGGTACGGGGCGGAATCGCTCGAGAACACCGCGGACTTCCGCGCGTACGCCGACCTCCTCGACCCGGCCGACCTCGCCCGCCTGACCGCACTTCACGCGAACGGCCGGGCGCGGTTCTGGGGCGCCAAGGACAAGTACGACCGCCGGATGGACACCGTGCGCACGGGCGACGTCGTCCTGTTCACCGGCCGCAAGCACGTCCAAGCCACCGCCGAAGTCGGGCACGGCTTCCGCAACCCCGCCTTCGCGCGGCGCCTGTGGAACCCGGACCCGGGCAAGTGCCTCTTCAGCAACGTCTACAGCCTGCGGCGCTACCGGCCGCTCGGGCTGCCCTACGAAGCACTCTGGGCGTTGCCCGGCTTCACCACCGGAGACCACTTCATGGGCCTGCGCTTCCTGGACGACGCGAAGTCGGCCGCGGTAATCGGTTTGCTCACCTCTTAAGGTCGTGACATGACGCCTCGCCCGTTCGCCCCGCGGACCGACCCCGCGGTCCTGGAAGACCTCCGCACGCGGCTGCGCGCCACCCGCTGGCCGGACGCGCCCGAGGACGCCGGGTGGTCGGCCGGCACCGACGTCGGGTACCTGCGTGAGCTCGTCGCGTACTGGGCGGACGGCTTCGACTGGCCCGCCCGCGAAGCCGAGCTGAACGCCATCCCGCGGTTCAAGATCTCCGTGGGCGGCCACGACCTCCACTACGCGCACGCCCGCGCGGCCGGGCCGGCGCTGCCGCTGGTCCTCACCCACGGCTGGCCGGACTCGTTCTGGCGCTACACCAAGGTGATCCCGCTGCTCACCGACCCCGGCGCGCACGGCGGCGACCCGGCCGACGCCTTCGACGTGATCGTCCCGGACGTGCCCGGCTTCGGGTACTCCTCGCGCCCCGGCACGCCGCTGAACTCCATCGCCGTCGCCGGCCTGTGGGCCGAGCTCATGACGGAACTCGGCTACCCGCGCTTCGGCGCCGCGGGCGGCGACATCGGCAGTCACGTCAGCCGCTACCTGGCGCTCGACCACCCCGACCGGGTGGTGGCGGTCCACCGCACGGACGCGGGCCTCCCGATCTTCACGGGCGACCCGGCGGACCTCACGCCGGAAGAGCGCGACTGGATGGCCGAGGTGACGACCTGGGGCGCGGCCGAAGGCGCGTACGCGGCGATGCACCGCACCAAGCCCCAGACGGCGGCGGCCGCCCTGAACGACTCGCCCGCCGGCCTGGCGGCCTGGATCGTCGAGAAGATGCAGTCCTGGAGCGACGGCTTCCGCTTCACCCAGGACGAGATCCTCACGAACGTCACGATCTACTGGCTGACCCAGACGATCGGCTCGTCGATGCGAATGTACCGGGCGAACGCGGCGATCCCGCCGGCCCAGCTGGCCCGCCGCGTCGAAGTGCCCTCGGGGTTCGCGCTCTTCGCGGGCGACATCGTCCTGCCGCCGCGGGCGTGGCTCGACCGGATGGCGAACACGGTCCGCGTGACCGAGCCGGAGCGGGGCGGGCACTTCGCGGCGTTCGAGGAACCGGAGATCTACGCCCAGGAGCTGAGGGACTTCTTCCGCCCCTACCGTTCGTAGCGGCCGTCGATCGAGATGTGCGGACGTCCCCACCGCGCCCGGGCGACGCGGGCGAGGGGCAGCAGGGTCTTCGCCATTTCCGGGACGATCGCCAGGTGGCGCGCCCAGCCGCGGTCGGTCAGCTTGATCCCGGTGGGGGTCCCGCGGAACGTCCTCGGCCGGCCGTCGGCGGAACGCTCGTCCCCGCCGCAGGCGAAGGTCTTGACCTCGCCGGTCCCCAGCAGCCGGGCGGCCTCTTCGACGGAGATCCACCGGCGGTCGGTCGACGACGGGCCTTCGCCGGTCTCGTCCTCGTAGCTGATTTTGCGGCCTGAGGCGAGGAGTTCGTCCGCGGCGGCCACGAACGCGAGGTAGTCGCGGGGGCGGGCGCGCCGGGTCCGCAGCGCCGGCTCCGCGGCCGCGGCGAGCTTGAGGTCCACCTCCAGGACGCCGTCGCGGCGCGAGAGCGAGTGCACCAGCCCGGCCCGGATCAGCTCGAGCACCTCCTTGCGGGAGAGGATTCGGGTGCGGGCGCGGGATTCCCGCCGGAACAGCCACCTGTGCTTGAGAACGAGGGACGCGACGAACGCGGCCCCGGCCAGCAGGACGGCCGTGCTCGCGATCAGGACGACGCCGGCGTCGGTCAGCAGGATGAGCAGCAGGCCGCTGAAGCCGCCGACGAACGTCGTCCCCATGGCGAATATCGCCAACAGAGTCGCGAGAAACGCCGGGCCCACAGTGGTCATGACGCGAGCTCGGATCAGGTACACCACCAAGCTCACCGCCAACGCCACGACGTTCAGTACGGCGATTCCCCACAGAACCCACAACACCGGCATAGCGCCTCCCGGACTCGGTCGGCCCAGGATGCGCCGCAATCGGACACGGCGTCAAGACGCAATGTCTGGACACTGTGTCCGGACTTGGCGTCCGGCTAGGATGCGGGTGATCTGGATCGCCGATGTGGAGTAACCGATGCCTTCAGTCACCCGGCCCGCCGCCGGCAAGCGCCAGGACCGCCGGGACGAGCTGGAGCGCCGCCTGTTCGCGGCCACCGAGGAGCTGGTCGGCGCGGGCGCGAGCTTCACCGAGCTGAGCGTCGAGCGCCTGGCCGCGGCGGCCGGCATCTCCCGCTCGACGTTCTACGTCCACTTCGAAGACAAGGGCGACCTGGTCCGGCGGCTCGCCACCACCGTGCTGAGCGAGCTGCGCGACGTGACCGGTGCCTGGTGGGAGACGGCGGAGCACGCCGGCCGCGCGGGGCTGACCACGGCCATCACGGCGATCGTGGCCGTCTACCGCCACCGGGCGGCGGCCTTCACGATCATCACCGAGACGGCGGCCTACGACCCGTCGGTCGCCGACGAGCTGCGCACGCTGATGCAGTCGATCATCGACGCCACCCGGGAAGCGATCGAACGCGGCCAGGCCGCCGAGGTGATGCGGCCGGTCCACCCGGCCGAGACGGCGGCGGTCCTCACGTGGATGGTCGAGCGGGCGGGCTACCAGCTGGTGCGCGGAGCCGACCCGGCCCGCGACGCCACCGTCATCGAAGTCCTCACCGACATCGTCTGGGCCACGCTCTACACCGACCCGCCGGCGAAGTCCCGGACCTGACAGATCCCGGTCAGTCTCCGGCCACCCGCCCCCGGCCGCGGTGATCGCCTCGATGATGCTGTCGAGGGGGATCGCATGGGGCGTTGGATCACGAAGGACGGCAAGCGGATCTATATCCGCGACAAGGGGACGGGCGTGGTCGTCGCGGCGGTCGCCGCCGCCGCGATCGCCGGGGGCGCGGGCGGGGCCGGGGCCTTCGGCGGTGCGGCGGGCGGGGCGGCCCCGGAGGCGCTGGCCGGGACAGCGCCGGCGACGTCGTCGACGCACTGCCGGGCCGCTCGCTCACGACGCGCCGCGCCGAAGCTCGCGAGTCCGCCAAACGCGGGAAACCGCAGGAGGCGTGGAGCCGGCTCAAGGTCAAGGAGCTCAAGCGCGTGGTCCGGCGGCTGGAGCGCGAGGGCGACTGCGTCGCGGCGGCGTCGGGCAAGGTGCGGGACTTCCTGGCCGGGACGCCGTGCACGGCGCTGGACCGGATGCTGCTGGCGGTCGGGGACGGGCACGGCAACGCCGCGGTGATCTCGGTGGTGCGAGTCGGTTTCCGGTCGAAGGAGCAGGCGAAGGCGTTCGAGCGGGTCGAGGCGGTGCAGGGCAGCGGCGACGTGCGGCCGCTGGAGATCGCGGCCGTCCTCGGGATCACCGGGGTGCGGATGACCGGGCTGCACTACGAATCCCGCCCGGACGGTCCCGGCATGGTCGTCGCCGAGGCCGACACCGCCACCGGGCACGTCGACCGCGCCACCTTGGACGCGCTCGCCGACGTCGCGGCCTTCCTGCCGATCCGGTGACCGGTCCGCGGGTCCTGCCATCCGGGTGAAGCCGCGGCCGGGCCCTGCCCCGGCGCGGGAGCCGGGAGAAGACTGCGGGCACCGGTTCGCCACCCGAGGGGAGCACCATGTCCGCCGACGATGCCCTGCTGTCCCTGTCCACGCCCGCCGGCCTCGCCGACCCGTACCCGGTTTACGCGAAGCTGCGCGAAGAAACGCCGATCTTCCGCAGCGCGGCCTTCGAGGGCTGGGTGCTCAGCCGGTTCGCCGACTGCCAGCAGGTGCTCGCCGACGGCGAGACGTTCCTGGTGCTGGACGCGCAGTGGCGCGACCGGCACCGGCCGGGCTGGCGCGACAACCCGGCGATGGTGCTGCTGGCCGATCTCCTGCCGTGGAAGAACCCGCCGGAACACACGCGCGAGCGCCGCTTGCTCATGCGGGACTTCACCGTCCGGCGCGTCCAGGCGCTGGAGCCCGCGGTCCGCCGGGCCGTCGACCGAGTCTTGGACGACTTCGCCGACGCCACGGCGGACGGGACCGCGGCGGACTTCGTCGGCACGGTGCTCTACCCGCTCGGGATGGCGGTGATCGGCGACCTCGTCGGCGTGCCCGACGCCGACCACGACCGGCTCCGCCGCGTCACCGACCTGATCGGCAAGCAGGTCGATCCGGCGATGTCGGCGGACCTGCGCGCGGAGGTCGACGCGGCCGCCGTCGAGTTCCGCGCCTACTTCGTCGACCTGATCGCGCGGCGGCGCGCGGAACCGCGGGACGACCTCACGTCCGCGCTGCTGGCCCGGCCCACCCCGGACGCGGAGCTGATGTCCGCCGAGGACGTGCTCAACTCGCTGCTCGTGTTGTTCGGCGGCGGCTACGAAACCACCGCTGGTGCACTGGGGCTCGGGATCCACGCCCTGGTGACCCGGCCGGAGCAGTTCGCCCTGCTCGCAGGGGATCCCGGTCTCGCGGCCGGGGCGGCCGAGGAAATGCTGCGGTGGGACGGAGCCGCCCAGATGAGCCAGCGCGCGGCCGTCCGGCCGGCGGTTGTCGACGGGGTGGAAATCGCGGCCGGCGACTTGGTGGTGGTGCTCATCGGAGCGGCGAACCGGGACCCGGCGCGCTTCGCGGACCCGGACCGGTTCGACATCACCCGCAGCGCCGGCCGGGGCTTGTTCTTCGGGCACGGCCTGCACCTGTGCCTCGGCGCGGCAGTGGCCCGGCTGGAGATGACCGTGCTGCTCGAACAGCTGGGTAAGCGCTTCCCGGGATTGCGGATCGCGGGCGAGGTGCGGCGACGCCCGAACCCGGCCTTGCGCGGGATGGCAGCCCTGCCACTCACCCGCTGACGCTGCTCGCCCCCGCAACGCCTGTCGGCGGACTGTCGACGGATTGTCGACGGCCCCTGTCAGGGTGACGCGGTCGGCGAAACCGGGGTGGCAGGGCGGGTGGGATGGCTTCGTTCAGGGACCGGGTGCTGCTCGAACTGAGCGACGCGACCAGGCTCGCCGCGGCGCTGCTCCCACCCGCCGACACCACCGCAGCCGGCATCCGGACGATGCTGGGTGCGAGCTACGACCTGTCGGCGGCCCGGATCGACCAGGTGCGCGGGGTCACGGCGGAGTCGGTCGAACTCGAGCACCCGCTGTTCCCGGTGGGCCGCCGGACCGGAGGCTGGTCGCAGACCGTCCCCACCTTCAGCCGCACCGACCTGACCTTGGACGTGCCCGCACCGGCGAACCCGGTCTGGGTCGACCTGCTCGCCCACCTGACGGTGACCGTGGCCGCCGAAGTCGATCCCGGTGGTGCCGAAGCGGTGCTGGCCAAGGGTTTCGCCACGTTCCGCACGCTCGACGAGTTCCGCGCGCGGTTCGCCTTCATCGACCTGGACGAGTTCATGGCCCGCCACCACATCACCACGGTGGAGGAGCTGCGAGAAGCCTTCGACTACGTCGTGACCGAGATCCGGCTCCGCGAACCGGGGCCGTTCGACCCGGCCGATCCGGCCAGTACGCACACCCTGCCGGTCACCCTGGCGGCGGTGGTGGCGGACCCGTTCAGCCTGGCCGACGGGCTGCGCGCGGTGCGCCTGGTCCAGGACGCCGCGAAGGACCTGACCGGTCCGACCCCGGCGCAAATCCCGGCCGAGCCCATCGCCGCCTACGCGACGGCGGTGATCCTGTCCGCCGCCGCGCTCGGCGCCGCCGGGCTCGAAGCCACTGATGTGGAACAGGTCTACGCCGCCCAAGGCGTAGCCAGCCTGGTCCTGACCGCGGAGTGAGGAACCCCGATGCCGACCAAACCGGACCGCGAGCGGCGCGAAGATCCCGAGCCGCCCACCACCGCTCCCACCGAGGAACGCCCGGAAACCGCGGAGCTCGACCCCGAGGCGCTCGAGCTCCTGCGCGCCCGGCTCGTTCGCAAATACCACTGAAGGAGGGGCCGATGACCGTCCGGTACATCCGTGTCAAACCACAGGTCAACCTGTTCGCACCGGCCGTGCGCGCGTTCGGCGACGTCGCGATCGTGGGCCGGTTCACCCTGCCGGCAACCAATCCACCGCCCGACCCGCTCGTGGCCGGGGTGCCGGTCGCGTTCACCGACCCCAGCGAAGCACGCCGCCGCGCACCCGGCGAACTGGGCGAGGCGATCGCGCTCGCGTTCGGCCAGACACCGGGGCCGACGCTGGTGTACGGCGTCGCGGTGAACTCCGCGACGCCCGACTTCGCCGCCGCGCTGCGGGCCGTCGCCGCGCTGAACGTCCAGCTCGTGATGCTCGCCAACACCCCGGTCACCGCGGCCGCGACCACCGCGGGCGGCCCGCTGGCGCTGCTGGTCGACCACGTCGTGTCGGTGTCCACCACCGGTGGCGACGGCCAGGAGCGGATGGGGGTGGCCATGCTCACCAAGGGCTCGACCACCGTCGCCGACGTCCCGAAAGCGCTCGCGAACGAGCGCATGGTCTACGTCGCGCACCAGAGCGACCAGGACGTGGCCGCCGCGGTCACCGGGGCCATCGCCGGCTACGAGCCGCACGTTTCCCTGCTGCTCAAACCGGTCCGGGTCAACAACGCCCCTTTCACCGCGGCCCAGATCGACCTGATCAACGGCTCGGAGAACCTCGACGCCGGTGGCCCGGGCGGGCAGGGCATCAACTGGCTCACGTCACCGTCGCTGATCCCCGGGCAAGGCGTGTTCCTGGGTGAGGGCTACACCGGTGACCCGGCGGGCAAGAAGTTCATCGACATCGTCCGCACGGTCGACGACGTGTCCTTCCGGCTGAAGGCGCAGCTGATCAAGAGCATCGGCAACCTGCGGATCAGCCGGTCCGGCCTGCGCGCGCTGGTGGCGCAGATGGAAGCGGTGCTCGGCCCGCTGGTGAGCGCCGAGGTGCTCGACGGTTTCGAGCTGATCGTCCCGCTGCTCGTCCTGCTGGACAAGGATCCGGCGACGCTGACCGCGGACGAGCTCAACCGGATTCACACCGCCAATGTCCAGCGTCTGGTCCAGGTGCTGGCCGCGGTGCGCTACGCCGGCGCCATGCACCGGATCTCCATCACGCTGAAATTCGAGTAGGAGAGGTTAGCCGATGGCCGACTGGAACACGCGGCTCGAAGTCCGGCTCGGGGACGCCACGATCACTCCGATCTCGACGTTCACGCCGACCTTCAACGTGCCGCACACCGTGCTGCACAGCATCGAGGCCGACAACGTCGGCTTCGTGCGCCAGCCCTTCACCTTCACCTTCACGATGGGCGTGCCCGCGGTGGCCGCCGCGGTCGCCGACCTGACGAAGCTCGCCGTCGACGGCACCGAGTTCCAGATCGTGGTGGCCGAGAAGAAGGGCACGGACTGGGCCTTCAACGCCATGAAGTTCGCGCGGTGCGTCGCCACCTCGGCGAACCCGAGCAACGTCGTGGTCGACGGGGTGCCCCAGGCGAGCTTCACCTGCATGTCGCTCTCCGTCGGCATCGAGGCGTAGCACCGTGGACGACGAGTTCGAGGTGCCCGGCTTCGCCGCGGGCGGGCGGGTGGACCGCACCGGGATCGCCCTCGTGCACGAGGGCGAGTACATCGTGCCCCAGCCGGGCAGCGAAGCGCTCATCTCACCGGGACCGGAGCACGACGCGGTCGTCAACTACTACTTCCCGGTCCGGGTCGAGGTCGTCGGGACGTTGCCGGACGACGAGGTCCGCAGGGTCGCCGAGTACGTCTTCGGCGAGCTGGACCGGGAACTGGCGACGCGGCTGTAGCCGCTTCGGGGGAGGAACGTGATGGCGACGAACGTGCCCGTGCTCGTCGGGCCGGTCCAGCTGCGGTACGTGCAGAGCATGACCGTGACCGAGGGGTACCGGATCGAGCGCATCATGGGCAGCCGGTTCTCGCAGGCCACCCAGCCGACGAACAAGACGATCGTGCTCGAAGCGGTGCTGCTCGGCCCGCAGCGGCTGACGCAGAAGAAGGAGCTGGAGGCGCTGGCGCTGGTCTCGCGGCTGCTCGTCGCCGCGGTGGCGCCGACGCTCGCCGCGTCGGGGATCCCGGTCGTCTCCGGTCTCACGATCAGCCTGGACATGCAGATCACCGACCTGCGCTTCACCCAGAGCGTGGCCAAGCGCGAGGCGCTCGACGTGTCGATCACCCTGCAGCAGGTACCTCGCTCGAGCCTGAGCGCGGTGCTCGGCGAGGTGGCGGATCTCAGCCTGGCCGCCGCCACCGCCGCCGTGCCGTCCGGGCCGGCGGCCAACCCGATCGCCCGCTCACTGGGCTCCTTCATCTGACGGAAAGGCAGGAATGACGGCGTTGAGTTTCCGGCGGCTGCCGATCGACCCGGCGGAGGGATTCCCTCAGGCGTTCCGGCTCGCCGTGGCCGGTCGTTCGTACCGGTTCCGGTTGCACGCGAACGTGGCGGAAGAGCTGGTCGGCGGCGCCGGGCAGCTGGAGTTGCCGGTCAAGGGGGCGTTCCTCGTGGTGGAAGTGGGCAGGGAAGAGCCGGCCGGGCTGGTGCCGCTGCTGCGCCGCAAGCTGGTGCCGGACGTGGAGTACCACGCGGCCGAGCTGGCGCTGGTCTTCCGCACGATGCGGCTGGATCTGCGCAACCTCAACGGTTTCGGCTCGTTCGGGTCCGAAGTGGTCGGCGGGGTGGCCCTGCGATGAGCTTCGTCATCTGGTACAAGGTCGAGATCGGTCAAGCGGCGTCGGCCGGCCTCGCGGACGTGGCGGCGTCGGTCACCGGCCTCGGGCTGCCGATCACCGTCTCCAACGACGTCCTCGCCGGGTCCGTGGTGCTCGACGCCGACATCAAGGTCGTGATGACCGAGGGCGCGTCGGCGGACACCTTCGAGATCACCCTGATCAACCTGCCGACCAGGACAACCGAGCTGATCCGGGCCGTGCGGGCCAACGCCCCGTTGAGCGTCTCGGTGCACCTGGGCTACTTCGACGAACCGGTCACGCGCACCGGCGACGGCGGCCTCGTGCTGTCCGGGCGGATCACCCGCGTGACCGGCTTCGTCGGCCAGGACGGGCTGGCCCGCACGACGCTCTACGGGCAGGAGGAGGCGGGCTACCTGCTGCGCACGAAGCTGGCCGCGATCAGCGTGCCCGACCGGACCCCCGCCCAGGACTTCGCCGGCGAGCTGCTGCGGTCCCCGCAGGTGGAACTCGCCAAGGGCTCCACGCTGCCCGGCGAGCTGACCGGCTTCACCACCCGCGCCGGGTCCATTTTGGACGCATTGCGGCGGCTGGCCGACCGGGCCGACGTCGCGCTCGTGGTGCGGGACGGGAAAGTGTTCACCGGCGCGGCGGTCGGCGCGGCCGACGACGTCGCCCCGATGGCGTTCGACCCGGACACCAACATCGTCGCGCTGGACACCACCGACGGCGAGGATTCCGCCGCCGAACCGGCCCCGCCGGTGCGGACCACGATGAACCTGACCGTGCTGGGGCACCCGGGACTGCGCGTCGGCCAGGTCGCCGAGGTCACCGGCCTGGCCGGGGTCCCGGCGGGGACGCTGCGCATCAGCAGGGCGATCCACCAGTTCAGCACGGGCGGCGGCTACACCGTCGAGCTCGCGCTCATCTCGGCCGAAGCCGGGCAGCGGGCCCAGCTCACCACCGGCGTGCAGGGCGCGGTGAACCGGCTGCGCGACGTGACCGACCGGGCCAGGGGCGACAACCCGGCCGTCGACATGGGCGAGGTCACCGGCTACGTGGCCGACGGGAGGCACGTCACGACCCTCCACTACGGACAGAACGTCGTGTCGGACTCGCCCAGCGTCGCCGACCCGATCGACCCCACCGTGGGCCTGCACGACAAGCCGATCGCGTCACCGTTCGCCTTCGACCGGACCGGGTTGATGACGCCGGTCTACCCGAAGATGCGCGCGCTGCTGGCGCACAACCGCGGGCTGGTCAACGACGCCGTGGTGACCGGGTTCGTGTGGGCCGACAACCCCGCGCTGCGGCGCCCGGCCAACCAGCCGGGCGACTACTGGCTGGCGCTGCCCACCGGGCTCGACGAAGACGGGCTGCCCGCCGGCCGCGGCGCCAACGACCTCATCGACGCCGGCGGCCGCCGGGTGATCCAGGCGACCGGCCTGCACATCGTGGTCGGCGCGGGCGCGCTGCCCGAGGTGGGCGAGCGCCCCGAGCCCCCGGAGGACGACACGATCACCATCGAGCACGCCAGCGGCACGACGATCACCGTCGGCGCCGACGGCGGGGTCACCGTCACCACCGACGGCAAGCCGATCACCATGACCAACGGTTCGGTGAGCCTCAAGCTCGACGGCGCCGCGGTGGCGGTGTCGTGATGCCGGCCGTCCTGACCGCAGCGTCGAAACTGGTGTGCCCGCACGGGTTCGCCATGCTGGCGACCCCCGGCGCGGCCCTGGTGACCGTGGACGGCGCCGCGGTGCTGGTCGGCGCCGACCTGCTCGGCGCGACCTTCGCCTGCACGGCCTCCGGGCCGGGGATCAAGCCCTGCACCAAGGTCGGGTCCATCGACGCCGGACTGGCCGGCACGCTGCGGATCCGCGACGAGCAGGCGGCGCTGGCGACCGCGTTCGGCACCACCGACGGAACCCCGCCGACGCCGTGGCACGTCACGTCCGCCGGCCAGACGAAGCTGGAGGCGACATGACGCCGGCAGGCCCGTTCGGGCGCGGGCTGCTGCTCGACGACGGAGATCTGGTCTTCGACGGCCGCCGCCTGCGCGAGGTCGAAGGCGTCGCCAACCTCGTCCAAGCGCTGACCCTGCGCGTGCTGACGCCGTTCGGGTCCGACCGCTTCAACACCGGTTACGGCCTGGACCTGGCCCAGGTGTTCGCGGAACCGAGCGGCATCCGGATGGTCAAGGAACTCATCAAGCTCAACCTGGTCAGCACGCTGAGCGGCGATCCGCGGGTCCGGGAGGTCCGGCAGGTCGTCTTCGACGACGACCCCGACCGGCTCGCCGCGCACCCGGAGCTGGCGGCGTCGGCCCGCGAAGCCACCCACCGTCGCAATTGGACGGTCGAGGTCGACCTGGTGACGGTGGACGGCACCGCGCTGACCCTGCCGGTGAACGTGGAGGTATGACGGCCGTGGCCGACTTCGGAGTGACCCCGGACGGGTTTGTCGTCAAGCCCGTCGACGTGATTTTGAGCGAGTCGCTGGCTCGTGCGAACGCCGTCTTCGGTGACGCGGACCTGACCAGCACGAGCGTGCTGCGGAAGCTGCTGGAGACCACCGCGGCCGAGGACGGCGAGCTGTGGAAGCGGCTGGAGGACCTGTACTACGGGAACTTCGTGTCCACCGCGGTCGGCGACGACCTCACCCAGCTCGGCGAGGACGTCGGCGTGCCCAGGGCATCGCTGGCCAGCACCGGCACCGTGCGGTTCACCCTGGCGAATGCGGCGCCGGGCCGCCGGTACGTGCTGCCCGAGGGCACCATCGTCGTCACCGGGACGGACCCGGTGCGCGCGTACGGCACGACCGCCTCGGTCACCATCGACACAGCACCGGTCACCGCCCCGGTCGTGGCGTTCGAGCCCGGCCCCCTCGGTGATGTCCTCGCGGGCAAGATCGTCGACGTCGACCCGACCTACCGCGCGACGTTCCTGGCCGATTTCGGCACCGCGAAGCTGACGGTGACCAATCCCGGGCCGACGACCGGTGGTGCCGCACTCGAGGCGGACGGCCCGTACCGCGCACGGCTGCTCGGGCTGCCCCGCAACCTGTGGACCCCGGAGGCGGTGGCGCAGGCGGCGTTGCGGGTCAGCGGGGTCGTCGACGTGGTGTTGTCCGACCCGCTGGGCGGCGTGGACGTCTCGCAGAGCTACTTCGACCTGTTCACCTTCGACCAGCGCGCGTTCAGCAGTGAACGCCGCGTCGGCGAGCCGTACTTCTTCACCGTCGTGGTGGCGCACGAGTTCCGCGCGCCGTGGCGCACGATCGGCCCGGTGCAGGGCGTTTTCGAGCGGGTGACCGCGGCCGTCGACCAGGTCCGCCCGATCGGCGTGCACGCCAACATCGTGGAAGCCGACCACATCGAAGTCGGCCTGCGCGCCACGGTGGTGGTGCAGCCCGGTTCCGACGGGGCCGCGCTGCTCGCCTCGGTCCGGCAGCGGCTGGCCGGCGACATCGGCGGCCTGCGGCTCGGCGGCGACGTCCGGTACTCGCAGGTGGTCCGGGCCTTCGTCGAGCAGCCGGGAGTGCTGGACGTCCAGGGCCTGCACCTGCGCCGCTCGCCCGCCGCGTTCGGGCGGATCACGTTCGGCGACGTCGGTTTCCAGCAGGTGCTGGCGGAGGCCGCGGTGGGGGAGAACCTGGTGATGGGACCGACCGAACTGGCCATCTTCGCGGCCAGCGGTGAAGCACTCGAGGTGACGCTGGTGACCGGATGAGCCCGCTCCTGACCGGCGACGCCGTGCTCGCCGCGACCCGGATGGCCGGCCGGCTGACGGTGCCGTTCGACCGGGGCGCGGACACCCTGCGGCTCCGGATGTCCTTCACGGGCACCGACGGCACCGTGGACGGTTACGACTTCGCCGAGCATTCCGCGCGCTTCGGCAGGGCGCCCGAACCCCGGTACGTGCTCGGCGTCGCCCGTGACGTCGACGACGGCGCGACGGTGACGGTGACTTTCGCCGACCAGGGCACGACGAACACCGTGACCGTCCCGCTGCCGGCGGGCACACCGGCCGGCACGTCGTTCCCGATCGCGCTGCCGGTGTCGGCGACCGGCCGGATCACCACCGTGAAGATGGTGCCGGCGCCGAAGGACAACCGCCCGGACCTGTCCCTCACGCTGACCGCGCTGCTCGGCACCATCGCCAAGCTGCTGTGGGTGCTCGGCGCCGAACGCGACCAGCTGCGCCGCCACGCCGGGCGGACGGCCGCTCAGCGGCACCTGCGCGACGCCGTGGGCTTGAGCCTCGACCTGATCGGCTTCGACCTCGGTGTGCCGCGCTTCCCGCCCCTGCCGGCCGGCTTCGACCCGGACACCGTCGCGCTGTACCACCTCGACGAGGAACCCGGGACGAAGGTGGTGGCCGACGCCACCACCGGCTTCCCGGGCCGCGCGGGGAATCCGGGCACGGTCGTCGGTGCCGTCGAGCTGGGCGCGGCCGGGCGGTACGGCAAGGCGTTCGGGTTCCGCACCGCCGGGGGATCGGTCGACGTCGCCACCGGGACCGCGTTCGACATCGCGGCCGCGGCCGGCGCGACGGTGGAATGCTTCGTGCGTCCCGATCCCGGCGCGGACGGCCCGGTGCTCAGCAGGCACCCGCTGCCCGGCGGGGCCGGTGCGGGCTGGGTGCTCGCGGTCGGCGAGTTCGGCAGAGGCGTCGCCGGCAGCGTGCGGCTGACGTTCAGCGACGGCACGCGGGCCGTGGAGGTGTTCGCGGACACGGCTTTGCCGGTCGACGCGTTCACCCACGTCGCCGGGGTGCTGGACCGGGCCGCCGGCGAGGTGCGGCTCCTGCTCGACGGGGTCGCGGTGGCCGCCAAGCCGGTCGCGACGCTCGGCGCGATCGTCACCACCGCCGCCCTGCGCATCGGTGCCGCGGCGGGCGGCTTCCGCGGTGTGGTGGACGAAGTCCGGATCAGCTCCGTCGCCCGCAAGGGTTTCGCACCGGTGCTCGGCGAGGACGACGAGCACTACCGGCGCCGGCTCCGGCCGTTCCGGCGATGGAGCCTGCCGACCCCGGCGAAGCTGCAGTCGATCCTCAACGAGGTGGTCGGCCCGGTGGGCGGCCAGCCGGACCCGCTGATCGTGGACGACGCCAACGCGCAGCTGGTCCGGGGCACCCGGCTGGTCCACATCCGGCCGGTCGCGCTGCTGCCGGGCGAGAGCATCGACTCGGCCGGTCGTCGCCGGGCCGACGAAGCGGCCGCGGTGGGTACCGCGGCCCAGGAGGAGGCCTTCGACCCGGACTTCCTGCTCCGGTACGACCGCGCGAACGTGGACTTCGGCCGCGCGGCCGACCGTCCGCCGCGACCCGGCGAACGCGCGGCCGATCCGCACCTCGTCCAGCTCGGGGTGGCCGACCGGCTGGACCGGCTCGTCGCGCTGGTGGGCGGCGAGCCGGGGCGGCTGCTCGTCGGCGCGGCGTTCGATCCGGGCGCGCGCGACCTGCGGGCCACCGGCCGGGCCGTCCTGGTGGGACACAGCACGATCGGCCCCGGCCGCCTGGCGGCGCTGGCCCACCGCGCGGGCTTCGACTTCGTCCGCTTCCGCTCCGGCGCGGGCGACGCCCAGGTCTACGCGGCCGCGGCGCCCGGTGACTACTTCGGGATCGTGCCGGCGCCGGCGAGCACCGGCCCGACCGCGCTGGACGTCGGGAGCACCGTGGCGCTGTCGGTGACCCCCGCGCCGCCGCCGGACGCCCTCGTCCGCTGGTTCCTCGTGCCGGGCGGTGCGGGACACGGCACGCTCGTCCCGGACACCGGACCGAGTACCGCGCAGCTGACCGCCAAGCTCACCGCGACCGCGGCCGGCCGGCTGGTGGTGAAGGCCGACGTGATCCGCGGCAGGCGCACGGTCTCGGCGACCCGGCCACTGCGCGTCGGCATCACCGACCTCGCGGACGGTGCCACCCTTTCCGGGGACGGCACGCCCGGCACCCCGCCCACCGTCGTGGACGTACCCGGTGTCTTCTTCCACCCGGCGTTCCTGGCCAGGCACGCCGATGCGCGCGTCGACTACGGCACGGCGGCCGACAACCACCTGATGCAGCCCGCCGTGGCGGAACTGCTCGACGCGTTGCTGGCCGAGCTCGCCCGCCGCAAGGTCGCCGACGGGCTCGTGGTCACCGCGGCGTTCAACGCCCAGGGGGACCTGTCGGCCAAGGAAGGGCGACGGCTCGCCCTTCGCCACAAGACACTCACCCCGGGAGCGCTGGCCGGGGCGGCGTTCGCGGTCGGTTTCGCCCACCTCCAGCACCTGGGTGCGGACCTCGTCCTCAGGCAGCCTCCGGGCCAGCTCGTCGCCGTCCGCGGCCCGGCCGGGACCGAGCAGCGCGGGGTCGTCGAGCTGACCGAAGGGTCCACTGTGGACTTCACGGTCACCCCGGCGCCGGGTGCGCTCACCGCGGCCGGGTTGCCGGGGCCGCTGCCGGGGCTGGATCCGAGACTGGGCTGGGCGTCCGGCACCTTCGACCAGGCGAGCGTCACCCTCGGCTCCAACACCCAGCCCACCACCCGGGTGACCGCCGGCTCGGCCGGCGCCGCCTGGGTGCAGGCGAGCTACCAGATCGGGACTTCGCCCACCCCGTACACGTTCCAGGTGCGGCTGCGGCCGCCGCTGGACACACCGGCCACCGTCCTCACCCGGGACCAGCACGACCTGATCATGAACGTCCTCAACGTGCTGCACCCGGTCGGGGTCGAGGTCGGCACGAGCGCCATCCGGGAGCACGTGGTCGAGCTCAAAGGCGACCTGCAGCAGGTCAACCCGGACTACACGTATCCGAAGTTCCGCGTTCGCGGTGTCCTGCCGCGTCAGGTGAGGAGGCCGGCCGGTGGGTGACATCCGCTTCACGCCGCAGTTCCAGCACGTCGACTGGGTCGACGGCAAAGACCGGGTCCGGGCCAAGGACCCCAACGGCTTCAACGCCCGGTTCTCCACCATCGAAAGCGATCTCGTCCAGTTCTCGACCGTGGTCGCCAAGGTCGACGCCAAACTCGACCAGATCGAAAACCGGCCCACGCGCCGCGAGCTCTGGCTGCCGCCGCAGCAGCTGGCCGGACCGGGCAACGCCACCCACGGCTGGCAGGTCACCACCACCGGGGCGCTCGTGAGCTCGCCCGGCCTGTGCACCGGGGTGATGGACCTGCTCCTTCCCGAGGGGGTCCGGCTGCTCACGTTCCGGGCGATCGGCCAGACCACCAACAACGTCACCGCGGCGATCAAGCTGTCCCGCGCGCTGTTCGGCGTCGGGAGCTTCCCGCAGGCGATGGCCACCGTCACGGCGAGCGGGGCCCAGTACGACGTGACCGTGGACGTCGATCCCGCACAGGCGCTGACCACGACCGCCTCGTTCCGCTACTTCATCGACGCGCGGTGCGAGAACAACTTCGTCGCAGCCGTGACGATCTCGACCTTCCAGATCGTCTACTCGACCAGCTGACCAGAAAGAAGAGCCACCATGGCCGATGTGAGCTACACCCCGGTGTTCCACCACACCGAGTGGGTGGACAAGGTGGACCGGGCCGAGGCGAGCGGGCCGAACGGCTTCAACATCCGGTTCAACGCCATCGAGCGCGACCTGCTTGAAGCGTCCACTGTGGTCACCGAGATCGCCACGGCGATCCGCACGGTCCGCACGTCCGCACCGGACGCGCCGGCGCGGATCACCTTCACCCCCCAGCTGCGCGACGTCCCGCCCGCTTTGGGCTTCGAAACCACCAACGCGGGCTTCCAGAGCGGGTTGAGCAATGCCCAGCTCGGAGCGTGTGCCGGTGTCGCGAACTTCGTGCCGCCCGACCGCGCCCGGCTGAGCACGGTGCGGGTCGTCGGCGGGATCGACGCGTCGGGGACCAACACCGCGGCCATTTCCGTGATGCGCATTCCCCTGCTCGGCGCCACGGCTTCCGCGACGAAGCTGGGCGGCGTGTCCCTCACCACGGTCGGCGACTTCGACCTCCAATCGCCGGTGAGCGACGACGTCGCCCTGGTCGATCTCAGCACCTTCCGGTACTTCGTGAGCGTCTCCTACCAGTGCACGGCCAGTGGCAGGCTGCAGATCCAGGCCGTCCACCTCGGCTTCGCCCCGCCGGCCTGACTTTCGGAAAGGACGTCATGACCGATCCACGGTATGACCCCAAGTTCCAGCACACCGACTGGGTGGACAACGTCGACCGCATCTCCGCGGGCGGCACCAACGGGTTCAACGTGCGGTTCGGCACGATCACCAGCGACCTCCGGCAGCTGTCCACGGTGGTCCTCCAGGTCGACGCCGCGCTCGACCTCGCCGCCGGTGGCGCCACGGGTCCTCAGGTGCTCACCGTGCCACTGGACTTCCCGCCGACGCCCCAGCGCGACGGGTGGAACTGCGACGCGAACGGCGCGGGACACCCCCAGGCCGGGACCGCCGGCGGCACCGCGGTGATGGGCCTGACGCTGCCCGACCACGTCCGGCTGACATCGTTCCGCGCGATCGGCCAGTTCGGCGGCGGCACAACCCGGCTCATCCTGACCCTCGGCCGGGCGCAGCTGACCGTCGCCACCCCGGTGCCGGACAAGCTGGCCGAGATCCGCAGCGACACCCAGACCCTGCCCGCCTCCTACGACGTCACGGCGACCGTCGACAGCCGGTTCGGCCTGGTCGACCTCAGCCTGTTCCGCTACTTCATCCTCGCGAACGCGACGCAGGTCTCGTCGCCGCAGCTCACCAGCCTGTCCGCCGTCCAGCTCGGCTTCTCCGTCGCTTGAGCGGGCCGGCCTGATGCGGATCGACTGCCACGTGCCGATCACCCTGCGGATCTCCGGAGTGCCGTCCGACGACCAGCTGGCGGCACTCGGGCGGGCGCTGACCCGTGCGGTGGCCTCCCGCCTGGCCGAGGCCGAGCGCCTGCTCGCCGACCGGCACGGCGTCGGCGCCGGTGCGGTGGTGGAGGTTCGCGAGTCCTACGACCCGCGGCGGGAGAGTGCCGGCCGGTACGCCGTGCCGTCCTACCAGCACAACGGCGAGCCTTCCGCGGTGCGGCTGCGTCCGGCCTCCGGGACGTCCGGCGACGAGCGCCAGGCGCTGCTCCGGAAGATCACCAGCCACCCGGGTGTGAAGGCGCTCGAGGGCAGGGCGGACTACCGGGCCGATCCGGCACGCGCCGACGCGAACCTGCGTCACTCCCACTTCCGCGACGACGCCGAGCGGCTTTCGTACGCGGTCGGCGTCTTCCGGGCCTACCTCGAGGCCGGCGGCAAGGGTGTATTGGCCGACCTGATGGCGGCCTACGAATCCGACCCCGGCACGTACACCTTGCTCTCCGAGCGGGAGCGTGACCAGCTGCGCGAACGACGTCAGCGGCAGCAGGCCGAGGAAGCCGTGTGGCTGGCCAGGCGTTCACCGGAGGACCTGTCCGGGTTCCCCGATCCGGCGGTTTCCGGTCCCTACCTCGACCAGGGCATCGCGTTGCCGTACGACAAGCTGGTCCCGGTTCCGGACCCGAGAAAAGGGTTCGACGAACAGGAGGTCAACCGGGTTCTCAAGGAGCCGCGGCGGTTCGAGCAGCTCTACCACGACGCCACCCACGGCCACGGCAAAGCCGCCTGGCTGGTGGCGCAGTTCGAGTGGCAGGTGCGGAACCTGGCGAAGGACGCGGTGCACGCCGTCAGCGACCCCTTCGACCGGCGCGGTCTGGAGAACATCCTGTTCGGCACCATCGGGTTCGACTTCGGCAAGTACGGCTTCTCGCCGCACACCGCTTCGGGCCGCCGGATGTTCATCGTCTTCGCGCAGGCCTACGCCGACGAGGCCCGCGATGTGCGCTTGTTCGTCACGGTGCTGAACAACCTGCTGAGCCTCGCGGGTGCCGGAAAGGTCGTCGGCACCGCGTTGAGCGCGGAAGCCCGAATCCCGGTCCCGCCGGTGCCGGAACCGGCACTGCCCAAGCCGCCACCCCCTCCGCCGGTACCGGAAGTCCCGTTGCCGCCGGTCAAGCGCCTGATCGGCTTCCGGCCACCGGACGCCCCGGCACCGGTGCCGAAGGCCGACACCTTGAGCCCGAAGGTCGCGGGCTTCGGACGGCCCATCGAACCGCCACCACCGGGCATGCCCGGCCCCGCGACCGCGCAACGGCTGCCGGCCGCGCGCACGGTCCAGCCCGGTACCGGTGCAGGCAAGGGCGTCACCTCGATGTCGGCGAACCAGCCGTCACCCGGCAGGCAGCTCGCCGAATGGGAGAAGAACGGCAAGGTCACCGGCAACGCGGGCGAACTGCGGCGGCGGCTGGAGTCAGGCGATCCCGAGGCGCAAGCGGAGTTCGAAAGCGTGCGGGAGGAGATCGCGCAGGGCGGCAAACCGCACATCGAGCCCTACCGTCAGCGACCGGCTCGCCGGGTGGCCAAGAAGGCGGGCGAGCGCATCAGTACGTCCACCAAGTCCGAGCTCGAGAACTCCGGGTGGCTGAAGAAGCGGCTTCCGGCGCAACGCGACCGGCGAGCGTTCATGGACTGGCTCAAGGCGCGGCACAAGGAGGGGATCCAGGGCGAGGAAGTGGTCGCGGAGCGGTCCGGGGTGGACGGTCACGACCACTACCCGCCCGGTGCTCCGGAGACCGAAGAAGTGGTGCGGGAGTGGGAACGCGAAATGGGCAGGCGGGAGTGACGTGAACCGGTCCGTCAAACGGTGCTACCACTTGCCCGACGTCATCGTCGTGCCGGAGTCCATGGTGCCGGACGACCGGCGGCGGCTCACCTCGGTGGTGCGTGACGCGATCACCGGCGCCGTCCGCACCGCCACCACCGCGGGCGACGCCGTCACGGTCCGAGCCGCCGCGCGCCCCGTGCCGCGCGAACGAGCCGGCCCGGCGGGAGCGACCTACGACATCCCGAGCTTCGGCGACGAGGGCCGCAAGGTGCCGTTGCCCGTCGCTGGTGCGGGGCCGGGGTTCGAGGACCGGCCGACCTTGGGGAACCTTCCCCGGGACGAGCCGGACACCGTCCGCCGGGTGGAGCTGAGGCTGGTGCGCGGGAAGTGGCGGGAGGTCGATGCGCGCGGCCGGACGTCGCACGCGAGCGGCAACTACGCCTTCGTGGTCCAGGACGAGCGGATCTACGCGGTCAAGCGGAGCTGGACCACGCTCGAGGGCGGGCCGGCCGGGCACACGGAGGCGGCCCGGGGCCACCGCGTCACGTGGGCGGGCACGGTGACCATCAGCCGGAACACCGGGCAGGTCACCCGCTGGGACGACGCGTCCGGGCACTACCGGCCCGCGGCGAGCCTGCGGCAGAGCGCCATCGACGCCGGACTGCCCGAGAACAAGTGGCAGCAGTCCGCGGAAACCCTGGCCCGGCCCCGCCCGGCCGGCGAACCGGGATCGCAGCTGCCCGTCTTCCAGCCGCGCACGCGGTCGAGAACCGGCGAACCGGCCCGCATCCGGCCCGGCGCACCGCAAACCGAGCTGCTCGAAGCACACCTGCGGGGCGGCGGGTCGTCCTCCGGTGGAGGCCCGGCCGCCGCACCCGTGGCCGGCCCGGCGAGCACCCCCAAGGTGCCGCCACGGGGCGACAAGGTGGTCGGGCGCGTGTCGTTCTCCTACGACACCGAGGCGCACGGCGGCGACCGCGTGCTGGCGAAGAACATCGATCTGTCCGACTATCCGGGCCGCGGGCCGGGCCGGATCAACCGGTTCTTCGCCGCGAACCCGCTCGCCGAGGGATTCACGCGCGTCGGGGTGTCCGAGTCGGCGAACAAGATCACCGATCTGCTGATGGACAAGGTCGCGGAGCATTTCGCCAAGGTCGTGCCCCAGGCCCGCGCGGCGCTGCTGGAGATGTTCCCGACCGGCGAGCAAATGCTCGCCGACTACCGGATCGCGGCGTTGTCGGCCGCGGCCGACGAGGTCATCGAGGGCCGTCAGCCCCCGGACCGGCCGCTGGCGGAGAACATCGCCGACCTGACCGCGTACCAGGACGCGCTGAACGAGGCGGTCGACCAGGCCCGGCGCTACCAGGCGGAGACCGTCCCGATCCTCGCCGACCTCCAGCGGCGCGCGAACGTCCTCGCCGACGTGGTCAACGACCTCGACCGCGCGTTCGCGTGGATCCACCGGTACCTGCCGGTCCTCTTCGCGTACTACCAGTCGTTCCTGCTGTGGCGCGCCAAGGAGGTGTTCCACCGTTTCCACGAGGAGATCAACACCCTGATCCACGTGCTGGATGGCCGCGAGACGCAGTACCGCAGGCTCGTCGAGCACCTGGACAAGCGCCAGGACAGCCTGATCGACCGCGTCGGCGACCCCAGCGCCTGGGCGGACGAGCTACTGGCCCGCGCCCGGCGGAAGCCCTGACCACGGAAGCCATGCACTCGAGCGCTCAGCCGAATCAGTGCTCCGCCGCGTGCGCCACGGAACCGATCACGGTGGCCGCGATGGCGCCCATGATCGCGTAGACCAGCGACCGCCGGAATTCGGCCAGGTCCGGTGCGGGCTTCAGGCGCACCAGGTTGCGGAGGACGCCGGACGACGACCACCAGTACGAGCAGCGCCGCCCCGAGCCATTTTTTGGCTGTGGAGAACAGAATGACGGCGAGCACGGCCAACCTGCCGAGCAGGCCGATCCAGAGCGTGCTGTCGAACGCGAACTCCACGAACTCGCCGATGACACGGCCGATGTCCGAGAAGCAGCCGAGCACCGCGGAAACGACGCCGGCCAGAAACGCGCCGACCTTGAACAGACTGACTCGCGAGCGCCGGCTCGGCGAGCCATTGCCAGCCGCCCTGCGCCGTGGTGCTGTCCGGCAGGCTCGCGACGAGGAACAGCACTCCGACGGCCAGGGCGAAGAACAGGCGCGCGATTCCCCGTCCGACGGGCCGTTCCGTGGTGACCCGGCGGGGGAGCGCGTCGACTGTCATGGCCTTACGGCCGGAGGGGTGCCTGCGGCCCGGATCAGGCTCCGTGGCACCCCTCCGCACGCTCTTGGACAGTGACGCGTCAGCGGGGCTGGTTGGCCCACCAGGTCTGCCCGGCCTCGGGCAGCGTCGAGATCGGGTCGTAGTACGGGTACCGCCGCTGCAACGCCTCGGGGTCCTCCAGCTCGATCCCCGTCCGGTAGTTCTTCGTCCAGTACGAAATCCCGAGCTCCCGGTCGTACTCGGCCAGCTGGTGCACCCACCGCTTCCCGACGTACGGCACGTCACACACGATCCGCGGCGTCGCGTACCCCGGCAGGTACCCCATGATCGAGTGCTGCAGCTCCTGCGCCTCGTGGACCGACACCCGCCAGTGCTCCGCGTTCGGGATCATGTCGCACATGTAGAAGTAGTACGGCAGGATGTTCGCCTCGCCCTGCAGCGCGAAGCACAGGTCCAGCAGCTGCGCCGGCGTCGCGTTGACCCCGCGCATCAGGACACCCTGGTTGCGGACGTCGCGCACACCCACGTTCAGCGCCGTCTGGGCCGCCTCCGCCACCAGCGGGGTCACCGACTGGGCGTGGTTCACGTGGGTGTGGATCGCCAGGTTGACGCCGCGGCGCTGGGCCGTCACCGCGACGCGCTCCAGGCCTTCGACCACCTTCGGCTGGATCCAGTGCTGCGGCAGCGCCGCCAGGGCCTTCGTCGCCAGGCGGATGTCGCGGACCGTGTCGATGTCCATCAGGCGCATCAGGAACGACTCCAGCTGCGGCCACGGCACGTTGGCCACGTCGCCGCCCGAAACGACCACGTCGCGCACACCCGGGGTCTTCTTCAGGTACGCGATCATCGCGTCCTGGCGGTCGACCGGCTTGAGCGTCAGCTTGTGCTTCTCGACCGTCTCGGTCGAGTTGCCGACCAGGTCCATCCGGGTGCAGTGGCCGCAGTACTGGGGGCAGGTCGAGATCATCTCGGCCAGCACCTTGGTCGGGTAGCGGTGAGTCAGGCCCTCCACGACCCACATCTCGGCCTCGTGCAGCGAGTCGCGCTCCGAGTGCGGGTGGCTCGGCCACGTCGCGTCGCGGTCGCTCTTGACCGGGAGCATGTAGCGGCGGATCGGGTCGGCGTAGAACGCCTCGGTGACTTTCGCCGGGTCGGTGCCCGCGGTGGGCGCCATCGTGTTGAGCATCTGCGGCGGCAGCAGCATCGACATCGTCGCCAGCTCGCGCTGGTCGGCGAGCAGGTCGTCGTAGAAGCGCTCCTCCAGCAGGTCGCCCATCAGGGCCCGCAGCTGCTTGGCGTTGCGGACGCAGTGCACCCGCTGCCACTGGGCGTCACGCCACTCGGCCTCGGTCACGTCGTGCCAGCCGGGGAAGCGGCGCCAGTCGGGTTCCACGAGCTCGGCGCGGGCGTACTCGTAGGGCTGGTCGAAGGCGGCGGCAGGCGTCACAGGTTCCTGGGTCGCAGTCACTTGTACTCCTAGTCGTCGGGAACGCGTTAAAATATCCTGTCATAACGTTCTCACGGAGTAAATCTTCCTGCCTGCTGGCGTGCCTTCACCCAGGTGCCGAAGGCCCCGCCTCCCCGGGGCAGACTCAAGGGCGTGACGGACGAACACACGACGCTCCTGCTCGGCGGGCGCATCTACACCCCCGCCGGACCGGACGCCACGGCCATGGCGATCACCGGCGGCACCGTGGTCTGGGTCGGCCAGGACGCCCCGGCCCGCACCCTCCACCCCGGCGCCGAGATCGTCGACCTCGACGGCGCGTTCGTCGCGCCCGCCTTCGTCGACGCCCACGTCCACGCCACCGCCACCGGCCTGCACCTGAGCGGCCTCGACCTCACCGGCGTCCGCAGCGGCACCGAACTGCTCGCCCACGTGCGCGACGCCGCCGTCCCCGGGCAGGTCCTGCTCGCCCACGGCTGGGACGAAAGCGCCTGGACCGACGCCCGGCTGCCCAGCCGCGCCGAACTCGACGCCGCCGCCGGCACCGCGCCCGTCTACCTCAGCCGCGTCGACGCCCACTCCGCGCTGGTCTCCACCGCGCTGGTCGAGCTGGCCCCGGCCGCCCGCGACGCCGACGGCTGGTCACCCGACGGCCCGCTGACCCGGGCCGCGCACCACGCCGTGCGTGCGGCCGTGCGCGCCGCGATCACGCCCGGGCAGCGCGAACGCGCCCAGCGCGCGTTCCTCGCCGAAGCCGCGGCCCAGGGCATCGTCAGCGTCCACGAATGCGGTGGCCCCGACATCTCCGGCCGCGACGACTTCGCCGCCCTGCTCGCCCTCGCCGGCCCGGACACCCCCGAGGTCGTCGGCTACTGGGGCGAGCCCGGCGCGGTCGGCACCGCCCGGGAGCTCGGCGCCCGCGGCCTGGCCGGCGACCTGTTCGTCGACGGTGCCCTCGGCTCCCACACCGCCGCCCTGACGACGCCCTACGCCGACCACGCCGGCTCCGGCACGCTCTACCTCGACGCGCACCGCATCGGCGAGCACCTGGCCGCCTGCACCGAGGCCGGGCTGCAGGCCGGGTTCCACGTCATCGGCGACGCCGCCGTCGCCGAGGTCGTCGAAGGCTTCCGGCTCGCCGAGAAGGAGGTCGGGCAGCGCGCCCTCGCGGCCCGCCACCACCGGCTCGAGCACCTGGAGATGGTCACCGCCGACCAGGCGAAGCTGCTGGCCGGCTGGGGCGCGGTGGCTTCGGTGCAGCCGCTGTTCGACGCGCTCTGGGGTGGTGAGGGCGGCATGTACGCCGAACGCCTCGGCACCGACCGCGCCGCCGGGCTCAACCCGTTCTCGACGCTGGCCGCCGAAGGCGTCCTGCTGGCCTTCGGCTCCGACGCGCCGGTGACCCCGCTCGACCCGTGGGCGAGCGTCCGCGCCGCCGCCTACCACCGCACCCCGGGCGCCGGCCTGTCCCCGCGCGCCGCGTTCACCGCCCACACCCGCGCCGGGCACCGCGCGGCCGGTGTCAACGACGGCGTCACCGGCAGCCTCGTCCCGGGCGCACCCGCGCACTACGCGATCTGGGACGCCACCGACCTCGTCGTCGCGACCCCGGACAGCCGCGTGCAGCGCTGGTCCACCGACCCGCGCGCCGGCGTGCCACCGCTGCCGCGGCTCGAACCGGACGCCGCCCTGCCGCGCTGCCTGCGCACCGTCCGCGCGGGTGAAGTCCTCCACGACGCCATCACCTAGAGTTGTCACCCGTGGCAGTCACCGTGGCGGACCCCGAACCGGGCGCCCCGCACCAACCCGCCCGCACCCGGCGGTTCCCGCGAGCCTGGCTGCTGCGCCTGGCCGGCGCGCTGGTGTCCGGGTTCGCCTACTACCTCAGCTTCGCCCCGCGCCCGCTGTGGTGGCTCGCGCCGCTGGCGTTCGCCGGGTTCGCGCTCGTGCTGCGCGGCCGGCGCAGCTTCCGCGGCGCGTTCGGCTACGGCTTCGCGTTCGGGTTCGTCTTCTTCCTGCCGCTGCTGACGTGGCTGCTGGACTTCCTCGGCCCCGACTTCGGGCCGTGGCCGTGGCTGGGCCTGTCGTTCGCGCTGGCGCTCTACTACGGCCTCGCGGGCGGCCTCATGACCTGGGTGTCCCGCCTGCCGCTCGCGCCGCTGTGGAGCGCGTTGATCTTCATCGCGCTGGAGACGCCCCGCGCGTGGTTCCCCTTCGGCGGCTTCCCGTGGGGCCGCGTCGCGTTCAGCCAGCCCGAAGGCGCGTTCCTGCCGCTCGCCTCGATCGGCGGCGCGCCACTGGTCGGCCTCGCCGTCGTCCTCACCGGTTTCTGCCTCGCCGCCCTCCTCGGACGGCTCTGGGACGGCCGTGCGGCGCTCACCACGGCGCTGCGGACCCGCCCGGCTGTCTTCGCCGCCACCGGCACGCTGCTGCCCGTGGTGGCCGGCCTGGCGCTGTGGCCCACCGTCGGCACCGGTGCGCAGGACGGCGAGCTGACCGTCGCGACCGTCCAGGGCAACGCGCCGGACATCGGCCTGGCGCTGCAGGGCGAGCGTGACGTGCTGCGCAACAACACCATCGCCGAGAGCCAACGGCTCCTCGACGCCATCCACGCCGGCAAGGTCCCGAAGCCCGGCCTGGTGCTCTGGCCGGAGAGCGCGACGACCGTCACCGGCCCGGATCCGCAGGTCGACCAGCTCGTGGCGAACTTCGGCGTGCCCGCGCTGGTCGGCGCGATCTACGAGCTGCCCGACCGGCACCTGCAGAACTCCGTCATCGCCTGGGACCCGCACACCGGGCCCGGGCAGCGCTACGCGAAGCAGCAGCTGGTGCCCTTCGGCGAGTACGTGCCCGCCCGCAAGCTCGCCGAGCTCGTCACGCCGTTCCTCGACTCCGAGACCGTCGACATGGTCCCCGGCGACGGCAAGAACCAGACCATGACCGTCGCCGGCACCAAGGTCGGCATGTTCGTCTGCTACGAGGCCGCGTTCGACTACCCGGCCCGTGACGCCGTGCGCGACGGCGCCGAGCTGCTCGTCGTGCCGACCAACAACGCCTGGTACGGCGAGAGCGAGATGAGCGTCCAGCAGCTGGCGATGTCGCGGCTGCGGGCGGTCGAGCACGGCCGGTCCGTCGTGGTGTCCGCCGTCTCAGGAGTGAGCGCGATCGTCGCCCCCGACGGGACGGTTACCAGCTCAACGGGCCTTTTCACCGCCGATTCCCTGGTCGGGCGCGTCCCGCTGCGGACGCAGACTACGCTGTCGGATCGACTCGGTGCGTGGACGGAGTACGGGCTGCTGGCACTGGCGATCGCCGGGGTGGCCGGCGGGCTCGTGCTCCGTTTTCGCACCCGGCGCGGCAGCGTCGGCACGGCAGGGGAAGCGGCGGACTGACCGCCGCGGATATCGGAGGAGCACGGATGTCGCAGGCGCCGCGGGGGGCCCGGGAAATCGAGCCGGTGCTGGTGGTGATCCCGACGTACAACGAGCGGGAGAACCTCGGCCCGATCCTGGATCGCCTGCACAAGGTACTCCCGGACGTGCACGTACTGGTAGTGGACGACGGCAGCCCGGACGGCACCGGTGAGCTGGCCGACGAGCGCGCGGCCGCGAACGGGAACATCCACGTGCTGCACCGCACCGAGAAGGCCGGCCTCGGCGCCGCCTACATCGCCGGGTTCCGCTGGGGCCTGGCGCGGGAGTACAACACGATCGTCGAGATGGACGCCGACGGCTCGCACGCGCCGGAGGATCTGCCCCGGCTGCTGGACGCGGTGGGCGACGCCGACCTGGCCATCGGGTCGCGGTACGTGCCGGGTGGCGCGGTGGTGAACTGGCCGCTCAACCGCCAGATCCTCTCGCGCGGCGCCAACATCTACTCGCAGGTCGCGCTGGGCATGCGCACCCGCGACATCACCGCGGGCTTCCGCGCCTACCGCCGCCCGGTGCTGGAGAAGCTGGCCCTGGACGAGGTCAACTCGCACGGCTACTGCTTCCAGATCGACCTGACCGTCCGCACGGCCGACGCCGGGTTCGAGATCGTCGAGGTGCCGATCACCTTCACCGAGCGCGAGATCGGCGAGTCGAAGATGAGCGGCTCGATCATCCGCGAGGCGTTCCTGCGGGTGGCCACGTGGGGCGCCGAGCGCCGCTGGCAGCAGCTGCGCCGCCTGGTCAAGCGGAGCTGACCCGCGCGGTCACGATCCACGTCCGGGCGCCCAGCAGCACGCCGTCCGGGGTCTCGTACGCCGCGAACGCCTCCCGCAGGCGGTTCGCGGCCTCTTCGGTGGGCAGCAGCTCCTGGACGTCCTTGAGACCGAGGGCGAACTCGCACGCCGTCGCGGCGTCGGGCCCGTAGCAGACGGGGTCGCGCAGCTCGGTGAACTCGACGTCGCCGAAGCCCGCGGCCCGCAGCAGGGCGTCGGTGTGGTCCCGGTCGCCGAGGGAGAAGTGCGGCCCGGCCGGTGGCGGGGTGGTGCCGGGCGCGACGGCGTCGTGCAGCACGGAGTACCACTCGTTGCGGGTCCGCTCCTGCCACACCAGCAGCACCAGGCGCCCGCCGGGCCGCAGCGCGCGGGCGAGGGTGGCGAACGCCGCGGGCGGGTCGGTGAAGAACATCGCCCCGAAGCGGCTGAGCACGACGTCGAACGACGCGGCCGGGAACTCGCGGGCCTGCACGTCGGCGACCTCGAAGCTCGCCCCGCCGAGCTCGCGGGCCTTGGCGATCGCCTGCTCCGAGACGTCGACGCCCAGCGCGTTCGCGCCCGCCTGAGCGGCTTCGCGGGTGGACTCGCCGGTGCCGCAGCCGACGTCGAGGACGTCCTCGCCCGGCCGGACGGCGGCCGCGGCGCGGAACCGCTCGTTGTGCGGCCGGACCTCGGCGTCGAACAGCGCCGCGAACCGGACCCGGTGCTCATTCACGTCGTCTTCTCCCGTCATCGGCCATCATGGGGCCGATGACGACCATCGTGGCCTTCCACGCCCACGCCGACGACCCCGTCCTGCTGAGCGGCGGCACCCTCGCCCGCGCGGCGGCCGACGGGCACCGGGTGGTGGTCGTCGTGGCCACCGACGGTCTGGACGACTCGGTTCCGACGCAGCGCTGGCGGGAGCTGGAGGCGAGCGCGGCCATCCTCGGCGTCCGGCGCGTCGTGCACCTCGGTTACGCCGACAGCGGGCACGGGCCCGAGCTGTACCCGGATCCACCCGGCCGGCAGCGCTTCGCCCGCGCGGACACCGAGGAGGCCGCGCACCGGCTCGCCGCGGTGCTGCACGAGGAGAAGGCGGATCTCCTGCTCGGCTACGACCCGAACGGCGGCTACGGCCACCGCGACCACGTCAAGGTGCACGAGGTCGCCCGGCGGGCGGCCCGGCTGACCGGGACGCGGCTGCTGGAGGCCACGCTGCCGCGCGACACCGTCGTCCGGCTCGTCCGGGTCGTTCGCGCGCTGCGCATCCCGTTCCGGTACGACCACGCTGCCTTCGGCCGGCTCTACAGCCCGGCTTCGGCCATCACCCACCGGTTCGACGTGCGGCGGTTCGCCGGGCGCAAGCAGGCGGCGCTGGCCGCGCACGTGTCCGACGTGCGCGGCAGCGGGCGGTTCTCGGCGGTGCTGCGGGTGCTCGTGTGGCTGCCGGCGCCGGTGTTCGCGCTCGTGGCGGGCCGCGAGTGGTACGTCGAGGTCACGGAAACGCGATCCCGAGCGCTGCAAGTTTCTGCACGTTCTGGTCGGAGTCGTCCGCGTCGGTGATGACCCCGGCGATGTCGGCGAACGGCAGCACGGTGAACCGCGAGGCGGCCCCGAGCTTCTCGGCGCTGGCCAGTACGTAGGTGTCGGCGGCGCGCCGGGCCAGGGTGCGCTTCATGGCGGCTTCGTCGGCGTCGCCGGTGGTGAGCCCGGCGTCGGGGTGGACGCCGGTGACGCCGAGCAGGAAGACGTCGGCGCTGATCGCCTGGGCGGCCTCGGCCGCGGCGGCACCGCAGGTGACCGCGGAATGCCGGAAGAGCCGCCCGCCCAGCAGGAAGACCTCGATTCCCGGGTGGCCGAGCAGGGCGACGGCGACGGTCGGGCTGTGGGTGACGACGGTGGCCTCGAGGTCTTTCGGCAGGGCGTGGGCGACGGCGAGGGTGGTGGTGCCGCCGTCGAGGATGACCGTCGAGCCGGGCCGGACCAGGCCGGCGGCGATGGCGGCGACCCGGTCCTTGCCGTCGACGGCGATGGCCGTGCGGCTCGCGTAGTCGGCGACGGCGGGGGAGACGGGCAGCGCGCCGCCGTAGACGCGCTGGCAGAGCCCGGCGGCGGCGAGGTCGCGCAGGTCGCGGCGGATGCTGTCCTCCGACACGCCGAGCTCGGCCGCCACGTCCTTCGCCAGCACCTTGCCCTCGGCCGCGAGCCGGGCGAGCAGCAGGTCACGACGTTCCCCGACCAGCATGCACAGTCCTCCTTGTTTCTGCCGAATCATGCACATTATGGTCGGGTCATGACCTCTTCGACAAGCCTGTCCCGCAACCCGCGTGTCCGGGTCACCGACGTGGAGCTGCTGTCGTCGGCCTGGTACGTGCTGCGCCGCACGACGTTCGACTACCGGCACGGCGACGGCCGCTGGACGACCGAGCAGCGCGAGACCTACGACCGCGGCAACGGGGCGACCGTGCTGCTCTACGACGCGGCCGGCGGGACGGTGCTGCTGACCCGCCAGTTCCGCTACCCGGTCTACGTCAACGACCACCCGGACGGGATGTTCATCGAGGCGGCCGCGGGCCTGCTGGACGCCGACGACCCGGAGACGGCGATCCGCCGCGAGGCACAGGAGGAGACCGGCGTCCGCATCGGCGAGCTGGAGCACGTGTTCGACGTGTACACGAGCCCGGGCTCGGTGACCGAGCGCCTGCACTGCTACGCGGCGCCGTACGACCCGGCCGACCGCGGCGAGGGCGGCGGCATCGCCGAGGAGGGGGAGGACATCGAGGTGCTCGAGCTGCGCTTCGACGACGCCCTGAAGATGATCGAGACCGGCGAGATAGCCGACGCGAAGACGATCATGCTCCTGCAGTGGGCAGCCCTGCACGGCCCGTTCCGCAGGACGGCGGACTAGGCCGTACCCAGAGGGTCGGCTCGCGTACCCGGACGGTCGGTTCGTGAGCCGACCCTCCAGGTACGCGAGCCGACTCCCTGGGTACGTGGGCCGACCCTCCGGGCATGCGAAAGGCCCCCGCGGGGGGAGGTCGCGGGGGCCTTTCCGTTGTGGTGGGAGCGGTGGCTACGGGCCGACGCTCTCGGGGCTTACGCGGACCGGGAGGTCCGCCTGCCCTTCAGCTCGGCGAGACGTTCGTTCAACAGGTCCTCGAGCTCGGGGATCGTGCGCCGCTCGAGCAGCATGTCCCAATGCGTGCGCGGCGGCTTGACCTTCTTCTGCTCGGGCTGCCCGCCGTCCACGATCTCCGACTCGCTGCCGTGCAGGCGGCATTCCCAGACCGTCGGGATCTCGGCGTCGTCGGAGAACGGCACCTCGAACTCGTGGTTCTTCGGGCAGGCGTAGCGCACGGTGCGACGTGGTGCGAGGTCGTGGTTGCGGTCGGTCTCGTAGCTGACCGCTCCCAGCCGGCTTCCACGAAGAACACGGTCGGCCATGATGGGGGTCCTTTCAGTCAGCTCCGGGTGGAGCCTGGGTGATGCTCACCCTATGCAACGACTTGGGGCCCCCGAGGATTCCCGGGATGCCATGTCGTTGCTCACGATGAGCTGCGTCACCCAACGGCATCAGCTTCCTCTAGTAGGAGGCATTTCGCGCTTCGGCGTGACGTCAATACGGCCTTCTTAGTGCTGATATCCCCCGGATGGGCTACTGGCGCCCATGTCAGGTCAACCGTAACTGACCGTGATGACCAGTAACGGGCCCCAAGTCACCCGATCGAAAGTGGCGGCGACACAATACCTGATAACGCACAGTAGCGTTTTCGACCTCAAAACCGGCCAAAGCTGAAGATTCAACTACGGATTGTTCGGTATCTGCCACCACAACGGTGTCGCCCTCCCGCACGACCTCGCCGTCGAGCACCCGCGCGTTGAACCGTCCGGGCAGCCCGCACCAGCACAGCACCTCCACCTGAACCGGCTGCAGCTCGTCCGCCAGTTCGAACAGGCGAGCGGCCCCCGGGAACAACCGGCTCCGGAAGTCCGTCGCGATCCCGAAGCAGTACACGTCGATCTCGACCTCGTCGGCCAGCTCCGCCAGCTGGTCGACCTGCCCGGGGGAGAGGAACTGCGCCTCGTCCACCACGACGTAGTCCACGTGCTGCCCGCGCGCCCACTCCTGCCGCACCAGGTCCCGCACGTCCGTGTCCTCGCCGACCTCCACCGCCTGCCGGCTCAGCCCGATCCGGCTCGAGATCTGCGGCGCGCCCGACCGGTCGTGCCGCACCAGCACCAGCCCGCGTCTGCCCTGCCGCGCGTGGTTGTGGTCGATCTGCAGCGCCAGGGTCGACTTCCCGCAGTCCATCGGCCCGTAGCAGAACTTCAATCTGCCCACCGGCGGTGTCCCGCGGCGCGAGCCGGCCGCGGGAACCGACGAGAGGGCGTCGGTCGGATCGGGGCCGGCGGCCCGGTCGTTCAACAAGGTCACGACACCCGACCCTATCGGTGACTGGACACTCGTCCAGGACAGCCCGGTACAACACGGCGTGAGACTGTCACAGCACTCCGCGTGACAGTCGAACGAAGGCCGTCACAGGACCTCCGGCGGGGTGTTGCCCGCCGCCACGATCGCCCGCCGCACCGGCACCAGCCACACCAGCACCAGCCCCGCCGCGAAGAAGATCACCAGCGCGATGATCGCCAGCCGGAACGACCCCGTCGCCTGCCCGACCCCGGCGAACAGCAGCGGACCCAGCCACGACGTCCCCCGCTCGCCCACGACGTAGAGCGAGTAGTACTGCGCGTCCTTGCCCGCCGGGATCATCTGGCTGAACAACGACCGCGACAACGCGTTCGTTCCCCCCAGCACCAGCCCGATCCCCACCGCCACCGCGAGGAACTGCACCAGCTGCTTCGGCTGCACGAAGTACGCCCCGGCCAGCACCACCACCCACAGCACCAGGCTGCCCAGGATCGTCCGCTTCGCCCCGACCCGCCGCGCCACCAGCCCGTGCAGCGTGCCACCCAAGTACGCCACGAACTGGATCACCAGGATCGTCACGATCAGGACCTCGTTGCCGAACCCCAGCTCGTCCTTCCCGTACTGCGCCGACACCGTGACCACGGTGTTGATCCCGTCGGTGAAGACCAGGTAGCTGCCCAGGAACGCCAGCGTCAACGGGTACGCCTTCGCCGCCACGATCGTCTGCCGCAGCTCCGTGAAACCCGCGCGCAGCACCGACGCCCCCGGCGCGACGTCGACCGGCGTGTGCCGGCGGGGGAGCGCCCGCACCGCCGGCACCGTGAACAACGCCCACCACAACCCCGAGGTCAGGAAACAGATCTGCACCGCGAGGTCCTTGCTGACCCCGAACGTGTCGTGCCCGAGGTAGAACCCCAGCTGCAACGCCAGCGCCAGCCCGCCGCCCAGGTACCCGAACGCCCAGCCCTTCGCCGAGATGTCGTCCCGCTCGTCCGGCCCGCCGATGTCGACCAGGAACGAGTAGTAGACGACCAGCGAACCGCCGTAGCCGATGTTCGCGATGATGAACAGCACCACGCCCAGCTGCCAGTCCGAACCGGCGAAGAAGAACATCGCCGCCGCGGCCGCCGCCCCCAGGAACGCGAACCCGGCCAGGATCCGGCGCTTGTTGTGGCTGCGGTCGGCCACCGCACCCGCGATCGGCAGCACCAGCACCTGCACCACCGTCGCCACCGACAGCAGGTAACCCCACACCGAACCGGCGGGGAAGTGCAGCCCGAACAACGTCACGTCGCAGTTGTGGAGCGTGTCGGTCTTGCCGGCCGCGTCGAGGCAGGCGCGGTCCCCGTTAAGGGTGAAGTTCGACTTCGCGTCCGCGGCCGCGATCGTGCTCATCGAGAGGGCGCCGAACACCGTCGTCGTCGACGAATAGAACGGCGAATTAGCCCAGTCGTAGAAATACCAGCCCCACCGCTCGCGCTTGCTCGAGCGCGTCCCGGCCAGCGTCATCCACGGCTCCTTCACCTCGAAAACCAGCAGGTCAGCGCGGAGACTACTGGGGGCATCGCGACCCGGGGGACCAGACCACCCGAACCGTGTCCGCTTTGTCGCTTCGTGCTCATCCGCCACTTCCGGGGCAATCACCGACCGCGCGTGACCGCGTGTCGCTGACTCGTGTGAACAGTGTTTCGTGTGAGACTCAGGCGGGCAGTGTGTCCCTTGTGGTCAGTGGGACACGCTCCTACTGTGCTCCCATGATCCAGAACCGGAGACGCACCACCGCGAGAATCGTCCTTCTCGCCATCGCCGCCTTGGGTCTGCAGCTCACCGTTCCCGCCGTCGCCTCCGCGGACCCCGCGACCACGGCCTGGGCCAAGCTCCGCATGTGCGAGTCGAGCGGCCGCTACGCCACCAACACCGGCAACGGCTACTACGGCGCCTACCAGTTCGACCTGCCCACCTGGCGCAGCGTCGGCGGCGCCGGCCGTCCCGACCAGGCCGCACCGTCCGAACAGGACTACCGGGCCCTCTACCTCTACCGCATGCGCGGCTGGCAACCCTGGCAGTGCGCCGGCATGCTCAAGCTCGCCGGCGACGCCGACGCCCGCAGCAAGCGCGTCCCCACCTACGCCGACTCCGCCTACATCGGCGGCGGACCCTCCCCCGCACCCACCCCACCGCCCCCGAGCGGCAAACCGGCGTGGCCCGGCGTCGTCTACCAGTACGGCGACTGCGCCGCCCCGCTCAAGACCTTCCAGCTGCGCATGAACGCCTTCGGCTACGGCTTCACCGGCACCGGCTGCTACTACGAGAAGACCCGCACCGCGGTCCTCGACCTCCAGCGCGCCAACGGCATCAAGGACAGCGGCCTGCTCGGCCCCAAGACCTGGGACGCCGCCTGGAACGGCAAACCACCCCGCTGACCCTCACGGCTCCTGCGACCGCGGCCAGGAGCCACGCTCGATCAGCACCTCGCGCAGCAGGTCCGGCCGGTCCGTCACGATCCCGTGCACCCCCAGGTCCAGCAACATCCGCATCTCCGCCGGATCGTCGATGGTCCACGTGTGCACCTCGATCCCGGACCGGCCGGCGATCGACAGGAACGCCTTGTCCACCACCCGCAACGCACCCTGGCGCACCGGCACCTGCGCCATCGCCCCCAGCACCAGCCGCCCGAGGGGGAGCAGCGGCAGCTTCCCCCGCGCCCACAGCGCGAACGCCGACCGCGGTCCCATCGCCGTCACCAGCTTCGGCCCCGCCAGCTTCCGCAACCGCACCAGCCGCGCGTCCGAAAACGCCGCCGCGGCCACCCGGTCGTGCGCCTTCGTCCGCTCCAGCACCTCCACGAACGGCGTCACCGCCTGATCCGCCTTCACATCGATGTTGAACCGCGCGTTCGGCAGCTCCTCCAGCACGTCCTCCAGCCGCGACAGCGGAGCCTTCCCGCCGACCTTGACGTTCTTCAGCTGCTCCCACGTCTGCGTCGCGATCGGCCCCGACCCGTCCGTCGTCCGGTCCAACCGCGCGTCGTGGTGCACGACCACCACACCGTCCGCCGTCGCGTGCACGTCCGTCTCGAGGTACCGGTACCCCTCCTCGCACGCCCGCCGGAACGCCGGCAGCGAGTTCTCGAGCCCGTCGAGCTCGTCGAGGTGCCACCCCCGGTGCGCGAAAGCACGGGGGAGCGGATCGGCCAGGTACGGAAACGACGCCTGCATCCCCCAAGTGTGCCCTTCCGCCATGACCCCGGCATGAGCAATCGATGGCCAGCTAGGGTCTCCGGGGTGAGGGAAGCCGCCGAACTGACCCAGCCCGCCCCGGTAGAGCTCGTTCCGGGACGCCGCGGCGCGCCCCGCCACTGCGGCTGGTGTGGCCGGCGTCTCCCCGAAGGCGGCAACGTCGGCCGCCGGCGCCGCTACTGCGGCCAGTCCTGCCGCCAGCGCGCCTACGAGCGACGGACCGCACTGCAGCGCAGCGGCCTGCCCGAAGACGCCGTCGTGCTGTCCGACACCGAGGTCGCCGCCCTCCAGGACCGGCTCTTCCAGCTCCGGTGCGCCGCCGAAGACATCGTCACCGCGGCCGACGACGGCGCCGACACCCGCGAACTGCGCGGACTCGCCGCCGAAATCGCCCGCGCCGCGAAGGATCTCGAACAGCTCCGCTGACCGGCACCACCGAGCACATTCGTGCAGATCTTGCACACCCCGTCACCTTGCCTGTACGCAAAGGATCACCCCCGGCCACCCACGCCTGAAACCCTGACGCTCGGTGTCCGTTGACGAGCTGAACGTGGGGGAGAAGGCGAATGGCGGAACGCGCGAGGGCATGGGCGAGCGTCGACAATGCCGGCACGCCCACCTACCGGGACGTCGTCACCGCGCACCTCCAGGCCCTCGGCGTGCACCACGCCGGCTTCGCGACCTCCCTGATGGGCGACTGGGCGAGCCGGCCCGTCACCGAGTTCGACGACCACCACTCGTTCGCCGCGAACGACGGCTCACCCGTCGAATTCTCCTTCGCGATGACCCGAACCGGCGTGGAACCGCGAATGGGCTTCGAACCACAGGACACCCCCGCGCGCCTGACCGAACACCACTTCGTGCGGCGGCTCCCCGGCGACACGACCAGGCTGCGCCTCATCGAGGACCTCTTCGCGCCCGCAGGCGGCCTGTTCTCGATGTTCTGCGCGACCGCGTTCCGCCCGGCCGGGCCGTTGTTCAAGGTCTACCTGAACCCCGCCGCCGGGGGACAGCCGCACCAGACCGTCGGAGAAGCCATGCACCGCCTCGGGCTGAGCGAACCCTGGGCCCAGCTCGACGAACACCTGGGCACCGGCTGGTCCGCCTCGCCGCACCGCGAGATCGCCGTCTTCGCGCTCGACCTCAGCGCGTCACCCGAAGCCAGGGTGAAGCTCTACCTCCGCCACACCGGCTGCGAACCGGCCGAACTCGAGCGGATCGCAGCCCTGGCCGAGGACCACCAGCCCGACCTCTTCACCAAGATCCTCACCCGCGTCTACGGCGACTCGACCCTCGCGAAAGCCCCCATGACCTGCCTGGCGTTCCAGGGGAACCGACCCCACCCCACCTCCGCCACCCTGTACTGCCCGCTCGACCCGAACGTCGCCAACGACGCCGAAGCCGCCACGCGCGTCCTGGACCTCCTGGAGATCTCCGGCATCGCCCCCGACCGCTTCCACGCCCTCGCCACCGCGATCTCCGGACCCGACCTCACCCGAGGCCGCCGGCTCAGCTGGCTCAGCTACAAACAACCCGACGACCCCGTCGTCACCATCTACGCCGGCCTCGACGGATCACCCCCAGGACCCAACCCGTCCAACGCCCGGTAAGTCCGGTTGCTCGCCGCCGCCGCCCGCTGCTCCCGCCCCGTCGCCTCGATGTAGTTCTGGCTCGTCGCCAAACTCGCGTGCCCCAGCAACGCCATGATCTCCGAAGCCGTCGCCCCGTCCTCCGCCAACCGCGTCGCGAACGTGTGCCGCAACGCGTGCAGATTCGCCCCCACCGGCACCCGGTCGTGCAACCCCGCCCCCCGATAACACGACTTCACCAGGTACTCCAGCGCACCCCGCCCGATCGGCTCACCCGCCCGGTCCAGCAGCAACGGCGAACCAGGGGAGAACCGCACACTCGAAAACCGCACTCGGCACGACTCCCGGTACCGCTCGATCAGCTCCGCCAGCACCGGCTGCACCGGAATCGACCGATCCCGGCTGCCCTTCCCCTTCACGTGCAACCGCAGCTCACCCGCGCGCCCCACCAGCGACCGCGCCGTCAGCGCCCGCATCTCCGCCGCCCGCAACCCCGCCACCAGCCCCAGCGCGATCACCAGCACGTCCCGCTCCGGCCACGGATCCCGCGCGCGCCGCGAACCCGCGGCCGCCGCCGACAGCAACTGCTCCGGGGTTTCCTCACCCCGCAACGGTTTCGGCGTCAACGCCGGCGTTCGCGGCCGCGCCACCGCACCCATCGGGTTGCCCTCCAGCAGCCCGTCCGCCACGCAGAACGTCAGGAACTGGTTCCACGTCGACCAGGCCCGCAGCACCGAGCTCTTCGCGTGCCCGTCGGCGAACGCGCCGAACACCGACCGCAGGGCCGGCCCGGTCAGATCGGCGACCTCCAGGTCTTCGGCCGGGCGGCCGAGCTCCGAAACCAGGAGAGTGGTGATCCCGGCGAGGTCACGGCGGTAGGCGTCGGTGGTGTGCGGGGAGTCCTTGCGGGGCCGGCGGGCCGCGAAGAAGGCTTGCTGGGCCTCGGAAACCTTCATGTGGATCTTGTACAGCACACCACCGACAGTTTCGGCCTCCGGGTCACCTCACATTTCATGCATAATGGCAATTATGCATGAAATGTCGGTTTAGTCCGGAACGACCTCCCGGGGGATCCCGGACTCTCTCGGAGACGATTCCAAGCCCGGATCCGCCCTTCCGACACGCACGGCGGGGATGCGCACATATGTTCGACTCGTCGCGAGGCTGCCTAAGGCGGCACCTCAGGCGGGCCGGCCCGGAGGTCGCCAAGACAGTCAACTTCACTGACTGCCGCCTGACTGCGCCGTATCTGACTTCCGTAGTTTCGTCACCGTGACGTTTTGAGGTCGGGTGGCGGCGCATCGGCTCCGCGGCTTCAGGGGATGCTTCTGCGGCCTCCCGAGGTCGCCCTCAGGGCCGTCCGGGGCCCGATGCGGGAGAACGTCCGGGTGAAAACCTCAGCAGGAGCCGTCCTGGCGAACTCGACGCACCTCCCGGGAACCTGCCTTCAGCACCCCTCCTGGCTCTCTGTCTCAGCACGTCCCGAAGTGCCGATAATGTACATTATGTCAAGTAGTCGGCTGGGCGGCCTCTCTCTCAGAACCCCATCTGCTGACGCAAGGTCGTGAGCGTGTGCGAGGACTCGACCGTGCTCTCCACGTCCGACACCGCGACCCCCTGGATGAGCGCGTCCGCGACCACCATCGCCGTCGCCGCGTCACCGGTCAGTCCTGTCGGTGAGTGCGGCGCGATGAGCACGACCGAGACCGCGTCCTTGAGCTGGTCGGCCAGTTCGGCCGTGACGAGCACGCACTGTGCGCCGACCGTGCGCACGCGGTCCAGGAGCACGTCGAGGTCGATCAGCATCCGGCCGGGGTCGAAGGCGATGACGACGTCGCCGCGTTCGAGACCGAGCAGGTCGTCGGGCAGGCCGAAGCCGGACGAGCGGATGGTGCGGGCGCGGCGGCCGAGGCGGCGGAGCTTGAAGGTGAGGTGTTCGGCGACGACGAAGGACGCGCCGAAGCCGAACGGCACGATTTCGCGGGCGCCGAGCATGAGTTCGACGGCTTGGCGGTAGGCGTCCGCGGAGAAGCCGTCCCGCATGAGCTTGATCCGGTCGAGCCATTCGGCGGTGACCATCTCCCAGACGTTCGGCAGGTCCCCCTTGGTCGCTTCGACGCGGCTGCGGGCGCGGACTTCGGGTGCGGTCTGGTCGGTGAAGGGCCGGGCGATGGCGGATTTGAGTTCGGCGAGGCCGGCGTAGCCGAGGGTTTGCAGGGTGCGGACGACGGTGGCGTTGCTGGTGCGGGTTTCGGTCCCCAGTTCGACGGCGGATCGGTAGAGCAGCTGTTCGGGGGTCATTTCGCCGAGGAGGCGGCAGACCTCTTGGGCTGCCGGGGACAGGTGGTCCCAGTGTTCGCGGATGCGGGCGCGGAGATCGGTGATGCCCTGATTTCGCGTTAACTCTGTTACAACGGGCCCGCTTGACGTATGGTCTCGTTCCATCACGAACGTAATCGTACATCATTACCGCGTTCCGTAACGGGATCTACACGCCAGGAGCAAGCCGATGCCGAGTCCCAGAGTCATCGAGGTCTCGAGCGCCTCCGCGCTCGACCGCGGCAAGCAGTACGGTGCCGAGGCCGCCGACCTCATCGCGGCCGCCATCGCCTATTACCGCGCAAGCTTCGCCCGCCAGGCCGGCCTGAGCTGGCCCGAAGCGCTGGCGCACAGCGCGCCGTGGCAGCTGCTGATCGAGCGGGACTTCCCCGAGATCCTCGAGGAGATGGCGGGTGTCGCCGAGGGTGCGGGCGTCGACCTGGCCGAGGTCGTCGCCCTCAACTGCCGCGGTGAGATCGCCTACGACAACTGGTTCGCCCAGCCCGGTGCTCGGCCGGAGGTCGACGGGTGTACCTCCTTCTCCCTCACCGACGGCGCGGCCGGCGACGGTCACGTCTACGCCGGGCAGAACTGGGACTGGCGCCACGCCATCCGCGACACGGTCGTGGTGCTGAAGGTCGTCCAGCCGCCCAAGCCGACGCTGGTCATGCAGCTGGAGGCCGGCCAGATCGGCCGCCACGGCGCCAATTCGCGGGGTCTCGCGCTGAACGCCAACGGGCTGGGTGGCCGCATCGACGATTCCATCGGTGTCCCCCAGACCGTGATCCGGCGCGCGGTCCTCGATTCGGACACCATCGCCGACGCGCTGAAGACGCTCACGTGGACCAAGGCCCACATCCCCAGCAACGCGCTGCTGACCCATCGGGACGGGTTCTCGATCGACGTCGAGACGACCCCGGCGGGGCACGGCTGGGTGTACCCGGAGGACGGGCTTCTGGTGCACGGCAACCACTACGAGGCCATCGACCCGCCCGAGGCGGACCGCCGGCTGATGTCGCCGGACTCGCTCGTGCGGGTCCCCCGGGCTCGCCGTGGCCTGCGGAAGGCGGCCGGTGCGGAGAAGTCGGTGGACGTGCGCACCGCGATCCACACGGCGATGTCGGACCACCTCGGCCGGCCCGACTCGGTCTGCACGCACCCCGACGAGCGGGTCCCGGAGCTGGATCAGTGGTCGACCACCCTGTCCAGCTGCGTCGACCTCACCACCGGCGACTACTACCTCGCGCCGGGCTCCCCCTGTGAGCACCCGTACGAGCTCGTTCCGTTCAACCTGTACCGATGAGGAGCACCACGATGTCCGCATCCTCCCCCAGACACCGGATTCCGGCCGCTGCCGCCTTGTGCGCGGTCGCCGCGCTCTGCGCCGCGTGCGGTGGCTCCGGTCCGTCCGGCGCGGCCGCCGACGCCAAGGCGAACGTGAAGCTGGTCGACGCGACCCCGGTCGCGGCCGGGCAGCTCGACCGGGCCACCTGGCTGGTGGCCAAGGAACCGACCAACCTCGATCTGTCCAATGCGGACGCCAACGACCAGTCCGACCTCGTTATGGCGAACGTCTGCGAACGGCTGAACCAGCTGCGGCCGGACATGAGCGTCGGTCCGGGCCTGGCGGCGAAGTACGAGTGGAAGACGCCGACCCAGCTCGTCTTCACACTCCGGGACAACGCCACTTTCCACGACGGTGCCCCGGTGACCATGGACGACGTCGTGTGGAGCATGCGGCGCAACGCCACCGACGGCAACGCCGAGGCCGACGAGTTCCCGAACGTCGCCTCCTTCGCCCAGACCGGGCCGCACGAGCTGACCTTCACGATGAAGCAGCCCGACGCCGTGTTCGTGGAGGCGCTGGCCGGCGACGCCGGGCTGATCCAGGAGCGCAAGGTCGTCGAGGCGCAGGGCAAGGCGTTCGGGACGCCGTCGAGCCCGGACGCGTGCTCGGGGCCGTTGCAGCTGAAGGAGTGGAAGCCGGGCACGAGCATCGTGCTGACCCGGGCCGAGCACTACTGGGATCCGGCGAGGGCGTCGAAGGTCGAAGAGGTCACGTTCAAGTGGGCGGCCGACGACGCGATCGTCAACTCGCTGGTCACGGGGTCCGCGCAGGGCGCCTACATCGACAACATCGCCTCGGCGTCGCGGCTGGTCAAGACGCCGGGGATCACCGTGAGCCAGGGTCCCGACACCCGCGTGTGGAGCTACCTGGTCACCGGGCGCGGCGGGCTGGCCGATCCGGCGGTCCGGAAAGCGCTCTCGCTGGCCGTCGACCGCGACGGCGTCAACCGGGCGGCCTTCGCCGGGCTCGGGCAGCCGTGGAAGGAACCGGTCGGTTCGGGGGCGTGGGGTTATGAGAAGGCCGCGTTCCAGTCGGCCTACGACCAGCTGGCCGGCTCCCCCGCCAAGCCGTCCGACGCCGACATCGCCGAGGCGAAGAAGCTGCTCGGTGCAGGCAGTCATCAGCCGATCGTGGTGGCCAGTGACGGGTCGTCGATCCGCGACACGCTGGCCAACGCCCTGGTCGCCGCGGCGCAGCGGATCGGGCTGCAGGCGTCGATCACGCAGATCCCGACGGTGCAGTACGGCGACTTCTACGACAACACCGACCTGCGTGCCCGCGCCGACGTCTACATGGACGACTACTTCGTGTCCAAGAGCGACCCGGTGGGGTTCTACAAGAACGGTGCCTCGAGCTCGAAGGTGCAGTGGGTGTTCAAGGATCCGGCCTACGACCAGCTGGTGCTCGACGGCCGGGCCGCGCTCGACGACGCGGCGCGCGCGAAGATCGCCGTCCAGCTCGCGCGGCGGTGGTCGGACGCGAAGCCGTGGATCAGCGCGATCCTCAGCCCCAGCACGGTGGCGTTGTCCGGGAAGGTGACCGGGGTGCCGGCGTCCGGTGCGTACCGCTACTACCCGTGGGCGGCCGACCTGGGCACGAAGGGCTGAGCCGTGGTGACTCTGGCCCGGCGGCTCGGGGCCCTGCTGCTCACCTTGGCCGTCAGCTCGTTCGTGATCTTCGCGGGGATGTTCGCCGCCCCGGGTGATCCGCTGACCTTCCTGATCAAGAACCCCGAAGACCGGACGCCGGACCGGATCGCGGCGGTGCGGGCGGCCTATCACCTGGACGACTCGTTCCCGCAGCAGTACTTCCTGTGGGTGAAGGGTGTCCTGCACGGTGACCTGGGTACGTCGTTCGTCTACAAGCAGCCGGTGGCGGACCTGATGAGCAGCCGGCTGCCGGTCACGGTGCTGCTGGTGGCGATGGCCGCGCTGCTGTTCGTGGTGGTCGGCGTGCTGCTCGGGGTGGTGTCGGCGCTGCGGCGTGGCGGTGTGGCCGACTCGGTGATCACCGGGGTCACGACGTTCCTCACGTCGGTGCCGCACTTCGTGGTCGCGCTGGTGCTGGTGTCGGTGTTCGCGGTGCAGCTGGGCTGGTTCGACGTGTCCGGCAGCGGTGACGGGTTCGCCGACCGGCTGTACCACCTGACGCTGCCGGCGATCGCGCTGGCGCTGGGGGCGCTCGCGGTCGTGTCGCGGGTGACCCGGCAGACGATGGTGGAGCAGCAGAGCCTGGAGCACGTCGAGGTGGCACGCAGCTTCGGGTTGCCGCGGCGCAAGGTCGTCCGGCGGCACGTGCTGCGCAACTCGCTGGGCCCGGTCGTGACGATGTGCGGGCTGATCATCGCGAGCATGCTCGCGGGCACCGTGGTGATCGAGTCGGTGTTCGGCCTCAGCGGTGTCGGCAGCATGCTCGTCGACTCCATCAACGCGCACGACTTCCCGGTGGTGCAGGCGATCCTGCTCTACATGGTGCTGGCGTACATGGTCGTGACGATCGTCGTCGACGTCGTGTACCCGCTGATCGACCCGCGCACGCGGGAGAGGAGTGAGGCGGCATGACGCTCGCCGCGCCCGTTCTGGCGGTGCCGCGCCGGCGCCGGGACTGGGCCTTCTACCCCTGCTTGGCGATCCTGGCGCTGGCGGTCGTGGCCGCGGTGCTTTCGCCGTGGGTGACGCCGTACGACCCGGCCGCGACGAGCTTCGACGCGATCTGGGTGCCGCCGGGGCCGGCGCACTGGCTCGGCACCGACCAGCTCGGGCGGGACCTGCTCTCGCGGGTGATCGACGGTGCGCGCCCGACGTTGCTGGGTGCCATCGCGCTGCTGGCGCTGGCCACGGCGCTGGGTGTCCTCATCGGACTGACCGCGGCCTGGCACCGCGGCTGGGTCGACGTGCTGCTGGCCCGCGTCACCGACGTCATGTTCGCGTTCCCCGGTCTGCTGTTCGTGATCATGATCATCGCGGTGTTCGACAGTGGGACGGTCACCGCGGTGCTCGGCATGGGCCTGGCCTACGCGCCGGTGATCGCGAAGTTCACCCGGGCCATCGCGCTGGAGGAGCTGGCGCGGCCCTACGTCGACTCCTACCGGCTGCAGGGTGCGGGCGGGTTCGAGCTGTGCCTGCGGTACGTGCTGCCGAACCTGGTGCCGACGCTGCTCGGCTACCTCGTCGTGTTGTTCGGCGACGGCCTGATGAGCCTGGCGACGTTGAACTTCCTCGGGTTCGGTTCGCAGCCGCCCAAGTCGGACTGGGGGCTGATGGTCGAGGAGAGCCGCGCCGGCGTGATCCAGGGCGTGCTCGGGCCGGCGCTGGTGCCGGGGCTGACGATCGCGATCGTCGTGGTGGCGACCAACGTCGTCGGTGTCCGGCTGTCCGACAAGCTCGCGGTGAGGAGGTAGGCCGTGCTGCTGTCCATCCGGGACCTCGGTCTCACGGTGCCGCTCCCCCACGGCCCGCGCCGGATCCTGCGGGGTGTCTCGCTCGACGTCGACGCCGGCGAAACCGTCGGCCTGGTCGGCGAGTCGGGATCCGGCAAGTCGACCACCGCGCGTGCGGTACTGCGGCTGGTGCCCGAGGGCGCGCACACGACGGGGTCGATCTCCGTCGGCGGCGTCTCCCCCGCTGGCCCGGCCGACGTCCGGGCGATCCGCACCGAGCACGCGGCGATGATCTTCCAGGACCCGCGCTCGTCGCTGAACCCGGTCCGGCGGATCGGGGACTCGGCGACCGAACGGCTGGTCCACGTGCACGGGATCGCCCGCGCCGAGGCGAGCCGGCGGCTGCTCGACTTGATGGCCGAGGTGGGCCTGCGTGAGCCGGACCTGCTGCTGCGCAAGTACCCGCACCAGCTCTCCGGCGGGATGCTGCAGCGCGTCTCGATCGCCGCGGCGCTGAGCACGAACCCGCGGCTGCTGCTGGCCGACGAGGCGACCAGCGCCCTGGACGTGACGACCCAGGCGGAGGTGCTGGCCCTGCTGCGGCGGCTGCGGCGCGAGCGGGGGCTGGCCGTCCTGTTCATCACGCACGATCTGCTGCTCGCCGGCGCGTGCTGCGACCGCGTCTACGTGATGCGGGAGGGCTCGATCGTCGACGAGCAGCCGGGGAAGACGGTGTTCGTCGACCCCGCCAACCCCTACACCAGGGCATTGGCCGACGCGACGCCGCGCCTGCCGGAACGGGAGCACGGCCATGCCTGACGCACTCGTGGTGAACGGCCTCACCAAGACGTTCCCGGCCCGCCGCGGCGGGAAGCCGGTCGCGGCCGTCCGGGACATCGGGTTCTCCCTGCCCGCGGGGAGTTCGCTCGGGCTGGTCGGCGAGTCGGGGTCGGGCAAGACGACGCTCGCCCGGATGATCGTCGGCCTGGCGCGTCCCGACGCCGGCGCCGTCACCTTCGGGGGGCGTGACCGGAGCTGGACGGCTCGCGGCGGCAAGGCGCGGCTGGCCCGGGCGCGCGAGGCGCAGATGGTGTTCCAGGACCCGTACGGCTCACTCGATCGCCGGCTGACGGTCGAGCACGCCCTGCGGGACGTCGTGCGCCGGCACCGGCCGGGGATGCCGCGGGCCGCGACGGCCGAGCGCGTCCGGGGGCTGCTGGAGCGGGTCGGGCTCGGTGACGAGCTGGCCGGTTCGCGGCCGCACCAGCTCAGCGGCGGCCAGCGGCAGCGGGTCGCGATCGCCAAGGCACTGGCCGTCGACCCGGCCGTGCTGGTCCTGGACGAGGCCGTGTCCGCTTTGGACGTTTCCGTTCAGGCGCAGATCCTGGCGCTGCTGAACGAGATCCGCCGTGACTCGGGCGTGAGCCTGGTGTTCGTCAGCCACGACCTGGCCGTCGTCGCCGAGGTGACCGACCGGACGCTCGTGATGTACCGGGGCGAGGCCGTCGAGCACGGCGACACCGCCGAGGTCCTGCGCCGGCCCCGCCATCCCTACACCGAAATGCTGCTGTCGTCGGCTCCCGGGCCCGACTGGCAGCCCGAGCGGGTCGCCGAGCTGCGAGCCGCCTTCGAGCAGAGGAGTGCGCTCGCATGAGCACCGACAGACCATCCACCGCCGCCTTCTGGAGCCGGGGCCGCACGCCCGTGTTCGCCTCGCAGTACGACCAGCGCTTCAGCTACTGCCTCTACGTGCCGGAGGACCTGGGCCCGCGGGCGCCGCTGGTCGTCGTCCAGCACGGGACCGAACGCAACTTCCTGCTCTACCGCGACCACCTCCGGTCCTTCGCCGACGAGCACGGCGCCCTCGTGCTCGCCCCGCTGTTCCCGGCCGGTATCGACGATCCGGCCGACCTGCACAACTTCAAGTTCCTCGAGTACCGGGGCATCCGGTTCGACCGGGTGCTGCTGGCGATGGCCGAGGAGGTCGCGCAGCGCTACCCGATCGACCCCGAGCGGTTCTACCTGCACGGCTTCTCCGGCGGCGGCCAGTTCGCGCACCGTTTCGGCTACCTGCACCCGGAGCGGCTGGCCGGGCTGTCCATCGGCGCGCCCGGGCGGATCACGCGGCTCGACGACACGCTGCCGTGGTGGCTGGGCACGGCCGGCTTCGAGAAGCGCTTCGGCCGGGCGATCGACCTCGACGCGCTGCGGCGGGTGCCGGTCCTGATGGTCGCCGGTGAGGACGACGTCGAGACGTGGGAGATCACCAACCCGGGCGAGCCGAACTGGATGGACGGTGCCGAGAAGACCGGCGCCACCCGGGTCGAGCGGCTGCGGACGCTCGAACGCGACTTCCTCGCCCACGGCGTCGAGGTGCGGTTCGTGCTCGTTCCGGGGGTCGCGCACCAGGCGTCGCCGGTGCTCCCGGTGGTCCGCGAGTTCTTCGGTGAGCTGATCGCGGCCCGTCGAGGTGAGGGCGCATGAGCGCGATCCTCGCCGCGGCCGTCGACACCGACGTCGTCCCGCCGCTGTGGCGCCTGGTCACGAAGTTCGGCTACTTCGCCGGGCTGGCCGCCGTCATGGGGTCGACGCTCGTCCACTGGGCGGCGGTCCGGCCCGCCCTGGGCGACGCCGACCCGGCCGACCGGTCCGTCCTCACCGGACGATCCACCCTGGTCATGGCGTGGTCGGGGCTGGTGCTGCTGGTCGCGCTCTACCCGCAGCTGGCGGGCAAGGCGGCCCGCGCGACCGACGGGATGTCCTTCGGTGAGGGGCTCTCGCCATCGGCGATCTGGGCGTACCTCACGGCCCCCGGGAAGCACGGTGTGTGGGTCTCCGCCGGCTTCCTGGTGCTCGTCACGTACGTGCTGTTCGCGGTGTCGGCGATCCTGCCGATGCTGCTGTTCCGGCGGTCGCTGCGTGACCGCGCCGGGACGATCGCCGCGGTCACCTTCCCGCTGCTGGTCGTGGCCCAGCTGGTCACCGCGATCCCCGGCACGCTCGACGGGCAGACCGCCGACACGTGGACGATGACCGTGCTGAGCTACGCGCACCCGATCGCGGGCTGCACGTGGGTGGGCGGCATCGTCGCGCTGGTCCTGCTCGCCGGGGCCCGCGCGCGGCTGAGCGAGGCGGCCGGGCCGGTCTGGGGCCGGATCTGGCGGCGCTTCAGCGTGGCGGCCGAGGTCTGCGTCGGCGTCGTGATCGTCTCGGGCCTCTGGCTCGGCTGGAAGTCCGTCGGCTCGCCCGCCCAGCTGTGGGAGACGCCCTACGGCCGGTTCCTGCTGCTCAAGATCGCGCTGGTCGCGGTCCTGATCGGCTGCGGCGCGGTGAACGAGTTCGTCCTGCTCCCCCGGATCGCGCGGCTGCGGGCGGCCGGCGACACGCGCTCGGTGTTCGCGATCGCGGTCGGGCACTTCCCGAAGATCGTGACCCTGGAGGCGGTGGTGGGGGTCGCGGTGCTCGCCGTGGTGCCGTTCCTCAACGGCTCCGCTCGCGAGCAGGCCGGCGGCACCGCCGAACCGCCGGCGACGGGTGCGCTGTTCACCGCGGTGTTCGTGTTGCTCGCGACGGTCGTCGTGGCGTTCTTCGCCAACCTCAAGCTGCACGAGCGCATCGACCACCCCGAGGTGACGCGGTGAGCGTGCTCGAAGAGCGCTACGGCCTGCACGGTCTCGACACGACGGTGCTCGGCGGCGAGCTCGACGAGAACTCGGCGGTGCTGCTGTCTGACGGCTCTCGGGTCGTCGTCAAGGTCTCGCCGCCCGGCGCCGACGTGGCGCGGATCCGCTGGCAGCACGAGCTGATGCACCGCGCCGCCGCGGCCGGCATCCGCGTGCCGCGCGTCCTCCCGGCGCTCGACGGCGACACCGTCGTGGTCCGGGACGGTCGCGTGATCACGGTGCAGACCTGGCTGGACGGCCGCACACTGTCCGAACTGGACACCCACTCACCGGAGCTGCTGGAAGAACTCGGGGCCACCGCGGCACGGCTGGTCCGCGCGTTGGCCGACGCGCCCAAGCCACCCGATTCGGCGCCCCGGTACTGGGACGTGCTCCGGGCGGCCGAGGCGATCGGCGTCGAGGACCTTCCCGGGGCGTATGCGCGGGCGGTGGAGCGGCACGGGCCGTCGCTGCCGCGGGCGGTGGTGCACCAGGACCTCAACGACTTCAACGTCCTCGTCCGGCGCGGCCCGGACGGCCGGCACCACGTCGACGCGGTCCTCGACTTCGGCGATGCCCTGCACACCGCCCGCGTCGGGGAACTGGCGGTCGCCGTCGCGTACGCGATGCTGCGCAAGCCCGATCCGCTGGCCGCGGCCGCGGCGGTGGTGCGCGGCTACGCGACCGAAGGTGACCTCGAGGACGCCGAACTGGCGGTGCTCTTCCCACTGGCCGCGGCCAGGCTGTGCGTCAACGCCGTCACCTGGACGCGGCGGGGCACCGCCTACGGGAACGAGCGGATGCGCCACACCCGGCCGACCGTCGAGGCGCTCGCCGCGATCCCGCCGGAGCTGGCCGAGGCGGTGCTGCGGGAGGCCGCCGGGCGCGCGGACGATGTCCTGGACGTCGTCGGTGTGCGACCCGCGTTCTCGACTCCGCCTGCCGAAGTGTCCCCGCACCTCGCGCCCGAGGGCCGGGTGCGCCGGACGACGGTCAGCGGGGAGTCCGCGACGCTGCGGCTCGGTCTCGCGGTCGAGGCACCGGAACCGTTCACCGTCTGCACACCTCTGGACGCGGTGGTCGAGAGCGCCGAAGGGGCCTTGATCCTGCGTCACGGGGATGTCTGGTCGCGCTGGACCGGCGTCCCTGCGCCGTCCCGGGACTCCCTGGCCGCGGGCGAGCCGATCGGCCGGACCGCGGCGATCCAGGTCGCCCTCTTCCTCTCCCTGGAGACGGCGTTGCAAGCGCCGGCCGGTCCGGTGACGCCGTCTCTGGCAGGCGCCTGGGCGCGCGTTTCCCCCGACCCCGCCGGGTTCCTGGGCCTGCCGCGCCGAGAGTCCACCTGGGACACGCGCCGGGTCCTCGCCACCCGCGAAACCCACATCGCGCGGTCCCAGCGGTCCTACTATCGGCGGCCGATGACCCTCGTCGGCGGCGAAGGCACCTGGCTCTACGACGACCGGGGCCGCGCCTACCTCGACGCGATCAACAACGTCAGCCACGTCGGGCACGCCAACCCCCGCGTCGTCGCCGCGGCCACCACCCAGCTGCGCAAGCTCAACACCAACAGCCGGTTCCTCTACCCCGGCATCGCCGAGTACGCCGAGCGGCTCACCGCGACCCTGCCGGATCCCCTCGCCGTCGTGTTCCTCGTCTGCAGCGGCAGCGAGGCCAACGACCTGGCCGTCCGGATGGCCCGCCAGGTCACCGGCCGCCGTGACGTCCTCGTCGTCGACGGCGCCTACCACGGCAATACCGGCGTGCTGACCGGCCTGAGCCCCAACCGCTACCGGGGGCCGGGCGGCACCGGACCCGACCCCACGACCCACGAGGTCGAGCAGCCCAACGGCTACCGCGGCCGCGTCCGCTACGACGACCCGGCGGCCGGAAGCGCCTACGCGGCGGACGTCCGGCGTCAGGTCGAGCGGCTGACCGCCGCGGGCACCCCGCCGGCGGCGTTCCTCGCGGAGTCGGTGCTGGGCACGGCCGGCAGCGTCTTCTACCCCGGTGGCTACCTCGCCGAGGCCTACGCCGCCGTCCGCGCCGCGGGCGGGCTCTGCGTCGCCGACGAGGTCCAGGTCGGCTTCGGCCGCCTCGGCGAGCATTTCTGGGGCTTCGAAGGCCAGGGCGTCGTGCCGGACATCGTCACCATGGGCAAGCCGATCGGCAACGGCCACCCCCTCGCGGCCGTGGTGACCACCCGCGAGATCGCCGACGCCTTCGACACCGGCATGAAGTACTTCAACACCTTCGGCGGCAACCCCGTCTCGTGCGCGATCGGCCTCGCGGTGCTCGACGAGATCGCCGAACGGGACCTGCAGCGGCACGCCGCGGACACCGGACGGCACTTCAAGGCCGTCCTCGACGCCGTCGCCGCCCGCCACGACCTGATCGGCGACGTCCGCGGGCACGGGATGTACCTCGGCGTCGAACTGGTCCGCGACCGGGCGTCACGGGAACCGGCCGCGGCAGAGGCGTTACACGTCAGCGAGCTGATGAAAGACGAAGGCGTGCTCGTCTACCCGACCGGCTCGGCCGGGAACGTCCTCAAGCTCAAGCCGCCGCTGACGTTCACCGCCGCCGACGCCGACCTGTTCGGAGCCGTGCTGGACGAGGTGCTCGGCCGTGCCTGGTGACCCCTTCGGCCTCGGCGGGAAGGTGGCGGTGGTGACCGGTGCCGGCAGTCCACGCGGGATCGGGTTCGCCACCGCGTCGGTGCTGGGCGGGCTGGGGGCGTCGCTGGTCGTGTCCGGCCACAGCGACCGCGTCCACGACCGCCTGGCGGAGCTGCCCGCCGGCACCACCGCGGTCTCGGGCGACCTGACCCGGCCCGACACCGCGGAAAGCCTGGTCGCGACAGCGCTGTCCCGGTTCGGCCGGCTCGACGTCGTGGTCCACTGCGCGGGCATGACCTCGGCGGCGGCTCCGGCCCGCGATGGCTGCACGTTCGACGCCTGGCGCGCGGTGCTCGCCCGCGACCTCGACGCCGCGTTCCTGCTCGCCCAGGCCGCGTTGCCGGTGCTGAAGGCGAGCGGCGCCGGCCGGCTCGTCGTGGTGGCCAGCCTGACCGGACCGGTGATGGCCATGCGGGGCGAAGTCGCTTACGGCGCCGCCAAAGCCGGCGTCGTCGGCCTGGTCCGCGGGCTGGCCCTGGCCGCCGCGGCCGACGGCGTCACCGTCAACGCCGTCGCACCCGGCTGGATCGCCACCGGCTCGCAGACCGCCCGCGAGCACGCCCAGGGCCTGCGCACCCCGCTGGGCCGCAGCGGCACCGCCGCCGAGGTTGCCGGCCTGATCGCCTACCTGTGCACCCCGTCCTCGTCCTACGTCACGGGGCAGTGCCTCGTCGTCGACGGAGGCAACTCGATCGCCGAGGAGCGCGCATGAGCACCTTCCACTTCGCCGAGCAGGAGGCGCTGGCGACGCCGAAGATCTCCGCCGCCGAAGCCGAAACCCTGGCCCGCGAACGCTACGGCGTCGACGGCACCGCCGAGGAGCTGGGCAGCCAGCAGGACGCCAACTTCCGGATCGTCGCCCCGGGCGGCACGTTCGTGCTGAAAGTGTCGAACCCGGCGTTCACCGCCGAGGACCTCGACGCCCAGGACCGAGCGGCCGCGCACGTCGCCCGGCACTGCGGGATCCGCGCGCCCGAGCCGGTGCCGGGCATCGACGGCCGCACCATCCAGCCCGCCGGGGAGACCACCGTGGCCCGGCTGGTGACCTACATCGACGGCGACCCCCTCGGTGCCGCGCGCTACCTCGCCCCGCCGGTCGTGGCCGCGCTCGGCGAGCTGGCCGGACGCACCTCGGCCGCGCTCGCGACGTTCGAGGGCCCGCTGCCCCGGCGTGAACTGCAGTGGGACCTGCGCCACGCCCATGAAGTCGTGGCGAAGCTGGCGGAGTTCGTCACCGTCCCGGGTGGACCGGACGCCGCGCGCCGGGCCGCGGACGCCGCCGCGACGGCGCTGGTGCCGGTCGCCGGCCGGTTGCCGGTGCAGGCGGTCCACGGCGACCTGACCGCGGACAACGTGATCGCGGCGCCCGGCGACGACGGCAGGCCGAACCCGGTCGGCATCATCGACTTCGGCGACCTCACCCACAGCTGGGCGATCGCCGAGCTGGCGGTGACGTGCTCGGCGCTGCTGCCGGACGCGGGTACCGACCTCTCGGCCGTGCTGCCCGCGATCCGCGCGTTCGGCCGCGTCCGGCCGGTCTCCGACGACGAGCTGACCGCGCTGTGGCCCCTGGTCGTGCTGCGCGCGGCGTCGCTCATGGTCAGCGGACGGCACCAGGCGAGCATCGACCGGACCAACGCCTACGCGGCCGCGAACCTCGAACGCGAATGGCGGATCTTCGCGGCCGCGACGTCGATTCCGCTCGCCGTCGGCACCGAGCTGGTCCGGTCGGCCGTGCGGCCCGCGACGCCCCGGCCCGCCGCCGTCGGCGCGCCGATCGTGACCGGGCACGCCGCCGTCCTGGACTGGTCGGTCACGAGCCCGCTGCTCCACAATGGACGGTTTCTCGGCGAGGACGCCGAGTCGCGCCCGCCCTCGGGGCTTTCGTTCGTCCCGTACCTGCAGGCCCGGCTGACCCGCACCCGGCTCGACTCCCCGGTCGCGCCGGCGACGACCGGGCTCGGCGCCGAACTGCTGTCCGAGACCCCGTTCGAGATCCGCGCGCCGTGGCCGGGGACCGTCGAGGTGCACGACGACGCCGTCGCCCTGCGCGGCACCGAAACCCTGTGGCTGACCGGATCGCTGCAGGACGTGGCCACCGGGACCGTGACCACGGGAGACGTCCTCGGCCGCACGACCTCCGTCCGCGTCCAGGTCGGCCGGCTCGGCGAGCGGCCACCGTTCTTCGTGACCCCGGCGATGGCCGAAGCGTGGGCACGCGTGTGCCCCGACCCGACGCCGCTGGTCGCCCCCGGTGGGCACGAGCCGGCGGCGGACGACCTGCTCGCGCGCCGGGACCAGGCGTTCGCGCCGGTGCAGGAGCACTACTACGCCGAGCCGCCGCGGATCGAACGCGGCTGGCGCCGGCACCTGTTCGACATCGGCGGCCGGTCCTACCTGGACATGGTCAACAACGTCTCGATCCTGGGCCACGGCCACCCGCGCCTCGCCGAGGCGATCGAGCGGCAGTGGCGGCTGCTCAACACCAACTCCCGGTTCCACTACCGGGCCGTGGTCGAGTTCTCCGAACGCCTCGCCGCGCTGCTGCCCGCACCGCTGGACACGGTGTTCCTGGTCAACAGCGGCACCGAGGCCGTCGACCTCGCGTTGCGCCTGGCCTGGGCGAACACCGGCCGCCGCGACGTCCTGACCGTGCGGGAGGCCTACCACGGCTGGTCCGACGCGACGGACGCCGTCTCGACGTCCGTCGCCGACAACCCCCACGCCCTCACGACCCGGCCCGCGTGGGTGCACCCGCTCGCCGCACCCAACACCTACCGCGGCCGGTACCGCGGCGCCGACGCCCACCGGTACGCCGACGACGCCGTCGCCCAGGTGGACCGGATGGCCGCCCTCGGCCGCCCCCCGGCGGCGTTCCTCGCCGAGCCGTTCTACGGCAACGCCGGCGGAATGGCCCTGCCCGACGGTTACCTCGCCGCGGTCTACGCCGCCGTGCGCCGCGCCGGCGGGCTGTGCGTCGCCGACGAGGTCCAGGTCGGCTACGGCCGGCTGGGCGAGCACTTCTGGGGCTTCGAACAGCAAGGTGTCGTCCCGGACGTCGTCACCGTTGCCAAGGCGATGGGCAACGGGCACCCGCTCGGCGCCGTCATCACGTCGCGGGCGATCGCCGAGGGCTACCGCGAGCAGGGCTACTTCTTCTCCTCGGCCGGCGGCAGCCCGGTCAGCTGCGTCGCCGGCCTGACCGTGCTCGACGTCCTGCGCGACGAGGACCTGCAGCGCAACGCCCTGCTGGTGGGTGCCCAGCTGCGCGGGCGGCTGCTCGACCTCGCCGACCGCCACCCGCTCATCGGCGCGGTGCACGGGATGGGCCTCTACCTCGGGGTCGAGCTGGTGCGGGACCGCGAGACGCTCGAACCGGCGACCGCCGAGACCGCGGCCATCTGCGAACGGCTGCGTGAGCTGGGTGTGATCATGCAGCCGACGTCGGACCGCCTGTGCGTGCTTAAGGTCAAGCCGCCGCTGGGGCTGACCGCCGCCGAAGCCGCCTTTTTCGTCGACGCCCTCGACCACGTGCTGACCGAGGGCTGGTAGCGGTGGTCAGTGCCAGTCGCTGATCGCCACGTCCTGCGGGTCCGGGGCGCCTTCGCCGGTCTCGACGAGCTGTTTGAGGCTCATCAGGAAGATCGCCCACTTGGTGCTGCAGTGGTGCATGAACTCGCCGGCCTCCCGCCAGCCTTCGTGCTTGAACAGCACGATCGTGTAGTCGCCGCGCTGCTCGATGTCCCAGCGGATCGTCGTGCCGACCCATTCGGGTGGCCCGTCGACGACCTCCCAGCGCACGACCCGGCCCGGGTCGAGCTCGGTGACCTTCATGTCGAAGCCGCCGGCGGTGAACCGGAAGGCGATGACGCCGCCGAGTTCGGGGTCCCCGACGGTCTTGCGGGCCCACCACGCGGACAGGCCGTCGAGGGTGGTGATCGCCTCGTAGACCTTCTCCGGCGACGACTTCTCGATGCCGATGCGGTGCAGGATGTCCATGGTCGTGCCTCTCTAGAGGTTCTTCTGGATGGTTTCGGCGATGCGCTTGATGCGGCGGAGCCGGGCGTCCCAGGCGGCGCCGACGTCGGCGAGCTGCGCGACGGCGCGGGCCAGCTGGGCTTCGTCGACGCGGTAGTGCTTCTCGCGGCCGGCGGTGCTCGCGTGCACGAGGCCGACGCGGTCGAGGACGGTGAGGTGCTTCGCGACGGCCTGGCGGGTCACCGGGAGGTGCTCGCTCAGGCTGGTCGCGGTGGCGCTGCCCTGGCTGAGGAGCAGGTCGAGCATGCGGCGGCGGGTGGGGTCGCCGATGGCCGACCAGAGGTCGTCGTCCACGGCGGTGCTCACGCGTTCGTCGTTCCGGCCTTGACCGCGTACCCGGGCAGGCGGGGCAGGAAGTGGTCCCAGCCGCTGACGTGGTCGGCGTACTCGGCGGCGATCTTGGCCTCGTCCCAGCCGCGTTCGCGGAAGCCGGTCTCGGTCATCCGCAGGCGGGTGCCGGTGGCGGTGGGTTCGAGCTCGAAGACGACGAGGAACGAGTTGCCGGGCGCGGCGGTCTCGCCGTCGGCGTGGGTCCAGCGGAAGGAGAACAGTTTCGGCGGGACGGCGTCGACGACGGTGAACCGCACCCAGGTGCCGCCGAAGCCGATGCGGCCGTCGCCGCCGGGCTGGACGGGGTACTCGGCTTCGTCCGGCCACCACTCGCGGAGGTGTTCGGGGCTGCTGACGACGTCGAAGACGACTTCGGGGGTGGCGTCGATGTGGATCTCGCGGTCCAGGGTTCCGTGTTCCATGCCGGCTCCTTGTGCAACGTTTGGTTGCGCGTCACGTTAGCGGCTCCGGCGGCGACGCGCAACCATCGGTTGCGTCGAGGTCCTTCTGGACCCAGGCGACGTCCCGCCACGCGCCGTGCTTCCACCCCACCCGGCGGTAGACGCCCGCCGGCTCGAACCCGAGTGCGCGGTGCAGGCCGGCGCTGGCGTCGTTCGGGAGCGTCATCCCGGCGAACGCGCGGCAGAAGCCGTTGTCCCGCAAACGTTCGAACAGCGTCTCGTACAGCGCGCGGCCGGCGCCGGTGCGGCGGCGGCCGCGTTCGAGGTAGATGCTCGTCTCGCAGGACCACCGGTAGGCGGCACGTTCGGCGAACGGGTGGGCGTAGGCGAATCCGGCGACCCGGCCGTCGTCTTCGAGGACGAACCAGGCATGGGCGTGGTCGATCCGCCGGGCCATTTCGGCGGCGGAGGGCGGTTCGGTCTCGAAGGAGATGACAGTGTCGGTGACGTAGGGCGCGTAGAGGGCGGCGCAGGCGGCCGCGTCGTCGGGAGCGGCGTCTCGGATCGGCATGGCTCATATGGTAGCCAGAAACGGTCGTATAGTATCAACCCATGACCGACCCCCTGACCGCTCGCCTGGCCACCACCGTGCACGCCGCGCGGACGTCCCACGGGCTCTCGGCGGCCGCGCTGGCCGAGACGTCCGGGGTGTCGCGGGCGATGATCGGCAAGATCGAGCGGGGCGACGTGCAGCCGACGGCGGCGTTGCTGGCGAAACTGTCGCAGGCGCTCGGAATGACGTTGTCCGAGCTGATCGCCCGGGCCGAAGGTGACGACCGGCGGCTGGTGCGCGCGGCCGAGCAGCCGGTGTGGGTGGACCCGGACACCGGCTACCGGCGGCGCGCCCTCTCTCCCGCCGCCGGCCGCCCGCTCGAACTGGTCGAGATCGAGCTGCCGCCGGGCGCGGAGGTGCCGTTGCTCGCGAGCGCGTTCCTGCACCAGCAGATCTGGGTGCTGGAGGGGCATCTGCGCCTGCGGGAAGGCGCCGAGGTGCACGAGCTGGACGCCGGGGACTGCGTGCAGCTGGGGACCGCACCCGAGCGCGTGTTCGCCAACCCGGGGTCACTGCCCTGCCGCTACCTCGTCGCGCTGGTGCCGCGCGCCACCTGACCAGGTGATCCGGCGTGCCGTCGCGGGCGGGGGCCGTTAGCTTCGCGCGGTGCGTCGTCTGCGGAGGATCTGGTACCAGTGCGCGGAATTCCTGCTGGTGCTGTTGGGGTTGGGGTGGCTGCTCGCGCCGGACACCGGGCTGGACGTGGTGTTCCTGCTGGCGTGGGACGTGCTGGCGGTGGCGGTGATCGCGACCCGGTTCCTGCGGATCCGCCGCTACCGGCTCGCGGCCGACGGCGAACCGACGTGGCTGCACAGCCTGCTGGGACGCCGCTCGAGTTTCGCGGCGACCCTGCTGGTGAGCGTGGTCGGGATGTCGGCGGGCCTGCTGATCCTGGCGGCGAACGTGATCGCCGAAGAAGACGACGAGTACGCGACGGTGCTGCAGATCAGCGCGGTGCCGGCGGTGCTGGCGGCGTGGACCCTGCTGCACTTCGGCTACGCCGACCGCTACGCGCACCTGCACTACCGGGCCGCGCCGGCCTCCGGCCTGCGGTTCCCGGCGACGGAACGGCCGAACCTGCTCGACTTCGCCTACTTCGCCTTCACCGTGGGGACGTCGTTCGCGACGTCCGATGTGGAGGTTCAGGCGCGGCCGATCCGCTACACGGTGCTGACGCACAGCGTGATGGCGTTCGTCTACAACACGGCCATCCTGGGCATCGCGGTCGGCGTGATCACCGGGAAATAGCGTCGACGCCGGTGAGCTCGGCCGACAGCGCCCAGAGCCGCGCGGCCTGCTCGGGGTCGACGGCGTAACCGCGGACGCCGACGCGGTGGCGGACGGGGGTGGCGCTGTCTTCGTCTCCGTCGGGGGCGGGCTCGGCGATGTCGCAGTCTTCGAGGTAGACGCCGCCCATGCGGTCGAGCCGGGGTGAGGTGGCGGCCCAGACCTGGGTGGCGGCGCCGGCTTCGGGGGTCTTGAAGTAGGCGGTGGGGTTGCCCTGTTCGTCGAGCCAGCCGTGGGCGCGCCACTCGTCTCGAGGGATGTGGCGCAGGAGGTTGGTCATGATCGAGCCGGGGTGCAGGGCGAAGGCGCGCACGCCGCGGTCGCGGCCGAGCCGGTCGAGGTGGACGGCGAACAGGACGTTGGCCGTCTTCGCCTGGCCGTAGGCGAGCCACCGGTCGTAGCCCTGTCCGAAGTGGACGTCGTCCCAGCGGACCGGGGAGAAGTGGTGCCCGCGCGAGGAGACGGAGACGACGCGGGCGCCGTCGGCGATGGCCGGCCAGAGGTGGTTGACCAGGGCGAAGTGGCCGAGGTGGTTGGTGGCGAACTGGGCTTCCCAGCCGGGGCCGACGCGGGTTTCGGGGCAGGCCATGATGCCGGCACTGCCGACGACGAGGTCGAGCCGGCGGCCGGTGGCGAGGAAGCGGCCGGCGAAGGCCCGGACGCTCGCGAGGTCGGCGAGGTCGAGTTCGTCGATCTCGGTGCCGGCGATCCCGGCGAGGGCTTCCTCGGCCGTGGCGCGCCGGCGGGCGGGGACGATGACGTGGGCGCCGGCGTCGACGAGCACGCGCGTGGTTTCCCGGCCGATGCCGGAGTAGCCGCCGGTGACGAGGGCGAGCTTGCCGGTCAGGTCGATGCCGGCGAGGACCTCGGCCGCGGTGCTGGTGGCGCCGAAGCCGGAGCCGATCTTGTGCTGGGGCGTGGTCATGGTTTCGACGGTAAGAGCTGGAGCGCGCTCCAGCGCAAGCGCGAGAATGGCGACGTGGAACGGGTGCTGGTGCTGGGGTGCGGCGGGTCCGGGAAGTCGGTGTTCGCGCGGCGGCTCGGCGCGCGGACCGGGTTGCCCGTGGTGGAGCTGGACAGCGTGTTCTGGCAGCCGGGCCCGGCGGGGTTGGCGCGGGCGGAGTGGGTTGTGCGGCAACGGGAGCTGGTGGCGAGTCCGCAGTGGATCCTCGACGGCGATCTCGGCCCGTACGACGTACTGGAGGTCCGGGCCGCGGTGGCGGACACGGCGGTGCTCCTGAACCTGTCGCCGGCGCGGTGTGTGTGGCGGGCGGTGCGGCGGGGTCGTGAGCGGTGGGACTTCTGGTCGTGGGTGCTGAGCTACCGGTGGCGGCACCTGCCCCAGGTGCGGCGGGCGCTGGCCGCGTCGGGCGTCGAGATGGTGGAGCTGCGGTCGCCGCGGGCGGTGCGGCGGTTTCTCGGCGAGCGTTGACTGAAGCAATGAATCGGTGCTTCACTTCTTGACGTGCCCTACCGCCGCACCCCGAAGGTCCAGGAACGGCTCGACGCCCAGCGCGCGACGATCGTCGCCGCGGCGACCGAACAGCTCGCCGAGCACGGCTACAGCGGCTGCTCCGTCTCCGCCGTCGCCGAACGGGCCGGCGTCGCCGTCGGAAGCGTCTACCAGCACTTCCCCACCAAGGCCGACCTGGTCGTGCACGTGTTCCGGCAGGTCGTCACGCGGGAGGTCGACGCCGTCCGGGCCGCGTCCGCCCGGCCCGGCGAGCCCGCCGAACGCGTCCTGGCCGTCTTCGAGACCTTCGCCCAGCGCGCCCTCAAAGCGCCGCGCCAGGCTTACGCTCTGCTCGCCGAACCGGTCGACGCGCGGATCGATGCCGAACGGCTCGAGTTCCGGCGGGCGTTCACCGACGTCGTCGCCGAGCACGTCGCGGCCGGGGTCAAAGCCGGCGCGCTGCCGCCGCAGGACGGGCGGCTCACCGCCGCCGCGCTGGTGGGTGCCGCCGCCGAAGTCCTGATCGGCCCGTTGACCAGCGGCAACGCCGGTGACGTCGCCGAGCTCCGCACGTTCGTCGTCCGCGCTCTAGGAGGTTCCGATGCCCGCCACGCATGAGGTCACCAACCAGGTCCCGCCGCTGCAGGGCCACGACGTCGCCGACGACCCCGCGCTGCTGGCCGGGCTCGAGCGTGCCGGTGCGGACTGGGCCTCGGACGAGCTGCACGAGCTGGGCCGGCTCGCCGGCAGCGAGCAGGCCCAGGAGTGGGGCCGGGTGGTCAACGAGAACGAGCCGGTGCTGCGCACCCACGACCGGTACGGCCACCGCATCGACGAGGTCGAGTTCCACCCGTACTGGCACGACCTGATGACCGTCGCGGTCTCGCACGGCCTGCACGGCACGCCGTGGCAGGACCCGCGCGAGGGCGTGCACGCGGCCCGGGCGGCGAAGTTCTACGTCTGGGGCCAGGTCGAGGCCGGGCACAGCTGCCCGATTTCGATGACCTACGCGGCGATCCCGGCGCTGCGGGCCAACCCGGAACTGGCCGCGCGGTACGAGCCGCTGCTGGCCGCGACCGAGTACGACTTCGGCCTCCGCGAGCCGAGCACCAAACGCGGCCTGATCGCGGGCATGTCGATGACCGAGAAGCAGGGCGGCTCCGACGTCCGCGCCAACACGACCACCGCGACCCCGAGCGCCGACGGCAGCTACACCCTCGTCGGCCACAAGTGGTTCACCTCGGCACCGATGTCGGACCTGTTCCTGACGCTCGCCCAGGCCCCCGGCGGGCTCTCCTGCTTCCTGCTCCCGCGGGTCCTGCCCGACGGCTCGCGCAACCCGATCCGGCTGCAGCGGCTGAAGGACAAGCTGGGCAACCGCTCCAACGCGTCCTCGGAGATCGAGTACGACCACGCCGCCGGCTGGCTCGTCGGCGAAGAGGGCCGCGGGGTGCGGACCATCATCGAGATGGTCAACAACACCCGGCTGGACTGCACGCTCGGCAGCGCGTCCGGCATGCGGCTGGGCGCGGTCCGCGCGATCCACCACGCCACCCACCGGCACGCCTTCGGCAAGGCACTGGTCGACCAGCCGCTGATGGCGAACGTGCTCGCGGACCTCGTCGTCGAGTCCGAAGCGGCGACGACCGTGGCGATGCGGCTGGCCGCGGCCGGCGACCGGCGCGACGACGAGCAGGAGCAGGCGTTCCGGCGGCTCGGGCTGGCCGTGTCGAAGTACTGGGTGTGCAAGCGGGCCCCGATGCACGCGGCCGAAGCCCTCGAATGCTTCGGCGGCAACGGGTACGTCGAGGAGTCGGGCATGCCGCGGCTCTACCGCGAGGCTCCGCTGTCGTCGATCTGGGAAGGCTCGGGCAACGTCGCCGCGCTGGACGCGTTGCGCGCCATGGGAAAGCAGCCGGAGTCGGTCGCGGCGTTCTTCGCCGAGGTCGAGCAGGCGGCCGGCGGCGACGCGCGGCTCGACGACGCCGTCGACCGGGTCCGCAAGGAGCTGACCGACCTCGACGCGATCGAGTACCGGGCGCGGCGGGTGGTCGAGGCGATGGCGCTGGTGCTGCAGGGATCGCTGCTGGTGCGCCACGGCCACCCGGCGGTCGCGGACGCGTTCTGCGCGTCCCGCTTCGGCGGCGACTGGGGCATCGCGTTCGGCACCCTGCCGGCCGGAGTGGACACGAGCGCGATCATCGACCGCGCGGCGGTGCGTTAACGCCCGAGTGCGGCCAGCGCTCCGGCGACCGCCGCGGCCTTGAGCTCGTCGACGGGGGCGTCGGGGAACTGCATGCAGACGTCCTGCAGGCCGCCCAGCGCCAGGATCGCGCGCGCCTGCTCCTCGAGGGTCGGCGAGGGGCCGCAGATCAGCATCGTGAGCCGGGTGCGCCAGCCCAGTGCCTTGTCGATGAGCCCGAGGTCGGCCAGCGTGGGCATCTCGGCCAGCAGCATGATCACGTCCGCGCGGTGGCGGTAGTTGAAGTCGAAGAACCCTTCGATCAGCTCCCGCACCGGCGCGTCCCCGCGCGCTTCCTGGGCGAGGAGGAAGTTCTCGCCGTCGTCGAGCATGGGCGCGACGATGCTGCGGACGAGGTCGTCGCGCGAGGGGAAGTGGTAGTAGAGCGCGGGCTTGGTGATGCCCAGCCGGTCGGCGATGTCCTGCAGGCTGGTCCGCTGCACCCCTTGGGTCGTGAAGAGGTCGCGCGCGACGTCGAGGATGCGCTGCTTGGTGTCGGAGGGTTTCGGCACGACCCCAGCATAACTGACTTAACGATAGGTAAGGATCCGTGGTACAACTTACCTACCGTTAAGTCAGGGAGGTACTCATGCGGATTCTCGTCTCGGGCGCCAGCATCGCGGGACCGGTGCTCGCCTATTGGCTCACCCGGCACGGCTTCGACGTCACGGTCGTCGAACGCGCCCCGGCGCTGCGCAAGACCGGCGGCCACGCCGTCGACCTGTTCCGGCCCGCCATGGACATCACCGAACGGATGGGCGTGCTCCCGCGCGTCGAAGCCCGCAAGACCGGCACCACCCGGATGACGCTGCACCGCGAAGGCGTGCGCCGCCCGGCGCGGGTGGACCTGTCGAAGATCTACCGCGCCACCTCCGACCGGCACGCCGAGATCATGCGCGACGACCTCAGCGAGATCTACTACGACGCCGGCCGCGACGACGTCGAATACCTCTTCGGCGACTCGATCGCCAGCATCTCCCCCGACGGCGACGTCACCTTCGAGCACGCCGCGCCGCGCCGGTTCGACATCGTCGTCGGCGCCGACGGGTTGCATTCGAACGTGCGGCGCCTGGTCTTCGGCGAGGAAGCCGGCCTGACGAAGTTCATCGGCGCCTACCTGGCCGTGCTCTCCCTGCCGGACACCACCGGCCTCGGCGACGGCGAAACCGTCCTGCACCTGGGCCCCGGCCGCACCGCCGGCATCTACAGTGCCCGCCACCTCGACGAAACCCGCGCGGTGTTCCTCTTCCGCCGCGACGAGCCGCTGGACTACCACCACCGCGACGTCGCGAGGCAGCAGGAGCTGCTGCGCGAGGCCTACGCGGGGATGCACCCGCAGGTCGACGCCTGGCTGGCCGAACTTGACGGCCCGGGCCCGTTCTACTTCGACTCGATCACCCAGCTCGGCCTCGAGTCGTGGTCACGCGGGCGCGTCACGCTCGTCGGCGACGCCGGCTACTGCCCCGGCCCGGCGGTCGGCGGCAGCACCAGTCTCGCGGTGCTGGGCGCCTACGTCCTGGCCGGCGAGCTCGCCGCGGCCGGCGGCGACCACGAGCGCGCCTTTGCCGCCTACGAAAGCGAAATGGGCGAGCTGGTGCGCAAGAGCCGCGCGTTCGCCGTCGGTGCCGCCCGCAGCCTGATCCCCCGCTCCCGCGCCGGGGTGTGGGCGCTGGCCCGCGGCGGCCAGCTCGTCTCGGCCCTGCCGGCCCGGGTCACGACGGCGCTGGCGAAGCTCAACACCGGCGGCGTGCGGATGCACGACTCGATGCGGGTCAAGGACTACGCGGTCACGCCCGTGGGCTGAGCCCGTCGGCGAGGACCCCGACCATCCGCTGGTTGTACTCCAGGTCCTCGCCGCGCACGGGCTGGCAGAGCAGCGCCACCGCGTGCAGGAGGTCCTTGGCGCTGACGTCGGTGCGGACCTCCCCGGCCGCGCCCGCCGCCTCGAGCAGGGCCGCCAGTACCGGCTCCATCTGCTGCATGAAGTACCCGGGCAGGGTGTCGAAGGCCGGATCGCCCGAATGCAGTGCCGTGGCGAACCCCCGTTTGGTGCCGACGAACTCGGTGTAGCGGCGCAGCCACCTTCGCAGCGCTTCGCCGGGCTCGTGGCCGGCACTCAGCGCCGGTCCCGTCTGCGCCACGACGTCGATTTCGCGCTGCAGCACGGCCGCGACCAGGTCCGCGCGCTGCGGGAAGTGCCGGTAGAGCGTGCCGACGCCGACCCCGGCCAGGTCGGTGATCTCCTTCGCGGGCGCGTCCACCCCCGAGGTCGCGAAGACGCTCTTCGCCGCCTCCAGGAGTGCGTCGATGTTGCGCTGGGCGTCGGCGCGCCGACGTCGCGGCTCTGCGGGCACAGTCCTCCTCCGGGTAGCTAAGCGGAAAGCCTTTCCGTATAGTTGTGGAAAAGCTTTCCGCTTAAGGCTACCCGAGGAGTCCCCATGCAGTACCGCACCCTGGGCCGGACCGGGATCAAGGTCAGCCCCTACGCCCTGGGCACGCTGATGTTCGCCACCTCGATGGGAAACGCGCCCGAGGACTCGGCCCGCGTCCTCCACCGGGCCCTCGACGCCGGCCTCAACGTCCTCGACACCGCCGACGCCTACGGCGACTCCGAGGACGTCGTGGGCATAGCCCTGGAAGGCCGCCGCGACGACGTCGTGCTCGCCACCAAGTTCGGCCGGCCGACCGGCGAGAACCCCAACCACCAAGGCGCGTCACGCCGCTGGATCGTCACCGCCATCGAGAACTCGCTGCGCCGCCTGCGGACCGACCACATCGACCTCTACCAGCTGCACCGGCCTGACCCCGGCACCGACATCGAGGAAACCCTCTCCGCCCTCACCGACCTCCTGCGCAGCGGCAAGGTGCGCGCGATCGGCGCGTCCGGGACACCGGTGGCCGACATCGTCGAGGGCCAGTGGGTCGCGTCCCGGCGCGGGCTCACCGGGTTCCACACCGAGCAGCCGGTGTACTCCCTGCTCAACCGCGGCATCGAACGCGAACTCCTGCCCACCACCCAGCGGTTCGGCATGGGCACCCTCGTCTGGGGCCCGCTCGGCCAGGGCCTGCTCACCGGCCGCCCGCACGACCAGCTGCGTCGCGCCGGCCTGGTCCGCCACCTCGACGACGAACGCCGCCTCGACGTCGTCGAGCGGTTCGAAGCGCTCGCGAAGGAAGCCGGGCTGCCCATGACCCACCTCGCGATGGCGTTCACCATCGCCCACCCCGGCGTCACGAGTGCCCTGCTGGGCGCCCGCACGATGGCCCACCTCGACGACCTGCTGGCCGGCCTCGATGTCACCCTCTCCGACGACCTGCTCGACCGCATCGACGAGATCGTCCCGCCGGGTACCGACGTCGGCGTCCTCGACCAGGCCTACCAGCCCCCGGCGCTGGCGCAGCCGGCGTTGCGGCGCCGGCCGTTCGCCGACCGCGCCGCGGCCTAAACCGTCCGGAACTGCTCGGCCGCGCCCTGGACCCGCGCCACATGGGCATCCCACCAGGCGGTGTCGCCGACGTCCTCGCGATCGGCACCGCCGCGGCCGTCGATCAGCTCCCGCACGATGTCCGCGTGGCCCGCGTGGTGCGCGGCTTCGGCGGTCACCCGCACGAGCAGCGAGCCGAACGTCGTCTTCCGCCGGTCCTCCGGCCACCACGGCACCGACGCCGGCGCGTCCAGCGGCAGCTGCTCGATCGACTCGTCGGTGTGCTTCCACGCCGTCCGGTACAGCTCGACCAGCTCTTCGCGGGTCTCGCTCGCCGTGGCCCACATGTCGGCGCTGTCCCAGATCGACCCGTCCTCGACCCACGGCAGCCGGACCGGGGCCGGACGGCCGACGCAGTCGCCCAGGTACCCGAGCTCGCCGCCGGCCAGGTGCTTGACCAGGCCCAGCAGGTTCGTGGCCGTCGGGGTCATCGGGCGGCGGATGTCGTAGTCGCTCAACCCGGACAACGAGGCGAGCACGCTCTCGCGCGCCTCCTGGAGGTACCGGTGCAGATCGGTGGCGATGGCGTCCATGGCCCGCACGCTAGCGGCGGGCACCGACAAAAAGGGCGGGCGCGCGAGGAGGCTCGCGCGCCCGCACCCCCAGTGGGCCCGGCGGGAACCCCGCCGTTGGGCACAAGAGACGACAAGGAGCGGACTGGATACCGGGAGCTGTCACGAAAATGCCTGGCCGGACCCGGTTTCACCCCGTGAAGAAGCGTCAGCCGAGCAGCAGCCCCGGATCGGATTCCGGCGGGCCCGCGGGCCACCACTCGCCGCCCTCGCGCCGGTACGGGTGCCACCGGCCCCGGCGGTCCAGCCGCACCTGCACCTCCCCGGCCGTGCACCGGTTGCGGTCGAACACCGGCTCCTCGTCGGTGACGTCGGCGAGCGCCACCCGCGCGGCCGCCAGCGCGGCCTTCGGTGGTGTCCACGGCGAATCCAGCACATCGAGGCCGGCCCGCCCACCGAGGGTCCAGGCCGTCACCGCCCGCTCGAACTCGGGCCCCTCGCCCAGCCGCGAAGCCACCTCGGGGAACTGCGCGGCCAGCCGGACCGCGTCGGGACGCCGACCCGGCCACGGCTCGCCCGCCAGCACCGCTCGGGCCTGAGCCGACGCGTTCGCGGCCAGCAGGGCGAAGGCCGCCGCGGGCACCCCGGGCGCGGCCGGGATCGACGGCGCCCCCGCGGGATGGAACTCCGCCAGCTCCGGCAGCTCGCCCGGCGTCCGGTCCTCGACGACCAGGTCCATCCGCGGCGCCGTGCGGCTCTCCAGCTCCTCGCGGATCTCCCGCTCGCCCTTGCCCCGCATCAGCAACAGCACGAACGGATCCGCGTCCAGCAGCCACGACGCCTGGAACGACAACGCCGCCGCGTGCCGGCACGGCAGCTCCCAGCCCGCGCAGTCGCACTCCGGGTCCAGGTCGCCGATCCCGGGCAGCAGGTGGACACCGGCGTCGTCGGCCGCGGCCACCAGGTCGTGCGGCATGTCCCGGTCCAGCAGCGCCGCCAGGTGCCCCGCCCGCGAGGCGACCCGGTCGAGGAACCGCGTCCAGTCTGCTTCGGACAGTTCCGCCAGCCGCAGCTCAGTCCGGTACGGGCCGCCGTCGACGTCGTCGACCGCCGCCGCGATCCGGCCCGGGCTCACCGTGATCGGCCCGACCAGCCCGGCCGCGGCGTACTTGCGGCCCTTCTTCAGCTGGCCCAGGTCCAGCGCGGTGTCCTCCATCGCGCTCACCCAGGCGCGCACCCACCAGGAGCGGGCCGAGCGCCCGGCCGCTCCGAACGCGGGGAACCCGCGCACCGCCTCGTCGCTCATCCGCGGCTCCTCAGCTCGACGAGCTCCGCGAGCTCGGTGTCGGTCAGTTCCGTCAGCGCCGCCTCGCCACCGGCGAGCACGGCGTCGGCCAGCGCCCGTTTCTCGCGCAGCATCGCCGCGATCCGGTCCTCGACCGTGCCTTCGGCGACGAGCCGGTGCACCTGCACCGGCCGGGTCTGCCCGATCCGGTACGCCCGGTCGGTCGCCTGGTCCTCCACCGCCGGGTTCCACCAGCGGTCGAAGTGCACGACGTGGTCGGCGCGCGTGAGGTTCAGCCCGGTGCCGGCCGCCTTGAGCGACAGCAGGAACACCGGCACCTCACCGGCCTGGAACCGTTCGACCAGTTCTTCGCGACGCGCGACGGGAGTGCCGCCGTGCAGCAGCTGCGTCCCGATCCCCCGCGCGGCCAGGTGCCGCTCCAGCAGCCGCGCCATGGCGACGTACTGGGTGAACACCAGCACCGCGCCGCCCTCGGCGAGGATCGTGTCCAGCAGTTCGTCGAGCAGCTCCAGCTTTCCCGAGCGGCCGCCGGGCTCTTTGAGGTACTGCGCCGGGTGGTTGCAGATCTGCTTGAGCGCGGTCAGCAGCTTCACGATCCGGCCGCGCCGGGCCATCCCGTCGGCCGCCGCGATGTCGGCCATCATCTCCCGCACGACCGCCTCGTACAGCGCCACCTGCTCCGGGCTCAGCGCCACCGGCCGGTCGGTCTCGGTCTTCGCCGGCAGCTCCGGCGCGATCCCCGGATCGGACTTGCGGCGCCGCAACAGGAACGGCCGCAGCAGCCGCGCCAGCCGCTCGGCCGCGGCGGGATCCCCGGCCTCGATCGGCTTCGCCCACCGCGCCCGGAACTCGCTCAGCGAACCCAGCAGCCCCGGCGCCGACCAGTCGAGGATCGCCCACAGCTCCGAGAGCGTGTTCTCCACCGGCGTGCCGGTCAGTGCCACCCGCGCGGCCGCGGGCACCAGTCGCAGCGCCTTCGCCGTGCCCGACCGGTGGTTCTTGACGTGCTGGGCTTCGTCGGCCACCAGCAGCCCCCACCGGATCCCGGCCAGCGGCGCCGGATCGGTGCGCAGCGTGCCGTAGGTGGTGAGCACGAACCCGTCGACGTCGTCCAGCGAACGCGCGCTGCCGTGGAAGCGCCGCACCGGCACGCCCGGGGCGAACCGGCGGATCTCGCGTTCCCAGTTGCCCAGCAGCGACGCCGGGCAGACCACCAGCGTCGGCCCGGACGCGCGGTGCAGGTGCAGCGCGATCAGCGTGACCGTCTTGCCCAGGCCCATGTCGTCGGCGAGGCAGCCGCCGAGACCGAGCCCGGTCACCGTGGCCAGCCCCTGCAGCCCGCGCAGCTGGTAGTCCCGCAGCGTCGCGGCCAGTCCGGCCGGCGGCGCCTGGGGTTCCGGCGGCGCCGACAGCCGTTCCTTCAGCTGGGCGAGCCAGCCTTCGGTGACGACCTCGACCGGCTCGCCGTCGACCTCGGTGGTCCCGGTGAGCACCGCGCCCAGCGCGTCGACCGGTGTCAGCGGCTTCAGCGTCCGCTCGCGCGCTTTCGCCGCCAGTGCCGGGTCGACCAGCACCCAGCGGTCGCGCAGCCGCACCACCGGGCGGCGGGCCTCGGCGAGCGCGTCCAGCTCCGCCGCGGTCAGCACCTCGCCGCCCAGGGCGAGCTGCCAGTCGAACTCCAGCGCCCGGCCACCGCCGAAGAACGACGGCAGATCACCCGGCGCGTCCCCGGCGTTCACCACGGCACGGGCGGTCAGCGACCCCGCGAGCTCCGCCGGCCAGTGCACGTCGATGCCCACCGCCGCCAGCCGGGGAGCCGCGGACGCGAGCAGTTCGGTCACGTCGTCCTCGCCCAGAGCCAGCTCGTCCGGCACCGCCGAAGTGAGCAGCGGGCTCAGCGCCGGCCAGACCTGCGCGCCGCGCCGCAGCGCCAGCACGACGTCGATGCGTGCCCGCGGCCCGAACCGCCCGGTCTCCCACAGCTGGGCCGCGTCGGCGACCTGGCCCGGCTCGGCGAGGCTGTGCACCTGCACGACGGCGTGGAACCGGCCGGTGTCGAAGCCGTCCGGGGCTTCCACCCGCAGCGAGACGCGGATGCCCGAGTCGAGGCCGGCGGCCAGTTCGTCGGCCCAGTCGCGCACCGACTCCGCCCGCTGCGGCGCGACCGCGGCGAACAACCGCGTCCCGGCCGCCTTCGCCGCGGCGGGCGTGCGGGGCAGGCCGTCGGCGACGGCGTCGAGGAACGCCCGCAGCAGCGGCCCCGGCGCCCGTTCGTCCACCGGCATTGCGGCCGCGAGGTCCCGCAGCCACGCGGCTTCCGCCGGTTCGAGCGGTCCGACGCGCCAGGCGTCGTAGCCCGCCTCGGTGACGCCCGGCAGCAGCCGGCCCGCCGCGACCAGCCGCAGCGCGGCCTTCGCCGCGGTCGCCCAGAACGCCGTGGCGGGATCGGGATCGCCGGCGGTCAGCAGTTCCGGTAGTCCGTCCACAAGGGACAGCCGGCGCCCGTCGAGCACCAGCCGTCCCGCGCGCGGGGGTTCCCCCGGTTCGAAGTCGGCGTTCAGTTCCCCATCCTCCTGTATCGGCGCACGGACAACGGCACGAACACCGCCAGCAGCACCAGCGGCCACACCACCGCCATCGCCACGGAGTGCGCGCTCACCCAGGACGTCCCCGCCGCGCCCGGGTTGCCGAACAGCACCCGCGCCGCCGTCACCGTGGAGGACAACGGGTTCCACTCCGCCACGGTTCCCAGCCACGCCGGCATCGTCGCGGTCGCCACGAACGCGCTGGAGAGGAACCCGAACGGGAACTCCAGCGTCTGGGCGAGCGTCACCATCGACGGGTCGGTGGTCAGCAGGCCCAGGTAGATCCCGGCCCACACCAGCGCCGTGCGCAGCAGGAACAGCAGCCCGAACGCGGCGAACGTCTCGGCCAGGCTCCCGTGCGGCTGCCAGCCGACCGCGAACCCGCACCCCAGCAGCACGGCCAGGGCGAGGACTGCGTTCACCAGGTCCGCCGCGACCCGCCCGGTGAGCACCGCCGAAGGCGCCATCGGGAGCGACCGGAAGCGGTCGGTGACGCCCTTGGTGGCGTCGTCGAGCACCGCGATCATCGTCCCCGACAGCCCGAACGCCATCGTCATCGCGAACATCCCCGGCATCAGGAACTCGCGGTAGGACCCGCCGCCGGGCACGGTCATCCCGCCGCCGAGCAGGTAGGCGAAGATCAGCACCATCAGGATCGGGAACGCCACCACGGTGGCCAGCCGGGCCGGGCGCCGCGCGAGGTGGGCGAGGTAGCGCCCGGTGAGCGTCCAGCCGTCTTCGAGGGCCCATCTCATCGCGACACCTTCCCCGTCAGCTCCAGGAACACTTCGTCGAGCGTCGGATGCCGCAGCGCGACGTCGGCGACCGCCAGCTCGGCCACCCCCAGCTCGCGCACGACGCCGGTCAACATCGACGCCTCGGCCGGTGCGCTGACCCGCAGCTCCTCGGTGACCGGCTCGGCCCCGGTGACGCGGGCGAGCAACGCCGCCGCCGCGCCGACGGCGTCCGGGTCGGTCAGCACCAGTTCGATCCGGGTCGCCCCGAGCGAGCCCTTCAGCTCGGCCGGGGTGCCTTCGGCGATCACGCGCCCGTGTTCCACCAGCGAGATGCGGTCGGCCAGCCGGTCGGCTTCCTCCAGGTACTGCGTGGTGAGCAGCACGGTCGTGCCGTCGGCGACCAGGGACCGCACCGCCCGCCAGACCTCGATGCGGCTGCGCGGGTCCAGCCCGGTCGTCGGCTCGTCGAGGAACAGCACGCGTGGGGCGGCCAGCAGCGACGCGGCCAGGTCCAGCCGCCGGCGCATCCCGCCGGAGTACGCCGACACCGGCTTCGAGCCCGTGTCCGCGAGCCCGAACCGCTCCAGCAGGTCGTCGGCGCGGCGGGTGGCCTCGCGCCGGCCCAGGTGGTGCAGCCGGCCGAACAGCACCAGGTTCTGCCGTCCGGACAGCAGCTCGTCGACCGCGGCCTGCTGCCCGACCAACCCGATCGAGGCGCGCACCTGCGCCGATTCGGTGGCGACGTCGAAGCCGGCGACCCGCGCGGCACCGCCGTCGTGGCGCAGCAGCGTGGAGAGCACGCGGACGGCCGTGGTCTTGCCCGCGCCATTGGGTCCCAGCAGGCCGTGCAGCGACCCGGCCGGGACGGAGAGATCGAAGCCATCGAGGGCGTACGCGTCGCCGTAGCGCTTGCGAAGTCCCTCGGCGTGGATCTGCGGAGTCATGCAGCCCCTTAACTCTGTACAGTGTACGAAGTAGAGGTTAGCACAACTCTGTACGGCGTACGAAAATCAGGTGAGCAGAATGAGCGGCGTGAGCACGGAGGACAACGAGAGCGGCGACCCGCGACGGGCCATCGAGCTGCTCTGGGGCGTCTCGGCGCCTCCGCGGCGCGGCCCGAAACCCAAGCTGACCACGGCCGACGTCGTCAAGGCCGCGGTGGCACTGGCCGACGCCGACACGATCGACGGCGTCACCATCCGCCGCGTCGCCGAGCAGCTCGGCGTCTCCCCCATGTCGCTCTACACCTACGTGCCGGGCCGGGCCGAGCTGCTCGACCTGATGATCGACCACGCCCACGGCGAGCTGCCCGTCCCCGACCCGGGGCTCGGCTGGCGCGAGGCGCTGACGGCGATCGCCGACGGCCAGTGGGCGCTCTTCCACCGCCACCCCTGGCTGCTGCAGGTCACCACCAGCCGCTCGGCGCTGGGCCCGCACAGCTTCGCCAAGTACGAACACGAGCTGCGCGCGATCGAGGGCATCGGGCTCGACGACGTCGAGATGGACGCCGCCGTCGGCCTGGTCACCGGCCTGGTCCGGACCACCGCGCGCAGTTCGCTCGACGCCGCCCGCCTCGTCCGCTCCAGCGGCATGACCGACGCCCAGTGGTGGGAGCGCGCCGCGCCGGTGCTGGCCGGCATCCCGGCCGCCGACGCGGCGCACTACCCCTTGGCTTCACGGGTCGGCCAGGCCGCGGGCGAAGCCCACAACGCCGCGGAAGACCCCGCCTACACCTTCCGCTTCGGCCTCGCCCGCGTCCTCGACGGCATCGAGGCGCTGGTGTCAGAGCGTCAGCAGTAGCTCCGCGGGCCGCCAGGTCCCGCCGTCGGGCGCGCGCGGCACGTCGCCGGCCAGCGCCAGGTCCGGGAAGCGGGTGAAGAGCGCCGACAGCGCCACCTCCGTCTCCACCCGCGCGATCGACGCACCGAGACAGAAGTGCGGGCCGTGGGAGAACCCGAGGTGCGCCGGCCCTTCGCGAGTGACGTCGAGACGGTCGGCGTCGGGGAACGCGCGCGGGTCGCGGTCGGCGGCCACCATCGCGGCCGTCACGCGCTCGCCCTCGCGGATCACCTGACCGTCGATCTCGACGTCTTCGCGCGCGAACCGCGGGGTGGTCAGCAGCTGCGGACTGCAGAAGCGCATCAGCTCCTCGACCGCGCCCGGCCACAACGCCGGATCCCCGCGCAGGGCCGCGAGCTGGTCCGGGTGCCGCAGCAGGGCTTCGACGGCGTTCGCGATCAGGTTCACCGGTGTCTGGCCGGCCAGCACCAGGTGCCAGACGAGGGTGACCAGTTCGGTGTCGGTGAGGCGGTCGTCGTCTTCGGCGCGCACGAGGTCGCCGATGAGGTCGTCGCCCGGTGCGGTCCGGCTGCGCGCGACCGCGTCCTTCGCGCCCGCGATGATCTCCGGGATCGCGGTGGCGAAGTCCGGGCCCACGCCGCCGGCGACCGCGGCGCCGTACTCCCGCCAGCGCGGCCGATCCGCCTCGGGGATGCCGGTCATCTCGCAGATGACGTCCATCGGCAGGGGCCGCGCGAAGTGCGGCACCAGGTCGACGACGCCGTCCTCGGCGTGGGCGGGCAGTTCGTCGAGCAGCCGTTCGGTGAGCGCGAGCAGCCGTGGCCGCAGCTGCGCGGCGCGCTTCGGGGTGAACGCCGGCGCGACCAGGCGGCGCAGCCGCAGGTGCTCGGGCCCGTCCTGTTCGGCCATCGTCCGCATGTACTCGAGGCAGTGCTCGGGGATGCCCGGCGGGCGCAGGAAGCTCTCCGCCCGGACTTCGAACCGCGGGTCGGCCAGCATCGCGCGGGCCTGGGTGTAGCGGGTCAGCGCCCAGAACGGGCCGAAGCCGGGGATGACCAGCTTGGCCACCGCACTCACCTCCCGGGCCTGGTCGTAGGCGGTGAACGGGTCAGTCAGGACCTTCAGGTCGGTGAGGTCGATCTCGGGGGTCATCCGCAACTCCACATGTTCACATCAGATGTTCTAATCATCTCAGTGGTCACGGTATCTTGATCGACGTCACCGCGGCAAGGAGGACGATGGTCAGGCTCAGCAGGACGGAGACCCAGGAGCGCAACCGCGCGAAGGTCCTCTCCGCCGCCCGCGACGAGTTCGCCGGGCGCGGCTTCCGCGACGCGAAGATCGACGTCATCGCCGAACGCGCCGAGCTCACCCGCGGCGCGGTCTACTCCAACTTCCCCGGCAAACGGGCCCTGTACTTCGCGGTGCTGGCCGACCTCGCCGAACGCGCGCCCCGGTTCGCCACCCCGCCACCGGACGCGAGCGCGGCCGACGTCCTGGCGGCGTTCGCCCGCGCCTGGGTCGCCCGGCTGCCCCTGGCCACCGACGACGACAGCGGCGACGCCCGCCTCGGCCGCGACCTGCTGCCCGAGATCCTCGCCGACGAGCACACACGCCGGCCGTTCGCGCAGCTCATGCGGGTCGACGCCATCCTGCTCGGGCTCGCCCTGGAACGGGTGCGCCCGGGACGGCGGCTGGTCCGCGTCGCCGAAGCCGCCCTCACCACGCTGCACGGCGCGAGCCAGCTCGCCGCGGCCGCGCCCGGCTTCGGCGAGCCGTTCCACATCGTCGCCGCCTGCGCCGCCCTGCTCGACCTGGATCTCACGGACGACTGGCCGGACGTCCCGCCGATCACGAGCCAGGCCCGGCCGCTTGACGAGCCGTGGACCCCGCCGACGGCGACGGACCTGCTGACCGGCGAGCCGTTCCGGCCCGGCGACGGCGTCGTCACCATCCTCGGCCTGCACCGCGCCGCCGCCTTCGAAGAAGCCGTGCGCACCGGCGCCGACGTCACCGCCGTGCTCGTCACCAGCGACCCCGGCGAACTCGCCCCGCTGGCCCGCCTCGCCGTCGCCGACCTGCGCGGCTGCCTCGACCCTGCGATCGCGCCCCCGGCCCAGCCCCGGCTGCGGCTCGTCTGCGACGCGACCGGCGAACTGGCCGCGGCCGCCGGCGTCACCGCGGTCAGCGACGCCACCGAGACGGCCGTCCGCGTCGAAGGCGGCCGGATCGTCGTGCGCGCCGAAGGGTTCGGCGCCTGCCACGCGGCGGCTGTCGATTCCGGGCCCGGCCGTTCGTCGGGTGGGTGAACCGGCGGAAGGAGCGGTTGTGGACGTCGAGACCGCGGTCGCGGAGGCGTTCCGCGAGGAGTGGGGCCAGGTCGTGGCCACGCTCATCCGGATCACCGGCGACTGGGACCTGGCCGAGGAGTGCGCCCAGGAGGCGTTCGCCCTCGCGCTGCGCACGTGGCCGCGCGACGGCGTCCCGAAGCGGCCCGGCGCCTGGCTGACCACCGCCGCCCGCCACCGCGCCACCGACCGGCTCCGCCGCGAGACCGCCGGTGCCGCCAAGCTCCGGGAGGCCGCCCTGATGCACGTCCGCGAAGAACCCGAGAGCGACGACAGCGGCGTGACCGACGACCGGCTGCGGCTCATCTTCACCTGCTGCCACCCGGCGCTGGCCACCGAAGCCCAGGTCGCGCTCGCGTTGCGCACCCTGGCCGGGCTGTCCACGGCCGAGATCGCCCGCGCCTTCCTCGTCCCGGAAGCCACCATGTCCCAGCGGCTGGTGCGGGTGAAGCGCAAGATCCGCCACGCCGGCATCCCCTACCGCGTCCCGCCCGCGCACCTGCTGCCCGAACGCACCGCCGCCGTCCTCGGCGTGCTCTACCTGACGTTCAACGAGGGCTACTCCGCCAGCGCCGGGCCCGACCTGCAGCGCCCCGACCTCGCCGCCGAAGCCGTCCGGCTCGCCCGCGTCCTGGCCCGGCTCATGCCGGACGAACCCGAGGTCCTCGGCCTGCTCGCGCTGCTGCTGGTCCAGCACGCCCGCCGCGCCACCCGGGCCGGCTCCGACGGCGAGCTCGTCCCGCTCGAGGAACAGGACCGCACCCGGTGGGACGCGGGCGAAATCGCCGAGGGCACCCGGATCCTGGAGACCGCGTTGCGCCGGCGACAGCCCGGGCCGTACCAGATCCAGGCCGCCATTGCCGCCTGCCACGCCACCGCCGCGACGCCCGCCGACACCGACTGGGCCCAGATCGCCGGCCTCTACGGCGAACTGCGCAAGCACGTCCCGAGCGCCGTCGTCGAGCTCAACCGGGCCGTCGCGATCGGCATGGCCGACGGCCCGCTCGCCGGGCTCGCGCTGCTCGACGAGCTGACCATGGACGGCTACCACCTGCTGCCCGCCACCCGCGCCGACTTCCTCCGCCGCCTGGGCCGGGACGCCGAAGCCGCCGACTGGTACGCGAAAGCACGCGACCTCGCGCCCACCGACGCCGAGCGTGCCTATCTCACGCGAAGAATTTCGGAGACGGTGTCGGTCCCGGGCGGGCCCGTTCGTCGGTCGGGCGAACCCCGACCACCGGAGGAAAGCCCATGACCACCCTCGCCGTTCCCGGCGCCACCCTCACCTACGACGTCACCGGCCGCGGCCCGGTGCTGCTGCTGGTCCCCGGCGGCCCCGCCGACGCCGCGGTGTTCACCCACATCCGGCCGGTGCTGGCCGAAGACCACACGGTCGTCACCTACGACCCGCGCGGCCTAGGCCGCAGCCCGCTCGACGGCGAACCCGGGGACGACGTCATCCGCGAGCACGCCGACGACGTGCACCGCCTGCTCACCGAAGTCGGCCCCGCGGACGTGTTCGCCAGCAGCGGCGGCGCCATCACGCTGCTCGACCACGTCCTCCGGTACCCCGGTGACGTCCGCACGGTCGTGCTGCACGAACCACCGGTCAGCCGTTACCTGCCCGCCGGGGCCCTCGACGGGCCCGACATCCCCGCGCTGTTCCGCGACCAGGGCCTCGGTGCGGCCTTCGCCGCGTTCATGGCGCTCGTGGGGGTCGACCCCGCGCCGCCGCTCGACCCGCGTGGCGAAGGCAACTTCACCTACTTCTTCCGCCACCTGATGGCGGCCACCGGCGCCTACGAACCCGACCTCGACGCGCTCCGGGAGACATCCGTGCGGCTGGTCGTCGCCATCGGCGAGAAGTCCGCCGGCTCGACGGCCCACGAAACCGGCGTCGGGCTCGCCACCGCTCTCGGCCTGACCGCCGTGGAGTTCCCGGGTGACCACGGCGGGTTCGCCACCGAACCGGAAACCTTCGCCGCGCGCCTGCGCGAAGTACTGGAAGGACGCTGAATGCGGTACCTGCTCATGATCGCCGGCGACGAGACCGCCGAGGAACACCAGTACGACGGCTGCGACGGCTGGGGCGAGGACCTGGCCCGCCGCGGCAAGATCCACGGTGGCGGCGGCCTGCGCCCGCCCTCGGAAGCCACCACGATCCGCGTCCGCGACGGGGAAGTGCTGCTCACCGACGGGCCGTTCACCGAAGCCAAGGAACAGATCGGCGGCTACGTCGTCCTCGAGTGCGACGACCTCGACGAAGCCCTCGAGATCGCGGCCAAGCATCCCGCCGCGACGTACGGCAGTATCGAGGTCCGTCCGATCTTCGTCCCGGAGGAACCCTGATGCCGTCCATCGTGGACCGACCGGCCCAGCGCTACGTCGCCGAGCGCGCCACCCTCGGGATCGAGGAGTTCCCGCGCATCGCCGACCGGCTGCCACCGCTCATCGGCACCCTGGCCGGCCACGGGATCGTCCCGGCCGGGGCGCCGTTCTTCCGCTACCGCGTGCTGCACCCGGGCATGCGGTTCACCGTCGAGGCCGGCGTCCCGATCGAAGGTTCGTTCAGCCCGGAGGAACCCGCGTTCATCGGTGAGTTGCCGGCCGGGAAGTACGTCCTGGAAACCTACGTCGGCGCCCCGGACGGCCTGGCCGCCGCCACCGCGGAAGTCCTGGCCTGGGGCGCCGCCGAGGGCGTCACGTGGGATGTCACCGAAGGCCCCGACGGCGAGGAGTGGGGTGGCCGCCTGGAAGTCCTGCGCACCAACCCCCTCGAAGTGCCCGACCCGGCCCAGTGGGTCACGGACCTGCTCTTCCGCCTCGCGGACTGACTCAGTTCCGGGTGAGCACGGCGCCGGCCAGGCAGCCGAACCCCGCCGTGCTCACCACGGCGCGCAGGATGTTCCAGCGCACCCACGCCGCTTCGAAGTTCGCGCGCACCACCGCGTAGTCGTCACCGCCGGAGTCCAGCGCGTTGTTCAGCGGGATGTTCAGCGCCCCGGTGATCACCAGCATCGCCACCAGGCACGCGAACCCGGCGATCACCCACGGCCGTGGCCCCGGGTTGAGGAAGATCGCCACGCCGGCCAGCACCGGCGCGCCGAGGAACGTCAGCATGAAGACCGGGTTGATGATCGCGACGTTGATCCCGCGCATCGCCTCCACGAACGTCTTGTCGTCGCCGCGTGCGAGCCCCGGCATCACCGAACACGCGTAGGCGTAGAACAACCCGGCGACCAACCCGGCCGCGATCAGCGCGGCCACCAGCACCACCGTCGACATCGGTCTCTCCTTCCCCTTCACCGGGCCCAGACCCCGGTGGCCGCCGCGTCCCGCGCGAAGCCGGCGAAGTCCGTCGCCGGCCGCCCCAGCACCCGCTCGACGTCGTGGGTCACCGACTCGTTGCGGCCGTCGAGCACCCGGGCGAACAGCTCGGTCAGCGCTCCGACCTCTTCCTCCGGCACGCCGTACCCGACGGCTGCGGCGGCATACTCCTCCGCGGAAACCGGAACATAGCGGACATCTCGCCCCGACGCGGCGGAAATATCCGCGGCGGCGTCGGCGAAGCTCAGCAGCCGAGGCCCGGTCAGCTCGTACAGCTGTCCGGCGTGGCCAGGCTCGGTCAGCACCTTCACCGCGACGTCGGCGATGTCGCGGACGTCGACGAACGGCTCGGTGACCGTGCCCGCCGGCAGCGCGATCTCCCCGCCGCGCACGGCGTCGAGCAGGAAGTGCTCGCTGAAGTTCTGCGCGAACCAGGCGCACCGCAGGACCGTCCAGCCGGTGCCGGCCTCGGCGACGATCCGTTCGCACGCCTCGGCTTCCTCCTCGCCGCGACCGGACAGCAGCACCAGGTGCCCGACGCCGTGCGCGACCGCCAGTTCCGCGAACGCGCGGATGTCGGCGGCCGCCCCGGGCACCACCAGATCGGGGTAGTAGGTCAAGTAGACGGCGTCGATGCCCTTCAGTGCCGGTGCCCAGGTCTCGCGGTCACTCCAGTCGAACGGCGGCGCCCCGCGCCGCGACGTGATCCGCACCGGCAGGCCGCGCTCCCGCAGCCGATCCGCCACGCGGCGCCCGGTCTTGCCGGTGCCGCCCACCACCAGGAAGTTCGTTGTCATGGCAGTGAGTCAACCGGCTTCCGGTAAGACTCTCCATAGTTCAAAGCCTCGATCGCATGTTCCAGCGTCTACACTTCGAGGCATGGACCCGCTCGCCGCACTCCTCGACGGCCCCCGTGCCCACGGCGCGTTCCTGCTCCGCTCGGTACTGACCCCGCCGTGGTCCCTGCGCATCGAGGACGAAGCGCCGCTGACCGTCGTGTCGGTCGTGCGCGGCGAGGCGTGGATCGTCCCCGACGCCGGCGAGAGCGTCCTGCTCGGCGAAGGCGACGTCGCGATCGCCCGCGGCCCGGACCCGTACCTGGTCGCCGACCACCCGTCGACGCCGCCGCAGGCGCTGATCCTTCCCGGCCAGGAGTGCCGCACCCCCGACGGCGGGCACCTCACCGACTACGCCGACCTCGGCGTCCGCACCTGGGGCACCGGCGGCCCGGTCGTGCTGCTCACCGGCACGTACGGCATGGAAGGCGAGATCAGCAAGAAGCTCCTGGCCGCGCTGCCGGCGCTGATCGTCCTGCGGGCGGCCGACTGGCCGACGCCGCTGGTCGGGCTGCTCGCCGCCGAGATCGGCCGGGACGTGCCGGGGCAGGAGGCCGTCCTCGACCGGCTGCTGGACCTGCTGCTGATCGCCGCGCTGCGCACGTGGTTCGACCGGCCCGACACGAGCGCCCCGGCCTGGTACCGCGCCCACGACGACCCGATCGTCGGGCAGGCGCTGCGGCTGCTGCAGCACCAGCCGGCCGAGCCGTGGACGGTCGCGAAGCTCGCGGCCAACACCGGCGTTTCGCGAGCCGCACTGGCCCGCCGCTTCGCGACAACGGTCGGCGAGACACCGATGGCCTACCTCACGGGCTGGCGCCTCGCACTGGCCGCGGACCTCCTACGCCAGCAACCGGACGCGACGATCGGAGCGGTAGCCCACCAGGTCGGCTACGGCAGCGCGTTCGCCCTCAGTGCGGCCTTCAAGCGCGAGTTCGGCGTCAGTCCCCAGCGGTACCGGACGGCGTGAACGGAACCGAACGGGCTTCGACGAGCAGTTCGGGGGGTCATTTCAGGGCCTCGCCCAGCCGGTCGAGCCACTCGCCGGTGCCTTGCTCGCGCCACTCCGGCTTCTCCGCGCCGTCGAGGAACGTGCCCTGCTCGGTGAGGGTCAGCCGGGTGCCCGCGCCCTCGTCGGCCAGCTCGATGGTGGTCGTCGACAGCGTGGCCAGTTTGCCGCCGCCGCTCAGCGTGGAGGCGTAGACGATCCGCTGCCCGGGCACGATGTCGTGGTAGGTCGAGACCAGTGCCAGGACGCCACCGTCCGGCGTGAGCCCGTCGATGGTCTCCTGGCCGCCGACGCGGAAGTCCAGCTCGTGCGCCCCCTCGGAGACGAACCAGGCCTCCTTCGCCACCGGGTCCGCCCAAGCGGCGAACACCCGCTCCGGCGGGACCGGGTAGGTGCGTTCGAGGGTGAAGGTGGTGTGGATGACGGTCATGTCGTGCTCCCTTCCGACGGGCCGGGCGGCTCGGCGAGGAAGTCGCCGAGCCGGTCGAGCCTGCTTTCCCATGTGGTGCGCTGCCGGCCCAGCCAGTGCTCACCCGCGCGCAGCAGCTCCGGTTCGATCCGGCACGTGCGCACGCGGCCGTGCTTTTCCGACCGCACGATCCCGGCTGTTTCGAGCACCTGGAGGTGCTGCACCACGGCGGCGAGCGACATGGTCAGCGGCTCGGCGAGCTCACTGACCGACGCCGGCCCGCGCACGAGCCGCTCCACCAGTGCCCGCCGCGTCCGGTCGCCCAAGGCGCGGAACACCAGGTCCAGCTCATGGTCAAGCATGTGCTTAAGTTATGCCTGGTGCCGGTCGATAGTCAAGTAACTACTTGAGCATTGCCGCGACGTCCTCGGGCAAGCTGACCTCCGCCTCCCGCAGGACGGCGAGAGCCCTGGTCAGCGCGCGCTCGGCGTTGTCGGCCCGGCCGGTGCAGGCGCGGAGTTCGGCGCCGAGGTTCGTGGTGGTCTCGTGCATGGACCGGACGGTCTGCTCATGTGCCGCCTGCACGTCGGCCAGCCGCCGGTCGCCGTCCGCCCGAGCTTGGTCGAGAGCTGACCGATGGGCAGTAGCTGCCTTGGTCAGCTCTTCACGGGCGGTATCGAGCCGTCCGGCGGCAGCTTCCGCACGGGTTTCGGCCGCTGCCGCGCGCGTCTCGGCCGCGTCGAGGCGTTGGGTGGTGGTTTCCGAGCGGGCTTCGGCCGCATCCGCGCGTGCCGACGCGGCCTGGCTCCGTCCGCATTCCTCGTCGAGAGCCACGCGTGCGGCCGCGAGTTCGGTGGTCAGAGTGGCGATCACCGCGGCGCGTTCACCGGCGAGGGCGGCGCTGGCGTCGGCCCGCTCGGCGACCCGCCCGAGTTCGTCCCGCACCGCCGCCAGCTGTCCTTCAGCGCGTTGCTGCTCCTGCAGTGCGGCTCGCCGGGCGGCACTGCTCTCGTCCCGTTCCCGTCGTGCGGCAGCGGCTTCCTTCTCGGCAGCTGTGGCGACTTGGGCGGCATCCTCGGAGGCCTCCCGGGCCTGCGCGGCTTCGGCTTCGGCGAGCCCGCGCTGCCGACGGTGATCGTCAGCCTCCGCCAGGGCGGCGTCCCGTTCGGCGAGCGCGGCGGCCGTGGTGGCTTCCAGTTGGTGGCGCAGGGTCGTGAGCGTCTCGACGAGCCCTCGCGCGGGTTCGAGCACGCGGTCGACCTGCCCGGCGAGCGCGGTGACGGCTGTGTCGTCCAGCTCGGTGTCGCTCTCTCGCAGCGACTCGGCGTCCGACAAGACGGCTTCGGCGTCGCGGCAGGTGAGGTTCCGGCGCCCCCAGGTCTTCCCGTCCTGGCAGAACCGAGCCCGGCTCCCCCGCCCCACCGCCGGCGGCAGCGGCGCCCCACAGCGCCGGTACTCGCAAATCCGCGGCTGACCTGCATCTTCCGTCATGATCGAGAGCCTATCAAACCTTCTAATCAGAAGTAGAGGCAGCTGGTTCAAATTAGAAGATAATCAGGCGACCACCTGGGTTTTGATAAGGTCACATATCCAAACCCAGAACAACCCAGAAGACCGAAGGCTCGATGAGGCCGGATCGAGGGCCCCGAAAAACTAGGACCCCCCTTAACGTCAACCCAGAGTTGACGCTGCGGCCCGCTTCCGTTCCAGAAGGGCTCGCTCGGCCGAGTTGTGCGTCAGCTCGATCGCGGTCGCATAAGCAGCCACCGCTTCCCCACTCCGGCCGAGCCGGTCCAGGAGGTCCGCGCGGATCGCGTGGTACAGCGGGAACCCCGCCAGCTCCAGCTCCTCGACCAGGGCCAACGCCGCACCAGGACCGTCGACCTCGGCGACCGCCACCGCGCGGTTCAGCGCCACCACGGGCGTCGGCGTCACGGCCAGCAGCTGGTCGTACAACGCTTTGACCTGGGACCAGTCCGTTGGCGCGTCGCTGTGGACGGCCTGGATCGCCGCCTGGATCTGGTACGGGCCCGGCTGGTTGCGGCGCAGGCAGCGGCGGACGATCTCCTGACCCTCGGCGACCAGCTCCGCGTCCCACCCGGTGGGGTCCTGGTCGGCCAGCAGGACCACCGAGCCGTCGGGACCGGTGCGGGTCAGGCGGCGGGAGTCGATCAGCAGCATCAGCGCGAGCAGGCCCCAGACCTCCGGCTCGTCGGGCATCAGCCCGGCCAGGACGCGGGCGAGCCGGATCGCTTCGCGGCACAGGTCGTCGCGGACCAGGTCCTCCCCCGCGCTCGCCGTGTAGCCCTCGTTGAAGATCAGGTACAGCACGCCGAGCACCGCGGACAGCCGCGCCGGCAGGTCGGCGTCCTGCGGGACGCGGTACGGGATGCCCGCGTCCCGGATCTTGTTCTTCGCCCGCACGATCCGCTGGGCCATTGTGGGCTCGGCCACCAGGAACGCGCCGGCGATCTCCGCGGTGGTCAGGCCGCCGAGCAGCCGCAGGGTCAGCGCGACCTGCGCCGGGCGGGCCAGCGCGGGGTGGCAGCAGGTGAAGATCAGCCGGAGCCGTTCGTCGGGCACGGCGCCCTCCTCGACGGGCTCGGTTTCGGCATGCAGCAACGCGGCTTGGGCGTGCTTGTCCGCCCGGGCGGCTTCCCGGCGCAGGCGATCGATGGCCCGGTTGCGGGCGGTGGTGATGAGCCAGCCCGCCGGGCTCGGCGGCACCCCGTCCGCCGGCCACCGCCGGACCGCCTCGGCGAACGCGTCCTGCACGGCTTCTTCGGCGACGTCGATGCTCCCGAACACCCGCACCAGCACCGACACGGCACGGCCGTACTCCGCGGCGAAGACGTCCTCGACGCTCATCCGGCGAACGGCCGCACCTCGACCGGCAGCGGCGCGACGGCGTCGGCGAGCCGGCTGCCCCAGGCGAGCGCCGCGTCGAGGTCGGGCGCGGTGATGATGGTGAACCCGCCGAGGTGTTCCTTGCCCTCGGCGAAGGGGCCGTCGGTGACGAGCGTGTCGCCGTCGCCGGCCCTCAGCACGGTGGCGGTGGCGGGCGGGTGCAGCCCACCGGCGAACACCCAGGCCCCGGCCGCCTTGAGATCGGCGTTGAGGGCGTCGAGCTTCTTCACGACACCGTCGAGCACCTCGGGCGGCGGGGTCGGGCCGTCGGGCTGGTAGATGCTGAGCAGGTACTGCTTCACGTGGGCTCCTCTCGCTGGCTCGCCCCTCATACGAACGGCGCGCGGCCGGATCGACAGCGTCGCGGAACCGATTTTGCGTGGACACCACTGAAAGGATCAAGGCATGAGGATCCGCGTGTCCGACCACGAAACCACCGTCACCGTCCGCGGCACCCGCGGGCCCGCCGTGCTGCTCGTGCACTCCCTCGGCCTGGACCGCCGGATGTGGGACCCGGTGCTGGACCGCCTCGCCGAAGGCCGTCGCGTCTTCGCCTACGACGTCCGCGGCCACGGCTCGGCCGCCGACGCGCCGCTCCCGTTCACGATGGCGGCGACCGCCGCCGACCTCGTGGCCGTGCTGGACGCGCTCGAACTGGACGCTGCCCATGTAGCCGGGCTGTCGCTGGGCGGCGCGATCGCACAGACCGCCGCCGTGGCCGCGCCCGGGCGGTTCGCCTCGCTCACCCTGATGGCGGCGCCGGACCGGCCGGTGCCGGTGGCGTTCGAGGAACGTGCGCGGCTCGCCGAGACCGGCGGCATGACGCCGTTGATCGCCCCGACCTTGGCACGCTGGTTCACCCCGGAAGCGCTCGAAGCGGAGACCGAAGGCGTGCGCTACGCCCGTGAGTGCGTCGCCTCCTTCGACCCGGCCGCCTGGGCCTCGATCTGGCGCGGCTACGCCGGTCTCGACGTCTACGAGCGGCTCCGCGACTTCCCGGCGCCCGCACTGGCGCTCGCCGGCGACGCGGACGCGTCGATCCCGGTCGAGGGCATGGCCGCCATCGCGGCCCGGATCGGCGGCGGCGGCGCGAAGTTCGAGGTCGTCCCCGGGGCTCCGCACATCCAGACCCTGGAACGACCCGAAGCGGTGACCGACGCCCTGGGCCGGTTCCTGCCCGCGGAGATCGACATCCCGTAACCTCGGCGCGTGCCCGAGCTCGAACCGGTGACCGACGCCGCCCTCGCCGCCGCGAGCCCGCAGGACCGGCTCGCCCTGCTCGACGAAGCCGCCACCCGGCACGTCGACGGGCAACGGCCGCCGAACACGCTCAAGGCCTACGCCCAGGACTGGCAGGTGTGGCAGGACTACACCGCCGAAGCCGGGATCCCGCCGCTGTCGGCGTCGATCGGGGCCCTGACCGGGTTCGTCGTCTGGCTCGAACGCGGCCGCACGCTGCGTCCGGACGAGCGCGTCGTGCCGGAGGTGCCGGAACGGGCCGCCCCGGCGGCGCCGTCGACGATCGAACGGCGGCTCACCGGCGCGCTCGCCGGGCTGCGGCACCACAAGGTCGTCGTCGACCCCGAAGCGAGCCGTGCCGCGTGGCGCGCGCTGAAGGGCTACCGGCAGCGGCTGGCCCGCGAAGGCATCCAGCGCGGGCGCGGCAAGGCCACCATGGTCACGCTCCCGGACCTGCGGGCGATGTCACGGTCTTGCCCGGACACCCTGGCCGGCACGCGGGACCGGGCGATGCTGCTGATCGGGTTTCCCATCGCCGCGCGGTGTTCCGACCTGGCGAACCTGCTGGTCACCGACGTCGAACCGGTCGACGACCGGGGCCTGGCGGTGACCGTGCGGCACGGCAAGAGCACCGGCGACATGGTCGTCCCGCGCCGCGAGAGCCCCGACACCGACCCGGTGCGGGCGTGGCACGCGTGGCGCTCCGGCGCCGGGATCACCGAGGGGCCGGCGTTCCGCCGCGTCGACCGGCACGGCAACGTCGGTGAGCCCGCGCTGAGCACGACCGGCGTCAACCAGATCCTCACCCGGGCCGGCGTCCGGGCGGGCCTGCCGTACCCGGTCACCGGGCACTCGCTGCGGTCCGGGTTCGCCACCGAGGCCCGCCGCGCGGGTGCCGACGACCTCGCGATCGCCGACCAGGGGCGCTGGGTGCGCGGCAGCCGCGCGCTGTACGAGTACATCCGCCGGGTCGACCAGTGGAACGACAACGCGGCGGGCGTGCTCGACCTCTGAGTCACGGCGTCCGGGTGGCGCCGACGACTTCGCCGTCGAGGCGGGCGAGCCAGCTGCCGCAGAGGCAGCGCACGTAGTCGAGCCGGCGGGTGGCGGGCCGGGCCGCGGTCGCCGGCAGTTCGGCGAGCGGCCAGCCGCAGCGGGGGCAACGGTTTCCGTCCATACCCCGATCGTGGTGTAATGGCTTTGTGCACTTCAACCCTTACGGCGGCCCGGCCGCGCTCGTCGCCGCCGACCTGGTGAACGCGGGGTCCGCGAGCGAGCTGCTGGACGGGATGGTCCGCAACGGCATGTCCATCCCGGCGCTGACCGACGACGAAGCCACCCGGATCGCGGCCTGGGCCCACCGGTTGCGGCCGGTGTTCGCCGCGGCTCCGGAGGCGCGCGCGGCGCTGGTCAACGACCTGCTCGCGGAGGCGGCGTGCCGGCCGTACATCGCCACCCACGACGGCAAACCCGCCCACCTGCACTACTCGGCCGAAGACGCGGGCCCGGTCGGCCGCGTGCGGGCGTTCACCGCGGGCGGGCTCGCTCACCTGGTGTGCGAAGCGCCGGACCGCCTCGGGATCTGCGGCCGAGAGGGCTGCGAGACGGCGTACGTCGACACGTCCCGCAACGGCCGCCGCCGCTTCTGCTCGACCCGCTGCGCGACCCGCGTCCACGTCGCCGACCACCGGGCCCGCCAGCTCACGGCTTAGGCGCGTCGTCCGGCTTTCGCGCCCGCGACGCGAGGACTGTCAGGGTGGGCTCGCCCCCTTCGGCCCCTTCGGCGAACCGCTCGAACGTCAGCCCCGCGCCGAGGACCGCGACGTCGAGCTCCGGGTCGTCCCCGCGTGGACGCCGGTCGGCGACCGCGTCGGAGGCCCTCGTGCTTCCCGTGAACCGGCCAGGCCCGGGCGTAAGCCAGGCGTTCCACGTCAGGCGGAACTACGAAGCACCGCCAGCACCGCCTCCGCGAACTCCGCGGGCGCTTCCTGCGGCGCGTTGTGCCCGACACCCGGCAGGACGCGATGCTCGTACGGGCCGGTGAAGTGCTCCCGGTCCTCGGCCGCACTCGGGCCGCCGATGCCGTCGGCGTCGCCCTCCAGCACCACCGTCGGCACGGTGATCGGCGGCTCCGCGGCGATCAGCTCCTCCAGCTCGTCGTGGCGCGGGTCTCCCGCGGCCAGGCCGAAGCGGTGGCGGTACGAGTGGATCACCACGTCGACGAAGTCCGGGTTGTGCAGGCTCGGCGCGCTCGCCCGGAACGCCGAGGCCGCGCCCGCCCAGGTCGGGGACCACGTGCGCCAGAGCAGCTCGCACAGCTCGTCGCGGTTGCGCTCCAGGCCGCGGCGGCCGCGCTCGGAGTGGAAGTAGTACTGGTACCAGTAGGTCCGCTCCCACTCCGGCCGGGTCGGCTCGGCCGCCGACGCCAAGTGCTGGACGTTGTACCCGTCGACCGACACCAGCCCGCGGATCCGCGAAGGCCACAACGCGGCCGCGATGCACGCGGCGCGGCCGCCCCAGTCGTAGCCCGCGACCACCGCCCGCTCGATCGCGAGCGCGTCCAGGAAGTCGAGCAGGTCCTGGGCGAGCGCCGCCTGCTGGCCGGAGCGGGGCGTGTCCGCGGACCGGAAGCGCGTGCCGCCGAACCCGCGCAGGTACGGCACCAGCACGCGGGTCCCGGTGAGCCGGGCGGCGACTTCGTCGTAGCACCGGACGTCGTACGGGAAGCCGTGCAGCAGCACCACCGGAACGCCGTCCGGTGCGCCCGTCTCTTCGTACGCGAGGTCGAGCAGTGGTGTCGTCGTGAAGGCCATGGGCCGTGATCCTTCCAGCCGGCGGCTGCTTAGACTGCTGACATGAGCAAGCGCTTAGTGGTCATGGGGGACTCGTTCACCGAAGGCGTCGGGGACGACGATCCGGCCGCCCCGAACGGCGTGCGTGGCTGGGCCGACCGCGTCGCCGAGCAGCTTGCCGCGCGCGAGCCCGATTTCCGCTACGCCAACCTCGCCATCCGCGGCAAGCTGCTGCCGCAGGTGCTGGGCGAGCAGCTCGAGCCGGGGCTCGCCCTCGACCCCGACCTCGTCTCCCTCTACGCCGGCGGCAACGACCTCATGCGGCCCAAGGTCGACATCGACGCGATGCTCGTCGACTACGAAGCCGCCGTCGCCCGGGTCCGGTCCACCGGCGCCCGCCTGATCCTGTTCACCGGCGTCGACGGCGTCGAGGACCCGCTGTTCCGCGCCATCCGGGGCCGGGTGGCGATCTACAACGAGCTCGTGCGCGGCATCGCCGCCCGCCACGACGCGCTGCTGGTGGACCTGTGGTCGATGCGGCAGCTGTGCGACCGCCGGTTCTGGGCGCCGGACCGCCTGCACCTCAACGCGTTCGGGCACACCGAGGTCGCCATCGAGGTGCTGCGGGTCCTCGGTGTCGAGCACCCGCTGATCAGCCCGGAGCTGTCGCCGCGGGAGGTCCTGAGCCCGGCCGCGCGCCGCAGCCAGAACCTGCAGTGGGCGCGGGAGCACGCGCTGCCGTGGGTGCGGCGGCGGGTGAAGGGCGAGTCGTCCGGGGACACCATGGCCCCGAAGCGGCCGACGCTCGAGCCGGTCGGCTCAGCGCCGCTCCCCCGCTGACGGCCGGAGGCCGTCGAAGAGGATCGTCACGGCCCGGTCGCGCAGCCGCACGTCCGGGCCCGCGTACTCGGCGGCCTTGGCCACGCCGATGATGATCGTGATCAGCTCACCCGGGACGAGGTCTTCGCGGACCGCGCCCGCCGCCTGGGCGCGGGACAGCAGCACCCCGAGCGCACCGAGCAGCCGGGCACCGATGTCGGACTTGGCGTGCGGCACGCTCACCCCGGCGGCGGTGAGTGCCTCGAAGTAGGCGTTCTTCGCGCCGGACATCTCGATCCAGCCGGCGAGGAAGGTGAAGAACGCGGCGCCCGGGTCGGCGGAGTCGGCCGCCACGACGGCTTCGGCCTCGTCGGCGAACCGGTGCAGCCGCGCGACCAGCACGGCCTCCAGCAGGGCTTCCTTCGTCGGGAAGTGCCGGAACACGGTGCCGATGCCGACCCCGGCGGCGCGGGCGACCTCTTCGGTCGGCGCCCCGGTGCCCCGGGCGGCGAACACGCTCTCGGCCGCTTCCAGCACGCGCGCCCGGTTGCGCCGGGCGTCGGCGCGCAGGGGTTTCGTCTCGGCGGGATCAGCGGTCACCTGTCGATCGTAACGGCGACGGGTCGTCCCAGGCGTCCAGCAGCCGGGCCAGCGCGCGGGGCACGTGGGAGCGCCAGCCGCCGCCCATGATGCGCCGGGAGACGCGCTCGAACTCGTCGTCCGGGTCGAACCCTTCGTGGCTGAGGAAGAGCCGGGTGCCGGTGCCTTCCGGTTCCAGCCGCCAGGTGACCGTCCACCGTGGACCCCACCGGATGCCGAGTTTCCGCTCGGGCTCGACTTCCAAGACCTCGCACTCCACCGGGCCGCCGGCGAACCCGGCCGCGGGCACCGGCTCGGCCAGCAGCCGGAACCGGTGTCCCACCACGGGTTCGATGTCGTTGGGCATGTTGATCCAGCGCTCGAGCAGATCCGGCTCGGTCAGCGCGCGCCAGACCTTGCGGGCCGGGTGGGCGAGGAACTGGTCGACGTGGATCGCGGTCGAGTCGTCGTCGGTCACCGGTCCTCCTCCTCGTCGAGCAGGTCACGCAGGTTGGCGAGCTTGCTCCGCCAGAACCGCTCGTAGGGCGTCAGCCAGTCGGCGACCTCTTCGAGCGGGGCCGCGTCGAGGCGGTAGACGCGGTTGCGGCCCTGGCGCTGCTCGCTGACCAGGCCGGCCTCCCGAAGCACCCGAAGGTGTTCCGAGAGGCTCGGCCGGGCCATCTCGAACCGTTCGGCGATCGACCCGGCGGCCATCGGGCCGTCCAGCAGCAGCCGCAGGACCTCGCGGCGGGCCGGGCTGGCCAGGGCCGCGAAGACGTCGTCGTTGACCGGCATCAGTTCGGCACGTTCCCGAAGTCCGACGGCTCCAGCAGGCCGAGGACGTGGCCGTCGAGGTCCTTGAAGGACGTCGCGCGCCCCCACGGCCGCTCGTCCGGATCGGCGATCTCGACGCCGGCCGCCCGCAGCGCGGCGACGTCGGCGTCGAGATCGGTGGTGTGCAGCTGGAAGTGCCGCGGACCCGGCTCGATCCCGGCGACCTGCTGGTCGGTCAGGACCACGCCCGTCTGCGCACCCTTCGGAGCGACCATCACGAACCGGCCACCCTCGGGCGTGCGGCGGTCGACGAGCGCTTCGAAGCCGAGCTTGCCGACGTAGAAGTCCCGCGCGCGGGCGTGGTCGGCGACGGGCAGGGTCAGGAACTGCACGTGGGTGATCGTCATGCGATCGACCATACGTAGGAGATCTCCTACATGTCAACGGGGCTGCCGAACCACCGTTCGAGGGCCGCTCGCAGTGCCTTCCGCTCGGTGTCGTCGGGCTCGGCCGAGCTGGTCGCCCAGGCGACGTACCCGTCCGGGCGGATGAGCAACGCGGTCGCGTCGGCGTCCGCCGCGCCCGCGACGAGGTCGACGCGGTCGGCCCAGCCTCGCAGTTCGTCGCCCAGTGAGCCGGTGAAGTCCAGCAGCAGCGGCCGGGCGGTCCGGGTCAGCTCGGCGAGCCGGGTTCCGTCGGCCAGCGTCAGGTCCGGGGCCCACCGGCCGTCGAGCGGGTGGTCGGTGCCCGGTTCGTAGCGGACGTCCGCGCCGGACATCAGGTCGGCGATGTGCTGCACGGTGGCCGGCAGCCGCAGCAGTTCGCCGAAGAGCTCCCGCAGCGCCGTGACGTCGCGGCCCGGCGTGATCAGCGCGGACTGGGCCTGGGTGTGATCGCCGCGACCTGCCGCTGCGGCACGCCGAGGATGTGCAGCGAGTTGTGCTCGGGCAACGTGAGGTCCAGGCGCATCCCGCCGAAGACGAACGCGGGGGCGGGCGGGCCGATCGGGCCGGCGAGGCGGTCGTGCAGCCCGCGGCGGTCGAGCAGGCACACGACCTGGCCGACCAGGCCGTTGGCGCGGTTCTCCTCGGTCGGCTCGGGCAGCCGCTCCAGCACGAGCGGGCGGATGCCGGCGAGGGCGAGTTCGCAGGCGAGCATGAGGCCGTTGGGCCCGGCACCGGCGATGACGACGTCTTGCATGGCGGAACTCCTTGCGGTGAAAGGGCATGACGAACAAGCCCGGCGACCCTGCCGGGCGTGGTGCGGAGGGCTCAGCGCGGTTCGGGCAGGCCGGCGGCGAGCCGGCCGAACACGTCCTGGAGCAGGTCTTCCATCGGCCGCGGCTCGGTTCCGAGCCACTGCTGCGTGACGACGTTGAGCGCGGCGGCGACGACACCGGCGACGAGCTTCGGGTAGACGTCCGCCTCGGCGTCGGTGCCGGTGCGATCGGCGACGACCCGGGCGATCTCGGCTTCACCCGCCGCGCCGGCCTTGTGGAACTCGCCCTGCAGTGCGGGTTCCGCGACCATCAGCCGGATTCCGGCGAGCCACGACTGGTCGGGCGCCCGGCCTTCGGTCACCGGCTCGCCGAGGGCGAAACCGGCCAGCGCGGCCGCGGTGATGGCCTCCCAGATGGGCTCGCCGGCCGGGCGTTCCCGCAGTGCTTCGGCGATCGCGCGGGCCCGGTCGTGGTGACGGGCGACGATGGCCTCGCCCTTGGTGCCGAAGTAGTTGCTGAAGGTCCGGGTGGACACCCCGGCTTCGGCGGCGATGTCTTCGATCCGGATGTTGGCGTAGCCGCGCTCCACGGTGAGCCGGATGGCCGCCCAGCTCAGCGCGATGCGGGTCTCCTGCTTCTTGCGCTCACGCAGCCCTTTGGCGTCCATGGGTTCACCATAGCCGAACTTGCAGATTCTGCAAAGTTGCAGAATCTGCACTTTGTTCATCACCGACTGGACGAGATAGCGGTCATCGATCGCCGAAACCGTCGACGGGCGTCACACTGTTGTGTGACATCGGTCACCGGAGGTGTTGCGAGATGGTGTTGGGCGACAACAGCGTCACTCACAAGGTGGAACCGGACAGCAAGTCCGGGAAGGTGCAAGTACGGCGTGCGGCGCTGGCGAGCGCGATCGGCACGACCATCGAGTGGTACGACTTCTTCCTCTACAACACCGCGGCGGCGCTGGTCTTCCCGCACCTGTTCTTCCCCGCGTCGAGCGCCTACGCGGGCGCGATGCAGTCCTTCGCGACCTACGCGGTCGGGTTCGCCGCCCGCCCGGTCGGGGCCGCGATCTTCGGGCACTGGGGCGACCGGATCGGCCGCAAGACGACCCTGATCGTCACGCTGCTGCTGATGGGCATCTCCTCCGGTGTCGTCGGGATGCTGCCCGGGACGTCGGCGATCGGGTTCGCGGCGCCGCTGATCCTGGTGCTGCTGCGGCTGGTCCAGGGCATCGCGATCGGCGGTGAGTGGAGCGGCTCGGTGCTGCTCGCGATGGAGTGGGGCGACCAGAAGAAACGCGGCCTGCTCGGCAGCTTCGCGCAGATCGGCGTCCCGGTCGGGCTGGTGCTCGGCACCGGCGGCATGACGCTGCTGTCGGCGGTCCTCTCCCCCGAGGACTTCGACTCCTGGGGCTGGCGGCTGCCGTTCCTGGCGAGCCTCATCCTGGTCGCGGTCGGCCTCGTGATCCGGCTGAAGATCCTCGAGACGCCGATGTTCGCCAAGCTCGTCAAGAGCGGCCAGACGGCGAAGACGCCGGTGCTCGACGCGATCCGCCACCACTGGCGCGAAATCCTGCTCTCCTCCGGCGTGCGGTTCAGCGAGCAGATGCCGTTCTACCTGTTCACCAGCTACGTGCTGATCTACGTCGTGTCGCGGCACGACTTCAGCAAGACGTTCGTGCTCAACGCGGTCCTCGTCGGTGCCGCATGCGAGCTCGCGCTGATCCCGTTCTTCTCGACGCTGTCCGACCGCATCGGCCGCAAACGGGTGTACCTGGCCGGGGCGGTGTTCACCGGCGTGATCGCGTTCCCGTACTTCACGATCCTGGCGCACGGCAACCACGCGCTGGTCTTCGTCGCGGTCGTGGTGTCGTTCATCCCGCACGCGCTGCAGTACGGCCCGCAGGCGGCGCTGATCGGCGAGAGCTTCCCGACGCACCTGCGCTACGGCGGCGCGGGGCTGGGCTACCAGCTGGCGTCGGTGTTCGCGGGCGGGCCGGCGCCGCTGCTGGCGACGTGGCTCCTGCACCAGACCGGGACGCCGTACTCGATTTCGGGGTACATCATCCTGTCGGCGGTGGTCACGGTGGTGTGCGTGATCTTCCTGAAGGACCGCTCGAAGGCCGACATCGACGACGTGACCGTGTACCAGCGTTCCTGAACGACGAAAGGGGCCTCCCACCGAAGTCCGGTGAGAGGCCCCTTTCGTTCACGTCAGCGGCGCGGACCCTGGGGTCCGCCGAACGGGGGCTGCTGCGGGAACGGCCCGCTGCCCGGGTTCTGCGGGCCGCCGAACTGGCCCGGCGGCGGGGACTGCGGCGGCTGGCCCTGGTACCCGGCGCCCTGGTGCGGGCCGGCCGGGGACTGCGGCTGCGGGAGCGGCTGGCCGCTCTGCGGCGTCGGCGGCTGCTGGGGCGCGGGCGTGACCTCGGTGCCCCGCTCCTCGTCCGCCGGCTCCACCTCGGGCTGCTGCAGTTGCTGCTGCTGGACCGGGCGCGGGATCGCCGGGCGGGCGGGCGGCGCCGACGGCGTGCCGAGGGCCGGGACCTCCTGGCGTGCCACGGCCTCGGCGGCCGCCACGGCCTCGGCGACCTTCGGGTCGCTCTTCGTCTCGAACCAGCTCGAGACCTCTTCGTCCTCGAGGTCGGGCTTGGCCGGGACGTCGTCGTCCTTCGGCGGCTCGTAGCGGAAGACGCCGTCGTCGCCCGGGGCGCCGAGCGCGCGGGCGAAGCCTTCGAGGGCCTTGCCGTAGTCGCTCGGGATCATCCAGACCTTGTTCGCGTCGCCCTGCGCCATCTGCGGCAGCGTCTGCAGGTACTGGTAGGCCAGCACCTCCGGCGTCGGGCGGCCGGCCTTGATCGCGGCGAACACCTTCTCGATCGCCTTCGCCTGGCCCTGCGCCTGCAGGTACCGCGCGGCGCGTTCACCCTGCGCCCGCAGGATGCGCGACTGCCGCTCGGCCTCGGCCGCGAGGATGGTCGCCTGGCGGGCACCTTCGGCGGAGAGGATCTGGCTCTGCTTCTGGCCTTCCGCGGTCTTGATCGCCGACTCCCGCTGGCCTTCCGCGGTGAGGATCATGGCGCGCTTCTCGCGGTCGGCGCGCATCTGCTTCTCCATCGAGTCCTGGATGGAGGGCGGCGGGTCGATCGCCTTGAGCTCGACGCGGCCGACGCGGATGCCCCAGCGGCCGGTCGCCTCGTCGAGGACGCCGCGCAGCTGCGTGTTGATCGAGTCGCGCGAGGTCAGCGTCTGCTCAAGGCTCATGCCACCGACCACGTTGCGGAGCGTGGTGGTGGTCAGCTGCTCGACACCGACGATGTAGTTCGAGATCTCGTACACCGCGGCGCGCGAGTCGGTGACCTGGAAGTACACGACGGTGTCGATCGACACCGTCAGGTTGTCCTCGGTGATGACCGGCTGCGGCGGGAACGAGACGACCTGCTCGCGCAGGTCGATCCGGGCGCGCACCTTGTCCAGGAACGGCACCAGGAAGGTCAGGCCCGGCGACGCCACCGTGCGGAACCGGCCCAGCCGCTCGATCACGGCCGACTGCGCCTGCGGCACGACCATGATCGCCTTGGCTACCGTGATGATCACGAAGAGAGCCAGTAAGACGACCACGATGATCACAGTGGTGGTCAAGAGATCTTCCCCTTACCTAGTACCATTCTTGCGCGGTTGACGGAGTTCCGGGCGCCGCGGGCGGGCTCACCGTGAGCGTCAGCTCTTTCGTGGTGACGCCCCAGCGTCCGGTGGTGTCGTGCAGGACCGTCCACACTGTACGGTGCAGGTCCCCCGGTGCGGTGACGGCGCGCTCGGCCGTGGTCAGGCTCGCTTCCTGCCGCAGCGCCGTGGTGGTCAGCTGTTCGATCGCGATCGCCGGGTTGCCGATTTCGTACGTCGCCAGCTTCGGGTCGGTGACGGCGAAGATGACTTCGAATCCGATGTGGACTTCCCGTCCGTCGCCGGCCTCGATGACCCGGGGCGGTGCGGACAGGATCTGGTCGCCGAGATCGACGCGCGCCCGGACGGTGTCGGCGAACGGCAGCACGAAGTGCCGGCCGGGGCCGAGCACGGCGCGGAACCGCCCGCCGCGTTCGATCACCGCGGCCCGGCCCTCGGGGACGACGACGAGACCCAGGCTCACGGCTCGGCCGACACGACGGCGGTGGCACCCGAGATCTCGACGACCGTGACGGACGTGCCGGGCTTGATCGGTTCGTGGTGCTCCGAGAGGCTGCGCGCGGACCAGACGTCGCCGGCCAGCTTCACCTGCCCGGCCTCGTAGTCCACTGTGGACAGGACGACGGCGCGGGCGCCGATGAGGGCCTCGATGCCGGTGCGGTGCCCGGTGCCGGCGAGGAAGCGCCGCTTCAGCGCCGGGCGGATCAGCACGAGCATCCCGACCGAGGCGACGGCGAACACGGCGACGTCGATGAAGATGTTCCCGGTGAGCACGTCGGCTCCGGCGCCGAACAGCGCGCCGACGCCCAGCATGATCAGCACGAAGTCGCCGGAGAGGACTTCCGCGATCATCAGGGCGATGCCGACGATCAACCAGACCACTGCCCATGCCATGGCTTCATGCTCTCAGATCGCGCCGGTTCGCACCGGCGCAGTGACTCGACGTGACCTACGCGTGACCTTGGACAAATCAGACATTCAGGCCTCTTCCGTCGACTCGGTGACGAAGTCGATGAGCCGTTCCACGGCCCCGATGAGCGGGGTCTCGAGGTCGCGGAAACTGCTCACCCCGCTCAGGACACGTTGCCAGCCTTCGTAAGGTTGCCCCCAGCCGAGCGCGTCGCAGATCCCCTGCTTCCACTCGGTGCCGCGGGGGATCTTCGGCCACGCCCTGATGCCGACGGCCTCGGGCCGCACGGCCTCCCAGACGTCGATGTAGGGATGCCCGGTGACCAGCACGTTCTCGTCGTGGACGGCCTCGACGAGGCGGGACTCCTTGCTGCCGGGCACGAGGTGGTCGACGAGCACACCCAGTCGCCTGCCGGGTCCGGTGCCGAACTCGGCGATGCGGTCACTCAGCACGTCGACGCCGTCCAGGGGCTCCACGACGACGCCTTCGACGCGCAGGTCGTGGCCCCAGACGCGTTCGACGAGCTCGGCGTCGTGCTTGCCCTCGACCCAGATGCGCGAGTCGCGGGCGACGCGGGCCTGCAGGCCCTGCACCTTGACCGACCCGGACGCGCTCACCTGTTTGACCGGCGCCTTCACCGTCTTGACCGGCACCAGCGTGACCGGTTTGCCCTCCAGCAGGAACCCGGCCGGGGCGAGCGGGAACACGCGGTGGCGGCCCTTGCCGTCTTCGAGCACGACGTTCCCGTACTCGATCTTGATCACGGCGCCGCAGAACCCGCTGGCCGGGTCTTCGACCACGAGGCCGGGTTCGGCGGGGACCTCCGGCACCTTCTTGCGGCGCGGGCCGGCGAGCACGTCGTCATAGGAATGGGGGCGCACGACCAGGCAACCTAGTGGGCGGGGTGCCCCGGCCGGGTCATGCCACGCCGGTCAGCGGGCCAACTCCAGGACCGCGTCGGTGAACGGCGACCGCTCGCCGCGGCGCAAAGGCGACAATGCGACCAGCGGGGCCATCGCGACGCACCAGGCCCGGACGCGCTCGGCGTCGAAGCCGGCCACGTGCGGGGCGAGCGCGGCGAGGCCGTCGTCGAGCGTGCCGCCCTTCGCCATGGGCACGAACATCCAGTCGATGGCGTCGAGCGCCGGGTCGCCGAGACCGGGGCGCGGGTCGATGGCGACCGCGCCGCGGCCGGGTCCGGCGTCCAGGACGTTCGCGGGGTGGAGGTCGCCGTGGATCAGCGTGACCGGTCCGCTGGTGGCGAGCGCGAGCGCGCGCTCACGGCCCTTGTCCAGGGTTTCGGCGCTCAGGTGCGCGGCGGCCGGGGATTCGCGGCGGCGGCGTTCGGAGAGGGTGAAGATGAACTCGATGCCGTCGGCCAGCCGTCCGAACTCGCCCACCGGTTCGGCGGCGTGCAGCTGGTCGAGCATCTCGCCGATTTCGGCCCACGGGACGTCGCCGTCGACCTGGGTGCCCGGGACGAGCCCTTCCAGGAGGATCGCGTGGGCGTCGAGGTCGGCGTCGAGCACCTGGACGACGCGGGAGCAGCCGGCCCAGGCGCGCAGCCCGGTGACCTCGAGCCGGGCCACCTCGGGGTCCGGCGTCAGCTTGAGCACGCGCAGGTCACCGCCAGGACCGGTGCACAGCAGCGTGCGGCCGGTGTTGCCCGGCCGGGCTTCGCGGACCTCGAGGTTCCACTGCGCGGTGAGCCGGGCGACCAGCTCCGGGAGGGCGTCGCACCAGGGTTCGGCCAGCTCCGCGCCGAAGCGGTCGACGAGCCGCGCCCGGGCGGCGTCGTCGATCAGAACAGGGGCCACGGGATGGCACGCCAGTCGTCGCCGGGCTCGGGGAAGATGCCTTCGGCCAGCAGCAGGTCGGTGCGTTCGGCCAAGGCGCGGATCTCGAACTTGGTGATGTGCTCGGCCAGCGTCTTGCCGAGGCCGCCGTCGATCTCCGAGCGCAGCTTCCGCAGCTTCTCGACGGTGTCCGGCGGGACCGGTTCGCCGATCCAGCCCCACAGGACGGTCCGCAGCTTGGGATCGGTGTGCAGGCAGATGCCGTGGTCGACGCCGTAGACGCGGCCGTCCAAGCCGGGCAGCAGGTGCCCGCCCTTGCGGTCGGTGTTGTTGACGACGATGTCGAGCACGGCGAGGTCACGCAGCCCGGGGTGGTCGGCGTGGGCCAGCACCGCGGGCTCGCCGAGCCGGTCGTGGGCGTGCAGCACGACGCGCCAGTCTTCGGGGAGGTCGTCGGGCGCGCGGACCTCGACCAGGTCGTCCTCGGTCGTCTCGATCCACAGCTGGACCATGCCGGGGCCGAACGGCCCGTCGCGCAGGACGGTCGGCGGGATCGCGCCGATGCCGGCGGCCTCGCTGATGATCGCGGTGGCGACCTCGCGCCCGGCGAGCGTGCCGTCGGGGAAGTCCCACAGCGGCCGCTCCCCCGACACCGGCTTGTACACGACGCGGCCGGTGACGCCGTCGAGCTCGATGGCGCAGAAGAGCGTGACGTTCGAGGCGTCGACGAGCCGTCCTTCGACGTCGATGCGGCCGTGGGTGACGAGCTCGCGGGACGCCGGGTCGGCCGGATCCGGCTGTTCCGCCGGCGTGTCGGCCATGGTCAGTCTTCGTCCGCGTCGGTCTCGCGCCGGTAGCCGTTCTGCCGCGGGCAGATGTGCCCGGTCGGGTCGAGCGGCTCCCCGCACAGCGGGCACGGCTTGCGGCCGGCGTTGACGACGCGGTCGGCTCGCTCGGCGAAGGCGCGGGCGGCGGCCGGGGTGAGGAAGACGCGGACGGCGTCCGGGCCCTCCTCGGTGTCGTCGAGCACGACCGTCTCGTCGACCTCGCCCTCGGTGATGGCGAGCAGCTCGATGACGACCGCGCTGCTGTCGGCGTCCCAGCCGAGACCCATGGTGCCGACGCGGAACTCCTCCTCGACCGGCACGGTGAGGGGGTCGACGTCGAGCTGGTCGTCGGGGACGTCGTCGGGCACGTCGGCACCGAAGCGGCTGGCGACCTCCTCGAGCAGGGAGCCGAGGCGCTCCGCGAGGACGACGACCTGCTGTTTTTCGATGGTGACGCTGATGGTGCGCACGTCCTCGGAGGCCTGGAGGTAGAACGTGCGATCGCCGGGCTCGCCGACGGTGCCGGCGACGAACCGATCCGGCTGGCGGAAGACGTGGATTACGCGAGACATAGCACTGTCGACCCTAGGCCACCGCCGCATGATCGGCATCCGCCGCCCCACCCTTCGCGGGCCGCTAGCCTCTGGGGGTGTCTCGGATCTCGCCGTACGGAACCTGGTCCTCGCCCATCACCGCCGCCGAGGTGGCCGCCGCCGGCGGTGGCCCGCAGTGGCTCGACGTCGTCGGGGACGAGGTGTGGTGGGCCGAGGCGCGGCCCGGTGAGCAGGGACGGGTCGCCCTGGTGCGGGCGGTGCCGGGCGGCACCGAGGACGTGCTGCCGGCGCCGTGGAACGTCCGCAACCGGCTGCACGAATACGGCGGCCGGCCGTGGGCGGTCGTCGGCGGTGTGGTGGTGTTCACGCACTGGGCCGATCAGCGGGTTTACGCGGTGAGCGAAACCGGTGTGGTGCCGCTGACACCGGAGCCCGCGCAGCCCCAGAGCGTCCGCTACGGCGACCTGCGGGCCGGGCGGACCGGCGAGGTGTTCGCGGTCCGCGAACGCAGCACCGGCCCGCGCCCCGCCGACATCGAGCGGGAACTGGTGGCGATCGCGCTCCACGGCGGCTCGGAGCGCGTGCTCGCTGCGAGCCACCACTTCCTGACCGTGCCGAAGCTGTCGCCGGACGGGCGGCACGCGGCGTGGTTCGGCTGGGACCACCCGGCGATGCCGTGGGACGGGACCGAGCTGTGCGTGGCTCCGGTCGCCGAGGACGGCTCCTTCGGGCCGCACCGGGTGCTGGCCGGCGGCGCGGGCGTTGCGGTGTGCCAGGTCGAGTGGGAGACGCCGGAGACGCTGCTGGCGCTGCTCGACCCCGAGGGCTGGTGGAACCTGCACCGGATCGGGCTCGACGGGGCGCTGGCGAACGTCGCGCCGGTCGAGCGGGAGCTGGGCGGGCCGTTGTGGAAGGCGGGTTCGCGGTGGTTCGCCCCGCTCGGCGGCGGGCGGCACGCGGTGCTCGCGTCCGGGCGGCTGGCCGTGCTGGACGAGGCGGACGGCTCGGTGACGCCGGTGGCCGAGGAGCTGACGGCGTGGTCTTCGACGGGGTTCGCGGCGCACGACGGCGGGGTCACCGGGGTCGCGGGCGGCCCGGTGCGGGAAGCCGCGGTCGTGCACGTCTCCTTCGGGGGTGGGGTCACCGATCTGACGCCCCAGCCGGAGCTGCCGGCGGCGTTCTTGCCGGTGCCGGAAGAGCGGGTGTTCACGACGACCGGCGGCGAGACCGTGCCGGTGGTGCTGTACCGGCCGGCGAACCCGGACTTCGCGGCGCCCGAGGGCGAGCGTCCCCCGCTGCTGGTGCACGTCCACGGCGGGCCGACCGGGCAGCACCTGCCGATGCTGGATCTGGAGCTGGCGTACTTCACCAGCCGGGGCATCGCGGTGGCGGCGGTGAACTACGGCGGGTCGACCGGGTTCGGGCGGGCCTACCGGGAGCGGCTGCGGGAGCAGTGGGGCGTGGTGGACGTCGCGGACTGCGTCGCGGTGGCCGAGGCGCTGGTGGCGGCCGGGCTGGCCGACGGCGACCGGCTGGCGGTGCGCGGCGGCAGCGCGGGTGGGTTCACCGCGGCGGCGTCGCTGACCACGACGAAGACGTACCGGGCGGGCACGGTGATGTACCCGGTGCTGGACCTGGCCGGGTGGACCGGCACCGAGGGTGACACGCACGACTTCGAGTCACGGTATCTGGACGGGCTGGTCGGGCCGCTGCCGGCGGCGAGGCAGCGCTACGTCGAGCGGTCGCCGCTGGCGAACTCGGCGTCGCTGGCCGGGCCGGTGCTGTTCCAGCAGGGGCTGGAGGACCGGATCTGCCCGCCGGAGCAGGCGGACCGGTTCGTGGCCGGGCTCGAGGGGCGCGGGATCCCGTACGCCTACCAGCGGTTCCCCGGGGAGCAGCACGGGTTCCGGCAGGCCGCGACGATCGTGGCGGCGCTGGAGGCGGAGCTGTCGTTCTACGGCCAGGTGCTCGGGTTCGAGACGCCGGGCGTGGCGCGGCTGGAGCTGTCGCGATGAGGCCGCCGCGCCTGCGGGCGGGTGACACGGTGGCGCTGGTGGCGCCGGCCGGGCCGGTGCCGGCGGACCTGCTGGAGAAGGCGATCCCGGTGCTGCGCGGCTGGGGTGTCGAGCTGCGGATCGGGCCGTGCGTGCGCGCCGAGCCGGGGTCGCCGCCCTATCTGTCCGGTTCGGACGCCACGCGGGCGGCGGAGTTCACCGACGCGTGGCTGGACCCGGGCGTGCGGTGCGTGCTGGCGGCGCGGGGCGGCTACGGCGTGCAGCGGATGCTGGATCTGGTGGACTGGGCCGCGTTGCGCGAGGCGGGTCCGAAGGTGCTGGCCGGGTCGTCGGACATCACCGCGCTGCACCGGGCGGTGAATGTCCACTTGGGACTGTCCAGTTTGTTCTCCCCGATGCCGGCGAGCGTGCTGTTCGACGACTTCGCGGTGGAGCACCTGCGGCGGTCGTTGTTCGACCCCGAGCGGAACCTGGTGGTGCGCGGCGGTTCGGCGCTGGTGCCGGGCCGGGCCTCGGGGACGTTGACCGGCGGGAACCTGTCGTTGCTGGCGGCGGGGATCGGGACGCCGGAGCAGGGTTCGGCGCGGGATGCGGTGGTGCTGCTGGAGGACGTCACGGAGAGCGTGTACCGGCTGGACCGGATGCTGACGCAGCTGCTGCGCAGCGGGTGGTTCGACGGGGTGCGCGGGATCGTGCTGGGTTCGTGGGCGGCGTGCGGTTCCGCGGTGGACGTGCGGGCGTTGCTGCTGGAGCGGCTGGGTCCGCTGGGGGTGCCGATGGTGGAGGAGTTCGGGTTCGGGCACGTGGCGTCGTCGCCGACGTTGCCGCTGGGGGTGCCGGTGGCGCTGGACGCGGACCTGGGGACGTTGACGTTCGACTCCCCCGCGCTGACATGACCCCCGAAGAAGCCCGGGAGCGGTTCTCCGCGGCACGGGTGGCGCGCCTGGCGACGGTTTCGGCTGCCGGGATCCCGCACCTGGTGCCGGTGACGTTCGCGGTGCGCGGCGACGAGGTGGCGTTCGCGGTCGACCACAAGCCGAAGTCGACGGTGGCGCTGCGGCGGCTCGCGAACATCGCGGAGAACCCGGCGGTGTGCTTCCTGGCCGACGGCTACGACGAGGACTGGTCGCGGCTGTGGTGGGCCCGCGCGGACGGTTCGGCTCGGGTCCTGCCGCCGGGCGCGGAGCCGGTTTCGTGGCTGGTGGAGAAGTACGAGCAATACCGGGAGCGGCCGCCGGAGCACGCGGTGGTGGTGACGACGGTGCACACGTGGAGCGGGTGGGCCTCGGCCTGAATTCGCTACCGCGTGGTGGACTGGCGTGGCATCGTCCGGCCATGGCTTACGAAGAGCGGGAGCACGCCGGGCACCACTACGGGGTGCAGTTCATGTATGCCTTGCCGGAAGACGCCTGGTTCGTCGAGCTGACCGACGTCGCCTCGGATCGCATGATCATGATGGCGGTCGTGCCCGACGAGGATCTGACGATCGAGCCGACCGTACGCGTCCACGCGCCGGAGGTGTACAGCGTCCCGTACGAGGTCATGGTGTGGTTCATGGCGAAAGTCGCGGAGGAGATCGCGCGAAGCCGCCCGGATGTCAGTCGCGGAGGAACTTCTCCGGCCGGCGCCACGCGTCGATCAGGCCCAATGGGTCCGGACGCAGCAGCGAAGCCGCCGAGTACAAGCTCGCCACCACGACCAGCGCGATGAACCACCAGTCGTACAGGGCCTGCTCGCCCGTCGGGTAGTAGACCAGCGTCACGAACACCGACACCGCCACCACCAGCGCCAGGTGACGGGGCTGCCACTTGAACGCCGACAGGAGCACGAAACCCCAGGTCAAGTACCACGGCAGGGTCGGCGGCATCAGGATCGCCACCGCGAGCAGCGAGATCCCGGCCCGGTAGACCGCCTCGGTGCCGCCGCCGCGGGCGAGCCACCACTGGCGGATGCCGAAGCCGATCAGCACGAGCATGCCGGCCGCGCGGGCGACCGTGACGAACGGCGATACCTGGACGTCCACGACGATGTGGGCGAGGTTGTAGAACACTTCGCCGATGCCGGTGGGGATGTTCAGCCAGTTCGCGATGAGCTGCGGGGCCTTGAGCCCGGACCACCAGCCGAGGTTGAGCGAGCCGAGCGAGATCCACGTGCCCGCGACGAACACCGGCAGGAACAGCCCGACCGACGCCGCTCCGGCGCGCAGGAAGTTGCGGACCTTCGCCTCGCCCGTCATGTGGTTGGCCCACATCCAGACGATGAACGGCAGCGCGATCGCGGCCGTCGGCTTGATCAGCATGCCGATCGTCACCAGGACGACCGCGACGACGTGCTTGCGTTCCAGCGCGGCCAGGACGCCGACGGTGAGGAACGCGAGCATCATCAGGTCGTTGTGCGGGCCGCCGAAGAGGTGGATGACCATCATCGGGCTGGCCACCGCGAGCCACAGCGCGACCGGGAGCTTGCCGCCGAGGTGCTTGACCAGCCGCGGGAGCGCCCAGAGCGTGCCGACCAGGCCGACGAGCAGGACCAGGCGCATGAGGATGACGCCGAGGATCATGTTGTCGCCGCTGACCGAGACGACGCCCTTGGAGATCAGCAGGAACAGCGGCCCGTACGGCGCCGGGGTGGTCTGCCAGAGCGGGTGGACGTTCTGCACGACGTTCGGCAGGACGTCGAGCTCGGCGGGGCCGTTGGCGTACGGGTCGAGCCCGTAGAGCAGCTGGGCGCCCTGGCCGAGGTAGGAGAAGACGTCGCGGGTGAACAGCGGCGGCGAGATGAGCAGCGGCGCCATCCAGCAGCCGGCGGCGACCAGGACGGGCCGGCTGCCGACCCGGCCCTGCAGCACGTAGCGGCCGAGCCGCACCCAGGCCCACACCACGAGGCCGAAGCCGGTGTAGAGGACGGCGTTGGCGAGCATGCGCCCGTGGCCGTAGCGGATCCACGAGAGCGGGCCGTGGCCGAGCACGGGGTCCTTGATCAGGATGCCGCCGGCGCCGAAGGCCGCGATCATGAGCAGGGTGCTCCCGACGGTGCCCATCGCGATCGTGCGGTAGGGGAATCGCGAGGGCGTGAGGAGCCGCTCGGCCAGCGTGGCCGAGTGCGTCTGCGCGGGGTCGGTGGTGGTCGCCATTTCCGTTCGGAGGTTACACACCGCGCTCGGGCGGCGTTCTCGCAGTGTCAGGTTTCGGGCTCAGGTGCCGACGGTGCGGCGCTGGGCGGTGCCACCGGGCAGCGCGGCCAGCAGGGACTTCGTGTACTCGTGCTGCGGGTCGAGCAGGACCTGTTCCACCGTCCCGGTTTCGACCAGCTCGCCGCGGTACATCACGGCGACGCGGTCGGCGATGTTCCAGGCCAGCCCCAGGTCGTGGGTGATCACCAGCGCCGCCAGTCCGAGCTCGCGGCGCAGCCGCAGCAGCAGCCCGAGGATCTCGCCGCGCACCGACGCGTCGAGCGAGGCGACCGGTTCGTCGGCCACCACCACCGACGGTTCGAGGGCCAGCGCCCCGGCGATGACGACGCGCTGGCGCTGGCCGCCGGAGAGCTGGTGCGGGAGCCGGTCGGCGTACTTCTCGGCGGGCCGCAGCTCCGCGGCCTCCAACGCCCGGTGGACGACCGCGCGCTCGTCGGCCAGCTTGTGGATGCGGGGGCCCTCGGCGACGGCCTCGTAGACCGTGTGGGCCGGGTTCAGCGCGCTGGTCGGGTCCTGCAGCACGAGCTGGACCTGCCGGCGGTAGGCCTTCAGCCCGGCGCCGCCGTGCGGGACCGGGTTCCCGGCGTAGCGGACCACGCCGGAGTCGGGTTTCTGCAGGCCGAGCAGCGTCCGGGCGAGCGTCGTCTTGCCGGAGCCGGACTGGCCGACCAGGGCGACGATCTCGTCGCGGGCGACGGCCAGGTCGACCCCGGCGACGGCGTCGATCCGCTTGCCCGTGCGGTCGCGGAAGGACACTCGCAGGTTCTCCGCGGCCAGCAGCGGCTCGCCCGCCACCCTTTCCGGGGGCTCGGGCGGCAGCGGGGTGCTGGTGGCCGGGGCGAAGCGCGACACCGGGTCGCCGACCGTCGGGAACGCCGCCGCGAGCGCCCGGGTGTGCTCGTGCTTCGGCGCCGCCATCACTTCGGCGCTGGGGCCTTCCTCGACGATCTGCCCGTCGTACATCACGGCGATGCGCTTGCAGGTGGCGGCGAGCACGGACAGGTCGTGGCTGATCATGATCAGGCCGATGTCCTGCTCGGCGACCAGCCGCGAGAGCAGGTCGAGGACCTGGGCCTGGACGATGACGTCGAGGGCGGTGGTGGGCTCGTCGGCGATGATCAGCCGGGGCGAGCAGGCCAGGGCCATGGCGATCATGACGCGCTGCTTCTGCCCGCCGGAGAGCTCGTGGGGGTAGGCGCCGGCGCGGCCCGGGGGCAGGTCGACCTGGGTGAGCAGTTCGGCGACGCGGGCGTCGACCGCGGCGTCGGTGAGGGCCTTGCCGCCCTCGGGCGGGTGCAGCCGCAGCGGCTCGGCGATCTGGTCGCCGATCTTGCGGACCGGGTTGAGGGCGTGCATCGCGCCCTGGAACACCACGGACGCCTCGGCCCACCGCACCGCGCGCAGGCGGCCCCAGTTCATGGTGGTGACGTCTTCGCCGTCGAGGAGGATCTCGCCGGAGATCTTCGCCGTGCGCGGCAGCAGGCGCAGGACGCTCATCGCGACGGTGGACTTGCCCGACCCCGACTCCCCCGCGACGCCGAGGGTGCCGCCGGGGTCGAGGGTGAGGCCGACCCCGCGGACGGCGGGTACGTCCTGCTCGCCGACCACGTAGGTGACGTTCAGGTCCTTGAGCTGCAGGAGCGGGGTGGTCACTTCTTCAACCTCGGGTTGAACACGGTCTCCAGGCCCCGGCCGACCAGGGTGAAGAAGAGGACGACGAGCACGATCGCGATGCCCGGCGGGAGCACGTTCCACCACGCGCCGCGGCTGATGGCGCCGTTGTTGAGCGCGCTCTCCAGCACCAGGCCCCAGGTGACGGAGTTGGGGTCGCCGACGCCGAGGAACGACAGGGTCGCGTCGGCGATGACGGCGTTGCCGACCACGAGGGTGGTGTTGGCCAGCACCAGCGGCATGACGCCGGGCAGGACGTGCTTGCCGATGACGTGCAGGTGGCCGCCGCCGAGGGCGTGGGACCGCTCGATGTAGGGGCGGCTCTCGATGGTGAGGGTCTGGGCCCGGACGAGCCGGGCGGTGCTGGGCCACGCGGTGAGGCCGATGGCGAGGATGATCGTGCCGACGCCCTTGGGCAGCACCGCCGAGAGCGCGATCGCGAGGATCAGCGAGGGCAGGACCAGGAAGAAGTCGGTGAACCGCAGCAGCGTCGCCGACACCCAGCCGCCGAAGTGGGCGGCGGTGATGCCGATCAGGGTGCCGATGACGACCGACAGCAGCGCGGCGGAGAACCCGACGAGCAGCGAGATCCGGGTGCCCCAGACGGTCATGAGCAGCACCGACCGGCCGAAGTTGTCGGTGCCGAGCCAGAAGTCGCCGGTGGGCGGGGACAGCGGCTCGCCGGTCGCCTTGGTGACGTCGAGGCCGCTTTCGTCGCTGATCAGCGGGAGCAGCAGCGCGACGACGACGGTGATGCCGAGCAGGATCAGCCCGACGAGCGCGGCGCGCTGCCCGGCGAACTCGCGCCAGGTCCGGGCGATCGACGCGCGCCGGCGGCCCCAGGCGATCTGCCTCGGCGTTTCAGCGGTGGTCATGAGGTACGCACCCTCGGATCGAGCACGCGGTAGAGCAGCTCCGCGAGCAGGTTCATCAGCACCACCGCGCTCGCCAGCACGGTGAACACGCCTTGCAGCACCGGCAGGTCGGGGCCGTGCAGCGCGTCGTAGGTCAGCTGGCCCAGGCCGGGCCAGCTGAACACGGCCTCGACGGTGACCGCGCCGGAGACGACCATGCCGAACTGCATGAACACCAGGGTGGTGGTCGGCAGCAGGGCGTTGGGGACGGCGTGGCGGCGGCGGACGAGGTCGTCGCGCAGGCCCTTGGCGCGGGCGGTGGTGAGGTAGTCGGCGTTCATCTCCCCCAGCAGCGACGACCGCATGATCAGCATGTACTGGGCGTAGAACACCGCCAGCAGCGTCACGCACGGCAGCACCAGGTGGTGCAGGACGTCGACGGTCTGGGAGAGGAAGTCGGGCGCGGCGTCCGGGGAGTGCATGCCGCGGCTGGGGAACAGGCCGTTGGTCACCACGAGCAGCATCAGGCCGAGCCAGAACTGCGGGACCGACCACAGGGTCAGCGCGATCCCGGTCTGGGCGCGGTCGAAGAGGCTGTCGCGGCGCCAGGCGGCGCGGATGCCCAGCCACAGGCCGATGACGACGGCCAGGATGGTGGCGCTGCCGACGAGCAGGATGGTCGGCCAGAGCCGTTCGCCGATCATGTCGGCGACCGGGCGGCCGTTGTTGAGCAGCCGGGACTCGCCGAGGTCGCCGTGCAGCAGGTCCCAGAAGTACTGGCCGAACTGGACGAAGACGGGCTTGTCGACGCCCATCTGCGCGCGCAGCTCGGCGATCTGCTGGGGGCTGGTGGCGCGGTCGCGGGTCATCGCGGCGACCGGGTCGCCGGGCAGCATCCGGAAGAGGAAGAAGAACAGGACGACCACCAGCACGATGCTGATGACGGCTTCGAGGACCTTCTTGAGCACGAACCGGGCGGTGCCGGTCCCGCCGCGGTGCTCGTCGGGGTCGACGAGCACCGCGGCTTGTTCGGGGGCGGTCATGCTTACTCGCGGTCCTCGGAGGTCTTGTTCCGGCGGCTGATGATGACCCCGCCGGCGACGATGATCACCACGACGATGGCGCCGACGACGATCCAGACGACGGTGCCGCTGCTGCCGGAGTCGGCCGTGGCCTCGGTGCCGGCCGGGGTGGCGCCGTAGACGCCCCAGTAGCCGGTCTGCTCGAGGATCGCGCCCTTGGGCTGCGGCTGGGTGGTGAAGGCGGAGAACTTGTCGGAGCGGTAGGCCTCGAGCGCGTTCTGGTAGTCGAGCACGATCGTCGGGAACTGGCTGTAGAGCCGGGCCTGGGCCTGCTTGACGTAGTCCGCGCGCTTCGCGTCGTCGGTCTCGGTGAGCTGCTTCTTGTAGAGCTCGTCGTACGGGGCGTCGCAGAAGAAGGTGTCGGTGCTGCCGCCCTTGCCGTCGGCGCTGGGCCGCGCGGCGCAGGTGTGCAGCGAGAGCGCGTAGTCCGGGTCGGGGTTGGTGCCGTAGCCGCCGATGGCGAGGTCGTACTTGCCGGTGGCGGTGCGGTCGGACAGCTCGTCGTCGGACACGAGGTCCTGCTTGACGGTGATGCCGATGTCCTTGAGCCAGCCGCTGACGTACTGGGCGACGCCCTGGTCGTAGCTGCGGTTGGAGTGCCCGGTCAGGCGCAGCTCCAGCTTGGCGCCGCCGGGGGCGGTCCGGACGCCGTCCGGGCCCTTCTTGTAGCCGGCCTGCTCGAGGGTGGCGTTGGCCGCGGCGAGGTCGAACTTGACCTTCTCGGTGTCGCTCGGGTCCCAGTGGTAGGCGCTGTAGACCGGGGGCACGACGCCGCCGCCGACCTGGCCGAGGCCCTTGAGCACCTTGTCCACCAGGGACTGGGTGTCGACGGCCTGGGTGATGGCCTTGCGGACGTTGATGTCCTTGAGCACCGGGTTGCCGTCACCGATGGGGTTGTTCGAGCTGTCGGTGACGCCGAAGTTCAACGCGAGCTCGTCGTAGCGGCGGCCGGGGGCGGCGTTGGTGGTGATGCCGTCCTGGCCCTGCAGCGCGGCGAACTGGTTGGGGTTGAGCCGGTTGATGACGTCGACTTCGCCCTGCTTGAGCGCGTTGACCGCGGCCTCGGTGTCCTTGAACTGCAGCAGCTGCAGTTCGTCGATCTTCGGGGCGCCGCGCCAGTAGTCCTTGTTGGCCTTGAGCTTGACGTACTCGTTCGGCTTGTACTCGGTGACCTGGAAGGGCCCGTCGGAGACGCCGGCGATCTTGAGGTCGTCGGTCGAGGGGTCCTTGAGGTCCGTGACGCCTTCCCAGACGTGCTGGGGCACGATCGGCACGTCGAGCAGGTTCATGTTGACCTGCACGGCCTTCGTCTTGATGACGAGGGTGGTGTCGTCCGGGGCGGTGACCGTCTCGAAGTTGGCCACGTAGTTGCCGTTGGCGGTGCGGGCGTTCTCGTCCTTGAGCATGCGGTTGAAGGTGAACGCCGCGTCCTTGGCGGTCACCGGCTGCCCGTCGCTCCACTTGGCACCGCTGCGGATCTTGAACGTCCAGGTCAGCTTGTCCGGCGACGGCGTCCAGGACTCGGCGAGGGCGGGCGAGGCCTCGGCCTTCGCCGCGTCCGGGACGGTGAGGAACTCGTAGGTGAACCGGCCGATCTGCGTCGACGCGGCGAGCACGGCGGTGAACGGGTTCAGGTGGTCGATGCCGGTGGTCAGCGCGACCCGCAGCACCTTGCCCTGCTGGGCCTGGGCCGGGACCGCGAGCGGGATCGCCGCCAGCGTCGCGGCCGCGACGACCGCGCCGACGCGGCCGAACCGCCCGAGTCTGCGTTGGAAATGCACCAAAAACCACCCCATCGTTCTCGCTGTGAGCCTCCCCAAGGACGAGAAGTAACCACATACCCGGACAACCGCGCAATATGTTGCCGCCTCGGCAGGTGTCCGATCGTTATCGATCGGGTTCGGTGACACACCGTGAGCGGGGAGCCGTGCCCGGGGCCGCGGCGGCCTGGTTAGAGTGCCGGGCATGCGCATCCTGATCTCGGCGGACATGGAGGGCGCCACCGGCGTCACCTGGACCGACGACGTCGTGCCCGGTTCGCCGCAGTGGGACCGCTTCCGGCGGCTGTTCACCGGGGACGTCAACGCGGTGCTGGCCGGGCTGTACGCGGCCGGCGCGGCGGATGTGCTGGTCAACGAGGCGCATTCGTCGCAGCGGAACCTGCTGCTGGAGGACCTGGACCCGCGGGCGAGGATGCTGACCGGGCGGCACAAGCCGCTGTCGATGATGCAGGGCATCGACTCCGGCGTGGACGGTTTGGTGTTCCTGGGCTACCACGCCGGCGCCGGGTTCGACGGCGTGCTTTCCCACACCTACCTGGAGAACCAGATCACCGGGGTGTGGCTGGACGACGTCCCGGCGAGCGAGGGCCGGCTCAACGCGGCGATGGCCGCGGAGTACGGCGTCCCCGTCCTGCTCGTTTCGGGTGACGACAAAACGTGCGACGACGCCCGTGATTACGCTCCGGAGGCGGAGCTGGTCCAGGTGAAGGAGTGCGTCAGCCGGTACGCGGCGATCTGCCTGCCGCCGGCGCGCACCGCGGACCTGCTGACCGGCGCGGCGGCCGACGCGATGGCGCGGGCCGGGCGGGAGGAACGGCAGGTGGGGTCGCACCGGATCGAGGTGGAGTTCGACGCGAGCCACCTCGCGCAGGCGACGGCGGTGATCCCGACGGTGGAGCAGATCGGCACCCGGCGGGTCGGGTTCGACGCGGTGAACATGACCGAGGCGATGAAGGCGTTCAAGGTCGTCACGGCGATCGCGGGCGGGGCGGTGCAGGGCATCTATGGCTGACGTCGTCGAGCTGTGCGCGGACCTGATCCGGTTCGACACGACCAACCGCGGGAACAACGACGCCGAGCCCGAACGGCCGGCCGCGGAGTACGTGGCGGCGTTCCTGGACTCCCTCGGCATCCCGGCGAAGATCCTGGAGGCCGCGCCGGGGCGGGCCAGCGTGATCGCGCGGGTACCCGGTACCGATCCGTCGTTGCCCGCGCTGCTGGTGCAGGGACACCTGGACGTCGTGCCGGCTGACGCCGCGGACTGGTCGGTGGACCCGTTCGCCGGCGAGGTCCGCGACGGCTACCTGTGGGGCCGCGGCGCGACGGACATGAAGGACTTCGTGGCGATGGTGCTCGCCGCGCTGGCCGGCGGGGTGCGCCCGCGGCGTGAGCTGGTGCTGGCGTTCGTCGCCGACGAGGAGGACCGCGGCGAGTGGGGCGCGCACTGGCTGGTCGCCGAGCACCCGGAGCTGTTCGAAGGCTGCGAGGCGGCGATCAGCGAGTCGGGCGGCTACACCTACCACGTGCCGGCGGCCGACGGGCACGACGTGCACCTGTACCCGATCGGGACGGCCGAGCGCGGCACGGCGCACCTGCGGTTGACCGCGCGCGGCCGCGCCGGGCACGGGTCGCGGCCCAACGACGAGAACGCCGTCACCCGGTTGGTGGGTGCGGTGCACCGGATCGCGGCGCACCGCTGGCCGGTGACGCTGACCCCGGCGGTGCGGGCGTTCCTGGAGCGGACGGGTGCCGCGCTCGGCGTGCCGGTGGATCTGTCCTCTTCGGACGGCGTGGACGCGGCGGTCGCGGCGCTGGGTCCGGCGGGCGGCCTGGTGCTGCCAACGGTCCGCAACAGCACGACCCCGACGATGCTGGACGCGGGTTACAAGGTGAACGTGATCCCGACGACGGCGACCGCGCAGGTGGACGTGCGGGTGCTGCCGGGGACCGAGGAGTCGTTGTTCGCTGCCCTGGACGAGCTGCTCGGCGAGGGCGTGACGCGCGAGTTCGTGGCGCACCAGCCGCCGGTGCAGGCCCCGGTGGACTCGCCGTGGTTCTCGGCGATGGCTTCGGCGTTGCGGGCGGAGGATCCCGAGGCGGTGGTGGTGCCGTATTGCCTGGGCGGCGGGACGGACGCGAAGGCGTTCGCGCAGCTGGGGATCGCGAACTACGGGTTCGCACCGCTGTGGCTGCCGAAGGGCTTCCAGTACCGCGCGATGGCGCACGGGGTGGACGAGCGGGTCCCGGTGGAGGGCCTCCACTTCGGGACGCGGGTGCTGTCCCGGTTTCTCGCGGACTGCTAGACCGCGCCATGAAGGGCGGTCAGCGGGTGAACTCCGCCCAGTGGCGCGCGCCGTCGCGGATGCGTTCCAGGGTCACCAGCTTGACGCCTTCCTGGGCGACCGACTCGACCTCTTCGCGGCTGAACGGCCACGGTGGGCTCACCCACGTCGCCATGTCGAAGTTCTCCTCCGCGACCTCCGACACGATCAGCGTGCCGCCGGGCGCGAGGAACCCGGCCAGCGACGTCAGCGCCGCCGTGCGGAAGTCGCGGGGCATCGCCTGGATGTTCATGATCTCCACGACCAGGTCGAACACCTGGTGCCACTCCCCCGGCGGTTTCAGCAGGTCCGCCACCACGTAGTCCACCGCGGACTCCGGGAACCGGGTGCGGGCGGCTTCGACCGCCGTCGGGGCGACGTCGAAGCCCGTTACCGCCCAGCCTGCCGAGGCCAGCAGTTCCGAGTCGTCGCCCAGGGCGCTGCCCACCACCAGTGCCCGGCGGCCCTCACCGGGCGGCGTCCAGGCGGCCAGGTCCGCGTTGGGCGTGCCGCGGGTCCACGGCACCTCGGCCTCGCCGCGGGCGGCGGCGGTGTAGAGCTGGTCGAACCACCGGGTGGGGTCGCCTTCGGCGAGCGAGGCACGGGACAGGACGCGGTCGGCGGGCTCCGGTGTCGTCATGATCGTGACCTTAGCGACGACGCCGGAGCCGCGTGACCGGTTTACCGGGCCACCGGCCCCGGGATCGCGTAGAGCCCGTTCCCGGCCCAGTCGACGACGTCCCGGACCGGCGCGAGCGGCGGGGCCGGGCGGAAGTTGGCCGCGTCGTCGACGCTGCCGGTGCCGTCGTAGACCGCGCGCTGGGGATACGGGTACACCGGCCGCGTGCGGGTGACGTTCCCGGCGGCGTCGCGGCCCGTTGCCGTCGCCACGGTGGGTGCGGTGCCGCGTTCGACCCAGGCGACGAGCTGCTTCAGCGGGTCGAACTCGGTGAGCGTGGTGCCACCGCCGCAGTGGTAGAGCGACGGGACCATGAACAGCCGTGCCCAGTCCTGGCCGCGGCCGTGGGTGAGGCGCTGGTAGTAGTCGAGCGTGCTCGCCGGCGGGATCGCCTCGTCGGCCCAGCCGTGCCACAGGACGAGCTTGCCGCCGCGCTGCCGGAACGCCGAGAGGTCGAGGCTCATCGCGTTGTAGCGGACGCCGACCGGGGTGAGCCGGTCGAACTCGCGCCGGGTGAAGACGAAGGTGTCGACGGTCGAGGCGGGTGCCCCGATCGGGTAGCCGAGGTAGCGCAGGTAGTTGTCGGCGAGGCTGCGGGCGAAGGCGACGCCGCCGGTCTCGGGGGTGGGGATGATCCACCCGGCCCAGGACAGCTCCGAGCCGCGCTGCTCACCGCCGGGGTAGAGGAGCGTGCCGTGGCCGTCGGTGGGCGGCGAGTAGATCCTGCGGGTCGCGGCGACCTGGGCCGGGGTGAGGCACGACGGCGTGTCGGGGCCGTGGCAGGTCAGCGTCGCCGGGTCGAAGCGGCACGCGCGGGGGTCTTCGAGCTGGCCGTCGGCGAGCCCGTCGAGCCGGTCGCAGGCGGCGAGGACGGCGCTGTGCAGGGCGGGCAGCTTCGCCGCGGTGAGGATCGGGCTGCCGTCGGCGGCGTTGTTCACCCGCGCGAGCCAGGCCTGGAACTCCAGCAGGGGGCTCCAGTAGCCGGCGGGTGCGCCGGCGACGATGCCGTCGAAGTCGGCCGGGTAGCGCTGGGCGAGCAGGAGGCCTTCGCGGCCGCCGTCGGAGCAGCCGGTGAAGTAGGACTTGCGCGGCGGCGAGCCGTAGAACGCCTGGATGATCGCCTTCGAGGCACGGGCGACGACGTGGGGTCCGCGGAACTCGAAGTCGTCGCGCGCGGCCTGGTCGTTCGCGCCCCAGCTGCCGTCGTCGACGACGGCGGGGGTCTTGCCGACGTGGCCGTCGTCGGTGGCGGCGACCGCGACGTCGCCGCCGTGGGGCAGGTCGCAGTCGGCGAAGGGCGGCGGGTTGACGATGCCGCAGAAGCCGCCGCAGCCGTACTGCAGGTAGCGGCCGGCGTAGGTCTTGGTGGGCAGCCGCAGCTCGAAGTGCACGGCCGGGTCGACGTAGCCCTGCACGCCGCAGTACTCGGGGTCGGTGGCGGTCGCGGCGATGACGGCGGCCGAGGTGACGTGCGTGGCGGCGCCCGGGAGGGGGTACCCGCGGACCAGGTCGCCGCAGGTGGTGATCGGCCGGACGGGGGAACCCGTCGCGGCGGTGGCGGCCACCGGGGCGAATCCGGTGGTGGCGAGCAGGAGTGCGGTCAGTGCGGTGAAGATCCGGACTGGTCTCATCGGGTTCCCCGTTCCCTCGGTTGTCCAGTTCTGGCCAGGTTTGCCGACCGGTCTTGACATCGATGTCACCCGCGCGTTTCGCTCTCTGGGCGCCGCCGGTCCCCCGTCCGTCGGTCCCCAGTTCACCCTCCAGAGCTTGGAGCAACGATGCCCCGAAGCGCCAGACCGCCGGTCGCTTTCCTGGTGACCGCCGCCGTGGTCGCCGCCGGCCTGGTCGCCCTCCCCGCCACGGCGTCCGCCGCGGACGAAGCCCTTCCCGCCGACTTCTCGTCCTCCTTCGAGGCCGGTGACGTCCAGCCGACGTGGACCGACACGGTCGACACCGACGCGGCGGGCAAGCCGCGTGCCTTCGGCGTGAACGGTGCGAACGGCACCGCGATCCCCGGTGACATCCGCGGCAAGGTCACCGAGAGCAGCGCCAGCAGCGAGAACACCGACGGCGGCGAGGTGGTGTCGAACCTCTTCGACGGCACCACGGACACGAAGTGGCTGTCGTGGGACCCGACGGCGTGGGCACAGGTCTCGCTGTCGGAGGCCACGTCGATCACGCACTACGCGATCTCCTCGGCCAACGACTTCGACGAGCGCGACCCGAAGGACTGGACGCTGCAGGGCTCGAACGACGCGAGCACCTGGACCGACCTGGACAAGCAGGCCGGCCAGGCGTTCACCGCGCGGTTCCAGCAGAAGGACTACAAGCTGGCCGCGCCGAGTGCGGCGTTCAAGTACTTCCGGCTGAACGTCACGGCCAACAACGGCGGCCCGATCCTGCAGCTCTCGGAGCTGCTGCTGGCCAACGACGACCCGGCACCGCCGCCGCTGCCGAACATGCGCAGCTTCGTCGACTCCGGCCCGACCAGCGGGTACACGAACAAGAACCGCGTCGGCTTCACCGGGCTCAAGGCGTTCCGCTACTCCGGCAGCCAGACCGAGGCCGGGCACGGCTGGTCGTACAACAAGATCTTCGACGTGAACGTCCCGGTCGTGGCCTCGACCGAGCTCTCGTACAAGGTGCAGCCGCAGTTCATCACCGGCGACCTGAAGTACCCGAGCACCAACGTCGCGATCGACCTCGCCTTCACCGACGGCACCTACCTGCGCAACCTCGGCGCGACCGACCAGTACGGCTTCCCGCTGACGCCGGAGGGCCAGGGTGCCTCGAAGGTGCTCTACGCCAACCAGTGGAACCTGGTGCGCTCGGCGATCGGGCAGGTCGCCAAGGGCAAGACGATCGACCGGATCCTGGTCGGGTACGACAACCCGAACGGCCCCGGCTCGCTGCAGGGCTGGCTGGACGACGTGAAGGTGTCGGCGACCCCGACCCCGCCCGCGAGCGCCCGCCCGAGCGACAACGTGGTCACCACGCGGGGCACGATGGCCAACAGCACGTTCTCCCGGGGCAACAACTTCCCGGCCACGGCGGTGCCGCACGGGTTCAACTTCTGGACCCCGGTCACCGACGCCGGCTCGGGCAGCTGGCTCTACAACTACAGCACCCAGAACAACGCGCAGAACCTCCCGCAGCTGCAGGCGTTCAGCGTGAGCCACGAGCCGAGCCCGTGGATGGGTGACCGGCAGGCGTTCCAGGTGATGCCGTCCGCGGCCGCCGGGGTACCCGACGCCAACCGCGACGCGCGGGCGCTGCCGTTCAAGCACAGCGACGAGGTCGCGCGGGCGCACTACTACGGTGTGCAGTTCCAGAACGGGATCAAGACCGAGATCGCGCCGACCGACCACGCGGCGATGATGAAGTTCTCGTTCCCGGGCGCGGACTCGAGCCTGATCTTCGACAGCGTCAACAACTCGGCCGGGCTCACGCTCGACCCCGCCAGCGGCACGCTCTCGGGCTACACCGAGACCAACGTGTACGCCGGCGCGGGCCGGATGTTCGTCTACGCGACGTTCGACAAGCCCGTCACCGCCGGAGGCAAGCTCACCGGTCAGGGCCGCGACAACGTCACCGGGTACCTGCGGTTCGACGCGGGCGCCGACAAGACGGTGAACATGCGGATCGCGACGTCGCTGATCAGCGTCGACCAGGCGAAGAAGAACCTCGCCCAGGAGATCGCCCCGGCCGCGACCTTCGACACCGTCCGCGACGCCGCGCAGAAGGCGTGGGACGACCAGCTGAAGGTGATCGAGGTCGAGGGCGCGTCGAAGGACCAGCTCACGACGCTCTACTCGAACCTGTACCGGCTGTTCCTGTACCCGAACTCGCAGTTCGAGAACACCGGCACCGCCGACAAGCCCGCGTACAAGTACGCGAGCCCCGTGTCGCCGAAGACCGGCGCGGACACCCTGACCCAGACCGGGTCGAAGGTGGTCGACGGCCAGATGTACGTCAACAACGGCTTCTGGGACACCTACCGCACGACGTGGCCGGCGTACTCGCTGCTCACGCCGGACATGGCCGGGAAGATGGTCGACGGGTTCGTGCAGCAGTACCGCGACGGCGGCTGGATCGCGCGCTGGTCCTCCCCCGGCTACGCGGACCTGATGACCGGCACGAGCTCCGACGTCGCGTTCGCCGACGCCTACCTCAAGGGCGTCAAGAACTTCGACGTCAAGTCGGCCTACGACGCGGCGGTGAAGAACGCCACGGTCACCCCGCCGAACTCGGCGGTCGGCCGCAAGGGCCTGGACCAGGGCATCTTCCTCGGCTACACGCCCAACACCGCCAGCGAGGGCTTCTCGTGGGCGATCGAGGGCTACGTCAACGACTTCGGCATCGCCAACCTGTCGAAGAAGCTGGCCGACGAAGCCGCGCCGAACGACCCCCGCAAGGCGGAGTACCAGGAGAACTACGAGTACTTCACCAGCCGCGCCCAGCAGTACGTGAACCTGTTCGACCCGAGCACCGGGTTCTTCCAGGGCAAGGACGCGAGCGGGAAGTTCACCAAGACGAAGGACCAGTACGACCCGCGCTCGTGGGGTGGTGACTACACCGAGACCGACGGCTGGGGCATGGCCTTCACCGTGCCGCAGGACGGCAAGGGCCTGGCGAACCTCTACGGCGGTCAGGCGGGCCTGGCGAACAAGCTGGACCAGTTCTTCGCCGACCAGGAGACCGCCAACTACCCGGGTTCCTACGGGGGCGTGATCCACGAGATGCGGGAGGCGCGGGACGTGCGGATGGGCCAGTACGGCCACTCCAACCAGCCGGCGCACCACCTGCTCTACATGTACGACTACGCGGGTCAGCCGTCGAAGACGCAGGCGAAGGTCCGCGAGGCCCTCTCGCGGCTCTACAACGGCGCCGAGATCGGCCAGGGCTACGCCGGTGACGAGGACAACGGCGAGATGTCCGCGTGGTACATCTTCAGCGCGCTGGGCTTCTACCCGCTGCAGATGGGCAGCCCGAACTACGCGATCGGGTCGCCGCTGTTCAAGAAGGCCACGATCCACCTGGCCGGCGGCAAGAACCTGGTGATCAACGCGCCGAAGAACAGCGCGAAGAACGTCTACGTCCAGGGTGTGAAGGTCAACGGCAAGGCGTACAGCTCCACGTCGCTGCCGCAGGACGTCATCTCCCGCGGTGGGGTCATCGACTTCGACATGGGCCCGAACCCGTCGAAGTGGGGCACCGGCCCGAACGACGCGCCGACGTCCATCACCAAGGACAACGCCGTGCCGACGCCGTTGCACGACGAGACCGGCGACGGCAAGGGCACACTGTCCACTTCGGACGGCTCGAACGCGGGTGCGTTGCTCGACAACACCTCGCGTACGCAGGCCGCCGTCACCGGGGCCGTGCAGTACCAGCTCAACTCGACCGACGAGGCCGTCAGCCACTACACGCTGACGTCCCAGACCGGTGCGGGCGACCCGAAGAGCTGGACGCTGAAGGGCTCCTACGACGGCAAGACCTGGGCGGTGGCCGACCAGCAGACGAACCAGGCGTTCAGCTGGCGGCAGCAGACCCGCGCATTCAAGGTGGCCAACCCGGCGCACTACGCCTACTACAAGCTCGAAGTGACCGCGACCAGCACCGGCGCCCCGGCGCAGCTGGCCGAGTTCGAGCTGCTGGGCAAGCCGGACGCGTCCTGCACCAAGACGATCACGGGTGCGTCTTCCGGGCCGCTCACCGTCTCGTCGGGCACGGTGTGCCTGCAGGACGCGACGGTGTCGGGCCCGGTGACGGTGGGCTCCGGCGCGTCGCTGATCGTCCGCGGCGGGGAGATCAAGGGCCCGCTGGCCGCGACCGGCGCGGCTCAGGTCGTGCTCAACCGCACGAAGGTCGACGGCCCGGTGGCGATCACCGGCGCGACCGGCCAGGTGTCGATCGAGCTGACGCAGGTGGGCGGCCCGGTCGCGCTGACCGGCAACCACGGGCCGGTGCTGACGTCCAGCACGATCGGCGGCCCGCTGGCCTGCGCGGCCAACTCGCCGGTGCCGACGGACTACGACCTCCCGAACACCGTCCGCGGCCCGTCCGCCGGACAGTGCGCGAAGATCTAGTTCGGCGGTAGTTTTCGGTGAAGGCCTCCTCGCCTCGGCGGGGAGGCCTTCACTTTTTCGGGCTTTCGGGAGGCGAAGTGGAGTTCTTCTGCTACCACCGGGACCGGCCGGGCTCGGCGTCCCTGCGCCGGGAACTGCTGGCGGAGCACTGGTCCTACATGGACCGGTTCACGATGGTCGCCCGCGGCCCGACGTTCGACGGCGACACGCCGACGGGCAGCGTGCACATCGTGGACCTGCCGGACCCGGCGGCGGCGAGGGCGTTCGCGTTCGAGGAGCCCGGTTACCAGGCGGGGGCGTACCGGGACGTCCTGTTGCGCCGCTGGCGCAACGAGCTGGGGCGCACGATGTGGGAGTTCCCGGGTGGACGGACCGGCGGGGACCGGTACCTGGTCCTCGGGTTCGGGTCGGGAGAGCCGGTCGAGGTGGGCGGCCCGCGGGACGAGCTGATCGCGTACGGGCCACTGTTGTCGGACGACGGCGAAGCGTGGCTCGGGACGGCGGTGCTGCTGCGGGCACCGGACGCTGAGGCAGCGCGGGAGGTGCTGGCTGTGGGCCGGTATGACGGGGTCGAGGTCCACCGCTGGCAGTTCGGCGGCCGCCCGGACTGAGGGCCGGCGCGCGGGCATGGAGGGCGAGGAGCTGCCGTGGCCCGGGTTCGGCAGCTCGACCGGCGCGGAGGTCGGCTAACACCCGAGGCCGTGGGAGACCCGGAGTCAGTTCGCGTGCCTGGAGGGTCGGCCTGCGTACCTAGGCAGTCGGCTCATGTACCTGGAGGGTCGGTTCGCGTGCCTGGGCGGTCGGGTCGCGTACCTGGAGGGTCGGCTTGGCCCGGTCAGAGGCGGCGGAGTCTTGCCAACGTCGTGCAGAGCGCCGGGGCGAAGGTGTCCGCGTCGGATTCGAAACCCTGGTGGCCGCCCGGGAAGCGCGCGTAGCGGCACGCCAGGTGCTCCGCCTGGATCCTCGCCGACCGCTCCAGGCACGTGTCCCCGCTGGTCTCGCCCGCCGCCGTCATCACCGGGATGCCCGTGCGGCGGACCGCGTCGAGGTCCGGGGTGTGCAGCACCACCGCCGGGAACTCGCCGGCCAGGAACAGCTCCGCGGCCGCGGTGTCCGGGAAGTCGGTGCGGGTCAGGCCGGCCAGGGCCAGGGCCGCGTCGAGACCGTCCCGCTCGTGGGTGGTCCGGACCTGGCGGGCGCGGGCCAGCCACGTCGGCGCGTCCGGGAGCAACGTGATCGCCGGGGCCTCGTGGACCACCAGCTCCGTCACGACGTCCGGCACCTGCGCGGCGAGCTCGAACGCCACCGAACCACCGCCGCCCTGGCCGAACACGGCCGCCCGCGGTGCGACCGCGCGGATCACCGCCGCCGCGTCGCGGGCCTGCTGGCCCATGTCGAAGTCGGTGCCCGGGCCGCGCCGGTCGTAGGTGAGCACCGCGTACGACCCGGCGAGCCGCCGCGCGAGGGACGCGTACCGGGTGCGGTAGCCGCCGCGGCCGGCGATCAGCAGCAGGAGCGGGCCCTCGCCCCGCAGCTCGTAGCGCAGCTCGTAGCGCAGCTCGGCACCTTCGTGCCGGACGGTGTACGTGTTCACCAGGACCTCCCCCCGCGTCGAGCACACGCTACGCCGTTCGGCCGATACGGTGGGCGCATGCCCGACGCCGTGTTCTCCTCCTCCTTCGAAGCCGGTGACCCGCAGCCCGCGGACCCCGCTCTCACGGTCGACAGCGGCCCGGACCGGTCCCCCACGGCCAAGACCGGCGTCGGCTTCACCGGGGCGAAGGCCCTGCGCTACACCGCGCGCCCGCGCAGCGTCCTGTTCGACCTCGACGCGCCCGTCACCGCGGACACCGAGCTGTCCTATGTGGTCTTCCCGCAGTCCGACGGCGACGTCCCCGCCTACCACGCCACCTGGGTGAGCCTCGACGTCGAATTCGCCGACGGCACCTCGGCCGGGTTCGACCCGGTGGACGACAAGACGCTGTGGGTGGACCAGTGGAACCTCGTCCGCCGCCCGCTCGGGGCGTTCGCGGGCCGCCGGATCAGCCGGATCGTGCTCCGCACCGCGCCTCCGGAAGGCGAGATCACCGGGTGGATCGACGACGTCCGCGTCGCCGAACGCCCCGAGCCGCCGCGGGACCCGGTCGACTTCGTCCGCACGACCCGCGGCTCGCACTCCAGCGGCGACTACTCCCGCGGCAACAACTTCCCCGCGACCGCCGTGCCGCACGGGTTCAACTTCTGGACCCCGGTCACCGACGCCGGCGTCACCAACTGGATCTACTCCTACCACCGCCACAACGACGCAGAAAACCGCCCGGCGCTGCAGGCCATCGCCCTGAGCCACCAGCCGAGCCCGTGGATGGGCGACCGGCACACCTTCCACGTCATGCCCGGCACCGGCCCGGTCCAGCGCGACCGCCGCAAGCGCGCGCTGGCCTTCTCCCACGACGACGAAACCGACTCGCCGCACCACTACGGCGTCCGGTTCGCCAACGGCATGACCGTCGACCTGGCGCCGACGTCCCACGCGGCGATCCTGCGGTTCACGTTCCCCGACAAGCACGGCTGGCTGCTGTTCGACAACGCCGCCAACCGCGGCCGCCTCCGCCTGAACGCCGACACCGGCGAGATCAGCGGGTACACGACGGTCCGCAGCCGCCTGTCCGCCGGCGCGCGCCGGATGTTCGTCTACGGCATCACCGACGCCCCGGCCACACGCGGCGCGAAGGTCCGCGTTCCGCCGTGGCGGCGCGTCTCGGGCTATTTCGAGTTCGACGGCCCCGACGCGACGTTGCGGATCGCGACGTCGCTGATCAGCCTCGCGCAGGCCAAGCGCAACCTCGAGCAGGAGATCCCCGCCGGGACGACCTTCGAGCAGGTCCGCGACCAGGCCCGCGCGCTCTGGCAGGAGCAGCTCGGCCGGGTCGAGGTCGAAGGCGCCACCGAGGACCAGCGGACCACGCTCTACTCGAACCTCTACCGGCTGTTCCTCTACCCGAACGCCGCCCACGAGAACACCCCGAACGGCATCCGGCACGCCAGCCCGGTGGTGCGCCGGCGGTGGCCGAGCACCCGCCGGCGCACCGGCGCGAAGGTCGTCGACGGCGAGCTGTACGTCAACAACGGCTTCTGGGACACCTACCGCACCACCTGGCCGGCGTACGCGCTGCTGACCCCGGAGCACTGCGGCCGGATGGTCGACGGGTTCGTCCAGCAGTACCGCGAAGGCGGCTGGATCTCCCGCTGGTCCTCACCGGGCTACGCGGACCTGATGACCGGCACCAGCTCCGACGTCGCCTTCGCCGACGCCTACCTCAAGGGCGTCCGGAACTTCGACGTCGAAGCCGCCTACGACGCGGCGCTGAAGAACGCCACCGTCACCCCGCCGCACCGCTCGGTCGGCCGCAAGGGGCTCGATCGGTCGATCTTCCTCGGCTACACCCCGGCGTCGGTCCACGAAGGACTGTCCTGGGCGCTGGAAGGCTGCGTCAACGACTTCGGCCTCGCCAACCTCTCCGACGCCCTCGCCCGCGAGAGCGAGGGGCCGCGCGCCCGGATGTACGCGGACTACGCCGCCTACTTCCGCGAGCGCGCGAAGCACTACGTCCACCACTTCGACCCGAAGATCGGCTTCTTCCAGGGCCGCCACCGCGACGGCCGCCGCAAGTTCGCCCCCGAGGGCTACGACCCGGCCGCGTGGGGCGGCGACTTCGTCGAGACCAACGCCTGGAACACCGCCTTCACCGCACCCCACGACGGCCCCGGCCTCGCGGCGCTGCACGGCGGCAACGCCGGTCTCGAAGCCAAGCTCGACGAGTTCTTCGCGACCCCGGAGACCGGACGGCGCCCCGGCGCGTACGGCGGCCTGATCCACGAGATGACCGAAGCCCGCGACGTCCGCATGGGCCAGTACGGCCACTCCAACCAGCCCTCGCACCACATCCCCTACATCTACAACCACGCGGGCGCGCCGGCGAAAGCCCAGCGCGTCGTGCGGGAGGTCCTGCGGCGCCTCTACCTGGGCAGTGAGCTCGGCCAGGGCTACCCCGGCGACGAGGACAACGGCGAGATGTCCGCGTGGTGGCTGTTCAGCGCCCTGGGCTTCTACCCGCTGACCGTCGGCAGCCCGCGCTACGCGATCGGGTCGCCGCTGTTCGAGAAGGCGACCGTGCACCTGGGCGAGGGCAAGAAGCTCGTCGTCCGCGCGCCCGGCAACACCGACGAGACCGTCTACGTCCGCGGCCTCAGCATCGACGGCGAACCGCACGACGCCACGACCATCGCCCACGCCACCCTCGCCGGCGGCGCCGAACTGGTCTTCGACCTCACCACCGAACCGGCCGGATGGGGTGCCCCGCCACCGCCCGCCGAACAACCGGACCCGGTCTCCGACCTCACCGGCACCGCCACCAGCGAGGACGCCAAGAGCCTCGACGCCCTCTTCGACGACACCACCCGCACCCAGGTCACCTTCCGCGGCGCCACCCCGGCGATCGAGTTCACCGTCACCGGCGATCCCCGCGAGGTCACGATGTACACGCTCACCTCCGGCGACCGCCGCGGCGACCCCAGCGCCTGGGTCCTCGAAGGCTCCGACGACGGCGCGGAGTGGATCACTCTGGACGAACGCCACGACGAGCTGTTCCGCTGGCGCCGCCAGACCCGGCCGTTCACGCTCGCCACCCCGGCCGCCCACCCGCACTACCGGCTGCGGATCACCGCCACCCGCGGCCGCCGCGCCACCCTCGCCCAGTGGGAGCTGCTCGCCCGATGAACCACTACCGCACCGCCGCCCTCGACCGGCTGGCGGCGGCCGACCCCGGCCTCGTCCGGCTGCGGCTGGCCGGGTCCGCGGTCCTCGGCATCGTTCTCGCCGTGGCCGTTCTGCTGCCCACGCACGTCCCGCTCACGGTGATGCTGGTCGGCGCGATCGCCGCGATGATGACCGCGTTCACCGTCAACGACCCGACACCCGGCGCCCAGGCCGGCACGCTCGTGCTGGCGTTCCTCACCGGAGCCGCCTCCATCACGGTCGCCAGCCTGGGGTCGGCGCTGCCGCCGATGGACAGCGTCGTGTTCGTCCTGCTGATCTTCGTCGCCGTCTACGCCCAGCGCTTCGGCACCCGCGGCACCGCGCTCGGCTCGATCGGCTTTTTCCTGTTCTTCTTCCCGATGTTCCTGCAGGCCCACCTCACGCAGGTCCCGCAGCTGCTGATGGCGCTCGGCGTCGGCGTGCTCGCCAACGCCGTCGTCCGGTTCGTGCTGCTGCGCCACAACGCCGAAGCCGAGTTCCTGCGCGTGCGCCGGGCCTTCCGCGCCCGGCTGGCCGCCGTCGTCCGCGCCACCGAGGCCCACCTCGCCGTCGGCGGCAGCGAACGCACCCGCAAGCAGCTGCGCAGTACGCTCGCCCGGCTGCACGAGTGCGTCCTGCTCATCGAGGACGCCGCCCCCGACGTCGTCGACGCCCGCGCCGCGGACCGCCTGCGCCGCCGCGCCATCGAGGTCGAGCTCGCCCTCGAGTGGCTGGTCAGCACCGTCCAGCGCACCTGCTCCGACGAGCTCACCACCGAGGTCCGCGACGATCTCATCGCCCGGCTCGCCCGCTTCCGCGCGCTCGTGGAACGCGACCCGCGCGAGCTCCCGCTGATCAGCCAGACCGGCGAGTACAGCCGCATGCTCGTCGAAGGCAGCCGGATCGACGAGCACGCCGCCCCCGGCGACGGCGTCCGCAAGGCACTGGCCGAGCTCGCGCTGGCCGACGACCGCGCCCAGCGCGCCGCCACCCCCGAGTCCACAGTGGACCCACTCGGCGAAGAGGACGACGAGCCGACGCCCGCGTTCGCCTACGACAACCGCACCCGCAGCGCCATCCAGGCCGTCGTCGGCGGCGGGCTGGCCGTGCTCGGCGGTGAGCTCGTCTCCCACCAGCGCTGGTACTGGGCCGTCCTGACCGTCTTCGTCGTGTTCATCGGCGCCTCCAGCGCCGGCGCCACCTTCGTCAAGGGCGTCCGCCGCCTCGGCGGCACCCTCATCGGCATCGTCGGCGGCGTCCTGCTCGCCCTGCTGGTCGCCGGCAGCACCCCGGCCACCCTCGCGCTGATCCTGGTCTGCGTCTTCGGGATGGTCTACACCGCCCGCGTCTCCCAGGTCGCCATGGCCTTCTTCATCACCAGCATGCTCGGCCTGCTCTACAGCCTGCTCGGCACGTTCAGCCTCGAAGTGCTCTGGATCCGCGTCGCCGAAACCGCGGTCGGGGCCGCCGCGGGCATCCTCGCCGCCGTCGTCATCGTCCCGGTCCGCACCCGCTCGGTCATGCTCGACGACATCGCCGCCGTGCTCGACGAGCTGGCGGAGTTCCTCGAACACACCCGCGACCTGCTCGCCGGCGAAGAGAACGTCAACATCATCGAGCTCTCCCGCGACCTCGACCGCGCCGTCGAACAGGTCCGCACCACCATCGAACCGCTGACCCACCCGGTCAACCTCCGCAGCGCCCGCCGCGACTACGGCTGGCACGTGCTCACCACGCTGGAGACCATCGCCTTCCGCGCCCGCCACGTCGCCGCCCGCGCCCAGCCCGGGCAGCTCGCCGGCGAGAACGCCGACCGCCTGCGCCAGTTCACCGGACGGCTGCTGGCCAACATCGACGTCCTGCGCACCGCACTCGACGCGCCGGGTGGCCCCACACCCGGCACGCTCGTGCGCGACGACGGCACGCCGGTGTCCGACCGCGTCGAGCAGGCCGAAACCCGGGCCGTCCTCTCCAGCCTCAGCCATCTCGACGAAGCACTCATCTCCCTCGGCCGCGTCTTCGACGTCCAGGCCACCGATCCCCGCGCCCCCGCGAAGAAGTGACCCGCCGGGGCGGCGCGGTACCGAGCCGCGCCGCCCCGGGTTCACCGGTTCCCGGTCACGGACAGGACAACCACGCGAAGTGGTACGTGGTCGTGATGCTGCCGTCGGTCGAGTCCATCGTCACGAAGCTCGTCGTCTTCTTCGGATCCGACGTCCCGGCCGCGGCCCGCAATTCCGTGTTGACGTTCAGATTGCGTTCCTCACCGCACGGCTTGAACACGATCGCACCGACCTCCGTGGAATCGGTGAAATGCCAGTCGTCCTCGAACGGACCGGTCAGCGGGTGCTGCATGAACGCCGTCGGAGAATTGCCCTGGAAATAGTAGTTCGCTCTCTCCAGGCCGGTCGCGCCCCGTTCCAGATGGGCGAATCCGCGGTAGTCCGCCTGCGCGATTCCGTAGGTGAACCCCTGTGGCACGTGCACCCGCAGGCCGATCTGGCAGTTCTTCCGGGCGTCCAGCGGCCCGGCGCCGACCCCGACCAGCGCCGTGTAGGCGCTGTAGGTCACGGTGAACGCCGTGTTGTCCTGCGACACCGCCACCGCGGACGTGCCGGCCGGGCAGCCCGTGCCATTGGCGTTCACGACGTCGATGACGATTTTGTCGGGCGGCGGAGGGGTGTTCCACGAATGCGGGGTGACCACAGAGGACAACGCCATTACGGCAGCAACGACCGCAGACAGCATGGGAATCCTTCCCAATACATTCGAATTGGGTACGGGGGCGCCGACCATGGTAGCGAATGGATCATGGTCCGAAACCCCGCTGAACGGAGCAACAAGCGGTAGCCGTCCCACCACGCGGTATACCGATAATGTCGGGCCTTCATTCCCGCGAAAACGGAGAAATTCGACCGGAAAACGATTTCGCGCCCCCGGACCGCCGCCCGCCGTCCGCGATCACCCCACGACGTCCGGGCTTGATCGTTTCACTCCGCCACGAGACGCGCGACCCGCCCGAGCGTCGCCACCCCCGCCGCCGACCACGGCCTCGCCGTGATCACGACCGCGTGGTCGATCCCCCACTCCGCGAACTCCCCGCACCGCCGCGCGAACGACTCCGCGGACTCACCCGGCTCCAGGCGCGTGCTGATCGTCTTCTCGATCTCCCCGTACGGCCGCCCGGCCTCCTCGCAGTGCCGCGCGAGCACCGACAGCTTGTGCCGCACTGTCTTCCCGCCGTCGGGGACGTCGAACACGTTGCACGCGTCGGCGTAGCGCGCGACCAGCCGCAGCGTCTTGCGCTCGCCGGCCCCGCCGATCAGCACCTTCGGCCGGCGCACCGGCAGCGGGATCCCGATCGGACGGTCCAGGCGGTAGTGCCGCCCCTCGAACACCGAGTCGTCCCCGGCCCACATCCGCAGCGCCAGCCGGAGGGTCTCCTCCATCCGCTCGAAGCGCTCGCCCACCGGCGGGAACGGCAGGCCCATCGCCCGCGCCTCGCCGTCGTGGTGCCCGGTGCCGATCCCGAACCGGGCCCGCCCGCCGGAGAGGACGTCGAGCGTCGTGACCGCCTTGACCAGCAGCGCGGGCGGGCGGAACGTCACCGCCGAGACCATCGTGCCCAGCCCGATCCGGCTGGTCCGCGCGGCCAGGAACCCCAGCGTCGTGTAGGCCTCGAGCATCGCCGAATCCGGCGTGCTGTGCGGGTCGGCCTGCAGCAGGTGGTCGGCCACCCACAGCGTGTCCAGCCCGGCGTCGTCGGCCGCGACGGCGATGGCCGCCAGCTCGCCGGTCAGCTTGTCCGGCCACGAGAAGTCCGTGACCCCGATGCTCAACCGCATGGCTACCCCCTCGTGAGCAGTTCCAGGTTGTGGCCGTCGGGGTCCTCGAAGTAGACCCCGCGGCCGCCGTCCAGGTCGTCGACCTCGCCGGCCCGCTCGTGGAACGGGTCGGCCCAGTAGGTGATGCCGGCCCGCTCGATCCGCGCCATGGCGGCGTCGAAGTCGTCGTCGCCGACCAGGAACGCGTAGTGCTGGCCCGTCACGCGGTCCACTCGCAGGTAGTCGAGCGTGACGCCGTTCGCGAGCCGGACGGGCACGAACGGGCCGTCGACCGGCTCGGTCCGCAGGCCCAGGATCCCGGCGAGGAACTCCGCCGACTTCTCCCGGTCGGTCGCGCACACGATCGTGTGGTTCAGCTCGACGCTCATCGCCCCGCCCCCGCCGGTGTGAACGGCGGCGGGCCACCGATCGGGCTCAGGTGGATGCCGGCCAGGCGCCAGCGGTCCTCGTCGCGGACCAGCACGTGCGTGGCGCGGAACCGGCCGTTCACCGGGTTCCCCTGGTGCTTCGCGACCTGGGCGTGCACGCCGATCGCGATGGCGGTCGTGCCGAAGTCGCGGACCTCGACCTCGGCCCAGTCCAGCTTCTCGGTGACCAGGGCGCCGCCGCTGTAGCGGGCCAGCCACTGGTCGCGGTCCAGGACGAAGCCGAGCGGGCCGACCAGGCGGAAGCCGTCGGCGGCCAGGCCGGCCAGTACCTCGGTGTCCCCGCGCTCCTCGGCCGCCGCCCAGACCCGGCCGAACTCGCGGACCTGCTCTTCGGTGCTCATCGCGTTTCCCCTTCCGGTTCGATGAGCACAACGTTAGATGTCTAACCATTAGATGTCAAACGCTTAGATCACTCGGCATCTGCGGTAGGGTCCGACCCGTGCCAGCACCCACCACCACCCCCATCGGCGTCGTCCTCGCCCGCACCGCCAAAACCGCCGGCCGCGCCTTCGACCACGCCCTCGCCGCCGCCGGCGGCTCCCAGCCCGTCTGGCAGATCCTCATCTCCCTCAAAACCCGGCCCGTCGCCAACCAACGCGAACTCGCCGACGCCGTCGGCATCCAAGGCGCCACCCTCACCCACCACCTCAACAGCATGGAAACCACCGGCCTCGTCACCCGCCGCCGCGACCCCGCCAACCGCCGCGTCCACCTCGTCACCCTCACCCCCGACGGCGAACAGCTCTTCCTCCGCCTCGCCTCCGCCGCCATCGCCCACGACGAACGCATGCGCAAAGGCCTCACCGACGCCGAGATCACCCAGCTCGCCGACCTCCTCCACCGGCTCACCGCCAACGTCACCGACAACCCGGACACCCCATAGAAACCGTTGCACCGCCGAAAGGGCGGCCTTCGGGCAACTCCTCGACGATGATCTCCGTGGCCGCCACGGGCACCTGGACGACCGCCCCTTCGGCGCGGCAAGCACCAGCACCGGCCTCTTCACCCCCTGATCGATCCAGCGAGAGTGACTGGACGCACCCGACCCGCGACCACGAGGAGAGATAGGCTCCCTACCACAAGCCGAAGTCGTCTCAAGCTGGAGAACCGCAATGACCCAAGCCCCTGTCAACGTGACCGTCACCGGCGCCGCCGGCCAGATCGGCTACGCGCTGCTCTTCCGCATCGCGTCCGGTCAGCTCCTCGGCCAGGACGTCCCGGTGAAGCTGCGGCTCCTCGAGATCCCGCAGGCGGTCAAGGCGGCCGAGGGCACCGCCATGGAGCTCGACGACGGCGCGTTCCCCCTCCTGGCCGGCACCGACATCTTCGACGACCCCAAGCAGGCCTTCGAAGGCACCAACATCGCCCTCCTCGTCGGCGCCCGCCCCCGCAGCAAGGGCATGGAGCGCGGCGACCTCCTCGAGGCCAACGGCGGCATCTTCAAGCCCCAGGGCGAAGCCATCAACGCCGGCGCCGCCGACGACATCAAGGTCCTCGTCGTCGGCAACCCCGCCAACACCAACGCCCTCATCGCCCGCTCGCACGCCCCCGACGTGCCCGCCGACCGCTTCACCGCGATGACCCGCCTCGACCACAACCGCGCGCTCGCCCAGCTCTCCAAGAAGCTCGGCGTCCCCGTCACCGAGCTCAAGAAGCTCGCCATCTGGGGCAACCACTCCGCCACCCAGTACCCCTCGGTGCAGCACGCCGAGGTCGGCGGCAAGAGCGTCGACGTCGACCAGGCCTGGCTCGAGAGTGACTTCATCCCGACCGTCGCCAAGCGCGGCGCGGCCATCATCGAAGCCCGCGGCCTGTCCTCCGCCGCCTCCGCGGCCTCCGCCGCCATCGACCACGTCTACACGTGGGTCAACGGCACCCCCGAAGGTGACTGGACCTCCGCCGGCGTCGTCTCCGACGGCTCCTACGGCGTCGCCGAAGGCATCATCTCGTCCTTCCCTGTCACCGCCGAGAACGGCAAGTACGAGATCGTCCAGGGCCTCGAGATCGACGACTTCTCCCGCGCCCGCATCGACGCCTCCGTCGCCGAGCTCGTCGAGGAGCGCGACACCGTGCAGAAGCTCGGCCTCATCTGAAGCTGACCCACCGAAAAGGGGCCGCCGCAGTCGAACCGACCGCGGCGGCCCCTTTCGCATGATCGCCGGGAGCGAACTCCGCACGCTCACAGCGAAACCACCCCCGCCCCCACGCCGCCCGGCCCTACCGTCGGGCCATGACCCTTCTCGCCGTACCCGACATGCACGCACCGAGCACCGGACCCGAAGACTCGGTCTACCAACAGCTCCTGCGCGACCGGATCGTCTTCCTCGGCTCCGAGGTCAACGACGAGGTCGCCAACCGGATCATCGCCCAGCTCCTCCTGCTGGCCGCCGACGACCCGGCCAAGGACATCACCTTCTACATCAACTCACCCGGCGGCTCCGTGACCGCCGGCATGGCCATCTACGACACCATGCAGCTCGTCAAACCGGACGTCTCGACCTACGGCCTCGGCTTCGTCGCGTCCATGGGCCAGTTCCTGCTCTCCTCCGGCACCCCCGGAAAGCGCTACCTGCTGCCCAACACCCGGATCGTCATGCACCAGCCGTCGGCCGGGATCAGCGGCGCCGCCACCGACATCGCCATCCAGGCCGAGGTCTTCGGCAAGATGAAGCGCCGCATCGCGGAGATCACCGCGCGCCAGACCGGGCAGACCGTCGAGCGGATCACCACCGACGCCGACCGCGACCGCTGGTTCGACGCGGACGAAGCCCTCTCCTACGGGTTCGTCGACCACATCGTCGCGGGCGAGCAGACGGCGTCGGCCTGACTCCGTCCGTCTGTGCTGTTGTTTCGGAGTCGGAAACGGCACCGCCGGGCAGTTTTGAAGAAAACTGCCCGGCGGTATAGGTCGTTATACACTTAGTGAGGAGTTCAGACTCCGTTGAGGCCTCGGCGGGCCAGGAGGGGTTCGATCTCGGGGTCGCGGCCGCGGAAGGCGCGGAAGGCGTCCATGGGGTCGATGCTCCCTCCCCTGCCGAGGAGGGTGCGGCGGAAGTGGTCGCCGTTGTCGCGGGTCAGTCCCCCGCTCTCGCGGAACCACTGGACGGTGTCGGCGTCGAGGACTTCGCTCCAGATGTAGGAGTAGTACCCGGCGCTGTAGCCGCCGCTGAAGACGTGGGCGAAGTAGGTGGTGCGGTAGCGGGGCGGGATCGCTTCGACGGCTACGCCGGCCTTGACGAGCGCATCGGTCTCGAACCGCTGGACCTCTTCGACGCGGTCGTCGACGCCGAGGCGGTGCCAGGCCTGGTCGAGCAGGGAGGCGGCCAGGTACTCGGTGGTGGAGAAGCCTTCGCCGTACTGCTGGCTGGCGAGGAGCTTGTCGACCTGGTCCTGGGGCAGCGCTTCGCCCGTCTCGTGGTGCTTGGCGTAGTTGGCCAGGACTTCCGGCCACAGCATCCACATCTCGTTGACCTGGGACGGGTATTCGACGAAGTCGCGGGGCACGTTGGTGCCGGAGAACGTCGGGTAGCGGACCGCCGAGACGAGGGCGTGCAGCGCGTGGCCGAACTCGTGGAACGCGGTGACGACCTCGTCGAAGGTGAGCAGGGTCGGCTCCCCCGCCGGCGGCTTGCCGACGTTGAGGACGTTGACCACGACCGTCTTGCGGTCCAGCAGCCCGGACTGGTCGACGAAGGTGTTCATCCACGCGCCGCCGCGCTTGGCGTCGCGGGTGTAGAGGTCGAGGAGGTAGAGCCCGAGCGGGGTGCCGTCGGCGTCGAACACCTCGAAGGTCCGGACCTCCGGGTGGTACTTGGGGAGGTCGGTGCGCTCGGTGAAGGTGAGCCCGTAGAGCTTGGTGGCGGCGAAGAAGACGCCGTCGAGGTACACGCGGTCGGCTTCGAAGTAGGGGCGCAGGGCTTCGGTGTCGACGTCGAAGCGCTCGCGGCGGACCTGGGTGGCGTAGTACGGCCAGTCCGACGGCCGCAGCGTCGCGCCGGGGACGTCGGCTTCGAGCAGCTGCTGCAGTTCCGCGGCTTCGGTGCGGGCGTTCGCGACGGCGTCGGGCGCCAGCCTCTCGAGCAGCCCGGCGGCGGCTTCGGCGGTCTTCGCCGTCTCGTCGGCGATGACGTACGCCGCGTGGTTCGGGTAGCCGAGCAGCACGGCCCGTTCGGCCCGCAGGTGCGCGATTTCGGCGACGAGGGCGTTGTTGTCGAACTCGTTGCCGCGGTTGCCGCGGGCCATCGACGCGGTGTGGATCCGGGCCCGGACGTCGCGGTCGCGCAGCGTCTCCAGCGGCGAGGCCTGGCTCGTCGGCAGCGTCAGGGGGATGACGTACTTGCCGTCCTCGCCGCGGGCCACCGCCGCTTCGGCCGCGGTGGCGATCGCGCCGTCGCCGAAGCCGGCCAGCTCCGCGCGGTCCTCGATGACGACGGCGAGGTCGTTGGTGTCCTTGAGCAGGTTCTGCTGGAACTTCGTCTGCAGGGTGGACAGCTGCCCGTTCAGCTCCCGCAGGCGGGCCTGCTCCGCTTCGCCGAGCCCGGCGCCGGCCCGGCTGAAGTCGAGGTGGCGCCGTTCGAGCAGCCGCCGCGACTCCTCGTCCAGGCCGAGCTCGTCACGCCGTGCGTGGAGGGAGTCGATGCGGGCGAACAGCTTCGGGTTCAGGTGGATGGCGTCGTGGTGGGCGGCCAGCTTGGGCGCGAACTCCGCCTGGATGGCCTGGATCTCGTCGGTGCTGTTGGAGCCGGACAGGTTGTAGAAGACGCTCGCCACGCGGCCCAGGAGCTCGCCGGCGCGCTCGAGGGCCACGACGGTGTTCTCGAACGTCGGCTCGGCGTCCTGCGCAGCGATCTGCTCGATCTCCGCCGAATGCTCGGCCAGGCCCGCTTCGAACGCCGGCCGGTAGTGCTCGTCGGCGATCCGGTCGAAGGGCGGCAGGGCGTAGGGCAGTTCGCTGGGTGCGGCGAACGGGTTGTCCGGCGAAATCATCGGGGCAGGCTCCTGGTCGGGATGCAACACTCGGTCCCGCCACCCTACGTGGTCCACCTGTGCGGATGTCAGCGCTTTCCGGAGGTGGCCAAGCTCACGGACCGGTGGTACCGCCCACGACGGCGTCGCTGCTCCCGGCGGCCTTTTTGCCCCGTTTCGGCTTGGGTGCCGGCGGCACGATGCCGCGCAGGTCGCTGCCGTGGTCGTTGACCCGCATGACGAACGGCCGCGTCTCGGTGTAGCGCACGACCGAGATCGACGCGGGGTCGACGACGATCCGCTGGAACGCGTCGAGGTGCTGGCCGAGGGCGTCGGCGAGGATGGACTTGATCACGTCGCCGTGGCTGCAGAGCAGCCAGACGGCGTGGTCGCCGTGCTCGGCGGCGATCCGGCGGTCGTGCGCCCGGACGGCGGCGACCGAGCGGGCCTGCATCGCCGCGAGCCCTTCACCGCCGGGGAAGACCGCGGCCGAGGCGTGCGCCTGCACGACCCGCCAGAGCGGCTCCTTCGCGAGGTGCTTGAGCTCCTTGCCGGTCCAGTCCCCGTAGTCCACTTCGGACAGCCCGGGTTCGACGACCTTGGCCAGCCCGCGCGCGGCGGCCAGCGGGCCGACGGTCTGCTTGCACCGCAGCATGGGCGACACGACCAGGTCGGCCAGGGGCACGCCGTCGAGCCGTTCGACCAGCTTCTCCGCCTGGGCGCGGCCGGTGTCGTCGAGGTTGACCTTCGGGGACCGCCCGGCCAGGATGCCGGAGCCGTTGGCCGTCGACTTGCCGTGCCTCAGCAGAATGACCGTACTCACGGGGCCCACCCTACGTGGGGACCGATCAAGCGGTCCCCACGCGGGCGGGTCAGTGGCTGACGGGACCCGCGTTCGGGTCCAGGGCGCCGGTGAAGATCAGCACGAACAGCAGCACGCCGAGCGCGAGCCGGTAGATGACGAACGGCACGAAGCTGCGCTTCTTGATGTAGGCCATCAGCCACGCGATCACCGCGTACCCGACGCCGAACGCGACCAGGGTGGCCAGGATCGTCGGCCCCCACTGGGCCGGCACGCCGCCCGACCCGATGTCCTTGAGCTTGTACACCCCCGAGCCGAACACCGCCGGCAGCGCCAGCAGGAACGAGTACTCCGCCGCTTCGGCCCGGGTGTAGCCCAGCAGCAGGCCCGCGCTGGTCGTGCCGCCCGAACGGGACACCCCCGGGATCAACGCCAGCGCCTGGGCGAAGCCGAAGCCGAGTCCGTGCGGGACCGTCAGGTGGTCCAGGGTCCGCTCCTGCTTCCCGGTCCGGTCGGCGTAGAGCAGGATCAAGCCGAACACGATGAGCACCGTGGCGGTGATCCGCAGATCGCGGAACGCGCTGTCGATCTGGTCCTGCAGCAGCAGGCCGAGCACCACGATCGGCAGCGAGCCGACGATGATCAGCCAGCCGAGCCGGGCGTCCGGGTCGCGGCGCCAGTCCGGCTTGTACAGCGAGAAGAACCAGGCCTGCAGGATCCGGCCGATCTTCTTCCCGAAGTAGATGATCACCGCCAGCTCGGTGCCGATCTGGGTGACGGCGGTGAACGCCGCGCCCGGGTCGTCCCAGCCGACGAGCGCCGCGACGATCCGCAGGTGCGCGCTCGACGAAATCGGCAGGAACTCCGTCAGGCCCTGGACCAGACCCAGGACCAGTGCTTCGAACCACCCCACGTCAGGCCACCCCCGCCAGCTCGAGCGCCTCGACGGCGGTCCGCAGCGCGGCCGCCGCGGCTGTGGCGTTCTCGGTGTACGGCGACACCGACAGGGTCGTCACGCCGGCCTCGGCGTATTCGGTCATCTTCTCCGCGATCCGTTCCTTCGGGCCCAGCAGCGACGTCGCGTCGAGGAACTCCAGCGGCACCGCCGCCATCGCCCCCGCCCGGTCGCCGGCCAGGTACTTCTCCTGTACTTCGCCGGCTTCGGCTTCGAAGCCCATCCGGCAGGCCAGCCGGTTGTAGAAGTTCTTGTCCTTGCTTCCCATCCCGCCGAGGTAGAGCGCCGCGTACCCGCGGACAGCGTCCGCGCACGCCTTCCAGTCGTCCCCGGGCACCAGCGGGACGCTCGGGGCGACGTCGAAGCCGTCGAGGGTGCGGCCGGCCCGTTCGGCACCGGCCCGCAGCTGCGCCAGCTGCTCCCCCGCGTGCGCCGGCGAGAAGAACACCGGCAGCCAGCCGTCGGCGATCTCGCCGGTCAGCTCCAGGTTCTTCGGTCCGATCGCGGCCAGGTAGAGCGGGATGTGCTTGCGGGCGGGCCGGACGGTCAGCCGCAACGCCTTGCCGGGACCGTCCGGCAGCGGCAGCGTGAAGTGCTCACCCTCGAACCTCACCCGCTCCCGCTTGAGCGCCGAACGCACGATCGCGGCGTACTCGCGGGTGCGGCCCAGCGGCGACGCGAACCGGACGCCGTGCCAGCCTTCGGACACCTGCGGGCCGGACACCCCGAGCCCCAGCCGGAAGCGGCCGCCCGAGAGCGTGTCGAGGGTCGCGGCGGTCATCGAGGTCATCGCCGGGGTCCGGGCCGGGATCTGCAGCACGGCGGCACCGACGTCGATCCGCGACGTGTGCGCCGCGATCCAGGCCAGCACGGTGACGGCGTCCGAGCCGTACGCTTCCGCCGCCCACACGACGGCGTAGCCCAGCTCGTCCGCCTGTTTCGCCTGGGCCAGGTTCGCGGGGTCGTTCCCCGCTCCCCAGTAGCCGAGATTCAGTCCGAGTCGCACGGGGCCAGACCCTAACGGGGGCCCTTGTGGGCGACACGACTCACCTTGGTCAGGTTCTCCCGGGACCGCCCACTAGGCTCGGCGGTCGTGGAAAAGCGACTGCTCGGCCGCTCGGGACTGCGTGTCTCGCGGATGGCGCTCGGCACCATGACCTGGGGTGGCGACACCGACGCGGAAGAGGCCGCCAGCCAGCTGGTCGCCTTCGTGGACGCCGGCGGCACCCTGGTGGACACCGCCGACATCTACGGCGAGGGCGAAGCCGAACGGGTGCTCGGCTCACTTCTGGGTGACCTCGTACCGCGCGACGACGTCGTCCTCGCCACCAAGGCAGTCGCCCGCCGCACCGACGGCCCGTTCGGCGGCGGCGCCTCACGCGGTGCCCTGCTCACCGCGCTCGACGGCTCGCTCAAGCGGCTCGGCACCGACCACGTCGACCTGTGGCAGCTGCACGCCTGGGACACCTGCGTGCCGATCGCCGAAACCCTCGCCGCGCTCGAGTACGCCGTGAACAGCGGCAAGGCCCGGTACGTCGGCGTCTCGAACTACGCGGGCTGGCAGCTCGCGACGGCCGCCGCCGGCACCGCCGCGGTTGCGCCGATCGTCTCCACCCAGGTCGAGTACTCGCTGCTTGAACGCGGAGTCGACCGCGAGGTCGTCCCGGCCGCCGAGCACCACGGCGTCGGCCTGCTGCCCTGGGCGCCGCTGGGCCGCGGCGTGCTGACCGGCAAGTACCGCACCGGCACGCCCGCGGACTCACGCGGCGCGAACAGCGCGTACGCCGGTTACGTCGAGCACCACCGCACCGACCGGGCCGCCCGGATCGTGCAGGCGGTGGCCACCGCGGCGGACGGGCTGGGCACGTCGCCGCTGGCCGTCGCGCTGGCCTGGGTCCGCGACCGGCCCGGGGTCGTGGCCCCGGTGGTCGGGGCGCGGGACACCGGTCAGCTCACCGGTTCGCTGACGGCGGAGGAGATCACCCTCCCGCCGGCCATCCGCTCCGCGCTCGACGACGTCAGCGCGATCGAGGTCGGCTATCCGGAGCGCTGGCCGCGCTAGGTGTCTGTTGGGTGACATGCACGTGACGGCAAGACGATCGTGGAGGATGCTGGTGAAGACCGCCCGCCGAGGGACATCTGGAGGCCGCAACGTGCGTCGGTTCGCCGCCGTGTCGTGGATCGCGATCCCGCTCGCCGGTGTCCTGGTGCTCTCGGGCTGCTCGTCGGCCAAGTCCGACGGCGACGACCTGCAGATCGTCGCGAACCCCGTCGCGGCGAAGCCGGCGGTCTCCCCCGCCGTGACCGTGAAGCCGGCCGGTCAGGTCCTGCCGGGCGGGGCGGTCTCCGCCGTCGCCGTTGCGGGGTCGACCCTGGTCGTGGCTCTCGCTCAGCAGCCGTCTTTGCAGCTCTACGATTTGAACGCGCTCGCGTCACCCCCGGTGAATATGCCGTTATACGGCAAGGCGGAGAAGCTGTCCGTGGCGCCGGGGCGGGTCGAGATCGCGGAGCCGGCGCAGGGTGTGGTGCAGCAGCTGTCCTTGCCGGATCGGCAGCTCTCCGAGACGAAGACGGGCGGGCAGCCGGCGTCGAGCATCGCTTACGGCGCCGATCGGCTGGTGGCGATGGGGGCGGCGAAGGACATCCAGGTGCTGCCGGCGAGCGGGCCCGCGCGGACGATCGGCGGGCAGCTCTACAGCGCCGACGACGTCGTGGTCGCCGGGGCGGGGGTCGTGGTGCTGGACCGGTTGCGGACGGCGGTGTTCTCGGTCGACGTCGCCGGCGGGAAGGTCAACGAGGGTCTGCGCGCGGGTGATGGTGCCGCCAACGCCGTGGCGGATTCGTACGGGCGGGTGCTGGTGACGGACGCGCGGGCGGGTGCGCTGATCGCGTTCTCGGCTTCGCCGTTGATCATGCGGCAGCGCTACCCGGTGCCGGGTGGCCCGTACGGGATCGCCTACGACGCGAAGCGGAGCCTGGCGTGGGTGACGCTGACCGGGCGCAACGAGGTGGTCGGGTTCGACGTCCGCGGCGGCGAGCCCGTCGAGAAGTACCGGTTCCCCACCGTGCGCCAGCCGGACTCGGTCGGGGTGGACGAAACCAGCGGCCGGGTGGTCATCGGCTCGGCCGCCGGAGAAGGGACCCAGGTGATCCAGCCATGACGACGGTCAGCGAGGCGGTGGTCGAAGGGGATTGGGAGTATCGCCGCCTGCACCTCCCCCCGGGTGTGTCCCGGCGTGCGGCGGCGATCCAGCTCTCCATCCACGCGGAGTTCGCGGGCTGGGAACTGCGGAACGTGCGGCTTTACGCCGACGGGACGCGCCGGGTCTGGCTGCGCCGCAAGAAGACGGCGGAGAGCCTGCCCGGCGCGCTGCCGACCTAGCCGAACACCCGGTTCAGCCAGTCGGTCCACGTCTTCTCCTCCGCCTCGGCATCCGCGCCCGGGGCGAACAGGTGGTGGGACGCGACCATCGGGCCGTGGAAGCCCTTGATGAACCGGATCATCGCGTCCGCCGTCCGGATTCCGACCGTCTGGTCGTTGGCCGCATAGACCACGCCGCCGAGGGAGACGCGATCGCCCTCGACGGGCCGCGCGGACAGGCCCAGCGCCGTGCCGAGCCGGGCCCACGCCTCGTCCCAGTCCCCCACCGGCGGGCCGAACGCGGTGACCGGTACCGCGGTCCGGCCGGCGAAGTGCGTGACGTACTCGACGAGGGTGCGGAAGAACAGCGCGCCGCCGGTGGTCATCGCCTCGAACTCGTCTTCCCAGTCGTCGCCGGGCAGGAACCCGCTCGTCACGCACCGGACCACCGTGCTGCCGCCTTCGCGGCCCTCGACGAGGAATTCGTAGGCGATCTTCCGTCCGTCCGGCGCGGGATCGCTGCCGTAGACGAGCTTCTCGAGCGGGTCCCACTCCCGGATCCGGTACTCGGGCTCGTACCCGCCGAAGGCACCGCGCACGACGCCGCCGGTGCCGCCCTCGACCTCGTTGCGGCCCATGAACCACGAGTCGATGCCCGGCCCGGTGGCGATGGCGGCCCACACCTGCTCCGGCGTCGCGTCGACCTCGGCGACGTCGGTCAGCTCGAACTCATGCCCCACGGGACTCCTCCGGGATGCTCGGGTGGACGGCGACGACGACCCGGTGCGGCCGGCCCTTCTCGGCCGTTTCGTCGTGGTACTTGCCGACCAGGGTCGTGACGGCGGTCGCGAGCTCCTCGGCGAACGCGGCGCGGTCGGCCGCGGAGGCGAACCGGACCTCGCCGTCGATCGCGAAGGTCGCGACGCGCTGTTTCGCCTTCTCCCCACCGGTGATCAGCAGCCCGACGTCCCGCACGAGCCGGCCCGCGACGGCGAGCAGCCAGCGGGCCGAGAGCCGGTCCGGCGACTGGGCCGGGTCGGGCTGGACGGCGGCCAGCGCGGCCGGCGAGATGACGTACGACGACGCCGTCGCCCGCATCATCCGCTCGGTGACGTTGCCCTTCCGCCGTTCCTCGACCAGCTCGACGAGGCCGTGCGCTTCGAGGGTCCGCAGGTGGTAGTTGACCTTCTGGCGCGGGAGCCCGACGCGCGCGGCCAGCATGGTGGCCGAGGCCGGCTCGGCCAGTTCGGCCAGCAGCCGGGCCCGGACCGGGTCGAGCGACACCTCGGCCGCCGACGCGTCTTCGATCACCGCCACGGAGAACATGGGCCCAGCATCGCTTCCGAACAGAGAAGTTGTCAAGAACTCTCGTCTTGTCGGTGGCTGGCGTTGACCAGGGCGACGACCCGCGGCAGCACCTGCGCCGCGGCTTCCAGCGGCACGACGTGCCCGACGCCGGGCAGGACCACCGCCGTCCCGTTGCCGAGGCCGCCGGCCCACTGCTCGACGTCGGACGCGCGGACGATCCGGTCCCGCTCCCCCACGATCGCCGTCACCGGCAGCCCGCTGACCTGCGCCAAAGCCGAATCTCGGGCGTAGGCGTCCAGCGCCGGGCGGAACAGCGACACCGTGTGCGGCCAGTTGCCGCGGATCATCTTCACGGTCAGCTCGACCAGTTCCGGGTCCGGGTCGTCGCCGAAGAGCCACCACCGCAGGCCGGCGCTGACCGCCCGGCTGGTGTGCTCCCGGACCACGCCGAAGAGCTTCGAGCCGAGCACCGCTTCGAGGTCGCGGGCCAGCTTTCCCAGCGCGTTCGGCCACGCCGCCGAGACCTCGGTGGCCAGCGTCCCCGACGACGTCGCGAGGAGCACCAGCCCGGACACGCGCGCGGCGAACAGCTCCGGGTGCCGCTGGGACAGCGACATGACGGCCAGGCCGCCCATGTCGTGCCCGACGAGCACCACCTTCCCGGCCGGGACTTCGCGCTCGACCAGCTCGGCGAGGTCGTCGCCGAGCTGGGCCATCGTCGCGGTGCCGCGCCGCGCCCGCCCGGACCCGCCGTGGCCGCGCTGGTCGTAGGTCAGCACGGCCACCGGCCCGTCGGCCGCGTCCGGCACCAGCGGCGCGATCCGGCTCCAGCTGCGCTGGTCGAGCGCGTAGCCGTGGACGAACACCACGGTCACCGGCGCGGCCGGGTCGCGCCTGCGCACCACCTGCAGGGACGTGCCGTCGGCGAGCGCGAACGCGGTCATCAGGACGTGCGCAGGAACCGGTCCAGCACGCGGGTGCCGAACTTCAGCGCCTCGACCGGGACGCGCTCGTCGACGCCGTGGAAGAGCGCCGAGAAGTCGAGGTCGGCCGGCAGCTTGAGCGGCGCGAAGCCGAAGTTGCGGATCCCGAGGTCCTGGAAGGACTTCGCGTCGGTGCCGCCGGAAAGCATGTACGGCAGCGTCTTCGCGCCCGGGTCCTCGGCGAGCACCGCGGCGGTCATGGCGTCGACGAGGGCGCCGTCGAACGTCGTCTCGACCGGCGGGAGCTCCATCCACTCCTTCTCGATGTCCGGGCCGAGCAGCTCGTCGAGCTCGCGGTCGAACGCCTCGAGGCGGCCCGGCAGGATCCGGCAGTCGACCGCGGCTTCGGCGACCGACGGGATGACGTTCGACTTGTACCCGGCGGTGAGCATGGTCGGGTTGGCGGTGTCGCGCAGGGTCGCGCCGATCATCCGGGAGATGTTGCCCAGCTTGGCGACCGAGCCTTCGAGGTCGTCTTCGGGGAAGTCCCAGCCGGTGATCTCGGTGACGCCGGCGAGGAACTCCTTCACCGAGTCGGTCAGCACGAGCGGGAAGCGGTGGTTGCCGAGCTTCGCGACGGCTTCGGCCAGCTTCGTCACGGCGTTGTCGCGGTGGATCATCGAGCCGTGCCCGGCGGTGCCGCGCACGCGCAGCTTCATCCAGCGGATGCCCTTTTCGGCCGTCTCGATCAGGTAGGCGCGGACGTCGTCCTTGAGCGTGATCGAGAAGCCGCCGACCTCGCTGATCGCCTCGGTGACACCCTCGAAGAGGTCCGGGCGGTTCTCGACGAGCCACTGGGCGCCGTACTTGCCGCCCGCTTCTTCGTCGGCGAGGAAGGCGAAGACGAGGTCGCGCGGCGGCACGACGTTGTTCATCTTGTAGTGGCGGGCCAGCGCGAGCGCCATCCCGCACATATCCTTCATGTCGACCGCGCCGCGGCCCCAGACGTAGTCGTCCTGGATCGCGCCCGAGAAGGGGTGGACCGACCACTCGGACGGGTCGGCGGGCACGGCGTCGAGGTGGCCGTGGATGAGCAGCCCGCCGCGCGTCCGGTCGGCGCCTTCCAGCCGGACGATGACGTTGTGCCGGTTCTTCCCGCCCGACTCGACGTAGGTGATCTCGTAGCCGGCGTCGGTCAGCTTCTCGGCAACGTACTCGGCCGCGGCCCGCTCGCCGACCAGCGTGTCGGGGTCGCCGGTGTTGGTCGTGTCGATGCGGATGAGCTCACTGGTCAGCGTGACGGCCTCGGCCGCGGCGGCTTCGATCAGGTTCGGTTCGGTCACCGGCCATTCCTATCATTCGCCCGGCCGGGTGCGCCGCATCTGGGACACGATGCCGGCCCGGCCGCCGGGCCCGCGTCCACGGGCGTGGGATCAGCCGCGGTCGAGGGCCGAGACCACTTCGGACACCGGGCGCAGGTGCTGGTTCAGCACCCGCAGCGCCTCTTCGGCGTCGTGGGCGTCCAGCGCCGCCACCAGTGCGCGGTGCTCCGCGTCGATCACCGGCAGCCGCTCCGGGCGGGCCTCCAGCGCCCGTACCGCGACCCGCTGCTGGCGCGAGCGCAGCGTGTCGTACAGCTCCGTCAGCACCGAGTTGCCCGCCGCGTTCACGATCGCGCGGTGGAACGCGCGGTCCAGGCCCGACACCGCGAACCAGTCGCGGGCCTTCCCCGCGCGGTCCATCTCCTCGATCAGGCCGGCCATCTCCGCCGGTGCGCCCGCCCGGGCCGCGCAGACCTCCGCGATCGCGTGGCCCTCGATCAGGCGGCGGCTCTGGTAGACCTCCGCCAGCTCGCGCGCCGTCACCGTGCGGACCTGCGCGCCCTTGCGCGGCAGCAGGCTGATGAACCGCTCGGCCTCCAGGCGGTGGAACGCCTCGCGCACGGGTGTCCGGGAGACCCCGGTTTCGCCCGAGACCCACTGCTCGTCCAGGAACCGGCCGCCTTCGAGCTCGCCCGCGATGATCCCGTCGCGCAGCCAGGCGTACACGCGGTCCCGCGCCGGCCCGGCCGGTGCGCTGGTGGTCATGCCACTCCCCTCGTCCGGCCGTCAGCTTAGCGTCTGGACCGACGAATATCCATCGTGTATACACGGTGCACACAATGACCGGAGCTACCGTCATCCGTACGCAGGAGGTTCCCGATGTCCCCAGTCCCCGCCGACCGCCGCTACGCCGTCTGGCTCTCCGATCCGTCGTTCGCGGCCGCCGAGATCGCCCGCGGGATCGGCTACGGCGCCGCCGTCCTCGACATCGAGCACGGCGCCTTCGACCTGGCCGACCTCGAGCGGTTCGTCCCGTTCCTGCGCGCTCTCGGCCTGGAGGTGCTCGCCAAGGTCCTCGGCCCCGAGCGCGGCCCGATCCAGCAGGCCCTCGACTTCGGCGCCGACGCCGTCGTCATCCCGCACGTCGAGAACGCCGCGCACGCCAAGGCCGTGACGGCGTTCTCGAAGTTCCCGCCGCTGGGTGATCGCAGCTTCGCGGGCGGCCGCACCACCGGCTACCGCGGCTTCACCGACGAGTGGGTCACCGAGCAGGACCGCGGCACCCGCTGCCTGCCGATGATCGAGGACGCCGGCGCCCTCGACGACATCGCCGAAATCCTCGCACTGGACACAGTGGACGGTGTCTTCGTCGGGCCGTCCGACCTCTCCCTGCGCCGGGAACGCGGCGCCTACACCCGCGAGCCCGGGGACTTCGCCGACCTCGAGCGCGTCGCGGACGCCGCCCGCGCGGCGGGCAAGCCGTGGGTCCTGCCCGCCTGGAGCCGGGAAGAGAAGGAATTCGCCCTCGCCCACGGTGCCGGCCAGCTCGCGCTCACCATGCAGCACGGCGCCCTCGCCGCCGGCCTCACCGCGGCCTTCGAGGAGACCACCACGCTCGCGGAGCGGACGCGATGACGACGGCCGAGCGAACCAGGACCCGCACCGCGGGCCGCACCCGCTGGATGATCGCCGGCGTGCTCGGGGTCGGCTCGTTCGTCAACTACGTCGACCGCGTCAACCTCTCCATCGCCGGGCCGGAGATGATGCGCGAGTTCCACCTGAGCGCGGCCCAGCTCGGCGTCGTCGCCTCGGCGTTCCTCTGGACGTACGCCGTGCTGCAGCTGCCGATCGGCGCGATCATCGACCGGATCGGCGTCCGCTGGGTGAACCGCGCGGCGGCGCTGCTCTGGGCGATCGCGTCGTTCTTGACGGCGTCAGCGGGCGGCCTCGGCCTGCTGATGGCGTCGCGGCTGGTCCTCGGGTTCGGTGAGGCGCCGACGATCCCGGCCGGCTGGAAGGCGATCGGGCAGTGGTTCCCGCGGTCCGAACGCGGCCGCGCCACCGCGATCTTCGACGGCTGCGCCAAGATCTCCAACGTCCTCGGCATCCCGGTGATGGCGTTCCTCGTGACGGCGTTCAGCTGGCACGCCGCCTTCGTCTTCACCGGCGTCCTGAGCCTCGGCTACCTGCTGGTGTGGTGGCTGCTGTACCTGACGCCGAAGCAGGCCCTCGCCCGCGGCCGGCTGTCCCCCGAGGAGTACGCCTACCTGCGCGAGGGCGGCGCCGACGACGAAGACGTGCCCACGCCGAGCTCGCTCACCGGACTCGGCCACCTGCTGCGCCGCCGCAAGACCTGGGGCCTCGCGCTCGGGTACGCGTCCTACACCTACGCCTACTACGTCCTGCTCACCTGGCTGCCCGGGTACCTCGAAAAGCAGTTCGGGGTGAAGCTGCTGGCCGGCGGCCTCTACACGATGATCCCGTGGCTGGTCGCCGTGCTCGCGCAGTTCCTCGTCGGCGGGATCCTGCTGGACCGCCTGATCGCGCGCACCGGCGACGAGACGAAGGCGCGGCGGATCGTCCTGGTCGTGAGCATGCTCGTCTCGCTCTCGGTGGCCGGTGCCGCCTACGCCGGTTCCGTCGCCACGGCGCTGGTGTTCCTGTCGGTCGGCGCCGCCGGGCTCGCCGTGTCCGTGCCGGCCGGGTCCAGCATCGTCGCCGTCATCGCGCCCGAAGGCTGTTCGGGGACGCTCGGCGGGCTGGTCAACTTCGTCGCGAACATGATCGGCATCGCCGCGCCGATCGTCACCGGCGCCGTCGTCGACCTGACCGGGTCGTTCGCCGGCGCGTTCCTCGTCACCGGCGTGGTGCTGCTCGCCGGGATCTTCTGCTACACGGTCGTGCTCGGCAGGCTCGACCGCATGCCCGCCGCTCCCCGGAAGGAAACCGCATGACGCACGTGGCTCTCGCGCAGTTCGCGCCCGGAGAAGACCAAGCCGCCAACCGCACGCTGATCGCAAAGCTCACCGGCGACGCGGCCGACCGCGGCGCGCGAGTCGTGCTGCTGCCCGAATACGCGATGTTCACGGCGCCGGCGATGGACCGGCGGTTCGTCGACTCCGCCGAGGACCTCGACGGTGAGTTCGTGACCGGCCTCCTCGCGCTCGCCGCCGAACGAGGCGTCACGATCGTCGGCGGCATGAACGAGCGCCTCGACGGCTCGCACATCTCGAACACACTGGTCGCCGCCGGTCCCGGCGGCGTGGCCGCGCTGTACCGCAAGATCCACCTCTACGACGCATTCGGCTTCCGCGAGTCCGACGTCGTCCGCGCCGGGGAGATCACCGAGCCGGAGACGTTCGAGGTCGACGGGGTCCGGTTCGGTCTCCAGACGTGTTACGACCTGAGGTTCCCCGAGGTGACCCGCCGGCTGGCCGACGCAGGCGCCCAGGTCGTGCTGCTGCCGGCCGAGTGGGTTCCGGGGCCGCTGAAGGAATACCACTGGAGCACGCTCGTCCGCGCCCGCGCGATCGAGAACACGCTCTACGTCGCCGCCGCCGGCCAGTCCGCGCCGACCGGGTCAGGGACCAGCATGCTCGTCGACCCGATGGGCGTGGTCGTCACCTCCCTCGGCGAGCAGACCGGCGTGGCCGTCGGCGAAGTGTCGCCCGAGCGGATCACTGAGGTACGAGGCAAGAACCCGGCGCTGGCGCTGCGGCGGTTCGGGGTGGTGCCGCGCTGATCTTGCGCCTCGACTGACTCATCAGTCAAGCATTGCGATTATCGCAATACCGGTTTACCGTCTCCTGGCATGGACGAAACCGCCGAGCTGCGGGACCGGGTCCGCGGTCTGGTCAAGGCCATGCCGGGGGCCCAGCGGGAGTTCGCCGCCGCCATCGGGCTCGACGAAACGAAGCTGTCCAAGGCGCTGAACGGCACCCGCCGGTTCTCGCCGCACGAACTGGTCCGCGTCGCCGAGCACTGCGGCGTCACGGTCAACTGGCTGCTCAACGGCAGCGACGACGCGGTCACCGTCACGGCGGTGCCCGCGCCGGCCGCCCGCCCGGCGAGCGACGACCCCGACCACCTCGCCCAGTCCGAGCCGCGCCGCCGCATCCTGGAGACGGCCTGGGCGCTGATCGCCGAACGCGGCTACCACAAGGTGCGCATCGCCGACATCGCCGAGGCGTGCGGCACGAGCACCGCGGCCATCCACTACCACTTCCCGAGCAAGACCGAAGTCCTCAACGAAGCGTTGCGGCGCAACGTGAAGCTCGCGTTCGACCGCCAGGTCGCGGAGCTGCACTCCATCGAAGACGCCAACGAGCGCCTGCACCGGCTCGTCGAGCTGCAGCTGCCCACCGACGGCGTCCTGCGCGCCGAGTGGTCGGTGTGGCTGCAGGTGTGGAACGAGGTCGCGCTCGACCCGTCGTTCCGGTCGCTCTACCACGACTCGATCGGCCGCTGGGAACGCACGATCGCCATGACCATCCGCTCCGGCCGCGAGCAAGGCGTGTTCTCGGTGACCGACCCGGACGCGGCGACCACCCGGCTGACCGCCCTGATCGACGGCCTCGGCATTCAGGTGCTGACCGGCCGTCCGGGCAGCACGGCCGAGAGCATGCGAGAACACCTGCACGACTTCATCGAAAGCTCGATCGTCAAAGGAGCCTGTTGACGTCCTCCCTAGAACCTTCGAGGGATTTCGGCCTACCACCACCGATCAAAGAGCGGAGGCAGCGTGTCGAGGTTCGCGGTTCACAGCCCCGCCCAGTGGCTGGAGGGCTCCCCGCGCTGTCACCGCCCGTCCGGCGGCGATAGTGCGTGCGGCGTTGATGTCGGCGTTGCAGGCGTAGCCACACGCGACGCATCGAAAGACCGCTTGGCTCTTGCGATTTTCCGGCGTCGTATGCCCGCAGGCAGAACATCGCTGCGAGGTGCCTGTCGCGACGACCCGCTCAACCCGGCCCCGTGCCTTCTGCTCGAGCCGGACGACCAATCTGCCCCGACCGTTGGCCAGGATTCCCCGGTTGAGTCCCGCCTTCTGCCGTACGTTCCGGCCGGGGCAGTCCATCGTTCCCTTCGCCGAACGGGTCATGCTTCGAATGTCCGAATTCTCGACCCGGACGATGTCGAACCGACGGGCGAGATCGGTACTGACCTGCTCGACCCAGTTCTTGCGCCGATCATGTTCGCGAGCTTTGAGCCGAGCGAAGGACAAGGCCGCCGAGACAGCGACACCGAGATCCACGCCAACCGTACAGCCGTTTCCGGGCGCTGGAAGCGGTACTGGAGCCACGGCGAAGGCCACATGCCATCGCCCGCACCGGTCCATCGTGACACGATAAGACTTCACGGCTCCCGATATCGGGCGGGACAGGACGAACCTCACCCACCCTGCTTTCGGCACCCAAAGCCATGCTCGCTTCCGATTGATTTTTCGGACGTGCTCCGGCTTGACCGCAACCTGACGAAAGCCTTCGTTCCGGCCGGACTTCCGCCACGACGGCCGGCGATGTGTACCCCTGAAGAAGTTTCCCGTCGCCTGGGCAAAGTCCCGAAGAGCCTGTTGTTGCACCGTGACGCTGCCCGACCTCAGCCACGCGAACTCCGCACGGGCTTCCGTCAACTGACGTGCCCGGGTCCGGTAGCCAGGCGCCGACGCGCGTCCCGGACGCCAGTGCGCGTACTGCTCGCAGGCGAGTTTCCACACGAACCTGGCGTGCGCGCAGTGCTCCCGCAAACCGGCTTCTCGGGCGGGCGTGGGCACCAGGCGGAATCGGCTCACAAAGCCAACGTCAGCCGTCCGCAATCGAAAACACCGAACCCCGGCAGAGTGAAGTAAGGAGCCTGATGAACCACGAGGTCATCCTCACCTGCGCCCTCACCGGCGCCGGGGACACCGTCGGCCGGAGCCCGCACGTGCCGGTCACCCCCGTGCAGATCGCCGCGAGTGCCGTCGAGGCCGCGAACGCCGGGGCCGCTGTCGTGCACATCCACGTCCGGGACCCCGAAACCGGGTCGCCGTCCCGGGACGTCGCGCTGTACCGCGAGGTCGTGCGGCTGGTGAAAGAGTCCGATGTGGACGTCGTGATCAACTTGACCGCGGGTATGGGTGGTGACCTCGTCCTCGACCAAGAGGATCCGCTCAAGCCGGTCGACGGCACCGACCTGGTCACCGCGCTGGACCGGCTCCCCCACGTCGAAGAGCTCCTGCCGGACATCTGCACCCTCGACTGCGGTTCCCTCAACTTCGGCGAGGGCAGCCAGCTCTACGTGTCCACTCCGGACATGCTGCGCGCCGGTGCCAAGCGGATCCAGGAGCTGGGCGTCAAGCCGGAACTGGAGATCTTCGACACCGGGCACCTCTGGTTCGCGTCCAAAATGGTCGAAGAGGGCCTGATCGACGCTCCCCCGCTGTTCCAGCTCTGCATGGGCATCCCCTACGGCGCCCCCGTCGATCCCGGCCTGCTGCAGGCCATGGTGAATCTGCTGCCCGCAGGTGCGCAGTGGGCGTCGTTCGCCATCGGGCGGGACCAGATGCCGTGGGTCGCGCAGTCCGTGCTGCTCGGCGGGCACGTCCGGGTCGGGCTGGAGGACAACCTCTACCTCGCGAAGGGCGTCAAGGCGACCAACGGCCAGCTCGTGGAGCGCGCCGTCGGGATCGTCCAGGACCTCGGCGCCACGGTGGTAAGCGCTTCCCGGGCCCGCGAGATCCTCGGCCTGAAGGAGCGCGTCCATGCCTGAGACGGTCGCCTGCGTCGGCGCCGGCGTGATCGGCGGCGGCTGGGTCGCGCACTTCCTCGCCCGGGGCTTCCGCGTCCACGCCTGGGACCCGGCGCCGGACGCCGAAGCGAAGCTGACCAGGCTCGTCGACGCCGCCTGGCCCGCCCTCACCTCGCTCGGCCTGGCCGACGGCGCGAGCCGGGACAACCTCGTCGTCGCGCCTACCCTCGCCGAAGCGGTCGCCGACGCGACCTTCGTCCAGGAGAGCGCCCCCGAGGACCTCGCCCTCAAACAGAAACTGCTCGCCGAGATCGACGCCGCGACGCCGGCCGGGATCGTCATCGCCTCCTCGACGTCCGGCTACGGCATGACCGAGATGCAGGCCGACGCCGCGACGCCGGAACGGCTCGTCGTCGGGCACCCGTTCAACCCGCCCTACCTCATCCCCCTGGTCGAGGTCGTCGGGGGCGACCGCACCGCGGCGTGGGCCGTCGAGCGGGCCGCGGACTTCTACCGGCGCGTCGGCAAGACCGTGATCACCATGGACCGCGAGGTCCCCGGCTTCATCGCCAACCGGCTGCAGGAAGCGCTCTGGCGCGAGGCCCTGCACATGGTCGCGAACGGCGAAGCCACGGTCGAGCAGATCGACACCGCCATCACCGCCGGCCCCGGCCTGCGCTGGCCGGTCCAGGGCCCGATGCTCACCTTCCACCTCGCGGGCGGCGAGGGCGGCATGGCGCACATGCTCGACCACTTCGGCCCGTCCCTCAAGGCGCCGTGGACCCGCCTCGACGCGCCGGAGCTGACCACCGAGCTCCGCGACGCCGTGGTCGAGGGCTGCGAAGACGAGGCCGGGAACCGCACGATCGCGGACCTCATCGCCGAGCGCGACCGGGCCATCATCGCCATCCAGCGCGCGGTCGAGGAGGCCCGCGATGGCTGAACTGTCCTACCGCGACCGCGTCCGCCCGGAGTGGATCGACTACAACGGCCACCTGTCCGAGCCGTACTACGTCCTGGTCTTCGGCGACGCGACGACGCACCTGATGGACACCGTCGGCCTCGGCCCGGAGCTCAGCGGATCTTCGCTGTACACCGTGGAGGCGCACGTCCGGTACCTGCGGGAAGTCGGGCCGGACACCGACCTCGACGTCACGACGAGAGTGCTCGACGTCGGCGGCAAGAAGGTCCGGCTCTGCCACGAGCTGCGCGTCGCCGGCGACCTCGTCGCCACCGAGGAGATCCTCGCGATCCACGTCACCGCGAGCAGAGCGTCGCCGCTTCCCGACGGCATCGCGGAGCGGCTGCGCGGCTACCTCAACCCGGTCCCGGACTACGCGGGGCGCGCCATCGCCTGACCCGAACACCCGCTCCCACCGGAAGTCCCCACCATGGAAGAGCGATGCTGCCCCTTCACCCGGCGCAGGTTCCTCGCCGCCACCGGGGTCGCCGTGCTGGCCGCCGGCTGCGGCGCGACGTACGCCGCCCCGGTGCCGACCGGGCCGCCCCGCTCCGGCGGCCGGTTGCGCGTCGGCGTCACCGGCGGCGGCGCGTCCGACACCCTCGACCCGCACATCCCGGCGACCAACCCGGACATCGCGCGGGTCATCAACCTCTACGAGCCGCTGCTGCTCCGCGACCACGACTACCGGCTGCAGCCGGTGGTCGCGCAGTCGCTGGCGTCGTCACCGGACGCCCGGACCTGGACGGCCGTCCTGCGCGACGGCGTCAAGTTCCACGACGGCCGCCCGGTGACGCCGGCCGACGTCGTCGCCACCTTCAAGCGGATCATGGACCCGAAGGACCCCAAGAGCGGCGCGGCCGGGCTGACCATGCTGGCCGAGGTGGCCCCGAGCGGCGACCGGGCCGTCGAGTTCCGGCTGAGCACGCCGAACGCGGGCTTCGACGACCTGCTCGGCCAGTACTCGCTCGGCATCGTCCCGGCGGACTTCGACGTCAAGCGCCCGATCGGGACCGGCCCGTTCAAGGCGGGCTCGTTCACCGCCGGGCAGCAGAGCACGTTCACCCGCAACGAGCACTACTGGCGGCCCGGGCAGCCCTACCTCGACGAACTGGTGCTGATCAACTTCGCCGACGACGACGCCCGGATCAACGCGCTGCTCTCGTCCCAGGTCGACGCCATCGACCAGGTACCGGTGGCCCTGGTCGACGTCCTGCGCAGCGACCCGCGGATGCAGGTGCTCGCCGCCGAGACCGGCACCTGGCTGCCGTTCACCATGCGGGTCGACCGGCCGCCGTTCGACGACGTCCGGGTGCGCCAGGCCATGCGGCTGGTCGTCGACCGGAAGCAGATGATCAACCAGGTCCTCAGTGGACAGGGCAGGCTCGGCAACGACCTCTACGCGCCCTTCGACCCCGCGTACGCCAAGGAGCTCCCGCAGCGCGAGCAGGACATCGACGCGGCCAGGCGGCTGCTCGCCGAAGCCGGTCACGCCACTTTGGACATCGAGCTCGTCACCGCGCCGATCCAGGCCGGCGCGGTCGAGGCAGCGCAGGTGTTCCAGCAGCAGGCCAAGGCCGCGGGGATCACCGTCAAGATCCGCAAGCTCGACACGACGACGTTCTACGGCGAGAACTACCTGTCCTGGGACTTCGCCCAGGACTTCTGGTACACCCGCAACTACCTCCCCCAGGTCGCGAACGGCTCGCTGCCGAAGTCGCCGTACAACGAGACGCACTGGCACGACCCGGAGTTCATCGACCTCGTCACCCGGGCCGGGTCCACAGTGGACCCGGTGGCGCGGGCGGACCTGCTGAAACGGGCGCAGAAGATCGAGTACGAGCGCGGCGGGCTGATCGTCTGGGGCTTCGTCAACCAGGTCGACGCCCACCAGAAGTACGTCGCCGGGCTCGTCCCGGACCGCACCGGGGTCTCGCTGAGCGGCTACCAGTTCCGCACCGCCTGGCTCGGCACGAGCGGGGAGGCGTGAGATGACCGGACTGATCCTGCGCCGCCTGCTCGTCAGCGTGCTCGTGCTCTGGGTGGTGTCCCTGCTGGTCTTCGTCGCGACGCTCCTGCTGCCCGGAGACCCCGCGCGTGCCATCCTCGGCCAGCAAGCCACCCCCGAGCGGATCGCGGCGCTGCAGCACCAGCTGCACCTGGACCTGCCGGTGTGGCAGCGCTACCTCGACTGGCTCGGCGGGCTCTTCACCGGCGACCTCGGCACGTCGACGTCCACCCAGAGCCCGGTGACGGCCCTGATCGGCGACCGCATCTCGGCGTCGCTGGTGCTGCTGGTGATCGCCGCGATCCTCGCCACCCCGCTCGGGCTCGGCCTCGGCACGTGGAGCGCGATCCGCCGTGACCGCGCCACCGACCAGGCGATCTCCGGCGTGAGCCTGGTCGTCGCCGCGCTGCCGGAGTTCGTCATCGGCGTCGCGCTCGTCGTGCTGCTCTCCACGACGGTGTTCAAGATCTTCCCGTCGGTGACGATCACGCCGCCCGGTGAGGCGGTGTGGCGCCAGCCCGCCCAGCTCGTGCTGCCGGTGCTCACGCTCGTGCTGGTCGTGACGCCCTACATCACCCGCATGATGCGGGCGACCATGAACGAGGTCCTCGACAGCGGGTACGTCGAGATGGCCCGGCTCAAGGGCGTGCGCGAGCGGACGGTGCTGGTCCGGCACGCGCTGCCGCACGCGATCGGCCCGGTCGCGCAGGTCGTCGCGATGCAGCTGGCGTGGCTCGCCGGCGGCGTCGTGGTCGTCGAGTTCCTGTTCCGGTACCCCGGTATCGGCCAGGCGCTCATCGACGCCGTCGCCAAGCGGGACGTCGCCGTCGTCCAGGCGATCACGCTGCTCATCGCGGGCGTCTACATCGTGGTGAACCTCCTCGCGGATGTCGTCGGCATCCTCGCCGACCCGAAACTGCGCACGGAGGCAAGCCGATGACCGCCGTCGAACTCCCCGGCACCGTCACCCCGGACGCGCCCCCGGTGCGCCCGCGCGGCCTCTTCCGCACCGCGTGGACGTTCCCGCAGGCCAAGATCGGGACGGCGCTCACCCTGGTCGTCGTGCTCATCGCGCTGCTCGGGCCGTGGCTCGGACCGGTGCTGACCGGGCACACCACGACCGACTTCGCCGGGAAGCCGTTCAAGCGCGACGGCGTGTTCGGCACCGACGGCCTGGGCCGCGACGTCCTGACGCGGTTCCTCGCCGGCGGCACGACGTTGCTGCTCTACGCCGTGCTCGCGACCGCGCTCGGGATCGTCGTGGGCGCGCTGCTCGGCATGGTCGCCGGGTACGGCGGCGGGAAGCTCGACAGCCTGCTGATGCGCGGGAACGACGTCCTGCTGTCGTTCCCGCAGCTGGTGATCGCGCTGCTCGCGATCGCGGTGATCGGGCCGGAGGGCTGGCTGCTCGTGCTGGTCATCGGCCTGACGCACGCACCGCGGACGGCCCGCGTCGCGCGGCAGGCGACCGTCGCGGTGGCGCGGCAGGACTACATCCGCGCGGCCGAGATGTACGCCGTGCCGCGGTGGCGGATCCTGCTGCACGAGATCCTGCCGAACATCACCGGCCCGCTCATGGTCGAGCTCGGGCTGCGGCTGACGTACTCGATCGGGTACATCGCGTCGCTGTCGTTCCTCGGCCTGGGCATCCAGCCGCCGGCGGCCGACTGGGGCCTGATGATCAACGAGAACCGGATCGCGCTCGTCGTCCAGCCCTGGGGCGTGCTGCTGCCGGTGCTGGCGATCGCCGCGCTGGCCGTCGGAACCAACCTCGTCGCCGACGCGCTGGCCGCGGCCGCCGCCGGCCGGAAGCGGGAGGCTCGCGCATGAACGCCTTGGCGGTGACCGGACTCGCGGTGCGCACCACGGCCGGGGTGTCCGTTTTGGACGACGTGTCGTTCGCTGTCGCGCCGGGCGAAGTCCTGGCGCTGGTCGGCGAGTCCGGCTCCGGCAAGACGACTGCCGGGCTCGCCGCGCTCGGCCACTTCCGGCGCGGGCTGACGGTGTCCGGCGGACAGGTCACCGTGGGCGACGTCGACGTCCTTTCCCTCGATGCCGCGGACCGGCGACGGCTGCGCGGCAGCACCGTCGCCTACATCCCGCAGGACCCGGCGCTGTCGCTCAACCCGGCGCTGCGGATCGGGCGGCAGATCGCCGAAGTCCTCGAAACCCACGGCTACCCGGGCTCGGTCGACGAGCGCGTCGGCTCGGTGCTCGAGGAGGTCGGGCTGCCGTCGGACCCGGCGTACCGGCGGCGCTATCCGCACCAGCTCTCCGGCGGGCAGCAGCAGCGCGTCGGCATCGCGATGGCGTTCGCGGCCCGGCCGTCCGTCGTGGTCCTGGACGAGCCGACGACCGGGCTGGACGTCGTCACGCAGTCCCTGGTGCTGAAGACGGTCCGGTCGCTGACTGCCGAGCACGGGGTCGCCGCCCTGTACATCACCCACGACCTCGCGGTGGTCGCCGAGATCGCCGACCGGGTCGCGGTGATGTACCACGGCTCGATCGTCGAGTGCGGCCCGGCTTCGGAGGTGCTGCGGACGCCGTCGCACGCCTACACACGGCGTCTGCTGGACGCCGTGCCCGATCCGGACGCCACTTCCGTGCCGCCGGCCCCGGACGAAGCGGTGCTCGCGACGCGGGGGGTGTCCGTCTCCTATGGACAGCACGTGGTGCTGCGCGGGGTCGACGTCTCGGTCGCGCGCGGTGAGTGCCTGCTGCTGCTCGGCGAGTCCGGCTCCGGGAAGACGACGCTGTCGCAGTGCATCGCGGGGCTGACGTCGTCGTACAGCGGAACGGTGTCGCTGGCGGGTACCGGGCTCGCGCCCTCCACCCGGCGGCGGTCCGACGACCAGCGGCGCCGGATCCAGTACGTCTTCCAGAGCCCGTTCTCCTCGCTCAACCCGCGCCGGACCGTCGCGCAGTCGATCGAGGTTCCGTTGCGGCAGCTGACGTCGCTGTCGCGGTCCGAGCGCCGGGCACGGGTCGACGAGGTGCTCGACCGGGTCCGGCTCGGCCGGGCGCCGGCCGACCGGCTGCCGGACCAGCTCAGCGGCGGCGAGCGGCAGCGGGCCGCGATCGCCCGGGCGCTGGTGACCACGCCGGACGTGCTGGTGTGCGACGAGGTGACGTCCGCACTCGACGTCTCGGTGCAGGCGACGATCGTCGAGCTGCTGGGCGAGCTGCGCCGGGAGCTGGGGATGGCGATGCTGTTCGTCACGCACAACATCGCGCTGGCCGGCGAGGTCGCGGACCGGATCGCCGTGTTGCAGGGCGGTTCGATCGTCGAAGAGGGGCCGGTCCGGGATGTACTGGACGCGCCTTCCCACGCGTACACGCGGGAGTTGCTGGCCGCGACCCCGCGCTTGTGAAGGGCACGGTGGCGCCGGGGTTCGAGCCGGTGCGCGAGGCGTTCGCGTCGGTGCTGGCCGCCACCGACGGCGGGGCGGCGTTCAGCGTGGTGCGCCGGGGCGAGGTCCTCGCCGAGCTGTGGGGCGGGCCGGGGTGGACGCGCGACACGCTCGTGGTGCTGTTCTCCGGCACCAAGGGCGTGGTGGCGACGGTGATGGCGTTGCTGCGGATCGACCCTTCGTCGCCGGTGTCGCGATATTGGCCGGAGTTCCCGTCGGGGGCCGTGTCGCACGTGTTGTCCCACACGATCGGACTGCCGTACGTCGAGGCGGACGTGTCCTTTCTGGACAACCACGCGAATGCCGCGGCGCTGGCTTCGCAGCGTCCCTTGTGGACACCGGGAACGCGGGTCGCCTACCACGCGGCGACGTACGGCTACCTGTGCACGGAGCTGATCCGGCGGGTGACGGGCCGCTCCGCGGGCTCGGTGGCGCGGTCGTTGCTGGGCGGGTTCGACATCCACCTCGGCACACCGGCGTCGGAGGATCATCGTGTGGCGCGGTTGACGCGGTCGCCGGACTACCGGATCAGCACGTTCCTGAACGATCCCGTCCGGCGTCGCGTCGTGGACCGGATGTACCGCGGTCTGCTGGAGCCGGAGACGATCAACTCCGTGGAGTACCGCCGCGCGGAGCTGGCCGCAGGCGGAGCAACGGGTACGGCGGCGGCGATGGCGCGGTTGTACGACCGGATCTGCGCGGGCCTGGTCCCGGCACCGGTACTGGCGACGGCGACCTCGACGTGGTCCGCGGGAACGGACGCGATCAACGACCGCCCGGTCCGCTTCGGCTTGGGGTACGAGCTGGCGGATTCGTTGGGAACGTACGGTCCGGTGGAGGAGGCATTCGGCCACTCGGGCGCCGGCGGCGGCCGGCATGGGGCGTGGCCGGAAGCGGAACTGGGGTTTTCGTTCACGACGAGCGAGCTGCAACCGGAGGACACGGACCACCGGGGCTCGCTGCTGCTGGAAGCTTTGGCCGGCTGCCTCTGAACCCGGGCCGGCAACTCGGCCCAGCTCGGCCCGGCTGGCGGGCTGGCTTTCGAGCACCCGGATATGGCCAGCGGCGCACCCAAGGCCAAGGCCGCTTGAGTCGCTCACCAACCCGCACCAGTCGTCAGCCGACCGTCGCTATCGTCTCCCCCGCCACCGGTGGGCACGTCAGCAGCCGGTGCAGTGATGGCTCCCCCGTCCCCGGCTCGACCAGGGACGCCAGCAGTCGCACCGCCGCCCGGCCCAGCTCCCTTCGCGGCACCTCGAACCCGCTGATCAGCGGCCCCTCCACCCCCGCCGGGGGCCGGCCCAGGACCGCCAGCGACACGTCCCCCGGCACCGAGACCCCCGCCGCCCGCAAGACCCGCCACGTTGCGTCGAACACCGCGCCCGTGTCCGTCTCCTCCACCACCAGCGCCGTCACGCCGTCGTCGAGCCAGCCGCGGATCGATGCTGCCGAAAGATCCGTCCCGTCGGTGCGGCTCACCACCAGTGAGACTCCCGCCTCGGCCGCCGCCGCGCGGACGCCGCGTTCGCGGTCCCACGACGATGGGGCGTCGTCCGGCTCGCGCAAGTACCGCGCGCGCTGGTGGCCCGCCCGCGCCAGGCGCGTGATCACCTCCGCCGACGCCGACACGTAGTCCGCGCCCACGTGCGGGATGCGGCCGCCCAGCTCCGTCCGGCGTCCGATGTGGACGATCGGGAACCCCGCGGCCAGCAGGTCGGCGATCGCGTCCACCGGGACGTGCCGGCCCAGGAACAGGCAGCCGTCGGCCAGCCGGGTGCGGCGGATCCGGTCCGGCGCCGCGCTCGACGCCGTGAACATGATCAGGTCCTTGCCGAGCGCGGCCGCCTCGGCCTCGACGCCGGCCAGGATCGGGTAGTACACGTCGGCGATGTCCGGGAAGGCCGGGGTGAACGTGTACACCCCGAGCAGGTTGTTGCCCGTGGCCGCCAGCCGCGAAGACACCGGGTCGGGCACGTACCCCAGCCGCTCGGCGGCCTCCAGGACCCGCAGCCTCGTCCGCTCCGACAGCCGGACCCCGGTGCGGTTGCCGCCCAGCACCACCGACACCGTCGCCTGCGAAACCCCGGCCACGCGGGCGATGTCGGCCTGCCGCACCTTGCCCATCGCCACCTCGCCCGGAGTCAGCTGATCCGATTCAGAGTGCGGGCCTCCCCCAGGCCCGTCAACCGTTTTGCCCGAAACTCCAGCAAACCTGTCCCGACCGTACTAATACGTATTACTCCATTGACCACGCCGTCCGGAGCGTGGCACCGTCGCCGCACCCGAGACCTCGAAGGAGCGGTCATGACCCTCACCCGACGCGGCCTGCTGGCCGGCGCCGCCGCGCTCGGCGCGGGCGCGATGATCCCCGCCGTCGCCACCGCCGCGCCCGCCGGCTTCCCCGACTACCGGTACCAGCGGCTCGCCCTCGTCAAGAGCAAGCTGCGCTACAACCCGACCGGCGAGCTGATCTTCCCCTGCATCCGCGGCACCAAGGACCGCATCCCCGGCGCGCTCGCCGCGTACTACCTCTACTACGCCCCGCACGACGCCCCGGGCGGCATCTGCCTGGCCTACGCGAACTCCCTCGACGAGGAGTTCACCGAGTACGCGGGCAACCCGATCATCAAGAACTCCTGGCCCGGCGAGTACTCCGTCAGCCACGTCTCCTCGCCGCACGCCCTGTGGAACGACGACGTCAACCGGATCTACCTGTACTTCCACGGCGAAAACACCGTCACGCGACTGGCCAGTTCCGCCGACGGCATCCACTTCACGTACGAGAAGGAGGTCCTCTCGACCCGGCTGCAGCCCGCGGGCACCACCGAGACGTCCTACGCGCGCGTCTTCCGCCAGGACCTGCCCGCGAAGAACGCCCGGTACGTCATGGTGTTCATGCTCAACAACACCACCAACCACCGCGACATCGGCTGGGGCTGGTCGCCCGACGCGCTGAACTGGACGTTCTCCCAGACACCGCTCGTGCGCCACACCGACGTCGGCGCGAACGACATCGGCGGCCCGCACCTGCTCTACCGCAACAACAGCACGTACGTCGTCTACAACACCGACATCGCGCACGGCGGGAAGCTGATGATCACCGAGGTCGGCAACGACTTCTCGAAGCGCAACCACCTCGGCACCTTCCACACCCCGCTGGCCGGCGCCCCGGACAACGGCCGGTCGGCGGCTCCGAGTTTCGGCACCTACCAGGGCCGTGAGTACATGGTCTACGAGGCCGGCGAGCGGCTCGCCGGGAACATCGCCATCGCCCGCGCGGCCTGACCCGGGTGGCAGGATGCGGCCATGCGCTCCCTGCCCCTCGACGGCGTCACGGTCGTGTCCTGCGAACAGGCGGTCGCCGCGCCGCTGGCCACCCGGCACCTGGCCGATCTGGGCGCCCGGGTGCTCAAGATCGAGCGACCGGGCAGCGGCGACTTCGCCCGCGCGTACGACGAGACCGTGCACGGCCAGTCCAGCCACTTCGTGTGGCTGAACCGGTCCAAGGAGAGTGTCACGCTCGACCTCAAGAGCGACGCGGCGGCGCCGGTGATGGCGGCGTTGCTGGACCGGGCCGACGTGTTCGTGCAGAACTTCGCCCCCGGCGTCGCGGAGCGGCTCGGTCTCGGGGCCGCCACGCTGAGCGCCACGCGGCCACGGCTGATCACGTGCTCGGTGTCGGGCTACGGATCCAACGGGCCGTACCGCGACGCGAAGGCGTACGACCTGCTCATCCAGTCCGAAGCCGGCCTGGTCTCGGTGACGGGGTCCGAGGCCGAGCCGGCCAAGAGCGGCATCCCGGCGGCGGACATCGGCGCCGGGATGTACGCGTTCTCCGGGATTCTTTCCGCGCTCTACGACCGCGAGCGCACCGGGCAGGGCACCGAGCTCGAGATCAGCCTGTTCGACTCGCTGGTCGAGTGGATGGGGTTCCCGCTCTACTACGCGGGCTACGGCGGCACTCCTCCGCCACGGACCGGCACGAGCCACCCGGCAATCGCGCCGTACGGCACCTTCGCCGCGGGCGACGGGACCGAGGTGGTGCTGGCGGTGCAGAACGAGCGCGAGTGGGCGGCGTTCTGCGAGCACGCGGTCGAGCGGCCGGAGTGGGTGACCGACGAGCGCTTCGCGACCGGCAGCGCCCGTGTCGCCCATCGCCCGGCGTTGGAGCACGAGATCGACGCGATCTTCGCGGGGTTGACCGGCGCCGAGCTGGAGGAACGGCTGCGCCGGGGCCGGATCGCGCACGCGCGCCGTCGCGAGCTGCCCGACGTCTTGGCCCATCCGCAGCTGACGGCCCGTGATCGCTTCGCGGACGTTTCGACGCCGGGCGGACCGATCCGCGCCACGCTGCCGCCGATCACGGTGCCCGGCCGCGCACCCCGGATGGATCCGGTGCCGGCGCTGGGCGAGCACACCGACGCGGTGCTGACGGAGTTCGGCTTCGACGCGGCGGCGCTGCGGGCTCAGGGCGCGGTGTAGCCCAGGATCCGCCGGGCGCGGTCCAGCACCGGCTTGTCCACCATCCGGCCGTCCACAGTGGACGCCGAATCCCCGGCCGTGAGCACCCTTCGTGCCCATTCCCGCTCGGCCTCCGTCGGCGCGAAGCCGGCGCGGACCGGGGCGATCTGGCGTGGGTGGATGCACAGCTTGCCGCCGAAACCCATGCGGCGCGCGTAGCGGACGTCGGCCTCGAGTCTCTCGTCGTCGCGCAGGTCTGTCGTGACGCCGTCCACCGGGGGCGCCAGGCCGGCGGCCGCCGACGCGATCACCAGCTGCGAACGCGCGTAGGCGAACGGCTCCGGGTCCTCGGGCGCGACGCCGAGTTCGGCGGCCAGGTCGACGCTGCCGAACGCCAGGCGCGTCACCGACGGGACGGCGGCCAGCTCCCCGGCACGCTCCACGCCGCGCGCGGTCTCGACGAGGGCCACGACCTCGCGGAACCCCGCGAGCACTCCCGGCGTCTCGGCTTTCGGCACGACCACCGGGACTCCGCGGGCGTTGACGAGGGCGGCGTCGGCCTCGAACCAGGGCGTGCCCGGGGCGTTGATCCGGACCATCGCTTCGTTGTCCTCGAGCCAGGTTCCGACGTGGGCGCGCGCGGAGTCCTTGTCCGCCGGGGCGACGGCGTCTTCGAGGTCGACGATCACGACGTCGGCGCCACTGGCCACGGCCTTGCCGAAGCGGTCGGGACGGTCGCCGGGCACGAACAGGAACGCAGTCGCGGGCACGGCGCCAGCGTAATGCTCTGCGGGTATCACAGCGACCGGAAAGGGTCTTGGACGCGGGCGTCCGCGGCGCCGAGAGTCGGAAGGGAACCACTGACGACCACGAAAGGTCCCGCGATGAAGGTCTTCCTGACGGGCGGCTCCGGTACGTCGGCCGTCCGACGGTCCGGGCGCTCAGGCGGCACGGTCACGAGGTGAGCGCCCTGGCGCGCAGCGACGCGTCGGCGCGGGTGCTCACCGGGCTGGGCGCGACCCCGGTCGCCGGCGACCTGACCGCCACCGGCGTCCTGCGCGAGGCCGCCGCGGCCGCCGACGGCGTCATCCACCTCGGCCAGCACTACGGCGACGACACGGCGGAGGTCGACCTCGCGGCGGCGGAGGCGTTGCAGGAGGGGCTCGGCGACCGCGGGCCGTACGTGCACACGGGCGGGGTCTGGGTGTACGGCGACACGGCGGGCGTCGTGGACGAGGACGCGCCGCAGAACCCACCGGCGATCACGGCGTGGCGCCGCGCGAACGAGGAACGCGTCCTGTCCCACGGCGGGCACCCGGTGCTCGTCATGCCCGGCCTGGTCTACGGTCTCGGCGGCGGGCTCATCGAGACGTTCTTCCGCGCCCCGGTACCCCTGATCGGCGACGGCGCGAACCATTGGGCGCTCGTCCACGCGGCCGACATCGCCGAGCTGTACGCGCTCGCCTTGCAGGCTCCGGCGAAGTCGGTGTACGCGGGGGTGAGCGGGCAGAACCTGCCGCTCGCGGAGATCGTCGCGGCACTCGGAGGTCCGACCGTTCACCTCACCCTCGCGGAGGCGGTGGAGCGGATGGGCCCGATCGCGGAGGCGTTCGCGCTGGACCAGCAGCTGACGCCGGCCCGGGCGCAGCGCGAGCTGGGGTGGACGCCCCGGCACCTGGACGCGCTGAGGGAGCTGCGCGGGTAAGGGATCGGAGGCCGCGAAGTACGTGATCACCCGATGCGGCGCCAGCCCCCTCAGGACGAACGTGGGGTTCCTCGGAAGAACTAGGTGAGGAACGACATGCGAGGCGACTGGATCTACGACTGGGTGCGGGTGGAGATGGAGTACCGCGCGGGGCCGCCCCCGGCCCCTCGGAGGCGCGAGGTACGCCCGGCACCCCGGCATTGGACGGCGCTGTGGGCGGGGCTGTTCACGAGCCACCGGGCCGAGGTGGGGCACGGAAGTTCCGCGGCAGGCTGCTGACGGCGTGCCGGGCCTGCGGCGCTGCTGCCGAGGCGGTGAGCAGCACCGCACCCGCCGGCGACAGGCCTCCGCCGCGGCTGCCGGTTCTCGGAGCTGAATGTGCGGCCGACGTTGCCATGTGCGGCAACGCCGGCCCGCCCCGCGTCAGAGGTCCAGCAGCCCACTCCGGGCACGCTCGAGGTGATCCCGCATCTCCGCCTCCGCACTCGCCCGGTTGCCCGAAGCGATCGCCTCCAGCAGCCGCCGGTGCTCGGCCGCCAGCTCGGCCGGGTCCGGGTACGAGCCCCGCAACCGGGCCAGGCACAGCTGCATCTCCTCCTGCAGCGGCGGGTAAATCCGGCTCAACCGCACACTCCCCGCCGCGTCGACCAGGGCCAGGTGGAACGCCGTGTGCGCCTCCACCCGGTCGCTCCAGCCCGCCCCCGGCGGCAGCGCCTCCAGTGCCGACAGCGCCGTCCACGCCCCGTCCAACGAACGGCCGGCGAGCAGCCGGACCGCCGTCAGCTCCAACGGCAGGCGGACCGTGAACAGGTCCCGGACATCGGCGGACGTCAACACCGCCACCCGCAGCGACCGGCCGTCGGACCGCTCCACCAGGTGCCGGGCGACCAGCTCCTGCAACGCCGAGCGCACCGTCGGGCGCGCCACGCCGAACGTCGTCGCCAGGCCCTGCTCCGTCAGCGGGGTCCCCGGGGACAGCACTCCGCTCAAGATCTGGCGGCGCACCTCCGCCACCAGCGCGTCGCGGGTGTTCGTCGTCTGCAGCACCATCAGGACGCGTGCACCCGCTCGACCGTCGCGACCAGGTCGTCCAGGCCGGGTAGCACCGCGTCGGCGATCGACGGGTCGTGCCCCTCGCCGTGCCGGTTGATCCACACCCGCCGGATGTCGAGCGCCTGCGCCGGCACCATGTCGTGGAAGTGGCTCTGCGCGATGTGGACCCAGTTTTCGCGTGAAGCACCGAACGAAGACGCGAACCGCGTGAAGTGCGCGTGCCCGGGCTTGTACGACCCGACGTCCTCGGCGGTCACGGTCGCGTCGATCGGCACGACGAGCCGCCGCTGGGTCTCGTCGATCAGGTCACGGTCGCAGTTCGTCAGCAAGGCCAGCCGCCAGCCCGCTTCGCGCAACGCCGTGAGCGCCGGCCGGACGTCGGGGAACACCGGCCAGTACGGCAGCCCGGTCCCCAGCACGGACGCGTCGTCGGGCACCAGCTCGACACCCGCTTCGGCCGCGGTCCGCCGCAGCGACTCCGCGAGCACCTCCCGGTACCGCCGCACCGGCTGCTCGGCCTGCACCTGCGGTTCGATCCGGTTGTAGACCTCCAGCAGCTCCGCACCCCGGCCCGGGAACAGCAGCTCGATCCCGGTCGCGATGCCGTGCCGCCAGTCCACCAGCGTGCCGAAACAGTCGAACGTCGCCCAGCGAGTCATACCGTCAGACTGCTATACGGTTATACCGAACGCAAGGCCTCAGCGAACGCGGAGATCAGCGGCGACCGCCGCGCCGCGACCCAGGCCAGGCACACCTCGTTCGGCGGCAGATCCTCGACCGGCACGTGCGCGAGGTCGGGCCGCGTGTAGTACGCCGACGTCGACCGTGGGATCACCGCGATCCCCCGCCCGGCCGCCACGTGTTCCAGCTTCTCCTCGACGCTCCGGAACCCCCGCCACCGCGGCGCCGCACCGTCCCGCAGCTCGACCGCGACGTCACGCCACTCGGGCACCGCGTCCGGATCGTTGAGCAGGTGCTCGCCGGCCAGGTCGCCGACGAGCACCGACTCCTTGCCGGCCAGCCGGTGATCGGTCCGCAGGACCGCCACGCGCGGCTCGGAGAACAGCGGCCGCACACTCAGCCCGCGCCGGTCCACCGGCAGGCGGACCACGCTGACGTCGGCGCGGCCGTCGTGGAGGACCTCCGTCTGGTCGTCCCACGTCGTGCGCAGCAGCTCCACCGAGACATCCGGGTACCGCGAGGAAAACGCGCGGACCGCATCGGTGACCGTGATGCCCGGCATGAACGCCACGGTGAACGTCCCGCGCGCGGCCGTGGCGACCCGCCGCCGCAGCGCCGACGCCGAGGCCAGCAGCGGACGCGCGTCCTCCAGCAGCTGACGCCCGGCCTCGGTCAGCGACGTGGACCGCTTGTCCCGCACGAACAACTGCGCGCGAAGCTCACCTTCGAGGGCCCGGATCTGCCGCGACAGCACCGGCTGCGCGATGTGCAGGCGCTCGGCAGCCCGGCCGAAGTGCAGCTCCTCGGCGACCGCGACGAAGTACCGTAGCTTCCGCAGATCGACGTCCACCCGACCTCCCTGAGACCTCCAGGGTATTACGCGTGCGTGCCGAGGAACTTCGCCAGCGCCGGGTTCACCTCGTCCGGGTGGGTGTAGCTGAGGAAGTGGGCACCCCCGTCGACGACGACCAGGGGCTCGGCCGCGGGCAGCGCGTCCGCCAGCTCGGCGGCCCGCTCGACCGGGTAGGCGAGGTCCGCCGTGCCGTGCAGCACCAGCGCCGGGCACGGGATCTCCCCGGCCCGCGGCAGCACGGCGTCGCGGTCGACGAGCGCCCCCATGGTCAGCTTCAGCTGCTCCGGCGCGACCGACCTCCAGTGTTCCTTCCACTCGTCCACGGGAAAGCCGCCGAAGCAGATCTGCGCGACGCCGTCGAGCACCTCGGGCGGCGCGCCACCGCTCACCCACGCGTCCAGCACCGCGCGGTACCCGGCCGCGACGGCGGGGTCTTCCGCGGCGGCCGACGTGCCCAGCACCGCGAGCGCCGAGACCCGCGAAGGCGCAAGCAATGCCATCCGCAGGGCGACGAACCCGCCTTGGCTGGTCCCGACGACCGCCGCGTGCGAGACGCCGAGCTCGTCCAGCACGGCCAGGACGTCCCGGGCCACGTCCCAGTAGTCGAACGGCCCGGTCGCGGGCGTTTCGCCGTGACCGCGTTCATCCACCGTGACGCACCGGAAGCCGTCCAGCGCCGCGAGCTGCGGCGCGAACATCCGGCCGTCCATCAGGAAGCTGTGCAGCAGCACGACCACCGGGCCGTCGCCGCCGTGATCGGTGTACCCGGGAAGCGTCATCGATCCTCCGAACGAGCTGTCAGCCGGCGAACCGGCCGATCGCGACGAACGCCGCCAGCACCAGCAGCACGACGTTCATCGGCAGCGCCTTGGTCTCCTTGCGCCGTGCGTGCACGATGATCGCACCGATCTGGATCACCGCCAGCCCGGTGGCGGCCAGCGGGGTGAGCACCGGCGCGATGTCGAGGGCCTGCGGCAGGATCAGTCCGATGGCACCGAGGATCTCGACCGCGCCGATCCCCTTGATCGCCGCGTCGGAGAAGTCGGCCGTCCAGCCCATGTTCGGGTTTTCCAGCAGCTTCTCCCGCGGCGTCACCAGCTTCATGCCACCGGCGCCGAGATACAGCACGGCGAGCAGACCCGCCACGACCCACAGGACGACGTTCACGGTGAGACCTCCGGTCCGAAGAAAGTGATTGAACACTACACCTTTTTCCGGAGGTTACTCCTCAACTTGGCTGGACCGTGACCGACTGGCCGGGCCGCAGGGTGATCGTGCGACGCCAGGCGCCGGCACGCACCTCTGTGCGCGTCCCGCCGACGCTCCGGATCACCGCCCGCGTCACCTTCCCGTCGCGCCAGGACAGGTCGACCTCGAAGCCGCCGCGCGCGCCGATCCCGGTCACCCGGCCGGACCGGGCCCACGCCGACGGCAGCGCCGGCAGCAGTTCGAGGACTCCCGGCCGCGAGTAGACGAGCATCTCCACCATCGCCGCCGGGGCGCCGAGGTTGGCGTCGATCTGGAAGATCGTGTAGCTGCCCTGGCTGTACATGTCGAAGAAGTTCGGCGCGGTGCCGTTCCCGTTGGCCACCGACGGCCGCATGACCGTGAGCAGCAGCTGGTAGGCCTGGTCGGCGTCCTTCAGCCGGGCCCAGCACGCCGAACGCCACGCGCACGCCCAGCCGAAGCTGTCCATCCCGCGGGCGATCAGCAGCTCACGCACGCCGCCGAGCAGTTCGGGCGGCGAAGTGTCGGCGGCGATCCGGTCGCCCGGGAAGAAGCCGATCAGCGGCGACAGGTGCCGGTGCGTGGTCTCGCCGAGGTTGTCCGGCGACATCCATTCCTCGAGCCAGCCCGTCGTCGGGCTGACTTTCGGCAGGTACAGCTTCTTCTGCAGCCCGGCGATGCGGTCGCCGTAGGCGCGGTCCCGGCCCAGCACCGCGACGGCGTCGCGGTAGTGCTCGAACAGGTCCCAGACGATTTCCTGGGAGTAGGTGTTCCCGAGGGTGTCCTGCGGGCCGTGCTCGGGCGACCAGTCGTGGTCGTCGACGAGCACCTCGCGGCCGTCGACCGTCAGCGGGACCAGCCGCGCCTCCCAGAACTCGGCCGCGCCCTTGAGCAGCGGGTAGATCCGTGCGAGGTAGGCCTTGTCCTGGGTGAACGCGTAGTGGTCCCACAGCGAGTTGCACAGCCAGGCGTTGCCGGCGGGGTGCCACCACCAGCCGGAGCCGCCGTAGATGTTGGTCGAGAACGCGACCGCCCAGCCGCCGATCTTGCCGCTGGTGTTCCGGAACCGGTTGCGCGGGTCGTTGAACAGGCGTTTCGTGCTGTCCGTCCACACGGGAAGCTGCGCGAGGCAGTAGTCGGCCAGGGCAGTGAAGCTCCCGGGCAGCGCCGCGCGGTCGGCCAGCCAGTAGTTCATCTGGACGTTGATGTCGGTGTGGTAGTCGCTCATCCAGTCCGGCGTGTTGTTGTTCTGCCAGAGCCCTTGCAGGCCCATCGGCAGCCCGTCGCGCGAGCCGGTGATCGTCAGGTACCGCCCGAACTGCAGGTAGCTCGCCTCCAGCTCCGGGTCGGGCGTGGCCGGGTCGTCGTGGCGGGCCAGCAGCCGCGACCACGAGTCCAGCGCGCGCTTCGCCGGCGGCGACTGTCCCAGGTCGACGGTCATCCGGTCGTAGAGCCGCCGGTAGTCGGCGACGTGCGTCCCCAGCAGCGCCCCTCCCCCGGCCCGCAGCGCCTTCGCCGCCTTCTGCTTCGCCAGCGCCAGCGGGTCGAGCGACGCGTCGAGGAACTTCCGGGCCGCGTCGGGCACGTAGTTCGTACCGCCGCTGAGCACGATGACGACTTCGCGGCTCCCCCTGAAAGTCACGCCACCGGCCACGGCGCACGCGTACTTCAGGCCGTTGCCGAACGCGCCGGTGAACGCGGCGGTGCCGGACATCGCCTCGCCGCGAGTGGGCTCGAGCGAGACCGACCCGGTCATCGGACCACCGCTGAGCCGCACGACCACGACGTCGTCGGGGTGGCTCGCGTAGTACTCGCGACGGTAGAGGACGCCCTGGTGCCGGTAGGTGATCACGACGATGCCGTTGCTCAGGTCGAGCGTCCGGCGGTAGTCGGTCACGCCGGTGTGCGCGGGGATCGAGATCCGCACCTTCGCCAGCAGGCCGAGCGTGCCGAACTTCTCGCGCTCGTAGGGGAACTGGCCGTCGTCCTCGAGGACGTCGTTGGCGCCACCGGTCCACAGCGACGCGTCGGCCAGGTAGAGGAAGTCGGCGGCCGGGTCGCCCCCGACGAGGGCACCGATCCGACCATTACCGATCGGCAGGCCCTGCTCGATGATCTTGTCCTCGGCGGCGGGCGCCGGGTACCACAGCGTCGTCGCGCGGCCGTCGGGCACCAGGTCCGACGCGGCCGGGCGGAGGACGTCGGCGTTTGCCGTGAAAGGAGGAATGCCACTGAGGGCGACTCCGGCGCCGACCGCGCCACCGAGCTTGAGGAAGGTGCGACGGGAGGGAGGGTTCGACATGTCGGATCCGTTCGGCGTTGAAGGCGGGACCGGCGTGCAGCCCGCCAAACATATGACCTATCCGGATCCGAGGTCAAGATTCTTCGTAATTAATCCGATTACATACGAGACGTCAGCGCTTCCGGTAGCGCAGCACACCAGCGTCGGCCTGGTCGGCCAGGTACTCGGCGAACGTGATCTTCCCGTCGAGGTGCTCCGGCGCCAGGTGGCCGCCGCCGGCATAAGCCCGGAACGCCTCCCCCGGCACGCTCACCGGGACGATCCGCCGGCGCCGGCCACTCGCCTCCACGACCGCCTGGGCCAGCTCGGCCGCCGCGAGGACCTCGGGTCCGCCGAAGTCCTCCGCGCGGCCCGCCGGGTCGCCCAGGGCCAGGTCCGCGAGCCGCCCGGCGACGTCGCGGACGTCGACCGGCTGGAACGACACCCGGGGCACCGGCACCACCGGCAGCCGCGCCGCGCCGGCGAACAGCGTCCGGACCAGCGCGTGGAACTGCGTGGCCCGCTGGATCGTGACCGGCAGCCCGGACGCGGTGAGGAACTCCTCGGTTTCGAGCTTCGCCCGGTAGTAGCCGAGCGGGACGCGGTCGACGCCGACGATCGAGACGTACACCAGGTGCGCGCCACCGGCCCAGCGTGCCGCCTCGACGAGCGTGCGCGCGAAGTCCGTCTCCCGGCCGAAGAAGTCGGTGGCGCAGTGGACGACCACGTCCACGCCGGCCACCGCGCTGTCGATGCCTCGCCCGGTCCGCAGGTCGCCGGGCACGACGCCGGGCGCGGCCCGCCGGCTCAGCACGCGGACCTCCTCCCCCGCCGCGCGCAGCCGTTCGACGACCGGCCTGCCGAGCTGGCCGGTCCCGCCGGTGACCAGGATCCGCACGAGCCCACCTCCGTCCGCGATCACCGTCATCCTGGCACGGCGGTGCCCGCCGGGAAACGGTTCCCGGCGGGCACCTGTGCGCGTTGCTCAGTTGCGGTTGATGGTGAAGGTGGACGTCGTGTTGCGGATGTCCTGGTCGTTGTCGCTCAGCGTCAGCCCGGTGAAGGTCGCCGAGCCGACGGCCGGGCCCTGCCCCGGTTCCGGCAGCTCGTTGGCCCAGATCCCGATCCCGGACTTGGCGTCGAAGGCGTCACCGCTGCGGTGCGCGCCGGTGATCGACACGTTCGTCAGCACCGTGTCCTGGACCGTGTTCTGCGGCTGCCCGCCGACGTAGTTGGTCTGGAACATGATGCCGCTGTAGGTCGGGCTCTGGATGTCCACGTCGGACACCCGGATGCCGCGGAACTCCTTGGACGCGGAGAACATCCAGATCGCCGGGAAGGTCTGCTGGCCCCAGAAGTGGCCACCGTCCCGGACGAGCGAGGCGTTCTGGACCGTCGTCGGCTGCGGCCCGAACCCGAGGAACGGGTAGCCGAAGTCGAGCGAGCTGATCGTGATCGCCGAGTACGTCAGCGTGTCCGCGATGTAGAGGTTCCGGAAGGTGTTGTTGTACCCGCCGTAGACCGCCAGCCCGGCCGCGCGCCACGGGGTGAGCGAAGTCAGGTTCTCGAACACGTTGTCGTACTGGTTGCCCTGGTTGATGTCCGTGGCGGCGAACAGCGCGAAGCTGTCGTCCCCGGTGGACCGGGCTTCGTTGTTGGTGACGTGGTTGCCGGTGCTCCCGTTCGTGAGGTTGACGCCGTCGGCGAAGGTGTCGCGGATCCGGGAGTTCTTGATCGTGGTGTTGTCCACGTTCGTGCCCCAGACCATGACCACCTGGTGCTCCACCCAGATGTTGTCGATCGTCAGGTTCGCGACGTTCGTCAGGTTGAACACCTTGCCAGGACCGTCGATGCGGGAGGTGTAGTTCCCGAACACCGCGAACCCGCTGAACGTCGACCCGTTCGCGCTCGACTGCACGTCGATGCCGATGTCGGTGTTCTCCTGACCCGAAGGCGCGGAGAACTTCGTGAACCACGGCCCGGCGCCGGTGACCGTGACGGCCTTGCCGTAGACGTTCAGCTTGCTCGACAGCGAGTAGTTCCCGGCCGGCAGGTAGACGCCGGTGAGCGTCGTGTCCTGGCGGACCTTGTCGAGCGCGGACTGCACGTCCTGCTGCGTGAACCCGGTGGGCGTCGCGAAGTGCGCCGGGTCCGGGTTGGCGACCGCGGTGGCCTGCTCGAAGTTCACGAAGTCGATCGCGTAGTTCGTGCTGTTGGCCGCGTCCTTCTGCAGCTTGATCTTGTGCCCGGCGGGCACGGTGGTGCCGAGCATCGCACTGGCCTCGTCGTAGATGTGGCGCGGCCCGGCGCCCGGCGAGTTGCCCGGGCCGGTTTCGGCGCCGTAGAGCCACGCGTAGTGCGAGGTCAGGTCGATGGCCTTGAGGAACGTGCCGTCGACGTAGACGTTCAGCGTCGAGTTCTGCCCGCCGCCCCCCGCGGAGTCCGGGATGGAGAACCGGGTGACCAGGGTGTTGGTCGACGTGCGGGTGGTGAACTCCACCGACGAGCCGGTCGAGTTCAGCGTCACGGCCTTGCGGCCCGACGCCTCGCCCGCGAGGTCGCCGATCGTGCGGTTCGGGCCGACCACCGACGCGCCGCCGGCGACGACGCCGTCTTCGGCCTCGTACATGTCGTAGGGCATGTTCGCGCCCCGGCCGACGAACAGCGCCTGCGTGCTGGTGTTGTTGGCCTGCTTGACCGGCAGCTCGTTGGCGTCGTTCGCGACGACCGTCTTCACGCTGTACCGGCCGTTGGCCGCGGTCCAGGTGCCGACGGTCACCGGCGCCGCGGTGGCCCCGGCGGCGATGGCACCCGTGTACGTCCCGGTCAGCGTCTTGACGACGATGCCGTTCTGGTCGGCGATCGTCACCGTGACGCCGTGGGCGCCGCCCGCCGAAGCCACGGTTCCCTGGTTGCGCAGGGTCGTGGTGAACGTGACGGTGTTGCCCGCGGACGGGTTGTTCGGCGACCACGCGGTGGCCGCGACGAGGTCGGAGCTCTGCACCGGGCTGACGACCAGCGCCGTCGAACCGGTGTAGGAGTTGTTGGCCTCGTTCTGCTCGATGACGGCGTTGGCCTCGTCGACCTTGGCCGTCAGCTGGTAGCTGCCCGCGTCCCGGGTGCCGATGTTCGCCGACACCGTCGTCGACGCGCCGGCGGCGAGCGCCCCGACGTTCGCGGTCCCTACCTTCGTCGTGCCCAGGTAGAGGTTCACGTTCGTCGCGCCCGAGGCCGCCGTCCCGGCGTTGCGGACGGTCGCCGACGCGGTGATCGCGTCCGTTTCGACGGGGTTCTGCGGCGACCAGGACACGCCCGAGATCGTCAGGTCGGGGTTCGGCGCGGGGACGCCGAAGACCTGGAACTCCGCGGCCTGCCCGCCGCCGGCACCGGAGTTGGCGGTGACGCGCAGCCGGACATCGGCGGCGCGGCCGCTCAGCGGGATCGTCACGGTGTTGCCGGACGACGGGCTGAAGCTGTAGGTCTGCGCGGCGGACAGCGTGGTGAACGCACTCGACGCCTGGTCACGGCCTTCGACCGCGATCGTCTGAGTCCGCGGGCCCCAGGACGCGTCGGGGTTGAGCTTCACGACGACCTGGTTCAGGTCGGCGTTCGAGCCGAGCGCGACGGTCAGCAGGTTCGGGTAGGTCCCGCCGCCGCCCTCCCAGTACGTCGTCACGGAGTTGTCGTTGGCGTTGGCCGCGACGAACGTGAACTCCGTCGAGGACGCCGTGATCGGCTTGCCCAGCGCCAGGTTCGTCCCGGCCTGGGTGCCGTTGCGGGTGACGGTGTTGCTGTCGCCGGACTGGTTGCCCGCCGCGTCGCGCGCGCGGACGAAGTAGGCGACGGTCGTGCCGTCCGGCTGGTTGTCGGTGTAGGTCAGGACGGTCCCGGCAACGCTGCCGCGGAGCTGGCCGTTGGCGTAGACGTCGTACCCGGCGACCCCGGTGTTGTCGGTCGAGGCCGACCAGGTGAGCCGGATCTGGCCGCTCGCCGGCTGGGTGTAGGCGAGGGTGCCGGGCGCGGACGGCGGCTGTGTGTCCCCGCCGGCCGGGCCGTGCACCTCGAACTCCGACAGCTGCGCGGCGGGCCAGCCGGTGTTGGCCGTGACGTTGAGCCGGACGTAGCGGGTGTTCCCGGTGACGTCCACGGTCACGGTGTTGCCGGTGGCGGGGTCGAACCGGTAGCCGGCCGAGGCCTTCAGGTCGCTGAAGCTCGTGCCGTTCGTGCTGCCCTGGACGCTGAAGGTCTCGGTGCGGGCCTCCCAGCCGGTCGGCAGCTTGAGCACGAGCTGGGCGACGTTGGTGGCCGCGCCGAGGTCGGCCTGGACCCACTGCGGGAACTGGTTGTTCGTGCTCTCCCAGTAGGTGGCCTGGTTGCCGTCGCCGACGTTCGAGACGGGGTAGCCGGCGAGCTGGCTGCTCGCGGTGTAGGTCGCGGCCGCGGCTTGCGCGGCGGGCTGGACGGCCTGGACGGCGGGCGCGGCGGCCGGGGCGCCGCTCGCGGCCACGGCGGGTGCGGCCAGGAGGAGGGACAGGGCGGCGTAGGTCGCCGCGCGCGACAGAAGTCGCTTCGTTCTCATGGGTTTCCTCTGATCCGGGGAGGGAGGGGAGACGACTCGAGCTCGCACGTCCCGTGGGCGGCGGGACGGCGGAAACCGGGGAACGGGCACGCGCGGACCCGGTCCGGGGGCGCACGCGGGCAGCACTGGACAGCCGTCATGGGCACCTCTTCGTCGAGGGCTGGGCGGGATCTTCCTGACACCTGCCGCAATTTCTCGCACTGTTGTCAGGTTCTTGCACTGATTCGTTCAAGACTTACAGTGACCGGGGTCTCAAGTCAACGCCCAAACGCCGGAAAGGCCTCCTCGCGGGGGATGCGAGGAGGCCTTTTGCGGAGGTCGGGTCAGGAGTGGACGGCGCCCAGCCGGATCGCGTGGGTGCCCGGGGCGTTGACCGGGTCGCCGCAGTGGGCGCAGACGGTCGCCGGTTCCAGCACCTCGCCGCAGGCGTGGCGCCACAGCGTGGGCGGTTCACCCTGGTGGACGTACCGGTCACCCCAGGCCATCAGGCCGAGCAGGATCGGCTGCAGCGCGCGGCCGGCCTCGGTCGGGTAGTACTCGTGGCGCGGCGGGTGGGTCTCGTACTGGCGCTTCTCGAGCACGCCCGCGTCGACGAGCTTGCGCAGCCGCGCGGCCAGGATGTCGCGGCTGGCGCCGGTGTTCTCGGCGATCTGGTTGAAGCGCCGCTCCCCCAGCATGATCTCGCGCAGCGCGAGCAGGCTCCAGCGTTCGCCGACGACCTCCAGCGCCTCGGCGACCGAGCACTCGCGACCACGCCGGACCATGCCACCTCCCATGGGGTTGAAAATCCAACCTAGCACGTCGGTCGCGTGTGACCTGGCGAACAAGCCAGTTGTGAAATCCAACTTACCCGGCGTATACCGAAGACATCCCCGATCTGCGAGGAGGCAGACGCCATGACGGACGCGGTGATCGTCGACGCGGTACGGACCCCGATCGGCAAGGGCAAGCCGAACGGAACGCTCGCCGGGGTGCACCCGGTCGACCTGCACGCCCACGCGCTCCGCTCGCTCGTCGAGCGCACCGGCGTCGACCCGGCCCGGATCGACGACGTGATCAGCGGCGCGGTCGGCCAGATCGGCGAGCAGAGCATGAACACCGCCCGCTGGGCCGCGCTCGCCGCGGGCCTGCCGGAGTCGGTGCCCGCGGTGACCGTCGACCGGCAGTGCGGCAGCAGCCAGCAGGCCGTCCACTTCGCCGCGCAGGGCGTGATGGCCGGCGCGTACGACGTCGTGATCGCCTCCGGTGTGGAGTCGATGAGCCGGGTGCCGATGGGCAGCCAGGTGGCCGGGCGCGACCCGTTCGGGCCGCAGGTCGCCGCCCGCTACCCGGACGGTCTCGTCCCCCAAGGCATCAGCGCGGAGCTGATCGCCGCGAAGTGGGGCTTCAGCCGCGCGCAGCTCGACGAATTCTCGGCCGAAAGCCACCAGCGGGCCGCGAAGGCGTGGGCGGACGGGAAGTTCGCCGGCGAGGTCGCGCCGCTCAAGGCGCCCGGTCCCGACGGCGTGCTCGTCGACGTCACGACCGACGAGACGGTCCGGCCGGGCACCACGCCGGAGATCCTCGCCGGGCTGAAGCCCGCGTTCCGGGCGGACGTCTGGGAGCAGCGGTTCCCGGATCTCGGCTGGCACGTCACCGCGGGCAACTCCTCGCCGATCAACGACGGCGCGGCCGCGTTGATGATCACCAGCCCGGAGACGGCGAAGGCGCTCGGACTGCGGCCGCGGGCCCGGATCCACAGCTTCGCCGTCGTCGGCGACGACCCGCTGTACATGCTGACCGGCGTCATCCCGGCCACCCGCAAGGTGCTCGCCCGGGCGGGGCTTTCGGTGGGAGACATCGACGCCTTCGAGGTCAACGAGGCGTTCGCCAGCGTCGTGCTCGCCTGGCAGGCCGAGATCGGCGCCGACCTGGCGAAGGTCAACGTCAACGGCGGCGCGATCGCGCTCGGCCACCCGCTCGGCGGCAGCGGCGCCCGCCTGGCGACGACGCTGCTGTCGGTGCTGGAGCAGACCGGCGGCCGCTACGGCCTGCAGACGATGTGCGAGGCGGGCGGCCTCGCCAACGCGACGATCGTCGAGCGCTTGGACTGACGAGCCAGGTAAGCCCGCAACGCCGCCACGGCTCTCCCGGGATCCGTGGCGGCGACCGGGAAGACCTCGTCGAAGCCCAGCGCCAGCAGTTCCGCGCGCGCCCCGCCCAGCCGGCCGCCGAGCACCACGGGCAGCCCGGCCAGCGCGGGATCGGCACGCACGCGGCGAAGGACGTCCGCGCCCGAAGCGCCGTGTGCCGTGGACAGCACCAAGCAGTCCGGCCGCTCACGGCGGCAAGCACCGGCCGCGTCAGCCGATACGCACACGGCGTGGCCTTCGCGTTCGAGCACCACCTGCAACGCGACCAGGCTCCACGCGGCCGCGTCCACACCGGACAGCACGATCTTCACCCCGGGCAGAGCCGCGAACCCGCCCGGAAATACGTCAGTCGGACTCGGGTGGTTCTTCGACGCCGTCGCGGTCGGCCCACTCCAGCAGCGGGTCCAGGGAGAACACGGCCTTGTCGATGCCGGCGTGGAGGTCGCCCAGCTCGGCGAAGCGGGCCGGGACGGTGGCGATGGTGAAGTCGCCGGGCTCGGCGTCGTCGATCTCCTCCCAGCGGATCGGCGTCGACACCGTGCCTTCCGGGTTGCCGCGCACGGAGTAGGCACTGGCGATCGTGTGGTCGCGGGCGTTCTGGTTGTAGTCGACGAAGAGCAGCCGCGGGTCGCGGTCCTTGCGCCACCAGGTCGTCGTGACGTCGTCCGGGGCACGGCGTTCGACTTCGTGCGCGAAGGCCAGGGCCGCGCGCCGGACCTCCTTGAAGCCCCGGTTGGGTTCGATCCGGACGTAGATGTGCAGGCCGCGGCCACCGGACGTCTTGGGCCAGCCGACCGCGCCGAGCTCGTCGAGGATCTCGTGGGCGACGTGCGCGACCCGGCGGACGCGGTCGTAGCCGCAGTCGGGCATCGGGTCGAGGTCGATGCGCCACTCGTCCGGCTTCTCGGTGTCGGCGCGGCGCGAGTTCCACGGGTGGAACTCCACAGTGGACATCTGCACCGCCCAGGCGACGTGCGCCAGTTCGGTGACGCACAGCTCGTCGGCGTGCCGGTTGTAGCGCGGGAAGGTCACCCGGACGGTCTCCAGCCACGGCGGCGCGCCGTTCGGGACACGCTTCTGGTGGACCTTCTCCCCCGCCACGCCGGACGGGAAGCGGTGCAGCATGCACGGCCGCTCGCGCAGCGCGTTGACGATGCCGTCGCCCACCGAGAGGTAGTAGTTGACCAGGTCGAGCTTCGTCTCGCCGCGGGCCGGGAAGTACACCCGGTCCGGGTTCGAGATCCGCACGGTGTGCGGCCCGACCTCCAGCTCCACCGCCGCCGACTTCTGCGCCATACGGTGACGCTACTTCAAAACCGGCGTTACGGTGGCTTGGTGAGCTTGCCGCCGGACGGTCACGTCCACACCGAATGGTCGTGGGACACGGTCACCGGGTCGATGACCGGGTCGTGCGAACGGGCGCTGGAGCTGGGGCTGCCGTCGGTCGCGTTCACCGAGCACGCGGACCTGACGCCGTGGCTGATCCCGGCGCCGGTCCGGCCGCTGCTGCCGGACCACTTCCGGGTGCGGCTGCGCCCGGACGGCGTCCTCGAGCCGCCGGACCTGGACGTCGCGGGGTACCTGGCGTGCGTCGAGGAGTGCCGCGCACGGTTTCCGTCGCTGCGGATCCTGTCGGGGGTCGAGCTGAGCGAGCCGCACTGGCACCGGCCTCGCGCCGACGCGCTGCTCGCGGCCCACGACTTCGATCACGTGCTGGGTTCGGTGCACTCGCTGCCGGGCGACGACGGCCACCACCACGAGGTCACCGTGGTGTCCGATCCGCCGGCCGAGGTCCTGCGCGCGTACCTGACCGAGGTCTTGGGGCTGGTGGAGTCGACGGCCGACTTCGCGGTGCTCGCGCACATCGACTACGCGCTGAGGTCGTGGCCGGGTGAGGGACCGCCGTTCGTGGCGGCGGACTTCGAGGCGGAGTTCCGGACGGTGCTGCGCGCGCTGGCGTCGAGCGGGCGGGCCCTGGAAGTCAACACGAAGGTGCCGCTGCCGGGCGAGGTGGTGCGCTGGTGGTTCGAGGTGGGCGGCGACGCGGTGGCGTTCGGCAGCGACGCGCACGAGCCGGGCCTGGTCGGCCACGGCTTCGCGGAGGCGGCGGCCATGGTCGAGGCAGGCGGCTTCCGCCCGGGCCGCACACCCCACGACTTCTGGCGCCGCTGACCCCGGCGGTCAGGCCAGTGCGTGCCGTCCGTACGTCCGGACCTCCGCGCTCTGGTCCAGCAACCTCGCGGCCACCCGGCCGATCGCCGCGTCCAGCTCGGCCCGGCTGCCGGTTCCCCAGTCGCCCAGCCGGTCGGCCAGCCAGTCGTGCCACGCGTGGACCACCTTGTCGAACTCCTCCCGGCCCGGCGGAGTCAACTCCCAGCCACCGCCGCTGTACCGCAGGTGGCCGGTCAGCTCCAGCCGGTTGAACGCCGGCTCCAGCACCGAGGCCGGCACCGCGAAGTACTCGCCGATCGCCCGCAACGTCGCCGGTTCGCCCCGCCGCTGACGCAGGTGGACCTGCAGCAGGCACCAGATCCCGCCTTCGTCGAGGTCCGATCCCGCCCGTTCGACGATCGCCGGGGCCACCTTGCGGCGCTCGCGGAAGAACAGCGTCGCGACCGCGCGTTCCAGCTCGCGGTCGTCCGTGCGGGCCTCCGGCATCGCGAAGCCGTCGCCGAGGTCCGGGGCCGCGGCCCGGGCCGTGTCGCGCAGCGGGACCTCCTTCAGGAAGAACGCCAGCACGAACGCCACCAGCCCGACCGGCGCCGCGGCGAGGAACACGACGTGCAGGGAGTCGCTGTACGCCTGGATCACCGGCGCCGACACCGAGTCCGGCAGGGCGTGCAGCGCGCTGGGCACCTGGATGACCCGCGGGTCGACGCCCGGCGGCAACGGGCGCGCCGCGACCGCCGCCGCCAGGTTCGGGGTCAGCTGGTTGGCGTACACCGTCCCGAAGATCGCCGCGCCGAACGAGCTGCCGATCGACCGCAGGAACGTCACACCGGACGTCGCGACGCCGAGATCGGCGTAGTCCACGGTGTTCTGCACGGCGATGGTCAGCACCTGCATGCCGAGCCCGATCCCGAGCCCGAGCACCGCCATGTACGCCGACGCCTCCCAGAACCCGGTGTCGGTGTCCAGCCTCGACAGCAGGTACAGCCCGATCGTCATCCCGGCCGCGCCGACCAGCGGGAAGATCTTGTAGCGGCCGGTCTTGCTCACCGCGTTGCCCGCCGCGATCGACGCGACGAGCAGCGCCAGCACCATCGGCAGCAGCCGGACCCCGGACGTCGTCGCCGACGTGCCCTGCACGTACTGCATGTACGTCGGCAGGTACGACAGCGCGCCGAGCATCGCGAAGCCGACGACGAAGCTCATGATCCCGCCGACCGTGAACACCGGGTTGCGGAACAGCCGCATCGGCAGCATCGGTTCCCGGGCTCTCAGCTCCACGAACACGAACGCGGCCAGCAGCACCACCGACCCGATCGCCATCCCGATGATCGTCGGCGAGCCCCACGCGTACTGCGTGCCACCCCAGCTCGTGACGAGCGTCAGGCCCGTCGCGGCGAGGCCGATGAGCAGGATGCCGGCGTAGTCGATCACCGGCTTGATCGCCGCGCGCGCGTTCGGCATCGCCGAGGACGCCACGATCAGCACCACGACGACCAGCGGGATGTTGACGTAGAACGCCCAGCGCCACGACAGGTGGTCGACGAAGAACCCGCCCAGCATCGGCCCGGCCACGGTCACCACGCCGAACACCGAACCGAGGACGCCCTGGTACTTGCCGCGTTCGCGCAGCGGGACGACGTCGGCGATGAGCGCGGTCGAGGTGACCATCAGCCCGCCGCCGCCCAGGCCCTGCACCGCGCGCCAGACGATCAGCCAGACCATGCTGTCGGCGAAGCCGGCGCAGAACGAGCCGATCCCGAACACGATCACCGACAGCTGGAACATCAGCTTGCGGCCGAACAGGTCGCCGAGCTTGCCGACGACGACGGTCATGATCGTCTCGGCCAGCAGGTACGACGTGACCACCCAGGACAGGTGCCCGGCGCCGCCGAGGTCCCCGACGATGGTGGGCAGCGCGGTGCCGACGATGGTCTGGTCCAGTGCGGCCAGCAGCATCCCGAGCAGCACGGCGCCGAACACGGCGTTGACCCGCGCCTTGCTCAGCGGGGCGGGCCCCGGTTCGTGGGCGACCTCCGCGGTGGCCGTCATCCGCACCCTCCTCGCTCGGCCTCCGAGGCTAGTGCGAACGGTCCACTGTGGATAGCCACCCGTTCCGGTGATCCCACCAGCTCAAAGGGTCCAGCGATCCCGTGGCGGTGACTCGAGGACGAGCTCGCCCGCGACGGCCGCGGCGATCTCCTCGGGCGTCCAGGCCTCCTGGTGCAGCACCGGCCGGATGATGGCGGGCTGGCGGACGGCGTGCAGGTGCCCGTCCGCCAGCCGCAGCACCTGCCCGGTGACCCCGGCCGAGAGGTCGCTGAGCAGGTACGTCACCAGCGGCGCCACGCGTTCCGGCGGGTGCGCGTCCGGGTTGCCGTTGGGATCGGCGGCCATCAGGCGGGTCCAGGCGATCGGGCTGACGGCGTTGACGCGCACCCCGCGGCCGGCCAGGTCGGCCGCCCACGAGTACGTCATCGACGCCACCGCGCCCTTCGACGCCGAGTAGGCCGCGGCGCCGCGCTGTCCGATCATCGATCCGGAGGTCACGTTGACGATGACACCGTGGCCCTGGGCCACCATCACCTTGGCGGCCGCCGTGCCGCAGTGCAGCGGGCCGAGGACGTTGGTCTCGACCAGGGCCCGGGTCCGCTCGGCGTCGTCGTCCTCCCACGGCCGCGCGTGGTACCCGACTGCGGCGTTGTTCACGAGGCCGTCGAGCTTGCCGAACCGGTTGCGGCACAACGTGATCAGGTAACGGGCGTAGTCCGCGTCGGCGACCGAGCCGACGCTCGCGACCGCGGTACCGCCGGCTGTTTCGACCGCGGAGACGGTCTCGTGCGCCGGTTCCGCGTCGACGTCGTTGACCACCACCGCGGCCCCGGACTCCGCGGCGTGCCGCGCGAACGCCCGCCCGAGCCCGCGTCCGGCGCCGGTGATGACGACGGCCCGGCCGTCCAGGATTGCCATGCACCCCAGTGTGGCCCGGGAATGGTCCGGACCGCACCACTCAGAGCGACTGGGCCAGCCTGACCTCGAACGGCCGGAACCCCTGCGCGTGGTAGAACGCCAGCGCGCCCTCGTTGTGCGCATACGCCTGCACGGCCAGCTCGTTCGCCCCGCGCTCCTTCGCCCACGCCACGAACGCGGCGACCAGCTCCGCGCCGACCCCGCTCCGGCGGTGCGCGGGACCGACCCGCATGCTTTCCAGCACCGCGGTCACCGCGCCGGGCCGCAGCTCGTTCGGCGGGCGCATCCGGCCGATCAGGTGCCCGCCGCCGGCCAGCAGGCACAGGCAGTCCGGATCGTCGACCAGCTCCGCGTAGTAGGCGGCACCGTCGCGGTCGGGCCAGCCGAGGTCCATGCGCGGGTCGTGACGCCCGGCGTCTTCGGAGAACAGCCCGGCGGCCGACTTGACGAGTTCGGGGACATCTTCGGGAACGCAGACGGAAACAGTCATGCCTTCGACCGTAACGGCGTGTTTTTTCGAAGTAAATGCCGACTTTCAGGGCCTTAAATGGGCCAGGCTTTCCAGCGCGAGCTGTTCCAAATGGCCGGCGGCCGCGGCACTTCCGCCCGCCGCGTGGAACGACGTCGCCACGGTTTCGGCCGCACGCCGGTACGACGGCTCGGTCAGCACCTCCTCGACCGCAGCCGCGATGCGGTCCGCGCCCGCGCGGCCGAAGCGCAGCCGGATGCCCGCGCCCGCGGCCACCACCTGCGCGGCCACGATCGGCTGGTCGTCGCGGATCGGGGCCACCACCAGCGGCAGGCCGTGCCACAACGCTTCGCACACGGTGTTGTGGCCCGCGTGGCACAGCACCGCGTCCACCCGGGGCAGCAGGGGCAGCTGCGGGACCCGCGGGCGCACCAGGACGTTCGGCGGGACCGTCCCGAGCACTTCGCCGGGGTCGACGACGATCGCTCGTGCCTCCATCCCGGCGAACGCCTCCGCCGCGGTCGCGAGGAAGCTCGCGCCCGCTTCGGTGTTGGCCGTGCCGAGCGACACGAGCACCGTCGGGCGGAGCGGGTCGAGCCACTCCCACGGGAAGTCCGCTGTGGACGGACGCGAACCCAGGGCCGGCCCGACGAGCCGCACCCGCGGCGGGAGCGTCGCCGCGCCGAGCAGTTCGCGGGTGGTGAACGCCAGGACGCCGTGCGGGGAGAACCGCGGGTCGGCCGAGCCGCGGCCGTCCGCGATCCGCGCCCGCAGGTCGGCGACCAGCGCGTCGACCCACTCCGCGACCTTAGGCATGCCTGCGAGGGGGTCGATCAGCTCGGCCGACGTCGTCGCCGAGGTGACCCACGGCAGGCCGCGGGCCTCGGCCAGCAGCCCACCCGCGAGAGCCTGCTGGTCGGCGACCACCACGTGCGGGGCGAACGCGTCGATCGCCGCGGCGACGCCCTCGGCCATCGCGTCGGCCAGCGGGATGAGGAAGTCCTCCCAGAGGAACCGCAGCGCGGCCGGTCCCTTGAGCCCGGCCGGGCGTTCGGGCGCCCCGGCGGGGAGGCCGCAGGAGAACACCAGCGCGTCCGGGCCGGCCAGCTGCCACAGCAGCTCCTCGTGCCCGGCCCAGGCGACCTCGTGCCCGCGCGCGGCCAGCTCGGCCGCGACGCCGGCGGCCGGGTTGATGTGCCCGACCAGCGGCGGGACGACGAACAGGAACCGGGCCACTACCGCGCCCGCACCGGGACGCGCGAGGTGTCGCGGACCCATTCGAAGATCAGCTCGATCGTCTCGGCCGTCCGCTCGACCAGCACCGAGTGGCCCTGGTCGGGCAGCACGACGCACCGGCAGGGGTCCAGGTGCGACTCGAAGTGCGGCACCTGAGCGGCGAGGCCCGAGTCGCCGCCGAAGATCGCGAACACCGGGCAGCGCACGGCCGAGAGGTCGGCGGCGATCGTCGCGCTGCGCGGGATGTCCTCGGCGATCGTGGTGGTCTGGAGAATCTTGTTGGCCGCCTTCGACAGCCGCGCGGTGTGCGCGCCGTGGTTGTCGGCAATCCAGCCGATCACCTCGTCGATCGCCAGCCGGGTCTTCGCGTCGGCGAGCCCGTCGGCCATGTGCCCGGTCCACTCCTGCGTCGGCGGTTCGCCCTCGATCACGATCACGCTGGCCACCCGGTCCGGCCGGGCGGCGGCCAGCCCGAACGCGACCGACGCGCCGAACGAGTTGCCGACGACGTGCACCGGCCGCGTGACCCCCGTCGCGTCGAGGACCGCGACGAGGTCGCCGACGAACTCCTCCAGGTGGTACCCGGACTCCGGGCGCGTCGTGCGGCCGTGCCCGCGCAGGTCGTACATCAGCACGTCGAGGCCGCGCTCGGCGAACGCCGGGCCGAGGGTGAAGTAGTAGCTGGCGAGGCTGTCGGTGAGCAGCCCGTGCACGCACACGACGATCGGCGCGTCCCCGTCGAGCGGCACCTCCGGGGAGAGCCGCTGGACGTGCACGTCCAGCTCGCCCGCGCGGATCCGGCTCACGCCGCGGCCCGCAGGGAGGCGACGATGTAGCGGACCAGCTCGCCGACGGTCAGCGCGATGATCTCCTCGAGGTCGCGCTCGGCGATGAACGTCGCGAAGTTGACGCGCTCGCCGTAGTGCTCGCGCAACTGCCCGGACAGGGCCACCAGGTCGACGCTCTCCAGCTCGAGATCGTCGTGGAACGTCGTCTCCATGGTGATTTCGGCGTCGTCGAGGCCGTACTCCTCGAGCAGCTGCTGCAGCATTCCGCTGAGCTGCGCGAGCACGGTCGACTCGTCCGTTGCCGTGGTCTCGATGCTCATTCCGCGGTCTCCTTCGTCTCTTCGGTCCAGGCGACGACGTAGTGGCGCGGCGGTGCGCCGGGCAGGCTGTCGACGTCGGCGCAGTGCACGGCGTGGTCGGTGCCGGCGGCGCGGACGGTGAGCGCATCCGGCGCCGCGGCGACGACTTCGAAGTCCCGGGGCTCCCCGCGCAGCCCGGTGCCGAGCAGCTTCGCCACGGCTTCCTTGGCGGTCCAGAACCGGGCGAACCAGCGTTCCGGGTCGCCGATCAGTCCGGCGAACAGGGCCTGCTCACCGGCACCGAGTGCGGCGTCCACAGTGGACCCGGCACGCGGGGCGACCTCTTCGACGTCGATGCCGCACCGGCCGCGCCGGGCGATCGCCACGCCGACCTCGCCGCGGTGGGCCAGCGAAACCGTCACCGGCGGCAGCTCACGGCCATAAGCACCGGTCGCGTGCGGGCGGCCCGCGTCGTCGTTGCCGATGCGCAGCTCGGCGGGGAACATCTCGGGTTCGCCGCCGGCCCAGAGGAACTGGCGGACGGCGTCCTTCGCCGCGATCCGCCCGAGCAGCCACTGGCGCCGGCCCCGCGGCGGCCGCTGGTCGTAGGCGTCGCGTTCGGCACCCGCGAGGTAGTTGCGCATGATCAGCTCGCGGGTCGCCAGGTCCGGCCACTGCTCGTGCACCAGCGCCCAGCCGCCCGGCTGCTCGTGCGACAGCGTCGAGCGCTCCGGCGTGCGGTCGGCCTGGCGGATGTGCGGGGTGCTGTCGAAACGGCGGTCACGCCAGCCGGTGAACTCGGCCCAGACCTGCCCGTCGTGGACGAGCTGCATGTCGGCGTCGAGGAACTCCTCCGTCAGCGCGGTGATCTTGACCAGGCACTCCAGCCGCTCCCCTGGCGCCGGGTGCGGGCCGTGGAACCGGATCTCGCGCATGCCGACAGGGAAGACCGTGGTGCGCTCGGTCAGCCGGGACATGATCCAGTAGCCGAGCACCTGGCCGACGTTGTCGAGCAGCGCGCCAGGCGCCGCGGGCGTCGTGAGCACGGCGCGGACGTGCCGCTCGCCGACCGCGGTCAGCTCGCTGACGCCCTGGAAGAGCGGGCCGTGGAACATCCAGCGTTCGTCGTACAGCTGGGCGGCCGTAGTCTCCGGGACCTGCTCCGCTGCAAATTGCCACGGCGCGGGTGCGTCGGCTGGATACGTCTGGGCGAGCTCGACGGTGGCCTGGGAGTAGCCGTCGAGGGACGCGAGCACGCGGTCGGGGCCCTGCGGCCGCACGCGCACACCCACGTTCACCGCCGGGACCGCCGTGATCCACTGGGTCAGCCGGACGTCGTGCACCGCGACCGCGCGCCGGCCGGGCGCGGCCTGCTCGGCGAAGCCCATCAGGTGGTCGATCACCGTCGTCGCCGGCACGACCGGCCACCGGTCACCCGGGTCGGCCTGGGGCGGCTGCTTGAAGAAGCAGTGGTCGAGCAGGTACGGCATCGCCTCGACCGACACGCTCAGCGTCGTGTCCAGGTCCTTCGGCGGCGTGAGTTCCTGACGGCGCCGGGCCGGTTTCGAGAGCACAGTGGACGCCAGGTCGGCGGTGTCCTGGAGCAGGGCGGCGAACTCCGCGGCCAGTGGGCCCTTGCCGGCGAGGTCGTCCACAGTGGACATGCGCGTGGCTGGCAGGGAGATCCGGGCCCGGACCTCGTCGTCGAGGGAGATCACGTGGCCGCCGAGGTCCAGCTTGACGGCCCGGTGCGGGGCCGGGCGATCGCCGGGCAACCGCGAGAAGTCGATGTCGGCGCCGTCGGCCCACAGCGCGGTCGCGACCCGGCGCAGCTGCGCGAGGCCGGGCCGGTGCGCGGAGTGCGCCGCCACGACCAAGTGGTCCTCGCCGTGCAGCGTGTCGCCGACCAGCGAGCCGAGCTGACCCGCGCCGACCTGCACGAACGCGCGGACGCCTGCCGCGTGCATCGCACGGACGAGCGGCCGGAAGCGGACCGGTTCCAGCAGGTGCCGCACGAACAGGTCGCGGACGTCCGCCTCGGCGGCTGGATATTCCGCCACCGTGGTCGCCGACCAGATCGGCAGCTTCGGCGGGTACAGGGTGAACCCGGCGGCCGCCTCGCGGATCGGATCGAGGTACGGCCGCAGCATCGGCGTGTGGAACCCGGACTTGAACGGCAGCACCTGGGCCACGATCCCGGCGTCCCGGAACCGCGTCACGAGCGTGTCGACCGCCGCCGCCGGGCCGCAGACCATGGCCTGGTTGGGCGAGTTGTCGTGGGAAAGCACCACGTCGTCGCGGCCGGCCAGCTCTTCGAGCACGCGGGGCGCGGGCGCGCCGATCGCAGCGAAAGCGAGGCCGGGGACCACGAGCGCGTCCGGGTCGAACCCGGCGAGGAACGCGTCGACCTCGGCTTCGGCGTGGATGCCGGCGACGGCCATCGCCGTCCACTCCCCCAAGCTGTGGCCGGCGACGGCGTCCGGGGTGACGCCCAGCCGGCCGAGCGCGGAGTTCAGCAGGCGGCCGAGTTCGAAGACCGCGGTGCCCTGGCGGCCGACGTCGCCGACCTCGATGTCGTCATGGGCCCACGGCAGCCCGAAGTGGCGGGCGACGTCACCGCAGTTGAGCGCCAGCTCGGATTCCAGGCCGGGGAACAGGAAGGCCAGCTTGCCGCCGCCCGGTCCGAGCAGCGGCCGGTCGGCGAACCAGACGTCGTTGCGGCCGCGCCAGGCCCGGCCGCGGGCGACCGCCTTGCGGGCCAGGGCCAGCCGCTTCTCCGTCGGGTCGACGATGCCGAGCCGGACCGGACCGGCGCCGGTCCCGCGTGCGCCGGGGCGGTCGAGCAGGTCACGCAGTTCGCCGACCGACCGCGCGGCGAGCCGCAGGACCCGTTCGGGCTCGCGAACGACAACCGGCGTGGCGCGGCCGGGGGCCTGTTCCAGCACGACGTGGGCGTTGATCCCGCCGAACCCGAACGCGTTGACCCCGGCGCGGCGCACGTCGGCGTCCCACGGCCGGGCCGTGTCCAAAGTGGCGAAGCGGGTCTTCTCGAGCAGGGGGTGCGGGTCGTCGCAGTGCAGGGTGGGCAGCAGGACGCCGTGGTGCACGGCCAGCGCCGCCTTGATCAGGCCGGCGATCCCGGCGGCCGGCATCGTGTGCCCGATCATCGACTTCACCGAGCCGAGCACCGCGGCGCCGGCACTGCCGAACACCTCCGCGAGCGTCGTGAGCTCGGCCGTGTCGCCGGCCGGGGTCGCGGTGCCGTGCGCTTCGAGGAGCCCGATCGAATCCGGGGCGGCCGGGTCCAGGCCCGCGGCCGCCCACGCCTGGCGCACCGCCCGGACCTGACCGCCGGAGTCCGGGTTGGCCAGGCTCGCGGTCCGCCCGTCGGAGGCGACGCCGGTGCCGGTGATCACGGCGTAGACGCGGTCGCCGTCCCGCTCGGCGTCGGCCAGGCGCTTGAGCACGACGACGCCGGTGCCTTCGCCGATGAGGACGCCGTCGGCGTCGCGGTGGAACGGCCGGATGCGCTCGGACGGCGAGAGGGCGCCGAGCTGGGTGAACACGCTCCAGAACGTGATGTCGTGGCAGTGGTGGACACCGCCCGCGAGCACGACGTCGCAGCGGCCGGTGGCGAGCTCCTGCACGGCGTGGTCGACGGCGATCAGCGAGGACGCGCACGCGGCGTCCACTGTGTACGCCGGGCCGCGCAGGTCGAGCCGGTTGGCCAGCCGGGACGCGGCCAGGTTGGGCACGAGCCCGATCGCGGACTCCGGCGTCTCCGGGCCGAGCTGGTCGGTGAAGGCCTGCCGGACGGCGTCGAGCCGGGTCTGGTCGAGGTCGGGCAGCAGCTCGCCCAGGGTCCGGACGAGCTGGCTCGCCGTGCGGACGCGCTGGTCGAGCCGGACCAGCCCGGGCGTCAGGTAGCCGCCGCGCCCGAGCACCACACCCACCTTGGCCCGGTCCGCGGGCAGGCGGCCGGGCCCGCCCGCGTCCGCGAGCGCCTGCGCCGCGACCCGCAGCGCGATCAGCTGGTCGGGTTCGGTGGCGGGCACGGAGTTCGGCATGATCCCGAACCCGGTGACGTCCACTTCGGCCAGTTCGTCGACGAAGCCGCCGCGCCGGCAGTACACGCGGTCGGCCCGCCGCTGCTCGTCGGGCGCGTAGTGGACGACGTCCCACTTCTCCGGCGGTACTTCGGTGATCGCGTCGACGCCGCCCGACAGGTTGCGCCAGTACGCCGCGAGGTCCGGCGCGCCGGGCAGCAGCACCGACATCCCGACGATGGCCACGCGCATCCCGGTCACCACCCCGATGCGGTGTGGACGACGGCGGAGACGTCCGGGCGGCCCCAGGCCAGCTCACGCAGCAGGCCGAGGGTCCCCTCTTCCGGATCGATCAGCTCGATGCCGCGGCGGGCGTAGTCACGCATCAGCGCGGGGGTCACCATGCCGTCGTGGTCGCCGGTCGGCGCCCACGGTCCCCAGTGGACGGTCACCGCGCGCCCGGCGGGCCAGCGCCGGCCGAGCGTTTCGAGGGCGTCGTTGGCGGCGGCGTAGTCCGACTGGCCGCGGTTGCCGAGGGTGGCGGCGATGCTGCCGAACAGCACCACGAACTTCGGTTCGTCGGGCAGGTCGGCGGTCGCCTCCAGGAGCGTCCTGGCACCGTCCACTTTGGTGCCGTAGACGCGGGTGAACGACTCCGGCGTCTTGTCGGCGACGAGCTTGTCCTCGATCACGCCGGCCGCGTAGACGATGCCGTCGAGCCGGCCGTACTCGGCGTGGATCTCCTTGACCGCGCGGTGCACGGCTTCGGCGTCGAGCATGTCGACGGACTGGTAGCGCACCGGGCTGCCGAGGGCTTCGAGCTGGCGGAGGGTGTCCCGGACCTCGCGTTCGCCCTCGATCCGGCGGACGGCCTTCTCGATCTCGGCGGGGCTCTTCAGCCCGGACGCGATGAGCGCGGCCCGCAGGTCCTTGGCGTCCTTCGCCTGCGGGTGTTCGTCTTCGCCCGCGGGGACGGGCGTCCGGCCGAGGAGTTCGACGCGGCAGCGGGTCGCCCCGGCGAGGGTGCCGGCGAACCGGGCGGTGATGCCCTTGGCGCCGCCGACGAGCAGGACGACGGAGTCCCGGTCCAGCCCGATCGCGGCCGCTTCGGCGGCGCCGTCACCGGCCGGGCCCGCGCCACTGGCGCCGAGGAGGCCGAGGTCGTGCGCTTCGGGCCGGAGCCCGCGCCGGGCTGGTCCTTCCCGGAGCACGACGGGTTCGCGGTCCACTCCGGACAGTTCGGCGACGAACTCGGCGGCGTGCGCTCCTTCGACGACCCGCGCGAGGGTGTCCGGGTACTCGCGGGAGACGCTGCGGTAGAAGCCGCGGAGCCCTTCGGCGGGTCCGGCGGTGAGCAGCCACCGCGGACGTTCGGCGAGAGCAGCTTGGTACTGGGGGAAGACGGCGGGAAGGACGGTGTCGCCTTCGGGGAGGTGGAGGTAGCCGTCGAAGCCGGGCCGGACGTCGTCGCCGATTTCGGCTTCGGCGCCGTGGGCGGTCAGTTCGGCGCGGAGGGCTTCGGCTCGCGTCCCGGCGCCGAGGACGAGGAACCGGCGCCCGGCGATGTCGGGCGCGGCGGCCGGGGCGAGGTCGAACTCCGTCATGAGATACCGCTTCGGCGCGACGATCACCGGCTGCGGCTCCGGGCGATCCGCGACGGCCGGGCCAACCGCCGGCGCCGGGCCGGCTGCGACGGCCGGGCCGACCGCCGGCCGCGGCTCGGTGCCGTGCGCAGCGGCCGGGTCCGCGCCGGCCGCGACGGATCCGGCATCGAGCAGTTCCGCGATCCCGGCTGCTGTGCGGGCCTTGGCGAGTTCTTCGACCTCGCCCGCACCCAGGCGCACCGTCAGCTCGCCCGCGATCTCGGCGCGCTTGATCGAGTCGATGCTCAGGTCGGCTTCCAGATCGAGGTCCGGCTCGATCATCTCCACCGGGTAGCCCGTCCGCGTCCCGATCACCTCGACCACGGTCTCCAGCACCGAGCGTCCCGAGGCGGCCTTCGGCGCATCCACCGCCACGACGGGGCGCTGCTCGCCGATCAGCTCCGCGATCGCCGCCGCCGTCCGGGCTTTCGCGAACTCCTCCACGTCGCCGCCGGCCAGACCGAGGCGGGACGCCAGCTCGCCCGCGATCTCCGCCCGCTTGATCGAGTCCACGCTCAGGTCGGCTTCCAGATCGAGGTCCGGCTCGATCATCTCCACCGGGTACCCGGTCCGCTCCCCGATCACCTCGACGATCGTCTCCAGCACCGGCCGGTCCGCCGGAACCGCGGCCGGAACGACCGAAGCCACCGGAAGCGCGGGCACCGGAACCGCCTCGACCACCGGGATCGAGCGAACCGCCGGCGTTTCACTGCCGAGGAAGCCCAGCAGCACGTCGCGCTGGGCGGCGATCATCTCGCGGCTGGTCCGCAGGAAGTCCGCGACCATCTCCTCCGACGTCGCGTCCCCGGATGCCGGAGCCACCCCGAGGGAAATGCGCGAAGCCGGGTGGAGTGCACCCGCCGGGATCGTGCCGTCCGCGGTGCGCAGCAGGTGACCGTCGACCGTCCACCCGGGACACTTCGGCCGCTCGGCCGTTGCCGCGTCGAGCGCGTCGCGGCCGCGGAACAGCCAGCCCGTCTCCACCGGGACCCCGGCCACCGCCAGCTGCGCCAGCGCGCCGAGGAAGCCCGGCAGCCCACGACGTCCCGGCTGCTCGAACCCGATCGTCCGGTGCGGCCGGTCACCGAGGATCGCCCCGACCTGCCTGGCCAGCACCGCACCCGGCCCGGCCTCGACGAACACCCGCGCCCCGGCCGCATACATCGCCTCGACCTGCTCGACGAACCGGACCGGCGAACCCACCTGCGCGGCCAGCTCGCCGCGGATCTCCTCCGGTGACGCCGGGTACGGCCCCGCGGTCCGGTTCCCGTAAACCGGCACGGCGGGCTGCACGACGCCGATCGCGCCAAGCGCACGCCCGAACGTCTCGCCCGCCGCGGCGACCAAGGGACTGTGGAAGGCGCACGCGACCGAAATCCGCTTCGCGCCGAGTCCCGCCGCGCGCAGCTGCGAGACGGCGGCCTCGACGTCGGCGGTCGGGCCGGAGATCACCGTCTGTTCCGGCGAGTTGTGGTTGGCGAGCACGATCGACGGCGAGGTGAGGACCGCGCTCACGTCGGCCGCCGACGCCGAGACCGCAGCCATCGCACCCGGATCCCCGGCCGGGATGGCGTCGAGGATCGCCGCCGCCCGGGCGTGGCTGGCCTGCAGCAGTGCCTCGGGGGTGAAGGTGCCCGCCGCGGCCAGTGCGGTCAGTTCGCCGTAGCTGTGCCCGCCGAGCATCGCCGGCCGCACGCCCGCGCGGGACAGCAGCCGGAAGGCGGCCAGCCCCGCGAGCCCGAGCGCGGGCTGGGCGACCCGGGTGTCGGTGACGCGGTCGGCCAGCTCCTGCCGCGCCCGCTCGCCGAACACCGCCGGGCCGAACACGACGTCGGCCGTCGGCGGGTCGAGGCGCAGGTACCGCTGCAACTCCGGGAAGGCGACGAACAGCTCCGCGAACATGCCCGGCCGCTGGCTGCCCTGGCCCGGGAACAGCACCGCGACATCGCCGGGCTCGTCAGCTCCGGCCCGGTACAGGCCGGGAGAATCCTGACCCGCGAGTGCCTGTCGCAGCACCGTGGCCAGCTCGTCCACAGTGGACGCCACGACGGCCGTCCGGACCCGGCCGCCGGCCGCTTCGGCCCGCCGCGACGCGCTCAGCGCGAGATCTCGCAGCCGCCACGGCTGACGCCCCGCCGGGACGTCCGAGGCCAGCGAAAGCAGGTCGCGGACCGCCGCGTCCGACGTGAAGAGGAACAGCTCCGCGGGCCACCCGTCGGCGGAGAGCGCGGGCGGGACGCTGTCGTGCGCGCCGAGCACGACGTGGAAGTTGGTGCCACCGAAGCCGAAAGCGCTGACTCCGGCGATCCGCTCGGCGGGCGGCGCGGCCCACGGCTGCGCGGCCGTCTGGAACACGAACGGGCTGGTCGAGGCGTCCCATGCCGCGTTCGGCGCCGAGAGGTGCAGCGTCGACGGTTTGACGCCGGTGTGCAGGGCCATCGCGGTCTTGATCAGCCCGGCCAGGCCCGCGGCGCACTTGGTGTGCCCGATCTGGGACTTCACCGAGCCGATCGTGCAGCCACCCGGCGTCGCGCCGGCCTCGGTGAACACCTTCGTCAGCGTGCCCAGCTCGGTCCGGTCGCCGACGACGGTCCCGGTGCCGTGCGCCTCGACGAGCCCCACCCGCGCGGGTGACACGCCGGCGTTGCGGTAAGCGCGGGTCAGCGCGGTGTGCTGCCCCTCGGGCCGGGGCGCGGTCAACCCCAGCGCCCGGCCGTCGGAAGCCGCCCCGACGCCCTTGATCACGGCGTAGACGCGGTCGCCGTCGCGTTCGGCGTCCGAGAGCCGCTTCAGCGCGACGCACGCGACGCCCTCGCCGAGCGCGATGCCATCGGCCGCGCTGTCGAACGTCGCCGAGCGCCCGGTCGGCGAGAGCGCGTGCGCCGAGGCGAACAGCAGGTAGTCGTTGATGCCGTTGTGCAGGTCCGCGCCCCCGCACAACACCAGGTCGCTCGTGCCGGCGGTCAGCTCCTTGCAGGCGACGTCGACCGCGGTCAGTGACGACGCGCAGGCGGCGTCGACGGTGTAGTTGGCACCGCCCAGGTCGAGCCGGTTGGCGATCCGACCGGCGATGACGTTGGCCAGCACGCCCGGGAAGGAGTCCTCGGTGATCCGCGGCAGCCGGTCGTCCAGTTCGGACGGCAGTTCGCCCATATAGGACGGCAGCACGGTCCGCAGGCTCATCGCGTTGGACAGGTCGCTGCCCGCCTCGGCGCCGAACACGACCGACGTCCGGGCCCGGTCGAAGTCGCGGTTTTCGTAACCGGCGTCCACGAGCGCGCGGTGCGCGGCTTCCAGAGCGAGTAGCTGCACCGGCTCGATGCTGGCCAGCGACGACGGCGGGATGCCGTACTTCAGCGGGTCGAAGCCGATTTCGGGGAGGAAGCCGCCCCAGTGCGACGGCGTCTTCTCGCCCTGGCCTTCGGGGTCGTAGTAGAGAGCGGTGTCCCAGCGCTGCGGCGGGACTTCGGTGACCGCGTCGGCGCCGGCCAGGACGTTCGCCCAGAACGTGGCCAGGTCGGGTGCCTGCGGGAACATGCAGGCCATCCCGACGATCGCGATTTCGAGGGGTTCGGGTGCCGGGGGCTCCGGCGTCGTGATGCCGAAGGCGGCGGCCCGCTCGCGCAGGACGGCGCTCGCACCTTCGCCGACCGCGTGGTGCAGGTCGGCGATTGTGGTGACGGCCGAGCGCAGCACGGCGACCTCGCCCGCCATGAACATGCCTTCGGCGAGCTGCCGGTCCTCCCCGACGTCGCGCAGTTCCGCGCCGACGCGCTCGATTCCCTTGCTGGCCAGGCGAAGCCGCCCGACGTTCAGCTGCTCCAGCCGCTCCCAGGCGTCCCGGCTCGGCACGCCCTGCTCGGCGAGCTCGGCCTTGATCGCCGCGTACTCCTCGGTGAACGGGCTGCGGACGCACCGGGTGGCGTGGCCCGGCGCGGTTTCGAGGAGGTCGGTGTGCTCGGCGCCGAGCAGGCTCCGCTGGAACAGCGGCAGCACGGCGCCGGCGTCGACGGCCTCCCGGGTGAAGAGGTAGGCGGTGCCCATCAGCACGCCGATCGCGGCACCGCGCGCGGCGACCGGGGCGGCGAGCGCAGCCACCATCGCGGCCGACCGCTCGTCGTGGATCCCGCCCGCGAACAGCAGCTGCAGGTCCACGGCCGCGTCCGGAGTGGACGCGAGGAAGTCGGCGACGACGCCGAGCTGCGCTTCCCACAACGGGAAGCTGGTGCGGGGCCCGACGTGGCCGCCGCATTCCGAGCCTTCGAAGACGAACTTGCGGGCGCCGGCTTCGAGGAACTGCTTCAGCAGTCCCGGCGACGGCACGTGGAGGAAGGTGGCGATGCCGACGTCCTCGAGCGCCGCGGCCTGCGCGGGGCGGCCGCCGGCGATGATCGCGTGCGTCGGCCGCAGCTCGCGGATCACCTCGAGCTGCGCGGCCTTGACGTCCTCGGCGGCGAACCCGAGGACACCGACGCCCCAAGGCGCGTCGCCGACGGCTTCGCGGGTCCGTTCCAGCACGTCGCGGGTCTGCTCGCGGCCGGACAGGGCCAGCGCGATGAACGGCAGCGCACCGCCCGCGGCGACCGCGGCGGCGAACGCCGGCTGGTCGCTGACCCGGGTCATCGGTCCCTGGGCGATCGGCAGCGCCGTGCCGAGCGCGCGGCTGCCCGCGCTGCCGGGCCCCAGCACCGGCGCCTCGGTGCGCAGAGCCTCACCGACGGCGTCGGCCAGGCCGCGCACGGCCGCGGTCACCGTGCCCCACCGGTCGCGGAAGCGGGTGGCGAGGAAGACGTCCTGGCCGGCTTCCACCGGTTCGGAGCCGTGCCGCGCGAGGCGGCGGACGCCGTCGACGACCGTCGTTTCGGAACCGTCCAGCCCGGTGAGCGCCCGGGTGAGCGCGGACGGCAGTTCGGCCTCCGGCAGCAGGGCGAGCTGGGTGTCGACGACCACGCCGGCCGCGCCGCCCGCGATCGCGGCGGCCGCGGTGTGCGGGCCGATCCCGCCCGCGGCCCACACCGGGACGTCGAAGTTCTCGAGCAGGGCTTGGAGCAGCACGAACGTGCTCAGCTCCCCCGTCCGGCCCCCGCATTCGTGACCGCGGGCGATCAGGCCGTGGGCACCGCCGGCGACGGCCCGCGCGGCCGACGCCCGGCTGGTGACCTCCGCCAGCACCCGGCGGCCGGGGAAGTCCGGCGCGGTGCACGGGGAGTCCTCGGTCAGCAGGACGGTCGTCGCGGCTTCGGGCAGGTCGGCGACCGGTCCGGTCAGCCGGACGCCGTAAGCCGGGACGCCCCACTCACCCAGCAGCGCGAGTTCGTCGGAGGCCGCTGCGCCGGTGAGGTCGAGCACGCCGAGCCCGCCCCCGCGCACGGCGGCCGCGACCCCGCGCGCCGACGGCCACCGCACCGGCGACACGGCGACGACCAAGTCGGCTTTCCGGACACGCATGGGCTCTCCCGCTACGCACGAATGGGTGACTGGTAACGGGGTGTACTTAAGCGGGTTCCCACGGGTTCCGTCAACAACCCACCACGATTTCGTCGCGATGGTTCAGAAAATTCGGGATCGACCAGCCGGAAGACGCAAGAATTTAACGCCGCCGTCACGTTCCGCGCGCCGGGAAGCGTCGCCCGATTGCCGTTGTACTGTGGACAACGGCCGGCCACAGTGGCCGGACCTGCGGCCCGCGTGGCACGCACACCCAGATGGGGCAAGCCATCTCACCCGGTGGGCGCAGTGCGACTGATCACACCGGACCACGCCGTTCGGTGGTCCGAATGATTGCCGTCCACGCATCACAAACCGTCGTGACGGTAAAACCGGTCACGACTCCCCGATCACCCGGGATGCGGAAACGTCAGAATTCCCGATTGTCCGGCGGCTATTTCCCCGGCAGTTTTACCCACAGCCGAAAGTCGTGCCCGGAACTCCCGCGATTACCCCGGCGGGATCACGCGAGTCCACTATGGACTCCCTCGCGGCCCGGGATCCGCGTGCTCACACACGCACGGCGACTCCGGGCTCCGGACGCCCCGGCCCACTGCGACACCGTCGCGACCAGGACGACTCGGGGTATTCAGCCGGACACCATCGGTACCTCCCGTCTCCCACGGCGATCTTCGTGAGGGATTTTCCACTCTCCGGTGACAGATTTTCCTTAGAAGAAGCTGAAAGCGTTTCGCGTACCAGTCGGTAACCCTGTACACATCGTCTAGACTTGCACCATCTGTCCAGTCGTGGAGGTGGTCGTGGAGTACTGGTACGCCGACGAGCGGTCGGGGACGCGCTACCCGGGTGACCCGCTGCGGTGGCGCGGCGACGACGGCGCGCCGCTGACCGTCGCCCCGCTGGCCGGGCTCGCCCCCGGCGACGTCGACACCGGCGTCCGGTCGCTCTGGCGGTACCGCGCCGCCCTGCCCGGCGACCTGCGCCCGGTCTCGCTCGGGGAAGGCTGCACCCCGCTGGTCCCCCGACCCTGGGGTGAGGGCGACGTGCGGTTCAAGCTCGAGTGGTTCAGCCCGACCGGCAGCTTCAAGGACCGCGGGACCAGCGTCATGCTCTCGGCACTGGCCGGCGCCGGGGCGCCGGAGCTGCTGGAGGACAGCTCCGGCAACGGCGGCTCGTCGGTCGCGGCCTACAGCGCCGCCGCCGGGATCGCGGCCACCATCCTGGCTCCCGAAGGGACGTCGGCGGCGAAGGTCCTGCAGGCCCGCGCGTACGGCGCGGAGGTCGAACTCGTGCCCGGCACGCGCGACGACACCGCCGCCGAGGCCGTCCGCCGCTCGTCCCGCACGACCTACGCCAGCCACAACTGGCACCCCTTCTTCCTGCAGGGCACCAAGACCCTGGCCTACGAACTGTGGGAGGACCTCGGCTTCCGCGCGCCGGACGCCGTGGTCACCGTGGCCGGCGCGGGGAGCATCGTGCTGGGCTGCGACCTGGGGTTCGGCGAGCTCCTGGCCGCCGGGTCGATCGCCCAGCGGCCGCGCCTGCTGGTCGCCCAGCCGCGCAACTGCTCCCCCATCGACGCGGCGTTCCACGACCGGCGGCCCCCGGAGTTCGCGCCGACGGTCGCCGAGGGCACCGCCATCCGGCACCCGATCCGGCTCCCCGAGGTCGTCGCGGCGATCCGCCGGTCGGGCGGCGACACGGCCGCCATCCCCGAAGACGGCATCGCCGCGGCCGCCCGCCGGCTGGCGTCGCTCGGCCTCTACGCGGAGCCGACCAGCGCGACCGCCGCCGCGGCGATCGACGTCTTCCGGGAGCGCGGCGCCATCCGGCCGGGCGAGACCACCGTCGTCGTCCTCACCGGCTCCGGCCTGAAGGCGCCCGACAAGCTGCGGGAGCTGATCGGATGACCGAGGACGAGCTCCTGCTGCGCGAAGCCGAGAAGATCGCGCAGGCCGTCGGCCGGATGTTCCCCGGGCTGTGCGAAGTCGTGCTGCACGACCTGCGCGACCCGGCCCACGCCGTCCGCGCGATCGAGGGCGGGCTGTCCGGACGCGCCGTCGGCGACCCGGCGACCGAGCTGGGGCTGGCCCGGATCGCCGACCCCGGCTTCCCCGACGTGCTGCAGAACTACCCGAACCGCTTCCCCGACGGCCGGCCCGCGAAGAGCACGTCGATCGGCCTCCGCAATTCGGCCGGCGAGTACATCGCGGCGCTGTGCCTCAACCTCGACGTATCCCTGCTCGGCTCCGCCGCCCGCGCGTTGACCCGCCTCGCCCGAGCCGACGAGCCGGCCCCGCTGACGGAGTCCCTGCGCGCCCGCACGACCGGCGAGCTGCGAGCACTGGTCGAGGACTACGCAACCGAGCGCGGCCACACCCCCCGCAGCCTCCCGGGCGCCGCCAAGAAGGACCTGGTGCGGACATTGCGGGAGCGCGGGTTCCTGGAGGTGAAGAACGCGGTCCCGACACTGACCGACGTGCTCGGGATCTCGCGGGCCAGCGTCTACAACTACCTGCGCTGAAGCGAGGGCCTCCCCGGGAGCTCGGGGTTTCTCCCGAGGAGGCCCGCTCCACCCGGCGCTACTCCGCCGGGATGCCTTCGCGCCGCTTCGAGATCACTCGCCAGCCCACTGCCAGCACCACGACCAGCACCGGGATCGAGTAGAACGCGATCTTCTCGGCGCCGTCCGAGAAGCCCATCAACACGACCACCAGCGCCAGGAACGCCAAGGTCGCCCAGCCCGAGTAGGGCGCCCACGGCATCCGGTACGACGGCCGCTCCAGTTCGCCGCGCAGCGCGGCCTGGCGCAGCCGCATCTGGCAGAACACGAGCGTCGCCCACGTGGTGATCACGCCGAGCGAGGCGATCGCGATCGCGATGTCGAACGCCTCACTCGGCACGAGGTAGTTGAGCACCACGCCGAGCAGGTAGGCGACCGAGGTGAACAGGATGCCGCCGTAGGGCACGTGCCGGCTGCTCATCCGGGCGACGAACGACGGCGCCTCGCCCTTCTCGGCCAGCGAGCGCAGGATCCGGCCCGTCGAATAGAGGCCGGAGTTGACGCTGGAGAGCGCCGCGGTCAGCACGACCGCGTTCATCACGTCGCCGATGCCCGGGATGCCGAGCCGGCTGAACACCGTCACGAACGGGCTCTCGTCCCCGTTGTAGAACGGCCAGGGCAGCAGCATCGCCAGCATCAGCACCGAGCCGACGTAGAACACGCCGATCCGCCACACGACGCCGTTGATCGCCTTCGGCAGCACCTTGCGGGCGTCCTTCGTCTCGCCGGCCGCGATGCCGACGACCTCGATGGCCGAGTAGGCGAAGATGACCGCCTGCAGCGTCATCAGCGCGATGCCGATGCCCGCCGGGAAGAATCCACTGTGGTCGGTCAGGTTGTGCACGCCGGCGGGGGTGCCGCCGATGTCGGCGCTGGTGAACACCAGGCCGAGCGCGGTCACCAGGAAGACGACGATGGCCAGTACCTTGACCACCGAGAACCAGAACTCCAGCTCGCCGAACAGCTTGACGCTCAACAGGTTAACCGCGAGCAGCACGCCGAGGGCGACCAGCGCGGTGATCCACTGCGGCACGTCCGGCAGCCACTTGTGGACGTAGATCGCGACCGCGGTGATCTCCGCGATCCCAGTCATCGCCCAGTTGACCCAGTACATCCACCCCGAGGCGAAGCCGGCCCACGGGCCGATGAACTTCCGCGCGTAGGTGACGAAGCTGCCCGAGCTCGGCTCGTGCAGGACGAGCTCGCCGAGCGCGCGCATCACGAAGTAGGCGGCCACCCCGCAGATCGCGTAGGAGAGAACCAGCGACGGGCCGACCTGGTGGAGCTTGCCGCCGGCGCCGAGGAACAGCCCGACGCCGATCGCGCCGCCGATGGCGATCATCTGCACTTGGCGGTTGCCCAGCGCTTTCGAGTAGCTTTCACCTTTTTCGGTGAGCAGCGAGGAATCCATGGTTGCCAGACGTTAAAGCGTGTGCGGCAGGTCACCAAGCGGGCTAAGGAAGACTTAAGGTGTGCCGGAGATCACCGGTGGCATTTCGCTGGTATTCGCCGGTTTCGATTTGACAGGGCCGATTTGACAGGGCCGCCGTGCGCCCGGCCGGACGCGGCTTCTACGCTACGGCCGTGGACCGCGCGGCGCTGCTGGACCGGATCTCCGACGACGTCGCGCCCGAGGTCGGCCGCGGCGCCGTCGCGGACTACATCCCCGCCCTGGCCCGGATCGAGCCGCACCGGTTCGGCATGGCAGTGGCCGAAGTGGACGGTGCGCTGCACGGCGTCGGCGACTGGCAGCGGCCGTTCTCGGTGCAGAGCATGTCCAAAGTGTTCACGCTGGCCCTGGTGCTCTCCCGCGGCGACGGCGTGTGGTCGCGCGTCGGGCGCGAGCCGTCCGGCGACCCGTTCAACTCGCTGGTGCAGCTGGAACACGAGGACGGCATCCCGCGCAACCCGTTCATCAACGCGGGCGCGCTGGTGGTGACCGACGAGCTGGCCCAGTACGGCGACGCGGTCGAGGCGCTGCTGACGTTCCTGCGCGAGGAGAGCGGCCGGCCGGACATCGACGTCGACCCGGAGGTGGCCGCGTCCGAGGTGGGCCACGCCGACCGCAACCGCGCGCTCGCGTACTTCATGGCGTCCTACGGCAACATGCGCCACCCGGTGCCGTAGGTGCTCGACCAGTACGTCCGCCAGTGCTCGATCGCGATGAGCTGCGCGGACGTCGCGCGGTCGGCGCTGTTCCTGGCCCGCCACGGCATCCGCAACGACGGCACCCGCCTGCTGGAGCTGAGCGCGGCGAAGCGGATCAACGCGGTGATGCTGACGTGCGGCACGTACGACGCGGCGGGAGAGTTCGCCTACCGGGTCGGGCTGCCGGGCAAGAGCGGGGTGGGCGGCGGGATCGTCGCGGTGGTCCCGGGCCGGTGCGCGGTGTGCGTGTGGAGCCCGGGGCTGGACGCACGGGGCAACTCCGTGGCGGGCGTGTCGGCACTGGACCGCTTCACGACGTTGACCGGCTGGTCCATCTTCTGAGGCTCGAGTAGCGCGCCGGCCCTGGGCGGGCATACTCGACCTCCGACAGGGAGGTGGGCGGTGTCCTCGAGCACGGAACCCCGGCGCGTGACGATCCACGACGTCGCCCGGTCGGCCGGCGTCTCGCGGCAGACCGTGTCGCGCGCCCTCAACGACAAGGCCGAGATCGACGGCTCGACCAAGCAGCGGGTCCTCGATGCCGCGCGGGAGCTCGGGTACCGGCCGAGCCGGTTCGCGCGCGGGCTCGTGCGGCAGGACACCACCACCATCGGGCTCGTCGTGCCCGACCTGCTCAATCCCTTCTTCACCGAAGTCGCCTCCGGCGCGCTCCAAGCGGCCCGGGCGCGCGGCTGGCACGTCGTCGTCTACGACACCGCCGACGACGTCGAGCAGGAGCTCGCCACCCTGCGCGTCATCGGCACCCAGGTCGACGCCGTGGTCGGCTACTTCAGCCGCTCCGACGAGGACCTCGACCGCTTCACCCCCGGCATCCCGGTGGTCCTGATCGGCCGGGAGCCCCGCACCCCGCGGTTCAGCGGCATCTCGATCGACGGCGAGGATGGCGTCCGCGAGGCCGTCGCCCACCTCGTCGGACGCGGCCACCGGCGGATCGGGATGCTCGACCACGACCGCCGGCCCGAGCCCAGCATCCGGCAGACCTGGTTCCTCCGCGCCGCCGCCGAGCACGGCATCGCCGTCGCGCCCGGCTGGATCGCGCGTGCCGCCCAGACCGTCGACGGCGGTGGCGCGGCGCTGTCCACCCTGCTCGCCGCGCACCCCGACGTCACCGCCGTGTTCGCCTTCAACGACGTGATCGCCATCGGTGCCCTGCGCGAGGCCCGCCGGTTCGGCCTGCGGGTGCCCGGCGACCTCGCGGTCATCGGCTTCGACGGGCTGGCGCTCGGCACCCTGGTCGAACCGGAGCTCTCCAGCGTCGCGATCGACACCCGCACGCTGGGCGCGCTGGCCGTCGACCAGGCGGCACGGCTCGTGACCGGGGCCGCGCCCCTCGAACCCGCCGAGCTGATCGTCCGCGCCGCGCTCCACCTGCGCGAATCCGCCTGATCCCTTGACACCCGGACCGGCCGCCGAGCACACTCCCGAGCAATCCGTGAACGTTCACGGGAGCGTTCACGGGCACGCGCCCGGAGGGTCCTCGATGACGCTGACTCGACGAAGGTTCCTGACCGCGGCGGGGCTGAGCGTGGCGGCGCTCGGCACCGCCGCTTCCTGCACGAGCCCGACCACCGCCAACCCCGGCAAGCTCACGCTCTGGTCCACCAGCGGCGGCCTCGCCGACTCCGTCGTCGCCGACGCTCGGCAACGGTTCGGTGAGCTGTACCCGTCCCAGGTCAGCGGCCAGCTCAAGCAGCGGCTCCTGGCCGCCCTCGCCGGCGAGGCGTACCTGCCGGACATCACGATGCTCGGCGACGACATCGCGACCTACTTCGCCGACACCGCCCACTTCACCGACCTGCGGTCCGTGGGCGCGGACGCCGTCGAGGACCAGTACCTGCCCTGGAAGTGGCAGGCCGGCACCAGCCCGGACGGTTTCCAGCTCGGCTTCCCGATCGACATCGGCCCCGCCGCCCTCTACTACCGGCACGACCTGTTCGCGCAAGCCGGCTTCCCCAGCGAACCGGACGACGTCGCCGCGGCCGTGCCGACCTGGGACGCCTACTTCGACTTCGGCCGCCGCCTGCAGGAGAAGCTGCCCGGCCGGCACCTGATCACCGACACGAAGACCGTCTACACGTACTCGATGGCGCAGGAGCCGCAGAAGTACTTCACCCGCGACAACGCCTACCTCGGCGACGCCCCGCAGGTCCGCCGCGCCTGGGACCGCGCGCTCACCGCGTTCCGGTCCGGCCTGACCGCGGGCTACGCCGGTTCGCAGGACCCGGGCAGCTCGGTCGAACGGCACGCCGCCTGGAACTCGGGCAAGGAGCTGAGCTTCGTCAACGCGTCGTGGATCGTCGGCGAGCTCAAGAAGTCCGCGCCGGGCACCGCCGGGAAGTGGCGAGTCTGCCGCGCTCCCGGCGGCGCGGGCAACCAAGGCGGCTCGTTCCTGGCGATCACGAAGTACTGCCCGCACCCGGAGCGGGCGTTCGAGATCGTCCGCTGGCTGCTCTCGCCGGAGAACCAGCCGCGGTCCTACCTCGAAGCGGGCCTGTTCCCGACCAGCCCGGCGGCGTTCACCGACCCGCGGCTGCTCGCGCCGGAGCCGTTCTTCGGCGGCCAGGCCACCATGGCCGTGCTGGGCAAGGCGGCCCGCGAGATCCAGCCCGCCTACTTCAGCCCGTGGGACATCGCGATCAGCGACACGTTCACCGACGAGCTCACCAACGTCGAACTCGCCGGGAAGGACCCCGGCCAGGCCTGGGACGACGCGCGCCGGACCGTCGAACGGCTGCTGACCCGGCAGGGGGTGCTCTGATGGCGACGCTCACCCGTCCCGAAGCGCCGGCTCGCGTGAAGACTCCCCCACCTCGCCGACGGCTCAAGTACCTCCCGCAGTACCTCGCGATCTCGCCGTTCTTCGTCCTCTTCGCCGTCTTCGGTCTCTACCCCGTGCTGTACTCGCTCTACCTAGCGCTGCAGCGCTGGGACGGCGTCGGGCCGATGAAGTTCGTCGGTCTGGGCAACTTCCAGTTCCTCGTCACCGACCCGGTGTTCTGGGACTCGATCGGCAACACGCTGGTCATCTGGGTGATGTCGACGATCCCGATGACCGCGCTGGCCCTGCTGATCGCGGTCGGGCTGCACTCCTCGATCCGTTTCAAGGGCGCGTTCCGGATCGCCTACTTCCTGCCGAACGTCACCTCGATCGTGGCGATGTCGCTGGTCTTCGGCTCGATCTTCAGCAGCGAGTTCGGCATCCTCAACTGGTTCCTCGGCCTGGTCGGCATCGACCCGGTGCAGTGGCTGACCGACCCGTGGGCGATCCGCGCCGCGATCTCGATCATGATCGTCTGGCGGTGGGTCGGCTACAACGCGATCATCTTCCTGGCCGGGCTGCAGGCGCTGCCGTCCGACGTCTACGAGGCCGCGCGCGTCGACGGCGCCGGCCCGGTGCGGACGTTCTTCCGCATCACGCTCCCGCTGCTGCGCCCGGTCCTGCTGTTCTCCGTGGTGATGTCGGCGATCAGCGGGCTGCAGATCTTCACCGAGTCGCAGATCCTGCTCGGCAACCGCGGCGGTCCGGACGAAGCCGGGATGACCATGGTCCTCTACTTCTACAACAACGCCTTCGTCAACAGCGACTTCGGCTACGGCGCCGCGATCGCGTGGGGCATCTTCGTCGTCGTCGCGCTGTTCGCGATCCTCAACTGGCGGCTGATCCAGCGCCCGGGCTTCCTCAAGGCGGGCCGATGACCACGACACGAGCCGGCCGGGTCGTCACCTACACGGCGTTGACGATCGGTGCCCTGATCACCCTCTTCCCCTACTACTGGCTCGTCGTGATGGCGTCCAACACGACCGCGGACATCTACTCGTCGCCGCCGACGTGGACGTTCGGCGGCGAGTTCTTCCACAACATCGGGCAGGTGTTCGCGAAGATCGACTTCTTCGGCTCGCTGCTCAACACGCTGCTCGTCGCGGTCGTGACGACGCTGCTGGTGCTGTTCTTCGACTCACTCGCCGCGTTCACCTTCGCCAAGTACCGCTTTCCCGGCAGCTCGCTGCTGTTCGGCACCGTGCTGGCGACGTTCGTCGTGCCGACGCAGCTCTCGGCGATCCCGCAGTTCACGACCATGGCGCACCTCGGCTGGGTCGGCGACCTCAAGGCGCTGATCGTGCCGGCCGCGGCCAACGCGTTCGGCATCTTCTGGATGCGGCAGTACGCGCAGACCGCGATCCCGGACGAGCTCCTGGAAGCCGCGCGGATCGACGGCTGCGGCTTCTTCCGCACCTACCTGACGGTCGGGCTGCCGGTGCTGCGCCCGGCACTCGCGTTCCTCGGCATCTTCACGTTCGTCAACGCCTGGAACGACTACCTGTGGCCGCTGGTCGTGCTGATCGACTCGAACCACGTGACGCTGCAGGTCGCGCTCTCGCAGCTCAACGGCCTGTACGTCAAGGACTACAGCGTCGTCATGGCGGGCACGCTCGTGGCGATCGTGCCGCTGATCGTCGTCTTCGCCTTCGGGGCCCGCCACTTCGTCCGCAACATCGCCGCCGGTGCCCTCAAGGGCTGAGAGGACTCCATGTCGTACGTCGAAGACCCGGGCCCCGGCCACGGTTCGGTGCCCCCGCGCGCGGCCTTCACCTCCGACGCCCCGTCGCTGTCCCTGAACGGCACCTGGCGGTTCCGGCTCTCGCCGAGCCTCGCGGCCGCCCCGGATCCGGTCGAAGCCGACGACTCCACCTGGGCCGAGCTGCCGGTGCCGTCGCTGTGGCAGCTGCACGGCCACGGCGAGCCCGCCTACACGAACGTGCACTACCCGTTTCCGGTCGATCCGCCGCACGTGCCGTCGGAGAACCCGACCGGCGACCACCGGCGGCGGTTCGACCTGCCCGCCGGATGGCCGCCCGGGTCTGCGCTGCTGCGCTTCGACGGCATCGACTCCTGCGGCCGGATCTGGCTCAACGGCACCGAACTCGGCGTTACGAAGGGCAGCCGGCTGCCGTCGGAGTTCGAGGTCGGGCCGCTGCTGAAGCCACGGGACAACATCCTCGTCGTCCGCGTGCACCAGTGGTCGGCCGGCAGCTACCTCGAAGACCAGGACATGTGGTGGCTGTCCGGGATCTTCCGGGCCGTGACGCTGCTGGCGCGGCCGTCCGGCGGCATCGGCGACTACTGGGTCCGCGCCGACTACGACCACACGACCGGGCTGGGTACCGTCCGCGTCGAGACCGGCGCGGACGTCGTGCTGGACATCCCGTCGCTGGGAGTCGCGGGCCATCCGGCCGGTGAGCCGCTGGAGCTGCCCGTCGAGCCGTGGAGCGCCGAGACGCCGCGCCTGTACGACGGGACGCTGTCCACTGTGGCCGAACGGGTGCCGGTGCGGATCGGCTTCCGGACGGTGACCATCGAGGACGGGCAGCTCAAGGTCAACGGCCGGCGCCTACTGCTGCGCGGGGTGAACCGGCACGAGCACGACCCGCACACCGGGCGCGTCGTCTCGCGCGAGACCGCGCTGGCCGACGTGCTGCTCATGAAGCGACACCACGTCAACGCCGTCCGGACCAGCCACTACCCGCCGGACCAGGCGTTCCTCGAGCTGTGCGACGAGTACGGCCTGTGGGTGGTCGACGAGTGCGACCTGGAGACCCACGGCTTCGGACCGCTCGGGTGGGACCGCAACCCGAGCGCCGAGCCGATGTGGACGAACGCCTACCTCGACCGGATGCGGCGAACGGTCGAGCGGGACAAGAACCGGCCCAGCGTGATCGTCTGGTCGCTGGGCAATGAGAGCCACACCGGGGAGAACCTGGCGACGATGGCGGAGTGGGTGCGCCACCGCGACCCGACGCGGCCAGTGCACTACGAGGGCGACCACGACTGCTCCTATGTGGACGTCCACAGTCGCATGTATGCGTCACCCGACGAGGTCGAGCGGATCGGGCGCCGCGAGGACGACAACGCCCGCCGCCGCGACCTGCCGTTCGTGCTCTGCGAGTACGCGCACGCGATGGGCAACGGGCCGGGCGGGCTGCTGGAGTACCGCGAGCTGTTCGAGCGGTACCCGAACTGCCAGGGCGGGTTCGTGTGGGAGTGGATCGACCACGGTCTGGCCGTGCCCGGCCACTTCGCCTACGGCGGCGACTTCGGCGAGTCGCTTCACGACGGCAACTTCGTCATCGACGGCCTGCTCTTCCCGGACCGGACGCCGTCGCCGGGGCTGACGGAGTTCGCGAAGATCATCGAGCCGGTCCGGATCTCCTCGGACCCCTCCGGTGTCCGGATAGAGAACCACCACGACTTCGTCGACACCGGGCACCTGAGGTTCACCTGGGTGCTCGAGGACGAGGGAATCGCCGTCGCGGACGGTGTCCTCGAGGTCCCGACAGTCCACTCCGGACAGAGTGTTTCCGTTGCGCTCCCCTCCCTGCCGACCACCAGCGGCGAGTCCTGGCTGACCATCTCGGCGTCGCTGGCTTCGGCGACGGCCTGGGCGCCCGCCGGGCACGTCGTCGGCTGGGGACAGCTGCCGGTGTCCGCGGCTCCCCCACGGCAGTTGCCGCCCACCCGGGGGCCGGTGTTCCGCACGTCCGGGCAGTTGATCCTCGGGTCCGGCGAGTTCGACGCCGCGACGGGCACCCTGACGACACTCGGCGGGCACCCGGTGCAGGGGCCGCGGCTGGATGTCTGGCGCGCGACCACCGACAACGACCGCGGCTCGTCGCCCGGGCCGTCCGAGGCTTCGCAGTGGCTCGCCGCGGGGCTGCACCGGATGCAGCACCGCGTGATCACGGTCGACGCCGACGGGGACGAGCTGGTGGTGCGCACGCGCGTCGCCCCGCCGGCGCAGCCGTTCGGTCTGCTCGCGGACTACACGTGGACGGCGTTCGACGGCGGCTTGCGGCTGCGCGTGGACGTCACCCCCGACGGTCCTGTGCCGGACACGCTCCCCCGGCTCGGCCTGGCGATGGCGGTCCCGGGCGCGTTCGGCTCGGCGGAGTGGTTCGGCGGCGGCCCGGGCGAGGCGTACCCGGACAGCCGCCAGGCCGCGCGGATCGGGCGGTTTTCGAGCAGCGTCGACGGCCTGCAGACGCCGTACGTCTTCCCCCAGGAGAACGGCAACCGGATCGACGCGCGCTGGGCGAGCTTCACAACCCCATCCGGCGCGGGCCTCCGCATCGAGGGCGACCCGACGTTCGACTTCACGGCGCGCCGCTGGACGTCGGCGGCTCTGGAGGCGGCGCGGCACACGGACGAGCTGAAGTCCGGCGCGCTGGTGCACTTGACGCTGGACGTCGCCCAGCACGGCCTCGGGACGGCGGCGTGCGGGCCCGGGGTGCTGCCGGGGTACCGGCTGGTGCCGCAGAAGACGTCGTTCACGCTGGTCCTGCGGCCCGTGGCGGGTGGTGTCGCAAATTGAGACCCCGGGACGCTCCCGGATGCGGTGTCGTTGAGGGTCCACACGGCCGCAGGACAGGAGCGTCCCGGATGACCTCTTCCACGACGACCCCGACGAGTGCCCGGCAGCTGACCACGCCCGGCGCGCTCGGCTTGGCCGACCTCGTCGCGATCTTCGACGACCTCCAGTTCACCCTCAAGTGCTGCGAACGGCTGGTCACGGAGCTGGCTCACCCGCGGGTGGACGCGGTGGTCGTCGAGGCGCTGTGGGTGTCGGCGCTCAACTCGTACGCCCGGTGTTTCCGCACCGGCGACCGCGGCATGGGCCTGACACTCGACGACGTCAAGGCGACGGAGGTGCCGGGCGAGGTCGCCGAGTGGCACGCGCTGCTCGGCCGGATCCGCGACTTCTCGATCGACGGGCCGGTCAACCCGCGCGAGACGTACTCGGTGGGCGTCTCACAATCCCCGGCCGGCGAAGCCTCGGGAGTGGTCATCACGTCGGCGGTGCAGCCGCTGGTGGACGACGTCACGGTCCGGCAGACCGGGCGGCTGGCCTTCGAGCTGAGCCGTCTGGTGGACGAGCGCATCAAGGAACACCAGGCCAAGGTCTTCGAGGCGGCGTCGAAGCTGACCGCCGCCCAGCTCGCGAAGTTGCCGGCCATCGAGGTCGAGTCTCAATAAGTCTCATTAATGCGTCTCATTATTCGACGCCGGGTAGGTGGCCGGGTAGGTGCCGGTAGATCGTGGCGCGGGAGACCCCCAGCGCCGTAGCGATGTCGGCCGGGGCGTGGCCTGCGTCGTAGAGGCGGTGGGCCGCCTCGATCGTCTCCGGGCTCATCACCGTCGGGCGGCCGCGGCGCGTGCGGGGGCGGCCCTCGGGTTCCGGCGTGGCGAACAGCCGCTCGACGCCGTCGAGGACCGTGGTGCGCAGCTCGTCCACCGGGGCGTCGGCGAACAGGACCACCGGGTCGCTGAGCATCGCGATCGCCTGGGCCGCGCGGACGCGGCCGGCAAGGTCCGCGTCCGGGCCCGCGACCAGGTGGTTTGCCTGGAGCATGCCGTCGCGGAAGCGGTCGAACACCGCCTTCGACGCCGTCAGCCCGAGGTCGCGCAGGTTCATGCGCAGCAGGTAGCGGTGGTCGAGCCACACGTCGAGGAGGCCTTCGATCGCCGCCGCGCGCGGGTCGGCGGCGTCGGCGGCCTTCGTCATGGCCGCTTCGAGGCCGTCCAGGAGCGGTTCGGCCAGCGCCGTCACGATGTCGGCCTTGCCAGGGAAGTGGTACAGCACCGCGGTCTTCGTGACCCCGACGCGTTCGGCCAGCTCCCGCACCGACGTCGCGTGGAAGCCGCGCTCGGAGAACTCCTCGAGCGCGGCCCGCAGGATCCGGGCGCGGGTGTCGTCGGTCATCGCCCGAGCCTAGCCGCTTTCCTGACCGATGGACAGGAGCGTATGGTCGGGACTGACCGATGGTCAGGACCTTGATGGGGGTAGCACCATGACCGAGCAGACCGTACTGATCTCCGGCGCGGGCGTCGCCGGGCCGACGCTGGCGTACTGGCTGGCCCGCGCGGGCTTCCGGCCGACCGTGGTCGAGCGCGCCGCCGGGCTGCGTTCGAGCGGCAGCCCGGTGGACGTCCGCGGGCCGGCCGCGCTCGTCGCCGACCGGATGGGCATCACCGCCGACCTGCGCGAAGCGGGCACCGCCGTGACGTCGCTGAAGTTCGTCGACGACGCGGGGCGGCGGACCGGCCGGGTCGCGATGAGCGGCGACGGCATCGAGCTGCCGCGCACCGACCTCGCGCGGATCCTGCACGACGCCGCCCGCGAAGACACCGAGTTCGTCTTCCACGACTCGATCACCGGGCTCGACCAGGACGAGAGCGGCGTCGACGTCACGTTCGAGCGAGGCGCTCCGCGGCGGTTCGACCTGGTCATCGGCGCGGACGGGCTGCACTCGGCCGTGCGGCGGCTGACGTTCGGGCTCGAGCACGCGTTCGTCGAGCACATGGGCGTCTACATCGCGACACTGCCGCTGGCCGAGCCGCCGGCCGACCGCACGGAACTGGTGATGTACAACTCGCCGGGCCGGGCGGTCGCGGTCCACCCGGCGCGCGGCACCGGGATCGCGGCGTTCATGTTCCGCGGCGACGCCGTGCCGGGGTTCGACCACCGGGATTCGGCGCTGCACAAGCGGATGCTGGCCGAGGCGTACGACGGCGCGGGCTGGCGCGTACCGGAATTGCTGGAGCGCGTCCACGAGGCGGACGACCTGTACCTGGACTCGGTGAGCCGCGTGCGGATGGACCGCTGGGCGTCGGGCCGGATCGCGCTGGCCGGGGACGCGGCGTCGTGCGTGTCCCTCTTCGGCGACGGCTCGACGCTGGCGATGGCGGGCGCGTACACCCTGGCCGAAGAGCTGGGCCGCACCCCGGATGACGCGGCATCGGCGTTCCGTCGGTACGAGAGCGCCCACCGGAAGCTGGTGGAACCCAAGCAGCGCACCGTTTCCACGGCGGCGGCCCTGCTGATCCCGGCCACGCGCGGCGGCCTCGCGGTGCGCAACTTCGGCACGCGGTTGCTCCCGCTGGTCACGGCCGCGCGACGGCTGGTGCCCGCCCGCGCCGCTTAGCCGGGCGTAGGCGACGGGACAGACCTCGAGCACGAACGGGCAAGCTCGGGCAGCGCCCTCGCCTGAGCGTCACGCGCGGAGCATCGGCGGGTAGAGCAGTTCGGCCTTCCCCCGCCGGTACAGCTGGGCCGGGCGGCCGCCGTCGCGGGTGGTCGTGCGGCCGGTCGGCTCCAGCAGTCCCTCCGCGCCGGTCACCTTGCGGTGGAAGTTGCGCGGGTCCAGGCGCGTGTCCCAGACCAGCTCGTACACCCGCCGCAGCTCCGCGACCGTGAACTCCGGGGCGCAGAACGCCGTCGCCAGCGGGGAGTACTCGAGTTTCGCGCGGGCCCGCTCGAGGCCGTCGGCGAGGATCCGGTCGTGGTCGAACGCCAGGTGCTCGCCGCCCAGCGACCGCACCGGGGTCCAGCGGGCTTCGGCCGCGTCGGTGCCCGCGCTCGGGGTCGGCAGGTCCGGCGCCAGCGCCAGGTACGCGACCGTCACGACCCGCATCCGCGGGTCCCGATCGGGCGCGCCGTAGCCGGCGAGCTGTTCGATGTGGACGGTCCCCGGTGCCAGCCCGGTCTCCTCCGCCAGCTCGCGGCGCGCCGCGTCCGAGAGGTCCTCGTCCTCCCGGACGAACCCGCCGGGCAGCGCCCACTCCCCCTCGTACGGCTCGACGCCCCGGCGCACGACCAGGGCACACAGCTCGTCCCCGGTCAGGGTGAGTACGACGAGGTCGACGGTGACGGCGAACGGCGGGTGACCCATGCCACCACCCTACCTCGTAATCGTCAGCTTGACGATTAGGGTCGCCTCCGCATATCGTCACCTCGACGATAAGAGGAGAGATCATGGCTGACATCGACCGCCGCTTCGGGTTCCGGCACCTGCGGGGCGCCCCCACCGTGCACATCCGCCACTACCGCCGCGGCAAGCTCGCGCACGACGGCGTCGGGCTGTCGTTCTGGTACCGGCCGCTGACCGCGGTCGTCTCGGAGGTCCCGGTCGACGACCGCGAGCTGCCACTGCTGTTCCACGCCCGCACGGCCGACTTCCAGGACGTCACCGTGCAGCTCGCGCTGACGTTCCGGATCGAGGACCCGGCGCTGGCCGCGCAGCGGATCGACTTCTCCATCGACCCCGACACCGGGCGCTGGAGAAGCGATCCCCTCGCCCAGATCAGCGGGCTGCTGACGGAGAACGTCCAGCAGTACGCCGTCGAGGTCCTGACCCGCACGCCCTTGGAGACCGCGCTCGTCGACGGCGTCCGGGCGGTCCGCGACCGGATCCGCGCCGGGCTCGCCGAGGAGGACACCCGGCTCGCGCAGACCGGCTCGGCCGTCGTCGACGTCCGCGTCGTCGCCATCCGGGCCGAGCCGGAGGTCGAGAAGGCACTGCAGACGACCGCGCGGGAGAAGGTGCAGCAGGAGGCCGACCGGGCGACCTTCGAACGCCGTGCGCTGGCCGTCGAACGCGAACGCGCGATCGGGGAAAACGAGCTGCAGAGCCAGATCGAGCTGGCTCGTCGCGAGGAGCAGCTGGTGGCCCAGCGCGGGGCCAACGCCCGGCGCCAGGCCGAGGAAGCAGCGGCGGCGAACCGGATCGAGACCGAGGCGCAGGCGTCGCGCAAGGAGCGCCTGACGCTCGTGGAAGCCGAAGGCAAGCGGGCGCTCGGCGAAGCGGAGGCGGCGGGTGAAGCCGCCCGGCTGGCGGCGTACCGCGACCTGCCCGAGGGCGTGCTCACCGGGCTGGCGTTGAAGGAACTGGCCGGGAACCTGCCGGAGATCGACACCCTGGTGCTGACGCCGGACCTGCTCACGCCGCTGCTGACGAAGCTGGGCGTGCGGTCGTGAGCCTCGCCCCGCGCGTCGTGCTGGTGCACCGGCGCACCGAACTCGACGAGCTGCTCGCCCGGCACGGCACGCGCGGCCAGGCTGAGTTCTTCCTGCGCACGCGCGGCCGTGACCTGGCCGAAGTGACCGAGGCGGACGCCGCCGTGCGCGCGGCACTCACCGCGGCCTCCGCCGCGATCCCGCTCGACTGGCGCCGCGGCGAGGTCGAGCGGGCGGACCTCGACCGGTTCCTGTTCACCCCCGAAGACGTCGTCGTGGTGGTCGGCCAGGACGGGCTGATCGCCAACGTCGCGAAGTACCTCGACGGCCAGCCGGTGATCGGCGTGACGCCCGGCGCGCCCGGGGTCCTGGTGCGCCACCCGCCGGCCGCCGTCGCGGACCTCGTGCGGTCCACCGGCGACGTCGAGCACCGCACGATGGCCGAGCTCACCGCGGACGACGGCCAGCGGCTGCTGGCGCTCAACGAGATCTACCTGGGCCACGCCGGGCACCAGACCGCCCGCTACCGGCTGGGGGTCGGTGGCGGGCCGGCGGAGCGTCAGGCGTCGTCGGGGATCCTGGTCGGGACCGGCACCGGCGCGACCGGCTGGTGCGGCTCGGTGTGGCGGGAACGCGGGAGCGGCCTCCGGCTGCCCGCGCCCGGCGAGGCCCGGCTGGTCTGGTTCGTGCGCGAGGCGTGGCCGTCGCCGACGACCGGGACCACGTGCACCGAAGGGGAGCTGACGTCGGCGCCGCTGACGATCGAAGTGGAGTCCGACCGCCTGGTCGCGTTCGGCGACGGCCTCGAAGCCGACAAGGTCGCCCTCACCCGTGGCCAGACGGCGACATTCGTCCCCGCCGCGAAGACGGTCCACCTGGTCCGGTGACGAGCCGGGTCCGGCACACCGAGGGGGCGTGCCGGGCCCGTCCCGGACTGTCCACTTGGTCCGGTGTTCGACTGGGACACAATGCGGCAACGTTGTCACATTCGCGGGCCCGGGCGGTCAGAATGACGTCCTCGCCGAAGATCGAAGTGCGAAGGTGACCGGGATGACGTGGCTCGTGTGGGTGCTCGGCGCGGTGGTGATCGCGGCCGCCGGGGCCGGGGTCGTCGCCCTGCCCTGGTGGCGGAATCGGGACCTGCGCCGGCGGACCGCCTGGTCGGCCGCGCGGGCGGCGATCGACAGCGCCGGCGTCAGCCGGGACGCGGCGGACGCTCCCCTGCCCGAAGCCGAGCAGCTGCTGACCCGGGCGGAGACCATCGCCGCCGCGCACGGCGGCGAACGAGCGGCGCACACCGCCGAGCAGCACGCGCGCCGCGCCGACGCCCTCTGGCAGGCGGCCGCCCGTGGTTGACCGGATTCGCTGGGTCCTGCTCGCCGCGGCCGCCGCCGTGCTGGTGACGTTCCTCCTCGTGCAGCAGCAGAGCACCCAGGTCAGCTACGGCCAGGCGCCGGCGGCGAAAGACCCGATCCCCGAAGGTTCGGCCGGCGAGCTGAGCGGCGCGAGCGTCCCTTCGACCGAGCAGATGACCGCGATGGTCGAGGCCGCTCCCGTCGTGCGGCTCCCCGGCTCGATCGCAACCTGGGACGACCAGGCCGTGAAAGCCGCGGCCGGCGGCACCGAGTACCGGATCCTCGTCGCGCCACCCGGCTTGAAGAAGGAAGACGGGCAGCGGGTGCACGAGGTCGACGCCGCGACCGTCCGCGTCGTCGGCACCGAGGTCAGCGGCGGGATCCTGCAGGCCTCGGCCGACCGCGGGAGCGAGTGGATCCACCAGTTCGCCACCGGCGACGTCACCGAGTCGCTGACCACGCTGATCGCCCACCTGAACCACCAGCCCGAGCCGCCGGACCAGCCCGCTCTCGCCCGGCGCGACCCGACCGCCGCCGAGCTGGCCGAGGTCACCGCCCAGCTGCGCAGCACCGGCCGGTTCATCGCCCCGGGAGCGACGCTGAAGGACACGCCGGCGACGACGGCCGCGTTCCCCGGCGCCCAGCCGCTGTACGTCGCGCTGCCGCAACAGCCGGCCGGGCAGCCGCTGGTCCACTTCGGACCGGCGCTGGCGAAGGAGTTCCCCGGCCGCCCGATCGTCGCGATGTACGGCCAATGGGTGGAGTACGACGGGCCGTCGGCCGCCGCATTCGCGGACATCGCGACGGCGAGCTTCTACGGCCAGTTCGCGGACCGGCTCAGCACGTACGCCTACCCGCAGCGCAACGTCCTGGGCGCGTGGCTCGACCGGGTCACGGCCATCCGCTACGCCGGGCTGTTCGACCGCCCGCTGCCCTACACCCCGTTCGACCCGCTCCGGGTCGCGCTGCCCGCGCTGCCGTGGCTGTTCGCCGCCTGCGCGGCCGGGTTCCTCGTGCTGTCGGCTCGCCGCGTGGTGCGCCCGGGCCGGCCCGCCGGGACGGGTGTGCCGGCGCGCCTGGCCGGGCTGACCGCGCTCGCCGTCGAGATCTCGGGGCTGACCGACGGCGCGTCGGCCGCGGCCCTGACCCGCGGGATCACCCGGCTGACGGCGGCCCGGGAGGCGTTCACCGAGAAGCTGCCGGACAAGCACGTCCACGGCCTGCTCGACGCGGCCGAGTCCGATTTGGACACCACCGCCGGGCTGCTGGGCCGCCCCGAGTACCGGCCCGCCGAGTTCCTGCAGGGGAGGCTCGCGTGAACCGGTTCTTCCGCTCCGCGTTCGGGGTCGCGGTGCTCGGCTGCCTCGTGCTGGCGGGCTGGGCGGTGTGGTCGGCGGGCGTGTTCGACGGCGCGGTCGCCCGGCAGCTCCGGTCGGCGTCGGTGTACGTCGCGCCCGGGGTCACGCTCGACCAGCCGGCCGCGGAACGTGTGATCGGCAACCGGCGGCTGGTGGTCGGATTCCTCGAGCCGGGCGCGGACCTCAGCGACGCGTGCGACAGCCTGGGCGGTGCGGTCGACGGCACCCTCGCCGTGATGCTCAGCCGTGACGGCGACGACTTCAAGAAGTACGGCTGTTCCCGGCTGCCCGGGAGCGACGACGAGAACTTCGGCAAGGCGTTCGTCGCGGAGTCGATGATCGGTAACGGCATCGACGCCTTCACCGACCGCCCGGTGGACGCGCTGAAGGTGATGGTCGTCAACTACGACCTGCTGGTGCGCTCCGGCGCGATCCCCGACGGCGGCCGCACGGTCAGCCCGTCGCTGCCGCGGTACCTGATTGCCGCGGCCGCGGTCGGCACGGTCGTCCTGGGCTCCCTGGCGCTGTACCTCGTCTCGCGCCGGGCCACCCGGACGTCGCTGGCACGGCGCGAACGCCGGGACGCGGAAGCCGACGAGCGGACCGAGCTGGCGGCGGCCGCGGCCGTGCTGGCCCAGGCGATCATCGACCTGGACCAGCGCTACGCCAAGCAGAAGGGCACGAGCAAGTTCGCCCGGAGCTACCGGAGTCTCGTGGCGGACTACGCGAAGTTGCTGCCGGACCTCGGCCGCGACACCCCGGAGCTGCGGGCCCGGGTCGAGAAGCTGCTGACCCGGGCCCGGGGCCTGGCCGCTCAGGTGCCGTAGCGGGACTTCACGATCGACGGCGTGTCGAGGTTGTAGCCCGCGTCCATGCTCTGCGCGAGCCGCAGGTACTGGCCCTCGGCCCACATCAGCGGACCCGCACTGCCCGTCGGGCGGCCCAGTCCGAAGCAGCCGACGTCGGCGCGGTCCCAGACCTGCTCGGGCACGAAGTAGCCGTCGTTGGCCGAGTCCGCCATGGACTTGAGGTACACCGCGGCCGAGCGGCCGTTGGCCAGTTCGTACTGGCCGCGCTCCCCCGACAGCACCGGCCAGAGCCGCCCGAACCGCTGGCTGCCGCCCGCAGGCCAGCCGGTGCAGGTCGACGTGTTCTCGCCGTAGTTGTCGTGCGGGTAGCGGTGGAAGTAGACGTCGCCGTTCGGCAGCGTCACCTGCATCGCCGCATTGCCGTCGGACGCCGCCGCGGTCGGCGCGACCGAGTTCGCGATCGTCGTGTCGCCGGCCGGGCGGATGCCGAGCCGCACCAGGTCGAGGAACCCGAAGTCGGTCACGTCGTGTTCGTAGAAGCAGCCTTCGTCGAAGCAGATCGTCGCGCCGTCGTTCGGGTTCCCGGCGCGGTCGAGCCGCTCGTAGTAGGTGTGGCCGCCCCAGTAGCCGGACGTCGTGACCGTCCAGCCCGCCAGGGAATTGCGCCAGGAGTCCGCTGTGGACTCCCACGACGTCGCGCTCGCGGTGTCGCCGTTGGCCCGGGCGAGGGCGCCCGCGGCGATCAGGCCGGCGATCTCGGCGGCGACTGACGACGGCGACTTGCCGTACTGCTCCTCCCAGCGCTCGGTGGTGTCCGGGCCCGTCGCGACGATGTGGTTCGCCGTCGTCTTGACCTTGGCGTAGGTCGAGGCGTCGGTGAGGCCGGTCAGCCAGGCCAGCAGGATCGCGTCGGCGTCCTGGTCGAGCTGTTCGCAGCAGCCGAGCTGCTGGGCGCTCGCGCCGGCGACACCGGAAACCGGGCTGTAGCGCGGGAAGGAACCCGCCGGGTACATCATGCCGTCGCCCGCGGTCGGGCTGCCGATCCACTGGGAGTTCCACAGGAACTGGGCCATCCGCTTGGCCTGCGCGCTGTCTCCGGCGGCCAGCAGGCCGGTCGCCTGCTGGTAGAGGTCGCGGCCCCAGACGCGGTGGTAGCCGTCGTTGAGCTGGTCGCCGTTGGTGAAGTTGCCCCACGGGGTCGCCAGGCCCGCGACGCTCGCGCCGGGGTGCTGCTTGTCCTCGGCGGTCTTGAGCGCCATCGCCGCGACGTAGTAGGCGCGACGGCGTTGCGTGTCCCCGGAAACGCTGGCGGGTGCGGGTTTCAGGCCGCCCACGTAAGAGTTCCAGCCGGTGCGGTAGGACGTTGCCACGGCGGAGAACCCGCTGCTCAGCGAACCGCTTGCGGCGGATGTGGCGGCGGCCGCGGTGCTGCCGTAGCCGAGTGCGACGGTGAACGTCGTGTCGGTGCCGACCGGGATCTGTCCACACTGGACCACGTTGCCGGTGCCGGAGATGTTGTCGAACTGGTTGTTCAGGGTCTTGTCGGCGCGCAGGTCTACCAGGCAGTCGCTGGCCGCTCCGCTGTAGCCGTTGTCGTGTGCGGTGAAGCCGGTCGAGACGCGCAACGCTGAGACGACCGTCGTGGCGGTGCCGCCGAACAGGGTCTCGGTTCCGCTGGAGACGAGGCCGCTGCCGTCCCACCAGGCGTTGTCGTTTGCGCCGCCGCCGGCCATCGACGGGTTGGCCAGGAGGTAGAGGCGGTAGCTTCCGCCGTCGAGGGACTGGAAACGGGTGTTCCGGATGAGTGTCGCGCGGGCCGGGTCGGTTACGTAGTCCGTTGTGATGCGGTACTTCCCGCTCTTCGCCGTGTTGGTGACCGTGTACTGCAGGGCCTTCTCGTCGGGCATGATCACGACGTGGTTCGTGGCGTCGCGCTCCAGGTCTACGAAGGTGCTGCCGTCCGTGACCACGAACTGCATGTCCTGCATGTTCGGGATGTCGGCTCGGGGGTAGAAGACCTCCGATGTGACTCCGTCGGCGACCGTGAACCACACCGGGCTGGTTGTTGTCGTCGAGGTTCCCAGGGCTGACTTGTTGCCCGTTGCCCAGGATGCTCCGCTGCCGCAGCAGTCCGTTGCCGTGCCCGTTGCCTGTGCTGTGCCGGGTAGTGCTCCGGTTAGGAGGAGTCCTGCTCCTGCGCAGGCCAGGATCGCTTTCCACCTGATCATCGAGACCCCTTCGACGGCGATGTCGTTAATATGTTGCGGGTCGCAACATATTGGGGGTTGGGGCTGTGACAAGCAATGTCCGATCGGGCTGGATCGATTCAGGCCTGTTTGTTTCTCGCTCTCCGCCACCCCGACGCCTGATTGTGACTACGGCCGACAGCACCGCGTCAAGGCGGGAAAGATGCCTTGACCCGGTGCCGCCGGCCGTGTTCTGGCTTCGGATCGGGGTTGCGGGGGGTCTGGGTTCCAGCCCCTTCGGGGCCGGTTCGTCTACGCGTCGGCGATGCGGTCCAGCCACTCCGCGAGTAGTACCCGCTCGGCCTTGGACAGCACCTCCGCGCCGTCGAGACCCGCGCGCAACGCGATCGCGCGCTCCGGCAGGTCGGATCCGGCCGACCCCTCGGTGCCGGTGAGAATGCGGCTCAATACCGTCTCGCGGGCTGTTGCCGACAGCTCCGCGTCGCGCTCTGCCTCCGGCGTTGCGATCAGCGATAGCACCACGCCCATGCCCGTTGCGTACACCAGGCGCGCCGCGCGCTCGACGCTCACCCGCAGGCGGCCGGCCTCTGCCACTCGCTCGACGATGCTTCGCAGCATCGACTCCGCCTCGCGGGCTGCCGGGGATGTGCGGCCTGGGCGCGCGTCGCCGTACATCAGCACGTAGAACTCTGGGCGCGATAGCCCGAACTCGATGTGCAGGTCCCAGCCGCGGCGGAGGTCCTCTACCGCGTCGCCCGTTGACCCCAGGGCGCGCTTGCTCGTCAGGTACTCGTCGAATCCGTACGCCGCGACCGCGTCGAGTAGGCCGTCCTTGTCTCCGAACAGCCGGTACAGCGCCGGTGGCTGGACGCCCGCCGCTGCGCTCACCGCGCGGGTCGACAGACCGTCGCGTCCCTCTGCCACCAGCAGCGCTGCTGCCGCTTCGAGGATGCGCTCGCGGGTGTCCGATGCCGTCTTCGTCGCCATGGTTCCGATGATAACAAATCCTCGGTAGCACTCGGTTAGTATCGGTGATACGGTCGGTTGGGTAACGACGGAAACAGGGAGAACCCCCATGCATACCCGCACCCTCGGCCGGACCGGTCCGGCCGTCAGCGCCCTCGGCCTTGGCCTGATGGGCATGTCCGACCTCTACGGCCCGGCCGATGAGACCGAGTCGGTCGCGACGATCCATTCCGCTCTCGATGCCGGTGTGACCCTGCTCGATACCGGTGACTTCTACGGCATGGGCCACAACGAACTGCTGCTGCGCGACGCACTGCGTGGCCGCAACCGCGAGAAGGCGGTGATCAGCGTCAAGTTCGGCGCGCTGCGCGGGCCGGATGGCTCCTGGCTCGGCAACGACAGCCGGCCGGAGGCCGTCAAGACGTTCCTCGCCTACAGTCTGCGCCGCCTCGGCACCGACTACGTCGACGTCTACCGCCCGGCCCGGCTCGATCCCGCCGTGCCGATCGAAGACCAGGTCGGTGCCCTCGCCGAGCTGGTGCGGGCCGGCTACGTCCGTCACATCGGCCTGTCGGAGGTCGGCGCGGAGACCCTGCGGCGCGCCGCCGCCGTGCACCCGATCTCCGACCTGCAGATCGAGTATTCGCTGCTCTCCCGCGGGATCGAGGCGGACATCCTGCCGGTCGCCCGCGAGCTGGGTATCGGCGTCACCGCGTACGGCGTCCTCTCGCGCGGCCTGCTCAGCGGGCACTGGACGCCTTCGCGGGAGCTGAGCGCCGGTGACTTCCGCGGCCACAGCCCGCGGTTCCAGGGTGACAACCTCGAGCGCAACCTGACGCTGACCGACGCCCTCGGCAAGCTCGCCGCCGGGAAGGGCGTCACGACCGCGCAGCTCGCCATCGGGTGGGTCGCCGCGCAGGGCGAGGACATCGTCCCGCTGGTGGGCGCCCGCACGCGGGCCCGGCTGGCCGAGTCCCTGGGCACCGCCGACGTCGAGCTGACAGCCGACGACCTGGCCACGATCGAGGCCGCTGTCCCCTCCGGCGCCGCAGCCGGCGACCGCTACGCCGCCGCGCTGCTGGATCACCTCGACAGCGAGAAGTAGTCGACCGCGACACGGTGGGCGAGGCGGCGCAGCAGCGGCGCCGCCTCCGCCATGCACCGTGCCGGGTCCGGTTCGAGGTCGGTCAACGCATACGCGGCCGAGATGCCCGCCTCAGCCAGCTCCACCGAAGACAGCTGACAACGTCCGGACACCGCGACGCACGGAATCCCTTTCGCCGCCGCGGCCCGGGCGACACCCGCCGGGGCCTTGCCGGACAACGTCTGCTCGTCGAGTGAACCCTCACCGGTGATGACGAGCGAGGCACCGGTCAGGGCCGCGTCGAAGCCGAGCAGGTCGAGCAGCAGCTCGATGCCGGGCCGCATCCGTGCGCCCAGCACGGCCATCGCGGCGAAGCCCACTCCCCCGGCCGCACCGGCACCCGGCCGCTCGGCGAACTCCGGTCCGGCGACCGACGCCCAGTTCCGCAACGCCGCGTCCAGTGTCGCGACGTCGTCGGGGGTCGCGCCCTTCTGTGGGCCGTAAACAGAAGCAGCCCCGCGCGGGCCGTGGAGCGGATTGTCCACATCGCTCGCCAGCTCGATGTCCACTCCGGACAAGTCCACTTCGGACAGATTCAGCGAAGCGAGCCGGGACAGCGCCGCGCCGCCGGGCGGGAGGTCCCGCCCGGCGGCGTCCAGGAGCCGGGCACCCAGTGCGGCCAGCATGCCCGCGCCACCGTCGGTGCAGGCACTGCCGCCGACGCCGAGCACGATCCGGCGGCACCCGGCCAGCACCGCCGCGGCGAGCACGTCGCCGGTACCCGCGCTGGTCGCCGTGAGCGGCGCCAGGGCCCCGGGCAGCCGGTGCAGCCCGGACGCCTCCGCCAGCTCGACGACGGCGGTGTCCCCGCGGACCGCGTAGGACGCCGTCACCGGCGCGCCCGTCGGCCCGCGCGCCGGGACCCGCACCCGCCGGAACCCGGCGGCGACGGCGGCGTCCACCGTGCCGTCGCCGCCGTCGGCCACGGGAAGGGTCCGCACCGCGAGCGCGGGGTGGACGTCGGCGAGGCCCGCAGCCACCGCCGACGCCACCTCGGCCGCGGTCAGCGACCCCTTGAACTTGTCCGGTGCGACGAGGACGCTCACGCGCTCGCCTTGTACGCCCGCCAGTCGCCGACCTCGGTGATGTCCCGCAGCGCGACGTGCGAGGTGTAGGGCCGCCGCAGCAGCATCGCGAACGCCGAGCTGCCGTCGGCCAGCTCCACCACACCCAGCTCCAGCTCGTGCGGCTCGGACGGGAGCACCTTGTCCCGCAGGTCGTCCAGCGAGACGTCGTACACCTCGCCGGTCACCGCCGCGCCGCCGTGCGACACCGGGTACAGCGCCGGGCACTGCTCCCCGACGGCGTAGAACCGGTACTTCGGGGCGGTTTTCGCGCTGGTCACGAACGGCGCGCCGGCCAGCAGGTGGTGCAGGGGCTCGCCACGCATGGCGCCACCGTTGAAGAACATCAGGGCCACCGGAACTCCTAACGGAAGAGGGCTTCGACGCCGTCGACGGCGAAGTAGACCGCGAACACCAGCGCCAGCAGGGAAAGCAGCCAGCCGGCCTCGCGCCACTTGCCGCGGCCGATCTTGATCAGCACGAACGCGATCAGGCCGGCGCCGACGCCGTTGGTGATCGAATAGGTGAACGGGATCAGGGCGGCGGTCAGGAACACCGGGATCGTGTAGTCCGGGTCGTTCCAGGGGATGGTGCGGCACTGGGCGACCATCATGCCGCCGATGACCACCAGCGCGGGTGCGGCCGCCTGGGCCGGGACCACCCCGGCGAGCGGCGTGAACAGCAGCGTCCCGGCGAACAGCAGCCCGGTGACGACGCTCGCGAGGCCCGTCCGGGCACCCTCGCCGACGCCCGCCGCGGACTCGAGGAACACCGTGTTCGGCGACGAGCCGGTGACCCCGCCGGCGATCGCGCCCGCGCCGTCGACCAGCAGGATTCGGCCCATCCGCGGGACCTTGCCGTTCTTCGACAGCCCGGCCTCGTCGGAGACGCTGGTGATCGTGCCCATCGCGTCGAAGAACCCGGACAGCACCAGGGTGAACAGGAACACCGTGGCCGCGAGCGCCCCCGCCGAGGCGAACCCGCCGAAGAGGTCGATGTGGCCGAAGAGCCCGAAGTCGGGCGCCGCGACGACGTGGTCGGGCAGGGCCGGGGCGGTGAGGCCCCAGCCGCCGACGCCGAACCCCTCGTGCAGCACGACCGCGAACACCGTCGCCACGCCGATGCTGATCAGCACCGCACCGGGCACCTTGCGGGCCATCAGCACGATCATCAGCAGCAGCCCGAAGCAGAACACCACGATCGGCCAGCCGTGCAGGTGCCCGCTCGCCCCGAGGCGCACCGGGACCGTGGTCTGCGCGGCGTCCGGCATCCGGGTCACGAACCCGGCGCTGACCAGCCCGACCAGGGCGATGTAGAGCCCGATCCCGACGGTGATCGCCATTTTGAGCGGCCGGGGGATGGCGTTCATGATCCGCTCGCGGACGCCGCTGACGGCCATCAGCACGATGCAGACGCCTTCCAGCACCACCAGCCCGAAGGCCTGCGCCCAGGTCATTGTCGGGGCCATCTGGAACGCGACGATGCCGTTGATGCCGAGGCCGGCGGCCAGTGCGAGGGGCGCGTTGCCGACGACGCCCATGAGAATCGTCATCACCGCGGCGGCCAGCGCCGTCGCGGTGGTCACCTGCGCGGCCGACAGCCGGGCGCCGGTGATGTCGGCGGAAGCGCCGAGGATGAGCGGGTTCAACAGCACGATGTAGGCCATCGCGACGAACGTCGTGACGCCGCCGCGGACTTCGCGGCCCACCGTGGATTGCCGGGCGCGCAGCTCGAACAGCCGATCGAGCAAAGAGCGCCGTGGCGCGGGTACTTCGTCGACTACGGGGGTGGGGACTTCGGTCTGGGTCATGCGTCCTGCCCTTGCCGGTGGGTGTGCTCGGCCAGGCCAAGGCACAGCGCCGTGCCTGGGCGAGCGGGACGTTCGATTCGGTTTGCTCCGGTCAGCTGGCCTTGTGGGTCAGTAGTCGGTGCGGTCGCTCTTGTCGAGCCAGGCCGCGAAGGGCGCGAATCCGTCCTTTGCGGACAGTCGCGTGACGGGGACCGTCCAGGTGTCGCGCGGACGGTCGAAGAGCTCGTAGAAGGCGCGGTCGTCGAAGCCGGCCTTGGCCGCGTCGTCGCGGTCGGCGGCGAAGAGGACCTTGTCGACGCGCGCCCACAGCGCCGAGGACAGGCACATCGGGCACGGCTCACAGCTGGAGACGAGCACGCAGCCGTCGAGCTTGAACGTGCCGAGCGCCTGGCAGGCCGCGCGGATGGCGACGACTTCGGCGTGCGCGGTCGGGTCGAGGTTCGCGGTGACGCGGTTGACGCCGGTGGAGACGATCTCACCGTCCTGCACGATCAGCGCGCCGAAGGGCCCGCCGCCGTTCGCGACGTTCGTCTCCGCGATGCGGACGGCTTCGTCGAGCCATTCCTGTTCGGCGGAAATCGACGTGGTCATCTCAGACTCCAGTGATGTGTTCGGGGCGGATGGGGACGCGCGGCAGCTCGAGGCCGGTCGCCGCGCGGATGGCGTTGGCGATCGCCGGGGTGGCGGAGATCGTGGGTGGCTCGCCGACGCCGCGGACGCCGTAGGGCGCGTGCGGGTCGGGCCGCTCGAGGACGTCGATGCGCATCGGCGGCATGTCCAGGATGGTCGGGATGAGGTAGTCGGTGAACGACGGGTTCCGCACCTTGCCGTCCTTGACCAGGATCTCCTCCATCACGGCGAGACCGAGGCCCTGGGCCGAGCCGCCCTGGATCTGGGCGATGACGGCGTCGGGGTTCATCGCCTTGCCGACGTCCTGGGCGCAGTCGAGCTGCACGACCTTGACGAGGCCGAGGTCCACGTCGACGTCGACCACCGCGCGGTGCGCCGAGAAGCCGTACTGGACGTGGGCGTCGCCCTGGCCGGTCTCCGGGTCGAGCGGGTAGGTCTTGCGGTGGTGGAACTCGCGGGTCTCCTCGATCGCGGTCTCCCCCAGCAGCTCGGCCAGGTCGGCGACGACCTCGCCGTCGGCCGCGACGACCTTCCCGCCGGTCAGGGACATGCCTTCGGACGGCAAGCCGAGCCGGGCGTAAACGCCTTCGGCGACCGCGCGGCAGGCGTTGCGGACCGCGCCACCGGTGACGTACGTCTGGCGCGACGCGGAACTGGAGCCCGCGTCGCCGACGCTCGTGTCGGCCGGGTGCACGCTCACCCGCGTCAGGCCCAGCTCGGTGCGGGCGATCTGCTGCTGCAGCGTGACGAGCCCCTGGCCGACCTCGGCCGCGGCGGTGTGCACCATCGCCACCGCCTCGCCGCCGAGCACCTCCAGCCGGACGCGGGCGGTCGAATAGTCGTCGAGGCCTTCGGCGTAGGAGATGTTCTTGATGGTGACGCCGTAGCCGACACCGCGGACGACGCCTTCGCCGTGGGTGGTGTTGGACGCGCCGCCGGGCAGCTCGCGGATGTCGCGCTCGCCGGCGGGCTCGGGCGGCAGCGGCAGGTCACGCAGGCGCTGGACCAGCTCGGCGACCGGCGCCGGGAAGTCGACCACCTGACCGGTGACCACAGTGGACCCTTCGCTCAGGGCGTTGCGGATCCGCAGTTCGGCCGGGTCCATGCCCAAGACGGCCGCGAGCTTGTCCATTTGGGACTCGTAGGCGTAGGTCGGCTGGACCGCGCCCAGACCGCGCATGGCACCGCAGGTCGGGTTGTTGGTGTAGACGCCCCAGCCCTCGATGTGCGCGTTCGGCACGTCGTAGGGGCCGACGCTCAGCGTGGTGCCGTTGCCGACCACGACCGGGGTCTTGGACGCGTACGCGCCGCCGTCGAAGTACATCTTCGCGCGGACGTACACGAGCTTGCCGTCGCGGGTCGCGCCGTGCTCGTAGTACATCTTCGCCGGGTGGCGGTGGACGTGCCCGAAGAACGACTCGAGGCGGTTGTAGCTCATCTTCACCGGGCGCCCGGTGCGCAGCGCGAGCATGCACGAGTGGATCTGCATGGACAGGTCTTCGCGGCCGCCGAACGCGCCGCCGACGCCGGACAGCGTCAGCCGGACCTTTTCCAAGGGGAGCCCGAGGGCCTTGGCCGTCTGGCGCTGGTCGACGTGCAGCCACTGGGTGGCCAGGTAGAGGTCGACGCCGCCGTCCTCGGCCGGCACCGCGAGGCCCGACTCCGGGCCGAGGAACGCCTGGTCCTGCATGCCGATCTCGTAGACGCCGGACACGACGACGTCCGCGGTCGCCGTCGGGTCGCCCTTGACGATCCGCTGGTGGCGGACGAGGTTCCCGTCCGGGTGCAGCTTCGGGAGGGTGTCGTCGTGCGCCGCCCGCTCGGGGTCGGTGATCGGCTCGAGGACGTCGTACTCGACGACGATCTCCTTGAGCGCCTGCCGCGCGATCTCCGGGTGGTCGGCGGCGAGGATCGCGACCGGCTCGCCCTGGAACCGGACCAGGTCGGCGGCCAGCGCCGGGGTGTCCTGGTACTTGAGGCCGTAGACGTTCTCGCCGGGGACGTCCTCGTGCGTGAGCACGGCGTGCACGCCTGGCTGGGCCAGCGCGCGCGAGACGTCGAGGCGGACGATCCGGGCGTGCGGGTGCGGGCTGCGCAGCGTGGCGCCCCACAGCATGTCCTCGTGCCAGAGGTCGGAGGAGTAGGCGAACTCGCCGCGGACCTTGAGCGTGCCGTCCGGGCGCAGCGGGCTCTCGCCGATGCCGCCGGCGATCGTGTCCTGCATTTCCTGCGGGGACCGGGCCGGGGCGCTCATCGCACGGCCTTCTTCGCGGCGGCGTCGCGGACGGCGTCGAGGATCTTCTCGTACCCGGTGCAGCGGCAGAGGTTCCCGGCGAGGGCTTCGCGGATCTCGACGTCGCTGGGGTCGGGGACGCGCTCGATGAGGTCGTGCGCGGCGACCAGCAGGCCCGGCGTGCAGAACCCGCACTGGACCGCGCCCTGCTCGACGAACGACTCCTGCACCGGGTCGAGCTCGTCTCCGGAAGCGAGCCCTTCAACCGTGACGACGTCGCGGCCCTCGGCCTGCCCGGCCGCGACCAGGCACGCGCAGGCCGGGACGCCGTCGACGTAGACCGTGCACGAGCCGCATTCGCCCTGTTCGCAGGCGTTCTTCGAGCCGGGGAGGCCCAGCCGCTCGCGCAGCATGTACAGGAGGCTCTCGCCTTCCCAGACGTTGTCCGCCCGGCGGGATTCGCCGTTGACGGTGACGTTCACGCGCACTTCGCGCTCCCTCCGCAGTATTCGGTCCAGGCCCAGGTCAGCGTGCGCCGCGCCATCACGCCGAGGGCGTGGCGGCGGTAGGCGGCACTCCCCCGGACGTCGTCGATCGGCGAGGCGGCTCCGGCGACCAGGTCGCCGAAGCGGCGCTTCACGGAGTCGTTGAGCGCCTTCGGGGCGTCCCAGTCCAGCTCGCCGGCCAGGAACTCCTCGGCGTCGAAGGCCCGGCGCGGGGTCGGCGCGGCCGAGCCGACCCCGGTGCCGACGCGCCGTTGCTCCGGGTGCAGCGCCAGCCCGAACGCCGCGACCGCGATCACCATCGCGTTGCGGGTGCCGATCTTGCTGAACTGCTGGGGCCCGGTGGCCGGCGCCAGCAGCACGGACGTGATGAGCTCGTCCGGCTCCAGGACGTTCCGCTTGACCCCGACGTAGAAGTCCTTCGCGGCGACGATCCGGGTGCCGCGCACCGAGGCGATTTCGACCTCGGCGTCGGCGGCCAGCAGCGCCGGGTGCGAATCGCCCGCAGGCGAAGCTGCGCCCAGATTGCCGCCCACCGAACCGCGGTTGCGGATCTGCGGGGACCCGACGGTCCGCGACGCCATCGCGAGGCCGGGCAGCTTCGCGCCCAGTTCGGTGATGATCCGGGTGTAGGGCACGGCCGCGCCGAGCCGGATCCGGCCGCCATCGGTGCCGTGCTCGTGGAGCTCGGCGACGCGGCCGAGGTCGAGCAGGGCGCCGGGCCGACGGTGGTCGAAGTTGAGCTCGACCATCACGTCCGTGCCGCCGGCGATCGGGACCGCACCGGGGCTCGCGGCCTTCGCGGCGAGCGCGTCGGCCAGCGTGGCGGGTCGGAGGAATTCCACTGTGGACGTCCTTTCGGGGCTGCTTCGTGAAGAAGTACACACGCTGGGGTGTGGTCGCGACCACGGCAAAACCCCTGAAAGACGGGTGAATTTACGGCCCCGGTTTGTACTTTCCGACAACCCCTTGATCGCGAGCGCGGAAAGGCCGCCGTACGAGGTCAGGGTCTCGTACGGCGGCCTGGGTCACGCGGGGTGTTACGCGGGTTCGAACTCCTTCACGGCGTCGAGGGCGGCACCCATGGCGGCGTTGCCCTCACGTTCGATCATGATCTCCACCAGGACCGGCCGGCTGGTGCGCTCGGCCTCCTTGCGGGCCCATTCCAGGGACGTCCGGATCTCGGCCGGCTCGTGCACGCGGGTGCCCGAGCAGCCGTAGGCCTCCATGATCTTGACGTTGTCCGTGCCGTTCGAGTCGTAGTGGATGTCGACTTCGAAGTTCATGTCGTAGCCGGTCTCGGCCTGGCGGATCAGGCCGAGGTACTCGTTGTTGAGCATGATCAGCACGAACCCGACGTCGTACTGGGCGGCCACCGCCAGCTCCTCGACGAGGAACTGGAACGAGTAGTCGCCGACCACGCCGACGACTTCGGCCTCCGGCCGCGCCTTCTTGACGCCGATCGCGGCGGGGATCTCCCAGCCGAGCGGGCCGGCCTGGCCGCAGACCTGGTAGTGGCGCGGCTTGTGCGCCTTCTGGAACTGGCCCGACCAGATCTGGTAGAGCCCGATCGCGGTGACGAAGTAGGTGTCCTCACCGAAGGTTTCGTTGATCTCCTTGAAGACCCGCGGCGCCTTGATCGGCAGGCTGTCGAAGTCGTCGCGCCGGGGAAGCGCTTCCTTGAGCTCCGCGATCCGGCCCACCCATTCGCGCCGCTGGGAGACTTCGCGCTTCTCCAACGCGGCCAGCAGCGCGTCGAGGAACTCCCGCGTGTCCGAGACGATCCCGAGGTCCGGCCCGAACACCTTGCCCAGCTGGGTCGGCTCGATGTCGACGTGGATGAACTTCCGGTCACCCCGGTACACCGACAGCTCGCCGGTGTGCCGGTCGCCGAACCGCGCGCCCAGTGCCAGCACCAGGTCGGCCTCCAGGAAGGCGGCGTTCGCCCAGCGCTGCGACGTCTGGATGCCGGCCATCCCGGCGAACAGCTCGTTGTCCTCCGGGAAGCTGCCCTTGCCCATCAGCGTCACCTGCACCGGGACGTCGAGGCGCTCGGCCGCCGCTCGCAGTTGCTCGCTCGCCTCACCGAGGACGACCCCGCCACCGGCCAGGATCAGCGGGCGCTCGGCCTGGAGGAGCATCTCGAGGGCCCGCTCGACCCGCGCCGACGCAGGCTTCACCGCCGTGACCGGCAGCGGCGAGTCGATCGAGGAGTCCCACTCGATGTCCTGCTTCTGGACGTCGATCGGCAGGTCGATGAGCACCGGGCCGGGGCGGCCGGACCGGGCGACCCGGAACGCCTCGCGGAAGATCCACGGCAGCTGCGCGGCCTCCTTGACCTGCACCGCCCACTTCGTCACGGGCTTGGCGATCTCGACGATGTCGACCGCCTGGAAGGCCTCCTGGTGCAGCTTCGTCGTCGCGGCCTGGCCGGTGATGCAGATCATCGGGATCGAGTCCGCGTGCGCGGTGTAGAGCCCGGTGATCATGTTCGTCCCGGCCGGGCCGGATGTGCCGATCGCGACGCCGACGTTCCCGTTCGTCCGGGCCCAGCCGTCGGCCATGTGCGTCGCGCCCTCTTCGTGGCGGACGATCAGGTGCTCGATCGCCCGGCCTTGCAGGGCGTTATACAGCGGGAGGATGGCCGCGCCGGGGCAGCCGAAGACGGTGTCGACGCCTTCGCTCTCCAGGACGTCGACGACCGCTTGCATGGCGGGGATTCTGGGCATGTCACACCTCCGCCGGGACGCGGCCCGACAACTGTTCGACGACCTTCAGCAAGGCCGAGTGGTCCAGGGAGCCGTGGCCCATGGCGCGGCCGGCGGCGACGAGCTGGGCGACCAGCCCGGTGAGCGGGAGCGCGACGTCGGCCTGCCGGGCGGCGGCCAGCGCGATCCCCATGTCCTTGTGGTGCAGGTCGATCCGGAACCCGGGCGCGAACTGGCGGTCCACCATGGACTTGCGCTTGAGCTCGAGGATCCGGCTGCCGGCCAGTCCCCCGGCGAGCACGTCGAGGCCGGTGGCGGCGTCCACACCGGACGCTTCGAGCAGTACGATCGCCTCGGCGACCAGGCCGTAGATGCCGCCCACGACGAGCTGGTTGGCCGCCTTCACGACCTGGCCCGCGCCGTGCGGGCCGACGTGCACGATGGTCTTGCCGAGCGCTTCCAGCACCGGCTTCCCGGCCTCGAAGTCCTCCTCGGCGCCGCCGACCATGATCGACAGCGACGCCTGCTCGGCACCGGCCTGCCCACCGGACACGGGAGCGTCGAGGACGCGGATCTTCTTGTCCCGCGCGGCTTCCGCGACCGCGATCGACGTCTCGGGGCGGATGGTGCTCATGTCGATCAGCAGCGTGCCCGGCTCCGCGGCGTCCAGCACCCCACCCGAGGCCAGCACGACCTCCTCGACCTGCGGGTGGTTCGGCAGCATCGTGACCACGACGTCGGCCCCGGCCACGGCGTCCGCGACGCTCGTCGCGGCCCGCCCGCCGGCGGCCGCCAGCTTCTCGCCGGCCGCGGCGTTGACGTCGTAGCCGCTGACGTTGCGCCCAGCCGCGACCAGGTGCGCAGCCATCGGGGCACCCATCACGCCGAGTCCGATGAATCCCAGTTTCATGCTCGTCCCCTTCGGGTTTTCGGCAGCCAGGCCAGCGACGTGACGGTGTCGGGCTCCGGGACGTACTCGATCCCGACGAACCCGTCGTAACCCGCGTCCTGCAGCTTCGCGAGGCGCCCGCCGAGGTCCAGCGAGCCGGTGCCGGGCTGGTGGCGCCCGGGTGCGTCGGCGATCTGCACGTGCCCGATCCGGGCGAGGTGGGTCGTCGCCAGTGCGTCCAGGTCGTCGCCGTTGACTGCCAGGTGGTACAGGTCGGCCAGCAGCCGCACGTTGCCGCGCCCGAGGTCGTCGAGCACGGCCACGGCGTCCGCGGCGGTCTTGAGCGGATAGCGGTCCGCGCCGGAGAGCGGTTCGAGGACCAGCTGCGCGCCGATCTTCGCAGCGGCCTCGGCGGCCGTCGCGAGGTGGACCAGCGCCAGGTCGTCCTGCTTGGCCGGTTCTTCGCCGTCGAGCCGGTTGCCGTAGAGCGCGTTGAAGCTGCGGCAGCCGGTGCGTTCGGCGATCCCGAGCGCGACGCCGAGGCTGTCGGCGAACTCGGCCTCGCGGCCGATCCACGACACGAGACCCCGCTCCCCCGCCGCCATGTCGCCGGCGAAGAAGTTCAGCCCGCGCAGCCGGACGCCGTCCAGGCTCCGCACGAAGGCATCCACCTCGTCGCGCGCGGGGACGGCGGAGTCGAACGGCCACCAGTACTCGACGTCGGTGAACCCGGCCTCCCGCGCGGCGGCCGCGCGCTCGAGCAGCGGCACCTCCTTGAACAGGATCGACAGGTTGGCGGCGTACGGCAGGGAGTGCCCCTCGTCTGGCATCGCGACCTCGAATTTCACTATCCGGAATTTTTCTTTCGCATATCGAGAATAGCTGCTGACCTGCGCCGCGGTCAACGGTCACCCGCGACAGCGACCGGCCGCCGTCGCCAACCTGGTCGAGGACGACAGGGAGCACCGACATGGCCGGACACGGCATCCTCGCCGTCGTCCATCACGGCTGCACCGCCTTCACGCACCTCGTCGTGTCCGGCCCCGGACGGGGCCGGCTGGTGAACGTCGACCTCGACGGCTTCCCCGCCCCATACGTGCTGGAGGACAAGGACTTTCTCGCTTGGTACGAGCGCTGGCTCGCCGAGCTGCTCGCCGGGTGCGACGTGGTGGACTTCGGCGAGAAGCTGCCCGGCGGCGAAGGCACCCTGCTCGCGATCCTCGCCGAAGACCCGTCGCCTCGGCGGCCCGATCGGTCACGCTGCTGCGCGAAATCAGCCCGGCGGCCACCCGCGCCTTCGCTGCTGCCGCGGCCGACCCGGTCGACCAGGCTCCGCATTTACGGGGTGGCCCCGCCGAGCCGCGAACTCGCGGCATTGCCGCCTACCACCTCGGTACGGCGAACGGCGACGCGCGCGCTCCTCGAACAGCTGCTCGCCGGCACCGACCCGGCCGTCCGCCGCCAAGGCGTGCAGACCGCCGAGCGGCGGGACGAACGCAGACTGCCGCTGCCCTGCGCCGGCGAGAGGCCATCAAAGACGACCCGACCCCTCCGCCGCGTGCTCCCGGCGTGGACCTAGCGGTTCTGGACGTGCTGCCAGCCGAAGCGGCCCTTGATGCAGAGGTTCCCGTGCGTCACCGAGCTTTCGTGCGGTGAGGTCACCTTGACGATCTCGTTGTCCTGGACGTGCAGTGTCAAGTTGCAGCCCACCCCGCAGAACGTGCACACGGTCGTCGTCGCCGTCTGGCGGGACTCGTCCCAGGTGCCGTCCTCGCGCTTGTCGTACTCGCGCTTGAAGCTGAGCGCCCCGGTCGGGCAGACCTCGACGCAGTTGCCGCAGTACACGCAGGCGCTGTCGGGCAAGGGGTTCGAGAACTCCGTCGAGATCCGCGCGTCGAACCCGCGGCCCGCCACGCTGATCGCGAACGAGTTCTGCCACTGGTCGCCGCACGCGTCGACGCACTTGTAGCAGAGGATGCACTTCGCGTAGTCCCGGACGTAGAGTTCGTTGTCCACCAAGGCCGGTTGTGCCACCGTCGCCGCGTCCGGGCCGAAGCGGTCCGGATCCGCGCCGGCTTCGGCCATCCAGCGGCCGACGTCCGGGGTCGTCGACAGGTCCGTCGCCGACGCCAGCAGCTCCAGGACCACCTTGCGGCTGGTCCGCGTCCGCGCCGAGTCCGTGTGCACCACCATGCCCGGCTCGGCCTTGCGCGAGCACGACGGCACCAGCGTCCGCGAGCCCTCGACCTCCACCATGCAGACGCGGCAGGCGTTCGCCGGCTCCAGGGTGTCGCCGTAGCACAACGTCGGGATCTCCTTGCCCGCCGCCGTGCACGCGTCGAGGATCGTCGAGCCTTCCGGTACGCGGACGCTTTCACCGTCCACGGTGAACTCGACCAGCCGCCGCGGGATCCCGATGTCCACAATGGTCATTGCAGTGCTCCCAGCCGGTCGATGGCGGACTCGATGGCGTTCCACGCGGTCTGGCCGAGCCCGCAGATCGACGAGTCCCGCATCACCTGCCCGACTTCGCGCAGCAGCGGCCGCTCGTCCGCCCCGGCCGCGAGCACGCGCTTGATCGCTTCCTCCTGCCGCACGGTCCCGATCCGGCACGGGACGCACTGGCCGCACGACTCGTCGCGGAAGAACTCCGCGATCCGCAGCAGGAACCCGCCGAGGTCGGCCAGGTCGTCGAGCACCAGCACGACACCGGACCCCAGCGTCGTCTTCGCCGCCCGCGCGTCCTCGAACGTGAGCGGCAGGTCCAGCTCGTCCGGCCGGACGAACCCACCCGCCGCGCCACCGAGCAGGATCGCGCGCAGCGACCGGCCCTCGGGCACTCCCCCGGCCAGGGTGAGCAGCGATCGCAGCGTCGTGCCGAAGGGCACCTCGTAGACGCCGGGACGTTCGACGTTCCCGGACAGGCAAAACAGCTTCGGCCCGGCCGAGGCCTCCGTGCCGAGGGAACGGTACGCGGCCGCGCCCTCGGTCAGGATCAGCGGCACGTTCACCAGCGTCTCGACGTTGTTGACCACGGTCGGCTTGCCGAACAATCCCTGTTCGACCGGGAACGGCGGTTTCGTGCGGGGTTCGCCGCGGAAGCCCTCGATCGAGTTGAAGATCGCGGTCTCCTCGCCACAGATGTAGGCGCCCGCGCCGCGGCGGATCTCGATGTCGAACGAGAATCCCTCGTGTCCCATGATGTCCACGCCGAGGAACCCGCGTTCCCGGCAGACCTCCAGGGCGTTGCGCAGCAACCGCAGCGCCCGCGGGTACTCGCCCCGCAGGTAGACGTACCCCTGCCGGGCACCGATCGCGAACGCGGCGATCGTCATCGACTCCACCAGTGCGAACGGGTCGCCTTCGAGCAGCACCCGGTCCTTGAACGTGCCGGGCTCGCTCTCGTCGGCGTTGCACACGAGGTAGTGCGGCCCGGTGGGCTGGGCGGCCGTCGCGGCCCACTTTCGCCCGGTCGGGAACGCCGCCCCGCCGCGGCCGAGCAGCCCCGAGTCGGTGACCTCGCGGATCACCGCGGCCTCGCCCATCCGCAGCGCGTTGCGCAGCGCCGCATAGCCGCCGGCCGCCCGGTAGTCGTCCAAACTGGACGGATCGACCACGCCGACCCGGCGCAGCAGCCGCAGGCCGTCCCGCTGGTGGATCACCGGCGGCGAGCCCTCGCCCGCGGGCTCCCGCTGCGCGGCCAGCACGGCCGAAGCGCCGGTCGCCGGGGCGAGCAGCTCGGTGGTGGCCGGGTCGCCGGCTTGGAACGTCAGCGCCGCGGGGGCTCGTTCGCAGACGCCGAGGCACGGGCTGCGCAGCCACGTGACCCCGGCGCGCGCCTTCCCCGCGGCGCCGACGTGCTCGGTGAGGACGTCGCACACGGTGTCCGCGCCCTTGAGCCGGCAGGCCAGGTCGGTGCACACGTGCACCACCCGCTCCGGCCGCTCCTCCAGCGCGAACAGCGAGTAGAAGCTCGCCACGCCGTACGCGTCCGCGGGCGGCACGTGCAGCGTCTCGCAGATGAGGTTGAGCGCGCCCTGGCTGATCCAGCCGACCCGGTCGTTGACCGCGTGCAGGGCGGGCAGCAGCCGGTCGCGGCCGCCACCGGCGAACCCGGCGACGGCGTCCCGTTCTTCGCGGGTCGCGACGGCGTCGAGGAGCTTGAGGTCCACCTCAGACCTCCACCGGCAGCTTCTCGACGCGGATGGCCGCGGCCTTGTACTCGGCGGTCCCGGCGATCGGGCAGGTCGCCTCGATGGTGATGATGTTGACGTCCACCTCGTCCGGGAAGTGGAAGGTCATGAACGCCAGCCCCGGCTTCAGCCCGGTGTCGAGCCGGACCGGCGCGACGATCTCCCCGCGCCGCGACGAGATCCGGACCAGCTCGTCGGGTTCGACGCCCAGCGAACGCGCGTCCTCCGGGCAGAGGTCGAGGGTCTCGCCCTGCCGCATCGGCGACGAGAACCCGCCCGACTGGACGCCCGTGTTGTAGGAATCCAGCCGCCGCCCGGTGGTGAGCCGGATCGGGAACTCCTCGGTCAGCAGGTCGACCGGCGGGCTGTGCTCGAGCACGGTGAACGGCGCCGGGCGGCCGCGCTCGGCGGGGTCGTCGGCCCACAGCCGGCCGTGCAGGAACGTCGGTTCGAGGGTGTCTTCGGAGTAGCACGGCCACTGGATGCCGCCGAGCTCTTCCAAGCGCGCGTAGGACATCCCGGCGTGCATCGGCGACAGCGAGCGCAGCTCGTCCCAGACCTCCTCGCCGCCGGTGTAGCGCCAGTCGTGGCCGAGCCGGCGGGCCAGCTCGGACAGCAGCTCGATGTCGTCGCGTGCGCCCACCGGCGGTTCGAGGGCCTTGCGGACGCGCTGGACCCGGCGTTCGGAGTTGGTGAAGGTGCCGTCGCTCTCGCACCAGGCCGCCGACGCCGGCAGCACGACGTCGGCCAGCTGCGCGGTCTTGGTGAGGAAGATGTCCTGCACGATCAGGTGGTCCACGGTGGAAAGCCGCTTGATCGTGTGCTCGCAGTCCGCTTCGGACTGGATCGGGTTCTCGCCGATGATGTACACGCAGGTCAGGTCGCCGCGTTCCATCGCGTCGAGCATCTGGGTGAGGTTGAGGCCCTTGTGCGGCGGGATCGACGAGCCCCACGCGGTGTCGAACTTCGCCCGCACGTCGGCATCGAGGACGTCCTGGAAGCCCGGCATGCGGTCCGGGATGGCGCCCATGTCGCCCCCGCCCTGGACGTTGTTCTGCCCGCGCAGCGGGTTCAGCCCGGCGCCGTAGCGGCCGACCTGACCGGCCAGCAGCGCGAGGTTGATCAGCGAGAGGACGTTGTCGGTGCCGTTGTGGTGCTCGGTGATGCCGAGGGTCCACGACAGCTGCCCGCGGTCGGCGCGGGCGTAGGTGTGCGCGAGCTCCTTGATCAGCTCGGCCGGGACGCCGGTGGTCTTCTCCGCCACCTCCAGGGTCCACGGCTCGACCGACGCGGCGAACTCGGCGAACCCCTCGGTGGCGCGCTCGATGAACGTGGTGTTCGCCAGTCCGGAGTGGATGATCTCGCGCGCGATGGCGTGGGCCAGCGGGATGTCGGTGCCGACCTCGAGCTGCAGCTGCCGGTGCGCCCAGCTCCCGGTACTGGTCCGGCGCGGGTCGACGACGAAGAGCTTCGCTCCCCGGTGGACGGCCTTGAGCACGTGGTGGAAGAAGATCGGGTGCGCCTCACGCGGGTTGCCGCCCCAGATCACGATGACGTCGGCGTCCTCGATCTCCTGGTAGGACGACGTCCCGCCGCCGCTGTCGAAGACCCGCGCCAGCCCGGCGACGCTCGGCGCGTGACAGGTGCGGTTGCACGAGTCGACGTTGTTCGTGCCGATCACCGCGCGGGTGAACTTCTGCGCGACGAAGTTCATCTCGTTGGTCGCCCGGGCGCACGAGAACATCCCGAACGCCTCGGGGCCCTTGCTGTCGAGGGTCCGGCGGATCCCGGCGGCGGCCCGGTCGAGGGCTTCGTCCCAGGTCGCCGGCCGCAGCACGCCGGAGTCGCGCACCAGCGGCTGGGTGAGCCGGACGTACGGCTCGGTCTTCCTGCGCTTCACGGGCACCTCCGGTTCAGTGCGCCCCGACCGGGACGGGCGGGTTGCTGGTGTGGTCGAGCAGCGAGATGGCGGCGTGGACGTGCCGCAGCGCCGGGGCGGGCACGCCGGTGAGGCCGGCCAGCTCCACGACCGCGCCGATGATCGCGTCGATCTCGAGGGGCTTGCCCGCTTCGAGGTCCTGCAGCATCGACGTCTTGTGGTGGCCGACGCGCCAGGCGCCGTCGATCCGCTTCTCGACCGAGACGCCCGGGTCGCTGCCGGCCGCGCGGGCGATCGTGAGGGCTTCGGTCATCATCGTGGCCACGAGCGCGCGCGTGTCGTCGTGCTCGCACATCTGCGCCATGGTCGCCCGGGTCAGCGCCGAGAGCGGGTTGAAGGCGACGTTGCCCATCAGCTTGACCCAGATGTCGTTGCGCAGGTCGGGTTCGACCGGCGCCTTGAGCCCGCCGGCGATCATCGCCGCGCTGAGCACCTTGCACCGCGCGGAGATCTCGCCGTCCGGCTCGCCGAGGGAGAACCGGGTGCCTTCGAGGTGCCGGATCACGCCCGGTTCTTCGATGACCGTGGAGCAGTAGACGACGCAGCCGATCGCGCGTCGCAGCTCGAGCACGGCGGTCACCGAGCCGCCCGGGTCGACGGTCTCGACGCGGTGCCCTTCGAGCGGATGTCCGGCCAGGCCGTGGAAGTACCACCACGGGATGCCGTTCTGCGCGGCCACGATCGCGGTGTCCGGGCCCAGCAACGGGGCGAGGAGCGGCGCGCACGAGGCGTAGGAGTTGGCCTTGAGGCCCAGGAAGACGAAGTCGACCGGGCCCACTTCGGCCGGGTCGTCCGTGACGTGCGGGTGCGCGGTGAAGTCGCCGCGCGGGCTGAGCACGCGGACGCCGTGCTCGCGCATCGCGGCGAGGTGGGCCCGCCGGGCGATCAGGTGCACTTCGGTCCCGCCGCGGTGCAGTGCGGCTCCGACGTAGGCGCCGATCGCCCCGGCCCCGAGAACAGCCACCTTCATGATGTGCCTCCCACTTCGGTCCAGCACGTGATTGCATACAGTATCCTGGATCCTCGATCGAGGCCAGAGTTTGCCGGCCGGAGACCGCGTGAAACTCCCGACAGGGTGAGTTCTGGGATTTTGCATACCAAAACCTGTATCCTGGTCGGAGATCATCGCGTTCCTCTCCCTCCCGAGGTGTCCCGTGAGCCAGCCCGCTTCCCCGCTCCAAGACCGCGGCCCGTCCGGCCGCCGCACGGCCAAGGGCTCGCTCAGCTCGACCGCCGCCAAGCGCGTCGAACGGCCCGCGCCGCTGCGCCAGGTCGTCTACGAGGCCCTCGCCGAGCTGATCATCAACCGCACGCTCGAACCCGGGCAGCACCTGGTCGAAGCCGATCTGGCCGAGTACCTCGGCGTCAGCCGGCAGCCCGTCCGCGAAGCCCTGCAGCGCCTGCAGAGCGAAGGCTGGGTCGACCTCCGGCCGGCCCAGGGCGCGTTCGTGCACCTGCCGACCGACGAGGAGGCCGACCAGCTGCTGAGCGTCCGCAGCGTGCTGGAGACGCACTCCGCGAAGCTCGCCGCCGGCAACGCGACGGCCGACGACGTCCGGCGCCTGTGGGAGCTGCAGCAGGTGGGCGTCGACGCGCTGCGCGCGGAGGACACCGAGGGCCTGGTCGCGGCCAACGCCGCCCTGCACGCGTTCATCACCCAGCTGTCGGGGAACGCCGTGCTGGCGGAGCTGATCGGTCTCGTCGACCGGCGGGTCCGCTGGTACTACACGCCGATCGCCCGCCCGCGCGGGAAGGACGCGTGGAACGAGCACGACGAGCTGATCCACGCGATCTCCGACGGCGACACCGGTGCCGCCGAGCAGATCATGGCCAAGCACACCGAACGGACCCGCCAGGCCTACCACGAACGTCCGGAAGCTCCCCGGTCCTGATGGCTGCAGGACCGGGGAGCAGGCAACCGGACTAGCCGCCCGCCGTGGCGGAAGGCCGCGCCACCAGCTCGGTTTCGGCGAGCTGGTGGCGTGTCCGGCCGGGCTGGCGCAGGAACAGCGTCAGCACCGCGGACAGGAGCGCGATGCACCCGGCGAGCACGTACGCGCCGGTGTAGCCCCACGCGCTGATGACCCCCGCGGCGAGCCCGCCGCCGCCGACGCCACCGATCAGTTTCGCGCTGTAGACCAGGCCGTAGTTCGACGCGTTGTTGTTCTCGCCGAAGTAGTCCGGCACCAGCGCGGCGAACAGCGGGTAGAAGGCGCCGCCGCCGAACCCGGTCAGGAACGCGAACACCATGAACAGGAACAGGTTGTGCGTGTTCCCGGCGTACATCACGCCGAACTGCGCGCCACCGGCGATCACCAGGACGACGGTGAGCGTCTGCCGCCGGCCGATCCGGTCCGAAACCCAGCCGACGACCGCGCGCCCGGTGCCGTTGACGATCGACAGCACACCGGCCGACGACGCCGCGACGAACGCCCCGAAACCGCTTTCCTTGGCGAAGGGCACCTGGAAGTTGATGCCGAACAGCGAAACCCCGCCGATGATCACCAGGCACACCCACATCAGCGGGAGCATGCCGGTCCGGATCGCCTCCATCGGGGAGAACTGCTTCACCGCGGGCGGGTTCTTGGCCAGCCCGCCGGTGCTGGACCTCCGGCCGGCCGCCCAGCTCTTCGGGTCGACCTCCTTCGGCCACCAGCTCTTCGGCGGGTCCTTGAACAGGAACCCGCACACCCCGACGACCAGCAGCATGTAGACGCCGATGACGTCGAGGATCACCGAATAATTGGTCGGGGTCAGGAACGCGGCGAAGACGTAGATGAAGGGGACGGCGCCGTAGGCGAACCCGCCGTTGACGAAGCCCGTCCTCGCACCCCGTTTCTCGGGGTACCACTTCCCGACCATGTTGATGCAGGTGGCGTAGACCAGTCCGGCGCCGGTGCCGCCGAGCACCGAGTACCCGACGAACGCCACCGCCAGGTTGCCGCTGTGCGAGATCGTGAAGTAGCCGATGCCGCTGCACACCGCGCCGGCCAGCATGGCCGTCTTGGCCGACACGATGTTCTTCTCCCGCAACCGCCCGGCCGGGAACGCCACCCCGGCCTGGAAGACGGCCCAGATGCTGGCCAGCCAGAAGGCGTCGCTGAGCGACCAGCCGTACTTGTCCTCCAGCGTGCCTTCGACGGCGCCCCAGCCGTATTCGAAGACACTGACCGCCATCATGGCGATCCAGGGCAGCCACACCATCCAGCTTCGCGAGCGCCCCATGATGTCCTGGGGACTCTCGCCTACTCGGTAAACCCGTCCGTTCTCGTCAGTGATCTCCTGGTACGTAGCTGCGGTCATGAGAGTTCTCTTTCGTCACCGTTGACTCGTGTCCCTCTGTTGCCGTCGTGCGGTGGATCTTCGTCCTTTCGCTCTCGGTGGAACAGCCCCTTTTGAAATGACACTGTGGAGGACGCTCAGAGCAGGCCCGCGGCCCGCGCCCAGCGGTACTTCGCGCCGAGCACCGCGACGGGCTTCTCGGTCGTGTAGGGATAAGCGACGACACCGTGGTCGTAGAGGTAGGTGCTCGCCTCCTCGACCTCGACGTCGCCCGACAGCGAGGCGACGACGGGCTTGTGGATCCCCTTCGCCCGGTACTCCCCGACCACCTCGGAGACCAGCTCCGCGAACACCATCGGCGGGGTGACGATGGTGTGCCAGTAGCCCAGGATCAGGGCGTGGATGCGGTCGTCCTCGAGGCCCAGCGCGATCGTGTTGCGGTAGGTCGAGGGCGGCTCGCCGCCGGTGATGTCCACCGGGTTGCCGGCCGCGCCGAAGGGCGGGATGAACTTCCGGAACGCCGTGTCGAGGTCCGGCGGGATCGCCATCAGGTCCAGCCCGTTGTCGACGCAGGCGTCCGAAAGCAGCACGCCCGAGCCGCCGGCGCCGGTGATGATGACGACGTTCTCGCCCTGCGGCGTGGGCAGCAGCGGGATGCCGCGGGCGTACTCGAGCATGTCGTTCAGCCCGGGCGCCCGGATCACGCCGCTCTGGCGGAGGATGTCGTCGTACACCTTGTCGTCACCGGCGAGCGCGCCGGTGTGGGAGCTCGCCGCCTTCGCGCCCTGCGACGTCCGCCCGGCCTTGAGCACCACGACCGGCTTGTGCTTCGAGACGCGCTTCGCCGTCTCGGCGAACGACCGGCCGTCCTTGAGGTCTTCGAGGTGCATCGCGACGAGCTGGGTGTTGTCGTCCTGCTCGAAGAAGGTGAGCAGGTCGTCCTCGTCGATGTCGGCCTTGTTGCCCACGCCGACGATCGAGGACACGCCCATCTTCGCCGAGCGGCTGAAGCCGAGGATCGCCATCCCGATGCCGCCGCTCTGCGAGGACAGGGCGACGCCGCCTTTGACGTCGTACGGTGTGCAGAACGTCGCCGACAGGTTCTCCGGCGTGTAGTAGTAGCCGTAGATGTTCGGCCCGAGGATGCGGACGCCGTGCTTGCGCGCGATCGCGACGACCTCGTCCTGCAGCTCGATGTTGCCGGTCTCGCCGAAGCCGGACGGGATGAGGATCGCGCCGGCCGCACCCTTCTTGCCGACCTCTTCCAGTGCCGCGGGCACGAACTTCGCCGGGATGGCGAACACCGCGACGTCGACGTCACCGGGGACGTCGGTGATGCTGGCGTAAGCCTTGCGGTCGAGGATCTCGGTGGCCTTGGGGTTGATCGGGTGGATCTCCCCCGCGTACCCGCCGTTGACCAGGTTCTTCATCACCGAGTTGCCGATCTTGCCCGCCTCGGCGGACGCGCCGATCACGGCGATCGACGCCGGCTTCATGATCCGGTTCATCGAAGCGAGGATCTCCTCCTGGGTGAACCGGAACGGCTCCTTCGCCGCGTCCGGGTCGACCAGGATCCGGACGTCGACCGCGGTGGCCCCGCTCGCCGTCGCGAGGACCGGGTTGAGGTCCACTTCGGACAGCTGCGGGAAGTCGGCGACCAGCTGCCCGAGCCCGGTGATCACCGCCGCCAGGGCATCCCGGTCGACCGGGTCGGCACCGCGCACGCCCCGGAGGATCTCCGCCGCCTGGATGCCGTCGATCATCGACAGCGCTTCGTCGGTGCTGGTCGGCGCCAGCCGGAAGGTGACGTCCTTGAGCACCTCCACCAGGACACCGCCGAGGCCGAACGCGACGATCTTGCCGAACGTCGGGTCGGTGACCGAGCCGATGATCACCTCCTGGCCCTCGGTGAGCATCTGCTGCACCTGGACGCCGAGGATCCGCGCGCCGGCGTGGTACGCCTCCGCGTTGTCGACGATCTTCGTGAAGCCCGCCTTCACCGCTTCGGCGTCTCGCAGTCCGACGAGCACGCCACCGGCCTCGGTCTTGTGCAGGATGTCCGGCGAGACGATCTTGAGCACCACCGGCAGGCCGATCTCTTCGGCGTGGGCGACCGCCTCCTCGGCGGTGGCCGCCAGCCGCTCGGCCGGGGTCGGGATGCCGTACGCCTCGCAGACCGCACGCCCCTCGGGCGCGGTCAGCGACGACCGGCCCTCGGCCGCCGCCTGGTCGAGGATCTTCTCGACCGCCGCGCGATCCACCACTCAGATCACCCCCGCCGCGCGGAACTTCTCGAGCTCCGCCTCGCCGTAGCCGAGCTCGGCCAGTACCTCGTCGTTGTGCTCGCCGAGCAGCGGTGAGCGTTCGATCTCGACCGGCGAGTCGGACAGCTTGAGCGGGCAGCCGACGGTCTTGAAGCTGCCGCGCTCCGGGTGCGCCACCTCGACGACCGAGCCCAGCTCGGCCAGGGTGTCGTCTTCGATCAGTTCCTTCGTGGACAGGATCGGGCCGCACGGGATGTTGTGGGCGTTGAGCTTTTCCATCACTTCCCACTTGGTGTGCTTCTCGGTCCACTCCTCGACGAGCGCGAACATCTTGTCCAGTTTGGACAGCCGGACTTCGGGCGTGGCCCAGGCCGGGTCCTCGGCCAGCTCTTCCTTGCCGATCAGCCGGGCGAGCGGAGCCCACCCGGGTGGCTGGACGATCACGTAGATGTAGTCGTTCGGCCCGCCGGGCGCGCACTTGACCGCCCAGCCGGGCTGGCCGCCGCCGGAGGCATTGCCCGAGCGCGGGACCTCGTCGCCGAACTGGTCGTTCGGGTACTCGCCGAGCGGTCCGTGCGTGAGGCGCTGCTGGTCGCGCAGCTTCACCCGGCACAGGTTGAGCACGGCGTCCTGCATGGCGACCTGGACGCGCTGGCCGCGGCCGGTGGAGGTCCGCTGGAACAGCGCGGCGAGGATGGCGGCCACCAGGTGGATGCCGGTGCCGGAGTCGCCGATCTGCGCGCCGGTCGCGGTCGGCGGGCCCTCCTCGAACCCGGTCGTGCTCATCGCGCCGCCCATGGCCTGCGCGATGACCTCGTAAGCTTTGAAGTCGGCGTAGCGGCCGGGGCCGAACCCCTTGATGGAGGCGTAGATCAGCCGCGGGTTGAGCGCGGAGAGCTTGTCCCAGGGGTAGCCGAACCGGTCGACGACGCCGGGGCCGAAGTTCTCGACCAGGACGTCCACTCCGGACACGAGCTTCTCGAAGACTTCCTTGCCCTCGGCGCTCTTCATGTTGAGCGTGATGCTGCGCTTGTTGGAGTTCAGCATCGTGAAGTAGAGGCTGTCGACGCCGGGCAGGTCGCGCAGCTGGCCGCGCGTGATGTCACCCCGGCCGGGGGTCTCGAGCTTGATCACGTCCGCGCCGAGCCAGGCCAGCAGCTGCGTCGACGACGGTCCGGACTGCACGTGCGTCATGTCGAGGACGCGCACGCCCTCCAGTGCCTTACCCATGGGGCCTCCGCTCACTTGTACATGGTCTGGTTCATGGTTCCGGGGGCGTACACGTCGGGGTCGACCCAGACGTTGATCAGCGACGGCTTGCCGGACTCGCGGGCCCGCTGCAGCGCCGGCGCGATGTCGGCCGGGTCGCGGACCTCTTCGCCGTACCCGCCGAGCATCCGCGCGAACTCGTCGTAGCGGACGTCGCCGAGGGTGTTGCCGACGCGCTCGCGCGGCAGGCCGTACTTCGCGGCCTGGCCGTAGCGGATCTGGTTCATCGACGAGTTGTTGCCGACGATCCCGACGAACGGCAGGTCGAACCGCACCAGCGTCTCGAAGTCCCAGCCTGTGAGGCTGAAGGCGCCGTCGCCGAAGAGCGCGACGACCTCCTTGTCGGGGCGCGCGTGCTTGGCGGCCAGCACGAACGGGATCCCGACGCCGAGTGTCCCGAGTGGACCGGGGTCCATCCAGTGCCCGGGCGACTTGGGCTGCACGACCTGGCCGGAGAAGGTGACGATGTCGCCGCCGTCGCCGATGTAGATCGAGTCCTCGGTGAGGAACTCGTTGATCTCGTGGACCAAGCGGTACGGGTGGATCGGGCTCGCGTCGGAGTGCTGCAGCGGCAACCGCTTCTGCTTCGCCTTCTCCTCGACGGCCTGGAGCTCTTCGAGCCAGGCCTTGCGGCCGACGGCACCGTTGTCGGCGCGTCCGGACGCGGCCTCGGCCACCGCGGCCAGCACCTGGCCGGCGTCGCCGACGATGCCGAGGTCGACGTCGCGGTTCTTCCCGACCGTGCGGTAGTCGAGGTCGATCTGGACGACGGTGGCGTCCTTCGACAGCCGCTTGCCGTAGCCCATCCGGAAGTCGAACGGGGTGCCGACGATGATGATCACGTCGGCGTTGTCGAAGGCGTACCGGCGGGAAAGCTGGAAGTGGTGCGGGTCGCCGGGCGGCAGGGTGCCGCGGCCGGCGCCGTTCATGTAGGCCGGGATGTTCAGCGTGCGCACCAGGTCGACGGCCGGCTCGGTGGCTCGGGTCGTCCAGACCTGGCTGCCGAGCAGGATGGCCGGCTTCTTCGCGTGCACCAGCAGGTCGGCGAGCTTCTCGACGTCGGCGGGGTCGCCGGCGTTCCTCGTCGACGCGCGGTAGCGGCCGGCTTCCGGGATCCGGGCCTGCTCCAGGGGAACGCGCGCGTCGAGGACGTCACGCGGGATCTCGAGGAACGACGGTCCGGGCGCGCCGGCGTAGGCCTCGCGGAACGCCATCGAGACGAGGTCGGCCACGCGCGCGGTGTGCGGGACGGTGGCGGCGAACTTCGTGATCGGCGTCATCATGTCCACGTGCGGGAGGTCCTGCAGGGACCCCATCTTGTGCTGGGTCAGCGCGCCCTGGCCGCCGATGAGCAGCATCGGGCTCTCCGCGCGCAGGGCGTTCGCGACGCCGGTGACGGCGTCGGTCGTGCCGGGGCCGGCGGTGACCACCGCGCAGCCGGGCTTGCCGGTGATCCGCGCGTAGCCGTCGGCCGCGTGCGCCGCGACCTGCTCGTGCCGGACGTCGATGACCTCGATGCCTTCGTCGACGCAGCCGTCGTAGATGTCGATGATGTGACCGCCGCAGAGCGTGAAGATCGTGTCGACGCCTTCGGCCTTCAGCGCTTTCGCCACCAGGTGGCCGCCGGAGATCTCGGCGGGCGCGGGCTCGGCGCCGTTCGTCGGTCGGGCACTCTCCCCCGCGGTGGTGCCGGTCGTGGTCAGCGCCATTGCTCAACTCCTCTGGTCCGCCGCCGGATCTCTCTTGTCCGGCGCTCCGTACTCCGGTCCGCTCGCCGCCGCCCCCTGTCCGTCGAGGTCAGCGGCCTCTTCGCGGCAGACTGTAGATTGCATACCGTATGGGGTAGGCATATAGTCACTCTTCAAGCAGCCCGTGTCCAGGGCCATCCGCAGGGTTTTTCCCGGGCCTCGATCCGGCCCCGGCGGACCGTCACCGCACGCCCCGGACACGGCGGACCTCCTTGCCCTGCACCGCCGCGGAAAGGACGCCCCCGCATGGACCTCTTCGAACACGAAGCCCGAGATCTCTTCGAGAAGCACGGCGTGCCCGTCCCCCGCGGCCGGGTCGCCGCCGATCCCGCCGCGGCCCGGTCCGCGGCCGCGGAGCTCGGCGGCCCGGTCGTCGTGAAGGCCCAAGTGAAGACGGGAGGACGAGGCAAGGCGGGCGGCGTCCGCGTGGTGCACACAGCCGACGACGCCGAACAGGCCGCCGACGACATCCTCGGGATGGACATCAAGGGCCACACCGTGCACCGCGTCCTGGTGACCGAGGCCAGTGAGATCGCCGACGAGTACTACGTGTCCTTCCTGCTCGACCGCGCCGGGCGGACGTTCCTCGCCATGGCCTCGACCGAGGGCGGGATGGAGATCGAGGAGGTCGCGGCGTCCCGGCCGGACGCCCTGGTGCGGGTTCCGGTGAACCCGCTCGCCGGCGTCGACTCGGCCGCGGTGGCCGCGGCGTTCCCCGCCGACGTCCGCGGCGAGGTCGCCGGCGTCATCGAGAAGCTGTGGGACGTGTTCGTCGCGGAAGACTGCACGCTCGTCGAGGTCAATCCCCTGGCGAGCACGTCGACCGGGATCGTCGCGCTCGACGGCAAGATCACCCTGGACGACAACGCGTCGTTCCGCCGGTCCGCCGCTTTCGACGACCCGCTGGACGGCGACCCCCTCGAACGCGAAGCGCGGGCCAAGGGCCTCAACTACGTCAAGCTCGACGGCGACATCGGCGTGATCGGCAACGGCGCCGGCCTGGTGATGTCCACTTTGGACGTCGTCGCCGCGGCCGCCGCGGAGGCGGGCGCGCGCGGGCCGGCGAACTTCCTCGACATCGGCGGCGGCGCGTCGGCCGAGGTGATGGTGAACGGGCTGACCGTCATCCTGGGCGACCCGCAGGTGCGCAGTGTGTTCGTCAACGTCTTCGGCGGGATCACCGCGTGCGACGCCGTCGCGACCGGGATCGTGCGCTCGCTGGAGATCCTGGGCTCCCGCGCCACCAAGCCCCTGGTCGTCCGGCTCGACGGGAACAACGTCACCGAAGGCAGGCGGATCCTCGCCGAAGCCGCCCACCCCCTGGTCACCGTGGTGGCCACCATGGACGATGCCGCCCGCGAGGCGGCGAAGCTCGCGATCGCGGAGGTCTGACCCGTGGCCATCTTCCTGGACGAGACCAGCCGGATCGTCGTCTCCGGCATCACCGGCTCCGAAGGCGCCAAGCACACCCGGCGGATGCTGGCCGCCGGCACGAACGTCGTCGGCGGGGTGAACCCGCGCAAAGCCGGGCAGCAGGTGGAGATCTCCGGTCGTTCGCTGCCGGTGTTCGGCAGCGTCGCGGAGTCGATCGCGTCGGCCGCGGCCGATGTCTGCGTGCTGTTCGTGCCGCCGCCGTTCGTCGAGGACGCCGTCGTCGAAGCCGTCGACGCGGGGATCGGGCTCGCGGTGGTGATCACCGAGGGCGTCCCGGTGCACGACACGGCCCGGCTGTGGGCCCACGCGGTCGCGGCGGGCGGGCGGACGCGGATCATCGGGCCGAACTGCCCGGGCATCATCTCGCCCGGGAAGTCGAACGCCGGGATCATCCCGGCCGACATCACCGGCCCGGGACGGATCGGGCTGGTGTCGAAGTCCGGCACGCTGACCTACCAGCTCATGCACGAGCTGCGGGACATCGGGTTTTCCACGTGTGTCGGCATCGGCGGCGACCCGATCATCGGGACGACGCACATCGACGCCGTCGAAGCGTTCGAAAAGGACCCCGAGACGGACCTGATCGTGCTGATCGGCGAAATCGGCGGCGACGCCGAGGAACGCGCCGCGGAGTTCGTGCGGACCCGGGTTGCGAAGCCGGTCGTCGGGTACGTCGCCGGGTTCACCGCACCGGAGGGCAAGACGATGGGCCACGCGGGCGCGATCGTCTCCGGTTCGGCCGGAACGGCGGCGGCGAAGAAGGAAGCGCTGGAGGAGGCGGGAATCCGCGTCGGGCGGACGCCGAGCGAGACGGCGGCGCTGGTCCGCGAGGTGCTGGGGTGATGCCCGCGAAGCCGCGGCTGAAGCTGGCGGTGCTCGCGTGCATGGACGCGCGGTTCAGCGTCCACCGGCTGCTCGGCCTCGGCGAGGGCGACGCGCACGTGATCCGCAACGCGGGCGGCGCGGTGACCGACGACGCCATCCGCTCGCTGACCGTCAGCCAGCACCTGCTGGGCACGCGCGAGATCGTGCTGATCCACCACCGGGACTGCGGGATGCGCACGTTCACGGACACCGAGCTCGCGCGGCGGCTGGAGTCGTCGACGGGCATGCGGCCGGGCTGGGCGGCGGAGACGTTCACCGACCCGGTCCAGGACGTCCGCCAGTGCATCGCGCGGCTGCGGGCGTCGCCGTTCCTGCCCCACACGGACGTCGTCCGCGGTTACGTCCTGGACGAGCGGACCGGCGCGCTCGACGAGGTGCCGTGATGGAGCTGCGTCAGCTGGCGGTGGTGGTGGCGGTCGCGGAGGAGGGCGGTTTCACCGCGGCCGCCCAGCGGCTGCGGACGGTCCAGTCGACGGTGTCCACGGTGGTCCGTGCGCTGGAGCGCGACCTCGGGACGCCGCTGTTCCACCGCACGACGCACCGGGTGGTCCTGACGCCCGCCGGCGAGGCGTTCATGCCCGCCGCGCGGGCGGCCCTGGAGGCGGTGGCCCGGGCGCGCGCGGCGGTGTCGCCGGTGTGCGGCCGGGTCCGGCTCGGGGTGTGCCCGGGGCTGCTGGCGGACTGGCACCGGGCCCTCGCCGCCCTGCGGGGGGTGCATCCGGGGTTGGTGGTGGAGGTGCGGCAGGTCCGGGCGGGTGACGCGGCTCCGGCCGAGTCCACTGTGGACGTGGTGCTGACGGAGGTCGCGGGTGGCGCCGATCGGGCCGCGGTTCCTTCGGCCGAGCTGGTCACCACCCCGCTCCCCCGTGAAGAACTCGTCCTCGCCACCGCGCCCGGCGGTTCGCCCTTCGCACCGGCCGATCTCTCCGAACTGTCCCTCGTGGACTTCCCGCCGGGCTGGGCCATCCGCGCAGCCGCCGACCGGGCGTTTCCCTGCCGCCGGCGCTCGCTCGAGGTCGATGATCTCGCCGTTGCCGCCGGGCTCGTGCGGGCCGGGCTGGCCGCCTGCGTCCTGCCCGCGTCGGCCGCCTCGCGGTTCGCCGATCTCACCGTCCGGCGGTTCGACCGGCCACCACCGTGGCAGCTCGCCGCCGTGCACCGGGGCGATCCCTCGCCCGCCGTCGCTGCCCTGCTCGCTCAGCTCGGCTGAAGTCCCAGCCGGTCGGGTCGCGTGTAGACGTTCATCGACGTGCCGCGCAGGAACCCCACCAGCGTCAGCCCCAGCTCCCCGGCCAGGTCCACCGCCAGCGACGACGGCGCGGAAACCGCAGCCAGCAACGGGATCCCGGCCATCGCCGCCTTCTGCACCAGCTCGAACGACGCCCGCCCGCTCACCATCAGCGCCGTCCCGGACAGGGGCAGCCGGCCGTCGCGGGTCGCCCAGCCGACCACCTTGTCCACGGCGTTGTGCCGGCCGACGTCCTCGCGCAGGCACAGCAGCTTCCCGTCGGCGTCGAAGAGCCCGGCCGCGTGCAGGCCGCCCGTGCGGTCGAAGACCCGTTGCGCCGCGCGGAGCTCGTCGGGCAGCCCGGCGAGCGTCGCCGGGTCGGTGCCGAACGGGTCGTCCTCGATCGGCCACGGCACCGTCGTCCGGACGGCGTCCAGGCTCGCCTTGCCGCACAGCCCGCACGAGGACGTCGTGTAGAAGTTCCGCTCCACCGAAGCGTCCGGCGGCGCGACGCCCGGTGCGAGCACGACGTCGAGCACGTTGTACGTGTTGCCGCCGTCGGCCGTGGCCCCGGCGCAGTAGCGGATCGAGCGGACGTCCGAGGCCCTCCGCACCACACCCTCGCCGACCAGGAACCCGGCGGCGAGGTCGAAGTCGTCCCCCGGCGTCCGCATCGTGATGGACAGCGCTTTCCCGGCCACCCGGATTTCGAGGGGTTCCTCGACGGTCAGCGTGTCCGGGCGCGCGGCCGGCACGCCGTCGCGGACGCGCAGCACCCGCCGCCGGCTCGTCATCCGCCCCACGTCACGCCACCGGCAGCAGCGACTTGGGCCGGCCCGGCTGGGTCAGCCGCCCGGACAGCACCGCGCCGGCCAGGCTCAGCACCCCGGCCGCGGCGAACGCGCCGGCGAACCCGTGCGAAGTCACGACGAGCGCGGCGAGCCCGATCCCGACCACCGCACCGACCGCCTTGGCGGAGTACAGGATCCCGAAGTTCTGCGCCGCCGATTCCTCGCCGAAGTACTCGCGCACGAGGCCGACCAGCAGCGTGTAGCAGCAGCCGTTGCCGAGGCCGGCGAGCGCGGCGCCCAGCAGCAGGCCGACGGCGTGCCGGTGCTCGCCCGAGTAGAAGAGGACGAACTGGGCAACGCCACCCGCGAACAGCGCGAACCGCAGGATCCGGTGCCGGCCGAGCCGGTCGGCGAGCCTGCCGATGAGGACCCGCCCGCTGCCGGTCGCCGCCGCGAGCAGCGCCAGCGCGGCCGCGGCGAGCCCGGGCCCGGTGCGCTCGGCTACGAAGGTCGCCAGGTAGGCGAGGTCGAACAGCAGCACGGCGGCCGCGAGCACGACGACGAGGTACAGCGCGAGCGTCGTCCTGCACCGGAACAGCTCCGCCGGCCGGTAGTGCCGGACGGCCGGGCGCCGGTTGTGCGCCCGGTCGAGGGCCCAGGTGCGCGGCTCGGGCGTCGCCGGCCACCAGTTCCGCGGCGGGTACCGCAGCAGCGCGCCGCACCCGGCGATCACGGCGAGCACGACCGCGGCGGTGACGTCCAGAAGCAGCGGTCGCGCGGCCGGCAGCGCGGCGGCGAGGACGACGAAGGGCACGCTGCCGTAGGCGAACGCGCCGCTGACGATGCCCGCGCTCGCCGCGGTCCGGTCCGGGAACCAGGCCAGCACCGCGCCGACGCAGGTGGCGTAGACGAGGCCGGTGCCGAGCCCGCCGAGCACCGAGTAGCCGAGGAAGACGGTGAGCGGGCTGGTCGCGTGCCCGAGCGTCACCAGGCCCGCGGCGCACAGCACCGCACCGGCGGCCATCGCCGCGGGCGCCGGGAACAGGCCGCGTTCGCGCAGCCACGCCGCCGGGAACGCCGTACCGGCCCGGCAGATCGCCCAGACGGCGAGTGAGAGGACGATCCCGCCGAAGGTCCAGCCGTGTGCCCGGCTCAGCGCGGGGACGATCGCGCCGAAGCCGTACTGCTGCACCCCGGCGGCGAGCATCGCCGCCGCGGCCAGCCAGGTGATCCACGTCCGCGGCCGGCCGAGCAGCTCGCGATCGGACTCGCCGACGCGGTACCGCCGTCCGTAGACGTCCCGGAGCTCGCGGATCTCGGTCATCGTGACCGCCTCCTCAGAACTCTCAACTGAAGATTGTATGCAGTATGGAGTAGTCTGAGTGTGCGCCTGTAGCGCCCGATTGTCTACAGCGATGCCCGATCGGCCGCACGCGAGACGGGAGGGCGTTTCAGAGGAAGGCGGCCCGGTGGCCATCGAGGGAGGAGGCGGCCACCGGGCCGTGCTCCGGCGCGGTACCGGCCGCGTGGAGCACTGACAGTCTGGCCATCGGAGCCACCCTCCGACAAGCTTTACCGGCCGGGAAAATGTCCGCTTGCCGCCGGCGGAAGATCCACACGCGACGGAGAGCGACCAGCGGATCCGGTCCGCCGACTCCAGAGAACACAGTGGGAAACAAACAAACGCGCGGCGGAAGCGACTACCCAAGCACGCCCGCACGCGCGCTTTCGCGCGCCGGGATCTCCCCGACCCCGGGCGCGCGAAACACCGCCACCGAACTCCGCCACCGTCGTGCTCCCCAGCGCAGCGGCGCGAAGTTCGTTGTCCGGCAACCGATCCGGCGTCAGGCCTTCTTGCGCGCGGCCCGCTTGCGCGCCGGCTTGGCTTCGGCCGGCTCGGCGGCCGCGACCTGGTCGGCTTCGAAGCCCGCGATGATCTCGCTCGACAGCCGGCCCCGCTCCGCGACCTCGTACCCGTTGGCCTGCGCCCATTCGCGGATCTGGCGGTTGCGCTCGCGGTCGGTGCCCGAGCTCGAGGAGCCCGACAGCGACTGGCCGGTCGCGAGGCGCACCTTGCGGCCGCCGGTCCGCCGCGCGACCGCGACGTAGCGGGCGAGCTCGTCCCGGAGTGCGGACGCGTTGTCCTCGGACAGGTCGATCTCGTACGTCACCCCGTCGAGGCTGAAGGGGACGGTCTGCGAAGCCTCGCTCCCGTCGAGGTCGTCCACCATCTCGACGTGCACCCGTTGTGCCATGGTTCGTCGTTCCTCATCTTCTCCAGAACACGGTCGGACAGACCCTAACCTGTCGAATCCCGCCCGGCGCGCTCGACACCCGCGAAGCGTCCACAATGGCCACGCGGGCGACCGCGCCACCCCCGTCCAGGATGACCGCAACCGAGCCGAAATGCGCGCCGTCTTGTCGAATATTTGTTTTTGTGATATACTCGAAATCGAATCGGTACCGTGTCCACATGACCACCGCCGACTTTTCCGGTATTGCTCCCCGCATCAGCCGCACGGCGTTCACCGCTGCCGCCGCGCGGGCGGCACATTTGCTCGTCGATGCCGAGCCGTTCGTCTTCTCCGACACTCTCGCCGCGGCCCTCCTCGGCGAGCACGCCGAGGAACTCCTGGCCTACCATCATCTCCACGGTACCCATCCGGTCCTGGCCGGCGCTCGCGCCCAGGCGGCGTGCCGCAGCCGGTTCACCGAAGACCGGCTCCTTCGCCCCCATTCCGGTATATACCAGTATGTGATTCTCGGCGCCGGACTCGATTCGTTCGCGTATCGGGACGCGTCCGCGCGATTCCGGGTGTTCGAGGTCGACCGGCCCTCGACCCAGGCGGCGAAACGGGAACTGCTCGAGGGCGCCGGCGTCGCCGTGCCCGCTTCGGTCACCTTCGTCCCGGTCGACTTCGAAGCCGACCCGCTCCGGGAACGGCTCGTCCAGAGTGGACTGGACCCGTTTCGCCCCGTGTTCGTCAGCTGGCTCGGTGTCACCATGTACCTGACGCGGAAGGCGATTCTCGCCACATTGACGGATCTCGGCCGTTTCGCACCCGGATCGGAAATCGTCACCGATCACCTGCTTCCCGCGGAACTGCGCGACGCGGCCGGAAACGGCTACGCCGAAGCCGTCGCACCGGTCGCCGCGGAACAGGGCGAGCCGTGGCTCACGTTCCTCTCCCCCACGGCCGTGAGCGGCCTCCTGCGCGACGCCGGGTTCGAAGTCGTCGAACAGGCGGGCCAGCGCGAGAGCGTCGACCCGCGACTGTGGAACCGCACGGACGCGCTGCGGCCCGCTGCGCTTTCCGCACTGGTCCACGCCCGCATTCCCGATCGGCCCGGAATGGCAGGCGGCGCAAACTGAAGCCGTTTCGCCGTCAATCCGGCAGCAGGGGCACTTCGAGGTCGTCCGGGCGGCCGAGCAGGACCGCCCGGGTGACCGCCGCCTTGCCGAACCGGTCCCGCACCGCGTCCAGCGCCGTGTCGAGCTGGGTCGCCCGCTGCCGCTCGAATGGCAGCGCGAGCTGGAACGGATCTTCGTCGGCCAGGTTGGACAGTGCCCCGCCGAGCAGGGTGATGCCGCGGTCGGCGATCATCGGCAGCGCGGCCACGAGCAGCTCCCGCGCCGCGGCGAGCAGGACGCCCGTGCTCGCGGTCGGTTCGTTCAGCGTGTGCGAGCGCGTGACCCGGGTGAAGTCGGCGAAGCGCAGCCGGATCGTCACCGTCCGGCAGACGCGGCGGGCGGCGCGCAGCCGGCGGGCGATCCGGTCGATCAGCGCCACGAGCACCACGTCGAGCTCGGCCGGGGTCCGCCGGCCGCGGCCGAGGGCCCGCTGGGCGCCGATCGACCGGCGTCGTACCCCGACCTCGACGCGGCGCGGGTCCCGGTTGTGCGCCAGGGCGTGCAGGTGCCCGCCGGCCGCCCGGCCGAGCATGCTCACCAGGTCCACCGGCTCGGACGCGGCGAGCTGGCCGACCGTCGTGATCCCCCGCGCGCGCAGCTTCTCGGCGGTGACCTTGCCGACGCCCCAGAGCGCGCCGACCGGCAGCGGGTGCAGGAATTCCAGCTCCGCGTCGTGCGGGACGACCAGCAGGCCGTCCGGCTTCGCGACGCGGCTGGCCACCTTCGCGAGGAACTTCGTCCGCGCAACCCCTACCGTGATCGGCAGCCCGGCGCGCTCGGCGACGGCGACACGCAGCCGTTCGGCGATGTCGCTGGGCCGTCCGCCGATCCTGGTCAACCCTCCGACGTCCAGGAAGGCTTCGTCGATCGAGAGGCCCTCCACCCACGGAGTGGTGTCGTGGAAGACCTCGAAGACCACCTTGCTCGCGGCCGAGTACGCGGACATCCGCGGCGGCACGACGACGGCGTGCGGGCACAGCCGCCGGGCCTGCGCGCCGCCCATCGCCGTGCGCACGCCATAGGCCTTGGCCTCGTAACTCGCGGCCAGGACGACCCCGCCGCCGACGATCACGGGGCGCCCTTTCAGCGCCGGATCGTCCCGCTGTTCCACCGACGCGTAGAACGAATCGAGGTCGGCGTGCAGGATGGGCCCCTCGGCGGTCATAGAACATATGTTCGCATACACGGGCGCCGAAGTCCGCTTCTCCGTCCGCCGCGGAACCCCTGCCGCTGGTCGAAACTGAGCGTTTTCCCGGTTGTCCACCCTCTGTTGCCGCCGTCACACTCGACGGATCGAACCACCCGACCACTGGGGGCGACATGTCCGAGAAGTGCCGATGCGGCGACCACCACGCGTGGGCCAGTCCCAACCCGCAGGACCGGCCGGCCGCGGCGCGCCAGCCGTTGCTGGCTTCGACACTGGCCGGCGAAGACAGATCCGAGGACGACGGCCGGCTGGACCCGACCGACCGCGTCACGTGCCGCACCCACCGCCGCTGGCTGCACGACTGCGTTTCGTCCCCGGTCCACACGAACCCGGCGATCGGGTACCGCTGGTGCCGCCGGTGCGACCACCAGGCACTGGTCGCGGTGGACGAGCTGACCGGCGAGGTGGCGATCGAGTGCGGCCTGTGCGGCCGGAGCCCGCGGAGCCGCGCGAACCTGGAGCTAGTGGAGCTGTGCCGGCGCAGCCTCGCACTGGCCCGCTCGGGACGCTTCCCGGAGACGGCTGTCGCCTGACTGCCATGATCGCTTGACCGTCATGATCGCCGGGCTGCCATGATGCGGGGGTGCCTTCACCCGGAACCACGGCGCTGGTGATCCTGCTGCCCGCCGCCGAACCCGCATTGGCCGCGGCCCGCCGGATCGATCCGGCTCTGGTCCGCCCCGGTTTGGCCGCGCACGTGACGGCTTTGTACCCGTTCTTGCCGGATGGCTCGGTGAGTTCTTCGGTGTTGGATGCTGTCCGGTCGCTCGCCTCGACCGTTGCGCCGACCGAGGTGCGGCTTGACGAGTTTCTTTCCACGCCTGGTTTTGCTGCGCTGCCGGCTCCTTCGCTTCAGCCGATCACTGATGCGGTGTGCGATCGTTGGCCGGAGGCTGCGCCCTACGGTGGGCGGTTCGGGCCACGTCCGCCTGCGCACGTGACTGTCGCCATGGGTGGCGATGAGGAGACGCTTTCCCGGGTGGGCGACGAAGTGCGGCCTTTGTTGCCGCTGACCGATCGCGCGACGGCGTTGCACCTGGTGGCGCTCACCGAACGCGGCTGGGAGCTGCGGTTGGACGCGCCGTTCACCGGGTGAACCGGCCACGTAATCGCTGCATTCATGCAATCACTGCGCCCACGTAGCCACCCCACTCATGCAGCCACTGCGTTCATGTAGTGACTACAGTTATGCACTCACTACAGTAACCCGCCTCAACTGGCCGCTGCCGTCGCGAAGTGAGTTCACTGCCGTAGTCAGTACACCTTTGCTCCCAGTACGGTCGCGAAGTGAGTGCATCGCTGTAGTCACTACACCTTTGCAGTCGGTGCGACTTTGAAGTCACCGCACCGGGCTGGCCACCTCGCCCGCCGTCTCGCCGCCCACCTTCCGGTACGCGAGCGCGATCGCCCGCAACCGCACGACGTCCGCGGCGAACGGCCCCGCCTGCGCGACCGGCGGCGGCTCCTCCTCCCCCGGCTCGTCCGGCAAGTCCCGCACCAGCCGAGCCGCCGCCGGGGCCGACAGCTCCGGCGTCACCCCCGCCAGGATCAGTCCGTCGTTCGTCTCGCTCATCGCCGTCAGCAGGCGCTCGCGGCGGGACGGTCCGCCCGGGTCGATGCGCACGATCTCCGGAAACCGCCGCGTCAGGTGCGCGCGCAGCGGGCGCAGCAAGCGCAGCGTCTTCGCGTCACGGCGACCGGCCACCAGCCCCGGGATCGACGGGATCGTCAGCCCCACCACGATCAGCAGCACCGAGACCGCCGGGAACCCGACGTCGAGCGTGCACGGCAACGTCGAGAACGGCCCGCGGCACAGCGCCTTCGCCGGGTGGTCGTCCTGCAGCGCCTTGATCGTCGCGACGATCTTGCCCCCGAGGTACGCGAGCGCGAACGCCGACGCCAGCAGCAACAGCGCCAGCCCCGCACGCAGCGCGCCGCCGCTCGCGCGGATCGTCACCGCCGCCACCACGCCGATGTCGAGTACCGCCAACCCGAGGTAGACCGTGTACACGAACACGTAGACGACCAGCGTCGGGTGCGTGCCGTACAGCTCGTCGAACACGCCGACGCCGCGCGGCAGCCCCTGCGTGCTGAAGAACATCACCGTCAACAGCGTCAGCGCGACCCCCAGCGCGACGAGCCGCGTGCGGCGGCCGCGGTCGCGGGTGCCGCTGATCTCCGCGACCGTCAGCCCGATCCCGTAGGCCGCGACCATCGTCGCGAGGTTCGACAGCAACCGGCCGAGACTCGGGTAGAGCTCGCTCTCGAACTGCTGCGCGCGGTTGGACAGGAAGCAGAACGCCGCGCCGAGCGCGATGAGCGAGACGGCCAGGCCGGCGCCCGCGCCGGTGCGCCGGGCGCGGACCGCCCGCCAGATCCCGATGGCCAACGCGAAAAGCCCGACCCCGACGAACAGAATGTCGATCACGAGACGCGACTATCCCAGGAGTGCGGCCAGCCGCCTAGCCTGATCCGCCGCCCGGCCGGACGCACCCGGCTGAACGGCGGGCGGCTCGCTCGTCGCCGCGCTCATCAGGAGCACCGCGATCAGCTCGGCCTCGTACTCGTCGGAGCCGGTCGTCACGCGGGTCAGCAGGTGCGACAGCGCCTGCGGCGCCAGGTCCGGCGCGAGCTGCGCGGCTTCGGACTCCGACATCTGGCAGGTCCCGGTGTGCGCGCACAGCATGTGGGCGAGCTCGTGGGCGATGATGTGGTCCTGGTGCAGCGCCGACGTGTGCTCGACGTAGGCGATCAGGTCGTAGTCCGGGCGGGCCTGCCACGCACCTGACGGCCGGCCGGGCCGGTATTCGACCGGCACGAGGTCGATCTCGCGTCCGCGCCAGGCTTCGAGACGGTCGACCCAGGCGTTCATCGACCACGGCCGGGGCACCGGGACGGCGGCGAGCACGGTCCGCACCCGCTGCCGGGCGCCGGCTCGGAGGTCCGTCAGGCCGCGCTCGTCGATGGGTCCTCCCCGGCCGGGCGCCAGCCGGGTGCACCGGGGCGCGATCACGGACGAGGTCATCGTAGCCGACTTCCCGCGATCACTCCGGCTTCCGCCGCCGGCCGTCGCGACGCCGGGTTTCGTCGTAGCCGGCCAGCTGGTCGAGCAGCGCCGTCACGGTTTCACGGTCGCGCGGGGAGAGCTGCATGGCCCGCTGCGCCAGGTTCCGCGCCTCGGTGTCGCGCCACGCGACGACGTCCTCGACCTGGCGATCGACCTGTCCGGCGACCTCGTCGTCGAAGAAGTACGTCACCGGCACGCCGAAGAACTGGGCGAGGGCCTGGATGTGCGAGCGCTTGGGGTCCTTGCGCGCGCCGACGGCGAGCTGCTGGACGTGGGTCGCCGACATCGTCACGCCGGTCTGCTCGGCGACGCCGTGGGCGATCTCCCGGTAGGAGTACGGCTTGCGATCCGGCGGGTGCACGGTCGCGATCAAGTGCGCCAGTCGTTCGGCGAAACTGCGCTCATCGCTCACCACACACCACCTTCAGCCAGGAAACGTGACAACCGTCAGCGTAGCTGTTCCGAAAACTTGACACAGCCTGTCCCGGAAAGACTACGATACTCCCGTTCGATGTTTCGAAAACAGGACATCGGACCCCGGGGTGGCGCAGCGGCCGCCGGGCGAAGTCACGTGGCCGCTGGGGGTGGCCACGCGCCCAGCCCGCGTTCCCGCCGCGCCGCCCCACCTCAGCGCACTCCCAGGGCCGCGGCCAGCTTGGTGAAGTCGGCGCGCAGGCCCGGTACCGCGTCGCCGGTGACGCAGCCGGTGGAGAACTCGATGTAGAGGTCGTCGTCCTCGGGGATGTCGAGCTCGAAGTCGAGGTCGTCCGGGCCGAGCCGCTCGAGGTACTGGTCGGCGTCCATCCCGGCCGCCTGCCGCAGCCGCGCTTCGACGGCGCCCGCCTGCGGTGTCCGGCCTTCCAGCTTCAGGTGCAGGTCGGCGGCGCCGGGGTCCGGGCCGAGGATGAGGTCATTCGTGCGGTCGCACGGCCACTCGGTGAAATCGCGGGCGACGCCGGGCAGCGGCGCGAAGCCGTCGAGGCCGGACGTCAGCCGGGTGATCGCGGCCGACGTCGGCCCGGACGGGAAGGGGCCGCGCTCGAGGGACTGGTCGAGCAGCTGCAGCCCGAACCAGCCGCCGAGGAACAGCCACAGCCCGAGCCCGAAGGCGAGGAACCCGCCGCCGACGCCCAGCCGGGGCGAGTGGTCCCGTGCGAAGGTGCCGGAGTCGACGCCGTAGCGGACTTCGAGGTCCGGACGGTGCTCGCGCAGCGCGGCGAGGAAGGCTTCCGCGGCGCGGTGGTCACGCCAGCGGGCGCGGACCCGGCCGCCGTCGGTGTGCAGTTCGACGACTTCGCGGTCGAAGTCCCCGGACGGCCGGAGCGCGACGATCAGCCCGATCAGCAGGGAGGTCGGCAGCCAGAAGGCGAGCCAGAACGGCTTGGCCGACGCTTCTCCCCGCCGGACTTCGGTGATCGTGGCGTACGGGACGACGGATCCGTCCAGGCGGATGCCGTCGGGACCGAAGCGAGCGACGGGCGGCCAGGCGCGGCCGAGCAGCCAGCCGACGACGGCGACGAGGACGTCGAAGGCCAGGCCGATCCAGAAGAAGGGCCGCTCCGGCGCGACGAAGATGCCGTAGAGGTGCCACGCGGCGAAGGCGGCAGCGACCGCGACGAGAACCCAGGTCCACCGGCGGGCGCGCGAGAGCGGGACCACGCGCTCCGGGGTTTCCGCCATGGGTGGGAGCGTAGGGCGCCGGGGGTGGGTGCGGTGCGGCAAAAGTACCGTCCTGGCAACGGTTCTCGGGCGGTCGAGTGCTCAGCGCGCCGGGGGGCGCCGCGCGCGGTTGGGAAGTCATCTCGCGTGATCGCGCGGGCATTGTGCGTGACTAGCGGGGTGTCTTGCGTGCTTGGGGAGGCATCGCGTGTGATTGGGTGGGCATCACGTGTGATTGGCCGGGTAACACGTGTGATTCGAGAGGCATCTCGTGTGACTGGGCGGGCATCACCGTCGTGGGGTTTGGCTTCGCTCGACTGCCAGCAACTTGCGCAGGGCTGCCGGGGTTGTTCCCGCGTGTTCGCGGACCGTCCGGGTCAGGTGGGCCTGGTCCGCGAATCCCAGGTCCGCCGCCAGTCTCGCCAGGCCTCGCTCCCCCGCCTCCATGCGGTCCAGGGCCCGGCCCACCCGGACGCGGTTGCGGTACCGCGTCAGCGAAACCCCCAGCTCGCGCGGGAAAGCCCGGCTCAGCCGGTACGGCGAAACCCCCAGCAGGTCCGCCAGCGGGAAGAGCCCACCCGGGTCCTCCGCCAAGATCGCCTCGCGAGCGCGTGACACCACCGCTCGATCGTCCGCGCGGCCGCCGGATGCGGGCGTCGGGGACGTTGCCGCCTGGGTGATCGCCGCGCCCACGAGCGCCAGCAGTTCTTCCGCCAGCGCGTAGTCCGGGTCGGCGACCGACGCGACCGCGCGGCGGTGGGCGAGGTCCAAGCGCCCGTCGACGTACACCGCCGGAGGTACCGATCCCTCGCCCGCGAGCTGACGCCAGCGTCCCTCGCCGAACGTCACCGATGTGCACACGTCGCCGCCCGCCGGGTGCGCGAAACTCTCCTCCTCGCCCGGCGAAGCGAGGTACGCGACCGTCGAGTCCGCGTCCTCGACCCTCCCCCGGGCGCGGCGGCGGAACCGGCCACGGCGGACGAGCACCATCCGGTGGCCGGCCGCCACCTCGGGCGGGGACCAGCCCGGGTGGTCCTCCGCGCACCGCACCACGCTCACCGCGTACCCCGGGCGGGCCGCGACTTCGACTGTCTCCAGCACGGCCCGGACGCTACGCCGGGGGTACGACAGTTTCCGCAAGGATCTTCAAGACCCCGGGCCGACGCGGAAGGCAGGCTGCCGGAAGAACGAAAGGAGTCGGGAAATGCCCGCGGAACTCACCACGATCGTCCTCGACTGCGCCGACCCGGCCGCGCTCGCCGCCTTCTACGCCAAGGGACTCGGCCTGGAAGTGACCTATCAGGACGACGACACCGTCCAGCTCGGGATCCTCGGTTTCCAGCGCGTCGCCGGCTACCGGGGCCCGGCCTGGCCGGACGACGCCAAGCACGCCCACCTCGACCTTCGCGTCGGCGACCTCGAAAGCGCTGTCACGGAGTTCGAGGCGCTCGGCGCCACCAAGCCGGAGTTCCAGCCCGGTGGCGCCGACTGGGTCGTGCTCGCCGACCCCGAAGGTCACCTCTTCTGCCTGATCCCGGGCTGAGTCACCGGCGGTAGACGCCGAACTCGTACAGCGAATAGCCGTACGCGGTGCCGCGCTGGGTCGCGGACATCCGCACGTACCGGGCGGTGGCCGAGATGGCGAGGTCGTCGGCGCCGCCGTCGCCCGACGTCGTCGAGTACACCGACCGCCAGTTCGCCGCGTCGTCGCTGACCTGGATCTCGTACGCCTTCCCGAAGGCCGACTCCCAGACCAGCTGGACGTGGTCGAACGCCTGCCGGCTGCCCAGGTCCACCTGCAGCCACTGCGGGTCGGCCCACGCGCTCGCCCAGCGCGTGGCGGTGTTGCCGTCCGTCGCGGCCTGCGGCGGGTACGGCGCACCCGGGCCGTCGGCCTGGTAGGTCGATGCCGTGGTCGCCGCGCCGCGGGCCAGGTTCGTGCCCGGCACCGGCGGGGCGACCACGCGCAGCGAACGCGTCTCGATGCCGACGTTGCCGTGGCCGTCCCGGGCGTAGAGGTAGATCTTCCAGACGCCCAGCTGCTGCGGCGCGGTGACCGTGAACGTCCCGGTCCCGGTGAACTGCGCCGGGATCAGCCCGGCCGCGTTGTTGATGTACTTGCTGTTGTAGCCCATGGTGTAGGTGATCGGGTCACCGTCCGGATCGGACACCGCGGCCGTCAGGGTGAACGTGCCGCCCGCCGGGACGTCGGTGGTGCGGCTGAGGTTCATCGACGAGATCACCGGCGGCGTGTTCCCGCTCGTCTGTCCACTGTAGATCCTGCGGACGGCGTACCAGGACAGCCGCTTCTCGTTGCCCGTGGTGATGTTGAACCAGACGCCGCCGAAGTCGCCCTCGGTGCCGTAGTGGAAGAGCGTCGCGCCCAGGGCCACGCCGGGGTGGGCCAGGACGCAGTTCCAGGCGTTGACGTACCCGTCGCGCTTCTGCAGGTCCGTCGGCTCGGAGGGCACGCCGTTCGCGTCGTTCGGCACCTCCCACTCGCCGGCCGGGCCGGTCTCGGTGATGATGTACGGCTTCGTGTAGCCACCCGCGAGCCAGTCCTGCTTCACCTGGCAGACCTGGGCGTACGAGTTCACGGAGTAGAGGTCGAGGTTCGGCGCATACGCCTTGTAGTACGGCCACGCGCCGGTCCAGGCGTCCGTCGAGGTGACGGGGTGGTTCGCGTCGATGGCGTGGATCGCCTGCGCGGCCTGGTCGACGAAGCGGGTGTAGGCGATCCGGTTCTGCTCCAGCAGCGTGCCGGAGTAGCAGTTCTGCATGCCGAGGATCGACTCGTTGCCGACGTTCCACATCAGCACGCCGGCGTTCGCTTTGTATGCGGTGACCCATTTCTGGATCTCGGCGAGCATCGTGTTCTTGTAGCTCGTGTCCGTCGTGTAGTCGATGCACCCGCCGCTGCCGGGCCCGCCGCCGGGCTGCAGCCAGAAGCCGGCGACGACCTTGATGCCGTTGGCCGCGGCGGCGTCGAACAGGGGCTGGCTGCTGCCGTCGGTGCCCCAGGTGCGGACGGTGTTGACGCCGATCGCGTGCAGCTCGGGCATCCGCGTGGCCGCTTCGCCGACCGGCGGGCCCCAGGTGAGGCCCTTGACGGTCCACGGCTGGCCGTCGACGCTCAGCTGCCAGTTCCCCTGGCTGCCGGTCACCTTCGTGACGCCGGGGCCGCCCGGCGTCGACGTGCCCGGGGTGCCGCTGACCTGGAACTCCCACAACGAGTAGCCGTAGCCGCCGACGCGGTGGGTGCCGTAGAAGCGCACGTAACGGCCGTGGCCGGTGACGGCGAGGTTCTGCACGCCCCCGGTCGCGGTCGTCGTACTGTATACAGTCTGCCAAGACGCGGCGTTGTCCGAGACCTGGATTTCGTACGCGGTCGCGTAGGCGGCTTCCCAGTTCAGCGTGACCTGGCTGATGTCCGCGGACGCGCCGAGGTCGACCTGCAGCCACTGCGGGTCGCTCCAGGCGCTCGCCCAGCGGGTGCCGGCGTCGCCGTCGACGGCCGCGGAAGCCGGGGTCGAGGCCCCCTCACTGCTGGAGGCGGTCACCGGTCTGCCCTGCGAGAGCAGGGTCGCGGCGTGTGCCGCTGGTACTGGGCCGGCTAACAGGCCCAGTACCAGCAGGACCACGAGTGCCGGGACGGCACGAAGGGGCAACGGTCGGTCCACGATGACTCCCGCGCGAAAAGGGGACGGAGATTGGAGAGCGCTCTCCGGCTGTCCGATGGAACGGCACCGGCCCCCGCGTTGTCAAGATTCGGCCGGGAATCGGACAATGCCTGTCTTGCGGCGGATCCGGGTGCTCCTTGACACGGCGGCGGCTCGCTGCGCATGCTGTGGGAGAGCGCTCTCCCATCCTTGGCACCTCACCGTGGAGGACCCTTGGCAACGAAAGCCGCGCTCCTCGCCTGCACCGCCGCCACCGTGCTGGCAGGCGCCTTCCTGACCGCGGCCACCTGGTCGCCCGCCGGAGCCGACGACCTGGTGACCCATCACGAGTTCCAGGTCAACTGCTCCCCCAGCCACCACCAGCCGGACGACCCGATCGTCTTCCCCGGGCTGCCCGGCGCGTCCCACGACCACACGTTCATCGGCAACAAGACCACCAACGCGGCCACGACGACCCAGTCGCTGCAGGCCGCGGGCGTGGGCAACACGACGTGCCTGGCGCCGGACGACCTGTCCGCGTACTGGTTCCCGACGGTCTACAACGGGAACCAGGTGATCCTGCCGAACTTCGCCCAGGTCGTGTACTACAAGTCCGGCATCCTCGACTACACCAAGGTCGTCCCGTTCCCGCCCGGCCTGCGGTACGTCGCCGGGACCGTGACGGCGACCCAGGACGAGTTCCAGCACGCCCCCGGCGCCATCGAGGGCTGGGAGTGCGGGGACAGCTTCCACAACTGGGACATCCCGGTGCAGTGCACGCCGGGCAGCCAGCTCAACATCCGCTACCAGGCACCGAGCTGCTGGGACGGCGTCCACCTGGATTCGGCCGACCACAAGAGCCACATGGCGTACCCGGACCGGGCGACGCTGACGTGCCCGGCCGACCACCCGGTGGCGGTGCCGATGCTGGAGTTCAAGATCGCGTTCCCGGTCAGCGGCGACATGTCCGGGGTGCACCTGGCCAGCGGGCGCGGGTACTCGTGGCACTACGACTTCTTCAACGCGTGGGACCCGCCGACCCTCGCCGCGCTGGTCACGCACTGCATCAACGGTGGTCTCCAGTGCGACCCGCGCGGGTTCGACCTCTACAAGCCGGACCGGGGCACCGTGCTCGGGCCGAACTACCGGCTGCCCGGCCGTCCGTGAGACGGCTGCTCCTGGTGGGGGCGGCGGTGGTGGCGACCATGGGCGGGTGCGCCACCACCGGCCCCGCCCCCACCACCGGCCCCGCGTCGCCGTCCTCGGCCTTCAACCCGACGGACGTCGCGTGGCTGCAGCTGGTGGTGCCGATGACGGAGAACGCGCTGACGGCGGCCCGCCTGGCTCCTTCACGTGCCGCGAGCCCGGCGGTCCGGGCGGCCGCGGAATCGGTCGCGGCGCCGGAGGAGAAGTTGCTGGTGCGCTTGAAAGCGGCCCGCGACCGAGCGGGGCTGCCGGCCGCTGACGTCCACAGTGGACACCGGATGCCGGGGATGGTCACCGCGGCGGACCTGGTGGCGTTGCGCACCGGCGGCGGCGCGGAGTTCGACCGGCGGCTGATCGCGCTGCTGCGCGCGCACACGGCGCAGCTCGTGGTGCTGGCCAAGGGTGAGCAGACCTCCGGGGCCGACGCGGAGACGAAGCGGCTCGCCGTCGAGGTCGGCGCGGAGGGGGCACAGCAGGAGAAGGCGCTGGCGAACGCGGCCTGACCGGCCGAGTGCCGCACATTCCGTGGATGGCCTGGTGCAAGACGGGCCATCCACGGAGTCGCGCGGTCTCACGAGCAACGGCCCGGTCCGAGGTCGACGTGACCTCGGACCGGGCCGTGGAGGGCCATCACCCCACATGGTGGCCGAGCCGGGCGCCGTCGAGGCCACCACCCCACGTGGTGGCCTCGACGGCCATACCGGCTCCGCCCGCCGGCAGTCTCAGTACGACACCGTCACCGGTCCTCGCCCTCCCTGGGCCGTCACCGTCAACGTCTGCGTGGCCGCGTCCCACTGCCAAGCCCGCGACGGCGCCCAGCCGTCGCCGACGTGCACCCGCGAAGGCGCGGACGGCACGCCCAGGAACTTGACCGTCCACTCCCGCGAAGCGACCTGGGACCGGCCCTGCGCCGGCGCCACCGTCACCGTGTGCGCGCCGCGCCGCTCGGTGTAGGTGATCCGGGTCGTCGAGCTGTGCTTGGCCGAAGTCCCGTTGTCCTCGTACAGCGAGAACGACCCCGGCGCGCCCGGCGCCACCGTCACCGTCGCCCGGTTCAGCGGGCTCTGGACGTCGTTGGGGACGTCCGCCGTCCGCGTCACCGTGATGCCGCCCGCCCGGACGAACACCGGCATCGTCCCGAGGTCCGACGTCACCTGCTGCGTCGTGCCGCCGGCGTAGGACTTGCCCGAGAAGTAGTCCGTCCACTGCCCCGGCGGGAACCAGACCGACGTCGTCGCCGAGGTCCCCGGCGACGTCACCGGCGCCACCAGCATGTCCGGCCCGTAGAAGTACTCGCTCTGCGCCGCGGTGTAGGCCGCCGGATCGTCCGGGTACTCCACGTACGTCGGGCGGACCACCGGCACGCCCGTCGTCGCCGCCTGCTGCGCCAGCGTGTAGGTGTAGGGCACCAGGTTCTCGCGCAGGTTCAGGAACTTCGTCGCCGACGCCTTCGCCGCGTCGCCGTACTGCCACGGCAGCCGGTCGCTGTGGTTGCTGTGCAGCCGGTCGATCGGCTGGAACGCGCCGAGCTGGACCCAGCGCGCGTACAGGTCGTCGGGCAGCTTGAACGTCTGGTGCTGCTGCCCGCCCGAGGTGTAGGTCTCGCTGCCGCGCAGGCCGGTCGTGTCATTGTGGCCGCCGATGTCGTGGCTGATCGGCGACAGGCCGGTCGCGGCCGACTCCGCCGGGGTGATCCCGACCTCCATCCGCAGCGTGCCCCACGTCGACGACGTGTCGCCGGTGAAGTGGAGGGTGCTGCGCTTGTCGGCCCACGGCCCCGTCGACAGCCCGACCGGGCCGCCGTAGCCGCCGGCCTGCAGCGAGCCGTACGCCCGCGACGTCACGAAGCCCCGCTCGACCGCCGGCGCGGCCAGCTCGGCGTACTTCTGGTTGATCCACGAGTCGGGCGTGACCCCCTGCAGGCTCGACTTCGACGCGTCGCAGCACCAGTCGAGCCACCAGAAGTCGTTGCCCTGCTTCATCATGTCGCCGTGCAGGTCGAGGTAGGCCTTGAGCTGGTCGGGGTCGCCCCAGTCGAAGACGTAGCAGTCGGTGCCGCACCCGGACTTCGCGAGCTTGCCCTTCGCCGTCGCCTGCGCGCGGGCGAACTGCGGGTCCGAACCCATGATGCTCGGGTGGGTGTTGAGGGTGTTGTGCAGGCCCTGCGAGTGCGACCAGGCGAAGAACCCGGCCGGGTCGGGGAACTTGGTCCGGTCGAACTGCCAGCCGTTCCACGTGTCCGGCGCCTTGAAGTCGGTGTCGGTCACCAGGACGTCCAGCGGCACGCCCTCGCTGCGGAAGCGCGGCAGGATCGTGTCGCGGTAGTCGGCCGCGGTGCGGTCGAAGTACTCCGAGTACCAGACGCCGTAGGCCCAGCGCGGCAGCAGCTCCGACGGCCCGGTCAGGGTCGCCAGGTCCCGCAGGCCCGCCTTGTAGTCGTGCCCGAAGGTGAAGACGTAGCCGTCCTGGTACGGGTTCCCGGCGTGCGACGGCCGCTGCGTCACCTTGCCGGCCGCCGTGTCGTACAGGGCCGAAGGTGTGTCGTCGAGCAGGTACCAGCCGTCCTGGTGAAGGAGCCCTTCGGTGAGCGACGGCGTGCCGTTGTCGCCGTTGACGCCGTCGAGGCCGCGCCGGTAGCCGCCGAGCGTGAGGTGCGGCTGCGGGACGGCCGCCCCGGTGCGGGTGACCGCGACCGTGTCGACGTTGACGTGGCAGCTCGAGTCGTCGGGGCAGCCGAGGACGACGTCGTTCGTGCCGGCCTTGAGGTCGACCGGGACCGACGCGCTCCCCCAGGTGTCCCAGTTCGCGGTGGCCGGCATCGACAGCGTGCGGGTCACGCCGGACGCTGCGACGGTCGCGGTCCGCGTCTGGTGCAGGCCGTCGCCGCCGGTGCCGTTGGCGTAGCGGACGGACAGCTGGTATGTCCCGGCGGCGGGAACCGCCACGACCCGGTGGGTCAGCGACGAGCCGCGGTTGAGCTCGGCGACGAACCCGCGGCCGGCGTACCCGGCGTGGTCGGTCGCGACCACGGCCGAGCCCGTGCGCAGGCCGGACTCGGCTTCGCAGCTGACATCGAGGGCGCAGCCGGTGAACGCGCGCGCCGACGCGGGCGGGAAGGCCGCGCCGGGCGTCAGCACCGCGAGGGCGTCGACGTTGACGTTGCCGGAGTCGCCCGCGGTGCGCTCGAGCCGGAGGTTGTGGCGGCCGGCGCTCAGGGAGACGGCTACCGACGCCGTTGCCCAGCTGTTCCAGTCGGCCGTCGTGGGCAGGGTGAGCTTCTGCGCCGAGCCGCCGTCGACGGACACGCTCAGCGTGCGCGTGACGTGCTGGCCGTCGCCGCCCTGGCCGTTGGCGAACCGGGCGGTGACGTTGTAGGTCCCGGCCGTGGCGGCGAGGACGTCGGCCGTGGCCGAGTTGCCGGCGCTCTCGAACCCGGCGAGGAAGCCCTCGCCGGTGTAGCCGGAGTGGTCGGTCGCGATGCCCAGCCCGTCGGCGGTCAGGTCTTCGGCCTCGCACAGCGCGCCGGTCGCGCAGGTCAGGTGGTGCCACGGCGCCGCCGTCACGGGCGCGGACCCGGCGTTCGCGCGGATCTGGAGGTTTCCGGAGTCGAACGGCCCGGAGTCCAGCTTGTAGGTCAGGGTCGTCGCGCTGGTGCGGATCGTCAGCACGCCGTTCGCCGTCGTGGACGTGAACGGCGGGGGTGTGAAGGACCCACGGCCGACGGCGTTGAAGGTGGCGGCGTCGGTGAAGCGGCCGTCGCCCGCGTACTCCGTGCGGATCAGCGTCGGGGAAAGGACTTGGAACCGGGCGTTTCCGGCGGTGACGGTCTGCCGCGCCGCGTGCCCGGCTTCGGCCGGGGTCCCGACGGTGATGACGGCCGCGGTGAAGGCCAGCACGGTCGCTAGGTGGAGGATTTTCGGTGCTCTCGTCCGCACGGCGGAACTCCGTTCCGGTCAGGGGGACCCAGCCAGTTTTACAACGTTGGAAAAGGCCGAACAGATCTGAGCACAGTGATCGGGCAGATGTCCAGACCACGACGCGGAACTGTCCGGACAGGCCGGGCTCATTGCCCGGCAGGCCACGCGCACGGAGTATCGGGCCTGCAGCGGCCGGTGACGCCGTCGATCTGCTCCCGCAGGATGTCGGCGTGGCGGGCGGTCTCGCTCGTCATGTGCGCCGGCACCCACCGCAGGGTGTGGAAGGTGCCGTCGACCGCGACGGCGATCGGCCGCTCGGGATCCCCCGCCACACGGATCGCCGCGTCGCTTTCCGCGATCGCCGCGCGGTAGCCCGCCAGCACGGCTTCCGCGGTCAGCTCCCCGGGGACCTCCATTCCCAGGTCGCCGGTGTCCTCGCCGCCCGCGACGTGGTGGCCGAACCAGACCCGCTCCGCACCCGTCAGGTGGTGGACCAGCCCGAGCAGCGACGTGCCGGAGCCGACCAGGACCCGGCGCAGCCGTCGCGGTGTCGAGCTCGCCACCGTCGTCGCGCGGGACGGGTTTGCGCTGGGTCTCGGCCATGGCGCCGAACCTATCGCTCAGGCGGAGTCGCGGATCACCAGCTCCGGGTCGAAGATCACCGACTCCGCGCGACCGGCCGGGTCGGCCATGCGGTCCAGGACCATCCGGGCCATCGCCGCGCCCATCTCCTCCACCGGCTGGCGGACCGTCGTGAGGCGGGGGCGGCAGCTCAGCGCCACCCGGCTGTCGTCGAAGCCGATCACCGCGACGTCGCCGGGGACCCGGCGGCCTGCCTCGCGCAGCACCGTCAACGCGCCGTACGCCATCAGGTCGTTGGCCACGAACAGCCCGTCCAGCCCGGGTTCCTCGGCCAGGAGCCGCTCCATCGCCCGCTCGCCGCCGTGCTCGGTGAAGTCGCCCTCGGCCACCGCGACGTACGCGTGGCCGTGGCGGGCCATCGCGTCGCGGAACCCGGCCAGCCGGTCCTGGCCCGCCGGGGTCCCCGCCGGGCCCGCGATGGTCGCGACCCGGTGGCAGCCGCGGGAAACGAGCCGGTCGGCCGCGAGCCGGGCGCCGTCCTGGTGGGCGACGTCGACGTAGCTCACCGGCGCCGGGCGGCCGGGCCGGGCGAACAGCGCCGTGGGGACACCCGCGTCGGTCAGCATGCGCGGCAGCGGGTCCTCGGCCGGGTGCAAAGAGATCAGCAGCACCCCGCTGACCTGCTCCTGCCGCAGTTTCGCCACGAGCTTCTCCCGCTCCTCGTCGCTGTCGACGAGCATCAGCAGCGGGTGCAGCCCCTGGGGGCGCAGGTGCGCGACCACGCCCTCGACCACCCGGCCGAAGAACGGGTCGCCGAACACGCCGCCGGTGAACGCTTCGACGTGCCGCTCCGGCTCGGACACCACCAGCGCGATCCCGCCCGTCCGGCGGGTGACCAGGGACCGGGCCGCGCGGTTCGGCACGTACCCGGTGGCGGCGATGGCGCGTTCGACGGTCTCCCGCAGCTTCGGGTCGACGTTGCGCACGCTGTTGACCACGCGGGACACCGTGGCCCGCGAGACGCCGGCGACCCGCGCGACGTCCTCCAGGGTCGGCGGCGCCGGGGGCGGATGCGTCGTCACCCCCTCTTTGTAGCACGCTGTGAGAGCGCTCTCCCAGCTCTTTGCCCAGGACATGCCGATGACAAATGTCATCAGCGGCCGCTGAGGGACGGCACTGCCGCCCGGGCACCCGCACGACGACCATTTCCGCCATGACCACCACGACTCGAACCGAACCCGCCGGCTTCCGGCCCGTGCTGCTGCTCACCGGCGGCTACGCCACGCTTTCCGTGCTCACCCTCATCGCGATCGTCCTCTTCCGCAACGACCACGCGATGGTGACCGACGCGGTCTGGGTGCGCGCCACGCTCGTCGTCGCCAGTTCGCTGCTGACGTTCGCCTTCGCCCGCAGCGCGGCCCGCGGGTCGAAGAAGGGCCTGCTGAGACTGCGGATCGTTTCCGCGGTCATGCTCGTGGCGATCGTCGTCATCGTCGCCCTGCCCGGGCTGTTCCCGCTGTGGCTGCGGATCGAACAGGCCGTCTGCGGGCTGCTCCTGCTCGGTGTCACGGTGCTCGTCAACGGCCGGCGGGCGCGGGCCCGGTAGCGTGCCGGTGATGGACAGGACGGAACCGGCCGACGTGCAGCGCTGGGTGCGCGGCTGGCGGCTGGTGCTGCTCGACGCGGGCATGCTCGTCTACCCGGCGGTGACCGTGCCCGGCGTGTTCCAGCACTCGTCGGGCCGCGCCGCGGTGGCGGGCTGCGTGATCGTCGGCGTCTTCGTCGGCTGCTACGTCCTCGCGACGCGGGCCGCGGCGCGGCACGCGCGCCGGTTCTGGCCGCTCCTGGGCGTGCTGGCCGTCCTCTTCGTCGCCGCGCTCCCCTTCGCCCACGCCGAAACGTTCTTCCTCGCCACGGTCGTCGTGTCCCTGGCGGTGCCCCGGCTGCCGCGGTACTCCGGCGCGCTCGTGGTCGTCGCCGCGCTCGCGGCGCTGGTGGTCCCGTGGATGCTGTGGGGCACGGCGGGGTGGACGCAGGCGGTCGCGCTCGTGTTCACCGTCTTGGTCGTCTACGCCTTCGCCGAGGCGGTCCGGGCCAACGCCGCGCTGGTCGAAGCCCGGGCCGAGGTCGCGCGGCTCGCGTCCGAGGCCGAACGGACCCGGATCGCCCGCGATCTGCACGACCTGCTCGGCCACTCGCTGACCGCGATCACCGTCAAGAGCACCTTGGCCCGGCGGCTGCTGGACACCGGCGACGCCCGCGCGGGCGAAGAGATGACCGAGGTCGAGACCCTGGCCCGGCAGGCGCTGACCGACGTGCGCGCGGCCGTGTCGGGCTACCGGGAGGTCACGCTCGCCGGCGAGCTCGCCCGCGGCCGCGAGCTGCTGCGCGCATGCGGCGTCACTGCCGACCTGCCGACCGCGACCGACGTCGTCGACCCGGCGCGGCAAGAGCTGTTCGGGTGGGTCGTGCGCGAAGGGCTGACCAACGTGGCCCGGCACGCGCGCGCGACCCGGTGCGCGGTGACGGTGACCGAGTCCACTGTGGAGGTGGTCGATGACGGCGTGGGCGGTTCCCCCGAGGAGGGCTCCGGGCTGGCCGGGCTCCGCGAACGCGTCAAGGCCGCCGGCGGGCAGTTCCGGGCCGGTCCGGTCCGGCCGCGTGGCTGGCACGTGCGGGTGACGCTGTGACGATCCGGCTGCTGCTCGCCGACGACCAGGAACTGGTCCGCCAGGCGCTGTGCGCGCTGCTCGCGCTGGAGGACGACTTCGAGGTGGTCGCGTCCGTCGGCCGCGGCGACGAGGTCGTCGCGGCGGCGCGGGACCACCGGCCCGACGTCGCGCTGCTGGACATCGAGATGCCGGGTCTGGACGGGCTCGCGGCCGCGGCGGTGCTCGCCGAGCAGGTGCCGGACTGCCGGGTCGTCATGCTCACGACGTTCGGGCGCGCCGGCTACCTGCGCCGCGCGATGGACGCGGGCGCGGCCGGGTTCGTCGTGAAGGACGCCCCCGCCGACGTCCTGGCCGACGCGATCCGCCGCGTGCGCAAGGGCGAGCGGGTGGTGGATCCGGCGCTGGCCGTGGCGACGCTGGCCGCGGGCGAGTCGCCGCTCACCGCGCGGGAACGGGACGTGCTGATCACCGCCCGCAGCGGCGCCACGGTCGCCGAGATCGCGTCGCGGCTCTACCTGTCCGAAGGCACGGTCCGCAACTACGTCTCCGCGGCGATCACCAAGACCGGCGCGCGCAACCGCGTCGACGCCGTGCGCATCGCGGACGAGCGCGGCTGGCTCTGATCGGCCCGGTCCGGCAGGCCGGAACCGGATCTTCTGCCGGGCCGGTCCGCCGCTTGGCGTGAGCCGGGTGAAGACCGTTGATCTCTGGTTCGACCCCGTTGGCCGCCCGGTCCCGCGGCGAGGAAGCCGGGGTTCTTCGAGCTGAAACGCGGCCGCGGCGCCCCGGTGACGACCTAGGCGTTCTGGTCGAACGGGATCCCGGCCGGCTTCGCCTTGCCGAGGTTGCCGGCGAACTGGTCGTCCTTGATGCCGAAGGTGGCGCTGCCGAAGTTCGCGGCCACGAGCTTGTCGCGGATGCCGGCGGGGTAGCCGTCCCAGCCGACGAGCGTCGGGTACTGCCAGGTGCCCTTGTGGTTCTCCGGCGGGTCGTCGTTGCCGTTGGCGGCGCGGAAGCAGTGCGTCGAACCGCCGTCCTTGTGGTAGACGACCTTCGCGTGCGTGCCCTCGAAGCGCATGCTCGCGCGGTCGTGGATGGCGAAGCCGCCGTGCTGCGACGTCGCGACGTACTCGACCTGGTTGTCCTTGACCCAGACGACGACGTGCTCCCAGTCGTGGCGGTGCCCGGCGCTGCCGGGGCCGAGGGAGGCCTGGTCCTTCTCGAAGTAGAGGGTGAACATCACGGCGCACCAGCCGTTGTTGCACTTCTGGCGCGAGTAGGAGTTCGTGTTGTCGAGGTCCCAGGAGTCGCGGCAGTGGCCGTTGGTGTCGCCGCCCAGGGAGAGGCCGGGGGCGATGGTGCCGTCCGGGCCGATGGCCGGGGTCGGGTAGCAGCCGTCCTTGTCGTAGTCGAAGGCGGGCTGGAAGGTCTTCTCGAAGTCGGAGGCGTTGCCGGGGATAGCGTTCGGCGGATCGGCGGCGGCGGTGCCCGGGAACGTCAGGGCCAGCGCGCAGGCGGCGGCCACGGCGGTCAGGGTGCGGGTTCGGTACGCCATCGCGGTGCTCCCTCGAGTCTGGGCCGGATCCGTGCTCAGGCTCGCCGCGGGGCGCCCGGGCTCGCAACCGTGCTTCGGGGAGTGTGCCCGGGCGGGACAGGGCTGAGGGGAAGATCGCGCAGTTCGGTCCGGTGAGCGGCACGGCCCGGTGCCGAAGCGCGCAGGCCGGTCCGGCGCGCCGGCTCAGCGGGCCAGCCGGGCCTCCGCCGCATCCCAGTCACCGGTACCCGATGGCTCGTAGCGGCGGACTTCTTGGGTCTCCCGCACCAGAGCCCGCATCGCCGCCAGGTCCGGCAAATCCTCCCCCAGTGCCCTCGCCTGGACCAGGACGTTCCCCAGCGCCGCGGCCTCCACCGGGCCCGCCAGGACCGGCACGCCACACGCGTCCGCCGTCAGCTGGCACAGCAGCTCGTTCCGCGCTCCGCCGCCGACGATGTGGACCACGTCGATCGGGCGGCCCGTGATCGAGGCCGCCGCGCGGAGGGTGCGGCGGTACGCCAGCGCCAGGCTGTCCACAATGCACCGGACCACCGCGCCCCGCTCCGGAGGCAGCCGCTGGCCGGTTGCCGTGCACGCCGCCGCAAGCCGGGCCGGCATGTCGCCCGGCGGCAGGAACTCCGGCGCGTCGATGTCCACGACCGCCGCCGGCCCGGGCGAAGCGGCTGCCGCGCTCAGCAGACCGGGCAGGTCCGAAGTGGACCACGTCCGCAGCGTCTCCGACAGCACCCACAGGCCCATCACGTTGCGCAGGAAGCGGATCGTGCCGTCGACACCGCCCTCGTTGGTGAAGTTCGCCGCCAGGGCCGCGTCGCTCAGCTCCGGCGCGGGCAGCTCCAGCCCGGCCAGCGACCACGTGCCCGACGAGATGTACGCGAAGTTCGTCCCCGGCGAAGCCGGCACCGCGACCACCGCGGACGCCGTGTCGTGCGAGCCGACCGCCACCACCGGCAGCCCGGACAGCTCCGGTGCCGTGCCCACCACCGTGCCCGGGTCGCGCAACGGCGGCAGCAACCGCGGCGGGATGCCGACCTGGGAGGCGAGCGAAGTGGCCCACGTCCGCGCGCGGACGTCGTAGAGCTGCGTGGTCGACGCGTTCGTCCGCTCCGCCCCCACCGAGCCCGTGAGCCAGTAGTTCAGCAGGTCCGGGATCAGCAGCATCGTCCGGGCCGCGTCGAGCCGGGCGCCCTCGGCCACCAGCTGGTACAGCGTGTTGAACGGCAGCTGCTGCACCCCCGTGACGTCGTACAGCTTCCGGGCGGAGACCGAAGCGGCCACCGCGGCCGGCACCCCGTCGGTCCGCGGGTCCCGGTAGTGGACGGGGTTGCCGAGCAGCGCTCCCCGCTCGTCCAGGAGCCCGTAGTCGACGGCCCACGAGTCGATCCCGACCCCGGCCACCTCGCCGGCTTCCCGGATCCCGGCGAGGGATTCGCGGTAGAGGCCCAGGACGTCCCAGTACAGCACCGGCCCCGCCCGGACCCCGCCGTTCGGGAACCGCCGCACCTCCTCGACGCTCAACGTCGAGCTGCCGACGGTCCCCGCCATGACCCGCCCGCTGGACGCGCCGAGGTCGACGGCCGCCACCCGCGTCACGGGTTCACCACGGTCAGCTCCAGCCCGAGCAGGTCCGCGACGGCCGTCAGCTCGGCGACCCGGTGGCCGGTGCCGAGCGCCCAGTGGTGCGCGATGCCGCTGGCCGACCACGCGTCGGTCCACTCCCCCGGGTCGCACCCGAAGTCGACGCGCGAGGTCGTGTTGCCGATCCGCAGCAGCGGCCCGGGCACGACCGTGCCTTCGGACGCGATGAGCGAGAACGTCCCGTCGCGCCGCTGGCCGAGCCCGCACAGCGTCACCGGCCCGTGCTTGACGTCGAACTCCACCGACACGCCCCAGCCGCGCTTGCCGTGGTAGACGCCGAGGCCGCGCAGCAGCGGCTTGCGCGCGCTGATGCCGAGGTGCGCCGGGCCGTCGTGGCCCATCTCGACGACGCCGTCGCGGAAGTTCAGCGCCTGCAGCTCGGTGAACGACCCGCCCGCGCCGAGCCGGTCCATGACGAGCATCGCCAGGGATGTCCGCAGCTCGTACTCGCCGACCGCCGGGATGCCGCGCGCGGTGAGCAGGGACGCGCCGAGGATGAACCCGGCGCCGACGCGCTCGTGGGTCTCGCCGTCGAGGCCGCGGTGGTAGTAGGCCAGCGAGTCGAGGGAGAAGTCTTCGACGAGCCGGTCCAGGGCCACGGAAACCCGTGCGCCCCAAGCGAAGTCTTCGTCCACTACCGACTCGTCCACCGTGAACACGTCACACGCCAGGGCGACCCGCGCTGCGGTCTCGTCGTCGGTGACCTTCTCGACGCGCACCCGCAGGTCGTCGACCTCGAGGATCTCGACGTGGCCGCCGAGCTGACCGGACACCAGGGTCGGGTCGGTCGAGACGTCCATCATGCCCGGGTAGAGGTGCCCGAGCAGGCCGTGCCGCCCGTGCCGCAGTGCCGCCCGGACGCCGGCCGCCTTGATCCAGCGCTCGATCCGCGTCCACGCCCGCGCGTCCTCGAGGTAGCCGGACACCGAGCGGAACTCGACGCCGACGCGGCGGAACGTGTTCGCCATCTCCGGCAGCGGGCAGGCGCCGCAGTAGGCCAGCCACGCGCCGGTGTCGAAGGAGTCGTGGTCCATCGCCTCGGTCGGCTGCAGGTTCAGCAGCAGCACCGGCGCGCCCGAACGCTGCGCGATCGGCGCCAGCATGCTGGACGTCAGGTACGTCGTGAGGAACCCGACGATCAGGTCGCACCCGGCCACCCGCAGCTTCTCCGCCGCGGCCGCGCCCTCCTGGGCGTCGGAGACGAACCCGGCGTCGACGACTTCGCAGTCCATTCCGGACAGTCGTTCGGCGACGCGCCGCGCCGAGGCCTCCAGCTGCGGCAACAGCGCGGGGAACTGCGGCCAGTACGCGCCGAGCCCGCCCGCGACGAGCCCGACGCGGGTCTTGCGCGGCGTGATGCGGTCGAGGGTCATCGGTCTCCTCCAGGGAAGTCAGCGCAGGAACGCGGCGGCCACCCCGGCGTCCACGGGGACGTGCAGGCCGGTGGTGTGGGTGAGGTCGCCGCCGGTGAGGGCGAAGACGGCGGCCGCGACGTGCTCGGGCAGCACCTCGCGCTTGAGGATGGTCCGCTGGGCGTAGAACTCGCCGAGCTTCGCCTCCTCGACGCCGTAGACGGCGGCACGCTGGGCGCCCCAGCCGCCGGCGAAGATGCCGGAGCCCTGGACGACGCCGTCCGGGTTGACGCCGTTGACGCGGATGCCGTGCCCGCCCAGCTCGGCCGCGAGCAGCCGGACCTGGTGCGCCTGGTCGGCCTTGGCCGCGCCGTACGCGACGTTGTTGGGGCCCGCGAACACCGCGTTCTTCGACGAGATGTAGACGATGTCGCCGCCGATGCCCTGGTCGATCATCGCCTTCGCCGCCGCGCGGGCGACCAGGAACGAGCCCTTCGCCATGACGTCGTGCTGCAGGTCCCAGTCGCGTTCGGTCGTCTCCAGCAGCGGCTTCGAGATGGACAGCCCGGCGTTGTTGACGACCAGGTCGATCCCGCCGAAGGCCAGCACGGTCGCGTCCACCGCGGCCTGCACGGCGGCGGCGTCGGTGACGTCGGCGGTCACCGCGATGCCGCCGGTCTCCGCGGCCACTTCGGAGGCCGCGGCGGCGTTCAGGTCGGCGATCGCGACGCAGGCTCCCTCGGCGGCGAGCCGCAGGGCGATGGCCTTGCCGATGCCCGAGCCCGCGCCGGTCACGAGCGCGATCCGCCCGGCCAGGGGCTTCGGCTTCGGCATGCGCTGCAGCTTCGCTTCTTCCAGGGCCCAGTACTCGATCCGGAACTTCTCGCTCTCCGGGATCGGCGCGTAGGAAGAAACCGCCTCCGCGCCACGCATGACGTTGATCGCGTTGACGTAGAACTCGCCCGCCACGCGCGCGGTCTGCTTGTCCTTGCCGAAGGAGAACATCCCGACGCCGGGGACGAGCACGATCGCCGGGTCCGCGCCGCGCATGGCCGGCGAGTCCGGGGTCGCGTGCCGCTCGTAGTAGGCGCGGTACTCGTCGCGGTACTCGGCGTGCAGTTCCTTAAGCCGCGCGACGACGTCCTCGAGCGACGCGGTCGCCGGCAGGTCCACCACCAGCGGCCGGACCTTGGTGCGCAGGAAGTGGTCCGGGCACGACGTGCCGAGGGCGGCCAGGGCCGCGAGCTTCTCGCGCGCCAGGAACTCCAGCACGACGTCGCTGTCGGTGTAGTGCCCGACCTGCCGCTGGTCGGTCGACGCGAGCCCGCGGACCACCGGCGCCAAGGCGGCCGCGCGGGCGTGCCGCTCGGCTTCCGGGAGCGCTTCGAAGCCCGGGACGACCGGGCCGAACGGCTCGGCGGCCCCGCGCGAGGCGAGGAACGCCTCGGCCGTGCGGATGATGTCGAGGGAGTTCCGCTCGCACTCTTCCGAGGTCGCGCCCCACGCGGTGATGCCGTGGCCGCCGAGGATCACGCCGATGGCCTGCGGGTTGGCTTCCTTCACGGCGGCGATGTCCAGGCCCAGCTGGAACCCGGGCCGCCGCCAGTCCACCCACGCCACGCGGTCGCCGAAGCACTCCTTCGTCAGCGCGGCGCCGTCGGCCGCCGTGGCCAGGGCGATGCCGGAGTCCGGGTGCAGGTGGTCGACGTGCGGGGCCTCGACCAGGCCGTGCATGGCGGTGTCGATCGACGGCGCCGCGCCGCCCCGGCCGTGCAGGCAGTAGTCGAACGCGGCGACCATCTCGTCCTCGCGCTCGACGCCCGGGTAGACGTCCACCAAGGACCGCAGCCGGTCGAGCCGCAGCACCGCGAGCCCCGACTCCTTGAGCGTGCCGAGGTCACCGCCGGAGCCCTTGACCCACAGCACCTCCGTCGGCGCGCCGGTCACCGGGTCGGTGACGTCACCCTTGGCGGAGGTGTTGCCGCCGGCGTAGTTGGTGTTGCGCGGGTCGGCTCCGAGCGCGTTGCTGCGCGCGATGAGCTGCTCCGGCACGGTCATCGTCATGCTCCCCATCCGGCCTGCGTGCCGCCGGCGCGCTCGGCCACGATCTTCTCCTGGTACCCGCTGCGGTGGTAGGCGGCGACGGGGTCCGGGTCGAGCCCGGAGTCCTCGCGCAGCTCGGCCAGCAGCGGCCGGACGTCGGTGTTGTAGGCGTCCATCAGCACGGCGTTCGCGGCCAGGACGTCCCCGGCCTGCTGGGCCACGCGCAACGCGGGACGGTCGACGAGCAGCGCCTTGGCCGTGGCCTCCTGGACGTTCATCACCGAGCGGATGATCGCCGGGATCTTGGCCTCGATGTTGTGGCACTGGTCGAGCATGAACGCGATGCCGTAGGCCGGGTCGAGGGCTTCGCCGCGGACGATCTCGTACATGATCCGGAACAGCTGGAACGGGTCCGCCGCCCCGACCATCAGGTCGTCGTCGGCGTAGAAGCGCGAGTTGAAGTCGAACGCGCCGAGCTTCCCGGCCCGCAGCAGGAACGCGACGATGAACTCGATGTTCGTGCCGGGGGCGTGGTGACCGGTGTCGATGCACACCGTCGCCTTCTCCCCCAGCTCGATGCAGTGCGCGTAGGACGTGCCCCAGTCCGGGACGTCGGTGGCGTAGAAGGCGGGCTCGAAGAGCTTGTACTCCAGCAGCATGCGCTGGTCGTCGCCGAGCCGGTCGTAGGTTTCGCGCAGGGCCTCGGCCAGCCGGTCCTGGCGGTCGCGGATGTCGTCCTGGCCCGGGTAGTTGATGCCGTCGGAGAACCACAGCTTCAGGTCGCGCGAGCCCGTCGCGTCCATGATGGAGATGGCTTCCAGGAGGTGGTCGGTGGCCTTGCGGCGGATGCCGGCGTCGGGGTTGGTGACCGAGCCGAGCTTGTAGTCCTCGTCCTGGAAGACGTTGGTGTTGATCGCGCCGATCTCCACGCCCGCGTCACGCGCGTAGGCCGTCAGGGCGCCGTAGTCGTCGACGCGGTCCCACGGGATGTGCAGCGCGACGCTCGGAGCGACCCCGGTGAACCGGTGCACGGTCGCGGCGTCGGCGATCTTCTCTTCGGGTGTCCGCGGGACACCGGGTTGCGGGAACACCTTGAACCGGGTGCCCGAGTTCGCGTACGCCCACGACGGCGTCTCGATGCGCTGGGCCCGCAGGGCCTGTTTCACGGCCGTCAAGTCGCCCACGGCGATCACTGTCCTTCCGCGACGGTGGGGGTTTCGAGGTGGAAGACCTCGTCCAGGAGCTGAAAGCCTTCGTCGGGCGGGCCGCCGTCGAGGCCGGTGAAGAACTCCGCCATCTCCGCCTGCCAGCGGGCGTTGACCTCGGTCCCGGCCATCGCGGCCTGCGCGGCTTCGAGGTCGTCGGCTTCGACGTAGCCGATCAGGAGGCCGTCCTCGCGCAGGAACAGCGAGTAGTTGCGCCAGCCGGTGTCGAGCAGGGCCTGCCGCATCTCGGGCCACACCGCGCGGTGCCGCTGCGCGTATTCGGCCTTCCGGTCCGGCTTCACCTGCAGGCAGAAGCAGTATCGGGGCACTGTCCATCCTTTGTGGAACCCGCGGCCGGGCCGGGGCGGCGATCCGGCCCGGCCGCGGAGGCTGATCAGAAGTTGAACTTGTCGATGTTGTTCGCGTCGAACGTCGTCGGCGGGCCGAGGACGATCTCGCCGCTCGCGCCGATCTTGTAGTCGCCGAGCTTGCCCGCCTTGAACGTTTCACCCTCCTTGCCGCTGATCTGGCCGGACTTGAGCGCGACGCCCGCGTAGGCGGCGAGGTAGCCGATGTCGGCCGGGTTCCACAGCGCGAACTGCTTCACGGTGCCGTCCTTGACGAAGGCACGCATCTGGTTCGGCGTGCCGAGCCCGGTCACCGCGACCTTGCCCTTGTAGCTGGACGTGCTGACGTAGCGCGCGGCGGCCGCGATGCCCACGGTGGTCGGCGAGACGATCACCTTGAGGTTCGGGAACGACTGCAGCAGGCCCTGGGCCTCCTGGAACGACTTCTGGTCGTCGTCGTTGCCGTAGGCGACCTTGTCCAGCTTGATGTTCGCGTACTCCGGCTTGGCCAGCTCCTTCTTGAGGACCTCGATCCAGGCGTTCTGGTTGGTGGCGTTCGGCGTCGCGGACAGGACCGCGATCTCGCCGGACCCGCCGGAGAGGTCCTTGGCCTGCTTGGCCAGCGCCTCGCCGATGCCCTGCGTGGTGGCCTGGTTGATGAAGACGTCGCGGCAGTCCTTGGCGGCGTCGGAGTCGAACGCGACGACCTTGATGCCGGCGCTGCGGGCCTGGTTGAGCGACGGGCAGACGGCGTTCGGGTCGTTCGCGGCGATGCCGATGACGTCCTGCTGCTGCTGGATCAGCGTGTTGATGTAGCTGACCTGGGACGACGCGCTGGCGTCGTTCGGCCCGACCAGCTTGTACTCGCCCTTCAGCTCGCCCAGCGCCTCCTTGCCGCCGCTGACCTCGATGTCGCTGTAGGGGTTGTTGAGCTGCTTGGGCAGGAAGGCCATCTTGACGCCTTCCTTGGCCGCGGCGTTCGGGTTCGCCGTGGCCGTCGACTGCTGCGCGCCGGAGCCGCTGCTGTCGTCCTTGGTGGTGCCGCCGCAGGCGGCCAGCACGAGCACCAGCCCGGCCGACACTGCGCCGGTGAGGAACCGTCGGGACATCTTCGTCACCTTTCTGGGGATACCGGAGCAGTCGCTCGACTCCGGCGGCGCAAGGCCGTCCGAGCCGAGGAGACGATGTTGGGCAGCAGGACCGACACGATGAGGAGCACGCCGGTCACGATGTTGAGGGCCTCGTTCGAGACGTCCTGCAGGCGCAGCGCGTTCTGCAGGGACGCCAGCAGGACCACTCCGGCGAGCACGCCGGGCAGCGTGCCCTTGCCGCCGAAGATGGACACGCCGCCGAGCAGCACGGCGGCCACGACGGCGAGCTCGAGGCCGTAGCCGTTGTCGGCGCGGGCACTGGAGTAGCGCAGGGTCCACAGGACCCCCGCGATCCCGGCGACCGCGCCGCTCACGACGTACAGCCAGAACTTGAGCCGCCCGGTGCGGATGCCGGCGAACCGGGCCGCCTGCTCACCCGCGCCGGCCGCGAAGACGCCGCGGCCGATCGGGGTCGCGTGCAGCACGACGCCGAAGATCAGCGCCGCCACGATCAGCGGGACGAGCACGTTCGGGATCGGGCCGTCGCCGAGGGTCCCGGTGACCCAGCTGGTGTAGGCCCGCGGGAAGTCGGCCACCGCGCCGTCGCCGAGGACGACGAACGCGAGCCCGCGGTAGAGCGCCAGCGTGCCGATCGTGACGGCCAGCGACGGCAGCTTCAGCACGGTGACGAAGAAGCCGTTCAGCGCGCCGAGGATCCCGCCGAGCACGATGCAGAGCGGGATGATCGTCTCGATCGAGAGGCCCGCGTCCCACAGCGAACCCATCACCGCCGACGTCAGCCCGAGCGTGCTCGCCACCGACAGGTCGATCTCGCCGGTCACGATGATGAACGTCATCGGCAGCGCGACCAGGGCGATCGGCAGCAGGTCGAGCAGCAGGAACGTGAAGTTGCGGCTGGTGCCGAAGTTCTCGACGGCACCGGAGGCGATGATCAGCACGATGACCGTCACCAGGACGACGGCGGCGTCCCAGCTCAGCAGCCGGCCGAGCCGGTTCCCCTGGTCAGACATGGGAGTCCCTCTTCTTCAGTGCCTTGGCGACCCGCACGGCGACCAGCCGGTCGGCGCCGATGGCCAGCAGGATCAGCGCGCCGACGATCGCCTGCTGCCAGAACTGGTTGATGTCGAGCACGGCCAGCGCGCTGCCGATCACGGTCAGCAGCAACGCGCCGAGGCCCGCGCCCCAGACCGAGCCGCTGCCGCCGAACACGGCGACCCCGCCGACCACGGCCGCGGCGACGACGTTCAGCTCGTAGCCGGTGCCGGCGGCCGCGTCCACGGTGCCGAAGCGCGCCGCGAACAGCACCCCGGCCAGGCCGGCGAGCGCACCGCTGACCAGGAACGCCGCGGTGGTGTTGCGGCCGACCCGGATGCCGGCCAGCTGGGCTGCCTGCGGGCTCGACCCCATCGCGTACAGCTCGCGCCCGGCCGGGTAGCTGCGCAGCACGATCCCGGCGACGACCAGGACCACCAGGGCGATGAGCACCAGCCACGGCACGCCGAGCACCGACGCGGTGCCGAAGTCGAGGAAGGACGCGGGCAGCTTGTCGGCGTTGATCTGCTGGCCACCGGCCCAGAAGTAGCTGACCCCGCGGTAGGCGTAGAGCGTGCCGAGCGTGACGACCAGCGCGGGTACCTGGCCGAACCGGACCAGCGCGCCGTTCACGAGCCCGCAGACCGCGCCGACGCCGAGGCCGGCGAGCAGCGCGACGATCACCGGCAGGCCGGGGTTGTCGCGCATCAGCGAGCCGACGGCGAAGGCGGCGAGGCCGAGCACCGAGCCGACGGACAGGTCGATGTTGCGGGTGATCATCACGATCGCCTGCCCGACGGCGAGCACCGCCAGGATCGCGGTCCCCAGCAGGATGTCGCGGACGCTCTGGCCGGACAGGAACCGGGAGTTCTGCGTCGCGGTGAAGGCGACCAGGACGATCAGGGCGAGGACGATGCCGGATTCGCGGGCCTTGAACACGTTCGCGGTCCACGAGCGTCGCGTGTGGACGGTCGGCTCGCCGGCCACGGGTGCCTCCTTGGTGACGGTCATGCGGCGGCCCCCTGGCCCATCGCGGCGAACATGACGGCGTCTTCGGTCGCGTCGGCGCGCGAGAGCTCGGCGACGAGCCTGCCCTCCCGCATGACGAGGACGCGGTCGGCCATGCCGAGCACCTCCGGCAGTTCCGACGACACCATGACGATCGCGACGCCTTCGGCCGCGAGCGCCGACATCAGCCGGTGCACCTCGGCCTTCGTGCCGACGTCGATCCCGCGCGTCGGCTCGTCCACGATGAGCACCTTCGGCGCCATCGCGAGCCACTTGGCGAGCACGACCTTCTGCTGGTTGCCGCCCGAGAGCGTGCCGACGGGGTCGCCGAGGCGGCGGTACTTGGTGCGCAGGCGCTCGGTCCAGTGCCGGGCCTCCTGCCGCTCGCTCCCGCCGGTCAGGAAGCCGAGCTTCGCCAGGGCGCGCGACCGCGGCAGCGTCACGTTCCGCTCGATGGAGAGGTCCATGATCAGGCCCTGCTGGCGCCGGTCTTCGGGGACCAGCGCCATCCCGGCGGCCATCGCGGCCCGCGACGAGTGCGCCTTGAGCTTCTTGCCGCCGATCTTCACGACCCCGGCGTCGCGTTCGTCGACGCCGAAGACGGCCTGGACGACTTCCGAGCGCCCGGACCCGACGAGCCCGGCGAACGCGACGATCTCCCCCGCGCGCACCGAGAAGGAGATGTCGCGGAAGACGCCTTCGCGGGCCAGGCCTTCGACCTCGAGGACGACGGCGCCGGGCTCGACGTCCTGCTTGGGGAACAGCGCGTCGAGGTCGCGGCCGACCATCCGCTTGACCATGTCGTCGACCGTGACGTCTTCGAGCAGGTCGGTGGAGACGTGCTTGCCGTCGCGCATGATGGTGACGCGCTGGCAGAGCTCGGTGATCTCCTCGAAGCGGTGCGAGATGAACATGATCGCCGCGCCTTCCTGGCGCAGCGTCCGCGCGACGGTGAAGAGCCGCTCGACCTCGACGCGGCTCAGCGCGGCGGTCGGCTCGTCCATCACCAGCACGCGGGCGTCGGCGCTGAGCGCCTTGGCGATCTCGACGATCTGCTGGTCGGCGATGGACAGCCCGCGCGCCGGGCGGCCCGGGTCGATCCGGACGCCGAGCCGGGTGAAGAGCCGCTCGGCCTCGGCGCGGATCGCGGCCCGGTCGATGCGGCCCATGCTCTTGCGCGGGTGGCGGCCCATCACGATGTTCTCGGCGACCGACAGGTCGGGGAACAGCGTGGGTTCCTGGTAGATCACCGCGATCCCGGCGGCCTTGGCGTCGGCAGGCGACCCGAACTCCACCGGGTGCCCGTCCAGCAGCAGCGTGCCGTCGTCGGGCTTGTGCACTCCGGCCAGCATCTTCACGATCGTGGACTTGCCGGCGCCGTTCTCGCCGACGAGCGCGTGGGCCTCGCCGGGGTACAGGCCGAAGCTCACCCCGGCGACCGCCGCGACGGCGCCGAACGACTTCGTCACGCCCCGCACCTCCAGCAGAGGCGGCCGGTCCGAGTCCTGCCGCGTCATCGCGACCTCCGGATTGAAAGGTTTCACAAATCTGGTGCGGTGACGCTACTATGCGAGCGAAGAGCAAGTCAATGAATCCACCGAACCGTGGCCGAACGTCTTCAAGGCCGGACTGTTCGTGGCGATGTTACGTTTCAATGAGGGGGTTCCATGACGGTCCAGGAGTCCGGTGCCGAGCCGAAAGCGGCCGGCATGAAGGACGTCGCCGCGGCCGCCGGCGTCTCCCTCGGCACGGTCTCCAACGTGCTCAACCGGCCCGACCGCGTCAGCCCGGCCACGCGCGCGAAGGTCGAGACCGCGATGGCCGAGCTCCGGTTCGTGCGCAACGAGTCCGCTCGGCAGCTGCGGGCCGGGCGCAGCCGCGTGCTGGCGTACGTGATGCTCGACGGCAGCAACCCGTTCTTCACCGACGTCGCGGCCGGGATGGAAGACGCCGCCGACGCCGGTGACCTCTCGCTGTTCCTCTGCAACAGCGCCCACCAGCCCGCGCGCGAAGCGGCCTACCTCGGCCGCCTCGAACAGCAGCGGGTGCAGGGCATCCTCATCACGCCGGTCGACCCGGACGCCCCGCTGCTGGGCGAGATCGCGCACCGCGGGACGCCGGTGGTGGTCGTCGACCGCACGCCCGGCGGCACCGCGCACTGCTCGGTCGCGGTCGACGACGTCTACGGCGGCGAGGTCGCCGTGCGGCACCTGATCGAGCAGGGCCACGACCGGATCGCGTTCATCGGCAACCACACGACGGTCGGCCAGGTCCGCGACCGGCGGCTGGGCGCGGTGCAGGCCCTCCGCGCGGCCGGGCTCGGGCCCGACCACCTGGTCGACCTGACGACGACGGCGCTGACCGTGGCCGACGGCCGCGGCGCGGGCGAGCGGCTGGCCGGGCTGCCGGCCTCGATCCGCCCGACCGCGGCGTTCTGCGCCAACGACCTGGTGGCCCTCGGGCTGCTGCAGACCTGCGCGAACCTGCGCATGCGAGTCCCGGACGACATGGCGATCGTGGGCTACGACGACATCGAGTTCGCGGCGGCCGCCGCGGTCCCCCTGACCTCGGTCCGCCAGCCCCGGCGGCGCCTGGGCCGCACGGCGGCGGAGCTGCTGCTGGCCGAGACCGAGCCGGGTCACGAGCACCGGCAGGTCGTCTTCACCCCCGAACTGGTGGTCCGGGCCTCTACTCTGCGCTGAGAGCCAACCCTTCGCTCGCTTGTGACGTCTTAGCCGTCGGACGCGATTCCCCGGGTGGGGCACCGAGCACGGAGGTCGTCGATGGGCGAGGAGAAGGCACGCGTCTCGCGGCGCGGGTTCCTCGCCGCGAGCGGGGCCGCGCTGCTCGGGGTGGCCGCCGTCGCGACCGTCGCCGGGTCGGCCGGGCTCGGCGAGCCGGACCCGGATGCCGTGCGGCTGGGTGATTTCTGGCTGTTCGGGCGTTATGAGGACGGGTGCGCGGACCTCGGATTCGACGAGATCGACCTCTCTCCGGTGCAGCTCCCCCACTGCGTGACGCCGCTTTCGTGGACCGGCTGGCAGCCGTCGTCGTGGCAGGACCGGTGGATCTACCGCAAGCACTTCACCGTCACGGCGACGATGACCGCCGACCGCGTCCGGGCCCGCTTCGACGGCGTCATGACGAACGCGGAGGTCTACCTCAACAGCATGCTCGTCGCGACCCACGAAGGCGGTTACCTGCCCTTCGAAGTCGAGTTGCCGCAGGTCACCGTGGGCGACAACGTCCTCGCCGTGGTCGTCGACGGGCGCTGGCAGCTCGACGTCCCGCCCAACCTGCCGGGGTCCGGCCCGTCGGCGATCGACTTCTACCAGCCGGCCGGGATCTACCGGCCGGCCTCGATCGGCACCGTGCCGCGGACCCGGCTGGCCGACGTCTTCGCCCGCCCGGTCGACGTCCTGGGGCCCGCCCGGTCGCTGCACCTGACGTGCGAACTGGACACGACGGTCGCGATCGCGGAGCCGGTGCAGGTGACCGCGTCCGTGCGGCAGGCCGGGCGGGAGATCGCACGCGGCAGTACCGACGTGGCGCCGATGCCGGTCGGCACGAGGACCGTCGAGTTCGACGTCCGCGGGCTGGGCGCGGTCCGGCTGTGGGACGTCGAGGACCCGGCGCTCTGCGATGTCGTGGTGAGCGTCCGGTCCGGGCCGCGGGCCCTCAACCAGCAGGTCGTGCGGGTCGGGTTCCGCGAAGCCGCGTTCACGCCGGACGGTTTCTTCCTCAACGGGCGGCGGCTCAAGCTGGTCGGCCTCAACCGGCACCAGTGGTACCCGTTCGCGGGCGGGGCGATGCCGGACCGCGTCCAGCGGCGCGACGCCGAGATCCTGCGGCGCGAGCTGAACTGCACGATGGTCCGCTGCTCGCACTACCCGCAGTCGAGCGCGTTCCTCGACGCGTGTGACGAGCTGGGCCTGCTGGTGTGGGAGGAGATCCCGGGCTGGGGCCGGATCGGGGACGCCGCCTGGCAGCAGCAGAACTTCCGGGACGTCTCGGGGATGATCACCCGGGACCGCAACCACCCCAGCATCGTCGTGTGGGGCACCCGCGTGAACGAGGCGAACGGCACGACGGCGATGTACGGCCGGACCGGGCGGCTCGCGCGCAAGCTCGACCCGTCCCGCCCGACGAGCGGCGCGCTGGCCAGCTCGACGGGCGCGCGGTTCGCCGGCAGCGACGTCGAGGTCCTGGCCTACAACGACTACACGGCCCGCCGCGGCGCGCCCTTCCAGCTGCGGCCGCCGCCGCGCGCAGGGGTCCCGTACCTGGTCACGGAGACGATCGGCACGCTGGCCGGCGCCCGCGCGTACCGCCGGACGGATCCCGCCGCGACCCAGCAGCTGCAGGCCGAGCTGCACGCGAAGGCCCACGACCTGGCCGCGGCCGACGACCGCTACTGCGGGCTGCTCGCGTGGTGCGCGTTCGACTACCCGTCGGGCTGGCAGCGCTCGATGGGCGGGTCGAAGTTCTGCGGCGTGTCGGACTTCTTCCGGATCCCGAAGCCCGCGGCCGCGTTCTACGCCTCCCAGGGCGACCCGCGGGCGCGCGCGGTCGTGGAGCCCGGGTTCGCGTGGGACTTCACGGCGTCCCCGACCGGACCCGGCCGCGCCGCGACGATCTGGTCCAACTGCGACCGGCTCGAGCTGTTCCTGGACGACCGGCCGTTCGGTGCGGCGCGCAGCCGGCGGGCGGAGTTCCCGCACCTGCGGCACCCGCCGTTCGCCGCCGATCTGACGATGCCGCGCGGCCAGCGTCCCCAGCTGCGCATCGACGGGTATGTGGGCGACCGGCTGGTGCTGTCCCGGCGCTTCAGCGGCGACCGGAGCCGCGACGTGCTGGCGTGCGTCCCGGACGACCCGCAGCTGAGCGCGGACGGCAGCGACGCGACCCGGGTGGTGGTGTCGGCTTTGGACCGGTTCGGGACGTTGCGAGCGGGCGCGACCGGCACGGTGACGCTGGCGCTGACGGGCCCGGGCGAGCTGGTCGGCGACCCGACGATGGACCTGGGCGCGACGGGCGGCGCGGCGGCGGTGTGGCTGCGGCCGTTCGCGGGCCCCCCGGGGACGCTGACGCTGACCGCCCGCCACGACACGCTGGGGACGGCGACCGCAACGGTGACCACGACGGCCAGTGGGTCGGACGGCGGGCCGCGGACATAACCGGCTGGGGCCGCGGCGGAACGGTGGTCCCGGACATCGCCGGCGATCATCGCGTGCGGTGGGCGGCCGGTGGCTCACTACGGCGACTTCACCGGCCACCACACGCCGCCAACCCCCGCCGACCAGCGCGCGGGCCACGGCCGCAGCTCGCGCCGACCACGGCAGCCCGCGGATCGCGCCCGTCACTCCTCGCCGGTCAGTATCTCCGCCAGCACCGCCGCCTGGCTGATCGGGGGCGAACCGCTCGCCGTCAGCAGTGTCACCGGTCCGCCCGCCGCCAGCCCCCTCAGCCGCTCCAGTGCCGCCGCTCGCTCCGGCTCCCGCAGTTCCGCTCGGTACCTCTCGGCGAACTCCGCGAACCGCTCGGGGTCGTGGCCGTACCAGGTGCGCAGCTCGTCGGACGGGGCCAGGCCGCGGTACCAGCCGTCCAGGACCACCGCCGTGCGAGCGTGCCCGCGGGGCCAGAGCCGTTCCACGAGCACGCGGACGCCGTCGGCGGGTCCGGCCGGGTCGGCCAGGCGCGCCACCCGGACGAGCGTCGGCTGCATGCGCGCATTCTGCGGTGCGCCCGCCCGCCCCGCCACTCCGGCAAGCTCTCCCCATGCGCAACCGTGTGACCCCCGCCGGGGACATCGTCGACATCCCGCTGCGCGGCGCCTGGACCGGCAACCGCGGCGTCCTGCACCGGGGCCACGAGATCGTCCGCTTCCACGGCGGCGACCTGTGGATCACCTGCGCGCTCAGCTTCAACGACCGCTGGCGCGAGCAGTGGCTGCCGAACCGCTACACGCACCTCTACTTCCACGACGAAGCCGTCTCGTTCGCCGCCGGGCACCGGCCCTGCGGGGAATGCCGCCGCCCCGCGTACACCGCCTACCGCGACGCCTGGCCCGGCCCGCCCTCGGCCACCGCGATGAACCGTCGGCTGCACACCGAACGCCTGGTCCGCGGCACCCACACGCGCCGGCTCCACGAGCTGAGCTGGGCCGACCTCCCGGACGGCGTCTTCGTGCTCCGCGGCCCCGACCCGGAACTGAAGCTCGACGGGCACCTCACCACCTGGACGACCACGGGCTACGGCCGCAAGCAGCAGCTGCCCAGGGCAGGAACCGTCCCGGTCCTGACCCCACCGGCCACGATCGCCGTCCTGCGCGCCGGCTACCCCGTGCAGATCGACGACAGCGCCCGCTGAACTCACGAAGAGAAGCTGCCCGGCTGACAGCTACGGTGCGACGGTGTCCAGCGCAGACCAGCTGCCCCTGCTCTTCCTCGACGTCGACGGGCCGCTCCTCCCCTTCGGCGCAGGAAGCTATCCGTCCTACGGGGACGACCTCACGCCCGACGCGCACCCGCTCCTGAACCGGCTCGACCCGGCCCACGGGCCTCGGCTCGCCGCGCTCCCCTGCGAACTGGTCTGGGCGACGACGTGGACGGCGGACGCGAACGAGTCGATCGCACCCCGCATCGGCCTGCCGCCGCTCGCCTTCGTGGACTGGCCCGAGCCGTCCGATGGCGACGAGCAAGACGAACGCCGCGGGCTGCACTGGAAGACCCGCACCCTGGTCGCCTGGGCCGGAGGGCGCCCGTTCGCCTGGGTCGACGACGAGATCACCGGCACGGACCGCGTCTGGGTGGCGGCCCACCACCGTGGACAAGCCCTGCTTCACCGGGTCGACCCCCGCCGCGGGCTCACCGACGCCGACTACCTCGCCCTCGCCGAATGGCTTCGGCGGGCCTGACGCTTGCGAGTTTCCGCGCCCCGGCCGAGACTGCCGGGATGGATCAGTACCTCGTCGACCGGGCCCGGCAGCACTCTCTCGGCGACCTGCTCCGCCGCACCGCGCTGCGGCTGCCGGACAAGCTCGCCGTCGTCGACGGGGACCGCAAGCTCACCTTCGCCGAGTTCGAAGCCGCCGCCAATCGCTGCGCCCATGCCCTGACCGCTCGAGGCCTGCGCAAGGGTGACCGGCTCGCGCTGCTGAGCCACAACTGCTGGGAGTACGGCGCCCTCGCCTTCGCCACCGCCAAGCTCGGTGTGCTGCTCGTGCCCGTCAACTTCATGCTCGGTGCCGACGAGATCGCCTACATCCTCCGCCACGCCGAAGTCGAAGCGTTCGTCGTCGAGGACGCCCTCGAACCGACCGCCGCCCGAGCCCTCGAACTGGCCGAGCGACCCGACGTCGTCAAAGGCCGCATCCCCAAGAGCGGCGGTGGCGCTTGGGAGGACATCGGCATCTGGCTGTCCGAAGGGGACACCACCGCACCCGACGTCCTGGTCGCCGACGACGACCCGCTGCGGATCATGTACACCTCCGGCACCGAGTCGCGCCCCAAGGGCGTGCTGCTGTCGAGCCGGTCGCTGCTCGCGCAGTACGTTTCGTGCGTCATCGACGGCGGCATGAGCGCCGACGACGTCGAGGTGCACTCGCTGCCGCTGTACCACTGCGCCCAGCTGGACTGCTTCTTCTCCGTCGACGTCTACCTCGGCGCCACCAGCGTGATCCTGCCCGGCCCGGACCCCGCCGCGCTGCTCGCCGCCGTCGAACGGGAGCGCGCGACGAAGCTCTTCGCGCCGCCGACCGTCTGGATCTCCTTGCTGCGCCACGAAAACTTCGACCGGACCGACCTCTCCAGCCTGCGGAAGGGGTACTACGGCGCGTCGGCGATGCCGGTCGAGGTGCTGCGCGAACTGCGCCGCCGGCTGCCCGAGGTCGAGCTGTGGAACTTCTACGGCCAGACCGAGATGGCGCCGCTGGCCACGATCCTGCGCCCGCACGAACAGCTCGACCGCGCCGGCTCGGCCGGGCGGCCCTCGCTCAACGTCGAAACCCGCATCGTCGACGACGAGGACAACCCCGTGGCCCCGGGCGAAATCGGCGAGATCGTGCACCGCAGCCCGCACGCCACCCTCGGCTACTACCGCGACGAAGCCAAGACCGCCGAAGCCTTCCGAGCCGGCTGGTTCCACTCCGGCGACCTCGGCGTCGTCGACGAGGACGGCTACCTGTCCGTCGTGGACCGCAAGAAGGACATGATCAAGACCGGCGGCGAGAACGTCGCGAGCCGCGAAGTCGAAGAGGCGCTGTACCTGCTCGACGGCGTCGCCGAAGTCGCCGTCTTCGGGATCGGCCATCCACACTGGATCGAAGCGGTGACCGCGGTCGTCGTGCCGCGCGAAGGCGTCATTCTCGACGCTGCGCAAGTGGTCGACCACGCAAAGGCACATCTCGCCGGTTACAAATGTCCCAAGTACGTCGTGTTCGCGGACCGGCTTCCCAAGAATCCGAGCGGAAAGATCGTCAAGCGCGAATTGCGGGAACGACACAAAGGACTCGCGACCGAGGGCTGAGCCACCGAAAACTCCTTGCGTGACAGGGAAGACGACGGATACCGTCGGCTCGCCACCGCCGCCTTCCGAGGAACGCGGGACGTGCGTCCCACCAGGGCCGACCGGCCCGGAAACGAGATTGCCAAAAGCCATGGCGCGCGACGTCCGTCGGGTCTAGTAATGAGGCCGTTCCTCGTTCCCGAACCCCGAAAGGATCTCTCGTGTCCGTTTTCCTCGCCGTTCTGCTCGCCCTGGCCGCGGGGCTGCTCGTCGGCAGCCGCGTCCACAGCGCCCGCGAGGCACGCTCCAACTACTCCGCCTACCGGGCCCGCACCGCCAAGGGGTTCGGGGAGATGATCCGGTCCGCGGTGTCGGCTCTGGTCGCGGTGGTCGGTGCCCTCGTGCTGCTCTTCATCCTGCTCAACGTGCTCCAGCAGGCCTGATCGCGGAACCCGACTCATGGCGGGTTGTTGCCGCCCCGGCGGCAGCGCACGCTTTCTCCTGGCCCCGACGGACGGGGCCGGGAAAGGACTCCCCCCATGAGATCGAGGGTGCTTTCTGCTGCGCTCAGTGCGGCCGTGGGCCTGCTGGGCACAGTCGTCGTCGCCGCGCCGGCCGAGGCCGCCGCGGTCTGCGGTGACCAGGTCGTCGGCAACGGCGGGTTCGAGAGCGGTACCGCCCCGTGGACCCAGTCCAGTGGCGTGATCTCCGCCGCCACCTCGGCGGAGCCCGCGCACGGCGGGACGATGGACGCCTGGCTGGACGGGTACGGCAGCACGCACACCGACACCCTGTCCCAGGCGCTGACGCTCCCCGCCGGCTGCGCTTCGGCGTCGCTCTCGTGGTGGGCGCACGTCGACACCAAGGAGACGACGACCAGCACCGCCTACGACAAGCTGGTGGTGCAGGCGGGTACCGACACCCTCGCGAGCTACTCGAACCTCGACAAGAACACCGGGTACGTCCAGCGCACCGTCGACGTGTCGCGCTACCTGGGCCAGACCGTGACGCTCAAGATCACCGGCACCGAGGACTCGAGCCTCGCGACCAACTTCCTCCTCGACGACTTCTCGCTGACCACGACCGGGACGTCCAACCCGCAGTCGCCGGTCGTCACCTCGCCGGGCGCCCAGTCCAGCGCCGTCGGCCAGGCCGTGTCCTTGCAGGTCCAGGCCACCGACCCGCAGAACGACGCGCTCACCTACACCGCGACCGGCCTGCCCGCCGGGCTGGCGATCGGGGCGAGCACCGGCAAGATCACCGGCACCCCGACCACCGCCGGGACGTCCTCGGTCACCGTCACGGCCAAGGACCCGGCCGGCAACAGCGGCAGCGCCACCTTCGCCTGGACGATCACGGCCGCGCCCGCGGACTCCACGCGCACGCCGATCAACCCGGCGTACACGGTCAACCTGACCTCGAACACGGCAGGCACCACCTGGACCGGGCACCAGAGCGTGAGCTTCACCAACGGCTCGGCGACCGCGCTGCCCGAGGTCTACCTGCGGCTTTGGGACAACTACCACGGCAGCTGCCCGACGACGCCGATCACGGTCACGAACGTCACCGGCGGCACGGCGTCCGCGCTGAGCGTCAACTGCACGGCCTTGAAGATCACGCTCCCGAGCCCGCTGGCCCAGGGCCAGTCGGCGACCATCGGGTTCGACCTGAGCATCGTCGTGCCCAGCGGCGCCGACCGGTTCGGCCACGACGGCGCGTACAACATGATCGGCAACGCGCTGCCGGTGCTCGCGGTTCGTGACGGCGCGGGCTGGCACCTCGACCCGTACACCAACAACGGCGAGTCGTTCTACACCGTGATCGGCGACTTCGACGTCACCCTCGTGCACCCGACGTCGTTGCTGACGCCGGCCACCGGCACGTCGACCGAGACGACCAGCGGCAGCACGACCACCACGCACGCGACCGCGGCCAAGGTGCGCGACTTCGCGTGGGCCGCCGGGCCGTTCGCGAAGATCACCACGACGTCCGGCAAGGGCGTGCGGGTGAACGTCTACTCGGTCAGCGGGATCTCCACGAGCAGCGCGAACCAGATGCTGACGCTGGCCGCCGACTCGATCGACGTCCACTCGGGCCGCTTCGGCGACTACCCGTACGGCGAGGTGGACGTCGTGCTGGACAACAACTTCTGGTTCGGCGGCATGGAGTACCCGGGCTTCGTGCTCGACCTGGTGTCGACCACGGCGCTCCCCCACGAGCTGGCGCACCAGTGGTTCTACGGGATCGTCGGCGACGACGAGTACAACTCCCCGTGGCTGGACGAGAGCTTCACCGACTACGCCACCGACCTCTACCGCGGGGTCACCGGCAGCGGCTGCGGCATCACGTGGCAGTCGAGCGCGGAGAAGCTGACCAACTCGATGGCCTACTGGGACGCGCATTCGTCCCGGTACTCGACGGTGGTCTACAACTACGGCAAGTGCACGCTGCACGACCTGCGGCGGACCATCGGCGACACGGCGATGGCGAACCTGCTGAAGTCGTACGCGCAGTCGCACTGGTACGGCGTGTCCACGACGGCCGAGTTCAAGGCCGCGGCGCAGGCGGCGGCCGGGTCGACCGACTTGACGTCGTTCTGGGCGTCACATCGCGTCGAAGGCTGATAAATCGGGTTTCGTTCCCCGTCCGTGTCCGGCACGGTGAGGACATGGACGGGGAACGGCTCTTCTGCGACACGGCGCTGGCCGAACGGATCGAACGCGCCGAAGCACGGCTGATCGCCGAAAGCAGCGACGCCGCGCGGATGCGGCGCGGGGACACGATCGGGTTCGCGCGACCGCTCGCCGGCGGCGTCGCGAGCTTCGCCGAGGCGGACTCGCCGTTCAACAAGATCGCCGGGCTGGGCTTCGACGGCCTGCCGGACGCGCTCGACGAGGTCGAAGCCGCGTTCGCCGAGCTGGGCGCGCCGGTGCAGGTCGAGCTGTGCCAGCTCGCCGACCCCGCGCTGGGCGTGTTCTTCACCGAGCGCGGGTACCGCCTGGAGTCGTTCGAGAACGTGCTCGGCCGGCGGGTCACCGGCGCCGGCTTTCCCGAAGACGTCCGGCCCATCCGGGACGACGAGCTGGAGCGGTGGCTCTCCGAGGTCGCCGACGCGGTCGCCGTCGCCGACACCGAAGGCCTGCCGTCCCACGAAGACTTCCCGCGGCAGACCGTCATCGACGCGATGGCGGACATGGCCGGGGTGACGCGGTACGCGGCGTGGCGCGGCGGCGAGTTCGCGGGCGGCGCGAGTTTCCGCGTCACCGACGGGATCGCGCAGTTCACCGGCGCGGCGACCGTGCCGGCCCACCGCCGTCGCGGCGTGCAGACGGCGCTGCTGCGAGCGCGGCTCACAGCGGCCGCCGCGGCCGGGTGCGACGTCGCCGTCGTCACCACGCAGCCGGGGTCGAAGTCGCACCAGAACGTCCAGCGGCAGGGCTTCGACCTGCTCTACGCCCGGGCGATCCTGGTGAAGGGGACTTCGGCGACGAGCTCCTCCGGCGCGGACAGCCGCCAGGCTTCGTAGATCAGCTCGGCGACCTCGTCGGGCTCGACGCCGTCGAGGTACACGACCACCCAGCCGAAGCCGCCCGCGGTGAACTGCACTTCGAAGACGTCGGGGCGTTCGGAGACCAGCGCGAGCTGTTCGGAGATCGTCTGCTTCAGGCCGAGCGTCCGCGTCCGCGGCCAGTAGTACCCGAACCGCTTGCCGCGCACGCTGAACGACGAGTAGTCGCGGGCCTCGGACCGTTCGACGTCCGCCAGCTCGCCGAGCACCCGTTCGAAATCCTGCACCGGCCCACGGTAGCGCGCCGGTACCGTGCGGGACATGACCGAGCCCGTGGCCCGGCTCACCGGGCACACCGTCACCGAGTGGCGCCCGATGCCGGGATACCTCCGCGAAGCCGTCCTCGACGACGGCCGGGTGGTCGTCGTCAAGCGCGGGCACGAGCCGGGCGCGACCGCGGCCGAGGCGGCGGGCCTGCGCTGGCTGGCCGCCGCGGAGGCGGTGCCGGTGCCGTCCGTGGCCGGCCACGACGACCACTGGCTGGTGGTCGACCGCGTGCTTTCGGGGCGGTCTTCGGCGGCCGCGGCCGAGCGGCTCGGGCGCGGGCTGGCGCGCCTGCACGCGGCGGGGGCGCCGGCGTTCGGCGCCGCTCCCCCGGGCGGGCCCGCCGAGGCGTGGATCGGCCTGGCGCCGATGGGCTGCGTCCCCGCGGACGACTGGGCGTCCTGGTACGCCTCGGACCGCGTGCTGCCCTACGTCCGGCGGGCAGTCGACGCGGGGACGTTCGACGCGGCCGACGCGGCGGTGTTCGAGCGCGCGTGCGACCGGATCCCGGCGTCGGCCGAGCCGCCGGCGCGCCTGCACGGCGACCTGTGGACGGGCAACGTCCTGTGGGACGGCCGCGAGGCGTGGCTGATCGACCCGGCCGCCCACGGCGGGCACCGCGAGACGGACCTGGCGATGCTGCACCTGTTCGGCTGCCCGCACCTCGGCACCGTGCTGGGCGCGTACGAGGAGGTCGCACCCCTGGCCGAGGGCTGGGCCGGGCGGATCGGGCTGCACCAGCTGTTCCCGCTGCTGGTGCACACCGTCCTGTTCGGACGGTCCTACGCCGGGCAGGCGATCGCCGCGGCGCGCTCGTTCTAGCAGTGCTGCAGCATGGTTTCCAGCGCCGTCTTCTCGGGGACGGTGATCGTGAGGCCGTAGTTGCTCTTGACCACGATCCAGTCGGTGGCGTAGGTGCACCAGTAGGAGACGAGCGGCGGCTTCCACTGGTCCGGCGCCTTGTCGCTCTTCTGCTCGTTGAGGTTGTCGGTGACCGCGTGCAGCTGCGGGCGGATCAGGTCGTTCGCGAACTGCTCGCGGCGCTCCTGCGTCCACGACTTGGCGCCGCTGACCCAGGCCTGGCCGAGGGGCACCATGTGGTCGATGTCCACATCGGACGCCTTCGTCCAGGTCTCGCCGTCGTAGGCGCTGACCCAGGTGCCCGACTTCGGGGCGCAGTCGGAGTTGGTGGTGACGTCCTTGCCGTCGCGCTTGAGGACCTGCTCGCGGGTGTCGCAGGCGCCGTCGACCTTGTCCCAGTGCGGGAACTTCTCGCGGCTGTAGCCGTCCATGGTGCCGCGCACGGCGACCTTGAGCTGCGCCAGCTGCGCCTTGGCCTCGCCGGGCGCGATCGGCGGCGCGGCGGCGGTCCCGGTGGACTGCGGCCCGCTCGGTGAGCCGGACGCGAGTCCGTCGGGCACCTTGCAGCCGGTGAGGGACGCGCCCGCGAGGACGGCCAGCAGAACGAGCGCTCGGGTGCGCGGCATCGTGAACCCCTTTCACATCTACCGGGAGGTGCCCAGCAGACGCGTGCGGGAAACGGTGCAGATGGCGTAGTTGGCGCGAAACTCACGAGCCGTGGAAGACCTGCGCCACGAAAACGGCGGCGATCACGCCCACGGTGACGAGCAGGGTCAGCACGAAGACCAGTGCCCACGGAACCAGGCGGATCGGCCGTTGCTTCGGGAAGACGGACTGTCCCCGCGGCCGAGGAATCCGCGGACCAGGCTCATCGACGGCGGCGTCCGGCGGCGGATCGGCCGGCAGCGGCAGGACGGCGGGGAGCGCGGGAAGTGGCTTCATGGTCGGTAGGCGCGCGGGGAACCCATCGGCGAGCAGCGCGGCCCGCGGCGGAGCGAGGTGGGCGAGGGAGAGGGCGTAGCAGGCGTCGAGGACGTCGTCGGCCGACCAGACGGTCCGCCACCGGTTGTGCTGCCCGATGATCCGCCGCAGCCCTCGAGGGTCGGCGAGCACGACGGCTACGCCGGGGAAGGAGTCGGTGTCCAGCCAGGGCAGGTCGGGGTGGCCCCAGGTTTGCTCCGGCGCGGAATCACGCCTTGCCGGGTTCGGCTCGCGGACGGTCGGGCCCGGCCCGAGTCCTCCTGGATCCGGTCGACGCCGAGCAGAGTCCGAGTCACGGCCGGTCGAGCCCGGCCCGCTCCAGGCTTGGTCCGGCGCAGGTCCACCCGAATCCGGCCCGAGTTCGCCCGGGTCCGATCGACGCAGAGAAGAGTCCGGCTCACGGCCGGTCGGATCCGGCCCACTCCAGACTTGGTCCGGCCCGAGTTCGCCCGGATCCGGTCGACGCCAAACAGAGTCCGGATCGCGGTCGAGTGGGTCCGGTTCGCTCCTGGCTTGGTCCGGCCGCGGCCCATCCGGCTCACCCCAGCGCTCTTCCGGCCCGTGCCGGTCCGCCGGCTCACCCCACGCCTGCTCCGGCACGAGGTCGCCGGAATCCGGCTCACCCCAGGCGGAATCCGGCTCGAGCCCGCCTGGTTCCTCCGTGTGCGCACGCGACTCCGCCACCGGTTCGCGCGGCTCCGGCACCGTCACCGCCTCGGACAGCGGCAGACCCGCCGAGTCGTGCTCGCCCGGCTCCGCCAGCCGGTCCCGCTCCTCCGCCACCGCCTCCTGCACGCCCCCGGGCACCACCGCGACCAGCCCCGTCACGTACCGCCCGCCGTCGTGCGCGGCCAATGCCCCCTTGGCCGCCGCCACTCCCGCGCCCGCCCGCTCGGCCGAGCCCGGCGAAATGCCCGGTGAGTGCGCCGCGATCACCACCACCCCCGACCGGGTGAACACCAATGCGTCCACGAACCGGGGGCCGAGCGTGATGCCGGTCAGTGCCAGCCCCGTCAGGTGGTCCGGTCCCGGACCCCAGGAACGCAGCAACCCCACGAGGTGCGCCGCCGCTGCGGGCAGGCGCCGCTCCTCGCCGGTGCGCTGGAATGCCACGAGCACCGCCGGTCACTCCTCCCACGAGTAGAGCTCCCTCGACGGTAGGAGCCGGAAGGGCCGCCACCCAGCAGCCGAACGAGTGGTCGAACGCCACCGTGCGTAGCCGGGGCATCCTGGAGCCCCATCCAGCACGAGGGAGACCCGATGCCTGCACCCGCCTACCAAGGCCGCGCGCTCGACGTCGACCGGCCGTTCTACCGGCGGCTCGCCGAGGACGACACCCGCGAGCTCGTCGACGCCTTCGAGATCCCGATCCGCGCGGGCCGCGCCTGGCGCGTCCCGAAGGGCCACCTCTGCCGCCTCAGCACCGTCGACGGCCCGCAGGTCGGCGACCTCAACCTGTGGAACGCCGACGACCCCCGCGAACGCTTCTGGGCCGCGCGCACCCGGCAGCTGCAGCGCGCCCACGTCAGCACCTTCGACCGGCTCTGGTCGACGCTGCCCTTCCTCCGCCCGCTCGCGACGATCACCGCCGACACCCTCGAAAACCACGGCGAAGACGCGGACGGCGGCCGCGTGCACGACCTGCTCGGCACCCGCTGCGACCCCTACGTCAACCGGCTGCTCACCGGCGAGGACTTCGACTTCCACTGCCACTCGAACCTCGTGCGCGCGGTCGCGCCGTTCGGGCTCACCGAATTCGACGTGCACGACGTCCTGAACGTCTTCCAGTGCACCGGGCTCGACGCCGAGGACCGCTACTTCATGAAGGACTGCCCGGCCCGCCCGGGCGACCACTTCGAGTTCTTCGCCGAGATCGACCTGCTGTGCGCGTTGTCCACCTGCCCGGGCGGCGACCTGTCCATCCCGCTCTGGGGACCGGACGCGCGCGACCCGATCGACGTCTGCCACCCGATCGGCGTCGAGGTCTTCAAACCTCGTGCTGACCTGCTGGAACACTGGCGCGAGCCGGAGCGCGCGGCCTATCGGGGCCTGCACGGCGTCCGGTTGCCGGAGTGGGCCGACCTACCCGATCGGACGGGCCGGACGACCGCGACGGAGAGGTAGCCTGGCCGGAAGTCAACGCCGACGTGTCATCGGGAGTGCCCGTGGTCCTCACTCGCCGGCCCGCGCCCTCCCGGGTGGCCGACGACGGCGGCGCCTGGCCGGGCACGGGTCTCACCCAGCCGGCCGGCCTGTACGGCGCCGCGACCCCGCCGCCCGGGCCCGAAGGCCTGACCATCGCCAAGTTCCACGCCCCCGAGATCATGTTCGGCGAAGGCGCGCTCAGCGAAGCCGGGCACGTCGCCGCCCGGCTGGGCGCGCGGCGCCCGATGCTCGTCACCGACGCCGGGCTGCTCGGGACACCGTGGGTCGACGAGCTGATCGGGCACCTGCGTGCCGCCGGGCTGACGCCGACCGTCTGGGCGGACCCGACGCCGAACCCGAAGGACCACGAGATCGCCGCCGGGCACGAGCGCTACCGCGAAGCCGGCTGCGACGTCATCATGGGCCTCGGCGGCGGCTCGGTGATCGACGCGGGCAAGGGCGTCGCGCTGCTGGCCGCGAACGGCGGCGACATCCTCGACTTCGAGGGCGTCGACCGCAGCCGCCAGCCGATCCCGCCGATGGTGATGATCCCGTCGACCGCCGGGACCGGCGCCGACGTCTCGCAGTTCTGCATCGTCACCGACACCACGCACAACACCAAGATCACCATCATCGGCCGCACGCTGGTGCCGGACGTTTCGGTGACCGACCCGCGGCTGCTCACCACGATGCCGGACTGGCTGGCCGCGGCGACCGGGCTCGACGCACTGACGCACGGCATCGAGGCGTTCGTGTCGAAGGCGCACAACCCGCTCACCGACCACCACGCGCTCAACTCGATCGCCCTGGTGCACGGGAACCTCGTGCGGAGCATCGACGAGCCCGGCGAACGCTCGTCCCGGATGCTGATGGCCCAGGCCAGCCTGGAGGCCGGGCTGGCGTTCACCAACGCGATCCTCGGCGCGGCGCACGCGATGAGCCACCAGGTCGGCGGGCTGCTCGACCTGCCGCACGGCGTGATCAACGGCGTGCTGCTCCCCCACGTCGTCCGGTTCAACGCCCGCGCGCACCCCGGGCGGTACGTGCCGATCGCCCGCGCCCTCGGACTCGCTTCGGAGGGGACGCCGCCGGAGGAGGCCGGCCTCGCCGTCGCCGACCAGGTGCGGGCGCTCGCGGACGACGTCGGCGTGCCGAAGGGGCTGGGCGAACTCGGCGTCACCGCGGCCCACCTTCCGGTGCTGGCCCGCAACACCCTGCACGACGCCTGCCTGGCCACCAATCCGCGCGCGGCCGACGTTGCGGAGATCGAAGCGCTGTTCCGGGCGGCCCTGTGACGCGCGCGCCGCTCGGCGACCACGACCGGCCCGGGTACCTGGCCGAGCTGACCGGCGTGCGTTCCGGCAAGCGGTCGTTCTACCCGGCGTACGTGTCGTCGATCGAGCGGCTCGAGGGTGTGATCCACGCGCTGGACCGGATTTCCCGCACGCTCGTGCGGACCGTCGAGCAGCAGGACAGCCTGCTGCGCGCGACCGTCCGGACGGCGGCGGAGCACGTCGACGCGGAGTACGCGCTGTTCGCCGTCGCCGACTCGGTCCTGCCCGAGGCCGAGCCGCGCTGCACGATCATCGGGCCCGGCGGGCGTCAGCTGTCCACTGTGGACCCGATGCCGGGGTACGTGCGCGCGTGCCTGACCCGGATGCTCGCCGGGGCCCTCGACTTCGCCGAGCCGGGCGACCAGCCGGGCCGCCACGTCCGGGTGCCGGTGACGCTGGAGTGCGAGGTGGTCGGCGGGCTGCTGCTGTGGATGCCGCACGGGCGCGAGATCGTCGCGACCGACGAGGCCGTGCTGCGGATCCTGGCGAGCCAGAGCGTGGTGGCGCTGCACAATTCGTCGCTGCACCGGCGCAGCGAACGCGCGCAGCAGGAGCTGCTCGCCGCCCGCCAGCGCGAGGTGATCGACTCGGAGCGGCACCGGATCGCGCGCGAGCTGCACGACAGCGTCACTCAGTCCGTGCTGTCGGCGGGCATGCAGGTCGAGCTGTGCCGGGCCGAGGCGACCGGCGAGACGGCGGAACGGCTGGCCGTGGCCAAGGACCTGACCCGCGGGGCGGTCGACCAGCTGCGGTCGGTGATCCACGCGCTCAGCCACGACCGCGAGCGCCCGCACGCCGGCCTGCCCGAGCTGCTGGAGCGGCTGACCAGCGTGCACCTGCCGACGGAGCTGGCGGTGGAGCTGCGGATCGGCGGCAAGCCGGTCGACCTGCCCGCCGAGGCCGAGCATTCGCTGTTCCGCATCTGCGGCGAGGCCCTGTTCAACAGCGCGGTGCACGGCCACGCGCGCCGCGCGCTGATCCGGCTGAGCTACCGGGCCGACGAGGTGGTGCTGGCGGTGTCCGACGACGGCTGCGGCGAGCCCGAGGTGCTGCGCCGCGTGCTGCGGGTGGCGGGCGGCCAGGACCTCGACGGCGCCCACCGCGGCCTGGCCAACATGGACGCCCGCGCCCGCGAGCTGGGCGGGACGTTCTCGGTGCGCCGGTCGCGCATCGGCGGCGTCAAGATCGTGGTGGGGGTGCCCCTTGACTGAGCCGATCACGATCGTCCTGGTCGACGACCACGCGATCCTGCGCCAGGGCCTGCGGTCGGTCCTGGAGCGCGACCCGCTGTTCCGCATCGTCGGCGAGGCGTCGACGGCGGCCGAGGCGCAGGCGGTGATCGCCGCGCACCGGCCGGCAGTGGTGCTGCTGGACCTGAAGCTGTCGACGTCGTCGGATTCCGAGGGGCTGGTGCTGTGCCGTTCGCTGACGGCCGCGTATCCGTCGCTGGCGGTGCTGGTGCTGACGACGTTCCTGGAGGACCACCTGGTGATGGAGGCGGTCCAGGCGGGCGCGCGGGGGTACGTGGTCAAGGACGTCGACACGACGGCGCTGGCGAACGCGATCAAGGCGGTGTCCCGCGGCGAGAACGCGTTCGACTCACGCAGCGTCGGCTCGGTGGTCCGGACGTTGTCGGGCCGCACCCAGCCGGACGCGCAACGGCTGACGGACCGCGAGCTGACGGTGCTGAAGCTGCTGGCCCAGGGGCTGTCGAACCAGGCGATCGGGGCGGAGCTGTTCATTTCGCCCACGACGGCGAAGTTCCACGTCGGGAACATCATGCGCAAGCTCGAGGTCGGTAGCCGCGCGGAGGCGGTGTACGCGGCCTCGAAGCGGGCGTTGATCTAGGTAGGGTCGGCGGCGTGGAGCTGCTGCCGTTCGATGACTACGTCCGCTCGCTCGACCGCAAGCGCACCGCCGCAGGGGTGCTCTTCCGGGACGCCGGCGACCGCGTGCTGTTCGCCCGGCCGTCCTACAAGCCGTTCTGGGAGATCCCGGGCGGCGCCGGCGAGGCGGGCGAACCCCCGTGGCGCACAGCGCGCCGTGAGGTGGCCGAAGAGCTGGGGCTCGACCGGGCGCCGGGGCGGTTGCTCGTCATCGACCACCAGAGCGCGGCGAAACTGCCGGAGGGCCTCAACTTCGTCTTCGACGGCGGCCTGCTGACCGAGGACGACGTCGCACGGCTGACGTTCACCGACCCCGAAATCGTGTCGGCCCGGCTGCTGCCGCTCGCCGACGCGGAACCCGAGCTGGAACCGGTCCTGGCCCGCCGGGTCGCCGCGGCGCTGGGTGCCGCCCGGTCCGGCGAGCTGCTCCTCTGCGAAGACGGCCACCCGGTCCGCTGAGCGTCACGCCACGTCGAGGACCAGCCAGCCGCCGTGGTGCTCGAACACCGTGAACGGCACCCCCGATGCCCGCCCCCACGCCTGCAAGACCTCGAAGTCGAAACACCGCACGTGCCCGAATGCCGGGTTCGGCGTCGCCTCGAACGGGACCGCCACCACCACCCGGCGGCGGGCCACGCGCAGCATCTCTCGCAGCACTGCCGCCCCATGGGAAGGCGATACGTGCTCCAGCAGGTGGATCGCCGTCACCGTGTCGACGCTTCGGGACGCCAACGGCACCGCCGCCGCGTCGCACGCCAGCACCGGGAGCGGCGTCCCGAACCACGACGACACCCGGGACAGCAGCCCCATCGTCCCCGCCGAGACGTCCGACGCGATCGGCCGGAGCCCGCGGGAAACCATCTGCAGCGGCAGGAACCCGAAGCACGAGCCCAGATCCAGCACCGTCCGGCCCCGCACCAGCTCCAAGGCCCGCGCGTGCACGGGGGCGAACGACGCGATCGCGCCCGCCGGACCCGGCCGACGCAACGCCGCCAACGTGTTCGCGTAGAACACCGTCCACGCCAGCAGCGGGTCGTGCACCGTCGTGCGGACGACGCCGGTGAACAGCTCCTCGAAGTGCCCGGCGAGGAAATCCAACTCGACAGCGAGGTGGCCGGCCAGGTCATCGTCGAGCTCGTCGCCGCGATACCGGTGCGACACCAACGTCCGGCGCCCCAGCGCATACACCCGGAAATGCGCAGTCACGTGCGACGGCACCAGCCGCGCGGTCAGCGCGTTCGGGACCGCGACGCCGTCCTCGTGGCAGACCAGCACTTCGCCACACTCCCACCAGCCGCGATGACCCGGCGCGAGCGGGTCCAGGACCGCGGTCACCGGCCGGTCCTCGCCGATGCCAGGTCCGCGGCCGCACTGTCCAAACCGGACAGGTCGCGCACCACGCGGACGCGGTCGCAGAACTCCGCGTACGCCGGCAGGTCGCACGGCCCGAGCCCCCACGAGTAGCGCGGCTCCTGCGTCAGCCAGATCGTCTCGCGCGCGCGGCGGGTCAGCTCCTCGAACGCGGGCAGGTTCGGGTCGGTGCCGTTGCCGCGGCCGTCGCCGAGGATCAGCACCGTCGTGCGGCGCGTCACCGACGAGCCGTACTCCCCGAGGAACGTCCCGAACACCCGGCCGTAGTCGGAGTTCGCGTCGATGTCCAGGACGTCGCCGCCGAACACCAGGCCCAGGACCTCCTCGACGTGGTAACGCCGGAAGAGCCCGGTGATCTCGGCCAGCTCCGCGACGAACGCGAAGGTCCGCACCTGCCCGAACATCCCCTGCAGGCGGTGCACCAGGTGCAGCGTGAACCGGGCGGTCGCCCGCACCGACAGGCTGACGTCGGCGAGCACGACCAGCCGCGGCTTGTCCTCGGCCTTCGCGACCGTCACCGGCCGGAACGGGACGCCGTCGTACCGCAGGTTCCGCCGCATCGTCCGGGCCGAGTCGACGCGCCCGCGCGCGGCCTCGCGCTTGCGGTGCGTCGGGGCGCCGCGCAGGCTCTGCACCAGGCGCCGGACGGCGACTTCGAGCTGGTCCTGTTCGCGGCCGCCCAGCTCCCCCACCGGCGCGACACGGCGGCCCTCCACCGTGTGCTGCACGGACATCAGGTACTCGAGGTGCCGCTTCAGCGCTTCCGGCAGGCCGGCGAGCACCCCCGCGAGCCGGGCCCGGACCGCCGCCGCGTCGTCCTCGTCGCCGCCCGGGTCGGCGGCGTCGTCGAGCCAGCCGAGCAGCGCGTCCTGCTCGGTCAGGCTCAGCTCGGTGTCCAGCTTCGTCCCCGGCGCCGCGCTCAGCGAGCCCGGATCGGCGCCGTGCGTCCGGTCGACGTCGAGCCGGACGGAGTTCGAGTCCTCCAGCGCACCCACTTCCTGCTGGGAGAAAACGACTTCGTCGGTGGTGTCGCTGTCGAGGACGATCGGGTTCAGCTCCGGGTGCGGGCTGTAGCGCTCGACCAGCTTCGAGCGGTCGAACCGGTCGCCGACTTCGGCGTCCGGGCTCTCCATGTCCGCGCGCGGCGGCCGCTGGCCCAGCTCGTCGGCGATCGTGAACTCGCCGAGGTCGCGCGCCCGCCGCCGTGACGGCTCGCCGGAGAACCGGACCAGCGCGAAGAACGCGTCGAAGAGCTCGTCGAACCGGTCGTCGTCGCGGTGGTCCTTCACCAGCGACGTCCGCAGCACCTCGCGGAAGAGGCCGCGGTCGGCGAGGATCCCGGGCGCGGCGGCCCCGGCGAGCGCGTCGAGCATCTCCGACACCGAGACCCGGACGCCGTCCGCGCGCAGCAGCCGCGCGAAGTGGTGGACTGTCGCCTCCATCACGCCCGCCGGTGCCGGCCGAGGTTCGCGGTGAACGACCGCGCCCCCTGGCTGGTGCTGACCTGCCGCACGCGGCCCTCTTCGTCCCCGGGTGCCGGTTGCTGCTTCTCGCCGTAGTAGCCGGGGCCGTGCCGGCCGGGGCGGTCCCGCTCGCCGCGCAGCGCCGAGCCCTCGTTCTCGGCCTCGACCTGCTCCCCCGCGACGAGCTTCGGGAGGGCGGCGGCCGCGCGTTCGACGTCCTTGTCGTACTTCGCGACCACCGAGATCGTGTCCGCCAGCAGGCCGGGCTCCAGCTCGGTCGCGCCGAGGACGGCCAGCGTGCGGGCCCAGTCGATCGTCTCGGAAATGCTCGGCGGCTTGCGCAGGCCGAGCGTCCGCAGCCCGCGGACGACGTCGACGAGGTGCTCGGCGAGCGCGTCGGCCAGCCCGGTCTTCTTCGACCGGATGATGTCCAGCTCGCGGGCGGCCGACGGGTAGTCGAGGAACAGGTGCAGGCAACGCCGTTTCAGCGCCGCCGAGAGGTCACGCGTGTTGTTGGAGGTCAGCACGACGTACGGCGGGTGCTCGGCGACGAACGTGCCCAGCTCGGGGACCGACACCTGCTGCTCGGCGAGCATCTCCAGCAGCACGGCTTCGAGTGCTTCGTCCGCGCGGTCGACCTCGTCGACCAGCAGGACCACCGGCTCCGGCGACCGCACGGCCTCCAGCAGCGGCCGGGCGGCGAGGAACCGCTCGGAGAAGAAGACGCTGTCCTGCGCGGCAATCCGGTCGACGGCCTCGCGCAGGTCGGCCGCGTCGTCGACGATCTGGCCGATCTTCTCCCGCAGCAGCTGCGTGTAGAGCATCTGCTTGCCGTAGTCCCAGTCGTAGAGGGCCTTCGTCTCGTCCTGGCCCTCGTAGCACTGCAGCCGCAGCAGCCGCCGCCCGGTCGCGGCGGCCAGCGACTTGGCCAGCTCGGTCTTGCCGACCCCGGCCGGGCCTTCGAGCAGCACCGGCTTGCCCAGCTCGGCCTGCAGGAACACGGTGGTGGCCAGCCGGCGGTCGGCGAGGTAGCCGACCTCGGCCAGCCGCGCGGCGACGTCGTCGACCGAAGCGAAACTCGTCACGGGCGTCCCTTCTGGAAGCGGGGTGCCGGCAGCCCCGGCACCCCGCGGGCCGGATCAGGAGAGGAAGTCGTCCAGGTCGCCGTTGAAGCAGTGGTCGACCACCGGGCGGACGGTCTCGAACGTCGTCTCCTTCGGGTTCCCCGGCGTGCAGGAGTCCCCGAGGATGTGGTTCGACACGCGGTCGACGTCGTTGTCGTCGCCCTTGATGACGGTCGCCTGCTCGTAGAACTTCGTCGGGCCGGTGCCGAGCCGGTTCTTCGGGTGGGTGTCCTGGCTGACGTCGGTGAACTTCTCCGGGATGCCGACGTCGCGCAGCAGCCGGATGGCGGCGGCGACCGCGGCGTCGGCGGCCTTGACGTCGGTCATGCCGGTGGTGTCGACGCCCAGCGCGCCGGCCAGCTTCGCGTAGCGCTTGTACGCGACCGGGAGGTTCCACGCCCACACCCGCGGCAGCGCGATGGCGTTGTTCAGGCCGTGGTGGGTGTCGTAGAACGCGCTGACCGCGTGCGAAACCGAGTGGATCACGCCGAGGCCGCCGGAGTTGAACGCCTGCCCGGCGGTGTACTGGGCGTACATCATCCCTTCGCGGGCTTCGAGGTTGTCGCCGTGCCAGGTGGCGGCCCGCAGGTGCTGCCCGACGAGCTCGGCCGAGTACAGCGCGTTGCCGAGCGACGGGATGAAGTTCAGCCGGGAGACGTACGGTTCCGACGCGTGGGCGAGGACGTCGAAGCCGCACTGCGCGGTGAAGTGCGACGGGCAGTCGTAGTAGAGCACCGGGTCGTCGACCGCGAGGGTGACGACGGACGCGTCGTCGAAGGCGACGTACTTGTGCGGGTTGTCCGGGTCCGTCGTGGTGTCGGTGATGACGTAGGCCCACGACGTCTCGGAGCCGGTGCCCGCCGTCGTGGAGACGGCGATGTGCGGCGGGTTCTTGGTGTTCTCGCTCTTGTTGAAGCCCTCGAACTCGTTGATGTTGCGCCCGTCGTGCGCGACCGAGACGCGCGCGCCCTTGCAGGCGTCGTGCGAGGAGCCGCCGCCGATGGAGACGAAGCCGTCGCAGCTGTGCTCCTGGTACAGCGCGACGGAGTCCATCACGTTGTAGTCCTTGGGGTTGGACTCGACCTGGTCGTAGAGCACCGGGTCGAGGCCGTGGTACTTCAGCGACTCGAAGAGCTTGTGCACGATGCCGGTGCCGCGCAGGCCCGAGGTCATCACGAGCGGCCGCTTCATGCCCATCTTCAGGGCCTCCGGACCGATCATCTCGTGCGCGCCCGGGCCGAGCAGCGCCCGCGGCATCGGGTGGAACTCCTTGAGCGGGAACGGCTTGATCAGTTCGTCGACCTGCATGGGGCATCCCTTCCACGAACGGGCTCGATGCGGGCCGACGCTATTTGCGTTGCGGTGCTTGCGAAACAGCTCACCCCGGAAACCGTCCGGGCGAGGCGGGAGAACCGTCCGGCCGGAGCGGGCGGGCACCTGCCCGATCGGACAGGTCCACCGCGCTTGCGCCCCGTGTGATGATGGAAGTCCGGGGACACCGATCGGCTCGGCGAGGAGTGCGAGTGGACCTGCGGACCGAGATCGCGCAGTCGTGGCGGCGGGCGGAGCTGTCCGGGCTCTCGCCGGCGTCGTCGGTCGAGCGGCTGGAAGTCGCCGACGTCGACAGCCGCAGCCGGCTCTTGCGGGCCGCGTCGCCGGTGCTCGACGAGCTGGCCCGGCAGCTGGCCGGCACGCGGTTCTGCGTCGTGCTCGCCGACGACGACTGCCGGATCGTGGCCCGGCGGTTCTCCGAGCGGTCGGTCGAGCTGGCGCTGGAGAACATCAGCGCGGTCCCCGGCTGCCAGTTCCTGGAGGAGCAGACCGGGACGAACGCCCTCGCGACGCCGTTCGAGACCCGCCGCGGCGTCTCCGTCGACGGCGACGAGCACTTCCTCGAGGCGATGAAGCAGTTCACCTGCTACGGCCACCCGGTGGTGCACCCGACGACGCGGCGGCTGGCCGGCGTCCTCGACATCACCGGCCCCGCGGGTGACGCGAACCCGCTGCTCGGGCCGTTCCTGCGGCGCGCGGTCGCCGACATCGAACGGCGGCTGCTCGACGGTGCGAAGCTCGCCGAGCAGCAGCTGCTGGCCGCGTTCCAGTCGGTGCAGCACCGGGCGTGCGCGGTGCTGGCGCTCGGCCAGGACGTGGTGCTCGCGAACACCGCGGCGACCGAGCTGGTCGACACCGCCGACCACCGGCTGCTGCGCGAGCTGGGCCGGACGCAGCGTGGCTTGGGCCGGCTCCGGCTGACGTCGGGCACACCGGTCGAGGTGCGCGTCGAAGCGGTGTCGGCGAGTGCCGGGCTGCTGTTCGAGCTGGCGCCGGTGCGGACGTCGAGCCCGGTCGTGTCACGGCCGCAGGGTTCGCGCGGCCTGTTCCCCGCCCAGGTCGACGAGCGGCTCCGCAGCGCGGGGCGCGCCCGGCGGCGCGTGCTGATCTCGGGCGAACCGGGCGCCGGCCGGACGACGGCGGCGCACGTGGTCGCCGGGGACGAGCCGGTGCACGAGTTCGACGCGTCCGACGTCGTGGCCGGAGAGGCTTCCTGGTGTGCGCGGGTCGAGGCGGCGGCTTCGGAGCGCGGGCTGCTGGTGGTCGACGGCATCCAGCTGCTGCCCCCGCTGGCGGCGGTCCGCCTGGCCCGGCTCCTGGACACGACGACGGCGTGGTTCGCGCTGCTCAGCGGGCCGTTGCCGGAGCTGCGCGGCGAGCAGGCGACCCTGGCGGCGCGCATGCACCGGCGGATCGAGCTCCCGCCGCTGCGCGAGCGCCGCGACGAAATCCCGGCGATCGCCCGAGCGTTGCTGCGCGGCTCGCTCCGCTTGACCCCGGGCGCCCTGGAGCTGCTGAGCTCCCAGCAGTGGCCGGGCAACCTGCGCGAGCTGGAGGGCGTGCTGGCGGGCGCGGCCGACCGCCGTTCGGCAGGCGACCTGACGGCGGCGGACATCGCCCCGGGCTGCTCGGACACGGCCCCGGGAGCGGCGCTGAGCGGCTGGGAGCAGGCGGAGTACGACGTGATCGTCCGGACGCTGCGGGCTTGCGACGGGAACAAGGTGCGAGCGGCGAAGCAGCTGGGCATCAGCCGGTCGACGCTCTACAACCGGATGCGGGCACTGCGGGTCCGCTGACTCCGGTGTCCGGGATTTGGACACTCCACCGGCGCCCCGCCTCCACACAATCGAGGCACGAAGGGTGCACCGCCGCACGTGGAGGAGATGGCCGTGAAGACCAAGGCAGCCGTACTGTTCGATGCCGGAAAGCCGTTCGAGATCATGGAGCTGGACCTCGACGGCCCCGGGCCGGGCGAGGTGCTCATCAAGTACACCGCCGCCGGGTTGTGCCACTCGGACCTGCACCTCATCGACAACGACCTCGTGCCGCGCTTCCCCATCATCGGCGGGCACGAAGGCGCCGGGATCATCGAAGACGTCGGCCCCGGCGTCACCAAGGTGCAGCCCGGTGACCACGTCGTCTGCAGCTTCATCCCCAACTGCGGCACCTGCCGCTACTGCTCCACCGGCCGCCAGAACCTGTGCGACATGGGCGCCACCATCCTCGACGGCCACATGCCCGACGGCACCTTCCGCTTCCACGGCGGCGGCCAGGACTTCGGCGCCATGTGCATGCTCGGCACGTTCTCCGAGCGCGCCACCATCTCGCAGCACTCCGTCGTCAAGGTCGACGACTGGCTGCCGCTGGAGACCGCCGTGCTCGTCGGCTGCGGCGTCCCGACCGGGTGGGCCACCGCGAACTACGCCGGCGGCGTGCGGGCCGGGGACACCACCGTCGTCTACGGCATCGGCGGCATCGGCATCAACGCCGTGCAGGGCGCCGCGCACGCCGGCGCCAAGTACGTCGTCGCCGTCGACCCCGTCGAGTTCAAGCGGGAGGCCGCGCTCAAGTTCGGCGCCACCCACGCCTTCGCGACGGCCGCCGAGGCCGCCGAGAAGGTCAACGAACTGACCTGGGGCCAGCTGGCCGACCAGGCGCTCATCACCGTCGGCACCGTCGAGGAGGACGTCGTCAGCGAGGCGTTCAACGTCGTCGGCAAGGGCGGCACGGTCGTCATCACCGGCCTCGCCAACCCGGAGAAGCTCACCGTGCACGTCTCCGGCGGCGTGATGACGCTGTTCGAGAAGACGATCAAGGGCACGCTCTTCGGCTCGGCGAACCCGCAGTACGACATCGTCCGCCTGCTGCGGCTCTACGACGCCGGGAAGCTCAAGCTCGACGAGCTGGTGACCCGCAAGTACACCCTCGAGCAGGTCAACGAGGGCTACCAGGACCTGCGCGACGGCAAGAACATCCGCGGCGTCATCGTCCACTCCGCATAGCCGGGTGCCGCGAAGTCCACAATGGACCTCGACGCCGCGTACCGGGTCAACCCGCTGGTGGCGTTGCGCCCCGAGCCGTTCGGGGCGCTCGCCTACCACACCGGCAACCGGAAACTGTCCTACCTGACCTGCCCGGAGCTGGTGCGGTTCGTCCGCGCGCTGGCGATGCACGCCTCGCTCCGCGACGCACTCGACGCCGCGGAGCTGGGCGGCACCCGCCGGGCGCGGATCCTCGCCGACCTGGAAGCCCTGGCCGACTCCGGCGTCATCGTCGTGGCCCCCTAGGGCCCGTCACGACCGGGTCCCCCACAGGGGAAACACACATCCCAGCGACCATTTCCGAACGCCGTGACCAGCAGGCCAACCGGCTGCGCCACGGCCGCGCCGCCTACCGGCGCCGCAACATCGTGGAACGCTGCTCATCCGGCTTTGAGGGCAGGCCCTAGGGACGCGGCGCGTTGCGCAGGTTGGTGCGCGCCAGGTCGACCATCTTGCCGACGCCGCCGTTGAGCACGGTCTTGGTGGCGCCGAGGGCGAACCCGCGCACCATCTCGCCGGTGATCCGCGGCGGGATCGACAGCGCGTTCGGGTCGGTCACGACCTCGACCACGGCCGGACCGGGGTGGGCGAACGCCTTCTCCAGCGCGCCGCGGACGACGGCCGGGTCCTCGACGCGTTCCGCGAAGATTCCGCACGCGGCCGCGATCGCCGCGAAGTTCACCGGCGGGTGGTCGGTGCCGAAGTCCGGGAGGCCGTCGACGAGCATCTCCAGCTTCACCATGCCGAGCGTGGCGTTGTTGAACACCACGACCTTCACCGGGACGTCGTAGGCGGGCAGCGTCAGCAGGTCGCCCATCAGCATCGCGAGCCCGCCGTCGCCCGACAGGGACACGACCTGGCGGCCCGGCTGGGCGAGCTGCGCGCCGATCGCGTGCGGCAGCGCGTTCGCCATGCTGCCGTGCCGGAACGAGCCGATGACCCGGCGGCGGCCGTTCGGGGTCAGGTAGCGGGCGGCCCAGACGTTGCCCATGCCGGTGTCGACGGTGAACACCGCGTCGTCCGCGGCGACCTCGTCGAGCACCGAGGCGACGTACTCCGGGTGGATCGGGCGGCGCTGCTCGATCTTCCCCGTGTACGCGCCGACGACCTTCTCCAGCTTCCGCACGTGCTCGCGCAGCATCCGGTCGAGGAACGCGCGCTCGGTGCGGGGCCGCAGGAGCGGCAGCAAGGCCCGGAGCGTTTCGCGCACGTCGCCGTGCACCGCCAGCTCCAGCGGGGTCCGCCTGCCGAGGCGCGAAGCGTCGTGGTCGAGCTGGATCGTGCGAGCCTGCGGGAGGAACTTGTCGTACGGGAAGTCCGTGCCCAGCAACAGGATCCGGTCGGCCTCGTGCATCGCGTCGTAGCACGCGCCGTAGCCGAGCAGGCCGCTCATGCCGACGTCGAACGGGTTGTCGTACTGGATCCACTCCTTGCCGCCGAGCGAGTGCCCGACCGGCGCGCCGAGCTTGTCCGCCAGCGCCATGACCTCCTCGTGCGCGCCGCGGACGCCCGCGCCGGCGAAGAGCATCACCTTCTCGCCCGAGTTCAGCAGGGCGGCCAGCTCCTCGACGACCTCGGCGGGCGGCACGGCCGGCGACGGCGTCACCAGCGGGAGCCGCTCGGTCAGCGGGCCGGTCGCCTTGCGGTCGGCGAGGTCGCCCGGGATGGTCAGCACCGCGACGCCGCCCTTGCCGACGGCGGCCTGGGTGGCGATCCGCAGGAGCCGCGGCAGCTGCGCCGGGTCCGCCACGACCTCGCTGAAGTGGCTGCATTCGGCGAAGAGCCGGTCCGGGTGCGTCTCCTGGAAGAACCCGGTGCCGATCTGGTTCGACGGGATGTGCGACGCGATCGCGAGCACCGGCGCGCCCGAGCGGTGCGCGTCGAAGAGGCCGTTGACCAGGTGCAGGTTGCCGGGCCCGCAGCTGCCCGCGCACACCGCGAGCTTGCCGGTGACCTGCGCTTCGGCGGCCGCGGCGAAGGCGGCCGTCTCCTCGTGGCGGACGTGCACCCACTCGATGCCGTCGGTGCGGCGGACCGCGTCGACGATCGGGTTGAGGCTGTCGCCGACGATGCCGTAGATGCGCTCGACCCCCGCGTCCCGCAGGGTCCTGACCAGCTGTTCTGCCACGGTTGCCATACCTCCAGCCTGGACCGTGCCGACCGATGCGTCCAATGCCTGATTGGATGAAAATCCATACACTGGAGGCATGGACGTCCAGACGCTGCGGCTCTTCCGCGAGGTCGCCGGCGGCGCGACCGTCACGGAGACCGCGGCCGGCGCGCACCTGACCCAGCCCGCGCTCTCCCGCGCGCTGCGGCGGCTGGAGCACGACGCGGGAGCCGAGCTGTTCCGCCGGTCCGGGCGGGTGCTGCGGCTGACCCCGGCCGGGCACGCGTTCAAGCGGCACGTCGACGTCGTGCTCGACCAGCTCGACCAGGGCCTGCGCGAGGTCGGCGAGCTCGTCGCACCGGGCACCGGGGTCGTCCCGCTGGCCTTCCTGCACACGTTCGGCACCTGGCTGGTGCCCTCGATCCTGCGGGGCTTCCTGAGCGAGCACCCCGGTGCCCGGTTCGAACTGCGGCAGCACGGCGAGGCCGGGCTCGAGGCGGAGCTCCTCGACGGCACCGCGGACCTCGTCATCACCAGCGGCGACCCCGGGCACCCGCAGCTGCACTGGGAACGCCTGCTCGTCGAGCCGCTGCGGCTCGCGGTCCCGCCGCGCCACCGCCTCGCCGGGCGCCGCCGCGTCCGCCTCGCCGACCTCGCGGACGAGACGTTCATCCTCCTGCGGCCGGGTTACGCGCTGCGCGAAACGACCGAGTGGCTGTGCGTCGAAGCGGGGTTCGCGCCGCGGATCGGTTTCGAGGGCGACGAGGTCGAGACGCTGCGCGGGCTCGTCGCCGCCGGGCTCGGCGTGGCCGTGCTGCCGCTGCCGCACGCGGCGGAATCCCCGGCGCCGCACCTGGAATTGACCGATGTGGACGCCGCGCGCGACATCGGCCTGGCGTGGGCGGCCGGGCGGACTCTCCCGCCGCTGAGCGAAACCTTCCGGCGGTACGTCCTCGCCGCCGGCCTCGACCGTCCACAAGGGACGATGTGAGAATGGCCGTACGACCACGCAAAGTGACTGCTGGTGTGACAGGGTGGTGACATGGCCGCCACGCTGAGATCCTTCCTGACGTCCTGGACCTCCGTCACCCCGGTACTCGGCTTGGTCGTGCTGGCGCTCGCCTGGGGCCGCGACCTCGGCGCCGTGTTCGTCGCCGTCGTCGCGATCGCGCTCGGCGCGACGGTGCTCGCGGCGGTCCACCACGCGGAGGTCGTCGCGCACCGCGTCGGCGAACCGTTCGGGTCGCTCGTGCTCGCGGTCGCGGTCACCGTCATCGAGGTCGCGCTGATCGTCACGATGATGGTTTCGGGTGGCCCGGAGGCCGGGTCGCTCGCGCGGGACACCGTGTTCGCCGCGGTGATGATCACGACCAACGGCATCGTCGGCATCTCGCTGCTCGTCGGCGCGCGCCGCTACGGCGTCACGCTGTTCAACTCCGAAGGCAGCGGCGCCGCCCTCGCCACGGTCGCGACCCTGGCCACGCTGAGCCTGGTGCTGCCGACGTTCACCTCCAGCACCCCCGGCCCGGCGTTCTCGTCGGCCCAGCTGACCTTCGCCGCCATCGCGTCCCTGGCGCTGTACGCGACGTTCGTCCTGACGCAGACCTACCGCCACCGCGACTTCTTCCTCCCGGTGGCGGCGGACGGCGAGGTCAAGGAGGACGACCACGCCGAACCGCCGACGAACCGGGCGGCGCTGGGCAGCCTCGCGCTCCTGCTCGTGGCGCTGGTCGCGGTGGTCGGGCTGGCCAAGGTCGAGTCACCGGCGATCGAGGCGGGCGTGCGCGCGGCCGGGTTCCCGCAGTCGTTCGTGGGCGTGGTGATCGCGTTGCTGGTGCTGCTGCCCGAGACGCTGGCGGCCACGCGCGCGGCGCAGCGCGACCGGATGCAGATCAGCCTCAACCTCGCCTACGGGTCGGCGATCGCGAGCATCGGCCTGACGATCCCGGCGATCGCGCTGGCGTCGGTGTGGCTGCCGAGCGAACTGCTGCTCGGCCTCGGCTCGACGCAGATCGTGCTGCTGGCCCTGACGGTCGTGGTGAGCGTCCTGACGGTGGTGCCCGGCCGGGCCACGCGCCTGCAGGGCGGCGTGCACCTGGTACTGCTGGCCGGCTTCCTGGTGCTGGCCGTCAACCCTTGAGGCGCGCCTCGTCGCGGGTGGGCTGGAACAGCTCGACCGGGTTGCCCGACGGGTCGTCGACGAGCACCTGGTCACCGCCGACGCCGTGGACGACCTCGCCGCGCAGCCGCACGCCGGCGGTCCGCAGCCGGTCGACTTCGGCGGCCAGGTCGTCGACCTCCAGGGCGAAGCGGTTCCACCCGCCCGGCGCGGGCGTCACCCCGGCGACGGCCGCGCCGCCACCCGGCCCGGCCCCGGGCGCGGACAGCAGCAGCCGGAGGTCGCCGCGGGTCAGCATCGCGAAGCCGGGCGCGGGGTACATCCGCTCGGTGAACCCGAGCTGCCCGCAGTAGAACGCGATGGCGGCGCCGACGTCGTCGACGATGTACCGGACACTCACCGAAGCCATGCCCCCAGCACAGCACAGCGGGATCGCCGGGGCCACGGTTACCGTGGACCGATGCGGATCGTCTCGCTGCTGCCCGCCGCGACGGATCTCGTCGCGGTGCTGGGCCGGCTGCCCGGCCTCGTCGGCCGCACGCACGAGTGCGACTGGCCGCCGGGGCTCGTCGAGCACGTCCCGGTCGTGACGCGGGCGGAGTTCGACCCGGACGCGTTGACGAGCCGGGAGATCTCCGAGGCCACCCACCGGGGGTCCGGGCTTTACACGCTCGACAGCGCGCTGCTGGCCCGGCTCGCCCCGGACGTGGTGCTCACGCAGGACCTGTGCGAGGTCTGCGCGGTGTCGTACCGGCAGGTGTCCGAAGCGGTGCGCACGCTGGAGGTCGGCCCGCTGGTGGTGAGCCTCGAACCGGCCACGCTGGACGGCGTCCTCGACTGCCTCCGCCAGGTCGGTGCCGTCCTCGGCGTGCCTTCACGAGCCACCGCCGAGATCGCCGCCCTGCGACAACGGCTGGACGCGCTCGGTGCGCCGCGGCCCGGGCGGCGGGTCGTCGCCCTGGAGTGGCTGGACCCGATCTGGCCCGCCGGCCACTGGGTGCCCGAGCAGATCGCCCTCGCCGGCGGTGAACCCCTGCTGGCCGGGGCGGGCGAGCACACGCGGCCGGTGCCGTGGGAAGCGGTGGTCGAGGCCCGCCCGGACGTGCTGCTGCTGATGCCGTGCGGGTTCGCGCCGGAGCGCACCCTCGCGGAGGCTCCGGCGCTGGCGAACCTGCCCGGCTGGGCGGACCTGCCGGCGGTCCGCGCGGGTGAGGTGTGGGTGCTGGACGGCCCGGCGCACTTCAACCGGCCGGGCCCGCGGGTGGTCGACGGCGCGGAGATCCTGGCCACCATCCTCGCCGGCAAGACTCCACGGCCCGAAGACGCACGGCGGCTGACACCCGCGGTCACTTTCCCCGCGTGACCTCGATGCCGACCACGCACGTGTCGTCGTCGGTGTCCGCCGTGCTGTACGTCAGCAGCGTGTCCAGCTGGTGCTCCAGCCCGCCGTCGTGGCCCTTCACCAAGCTCACCAGGCGCGAGACCGTCTCCTGGACCGGCCGGTCGCGGCGCTCGATCAGGCCGTCGGTGTAGATCAGCAGGATGTCGCCCTCGTCGAGCTGGAGCTCCTCCTCCTGGTACGTCACGTCGCGGACCGCGCCCAGCAGGGACCCGCGCAGCAGCGGCAACGTCGTCGCGCCGCCGTCGCGGTGGCGGACGATCGGGGGCAGGTGTCCCGCGCGCGCCCAGCGGAGCTTGCGGGTCGCCGGGTCGTACACCGCCGCCACCGCCGTCGCCGTCACGTGGTCGGTCAGGTGGTAGGCCACCAGGTTCAGCCACGTCAGCAGCTGCGCCGGCCCGGCGCCGGTCGCCGCCAGGCCGCGCAGGGCGTTGCGCAGGCTCACCATCCCCGTCGCCGCGTCGATGCCGTGCCCGGCGACGTCGCCGACGCACAGCAGCACCTCGCCGGTCGGCAGCGCGACCGCGTCGTACCAGTCGCCGCCGACCAGGTGCTCCTTCTCCGCCGGCCGGTAGCGGACCGCCGCGCGCAGGCCCGGCATGTCGATCGGGCCCTTGGCCGGCGGCATGATCGCGTGCTGCAGCTGCAGGGCGAGCCGGTTGCGCTCGATCGCCTCCTGCTCGGTCTCGGCCAGCCTGTCCCGCGTCGCGGCCAGCGCCACCTCGGTCCAGTGCTGCGCCGAAACGTCCTGGTAGGCCCCGCGGACCGCGACGAGCTCGCCGCGGCCGTCCACGACCGGCTCGGCGACCACCCGGATGTGCCGGGCGACGCCGTCGGACCGTTGCAGCCGGAACGCCGTCGACGACGGACGCCGGTGGTGCAGCAGCGCGCGCAGGAACCGGCCGATGCCCTGCCCGTCGTCCGCGTGCGCGTGCGCCGCCAGTTCGTTCAGCGACAGCGGCGTCGCGGTCGGCGGCAGCCCGTACAGCGAGAACAGCTCGGTGTTCCAGGTGATCGCCCCGGTCACCACGTTCTCCTCGAAGCCGCCGATGCGGCCGAGCCGCTGGGCGTGCTGCAGCAGCACGGCGAGCTTGGCCGCGTCGTCCTGGATGCGCAGGATCAGCAGCACGTTGCCGGCGAACCGCGTGACGCTGATGTCGGTGAGGACGGTCAGCGGCACCTGGTCGACGAGGGTGGTGACCGCCATGCTCTCGGCGCGGAACGGCTCGCCGGTGGCGTAGACCCGCTGGATCATGTCGAGCAGGCCGCTCTCCTCGGCCGCGAGCGGGTACGTCTCCAGCAGCCGGGTGCCGACGATCCGGCTGCGGGGACGCCCGCCGGGGTCGGCGAACCGGACGTTGGCGTGGTGGATGCGGAAGTCGGTCAGCCGGCCGCCGTCGAGGCACGGCGAGAGCAGCACGGCCGGGTCGTGCAGCCCGTCGACGAAGTCCACCAGCTCGCCGAGGAAGTCCCCCGCGCCACCGGCGGCCACCGGGGCGACGACGCCGTCCCAGGTGTCGAGCGTGTGCGCGCACAGCTCGGCCAGCGCCTCCAGCTGCCGGCGCTGGCGCCCGGGCTCGGCGGGCAGCGGGTCGGGCCAGCACATCTCGACGACGCCGATGATCCGGCCGCCGGTCCCGGTGGGCACCGCGACGCGGCCGCCTTCGGCGAGCGTGTGCTGCCCGATCGACGGCAGCCCGCCGCCGGCCAGGGTCGGGTACCAGACCGTGTCGCGCTCGAGCAGCGCGCTGCGGGCGGGGGTCGCGACGCCGGGCGGGACGTAGCGCCAGCGGGCCGCTTCCTCGGCCGAGAACCCGGCCGACCCGGCGAGCGTCAGCGACCCGTCGGGCCCGGCGAGCCACACCGCGACCGCCGTCGCGCCGAGCGGCCGCAGCGCGTGCTCCAAAATGGACTCCGCGACGCGCTGGGTGTCCCCCGCCGCGAGCACGCCGCTTTCGGCGGTGCGCAGCCGCACCGCGACGGACTCCTCGCCCTCGGCGCGGGCCAGGAACTCCTGCGTCACCTCGGTGATCCGGTCCTCGGCCGCTTCGCCGACGACGTCCGCGGCGAACTCCAGCGGCGTCAGCCCCGAGCGCTTCGCCAGCGTCTCCAGCTGCCGGGCGGCGTCGGCGGGCGTGCAGTGCAGGCGTTCCATCAGGACGCCCTTGGCCAGCTCGATCAGCGCGCGGCCGTCGGCGACGGCGTGGGCGTGGTCGACCTCCCCGCGCAGGCGGGCGACGGTGTCGGCGAGCCGCGCGAGGTTGGCCGACACCTGCGCCGCCGGTACCGGGACGATCTGCTCTTCGGCGGTCAAGCTCTCGTCGCCGATCACGCCGTCACGTGCCGCTTGATGCGGGCGATGAGATCGTCCGCGTCCACCGGCTTGGTCACGTAGTCGGTGGCTCCCGACGCGAGGCTCTTCTCGCGGTCGCCGGGCATCGCCTTCGCCGTGACCGCGACGATCGGGATGCCGGCGTGCTCGGGCATCGCGCGGATCTTCGCCGTCGCGGTGTAGCCGTCCATCTCCGGCATCATCACGTCCATCAGGATCAGGTCGATGCCCGGGTGCGCGGCGACGGTCTCGACGCCCTTGCGGCCGTCCTCGGCGTGCAGCACCTGCATCCCGTGCAGCTCCAGGATCCCGGTCAGCGCGAAGACGTTGCGCGGGTCGTCGTCGACGATCAGCACCGTGCGCCCGGCCAGGGTCGTGTCGACGTCGGCCGCCCGCACCGGCGCGGCCGGCTCGTCCGGGCGGACCAGCGGCAGCACCGCCCCGGGTTCCTCCGCCGACAGGTGCAGCGCGATCCGCTCGCGCAGCTCGTCGAGACCGGACAGCACCTCCAGCGACTGCACGTCGGCGCGGGACTGCACCAGCTGTTCCAGCTCGCTGTCGAGGCGGCGGCTGTTGTGCGCGAGCACCGGCACCATCCGCAGCGCGCTGTCGCCCTGCATCGCGTCCAGGAAGCCGAACGCCGTGCGGTCCGGCAGGTCCAGGTCCAGCACGACGCAGTGGTAGGCGTCGGTGGCGAGCGCGGCCGCGGCCTCCTGCGTGCCGACGGCCGTCACGACTTCGACCTCGGCCGGCGAGATCCCGATGTCGCGGCCCTCGGCCAGGTCCGCGGCGGCGCTCTCGGCGACGAGCGTCAGCAGACCGTGCTGGCGCTCTTCCACGACCAGCAGCCGCCGGTGGGTGCGCGGCACCGAGGTCGTGACGGCGGTCCCGGCGTCCCCGACCGCGACGGCCGTGCCGGGGTGCTCGCCCGCGGGCAGCGTCGCGAAGTCCGGCCGCGCGACCGGCAGGGAGAACGTGAACGAGCTGCCCTCGCCGGGGGTGCTCTCGGCGGTGATGAACCCGCCGAGCAGCTGGGCGATCTCGCGGCTGATCGACAGGCCGAGCCCGGTGCCGCCGTACTTGCGGCTGGTGGTGCCGTCGGCCTGCTGGAACGCGCCGAAGATCGACTCCAGCTGGTGCTCGGCGATGCCGATGCCGGTGTCGGTCACCCGGAACGCGACCGCGGGCCCGTGCGCGCGCAGCGGCCGGGGCAGGCTTTCCGGGTCGACCGGCTCGATGTGCAGCTCGATCCCGCCGACCTCGGTGAACTTGACCGCGTTGGACAGCAGGTTGCGCAGCACCTGCCGCAGCCGGGAGTCGTCGGTGAGCAGCTCGGCGGGCGAACCGGGGGCGACGGTGATCCGGAAGTCGAGGGTGCGCTGCGACGTCATCGGCCGGAACGTCGCCTCGACGTAGTCCAGCAGGCCGCGCAGCGACACCTGCTCCGGGGTGACGTCCATCTTCCCGGCCTCGACCTTCGACAGGTCGAGGATGTCGTTGATCAGCTGCAGCAGGTCCGAGCCCGCGGAGTGGATGATGCCCGCGTACTCGACCTGCTTCGCGGTGAGGTTGCGGGTCGGGTTCTGCGCGAGCAGCTGGGCGAGGATCAGCAGGCTGTTGAGCGGGGTGCGCAGCTCGTGGCTCATGTTGGCCAGGAACTCCGACTTGTACTTCGACGCGATCGTCAGCTGCTGGGCACGCGCCTCCAGCTCCTGGCGCGCCTGCTCGATCTCGAGGTTCTTCGTCTCGATGTCGCGGTTCTGCGTGACGAGCAGCGCCGCCTTCTCCTCCAGCTCGGCGTTGGACGACTGGAGCTCTTCCTGGCGCGCCTGCAGCTCCTCGGACCGGGTCTGCAGCTCGGCGGTCAGCCGCTGCGACTCGCCGAGCAGCTCGTCGGTGCGGGCGTTGGCGACGATGCTGTTGACGTTGACGCCGATCTGCTCCATCAGCAGCTCGAGGAAGGCCCGGTGCACCGCGGTGAAGCCGTGCACCGACGCCAGTTCGAGCACGCCGAGGACCTGGTCCTCGACGACGATCGGCAGCACGATCAGGCTGGCCGGCACGGTGCTGCCGAGCCCGGAGGAGATCGTCGCGTAGCCGGGCGGCACTTCGTCGACCGCGATCGGACGGCGGCTGCGCGCGGCCTGCCCGACGAGGGACTGGCCGATCCGGAACCGCGCCACCGGGCCTTCGCCGTCCGGGTGGCCGTACGCGCCGACCAGCCGCAGCTCGGGGACCTCGGCGGTGTCGTCGGCCAGGTAGAACGCGCCGAACTGGGCGTTGACCAGCGGGACGAGCTCGTCCATCACCGCGGCCGCGACGACGGCGAGGTCGCGCCGGCCCTGCATCAGCCCGGTGATCGTGGCCAGGTTCGACTTGAGCCAGTCCTGCTCCTGGTTCGCCCGCGTCGTCTCGCGCAGCGACTCGACCATCGAGTTGATGTTGTCCTTCAGCTCGGCGACCTCGCCGGAGGCGTCGACGGTGATCGAGCGGGTCAGGTCGCCCTCGGCGACCGCGCTGGTGACCTCGGCGATCGCGCGGACCTGCCGGGTGAGGTTCCCGGCCAGCTCGTTGACGTTCTCGGTGAGCCGCTTCCAGGTGCCGGACACGCCCTCGACCTCGGCCTGCCCGCCGAGGCGGCCTTCGCTGCCGACCTCGCGCGCCACGCGCGTGACCTCCGCGGCGAACGCCGAGAGCTGGTCGACCATCGTGTTGATCGTGGTCTTGAGCTCGAGGATCTCGCCGCGTGCGTCGACGTCGATCTTGCGGGTCAGGTCGCCCTGCGCGACGGCGGTGGTCACCTGGGCGATGTTGCGGACCTGCCCGGTGAGGTTGTTCGCCATCGAGTTGACGTTGTCGGTGAGGTCCTTCCACGTGCCGGCGACGTTCGGCACGCGGGCCTGGCCGCCGAGCATGCCCTCGGTGCCGACCTCGCGCGCCACGCGGGTGACCTCGTCCGCGAACGCCGACAGCGTGTCGACCATCGTGTTGATGACGTCGGCCAGCGCCGCGACCTCGCCCTTGGCCTCGACGGTGATCTTGCCGGACAGGTCGCCGCGCGCGACGGCCGTGGCGACCTGGGCGATCGAGCGGACCTGGCCGGTCAGGTTGGACGCCATCACGTTGACGTTGTCGGTGAGGTTCTTCCAGGTCCCGGACACGCCGCGGACGGTCGCCTGGCCACCCAGGTTGCCCTCGGTGCCGACCTCGCGCGCCACGCGGGTGACCTCGTCCGCGAACGCGGAAAGCTGGTCGACCATCGTGTTGATGGTGTCCTTCAGCTCGAGGATCTCGCCGCGCGCGTCGACGCGGATCTTCTGCGAGAGATCACCGCGCGCGACGGCGGTGGTGACCTGGGCGATCGAGCGGACCTGCGCGGTGAGGTTGTCGGCCATGACGTTGACCGACTCGGTGAGGTCCTTCCACGTCCCGGATACGCCCTTGACGTCGGCCTGGCCGCCCAGCCGTCCCTCGGTGCCCACCTCGCGCGCCACCCGGGTGACCTCGTCCGCGAACGCGGACAGCTGATCCACCATCGTGTTCAGCGTGTCCTTGAGCTCCAGGACCTCGCCGCGGGCGGTCACGTTGATCTTCTGCGACAGGTCGCCCTTCGCCACCGCGGTGGCGACCTGGGCGATGTTGCGGACCTGGTCGGTCAGGTTGCCGGCCATGAAGTTCACCGAGTCGGTGAGGTCGCGCCAGGTGCCGGAGACGCCCTTGACGTCGGCCTGACCGCCCAGCCGTCCCTCGGTGCCCACTTCGCGGGCGACGCGGGTGACCTCGTCGGCGAACGACGACAGCTGGTCCACCATCGTGTTGATCGTGCTCTTCAGCTCGAGGATCTCCCCGCGGGCGTCGACCGTGATCTTCTGCGAAAGGTCACCCTTCGCGACCGCCGTGGTCACCTGCGCGACGTTGCGGACCTGGTCGGTCAGGTTCCCGGCCATGAAGTTCACCGAGTCGGTGAGGTCGCGCCACACGCCGCCGACGCCGGGCACCTGGGCCTGGCCGCCGAGGCGGCCCTCGCTGCCGACCTCGCGCGCCACCCGGGTGACCTCGTCCGCGAACGACGACAGCTGGTCCACCATCGTGTTGACGGTGTCCTTGAGCTCCAGGATCTCGCCGCGCGCGTCGACGTCGATCTTCTGCGACAGGTCGCCCTTCGCGACCGCCGTCGCCACCTGCGCGATGTCGCGGACCTGGGTGGTGAGGTTGCCGGCCATGGCGTTGACCGAGTCGGTGAGGTCCTTCCAGGTGCCGGACACGCCCGGGACCTTCGCCTGGCCGCCGAGCTGCCCCTCACTGCCGACCTCCCGCGCGACGCGGGTGACCTCGGAGGTGAACAGCGACAGCTGGTCGGCCATGCCGTTGAACACGGTGGCGATCTCGCCGAGCAGGCCGTCGGCCCCGCCGGGCAGCCGGATGCCGAAGTCGCCGTCGCGGACGGCGGTCAGGCCGGACAGCAGCCGACGCAGCTCCTGCTCCCCCGCCTCGCCCACGCCTGCGACTGTGCCTTTGGCACCCGGGCGCGTCCCCTCGACCATTGCCCCACCCATCCGCCACCCGTTTCTTCGCTTGTCGGCACCCCGGCGCCGTCCCGGTGTGCCCACCGGGATGGTCCAGCATAGTGCAGCTGCACTATGCTGAGCGGCAACGGTTGAGCAACCAGCCGCACCCGTGTCCGTGCGCGCTCTCCTGGCGGTGCTCCCCCAGCCTTTCCTTTCCTCCCAGGCCATCCGGCCGCATTGACCCGTTCGGCTGAACGCCGTGACGGAGACCGGTGACGCGAGCCCCACGGCGACGCCGGGGCTTCACCATGCCCACATAAGGTCCACAGTGGACACTCCTTTGTGGAGCAACGCGCGCGCCGTGCCGGGCGGCAGGCGGGTTCTCGCCCGCACCCCGGGAATGCCCGGCCGTGAGTGCCTTCACATGCCGCGTAACCCGCCGAAAAGCGGGTAAGCGCCGATCTTGTGACCACGTTGCTGGCGGAGACCCCGCCGAAACCCCTGCCGTCGCCGCGCACCACCGCGGTGGTCGGCGCCGAACTGCGCTCCCTTTACGCGGCGGGCGAGCTCGACCTGCCACTGCCCGGTGGTGCGCGGACCGCGGCCCGCTGGGCGGCACTGGCCGCGTTCGGCCGCCGCGACCTGACGCTGGCCCGGCTCGCCGAAGGACACGCCGACGCCGTCGCGATCCTCGCCGAGGCCGGCCACTCCCCCGCCGCGGGCGCGCTCCACGGCGTGTGGGCGGCGAAGTCCGGCGGCACCGGCGCGGTGTGGGACGGCGGCGCGCTCACCGGGACGGTCCGGTTCTGCTCCGGGCTGTCCCTGCTGGAACGCGCGCTGGTGGCCGCGGGCGACCGGCTCGTCGAAGTGGACCTCGCCGACCCCGGCGTCCGGCGGCACCCGGACGCGTGGCAGGCCGTCGGGATGGACGCCTCCGACAGCGGCGACGTGGTGTTCGACGGTGTTCCGGGCACGCTCGTCGGGCCGCCGGGCTGGTACGTGCACCGGCCCGGGTTCGCGCTCGGCGGGGCCGGCGTCGCGGCCGTCTGGCTCGGCGGAGCCGCGGGCCTCCTCGACGGCGTCCTCGCCTACCTGCGCGAGCGCGGCAGCGCCGACGAGCACCAGCTCGCCCACGTCGGCGCGATGCACACCGCGCTGAGCTGCGCGGAGGCCGTGCTGGCCCGCGCGGCCGACGGCGCCGTGGACGCCCAGGTCGCGGCCACCTGCCGGGCCGCGGCGGAACGCACCGCCGCCGAAGTCCTGGAACGAGCGCTCAAGGTGACCGGGCCGACGCCGGCGTGCCGTGACCGGCGCTTCGCCCAGCGGGTCGCCGACCTGCCGGTCTACGTCCGGCAGCACCACGCCGAGCGCGATCTCGCCGCCCTCGGCCGCCTCGTGCTGGACCCGGCGTGATCGCGGACTGGCCGGCCGAGCCGGTCGAGCGCGCTCTCGTCGTCGCCGCGCACCCCGACGACGAGACGCTCGGCGCGAGCGGCCTCCTGCAGCGCCTGCACGCCGCCGGCACCGCGGTGACGCTCGTCGTGGCGACCGACGGCGAAGCCGCCTTTCCCGCTTCCGGTACCGCGGAACGTCGTGAGCTGGCCCGGACCCGCCGGCGCGAACTGGCGGACTCCCTGCGGGCGCAAGGGCTTTCGGCCGTCGAGCCGGTGTGGGCCGGGCTGCCGGACTCCGGGCTGGCCGCGCACGAGGACGAGCTGACCGCGGCGCTGCGTGCGCACGCGGCCGGCCACGATCTGTGCCTGCTGCCGTGGCCGGACGACCCGCACCCCGACCACCGGGCGGCCGCCCGGGCCGCGCTCGCCGCGGCGCCGGTCGACGCGCAGTGCTGGTCGTACCCGATCTGGCTCTGGCACCGGCTGCGGCCGGACGACCCGGCCATCCCGTGGCCCCGGGCGCGGTCGCTGCGGCTCACCGGCGCGGAACGGACCGCCAAGGCGGCGGCGATCGCGACGTTCACCTCCCAGCTCGAGCCCGGCCCGCGGGGCGAGGACCCGATCCTGCCGCGGGAGGTGCTGGCCCACTTCACCGGCGAAACCGAGGTGTTCTTCCGGCAGCCGCCGCGGACGTCGGCGCCGGTGAGCCGGTTCGCTTCGCTGTACGCCGCCCAGGAGGACCCGTGGTCGGTGGGGACGAAGTGGTACGAGCGGCGGAAGCGGGCGATGGTGCTCGCCTGCCTGCCCGACGAGCACTACGGCACGGTCGTCGAACCCGCGTGCGGCGTGGGCGTGCTGACCCGCGATCTCGCGGCGCGCGCCGACCGGGTGCTCGCGTTCGACCCGGTGCCCGCGGCGGTGGAGCGCACCCGCGCGGCCGTCGCCGACCTGTCCCAGGTGGACGTCCACAAGGGATCGGTGCCGGACGAGCTGCCGGCCGGGCCGGTCGACCTGCTGGTGTACAGCGAGCTTTTGTACTACCTGGACGATGACGCGCTCGACGCGACGATCGAGGCGTCGGCGGCGACCCTGCGCCCCGGTGGGCACCTGCTCGCCGTGCACTGGCTCCCGTGGGCGCCCGAAGCACCGCGGGACGCCCGGGACGCGCACGCGCGGCTGCTCGCGCACCCCGCGTTCGAGCCCTTGGTCGAGCACACCGACGAACAGTTCCTGCTGCACGTGCTGAGGCGCCGGTGATCACGGCGGTCGGCGTCGTGGTGCCCGCGCGGGACGAGGCATCGCTGGTCGGTGCGTGCGTACGCGCGGTGGACCTAGCGTTGCGGCGGCTGCCCGCCGGAGTCGGCGCAGCGGTCTGCGTCGTCGCCGACCGCTGCGACGACGCGACGGCGGCGGTGGCCCGCGCGGCGTTCGGTGACGTGCCGGGTGTGGTCGTGGTCTCCCGGTCGGCGCGGACGATCGGCGAGGTGCGCGACCTCGGGGTCGCCCGGGTCCGCGCGCTGCTGGGCACACCGGCGGCGCGGACCCTGCTGCTGAGCACGGACGCCGACTCGCGCGCGACGCCCGGGTGGGCGCGGGCGCACCTGACCCGGGCGTGCCAGGGCTACCACGCGATCGCGGGGACGGCGGAGCTGTCGGCGCCGTTCAGCGCGTCGGCGCGGGCGCTTTCGCGGTACGACGACGTCCTCGACCGAGCGCGCACGTCCGAGGGACACGGGTCGGTGTACGGCGCGAACCTGGGCGTGCGAGCGGACGCGTTCGACGTCGTGGGCGGCTTCGGCCCCCGGGCGACGGGCGAGGACCACGACCTGTGGCGCCGGCTCGGCCAGGCGGGCTTCCGCCGGTGCTACGAGTCCGGGGCCCCGGTGGTGACGAGTGCGAGGCTGCGGGGCCGGGCCCCGGGCGGCCTCGCGGCCCTGCTCAGCACCTTGGCCGACGACACGGTCGCCTGACCGGCTTGCTCGCCGTCACTTTGTAGAGGTCCTTCGTAGAGGTTGTCGCTGTCGCGCCGGCCCGCGGGCCACCAAGATCGGCCTTGCCGCCAGCTCCCGACGAGAAGGGCACCGGTGAGAGCCGCCTGGACCACGCTTCTCGCCGCGCTCGCCGCGGCGTCCTTCTTCGCCGGGGTGCCCGCCACCGCGGCGGGAGAACCGACGCACGTCGTGGTCGTCGAACGGGTCCGCGACACCGTCACCCTCGTCTGCGGGACCCACGACGGCAAGGTCGCCTGCGTCCCGGTGCACCGTGCCCGGCCCTACCTGACGGCCGTGGTCACAACCGGTCCAGCTCCGCTCGGACCTCGGCCGCGCGCTCCGCACCGCCGTACTCCCGCATCAGCTCCAGCGCGTCCGTGAGCACCTCGCGCGCCCGGTCGCGGTCCTCCCGGCCCAGGTGCGCGCGGCCCAGCTCGGCCAGCGTCATCGCCTCGTACAGCCGGACGCCCGCCTCGCGCCAGAGGTCCGCGCTCCGGCTCAGCTCCTCGACCGCGACGTCGAACCGGCCCAGCTCCCGGTGCACGATCCCGATCCGCATCCGGCCGTACGCCATCCCGCGGACGTCGGCGGTTTCCTCGGCGACGGCCACCGCTTCGGTCGCGTACGCCAGCTCACGCGCGCGGTCGCCCTGGCGTCCGTACAACACCGCGAGGTTGACCAGGTTGAGCGTCTCGACGTACCGCAGCCCGAGCGACCGGTTGAGCGCCAGGCTCCGCTCGCCGAAGCCGATGGCCGCGTCGACGTCTTCGCCGAGGCCGTAGACGAAGCAGAGGTTGTTGAGGGTGCCCGCCAGCTGGCGCTCGTCGCCGATCGCCTCCCAGTCCGCGAGGCTCCGGCGGAGGAACGCGTGCGACCGCCGGAAGCCCGCCGCTTCGCCGCCGTGCGCGAGCTCGGCCTCGGCGACCCCGAGGTCGTTGCGCAGCGTCGCGGCCGCGACCGGGTCGACGCCGTCGACCAGCTCCAGTGCCACTTCGTCGACCTGGATGGCGTCCCGCCAGCGGGCCCGCGCACGGTGGTATTCGTACAGGCCGAGCCCGACGGCGGCGATCGCCTCGGGCGGCACCCCGGGGGTGGCGGCGGCCTGCCGCACGACCGTGACCAGGTGCCCCTGGTGCCGGTCGAGCCAGGCGAACACCTCGTCCGCGGACGCCGGTCCCGCGGCCGCCCACCGCCCGGCCGCCCAGTCGTGGCGGTGCGAAGCCGCCGAGACGAGCGCCATGCTCTGCCACGCCATCGCCGCGCAGAGCTCGACGACGCGGGTGATCGCCGCGGCCCGCTCGCCCGCCGGCAACCGCGCCGCGTGCTCCCGCGCGAAGAGCCGGAGCAGGTCGTGCAGCCGGTACCAGCCCGGCGCGGGCGTGGTCAGGAGGTGCTCGTCGGTGAGCCGTTCCAGCAGCTCCTCGGTCGCCCGCTCCGGCGCGTCGAGCAACCGGCTCGCGACCGGCACCGACAGCTCCGGGACGTCGAGCAGCGACAGGAGCGGGTACGCGCGGGCCGCGGCGTCGTCCAGTGCGCCGACGGCGAGGGCGAAGCTGGTCCGGACGCCCGTCTCGTCGAGGCGGCGGCGCTCGTCGTCGAGCCGGTGCGCGAGGTGGGCGACGGGCCAGCGCGGCCGGGTCGCCAGGCGCGCGCCGACCAGGTGCAGCGCCAGCGGCAGGTATCCGCACAGGCGGGCCACGGTCCGGGCGGCGGCAGGCTCGGCCGCGACGCGCTCGGCCCCGATTTCGGCCGCGAGCAGGCGCAGCGCGTCGGCCTCGGGCAGGACGTCGAGCAGTACCTGGTGCGCCTGCGGGAGATCGGTCAGCGCGACGCGGCTGGTGACGATCGCCGCCGAGCCGCCGGCGCCGGGCAGCAGCGGCGCGACGTGGGTGGCGTCGCGGGCGTTGTCGAGCAGGAGCAGGACGCGCTTCGGGGCGAGCAGCGTCCGGAAGCGAGCCGACGCGGAGTCGAGCGACAGGGGTGTCGGCGGCTCGCCCCCGAGGTCGCGGATGAGCCGGTCGAGCAGGTCGAGGGGATCCGGCGGGTCGGCGGCGTGGCCGCGCAGGTCGAGGTGGAGCGAGCCGTCGGGGAAGCGCCGGGCGAGGCGGTGGCCGGCTTCGAGGGCGAGCGCGGTCTTCCCGGCGCCCGCCATCCCGGCGATGGCGACGACGCCGCCCTGCCGGGGTTCGCCGAGCAGGCCCAGGATGCGGTCCAGCTCGGCTTCGCGGCCGGTGAACACGGCGATCCCCCCGGGCAGTTCGCGCGGGACGACCTTGGCGCCCGCCGGGCTCCCGGGCCGCGCGGCCGCGGCGGCGAACTCCTCGCGGTCGTCGCCGGCGAGGCCGAGGGCGTCGGCGAGCCGATCGAGGGTGTCCCGGTGCGGGTAGCGCCGATCCCCGCGTTCGAGCGCGCCGATGGCCTGGCCGCTGAGCCCGGACTTCTCGGCGAGCGCCTCCTGGGTCAGCTCCGCGGCCCGCCGAAGCCGGCGCAGCCTGGTGCCGAACGAATCCATCCCCGCCTCTCCTCCCAGGACGAGGATCACATGCCGGGGAGGGAGGGCGCCAGGCGCCGGGGGGAGGGAGGTTCGCCGGCTGTCCCGGTGAGTGGTGCTCGGGTGGGCGGTGAGACCGGGCCACGGACAGCGGGCCGGGCGAGCTGCCGACTCCAGACAGACTGGTGCGGAAGGGCCGCGCGGAATCTGGCCAGGCCTGGTCGCGCCGCCGGCCGGGGCGGCCGCGCTGCCAACGCGGCCCGGTCAGCCACCACCGCGCCGAGCGAGGCCGAACCACCGCCAGCACGCGAGCCGGCAACCCGGCAGCCGCCGCTGAGCATTGTCGCCGGGGATCGTATCGCTTATCGTATACGACACTGCTCCCCTCTCGATGCTGCGAGGTGACCCCGTGCCCGCACCCACGACCCTCATCGCCCGTGACTTCACCGAGTTCCGTACCGCCGTCTCGCAGTCGTTCGTCCCCCTGCACGTCACCGCGGGCGGGGACGGCTTCCGTGGCCGGATTCGCTCCTCCGCCGCCGATGAGGTGCAGGTCTCCGAGGTCACCGCGTCGCCGCATGTCGTCGAACGGACTCCCGAACTCATCGGGCGCGGCGAACGCCGGTACTACAAGCTCAGTCTCATCCTCGCCGGCACCAGTCTGCTCGTGCAGGACGGCCGCGAAGCCGTCCTGCGCCCCGGTGACGTCGCCCTCTACGACACCCACCGGCCCTACTCGCTCGTGTTCGAAGAGGACTTCCGCACCCTCGTCGTGATGTTCCCGCAGCGCCTGATCGACCTGCCCGCCGAGCTCGTCGGCCGGCTCACCGCCGTGCGCATGTCGGGCAAGGAAGGCGTCGGGAACGTCGTCGTCCCGTTCCTCGCCCAGCTCGGCGGCAACCTCGACCAGCTGGCCGGCCCGGCCGGCGCGCGGCTCGCGCACAGCGCCGTCGACCTCCTCTCCACGCTCGTCGCCACCGAACTGGACCTCGCGAACGAAGACCCGCACCACGAGCTGATGCGCCGGATCCGCGCGCACATCGACGCGAACCTCTCCTCGGCCGACCTCGGCCCGGCGCGGATCGCCGCCGAGCACTTCATCTCGACGCGGCACCTGCACGGCCTCTTCCAGGAGCAGGGCACCACCGTCGCCGGGTGGATCCGCACGCGCCGGCTCGAACACTGCCGCCGCGACCTGCTCGACCCCGTCCACGCCGGCCGCCCGGTCGCGGCCATCGCCGCGCGCTGGGGGTTCGTCGACGCCGCGCACTTCAGCCGGGTGTTCAAGAGCGCGTTCGGCCGGGCGCCGAGCGAGCTGCGCCGGGAGTTGACCGTCAGCGACCGGTAGTTGCCCCGCAGCGCGTGACCGCTCGCCGGGCCGCCCGCCCCGCCCGACGATGAGGCCATGCCCGAAGCCCCCACCGACGGCTGGCGCACCTACGACGAGTTCGCCGCCGGGATCGCCACCTACCGCCTGCCGGACGCCGACCTCACCGGCCGGGACGTCACGATCACCCTCGATGACGGCGAAGTCCTTTCCCTGCACTTCAAAGACGCCGAGCACGTCGTCTGCAACGGCGTCGAGGACCCGTACGACGCCGTCGCCGTGCGCGACGACGTCTTCTTCGTGAACCTGCCGCTCACCAGCATCGACGGCGAAGCGCTGACCGTCGTGTACTCGACGACGTCCCACCGCGCGCTCGCCGTCCGCTCGGTGATCGGCGCGGAAGACGTCGTTCCCCGCGTCTCGCAGAGCTTCCAGTCCGGGGTCACCGACGGCGGCCCGCCCTCCGGCGTCGCGCCCGGGCCGTCACGCGACCTCATCGGCAAGCGCAATCTCTACCGCTACAGCCCCGAGCACCTCTACGAGCACGTCTACCTCTCGTCGGAGCGCTACGCGTGGCAGTGCCTCGAAGGCGTCCAGCGCGGCCACGGCGACATGGACCTCTCGACGGTGTGGAAGTTCGCCGACGGCCTCTACCTGTTCTGCTTCCGGGAGTTCCGGATCGCCGTGGCGAGCGTGTGGCTGCACGACCTCGGCTACGCGCTGCGCACCACCGGTGTCTTCCTCGGCCTGACCGGCGACGGCCGCTCCGAGCACTCCCGCGCCGGCGGGCACATCTACCCGCTGGGCTCGGTCGGCTATCCCGACGCCCAGCCCGTCTGAAGGAGCCACTGTGTCCACTGTGGACGTGATCCGCGCGCACTACGCCGCCAGCGACCGCGGCGACCTGCCCGGCATGCTCGCCCCGCTCGGCCCGGGGACGACGTGGACGGAAGCCGCGGGCTTCCCCTACGCCGGCACCTACACCGGCCCCGACGAAGTCCGGCGCCACGTCTTCGAGCCGATCGGACGCGACTGGGACGGCTACCGCTTCACCCTCGCCGACCTCCTCGACGCCGGGGACACCGTCGTCGGCGTCGGCACCTACACCGGCACCCACCGCCGGACCGGCCGGTCGTTCACCGCCCGCGTCGCGCACCTGTGGCGCTTCGACGGCGGCGAAGTCATCTCGTTCGAGCAGATCGTCGACTCCGCGCCCGTCGTGGCCGCGACCCGGGAGCAGTCATGAGAAAGATCCTTCCCGTCCTGGCGGCCGCCGCCCTCCTCGTCGCGGGCTGTGCCGGGTCCGGTGCCGGCGCGGACGGCCCGATCGTCGTCGGTTCGGTGAACGCGCTCAGCGGCGCGGCGACCTTCCCGGAGGCTTCGCAGGCCGCCAAGGCCGTGTTCGACGCGGCCAACGCCACCGGCGGCGTCAACGGCCGCAAGATCGAGTACAAGGCGATCGACGACAAGGGCGACCCGTCGGCGGCCGCGGCGGCCGCGCGCGAAGTGGTCGGCGGTGACGACGCCGTCGCGCTGGTCGGTTCGTCGAGCCTGATCGAGTGCGAGATCAACGCGAAGTACTACGAGCAGCAGAAGATCCTGTCCGTGCAGGGCATCGGCGTCGACCCGGCGTGCTTCTCCAGCCCGAACATCGCGCCGGTCAACGTCGGGCCGTTCCACGACATGACGCTCACCCTGCTCTACGGCTCGGAAACGCTGAAGCTGAACGACATCTGCGCACTGCTGGAGATCGCGGGCAACACGCTCCCCGCGTACCAGGCCGCGATCGACGAGTGGACGAAGATCACCGGCAAGAAGCTCAAGTACCTCGACGCGACCGTGCCCTACGGCGGCTCGGACTACACGTCCTACATCGTCAAGGCACGCGCCGCGGGCTGCAAGGCGATCACCGTCAACCCGGTGGAGCCCGACTCGATCGGGCAGCTCAAGGCCGCGCAGGCGCAGGGCTGGAACGACGTCACGTGGCTGCTGCTGACCAGCGTCTACAGCGAGAACTACGCGAAGGCGATCTCGAACGCCGGCGCCGGTGTGTACGTGCCGGCCGAGTTCTACCCGTTCACCGACGCCGGCAGCCCGCAGACGAAGGACTGGCGTGACCTGATGACGAAGAACAAGATCCCGCTGACGTCGTTCAGCCAGGGCGGTTACCTGGCGGCGAAGTACTTCCTCGGTGTCCTCAAGGGAATCCAGGGTGACATCACGCGGGAGTCGGTGACCAAGGCGCTGCGCGGGATGAAGCCGGTCAGCGACCCGATGGTCGGCACGCCGTACGTGTTCGGCCCCGCCCAGGCGCACCACGACAACATCGCCGGGTGGCCGATCAAGCTCGCCACCGGAACGAACAAGTGGGAGCTGGCCGGGCAGGACTGGCTGCGGATCCCGAAGTCCTAGGAGGACGTCCATGCTGCAGGGCGCTCTGGCCGGTCTCGCCGCCGGCGGCCTCTACGCGGTGCTCGCGGTGTGCCTGACGCTGATGTCGCGCCTGGTTCGCGTCGTCAACTTCGCGCAGTCCGCCACCGGGATGTTCGGCTGTTACGTCGCGGTGTTCCTGGCGGTCCACGCAGGACTTCCGGAGTGGCTGGCCACAGTGGCCGGGATCGTGCTCGGAGGCGCGCTGAGCGCGGTCCTCGGCTGGATCGTGTCGACCTGGCTGGCCGAGGCGGACACCGGGACGCGCTCGGCGGTGACCGTCGCGGTGCTGCTGTTGCTGATCTCGCTGGCGTTCATCCTGTTCGGGAACAAGCCGCAGCCGTTCCACCCACTGCTGGCCGGGCCGGCGTTCACCGCCGGCGGCGTGGTGATCAGCCAGGTCACGGTGGTCACCGTCGCGCTGGCGGTGCTGGTCGCGCTGGGCTGCCGGGTGGTGCTGGCCCGCACGACGCTCGGTGTCCGGCTGCGCGCGCTGTCCGAGCGGCCCACGACGGCGGAGCTGCTGGGCATCCCGGCCCGGCCGCTGGCGGTCGGCGTCTGGACGGCGACGGGGGTGATCGCCACGCTCGCGGTCTCGATCGTCGCGCCGTCGCAGTCGAACGACCCGACGTCGCTGGCGATGCTGGTGGTCCCGGCGGCCGCGGCCGCGCTGCTCGGCGGCTTCCGGCGCCTCGACCTGGCCGTGGCCGGCGGGCTGGTGCTCGGTATGGCGCAGGGCGCGGTCGCGCAGTCGGACCGGCTGTCGGTGCTGCGGTACTTCCTCCCGTTCCTGGTCATCGTGGCGCTGCTGCTGTGGACGCAGCGCAAGGAGGTGTGGGATGCGGCTCGCTGAGCGGTTCCTCCCGTTCGCCGTCGCGGCCGCCGCGGTCGCGGTCGGGTACGGGCTGAGCGTCGGGCTGGCCGGGTACTTCGTCTACCTCGGCGTCAGCGCCGTCGTCGCGGCGATCGCCCTGCTCGGGCTCGGTGTCGTGACCGGCACCGCCGGGATGGTCTCGCTGTGCCAGCTCACGTTCGGGGCGGTCGGCGCGTTCGTCGTCTCGGCGTGCAACGTCGCCGGCGTACCCGGCGGGTTCGTCGCGTGGCTCGTCCTGGGCGGGCTGGCCGCCGCGGTGGCCGGCGTGCTCGTCGGGCTGCCCGCGCTGCGGCTGCGCGGGATCACGCTCGCCGTCGTCACCCTCGGGCTCGCCGCGGCGGCCGACCTCACGCTGGTGCAGATCCAGTTCCCCGGCGCCACGGAAGGTCTCCCGGTCGAGCGGCCGGAGGCGTTCTCCGACGACCGGTCGTACTTCTTCTTCGCGGTACTGGTCCTGGTCGCCTGCGGACTGCTCGTGCACTCCCTGCGCCGCGGCCGCTGGGGCAGCAGCTGGCACCTCGTCGCGTTCTCCGAGCGCGGCACCGCCGCGGTCGGCGCCGGCGTGCGGACGTCGAAGCTCACGGCGTTCGCGGTCAGCGCCGCGCTCGGCGGGGTCAGCGGCGGCCTGCTCACCGGCCAGGTCGGCCTCGCCTTCCCGGCGAGCTTCACCGCGATCCAGTCCCTCGCGCTGTACGTGCTGGCCGTCATGTCCGGCGCGCACCTCATCGACATGGCGGTGTTCGGCGCGCTGCTCTGGGTCGCGGTGCCGGAGCTGCTGAAACGCTGGGGCGTGCCGCAGGACTGGGGGTTCGTGATCTTCGGCGTGCTCGGCATCCAGGCCCTGGCCGGGCGCGGCAACCTCGGCACGGCCGTCCGGGACCTCTTCCACCGGCGCCGGTCCCGCGGACCGGCCGGGGTCGGCCTCTCGGACATCGCGGACGTCGAGCCGCTGCCGCCGGGCGAGCCGGTGCTGGAGGTGCGCGGGCTGAGTGTCCACTTCGGGCACGTCAAAGCACTGTCCGAAGTGGACGTCGTGGTGCCCGAGCACGGCATCCTCGGCGTGATCGGGCCGAACGGCGCCGGGAAGTCCACCTTGGTCGACGTCGTCAGCGGCTTCCTGCCGCGGGCGACCGGGACCGTGACGCTGGACGGGCGCCCGCTGACCGGCTCGCCCACCCGCCGGGCCCGGCGCGGGCTGCGGCGGACGTTCCAGCAGGACCGCGTCCCACCCGGGCTGACGGTCGGCGCGTACGTCCGGTTCGTCGCCCGCCGGCGGCTGCCGGGCACCGAGGTCGCCGGCGCGCTGGAGTTCTTCGGCTGCCCGCCGGCGCGGACCCCGCTGTCCCGGGTGGACGCCGGCGCGCGCCGGCTCGTCGAGGTCGTCGGCCACCTGCTGGCCCGGCCGCGGGTGCTCCTGCTCGACGAACCGGCGGCCGGGCTGCCGCACGAGGAGCACGTGGCGTTCGGGCGGCGGCTGCGGCAGGTACCGGCGCGGTTCGGGGTGTCGGTGCTGCTCATCGAGCACGACCTCGACCTGGTGCGGTCGGTGTGCGACCGGCTGACGGTGCTCGACTTCGGCGAGGTGCTGGCGAGCGGCCCGCAGGCGGACGTGCTGGCCGACCCGGCGGTCCTCAAGGCGTACATGGGTGAAACGGAGTTGCTGTGACGGCGTTGCGTGTCGACGGGCTGACGGTGAAGCGCGGCGCGGGCCCGGTGATCCGGGACGTCGGGTTCACCCTCGAGCCCGGCCGGATCACGGCACTGGTCGGGCCGAACGGCGCCGGCAAGACGAGCCTCCTGGAAGCCGTGTCGGGGGTCGTGGCCCCGTCGGCGGGCCGCGTCCACGTCGGCGACGTCGACATCACCCGGCATTCGCGGGTGGCGCGGGCGCGGCTCGGGCTGGCGCACATCGAGCAGGGCCGGGCGGTGTTCCCGGGGTTGACGGTGCTGGAGAACCTCCGCCTGACCGCCCGCACGCCGGCCCGGCTCGACGACGTGCTTTCCCTCTTTCCCGAACTGGACAAGCGCCGCGACTCCCCCGCGGCGCTGCTGTCCGGGGGCGAGCAGCAGATGGTCGTGCTGGCCCGGGCGTTCGCGGCGCGCCCGGCGTTCCTGCTCATCGACGAGATGTCGCTGGGGCTGGCCCCGGTGGTGTTCACCCGGCTGCTGCCGGTGGTGACGCGGTTCGCGGCCGAGGGCGCGGCGATCCTGCTGGTGGAGCAGTTCACGCACCTGGCGCTGGGCGTGGCGAAGGAGGCGCTGGTGGTTTCGTCGGGCCGGGTGACGTACGCGGGCGACGCGCAGACGTTGCTGGACTCGCCCGCCACGCTGCACGCCGCCTACCTGGGCGCCTGATGGCTCACATGCCGGCGCGCTCGAAGGCCAGCGTCGGGAGGTCGACGCAGTGGGCGCCGCCGTCGGCGACCAGGACCGCGCCGGTGATGTAGGACGACTCCGGCGAACCCAGGAACCGGACCACCGCGGCGATCTCCTCGGGCTCGGCCGGGCGGCGCAGCGGGACCTCGGCCGTCACCCGGCGGTAGCCCTCGTCGTGGCCGCCCTCGAAGCCGGCCGCCGCCGCGAACTGGTCCATCTCGCCGTCCGCCATCGGCGTGCGGACCCAGCCGGGGCAGACGGCGTTCGCCCGCACCCCGCGCGGCCCGAAGTCGCGGGCGATCGAGCGGGTCAGGCCGATCAGCGCGTGCTTGGCCACCGTGTACCCGGCGACGTTCGGCCCGGCGAACAGCCCGGCCAGCGACGACACCACGACGATCTGCCCGCCCGTCTCGACCAGCGACGGCAGCGCCGCCCGGCACAGGACGAACGCGCTCGAAAGGTTCGAGCGCAGCGCGAGCTCCCACTCGTCGTCACCGGTGTCGGCCACCGACTGGAACCCGTGCCCGCCGGCGTTGGCGACCACGACGTCCAGCCGCCCGTACCGGCCGACGATCTCCGCGACCGCCTGCTCGGCGTCGGCACGCACACTCGCGTCGCACGCGATCACGTGTGCGCCGGTCTCGGCGGCGATCTTCTCGAGGGGCTCGCGACGCCGTCCCAGCACGACGACCCGAGCGCCTTCGCCCGAGTAGCGCCGGGCGACCGCCGCACCGATGCCGGTGCCGCCGCCGGTGATGGCGACGACCCTTGCCGATGTGTCCACTGTGGATCCTTTCCTAGGCGGGGAACGCCGAGCGGGCCGACATCCCGAAGTCGGCCAGCAGGGCTTGGCCGTCGACCGGCCGGGAAGCGGGGGACGCGAGGAACAGCACCTGCCGGGCGACGTCTTCGGCCTGCTGCACGGGGAACGCCGGGTCGTCGAGGACGGCGCCGAGGTCGCCGCGCGCCATCGGCGTGTCGACCACCGAGGGGCACACGCAGTTGACGCGGATCCCCGGGACCTCGACGGAAAGCGCCCGGGTCATGGCGACGACGGCGCCCTTGGACGCGCAGTAGGGCACCATGCCCGGCGCGGCGGCGAACGCGGAGTCGCTGCCGAGGAGGACGACCGAGCCGCCGTCGCCCAGGTGCGGCAGCGCGTGCTTGACCAGCAGGAACTGCCCGGTGACGTTGACGGCGAGCACCGCGGCCACCTCGGCGGCGGTGGTCTCGGCGAGGGGCTTGCCGACGGGCCCGGAGACCCCGGCGCACCCGACGACGACGTCGAATCCCCCGAGCCGGCGGGCGAGGGCGCCGACCGCGGTGGCCAGGGCGGGTTCGTCCGTGACGTCGGCCCGGACTACCCCGGGGCCGGCCGCCCGGTCGATCACCCCGACCCGCGCCCCTTCCTCCCGGAACGCCCGCACGCAGGCCAGCCCGATCCCGGACGCCCCGCCGGTCACCAGCACCGCCTTCCCGGCCAGTTCGGTTCGCATGCGCCCATCCTCACCGCCGGGCCCGCGCCGTGGTTGGCGTCGAGCGCAGCCTTGTTGTCCGCGACCGCACGGGCGGTTCCGCGCGGCCGGCCGGCGCGTGAGACTGTCCAGGGTGAGCACGCCGCACCCCCTCGACCCGCTGACCGCCGCCGAACTCTCCGCCGGCCGCGCGATCCTCGCCGCCGCCGGGCTCGCCGACGGCCCGATCCGGTTCCCGCAGGTCGTCCCGCTCGAACCCGCCAAGGACGAACCGCACCCCGGCCGGCGGATCCGCTACACGCTGCTCGACACCGCCACCGGCCGCGCCGGGGAAGCGATCGTCGACGTCACCGGGCACGAGCTGGTCTCCTGGGACGACTGGGCGACCACGGACGGCCAGCCGTCCTACCTCTTCGAGGAGTACGAGCTCGCCGAGCGGCTCACGAAGGCGGCCGAGAGCTGGCAGGCCGCGATGGCCCGCCGCGGCCTCGCCGACCGCGTCGAGCACGCCTTCTGCGCGCCGCTGGCTCCGGGCTACTTCGGCCGCGAGGACGAGACCGGCCGCGTCATGCGCTCGCTGACCTTCCTGCGCGAGGACGAAGGCGACAGCCCGTGGGCACACCCGGTCGAAGGTCTGGTCGTGCACCTCGACCTCACGCGGCAGGAGGTCCTGCGCGTCGAGGACGCGGGCGACGTCCCGGTGCCGGCCGAGCCCGGCCGCTACACCGGGATCCCCGCCCGCACGACGCAGCGGCCGATCGAGATCACCCAGCCCGCCGGCCCGAGCTTCACCGTCGACGGCACCGAGGTGACCTGGGAGGGCTGGCGCCTGCGCGTCGGCTTCAACGCCCGCGAAGGCCTGACCCTGCACCAGGTGGGTTTCCAGGACCGGCCGGTCCTGTACCGGGCTTCCGTCCCGGAGATGGTGGTCCCGTACGGGGACGTCGCGCCCGGCCGGTTCTGGATCAGCTACTTCGACGCCGGCGAATACCAGTTCGGCAAGAACGGCAACGACCTGCGCCTCGGCTGCGACTGCGTCGGCGAGATCCGCTACTTCCCCGCCTGGGTCGCCGACGACCACGGCGAGCCGGTCGAGATCCCGCGGGCGATCTGCCTGCACGAGGAGGACGACGGGATCCTCTGGAAGCACACCGACCTCGCCGGGACGCCGGAGGTGCGCCGCTCGCGGCGGCTCGTCGTCTCCTCGATCTCGACCATCGGCAACTACGACTACGGCCACTACTGGTACTTCCACCTCGACGGCACGATCGAGTTCGAGGCGAAGGCCACCGGGGTCGTCTTCTGCGGCGCCGGGACGCCGGGGCAGGACCAGCGCCACGCCACCGAGCTCGCGCCCGGGTTGTTCGCGCCGGTGCACCAGCACCTGTTCTGCGCCCGGCTCGACGTCGAGGTCGACGGCGGGCGCACCAGCCTCCACGAGGTGGACGTCGTGGGCGTGCCGACCGGCCCGGACAACCCGTACGGCAACGCGTTCACCTGGCAGAGCACGCCGTTGCGGACCGAAAGCGAGGCCAGGCGGCTCGCCGATCCGGCCCGCGCGCGCGTCTGGGAGGTCCGCAGCGCTTCGCGGGTGAACCGGCTCGGCAAGCCGACCGCCTACCAGCTCGTGCCGCGTCCGTCGGCGACGCTGATGGCCCAGCCCGAAGCGTCCGTGCACGCGCGGGCGACGTTCGCGACGAAGCACCTGTGGGCGACGCCGTACCGCGACGACGAGCGCTACCCGGCCGGCGAGCGGCCCGGCGCCCACCCCGGCGGTGCGGGCCTGCCCGCCTGGACGGCCGCGGACCGCGATCTCGTCGACGCCGACCTCGTGCTCTGGCACGTCTTCGGCCCCACCCACGTCCCCCGGCCCGAGGACTGGCCCGTGATGCCGGTCGACAAGTCCGGGTTCCTGTTCCGGCCGGCCGGCTTCTGCGACCGCAACCCCGCGCTCGACCTGCCCGCCGGCGACCACTGCGACCATTGAGGACCCATGACCCTTTCGGACACCTCCACCTGGCTCCCGCTCGACGGCCTCGCCCCCGGGTTCGACGCGAACAAGGCGCCGGTCGTCGGCGACCTGCACGGCCGCTCGTTCGTCCTCCGCTCCGGCGACGGGCCGGTCTTCACCTGGAACGGCACGGACCCCGGCGAAACCTTCCTCGTCGACGACGGGCTGTACTACGTCCAGCCGGACCCCGGCGACGCTCGCGAAGCCGTCTCGCTGGTCCTGGACGTGCGCGACGGCCGCGCGCTCGTGATCACCACCCGGATCGGCGACGCCGGCACCCCGCGCGTCACCCAGCGGTTCCGGCCCGCGACGATCGACGGCATCGAGGTCCGCGGCGAGGCGATGGCGCCGAGCACGGCGCTGATCGGCCGGCGGGTGCTGTGGGTCTACAGCGAGCAGCACGCCTACGAGCACGTCTACCTCAGCCCGCACTGGTACACGTGGCAGTGCCTGGCCGGGCCCGAACGCGGCCTCGCCGACACCGACGAGAACACCGTGTACCGGGTGCGGCCGGGGATCCACGTCTTCGCCTGGCGGGAGAAGGTGATCCCGTGCGCGTCGGTGACGATCGCCGACCACCGCGACGCCCGCGGGCTGCGCTCGCACGGTGTCCTCTTCGGACTCGACGCGACCGGCGAGCGGCCGACGCACTTCACCTTCGGCGCGCACGGACGGCTGCTGAGCACGACCGTCCACCCCGGGCACCTCGACCCGGCGGAGAGCTGACCGTGGCCGCCGACCTCGTCGTCACCAACGCCGTGGTGTACACAGTGGACGAAGCCCGGCCGTGGGCGTCGTCCCTGACCGTCACCGGCGGGAAGGTCGTCGCGCTCGAGGACGTCGACCGCGGGCCGGGCACCGAAGTGCTGGACCTCGGCGGCGCGTTCGTCCTGCCGGGCCTGGTCGACGTGCACAACCACCACGCGATGGCCGGGCGCGCCGACCTGTTCGAGCTCACCTTCGGTGCGGACGCGAGCTTCGGCGACATCCTCGACGCGGTCCGCGCGCGAGCCGCGACGCTGGGCCCGGACGAATGGCTGACCGGCGGGGCGTGGGCGTCCACCCTGGTGGAGACGATGTCTTCGGCGTCCTCCCGGCGCGCGCTCGACGACGCCGCGGGTGGCCGGCCGGTCTCGCTCACCGACGACAGCAGGCACAACCGCTGGGTGAGCAGCCGCGCCCTGGAGCTGGCCGGGATCACCGAGGCCACCCCGGACCCGGCCGGCGGCGTGATCGTCCGGGACGGCGGTGCGCCCAGCGGCCTCCTCCTGGAAGCGGCGGGCGTGCTCGTCGAGCGCGTGACCGGCGCGCTGACTCCCGCGCAGCACCGCAGCGCGTCCCGGCGGGCGATCGAGATCCTGCACGGCTTCGGCGTCACGGCGTTCCAGGACGCCGGTGTCTCGACCGACATCCTCGGCGCGCTCCACTCGCTGGATATCGCCGGGGAACTGGACGCGTGGGTGGTGTCGTCGCTGCTGGTCAACGACCCGGTCTTCGGGTTCGACCCGATCGGCGCCCCGCTGCTGGAGATCGCCGGGCGCTACCGCACCGAGCACCACCGCCCGGACTTCGTGAAGATCTTCCTCGACGGCGTACCGCCCACGCGCACCGCCGCGTTCCTCGAGCCGTACCTCCCCGACGACACCCACGGCGGCTGCTACCACGGCTCGACGACCATGCCGCCCGAGGAGCTGACGGACTGGCTGCTCAAGGCGGCGTCAGCCGGGTTCTCGGCGAAGGTCCACTGCACCGGGGACGCGTCGGTGCGGCAGTTCCTCGACGCGGTCGCGCGGGTGCGGGCCGCGGGGTTCGCCGAGACGCGGTTCCAGGTGGCGCACGGGCAGTTCGTGCACCCGGACGACCTCCCGCGGTTCGCGGAGCTGGGGGTGGCGGCCGACATCTCGCCGTTCCTGTGGGTGCCCGGCGTGATCCCCGACGCGATCGCGGAGGTGCTGCCGGCGGCGCGGGCGTCCCGGATGCAGCCGAACCGCGCGCTGCTGGACATGGGCGCCCTGGTCGCGGGCGGTTCGGACTGGCCGGTCAGCGAGTCGCCGAACGCGTGGGAGGGCATCGCGGGCCTGGTGACGCGGCAGGACCCGCACCGGCGGCGGCCCGGCGCGCTGTGGCCGGAGCAGGCGATCACGGTGGCCGAGGCGATCGAGGTGTTCACCCTCGGCGGGGCCCGCGCCTGTGGGCTCGACGACGTCACGGGCTCGCTGACGCCGGGCCGGTCGGCGGACTTCGTGGTGCTGGACCGCGATCCGTTCCGGACGGCCGACCTGGCCGCGACGCGGGTCCTCGAAACGTGGTTCGCGGGACGGCGGGTGTTCCGGCGGTAGCCCGGCGCCGTCCCCGAGGGGCGGCGGCCCGGCGCGCTGTGGCCGGAGCAGGCGATCACGGTGGCCGAGGCCATCGAGGTGTTCACCCTCGGCGGAGCCCGGGCCAGCGGGCTCGACGACGTCACGGGCTCGCTGACACCGGGCCGGTCGGCGGACTTCGTGGTGCTGGACCGCGATCCGTTCCGGACGGCCGACCTGGCCGCGACGCGGGTCCTCGAAACGTGGTTCGCGGGGCGGCGGGTGTTCCGGCGGTAGCCCGGCGCTGTCCCTGCCGGTACTTTCTCCTACACTGGTAGAGAAACCAGTGCGGGAGGTGCCGGGTGCCCAAGATCATCGACCACGACCAGCGGCGCAGGGACATCGTCGAGGTCACCTGGGACCTCATCGTGCGCGGGGGCATCGAAGCCGCCACCATGCGCGAGATCGCCGCCGCCGCCGGGTTCGCCAACGGGGCCCTCAAGCTGTACTTCCCCAGCAAGGAAGACATCATCGCGGCCACCTACGAACGCGCGCTCGACATGATGCGCCAATACGTCGAGCTCGACGGCCTGCGCGGGCTCACCGCGCTCCGGGAAATCTGCGTCTCCTCCATGCCGATCGACGAGGAACGCATCACCGCCGGGCGGGTGCTGATGATCTTCTGGCAGATGTCGCTCGCCAACCGGGCCATGCACGACAAGTACCTCGAGCACGTCCGCGAGTGGCGCGGCCTCCTGCACCGCTTCCTCGCCGAAGGCCGCGAGGACGGCGACATCGTCACCGAAACCCCCGACGAGCAGCTCGTCGACGAGATCGTCCTGCTCAACGCCGGCGCCAACGTCATGAGCCTGGTGGCGGGTGAGTTCTCCACCGTCGAGCTCCAGCACCGGCACCTGGAGTCGCTGCTCGGGAGGCTCACCCGCCCCTGACCTCAGGCGAAGATCCGCCGCAGGAACCCCGCCACTTCGGCGTGCGACCGCGGCGACGCCGGCAGGTCCGTGTACAGCCCGTAGAAACCGTGGATCTGCCCCGCGTACCGGTGCAGGTCGACCGCGACGCCGGCCTCGGACAACCGCCGGGCGAACGCCTCCCCCTCGTCGCGCAAGACGTCGTACTCCGCCGTCAGCACCAGCGCCGGGGGCAGGCCCGACAGGTCATCGGACCGCGAAGGCAGCACGTACGGGTCGTCCCAGTCGCCGGGGACGTACTGGGCGAAGAAGAACCGCATCGCGTCCGCCGTCATGCCGTAGCCCGTCGCGAAGTCCGCATAGGACGCGAACCCGTCGTCGGGGTGGCCGAACACCGGGCAGATCAGCACCTGCGCCGCGATCGGCGGCCCGCCCCGGTCCCGCGCCATCAGCGAGACCACAGTGGACAGGTTCCCGCCCGCGCTTTCGCCGCCGATCGCCACCCGGGAACGGACCACCGAAGGTCCGGCACCGCCCGCGGCCAGCCACTCCAGCACCGCGTAACAGTCGTCAGGCGCGGCCGGGTAAGGATCTTCGGGCGCGAGCCGGTACTCGACCGCCGCCACCGCGACCTCCGCCGCAGCGCACACCGCGCGGGACGCGACCTCGTTCTCCTCGATCGAGCCGATCGTCCAGCCACCACCGTGGATCCACAGGAACACCGGCACCGGACCGGAAGTCTCCGGCAGGTACAGCCGCACCCGGAGGCCGCCCGGGAGCCGGTGGTCGGTCACCGACGCGACCGGCGCCGTCGCCCCCGGCTGCGGGCGCGAAGCCGCGAACGCCGCCCGCAGCTCCACCGCGGTCAACGGCCGGGCCGGCGCGTCCGGGCTCCGGTCCAGGAGTGCCCGCACCGCGGGATCGAGGCTCATACCGCCTCCGCCACCAGGACCCGCGGCGAACCCGGCAGCGTCAGCCGGTCCACCGTGCGCCACCCCGCGCCGGACAGCCAGCCGCGCACGTCCGCTTCCGGGTACACCACCGTGCCGTCGATGACCAGGTACTCCCCCGCGTGCAGTGCGTCGAGGGCCCGCGGCGTGGCGTCGTCGTCGAGGAAGAAGTCGAGCAGCAGCAGCCGCGCGCCCGGCGCCGCCGCGGCTCGCGCGTGCCGCAGGATCGCCCGGTTCTCGTCGACGGTGAACCGGTGCACCACGTGGTTCACCATGACCAGGTCGAACTCGCCCTCCGGCTCGGCTTCCGGAGTCGGTACGCCGTGAACAGCGGTCCGGTCCGCGAAGGGAGCCACCGCCGCGGTCACCGACGGCACCGACCGCGGGTCGTAGACGAACGTCGCTCGCAGGACGTCGTTGGCCCGCAGCGCGCCGAGCGCGAATTCGGCCGAAAGCCCGCCCAGGTCCAGGAGGTTTTTGAAGCCTCCGAAGTCGAAAGCGTGCGCCAGCTGCCGGGCGTGTAGGGCGTTATACGCCATCACCCCGCCGAGGAAGGTGTCCCAGCGTTCGCCGGTGAGGTCGAGGTCGCCGGGTTCGCCGGTGTCGGTGGTGTGCGCGAACTGCTGCCAGTGCGGGTAGCTGATCGTCTCGAGGAACGTCAGGAAGGGCGCCAGGTCGAGGCCGTCGCCGCCGAGGTGGGCGGCAGTGTCGGCCGTGAGGGCGTATCGACCGTCCACACGGGACAGCAGGCCGAGGGATGCCAATGCGTCGCCGAGGATCCGGGTGATCTTCTCCGGCCGTCCGGTGCGCGCGGCCAGGTCCGCGGCGGTCAGCGGGCCGGCGGCCAGTGCCGGGAACAGGCCGATCCGGTTGGCGGCGAAGAGCTGCTGGGCGGCCATGTAGCCCACCGCGATGTCCACGATCCGTTGCGGCGTGGCTGGGGTCGTCGTCACGTCGTCCTCCTTTGTTCGACCCGGACACTCTACATGCGTAGATAAACCCGTCCAGTGCCGATTTTCCACGCGCAGCAACGGAAATCCGTCGCGTTTCAACTTCCTACGTTCGTAGAATAAAACCATTGACACGCCCTTCCGGGAGTGTCAACATGCGTAAAACTACCCCTGCCGGCCCCCGGCAGTCCGGCTCGCCCGTCGCGGCGGGCGCGAGGAAGGGGAATCCATGACGCTGCTCGAAATCCGGGACCTCACCGTCGGTGTCGTCACCGAGGACGCCGAGCGCGAACTCGTGCGGGAGCTGTCCCTCGATCTCGAGCAGGGGCAGACGCTCTGCGTGGTCGGCGAGTCCGGCAGCGGCAAGACCGTGACCGCCCTGTCGATCATCCGCCTGCTCGAGTTCGTCGCCCCGGTGCGCACCCGCGGCGAGATCGCGATCGACGGCGTGGACGTCACGAAGCTGCCCGCCGATGCCATGCGTGCCTACCGCGGCCCGCGGATCGGCATGATCTTCCAGGAAGCCCTCGACTCGCTGAACCCCGGCCGCCGCGTCGGCGGGCAGCTGGTCGAGGCCTACCGCGAGGCCGGGTCGCTGCCCGGGCAGGCGGCCCGGCGCGGCAGCCCGCTGCGCGAGCGGGCCGAGGCCAAGGCGCGCCGGCTGCTCACCGAGGTCGGGCTCGCCGACACCGGCCGGATCCTGCGGCTGTACCCGCACCAGCTGTCCGGTGGCATGCAGCAGCGCGTGATGATCGCGCTCGCCCTGATGGCCGACCCCGACCTGCTCATCGCCGACGAGCCGACCACCGCCCTCGACGTCACCACGCAGGCGGAGATCCTCACGCTCTTCGACCGCGTGCGCCGCGACCACGGGACCGCGTGCGTGTTCATCACCCACGACATGGGGGTCGCCGCGCAGGTCGCCGACCGGATCGCGGTCATGTACCGCGGCCGCCTGGTCGAAACGGGGTCCCGCGACGACATCCTGACGCGGCCTCGGCACCCCTACACCCGGGCGCTGCTCGGCTGCGTGCCGCAGCTCGGCGTCAGCCGCCGCGACGGCTTCCCGGTCATCTCCCCCACGATGACCCTCGAGACGCCCGCGGTGGCACATTGTCCGGACCGGGTCCACCAGGGGGCTCCGCTCACGATCGAGCGAGTGTCCAAAGTGTACGGCCAAAAAGGACACGGCGTGCGAGCCGTGCGGGACGTCTCCCTCGAGATCCCGCCGGGCGAGTTCTTCGGCCTGGTCGGCGAGTCCGGCTCCGGCAAGTCCACCCTCGGCAGGGTGGTGACCGCGCTCGAACCGCCGACCTCGGGCACCGTCACCTTCGGCCCGCACGGGATCGGACCCGCCGGGCTGACCGGCGCCGAACGCGCGTTCCGCCGCCGCGTCCAGCTGATCTTCCAGGACCCGCAAAGCTCCCTCGATCCCCGCCACACCGCCGCGCGGATCATCGCCGAGCCGCTCAAGGAGCTGACACCGCTGCGCGGCGCCGAACTCGACCGGCGGGTCGCCGACCTCATCGACGAAGTCGGCCTGCCGAAGGACACGGCGGGCAAGCTCCCGTCCCAGCTGTCCGGCGGCCAGCGCCAGCGCGTCTCCATCGCCCGCGCGGTCGCCGCCGGGCCCGAGCTGATCGTCGCCGACGAACCGACGTCCGCGCTCGATGTGTCGGTGCAGGGCCAGGTCATGAACCTGCTGCTCGACCTGCGCCGCACTCGCACGCTGAGCCTGCTGTTCATCACCCACAACCTCAGCCTCGTGCTGTCGGTGGCCGACCGCGTCGGCGTCATGTACCGCGGCGAGCTGATCGAAACCGGCACCCCGGACGAGATCCGCCTCGCCCCGCGGCACGACTACACGCGACGGCTGCTCGCCGCGAACCCCGACCTGCCCGCCCTCCCCCACACAGGATCGACGCGCCCATGAAGAGACTCCCCTTGCTCGCCGCCCTCGCCACCGCGGCCACGCTGCTCGCCGGCTGCATGGGCGGCGCCGGAACGCCGGCCGCCGCCGACGGGCCGCCGGTCCGCGGCGGCAACCTCACTGTCGCCGTCCCCACCGATCCGCAGTCGCTCGACATGGTCGCCAACCCCGGCCAGGTCACCGCGCAGATCGGCAACATGCTGTACGAGAAGCTGTTCGAAGTGGACCAGCACTTCGTCGCGCGGCCGATGCTCGTCGACACGTTCACGACCAGCCCGGACCGGCTGACCTACACCTTCAAGCTCCGCCAGGGCGTCACGTTCCAGGACGGCAACCCGCTGACCGGCGCCGACGTCGTCGCGAGCCTGCAGCGCTGGCAGAAGAGCCATCGCACCGGCCAGCTGGTCACGCCGGACATCGACACGATCGCCGCGCCGGACCCGGCCACCGTCACCATCCACCTCAAGCGGCCGCGCTACCCGCTGATCGACGAGCTGGCCGGCGCCGGCACCGAGATCTACGAGGCGAAGAACCTGGTGGGCCTGCCCGCCACCGGCTTCGGCCAGGACAAGGCCATCGGCACCGGGCCGTACAAGCTCAAGAGCTGGGACATCGGCCAGCAGCTGGTGCTGGAGCGCTACGACGGCTACCGGTCGCGGTCCGAGGAGGACTGGGGCGGCCAGGCCGGCGCCAAGCACGCGTACCTCGACACGGTCACCTACAAGATCGTCGGCGACCAGGACGCGCTGGTCAACGGCCTGCAGACCGGCCAGTGGGACCACGCGATGCCGGCGAACGACCAGTACGAGCAGCTCAAGGCCAACCCGAACCTCGTCGTGCACAACCTGCCCGGCGGCAACGAGAACGTCATCATCCCGAACTTCAACCCCGGTTCGAAGTTCGCCGACCCGCGGGCGCGCGAAGCGCTGAACCTGCTGCTGGACAAGCCGGCCATCAACGCGGCGACCGGCGGCAGCAAGGACCTGACCATCGAGACCGGCGCGTTCGCCTCCCCGGACAACAAGGCGTCGTACTCGACCGCCGGCCAGGACGTCTACCAGCAGCACGATCCGGCGCGGGCGAAGCAGCTGCTCGCCGAGGCCGGGATCACCGCCGGGGCGACGATCCACATCGTCACCACGAACTCCTACCCCGAGTTCGGCAAGTGGGCCGTGCTCATCCAGGACGAGCTGGGCAAGATCGGGCTCGGCGCCAAGATCGACACCTACGACTTCGCCACCATGCTCGGCACGCTCACCAAGGACCCGGGTGGCTGGGACATCACGACGCTGTTCTTCGACTCGTCGCTGACCTCGCCCGCCCAGATGCCCGCGCTCACCCTCGGCACGCTGAACGGTTCGTCGTCGCCGGAGCTGGACGGGCTCATGACCGAGTTCAACGCCTCGACTACGCCCGAGCAGGCCAAGACCGTCATCGACAAGCTGCAGGCCTTCACGTGGAAGCAGCTGTCGGTGATCACGCTCAGCCAGTCGAAGCTGTACGCGGCCTACACCCCGCGGCTCAAGGGCTACGGCGACTTCTACCGGGTGTTCTGGAACTCCTGGCTGGCGTCGTGACCGGCGTGCTGCTGCGCCGGCTGCGCGACCTGGCGATCATCCTGGCCATCGTCGGCACGATGATGTTCTTCGTCATCCGGCTGATCCCGGGCGACCCGGCCCAGGCCATCCTCGGCCCCACCGCGCGCCCGGCCGACGTCGCGGCGCTGCGCTCGAGCATGGGTCTCGACGGATCCCTGTGGCAGCAGTACCTGACCTGGGCCGGGCACGTGCTGCGCGGCGACTTCGGGACGTCGATCACCTACCACCAGCCGGTGCTCGACGTGGTCGCTTCGCACATCGTGCCCACCTTGACGCTGGCCGTGCTGTCCACGGTCATCAGCTTCTTCCTTTCGGTCGCGATCACGGCGTGGCAGGCGGTGTCGCCCCGCAACCCGGTGGCCCGCGCGCTCGATCGGGTGTCGGCACTCGGCATGGCGATGCCCGACTTCTGGATCTCACTCGTGCTCGTGCTCGTCTTCTCGGTGACGCTGCGGTGGTTCCCCTCAAGCGGCTACCACGACCTGCTGACCGATCCGGTGGCCGCGGTGCCCGCGCTGGTACTGCCGGTGGCGGTGCTCGTCATCGGGCAGACGGCGCTGTTCGTCCTGACGCTGCGAGAGAGCGTCCTTGGGGAACTGCCGCTGGCCTACCTGCGCACCGCCCGCGTCAAGGGCCTGCCCGAACGGCAGGTCATGCTGAAGCACGTCCTGCCGAACGCGCTGATGCCGCTGGTCACGCAGCTCGGCAGCAACTTCGCCATGCTGGTCGGCGGGATCGTGATCATCGAGTCGATCTTCGTCGTGCCCGGCCTCGGCCACCTGCTCATGGGCGCGGTGTCCACGCGCGACTTCCCGCTGATCCAGGGCGTGACGTTGTTCGTCGCGGTGCTGTTCGTCGCGGTCAACCTGCTGGTCGACCTCTCCTACGCGCTGCTCGACCCGAAGGTGCGCGTCGCGTGAGCCGCAACCGCACCCTGGTGATCAGCTCGGTGCTGCTCGGGCTGGTCGTGCTCGCGGTGATCGCGGCGCCGTTCTTCCTGCCGAGCGTCAGCGCGACCGACCCGGTGCACCGGCTGCTGCCGCCGTCGGCCGCGCACCCGCTCGGCACGGACTCGTTCGGCCGGGACGTACTCGCCCGGCTGGTGTCCGGCGGGCGGGCGTCACTGGGCCTGTCGGCGTTGATCACGCTCTGCGCGGCGTTCTCCGGCATGGTGATCGGCCTGGTCAGCGGGTTCTACCGGGCGGCGGACGCGGTGCTGATGCGGCTGATGGACGCGTGGATGTCGTTCCCGGCGATCATCCTGGCGATGGCGCTGGCCATCTCGCTCGGCGCCAGCATCTGGACCGAGCTCATCGCGCTCACGGTGATCCTCACGCCGTTCACCGCGCGGGTCATCCGCAGCCGCGTGCTCGGCGTCACCGGCCGGCAGTACATCGGCGCCGCGCGCGTGTCCGGGATGAGCCGCGGCAAGATCCTGCTGGTGCACGTGTTCCCCAACGTGCTGCCGCTGGCCCTGGTGCAGGTCGTCATCCTCGCCGCGGCCGCGATGCTGGTCGACGGCGCGATGAGCTTCCTCGGCCTCGGCATCGCGCCGCCCACCCCGACCTGGGGGAACATGATCGCCGAGGGCCGGTCCTACCTGGTCACCGCGCCGTGGCTGGTGGTCGTGCCGGGCGTGACGATCATGCTCTGCGTGTTCCTGCTCAACCTCATCGGCTCCGCGCTGCGGACCGCCGTCGACGCCCGCGCCCGCACGCTCGGCGAGCTGCAGCGGCTGCGCTCGCGTTCCCGCTCCTGAGAGAGGACTTCCTTGACGCTCTCCCCTTCCCCGGCCGTGCGCCGGTTCGCCCCCGACGGCCCGCCCGCCGGCCCGCCGGTGCTGCTCCTGCACGGCTTCGCCTCCGACGGCGCGACCGACTGGGTCAGCACCGGCTGGCCGGCGGCGCTCACCGCGTCGGGCCGCCCGGTGCTCGTCCCCGACCTGCCCGGCCACGGCTCGAGCCCGGCACCCGTCGACGCCACCCCGAAAGCCTTGGTGGAGGAGCTGGCGCTGGCGCTCGGCGAGGTGTCCGAAGTGGACATCGTGGGCTACTCGCTCGGCGCGCGGCTGGCGTGGGAGCTGCCCGCGCGGCTGCCGGTCCGGCGGCTGGTGCTCGGCGGGCTCAGCCCGCACGAGCCGTTCGGCGCGGTCGACGTCGAGGCGGCGCTGGCCTTCGCGGGTGGCGGGAAGCTTCCCGCCGACCCGCTGACGGCGGCGATCGCCCGGATGATCACCGCACCCGGCCGGGACCCGGTCGCGCTGGCCCGCTGCATCGAAGGGCTGCGGAGCGAGCCGTTCGCTCCACGGGCCGGCACGATCGAGGTCCCGACGCGGTTCGTGGCCGGCCGGGACGACCCGATCAGCGCGGGCATCGAGCAGCTGGTCCGGCTGGTGCCGGGCAGCGAGCTGCTGACGGTTCCGGGTGATCACGGCGCGGCTCTGCGCGGCGCACCGTTCCGCATCGCGGCCCTCACGTTCCTCGACCCGCCCTAGCAGTCACCAGGAGCCGTCGGGGTTGACGTCGCGGTCCAGCCACAGGTGGTCGAGGGCCGTGCGGATCTCCGTGCCGTGCCGGCGGGCCAGGTCGAGCGCGCCCAGGTTGTCGGCCAGCTGGCCGGCCCGGCTCACTCCGAACAGGACGTTCGCCACCGGTGCGTACGCCAGGCAGAACGCCAGCGCGAGCTGGGCCCGTGTCGCGCCGAAGTCCGCCGCGATCGCCGTCAGCTCGGCCGCAGCGTCCACGATGGACTGACGGATGCCGCCCGGGTCGGCACCGATCTTGCGCGCGGGGGTCGCGTTGCCCAGCAGGACGCCGCCTTCGAAGACGTCCGAGGCCTGCAGCACCAGCCGTCCGCTCGCGATGTGCTTGCCGTAGCACTCGCCTTCGGCCATCGACCGGCGGGCGATCGAGTACTTCAGCTGCGCGAACTCCGGCGCGGGGAGACCTTCGCGCGCGGCGAACTCCAGCGCGAGGTCGAGGTCGGCGGCGAGCCAGTTGTTGACGCCCCAGCCGCCGATCCGCCCGGCCCGGACCTGCTCGGCCACCTCCGTCACGACCCGCGGGACGTCCGGCCGCTCGCGGTAGTCCCCCACCACGACCAGGTCCGCGTGCCCGGTGCCGATCCGGCCCAGCGACGTCTCCAGCTGCCGCGCGAACCCGGCACGCGGGTAGTCCCACAGCCACAGCTTCCCGCAGAGCACGTAGTCCTCGCGCGCGATCCCCGCGTCCCGCACGGCCTTCCCGAAGATCACGTCGGTGCGTGAGTTCTCCGCGTGCGGGCCGAAGTCGTAGTGCGCCACGTCGAACAGCCGCACGCCGGTGTCGACCGCGGTGCGCAGCAGCCGGACGGCGTCGCCGAACCCCATCCGGTCCCAGGTGTTCCACGAACCGAGGCCGAAGACCGACTTCCCGAGCACGCTCACGAGCTTTCCTTCCGTTTCAGCACATCGTTCGTCTACGATTGTAGAATGAAAGCACGGATCGTGGTGGTCACGGGTGGCGCGAGCGGGATCGGACGAGGGGTCGCCGAAGCGTTCCTCGCCGCGGGCGACCGGGTCGTCCTCGCCGACGTCGATGCCCGCGCGGCGCACGACGTCGCCCGGGAGCTCGGCGCGGAGCACGTCGAACTGGACATCTCGGACCCGAGTTCGGTCGACGCGGCCGTCTCACTCGTCTCGGACCGCTTCGGGCCGGTGGACGTGCTCGTCAACAACGCCGGGCTCGCCGGCGGCGGCGGGCCCCTGACCGGACTGGACATCGACGTCTTCGACCGCTGCGTGCGGGTCAACTTCCGCGGCACGTTCCTGATGACCCGCGCGGTCGGCGCGCACATGGTCGCGGCGGGGACGCGGGGTGCGATCGTCAACGTCTCCTCGATCGGTGCCCGCCAGCCGACGCCGGGCCTCGGCCACTACGAAGCCACCAAGGCGGCCGTGGACGCGCTGACGCGGTCGGCGGCGCTCGAGCTGGCCCCGCACGGAATCCGGGTGAACGCGGTCGCGCCCGGCCCGGTGCGCACACCGATGACCGCCGGGTTCGCCGCGGACACCGCCGCCCGCGCGGCCTGGGAGGCCCGGATCCCGCTGGGGCGGATCGCCGACGTCGAGGACGTCGCGCCGGCGGTGGTCTTCTTGGCGGCCGCGAAGCACATCACCGGGGTGAGCCTGGCGGTCGACGGCGGGCAGCTCCTCACTTAGGCCTCGTGGACGATGCGGCCGCCGGTCACGGTCAGCTCGACCGCGACCGACGGCAGGTCCGCCAGGGCGATGTCGTGCGGATCGTCGGCCAGGACGCAGAAGTCGGCCGCCATGCCGGGTACGAGTGAGCCCTTCCAGCTCGCCGATCCGTCCTGCGCGGCGGCTTCGGTGGTATAGCAGCGAAGGAGCCGCGCAGTCAGGTCCGGTGTCACACCTCGCAGGCCGAGCAGCTCCCCCGCCGCCGCGAGGTGGACGCGCCAGTCCGGCGTGACGACCGGCGCGTCGCTGCTCAACGTCAGCCGGACCCGGGAGCCGAGGATGCTCCGGAGTGGCCACGCCTTAGCCGCGACTTCGTTGCCCAGGGCGGTGGCGACCATCGGGCGCATCGCCGTCGCGATCGCCGGCTGCGTGGTCAGGCCGACCCCGGTGGACGCCATCCGGCGCAGCTGCGCGGGCGTGACGAGATCGCCGTGGACCAGGTGGTCGCCGGCCCGCAGATGGGCGAGCGCGGCTTCGATGCTGCGCTCCCCCGTCGCGTGCACCCCGACGACCAGGCCCGCCCGATGGGCCGCCGCGATCATCGACGCCAGGTTCGCCGCGCGGGCGTCGTCGTCGGGGCCGTCGACGAGCAGGGCGCCGTGGGAGCCGTCGGCGTAGCAGTGGTGCGTCCAGGCCGTGCGCATCGGCGGGATCCCGTCGGCGAAGATCTTGACGCCGGTGACCGCCAGCCACTCCGGATCCGCGTCCGGCACCGGCGTTTCCAGGCCACGCAGGAAGTCCTCCGCCGAACTGACACCGTCGAGGAGGCCGAAGAGACGCAGGACGGTGACCCGCGCCCGCAGCCGGCCTTCGCGGTGCAGGGCCGCGTATTCGCCCAGGACTTCCGCCGAGAAGCACCCCGTCTCGCCGGGGCCGAGGCCGGGTTCGGTGTAGCTGGTGATGCCCAGCGACGCGCAGACCTCGCCCGCGCGCAGGATCGCCGCCCGGCGTTCCGCGCCGGTCGTCACCGGCTTCTCCTCGTGCGGCGCGCCGAGCAGCGGGTGCGGCCAGCGCGCGCCGAGCCAGGTGGCGTGCAGGTGCGCGTCGTTGATGCCGGGCAGCACCGTGCGCCCGGCGAGGTCCAGGACCGCGGTGGCCGGTCCGATGTGGCCGGTGACGTCCCCGACCGCGAGGACGCGGCCGTCGCGCACGGCCAGGCCGTCCGCCACCGTGCCCGCCGCGTCGAAGGTGTGCACGGTGCCCCGGTGCACCACCAGGTCGGCCGGCCGGATCCGTTGTGGCGTCATGGTTTCCTTCCGGCCCTGGACTTTATCTTCCACAACTGTAGACTAAAACGATGGCCCTGCCCACCCACACGGAGGCCGCCGTCCTCACCGGCCACCACGCGCCCCTCGAACTGCGCGAGCTGCCCCTTCCCGGGGAGCCGGAGCCCGGCGCCGCACTCGTCCGGCTCACCTGCACCACGTTGTGCGGCACCGACGTCCACCTCTGGTCGGGGGAAATGAGCCTGCCCGGCATGCTGCCGATGGTGCTGGGGCACGAGATGGTCGGCGAAGTCGTCGCCACCGGAGCCGGCACCACCGACACGCTCGGCCGCGAAATCCGGCCCGGTGACCGCATCGGCTGGTCGGAGTCGACGTGCGGCCGCTGCCACGGCTGCACGATCCTGCGCGAACCGGTCGCGTGCGAGCGTCGCGGCTACGGCTTCCTCCAGCGCGCCGACCGGTTCCCGTACGCGACCGGCGGACTCGCCCGACATTGCTACGTCACGCCCGGCGCCGCGAAACTGCTGCTGCCGGACGACGTCGAGGACACCTGGGCGTCGATGTCCGGCTGCGCGGGCAAGACGGTGCTGCGCGCGGTCGCGCGGTCCGGCGGTATCCGTCCGAACGCGACGGTCGTCGTCCAGGGCGCGGGCGCGCTCGGCGTGTTCGCGACGGCCGTCGCGCGGCTCTGCGGTGCCGGGGTGGTGATCACCGTCGGCGGGCCTTCGTCCCGCCTCGAAGTGGCCGAACGGTTCGGGGCCACGGCGACCGTCCCCGTCGAGTCCACTCCGGACGACCGCGTCGAGCGGGTGCGTGAGCTGACCGGCGGCCGCGGCGCGGACCACGTCTTCGACTTCGCGGGCGGGCCGACGATCGGCGAAGAGGCCGTCGCGTTCGCGGCACAACGCGGGACGGTCGCGATCGTCGGGTCGACCGGGCCGGCGCCCTCCCCCGTGCCGCTGGGGACGGTGATGGGCAAGGAGCTGACGATCGCCGGGTCGCTCAACGGCGACATCGCCGACTACCACCGTTCCGTGGAGTTCTTCCGCGCGTTCGCCGGCCGGATGCCCTGGGCGGAGCTGTTCAGCGCGCCGGTCGGGCTGGCCGGCGCGTCCGCCGCCGTCGAGTCGATGTCCCGGCTCGGCGAGCTCAAAGCCGTCATCGACCCCCGCCTGCCCTAGGAGCTTTCGTGACGATCCCCCAGCGCCGCATCGGCCGCGACGGCCCGCTCACCGGCGTCCTGTCCCTCGGTTCCTGGCACACGTACGACCGGATGGACTTCCGCGACGCGGTCACGCTGCTGCGGACCGCCGTCGACGCCGGCATCACGCTGTTCGACGTCGGCGTGTACGGCTTCCCGGGCAGCCCGCCGGTGTTCACCGACGTGCTGTTCTCCGCCATGGTCCGGGCCGCGGGCCTGCGCCGGGAGGACTACCAGCTGTCGGCGAAGCTGTGGCTGGAGGGATATCCCGAGCAGAGCCTGCGGGCACAGCTGGAGAACGCGCTGTTCCGGGCCGGGGTGGCGCACGCCGACCTGGTGATCCTCGGCGACCTGCGGCGCGACGACACCGAGCTGCCCGCTCTGGTCGCCGAGCTCGCCGCGTTGCGGGCCGAAGGCCTGATCCGCCAGTGGGGCGTGAACAACTGGTCGGCCGGCGCGGTCCGCGCGGTGCACGACATCGCCCTCGCCGAGGGAGCGCCCGGTCCCGCGATCGCGCAGCTCAAGTACAGCGTCGCGCGTCGGTCCATTCCGGACGGATCGCCGTTCGCCTCGGTGTTCTCGCTGGGGATTTCGCTCCAGGCGTCGGACGTCTTCGAGGGCGGCGTGCTGCTCGGCAAGGGCGGGCGGCAGATCGGCCGGGACCCGGGGGACGTCCGGCAGCGGATCGCGGACTCGGCGTCCGATCTCTCGAAGGTCGCGTCGAGCCTCGGGGTGACACCGGCGCAGCTGTGCCTGGCTTTCACGCTCACCCACCCGGCGAACACCACGACGTTGTTCGGCGCGACCAGTGCCGAGCAGCTTTCCGACAACCTGGCGGCGGTCGCGGTGGTGGAGCGGGAGGGCGCCACTGCCCTGCGCTCGCTCGTCGAGCCGTTCTGGGCGGACCGTGACGCCGTCGATCCGGAGGGGCCGTGACCCCGGAGCTGTCCGCTTCGACGCTGCCGGCGGTCCGGGCGGCGATCCGCAACCTCACGCCGACGGAGGCGATCGGCGACCGGGACATCGTGTGGGCGGACCACGTCCTCGACGGGGGCATGGTCGTCACGGTGCTGCGGCCCCGGCTCGCGCGGCCGGACGCACCCGGGCTGTACAGCATCCACGGCGGCGGCATGGTCATGGACGACCGGTTCGCCGACCTGCCGCGGCTGGTGGCGCTCATCGAGGAGTTCGGGTTCGTCGCGGCGACCGTCGAGTACCGGCTCGCGCCGGAGCACCCGCACCCCGCCCCGCTCGAAGACTGCTACGCGGGTCTCGTGTGGTTCGCCTCGGCCTTCGGTTTCGAGAAGCTGATCGTGGGTGGTGGCAGTGCGGGCGGCGGACTGAGCGCGGGCGTGGCGCTGCTCGCCCGCGACCGCGGCGGCCCGGCTTTGGCGGGTCAGCTGCTGCTGTGCCCGATGCTCGACGACCGGACGTCGGCGGACCTCCCGGGACTCGTGTGGTCCCGCGAGGCCAACGACTTCGGCTGGCGCAGCCTGCTGAACGGGCGGACCTCGCCGTACGCGGCCCCGGCCCGGATGGCGGACCTCGGCGGGCTGCCGCCGGCGTTCGTCGAGGTGGGCGGCGCGGAGCTGTTCCGCGACGAAGACGTGGCGTACGCACAGCGGCTGGCTCAGGCGGGAGTCCCGGCGGAGCTGCACGTCTGGGCGGACGCGCACCACGGCTTCGACCGCTTCGCGCCGGAGTCGGAGGTGACCCGGGCGGCGTTGGCGGCGCGGTCCTCGTGGCTGCGCCGGCTGCTCATCCTGCCAGGATGAACTTCGCGGCCTGCTCCCCCACCAAGACCGCCGGGGCGTTGGTGTTGCCGGTCGTCACGCGCGGCAGCACCGATGCGTCCGCGACGACGAGCCCGTCGAGGCCGTGCACCGCCAGTTCCGGGCTCACCACCGCCGCGTCGTCCGTTCCCATCCGGCACGTGCCGACCTGGTGGTGGTACGTGATCGCCGTCCGGCGGACGTACTCCCGGACGTCGTCCTCCGGGGCGGGGTACAACTGCCGCGCGCCCCACTCCGAGGCCAGCGCCGGTGCCCGCCCCACCGCCGAACACTGCTCCACCGACGCCACCAGGCTCTCGAAGTCCGCCGGCGAGGACAACGCGCCCAAGTCGATCAACGGAGAGCCGTCCGGGGCCAGCCGCAGGCTTCCCCGGCTCTCCGGCGTCACCATGCCCGCCATCAGCGAGAACCCCGTCGGCGGGCCGGACATCCACGGCTCGTACATCGGGACGCTGAAACAGATCGGCTGTGTGTCCGGCACCGCCAGGCCCGGGCGGCTGCGCCAGAACCAGTGCACCTGGGTCACCGAGCGGCCCGGCACCGGCACGACCGGCTCGTCCGTCGCGAAGATCACCGGCGAGAGGAGATGATCGTGGAGGTTGCGCCCCACCCCGGGCAGGTCCGCGACGACGTCGATGCCGAGCGCGGCCAGCTCGTCGGCCGGGCCGACACCGCTGCGCAGCAGGATCGCGGGCGACGCCAGCGCACCCGCCGCGAGCACCACCAAGTCCGCCGACAGCTCCCGCACCGATCCCTCGAGGGACGCCACCACGCCCGTGACGCGCGAACCGGAGAACCGCAACCGGTGCACCGAAGCTCCCGTGTGGACAGTCATCCGCGAGGCCACCGGAGAACCGTAGGCGTGCCAGGTGTTGAATCTCCGACCGTTCCGCAGGGTGACCTGCTGGACCGAAACGCCGTCCAGAGAACCACTGTTGTAGTCCGGATTCGAAGGCAACCCCACGGAAACGCAAGCGTCCATGATGGACTGCTGAACCGGGTGCAGCGGCTCGTTCGGGACGATCTCGAGGAGGTCCTTCTCGATCCGCTCGAACACCGGCACGACGTCGGACCACGTCCAGCCGGGCAGGCCCCAGCCGTCGTAGTCGGCGGGGGCGCCGCGGACCCAGATCATCGCGTTGAGCGCGTGCGACCCGCCGAGCACCTTGCCCCGCGGCAGGTGCAGCCGCCGGCCGGCCGCGTGCGGCTGCGGGACCGTGTGGAAGTCCCAGTCCTCCGGTCCGTGCCAAAGCTCCCCCGCCCGGGCCGGGTCGTGGATGGCGGGGTTCCCGTCCGGGCCGCCCGCTTCCAGGAGCGTCACGGCCGCACCCGCGTCCACCAGCCGTCGCGCCACCACCGAGCCGGCCGAGCCGGCGCCCACCACGATCACGTCCATGCGCTTCAGCCTGACGTGCGTCCCGGGCCGTGGAGCGCGTTCCTTCGCCGTCGGTCAACGGGCATGCGTGAGCGGACAAGACCCGCGGCGCCCCGGCGCCCGATACTCGGCTCACCCAAGGCCGAGGAGGAACCCGGGATGGCGACACGCCTGTGCATCGACGGCCAGTGGACCGAGGCCGGCGGCGGGACGATCCCGACGCTCGACCCGGCCACCGGCCGCGTGCTCGAAGAGGTCGGCACGGCGTCGAAGGCCGACGTCGACGCCGCGGTCGCGGCCGCCCGGCGGGCCCTGAGCACGCCGGAGTGGGCCGGGCTCCTGCCGGTCCGCCGCGCCGCGCTGCTGTTCCGCCTGGCCGACCTCGTCGAGGAGCACCACGAAGAGCTGGCCCGGCTGGAAACGCTCGACCAGGGGCAGCCGATCGGCGTGTCCCGGCAGGTGAGCGTCACCGGCGCGGCCGAGCACTTCCGCTACTTCGCGGGCTGGGTGACCAAGCTGCAGGGCACGACGAACCCGGTGTCGTTCCCGGACACCCTGCACTACACCCGCCGCGAGCCGGTCGGGGTGAACGCGCTGATCACGCCGTGGAACTTCCCGCTGATGATCCTCGCGTGGAAGCTCGCGCCCGCGCTGGCCACCGGCAACACCGTGGTGATCAAGCCCAGCGAAGTCACGCCGCTGACCAGCATCCGGCTGGTCGAGCTGGTCCACGAAGCCGGGATCCCGGCCGGCGTGGTCAACCTCGTCACCGGCGACGGCGCGGTCGGCGCCCTGCTGACCGAACACGCGGACGTCGACCACGTCTCCTACACCGGCTCGACGGCCGTCGGGAAGCTGATCACCGCGGCGAGCGCGGCGTCCAACCTCAAGCGGCTCACCCTCGAACTCGGCGGGAAGGCCCCGAGCATCATCGCGGCCGACGCCGACCTCGACGCCGCTGTGGCGGGCAACCTCGCCGGGGCGACGCTCAACACCGGCCAGGTCTGCGCCGCGTACACGCGGTTCTATGTCGATCGCCGGCGCGAGCAGGAGTTCGTCGACAAGCTCGCCCGCGGCCTCGACGGCCTGCGGATCGGCCCCGGCACCGACGAGACCACGCAGCTCGGCCCGCTGGTGTCCGAGAAGCACCGCGAGCACGTCGACTTCCTCGTGGGCACCGGCCGCGAGCAGGGCGCCGAGCTGGTCACCGGCGGGAACCCGGTCGAGCGCGACGGCTACTTCTACGCCCCGACGCTGTTCGCCGGCGTCCGCGACGACATGGCGATCATGCGCGAGGAGATCTTCGGCCCGGTCCTGGCCGTGACCGCCTACGACGACGGCGACGAGCTCCTGGCCCGCGCCAACGACACCGAGTACGGGCTCGCCGCGACGGTGTGGACGCGCGACCTGCGCACCGCCCAGCGCTACGCGGACGGCATCCGGGCCGGCGCGGTGTTCGTCAACATGCCGCCGGTCCCGGACATGGCCGCGCCGTGGGGCGGCTACAAGGCGTCCGGCTGGGGCCGCGAGATGGGGCCGTGGGCCCTCGACGCCTACACCGAGACGAAGTCCGTGTGGCTGCACTACGGCGGGTGAACGGGGGTTTCCCTCGGCCGTCGATCGTATATTATTTGAAATATCTTCCCGCACCGGCAGGCAGGAACCCCGGATGACCAGCATCACGCGGCCCGGCAAGATCATCGCGCTGCACCTCAACTACCGCTCCCGCGCCGCCCAGCGCGGCCGCGTCCCGGAGCAGCCGTCGTACTTCCTCAAGCCGCCGACTTCCGTGGCGGCGAGCGGGTCGGCGCTCGAACGCCCGGCCGGCACCGAGCTGCTGGGCTTCGAAGGCGAGATCGCGCTGGTCATCGGCCGCACCGCCCGCCGCGTGCCCCTCGAAGACGGCTGGTCGTACGTCGGCGGCGTCACCGCGGCCAACGACTTCGGCGTCTACGACCTGCGCTACGCCGACAAGGGCAGCAACCTGCGCTCCAAGGGCGGCGACGGCTTCACCCCGCTCGGCCCGGCGGTCCTGCCCGCGGCAGACGTCGACCCCGCCGCGCTGCGGCTGCGCACCTGGCTCAACGGCGAACTGGTCCAGGAGGACACCACCGGCGACCTGCTGTTCGGCTTCGGCCGGCTGGTCGCCGACCTCTCCCAGCTGATCACCCTCGACCCCGGCGACGTCGTCCTGACCGGCACGCCCGCGGGCGCGTCGGTCGCCATCCCCGGCGACGTCGTCGAGGTCGAGGTCGACACCGCCGGGCACACCACCGGCCGGCTGGTCACCCCGATCACCGAAGGCACCGTCCCGTTCGCGCCGTACGGCGCCCTCCCCCGCGCCGACGACCGGCAGCGGGCGGACGCTCACGGCACCGCCGAACCAGGCTTCGAGCTGACGCCGGAACTGCGTGAGAAGCTCGAGTCCGTCGGCACCGCAACCCTTTCCGCGCAACTGCGCAAGCGCGGCTACGACGCGGTGTCGATCGACGGGCTCACGTCCACCCGGCCGGGCGCCCGGCTGACCGGCCGCGCCCGGACCCTGCGCTACCTGCCCTACCGCGAGGACCTGTTCCGCAAGCACGGCGGCGGCTACAACGCGCAGAAACGCGCGATCGACGGCCTCGGCCCCGGCGACGTCCTCGTGATGGAGGCCCGCGGGGAACGCGGCACCGGGACGGTCGGCGACATCCTCGCGCTGCGGGCCCAGGTGCGCGGCGCCGCCGGGATCGTCACCGACGGCGGGGTCCGCGACCTCGCCGCGGTGTCCGCTTTGGACATTCCCACCTACCACGCCGGGCCGCACCCGGCGGTGCTCGGCCGCCGGCACGTGCCGTGGGACGTCGACGTCGCGATCGCCTGCGGCGGCGCGGCCGTCTGCCCCGGCGACGTCATCGTCGGTGACGGCGACGGCGTTCTGGTCATCCCGCCGGACCTCGTCGAGGAGGTCGCCGACGCGGCGATCGAGCAGGAGCGGCAGGAGACGTTCATCGCCGAGCAGGTCGCCGCGGGCGAGCGCGTCGAAGGGCTCTACCCGATGGACGAGCACTGGCGCGGGAGGTATGCCGCATGGCTCGCGAAACGGTGAACGGCACCGCGCTGAGCAAGTCGCGGATCGCCTACGAGTGGATCAAGGCCCGGATCGCCGACGGCACCTTCTCCCCCGGCTACCGCCTCGTCCTCGGCCAGCTCGCCCAGGAGCAGGGGGTCAGCGTGGTCCCCATCCGCGAGGCGATCCGGCTCTTGGAGGCCGAAGGGCTGGTGACGTTCGAACGCCACGTCGGCGCGCAGGTCGCGATGGTCGACGAAAGCGAGTACCAGCACACGATGCAGACCCTCGCGCTGGTCGAGGGCTACGCCGCGGCGCTGGCCGCGCCGCACCTGCCGCCCGGCGCGCTCGACCGGGCGCGGGCGCTCAACGCCGAGCTGGCCGACTGCCTCGGGCACTTCGAGCCGGCCCGGTTCACCGCGCTCAACCGGGACTTCCACGCCGTGCTGTTCGGCGCCTGCCCCAACCCGCAGGTCCTCGACCTGGTCCGGCGCGGCTGGGACCGGCTCAGCGGGCTGCGCACCTCGACGTTCAGCTTCGTGCCCGGCCGGGCCCGGCAGTCCGTGGCCGAGCACGAGCAGATCCTCGGCCTGCTCGGCGACGGCGCTCCCGCGGCCGACGTCGAACAGGCCGTCCGCGCCCACCGGCTGGCGACGCTCGACGCGTTCCTCGCCCACCGCCATCCCTGACGCAGAAAGGCACCCCATGCGCTTCCGCTCCGACCCCCAGGCCATCCGCGGGTCGATCGCGCCGCTGATGACGCCGTTCACGGCCGACGGCGCGGTGGACCACGACGGCCTGAAGAACCTCGTGCGCTGGCAGCTCGCTTCGGGCACGCACGGCATCTCGATCGGCGGCTCGACCGGCGAGCCGGGTTCGCAGACCGTCGCCGAACGCGCCGAGGCGATCCGCACGGTCGCCGCCGAAGTCGGCGACCGCGTGCCGTTCCTCCCGGGGACCGGCTCGGCGAAGCTCGACGAGACCCTCGAGCTGACCGCGGCCGCGCGCGACGCCGGGATCGATGCGGCCCTCGTCATCACGCCGTACTACGCCCGGCCGACGCAGGACGCGCTGTTCGTCTGGTACCGCACGGTCTGCCGGGAGTTCCCCGACCTGCCGATCGTCGCCTACAACGTGCCCAGCCGGACCGCCGTCGACCTCGCGCCGGAGACGGTCGCGAAGCTCTACCGCTCCTGCGACAACTTCGTCGGGATCAAGGAGACGACGAAGGACTTCGAGCACTTCTCCCGCGTGCTGCACCTCTGCGGCCGGGAGCTGCTGGTGTGGTCCGGGATCGAGCTGCTCTGCCTGCCGCTGCTGGCCCTCGGCGGCGCGGGATTCGTGAGCGCGACGGCCAACATCGCCCCCGCCGCCTGCGCCGAGATGTACACCGCGTGGCAGTCCGGCGACCACGAACGGGCGCGGGAAATCCACTACGGCCTGCATCCGCTGGTGGACCTGCTGTTCGTCGAGACCAACCCGGCACCCGGGAAGTGGGTGCTGGAGCAGCGCGGGCTGATCGCGTCCGGGCACGTGCGGCTGCCGCTGATCACGCCGACCGAGACCGGTCTCGCCCGGATCAAGGGATTCCTAGCGGACGGCGAGAAGTACCTCTCGCCGGTCGAAGGCTTCACTGTGGAGGGGAAAGCATGACCCACTACGTCCCGGAAGGACTGCCGGGCGAGCTGAAGCACTACATCGGTGGTGAGCTCGTCGACAGCGTCTCCGGCAAGACGTTCGACGTGCTCGACCCGGTGTCGAACACCCCGTACGTGACCGCGGCCGCCGGCCAGGCCGAAGACGTCGACCGCGCGGTCGCGGCGGCACGCACCGCGTTCACCGGCGGGCCGTGGCCGCGGATGCTGCCGCGGGCCCGTGCGCGGGTGCTGAACAAGATCGCCGACGCCGTCGAAGCCCAGGACGCCCGGCTGGCCGAGCTGGAGACGTTCGACACCGGCCTGCCGATCACCCAGGCGCTCGGGCAGGCCCAGCGCGCCGCCGAGAACTTCCGGTTCTTCGCCGACCTCGTAGTCGCCCAAGCCGACGACACCTACCAGGTGCCCGGGCGGCAGGTGAACTACGTGCACCGCAAGCCGGTCGGCGTCGCCGGGCTGATCACGCCGTGGAACACGCCGTTCATGCTGGAGAGCTGGAAGCTCGCGCCCGCGCTGGCCTCGGGGTGCACGGTCGTGCTGAAGCCGGCCGAGTTCACCCCGCTGTCGGCGAGCCTGTGGGCCGGGATCTTCGCCGACGCCGGCCTGCCCGACGGCGTCTTCAACCTGGTCAACGGCTTCGGCGAAGAAGCGGGCGACGCGCTGGTCAAGCACCCGGGCGTCCCGCTGATTTCGTTCACCGGCGAGACCACGACCGGGCAGACGATCTACCGCAACTGCGCGGCCGGGCTCAAGGGCATGTCGATGGAGCTGGGCGGCAAGTCCCCGGCGATCGTGTTCGCCGACGCCGACCTCGACGCCGCGCTCGACTCGACGCTCTTCGGCGTGTTCTCCCTCAACGGCGAACGCTGCACCGCCGGCAGCCGCATCCTCGTCGAACGGCCGATCTACGACGAGTTCTGCTCGCGGTACGCCGAGCGCGCGCGGAACATCGTGGTCGGCGACCCGCACGACCCGGCCACCGAGGTCGGCGCGCTCGTCCACCCGGAGCACTACGAGAAGGTGATGAGCTACGTCGAGCTGGGCAAGACCGAAGGCCGGCTGCTCGCGGGCGGCGGTCGTCCGTCCGGTTCGGACAGTGGCAACTACGTGGCGCCGACGGTCTTCGCCGACGTCCCGTCGTCCGCGCGGATCTTCCAGGAGGAGATCTTCGGGCCGGTCGTCGCGCTGACGCCGTTCGACTCCGAGGCCGAAGCGCTGGCACTGGCCAACGACGTCAAGTACGGGCTCGCCGCCTACCTCTGGACGTCGGATCTCGAGCGGGCGCACACCTTCGCGCAGTCGGTCGAGGCCGGGATGGTCTGGCTGAACTCGCACAACGTCCGCGACCTGCGGACGCCGTTCGGCGGGGTCAAGGCGTCCGGCCTCGGCCACGAAGGCGGCTACCGCTCACTCGACTTCTACACCCACCAGCAGGCGATCCACGTCTCGCTCGGCCCGGTGCACACGGCCCGGTTCGGCAGCGTCCGGAAAGGACAGTCATGACCGCCACCCCGCCGGACGTCCTCCGCTGCGCGTACGCCGAGCTCGTCGTCACCGACCTGGCGGCGGCACGGGCGTTCTACGTCGACGTGCTCGGTCTCGTGGTCACCCACGAGGACTCCGAGGCGCTGTACCTGCGGGCGTTCGAGGAATACCTGCACCATTCGCTGGTCCTGCGGAAGGGCGCCACGCCCGCGCTCGGCGTGCTGGCTTACCGCGTGCGGAGCGCCGCCGACCTCGACCTGGCCGAGGCGTACTACCGCGAGCTCGGCTGCCGGGTCGAGCGGCGGGCGGCCGGCGCGACCCGCGGCATCGGCGAGGCGGTGCGGGTCCTCGACCCGCTCGGGTTCCCGGTGGAGTTCTTCCACGCGGCCGAGCACGTCGAGCGGTTCACGCAGCGCTACGACGTCCACGGTGCCGGCGCGCTGTCGCGACTGGACCACTTCAACCTCGACACCCCGGACGTCCCGGCGGCCCGGAAGTACTACGAGGGCCTGGGTTTCCGCGTGTCCGAAGACATCCAGGACGAGGACGGCACGGTGTACGCGGCATGGATGTTCCGCAAGCCGACGGTGCACGACGTCGCCCTGACCGGCGGCGACGGCCCGCGGCTGCACCACATCGCGTTCGCGTCGCACGAACGCCACCAGATCCTGCACATCTGCGACCACCTCGGCGCGCTGCGCAAGCCGGGCATGATCGAGCGCGGCCCGGGCCGGCACGGCGTGTCGAACGCGTTCTACCTCTACCTCCGCGACCCCGACGGCCACCGCATCGAGATCTACACGCACGACTACTACACCGGCGACCCGGACAACCCGGTGATCACCTGGGACGTGCACGACAACCAGCGCCGCGACTGGTGGGGCAACCCGGTGGTGCCCAGCTGGTACACCGACGCGTCCGTGGTGCTGGACCTTTCCGGCGAGGTCCAGCCGGTCGTCGCCCGGGCCGAGCCGCGCGAAGCCGACGTCACCATCGGCGCGGACGGGTTCTCCTTCAGCACCGGGGAGGCCGAGTTCAAGCTAGGCGAGCAGGTCTGAGAACCACGCGCGCGAGCGGTTCAGGACGTCGATCTGGTGGCCGCGTTCGCGAATCGAATGGTTCTCGCGCGGGTAGACGACGAACTCGTGGTGCTTCTCGCCCAGGGCGCGGTGCAGGAGTTCGGCTTGCGAGAGCGGGACGTTGCTGTCGTCCTCGCCGTGCAGGATGAGGACGGGCGTGCGGATCTTCGCGGCGTGGGTGATCGGGCTGTGCTCCGCACCGCCGAGCGCGGCTTCGAACCGGCTGTGCTCGCCGGTGGCGGCCAGCAGCGGCCAGTCGATGACGCCCGCACCGACCACGGCCGCCCGGAACCGGCCGGTCTGCGTCACGGCCCAGGCGGCGAAGAACCCGCCGTGGCTCCAGCCGCCGAGCCCGAGCCGGGCTTCGTCGGCGACGCCGTCGTGCACGAGGACGTCGATGCCGGTGAGGACGTCGGTGAACTCCGCGCCGCCGACGTCCCCGGCGACGCTCGCCGCGAAGGCGTGGCCGTGGCCGTGGCCGCCGCGGGCGTTCGGGAGGAAGACCGCGAAACCGGCGGCGGCGAGCCATTGGCCCGACGGGTACCAGCCGAGGTGGAAGCGGTCGGCGTACCGGTCGTAGGGGCCGCCGTGGACCAGGGTGACCAGTGGGAAGGGGCCGTCGATTTTCGTCTTTCCCGGCGGGAGGATCAGGAGCCCATCGAGGTCGAGGCCGTCCGGGGCGCGGTAGTGCAGCCGGTGCTGGGTGCCCCAAACGCGGTCCGGCGTGAGTTTCGTAAGGCGTGTCATTTGCCGGGGCGGGCCGGCGTGGATCTCGTCGGGTTCGGTTGCGGTGCTCGCGACCACGGCGATCACCCGGCCGTCGCGGCTCGCGCTCAGGGAGGCGCCGTGGACCCGGGCGACCTCCGTGAAGGCGGCGTCGAGGCGGCGGACGGTCGTGTCCAGTCCTTCGGCGAACAGGGCGAGCGGCGGGCCTTCGCCGACCTGGACGAGTTCGGTTGGGCAGATCTCGAGGCCATCGGTGAGGTTCTTGTCGCCGTCGAAGATCGCGGTGCCGCCGATCAGGCCGGGCGGGGTCAGGCCGAGGTAGGCGAGGTGCCAGGCGGTGCCGTCGTGCCACCAGACAGGATCGGCAGCTTCGAGAGCCGGGGTGTCGAGGTCGTGGGTCTCGCCGGTGGCGAGGTCGACGAGGTGGAGGCCGGGTTCGAAGACACCGGGCTCCCGATCGGCACAGGACCAGGTCAAGACGGCGAGGGCCGACCCGTCCGGGCGGACGGCGACTTCGCACACGTGCCGGTCACCGAGGTCGCCGAGGGGACGGATGGTGGCGGTGGCGAGGTCGAGCAGCCAGAGCCGGTCGGGGCGGTCCCGGGTGTCCCAGGCCCGAGGAGGGCGCGGTTCGGCCTTCGCGGCCGGTGCTGCGTCCGGCCGATCGGGCTGGGCTTCCTCGTCTTCGCCCGGCCTGACTGTCCGGACCCGCGGGTCGCCGGTTCGCTCCGCCGGATCCGGTGCGATCACCACCACCGACTGCGATCCCGGCACCGGCACATGACCACTCACGCCCGCGGTCCGGTCCGTCAGCCGCTCGGGCTCACCGCCGTCGAGGCCGATCCGATAGAGCTGCGCCGTTCCCCGCTCTTCGCGGTCCGACAGGAAGAACACCGACCTCGAGTCCCCGGCCCACCGCGGCGACCGATTCTCGGCCGTACCGCCGACCAGCTCCCGCGCAGGCGCACTCCCGTCCACCGGGACAAGCCACAACCCGCTGACCGGGTACTCCCCCGCCCGGCCCACCGGTGCCGTCACGTACACGACCCACCGGCCGTCCGGGGAAATCCGCGGTTCGCGCGGCACCAGCCGGTCGACCACCTGCTCCGCCGTCAGTTCCCCCATGTCCATGGAGGCCAGTCTGCCCGAAGCTAGAGGGCCAGCGCCGTCAGCAGTTCCTCGTGGTCGCCCGGCTCGCGCAGCGCCGGGGCTTCGGGTGTTCCGGCGTCCGGGTCGCCGGCGCGGATCGCCGCCAGGAACCGGACCACCGCGCGCGGCTCGGGCAGGACCGAACCGCCGAGGTATGACAACACCGTCGCGCCGTCGCGGTCTTCGATCGCCGCCGCCCAGCCGTGGGCCTCGTCCCAGACCAGCGCCAGGTCGTGTCCGGGGAACCGGGTCAGGCGCCAGTCGAGCGCGATGTACGCCGCCGCCGGGGTTCCCGTGTCCAGGGTGCAGGACTCCAGCCCGACCCCCACCGCGCCGGCCACCGCGGCGACGTAGCCGCGCAGCCCCCGCTCGAACGAGAACTCCGTGTCGCGCCCGAAATCGATCAGAATGCTCAACGCCGCCTCGCTTTCCCCAGGTCGCCGCGGGATCCCCGCGGTCGGTCCCCGGATACCCGCCTTCGCCGTGATCAACCACGAAGATCCGATGTTCATGCCCGCCGGCACAGTGCGCCCGACCTCGCCGTGAGGCAGGATCGGGACGTGACCATCGATCAGGCCGGGGTACCCGAAGCCCGTCCGGGCCCGGCGTTCCCCGAGCACGAAGCCCGCGTCGACGACCTGCGCAGGCAGCTCACGGCGATCAGCGGCGAAGCCACCGTCCGGCTCGCGAAGCGGACATCCAACCTCTTCCGCTCCCGGGCCGCCGCGAAACACCCCGGACTGGACGTTTCCGGCTTCACGCACGTCCTGCGCGTCGACCCCGAAAGCCGCACCGCCGACGTCGAGGGGATGGTCACCTACGAACAGCTCGTCGACGCCACGCTGCCGCACGGCCTGATGCCCCTGGTCGTCCCGCAGCTCAAGACCATCACCCTCGGCGGCGCCGTCACCGGGCTCGGCATCGAGTCCTCGTCCTTCCGCAACGGCATGCCGCACGAGTCGGTGCTCGAACTGGAGATCCTCACCGGGGACGGCCGCATCGTCGTCGCCACCCCCGGCAACGAGCACGCCGCCCTCTTCCGCGGCTTCCCCAACTCCTACGGCACCCTCGGCTACGCGCTGCGCCTGAAGATCGTCCTCGAGCCGGTGAAGCCGTTCGTCGAGCTCCGGCACGTCCGCCACCACGACCGCGACACGTACTTCCGCGCCCTCGCCGAAGCCTGCGACAGCGGCGAGCACGACTTCGTCGACGGCACGGTGTTCGGCCCCGACGAGCTGTACCTCACCCTGGCCTCGTTCACCGACACCGCGCCGGCGACCAGCGATTACACCTGGCTCGACATCTACTACCGCTCGATCCAACAGCGCGAGACCGACCACCTCACCGTCCGCGACTACCTCTGGCGCTGGGACACCGACTGGTTCTGGTGCTCCCGCGCGTTCGGCGTCCAGCACCGGCTGCCGCGGCTGCTGCTCGGCCGCCGGTTCCTGCGGTCGTCGGTCTACTGGAAGGCCGTGGCGCTCGACCGCCGGTTCAAGATCGCGCAGCGGCTGCTCAAGCTCCGCCGGATGCCGCCGGAAGAGACCATCGTGCAGGACATCGAGGTGCCGGTCGGCCGCGCCGCCGAGTTCCTCGAGTTCTTCGAGCGCGAGATCCCGATCAGCCCGGTCTGGGTCTGCCCCCTGCGGCAGCGTCCCGGCGGCGTCCGCTGGCCCCTCTACGAGCTGGACCCCGAAGCGCTCTACGTCAACTTCGGGTTCTGGTCGGCCGTGCCGCTCGACCCCGGTGAGCGCGACGGCGTGCACAACCGGATGATCGAGAGCGAAGTCACCCGGCTGGGCGGGCACAAGTCGCTCTATTCGGACAGCTTCTACGCCGAAGACGAGTTCTGGCGGCTCTACAACGGGGAAACCTACCGGGAGCTCAAGCGGACCTACGACCCGGACGAGCGGCTGCTCGGCCTCTACGAGAAATGTGTCCGCCGCCGGTGAAAGGAACGAACGTGACCCAGGCAAGCACCCCGGTCGGCGAGGTCTTCGAGCGCCTGCTCGGCCCCCGCGCGACCGTGTCGATCAGCGCCTACGACGGCAGCAGCAGCGGCCCGGCCGACGCGCCGGTCGCGATCCAGGTGCGCTCGCCGCTGGCGCTGGACTACCTGATGTCCTCCCCCGGCGACCTCGGCCTCGCCCGCGCGTACGTCGCGGGCGCGCTCGACGTCACCGGCGACCTCTACACGGCGCTGCGCGCGCTCTCGGCCCAGGTCGACCAGCTCACCCCGGCCGACCGGCTGTGGCTGCTGCGCAAGCTCGGCGCCCGCCACCTGCGGATCGTCAAGCCGCCCGCCGAGGAGCACCCGAGCCGGATCCGGCGCGGGATGACCGCGCTCCGGCACTCGAAGGGCCGCGACAGCGAAGCCATCGCCAGCCACTACGACGTGTCCAACCGGTTCTACGAGCTGGTCCTCGGCCCGTCGATGGCCTACACGTGCGCGGTGTACCCGGAGGCCGGCGCCACGCTGGAGCAGGCGCAGGAGCACAAGTTCGACCTGGTCTGCCGCAAGCTCGGCCTCGAACCCGGGATGAAGCTGCTCGACGTCGGCTGCGGCTGGGGCGGGATGGTCGCGCACGCCGTGCGGCACTACGGCGTCGAGGCGCTCGGCGTCACGCTCTCGCGCGAGCAGGCCCAGTGGGCGCAGAAGAACATCGTCTCCCTCGGCTTGGCCGACCGCGCCGAGATCCGGCACCTCGACTACCGGGACGTCACCGAAACCGGGTTCGACGCGATCTCGTCGATCGGTCTCACCGAGCACATCGGCGCCCGCAACGTGCCCGGCTACTTCCGGTTCCTCGCGGCCAAGCTCAAGCCGCACGGGCGCCTGCTCAACCACTGCATCACCAACCCGGACACCAGCGTCGCGCACCGCTCGCGCGGCTTCATCGACCGCTACGTCTTCCCGGACGGCGAGCTCGAGGCGCCCGGCGAGCTCGTCACGGCCATGCACGACGCCGGCCTGGAGGTCCGGCACTCGGAGAACCTCCGCGAGCACTACGCGCTGACGCTGGCCGGCTGGTGCGCCAACCTCGACGAACACTGGGACGAGGCGGTGGCCGAGGCGGGCGCCGGCCGCAGCCGGGTGTGGGCGCTCTACCTGGCCGCCTGCCGGCTGGCCTTCGAACGCCGCGAGATCGAACTGCACCAGATCCTCGGCGTCCGGACCGACAGCGAGGGCGGCATGGGGATGCCGCTGCGCCCCGATTGGGGAGTTTGACCACCGGGGCTGGCCAGTCCGGACCGGTTGATGCGAGGATGGTCCCGAGACCGGGCGTCCGAACGGGACGTCCAGGCTCACCAAAAAAGAGTAGGTATGGGTATGGCTCAGGGCAGTGTCAAGTGGTTCAACGGTGAAAAGGGCTTCGGCTTCATCGCGCAGGACGGCGGGGGTCCGGACGTGTTCGTCCACTACTCCGAGATCCAGGGCAGCGGCTTCAAGTCGCTCGACGAGGGTCAGCGCGTGGAGTTCGAGATCGGCCAGGGTCAGAAGGGCCCCCAGGCCCAGCGCGTGAGCGTCATCTGAGCCACGAGGCACCGAAGGCCCTCGCCCCCCACCGGGGCGGGGGCCTTTCTCGTTCGCGGCCACACGGCGGGTTCACAACATTCCTGTAACGTGGGTGGTGTCGAGAGCCCCTCGGATGCCGGCGTCCCCGCCGGCCCCGCTCCCGACCTCGGCCGAACCCGGTCGCCGGCAGGAGCGGCGACGAGTGCGGCCCACCACAGACCGCTGACCGCCGGGTGTTCCCGCTCCCCGGCCACCCGCGCGTGAGCCCGGACCTCGCTCCGCGTGCGATGACATCGAAACGAGTAGTGCATGACAGCCTCCGTGAAGGCGCCCCGTCCCGTCGCGAAACCCGTGCTCTCCGGCCGCCAGACCGTGGCCGAGCTGATCACCATCCGCACGTTCCTGCTGGTCCCGTTCCTCGCGCTCGCCGCGGCCGTCCCGGTGTTCTGGGGCTGGGGCGTCAGCTGGCTCGACCTGACCATCGGCGGCGCGTTCTTCGTGGTGTCGACGCTCGGCATCACCGTCGGCTACCACCGCTACTTCACCCACGGCGCGTTCCGCGCGAAGCGGGCACTGCGGATCGCGCTGGCCATCGCCGGCGGGCTCGCCGCGCAGGGCCCGGTGATCGGCTGGGTCGCCGACCACCGCCGGCACCACGCGTTCTCCGACCGCGAGGGCGACCCGCACTCCCCCTGGCTGTTCGGCACGTCCCCGGTGGCACTGGCCCGCGGCTTCTGGCACGCCCACATGGGCTGGCTGTTCGGGCGCGACAAGACCAACGTCGACCGGTTCGCCCCGGACCTCGAGGCCGACCGCGACATCCGCGTCGTCGACCGGCTCTTCCCGGTGTGGGTGGTGGTGAGCCTGCTGCTCCCGACCCTGCTGGGCGGCCTGCTGACGATGTCGTGGTGGGGCGCGCTCACCGCGTTCCTCTGGGCCGGCCTGGCCCGGATCTCGTTCCAGCACCACGTCACGTGGTCGGTGAACTCGATCTGCCACATGATCGGCGAGCGCCCGTTCACCAGCCGCGACCGGTCGGCGAACTTCTGGCCGCTGGCGATCCTGTCGATGGGCGAGTCCTGGCACAACACCCACCACGCGGACCCGACGTCGGCCCGCCACGGCGCGCAGCGCGGGCAGATCGACATCTCCGCCCGGGTGATCTGGGTGTTCGAGAAGCTCGGCTGGGCGTGGAACGTCCGCTGGCCGACCGCCAAGCGGCTGGCCGCGCTGGCCCGGTGACCACCGTCGCCCTGACCTTCGACGACGGCCCCTACCCCGAGACGACGCCGGCGCTGCTGGCCGCGCTCGGCGAGGTGCGGGCGACGTTCTTCCTGTGGGGCGAGCACGCCGCGGCGCACCCCGCGCTGGTCCGGGCGATCGCGGCGGCCGGGCACGCGATCGGCAACCACACGTGGACGCATCCGCGGCTCACCGGCCTCGACGCCGCTGCCCGCGACGAGGAGGTCCGGCGCACGCAGGACCTCCTCGCCGAGCTCACCGGGTCCCGCCCGGCGTTGTTCCGGCCGCCCTACGGCGACACGGGCCCCGCGGTCGCGCAGACCATCGCCGGGCACGGGCTGACCGAGGTCCTGTGGACCGTCGACACCCGCGACTGGGCCGGCGCCTCGGCGGACGAGGTCGAGGCCGCGGCCTCGCGGGCCGAACCGGACGGGATCGTCCTCATGCACGAAGGCCGCCCGGCGACGGTCGAAGCGGTGCCCCGGATCCTCGCGGGGTTGACCGCCCGTGGCCTGCAGCCGGTCCCGGTCAGGGGTTGATGCGCAGGTACGCGGGCTTCGGGCGCAGGTTCTCGTCGAACAGGCAGGCCGCGCCCTCGCCCGGGAAGACGTCCGGGACCCACGAATGCCGGTCCGTGAAGCCCCACGTCGTGAACTCCACGCACCGGCGGACCGCCTGGCAGCCGTCCCACAGCCGGTCGAAGTAGCTCGCCTGGGTGTCGAGCTTCGCCGCGTCCGGCGGGGTCGGGATCCGGACGTCGGCCTCGGTGATCGCCACGTCCACGCCGAGCTTCGTCAGGCGGGCCAGGTTCTCGCGGTACTCCCCCGGGAAGCCGTATTGGATCGACAGGTGCGCCTGCACGCCGACGCCGCCGATCGGGACGCCTTGGCGGCGGAGCGTCTTCACGAGGTCGTACACCGCGTCGCTCTTCGGGTTGCGGCCTTCGATGTTGTAGTCGTTGATGTACAGCGTCGCCGACGGGTCGGCCGCGTGCGCCCAGCGGAACACGTCCGCGACGAAGCCGTCGCCGAGCTTCTGCCGGAAGACGGTGTCACGCCGGGTGCCGTCCTCGTTGAAGATCTCGTTGACGACGTCCCAGGCGCGGATCTTTCCCTTGTACCGCTTGACTTCCGTGGTGATGTGGTCACGCAGGACGCGGCGCAGCTCGCCGGCGGGCAGCGCGGCCACCCAGTCCGGCAGCTGCGAGTGCCAGACCAGCGTGTGGCCGCGGACGGTCTTGTGGTGCGTTTGCGCGTACCGGACGATCGCGTCGGCGCCCGACCAGTCGTACTGGCCGCGAACGGCCTCGACCGTGCCCCATTTCATCTCGTTCTCGGGCGTCACGTTGTCGAATTCCCGGGTCAGCACGGTGCGGTAATCGGCTTCGTTCGCCAGGTACGACGCCGCCACCGCACTCCCGACGTAGCGGTGCGTGATGTCTTTCAGCGGAACGGCCGCCGAAGCCGCGGGCGCCTGCCACACGGCAATGCCCGTGACGACCGCGACCGTCACCAGGGCACGTTTAATAGGAATACTTATCAGCATCTCTTTCCTCCGATTTCCGAAACTTTCGAGGTGTGTCAAACCGGGTTTCGATGACCTAGAATCTCGGTCATGACAATGAAGTCTGACGATTCCAAGCCGATCGCCTCCCGGGTCACCATCGCCCGGATCGCCGCCGAGACGGGGGTTTCCGTCCCGACTGTTTCGAAAGTGCTGAACGGCCGCCCCGACGTCGCCGAAAGCACCCGCGCGCGGGTGGAAGCGGTCATCGGGAAATACGGTTACCGCCGCCGCGCCGACGAACGGTCCCGCCGTTCGCGATTGCTGGAACTGATGTTCCACGAACTCGAAAGCACGTGGGCACTCGAAATCATCCGCGGCGTCGAATGCGTGGCCCGCGAAAACGGGATGGCGGTCGTGCTCGCGGAATCGTCGGGCCGGCACACGCCCGGGCAGAGCTGGCTGGAGAGCGTGCTGGCGCGGCGGCCGGTCGGCATCGTTTCGGTGTGCTCCGACTTCACCGGCGGGCAGCTGGCGAAGCTGCGGGCCCGTGACATCCCGCTCGTCGTGGTCGACCCGGCCGGCGCGCCGGGGCCGGAGACGCCCTCGATCGGGGCCACGAACTGGCAGGGCGGGCTGACCGCCACCCGGCACCTGGTGGAGCTGGGGCACCGCCGGATCGCGATGATCGGCGGGCCGGACGGGGTGCTGTGCAGCCGGGCCCGGATCGACGGGTACCGCACCGCGCTGGAGACGGCCGGGCTGGCGTTCGACCCGGCGCTGGTGCGCCGCGGCGACTTCCACGTCCGGTCCGGCTATCGGGAGCTGGCGTCATTGCTGACCCTCCCCGACCGCCCGACGGCGGTGTTCGCGGGCAGCGACCTGCAGGCACTGGGCGTGTACGAGGCCGCGCGCGACGCGGGGCTCCGGATCCCGGACGACCTGAGCGTGATCGGCTTCGACGACCTGCCGGTGGCCCGCTGGCTGACCCCGGAGCTGACGACGATCCGCCAGCCCCTGCAGGAGATGGCGGCCGCGGGGGCGAGACTGGCGATCTCGCTGGCCCGCGGGACGCATCCGGAGAGCCACCGGCTGGAGCTGGCGACGAGCCTGGTGGTCCGCCACAGCACGGCCGCCCCGGCGCACGAGGTGGTCGCGGCCGGCCGGGGATAACCGGCCGCCGACGGGCTTCGCGACACCGGAACTGTCGGTGCCCACCGGTAGAGTGGAAGACGGGGGCGCCCCCGCGGGCGGGCGTCCAGCGGGATTCCGAGCCTGAGCCGCCCCTCTCGCCGCGCGGGATTGCGAGCCTGCCCCGCCCTCCCGCCGCGAGGCCTCCGGCACCCCTTGGCGGCCCGCTCATCCCGGCCACCGCTTGCTCTCCGGCGGCCCCAGGTAGCTGGGCCGCAACCCACCCGTGTCGACCACCAGCTTCTGCACCACCACCGCCGGGTCGACCATCCACACCTTCAGCACGTGCGGCCCCGCCGTCACCTCGTGCCGCGTCGACGTCAGGTTCACGTTGTCCGACGTCGTCCGCTCCCACTGGCGGTTCATCGTCATGTCATCCGCGCCCGTGGCCTTCGTGATGTTCACGACCTGCGGTGCCGCGTCGTCGAACGACACCGCGTAGCGCAGCCCGTCGCCCTGCAACACGTTGCTGCGCGGTGAAAGGCGGGCCCACACCGTCACCGGCCCGGCCGTGAACAACGTCATCCGGTACTCCAGCCGCGGCCCGGCCCCCGCCGCCCGGCTCGCCGCCGTCACCGGGAACGGTGTCATCCCCAGGTCCGGGATCGGCCGCCAGGTCGCCCCCGATGATCCGACGTTCGCCGAAAAGTGCGACGCCTCCATCGACACGTAACCGCCGGCCTCGACGAACCCGCGCCGCCACGCCGAAGGCACCGACGGATTGCGCACGACCGCGTCCACCATCACCGACTCACCCGCGCCCGACACCGTGATCGGCACGGTCGTCGTGCCCCGGGGCGCGCGGCTCCAGTCGATCCGCACCGTCATCCGCAGCTCCTCCCCCACCCGGCCGCCGCGCGGCTCCACCACCACCCACGGCTCGGCCGAAACCGTGCACCGGAACGGCGTCCGGCCCCGGTTGAACACGTCGATGTACTGCGCCGGCGCGCTCTGGTACGGGCTGAACTCCGGCAGCGCCGGACGTCCCGAAGCGCCCGGCCACGCCTCCGACGACCCGTCGACGGCGACCCCCAACGCAGCGGCAGAGGGCAGCGAGAGCCGCCGCACCGCCGGGAAGATGACGTCCGGCAACGCGACGTTGTTCAGCTCCGGCTGCTGCCAGGGCGCGTTCGGGCCGTAGCGGGCGACGTCGCCGTAGTCGATGTGCGGCTGGGTCTGGAACCCCTTCCACTTCCCGCCCGCGACGCCGGTGTTGTACTTCTCCGCCAGCGCGAGGTCGTCGGCGAACCGGGCCTCGGTGACGGCGGCGAGCCCGTTGGCCGAAGCGCGGCCCTGCGCCGCGTACAGCAGGTTCGTGAACTCGGCGCGCCGCAGCGCGTAGAGGTTCGCCGACGCCGTGACCTCGTACCCGACCAGTTCGTAGTAGGCGTCCCGGTAGGCCGCGGGCAGCCGCGCCGAGATCCGGGACGCCCGCGCCGCCAGGTCCTGCCACTCGTCGGTGACCCGGTCGAGCTCGCGGTAGTTCACCAGGCTGAACGGCGTCGCCTGGTCGTCGTAGGTGATCGCGCCGGCGGCGTCCACCGTGATCAGCCGGTTCAGCAGCTCCGGCTTCCGGCGGGACTGCAGCCGCCCGTAGTCGTGCAGCACACCGGCGATGTCCGAAGCCAGAGCCGGACCGAAGTTGGCCGCGGCGAACCCGCGTTCCCAAGTGGACAGTCGTTCGAGAGGCAGCGCCGCGGGGTCCCACGCGTAGTCGAGGAAGAACTGCAGCGGCAGCTCGTTGCCCTTCATGTCGCCGACGTTGGCCACCCACAGCCGGTCGTTCCCGTAGGAAACCGCCTGGTGCAGCTGCTCCCACGTGTTCGCGAGCAGCGCCGTGTCGACCCACTTGTAGTTGCGGCCGCCGCCGACGTAGTCGAAGTGGTAGTACAGCCCGTACCCGCCCGGGTGCGGCGGCAGCGAGAGGTCCGGGTGCTTGCGGATGTTGCCCCAGTTGTCGTCGGTGAAGACCACGATGACGTCGTCGGGCGGGCGCAGTCCCTGGGCCCAGTACCGCAGGACCTCCTTGTACAGCGTCCACACCTGCGGGACGTCCGTGCTCAGCTCGCGGGCGAGGATTTCCCGTTCGGCGGCGAGGATTTCGCGCATCAGCTCGATGCCGTCGCCGTCGGGCAGGCTGACGTCGCCGTTGCCGCGCATGCCGAGCGTGACGACGCCCTCGAAGTCCTCGCGGACCATCCGGCGGATGCCGTCGGTCCAGTAGGCCTTGATCGCCTCGCCGTTGCGGCGGAAGCTCCACTCCCCCGTGCCGCCGTACGGGTCGTGGCCCGGGGTCGTGATGGTCCCCGCCGGGTCGCGGACCGCGGGCACGGCGTGCCGGTTCCACTCCTCGATCCCGCGCATCATCGGCGCCTCGTGCGAGGTGCCCATCACGACGCCGTACTCCTTGGCCGTGGCGTGGTTGAGCGGGTCGTCCTCGGCGAACGCGCGGCCCCACACCGCCGGCCACAGGTAGTTGGCCCGCAGCCGCAGCATCGTCTCGAAGACCTTGGCGAAGAAGAGGTGGTTGAAGCCGCCGGGGAAGCCCGGCGCGAGACCGGGCCCGAAGTACGCCGGAGCCCAGGTGCCGAGCGCCGGGTTCTCGTCGTTGACGAAGAACCCGCGGTACTTCACGTGCGGCGTCCCGAGACTGAACCGCTCTCCCGGCAGGTGCAGTTCCGACGCCCGCGCCGGCGGCACGTCGGCCCACCAGTACCACGGTGAGACGCCGATGCGCCGCGAAATCTCGTAGACGCCGTAGATCACGCCCCGCTGGTCGCTGCCGGTGAGGACCAGCCGCCCGTCGACCACCTGACTGAGCGACGTCTCCCACTTCCCCGCGACCCCACGGACATCCAGGCGGCCGCCGGCGACGAGCGAGTCGACCAGCGGGCTGTGGCCGAGCGTGCCGACCAGCACCACCGGCCCGTGCTCGGGCACGGCGTCGAAGGACACCGCCGGCCGGACACCCGTGACGCGCTCGACGTCGGCGGCCAGGTCGCCCACGACCCGCCGGACCCCCGGCAGATCGCCGGAGCTCACGACGATCGTCGCGGCCTTTCCCCGTGACACCAACGGAAACCCGGTTCCGGCTGCGGCGAGGCCCGGCAGGGCCGCCGACCCCGCTCCGGCCAGGGCCAGCAACTGCAAGAAGGCACGACGGTGGACCTCGGACGGCACGGCAGACCTCCTGAGTCAGCCCTTCACGGATCCGGTCAGCCCGCCGACGATGCGCCGTTCGGCGAGCACGAAGAACGCGAGCGCCGGGATCATCGACAGCGCGGTGAACGCGAGCACGCGGGCGGTGTCCTGGGAGTACTGGGACTGGAAGCTCGCGACGCCGAGCGGCAGCGTGAAGTGCGCGGAGTCGTTGAACACCAGTAGCGGCAGCAGGTAGGCGTTCCAGCTGGTGACGAAGGCGAGCACGCCGACCGTGGTGAGCGCGGGCGCCGACAGCGGCAGCAGGATGCGCCAGAAGAACCCGAGCCGGCTCGCGCCGTCGAGCACGGCGGCGTCCTCGAGCTCACCCGGGATGGCGTGCATGAACGGGCGCAGGATCACGATCGTCACCGGCAGCGAAAACGCCGCCTCCGGGATCGCCACGCCCCAGAAGCTCTCGAGCATGCCCAGCTGGCGCAGCCACAGGTACAGCGGCAGCGTCGCCACGGTGAGCGGGAACAGCAGGCCGAGCGTGAACAGCGTGTACAGCGCTTCGCGGCCCTTGAACTGGTACCGCGAAAGCGCGAACCCGGCCATCGAACCCAGGCCGACGGCGACGGCGGTCGCGATCACCGCGATCAGCGCGCTGTTGCCGAGGAAGCCCCAGAACGCGCTCGAGCCGAGGACCGAAGCGTAGTTGTCCATGACCCACGGGCCGGGCAGCCCGGCCGGGTCGGTGTTGATCTGCCCGTTGGTGCGGAACCCGCCGAGCACGACGAACAGCAGCGGCACGACGGTCACGCCGAGCACGACGATCGCCGCGAGGTAGCCGATCGACAGGCCGAACCTGCGTGAGCGCATCAGCCCACCATCCTCGTCAGGGCGCCCTGGGTGTCGCGGCGGAGCGCGAACCGCTGGTACAGCAGGGCGAACAGGAAGCAGATGACGAAGAGGATCACCGCGACGGCGGAGCCGAACCCGAACTCGTAGCGCTTGAAGCCGTGGTCGACCAGATAGGTTGCCATCGTCGTCGACGCGTTCGCCGGCCCGCCCAGCGTCATGATCCACACGACGTCGAACAGCTGCAGCGAGCCGATCACCGACAGGAAGATCCAGATCCGGATGGTCGGCCCGAGCAGGGGCAGCACGACGTGCCGGGTGGTCTGCCACGCCGAAGCGCCGTCGAGCGCGGCGGCCTCGCGCAGCTCGGCGGGCACGCCCTGGAGACCGGCGAGCAGCAGGATGATGCCGAAGCCGATGTACTTCCAGGTGATCACCGCGAACATCGTGTAGAGCACGATGCCCGGGTCGGCCAGCCACTGGTGGACCAGGCCGCCGAGCCCGGCGCCCTTCAGCACCTGGTCGGCGAACCCGTTCGGCTGGAGCATGAGCACCCAGATCACCGCGGTGATCGCCTCGGAGAGGACGTACGGCGCGAACACCAGGGCACGCAGCACGGCGCGGCCCCGCAGCTTGCGGTTGAGCAGCATCGCCAGCCCGATCGACAGCGGCAGCTGCACCACGATCGACAGCCCGGCGATGATCAGGTTGTGCAGGATCGCGCCCTGGAACACCGTGCCGCTGAACGCGTCCACGTAGTTGTCGAGGCCGATGAAGTCGTCGAGCGGGCCGAAGCCGTTCCACTGGAACAGGCTGTAGAACCCGGCGATCCCGATCGGCACCAGGACGAAGCCGACGAACACCAGCAAAGCCGGCCCGAGCAGGAGCGTCAGCTCGAGCCGCTTGCCCAGGCCGGAACGCTTCGCCCGGCGGCCCGCCGCCGGTGCGGACGGCCGGGGAGCCGTCCGCACCGGCGTCGTCGCCGTGGTCACTTGTTGCCCGCCGCGGCCTGGTTGACGGCGGCCACGATGCCTTCGGGGGTGCCCTGACCGGCGAACATGTTCGCGACGGCGTCGTTCAGCGCGGCGCCGACCGCGGTCGGGAACGCCCGGTCGAAGTACATCTGCAGGTACGGCGACTTCGTGCCGTAGTCGTACACGGCCCGCAGCGTGTCGGTCTTCAGCGACTTCGCGGCGACGGTGTTGACGGGCAGGCCGGCCCCCTGGGCGGCGAGCTGCGTCTGCACCGGCTCGGTGTTCAGGTACTGCAGGAAGTCCGCGCACGCCTTGGACGCGCGGGTCGTGCAGGCGAAGCCGTCACCGCCGCCGAGCACGGCGGCCGGGTCGCCCTGCCCACCCGTCACGGACGGGAACGGGAACCAGCCGACCTTGGAATCCAGCTGCTTGTCGTCGGTCAGCGACGACATCGTGCCGGGTTCCCAGTCGCCCTGCAGCTCCATCGCCGCTTTGCCGTTCGCGACCAGGCCGGCGGAGCTGCCCGCGCCCTGCTGGGCGGGCGTGCCCGCGAACCCGGTCTGGAACGGTTGCGTGGCCAGGAAGTTCTTCAGGTCCTGCCCGGCCTTCGTCCAGCACGGGTCTTCGAGCTTGACCGCCTTCACCGACTGCTTGAGCACGTCGACCGAGCATTCGCGGATGGCGAAGTAGTTGAAGTAGAAGGCGTCGGGCCAGCGGTCCTTGCCACCGACGGAGATCGGCGCGATGCTCTTGGCCTTCAGCTGCGCGACAGCGGCGTTCAGCTCGTCCATCGTCTTCGGCGGCGTGGTGATCCCCGCCTGCTGGAAGAGGTCCTTGCGGTACCAGAACCCGACGAAGTGCTGCTCGAACGGCACTCCGTACTGCTTCCCGTCGACCTGCCAGTTCTCGCCGAACTTGCCGGTGCTCTGGGTGATCCACGGCTTCGTGGCGTCGGTGATGTCGGCGACCTTGCCCGAGGTGATCTGCGAGGCGAGGTCACCGGCGCCCCAGGACTGGTAGACGTCCGGCGGCGTGGCCCCCTGCAGGGCGAGCGGGACCTTCGTGGGGAAGTCCTCGTTCTGCAGCGGCTGGGCCTTGATCGTCACGTCGGGGTGCGCCTGGTGGTAGTCGGTGACGACCTTCTCCCAGATCGACTTGATCGGGTCGGTGGTGCCGTTGTGCCACCAGGTGAGGGTGACCGGCCCGCTCGGCTGTGCGGGCGCCTCGCTCCCCCCGCTGCACGCCGAGAGGGCGAGCGGAACGATCGCCACCAGCGCGGCGAGAACGGGGATTCTGCGTTTCACAAACATCGTGGGTCCACTCCTGACGACTTCGGCCGAGTTGGACGGGGCGCGACTGCACCCGGGTTGGCGAAGAGTTTGCTCCGGGGCAAATCGGATGTCAATCGTTGTCGATAACGTTTTACATGGCTAGTCTGAGCCGATGCAGCCCAGTTCGAGGGTGACCATCCGTGACGTCGCGGCCCGCGCCGGCGTCTCGGTGGCCACGGTCTCCAAAGTGATCAACGAGCGCTACGGCGTCTCCGCCGCGACGCTCGCGAAGGTCCGGGCGGTGATCGAAGAACTCGGCTACGAAGCGAGCCTCGTCGCGCAGAGCCTGCGCAACCACCGGACCAACGTGATCGGGATCCTGGTCGCCGACCTCGAACCGTTCTCCACCGAGCTGCTCAAGGGGGCCGCGGACGCCATCCGCGGCAGCGGTTTCGAGCTCGTCGTCTACTCCGCGGGCGGGCGCACCGGCGACCCGAAGGGCTGGGAGAAGCGCTACCTCTCCAGGCTGAGCGGCACCCTCGTCGACGGCGCCGTGCTCGTCACGCCGGCCGTCTCGCTCGAAGCGGTGCCCGGCACGCCGGTCGTCGCGGTCGACCCGCACACCGGGCCGTCGCACCTGCCCACCATCGACTCCGACAACCTGCGCGGCGCGCAGCTGGCCACCGAGCACCTGCTCGACCTGGGGCACCGGCGGATCGCGTTCCTCGCCGGCCGCCCCGACCTCGAATCGGCGTCGCTGCGCAAGGCCGGGTACCTGCGGGCGCTGGAAGCCGCGGGCGTGCCGGCCGACGAAAGCCTGATCCGGATCGGCGCCTACGACCCGGAGGTCTCCGCGGCCTCGGCGCACGACCTGCTGACCGGCCCGGACCGGCCGACCGCGGTGTTCGCCGCGAACGACATCTCGGCCATCGCGACCGTCGGCGCGGCCCGCGAACTGGGGCTTTCGGTGCCCCACGACCTTTCCGTGGTCGGCTTCGACAACGTCCCCGAGTCCGCGCTCTGCACCCCGCCACTGACCACAGTGGACCAGCCGATCCGCGAGATGGGCCACCGGGCGATCAGCATGCTCATCGCGCTGATCAACGGCGACGAGGTCGAGCGCACGCACGTCACCCTCGACACCGGCCTGGTGGTCCGCAGCTCGACCCGGGCCCTCTCCTGATCTCGTCCGACATCCCGGGGGCGCCGCCATCCGGAACCCCCGCAAGCTCCCTCCTGACGAAGGGCGGAAAGCCTTGACCACGCAGCCTGCCGCGGCCCCCGAGCCGTGGCGAGACCCCGCGGCCGACCCGGGCGAACGCGTCCGCGCCCTGGTGGCGCGCATGACGACGCGGGAGAAGCTCGGCCAGCTCTACGGCGTCTGGGTCGGCATCGACGCCGGCGGGGAGATGGCGCCGCACCAGCACGACTTCGTCGACGCCGAGATCGACCTCGACGACCTGGCCCGGCACGGCATCGGGCAGCTGACCCGCGTCTTCGGCACCCGGCCGGTCGACCCGCTGGTCGGGGTGCGCAGCCTCGCCCGCACGCAACGCCAGATCGTCTCGAGCAACCGCTTCGGCATCCCCGCCGTCGTCCACGAGGAATGCCTGACCGGGCTGGCCGCGTGGCAGGCCACGATCTTCCCGGCACCGCTGTCCTGGGGTGCGACGTTCGACCCGGACCTGGTGCGCCGGATGGCGTCGCGGATCGGGCAGACCATGCGCGGACTGGGCGTGCACCAGGGACTCGCGCCGGTCCTCGACGTCGCGCGGGACCTGCGCTGGGGCCGCGTCGAGGAGACGATCGGCGAGGACCCGTACCTGGTCGGGACGATCGGTGCCGCGTACGTCGCCGGGCTCGAGTCGGCCGGCGTGATCGCGACGCTGAAGCACTTCGTCGGGTACTCCGCCTCGCGCGCCGGGCGCAACCTGGCGCCGGTTTCGGCCGGGCCGCGGGAGATCGCGGACGTCCTGCTTCCGCCGTTCGAACTGGCCCTGCGCGCCGGCGCCCGGTCGGTGATGAACGCCTACACCGACACCGACGGCGTGCCGTCCGCCGCCGACTCGTCGTTGCTGACCGAGCTGCTGCGCGACACCTACGGGTTCACCGGCACCGTTGTCGCCGACTACTTCTCCGTCGCGTTCCTGCACCGGTTGCACGGTGTCGCGGCCGACCGCGGTGATGCGGCCGGGCAGGCGCTGACCGCGGGCATCGACGTGGAACTGCCCACCATGGACTGCTACGGCGAGCCGCTGCTCGCCGCGGTGGAAGGGGGTGCGGTCGACGCCGCCGCCGTCGACCGCGCCCTCGAACGGGTGCTGCGGCAGAAGTGCGAGCTGGGCCTGCTCGACGCGGACTGGGCGCCGGAGGTGCCCGACGAGGTCGACCTCGACGACGCTCCTTCCCGGGCGCTGGCCCGCGAGGTGGCGGAGAAGTCGATCGTGCTGCTGCACAACGACGGGACGCTGCCGCTGGCCCCCGGCGCGCAGGTCGCCGTCGTCGGGCCGCGCGCGGACACGGCGGGCGCGATGCTCGGCTGCTACTCGTTCCCGCTGCACGTCGGCGTCCACCACCCGGACGTCCCGTTCGGGGTTTCGGTGCCGACGGTGGTGGCGGCCCTGCGGTCGTCCTTCGACGTCACCTACGCACTCGGCTGCCCGGTGGTCGGCGGCGACGACGCCGAGATCGAGGAGGCCGTGGCGGCGTGCGCGTCCTCGGCCGTCTGCGTGGCCGTCCTCGGTGACCGGGCGGGCCTCTTCGGCGGCGGCACGTCCGGGGAAGGCTGCGACGCGCCGGACCTGCGCCTGCCGGGCAGGCAGGAAGAGCTGCTGGAGGCCCTGCTCGCCACGGGCAAGCCGGTCGTGCTGGTGCTGCTTTCCGGGCGTCCCTACGAGCTTTCCCGGCAGATCGGCCGGCTGGCCGCGGTGGTCTGCGGGTTCTACCCCGGCGAAGAGGGCGCTCCGGCGCTCGAAGGTGTCCTCAGTGGACGGATCGACCCGTCCGGCCGGCTGCCGGTCGGCTTCCCGGCGGCCGGGGCGAGCCAGCCTTCGACGTACCTCGCGGCGCCGCTCGGGCGCCGCAGCGAGGTGAGCACGGTCGACCCGTCGGCGCTGTTCCCGTTCGGGCACGGGCTGTCCTACGCGCCGGTGACCTGGGTCGACGTGAGCGCGACGGGCTCGCTGTGGCCGACCGACGGCGTGTGCCGGGTCCGGGTGACCCTGCGCAACGACCACGACCGGCCCGCGTCGGAAGTGGTCCAGGTGTACCTGCACGACCCGGTGGCGGAGGTCGCGCGCCCCGAGCGCCAGCTGATCGCGGCCCGCCGGGTTGCGCTGGAGCCGGGCGCGACGGTCGTCGTCGACATCGGCCTGCACGCGGACCTGACGTCCTACACCGGCCGGGCCGGCCGGCGCCTTGTCGAACCCGGCGATGTCGAGCTGCGGGTCGGGACGTCGAGCGAACAGTTCGTCGCGACACTGCATTGCACGCTCACCGGAGCACGCCGTTACGTGGGCTTCGACCGCGTGCTGGCCCCGGAGTTCGGGTCATGAAACGGACTGGCGTGGTCGTCGTCCTCGCCGTCTTGACCGCGTTGTTCGTGGGCGCCTCCGGGCACCCGCCCGCGTCGCACTGGGTGGCGACCTGGACGTCGATGCCGCAGCTGACCGAGCCGTCCAACCTGCCACCGGCGCCCTACACCGGCACCGATCGGGTGCTGGACAACGCTTCCCTGCGCCAGACCGCGCACATGTCCGTCGGCGGGCCGCGGATCCGCCTGCGGTTCTCGAACGCCTTCGGCGGGGCGCCGCTGCCGCTTTCGGCCGTCTCGGTGGCACGCCCGCTCGGCGGGCGCGCGGGCGTCGCGGCGATCGTGCCGGGCAGTGTGCTGCCGGTGACGTTCCACGGCAAGCCGTCGGCGACGATCCCGGCGGGCGCGCAGGTGGTGTCGGACCCGCTGCCGTTCCCGGTGCGCCCGTTCGAGAACATCACGGTGACGGCGTACCTGGCACACGGCCAGGGATCGCTGTCGATCACGTCGCACCCGGGCTCCCGCACGACGTCCTACCTGGTGCCGGGCAACCAGGTGACCGCCGCGGACCTGGCCGGCGCGACCCTGGTGGACCACTGGTACTTCCTGAGCGGCATCGAGGTCCTGTCCCCCGCGTCGGCGGTGGCGGTGATCGGCGATTCGCTGTCGGACGGCCGCGGCTCGACGACCAACGGCAACGACCGCTGGCCGGACGTGCTGGCGTCCCGGCTGCCGTCGGCGGTGGTCAACCAGGCCGCGGGCGGCAACCGGGTGCTGCAGGACGGCCTGGGTCCCAACGTCCTGGCGCGCCTGGACCGCGATCTGCTGGCCCAGAGCGGGGTGTCGTGGGCGATCGTGTTCGAGGGGATCAACGACCTCGGCACGGCGGCCCCTGCCGCCGCCGCGTCCACGGCGGCGGACCTGATCGACGCGTACGACCAGATCCTGACCCGAGCCCACGCGGCCGGCATCCGGGTGTACGGCGCGACGCTGACACCGTTCGGCGGCAACGAGAGCTACGACGACCCGCTGCGCGAAGCGGCCCGGACTTCGGTGAACACGTGGATCCGCGGGCATTTCGACGCGGTCCTGGACTTCGACCGGGTGGCCCGCGACCCGGCGGCACCGGCCCGGTTGCTGCCCGCCTACGACGTCGGTGACCACCTGCACCTCAACCCCGCCGGCTATCGCGCGCTGGCCACGAGCGTTCCCGCCGGGCTATTCCGGAATGACTGACGGAATTTCCGCCGGCCGGAAAGTGGACAATTCCTGGACGCTATTTCTCCTGCGACATCACTGATCGCTCACCCCCGCCTGACGGACCGTGATCACAGGTCCAGTCAACCGGGAGAGCGTTGTCTGGTGCCGGATATCTGTTGGGACACAAGCGAGTCTCGAACCCGGGGGTCTGTGGCGGAGGTCACGGCCCGTACCCCTATAGTGTCGCCGTCTCCGCTCGTCCCCATCCGCAGTCGTCGCTCCCGAAAAGGGGAAAACATGTCCGACGTCATCAACAGCATCTTCGGTCGCGCCCAGAACGAAACGCCCAGTTCAGAAGGTTACGGCTACGGCAACGCGGCCACCGAGACCGCCGAGACCGTCGATGCCGACGCCACCGAGACCGTCGAGGACGCCACCGAGACCGAAGACGCCGCCGACGAGACCGCCGACGTGGACGAAGCCGACGACTCCGCCGAGGCCGAAGAGGACGCCGTCGACGAGGAGTCCGACGAAGCGGTCGCGGACGCCGTCGAAGAGTCCGACGAGGACACCGACACCGCCGACGAGGCTGTCGCGGACGACACCGCCGACGAGGCTGTCGCGGAAGAGGCCGAGGAGACCCCCGCCGCCGAGGCGGTCGTCGCCGAAGCCGAAGCCGTGGTCACCGAAGCGGCCGAGGAAGCAGGCGCCCGGCCCGCCGCCGGCACCCGCGGCAGCACCACGGTCGCCGACGGGGTCGTCTCCAAGATCGTCATCCGCGTCGCCCGCAAGGCCGAAGGCGTGTACGAGCTCGACGAGGCCGGCACTTCCGTCGAGGTCGAAGGCGAGGTCGCCACGATCGCCGTCACGCTGGTGGTCGAGTTCGGGCGCGCGGTCAAGGCGCTGGCCGAGCAGATCCGCGTCCAGCTGGTCGAAGCCGTCGAAGACTACCTGGGCCTGGAGGTCGCGTCCGTGGACGTCCACGTCGCCGACATCCACTTCCCGGACGCCGACTGACCTTCCCCGCTCGGTCCCGGGTGCGTGGCGCCCGGGACCGAGCACCCGGTCACCGGCGCACGACGTAGCGCAGGTGGAGTACGTCGCGATCCGCCAGCTGCCGCACCAGGTCCAGCTCGACCGGTTCCCCCTCCCCGAACAACCGGCGCCCGGCGCCGAGCAGCACCGGCACCACGTGCAGCTCCAGCTCGTCGAGCAGGCCCGCTTTCAGCAGCGCCTGCGCGGCACCCGCGCCGTGGACCATGACCGCGCGGTCGCCCGCCGCGGCGCGTGCCTCTTCCGCGCACGCCACCACATCCGTGAAGAACCGCGCGCTGCCGGGCGGGGTGTCGGACGGGTCGACGTGGTGGGTCAGCACGTGGATCGGGACGCCGTCGTGGTGGTCACCGCCCCAGCGGCCGGCCAGCTCGAACGTCCGCCTGCCGGAGATCAGCGCACCCGTCGCCGTCGCCTCGGCGTACACCCGCGCGCTCGGCCCATCGCCGTGACGGTCGTCCAGCCAGTCGAACAAGCGGAACCCGCCGCGTCCCATTTCCTGGCCCGGGCGGTCGTCCGGCCCCGCCACGAAGCCGTCGAGCGACGTGGTCATGTACAGCCTGATCGGTCCGGTCATCGCCGATCCGCCTCCTCGTGTGTCGTCGTCGTTGCCCGTGCGTCGAACGGGAGGCACCGGAATCGACGACGGCGCGATGATCTCTCCCCCGCCCGGGTGAAGCCTCGCCGTGAACCGCCCGCCGTCCGGGCGGCGGCGTCCCCGCGCCCATCGCCGTCCGACACGGTCCGCCACCCCATCGAGCGGCAAACCGTTTTCGATCTTCATCAGGAGCGGGCACGAAGCATCACCGGGCGTCAATTTCCTTCCGGGTAAAGGATTTCCCGGACACCGGCAGCCGATTTCGCGCCGTCGCGCCGAGGCGGACGGCCGCTGTTACTGTTCGCCCGCCCTGGTCCGGACCGCGTCGTCCGGCCCGGCCTCTTCCGGGCGGCCTCCGCCCGCACCTCCTGGAGAAAAGGCTCGACTTGACCCACCTGAACCACCCCGGCGCGGGTTCGGCCACGCCGGACTGGCACGTCACCGCGTTCCGCGGCGACCGTTCGATGCTCGACGCCGTCCGCGAACTCCGCGCACGGATCCTGTTCGACCACGGCCGCCGGCCGGACTTCCGCCGCGCCGACGGCACCCACGTCGACGACCAGGCCCTCGACTTCGGCGCGTGGCACTTCATCGCCCGGCAGAGCCCCGGCGGCCCGGCGCTGGGCTACATCCGGCTGTCCACACCGGACGCCGGCGTGCCGTACCAGTCGCGCGAGTTCCTCGGGAGCGAGCGCTACGAGGAACTGCTGGCCGCCGAAGGCTTTCCGGCGGACGGCGTGTTCGAGCACAGCAGGCTCGTCGTCGAACACCGCGCCCGGAAACTGGGGCTGGGCCAGTACCTCAACGCCCTCGCCGTCGGCGCCGCCCACCACCTCGGGGCGCGGGCGATGATCGGCACGTCCGGCACGAAGGACGGCCAGGACCGGTTCCACGAGCGGTTCGGCTTCCGGCCCGTGCCCGGCACCCGCCGGTACGTGCCGCAGTACACCGAGGACGTCGTGATCATGCTGCACCGCGTCGCCGACGGGGCCGGGCGCCACCACGACCTCGTCACGCGGCTCCGCGACGAGTTCCCGGTCATCACCGCCGGCCCGGCGGCCCCGGCCCCCGCGCCGCAGGTCCGCGGCGCCGCTCCGATCACGCTGACCGGCGCGCCCTCCCCGGAACGCGACGCCTGGCAGCCCGTGCTCCACACCGCGGGCCGCGCGCTGGACGCGTTGCTGGCTTCCGGTGACGTCCGCGAAGTCCACGACACGATCGACGACCAGCTCACCGAACTGGTCCGCAGCCGCGAACCCGCGTGCCGCGACGCGGCCGAAATCGAGCGTCTCAAAGACGATCAGGTCGCCGGGGTCCCGCGGTGGGCGTACGGAACCTGGGCCTGGTACCCGTGGTCCGGGCGGCTCGTGCACGTGCTGCCCCGGGAGGAGTTCCGCCTGGTGCGCACCGACCGCAACCGCGGCCGGATCGAGCGGCCCGACCAGCGCCGGCTGTTCGGCAAGCGGATCGGGGTCATCGGCCTGTCGGTCGGCAACAGCGCGGCGCTGACGTTCGCGCTGGAGGGCATCGGCGGCGCCTACAAGCTGGCGGACTTCGACGACTTCGGGTTGTCGAACCTGAACCGGCTGCGCGGCGGGGTGCACGACCTCGGCGTCAACAAGGCGGTGCTGTCCGCGCGCCAGATGTTCGAGATCGACCCGTACCTCGACATCGAAATCCAGCGCGACGGCCTGAACCCGGACACCATCGAGGAGTTCTTCCGCGGCGGGATCGACCTGCTCGTCGAGGAGTGCGACACGCCGTGGGTGAAGATCGCGGCCCGCGAGTACGCGCGCGACCTCGGCATCCCGGTCGTGATGGACTGCAACGACCGCGGCATGCTCGACGTCGAGCGGTTCGACGCCGAGCCCGACCGGCCGCTGCTGCACGGGCTGCTTGGCGATGTGAAGTCCGTCGACCTGCTCGAACTCGGCCACCAGGAGAAGGTCGAGCTGATCCTCGCGATGGTCGACGCCGGGCGGATCAGCCCGGAGCTGGCCGCGTCGTTCGGGGAGCTGGGCCGCACGCTCAGCAGCTGGCCGCAGCTGGCGTCCGGCGTCGCACTCGGCGGCGCCCTGTGCGGGGAAGCTGCGCGCCGGATCCTGCTCGGCCGGCCGTGCGAATCCGGCCGGTTCTACACCGACCTCGGCGAGCAGCTGCACCCGTCGCGCAACCTCTACGCGGGTGCCCGGTGAACGGCCTCGCGGTTCCCGTGACGATCGCGGGCACCGGAGTCCACCTGCCCCCGGAGGTCGTCACCAACGCCGAACTCGCGGCGACGCTGGACACTTCGGACGCATGGATCGTCAGCCGCACCGGCATCCGCGTCCGGCGCCGCCTCGCGCCGGACCGGGCGACGTCGGACATGTGCGTGGCGGCGGCTCGCCCGGCGCTGGCCGCCGCCGGCGTCACCGCCCGCGACGTCGACGCGATCATCGTCGGGACCTACACCTGCGACCAGCCGTTGCCGTCGACGGCCCTGATCGTCAAGGAGCGGCTGGGCGCGGACCGCGCACTGACGCTGGACATCACGCAGGCGGCGTGCGCCAACGGAGTCCAGGCGCTGTTCCTGGCGGCGCACCTGCTGCAGACGTCGGCGGCGCGGACGGTCCTGGTCCTGGCGGCGGACTGCGCGTCGCGGGTGACGAACCCGCAGGACCGCACGACGAGGGTGTTCTTCGGCGACGCGGCCGGGGCGGCGGTGCTGACGCGCGCATCCTCGCCGCAGTGCGGGCTCCTGGGCTGGGACTTCGGCTCGGAGCTGTCCTACGACGTCGAGATCCCGGCGGCCGGCGAATACCTGAAGATGAACGGCAGGGCGGTCTGGGACACGGCGACCCGCTGCCTGCCGGACAGCATCCTGCGCGCGACGGACAACGCGGGGGTGCCGGTGGAGGAGGTCACGCACGTCTTCCTGCACCAGGCGAACCTGAACATCATCAAGGCGGCCCTGGACAAGCTCGGCGTCCCTCATTCCCGCGCGCCGATCACCGTGGAGGGCTTAGGCAACACGGGGTCGGCGGGCGTGTTCACGGCGATGCACGAGCGGTTCGGCACGGGCGCCGTTTCGCCCGGCGACACGTACGTGGTGTCGTCGATCGGCGCCGGTTTCCAGTGGGGCACCTTGTGTTTCCGCCACGCGTGAAGTGAGAGTGGCCGGCGCCGCGGCGCCGGCTACTCCTCCTCACCGCGGGCCCGGGTGATCACCTCCTCCAGGCGCAAGGGGCTCGCCGGGTGGTGGGACAGGCACAGCGGCGTCGCCACCTGGCGGAACCCGAACGCCTCCCCCGCCACGTAGAACTGCGCCCGCTCCAGCCGGGAGATGTCCGCGACCGGACTCCCCTTGGCCCGGGCCAGCTCGTTGGCCGCCGCGATCTGGGCCGGGCTGTTCAGGCGGCCGAAGAACTGCGTCATCGCGTTGCCGACCACCTGGTTGTGCAGCCCCTTGGGCGCCTGGGTGGCGAACAGCAGGCCCAGGCCGTACTTGCGGGCCTGCGACGCGAGGACGATCGTGCTGCGCGTACTCGCCGTCAGGGTGCCCGACGCCGCCATCGTCTGCGCTTCGTCCATCACGAACAGCGCGCCCAGCGGCCGGTCGCCCGCCGGGTTGCGCTTGATCCACGCGAACAGCTCCATCTGCAGCTGGTTGACGAAGTTCTGCCGCTGCTCGTCCGCCTGCAGGCCGACGAAGCTGATCACCGACACCCGGGCCCGCTTGCCGGCCGCCGGCGTCAGCAGCACGCCCGGGTCGACCGGTTCGCCGCCGCCCGCGAACAGCGGGTCGTTGACCATCGCGGCCTTCAGCACCTCGGCCAGGCCGGCCGCGATGCGCGGCGCGTCGTTGAGGTTGCTGACGTCCTCGGGCAGCTCGGTCAGCAGCTCGATCAGCTCGGGCAGGCTGCGCGACCCGGTCCGCGCGTGCCGCACGACCGCCTGCCGCAGCACCGCGAGGCCGATGTTCGTCTTCGCCGTGCTCCCGGTGAGCCGGGCCTGCGGCGCCAGGGTCGCGACGGCCACCTCGACCGCCGCGGCGAACTCGTCGGAGTCGTCGAGGACGCCGGCGAAGTCGGGCAGCGGCTGGAACGCGAGCGGCCGCCCGGTGGCCCGCCCCGGCGTCCAGACGACGACGTCGGTTTCGGCCAGGTACCGCTTCGCGAGCTGGGCGTCCTCGGGCCCCCAGCCGTCGGGCGGCTCGGGCCAGGCGTCACCGAGCCGGGCGAGGTCGTTGTTCGGGTCCAGGACGATCGCGGAGACGCCCAGCAGCGCGCACTCCTCCACGATCCGCCGCAGCAGCACGGTCTTCCCCGAACCGGACCCGGCGAAGACGGCGGCGTGCTTGCGCAGCGCGGAAAGCCCGACCCGCACGGGCTCCCCCGACCCGACGACGGTCCCGAGCGTGATCTCCCCGTCCGCGGGCGGCGTCGGCTCCGCAGGCGGCGGGTGCGTCCCTTCGGCGGGCTGCCCCGACGGCTTCTCCGGCAGGACGGCGGACAACAGCTCCGACCGGCTCGCGGGCCGGCGGTCGATCAGCCACTCGTGCAGCTCACGGCCGCCGGTGCCGAGCATCTTCTGCAGCGCGGAGAAGGTCCGCACATCGGGCTCGGTGAGCCGGATCGTCTTCCCACCCGCAGCCGTGAACCTCTCGACTTCCAGCTTCGTCTTGGCCCCGCGTCCCCAGGCCTCCCGGAGGATGATCAGGTGGCGGTTGTCCGCCCCCTGCAGCTGCCCCGCGGCAGACCGGGCCTTCCGGAACCGGCTCAACGCGGCCCGCGGATCCCGCGCGGCGATCGCCCGGAACGCCCAGTGTTCCTGCAGGTCCGCGGCCTCGTCGAGGGTCCGGGAGAGCCAGGCGTGCACCTCGCTGCGCCCGTTCTGGCGTTCGCACGACCATTCCAGGTCGTCGTCCCCGACTTCGGTGACCCAGCAGCGCAGGGCCGCGGAGAGGAGATCGGGCATCACCGTGTCCACGGTCTTCTCGGCGAGCAGCTTCCCGGGTTCCGCTTCCGCCTGCAGTTTCTCGAACTCCGTGTCCAGGTCGGCGAACCGGTCGGTCTCGACGACCGTGCGCACCGGAGCAGGTGGCACGGCGACCTTCTCGTCGAAGGAAGTGAGCTCCTGGACCTGCCCGGCGCGCAGGCAGAGTTCGATGTGGGCACCGATCCGCTTCAGCAGCTGCCGCGGAGTCCACTGTTCCCAGGGTTCGGCGAACGCCACCGGCGCGACGGGCCAGGTCGGGTGCGGCGGAGTGAATTCCATGGCTTGGTAGGCGACGCCGAGCCGTTTCGCCACCAGGGCGCGGCCGACCTCGGCATCGAGGATCCGGCCGAGGGTGACCGACTCGCGGAAGCGGTCGGGCACGGTGTTCGCGGCCTTTCGCCTGAGCTGATCCCACGTCGCGGGCAGGCAGGCGACCACGGTCAAGGTCTTCTGCGTGATTTCCCGCAGTCCCATCAGGCCGTCGGCGATCTGCGCCACGAGCAGATCGTCCTCGTCGTCGTCCCCCGCCTCCCGGGTGAGTTTCGTCGACCGCGCGACGAGCGTGTCGAGCTGATCGACCGCGATCACGACCGGTCCGGTCAGCGCCAGCAGGCGGGTGATCTCCTCCACGAGCACGCGCGCCGGCTTCGGCCGCGAGTAGATGTTCCACTGCCGGGCCTCGGGCGTGAGCTGCTCATCCCCGTCGAGGAAGTCGTCTCCGATGTACTTGGCACCGCGGTCCCGGCTGGCGATGAGAACGAGGGCCCGCGCGGTGTCCCCGCATTCGTCGGCGACCATCTCGTCGAGGGACGCCAGCCCGTCCACGAACGCCTCGACGTGCTCCACGGTCAGTCCGCGGCCACGCCGGATCGTCGCCGTGACTTCGGCGTTGACGTGGGTGCGCAGGCACACGCGCAGCAGAAAGCTCTTCAGCTGCGACTCGCCCGAATCGTCCGGACGGGCCAGCCCGCGTCGCAATGCCTCGGCCGTGTTCTCCCAGAACGCGTCGGCCGCAGTGACGTCATCGAGGAAGAAGTACCCCCGCGCGCGGTGCACCTGACGCCGGACGAGACCCAGCAGGTGGGTTTTGCCCACCCCCTTGAGCCCGCGCAGGACGAGCCCGATCGGACTGGGTCCATCGCTGGTCACGGCGTCGCGGATGCCGGTGTCGATCGCGGCGAGCGCATCAGCGTGCAAGCCGTCGACGTGGTACGGCGAGTCCAGCCAGACGTGGTTGGGGGTGTCCGCCCAGTCGAAACTCAGCGTCGCGAGTGCCTTGAGCTCGTCCATCACAGGGCCTCGATCGAGAGCAGGTGGCTGTCCTCACCGCCGATGCGGATCGCCGCCTCGTGGTCGGCCGCGGTCAGCGCCTTGCGGTTGTCCTCCGGGACGAGGTGCACCTTCCCGGCGCGGCTCAGCTCCTTCAGCACAGCATCGACCTCGGTCGCGGGCGCGCCCAGTTTCGGACGCAGATCCACCAGCCCGACCCAGCCACGCGGTTCCTTCACGAGTTCGCGGTACGCGACACGGATGCGTTCCTCGAGGGGAGCCTCGGAGACCTCCACGGATGCGGGCTCGGGCGATCCCGCGACGGACCCGAAGACGTGGAACAGCCGCTTGTTCTCACGCTGCAGGTACCCGTTCAGACCGCCGAGCAGCACATAGAGGGCGGAAGCGAGCGTGCTCTGCCCCCGCGGCGGAGGCGGCTCCTCCTCCGCGATCTCCTTTTCGCACCAGGCCCAGCCACTGTCGCTCAGCAGGTGCACGAAGCTCTTCCTCGGCCCGGACGGGTCGCTCTCGACATACCCCAGCTTGTTCAGGTTCGTGCGGTCCTTGCCGGTGAGCGTGAACCCCACGACTTCCTGCAGCTCCTGGTTGGGCACTTCTCGTCCCAGCACCATGAGCGTGAACATCGCCGCGGTCTGCTTGTGGTTCAAGCGATCGGTCATCCGAGATCCTTCCGGTGGTTCGGCTTCGTCGTGCTCCGGGCGCGGGCGTCGAGCGTCCGCAGGAGCCAGTCGATGGACTGGCGGACCCTCGGCGGCACCGCGTGGTGGTCGCCGCCGTCCGGGAAGCGGGGTTTCACCGCCACCGCGAGGTCCGTCGCCAGGTCGCGAGTTCGTACGCTGTCGCCGCCGCCGACCGCGGACTGCAGGGCCGTGACCAGCTCGTCGACGAGGTCCCAGCGGGAGGGGCGCAGCCGCGATCCGCGGGCCTGGCCCAGCACCGCGGCCAGGTCGAGGTCCTCGTCCGCGTCGACGAGCGGGGTGAACCCCTTCAGCTGACCCGCCAGATCGCGGGCGACCCCGTCCAGGCCGCGCGCGCCACCGAGCCGCAGGTAGCGGAGATTGCCGACGTAGCCCGGCAGCCCGGCCGCGTCGGTGCCCGCGGTGAGCACTGGGATCACCCGGCGGTCCTGTCCGAGGGTGCGGTGCAGGAACAGCTCGACCTCGGCTGCCTGCCAGCGGCTCACCTTGCCGTCGACGAGCAGGCACAGGTGCCGCGCGTCGTCCTCGGCCCGCGCCAGCAGGGATCGGTCGCCGGAAAGGGACTTCACCACCCGGATGCCCTGCTTCCGCAAGGCGGACACCAGGTCGTCGGCCGTGCCGACCAACGGGCGCGGGATGCTGACCCGCAGGTCGTGCTTGAACTCCTGCCGGCTCGCCCGCACGGCGGCCACGTAAGCGTCGCGGTTCTCGGCCAGCAGGTCGGTGCGGTCCAGCCGGCAGGCGATCACCGCCGCGACCGTCTCCAGCGCGAACCCGATCTGGTCCGCGCTCGGCGTCTTCTCCGACAGCACCGGCAGCTGCTCGCCGAAACTCCAGTACGACACGTACGGCAGCGTCAGGTGCCGGGACATCGTCTCCGGCTCGACCGTCTGGTCGAGCCACGTCCGGAACAGCTCGGCCGTCTCGTCGACGACGATGCGGCGCCACGCCTCCGACCGGTCGTACTCCTCCCGGTTGTCGAACCGCGACAGCACCGGCAGGACGGTCAGCCGCGCGCGGTCGAACGGCAGCCCGTTGCGCGCCACGTCGGCGCGCCGGGCGGCTTCCATCGCGCCGAGGATGCTCTGGCGGTTCGCCGTGAACAGCAGCACGAGGTGGTCTGGCAGGTGCGCCGTGCAGATCCCGCCGATGTCGGAGATCCCGGTGCGGCTGTCGATGAGGACGAAGTCGTACCGCGCGACCCAGTGGTCACGGCACTTCTCGAGGTACTCGCCGAAGCCGTCGTCGTACAGGCCGTCCCAGTCGATCTCCTGCACCTGCCCGACGTAACCGGACTCCTCGCTGCCGGCCGGGAGGAAGTCGAGCACCCCGACGTCGGCCAGCCGCTGGACGTGCGCGTCCGGCTTGAACCGGCCCTCCCGGAAGTCGTCGACGAGATCGACCACGCCCCCGCTCGGCCGCTCGGCCAGCCGCGGCCGGAAGTAGTCGCTCAAGCCGGGGGCCTCGAGGTCCCAGTCCAGGCAGAGCACGCGATGGCCCCACCGGGCGAGCAGCACCGCGATGTTGGCCAGCGTGAAGCTCCGGCCGACGCCGCCCTTGTAGGAGTAGAAGGTGAAGATCGTTCCCGGCATCGGTCAGAACCTCGGCATCCGCGCCCGCTTCGGCGGTTCCGGGGCCGGGGTGCGCACCGGCCAGTCGCCCTGCCACTCCGGTGCCCGATCGATGAGCTCCTCCAGCTCCGCGGCGATCTGCTTGATCTGCTGGTTGAAGTCGAGGTAGGCCGGCGCGGTCTGGAAGTGCTCGAAGGGGTGGTTCCACTGCTGCAGGTCACGCGGGCGCCGCGCGTGGGCCCAGTCCGGGAAGTGCCGTGAGTCGCAGAAGATCACCGGGTAGATCAGGGGCCGCCCGTGCTCCCCCGGCAGGGTGGCGGTCAGTGCCTCCCGCTCCTCCATGGAAGCCCACTCGGCCAGGCACCATTCGTTCCGGAAGTACTTCGGCGAGCAGATCGGAACCAGCACCCGGGAGCGCTGCAGCGCCGAGCTCAGTTCCGACGGCCAGCTGGCTCCGACGCGCACCTCGTCGTCGAAGAAAATCCGGACGTCCTCGTACCGATTGTTGTCGAGGACTTCCAGGAGACGCGGGTGGAAATGGTTCCGAATCCACGCCGATATGTCGCCCGCGGTGCGCAGGTAGCTGATGAACACGTCGTACTCGTACACGCGTGCCGCCGCCCCTTCACCGCTCCCACCAAGCGGAGCTCATCCTAGATCCGCAGGACACCGGCGAAGAAGGCGGGAAAGCTGACAAACTCTGGACAATAACTGGCCACGCCCGAAGCCTCCCCGGGAATGGTACCTTGACAAATCGAGAAGGCACGGATAGAAGACGCGAAGTGTTTCCGGAATACCGATCTCCCGGATCGGTGAATCACCGACCGATCCCGAGGGGAACCCGATGTCCGACCGCGAAGTACCCAGGGTGTTCTTCAGCTATTCGCACGACACCCAGGCGCACAAGGACCACGTCCGGCGGTTCGCGACCTTCCTGCACAGCCGGATCGGGCTCGAGGTCGTGCTCGACCAGTGGTACGACGGCAGCCGCATCGACTGGTCGCTGTGGGCGACCCGGCACCTCAAGGCCGCCGACTTCGTCATCGCCGTGGCGTCTCCCCGCTACCGGGAGCGGGCCGACGGTGACGCGCCGCCCGACGAAGGTCGCGGCGCCCAGTACGAGAGCGCCATGCTCCGCAACAAGATGACCAAGGACATCGAGGACGGCACCCGGCGGATCCTCCCGGTCGTCCTGCCCGGTGGGTCGATCGACGACATCCCCGAGTTCCTCAACCCGTACTCGATGACCCGGTACGAGATCGCCGAGTTCACCGACGAGGGCGTCGCCGACCTGCTCGCCGCGATCACCGGACGCGGGAAGCATCCCGTGCCCCCGCGCGGCCGGTGGCTCGGCGGTTCCTCGGAACCGCAGCCGATCCTCGCGAGCGATCTGCGGTGGACCGGCAGCAGCGCCGGGGTGCGGCGGGCGGCGGCCTCGATCGACGGACGGCGGTACGAGGACAGCATCGTGCTGCGTTCGGACACCGCGCCCGGGTACGTCGAGGTCGAGCTCGGCGGCCACTACCAGCGGTTCTCGACCGTCGCCGGGGTGCTCGACGACGCGGCCGACCGCTTCCAGGTCGGCCGGTTCCGCGTCGTCGTCGACGGCAAGCCCCGGTCGGAGCACGAAGTCGCCCTCGGGAAGCCGGCCGCGATCGACCTCGACGTCACCGGGGCGCTCAAACTTCGGCTCGAGATGTCGCGGCCGGGTGTCGCGGCGTCGCCGTTCGGCTCGGCGGCCGTCGTCATCACCCGGCGACGCGGACGGCCGCCCGAGCTGGCTCTCGGGGATCCGACCGTCACCTAAGGCGTGATGACCACCTTCAGCGCCGAGTTCGCGGCCGCGTTGGCGAACACCTCGTACGCCTCCTCCATCTGCGCGAACGTGAACCGGTGGGTTCCCATGCGCTCGGCCGGGATGCGGCCCGAGGCCACCATCTTCAGCAGCGTCGGGATCGAGGCCGTGTCCACCAGGCCCATCGTCAGCGTCAGGTTCTGGATCCACATGTCCTGCATCGGCAGCTCGACCGGGACGCCGTGCACGCCGATGTTCGCGATGCGGCCGCCCGGGCGGACCAGCGATGCCGCCGTCAGCAGCGTCTCCGGGTAGCCGACCGCTTCGATCGCCACGTCCACGCCGAGCCCGTCGGTCAAGCCCAGGACGTCCGAACGCGTGTCGGGGCCCGCTTCGAACGCGTCCGTCGCGCCGAACTCCAGCGCCTTCTCCAGGCGGAACTTGTTGGAGTCCACCGCGATCACCTTCGACGCGCCCCACAGGCCCGTGGTCAGGATCGCCGCCAGGCCGACCGCGCCGGCGCCGACCACCGCCACCGTGTCGCCCGGGCGGACGCGGCCGGCCAGCACACCCACCTCGTACCCCGTGGGCAGCGAGTCGGCGAGGAAGATCGCCTGGTCGTTCGTGACGTCGTCGGGGACCGCGTACAGCGACGTGTCGGCGAAGGGCACGCGCACCAGCTCGGCCTGCGTGCCGTCGATGAGGTGCCCGAAGATCCAGCCGATCCCGCCGACGGTCTGGCAGTGCGACGGCATCCCGCGGCCGCAGTATTCGCAGCGCCCGCACTGGGTGATGGCCGGGACCAGCACGCGGTCGCCGACCGAGAACGCGCGGACCGCGTCGCCGACGGCGGTCACCGTGCCGACCGCTTCGTGGCCGAGGATCCGGCCGTCGGTGACCGCGGCGACGTCGCCCTGCAGGATGTGCAGGTCGGTGCCGCAGATCGTGGTGGTGTCGACGCGCACGACCACGTCCGTCGGTTCCTGGACGGCGGCGTCCGGGACGTCTTCCCAAGCCTTCGCACCCGGACCGTGGTAGACCAGCGCCTTCATCGTCGCCTCCGTCGGCCGCCCGGCCCCCGTGGCCGAGCCCGGCCGAACCTGACGCTAGGACCGGGGACGCCGCCCGGCTGTCGCAATTTGAGATTCAGGCGTTGCGGGCCATGAACGTCCGGGCGTCCCCTTCCGAAGGGTCGACGAAGACGATGTCGTCCGGCCGCCGCCGCGGGACGTCGATCGCCAGCACCACCAGGGGCTCGGCGGTGATCTTCGGGAAGCCGTGGACCTTCCGCCGTTCGAAGCAGAGGAACATCCCCGGCCGCGCCTCGAACTCCGCGCCGTCGAGGTGGAACGTGCCACCGCCGCTGAGGAGGTACAGGTGCTCGTCGCACTCCTCGTGGTAGTGCAGCGGAACCTCGCGGTAGATCCGGAAGATCCGGGCACTCGCCGACGGCTTGTCGACGAAGTACTTGTCCACCAGCATGGTTTCCGCGGACTCCGGCAGGGCCGCGGCCTCTGCGAGGACGTCGAAGACGCTCTGGCTGTTGTCGCTCTCCATGACCGTCAAGCTAACGCCCGGCACGCGGCCAGGTCGACCGCGCGCAGCGCCGCGCCCACGCCCGCGAGGGCCACCGCGTTCATCGACAACGACGTCACCCCCAGCCCTACCAGCACCGGCGCCAACGCCGGGTCCGCCGCGGCCTCGCCGCACACCCCCACCGGTTTCCCGGCCGCCGCACCGGCTTCCGCGACCATCCCGACGAGCCGCAGCAACGCCGGCTGGTGCGGGTCGTTCAGCGCGGCCACGGCACCGAGCTGGCGGTCCGCGGCGAAGACGTACTGCGCCAGGTCGTTCGTGCCCAGCGAGACGAAATCGACCTCGGCGAGGATGTCCGCCGCGCACAGCGCCGCCGCCGGGATCTCGATCATCACGCCCACGCGGGCGATACCGGCCGCACGCGCCCGCGAGGCGAACCAGGCCGCCTCCGCCGCCGTCGCGACCATCGGGGCCATCACCGACAGTTCGACGCCGGTGTCGGCCGCCGCCGCGGCGATCGCGCTCAGCTGGCGGTCCAAGACGTCCGGCCGGTCGAACGCGACCCGCAGGCCGCGGACGCCGAGCGCGGGGTTCGGTTCCGCCCCCATCTCCAGGAACGCGAGCGGTTTGTCCGACCCGGCGTCCAGGGTCCGGACGACGACCGGTTTCCCGCCGAACGGCGCCAGCACCGCCGCGTAGGCCGTGCGCTGCGCGGACTCCGTGGGCTCCGAAGTCGCCGACAGGTAGCAGAATTCCGTCCGGAACAGCCCGATCCCCTCGGCCGCGGCAGCGGCACGGGCGTCCGAGGCCGAGCCGACGTTGGCGAGCAGCTTCACGCGGTGGCCGTCGGCGAGCCGGCCGACGCCGTCCCACACCGGGCGGGCCGTCCGCGCGGGCGCCACCACCCGGCCGTCGGACGGCGACACCGTGCCCGCGGAACCGTCGACCACGAGCCCGGGGCCGGCCAGCCCCAGGACGCCGGAGCACGCGACGACGGCGGGAATGCCCAGCGCCCGGGCCAGGATCGCGGTGTGGCTCGTCGGCCCGCCTTCTTCCGTCACCAGCGCGAGCACGAGGTCCGGGTCGAGCCCGGCGGTGTCGGCCGGGGCGAGGTCGCGCGCCACCAGAACGCTCGGCGACGTCAGCTCCGGGACACCGGGCGGGGCCAGCCCGGACAGGGCAGCGACGATCCGGTCGCGGACATCGGCGACGTCCGCGGCGCGTTCGGTCAGGTACCCACCCGCTGCCTGCAGCGCCGTCATGAACTCCCCCGCCGCCTCCCACACCGCGCGCGGCGCGGGCAGCGAGCGGTCCCGCACCAGCCGTTCCGCCGAGGCGACCAGTGCCGGGTCCGCCGCCATCACCGCCGTGGTCTCCAGGACCGATCGGGCGTCGCCGGACACGGAACGGGCACGATCGGACAGCGCCGCCGCGACCGACTCCGCCGCCGGCCCGATCTTGCCCGCTTCCGCCTCGAGATCACCCGAGACCGCCGAGGCGTCGGGTTCCCGCAGGTCAGCGACCACGACGACGCGCGGACCGGCGACCCGGCCGGGGCTGACTCCGACTCCGGACAACTGCATGGCGGGACCTCCGAGCGCAAAGGATCTCGTAACTGGGGATTGACAGTACGGTAACAACGGGCACAATCAAACTGCAACGGGCAAACATCGGAGAGGAACGGGCATGTACGCCGCCGAACGGCATCAGCTCCTGGCACAACGCGCACGACGCGACGGCCGGGTCGACGTCAACGACGTCGCGACCGAACTCGGTGTCGCCCCCGAGACCATCCGCCGCGACCTCGGCGTCCTCGAACGCCAGGGCGTCGTCCGCCGCGTCTACGGCGGCGCCGTCGCGGTCGAGCGGCTCGACTTCGAACCCGAGGTCGCGCAGCGGGACCGGACGAACGCCGCCGAGAAGGACGCGATCGCCCGGGCCGCGCTGGACCTGGTGCCCGACCGCGGCTCGATCCTGCTCGACGCGGGCACGACCACCAGTAGGCTCGCGACGCTCCTGCCCGCCGACCGCGAGCTGACGGTGATCACCAACTCGATCCCGGTCGCCTCGATCCTCGCCACCCGCCCGGGCATCACGCTGCACATCCTCGGCGGCCGCGTCCGCGGGACGACGCTCGCCGCCGTCGAAGCCTGGACGCTGCACGCGCTCGACGGCCTGCTCGTCGACGTCGCTTTCCTCGGTGCCAACGGCTTTTCCGCCGAGCACGGCTGCACGACGCCGGACATGGCCGAGTCCGCGGTGAAGGCCGCCGTGGTCGCCGCCGCCCGCAAGCGGGTGCTGCTGGCCGACCACAGCAAGTACGGCACCGACCAGCTCAGCCGGTTCGCGCGGCTGGCCGAGATCGACGTCCTGGTCACCGACAGCGGCCTCGACGCGGGCGCCGTGGCCGAGCTCGAAGAGGCGGGCCCGGAGGTGGTGCTGGCGTGATCGTCACCGTGACCCCGAACCCGAGCCTCGACCGGACCGCCCGGCTGGCCGAGCTGCGCCGCGGCGAAGTCCTCCGCGCGGAGGCCGTGCGGCTCGACCCGGGAGGCAAGGGCGTCAACGTCGCCCGCGCGCTGGCCGCCGCCGGCACCCCGACCGTCGCGCTCCTGCCGGCCGGCGGGCTGGTCGGCGAACGGCTGGCCGATCTGCTCGCCCCCGAAGGCGTCCCGGTCGTCGCGGTGCCGATCGCCGGGACGACCCGCAGCAACATCACCCTCGTCGAAGCCGACGGGACCACGACGAAGATCAACGAGCCGGGCCCGGAGATCTCCCCCGCCGAGCTCGCCACCCTCGAACGCCGCGCCGTCGAGCTGGCCGCGCGGGCGGAATGGCTGGTGTGCTGCGGCAGCCTGCCCGCCGGCGTGCCCGACGACTTCTACGCGCGGCTCACGAAACTGGCCCACGACGCCGGGACGAAGGTCGCCGTCGACACCTCCGGCGCACCGCTCGCCGCCGCCATCGCGGGCGGACCGGACCTCATCAAACCGAACCTCGACGAGCTGACCGAGCTCGCCGGGCACCCGCTGCCGCTGCTCGGCGACGTCGTCGCCTTCTGCCGCGAGCTGATCGCCGGTGGCGTCGGCCGCGTGCTGGTCAGCCTCGGCGCGCGCGGCGCCGTGCTCGTCGAGGAGACCGAAACCCGCCACGCGCTCGGCCCGCTGGTCGCCGTGCGCAGCACCGTCGGCGCCGGAGACGCCGCACTCGCCGGGTTCCTCCACGCGGGAGGAACCGGCCCCGGAGCCCTGCGGACCGCGGTCGCCTACGGCACCGCCGCGGTCACGCAGGAGGGCAGCCGCATGCCCACCCCGCACGACGTGCACCCCGACCAGGTGCGCGTGCTCGACACCGACCCCACCCTCACCCTCAGCGGAGCCGCCGCATGACCACCGCAGACCTGATCACCGCCGACCTGGTCGACCTCGGGCTCGACGCCGCCGACAAGCGGGCCGTCGTCCGCTCGCTGGCCGACCGGCTCGTCTCCGCCGGGCGGGTGACCGACCTCGACCTCTTCCTCAAGGACGTCGCCGCCCGTGAGGAGCAGATGGCCACCGGGCTCGAAGGCGGCATCGGCATCCCGCACTGCCGCTCGGCCGCGGTCACCGCGCCGACGCTGGCGTTCGGCCGCAGCGCCGCGGGCGTCGACTTCGGCGCTCCGGACGGCCCGGCGACGCTGATTTTCCTCATCGCCGCGCCCGAAGGCGGCGGCAGCGACCACCTCAAGGTCCTGGCCGCCCTCGCCCGCCGGCTCGTCCGGGCGGAGTTCAAGCAGAACCTGCTCGAGGCCACCGACGCGGTGGCCGTCGCCGAGTACATCCGCCAGGAGGTGTCCTGACCATGAAGTTCGTCGCCATCACCGCCTGTCCCACCGGGATCGCGCACACGTACATGGCCGCCGAGTCGCTGGAGCAGACCGCGAAGGCCAACGGCGACACGATCGTCGTCGAGACCCAGGGTTCGGCCGGGTCCGATCCGCTGTCGGCGGAGGACATCGCGAGCGCGGACGCCGTCATCTTCGCCGCGGACCTCGCGGTGCAGGGCCGGGAACGGTTCGCCGGCAAGCCGATCGTCGAGGCGCCGGTCAAGGCCGCGATCAACGACGCCGCCGGGTTGTTCGAACGCGCGAAGGCCGCGGCCCGCGAGCCCGTCACCGCGGCGCCCGCCACCCCGGAGCTGACCTCGAAGGTCGGCGCGAACGACAAGACCGGCACCCGGATCCGCCAGTGGCTGATGACCGGCGTCAGCTACCTCATCCCGTTCGTCGCCGCAGGCGGGCTGCTGATCGCGTTGAGTTTCGCTTTGGGCGGTTACAAGATCGTCGACGCGCCGAAGGTCACCGAGCACTTCGACGCGGGTTCGGTCGCCGGCTGGGCCGCGCTGATGTTCCAGATCGGCAGTGCCGCGTTCGACTTCCTGGTGCCGGTGCTGGCCGGGTTCATCGCCTTCGCGATGGCCGACCGCCCGGCGATCGCCCCCGGTTTCGTGGGCGGCGCGATCGCCGTCACCGTCGGCGCGGGGTTCCTCGGCGGTCTCGTCGCGGGTCTCCTGGCCGGTGGCGTCGTGCTGGCGCTGAAGCGGATCCAGGTGCCCAAGGCGATGCGCGGCATCATGCCGGTGGTCGTCTACCCGCTGCTCGGGTCCATTGTGGTCGGTGTCCTGATGTACGTGGTGGTGGGCAAGCCGATCGCGGCGGCGACGTCGGGCCTGACGAACTGGCTCAACAGCCTCAGCGGCGTCAGCGCCCTGCTGCTGGGCGCGCTGCTCGGCCTGATGATGGCGTTCGACATGGGCGGCCCGGTCAACAAGGCGGCGTACGCGTTCGCGGTCGGCGGCCTGACCACCGGCGCGACGGCTTCGCTGCAGATCATGGCCGCGGTGATGGCGGCGGGCATGGTGCCGCCGCTGGCGCTGGCTTTGGCGTCCACCGTGCGCAAGAAGCTGTTCACGGAGGCTGAGCGCGAGAACGGCCGCGCGGCGTGGCTGCTGGGAGCGTCGTTCATCACCGAGGGCGCGATCCCGTTCGCCGCGGCGGACCCGTTCCGCGTGATCCCGTCGATCATGCTGGGTTCGGCGGTGACGGGCTCGCTGTCGATGGCGTTCGGCGCAACACTGCGCGCCCCGCACGGCGGGATCTTCGTGCTCCCGCTGATCGGCAGCCCGCTGCTGTTCGTGCTGGCGCTGGTCGCGGGCACGGCGGTCGCCGCCGGTTCGGTGATCCTGCTGAAGCAGGCGCGGTTCCGCGCATCCGAACGTTCCGCCGCCGTGTCCGGCCAGCCCGTCAGCGCGTGAAGGAGTCCACTGTGTACCAACGCCGAACGCTCGTCGCCAGCACGGTCGGGTTGCACGCCAGGCCCGCAGGCCTGGTCGCCCGCGCGGCGGCCGGGCAGCCCGCGAAGGTGAAGATCGCCAAGATCACGGGCGGGGTCGTCGGCGAGCCGGTCGACGCGGCCAGCGTCCTCGGGTTGATGACGCTGGGAGCGGGTCATGGGGACGAGGTCGAGTTGACCGCCGAAGGTGACGCGGCCGCGGAGTCCGTCGACGCGCTGGCCGAGTTGATCGCCCAGGACCTGGACGCGTAACCGGTCAGGCCGGGCCGAGCAGCGCCAGCGACGCCCGGACCGCCACCTCCGTGACGTCCCCCGCTCGCCCGCCGTCCTCGACCGTTGTCGCGATCAGCTCCCGCAATCCGCCCAGGAGCATGATCGCCAGCTGGCGGGACGGCGGGCTGATCCCCGCCGCTCGCAGTTCCGGGGTGTCCGTCAGCCTCTGCGTCATCGCGATGAACCCCTCCATCGCCTCGCGCTGCAGGTCGCGGGCCTGGGCTCCCAGGGCCGGGACGTCGCGGATCCAGCTCAGCGTGATCGCCGGCTCGGACTCCGCGGACGCGATCCACGCCTCGATCGCCTGGCGCACCTGCAGCGCCCAGGGTGCGCGCGGGTCGACCGCGTCGGAGATCTGCTGGATCATCGAACGGTTCGCCTCCGCCAGCAGCGCGATCAAGCACTCCTCGCGACTGGAAAAGTGCTCGTAGAACGTCCGGCGGGACGTGCGCGCGTGGCGGACGACGTCGGCGACCGTCGTGTCGCGGAAACCGTCCGCGGTGATCGACGCGGCCAAACCGTCCAGCAGCCGCTGCCGGCGGATGTCGACGTCCACGGCAGTCACGTTATCGCCTCCTCTTGAAAGGCGATGGTACACCGGCGTACCGTACCGACGGTACGTTCGCGTACCACCACCTTCGGGAGGGTCGATGACGACCATGACCAGCGCGGTGACGCTGCCACCGGGACCGACGGCGCCGCGGGCCGTCCAAGGCGCCTACGCACTGACTCAACCGCTGCGCGGCATGCGGCGGCTCAAAGAGCGGTACGGGAACGCCTTCACCGTGAACGTGCCGATCTTCGGCCACGCCGTCGTGATCAGCGACCCGGCCGAGATCAAGCAGCTCTTCACCTCCGGGCCCGACCTCGTCGACAACCTCGAGGTCAACCTCGGCCGCGTGCTCGGCCCGCACTCGATGTTCGCCCTGTCCGGCGGTGAGCACAAACGGCAGCGCAAGCTGCTCGTCCCGCCCTTCCACGGCCGTCGGCTCGCCGCCTACGAGAAGATCGTCGAGGAAGAAACCCTCCGGGAGCTCGAAAACTGGCCGGACGGAAAACCGTTCGCCACCCTGCCGTCGATGATGCGGATCACGCTCAACGCCATCCTCCGTGCCGTGTTCGGCGCCGAGGGAGCCGAGTTCGCCGAGCTGCGCGAGCTGATCCCGCCGTTCGTCACCCTCGGCTCGCGGCTGGCCGTCGCGCCGATCTCCAAGAAGGGCCGCTTCAACCCGTGGCGCCGCTTCGAACGGATGCGCCGCGAGTACGACGCCATCGTCGACCGGCTGATCGCCAAGGCCCGCCCGGACGGCGACGACGTCCTCGCGATGATGCTGCAGACCCGCTACGACGACGGGTCCGGCCTCGGCCGCGACGAGATCTCCGACCAGCTCCTCACCCTGCTGACCGCCGGGCACGAGACCACCGCGACCACCCTGGCGTGGGCCGTCGAACGCCTCCGCCGCCACCCGGCGATCTTGCGCGAGCTCACTGAGAGCGAAGACCTCCTCGACGCCACGATCCTCGAGGTCCAGCGCACCCGCCCGGTCATCGACCTCACCGCCCGCCAGGTCAAGCAGGACGGCTTCCGGCTCGGCCGCTGGACGCTGCCGAAGGGGTACGCGGTGCTCGTCAGCATCGCCCTGATCCACGACGACGACGCGGTGTTCCCGCACGCGGCCACCTTCGACCCGCACCGCTTCGAAGGCGCGCGCCCGGACCTCTACCAGTGGATCCCGTTCGGCGGCGGGACGCGGCGCTGCCTCGGCGCCGCGTTCGCCACCATGGAGATGACCGTCGTGCTGCGGACTCTGCTGCGGGACTTCGACCTAGTGCCGACGGCCGAACGCGGCGAACGCTGGCATTCTCGGGGTGTGGCCTACGCCCCGGCCAAGGGCGGGCGCGCGATCGTGCGCCGCCGGAGCACCGGAGGAGATTCGTGACCGAAGAGATCGCCGACGCCGGCCGGGGGATTTCCCTGGCGTACGAACGGATCGGGGACCGCGGCGCGGAGCCGCTGCTCCTCGTCGCCGGGCTGGGCCAGCAGCTGCACAGCTGGCCGGACGCCTTCTGCGCGCAGCTCGCCGAGCGGGGCTTCGAGGTCATCCGGTTCGACAACCGCGACGCCGGGCGCTCGACGCACCCGCGCTTCCGCCCGGCGAGCCTGCCCGCGATGTTCGCCGGGCGCTTCCCGCCGGAGCAGTACGACCTGAAGGACATGGCCGCCGACACCGTCGGCCTGCTCGACGCGCTCGACATCGAGACCACCCACATCGCCGGGGTGTCCATGGGCGGCATGATCTCCCAGACGGTGGCGGCGCTGCACCCGGCACGCGTCCGGACCCTCACGTCGATCATGTCGACGACCGGGTCCCGGCTGCTCGGCCGCCCGGCGTTCTCGACGTTGCGGCTGATGGGCGCGAAGCCGCCGAAGTCCCGCGAAGAAGCCATCGAAAGCGCCGTCACGATGTTCCGGCACATCAGTTCGCACGGCTTCCCGTTCGACGAAGCCTGGGTGCGCGAAAAGGCCGGGGTGGGCTGGGACCGCGACCCGACGGCGGGCGGCGTGGGCCGCCAGCTCGGCGCGATCCTCAAGTCCGGCAACCGGACGGCGTGGCTGCGGAAGATCACCGCGCCGACGCTGGTGATCCACGGCGACCGCGACCGGATGGTCCACCCCACCGGCGGCGCCGCGACGGCCCGCGCCATCCCCGGCGCCCGCCTCGAAACCATCCCGGGCATGGGCCACGATCTGCCCGCGGGCGCGTGGCCCGTCCTGCTCGACCTCATCGACAAGCACGTGAGGAGCGCCGATGTCTCGGCCCCGTAGCATCACCGGCCGGCCGGTGGTGATCACCGGCGCGGCGTCCGGCATCGGCCGGGCGCTGGCCACCCGGCTGTCCCGGCTCGGCGCGCCGGTCGCGCTCGCCGACGTCGACGCGGACGGCCTGAAAGCCACCGCGGCGGCACTGCACGGCAAGGTCCTGACGCGGGTGCTCGACGTCCGCGACGCCGAAGACCAGCTCCGGTTCGCCGGCGAGGTTCGCGAGTGGCTCCCGGCGCCGCTGGCCGCCGTCTTCAACAACGCCGGGGTCGCGGTCACCTCGTCCGTGCTCGACGCCGTTCCCGAAGACGACGACTGGCTGCACGACATCAACTTCCGCGGGGTGGTGCACGGGACGCGGGCGTTCCTGCCGATCCTCGCCGAGCAGGGCGAAGGCGCGATCGTCAACACCTCCAGCGTGTACGGCCTGCTCGGGGTGCCGTACCAGAGCGCGTACTGCGCGGCGAAGTTCGCCGTCCGCGGCTTCACCGAGGCGCTGCGGCAGGAGCTGGCCGGCAGCGCGGTCCGCGCGATCACCGTCCACCCGGGCGGCATCACGACGAACATCGCGCGCAACGCCCGCGTCCGCCGCGACCCCACCGGGCTGGGCCGCAGCCGCGACGAGATGGCCGCGCAGTTCGAGGCCATGACGATGACGTCGCCGGACAAGGCCGCGGCGATCATCCACACCGGGGTGGACCGCGGCAAGGCCCGCATCCTCGTCGGCCCGGACGCCTACCTGTTCGACGCGCTCGCCCGCGTCACCCCCACCCACTACAACGCCGTGCTCACGCGCCTGATGAGGCGCCCGCGGCGGACGGAGGCCGTGCGATGACCGAGCACGTCGAGGTCCTGATCGTCGGCGCCGGGCTGTCCGGCGTCGGCGCGGCCCACCACCTGCGGACGGCGTTCCCGCGCAAGACGTACGCGATCCTCGAAGCCCGCGAGGCCATCGGCGGCACGTGGGACCTGTTCCGCTACCCGGGCGTCCGGTCCGATTCGGACATGCAGACCCTCGGCTACCGGTTCCGGCCGTGGACCGGCGAGAAGGCCATCGCCGACGGCCCGTCGATCCTGCAGTACGTCCGCGACACCGCGGCCGAGGCGGGCATCGACCGGCACATCCGGTTCGGCCACAAGGTGGTCCGCGCCGAATGGTCCACCGAGGACGCCCGGTGGACGGTGGAGGCGACGCACGACGGCGAGCCCGTCCGGTTCACCGCGAAGTTCCTCTACCTGTGCAGCGGCTACTACGACTACGCGGGCGGCCACACACCGGAGTTTCCCGGCATCGAGGACTTCGGCGGCACGGTCGTGCACCCGCAGCACTGGCCCGAGGACCTCGACTACGCCGGCAAGAAGGTCGTCGTGATCGGCAGCGGCGCGACGGCCGTCACGCTCGTGCCGGCCATGACCGACCGCGCCGAGCACGTGACGATGCTGCAGCGCTCCCCCACCTACATCCTGTCGCTGCCGTCGGAGGACGCGCTGGCCAACCGGCTGCGCGGGCTGCTCGGCGCGAAGCTCGCGTACCCGATCGCGCGGTGGAAGAACGTCGCGGTGAGCACGCTGATCTACCAGCTCAGCCGGCGCCGTCCGGGCGTGGTCAAGGCGATGATCCGCAAGGCCGCGCTGAAGCAGCTGCCGCCCGGGTACGCCGTCGACACGCACTTCAAGCCGCGCTACCAGCCCTGGGACCAGCGGCTGTGCCTGGTGCCGGACGGCGACCTGTTCCGCTCGATCAAGCGCGGCGACGCCTCGGTGGTCACCGACCGGATCGCGTCGTTCACGAAGGACGGCATCCGCCTGGAGTCCGGGGACGAGCTGCCCGCGGACGTCGTCGTCACGGCCACCGGGCTGCGGCTGCTGGCCTTCGGCGGCATCGACCTGGTCGTCGACGGCGAACCGGTGAAACTGCCGGAAACCATGGCGTACAAGGGGATGATGCTCAGCGGCGTGCCGAACTTCATCTTTACGATCGGGTACACGAACGCGTCCTGGACGCTGAAGGCCGACCTGGTCGGCGAGTACTTCGTCCGGCTGCTGCGCCACCTCGACCGCACCGGCCACGACCAGTGCGTGCCGGTCAACGACGACCCGGCGGTCACCGAGCGGCCGCTGCTCGACTTCGACGCGGGGTACGTGCTGCGGTCGATCGACGAGTTCCCGAAGGCCGGGTCGAGGGCGCCGTGGACGCTGGGCATGAGCTACGCGCACGACGTCGTCAAGCTGCGGCACGGCCGGATCGACGACGGCGCGCTCCGGTTCTCGCGGCGGAAGGCGGGAGCGGGCAGACTGAGCGCATGACGCTCCCTTCGCCCCGGTGCCGCTGACATGCACTCCGCGGGACTCGTGCTGCACCCCCGCCGCGACTCCGCGGCCGCCGTCGAAGCCGTGCTCGGCTGGGCCGGCAACCGGAACATCGAGATCCTCGGCATCGCCGACGAGATCGTCCGCCTGAACTGCGCGGCGATCGGGGTGACGCCCGAGGAGCTCGGCCGGCGGTCCGACCTCGTCGTCAGCCTGGGCGGGGACGGCACGATGCTGCGGGCCATGCGGCTGGCCGACGGGCAGCGCGCGCCGGTGCTAGGGGTGAACCTCGGCAAGCTGGGCTTCCTGGCCGAGGTCGACGTCCCCGACCTGCCCGGCGCGCTCTCGGCCATCGACGACCACCAGTTCACGGTGGAGCCGCGGCTGGCCGTGGACGCCGTGCTGGCGGGGCGCCGGATCACGGCGTTCAACGACATCGCGGTGGTGCGCGTGCCGGGCGACGGCAGCGCGGTGGTCGCGGTGCACGTGGGCGGGCAGCAGTTCGTCAGCTATTCGGCGGACGCGGTGGTGGTCGCCACCCCGACCGGCTCGACGGCGTACAGCTTCTCGGCCGGCGGCCCGATCACCAGCCCTTCGGTCGAGGCGCTGCTGGTCACGCCCGCGGCGCCGCACTCCGCGTACAGCCGGGGCATCGTGCTCTCGGTGCACGACGAGGTGACGCTGGAGCTGCTGCCGACCAGCGGCCGGCTGGCGGTGGAGGTCGACGGCCAGGTGGAGGGGTACGTCTCCCCCGGCGACCGCCTCGACCTGCACGCCCGGCCCAGCGCGGCGCGGGTGGTCCGGCTCGGGATGACGACGTTCTACCAGCGGGCGCGCCGCAAGCTCCGGCTGACGGATTCGGCGGAGATCCCGCAGGACGGTGACCACTGACCCGGCCGTGGCTCGCGTCACATCTCGGGCGTGTCCCGCTATGATCACGGAATGGTCACGGGTAGCGTCCCCGGCTTGCGCCTGAACCAGCCGAGCCGCCCGGGAGTGTCCCCTTACATGCTGTTGCCTTCCCCCGCCCGCCCCTCGCTCGCCGCCCGGTTGCTCGTGCCCGGTGCGCTCGCCACCCTCGCCACCGCGATGGGCCTGCTCGTCGTGCTGCACCTCGACCGGAGCCTCGCCCCGCTCGACCCGGTCAGCTCGATGTTGAGCGACTACGCGCTGAGCCCGGGTCGCCTGTTGTGGGACGGCGCGCTGGTCCTGACCAGCACCGGCTCGGCCCTGCTGCTCGTCGCGCTCTACCGTCGCGGCCTGCTGGCGAACCCGATGCTGGTGGGGACGAAAGTGCTCTGGTGCGTGAGCCTGGTGGCCGTCGCGATCTTCGCGAAGGACCCGCAAGGCGGCGCGATCACCGTGACGGGCAAGATCCACCTCTACGCCTCGGCGGTGACGTGCCTCAGCCTGCCGGTCGTCGGCTGGGCCCTGGGCCGCCGCCACCGCGACGACCCGCGCTGGCGGCGGTTCGCCCGCTGGTCGCGCCGGCTGGCGCTGGCCGCGATCCCGTTCTACCTGCCGTTCATCGTGCCGTTCGCGGTGAACGTCGTCCTGGGCGGCCACTTGCCGACCGTGGCGACCGGGCTGGTCGAACGGCTGATGATGGTGCTGGAGATCGCGCTGCTCGCGGTGCTCGGCCACTGGGCCCACCGGGCGATGCGCGCGGGAGCCCACTTCCGGACGGCCTGACCGGCTCAGCCGGTCGCTCTGGCGATCCGCTCGACGTCCGGCGCCGACGCCGGCATCCTCAGCAGGCCGTTGCCGATGCCCCGTTGCCGCAAGGCTTCCTTGATCCCTTCGACGGTGCCGCCCAGCGCGGCGAGGACCGCGTCGGCCCGGGCCTGGGCCGACCGCTCGGCCGCGCCGTCTCCCGTCTCGACCGCGGCCGCGAGGTCGGTGAAGGGCTCCGGGAACGCCGCGGACAGGCCCGACACGATGCCCGCCCCACCGGCCCGGGCCACCGCCGCCAGGTCCGTGTCGGCTCCCGACCAGAGCCGTGCGTCCGGCAGCGCCGCCCGGAAGTCGGCGAAGCGGGCGGCCGCGGCGCCGGACAGCTTGCCGCCCCGCAGACCGGTCGCCGCGAACTCCGCCGGGGTGAGCGTGACGCCGGTGCGGTCCGGGAAGAGGTAGCCGTAGACGTCGGCGTCACCGGCGGCGTCGCGCACGGCGGCGAAGTGCCGCCCGACGGCCTGGGCGTCGGCAGGCAGGTAGTACGGCGTGATCACGGCCAGGCGCGTGGCCCCCTCGGCGAGGGCGTCGGCGGTCAGGGCGATCGCTTCGCGCGTGCTCGCCGCGCCCACGTGCACGATCGTGCGATCCGAGCCGAACACCGCCAGCGCCAGTGCGGCGAGTGTCCGGCGCTCGGCGCGGTCGAGCGCCGGGAACTCGCCGGTCGTCCCGGCGACGAAGACGCCGTCGACCCGGCCGTGCAGCCAGGTCAGCAACGCCGTGTTCCCGGCTTCGTCGAGCGCGCCGTCGTCGCGGAAGAGCGTGGGTGCGGCGGAGAGGACCTCAGCGCGGGGCATCGGCGTCTCCCGGCTGCTCGCGGGTGCGGTGCAGCAGCCAGTCCTTGTCCGTCCGGATCAGCGCGTACCGCACCGACTCCGTCCGGCCGTGCAGGGTGAACAGGATCCGCTTGTCCGTCCGGTCGTGCTCCTCCCACCAGCCGGTGTCGGCGACCTTCTTCGTGTCGTCCTCGTAGGCGAGGTGGTCCATCGCGTGGTCGGGGACGGCGACCGCGAGCCGGTTGCCCTTGGTGTCGGGCGGGAGGCCGCGCGGCACCGCCCACGACCGCAGCACGCCGTCCTCCTCCAGGCGGAGGTCGAAGTGGTGCCGCGGGCGCCAGTGCTCGTGCAGCACGAAAGCCGGTTTCACCCCCTCACCATGCCAGAAAGCCGCGCCACTACCCGTTTTCCGGGACCTCAAACCGTCCATCCGAGGACTTGACCCGATCCAGAAAAGCGCGGACGGTGGGGTGTCATGAGCGATGCGACCACCACGCTGCGGGCCGCCGGCCTGCGCGTCACCGCGCCGCGGCGGGCGGTGCTCACGTGGCTGGCGACCCATCCTCATTCCACAGTGGACGAAATCGGCACCGGGGTCCGCTCGGTGCTGGGATCCGTGTCCACCCAGGCGGTCTACGACGTCCTGGGCGCGTGCGCGGAGGCCGGCCTGATCCGGCGGATCGAGCTGCCGGGACACCCGGCACGTTTCGAACGGCGGGCCGGGGATAACCACCACCACGTCGTGTGCCGTCGCTGCGGGCGGACGGAGGACGTCGACTGCGTGGTCGGCGCGGCCCCGTGCCTGACTCCGGGCGACGCGCACGGCTTCCTGGTCGACGAAGCGGAAGTGGTCTTCTGGGGCGTCTGCCCCGGCTGCCGCACCACTTCCCGGAGAGAGGCAACACCGTGACCGAACCGACCACCACCGACGCCGGCATCCCGGTCGAGAGCGACGAACACTCGCTCACGGTCGGGCCCGACGGCCCGATCCTGCTGCACGACAACTACCTCATCGAGCAGATGGCGCAGTTCAACCGCGAACGCGTCCCCGAACGCCAGCCGCACGCGAAGGGCAGCGGCGCGTTCGGCCGCTTCGAAACGACCGGCGACGTCAGCGCCTACACCAAGGCCGCCGTGTTCCAGCCGGGCACGCAGACCGACCTGCTGATCCGGTTCTCCACCGTCGCCGGCGAGCGCGGCAGCCCCGACACCTGGCGCGACCCGCGCGGCTTCGCGGTGAAGTTCTACACCAGCGAAGGCAACTACGACATGGTCGGCAACAACACGCCGGTCTTCTTCATCCGGGATCCGCTGAAGTTCCAGCACTTCATCCGCTCGCAGAAGCGCCGCGCCGACAACAACCTGCGCGACCACGACATGCAGTGGGACTTCTGGACGTTGTCACCGGAGTCGGCGCACCAGGTCACGTGGCTGATGGGCGACCGCGGGATCCCGCGCACCTGGCGCCACATGAACGGCTACAGCTCGCACACCTACATGTGGGTCAACGCCGCCGGTGACCGCTTCTGGGTGAAGTACCACTTCAAGACCGACCAGGGTGTCGAGACGTTCACGCAGGACGAAGCCGACCAGATGGCGTCGGCCGACACCGACTACCACACGCGCGACCTGTACGAGGCGATCGAGCGCGGCGATCACCCGAGCTGGACGCTGAAGGTGCAGGTCATGCCCTTCGACGACGCCAAGACCTACCGGTTCAACCCCTTCGACCTGACGAAGGTGTGGCCGCACGGCGACTACCCGCTGATCGACGTCGGCCGGATGACGCTCGACCGCAACCCGACCGACCACCACACCGAGATCGAGCAGGCGGCGTTCGAGCCGAGCAACCTGGTGCCGGGCATCGGCGCGAGCCCCGACAAGATGCTGCTCGGCCGGCTCTTCTCCTACCCGGACGCGCACCGCTACCGGATCGGCGCGAACTACAAGCAGCTGCCGGTCAACGCCCCCGTCTCCCCCGTCCACAGCTACAGCAAGGACGGCGCGATGCGGTACACGAAGGTGTCCGACCCGGTGTACGCGCCGAACTCCAAGGGCGGGCCGCAGGCCGACGTCGCGAAGTACGGGCAGCCTTCGGGCTGGCACACCGACGGCGACATGGTCCGCACGGCGTACACGCTGCGCGAAGAGGACGACGACTGGGGCCAGGCCGGGACGATGGTCCGCGACGTGCTGGACGACGCGCAGCGCGGCCGGCTGGTCGACAACGTCGTCGGGCACCTGCTCAACGGCGTTTCCGAGCCCGTGCTGCTGCGGGCGTTCGACTACTGGCGCAACGTCGACAAGGACCTCGGCGACCGGATCGAGTCGGGCGTGCGCGACAAGCAGGACGAGACCGACCCGAAGGCCGCGGACCAGGGCAACCCGGCGCGCTCCAGCATGCAGCGCAAGGCCTAGTGGACGTGGACCCGGTGCACCCGCACCGGGTCCACGTGCTCTACCTTGGCCTCTTCGGGGGAGGTGGGGAGGCCGGGTGAACGTCACCGACGTCGTGCTGCCCGCTTGCGCGGCCGCGGCACTGGTGGTGTTCGCGGTGCGGCTGGCCCGCGAACCGCGCCGGCTCGGCAACGCCGTCTGGCTCGGGGTGGCACTGCTGCTGACCGGGTTGTGGCTGCTGCGCGCGGCCCTGCACCTGGAGTGGCTGACCCCGATCCTGGTCGGGGTCCTGGCGGTCGTCGCGGTGATCGTCGCGGTGGTGCTGCCGGGCGCGCTGATCGTCAACGGCGTCGGGATGGTGCGGCGCGAAGGGCGGAGTCTCCAGAACCTCTTGTCGTTCCTGCTCGGCGTCGGAATCCTGGTGCTGGAAGGGCTGTTCTTCGCACCGCTCGGCCGGTGGGGATCGGCACTGGTGGCCACGGCGGCGGTGCTCGCCTGCTACTTCGGTTTCCTGTTCGCGTCCCTGCTCGGGTATTCGATCCTGTACGGCAGGCTGCGGCGGCGCACCGGCTTCGACGCGATCATCGTCCTCGGCTGCGGCCTGGCAGGCGACCGCGTGACGCCGCTGCTGGCCGCCCGGCTCGACCGCGCGATCCGGCTGTACGAACGGGAACCGGCTCCCCCGCTGCTCGTCGTGTCGGGCGGGCGGGGGCCGGGCGAGACGGTCTCCGAGGCCGAGGCGATGGACGACTACCTGCGCGCGCGGGGAATCCCGGAGGACCGGATCCGGCGTGAAGACCGCGCGACGACGACCGAGGAGAACCTCGAGTTCTCCGCGGACCTGCTCGGCGGCGCGCGGCCGCAGCGGGTGCTGGCGGTGACCAGCAACTACCACGTCTTCCGCACGGCGGTGGAGTGCCGCCGCCTGGGCCTGCCGTTCGACGCGGCGGGCGCGCCGACCGCCCGCTACTTCCTGCCGAGCGCACTGCTGCGCGAGTTCGCGGCGCTGATCCTCCACTACCGCCGCACGACGATCGCGGCGTGCGCGGTGATCATCGGCGGCGGGCTGGGGCTGGCGATCTTCGCCTAGGAGCTGTCCTGCAAGTCATCGGAGCCAGGGCACGATCGCGGCGACCTCGGTGTCGAAGGCCGGTACTCTGTCCGCGATCACCGTCTCCGCCAGCTCGCCGCGACCGACCATATCCGCAATCCGACCGGGACCGCGGCTGGATCACTTACCGGACAGCTCCTAGGCGGGCACGGCGGCGATCGCCTCGACCTCGACGGTGTAGTCCGGACCGGCCAGCGCCGCGACAACGGCGAGGGTCGACGCCGGGAAGTCGCCGTCGGGGAACCACTTCGCGAACACCTCCGCCTGCGCGGCGCGGTACCCGGCTAGGTGCTCGGTGCCCGTGACCAGCGTCAGCAGCTTGACGAGGTGCTCCGGCCCCGCACCCTCGGCCTCGAGAAGCGCTTCGAGGTTGGCGAAGATCCGCCGTGCCTGCGTTTCGGCGTCCGCCCCGGCGAGGGTGCCGTCGGGGCCGACCCCGAGCTGGCCGGCGAGGAAGACGAGCCGGTGCCCGGCAGGCACCTCGGCCAGGTGGCTGTACCGCCCGAGCGGCGGTGCGACGGTCTCCGGGTTCCAGCGTCGTGGCTTCACGCCGTCCATGATCGCAGACCCGGGTTCCGCACCGGCCCCGGTTCGCGGTAGGTTCGCCCGCAGATCTGGTTTGCCAAATAAACTAGTTGCGATCTGGGGAGACGATGACCGGACCGGCCGAACTGCTCGACGAGATCTCCCGCCTGCGGGCCCGGACGCGAGCCGACCGCCACGCGTACGTGCCGCCGCTGTTCCTGTTCGGGGTGCTCGTGCTGCTGGCTCCGCTGTGGGCGGAAGGCGGGCCGCGCCGCTTCGAGGCCGGGCCCGTCGGGTTCGGCACGCCGCTGCAGCTCTACTGGCTGGCCGCGGTCGTCGGCGGGTTCCTGGCCACGGCCGCGTGGTACCTCCACCGCGGCACGCGCAGCGGCGTGCGGACGCCGATCCGCGGCTACCTCGCGATCGGCCTCGTGGGTGTCCTCGCGATCTCGTTGGGGTTCCCCGTGGTCGAGTCCTTCGCCTACCGGGTCGAGCGGTCGCCGTTCGCCCAGCCGTCGTTCACGATCCCCGTGGCGGCCGCCGCCCTGCTCGCGCTCGGCGGCGTGCTGTGGCTGCGGCCGAAGCTCCGCCACCCGGGGATCGCGACGGCGGCCGCGATGGTCTTCGGCCTCGTCGCCCTCGCGATGCTCGACCTCCGGTTCGCGCCCGTGCGGCCCTACGCGCCGCTCGTCACGATCGCGCTCGGCCTGATCGGGCTGGCGTGGCTGGAACGCAGCCGGGTGCTCGGCGTGATCAGCGGGCTCTTCGCGGCCGCCGCGCTGCTGGCGAACGTCTACAACGCGCAGAACGTGTTCTTCCACCTCGGCGTCTTCGCGCGGTACGAGGGCGAAGCCACGATGGCGTTCACGAACACGCTGCTGCCCGGGCTCGTGCTGCTCGCCGGCGGGGCGTTCGCGGCGTGGCACGAGCGGCGGGCGCGCGCATGAGCGAGCACCCCGCGGCGAGCCTCGACGAGACCGTGCACCAGCGCCACCGGCTCGGCATCCTCACCATCACCGCCGAAGCCGGGAAGGTCGACTTCGGGTACCTGCGCCGGACCCTGGACATGACGGCCGGGAACCTGTCGCGGCACGTCACGATCCTCGAAGAGGCCGGGCTGATCGACGTCGAGAAGGGCTACGAAGGCAAGCGGCCCCGGACGTGGATCACCATCAGCCCGGCGGGGCGGCGGGCCCTGGCCGCGGAAGTCGCCGCACTCCGTGCTCTTGTCTCTGCGATCGAAGACGCGACCTCATGAGCCATCGGGGCGCTGTATAGGGCGTTATACGCGCTCAGCGGAACCAGGCACCCGCGCCCGAGCGCATCGCCGTGCCCTGCGGCTCCGGCGGGATCGGCAGCGAGCCTTGGTTCGGCGGCCACAGGGTCACCGCCGGGATCTCGCGCAGCTGGGCGCGGAGCTTCTGCAGCGGCAACGGTCGGCGGCGGGTCAGCATGGTGGTCGTGCGGGGGTGCAGGTCCACGAACGGGTACGTCGCGTGCAGCGCCGACAAGCGGCGCTCGAGGTGCCGGCTGCGGGACGTCAGCTCCGCCGCCGGCACCGCCGGCTGGACCACCAGGAACTCCCCCGAGCCGAGCCGGACCGCGCGGTCGAGCGGGCGCAGTCCCCCGCGGAGCAGGTCCGCGATGTTCTGCTCCGTGTGCATGCGGACGCGGGTGCCGTGCCGACGGCCGACCGCGGTGAGGTCGTCGACCGCGACCAGCACCAGGCCGAGGGGCACCGTGTCGGTCGCGTCGCCGAGCCACCGCGTGAGGCCCGCCAGGGTGTCGAGCCCGGTGTCCGGGTCGACGGCCGGGCCCGGGACCGGCGGTGCCGACGCCCGCGCCTCGTCGAGCCGGGCCGCCACGTGCCGCAGCGCCGCCTCCGCCCGGCTTTCGATGTCGACCTCCGCCGGGGTCTCCACCGCCGCCAGGACCTCGCCGACCTGGTGCCGCACCGCCGGGGGCAGCCGGTCGCCCATCGCGTCGCGGAGCCGGACGACCTCCGCGTACGCCTCGTCGCGGCGCAGCCCCCAGCGGCCGCGGAACAGCCGCGCCCGCTCGACCGACGACGCCTGCGGGTCGATCTCGTCCAGGTCCTGCGCGACGACCGAGGCCCCGAACGTCGGCGAGAGCACCGCGACCGACCACTCCCGCGCCATCGGCTCGTCGGGGCGCAGCAGCACCGGCGTGACGCCGTGCGGGAGGTCGGGCCGGCCGGAGTCGACCATGCCGACGACCGTGACGGCCGCCTTCCGCGCGATCCGCGCGTACACGTCGCGTTCTCGTTCGAAGTACGGCAGCCGCTGGAACAGCGCGAACACCACGGTGTCGGCGCCCGTCCCGTCGGCGAGCGCGGCGCGCTCGACCGCGTGGGACGCGGTCACCAGGGCGCGTTTGGACAGCACGCCAGCGCGCTGGTCTGCGTCGGGCACGGAGGATCGCCTTCGCCGGGGAAAGGGAGGCAATCACCGTAAAAGACCAAAGCCCGCCGGACTAGCTACACAATGGTGTGAAATCAGAAGTGGTGACGGTCAGCCTCCCGGGCGACGACCTCGTCACGATCCGCGAGTCTTTCCAGGCCCCGCAACGGCTGCCGCATCCGGTGGTTGTCCCGCAGCCTGCCCGCGTTGCGGTCGAGGAACGCCCAGTACCCGGCGGTGAACGGGCAGGCGTCCGGCCCGGTCCGCTTCTTCGGGTCGAAAACACAACCGGGGCAATGGTCACTCATCCGGTTGATGTAGGCGCCGCCGGCCGCGTACGGCTTCGTCCCGACGAGGCCGCCGTCGGCGTACTGGCTCATGCCGATCACGTTCGCCGGCATGACCCACCCGAACCCGTCGACGAACGCGGTGGCGAACCAGCGGTTCAGCTCGGCCGGGTCGTACCCGCGCTGCAGCGCGTGGTTGCCGAGCACCATCAGGCGTTCGATGTGGTGGGCGTAGCCGCGGTCGCGCACGCCGGCGAGCGCCGTGCGCAGGCAGGCCGCTTCGACGGCGTCCGCGTCCAGCGAACGCCACCAGTCCGGCAGCTCGCGGCGCGCCTGCAAAGCGTTGCGCCGCAAGTACTCCGGCCCCTGGTGCCAGTACAGGTGCCACACCCACTCGCGCCAGCCGAGGATCTGGCGGACGAAACCTTCGACGCTGCTCAGCGGCGCGTCGCCGGTCCGGTAGCGCTCTTCGGCCCGCCGCACGACGTCGCGGGGGTCGAGCAGGCCGAGGTTGAGCGGCACGGAGAGCAGCGCGTGCGCCATCGCCCAGTCGTGGGTGAGCATCGCGTCCTGATGGGGGCCGAAGACGGGCAAGCGGTGCTCGAGGAACCGGCGCAGGGCGCGGTGCGCTTCGTCATGCCCGACGGCGAAGCGCCGCGGGCCGTCGACGCCCACCGGGTGGATCTTCCCCGCGCGCTCGGCTTCGTCCAGCTCGGCCCGGACGCGGTCGTCGAGCTCGTTCTCCCGCGGGTGCCACGGCGCGGGCACGTCGAGCCGGGTGGTCTTCGGCGGCGGCTGCCGGTTGTCCCGGTCGTAGTTCCAGTGCCCGCCGGCCGGTTCGCCGTCGGGCTCCAGCAGCACGCCGAACTTGCGGCGCTGGTCGCGGTAGAAGTCCTCCATGACGAACCGCGCGCGTCCCTCGGCCCACGTGGCGAAGTCCTCTTTGGACAGCACGAAACCGGGGGTCGGCAGGATTTCGGTGACGGCGCCTTCGTCGCGCAGCCGCCGGACGAAGGCATCGGCGGCGTGCGACGTCGGCTCGTGCACGACGACGGGCCGCCCGAACCGCCGCAGGCCGGTGCGGTAGTCCGGGGCGTCGAGCAGGGTGACGCGGTCGCCGAGGTCGGCGGCCAGCCGGTACAGCGCGGCCTGGACGAGGTGCAGTTTCTGCCGGTGGAACGGCTTGCCGGCGAAGGCCGCGGCCGACCGGATCAGCAGCACGTCGCGGCCGCGGTGTTCGGGAGTGCTGTGGAAGTGCGGCCCGAGCTGGTCGGCGAACAGCCAGAGCGCGGGCTCGTTTCGCATGACCGGAAAGCTAGCCCGGTTCCGGCGGCTCCGCTCGGTCAGCCGCCCGGGGAGGTGAGGTAGGCGAGCGCCAGCGCGGTCGTCTCGGTGGCCCACGCGGTCCAGGTCAGGCCGTCGGGCCAGAACCGGCCGGTGGCGGCGCGGTGCACCGCGGAGCCGATGATGGTCCGGGCGATCGTGCGGACGGCGAGCGCGGCGTCCGGACGGCGGACCTCGTCCAAGCACGGGTGCACGGCTTCGACGAGCGCCTGCTGGATCGCGGCCAGCGCCTGGAGGCCGCGATCGCGCCCGTCGGCACGCTGGCCGTCGAGCAGCTCGGGGAAGATCCGGTCGTGGCTCGAGAAAGTCCGGGCCAGCGCACGGACGAACGCGCCGACGACCTCGCCCAGCCCCGGTTCCGACGTCCGGAGTGCGTCGCCGACGCCGGCCTCCAGACGGCCGAGCAACTGGTCCTTCACGGCGTAGAGCAGCTGGTCCTTGCCCGAGAACCGGCGGTAGATCGTCCCCACCGACATCCCGGCCCGCTCGGCGACCGCCGCGAGGGTGAACTCTTCGTGACCCTGCCCGGCCAGCACGTGCTCGGCGGCGGCCAGCACCTTCTGCAGCGACTCCCGGCTGCGCGCTTGCCGCGGCGGGTGGAACCCGGGGTCGGCGGACTGCTGGCTCACCGGCCGCACGCTACCTCCCACCCTCGGACCACCGCCGAATACGAATGATAACTTGCATTCGCATTCGGCGGCGAGAGGGGCGAACATGGTGAGCATCGAGGTCAAAGGCGCGTACGTCGACTTCCCGATCTTCGACGCCAAGACCCGGTCGCTCAAGAAACAGGTGCTCGGCAAGGTCGGCGGGCCGATCGCCGCCGCGGCGAAGGTCCCGGTCATCGAAGCGCTGCAGGACATCACCCTCTCGATGGGCGACGGCGACCGCGTCGGGCTGGTCGGGCACAACGGCGCCGGCAAGTCGACCCTGCTGCGGCTGCTGTCCGGCATCTACGAGCCGACCCGCGGCACCGCCCGGGTCACCGGCCGGATCGCGCCCGTGTTCGACCTCGGCGTCGGTCTGGACCCCGAGGTTTCGGGCCACGAGAACGTCATGATCCAGGGCCTGTTCCTCGGCATGAGCCGCAAGCAGATGGCGAAGCGGGTCGACGACATCGCGGAGTTCACCGAACTCGGCGACTATCTGAGCTTGCCGCTGCGCACCTACTCGGCCGGCATGCGGGTCCGGCTCTCGCTCGGCGTGGTGACCACCATCGACCCCGAAATCCTCATCCTCGACGAGGGCCTCGGCGCCGTCGACGCGGCGTTCCTCGCGAAAGCCCGCGAGCGGCTGGTCGACCTCGCCCGCCGCGCCGGGGCACTGGTCTTCGCCTCGCACTCCGACGAACTGCTGCGGGAGCTCTGCACCACCGCCCTCTGGATGGACGAGGGCCGGATCCGCGACCACGGCCCACTGGACGACGTCCTCGCGGCCTACCACGCGAGGTCATGACCCGGCCGCGTACGTCCTCAGCACTTCCGTCGTGTCGCCGAGGAACTTCGCCACCGCTTCGGCCTGCCCCGGCTCCAGCTCCTCCGTCAGCCGGGTCACCGCTTCGACCAGCGGCGCCAGCGCCGCCCGAACCTCGGTGCGGGCGGCGTCCGCGATGACCAGCGTGACGCGCCTGCCGTCGCTGGGGTGGCGGTCGCGGCGGACGTGGCCGGCCGCTTCCAGGCGGTCGACCAGGACCGTCGCCGACGCCGAGCGGATCTTGAGCGCGTGCGCCAGGTCGACCGTGCCCATCGGCGTGCCCGCCGCCAGGTGCTGCAGGGCCTGCACGTCGGTCGCGCCGAGGTCCAGGCGGCGGGCCAGGGCCAGCTGGACGTCGTGGGCGAGCGCCAGCAGGTCCCGCAGGGCGAGGTTCACCCGGTACGCGACGCTGTCTTCCACCGGGCCATTCTAAGGTAGCTAGACAATCTAGCTAGTTTTGCTACGGTGAACCGGGTGGACGTGCGAGCGATGAACGCCGAAATGACCGCCAAGCTGATCGGGGTGCCCGGCGAGCCGCCTCCCGAAGGCGGGTACGCGCTGCGTGTCGTCGAGACCCGCGGCCGCAGCACCGGTGCGCCGCGGCTCGTGCCGCTGGCCGTCGTCGCCCGGGACGGCGGGCGCTACCTCGTCTCGCCCGTGCGCGACCGCGACTGGGTCGCCAACCTCCTGGACGCACCCGAGTGCGCGCTGCTCGCGGCCGGCGAACGGCAGGACTGCCGCGCGGAGACCGTCGACGGCTACGAAGCCGCCGAAGTCGTCGCGACGTACCTGACCGCGATGTCGGTCCCGTGGGCGATCAAGGCCTTCCCGGTACCTCAGGACGCGACCCCGCGCCAGATCCTCGAGCACCTGCCCGGGATGGCAGTCTTCCGGCTGACCACAGTGGACACGGCGTGAGCGTCGCCGTCGCGGGCGGCGGCCCCGGCGGGCTGCTGCTCGGCTACCTGCTCGCCCGCGCCGGCATCGAGGTCACGGTGTTCGAAGCGCGCTCCGACTTCGACCGCGACTTCCGCGGCGATTCGCTGCACCCCTACACCCTCGAGCTGCTCGACCGGCTCGGCCTGGCGGCCGACCTCCTGCGGCTCGACCACTTCAAGGCGCGGTCGTTCCGCTTCCACACACCTTCTGGCGTCTACAGCTGCGCCGACTACGACCGCCTCGACACGCCGTTCGGCTACGTCGCGCTGATGCCGCAGGTGCGGTTCCTCGACTTCCTCGCCGAGCGGGCGGCCGCGCTCCCGGCGTTCACCTTGCGCACGAACGCCAAGGTCACCGGCCTCCTCGAAGAGGACGGGAAGGTGACCGGCGTCCGGTACCGCGGCGGCGAGCTCACCACGTCGCTGGTCGTCGGCGCCGACGGGCGCTTCTCCACCGTGCGGCGGCTCGCGGGACTCGAGGCGAAACCACTCGGCGCCACCACCGACCTGCTCTGGTTCCGGCTGCCGCGCTCCCCCGGCGACCCGCCCGACGCCGACCTCGACCTCTACTTCGGGCGCGACGCCTACGTCGGTGTCCTCGGCGGGGTCCGCGACTGGCAGGTGGGCTACAGCATCGAAAAGGGCTCGTACCCGGCGCTGCGCGAACGGGGCGTCGAGCCGATCCGGGCGTTCCTCCGCGAGCGCGTGCCGTGGCTCGCCGACCGCGCGCACTTGCTCACGGACTTCTCGCAGACGACGCTGCTGTCGGTGGACATCTCCCGCGTCGAGCGCTGGCACCGCCCGGGCCTGCTGCTGCTCGGCGACGCGGCCCACGTCATCTCCCCCGTCGGCGGCAACGGGATCCTCATGGCGATCCAGGACGCCGTCGCCGCGGCGAACCGGCTGATCCCGGCCCTGCGCCGCGGCGACGCCGGCCCGGACGTCCTCGCCGGCGTCCAAGCCGACCGCATCCGCGCCATCGAACGGGTCCAGGCCGAGCAGGTACGGGTCGAGAAGCGTGCCGCCGCCGCGCGGGCACGCGGCCGCGGGAGCGCGCCCCCGGCGTTGCTCAAGCTCCTGTTCGCGGTGCCCGCGCTCCGCACCCGCGGCGCGCGAAGCAACGCCTACGGGCCGTTCCCGCCTCAGCTCGACGAGTCCCTCTTGGCGTCGTAGGACACCGCGTGGGTCATGGCGGCCACCGTGCGTTCGAGACCCTGCTGTACCTCGCCGTCGTCGGCCTCGCGGACGCTGTGCAGCGTCACGGTGATCGCCGACGACGCCGGGCCGTCTTCGGCGACCCGCAGCTCGCCGTGGTAGTCGTCGGGGCCTTCGGCGCCCCAGGACAGCGAACGGTTCGCCGGGTCGGTGTGCAGCCACGCCTCGCTCGCGACCCGGTTGCCGTGCACCTCCGCCTCGACGTGCACGCTGTCGCCGCCCGTCGGCTCGGCGACCTTCATGTCCGGGAAGTACCGCGGCAGGTTCTCCGGGTGACTCAGGAAGGCGAACAGCTCGTCGGCGGGGACGTCGGCGGTCGCGGTGTGGCGGTACTCGGTCATCGTCAGCTCCTCGGGGTCGGGTCGGGCCCCGGTTACCCCCATCTCCGGGGAACAACCCCGGCAAAGGTGCTTTAAACGGGTCCCCGCGGGGCATCCGGGAAGCATGACGACCACCGAACCCGAGACCCGGCTGCCGAAGCGGGGCCCCGATCCCGTGCAGGGCATCGGCATGCTGATCGGCCTGCTGTTCCTGGTGCTGGGCGCGCTCGAGCTGATGCCGGGCGTTTCGGTCGGCGAAGCGCCCGCGCGGACCTTGTTCGGGGTCTTCGCGGTGTCGGGGGCGTGGACGCTGGTGCACCTGCTGACCGGCGCCGCGGCGGTGTTCTGCACCCGCTCCTCCCGTGCCGCCGCCCGGTTCCTGATCATCGCCGGTGCCTGCTACGCCGTGGTCGGCCTCGCCGGGCTGCTGCCGTTGCCGCGGGCGGTCACCGACACGCTGCCGCTGAACACCGCCGGGATCTGCCTCGCCCTCGCCCTCGGCACGGCGATGCTCATCCTCGGTGCGGGCTGGCGGTGGCGCCGGCCGGAACGGCGCCGCTGAGGTCGTCACCGGGCGGCTGGAACCGCACCAGCACCGCCGCGACCAGCACCGCGAGTCCGAAAAGGACATAGCCGTTGCCGGTCAGCTGCTGGAGGAACGTCCAGTCGCGCTCCACCTCGCCGCCACGCGGCCACCACCACTGCGGGCCGGCGACGAACAGCACGGCCCCCACCCCGGCCACCGCGGCGAACCCGCGCCGCCGGGTGCGGCGCGCCAGCTCCGCCCAGCCGAGCAGTACGACCACGGCCCAGACCCAGTGGTGCGTCCACGAAATCGGCGAAACGAGCAGCCCGCCGACGGCGTTCAGGCCGAGCGCGACGGTCCGCTCCCCCGCGGCCAGCGCGCGTCGCACGCCGAGCGCCGTCAGCACGAGGACGACCGCGACCAGCGGCAGCCACCACGCGGTCCGCGCGCCGGCCGGCACCCCGGCCCGGGCGAGCAGCCCCAGCAGGGACTGGTCGCCGGCGTAGGTCGGCTCGCCGACGCGGCCGGTGTCCCAGAGCGCGCTCGTCCAGTACCGCGCCGAGTCCGCTCCGGCGAGCAGGAAGCCCAGCGCCGTCGCGGCCACGAAGGTGACGGCGCTGGTCACGGCCGCGCGGGTGTCCCGGCGGAGCAGGAAGTACAGCAGGAAGATCGCCGGGGTCAGCTTGATCGCGGCGGCGATCCCGATCAGCAGGCCGCGCGGCCACCGCGGGGTGTCGACCAGCACGTCCAGGACGACGAGGGCGAGCAGGAGCAGGTCGAGCTGGCCCGCGTAGACCGTGCGCAGGACCGGCTCGAGCACCTCGGCGGCCAGCAGCAGCGCGCCGACCCGGCGCCAGTCGCTGCGTGCGCCCAGCGCGCGCAGCACCGTGACCAGCACGAGCGCGAGCAGGCCGAGGGTGCCCACGGTGACCGCGAGGCAGGCGGCCCAGTACGGCAGCACCGCGAGCGGCGCCAGCACGATCGCCGCGAACGGCGGGTAGGTGAACAGCAGCAGCTGGCCGTCGCCGGTGGGCGGCAGCGTGCCGTACAGCGCGTCGCCGTGCAGCAGCGCCGCCGAGCCAAGCCGGTAGACGTCCAGGTCGACGCGGTACGCGGGAAACCGCACCCGGCCGTCGTTGTACGAGACGAGCAGCACGGCCAGCACGAGCGCCTGGGCGCCCAGCAGCACGTACGCGTTCCGCAGCTTTGCCCGTACCCGGCGTCCCCCTCGGATCATCCTTGGCATTCTGTCGTGTCCCCGCGGGAGCGCCATCCGGGAATCCCCCGGACTGCGCCCCGGAAAACCGCTTGCCCGCCGTGTCAGCCTGAGCGGATGGGGACACCGACCGGCTTCACCTACCGCCTCGACGAACGCGGCACCGTGACCATCACGCACCACGGCCGTCCGGCCGGGACGCTGCGCGGGTCCGCCGCCGCGCGCTTCCTGGCCGCCGCCGACCGCGGCGACGACCAGCAGCTGCTCATGGCCCGCGCGACGGGCAACTACAAGCACGGCAACGAGCGGGAGTCGCGCGGCCACGCCCGCAACCGCGGCCGCTGACCGGAAGCGCAGCCGCATTTCCGCCGTTCGGGTCAGGTACGCGAGCCGGATGGGCTAACATCGCGCTTCGTGCCGATCTCGTCAAAAATTCACGCCAACCCCAACATCGGCTTCGCGTGGCTGCGCATGATCGGCGCGATCACCGTCATCGTCGACCACAGCATGCCGCTGCTGCACCCGCAGCGGCTGACGGTCTTCCCCGCGTCCTGGCACATGTCGCCGGGCTACATCGCGCTGATGGCGTTCTTCGCGATGAGCGGCTACCAGATCCGGGACAGCTGGGTGCGCGACCCGTCGTGGTGGCGGTTCTCCGCGCGGCGCCTGCTGCGGATCATGCCGCCGCTGCTCGTCGTGCTGCTGGTGACCGTGTTCGTGATCGGGCCGCTCGTGACGACGTGGTCCGCGCACGACTACTGGACGAACCTGCAGACGTGGCGCTACCTGGTCGGCACGACCGTGCTGTTCTACCTGCAGCACGTCCTGCCCGGGGTGTTCGCCGAAAACCCGTACCCGTGGTCGGTGAACGGCGCGATCTGGACGCTGCCGATGGAGCTGCTGGGCTACGGCCTGGTCCTCGTCGCCGGACTGGTGGTGCTGGCCGGCGCGGGGCGCTGGATCGTGGTCGTCGTCCTCGGCGGCATGGTCTACGCCGATACCGTGTTGCGCGCGACGTTCGAGTACCACGGCGCGGGCGGCTCGCTGGTGCAGGTCCCGATCGGGTCGACGGTGTCGTTCCTGGTGCCGTTCGTGCTCGGGATGCTGCTGCACGCCTACCGGGACAAGATCCCGCTCCGGCCGTGGGCCGCGATGGTCCTGTTCGCCGCGTACCTGGCGCTGAGCCAGACGCCCGCCAGCCGGTACCTGCTTGCCGTCAGCGCGGCCTACGGCGCGATCACGCTCGCGACGCACTGGCCCAAGAAGCTGGAGGCCGGCGGGCCGCACGTCTACGGCAGCTACGGCACCTACATCTGGGGCTTCCCGATCCAGCAGCTGCTCATCCTGGCCGGCGTCCGGCAGGTGTGGCTGCTGATGCTGCTGGCCGTCCCGGCCTCCTACGTCGTCGGCCGGTTGTCCTGGGAGTACGTCGAAAAGCCGACGCAGCGGCTGCGGCGCCACCTGCGGCCGCCGGCTCCGGTCCGGCGGCCGGTCGCCACGCCGCCCCAGCTGCCGGTCACGGCGGCAACCCCGTTGCGGAGATCCTGACGCCTGGCACGCTGGCGCCATGAGCTACGACGTGCGGTCGATCCGCAAGCACTTTCCCGCCCTCGCCGCCGCGCACTTCGACGGGCTGGGTGGCTCGCAGGTCCCCGACGTCGTCGGCGAGGCCGTGGCCGGGACGCTGTGCTCCGGGATCGCCAACCGCGGCGTCGTCACGGCCGCCGAGCGCCGCGCGAGCGCGGTGGTCGTCGAGGCCCGCCAAGCCGTCGCCGACCTGCTCGCCGCCGACCCGGCCGGGGTCGTGTTCGGCCGCAGCATGACGCAGGTGACCTACGACTTCTCCCGCACGCTCGCGAAGGGCTGGGGCCCGGGCGACGAGGTCGTCGTCACCCGCCTCGACCACGACGCGAACATCCGGCCGTGGGTCCAGGCCGCGGAAGCCGCGGGCGCGACGGTGCGCTGGGCGGACTTCGACTCGGCGACCGGGGAACTGGCCCCTTCGGCCGTCACCGAGCTGCTGTCGGCGCGGACCCGGCTCGTGGCCGTGACGGCGGCGTCGAACCTCCTGGGCACCCGGCCGGACATCCCGGCGATCGCGGCGGCGGTGCACGACGCGGGCGCGCTGCTGTACGTCGACGGTGTCCACCTGACGCCGCACGCACCGGTCGACGTCACGGCGCTGGGGGCCGACTTCTACGCCTGCTCGCCGTACAAGTTCCTCGGCCCGCACCTCGGCCTGGTCGTGGCGGCGCCGTCGTTGCTGGAGACGCTGCACCCGGACAAGCTGCTGCCGTCGACGGACGCGGTCCCGGAGCGGTTCGAGCTGGGGACGCTGCCGTACGAGCTCCTGGCCGGCACGACGGCGGCGATCGACTTCCTGGCCGGTCTCGTCCCGGGTACGGGGTCTCGCCGCTCGCGGCTGCTCGGATCGTTGACCGCTTTGGAGGAGCACGAAAACGCGCTGCTCGCCCGGCTCGACGCGGGGTTGGCGGCGCTCCCGGGGGTGACGCGGTACGGGCGGCCGTCGCGCCACCGCACACCGACGGTGCTGTTCTCGGTCGACGGTGTCGCGTCGCAGGCGGTGTACGAGCACCTCGGGGCGCAGGGGGTCAACGCGCCGGCGGGGAGCTTCTACGCGATCGAGTGTGCGCGGCACCTGGGTCTCGGGGCCGCGGGTGCGGTGCGGGCGGGGATCGCGCCGTACACGACGGAAGCCGACGTGGACGCGCTGCTCGCCGGGGTGGCGTCGGTCCCCCGCGGGTAGACGGCGCTCGGGCTCACGACTCCGGCTCGGCCGCGCCCCATCGGGGCCGCTCGAGCCGGACCGTCGCCTACGGGACCGGCGCGTAGCCCGACGGCCGGGCGGTGAACGTGCCCCGGCCCTGGGTGCGGCTGCGCAGGCGGTTCGCGTAGCCGAACAGCTCCGCCACCGGGACCGTCGCCGTCACGACCGCCGTGCCGGCGCGGACCTCCGAGCCCGCCACCCGGCCGCGGCGGGCCGCCAGGTCACCGAGCACCCCGCCGACCGCGTCGGCCGGGACCGTCACCACGACCGCGGCCACCGGCTCGAGCAGCCGCAGGACCGACGAACGCAACGCTTCCCGCAGGCCGAGCCGTCCGGCCGTCCGGAACGCCAGGTCCGACGAGTCCTTCGGGTGCGTCGCCCCGTCGGTCAGCACAACCCGCAGGCCTGTCACCGGGTGCCCGCCCAGCGGTCCGTCGGCTAGCGCGTCCCGGCAGCCGGCCTCGACCGCGCGGACGTACTCGCGCGGGACCCGGCCGCCCACGATCGCCGAGGCGAACTGGAACCCCTCGGCCGCCGGCTCGACGTCCAGGACCACGTGGGCGAACTGGCCCGCCCCGCCGTCCTGCTTGACGTGCCGGTACAGCAGCCCGGACACGCCGCGGACCACGGCCTCGCGGTGGGCCACCGAAGGCCGCCCGACCGCGACGTCGAGCCCGCGGTCGCGCCGCAGCTTCTCCACCGCCACCTCCAGGTGCAGCTCGCCCAGCCCGGACAGCACCGTCTGCCCGGTCTCCGGGTCGGTCCGCACGACCAGCGACGGGTCCTCCTCCGCCAGCCGCGCCAGCGCCGACGCCAGCCGGTCGCCGTCGCCCGCCCGGCGCGCCTCGACGGCGACCGAGACCACCGGGTCCGCCGTCGGCGGCGGCTCCAGCAGCAGCTCGTCGCCGAGCGCGCTGAAGGTCGCTCCGACGCGCGCCGCCTTCGGCCCGGCCACCGCCACGATGTCGCCCGCCACCGCACTGTCCACTTGCGACTGCCGGTCGGCCTGCACCCGCAGCACGCGCGCGATCCGCTCGGTGCGCCCCGCGTCGCGCACCTGGTCTCCCTTCCGCAGCGTTCCCGAATACACCCGCAGGTACGTCAGCCGTCCCGTGGCCGTCGCGACGACCTTGAACACCAGCGCGGCCAGCGGCGCGCCGGGTCGGCGGGCCGGTCGGCGCGCACCGGCGGGACGTCCGCCGGCGACGGCAGGTAGGCCACGACGGCGTCGAGCAGCGGCTCGATGCCGCGGTCGCGGTAGGCGGCCCCGCACAGCACGACGAGCCCGTCGCCGCTGAGGGTCAGCTCCCGCAACGCCTTCTCCAGCGTTCCGGCCGAGACCGTCCCCGTGGCGCAGAACTCCTCCAGCGCCAACGGGTGCAGCTCGGAAACGGCCTCCTCCAGCACACGACGGCATCGTCGCGCCTCGGCCGGCGCGTCCACCGGCAGACGGACCAGGTCGACGACGCCGGTGAAGCCGTCCTCGCGCCCGATCGGCAGCTGGACGACCAGCGGCGCCGGGTGCAGCCGCGCCCGGATCGACGCGACGGCCGCGTCGAGGTCGGCGCCCGCGCGGTCCAGCTTGTTGACGAACGCGATCCGCGGCACGCCGTGGCGATCCGCCTGGCGCCAGACGGTTTCGCTCTGCGGCTCGACGCCCGCGACGGCGTCGAACACGGCGATCGCGCCGTCGAGCACGCGCAGCGCCCGCTCGACCTCGGCGGTGAAGTCGACGTGGCCGGGCGTGTCGATGAGCGTGAGCCGGTGACCGGCCCACGCGCAGCTGACGGCCGCGGAGAAGATGGTGATGCCGCGGTCGCGTTCCTGCGGGTCGAAGTCGGTGACGGTGGTGCCGTCGTGGACTTCGCCGGTCTTGTGGGTGGCTCCGGTGGTGTGGAGGATCCGTTCGGTGACGGTGGTCTTGCCCGCGTCGACGTGGGCGAGGATGCCGAGGTTGCGGACGGTGGTCAGGTCGTGGGTGCGCACGGCGTGGTCCTTTGTGGACGATCCGGTCAGGGCAGCGCGATTCGCCGCGACGGAACTTGTCACGGGTGCGGTGTCAGCCGCGCGGCGGACACCTGAGCTGCGAAGACACGAGGATCACCTCGGACCGCGGACGGGAGACGACGGCGATGCGCACGGCCGGCTCCCTTCGTTCACGCGATCTCGGACTCCGGGCAGCGTAACGGCGGTTTTCCGGGCCGCCAACCGGATTTCGCCCGGACCACGCCGAAGGCCACCCCGGTCGCCCGGAGTGGCCTTCGGCGTCGGGGTCCGATCAGCTCGGGTCCTGGTCCAGCTGCGTGGCCTTCACCGCGTTGCCGACCTGGGTGCAGTCGTCGTCGGTGATGCCCGCGGTGCCCGCCTTGGCGAGCGCCGCGCAGGAGGAGTTGAGGGCTTCGCCGACGTCCTTGAACGTCGCGCTCTGGGTGAGCGTGTTCTCGACGCCCCACCAGATCTGGACGGACTTGTCGAGGCCGAGGCCGCGCACGGTCTGGTTGTTGAAGGTGTCGCCGTCGGTGATCAGGTAGTCGGCCTTGTTCACGACACCGTCGTTGATGTGCTCGTCCGGGTTGTTCGTCTGCCAGCCCGGGCCGTTGACCATGTCCGGCTGCGGGGACAGCGACGAGCGCGGGTCCTTCATGTTGCGGATCGCCCCCAGCGACGAGCCCGCGCCGAGCAGCCAGCGGTTGTCGCCGGTGTCGTTGGGGTCGTTCGAGGTGATGCCGATGAACTTGCCGAAGACGTCCGACAGGCCTTCGTTGATCGAGTCGGCCTGGCCGCCGCTCAGCCCGGACGTGTGCTGCGTGACGCCGTGGGTGAGCTCGTGGCCGGTGATGTCGTCGGTGGTGACGCCCTCGCCGAAGGCCATCTGCTCGCCGTCCCAGAAGGCGTTCGCGAACGGGCATTCGCCGTCGACGCAGATCCGGACGGTGCCGCGCAGCGCCTTGCCGGTGCCGTCGGAGTAGTCGGCGCCGATCAGGTTCGTGAGGTCGACGTTGACGTACTTCTGGTAGAAGTCCGACGCCTGCCCGAAGAAGGTGTAGACGTTGTTGACGTCCTCGACGCTCGACTCGGCGCCGCCTTCCTTGCGGGTGACGTCGAAGGCGGTACCGCAGCGGACCGACTCCGTGCTGCCGCTGACCACCTTGTGGTTCGCGTCGCAGACGTCGCGGTTGGCCTCGCGGACCTCCGACCACGACGTCAGGACGTCGGCGGTGCCGGCCTTGACGACCTCGGTCCACTTGTCGTTCAGCTTCTTGCCGTGCACGGTGACCTGGTAGGTCGGCACGGCGACGCCGTCGCCCTTCGCGCCGCCCAGGGTGGCGTCGTACCAGTACGCGCGGGGCGCGTCGGCCTTGAGCTGCACCGCGGGCAGGCCGGTGCGCTTCGCGACGTCCGCGATGGCGGCGTCCGCGGCACCGGTGGCGCTCGCCGGGAACGCGCCCGACGTCTTCTTCGTGGTACGGCCGTGGGTCGCGAGGACCGCGCCGGCCTTGTCGCGGACCTGGATCAGCTGGCCGCCGAACACGGGCACGCCGCCGATCTCCTGCTGCGACCGCACAACGCTGCCGAACGGCATCGCGAGGGAGTTCAGCGCGTGCATCGACGGCTGCGCGATGGTCGCGTAGGCCGGCGAGCCGGTCGTGGCCAGTGACACCGCGACAACGGCCGCGCTCACCGCCGCCGTCCCTGCGATGACCCGTTTGCGTGACACCCGGTACACCTCCGTGGAAGCTTGATCACCTGACGTGAAGTCCGTGCAGGTTCACATGCCCCGAAGGAGTCGCACACCGGTCGAAAGTAGGTAACTGACCATGTGTGGTCCGGAAGTCGGTGGTTAATCACCGACATTTCGGACGCTCCAGGCGTGCTCGAAGGGTCGACACGCGTGATCAGAGGGTCAACACGCGGAGCGGAGCCGGTTCGGCCGTGTCGACCCTGCAATCACGCGTGTCGACTGTCCAATCACGAGTGTCGCCCCCTCGATCACGGGTCAGGACGCGGGTGGGGCCACCACCCGGAGCTGGAGCATCGCCGCGAAGCGGGCCTCCGGGTCCGTCATGTCGAAGCCGCCGACTTCGGCCAGGCGGCGCAGGCGGTACCGGAACGTGTTGGGGTGCACGTGGACCGCGGCCGACGCCGCGATGACGTCGCCGAAGGCGTCCAACCAGGCTCGCAGCGTCTCGACCAGGTGGGCGTGGTGCTGCTCGTCGTACTCCAGCAAGCGCGCGACCGGACCGGTCGGGCGGTCGCCGCGGGCCGCGACCAGGTCCTGCAGCTCCAGCAGCAACGCCTCGACGTGCACGTCGGCCAGCGACGCCACCCGGCGCCCCGGGCCGCTGCCCGACCGCAGGACCCGCAGGGCCCGGTCCGCGCTGTCGCGGGCTTCCGGCAGCTCGGCCGCACTGCGCGCCACCGGCCCGATCCCGACCACGGCCCGGACGCGGTCGCCCACCCGGTCGAGGAAGTCGTTCGCGATCCGCAGGGCGCGCCGCTCCCCGTCGGCGTCGCGGGTCACCGGCACCAGCCCGTACGCGGTGTCGCCCACCAGCGCCGCCGCGCAGCGCGGGTGCACCGCGCTCAGGTGCATCGCCAGGCCGTCGGCCAGGCGTTGCCGTTCGGTGGCGATTTCCGGGTCTTCGGCGCCGTTTTCGAGCACCGCCAGCGCCAGTACGACGACCGGCTGGTCGGCCAGCCCCAGCCGGCTCAGCGCCTCTCGCGCCGCGGCGCCGCCTTCGAGCGCCGTGCTCACCAGGTCCGCGCGCAGCCGTCGTTCGACGTCGGCGCCCGCCCGGACGCGCAGCAGGTGCAGCGCCACCAGGCGCGCCGCGTCGCAGAGGGCCTGCGTGCGGTCGGGGGTCAGCGGCTCGCGCACCGCAGCCCAGATCGAGCCGAGGATCTCGTCGCCCGCCCGGACCGCGACGGCCACCCGGGGGATCTTGAAGCCGTCGGGGCTTTCCGGTGGCCGGTCGACGTACACCGGCCGGTCGCTGCGGTAGAGCTCGCGGAACACGCCGCGGTCGGCCAGCATCCGCGAGAACCGCTCGGGCACCTGCCGCCCCAGGATGGTCTCGACCCGCGACGGGTCGGCTTCGTCCTGGCGTCCCGAAAACGCGAGCACGCGCGAGCGGCGGTCCTCGATGGTGACCGGGGCGTCGATGAGCGCCCCGATCGCGTTGGCCACGGCGAACAGGTCGCCCGAGGGCAGCCCGGCGAGGGTTTCGGGTTCGGCGTCGCCGACGTCGCCCTCGGCCAGCAGCGACCGCAGCATCGCCGCGAGCTGGGCCCAGGACGCGCCACGCGCCAGGCTCAGCAACGCGACGCCGGTCTCCTCGACGGCGGCGGTGATCGCCGCGGTGACCGTGACGGGCGCGCGCAGCACGAGGCCGGCGGCGTCGTGGCGGGCCAGGGTCCTCAATTGGCGCACGACCTCGTCGGGTTCGGCGAGGCCGACGCCCAGCATCAGGGCGTGCTGGGGCAGCGCGGGCTCGTCGAGGGGGTCGTGGATGGCGACGCCGCCGATGCCGCCGGGGCGGTCGCCGTCGCCGAGCACGAGGTCCAGCAGGGTGCCGCCCAGGTCGTCGAGGACGCGGCCGAGGCTGGCGTGCGGGCGCAGGTTCACCGAAACGAGCACCTCCCGAAGCTAGGCGCGACGGGGTCAGCCTAGTTCGTCGGCGGCCACGAATTCAGCACCCGATTTGGTCGGCCGCGACGAACTCCTCCCACCAGGGGATGATCCGGAAGGAGACGTCGCCGAGTCCGCGGAAGAACCCGCGGCGCGAACCGGCCGCGAACTCGGGCTCGTGTTCGTACCGGCTGTGCCGCCGGGTCTCCCAGACGTAGAGCGGGACCCCGGCGGGCACGTCCGGCGCGTCGCCGAACTGCTCGGTGACGAGGACGACGCGGTCGTGCCCCGGTGCGACGGGAGCGGCGGTGCGCAGGTCGGTGGTGTGCCAGCGGATCAGCGCGTGCAGCGGCGACTCGTCCGGCTCGAGCGGGAAGCGTCCGCCGCCGAGGAGGACGAGGTCGGCGTCATCGCAGCGCTGCGCCAGGGCGAGCCCGAAGACGATTCGGGTGTCGCTGCGCGGTTCGACGAGAACGAGGGTGCGCCCGCGCAGCCGCGGGAGGGAACCGAGGCTGTGCCGCGCCCCGGCGGCCAGCGCGGGTTCCCACCGACGGCTGTCGACCGCACCCCAGGCCGCGGCGAACCGCAGCGGCCCCAGCCCGGAGGCGCGGACTTCGACGGGATCGCCGATCCGAGCGGCGACGGCCATGGCGGTCTCGAACCCGATCCCGGCGGCGTCGAACCGGCGGAGGTGGGCGAGCAGCGCGGAGAGGGGTAGGTGCGGGATCAGCGGTTCGAGGCGGGCGAGACCATCGGGCCGGCCGAGCAGGTCGACGAGGGGCAGGGCCGCGAGGACGGTTTCGGAGTGCGGCGGGGTTCCGGCTCGCCGCAGCCGGGCAAGCAGCCGCCCGGACGGCGGGTGGCCGGCGCCGGCCCGGAGCCCGGCGAGCACCTGCAGCGGCCCGGTAGGTGAGGCGGGTACGGCGGCGGATTCGGCAACTGGTTCCCCTTGCCGCGCTGCCACTGCAGCCGGGCGGCTCCGCCGGCCGGCGCCTCCACGACCGGGCCTCCCTCCCGTTCGGGAGACGCCACATCGCCACCCCCGCGCAGCGGCCCGACCAGCACCTCACTTCCGCCACCGACCTTGGCGGCCGACGAAAGCCGCGCCCCGCCAAAGTCCGCAGCCGGCGGCGCGCTTTCCTTCCGTAGCCGCTCTGCCCCGGAGCCTCCGACCGCATCCCCCATCCCGGCCCAGCTCCGCACCAGCGGCAACGTCGCCGGGATCGTCCGCACCCTCCCGGTCCGCCGGGCCAATGCGTACCGGAACAAATCTCCCTGCGCGCGATCGCGGGCCCTCGGGTGCACCAGCCTGATCACCTCGCCGAACCGCAGCGGCCGCGGGGTGCCGATCCCGCCGTGCCGGGGCAGGTCCGCACGGACGAAACCCAGCTCGAAATAGTGCCCGCCGTCGTCGTAGGCCAGCAGCGACTGCTCGTCGTACAACCGCGTCACCGCGTCGGCCACCCCTCGCTTCACCGGCTTCGGCAGCGATGGCCCGTACGCCGCGCTCCAGTACGCCAGCAGGTGTCCCGGGTCGTCGGCGCGGCGCAGCACCGAGGCGATCACCTGGCGCGACACCCCGTGCTCGCCCCGCTCCAGCCGGCCCGCCACGAACGCCGCCGCGCCGACCAGCGCCGGGTAGCGCATCGGGGTCTCCGCGCGCAGCCAGTGCAGGAACTCCGGCGCCCACGACGGATCCGCCGTCCGCAGCAGCGAAACGTAGCGCTCCCGGTCCGGCCGTGGCCACGCGAAGAACGCGTCCTGGTACGCCGCCCGGGCCAGCACCGTGCGGTACAGCTCTTCGATGACCGCCCCTCCCCCACGTCAGGCCCGCGAGCGAGGAGCACCGAGACCCGGATCGGCTTCGGGCTGGTCGTCGGCGGAGGGTGAGGGGGCACGTGCGCCCCTCCACTCGCTCCGGATCGCGACCCACAGCCACGCACCGGAACCCCTCGCTCGCGGGCCCCGCGAGCGTAGCGGCGGGGTCCGACAAAACCGCGGCTAGATCAGCTTGGCCGCCACGTTGTAGGCCTCCACCTGCAGCCGGGCGCCCGGCACGCGCCGCCGCGGCTCGACGCGGATCGTGCGGCTCTCCCCCGGCAGCAGCCAGAAGTAGTTGTCGCCGTAGCGGGTCGGCAGGACGCGGTCGGTACCGTTGCGCTCGCGCAGCGACAGCCGGATCATCGCCGCGACCGTCTTGCCGTCGTTGCGGATCGTCGCCGTGAACGCGTCGCCGTCGGCCTTCAGCGACGATGTCAGCCGCGCGCCCGGGAGCTGGTTGAGCGCGCGCATCGCCGTATCGCTTCGGTAGCGCCAATAGGTGTTCTCCGACAGCACCGCGCCGCGGCTGTCGGTCAGGGTCAGCCGCAGCAGGTGCAGGTCCGGGTGCGCCGCGTCGAACGGCACGGTGAACGCCGTCGCGCCGGCGTTCGCGGCCACGTCGAGCTTCTGCTGCTGCGCCGCCCCGAGGCTCGCGCCGTCCAAAGAGAACAGCCGCGCGGTGACCGTCACCCCGCTCAACGCGGCCGGCGTGTGGTTGACGACCCGGACCTGCCACGTCGTCAGGTCGGCCTGCACGTGCCGGGCCTCGCAGCCCTTGCGCGCGCCGTAGTAACTGCCGTTGACGTCGAGGTCGTAGTCGTAGGTCTGCCACACCGTGCTGTGCCACGCCGGGTGCGACATCCACAGCAGCACGCCGGTCGCGTCGGCCCACAGCTTCGTGTTCCAGGCCTCGAAGATCGCGCGCATGCTCTCGTAGTTGACGAACTGGGCCTTGCGGCAGAACTCCGCCAGGCTCGTCGACGGCGCCAGGCGCGCGTCGATCGCCGCGAGGTAGCTCTGCGGCGACTGGTTGCCGGCGGTGGACCAGTCGTGCAGGAACCAGGGCGCGCCGATCGGCCAGCCCGGGTCGCCGGCGCCGACGAGGTTGCGCATGCTCTCGACGACCGACACCGTCGGCAGCCCGATTTCGCTCCAGAACCCGTACTTGCCGCCGGTCGCCTCACCCGTGAAGTACTGCTTCGGGTCCTGCCAGTAGTACGGCCCGTCGCCGGTGATCACGCCGCCCGCCGAGTTGCCCTGGTAGAGCAGGTCCGTGTGGTCGTGGACGATGTCCCGCAGCGCGTTGTCGATCACCGGCGGCGGCGTGCCCTCGTTGCAGCCGAACCACACCGTCGCGCACGCGTGGTGGCGGTAGCGCAGCACGGTGTCCTTCGCCTGCGCCAGGAAGATGTCGTGGTTGGCCGGGTCGGTCGACCAGCCGTCCCAGAACTCGTTCCACAGCAGGATGCCGTACTTGTCGCAGGCGTCGAACAGCTCCTGGCGGTAGGACGAGCCGACCCAGTTGCGGATCAGCGTGAAGTTCATGTCGCGGTGCATCGCGACGACGGCGTCGGTCCGCTCGGGCGTCATCCGGCGCAGCAGCTCGTCCCAGCCCCAGCTGCCGCCGCGGGCGAACACCTTGACGCCGTTGACGAGGAAGGTCAGCGGCTTGGGGCTGTTGTCGACGGACGCGGCGTCGGTCCAGGTGTCACCGTCCTGCGACACCTGGATCTTGAACGTCGCCGCGTAGGCGGTCTCCCAGGTCAGGACGACTTTGTCGAACGCCGTCGCGGCGCCGAGGTCGACCTGCAGCCACTGGTTGTCGTCGTAGGCGGACGTCCAGCGGGTGTTCGGGTCGCCGTCGAAGGCCCGCTCCGGCGGGTTGCCGTCGGCGACGGACGACGACGTCGCGGGCTTGCCCTGCGCGAGGTCGGTCCCCGCGCTGTCCACGACGGACATGGTCCAGAGCGAGAAACCCCAGCCCGTGGCGCGCTTGAGGCCCTGCATCCGGACGAACCGGGCGTTCTGCGGCGCGAGGTCGACGGTCTGGGTCGCCCGGCCGTCGGCGATGACGATCGGCAGGTCGTACTGGTAGCCGATCTGCCGCAGGCCGATCTTCGTCGTCCGCCGGTCGCTGGCCGACGCGCCGATCGCCGCGGTGAGCGTCAGGTCGTAGAGGTTCGGGTCGCCGTAGCCGTTGGGCCACCACAGTTTCGGGTTCTTGACCTGCTGGGCTGGGAACACCACGTCGGTGGTCTGCCCGGGCGCCACTGTCACGGTGCTCGACACGTTCACCGGGCCGAAGGCGGCGGTGACCTTGACGCGCTGGGCCGTCGACGCGGCGTTGCGCACCGGAACGGTCAGCGTCACCACGGCGGTGGCGGCGTCGGGCACCTTCGTGTCGACGCGGACGTCGCCGAGCACGGCGGCACCGGTGGAGCGCAGGCGTACGTGGTCCCAGATGCCGGACGCGCGGTCGCGGACGGCGGGCATCCAGTCCCAGCCGGACACCGCGAGGTAGGTCGGCGAGTTGTCGAACATCGTGCTGCCGGCGTCGACCCACGAACTGCCGTTGGAGCCCTTGTCGCTGGGGCTGCCGGGCCGCGGCATCGGCGAGATCTTCACGGCGAGGGCCTGGTCGCCGGAGCGGCGCAAGGCGGCCGTGACGTCGTAGGCGCCGCGTCCGAACGGGTGGCTCTGGGTGCCGATTTCGGCGCCGTTGAGCCAGATCTGCGCTTCGTGGTTGACGCCGTCGAACTCGAGCCAGACGTGCCGGCCCGCCGAGGTGTCGAGGCCGCGCGGGAGCGAGAAGCGGCGGCGGTACCACCAGGCGTGGCGCGACAGCGCTTCCGGGACGTGCAGGTTGTTCATCCCCGACACCGGGTCGGGCAGCTGGCCCTGTTCGACCAGCGAGGCCAGGACCGTGCCCGGGACGGTCGCCGGGAGCCAGCCGCGGGTGTCCACTCCTGTCCCGGAGAGCGCCTTGCCGTCACCGGACGGCGCCCAGTCGTCCATCGTGAGGACCCAGCCGGACTCGAGCGGCACGGTGCCGTCGGCCGCGACGGCGAGCGCGGGCGGGTCGTCGTGCGGGCGGACCGGGAAGCTCGTCCAGCCGTGCACCGCCGGGCGGTTCTGCGGGCCGGTGCCGAACACCTGGAAACCGTTGAGGCCCAGCGGGTTGGCCGTCGAGCGGCTCGCCGCGGTGAACCGGACCCAGCGCGCGGTCACGGCGGTGAGCGGGATCGTCACGACGCCGCCGGTGCCGGCGTCGGTGTGGTGGACGGTGCGCCAGGCCTTGCCGTCGCCCGAGACGTCGAGGTCGAACGCCGTCGCGTAGCTGGAGAGGACCTCGAAGCCGCTGGTGTGGGAGCGGGACGCGGCGGCGTCGACGGCCGGGTCGCCGGGCCGCGCCTCGAAGGTCAGCACGACCGAGTCGATCCGGCACTGGCCCTGGAGGTCGACGACGATCCACTGGCCGTCGCCCGCCGTGGCGCGCCAGCCGGAGCCCCGGACGCCGACCTGGGCGAGGCCGTCGACGGCGAATTCGGCCGGGGTGGCGGCGTAGTCGGTCGAGGAGACCTGGACCGGGCGGAACAGGGCCAGGTCGGTCTGCGGCGCCCGGCCGTCGGCGGCGGCGGGTGCCGCGGACGCGACCCCGGGCAGGACGGCCGCGAGGCCGAAGCCGGCCAGCAGCCCGGTCCCGGCGGCCAGGACGTGCCGCCGCGACACGGCGGACACCTCAGCCGGCTCGACATCCGCGCTGATGCCGTACTCCTCCGCCATGCGAACTCCGATCTGAAAGCGGCCGCCGGTGGCGCCGTCTGGAGGGATGACAACGTTGCCAGGAAGCTTTCGCCGTGCGCGTCGGAAGCGTCAAGAAGACAAGGAGGACAAGAATTCGGAATAGTTGACATCGATGTCGGCGGCCGGCTCGCCGTGCCCCGCTGAGCGGTGCCCGTTACGGTTGCATCGTCTTCGCAACGAACCGTTCCGGGAGGTCCGATGGTCCAGGTCGAACGCACCGTCACCGTGCGCACGCCGGTCGAGCGCGTCGCGGAGTACCTCGAGGACTTCGCGCACACGGAGGACTGGGACCCGGGCACGGTGTCGTGCACCCGCACCGACGGCGGCCCGATCGCGGTGGGCGCGGGGTGGCACAACGTGTCGGAGTTCCGCGGCCGCCGCACGGAGCTGGACTACCACCTGACCCGGCGCGAGGCCGGCCGCGTGACGTTCGTGGGCGAGAACAAGACGGCGACCTCGACGGACGACTTCGGCCTGTCGGCAGGCCCGGACGGCACGACGGTCCACTACAAGGCGACGATCGTGTTCCACGGGTGGGCGAAGCTGGCGAGCCCGCTGTTGAAGCGCGAGTTCGAGCGGCTCGGGGACGAAGTGGTGCCGGAGCTGACGCGGGCGCTGGAGGGGCTGGGCTGAGCAAGCGCCGGCGGTCGCGCGCGGGCAGGCCTGCGCTCCGCCGACCGCGCGCGGCTTGCCGAGCACCGCTCGCTCCACTCCACAGCCAACTCTCGCGTGGGCAGACCCGCGCTCCGCAGACCGCACACGGCCTACCGAGCGCCCCTCGCCGCACTCCATAGCCAACTCTCGCGCGGGCAGAGCCGCGTTCCGCCGACGGCGCACGACTTATCGAGCAGCGCTCGCCGCAACCAACTCTCGCGCGCGAGCAGGCCGGCACTCCGCCGACCCGCACTCCACAGCCAGATCGCGCGCCCGCCGGCCTGCATTCCACCGACCCCGCCCGACTCGCCGAGCGCCGCTACGCCTCCGCGTACTCGACGGCCAGCTCCATCGCCGATGCCAGGTCGTTCACCCTGGCGAAGCCGCGGTCGCCCAAGTGCTGCCAGCCCGGGCCCGCCGTGCCGACCACGCGGCCGAGGTCGCGGACCCGGGCCGCCAGCAGGTCGTCGGCCGTCGGGGGTGCCAGGGACCACAGCAGGACCAGTACCGGGTCGAGGCGGGCCGCCAAGTCCGCCACTGTCTCCGCCGGGACCAGCTGGCCCAGGTACGCGACCGGGATCCCGGCCTCGGCCAGCGTCGCGCGCAGGGCCTCCATCGGCAGCGAGTGCCGCTCGGCCGGGCAGCACGCCAGCAGCACCGGCCGGCCCGGGACGGCCGCCGGGAAACCGCGGCTGAACCGCTCGTACGCCAGCGAGATCTCCGTCGTCAGTGCCCACTCCGACGCGAAGCAGAGTTCACCGCGCTGCCAGCGGTCGCCCAGGCCGCGCAGGACCGGGGCCAGGACGTCGGTCCAGGCGGCGGCCGGGCCGAGCGTGCCGAGAGTCTCGTCGAGCAGCCCCGCGACCGACGCGGACCGCAGCTCCTCGGCGGCGTCCTCGAGCTCGCGCACCCGGCGGGCCGCGGGCACCTCGGGCGGGCCGGCGGGCGACGCCGCGAAGGCGGTGCCTGCCGCTTCCCGCACGGGCATCCCCCGCGCGACGAGCCGCTGCATGTGCTGCAGCCGCCGGACGTCGGCGTCGGAGTAGCGGCGATGCCGGCCGGTGGCCTTGGCCGACGGGCCGATCCCGTACCGCGCGCTCCAGCTGCGCAGGGTCACCGGCGAGACGCCGAGCAGCTCGGCCACCTTGCCCGGCGCCCAGGCACCCGTCTCGACGTTCTTCGGATCCACCGTTCCCCTTCGCCTCGCTCATCGCAGCTTAGCGACGGCCGGGCCACCTGACCGGCGGGGACACGTGGCCGGAGATCGCCGCCCGGCGGCCGGCGAAGATCGGCGCGCCGGCCACCGCCGTCCCGCGGCGAAGCCGGACCGGCGATACCGCTGCGGCACAACCGAAACGGACGAGGCGGGGACGCGGCGGCGGGGCGTCGGCCTGCCGCGTCCCCTCGGCGCCGCCCGGCGCCGGGGATCCGGCCCGCGTCGGCCGGATCCGGCCGGCCGTGGGGTGTGGCAACCCGCCACGGCCCGCCCGGTCATCGGCGGTGGGTGCTGCCCAGCCAAGTTATACCCGCGCGCAACGCTTGTGCATCGCTGTCCCTCGGATGCCGCACGAATTCGCCCCACCCGGCGAGTGAACCCGGGCCGCCGTGGGTACCTGGCGGTGCAGGAGGGACCCCGATGACCGACAACCACACACAGCCCCGCTTCGCGACCACGACCGACGCGGGGATCGTGACCGTCCGCTGCGCCGGCGACCTCGACCTGGCCACCACGAGCCGGCTCCGCGACGCGCTGCTGAGCCCGTTCGGCGACGGCGGCGCGGCCGCGGTCGTCGCCGACCTCACCGAGACGACCTTCTGCGACTCGACCGTCTTCAGCGTCCTGGTCGAGTCCTACCGCGAAGCCCTCGCGCGCGGCATCCCCTACGCCATCGCGGCGGCCAGGACCACCGTCGCCCGGCCCTTGGCCATCCTCGGCCTGGACCGCGTGCTGCCGCTGCACCCCGGCCTCGCCGAAGCCCGCGCCGCGGTCACCGGGAGCCGGGCCACCCGCGTCTCCTAGGCCCGCAGGTCCGGGTGGAGCACGTCGTCGAGCACCGCCCGGTGGGTGCGCCGCAGCTCCTCCCCCGGTTCGACGCCCAGGTCCGCGGCCAGCCGGTCGCGGATCCGGCCGTACGCCGCGATCGCTTCGGCACGGCGGCCGGTGGCCTGCAGCGCCCGCATCAGCAGCGCCGCCAGCGGCTCGCGCAACGGTTCCAGTGCCAGCACCGCGGACAGCTCGTCGGCCGTCTCGGCGTACCGGCCCAACCGCAGCTGCAGCTGCGCCTTGCGCGCCCAGAGCGTGCTCCGCCGCTCGGTCAGCCGCAGCCGCTGGCCGTCCGCGAACGGTCCCGGCAGCCCGGACAGCGGCTCGCCGTGGAACAGCCCGAGCGCGGCGGCGCAGGACGACGCGGCCGCGGCCAGGTCGCCGGACTCCTCGGCGGCGCCCGCGGCCGCGGTCAGCTCCGCCAGCCGGGCCGTGTCGATGCGGACGCCGTCGCCGTCGAACCGGTAGCCGCCGCGCGTGCGGCCGATCACCGAGTCCGGGGTCCGCTCGCCGGGCCCGCGCAGGCACTTGCGCAGCCGGTGCACGTACACCGGCAGCACGCGGCCCCCGGTGCCCGGCGGTTCCAGCCCCCAGACGCCGTCGAGCAGCTCGGCCTGGCTGACCGTGACGCCGGGGCGCAGCACCAGCGCGGCCAGCAGGGCCTGCTGGCGCACCGGCCCGAGGTCCAGCGGGCTGCCGCCGCGCCACGCGCGCAGCGGCCCCAGCACCGAGAACCGCAGTCCCGGCACGGGCACCGGCTCGGCGACGGCCGGCCGGACCGGCGCATCGTCCACAACGGACACCCGCGGGCTGACGACGCCGTGGTCGAACGCGTAGACGACCGCGGCGGCGCGGTCGCGCAGGCCCAGCTTGGTGAAGATCCGGCCCAGGTGGCTCTTCACGGTCAGCTCCGAGACGACCAGCGCACCGGCGATCTCGGCGTTGCTCAGCCCGCGCCCGGCCGCCCGCAGCACGTCCAGCTCGCGCGGCGTCAGCAGTCCCGGCGCCGGGCCCGCGGGCTCGCCGGCGGGGGCGCGCCGGTAGGTCGTGAGGACGCGGGCGGTCACCGCGGCGTCGAGCCAGGCGTCGCCCGCCGCGACCGCCCGGACGGCGCGGATGAGGTCCTCCGCCGGCGAGTCCTTGAGGACGTAGCCGACCGCGCCCGCGCGCAGCGCGCCCGCCAGCAGCTCGTCGTCGTCGAACGTGGTCAACGCCAGCACGGGCGGGCGCCCGCCGAGCCGCCGCGTCGCCTCGATCCCGTCCACGTGCTTCATCCGCAGGTCCATCACCACGACGTCGACCTCGGTGGCGGCCAGGGCCGCGGGGACGTCCGCGCCGTCGCCGCACTCCCCCGCGATGACGAACCCGTCCCGGCGGCGCAGGATCCGCCGCAGCCCGGAACGCACGAGCTCCTGGTCGTCGACCAGCAGGACCCGGACTTCGCCCGCCGTCACGCCGGGCCGCCCGCGGGCACGCCGACCGCGACGACCCAGTCCGCGCCGTCCGGGCCCGCGGTCAGTTCGGCGCCCAGCTGGCCGGCCCGCGCGGACATCCCCTTCACGCCCGAGCCGCCGGTGCCGGGCGGGCCGCCGGCCGGCAGCCGGTTGCGGACGACCAGCCGGGCGCCGTCCGGGCCGACGTCGAGGCGCATCCGGGCCGGCGCCCCGCCGCCGTGCTTGGCGATGTTGGCCAGCGACTCCTGCGCGATGCGGTAGAGCCCGAGCCCGGCCAGGTCCGGCACGGCGGCCAGGTCGCCCGCCTGCTCGTACCGCACGGCCAGCCCGGCCGCGCGGGTGCGCTCGACCAGCGCGGGGATGTCGCGCGCGCCGGGCAGCGGGCGGGTCCCGGCGGGCGCTTCGGCCAGCACACCGACGGTCCGGCGGATGTCGGCCATCGCGGTGCGCCCGACGCGCTCGGCCTCGGCGAGCCCTTCGAGGGCCTCCTCGACGTCGCGGTCCTGCTGGAGGGCGTGCCGGGTGCCGGTGAGGTGCAGCAGCGTGATGCTCAGCGAGTGGGCGACGACGTCGTGCACCTCGCGGGCGATCCGCTGCCGTTCGGCGAGGACGGCCTGGTCGCGGACGGCGTCCCGGGCGGCGCGCTCGGCGTCCAGCGCCCGCACGTACCAGCGGAGCATGAACCCGGCGGCCAGGCCGAGCAGCACGGCCGCGACGTAGACCGGGAACCCGACCAGCCCGACCCGGGCCGCGGCCACGCTCAGCGTCGCGACGCTCGCGGCGGCGACGGCGAACGCGATCGCCGGCCGGGCGATCGCCGCCGTCTCGGCGGCCAGCACCACCAGCACGACCGGGGCGAAGTCGGGCACGACCGGCCGCGCCAGCAGGATCGCGACGGCGGCGAGCACGGTGAGCGCCTTGAGCCACGGCGGCGCGATCACCCCGGTGACGGCCCAGCCGAGCGCGGTGACGACGGCCAGCAGCCCGGCGAGGGCGATCGGTGCCGGCGGCACCAGCGCCCCTCGTTGCGCCACCGCCGCCACCGCCAGCACCACCCCGAAGGCGGTCACGGCGACCGGAACCCACCACGGAAGCGCGATCCCGGCGCGGCCGAGGCTCGTCTCCAGGCGGGCCCGGACCCCGCTCACCACCCTCGCCCCCACACCACCCAGCGTAGGAAGCACGCGGCGCGGGCGCATCCCGCCCCGGGAGGAAGTCGCGGTCATCCGGATTTCATCGGGCCGGGTCCGTCCACTGAGGCCGGGCCTCGGCCGGTACGCGGGCGGCGAAGCGCGCGACCTCGCCGGTGGGATGGCCGGGCGCACCGCGTGAAGTGGCAGCGCGCCCGGCGGCCCTCGATCGGGTGGATCGGCGGGCGCCCCGGGTGCCCGGCCGCTAGCGTCCGAACCGACGAGTCCACAGTGGACAGGGGAGGTCCCGTGCGCGCGACCCATGCCGCCCTGGCGGCGCTGGCGGCCTGCGGGCTCGTGGTGCTCTCGGTGCCCGTCGTGCGGTCCGCGCACGCCGACCCGCTGCCCGGCGGCCTCGGGCCGTGCGTGCCCGGGAGTTGTCCCGATCCCCACCCGCCGGTCGGCAACGGCGCGTTCGCCGGACGGGACAACGGGGTGAACCTGTTCGTCGGGGGCACCATGCGCGTCACCGGCAGCGCCGCCGAGGCGGAGGGCCGGGTGGTCGTCGGCGGCGGCTTCACGCTGCGCAAGACCGCCGGGTCGGCGATCTACAACGTCGGCGTCGCCGGGGTCGGCTCGCGCGTGCCGCCGCCGGACGGTGCCGACTTCCTCACCGTCGGCGGGGACCTGACGGTCGCCGACCAGCAGCGGCTCGACGCCGTGGGCGACTCGGCAGGCGGCGTGGTCCGCCACGCCGGGACGGTCACCGGCACCGTGATCGGGAAGCTCGTCCACGACACCGCCGCGATGAAGCCGTACGAAGGACTGCGGAGCAAGCTCACCGCCGCGAGCGAGTGCTACGCCCGGACGGCGGCCACCGGGACCGTGCAGAACCAGAACTACCAGACGCTCTTCACCGGCGACGGGAAGTCGGCGCTGCAGGTCTTCACCGTCACCCAGGACATCGCCGGGCCGGGCGGCGGCGCGCAGGGCATCGCGTTCGCCGGCATCCCGGCCGGCGCGACCGTGCTGGTGAACCTCACCGGCGCGGTCCGGACGATCAACACCTACAGCGGCACCCTCGACGACAACGACCCGCTGAACCGGCTGCGCCCCCGCCTGCTGTGGAACTTCCCGGCGGCCACCACGGTCCACCTCGCGGGCAGCGGCATGTTCCAGGGCAGCGTGCTGGCCGGCAACCCCGCCGGGACGACGACCGTGACGCTCCCGGGCACCAACGGCCGCTTCTTCACGGCGGGCAACCTCGTCCACGGCGCGAGCACCGGCCCGGGCAGCGGCCAGGAGTTCCACGCGTACCCGTTCACCGGCGACCTGCCCTCGTGCGACAAACCCGAACCGACCACGACGACCCCCGCCACCAGCACGACGAGCACCTCGACCACCACCGCGCCGACGACGACCACCACCACCAGCGAGCCGACCACCAGCACCACGCCGACCACGACCGAACCGACGATCACCTCCACGGCGCCGACCACCACCGGCCCGTCCGGCACGACCACCTCCACCACGACGCCGACGACGACGCCGACATCGACGAGTTCGACCAGTTCGACGGCCCCGGCACCGGCACCGACCACCCCGGGCGGCAGCGGCCGCCTGCCGGACACCGGAACCGACGTCGGCCCGATCCTCGGCGTCGGCGCGCTGCTCCTGACCGGTGGCACCGCACTGGTCCTGGTCACCACCCGGCGGCGCCGGACCTGACCGCACGGCCGCGAACCGGCGGCCGAAGTCGTCCACAATGGAGCCCGGTCACACTGCGAGCCCACTCCGGCCGTGCCACCATCGGGTGATGTTCCACAGAGCAGGCGGACATAACCGTGACGTAGCACCGCTGTAATGAAGCGTCACTACGGTCCCCGGGACATGTCGATCGGGCAGATGACGGATCCGGCGCCGGTGGCGCTTCCGCGGGGTGAAAAGGTGCTACCGGAAACGGAAGCGGAGCAGGTGAACGCGCGAGGACGGTGGCTGCCCGTCTTCGGGGCGGTACTGGGCGCCGCGCTTTTCCTGGTGGTGCGCGGCAGTCTCACCGACGACGGCTACATCACGCTCGCCTACGCGAAGAACCTCGCCGTGCACGGCGAATGGGGCATCATCCCCGGCTCGCCGGCGAACTCCGCGACGTCACCGCTGAACGTCCTGCTCCTTGCCGCGCTCACCCTGGTGACGCGGGTGGCCGGCGACCCGCACCCGGTCGTCGCGCTCGGGATCCTGACGGTCCTGTGCGGCGGCGCGCTCGGCTGGGCCTGGCAGCGCATCGGGCGGAAGCTGGCGCTGCCGCCCGCGGCCGGGGTGCTCGGCGTCACACTGGTCCTGGTCAACCCGTTCGTGTTGTCCGCCATCGGTCTCGAAGTCCTCTTGATCCCCGCCGTCCTGCTGGTGCTGACGGTCTTCGCGCTCGAAGGCCGGCCGATCCTGTTCGGCGTCACCGCCGGGCTCACCGTCCTCACCCGGCTCGACCTCGTCGTGTTCGTCGTGGTGATCGCGCTCAGCGCGCCCGCGATCCGGCGGCGGCTGCTGCCGGCCGCCGGGTTCGCGGTGCTGACCGCGGCGCCGTGGTTCGTCTTCAGCTGGGTCGCCTTCGGCTCGTTCGTGCCCGACACACTGGCGATCAAGCAGACCCAGGTGGGCCTGTTCGCGCCGTGGACCTACAGCACCGGACCGGTGATGTACTACCTCGGCTACCCCGTCACCGTGCTCGTGTCGTTCGTGCCCGCATTGCTCGGCGTGGTCGCGCTCGCCGTGTGGGCGGCGGCGCGGTTCTCGGTGCGCTGGCCGGAGTTCCCCGCGCTCGGCCCGGTCGCGGCGCTGGGGGCCGGCGGGATCCTCTACTTCGTCGCCTATTCGTTCATCGGCGTCGGCCCCTTCCATTGGTACTACGTGGCTCCGACGACGACGGTGGGCAGTTTCGCCGTCGCGGCCTTCGGTGCCTGGTTCGGGCAGGCACGTGAGCGGACGGAGCTGCGCACCGGTCCCCCGCTGCTGGCGCTCGGGCTGACCGGGGTGCTGGTGCTGAGCGCGGCGGCCGTCGACGCCGCGCAGGGCGTGCCGTGGAAGTCGCCGGTCATCTTCGGGAACTGGGCCAGCGCGCAGGACTACGCGCGGGTCGGCAAGGAGCTGGGCGCGCGGCTCGACGGCGCGAGCGTGGCCAGTCCCGGGGAGATCGGCACCCTCGCGTACTACTGCGAGTGCGCCATCATCGACGAGTTCTCCGACCGCGGCCACGCGAAGGAGCTCGTCGAGCAGCGGATCGCGACGGCGAACCCGTTGATGAGCCTTGCGCTGCGGGTGAACTACCACTGGCTGGACCGCTCGATCACCCCGCGCAAGCCGGACTACCGGCTGCAGTACGGCTCGGGGCCGGCGACCGGGCCGGACAGCTGGCAAGTGCAGTCCGCGGCGAAGGGCGTCGGCCACTTCACCCTCACCCGCGAACCGTGATCGTGACCGAACGGCGGGAGCCGGGTGCCACGACGAGCACCCCGGGATCCCGGCGCTGGGTGCTGCCCGGCGTCACGGCCGTCCTCTCCGCGCTCGTCTTCGCCGCGGTGCGCCCGCACCTGGTGGACGACACGTTCATCACCCTCTCCTACGCGCGCAACCTGGCCTTCCACGCGCACTGGGGCCTGATCCCGGCGGAGACGTCGAACACCGCGACGTCGCCGCTGAACGTCCTGCTCCTCGCCGCGCTGACCCTGGTCCTGCGCGACGCGGTGCTCGCCGCCGGTGCGCTGTTCGTGCTCTGCCAGGTCGCGCTGGCCCTCGCGCTGCGCCGGGCCGGCGGCCGGGCGGGGCTGCCGTCCTGGTTCGCGCCGGCCGCCGTCGCGCTGCTGACGGTGAACCCGCTGCTGCTGTCGTCGATGGGGCTCGAGGTCGAGCTCGGCGCGGCCGGCCTCGCCTGGCTGCTGGTCTTCGCGACGGAACGGCGGCCGGTCGCCCTCGGCGTCCTGACCGGGCTGCTCGCCCTCGTCCGGCTCGATCTGGTCGTGGTCGCGCTGGTGCTGTTCGCGCTGCGGCGCCGGTTCTGGGAGAAGGCGTGGCAGTCGGTGCTCGCCGCGGCGGCGGTCGCGCTCCCCTGGTTCGCCTTCAGCTGGGTGGTGCTCGGGTCGGCGGTGCCGGACACGGTGATCATCAAGACCCTGCAGAAGTCCTGGGGGCAGTGGGACTTCGGCAACGGCCCCGGCCTCTACGCCGAGGTCTTCCCGTGGGCGACGGTCGCCTCCTTCCTCCCGGCCGCGCTCGCCCTGCTCGCCTTCGCGCTCTGCGTGGCGGACGCGGCCCGCGGCGGCCCGGTGTGGGCCCGGGTGCGGCCGTTCGTCCCGCTGGTGCCCGCCGGGATCGCGCACTACCTGGCCTACACGCGGCTGCACGTGCCGCCCTACCACTGGTACTACGGGCCGAGCCTGGTCGCGGCGACGCTCTTCCTCGCGGCCGCCGCGGCGGCCGCGGTCCGCGTGCCGGCCCGGGTGGCGGCCGCCGTCGCGGTCGCGGCTGTCCTGGTGGCCGGTGTCGGCGCCTACGCGGCCGGTGGCCTGCCGCGGCGGTTCGCGCCGCTGATGTCCAACCATGACGCGACCGCGGACTACGAGCGGATCGGACCGGAGCTCGGCCGGCTGGTCGGCGGCGGCACCGTGCGCAGCGGCGGCGAGATCGGCGTGCTGGCCTACAGCTGCGGCTGCGCGATCGTCGACCTCTTCGACGACCGCGGCGCCGTCGGGCCGGCCATCACCGAGCGCGAGGCCCACCTCGGCGCGCTCGGCCGGGCGCTGGTCGACGTCAACTTCCGGTTCTTCGACTTCGGCGACCGGCCGATCGTCACCGACTACGCCCTGGTGCGTGGCGATCCGCCGCCCGGTGCGCTGGCCCACTGGACACTGACGTCGCCGTGGGCCGGCACCCAGCAGCTGTATCTCGTCCGGGGCAACGGAAGCGGAGCTTGAGCATGACCGACCTCACCGCGCAGCGCGGCCTGTACGCGGGCCCGGCGCCGATCGTCAGCAAGGACCTCTACGCCGAGGTCCACACCGGTTCGGCGGTCCGGGACCGCGACGCGATCCGGCTGGCCCCGGCCACGAAGGTCTCCGGCAACACCTATTTCGGCCGTTTTCCGGCGTCGTACTGGCAGCGCTGGTCCACGGTGACCGAGGTCTCGGTCGAGGCCGTCGTGACCGGCACCGGGCTGCTGTCGATGGGTGCCTCCGACGTCGAAGGTGAACCGCGCGTGGTCGCCGCCGAGCAGGTCTCCGACGTCAAGCAGACCAAGGTCACGCTGACCTCGCAGCTGGACAAGTTCTACGACGGCGGCGCCCTCTGGCTCGACCTGGAAACCGAGGGCGGGCAGACGCTGCGGGTGGAGCAGGTCCGCTGGACGGTCGAAGCGCCGGAGAAGATCCGCCCGACCGCGGTCACCATCTGCACGATGAACCGCGCCGACGACTGCCTCA
>NZ_BSTD01000001.1:636680-2725530 GCF_030269325.1 Amycolatopsis sp. NBRC 101858 | reverse complement strand
TGAGGCAGTCGTCGGCGCGGTTCATCGTGCAGATGGTGACCGCGGTCGGGCGGATCTTCTCCGGCGCTTCGACCGTCCAGCGGACCTGCTCCACCCGCAGCGTCTGCCCGCCCTCGGTTTCCAGGTCCAGCCAGAGGGCGCCGCCGTCGTAGAACTTGTCCAGCTGCGCGGTCAGCGTCACCTTGGTCTGCTTGACGTCGGCGACCTGCTCGGCGGCCACCACTCGGGGCTCGCCTTCGACGTCGGAGGCGCCCATGGAGAGCAGGCCGGTGCCGGTGACGACGGCTTCGACCGAGACCTCGGTCACCGTGGACCAGCGCTGCCAGTAGCTGGCCGGGAACCGGCCGAAGTACGTGTTGCCCGACACCTTGGAGGCGGGCTCGAGGGTGATCACCGCACGTTCCCGCACGGCCGAGCCCCACTCGAGCTCTGCGTACAGGTCCTTGCTGACGATCGGCGCCGGACCGGCGTAGAGACCGCGCTGCGCCGTCAGGCGACCCTGCGGAGTGTGCTCGGTGAACCGCGTCTCGGCGGCCGCGCCGGCTTTGGTGGTCGGCGCCGGGGTGGCTGTTTTACCGGGCATTGAGTTCCTCAGTTCTCCTCGGTCGACGGCTCGCGGAAGACGACCCACTTGAGCATCACGAAATTGATCACCGTGGCGGTGGCCTGGGACACGGCCCAGCACAGGGTGTGCTGCCACGCGGACTCCGGCAGCACCTGCAGCATCAGCTGGTTCACCCCGACCGCGACGAAGAACGTCACGGTGTAGAGCAGGACGAACGAGCCGATCTGCGCCTTGCCGTCGCGGCGCCCGCCGGAGAAGGTGAACTTCCGGTTCAGGAAGAACGCCGTGGTCGTGCCCACGATGAAACTGATAGCGCGGGCGACGTCGACCCACGGTGAAGTGGCCATCCCGGCCGCCTGGGTCAGCAGCGTGTACGTGCCCAGGTCGACCAGGGCGCAGAAGCCGCCGATCAGGGCGAAGCGAATGAGCTGCCCGAGCAGTCCAAGAGAGGACGGCTGCGCAGCCGTTGCGTCGGCTTGCGGATCGGTCGCCACCACTGCATTACCTCGTTGCCTGAGTCATGGTCACCCGCGCGGGCGCTTGTGCCTTGATGCGCAAAGTGTAGAAGCGAGCACTTCAGGGTCACGTTCCGGGCGTCGTTCGGCGTGGCTACCCTGGTCGGGTGACCCCATCACCCGAGACACAGCGTCGCACGCTCACGGGCTGGGCGCGGACGGCACCGACCACCGCCGACGTGCTGAGCACCGCAGACGTCGAAGTCATCGCCCGCGCCGTCACGCAGGCCGGTGAACGCGGTGTCATCGCGCGCGGCCTCGGCCGGTCCTACGGCGACCCGGCGCAGAACGCGGGCGGTCTGGTCATCGACATGACGGCCCTGAACCGGATCCACTCGATCGACCCGGACAGCGCGCTCGTCGACCTCGACGCCGGCGTGAGCCTCGACCAGCTGATGCGCGAGGCCCTGCCGCACGGCCTGTGGGTCCCGGTCCTGCCCGGCACGCGCCAGGTGACCATCGGCGGCGCGATCGCCAACGACATCCACGGCAAGAACCACCACAGCGCGGGCAGCTTCGGCAACCACGTCGTGTCGATGGACCTCATCACCGCGGACGGCAAGGTCCGCACGCTGACGCCGGAGGGCCCGGACGCCGAGCTGTTCTGGGCGACCGTCGCCGGCATCGGCCTGACCGGCATCATCACCCGGGCCACGATCCGGATGAAGAAGACCGAGACGGCGTACTTCTACGTCGACGCCGACCGCACGGCGAACCTCGACGAGACGCTCGGGCTGTTCACCGACGGCTCGGACCTGGGCTACGACTACTCGATGTCGGTGCCGGACCTGATCTCCTCCGACGGCAGGCTCGGCCGGGCCACGTTCTCGCGCGGCTCCCTGGCGACGCTGGACCAGCTGCCGCCGAAGCTGCGGGCCGAACCGCTGAAGTTCGACGCGCCGCAGCTGCTGACGCTGCCGGACGTCTTCCCGAACGGCCTGGGCAACAAGCTCACCTTCGGCCTGATCAACGAGCTGTGGCAGAAGACCGTGCCCAAGAAGGGCGCGCGCGGCAAGATCCAGAACCTGACGCAGTTCTACCACCCGCTCGACATGATCAGCGAGTGGAACCGCGCCTACGGTTCGAAGGGCTTCCTGCAGTACCAGTTCTCCGTGCCGTTCGGCGCGGAAGACCAGCTCAAGGCCATCTGCCGCAAGATCGCCACGTCGGGCAACTACTCGTTCCTGAACGTGCTCAAGCGGATGGGCGACGCGAACCCGGCCCCGATGTCGTGGCCGTCGCCGGGCTGGATGCTCAGCGTGGACTTCCCGATCAAGAACGGCCTGAGCCGGTTCTGCACCGAGCTGGACGAAGACGTCCTGGCCGCGGGCGGGCGGCTGTACACCGCGAAGGACTCGCGAACCTCGCCCGAGACGTTCGCGAAGATGTACCCGCGCCTCGAAGAGTGGCGCAAGGTGCGCGCCGCCGTTGACCCCGAAGGCGTTTTCGCCTCTGACATGAGCCGGAGGCTCGAGCTGTGATCGACGCTGTTGGCAACCCCCAGTCCCTGCTGCTGCTCGGCGGCACGTCCGACATCGCGCTGGCGATCGCGGAGAAGTACCTGGCCGAGAAGCCGCTGCGGGTCGTGCTCGCGGCCCGTCCCTCGCCGCGGCTCGACGCGGCCGCGCAGCGCCTGAAGGACAAGGGCGCCGAGGTGTCCACTGTGGACTTCGACGCGACGGACCTGGCGTCGCACCCCGGCGTGCTGGACAAGGCGTTCGAGGGCGGCGACGTCGACGTCGCGGTCGTGGCCTTCGGCCTGCTCGGCGACCCCGAAGAGCTCTGGCAGGACCACGCGAAGGCCGTCGAGGCCGCGACGGTGAACTACACCGCCGCCGTGTCCGTCGGCGTCGCGCTGTCGGAGAAGCTCAAGGCCCAGGGCCACGGCACGGTGATCGCGCTGTCGTCGGTGGCCGGCGAGCGCGTCCGGCGGTCCAACTTCGTCTACGGCTCGACGAAGGCCGGTTTCGACGGGTTCTTCCTGGGTCTAGGCGAGGCTCTCGCGCCGCACGGCGTGAAGGTGACGGTCGTCCGCTCGGGCCAGGTCCGGACCAAGATGACCGACGGCCTCAAGGACGCCCCGCTGACGCAGAACGCGGACCAGGTGGCCGAGCAGGCCGTGGCGGCCGCGCGCGCGGGCAAGGACCTGATCTGGGCGCCGGCGCCGTTCCGGCTGGTGATGTCGGCGCTGCGGCACGTTCCGCGGCCGATCTTCCGCAAGCTCCCGATCTGACGTCTCCACCCGGAGGTTGAGGCGGGGTTCCATCCGGGCCCCGCCCGCACGCCGATGTGGTCGCCGGGCAGTCGCCACAGACTGTCAGCATGACGACCACGAACAGCAAACAGGCCGGGCTGACGCTGCTCCTGCGCGACGTCGCGCTCCCGATGGCCCTGTACTACGTCCTGCGTTCCTTCGATGTCGACGCGCTCTGGGCGCTGCTGGTCAGCGCCGTGCCGCCGGTGCTGCGGACCGGCTACGTCCTGGTGCGGCACCGGCGGATCGACCCGGTCAGCGCGTTCGTGCTGGCCGTGCTGCTGATCAACGGCGCGGTGGCGGTGTTCTCCGGTGACCCCCGGCTGCTGCTCGTCCGCAGCGCCTGGATCACGCTGCCGCTCGGTGTGGCGATGCTGGCGAGCCTGCTCATCGGCCGGCGGCCGCTCCTCTTCCGGGCGGTCTGCACCCTCCAGCCCGCCCGCGCCGGCGAGCTCGAACAGCTGTGGGGCCTCTCCCCGGCGTTCCGGCAGCGGTGGCGCACGGCGACCCTGGGCTGGGGCGCCGGGTGCGTCCTGCTGGCCTGCGCGGTCGTCGTGATGGCGTTCACGCTGCCGGTGGACATCGTGCCGATCCTCGACACCGCGCTGACCGTCGGGGCCGTGGTGCTCGGCGCGAAGCTCACGCGGCAGCGGATGGGCATCAACCGGACGGTGGATGCCTGACAGCCGGCTCGACGATGTTGCCCGCGGCGCGGATCCCGGATGCTCGGGGACATGCTCGGCACCCTGCTCTGCGACATCGCCGCCCCGGTCGGCGGCTACTACCTGCTGCGGGCGTTCGACGTGGCGCCGATCTGGGCGCTGACGCTGAGCGGCCTGCCGCCCGCGCTGCGGGTGCTGTACCTGGCGGTACGGCACCGGCGGGTCGACGGCATGGGCGTGTTCGTGCTGGCGATCGTGGCGATCGGGTTCGCGACGACCCTGCTGACCGGCGACGCGCGGCTGCAGCTGGTCCGCGGTGCGTGGTTCAGCGTGCTGATCGGAGTGTGGATGCTGGCGAGCCTGCGCGTCGGCCGGCGGCCGACGACGTACCAGGCGACACTCGCCCTGCTGCCTGGCCGGGCTTCGACGCTGGAGGCCCGCTGGGCGGACACGCCGTCGTTCCGGCGGGTCTGGTGGGTCCTGACGGTCGTGTGGGGCGTCGGCGGGCTCCTGCACAGCGCGGGGAGCATCGCGATGGCGTACACGCTGCCGGTGGACGTCGTGCCGGGGCTCGACACGGCGTTGTCGATCGGGAGCTTCGTCGTGCTCCAGGTGATCACGCAGGTGCTGCTGGCCCGCGAGGGGACGATGAACCGGATGTTCCGCGGCCGCGATCAGCTGCCCGCCGCGTGAGCGGGCATCAGGTACAGGTTCTGGGTGCCCATCCACGGTGAGTCGATCCGCCAGCTCGCCAGCGCCGTCGGGGGTGGCGTGCGCCGCGTCGTCGCCAGGACCAGGTCCGGGCTGATCGGGGCGACGCTGTGGTCGAAGTTGTGGAAGTTGGCCTCCAGCAGCGCGCGGCCGAGGTCGCCGCTGCGGCGCTTGGTCTCCGCGATCGCCGGGTCGACCGCGCCGCGGTCGGAGAACTCGTCCACCAGCTCGCAGTCGCACGCGTACGCCAGCGCACCGACCTCGCCGGCCGTCTCCACCTTGCGGCCGTGGGCGATCGAGGCCAGCTCCTGGCCGATCTCGCGGTACTCCGTCGTCGACGCGTGGTTGCTCGTGATCGGCGCGAACTGGCGTGGGAGGCCCGGCAGCGCGTACACCACGAGACTCGCCACGAGGACGCCGCCGGTCAGCGTCCCCGTCACGCGGCGGGCGCGTTCCGGCACCGCGCACGCGTACGCCGCCAGGAAGATCGTCGCGCCGATGATGCTCGGCGCGTAGTACCAGTGGTACGGCGGCACGCCGAGCCGGCTGTACGCCACGTAGTGCAGCGCGCCGGCGACGGCGAGCGCCGCGAACGGCGTCAGGCGGCGGGCGACCTCGGACCCGCGGCGGTACTGGACGAGCCAGAGCACGCCCACCAGGCCGGCCAGGGGCAGCGGCAGGAACGACAGCGCGGCCTCGGCCGGGAAGTTGCGCCAGTACAGGAGCGGGCCGTTGGTGAAGCTGAACGGTCCCCACGACTGCTGGCTGATCTTGATGACGAGCGTGTCCGGCACGGCCGAGCCGAGCACGAGCCAGCTGAACCCGAACCACGGCAGCATGACCGCGAGCGCGGCGAACGCCGTGCGCCAGATGCCGGTCCAGAACTCGCGGCGGGCCGCGAACAGCACCGCCGCGATGAGCAGCAGGTCGATCCGGACGAGCGCGAGCAGCCCGATCACGACGCCGAGGCGGCCCGCCTTGCGCTCCCCCGCGTAGACCAGCGTCCAGACGACGCCGGTGGCGCCGAGCGCGACCTCCAGCCCCACCGACGACAGCAGCAGCGGGTTGACCAGCAGCAACGCGAACGTCACCGGCGCGAACGCCGCCGGCAGCCCGGTGCGCTCGCCCAGCCGGCGCAGGCCGAGGACGAGCAGCACCTGCGCGGCGACGAACACGATCCCGGCGGCCAGCACGGCGTCGCGGACGAAGAACGTGACCGCGGCCAGCACCAGGACGTTCAGCGGGGACGTCGCGGTGTTCGCCGTCCCCTGTTCGATCAGGCCCCAGTGGGCGTGGAACGCGAGGTTTTTCGCGTACGACAGCGTGATGTAGGTGTCATCGATGAGATGGCTGCTGACCAGGGCGAACACCAGCGCGGAGGCCGCCGCGGCCCCCGCCGGCAAGGCCCACGAGCGGGCAAGGGGAACGGCCGCCGACAGCGCGGTGGCGGCCCTGGGGAGTTCTGCGGAGGCGCTTCGCATCCCCGACACCGTACCTCGCCCGTGATGCTTCCGTGATCTGAGCGAGATGCCGGTGACTCAGGCCACAGTGGTCAGATGCCGTTCCCGGAGCCGGAATTGCCCGAGTTGCCGGAGTTGCCGCCGCCACGGCCGGGGAAGCCACGGCCGTCTGGCCCCTGGTTGGGGCCGTTGTACTGGCGGTGGATGCCCGGACGGTCGCCGCGGGGGCCGTGGCTGGTCGCGGCCGCGATCCCGCCGACGATGCCGCCGCCGATCAGCAGGCCCAGGACGCCGACACCGACGAGCTGCGTCGCGCGGTGGCCGACGAACCGCCGGAACCCGCCGGGCTGCGGCGGGGCGGCCTGGGGCGGGCCCCAGGCGCCGTAGGCCTGGCCGGGACCGGGCTGGGAGAGCTGCGGGGTGGGCGGAGCAGCCTGGCCGGATGCCTGCGCGGCGTTCGGCAAGGTAGTGGTCCCGGGCGCGCCGGGCGGCGGCTGCTGGCCCTGGTCGGCCGCCTGCGCGGCGTTCGGCAAAGCCGTGGTCCCAGCGGCGGGCGGCGACTGCTGGCCGTGGACGGCGGTCTGGTCGGCCGCCTGCCCGGGTTCAGCGGTGGGGACCTGAGCGGTCGGCTGGTCGGCCGCGGGCGTCGCCGGTGCCTGAGCTGCCGGCTGCTGCGTGGTGGGCTGGCCGGCCGTCGCCGGTGCCTGCGTGGTGGGCTGGTCGGCCGCGGCCTGCGCCGTGGGCTGCTCGACGGTCGGGTGGTCGGCCCCCTCCGGGGCCTTCTCCTCGCGCGGCTGGTCGTTCATCGTGGCTCCTGTGGTCACGGGGACGGGCGCACTGCCCGCCCCCACCACCTCAGGGTGCGCCCGTCAGCTGTGCGTCACCTGAAACGAACCTGTCGATCCGCCATGAGACTCACAGGTAGAACGAAAGGAACAGCGTGACCACCCAGGTCGCGCCGAGCACCTGCAGGATGCGGTCCTTGAGCGCGATCTCCTCGGGCTCGCCCGCGATGCCGCCGTCGACGTCGACCGCGTAGCGCAGCACCGCCACCACGAACGGCACCATCGAGATGAGCGCCCACACCGAGTTGTGCTCGGTCTGGCGGATCTCGAACGCCCACAGGCAGTACGACATGATCAGGATGGCCGCCGACGTCGCCCAGACGAACCGCAGGTAGCTGGCCGAGTACTTCTTCAGCGACGAGCGGATCTTCGCGCCGGTGCGCTCGAACAGCATGATCTCCGCGTAGCGCTTGCCGGCGACCATGAACAGCGAACCGAACGCCGTGACCAGCAGGAACCACTGCGAAAGCGCGATCCCGCCCGCGACACCGCCGGCGATCGAGCGCATCAGGAAGCCCGAGCCGACGATGGCCAGGTCGACCACCGGCTGGTGCTTCAGGCCGAAGCAGTAGCCGAGCTGGACGGCCTCGTAGACCCCCAGCACCACGGCGAGCTGCCAGCTCGCCGCGAACGACACGCCGAGGCCGGCCAGGAAGAACACGACCGCGGCCCCGTACGCGACGGGGACCGGCACGATGCCGGCCGCGATCGGCCGGTTCCGCTTGGTCGGGTGGGCCCGGTCGGCCTCGACGTCGATGGCGTCGTTGATGAGGTAGACCGAGCTCGCCACCAGCGAAAACGCCACGAAGGCGACGATCGCGTCGAGCAGGAGGCCCGTGCGGTCGGTCGACTTCGAGAACGCGAAGAACGGGGCCGCGAAGACCAGGACGTTCTTCACCCACTGGCGGGGCCGCGCCGTCTTGATGACGCCGCCGACCAGGCCCAACGGGCCGCGGGAGACGGTTGCCGTCGACGACTCGGGCGTCACCGGAGTCTCCGGTGCCTCAGGAGTCACGGCCGCTTCGTCGCTGTTGCGCTGCTCGGTCGTCTCGCTCATGGATTCTTCTTCAGCTTCCGTCGTATCAGACCACCGACGAGCCCCCCGAGGGCCGCACCGGCCAGAACGTCTGTCGGATAGTGAACGCCGAGCACGAGCCGCGAGGCGAGCATCGGCGGTACCAGGGCGGGCACCAGGTTACGCCCGGTCAATCCGGAGTAGAGCACCGCCGCCGCCGTCGTGGACGTCGCGTGCGACGACGGGAAGCTCAGCTTGCTCGGCGTGCCGACCAGTACCTCCACGCTCGGGTGGTCCGGTCGCGGCCGCCTGACCACGCGTTTCACCGCGATGGAGGCGGCGTGCGCGCCGACGACACCGGCCGAGGCGACCAGCCAGTCCTTGCGCCGCTTCTTGTCGACCACGGCGCCGATCAGGCCCAGGCCGAACCAGCCGATCGCGTGCTCGCCGAAGTGCGACATGCCGCGCGCGGCTTTCACCGAAACGTCACTCTTCAGAAAGCCCTGCGCCTTGGACAGGACCGCGACCTCACCCGTCGGGGTGCCCTTCTCAAGCATCGAGGGACCCGTCGAGCGGCGCGCCGTCGGTCAGGTGCGGGGCGATCTTGTTGTCGAACGCCGACAGCGCCGACCCGATGGCCATGTGCATGTCGAGGTACTTGTACGTGCCGAGACGGCCGCCGAACAGCACGTTCTTCTCGCGCGCCTCGGTCTTGGCCAGCTCGCGGTAGGCCTCGAGCTTCTCGCGGTTCTCCGGCGTGTTGATCGGGTAGTACGGCTCGTCTTCGTCGGTCGCGAAGCGGGAGAACTCGCGGAAGATGACCGTCTTGTCCTTGGGGTAGTCCCGCTCCGGGTGGAAGTGCCGGAACTCGATGATCCGGGTGTACGGGACTTCCTGGTCGTTGTAGTTGACGACCGAGGTGCCCTGGAAGTCGCCGGTCTCGGCGACCTCGGACTCGAAGTCGACGGTGCGCCAGGTGAACCGGCCCGCCGAGTAGCCGAAGTAGCGGTCCAGCGGCCCGGTGTAGACGGTCGGGGTGCCCGCCGGGATGTGCTCGCGCACGTCGAAGTAGTCGACGTTCAGCCGGATCTCGATGTTCTCGTGCTCGGCCATCTTCTCGAGCCACGCGGTGTACCCGTTGACGGGCAGGCCCTCGTAGGTGTCGTTGAAGTACCGGTTGTCGAAGTTGTACCGGACCGGCAGGCGCGTGATGATGTTCTCGCCCAGGTTCTTGGGGTCGTTCTCCCACTGCTTCGCGGTGTACCCGCGGATGAACGCCTCGTAGAGGGGGCGCCCGACCAGCGAGATCGCCTTCTCTTCGAGGTTCTGCGCGGCGCTGGTCTCGAACTCCGACGACTGCTTGGCGATCAGCTCGCGGGCCTCGTCCGGCGTGTGGGACTTGCCGAAGAACTGGTTGATCAGGCCCAGGTTCATCGGGAACGAGTAGACCTGGTCCTTGACCCGCGCGAAGACGCGGTGCTGGTAGTTCGTGAACTCGGTGAAGCGGTTCACGTACTCCCAGACGCGCTTGTTCGAGGTGTGGAAGAGGTGCGCGCCGTACTTGTGCACCTCGATCCCGGTCTCGGGCTCGGCCTCGGAGTACGCGTTGCCGCCCAGGTGGCTGCGCCGCTCGAGGATGAGGACCTTCTTGCCCAGCTCGGCCGCTGCCCGTTCGGCGACGGTCAGGCCGAAGAAACCGGACCCGACGACGACGAGGTCGTAACCTGCGAAATCGTCTTCAGTAATCTGTGCGGGGTTCGTGTGCGCGCTCACGGGCGTCGAGGGTACGGGGGTCGCTGACCCGGCTCGCACCCGACTATCACATTTCGGCCTACGACACACCTGGAAAGCAGTGCCTGCACCCGAGGACTTCTGGAGCTACTTCACCGCCGTGGCCACCTATCTGGCCGTGCTGGCGGTGCCTGGCGGCGTCGTCGGATGGGCCGCCGGGGTCCGCGGCTGGACGCTGGCGGGGCTCGCGCCGCTGCTCAGCTACGCCGTCACCGGCCTGGCCGGCCCGTGGCTGGCGATCGTGCACGTGCCGTACGGCCCGCTGAGCGTCGCCGCCTGCACCCTGCTGCTCGCCGGGGTGATCCACGGCCTGCGCCGGTTCTCGATCGCCCGGGGGTGGCTGACGCCGGGTGCCGAGGAGCCGCCACAGCCGTGGACGCGCCGGGCGCACCTGGCCGTGGGTGCCTGCGTGGCGGTCGCCACGGCCGTGTCGATCGCCGTGGTGGTCACCGGCCGCGGCGGGACGACCGCGGTGTTCCAGCGCTGGGACACCGTCTTCCACGCGAACGGCATCCGCTACATCGCCGAGACCGGCGACGGCTCGCTGACCGGCATGGGCACCATCAACTGGTACCCGGACGGCTCGTTCTACCCGAACGCGTACCACCTGGTCGGCGCCCTGGTCTACCAGCTGTCGGGCACGTCGGTCCCGGTCACGCTCAACGCCGTGACGATGCCGATCGCCGGGCTGTTCGCGCTGGCCATGGTCGCGCTGGTGCGCCAGCTCGGCGGCCGCGCGGTGTTCGCCGGCAGCGTGGCGCTGGTCGCCGGCGGCGCGACGACCGGGGCGTACGAGTCGGTGTCGAGCGGGCTGCTGCCGTTCGCGCTCGGCATCGTGCTGACGCCGCTGGCGGTGGTCGCGCTGCAGCGGTTCGTCGTGCGGCCGGGCGTCGACACCGGCGCGGTGCTGGCGCTGAGCGCCACCGGCCTGCTCGCGGCGCACTCGAGCGCGTTGTTCGGGGCGATCCTGTTCGCCTTCCCGCTGGTGGTGCAGCGCTGGTACCGGGCGCTGCGGGGCAAGCGCCTCGACGGCGTGCCCGAGCACCGGGCGGCTTGGCGGGTGGTCGGCGGCGACCTCCTGCGGATGCTGCCGGTGATGGTGGCCGCGGGCGTGCTGGCCGCGCCGATGATCCTCGGCGCGATCACCTTCACGTCCGGGTCGTACCCGTACCACGCGTGGGGCTCGCACATGCCGGTGTGGAAGGCGCTGGCGATGCTGGCGACGTTCAAGCAGGTGCTGCCGGTGCCGCAGATCTGGCTGACGGTGTTCCTGGCTCTGGGCGTGTTCACGCTGGTGCGGCTGCGGCGGATGCGCTGGGTGGTGCTCTCGGCGCTCGGGCTGTCCGCGCTGTTCGTGGTGGTCGCGTGCTTCGGCGGCGAAGACTGGGTGATCACCCTGTCGCGGCCCTGGTGGAACGACCGGTTCCGGCTGATGGCGCTGGCGGCGATCCCGATGTGCCTGCTCGCCGCGCACGGGATGAGCGAGACCCAGCGGTGGGTGGCGAAGGTCGCGAGCGGCCGCGCCTGGGTGCGGGCGCGGCCGTGGCTGACCGGCCGGGTCGGGCTGGCGACGGCGGTGCTGCTGGTCGTGGCGATGGGCGTGCTGACCGGCGGGTTCTACCGCGCGGCCAACGCCAAGACGGTGTCGCTGCTCTACTACAACGGCCTGCCCGGCGAGACGGTCCCGCCGGTCAGCCAGGACGAGATCGACGCGATGGACCACCTCGGCACGCTGGGGATCCCCGCCGACCAGAAGGTGCTCAACGACCGGATGGACGGCACGGCGTGGATGTACGCGCTCACCGGCGTGCACCCGGTGGCCGGCCACTACGACGCGGGCGTCGCTCCCCCGGACGCGCTCTACCTGGCCCTGCACTTCGGCGACTACGACAGCGACCCGGAGGTCCGCGCGGCCACGCGGCGGCTGAACATCCACTACGTGCTGGTGGGCAGCGGGACGATCCGCCGTGACACGCCGATCGCGCCGGGCCTGCGGCACCTGGACGGGCACGACTTCGTCAAGCAGGTCTACCGGAACCCGGGCGCCGTGATCTACCGGATCGTGAAGTAGCCCGGACAAGACAAAGCCCTCGTGGCCGCGGCGCCCCGTGCCGCGGCCACGAGGGCCCTCCGTCCCCCAACCACCCCCGGGGTGATCTCTGACGTCTGCAGTGAAGGACGCCCAGGGGACGGCAATCGGTTTCCTCGCTACCCGGATGTCACCCGTTCGGACTAGCGTGGAGCTCCGGCAGCACGTCGCTCGCCACCTGCTCCAGTACGGCTTCGCGGCCTTCGTACGGCGAAGACGACCGCGGCCAGTGCGAGATGACGTCGGTGAAGCCCAGCTCCCCCGCGCGGCCCGCCGCGTCCCGGAACGCCTCGACGCTGCTCAGCGAGAAGACCGGCGACGCGTCCAGGCTCAGGTAGCGCTGGATGCCCGCCCGCTCGCGGCCGACCGCGTCCAGCCGCTCGCCGAAGACCTCGGTGAGCTGCTTGATGCCGTCCCACCACTCGTCCTCGGTCGCGCCGCCCTTGCCCGTCGTGACCCAGCCCGCGCCGAAGCGCGCCGCGAGGGTCATCGTGCGGGGGCCGTTCGCCGCGACCACGAACGGCAGCCGCGGCCGCTGGACCGTGCCCGGCAGGTTGCGGGCCTCGCGGGCCCGGTAGTACTCGCCGTCGAAGTCGAACTTGTCCGTGATGAGCAGCCCGTCGAGCGCCTCGACGAACTCGGTGAACCGGTCGGCCCGCTGCTTCGCCGTCAGCTCCGGCGCGTCGAGCACCTTGCCGTCGTAGCGCTGGTGGTCGACGCCCGCGCCGACGCCGAGGACGAAGCGGCCGTCCGAAATGTCGTCGAGGGTGGTCAGCTCGCGCATGAACGGCACCGGGTGCCGCGCGACCGGGGAAGCCACGAACGTGCCCAGCCGGATGCGGGACGTCACCATCGCCGCCGCCGTCAGGGTCGGGACCGCGGAGAACCACGGGCCGTCCACGAGGTTGCGCCAGCCCAGGTGGTCATAGGTCCAGGCGTGGTCGAAGCCGTATTCCTCGGCGGCGCGCCACTTCGGCTCGGCCGCCCACCAACGATCTTCCGGAAGAATCACGATGCCTGCTCGCACAGACCCGGACCGTACTGGTAACCACCGACAATCGCTCGGACGGGGACGAGGCCACCCGAACGTGTCAGGGACAATGGGCGGGTGGAGAGACCTCAGTTGATCGCGTCCGACGTCGACGGCACCCTGCTCGGCCCCTCCGAATCCCTCAGCGCCCGCACCATCGCGACCGTCCGCCGGGCGATCGACGCGGGCGTGCCGTTCGTGCTGGCCAGCGGCCGCCCGCCGCGCTGGATCGCGCCCGTGGCCAAGCCCCTCGACCTGACCGGGTACGCCGTGTGCGCGAACGGCGCCGTCCTGTACGACTGCGGCCGCGAGGAGGTCGTCGCGGTGCACGGCCTGCTGAAGCCGGAGCTGCTCCACGACATCGCGCACGCGCTCGACAAGGCCCTGCCCGGCTGCCGGCTGGCCGCCGAACGCGTCAGCACCGACGCCGACCACGAGATGCGCAGCTTCGTGATCGAGCCGAACTACCACAACCCCTGGGGCGACGGCGAAGGCCGCACGGCGCCGCGCGCCGAGGTGCTCGGGCACCCGGCGATCAAGCTGCTGGTCAGCCACCGCGGGATGTCGTCCGACGAGATGGCCGAGGCGATCAACGCCCTCTTCGACCGCGACGTCGACGTCACGTACTCGTCGTCGGGCGGCCTGGTGGAGCTGTCCGCGCACGGGATCACGAAGGCGACCGGCCTCGCCGACGTCGCCGAGCGCCTCGGTGTCGGGCGCGAGCAGGTGATCGCGTTCGGCGACATGCCCAACGACGTCGAGATGCTGCGCTGGGCCGGCCACGGCGTCGCGATGGAGGACGGGCACCGGGCGGTGCTCGCGGTGGCCGACGAGGTCACCGGCCCGGCTGGCGACGATGGCGTCGCGCAGGTGCTCGAGCGCTGGTTCTAACCGCGATCGAGCTCGGCCGCTTCCTCCGGTGTCGGCGCCGTCCCGCCCAGGTGCGCAGGCAGCCACCAGCGTTCTTCGTCGGACGCGGGCTGGTCGGGGTACTCGGCCTGGGCGCGGTCGACGAGCGCGCTCATCCGCGTGCGCAGCTCCTTCGTCACGACGTCCCAGTCGTCGCCCTTGGCCGGGCGCAGCGGCTCGCCGATGAGGATCGAGATCGGCACGTGGCGGCGGGTCAGGTCCTTCGGCCGGCCCTTCGTCCAGAGCCGTTGCGTGCCCCACAGCGCCATCGGCACGACCGGGACGTCCGCCGCCGCGGCCATCCGGACGGCGCCCGACTTGATCTCTTTGACGGTGAACGACCGGCTGATGGTGGCTTCGGGGAAGACGCCGACGACCTCGCCGGCCTGCAGCTTCTCGAGTGCCTCGCGGTAGGAGGCCAGGCCGGCGGAGCGGTCGACGGAGATGTGGTGCATCCCGCGCATCAGCGGCCCGGCGATCTTGTTGTCGAAGATCTCCTTCTTCGCCATGAACCGCGTCAGCCGCTTGGCCGGGCGCGCGCCGAGGCCGCAGAAGATGAAGTCGAGGTAGCTCACGTGGTTGCACGCGATGACCGCACCGCCGCGGCGCGGGATGTGCTCCGCGCCCTCGACCCGGATGCGGTTGTCCAGTACCCGGAACATCGTCCGGGCCGCCGCGATCACGGGCGGGTACACGAAGTCAGCCATCACGCCAGGTTACGGGACCGTAGGTTCTTGACCGGTGTTCAGCGGTGAAGGCCACAAACCGGGCGAAGCTCACGCCACTCGAACGACCACTAGGCTTTCGGCGTGGGGACAGTGATCGAATCGCCTGTGAGACGAGCCGGCCACCGAGTCGCGGTGTACCTGGGGCTGGTCACGGTGACGCTCCTCAACCTGATCTCCTACGCACCCGTGCAGCCGAACGCGCACGAGAAGGCGTGGGGTGACGCCGCCGAGTACTACGCGATGTCGGTGCAGACCGGCGCGCAGGTCGACAACCCGTTCGCCCTGCGGATGCTCAGCCCGTGGCTCGTCCACACCGTCAACCGGTTCACCGGCATCTCCCTCGACTCCGTGTGGCTGGCGTTCACCTTCGCGCTGGTCCTCGCCGCGGCGATCGTCTTCTTCGAGTTCCTCTGGGTCCGCCTGGACCTGCGGCTGTACACCTCGGCGCTCGCCGCGACCGCGCTGGCCTGCACGTTCTGGTACGCGCCGTACGCGTTCAGCAACCCGTACCTGGTCGACCCGCTGAACAACCTGCTCTACCTGGTCGCGCTGTGGCTGCTGTTCGACCGGCGGCTGATCTGGTTCGCGGTGGTGATCGTCGTCGGCACGATCAACAAGGAGACGACGCTGCTGCTCGCGCCGCTGTACCCGCTGGCGGCGTGGACGCGGTCGCGGTCGCTGCGGGACAAGCAGGTGATCGGCGGGCTCGTCGCCGTCGTGGTCGCGGCCGGGCTGTACTTCGGGTTCCGGCTGTGGGCCCAGGCGCTGATCGGCGGCGACTACGGGTTCGGCGCCGGGCAGGCCAACAGCGGCCTGCTGGGCAACATCCGCTTCGCCCTGTCCTCGAACAAGGGTGTGGACCAGGCGGCCCTCTACAGCACGTTCGGCTTCTTCTGGCTGATCTTCGCCTACGGCCTCTACCGCGAGTTCCGGCTGAACGGCACCCGGAGCCTGCTGCTGGTGTCCAGTGTCTGGCTGGGGCTGTGCTGCCTGGCCGGGCGGCTGGTCGCCACGGACACCCAGCGCGTCTTCGTGATGCTCGCGCCGCTGGTCATCGGGCTGGTCGCGGTCGTGCTCGACCGGCACCACGGCGAAGCCCGGCGCATCTGGGTCGGCGTCCTCTTCTTCCTGTACTTCGCGGTGAACTACAAGCTGGCGTCGTCGTCGACGATCTTCCTGGTCGGCTTGGCCGGGCTGCTCGTGTTCGTGCTGCTCGAGGTGCCGCCGTTCTGGCCGAAGCCGCCGGCGAAGCGGGTCCAAGCCGACGACGGCCCGCCGACCGAGGAGTTCCTGCCCCACCGCGGCTCGCTCGACCGCGACTGAGGCAGCACGGCCAGCACGAGGGCCAGCAGGATCGTGAACAGCGCGACGGACTGGTGCTTGATGCCCTCGATGCCGTCGCCGAGGGCCGCGGCGCCGAACTGCGTCAGCGAGACGGCGAAGAGGAACGCCAGCACCACGCCGAGTGCGCCGCGACGTTGCGTCCAGGCTCTGACCAGCACGAACAGCCAGATCGGCGCGAGCGCGAACAGGCCGAGCGGGCTGAGCAGGCCGGTCAGCCACGACACCACCGGCACCCGGTACTCCTGCGCGTGCGGCGCGAAGCCCGCCTCTTGGTCGAAGCTGCCGAGGTAGTCCGGGCGGGCGGTGAGCTGGTCGGTCGCGGCCCGGTTCAGCACCTCCAGCGTCCGGCCGGGGTGGCTCGCGAAGTACGCGACGACGTTCTCGCGGGTCAGCTGCCCGCGGTACCGCGCGTAGAGCGGGTCCATGGTTGCCGGGTGCGGGTGCCACCAGCCGTTGCCCGCGTACTGCGCGAACGACGGCGGCAGCCCGAGCGCGGCCAGGTCGGCCTGGGTGTCGTGCTTGCCGTCGACGATGTTCAGGAAGACCGAGTTGAACACGTTGATCTCGCGCGAGTCGTCGCCGGGGAACTCGCTGTACGTGCCGTCCGGCGCCCGGGCGGGTTCGACGCTCTGCTGCGCGGCCAGCGTCACGGCACCGAGCGCGCCGACGACCAGCACCGCCGCCGCCCACCGCTTCGGCCCGCGCAGCGCGCCCGGCCGGACCAGGAACACCGCGAGCGCGAGGATCGGCAGGATCGTCAGCGTCTGGACCTTGGCGTTGACCGCCAGCACGCCGCCGGCGAACGTCACCGCCATGCCCGCGTAGCTCCAGCGGCCTTCGCGCGCGGTCAGCAGCAGGCCGCCGACGATCAGCAGGAGGCCGAGGAACGCCGCGCCTTCGCCGAGCACCGCGGCGAAGTAGCCGAAGAACGCCGAGTCGGCGACGACCAGCACGAGCCCGGCGGCCACGGCCAGCCGGACGCGCCGGGAGTACGGCAGGCCGAGCACGATCGCGGCGATCGCCGCCGCGGCGACGACGCTGCTCAGCAGGCCCAGCACGACCAGGCTGAGCGTCCCCGGCAGGCCGATCAGCCGGCCGATCCCGACGGCCAGGTCCGCGAACCAGCTCTGCGTGAGCAGGTAGGTCGGCCGGCACGGCGGCGCGCCGGCCGCGGGCGTGTAGGCGAGGTGGACGAACGCCTCCGGCAGGCCCTTCCAGGTGATCCCGGCCCCGCACAGCACGCGGCCGCCGTCGCCGTTGTTGGACATCGCGACCGGGCGCGGCACCAGGAACCGCAGCACGAACAGCGCGAACGACGTCCCGAAGACCCCGATCCCGAGCTTCGCTTCGGCGCCGAGCCGGCGTTTCGGGACCTCGAGCTTCACGTGGGACAGGGTACGTAGCGGAAGTCCGGGCCCTTGTCGAGGTCCGTGACCACCGACTTCGCCTGCTCCGTGCGCGGGTACACCGAGACCCAGTAGGGCGTGCCGACGCGGCGGAAGGTGGCGACCTCGTACTTGCCCGCGTAGACGGGGTCGATCGCGCAGTGCTGGCGGTCGGCGTAGCCGCTGTCGGAGGGCACGGCGACGGTCGGGCGGCGGCCGTTGACGACGTAGTCGTAGTCGGTCGCGACGCCGTCTTCGTGCCGGCCCTCGCGGGCGATGTGGTCGTCGGTGCGGCCGAGGACGTCGACGATGAGCAGCTGCCCGCCGTGGGCCGCGAGCGCGCCGGGCGCGGCCCCGCTGACCACCGACCCGGGTGGCAGGTACCGGCCGAGCCAGCCGCCGATCTCGGTCAGCTCGGTGCCGTGCGCGCGCCAGTCGCGCACGCGGTCGAGCATCTCGGGGCTGAACACCGAGACGAGCACCGCGATGCCGGCGAGCCCGCAGGCGGTCACCGGGACGAGCCGCGTCGCGGCGGGCCACGCCTTCGGCCGCGGCGACGGTTCGGCGTCCACGGTGAGCACGCCGTACGCACTGGCGGCCGCCACCGCGATCAGCGGCGGCACCGGGGCCAGCAGCCGCCACGACGGACCGGGGTCGCCACCGATCAGCACCGCGGCGGCGGCGACCGTCGCGGCCGTCGCGAACAGCAGCCAGATCAGGGCCCTGGCCTCGATGGTCTCGGTGCGGCGCCGAAGCAGCAACGCGACCGCGGCGACCAGCCCGAGCAGCAGGAAACCCTGGTGCGCCAAGGCGAACCCGGACAGGTACGGCCAGCCGCCGGCGATCTGCGAGCCGAACGGCCCGCCGAGCTTCGCGGCCAGCGGTGCGGGGAGGAAGTGCTGGTAGAACGTCGCGCGCCAGGCCAGCCGCGGGATCAGGAACACCAGCGCGCCCAGGACGTAGCCCACGGGCGCCCACCAGCTGTGCTTCTTCCGCAGTGCGGCGCCGACCAGCCAGAGGCCGCCCAGCACGGCGACCACCAGGCCTTCCGGGCTGGTCATCACGGCGAACGCGACGAGCACCCCGGCGACCACCGGGCGGCGCGCCGCGAGCGAGTAGCAGACGGCGAGCAGGAGCAGCACGAACAGCGGGACCTCGGAGCCGGACGGCCCGTAGACGGCGAGGCCGCCGGCGCTCGCGGTCAGCACCGCGGCGGCGACGCCGATCGCCGGCCGCGGCTCGGCGTCGGCGCCCGCGACGATCCGGTTCACCAGGAGGTAGGACAGGAGCACGCACCCGAGCGCGGCGAGGACCCCGAAGACGACGGCGGTGGTCTGCACGTCGGCCCCGAACGCGGCCCGCGGCAGGGCGATCAGCACCAGCCAGAAGAAGTTCGTGTACCCCTCGACGCGTTCTCCGGGGTTGAAGACCGGGCCGTTTCCGTCGGCGATGTTCTGCGCATAGCGGAACGAAACGAACGCGTCCTCGGTGATCGTCGCGAACAACAGCTGGTGCAGCAGCGAAAGGCCGAGGGTGAGCGTGAGGACGAAACCGCGCCAGCCGCGGTCGGTGCCGAGCCGGCCCCAGGTGAGAACCACGATCGCGGCGAGGACCAGCCACGCCACCACGACCGCGTAGACCACCCGGCCCCCTTGTGAAGCTCGCTCCGCCCGGCGTCAGTCAAGCAGGGAAACGCACTCGTCAATATAACCCGTTCGGGTATCACGAAGGGACATTCGTGATTCGTCCCGATCGGACAGCTCACCCCGGAGCGTTCTGCCGACGGTTCTCGGCTTAGTCTCCAGCGTGCTCTCCGTCTGCGTTGCCATTGTCGTCATCGCCGTCCCGGGCCTCCTGATCGGACTGGCCGCGGGCGTGCGCGGCTGGGCCCTGGCCGGCTTGGCCCCGTTGCTGAGCTACGCCGCCGGCGGCCTGACCGGACCGTGGACGGCGGCCCTCGGGTGGTCGTTCACGCCGGTGACGTACGCGGTTTCGACGGTCGTCTTCGCCGCGATCGCTTACGGCGTCCGGAAACTGACGGTCCGGCGGTGGGCGCCCGAGCCGGAACCCGGGCTGTGGGACCGTCGTGGGCACCTCGCGGTGGGCGCGTGCCTGCTGTTCGGGGCGGCGGTGGGCTTTTACGCGACGCTGCGCGGCCTCGGCCACATCGGCGCGCTGCCCCAGGGGTTCGACGCGGTGTACCACGGGAACGCCGTCCGCTACATCGCCGACACCGGCGACGGCAGCCTGTTCGGCACGGGCCATGTGAACTGGTACGGCGACGCGGCGCCGGTGTTCTACCCCAACGCCTACCACCTGCTGGCGGCGGTGACGAACCGCCTGAGCGGGGCGTCGATCCCGGCGACGCTGGACGCGAACACGCTGCTGCTGCCGGGTTTGCTGGCGCTTTCCCTGGTGACGCTGGTCCGCGAGTTCCGCGGGCGCGCGGTGCTCGCGGGCGCGGTGGCGCTGACGGCGGTGGCACCGGTGATGGGCGTTTACGAGTCGATGGACCGCGGGCCGCTGCTGCCGTTCGCGCTCGGGGTGACGCTGACCCCGCTGGCGGCGGTGGCGTTGCGGCGGTACCTGGACCGCGTCGCGCCGGACACGGGTTTCGTGCTGCTGCTGGCGGCGGTCGGGTTGCTGTGCATCCATTCGTCGACGTTGTTCGGCGGGATCCTGTTCGCCGGGCCGCTGCTGGTGCAGCGCTGGCTGGCGAACTGGCGCGGGATCGGCCGCGACCTGCTGGCGCTGCTGCCGATCGCGGTGGTGTCGCTCCTGGTGGCGTGGCTGCAGTTGTTCGGGGCGCTGGGCCTGGCCCAGAGCGACCTCCCGTACTACGGCTGGCCGAGCGAGTGGCGCGCGTCGACGGCGCTGGGCGCGTTGCTGGGGTTCCAGCACTTCGAGGCGCATCCGCAGGTGTGGCTGTCGGTGGCGCTGTTCCTCGGGATCGTGTTCTTCGCGCGGGCAGGCGCGTTGCGCTGGATCGGGCTGACGGCGGGGGTGACGGGCCTGGCGTACATGGTGGTGGCGTCGTCGAACGCCCCGCTGGTGATGGCGTTGTCCCGGCCGTGGTGGGACGACCCGTACCGGTTCTTTTCGATGGCGGCGATCCCCCTGTGCGTCCTGGCGGCACACGGCTTGGCCTCCACCCAGTCGTGGCTCCGCGAACACCTGCCGGCGCGCGTGCCGGCGGTGGCGGTCGCGGTGGTGGTGCTGCTGGGTTTCGTGGCGCTTTCCAACGGGTTGTACTTCAAGTCGAACGGCGCCCGCGTGTACACGGGCTACCAGGCGGCGGACCCGTCGAAGCTGCACGTGACGCCGGGCGAGGAAGCGGCGATGGTGGAACTGGGCAAGCTGGCGGCCCCGGGCGAGTGGGCGATGAACGACCGCTTCGACGGAACGGCGTGGACGTACGCGTTGTCGGGAGTTCGCACGGTGGCGGCGCATTACGACCAGACTTCACCGCCTTCGGACGCTGTGTTGCTGGCTCAGCGGTTCCGGGATTACCGGACCGACCCCGCGGTGCGGGCGGCGGTTCAGCGGCTGAATGTTCATTGGGTGATCCTGGGTGACCCGGTGGCGGCTCCGGAACCGCCTTATCAGCCGGGGTTGATCGGGTTGGCCGACGAGCCGTTCTTGAAGGAGACCTGGCGCAATTCGGACGCGGTGATTTACCGGCTGCTGCCGTGAGCGCAGAGTTGTCCACATGTGCGTAACGCCTGTGGACAACTTGGGTACAGCTGGTGGACAACCTCCCCCGGGGTGTTGAGCGGACTTGGCGTACAACACGGCGGCGGCCTTGACGCAGGCATGCAGGCCGGCTCGGCGGGCAGCAAAAGGCGCGCCGGCGGGCTTGGCCAGGCAGGTTCGCCGGCACCTGGCGGGCGAGGCGACCGCCGAGCGGTTTGAGCGTCTGCGGTCAGGCGGGCGCGATCAAACCCCAGGTCAGGCGGGGGTGACCGCCCGGCGGGTTGAGTGGGGCTTCGGCGGGCAGGCGGGCTTGGTCAGGCAGCTTGGCCGACAGCAGGTCGAGCAGGCCCAGCGCGAGGCCGGCGAATCGAGCAGGCAGGCGCGCGGGCGACCGTCGACAGGCCGAATGCCCCTCGGACCGAGGCACCTTGAGAACCGCTTCATTCGTGCACGGCGGCCGCGGGCGCAGCCAGCCGGGGCCTGAGCAGGCACGGCGGCCAAGTGACGCCGAGCGGTCGAGCGTCTGCGGTCAGGCGGGCGCGATCAAACCCCAGGTCAGGCGGGGGTGACCGCCGGGCGGGTCGACCGGGCTGCCACCGCGGCCAGGCCCGCCGTCAGCAGGTCCGCCACGGTGAACATCACCCGGGACGCCACCGCGAACGCCGTGGCCTGGCCGACCGTCAACCCGCTCGCCGTCAGCACCGCGACCTGCGCCACTTCGCGGACGCCCACGCCGCTCGGGAGGATGAACGCGAACGTCCCCACCGTCATGGCCACCGCCATTGCGCCCACGCACAGGACGAAACCGCTGAAACCGGGCGTTCCCACCGAGTTCGCCAGGAGCCACAGGTGGATGCCCTGGAGGCACCACGCCGCCGTCGAGGCGCCGAAGACCTTGCCCACCACGCGCCAGCTCAGGGGGTGGGCCAGCGGGGGACGGCGCAGCAGCTTCAGCACCAGGGACGTGCCCCAGGTCAGGATCTTCGGGTGCAGCATCGCCAGGCCGACCGGGATCAGCACGAACAACCACAGCGCGCGGGGGCTGTTGCTGAACACCGCCGGCGCCGCCAGGAGGGACACCACCAGCGCCGACACCACGCCCACGCCCAGCTGGATCAGCGAGCCCGTGAAGATCCGGGCGCGGGCCAGGCCCGCCTTGCGGCCCAGCTCCATCTGCAGCAGGTACGCCCAGACCGACCCCGGCACGTACTTGCCGAGCGAGCCGACCAGGCAGATCTGGGCTCCCCTGGCGTAGCCGATCGGCTTGCCGAGGTCGTCGACCATCACCTGCCAGCCCCAGGTCGACACCATGATCGCCGCGACCAGGGCCACCAGGCTGAGCAGCGACGACTGCCACGCCACGTCACGCAGGGTGCGCCAGAACTCGCCCCAGTTCGAGGCCAGCTGCTTCGCCGCGAAGCCGATGACCAGCAGGATCGCGACCCATCTGACGACGTCGAGGATCTTCGCCTTGGTGGACTTCCGCTGCTTTCCGGCAGCCGGGAACCCCTCCGGCGTCTCAACTGTCGTCATCGACGGTCTCCTCAGGCCTGCACCGTGACCAGGCGGCTGAATTCGGCCAGCAGATCGTAACCGTCCCACACCGCGGAGAAGGTCAGGGCCGAGCCGAACGGCACGATCCGGTCGACTCCGCGGCCGGCGAGCTCGTGCGCGAACGCCGTCAGCTCTTCGGCCGTGAAGCCGAACTGGCTGACCGTCTGGTCCTTGCGCAGGACGATCGGCACCAGATCGGACAAAGTGGACACCTGGGCGTTCGCGAACGTGCCGGCGCCGAGCCACTCGCGCGGCAGCACCGCCGGGTCCGCGAGCTCCAGGGTGGCCAGCCCGTTGCCGTCGAACGCGATCTCCTTGACCAGCCCGTCGACCGCCGCGCCGTACGCCGAGACGCGCTTCTGGACCGCCATCGCCGGCTCGGTGACGTGCTGTTTCGTCTCCAGCACCGCGGCCAGCAGCGCGCGGAACTCCTGGCCCGCGGCCTGGGCGCCGGCGGCGTCGCCGACCCAGAACACCGCACGCGGCGACGAGCAGGCGGCCTGGTCGAACCAGTACGAGTCGTTGTAGAAACCCTCGGCGGCCGTACGACGCTCATCGGCGGACGCCCGCTGCCAGCCCGCCACCGAAGCGACCGCGAACGACGAGCGGTCCGGGAACGTCAGGTCACGCGCGTGCGGCGCGAGCGGGTACTTCCGCAGGGCCGCGACCGAGCCGTCGCCGCCCCAGATGACGCGCAGGTCGGCGGCCAGCGACAGCGCGCCGCTCACCTCGTCGCTGCGGTCGTACGTCACCATGCGCTGGGTCGCCGTGACGGCCTCCGCCACCGACGAGTCCACTTCGGACAGCGCCGCGTTCAGCGCCTCCAGCACCGCCTCGGCGGCGCCGGCCGAGCGCGACGACACCCGCACGACGTTGTGGTTGCCCGCCAGCGCCGACAGCGCCCACGAGTAGACGAAGATCGTGTCGACGTTCGCCGGCGGCACGTGGAACACCAGCCCGCGCGGGAACCGCAGCGACCCCGAAGTCGTGTCCAGAGTGGACAGCGCCTTGGCGATCTCGCCCTTGCGCAGGAAGAACCCGAGCGACGCCAGCTCCGGGAACCGGCGCGCGGTGGCCGGGGCCAGCAGCTTGCGCGCGAACTTCGTGATGAATTCGACGATCCGCGGGTCACCGACGCGCAGCCGGCCGCCCGACGGCTCGGCACGCAGCTCCGAGACCAGATCGCTGACGGAAACCGCGTCCGACAACGGGAAACGCTGAGTAAGAGTGGTCACGCCGCCGCTCCCGAGAACGTGTCCGAGCACCCGCGGGCCTCGGCCTTGGGCAGCCGGCCGAGCACGGAGAAGTGCTTGCCCGGCCAGTCGCCGTCGTCGATCCCGTTGTACACACCGAGGTCTTCGGTGAGCAGCACGTGCCCCGGGTACGACCGCGGCAGCGTCGAGACGACCTCGATCACGCCCGGCTCGCCGACCGGCTGCTCTTCCCACGTCTCCGGGTTCCGGATCACGACGTCGGCGAAGTCCGGGCAGTACAGCGAGTTCCCGGACGGGCCTTCGAGGAACACCGTGCCGATCTGCTCGATCATCCCGTAGTAGTTGTGGATCCGGGTGAGCCCGGTGTCTTCCTTGAAGCGACGACGGAACTCGGTGTTGTCCACCGCCCGGTCGATCAGCTTCTTCCAGCCGCCACTGTGGATGAGGATGCCGTTCGAGAGGTCGAGACCGTTGTCCCGCGCCACCTCGTACAGGTACTGCCACACCATGAACGTGAAGCCGAAGATGAGGAAGGGCTTGCCGCCGTACTCGGCCAGGAACTTCTTGACCGCCTCGACGTCCGGCCGGTCGTTCTCGTCGAGCACGTACGTGTGCTTGCGGCCGAAGTTCGCCATGCCCAGCACGCCCGCGCCGCGCGCGGAGAACGAGCGGCGGTTCTTGATGATGCCGATGGTGTCGACCATCAGCATCGGCAGCCGCTCGCCGCCGAGGACCTCCTGCAGGGTCGCGCCGAGCTGCTTGGTCTGCGCGCCCGCCGCCTCCTTGTCCAGGTAGATCCGCGACGCACCGGCGCCGGTCGTGCCGGACGACGTGAGGGTCTTGAAGACCTCGCCGTCCGGGATGGACTTCAGGTCGTGCGTCTTGAACATCCGCACCGGCAGCCAGGGCAGGTCGGCGATCGTGGCAAAGGACGCGTCCGGCGCGATTCCGAGCGACGACAGGATCCGTTCGTACCCCTCGGAATTCGCCCGATGGTGGGACGTCAGGGCGGCGAGCTCAGGCAGCAGCAACGCCTCCCGGTCGGCCTGCGACCGAGTGAACACGCTCATGCGCCGACCTCGCTGACGCTCAGTTCGGCCTGAGCGGCGAGCGCTGTGTTGAATGATTCACTCGCAAGCTCGCTCATACCTTCGCCTCCAGTGACCGGTAGTCGATCTTGCCGCTGGCCAGCAGCGGCACGGTGTCGATCGGGCGGACGTCGAACCCGCTGGCGTGCAGGTGCAGCCGCTCGGACAGCGCCCTCGACGCGTCCTTGCAGATCGCCTTGTCGACGCCCTCCGCGAACAGCACGACCTTGTCGCCGGCCGGCACCGCCGCCACGACGTCGATCCCGACCGCCGCCGCGCGGGCCGCCTGCTCGAGGTCGTCGAGGCTGACGCGGTTGCCGAACACCTTGCCGATGCGCTTGAGCCGCCCGGTGATGAACAGGTACCCCTCTTCGTCGAGGTACCCGAGGTCACCGGTGGCGAGCACGCCGGCGTATTCGTCGCCCTTGGCCAGGCCGGACTCGTCGTCCGCGTAACCCAGCATCACATTGGGCCCACGGTAGACGACCTCACCGACAATTTTCGGGTGCGTGGTCTCCGACCCGTCGTCGCGGCGGACGGCGAACTTGCCGCCCGGCAGCGCCGGCCCGGCGGAACCGAGCTTTTCGGCCAGCCTTTCGGCGGGCACGGTCGTCATCCGCGGCGCGGCCTCGGTCTGGCCGTACATGACGTACATCCGGCCGCCGACGGCCTGCATCTTGTCGTTGAACTCGGCGATCAGGTCGTCGCGCAGCTTCCCGCCGGCCTGCGTCAGCGTGCGCAGCGTCGGGTACTTCGCGGGGTCGAACTTGAGCCGCCGCAGCATTTCGTAGTGGTACGGGACGCCGGAAAGAGACGTGACGCCGTAGGTGTTCACGGCGTCCCAGAAGCCGCGGCCGAGCACGCCGGACGGCTCGATCACGATCGTCGCGTCGCGCACCAGGTGCGAGTTCAGGACCGAAAGGCCGTAGCTGTAGTGCAGCGGCAGGCACGTCGGCGCGACCTCGTCGGAGTCGATGTGCAGGACCTGCGCGATGGCGTCGGCATTGGCCAGGACCGCCTGCCGCGAGAGCCGGACGAGCTTGGGGTTGCCGGTGGACCCGCTGGTCGGGAGCAGCACGGCCAGGTCGGGGTGCGGCTGCACGCCCTCGGCCGACGAGCGGACCCAGTCGGCACCGCGGGTGACGTACCCCTCGGGCGCGTCCCCCGAAGCCGACAGCACCGCCGCCGGCCGGAAGCGCGCGACCAGCCCGGCCAGCACGTCGGCGTCCAGCGCCGGGTCGATCAGCGCGATCGCCCGGCCGGATTCGAACGCGCCCAGGTAGGTCAGCACGCTCGGCAGGTCGACCGACATCCGCGCGAACACGACGCCGACGGGGAGCGCCGCGAGTGTCTCGATCGAGCGGCCGACCTCGGCCGACAGTTCCGCGCCCGCCAGCGTGCGGCCCCCGGCCACATCCACCAGCCGGGCTCCCGCACCCAACAGCGTCACAACACCAAGCCTCCGTCGACGCCCAGCACCTGCCCGGTGATGAAGGACGCTTCATCACCCACCAGGAACCGGATCGCGTTCGCCACGTCTTCCGCCCGGCCGAGGCGCCCGAGCGGCGTCTTGCCGGCGTTCTCCGCCTTCGCGTCCTCGCTCAGGCCCGCGGTCAGGTCCGTCTCGATCACGCCCGGCGCGACCGCGTTGACCCGGATGCCCGAGCGGCCGAGCTCCTTCGCCGCCGACCGCGCGATGTTCGCCACGGCCGCCTTCGACGCCGCGTACACCGTCTGGCCGGCGCTTCCGTACTCGCCGACGATCGAGGCGAGCACCACGATCGAGCCGGTCTTCTTCCGCATCATCGCCCGGGCCGCGGCCTGGACGGTGTGCAGCGTGCCGGCGACGTTCGTGCTCAGCGTCGTGTCGACGAGCTCCTCGCGGATCATCCCGAGGAGCGCGTCCTCCATGATCCCGGCGTTGGCCACGACGACGTCGAGCTTGCCGTGCTCCTTCGCAACGCCCCTGACCAGCGAAGACACCGCTTTAGCGTCGGTGACGTCGAGCGCGAGCCCGGCCGCGGCGCCGGCCGCCGACGCTGCTTCCTTGGCGCGGGCCTCGTCGCGGCCGGTGAGCACCACCGTCGCGCCCGCGTCCACCAAAGCGCGCACGGTGGCCAGGCCGATCCCCCGCGTCCCGCCGGTGACGAGCGCGACGCGACCGGACAGATCAGTCATTCTTCGCCTGCAGCTCGGTCACCATGTCCACGGCGACCTTGAAGCTCGACATGTCGATGACCTGGTCGGTGTCGAACTCGACGTCGAACTCGTCCTCGATGGCCGCGACCAGCGCCATGTGGCCGACCGAGTCCCACGCCTCGAGGTCGCGGTACTTCAGGTTCTCGACGTCCACGTCCGCGTCGAGGTCCAGCGCCTCGACGAAGACCTCGCGCAGCTTGGGGGCGACTTCCGACATCAGACAGCTCCTAGTGCTCTTCGCGCGGGCGGGCGTCCCACGCCTTTACCAAGGTAGAGAGGTCGCCGGGCAGGGTGGCGTCCGGGAGACCTTCCTTGCCCTTCAGCCACGGCCCGAGCGCCTCGATCGTCACCTCGTCCACGCCGCGGCGGGACAGGCCCACGACGTTGATGCCGGTGACGCGGGCCGGGTTGCCGACGGCGATGGTGAACGCGCCGATCTCGCGCCGCACCGCCGAGCCCATCCCGATCATCGCGCCGGGGCCGACCACGACCTTCTGGTGCAGGATCGCGCCCATGCCGAGGTTGGCGCCGTCCCAGATGTGGCAGTGCCCACCGGTGACGGCGTTGGACGCGATCGTCACGCCGTCGCCGACCAGGCAGTCGTGCGCGATGTGGGAGTTGCGGAGGAAGTAGCCGTCGCTGCCGATCGTCGTTGTCCGCCAGGTCCCTTGGTGGACACTCACGTACTCGCGGATGCGGTTGCGGCTGCCGATGACGACGCCGTGACCGTCGTGATCCGGATCACCGGTGGGTGCCTCGTCCCAGGCCGCCGGGTGGGGGCGGCCGCGGTCCTCGCCGGGCGTGCCGATCGTCACGTGGGGGCCGATCCAGTTGCCGTCGCCGATCCGGGCCGGCCCGGCGATCACCGCGAACGGCCCGATCACGTTGTCGTCCCCGAGTTCGACGCCTTCGCCGAGGACGGCGGTCGGGTGGATGCGGTTGGCCACGGGCGGGTATCCGTTCGTCGGCGGCTGGGTACTGGGCGTGCTACCGCGCCCGGTAACGTGAGGCCCGCGTTCATGCAGGGCGGCCGGGCGCAGAACCGGCGGCTCACTGTACCGGACGCGCCGAAATCGCCTGCCGAGAGAGACTGCCCATGATCCCCATCACTGTGGTCGACGTCCGCGACGCGGAGGACCTCGTCGTCGAGGTGCTGCGCTCCGGCGCCATCGCACAGGGACCGATGGTCAAGCGCTTCGAAGACGCCTTCGCGGCCGTCTCCGGGACGAAGCACGCGATCGCGGTCAACAACGGGACGACCGCGCTCGTCGCGTCGCTCCAGGCCCTCGACCTGAAGCCGGGCGACGAGGTGATCACCTCGCCGTTCACCTTCGTCGCGACGCTGAACGCGATCCTCGAGGCCGGTGCGACCGTCCGGTTCGCCGACATCCGGCGCGACGACTTCGCGATCGACCCCGACGCCGTGGCCGCCGCCGTCACCGACCGCACCAAGGTGCTCATGCCGGTGCACCTCTACGGCCAGACCGCGGACATGGGCAAGCTCGCCCCGCTCGCGGCCGAGCACGGGCTGCAGGTGATCGAGGACTCCGCGCAGGCCGTCGGCGCGTCGTTCGAGGGCAAGCAGGCCGGCTCGTTCGGCATCGGCTGCTTCTCGCTGTACGCGACGAAGAACATCACCACCGCCGAGGGCGGCGTCATCACGACGGACGACGACGCGCTGGCCGACAAGCTGCGCGTGCTGCGCAACCAGGGCATGCGCGCCCGCTACCAGTACGAGGTCGCCGGCCACAACTACCGGATGACCGACCTGCACGCGGCGGTCGGCATCCCGCAGCTGGCCAAGCTCGACCAGCTGACCGCAGCCCGCCAGGCGAACGCGAAGCGCCTCTCGGAGGGTCTCGCCGGCACGCCGGGCCTCGACGTCCCGCAGGTGCTGCCGGGCCGCGAACACGTGTGGCACCAGTACACCGTGCTGGTCGGGCCGCACGCGTTCCTCTCGCGTGACGAGCTGGCCGCGGCGCTCACCGAGCGCGGCATCGGCAACGGCATCTACTACCCGAAGATCGTCTTCGACTACGACTGCTACCGCGGGCACGACCTGATCCCGGGCGCACGCGTCGAAGACTTCCCAGTGGCGCAGGCGGTCGCCAACCAGGCGCTCTCCCTGCCGGTGCACCCGCACCTGACCGAGTCCGACCTGGACACCATCATCGAAACCGTTCGCGAGGTACTGGGCGCATGACGCATCGGATCGCTCTTGTCGGTACCGGGAACATGGGTTCCCTCCACGCCCGCGTGCTCGCCGGCAACGAGCGCGTGGACCTCGTCCGCGTGATCGATCCGCGCGAGGAAGCGGGCAAGGCCGTCGCCGAGCGGTACGAGACGAAGTGGACGCCGGAGCTCGGCTCACTGTCCGATGTGGACGCGGTCGTGCTGGCTTCGGCCACCGAGGCGCACTACGACCTCGCGCAGGAGATCCTCGGCCAGGGCAAGCCGATGCTGGTCGAAAAGCCGGTGTGCAACAGCTTCGAGAAGTCGCAGGAGATCGTCGCGCTCTCGAAGAAGCAGGGCGTCGCGCTGATGTGCGGGCTGCTCGAGCGCTACAACCCGGCGGTCATGACCGCGCGGGCGCTGGTGCAGGAGCCGATCCACCTGATGGCGCGCCGCCACGGCCCGTACGCGCCGCGCATCAAGACCGGTGTCGCGTGGGACCTCCTGGTGCACGACGTCGATCTGGCGATCCAGTTCTTCGGCGGCGCGACGCCGTCGCGGGTCACCTCCGGCGCGGGGTACTTCCACCCGTCGTCGGTCGAGGGCGCCGAGGACACCATCGAGACGGTGCTGTCGTTCCCGACCGGCCTGGCCACGGTTTCGGCCTCGCGGCTGGGGCAGAAGAAGGTCCGGTCGCTGGTGGTGTCGGAGCTGGACCGGCTGATCGAGATCGACCTGCTGCGCCGCGACGTCACGATCTACCGCCACGTGTCACACGACTCGGTCACCCCGGACGGCCTCGGCTACCGCCAGCAGACGGTGATCGAGATCCCCGAGCTGATCACGGCGCGCGAGCCGCTGGCCTCCCAGCTGGACCGGTTCTGCGACCTGCTGGAGGGCAAGGTCGACGCCGACGCCGAGCGCGAGCTGATCCTGCCGTCGCACCACGTCGTGGAGCAGGTGCTCACGCAGGCCGCGGCCTGACGCGGGTGTGCCAGGCCGCCAGCCGGTCCCGGGTTTCGGCCGGGTAGTCCCCGAACCCGGCACCGGCGGCGATCTGGAGTGAGCCGGTGCCGGTGACGACCCGCACGGTCTGCCCGGCTCCGCTGGGGTTCAGCACGAAGCCGTCGATCGCCGCCGCGGCCACGGTGAAGTCGTGGAAGTACCCGCGGTTGACCAGCCCGCCGGTGGTCAGGTCGACGCGGGCCCGGGCGATGCGCAGGGCGAGCCACCCGACGCCCGCGAGCGCCACGCCGCACAGCACGGCGGCCCACGTCAGATCCGCCTGGAAGGCACGTACCAGGCCGTAGACCGCGCCGGCGCCGAGAACCGCGTCGAGCCCGGTGTGGATCGCCCGCATCGACGGTTGCCGGTGCAGCGTCTCCAGCACCGGCAACCCGCTCTGGTCCGCGGCCTCGACCGGCGCCGGGGCCGGCCGGTGCAGCCGGTGGCCGGGTGGGAACCAGCTCCGGATCGTCCGCAGCCCGGCCGTCGCGGAGCGGTAGCTGGACGCGACGGTGATGGTCCGGACCTCGCCGTCCGCCCGGGTGAACGCCACGCGGACCTGACCCCACGAGAACCCGCGACCGTACGACCGGAACTCCGACGCGGTCACGTCGACGACGTCGCGCCACGGCACCCGGTGGGTCCGGAAGAAGCCGCGGACGCGCAGGCCGTCCGGGAGGCGACGGCACGACCGGCCCAGGAACCGCCAGCACAGCCAGCCGAGCACGAGCGCGGGCACCGCGAAGACCACGGCGGCGACCGCGGCCTCACCATCGCCCTCGGCGAGGGCGTAGCTCGCCGTGCCGACCGCGAAGAGCAGCGGCCAGCCGGTCGGCGCGATGAGCAGGAGGAAGCCCGCGTAGGCGAGATAAGTCCCGCTGCTGCGTACCCGGTCCGTCATCGGCACAGCATGCCGAGGGGCCGCGGGGCGCGCTAATTGACCGGAACCGGGAACGCGGCCGGGCTCCGGCGCCCGCCGGGGCCCACCGCGCGGACGGCGAAGAAGACGTTGTCCTTCGACAGGTCGATCTTCGCCGTCAACGCCGGGCCGACGTCGATCGCGTGGGTCCAGTCCGGTGCTGTCGTCTCGCGCCAGAGGACTTCGTAGCTCGCCGCGCCCGGGGTCGCGTCCCACAGCAGTTCCGAGTCGTTCGTCAGCGCCGCCGTGCGGATCTTCACGCCCTTGGGTGTGCCCGGCGCCGTCGCGAGCGACCACAGCGCGGCGCCGTTCACCCGCGCGACCCGGGCGATGAACGGGAAGTCGCAGAACTGGGGCAGGTCGCCGTACTGGACGCCGTTCTCCACGCGGACGTCCTGGTGCTGGTGCGCGAAGTCCTCGGCGGGCTCGGTGAACCGCGCCGCCGGGTAGCCCTGCTCGAGGAAACCGATGTGGTCACCGCCGCGCAGGTACCGGTCGCGGCGGTAGATCACCCGGACCGTCATGCCCGTGGAGTCGTTCTCCGCCACGGACTTCACGAACCGGGCCAGCTGCCGCGGCGGTGAGTCGTTCTCGCCGCCGATGCTGCGCCGCAGGTTCGCCTCGGCCGGCGTCTCCGCGGTCGGGACGCCCTCGGCGAACAGGCGGACCGTCGTCGGGTCCCGCGTGCCGTCGTCCGCGCGGCTGGAGCCGACGATGTCGTCGGTGAACATCGCCTGGACGTCCGTGCCGGCCGCCTTGAACTGCTGCGCCATGTGCCGCGCGCCGTAGAGGCCCTGCTCCTCGCCCGCGACGGCGGCGAACACGATCGTCGCGGCCGGCTGCCGGGTCGAGAGGACCCGCGCCAGCTCCAACGCGACCGCGACGCCCGAAGCGTCGTCGTCGGCTCCCGGTGCGTCGCCGGTGAAGTCCATCACGTCGGTGCGGCGCGAGTCGTAGTGCCCCGAAACGACGTACACGCGGCCGGGCTCGGTGGACCCGTGCAGCGTCGCGACGACGTTCGTGATCTTCGTCGGCACCGGGATCCGGTCGGCCGGCGGCTGGACGTACGACTGCAGCTCCACGGTCAACCGGCCTCCGGAAGCCGCCGCGACCTGCTGGAACTGCGCGTACAGCCAGTCACGCGCGGCGCCGATGCCGCGCACCGGGTCGTCCTGGGCCGACAGCGTGTGCCGCGTGCCGAACGCGGCCAGCCGCCGCACGGTCGCCTCGATCCGCCGCTCGTCGACCTGCCGCAGCAGCGCCCGCAGGTCCGGGCCGGGACGCTGCGGGCGGACCGGGGCACCGGGCGCGCCGGGTTGGGCGGCACTCGCCGGGACCCCGGCCGCGGACACGGCCCCCAGCACGGCTGAAGCGGTCAGGAACGCTCGTCGCGAGGTCACGGTTGCCGTCTTACGCCCGCGCGGGCCCGTCGTGTACCGCCGACCGGCCCTCCGGCTACTTGGTGAGCCGTTTGCCGTCCGGGTCGTAGGCGATCAGCGGGGTCAGCGACGCGGAGTCCGGCACGGCGACGGGGTCGAACCAGAAGAAGACCACGTTCGGGTCCTCGGTCCACTTGGTCAGGGTGGCTTCGACGGTCTTGCCGTGCACCGTCGTCGTGATCCGCGCCGCCGGGCCGGCGAAGTAGCCGAAGACCGGGATGAGCTGGTCGCTGATGAGCTCACCGCCGTCGGTGGCGTGGAAGCCGAACGACCGGTCGGAGCCGCGGACCTCGTTCGTGGCCAGCGCGGCCTGCAGCGAGCTGCCGGAGCGGAAGCCGGCGACCAGGCCGAAGTGGATGTCCGGCAGGATCTGCGGCTCGTCGACGACCCGCGCGAAGAAGACGATCTCGCCGGCCTTCGTCTGGATGCCCGTGCCGACGACGTCGCCGAGCGGCGGCCGTTCGGGCGGGGCGCTGGTCGACACGGGGGCGGACGAGGTCGGCGGGGCCGGTGGCTGCGCGACCGGCGCGGGCGGGGGCTGGCGCAGCTGGACGGCGAACACGACCACCAGCACGACGGCGGCCGCGGCGGCGATGCCCGCGGTGGTCGTCAGGACGCGGCGGCGACGCCGGATGCGCGTGCCCCCGGCCATGATCTCGGCCAGGTCCGGCTCGGCGAAGGGTTCGTCGGGCGGCTGCCGGAGGGCGGCGCGGAAGTCGTCGAGGTCGTTCATCGCCCGCTCCCTCCGATCAGCGTGTCCTCGCCGGTGCCGGCCTCGACGCGCAGCTTGGCCAGCGCGCGCGAGTTCGTGCTCTTCACGGTACCCAGCGAAACGCCGAGCTCACGGGCCACGTCGGCTTCGGGCAGGTCGAAGAAGTGGCGGAGCACGACGACGGCGCGTTCGCGATCGGTCAGCGTCCGCAGCACGGCGGTGAGCCACGCGCGCTGGGTGACGGCCTTGTCGACGTCGAGCCGGTCCTGCTGGTCGGGCATCGCCTCGGTCGCGTACTCGCGGATCGGGCGCCGCCAGCCGTCGATGACGTGGTTCATCAGAACGGTGCGGGCGTAGCCGTAGGCGTCCTTGTGCCGGACCCGCGACCAGGCCGCGTACGTGCGGGTGAAGGCGGTCTGCGCGGCGTCTTCCGCTTGGTGGCGGTCGCCGGTGAGCAGGTAGGCGGCGTGGGTGAGCCGGGCCGAGGAAGCGCGCACGAAGTCCGCGAACTCCTCGTCGCCGCGCGCCATGCCTCACCTCGTTCCGTCCCTCCCAGCGACGGCCGGGCCGCGGAAAGGTTGCTCTCAACCTTTTCGAGCGTACGCCCGTCGTTCTTGCCGACGATCTTGTCTCCGAGGGAGGAATTCGCATGAGGAAACGCCTCGTCATCGCCGGAACCGTCGTCGCCGCGTGCGGCGCGCTGGCCGTGTCCGGCGTGCTGACCAGCGCGAACGCGGCACCGGCCGCACCTGCGCCGCCGGTCGCCCTCGCCGCCGCGCCGGTTTCACCGCCGCCGACCCGCGCCGCCGAGCCCGAGCACGAGGTGCTGGGCGAGGTGATCTCGTCCGGACTCGGCGACCTGGTCTTCTACGGCGTCAAGCTGCGGGAGCCGCGGCTCCCGCAGACGACGTTCGGCATCATGGCCGGGACCCGCGCCGGCGAGGACTTGGTCATCGCGAACGAGACGTCGGGGTCCGACAAGGCGCCGGGCTTCCACGCGGTGACCGGCGGGCTGAACGCCAACGGCCACGACGTGCCGACGTTCGGCTACTACGTCGGCCCGGCGGCGAAAATCACGAGCTCGGCGGGTGTCGCGCACCAGGCGCGGTGGAGCGCGGACCCGAACGTGGTCGTGTTCTGGTTCAACCTGGGGACCCCCGACCCGGCCCGCCTGAAGGCCTACGACGCGGCCGGCAACAAGCTGCCCGGGGGCAACACGGGCGTCGGCCACGGCTGAAACGTTGCGTAACCGCAACCCTGCGCTCGGTTACAGGGCACTAAATTGTCTTGCGTGCGCTTCTCGGGGGCCAGCTTCGCCGCCGCTTGCCTGCTGACCTGCGTCACAGCGTGTTGGGGCGGCTCCACGACGGCGGCGCCGGCGACCACGCCGGCGCTGCCGTCATCCACTTCGGCGAGCAAGCCGAAGCCGACGGCGCCCACCTTCACGCCGGCCGCCTCGCCGGAGAAGCTGACCGCCGCGTGCCCGTTCCTGAGTGACACCGAGATCATGCAGGCGCTGGACAACACGCTCACCGGCGGGATGAAGGAGACCGAGCCGGTCCGCACGGGGTATGTGTGCGAGTACGGCGTCGGCCACCTGGCCGAGCTGATCGTCGGCACGGACACCCGGTCGAGGGCGGGGTTCATCTCCGCCGCGAAGGCAGGCTGCACCGAACCGGCGGCCATACCGGGGATCGGCGCCGCGGCGATGCGCTGCCGCCCGGCGGACCAGCGGTTCGCCACGTTCATCTCCGCCGCGAAGAACAGTCATGGGCAGCTGCGCACCGCCGAGCTGTACCTCGTGCCGGAAGGCGGTGAAGCCGCGTGCGCCAAGCTCGGGAAGCTGCTCGCCGACCGGCTTTGACCTACTCCGAAAAGTCGCCGGACGGTGCTCCCCAGCCGGGGGCCTGGCCGCGTTCCTCCGCTATCTCGCGGCGGCGTGCGTTCTCCGCGCGGACCCGGTCCACTTCGGACTGGATGTACTCCTCGTCGTAGCGCTGGAACACCCGCGCCGGGTTGCCCGCCACCAGCGTCCTCGGCGGGACGTCCTTCGCCACCACCGAGTTCGGCTGCACCGTCGCGAAGTCGCCGATCGTCACGCCCGCCATGATCACCACCAGGCCGCCGATGAAGCAGCCCTTGCCGATCTTGACCGGCTTGCGCTCGATCAGGTCGCTGCCCGAATGGTTTTGCAGCGTCATGTTCGCGAGCCAGCTCGAGTGGGTGAAGATCAGCGTGTTCAGGCCGATGCTGGTGTGCTCGCCGATCTCCAGGCCGCCGCTCGCGTCGAGCGCCGCGCCCTCGCCGACCCAGCAGTGGTCGCCCATCTTCAGGTTCTCGGGGCTGATGATCTTCACGCGCTCGCGCACCCGGCACGTCTCGGGCAGGCCGTAGAACTGCGCCCGCTCGGCGTCGTTCATGTATTGCGAGACGAGCTCGGTCAGGATCTGCGGGCGCAGCCGGTGGCTGCGCTCGTCATCGAAGAACATCCGCTTCCGACACCAGTTTCTCGAACGTACGAAGGTGTTCCTCGGCGACGACGTCGAGGCCGAAGTTCGACCGCACCATCTCGCTCTCGCGCTGGGCGATCAGCGCGCGGCGCTCCGGGTCGTCGAGCAGCTCGATCACCGTGCGCGCCACGGCTTCCGCGTCGTCCGGGCGGACCAGCAGCACGTTCTCGCCGTTGCGCAGCTCGATGCCCGGGTAGTTGTCCTCGGTGACCGACGCGATCGTCGCCGTGCCGGACAGCATCGCCTCCAGCGACGCCGTTCCGCAGCCGCCGTTGAGGTCGTGCGTCACGATGTCCGCCGCCGCGAAGTACGCCGGGACGTCGGCCTTCGGCACCGCGCCCGTGACGACCAGCGCGTCCGAAACGCCCAGTTCCGCGGCCCGCTTGAGGAACGCGTCGTGGTACACGCGGCCGACGACGACCACCCGGACGCCCGGGTGCTTGTCCAAAATGGACGGCAGCGCCTCGATCAGCGGCAGCCGGTTGCGCAGCGGGATGACGTGCCCGAGCGAGACGATCAGCGGGGCGTCCCCGATCTCGTGCTCCGCGCGGACGTCCTTCGTCACCGGCTTCGCGAAGTGACCCGTGTCGACCGCGATCGGGAAGTACTCCGAGTTCGCGTCGCTGGTGCCGTAGCGCTCGACGCAGTAGTCGACGCCCAGCTTGTCGAGGATGACGTACTTCGGCCGGATGTAGCGCAGGATCGGCTTCACGAGCACCGCGTCGAGCAGCCGGAACACGCCGCCGTACAGCTTGTTGTCGCTGATCAGCAGGGTGTGGATGGTGAGCAGCACCGGGATGTTCCGCCGCCGCGCGTAGATCCCGGCCAGCCACGACAGGTCGAAGAACTGGCCGTGCAGGTGGATCGCGTCCGGCTTGAACTCGTTCAGCAGCTTCCACAGCCGCCGCCAGTTGCCCGGCCGCAGCGACGCGAAGCTCATGTCGAAGTCGATCGACAGGCCGACCTGCGGCATCTTCACCGCCGGGAGGCGCACCACGCGGTAGCCGTCGCGCTCCTCCTCGGCCGGGGCGTCGGCGTACGCGGCCGTGATCGCCAGGACCTCGTGACCGGCTTCGACGAACTGCGCCGCGAGCGACGCCGACATGTGCGCGCTGCCGCCCACCCGGGGCGGGAAGAAGTTGTTGACCACCGCGATGCGCATCGCACGTCCTCGGGCTGGGCCCGCGGTGGCACTCACTCGGAGTCCTCGACCAGCTGCCGCATGCCTTCTTCGACAGTGATCCGCGGCTCCCAGCCGAGCACCTCGCGGGCGCGGGTGATGTCGGCGGCGCGCCGCGAGACCAGGACGTCACGCTCGTTGAACAGCGGCTCGACGTCGACGCCGACGGCCTCGATCAGGATCTTGGCCAGCGCGGCGATCGAGGTGTCGATGCCGGTGCCGATGTTGATCGGCAGGTTCGCCCGCTCCGACTCCAGCGCGGCGACGACGGCCCGCGCGAGGTCGCTGACGTGCACGAAGTCCATCGACTGGTCGCCGCGGCCGTCGATGATCGGCGGCTGGCCGGCGCGCAGGCGCTGGATGAAGTGGTTGATCACCGAGGTGTAGTAGGCCTCGATCTTCTGGCCGGGGCCGTACACGTTGAAGAACCGCAGCGCGTTCCAGGACAGGCCCTTCTGGCGCTCGTAGAAGCCGAGCATGTCCTCGCCGGCGCGCTTCGAGATGCAGTACGGCGTGAGCGGCTTGAGCTCGTCGTCCTCGTGCATCGGCAGCCGCTTCGGCTCGCCGTAGACCGACGCCGTCGACGCGAACACCAGGCGCTCGACGCCTTCGTCGGCGGCCGCGGCGAACACGTTGTGGTTGCCGGTCATGTTGATGTCGAACGACTCGTGCGGGTCGGCGATCGACTTGTTGATCGAGACCGTGGCGAAGTGGATGACGTGCGTGCAGCCGCGCATGGCCTCGCGCACCGCACCGCCGTAGCGGACGTCCTTCTCGACGAGCTCGACCTTGCCGGTGGCGACGAACTCGTTGACCCGGGCGCGGTCGCCGCGGGTCATGTTGTCGAAGATCCGCACCGTGTAGCCGCCCTCGATGAGCAGCGGGATGACGTGCGCGGCGATGAACCCACCAGCCCCGGTGAAGAGCACCTTCTTGTCGGACACCAATTTCTCCTCGGTAGGGCGGCTTCAGGACAGGGACTGCACGGCTTCGCGCACGACCTCGCCGACGCGCGTCACTTCGGCGTCGGTGAGGTTCGCGTGCATGGGGATCGCGAGCTGGCGCGCAAACGCGTCGGCGGAGACGGGCAGCGGGGTCTGGGGCCCGTAGATCGGCTGGAGGTGGGAGGCGTAGGTGCCGAAGTTGCACTGGACGCCCTGCTCGCGGATCCGCAGGGCCAGGGTGTCGCGGCTGACCTCGGGCGCGACCGTGAGCAGGTAGGCCTGCCACGGGTGCTCGCGATCGGACAGTTCCACCGGGACGGTCAGCGCCTCGACGTCCGCGAAGGCTTCGTGGTAGCGCTTCGCGACCGAACGGCGGGCGGCGAGGAGGTCCGGCAGCCGGTCGAGCTGGACGTTCATGATCGCGGCTTGGACATCCGACATGCGGAAGTTGTAGCCGAGCTCGTGGAACTCCGGGATCGGCAGCGTGTTCGAGCCTTCGCGGCTGATCGCCGGTTCGATGCCGTAGGTGTGCAGCTTGCGGGCGTGCGCGATGAGGTCTTCGCGGTCGGAGACGAGCGCGCCGCCCTCGCCCGCGGTGATGCCCTTGCGGCCGTGGAAGGAGAACGCGGCGAGGTCGGCGAGGCTGCCGGCCGGGCGCGTCTTGTAGGTCGCGCCCGCGGCGCAGGCGGCGTCCTCGAAGAGCCAGAGACCGTGCTTGTCGGCGATCGCGCGGTACTCGTCGAAGTCGCCCGGCTGGCCCGCGACGTCGACGACGAGGATGCCGACGGTCTTCGGGGTGATCAGGGACTCGACGTGGGCCGGGTCCGCGCTGAAGACGTCCGGGCGGATGTCGGCGAACACCGGGGTCGCGCCGGCCTGCACGACGGCGTGGCCGGTGGCGGGGAACGTGTAGTCGCCGACGATGACCTCGTCGCCGGGGCGGACGCCCAGGACCTTGAGGCCCAGGAAGAGCGCGGAGCCGCAGTTCGCGGTCGTCAACGCGTGCGCGGTGCCGGTGACCTGCGCGAACCGCTCCTCGAAGCGGCGGCACGCCGGTCCGGCTCCGGCCAGCCAGCCGGATCGGAAGACCTCGGCTACGGCGGCGAGCTCCTCTTCGCCCACGGTCGGCTGACCTAGGGCAATGCTGTCGGTCGACATACCTCTCCCATTGCGTGGGGACCCGGCGAAGTGTATATACGTTCGCTCAGGTGATTCACAGGCCCACGCCGAAGTCCACTTTCGCGTGAAAACTTTCCCTGGTCGGCGGACGTTCTAGGCTGGGTCCATGCGATTCGGGGTCCTGGGGGCGGTCGCCGCGTGGCGCCCGGACGGCACGCAGCTGCCGGTGGGCGGCCCGCGGTCGCGGACGCTGCTGGCGCTGCTCGCCTTGGAGGCCGGGCGGTTCGTGCCCGCCGAGCGGCTGATCGACGGCATGTACGGCGAATTCCCGCCGGACGGCGCGGCGAACGCCCTGCAGTCGCAGGTCTCCCGGCTGCGGACGGCGGTGAAGGAGCTGGCCCCGGTCGAGTTCACCACCGCCGGGTACCGCCTGGCGGTCGAACCGGACGAAGTGGACGTTCACGCCTTCGAACGCCTGGCGCGCGAAGGCCGGACGCTGCTGAAGGGCGGCGAGCACGCACGCGCGGCGTCCACATTGGGCGAAGCGATGGCGTTGTGGCGCGGAGCCGCGTTCACCGACCTGGCCGACGCCCCGTTCGCCGCCGCCCAGGCCGCCCGGCTCGAGGAGCTGCGGGCCGACGCGGCGGACGACCACGTCGAGGCCCGGCTGGCACTGGGCCGGGCCGAAGACGTCCTGGCCGAGCTGCGGGAAGCCGTCGCCGCGCAGCCGTTGCGGGAACGGCCGCGCGCCCAGCTGGTGCGCGCGCTGGCTGCCGCGGGCCGGCCGGCCGACGCGCTCGCCGCGTTCGAAGACGCCCGCCGCACGCTGGCCGACGAGCTGGGCGCCGACCCTGGTCCAGACCTCGCCGAAGCCCACCTCGCCGTCCTGCGCGGCGAAACCGAGAAGCCGGCGATCCCCGCGCTGCCCGCGCAGCTGACCAGCTTCGTCGGCCGGGACGGCGAGCTGCGGCAGGTGGCCGAGTTGCTGGAGCGCAGCAGGCTCGTGACGCTGACCGGGCCGGGCGGCACCGGCAAGACGCGGCTGGCGATCGAGCTGGCCACCGCCGAAACCGGTCCGGTCGCGTTCGTCGAGCTCGCCCCGCACAACGGCGACGGCGTCGCGGGCGCGGTGCTGGGCGCGCTCGGCCTGCGCGAGAGCACCCGCGGCGGCCCGCAGGACCCGGCCGACCGGCTGATCTCGGCGCTGCGCGACCGGGCGGCGCTGCTCGTGCTCGACAACTGCGAGCACGTCGTCGACGTCGCGGCCCGGCTGGCCGCGCGGCTGCTCGGCGCGTGCCCGGGGCTGCGGGTGCTGGCCACCAGCCGCGAGCCGCTCGGCATCACCGGCGAGCAGCTGGCGCCGGTGCCGCGGCTGGCCGTCCCGCCGCCGGGGACACCCGCCGCCGAGGCCCTGGCCTACCCGGCGATCCGGCTGTTCGCCGACCGCGCCGCCGCGAGCGACCCCGCGTTCACCGTCGGCGACGCGACGATCGGCGACGTCCAGCACGTCTGCGCGGCCCTCGACGGCCTGCCGCTGGCGCTGGAGCTGGCCGCGGCGCGCGTCCGGAGCCTGGACCTCGGGGAGATCGCGGCCCGGCTCGACGACCGGTTCCGCCTGCTCGCCCGCGGCAGCCGGACGGCCGAGGAGCGGCACCGTTCGCTGCGCGGGGTCGTCGAGTGGAGCTGGGACCTGCTCGGCGACGACGAACGCGAGCTCGCCCGGCGGCTGACGGTGTTCCCCGGCGGCGCGACGCTCGCCGCGGCGGCCGAAGTCTGCGGCGCCGACGCCGACCTGCTCCTCGAACTGGCCGACAAGTCGCTGGTGGAAGCCCTCGGCGGGCGGTTCCGGATGCTGGAGACGATCCGCGCGTTCGGCGCCGGGAAGCTCGCCGACGCGGGCGAGACGGAGACGTTCCACCGCGCGCACGCCGAGTACTTCCTGCGGTTCGCCGAGGAAGCCGACCCGATGCTGCGGACCGCGGCACAGCTCGAGTGGCTGGACCGCATCGACGCCGAGTACGACAACCTCCTGGCCGCCCTGCGCTGGGCGACCGAGCACGACGTCGTGCTCGCGCTGCGGCTGGTGCCGCTGCTGGCGATGTACTGGTGGATGCGCGGACGGCGGTTCGAAGGCGCCGGGTTGTCGCTCGCGGTCGTCGGGCGCTGCGGGCCGGACGTGCGCGAGGAGTACGTCGAGGAGTTCCTGGTGTGCGTGCTCGGCGCGCTGTCCGGGCAGCCGGACGAGTCCCTGGAGCAGTACCTGCCGATGGTCCACCGGTACGCGACGAGCGTGGACTGGGCGCCCCGGCACCCGATGCTGGTGATGCTGCTGGGCGTGGTCGCCGGTCCGCCGGACGACGACGAGCAGCTGCTCGGCCGCGGCGAAGCGATGCTGGCCGGCGGCGACCCGTGGAGCTGGGCCCTGCTGCCGACGGGGATGGGCCTGCGCTCGATGATGACGGGCGACCTGGCCGGCGCCGAAGAAGGACTGCGCGAGGGCGCGGCGCAGTTCCGCGAACTGGGTGAGCGGTGGGGCCTGTCGATGGCGCTCGACCACCTGTCGCAGCTGCTCACGTGGCGCGGCGACTACGGCACCGCGCTGCCGATGATGGACGAGGCGCTGGGCCTGATGCACGAGATCGGCGCGCGGGACGACGTCGCGGACCTGATCTGCCGCCGCGGGTGGGCCCGGCTGCTGTCGGGCGACCGCGCCGGCGCTCGCGCGGACTACGAACTGGCCGCGGCGACGGCCCGCCGCTCCGGGATGCCGGAATCCCGCTCCGCGGCTTACGTCGGCCTGGCGACGCTGGCGCGGCTGGCCGGCGACCTGTCCGCGTCCCGGGAGCTCTGCGAGCGCGCGCTGACCGAGAGCCCGGCCGGCTCGTTTTCGGCCGAATCGGTCCGCGCGGCGGCGATGATCTCCCTCGGCTGGCTCTCGGTGGTGGAAGGCCGGACCGCGGAGGCGGCCCAGCTGCATCGCGAAGCGCTGCTCACGGGGCGGCGCCGGCACGCCGGCGACGTCGTGGCGTTCGCGCTGGAGGGCCTGGCCGGGGTGGCCGCGGCCGAATCGCGCCCGGAGCAGGCGGCCTTGCTCCTGGGCACGGCGGCGTCCGTGCGCGGGACGGCGATCAGCGGGGACCCGGACGTGACGTCGGTGCGGGCCCGGGTCGTCGAGTCGCTGGGGACGGACGGTTTCGAGCGGGCTTACGGCACGGGCTTGGGGATGAGCACCCAGAAGGCGCTGACCACGGCCGGGCTGGCGGACTGACTCTTCCCCGCTCGCGTAGCCTGGTCGATCGTGCGCAACGTGGTGGTCGTCGGGGGTGGGATCGTCGGTCTGGCCGTGGCCTGGGAGCTGACCAGGCGCGGGCTGGACGTCACGGTGCTGGAGAAGGAGCCGCAGTGGGCGGCGCACCAGACCGGGCACAACTCGAACGTCGTCCACGCCGGGCTCTACTACAAGCCCGGGTCCTTCAAGGCACGCATGTCCGTCGCCGGGAACCGGTCCATCGTGGACTTCGCGCGGCAGTACGGCGTGCCCGTCGAGGTCTGCGGGAAGCTCGTCGTCGCGACCGACGAGAAGGAGATCCCGGCGCTGAACACGCTCGCCGAGCGGGCCGAAGCCAACGGCGTCCCGGCGAAGAAGATCTCCCCCGCCGAAGCGCGCGAGTACGAGCCCGAGGTCGCCTGCGTCGCCGCGCTGCGGGTCGAGTCCACCGGGATCATCGACTTCCCCGGCGTCTGCCAGGCGCTCGTCCGGCTGCTCGACGAGGCCGGCGTCGACCTCCGGCTGAACAGCCCCGCGCTGGCCATCCGCGCCGGGAGCACCGGCGGGGTCGAGGTCGCGACCGGGGAAGACGTCGTCGTCGCGGACGGGCTCGTGAACTGCGCCGGCCTGCACTCCGACCGCGTCGCGCGGCTGGCCGGGCTGACGCCGTCGGCGAAGATCGTGCCGTTCCGGGGTGAGTACTACGAGCTCAAGCCCGAACGCCGCGGCCTGGTCAAGGGCCTGATCTACCCGGTGCCGGACCCGACGCTGCCGTTCCTCGGCGTGCACCTCACGCGGATGCTCGACGGCAGCGTGCACGCGGGCCCGAACGCCGTGCTCGCGCTGCGCCGCGAGGGCTACCGCTGGGGCGACTTCTCCGCGAAGGACGTCGCCGAGGTCGCGGCCTTCCCCGGCGTCTGGCGGCTCGCGAAGAAGTACGCGTTCCCGACCGGGCTCGACGAGGTCCGGCGCTCGTTCTCGAAGAAGCGCTTCGCCGCGAGCCTCGCCCGGCTCGTCCCGGCCGTCACCGAGGACGACATCGTCCGCCACGGCTCCGGCGTGCGCGCGCAGGCGATGCGCCGCGACGGCTCGCTCGTCGACGACTTCCTCATCGAGACCGCGCGCGACCAGGTGCACGTCCTGAACGCGCCGTCGCCGGCCGCGACGAGCGCGCTGGAGATCGCGCGCCACATCGCCGACCAGGTGTCGGAGGGCTAGCTCGGCAGGTTCGCCGTCACCAGCGGCAGGCCCTGCTTCAGGACGTCGCAGGTCTTGGTGTCGTCGCCGATGAACCCGCTGACCACCTGCACCGACGACGTGTCGGTGATCGCCAGGGTCGCGCCGCAGGTCGCGCGCAGCCCACCCATGTTCGGGAAGATGCCCCACTTCTTGCCGCCGGCGTCGACGGTCTCGGTCGGCTGGACACCGTTCACACCCGGCCAGTCGGCCACCGGGGTGCTGGGGCCGAACCAGACTTCGAACGCCTTCTGGCCCTGGTCGCCGTCGGTGTCGTCCCAGAGGCAGTAGGTCGCGTTGGGCACCGACGACGAGGTGTCCTTCTCCCCGGTCGGCGAGATGTTCTTCAGCTGCGCCACCTGGTCCGGCTTCAGCATCGCGCACGGGTCGGCCGACAGCAGCGGCCCGCCCGGCTCCGCCTTGGCCGGCGTGGTCGGCGTGATCGACGGCGCGTCCTGGCCGCCGGGCAGGTGGGCCGCGACCTGCGGGACCGCCGCCTTCGCCAGCTCGCACGACTTCTCGATCGGCGGTTCCGACACGCTGACGTACGCGAAGGACTTGTCCCCGAGCAGGGCGTACAGCACGCAGTCGTCGGAGAGGATCGACGGGTACTGCCGCCAGCTGAACCCGGCGATCTGCTGCGGGTCGCCCTTCGGGACGGCGCCGGCGATGTACTCGTTGAAGTCGATGTCCGTCGTGTAGCCGACGTTGAGGATGGCCGTCGGCTTGATGTCGTCCTTGGTGTTCCAGAGGCACATCGCCGTCTGGTTCCGGTCCTTGTTCTCCGGCACCGAGCGGCCCTTGGCCTCGTAGCCGAGGGCGTCGAGCTGGCCTTCGTCGAGGAGAGAACAGGCGTCGATCGCCTTGACGATCGGGCCCTGGCCCGGCACCGGCGACGCCGAGCCGCCGACGGCCACCGTGCAGCCGGACACCACCACGGTCAGGGCCGCCACGGCCGCGACGACCTGCCACTTCATGCGCATGCGAAGAGTCCTCTCCCGTTCGGCCCGGACCTTACTGGGCCGAACGGGTGCGCACCTGGCATAACGCCGAATCAGCGGGGCGTGAGGACTTCCTTGCCGCCGACGAACGGGCGCAGCGCCTCCGGCACGCGGACGGAACCGTCCTCCTGCTGGTGGTTCTCGACGATCGCGACGATCCACCGGGTGGTGGCCAGGGTGCCGTTGAGCGTCGCGGCGATCAGCGGCTTGCCGTTCTCGCCGCGGTAGCGGACCGACAGCCGGCGGGCCTGGAACGTCGTGCAGTTGGACGTCGAGGTCAGCTCGCGGTAGGTCTCCTGCGTCGGGATCCACGCCTCGCAGTCGAACTTGCGGTGCGCGGACGTGCCGAGGTCGCCGGTCGCGGTGTCGATGACCCGGTAGGGCACCTCGATCTTCGCGAGCATCTGCTCTTCCCAGTCCAGCAGCCGGGCGTGCTCCGCCTCGGCGTCCTCCGGCTTGGTGTAGACGAACATCTCCACCTTGTCGAACTGGTGGACGCGGATGATGCCGCGGGTGTCCTTGCCGTATGAGCCGGCCTCGCGGCGGTAGCAGGACGACCAGCCCGCGTAGCGCTTCGCGTCGTCGTTCAGGTCGAGGATCTCGTCGGCGTGGAAGCCGGCGAGCGGCACCTCCGACGTGCCGACGAGGTACAGGTCGTCGTCCTCGAGGTGGTAGATCTCGCTCGAGTGCTGGCCGAGGAAGCCGGTGCCGGCCATGATCTCCGGGCGGACCAGCGACGGCGTGATCATCGGCGTGAAGCCGTTCTCCAGCGCCTGCGCGATGGCCATGTTGAGCAGGCCGAGCTGCAGCTGCGCGCCGACGCCGGTGAGGAAGTAGAACCGCGAGCCCGAGACCTTCGCGCCGCGTTCCATGTCGACGCCGCCGAGCGCTTCGAGCAGCTCGAGGTGGTCCTTCGGGGTGAAGCCGAGCTTCGTCGGCTCGCCGACGTGCTTGAGCACGGTGAAGTCGTCTTCGCCGCCGACCGGCGCGTCCGGGTGCACGAGGTTCGCCACGGTCCGGAAGAGCTGGTCGAACTCCTCCGACGACGTGTTCTGCTCCGCCTCGGCGGCCTTGACCTGCGCGGCGAGCTCCTTGGCCGTCGCCAGCAGCTGCTGCTTCTCCTCCGGCGGCGCCTTCGGGATCTGCTTGCCCAGCACCTTCTGCTCGTTGCGCAGCTTGTCCGCGGCCGCGATCGAAGAGCGGCGCCGGGAGTCGAGGGAGAGCAGCTTGTCGACCACTCCCTCGTCTTCACCACGGGCGCGCTGCGACGCGCGCACGGCTTCCGGGTCATCGCGCAGAGTCCTGGGGTCAATCACGAAGACAGAGGGTAGTCCGTACAGACTGTGCGTCCCTACTGGGTTATCCCGACAGTCTGATCGTTGAAGCGCTGTTCACGGGCTCCTCATACTCCAGGGAAACCCCGGAGGAGGCGCCCCGATGACCGACGAGCTGCTCGCCCGGCACCGCGCAGTCATGCCGTCCTGGATGTCCCTGCTCTACGAAGAGCCGATCGAGATCGTGCACGCGCACGACCGGCGGATGACGGACTCGCAGGGCCGCACCTACCTCGACTTCTTCGCCGGCGTGCTGACCAACTCGATGGGCTACGACGTCGCCGAGATCGGCGACGCGGTCCGCAAGCAGCTCGACACCGGCATCCTGCACACCTCGACGCTGTACCTGATCCGCTCGCAGGTCGAGCTGGCCGAGCGGATCGCGAAGCTGGCGAACATCCCGGACGCGAAGGTCTTCTTCACCAACTCCGGCAGCGAGGCCAACGACACGGCGCTGATGCTCGCGACGCAGTTCCGGCGCAGCAACCAGGTGCTGGCGATGCGGAACTCCTACCACGGCCGATCCTTCGGGACGGTCGCGATCACCGGCAACCGCGGCTGGTCGGCGTCGGCGCTGAGCCCGGTCAAGGTCAACTACGTCCACGGCGGCTACCGCTACCGCAGCCCCTTCCGGGACATGTCCGACGCCGACTACATCAAGGCCTGCGTCGCGGACCTGGTGGACGTGCTGGACACGGCGACGGCGGGCGACGTCGCGTGCCTGATCGCCGAGCCCATCCAGGGCGTCGGCGGGTTCAGCCTCCCGCCGGACGGCCTGTTCCGGGCGATGAAGGAGGTGCTCGACGAATACGGCGTGCTGTTCATCTCCGACGAGGTCCAGACCGGCTGGGGCCGCACGGGCGAGCACTTCTGGGGCATCGACGCCCACGGCGTGACGCCGGACATGATGACGTTCGCGAAGGGCCTGGGCAACGGGCTCGCGGTGGGTGGCGTGGTCGCTCGCGGCGACGTCCTGGACTGCTTCCAGGCCCAGTCGTTCTCGACGTTCGGCGGCAACCCGGTCTCGATGGCCGGCGCGACGGCGGTGCTCGACTACATCAAGGACCACGACCTCCAGGCCAACTGCGCGGCCCGCGGCCGTCAGCTGCTCGACGGGCTGCGCGCGGCTTCGTCGCCGCTGGTGGCCGAGGTCCGCGGCAAGGGCCTGATGATCGGCGTCGAGCTGATCAAGCCGGGCACGACGGAGCCGCACGTGGCCGCGGCGGCCCGGATGCTGGAGGAGACCAAGAAGCGCGGGCTGCTGATCGGCAAGGGCGGCCTGCACGGCAACGTGCTGCGGCTGGGCCCGCCGATGACGCTCACCGCCGAGGAAGCCCAGGAGGGCGTGGACATCCTGGTCGACTCACTCGCGGCGACCCACGCTGCGCTCGCCTAGCAGTTCGGCGGTCGCCTCCCACAGCCGGCGCTCGCGATCACGATCGTGGGCGACCGGCTGGACCTCGGTCAGCTTGTCCTTCACCACGAAGGCGCCGTCGCGCAGGTGCGCCCACTTGTCGTCGACGGCCAGCGCGGCCAGCAGCGGCCCCGAGCGCTGGGGCGTCGAGACGCCGGGAAGCCGGCCCAGGGCACGGCTCATCGCCTGGAACGCGGCGGGCGCGCCGCGGCCCAGCGCGGTGCCGGGCATCCAGCCGGGCTCGAACACGGACACGTGGACGTCCGTGTGCCGCTGCAGTTCGTGGGCGTAGTACAGGATCGCCAGCTTGGCGTTGGAGTAGGCGACGCCGGACGTCTCCATGCTCGGCTCGCCGGTGGCCGGGCGGGCCAGCTCGACGGGGTCGGCCCAGTCGGCCTCGGCCACGTGGAGCAGCTTGCGCCAGAAGTTGGCGTGGTAGGTGTTCGAGCCGATCAGCACGACCCGCGCCGGAGCGGCGAACGAGCCGAGCAGGTCGCCGATGAGCTGGGCGTGGGCGAGGTAGTTGACGGCGAAGGTCAGCTCGTAGCCGTCGGCCGAGGCCCGCCGGGTGTCGGCCGACATGACGCCGGCGTTGGCGACCAGCGCGCGCAGCGGGCGGACGGCGCCGGTGGCGAGCAGCTCGCGGGCCGTGGCCGCGGCGGCGCGGACGTCGGCCAGGTTCGCCAGGTCGCAGCCGATCTCGCGGACGTTGGCGCCCAGCGCCCGGGCTTCGTCGGCGACTGCGGTCAGGTCGGGCCCGGCGCGGCCGACGAGCAGCAGATCAGGCTTTTCGGGACGGCCGGCCAGCGCCAGCACGGCGTGGCGGCCCAGGTTGCGCGTCGGGCCGGTGATGAGGACGGTTCCGGGTTCGGTCATGGTTCCAGCCTGCGAGCACGCCCGCGCCGCAACCAGGCGTCCGGTTTTCGTAGGACTGCCAGGACCAGGACAACGGGGGCGGGGTCGTCCAGAATGGACGGCGTGGAGGCGTGGGAGTTCGGCCGGACGGTGCGCCGCTGGCGCGACCGCGTGGCGCCCGAGGCCGTCGGAGTACCGGTCGGACGGCGGCGCCGCGCGAGCGGGTTGCGCCGCGAAGAACTGGCCACGCTCGCCGGGATCTCCGCCGACTACCTGACCCGGCTCGAGCAGGGCCGCGCGACCGCGCCCTCGGCGCAGGTGGTGGAGTCGCTGGCCAGGGCCCTGCGCCTGGCCGACGCCGAACGCGACCTGCTCTACCGGCTGGCCGGGCACGCCGCACCCGGCCCGGACGTCGTGCCGTCGCGGGTCGCCCCGAGCGTGCAGCGGCTGCTCGACCGGCTGTCGCACACCCCGGTCGTCGTGTACGACGCCAGCTGGACGCTCGTGCTGGCCAACGCGCCGTACCACGCGCTCATGGGCGACACGAGCACTTGGCGCGGCCTCGAGCGCAACGCCGTCTGGCGCAACGTCACCGGCCTGCCGTCGCGGGTCGTGCACACCCCGCAGGAGCAGGCCGAACACGAGGCAAGGCTCGTGGCCGACCTGCGCCTGACGACGTCGCGCTACCCGGCCGACCGCGCGCTGCGGCGCCTGGTCGCCGAGCTGGCCGCCGGCAGCCCGCGGTTCGCCGAGCTGTGGGACGCCGAAGCCCCGCCACCCCTGGCCGACCCGTCCCGGCGCAAGACCGTCGACCACCCGGCGGCCGGGTTGATCACCCTCGACTGCGACACGCTGCTCGTCGCCTTGGACGACCTGCGCATCTCCGTCTACACCGCCGAGCCCGGCACCGAGGACGCCCAGCGCCTGGAGCTCGCCACCGTCCTCGGCACCCAGTCGCTGGAGGTCTAGCCCACCGGGCTTCAGTCGACCGCGTTCACATCGGACGGCGGGGCGTTGAGATCGCAGTACGAGAACAGCTCGGTTCGCTTGTCGTCCGTGCCGGGCGGGATGTTCTGCAACGGCACGACCCAGGTGCTGCGTTCTCCGGGTGAGCACGACGGGCTCGACGGCGCCTGCTGCGAGCTGCCGGCCGGGTTGCCCTTGCCATCGGGTGGCAGCAAGCCACCGTCGACGATCTTGCCGTTCACGTCGCGGAACACCACCGCGGTACGACGGGCGGTCAGCGCCCGGCAGTTGGCCGAGCTCTCGGTGTACCGAACCACGTCGGCGGGCAGCCAGGTGGTCGTCCCCACTTCGACATCCGCCGAGACCACCCGGTTCGCCGCGCTGATGTCGACGAGCGGTCGGCCCACACCCACGCGTTGCCCCGGCATGAGCACCGGGATTTCCCTCGTCATCAGCGGCCCCTGGATGGGTCCCGGAGGCAGCCCGTCGACCGAGACGACCACCTTGAGCGTCACCCTGGTCCGGTGGGCGATCCGGTCGCCGGTGTTGCGCAGGACCGCACCCATGCTCGCCAATCCTGAGGTCGAAACCCCTTTTCCTCGACTTCGATCCCGGCCTTCACGGGCACCGGCGACTCACGAACCGACGCCGGGATGTCGCACGGACCCGCCGCCGGCTCGCCCCGGGCCGACAACACCACAGCGGCGACTCCGCCGGCGGCGACCACCACGACAGCGGCCACAATCAGGAGCTTTCGCCTCGTCATTCGTAGTACCGCTTCTTGAGCCCGGACACCTTGTCCCGGAAATCTTCGATCAACCTGGTGGCCGCTGCCGAGGCGCCCGCGGCGAAGTGATCTTCGGGCACCTCTCGGACGGTTCCTGGCAAGATCCGAACCGAGAAGCTCGTCATACCGACCGTCGTGATCGTGATTCGTTCGTCGTCGGACACACCGACAGCCTCCACTTTCGCCCGGTCGGCGAAAAAGTTCGAATCCCGCAGATCGTCAGCTTCAACATTGAGAGCCGTTTCGTCGATCGCGGCCTGTGCCTGGCGAGTTCGTCGACCGCCTGCTTCATCGAGTTGACGATCGTCTCGGCCGAGTCCCCGGACGCCGTCAGGCCGGCCACGCCCGCGCCACCCACCGAAGCGAGCGCTCCGATCGCAGCAAGGGGGATGACCCACCGGTCACGACAGCGATGACCACCCCGCCGATCGCGCTGACCGCGGAGAGCACCGAGAAGTCGAAACTCCACTGGTTCTTACCGCAGCCACCTGCGTTGTCGAGCGCGTTCTTGGTGTTCTCCGCGATCTTGTCGATGTCATCGCGTGCTTTCAGCCACATCGCCCGGTGCGCCTGGAGAACGCCCTTGAGGATCGACAGCACCGTGAACCGGTTTCCGGCGATCGTCTTGAAGGTATCCACGAAGTTGGCTTTGAACGCCATCGCGGCGTCACCGGTCCAGCCCTGCCATGGCCGCGTTCAGGTCGGCGATCAGCGGGTCGTACCTCGCCGGATCGGGTAGCCGGGAGAAGGTTCGAACATCGACTCGATGAAAGCGAAGTGCTGCCGGATGGCGTTCCGGTCGGGGTTCGCCCCGGATTGCGTCGCCTTTTCTGGGCGATCTCCCTGGCCGTCAGCTCGACGGCCTTGTCCGTGACGTCCCTGGCATGCTGCATCAGCTGGTCGAAGCTCACAGCTTCCCACCCAGCTCGGGGTCGTTCTGTCGTCCAGATTCGTCTTGGTCTCGCTGAGAAGTCCCGATACGCAGTCGTGCAAGGCCAGGTATGCCTGGTACACCGGTCCGAGCGCGTCGCCACCGAACTGCTCCGGACGCCGCATCGCCTGGGCCAGGTCACCGCGGACGCGGTTACAGCTGCCGATCGCGTCACCGTAGTCGGCCGATATGTTCCACCGCTCACCCCACTGATTCGTCCCTGACTGTATCCGGTTGATCACCATCAGGTATCGAATTCGGCGGTGGGGAGCTGCTTAGCCCCGGATGAACCGCACGACGTGCTCGGCCAGCTCCTCGCCCTTGTCCTCCTGGAGGAAGTGCCCCGCGTCCGCGATCACCGGGTGGTCCGGACCCTGCGCGCCCTTCAGCGAGCGCTGCAGGATCGGGGCCATCCCGCCGGTGATCGGGTCGCCGTCGGAGAACGCCACCAGGAACGGGATCTCCAGCTCGGTCAACGTCTTCCACGCCGCGCGGTTCGCCTCGGACGCCGGGTCGTCCGGCCGGTACGGCACCAGCGACGGCATCGCCCGCGGGCCCGCCTTGTACATCTCGTTGGGGAACGGCGCGTCGTAGGCCGCCCGCTCGGTGTCGGACAGCTTCGAGCGGCAGCCCGACTGGACGAACCGGGCGACGTCCAGCACCGGAGCCTTCTCCACGGCCTCCCGGAACGAGTGCCACACGGCGGGCATGTCGACGTCTCCCGTGGGCAGGCCCGTGTTGGCCGCCACGACGCCGGAAAACCGCGAGGGGTTCTCCGCGACCAGCCGCAGCCCGATGAGGCCGCCCCAGTCCTGGCCGACCAGCGTCACGTCGTGCAGGTCCAGTGCGTCGAACGCGAAGCCGCGCATCCACTCGACGTGCCGCGCGTAGGTGTGGTCCACCTGGTCGCCGGGCTTGTCGGACCGCCCGAAGCCGACCAGGTCCGGCGCGATCGCGCGCAGCCCGGCCGCGGCCAGCACCGGGAGCATCTTGCGGTAGAGGAAGGACCAGCTGGGCTCGCCGTGCAGCAGGAGCACCGGCCGGCCGTCGGCGGGGCCCGCCTCCACGTAGCCGACTCTGATCACGCCGCCGTGCGGGTCGTCGAGCTCGACGTACTTCGGCTCGAAGGGGAAGTCGGGCAGGTCCGTGAACCGGTCGTCCGGTGTCCTCAGCAGGCGCACGAACCCCACGCTAGTGGGAACGGAAGAGCCGGGCCACGCGTCGCGTGGCCCGGCTCACAAAGCCCGGATCAGGAGATGCCGACCGCCACCACGAGGCCCAGGCCGATGTGCGCGGCCGCGACGACGATGCTCACCGGGGCGAAGTGCTCGCTCTCGATGGTCGACGCCACGTCGATGCGGGTCGCCCACTCCAGCAGCCGGACCGCGATCACCTGGACGATGATCCCGAGCAGGCCGTAGACCAGCGAGGTGATCAGGCCCTCGGTGAGGTCGCTGGCCGAGTTGAAGATCGCCACGACGACGATGAACGCCATCGAGAGCATCCCGGACGCGGTCACGATCACGGCGTTCGGCAGGCCCTGCGTGACCAGCTTCGACAGCTTGCCCGGCGTGGTCCAGTCGATCGCGTAGAAGCCGGCGAACATCAGCAGCAGGCCGATGACGCCGTAGAGCAGGATCGCGCCGATCCCCCGCACGAGGTCGGAGCCGAACGTGTCGGACAGCGCAAGGGTCGTGTTCACGAGTTGTCTCCCAGGAGAAAGAGCTGATCAGCAGCGGTGTTGTATCACGACTCGGGGATGCGATGTGGGACAAATGCCGCACCGTCGTCGGTGACCAGGCCGCCGGTCTCCCGGATGCCGAGCCCGGCGGAGCTGTCCCCGACGATCCACGCGCCGAGCGCCGGCCGGTAGCCGTCGAACTCGGGCAGCGGGTCGAACGCCTGGTAGACGAAGCCCTCGGCGCCGTAGACGCCGTCGGTCTGGGTCTCGTAGCCGGTCGCGACGATCTGGACGTTGGCGCCCTCGCGCCCCAGCTTCGGCTTCCGGACGTACTCGGTGAGCAGGCCGGGGTCGTCGGCGAACGCCGGCAGCAGGTTCGGGTGGCCCGGGTAGTTCTCCCACAGGATCGCCAGCAGCGTCTTGTTGGAGAGGATCATCTTCCAGAGCGGCTCGATCCACAGCGTCCGCGGCAGCGACTCGACGGCGTGGCGGCCGAACTCCTCGTCGACCACCCACTCCCACGGGTACAGCTTCAGCACGGTCGCCATCTGCGACTCTTCGAGGTCGACGAACCGCTTGAGCACCGGGTCCCAGCCGATCTCCTCGATCGCCAGCCCCACCGTGTCGAGCCCGGCCTCGGCCGCGGTCTCCTGGAGGTACGCCGTGGTGACGTTGTCCTCGCCGGAGGGGTCGGCGGCCGACCAGGTGAAGTGCAGTTCGTTCGACGGCAGCTTGTCCTGCAGGAAGGACCACCGCTCGACGAGCTTCTCGTGGATCGAGTTCCACTGGTCGTCGTCCGGGAAGACGTCGGTCTTCCAGTGCCACTGCAGCAGCGACGCCTCCAGCAGCGTGGTCGGCGTGTCCGCGTTGTACTCCAGCAGCTTCGCCGGCGACTTGCCGTCGTAGCGCAGGTCGAACCGGCCGTAGACGTGCGGGTCCTGCCGCTTCCACGACTCGGCGATGTGCGGCCAGACCCACTCCGGGATGCCGAACCGCTGGTAGCCCTCGGTGGTCACGACGTTGTCGACGGCCTCCAGGCACATCGAGTGCAGCAGTTCGACGTCGGCTTCGAGCGAGAGGACCTCGTCCATGTCGAAGACGTAGTGCACCGACTCGTCCCAGTAGGGCCGCATCCGCCCGCTCGCGTCGCGGGCCGGCGTGCCGTAGACGAGCCCCTGCTCCTCGACGATCCGCTGCCAGTCGCGCCGCGGCTCACGCCGGTCCCGGTACACCTAAGATCCCCCGCTCTTGCCGCTGCCGCCGGTCCCGCCGGTGCTGCCGCTCTTGCCGCTGATGCCGAAGCCGCCGCGCTGGACGGACTTGCCGGACTTCGTGTTGACGCTGGTCCGCGACGACGGCGCGTCGTACGAACCACCCGACACGCGCTGCCCGATGACGCCGGTGCCGCCGTAGTTGTAGCGGTAGCTGTTGTACCCGCCCCCGCCGATCGGCAGGAACAGGAAGCCACCGCTGGAGTACCCGCCGTGACTGGTCACGTAGGTCTCGTCGCAGTTGTCGTCGCCCTGGACGATGCCGTTGGAGTCGGTGCAGACCGCGGTGACCTCGCCGGCCGGCTTCGCGACCGTGTAGAACGTCGCGACCAGGCCGACGAGACCGACGGTCACGCCGCTGCCGATCAGGATCTTGCGCCGGGTCGCCGCCTTGGCGTCGGCCTGGCGGGCCAGCTCGGCGTCGCGTTCCTCCTGCGCGAGCGCCTGCTGACGCGCTCGCTGCTCCGCGACCGAAGGCTGGCGGGGCTGTGTGTTCGAGTCCTGGAACCTCATGGAACCGCGCTTCGGCGGCTCGGGGGGCGGCTGGTCCCCAGTGTTGCTGTCCTGCGTCATGTGCGCTCCGTAATCCCGGCCACCACGAAACCGTGACCCACCCTAACCACCCAGGTCGCGCACGTCTCGCGCGGCGCGGGCATCATGGACTGCGATGTCTCCCAGCGCCGATCGGTTCCCAGCCGCCACGCAGACGCTGCGCACCCGCGTCGTGATGGGCGGGATCTTCGCGGGCGCGCTCATCGCGCTCGCCCTCAGCGTCGTCTTCTCGTGGGGCGGCGACATCGCGGGCGGGGCCGGCGGCGGCGCCGGCAAGCTGTCCCCGGCGGCCGAGGAGGCGTTCCATTCGCCCCCCGGCAGCTGCCTGACCTGGACGAACCCGGACGCGAGCGACGCGAGCAAGGTGGCCTGCACGCAGCCGCACAAGTTCGAGGTGACCGCGCTCGTGGACATCGGCGCCCAGTTCCCGGAGGGCGCGCCGGTGCCGTCGCTGGACCAATGGCAGCAGATCGCCCAGCAGAAGTGCACGTCGGACGTGAAGCCGTACCTCGGCCACAACCTCGACCCGTACGGCAAGCTCACGACGAACCTGCTGCGCCCGACGCCGTCGCAGTGGGCCGACGGCGACCGCCAGCTGCGCTGCGGCCTGCAGTGGGCGGGCCCCGGCGGCACGCTGCTGCCGACCACCGGGCCGGCGAAGGAGCAGGACCAGTCGCTCGTGTTCGAGCCGGGCACCTGCCTCGCGCTGCAGGGCAAGGGCGTCGGCGACCCGCTCGACTGCAGCAAGCCGCACTCCTACGAGATCATCGCAACGCTCGACCTGAAGACGAAGTTCAAGGACACCTACCCGTCGCAGGACGACCAGAAGGCGTGGCTCGACACCGAGTGCACCAAGCAGGCGGCGGACTACACGGGCGGCGCCGACCTGGACGCCAAGAAGCTGATCCTGACCTGGGACCTGCGGGAGCAGGAGAGCTGGGACGCCGGGTCGTCCAAGGTCAACTGCAAGGTGGCGGCGCTGCTGCCGGACAAGAGCGGCCTGCTGGCCGTGACCGGCAGCATCAAGGCCGCCCCGGCCGGTCCCGACGGCCCCAGCGGCGCACCGCAGGACGGCGGCCCGCCTTCGGACGGGGGCGGCGGGCCGGCGACGTCGAGCTCGGCCCCGCCGACGTCGAAGCAGAACGGCTGATGCCGGTCGAGATGAGCCGGGAGCGGTTCGAGGAGCTGGTCTCGGAAGCCCTGGACGAGGTGCCGCCGGAGTTCGCGAAGGCGATGGACAACGTCGTCGTGCTGGTCGAGGAGTTCAACGACGAAGCCCCGGACATCCTCGGCCTCTACCACGGGATCGCGCTCACCGAGCGGACGTCGTCGTACGGCGGGGTCCTGCCCGACCGGATCTCGATCTACCGGCAGCCGATCCTCTCGATGTGCGAGGACGAGGACGAGGTCGTCGAAGAGGTCCTCATCACCGTCGTGCACGAGCTGGGTCACCACTTCGGCATCGACGACGCCCGGTTGCACGAGCTCGGCTGGGGCTGACCTCGCACCAGTAGTGACACCGTGACCACCACAGGGTGACATCTGCGCTTATCCTGTTACTCGAAGTCATTGACTGACTGCGATGAGTACTGGGGGTCGCGGTGCACCCTGCCCGGAGACTCACGTGGCTGCTGACGTCGAGCGCCGCCTCGCACCTGGGCGACGGCATCGGCAAGGTGGCCCTGCCCCTGCTGGCGACGACGCTGACCCGCGATCCCCTCCTGATCGCCGGGCTGTCCGCCACCCAGTTCCTGCCCTGGCTGCTCTTCGCCGCCGTCGCCGGCGCGCTGGTCGACCGGATCGACCGGCGGCGCGCGATGATCGCCGCGAACACCGCCCGCGCCGTCGCCGTCGGCACCCTCGCCGTGCTCGTCGCCGCCGGCGGGATGACGATCTGGCTGGTCTACCTGACGGCGCTGGTCATCGGGACGGCCGAGACGATCGCGGACAGCGCGGCCAACGCCCTGATCCCGGCGGTCGTCGGCGACGGCTCGCTCGACGCGGCGAACAGCAAGCTCCAGGCGTGCGAGATCGTCGGCCAGACGTTCCTCGGCGGCCCGGTCGGCGGCCTGACCTTCGCGCTCTTCGCCGCCCTCCCCTTCGTCCTCAACTCCGCGGGCTTCGCGATCGCGGCCGCGGTGCTGCTCGGGCTCGCCGGCAGCTACCGGCCGCGGCGCGAAGTCCGGGAGCCCGCCCGGCTGCGCACCGAGCTGGCCGACGGCCTGCGCTGGCTGCGCGGGAACGCCCTGCTCAAGCGCCTGGTCGTCGTCGCCGGGCTGCTCAGCCTGGTCAGCGAGCTCGCGCAGGCGCAGCTGGTGCTCTACGCGCTCGACGACCTCCACCTGTCCGACGCGACCTTCGGGTTCTTCGCGTTCGCCGGCGGCATCGGCGGGCTGCTCGGCGCGGGCGTCACCCCGCGGCTGGTGCGCGCGGCGGGCCGGCGCGTGGTCGTGCTCGGCGGGATCCTCGGCTGCGGGGCCGGGTTCGGCGGGATGGGCCTGGTGCGCTCGTCGGTCGCAGCCGCGGCCCTGTTCGGCCTGTTCGCGGCGGCCGTGGTCGCGGTCAACGTCGTGCTCGCCACCGCGCGGCACACGCTGGTGCCCGGCGAGCTGCTCGGCCGGGTGCTCGGGGTGTGGCGCACGGTCGTCTGGGGCGCGATCCCGCTCGGTGCCCTGCTCGGCGGGGTGCTGACCGAGGCGCTCGGCACCGCGGCGCGCACGTTCGCGGTGTCCGGTCTGGCGATGCTGGCGATCGCCGGGTTCGCCTCCGTCGCGCTGCGGCGCTTTCCGCTCGATGACAAATCGGACTCAGCCGTGGCGGTAGTGCACCAGGAGCCGGGTTTGTGAGCTGAAATACGTCATCACCCAGGTGGTGGGAGGCGGCTATGCGCACCGTGGACCAGGGCACCGGCACCGACGCCGAGCCCGATTTCGACGAGTCCCCGACCGAGTCAGAGGAGGTCAAGGCGGCCCCGCCGCAGTCACGCCGGATGCTCGTGCTGTGCGCGGTCGCCGGGTTCGTGCTCGGCGGCGGCGTGCTCGGGCTGCTCTGGGGGCTGTCCGGCGTGCACGCGGGCGCGCTCGACGACGCACTGGCCGCGTGCCAGGCTCTGGACCGCGTCGGCGAGCTACCGGACACGAGCCGGGACACGCAGCCGGCGCTGACACCCGGCCTCACGCCCGAACGGCTGCACCGGATGACGGCGGCACGCGAGCTCTCCGCGGCCGCCGCCCAGGTCAACGCCACCTACCAGCCGCTGGCCGACCACATCGACGGCGTCAGCCGCATGGTGCTCAGCGTGCACTTCAACGACATCTCCGGCCAGCGGCACCTGGTCCAGGCCCAAGAGATCTGCGGCCGCCTCTAGGACGTGTGGACCGTCTTCACCGAGAGCTGGTTGCCGGGGATCTTCGTGCTCGCGCAGGCGGTGCCGTCGGTCGGCACGAAGTTCGACGCCGTCTCCTGCGGCAGGTAGATCCGCAGGCCCTTCACCGCGGTCGGCTGGCAGGTGCCCGAGTCGAAGTTCCGCACGTTGACGAACTGGATGTCGGCGACCGCGGTCTGGCCCGGGTCCAGCTTGACCGCGTTGCCCTTGGTGCCCTCGCGGAAGGCGTCCTTGCCGACCTGGTGCCCGTCGTTGCCCGCCACGTACGAGACGCCGGGGAAGCCCTGGATCTCACACGCCTTCGAGCTGCTGTTCTTGATGAGCAGCGGCCGGTACACCGAGCCCGCGCCGGCGTCGCCCTGGCCGAGCGACAGCGTGACGTCGCCGGCCTTGCAGAGGCCGTTGCCCGCCGGCTGGACGGGCGTCGACGGGGCCGGCGTCGAGCTGCTCGGGCTCGACTCGGCCGTGGTGGCGGTGGTCGAGGTGGGCGACGCCGTGGTCGACGGCGTCGAGCTGCTCGCCGCGTTCGTGGTTCCGCCGCTTCCGCAGGCGGAAAGCGCGAGAACGCCCGCCGAAGCCGCGATGACCGGCAGCAACCGTGAAAGCTTCGTCCGAACCATGTCTATCGCCTCCCTGGTGTGGTGCTTATGGGTAGACGTACGGATCTTCGGCAGGTTGGTTCGAACCGTTAATTCCCCACCAAACGTGTTCTAAACGTGACGGGATCACACTTTCGGGTCGCTCAGAGCGGCGTATCGACCCAGGTCAGGCAGTACCACCGGCCGTCCGGACGCGCGTCCAGCTCCACCAGGCCGGTGTTCGGGATCAGCGCCGCGTTGGCGATGTCGGCGTGGACGTTCGGCGCCAGCCACTCGGCCGAAAGCCGGATCGCGCCACCGTGGCTGACCAGCGCGACCACGCTGTCCGGGTCGGCCTGCTCGTGCTTGGCGCGCAGCCGCCCGACCGCGTCGAGCATGCGGGTGCGCACGCTCGTGCCGCTCTCGCCGCCGGGCAGCGACGGCGCCAGCTCGCCGAGCGTCCACCGCTTCACGACGTCCATGTAGACCCGGATCGACTCGTGGTCGGTGGCGCCTTCGAGGTCACCCGCGCCGACCTCGTGGACGCCGTCGACGACCTGGACGTCCAGGTCGAACCGGGCCGCCAGCGGCGCCGCCGTCTGCTGGGCGCGGATCGCCTGCGACGCGTAGACCGCGGCGATCGGCTCCCCCGCCAGCCGCTCGGCGAGGGCGTCGGCCTGGGTGCGGCCGAGCTCGGTCAGCGGCGGGCCGGGCAGGGCGGTGTCCAGCGCGCCGCGGACGTTCCCTTCGGTCCGACCGTGGCGGATGAGCAGCAGCCTCACGCCAGGTCCCCCTTGCGGACCGCGTCGGCCCACACGGCGGCGTCGACGAAGTCGTCGTTGCCGGCCCCGGGCTGGATCGTGGTGCGCGTCCCGTCGGCGCGCGGGTGCGAGCCGAGGAACCGCAGGTTGCGGCAGTGCCGGCGCAACGCCGTCAGCGCGTCGAGGATCCGCGGCTCGGCCACGTGCCCTTCGAAGTCGATGAAGAAGCGGTACTCGCCGAAGTTGCTGCGCGTCGGGCGGGCGTCGAGCCGGGTCAGGTTGATCCCGCGGTCGGCCAGCGCGGTGAGCAGCTCGGCCAGCGTGCCGGTGCGGTTCGCGGCCGCGGCGACCACGGACGTCCGGTCGGCACCCGTCGGCTCCGGCAGCTCGCCCGGCGGGCGGACCAGCAGGAACCGCGTCGCGGCGTCGCTGACGTCGGCGACCTCGGTGGCCAGCACCTCGAGGTCGTAGTGCTCGACGGCGACCGGCGCGCAGACCGCGGCGTCGAAGTGGCCCTCGAGCACGCCGACCGCGGCCGCCGACGTCGACGACGACGCGACCGGCCGGGCACCCGGCAGGTTTGCCTCGACCCACTCGCGAACCTGGGCGAGCGCGTGCGGGTGGCTGGCGACGGTCTTGATGTCCCCGCCGCCGCGCCGCGTCAGCACGCTGAAGTGGACCGGCAGGATGTGTTCGGCCACGGCGACCAGCGGGGTCGACTCGCTGAGCGCGTCGAGGGTGGTGGGCACGACGCCCTCGACCGAGTTCTCGATGGGGACGCACGCGGCGTCCGCCTCGCCCTTGCGGACGGCCGTCATCGCCAGCCGGACGGTCTCGACCGGAATCAGTTCGTCGCCGCCGGCGAGGGCCCGTGCGGCCTGTTCGGTGAAGGTCCCCTGGGGGCCGAAGTATGCGATCCGTGACACAACACCCAGGTTACGGGGCCCGGGCGTGGCGACTTTCACTCGGACAGCCGGTACCAGAACCGGTTACGCCGGGTGGCATTTTTTGCGATGCTAGGGACGTGACCGCCGACTCGGGCACGCACACCGGCCGTGAGGGCACGCACCCGCCGGTTTCCCCTCGCACACCGGAGCTGGTGCTGTGCGCCGTCGATGAACCACTCGCCACCGCCTGGACGTCCGCCGCCGAGAAGCTGACGGGCCGGGTCCGGGTGCACCGCGGGTCGGTCCTCGACGTCGTCGCCCAGGCCGTGGTCAGCCCGGCCAACTCCTACGGCTGGATGCGCGGCGGGATCGACGCCGTCTACGCGCGGGCGTTCCCCGGGGTCGAGCAGAGCGTCCGAAGTGCCGTTTTGGCTTTTCACGGCGGCGAGCTGCCCATCGGCGAGGCGGTGATCGTCCCCACCGGCGAAGCCGAGCCGGCGTGGCTGATCAGCGCGCCGACGATGCGCGGACCCGGCGAGCGGCTGCCCGCCGACACCGTGCACCCCTACCTCGCGGCGCGCGCGGTCTTCCTCCAGTGGCGTGACGGCGGGCTCGACCAGGGCCCGGTGCGGGAGTTCGTCGACACCATCGCGATGCCCGGCCTGGGCACGGGCGTCGGCGGCGTCGACCCCGCGACGTGCGCGCGTCAGGTCGCCGCGGCGTGGGACGAGGTCTTCCGTAACGCGCGGTGATCAACCGAAACCCGGCGTGGACTACATCACAGCGCGTTCACCGGCCGTAAGCCCTACCGTTAATCACGCAGGTGAACGTCCGCCAGTGCAGGCGACGGCCGGAGGAGTGTGCGATGACCCGGGTCCGCGAACTCAGCCCGTATGTCGAGCTGCACCGGGAACAATGGAAAGAACTGCGAAGCTCGACGCCGTTGCCGCTGACGGCGGCCGAGCTGCTGCGGCTGCGCGGCCTCGGGGAGCAGGTCGACCTGGCCGAGGTCGCCGACGTCTACCTCCCGCTTTCGCGCCTGATCAACCTGCAGGTCGCCGCGCGCCAGCGGCTCTACGAAGCCACCACGACGTTCCTCGGTGACGACTCCCGCGGCACGAAGGTCCCGTACGTGATCGGCATCGCCGGGAGCGTCGCGGTCGGCAAGTCGACCACCGCCCGCATCCTGCGCACGCTGCTCGCCCGCTGGCCGGACCACCCCCGCGTCGACCTGGTCACCACCGACGGCTTCCTGCACCCGCGCGCCGAGCTGATGCGGCGCGGGATCATGCACCGCAAGGGCTTCCCCGAGAGCTACGACCGCCGCGCGCTGCTGCGGTTCGTCACCGAGGTGAAGTCGGGCGCCGAGCGCGTCTCCGCGCCGGTGTACTCGCACCTGGCCTACGACATCCTGCCCGGCCAGGAGCAGGTCGTGCAGCAGCCGGACATCCTCATCCTCGAGGGCCTGAACGTGCTGCAGCCGGGCCCGCGGCTGATGGTGTCCGACCTCTTCGACTTCTCGATCTACGTCGACGCGCACACCGACGACATCCAGCGCTGGTACATCGAGCGGTTCCTCGAGCTGCGGCACACGGCGTTCGCCGACCCGGCCTCGCACTTCCACCACTTCGCCGGCCTGCCCGACGACGAGGCCCGCGCCGAAGCGCGGCACCTGTGGCGCTCGATCAACGAGCCGAACCTGATGGAGAACATCAAGCCGACCCGCCCGCGGGCCACGCTGGTGCTGCGCAAGGACGCCGACCACACGATCAACCGGGTCCGCCTGCGCAAGCTCTGACGCCGGCCCGATTCATCGGATCGGTTACGCGGCCCGTCACCCACATGCCGGGCATTCCCACGCTGGGCGAACAGCCGGGCACTCTTCGTCGTGCGCTCGCGACTCTCCGCGCCGGAATCCGGCCGAACGGCCGAGGTGCCGTAACCGGTTGGCCGATACCGGTAGCCCCGCGCGAAAGCGACCCTGAAGGAGTCAGGAAAACGGCTCTGAGCTGGGGAGGAGGCCCACGATGTTCGCGATGGTCCTCACGTGGGTCGGTGCGGTGCTCGGTCTGGTGCTGCTGATCGCGATGGCCGCCGGCACGTTCGCCGTCGACTTCGACGACCGGCTCCAGGAGCGCCGGCGCAAGGAGAAGCCCGCCGAGCCGGCGAGCCCCCTCCCCTAGACGTCAGAGCTCCGCCAGCGCCGCCACGTACGCGTCGGCGTCGTATTCGAGCGTTTCGGATTCCAGCAGGCTGCCTTCCAGCGCGTCGATCAGCTGCTCGAAGACCTCGTCGCGGTCGAGTTCGCCCTCCTGCAGGCGCTGCGCGGCCTGCCAGGCTTCGGCGGGCTCGTCGTCCCACAGCTGGTCGACGACCGTCGCGCGCAGCACCAGCCGCTGCTCTTCCTCGTCCTCGTCGGCCTCGGCGATGACCAGGGCGCGGCGCTGGTCGGGGTCGGTGGGGTCGAGGTCGACCTCCTCGTCCTCGATCTCCGTGGTCAGCGACGGCACCGCGAACATCCGGCGCTCCAGCGCGTCCGCGAGCTCGGTCGGCGACAGGTCGCCGACGTCGCCGAAGTAGCGCTCCAGCGGGGAGTCGTCCTCGTCGTTGTACTCGCTCAGGTAGTCGGCGACGGCCTCGTCGAGCGCGGCGATGGCCGTCCCGGTGAGCCCGGCGCGGTCCGCCGTCCACTGCACCCAGGCCAGCACGACCGGCTCCACGGCCTCCTCGTGGTCGGCGTCGAGCTCGAACTCCTCGCCCAGCAGGCCTTCGAGGAACCGCGCGATCTTCTCCGGCCCGACGCGCAGCGGGTTCGCGGGGTCGGTGGCCAGGCCGTGCTCGAGGAGCAGGCGCCCGATCGCGCGGGCGGCGTCGGCGTCTTCACCGCTGGCGGCGACGAACTGCTCGACTACGGCGGCCCGCTCGGTGTCGGACCACTCGGCGACCTCGGGGACGAGCGAGGGTTCCGGCAGCGCGCGGCTCCACGTCAGCGCGACCGCGTGGAAGCGCGCGTAGTCCTCGCTGACGTCGGCCTCGTCGAGGTGGTCGGTGGCGTCGAGACCGTCGGCGAGCAGGCGGTGCGCCTCGGCGGGCTCGACGGCCTCCAGCACGACCAGCTCGGGGTCGGCGTCGGACTGCGCCCGCATCTCGGCGAGCACCTCCCCGGGCTGCTCGATCACGACGAGGTCCCGCACCCGGCCGCCCTCGGTGAAGTCGAGCAGGGCGAGCAGGCCGTGCGCCTGGTCGCCGTGGGTGAAGACGCAGAGCAGGGACGACTCGTCGCCGTAGACGTCCCCGGTCCGCCAGCACTCGCCGGCGGTGACCTGGCCCAGGTCGTCGGCCCAGGCCGGCGCGGGGATGCCGCGGCCGAGGACGACCTGCAGGCCGTCTTCGGCGGCCTTGCGCTCGACGTCGGTCTCCGCGACGACCTTCAGGGCGGCCAGCAGCGCGGCGGCACCCGGCGTGATCTTGCGCTGCGCGAAGGCGATCAGCTCGAGGCCGAGCGGCTCGTCGCCCTCTTCGGCGGGCACGTCGTGGAACTGGCCGAGGACCTCGGAGGCGAGCAGCTCGACGTCGACCGGCGCGGGGTCGGCGCCCAGCGCCGAGAAGTCGTTCAGGACGTCCTTGAAAAGGCCGGTCACGCTGTGGGTGACGGGCTGCGGTGCCTTCTTGCGGGCGCGACTCACCGGGCTCATGCCCTCATGCTTTCACGCGCGCTTTCGGGGGCTCCGGGTGGCGGAGCCCCCGGCCCGGGGCGCAGCCCCGGATGTCTCAGAGCTGGTCGCGGTGGCCCTGGCGCGGGTCCCGCCGCGTGCTCGGCGGGGAGGCGCCGAGCCGGACGGCGGAACAGGGCCACCGCGACATCGCTGGCCAAGAGCGTCGCCGCCTTGGCGGAACTTCGCTGATCCCGGTGCACGTGAAACACCGGTTCAGCAGGGTCAACGAGGTGCGCGCGGGGAAGATACGGCTTTCGGCAACGCGATTCGCGCGGTGCGGATTTCCGTGATCAGCCGGGTTTTCCGGCGGTGGGTTTCCACCAGCGCCGCGAGGTAAGCGGTGAATTCGTCCGGGTTTTCCGCCCGCTTGTGCAAGGTGCGCAACAGCTTCAGCCGGCGCGCGGCTTCCTGGTAGGCCTGCGGGTCCTTGCGCTCGATGAGCTCTTCGACGTGCTCGCGGAAGACCGGGATCGTCTCGGCCGGGTGCTCGGCGGCGCGCTGCTCGGCCAGTTCGAGCTTCAGCTCCGGCGACGCCCCGAACCGGACGCACGCGCGCCAGGCCTCGTCGGGACGGCCGTCGTCGAGCAGGACGCGGGCCAGCTCGTCGGCGTGCCCGGTGCCCTCGGCGGCCAGCTCGCGCAGGCGGGCCAGCGCGGCCCGGCGCTGCGTCGTCCACTTCCCGTCGGTGGTCGCGGCTTCGCGCAGCGCGGCGAACGTCTCGCGGTCGGGGTGCGCGTCGAAGTCCTTGCGACGGCGGGAAGTTTCGTCTTCGGGTTCGGGCGGCTTCGGGGTCTTGTCGTGGGTGAGCGCGCGGGCGGCGTGCGCGATGGCCTCGCTGTGCCGCCCGGCGGCCCGCAGCACCCGGACGATCTTGAGGCTGACGTCGCGCCGCGGCGGCTTGGCGGACAGGATCGCGACCAGCTCGTCGACGTCGCCGAGCACCTCGGCCAGCTGTTCCCGCAGCCGTTCGGCGACGTCCCGGCGGTGCCCGGGGCCGCCCGCCGTCAGCACGTCGTCCACAGTGGACTTGATCCGGCGCAGGCCGGGCTCGCCCAGCGCCGTCGCGAAGTCGGCGAGGTCGATCGACGGGCGGCCCGGGCCGTCGAACTCGACCTCGAGGATCCAGTCGGCCAGCTTCTCCGGGTCCGGCGGCCGGGCGGCGCACGCGCGGGCGTACAGCGCCACGGCGCGGTCCAGCCGGTCGCCGAGGTCGCCGGTGTGGTCGCCGGACTGTTCGAGCACCTCGCTGATGTCGTCGACCGTGCGGCGGGCGAGCGGGGCCAGGTCCGCGCGGCTCCCGAGGTCGAGCATCCGCTGCAGCGTGTCGAGGACGGCGCCGACTTTCGCGGTGTACTCGCCGTTCCCGTCGGTCACCGCGGTGTCGAGCAGCCGGTGCGCCTCGCTGACGTCACCGGATTGGGTGGCCGCGCGCAGTTCGAGCGAATGCCGCAACTCAGGGTCACGCTCGGCTTGGGCGTGCAGCAGGTCCGCCAGCGTCTCCGCGTCCAAAGTGCGCAGGTAGGGGCGAAGATCCGAGGGGGGACTCACGCGGACCAGTCTGCCCGAGCCCGGCAAGCGCGCGTGTGGGCCAACCGCGTGCTCTTTTCGGCGTAACCGGTGACTCTGCGTGAGGTCATCATCGGCGCCGCAAGTCGTCGAGCACGGCTTTCATCGGCCACGGCTCCGGCACGCGCGGCCGCCGTAACCGTGCGTGGCGGGGTCGCGGGATGGCCGCCTGCATGGTCGGCACCATGATCGGGACGACCGGCACCGGCACGCGCGCGACGAGCCGCCGCACGACGACGAGCAGGAGCCCGGCCCCCAGCAGCAGGGCCGAGCTAGCGGCGATCGCGCCGGCCAGCGTGCGGCGGCCGTCGTCGAGGGTCAGCTGCACGGCGTACTGGCTCTGCTGCGAGTACAGGACGCCGAGCTGCTGGGAAACCGTGTAGGCAGCACTGCGCCACGTCGATTCGGGGATGGGCAACGGCTCGCCGGCCGCGAACGCGTCCTCGGCGGCGGCGAGCCTGCTCCAATCGGCGCTGCGGGTCAGCGACTCGTACGCGATACGGCCACTTTCGGTGAGCTGCGGCGCAATCCGGTCCAGTTCGGTCCGGTAGGCGGCCACGGCCTCGGTGAACGGCCGCCGCGTCACGCCGTCGATCCCCGCCAGGGCGAGGGAATCGGACCGATCCATGCCTTCGGCGACGGAAAGCAGCTCGACGGCGGTGGTCTGCTGGTATGCGGATTCCGCATCGGGCGCGCGGCGGGTGTACTCGCGCAGCCCGGCGATGGCGGAGTCGATCCGCTGGGTGAAATTCGCGTACGCGGCGGTCCGTTGGTCGGGTGCGGACATCGCCTCGCTCCGCTGACCCTGCAGGTCGACGACGACCCGGGCGGTCCGGCCCGCGGCGTCGGCCGCGTCCATGGCGCTGTCGCGCGTCCGGTTCGCTTGGTGGACCAGCAAGAACGCGATCACGACGGCCACCACGACGAGCGCACCGCCCGGGACGAACGCGATGCACAGCATGCGTCCGCGGACGGATCGCAGGTACTTCAAGACGTTCCTTTCCGTGCTTCAAGCCCCGCAAGCATCCCGACCAAGTGCAACCTATTGAGTGAGAGATTCACCGGTCAACGGCAGTCCGCCATACGGCCGTTAGCGCACCGTGACCACCGAGGACAATCGCCGGGTGACCTTCGACGACGTGACCCAGCGCCTCCGCGGTTTCGCGGCCGCCCGCGCCTGGGAGCCCTACCACACCCCGAAGAACCTCGTGATGGCGTTGTCCGGCGAGGTCGGCGAGCTGACGTCGCTGTTCCAGTGGCTGACGCCGGCGGAGTCCGACGCGTGGCGCGAAGATCCCGCGCTGGAGGCGAACGTCCTGGACGAGATCGCGGACGTCACGCTGTACCTGCTGCAGCTGGCCGACCGCCTGGGCGTCGACCTGGCGGCCGCGGCGCACGCGAAGATCGACCGCAACGAGGTCCGCTTCCCGCCGCCGTCCTGACTCAGATCTCGGCGAGCAACGGCGGCGGCGTGCTGGCGACGGGCCCGTCCGGATCGGGCAGCCACCCACCGTCGCCATCGGACCGCAGCATCGACCAGATCCCGAACTCGTCGAGGTGCAGCCGGGCGATCTCCCGCTCGGTCCACTCGGGATCGCCGGCCCGCCGCTCGACGATCGCGACCGTCCGGCCGAGCGTCCGGCACTCGACCCGCAGCCGGTCCTTGAGGTCCTCGGGAACCCGCTGGGCGCACCACCGTTCGATCTGGCGCATCGCGAGCTCCGGAATCACGGTCATGGCGTCCAGTGAACCGCACGCGGCTCAGGGCGTCCGAACCCCGTCGACGAGTGCGACGACATCGGCATAGGTCTGCCCGGCATCACGGCCGTCAGTGGGCACGACGGCGCAGCCGGGCCGCTGCGGGAGGTAGGCGGCGAGCTGGTCGTGGATCCGCTCGACCACGGCGATCCCCCCGCGCCCGTTGACGACGTCGTCGATCCCCTGGGTGGCGGCATCACCGTTCGCGGCCCGCGCGGCGAACCGGGCCCCGGCGACGGACTTGTCGGCGGTCAGCAGGATTTCCCGGTACTCGGCACCGCAGCGTTTCGCGACGTCCTCGAAGGCCTGGATGTCGATCACGCGGGTGGCGAGCTGCGGCATGACGACGTCGTGCCCGCTCCGCAGGTGCGCCTCGGCCATGGCGAGGGTGAGCAGCTGCGCGGCCTTGAAGGTCTCGAAGAAGGTGTCCCGCCAGCCCCCGATGAGGCAGACGACCCGATCGGTGTCGAGGTTCAGTACCCCGGCATGCCGCTCGGCGTAGGTCCGCGCGATCGTCGACTTCCCGATCCCGGACGGCCCGTTCAAGTGGATCAGTCTCGGCACCCGGTCGACCGTACCGAAGTCCCGGTCACCGCGGCGCCGGCTCGGCGATCAGCCAGCCGCCGAGCAGGGCGCCGACGCCCAGTACCGCCAGGAAGATCCCCGCCGCCAGTGCCGCGCCGCTGAACATCGCCACGATGACGATGAACATCAGCAGCAGTCCGACCCCCATGAGCACCCGTCCACCGAGCACCTTCGGCACCCGGCCGGCCGGAGCGGCCGCGAGCACCGCCGGCGGTGGCTCGAACCCGAGCGCCACCGGTGCGGCGCGGACGTCGACCACCTCCGCACCCAGCTCGGCCGCCCTCGCCAGGCGGGGCTCGGTGGCCGGGACCGACGCGTCGACCACGAGGTGCGTGACGCTCGCGGTCAGCTTCTTGGCCAGCTGGACGCCCTCGGCGAGCACGCGGGAGCGCATCCCGTCCGCCGCCACCGTGGTGCCGAGCACCAGCACCCGGGTCGCCTTGCCGCCTGCCGAAGGCCGCAGGTCGACTCCGGCCACCCCCAGCGCCGTCGCGACCTCGCGCAGCTCGCGCGCTTCCGCCGCGGTCACGACGCCGTCCCGTTCCGCGATTTCCCGCAGGGCCGTCACGAGCAGTTCGTGCGTCGAGCGCACGCGCCCTTCGGACAACCCGGCCTCGGTCGCCAACGCGGCCAAGGCCGCCACTTCCTCATAGGACAGGTGCTGGTCCGCGACGACTTCGGCGAGCAGGTCCAGGTAGGCGTCCCCGCTCCGGCCGGCCGAGATCCGCTCGAGGGCCTCGGCCATCCACCCCGGCTCGACCGGCAGCGCCTCGGCGCGCGGGAGCAGCCGTCCGCCCGCGAACCGCGGCAGACCGGGAAAGACCGGCGGCGCGGCGAACGTGAACCCGTACCGCCCGAACAGTCCGGTGACCAGCTGGGCGACCGTCCGCGCGCCGGACAGCGCCGACTGCCCGGGCCGGGTCGGCACCCCCAGGGCGTGAGCCACGGTGGCGAGCCGGTAGTTCGGCAGCCGCACCACCGACCGCGCGGCCGCCAGCGTCGAGACGCCCGGCAGCACGGGCATCCGGACGCCGAGGAACTTGACTTCGAAGTCGAGGAAAGCCGTGACGAAGGCCAGGTCGTGGGCCACGATCACGCTGCCGGCGCACAGGTCGAGCAGCGGCCCCAGCACGGCGCCGAACGACGGCGCGTCGTCGAGTTCGGCGCGCGTGATGCCGTGGACGAGCGCCGGACCGGGTGGGATCCCGGCGCCGGGATCCACCAGCGTCGTCAGCTCGCCGACGATCGAACCGTCGGCGTGGACCCGCACCGCGGCGACCTCCACGACGCGCCCGGGGCGCAACCCGGTCGTCCGGATGTCGACGGCGGTGAAGTCCGTTCCGTGCGCGGGGTGGCCGCCCGCGCCGAGCAGCGAGAGGGATTCGATCACGCCGGCTGGTCGTTTCCCGGCCGCGCGTTGTGACAGCTTTTCCGCACGGAACCGTTGTTCGTGACGCGATCGTGACAGCAACAATCCGTCCGATAACGACTGATGGCCGATCACGAGCCGGTGCGTAACAAGGGCGGGAGTTTTCGCGAGTACACCGTCGGCACGTCGCGTCGAGGAACAAGGAATCCCGGGATGAAACGCTTTCCGAACTGGCTGAAGATCGTCTTGGCCGCCTTCGCCGTCCTGTTCGTACTGGGCGCGATCTTCGGCGAGGCCCCGGAACCGAAGCCCACGGCCGCCGCGTCGCCGGCACCCTCGACGACACCGACGACCTCGGCGACCAGCGCGGCTCCGGTGCCCGTCACCTACACGATCGGCACCGTGACCGACGGCGCGACCGTGGTCGTGAACGGCAGTGACGGCACCAGCAAAACGGTGCACGTCCTCGGTGTCACGGCGCCCGCCGGCACCACCGGGTGCTACTCGGTGGAATCGCTCGCCTGGGCCACCACGACGCTTTCCGGCAAAGCCGTGACGCTCGGCGCGGAAACGGCGCAAGGCATCGCGTTGACCTTGGCCGGCGGCGAGGACTACGCGGCTCTCGCCATTCAAAAGGGCTATCTCAAGTACGCGACGAACGCCGCGCTGCCTGCGCTCGCGGCCGCCGAGAATGCGGCGAAGCAGGCGACCAGCGGCCTGTGGGCGCCGCCGTGCAACGGAACCATCGACGCCCCGGCACCGACGCCCACTCCGACGCCGACGCCGGAACCGCCGGTCACGAAGGCGGCCCCGGTCGCCCCGCCGGTGCGGACCACCGAGGAAGAGCCCGCACCGGAGCCCGATTCCTCCGTGTACTACAAGAACTGCACTGCCGCGAAGGCCGCTGGAGCCGCCCCGCTGCACCGCGGCGAGCCCGGCTACCGCTCCGCTCTCGACCGTGACGGCGACGGCGTGGCCTGCGAACGGTGATCTAACCTGGGCCGATGACCACCGCCGACGAGCTGGTCGGCAGGCTCGCCGCCCTGGACCGCGAAGAGCTGGCGAAACTGCTGACCCACCGGCCCGACGTGCTGCAGGACCCGTGGCCACGGCGGCTCGACGTCGTCGCGGCGCGGCTTGCCTCCGCGGAGTCCGTGAACGAGGCCGTGCTCGGGTTGTCGTTGCCGCAGGTGCAGGTCGTGGGGGCCGTCCAGCTTTGTCACGCGCTCGGGCAGCGGCCGACGCCACTCCCGGAAATCGCGAGGCTTCTCGGCACTGACACCGAAACCGTCGAGTCCTTTGTGGACGAAGTCGTCGAGCGAGCCCTGCTGTGGCGCGACCCCGGCGGCGTCCGGCTCCCGGACCTCCTGCAGAAGAACAACTTCGGCGCCGAAGGCCTCGGTCAGCCCGTCGCGGACTTGCTCGAAGAGATCGGCCGGAGCCGCGCCGCGCAGCTGTCCCACGCCCTCGGGCTACCCGAGGGCCGCCAGGAGCTCCTGCGCTTCTACCGCGACGGCGACCGCGTGCGCGAGCTGTTCCGCACCGCTCCCGAACCGACGCGGAAACTGCTGCGGGACATGGCCGACGGCGTTCCCGAGGCCGAGGGCGTGCTGCCCTTCCACACCGCGGAGGGCTGGGCGTTCGAGCACGGCTTCCTGTTCGGCACCTACTACGGCAGCGCGGCCATGCCGATCGAGGTGTCGCTCGCCCTGCGCGGCCCGGACCACCAGCTGCCGTTCACCCCCGACGAACCGTCGTACGGCGTCACGCACATCGGTGCCGAGTCGGCCGAGGCCACGTCGTCGGCTGCCGCGCTGCGGCTGCTCGACCGCGTCTCGGCCGTCCTCGAACTCGCCGGCGCGGAGCCGCTCCCGCTGCTCAAGGACGGCACGATCGGCGCGCGGCTCGTCAAGAAGGTCGCCAAGGACACCGGCGCGACGCCCGCGGAAATCGAGCTGGCCATCGACCTCGCGGCTCAGGCCGGACTCCTGCTCGCCGACGAGCCGCCCGCGCCGCGCCGCGGCCAGAAGGCACCGCCGCCCACGCTGGCGCCGGACCCCGACCTCGCCCGGCCCGGGCCCGCGCTGCTCTACCGCCTGCTGCTGACGACCTGGTGGGAGCCGGTGCCGCCGGAGTACGGCACGGACGTCGACGCGCTGGTGCGCCGGCTGGTCGTGCGGTTGCTGACGCGGCTCGAGCCCGGCGCCGCGATCGCCGACGTCGACGCGCTGACGCTGCTCGCCGAGTGGCACGCGCCGATGCTGCCGGTCGAGGACTTCGCCGGGCACGTCCGGGACGCGCTCGAAGTGGCCGAGCTCCTCGGCGTCGTCGCGCACGGCGCCGTCACCGCGACCGGCCGCGCTCTCCTCGCCGGCGACGGGCTCGTCGAAGTCACCGACGAGCTGGTCGCCCGTGCGCGGACGACGGCGTTGTTCGGCACCGACCTGACCGCGATCGTGCCCGGGTCGCCGGACGCCCGGCTCGCCGCGTCGCTCGACCGCGTCGCCGACCGCGAGGCCCAGGGCACCGCGACCAGCTGGCGGTTCTCCCCGGCGAGCGTCCGGCGAGCCTTCGACCAGGGCGCGACAGCCGCCGAGCTGCTCGACGAGCTGGGCGCGATCGCCGCGGGCGAGCTGCCGCAACCGCTGGTGTACCTGGTCAACGACGTCGCGCGGCGCCACGGCGAGGCGCAGGTGCTCGACATCGCCAGCGTCGTCGTCGGCGAACCCGCGTTGCTCGCCGAGCTGGCCGCGCACCGCAAGCTGGCGAAACTCGGCCTGCGCGCGGTGGCGCCGACCGTCTTGACGTCCACAGTGGACGCATCGGGCACGCTCGAGGCGTTGCGGAGCGCGGGATACGCGCCGACCCACCACGCCGCCGACGGAACCATCGTGCTGCCCGCCCGCGAACCCGCCGAGCCCACGGTCGCCATCCGCGACGCCGGCCCCGGCGACCGGCCACCCGATCCCCTCGACCACGCGGAGCGGCTGCTCGCGGCGCCGGCGAGCGGCCCGGCCTTGCTGCGCGGGCAGCTCGCGCGGGCGATGAGCGACCGCTACGCCGGGCGTCTCACGCCGAAGCAGCAACAACTCTGCTGGCAGCTGGAAGCCGGCATCCCCGCGGACATCGGCTACCAGGCGCCGGACGGTCTCGCCCGGCTCGTGATCGCCTACCCCGAGCTCGACGGCGACGTCCTGGACGTCTGGTCGCTCGGCGAGCGTGCGTACCGGCGGCTCGAGCTGGCCCGGATCGAGCTCGGTTAGGCCTCGACGCCGGTGAGCCGCGCGTAGACCACGACGTTGTCGAGGTAGTTGCCGCTCGACCGGTCGAACGCCCCGCCGCAGGTGATGAGCCGCAGTTCGGGGTCGGCCGTGTCGCCGTAGACCTGGTCCGTCGGGAACTCCGCCTTGGCGTAGCGGTCGACGCGGTAGACGGTGAAGACCGCCGTCCGGCCGTCCGTGCGGCCGACCCTGGCCTGCTCGCCCGGGCGCAGGTCCTTGAGCCGGGAGAACGCGCCGGGCACGTGCTTGTAGTCGACGTGCGCCGCCAGCACCGCCGGGCCGGCCTCGCCGGGTGACGGCGCGCCGGTGAACCAGCCGACCGTCGTGGCGTCGCCGGGGACCTCGAGCTCACCGCCCGAGGTCAGCCCGAGGTCCTTGATCGCGTCGGCCCGCACGCCGATCACCGGGATGCTCAAGGAGGCCGGTTTCGCCGCCGGGAGCGCGTCGGCGGACGACGTGGTGACGGCCGACGGCGCGATCTCGACAGGCGTGGCGGACGGCGGGGCGACCGGCTCCGGCGGGTGCGGCGAGAAGGCGAGGACGGAGGCCACCACCAGGATCGCGCCGAGCGCGGCGACGACCGCCGTGACCGCCGGCCACAGGCGCGGGTGCCTCAACTCGTGCGCCGGCGCAGGTAGAGCACCATGCCGCCGGACGCCGCCGCGGCGAGCAGCGCGCCGCTCAGCACCAGGAAGGCGGGGACGTCCTCGTCCGGCTCACCGCCGCCGGTGGCGACGCCGCCGACCGGCTTCACCTTGACCTGGTTGCCCGTCGTGGACTTCTTGGCCGTGGTGGATTTCGGGGCGGTGTGGGTCTTCGTCGTGGTCGACGGCTGCTCGGCCGTCGTCGTGTTCTGCTGCGGACGGTGCGGCAGGGATTCGCAGGCGATTCCGTCGTGATCGGAATCGAGGTTGTTCGGGTCGCCCGGCGTCGCGTCGAGGACCGCCTGCGCCTCTTCCTGGTACTGGAAGTTCTTGCAGTTCAGGTCAGCCGCGAGCGGCGTCGCGAGCTGTGCGGAGGCAAGGGAAACGGGGCCGAGGAGAGCGAGCCCGGCGACGGCCGCGGCCGTCGTCAGGGCACGACGAAACAAGGACACCGGAAGGTCCTTTCAGGAAGAATGGGGGCGATTGCGAGGTAACTATCGTGGCTGGCGCGGGGTTGTTACGAACCATTCCAGAATTTCGGAAACGCCAGTGCCCCACCAAAATGCCGCCGGCTCGTGATTCTTCCCCATTCGCCGCTGACCTGCGGGATCAGCGCCGACAATGCATACCGGCGGGTTTGTTACGAGATCCGTGGTCACACTTTGGAGGTATTTGCCGGTGTGACGTGCGGACCAGCCGTCACCTCCGCGCGCGTGTACCCCGTAACCTGGGGATATGCCGATCCAGGTACTGCTCGTCGACGACCACGAACTGGTCCGCCGCGGGCTCCGCGACCTCCTCGGCGACGAGCCCGACATCGAGGTCGTCGCCGAGGCGAGCAGCGTCGAAGAGGCGCTCGCGGTGGCGATGCACGTCGAGCCGGAGGTCGCGGTGGTCGACGTCCGCCTCGGCGACGGTGACGGCATCACGCTCTGCCGCGAACTGCGGTCCAAGCCGAACCCGCCGGCGTGCCTGATGCTGACGGCGTTCGACGACGAAGAGGCGATGGTCGGCGCGATCATGGCCGGCGCCGCGGGATATTTGCTGAAGCAGGTGCGAGGGCAGGACGTCGTGTACGCGGTCCGCGAGGTCGCGGCCGGGCGGTCGCTGCTGGACCCGGTGAGCACGGCGCGGGTGCTGGACAAGATGCGGCACCCGCCGACGGACGAGCTGGCGGCGCTGACCGAGCGCGAGCGGGACGTGCTCGAGCTGATCGGCCAGGGCCTGTCGAACCGCGAGATCGCCGAGCGGCTGTTCCTCGCCGAGAAGACGGTCAAGAACTACGTCACGTCGGTGCTGGCGAAGCTCGGCATGCAGCGCCGGACGCAGGCCGCCGCCTGGATCGCGCGCCGGGAGAAGTAACTCCGCGCAGCCGCCACGTCCGCAAGCCGCCGTTCGCTGCGTCCTTTTCAGCGATCGTCACGGTCCGCCATCTCGATCGGCGGTTTTGCCGTGCCACTTTCACTCGAATGTGAGTCGAATGGGTGTTCGAAAAGCCGGTACGATCTTCGATGAGGGCGAGGAAGGGAGGCGGGATGACCCGAGAAGGGTAGATCGTGCTCAGGCAAGTGGAAGGTCGAACGCGACGAGCGTGCCGAGGCTGGGCGAGGAGTTCAGGAAGAACTTGCCACCGGCGGCGTCCGCGCGTTCGGCAAGATGGCGCAGGCCACGGGTGGCGACGCCTTGGGGGACGCCGGAACCGTTGTCCCGGACGCGGAGTTTCACGCCGACGGAGTCCCTGGTCAGGGTCACGCGGGTTTCGCTCGCGCCGGAGTGTCTGACCACATTGGACAGAGCTTCGCGCAGGGCGGCCCGGATGTGGTCGGCGCGTTCCGCGGGGATGTCGGCGAATTCGCCGGACAGCTCCAGGGTCGGCGGGTACCCGAGTAGCTCGCCGGCGATGCGGACCTCGCCGCGCGCCGACTCGGCGAGGTCGGTGGGCGTGCCGGTGTCGTGGCGAGGTTCGGGCGACCGCAGCGCGCGCACGGTGCCCCGGATCTCCTCGATGGTCTGGTCCAGCTGGTCGATGGCGTCCGAAAGGCGCGCGCCGTCGGCCTGGGCGAACCGCTTGCGCATGTTGCGCCGAACCCGGTCGAGCTGCATCCCGGCGCCGTAGAGGCGTTGGACGATGACGTCGTGGAGTTCGCGAGCGATCCGTTCCCGCTCTTCGTAGAGCGCGACGCGGTGGCGGGCGTTGGCGCCTTCGGCGAGTGCGAGGACGACCCCGGCTTGGGCGGCGAAGGCGACGAGCATCTCGACGGTGCCGGCGGAGAACGGCTCGCGCCCCTGCTTCCGGTAGACGGTGAGCGCCCCGAGAACCCGGCCCCCGGACCCGAACGGCGCGGCGGCGAAGGGCCCATAGCCGTGGAGCTCGGCGGGGACGTAGGGCGCGGTCCGCGGGTCGACGGTGAAGTCGGCGCTGGCGACGGGCTCTCCGCCGCGCGCCACCCGTCCGGCAGCGGAGTCCGCGGGGAGGGCAAGCCCGCGCAGGGTCGCGTCCGTCTCGCCTTCGGGTGTCGCCGGGTGGGCGGTGGCGTAGTGGGCGGCTTCGACCACCACCCGGCCGTCGTCGGCACTGACCATGGCCAGGCCCAGATCGGCGTCGGCGAGCTCGGCCGCGCGGGCGACGACCGTGTCGAGCACCGCTCCCGGGTCGTCGCCGGACAGGGCGGTGCTCGTGATCTCGGTGGCGGCGGACAGTGCCCGCGCGGCAAGCGTCGGATCCATGAGTTCCGTCATTATCGCGCGGCGCCGCGGCGGCGCGCCAAGCACGCTTCGAGAATCGATCACGGCACCGGCACCCGCTCGACAACCCGGCCGTCGCGGACCTCCAGGACCAGGTCCGCGCCGTCGGCTTCTTCCGCGCGGTGGGTCACGTGCACCACGGTCCGGCCGGCGAGCGCCACACGCAGGTGCGCGCGCACGACCTGGGCCGTCGGCTCGTCGAGGTGAGCGGTCGGCTCATCGAGCAGCACAAGCCCCGCCGACGACGCCCCTAGCAACGCCCGAGCCAGCGCGACGCGTTGTGCCTGGCCACCGGAAAGCCCGCTGCCGCCACTGCCCAGCAAGGTCGCCGGATCGAGCTCGGCAAGCCCGGCCTGCCGCAACGCTTCGCGCAGGTCTTCGGCAGTCGCAGTCGGCCGCGCAAGACGCAGGTTCTCGGCAACGGTGGTACCCGCAAGCATCGGCTCCTGCGGCGCCCAGGCAACTCCATCCGGGACGGAGACGACACCGCGCCGGGGAGCGAGAAAGCCCAGCAGAGCGGCAACAAGAGTCGACTTGCCGGCCCCACTCGGCCCCACGACGGCGGCGTAGGTGCCGGGCGCCAGGTCAAGATCGACCGCGCGCAGAACGACGGGCCCACCCGGCCAGCCAAGATCAGCCCCCCGCAAAGTCACGCGGCCCCCAGCCTCAACCGGCGCAGCGCGGCGCCGAACCTCGGCAGACTTGCCACGCGACCCAACCGGCATACGGCTCGGCCTGACCGGCGCATCACGGCGCCGAACTCCGACAGCTGCGCCACGCGAACCAGTCTCGACCGACTCACCCCGCGGCCGGACCCCAGCTTCCTCCGGCGCAGCGAGGTGCCGAGCCTCGACCGGCTCGCCACGCAACCCGACCCCGACCTCAACCGGCACACCGCGCGGCCCGACCCCGACCTCGATCGGCACACCGCGCTGCCGCAGCGCAATTTCCCTCGGCGCAGCGAGGTGCCGAGCCTCGACCAACTCGCCGACTTGCCCGGCCTCTGCCGCGTCCGGCGCGACCTGCTGCCGGTTCTCACCGATCCGCGGGCCCTGCGTTGGCGTGTCGGCCAGGCGTTGCCGAGCGGTCTGGAGCGTGTCCCAGTTCTGCGCTGCCGGCGGGAGGAGTGCCAGCACCTCCGTCAACGCCAGCGGCACCAATGCCAGCAACGGCGCGAGTACCGCGTCGAGCGCGCCAGCCGCGACTGCCTGGGCGGCCAGTGCCGTGCTGACCACCGCGCCCGCTCCGCAGGCCAATGTGATCAGTGCTTCCGCCGCCCCCGCGCCGAACGCCTGGCGGCGTGCCTGGCCCGCCAGGCGCGTGTCCGCCTGCGTGAGCGCCTGGCGGTGGTCGCGATCCGTGCCGAATGCCAGTAGCTCCGCCGCCGCCTCGAACAGCGACAGGACTCGCGTCGCCACTTCGCGACGGCCGTTCGCCAGCGCCGTCGTCGCGCGGCGCTCGGCCTGCAATGCCACCCACGGTGCGCACAACCCCACCGCCACCGCCGCCGCGAGCGCCATGCCCGCCGCAGGCAAGACCCATGTCTGCACGGCGATCGCGCCCGCCGCGACCAGTGCCACCACCAGCGGTGGCGACACCACCCGCGGCAGCAGGTCGCGGACCGTGTCGACGTCGGCGACCAACCGACGCTGCCCCTCGCCCGCGCGCAGGCCCCGGGCGGGACCGAGCCGGACGAGCGCGTTCCACAGCCGCACCCGGAGACGGCCGGCGATGCGGAACGCCGCGTCGTGCGTGGCCAGCCGCTCCACGTACCTCAGCCCGGCGCGCCCCAGGCCGAACGCGCGGACGCCGACCACCGCGACCGTCAACGTCAGGATCGGCGGCTGCTGCGACGCCCTGGCGATCAGCCAGCCCGAAGTCGCCGTCAGCGCCACGCCGGCCAGCAGCGCCAACGCGCCCAGTGCCGCGCCGCCGAAGAGCCGGCCGTCGAGCAGGGCCCGCCACGGGATCGGCGACGCCGGAGCGTCCACAGTGGACTCCGCAGCGAGAGGAGACACCTCGGACGGCAGGTCGACCGCCGCCGTGTGCTCATGGGCCGCGATGATCGCCGCGGCGCCGCCGTCGACCGCTCGCTGGACCGCGTCGAGGACCAGCCGCGCGTTGGCCTCGTCCAGGTGGGCCGTCGGCTCGTCGAGCAGGAGGAGCCAGGCACCGTCCCGAACTCGCTGAAGCGCCCGGGCGACCACCACGCGCTGGCGTTGCCCCAGCGAAAGCCGGGCCACCGGCCGGTCCGCGAGCCCGGTCAGGCCGAGTTCGTCGAGCAACGCGCCGGAGCCGATCTCGTCGCGGACCGTGCCGCCGGTGAACACCGGCGACTGCGGCACCCACGCGACCTGCTCGCGCCAGCGCGTGAGGTCGGCGTCGGCCAGGTTCGTCGAACCGACCGTGATGGCACCGTCGGCGGCCGGGACGAACCCGAGCAGCACCGAAAGCGTCGTCGACTTGCCGCCGCCGCTCGGGGCGCGGAGCCAGACCGTCTCGCCCGGGCGGACCGTGAACGTCTCGCCGTCCGGCGCGAACCCGCCGCGGCGCGCCACCCGCAAAGCGGAAACCCGCAGCTCGCGGCCATCAACGAGCGCGGCGCCGGCGGCAGGCACCGGCTCGGCCAGCAGGTCGGCGACGCGCCGGACCGCTTCCACGCCGTCCTCGCTGGCGTGGAACGCGGCGCCGACCGCGCGCAGCGGCTGGTAGCACTCCGGCGCGAGGATCAGCACGCCGAGCCCGATGGCCAGCGGCAGGTTCCCGCCGGCGAGCCGGACGCCGATCACCACCGCGACCAGCGCGACCGACAGCGTCGCGATCAGTTCGAGCACGAACGCCGAGGAGAACGCGACCTTCAACGTCTTGAGCGTCGCGCGGCGGTGGCGTTCGGACAGCTGCCGGACCGTCTCGCCCTGCGCGGCGGCGCGGCGGAACGCGGTCAGCACCGGCAGCACGCGCACGAGTTCCAGGAGCCGTTCGGACATCCGGTGCGTCGCGTCGGTCGCGCCGGCGACGCGCCCGGCCGTGTACTTGCCGACGAGGATCGCGAACACCGGGAGCAGCGGCACCGTGAGCGCGACGATCACGCCGGACGGCCAGTCGGCGAACAGGATCGCCGCGCCGGCGCCGAGCGGCACGACCGCCGCCGTCACCAGCGCGGGCAGGTATTCGCGGAAGTACGCGTCGAGCGCGTCGAGGCCGCGGGTGGTGAGCGCGGTCAGCTCGCCGTGGCCGCGGCGGGCGATCCACTCGGGGCCGAGGCGCAGCGCGTGCTCGACGGCTTTCGCACGCAGCTCGCGTTGCGCGGTCGCGGCGGCTCGGGCGGAAACCGTGCGCACCGCCCAGCCGGTCAACGCGCGCGTCACGACGAGCGCGAGCAGCGCGGCCAGCTGGGCGGTGCGTCCCCCGGATCCTGCTCCGACGATCGCCGCGAGGACGTCGGCGAGCAGGAATGCCTGGGCCACCAGCGCGGCGGCGTTCAAGAACGACAGGAACCCCACCAGGGCCAGCGCTCGGCGCACGGCCGGCACGAGGGCCGGCAATGCGCCGAGCGGGCCCTTTCCCGGCCGCGCCGAGTCCACTGTGGACTCCGAGGCGGAAAGGGGAGCGTGGCCGGGAAGCTCGGTCATGGCGCGTGCACCGCTGGGATGTGCTGGGTGCCGATGCGCTTGCGGAACACCCAGTACGTCCAGCCCTGGTAGACCAGCACGGCCGGGGCCCCGAAGACGGCGACCCAGGTCATCACGGTCAGCGTGTACGGGCTCGACGCGGCGCCTTCGATGGTCAGGGTGTTGGCGGCGTCGAGCGTCGAGGGCAGCACGTTCGGGAAGAGCGCCCCGAACATCGTGACGGCGACCCCGGCGATGACGACGGCGAGCGCGGCGAAGGCCTGGCCGTCGCGGTCGGCCCGCAGCCGCAGCCACGCGACCGCCGCGGCGAGAGCACTGATCCCGAACGAGAGCAGTGTCCACAGGGTGCCTTCGCGCCACTGGACGACCGACAGGAACGCGACGATCGGCACCATGGCGATCGGCAGGAGCCGCAGCGCCAGTCCGCGCGCACGTTCTCGCAGGTCACCGCTGGTTTTGAGGGCGAGGAACGCCGCGCCGTGCGCGAGGGAGAAGGCAGCGATGGCGACCGCGCCGAGGAGCGTGTCCCAGCGGAACGCGGCGAACGCGGAGCCGACGCGGTTGCCTTCGGCATCGAGGGGCAGGCCGAGGACGGTGGTCGCGAGGATGAGGCCGGCACCCAGCGAAGCGACCCACGAGCCGAGCATGATCACGCGGTCCCAGGTGCGCCGCCAGCGCTCGGAGTCGACCTTGCCGCGGTATTCGAACGCGACGCCGCGGCCGATGAGGGCGAGCAGCACGACCAGGAGCGGCAGGTAGGCGGCCGAGAAGAGGCCGGCGTACCAGGCGGGGAAGGCCGCGAACATGGCTCCACCGGCGACGATGAGCCAGACTTCGTTGCCGTCCCAGACGGGCCCGATGGTGTTGACCATGACGCGGCGCTCGGTGTTGTCGCGCGCGAGAACGGGCAGCAGCATGCCGACGCCGAAGTCGAAGCCTTCGAGGAAGAGGTAGCCGAGCCAGAAGAAGGCGATGACGACGAACCAGACCGTGGCGAGCGTCATCGGGCCCCTCCTCCGGCACGGTAGCCGTGAGTTATCCACAACCTGCCGAGTTGTCCACAGGTCGACTGTGGGTAACTCACGAGAGTGAAGACACCAGCACTGTGGGTGTCCATCGAGTCCACCACCTCAGTACGCGAAGGCGAGCGTGTCGCCTTCGGTCTTGTCGGAGTCCTTCTTCGGCGGCGGCATCACCGCGTCGACCCCGCCGCGGACGTACTTGCGCATCAGGTACAGCTCCACCACGCCCAGCGCCGCGTACACCGTGGTCAGCGCGATCAGGGACGTCCAGACCTCACCCGTCGTCAGCCGCGACACCGCTTGCGCCGTGAACATCCACACCCCGTCGACGCCCGAGGGGTTCGGGACGACCACGAACGGCTGACGGCCCATCTCCGTGAAGATCCAGCCCGCGCTGTTGCCCAGGAACGGCGTCGCGATGCCGCCCAGGACCAGCAGCGGGAACCAGCGGCCGCCGGGAATCCGGCCCCGGCGCGTCAGCCACAGGGCCAGCACGCCGATGCCCGCCGACACCGCGCCGAAGCCGATCATCATCCGGAAGCCCCAGTACGTCACCGGCAGATTCGGCACGTAGTCGATCGGCTTGCCGGCCAGCGACCCGAGCGCGGGGTCGTCCGGGTAGTTCGTGCCGTACTTCGCCTGGTACTCGGTGATCAGGTCCTCGACGCCCTTGACCTCGGTCTTGAAGTCGTTGTGGGCCAGGAACGAGAGCAGCGCGGGCACGTTGAACGTCTTGACGTCCTCGCAGTTCGACCCGGCCACGTCGCCGATCGCGATGATCGAGAAGCTCGCCGGCTTTTCCGTGTGGCACAGCGCTTCCGCCGACGCCATCTTCATCGGCTGCTGCTCGAACATCAGCTTGCCCTGCGTGTCACCCGTGATCGCGAGGACCGCGAACGCCGCGACGCCGACCCAGCCGCCCAGGCGCAGCGACGACCGCCACACGTCGGCGTGGTCGCCGCGGCGCCACAGGTGCCAGCCCGCGACGCCCACCAGGAACGCCGCCGCCACCGAGAACGCGCCGGCCAGGGTGTGCGGGATCGCGGCCAGCGCCGTGTTGTTCGTCAGCACCGCCCAGATCGAGTTCATCGTCGGCTTGCCGTTCTCGAACGTCACGCCGACCGGGTGCTGCATCCACGAGTTCGCGGCCAGGATGAAGTACGCCGACGCCATCGTGGCCAGCGAAAACGCCCACGCGCACGCCAGGTGCACCTTCTTCGGCAGCCGGTCCCAGCCGAAGATCCACAGGCCGAGGAAGGTCGACTCGACGAAGAACGCGACGAGCCCTTCCATCGCGAGCGGCGCGCCGAAGACATCGCCGACGAAGCGCGAGTACGCGCTCCAGTTCATCCCGAACTGGAACTCCTGCACGATGCCGGTCACGACGCCCATCGCGAAGTTGACCAGCAGCAGCTTGCCCCAGAACTTCGTCATCTGCAGGTGCCGCAGCTCGCCGGTGCGGACCCAGCGGGTCTGCACCGCCGCGACCAGGATCGACAGCCCGATGGTCAGCGGGACCATCAGGAAGTGGTAGACGGTGGTGATGCCGAACTGCCACCGCGCTAGCTCTAGGACCTCCACGTGGTCCAGCGTGCTCCGGGGCCGAGGTCACGGCCAGATCAAGTGGTCCCCTCTGGTGCAGGACCAACGTCCTGGGTGACTACAGCTGGTCGAGTGCCTGCCGCGCCTCGTCCGCCACCGTGCGCCGCGGCCCGGCGGAGCCCAGCCCGAGGACGTGCTCCAGCGCCAGCGCGTACGCCGTGTCGAACGCCCGGTCCGCGGCCACCGGCAGGTCCGGGCGGACGCCGGTGCCTTCCCAGTTCTCCCCCGTCTCCGGGTGGAACGAGCGCGCGATCGACACGGTCACGTCGAGGTAGGTGTCCACTTTGTACTGCTCACGCGGGTGGGCGCCGCCGCGGGTGGCCTCCCCGACCGTCTTCGCCCGGCCCTGCTGCTGGAGCGAGAACGCGAGATCCTCACCGCCGGAGAACGTCCGCGGCCCGGTCAGCACCCAGACCGGCTTGGTGCCGCCGAACCGCAGGCCCGGGACGTAGGGCAGCGTCCACATCTGGATGGTCTGGTGGCCCTCGCGCTCGTAGATGTCGAGGTAGTGGACCTGCTCGTCGACGAGGTAGGTCTGCAGCAGCGCGCTCGTGCCGGGGGTGCCGCCGCGGTTGCGGCGCACGTCCAGCAGGAGGGCGTCCGTGGGCGCGAGCAGCGTCATCGCCGCCGCGATCGCGGGGCCGGCCAGCTCCGGCGGGTAGAGCATGGTCGTGTCGAGGTAGCCGACGTTGCCGGCGAGTCTCTTGACCTCGGCGATGCCGAACCCCTCCAGCTCGGCCTCGACCCGGAACCCGTCGGAGTTCACGGCCGCGTCGCCGTCTTCGGCGACCGGGTCGACGTGGTGCCGCAGGCGCAGGTGCTGGTCGCCGTTCACCGACTGCAGGTCGGTTGTGACCAGCGTCGCGAATTCCGCGTCGCCCAGTCCGCTGTACGCGCCTTCGCCGAGACGCTCGCGAAGCACTTCTGCCAGCTTCGCCGCGACGTCCGGGAACACGTAGTGCGCTTCCAACCGGCGGATGACCTCTTCGACCTGCGCAGTACGCGCCTCAGACCCCATGGCCGACAACCTACCGCAGCCCACAATCGAATTTTCGGCATACCGAAGAAAATTGTGCGACGCGGCTTGATGACAAATTCATGACCGCCGATCCGGCAATTTCGCGCAAGCCATCAGCTTGCGCCGTTCTGAATCCCCCCTTTATCGTTGCAGTGAAAGGGGCGACAAATACTCATGACTTCCGCGATGGTGGCGCTGATCAGCGCGTTCGGCCTGGTCCTCGCCGTGGAGCTGCCGGACAAGACGCTGGTCGCGACCCTGGTGCTGACCACCCGTTTCCGAGGTGGCCCGGTATTCGCCGGGGTCTGCGCGGCGTTCGCCGTGCAATGCGTCATCGCGGTCGCGTTCGGCAGTGTGCTGACGCTGTTGCCGGACGTGGTCCTTTCCCTGGTCGTCGCCGCGATGTTCGGCCTCGGCTCTTTCATGCTCCTTCGCGAGGGATTCAGCGAAGCGGACGAAGCAGGCGAAGACGCTTCGCGTGTCGGCCCCGCCCCGCTGTCCTTCCTGCGCTCCGCGATGACGTCGTTCGGGGTGCTCTTCGCCGCCGAGTGGGGCGACGCCTCCCAGCTCGCGACGGCGAGTCTCGCCGCCCGCATCGGCAACCCCGTCGCCGTCGGCGTCGGCGCGTTCGCCGCACTCATCGTCGTGGCCGGGCTCGCGGTGTTCATCGGCGCGAAGATCCGCAGCCGGATCCGCCCGAAGCTGATCCAGCGCTGCGCCGGCTTCGTGTTCGCCGGGTTCGCGGCGTTCGCCCTGCTCCAGCTGGCCTTCTGACCGCTGGTTCACAGGTTCACCAGGTAACCTTTCGGAAACGAAAGGGTGGAAGCCAGGTGAACAAGCCATTGCCCGCGGTCTCGCCGCTGCACGGCCGGATCGCGCTCGGGGGCATCGGCCTCGCCGTGGCCATCTCGATCGACCTGCACCTGCGGCTCTCCGGCCAGGTCAGCCCGATCTGGCAGACGCTGTCGGAGTACGTCTACGGCAAGCTCGGCTCGGCGTCGGCCGCTCCCCTGTTCAGCGTGATGTGCCTGGCCCTGTCGCTCGGCTCGGTCGCCCTGCTCGCCGGCATCGCGAAGGCCCACCGGCCGGGCACCACCGCCGTCTGCGTGCTGGTCGGCGTCTGGTCGGCCGGGCTGCTCGTGTGCGGGCTCGTGCCCGTGGACCCCGACGGGCAGGCGCGTTCGCTCTCCGGACAGGTCCACAACATCGCCGCTCTCACGGCGTTCGTCGCGCTGCCGGCCGCCGCGTTCGTCCTCACGCGGAAAGGCCGCGAGCGCTGCCCGTGGGAGCCGCGCCGGACGACGATCCGGCGGCTCGCCACGGCGAGCTTCGCCGCCATCGGCGTGGTGCTCGCCGGGTTCGTCGTCACGCTGGTCGTCGGCCCCGCTCAGCAGGATGTCACGCTGGGCCTGTTCGAGCGCCTGCTGTTTTCGATCGACGTCGCCCTGCTGCTGACCATGGTCCGGCCGCTGCTGGCGGTTTCGCGCCGCTAAGCACGCAGGATGTCGGCCAGCCGCACGGCGGCCGCGACGACCTGCGGGCCCACCTCGGCGGCCTTGAGCGGCTCCATCGAGACGACGCCGACGCTCGCCTTCAGGCCCGGCACCCCGCGGACCGGCGCCGCGACGCCGGACGCGCCCGCCTCCAGCTCGCCCGTCGACGTCACCCAGCCGTCGCCGCCCGGGCGCAGGGACATCGCCTTGCCGGCCGCACCCGACGTCAGCGAGTGCCTGCTGCCGACGCGGTAAGCGACGTGGAAGCTCGTCCACGACGGCTCGACGACGGCCACCGCAAGCGCTTGCGTCCCCTGCGCGACCGAGAGGTGCGCCGTCGCGCCGACCTTCTCGGCCAGCTCGCGCAGTACCGGCCCCGCCGCGTCCCGCAGCTGCGGGAGCACCTGCCCGGCCAGCCGGAGCAGGCCGACGCCGAGCCGGACCTTGGTGCCGTCCCGCCAGACCAGCCCGCGCTCCGACAACGGCACCAGCAGCCGGTAGACGGCCGCGCGGCTGGCCCCGATGGCCACGGCCAGCTCGGAGATGGTCGCCGCGTCGCCGCCGGCGTCGGCCACTGCCTGCAGCAGCGCCAAGCCCCGGTCGAGCGTCAGCGACCCCTCCCGGCCGGTCACAGCAAGCCGAGTTCGCCCATGTCGGCGACCGGCTGCTCGAACGAAGCAGCCGCGTACGACGCGAAGAGCGCCCGGACGGCCTTCGCGGCCTGCTCGGACAACCCGCGAGCCTCTTCGGCCAGCGCTTCGGCATCGGTCGACTCCAGCGCGGCCCGGACGTCGCCGCCGGAGAGGCTGCGCCCGGAGGCCACGAGGAGGTTGAGGAAGCCGTGGTGCACGAAGCCGGTGTCGGGGTCGGCGTGCCGGACCGCGCGGTGCAGGCTGTTCGTCGCCTTGAACGACGCGCCGGTCGACCCGCTGACGACCGCGAGGAAGTCCGCCACCTCGTCGACGCTCGGGAAGTTCTCGCCCGCCTTGCCGCCGCAGCGAATCTTCGGCCAGCTGCCGTGCTCGATGACCTTCCGCACGCCGTCCAGCCAGCCGACGCCCCGCCGCGGCTCGACCACGCGGATGACGTCCTCCGGGACGAACTCCGAGACGCGCTCCAGCCAGACCTCGTCGACGTCCGACGGCGCCGGCATCTCGACCATCCGCAGCGCGAGCAGCTCGCTGCGCGACTCGACGATCGAGATCGCCTTCGGGACGCCGCCGAGGCCGGTGTCGATGATCAGCGAGAGCGGCAGTGGCTGCTTCGGCTTGATCTTGATCAACTCGGTGATCAGCTCCGGCAGCCGGGAGGCCTGGCAGAGGAAGACCCCCAGTACACCGGCGTGCTCGGACTCCCGGCTCGCGAAGTGCGCGCGCAGGGCTTCGGGCATGGCCGCATCGCCCGGAGGGAACAACGCCGAGTCGTCGACGAGCCTCGCGAACAGGGGAGGAATTCCACGGGGGCCGGGGGGCGTGAGTTCCACAGCGCTTGACACGACTGACACGCTAGTAGCGTACGACATGAGGACAAAATCGTTCGCACAACGGACAGGTCAGAAGGGGTCGGCGATGCCTTACTACCGGCGAGTAGGTGAGATCCCGCACAAGCGGCACACCGCGTTCCGGAAGCCCGGCGGAGGCCTCTACGCCGAGGAGCTGATGGGCGTCGAGGGCTTCTCCGCCGACTCCGCGCTGCTCTACCACCGCGGCCTGCCGACGGCGATCGTCGACGCCGTCGCGGTCGAGGAGGACCGCGGGCGGCTGACCCCGAACCACCCGCTCAAGCCGCGGGCGTTCCAGACCCGGGACCTCAAGTTCGGCGGCGAAGCCGATGCGGTGACCGACCGGCGCCGGCTCTTCGGCAACAACGACGTCACCATCGGGTTCGTCACCGCGACCGCACCGAGCCCGCTCTACCGCAACGCGGCCGGCGACGAGCTGTTCTACGTCCAGGGCGGCTCCGCGACCGTCGAGACGATCTACGGCAGCCTCGAGATCGGCGACGGCGACTACCTCGTGCTCCCGACGTCGTGCACCTACCGCGTCGTCCCGCACGGCGAGGTCGGCCTCTTCATCCTCGAGGCGCGCGGGCACATCGGGCCGCCGAAGCGGTACCTGTCGGCGAAGGGCCAGTTCCTGGAGCACTCGCCGTACTGCGAGCGCGACGTCCGCGGGCCGGCCGAGCCGCTGCTGGCAGACGGCGAGGACGTCGAGGTCCTGGTGCGCCACCGCGCGGGCCTGACCCGCTACACGTACGCGACGCACCCCTTCGACGTCGTCGGCTGGGACGGCTGCCTCTACCCGTGGGCGTTCAACATCGACGACTTCGAGCCGATCACCGGCCGCGTGCACCAGCCACCGCCCGTGCACCAGACGTTCGAGGGCCCGAACTTCGTCGTCTGCTCCTTCTGCCCGCGGAAGGTCGACTACCACGAGGACTCGATCCCGGTGCCGTACAACCACGCGAACGTCGACTCCGACGAGCTGATGTTCTACGTGCGCGGCAACTACGAGGCCCGCAAGGGCTCCGGGATCGGCGTCGGCTCGCTTTCGCTGCACCCGTCCGGCTTCACGCACGGCCCGCAGCCGGGCGCGGCGGAGGCGTCGATCGGCGCGGAGTTCTTCGACGAGACCGCGGTCATGGTCGACACGTTCGCGCCGCTGGAGCTCGGCGAAGCCGCCGACGCGTCCGAAGACCCCGGTTACGCGTGGACGTGGTCGCGCCGCGGCCCTAAGACATAGTCAAGTTTCGGAATTACCGTCCCCGTTCCGTTCCGCTGCCCGATAATGGTATTTCGGCGGTGGAACGGGGAGGGCTCGATGATCAATTCCCAACCAGCACGGCGAAAGAGAAAGATTCTCCCGTTCGTGGCCGCGATCGTGGTCGCCGCCGGCTTGATCATCGGGATCCGCGCCTGGACCAGCGACTCGGGCGACGAGGCGGACGCGCCGAAATGCACCGGCTCGGACGCCATCGCGCTCAACGTCGCGTCGTCCCCGGAAAAGGTCGGAATAGTCCAGGAGGCCGCGAAGGCCTACTCCGGACGGACCGTCGCCGGGCACTGCGTCGACGTCATCGTGAAATCGAAGTCGTCGGGCATCGCGATGCAGGCGCTGGCGAACGGCTGGAACGAGGCCACCGACGGGCCGCGCCCCGACGTCTGGACACCGGCCGCGAGCGGCTGGGTCAACCTGCTGCGCGTCAACGCGAAGGGCGACTCGGCGTCGATCGTGCCGGACGGTGACCCGCAGTCGATCGCGAACTCGCCGCTGACCGTGGCGATGCCGAAGCCGATGGCCGAGGCGCTGGGCTGGCCGGCCAAGCCGATCGGCTGGAAGGACCTCGCCACGCTCGCGACCGACCCGGCGGGCTGGGCGAAGTACGGCCACCCGGAGTGGGGGAAGTTCCGGCTCGGCAAGACGAACCCGAACATCTCCACCGCGGGGCTGAACGCCACCATCGGCGCGTACTACGCGGCCACCGGCACGTCGTCCGACCTCACCGCGGCCGCGCTCGAGAAGCCCGAGGCGAAGCAGTTCGTCACGAACATCGAGCAGGCGATCGTGCACTACGGCGACAACACGCTGACCTTCTTGACGAACCTGCAGAAGGCCGACGACCGCGGCGCGGCGCTGTCCTACATCTCGGCGGTGACCGTCGAGGAGAGCTCGCTGATCGGCTACAACCAGGGGAACCCGACGAACGACCCGGCCAAGGTCGGCCAGCACGCGCCGCCGAAGGTGCCGATCGTCGCGATCTACCCGGCCGACGGCACGCTCAACTCCGACCACCCGTTCGTCACGCTCAACTGGGCCGACCCGACGCGCAAGCAGATCGCCGCGGACTTCCTCGGCTACCTGCGGGGTCCGGAGACGCAGCAGCGGTTCGCCGCGCTCGGCTTCCGGTCGTTCGACGGCAAGCCGGGCCCGCAGGTGACGACGGCGAACGGCACCCAGCCGGACGCGAAGATCAGCTTCCTGCAGCCGCCGTCGCCGACGGTGCTTTCGAAGCTGCTGACCACGTGGACCGAGCTGCGCAAGAAAGCGAACGTGCTGCTGGTCGTGGACGTCTCGGGCTCGATGGGTGACGAGGTGAAGGGCACCGGAAAGAGCAAGATCGACCTGGCCAAGCAGGCCGCGATCGACGCGCTCGGCCAGTTCGTGCCGCGCGACCAGGTCGGGCTCTGGCAGTTCTCCACCCACCTCGACGGCGACAAGGACTACCAGGAGCTGCTGCCGGTCCAGCCGCTCGGCACCAGCGGCAAGGAGACGCTGGCGATGCGGCTGAGCGGGCTGTCACCGCAGGCGGGCACCGGGCTCTACGACTCGGCGCAGGCCGCGTACGAGTACATGAAGGCGCACGTCGACCCGTCGGCGATCAACGCGGTCGTGGTGCTGACCGACGGCCGCAACGAGGACTCCGGCGGCGTCGACCTCGACCACCTGCTGCCGCAGCTGCGGCCGGAGGGCAACGCGGAGACGGTCCGGCTGTTCACGATCGCCTACGGCTCGGACGCCGACCAGGGCGTGCTGAAGCAGATCGCCGAAGCGACCGAGGGATCGGAGTACGATTCGTCCAAACCGGACTCGATCAACCAGGTGTTCACTTCCGTGATTTCGAATTTCTGACATGAAGTTCGCCCGTGAGCTCGCCGAACCGTGGGGGCTGCTGCTGGCCGCCACGTCGGCGGGGGTGGCGTGGGCCGTCCAGCTGCCGGTGCTCCTCGCCCTCTTGATCGGGGTCGCGGTGCTGGCCGCCCGCGCGGGCGTGGCTTCGCTGGGCCGGGAGCCGGCGCCGGAACGCCGTGAGGCGCGCGTGCTCGACGTCGCACCGGGGTCCGACGAGGAGAACTGGCTGCGCCGGGCCGAGGGCGCGGCGGACGGGTTCGCGTCGCTGAGCTCGTCCCTCGACGCCGGCCCGCTGGCCGACCGCGTCGCGGACATGGAACCGGTGGTCCAAGAGACGCTGGCGACGCTGCGGCGGCTCGCGGGCCGCGCGTCGGCGACGGGGAAGGCGCTTTCCCGGGTCGACCTCGACGCCGTGACGCAGGAGCGGCGCCGGCTGGAGAAGTCGCTGAGAACCGCGCGCGAGGAGGTCCGCGGCGACCTCGAACAGGCGTTGACGTCGGTCAAGGCCCAGGCGGACGTGCACGCACGGCTTTCGGGAGCACGCGACAAGCTGCTGGCCCAGCTGCAGTCGGGCGCACTCGGCTTGGACAGCCTGGTGGCGCGCGTCGCGGAGCTGACGGCGGCGACGACGGACGTCGCGGTCGACACCGGCGCGGTGCGGGAGCTGAGCGACCAGCTGGAGGGCATCCGGCAGGGCGTGCTCGAGACCGAGGAGGCGACGCGGAAGTCGCTGGGCTGACGACGTGCTTCACTTTCGTCCCATGAAGGCAGATCCGCGGTCGATCGCGCGCAGTCAGTGGGTCCTCGAAGCGAAGGGGGTCGACGACGAGCCCGTGCCGCCCTCGGTGCTCGCCGAGTGGCAGCGCTACCAGCGGTCCTCGTGGGCCGCACGGCGCTGGCACTCGATCGTCGAGATGACGAGTCTGGTCGTGACGGCCACGATCCCCGCACTGGCGGCGTTCGCCCTCGACGCGCGGCTCATCGCGGCCGTCGGGTCGTTGGCGGTGCTGATCAACGGGATCCGCGCGCTGGGCGGCTACAAGGAGAACTGGACCAGCCGGACCCGGGCGCGCTACGCGATCGAGAAGGAGATCGCGCTGTTCGCCGCCAGGCACGGCAACTACGCGACTTCCGGTGCGGCGGCGGTCCTGGTGGAGACGGTCGAGGAGATCTGCGCGGGAGAACGCGACGGCTGGGTCGCCCTCCGGCTGTCGTACGGCAACAACCGCGAGAAGGCGGTGACGAGCTAGCTCGCCCAGCCGGGACGCCAGGTCGTGGCGGCCCGCGCGCCCGGCCTCAGATGAGCGCGCAGCTTGGCCAGCGCGGGGTGCGAACTGCCCCGGCGCCAAACGAGCGAATGGGGATACACGGGCGTCGGATCCTCGATCGGAACGCGCCGCAAGTCGTGCCCGGCCGGCCACCGGACCCGGCTTTCCGCTCCGACCAGGGTGGCGACCTCCGCCGACTCCGCGAGCATGTCCAGCACCACCTCGGTGCCGAAGTTCGGCCCGGCGGCGTCGATCGACAGTCCGAACGCGGCCATGAACTCGGCGTAGTACGCGCCCCACTCGGTCCCGGGCACCACGCCGGGCATCCAGATCCGATGCCCGGCCAGTACCTCAGGAGTCACCGAAGACGACGCGGCCAGTGGGTGTGCGGGTCCGCACAGCAGCTGGATCGGCTCGTCGAACACCCAGGCCGAATCCACGTCTTCGGGCAGCACGTCGACCGCGCGGAAGGAGGCATCGATGCTGCCTTCCCGGACGGCCGCGATCGCCGAAGCGGCGTCGAAGAGCGTCACCACCTCCAAGGCGATCTCCCGATGAGCCTCGTGGAATCCGCGCAGCAGCGTCGCCGGGCACAGCCGCCGGCCGATCACGTCGACCCGGAACGGCCTGGTGCCTACCGACGCCAGCGCTCGAGCCTCGGCCAGGAGGAGTTCCCGGGCGTGAGGTAGGAAGACCTCACCGTCACCGGTGAGCACGGCTCCACGCGCGATACGGGTGAACAACTGCACACCCAAGGCTTTCTCCAGCGCGGCGATGCGCTTCGAGACGGCTTGCTGCGTGATCGAGAGATGGACCGCGGCGTCCTGGAACCGGCCCGCCTCCGCGGCGGAGACGAACGTACGCACGGCATCGAGGTCCACAGCGGACAACTCTAGGTTCACAACGCGGTGTTGTGGCTCGCCGCCGCGTCGGTTGTTTGCTTCACCGGGCCGATCCCCGCTTTGATCCTCCGGTGATGCGCAGGCGGCTCGGGCGGCGGTTCAGGTGGCTGTGGACGGCTTACGCCGTGAGCGCGTTCGGGACCTGGCTCGGTTTCGGGGCCTTTCCCATGCTGGCGATCCTCGTGCTGCACGCCGGGCCCGCGGCCGTCTCCGCGCTCGCCGCCGTCGGGCCGGCCGTCGGGGCTCTCGTGGCCGTGCCGATGGGGCCTTGGGTCGATCGGCGGCGCAAGCGGCCGGTGCTCGTGGCCATGGACCTCGTCCGGTTCGCCGCATTGATCAGCGTGCCTGCCCTCTACGCGCTCGGGTCGCTGAGTTTCGGGCAGCTCCTCGTCGTGTCCGTGATCGTCGCCGCGGCGGACATCACCTTCACCTCCGCGAGCGGCGCCTACCTCAAAGGCCTGGTAGCGCCCGAAGACCTGCTCGTCGCGAACGGGCGGTTCGAGTCGACGAACTGGACGGCCACCGCGCTCGGCCCGCCGCTCGGCGGGGCGGCGTTCGCGCTCTTCGGCCCGGTGACGTCGGTGGCCGCCAACGCCGTCAGCTTCCTGCTCTCCGCGCTCGGGATCCGGGCCATCGGCGGAGACGAACCGCGCCCGCGGCAGACCACTCGCCTGCGTGCGCGGGACCTGGCCGAGGGGTGGCGCACGATCCTGACGCACCCCGGGCTGCGGCCGCTGTACTTCAACGTCCTGCTGTTCAACGGCCTGATCATGGGCACCGAGCCACTGCTCGCCGTGCTGATGCTGAACCAGCTCGGGTTCACGCCGTGGCAGTACGGACTCGCCTTCGCGGTCCCGTGCCTCGGCGGGCTCGCCGGTTCACGGCTGACGCCGCGGCTCGTCAGGCGGTTCGGCAGGCACCCCGTCTTGGTGGTGGCCGGCGCCGTCCGAGCGTGCTGGTTGCTCGCCTTGGCCTTCCTCCCGGCCGGCGCCGGCGGGCTCGCCTTCGTCATGGTCGTCGAGCTCGGCTTGATCGTCTCCTGCAGCGTGTTCAACCCGGTGCTCGCGACCTACCGGCTCGAGCAGCTGCCGGCCGACCGCGTGGCGAGCACGCTCTCGGCGTGGTCGGTCAGCACCAAGGCGTCGATCGCCACGTTGACGGCGCTCTGGGGCGTGCTCGCGAGCTTCACCGGCACGCGCGTCGCGATCGGCGTCGCCGGGGTGCTGGTGCTGGGGACGCCGCTCCTGCTGCCCCGCCGGGACCGGACGCCCGCTCAGCCCAGCCAGACCGTGCCGAGCACCGGATAACCCGGCACGCCCGTCTTCGCCGCGCCCGGCCGGGGAACTCCCGCGATCCACAGGCGGCCGGTCGCGGCGATGTTCGCTGCCATCGACGGATCGGCCCGGGGCAGGCGGAACCCGATCACCGTCCCGTCGGCGAGCATGGTCAGGCCGCTCAGCCGGGCCGTGCCGTGGCGGCCCATGCGGACCGGGCCGTCGAGGACCGCGCGCAGCTCCGTCCAGTGGTCCGCCGGCAGCGGGCGGCGGTAGGCGAACGCGCGCGCCGCGGTCACGAACGCGCCCAGCAGCGCGCCGGCCGCGAACGTCCACGCGACCCACCCCATGACCGGGAAGTCGAGCCGGACCCAGCTCGCGAAACCCGCGAGCACCAGCAGGAACGCGGCCGTCGCACGCTGCTCGCGGGCGATCTCGCGGCGGTGCGCGGTCAGCACGGGATCGAGCCTCGGCGAGGCGGACCCGGCCGGCTCCGGCACCACCACGGCACCTGCCGGCGGCGAGTCGTGGATGCGCGCGCGGCGGAGCCGCACCACGCCGGAGAAGCCGACGAACACCTTCGGGCCGCGGCCCAGCAGCCAGACCCGCCGGTGCCCGGCCACCAGCAACCGATGCGCCTCGTCGAGCCGGACGCGCAGCCACCGGCCGTCCGGCAGGCGCAGGCCGACCGTCCGCCCCGCCGCGACCAAGGCGTCGGCCGTGAGGTCGACCCGCCGGAACGCCTCCCGCTTCAGCCGCGTTTCGGGCACCCGGACGTACGCGCGGTAGAGCCACCACGCCTCGACCGAGCCGGCCAGGGCGATCGTGCCGATCGCCAGCGCCACCCCGGCCCCGGTGAAGAACTGGGCGACCCCGAACGCCAGGAAGAACCACGCCAGCACCCGCTGGTTCGCGATGTCACGACCGATCCGGTCGAGGTACTCGCCGAAGATCGGCAGCGCGCCGGACGGCATCGCGGGGTCGAGTTCGAACGCGGGCACGCGCTCGGGAACCGGGACGATCTGCACGCTGGCCCCCACCGTGTCGACACTGGTCACCGGTCTTTTCGGAATTTTGCACAGCGGTGTTACCGATACTCCGTTCGGCGGAACGCCCGCGTGACCCGGACCGCAATCGAGCGACTATCCAGACCGCAGGATTCAGGTTAGGCTCACCTAAGTAGGAGGTGAGCCGTGACCGAGGCCCCGACATCCATCCGCCGCCCGCCGGCGCCGAACCCCGCCGAGCGCGCCAAGACGATCGCGACCCGCAACGGTCCCGCGTCCTTGATGCCCACCTGCGAACGCGCCGGACTGGACGGCGAGCGCGTCGTCCCGGTCCTGCACCACGTGCACCACAGCGGCAGCGTGAGCGTGCTGCTGCCCGACGACCACGCGATGGTCCGCGCGGCCAAGGAGACCCAGCGCGGCGAGCTGGCCGTGATGGTCGAGCTCGCCGACCAGGCGCCGGTCGCCCTGCGGGAGCCGATCCGCGGGCTGCTGTGGATCACCGGCTGGCTGCGACCGCTCTCGCCGGTGTCGGCCCGCGCGCGGGCGGTGTCGATTGCCGAGTCGCGGCCGGACGAACGGCTCCTCGACGTCGGCCACGGCGTCACGCTGCTGCGGCTCACCCCGGCGTCGCTCGTGCTCGCGGACGCCGAAGGCACGCACTCGCTGCGCCCGCACACGTTCAGCGCGGCGCCACCCGACCCGTTCCACGACTACGAGGCCCAGTGGCTGCGGCACCTGGAGAGCGACCACTCCGACGTCGTCGAGCAGCTGGCCAAGCACCTGCCGGCGGAGCTGCGCGGCGGCCGGATCCGCCCGCTCGGGCTCGACCGGTTCGGGCTGCGGCTGCGCGTCGAGTCCGACGCCGGTGACCACGACGTCCGGCTGGCGTTCTCGAAGTCCGTCGAGAGCCCGCCGCAGCTCGCGATGGAGCTGCGGCGGCTCGTCGGCTGCCCGTTCCTGCGGGGTGCGTCAGGCTAGTTCGGCGGGGAACCCGCCCTTGGCCAGCGGGCCCCAGCTCTCGATCGTCACGCGGATGATGCTCTTGCCCTGCTTGACCATGGCCTCGCGGTATTCGTCCCAGTCCGGGTGTTCGCCCGAAATGGCACGGAAGTACTCCACGAGCGGCTCGACGGAGTCCGGGATGTCCAGGACTTCGGCGGTCCCGTTGAGCTGCACCCATTGGTCGTTCCACTCGTCGGAGAGGATGCAGGCCGAGACCTTCGGGTTGCGCTTGACGTTCACGACCTTGGCGCGCTTCGGGTAGGTCGAGATGACCAGCCGGCCCTCGGCGTCGACGCCGCAGGTCACCGGCGAGAGCTGCGGGCTCCCGTCGGCCTTCGTGGCCATCAGGATCGCGCGGTGGCGGGTGGACAGGAACTCGACGAGCGCGGCGCGGTCGACGGTTTCGTTGGTGGCGATGCTCCTCGGCATACCCCGAAGGTAGCGTGCGCACATGACGTTCACCGCGCGATCGTGGCTGGCCCCGGCCGCACCGGCGTTCCCGGAACCGGTCGACGACCCGCGGGAGCGCCGCGCGATCAAGCTGGAGCTGCTGATCGTCTTCGGCATCACGCTCGGGTTGTCCGGCGTGCGCAGCCTGCTGTCCCTTGTGGACTCCCTGCTGCAGCCGACGCCGTTGGCCCAGCAACAGGTCCAGCTCAACGTGCCCCAGGCCGCGGCGAGCCTGATCGACCTGCTCAAGCAGCTGCTCTCGGCCGCCCAGCTGGTCGGCTGGGGCGCGCTCGGGCTGTACTTCCTGTGGCGCGCCGGGATCAAGATCGCGCAGGTCGGGCTGGACCGCCGGTCCCCCGGCCGGGACGCGCTGCTGACGCTCGGGCTGGCCGCGCTGATCGGGATCCCCGGCCTCGCGCTGTACTTCATCTCCTACCACCTGGGGTTCAGCCTGGCGGTGCAACCGTCCACTTTGAACGACACGTGGTGGCGCCCGATCACGCTGACGCTGTCGGCGTTCGGCAACGCGTTCGCCGAAGAGGTCCTGGTCATCGGCTACCTGCTGACGCGGCTGCGGCAGCTCGGCGTCCGGGAGAACAACGCGCTGTTCGGCGCCGCCGTGCTGCGCGGGTCGTACCACCTCTACCAGGGCTTCGGCGGGTTCGTCGGCAACCTGATCATGGGCCTGGTGTTCGGGCGGCTGTGGCAGAAGACGAACCGGCTGTGGCCGCTCGTCGCCGCCCACACGCTCTTCGACTTCGTGTCCTTCGTCGGATATGCCCTGTTGAAGGGGCACGTTTCCTGGCTGCCCTGACTAAGCTCGGGGGGTGATCGACGAAACGACACCTCCCCGGGTGGACAGCGAAGTCGGACCCCTGCGCGCGGTGCTGCTGCACCGGCCCGGCAACGAGCTCAAAAGGCTGACGCCCCGCAACAACGACCAGCTCCTGTTCGACTCGATCCCGTGGGTCGACCGGGCCCAGGCCGAGCACGACGCGTTCGCCGACGTGCTGCGCAGCCGCGGCGTCGACGTCCTGCTGCTGGCCGACGCCCTCCGGACGGCCCTCGAAGACGACCGCGCCCACGCGGCCGGCGTCCACGCGGCGGTCGACGACCGGCGGCTCGGCGGCGACCTGGCCGACTCGCTGCGGTCGCACCTGTCCGGCATCACCTCGGCCGGCCTCGCCGAGGTGCTGATGGCCGGGATGACCTTCGAGGAGCTGCCGTCCGCGGAGGGCGCGTCGCTGGTGCGGATGATGAACCACCCGCACGACTTCGCCGTCGACCCGCTGCCGAACCTGCTGTTCACGCGCGACTCGTCGGCGTGGATCGCCGACCGCGTCGCGATCTCGTCGCTGACCATGCCCGCGCGCCGCCGCGAGACCGCGGTGCTCGACCTGATCTACGCCTACCACCCGTACTTCCGGCACGCGGCCCGCGCGTACGGCGCGCATTCGGCGCCGATCGAGGGCGGCGACGTGATGCTGCTGGCGCCGGGCGTGCTCGCCATCGGCGTCGGCGAGCGGACGACCGCGGCCGGCGCGGAGTCGCTCGCGCGCTCGGTGTTCGCCGACGGCATCGCGCACACCGTGCTGGCGGTGCCGATCGAGCAGTCCCGCGCGACCATGCACCTGGACACGGTGTGCACGATGGTCGACGCCGACGCCGTGGTGATGTACCCGCTGGCGCGCGACTCGCTGACGGCGTTCACCATCCGCCCGACCGGCGACGGCGGCGTCAAGGTGGCCGGCCCGACGCCGTTCCTGGTGGCCGCGGCCGAGGCGATGGAGATCGACCGGCTGCGCGTCATCGACACCGGCCTCGACCCCGTGACGGCCGAACGCGAGCAGTGGGACGATGGCAACAACACCTTGGCGCTGGCGCCCGGCGTGGTCGTGGGCTACGAGCGGAACGTCGAGACGAACGAGCGCCTGGAGGCGGCCGGCATCGAGGTGCTGCCGATCGCCGGGTCCGAGCTGGGCTCCGGCCGGGGCGGGCCGCGGTGCATGTCCTGCCCGATCCGCCGGGAACCGTTGCGATAAATAAAGTAAGCCTTCCCTAAATGGTTTCGACAATTTAGGGAAGGCTTACTTAAATTAGGTTCGTCTTCTTTAGGAATGGTAACCCTAATAGGTGGCAGATCACCAGTCCCGAGTGGCTTTCAGGCGAAACTTGATCTATTCTGATTCACATGGCCCTCACCAAGAAGAAAGAACCGCGCTCGAAGTTCTATGAACTGCTGCAGGCGCAGATCCACAACGAGTTCAACGCGTCCCAGCAGTACATCGCGCTCGCGGTCTGGTTCGACGCCGAGGACCTGCCTCAGCTGGCGAAGCACTTCTACAAGCAGTCCGTCGAAGAGCGCAACCACGCGATGGCGCTCGTGCAGTACATGCTCGACCGCGACCACCACGTCGAGATCCCCGGCACGGGTGAGGTCCGCAACGACTTCTCCGGCGTCACCGAGGTCATCGAGCTCGCGCTCGAGCAGGAGAAGGAAGTCGCCACCGACATCTCCGCGATGGCCAAGGCCGCCCGCGCCGAAGAGGACTACATCAGCGAGCAGTTCACGCAGTGGTTCCTCAAGGAGCAGGTCGAAGAGATCTCCCAGATGAGCACGCTGCTGAACGTCGTCAAGCGCGCGAACGGCAACCTGTTCGAGGTCGAGAACCACCTGCACCGCGAGTCCGTCGGCGACGGCGGCTCCGACTCGCAGATGCCGCCGGTGGCCGGCGGGGCACTCTGATACTTCCCACCACGAAGGCAGAAAACCCGGGCTCTCCCCCTGTGGACAGCCCGGGTTTCTGTATGTCGCCGGCGTTCAGCCGGCGCAGTCCTGGTTGACGCTCATCAGGCTGGTCTGCACGACCCCGGAGTCGCCGAGCCGGAAGTGGTAGTCGGCGGCGTCGGTGGCCGGGGCGACGACGCCTCCCGACTCGTCCTTCGCGGCGGGGTAGGTCGCGAGCACCTGCGCCTTGCTCGACCCGGCGCCGATGCCCTCGGCGGTGTGCGCGACCTGTTCGGGGGTGACGACCGTGAGCCCGACCGCCTTCGAGACCACGACGGTCGCGACCGACGGCACCCCGCTGCCCTGCGCGGTGTAGACGGTGCAGCTCGCGCCGGCCTGCGCTTCGGTGAGCGTGACGCCCTGCGCGGCGATCTGGGTCTCGGACATGCCGAGCTTGATGGTGCCGAAGCCGTCCGAGCCGAGCAGCGGCCCGCTCAGCACGGGCGGCAGCTTCGACGGCGGCTGGGCCGACGGCGGCCGGGAGGCCTTCGACGTCGGCGGAGCGGGAGGCGAGGACGCCTCGATGTCCTGGGTGCTGGTCGGTCCCGGGACCGAACTCTGCGCCTGCCGCCCGGCCGTGAGGTTCTCGGGCGGCTTGACGCTGATCGAAGAGCCATCGGCGGACATCACCGCGGTGCCGTCCTCGGCGTGCAGGCGCACCATGGTGAGCCCACCCGAGACGGCCACCACGGCCGCCGCGACCCCGGTCACGGCCAAGACGCCCTGGCGACGGCGACGACGCCGTCGCGCACCGGCGACGATGGTCGTGCCGGCCTCCGGCGGTGGCGGCAAGTCCAGCCGCTCATCGGCGAACAGCTCACGCAGGCGCTGCTCCAGCTCGTCCTCGGAGATGTTCAACCCGCGTCACTCCCTTCGCCTTGGATGTCGGCCACAGTCAGCTTCGACCGCAGTGACGTGATCGCCTTGCTGGCCTGGCTCTTGACGGTGCCCTGCGTGACGCCGAGGGCCCCGGCGATCTCCGCTTCCGAGAGACCTTCGTAGTAACGCAGGACCATGACGGCCCGTTGTCTCGGCGGCAGCGTTCGTAACGCGCGCCACAGTGGTTCGTGCTCGAACGGGTCGTCCGGCACGTGCGGGCTGGTGTCCGGCAGATCGGCCACGAGGTTCTCGCGGCGCGTGCGGCGCCACCGGCTGACGTGCGCGTTCGCCATCGACCGGCGGACGTAGGCCAGCGGGTCGCCGGTCTTCTCGTGCACGTACGTCCAGCGCGAACCGATCTTCTCCAGCACGGTCTGCACCAGGTCGGCCGCGTCGTGCGGGTTGCCGGTGAGCGCGTGGCCGTACCGCAGCAGCCCCGGCAGAGTGGCCTGCACGAAGTCGCCGAAGTCGACCAGCTCACCCGGCAACGTCGCGGCCCTCCCTCGGCCTGCGCTGGTCACCCAGGTATCTCCCCCGGTGAAGACGGGTGCCGCAGCGGTCACCGTATCGCCTCCCCCCGGGCTCGGACAGTCGCTTTCCCCCTGCACACGCATCACAGCCCCCTCAGGTTGCCTGCGTTCCCGCCCGGATTCGTAGACGCCCGGACGGGTGATGAGTTGCCCACGTCAGCGACGCGCGAGCGAGTCCGGCAGCCGGAAGCCACCGTCACCCGCTTCGGCGAACTGGTGCACACCGACGACGGCGGCGTGCGGAATCGGCCCGTAGACGTGCGGAAACCACACACCGGCCGGATGCGGCGGCTCGCCGTCCTCCCACCGGACGGCGACGTCGAGCTTGGCCGGATCGATCTCGAGCAGCACCAGATCGGTACGGCCCCGGTAGAGCGCGTTGGCCGGCAGGTGCGCCGTGCCGAAGTCGGAACAGTGGACGAACCCGACTTCCCCCAGTGAAGGAGGCTTGTACTCGCCGCCTTCGCCCACTTCGGCCCAGTCGGCCGCCCCGCAGATGTGAAGTATCACGCGAAGAATGGTCCCACCACGGCGATCCGGCGGCGGTGTCTCGTGCGCCACATAAGGCCTGGTTGAACGCTCATCGAGCGGTTTCCGGTCACCGGTACGCACCGGTGGTCCGGTGCTTTCCGACAGGGGGGCGCCCCGGTCGCGAAACCGCCGCCGGGCGTGGGCTCGGCGGCGGGCGTTGTTTCGCGCGCGGTCAGCGCAGGGTGAGCTGGCGGCCGATGAGGCCGTCGCGGGCGCGGCGCTCGGCCGCGTTCAGCGGTTCCGCGTCGAGGGACTTCAGGGCCGTCTCGAGGCGGGTGCCGAGGGCGTCCTTGGCGTCCGCCCACTCGCGGGCGTGGGCCTCGGGGTCGAGGTCCCAGACCGGGACCAGCAGGCCGTGCGCCCGGAACGAACCGGCGTAGCGGGAGCCCTCGCCGAGGCCGAGCTCGCCGGCCGCGGACAGCCGCGCCAGCGCCTGGAGCAGCAGGTTCTCCGGCTCCGGACGGACCCAGCGCAGGTGCGCCTTCTCACCGGCGAGGACCCAGTACGCACCCGAGCCCAGCCGTTCGGTCGGCATGATCGCGGCGTTCGCGCGCTCGAGGGACACCGCGACGTCGCCGGTCGCGTCGGCGTCCTCCGGCAGCCACCAGGCGAAGTCCTTGTGGAGCGTGACGTCGAGCTCGGCACCCGGCGTCAGCAAGTCCTGGAGGCGGGCGTTCTCGTCGGCGGACGGCGGGGTCGTCGTGTCCGGCACGCCGAGGACGTCACCCTCCTTGGCGTCCAGCAGCCACTTCAGCGAGCGGCCGAGGTCGCGGCTGATGTCGGAAGAGCGGGTCTGCACCTGCAGGCCGAGGTACCGCTCGCCGTCCGAGCGGACGAACGCGGCCGCGGCCATCGGCAGCACGGTGCCGAGGGTGACGTCGCCACCGTCGGCGAGGGTCAGCTTGGCCGTCGCGGACGGCACGAACTCACGCAGCGCGATCAGCTCGGGCTCCGCCACCAGTCCCTCGAACGGCTGGCCGACGAAGACGTCGCGCACCTTCGGCTTGCGGTCCGTCGCCTGCTTGGGACCCTTCTTGCGCGCGCCCTTGCCCACTGCTGCCTCCTCTGGCTCGGCTTTGAACGCTATCGAAGGGTTAGTCTCGCGACGTGTTCGACCCCCGCGATCCCGCGTTCCTGGAAGACCCGTACCCGGCGTTCGCCGCACTGCGCGAGCAGGGCGACGTCCATTTCCACGACGAGCTCGGCCTCGCCGTGGCCGTGTCGCACGCCGCGTCGTCGGCGGTGCTGCGGCATCGCGGCCTGGGCCGGATCTGGCAGGACGCGCAGCCGCTCGAACGGTTCGCGTCGTTCAACCTGCTCCACCGCAACTCGCTGCTGGAGAACGAGCCTCCGGCTCACACCCGCCTGCGCCGCCTGATCGCGGGCGCGTTCGGCCGCGGCCACGTGCAACGGCTGCGGCCGATGGTCGCGACGCTCGCCGACCGCATGGTCGGCGATCTCGCGGCCGCGATCGCCGCCGACGGCAGCGCGGACCTCCTCGAACACCTGGCCCAGCCACTGCCGGTCGCGGTGATCGCCGAGCTGCTGGGCGTCCCCGGCACCGACGGGCCACGGATGGTCGAACTGTCCAACGCGATCGTGAAGATGTACGAGTACGGCCTGCCCGAGGAGGGCCGCGACGCCGCTGAGCGCGCGGCCGCCGAGTTCGTCGAGTACGTCCGGTCGGTGGCGTCGGCACGCACCGACGCCCTGGGCGACGACATCATCAGCGACCTCCTGCGCAGCGAGCTGACACCGGACGAGCTGGTCGCGACCGCGGTACTGCTGCTGATGGCCGGCCACGAGGCGACGGTCAACGTGCTCGGCAACGGCATCACGGCGCTGCTCACGCACCGGGACCAGTGGGAACGCTTGCTGGCGGCTCCTTCCTTGCTGGATTCCTGCGTCGAGGAACTGATCCGGTTCGACGCGCCCTTGCAGCTGTTCGAGCGGACGGCGACCGAGGACGTGTCGATCTGCGGACATGTCGTCCCGCAGGGCCAGAAGATCGGCGCGTTGCTGGGTGCCGCAGCCCGTGATCCGAAGGTGTTCGACGCGCCGGACACCCTCGACATCGGACGGACGCCGAACGCGCACCTCGGCTTCGGCCTGGGGATCCACTACTGCGTAGGGGCTCCTCTCGCTCGGGTGGAGATCGCCGCGGCGTTGAGTGCGCTGGCCGCGAAGCTGCCGGGGTTGCGGATCGCCGAGACTCCGCGGCGACGGCCCGAGTTCGTGATCCGGGGCCTGCGGGAGCTTCGCGTCACCGTGTGAGCCGGGTCCGGCGTGATCCGGGGCGGCGCTGGGTGCGCCGAGGACGCTGCCGGGGTGCTCGCTCGTCGAAGAGCTGCGGCCGCGGAAACCCGAGCTTCGGTCCTTCGGGTCCGGCGTGATCCGGGGCGGATCTCGCGTGACCGGATGCGGAACTCGCTTGATTGAGGACGGAACTCGCGTGGCCGCATGCGCACGATCGTGTTGGGCAGGGGGCACCGCGGCACGGGGTCGCGCATTGCCGAGACTCCGCGGCGACGGCCGGAGTTCGTGATCCGGGGTCTGCGGGAGCTTCGCGTCACCGTGTGAGCCGGGTCCGGCGTGATCCGGGGCGGATCTCGCGTGATTGGACGGGCATCACGCGTGATTGGGGAGGCATCACGCGTGATTGAAGGGGCGACACGCGGTCTCATGGGGTTACTCCGGTGAAGAGGTCCTCCTCCAGGTTGGGGCCTGGGGTCGGGTGGGCCAGGTGGTAGTCCTCGTGGGGCCAGGCTTTTCGTTCGATTTCGCGGGAGTGGGCGAAGAACGGGTGGGCCGGGTCGACCTGGGTTCGGTGGGCCAGGAGGGCTTGGTCGCGGGTGGCGAAGTGGGACTCGCAGCGGATTCGGGTGGTGACCGGCAACGGGTCTTCGAGCGGGAGTTCGGCCAGGACGTCCGCCATTGCGGACTCCAGGCCGGCGGCCAGGGTCGCGTCGTGCAGGGCTTGGAACCACGCCCGGCTCAGGGTTGCCTGGTAGTACAGCTTTTGGGGCCGCCACGGCTCGCCGGTGCCCGGGTAGCGGGCGGGGTCGGCGGCCGCGGTGAAGGCTTCGAGCGTGACCTCGTGGGTGCGGATGTGGTCCGGGTGGGGGTAGCCGCCGGTTTCGTCGTAGGTGATCACGACGTGCGGGCGGAACTCTCGGATCAGGGCGACCAGCGGAGCGGCCGCTGCCGACAGCGGGAGGGCGGCGAAGCAGCCTTCCGGTAGCGGTTCGCCTTCGCCGGGCAAGCCGGAGTCGACCAGGCCGAGGAATCGCTGCCGGACGCCCAGGATCTCGGCTGCCGCGGCCATCTCGCGACGGCGGATCGCCGGGAGGTCGGCGCGGGTTTCGGGAGTGTCCACGGCCGGGTTGAGGATGTCGCCGCGTTCGCCGCCGGTGCAGGTGGCGACCAGGACGTCGACGCCCTCGGCCGCGTACCGGGCCAGGGTCGCCGCACCCTTGCTGGACTCGTCGTCCGGGTGGGCGTGGACGCTCAAGAGGCGGAAGGTCATCGAGTACTCCTCCGAGGGAAGAAAGCCGCGGGAACCAAGGTCAAGGCGGACAGCGCCAGCGCCCACGTGAACGTCGTGCCGAACGCTGTGGGAGGCGCCGACGACGTGAGAGCGTGGTGCAGGATCGCCGCCAGCAGGGCCGTGCCGAGCGAGCCGCCGACGCGGTTGATCACGTTGAACGCGCTCGTCGCGCGCGGGATGCGGGACCGCTCGAGGGAGCCGTACAGCGTGGTCATTCCCGGTGCCGTCGCCGCACCCAGGCCGGCTCCCCGGATCAGGAGCGAGACCGTCAGCAGGACTCCGCTGGGTGCCGAGCCGAGCTGGGTGAACGCGACCGTGCCCAGCAGGGACAAGCCGATTCCGGCCAGCATCATCCGCCGGGGACCGAACCGGGCCAAGAGCCGGCCGCCCGCGAGCAACACCGCCGCCGAGCCGACGGCCTGAGGAGCCAGCAGCAACCCCGCCTCCCACGGGCTCGCGTGCTCCACCTGCTCGTAGTACAGCGGCAACACCAACATCGAGCTGTACAGCGACGCGCCCAGCAGGAAAGTGCTGACCGAAGCCACCGAGAATCCCCTGTCCCGGAACAGTTTCAGGTCGAGCACCGGCGAGGGCGCCCGGGACGCGTGGATGCCGTACCCCAGGAGCAGCACAGCTCCGGCCACCCAGGCGACGACCACGCCCTCGGCCAGGCCGTAGACGAACGCGGCGAGCCCCGGCGACAGCAGCAGAATCCCGCGGACGTCCAAAGGAGAACGAGCACCGGAAGGCTCGGGGGCCGGGAGCAGCCGGCGCGCGACGGCGAACGTCGCCACGCCCAGCGGGACGACGCCGAAGAACATCCAGCGCCAGCCGAAGTCCGCCACCAGGGCACCACCGAGCAGCGGGCCCAGTACCGGCGCCACCGTGGCCGGCAGCGTGATCACCCCGATCATGCGCCCCAGCGCCGGCCCGGCCTCCTGCGCGAACACCGCCTGCCCGACCGGCTGCATCAGCCCGCCGCCCAGGCCGTGGATCACCCGGAACGCGATCAACGCCGGCGCCGACCAGGCGAAGCCGCACAGCAGCGTGCCCGCCGTGAAGACCGCCACCGCCGTCAGCCACACCGCCCGGCCGCCGAAGCGATCGGTCAACCAGCCCGACAGCGGGATCGCCGCCGACGCCGCGAGCAGGTACGCGCTCGCCACCCACTGCACCGTCGTCACGGGACTGCCCAGGTCACGGGCGATCGAGTCGATCCCGACGGTCACGATCGTCGCGTCGAGGATCGACAGCACCGCGCCCATGATCAGGACGCCGCCGAGCTTCCACAACGCCGCGTCGGGCCGGGCCACTGCCGTCGTCACATCCACCCCCCAGGAGATTAGGTCGAACCTCAGATTAGGTCCGACCCACTCACTGGGTCAAGCACAATCTTGGGTCCGACCCAGTAGAGTGACGCCCATGAGCGAGGGACTCCGGGCCCAGAAGAAGCACGAGACCAGGAAGACCATCTCGGACGTGGCGACGAAGCTGTTCATCCGCAACGGCTTCGAAGACGTGACGATCGCCGAGATCGCCGCCGAGGCGCGGGTCGCCAAGATGACCGTGACCAACCACTTCCCGCGCAAGGAAGACCTGGTCTTCGACATCCGCGTGGACTTCACGGCCTGGCCCGCCACCCTGGTCCGCGACAGCGTCTTCCACGACACCCGCGAGCTCTACTTCGAAGCACTGGGCGCCGAGCACGCGCTGGTCGGCTTCTCGGGTCCCGGCTTCGTGCGGATGATCAAGGAGAGCCCGGTCCTGACGAACGCCCTGCACGAGATGCACCGCGAGCGCGAGGCCGCCCTCACGCACCTCCTGGTCCGGCGCCACCCCGAGCAGGGGCTCGAGCCGGTGCTCGCCGCCGCGCACCTCGCCACCGTGCTGCGGGTGCTCTTCCAGGAGGTCTCCGACCGGACCCTCGAGGACGAGAAGGGGATCGCCGACGCGGTGTGGCCCACCGCCGAACTGGCCTTCGACCAGCTGGAACCGGTGCTCGGCCGGTACTAGCGCGCGGCGCCGGCCGGCCGCGCGTTGCGCAGCTCGGGCTCGGGCGCCCCGGCCACCTTCAGCACGCGCATCGAGCGCACGGCCCGCGCGTCCGACGGCGCCAGCAGCGCCGAGAACCGCCGCACGACCAGCGCCGTGACCACCGCCAGCAGAGCCGCGGCCAGGTCGGTCAGCGCGACGAGCACGACGCTGTCGGCCATCGACTGGACGTCGTCGCGGAAGCGCCAGACGATCGTCACGCCCAGCAGCACCCAGTTCAGCAGCCAGGCGCCCCACCACACGAGCACCTGCCGCGACGGCTTCGGCCGGACGTCGCGCGGGCGGCCCAGCACCGCGTGCTCCAGCTCGCCGGCGACCGACAACGCCATCGGCAGGTTCGCGATCGGGACGAGGACGCCGACCAGCACCTGCCACACCGGCCGCGGCGGGTCGTCGCCCGAGACGTCCGCCGCCGCCCGGCGGGCGACCAGCAGCCACCAGAGCGACAGCCCGGCAGGCAGCAGCGCGAGGATCGAGGCCAGCAGGCCCGCGGTGAGCACGAAGCCGTCGGAGAACGCCACCACCGAGCGGTTCAGCGCGGACTCGCGGCCCTGGACGAGCAGCACGTACCGCCAGACCTCCGCGCCCGCGGCGACCACGGAGAGGACGGCGAACGCGAAGAGGACGCCGATCAGGCTGCGGCTGAGTACCGGCATCCGGTCGATCGGGCGGACCTCGTCGGACGCCGTGCCGGGCACCGACGTCGGGCGGCGCCAGACCAGGTTGGGGAAGCCCCAGCGCGGCGGCACCGGGTACGACGGCGGCCCGAGGTAGCGCTCCGGCGGGGTCACGCGGCGACGCGGCCACGCGCCCGGCGGCGGGGTCGCCACCCAGCGCAGCTTCGGCCGGTGCGCGGGACGGCGGTGGTACGGGTACGACTCCGGCTGGGCGGCCAGCATCCGGCCCTGCTGTTGCTGGGCGTTCGGCAGCGGCGCTTGGCGCGGCCAGTACCCCGGGGGGTACTGCGGAGGCTGACCCGGCTGCAAGGCTAGATCACTTCGGGATCGATGCCGGGGTGCTCGCCGACCATCGGCCGGCCTTCGCGCTGCCACGCGCCCATGCCGCCGGCGACGTTCACCGCGTCCCAGCCGCTCTGGTTGAGCCACGCGGTCGCGCGGGCGGACCGGCCGCCGCTGCGGCAGATCACGTGGATCGGCTGGTCGTCGGGCAGGCCGGTCAGCTCGCCGACGCGGGCGGGCAGCTCCCCCATCGGGATGTGCACCGCGCCGGGCGCGTGTCCGGCGGCCCACTCGTCGTCTTCGCGGACGTCGAGCAGCACGAGGCCGTCCTTGGGCAGGTCGCGGACCTCGGCGGTCGGCAGTTCAGCAGGGCTCACCACGATCTCCATGCTGCCATGCGGGGGCGTTGCCCGCGCGTGAGGTGGACAAGAGAAAGGGCCCCCCGATCACCGGGAGGCCCTTTCGCCGGGAAATCAGTGCGTGACGGCCTTCTCGGCGCCCGCGCCGGTCAGCGCGCGCACCTCCATCTCCGCGTACTTCGCGGCGTTGCGCTCCTTCGACAGGACCGTGCCGAGCCAGCCGAGCAGGAACGCGGCCGGGATCGAGACCAGGCCCGGGTTGTCGAGCGGGAACCAGTGGAAGTCGACGCCCTGGATCATCGAAGCGCTCTTGCCGGTCTTCGCGTCCACCGGCTTGCCCGAGACCGCCGGCGAGAAGACGATCAGCACGATCGTGACGACCAGGCCGCCGTAGATCGACCACAGCGCGCCCTGGGTGTTGAACCGCTTCCAGAACAGCGAATACAGGATCGTCGGCAGGTTCGCCGACGCCGCCACCGCGAACGCCAGGGCCACCAGGAAAGCGACGTTCTGGCTCTTCGCCAGGATGCCGCCCGCGATGGCCAGCGCACCGATCACCAGCGCCGTGATCCGGGCGACGCGGACCTCGCCGCCGGTCGAGATCTGGCCCTTCTTGATCACGTTCGCGTAGACGTCGTGCGCGAAGGACGCCGACGCCGTGATCGTCAGGCCGGCGACCACCGCGAGGATCGTCGCGAACGCGACCGCGGAGATGAACCCCAGCAGCACCGGGCCGCCGAGCTCCAGAGCCAGCAGCGGGGCCGCCGCGTTCGTCGTGCCCGGGGCCTTGGAAATCTTGTCGGGCCCGACGATCGCGCCCGCGCCGTAACCGAGGACCAGCGTGAACAGGTAGAACACGCCGATCAGCACGATGGCCCAGACCACCGAGCGCCGCGCGTCCTTCGCGGTCGGGACCGTGTAGAAGCGCATCAGGACGTGCGGCAGGCCCGCCGTGCCGAGCACCAGCGCGATGCCGAGCGACAGGAAGTCGAGCTTCGTCGTGCCCGTCTTGCCGTACTGCTTGCCCGGGTCGAGCAGCGCCGCGCCGCCCTTGCCGCCCTTGTCGACGGCGGCCTGGAACAGGCTGGACAGGTTGAAGCCGTACTTGCCGAGCACCCACAGCGTCATCGCGAACGCGCCGACGATCAGCAGCGCCGCTTTGATGATCTGCACCCAGGTGGTGCCCTTCATGCCGCCGATCAGCACGTACAGGATCATGATCACGCCGACGACGGCGATCACGACGTCCTGCCCGGCCTCGCCTTCGATGCCCAGCAGCAGGTTGACCAGACCACCGGCGCCCGCCATCTGCGCCAGCAGGTAGAAGAACGAGACGACGAGCGTCGAAATGGCGGCCGCCGCGCGCACCGGTGTCTGCTTCATGCGGAACGCGAGGACGTCGCCCATCGTGAACTTGCCGGTGTTGCGCAGCAGTTCCGCGACCAGCAGCAGCGCGACGAGCCACGCCACCAGGAAACCGATCGAATAGAGGAAACCGTCGTAACCGTTGACGGCGATCGCGCCCGCGATGCCGAGGAACGACGCCGCCGAAAGGTAGTCGCCGGAAATCGCGATGCCGTTCTGGGGACCGGTGAACGCGCGACCTGCGGCGTAGTAGTCCGACGCCGTCTTGGTGTTCCGGCTGGCCCGGAACACGATCACCAGCGTGATCGCGACGAAGACCAGGAAGATGATGATGTTGAGCGTGGAGTTGCTGCCCTCCACGCCCGCCGCGAGGGTCATTTGCCGGGCACTCCTTCGATCTGGGCGCGGATCTCGTCGGAGACCGGGTCGAGCTTGCGGTTGGCGTAGCGGACGTAAAGCCCGGTGATGACGAACGTCGACACGAACTGCAGGAGGCCGAAGACCAGGCCGACGTTGATGTTGCCGACCAGCTTGGTGCTCATGAAGCCGTGCGCGTAGTCGGCGAGGAGCACGTACAGGAGGTACCAAAGCAGGAACAGCGCGGTCATCGGGAACACGAACACCCGCAATCGGCGGCGCAGGTCCGTGAATTCGGGGCTCCCCTGGATGCTCTCCCAGTCGGTCTGCGGCTCCGCGCCACCGACGTCGTGTTCGGTGCTGCTCACAGCGGATCTCCACCTCTTTTCCGTTCTGGTTCTGGCCGTACTGGCAGAAACCAACGGAACGTATGGGGCGACCGTGTTATTCGTAATCCCTCGATCGGGTAATAATTTCTTACTGACGGTCAGCGTGTTACTTGCGGTGCCGGCCCCGGCCGGCGATTCGCGTCTTTTCTTCGGCTTGTCCGAATCGCGCGACCGCCCTGTCCCGCATGAAGCCGAGCGGATCGGGCGCGTGCAGCCGCAGCATGATGTCGTGCACGTGGTCCGGGCGGCCGTACCCGGTCGCGCGGCTGACGAAGTACGTCGTCACGAACGCGGCCGGCACGGTGATCAGGGCCGGCTGGTTGACGAACCACGGCGCCCAGCCGCCGGTGTAGCCGCTCACGACGTTGACGATCAGCGCGGCCAGCACGAGCCCGCCGCCGACGAACATCCCGGCCAGCGCACCCGGCCAGGACAGCTTGCGCCACCAGATGCCCAGCACCAGCAGCGGGCTGAATGTCGACGCGGCGAGCGCGAACGTCAGCCCGATCGACAGCGAGATGTCCTCCGACCGCAGCGCGAGCGCCAGCGCGATCGGGAACAGCGCGACGAGCACGGTCGCGACGCGGAAGTCACGGACCCGGCCGGGCAGCAGGTCGGTCGACACCACCCCGGCGACGCTCACCAGCAACCCGGACGTGCTGGACAGGAACGCCGCGAACGCGCCCGCCGCGGTGACCGCGCCGAGGACCTGGCCCCAGATCCCCGGCAGCATCGCCGAGGGCAACCGCAGGATCGCCGCGTCCGTCTTGCCGGTGACCAGCAGCTCCGGGACGTACATCCGGGACAGCGCGCCCAGCAGCGTCGGGAACAGGTAGAACAGGCCGAGCAGCAGCAGGACGTGCACGGTGGTGCGGCGCGCGGCCTTGCCGTCGGGGTTGGTGTAGAAGCGGACCAGCACGTGCGGCAGGCCCATCGTGCCCAGGAACGTCGCGAACATCAGCGAGTACGTCTGGAGCAGGTCGGTGAAGCTGCCCGACCCCGGGTGCAGCCAGTTCGCGTTGTCCGCGCTCGCGTCGCTGACCACCGGTACCGGCGTGCCGGCCAGGAACTTCAGCGTGGTGCCTTCGGAAACCGTGTGCGGGGCCAGCGGGGTCCAGTGCGTCGGCCCGGCGGCCGGGCCGTTGTCGGTGCGCCCGTAGGCCCAGAGGTAGGTGTCGCTCCGGACGTGCAGGGTGACGTCGGTTTGGACGTCCACTGTGGTGTCGCTGGTGAACACCGGCGGCGCGGGCGCGCCCAGCGGGCGGAAGCCGTCCGGGCCGCCGCCGGCGAAGAAGACCATGCACAGCACGAACGCGGGCACCGAGATCGCGAACAGCTTGAGCCAGTACTGGAAGGCCTGGACGACGGTGATCGCGCGCATGCCGCCGGCGATCACGTTGAACGCCACCAGGATCATCACCACGACCGCGCCGGCCCAGACCGGCACCGGCAGGATCGTCGCCAGCGTCAGGCCGGCGCCCTGCAGCTGCGGGACCATGTAGAGGATCCCGATGAACACGACGAACGCCGTGGAGAACCGGCGCAGGCCCTTCGAGCCGAGCCGCATCTCGACGAAGTCGGGCAGCGTGTACGCGCCGGAGCGCCGCAGCGGCGCCGCGACGAAGAGCATCAGGGCGAGGTAGCCCGCGGTGAAGCCGATCGGGAACCACAGCGCGTCGGCGCCGTCCTTGAGCACGATCCCCGCGATGCCGAGGAACGACGCCGCGGACAGGTACTCACCGGAGATCGCGGCGGCGTTGCGGCGGGACCGCACGGTCCGCCGGGCGACCAGGAAGTCGTGCGTGCTCGTGGCCGAACGCGAAGAGCGGTGGCCGAGGAAGAACGTCACCACGGCGACCAGCACGATGCCGGTCAAGGCCCACGGGTTCAGCTGCACGGGGGAATCCTCGCACGAGTCGTGCGGAAACTAGTTTTCGATCATGTCCACGAACGCGCGCTCGTTGCGTTCGGCCAGGCGGTTGTACCAGATGCCCACGCCGAACAGGAACGGGAACGGCAGGACGCCCAGGATCAGCCAGGCCACCGGGATGCCGACCACGCTCAGCCGGGAGAACCCGGGCAGGAAGTAGAACAGCACCGGCAGCGAACCGAACACGACGACGACGAGGCCGGCCAGCAGCATCGCCGTGCGCAGCTGGACCTTCACCAGGTGGTCCTTCACGAGCAGCTTTCCCCAGCTGGTCTGCTCCTCCAGCTCGACGCGGGCGCGCAGGGTGCCGCTGCCGCGACGCGGGTCGTTGAGGATCACTCGTTCGCGCTTGGGCCGGGCGTGGTGGTCCGGCTTCGGCGCCGGCTCGTTCTCCGGCGCCGGCGGGAGCGACTCGACGACGGCCTGCTCCGACGGCTGGGGCAGCGGCCGCTGCGGGCGGACGCGCCTGCCGAGCGTCGGATCGGGCTCTCGCACGCCGTTCGCGCGGCGGTCGTAGAAGTCGTCGCTCATGACCTGGCCCGGCTCAGCCGTTCCGGCCCGAACCGACCAGCCGGTCCTTCAGCGCGCGGGTGTGCCGCCGGCTGACCGGCAGCACCTTCTCCTCGTTGCCGATGACGACCTGGTAGCCACCCTGGCCCATGCGCAGCTCGGTGATGAGCGGCAGCGCGACCAGGAACGACCGGTGGATCCGGACGAACCCGGCCTTCTCCCAGCGTTCCTCGAGCTGGGCCAGCGGGATGCGGACGAGGTGGCTGCCTTCGGTGGTGAACAACCGCGCGTAGTCACCCTGCGCTTCGACCCAGCGGACCGAGGAACGCGGGATGAGCTTGGTGGTGCCGGCCAGCTCGACCGGGATGACCTCGTCGTCGTTCTTCACGCCCGGCTCGCCGCCGAGCGCGCCGGGCGCCGGCGCCGCGGCCGAAGCCAGCTTCTCGATCACGCGCGTGATCGCGCGGTCCAGGCGATCCTGCTGGTACGGCTTGAGCACGTAGTCCAGTGCGCCGAGGTCGAAGGCGTTGACCGCCTCTTCGGCGTGCCCCGTGACGAACACGAGCGCCGGCGAGGGCCGGAGCGCGGCGAACACGCGGGACATCTCCATCCCGGACAATCCGGGCATGTCGATGTCGGCGAAGACGGCGTCGACGATCGGCAGGCCACGCTCCTTGCGGTCGCGTAGCCTCGGGTCGTCGGTCGACAGCAGCCGCAGGGCCTCCGACGCGTCGATCGCCGGGAACACCTTCGCGACGTGCGGGCTGTTGCGCAGGCAGTGGACTAGTTCGTCCAGACCTCGAGGCTCGTCGTCCACAGCCAGGACCACGAGCTTCCGGGTGTCATCGTGAGCACTCACAGTGAAACGCATCCTGCCCATTGCCGAGTGCAATGTCCAGCCCCCGTCTGCCTGATGTGGCGGGACCCCGCCGGTGACGCCGCCACCAGCGGGGTCCCTCGCTATCAATGCACGAACGTGAACCAGTTGAGGTTCACGAAGTCGGCGGGCTGGCCGCTCGTGAACGTCACGTACACGTTGTGCGTCCCGGTCACCCCGCTGATGTTCGCGGGGACGGTGCGCCAGCTCTGCCAGCCGCCGGTGTTGCCGACCGCGAAGCTGCCGATCGGGGCGTTGGACAGGCTGTCCAGCCGGACCTCGACCAGCCCGCTGACCCCGCCCGCGGCCCCGGACGCCACGCGCGCCTGGAAGTTCGTCGCCGCGCTGCCGCCGAAGTCGACGTTCGGGTAGAGCGCCCAGTCACCGTTGCCGGCCGGGCCGATGTTCTGGCCGCCGCCGGTGTCGCTGGTCGTCTGCTTGGCCAGGCCGTTCTGCTGGGTGTACGACTCGGCCTGGATCGTGCTGTACGCGCTGCTGCCGCCGCCGGGCGGAGTCGTCGTGGTCGGCGGGGTGGTCGTGCCGCCGCCACCTCCGCCGCGGGTGGTGACCGTCACGTAGTCGACGACCATCGGGCGGCCCGGCACGATCCCCGGCCCCGGCGTGGTCGTGCCGGAGTTGTTGTTGGGGAACGCGCCGCCGATCGCGACGTTCAGCAGCACGAAGTACCCGGAGTGGCTGGTCATGTTGGCCCACGTCGTCGCGTCGACCTGGTTCTGGCTGACGGAGTGGAACTGCTGCCCGTCGACGAACCAGCGGAACACCTGCGGGCTGACGCTCGCGTCCCATTCGAAGCGGTAGGTGTGGAAGGCCGACTGGCAGCTGCTGCCGGGGCACGCCCGGTTGGCGACGATGCCGGTGGTCTCGTTGCACGGGCCGCCCGGGTTGACGCCGCAGTGCAGGACGCCCCAGACGGAGTTGATCCCGTTGACGTTCTCCATGATGTCGAACTCGCCGACGGCGGGCCAGTTCCACCAGTTGCCCCGGTAGGGGCCGCCGAGGGCCCAGAACGCCGGCCAGTAGCCGAGCGCGGCCGCGCCGGTGACGTTCGGCATCTGGATCCGGCTTTCGATCCGCAGGACCCCACCGGACGGCGGCTTGAAGTCGGTGCGCTGGGTTTCGATCCGCGCCGACGTCCAGTTGCCGGAGCCGTCCCGCAACGGCGTGATGCGGAGGTTGCCGGCGCCGTCCTGGGAGAGGTTCGACGTGCTCGACGTGTAGTTCTGGATCTCGCCGGTGCCCCAGTTGCCGGGGCCGCCGGGGTAGGCGTGACCGGTGTCGATGATCCAGTTCGAGCCCGACGGCAGGGTGTTCGCACCGCCGGTGAAGTCGTCCGCGAAGACCGTGGTCCAGCCCGATTCGGGCGGCGGGATGGACGCGGCGGCGGGCAAGGTCAGCGGAATGGCGATGAGCGCGGCGCCGAGCACGGCACCGAGGGCGAGTCTTCGGGAGTGGGGCATCGGGTACGACCTCCTCGTCGTCCGGATTTGTTGCCGATCGCAACAAAGCCCGTTCACAAGGACACCCGACGCCCCACGGCAACTCCAGAGGGGTTACGCGGGGAGAGTGATACAGGTCACAAAGTCTGCCCGGAAGTACTCAAACCGGACACCTGGCTTCAGTGCTTCTCGGCTGACCCGTGCTCGCCGAGACGCCCCAGACGATCTGCCTGACCCGACCACCGACTGGCGGCGGTGCTGCGCCACTCCGTGACCGCCTGAGCAAGAACCGACCACTGCCCCAGCTCCGCGGAAGCCTGGAAAGCGCGCGCGAAGTCGTGGACGAACTGCGCCTGCTCGTCCTCGGACAGCACATCCGCCCGCGGAACTCCTCGAGGAGCGCCGCAGCCGCCACGCCCCGCGGCAGGTGGGCCAGCACATTGCGCAGGGCACGAGCCGCCGCGACCGATCCCTCGGAAGCCGAGTGAGCCCGATCCTCCCTGGTCAACAGGAGGGCAGCACCGTCACGGCGACGGACTCGGACGTCGCCCTCGTCAGCGAGGGCAGCGACGCTCGTCAGAGGCCGAAGCGGGACCACGCCGCCTTCTGGGTCACCGCGTCCAGCACCGCCGATGCCGCCGCCGGGGCTCCGACGCCGAGGCGGGCGAGGAGGGGTCGCTTCGGCTCGGCCACCGAGATGTCGGCGTCCGGGTAGCGCTCGGTGATGATCTGGCGGAGGCTGCCCAGGCCGTCGATCAGGCCGAGCTCGTGCGCCTTCGCGCCGAGCCAGACGTCGCCGGTGAACAGGTCCTCGGTGCCGGTCAGGCGGTCGCCGCGGCGTTCCTTCACCCAGCTCACGAACAGCTCGTGGAGCTGGGTGTGCATCTTCTTCAGCCACTCGACGTCTTCGGGCTTCTCGGGCGAGAACGGGTCGAGGCGCGACTTGTTCGCGCCCGCCGTGTGCAGGCGGCGCTCGATGCCGAAGCGCTCCAGCAGGCCGGTGAACCCGAAACCACCGCTGATCACGCCGATCGAGCCGACCATCGACGTGCGGTGCGCGTAGATCTCGTCCGCCGCGCAGGCCAGCCAGTACCCGCCGGAGGCGGCGACGTCCTCGCAGAACGCCAGGACCGGCACGCCCTTCTCGTCGGCCAGCTGCCGGATCCGCTCCGCGACCAGCCCGGACTGCGTCGGCGCGCCGCCCGGCGAGTTGATCAGCAACGCGACCGCCTTCAGCCGCTCGTGGCCGAACGCCCTGGTCAGCGCCGTTTCGACCGCGGCGAGGTTGATCGCGCCCCTGGCCAGCGGCGACGGCGACGGCGTGATCACGCCGTGCAGCTTCACCACGGCCACGACGTCCTTGCGCTCCACGCGGTCGGCGAGGACCGGGATCCGCGAAGCCAGCTTGTCCGTAACGCTCATAACGCCAGGCTAGCCGGGATTCAGCCCATGGGGAGGATGCCCGAACGGGTGCCGTTGACGCCGTTCACCTCGGCGCCGTTGAGCTGGGCCGGACCGCCCTGCGACGGGACCTCGGCGTCTTCCGAGCTGTAGTCCGGCATGTTCGGGCGGACGCCGGGGACGAACTTCGGCACCCGCAGCGTCACCTTCATGCCGGCGCCGGGCGCGGTCTCGACCATCACCGCGTAGTCGTTGCCGAAGACCTGCTGCATGCGCTGGCTGATGTTGCCGAGCCCGACGTGCGCGCCGGTGCTGTGCGCGTTCTTGACGTCCTTCAGGCGCCGCGGGTCCATGCCGATGCCGTCGTCCTCGACGCTGATCAGCGCCTCGGTGCCGTGGTCCTGCGCGATCACCGTGACGCAGCCGCCGCTGGGCTTGCTGGCCAGGCCGTGCTTGACCGCGTTTTCGACGAGCGGCTGGATGATCAGGAACGGCACGACGACGCTGAGCACCTCGGGCGCGATCTTCATCCGCACCTCGAGCCGGCCGCCGAAGCGGGCGTTCTCGATGGTCAGGTAGCGGTCGATGTTGCGCAGCTCCTCGGCGAGCGAGGTGAACATGCCCGACGAGCGGAACGAGTAGCGCGTGAAGTCGGCGAAGTCCTGAAGCAGCTCTCGCGCCTCTTCGGGGTCCGTGCGGATCAGCGCGGAGATCGTGTTGAGCGCGTTGTAGACGAAGTGCGGCGAGATCTGCGCGCGCAGGGCCTTGATCTCGGCCTGCTGGAGCTGCTGCTTCGACTCGTCGAGCCGGGACAGCTCGAACTGCGTGCAGACGAACTGGGCGACGGCGTCGGCCATCTGCACCAGGCGCCCACGGGTGCGGCCGACGACGATCAGCGCCGCCTCGGTCTCGCCCTCGACCAGCAGCGGCACGATGACGGCCGTCTTCATCCGGCAGGTGCCGCGGTGGTTGCACGGCATCCGGTCGTGCGCGACGACCTCACGGCGGTGCTTGCGGATGGCCGCGCCGATCGCGTCGACGAGGTCGACGTAGTGCTCGTTCGCCTCGCCGTCCCACGACAGCAGCGTGCCCTCGCTGTCGGTGATGCCGACGGCGACGCAGTCGAGCATCTGCAGCAGCTGGGTGGTGATCTTGTCGGCGGCGTCCTCGTCCAGGCCGGAGCGGAGGTTCGGCGCGGCCTTCGACATCCGGTGGACGGCCTGCAGCATGGCGTCTTCCACCACGCTGGCCGGCTTGCGCTGCTTGACGAGCAGCACGATCACCACGATGCCGAGCAGGGCCGCGACCCCCCAGGGGACGACCTGCGCAAGCGGAAACCCGGACACGGCGTCCATGCTCTGCGCTCGACCAACCGGGTGCAAGGCCTGATCCCACTTTCTGTCCAACTGTGATGACCGAGGGTTGGGGTGACCCTACTAAGAGTCGGTTGACCGGCCGACCGATCACTGTCCGCAACACGCGGGAGGCGCGTCCTGTTCCACCGGATCCGGGGAAAGTCCCAGGAAGAGGGCGGTTTCGCTGAGGGCGATCGCGGTCCGGCCGGGGTCTGGGCCGCCGGCGGCACAGCACCTGCGGCCGAACGGGGGAATCCCGGTGCGTGACGTGGCAACCACAGGTGTCACCCGGCTACTTGAGCAGCCGAGACATCCGCCGGTCGGCGAGTGGCTTGCCGCCCGTCTGGCAGGTCGGGCAGTACTGGAACGACTTGTCGGCGAACGAGATCTCGCGGATGGTGTCGCCGCAGACCGGGCACGGGAGGCCCGTGCGTGCGTGGACGCGCAGGCCTGAGCGCTTCTCGCCCTTCAGGCGCGCTGCCTTCTGGCCCACCGAGCGCCCGACCGCGTCGGACTCGATCTCGACGATCGCCTCGGCGAGGGTCTCCAGCGCGCCGTCGTCGAGCTTGCCGATCGTCGCGTACGGGGAGAGCTTCGCGCGGTGCATGATCTCGTCGGAGTACGCGTTGCCGATGCCCGCGATCAGCGACTGGTCGGTCAGCGCCCACTTCAACCGGGTGTTCTTCCCGGCGAACAGTTCGCGCAGCTGGACGGCGTCCACCGACAGGGCGTCCGGGCCGAGGCGGGCCACGCTCGCGATCTCCTGCGGGTCCTTCACGATCCACACCGCGAGGCCCTTCTTCGTGCCCGCTTCGGTGAGGTCGAAGCCGGGCCCGGTGGCGGACTCGAGGTGCACGCGCAGCGAGATCGGGCCCTTGCCCGGCTTGAGCGGCGCCGCGGCCAGGCCGTCGGACCAGCGCAGCCAGCCCGCGCGGGCCAGGTGGACGACCAGGTGCAGGTCGCCCGCGACGACGTCGAGGTGCTTGCCGTGCCGGGTCGCGCCGGTGATCTCGCGGCCGTGCAGGTCCGTCCACGGCGGGGTCGCCGTCTTCAGGACGCTCAACGATGCGACATCGATGCGGAAGATCGTCTGGCCGACCGCGTTCTCACGCAGGTGGTGCGCCAGCGCTTCGACCTCGGGTAGCTCGGGCATGCCCCCAGTTTCACCCCTTCGGCCGAATTCCGGTACCGGCTATTCGACCGGGTGCAGCGGCCCGTCGAAGTCCGGCAGCGAGTGGCGCTGGATCGTCTTGGAGATCTTCTTGACCTCGCCCTGCACGGTGAACATGCCGCGGATCGTGCCGACCCAGCGCTCGGACGGCCGGTCGCCGGTCATGTCGCCCTCGGTCTCCGCGACCACCGTCCACGGCCGGCGCAGGATCCACCGCAGCGGGAAGAACAGCACCACGAGCAGCAGCGCCAGCAGCACCCACGCGGGGATGTTCACCTCGTTCGGCGTCCACACGACGAGGATCACGGCCAGCAGCGCGGTGACCACGATCATCGCGATACCGGGGCCGTAGCTGCCGGCGACGTCGTGCTCGAAGTCGTCGGCCGTCGCCGGAGCACGCCATTCCATCTGGGCACGGACCACCCAGTCGCGGCCGTCTTCGCCGCGTACCAGCCGGTTCATTCAGTTGCCTCCCGGGGCGCCCGCAGGGTGAGCCCCACAACGGTACCGTGCGCGGGCTCGCCCGCGCGAGGGAGGAATCGGACATCCCACGCGGCGAAGTTGATCACCGCAGTTCAGGGAGCCGGCGAGTCCGTGGACGCCGAATCCGTCGATTCGCCCGAACCAGTGACGCTCGACGCGCCGCTCGGCCACGGCTTCCCGTACGTCGGCGTCACCGTCGTCGACGACCCGGTGGACGTCGGGTCGTCGCCGGTCGGCTCCGGCTTGCCCGGCGGGGTCGTCGTCGTGGTGCTCTCCGGGCGGCCGGACGGCGACAGCTCGGGGGCGTCCTCCGGCACCGTCTCGGTCGTCATCTCCGTGCTCGTCGAGTCCAGCCGCGGCGACGTCTCCGAGCTGTCGGGCGCACTGAACGTCGACGAGGAGATGTCGTCGCGCGGGGTGTCGCCGTTCGTGCCCTGGTCCGGCCCGGTGCCGACGCTCCCGCCGGGGACCTCGCCCACCGGCACGGACGGCACCTCGTTCGCCGCCACCGGCCGGTCGCCGGTGCGCTGCCGCGCCGGGACGGCGACCCCGGTACCCCGGCCGTTGAGCACGCCGATGCCGATCCGCGGGTCCTGCTGCGGCTGCGGGGGCGGCTGGTGGTGCTCGGTCGGCGGCACCACGACGAGCTCCGGCGCGCCGCCGGTCAGGCTGACGTCCTGCGCCGGGGTCGTCCCGAACAGGACGGGACCGGCCGCGACGCCGACGGCGCCCACGGCCGCGGTCGACGCCAGCGCGAGCCCGACCTTGACCTTCGACCCGACCAGCACGCCCTTGATCGTCGCGCCGAGGCCGGCCAGCACGCCGCTGCCGCTCGCGGCGGCACCCGCCGCCGGCACCAGCAGCACCAGCACCCCGGCGTGCGCGCGCAGCGACGAGCAGACGTCGCGCAGCTCGTCCTGGGTCGCGCGGCACGACGGGCAGCCGTGCAGGTGCGCCTTGATCCGCTCCGCCTCGGCGCCGGTGACGCTGCCCGCGGTGAACCCGCCGAGCTTCTCGACGACCGCGCGGCACGAATCCGGCCCACGGTTCACCGAAAGGTGTGCCTGCAAGTACGCCGCGCGGAGGCCCTGACGGGCACGCCGGGCCAGTGCGGCCGTGGCGTTCGCGCTCAACCCGAAGTGCGTGGCGACCATGGCGGGCTGCTCGCCCTCGACCTCGGTCTGCCACAGGACGGTCCGCCAGCGCTCGGGCAGGCTGGTGAACGCCGTCGTGATCAGGGTGTGCTCGGCCGTGCGGGCGTGCGTGTCGGCACCCGCCCCGGCGCGGAAGGTCAGCTCGTCGTCCGACACGGGGACGTCGCGGCGGGCACCGTGCCACTCCCAGGAGACCCGGCGGGCGACGGTCAGCAGGTAGGCGCGGACGTAGTCCCGGGGGCCGGAGCCGCGGCGAAGGGCCTGGAGCACGCGGAAGAACGTCTCCGCGGTGATGTCCTCGGCCTCGGACCGGTCGGAAGCGAGGCTCTGCGCCAGTCTCCGGACGGCGGCGGCGTGCAGCTCGAACAGCTCCCCGAACGCGGCGTCCTCGCCGTTTCGAAGTCGTTGCAGCAGCGCCTGCTCGTCGGATTCCGAGGCCGCTGGTGGCGGCGCAGTGCCCAGCTCGGTCATCCGGCCCGGCACCTCCTCCCCGAAGGTCTCCCCGTTCGGTCGAATGGGGACACCATACGGAGGGAATCAGCCGTCGTCACCCCTTGTACGCCAGCTGTGACGCCGAAGTACCGGGTCAGGGCACCGGGGGACCCGCTCATCGGAGCAGTTTTCAGTTGGTATAGAGTGCATCTCAACAGCAAGGCAGTGCGGATGTAGCGCAGCTGGTAGCGCATCACCTTGCCAAGGTGAGGGTCGCGGGTTCGAATCCCGTCATCCGCTCAAGATCAAAGAACCGCTGCTCGGGACACCCGGGCAGCGGTTCTTTGTCGTTGGGCCCAAGCTCTCGACGCACGGGTGACTGCCGTCACAGGCGAACGGTTACCTTCTGGCCGGATTCGTGCCGGTTCGGCAATGGTTTTCATCCGGTGTTCCGGCCGCGTTTTCGCGATGCCACCTCTTCGGGTGATGCTCGGACGTGATCGTGCTGAGCATGACCGAACTGACCCGTCGCCGTCTCCTCGGTGGGGCCGCCGGTGCCGCCGCCACCGCCGCTGCCGCCACCCTCATGCCGCCGAACGTCCAGCGGGCGCTCGCCCAGGGCGCCCCCAAGCACGGCTCGCTCGACGACATCGAGCACGTCGTGCTGCTCATGCAGGAGAACCGGTCCTTCGACCACTACTTCGGCACGCTGTCCGGGGTCCGCGGGTTCGGCGACCCGCACGCCGCGCGGCTGCCGAACGGCAAGCCCGTCTTCTACCAGCCCGACGCCGAGAACCCCGCCGGCTACGCGCTGCCGTTCCACCTGGACACGCACGCCACCAACGCGCAGAAGATCCCGTCGACGTCGCACGCGTGGCAGGTCCAGCACGACGCCTGGAACGGCGGGAAGATGGACAGCTGGCTGCCGGCGCACCGCAAGGCCGACGGCAAGAACGGCCCCTACGTCATGGGCTACCACACCCGCGCCGACCTGCCGTTCCAGTTCGCGCTGGCCGAGGCGTTCACCATCTGCGACAGCTACCACTGCTCGGTGTTCGGCCCGACCTGGCCGAACCGGATGATGTGGATGACCGGCACGATCGACCCCGACGGCGAGCACGGCGGCCCGATCCTCGACAACAAGGCCCCGGCCGGCGGCTACACCTGGACGACGTACGCCGAGCGGCTGCAGGCGGCGGGCGTCAGCTGGAAGGTGTACGAGCAGAGCGACACCTACGGCTGCAACATGCTGGAGAACTTCGCGAACTTCAAGAACGCGCCGGCGGACTCGCCGCTCGCGGTCAACGGCCTGACGCACCGGCCCGAAGGCCAGTTCGAGTACGACGCGCGCAACGGCAAGCTGCCGACGGTCTCCTGGATCATCTGCACCTCGACGGCGTCCGAGCACCCGCAGTACACGCCGGCCGAGGGCGCCGCGTTCGTCGCGTCGAAGATCGACGCGATCGCGGCCAACCCCGAGGTCTGGGCCAAGACGGTGTTCATCCTCAACTACGACGAGAACGACGGCCTGTTCGACCACGTCGTCCCGCCGACGCCGCCGGCCGGGACGCCGGGCGAGTTCGTCACGAAGACCTCTCCGGGAGGCACCCCGGGCAACGGCCTCCCGGTCGGCGCGGGCTACCGCGTGCCGGCGATCGTCGTGTCGCCGTGGACCGCGGGTGGCTGGGTGTGCAGCGAGAACTTCGACCACACGTCGACGCTGCAGTTCCTGGAGAAGGTGACGGGCGTGGCCGAGCCGAACATCTCGCAGTGGCGCCGGAAGACGTTCGGCGACCTGACCTCGGCGTTCCGGTTCGACGACCACAAGGCGCAGCCGCCGGTGCTGCCCGACACGTCAGGACCGCTGACGCTGTCCCGCTACGAGCAGGCGAACCTGCCGGCGCCGACGTTCCCGGGCACCGGCCAGAAGCCGCCGAAGCAGGAGCCGGGCGGACGGCCGCGGGTGCCGCGCCACTAGAGCTCGTAAACGTCCAGGACCGTCGGGGCGACCGGGGTCAGGTGCGGGTCTTCGCGTTCCGTGACCTGGCCCCGGGCCATCCGGTAGACGCGGAATTCGTTGTCGTGCTCGGTGTCCTGGTCGTCCCAGACGTGGAGCAGGCCGTACGAGCCCGCGGCCAGTTCGCCGACCCTGGTGAAGAGGTCGAGCAGTTCCAAGCCGGGACCGCCGTGCTTGTCGAAGCCCGCGAGGTGGAGCATCGGCATGCCCGCGCTCCAGCGGAGGTCGACCAGGTCGAAGCCGCCCGCGTCGCGGATGGCGCGCTGTACGCGGTCGACCAGGCGCTCCAGGAGCGCCGCGTCGTCATCGCCGCTCGCGGTCGCCTGGATGGTCACCCAGCCGTGATATTCGTACACCCGGAGAACGGTAGCAAGAGATCAACCGCGAGCTCAGCGGGCCAGCGCGGACGGCTTCCCGTCGCTGCGCAGGACGTTCGTCAGGACGCCTTCGCCGTGCCGCTCGAACGCCGGCACGAGCTTCTCGCCGAACACGCAGAGCGTGCGCTCCCAGGGGTGGCCGAGCGTGCCGAACGAGAAGTCCGCGGCCAGGAACAGGTGGTAGTCCGCACGCGGGAACACCGGCACCGGCCAGCGCGCGCCGGGGGTCATCCGGTGCGGGCGGAGGCGGTAGGACTGGTGCTGCCAGTGCAGTGCCCACATCCAGTCGTCGGGGCCGCAGGCCTCGCGGAACGCGGCCAGCGCGATGGCCGAGACCTGGTGCTCCTCGACCGCGTACGGGCCGAGGCGGAACTCGGCCGAGGCGCGGTCCAGGTCGCCGGGCGAAAGGTCCCAGGTCCGCGACGGCGCCGGCTCGCGGAAGCCCGGCCAGGCGTGCGCGTAGGTGCTCGGCCAGAACCCCAGCTTGTCGTACACCCAGTACCAAGCGGGTTCGTCGGCGACGCGGGAGACGGCTTCCCAGGCAGCATTCACTGTGAGGACCTCTGACTTGGCCGGGCACGAAAGAACACGCGAAAGCTTCGTGTTCGGCTTCCGGTTTGTCCAGCCCTCATTCGCTCGCCGCGAACTGTGTCACTCGACCGGGTGGGTTCGGGCAGATTGTCACCATGCGAGTCATCTTCGTCCACGGCGCGTTCGTCCGAGACGGCGCCTGGTGGTGGCGGCCGACGGCGGACGTCCTCGCCCAGCAGGGTCTGCGCAGTTCAGCCGTGGTGCTGCCGAGCTGCGAGGCCGAGCCGCGCGGCGACCTCCACGACGACGCCGCGGCCGTCCGCGCGCTGCTCGACGCCTCCGACGAGCCCGTTCTGCTCGTCGGACACTCGTACGGCGGGATGGTGATCAGCGAAGCCGGGAACCACCCCGCGGTCCGCCGGCTCGTCTACGTGACGTCGTTCCTGCCGGACGCCGGCGAGGCGCTCGCGGACTTCGGCGGCGCCGAGCCGTCGCCGTGGCACGTCAGCCACGGCGACGGGACGGCCGGGGTGCGGGAGGAGCTGGTGCGGCCGCTCTTCGCCCAGGACTTCGACGACGCCACCTACGCCGGCGCCGCGGTCCGGCTCACGGCCCAGAACGAAGCGGTGTTCGGCCAGCGGACGACGACGGCCGCGTGGCGTGAGGTCCCGTCCACCTACCTCGTGTGCGCCGAGGATCGGGCGACGCTGCCGGAGAAGCAGCGCGAACAAGCGGCGCGCGCGACCGCCGTCGTCGAGCTTCCCGTGGCGCACCACCCGTTCGTCACGCGGCCGGAGCTGGTGGCCGGCGTGCTTCAGGTGATGACGTAGCCCAGCGGAAGCTCCTTGGCCTTCCCCTCGCAGGCGGCGTCGAGCGAGTCGAAGTGGCTCGCGCCCGCGTTGCAGCGGTAGAGCGGCCGCGCGGCCGCCCATGATGGCGGGTTGGCGTAGATGTGGCCGAGCAGGCCGAGTGCCTGCTGGCCCTCGCACTTGCCGCTCTGGTCGGTCGAGGTGAACCAGTCCTTCTGGTCCTTCACCTTGCAGGCGAACAGCTTCCGCGTGCCCGGCTCGGGCGTCGCGACGAGGTTGCCGAACACGCCCTCCTTCGTGAACCCGGCCGGTGGGCCGACCTTCTTCGTGCCGCTGAAGTGCCCGCCGTCCGGCTGGTGGAAGCGGATCAGCGGCAGCTCGGCCGGGTGCGGCTTGTCGCCGGTGGTCGACGTCGGCGTGGAACTCGACGAGGACGCCGGCTTCTTGGACGTGGGTTTCTTGGTGGTCGAGGGCGTGGCGGAAGCCGAGTTCGACGTCGGGGTGGCCCCGGTGGCGGTGGGCGTGGTCCGGTCCGGCTTGAGCAGGAAGATCGCCCCGAGCGCCGCGACGACCGCGACCGCCACCCCGGTCAGCACCAGCGGCAGCCGGCGCTTCCCCTTCGGCGGGCCGTCCACTGTGGCCGGTGGCGGCGGCGCGAGCCACGCGGTCGGCGACGGCCGTGCCGGACCGCCGGTGCGCGCGGTTTCCAGCAGCCGCCGCAGGCCGGGCGCGGTCAGCCGGTCCGAAGCGGACTGCGTGAGCAGCCCGCGGACGGCGTCGGCGAGCGGGCCGCGGCAGCGCTCCAGCACCGGCTGGTCGTACATGATCGCGTGCAGGGTCGCGGCCGTGGTGGTGCGCTGGAAGGGCGCGCGGCCTTCGGCGGCGTGGAAGAGCGTCGCGCCCAGCGACCAGAGGTCCGACGCGGGCGACGGCCCGGCCCCGGCGAACAGCTCGGGCGCCATGTACCCGGGCGAGCCCATGACGCCGCCGGTCTGCGTCAGCGACGGGTCGTCCATCGCCCGTGCGATGCCGAAGTCGGCGAGCTTCACGCGGTCGCCGGGCAGCACCATGATGTTGCTGGGCTTGACGTCCCGGTGCACGACGCCGGCCGCGTGCGCGGTCTCCAGCGCGCCCAGCACCTGCAGGCCGAGGGCGGCGACGCGCTCGTTCGCCAGCGGTCCTTCGCGCTCGATGACGTCGGCGAGCGTCGGCGCGATCACCAGCTCCATGACGATGAAGGTCGCGCCCTGCTCGCTGACGACGTCGTAGACCGTGACGACACCGGGATCGTTGAGCCGCCCCGCGGTGCGCGCCTCGCGCATGACCCGCTCGAGGTGCGCCGGCGACGCGCCCGGCGGGGTGGCGAGCTCCTTCAGCGCGACGGGCCGCCCGAGCACCGTGTCTTCGGCGCGCCAGACGACGCCCATGCCGCCGCGGCCCAGCTCGGCCGAGATCGCGTACCGTCCCGCGACCAGTCTCATCGTCGCCCCCCTGAACGCTCGGGGGCGATGCTAAGGGAGGCGCCGGAGCGCCCCGGCGCCTCCCCGGCTCAGGCGGCGTCCCAGAGCGTGAGGAACGCCGAAGCCTCGCTGCGGGCCCAGGGCCGCAGCCGTTCACGGTCGCGGGCGGAGAGCTGGAACTCCTTGCTCCGGCGGACGTCGATCACCAGCGCGTGACCACCCGGCAGGACGTCCGGCATCGCCTGCTCCAGCACCCACAGCGCCAGCTGCGCCGAGTCCTTCGTCAGCGGTTCCTCCTTGAAGTAGAGCCAGGTCGCGTAGCGGCGGCCGTCGCTCTTGCGGAGCCCGAGCTGCGGGCTGACGCCGATCTCGAGGTCGCCGATCCGGCAGCGGCCGCGCCCGACCTCGACCAGCCGCGGCGACTTCCGGCCGAGGTAGCGCAGCCAGCCCTCGGCTATCGCCGCGTAGTGCGGTTTCGTCCGGTCGTCGGCGGCGTTGACGAGGGCGCGCAACGCCGTCGCGTCCTGCCCCGCCGCCCGCCCGGACCGCACGGCGTTCGCCGCCCGCCGGTAGTAGTTGAACGCCGCTCGCGCCGGGTCTTCGTACAACTTGCGCTGCCGCCGGACGAACGACGACCGCGACGGACCGGTACTCGCGCTGTAGCCCACGAACGTGGGCAGGGTGATGTAGGCCATGGCCCTGCCTTCCTCCATCGCACCACCCGCGCACGCGGGTGGCATCTCCCCTGGACAACGCCTATTTTAGAACATATGTACGACAGTTTTCGGCGGCCGACGAGGTGACGGGCGGCGGGGACTCCCGGATCGCGCTGACTTGCGCTAAGTTGCCGATCAACCTCGAACCGCAACCTCGCAGGTCGGCCCCACGTGCCAGACTGATGCCCCGAATGGTGGATGGGGGTCCATGGATGAGCTGGCAGGAAGAGCTTCGCCGCCTCGACGCGGAGCTTGCCGAAGGCCGCATCGAGCCTGCTGAACACCGCAAACAGCGCGACGAGCTGCTCGCGCAGGCCTCCGGTTCGACCGTGCCCTCACCCGTCCCCTCGCCGTTGCGCCGTCCGGGTGACACCTGGCGGAGCGCCAACCCCGCGAGCCACCCGGTGCCGCCGCCGCAGCGCGTCGAATCGCCGCGGCCCGCGATGCCGTACCAGAAGCCGCACCCGCCCTGGCAGCGCACCGGGCTGCCGGTGTCGGCGAACGCGAGCCCGGTGCCGGCCATCCCGGACCACATGACGACGGCGCCGAGCCCGGCCGACATCGTCCCGACCCGCTACCTGCGCATCGACGGCCCGGCCGGGCAGGAGCAGGGCAGCCGGTTCCCGCCGATCACCCCGCCCCGCGGCGAAACGCACCTGCCGCTGCCGCGGGACGCCGGCTCGGACGAGCCGCCGGGGAAGCACCGCTTCGGCGGCGGCTCGTCGTCCTGGCGCGCCTGGCCGTTCATCGCACTCGGCGTCCTGGTGGTGCTCGGCATGATCGTCGGCGCGACGATGTGGCTCGGGCAGGACGACCCGAAGCCCGACGACCCGCTGACCACGTTCGTGCCGCAGCCGCCGGCCGCCGCGACCCAGCCGCAGCTGGAGGACCAGGTTCCGCCGCTGCCCGGCAAGCAGTACCCGGAGAGCTCGACGATGTCGCTGGCCAAGGGCCTGGACCTGAACCTCTACCCCAAGGAGAGCGCCCAGGTCTTCTCGCAGCACGGCGTCACGCAGTTCGTCTACCGCGGTTCGGCCACCGGGGACACGGGGTACATCGCGTTCGCCCTCCCCACCCGCTCGCCCGACGACGCGAAGGCCGTCGTCGACTACCTGCGCGCGGCCGCCGACGCCGGCGGGTTCGTCCCGGTCGCCGCCGACCCGAAGGCCGTCACCGGCCGCAGTGGCGACCGGCGGATGGACGGCACCTGGTACACCTCGGGCAAGGTCGCGCTCGTGCTCTGGGCGTCACAGCCGTTCGCGCAGGACAAGAACGAGCTGAAGACCAGCCTGGACAACGCGCTCGCCGTGTTCCAGAAAGCGCTGCCGCCCGGCTGATCAGGCCGGCTGGTCGAGGAGCCCGCCCAGCGTGCGGCGGGCGACGTCGGCGCCGAAGAGGCGGTCCACCACGGTCTTGCCCTCTTCGGACAGCCGCTGCCACAGCTTGTCGTCCTCGATCAGGGTGACGATCTCCTCGGCGAGCTCCTCGGCCGTGGCGCCGACGAGGACGTCGCGACCGTGGGTCAGGTGCATGCCCTCGGCGGCCAGCGGGGTGACGACCGCCGGGACGCCGTAACCGAGGCTCTCCCCCAGCTTCCCCTTCACCCCGGCGCCGAAGCGCAGCGGCGCGACGACGACCCGGGCCTCGCGGTAAGCGCTGTCGAGGTCCGGGACCCAGCCGCGGATGACGACGCCTTCGCCGGCGAGGTCGAACACCTCCTGCGGCGGGTTGCTGCCGACGATCTGCGCCACCGCGTCCGGGCACCGGCGCCGCACGAGCGGCATGATCTCGGTGGCCAGCCAGCGCGCCGCGTCCCGGTTGGGCAGGTGGTCGAAACTGCCGACGAAGAGCACGCCCGAGCGGCCGTCCGGGACGGCGGGCACGGCGTCGGCGTGGTGCACGTTGGACAGCACCTCGACACGCGCCGAGGGCACGAGCTCCCGCAGCAGCGCACGCTCCACATCGGACACCGTGAACGTGACGTCGGTGGCGCGCGTGAGCCCGAGCTCGGACTCGCGCAGCACCTCGGCCCGCCGCCGCAGCGTCAGCTCCTCCCGGGTTTCGCCGAGCCGCGCGGCGAGGTCGGCCTGCCGGTTGAGCCGGACGAAGTGCAGGTCGACCGTGTCGTAGGCGATGACGCAGTCCGGCGCGTGCTCGCGGACCTGCTCCAGCAGCTGCCAGGCGACGTGCGGCCGCGACAGCACCGCCAGCCGCAGGTCGGCCCCGGCGTCGCGCAGGAACTCCTGCTGTTCGCCGAGCCCGGTCACCACCGTGACGCCCGCGCGGTACAGCGCGTCCGCGTACGGCTCGGGCAGGGCGTTGTTGAGCGGCATGAACACGACCCGGTGGCCGAGGCCGACGAGCAGTTCGAGGATGCGGAACATCCGCACCGAGCCGGAGTCCTTGTCCGGCATCGGCACCTGGTGGTCGGCGACCAGCACGGTGCCGCCGCGGTGGCCGTCCTTCGTGCGCTGCCGCCCGGCCCAGACCGCGCGCGGGCTCGCCTCGGGGAAGTGGTCGCGCAGCTGGACGCTCCACTTGTCGACGAAGACGCCGCGGTTGAGCTCCTGGTGGCGCTTCACTCCGGAGGAGACGTCCGTGCCGTTCGTGATGCCTTCGTGGTGCACGACGACCGACGCGGGCTGGACCATCGTGCGGTAGCCGGCGGCCCTCACGGCGAAGGCGAGGTCGGTGTCTTCGTAGTACGCGGGCGCGAAGCGCTTGTCGAAGCCGCCGACGCGCTCGAACAGCTCGCGGCGGACCAGGATGGCCGCGCCCGAGCAGTAGTCGACGTCGCGCAGGGCCTGGAACCACGGCGCGTCCGGCGACTGCAGCCTGCCGTAGTTCCAGCCGGTGCCGTCGGCCCAGATGATGCCGCCGCACTCCTGGAGGCGGCCGTCCGGGTAGACCAGCTTCGAGCCGACGAGCCCGACGTCGGGCCGGGACTCGACCACGGCGACCAGCTCGTCGAGCCAGCCCGGCCGGACCTCGGTGTCGTTGTTGAGGAAGAAGATGAAGTCGCCGCGCGCGTTCTCGGCGCCCAGGTTGCAGGCGCCGACGAAGCCCAGGTTCTTCGGCGCGCGCACCAGCCGGACCCCGGCGCAGCCGGCGACCCGGTCGGCCGAGTCGTCGCGGGAGGCGTCGTCGACCACGATCACTTCGAACGGCGTCGCGGGCAGGTGCCGCTGGATCGAGTCGAGGCAGGTCCGGGTGAACGCCCAGTTGCCGTAGACCGGGATGACGACGCTGACGATCGGCTGGTCGCTGGTGGTCACCGCGACCGGCCCCGGCACCGGCGGCGTGGCCGGCGCCGCGCCCGCCTGACGCCCCAGCGCCGTCTCGTAGAGGTCGCGCCGGCGCGTGCCGCGCGGGGCGAACTTCTCGATCGACCCCCGGTACTTGCCGATCAGCCGCTGGGCCAGGGCGGAGGTCTCCGCGCGCAGCTTGTCGTTCTCGGCGGCGAGCCGGCCGATCGTGTCGGCGAGCCCGGTGTTGTTGCCCGCCAGCCACGCGAGCCGTTCGGTGTCGTAACCGGCCTTGCGCTTGAGGAGGTTCAGCTCTTCGGCCGCGCGACGCCGGTCCACGCGGGCGCGTTCGGCCTGGCCGAGTGCCTCGTCGCGCTCGGCGGCGGCCTGCCGTCCGGTGGTGGTGGCCTCGGCCAGTTCGGCGGTCAGGCGCGTCTCGGCGGCCGCGGCCCGCTCGCGCTCGGCTTCGGTGCGGGCCAGCTCGGCGTGGAGACGCCCGGCTTCGGCCGCGGCGCGCGCGACGAGCGTCAGCTTCGGGTCGAGCATCGCGGACGTCGTGGGGACCTCGACCGGCCCGGCCGACGCGACGGCGATGAAGTAGGTGTGCGGCGCCCCCGGCTCGACGACCCAGCCGTCGGCGTCGTCCGGCCGCACCGTGAGCACTTCGGCGCCGGTGCCCGCGCCGTCGTCGTGGATCAGCGAACCGACCGCGACGTTCTGGCGCAGCACGACGACGTGCTCGAAGCTCTCCGAGAGCAGCGAGCGGAACGCCGGGCCGGTCAGCTCGTGCACGTGATACGGGTTCTCGTTGCCGTGGTCGTGGGAGTAGACCTCGACGTCCGGCGTGCTGCACAGGAAGATCCCGGACGGCGTGAGCCGGTTGCGGACCAGCTCCATGAGCCGGTCCTGCTCGTCGACGTGCTCGATCGCCTCGAAGCAGGTGATGACGTCGAAGCGTTCGCCGTCGAGGGCCGCGGGGTCGGTGATCGAGCCGGTCTCGAAGCGGACGCCCGGGTAGTTCTTCCTGGCGTGCTCGACGGTGACCGGGTCCAGCTCGAGGCCGACGACCTCGGCGCCCGACTTCGCCATCAGCGCGCTGCCGTAGCCCTCGCCGCTGGCCAGGTCGAGGACCCGCTTGCCGGCGACGAAGCGGGCCGCGAACGCGTAGCGGTGGTAGTGCTCGTAGATCACCTGGAGATCGTCGGTCCACGGCACGCACCGCTCGCCGGTCCACTCGATCAGCCGCTCGCCGTTCGTCCCCTTGCCCATGGCGGGCAGATTAGCCGTCCGAGCAGGGACGCGGGGCCGGGCCTCACCTTTCGAGGAGGCGCAGCCCGACCAGGATGTAGGACAGCGTGCGCCGGTCGGCACCGGAACCGGCGGTGATCGACCAGTCGGCGTCGAACGAGAGCCGGACCTGCCGGTGCGCGTCGATCGGGACCGGCACGACCTGCTCGACCAGCCCCGGCCCGACGTCCGCCTTCGCGACCGGCACGCCGTCGACCGCGATCGTCACGCTGCCGTGGTCGGCGGACTCGTCCGGGACGAAGGTCCGCAGCTCGAGCGCCCCGATCGCGGCCGTGGTGAGGAGCGGGAACTCGACCGACGGCGCGGCCCAGTCGTCGTGGTCGACGCCGTTCATCCGGCCGGTCACCACGCCGGCGCCGCGCACCAGCCGTTCCCCGGGATTGCCGCCGGGCCGGAACGAGACCCGCCCGGCCGGATCGACGACGCCGGTGTCGCGCACGGACCGTTCCGGCGTCCGCGAGCCGTGCACCCGCAGGGGCTGCCCGGTCGGGTGGAAGAGCCCGATGAGGTGCGTCGGGCTGACGACCCCCAGGTCGACGAGGGTGTCGTCGAGGGTGCCGAGGTGGTCGAGCAGGCGCACGTCCGCGGGTTCGCCGAGGTCGAAGCCGGGGCCGTAGATCCGGTCGACGAACGGGTCGATCACGTTGCCGTAGGGGAAGAAGAGGCTGGGGTGCAGGTGGTCGAGCAGCACCGGCAGCACGTCCTGGGCCCGGATGCCCTCGAACCCGTCGGCCGCGCAGTCGATGTCGACGAACCGCTCGTCGACCTCGCCGGTCATGGCGTTGCGGCGCAGCCGCGGCGGCAGCGTCGCCCAGATCCGGTCGATGACCTCCAGCGCCTCGGGCCAGCGGCGGTGGCCGTTGCGCCCGATCATGTCGTGCACGACGAGGACGCCGGCGGGATCGAGCCCCGCCCGGATCTGGCCGTAGAGGTGTTCGAGGTCGAGGACGTGGTGCAGCGCCTGGTAGCCGACGACGACGTCGTGGGCGGTGTCGGCGCGCCAGGTGTTGAAGTCGGCGGTGATCAGCTCGACCCGGCCGGCGAAGCCCAGCTCCCGCGCCGACGCTTCCGCGCGAGCCTGCATGTCGGGGTTCAGCTCCAGCAGCCGCAGCCGCACGTTGTGCTGCCCGGCCGCGGCCAGCGTGCGCAGCCAGCCGAGCTCCTGGTCGCCGTTGCCGCTGCCGAGCGAGAGCACGACGACGTCCCGGTCGAGCCGCTCCGCCCGCTCGGCGATCTCGCCGACGATCAGCTCTTCGATGCTCGGGACGCCGAGTGCTTCGAGCTTCGGCCGCGTGTGCCGCTCGGACCAGTGGTGCGCCGACGGCGGCAGGTTGCCGTGCACTTCGACCTGACCGGCGAACGTCTCCCGCTCGCGCGCCAGACGCTGCTCGTAGCCGGGTCCCCGGTCACTCATCGACATCCGCCGCCATCCCGCAGCCATCCCCGGTTCCGGCTCGTCCGGCTCCGGCCCGGCGCTAGGATACGGGCGTGCCGTCCCGACTCCGTCCGCAGTCACCCGCCGCCGGGAAACTGCCGCTGACGCCGGAGTCGTGGCTCCCGAAGGAGCACAACCTCTACCGCCCGCGGCACAGCAGCCGGCAGCGCACGGCGCTGACGTGCGCGATCGTCTTCTTCATGGCCCCGGTGCTGCTGTGGGTCTTCGGCGTGCAGCCGACGGCGTTCGAGAACCGCCCGCTGCGGCCGTTCCCCAGCCTCGGCGAGGGCTGGGGGTTCTTCACCGGGCTGACCGGCTGGGCCACCGACCACCTGCCGCTGCGGCAGGCCGGCGTCCAGGCCGCGGACGGCGTCGGCACCGGCGTCTTCGGCGACCCGCCCGGCTCCGGGCAGGGGACCAACCACGACACCGTCGGCATCGACCAGGGCCAGCGGCCCGCCGGCACCGGCGACGTCCCCGGGTACGTCTACCCGCAGGTGATCCCGGGCAAGGACGGCTGGCTGTACCTCGGCGAAGACGTCAACGCGAAGTGCCGGCCGGTGATGGACCTCGACCACGTCGTCTCCGCGCTGCAGCGACTGCGCGCGGCCGTCGAGAACTCCGGACGCAAGTTCGTGCTGGTCTTCGCGCCGGACAAGTACACCGAGGAGCCGTCCCACCTGCCCGACGACTACGTCGGCAAGTCCTGCGCCCAGGCCAGGACCACCGACTTCTGGAACCGGGTGCCGCGCGAAACCGGCGGGCTGGACCTGCGCCCCGCGCTCGCCGACGCCAAGCAGCGGCTCGGCCGGCCGCTCTACGACCCGAACGACACGCACTGGTCCTACGACGGCGGCCTGGTCATGACCTACGCGCTGGGCCAGGCGATCACGCCCGGCAGCACGACGAACTGGCGGGCCGCGCCCGACGGCGTCCGGCCGTGGCCGGCGGACCTGGCCCGGGTGCTCGGCCGCACCGAGCAGCGCCAGCTGCCGACGTACAGCCTCAGCACCGACGGCGGCGCGGACCGCACCCGCTACATCGCCAGCGACTTCCGGTCGCCGCTGCACCTGACGCAGCCGGACGGCGCGCGGCCGGTCGGTTCGATCGCCCCGAAGGTCGGCATCGTGGCCGACTCCTTCACGCAGTTCGCGACGCCCTACCTGGCCGCCACCTGCCAGGACGTCACCATCGTGCACGGCGACACCGTGGCCGAGAGCAACGAAGCCCAGCTGGCCGAGATGTTCGCCGACCGGGACGTCGTCACCTTCGAATTCGTCGAACGCAGCGTCACCGGCGGATCGTCGTCGCTGCTGCGCGACCAGACGATCGGCGAGCTGGCGAACGCACTCGCCCGGCACCCGCGCTGACCTCGCCGGTCGGCTACCGACTCACGTCGGTAACGACGGGGTGGTGGCCGCCACCGGGTGAGAGCACCCGTGCACAATGGCTGCGTGCGGCCAAGAGGGTGTGCGGCCGCGCACCCACGTTCGCATGGTTTCGGGACGACCTACCCGAAGGGGGTACCGGGGTGACCTGGCAGGAAGAGCTGCGCAGGCTGGACGAGGAGCTCGCAGCGGGGAGCCTGACCGCGGACGAGTACCGGACCCGGCGTGATCGCGTGCTGAGCATGGCCGTCACGGCCAACGACAGCCCGTCGCAGCAGCAGCCGTCGACCGCCGCGGAGACCCAGATCATCACGCCGGTGTCACCGCCGGCACAGCAGCAGCAGCACCAGCAGCACCAGCCCGGCGCCGACTCGGCGGGCTCGGCGGACGCCACGCAGGTCGTGTCCAACACCGACGCGGGCGGCGGGGAGCGCACCCAGGTCGTGCAGCCGTGGCAGCAGCAGCACCCGAACTCGCCCTCGGGCGGATTCCCCCAGCCGATGCAGCAGCCGAACTACAACCAGCCCTCGCCCGCCGGCGGGTTCGCCCGGCCGCAGCAGCCGGAACCGTGGGGCGCGGCCCCGCAGGACGTCAGCCCGCCGTGGGGCGGCTCGGACTTCCCGCCGAACGCCGCCAACGCGGGCTGGATCAGCCAGGGCCCCGAGACGTTCCAGACCCAGCCTTCGTCCGGCAAGGGCAAGAAGATCGCGTTCATCGCGATCGGGCTGGTCGTGCTGGCCGGGCTCGGGTTCGGCGTCTGGGCGCTGTTCATCAAGGACAACGGTGGCAGCACCCCGGTGGCCCAGCAGAGCACCAGCCAGCAGCCGCCGCCCGCGCCGACGACCAAGCCGCTGCCGGAGCCGCCCGCCGCCAAGTCCGAGCCGAGCGACAACGCGTCGTCGCTGGTGACGCCGGCCGGCAAGACCCGCGCCGGCGGGGGCACGTTCGACATCGCGAAGCTGCAGTCGGCGAAGTTCCTGCCGCCCACGGTGACCGAACGGCTCAAGCAGGGCGGGATGACCGAAGGCCTGCTCAAGACCACGACCGACGGCGACGTGACGCTCGGCCTGTACGCGCTCGAAATGCCGGACAAGCAGTCCACCGGACCGGTGGCCCAGGAGTACGCCAACGCCCAGCAGGAGGGTGGCCTGACCGCCAGCCGCGACCTGTCACTGCACGGCGTGCCCGTGTTCGCCGCGCCGGACGGCGGTGGCCAGACGGTCTACCGCGCGGTGTACGTCCTGTACAGCCGGGTGATCATCGTCGACGCGTACGGCACGGACAAGGACGCGACGCTCGACTCGTTCAAGACCCTGCTGAACGCGCAGATCCAGAAGGCCCCGCCGACCGAGCGCACGAACAACTGACATGCAGCTCGAGAAGCGGCTCCGCAAGCTGGTCAAGCGCTACGCCGTCGCCCGGAAGTCGTACGACGACCTCGAGGTCCGCGAAAGCCGGCTGACGGCGCGCTTGGACCAGCTGTCCGCGCGCTACGACAGCCTGATGAACCACCACGACGAGCTGCTGGCGCGCCACGCCGAGGTCGTCGAGGAGAAGCAGGCGTTCGAGGAGCAGTACCGCACGTGGGTACCGCCCGGGCACTTCTACTCGCCGTTCGCCTCCAAGGAGGAGATCGGGAACCGGGCCGCGGCGATGTTCGACACCACCGCCCGCCCCCCGGCGGTCGACCTGCGGGAGGCCGAGCAGATCAAGCTGTTCGGCACGCTCGCGGACCTCGCCGCCGACCTCCCGTTCACCGCCGAACGCACGGAAAAGCACCGGTACTTCTACGAGAACACCGCGTACTCGTGGTCGGACGCGATCATCCTGCACACGATGCTCCGGCACCTACGGCCGAAGCGGATGATCGAGGTCGGCTCGGGCTACTCGACGGCGATGACGCTCGACACGGCCGACGGCTGGCTCCCCGACCTGGAGCTGACCTGCGTCGAGCCGTACCCGCAGCTGCTGGAAAGCCTGTTCCGGCCGGGCGACGAAGAGCGCGTCCGGGTGCTCGGCCAGGCGGTGCAGGACGTCCCGCTGGCGACGTTCGAGCAGCTGCAGGCCGGTGACGTGCTGTTCATCGACTCGACCCACGTGGTCAAGGCGGGCTCCGACGTCAACTACCTGTTCTTCGAGGTGCTGCCCCGGCTCAACGACGGCGTGTGGGTGCACGTCCACGACGTCTTCTTCCCGTTCGAGTACCCGATGGACTGGCTGGTCGAAGGGCGCGCGTGGCAGGAGGACTACCTGCTCCGGGCGTTCCTGATGTACAACCGGCGCTTCGAGATCCGCTGGTACCAGCAGTTCATGTGGGCTTGCCACCGCGATCTGCTGGAGGGCCGGGTCCCCGAGCTGGCCGGCAACTCCGGCGGGAACATCTGGCTGCAGAAGGTCTCCGAGTAGCCCGAAGGTGTGACTTCCGCCGTGTCGGTGAACGCCGTCCCACTCCCGAACGCCCTGTAAGCAGAGCATCGGCCGTGGGAAGGAGGCGACATGATCTGGATCTGCCTGGTCGCCGCCCTCGCGGTGGTGTTCCTGTTCCGGGCGTTCCGCGTCGTGCGCCGGGTCAGGCGGAGTGGCGCGGGGTGACCAGCCCCGACTCGTAGGCCAGCACCACCAGCTGCGCCCGGTCGCGGGCGCCGATCTTCGTCATGATGCGGCTGACGTGGGTGCGGGCTGTCGCCGTCGAGATGACCAGGTGGGCCGCGATCTCGTCGTTCGACATGCCGCCCGCCACCAGGCCCAGCACCTCGCGCTCGCGGTCGGTGATCTCGCGGACGGCGCTCGTGTCGATGCGCCGGTTCTCCGGGCGGCCGACGAACTCCTGGATCAGCCGGCGTGTCACCGTCGGCGCCAGCAGGGCCTCGCCGCTCGCCACCACCCGCAGCGCGCGCAGCAGCTCGACCGGCTCGGTGTCCTTCAGCAGGAACCCGCTGGCGCCCGCACGCAGGGCTTCGTAGACGTACTCGTCGACGTCGAAGGTGGTCAGGACCAGCACTTTCGTCGCGGCGAGGTCGGGGTTCGCGGTGATCCGGCGGGTGGCTTCGAGACCGTCGACGCCGGGCATCCGGACGTCCATCACCACGATGTCCGGCCGGTGCTCGATCACCCCGGCCACGGCCTGCTCGCCGTCGCCTGCCTCGCCGCAGACCTCGAAGCCGTCTTCGGTCTCCAGCAGCACGCGGAACCCGGCGCGGACCAGGACCTGGTCGTCGGCCAGCAGGACGCGGATCATGCTTCCCCCTCGATCGGTAGCTCGACGCACACTTCGAAACCGCCGTCGACCGGCCCGGCGGTGCACCGCCCGCCCAGTGCGGCGGCGCGTTCGGACATGCCCCGCAAGCCGTGGCCCGGCGTCGGCGGGCTGGTGCCGCGGCCGTCGTCGCGCACCCGGAGCGTGAACGAGCCCGGGTGCCGCTCGAACCGGACGTCGACGTGTTCCGGCTGGTCGGCGTGCCGGACGACGTTCGTCAGCGACTCCTGCAGGATCCGGTAGGCGGCCGCGTCGACGGGCGCCGGGAGGTCGCCGGCCTCGCCGTGGACGTCGACCGTGAGCCCGGCGTCGCGCGCGTGTTCCAGCAGCTCGGCGGCCTGGGCGAGGCTCGGCGCCGGCGCTTTGTCCTCGCCCGAGCGCAGCACGGCCAGGGTCGCGCGCAGGTCCTTGAGCGCGGACGCGCTGGCCGCCTTGATGTTGAGCAGCGCCTCTTTCGCCTGCTCGGGCCGCCGGTCGGCGACGTGCGCGGCGACGCCCGCCTGGACGTTGATCATGGCGAGGCTGTGCGCGACGACGTCGTGCACCTCGCGGGCGATCCGCAGCCGTTCCTGCTCGGCGAGCCGGTGGCGGTGCTCGTCGGCCTGCTCACGCCGGGCGGCGAGCGCGTCGAGCTGGTAGCGGACGGCGGTCCCGACCCCGATCACGGCGACCAGCCACACCACGACGAACCCGGCGCCGGCCGCCAGCGTGAACGACCCGGTCAGCACGATGTGCGCGAGGTAGGCCGCGGCGAGCGCCGCCGAGCCCGTGCTGCCCGCCGTGAGCGGCCCCCGCTGCCGGGTCAGCACGAACAACGCGATGGTCGGCACGATGATGATCGGCCCGCCGGGCAGCCCCGAGGCGTAGTAGCCGAACGCGGACGCGGCCGTCACCAGGAACAACGTCAGCGGGAAGCGGTGCACGACGAGCAGGGTCAGCGTGGTGGCGACGAGCCACAGCCCGGCGCCCGGCGTCATCTGCGGCGAGCTGGGATCCCAGCGCGACGCCCCGCTGGTCGCCCCGAGCACGAACCCCGTGACCACGATGGTGCGCACCACGCGCCCCACCCACGGGGACCAGCCCGGTTGCCATCTCATGCCGCGAAAACTACCGGTCGCGGCGGGTCCGCGCGTCCGTCACAAAGCGACAGTCCGCGTACGTCGTCAGTCGAACATCAGCGGGAGCTTCGCCGCCGTCTCCTCGTCGGCCGGGGTGTACGTCGACACGGTGATCTCCGAGCGGCGGCCGTAGTAGAGGTACGTGAAGTTGAACTGCAGCAGGCCGACGTCCGGGTGCAGGTAGCGCTTGGTGCGGATCGGCTCGGAGTTGACGTCGTGGTGCGGCCAGAGCTCGGCGAACAGCGGCGACTCCGCCTTGAGCCGCTTGACCAGGTTCTTCCACGCCGGCTCGGCGACGTGCTCGGCCATCGCCGCGCGGAAGGACGCGATCACGCGCGGGATGTTCGTGTCCCAGTCGAGCATCCGCTCACGCCACTGCGGGTTGAGCAGGCACTGGACCAGGGTGTTGCGGTCCTCGAACGGGATCGCGTCGACGTCGCCCATCAGCCAGCTGTAGCCGCGGTTGTAGCCGAGCAGGTCGCAGCGGGCGTTGCGCACCGCGACCGGGTACGGCTCCAGCTTCTTCAGCATCAGCTCCAGCTGCGGCGAGATGACCTGGCAGTCCTTCTCGCTCTCCGGCTCGGGCGCGCCGGCCAGGCGGAAGAGGTGGGTGTGCTCGTGCGGGTCGAGCCGCAGCGTGCGGGCGATCGCCTGCAGCACCTGCTCGGACGCGTTGATGTCGCGCCCCTGCTCGAGCCACGTGTACCAGGTGACCCCGACGCCGGCGAGCTGCGCGACCTCTTCGCGGCGCAGCCCCGGCGTCCGGCGGCGGCCCAGCAGCGGGAGGCCGACCTGCTCGGGCGTGATCCGCTCACGCCGGCTGCGCAGGAACCTCGCCAGCTCCTGGCGGCGGAGTTCGGATTCGACGGCGGTGGTCATGGTGCCAGGATCGCACGCGCCCGAACCTGGTACCAGGTAGTGGCGGTACCTGGATAAACAACAACTGGTACCAGTTTCGACGAGGGTTGATCGTAGTACTCATGACCACGACTCAACTCGCGCCGAGCACCCTCGGCGCTCCTGCCCGGCCGGGACTGACCCCCGCCGGCCTGGTCACCGTGCTGCTGGGGGCAGCACTGCCGATCATCGACTTCTTCATCGTCAACGTCGCGCTGCCGACGATCGATGCCGACCTCCACGCGTCCACGGCGACCCTCGAACTGGTGGTGGCCGCCTACGGCATCGCGTACGCGGTGCTGCTGGTGGTCGGTGGGCGCCTCGGCGACGCGTTCGGCAGGCGGCGGCTGTTCTTCGCCGGCCTGTGGCTGTTCACGCTGACGTCCCTGGCCTGCGGGATCGCCCCGACGGCGACCACGCTGGTGATCGCCCGCGCCGCGCAGGGGGCGGCGTCGGCGTTGCTGCTGCCGCAGGTGCTCTCGATCATCCAGGCGACGACGTCCGGCGAAGAGCGGTCGCGCGCGCTGGGGCTCTTCGGCGCGACGGGCGGTTTGTCGACAGTGGTCGGCCAGCTGCTCGGCGGCGGCCTGGTGGCGGCCGACCTGTTCGGCACCGGCTGGCGGCCGATCTTCCTGCTGAACGTGCCGATCGGGCTGGTGGTGCTGGTGCTGGCCCGCCGGCTGCCGGAGAGCCGCGCGCACAACCCGCTGGGGGTCGACCGCCTCGGCACGCTCCTCCTGGCGGTGACCCTGCTGTCGCTGCTGGTCCCGCTGATGGAGGGCCGGGCCCTGGGCTGGCCGCTGTGGACGATCGTGCTGCTGGCGCTGTCGCCGTTCTCGGCCGCGGCTCTCGTGCACGTCGAACGGCGCTCGGAGCGGCTCGGGGGAACGCCGCTGCTGCCGCCGTCGGTGCTGCGCCTGCCGAGCGTCCGGCGCGGGCTGGTGGTGGCGGTGCCGTTCTTCGCCGCGTTCGGCTCGTTCATGTTCGTGTTCGCGATGACGCTGCAGGAGGGCCTGCACTTCGGGCCGCTCGGCGCGGGCGGCGCGCTGACCCCGCTGGCGGTCGCGTACTTCACGGTGTCGATGCTGAGCAGCCGCCTGGTGGCACGCTACGGCCAGAAGGTCGTGCCGATCGGCGGCGCGATCACGGCGCTCGGCATGGTGGCCCTGCTGTGCACGACGCTGGCGGCGTGGCCGCACGTGACGATCCTCGACCTGGCCCCGGCGATGGTGGCGATCGGCGTGGGCAACGCGCTCGCGATGACGACGTTGTTCCGGATCGTGCTGTCGCACGTGCCCACGGACCTGGCCGGGGTCGGGTCGGGCGTGATGACGACCAACCAGCAGACGGCGCTCGCGCTGGGCGTGGCAACGCTGGGGAGCCTGTACGCGTCGCTGTCGGGTTCGCTGGGGAGCCGGGACGCGTTTGCGCTGGTGATCGGCGTGGTGGCGGTGCTGGCGGCGATCGTCGCGGTCACCGGGCGGCGGCTGCCCGACCCGCGGGTCTGAAAAAGTCCGGGATTCACCCGTCGGAAAAGGTGCGCGCCGGACGACTATGAGGGTGTGACGGAACCGCGGGTACGACCGGACCCGGCCTTCGCGCTGCTCGGGCTCTACGAGACCGCGCTGCCGGAGGTCTACGGGTACCTGCTGTCCCGGTGCGGCGACCGCACGCTCGCCGAGGAGCTGACGTCCGAGACGTTCCTCGGGGCGGTCGCCGCCTGTCGCAAGGAGTACGCACCTCCAGTGAGCACCGGGTGGCTGATCGGCGTCGCCCGGCACAAGCTCGCCGACCACTGGCGGCGCAAAGAACGTGAGGAACGCGGGCTGCGGCTGGTGCACGACAGTGCGCCGGACGTCGACGACCCGTGGGACGAGCGGCTCGACGCCCTGCGCGCGAGACAGGTGCTCGAATCCCTCGGGTCGCACCACCGCGCGGCCCTGACCCTGCGGTACGTCGACGGCCTCGGCGTGCCCGAGGTCGCCGGCCACCTGGGACGCAGCGTGCACGCCACGGAGGCGTTGCTCGTGCGGGCCCGTGCCGCGTTCCGGCGCGCCTACGAGGAGAAGGAGGGTCGCGATGCCTGAGCCTTTCGACGCGCTTCGCCGGCCCTCCGAGCGGGTCGCCCCCGACCCGGACTTCGCCGCCGAACTGCGCGACAACCTGCGTCGCGTCATCTTGAACGGAGCCGATATGACGACCACTTCCGAGGCGCCGGCCACCGCCGCCGAACTGCGCTCGCTGACGCCGTACCTCGCGGTGTCCGACGCGCGCGCCGCGCTCGACTTCTACGTCGACGTCTTCGGGGCGACCCGTCGCGGTGAGCCGATCCTCATGGACGACGGCCGCATCGGGCACGCCGAGCTGGCCATCGGCGACGCGGTGCTGATGCTCGCCGAGGAGTACCCGGAGATCGGGCACGTCGCGGCGTCGGGCGGGGGCGCGTCGGTGCGGGTGGAGGTGCCGGACGTGGACGTCAGCGTGACCCGGGCCCTGGAGCTGGGCGCAACGCTGATCCGCGCGGTGAGCGACTCGCCGTACGGCCGCGGCGGCTCGTTCCGCGACCCGTTCGGCCAGCGCTGGCTGGTCTCCCAGGCAACACCGGCGCCGGCGCCGGTGTCGAAGCCGGGCGAGGCCATGTACTTCACGTTTCAGGTCCCGGAGGCCGAGCCCGCGAAGACGTTCTACGGCGCGGTCCTGGGCTGGGAGTTCACGCCGGGTTCGGTTTCGGACGCGTGGTCGTTCTCGGGCCCGGGCCTCGAAGGCGGCCTGTGGGCCGGGGATCGCCAGGTCGGCTGGAAGCTGATGTACGCGGTGGACGACCTCACGGCGGCTTTGACGCGAGTCCGCGAGCAGGGCGGCCGGGCGGGCGAGATCGAGCACCACCCGTACGGGACGACGGCCGACTGCACGGACAACCAGGGCATCGAGTTCTGGCTCTGGGAGCAGCCCGCGAAGTGAGGAATCCCATCCGCCGGGTCGTGCTTTCGGGCGCACACTCGAAAGCATGGCCGCCGGGTGGCGGTTGTGGCTCGAACTCGGCTCGTCGGCCTGGCCCCGGCCGGACTGGGAGCGCGGAAAGGGCTGCTGCGGCAAATCTGTGGATAGCCGCGGTCGATGTGGATAGCTTGGCCGTGCCGGCAAGACCGCTTTTAACGGTGGCTGGGCCTCGCTGACGCTTTAGCGACCCGCCGCGTAGCCCTGCATTCCGCGGGCGTTGGCCGCCGCGTGCAGGAGGCCGTCCGAGCGGGAGACCGCTGACAACCGGCCCAACGCCCAGTCTCCGGCGTCCACGAGCTGGTGGCCGCGAGAGCGGAGGGCGTCCAAAGTGGACGCGCCCAGGCGGGACTCGACCACCAGCTCGCGGGGGTTCCACGAGCGCGGGTAGAACGAGCTCGGGAACGCCGTCGTGTGCCAGGCCGGGGAGTCGATCGACTCCTGGAGGTTCAGGCCGCCGTACACGTGGGCCAGCCAGAAGCACAGCTGCCATTGGTCCTGCTGGTCGCCGCCCGGAGTGCCGAAGGCCAGCGTCGGCACTCCGTCGCGCAGGGCCAGGGATGGCGACAGCGTGATGCGGGGACGCTTGCGGGGCGCCAACGAGTTGGGCAGGCCCTGTTCCAGCCAGAACATCTGGCCGCGCGAATCGAGGCAGAACCCGAGTGACGGGATCGTCGGGCTCGACTGCAGCCAGCCGCCCGACGGGGTCAGCGAGACCAGGTTGCCCGCCGCGTCGACGACGTCGAGGTGGACCGTGTCGCCGCGGGTTGCGCCCTGGGGGCCGACCGTCGGCTCGCCCGTCGCGCCGCCTTCCGCTTTCACACCCTGCAGCGAGTCCAGGATCGCCGGGAGGCGGGCCGGGCCGCGTGCGTCTCCGGGACGGAGTTCGGCGGAGGCGGTGTCACCGATCAAAGAACGCCGGGAATCCGTATAAGACGCCGAAAGCAGCACGTCCAGCGGGACGTCCGTGTCGCCGTACCAGGCCTCGCGGTCGGCGAAGGCCAGCTTCGCCGCTTCGGTCGCCAGGTGCACCGTGCGTTCCGAGGGCACGCCGTCCACATAGGACAGCTCGTCGCGGAAGCCGTGCATCAGCAACGCCTGCTGCAGCAACGCCGGCCCCTGCGTCCAGCCGCCCATCTTCACCAGGCGCCAGTCGTCGACGTCCACGAACGCCGGGTCCTCGTACGACGCCGACCACGACGCCAGGTCTTCGCCGGTCAGCAGGCCGGCGTGGTCGCGGCCGGAGTCGTCGCGGAACGCCGTCCGGCTGAACGCTTCGATCGCTTCGGCGACGAACCCCTGTGACCAGGCACGACGTCCCGCGTCGATCTGCGCTTCACGGCCCGAGACGGACTCCGCCTCGCTCAGCAGCCGTTCCCAGGTGTCCGCCAGGGCCGGGTTCCGGTGCAGGCCGGACGCGGGCTTGCCGTCCGGCAGCCAGAGTGACGCCGACGTCGGCCAGTGCTCGACGAACAGGCGCTCGACGGCGCGGATCGTGTCGCCGACCCGCGGCACCAGCGGGACGCCGTTGCGCGCGTAGCCGATCGCGTACGACAGCACCGAGCGAAGCGACTTCGTGCCGTAGTCGCGAAGCAGCAGGAGCCAGCCGTCCCAAGCGCCGGGGACGGTCGCCGGGAGCAGGCCGCTGCCCGGGATGAGGTCCAACCCCAGCGAGGCGAAGTGCTCCGGCGTGGCCCCCGCGGGCGACGGGCCTTGACCGGCCAGCGCCCGCGGGGTCGGGTCGTCCGCCGTCACGAAGAGGCCGGGTACCTGGCCCGCCGGGCCGCAGAGGTGCGGCTCGGCGACCTGCAGGACGAACCCGGCGGCGACCGCCGCGTCGAACGCGTTGCCGCCGTCTTCCAGCACCGCCATGCCGGTGGCCGAAGCCAGCCAGTGCGTCGATGCCACCATCCCGAAGGTGCCGGCCAGCTCGGGCCTCGTCGTGAACATGCCCCGATAGTACGCAAAGCTAAGGAACTTACCAGCGAGCCGGGCGACGCCGTTCCGGTTCGTACGGCTGCGTGATGATTTCCATCCCGTTGCCGCCGGGGTCGAGGAAATAGACTCCCCGGCCGCCGTGGTTGTGGTTGATTTCGCCGATTTGCTTCCCCATCGGATCGGCGTGGTAGGTCACGCCCGTTTCGACGAGCCGCGCGAACACGGCGTCGAAGTCGTCCTCCGGGATCAGGAAGCAGTAGTGCTGCAGGCGAAGGTCCTGCTCAGGGATGGTCGCGAAGTCCAGCCGGACGCCGTTGCGCGTCTCGACGGGGATGAAGGGACCCCATTCCTCCCCGACTTCGAGGCCGAGCAGGTTCGCCAGGAATTCGGCGGATTCCCGGTTGTTCCGGGACGGGACGATCAGGTGGTTCAATTCAACGGAAACGGATACCGACACGAGTGAAATGCCTCCGGGGCACTCCCGCCACCTCCATGCCTCACCCAGCCGGTGACCGACACGCGATGCCGTGCCGATCACCCTAGCCAAGCGAAGCGCGTCAGGAAACCTTGATTCGCGCCGCCGCCCGCGGCCGCCCGACGCCCTGCCAGGACAGCCCCGCGTCGACGATCACCCGCGGGTCGAGCAGGTTGCGCGTGTCGACGACGTCGATGCCCTCCATGAGCTCGGCCATCGCCGCCCAGTCGAGGTGCTTGAACTCGGCCCATTCGGTCAGCACGACGACGGCGTCCGCGTCCTTCGCGACCTGGTAGGCGTCGTCGACCACGGTCATCCCGTCGATGCCGCCATCGATGGCCGGGTCGTAGGCGATCAGCTCGGCGCCCAGCGCGCACAGCACCGACGACACGGCCAGCGCGGGCGAGTCGCGCAGGTCGTTCGTGCCCGCCTTGAACGCCAGGCCCAGCACGCCGATGCGTGCGCCGGCCAGCGTGCCGCCGACCGCGCCGGCGATCTTCGCGACGATCCGGTCGCGCTGGGCGATGTTCTCGTCGATCGCCGAGGTCAGCATCCGGAAGTCGTAGTTGACCGACTCGGCCACCTTGACCAGCGCGCTCGTGTCCTTCGGCAGGCACGAGCCGCCCCAGCCCGGGCCGGGTTTGAGGAACGTCCGGCCGATCCGGCGGTCGTGGCCCATGCCTTCGGTGACGAGGTCGATGTCCGCGCCGAGCCGTTCGCAGAGCTCGGCGATCGAGTTCACATAGGACAGCTTCAGCGCGAGGTAGCAGTTCGCGGCGTACTTGACCAACTCGGCGCTGGCGGCGTCGGCGACGACGACCGGCGCGTCCAGCTCGGCGTACAGCTCGCCGACCCAGTGCGCGGCCGCGCGATCGTCCGAGCCGACGACGATCCGGTCCGGCCCGAGGAAGTCCGCGACCGCGGTGCCTTCGCGGAGGAACTCGGGGTTCGACACCACCGGCACGTCGGTCCGGCCGAGCATCTCTTCGATCCGCTTCGACGTGCCGACCGGCACGGTCGACTTGGTGACCAGCGCGCAGCCGGCGGGCAGGACGTCGCCGATCTCGGCGGCCACCGCCTCGACCGCGCGCAGGTCCGCGGAGCCACCCGCGCCCATCGGCGTCGGCACGCAGAGGAACACCGCCTGGGCGTCGCGGACCGCGTCGCGCGCGCCGACGACGAACTGGAGACGGCCGGCCGAGATCCCGCGGGCGACCAGGTCGGTCAACCCGGGTTCGAGGATGTCGACGCGCCCCGCGCTCAGCCGGGACACCTTCGCGCGGTCGACGTCCACGCAGGTGACGTAATGACCCAGACCGGCCAGGCAGGCCCCCGTGGTCAAGCCGACGTAACCGGTACCTACCACCACGATCCGAGCTGGTGTCATGGTGCTGAAGGTGACAGCCGGAGTTGACCACGACGCTAACGGAACCGGTCGTACCCGAAAGCGGTGAGCGAAGACACGAATCGCCCGTGCGAACGAGCGTTAACCTGTGTCCGGAGTCAGAGCAGCGAAGGGAACCGCACAGATGCAGATCACCGACACCGCGGCGCTCGTCACCGGGGGCGCGTCCGGCCTCGGCGGGGCGACGGCGAAGGCCCTCGCGGCCAAGGGCGCGCGGGTGTTCGCGCTCGACCTGGCGCCGTCCATCGAGAAGGCCGAGCAGGTCGACGGCATCACCTACGTCGAGGCCGACGTGACCGACGTCGAGCAGGTCGAGGCGGCCGTCGCGACCGCGGCCGGGTCGGGGGTGCCGCTGCGGACGGTGGTGAACTGCGCCGGCATCGGGCCGTCCGCGCGGATCCTGTCGAAGAAGGGCCGCCACGACCTCGCGCTGTACGCGAAGGTCATCCAGATCAACCTCGTCGGCACGTTCAACGTGCTGACGATCGCCTCCGAAGCGATCGCGAAGACCGAGCCGCTCGAGGACAACGCCCGCGGCGTCGTCATCAACACCGCGTCCATCGCCGCCTTCGACGGCCAGATCGGGCAGGTCGCCTACTCGTCGTCCAAGGGCGGGGTCGTCGGCCTGACGCTGCCGGCCGCCCGCGACCTGGCCTCGCACGGCATCCGCGTGCTGACCATCGCGCCGGGCATCGTCGACACCCCGATGCTCGCGACCGTCAGCGACGAGTTCCGCGCGACGCTCGCCGCCGGCATCCCGTTCCCGAAGCGCCTGGCGCGGCCGGACGAGTACGCGCAGCTCGCGCTGTCGCTCATCGACCACGACTACCTCAACGGCGAGGTCGTCCGCATGGACGGCTCGCTGCGGATGGCCCCGCGCTGACCGTCCCGCCGGGGCACCCCCAGGTGCCCCGGCGGTCGTGGTCAGCGGGTGAGGCGGACCTCCAGGCCGACGCCGTCGGCCGTCACCGAGCAGCCACCGAAAGCGCTCTCCGCGGCCAGCGCCTCGAACTGCTCCCGGGTGAACGCCCGGCGGCGCAGCCAGCCCAGCGTCTGCCGGACGGTGAACCCGGCGACCGCGCCGACGTTCATGCCGGCGACCTCACGGCCGATGTCCGCGCCGGTGGCCTCGTGGTTCAGGTCGTGGATCACCGCGAACCCGCCCGGGCGCAGCACCCGGTGCATTTCGTTCAGCGCGGCCACCGGCTGCCGGAAGTTCTTGAACGCGGCCTGGCAGACGAGGAAGTCGAACGACTCGTCGGCGAACGGCGCGTGCGTGACGTCGCCCTGCCGGAAGTCGACGTCCACCCCGGCCTTGCGCGCCTCTTCCAGCGCAATCTCGACCATCGTGTGGCTGATGTCGAGCCCGGTGACGTGGAAGCCGCGCTTCGCCAGCTCGACGGCGAAGAAGCCCGGCCCGGGGGCCACCTCCAGGACGTCGGCGCCGTCCGGCAGCCCGGACGTGACCTCGACCGCCTGCCGGCGGTACTGCGCGAGCTGCGGCTCGGTGCCGCGGTTCTTGGCGTACCAGCGTGCCTGGAAACCTTCCATCTCGGGCACGCGGTGCTTGCGGGTCGTCTCCATCGGTTCCTACCTCTCCACGAACTCCCCCAGGTCGTCCGGGAATTCGCCGGTTTCGCGAAAGCGCCGCCAGGCCTCGATGCCGGGCAGGGCGCCGGTGGTCAGTTCTTCGAGGAAGCCGCGCACCCAGCGCCCCTCGGCCTCCGTCATCGCGATGTCGTACTCGACCTCCACCAGGAACAGCCGCGGCATCAACGGCCGTAGCTGCTCCAGGGCCGCCCGTTGCGCCTCGACGTGCTCGTCGAGCTGGGCGAGCCGCTCCCGGAGCCGGCTGATCGCCTGGTCCGGGCCGAGGATGCCGATCATCGACAGCCCGGCCCGGAACGGCGGTGGCTCCTTCTCGACCGTGCCGACGAGCTCGCGGACCCAGTCCTCGAACTCCGCCCGCCCGGCCGGGGTGATCCGGTAGACGGTCCGCTCGGGCCGCCCGCCGTCCTTGACGCTCTCGACGGCCTCCAGGAAGCCGTGCTTTTCCAGGTTCGCGACGACCGTGTAGAGCGAGCCCCACTTGATCGGCATGTCGGCGTCCTTGCCGCGTTCCTTCAGCACGGCCGCCATCTCGTACGGGTGCATCGCGCGTTCCAGCGCGACGGACAACACGGCCAGGCCCAGCATGCTGGCGACTTTCCGCTTCTTGATGTCGACTCCTCGTTCACGAGTACTCGCAGACGAGTATACGCAAGACGTGCCAGCAGGCAAGTGTCTTAGTCGACGAACTACTCAGAGATCGAACATGTACGGCACTTCGGCCTGTGCCCGCGCGTCGATCCACTCCCGCAGCGCGTGGGTCGCCAGGACGTCGTCCTCGTTGTAGCGCAGCAGCCGCTCGCGCTGGCCGGCGTCCGGCGTCTCGCCGTCCATGCCGACGGCGTCGCGGTACCAGCGCATCGACGCCTCGCCGCCCGCCTCCGGGTCGCGCCAAGCGAACCCGGCGACCGGGGCGATCACCTTCAGGCCCTTGCCCTGGGAGCACAGGAACTGGTCGGTGACGCTGCGGAAGAGGTCGACCCACTCCTCGGAGTCCACAAAGGACTGGATTTCCTTTTTCGTGGGGACGCCGGGGTAGTCACCGAAGCGCTCGACCGACCCGAAGAGCCAGCGGTTCTCCGCAAGCGCGTTGTAGCAGTACGCGCGGAACGTCAGCCCCGCCGCCTCGGTGCGCTCGCGGACGTCGGTGAGCCAGGCCCAGAACTCGGCGAACGACCGGGCTTCGTCGCCGGTGGGCAGCGGATCCCACGTCGCGAAGGCGCGGTAGCCGGGCGCCAGCCCGATGTCGGCCCCGGTCAGCAGACAGCCCCAGAGGTACGCGCCGGCGTCGCCGAAGCTCTCCATGTCGACGTCGACCTCGACGTCGGCGCGCGGCACCTCGACGCGGTCGACGCGGCGCACCAGCGTCAGGTCGGCGAGCCAGGCGCGGGCGAGCACGACGGCGTCCGGGAACGTCACGCCGGTCCAGTTGATCTCCGGCGCCTCGCCAGCCGGGTCGAGCGCGGCCAGCTTGTCCACAGTGGACACGCCGGCGCGGCGCAGCTCCACCGCGTCCTCGCCGCGGACCACGAGGCTGACGTCGCGGGTCTCGGTGAGCACCACCTCGCACGTCGGCCACCACGGGCAGCGGCGGCACTCCAGCACGCGCGACGGCTCGGCCAGCGGCTCCTCGCCGTTCGCGGCCGCGCTGGCGATCGCGAGGCGGTCGGCGAACCGGACCTGGTACTCGGTGAGCGCGCTGCGCCCGCCCGGCCAGGTGCCCGCGGTGAGGTCGTGCCAGACGACGACGTCGGCGTCGAGGCCGATGACGCCGCCGAGGGTGAGGCTCTCGTCGGCCTGCCCGAGCGTCTGCAGCATGCGGCGGATGTGCACGAGCCGGAGCTGGTCACGCGGCTGCGACCGGACCTTGCGGCTCTCGTCGGCGCCGCGGTGCGCCGGGTCGAGGTCGGTCAGGTCCGTGACGATCGCGCCGGTGCCGCGGTCGGAGATCCGGTGGCGCACGACGAGCACGGGGACGTAACCGCGGCCCGTGCGCACGAGCAGGTCGATGCCGCCGCGCCGGTGCCCGGCCGGGTCGACCGGCAGCAGCGCGCCCCAGATGTAGGGCGCTTCGGCGGCGAAAGCCTGTTCGGTGCGCTCGACTCGTTCGTGGGCCGGGAGGTCGCGGCCGATCTTCACCCAGTGGCCGGGGTTGGCCGCCATCAGCCGCGTGACGATGTCCTCGCGGTGGGCGGCCGCGTCGTCGATCCGCTGCTGCGCGGTGGGGTCCGGCGGGGAAAGCGGTACCTCGCGCATCGCCGGGTCGTGCTCCAGGTGCACGCGACGGCGGCAGCGGCTCACCGCTCCCGCGTCGAGTACCACCTCGCCCTTCATGGAGATCACTCTAGATTCCCACCGCCGAGCCGACATGCCCGCCACCCGGGCGACCAGTAAGTTCGACCTCGACACGTCGCAGGAGGTGCCATGGCGCGCAAGGCCAAGGTCGAGGGTGAAGCCAGGTTCACCCCCAAGAAGGCGAAGAACGCGGTCGCGGTGGCGAAGGTGCTCGGCCCCGTCGTGATCCCGGTGGTCGCGCCGTTCGCGGTGCGCGCGGCGGGCTCCGCCCGGGAGCTGTACGACCGCTACCAGGCACGCAAGCTCGGCGTCGCGGTCGACCAGCTGGGGTCCTACACGGGTCGCGGCGCGGCCCTGCACGCCCGGATCGCCGGGCTGGCCGACGGGTGCCGGGACCTCGAGAAGTCGGAGAAGGCGTCGGCGGCGGACAAGACGTTCGTGAGCGAGTCGCTGAGCACGCTGGAGCAGCTGTCGGCGTCGGTGCGAGCGGCGGAGCGGATGCCGGCGGCGCGGCGCAAGGCCGTGCACCGCGCGGTGGCCGGCGAGCTGGAGCGGCTGGAAGGCAAGCTGCTCAACCGGCTGGGCATCTGACCCGGAAACGAAAACGGCCCCCGGTGCGCGCACCGGGGGCCGTTTCGGTCCGGGCTACTTCACGAAGCCCTTCGAGACCATCCAGTCGTGGGCGACCTTGCCCGCGTCCTGGCCGTCGACGTCCACCTGCTTGCACAGCTGGACCATCTGCTCGTTGTCGATCGCCGCGCTGATCTTCTCCAGCGGGCCGCGGATGTCCGGGTGCGCCTTCAGGAACTCGGTGCGCAGCGTCGCGACCGCGTTGTACTGCGGGAACGCCTTCTTGTCGTCCTCGAGCACCCGCAGGTTGAGCCCGGAGATCCGGCCGTCGGTGGTGAACACCTCGCCGACCGGGCAGGTGCCGCTGGCCACCGCCGAGTAGATCGTGCCGATGCCGAAGTTCTCGATCTTCGAGTTCTGGAAGCCGTACGCCTTCACCGCGGCCGGGAAGCCGTCCTGGCGGCTGGTGAACTCCGTCTCCAGGCAGAACACGTTCTGGTCCGGCTTCTGCTTGAGGAACGCAGCCAGGTCCGACGTCGTCTTCAGGTTGTTCTTCGCGCCGTACTCCTCGGTGACGGCGAACGCGTACTGGTCGTTGAGCGGCGAGTAGTTCAGCCAGCTGACGCCGAACTTCTCTTCGTCCGCCTTGGCCGTCGCGTCGTACTGGGCCTTCTCGCCGCCGGGCACCGGGAGCTCGTTGCCCTGGTAGTTGATCCAGCCCGTGCCGGTGTACTCCCACGTGACGTCCGTCTGGCCGGACAGCAGCGCCTGCCGCGACGAGTTGGAGCCCTTGATGTCGGACAGGTCGACGACGTCCGCGCCGGCCGCCGTCAGGCCCATCTCGGCCATGTACGCCAGGATGATGTTCTCGGTGAAGTCCTTCGACCCCACCGTCACCTTCAGGCCCTGCAGCGACGGGATCGGCTGGATCGTGCCCGGCTGGATGTCGTACGGCAACCCCTGGTTGAGCGTCAGCCCGCACGCCGAGAGGGTCACGCCCAGCACGGCCGCGCCGAGGACTGCCGTAATGCGCCGGAGTTTCATCGCAGCCCCTTCGGTCCGAAGAACTGTTCGGCGACCGCGCCCAGCCAGTCGACCAGCAGCGCCAGCGCGACGGCCAGCACCGAGCCGGTCACCAGCACCGAGGTCAGGTTTAGCTTGTAGCCGGTGTCGATCAGCAGCCCGAACCCACCGGCGTTGACGAACATGCCGAACGTCGCGGTGCCGACGGCCAGGACGAGCGACGTGCGCAGGCCGGCCAGGATCAGCGGGACGGCGAGCGGCAGCTCGACCCGCCACAGCACCGCGGTCGCCGACATCCCGATGCCGCGGCCGGCGTCGATCAGCGACTCGTCGACCTGCTGGATGCCGACCATCGTGTTCCGCAGCACCGGCAGCAGCGAGTAGAAGGCCAGCGGGAGCGCCGCCACCCACAGCCCGCCGACCGCGCCGGTGACGATGAACCACAGCACCAGCACGCCGAGCGCGGGCGCGGCCTGGCCGATGTTCGCGATGGCCAGGAAGATCGGCGCGAGGAAGCGCGCCCACGGCCGCGTGACGATCACGCCGAGCGGCACGGCGACCAGTACGACGATCGCCGTCACCACGAGCGTCATCAGCACGTGGTCCCCCAGCGCCGTGAACAAGGACGACGCGTTGAGCGTCTCCTTCTCGGTCGCGGTCAGCCCGCTGGAGAACACCCAGATCAGCGTGACGGCGACGATCACGAGCACCACGACGGGCTGGGCGAACAGCCGGACGCGTTCCGCGCGCTTGGAGCCGGACTCGGTACTGAAACCGGTATCGACGGCAGCCGTCATGCGGACACCTCTTCGCCGTTGGTGTGCTCCTCGCGCAGCTGCTGGATGGTCGCGATCACGGTGTCGAGCTGGATGGTGCCCGCGTACTCGCCGCGCGCGCCGGTCACCGGCACCGAACCGCCTTCGGCGAGCATCGCCTCGAGCGCGTCCTGCAGCGTCGACTGCAGGCTGACGATGTCCCGCAGCGGCTTGCCCGCGTTGGCCAGCGACGCACCCGGGGTCAGGTCGCGGGCGTGCACCCAGCGGGTCGGCCGGCGGCGAGCGTCCAGCACCAGCGCGAAGTGCTTGCGCTGGTCTTCGAGCTTCTTGCGGAGCTCGGCCGGGTCTTCGTCGACCCCGGCGGTCAGCGCGTCCTGGGCCAGCTCGACGTCCCGGACCCGCAGCAGCGTCAGCTGCTTCAGCGACGCGCCCGCGCCGACGAAGCCGGCGACCGTGTCGTTCGCCGGGTTGGCCAGGATCGCCTCGGGCGTGTCGTACTGCATGATCGACGACTGGTTGCCGAGCACCGCGATCTTGTCGCCGAGCTTCACGGCCTCGTCGAAGTCGTGCGTGACGAACACGATCGTCTTCTTCAGCTCGCTCTGCAGCCGCAGCAGCTCGTCCTGCAGGTTGCCGCGGGTGATCGGGTCGACCGCGCCGAACGGCTCGTCCATCAGCAGCACCGGCGGGTCCGCGGCGAGCGCCCGCGCGACGCCGACGCGCTGCTGCTGCCCGCCGGAGAGCTGGCGCGGGAAGCGGTCGCGGAAGTCGCCCGCGTCCAGCCCGACCAGGTCCATCATCTCCTCGACCCGGTCGTTGACCTTCTTCTTGTCCCAGCCGAGCAGGCCGGGCACCACGCCGATGTTCTGCGCGACGGTGAAGTGCGGGAACAGGCCGGCCTGCTGGATCGCGTAGCCGATCCGGCGGCGCAGGGTGTCGACGTCGAGCTTCAGCGCGTCGTCGCCGCCGATGGTGATCCGGCCGGACGTGGGCTGGACCAGCCGGTTGATCATCCGCATGGTCGTGGTCTTGCCACAGCCGGACGGGCCGACGAAGACCACGATCTTGCCGGCGGGCACGACCATGGAGAAGTCGTCGACCGCCGCTTCGCGGGTGCCGGGGTACCGCTTGGTCACGTGCTCCAGCTCGATCTCGACGCCGGAGACTTCCTCGTTCTCAGCCACGGACACCCCTAGAGATGGTGAAACGCTTGATCAGGACGTAAATGCCGTCGAGCAGCAGGGCGAGGATGACCACCCCGACCGTGCCGGTGACGGCCTGGTTCAGGGAGTTCGTGCTCCCCGCGTTCGTGAGCCCGGAGAAGACCTCGGCGCCGAAGCCCGGACCCTTCGCGTAGGCGGCGATCACCGCGATGCCCATCAGCATCTGCGTCGCCACCCGCATGCCGGTGAGGATCGCCGGCCAGGCCAGCCGCAGCTCGACCCGGGTGAGCACGCCGAAGCGGCTCATCCCGATGCCGCGCGCGGCGTCGGTGATCGCCGGGTCGACGCCGTCGAGCCCGACGATGGTGTTCCGGACGATCGGCAGGAGGCCGTAGAGCACCAGCGCGATCACGGCCGTCGTCGGCCCGAGCCCGGAGATCGGGATCAGCAGGCCCAGGAGGGCGAACGACGGGACCGTCAAGATCGTGCTCGCCAGCGCGGTCGCCACCGCCGAACCGATCGGGCTGCGGTAGACCGCCACCCCGATCAGCACGCCGAGCACCGCCGCGAGGATCGTGCACTGCACCACCATGCTGGTGTGCAGGTAAGCCTCCAGCCAGAGCTTGCTCGCCCGGTCGGAGATGTAGTCGAAGAGGTTCATCCGTGTCCGCTCTCCCGCCTTTGCGCAGGCCTTCACCCGATCGGGCTAGTTCCTGACCGACGGCTCAGTACCCAGCGCGACGCCGGACCAAACCCCCGTTTCGGCCTACCGGTTCCGCCAACCTTGGCCTTTCCGAGCGTGATCGGCAAGAAATGACCTGAACCACGGCGTGGCGCGGGCCGTGAACCGGGTGTGTGCTCACTTCACGGGATCACACGTTCAGCCGGGAGCAGGTCCCTTAGGCTGCTCCTCATGAGCGTTCCGGCCCGGCGTCCCGCCGCGCTCGGCGCTACCCGCGGTATGTCGCTCGCCGTGTGCGCCGGGGTGCTCTCCGTGACCGCGCACCGGCTCGCCGACGGCGGCCTGCCCGACCCGGCGATGACCGTGCTGCTGGCCGGCCTCTTCGGCTGGACCACGACGGCGCTGGCTCGCAAGGCCCGCGGGACGGTCGTCACGATCGCCCTGCTCGGCGCCGCCCAGCTCGTGATGCACCTGCTGCTCACCACGCTCGCCGGCCACCACGACATGTACGCGATGCCCGGCAGCACCGGGCTCGGCATGGTCGCCGCGCACGCGGTCGCGACCCTGGTCACCGCGCTCCTGCTCGCCCGCGCGGACGCGATGCTCCTCACCGTCCTCGCGGTGCTGCGCGCGATCCTGCCGCGGCTGCTCACCCCGCTGCCGGTCCCGGCGGCCCCCGCGCTCGTCCCGGTGCGCGTCGACGCTCCGAGCCACCTCGTCGGCGTCGACCTGCGCCGGATCCGCGGGCGGCGCGGCCCCCCTGTCCACTCCTGAACCCCAGCTCATCCCCCTCACCGGCCGGTCCCCGAACCGAGCCGTCCCCTTCTTGAGTTCATCAGGAGTGAACCCATGTCCCAGCACGTCTTCAAGCGCGCCGGTTTCCTCGCCGCCACCATCGGTGTCGCCGGTCTCCTCGGCACGGGCGTCGCCTCCGCGCACGTCACCGCCAACGTCTACGGCCCGCAGCCGACCAAGGGCGGGTACGCGGCGATCGTGTTCCGCGTGCCGAGCGAGGAGAAGGACCCCGTCACCACCACGAAGGTCGCCGTCGACTTCAAGGCCGACTACGGCATCGGCTCGGTGCGCACCAAGCCCGTCCCCGGCTGGACCGCCGAGGTCACGAAGTCGAAGCTGCCGACCCCGATCACCAAGGACAACGGCACCCAGATCACCGAAGCCGTCACCGCGGTGACGTGGACCGCGCAGCCGGGCAGCGAGCTCAAGGCCGTGAACTACCAGGAGTTCGAGGTCAGCTTCGGCCCGCTGCCGACCAATGTGGACCAGGTGGAGTTCCCCGCGCACCAGACCTACAGCGACGGCAAGGTCGTCGACTGGAACCAGCCGACGCCGGCGGGTGGCGAGGAGCCGGAACACCCGGCCCCGGCCGTGAAGCTGGCCGCGAAGGCCGCCGAAGGTGACGAGCACGCCGGGATGTCGGCGGACACGGCGTCGACGACCGGCGAACACACCCAGGCCGCCGCGGCGACGTCCGACAACACGGCCCGCTGGCTCGGCGGGGCCGGCCTGCTCGTCGGCGCCGTCGGCCTCGGCGTCGGGGCCGGCGCCACCATCCGGGCCCGCAAGGCCACGGCGAAGCCGGGAGGCAACAGCTAAATGCGGAAGGCGCTCGTCGCGCTGGCGTTGACGGTGGTGGCCGTGCTCGGCACGGCCACCACGGCGCTGGCGCACAACGTGCTGATCTCTTCGGACCCGGCGAACGGCTCGTCCGTCGCCGCCGGCCCGCAGAAGGTCAGCCTGACGTTCGACCAGTACGTGCAGGGTGCGGACGTCAACCAGATCGCGGTGACCGGACCGGGCGGCGGCCAGTGGGCCGAAGGACCGATCAGCGTGGTGAACAACGTCATCAGCGCACCCCTGCGGCCGCTCGGCCCGGCCGGGAAGTACACCATCGGCTACCGCGTGCTGTCCGCGGACGGCCACCCGGTGACCGGTGAGCTCACGTTCACGCTCACCGCGGCGGGCACCGGCACCCCGGCGACCGTCGACGCGGCGAAGTCGCCGGGCAGCTCGTCGTCCGCCGCCCCGCAGTCCGGCTCGACCGGCGTGCCGATCTGGGTCTGGATCGCCGGCGCGGTCGTCCTGCTGGCGATCGGGCTGACCGTGGCCCTGCGTTCGGGCGGCAAGGCCGTCGAAGAGAAGAAGTAAGCGATGACCCAGGCCGAGACCACCGCGAGACCCCGCTATTCGACGCTGCTGTGCGTCGTGACGGCGGGCCTGCTCGGCGCCCTGATCGGCGTCGCGCTCATGGCCACCACCCCGGTCCCCGGCGTGGTGCAGCCCAGCGCGGTGGTCTCGGCCGGCATCCCGATCGTGCGGGTGCTGCTCGATCTGGCCGCGGTCACGACCATCGGCCTGGCGCTGCTGTCGGTGCTCGTCGGCTACGACCGGCCGAAGCTCACCGAGCCGATCATGCGGCTGGCCCGGCCGGCCGGCGTCGCGGCCGCGCTCGTCTGGGCCACGACCGCGGTCGTCGCGCTGATCCTGCAGACCGCGGAGTTCAAGCCGGGCTCGTCGACGCTCTCGCCGGGCGACATCGGGGACTACATCGCGGCCGTCGGCGCCGGCAAGGCACTCGTCATCGTCGCCGTGCTCGCGCTCGTCCACGCCGGGATCGGCGCGCTGGCCCTGCGTTTCGGCGAGAAGGTGCCCGCCGAGGTCCGGGTCGGGCTCGGCCTGTTCGCGCTGCTGCCGCTGCCGGTCACCGGGCACGCGTCGAACTGGAACTACCACGACTACACGATGATCTCGATGGAGCTGCACGTCATGAGCGCCGTCGCCTGGACCGGCGGCCTCGGCGCGATGACCGTGCTCCTCGTCGCGAACCGGACGCTGCTGGCGCACGCGCTGCCCCGGTTCTCGAAGCTCGCGACGCTCTGCCTGGTCCTCTCCGCGGCGACCGGCCTGTTCAACGGGCTCGTCGAGATCTCGCTCAACCCGACCATCGGGTTCTGGGCGGCGATCTTCACGACGCCGTACGGGCAGCTCTTCGTCCTGAAGCTCCTCTGCACCGGCGTCATCGCGCTGCTCGGCGCGTACACCCGCTGGCGGCTGATGCCGCAGATCGTCCGGCACAACCGGACGGCGCTCGCCGCGTGGGCGACGCTCGAGCTGACCGTCATGGGGTTGGCGTTCGGTTTCGCCGTGGTGCTGACGCGGGCGCCGGTCGTCGCGTCCTGAAAGCCCTTCCTCGCTGGTAGAGCCGGTCTTAGGTCACGGCGAGTAGCTGCAACTTGCGCATTGGGATGAGGGGTAGACCATTGGGGGCGACCTGTCGGACCGAACTTTCTACCCAGAGCTGACCGCATTTCGGAAGCGACGAACGGTCATTTGCCGTCGTCGAATGCACGTGCAGATTGTGGCGCCGGTCACACGAAGTGACAGATCACGGTCAGCGGTAACGGGTCCACCGTGAGTCCGTCCGGCCGTTCCGGAGATCGTCCAAACGGCGGTAGAGCTCGGGCCGCACCCGCGGCCGGCTGCGCAGGATGGGCAGCACGCTCGTCGTCAGCTTCAGCTCGCGGATAGCCCGGAGCACGGCGAACCCGGGCCACGACGTGACGTCGAAGCCGTACGCCGCGGCGAACGTCCGGTAGCGCACCGCCGGGTCCCCGAACCGCTCACGGCCGACGGCGAGCGGCGTCAGGTCCCACTCCGGCGGGCCGACGCACGACGAGTCGAAGTCGCAGAGCACCGGACCGTCCGGACCGGGGATGACGTTGCCCGGGTAGGCGTCGCCGTGGACCAGGCCCCTGGGCAGCGGGAACTCCAGCTCGGCCAGCGCGGCTTCGAGCTCGGCGCAGCGGTCGAGGAGGAACTCGCGGTCGCCCGCGGTGAGCTCTTCGGCGTCGGAGACCCGGGCCCGCACCGCGGCGAACGGCGCCCACTCGGCGAGACCGTCGGGCGCGGGCAGCGCGTGCACCTGCCGCAGCAGCCGGGCCAGGTCGGGGGACGTCGCCGGCCGGCCGATGCTCGGCACCTGGTGCCAGACGGTCACCAGGTGCCCGCCGACCGGCAGCGGCTGCTCCACGGAGCCGAGCAGCCGGATCGCGGGGACGTCGTGGCGTTCGAAGTGCCGGGCCACGCGCACCACGGTTTCGACGCGGTGCCGGAGCCGGGTCGAGCCGACGATCCGGATCACGACAGGTGCGCTGACCAGCGCGTACACCGCGTTGTTGGTGAATCGCAGCAGCCGCGCGCCCGCCGGGTCGAAACCCAGCAGCGCGCACGTCTCGGCCAGTACGCCACGCAGCTTGCCGGAGGTGAACCGGCCGTCCAAGACGCCGGCGCCTTCGGCGCTATGCGGCGTAGAAAGCGTTGAGGCGGTCGGCGAGGTCACGGGCGTCGGCGTTGTTGCGGCGGCGCTCGGCCTCGTCCTGCAGAGGCCGCATGCGGTCCTTGACCCGCTCGGACTTGATGCCCTCGGCGCAGTCGATCGCCTTGCCGCCGACCTTGGCACCGTGGTCGAGGTCGCCGTCCAGCAGGTGGTTGGTGGCCAGCGCGCTCAGCATGAACGTCTTGGAGCGGGCCATCTCGTCGTCGTAGGACTCGACGGCCCTGGTCAGCGCCGGGATCGCGTACTTCGTGTGCTCGGCGTTCTGCTGAGCGAGGACCGTGTGGACGGTGCCGACCATGGCGTAGACGTCGGTCTCGGTGAAGAACTTCACCCACGACTCGGCCTCGGCCAGGTTGGCGCGCTCGAACTCGTCCTTGCTCCGGCCGAGCAGCTTCACCGCCTGCTCTTCGTTGCCCATCATCGCGTAGGCCCAGGCCTCGTTCGCGCAGAGCACGGAGACCGCCAGCTCGGAGCCGGATTCCTGGGCGGCGATCTGGCCCAGCTGGAACAGCTTCAGCGCGTCGTTCGGGGCGTCCTGGTGCAGGTAGACGCGGCCCATGCGGTAGAGGACGTTGGCCACCAGCGGGTGGTTCTCGCCCTGCTTGGCCAGGTCCAGCGCGTTCGCGAAGTGGCCGCGGGCGGAGTCCATCAGACCGGTGTCGAAGGACGTCCAGCCGGCCAGCGAGTGGAGGTCGGCGAGCGCCACGTACAGCCGGTTCTTCACCATGTCCGTGCCGTGCGCCTCGAGCATCTGCTGTCCCCAGGACAGCTGCGCGACGACGGCGTCGCGGCAGAACCCGCCGCCGTACTGGTAGTCCAGCGCGCGGAGGGCGCGCGTGGCGGCCTCCACCTGCCGCACGTCGGTCATGCCGATGCGCCCGGGCGCCGGTGTGCGCGCCGGCCCCGCCGACCACGTGCCGGATTCCGGACCGAACACCGCCGCACCCATCGTGACCTGGGCGGCGTGCGCGAGGAACCTCCGTCGCTTCACGGACTCGTCCTCCTCCGCCTGCTGGCCGTCGGCGGAGCCGACGACGCGTATCGCCGTGGCCTCGTCGTAGGCGAGGCCCATGTATCCACGGGGGACACCCAGGCCGTCGGCGATCCGCGTGAGGACGTCGTAGGCCATGACCTGGCGACCCTTGAGGATCTCCGACACCTCGGACTGGGATTGGCCGGTCATCGCGGCGATCTGGCGCTGCGAGACACCGTGCTTGCGCAGGAGCCGGTAGACGGCGCTGATCTCGCGGGACGCGAGAGCCGCTCTCATCTCCGGCTGCTCCCACGCGTCAGCGGGAACTGCGTGGCTCTGCCGGGCGTCGGCACTGCCACCGTTACTGGCGTCCATCGCGCCCCCTCCACTGTCCGGTCGGGCGTCTGTGAAACAGCGTAAGCAAAGCTGGTGGAGCGTGGGAATCGAGCCAACCGCGCCCCTGATCGGCCGGGGCGAAGTCCGCTGACCGCTTACCGTGCGACTAAGCCCAGTCACCGCTATGACGCCGGTTACAGCTTCTCTCGGCTCCGATTGCACCTCACTGTAGTTGTCAGACCTCCGTCACCGCCTGTGCACCTGCAGCGATCACGGAGATGTTGCAAAAAGCAAGGCTTACGGAACGACCAAGGCTTGGGACGACAGAGCGGAGAAGGGCGTGGAGTTCGTGGACTCGTTCGCAGTGGGACATGCCGGGACGGCGACCCGCGCCGTTCGGCCGGCGGCCTCCCCTCTCTCCGCCGTCCGCCCGGTCACCCCCGCCGCAGCGGTGGACCCCCGCACCGCGAACGTCCGGCACTACGAGGGCGGTCAGCTGGTGTGGCGCGTGCAGTGCGGCGACCTCATCAGCCGCGAACGCGCGGTGACGGTGTTCGTCGAGGACAACCAGGTGGTACTGGTCTCGCCCCCCGGTGAGACCGCGCGGTTGACGTCCGGCCAGCTCGGACAGCTGCGCGCCGCGCTCAACGAAGCCGCCAAGATGGCGGAAAGGTAACGGTGAGCTGATCATGGATCAGGTACTCGGGCAGGTCCTCCGCAATGCGGTCTGGGAGCGCCTCGACATGCTGACCGACCTGGCGAACCGCGCCGACGCCCAGTCGCTCGTCTCGGTCGCGCGCTCCGAACTCCCCCGCTTGACGGAGGCGTGGCGCGCGATGCTGAAGATGCACGAGCCGGACGAGCGTGGCGACTGCCCGACCTGTTCGACCCGGTGGCACCGCTGCAAGGCGCCGTGCTCGGTCTGGCAGGTCGCCCACGAACACCTGGTGGCCGGCGGACTCGCTCCGCAGCAGCAGGCCTCCGCCGACAGCCGCTTGCAGGGCCGCCGCAAGAGCCCCGTTCCGGCACAGGGACGGCCGGCCCCGGCCCCCACCGCGGCGGAGACGACCGGTCGCCACGCGCTGGTGAACCCGCGCCGAGCGGTCACGGCCTGACGGATCCGGGCCGTCGCCACCTCCCGCGGTGGCGACCCGGACCCCGTTCCGCCCGCCGGCGTTCGCACTCCGGCACACCGTTCCACCCCTGATCCGGCGACTGCGGCCGGGCCGATCGCCCCATCGACCCGCGCCGGCTCGCCCGGCCGGGGACTGTTTCGCCCGCACCCCCGAGCAGCGCGAACCGGTCCCCGGCCGCCTCACCCCGATCCCCACCGCGATTAATCGAAAAAATTACGCGTTAGGCCTAGCCCAGGCGGTAATCCCCCGCTAGATTGATCATCGAAGAGGCCTGGACCACTGGTTCGCCTCGACGTGACCCGCCTGTGAGCGGCCCCTGAATTCCGCGGGCCGGTGCCGTTGCACTCCCCTCCCCCGACCGGCACCGGCCCGCGGTTCCACTTCTCTAGCGAACCGCCTTCACGCGGAGCACGAGCACCGCGGCCAGCAGCGTCGCGACGGCCGAAGCCGCGAACAGTCCCGAGTAGCCGCCCAGGTAGGCGAGCACGAGCGGGGTCAGCAGCGGGGCGACCACCTGCGGCAGCGAGTTCGCGATGTTGATGACACCCAGGTCCTTCGCACGGTCCTGCGCCGTCGGGAGCACCTGCGTCAGCATCGCCAGTGCGACTGCCATGTACGCACCGAACCCGACGCCCAGCAGCGGGGACGCGGCGAGCGCGACCGGCCAGCTCTGCCAAATGACCAGCAGCAAAGCGGCCAACGCCATCACACCGGACGCCGCAAGGACGTACGGCTTACGCCGTCCGGACTTGTCGGAGAAGTGGCCGGCGAGCACGGCACCGATGACGAGCGCGACACCGTACAGCCCCATCATGATGAGCAGCCCCGTGTCCGGGTCCTCGTAGTGCACCGCGTCCTTGAGGAAGAACAGCAGGTAGAGCGTCCCGAACGCGTTGCCGAGGTTGATCATGAAGTGGCACGACCACGCCCACGCGAAGTCCGGGTGCCGCCGCGGCGAGACCCACAGGTTGCGCAGGACCTCGCCGGCCTGCGACGACGGCCGGAACTCGACCGGCAGCCGCGCGTCCGGCGTCCGCAGCACGAAGAACGCGGCGCCCACGACGACGATCACCGCGCAGACCGCGTACGCCAGCGGAATCCCGGCGATGCCGAGCATCACCACGACCACGACCGCGCCCAGCACCGTGCCGAGCATCTGCGCGATACCGACGAGCCCGCCGACCTGCGCGCGCTGCCCCACCGGGACGCGGTCGGCGATGGCGGACATGAGCGTGGCGAGCATGCCGTTGAGCCCGGCCTGCACGAGGCACCAGCCGACGATCAGCAGCGCGACGTTCGGCGCGAAAGCCAGCACCAGCAGCCCGACGGCCGCGACGGCGGCCCCGATGACCGTCCAGGGGTGGCGACGGCCGAACCGCGAGCACGTCCGGTCGGACAGCAGCCCGACGGCCGGGTTGACGACCAGCGCCACGATCGCGCCGACGCCCATCACCAGGCCGAGCACGAACTCCTTGTTCACCTGGTCGAGCAGTTCGGCCTGCTGGGGCAGCAGCACCTGGATCGGCGCGTAGATCCCCAGCCAGAGCGCGATGTTCGCGAAGAACAGCAGGCTCATCCAGCCGGGCCGCACCCGCACGACGGGTTCGGCGAGGGCTTCCGGCAGGCCGGTCGTCTCGGTCGTCTCACTGCTCATCCCGCACCAGCTTCCGGTACCAGTGGAACGAGTCCTTCGGCGTGCGCCGCAGGGTTTCGTAGTCGACGTGCACCAGGCCGAAGCGTGGCGCGTAGCCCTTGGACCACTCGAAATTGTCCATCAGGGACCAGCAGAAGTAACCCCGGACGTCGACGCCGGCGTCCATCGCCTCGCGCAGCGCGACGAGGTGGCTGTGCAGGAAGTCGATGCGCTCGGGGTCGTGCACGCCGCCGTCCTCGGCGACGACGTCGGCGAAGCTGCAGCCGTTTTCGGTGATCTGGACGGGCGGCAGCTTGTCGCGGTAGCGCCGGTGGAAGTCGAGCAGCAGCTCGCGCAGGGCGTGCGGGACGATCGGCGAGTCGTTGGTCGTCATCGGATAACCCTCGATCGGGCGAAGGTCGAAGGGCAGCGGGTTGCCCGGGCTGGGCTTCGCGACCCCCTGCGGCTCGTAGTAGTTGACGCCGTAGAAGTCGAGCGGCTGCGCGATGGTCGGCAGGTCGTCGGCGAACCCGGCGGGGAGGTGCTCGTGGAGCTGCTCGGGATAGCTGCCGAGCAGTACGGGGTCGGCGTAGAGCCGGTTGAGCAGCGCGTCGAGCCATTCGGCGGCTCGTTCGTCTTCGGCGGAGTCGTCCGACGGCCAGATCGGCGAGTGGTTGTTGGCGGTGCCGACCTCGGCCGCGCCCGCCGCGCGGAGGGCCTGGACGGCGAGGCCGTGGGCGAGGTTCTGGTGGTGCGCGGTCGGGATGGCGTCGAGCAGGAGGGTCTTGCCGGGCGCGTACTCGCCGATCGCGTAGCCGAAGATGGACATCACCATCGGCTCGTTGAGCGGAATCCACAGCTTCACCCGGTCGGCGAAGCGTTCCCCGAGGATGTGAGCGTATTCCGCGAAGCGCTCAGCGGTCGTGCGGGAGAGCCAGCCGCCGTCGTCTTCGATCGCCTGCGGGGTGTCCCAGTGGTAGAGCGTGACGGCGGGGGCGATCCCGGCTTCGCAGACGGCGTCGATGAGCTTGTCGTAGAAGCCGAGCCCCTCGGGGTTGGGTGCGCCCTTGCCGTCGGGCTGGATGCGGGGCCAGGCGATGGACATCCGGTAGGCGCCGACGCCGAGCTCCGCCATCAGGGCGATGTCTTCGGGGTAGCGGTGGTAGTGGTCGGCCGCTACGTTGGCGGTCTCATCGCGGGCGATCTTGCCCTCGGTCGCGGTGAACGTGTCCCAGATGGACGGTCCGCGCCCACCTTCGCTGGTGGCGCCCTCGATCTGGAACGCCGAAGTCGAAACACCCCAGAGGAAGCCGGGCGGGAAGATCGGGTTCTGCACCGGTGCTGACCCCTTCGTCAGGCCACCCGTCTGGGTGAACATGAAAAGTTCTCATATACTAGGTCTTCACTCGTCCGTGGGGAAGCCCGTCGGCACGATAAAGTCCCAGATCAGACGAGGAGGAGTGCCGTGTCCGACATCCAGGCCGCGAAGGTGCCGGCAGAAGCCACCCCCTTGCGTCGCCAGCCGGTCCAGCAGCGAAGCGCGAAGCGGGTCGAGCAGATGCTCGACGCGAGCGCGGCGTTGATCGACGAGCTCGGCTACGACGCACTGACGACGACCTTGATCGCCAAACGAGCGGGCGTGGCAGTCGGTTCGCTGTACCAGTTTTTCCCGGACAAGCGAGCGGTCGTGCAAGCGCTTACCGCCCGCAACCTGGACCGGTTCGTGGGCGCGGTGAACGAGCGCCTGAAGCAGCTCGGGCCCGAGCACTGGTGGGACGTCGTGGACTCGATCCTCGACATCTACCTGGAGATGCACCGCTCGGTACCGGGGTTCTCCAAGGTCCACTTCGGCGACATCATCGACCGCCAGCTGCTGGACGAGACCCGCGACAACAACGCGGTGATCGTCGATTCGCTGACGGACCTGGTGGCGACGCAGGTGGACCGGCCGGTGGAGGACCTCCGGTTCGCGATCGGCATCGCCAACGAGGTGGCCGACGCGCTGCTGAAGCTGGCATTCCGGCAGGAGCCGAGCGGGGACGAGAAGATCGTCGCCGAGGCGAAGTACGTGGTGAAGGGGTACCTGGCGGCTCGGTTCGGGGAGCAGTCCTAGCTGTCCACAGGAGTTGTCCACAGGTATGCACAGCTGTGGACAACCTCGTGGTCGCCCGTCCGGCAGCCGGAACAAGACGACCGCCGTGCGGCGAACACGTTGTTCCGCCGCACGGACGGGTGGCTCAGCCGAAGTTCTGGTGCTCGCCTCGGTACGTCGGGACCGTTCGCTCCACCCGGTCGCCCATCACCAGGTGGTAGTGCGTGAAGCGTTCCGCCAGCTCGCCTGCCTTGGCGTGCCTCAGCCAGACGCGGTCGCCCAGGTTCAGGGTGCGGGCCGCTCGGCCCGTCACCGGGGTCTGGACCTCGCCCGCTCCCTCGAAGCCGAGGAACTTCAGGCCCGTCGGGAGGTAGGGCGTCGGCTGGCGGGACGGACCCGTGGGCCCCGAAGCGATGTAGCCGCCGGAGTACAGCGTGGCGATCTTGCGCGTCGGGCGGCGGACCACCGGCAACGCGAACAGCGCCGCCGGGCGGGGCTTGAAGCGCGTGTACCCGTCGAAGAGCGTGGGGCCGATCAAGCCCGAGCCTGCCGCGATCTCCGTGACCACCGCGTCCGCACCCGTGGACTCGATGCTTCCCGTGCCGCCGCCGTTCACGAACTCCAGGGGCGTCACCGCCTCGACCGCGCGGACCGCTTCGCCGCGGCGGCGGTTCAGCTCCGCCGCGGAACGGCGTTGCATCCAGCCGATCACCGCCTGGTTCACCCGGCGGCCGGCCGCGTCGCCGAGGCCGGCGATCTGGCCCTCGTACGCCATCACGCCCACCAGGCGGAAACCCGGGCGCGCCACGACCTGCTGGGCGAACGCCGACGCCTGCTTCGGCGTGAAGATCGGGGAACGCCGGGTGCCGACGTGGACTCCCGGCAGCGGGCGCCACGACGCGTCCAGCTCCAGGCACACCCGGATCTCCGGGTGGCCGTGGCCGAGGGCGGCGTCCACCAGGTCCAGGTGCTCGGGCGAATCCACCATGATCGTGATCGCCGCGCGAGCGAGATCGGACGCGGCCAGGCGGCGGAGCGCCTCGTGGTCGGCCGTCGGGTAGGCGACGACGACGTCGTCCGTCGTGCCCTGCTCGACGTGCCAGATCGCTTCGGCCAGCGAGTAGCACATCAGGCCGTGGAAGCCCGGCATCGCGAGCACGCGCTCCAGCAACGCCCGGCAGCGGACCGACTTGCTGACCACGCGGATGGGCTTGCCGCCCGCGCGGCGGTGGAGGTCGTCCGCGTTCGCGTCGAAGGCAGCCAAGTCGACCACGGCCAAGGGCGGATCGAGGTCCTTGGTCGCCAAGTCGTACACCGTCGCACTGGTCACGAGGTCTAAAGTACGACACGAAGGCTTGAAACGCGAATACTGTTCACATACTGTTTCGGGCACTCGACGGATGAAGGGTGCGCGCATGACCCGGTGGACCAACTGGGCGGGCACGGCGTCCGCCTCGCCACAACACGTTCACCAGCCGCGCAGCGCGGCGGAGATCGCGACGACCGTCGCCGGCATCGCCGCGGCCGGCCGCACCGTGCGCCCCTGGGGCAGCGGACATTCCTTCACCGCGATCGCGGTCGCCGACTCCGACGCGCTCGACCTGCGCCACTGGACCGGCATCGACCGCGTCGACCTCGAAACCGGCCAGGTCACCGTCCGCTCGGGCACCACGATCAAGCAGCTCAACGCCGAGCTCGACGTGCTCGGGCTGGCCATGACCAACCTCGGCGACATCGACGCACAGACCATCGCCGGCGCGATTTCCACCGGCACCCACGGCACCGGCGCGCGCCTCGGCGGCATCGCCACCCAGATCGTCGCGCTCGAGCTCGTCCTGGCCGACGGCTCGGTCGTCACCTGTTCGGCGGAAGAAAAGCCCGACCTCTTCTCCGCGGCTCGCGTCGGCCTCGGCGCGCTCGGCGTGATCACCACCGTGACGCTCCAGTGCGAGCCGTCGTTCGTCCTGCGCGCACAGGAACGGCCGGAGCCGCTGGAGCAGGTCCTCGAGGGCTTCCACGACTTCGCCGACCAGAACGAGCACTTCGAGTTCTACTGGTTCCCGTACGGCAAGAACGCGCTGGTCAAGCGCAACAACCGGTGCGAGACTGCGGCGCCGCTGAGCAAGATCCGCGAGTTCGTCGACTACCAGATCATGGAGAACGTCGCGTTCGGCGGCCTCTGCCGGACGGGCCGGCTGATGCCGCGGCTCGTGCCGTCGCTGGGCAGCTTCGCCTCGAACGTCCTGAGCGCGCGCGAGTACAGCGACACCTCGCACCGCGTCTTCGTCACCGCGCGCAACGTCCGCTTCACCGAAACGGAATACGCTGTTCCACGTGAATCAGTGCTCGACGTGCTCGCCGAGCTACGGGCCGTAGTGCCGACACTGAAGGACCCGGTGATGTTCCCGGTCGAGGTGCGGGTCGCCGCGGCCGACGACATCTGGCTGTCGACCGCGCAGGGCCGCGACTCCGCCTACATCGCCATCCACCAGTTCACCGGCATGCCGTACCGCGAGTACTTCAGCGCGTTCGAGAAGATCGCCGGCGCGGTCGGCGGCCGCCCGCACTGGGGCAAGATGCACGACCTCGACGCCGGCGTCCTCCGCTCGCGCTACCCGCACTTCGACGACTTCCTGCGCGTGCGCAAGGAAACCGACCCGAACGGCGTCTTCACGAACACCTACCTGGACCGGGTGCTGGGCCCGGCCTAGAAGAGCGCCGAGACCGATTCGCCGTTGTGGATCCGGCGGATCGCCTCGGCCATGGCCGGCGCGATCGACAGGATCTTCAGCTTCTCGGTGCGTTCCTCCTCCGGCACCGGAACCGTGTTGGTGCAGACGATCTCCAGCACCTCCGCCCGGCTGCCGATCCGCTCGATGGCCTTCGCCGCGAACAGCCCGTGCGTGCAGGCGACGCGGACCGACCGCGGCTCCAGCTCGGTGAGCTTGTCCAGCAGTTCGATGACCGTGCTGCCCTTGGCGATCTCGTCGTCCAGCACGATGACGTCGCGGCCGGTGATCTCCCCGATCACCGAGCTGATCTGGACGCGGTCGTCGGGGAAGCGTTCCTTCGCGCCGGCCGCGACCTGGACGCCGAGCAGGCGCGCGAAGTGCGACGCCTCCTTCGCGTTGCCCAGGTCGGGTGAGACGACGGTGGTGCGCGAGAGGTCGTACTGGCGGAAGTGCTTGGCCAGCTCCTGCAGCGCGTGCAGGTGGTCGACCGGGACGCTGAAGAAGCCGTGGACCTGCGGCGAGTGCAGGGTCATCGCGAGCACGCGGTTCGCGCCGGCCGTCGTCAGCAGGTCGGCGACCAGCCGGCCGCCGAGGGAGATGCGCGGCGCATCCTTCTTGTCCGAGCGCGCGTACGAGTAGTGCGGCATCACCGCGGTGATCCGCGACGCCGACGCACCGCGCGCCGCGTCGAGCATCAGCAGCAGCTCGACCAGGTGCTCCTGCACCGGCTTCACCAGCGGCTGGATGATGAAGACGTCCCGCTCGCGGCAGTTCGCCTGCAGCTGCACCTCGAGGCAGTCGTTCGCGAACCGCCGGATCTCCGTCGGCTGCAGCGGGATGCCGAGGTGCTCACAGATCTCTTCGGCCAGTTCGGGGTGTGCGCTGCCGCTGAAGACGGCGATTTCTCGCGAAGCCTGAGTGATCACAGCGCGGAAATCGCTTCGTCGATCGCGACCTCACCGGAGATCAGCGTCAGGGTGCGCCGGGCGGTCTCGGGCGCGTCGAGCAGGCCGACGAGCACCGCGGCGACGTCGTCGCGCGGGATCGGGCCGCGGTCGGTCCGCTCGGCGAGCAGCACCAGGCCGGTGCCTGCGTCGTCGGTCAGTGCGCCCGGGCGAAGGATGGTCCAGTCGAGGTCGCGGGCCTTGAGGTCGTCTTCTGCCGCGCGCTTGGCGCGCAGGTAGTGCCGGAATTCCTCGGTGACGTCGGGGTTCTCCGGGTTGTCGGCTCCGATCGAGCCGACCTGGATGTGCCGGCGGACCCCGGCCCGCTCGGCCGCTTCGGCGAACAGCGCCGCGGCGCCCCGGTCCACAGTGTCCTTGCGGGCGGTGCCGCTGCCCGGGCCGGCGCCGGCCGCGAAGATCGCGGCGTCGGCGCCCTTCAGGACCTCGGCAACGGCGTCCACATCGGAGTTCTCGAGGTCGAGCACGACGGCTCGGGCACCGGCGGCCTCGAGGTCCGCCGCGTGGGCGGGATTCCGGATGATCCCGACCCCTTCGTCCCCGCGCGCGGCAAGCAGCCGCTCCAGCCGCAGCGCGATCTGACCGTGTCCACCAGCAATGACGACTCGCATGGAGCCGACCCTAGTGCGAAGCGGGCGCCTCTGCGGTCCGGAGGAGGTGGTCGTAGACGAGCTCGTTCACCAGGCGGGAGACCGGGTCCTCGGCCAGCAGGACGCGCTCGGTGCGGCCCTCGAGGTCGAGGTCGACGACCGCGTTCGGGTCGGCCGTCACGACGGCGAGGCCGTACGCGCGGGCACGCGGCAGGCAGTTGCCGACGTAGTCCTCGGTGAGGACGGCCGGCGACGGCAGCAGCATCGCGGCCTCGCCGTAGCGGGCGAACGGAACCGCGGAGGCCATCGCGGTGCGCCAGTGGCGCGCGACGGCCAGGACGCCGACGATCTCGGCGGCCGGGGCGGGGGCGGTTCCGGCCAGCTCCGGCCAGGTCCAGGTGTCGACGGTGGCGCGGTCGGCCACCGGGCCGGCACCCATCGCGATGCGTTCGGCGTGCACGTCGGTGCGAAGCTTGGCGACCACGCAGACCTTGCGGCCGAGGATCGTGGTCTCGGGGAGGACGACGCCGTTCCAGCCCAGCTGGGCGGCGGCGGTGCGGGCGAGTTCGTCGACGCTCGCGGGGAGCTCGATCGGCGGCACCACCCGGCTCGGCATCGACCGGCTGCGCTTCGCGCCACCGGCGACCGTCGAGCGCTCGGTGTTCTGAGGTGTAGCCGCCACGAGTCCGCCTCCTTCTAACCTGCACCGCTTCGTGACCGGTGAAAACCGGCACTCAACCTGTCTAACAGCGTGGCGGCGCGGCGTCGCCGGGTAGTGCGAGTGGCTGCGATCGGCGGCGCCCAGCGGTCGATGACCGGTCGGTAGGCGGTCATCCGACTTCGGTCGAACGGTGCGGCCAACCGAGTGATCGCGAGGTGAGTGGCACTACCGTCCGCCTGCGACCGACTACCGGGGGCAGGAATCGCCCTCCGCGCCCGACTGGTCCGTTCGGCGCAACCCGGGGAAAATCCACAGTGGACGCAGGCCGCTGAGCTGCGCATGTCCACCGTCACCCACATGGCGGTGACTTGCGCCGCAGCGGTGCCGGGCCCCCCGGACTAAAGTTACCGATCAGTCACTTAGTCGTCGCCGTGGAGGACCGATGCGCTCCCCGAAGGACTTCTTCGCCCCGCTCGCCCTGGGCGCGCCCGCCCCCGTGCGGGAGATCCCGGTGACGCCGTCCCGGATGATCCACTTCTTCGACCCGGGCAACGAGAAGATGGCCGCGAAGGTGCCGGACATCGCGAAGAAGGTCGACGTCCTGCTGGGCAACCTCGAGGACGCCGTGCGCGCCGACCGCAAGGAGGCCGCGCGCGCCGGGCTCGTCGCCATCGCCAAGGCGAACGACTTCGGGAAGACGCAGCTGTGGACCCGGGTCAACAGCCTGGATTCGCCTTGGGTGCTCGATGACCTGGTGACGCTCGTCACCGAGATCGGCGACAAGCTCGACGTGATCATGGTGCCGAAGGTCGAGGGCGCGCAGGACATCCACTACGTCGACCGCCTGCTGGCCCAGCTCGAGGCGCGCGCCGGGCTGACGAAGCCGTTGCTGGTGCACGCGATCCTCGAGACGGCGAGCGGCGTGGCCAATGTGGAGGAGATCGCCGGCGCGAGCCCGCGCATGCAGGGCATCTCGCTCGGCCCGGCCGACCTGGCCGCGAGCCGTCGCATGAAGACGACCCGCGTCGGCGGCGGCCACCCCGGCTACCTGGTGCGCACCGACCCGACCGGCGACGACCTGACCGAAGGCCGGACGACCTACCAGCAGGACCTCTGGCACTACACGGTCGCGCGGATGGTGGACGCCTGCGCGATGCACGGGATCCTGCCGTACTACGGGCCGTTCGGGGACATCCGCGACGTCGTCGCGTGCGAGGACCAGTTCCGCAACGCGTTCCTGCTGGGCTGCGTCGGCGCGTGGAGCCTGCACCCCGTGCAGATCGACATCGCGAAGAAGGTGTTCTCGCCTTCGCCGTCCGATGTGGCCTGGGCGCGTCGCGTCATCGCGGAAATGGGCGACGGCACCGGTGCCGTGATGATCGACGGGAAGATGCAGGACGACGCGTCGGTGAAGCAGTGCCGCGTGGTCGCCGAACTGGCCGACGCCCTCGCGGCGGACGACCCCGAGCTCGCGGCCGCCTACGACGCCGCCACCAAGGAGGCCCTCGGATGACCGAGCTGAAGCCGAGACGTTCCGTTCTCTACATGCCCGGCGCGAACGAACGCGCGCTGGAGAAGGCCAAGACCCTCCCGGCGGACGCGCTGATCCTCGACCTCGAGGACGCCGTCGCGCCGGACGCCAAGGAAGCCGCGCGCGAACGCGTCTGCGCGGCCGCGTCCTCAGGGGACTACGGCGACCGCGAGGTGACGATCCGGGTCAACGGCCTGGACACCGAATGGCACGACGCCGACCTGCGCGCGGCCGCGTCCGCCGGCCCGGCCGCGGTCGTCGTGCCGAAGGTGAACTCGGCGGCGGAGGTGCACAACATCGAGCGTGCGCTGGAACTCGGCGGCGCGCCGGAGCGCACGAAGATCTGGGCGATGGTCGAGACGCCGGTCGCGATGCTGCACGCGGAGGAGATCGCGGCGGCGTCCGAGCGGCTGACCGTGCTGGTGATGGGGACCAACGACCTGGCCAAGGAGCTGCACGCGGAGTTCGTCCCGGGCCGCGGCCCGCTGCTCGGCGGGCTGTCGCTGTGCCTGCTGGCCGCGCGCGCGACCGGCAAGGTGATCCTCGACGGCGTCTACAACGACGTGAAGGACCTCGCCGGGTTCGAAGACGAATGCCGGCAGGGCCGTCAGTACGGCTTCGACGGCAAGACGTTGATCCACCCGGGCCAGGTCGAGCCGTGCAACCGGATCTTCGCGCCGTCCGAAGAGGAGATCGACCGGTCCCGGCGGATCATCGAGGCCTTCGAGAAGGCCGGCAGCGGCGTGGTCACCGTGGACGGCCGGATGATCGAAAACCTGCACGTCGACAACGCGCGACGGGTGCTGGCACTGGCCGAGGCCGTCAAGAGCTGACGGCCTCGGCCGGGTCACTTCGGCAGGTCGTCCGTCCACTCGCCACTGACCGCGTACGTGTCACCGTTCGCGGTGGTGACCGGTTTGCCGTCCGGGCCCAGGAACACCGACGAGCTGTCCACCTGGCCGGTCGCCGGGTCGACGACGAGCCGGCCGCCGCCCGGCAGCCGCACGCTCCGGTCGTCCAGCGGGTGCACGCCCGGGTCGGCGGCGATCGCGCGGAACGCCGCCGCGCGGACCGCCGGGGGCGACGGCACAGTGGACACCAGGTCGATCAAGCCCTCGAGCACTGCGATGTCCAGCTTGTTCGCGGGGGTCCCGTGCCGTGTCAGCCCGTCCGCGAGCCAGTTCCGCAGGGCCGCCGGGTCCGGGGGCAGCGCCAAGATCGTGCTGAGGGTGACGTCGTCGTCGCCGTTGATCCGGATGGGCCGGGCGTGGGGCAGGAGCCTGGGTTTGCCGTGGTCTTTCTCGTCGCGGTACCACTCCTGCCCGTCGGTGGTGGTCCAGTACTCCCAGGTTTCCTTCCCCACCTTCGTCGTCGTGTGCCAGTACTTGCCGGTGCCGGCCTGGGTGCGCTCGGCGGCCGTGGCCGCCGCGAGCAGGACCTGCGGCCCCAGATAGACCGGTGCCACCGCCTGGGGCGGCGGCGCCACGGGCGGCGGGCCGGGCAAGGTCGCCACGACCACCGCGACCGCCGCCGCGGCGGCGACGAGCCCGGCGCCGATGGCCGGCCGGCCGGCGCGCTTGCGGCGTCCGCCCAGCATGTGGTTCCGAAGCTGGTGCCGGCTGCGGTCGACGACGTCCTGGGCAGGCTCGTCCGGGAGCAGCGCGGTGCGCAGGGTTTCCAGGTCAGTCATCGGTGGCCTCCGGGGAGAGAACGGGAGCGAGCTTCTTGCGGGCGCGCGTGAGCCGGGAGCCCACCGTGCCCGGGGAGATGCCGAGTGCCTCGGCCACTTCCGCGTAGCCGAGGTCGGCGAGTGCCACCAGCAGCAGCACGTCGCGCTCGCCCGAGGTCAGCCGCGACAACGCTTTTCCCAGCTGTCCGCTCATGACGACGCGGTTTTCGTGCCCCTCGACGGGCCGGGGCACCTCGATCCGCGCGAGCGCGCGGTAGTGGCGGGCTTCCTTGCGGCGGTGGCGCGACACGAGGTTCGTCGCGATGCCGAACAGCCACGCCCGCACCTCGCCGCGGCCGGCGTCGAACGTCTTCCGCCGGTCGTAGGCGACGAGGAACGTCTCGGCGGCGACGTCCTCCGCGGTCTGGGCGCCGAGCCGCCCCGCCACGTACCGGTAGACGGCCGGGAAGTACCGGTCGTGCACCTCGGTGAACGGCTCGACGCCGGTCACCGGGGTTGCCTCTGTCATGGAAATCCTTCCCGTCGGCGACAGTTCCACCACCACTTCGCCGCGGGCCCGGATCTTCTTCCCTATCCGATCGGCCAGGGACGCTGCGGGTCGCGAAGGCCCTCGTACGCCGCGGCCGCGCGCAGGACACCGGTGTCGTCGAAGCGGCGGCCCGTGAGCTGGAGGCCGATCGGGCGGCCGTCGTCGGTGTAGCCGCAGTTCAGGGACACCGACGGCTGGCCGGACATGTTGTACGGCACGGTGAACGCGATGTGCTCGAACGGCCTCGCCGGGTCGTTCGTCGGCGACGCCCACTCCGCCGGCGGGGCCGCGACCGGGCACGTCGGCGACAGCACGACGTCGAACGCCGAGGTCGCGCGCAGGGCCGCGACGCTGATCACGTCGATCTGGGCGAAGCCGCGGTAGACGTCCACCCCGGACACCTCGGCGCCGCCCGCGGCCCAGTCCGCGATGTACGGCAGGACCTTCGCGCGCCGCTCGGCCGGCAACGCGAGCATGTCCGACCAGGCACGCGTGCGCCAGAAGACGTCCAGCCCGCTGAGCATCTCGCGCGTGAGGAACGGCCCCACCGGCTCGACGACCGCGCCCGCGGCTTCGAACGTCCGGGCCGCGGCCGTGACGGCGTCGCGCGTCGCCGGGTCGACCGGGAGGCCCACACCGGGGTCGAGGTGCAGGCCGACGCGCAGTCCTTCGAGGGAGCCGTCGAGGGAAGACCACGGCAGGTCGGCCGGCGGCAGGCTCAGGTGGTCACGCGCGTCCGGCGCCGACAGCACGCTCATCAGCAACGCCGTGTCGGCGACCGTGCGGGTCATCGGGCCGGCGACGCGGCCGAGGAACGGCGGGTCGACCGGCACGCGCCCGAAGCTCGGCTTCAGCCCGACCAGGCCGCACCAGCCCGCGGGCAGCCGGATCGAGCCGCCGATGTCGGTGCCGACGTGCAGTGGGCCGTACCCCGCGGCCGCCGCCGCTCCGGCACCCGCGCTCGACCCGCCCGGGCTCGCGGACGTCACCCACGGGTTCCGCGCCGTCTCGTGGAAGCTCGACAGCCCGGACGTCAGCATCCCGTAGTCCGGCATCGTCGTCTTGGCCAGCAGGACGCCGCCGGACTCGCGGACGCGTGCGGCCGCCGGTGCGTCCTCGGCGGCCGGGACCAGCGCGGTCGCCGCCGTGCCCAGCGGCACCGGGGTGCCGCGCGTGGCGATGTTCTCCTTGAGCGTCAGGGGGACGCCGTCGATCGGGCCCAGCGGTTCGTCGGACGCCCAGCGAGCTTCGGACGCCTTCGCGTCGTCGAGAGCCGCCGAAGGGTCGTACGCGTACAACGCGTGCAACTCGGGCTCTCGCGCCTCGATGCGCGCGAGAACGGCTTCGGTCACCTCGACCGGCGAGAGCGTCTTCGCGCGGTACTGCGCGACGAGTTCGACAGCGGTCAGGTCGGGCAACTCAGGCATGAACGCTCCTCAAGAGGCGGGCGGTTCGAAGCGGCCGTCGACGGCGGTCCAGCCACCGTCGACCGCGAGCACGGAGCCGGTCACGAACGACGAAGCGTCCGAAGCGAGGTAGACGACGGCGCCGGCCAGCTCGTCCGGCCGCGCCCAGCGCCCCAACGCGCCCTTCTGCGCGTACGCGTCGTACCACTCCGGGTTCGCCTTGATCTGCGCGGTCAGCGGGGTCTCGACGACGCCGGGGGCGATCGCGTTGACCCGGACGCCGGCCGGGCCGAACTCCGCGGCGGCCGTCCGGAACAGCTGGACGAGCCCGGCTTTCGTCGCCGCGTACGGGCCCTGACCGGGCTCGACGGTCGTCCCGCGGATCGACGAAAAGCCGATGATGCTCCCCCGCCCGCGCGCGACCATGTCGGCACCGAAGACGCGGACGACCTCGAACGACACGCCGAGGTTCAGCGCGAGGACGCGGTCGAACTCCTCCCGCGTGTAGTCCAGCAACCGTTTGCGGACGTTCGTCGCGGCGGTCAGCACGACGATGTCCTGCGGGCCGAGGTCCGTCGCCGCGCGGTCGATCGCGCCGGGTTCGAGCAGGTCGACCTCGTACGCTTCCCCGACGCCGGACTCGCGTGCGGCCTCGACGTCCCGGTCGGCGCACACGACTGAGGCGCCGTGCGCGGCCAAGGCCCGCGCGGCTTCGCGGCCGATGCCGCCCGCACCGAGCACCACGGCCCGGCGGCCGTCCAGCCGGAAGAGGTTCTCGTAGTTCACGGGCGCAGCACCGCCATCCTCGTCACGGTCAGCTCTTCGACGGCGAACCGCGGCCCTTCGCGGCCGATGCCGGAGTCCTTCACGCCGCCGTAGGGCATGGTGTCCGAGCGGAAGCCGGGCACTTCGTTGACGACGACGCCACCGACGTCCAGCTCGTCGAGCGCACGGAACGCCGTGTTCAGGGACTTGCTGTAGACGCTGGCGTGGAGGCCGTAGCGGGACGCGTTCACCGCGGCGAACGCTTCGTCCACATCGGACACTGTGCGCAGGCAGACGACCGGACCGAAGATCTCCTCGTCCCAGGCTTCGACGCCGTCCGGGACGTCGAGCAGGACGGTTGGCCGCAGGACCGTGCCGTCGATCCCCCCGCCGACCCGGCGAGCACCGGCCTTCTCGATCCACGCCCGCACGCGCTCGGTGGACGCCGGGTCGATCAGCGCGGATACCCGCGTCTTCTCGTCGCGGGGATCGCCGATGACGACCTCGTCCAGCCGCGCCAGCAGCCGTTCGGTGAACTCCTCCGCGACCGACGAGACGACCAAGACCCGCTGCACAGAGATACATGCCTGGCCGGACGCGTAGAAGCCGCCGCGCACCACGGCGTCCACCGCGGCGTCGAGATCGGCGTCTTCCGCGACGACGAGCGCCGCGTTCGAGCCCAGCTCCAGCAGCGTTTTCGTCGGGGCCGTGTCCCGCGCGATGCGGTGGCCGACGGCGGCCGAGCCGGTGAACGACACCGCGCCGATCCGGCGGTCGGTCGTCAGCGCGGCGCCCACGGCCGCGTCGCCGGTGACCAGCTGGACCATCGCGGCGATCGGGGCCGCCGAACGCACGAGGTGCACCAGCCACAGCGTGGCCAGCGGCGTCTGCGGAGCCGGCTTGACGATCACCGGGCAGCCCGCGGCGATGGCGGGCGCGATCTTGTGCGACGCGAGCAGCAGCGGGTAGTTGAAGCCCGCGATGCCGACGACCACGCCGATCGGCTTGCGCTTCCAGAACCCGACCAGGCCGTCGCCGGAGGGCAGGAGGTCCAGCGGCACGGTCTCGCCATGCAGCCGCGACACCTCTTCGGCCGCGGCTTCCCACGTGACGATCGTGCGGGCGACCTCGACACGGCAGTCGACCAGCGGTTTGCCGGTCTCCAGCACGAGGAGGTCTTCGAATTCGGAGCGGCGCGCGGAAAGTGCGGCAGCGACGTCGTTGAGCAGCTTGCGACGAACCCGCGAAGGCAGCGAAGCCACTTCGCGCGCAACAGCGACAGCCTCGTCGACAGCGCGCTTCGCCAGCTCAGGCGTCCCGACGGGCGCGGTGCCGACGACGCTCCCGTCGTAGGGGAAAACGATTTCCGCGGTATCCACAGTGGACACCCAGGCCGCGCCGACCGGCAGGCCGTCCGGGTACTCAGCCATCGTCACCTCCGCTCAACCGGGCCAGTTCCGCACGCAGGTTCGGCGCGGCGGCCAGGAGTTCCCGGGTGTATTCGTGCTCGGGTGCGTCGTAGACCTGCGCCACGTCGCCCAGCTCGACGATCTCGCCGCGGCGCATCACCGCGACGCGGTCGCAGACGTGCCGGACGACGCCGAGGTCGTGCGACACGAAGATCAGCGTCAGCGCGAACTGCTCCACCAGCGACGCGAGCAGGTCGAGGATCTGGCCGCGGACGGAGACGTCGAGGGCGCTGACCGGCTCGTCGGCGATCAGCACGCTCGGGTTCGGCGCGAGCGCGCGGGCGATCGAGATCCGCTGCCGCTGACCGCCGGAGAACTGGTGCGGGTACCGCCCCGCCGCGTCCGCGGGGAGCCCGACCGCGGCCAGCAGCTCGTCGACGAGCTTCGGGTTCCGGCGGCCCAGCGGTTCGGAGATGATGTCGGCGACGCGCATGCGCGGGTCGAGCGAACCCATCGGGTCCTGGAAGACGATCTGCAGTTCCGAGCGCAGGAAACCCAGCTTGCGCTCGGGCAGGTTGTCGATGCGCTTGCCCTGGAACGAGACCGTGCCGGCGGTCGGCTTGTCGAGCGCGGCCAGCAGCCGGACCAGCGTCGACTTGCCCGAACCGGACTCGCCGACTATGCCGAACCGCTGCCCGGCCTCGACGTCGAAGCTGACACCGCGCAGCGCGTGGACGTCCCGCCGGGCGTAGCGGCGTTCGAGTTCACGGACTTCGATGATCATCGCCGGGCCTCCAGGTCCGAGGCGTCCAGGAGCTTGCGCGTGTACTCGTGCTTCGGCTGCGTCAGCACTTCGCGCGTCGAGCCTGCTTCGACGATCTCGCCGTCGAGCATCACGAGGACGCGCTCGCACACCGACGCCACCACGGCGAGGTCGTGCGTGATGAACAACAACGCGCTCTCGGCGGGCAGAGAAGTCTTGATCAGCGAGAGGATCTGCGCTTGGACCGTGACGTCGAGGGCGGTCGTCGGCTCGTCGCAGATCAGCAGCGACGGCTCGTTGGCCAGCGCCATCGCCAGCACCACCCGCTGCCGCTGGCCGCCGGACAGCTGGTGCGGGTACGCGCGAGCGGTGCCCTCCAGGCCCACGGAGGACAGCAAGTCTTCGGCGCGGTGGCGACGGCCGTGGATCCGGCCGGGCTCGGTGACCTGGCGGCCCACCCGCATCGCCGGGTTGAGCGCCGTCATCGGCTCCTGGAAGACCATCGCCAGTTCGTCGCCGCGCAGCCGAGACAGGTCCTTTTCGGACATTCCGAGCAGCTCTCGATCGCCGAGCCGGATCGAGCCGGACGCGCGCAGCTCCTCGGGCAGCAGGCCCATGATCGACAACGCCGTCAGCGACTTCCCGGAGCCGGACTCGCCGATCAGCCCGACGCGCTCACCCGCGCCGATCTCGAACGAGACGTCGCGGACGAGCGAAGAAACGCTGAGCCCCGAGACCGAGAGCGTCATACCTTCGCCGCCAATCGGGGGTCGAGGCGGTCGCGCAGGCCGTCGCCGAGGAGGTTGAAGCCCAGCACGGCCACCGCGATCGCGATGCCCGGCACGAGCGCCAGCCGCGGCTGCACGGTCAGCAGTTCCTGGGATTCCTGCAGCATCCGGCCCCACGACGGCGTCGGCGGCCGCGTGCCGAACCCGAGGAACGACAGCGCCGCTTCGGCGAGCACGGCGATCGCGAACGACACCGAGGCCTGCACGATCAGCAGTCCCGAGATGTTCGGCAGCACGTGCCGCACGGCGATGGTCAGCCGCGACCGGCCGCCGGCCCGCGCGGCGAGCACGAACTCCGTGCTCATCACCTGCAGCGTCCCGGACCGGGCGATCCGCGCGAACGACGGGATCGTCGCGATGCCGATCGCGACCATCGCGGTCAGCGTGTCCGCGCCGAACACCGCGCCGAACATGATCGCCAGCAGCAGTGCGGGGAACGCGAGCACGAGGTCGTTGACGCGCATGACGAACTCGCCGAGCCACCGCGGCGACATCCCGGCGAGGATCCCCAGCGGCGTGCCGATCACCGCGGCGATGCCGACCGCGACCACACCGACGTACAACGTGGTCCGCGCGCCGACCATGATCTGGCTGAGCACGTCCCGGCCGAACTTGTCGGTGCCGAAGAGGTTCGACCCGCCGAAGCCGAGCAGCCGGTGGGCGGCGTCGACCTTCACCGGGTCGAACGGCGTCCACACGAACGACAGCAGCGCGGCCAGCACGACCAGGCCGACGAGCACCCCGCCGATCACGAGATTGCGCATCACGAACCTCGCAATCGCGGGTCGAGCACGGTGTAGAGGACGTCGACGACGAAGTTGACCAGCAGCACGCCGACCACCAGCACGAGCACGATCCCCTGCACGGTCAGCAGATCGCGGGACGCGACGGCGTCCAGCAGCATCGAACCCAGTCCGGGAAGCACGAACACGCGCTCGACGACGACCGCGCCGATCAGCAGCGTCGCCAGTTGCAGGCCGAGCACGGTGACCACCGGGACCGACGCGTTGCGCAAGCCGTGCCGCACCAGCGCCTGCCCGGGCCGCAGGCCCTTCGACCGCGCGGTGCGCAGGTAGTCCTGGCCGAGCGTGTCCAGCACGGCCGAGCGCACATAGCGCGTGAGCACCGCGCCCTGCACCAAGCCAAGAGACAACGCGGGGAGGATCAGGCCGCGGAAGAACTCGCCGAAGTCCTGGTCCGGCGGAGTCCAGCCACCGGAAGGCAGCCAGCGCAGCTGCACGGCGAAGATCTGCACCAGGATGATCCCGGCGAGGAACGCGGGGATCGCGACGCCGATCTGCGACAGCCCGGAAACGCCCGCGCCGGCCGCCTTCCGATGCTTCACCGCGGCGAACGTGCCCGCGGGGATCGCGATCACCAGCGCCACCAGCATCCCGGCGCCGACCAGCCAGAGCGTGACGCCGAGGCGGTCGAGCAACTGCGGGCCGATGGTGTCGCGCGTGACGTACGAGCGGCCGAAGTCGCCGTGCAGCACGCCGCCGATCCAGTCGAAGTACTGCGTGACCAGCGGCCGGTCGATGCCGAACTCGGCGCGGGTCTTGGCCAGCAGCTCCGGCGTCGCGTTGACGCCGAGCGCGACCTGCGCGGGATCACCCGGCAGCACGGCCATGAACAGGAACACCACGATCGACGCGACCAGCACGCTGACCACGAAGATCGCCACCCGACGCAGCACCTTGGCGGTCATCGCGGGGCCAATCCGGTGAGGTCGAACGACTCGCTGACTTGGTTCTGCACGAACCCGCCGACCTTCGCCTTCGCGACGATGACGTTGGGGAACAGGAACAGCCAGTCGGCGGCGGCGTCGGTGTTCAGCTGCCGCGCCACCTGCTTCATGTCCGCGACCTGCTGCTCCGGCGTCCCGCTGTCGGCTTCGGCGAGCAGCTGCTGGACGCGCTTGCTGTCGTAACCCCAGTAGTACTTCGGCTTCCCGAACGTCGTGATGTCACGGGCCTCGACGTGCTGGATGATCGACAGGTCGTAGTCGTGGTCGGTGAACACCTGCTTCAACCACACCGCCGGGAAGTCGAGCGGCTCGATCGTCGTCCGCACGCCGACGTCGGCCAGCTGCGACTGGACGACCTGCGCGGCCGACACCGCGTACGGCAGGTTCGGGATCCGCATCCGCAGGTTCAGGTTCGCCGCACCCGCCTCGGTCAGCAGCGCCTTCGCCTTCGCGGGGTCGAACGGGTAGACGTTCGCCAGGTCCTCGTACCAGGGGTCGGTCGGCGGGACCATGCTGCCGATCAGCGTGCCGCGGCCCGCCCACGCCGTGTCCAGCAACGCCTTCCGGTCGATCGCGTACGTCAGCGCCTGACGCACCCGGACGTCGTTGAGCGGCGCCCGCGCGTTGTTCATCGCCAGCGTGACCTCGCTGTTCGACGTGCCCTGGACGACCTGGAACCGGTCGTCGGCTTGGAATTGCGGGATCGAGTCGGGCGCGGTGATGGCCGAAATGACGTCGATGCCGTTGCTGTAGAGCGCGTTGTTCAGCGCCGTCGGGTCCTTGATGTACTTGAGGACCACCGTTTTGTACGCCGGCTCCCGGCCCCAGTACCCGGGGTTCGCCTTGAGCACCACGGAGTCGCCGCGCTTGCGGGCCGCCACGACGTACGGCCCGGTGCCGATCGGCTTGTTCGCCAGGTCGGCGACGCCGGTCGGGCTGAACATCGCGCCAAGCCGGCTGGTGAGGCTGAACAGCCAGCCGTTCGACGGCTTCGAGAGCACGACCCGCGCGTGGTCCGGCGCGACGACGTCGACGTGGTCGACGACGTCCATCGTGGACTTGATCGAGATCGTCCAGTCGGTCTTCACGCGCAGCAGCGAGAACTTGACGTCCTCGGCGGTGAACGGCGCGCCGTTGCTGAACTTCACGCCCGGCTGGAGCTGGAAGTCGTAGGTGCGCCGGTCCGGGCTGATCGTCCACGACTTCGCGAGCAGCGGGACCACGCGACCCTGCGAGTCGAGCTTCACCAGGCCTTCGTAGACGTTGTAGAGCAGCGCCTGCGGGATCGCGGCGCCGTCGGTCTTGGTGAAGTCGAAGTTCGCCGGCTCCGCCGTGAAGCCGACGGAAAGCGTGTCCGGACCAGCGGAAACGCTCGCCGACGAGCCGGCCGAGCAGCCGGACACCACGAGCAGCAGCACCGCTGCCAGCAGGGGAATCCGGGCTTTCATCTGGCCTCCAGGTCGGTACACTGGTCTGACCAGTAGCCTGCACGCGACGGACGTCGAGGTCAAGGGATGCGGTTCGAACCGGTGGCTCCGGTCCGCGCGTACGAGCGGGTCGTCGAGCAGATCGAGCAGGCCGTGGTCAGCGGCGCGCTCAAGCCGGGGGAACGCCTGCCGAGCGAACGCGAGCTGATGATCCAGTTCGGCGTCGGCCGCTCGACGATCCGCGAAGCTCTGCGAGTGCTCCAGGCTGCCGAAATGATCCGCTCGCGGCCCGGCGACCCGCGCGGACCCGAGGTGCTGGCCGCGTCGCCCGCCGCGTTGCACCGCTCGATGCACCGGCTCGCGCGCGCCGACCACGTCGGACTCGCCGAACTGCTGCAGTTCCGGATGATCCTCGACGGCTCGGCCCACCTGCTCGCCGCCGAGCTGCGCACCGAAGACGACCTGACCGGCCTCGACACGGCGTTGGAGGCGATGCGCGAAGGCGTCTCGCACGGCTATGCGGAGTTCAGCCGCGCCGACGTCGCCTTCCACGAAGTCATCGCCCGCATCTCGCGCAATCCCCTGCTGGTGGTCAGCGAAGAAGTCGTGCGCGGGGTTGTCCTGGAGCTGATCGAAGACAAGCTCGAACACGCCAGCAACCGGACGTCGCTGATGCGCGCGTGGCTTTCCCACCACGCCGAAGTGCTCGACGCGATCCGCTCGGCCGACGGCGCCGGCGCGGCGCACCTCGCCAAACAGGCGTTGTACGACAACTACGCCGAATACGTGCCCGCCGCGCAACGGCCACTGCTCGCGCCCTTGCTGCGGTCCTAGACTGCGCGGGATGGACACGGCGAAACGGGACGGCGTCGGGCTCGCGCTGTCCGGGGGCGGTTACCGCGCGATGCTCTTCCACGCCGGCGCGCTCTGGCGGCTCAACGAACTCGGCTGGCTGCCGAAGCTGACCACTGTCTCGAGCGTCTCCGGTGGTTCGATCGCCGCCGGCGTCCTGGCGCACGCGTGGCACAAGCTGTGGTTCGGCGAAGACGGCGTCGCGGAGAACTTCGGCAAGGAAGTCGTGCAGCCGCTGCGGAAACTGGCCCGCACCAACCTCGACGTCCCGGTGACGCTGAAGGCCATGGTGATGCCGTGGCGCAGTGCCGGCGAGGAGCTGGCCCGCCGCTACGCGAAGCACCTCTTCGGCGACTGCCGCCTCGCGGACCTCGACCCGGCCGGGCCGAACTTCGTGTTCACCGCGACCAGCCTGCAGGACGGCTCGCTGTGGTGGTTCTTCCGCCAGCCCGGCCCGCACGGGCAGGTGCCGCTGGCGACCGCGGTGGCCGCGTCGTCGGCCTTCCCGCCGCTGCTCTCGCCGGTCGTGATCCCGGATCCGCACCAGCCGGACCGCAAGATCGTGCTCAGCGACGCGGGTGTGTACGACAACCTCGGCCTCGACCCGATCGAGAACCAGCGCGCGACCGTCCTGGTCAGCGACGCGGGCAAGAAGATGAAGCACGAGGAACGGCCGAAGCACAACTGGCCGATGCAGTTGTTCCGCGTGCTGACCGTGATGGACAACCAGGTCCGCGAACTGCGCACCGGCTCGCTGCTGAAGTCCTACCAGGACAAGCAGTTCGCCGGCACGTACTGGGCGACCTACAGCGACATCACGCACTTCGAGCTGCCGGACGCGCTGCCGGCGCCGATCGAGCGGACCCGCGAGCTGGCCGAGACGAAGACACGGCTGACCAGGACGTCCGAGCAGGTGCAGGACAGGCTGGTCAACTGGGGTTACGCGGTCTGCGACGCCGGGATGCGCCGCTGGGTCTGTCCCGGTTCGACGGTGCGGCCGGAGTTCCCGTACCCGGGCGGTGTCTAGGCCGCGAGGTTCGCGTAGACGACGATGTTGTCCTTGTAGCTGTGCGCGGCGTGGTCGAAGACGCCACCGCAGGTGATCAGGCGCAGTTCGGGCTTGTCGCTGTTGCCGAACACGGCCTCCTTCGGGAACGTGTCCTTCGGGACCTGCGTGACGCGGTCGACGACGAACTTCAGCTTCTTGCCGTCGCTGCGGTCGATGTCGACTTCGTCGCCGGGCACGAGGTCCTTGAGCTTGTAGAAGATGCCGGGCATCTTGTCGCCGTCGACGTGCCCGAGCACGACCGCCGGGCCGACGTCGCCGGGCACGGGCGAAAGCTGGTACCAGGCGGCCTGCATCGGCTTGTGCACCGACGGCACGGAAATCGAGCCGTCGGTCTTGAGGCCCACCGAGATGAGGCTGGAGTCGGCGCCGATCTTGGGGATCTGCACCGACGTCGGCCGCAGGCCTTTGAACGGCGCGGTCACCGGAACCGACGACGGCACCGGCGCTGCCGCCTTGGGCGGTTCCGTCGCAGCGGAACCGCAGCCGGCCAGCGTCAGCGCGAGGGCGACCGCGACGGCCGCCCGGCGGACGGTCACCGGGCCGTGCCGCCGAAGCCCGTCTCGATCCCGCCCTTGGGCGTGACCTTGACCTGGGCCTTCGGTGCGGAGTTGCCGGAAGCGGCCGAGGTCGAGGTCGCCGTGGTGACGGGCGCGGTGCTCGACGCGCTGGTGCTCGACGGCGCGCTGCTGCTGGTGGTGGTCGGCGCGCTGGTGGTCGTCGACGGGTTCGTGGTGCTGGTCTCCGGCGGCGGCGCCTGCTCGAAGGTGACGACACCCTCGCCGTCGACGCCGACGCAGGTCCAGCTGAACTTGCCGGTGGTCGTGCCCGGCGGCAGCTGGGTGACGCGCACGGAGTAGTGCCAGATCCGGCCGTCGGCCCCGTCCTGGTCCGGGCCGCCGGTGACGTCCAGGTACTGGGTCGCCACGTTCCCGGGTGCGCCGGCCGCGCAGTTGATGGTCAGGCTGCCTTCGCCGCCGACACCGACCGCACCGGCGCCGGTGTTGTCCTGGTAGTCGTCGTCCGCCGGCGGCGCCTCCTGGGTGTCGCCCTCGACCTCGGGCGCGGCCTTGGGCGCGATCCGCTTGTCGGTGGTCTTGACCTCGGGCTGGTTCGCCTTGCTCGATGCGGTTCCCGAAGGGGAGGAAGGCGCACTGGAGGGCGCCTCCGAGGACGTGCTCGTCGGGCTGCTGGAGGTCGTCGTCTCCGAAGTCGACGTGGTCGTCTCCGTCGTCGAAGTCGGGGTCTCGTCCTCCGCGAGCGCGACCGGCGCGGCGACGAAGGTGGCCAGCGCCGCCGCCGAAACGACACCCGCGACCCGGTTCAGCGTTCTACCCACGATGACTCCCAACGGCGGTTGACCTGCGATGCCGCGACTATCGACGATTTGTCGACCGGCGTTACTCCGCTAACGCGGTGTTCAGGTCCCGCCACAGGTCGTCAGGATCCTCGAGACCGACGCTGAACCGGACCAGCCCCGGCGGCACGCGCTCCTCGCCGGGGAGCCACGCCCGCCGTTCGACCAGGCTTTCGACCCCGCCGAGGCTGGTCGCCGGGACGATCAGCCGGGTCGACGCGCAGAACCGGTCGGCGGCCTCGGCATCGGCCAGGTCGAAGGAGACCATCATCCCGAAGCCCGGGTAGCGCACCCGCCGGACCGCGGGGTGCTCGCCGAGGCGCGCGGCCAGCAGCGCGGCGGTGCGGGACTGCTCGGCCAGCCGGACCGGCATGGTCCGCAGGCCCCGCAGCGCGAGCCACGCTTCGAGCGCGCCCGGCGTCGAGCCGACGCGGGTCCGCGCGCCCTTCAGCTCGGCCGCCACCTCGGGGTCCGCCGCGACGGTGATGCCCAGCAGCAGGTCGCTGTGCCCGCCGATCAGCTTGGTCGCGCTGTGCACGACGACGTCAGCACCGAGTTCGAGGGGCCGCTGCTGCAACGGCGTCGCGAAGGTGTTGTCAACGACGACCCGGCCGCGCGCGGCGGCGGCGATCGTCTCGATGTCCATGACGTCGAGGGTCGGGTTGGTCGGCGACTCGAGCCAGACGAGGTCGGACGTCGCGGCTTCGGCAACCCAGGCCGCGGTGTCGGTCGGCTCGAGCTCGGTGACGGCGAGCTTGCCGAGCTTCTGCGCGTGGGCGAGCACCCCGCGCGTCACGGCGTAGCTGAACGTCGGCACGACCACCCGCGACCCGACCGGCAGCAGGTCCAGTACCGCGGACAGCGTGGCGACACCGGACGCGAACGCCGTCGCGTGGCCGCCTTCGAGCGCCCCGACGGCTTCTTCGAGCGCGTGCCAGGTCGGCGTCCCGTCGCCGCGCGCGTACACGGAGTCGCCCCCGGCCCGGTAGGTGCTGGTGGCGACGAGCGGGGTGTTCAGCGGCTCGCCGGGGCCGTGCGGCCGGCCGGCGGCAATGGCCTTGGTGCGGGGCGTCCAGTCGTCCATGCGATCACGGTAACCGCAGGTCATCCCCCGGTCACTGTGACGAAGACGGCCGGCTCGCCCCCGCGTCCAGGGGCGAGCCGGCCTGGCTCCTTCAGTGCGCGTACACCTCGAACTCGTAGAGCGAGTACCCGTACTTCGTGCCGCGCTGGACGCCTTGCAGCTTCACGAACCGGGCCTGCGCCGGCGTGAAGGACACGTTGTCCTGCCCGCCGTTCCCGTCCGTGACGACCGCCGCGTCCGTCCAGTTCACCGCATCCGGCGAAGTCTGGATCTTGTAGCTCTTGCCGTACGCGGATTCCCAGCTCAACGCCACCCGCGAGACCTGCTGCACCGAACCGAGGTCGACGGTGATCGCCTGGTCGTCGCTCCAGTCGCTGGCCCAGCGGGTCGAAGCGTTGCCGTCGATCGCGTTCGACGCCGGGGAGTTGTAGAAACCGGTCTCGGCACTCGTGGCGCTGACCGTCTTCCCCGGCGCGAGGTTCGCGATGTTGTCCCCGCGGTGCGCGGTGTACTCGACGACCTGCTGGAACGTCGGGCGGTTCTGCCAGCTGATCTTGTCCTGCGTGATGCCGCCGAGCGCGGTGTGCACGATCGTGTCGGCGCACCACTGGTCGCCGGCCGAGCAGGACGCGTCACCGGGGTAGACGGTGTTCGCGGCCTGGCCGGCGGCCGTGGTCAGCGAGTCGACGAGCGCCTGGCGGCACGTCGTGACGTTCCCGCCACCGCAGAACGTCTGGCCGAGCGGGCCGGCCACGGGCTGGCCGAGCACCTGCCGGATGTCCTTGCTGACGTAACCCCACCAGCCGAACTGGAACGACGAGCCCTTGTGCGGCTGGCCGGTGTGCTGGCCGTTGCCGTTCTGGAACCCGGACGGGCTTTCGTTGATGCCCAGCACGCCGGTCATCGCGTTGTAGGCGTCGTCGCCCATGCCCGGCTTGAACTCGGCCTGGACGAGCAGCGGCCACCAAGCGTCGAAGATGCGGATCGCGTCGGCGTCCGCGTACGCCTTGCTGCCCGGCGAAGTCTCCTTGCGCTGCTGGCCGTTCGAAAGCCACGTCTTGAGCTTCGCCTCGGCGTCCGCGGCCGCGCCGGTGGTCGGCGTCTTGTCGAGCACCTGCAGCAGCAGCGGCAGGACCCGCTCGGCCCGCAGGTCGGCCAGCGCGGCGTCCTCCATCGCCTGGGTCAGGTTGACCCGGGTGACCTTGGTGCCGCTGGAGATCAGCTTCTTCACGCGCGAGTCGAGCAGGTCGACGCGGTGCACGGCCGACTTGTCCGCGCCCGCCGCCGCGTAGCCGTCAGCCTGCGCGTTGTTCCAGCTGACGTAGTAGTCCTGGTTGATCGACTGCGGGTGCTGCGCCGCCGGCGTGTACGTCGCGACGTTGCCGGCCGGGTTCCAGCCGTTCCAGTCGTGGCCCTGGTCGCCCCACACCGGCAGGTTCGGGTCCACATTGGACTGCCGCGAGGGGTTGCTGCCGGAGTTGAAGTAGGCGATGTCCTTGGAGTCGGCGTAGAACCAGTTGAACGTGTAGTTGATGTCGGCCGCGGCCTTCTGGAAGTCGGCCGCGGACTTGACGAAGCCCGGGTCGTTCAGCTCCTGGAAGCCGATCAGCGAGTCGACCTCGTGGAAGTAGGACGAGCGCAGGGCCGCGTACGCCACCGGCTTGCCGCCGACGGTCGCCCGGCTCTGCACCGGCCCGTACTTCGTCCGGTAGCTGCGCAACGTGTACGAACCCGCCGCGGTCCCGTCGGCCACGGTCGGCTTCCAGGCGTTCTTGACCTCGACGGTGTCCATCGCGATGCACTGGCCTTGCCAGGTGTAGTAGTTCGAGTCCTTCGTCGGCGCCTTGCCGCTCGGGTCGCACAGCTGCAGCGCGTAGGTGTCGATGATGTCCTGCGCCGACGTCGTCGCGCTCCACGAGTAGTCCTGGCCGCGGCCGAGGAGCGTGTACATGCTCAGGCCGGCGAAGGCCGCGCCACGCGAGCTGATGCCCGGGCCCTGCAGCTCCTGCAACAGCAGCAGCTGCGGCGCGAAGTAACCGGTCTGCGGGCCGAACACCGCGACCGGGTGGCCGCTGGCGGTCTTCGCGCCGGAGACGAGCAGCGCGTTCGACATGCCGTGCTTCTCGCTCAGCATGTTGCCCGGCAGCACGCCGTTGTCGAACATCCCGCGGGCGGGCTCCTGCTCGGCGGGCGCGGGGACGTCCACAGTGGACGGCGTCGCGGTGGCAGCCGAGCCGGTCTTGTCGAACACCAGCTGCTGCCCGGTCACCGAACCCTTGTCCGGCAGGGCCTGCCCGACCGCGTTGGCCGGCGTCTTGCCGTACGGGAAGGTCTGGCCGTCGTGCAGCGTCTTGACGGCTTCGGGGTCGTCCTCCGCGCGCAGGCTCTGCCACACCTTCTCGCCCTGCACGACGCCGTACTTCTCCTGCATCGCGAGCTTCGCGACGGCGTTCTGCACCTCACCACCGCCGCCCGCGCCGAACTCGGCGCCGACCAGCGAGGCCAGCGCGACCAGGTCGGTCAGCTTGAACGGGTCGATCGTGCCGGCGTTGGTGATCGCGTCGACGTGCCCGGTCAGCACGTACTCGCCCGGGAAGTACCGGCCACTGTGGGAGTCGTTGATGTACTTGTTGATGCCGTCGACGTAGGCCTGCGCGTCGGCGAGGCCCTGCGCGCCCCGCGGGCCGCTGCTCGCGACGCGGTCGATCTGCTGCTGCAGCTCAGCCTCGGTGTACGGCGCGTTCGCGAAGAACTGCTGCTCGAGCTCGCGGTTGGCCTCGGCGCCACCGGCGAACGGCGTCACCTGGCCGCGGGCGGCGTGGCGCAGCACGTCCATCAGCCACAGCCGGTCCTGCGCCGCCGCGTACCCGGCACCGAACTCCGTGCCGCTGCGGGTGGTCCCGGTGATGTGCGGGACGCCGAGTGCCTTGTCCCGCACGATCGTGACGTCCGACCGCGGCTTCGTCGTGCTCGCGACCTGGTCGGCCGCCACGCCGAACGAAGAGTCGTTGAAGTACTGGTTGATCGTGCCTGTGGTCAGCGTCTTGTACCCGCCCGCCAGGGACGCGTACTTGCCGATCTGGTCGGCCGCGTGGTCGGGCCGGGTGCCGAGCACCTTGTGCGCCAGGATTTCGGCGAGGGTGGCGCTGCCCTGTTCGCCGGGCGGCAGGATGTCGCTGCACTGCCCGCCGCAGTAGTCGTCGGGCGACGCGGCCGCCTGTGCGGCCGGAGCGGTGACGGCGACTTGGGTGAGACCGGCCACGAGGGCCCCCAAAGCCGTCAAGGTCAGGGCGCGGATGCCACGTCGCATGCCGGGCTCCCCTCAGTCAGAAGAGTGACGAAGCGCACGCTACCGAGCAGTAGCCGAAGTGTGAAGACTTTTCGCGTTTTTCAGCCCTTGGACGTAGTCCGTTCGGCGCAGCCTCGCGCGCGTGGGTACGGTGAGTGCCATGACCTTGGAAAAGCCCCAGATCGACCGCCCCGAGGGCAACCCTCCGGCCGACCTCGAGATCACCGACATCACGGTCGGTGACGGCGCGGAGGCCACGCCCGGCAAGGCCGTCACCGTGCACTACGTCGGCGTCTCGCACTCGACCGGCGAGGAGTTCGACGCGTCCTGGAACCGCGGCGAGCCGCTGCGCTTCGGCCTCGGTGCCGGCCAGGTCATCTCCGGCTGGGACCAGGGTGTCGCCGGGATGAAGATCGGCGGCCGGCGCAAGCTCGTCATCCCGCCGCACCTGGGCTACGGCGACCGCGGCGCGGGCGGCGTCATCAAGCCGGGCGAGACCCTCATCTTCGTCGTCGACCTGGTCGGCGTTAACTGACTTTCCGGCGGTGGCGGGGATTCCCGCCACCGCCTTCGCGTTCTTCGCTACCCTCGCCCCCATCGCCGGCCCCCGAGGCCGGCCCTGATCCGGGGGTTTTTCCCATGCGCACTCGCGCTTTGCTCTCCGCAACACTCTTCGCGCTCGCCGCGGCGGTGGTCACCGCGGCACCGGCTTCGGCCGTGGCCAACGGCTCCGACGTCCCGCAGGGGACGTTCAAGTTCGCCGCGAAGCTGACCATGACGGACATCCCGCGGACCGACGGCACCAAGTACAACAGCGCCTGTTCGGGTTCCCTGATCGCCAAGAAGTGGATCATCACGGCCGGCCACTGCTTCCACGACGCGGCCCGCAACCCGGTGTCCGGCCCGGTGCCGTACCCGACGTCGGTCCTGCTGGGCACGACGACCGTGGACAAGCCGGGCGTCACCCGCAACGTCGTGACGGTGTACCAGTCGCCGAGCAACGACATCGCGATCGCGGAGCTCGACAAGCCGGTCTTCGGCATCGAGCCGCTGTCGCTCAACCGCCGCACGCCGTCGATCGACCAGAAGGTCACGCTCGCCGGCTGGGGCGCCCTCACCTCGGTCGACCCGACGCCGGGCACGAAGCTGCAGCAGGGCCAGCTGAAGGTCGCGACGGTCGACCCGCAGTACGTGGGAGTGAAGGGCTTCGCCCCGACGTCCACGACGAGCGCGTGCACGTACGACTCGGGCGCGCCGTACTTCGTCCCGTCGGGCAAGGGCGGCCGGATCGTTTCGGTCGAGAGCGACGGGCCGGACTGCCCCCACGACCAGGCCGAGACGACGGCCCGCGTGGACGTCGTGGCGGACTGGATCGCTTCGCACTTGGGCTGAACGGACGCTTTTCCCGCGCCTCGGCGTCACTACCCTCGAAAGTGATCACCGGCCTTCGACCGCCGGTGCGTGACAAGGGGGATCCACCGATGCGCGTTCGCGCTGTGTTCTCTGCTGTCCTTTTGACGCTGGCCGCCGGTCTCGCCACCGCGGGACCGGCGGCGGCCGTCGCCAACGGCTCCGACGTCCCGGCGGGGACGTTCGGCTTCGCCGCCAAGCTGACGATGACGAACATCCCGAAGCCCGACGGCACGAAGTACAACAGCGCGTGCTCCGGCGCGCTGATCGCGGCGAAGTGGATCATCACCGCGGGCCACTGCTTCCACGACGCCAACCGCAACCGCGTCTCCGGGCCGGTGCCGTACCCGACGGCGGTGCTGCTCGGCACCGTCAACCAGAGCACGCCGGGCGTGACGCGCAACGTCGTCACGGTCTACCAGGCGGCCGCCAACGACATCGCGATCGCGACGCTCGACGCGGACGTCACCGGTATCACCCCGCTGACCGTCAACCGGGTCACGCCTTCGGTCGGGCAGCTGCTGACCCTCGCCGGCTGGGGCAGTCTCACCGCCACCAACCCCACGCCCTCGACGAAGCTGCAGCAGGGGACCGTGAAGGTCGGCCAGGTCGCCGCCTCGACGGTCGGGGTCCAGGGTGTCGCCCCGACGTCGACCACCAGCGCCTGCGTGTACGACTCCGGCGCGCCCTACTTCGTCGCGGGCGGCTCGGGTGGGCAGCTCGTGTCCGTGGAGTCGACCGGGCCCGACTGCCCGCACAACCAGCTCGAGACCACTTCCCGCGTGGACGTCGTCGCGGACTGGATCGCTTCGCACACCGGCTGACCTCCTTCCGGGCGTCACCCGGTGGGCCATCGGGTGACGCCCGGCCAGGGAATTCCGCGGGGCGCGCCCCGGCCCTAACGTCGAACGTCGATCATCGACTCGACGAAGGGGAAGAATGCGCCTGCGCGCTCTGCTCGCCGCTGCTGTCCTGACCATCACCGCCACCCCTGCCGCCTTGGCCGCGCCAGGGGTCGCCCACGGCTCGGACGTTCCGCCGGGCCAGTTCGGGTTCGTCGCGAAGCTCGCGATGACGAAGATCCCGCGCCCGGACGGCTCGACCTACAGCAGCTACTGCACCGGCGCCCTGATCGCGCCCGCCTGGGTCCTGACCACGGGCCACTGCTTCCACGACGCGAACCGCAACCGCGTCTCGGGCAAGGTCCCGTACCCGACGACGGCGACCCTGGGCCTGGTCGACGAGGCGACGGAGTCCGGCGTCGCCCGCAAGGTGACCGAGGTGGTCCAGGCCAAAGAGAACGACGTGGCGCTGATCAAGCTCGACACCGCGGTGACGACGGTCCAGCCCCTCAAGGTGAACCGCGCGGTGCCGAAGGTCGGGCAGCAGCTGACCCTGGCGGGCTGGGGCAGCCTGACGGGCACCGACCCCAAGCCGGCCTCCCGCATGCAGCAGGGCACGGTGGCGGTGGCCAAGGTGGAGCCGGCGACCCTGGGCGTCCGCGGCGCGGCTCCCGAGATCACGACGAGCGCGTGCACGTACGACTCAGGAGCCCCCTACTTCACGGGGACCGAACTCGTGGCCCTGGAGGCGACGGGCCCGGGCTGCCCCCACGCGGGCATCGAAACGACCAGCCGCGCCGACATCCTGGCGGCCTGGATCGCCAAAACGACGGCTTGATACACCTCGAACTCCGCCGTGAGCGAACACCACGCAGAGCCAAACGGGTGATATTCCCCACCTGAGCAGAAGAAGTTCCGCCTGGTCGACGTACACGAAAAAGGGCCCCGGCAACCAGCCGGGGCCCTTTCGGTGTGGGCGAGGAGGGAGTTGAACCCTCACGTCCTTTCGGACACACGGACCTGAACCGTGCGCGTCTGCCATTCCGCCACTCGCCCGAGTGCTTCTCTGCGACAGCGAGGAGAAGACTAGCAGGTCGTTTGAACGGGTTTCACCGGGGGCCGTGTCCGGGCTGGCTCACCCGGATAGGATCGATAGCGGAAGCACACGTGTGAGGAGGTTTTCCCCGGTGAGCCGCGTCGAGCGTTTTGACAGACGCCTCGAGAACCTGGTGGGGAACACTTTCGCGCGCATGTTCGGTGGCAACGTCGTCACGCAGGAAGTGGCGATCGCCCTGGAACGGGAGAGTGAGGAGAACGTTCGTGAGCTGGCAGGCGGTCGGCAGCTCGCCCCCAATCACTACATCGTGTCCCTGGGGGCAGCTGACCACGAGCGCATGGCCGGTGACGAGCAACGGGTCACCCAGGTGCTGGCCAAGGCGGTGGCGGAACACCTCGCCGCCGAGGGCCTGGACACCTATGGTGACGTCGTCGTATCACTCGAGCGCAACGAGGCGCTGCATACTGGACAGTTCAAGACCCGTTCGTCCGTCGATCCCGACGCCCGCCCCTCAGGCGCCGGTTCACCGCGGTCGGCACGACCCAGCAACGCAGGAGACCCAGCAATGAGCCAGCCCCCCGGCTACGGCCAATACGACCAGGGTGACCCGTACGGCCAGCAGGGCCAGTACGGCTACGGACAGCAGGGTGGCCAGCAGCCCGGGTACGACCAGGGTTACGGCCAGCAGCAGGGTGGCTACGAACAAGGTGGCTACGGCCAGCCCCAGGGCGGTGGCTACGACCAGCAGGGTGGCTACCAGCAGGGTGGCTACGAACAGGGCGGCTACGGCCAGCCCCAGCAGGGCGGCTACGACCAGGGTTACGGCCAGGGCCAGCAGCCCGCCTACGACCAGGGTGGCTACGCCCAGCCCCAGCAGGGCGGCTACGACCAGGGCGGCTACCAGCAGGGCGGGTACGACCAGTACGCCGGCCAGCAGCAGCCCGGCTACGACCAGTACGGCGGCCAGCAGCAGGGCGGCTACGACCAGTACGGGCAGCAGGCGTACGGCCAGCCGGCCGGTGGCGACCCGTACGCCCAGCAGCAGGGTGGGTACGCCCCGCCCGCGGCCGGTCGCCAGCTCGCGGCGAGCCTGCAGCTCGACGACGGCTCGAACCGGACGTACTCGCTCAAGCAGGGCGGGAACGTCGTCGGCCGCGGCCAGGACGCGGACTTCCGCCTCCCGGACACCGGCGTCTCGCGCCGGCACCTGGAGATCACCTGGGACGGCCAGAGCGCGACGCTCGCCGACATCGGTTCGACCAACGGCACGACCGTGAACGGCACTCCGGTCCAGACCTGGCAGCTCGCGGATGGCGACGTCATCCGGGTGGGGCACTCGTCCCTCGTGTTCCGTACACAGGGCTGACTGGGGGCACGGAATACTGTTCCCGCAGAATTGACGTGCGGGGGGACCGCGGCGTACCCGCGTCGCGGCTGCACGGACGAGTCGGGAGCGGACACACCAAGTGCCAGAGCTGGTCGTACAACTCACCAGGGTGGGCTTCCTCGTGCTGCTCTGGCTCTTCGTGTTCGCCGCGCTCAGAGTCGTCCGCTCGGACCTCTACGCGGCGTCGGGTATGCGCGTCCAGGTGCCGACCTTCGGACGCAAGAAAGAGAAGAAGCCGCGCAACAGCAAGTCGCCGCAGCAGCTGCTGGTGACCCACGGTGCGCTGGCCGGAACCCGCATCGCGCTCGACGGACGGCCGATCCTGATCGGCCGTGCCGACGACTCCACGCTGGTGCTCGACGACGACTACGCGTCGACCCGGCACGCCCGGATCGCCCAGCGCGGTGAGGACTGGTACGTGGAAGATCTGGGCTCGACGAACGGGACGTATCTGGACCGGGCTAAGGTCACTGCACCCCTCCGGGTCCCGCTCGGAGTCCCCATCCGGATCGGCAAGACGGTGATCGAGCTTCGCCCATGACTCTCGTCCTCCGCTACGCAGCCCGCAGCGACCGGGGCCTGGTGCGTTCGAGCAACCAGGACTCCGTGTACGCCGGCCCTCGCCTGCTCGCGCTCGCCGACGGTATGGGTGGCCACGCGGCGGGTGAGGTGGCCAGCAAGGTCGTCATCGCCTCGCTCGCGCCGCTCGACGACGACGAACCCCGCGACGACCTGCTCGCCCAGCTGCGAGAGGCGGTGGCGAACGGCAACGCCGCGATCGCCGAACTCGTCTCGCAGGACCCGGACCTGGACGGCATGGGCACCACGCTCACGGCCGTCCTGTTCGCCGGCACCCGCCTCGGGCTGGTGCACGTCGGCGACTCACGCGCGTACCTCCTGCGAGGCGGTCAGTTCGCGCAGATCACGCGCGACGACAGCTTCGTCAACGAACTGCTCGAACAAGGCCGGATCACGCCCGAGGAAGCCGCGGTGCACCCGCAGCGGTCACTGCTGCTGAAGGCCCTCACCGGGCACGAGGTCGAGCCGAGCCTGACCGTGCGCGAAGCCCGCTCCGGCGACCGGTACCTGATCTGCTCGGACGGCCTGTCCGGCATGGTCAGCGACGAGACGCTGACCGAAGCCGTGCAGATCCCGGACCCGCAGCAGTGCGCGGACCGGATGATCGAGCTGGCGCTCAAGGGCGGCGGCACCGACAACGTCACGGTGATCATCGCCGACGTCGTCGACGTCGACTTCGGTGAGGACGCGCCCATCGTGGGCGGCGCCGCCGGGGACGGCAGCGACGAGCTGCACCAGGGCGACTCGCCCGCGGCGCGGGCCAGGGCACTCACGCAGCCGGCGCCGCAGCCGCGGCCCGAGCTGCCGCAGCCGAGCGTGGATCCGAAGGCCAAGCGCCGGAAGCGGTTCCGCTGGCTCGCCGGGGCGCTGGTGGTCCTCATCGTGCTCGCCGCGGCCGCCATCGCGACCCGGTACTTCGTCCTGAGTCAGTACTATGTCGGCGAAGGTGCGGACCAGGAGGTCGTGATCTACCGCGGCGTTCCCGGCAGCATCCTCGGCATCGACCTGCACACGTACGAGCAGGGCTCGTGCCCGCCGAACCAGGTGTGCACGGACAAGCTGCGCATCGACCAGCTCCAGGAAGACGCGCGGCTGGCGGTGCAGAACGGCGTCAAGAAGGACAGCCTCGACGACGCCCGGAAGTACATCGACGACTTCCTGCAACTGCACAAGCGCCTGAACAACTGCGCGCCGGCGGGCGGTCAGCCGTCCCCGACGCCGACCCCCACGGTCTCGCCGACGTCCACACCGTCGGCCCCGGCCGGCTCCACAGCTCCGTCGTCGGCGAACCAGCCAGCGGGGAGGGACTGCTCGACGCCGAGTTCGACGGCACCGACGACGGGAGGCGGTAACTGATGAGCCAGCCCGCCGCGCGCGCCGCCGAGCCGCTCGCCGCGCAGTTCCAGACGAACCCGCCGCGTGACGTCCCGACCCGCCGCAACACCGAGCTGGTGCTGCTGGGGTTCGCCGCGTTCATCGTCACCATCGCCCTGGTGCTGGTGGAGGCGAACCAGGAGCAGCAGCTCACCTGGTCGATCGTCTGGCTCGGCCTCGCCTACCTCGCGATCTTCGCCGCGGCGCACCTCGCGGTGCGCAAGTGGGCGCCGTACGCGGACCCGGTGCTGCTCCCCTGCGTCGCGCTGCTGAACGGCATCGGCCTGGTGATGATCCACCGGATCGACCTGGCACTGGCGGAACGCGCCGCGCAGAACGGCAAGGACTACACGCCCGCCGTCACCGCCCAGGTGCTGTTCACGGTCATTTCGCTGGCGTTCTTCGTCGCGGTGCTGGTCTTCGTGACCGACCACCGCACGCTGACCCGCTACGGCTACACCGCGGGCCTGGTCGGGATCGTGGCGCTGGCCCTGCCGGCGCTGCTGCCGTCGAGCCTGTCCGAGGTCAACGGCGCCAAGGTGTGGCTGAAGCTGCCGGGCTTCTCGATCCAGCCGGGCGAGTTCGCGAAGATCCTGCTGATGATCTTCTTCGCCTCGTTCCTGGTGTCGAAACGCGACCTGTTCATGGTGGCGGGCAAGAAGTTCCTCGGCGTCGAGCTGCCGCGCGCGCGTGACCTGGGCCCGATCCTCATCGCCGCGGTCGCCTGCATCGGCATCCTGGTGTTCGAGAAGGACCTCGGCACGTCGCTGCTGTTCTTCAGCGTCATCCTGATGATGTTGTACGTGGCGACCGAGCGGATCATCTGGGTCGTCCTGGGCCTGAGCTTCTTCGTCGGCGGCTGCCTGATCGCCTACAACCTCTTCACCCACGTCCAGCAGCGCGTCGCCAACTGGCTGGACCCGCTGGCCACCTACGACAAGCTCGGCGGCGGCTACCAGATCGCGCAGGGCCTGTTCGGGCTCGGCACCGGCGGCATCGGGGGCACCGGCCTCGGCGCCGGGCGCCCGGACATGGTCCCGGAGGCGAACACCGACTTCATCACCGCCGCGATCGGCGAAGAGCTCGGCTTCATCGGCCTCGCCGCCGTCCTGATGCTGTACCTGCTGGTCGCGATGCGCGGCATGCGGAGCGCGCTCGCGGTGCGGGACACGTTCGGCAAGCTGCTCGGCGGCGGGCTGGCGTTCACCATGGTCATGCAGATCTTCGTCGTCGTCGGCGGGGTCACGAAACTCATCCCGGAGACCGGTATCACCGCTCCCTTCCTGTCGAAGGGTGGTTCGTCGCTGCTGGCGAACTACATCCTCGTCGCGCTGCTGCTCCGCGTCTCGGACGCCGCCCGGCGGCCCGCGGCGCGGCCGAAGCCGCAGGCCCAGCCGCAGGCGCCGATCGCCGAGGCGAACACCGTGCTCGTGCAGCGCCCGCCGGCGGACGGGGGCGCCCAGGCATGAACACCCCGCTGCGCAAGGTCGGCATGGCGATGCTCGTCATGGTCGTCCTGCTGCTGGCGAACGCCACCTACATCCAGGTGGTGAAGGCCGACGACTACCGCACCGACTCGCGCAACGCGCGGGTCCTCTACGACGAGTTCGCCCGCCGCCGCGGCCAGATCGTTTCGCAGGCGAACGGCGAAGTGCTGGCGAAGGTCGACCCGTCGAACGACAAGTACAAGTACACCCGGTCCTACGTCGACGGGCCGATGTACGCCCCGGTCACCGGCTACTACTCGATCAACTACGGCTCCGGCGGGCTCGAGCGTTCCGAGGACGACGTCCTCAACGGCTCGGACCCGCGGCTGTTCGTGCGCCGGCTGTCGGACATGGTCACCGGCCGCGACCCCAGCGGCGGCAACGTCCGGCTGACCATCGACCCGGCCGTCCAGAAGGCCGCGTACGACCTGATGACGCAGCGGAACTACACCGGCGCCGTCGTGGCACTGGAGCCCAAGACCGGCCGGATCCTGGCGATGGTGTCGACGCCGTCGTACGACCCGAACAAGCTGGCGTCGCACACGTCGAAGGCGCAGACCGACGCCTGGAACTCCTACGTCAAGGACCCGAAGAACCCGATGCTGAACCGGGCGATCTCGGAGACCTACCCGCCGGGGTCGACGTTCAAGCTGGTCACCGCCTCGGCCGTGCTCGAAGACGGCAAGGGCCCGGACACCCCGGTCAACCCGGCGCCGAACACGAAGCTGCCCGGCACGAGCGTCACGCTCGAGAACTACGCCGGCGAGACCTGCCCGGGGAACACGTTCAAGGACGCGCTGGCGCACTCCTGCAACGTGCCGTTCGCGGAGTTCGCGGGCCAGCTCGGCGCGGACAAGATGAAGAAGACCGCCGCGAACTTCGGCATCGGGCAGACCGACCTGACCGTGCCGATGAAGGTGGCGCCGTCCACGGTCGGCCCGCTGGACTCCCAGGGTGCGCTCTACCAGAGCGGCATCGGCCAGCGCGACGTCCGGCTGACCCCGCTGCAGGACTGCCTCCTCGCGGCCACCGTGGCCAACGGCGGGATGGCGATGAAGCCGCAGCTGGTGCAGTCGGTACTCGCGCCGGACCTCTCCACCATCGAGGACTACAGTCCCACCGAGCTCACCGGCACGGCGGCACTCTCGTCGTCGAACGCCGCGATCCTCAAGGACATGATGATCGCTTCCGAGGGCTTCACCAAGGGCGGCGGCAAGCGCCCGGACATCCAGATCGCGTCGAAGACCGGCACGGCCGAGCACGGCACGGACTCCAAGAACACCGCCCCGCACGCGTGGTACACCGCCTTCGCCCCGGCGAACGACCCGCAGATCGCGGTCGCCGTCATCGTCGAAGACGGCGGCAACCGCGGGCTCGCGGCCACCGGCGGCTCGGTCGCCGCGGAGATCGGCCGCGCGGCGATCAACGCGAAACTCGGGGGTGGATAGCGCATGCTGTCCTCCGGTCACCTGCTGGCCGAGCGGTACAAGCTGACGAGCCGGATCGCCGTCGGCGGGATGGGTGAGGTCTGGCAGGCCAGCGACACCCGGCTGGACCGGACCGTGGCCGTCAAGATCCTCAAGGCCGAACTCTCCGGCGACGCCGAGTTCCTCCACCGCTTCCGCACCGAAGCGCGGATGACGGCGTCCCTGAACCACCCCGGCATCGCCGCGGTGCACGACTACGGCGAGACCATCTTCGACGGCGACCTGTCGATCGCGTACCTCGTGATGGAGCTCGTCGACGGCGACCCGCTGGCCGGGTTGCTGGCCAAGCACGGGCGGCTGTCGGCGGAGTTCACGCTCGACATGCTCGAGCAGGCGGGCAACGCGCTGCAGGCCGCGCACGAACAGGGCCTGGTCCACCGGGACGTCAAGCCGGGCAACATCCTGGTGACGTCGGCGGGCCAGGTGAAGATCACCGACTTCGGCGTGGCGAAAGCAGCCGACGCCGCCCCGGTCACCCGGTCCGGCATGGTCATGGGCACCGCGCACTACATCGCGCCGGAGCAGGCGCTCGGGCACCCGGCCGAGCCGGCGTCCGACGTCTACTCGCTGGCGGTGTGCGGTTACGAGTGCCTCGCCGGGCACCGGCCGTTCCTGTCCGAGAACGCCGTGACGGTCGCGATGATGCACATCCGCGACATCGCGCCGCCGCTGCCGCCGGACGTCCCGCCCGCCGCGCGCGCGGTGATCGAGGCGACGCTGGTGAAGGACCCGCGGCAGCGCTACAACAGCGGCGGCGAGTTCGCGGCCGCCGTCGCCGCGGTTCGCGCCGGGATGCCGCTGCCGACGCCGCGGGGGCTGGTCAACGCCACGTACGCGACGGGCCAGCAGCCGGTGGTGCAGCAACCGCAGCAGCAGCAACAGCCGGTGCAGCAACCGGTGCAGCAGCAGCCGGTCCCGCCGCAGCAGCAGCACATGCCGGTCGGCCCGCCGTCGCCGGCGGTGAACCCGATGGTCGCCATCGGCCCGCCGTCGCGGCCCGTGCTGCGCCCGGCCATGCCTCCGGTGCCCCGGAAGAAGTCCCAGTGGGGCTGGTGGGCGCTCCTCGCGGCCATCCTGCTCGTTGTCCTGGTGGCGGCCATCGTCCTGGTGGCGAAGATGATCGGCAGCTCGGGCTCGCCACCGCACACCAGCCAGACGAGCCAGGTGGTCCCGGGCAGACAGCCGCCCGCGGAGGAATCGCCCGTTTCGAGCGCGTTACCGGCGGATTCTCCCGGCACGACCGACGATGGCCAGCAAGGCATCATGACCACACCTTGGACGGAATGGAACGGCACCCAGAGATGAGCACACCCAGACTGCTCTCCAACCGGTACGAGCTGGGCGAAACGCTCGGCTACGGAGGCATGTCCGAGGTCCATCACGGCCACGACGTGCGCCTCGGCCGGGAAGTCGCGATCAAGATCCTCCGTGCCGACCTCGCCAGGGACCCGCAGTTCCAAGAGCGCTTCCGCCGTGAAGCGCAGAACGCCGCCGCCTTGAACCACCCGGCGATCGTCGCGGTCTACGACACCGGCGAGGCCAACACCGAATTCGGCCCGCTGCCGTACATCGTCATGGAGTACGTCGAAGGCCGGACGCTGCGCGACATCGTCAAGACCGAAGGCCCGATGTCGCAGAAGCGGGCCATGGAGGTCATGGCCGACGTCTGCGCGGCCCTCGACTTCTCCCACCGCCACGGCATCGTGCACCGCGACGTCAAGCCGGCCAACGTGATGATCACGAAGAACGGCGCGGTCAAGGTGATGGACTTCGGCATCGCGCGCGCGATGCACGACGGCCAGTCCGCCATGACCCAGACCGCCGCGGTGATCGGCACGGCGCAGTACCTGTCGCCGGAGCAGGCCCGCGGTGAGTCGGTCGACGCCCGTTCCGACGTCTACGCCGCCGGGTGCGTGCTGTACGAACTGATCACCGGCGAGCCGCCGTTCACCGGGGACTCCCCGGTCGCGGTGGCCTACCAGCACGTCCGGGAAGACCCGAACCCGCCGTCGTCGGTCAACCCGGCCGTGGCGCCGGAGCTCGACGCCGTCGTGCTGAAGGCACTGGCGAAGGGCCCGGCGAACCGCTACCAGTCAGCCGCGGAGATGCGCTCGGACCTGGTGCGCACGCTCTCGGGCCAGCGCCCGGCGGCGCCGATGGTGATGTCCGAGGACGAGCGCACGCAGGTGATGAACGCCGACCGGCGGCAGCCGCAGCGCTACGAGGAGTACGACGCCCCGGACGACGAAGACCCGAAGGCCAAGCGCCGCCGGCGCACGATCCTGGCCGCCTTGGCCGCGGTGTTCGTGCTGGGCGCGGTGCTGCTGATCATGTGGCTGTCCGGCTCCTTCAAGGGCGGCGGCGACCAAACCGGCACGGTGGCGATCCCGGACGTCAAGGGACAGTCGGAGCTGGCGGCCAAGAACACGTTGCGCGAGAAGGGCTTCAACAACTTCGCGCCGAACAAGACCGTCGTCTGCGGGGTGCCCGACGCGAGCGGGAACACGCCGTGCACCAGCGACCAGGTCAACCAGGTCATTTCGGTGACGCCTGACGTGGGCACGCCGGTCGCGACCACGGCGCAGATCACGCTCACGATCGGCACGGCGCCGGGCAAGGTGAAGGTGCCGGACCTCAAGAACCTCGGCCGCGACGACGCCGAGGCGAAGCTGAAGGAAGCCGGCCTCACCCTGAACCAGTCGATACAGGACGTCGACACCAACGACCCGGACCAGGTCGGGAAGGTCGTCAGCCAGACTCCCCAGGCGGACAGCGAGGTCCAGCAGGGCACGAGCGTGTCCATCTCCATCGGCAAGGGCAAGCAGCAGAAGCAGGTCCCGAGCGTGATCGGCAAGTCCTTCAGCGACGCCAACTCCACGCTCACCGGTCTCGGGTTCACCGTGAAGCGGGTGGACCAGCAGTCCGACCAGCCGAAGGACCAGGTCATCCAGCAGATCCCGGTCGGTGGTTCGGTGCCGGTCGGCAGCCAGATCACGCTGACCGTGTCGTCGGGCCAGCCGGACAACAAGATCGAGATGCCGCAGCTGGTCGGCATGACGCCCGAGGACGCTCAGGCGAAGCTGCAGAGCATGGGCTGGACCCAGCAGCTCCGGGAGCAGTCCGACCGGACCAGCAACAAGCCGGAAGGCACGATCACCAAGCAGAGCGTGCCGCCGGGTACGCAGATCGACAAGGACCAGAACATCACGGTCGGGGTGTCGGAGCCGCTGTTCCCGACGTCTACCGGCGGTCAGTAGCGAGTTCAGACGAAGAAGGCCCGCACGGTTCGCCGTGCGGGCCTTCTTCGTTGCTCAGGCTTTGTCGAGAAATCCTTGGACGGCCCCGAGAACCTGTTCGGCGTCACTCGCGGGACCGCAGTCGAGCTCCAGTTCTTCGGCCGCGCCGGAGCGTTTGACCTTCAGGGAGACCCGGCCTTCGCGATAGCGTCGAAGCCAGGCGAACAAGGAACGGCAGAAAACGCCGGCGGAATTGCTCGTCACGCCGACCACGACGGCGTCGAACAGCTGGACGCGGCCGCGGAGCTCGTCCTCGCCGCGCAGCCAGGCGGCCAGGTCCCGGAGCTCGCCGTCGGAGTCCGGCCCGGTGATCGCGACGATCCCAGCCGTCACCCGTGCTCCCTTCGCCCAGAACCGAAGGACCCGAACCCTAGTCGGCTCCGCGCACCCGCCGGAACCCCGCTACGGAAATTGAAGATTGCAAATTGCACTCAGGAACGACGCTGCACGAGCCGCGCCACGACGAAGAAGCTCGCGGCCAGCACCACCACCGACGCCACCACCGCCAAGACGAGCGGGCCGCCGACCGGTTCCTCGTCCGTCAGGGCGTGCAGCAGCGGGTGGACCAGCGGGATCTTCGCCAGCAGCACGACGATCGACGTGACGACGGCGGCGAGCACCGTCCAGCCGACCCGCTGCACGAGCAGCCGCGAGCACGGCAGGGCGATCGCGATGCCCAGCAGCGCGCACGCGAGGTGCGCGAGCAACCCGATGCCCAGCGCCGACGGCTGGAACCTGAACGACTTGAGCGCCGACCACGCCTCGGTGATCACCGTCAGGACAACCGAAAACGCCAGCACCGTGCAGATCGCGCCGGTGATCATCCGCCGCCACTGCCGCGCGTGGCTCAGGGTGACCAGCCGCTGCACCGGATCCTCGATGTCGAGCAGCGCGATCGTCAGCCAGCACGACACGACGAGCAGCCCGCCGGCGCTCACGCCGAACAGCGGCAACGGCGGCGAATGCGGGTCGGCGTAGAGGATCACGCACAGCGCGAGGTAGGCCAGCAGCGCCGGCAGGTACCGCTGCGAATGACCGAGCAGGGCCAGGTAGTAGCGGGTCAGGGCGAGCACGGCGCCACCTCCCGCACCGACCAGCCGTCCTTCAACGCCCGCAGCAGCACGGCATCCACCGAAGCGACCTCGACCGTGAGTACGGCTTGAGCGTCCTCGGTGACCGCGTGACGTACGCCCGGCTCGTCCACCCAGTCGGTCCCGTGGCCGCGCAGCACGATCCGCGTCGTCGGCTCGGCGCTCTCCGCCGTGAGCCGGCCGTCGTTCATGAGGTGGACGACGTCGGCGTGGTCGTGCACCACCTGCGGCCGGTGGTCGGTGAACACGACGCTCGCGCCGCGCGCCCGCGTCTCGGCGACGACCTCGCCGAGGATCGCGTGCGTGCCGACGTCGAGCCCGGACCACGGCTCGTCGAGGATCAGCAGGTCCGGCCGCACCATGACGGCCTGCGCGAGCCCGACTTTCTGCGCGTTGCCCTTGGACAGCGTGCGCAGCGGCGCCGTCGGGCCGCCGACCAGCGCGAGCCGCTCGAGCAGCGGGTCGATCACCGAGAGGTCGGCGAGCCCGTGGATGCGCGCCATGTGCCGCAGGTACGCCCGCGCGCCCATGCGCTGGCCGGCCGGGAAGCGGTCCGGCAGGTAACCGATGCGCGGGGTGCCGGTGAGCGTGCCGGTGGTCGGGTGCGAGACGCCGGCCATGATCCGCAGCAGCGTCGACTTGCCGGAGCCGTTGCTGCCGAGGACGCCGACGACGCGGCCGGGCTCGATGCTCAGGTCGACGTCGTGGAGGACGAAGTCACCGCGTCCGTACCGCTTGCCGACCCCCTCGAGCCGGATCACGCAACAGCGGCCTTCTGGAGCGCCTTGGTCGCACGCTCGAGCTCGTTCACGCGGGCCGGGTCGACGGGATGCCCGGCCGCCGCCAGCCAGTTGGCCAGCATCCGGTGGCCGCCCTCGGTGAGCACCGACTCGGGGTGGAACTGGACGCCTTCCAGCGGCAGCTCGCGGTGGCGCATGCCCATCACGATGCCGGACTCGGTGCGGCCGGTGACCTCGAAGACGTCGGCCGGGATGGTGTCGGGCAGCACGGTCAGGGAGTGGTACCGGGTGGCCGTGAACTCCTCGGGCAGGTCCTTGAGGACGCCGGCGCCGGTGTGGCGGACCTGGCTCGTCTTGCCGTGCAGCAGCTCGGGCGCGCGGTCGACGGTCGCGCCGTAGACGACGCCGAGCGCCTGGTGGCCGAGGCAGACGCCGAGCATCGGCGTGCGCGTCTCGGCGCACTTGCGGACGACGTCCATGCTCTGACCAGCGCGTTCGGGAGTGCCGGGGCCGGGCGAGACGAGCACGGCGTCGAACTCGGGCACGCGGTCGAGGTCCACGACGTCGTTGCGCCAGACCGTGCAGTCGGCGCCGAGCTGGGCCAGGTACTGGACCAGGTTGTAGACGAAGCTGTCGTAGTTGTCGACGACGAGAACGCGCATGGCGCCGAGCCTACCGGCTCTCAACTAGTGGACCGTACTGCAAATCACATTTTAGGTTAGGGCAACCTAACTTACCGTGGAGGGTGTGAGCCGATCTCTTCGCGTAGCCGTCGTGGGCGCTGGTCCCGCCGGTATCTACGCCGCCGACATCCTGGACAAGTCTGACGTGTCAGACACTGTCGTGACGATCGACCTCTTCGAACGCATGCCCGCCCCCTTCGGCCTGATCCGCTACGGCGTCGCGCCTGACCACCCGCGCATCAAGGGCATCGTCACGGCGCTGCACAAGGTGCTCGACAAGCCGAACATCCGCCTGCTGGGCAACATCGACTACGGCACCGACATCAAGCTCGACGAGCTGCGCGAGTTCTACGACGCGGTGATCTTCTCGACCGGCGCCTCCGCCGACCGCGCGCTCGACATCCCGGGCATCGACCTGGACGGCAGCCACGGCGCCGCGGACTTCGTCTCCTGGTACGACGGCCACCCGGACGTGCCGCGCACCTGGCCGCTGACCGCGTCGTCGGTCGCGGTCCTCGGCGTCGGCAACGTGGCGCTGGACGTCGCGCGCATCCTGGCGAAGACGGCCGACGAGCTGCTGACCACGGACATCCCCGACAACGTCTACCAGGGCCTGAAGGCCAGCCCCATCACCGACGTGCACGTGTTCGGCCGCCGCGGGCCCGCGCAGGCGAAGTTCACGCCGCTGGAGCTGCGCGAGCTGGACCACTCGCCGAACGTCGAGGTCATCGTGTACCCGGAGGACATCGAGTTCGACGACGGCAGCATCGCGGCGCTGCGGGCGTCGAAGCAGATCGACATGGTCGTGAAGACCCTGCAGGAGTGGGCGATCCGCGAGCCGGGTTCGCGCCCGAAGCGGCTGCACCTGCACTTCTTCCACTCGCCCACCGAGGTCCTCGGCACGGACGGCCGGGTTTCCGGCCTGCGCACGGAACGGACCGAGCTGACCGGGGACGGGAACGTGCGCGGCACGGGCGAGTTCCACGACTGGGACGTCCAGGCGGTGTACCGCGCGGTGGGGTACCTGTCGTCGCACCTGCCGGAGCTCCCGTTCGACCACGTCGGCGGCGTCGTGCCGAACCAGGCGGGCCGCGTGCTGGACCTGGACGAGAACCAGCTCCCGGGCGTGTACGTGACGGGCTGGATCAAGCGCGGACCGGTGGGCCTGATCGGCCACACGAAGGGCGACGCGGCGGAGACGATCGCGAGCCTGCTGTCGGACGCGGACACGCTGACGGCCCCGAAGTACGCGTCCCCCGACGCGATTCTCGATTTCCTGGCGGCGCGCGGAATCCCGTTCACGACGTGGGAAGGCTGGGGCAAGCTCGACGCGCACGAGAAGTCGCTGGGCCTGGCCGCCGGCCGCGAGCGGATCAAGGTCGTCGAGCGCGAAGAGATGACCCGGGTTTCGCGCGGCTAACCGGCACCGAGGTACGCCAGCACGGCGAGCACACGGCGGTTCGTGTCGTCCGAAGCCGAGATGCCGAGCTTCTGGAAGATGTTCGCCGTGTGCTTGCCGACCGCGCCTTCGCTGAAGTGCAGCCGTCCGGCGATCGCCGCGTTGGAACAGCCCTCCGCCATCAGGGAAAGCACCTCACGCTCTCGAGGCGTCAAGGCGGCCAGCGGGTCGGAAGCGTTGCCCGCCACCAGTTTCGCGATCACCTCGGGATCCATCACCGTGCCGCCGGCCGCCACCCGGCGGACCGCGTCGATGAACTGGTCCGCGTTGAACACCCGGTCCTTCAGCAGGTAGCCGATCGCGCCCGTGCCGTCGGCCAGGAGTTCGCGCGCGTACAGCTGCTCGACGTGCTGGGACAGCACCAAGATCGGCAGTCCCGGCATCTCGCGGCGGGCGGCCAAGGACACCTGCAGGCCTTCGTCGGTGTTCGTCGGGGGCATGCGAACGTCCACAACGGACACCTCGGGCCGGTGCTCACGCAGGGCCGACGCCAGTTCCGGACCGCTGCCGACCGCCGCCACGACGTCGAAGCCGTGGGCCGCCAGCAAATGCGTCAGGCCGTCTCGGAGGAGGTATTGGTCTTCGGCGACAACGGTTCGGGGTCGATCTGGCACGGGATCTCCACGGTCGCCCTGGTCGGCCCGCCGATCGGGCTGGTCAGGGTCAACCTACCGTCGAAGGCGCCCAGCCGGCGCTCGATTCCGCGGAGTCCCGAGCCCAGCGCCGGGTTCGCGCCACCCTTGCCGTCGTCGGTCACGACCACCGTCAGCTGGTCGTCGGTGAAGTCCACCTCGATCGACGCGCGCTTCGAACCGTGTTTGGCGGCGTTGCCCAGCAGTTCCGACACCGCGAAGTACGTGCACGCCTCGACCGGCTCTTCGACGCGGCCCGGCAGCGAGCCGGTGACCTCCGTCTTCAGCGGGCTGTCGAGGGCCAACGCGCGCACGGCGTCGAGCAGCCCGCGCTCGGACAGCACCGGCGGGTGGATGCCGCGGATCAGCGTGCGCAGTTCGGTGAGCGCCTCCGACGACGCCGCGCGCAGCTCGGCCGCGAGCCGCTTCGCCGCCGCCGGGTCGGTGTCCACGAGCGCCTCGACCGCGCCGAGCTTCATCCCCATCGCGACCAGCCGCGACTGGATGCCGTCGTGCAGGTCGCGTTCGATCCGCCGCAGCTCCGCCGCCTGCGTGACCGTGACATCGGTGCGGGTCTGCTTCAGCCGTTCGACGCGCGCGGCGAGCCGGGTCGCGTCCGTCGGCCCCAGCCAAACCCGCGCGAAGCGGGCCTGCTGCCGGGCCAGCCACGTCGCCGGCGCCACCCCGGCGACGATCATCGCGAGCGCCACCGGCGTCTGCACCGCGGCGCCGAAGTGCGTCGAGACCTCGGGGAACGGCCACCACGTCACCGGCGACGACACGAACGGCCGCCACACCCACAGCGTGAAGAGGCCGACGGTGCCGCGGCCGACCAGCGCGACCGAGGGCAGCACGAGGAGCAGCGAGACGAGCGGGATCAGCGCGCCGCCCGCCATGTCGCGCCAGGTGGCCCGATCACCCACGACCCACCGCGTGCGCGCGTGCTGCACCGGCCAGAACGGCTCCTCGTACAGCTGCTTGCCGGACTGGAAGAGCCCGTCCGCGCGCGGCACCGGCAACCCCGGCGGCGGCAGGTACGGCCGGGCGATCCGCACGCCGGTCCAGTTGCCGGATTCGCGACGCAGCGTGTCGGTGACCGAGCGGGTCCAGAGGATCACCGGCGCCGCCACCGGCATCGCGAAGGCGATCACGACGAGCTGCCACACCGAGAACACGAGGATCACCACGGACAGCGCGAGGATGCCCATCTGGTGTCCCAGCGACTCGAGCCGGCGGTGCAGCCAGCGCCCCTGGCCCGGGACGGGGTCCGGGCGCGGGCCGAGCCACCAGCGCGTCCACCGGCCGTAGCCGCGCAGCGCCACCGGCCCGCCGAGCAGCGCCGCGACCGGCAGCAGGAGCGTGACCAGCGGGTTCAGCACCTGCCAGACGAACTCGCGGCCGGCGGCCGGGTCCTCCATCGCCCAGGTGAAGCGGCGGTTCCAGCGGATCCAGAACGCCCGCTTGTAGAGCGTGTTGCCGTCGCGGTACCAGCCGTCGCGCTCCCGCACCGGCTCCGGCGGCTCGCGCCGGTACGGCGCTTCGATCTCGACGCCGCACCAGCGCGCGGCCAGCGTCCGGGCCGTCGCCGAGCGGCGCCGGGCCCACTCGATGGCGGGACCGAGGAAGAAGACCAGCCCGACGCACAGCAACGCGAAGGCGATCGCTTCGACCAGCACGTCGAACCAGCTGATCACGGCGAGCGCGGCCAGCGCGCAGGCCCGCCCGAGGGCACGCAGGTACGTCATCGCCGCACCTCCTTCCCCGCCGATCTTCGCCGGACCACCGCTGCCCGCGCACTGCCCGAAGCCCCACGACCGGGGTGGGCCCAGCCCCACCCCCGCGTCAGCAAAACCCTACTTGAGCTGGGGATTCAGCGTCATTCTGCGCGGCACCGAACCTTCGTAGCTTTGTCCCCATGCCCCTCATCGAAGTCACCGACCTCCGCAAGCGCTACGGCTCCCGGGTCGCGGTCGACGGCGTTTCCTTCACCGTCGAGCGCGGCGAAATCTTCGGCATCCTCGGCACGAACGGCGCCGGGAAGACCACCACGGTCGAATGCCTGCAGGGCCTCCGCCGGGCCGACGGCGGGACGATCTCCGTGCTCGGCCTCGACCCCGCGACCGACCGCGCCGCGCTGACCCGCCGCGTCGGCGTCCAGCTCCAGGAGAGCCGGCTGCCGGCCAAGCTGCGGGTGCGGGAGGCGCTGGAGCTGTTCGCGTCCTTCTACCCGGACCCGGCCGACGTCGACGTCCTGCTCGACCAGCTGGACCTGCGCGACCACCAGCGCGCCTACTTCGGCAAGCTCTCCGGCGGCCAGAAGCAGCGCGTGTCGATCGCGCTCGCGCTGGTGGGCAACCCGGAACTGGCCATCCTCGACGAGCTGACCACCGGGCTCGACCCGCACGCCCGCCGCGAGACGTGGCGGCTGGTCGAAGGCGTGCGCGCCACCGGCGTCACCGTCCTGCTGGTCACGCACTTCATGGACGAGGCCGAGCGGCTCTGCGACCGCGTCGCGATCTTCGACGCCGGCCGCGTGGTCGCGACCGGCACCCCGACCGAGCTCCGCGCCGCGGCCGGAGCCTCCACTTTGGACGACGCGTTCGTCTCGCTCACGAGGAGCTCCCTGTGAACACCTTCGCCAAGATCACCGCCACCGAAACGAAGCTCTTCCTCCGCACGCCGTTCATGGCCATCGCGGGCATCCTGCTGCCGGCCGCGGTGCTGCTGGCGGTCGGCGCCATCCCGGGCATGACGGAGCCCAGCCCGGCCGCCGGCGGGTTCCGGTTCATCGACGCGTGGGTGCCGTCGGTGATCGTCATCAGCCTCGCGATGCTGGCGCTGCAGTCGATCCCGGGCGCCGTCGCGACCTACCGCGAGCAGGGCGTGCTGCGCCGGCTGGCCACGACACCGGTGCACCCGGCGAACCTGCTGGGTGCGCAGCTGCTGATCCACGTCGTGGTTGCGCTGGCCGGCATCGGCCTGACGCTGGGCGTGGCCCACGCGGCCTACGACGTCCCGATGCCGAAGCACCCGCTGCTGTTCCTGCTGACGCTGCTGCTCGGCACGGTCTCGATGTTCTCGTTCGGCCTGCTGGCGGCGGCTTTCGCCCGCACGGCCAAGGCCGCGGGCGGCTTCGCGATGATCGCGTTCCTGCCGACGATGTTCTTCGGCGGCGTGTATCTGCCGCGGCCGCTGCTGCCGGAGGTCCTGCGGCGGATCGGCGACTACGTCCCGCCGGGCACGCAGCCCCTGCAGGACGCCTGGGTCGGCACCGGCGTGCAGCCGCTGCAGCTGGTCGTGCTCGCCGGCTTCGCGGCGATCGGAACAGCGCTGGCGGCGAAGCTCTTCCGCTGGGAGTGACCACCCTTTCCGCCATATTGGTGATGATCATCGTTTTCTCTTGTGGCGGGGTCGCCCGGCCGGTAGCCAGGAGAGTGGCCCTGCTCAAACTGGAGGTTCGATGTCCCTGGACGTGTCACCCGCGCTGCTGGAGAAGGCCGAGCGCGGGGAGGTCACCGACGCCGAGTTCGTCACCTGCGTCAAGGAATCCCTGCCGTACGCCTGGGAGGTCATCACCGGCGTCATCGCCGACGCCGAGGGAGCGGCGGACGGCTTCGCCGACAACGAGACGCCGCCGCCGAGCGAAGCCGCCCGCGGGCAGCTGCTGCGGGCGCTGGCCTCGGACGCCATCCGCGGCGGCCTCGAGCGCCACTTCGGCGTCAAGCTGGCCTTCCAGAACTGCCACCGGGTCGCCGTGTTCAAGAACTCCGAGCTCGACGGCGACCGCTACCGCGCGTTCGTCTCGCCGCGCGGCCAGCTGCTCAACCAGAGCCCGGAGCTGCGGGACTGCTAGCCCGCAGCGCGGGCAGCACCTCGGTGCCGATCCGCGCGATGTTCGCGTAAGTCCCCTCCGGCGTACCCGACGCCTCCACGAGCATCAGCACGTGGGAGACGCCGGTGCGCCGGAGGCTCGTTTCCAGGGTCCGGACGCAGTGGGCCGCGTCGCCGACGGGGTGGATCCCGCAGAGCCGTTCGGTGTACTCCCCCGGATCTCGTGACGGCCCGGGCCGCCCGTCGACCGTGACGTGCGCGCCGAGCCCGTCCTTCAGCCACGCCGGGAGCGCGGTGCGGACGACGTCGGCGTCGCCCACCTGGCAGAGCACGGTCGAGACGTGGTCCGCGGGCTTTCCGTAGGCCGCGACGGTTTTCGCCTTTTCTTCGTCGTCGGCGTGCAAGCCGAGCAACAGCGGCAGGTTTCTCGCCGCCGCTTGCCGCACCGCAGCCGATTCCGGCCCACCGCAGGCCACGACGACGTCCGGCCGCCGTGGCGGAGCCGGCACCAGCGGCACCTCCCGGAACGCGAAGTGCCTTCCCCTGGCGTGCACGTGGCCGGTGGTGGCCCGCAGGAAGACGTCGAGGGTCTCCTCGAAGCCGGTCTCGTAGCGGTCCAGGCCGGCGCCGAAGACCTCGAGGTCCTGCCACGGCCCACCCCGCCCGACGCCGAGCCGCAGCCGGCCACCGGAAACGGCGTCGAGCATCGCCCACTGCTCGGCCAGCGCCACGGGGTGCGTGGTCGACAGGACGCTGACGGCGGTCCCGACCCCGATCCGCGACGTCCGGCCGAGGACGTGCGCGGCCAGCGTGACGGCGGACGGGCACACGCCGTAGGGCACGAAGTGGTGCTCGGCGAACCAGACGTCGTCGAAGCCGGCTTCTTCGGCCAGCTCGGCGGCGCGGACGGACCGGCGGAGGACGTCGGAGTCGCGTTGACCGGGGAACCGGCCGCTGACCAGGAAGACCCCGAACCTCACGGGGCCAGCTCGTTCCCCAGGTACCGTACGAACAGCTCGTTGTGCAGCACCCGCGGCGAACGGCGGGCCCGGACGAGCGCGATCGCCTCCGTCACCCCGAGCCCCAGCTCGACGAGCGTCCGCGCGACCACCAGGCCGGACCGGTTGTACCCGGCGTGGCAGCGCACGAGCGTCTTGCGGCCCGCTCGCACGGCCTCGGCGGCGAGCACGGCCAGCCGCTCGACCTGCTCGAGCTGCTCCGGGGTCAGCGGTCCGTCCGGGATCGGGACGCAGTGGTGCTCGACGCCGTCCGGCGGACCGTGGCCTTCGCGGCGGTAAAGGCTGATCACGACGTCGAACTCGCGCGCGACGACCACCGGCACCTCACCCGTCACCTCGAACCGGGTGTGCCCGCCGATCCAGAGCCCCGGCCGGACCTCGCTCCAGGCCGGGTCCTCCGCGTACCGGCTCAGTTGACCGCGACCTCGTTGAACCACAGCCGCGGCTCGAGCCACGGGAACACCACGAACATCAGCAGCGCGACCACGCCGAGCGCGAGGACCACGGCGATCGTCAGCTTCACCGCGAACGGGCCGGGGAACTTCCGCCAGAGCCAGCCGTACATCAGGCCTCCCCGATCTTCGAGAGCAGGTCGCCGTAGTCCTTGACCTGGTTCTTCGGCACCTGCTGGGTCAGCACCGACGTGATGATGAGCCGCTGCTGGGCGGAGAACTGCGGGTGGCACGTGGTGAGCGTGAGCAGCGCGGCCTGCTGGGCCTTCGGCAGCGTGTCGGCGCCCTTGTACGGGACCGGGTTCACCGCGGTGCCCTGGCTGGGCAGCACGACCTTGCGGCCGAACGTCTCGTCGTACGCGCCGCCGTCCTCGGCGTTCGGGTCGCGCAGGGTGGAGACGCCCTTGCACTTCGGGTCGGCACCCTTGCCGCCCGCCCAGTTCTCGATCTCGTCGTCGTAGGGCAGGACCTTGTAGATGTAGAAGTCGGTCGAGGTCTCGATCACGATCTGGTCACAGGAGGAGAGGTTGTCCAGGTCGTTGAACGGGGCGCCCTTGCCGACGCGGTGGCCGGCGACGGCGAAGTTGCCGGGCTCGCCGGGCAGCGACGTGCCCTTGTAGTGGCCGGGGCCGACCTCCAAGGAGGCGTCGTCGGTGCCCTCCTGGATCGTGAAGTTGTAGTCGACGCCGAACGTCGGGATGTGGATGCGGGCGAACGCCTTGCCGTCGATCAGCTCGGGGTGCAGCGTGCGGTCGTGCGCCCACTCGCCGTCGAGCTGGTCGCTCGCCTCGGACTGCTTGCCCGCCGAGAACAGGTCGGTCACGTACAGCTCGTAGACCATGAACAGCAGCACGACCAGGCCCAGCGTGATGAGGATTTCGCCGGCCGTCCGGATCGCCACGCCACCCTTGCCGAGGGGTGCGGGGGGCGGCTTCTCCTTGGTCGCGGTGCCGCCCTTGCCGACCGGGGCGAACACGACCGTCTCCTCGGCCGAGCCCGGCGGCGGGGCGGGGCTGGTGTAGCGGCGCGGCGGCGGGCCCTGCGGCCGCCGGGGAGGCTGTCCCGGCGCCGGGCGGGGCGGCAGCTGCCCGCGCGGGGGCGTGGCCGGTCGGCGCTGGGGAACGGGCCGTTGCCCGGGGTTTCTGCGCCGGTCGTCATCCGGTCCTTCGCGCGTAGTCACGCAAGCTCCTCTCAAGCCGCGTCCGACCCTTGGTGACCCCGACGTCACGGTACGGGAAATCCGACCACTCCCGGCCGCTGCTTTCCTGCGGTCGTTTACGTTAACGTGTGCACGTGGCGCTGGTTGCGCACCCCGAGCGGGTCATCGCCACCGACCAGCCCGAACAGCACCGCGAGGAACACGATGCCCAAGTCCAAGGTCCGCAAGAAGACGGCTTACACCCCGCCTGCCGACCGGCGCACGCCGGTGAAGGTGCGGGCGGCCGGTCCCACCGGTCTCGCCTGGAAGATCCCGATGTTCGGGATGATGCTCCTGGGCCTGATCTGGCTGCTGGTGAACTACATCGCCGGGGACAAGATCTCATGGATGGCCGACCTGGGGAACTGGAACTTCGCCGGCGGGTTCGCGCTGATGATCGCGGGTCTCCTCATGACCATGCGCTGGCGCTGATTATTACTCCGAATGGCGGCTTGACGCCGAATTACACCGGTGTGACTCATCCCCAGTGTGGATAACCCCTGTGGATAACTACCCCACCTCGTGGGCACCGCGTCGGGCCCTTGTGGTATCGACGTGGGCGGTCACCGCGCTGCTGCTGGTCGGCGTGGTGGCCGACGTGCTGACCGGCGACCGCGGCGGCCTGGTGCTCTTCGCACTGGCCACGCTGGCCGTCGGCGCGTTCGCCACCCATTCGACGCTCGTGCGGCCCCGCCTGGCCGCCGACGCCGAGGGCCTGGTGACCCGGACGCTGAACGGCACGCAGCGGCTGCCCTGGGCGCAGACCCGCACGCGGCTGCGCACCACCCGCCGGCTGGGCCGCGACGGCGTCACGCTCGAGATCGAGCACGAAGACGACCTATACGTCTTCGGGTGGCTCGAACTGGGCGAAGACCCCCGCGACGTCCTGGACGTGCTCAGCACGCTGCGGGCGCGCAGCTAACCGCCGCAGGTGTAGTAGAGGCCCTGGCGGTACTGGACGAACTGGCAGGTCTCCGGCGGGAACTGCGCACCCTTGTAGATCATCAGGCCGATGATCGCGACGGTGATGATCGCGACGCCGATCGCCTGGTAGCGCGCCTGGTCGACCTGCGGCGCGTAGAGCAGCGCGACGGTGACCAGCGCTCCCGTCACCAGGCCGCCGGCGTGCGCCCAGATCGAGATGCCCGGGATGCCGAAGGTGATGAAGGCGTTCAGCGCGAGCGTGATGAGGAGGCCGGTGGGGTTCAGGCGCAGCTTCAGCACGGTGACCGCGTAGGCGCCCATCAGGCCGAACAGCGCACCGGACGCGCCCGCCGTGCCGGGGAAGCCGCCGGGGTCGCCGAACAGCAGCACCGCCGCCGACGCGCCGAGCATGGAGACGAAGTAGAGCGCCAGATAGCGGGCGCGGCCGGTGACCTGCTCCAGCGACCGGCCCATCATCCACAGCGAGAACATGTTCACCGCGATGTGGATGGGCCCGAAGTGCAGGAACCCGCTGGTGAGGACGCGCCACCACTCGCTGTGCCCGAGGGTCGCGTCACCGTACAGGGCGCCGTACTGGAAGAGCGACGACAGTTCGTTGTCGTTCAAGCTCCCCGACTGGACGACCGTGATCAGGAAGACCAGGACGTTGACCGCGAGGATCGCCTGGGTGACGAGCACCGACTGGGAGAGCCGCGCGCCGAAGACGGTGCGCTGGCCGAACCCGGCCTCCTGGTAGCCGCGGTGCTGCCGGCGTTGCTGCTGGGTGCCGCTGTGGACGCAGTCGGTGCACTGGAAGCCGACGGGGGCTTCGCGGAGGCAATCCGGGCACGCCGGACGCCCGCACCGGGAACAGCTCAGCCCGGTCGGGCGGTTGGGGTGCCACCAGCACCCCGGGAGTGCGGCCTGGGGTTGCGCGGCGGGGTTCGGCGGTTGGCTCACGATGAGACCAACCTACCGAAACCTGACCGGCTCAGCCCTCGTGGTCGATCGTGACCTTCTCGATGACGACGTCGGTCAGCGGACGGTCCGCCGGCCCCGTCGAGATACGGCCGATCGCGTCGACGACGTTGCGCGACTCCTGGTCGGCCACCTCACCGAAGATCGTGTGCCGGAAGTTCAGGTGGGTGGTCGGCGCGACGGTGATGAAGAACTGCGAGCCGTTCGTGCCGGGCCCGGCGTTGGCCATGGCCAGCAGGTACGGCTTGCTGAACTGCAGCTCCGGGTGGAACTCGTCGCCGAACTTGTAGCCCGGGCCGCCGCGACCGGTGCCGGTCGGGTCGCCACCCTGGAGCATGAAGCCGTCGATGACCCGGTGGAAGATCGAACCGTCGTAGAAGGGGCCGGAGTTCGTGCCCGCCGCGTTCGGCTGGGTGTACTCCTTGGTGCCTTCCGCCAGCCCGACGAAGTTCGCGACCGTCTTCGGCGCGTGGTCGGGGAGCAGGTTCAGGTTGATGTCACCCTGGTTGGTGTGCAGCGTAGCTTTCACGCGTCTCATCGTGCCATCAGCAGCGGGCGGCGGCGAAAAGGGGCACGATAGGTTACGGGTAACAGAGCAGTGTCAAAACGAATGATGAGGTGAAGTCCATGTCCCGGGCGACAGCCCAGGCCGCCGAGACCGCCGACAAACTCGTCTCCGAGGGCGTCAAGCACGGCCGGCGCGCGCAGAAGCAGCTCGCGAAGAAGACCGAGCTCACCCGCAAGGAGCTCAAGAAGAGCTCGAAGGCCGCTCGCCAGGAGGCACTCGCCCGCCTGTCCGAGCTGCGCAAGCCGGGTCGCAAGGCGAAGAAGGCCGCCATCAAGGCCGCGAAGGCGGCCGGCGAGTCGAAGCGCCGCGGCAAGAAGGACTTCAAGGCGGCGAGGAAGGACTTCGCGGCCGCGGTCGTCGAGGCGAAGGCCGCCGCCAAGGGGACGCGCAGCCGTCGCCGCTGGCCGTGGCTGCTCGGCCTGGTCGTGGTCGGTGCCGGTGCCGCCTACGTCCTCCGCTCGAAGCAGGAGCCGCCGGTCGCGCCCGCGCCGCCGAAGGCCACCCCGCCCGCGCCGAAGCCCGCCGAAGCGGCGAAGCCGAGCCCGCAGGCGAACGGCAAGGCGCCGTCCCCGGCGCCCGCCGAGAAGAAGAACTGAGCGGCACACGAAGAGGCCCCCGGGCGTGCACCCGGGGGCCTCTTCAGTGGTGCCTGGAGTCCGCTCAGACCGCGGCGGCGTGCTTGTCGATCAGCTGGCCGAGGCGGGGCAGGGCCTCCTCGACGTTCTTCTTGCCGTTCGGGCGCAGCTTGCCGTAGACCTTCTTGATGCTGTCACGGCTGCTGCGCTCCGCGCGCGAGTCGGTGACGCTCAGCAGCGCGTCGGAAGCCTCGTCCGAGCGGCTGGTCAGGTAGGCACCGAAGTCGTTGCCGCCCTGGGCGCGGTAGTCGCCGTAGAACGGCTCGAGCGCGGTGGCGAAGTCCGGCAGCAGCGTGTCGACGGCCGAGGGGATGATGCCCGGCTTGATCTTCTTGACCGCGGCGAAGCCGGTCTTGACGACGGCACCCGAGACGCCGCCCTTGTCCGAGACCTCGGCGTCGACGAGGGTCTCGAAGTCGGTCACGACAGCCGGGCGACGGCTGGAGTCGAGCAGGATTTCCTTGAGGGTGTCAGCCACGATCTAGTCCTTTGTCGTTGCAGATTTTGTGCCCGGCCCCCGGGGGTGGGGATCCCCCGATGGCTGCGGTGCGCGAGTCCACGAAGCCTGCGCGTGACGCACAGGGTAATACAAGATCAACATCACTCACCCGTGTGGAGCCCGCTACCTAGAGCTTAAGGGCAGCGATAGCCTTCTTGACCACTGTGCGTGCCTTCACGCTCTGCTTTTGGTTAGTGGTCGCGATGACCGCCGCGGTACCCTTCGAGACCGCGTAGACGGCACCGTCATCGGTCGACTCGTAGCCGCCCTTCCAGCCCGCCGGGTCGCTCGCCGGGTTGGACGAGTCGACCGGCGCCACCTTGTTGACCAGCGCCGTCGCCGTCTTCGCGTCCCCGACGTAGACCCGGACGGTGAGCTGGATCTTCCCGTCCGGGCGGTAGAAGAAGCACGCCGGGTGCGGCTTGTCCGCCGACACCCGCACCTTCGACACGTGCTGGCCGTTCGAGTCGGCCACGAACTCGCTGTCGAGGTACGGGCAGTCCTCGGTCGCGGACGGCTGGGGGTCCGGCGGCAGCTCCGAACCCGCGGCCGTACCGGCGGACGCCGACGGCGGGCTGGGGGTCGCCGTCCCGGACACGATGGAGGGGCCGCAGCCGGCCAGCAGCAGCACGGCGGGCGCGAGAAGTACGAGTCGTCGCATAGCGCGCACAGTCAACCATGAAGCATGTGTGAAACCCGCTGGCTGAATCCGCCGAGACGGCCGGCCGTGCGAACATGGCATCGTGCTTACCCCCGAGCAGTACCTCGGCGTGGTGGCCGAGCGCATCCAGCGGTCCGGCGGCAGCTTCGGGTCCGTGCAGATCGGGCCCGCGCTCTGCCCCGTCGGGTTGTTCGCCGAGTCCGTGATGCTCTCGACGATGAACTACTGCGTCATCGCCGCGGCCGTCCCCGAGATCAGCGCGGCCGCGCTGTACGACTTCACCGGCCGCGCCACGCAGTACGCGCGCGCCAACCTGGTCGGCACCATGGGCTGGACCGCGGCCTCGGTCGTCATCGCCGGGCTCGTCGGGCAGCACGTGCACCCGGACGCCGCGCAGGCCGCGTCGGCGAAGACGAGCAACCAGTTCGGCGGCGAGACGCGGATGGTCGCCGTGGACCTCACCGCCGGCCAGACGTACGCCTTCACCGGCGGGAAGATGTGGGGCGCCGCGATGCACGGCGCGATCCGCGCCAAGCTGACGTTCTGCTTCCCGCCTCCCGCCGAGGCCTACCAGCAGGTGCAGTGGCAGCAGGCGCAGGTCCAGCCGCAGCAGCCGCCAGTGCCGCCCCCGCCGGCCGCCGGGCCGCAGGCGCCCAGCTACCCGCCGCCGGGACAGCAGCCGTACGGTTACTGACATGGTCGCGTTGCGCGGATGGCCCTCGTTCCCGGAAGAACTTCCCGTGTTCACACCGGAAACGGCGGCCCCGGACCCGCAGGCGCTCTTCGTCGAGTGGCTGACCGAAGCCGGCGAGCACGTGCTGGCGCCGCACGCCGTCACACTGTCCACTGTGGACGCCGATGGCGCGCCGGACGCGCGCGTGGTGATCCTCAAGGACGTCGGGCCGGCCGGCTGGGCGGTCGCCACCAGCTCGGAAAGCCCGAAGGGGCTGCAGCTGCGGAAGGACCCGCGCGCCGCGCTGACGTTCTTCTGGCCTGGGCGAGGCCGCCAGGTCCGGCTGCGCGGCCCGGTCACCCCCGCGGCGCCCGAGGTGTCCGCGGCGGACTTCCTGGCGCGGCCGCCGGCGTCGCGCGTCGAGGCGTTCATCGGGCACCAGTCCCAGGTGCTGCACGACCCGGCGGACCTCGACGCGGCGGCCGCGGAAGCCCGGCGCTGGGTCTCGGAAAACCCGGACACCGCCCCGGAAACGTGGACGCGGTACCTCGTCGACCCGGACGAGGTCGAGTTCTGGCAGGCGAGCCACGACCGCAGGCACGTGCGGCTGCGGTACCGGAAGACCGACGGCGGCTGGGTCCGCGAGCGCCTCTGGCCTTGACGGTCCGGGCGCGGCGGCGTAGGCAGGAAATCCGACAAAACGGAGGCCCCGCATGCGCCGCACCGTCGTCCTCGCCGCCACCGCCGCGCTCACCGCCGGGCTGTTGTCCGGTGCTTCCGCCGGTGAAGTCTCCTCGGCCCAGCACCCCGCCGTCTTCGAGACGGTGTTCGCATCGCCGCTCGGGATCGAAGGCCTGACCACCGACGGCCGCGGCAACCTCTACGCCCCGGCCCGCGGCGCCGACCCGTGCCCGGTCTACCGCGTCGCGGCCACCGGCGGCCCGGCCGCCGTCGTCGGCACGATCCCGGCGCCGTGCAGCCCCGCCGGGCTGGCGTTCGACCGCCGTGGCCGGCTGTACGTCGCGAACGGCGAAACCGTGGTGTCGTTCGTGCCGGACGCGGCGAACCCCCCGGCGGCGACGGTGTTCACGAGCGGGGTCCCGGGCGCGAACGGCCTGGCGTTCGACCGGTCGGGCGCGCTCTGGATCTCCGACGGCGGCACCGGCCAGGGCCGGGTCTGGCGGGCGGGCGCGGACGGCGTCGCGCTCGAACAGTTCCGGGTGCAGCCGATGGTCAGCGACGTGCTCCCCGGCGGGATCGGCCGGGACGTGCGTGGCCTGCCACCCGGCACGGTCACGATCACCCCGAACGGCCGGACCGCCGCGGACACCGCGGGTTCGCAGCACATCGTCGCCAACGGCCTGGCGTTCACCGCGGACGGCACGCTGCTCGTGGCGGACACGGCACGCGGCGCGCTCTGGCGCGTGCCGATGGACCGCTCCGGCCGCCCACGCGCGGCGACGGGCTGCGACGTCGCGTTCCCGGCGGACACGCTGTGCCTGGACGACCTCGAGGTGCAGCACCCGTACCTCGAAGGCGCCGACGGGATCGTCCTCGACCGCGCGGGCAACGTCTGGACGGCGGCGAACGAGCGCAACGCGATCGTGCTGGCCCGCCGCGACGGCCGCGTCGTCGAGTACTTCCGCAACCTGGCCGACGCGACGTCGAAGCTGCGCAACGCGGGGCCGCTGGAGTTCCCGACCAGCCCGGTGCTGCTCCCGGACGGCCGTCTGTGCGTCACGAACTCCGACGGCAACCGCCGCGACAACGCCCCGAACACGGCGGGCGAAGCGAACCCCGCGGGCCCGGTGCGGGGGAAGATCTCCTGCGTCCGGGGGTAGACCGCGGACGGGCGGCTGTGCGCATGATGGATCATGCGTTCGAAACTGCTGACCGCCGGGCTGGTCCTGGCGTTGACTGCCGCACTCGGGGGTGTGGCCGCGGCCGACGCGCGTCCTGGGGGACGACCGAAGCTGACGGACCCGCACCCGTGCCCGGGACAGCCGGGCTTCACCTGCTCGACGCTGACCGTGCCGTTCGACCACACCGGCCGCCGGCCGGGCACGCTCGACCTGCCGGTCGCGACGTCCGACAACGTGACCGCGCCGAAGGGCGTGCTGCTGTTCCTCACCGGCGGGCCCGGGCAGGGCGGCGTCGGCACCATCACGCGGATCGCGACCCAACGGCTGCCGGAAGTCGCGAAGGACTACCGGATCGTCATGCTCGACCAGCGCGGGACCGGCGCCGGCGCGCTGAACTGCCCGGAGCTGCAGGCGCAGATCGGCAGTTCGGACATCGCGACGCCGACACGCGATGCGGTCACCGAGTGCGCGCGCATCCTCGGTGACACGGCTCCGCTGTACTCGACCGACCAGACCGTCGCGGACTTCGACCGGCTCCGGCAGGCGCTGGGCGTGCCGAAGATGGTGGTCGACGGCGTCTCGTACGGCTCGTTCACGGCGGCGCGGTACGCGGTCGCGCACCCGGGCAACGTCAGCAAGGTCGTCCTCGACTCCGTGCTGCCGCACCACGCTTCCGCGTCGGACTCCCTCTACCTGACCGGGCTGACGGCCGAGGCCCGCGTGCTGCGCGCGGCGTGCGCGGTGGCCCCGGCCTGCGGTTTCGACCCGGCCGAGGACCTGGCGTGGGTGGTGCGCCACCGAAGCGTGGCCGACGGCGTGAAGATCTTCGACGCGATCGTGGCGTACGAGTTCTCGGACCCGACTTACCGCTCCCCCGACGCGGGCGACGTCATCGGCGCCCTGCACGCGGCGCGCACCGGTTCGCCCGACTGGCTGGATCAGCTGGTTACCGGCTACACGACCGAGGACGTGCCACCGGCGTCCTTCAGCTCGGGCTTGCACGCGGCAACGCTGTGCGCGGACCAGCGTTTCCCGTGGGGCACGTCGTCGACACCGGTCGGATTGCGGCAGCCACTGTTGTCGCTGACCGCGCGTGCACTGCCGGCGTCGGCGACGTGGCCGTACACGACGGAAGTGGCGACGCAGCAGGGCTTCATCCAGGGCTGCTTGCCGTGGCCGGCGGAGCGCGTCGGCTCGAACCCGGCGTCGAAGCTGCCGAACGTCCCGGTGCTGCTGCTGAACGGCGACCGCGACCTGTCGACGCCACTGGAGTGGGCGCGCGAGGAGGCCGCCTTCGCGCCACAAGGAAAACTGGTGATCGTCCCAGGCGAGTCGCACTCGATCCAGAACCGCGAGCGCGGCCACGCAGGCCGGGACGCGGTGATCAGCTTCCTGAAGTAAGGCTCTCGAAGACGGCGTCCCGCACCTCGCCGTCGGCCGGTGACGTCGACGACGAGCTAGCCGACGAGCTGCCCAGGCCCGTGGTAGGTGGCGAACCCACCACGATCGACCTGGACGACGGGAAGATCCACGCGCTTGATCAGCCATCCCACGCAGCCAGGCTACGCCGGGATTTCGGGGTGGAGCTGAGGGGAATCGAACCCCTGACCCCCGCCTTGCAAAGGCGGTGCTCTACCAATTGAGCTACAGCCCCGGGTGCGGGCTGACGCCCGCGGAAAACTCAGTTGTGGGACGCACCCGCCGGCTTGGCCGGGGTGGTGCCGTTGTTCGAGGGGACCGGCGCGGTCGCCTCACGCCACAGGTCGGCCTCGGCCTTGGCCGCCTTGTTGCGCTTCACGACGAACAGGACGCCGCCCGCGATGACCGCGAGTGCCAGCAGCTTCTTCACCGAAGCCCCCTTCTCAGCTTGCTTCCCTTACCCGGCGATGTTACTGCACCGGCGCCGAGCGCCGTCGGGGGCGGTGGTTCCACGTGGAACCACGATTGCGCAGGTAACGCAGGTCACATGTGGAGGGAAATACCGAGGCGGGGTGTCTCGTTATACCCACTGGTCGGTGCGCCCACCGTGTCCCCCGGGCCTCAACCACTGCCTTCGCGGAGTTCCGTCCGGCTGGAGCCGCGAAGCGCCTCATCGCCGAGAGGCGACCGTGGCGCGCATCGACCGTGACCGCTCAGCCCTGCCGGTACATTCTCTTCCCGGCAGGGCTGACCTGTATCCGTGTCGAGAACGCGGTGCCGGCTCCGTCCCAGGGGCACGAGCGGCCACGAGGGCCGCGTGACCAGGGGAGAAACCCATGACAATCCAGCGGCTCGACAACATCGGCCTCGTCGTCCACGACATGGAGGCGGTCATCGCGTTCTTCCTCGAGCTCGGTCTGGAGCTCGAGGGCAAGGCAACGGTCGAGGGCCCGGACGTGGACCGCCTCGTCGCACTCGACGACGTCCGCTGCGACCTGGCGGTGGTGCGAACCCCGGACGGCCACGGCCGGCTCGAACTGATGAAGTTCCACACGCCGGCGTCCCCCGCCACCGCCGAGCCGAACGCCCCGGTCAACACCCCCGGCTTCCGGCGCATCATGTTCGCGGTCGACAACCTCGCCGAAGTCCTGCCCCGGCTGCGACCCCACGGCGCCGAGCTGATGGGCGACCTGGTCGAGTACGAAAACGGCTATCGGCTCGCCTACGTCCGCGGCCCCGAAGGCATCATCATCGCGCTGGCCGAAGAACTCGCCTGAACCGCTGGAAAGGACCCCACGATGGCCACCGCAGACGACCTCGACCGCGCCACGGATTCCCAGTGGGACTGGGTAGCCGAGCAAACCCGCACATACCTGGACTCGGGCGGCACCAAGGGCCACGAGTCGAACGGCGTGTACACGCTGATCCTCGCGACAACGGGCCGCAAGACGGGCACGCCCCGCCGCACGTGCCTGATCTACGGCAAGGCAGGCGACGACTTCGTGGTCGTCGCCTCCAAGGCCGGCGAGGACGAGAACCCGGAGTGGTTCAAGAACCTCCAGGCGAACCCGAGCGTGGGAGTCCAGGTGGGAACCCGCCGCCTGACCGCCCGAGCCCGGGTGGCCACCCCGGCCGAGCGAGGTCCCTTGTGGACCCAGATGGCCGAGATCTTCCCGCTGTACGACGAATACGCGGAGAAGACGGACCGAGAAATCCCGATCGTCCTGCTGACCCCGCAGACTCTTGCCAACCCGGTGCCGTGAACCGGCCGGCGTAACGGGCAGACGATGGCGGGCGACCCCTGAGGCGTTGGAATGCCGCCCACTCGCCTGAGGTCCGAACATGTCGATGCCTGTGGAATTGATCGTGTTGGAACAGCAGAGGATGGCTGCCATCGCAGCGGCGGCACAGGACCGGCGCCGACGGCGGACTGCCTTCCTGCTGTTGATGAACGTGTCGTCGACCGGTGCGCACGACGGAGGCGATGTTCTGCCCGGCAAGACGGACGAGCCTGCGCGATGACCTACGGGACTTTGGCGTTCCGGCGGCACAGGTACACCGGCGTCAAGATCACCGACGATGGAGAGAGCCGCTACGTCAACCGGGAAACCGCGGCGGACTACTACGCGAAGACGGTAATCGAGCCGGCCAACCTCGACTACCAGAGGGAACTGGAGAGGCGCCGAAAGGCCAGATCGAAATTCATGGACTCGGCGGTGATCCACGAGCCCCCGGCGACCTGGAAGGAACGAAAGCGTCTGGCCGGCAGCGAAAGGGTGACCCTGGATGGGGTTGTCCACACCGTGCCGGCCGGCCAGGCGGAACGATTCATCCGGGACGAAACAGCCAGGCGCTTCCCCGCCCTGCCGAAACCGGAGACTGTGCCGTTCGATACCTGGTTCCAGCAGAACTCCGAAGAACGACGGGTGTGGCAAGGCTTGTTCATCACCGCGGACACCACGGAGGCCCTCCCCGGGGAGATCGTGACACTCGATGATCACGGCTACCCGATCAGCGAAGCCCTGGGTGAGCTGAACAAGCGGAAGCAAGAGGGGTGGCGGCTGGTCCACGTGTCCGAGGACCACGGCCTGTACAACGGCGCGGACTCCCACGACGAGGCCTACCTGACCCGCGTTCGGTACCTCTTGGAAAAGGACTGAGACCAGCCACGCCGGTGCAGCGTGAGCCGGCGCACCAGACAAGGGTGGCTCTCGCAGTACCTGTATCACCAGAATCTCCCCGACGTCCAAACCGCCTGTCAGCCTCTTTGAGTCGGCTCCCGGCTACAGAGGAGAAGTAAAAGACCAATGGCGGACAACCTTTTCGATCTGAGTGGGAAACACGCACTTGTCACGGGCGGCACCAAGGGAATCGGGATGATGATCGCGCGTGGCCTTCTGCAGGCGGGCGCTCGAGTCGTCGTCAGCTCACGCAACACAGACACGTGCGCGGAGGCACAGCGGCAGCTTTCCGAATTCGGCGACGTTCAAGCAATTCCCGCCGACCTGTCCAGGTACGAGGAGTGTCGGCGCCTCGCCGATCTTGTCGAGGCCGGCTCGGAACGCCTGGACATCCTCGTCAACAACGCGGGAGCGATGTGGCGCGAGCCGCTGGAGACGTTTCCGAACGAGGCCTGGGACACGGTGATCGACCTCAACCTCAAGTCGCCGTTCTGGCTGGTGCAGGCGCTGCTCCCGGCACTTCGGCGGGCGGGCACCGCCGATGATCCCGCACGGATCGTCAACATCGGCAGTATCGCCGCCATCCACGTCGCCGAGTCGCCCAACTATTCCTACGCCAGCAGCAAGGCGGGACTCCACCAGCTCACCAGGGTGCTCGCCAGGGAACTGGGCCCCCAGCACGTCACGGTGAACGCGGTGGCCCCAGGACCGTTCCCGTCGCAGATGATGGCGTCCACGCTCGAGGCCGTCGGCGACACGATCGCGGCGAAGGCCCCTCTGCGCCGGCTCGGCCGCGACGACGACATGGCCGGTATCGCCGTGTTCCTCGCCGGCCGGGCCGGGTCCTACCTCACGGGCACCGTCATCCCGGTCGACGGCGGCATCGCCACGACCGCATCGGGTACCTAGGCGTCGGGGGTACCCGCAGAACCTCCCTTCACCTGCGGACAGGACCTACCGTGAAGGGATGACCACGATCGATCCGCGCACCGAGATCAAGGAATTCCTGAGCTCCCGTCGCGCGCGGATCACGCCCGAGCGGGCCGGACTGCCCGCCTACGGCGGCAACCGCCGGGTCAAAGGTCTGCGTCGCGAAGAGGTAGCTCTGCTGGCAGGGGTGTCAGTCGACTACTACGTGCGCATGGAACGCGGCAGCCTCACCGGCGCTTCCGACGGGGTGCTCGACGCGCTGGCGGCTGCCTTGCAACTCGACGAGGCCGAGCGCGACCACCTGTTCCACCTCGCGCGGCAGTCCAGGGCACCCGGCGGTCCACGCCGCCGGCGCCCCGCCGCGACGGTGCGTCCGGCGCTTCAGCAGGTGCTCGACGCCATCACCGACGCGCCGGCGTGGATTTGCAACGGCCGCTATGACGTGCTGGCCATGAACCACCTCGCCCGCGCGCTGTATTCACCGGTATTGGCCGACACACGACAGCCGGCGAACACCGCGCGGTTCGTGTACCTGGATCCCAAGGCGGCGGAAACGTTCTTCGTCGACTACGACCGAATCGCCTGCGACGTGGCCGCGAAGCTACGCATGGAAGCCGGCCGCAATCCGCATGACGAGGAACTGATCGCCCTGGTCGGCGAGTTGTCGACGCGCAGTGAACTGTTTCGGCAGCGGTGGGCATCGCAGGACGTTCGGCTCCACCGGTCCGGACGCAAGCGGTTTCACCATCCGGTAGTGGGCCGGCTCGACCTGGACGCCGAGTCGATGGAGCTGCCTACCGACCCCGGCCTGCACCTGACCGTCTACACCGCACCCACCGGCACGCCGACCGCGGACGGTCTGGCCCTGTTGGCATCGTGGGCGGCCGACCAGTCACGCAAAAGCCCGGCTCGCGATATGCGAACCGGGCTTTGACTTGCGTGGGCCTACCAGGACTTGAACCTGGGAGCCCTTCGTTATCAGGGCAAGGCGGGTGGGGACACGAAGACCAAGAGTCACGACGTTCGCTCGCGCTTCCCGGTCGGGCGGTCGATGCCCTGAAGCGACAAAAGCTCCGCCAGAAGCGTCAGCGCGAGTCGGCCGGCGACCGGTGGCAAGAACTCGGGATCGTGTTCGCGTCGGACGTCGGGACGCAGCTCGACACGGCCAACGTCCGGCGCGGCTTCCGACGCATCTTGAAGCTTGCGGGCCTCGAACCGAAGGACTGGACACCGCGTGAGCTGCGCCATAGCTTCGTGTCTCTGCTCTCCGACAGCGGGCTCACCATCGAGGAGATCTCGCGGCTGGTGGGGCACTCGGACACGAAGGTGACCGAACTGGTCTACCGCCACCAGTTGCGGCCGGTGATCCAAGACGGCGCGAAAGCGATGGACGCGATCTTCCCGGATTCGGTGGCGTAGCTACTCCCATCTGACCACCAGGTTCCAAGGGCCGGTTCGACGTTCTCGAACCGGCCCTGACCTGCGGGCCTACCAACCGTCGGTTGCTGCCGGCCCGGACCCTGGGTGTAGCACTGGGTCGTTCGGCGACGACTGATCGTTAGTGATGAAGTGGATGCCGAAGGTCCCCAACCTGCCAGCATTGGACTGGGCGTTAGCGCGCGGAACGCTGGTGCTCAGCGGCGCGGCCCTGCTGGCCGGGATAACGGTGCTGTTCGGGTGGATTGACTGGTTGGCGTTGGGCTGGTGGGCACGCGCTCACGCCGTGCCGCTGGCTCTGTTCGCCGCTGCCGGGGCAGGTATGGCCGCTGCTAGTTGGCGGATGCGTGGGCAGCATGCACCGCGGACGCGGGCATCGGGGATGAGCTGGTGGGCCGTCGTTGGTGCCGCAATCGTGGTGGTCATCGTGGCCTGGGTCGCGACCAACTGGCTACTAGGTGAGGCCACCGCAGCAAAGGACCCCGGCGCCGCGCGGGTCGACGCAATCAAGACCGGTCTAGGCATCGGCGCCGGCACCACGGGCATCTTCGCACTCCTGCTAGCGGTGCGGCGGCAGTGGCACAGCGAGAGTGACGCGACCGAGAAAAACGTCACTGAGCTATACGCCAAGGCCGCCGACCAGCTCGGCTCGGCTGAAGCACCGGTACGCCTGGCTGGCCTCTATGCCCTCGAACGGCTCGCCCACGACAATCCAGGACAACGACAGAGCATCGTCAACGTCATTTGCGCCTACCTGCGCATGCCCCACGCGCCATCCAGCTTGGAACCGGCGAACGACAGCATGGCTGATCAGGAACGAGTCCAGGAACGCGAGGTTCGACTTGCAGGCCAACGAATTCTCACCGATCACCTTGCCCCGCGGAACCGCCGGAAGTTCTGGGACGACATCGACCTCGACTTCACCAACGCGCACCTGATCGACTTCACCTTGAGGGACTGCCGACCGCGGAATTGCCGTTTTGACGGCGCAACCTTCGCCCGGGAGGCGGCGTTCGACAACGCGACTTTCACCGGCGACGCCTCGTTCGACCGCGCGACCTTCACCCGCGGTGCCTCGTTCGACATCGCAACCTTTACCCGGTAACGCCTGGTTCGACGGCGCGATCTTCGCCGGTCAAGCCTGGTTCGGCGAAGCGACCTTCACCCGCGACGCCTCGTTCGCAGATGTCACCTTCACCGACCACGCCTGGTTCAATGAAGCGACTTTCACCGACCACGCCTCGTTCAACGGCGCCACCTTCACCCGCAACGCGGCGTTTGACGTCGCGACCTTCACCGAACGCGTCTCGTTCCGCGGCGCGACCTTCATCCGCAACGCGGATTTCCCCGGCGCGACCTTCGCCGACCACGCCTGGTTTCGCGGCGCGACCTTCGCTCGGAAGGCCCGGTTCGACAACGCGACCTTCAGCGGTCATGCCTCGTTCGACCGCGCGATCTTCACTGGTGATGCCTCGTTCGACCGCGCGACCTTCACAGGTGCTCTCCCGACGATCAATCGAGGAGTCGCAGAGAAAGCTAGGTTTACTAATGTCATACTCACCAGCCATTCGCAGGACCGCAGGACCGTCGCGAGCATCGTCGTGAACGAAAGCGACGTGCACGCAACTGCTGGCGAGACCGACGCTCCCTCAGAGCGGCAGTCACCCACTTGGTCACCCAGGTCACGCAAAAGCCCGGTTCGCGCATGCGCGAACCGGGCTTGACCTGCGTGGGCCTACCAGGACTTGAACCTGGGACCTCTTCGTTATCAGCGAAGCGCTCTAACCGCCTGAGCTATAGGCCCCTGAACGAGGAGAACTTTACAGGACCCCCGAAGGGGCCCTGCAACCGGGTTACTCCCGTTCCGACAGCGTGACTTCGAGGCCGCCCGCGAGGTCGGCTGACACGTTGTAGATGAACGCGCTGACCGTGGCCAGGGCCGACACCAGGACGATGTTGATCGCTCCCAGGATGGCCGCGATGCCGAACACCCGGCCCGCGCTGATCAGCGGCTCCGAGGATGCGTTGGCGCCTTCGCCGCCCACCAGGGACGAGTACGTTCCGTTCAGCTTGTCCCAGACGCCCATGCCGTCGAGGACCGTGTACAGGACGCCGACCGCCACCAGCCAGACGAAGAACATCGCAACGCCCAGTACCAGGGACAGCTTGAGCACCGACCACGGGTCGAAGCGCTTCACCTGCAGTGATGCCCGGCGCGGGCCGCGGCCCGGGCGCCGCAAAGCGCTGGGCCGGGCTCGCTGGGAGGACGCCGAGGGGACGGCGGCCGCGGACGGCTCGCCGCTCGGCGGGGTGTCTCCACTTCCGCCGAACAGGCGAGGCGCCGCGCTGCCGGTCACCACCGGGCGCTGCTCCGGGGAGACCGGCTGGGTCTCCTCGGCCGCCGGCTCGGGTTTGTACAGCGCCTCATCCGTGGCCAGCTTCACCGTTGCCTCGGAGTCGCCGTCCTTGCCGACCCGCTGCCAGGGCGGGCTCGCCGGAGTCCCGTTCGAACCCGCTGCCTCGGGATTCTCGGATGGTGTCACGAAGAGTCAGTCCTTACCCGTGCCGTGGTGACGCCGTCTCACTGCTCCGGCGGCGCCGTCGTTTCTTCGTCCGCTGCTGTCGTCTCGGCCACGGTTTCCGTCACGGCTTCCGCCGTGCCCTCCGCCGTGACTTCGGCTTCCGCGTTGTCGTCGCCATTGGCGACGTCCGAGGGCTCGTCCGCGTTGCGTGCGACCGCGAGAAGAGTGGTTCCTTCGCCGAGATTCATCAGCCGGACCCCCTTCGTCTGCCGCCCTGCCTTGCGCACGTCGCCCGCCGGCGTGCGGATCACGCCGCCGCTCGAGGTGATCGCGTACAGCTCGTCCTCGGCGTCGACGATGAGCGCACCCACCAGCCTGCCACGTTTGCGGTCGTGCTGAATGGTGAGCACACCCTTGCCGCCGCGGCCCTGGACCGGGTAGTCCTCGATCGGCGTCCGCTTGGAGTACCCGCCGTCCGTCGCGACCAGCAGGAACTTGTCCTCCTTGACCACGCTGATGCCGAGCAGCTCGTCACCGTCGTTGAACCGCATGCCCAGCACACCGGACGTCGGGCGGCCCATCGGCCGCAGTGCCTCGTCGGTCGCGTGGAAGCGGATCGACTGGCCTTCGGCCGACACCAGGAGCAGGTCGTCCTCCGCTGACGCCAGCACCGCGCCCACCAGCTCGTCGCCCTCGCGCAGGTTGATGGCGATGAGGCCGCCGGAGCGGTTCGAGTCGAAGTCGGTGAGCTTGGTCTTCTTCACCAGGCCGCGCTGGGTGGCGAGCACCAGGTACGGCGCGACCTCGTAGTTCTTGATCTGGATGACCTGGGCGATCTGCTCGTCCGGCTGGAACGCCATGAGGTTCGCCACGTGCTGGCCGCGTGCGTTGCGGTTGGCCTCGGGCAGCTCGTACGCCTTGGTCCGGTAGACGCGGCCCTTGTTCGTGAAGAACAGCATCCAGTCGTGCGTCGAGCAGACGAAGAAGTGCTGGACGATGTCGTCCTGCTTCAGCGTCGCGCCCTGCACGCCCTTGCCGCCGCGCTTCTGCGAGCGGTACAGGTCGGTTTTCGTTCGCTTGGCGTACCCCGTGCGGGTGATCGTGACGACGACGTCCTCGACGGCGATGAGCTCTTCGTCGGTGACGTCGCCGCTGAAGCCGATGATCTTCGTGCGCCGGTCGTCGCCGTACTTCTCGACGATCGCCATCAGCTCGTCGCGGATGATCGCGCGCTGCCGCTCCGGCTTCTCGAGGATGTCCTTGAGGTCGGCGATCTCCAGCTCGATCTCGGCCAGCTGGTCGATGATCCGCTGGCGCTCCAGGGCGGCCAGGCGCCGCAGCTGCATGTCGAGGATCGCGGTGGCCTGGATCTCGTCGACGTCCAGCAGCTCCATCAGGGCCGGCCGGGCCTCGTCGGCGGACGGCGACCGCCGGATCAGCGCGATGACCTCGTCGAGCATGTCGAGGGCCTTGACGTACCCACGCAGGATGTGGGCCCGCTCTTCGGCCTTCTTCAGGCGGAACCGGGTCCGCCGGACGATGACCTCGACCTGGTGCTTCACGTAGTGCCGGATGATCTGGTCGAGCCGCAGCGTGCGCGGCACGCCGTCGACCAGGGCCAGCATGTTGACGCCGAAGTTCTGCTGCAGCTGGGTGTGCTTGTAGAGGTTGTTCAGCACGACCTTCGCGACCGCGTCGCGCTTGATCGTGACGACGATCCGCATGCCCGAGCGGCTGTTGGACTCGTCGGCGATGTCGGCGATGCCGGTGAGCTTGCCGTCGCGGACGAGGTTCGCGATGTTCTCGACCAGGTTGTCCGGGTTGACCTGGTACGGCAACTCGGACACGACCAGGATCGTGCGGCCCTTCGCGTCCTCTTCGACCTCGACGACCGCGCGCATCCGGATCGAGCCGCGGCCGGTGCGGTAGGCGTCCTCGATGCCGGACGTGCCGAGGATCATCGCCCGGGTCGGGAAGTCCGGGCCCTTGACGCGCACCAGCAGCGCGGCCAGCAGCTCGTCGTCGGTCGCCTCCGGGTTCTCCAATGCCCAGACGACGCCTTCGGAGACCTCGCGCAGGTTGTGCGGCGGGATGTTGGTCGCCATCCCGACCGCGATCCCGGAACCGCCGTTGACCAGCAGGTTCGGGAACCGCGACGGCAGGACGTCCGGCTCCTGCGTGCGGCCGTCGTAGTTGTCGGAGAAGTCGACGGTGTCTTCTTCGATGTCGGCCAGCATCTGCATGGCCAGCGGCGCGAGCCGGGACTCCGTGTACCGCATGGCGGCCGCGGGGTCGTTGCCCGACGAGCCGAAGTTGCCCTGGCCGTCGATCAGCGGGTACCGCAGCGACCACGGCTGGGCGAGCCGGACCAGCGCGTCGTAGATCGCCGAGTCACCGTGTGGGTGGTAGTTGCCCATGACGTCGCCGACGACGCGGGAGCACTTGTTGTACCCGCGGTCCGGCCGGAAACCGGAGTCGAACATCGAGTACAGGATCCGGCGGGCGACCGGCTTGAGGCCGTCCCGCACGTCCGGCAGCGCCCGCGACACGATGACGCTCATCGCGTAGTCGATGTAGGAGCGCTGCATCTCCTGCTGGATGTCGACCGGCTCGATCCGGTCGTGTTCCGGAGCCGGCGGCAGAGTTTCCGTCATGAGGTCCTTCTCGAGTGGAGAGTCCTAGCGGGACAAAGAGCGGGGGAACGCCTACACGTCCAGGAAGCGCACGTCCTTGGCGTTGCGCGTGATGAACGACCGGCGGGCCTCGACGTCCTCGCCCATCAGGACCGAGAACAGCTCGTCCGCCTGGGCGGCGTCGTCCATCGTGACCTGGCCCAGCAGCCGGTTCGCCGGGTCCATCGTGGTCTCCCACAGCTCTTCGGCGTTCATCTCGCCGAGACCCTTGTAGCGCTGGATCGCGTCGTCCTTCGGGAGCCGCTTGCCGGCCTCGACACCCGCCTGGATGACGGCGTCGCGCTCGCGGTCGGAGTACGCGTACTCCGGCTCCGCCCGCGGCCACTTGATCTTGTACAGCGGCGGCCGCGACAGGAAGACGTGGCCGTGCTCGATCAGCGGCGCCATGAAGCGGAACAGCAGGGTGAGCAGCAGCGTGGTGATGTGCTGGCCGTCGACGTCGGCGTCGGCCATCAGCACGATCTTGTGGTAGCGCAGCTTCGACAGGTCGAACTCGTCGTGGATGCCGGTGCCCAGCGCGGTGATCAGCGACTGGACCTCGGTGTTCTTGAGGACGCGGTCGATGCGGGCCTTCTCGACGTTGATGATCTTGCCGCGGATCGGCAGGATCGCCTGGTACATCGAGTCGCGGCCTTCCTTGGCCGAGCCGCCGGCCGAGTCGCCCTCCACGATGTAGAGCTCGCACTCCGCCGGGTTGGTCGAGCGGCAGTCCTTGAGCTTGCCGGGCAGGCCGCCGATCTCCAGCGCGCCCTTGCGGCGGACGAGGTCACGCGCCTTGCGCGCGGCCATCCGGGCCTGCGCCGAGGAGATCGACTTGTTGATGATCGTCTTGGCCTCGGTGGGGTTGCGCTCGAACCAGTCCGCCAGCCACTCGTTCGACTGCTGCTGCACGAACGTCTTGGCCTCGCTGTTGCCCAGCTTGGTCTTGGTCTGGCCCTCGAACTGCGGCTCGCCCAGCTTGATCGAGACGATCGCGGCGAGACCCTCGCGCACGTCGTCACCGGTCAGGTTGGCGTCCTTCTCCTTGAGCAGCTTCTTGTCGCGCGCGTAGGAGTTGACGACGCGGGTCAGCGCGGCGCGGAAGCCCTCTTCGTGGGTGCCGCCCTCGTGCGTGTTGATCGTGTTGGCGAACGTGTAGACCGACGGCGTGAAGCCGGTGTTCCACTGCATCGCGACCTCGACCTCGAGGCCGGTGCCCTTCGCGTCGAAGGAGATCACGCTGGGGTGGATCGGGTCCTTGCTGCCGTTGATGTGCTTGACGAAGTCCTCGAGCCCGCCCGGGTAGCAGTAGACCTTCTCCTTGACGCGGGCGACCTTGCCTTCGGCGTCTTCCTCGGTCTCCTCGTCGGCGACGCGCTCGTCGCGCAGGGACAGCGTCAGCCCCTTGTTGAGGAACGCCATCTCCTGGAGGCGGCGCGAGATCGTCTCGAAGTTGTACGTCGTGGTCTCGAAGATGCCGCCGTCGGCCCAGAACGTCATCGTCGTCCCGGTCTCGGTCGCCGGGCCGAGGTCTTCGAGGGGCCCCGGGATCTGGTCGGTGTACAGCTGGCGCCAGCTGCGGCCGCCGTACTTGACCTCGGCGAGCAGCTTCGTCGACAGCGCGTTCACCACGGAGATGCCGACGCCGTGCAGGCCGCCGGACACCGCGTAGGAGTCGCTGTCGAACTTGCCGCCCGCGTGCAGCTGGGTGAGCACGACCTCGATGGTCGGCTTGTTCTCCTTGGGGTGCATGTCGACCGGGATGCCGCGGCCGTCGTCGACGACGCGCACCCCGCCGTCGGCGAGGAGGGTAACCTCTACCTTGGTGGCGTACCCGGCCATGGCTTCGTCGACCGAGTTGTCGACGACTTCCTGGACGAGGTGGTGCAGCCCGCGTTCACCGGTGGAACCGATGTACATACCGGGGCGCTTGCGGACCGCTTCGAGGCCTTCGAGCACCGTGATCGACGACGCGTTGTACTCGCTCTTGTTCTCGGTCACCGGCGTTGTTTCTCCTCGTCTCGCCCGAGCGGACACTCGCTCCCTTCCAGTGTACTTGGCCGCGTCCGCTGGCATGCGGCAAGGACACCCCTGAGCGCGTCGCAGACGGACGAAATCGGTCCAAGCCGAGTCTTGACGTATCTCGGGAGGTCTGGATGCGTTCTCGGGGCATTCAACCGAGCATCACGCAACCCGGGTCAGCCGTACGTGTCACGCGGGCCGCGACCTGGCACGTGCCGGGGCCCTTTCCGCCAGCTCGGGGCCATCGGACCCTGGATCCGCATGCGCTTGACGACGCCGTTCCCGACCCCCGCCGCGATCTTGGCCAGCAGCTTTCCCTGCAGCAACCGGAGCTGGGTGGCCCACGCCGTGGAGCTGGCGCGGACGGTGAGTTCGCCGTCCTTGAGCGCGACCGGCTGCGCGTGCTCGGCGACGTCTTCGCCGACCAGCCGGGCCCACTGGGCGAAGACGCGGGCGGTCGTGACGCTCTCGTTCCAGCCGCGGTCGGTGATCATCCGCGAGACGAGCCGGCCGAGCGGCTGCGGGTCACGCGGGTCCGCACCCGGCCCCGACCAGCGCCGGCGCCGCGGGTTCTGGCCCCCGCCACCGCCGACGGCGCGCCGCCGGTACCCCGGCGAGGTGCCGCGTTCCTTGGCCTTCGCCTTGGCCGCTTCGAGCGCGGCGTGGGCGAGGTCCCGGCCGGTGGTCCCGTTCGGAGAAGCGTCGCCGTCACGCTCAGTGCCAGCGGGTGACTCGGTGGCCCCGCGTGGCGATTTTTGCCACCCATCTGGCCGCACGGTCACGGGCAGCGATAACTCATTCACCGTGTTATCCACACTGTCCACAGGTTTGTCCCCAGATCGGGTGCGATTTGTGTCGCCGATCACATCGGGTGTTCGATCGGGCCGCTCAGGCACGACTGACCTCACCATCCGCCACCACGAACCGGGACCCGGCGAGCTCCCCGGGCACGTCTTCGTCGACCGCAGCGGTCACCAGCACCTGTTCGGCGCTCGCGGCCACCTCGGCCAGCCGGGCCCGGCGCTTGCGGTCGAGCTCGGCGAACACGTCGTCGAGCAGCAGCACCGGCTCACCCGCCTCCGCACGCAGCAGCTCGTAGCTGCCGAGCCGGAGGGCGAGCGCGAACGACCACGACTCGCCGTGGCTCGCGTAGCCCTTGGCCGGCGCCTGGCCCAGGATCAGCTCCAGCTCGTCCCGGTGCGGGCCGACCAGGCTGATCCCGCGCTCGAGCTCGGCCTTCCGAGCTTCGCCGAGCGCCTTGAGTAAGACGTCCTTGAGGACTTCGGGTTGCGCCCGTTCGCCATCCGGTACGCCGTACGCCCCCGGCAGGGCCTCACCCAGCGAAGACTTGTACGAGATCTTCGCCGGCCGGGAGTCCGGCGCGACGCCCATGTACGCCGAAGCCGCGTACGGCCCGAGGTCCGCGACGAGGTTCAGGCGCGCCGCCAGCAGCTCCGCGCCCGCCACCGCGAGGTGGTCGTCCCAGACTTCCAGCGTCGACAGCGCGTACGGGTCTTCGCGGCCCGTACGCCGTTTCCCTGCCGTTTTGAGCAGGGCGTTGCGCTGCTTCAGCACCTTCTCGTAGTCGGCCCGGACCCCCGCGTACCGCGGCGCGCGCAGCACCAGGAGCTCGTCGAGGAACCGGCGTCGCTCACCCGGGTCACCCCGGACCAGCGCGAGGTCCTCCGGCGAGAACAGCACCGTGCGCAGGATCCCGAGCACGTCGCGCGGCCGGCCGACCGCGCCGCGGTTGACCCGGGCGCGGTTCGCGCGGCCGGCGGTGATCTCGAGCTCGACCGTCAGCTCGCGGTCGTCGTTGACCACCGCGACCCGCACCAGCGCGCGCTCGCAGCCGTGCCGGATCAGCGGCGCGTCCGTCGCGACGCGGTGCGAGCCCAGCGTCGCGACGTACCCGATCGCTTCGAGCAGGTTGGTCTTGCCGCGACCGTTCTGGCCGACCAGCACGGTCGGCCCCGGTTCGAGGGCGAGATCGGCCTGGGGCCAGGAGCGGAAGTCGGTGACCTGCAGGTGACGCAGATACACCAGGAACTCCTTACCCGCCGACCTTCTTCACGGCGTGCCCGCCGAACTGGTTGCGCAGTGCGGCGACCGCGCGCATCGCGGCCGAGTGCTCCTGGCGCGAAGCGAACCGGGCGAAGAGCGCGGCCGAGATGACCGGCGCCGGCACCGCGTTGTTGATCGCCTCTTCCAGCGTCCAGCGGCCTTCGCCGGAATCCTCGACGTAGCCCTCGAGGTCGTCCAGCTCCGGGTCCTCGTCGAGCGCGCGCACGAGCAGGTCGAGCAGCCACGACCGGACGACCGTGCCGCGCTGCCAGCCCTTGATCACCGCGGGCACGTCGTCGACGACCTTCGCGGCCTCGAGCAGCTCGAAGCCCTCGGCGAAGGCCTGCATCATGCCGTACTCGATGCCGTTGTGGATCATCTTCGCGTAGTGCCCGGCGCCGACGCTGCCCGCGTGCGAGAAGCCCTCCTCGCGCGGGCCTTCCGGGCGCAGCGCGTCGAAGATCGGCATCGCGCGCTCGACGTCCGCGGCCGTGCCGCCGACCATCAGGCCGTAGCCGTTGTCCTTGCCCCACACGCCACCGGACACGCCGCAGTCGACGTACCCGATCTTCTTCGCGGCGAGGAGCTCGGCGTTCAGCTTGTCGTCGGTGTACTTCGAGTTGCCGCCGTCGATGACCATGTCACCTTCGGAGAGCAGGTTGCCCAGCTCGGTGACGGTCTGCCGGGTCGGCTCGCCGGCCGGGACCATGATCCAGACGATCCGCGGGCCGTCCAGTTTGGACACCAGGTCTTCGAGCGACGTCGTGTCGGTGACGTCCGGGTTGCGGTCGTAGCCGACCACCTCGTGACCGGCCGCCCGCAGCCGCTCACGCATGTTGAAGCCCATCTTGCCCAGGCCGATCAGACCGAGCTGAACCATGAGATCCCCTTACGTGCTAACGAAATGTGCGGGTCAGCCGGGAAGGCGGACCGGCATCAGGAGGTAGAGGTAGCCGGGGACGACGTTGCCCTCGGGGTCGGCGGGCTTGATCAGCGCGGGCCGGTTCGGCGTGGTGAACGTCAGCTCCGCCCGGTCGCTGTGGAGCGCGCCGAGACCGTCGACGAGGTAACCCGGGTTGAACGCGATGGTCACCGGCTCACCTTCGTACTCGACCTGAAGCTCTTCTTCGGCGCTTCCCTCGTCGTCGCCGCCCGCGGACAACCGCAGCGTGTTGTCCCCGAACTCCAGTCGTACCTGAGTCCCCCGCTCCGCCACCAGTGAAACGCGCTTGATGCTCTCGGTGAGAGCGGACACGTCGATGACCGCGCGTGAAGTGTGCGACGCGGGCAGCAACTGGCGGTACGGCGGGAACTCCGCGTCGAGCAGGCGGGTCGTCGTGTAGCGCCCGGAACCGGACAGGCCGAGTAGGCCTTCGCCGCTGGCGAGCGCCAGGCGGATCGTGGCGCCGCTCGCGCCGAGCGTCTTGGCGGCTTCGGCGAGCGTGCGCGCCGGGACGAGCACCGCGGCGTCGGCCAGGCCCTCGGCCGGCTGCCAGGTGAACTCGCGCATGGCGAGCCGGAAGCGGTCGGTCGCGACGAGGGTCAGCGCGGTGCCGGAGATCTCGAGCCGCATGCCGGTGAGCATCGGCAGCGTGTCGTCCTTGCCCGCCGCGACGACGACCTGGGTGACGGCCTGGCCGAACGCATCGCCGGCGAGCTCGCCCGCGAAGGCGGGCTGGGCCGGCAGCTGCGGGTAGTCCTCGACCGGCATGGTCGGCAGGGAGAACCGCGCGGTGCCGCACGTGATGGTGGCGCGCGCGCCGTCGACGGAGATCTCGACCGGCTGCGCGGGCAGTGCCTTGGTGATGTCGGCCAGGAGACGCCCCGAGACCAGCAGGCGGCCGCCGTCGGCGATCGTCGCCGGGACGCCGACCGTGGCCGAAACCTCGTAGTCGAAGCCCGAGACCGTCAATGCGTCGGTTTCGCCGTCGGAACCGGCGTCGAGGAGCACACCGCCCAGCACCGGCACGGGAGGCCGGGAGGGGAGGCTTCTCGCCACCCACGCGACGGCGTCGGCGAGCCCGTCACGCTCGACGCGGATCTTCATGCGCGCATCCTTTCGACGACCGAGCCCCAGTCGGCTCGGGCCAGGCCTCGCTCTGGCAGGGCAGTGACCGGCTGCCCCCTCCGGCCGGTCCGCCCTCCGCGTTGAGCGGCCGGAGCACGGACCAGGTGCAGGCGTCCACGTTAGGCCGTCGCGGCGGCCCGCGTCACCTCGGGCTGCCCTTCGGTTTGTCGACATGACGACACGTTCTCGCGGCTGTCCCCAACTTCGTCCTCCGCCTGTTTTTATCTTTTTCTCTCTTAGAAGAGATCTAAAGGCAGTAGCAGTAGTAAGCGTTGTGGATTGTGTGGATGGAGCCCCTTTGCGCAGGTCGGAGCGGTCGCGGGCGTGTGGAGAACCGTGGTGGCAGTCCTGTGGGTAGATCGGGGCGTCCGTGGATGGTTTCGGGCGACCCCCGATTCGTCCACAGCCGGCCCCAGTTGTCCCCACGGTTGTCCCCAGGTGTGTGGCGATCCGTCCCCAGGGTCTGGGGGTGCGCGGAGGGGTCCGAACCCCTCTTCCGAGTGACCGGCCCGTCCTGTGCACACAATGTGGGCAACCTGTGGAATCAGCGTGGACAAGGGTGTGGATTCCCTGTGGATCACCTGTGGGCGGGGTGTGGACGGATTCCGTATCGTCGCTGATGGGAGATCCGTTGGCACTGTGGGCAATCCGCCCACACCATGGGGAAACTTCCTTGTGTACAAACAATTTTCGCGACTTTGCGAAGCGCGCGTACGCGGCTTCGCTGCTTCGCGCGCTTCAGACAGTCCAAAGACGACAAAGGGGCGTCCACAGTGCGTGGACGCCCCGAAGTCGTTGCGGGATAAGGGATGTGCTACTGGCGGGCGCGCTGCTTGATGCGCGACGTCAGCTCCTGCACCTGGTCGTAGATCCGCCGGCGCTCGGCCATCTCCTTGCGGATCTTCTTGTCCGCGTGCATGACCGTCGTGTGGTCGCGGCCGCCGAACGTCTGCCCGATCTTCGGGAGCGACATGTCGGTCAGCTCGCGGCAGAGGTACATCGCGATCTGGCGGGCCGTGGCGAGCGCCTTCGTCTTGCCGGGGCCGCAGAGGTCGTCGAGCGTGACGTCGAAGAACTCGGAGATGACGCCCATGATGGTCGGCGCGGTGATCTCCGGCGCGTGGGAGTCGGGGATCAGGTCCCGCAGGACGATCTCCGCCAGCCCGGCGTCGACCGGCTGCTGGTTCAGCGACGCGAACGCGGTGACGCGGATGAGCGCGCCTTCGAGCTCCCGGATGTTCGCCTCGACGCGCGAGGCGATGAACTCCAGGACGTCGCCCGGCACCGCGAGCCTGTCCTGCGCCGCCTTCTTGCGGAGGATCGCGATGCGCGTCTCGAGCTCGGGCGGCTGGATGTCGGTGATCAGGCCCCACTCGAACCGCGTCCGCAGCCGGTCTTCCAGCGTCTCGAGGCGCTTGGGCGGGCGGTCGGAGCTGACGACGATCTGCTTGTTCGCGTTGTGGAGGGTGTTGAAGGTGTGGAAGAACTCTTCCTGCGTCCCTTCCTTGCCCTCCAGGAACTGGATGTCGTCGACGAGCAGGATGTCGATGTCGCGGTAGCGCCGCTGGAACGCGACCTTGCGGTCGTCTCGCAGCGAGTTGATGAAGTCGTTCGTGAACTCTTCGGTCGAGACGTACCGCACGCGCATGCCGGGGAAGAGGCGTTGCGCGTAGTGGCCGACCGCGTGCAGCAGGTGCGTCTTGCCGAGCCCGGACTCACCCCAGATGAAAAGGGGGTTGTACGCGCGGGCCGGTGCTTCGGCGACGGCGACCGCGGCCGCGTGCGCGAAGCGGTTGGACGCGCCGATGACGAACGTGTCGAAGGTGTACTTCTCGTTCAGCTTCGTCTTCGACGTCTGCGGCTGCGCCGGCGCGGTGTAGGGCTGGCCGGCGATCGGCTGGCCGGAGAACGTCGGCCAGATCTCGTGGACGGCGGCGAGCGCTTCGCCCTCTTCGTCGACCTCTTCGTCCGTGTCGTCACCGTCGTCGGGCTTCGTCGCGAGGGACTGGTGCTGCGGCATCGGCGGCGCGGGCTCGGGGCGCGGCGGCGGCAGCATCGGGCCGGGACCGGGCCGCGGCGCGGGCGCCGGCTCCGGGCTGACCCCGTTTTCCACCCGGCCGGGTGACGGCACGTAGTGGGGCGCGGCGACCGGGGCGACGGCTTCGGTGCTGTCGACCTTCACCGCGAGCGAGATGGCGCGGCCGAGCCGCCGGGAAAGCGCGTCGGTGATCGCGCCGCGGAGCCCGCGTTCGATCGCTTCCTTCGCGAAGTCGCTGGGAGCCGCCAGCAGCGCGGTGCCGTCGAGCAGGCCGATCGGGCGGGTCACCCGCATCCAGGCGCGCTGCTGGGGGGACAACGTCCCGTCCGACAGTTCGCGCACCACCTGCTCCCAGATGACGCCCAGATTGTGCTGGTGCTCCGACACTGGTCCGGCTCCCCTCCCCTCGTCGGCGTGGACGGCCGACGCCCCTGGTCACGCGCCCGGCGCGCCTGCGCGGACCTGCGTATGCATCGGCACAGCGAATATCCACATAGTTGTCCACAGCTGTGCACTAATGTACGGCGACCCGCGGCGACGCCACCTGCGGGCTCGTCGTACGCCGGTGGGCACTCCACCACCCGGATACTCGTGCACCTCGACCGGTGACCCGAGAGAGGCACGCTAACAAGCCCCGCCCGCTGCCACAAGGCATCCTGGGTCGCAAGCATTTCACGGTGTACGGCGTGTTGCCATTCGGTGCCGCGGCGTCGATGATCTCGGCTTCGCGGCCCCGTCGCGGACCGTGGCCGAGGGGGTGCTTACCGGGCGCCCGACGGGGGTGCGTACCCTCGTAAGGTCTCCCGTATGCGACGGGTGCTATTCGCGTGCCCACGTTGTCGTCGCTCGTCGTGACGAGGCCACACGTTGGTAGGAGACACCAGAGACTGCCGTGCGCCCGCACGACACGCCAGGCGACGGGGATCCGTTCCCGCGTCCGACGCGACACACAGGAGAAGCAGTGAGCAAGGGTAAGCGCACCTTCCAGCCGAACAACCGCCGCCGCGCGAAGACCCACGGGTTCCGCCTGCGCATGCGGACCCGCGCCGGCCGGGCCATCCTGGCGGGCCGCCGTCGCAAGGGCCGCGCCGCGCTGTCCGCCTGATCCGGCTCGTCGGGGCGCGCCGTGCTGCCGGCTGCCGCACGTCTGCGGCGGAGTGAGGACTTCCGCGTGGTTCTCCGTCGGGGGTCCCGGGCAGGCAGGCGTCGCCTCGTCGTCCACGCACTGACCACGGACCCGTCCGAGGCCGCCGACGTCACGTCGGCGGCCAGGGCGGGTTTTGTGGTGAGCAAGGCCGTCGGGAACTCGGTGGTCCGCCACCGCGTCACCCGGCGGCTGCGTCATCTCGTTTCGGCCCGGCTCGGAACCCTTCCCGCCGGCAGCGCGTTGGTCGTACGGGCATTGCCGCCGTCCGCGACCGCGTCCAGCGCGGAGCTCGGAGCCGATCTCGACGCCGCACTGCGCCGTCTTGGACTGTCGCCGTCGCGCCGTCCGGCCGGGGATGCCCCGCGCCCGACGCGTCCCGCGGACGCGCTCCCCGACCACGGATCAGCGGTGTGACCGGCATGCGAGCCACCCCCGAGCACGATCACGACCACGACGTGGAGACCGCGCCCCCGCGGCCCGGTCCCGTCGCCTGGGTCCTGCTGCTCCCCATCAAGCTCTACCGCAAGGCGATCTCGCCCTTCTTCCCGCCGGCTTGCCGGTTCTACCCGAGCTGCAGCGCGTACGCAGTCGAAGCCCTCACCCGGCACGGCGCCGGCGGCGGCTCCTACCTCGCGCTGCGCCGGCTGCTGCGCTGCGGCCCGTGGACCCCGCCCGGCCGCGACCCGGTCCCCGAGAAGTTCTCGTGGCGCTACCGCAGACCTGAAACACCGATCGAGGAGTAGCAGCAGTGCTCGATTTCATCTACTACCCCGTGTCCTTCATCCTCTGGTGTTGGCACAAGGTCTTCGGGTTCGTCTTCGGTGAAGCGACGGCGATCTCCTGGATCCTCGGCATCATCTTCCTGACGTTCACGGTCCGCGGCATCATGTTCAAGCCGTTCGTGAACCAGGTCCGGTCGATGAAGAAGATGCAGGACTTCGCGCCGGAGATGAAGAAGGTCCAGAAGAAGTACGCGAACGACCGGCAGCGCCAAGCGCAGGAGATGCAGAAGCTCCAGCGCGAGCACGGCGTGAACCCGCTCGGCAGCTGCCTGCCGATGCTGCTGCAGATCCCGGTGTTCATCGGCCTGAACTGGGTCCTGCGCGCGTTCACGATCCAGCCGAAGGACGGCAGCCCCAAGACCGAGAACTACTTCTTCAACCAGCACGACGTCCAGTCGTACGTCAACGCGAAGCTGTTCGGCGTCAACATCGGCGAGGCGATCCACAACGGCGTCACCGCGATCGGCGGCTCGGGCGCGTCGGGCTGGCACTGGAACGTGCTCCCGGTGGCGCTGCCCCTGATGATCGTCGCGTCCATCGCCACGCACCTCACCGCGCGGCACTCGGTGGCCCGGCAGAACGCCGCGTCGGCCACCCCGCAGACCGCGATCATGAACAAGCTGACGATGTACGTGTTCCCGCTCGGTGTGCTCGTCTTCGGTGCGCTGTTCCCGCTCGGCCTCCTCTTCTACTGGCTGGCGAACAACGGCTGGACCCTGATGCAGCAGCGCCTCGTCTACACGAAGATCGACAAGGAAGAGGCGGCCCGCAAGGCGGAGGCCGCCGAGAAGCGCGCGTCGCTCGGCCCGAAGCCGGGGCAGAAGCCGGCCGCGCCGAAGGTCGGCCAGAAGCCGGTCCAGCAGAAGAAGAACCAGCCCGCGCAGGGCGGCTCGCAGAAGAAGGTCACGAAGGCGGGCTCGGCCCACGGCTTCGCGCAGACCGCTTCCGGCGCCACCGCCGCGGACACGCCGAAGACGGCTGACTCGGCCCCGGCTGAAACGAACGGCCAGAACGGCTCGAAGGACAACGGCACTGGGGTGCCGGGCCTTCTCAAAGACTCGACCAGGAAGTCGGGCCGGAAGCGCCGCTGAGGCGCGACCGGTTCGGAGAGGAGACGAATGATGTCGGAGACGATCGACACGATCGACGCCGATCAGGACGACGTGACCCCGGAGCCGGCCGCTTCCGAGGACGCGGCGGGCGAGCAGAAGGCGGGGGGTGACGACGTCCTCGTGCAGGAGGGCGACATCGCGGGCGACTACCTCGAGCGGCTGCTCGACCTGCTCGACTACGACGGCGACATCGACTTGGACGTCGAGGCGGGCCGCGCGATCGTGAGCATCGACGGCGGCGAGGACCTCGAGAAGCTCGTCGGCCCCCGCGGCACGGTGCTCGAGGCGCTGCAGGAGCTGACCCGGCTGGCGGTCCAGCAGGAGACGGGATCGCGGAGCCGGCTGATGCTGGACATCGCGGGCTGGCGCGCGGACCGCCGCGAGGAGCTGCGCGAGCTCGGCCGCTCGACGGCGGAGTCGGTCCTCCAGAGCGGCGAGCGGGTGCGGCTCCAGCCGATGAGCCCGTTCGAGCGCAAGGTGGTCCACGACGCGGTGGCGACGGTCGCGGGCGTCACGAGCGAGAGCGAGGGTGAGGACCCGAAGCGCCGTGTGGTGATCTTCCCGGAGTCCTGAGTTCTCGGTTTGCGAAGCGGCCCCACTTGACTCGGTCAGGTGGGGCCGCTTCTTTGTGTGCATGCGTCCGAAGCCCGGCGAGGTACTCCACTTCTCGGAGGACCCGACGATCACCCGCTTCGCCCCACACGTGGCCGCGACGGCCCAGCAGCCGGAGGCGTACGTGTGGGCGGTCGACGCGGAGCGGGCACCGGACTACTGGTTCCCGCGGCAGTGTCCCCGGGCGATGGCGTGGCCGGTCCCGGGGACAACGGAGGCGGACCGGTCGTGGCTCGGTGGGTCCCGGGTCCACGCGATCGAGTACGGCTGGCTCGCGGCTCTGCAATCGGTGCGGCTGTATGTGTACCGATTCGCGGCGTCGTCGTTCCGGCCGTTCGGTGAGCACGCGCACGCGATGGTGGCGACTGTGCCAGTCTCGCCGTTGGGGCCGCCGGAGCCGATCGGCGATCTGCTGGCGCTCCACGAAGAGGCGGGGATCGAGCTGCGGGTGCTGGCGAACTTGTGGGGGTTCGTCGACACGGCGTCGGCGAGCTCACTCGGCTTCAGCGGGATCCGGCTCCGGAACGCTCGGCCGCGGGTTGGTTGAGGGCGAATGCAGCTGGGCGCGGCTGAGCGAATTACAGCGGTGAGGTTTCACGTGGAACGCACCGGAGGAGGGCGGCCGGAGCGGACGTGGCTGCGGCGGTGGACGAACTACACCGATGATGTTTCACGTGGAACGGCCACCCCGCAGACGTGACCTCCGAGCGCGCTGTAGCGGCGTTGAGTGTTGGGGTACTCCAGGGGCAGTGGGGCTTGATGAACTTCTGCCGGATGCCGCGGTCAGCGAAGTAGGCGATCGCGCGGGCGAGCGAACCGGCGCAGGTCGAGTCTCTCTCGTCCAGGTGGATCTCGGAGTAGGCACGGCGAGAGTGGCCGTCGCCCAGGCGGTCTCGCTCGTGGCGGATCCTGGTGGTCTTGCTGACTCGGATCACCTGCCCGGCGATCGGGTCGGGCGCGGCCGGTCACAGGATCGGGTGACGGGTCAGGCATGAGAGCTCCAGTTGGCGTGTGTCCTAGACACCTGGGCTCGTCGTTTCACGTGGAACCGTCGCCCGGCGCGTCTGGGCGAGTGGAGTTGTCCACATCTGCGGTCTGTCGGCTCGTTTTCGACTCGACATCAGGGACAATCGAACGAGCGCCGTTTCACGTGAAACGCGCGGACGAGGAGTAGACGGAGTGAGCTTGGAGCAAGCCTCGGCAGTGCGGGCCGCGGCGGAGCGGGTGTTCGGTGAGCGCGTGGACCAAGCCGCTGGGTACGTCGAACTCCTGGAGCGTCACGGGGTCGAGCGTGGGCTGATCGGGCCGCGGGAGGTCGAGCGGCTGTGGGAGCGGCACGTTCTCAACTCGGCCGTCATCGGTGAGCAGATGCCGGAAGGTGCCCGCGTCGTCGATGTGGGGTCGGGGGCCGGGCTTCCGGGAGTACCGCTCGCGATCGCGCGGCCGGACCTCGATATCGTCTTGCTCGAACCGATGGCCCGCCGGGTGGACTGGCTGGCCGAGGTGGCCGAGAAGCTGGAACTCCCGATCACCATCGTCCGTGGACGCGCGGAGGAGCGGCCTGTGCGTGAGCAGCACGGTGGCGCCGACATCGTCACCGCTCGCGCGGTCGCCCCGCTCGCCCGGCTCGCGGACTGGTGCCTGCCGCTCGTTCGCTCCGACGGCTTCCTGGTCGCCCTCAAGGGCGCCAGCGCGGCGGACGAGATCGAGCGGGACGGCGCCGCCATCCGCAAGGCCGGCGGGGCCGACCCACTGATTGTCGAATGCGGTGCCGCAGTACTAGAGGTCCCCAGCACGGTCGTGAAGATCCGCCGCCTCCCGACGGCAGCCAAGCCGAAGGCGCGGAGCAGGAAGCGTTAACGGGCCGCGGTGTTCCACGTGAAACGACGCGACTCGACCACCGACCAGACGTCTATATGGAGGAGGTGTCGAGACCGGTGAATCCCCCGCCGTCCGACTCCACGGAGACCACGCCCGATGTGGGCTGGACCCCGATCGCCGAAGAAGCCGCCCGCGCCGCGCGTCTGCTGCACCCGGAGGAAGGGACGCTCCCGCGTCCCGGCCGTCGCCGGGTGATGACCGTCGCCAACCAGAAGGGCGGCGTCGGCAAGACCACCAGCACGGTCAACCTCGCCGCCGCGCTCGCCGTCCACGGGCTCAAGACGCTCGTCGTCGACCTCGACCCGCAGGGCAACGCGAGCACCGCGCTCGACGTCGACCACCGGTCCGGGACGCCGTCCATCTACGAAGTGCTCATCGGTGAGGTGACGCTCGCGGACGCCGCGCAGCCGACCGAGCAGTCCCCCAACCTCTTCTGCGTCCCCGCGACGATCGACCTCGCCGGCGCCGAGATCGAGCTCGTCTCGATGGCGTCCCGCGAGTCCCGGCTCAAGGAGGCCATCTCCTCGGAGATCCTCGACGAGATCGGCGTCGACTACGTCTTCATCGACTGCCCGCCCTCGCTCGGCCTCCTGACGGTCAACGCGATGGTCGCCGCGCAGGAGGTGCTCATCCCGATCCAGTGCGAGTACTACGCGCTCGAAGGACTCGGGCAGCTGCTGAGCAACATCGAGCTCGTGCAGCAGCACCTCAACCGCGAACTCCGCGTCTCGACGATCCTCCTCACCATGTACGACGGCCGGACCAAGCTGGCCGACCAGGTGACGAACGAGGTGCGGAACCACTTCGGCGACACGGTCCTCAAGACGGTCATCCCCCGCAGCGTGAAGGTGTCCGAGGCGCCCGGGTACGGCCAGACCGTCCTCGCTTACGATCCCGGTTCACGCGGTGCGATGAGCTACGTCGACGCGGCGAAGGAGATCGCCGAGCGTGGCGCACAGTTGGAGAAGGGTAGTTCCACATGACCGAACGCAGAGGAGGATTGGGGCGCGGCCTCGCCGCCCTCATCCCGACCGGCCCCACCGGGGGCGGTCCCCTGCCCGCCCCCGCCGACGCCACGGCGGCGGAGAAGAAGGCGGCCGAGGACAAGGGCTGGTTCGCCGCGAACGGTCAGGCGAAGACGCACGGCGGCGAGGTCGCCGGCGCGGTCTACCGCGAGATCCCGGTCAGCTCGATCAAGCCGAACCCAAAGCAGCCGCGGCAGGTCTTCGACGAGGACGCGCTCTCCGAACTCGAGCACTCGATCCGCGAGTTCGGGCTCATGCAGCCCATCGTCGTGCGCGAGCTCGGAGCCGACGAGTACGAGCTCGTCATGGGCGAGCGGCGGCTGCGCGCGTCGCAGCAGGCGGAGCTCGAAGCGATCCCGGCGATCGTCCGGCAGACCGCCGACGAGTCGATGCTTCGCGACGCGCTCCTGGAGAACATCCACCGCGTCCAGCTGAACCCGCTCGAAGAGGCGGCGGCGTACCAGCAGCTGCTCGACGAGTTCGCCGTCACGCACGAGGAGCTGGCGAGCCGGATCGGCCGCAGCCGGCCGGTCATCACCAACACGATCCGGCTCCTCAAGCTCCCCCTGCCGGTGCAGCGCCGGGTGGCCGCGGGCGTCCTGTCCGCCGGCCACGCCCGCGCGCTGCTGTCGCTGGAGGACGCCGACAGCCAGGAAGAGCTCGCCGCGCGCATCATCGCGGAGGGCATGTCGGTGCGGGCGACCGAGGAAGCCGTCACGCTCAAGAAGAGCGAGAAGCCGGCCAAGCCGAAGCCCGCGGCGCGCAAGCCGATCCAGGCGCCGGGGTTGCAGGAGCTCGCGAACCGCCTCTCGGACCGGTTCGACACCCGGGTGAAGGTCGACCTCGGCCGCCGCAAGGGCCGGATCACCCTCGAGTTCGGCTCGGTCGACGACCTCGAACGCATCGTCGCGATCATCGACGCGAATGGGGCGAATCAGACACCGAAAACCGATTAGGGATCACCCCAGGGTGTTTCGTCACGGTGATGATTGCTCGACGCAGTCGCGACGACCACATCCAGTGATGATCGTCAGCGACACGAAAAAGGCCGCCACGGAGGTTCCGAGGCGGCCTTTCGCGTGTGCGGAGTCAGCGAGAAATCGCGCGTCCGATCAGTTCGGCGAACACCGTGCCGAGCGACTTGCCCGCCGCCTCGATCGCCATCGGCACCGTCGACGTCTCGGTGAGACCCGGCGACGGGTTCACTTCCAGGAAGTGCACCGTGCCGTCCGCCGCGATGATCGCGTCGGTGCGCGAGATGTCCCGGAGCCCGAGGACGCGGTGCGCGGCGACGGCGAGTTCGGCCGCCGCCTTGGCCGCGGCGTCGTCGAGCCGGGCCGGGGTGAAGAAGTCGGTCAGACCGGCGGTGTAGCGGGCCGTGTAGTCGTACACGCCGCTCTCCGGGACGATCTCGACCGCGGGGAGCGCCTCGGGGCCGTTCTCGCCCTCGATGACCGTCACGGCCACCTCGACGCCGTCCACGAACCGCTCGGCGAGCACCGTGTCGCCGTACGCGAAGCAGCCGACCATCGCCGCCGGCAGCTCGGCCGCCTCGCGGACCACCTGGGTGCCGAGCGCCGAGCCGCCCTGGTCGGGCTTGAGGATCAGCGGCAGGCCGAGCTGCTCGACCATCGCGTCGAGCACTGCCTGGGCGCCGAGCTCGCGGAACGTGCTGTGCGGCAGCACCACCCAGCCCGGCGTCACGAACCCGGCGTTCTCGACGAGCGCCTTGGCCGTCGGCTTGTCCCACGCGCGGCGGCAGCCCTGGGAGCCGGTGCCGACGAACGGGACGTCCAGCATCTCCAGGACCGTCTGCACCGAGCCGTTCTCGCCCTCACCGCCGTGCAGGGCGACGACCACCGCGTCCGGCCGCTGGGTGCGCAGGCGCTCCAGCAACCCCGCGTCGGTGTCCCACTCCTCGATGCCGAGGCCTTCGGACTTCAGCGCCGCGGAGAGCCGCCGCCCGGACCTCAGCGAGACGTCGCGTTCGTGCGAAAGCCCGCCGGCGAGCACGGCAACGGTACGGTCGACCACCGTGGAAACTCCTTAGCTGGAATGAATTTCAGACCGTGTCCGGTGAGGGATTCTGCGGCCCCTGGATCTGGCGCGTGGCCACGTTACCGAAGGTGCGCGCGAGGTCCATTTCGGACTCCAGCACGGCGGCCAGCCGCCGCACGCCCTCTCGGATGCGCTCCGGCGTCGGGTAGCAGTAGGACAGCCGCATCTGGCGGCTGCCGAACCCGTCGGCGTAGAAGCCGGTCCCGGACGCGTACGCCACCCGTGCGGTCACCGCGCGCGGCAGCATCGCCTTCGTGTCGACGCCTTCCGGCACCGTCACCCAGACGTAGAAACCGCCGTCCGGCTTGGTCCAGGAGCAGCCCGCGGGCAGGTACTGGTCGAGCGCGGACAGCATCGCGTCGCGCCGCTCGCGGTAGTTCTCGCGGAACTTCTTGATCTGGCCCTTCCAGTCGTGCGTGGCCAGGTAGCGCGACACGATCATCTGGTTGAACGTCGGCGGGCACAGCGTCGCCGACTCCGCGGCCAGGACGAGCTTTTCGCGCACGGCGTGCGGCGCGAGCACCCAGCCGACGCGCAGACCCGACGCGAACGTCTTCGAGAACGAGCCGAGGTACACGACGTTCTCGGGATCCGTCGAGCGCAGCGCCGGGTACGTCTGCCCGTCGAAACCGAGCATCCCGTACGGGTTGTCTTCGACGACCAGGACGCCGTGCTCGCGGCAGATCTCCAGGATCTCCGCGCGGCGCTCCACGGCCAGCGTCACGCCGGCCGGGTTGTGGAAGTTCGGGATCGTGTAGAGGAACTTGACGCGCCGGCCGGCCTTCTCCGTCTGGACCAGCGCCTCGCGCAGCAGCTCCGGCACCAGGCCGTTCTCGTCCATCGCCACGTGCACGACCTGCGCCTGGTAGGCGGCGAACGAGCCCAGCGCGCCGACGTACGACGGGCCTTCGGCGATCACGACGTCACCCGGGTCGCAGAACAGCCGCGTGACCATGTCCAGGCCCATCTGGGAGCCGACGGTCACGACGACGTCGTCCGGGTGCGCCTTGATGCCCTCGAGGGCCATGATTTCGCAGATCTGCTCGCGCAGCACGGGGACGCCGTGCGCCGAGCCGTACTGCAGGGCGACGAGCCCGTCTTCGGCGATGATCTCCGCCACCTGCGCGGACAGCGTGTCGAGCGGGAGCGCGGCCAGGTTCGGCATGCCGCCGGCCAGCGAGACCACCTCGGGCCGGCTGGCCACCGCGAAGAGCGCCCGGATCTCGGAGGCGGTCATCCCGGCGGTACGCGCGGCGTACCGCTCGAGGTGCGGGTCGAGGTTCTGACGGCCGCTCTGCGGCTTGCTGGGGCGGTTCTCGGTCATCGACGATTCACCCGGGGCTCGGTGGACGGGGTCACTCTCGCGGGAGCTGATGGATCCCATCGAGTGTAACCGGGCACCCATCCAGGCCCCCTGACCTTTCGGTGCTTCTCACATCGGCCTATCCTCGACCATGGCTCCCGTGATCGTGCTGTTCTACCGCGCGGCTTGACGACCGGGCAGCCGTCGGGAGCGCAGGGGTCAGGGAGGTCGCGGGTGTCGCGTCGCGTCGTGGGCGTCACACTGGACAACCTGGAGCACCTGCCGAAGAGCTGCCGCAGGTGCGTCTACTGGGAGCTGGCCCCGCACCTGAAGAACCAGGCCGAGGAGTTCGGCGCCACCGAGGTCGAGAAGGAAGCCTGGGTCTCGAGCGTCCTGCTCGAGTGGGGTTCCTGCGGCCGCATCGTCTACAGCGACACGCTGCCAGTCGGGTTCGTGTTGTACGCCCCGCCGAACGCCGTCCCGCGCTCGCTGGCCTTCCCGACGTCCCCGCCGAGCGCGGACGCGGTCCTGCTGACGGCGTTCCAGGTGCTCCCGGAGTTCCGCGGCGGCGGCCTCGGCCGGATGCTCGTCCAAGCGGTCGCCAAGGACCTGACGAAACGCGGCGTGCGCGCGATCGAGGCGTTCGGCGACGCACGTCCCGACGAGACGGACCCGGACGGCGGCCACAGCTGCGTGCTGCCGGCGGCGTTCCTGCAGAGCGTCGGCTTCAAGACCGTCCGCCCGCACCAGAAGTGGCCGCGCCTGCGCCTGGAACTGCGCTCGGCGATCACCTGGAAGGAAGACGTCGAGGCGGCGCTGGAGCGGCTGCTCGGCCAGGTGACGATCACCACGGCCGAGCCCAGTCTCGGCCGCGCCTGAGCCGCATCTCCCACCCGGCCGCAAACGTTTGCGCCGGTGCTCCACCACACCCGAAACGACGGATTCCGTCGTGTGTGCACAACTGTGGAAGAAGTGCCGAGTTATCCACAGAGCGCTGATAGGAGCGGTGGACAAGCTGTGGAGAAGTGCCCGAAAACCTGGGGACGCACGGCGTGCGTCCCCAGGGGTGGTGGGGCAGGTGAAGGTGAGCCGCTAGGGGTTGTGGTCGGCCCTATTCGGCCTTGGCCAGCTCGTGCGCCAGGACGTCGGCGAACGTGAACGTTCCCGTCGGCTGGTCGCCTTCGCCGAGCAGGTACAGGCGCTTGACGGCGATCAGGATGCCCTCGGCGACGATGTCGCGGAAGGCCGGGTCACCGAGCTTGCGGGCGTCGTCCGGGTTCGTCAGGTAGCCGATCTCGACCCGGACCGCCGGGCAGCGGGTGCGGGTGAAGATGTCCCACGACTTGTAGTGCGTGCGGTTGTCCTGCAGGCCCGTGCGGGCCGCGACCTCGCGCTGGATGAAGCCGGCCAGCAGCTCGCCCACCGTGGACGTCGTGCCGTTGCCGTTGCCGAAGTGGAAGCTCGCGACACCCTGCGCGCGCGGCGAGGGGTTCTTGTCGCTGTGCAGCGAGAGGAACAGGTCGGCGCCCGCGTCGTTGGCGAACTGGGCGCGCTCCAGCTCCGTCGGGCTGTGGTTCGGGCCGCGGGAGATCAGCGCCTCCATGCCCGTGGCCTTCATCCGGCCTTCGAGCCGGCGGGCCAGGTCCCACGCGATGTCGGCCTCGCGCAGACCGCCGGCGACCACGCCGAGGTCGTCGCCGCCGTGGCCGGGGTCGATCACGATGCGCTTGCCGCGCAGGCGCGGACCGGCCTGGCGCACCTGCTCCTGCTCGCGCAGGAACACGGGGCGGCCACCCCGGGCCCGCGGCGAGGACAGCCGGTGCAGCTCACGGATGGTCGCGGGGCCGCACATGCCGTCCGGCGTCAGGCGCATGTCGCGCTGGAACGTCTTGAGCGCGCGCTCGGTCGCCGCGCCGAAGTAGCCGTCCGGGCGGCCGGCGTCGAAGCCGAGTTCGGTCAGCCGCTCCTGCAGCGTGAAGACGTCGTCGCCGTGCACCGGGGACGCGATCATGTAGGACAGCGGGCGGCTGCCCAGGTGGTAGCTGGCGCCCTTGAGCGCCTGGAAGGTCGCCGGACCCACGATGCCGTCGGTCATCAGCCCACGGCGCTGCTGGAAGGCACGGACGGCGTGCTCGACGGCGACGTCGAACGTGTCGTAGTCGTCGGTACCGGTGACCGGCGGGAGCAGGTCCATCCCGGCCAGGATGGACCTGATCTCGGCGACGTCCGGACCGGCGTCACCGCGGCGGAGTACCCGCATGCACTCCTCGCTCTTCCTAAGGCACCGATTCGGGGGCTCGGTGCGTGGTAAGAAAACCTTCGCTGGGACGGGCCCAGGTCCTCTATTGTGCCCTGCCAACTCTCGGTGACAGCGCAGGCCCGGTAGGTGCGTCAAGAGCCCGATCGTGCAGCACCCCCGGTGGCCCTCGTCACGCTCGATTCACCCACACGGGCGGGATTCCCCCGAACGACGGCGGACCCGGGTCCGCGGGAGGGTTCCCGCAGGCCCCGGGTCCGCCGGGCTTGTTCGGTTCAGAGGACGTCGGCGAGATCCGACAGCAGCGCGGCCTTCGGCTTGGCTCCCACGATCTGCTTCACCGGCTTGCCACCCTGGAACAGGATCAGCGTCGGGATGGACATCACCTGGTAGTCACGCGGCGTGTTCGGGTTCTCGTCGATGTCGATCTTGGCGATGGTCAGCTTCTCGCCGTTCTCGGCCGCGATCTCCTCGAGCACCGGGGCGACCATCTTGCACGGCCCGCACCAGGTGGCCCAGAAGTCGACCAGAACCGGCTTCTCGCTGGTCAGGACCTCGTCGACGAACGTCGCGTCGGTCACCTTCACGGTGTTGGACATGGTTTCTCCTTCAGGTTGGTCGAAAGCCGGAAAGTCAGTGGGTGCCCGCGCCGTAGCCGCCGCCGACCAGCTCGGCCGCCTCGTGGGCGTCCGACTCGCCGTGCTCCGCGAGCCATCGTTCCGCGTCGATCGCGGCGCTGCACCCGGAGCCGGCGGCGGTGATCGCCTGCCGGTAGGTGCGGTCCACCAGGTCGCCGGCCGCGAAGACGCCGTCGAGGTTCGTGTACGACGTCCGCCCCTGGGTGACGACGTAGCCGTCCTCGTCCAGGTCGACCTGGCCCTTCACGAGCTGGCTGCGCGGGTCGTGGCCGATCGCGACGAAGAAGCCCGACACGTCCAGCGTCGACTCCGAACCGTCCTTGGTGTCCTTCAGCTGCAGGCCCTCGACCTTGCCGTCGCCGACCACGCCGGTGATCTGCGAGTTCAGCTTCCACTTGATCTTCTCGTTCGCGCGGGCGCGTTCGAGCATGATCTTGGACGCGCGGAACTCGTCGCGGCGGTGGACGACCGTGACGGACTTCGCGAACTTCGTCAGGAAGGTCGCCTCCTCCATCGCCGAGTCGCCGCCGCCGGCGACCACGATGTCGTGGTCGCGGAAGAAGAAGCCGTCACAGGTCGCACAGGCCGAGACACCGCGACCGAGCAGCTCCTGCTCACCCGGCACGTTCAGGTACCGCGCCGCGGCACCCATCGCGAGGACGACCGCGCGGGCGGCGTAGCGCTTGCCGTTCGCGTTGACGTACTTGACGTCCCCGGTCAGCTCCAGCGACTCGACGTCCTCCGCGCGCAGCTCGGCGCCGAAGCGCTCGGCCTGCTTGCGCATCTCCTCCATCAGGTCCGGACCCATGATGCCGTCGCGGAACCCCGGGAAGTTCTCGACCTCGGTCGTCGTCATCAGCGCGCCGCCGAACTGCGTGCCCTCGAACACCAGCGGTTCCAGCTGGGCTCGTGCCGCGTAAACGGCAGCGGTGTATCCGGCAGGACCCGATCCGACGATGATCAGGTTCCTGATTTCTTCGGCAGCCACCCGTGACCTCCGCTCGTAGTGACCTGTACCAGGCTCAACACGATCGTAGGTGGCGGTGTTCCCGGGGTGACAGGCGCTACTTCTCCCCGACGACCTTGTCGAACAGGACAGCCGGATTACCCGGTCCGCAGTCCGCGCCGAAGGCCACGAGCCGGAACTGGGCGAGCTTGCCGGTGGTCAGGATGATCATGACGCCGGCCTTGCCGCCGACGTTCACCGGGCGGATGCCCTCCGGGCGCACCTTCGGGTCGAGCCCGGCGGCCGCGATGCAGGCGTCCAGCTTGTCCTCGGTCTGCAGCGGGCCGAAGTCGCGGACGCCGACCGCCTTGCCGATCAGGGCCTGGGCGCCGCTGCCGTCGTTGCCGACCGACGGACCGGACGGCGGCGGGGCCGCGACGTTCGGGGTGCCGGCCTGCTGTGACGTGCCGGGGATCGCGATCGTCACGGCGACGACCGCCGCCGCGGCCGCGGTCAGGATGCCGGCGGCCCAGCCGAGCCGCTTGTTCCGGCGCTGCCGGGCCGCCGCGAGGTCCACCACCTGGGCGTCCCCGGACCCGGCCTGCTCCGGTGCTGTGCGCGGCGCCGGAAACTTGGCGGCTGCTTCGGCGGCCAACGCCGCGTCGAGCCGAGCCGCGAACTCCGCGGGCATCGGCGGAGCGGGCGCGTCGGCGAGCGAAGCCAGATCGGACTGCGTCGCGTCGAGTGCGTCGAGGATCGCGCGGGCTTCGGGGTCGGCGTCGACCAGCGGCCACAGCTCCGCCGCCTGAGCGTCGTCCAGGACACCGGCGTGGAGATCGGCGAGCACGTCGACAGACCAGGGCGGACCGACGGTCCCCCCGATCCCCCGGCTTTCGTCCGTCATCGTCCCTCCCCGCTACCCGGCTGGCGCCCGGCCCGTTTGCTTTCGTGAGTTGGGACGTTCGCAATCGCATCGGGGTTCCGCAGGTGTCCGAGAACCTTCGCGAGTTTTCCGCGGCCCCGGGCGCACCGGCTCTTCACGGTGCCTTCCGCGATACCCAGCATCTTCGCCGTCTCCGCGACCGAGTAGCCCTCGACGTCGACGAGCACGATCGGCGCGCGCTGGTCCTCGGGCAGCTGGTCCAGCGCCTCGCGGACGAGCAGGCTGGTCTCGCGCTCGGCCATCGAGTCACGCGGGGTGGCGGGCTCGTTGAAGCCGGTTTCCGGCAGCGGCACGGTCGGGCGCGCCTGGCGGCGGCGGATCCGGTCGAGGCAGGCGTTCACCACGATCCGGTGCAGCCACGTCGTGACCTGCGACTCCGCGCGGAACTTGTCGGCGGCGCGGAAGGCCGAGATGAACGCGTCCTGCAACGCGTCGGCGGCCTCTTCCGGATCGCGGACCGTGCGCAGGGCGACCGCCCACATGCGGTCGCGATGTCGCTGGACGAGTTCGCTGAACGCATGAGGGTCCCCCGCGGCGTGAGCCGCTATCAGATCCGCATCCGTGGGAGCTGCAGCTGTCACCCGCAAGAGCCTACTGACCCTGTCGGGTGCGTCACCCCGCAGGCAGGAACGCCAGGTCGGCGATCTCCGTCTGGAACTTCCCGTCGTCGCCACCCAGAGCGGTGATCCAGACGATGAAGTACTCACCCTGCGTCGGCTGGGCCAGCGGGATCGTCGTGTCGCCGTCCTTCAGGTCGCCGTTGCCGACCACCTTCGTGTCGGCGAAGTCCGGGTTCTTCTCGGTCGCCGAGCGGATCTCGACCTTGGTGCCCGCGGTGCCGCCGATGACCTGCACCTGGCTGAGGGTGATCGGGTCCTTGAAGGTGACGACCAGCCCGACGCCCGGCTTGATGACGGGGAACTGCTGCTTGTACTGCTCGGTGCGCCACTGCGTCTCGGGCTTGCCGTCCGTCGCGTACTTCGCCCGCGCGGTGTTGTCGCCCTTGCCCTCGGGGTTGTAGACGGCGACGGCCTGCGGCTTCACCGCGGCACCCACGGCCGGCGACGGCGGCGGGGCCGGCTGGCTCGACGCGGGCGGCTGCCCGGCCGGCTGGCTCGACGCCGGGGGCGCGGCGACGTTGATCGTCGGCCCGCTCGCCTTCGAGTCGCCCTGGAAGACGTTGATCAGCATCAGCCCGCCCCAGGCGAGGATGACGACGGTCGCGACCACCAGGACGGTGACGCCGAGCGCGAGCTTGCGCCGCCGAGCGACGTCCTTGACCGGCTTCTTCGTCGTCCAGACCGTGCCTTCGCCCTCGGCGGCGTCCCCGCCGACGGCCTTGATCAGCTGGGTGCGCTCCTCTTCCTCGGCCACCTGGTCGAGCATCCGGAGGATGGCCGCGCTGGTGCGGATGCCGCCGTTGCCGCCGTCCTCGATCGTCCGGACGGCCAGCGACGACAGGTCGGCGGGCACCGTGGGGATGAGCTGCCGCGGCGGGACGATCCGCCCCTGCGGCGTGGTCGGGGCCGGCTGGATCGCGGGCGGGCCGCCGGGCAGCGCCCAGCGTCCGGTCAGGAGCAGGTAGAGGACCGCGCCGAGCGCCTTGACGTCGTCGCGCAGCGTCGCCTCCGGCAGCGGGCCGGGGAACGCGAGCTTCAGCGCGCCGCTCGGCGTCAGCCGCAGCCGCTGGGGGTGGTCGAGCCCGAGGACGAGCCCGTTCTGGTGAGCCTGTTCGACGGCTTCGGCCAGCGCCTGCACCATCCGCGCGGCCGCGGCGGGGGCCACCGGCCGCTGCGCGACGAGGTCCACCAGGTCGCTGCCCTTGGTCCACTCCGCGACGACGACGCCGAGCAGGCCTTCGCTGGAGGTGATACCGCTGCCGAGGGCGAGCACGTCGAGCACGCGGGCGACGCCGCCGTGGCCGAACTTCGACGCGTGCGTCGCGCGTTCGAGGGTGCGCCGCGCGAGCCGCGCGGCTTCCGGGTCGGCCGGGTCGCCGACCAGCAGGGTCAGCGCGACGTCCCGCTTCAGCTGCCCGTCGCGGGCACGCCAAAGGTGCGCGTCACCCCGCTCGTCCACGCCGAACTGCGCGAGGAGGCGGTAGCGGCCGTCGCCGACCACGCGCCCGGGGGCCAGCGATCCGACCTGGGCCTTGCCCACGTGGTTCGCACCCCCCGCCTGTTCGCTCCGCCTCGTGTCCACCCGCACTCTCCCGTTAGCTCCCCGCCTCAAGGTTACCCAGAATACGACGCGGGAGTCGTCGCCATCCGTACCGGAATCGTTACCCCCGCTTGATCAACCGGGTGAACCTCGAAGTCGCCGGTTTCAGCTCCTCGACCTTCAGCGCCATGAGTACCCCGAACGAGACCACGATCCCCACGATGCCCTGCAGGAAGAGCTTGATCCAGGCCCCCAAGGTCGGCCCGAACGAGTCCGGCACGATCTGCCCGGCCACCCAGGCCGCGCCGACGCCGAGCCCGCTGGCGACGACCGTGAAGAGGATCACGCCGATCACCCGCTTGCTCCGCAGGTTACCCAGGGTCACCCAGAGCCACACCTGGCCGAGGATCGCGCCGACGACGAACGTCAGCGCGTTGACCATCATGACGCCGAGCACGACGTTGTCCGGCGACAGCAGCACCGGGCACAGGTACAGCAGCGGCACCTTGACCAGCGTCATCACGATCATGATCAGCGTCGGCGTCCGGGCGTCCTTCATCGCGTAGAAGACGCGCATCTGGAGCATGACCAGCGCGTACGGCAGCAACGCGAACGCCGAGATCGCGAGCGCGTCGCCGAGCCGTTCGGCGGTCTCGATCGTGCCCTTGCCGAAGGTGAAAAGCGCGATGCCGATCGAGCCGCCGACCACGGTCATCACCGCGGAGATCGGGACGAGCATCACCGTCGACATCCGGGACGCGTACGAGAGGTCGCCGATCAGCTTCTTGTGGTCGCCGTCGGCGGCGGCGCGGCTCATCCGGGGCATGATCGCCGTCAGCAGCGAGACGCCGATGACGCCGTACGGCAGCTGGAAGAGCAGCCAGGCGTTGCTGTACGCGGTCACACCACCGGGTGAACCGCTGGTCAGCACGCGCGTGTTGATCGTGTAGCCGACCTGGCTCACCGCGACGTAGCCGAGGATCCACAGCGCGAGGCCGCCGAACTCCTTCATCTGCTTGTCGATGCCCCAGCGCCACTTGAACCGGAAGCCCGAGCGCAGCAGCGGCGGCACCAGCAGGAACGCCTGGGCGATGATGCCGCCCGTGACGCCGATGCCGAGCGTCAGCACCTTCGGGTCGGTGATCGACGGGTTCGCGGTGTCGATGTCGCCCGGCATGACCCAGACGACCATGATCGTGAAGATGACGACCAGGTTGTTGATCACCGGCGCCCACGCCGTCGGGCCGAAGATCTGCTTGGCGTTCAGCACCGCCGAGAGCAGCGCGAACACGCCGTAGAAGAAGATCTCCGGCAGCAGCAGGTAGGCGAAGGCCGTGGTCAGCGACGAGCTGGCTTTGCCGGAGCCGTCGACGTAGAGGCTGGTGAACGCCGGGGCCGCGAGCACCGCGACCACCGTGCCGACCAGCAGCAGCGAGAACGCCACGGTGATGAGCCGCTGGGTGTAGGCCGCGCCGCCGTCGGGCTCGTCCTGGGACCGCACCAGCAGCGGGACCACCACGCTGGCGAGGACGCCACCCATCAGCAGCTCGAAGATGATGTTCGGCATCGTGTTGGCGACGTTGAACGAGTCGTTCGCGATGCCCTGGCCGATGGCGGCGACCAGCAGCAGCTTCCACAGGAAGCCGGTGATCCGGCTGATCAGCGAAGCGATCGCCATCCGGCCGGACGCCTTCGCCAGCGACGGCGCCTTGGCCGGGGCCTCTTCGTCCGGCCTCGGCTTGACCAGCGGCCCCTTGAGCGCCGGCATGACCTGAGTGGCCAGGGCGTCGTACGGGCGCATGACGTCCGGGTCGGCGACCGGCCAGCGCGAGTTCATCGGGACGCCGGCGGTGCGCGGGATGAACCGCGTGGCCTCCGGGTCGGGCGGGCGCTGGGCCTCCTCCTGCCACGGCCGGACCGGCGCCGGACGCCGGGAGCCGCGGCCGCGCGGGGGCACCGGGATGCCGGGCGGCGGCGTCCCGGGAGCCGGGTTGCCCGCGGCCGGCGTGCCCGGCGGCGGGGTCACGGGTGGCGGCAGCGGCGGGGCGGGCTGCGGTAGCCGGCCCTGGGCCGACGGCTGCCCCGGCGGGCCGGGGACCGGCGGCACGGGCTGGACGCGCGTGGGCGCCGGGCCACCGGCGGCCCGGGGCGGCTGCCCGCCACGCGGCGGGGGTTGCTGCGGCGGCGGCCCCGGCGGCGGGACTCGCCGGGCCGGACGCTGCGGCTCGCGGGGCGGGGCCTCGTCGTGGACGGGCCAGGCGTCGCCGGGGGGCAGGTCGTCGCGGACCGGCTGGGCGTCGCGAGGCGGCCGCTGGTCGCGGATCAGCGCTTCGTCGCGGACCGGCCGGCCGTCACGCGGGGGCAGGTCGTCGCGGGGTGGCCGCTGGTCGCGGACGACCCCTTCGTCGCGGACGGGGCGGCCTTCGCGCGGAGGGAGGTCGTCGCGGCCCGGGTGGCCGTCGCGGGGTGGTCGTTGGTCGCGGACGACCGCTTCGTCGCGGACCGGTCGTCCCTCACGGGGAGGCAGGTCGTCGCGGACGGGGCGACCCTCGCGGGGGTGTCCCTCGTCGCGGACCGGGCGGCCGTCGGGGGCGTCGTCGCGCGGGCGGCGGCGTGGTGGGCCGTCCTCGCGAGCCGGTCGCCTCGGCGGTGCGTCGTCGCGCGCGGGCCGCCGGGGCGGCGGGGCGTCTTCGCGGGCCGGGCGGCGGGGTGGGCCGTCTTCGCGCATCGGGCGTTGATCACGGACCGTCGCGTCCTCGGGGGGCGGCATCTGGCGTGTGTGGCCGTTTCGGGGCGGCTGGCGGCGGCCGCGCTCCGGCGGAGGCGGCTGCTGGGGTGGCGGCTGGCGGCGGACCGGCTGCGACGCGCGCGGGGGCCCGTCACCCCGTTGCGGGGGTGGAGCGCCATCGCGCCGAGGACGACTCGCACGCTCGGGTGGTAAGCCCGGCTCTCTCTCCAACGCGTGCCCAATCCTCGGTGCTCGGTCCGGTGCCCGCGGCCCGGTGCCGCGTACGTGCGGACCAAGAGTAATCGGGAACCGCCCGGAACACTCGAAGGCCGAGGGATCAGTCCACCAAGTCGCGACCCGCGCGGGCGTCCTTCACCCGCCGGTAGATGCGCCGGGAGGCCAGCAGAAGTAGGGCCACACCTGCGGCGACGGTCGCGATGATGGTGATCGCGCCGTACTCCGTCGACGTCAGCTCGAACCGCGCGGATGACCCGAGCGGGGTACCGGTGGGCGTGCTCAACGACACATCGACACTGAACCGGCCGGCCCGCAGCGCCTCCACGGGGAGGAAGTACTGCCGGCCGCCGCCCGCGGGGAACGACACCTCCTTGGCTTCGTCCGCGCGCAGGCCCGTGTTGTTGTTGAGCGAGAACCGCGCGTTGATCCCGACCGGCAGGTCGTTCACCACGTACACCGGCAGCGGGGAGTTGCCGGACGCCAGCGCGATGATCTGCTGCGGCTGCCGGACGCTCACCCGGTCGCTGATGGCCCCGATCTCGGCCCGCGCGTTCGCGGTCGCCGCGTCGGCAGGCAGGCCCCGCCAGCCGGTGGAGGCGCCACGCAGCTCGGCCAGCCGCACCGACGCGACGACGTCCTCCGGCTTGACCCGCTTGGTGGGGTCCAGCTGCATCGCGGACGCCATCCCGGTGGCCTGGTCGTCGAGCTTCGCCAACGTCGAGACGACGGCGGGGTCGATGGCCGCGTCGGGGTTCTGGCCGCCGTCGCCGACCGCGCCGGGGCCCGCCGGGTCCGCGGACAGCAGCGACGGGAGCGACTCCGCCGTGACCACCCCGGCGTTGAGGAAGTCGCCGACCTGCTGCAGGTACGCCGTGAGCTCGGCGGCCGGGGCGTCCCAGCGCCGCGGCGGGGCGACGAGCAGGTGCTTCGGGCGCTCCTGCCCGGCCGGCAGGCCGAGACCGGCCCGGAAGGCGAGCGCGCCGAGCCCGTTCTGGCTGGCGATCGCCCGCTCGGTGCTCGCGGCGACGGTGACCGAGTCGGGCACGCTCGGCACGCCGTTCATCGCCGCGGAGATCAGCGAGTCGGTCGGCTGGGCGCGGACCGTGCTGCCCTGCACGGTGACCCCGCCGCCCACACCGGCGGGGGCGAGCTTCGCCGCGTCCGTGAGGACGGTCTTGACGCCGGCCTGGGTCAGGGCGGTGAGCACCGCTTCGTTGAGCGTGCCGTCCGGCCAGAGCACGCCGGTCTGCGGCGTGACGCCGGCCAGCTGCTGGATCGTCGACGCCGCCGCGGCCGCCTGGGCGACCAGGATGGGGTCGCCGGGACGGATCCGCGAGACGGTGTTGAGGTCGGCGTCGGCGAAGGGCAGCGCCACCACGCACCGGCCGGTCAGCAAGGTGCGCAGCGAGGTCAGCCACGTCTTCGCGGTCTGGGCGCCCTTGCCGTCGACGTTCCCGTTCTCGGTGTGCACCTGGTAGCCGCGGCTCATCGAGTCGACGGTGGCCAGCAGGTCCGGGTCGAGCGCGAAGCACATCGACTTCGCGAGGGTCGAGTCGCCGTGCATGGCTGTGGACGCGGAGGTGACCAGCGCGTTCAGCCGGCCGTCGGGGCCGATCTCGTCGGCCAGCCGGTCGTCGCGCAGCACCAGCGGCTGGCCGTAGGGCGCCGCGTAGACCGGGGGGACGCCGCTGGTCAGCGGCCAGAGCAGGGTCATGCTCGGCGCGCCCGCCGACGGGTGCCCGGCCGACTTGCCCGGCCCGGCGAGCACCGGCATCAGCATGCTGACCGCGCCCAGCCGCGCGGGCCCGCCGAACTCCGGCGTGCCGTTGACGTTCACCAGCAGCGGGTAGACGCCGGGGCGGTTGAACTGCGCGGCCTTCGAGCCGGTCAGGTTCACCGTGATGTTCAGCGGCGCGCTCTGCCCGGGCTCCAGCGAGTCCGCGACCGAGCTGAAGTCGGTCAGCGGGGAGTCCTTGATGACGGCGCCCGACAGCACGTCGTTGACCCCGCGCGAGGTCGTGACCCGGTCGCCGACCTGCAGGCGGACCTGCGGCCGGTTGACCTTGCGGTCGCCGGTGTTGGTCACCGTTCCGGACACGGTCAGCGTCGTCGTCGAGCCGGTGACCACGCGCGGGTTGAGCTCGTTCAGCTCGACGCGCAGGCGGGCGCCTTCCTCCGCCTGTGCCACCGTGGCTCCGGTGAGGGCGGGGACGGCCAGGAAGAGGACGGAAAGGAAGGCTGCGGCGAACCGCTTCACTCGGGGGCTCCCTCAGGGGCGTGCTCGTCTCGTCCGTGGACGTCCGGGCGCGCGAAAAGTTCCTTGAGCATCTGACTGGCCTTCCGGACGAGCTTGCGCTCGTCGGAGTAGGCGAGTTTGGTCTCCAGCTCGGCCAGCGGTACCCAGGCCACCTCGGTGACCTCGACGTCTTCGTCGGAGAGCTCGCCGCCGAGCGCTTCGAGCAGGAAGTGGTGGACGGTCTTGTGGATCCGCCGCTTCTCGGCCACGAACCAGTAGTCGATGGTGCCCAGTGGCCGCAGCACGCGCGCGGAGATGCCGGTTTCCTCCTTGACCTCGCGCACGGCCGTCTGTTCCACCGTCTCACCGTCCTCGATGTGGCCCTTGGGCAGCGACCACAGCAGTCTGCCGTGCCGGTCGAGCCGGCCGATCAGCACCGCCTGTTCGCGCTCGGCGTCCACCACGAGGCCACCGGCCGACGTCTCGTCGACCGTGGTCAGGCGCCTGCCGCGCTGACGCCTGCGCCGCCTCCGCGGCTTGGAGGCGCCAGGACGGCCGGCTGATCCAGACATGCTGCGATGCTAGAGCAAACGGTTGCCCCGGTAGGCTGGCTCTCCGTGTCCTGTCCGGTGGTGCCTGTAGTAACCACACCCGAACGTAGTGGGATTTTCGTGAACGACGTGGTCGCCAAGGAGAACGCGGTGGTCGAGCTGATGCGGCTCTCCCCCCTGGCGGACGAGCTGGCCGAGAGGTTCGCCCGGGCCGGGCACCGCCTGTACCTCGTCGGCGGGAGCGTGCGCGACGCGCTGCTCGGCCGGCGCTCCGGCGACCTCGACTTCACCACCGACGCCCGGCCGGACCGGGTGCTGAAGATCGTCAGCGAGTGGGGCGACGCGGTCTGGGACGTCGGCATCGCGTTCGGCACGGTCGGCGTGACGAAGAAGGGCATGCAGCTCGAGATCACGACGTTCCGCGCGGACAGCTACGACCGCGTCGGCCGCAACCCCGAGGTCACCTTCGGCGACAGCATCGAGGGCGACCTGCTCCGCCGCGACTTCACGGTCAACGCGATGGCCGTCGAGCTGGCCACGAAGACGTTCATCGACCCGCACGACGGCTTGAGCGCGTTGCGGGAGAAGGTCCTCGACACGCCGGCGACGCCGCAGGAGTCGTTCGCCGACGACCCGCTGCGGATGCTGCGGGCCGCCCGGTTCGCCGCGCAGCTCGGCTTCACCGCCGCGCCGCGCGTGGTCGACGCGATGACGTCGATGGCGAGCGAGATCGACCGGATCACCGCCGAGCGCGTCCAGGCCGAGCTGTCGAAGCTGCTGCTCGCCGACGACCCGCGGCCCGGGCTGGAGCTGCTGGTCGACACCGGCCTCGGCGACCGCGTGCTGCCCGAGGTGCCCGGGATGCGGCTGGCGATCGACGAGCACCACCAGCACAAGGACGTCTACCAGCACTCGCTGACCGTGCTGGCCCAGGCGATCGACCTGGAGAAGTCGCACGAGCCGACGTCGGAGCCGGACCTCATCCTGCGCCTGGCGGCGCTGCTGCACGACGTCGGCAAGCCGGCGACGCGGGAGTTCCAGCCGGGCGGCGGGGTGAGCTTCCACCACCACGAGGTGGTCGGGGCGCGGATGGCCCGCAAACGTTTGCGGGCGTTGAAGTTCTCCAAGGAGATCATCGACGACGTCTCCCAGCTCGTGTTCCTCCACCTGCGGTTCCACGGCTACGGCAAGGGCGAGTGGACGGACTCGGCGGTCCGCCGGTACGTCACCGACGCCGGCCCGCTGCTGACCCGGCTGCACAAGCTGGTCCGCGCCGACTGCACCACGCGCAACCGCCGGAAGGCGGCGGCGCTGCAGGCGACCTACGACGACCTCGAGGCCCGCATCGCCGCGCTCAAGGCCAAGGAAGACCTCGATCGCGTGCGGCCGGACCTCAACGGCGAAGAGATCATGGAGCTGCTCGGCCTCAAGCCGGGGCCGGACGTCGGCAAGGCGTGGAAGTTCCTCAAGGAGCTGCGCCTGGACCGCGGGCCGCTGGAGCACGACGACGCCGTGGCGGAGCTGAAGAAGTGGGCCGCCGAGCAGGGAATCGGAAATTCCTGACCAACTCACTGTGAATTCCGTGGAAGCCTGGACCTGGACACCGCGGATCGGTGATACTCCCTAACCTCGGTTCACCAACGTGACCAGGGGGTTGTCCGCGCGATGTCCACCGAAGCGCCCGACCCGCCGAAGCAGGCGACCGGGGGCAGCTTCTTCGTGGCGCTGCTGCGGCAGGGCGCGCCCGCGATCGCGACGGCCACCAGCGAGCTCTCCGACGAGATCGGCGACCCGACCCCGATCCACGCGCTGAAGCGGATCTCGAAGATGGCCGGGCCGATCGACCCGAGCCGGCGCGACGGCCTGCTGCTGCGCGCCACGCGGTACGTCGTGCTCATCCCGCTGGCCTTCCGGCTGCTCGCGGTGCCCGGCCAGTTCGGCGTCTTCGCCATCCGGAACGGCTCGGCCGGGCTGCTGCCGGTCGGGGTGTTCACGCTGCTCTCGGTCGTGGTGAACCTGGTCGGCTTCCGCTGGATGTTCCGCTCGGCGCCGTACCGCGGCCGCGACGCGGGGAAGCTGCTGGCGGCCGACCTGGTCTTCACCGTGCTGTCGCCGCTGGTCCTCGCGCTGACCGTCCCGACCTCGGTGTACTTCGACGCGCTGGCGGTCAGCAGCGTCCACCTGCTCGGCGAGGCCGGGCTGCTGACGCTCGCGCTCGGCGTCCCCAGCGGGCTCGTGTTCGGTCTCGCGAGCTTCCCGCTGCGGATGCTCGCGAACTGGCTCAACACCGGGCAGTTCCACGTCGGGGCCGCGTTCTCGACCTTCTCGGCGCTGCTCGCCGAGCTGTTCCTGGCCGCTGCCGCGCTGGTGCTGACCGGGCTCGGCACCCGGCTGGCCCTGGCCTACGGCACCCGCAACGGCCGGCTGGCCGAGCGCGCCCAGCAGCACCGGATGCTGCACGACACCGTGCTGCAGACGCTCGAGGCGATGGCGCTCTCCGGCACGTCGAACGCCGAAGAACGGCTGGTCGAGATCCAGCGGCTCGCCCGGGCGCAGGCGATGGAGATCCGGCAGACGATCGAGTCGGCGGCGTCCGAGCGGGCCGAGGACGGTGCCCGGCCGCTGGGCGAGAAGCTCGCCGCGCTCGCCGCCGAGATGGCGCGCGACGGGCTGCGTGCCCAGCTCGTGGTGGCCGAACTGGACGACGACACGCTGTCGGAGGTCCGGCAGATCGCCATCCGCGACGCCGTGCGCGAGGCCATGCGGAACACGATGAAGCACTCCGGCACCGACCGGGTCGTGGTGCGCGTCGAGGAGCGCGAGGGCGGGATCGCCGTCATCACCCGCGACCACGGCGCCGGCTTCAGCGCGGCCGATCACCCGGCCGGGTTCGGCATCAGCGAGTCGATCACCGCGCGGCTGGCCGAGGTCGGCGGGACGTCGCTGGTCGAATCGGGACTCGCCGGGGGCGGCACCCGAGTGACGCTTTGGGTCCCGTTCTGATATCTCCTGAGGATGACCTCGATCGAGCTGCTCGCCGACGCCCTCGCCGCCCACCGCGCCGGTGAGCGCGACCAGGCCGCCGACCTCGCCGCCCGGGCCGGCCGCGCCGGGTCCTCGCTGGCGGGCGAACTGCACACCTACCTCGCCGGTGACGGCTCGGCGTCGGTGTACGACCAGCCGGGCGCCTTCACGGCGTTCATCCGCGGCGGCGGCAACGTCGGGCTCTACCGGGCGCTGAGCGCGGCACTCGCCGCGCGCTACGACGAGGCGAAGCCGGAATCCCTGCTCGACCTGGGGTGCGGCGACGGCTTGGCCGTCGTGCCGGCGCTGGAGCAGGCCACCCACGTGCCCAGCCGGATCGACCTGGTCGAACCGTCGGCCGCGCTGCTCGAAGGCGTCCACGAGCGGGTGCCCTCGGCCCAGTGCTGGCAGTCGACCGCCCAGGAGTTCCTCGCGCGCGACGACCTCGGCTGGGACTTCGTCCAGTCGACGTTCGCGTTGCAGTCGATCGAGCCGGACCAGCGCGCGGAGGTGCTTCGCACGCTTCAGCTGCGTACCGGGACGCTGGTGCTCGCCGAGTTCGACGTCCCGGAGTACGCCGAAGGCTCGCCGGAGCACCTTCGCTCGCTCGTCGAGCGCTACGAGCAGGGAGTCGCCGAGTACGGCGAAGACGCTTCGCTGGTCGCGCAGGGCTTCCTGCTGCCGGTCCTGCTCGGGATCGTCGACGGGCACGAGCGGACGAACTGGGAGCACCCGGCCACTGACTGGGTCGCGCAGCTGGAGACGGCGGGATTCACCGACGTCGGCGTCGAACCTCTCGCCGACTACTGGTGGTCGCCCGCCGTCCTGATCACCGCGTCGTGATCACACCCGGCTGACGGAACCCGTCTCGAGGTGCTGGGCGAGCGGCCGCGGCAGCAGGTAGGCGACCGCGCCGCCCGGCATCCCGCTCCACGGAGCCGTCACGCCGGTCAGCACCCGCACCGAACGCTGCACCCGGTAGAGCCGCTTCTCGCGCTCGCGTTCGAACGCCAGTGACGTCTCGACGAACCGCGAGCCCTCCGCGTGCACCAGGTTGCCGGTCTCGGGGCCGAACCGGACGACCGTCGTGCCCGGCGGCAGCACGATCAGGCGCTTGCCGCGGTAGAAGTTCAACGGCGGTTCGCCGCGCATCGGCAGGATCGGCCAGTCGGCGGGCTGGTCGGACTCCTCCGCCGGCCGCGGCGGCAGCATCAGCAGCACGCCGAGGAGGAACCGGGCCGCGTCCGCGAGCGAGCCGAACGCCACCGGCTCGTCGGCCGGCGGCCGCGAGACCTCCCAGCCGTTCTCGGCCCGCCGCAGCGTCCAGACGCCGTCGGCGGGGATCTCCTTGGCGCCGATCCGGTAGGCCGCGGCCGGCACGCCGTGCTCGGCGAGCCGCTGCTGGAGCAGCTCCAGCGTCTCCGCGCCCCGCAGGTCGCGCACGTCTTCACCGCGGGCGACGCGGACAAGCGCGCGCTCGTCCGGCAGGTCGGCGGTCGTCTGCGGCGGCCGCGGCTGGCCGAGGACCTCCGCCTCCGCCGTCGCGCGGACGAGGTCGCCGACGAACGGCGGCCGGAACCCGGCCGCGCGGATGTGCTCGACGAGCTCCGGCTCCGGCGGCACCCCGTACTTGCGCAGGTAGTGCGGCACGGCGGCGGGCCAGATCCAGGTGCCGTCGGTGTGGAACGCGTTCGGCACGTCCGGCTTCGCGCCCGGCGCGCCGAAGATGTCCGGCAGCGGCGCCGGCCGGTGCACCGCGACCGGCGACCGGAACAGGTAGTCGAGCACGCCGCGGACCTGGTCCGGCGGCACCGGCGGCCGGGTGACCACCGGGCGCTCGCCCTCGGCGTGCGAGTCGGCGGCGCGGGCGAGCCGGAAGGTGACGTCCAGCGGCAGGCCGGCCTTCGCGGTCAGCCACCCCGGCACGTGCTTCGGCGCCCGCGGGAAGTTCGCCAGCTCCAGCTCGTAGGCGGCGGTCGACGGGCGGCCGCCCTCGTTGGGCGGCACCCGCCAGTCCGGCTCGCGGTCGGCGTCGAAGTCGAAGTCGAACTGCGACTCCGCGTCGAGGGTGAACGTGCCCTGGAACCAGGTGCCCACCTCGGGCTGGAACATCGCGGCGCGCAGCCGCGAGAAGAGCCCGCCGAGCCGCGGTACGGCCGGCAGCGAGACCGACACCGGGCCGTCCTCGTCGCCGACCGCGCGGACCTCGATCTCGGAGTAGTCGCCGACCTGCCGGAACTGCGCGCCGACGCGGGCCCAGCCGCCGGGCACCGTGTGCAGCAGCGTCCGGCCGATGGCGCGCAGCAGCGCGTTCTGGTCGCCGTCGCCCGGTTTCGGCCGGGCTTCCGGTGTCTCGGTGAAGTCCAGCCGCGTCTGCCACAGCGCCGTGACCTGTTTCGCCGGCACGGTGACCGAGAAGTCGGTCAGGCCCAGCTGCGCCGCGCGGGTGGCGTCGTCGCGGACCCAGCGCAGGGTCAGCTCCGGCCGCGCGCCCGGCGCGACCTCGAAGACTTCGCCGTCGTACTCGCCGAAGGTGCGCAGCGTGAACGTCGCCGGCACCTCGCTCGCCGGCACGACCCGCGCCGGCCGGCCCTCGAACTCCTTGTCGAAGCCCTCCGGCGCCTCTTCCTCCGGCAGCACGGAGAGCAACACGGTGCCGTCCGTGGTCGACCGCTGCGCGCGGAACGTCCCCTCGCCCCACGCCGCGTACAGGCCGTCCGGGCGTTCGGCCACCTCTACCCGGTAACGCACGTTTAGTCCTCCCCTGACCCCAGTGTCCCCAGAAAACTTAGTCGACCGGGTACCGAGCGAACCACCGGTCGTCACCCGGCGCATCCGGGCCGAACTCGGTGAGCGCGTCGTCCACCAGGCCGACGATGACATCGCGGAGCTCCAGCTGCTCCAGCCAGCTCGGCCGCAGCGTCTCTTCGCCGTACATCGCGCCGACGAGATTGCCGCAGACCGAACCGGTCGAATCGCTGTCCCCGCTGTGGTTGACCGCCGCGAGCAACGCCGTGTCGGCGTCGGTGGTCGTCAGCGCGACGTACACGGACATCGACAACGCGGTCTCGCCGACGTTGCCCTGCCCGAGCGACTCCAGCTTCTCCGGCGTCGGCGGTCCTTGCTCCGCCAGCGCCAGAGCCGCGTCGAGCGCCGCGCTCTGTTCTTCGTGACCCGGGTGCTTCACGAGCTCGTCCCGTGCGGCCGCGAGGGCGTCGAGCAGCGGTTTCCCGTGCAGCAGCCCGTGGACGAGCACCGCGAAGCAGCCCGAGGACAAATACCCGCTCGGGTGACCGTGGGTCAGCGCGGCGCTTTCGGCACCGAGCTGGAACACCTCGGCGAGGTCGTCCGACCACAGCGCGACCGGCGCCGCGCGCATCACCCCGCCGCAGCCCTTCGAGTTGTTCACCGGGCGTTCGATGGTGCCCCGGACGCCCGCGCGACCGTACGCCTCCAGCTCGCCGAAGCAGGTCAGCCCCGGCGCACGCCGGCTGAACAGCTCCTGGTGGGTGATCAGCCAGCCGTCCGGCGCTTCGACGTCCGACTGCGGTCCGCGCGCCCGGTCCCAGGCGACGCCCTGCGTGTGCAGCCAGCGCTGGTAGGCCAGCTGCAGCGAGTGCACGACGTCCGCCGAGCCGGTCCGGCGCTGCTGGGCGTGTGCCCGGATCAGCGCCTCGAGCGTGAAGAGCGTCATCTGCGTGTCGTCGGTGATCCGGCCGACGCCGCCGTACGCGGGGATGAAGTCGGTGATGCCGGCCGGCCCGGCGATCTCGCGGATCCGGTCGATCGAATCGAACTCGGTCTTCGCGCCCAGCGCGTCGCCGATCGCCCCGGCCAGCAGGCTCCCCCGCAGTCGTGAGCGCAAGTCCGGTCCCTTCGGTTCCGTGGTGAAGCGGCCACTGGGATATCGGCGTTCCCAGCGCGGGTGTTCCGCGGTCTCCGTCTGGAGGCCGTTGCGGTTGAAGTACCAGAAGACGTCGCTGGCGACGTCGTCGAGCAGGCCGAGCTCGGGCAGCGCGGCGACCCACGCGGCGGGCAGGCCGGGCACGCCGAGCCGGGCACCGACGAGCGCCCCGGCGATCGCGCCCGCGACCGGGCCGGAGCGCGCGGCGAGCGTGATCGCCGCTTCCGGGTCGTGGCCGCGCTTGGCTGCCGCGAACAGCGCCCGGCCGAGCACCGACCGGACACTCCGGCCGTCGCCGATGCTCTCCAGCTGCGTCACGTCGTCGGCGTCGCGGTCTTCGCGCAACGCCAGCGTCGAGGTCGCCAGGTCGCCGCCGATCTCCCGCAGCCGCAGGTGGACGGGCAGCGCGAACGTGTCGCGGGTGAGCAGCGCCTGGAACAGCGCGACCAGCAGCTCGACGCCTTCGGCGACGTCGGGGTCGCCGCCGGTCAGCGCGTGGGCGACGTCCTTCGCGTACTGCTCGCCGTCGACGCCGTCGATGGCGACCGCGCTCGCCGGCGTCGCGGCCAAGGCTGTGGCGAGCAACGTCGAGACGTCGTCGGGGGCGAGACCCGCGCGCCGGGTCGCGACCGCCAGCCAGCCGACCGGGTCCGGGAACGGCAGCGTCGCCGGTACCTCGCCGGTCGGCACCGGCGGCAGACCGCGCAGCACGATGTCGGTGTGGAACAGCAGGTGGCGCGTCAGCCCGCCCAGCGCGTCACCGCTTCCCCGCGCGTCGCCGATCGCGAAGCCGACGTACGCGCCGACGATCCGGTGCCAGGCGAAGCGCGCGGCCGGCGTGCCGAAGGCGGAGAACTTCCCGAACGTCCACGGCACCGGCCGCGGGCGCGCGTCCTCGCCGACGTGCGCGATCAGGCCGTTCGCGCCCAGGTCGGCGGGCCATTCCGGGTCCTGGCCCGCCCGCCGTCGGACGCCGTTGCGGTACTGCCAGGCGAACCCGCGCAGGTACCGGACGCAGTCCTCGGGCGACAGCTCGAAGTGGTGGTCGCGGGCGTGGTCGACGGCGTACCGCAGGTGCCGTTCCAGCAGGTCGGGTGGCTCGACGCCGAACTCGGCGACCAGCGCGGGCAGCGCCTCGGCGACCTCGGGCCCGGCTTCCGGCGCGGGCTCGTCGAACCGCGGCCGCCGCTCGCCGGGAGCGGCGCCGGCCAGCTCGGCGGCGGTCAGGCTGCGGACGAGCCCGGTGCCGGGGTCGAGCGTCAAGCCCGTTCCGGGCCGGTCGGCCAGCAGGTCGCGGACGACGACCCGCCGGCGCAGCGGGTACCGCCCGGGCACCTTCGCCGACGAGCTGTACGCGATGACTTCCTGCCCGTTGCCGGGGACCTGGCGCACGAGCGGCTCACCGTCCGGCACCGGCACCAGGACTTCGCAGTCGAGCAGCGCGGTCACGAACTCCGCGCGGCTGATCCAGTTCGCGCCGAGGTAGTTCAGCAGCTTCTGCGCGTCGGTCTCCGGCTGGGGAAACCCGAGCCAGGCCGGGCCCGGGCGGTACTGCTCGTTGGCGCGGCGCGGGCCCGTCGGCTCGCCGAACAGCGTGTACTGCGCCCAGCCGCGGATGGCGCGCACCGGGATGCCGAAGTCCGGGAACGCCTTCTCGTCGAACTCCGGGTCGACGTCGGGTCGCCACTCGACGAAGCCCTCGTCGCTTTCTGTCATGCTCCCCATCCTCGAGCTAGTGCCGCGGGTACCGCTCGATCCACTCGTCGCCGAGCGCGCTCAGCGCCGAGTGCCGGTCGAAGTGCCAGTAGGCGTCCGAAGCGACGTTCTCGACCAGGTAGCGCAGCTCCAGCTGGTCGACCCACTTCTGCGGCAGTCCGGGGATGCCGGTGCGCGCGCCGAGCAGGGCGCCGGCGACCGCGCCGGTGAGCGCGCTGCGGCCGGAGTGGTTGACGGCCCGCAGCAGCGCCTGCTCCGGGTAGTTCTCGAAGCCGGACAACGCGGCGAACGCGCGCCCGAGGACCGAGAGCGTCGACTTGCCGTCGCCGATCAGCTCGGGCATCCGCAGGTCGGGCAGCCCGTGCTCGCCGAAGAACGGCACCGACTCGGCGACCATGTCCTTGATCGCCGTCCACTCCGGACCCTGCTGGAACTGGTTGTCCGGGTTGAGCACCTCACGGCTCAGGTTCCAGATCGGGAAGCTGAACGCGTCCTTGGTCAGCGCGTGCTCGAACAGCCAGGTCAGGTAGGTCGCGGCGGCCAGGTCGGGCTCGGTCGGGTGGGTGACACCGGCCAGGTCGCGCACCGCCTGGCGCGCACCGCCGCTCAGCCCGCTCCCGGGGCCGGCCATGGTCAGCGCGGCGGGCAGCGCCGGGATCAGCGCGGCCGGGCCGGTCATCGGCGGCGCGCTCCCGGCTTCCGTCGCGAGCTGGTGGTAGGAGTTCAGCTCCACGTCGTCGGCGTCGCGGCGGGCGTGCAGGTCCGCGACCTGGACCAGCCAGCCGTCCGCGTCCTCCAGCGGCGCGCCCTGCGTGCGCAGCCAGCGCTGCAGCGCGCCGCGGACGACACCGGGGAAGAGCTGCTCGGCGTCGCGGGACTCCGGCTGTTCGCGGTGCGGGCTGCGGATCGCGGCCTCGGTGTAGAACAGCAGCCGCTGCGTCAGCGAGCCGATCCGGCCCGGCTGGTCGAACGCCGGGACCAGGTCGGTGACGCCCTCGATGCCGAACTTCGCGTGGATGTCGTGGAGCGGCATCCGGTCGACCGCGGCGCCGAGCGCTTCGCCCAGGGCGAAGCCGACGTACGCGCCCGTGACGCGCTGCCAGCCGTAGCGGAAACCGTCGAGGTCCCGCTCGAAGTACTTGCCGAAGGTGTCGAGCCGCGGCGTCGCGCGGCCGGCGTTGTCGTACGTCGGCGCCAGCCCGTTCGCGCGCAGGTCGTTGGGCTTGCTGCGCGGCGGCTCCGGCATCTGCATCCGCTTCAGCCACGACTCGCCGAGCACGGTCTTCGCGCACTCCTCGGCGGTCAGCTCGTACCCGCGCCGCCGCGCCTTCTCGGCCGCGGCGAGCGGCGGCTTGACCGGATCCGGCAGGCCCATCCGCGACGCCGTGTCGGTGGCGACGCGGATCAGGTCCTCTTCGGCCTCCGGGCAGCGGCCGTGCACGTCGATGCGCGGCTCGTGCCGCGGGAAGCGCTGGACGATCCCGGCGAGCTCGCCGCTGGAGACGTCCTCGATGGTCGTCGGGCCGCCGTTGATCACCAGGTTCGGCGGGTGCTCGAACTCGGCCAGCGTCGCGACGTCGACCTTCCACCAGCCGTGCTCGCGCGAGGGCAGGTGCCGGGTCGAGCTGAACACCTTGAGCTCGTTGCGCTCCTCGGCGAAGTAGAACCGGTCGGTCTTGCCGGTCTCCAGGTCGAGCGGGATGAACACCTCGCACCGGATCAGGCCGATGAGCAGCAGCTCCCGCGTCAGCCAGCCGACGCTGGCGAACGACAGCAGCGTCTCGAGGGTGTTCTCGGGCTTCGGGTAGCCGCGGCGGATCGGGCCCGCCTTGTACTCGGGGTTTTCGCGCTCTTCGCCGGTCTGGTTGCCGTCGGCGTCGACCTTCACCCAGCCCGCGACGGCCTGCAGCGGCACGCCGAGCTCACCGAGCCCGGCCTTCACGTACTCGGGGTCGACGACCTCGCGCCAGTTCTCCTGGCCGGGGAACGCCACCGGCACCGACAGCCCGCCGGGGTGCGGGTGCGCCTGCCGCAGCTCGCCGTCCGGCTCGCGCACGACGACCGACGGCGGCGGGAAGATCTCCTTCTCCGGCCGGCCCTCGTCGAGGAACGCGATGGTGTTGTAGGGCACCGACCAGCCCTCGGGGATGCGCAGCACCTTCTCGGTGTCCACCCGGAGCCCGGCGGGACCGGAGACGTCCGGACCGTGCACCGCGCGCAGCCACTGGCCGACCTTGGCAATCGCTTCCGCCGCTTCCACCTACTCGATCCTCTCCAGGCTTCCGTCGGACTCGTGCTCGGCGATCGTCTTCGGCAGCACGAAGGCCACCGCACCACCCGGCAGGTTCGCCCACGGAACCGTGATGCCGGTGATCACGTGCAGAGGGCGTCTCAGCCGGTAGCTCCGCCGTTCCCGCTCACGTTCCAGCGGCAGCGACGTCGTGGCGAACCGTACCTCGCCGTGGTGCACGAGGTTGCCGGGTTCCTCGCCGAAGCGCAGAACGACCGTACCCGCCACCAGCCGGGTGATGCGCTTGTTGCGGAGCAGGGTGAGGGGAGGCTCACCCGGAGCCGGGTGGACCGGCCAGTCGTCGAGCTCCTTGGCGGTTTCGAGCGGGGTTTCGTGCCCGGCGGTCATCCGGGCGGGGTGCAGCAGCAACGCCCCGAGCAGCTGCTGGGCGGCGTCTTCGAGCCGCGCGAAGTACTTCGGCTCGCGGGGCTCCCCGCCGGCGTAGGCGGCGACTTCCCAGCCCTCGGGAGTGAAGTTGAGGCACCACGTGCCGCCGGCCCGGTCGCCGACGCGGTAGGCCTCCGGCCAGACGCCGTGCTCGCCGAGCCGCTGGACCAGCACGATCAGCAGTTCCTCGTCGCCGAGCTGGGGGTCGGGCGTGGTCTCCAGCTCCGCGGCGACGTCCCCGCTCGTCTTCTTGACGTCCGCGCGGCTCGGCTTCGGCCGCGGCTCGCCCCGCAGGTCGGCCTCGGCGGTCCGGCGCACCAGCGGCTCGACGTACGGCGGCTGGAAGTGCTGCCGGCGGATGTGCGCGACCAGGTCCGGCTCGGGCGGGATGCCCTGCTCGGCCAGCAGGTCGGCCACTGACGACGGCCAGATCCACGCGCCGTCGGTGTGGAAGCGCTCGTCGCCGTCTTCGTGGACGACGGCCTCGCGTTCGAGGTACTGCAGCACGAGCGGCACCTCGGTGTCGGTCAGCGGCGGCCGCTCGACGTCCGGGCCGCCGGCGTCGGCGTGCCGGAACACCACCCCCAACGGCAGCTGGGCGCGCAGCCGCCACCAGTCGGGGATGTGCTCGTCGGCGCGCGGGAACGCGGCGAGCTCCTCCGGGTAGGCGGCCGAGGGCGGCGCGTCCGTCCACACCGGATCGTCGTCGAGCGCGAAGTCGAAGTCGAAGGTGCCGTCCGGGGTGAGCGTGAACCGCGCCTGCAGCCAGGTGCCGCGGTCCTCGGTGTACATCCCCTTGCGCAGTCGGGTGAACAGCTCGGCGATGGCGTCGGACGTCGTCGCGTTGTGGCCCTGGAGTTCCGCGTGCGTCCCGACCTGCCGGAAGTCGACGGCGGCCGGCCCGGCGGCGTCGGTCCGGAGCTCGCGGACGAGCTTTCCCAGCTGCACCAGCACAGTGCGCTGCTCTTCGGGCGAAAGTCGATGTTCCACGTGAATCATTTCGCGAACACCGAGGTGAAGGTGAAGGTCGGAGCCTCGCCGGCGTCGCGGCGGGCGAACTCGTCCTCCCACATCTTGAAGGTGCGCCGGTACAGCGATTCGATCAAGGCGCGTTCCTCCTTGGTGATCTTGCGGTGCTCCTCTTCGGTGGCGGCCCAGATCGCGTCGATGGTCTGGTAGAGCGCGAAGATCGGCCCGTCACCGCGGAGGTAGTTGTGCCGCTCCTCCTCGGTCCGGCGCACGAACCGCTCCCAGGTGAGCTTCACGATCTCGGCTTCGTGCCCGAGGAGCACGTCCGGGACGTGGTCCGGCTTCTCTTCGAACGCGCCGGTCTGCCAGTTCAGGATGCGACCGGTGAGCCCGCCGTCGGGCGTGCTGTCGACCACGTAGGTGTGGTCGTAGTACTCGAAGTAGGACGGCGTCTGAACCATTAGAGACTCCCCTGCAGCGCGTTCCAGAACAGCTCGCGTTCGCGCTTGATCAGCCCGTCGATCAGGGCCTGTTCCTCGGTCGTGAAATGGGGCCGCCCTTCGGCCTTCCTGAGTGCCTTGAGGTCGCGCCGAACCTCGTAGAGCGAGTGCTCGTACGCCGAAACGTCATCGAGGGCCTTGACGTGCAGCCGCAGTTCGGCGACGTGCCCGTCGATGCGCACGCTCATCTGCAGATCGCGGTAACCGGCCTCGGCGGGGTTCGCGAACCGGTCCTCGAACTTCACGATGTCCAGCTCGGGGTGCGCGGCAACGCGTTCGAGCGCCGCGTACGCGTCCTGTACCCGCTCGAACTGGATCATCGCCCCGGCCAGGTCGATCAGCCTGGAGGCATCGCCGCCGTAGTCGGCGATCTTGTCCATGGCCCGGCCGAGCGACTTGGGACCGGGCCGGAACCCCGGGGTCCCGTTGGTCTCCGCGGCCAGCGGCGGCAAGGTCCGTTCCAAGACCGCCTGGGCGCGCGCTGCCTCCTCGTAGCGGTGCCCGAGGTACTCCCGCGTGTAAGCCTCGTCTCCCCGCATGGCCGGGTCGAACGGGGCTTGCCGGCGGTCCTTCGGCGGGTGCTCTCCGGCTTCTTCGGTGACCCGGCCGGCGACCTCGTGCTGGTCGTGCGTGAGCGGGGTCGGGTCCGCGTCCGGGCCCACCGGCTCGGCGTCCGGGTCCGGGTGGTGCACCTCGTGCACGGCGTCGGCGAGGATCGGGATGGCCTCGTCGTGCAGCAGCAGGCTGGCCATCGTCTCCGGCTTGCGGAGCAGCGAGCGCGTCAGGAACTCGTTGGCCGGATCGTGGAGCAGGTCCACGAACTCGGGGTGCTCCGCCAGCCGCGTCCGGACGAACTCGCCGATCGGCCCGAGGTTCTGCGGGTTGCCTTCGTGGTCCTTGACGATCAGGTCGTTCGTCGCGCCGTCGAGCGCTTCGGCAATCCGGGGCTGGGCGAGGAGCTCGTCGAGCCGGGACTGCGGGGCGCTGCCGTAGCCGCCGTGGTCCGTCGTCTCGGCGTGCTCGGGCTGGATGTGGACCTCGTCCGGCGTGCCGACGTGCATCAGCTTGATGCCCTTCGGCGGCTGCGGCAGGTGCATGAGGTCGCCGGACTGCGGGTCGATGAACGCGACGCCGTCGCGGGTGTGCACGACCATCGCGACGTGCCCGTACTCGACGCCGTTCGGGCCCTCGTACTTCACCGCGACCACGGCGTGGTGGTCGAGCGGCCGGTCCCGCACCTCGCGGATGACGTCGTCGTAGCTGCCGCGCTCGGAGAACGTCTCGCCGAACCGGCCCTCGAGGTGCTCGAGCGTGCCGCGGGTGCCCATCTCGTGGAAGAGGATCGGCTCGGCCGTCATGTCCCCGCCGCGCAGCCGGTCCATGTACGCCTCGGGCGCACGCGTGCAGTTCGACATGTACCCGTTTTCCAGCGCGCCCGGCTGGTGGAAGCCCGGGTTGACCTCGCGCAGGTGCGGGTGCCGGTCCTGGACGTAGGCCGCGCGCTCCGCCGGCGTCGCGGCGCCGGCGTGGATGGCGGGTTCGAACGGCGGGTTCGTCGCCCGCGCCAGGTGTCCGTAGTCGGGCTGGAGGGTCGGCTCGACGGGCGTTTCGTGCGTGTCGAGGACGTCGCTGACCTGCGGGTGCTCCGGCGTGGAGACGTGCTCGGGCTCGCCGAAGCCGCCGAGGCGCTCCATCAGCGCGGCCTGCTTGCGGCGTTCGAACTCGGCCGCGTTGTGCTCGTTCTCGGCGCGGCGCTCGGCCATCTTCTGCTGCGCGGCCTCGGGGTCGAGGTAGCGCGGGTGGCCGGGGCCGATCTCCTCGGCCTCGATGACCCACTTCCGGCGGCCCTCGGGCGTGAGCTCCAGGCGTCGCTCGTGCACCAGCAGCTGCGTGCCGGGCGGCGACAGCGATTCGCGCTCGGACGGGTTCTCGGCGAGCTTCGAGATGTCCCGGAGGTTGTCCGAGCGGACGTGCAGCTCGACGTCGTCGCCGAACTTGCTGGTCGAGAACTCGTCGGTCTTGATGGACGCGCTGGAGAACGACGGCTCGACGACCACGTCACCGGGGTTGTACGGCCCGGCGACGAGCTCGGCCAGCCGCGGGTCGCCACTGACGTCGAAGGCGCGGATGGTCTCGCCGGACGTGCGCGGGACCTGGTTGAGGCCGTCGGTGATGGCACGGGCGTTCGCCTGGGCGAGGTCGAAGCCGGGGTGGCCGGGGCCGCGGCGCAGGGCCTCGTTGACGTCGTAGGCGTACTCGCCGCGGGTGTAGCCGTGCACCGCGACGGCGCCGTCGTCGGTCATGGCCATCCCGGCGGCGTCGCGGCGGGCGAGCGCGCGGTCGTGGATGTCCTGGTGGATGCGCTCGTCGCCGACCGCCCGGCGGATGCTCTCGTGGTCGGCCGGGGTCCCGCGGTGGTCGTCGTCGAAGAGGTAGCCCTCGTCGTGCGGCAGCCGTTCGGGCGTGGGGTTGAGCCGGTCGGTGATGCTTTCGTGCTGGCCGAAGGGCAGTTCGCGGATCCCGGTGGCGTCGTGCGGCAGCTCGGCGAGCCGTCCGGTGACGGGATCGGCGAAGAGGACCCCGTGCTCGGTGTGCACGGCGGCGACCAGCTGTTCGTGCCCGCCGTGCTCGAAGGCGACGGCCGACCGCGCGCCGACGGGACGTTCGCCCAGGTCGCGCGCTACGTCGTCGAAGCTGTCGCGGCCGCTCCACGGCCCGCTGAGGCTTTCCCCGCGAGCGGGCCCGGCGACGACGTCCTCACCGTTCATCCGCCGGTCGAAGGCGGTCATCGACTCGGCGGCGTTGGTCCGGAAACCGTGCTCGCCCGGGCTGTAGTGGTTGCGGGTGTTGATCGCAGCGAGTTCGGGAACGGCGTCGCGCACGAGCCGCGCGTGCTGCTGCGGAGTCTCGACGGACCCGGCGTGGAGCACGGGCGTCCCACCGGGCGTCAGCGGTTCGGCCAGCTGCGACCAGCCGCCTTCGGGCGCGTTCGTGGCCGGCGGACGCCTTTCGACGGGCGGCGGCGCGTCGTCGTCCCCACCGAGCAGCTTGAACAGGTCACCGGACGGCTTGAGGTGCGGGTACTCGGCGTAGAACTGCTCGTCCTTCGCGGCCTGCTCCCGCTCGAAGCGTTCCTCATCGGCGCGTTCCTGGGCCCGCCGCTCCTCGATCGCCTCGTGGGAGTCGGTGCGGTACCGAGGATCGCCGGGCGCGATCTCTTCGGCGTGCACGACCCACTGCGGCTGGTCCCGGGCGCCGGGGCGGTTCTCGAAGTCGGGGTGCTGAGGGTGGCCGGGGCCCATCTCGACCCCGGTGATCTCGAACTGCGACCCGGCCTTGAAGAGCACCTCGCGTTCGCGCCCGATGCTGGCCATGGCCTCGACGTCGCGGCCGGTCTTGGACTCGATCCGCATCTCGACCTCACCGGCGAAGGTGCTGCGCGGATGCTCCGCGTCGACCTTCGACGAGCTGAGGAAGGAGGGTTCGGTGATGTGCGCGCCCTCGTGGAACCGTCCGAGGAAGGCCTGGAGCCGCGAGGGATCACCGTGGAAGTCGACCCGCCGCGAGACGGTGCCGACGTGCGGAGGCAGCTCGTTGAGCCCGGAGACGAGCGCCCCGGCTTGCGGCGCGAGGTCGACGAGCTCGGGACCGCCGAGCCGGAGGGCCCGGTTGAGCGGGCCGACCATCTCGTGCCGCGTGTAGGCGTGCACGGCGAAGGCACCGTCGTCGGACATGCCGGGGTGGAACTCGTCCCGCTTGGCGAGCGCCTCGCGGTGGACCTGTTCGTGCCGCCACTCGCCGGTGGACGGGCTTTGCCGCCCGGAGTCCATGAAGGTGTCTTCGATCCGAGCGATCCCGGTCGGATCCTGGGTCCGGAAGGCAGGGTCGGCGAGGTAGGGCTCATCGGGAACCTGCCCGTACGGCTCATGCTCACCAACCGCCGGCGCGCCTTCTTCGCCGTGGGTGGAGCTGTCCGGCTCGGCGGCTTGTTCGCCTTGCTGTTCGTGCGGCTCGGCAGCAGTCCCGTGCTGCTCACCCGGCCGTTCCGCGACGGACACGTCTTGCCGCTCTGCGGTGGGCGCCTGCTGTTCGGCTGACCGCTCCGCGGTGGGCGCCTGCCCGGCGGCGTCCGGTTGCCGGGTCGGGTGCGCATCCTGCTCGACCGGCCGCTCGGCCACCGGCGTCTGCTCCACCGTGCGCCCATGCTCGCCGGCCGGTTCCGTCGGCCGTTCGTGCGTCGCTGCCTGGTCAACCGGTCGTTCGGCAGCGGCCGCGTCCTGCCTGCTCGGCCGCTCCACGGCGGGCGTCTGCCGCTCGCTTGCGGGCGCGTGCTCGGTCGGCTGTTCGTGCGTCGCGGGCTGTTCGGCAGCGGGCGCGTCGGGGTCGACCGGTAGCTCGGCTGCCGGCCTGTTCCTGGGCGTTTGCTCTGTCGGCCGGTTCTGGGGCTGACCGTCCGCGGGCCGCTCCTGGACCGGGGCGTGCTCGTTCGGCTCCGGCGTCCGCGGCTGCTCGAAGGCGCGCGGCAGGTGCTCCTGCGGCGGACCGAACCGCGGCGGCGGAACCTGCGGCGGTCCCATCGGCCGCGGTGGACCCACCCGCGGATCGTGCGGCGGCCGGCCACCCGGCGGTGGCGGCATCGGCGGCCGTCCGCCGGGATGGGGTCCCGGCCCCTGCGGCCCGCGCGGCTGGTTCGGGTACCCCGCGGGACGCTGCCCACCAGGCATCCCCGCATGCGCCGGACCACCCTGCGGCCCCACCGGCGGCCGCGGCGGCATCCGTCGCGGATCGTTCGGAGACAGCCCACCCTGAGGCGGCTGCCCACGATGCGAGGTGTGCGGAGGCTGCCCACCGTGTGGCACCGGTCCACCGTGCTGCGGCGACCCACCTTGCGGCGACTGTCCACTGTGCGGCGGCGACCCCTGCGGCGACTGCCCACCGTGTGGCAGTTGCCCACCTTGCGGCGGCTGCCCACCACGATGCGACTGCCCACCGTGCGGCGGCAACCCCTGTGGCGGCTGTCCGCTGTGCGGCAGCTGCCCACCCAACGGCGCTTGACCTCCCGGCGGCCGCTGGCCACCAGGCGATGCCTGGCCACCTTGCGCTTGTCCGCCGTGCGGCTGGCCACCCTGCGGGTGCCCACCGTGCGGGACTTGCCCGCCCTGCTGCCCGCCGTGGGACGCCGGCCCTCCCTGAGGCTGTCCGCCGTGCGGGTGCCCACCGTGTGGGGCCTGGCCGCCCTGCGGCTGCCCGCCCTGAGCCTGGCCGCCGTGCGGTTGCCCGCTGTGCGGTGGCGGACCGCCCTGCGGCGGCCGCCCACCCGGCGGCGCCCCCGGTTGCCCGCGCATCGGCTGGCCCGGCGGCATCCGGCGCGGGTCTTGCGGTGGCATCCGGCGCTGCTGGTCGTGTGGTGGCTGACCGCCGTGCGGGCCCTGGGGTGCTGGGCCTCCCGCACGTCCTGGACTGCCGCCCGCGTTCGGCATTCCGGCCGGTGGGGGCGGTGTGAATCCGCCCTGGGGCGGGCCCTGTTGTGGCGACGGTCCGTGCTGGAACGGCGCCGTCCCCCCATCGGCCGCGAATGGCTGGTTCGTGCCGCCCGTGAAGCCGGCCGCTCCGACGTTGTCTTGGGGGCGGCCGCCGGTCTGGCGTCCGGGCTCCGGTGGGGCCATGCCGTAGCCGCCGTTCGACGGTGCTCCCGCCGAACTCGGCATCCCCCCGTGCGACGACGCCGGCTGCGGTGCCGAACCACCGGACTGTGGTGCCGAACCGCCCGAAAACGAACCACCTGGTGACGGCGCCGAGTTAGCCGACCCACCCGATGACGGCGGCACCCCACCCGTCGAAGGCGCTCCTCCGCCCACCGGTTGGCTCGGCGGGGCCGGGGCCGGGGACTGTTGCTGAGGTGCCGGACCATCCGCCGCCCGGGCTTCGGCCTGCTGCTGGGGCGCCGGGCTGTCGGCCGCCGCCCTTACCTCGGACTGCTGGACGTGGTCGGCACTCGGACGCGGCCCGTCGGACTGCTGGGGCACGTCCGCCGTCTGCCGCGGCTCGACGGACTGGCGTTCCGGTCCACTGCCCGCGCGCTCGGGTTCGCTGCGGGTCTCGGACGCCCCCTCGTACCGCGGTTCCTCACCGCGCGACTCCGGTTCGGGCGAAGGTTCCTCGCCCCGAGACTCAGGCTCGCTCCGCGACTCAGGCTCGGACGACGGCTCCCGCGAAGACCCCTCCCCCCGCGACTCAGGCTCACTCCGCGAACCAGACTCCGAAGACGAACCAGCCCCACCCGCATCCCGCGGAATGTTCGCCTCGTGAACCGAGTGCAGCTGCTCCTTCGCACCCCCGACGGCGCCCCCGACCGCCCCGCTCGAAGCCCCGGTCAGCAACTGCTCCGGCGTCAGCGACCCCAAATCCCCGGTAACCGCCGCCTGCCCGACGGTCTGCGCAACCCCCTCGACCGCCCCGCGAGCCCCGGCCCGCATGGCCGCGTCCGCGACCTGACCACCGGCAGAATGCGAAAGCCCCTCGGTGGCCCCGCGCCCGATGGACCCCGAAGCCGCGCCGACCACTCCGCCGACCGCGCCCGAGATCGCCGCGTCCGAGGTCTTCGACCAGTCCCAGTTCTGGCGGTCGCCCTTCGCCATCTGGAGACCCTGGATGCCCGCGTCCATCCCCAGGTTGATGGCCTCGTTCTTGAGGATCTCCATGCCGATCTTCTTGAGACCCTGCTTGAGCAGCTTCTCCAGCAGCTCCTTCGCGACCTGCTTGAACCCCTGCTGCGCCAGCTTCTCGAGCAGCTGCCGGAACAGCATCTGCACGGTCATCCGCGTCGCGACCTGGGCCGGCGCGATGCCCGCCGTCGAACCGCCGAACGTCACCGCCGCCGCCGCGATCATCGCCGCGATCTGGGCCGCCAGCACGATCAGCGAGATGATGATCATGTACTTCGTGTACTCGACGTCCAGCGCCGTCTGGTCGCACGAGTCCCCGAGGGCCTTCGTCGCGTCGGCCAGCTGCTTGAAGTACGCCTCGTCGCCCTCGACGAACTTCTTCCACTGCTCGACGAACGCGTCGGCGCCGTCGCCGGTCCAGTTGTCGCGGATGCCGGACGCCGCCTGGTTACCCGCCTCCGAAGCCGGGGCGATCGCCGAAGACGCCGTGTGCCAAGCGTCGCGAAGGGCGCGCAGCTTGGTCTCGTCGCCTTCCGGCCAGCTCTCCCCGACGACGATCGGCAGCAGCCACTTGACCGCGTCGGGCATCTCCATACCCACGGGTCATTGCCCCTTGCCGAGCTGCGAAGTCACGTCTTCGTCGGCGCCCGAGAGCGCCTTCATCGACTTGGCGACGTTCTGCTGCATGCCGCGCAACCCCTGCACGAGGTTGGCGAAGCCTTCGACGGCGCCCTGCGAGCCGGGCACGTAGTCCTTGGCGAACTCCTTGCCGGAGTCGTCGTCGCCCCAGCACGCGCCCTGCGCGTCGAGGGCGCCCTGCAACGTCTTGAGCGCGCTGTCCAGGCCGTCCGCTGCCGTGGTCAGGCCGTTCGACGCGCGCAGGACCGCGTCGGGTTCCGCGGTGAAGCCGGAGCCCCCGTCGGGCATCAGTCGCCCCTCGTCATCCAGGACGACGGCGGCTCCTCGTCCTCGTCACGAGGCGGGCGGACGCGCTTGGGTGCGGGCTTCGGGGCGGGCACCGGCGGCGGCACGGCCTCGTTGCGCAGGATCGACCCGCTGTCTTCGAACGACTCCGGCCGCGGCGCCTCCTCGGGCGACTCGACGAACTCGGGGATCGGCGGCACCAGCCCGGCCAGCGACGGCGCGCCTTCGACGAGGTCAGCGAGGTCGGGCAGGCCTTCGGTGATCGGCGCCATCAGATCCGCGATCTTCTGCTTGACCTGCAGGGATCCCTGGCGCACCGCCGTCTGGACAGTGTTCGCGAGCTGCGCGGGCGTCGTGCGTTCGAAGGCGTTCGGGGCGAACTCGAGCTTCGCGAGGTTGCCGCCGGCGTCGATCGTCGCGCGGACCAGGCCGTCGGGGGAATTCACCTGGGCGGTCGTTTCCGCGGCCGCGGCCTGCGCGTCACGCAGCTGCGCGGTCTGCCGCTCGAAGTTTTCCAGGAGGGTGTCCATCTGGTCCTTCATCGCGGCATTGCGTGCTTCGAGCCGTGCACGGTCGTCGCCCGCGGTGGTCACAGGTGCCCCCGGTGTCCCTCGAACCTACTAATCCCTTGCCGTCACCCTAATGCCAATGGAGCAGTGACCGTGACCGGTTCGGGTGTTTGCCTCAGCGAATCGCGCGTCGCCGCGCCAGCACGTACCCGGCTCCACCGACGAGGTAGCAGACGGTCGCCGCGATGAGCAGGCCCGGCGAACGTCCGTCGTCCGGCACGACCAGCGCGCCCAGCGAAACCGCGGCCACCTGCGTGATGTTGAAGAGCGTGTCGTACAGCGCGAACACCCGGCCGCGGGCTTCGTCGGCGACGTCGAGCTGGATCGACGAGTCGACGCAGAGCTTCAGCACCTGCCCGGCCCCGGTGATGACGAACGACGCGAGCAGCGCCAGCGGCAGCAGCATCGGCAGGCCCAGCGCGGACTGCGCGATCGCCGCGAGCACCAGCGAACCGAGCACCGCGCGCAGCCGGCCGACTTTCCGGATCAACCGCGCGGTCAGCAGGCCGGCGACGAGGATCCCGGCCCCGGCGAGCGCGGCCATCTGCCCGAGCCCGGGCAGACCGGCGCGGAAGATCCCGTGGTCGGTGAAGTAGTTGCGCATCAGCAGCACGGTGACCAGCAGCGACACCCCGAACGACGCCCGGTGCGCGAACAACGCGATGAACCCGGCCGTGACACTCGGCGCGCGCCAAGCGGCCTTCGCGCCGTCGGCCAGCCCTCGCGCGACGGCCAGGACGGGGTTCGGCGGCTCGTCGACCACCGTCGGCCCGAGCACCCCGCGCGCGAAACCGCGGGCGATGAACGCCGAAACGAGGGTGCCGAGCACCGCGAACACCGTGGTCTCGGCCGAGCCGAGGTCGTTGCTGCCGAACAGCGCCCGCAGGCCGATCGCGCAACCGCCGCCGATGACGGCCATGAACGAGCCGAGCGTCGTGGCGAAGGCGTTCGCCGTCACGACGCTCTCTTCTTCGACGACGTGCGGCAGCGACGCCGAAAGCCCGGAGCCGATGAAGCGCGAGATGCCTTCCGCGGCCAGTGCCAGCGAAAACAGGCCGATCCCGCCGAACCCGAAGCCGACGGCGGCGGACGCGCTGACGATCGCCAAGCCGCGCAGGAGGTTCGCGAAGATCAGGACTTTCCGCCGGTCCCAGCGGTCGAGCAGAGCACCGGCGAAGGGCCCGACGACGGAGTACGGGAGCAGCAACGCGGCGAACCCACCGGCGATGGCCAGCGGATCGGCGGCACGCTCGGGGTTGAACAGCACGGCTCCGGCCAGGCCCGCGCGGAAGACGCCGTCACCCCAGCTGGCGGCGAAGCGCGTAAAGAGCAGGCGGCGGAAGTCGGGATCCTTGAGCAGCTCCCGAGGGCCTCTTCGGGCGGTCTTCGCACCGGCACTGATCGTCACGGAGCCAGAGTAGAGGGTGGCCGGCGCACTGAGGTCGCCTCTCGGCGGCTATGCGCAGTGTGGCTCCTGCCGGACGGTATTCCACAAAGGCGGTTCTTCAGTGAGCCCGGGGGACACGGAGTGCGCCGACCACTGTTTCAAACGAGGCTGCTGGGGCGATTGTTCCCGAGCCGAAGTAATTCACCAGGCCTGGGGTGGGATCATAGGTCGCGTGCCAGCGGACGCCGAGGTTGAACCGGGAACGCTCCTGGTCGCCGCCCCCACGATGGTCGACCCCAACTTCCGGCGGACCGTCGTGTTCGTCATCGATCACCGCGACGAAGGCACGCTCGGCGTGGTCCTGAACCGGCCGAGTGACGTCGCCGTGCACGACGTCCTGCCCAACTGGGGCGGGCACGTCGCCGAGCCGCAGGCGGTGTTCGTCGGCGGGCCGGTCGAGAAGAAGACCGCGTTGTGCCTGGCCGCGTTGCGCACCGGCGAGACGGCGGCGAGCGTGCCGGGCGTGATCGCGGTCCGCGGCCCGGTCGCGCTGGTCGACCTGGACACCGATCCCGAAGTGCTGGTGCCGAAGGTCCGCGGCGTGCGCGTCTTCGCCGGGTACGCGGGCTGGGACTCGGGTCAGCTGGCCGGTGAGATCGAACGCGACGACTGGGTCATCGTGCCCGCGCTCCCGAGCGACATCCTGGCCTCACCGAGCGGCGACCTGTGGAGCCAGGTGCTGCGCCGCCAGGGCATCCCCCTGGCGCTGCTGGCCACCCATCCGGGCGACCTCCAACGGAATTAAGCGTCTTCCTTCTTGAAGACCCCGCAGCCGCCGGCGCCGCACGCGCAGCCGCTGCAGCCGGCGGGCGCCGCCGGAGCCGGCGCGGGCACGGTCAGCGCGGCCCGGTTGCCGAGCACGCCGCCGCCCATGACCAGCACGAGCATGGCGAGCACCCCGGCGAGCGCGGCGGAGACCAGGCCGGCGGTCGTCGGCATCGCGAGCCCGGCCAGCCCGGTGAGCACGGAGATCGCGCCGCCGGCCATGGTCGGCAGCCCCGCGACGCGGTTGGCCAGCTTGAACGCTTCTTCGCTGCGCAGCGCGGCCTGCGTGCGCACGCCGGTGCCGCCTTCGCGCGTCAAGCGCTCGCGGAAACCGAGGAACCCACCAAAGCCGACGAGCAGACCCAGCACGACCGGAACCAGCGCGATAGCGAACACGAGGTCAAGGATAAGCGTGACGTCCTGGCAACCTGGCGGATACCCTGACCGACTGTGCTACAGGCCATGTCACCGCGAGTACTGCCCACAGTGTTGACCGCTGCCCTGATCGGGGGACTCCTCGCCGCATCGCCGGCGAGTGCCACCGAGAGTCACCAGCGGCCGGTTCGCCTGCTCGGCGAGCAGATCGTCCCCAACTCCCTGCTGTTCCAGGGCACGGTGGTCGGCGGCCTCTCCAGCATCGACTACGACCCCCGGACCGGCGGATACGCCCTGATCTGCGACGACCGGTCGGCGATCAACCCCGCCCGCTTCTACACGGCGACCTTCCCGGTGTCGGCGGACGGCGTCGGCCCGGTCACCTTCACCGGCACGAAGCCGCTGCTGCGCCCGGACGGCACGCCGTACCCGCCGCTCACGCAGAACGACCCCTCGAAGCCGCAGAACGAGCAGACGATCGACCCCGAAGAGCTGCGCGTCGACCCGTGGACCGGCGACTACTACTGGTCGCAGGAGGGCGAGCGCACCGCGACGACGTTGATCGACCCGTCGATCCGTGAAGCGCGCCGCGACGGGAAATACGTCCGCGACCTGCCGATCCCCGCGAACGAGAAGATGACGCCGACGGCCGGCCCGCGGCAGAACCTCGTCCTCGAGGGCATCACCTTCACCGGGTTCGGCGCGCTGCTGGCCAGCGACGTCGAAGGCCCGCTGCTGCAGGACGGCCCGGAGTCGACGCGCACCACCGGCGGCGTCTCCCGCATCACGCTGCAGGGGCGCTACGGCCCGGTCCTGGCGCAGTACGCTTACCCGCAGGAGCCGATCTTCGCGTCACCGGTCCCTGATGGCGCGTTCGCCACCACCGGCGTCTCCTCGATGCTGGCCGTCGACCAGGCCGACCCGACGAAGTTCCTGATGATGGAACGCTCGTTCGTCACCGGTGTCGGCAACAAGGTCCGCGTCTACGAAATCGACACGAAGGGTGCGACGAACGTCCTGAACGTTCCCTCCTTGAGCGCGGCCAAGCACGTCAAGCCGGTCAAGAAGCGCCTGCTCTTCGACGCGGCCGACCTCGGGCTGTCCACTGTGGACAACCTGGAAGGCATGACCTGGGGCCCGAAGCTGCCGAACGGCGAGCGCAGCTTGATCATCGTCAGCGACAACAACTTCTCGGCCACGCAGGTCACCCAGTTCGCCGCACTGGCGGTCCCCTCGGAACGGCTTTGACCAGCAAGTTACGATGAACGTATGAACACGGCTCGGCTGCTCCTTAGCCTGCCGCGCTGACCGGGTCCGGCCCGGCCGGCGCGGCGACCCCTCATGCCCTGGTGGCTGAGGGGTCGAGTTGTTTCTGGAGTACCTCGCGACGAAGGAAGACGGCGATGACCGAGACAACAGGGACCGACGTCCCGGCGCACCGCTACACGGCCGCGCTGGCCGGCCAGATCGAGCAGCGGTGGCAGGACCACTGGGCCGACCAGGGCACCTTCCACGCGCCCAACCCCGTCGGGCCGCTCTCGGTCGAGGGGCAGCCGGTCCCCAGCGACAAGCTGTTCGTCCAGGACATGTTCCCGTACCCGTCGGGCTCCGGCCTGCACGTCGGGCACCCGCTGGGCTTCATCAGCACCGACGTCTTCGCCCGGTACCACCGGATGATCGGGCGCAACGTGCTGCACACGATGGGCTTCGACGCGTTCGGCCTGCCGGCCGAGCAGTACGCGGTCCAGACCGGGCAGCACCCGCGCAAGACCACCGAGGAGAACATCCGGACCTACCTGCGCCAGATCCGGCGCCTGGGCCTGGGCCACGACGAACGCCGTCGCATCTCCACGATCGACCCCGAGTACTACCGCTGGACGCAGTGGATCTTCCTGCGGATCTTCAACTCCTGGTACGACACCGACGCCGGCAAGGCACGGCCGATCGCCGAGCTGGAAGCCGCCTTCGCCGACGGCTCGCGCCCGGTGCCCGGCGGGAAGGACTGGGCGTCGCTGAGCGCCGCCGAGCGCAAGACGGTCATCGACGACCACCGCCTGGTCTACATCTCCGAGGCGCCGGTCAACTGGTGCCCGGGCCTGGGCACGGTGCTGTCGAACGAAGAGGTCACCGCCGACGGCCGCAGCGAGCGCGGCAACTTCCCCGTGTTCCGCCGCAACCTGCGGCAGTGGATGATGCGGATCACCGCGTACGCCGACCGCCTGGTCGACGACCTGGACCTGCTGGACTGGCCGGAGAAGGTCAAGTCCATGCAGCGGAACTGGATCGGCCGCTCCCACGGCGCCCGCGTCACGTTCAAGGCAGGCGAAGACGCGATCGAGGTCTTCACGACCCGGCCGGACACCCTGTTCGGCGCCACGTACATGGTGCTGGCGCCGGAACACCCGCTGGTCGACAAGCTGACGGCGGACGCGTGGCCCGCGGACGTCGACGCCCGGTGGACCGGCGGCGCGGCGACGCCCGCCGACGCCATCAAGGAGTACCGCGTCGCCGCCTCCCGCAAGTCCGAGCTGGACCGGCAGGAGAACAAGGAGAAGACGGGCGTCTTCACCGGCGCGTACGCGACGAACCCGGTCAACGACAAGCGGATCCCGATCTTCGTCGCCGACTACGTGCTGATGGGCTACGGCACCGGCGCGATCATGGCCGTCCCCGGCCAGGACGTCCGCGACTGGGAGTTCGCGGAGAAGTTCGGGCTGGACATCATCCGGACCGTGCAGCCGTCGGAAGGCTTCGACGGCAAGGCGTTCACCGGCGACGGCCCCGCGATCAACTCCGGCTTCCTGGACGGCATGGACGTCGCCGAGGCCAAGAAGACGATCATCGAGCGCCTGGCCGAGGACGGCACCGGCGTCGGCACCGTGCAGTTCAAGCTGCGCGACTGGCTGTTCTCGCGCCAGCGCTACTGGGGCGAGCCGTTCCCGGTGGTCTACGACTCCGACGGCGAGGTGCACGCCGTCCCGGAGTCGATGCTGCCGATCGAGCTGCCCGAGGTCGCCGACTACTCGCCGGTGACGTTCGACCCCGAGGACCGCGACTCGATGCCGTCGTCCCCGCTGGCCCGCGCGACCGACTGGGTCGAGGTCGAGCTGGACCTGGGTGACGGGCCGAAGAAGTACCGCCGCGACATCAACACGATGCCGAACTGGGCGGGTTCGTGCTGGTACCAGCTGCGGTACGTCGACCCGACGAACGCGGAGTCGTTCTGCGCGCCGGAAAACGAGGCGTACTGGATGGGCCCGCGCCCCGGCGAGCACGGCGCGGACGACACCGGCGGCGTCGACCTGTACGTCGGCGGCGTCGAGCACGCGGTGCTGCACCTGCTGTACTCGCGGTTCTGGCACAAGGTGCTGTTCGACCTGGGCCACGTGACATCCAAGGAGCCGTACCGGAAGCTGTTCAACCAGGGCTACATCGAGGCGTACGCGTACACGGACGCGCGCGGCGTCTACGTCCCGGCCGAGCAGGTCGAGGAGCGCGGCGGGAAGTACTTCTTCAACGACGAGGAAGTCACCCAGGAGTACGGCAAGATGGGCAAGAGCCTGAAGAACGTCGTCACGCCGGACGAAATGGCCGAGAACTACGGCGCCGACACGTTCCGGTTCTACGAGATGGCGATGGGCCCGCTGGCCATGTCGCGCCCGTGGGCGACCAAGGACGTCGTGGGCTCGCACCGCTTCCTGCAGCGGCTGTGGCGCCTGATCGTCGACGAGACCACCGGCGAGCTGCGAGTGTCCACTGAGGACGCTTCGGAGGCGGACCGCAAGGTGCTGCACCGCACGGTGGCCGGTGTCCGCGAGGACTACGCGGAGATGCGCTTCAACACGGCGGGCGCGAAGCTGATCGAGCTGAACAACCACGTGACGAAGACGTACGGCGCGGCCGCGTCGACGCCGCGCGAGCTGGCCGAGCCGCTGGTGCTGATGCTGGCGCCGCTGGCCCCGCACATGGCGGAGGAGCTGTGGCACCGCCTGGGCCACGCGGATTCGCTGGTGCAGGGCCCGTTCCCGGTGGTGGACGAGAAGTACCTGGTCGAGGACACGGTCGAGTACCCGATCCAGGTCAACGGCAAGGTCCGCTCCCGCGTGACGGTGGGCGCGAACGCCGCTTCGGACGACGTCCAGGCGGCGGCCCTGGCCGACGAGAAGGTCGCGGCCCTGATCGGCGACGGCACCCCGCGCAAGGTGATCGTGGTGCCGGGCAAGCTGGTCAACATCGTCCTGTAGCGCTCCGTCGGAAAGCCGCCGGTGCTCGGTGGTCATCCCCGATTTGATTGAACGGTCAAGGAAATCCGTTCGATCGAAGGAGAACCGGGGATGACCCTCGACGGCAAGGTGGCGCTGGTGACGGGCGGCAGCCGCGGCATCGGCGCGGCCACGGCACTGCGGCTCGCCGAGGACGGCGCGGACGTTGCGCTGACGTACCAGCACAACGGCGCGCGAGCGGCCGAGGTGGTCGAGCAGATCAAGAACCTCGGCCGTCGCGCGCTGGCGGTCCAGGCGGATTCGGCGGACGCGGACGCGGTGTCGGCGGCCGTTTCGGCTGTGGTGGCGGAGTTCGGCCGGCTGGACGTGCTGGTGAACAACGCGGGCGTCGGTTTCGTCGGCGCTTTCACCGAAACCGCGCTCGAGGACGTCGACCGCGTGCTGGCGGTGAACGTCCGCGGTGTGTTCGCGGCGACCCAGGCGGCGGCCGGCGTCCTGGGTGACGGCGGCCGCGTGATCACGATCGGCAGCTGCGTCACGGACCGCGTGCCCGGCCCGGGCATGGCGCTGTACGCGACGAGCAAGGCGGCGATGGTCGGCCTGACCAAGGCGCTGGCGCGGGAGCTCGGCCCGCGCGGCATCACCGTCAACCTGGTCCACCCGGGCCCGACGGACACGGACATGAACCCGGCCGACGGCCCGTACGCGGCGGACCAGCGGGGGTTGACGGCGTTCGACCGCTACGGCACGCCGTCGGAGGTGGCCGCCGCGGTGTCCTACCTGGCGTCGCCGGCCAGCGCGTACGTGACGGCGGCGACGCTGTCGGTCGACGGCGGCCACGCGGCCTAGCCGGTGTAGAGCCCGATCTCCCGGGCGAGGTCGATGAGCATCGCCTCGAACAGGACGTCCGGCTTGGACATCGGGATCGGGTAGTTGCCGAAGACCTCGAGCGTGACGTGCCCGTAGAGCCGGGCCCAGAACTGGATCATCAGGTACGTCACGCCGAGGTCGATCTTCTCCACCGGCACCGCCCGGTCGGACTCGGCGAGCACGGTGACCAGCGATTCCTGGAACGTCTGGAGGTCGTCCCGCAGCTCGTCGGGCACCCCGCTGGCGGACGGCAGCACGATGTCGGTCCGCGCGAGCACCCGCCCGGCGGCGGCCAGGAAGATGCGGCCGAAGGGCTCGTCGACCCGGCTCAGCGCGGAGCCCGCAGTGGACCCGACCCCGCCGGTCGGCGACGCGAAGACCAGCGTGAATTCCTTCGTGTGGGTGAGCGCCCAGCGCCGGAAGCCCTTGCAGATGGCGAAGAGCTGCATGATCCCGTCGTCCGGCAGCTCGGCGATGTCCTCGGCGAGCTCGTCGGCCAGATCGGCGCAGACGTCGAGCCGCAGGTTCTCGACGAGGTCGTCCCGCGACTCGTAGTACCGGTAGAGCGCGGGCGCGGTGATCCCCAGCTCCCGCGCGATGGCACGCAGGGTGACCGCCTCCGGCCCCTGCTCGACGAGCAGCTTCCGGGCGGTCCGCCGGATGTCCTGTTCGGTAGCCGCACGCGCGCGACCCCTCCGCGTGGGGTGGCTCATCCGAACAGTCTAGGTGCTTACTACGACAAGTCTTGCATTAACGCGATCTCGGCCGTAACGAAAAGGTGCAGCTCAGGACGTCCGCGTCAGGGGCCGCAGCAGCCACATGCCCACGACGGCCATCCCGAGAGCGCAGAAGAAGTGCACGACCCAGGCCCCGATCAGCGACGGCCCACCCCACGACCCGGCGGCACCGGCCTCGGTCCAGAAGAACCCGAAGGTCGCGATCCGCCCGACGAGGTACCAGACCAGCAAGGCGATCGGGAAAGCCGCGACGCTCGCCAGGAAGCCCCCACGCCGTGGTTCGCCGCCCAGCCAACGCAGCGCGAGCCTTCTCCGCACCGCCGGTCCCGCGAGACAGGCGGGCAGCGCGAGGAGCGCGTAGATCGTCCGCTTCCAGTCGGAGATGCTCATGAAAGCCGACGCTATGAGCCGCTGAACAGCGCGGACACCCGGTTGACCACCCGGGCGGGTGGGGAAACCCCGGGGGTCTTCGTCACAAACCACCGAACCGCGCACAACTGTCGGTGCCATGTGCCACACTCGGTCGCCGTACGGTTACTGACGTGAACGGGGAGGTTCGCGTGATGAACGCTGAGCAGTTGCTGGCGGGTTTCGACGCCAAGATCGCCGAGGCCAAGCAGCGGGGCGACCGCATGCAGGCCGAAATGGGCACGGTCTCCGTGTCCGAGCGCAGCCAGGACGGCCAGATAGCGGTCGAGGTCAACCACCTCGGCAACCTCGTCGGCCTGGAGATCGGGCCCGGGGTGCGGGAGAAGGCGAACCTCGCCGACGAGATCCTGCGGACCGTCCGGCGCGCGCAGAGCAGGCTGGCGGAGGCCGTCCAGACCGGGATGCCGTCGATCGCCGGCACCGAGACCATGACCGAGCTGGTCGATCAGCTCCACCGCGAGTACCCGGAGCCCGAGCCGCAGGGGTTCGTGGACGGTGGCTACGCGGCCCCGGCCACCGATGGGTCGCGCTTCATCGCGGAGGAGGAGCCGCCCCCGCCGGCGCAGCCGAAGCCGGCTCCGCCCCGCCCGGTGCGCCGTGAACCCGAAGCAGGCGACGACGACTACTTCAGCGACGGCGACTACCTGCGCTGACCAGGGCAACGAGGGAGGAGAAGAGGATGAACAGCCCGCAGGCGGACATCCGGATCAAGCCGGCGCAGTTGCTGGACCACGCGAAGAAGCTCGAACCGTTCGTCGACCGGTTCGCCAAGACACTGGACGCGGCGGCCCAGGTGGTCGACCCGATGGCTTTCGGCCTCATCGGCCAGGCGTGCGGCCTCGGCGCGCTGTGCGGCGTCGCCCAGACCCTGGGGAGCGACTCCATCGGCCACGCGAAGAACGTGGCCCAGGAGCAGATCGATCGCGTCCGCACCTGGTCGCAGCACGTCGACTGGTACGAGCAGGACGTCAAGGCGAACTTCGAAGGGATCAGCCTTGACTGAGAACGCTTTGGTGACCGACGCCAAGAAGAAGGTCGACGAAGGGTCTTCGGCGCTCGAAGGCGCCGGGATGGCGCAGGACTTCTGGGACGCCGCCACGAAGGCGGCCGACGGCGACTGGACCGAAGGCCTGCTCAACCTCGGCTTCGGCGCCGCCGGCGTGATGGATTTCCTCCGTGACCCGATCGCCGGCCTGGCCAGCATGGGGCTCGGCTGGCTGATCGAGCACGTCGAGTTCCTGCGCGCCCCGCTCGACTGGGTGACGGGGAACCAGGAACAGCTCGACATCATGCAGGAAACCTGGGGCAACATCAGCGACGAGATCGACGCGGTCGCCAAGGACCTCCTCGAGACCGTGAAGGCGGACAGCGCGGAGTGGACGGGCCAAGGCGCGGACGCCTATCGCGCGTTCACGGCCGAGCTCGGCGACATGTACTCCGGGGTCGCCGGCGGCGCGAAGGCCGTCTCCGTGCTGATCGACGTCTGCAAGAGCATCCTGAACGTCGTGCGCAGCGTGCTGCGGGACCTGCTCACGGAATGCATCGGCAAGCTGATCAGCATCCTCGCCCGGTATCCGGGACCGGCCGCGCCCGCCGGCCTGGCCGGCGAAGGGACGGCCGAGATCGTCGAGTGCGGCTCGCGCATGTCGGAGTGGCTGCAGAAGCTCATGCGGGCCTTCCAGAAGGGCATCAGCCAGTTCAACCACCTCAGCGGGCTCTTCAGGACCGTCGGCCAGAAGCTGCTCGCGGCGTTGCGCGACGCGGCTCACGCGGCGCCGGGCATCTTCAAGGACGGGCTCAAGGAGCTGCCCAAGGCGCTCGGTGAAGAGGCCGGAAAGGAAGCGGGCAAGAAGACCGCGGGCGCCTACGACGAGGCCGACAAGGAGTACCGCGAGAACCACTACAACGAGAAGCAGACCGCGGCCGCCGAGCCGGTTTTCCAGCAGCCGGGCGCCCAGCGCATCTCCGGGTCGATCTAGCCACCGTGGTGTCGACGACTCCCGGCGAGCCGGAAACGGCGGCGGTGCCGGTCCGGCTGCCGATCCACAACCCGCCGGCCGAACTGAGGACGGCCGTCGGGTGCATGGCCTTCCTCGGCGTCGTGTTCGCCGTCCTGGCCGGGTTGCTGGTGTGGGCCCGCAGCCAAGACCCGGTCGTGTACCTGGTCGCGCCCGCGCTCGGCGTGCTGGCGTTGGCGTGCTTCTGCTTCCGGCCGATCCTGCGGCGGTACATCCGCCGCAACGGCGGGATGGTGACCGCGCGGGTCGAGTTCGGTCCCGACGGGTTCCGGCAGCCGCTCGAAGACAAGACGACGCTCGTCCTGCCCTGGGACGACGTCCGCCGGTTCGTCTTCCGGGAAGGGCAACCGGAAGACCGGGTCGCGCTCGCCGTGTCGCTCGTGGACGACGACGCGCTCCGCAACCTGAACCCCGACTGCCGCCACGAATCCGAGGACGGCTTCATCCTGTCGTCGTCGATGGCCCGCGAAGAGGCCGAAAAGGCCTTGGCGGCGATCGAGCGCCATCGCCCCGGGCTGAGCCGCTGGAACTCCAAGAACGTCCGGCGCGGCGGCTTCGGCGTGCCGAACCCGGTGAAGCTGCTGGTCAAACGCTGGCGTGCCGACCAGCCGGGAACGCTCGTCCGCGCCGAACAAGCGTCCGCCGTCCGGCTGGTGTTCCTGTGGACGGCTTGGCTGGCCGTCATCGCCGACTTCGTGTCGCCGGCGTTCTACGACATTCCGCCGGGGATCCCGTTGCCGGTCGCCGTGGCGATCTGGGTGCTGCTCTACCTGACCCGTTACCGGGGTGACTTCGGCGAATTCGCCGTGACGGTCGACGCGGTGACGTGGCGCCCCAAGGAAGGCGAACCCGTCGTGGTGCGGCGCACCGACCTCGCCCGGCTGACGATCGAGCCCTCGGGGAAGAAGGCCACGCGCCACTACGTCGCCGTCCACGCGGTTCGCCGCAACGGCAGCGATCGGCCGTTGGCCGGGAAGATCTCCCCAGGAGCAGCCGAACACGTGCTGGCGTTGGTGCCGGTGCGCCCGGCGGAGTGAGGCGCCGCCGACGCCGATCACTCGGGGGGCTACGTGATCGGCGCCGGCGACATGATGCCCTGTCCGGCTCTCACCGGTCGGGGCACCGCCACCACGTCTTGCGTGGTGACGCACCTGGAGAGCGGGACCGGTCCGCGTAGTGACGGCCGGGGGAATGTGATCCCCCGATCGAGTGACGGGCATCCGCTGCTCGCATGATTGTCGCACTCAACGCCGGATAAGTTACAAAAACCTTCACTTTCCTCTTCCTCACCCTTCCCGACCTGGTCGGACGGCTTTCGTGGCACAGTGCGGGGATGAACTCCGACGTCCTCGTTGTGGGATCCGCCAACGCCGACCTCGTCGTCGCGGTGGACCGGCGGCCGGCAGGTGGCGAGACGGTGCTGGGCGGCGACACCGTGCTTTCGCCGGGCGGCAAGGGTGCCAACACCGCGGTCGCGGCCGGCCGGCTCGGGGCGGACGTCGCGCTCCTCAGTGCCGTCGGCGACGATCCCTACGGCCGGTTGCTGCTCGACTCGCTGCGCGCCGCCGGGGTCGACACCGGGTTGGTCCGGACCAGCGACCGGCCGACCGGCATCGCCTACATCACCGTCACCCCGGACGGCGAGAACGCCATCCTCGTCTCCCCCGGCGCCAACTCGAGCCTCGAGCCCGCCGACGTCGACGCCGTGTTCGACGGGGTCGAGATCATGGTCGCCTCGCTCGAGGTGCCGCTGCCGACCATCGAGCACGCCGTCGCGCGGGCCGCCGAAAAGGGCGTCAAGGTGCTGCTGAACCTGTCGCCGGCGGCGAAGCTGTCCGCGGAGACGCTGGCCAAGCTCGACGTCCTGCTCGTCAACGAACACGAAGCCGCGTGGCTGGCCGGGCCCGGCGCGGACTTCCGGAAGCTCCTGGAGCTCGGACCGCGGGCCGCCGTCGTCACGCTCGGCGCGGCGGGTGCGGTCGTCGTGGAGCGGGACGGCGTGACCGAGGTGGGGTCGCCGGCGGTCGAGGCCGTCGACACCACCGGCGCCGGGGACGCCTTCGCGGGCGCGCTCGCGGCCTCGCTCGCCGACGGCGCCGACCTCGTCTCCGCGGCGAAGCACGCGGTGCGCGTCGCGGCCTTCAGCGTGACGCGGCACGGTGCGCAGCCGTCCTACCCGACCGCCGCCGACCTGGGGGAATGATCATCCGAAGGCCCGTGTTGCACCTCACATGGGCGACTCGTTCGGTTCGGCCTGGTGGCGCGGCTACGCAGCTCAGCTGAGGGCGATCGCGGAGGCACGCCGCCCCGACCACCTCGCGATCATGCCGCTCGATGAAACCCTGAAGGCGCTGGGCAAGCAGACCGAGGTCGACGAAGGCGTCTACGACGTCCCGCTGGAGGGCATCGTCGGCACGGTCGCCCGCGCCGGCGACTTCGACCGTGAGTTCCGGCCGCGCAACCGGGCGCTGCGCGATCGCTGGGAACGGCTGACGCGGACGTCGGCCGACCTCCCGCCGGTGCGGCTCGTGCGGCTGTCCGACATGTTCTTCGTCGACGACGGACACCACCGCGTCGCCATCGAACGCGCCCGCGGCGCCCGGACGATCCGCGCGCGGGTCCGCTGGATCAGCACGGTCGCCTGCGCGCTGCGCTGCCTGACGCTCGCGGACCTGCCGTCGAAGACCGCCGAGCGGATGTTCCTCGAGCGCGTCCCGCTGCCGGACGACGTCCGCCTCGGGCTGTGGCTCGACGACCCGGCCGACTGGTTCCGGCTCGCCGACTCGGCCGAAGCCTGGGGTTTCCGCCGTATGCTGGCCGGACGGCCGGTGCGCAGCCGCGGCGAACTGGCCGAAGCCTGGTGGCACGAGGAGGTCCGGCCGGTGCTCGAACAGGTGCGTCAGCGAGGGTTGTGCCCGCCACCACGAGATATCCAGACCTACTTGAGCTATGGTCTAGACCATGTCTGAGCTTCTGTCCGGGGTCGCCGTCAGCCCCGGCCGCGCGAGTGGTCCCGTCGTCCGCGTCGCGGAGCCGCTTGGCGAGCCCGCCGCCACCCCGGCCCCGGCCGATCCCGCCGCCGAAGCCGCGCGCATCGCGCCCGCCGCGGCGATCGTCGCCGGCCGGCTGGAGAAGCAGGCCGAGACCGCCACCGGCGAGGCCGCGACGATCCTCATCACCACCGCCGCGATGGCGGCCGACCCGGCGCTCGCTTCGCAGGCCGAGCAGCTGGTCAAGACGCAGGGGCTGCCCGCCGCGCGAGCCGTCCACCAGGCCGCCGAGGGCTTCGCCGAAGCGCTGGCCGCCGCGGGCGGGTACATGGCCGAACGCGTCCGCGACGTGCGCGACGTGCGCGATCGGCTGGTCGCCGAGCTGCTCGGCATCGCGCCGCCCGGGGTGCCGGAGCTGGCGTCGCCGAGCGTGCTGGTCGCCCGCGACCTCGCCCCGGCCGACACCGCGGGGCTCGACCCGGCGAAGGTGCTCGCCCTGGTCACCGAAGAGGGCGGCCCCACCAGTCACACCGCGATCCTGGCGCGGGCGCTGGGCATCCCGGCCGTCGTGGCCGTGCGCGGCCTGCTGAGCTTGGACGCGCAAGCGCTTGCGGTCGACGGCGACGCGGGCACGGTCGAGGTCGCGGACCCGTCGGCGCCGGTCGTCACGGCGACCAAGGCGCAGCTGGCCGACTGGAACGGCACGGGCGCGACGTCCGACGGCCACCGCGTGAAGGTCTACGGCAACGTCGGCTCCCCGGCCGACGCGCAGGCCGCGGCCGACGCGGGCGCGGAAGGCGTCGGCCTGTTCCGCACCGAGTTCTGCTACCTGGACGCCTCGGACGAGCCGTCGGTGGCCGAGCAGCGCGCGGCGTACACGGCGGTGCTCTCGCCGTTCCGCGGCAAGCCGGTGATCGTGCGGACCCTGGACGCGGGCGCCGACAAGCCGCTGGCGTTCCTCTCCCCGGAGGTCGAGCCGAACCCGGCGCTCGGCGTCCGCGGGCTGCGCGTGGCGTTCGACCGCCCCGAGGTGCTGGACCGCCAGCTCGAGGCGATCGCCGGCGCGGCGGAGGATTCGGGCGCCGAGGTCTCGGTGATGGCCCCGATGGTCGCGACGGTCGAGGAAGCGGCGTGGTTCGCCGCCCGCGTCCGCGCGGCGGGCATCGCCCGGGCGGGCGTGATGATCGAGATCCCGGCGGCGGCGCTGAGCGCCCGCGAAATCCTCGAAGCGGTGGACTTCGTCTCGGTGGGCACGAACGACCTGGCCCAGTACACGTTCGCGGCGGACCGCCAGCTGGGCGCGGTGGCGAAGCTCAACGACCCGTGGCAGCCGGGCCTCCTGCGCCTGCTGAAACTGATCGGCGACGCGGCCAAGGCCACGGGCAAGCCGGCGGGCGTGTGCGGCGAAGCGGCGGCGGACCCGAGGCTGGCACTGGTCTTGGCGGGCTTGGGCTTGACGAGCCTGTCGATGAACGCCCCGGCAGTCCGCACGGTGGGCGCAAGCCTGGCGACGTCGACGCTCGCGGAGTGCGAGACGCTGGCCGAGGCAGCGTTGGCAACGTCGAACCCGGCGGAAGCAAGGGCGGCAGCTCGCCCCTGACGAAACCCGGCCGGCTTCGTGAGGGCCGGTGAGCGCTGGCTCGAAGCAGGCGGCCGCGGCTGGGCTGGGAATCTCGGAGCCAGTGCCCGCAAGGGCGCCTCCCCATCGAGGCGGCCTTCACGGCTTTTCTCGACAAACCTCGACCGAGCTGTCGATTCCGGCCCGGCCCGCTCGACGAAGTGGTGAAAGCACCACCGAGCCGAGAGGAAGCAGCCATGACCATCACCGCCGAAGCGCAGGCCGGGGTTCCGGCCGGGACGGAGACGGCGAGGGCCGGGCGCCGGGAGTGGATCGGCCTTGCCGTGCTGGCGCTGCCCACCCTGCTCGTCTCGCTGGACGTCTTCGTTCTCGTCCTCGCGCTGCCGAAGATCGCGACCAGTCTTCACGCCGATGGCACCGGTCAACTCTGGATCATGGACACCTACGGCTTCATGGTCGCCGGGTTCATGGTCACCATGGGGACCCTCGGCGACCGGATCGGGCGGCGGAAACTGCTGCTCATCGGGGCCGCCGCCTTCGGGATCGCCTCCGTGGGGGCCGCCTTCGCCACGACTCCCGGCATGCTCATCGCCGCGCGGGCCGTGCTCGGGGTTGCCGGGGCGACGCTCGCTCCCTCGACCCTCTCCCTCATCGGGACCCTCTTCAAGAACCCGCAGCAACGCGCCCAGGCCATCGGGATCTGGGCCGGCTGCTTCACCGTCGGCGCCATCATCGGCCCGATGGTCGGTGGTGTCCTGCTCGAGCACTTCTGGTGGGGTGCGGTCTTCCTGCTCGGCGTTCCCGCCATGGTCCTGTTGCTCGTCATCGGCCCGAAGCTGCTGCCCGAATACCGCGACGAGCAGGCCGGCCGTCTCGATCTGCCCAGTGTCGGCCTCTCGCTCGGCGCCATCCTGCCCGCCGTCTACGGGATCAAGGAGCTCGCTCGCGACGGCGTCCACCCCGTTCCGGTGGCCGCCCTCGTGGCCGGCCTGGCCGTCGGGTACGTCTTCTACAAGCGGCAACGCGCCCTGAAGGACCCGCTCGTCGACTTCAGCCTCTTCGCCGCGAAGGCCTTCCGCACCACGCTCGGCGGGATGCTCCTGTTCAGCATGCTCGGGGGCACCACGATGCTGTTCACCGCGCAGTTCCTGCAGGTCGCGCAGCACCTCTCGCCGGTCGGGGCCGCTCTGGGTCTCCTGCCCGGGATGGCCGCCTCCACCGTCAGCTTCCTCGCCGCGCCCGCCCTCGCGCGCCGGGTGAAGCCGAACGTCCTGATCGCCGGTGGGGTTGCCCTCGCCGCGGCCGGCATGGTGATCCTCGCCCTCGTCGACCCCGCCGCCGGGCCGGCGTGGCCCGCGCTCGGGTTCGCCGTGACGTCGCTGGGCGTCGGCCCGATGGTCGCGCTCGGGACCGATCTCGTCGTCGGCTCGGTGCCGCAGCGCAAGGCCGGTGCCGCCGCGTCGCTGGCCCAGACCGTCAACGAGTTCGGCTACGCCCTCGGCATCGCGACCGTCGGGACCCTGGGCAACGCCGTCGTCCGCGCGCACGGCCTGCCCAGCGGGTTGCACGTCGTCGCCGGGCTCGCCGCCGTCGCCTTCGCCGTTCTCATCGGCTTCGTCGCGAAGAACCTCCGGGCCGCCTGAACAGCGCGAAGGCCTCCCCACCCGATGCCTGGGTGGGGAGGCCTTCTTGACGCCGGGGGCAGAGGGACCCCGGCTAGCCGAACAGCCCGCGCCGCGGGTGCCGGATGACCAGCGAACCGCCGTGGACCCGCCCGCTCAGCACGAAGCGCGGGTTCCCCATGTGCCCGTTGCTGCGCGTCTTGTCCTCCAGCGAGCCGAACTTGACGTCGGTGATCGAGTTGACGTCGACCGCCGCGTGCTCCGGGATGATCACCTCGACCGAGCCCCACTTGGCGTCCAGCTCGATGTGCACCACCGGCGACTGCACCTGGGCCTCGGTGAAGTCGAGCTTCGTCGAGCCGTACTTGTTGCGCACGACCATCTCGGGCGGCACCACCCACGGCCCGCTGCGGACCAGTGACGAGTACTTCGCGTTGAGCTCGAACCGCCGTCCGGACGGGTAGCCGCCGCTGTAGCCCACCGGAGCCGCGTACGACGGCGCGGCGGCGGACGCGGCCGCCGGGTGGTACAGCCCGGCGAGGTCGGCCAGCACGGCGTTCAGCTCGCCGCGGGTCCGCGACGCCAGCGCACGGTCGGTGCGCTCGGTGAACTCGTCGAGGTCGATCATCCCGCGGCCGATCGCCTTCTGCAGCACCCCGACGACGTGCTCGCGCTCGTCGTCGGACACCCGGAGATCCCGCTCGCCCAACGGCTTGGTTTCGGTCACCGGTTCCGCCGCCGCGTTCTCTTCCTCGCCCATGCCCATGATGGTAGAACCGGATTCCACCAGGGAGATCGGGGGAAAACCCTGAACGGACCCGTAGTCCGCGCCGCCGCCCTCTGCGCGGCGCTGGTCGTCCTGTCCGGGTGCACGGGCGAAGCACCACCGCCACCGAGCCCGAGCACCACGAGCGCGGCGCCGAGCACCCCGCCCACCCTGCCGGAGAGACTCACCGGCGTGCCGACGACCGGGGGCATCGACATCACCGCCCTCATCCCCACCACCGGCCCGACCCTGTTCGACGCCGACGGCGGGCCCGTCGCCACCCCGCCCGGCTATCCCGGCGGCGACCTGGGGCTGAGCGTCATCCGGGTCGGGAAGTCCGCCGTCCTGACGGCCTACCCGGCGGGCGCCGGCAGCGACGACCCGTTCGAGGTCCTCGTCTACACCGGACCCTCAAGCCCGCCGCGCTCCCTCGGCCGCGCCTGGTCGGTGGCCCCCGCCGCCGACGGCGACAGCGTCTGGGTCATCCGGCAGGACGCGCCCGACACCTGCCGGCTGCAGCGCGTCTCCCTCGCCGGCAGCGAGTCCGGCCACGGCCAGCCCGCCAGCTGCCGCACCCAGGTCCGCACCGGGACCACGCGCGGCTTGCTGATCACCATCAACGGCGGCGCCGCCGAGTCGACGGACGCGCTGATCGACCCGGAGACCGGCCGCACCATCCAGCAGGCGCCGCGCATCTTCGGCGTCGCCGGTGACCGGATGCTCCTCGACGGCCTCACCGAGCTCACCCTCGTCGACCTGCGGGACAACAGCCGCAAGCAGCTCAGCCGGCCGGTGATCGCGCGGACGCCGACCGTCGTCCCCTCGCGCGACGGCAGTGTCTGGGCCGTCGACTTCGCCAACCCCGCCTACCGCGGCACCAGCACGCAGACCCGGGACCTCTGGCTGCTGCACCCGGACACGCTGACCTGGGAACACGTCGCCGCGATGCCGTTCATCACCGAGCACCTCAAGCGCGGCGGCGGCTTCGACTGGTCCGAAGACGGTGACCTCGTGCTCGCCGACGGCGTCCTCGCGGCCTGGCACCCGGGCGAGCCGGCGTGGCGGCTGGGCAAGGCGGCGCTGCCGACCACGGTGTGGTCGGGGTTCGCCGTGCTGCCCTAGGGGGCTACTCCTCGTCGAGGCCGTGTTCGATCGCGTACCGGGCCAGCTCGACGCGGTTGTGCAGCTGCAGCTTCCGCAGCGTCGACTGCACGTGGTTCTCCACCGTGCGGTGCGACAGCACGAGCCGCTCGGCGATCTGCCGTGCGGTCAGCCCCTTCGCGACCAGGCGCAGGACGTCGGTCTCGCGCTCGGTCAGCCGGGGTGGCTCGGCGCCCGCAGTGCCTTCGACGGACGCGTCGGCCATCCGCCGGTACTCGCCGAGCACCAGCCCGGCCAGGCCCGCGGTGAACACGGGGTCGCCGGCCGCGGTCCGGTGCACCGCGTCCACCAGCTCCGCCGCGGACGCCGACTTGACCAGGTAACCGGACGCGCCGGCCTTCACCGCCTCCAGGACGTCCTTGTGCTCGCCGCTCGCGGACAGCACCAGCACTCGGGTCGACGGCAGCGCCGACGTGATCTCGCGGGTGGCGTCCACCCCGGACGTGCCGCCGAGGTTGAGGTCCATCAGCACGACGTCCGGCCGGACGGTGCGCGCGATGCGCAGCGCCGCGTCGGCGTCCGGGGCGGTCGCCCGCACGTCGAAGCCGTGCTCGGTCAGGTCGCGGGCCACGCCGTCGCGCCAGATCGGGTGGTCGTCGACCACCATCACCGAGATCCGCTCCTCGCTCACTTCGCACCCCTCGTGCTCGGCACCTTGACCTCCCACTCGGTGCCCCGGCCGGGCCCGGTGTCGAGGGCCGCGCTCCCGCCGAGGTCGCGCACCCTCCCCCGGATGGATTCCACCACACCGAGGTGCCCGTCGGCGGCCGCTTGCTCGAGAACTCCGTCCGAAATGCCCGGTCCGTCGTCGCGGATGCTCACCACCACCTCGCTGCCGAGGTCCTCCAGCAGCACCCACGCCTGCGCGCCGGGGGCGTGCTTCTCCACGTTCGAGAGCGCTTCGCGGGTGACGGCGACCAGCTCGTCGGTGACGTGGGCGGGCAGCTCGACGTCGTCCGCCGGGGTCGAGACCTGCACCGACGACGTCGCGAGCAGCTGCAGGGCGGCCCGCAGGCTGGACGTGCCGCTGTCGTTCGGCGTCAGCGGTTCGGTCGTCACCAGCGACCGCAGCGCGATCTCCTGTTCGCCGGCCAGCTTCGCCAGCTCGGCCGCTTCGCCGCCGACCTCGTTGCCGCGCTTGCGGACCCGGGCCAGCACCTGCAGCACGCTGTCGTGGATCGACCGGGCCAGCCGTTCCCGCTCGGCCGTCGCCGCTTCCTTCCGCAGCGCCTGCTCGAGCCGCGCCGCGGACCGGCGGCCCATCGTCGCGGCCATGCCGACCAGCAGCCCGGCCGCGGCGAGCAGGACGCCGTCGCGGGCGACGTCGATGTCGAACTTGTCCCGCGCCAGCCCGGTCGCGACGCCGAGGACCAGCCCGGCCAGCACTCCGCCGCTCGCTCCGAAGCGCGCGCCGGCGGCGACCGGGGGCACGGCCGCCCACACCGTCGTGATCAACGGGACGTTCAAGGCGAACTGCTCGTCGCTGAGCACCCAGTGCGAGGTCAGCAGCAGCGCGGTGGTGAGCACGAGGTCGAAGACCACCAGCGCCGGCGGCCGCGTCCGCTCACGCAGGTAGAAGAAGCTGCTGACGACCGACCACAGGGCCATCACGCCGAGGACCGTCCAAGCCAGCCACTCCCGCTGGTAGTGCCCGCTCTGGACGATCACGGTGCCGCCCGCGAACGCCCAGGTGAGCAGGCGGAACGCGAGCACGCCACGCCACATCGGCGTGATCGGGTCCGGGGACCGCCGGGTGGTCACGGCTTGCCGGGGCGCTTCGGCGGCTCGGCCGGTGACGCGTCGGCTTCCTTCTCGGCGACCGTCGCGATTTCGGCTTTCGGCCCGCCGGGTTCGGCGTCGTTCGGCTGCGCGGCCTGGTCCTTCAGGACGTCCACCTCGGCCGGGTCCGGGTTGGTCTCGTGCAGCAGCGACCGGACGCCGGCGTTGAGCACCGCCAGCAGCGGCACGGCCAGCAGCGCGCCGGCGATCCCGCCCGCGACCAGGCCGGCCGTGATGGCCAGGACCACGGCCAGCGGGTGCAGCTTCACCGCCCGCCCGAGCAGCAGCGGCTGCAGGATGTGGCTCTCCAGCTGCATCACGCCGATCACGATGGCCAGCACGATCACCGCGCCGATGAACCCGTTCGTCACCAGCGCGATCAGCACCGCGACGCCGCCGGTGATGACGGCGCCGATGATCGGGATGAACGCGCCGATGAAGACCAGCGTCGCCAGCGGGATCACCAGCGGCACGCCCACGATCCACAGGCCGACACCGATGCCGACGGCGTCGACCACGGCGACCGCGGCCGTCGCCCGGACGTAGCTGACCAGCGAGGCGAACCCGCGGCGCCCGGCGACGTCGACCCGGTTGCGGACCCGGCGCGGCACCCCGCGGCACAGGAACGTCCAGATGCCGTCGCCGCCGCTGAGGAAGAAGATCGTGATGAACAACGTCAGCAGGAAGCCGGTGAGGATCTCGCCGACGGTGCTCGCCGTGGTCAGCGCGGTCGTCGTGATGGACGCCTGGTTGTTCTGGATGAACCCGATCGCCTGGTTGATGAAGTCCTGGATCTGCTCCTGGCGCAGGTGCGGCGGGCCGTTCAGCAGCCAGTTCTTGATCTGGTCGAGGCTCGCGTTCACCTGCTGCTGCAGCTGCGGCAGGCCGGATGAGAACTGCGTGACGACGAACGTCAGCAGCCCGCCCAGCACGGCCAGCCCGGCGATCAGGACGATCGCCGTCGCCAGGCCGCGCGGGAACCGCACCGCCACCAGCTTCTGCACCGCCGGCGCGAGCAGCGCGGACACCAGCAGGGCGATGGACAGCGGGATGATGACGACGGACAGGTAGCCGATCACCCACACCACGGCGTACAGCGCGGCGGCGATCACGATGAACCGCCAGGCGAGCGCCGCACTGATGCGCAGCCCCCGGGGGATCAGCCCGGTGATGTCCTCGTGCTCCGGCAGGAACTGGTCTTCGCGTCGCGCGTGGCTCACTGGCACACCGTACTGGCAAGACCGCCCGATTCGGCCGCTTTCCCGCGGCCACGTCCGGCACCGATCACTGCCAGGCGTGATCACCCGCCGTCAGACCGGGCTACACAGTGTGTCGTTCACACGATGGGGGCATCAAGTCGCGTCAAAGGTGCGCGGCCCGCCGTGGATTTGGTTAGGTCGCTTCCGCAACGCAATGTTGCCGATTGATCACAGACCCAGCACGACTCAGCACGAGGAGACGACGAGTGGCGAAGGACGCGACGAACGAGGGGCAGGGCGCCCAGCGCACCCGCCGTCTCGTGTCGCGTGCGCTGCTCGTCCTCGGGGGCGCCGTGGCCGGCACCGCCGCCGCGTGGCTCGTCTCCGGTGCGACCGCTTCCGCGGACACCGTCGAGGTGGGCACCGCCCCGGTCACCGAGGCCGCGACCGGCAGCCTCGGCGACGTGAACACCGGTGCGGCCACCGCGGCCGGCGACGTCGCCGCCTCGAGCTGCCACCAGGACGCCACCGCGTGGAGCGAGCCGTGCGCCCGCGTCCTCGGGCACGAGGTCTCCGACCGCGTCAGCGACTCGGTCTCGGACCTCGCCGAAGACGCCGTCGTGAGCCCGGCGCACCGCACCCTCGGCGCGGTCGAGCACATCGTCCGCAAGCCGCAGGACACCCGCGAGGTCCTCGAGCAGACCTTCACCCCCGAGCCGGCGCACGACGTGCTGCAGCTGCTCGACCCGGCCGGTCACGGTGACCTGGTTCCGTCGCTCCCGGGGCTCGCCCCGGTCGAGCAGGAGCCGGTCACCACGGGCCTCGGCCAGACCACGGACACGGTCGCCGTCTCGACCGTCCAGCTCCCCGCCGCGCTGCGAGCCGTGCTCGCGTCGCCGCAGGGTTTCCAGCACGAAGACGGCACCGGTGCCGCGGGCGAGTCCCGCGACGGGCACCGTGACCTGCCGTCCCCGCTGGCCCCGGTGCAGCTTCCGGTTGCGCCGTCCGTCCCCACCGCCCCGGGTGGCAGCACTGCCCCCGGTGGTCACCTCGACGGCCTCAACTTCGGTGTCCCGTTCTGGACGACCGAAGCCGTCGATTCCGCCGTCGCGGCCATGAGCCGCGCCGGCCTGCGCACCGCGATGCGCACCCCGGGCGAGCAGCCCGGTGTCACTCCTGACTGAACACCTCCCTTCACGGGTCGCTGACGCGCCCAAGCCCGTCTTCCTCTGACGGCGCCTGCGTCCGCGAGATTCCCGTGACACGGCGGTGCGCTTTTGTGCGCCCGCATGAAGTTCCTTCCCCCTCGGTGCGGCTCGGACTCCGTTTCGACTTCGACGAGCGCACCCCCATAAGCCCGCAAGGGAACCCGAAATAAAGGAGAAAACCCCATGCAGACGTGGGCAAAGCGCGGACTCCAGACCGCACTTGTCACCGGTGGGTTGCTGATGCTGGGTACCGGCATCGCTTCGGCCGACGAGAACGTCAACCCGGACGCCCCGGCGTCCCCGCTCGACCTGAACGTCACGGCTCCCATCCAGGAAGCCAACAACGCGGTCGGCACCCCCTTCGGCCAGCTGGACCTGCCCGCCGGGCAGACGGAGCTGAGCACCAAGCCGGTCACCAACGCCGCGAACGAGGCTGCCAAGCAGCTCGACGAGGCCAGCCCGATCAGCCAGAGCACCCTCGGCGGTGCCACCAAGGCCGACGGCGCGGGCGCCTTCACCCCGGGGCACAACAACCTCAAGGGCAACAAGGTCACCGGCGACGTCGTCGTCCCGATCCAGATCGTGGACAACGCGGTCGGCGTGATCGGCGACGCGAACGTCGAGGGTGGCGACCACACCCAGACCTGGGACCACAACCAGGACATCGCGACGACGGGTGAGAACTCCGGCCTCGCGGGCAACGCGGTCGCCCTCGACTGGGCGCTCCCCGTGCAGATCGCCGGGAACGGCGGCGGCGTCGCCGGCGGCACCGGCCGCGTGACCGGTGGGTCGGCCAGCCAGAGCACCACCGAGACCGGGAACGTCGACACCAACGGCGACGGCTCCTCGCTCTCCGGCAACGTGGTCGCGGGCCAGCTCGCCACCCCGGTGCAGGTGACCGGCAACGCCGCTTCGTACCTGCTCGGCAACGGGCAGAGCCACGGCTACTCCGCCGACACCGTCGCGACCTCGGGCGGCTCGCTGTTCAGCTCCGGCGACCAGGCGAGCGGCTCGGGCAACGTGGTCGGCGCGCCGATCGCCCTGCCGGTCAAGTTCAACTGCAACTCGGGCGCCGTGTGGGGCGCGCTGTCGAACTCCGACGGCTGCAACACCTCCGCCGACGCCACGGCCGGGGACACGCGCGAGGGCAGCCTCGGCATCCCGACCTACCTCGAGACGAGCGGCAACGACTCGTTCCTGTCCGGCAACGGCGGGGCGGTCGCGCTGTCCCCGATCGCGAACGTCGCGGGTGTCGCGGGCTCGTGGATCGGCAACGCCACGGCGGGCATCCCCGAGACCGGCAGCTCCTCCAGCACGGTCGACTCGGGTGGCTTCGTCAAGACCGCCGGTGACAACTCGAGCGGGTCGGGCAACGTCCTGAACCCGTCGGTCGCGCTGCCGGTCGAGGCCTTCGGCATCGGTGGCACCTACATCGGCCAGGCCAACGCCGCGCACGACAACACCACCGACGCCAACGCGGGCGACGGCAGCTACACCAAGGGCAACGGCTCGGTCCTCGGCGGCAACATCGTCAACACCCAGGCCGCGGGCGCGCCCGAGGTCTTCGGTATCGGCGGCAGCCACATCGGCAACGCGTCCGGCACGGCGACCGAGGACAAGACGGTCACCGCCGGGGCGTACGACGGCACGCAGGGCAACGACTCGTCCGGCTCGGGCAACGTCGTCCAGGTGCCGGTCGGTCTCCCGGCCGAGGTCTTCGGCGTGGGCGGCTCCTTCATCGGCCAGGGCTCCGGCTCGGCCGACGAGACCAAGGTCGTCTCCGGCGGCGGCGGTGGCAGCACCCACGACGACAACGGCTTCCTGAGCTCGAACCTGGGCACCGTGCCGGCTTCGCTGCCGGTGCAGGTCGCCAACATCGGTGGCGCGTTCGTCGGCCAGGGCCACGGCAAGGGCTCGACCGACACGACGTCCAACGCGGGCGGCGACGTCACGGCGAACGGCCCCGCGGGCGCCGGCGCCGGCAACATCATCGAGGCCCCGGTCTCGCTCCCGGTGCTGGCCGCCGGCAGCGGTGCCGCCCTCGCGGGCATCGGCACCGGTGAGAACGACAACATCACCGACTCCTCGGCGGGCGGCGACGCCCTCACCGACGGGCAGGACGGTGCGATCGCCGGCAACATCGTGAAGGCCCCGGTCGCGGGTGCCGCGCAGCTGTTCAGCGACGGTGTCGCGGGTGGCGCCCTGGGCCACGGCCTGGGCACCAGCGACACGATGTCGCAGGCGGGCGGCGACGCCACCACCAACGGTGACCGCGGCAGCGTGGCCGGCAACATCGTCGGCGCCGACGCGCTGCCGGTGGTGCAGGTCTTCGGTGACGCCGTCAGCGCGGCGGGTGTCGCGACCGGCACCGGCATCAACACGACGTCCGTGGAGAACGCGGGCGACGACACCACCTCGGGTGTCGAGGGCGCCATCTCCGGCAACATCCTCGACATCCCGGCCACGGCGATCGCGCAGCTGTTCGGCGACGCGGTGACCGTGGGCGGCGTCGCGCACGCCGTCGGCGACAACACGCTGACCACGGAGAACGGTGGCGAGCCGACCACCGAGGGTGACGGGTCCAGCCTGTCGGGGTACAACTTCTACCACGACATCGTGGCGCCGGTGCAGATCTTCGGGGTGCCCCTGGAGCTGCTGGGCGTGGCGACCGCGGACGCGACCGACATGACCAGCATCGACGGGGACGCCACCGAGGCGGCCGACTCGATCGCGAACCCGGTCGAGGGTTCGGAGCTGGGTGCCGGCGAGCTGCCTTCGCTGACCGGGCTCGCCAGCGGCCTGCCGACGGCGGGGCTGCCCACCGCGGGCCTGCCCGCGCTGCCGACGGCCGTCCCGGCGCAGCGCGCCGACGTGCCGGTGAGCCCGATGGCCGGGCTGCCCCACCTGCCCACCGCGGGTGGCCTGCCGGGCCTGAACGGGCTTTCGGGCCTGGGCGGTTCCCTGGCCGGCGGCGGCGAGCGTGCCGACCTGCCGACCGGTGGCCTGCCGGTGCACATCCCGACGCTGAACGGCGGCCTGCTGCCGACGCTCCCGGCGCTGGGTGGCACCGAGCGTGCCGACCTGCCGACCGCGGGCCTGCCCGTCGCGCTGCCGGCGCTGCCCGCGCTGGGTGGCGGCGTCCCGACGCTGCCGATCGCGCTCCCGGTGACCCCGGCCGTGCCGGCCGTCCCGACCGCGCTGCCCGCCGCCCCGGCCCTGCCGGTGAACGCGAAGCTGCCGATCCTGGACAGCGCGGCCCCGGCCGCGCAGGTCCCGGCCATGTCGGGCCTCGACTCGACCGGCTTCCTCGCGAAGCTGCTGGGTCTGGTCAAGCGCAAGTAGTTCGGTGACGCCGGGCGGGTTCAGCCAGAGCCCGCCCGGCCCTCCAACCCGGCAGGCGCTCCACCGCGCCGCGAGGTCTCCTCGCACGGAGTGCCTGACGATCGAAAAAAGCTCTCCTTCCCTGGAGAGGACGAGCCCCAAGAGCCGAATCCGGCTCTTGGGGCTCGTTCGTGTTTCCGGGAGGTCAGGAGAACTGCAGCGAACGCTTGGCCAGGCCGTGCCAGAACCCGTCGATCACCGTGCGGCCGGACTTCTCCTCCGCGGTCGCGCCGAGGGAGACGAACAGCGGCGCGAAGTGCTCGATCCGCGGGTGCGCGAGCGCCGCCGCCGGCGCCTTGTGCCGGAAGTCGAGCAGCGCATCGACGTCGCCGCCGCGCACCACCTCGTCACCCCAGTGGTCGAACTCGGCCGACCACGCGGGCGGGGTCCCGTCGGTGGCGCGGGCCATGCCGCTCAGGTTGTGGGTGAAGAAGCCGCTGCCGATGATGAGCACGCCTTCGTCGCGCAGCGGCGCGAGCTTGCGGCCGAGGTCGAACAGCTCCTGCGGGTCGAGCGAGGGCATCGAAACCTGCAGCACCGGGACGTCGGCGTCCGGGTACATCTCGACGAGCGGCACGTAGGCGCCGTGGTCGAGGCCGCGCTCCGGCGCGTCGTGCACCGGGGTGTCTGTCGAGCGGAGGAGCTTTCGCACCTTCTCCGCCAGCTCCGGCGCGCCCGGAGCCGCGTACTTCACCTGGTAGTAGCGCTCGGGGAAGCCCCAGAAGTCGTACACGAGCGGCACGGTCGTCGTGGCCGCGATGGTCAGCGGCGCCTCCTCCCAGTGCGCCGACACGACCAGGATCGCGCGGGGCTTGGGCAGGTCGGCCGACCAGGCGGCGAGCTGGCGGGTCCACGTGGCGTCGTCGGCGAGCGGCGGCGCTCCGTGGCTGAGGTAGAGGACCGGGGTGCGGGTCATCGACGGCTCCAGTGCTTGAAAGTTCAACTACTAGAGTACCCGACGCCGGAGCTTCCCGGGATATTCCTTCACCGCCGTTCGAGGTTCGCCGCGCACCGCTCCAGGGTGCGGATCGTCGTGCGGTAGTCGTCATCGCTGATTCCGGTGGTCACCGAGGTGCGGAACGCTTCGACGCGCTCCTCGACGCGGGCGTGGGCTTCGCGGCCCGCTTCGGTGAGTTCGCCCGTCTCCGCGACCCAGCCGCGAGCCCGGAGGTCGGCCACCTTGGCGGTCATCGACCCGTCGGTGGCGACGAACGGCGCGAGTGCCGAGTCGACCTCCTCCGGCGTGCGGGCGCCGCGGGCGATCGTGTTGAGTACCTGCCAGTGCCGGCGGGTCAGCGACTCGGCGTCGAGAGCTCGGGCCATGGAGGATTCGAGGAGCTCGTGGACGTGGCGAAGCCACCAGCCGAGGGGTTTCATGAAGACTCCGATGATGTCGAGGAACAACTGCATGTAAAAGTACATGTAGTTCGGAGGGTGGAGCAACCATGACGGACGCGGTGGCCGACGTCGAGCGCGCGATGATCGCGATCCGCCGCAGCCAGCAGCGGCGGGCGCTGAGCCGGATCGGGAAAGCCCGCGGCCAGGGCGCCCACGACCCGGTGCACGAGCTGCTCGACGTCGTCGAAGAGCTGGCCGAACGCGGCGAGCCCAGCACGGTGACGGCCCTGAGCGCGGCGATGGGCGTCGACCAGCCGCGCGCGAGCCGGCTCGTCGCGCGCGCTGTCGAGCAGGGACTGCTTCGCCGCGAAGCCGATCAGCGCGACGGACGGCGTGCGGTCCTCGTGCCGACCGAGGCCGGCCAGGCGCACCTCGACGAACTGCACGTCTTCCGGCGCTCGGTGTTCGCCGAGGTCATGGCGGACTGGCCGGACGAGGACCGCGCGAACTTCGGCCGGCTCCTCACGGCCTTCGTCCGCGGGTACAGCGCCCTCGGTTAGTCGTGGGAGAGGTCCACGAAGCGGCTGTAGTGCAGTTGGTGCGCGACGGTGATCGTCGCCGTCGGGCCGGCACGGTGCTTCGCGATGATCAGGTCCGCCTCGCCCGCGCGCGGGTCGTCGCGCTCCCACGCGTCGGGGCGGTTGACCAGGATGACGAGGTCGGCGTCCTGCTCCAGTGAGCCGGACTCACGCAGGTCGGACAGCATCGGGCGCTTGTCCGTCCGCTGCTCGGGACCACGGTTCAGCTGGCTGATCGCGATCACCGGGACTTCGATCTCCTTGGCCAGCAGCTTCATCTGCCGCGAGAACTCCGAGACTTCCTGCTGCCGCGACTCGACGCGCTTGCCGGACGTCATCAGCTGGAGGTAGTCGAGGACGACGAGCTTCAGGTCGTTGCGCTGCTTCAGCCGGCGCGCCTTCGCCCGGATCTCCATCATCGTCATGTTCGGCGAGTCGTCGACGAACAGCGGCGCTTCGGACACCTCGCTCATCCGGCGGGCCAGGCGCGTCCAGTCGTCGTCGGACATCTTGCCGCCGCGCATGTCGGAGAGGCGGATCTTCGCCTCGGCGGAGAGCATGCGCATGACGATCTCGGTCCGGCTCATTTCCAGCGAGAAGATGACGCTGGTCAGCCCGTGCTTGATGGAGGCCGACCTGACGAAGTCGAGTCCCAGTGTCGACTTACCGACACCCGGGCGGGCGGCGACGATGATCATCTGGCCCGGGTGCAGGCCGTTGGTCAGCTCGTCGAAGTCGCTGAACCCGGTCGGGATGCCCTGGGACTGGCCGCCGCGCGAGGCGATCGCGTCGATCTCGTCCATCGTCGGCTGCAGCAGCTCTTCCAGCGCGACGTAGTCCTCGCTGGTCCGGCGCTCGGTGACGTCGTAGATCGCGGCCTGCGCGCGGTCGACCACCTCGTCGATGTTCGCGCCGTCGGCCGCGGCCGCGCCATAGCCGTACTGCACGATCCGGGTGCCCGCCTCGACCAGCCGGCGCAGCACCGCCTTCTCCGCGACGATCTCCGCGTAGTAGCCCGCGTTCGCCGCCGTCGGCACCGTCGCGATCAGGGTGTGCAGGTAGGGCGCGCCGCCGACGCGGCCCAGCTCGCCCCGCCGTTCCAGCTCTGCCGAGATGGTGATCGGGTCGGCGGGCTCGCCGCGGCCGTAGAGGTCGAGGACGCAGTCGTAGATCGCCTGGTGCGCGGGCTTGTAGAAGTCGTCGGGGCCGAGCGCCTCGATGACGTCGGCGACCGCGTCCTTGGACAGCAGCATGCCGCCGAGCACGGACTGCTCGGCCGCGATGTCCTGCGGTGGCTGGCGGTCGAACCCGCCGCCGGGGCCCGGGTCGCTGGGACCCGGGTCGTTCTCCGCATACATCGGACTGCGGTCGTCGGTCAGCGCCACCGCCCCGGACACCTCCTCATCGTGTCGAACACTAGTTCGAGTATGCCGGATCTTCGCTCTCGAAGCACGCGGCCGGCCTGTGCCTGACTCTTCCGGACGCGCCTCCCGATGATCGGCGAGAACGGCGTCCGGCTCTCGGAGGCACGCCGGGCGCCACCGTGAGTACAGGCCCGAGCGGGCACGCTAGATCCCCCGGAAGGCGGATGGCAATTCCAGATGGGGACCCTTCTGTGGACAACCTGGGGATGAATGGGGGTAACCAGTCACAGGTGCCGCCATAGCTGTGGACAAGTTGGGGACAAGCGTGATCGGGTTCGGTGAATCCGCAGGTCAAAGGCTGTGAACAAGGTGTGGAGAACTTCCCGGAAACTCGTCCGGCGTGTCGCGCGAAGTCCGTTGTTCGGCGTGTCGTGGACCAGCCGGAGACCATTGACCCGCACGGCCTGTGGATGAATATCACGGAGGGTAGAGCCGTAACCCGGTGGGCTGAACGGCCGCCGGTCAGGCCGTGGTGAGCCGGCCCTGTGCGCTGCGTAACCGGTCAGCGAGAACGCGCTGGTCGGCCGGGGTGAAGGCGATCCGGTTCTCCCCACGCCCCGGAACCTCTTCGGTCAGCCACCGGCCTTCCGACGTATCGATGTAGTTCACCGGGCGTTCGATGCGGTGCCAGGCCCCGCCGCGGTTGCGGGCCGCGACGTAGAGGCTGCCGCTCCCCATTCGGCGTAGCGCCAGGATCCGCCGGAGCTCCTCGACCTCCTGCGAGCCCTCGGCCGGGCGGTCGTTGCGGAGCACCGCGTACCCGCCTTCGTCGCCGCGGGCGGTCCCCTCGATCTGGCTCTTCGGCACGGCGAGCGGGGTCCCGCGCCCGGGCGCCAGCTTGGGGATCTGGCCGAGGAAGCCGTCGAGCAGCTCGTGCGGCTGGGTCGACTCCAGGACCACGACGTCCAGCTCCTCGTGCTTGGCCAGCACGAACGCCTCCCCGCCGGCACTGCCGGCGAGCAGCCGGTAGCTGACCGGCTTGCCCTGGTACCCGCCGTCGATCCAGCCGTAGTACTCCAGCTGCGGCCGGGCGATGGCTTCGACCGTCGCGACGAACCCGGGGTGCATGCCGCGCGCGCCGTACAGCCCGGCCTTGGCGAGCTCGGCGTTGACCCGCTCGTCCTCGCCGCGCTGGGCCTCTTCGCTGTACCAGGTGGGCTTCTCGGACAGCACGGTGTGCGGCTCGCCGCCCCGGCGCCGGATCAGGTTGATCAGGGTGCCGGTCGTGATCGTGACCTGCCTGTCCAGCACCGCTCTTCCCCCAGTGAAGATCGAGATCAGCTTTGGTGAACCCGCACGAACCGGGCGCGCCCATCTTGGCACGCGCCCGGCGGTCTCGCGTGCGCTACTCGCCGATGACCGGCGGGGCGGTCAGTTCGTCGGAGCCGAAGATGTCGTTCGGGTCCTCGCCGAGCAGGTACTTCGACGTGCGTTCCTCGTCGCCGCCGCCCTGGCCCTTGGCGCCGTGGCCCATGCCGCCCATCCCACCCATGCCGGTGGTTCCGCCGCGCCCGGCCGCCGCGCCGCCCGCGCCCATCGCGCCGCCGCCCGCACCCATGCCGCCGCGGCCCGCGCCCGTCCCGCCGGCACCACCCGGCAGGGCCGCGCCGGTCGAGCCGCCGGGCCCGAAGCCGGCACCGCCGCCCGGGCCGAAGCCCGCCGTCGGGTCGCCGATGCCGCCCGAACCGCCGCCGGGCCCGAACCCGCCGCCGCCTCCGCCACCGCCGGAGAAGTTCGGGACACCGCCGCCCGGGCCGAAGCCCGGCATGCCCGGCACGTCCGACGGCGAGAAGCCGGACGCGCTGGTGCCGTCGCTGAAGTTCGGCGGGGTGTAGTTGCCCGCGCCCGGCAGCTTGGCGGGGTCGTAGCTGCCGCTCGGCACCTTCGACGGATCGAAGCCGGGCACCTTGGACGGATCGAAGTTCCCGCCCGGGACCTTCGACGGGTCGAAGCTGCCCCCGGGCGTGGCCGGCTGGCCGCCGAAGGACGGGACACCGCCCGGTCCGGGCATGTTCACGCCGCCGGGGCCGCCCCCCGGAGCACCTCCGCGCTCGCCGTCCCCATTGCCGTTCCCGTTGCCTTTGCCGTCGTCGCCGGGCTTCTTCTTGCCGTCGTCGACGCTGACGTTCTCCTGCTGCCCCTTGAGCGCGGAGTACGTCGGCATGTTCTGGCCGTTGTCGTTGCTCGCCTTGTAGTAGGTGTTGAAGGCGTCGACGTTGGCCTGGCCCTTGGTGTTGTAGTCGCGGATCGCCCGGTCGGTGTCGGTCGTCCACGGCGTCACCGCGTTGAGCAGGTTGTTCTTCGGCGGGTCCTTCGGGACCTCCTGGACCTGCGCGTGCACCGTGGTGAACGCGGTGTTCTGCTCGCCGAGGTACTTGTCGGAGTCGGTCAGCTTGGTGCCCGAGTCCTCCATCCACACCCGCAGCGGGTGCGCGCCCGCGTTCTGCGCCGCTTCCGAGCCGCCGCCGGTCCAGGCCGCGTCCATCTCCTTGGACAGCGTGTCGATCGTGGTGAGCCGGTCCGAGTAGGCGCCCTTGAGCCGGCTCGCCGCCGACTGCCCGTTCTGGATCGAGCCGGTGCCCGGGCCGGTGGTGATCTGGTGCCAGATGTCGTAGCAGTCGATCTTGCGGTCGCCCTGCTGCGAGGTGTGGTCGTCCGAGTGCGTGGTCGCCATGTTGTACGCGGCGAACCCGCCGAGCAGCACCAGTTCCAGCATCTCAGCCCTCCTTCAAGGTCTGGATCATCGCCTCGGCCGCCTTCTCCGCGTACGGGCACGGCTGGGTCGCGCCCGGGCCGTTGCCGATCTGCGTGAAGACCTGGACGGCCTGGGTGTCCGTCACGCCCACCAGTAGCTTGCACTGCCCCTGGGTGCGGAAGTCCTTGGTCGCGGCGTACACCGCGGGGTAGCCGGAGACGTCGGCCGGCTCCCAGTACTCGTACTGGTCCTTGCCGCCCTTGGCGTAGAGGTCGTAGATGCCCGCGAGCCCGTCGGTGTTCGGGTCGGCCGCGACGTCGATCCGGCTGCTCCGGGTCTCGTCGCCGGTGTAGATCCAGGCGCAGGACGCGCCCGCCGAGCTGGAGCGGGGCGTGCCGTCCTCGAGGCCGAGCGTCGAGCGCTGCGAGGCCGAAAGGACCGAGCACGGGTCGGACTTCAGCTTGGCCGGGTCGAGCGGGCTCGACACCTTGGGTGCGCCGTCGCCACCGCCGGCGCTGCTGCTCGCGGAGTCCGGCGTGCCGGACGCGGCGGGGTTGGCCGTGCCGCCGGTCGTGGAGCTGCAGCCGGCGAGGGCGAGCGCGGCGAGGGCGAGCCCGGGCAGCACGAGACGGCGGTTCACGCCTGCGTCCCCGCCTTCGAGATGTCGCCGGTGTGGTCCGCGTCCGCGGCCGTGATCTTCTTCTTCGCGTCGAGCAGGGCCTGGATGTAGTTCTTCACGTAGTCCTGCATCTTCTTGTTCTGCTCGAGGAAGGCCTTGCCGGAGGGATTGGCGAGCTTCTCCCAGTCGCCGCTCGCGAACTCCTTGCCCGGCGCCTTGACGTCGGCCATCAGGTTGGCGTCGGCGGCGTCGTTCTGCAGGTCCGTCTGCAGGTCCTGCCACTTCTTGATGACGCCGTCGATCTTGTCGGCGTCGAACGTGAAGCCCCCTCCGCCGGACGGCGCGGACATGTTGACCTCGTTACCCATCCGAGTGCGCTCCCTTCGCGTCCCGCTCCATTGTCCTACGACGACGCCCGTGTGTCCGGGGTTCCCCCGAAACGCGTGAAGGCGGGCCGCCCACCAGGGGCGACCCGCCTTCGACGTCGTACTGACTCGACTTACGCCTGCGAGGCCTTGACCTCGAGCCGCACGTCGACCTTCACGTCCGGGTGCAGCCGGGCGCCGACCGAGTGCTTGCCCACGGTCTTGATGTGGTCGCGCAGCTCGATGACGCGCTTGTCGAGCAGCGGGCCACCGGCCGCCTTGATCGCGTCGACGATCTCGCCGGCGGTGATCGAACCGAAGAGCTTCTTCGAGCCCTCGGCCGCCTTGCCGGTGAGCTGGATGGCGCCGAGGCCCTCCAGCGTCGCCTTGATCTCCTTGGCGTGGTCGAGGTCGCGGATGCGACGGCTCTCCTGCGCGCGCTGGATGGTGCGCACGTTCTTCTCCGCGCCCTTGGAGGCCGCGATCGCGTAGCCCCGCGGGAGCAGGTAGTTGCGCGCGTAGCCGTCCTTGACCTCGACGATGTCGCCGGGGCCGCCGAGGTTGGCCACGTCCGTGGTGAGGATGATCTTCGCCATGTCAGTGCCCTCCCTTAGCGCGCGGTCGAGGTGTAGGGCAGCAGCGCCATCTCGCGGGAGTTCTTGACCGCGATGGCGATGTCACGCTGGTGCTGGCTGCAGTTGCCGGTGACGCGACGGGCACGGATCTTGCCGCGGTCGGAGATGTACTTCCGCAGCAGGTTGGTGTCCTTGTAGTCGATCAGTTCCGGGCGGCCCTTCTTCTCGGCCTTGCAGAACACGCAGACCTTCTTCTTGGGCTTGCGAATGGGTGGCTTGGCCACTGTCTACTCCTGGTAATTCAAATCTGTGTGGATGTGTACGAGATCAGAAGGGGGGCTCGTCCGAGAAGCCGCCGCCACCGCCGCTGCTCGCGGCCGGGGCGGAACCCCACGGGTCGTCGGCCGGCATTCCGCCGCCACCGCCGCCGCGGTTCCCGCCGCCACCGCCGCCACCGCCGCCGCCGAAGTCACCACCGCCGCCGCCACCGCGGCTGACCTTGTTGACCTTGGCCGTGGCGTAGCGCAGCGAGGGGCCGATCTCGTCGACCTCGAGCTCGACGACGGTCCGCTTCTCGCCTTCCTTCGTCTCGAACGACCGCTGCTTCAGGCGGCCCTGCACGACGACGCGAGCGCCGCGGGTCAGGGACTCGGCGACGTTCTCCGCCGCCTGGCGCCAGATGTTGCAGCGCAGGAACAGCGCCTCGCCGTCCTTCCACTCGCCCGACTGCTTGTCGAGCGTGCGGGGCGTGGACGCGACGGTGAAGTTCGCGACCGCCGCACCGGACGGGGTGAAACGCAGTTCCGGGTCGGACGTCAGGTTGCCGATCACCGTGATGACGGTGTCTCCAGCCATCGGGAATACCCTTCGGCTCAGGCCTTGGCGGCGACGGGCTTGGGCGCAGCGGCGCGCTTGACCTCGCGACGCATGACCTTGGTGCGGAGCACGGTCTCCTGCAGCGACAGCTGGCGGTCCAGCTCCTTCACCGCGTCCGAGGACGAGTTCAGGTCCAGCAGGGCGTAGATGCCCTCGGCGTGCTTCTTGATCTCGTACGAGAGCCGACGGCGGCCCCAGACGTCGACCTTCTCCACGGAACCGCCCGAAGTGCGGATCACGTTGAGGAAGTTGTCCAGCGTGGGGGCGACCGTGCGCTCGTCGAGCGTGGGGTCCAGGATGACCATTACCTCGTAATGGCGTGACACAACCACTCACCTCCTATGGGCTCGCGGTCACGGACTGTCCGTGACAGGAGGGTTTGTCCAGGTAAGGCTACCTGGGGGTGCCTTCGGGGCCGGACGGCGGGGGTCAGCTCGCGCGGCGCAGGACCCAGGTGCGGACGAGCCCCGCGGTGACGCCGGCGAGCACGATCACCGCGAGCAGCATCGGCAGCTGCACGTCGTTCGCCGAGCCGGGCGAAGCCAGCGACTGCGCGTTGCCCGCGTCGCGGATGTCGGCGCCCTGGCCGCTCTGGGCACCCGTGTCGCCCTGGGGCGCGGAGGCGTCACCGGGGAGCGAGCCGTCGGCCGGGTAGCGGACACCCGGGGCGACGGCCGTGCCGGCGGTCGCGGTGGGGATGCCGCCGTAGTCGCGCATCGGCGCGGTGCCGGAACCCGCGGCGTTGCCCGGGTTCAGGTTGGAGAGGTTGCCGGAGGAGCCGCCGGGGACGGTCCCGGTGCCGCCGCCCTGCGGGGTGCCGGTGCCACCCGAGCCCGGCTGGCCGGGCGTGCTCGGGGCGACGTAGTTGGCGGCGAGCAGCGTGAGGTTGCAGCCCTTCGCGACCGTGCTCTCGACGCTGTTCAAGGTCTTGTTCCAGTCGAGACCGAGACCCCACGTGCCAGAGGCGGCCAGCGCGGTGCGGACCGCCTTGCCGATCGCGGCTCCGGTCGCCTCGCCCCCCGCGGCGTTCGGCACCTGGCCCACCGGGATCGCGTGGTTCTTGGCGATGGAGTCGCCGGCCCAGCTGCCGATCGCGAGCGTGCCCGCGTTGTTCGCGCCGTTCGTGACGAGGGTCTTGACCGAAGCCCCGTCGATCGCCACCTGGTCGCCCATCTGGCCGGTGACCGTGCCGGTGCAGCTGCCGCTGACGACCTGCTGGCTCGCCGAGGCCGTGCCCGTGGAGAGCAGTGCGCCACCGGTGACGAAGGCGGCAAGGGCGGTCACGGTCAAGAACTTCCGCACGAGCACAGTCCTCCGTGGGGTTATGGAGACGTCGTCCTGAACACCAGGGTCAACGAAGAAGATACGTGAAAGATACTCGGCAGTCGGGTCAATTCGCAGCGGCCATTCGGCGGAGCACCCACGTCCGCACGAGGCCCGCGCTGACTCCGGAGAGTGCCAGCACCGCGATCAGCAGCGGCAGGTTCGACCCGTCCGTGAACCCGTCGGACGCGGACGGCAGCGCTTCGGCCTGACCCGCCGTCTGGATGCCGGAGTTGCCGGCCGCCGCGTTCTGGTCGGGCCCGGTGAGGCCGTACTGCGGCGCGTAACCCGGGATCTGGCTGCCGTACCGGATCGCGGGCGACGGCGTGAACAGCCCGGCCGTCGCGAACGGGATGCCGCTGTAGTCCCGCATCGGTGCGTAACCCGTGCCGGTGGTGAACGGGAAACCGTCGAACACCGGGCTGCTCGAGAAGCCGGGCAGCAGCGGGCTGTTCGCCTCGGGGATCGGAGTGGTGCCCGCCGGGGTCCCACCCTGCGGCGCGCCCCCGGTCCCACCGGACGGCGGCTGCTGCGGGTTGCCGCCCGAGCCGGGCTGCTGGGGCGCGGGCTGACCGCCGCCGCTGAGTGCGCTTCCGACATCGCCGGTTGCCTTGGTGATGCCGTTGGTGGTGCCGGCGACCGCGCCGTTCACGGCGCTCGCCGCGGGCGCGCCGACCACGGGAACCGGGGCGACGACCGTGTCCACGATGTTCACGGTGACCTTGCAGAGTCCGCCGAGCAGGCCGCCGACCAGGCTGGTCAACCCGTCGGTGACCGTCTTCAGGCCGAACGGCGTGGAAATGACGTCGCCGGGCTTCGCGGTGACCGTGTCGCCGCACTTGGCGGTGATCGTGTCGGCGGAGGCTGTGCCGGGCATGCCGAGCACAGCCGAACCCGCGAGCACGAACGCCGTCGCTCCGACCGCCGTTGCCCTCCGTGTCCGACCCTGCATGCTCGCCGCCCTTTGCCTCGTTACCTCTACCCAGGACAACGACGTTAAGGCAGCGCGGTGACGCCCGCTCGTTCAGAAATGTCCGGCATTCGAGTGGAAGGGCGTCACCGTCGGTGAGATCAGGCCGGGTTGCGGCGGATCCACGCGCGGACGAGGGCCGCGGCGACGATCGCCAGCGCCAGCACCGCGAGCAGCATCGGCAGCTTCGCCGGCGGCGTGACGCCCGGGAGCGCCTCGGCCGTGCCGGACTTCTGCTCGTCGACCGTCGGGACCTGCTGGCCGGGGATGATCTGCGCGATCACCGGCGCCTGGATCAGGCTGCCGGGCAGCAGGGCCGAGTTGCTGTAGATGCCCGAAATCGCGTCGCCCGGCAGTCCCGCGCCGCCCGGACCGGTGGTCACCGGGCCGGTGCTGTCGCCGGGCGGGGTCTGCCCCGGCGGGGTCTGCGGGGGCGGCGTCGGGTCCTGGCCGGGCGGGGGCGGCGGCAGTACCGGGGGCAGTTCGCTCACCACGCCCTGCGTCACGCCGCCGACGGTGTTCACGACGCCCTGCGCGGCCGGGCAGACGGCCTTCGCCGCCGCGTCGCCGACCACCGGCACGTCGCCGATGCCGAGCGCCCGCACCGTGTCGCCCACCGGCAGCGTGAGCAGCGGGTTCGAGCCGTTCGTGTTCTTCGCGCTGGAGTCGAGGCCGACGGTCAGCCGGTCCGGGGCGTTCAGCGGGGCGCCGGCGTCCAGCACGAGGCCGGTTTTCGCGTCGCGGGCCTGGCCGTTCTGCAGGGTGGCCGAGCAGTCGCCGCCGAGGGTCGGGCTGGGGTCGGCGCTCGCGATACCCGGCGCGATCAACGCGGCCGAAGCGGCGAAAGTGAAACCCAGTGCGGTGATCCGGGTGAACTGCTTCCCCATCGATGCCCTCCGGCAGTCGGACCAATCTGGATCACGGAACGCGCTCACGGTACTCCACGAGCGTCACCAACCGGTCCCACAGGGGAAAGAAGCACCCGGAGTAGCCTGCTCGGCATGCTGATTGGCGCCCATGTCCGTGACGACGACCCGTTGACCGCGGTCGCCGAGCGCAAAGCCGACGTCGTCCAGTTCTTCCTTTCGGACCCGCAGGGCTGGAAGGCCCCGAAGCCACACCCCCACGGCGAGGCCATCGCGGCCGACCCCGTCGAGGTGTTCATCCACTCTCCCTACCTCATCAACGTGGCTTCGCTGAACAACCGGATCCGGATCCCATCCCGTAAGAACGTCACGCAGCACGCGGACGGTGCGGCAGCGATCGGCGCCAAAGGCCTGATCGTGCACGGCGGGCACGTCGGCGACAACGACGACGTCGAGGTCGGCCTGGACAACTGGCGCAAGCTCTTCGAGCGCGAGCAGGAGAAGGGCGGCTTCAAGGTCCCGATCCTGATCGAGAACACCGCCGGCGGCGAGAACGCGATCACCCGCGACCTCGAGGTCATCGCCCGGCTGTGGGACAAGGTCGGCGAGTTCGGCGCCGGGTTCTGCCTGGACACCTGCCACGCGTTCGCCGCAGGCTGGGACCTCGCGACCGCCGTCGAGAAGGTCAAGGCCATCACCGGCCGGATCGACCTGGTGCACCTCAACAACTCCCGCGACGAGTTCGGCTCGACCCGCGACCGGCACGCGAACGTCGTCAAGGGCGAAGGGACGATCGACCCCGAGGCGCTGGTCGCCGTCGCCCGCGAGGCCGGCGCGCCGGTCATCGTCGAGACCCCCGCCGACGGCCAGGCGGCCGACATCGCCTACCTGCGCGAACAGCTGGGTTAGGCGGCCACGGTCTTGCGGCGGCGCCGGACGGCGTTCGGGACGATCGCGTCCCGGGCGCCGTCGAGGAAGCCGCCGGCCGGGTCGTCGTCGCCGGCGAGCCGGACCAGGTCGGTGCCCGGGCGGTAGATCTCGCGCACCACCAGCACGCACAGCGCGACGACGGCGAGATCGCGGACCACGACCGTGCCGAGGAACCAGCCTTCCGGCAGGCCCTTGTGGTCGACGCCGAGGTAGTAGAACATCCGCGGCACCCAGACCAGCGCGTCGATGAGCATCCAGCCGAGCAGCAGCCGCCAGCGCGGGATCGCCAGCACCGCCAGCGGCACCAGCCACAGCGAGTACTGCGGGCTCCACACCTTGTTCGTCAGCAGGAACGCGGCCACGACGAGGAACGCGAGCTGGCCGACGCGCGGCCGGCGCGGCGCCGCGAGCGCGAGGTAGGCGATGCCCGCGCAGCAGGCCAGGAACAGCACGGCCACCGTGAGGTTCAGGTACGTCGGCGTCTGGTTCTTCTGCAGCACGCCGTCGAGGCCGGTCCAGCCCGTGGCGTAGGAGATGACGTTGTAGAGCGAGTCCGGGTCCATCGGCCGCAGCGTGTTCATCCGGAAGAACTCCCACCAGCCGCGGGTCGCGGTGAGGATGAACGGCGCGTTCACCGCCAGCCACGTCAGGACGGTGGCGGCCGCGGTCTTCCAGAACGGCGTCAGCTTCCCCGCCCGCAGGCACAGCACGAACAGCACGCCGAGCAGGAACAACGGGTAGAGCTTCGCCGTCGCGCCCAGGCCGAGCAGGAGCCCGGCGAGCAGGGGCCGCTTGCGCGCCCAGGCCAGCAGGCCGGTCGCGGTGAACGCGGTCGCGATCGCGTCGAAGTTGGTGAACGCGTGCACCAGCACCAGGGGCGAGGCCGCCACCAGCACCATGTCCCACGGCCGGCGTTTCATCGTCCGCCCGGTCGCCCAGACGGTGACCAGCCAGGCGATCGCCAGGAAGAGCGCGGTGAGGTCGAAGTAGACCGCGACCGGCAGCCCCCCGGGCAGCCAGCCGCTCTCGGCGACGTTCTCCCAGCCCGCCGCGAGCTTCGCGTTCGCCCACTGGAAGAGGCCGGTGAACACCGGGTACTCCATGTAGCGGGTGTCGTTCTCCGCGGTCTGCGAGCTCTCCTTCCACGACGTGTAGTACGGGAAGGTGCCCGGCCGGTCGAGCCGCTCGGAGCTGTAGAGCGGCACGATGTCGGAGTAGCACATCGCGACGAACGGGCGGCCCGCGCGCCAGTCGAGCTGGGTGGCGCCGCTGGAGTCCTGGTACTGCTGGATGCACGAGCCCTTGCCGAACCAGCAGAGCATCAGCGCGAGCGTGGCCAGCAGCAGGCCGACGCGCTGCGGCGACCAGAACCAGTGCCTGCCGACCGCCGCGTGCTCGCCGAGCGGGCCGCCGATGGGTCTGGTGACCGCCGCCGCGAGGGGCTCGTCCCAGCTCGGGACGACACGGTCGGCACGGCTCAGCGTCACGGGGCCGGGGTCCGGCTCGCGCGTGGTCTCCTCTGGCACGAGTGCGGATGTTAGCGGGGTTCGCCCGCCACCGAGGTGAAGGCGGTGATCATGCCGGATTCGCGTAGTACGAGGCCAGGACCTCGGCGGCGGCTCCGCGCGTGACGAGCTCCTCGCCGCCGGCGTCTTCGACGACCTCGATGCGCTGCCAGTGCGGCAGGGGAAGCAGCTCCTCGAGCCGCTCCGAAACGGCGTCACGGTACGTGCCCGGTTCGTCCCGCACAGCGCGTCCGGCCAGCACGATCCGCTCCAGGTCGAGCACCTGCACGAGGTCCGCGAGCCCGATCCCGAGGAAGCCCGCGGCGGTCCGCGTGTCGGGTGCCTGCTTGGCCATGATCTCGACGCAGCCCCGCCGCCCGCACGCGCAGACGGGGCCGTCGTAGGCGATCGTGGTGTGCCCGAACTCACCCGCGTTGGTCCGCGGGCCGCGGTAGAGCCGTCCGTCGATGAGCAGGCCGACACCGATCCCGGTGCCGACGAGCACCACCGCGGTCGCCGTCGGGTCGCCGTGCGGCCAGAGCCGGGCGAAGGCGGCGGAGTTGGTGTTCTTGTCGAGCGTCACCGGCAGGCCGGTGCGCTTCTCGAGCAGGTCGCGCAGGGGGACCTCGTGCCAGCCGGGCATGTTCGTCGCGTCGCGGACCAGGCCGGCGAGGTGGTCCAGCGGGCCGACCGCGCCGAGCCCGAGCCCCAGCACGTCGAAGCCGTCGGCGAGCTCGAGCGCGGTGGCGCCGATGGCCTCGACGGCTTGTTCGGGGGTGAAACCGGCCGGGAGCGGGCCGCCGGCCGTCTCCTCGACCTCGCCGATGAGGTTGGTGCGCAGCACGCGGTACTCGTCGCGGTCGAGGCGGGCGCCGAGCGCGTGGCGCGCGCCCGCGCGGACGGTCAGCTGCGTGCGGGGCTTGCCGACCCCCGTCGACGGCTGGCGCTGCTCGTCCAGCAGGCCGGCGTCGAGGAGTTCGGGCACGATCTTGGAGACGGCCTGCTGGGTGAGCCCGGTGCGTTCGGCGAGCTCCACGCGGCTGAGGCCGCCGGCGCGCAGGATGTGCGTGAGCAGGAGGGCGCGGTTGTGCTCGCGCACGTTGCGCAGGTTCCTCCCGGTGTCCGCCATGGACAGGATCTTCCCACGCCTGGTCAATTACGCAACAGTGTTGTTTAATGGGCCGCATGAGTGACTTGCGCGTGGGCATCCTCGGGTACGGCATCGGCGGTCGCGTGTTCCACGCACCGCTGGTGGCGGCGACGCCCGGGCTGACGCCGGCGGTGATCACGACCTCGGGCAACGCCGTCCAGGCGCGCACCGACCACCCCGGCGCGGAGATCGTGCCGGACGCCGACGCGCTGTTCGAGCGGGCCGGCGACCTCGACCTCGTCGTGGTCAGCACGCCCAACCGCACGCACGTCCCGCTCGCGCTGCGGGCGATCGAGGCCGGCCTCCCGGTGGTCGTCGACAAGCCGTTCGCGCCGACCGCGCTGGAGGCCGAGCAGGTCGTCGCCGCGGCGAAGGCGGCGGGCGTCGGCCTGACGGTCTTCCAGAACCGGCGGCTCGACTCCGACTTCCTCACCGTCCGGAAGGTCCTGGAGTCCGGGAAGCTCGGCGAGGTCTTCCGCTTCGAGTCCCGCTACGACCGCTGGGTGCCCAAGCCCAAGGACAACTGGCGCGAGTTCGGCGACCCGGCCGAGGCCGGCGGCCTGCTCTACGACCTCGGCGCGCACATCGTCGACCAGGCGCTGCAGCTGTTCGGCCCGGTCACTCAGGTCTACGCGGAGACCGACCGCCGCCGCGCCGGCGTCCAGGTCGACGACGACGTCTTCGTCGCGTTGAAGCACGCCAACGGCGTCCGGTCGCACCTGTGGGCGTCGGCGCTGGCGGGCACCCTGAACCCCCGGTTCCGCGTGCTCGGCGACCAGGCGACGTTCACCAAGTACGGCCTCGACGTGCAGGAACCGCAGATCAAGGCGGGCCTGCGCCCGGGCGAGGACAGCTGGGGCGTCGAGCCCGCGTCGGACGCGGGCAAGATCGGCGTCGGCCACGACCTCAAGACGGTGCCCACCGAGACCGGCCGCTACGAGCAGTTCTACGCCCAGGTGCGCGACGCGCTGCGCGGCGAAGGCGACTTCCCGGTCGATCCGGAGTCGTCGGTCGAAGCGCTGCGCGTGATCGAGGCCGCGCACCGGTCCGGAGTGGAAGGAACCGTCATCAAGCTTTGAGGACGGCCTCGACGACGTCGGCGGCGGCCTCCGCGCCCCCGGCCTCCTCGATCTCCCGCCGCATCCTCGCCAGACTGGCCGTGACGCCGGTGTCCCCCAGCGCCGACGTCACGGCCTCCTTAATTTTCGCGGGTGTCACGTCCTCGGGCGCGAGCCGGCGGCCCAGGCCGAGCTCGGCGATCCGGTCGGCGTTCGCGCGCTGCTCCCCCATCTGCGGGACGGCGACCAGCGGGACGCCGAAGCTGAGCGCCTCCATCGTCGACCCCATCCCGGCGTGGGTGACGAACACCTTGGCGTGCCTCAGGACGTCGAGCTGCGGCACCTGATCGTGGAGCTCGACGTTGTCCGGCACCGGACCCAGCGAGGCCGGATCGACCTGCTTCCCGTGCGCGAGCACGACGTGCAGATCGGCACCGGCGAAGGCCTCGACGCAGGTCCGGTAGAAGCCGGCGCGGTCGTTGTAGGCGGTGCCGAAGGAGATGTAGACGACGTCGCGCCCGTCCGCGGGCGGCGTCCACCCGCCCTGGAAGGCGCGTTCGCCGAGGGCGGGGCCGACGAAGTGGTAGCGCTCGTCGAAGGTGTCGCCCGCGAACTGGAACGCGCGGGGCAGGAAGACGAGCTGGGCCGCGGAACCGCCGCCGTCGGTGAGGCTGGTGCCCGGAACGCCGTACCTGGCCGCGAGCCGCAGGGTGCGGGCCATGGCCAGCAGCAGGGTCGGGCTCAGCGGGTTCACCGGGAGGTACTGCGCGAGCTTCCAGTGGTCGTTGCTGACCAGGTGCGGCCAGGTGACGACGGCGGGCACCTGCCACTTCGCGGCGAGCAGCCGTCCCCACCAGCCCATCGGCCCGTCGTGCACGACGAGGTCCGGCGGGCCGGGGAACGTCTGCTCGACCTGCGCGAGGACGGCTTTGGTCTCGCGCAGGTTCATGGCCATCGCCCGGCCGAGGTCCTTGCGGTCGAACTTGGGCGGCTCCTTGACGTTCCCCCAGGTCGACTCGTAGGGGACGAGCTCGGCCCCGGTCTCCCGGATCCGGTCGCCCACGAACTCGGGCGCGGCGTAGGTGACCCGGTGCCCGCGCTTCGTCAGCTCGGCGGCGACGGCGAGGGTCGGGTTGAGGTGCCCGGCTCCGGCGGGCATGCAGAAGGCCAGATGGCTCACGGATTCCCCCTGGTGGCTTGCGTGAACAAGGTGGCGAGCTCACGGCAGTAGGCGGCCAGGTCCAGCTCCGGCCGCGCGACGAACTCGTCGAGCGCCCCGTCGAGCGCGGCGCGGAGGGTCACGGCCATGACCGTGACGTCGAAGTCCCGGAACTCGCCGGACTCCTGGCCCGCTCGAAGGAAGTCAGCGACGGCGGAGTCGTGCGGGGCGGGCTCTTCGGGCTCGGGCAGGTTCGGGCAGATCCGCCGCATCGCGAGCAGCTGCGACCGGTGCCGCGCGAGGTACTCGAGGTTGCTTTCGAGGAAGCTCTCGAGCTTTTCGGCCGCACTCCCGGCGGCCGCCATCCGCGGCCCGATGAAGCCCGCCATGCCGGCGTAGATGTCGAGCAGCACCTGCTCGATCAGCTCGTCCTTGTCCCGGAAGTGGTAGGAGATGACGCCTTTGCTGGTCCCGGCCTTGGCGGCGATCCGGGCGAGCGAAGCCTGCGCGAACCCGTGCTCGGCGATCACCTCGATGGCGCAGTCGACGAACTGCCGCCGTCTGGCCTGCTCGGTGAAGGTCCGGTCGCCCGTACTGCTTTCTGACCGCATGGTCAAAAGATAGCACGGGCGACCTGTCAGCCGCCGGGATCGGGGTCCGGGGTGCCTGCCTGGCCGGAGTCCCCGCCGTTCTGGTTCTGACCGCCGTTGCCGTTCCCGTTGCCGTTCCGGTTCCGCTGCCGGTCCTGCAGCTCCTGGAGCCGTTGCTGGAGCTGGCGGAACTGGTCCAGCTGCTGCCCCTGCCGGTTGCCGGGCTGCTGCTGCCCGCGCGGGTCCTGCTGGTTGCGCGGGTCCGGTCGTTGCGGCTGCTGGACCTGCACCTGGACCCGGTCCTGCGGCGAGCTGATCGCGGCCACGCGGTCGAAGCGCTCGCCCGGCCGTCCCGACAGGTACAGCTGCATGAACCGGTCCCAGATCGGGCCCGCGAGCGTCGAGCCGAACAGCGGTGCGCCGGTCGGGCCGCGCAACGCCTTGTCGCCGTCGCTGCCCACCCAGACCGCCGCCGACACCGAGGGCGTGTAGCCCACCATCCACGTCTGCGAGTTCGCGTTCGCCGCCGACGCCGGCTCGTCGTTCTGCGGGGTGTGCTGCTGCGTGCCGGTCTTGCCGGCGCACTCGTGGCCGGCCGGGCAGCTCAGCTTCGAGAACTGGATGACCGGCGCCAAGGCGGCCGTCACGTTGCCCGCGATCTGGGCGTTCTTCTGCGGGTCGTTGTCCGCGAACGCGTCCGCCGAGCGGTCCTTGGCTTCGTACGCGGTTTCGCCGTTCGCGTTGGTCACCTTCTGCACGAAGTGGCGGTCGTGCTGGACGCCGTTCGCCGCGAACGTCGCGTACCCCGACGCCATGTCCGCCGCCGTCACCTGGGTTCCGCCGCCGCCGATGGAGATGTTGTTGTCGCCGGTGAACAGCTTGCTGCGGCCGCCGTTGTCCGACGTCCGGATCCCCGCCTCCTGCGCCGCTTCCGCGACCCCGGACGGCTTCGTGATGTTCAGGACCATGTCGTAGAACACCGTGTTCGTGGACCGCTGCATCGCCTCCGCCACCGTGCACTGCTGCGAGCAGCTGCTGCTGTCGCCGGCGTTGCGGATCGGCAGGTCGACGCCGGGGAACGTCCGCGGTGACGTGCCGTCGAACCGCGCGTCGAGGCCGCGGCCGAGCTTCAGGAACGCCGCCAGGTCGAACGGTTTCATCGACGAACCCGGGTTGTGCGGTTCGTCGGCCCAGTCGCGCCCGGCCTGGTCCTCGCCGTTGGGGCCCTTCACGATCGCGTCGCCGCCGTAGTAGGCGAGCACGCCGCCGGACTTCGGCTCGACCGCGACGAGCGCGTTGAGGATCCGGTCGTCGGTCTGCCCGTCCATCCCCTCGGCCACGGCCTTCTCGGCCGACTGCTGGGCGACCGGGTCGATGGTCGTGAACACCTGGAAGCCGCCGGAGTAGTACTGCTTCTCGTCGATGCCCTGCGCGGCCAGTTCGGCCTTGACCTTGGCCTTGATGAACGGGTTCAGCGCGCCCGCGTCCCGGCTCTCCCGCAGCGGGATCGGCGTCGGGAACTTCGCCGCCGCGCGCTGGGCCGGCGTCAGGTAGCCGTTCTTCAGCATCCGGTCCAGGGCGGTGTTCCACCGGCCCGTCGCGACGGCGGTGTTCTCCGAGCGGCCCGGCTGCTGGATCAGCCCGGCCAGCAGCGCGGACTGCGAGTAGTCGAGCTGCCCGACGTCCTTGCCGAAGTAGGCCTGCGCGGCGGCCTGGATCCCGTAGGCGCCGCGGCCGAAGTAGATGATGTTGAGGTAGGCGGTGATGATGTCCGCCTTCTCGTAGGTCTGGTTCATCTTGAACGACTTCGCGAGCTCGACCCACTTGCGCGCCAGCGTCGGGTCGTCGTCGCCGGAAGCGTTCTTGATGTACTGCTGCGAAATCGTCGACCCGCCCCCCGAACCGCCGGTGACCTGGTTGTACCCGGCGCGGAGGATGCCGCCGATGTCGAAGCCCGAGTTGGTCTCGAAGGACGCGTCCTCGGTGGCGATCACGGCTTTCTTGACGACGTCCGGGATCTGGTTCGCCGCCAGGATCTGCCGGTTGCCGCCGGTGGGCACGTCCTTGCCCATCTCGGTGCCGTCGCGGTAGAGGTACGTCACGGCCTGGCCCTGTGCCTGCGCGACCGTCTCCGGCGAGGGGACGTCGACGGCGAAGTAGGTGACCAGGAACGCGATCGCGGGGACGGCGAAGAACAGCCCGGCGACGACGTACCCGATCCGCCGGATGCGCCGCCACCGCCGTTTCCGCAGGTCCCCGTCGGTGAGCGGGCGTGGCCGCCGCGGCGGCTGCCCGGGGCGCGGCCGCAGGATCGGCACGGTCGGCGGATCGGCGTCCGGTTCGGTGCCGTTGTGCGCGTGGTGGGTGATCAGCTCCGGCTCGGTACCCAGCAGCCCGGCGCGGGGCACCGGCCGCCGGGCGCGACGACGACGTGGGTCGGGCCGCCGGCCGGGCGACGTGCGGTCGTTGTTCACGGGCCGTCCTCCACGGTGGGCTGCGGACGCAGTCCTCTCGGAAGGCACACGGACCGCGGCCCACCGTGGTTCACCCGGCGGCTAGTTCTCCGGCTCGTCGGTCTTCGTCGGGGTTTCCTTCGACGTCGGCGTCTTCGTGTGCTTCGGCGTGGTCGTCGGCGAAGACGACTGGTTGTGACCGTTGTTGTCGTCGCCGTTGTCGCCTTGGTCGCCCTCGTCGGGGTTCTCGTTCGTCGGGGTCGCGTCCGTCGTCGTGGCCACGTCGGACGACGGCGGCGGCGGGACTTCACCGCCGATGCGGTCGACCTTGTCGAACTTCTCGCCCGGCTTGCCCGTCAGGTACAGCGACAGGAACTTCTGCCACATCGGGCCGGCGATGGTCGAGCCGTAGATCGGCGAGTTGTTCTTGCCGTGCAGCGGCTTGTTGCCGTCGCCGCCGACCCAGGCCGCCACCGAGACCGACGGCGTGTACCCGACCATCCACGTCTGCGAGTTCGCGTTCGCCGCCCACGACGGCTCGCCCGCGACCTTGGTGTGCTGCTGCGTCCCGGTCTTGCCGGCGCACTCGTGGCCGGCCGGGCACTTCAGCTTCGAGAACCCGATGACCGGCTTCAGCGCTTCGGTGACGTTCCCGGCGATCTGCTTGCTCTTGTCCGAGTCGCTGTCGAACGCGGACTTCCCGTCGGTCGACGCCTCGTAGGCGACCTCGTTCTGCCCGTTGGTCACCTTCTGCACGAAGTGGCGGTCGCGCTTCTCGCCGTTGGCCGCGAACGTCGCGTACGCCGAAGCCATGTCCAGCGGCGTGATCTGGGTTTCGCCACCGCCGAGGGAGATGTTGTTGTCCTTGGTCGAAATGATCGACTGGCCGCCGTCGTCGTTCTTGGTCTTCACGCCGGCTTCCCGTGCCGCGTCCTTGACCGGGCCCTGCTTGGTCTGGTTGAGGACCATGTCGTAGAACACCGTGTTCGCCGAACGCTCCATCGCTTCGGCGACGGTGCACTGCGTCGAGCAGCTGGAGCCCGGGCCGGCGTTGCGCACGACGCGGCCGTCGAAGGTGCGGTTGTTGGAGCCGTCGAACGTCGCGTCGAGGCCCTTGCCCATCTTCAGGAACGCCGTGAGGTCGAACGGCTTCATCGACGAGCCCGGGTTCTGCGGCGTGTCCGCCCAGTCGCGCCCGGCCTGGTCCTGCCCGTTGACCTGCACGATCGGCTTGCCGCCGTAGTAGGCGAGCACGCCGCCGGTCTTGGGGTCGACGGCGACGAGCGCGTTGAGCAGGTTGTCGTCCACCTGGCCCTTCATCGCCTCGGTGGCGGCCTGCTGCGCGGCCTGCTGGGCCTTCGGGTCGATCGTCGTCTGCACCTGGAACCCGCCGGAGTAGTAGCGGTCTTCCGGGATGTCGTGCGCCGCGAGCTCGTCCTTCACCTGCTGGACGACGAACGCGGGCGGCGCGCCGGCCTGCTGCTTGCTGTCCTCCAGCGGGATCGGTGTCGGGAACTGCGCCGAAGCGCGGTCGGCCGCGGAGATGTAGTTGTTCTTCACCATCCGGTCGAGCGCGGTGTTCCAGCGGTCCTGCGCGACCTTGGGGTTCTCCGACCGGCCCGGCTGCTGGATCAGGCCGGCCAGCAGCGCGGCTTCCGAGAAGCTCAGGTCCTTGGCTTCCTTGTGGAAGAAAGCCTGCGACGCCGCGCCGACCCCGTACGCCCCGCGCCCGAAGTAGATGATGTTCAGGTACGCGGTGATGATGTCCTTCTTCTCGTACGTCTGGTTCATCTTGAAGGACTTGGCCAGCTCGGTCCACTTGCGCGTCAGCGTGGGCGCGTCGTTGTCGGTGGCCTTCTTGATGTACTGCTGCGAAATCGTCGAACCACCGCCGGTACCGCCGGTGGCCTGGTTGTAGACCGCGCGCAGCAGGCCGCCGACGTCGAAGCCGGAGTTGGTCTCGAAGGAGTCGTCCTCGGTCGCGATCGCCGCGTGCTTCATGACGTCGGGGATCTGCTCCGGCGTCAGCAGCACCCGGTTGCCGCCGCGCGGGACGTCCTTGCCCATCGGCGAGCCGTCGGCGTAGAGGTAGGTCACCGCCTGGCTCTGGTTCTGCGCGACCTCGGTCGGCGACGGCACGTCGACCAGGAAGTACGTGATGACGAACGCGATCGCGGGCAGTACGAAGAACACGCCGACGAACCCGTAGCCGACCCGCCGGATGATCTTCCAGCGTCTCTTCTTGCGCTGCTCCGGCGTGAGGACCGGCTTGCCGTCGGCATCCGGCTGGACGTCGTCGTAGCCGTCGGGCTCTTCGTAGGCGTGGTGCGTCATCAGCTCGGGACCGCCGCTCATCGGCGGCGGCTCGGGCCGGTACCCGCGCGGCGGCGTCTGCGGCGGCTGCTGCTGCGGCCGTCCGGGCGGCGGGGGCACGGGCCGGCGCGGACCCTGGCCGTACGGACCCTGGGGTGCGCGACGGCGCGGATCGGGTCCCTGGCCGGGCCAGGAGCGGGATCGATCGTCGGGCACGGGCAGTCCTCCAGTCACCGCGGGCAGCGACAGCCGCCACCCCCTTTAGGAAGGGACGCGCGTGAGGCGATCGGGTTGCTGAAACGATCTTCCTGAAACGCTTCAGGGCCCTCCGCGCGTTCGCGGAGGGCCCTGAAGGAGGACGTTTCTAGCCGGGCCCGGCGCCCGGTGGCTTGGCGACCCCGCCACCACCACCCGAGGTGTTGCCGAGCGGGAAGGTCGGGGTCTCACCCGGACCCGGGCGGGTCGGGCGGGTCGGCTTCGACGTGTTCGTCTCCGTGTCCGACGGCTCGGTGCTCTCCGATGACTCCGGGGTCGTCGGCGTCGTGGTGATGCTCGGCGTGTCGGACGGCTTCGACTGCGTCGTCGTCACGTCGTTGACGTCCTTGCCGATCGCCTGGACCTTGTCGAACTTCTCCGCCGGTTTGCCCTTGAGGTAGAGGTTCATGAAGTTCTGCCACGTCGGACCGGCGATGGTGGCACCGAAGATCGGCTTGTTCTTCGGGTCGTGCAGCGGCTTGTTGCCGTCGCCGCCGACCCAGACCGCGGCCGACACGGACGGTGTGTAGCCCACCATCCACGTCTGCGCGTTGCGGTCCTTGTACGACGCCGGGTCGTCGGCCTTCGCCGTGTACTGCTGCGTACCGGTCTTGCCCGCGCACTCGTGGCCGCTCGGGCACTTCAGCTTCGAGTGGTCGATGACCGGCACCAGCGCCTCGGTGACGTTGCCCGCGATCTGCTGGCTCTTCGCCGCGTCGTCGTCGAACGCCGGGTTGGTCTTGATGTTGTTCTGGTCGAACTCCACCTCGTCCTGGTTGTTCGTCAGCTTCGAGACGAAGTGCTGCTCGTGGTAGACGCCGCCACTGGCGAACGACGCGTACGCGGCCGCCATGTCCTCCGGCGTCACGGCCGTGCCACCACCGCCGAGCGAGATGTTGTTGTCGTCGGTGTAGAGGATGCTCTTGCCGTTCGGCGAGACCTTGACCCCGGCTTCCTTCGCCGCTTCCGCGACTCGCGACGGCTTCGTCACGTTCAGGACCATGTCGTAGAACACGGTGTTCGCCGAGATCTCCATCGCCTTCGCGACGGTGCAGTCCTTGCCACAGCTCGCGCTGTCACCCGCGTTCCGGACCGTGCGGCCGCCGAGCACCCGGTTGTTCGAGCCGTCGAACGTCTCGCCGAGGCCCTTGCCCATCTTGAGGAACGCCGTGAGGTCGAACGCCTTCACCGACGAACCCGGGTTTCTCGCCTGGTTGGCGCGGTCCTGGGCGATCTGGTCCTTGCCGTTGGCGTCCTTCACGATCTCGGGCCCGCCGTAGTAGGCGAGGACACCGCCGGTTTTCGGATCGACCGCGACGAGCGCGTTCAGCAGGTTCTCGTCGGTCTGGCCCTTCATGCCGTCCGCGGCGGCCTTCTCCGCCGCGTCCTGGGCCGCCGGGTCGATCGTCGTGTAGATCTTGGCGCCGCTGGAGAACAGCTTGTTCTCGTCGTAGCCCTTGGCCGCCAGCTCGTCCTTGATCCGCTGCTGGACCTGGTAGGTGAGCTTGCCCGAGTTCTGCTCCTTGTTGGCGTTCTTCGGGATCGGCGTCGGGTACTGGAAGGTGGCGCGCTCGTCGGCGCGCAGCCACTTGTTGGCGACCATCTGGTCCATCACGTACGCCCAGCGCCGCTGCGCGTAGTCCTGGTTCTCCGAGCGGCCCGGACCCTGGATCAGGCCGGCCAGCAGCGAAGCCTCGGACGCGTTGAGGTCCTTGGCGTCCTTGTTGAAGTACGCCTTCGCGGCCGCCTGGATGCCGCTCGCGCCGCGGCCGAAGTAGACGATGTTCAGGTAGGAAGTGATGATCTCTTCCTTGGACTGCTGGTTGTTCATCTTGAACGACTTGGCCAGCTCGGTCCACTTGCGGGTCAGCGTCGGGGCGTCGTTCTGCGTCGCCTGCTTGATGTACTGCTGGGAGATGGTCGAACCACCGCCCTGGCCGCCGGAAACCTGGTTCCAGACCGCGCGCAGGATGCCGGTGACGTCGAAGCCCGAGTTGGTTTCGAACGTCGCGTCCTCCGCCGAGTACACCGCGTGCTTGACGACCTCGGGCACCTCGCCCGGCTTGAGCAGCTGGCGGTCACCACCCGGCGGCAGCTCCCGGCCCATCACCTGGTTGCTGGCGTCGTAGTAGGTGATCGGCTGGTTCTGCAGCGACTTGATGCTGTCCGGCGTCGGCACGTCGACCAGGAAGTAGGTGATGACGAACGCGATCGCGGGGACCACGAAGAACAGCCCGACGCAGGCGTACGCCACCCGCCGGGCGATCTTCCACCGGCGCTTCTTGCGCTGCGCCGGCGTGAGGACCTTCTTGCCCTTTTCGTCGAGCTCGTCCTGGGGCTCGACGTCGTCGGCGAACTCGTTGAACGCGGCGTCGTCGTAGCCGTCGTCGTACGGGTCGCGCCCGAAGTCGTCGGTGCCGTTGTGCGCGTGGTGGGTGATCAGGTCGGGTTCGCGCCCCGGGGGCGGCACCGGCCGTCCGCCGCGAGGCTGGCGGAAGCCCTCCGGCGGGGACGCGGGCGGGCCCTGCTGCGGGCGCTGGCCGGGCGGTGGCGGGACCGGCCGCCGCGCGGGCATGCCCTGCTGGCGGGCTCGCTGCGGCCGTCGCGCCGGCTCTTCGCCGGGCCACTGGGGGCCGCCTTCGTCGCCGGAGGGCCACTCGGGCGATCCGCCGCCGCGCGGGTTGCCGCGGGGCGGCGTGCCGCGTTGCGCCGAATCACCGCGTGGCCGGCGGGGGGCTTCTTCGCCGGGCCAGGCGGGGCCGGGGTCTTCCGGCCGTGGGCCCGGCTGGGCACGGCGAGGTGCATCTGGCTCCTGGCCCGGCCAGGAGCGGTTGCGATCGTCGTTCACGAATGGGCCTCCCAGACCGGCACCCGGTAGTGCGCCGTTCTGCGCTCTTCAGCGGTTGTGATCCAGCTCACCGGCCTGCGGTCCTTCGCGGACCGTCGGCCGGTTCCCCCGTACCGAGGACGTACGACCGGACCAGGTGGTTCCAGTGGCACGCCCGGCAGACTTCGACGTCGTACACGGTGAACTCGGCGAACAAGCCGGCCATCCTGGCCAGCTCTTCGGGGGACCTCGCCGAGCCCGCGACGTGCTTGAGTTCGTCACCGTAGACCCAGGACACCAGGGTCAGCGGCTCCTGGCGGCAAATGGGGCAGGGCTGGTCACCGGCCCGGCCGTGGAACTTCGCCGCCCGCAGCAGGTACGGGCTCGCGTCGCAGGCTTCGTAGCTGCCGACGCGCCCGGAGCGGACTTCGGCGAGCAGCGCACGGCGCTGCAACGCGTAGTCCACGACCTGCCGCTGGTTAATCACCAGGACAGAGTACGGGCTCTTCCTGTGTCGTCCACGCCCCCTAGCGCGGCCGGTGCCCGGCCCGGTGCGGACACGCCGGACGTTCGATAACTCTCCGGTGAATTTCACCCACTCCAGAGTGAGCAGGCTCGTTAGCTTCGCCACTTCGATGTATCGGCGCGATATAGTGGCTGAGTAGGTTGGATCGAGGCGATCGTTCGGAGCAACGCCCGGCGTCTCGGTTTGTTCCCGGAAGGGGGTGCGGTGTGCTGGAGTTCGCGATCCTCGGGCTTCTGCACGAAGCGCCCATGCACGGGTACGTGCTGCGCAAGCGGCTGCACGAGACGCTCGGCACGTTCCGGACGTTCTCGTACGGCTCGCTGTACCCGACCCTGCGGAAGCTGCTGCGGGCCGGGTACCTGGTCGAAGAGCTGGACGAGGCCGACGACCGGGCGTGGTCGCGGCGCGGGCGGCGGGTCTACAAGCTCACCGCGGAGGGCAAGGAGCGCTTCGGTGAGCTGCTCGGCGACGCCGGGCCGCAGACCTGGGACGACGAAGGATTCGGCGTCCACCTGGCGTTCTTCTCGCGAACCCCGGCCGACGTGCGGCTGCGGATCCTCGAGGGCCGCCGCCGCCGCGTCGAAGAACGCCGTGAGGGCATGCGGGCGGCGCTGGCCAGGGCCGAGGAGAAGATCGATCGCTACACCCGCGAGCTGCACCGGCTGGGGCTGGAGACCAGTGAGCGGGAGGTGCGCTGGCTCAACGAGCTGATCGCGCACGAACAAGCCGAACGGCAGGGTCCGGAGACCTGAGCCGCGCGGCCGGGCCGCAGCGTCGCGGCACCAGACCTACTGAACAGACACGGATTGAAGGAGAAACCCCCATGGGCGAGAACCGCCGCGTTCGGGTGGCCATCGTGGGCGTCGGCAACTGCGCGGCGTCGCTGGTCCAGGGTGTCCAGTACTACCGCGACGCGGACCCCGCCACGCGGGTCCCGGGTCTGATGCACGTCGACTTCGGCGGCTACCACGTCCGCGACATCGAGTTCGTCGCCGCGTTCGACGTGGACGCCAAGAAGGTCAGCCGCGACCTGTCCGAGGCGATCTTCGCCTCGGAGAACAACACGATCAAGATCGCCGACGTGCCGCCGCTCGGCGTCACCGTCCAGCGTGGTCACACGCACGACGGGCTCGGCCGCTTCTACCGCGAGACGATCGAGGAGTCCGACGAGACCCCGGTCGACATCGTCGCCGCGCTGCGCGAAGCGAAGGCCGACGTGCTGGTGTCCTACCTCCCGGTGGGGTCCGAGGTGGCCGACAAGTTCTACGCGCAGGCTTGCATCGACGCCGGGGTGGCGTTCGTCAACGCGCTGCCGGTGTTCATCGCCTCCGACCCGGAGTGGGCGCAGAAGTTCACCGACGCCGGCGTCCCGATCGTCGGTGACGACATCAAGTCCCAGGTCGGCGCGACCATCACGCACCGCGTCCTGGCGAAGCTGTTCGAGGACCGCGGCGTCCAGCTCGACCGGACGATGCAGCTCAACGTGGGCGGGAACATGGACTTCCTGAACATGAAGGAGCTGGAGCGGCTCGAGTCGAAGAAGATCTCGAAGACCCAGTCCGTCACCTCGCAGGTCGACCGCGACCTCGGCAAGGGCAACGTCCACATCGGACCGTCGGACTACGTGCAGTGGCTCGACGACCGCAAGTGGGCCTACGTCCGGCTCGAGGGCCGCGCGTTCGGTGACGTGCCGCTGAACCTGGAGTACAAGCTCGAGGTGTGGGACTCGCCGAACTCGGCGGGCATCATCATCGACGCCGTCCGCGCCGCCAAGATCGCGCTCGACCGCGGCATCGGCGGCCCGATCCTGTCGGCGTCGTCGTACTTCATGAAGTCGCCGCCGGAGCAGTACGACGACTCGACCGCGCGCGACGCCGTCGACAAGTTCATCCGCGGCGAGGTCGAGCGGTAAGGACCGTCCCCCGTCGAAGGCCGTCACCGCTGGTGGCGGCCTTCTTCGCGTGGTGCACTAAACCGGTGGGGCGGGGTGCGCGTTGGCGGGGTGTGAGTGCGAGCGTGGGCGAAAGCGCGCCGGGGGATCTGGGCGCGCCGACGTTCCACGACCTCTTCCGGGAGTACTTCGCCCAGATGACCCGGCTGGCGCACCTGCTCGGCGCGGACGACGCGGAAAACGTCGCGCAGGAGGCTTTCGTCAAGCTCCACCAGCGCTGGGACACGCTGACCGACCACACGCGCGTGGCGGGCTACCTGCGCACGACCGTGGTGAACATGTCCCGGTCGCGCACGCGGCACCTGCGGGTCGTCCGGCGCACGCCGCAGGACAGGCCGCCGGACGAGCTGTCGGCCGAGGTCAGGGCGGTGGCCAACTGGGAGCACGAACAGCTGCGCGCGGTGGTGGGCAAGCTCTCCCGGCGCCAGCGCGAGGTGCTGGTGCTCCGCTACTGGCTGGACCTGAGCACGGCGGCCATCGCGGAGACGCTGGGCATCTCACCGGGCACGGTCAAGGCGACCACGCACCACGCGATGGAGAATCTGCGCAAACACTTGGGGGACGACCTGGGAGGTGAGCGATGACCGACCTCGAACGCAAACTGGCCGAAGCACTGCGCGGACAGGCCGAGGAGGTCACGCCGAACCTCGACGCGGCCTGGGCGGAGCAGATGCGCAGGCAGCGAAAGCCCCGCCGCCGCCGCGCGACGGTGTGGCTCGCCCCGCTGGCGGCGGTCCTGGTTGTGCTGACGAGCGTGCTCCTGGCGACCCAGCTGCAGGGCGGGGCTCCGACTTCGCCAGGGCGCCCAGGTGTACCGCTCGACCTGCCGGAGCCCGACTACGGCGATGCGAATGGCCTCAGTTTGACCGGGCTTCCGATCACCGAGTTCGCCGGGCAGACCGACCGCTGGGAGGCGTACGGGGTCCTGGGAAGTGCCGTGGAACCGGTCCGGTCCTTGTTCTGCCTCTTGGCGACGCCGAGAGGCACTGGGATCAACGCCTCGTCGCCGCAGTACGGGACGAAATCGCCGGCGTGCGTCTCGATCTCGACCGATGTGGTGCGCTCGGGGTACGTGGGCGAGACGGATGGCCCACTACCGGCCGACAAGGCGGTCTACCTGGTCGATCCGGCAGTGCGGGAACTGTGGTTGTTCGATGCCGAGGGCGATCCCAACCAGGCGCGGGCGATCGGGATGCTGGGGCCGAACCGGGTGTTCCTCGCCACGATCAACCCGGACTCGCCGCCGGTGAGCTACCAGCTCAGTTCGCCCTGAACGCCCCCGGCAAGTCGGTGATCTTCTCCACCACCGCCGTCGCCTGCTTCAGCACCTCCGGATCCGGCGGAAAATGCGGGTTCGGCACCGCATACACAGCCATCCCCGCGGCCAACGCCGACCGCAGCCCGTTCGTCGTGTCCTCCACCGCCGCGCACTCGCCCGGCGGCACGCCCAGCAGCTCGGCCGCCCGCAAGTACACGTCCGGTGCCGGCTTCCCGGCTCCGACCTGCTCGGACGACACCGCCGCCCCGACCGGCAACCCCGTCACGTCCAGGAACCCCTTGATCAGGATCACCGGCGACGAGCTCGCGATCGCCACCGGCCACCGCTTCGCCACGGCGCGGACCACCTCCACCGCGCCCGGGATCACCGGTGGCTCCTCGGCGTACCGCGCCGCCATGCGCTTGACCACCAAGGTCGCGATCTCCGGTGGCGTGAGCCGTGCGCCCAGCTCCTCCACCAGGTACCGGGCCCACTCCGGGGTGCTCATCCCCTGCTGTGCCCGCGTCGCCTCTTCGCGCCACGTGCCGCCGTGCTCGGCGACCACCGTGCGGCGCACCTCGTCCCAGATCCGCTCGGAGTCCACCAGCACGCCGTCGAGGTCGAAGATCACCGCGTCCATGCCCCGAGCCTAGCTTGTGAGCCGAGTTACTTAGCCACCCTTACTAATTTTTGTTAGCATAGCTAAGTGACTTCCGCGATCGCCGATCTCGCCCACCGGCTGCGGCCGCTGGTCTTCCGGCTCTACCACCAGGTGCGCCGCCAGACCCCGCAGCTGACGCTGACCCTCACGCAGGGGTCGGTGCTGAGCGAACTCGTCAACGGCGGGCCGCGGCGGATGAGCGCGCTGGCGGAGTTCGAGCGGGTCAAGCTGCCGTCGATGACCGACGTCGTCAGCCGCCTCGAACGCCTCGGCCTGGCCACCCGCACGCCGGACCCCGCCGACCGGCGGGCGGTGCTCGTGGACGTCACCGACGAGGGTCGTCGCTTCTACGCCGAGATGGTCACCGCCCGCGAAGAGTTCCTTCGCGAGCGCCTGATCGCGATGGACGACGCCGACCGCGCTGCGATCGAGGCCGCCCTCCCGGCCCTCGCCAAGCTGCTTGTCGACACCAAGAAGGAGGAACTGATCAGCGATGAGCGCTGAACACCACTCGAGCCTGCTGGACGCCGTCAAGGGCCAGCCCAAGCAGGTGTGGATCACCGCGTTCGCCGCGGTCATCGCCTTCATGGGGATCGGGCTGGTCGACCCGATCCTGCTGTCCATCGCCAAGGGCCTGGACGCGACGCCGTCGCAGGTCACCTTGCTCTTCTCGTCGTACCTCGGCGTCCAGGTCGTCGCGATGCTGGTCACCGGCGCGGCGAGCGCCAAGTTCGGGCCGAAGCGCACGGTGCTGGTCGGGCTGACGCTGATCGTCGCCGCCACCGCGCTGTGCTCGGCCGCCGGCTCGATCGAGCAGCTCGTCGGGCTGCGCGCGGTCTGGGGCCTCGGCAACGCGTTCTTCATCGCGACCGCGCTTTCGGTGATCGTCGGCGCCGCGACCGGCGGCCAGTCCGGCGCGATCCTGCTCTACGAAGCCGCCCTCGGCGTCGGCCTGTCGGTCGGCCCGCTGCTGGGCGCCCTGCTCGGCAGCATCTCGTGGCGCGGCCCGTTCCTCGGCACGGCGGTCCTGATGGCCGGCGCGCTCGTACTGTGCGCGGTGTTCTTGAAGAGCGACAAGCACGAGAAGCGTGACCCGATCAAGCTGCTCGACCCGCTGCGCGCGCTGAAGCACACCGGCCTGCTGCGCACCTCGGTCGCGTCCGCGCTGTACACCGCCGCGTTCTTCGCGGTGCTGGCCTGGTCGCCGTTCGTGCTGGGCTGGAACGCCATCGCCGTCGGGCTGATCTTCTGCGGCTGGGGCCTGTGCGTCGCGGTGGCGGGCGTGGCGTTGGCGCCGCGGCTGGCCGCGAAGCTGGGTGAGCGGCACGCCGCCGCGGCCGCCGTCTTCGGCTACGCCGTGCTGATGCTGGTGCTGGCCGTGCCGAGCAAGCCGGTCCTCGTCGCCGGCATCATCGTCTCGGGACTGGTCTCCGGGCTGCTGAACACGCTGTTCACCGGCACCGCGATGTCCATCAGCGACGCGCCGCGCCCGGTCGCCAGCGCGGGCTACAACTTCTGCCGCTGGCTCGGTGGCGCCGTCGCCGCGACGCTCGTCGGGCACGTCGCCGAGTGGTTCGGTTCGCCGCAGGCGCCGTTCGTCGCCTCGGCCGTGCTGTGCGTCATCGCGGGCGGCCTGCTCTCACTGCGGGAGAAGAAGGCGGATGCCCACTCCGTCCCGCAGGAGGCGGCGCTCGTCGGCGAAGAGTTCTGAGTCACGGCCATTCGGGTGAGCGGTACATCTGCCGTTCACCTGAATGTCTGGAATGGCTGGTTTCGGAGGCTTACGGTCGGTTCGTTCCCGAACTCCCACCATGGAGGCCTCGTGCCCGACCGTCTGCTTCCGCTGCTGCCCGTCCACCCGGGCGGCCGCTCCCCGATCACCTGCGAGTACCGCTGCGGCAACGCCTGTGCCCACCCCGAGCCGAACGAGTCCGGGAACGAGTACTTCGGCGACGTCGTGAAGGACATCTCCCGCCGCGGAGCCTTCAAGGCCGGTGCCGTGATGGCCGCCGCGGCGGGCGGGTTCGCCGCGCTGTCGGGGACCGCGGCCGCCTCACCTGCGCAGAAGCCGCAGCCGCGGCCGGTGCCCGGCACCGACTTCGACCCGGTCCCGCCGAACAAGCTCGACGCGGTCACCGTCCCCGACGGCTACGCGCAGAACGTCGTCATCCGCTGGGGTGATCCGGTGGTGCCGGGTGCGCCGAAGTTCGACTTCACGAAGCAGACCGCGGCCGCGCAGGCCAAGCAGTTCGGCTACAACAACGACTTCGTCGGCCTGATCCCGCGGGACCCGCTGGGACTGACGAACCTGCTCGTCGTGAACCACGAGTACACGACCGAGGTGCACCTCTTCCCGGCCGACCAGTACGACCCGGCGAACCCGACCGAGGAGCAGGTGAAGATCGCGTGGGCCGCCCACGGCCTGTCGGTGCTGCTGACCCGCCGCGACCCGATCCGCGGCGGCCTCGAGGTCGTGCCCAGCCGGTACGGCCGCCGGATCACGCTCGACACGGTCTTCGAGGTGCGCGGCCCGGCCGCCGGCTCGAAGTACCTGAAGACGTCGGCCGACCCCAGCGGGCGCAAGGTCCGCGGCACGCAGAACAACTGCTCCGGCGGCGTGACGCCGTGGGGCACCGTGCTTTCCGGCGAAGAGAACATCCACCAGTACTTCGCCAACTCCGACAAGGTGACCGACCCGGTCGAGGCCGCGCGGCTGAAGCGGTACACCATCGGCACCGGCGCCAGCACCCGCAAGTGGGAGCGCTTCGACAAGCGCTGGGACGTCGCGCAGGAGCCGAACGAGCCGAACCGGTTCGGCTGGGTCGTCGAGATCGACCCGAACGACCCGACGTCGACGCCGATCAAGCACACCGCCCTGGGCCGCCTCAAGCACGAGGGCTCGAACATCAAGATCACCGCCGACGGCCGCGTCGCCGCCTACACCGGCGACGACGAGCGGTTCGAGTACATCTACAAGTTCGTCTCCAAGGGCAAGTACAAGCCGGGCAAGAGCGCGCACGCGCGCCGCCACAACTCGGCGCTGCTCGACGAGGGCACGCTGTACGTCGCCCGCTTCACCGGCGACAGCCCCGGCGAGATCGACGGCACCGGCAAGCTCCCCGCCGACGGCGAGTTCGACGGCGCCGGCGAGTGGATCCCGCTGGCCAGCGGCAACAAGTCCTTTGTGGACGGATTCACCGCGGAGGAGGTTTACGTCTTCACGCGCCAAGCCGCCGACAAGGTCGCCGCGACGAAGATGGACCGGCCGGAGGACATCGAACCGAACCCGGTCAACGGCCGGATCTACGCGGCGCTGACCAACAACTCCGACCGCGGCGCGGCGGGCAAGGCCGGCGTCGACGAGGTGAACCCGCGCGTGGCCAACAAGAACGGGCAGATCCTGGAGTGGGAGGAGCACCGCGGCGACGCGGCGTCGACGAAGTTCTCCTGGCGGCTGCTGCTCGTCTGCGGTGACCCGGCCGCGGCCGACACCTACTACGGCGGCTTCGACAAGAGCAAAGTCAGCCCGATCTCCTGCCCGGACAACGTCACCTTCGACCGGCACGGCAACCTGTGGATCTCCACCGACGGCAACGCGCTCGGCTCGAACGACGGCCTCTTCTCGGTGCCGGTGACCGGGCCGGAACGCGGGCACGTCAAGCAGTTCCTCTCGGTGCCGGTCGGCGCCGAGACGTGCGGCCCGAACGTCACCGACCACGTCGTGCTGGTCGCGGTGCAGCACCCGGGTGAGAACGCGGCGAGCTCGGCGAACCCGACGTCGCACTGGCCCGACGGCGGCACCGCGCAGCCGCGGCCGTCGCTCGTCTCGGTGTGGAAGAAGGGTCGCTTCGGACTGCCGGGCCGCATCGGCGAACGCTGACGCACCGGGCTCGCACTGGCTGAGGTTCACTCTTAAGTGGACGGTTCTCGGCCGGTGCGGGCCCGGGCGCCGCGTCATAGTCGAGGCATGATCCGTTCGGCGCGCGTGGTGGCAGTGGCGGTCGTGGCGCTCTCGGGCGCGGTGGTGCCCTCGGCGACCGCGGACCCGGCGCCCGCGTGCGGCGGGATCGCGGCCAACCCGAGCGTCGAGGAGACGGCGCGCAACGGCGCCCCGGACAGCTACGTCTTCACCCCGGCCGCGCCGGTCCCGCCCGGCACCCCGGCCGCGAAGGCGCCTAAGCTGCTGACCGAGCAGGCCTTCGCCGTCGACGGGCAGCGGTCGGCCGTGATCCAGACGCCGGACGGCAAGGCCAGCACCGCCTACTCCACCGAGAAGTTCGTCCCCGGCGGCGTGTACACGCTCAGCGTGTCGACCGGCTCGTACGTCCCGGCCGCGGGGCCGGCGACGGGCCTGCGCTTCTTCGACGTGACCGGCGCCCAGGTCCAGGAGACCAAGCTGGTCGCCGACCACGACGCCGCCGACGGCCGCCTGGCGAAGCAGGACTTCCCGGCGGCGACCGCCCCGGCGAAGGCGGTGTCGGTGAAGTTCTTCGCCACGACGAGCGCCGAACGGCTGCGCTGGGACTGCGTCGGCCTGCAGCTCGCGGCGTACTCGGTGAAGAAGGAAGTGCAGAACCCGGCGACCGGCGCGTGGGGCCCGTTCGCGACGGTCACCGCGGGCGAGACCGCGCACTACCGCGTCACCGTGACGAACGAAGGCACGCAGGACCTCACCGGGATCACGGTGCAGGACCCGTGGTGCAGCGGGAAGTTCGAGCCGTTCGCGCTGGCCGGCGGCGCGAATAAGCAGCTGACCTGCGACCACCCGGACCTGACGGTCGCCGACACCGGGCACGTCAACACGGCGAAGGTGACCGGCGTGCGGTACCCGGGCGGCACGCTGGGCGACAAGACGGCGTCGGCGACGATCACCGTCCTGCCGCCGCCGGCGATCGCCAAGATCGGCGACTTCGTGTGGAACGACCGCAACCGCGACGGGGTCCAGGACCCGGACGAGCCGGGCGTCGCGGGCGTGAAGGTGACGCTGAAGGACGGCGCGGGCGGCACGGTCGGCACTGCGACGACTGACGACAAGGGCAAGTACGGCTTCGAGAAGCTGAAGGACGGCACCTACCAGGTGTGTTTCGCGGTCCCGGCGGACTTCACGGTGACCCGCAAGGACGCGGCCGCCGACGACCGCGACTCCGACGCGGACCCGGACGGCTGCACGACACCGCGCACCCTGGGTGGACCGGACCGCGAGGACTTCACGGTGGACCTCGGGCTGGCCCCGCCGACGAACCGCATCGGTGACTTCGCCTGGTCGGACACCAACGGCAACGGCCTGCAGGACGCCGGCGAGCCGGGGTTGGCCGGGGTGAAGGCGACGCTGAACACCGGCGCGAGCGTCGTGACCGGCCCGGACGGCGCGTACGCGTTCACCGGCCTGGAGGACGGCAGCTACCAAGTTTGCTTCACGGCCGAGGGCAAGCACCCGACCGCCAAGGACACCGGCGACGACGCGAAGGACTCGGACGCGGACCCGGCGACGGGCTGCGCGGACCCACGGCAGCTCGGCCCGGGCAAACGCGAGGACACCACGGTCGACGTCGGCTTCGCGTAGTTACGGTGGAGGCATGACGGATCTTCCCCTCGCCCTCGTCACCGGTGCCTCGCGCGGGATCGGCGCGGCGGTTGCGCACCAGCTGGCCCCGACCCACCGCCTCCTCCTCGGCGGCCGTGACGCGACTGCCCTGGCCGCGCTGGCGAAGGAGCTTCCCGGCGCGACCCCGTGGCCGGTCGAGCTGACCAACCCCGCGTCGCTCGCCGAAGCCGCCGCGGACATCGCGGAGCTGGACGTCCTCGTCCACTCCGCCGGCGTCGCGCGGCTGGGCCGGATCGAAGACGCGTCCGCCGAAGCGTGGCGCGACAACTTCGAGGTCAACACCCTGGCCGTGGTCGAGCTGACCCGCCTGCTGCTCCCCGCCCTGCGCGCGGCTCGCGGGCACGTCGTCGTGATCAACTCCGGCGCCGGCCTGAACGCGCGGCCGGGCTGGTCGCCGTACGCGGCGAGCAAGTTCGCCGTCCGCGCCTTCGCCGACGCGCTGCGCGAGGAGGAGAAGGACATCCGCGTGACGTCGGTCTACCCCGGCCGCACCGACACCGAGATGCAGCAGGAGATCTTCAAGGGCGAAGGCCGCGACTACGACACTTCGCACCTGCTGAAGGCGGACTCGGTGGCGACCGCGGTGGTGACAGCCGTGTCAGCCACCCCGGACGCCCACCTCACCGAGCTGATCCTGCGGCCGAACTAACGCAGCCGCGCGGCGGTCTCGGCCACCCCGGCCTGGACCTTCGCCCGGTCCACCTTCAGCGACTCGCCGTCGGCCACGACCTGCTCGCCCGCGACCCACACGTCGCGGACCCGCCGCGATCCGGCTGCCCAGACGAGGTTCGACAGCAGCTGCACGTCCGGGACGTCCACGCCGCACGCGAAGGCCGGGTCGTCCAGGTCGATGTGGACCAGGTCGGCCCACCGGCCCGGCTCCAGCGCGCCGATGTCATCCCGGCCCAGCGCCGCCGCGCCGCCGCGGGTGGCCAGCAGGAAGACGTCGGCCGCGGTCAGCACCGTCGAGTCGCCGGTCGCCAGACGCGCGAACATCGCCGAGAGCTGCAGCTCTTCCCAGAGGTCGATGTCGTCGTTGGACGCCGGGCCGTCGGTGCCGAGGCCGACCGCGACACCTGCCGCACGCAGCTCCGCAACACGCGCGATCCCCGACGCCAGCTTCGCGTTCGAACCCGGGCAGTGCGCCATGCCGACGCCGTACCGGGCGAACAGCGCGATGTCCGAGTCCGACAGGTGGATCGCGTGCGCCGCCAGCACCCGGCCGTCGAGCACGCCGAGCTTCTGCAGCAAAGCGGGCACCGAGCCGTGCGCCTCGCGGACAGCGGTGTCCTCGGCAGCCGCCTCGGCGACGTGGATCTGGATCAGCGCACCGCGCGAAGCGGCCGACTCCGCCGTCGCGCGCAGGCCCTCTTCGGAGAGCATGTACGCCGAGTGCGGGCCGTAGCCCAGCTCGATGCGGTCGCCCGGGCCGAAGCGGAGGCCGTCGGTGTCGATCCAGCGCTCGATCGCGGTCAGCTGGGCGCGCCAGTCGAGGCCCGGCAGCTCCATCACCGGCGGCGCGACCAGCACGCGCCCGCCCGTCGTGAGGACCGCGTCGACCAGCTGCTCGCCTTCGAAGTACATCTCGGCGCTGGTCGTGACGCCGTGGCGCAGCATCTCGACCGAGCCCAGCAGCATGCCGGTGCGGACGTCGTCGGGCCGCAGCTTGGCTTCGGCGGGCCAGATGATCTCGTTGAGCCAGGGCAACAGCGGCAGGTCGCCGCCCATGCCGCGCAGTAGCGTCATTGGGCTGTGCGCGTGCGTGTTGACCAGGCCGGGGAGCAGGATGCCGGTCAGGGTGGTGACCGGTGCGGCGGACTCGGGGGCGGTGGCCGCCGGTCCGCAGTAGGAGATGCGCCCATCGGCGTCCACATCGACGACCGCGTCACGCAGGAGCGAACAAGACGTGTCGGCGGGGAGAACGACAGGGGCGTGGAAACGGCGTTGCATCTCTGGATACTACGCACCCTCGATTACGACACGACTCCACTCCGCCACGCCCAGGCGGCGATCTCCACGCGGTTGCGCGCGCCGATCTTGCCCTGCACCGATGCCAGGTGCGTCTTCACCGTGGACAGCGACAGGAACAGCTCCGCGCCGATCTCGGTGTTCGTCAGCCCGCGCGCCGCCGCCTGGACGACGTCCATCTCCCGGGCGGTCAGCGGCTCCGACGGCGGCGCCGCCTGCGACCGGGCCGAGCCGCCGTCGAAGTGCTTGAGCAGCCGGATGGTGATCTGCGGCGAGACCAGGGCATCCCCGCGGTCGGCCGCGCGGACCGCCTCGATCAGCAGGGCCGGGCCCGCGTCCTTCAGCAGGAAGCCGTGGGCGCCGTTGCGCAACGCCGTGTGCACGTATTCGTCGAGGTCGAACGTGGTGACCACGACGACTTTCAGCGGGTCGGTGACGTCCGGGCCGGCCAGCTGGCGCGTGACCTCCAGCCCGTCGAGGCCGGGCATGCGGATGTCGAGCAGGCAGACGTCCGGGCGCAGCTCGCGGGCCTTCGACACCGCCGAGACGCCGTCCGCGACATCGGCGACGACCTCGATGTCCTCCTGCGCGTCCAGGATCATGCGGAAGCCCATCCGCACCATCTCCTGGTCGTCGGCGATCAGTACCCGGATCACTCGTCCCCTTCCGTGTCTTCCCCGGCGGCCAGCGGCAGCCACGCTTCGACCCGCCAGCCGCCGTCCGGGCCGCGCCCGGCCGACAGCCGTCCCTTGAGCAGTGCGACGCGTTCGCGCATGCCGACCAGACCGTAGCCGCCCGACCCGCCCGCGGGCCGTCGCGCCGTCACGTGCCCGTTGTCCGTCACCCGCAGGTGCAGCTCCGCACCGTTCACCTCGGCCAGCACGAACGCGTCCGTCGCGTCCGAGGCGTGCTTGCCGACGTTCGTCAGCGACTCCTGGACCAGCCGCAGCGCCGAGCGGCCGACCTCGTGCGGCAGGTCCGGCGGCAGGTCGAGGTGCATCGACGTCGGCACGCCGTGGTTGGCGCTTTCGACCAGCTTCCGCAGGTCGGCGCCGAGATCCGTGGTGGCCTGCTCGCTGAACTCGCTCGACCCGGCCGGTGCGTCACCGCGCATCGAGCGGACCAGCCGCCGCATCGCCGCGAGCGCCTCGACGCCGGCGTTCTCGATCCGGCCCATCGCCTCGACCGCGATCTGCGGGTTCTGCTCGGCCATCATCCGCGCGGCCTGGGCCTGCACGACGATGCCGGTGACGTGGTGGGCGACGACGTCGTGCAGCTCGCGGGCCAGCGCCATCCGCTCGGCGGTCTGCGCGTCGGCCACCGCCGACTGGACGACCGTGGTGCGCTCGGAGTCCCGCGACCGCAGCATCAGGCCGACGGCGATGGAGATGCCGAGCAGCAACGCCGCGGCGAAGGCCAGGACGGACAGCGTCTGGGGGTCGGTCTGCAGGCCTTCGGGCCGGTCCGAGTTGAGGATCGCGCCGAGGGCGACGACGGCCGACAGGAGGCCGATCCGCGGCCACGACTGGCTCAGCCCGCGGGCGCGGGTCACGTTCACGATCACGCCCATCGCGGCGATGACCTGCACGAACGGCACGCCGCCCGGCATCGGGTAGTCGTAGCGCAGGTGCAGGAACGGCGTGACGACCGCGGAGATGAGCAGGATCCCGCCGATGCCGAGGAGCGCGTCCGCCGGCCGCCGCGGGGACAGCACCGCGATGACGGCCGCGACGAGCGAGCAGAACAGGATCGGGAACCCGCGGGCGTTGCTCGAATACGTGTAGCCGAACTCGAACAGCAGCGCGAACCCGAGCAGGCCGATCAGCGGCCACTGCCCCATGGCGAGCTCGTTCACCCGCTGCAGCTTCCGCGTCCGCGGATCGGCCTTCGGGCTGCGGTCCCGGAGCGTGATGGCCGGCACCACCGCCCCGGCGAGCAGCAGCAGGCCGAACACCAGTGCCTGGGTGGCCGTGCCGCCGTCGATGTCGCCGACGCCGCTGTACCGGCCGAAGACGGCGACGAGGCACCCGACGACCAGGACGCTGACCACGCAGAACGCCACGCCCGCCCGGGCCCGGCGGGCCACGAAGTAGACCATCAGCACCCCGGCCACGACCTCGGTGATGGTCACCTTCGGCAGCACGCTGGAGTAGGGCGGGACGCGGAACGCGTGGATGAAGAGGGTCGAGAACACCAGCACGGCGGCGCCGGTCACGCCGGCGACGGCCGCGCGCTTCTGGGCCCACACGCCGCACGCCGTCATCGCGAACATGCCGGGGAGGAGCCCGAAGTCGACGAACTTCGGGCCGTTGTCGTCGAGGGCCGCCTGCGTCGTGAAGACGACGTCGAAGAGCAGGGCGGCGAACAGGACCGCCGAGGGCACGCCGATGCGCCGCACGAGGGCGGCGGTGCGTGCGTAGAGCTTGTCTGGCGGGGGCGCGGCGGTCACAACGTGACGTTAGAGGATCCGCCCGCGTTCGCACCTTGGCCGAGTGGTCCGCACTCCCTCGGCCGATCGGCCGATACGCCACGGCTCGTGACTGGCCGTCTGCCCGAAGTGGACACCCCCCGATCTCCGCGAAGCTCATCGGCATCAAGATCCGAACCGACAGGGAGAACCTCGTGGACCCGAACACTCCACAGTGGACGAATGGGCCGGTGCTCTCCGGCCGCGGGCTGGTGAAGCGCTACGGCGCGCAGTACGCCCTGGCCGGCATCGACATCGACATCCAGCCGGGCGACGCCGTCGCCATCGTCGGGCCCTCCGGCTCCGGCAAGACGTCGCTGCTGCACGTCCTGGCCGGGATCCTCCGGGCCGACGACGGGCAGATCCTCCTGGCCGGGCAGCGGATCGACCACCTCGGCGAGAAGAAGCGCAGCGAGCTGCGCCGCACCGAGTTCGGCTTCGTCTTCCAGTCGGGGATGCTGGTCGCCGAGCTGTCGGCCGAAGAGAACGTCGCGCTGCCTTCGCTGCTGGCCGGGCTCGGCCGCAAGGAAGCCATCGACGCCGGCCGCCAGTGGCTCGCGCGCCTCGGCCTGGCCGGCAAGGAGCGCCGCCGCCCGGGCGAGCTGTCCGGCGGCGAGGCCCAGCGCGTCGCGATCGCGCGGGCGCTGACCCACCGGCCGAAGGTGATCTTCGCCGACGAGCCCACCGGCGCGCTCGACACGCGCACCGGCCGCGACACGATGGACGCCCTGCTCGGCGCCGCCCACGAGACGGGCGCCGCGGTGCTCGTGGTGACCCACGACCGCGAGCTGGCCGAGTCGATGCCGAAGACCGTCGCGATCCGCGACGGCCTGATCGCGACGAGGCAGGCGGCGTGAACTCGCTCCAGATCGCCCTGCGGGTGCTGAAGGTCGACCGGCGGACCCGGACGTCGGCGATCCTCACCGCGATCGGGGTGGCCGTCGCGACCGGGCTGGTGCTGCTGCTGGCGACGCTGCCGTTCGCCACGCAGCATCGCGAGCAGCGTGCCCTCTGGCAGGGCGAGCACTACTACAGCCGCGGCTCCGACGCCCCGGCCAAGATCCTCTTCACCTCGTCGAAGGACTACTTCGACGGCCGGCAGATCGTGCGCGTCGACGTCGCCCTGACCGGCGGTACGACACCCGGGGCCATCTCGCTGCCCGCGGGGGTGCCGCAGCTGCCGGGGCCCGGTGAGACCGTCGTGTCGCCCGCGCTCGGCCGGCTGCTGCAGGCCCACTCGGCCGACCAGCTCGGCGACCGGTTCGGCAAGCCCGTCGGCGCGCTCGGGGACGACGGTCTCCGCTACCCGGAGCAGCTCGTCGCGCTCGTCGGGCACACGCCCGACGCGATGCCGGAGAACGCCTACCCGATCGCGGGCTTCCCCGCCGGGAAGGCGAGCGCGGACGGCCTGCTGATGCTGCTGTCCTGGGTCGGGATCATCGTGCTGCTGGTGCCGAGCCTCGTGCTGGTCGCGTCGTCGGCGCGGCTGACCGCGGCCCGGCGGGAGCGTCGGCTGGCCGCGATCCGGCTGGCCGGGGCGACGCCGGGACAGGTCACGAACATGGTGGGCGCCGAGACGATCTTGTCCGCCGGCGTCGGCGCCCTGCTCGGCCTGCTGCTGAGCCCGGCGCTGCACGGCCTCGCGTCCTTCGTGCCGTGGGCCGGCGGGACCTGGCAGGCGTCCGACTTCGCGTTGCCGGTCGGCCTGACGGTGTTCATCGCCGTGGCCATCCCGGTGCTCGTGGTCCTGGCCGGCATCCTCGGCCTGCGCCGCGTGCTCAAGAACCCGCTGTTCGCGACCGGGGGCCACACGAAGAAACCCCTGCACTGGTGGCGGCTGCTGGCGCTGCCCGCGGCCGGGCTGTTCTTCCTCGTCGCGGTGACGACGGCGAAGGACTCCGGCGGCATCACGATGGTCATGGCGGGCCTGTTCCTGCTGGTCGGCTCGGCCGCGATCGTCGGGCCGTGGGTGACGTCGGCGGTGGGCGGCACGTTCGTCCGGATCTGGCGCCGGCCGTCTTCGCTGCTGGCCGGGCGCCGCCTGCGTGACGACCCGAAGAGCGCCTACCGGGCGTCCGCCGGGATCGTGCTCGCGGTGTTCGCCGGGTCGATGGCGCTGACGCTGCTGCCGACGTTCGAGTCGATGGCCGGCGGCGGGCGGTCCTTCCAGGACTCGGTGCTCTACGTCGACACCGACGCCCAGCACGCGGACAAGATCGTCGGCCAGGCCAACGCGTCCCTGCAGAAGTACGGCCAGTCCGAGAAGGCGGTCGCCGTCGGCGAGATCTACCTCGCCAAGGGCGAGGGCCGCGACCGCTCGCTCCAGCGCGGCCTGGTCATGAGCTGTGCGGACGCGGTCAAGCTGACGCGGTTCGGGATCACGCCGGAGATGTGCACCGGCGGGCCGGCGATCTACGGCGACTCCGCGCTCGACCTGGCGCAGTACAAGCTCACCGGCGACTACGACGCGCCGGGTGCCACGCCGAAGTCGGGCACGCGGATGGAAGCCGTGCACTTCGCCGACTCGGACCTCTCGGGCTCGCTCGTCATCGACCCGGCCGCGCTGCCCGACGGCATCACGCCGAAGTACGTCACCGTGGTCGCGCCGACCACCGACGCGAACCGCGAGATCGTCCGCACGGCGCTGGCCGGGCCGGCCGCCGGCGCGGAGATCGGCAGCCGCGACCAATACCTGGTCAACCAGCAGACCGAGCTCGGTGACCTGCGCCGCGTCACGGTGATCGGCCTGGTCGCGGCGGGGATCCTGGCCGGCTGCAGTGCCGCCGTCGCGACCGCGGGGTCGGTGATGGACCGCCGCCGGACGTTCGGGGCGCTGATGGCCGCGGGCACGCCGGTGCGGGTGCTGGCGAGGGCGTTGCGGATGGAGGCCGCGCTGCCCGCGTTGGTCGCCACCATCGGCGCGGGAATCGTCGGGGTACTGGTCGGTGTTGGGTTGTTCAGCATGGTCGACGAGCGGGGCATCGTGCTCAGCCCGTGGATCCTGGCGCCGGTCGTGCTCGGGGTCGGGGTGGCCCTGCTCGGCGCGTCGGTCTGCACACCCGCCCTCAAGCGGGTGCAGGCGGAGCCGCTGGCCGACGAATAGGACGTTCGCCCCTCTGTCGGGGGAGGGGCGAGCACCGGGGGTGGTGAGCTGAAGGGGACCTTCTCCGCCGGGGATCCGGGGAGGGTCCCCTTCAGCGCTTTTCGAAGATCAGGTCGTGCGAGACGCGGCCTTCGACGTCGGCGCGCTGCTCGAACTTCGTCACCGGCCGCCACTCCGGCCGCGGCGCCCAGCCGTCGTACCGGTTCTTCAACGCCGGCTCCGCGGAACAGACCTCGAGCATCTGCTCGGCGTAGTTCTCCCAGTCGGTCGCCATGTGGAACGTGCCGCCGGGCGCCAGCCGCGACGCCACGAGCGCGGCGAACGACGGCGACACGATCCGCCGCTTGTGGTGCTTCTTCTTCGGCCACGGGTCCGGGAAGAACAGCCGGACGCCGTGCAGCGACCCCGGCTCGACGTGCTCGGTCAGCAGCACGACGGCGTCGCCGTGCAGCAGCCGCAGGTTCTCGACACCCAGCTTTTCGGCACGCAGCATCAGCTGCCCGAGGCCGGGGTCGTAGACCTCGACGGCGACGTAGTTCAGCTCCGGGGCCGCGGCGGCCAGCTGCGAGGTGGTCTCGCCCATGCCGGAGCCGATCTCGACCAGCACCGGCGCCTCACGGCCGAACCACGCGGCGAAGTCCAGCTTCCCGGCGGGCAGCTCGCCGACGGTGCGGCCGAGGTCCGGCCACAGCTCGTCCCACGCGCGCTGCTGTCCGACGGTCATCCGGCCGCCGCGCTTGACGAAGCTGACGACGCTGCGCAGCCGGGGCTGGTCCTCGTTTTCCACCCACCGAGGCTAACGAACGGTCAGCGAACGGCTTCGAGCTCCCCGAGACGAGACCGCAGCCCCGCCAGCCCGGCGATCGCGATCGGGTCCGGCGTCGGCCCGCTGTGCGCCGGCAGGACGTCGATCCAGCCGGGGTGCCGGTCGGTGTTCATCACCGTCGTGGGAATCGCGTGTCCCGATTTCCCGCGTTCGGACGGGATGAACTCCCAGTAGCCGGATTCGCCGTCCGCCGCCCACGGGACGAATTCCCACCCCGGTCGCCTGCCGAGCAGTTGCGCGATGCGGTCCTCGACGCGGAAACCCTGTTCGCGCGAATCGAGGGTGCCGTCGGCCACCGCCCGCAGCCACCACGGCGCGGGCACCTGTCCCACCATCCCGGCCGAGGCGCGGAACAGGGCCAGGACGCTGTCTTCGGGCGCGCGGTGCACCCACGCCCGGCGGAGCTCGGCCGGCGTCGTCGCCGCCATGGCGGCCGGCGGGAGGTCGATCGCCCGCGACCATTCGAGGTCCAGCATGGGTTCGAGCCGGGGTACGTCGTCTTCGACGCGAGCTCGGGGAATGGTGCCACCCAATTCTTGCCCGGTGTCCACCGTCAAGATTCACCTCCAGGGGGGAGTTCAGACGGTTCCGGTGCGCTCTCTTACGAATATTGCCTGGTCATAGCATTATGTCCGGTGCCTGTGAGAGAAGCCACAGGCTCTTCATCTTTTGTTAACACGAAATCTTGCGGTATTGAGAGCCTGATCACGCTCAGGCGTCGCGCCGTGCCGTGACGAGCACACCGGCCACGAACAGGGCAACGCAGATCGCCGCGAAGTAACCGAGGTAGCCCCACGGGCCGAGCGGGGCCGCCGGCAGCTGCAGCGGGCCCGCGCCGAACCCGCCGGCACCGACGAACTGGTCGGCCGCGTGGAACGGCATCCACTGGTAGATGTGCTTGCCGGCACCCGGGATGAAGATCACCACGCCTTCGAGCACCTGCGTCCACACGAGCACCACGGTCAGGGCGAAGGCGATGCTGCGCAGCAGCAGGGCGACGCCGACGCCGGCCACCGCGGAAAGCAGGAAGACCAGGCTCTGCCCGACCACCGAGCGCCACTCCGCGCCCGAGTGCAGCGCGAGGTCGGCGTCCGGCGCCACCAGCGTCGCCAGGCCCCACGAGCCGAAGCCGACGACCAGCCCGAGCCCGGCGCCGACCGCGCCGATGACGGCGACCTTCGCCAGCAGCGCGGGCACCCGGCTCGGCACGGCCTGGAAGGTCAGCCGCATGGTGCCCCAGTTGAACTCCGACGCCGTCGCGAGGATCGCGAGGACGACCAGCACGGTCCGGCCGTTGCCGCTCGCGAGCTGGGTGTTGCCGACCGTCGGCGGGATCTCCGGCCCGGCCAGCGCGAAGAACAACGCGGTGAAGCCGAGCGGCGCGGCGAACGCCAGTGCCAGGCACCACCAGGGTGCTCGGGTGCTGAAGAGCTTGATGCGCTCGGCGCGCAGGAGGTTGGCGGGCGTGGTCATCGGGTGGCCTCCGAAGAAGGCGCGGCAGCCGCGGCGGGCATCGCGAACTCCACGGCGTCGCGGGTGAGGTCGAGGTAGGCCTGCTCGAGCGAGCCGGTGATCGGGCTCAGCTCGTGCAGCGTCGCCCCGGCGTCGAAGGCGAGCTGCCCGATCCGGTCACTGTCCAACCCGGACACGACGAACGCGCCATCGGCTTCGGTGAACTCCGCCTGCCCGGTCAGCGCGGCCCGCAGCTCGTCGGCGTGCGGGGTGCGGACGCGGACCCCGTGCTCGCTCGTCTGCGCCACGAAGTCGGCCATCGTGCCCTGGTAGATCAGCCGGCCGCGGCCGATCACGACCAGGTCCTGCGCGGTCTGCGCCATCTCGGGCAGCAGGTGGCTGGAGACGAAGACGGTCCGGCCGTCGGCGGCCAGCGCGTGCAGCAGCTGCCGGATCCAGGCCATGCCCTCGGGGTCGAGGCCGTTCACCGGCTCGTCGAACAGCAGCACGCGCGGGTCGCCGAGCAGCGTGCACGCGATCCCGAGCCGCTGGAGCATGCCGAGGGAGTACTGCCCGGCCCGGCGGTCGGCGGCGCTGGTCAGCCCGACCAGGTCGAGCACCTCGTCGACGCGCTTCCCGGGGAGGCCGTTGGTCGCGGCCAGCCAGCGGAGGTGGTCGCGCCCGCTGCGGCCGGGGTGGCGCCAGGTGGCGTCCAGCATCGCGCCGACCGTCTTGAGCGGGTCTTGCAGCTGCCGGTACGGGACGCCGTCGATGAGCGCGGTGCCCGCGTCGGGTGAGTCGAGTCCGAGGATCAGCCGCATGGTGGTGGACTTGCCGGCGCCGTTCGGGCCGAGGAAGCCGGTGACGCGCCCCGACCGCGCGGTGAACGTCAGCTCGTTGACCGCGGTGGTGGGGCCGTACCGCTTGGTCAGTGCCTTCGCTTCGATCACCCGGGGAGCCTAGCGGGAAACGGGAATCCGGGTCGCCCCCCGACAGCGCGACCCGGATTCCCGTTTCTCTCCCCTTTTCCCCTGTTTCCCCTCAGGCGTCCCGCTTCTTCGCAACCCCGAGTGCGACGAGCAGGAACACGATCGCGATGCCGGCGAAGTACGCCAGCGCCCAGCCCGGGCTCAGCGGCGAGTCCGACGGCGCGGGGCCGTCGACGATCGCCGAGCCGCGCAGGAACTTGTTCGCCACGTTGAACGGCAGCCACTCGTGGATGGTGTGGCCGATCTTCGGGATCAGCTGCACCAGCTCTTCCACGGCCAAGTAGTAGATGAGCAGCAGTGCGATGGCACCGGCGCTGTGCCGGATCATGATCCCGAGTGCGACGGCGAGCACGGCGCTGAGGGCGAACACCGGACCGAGGCCCGCGACGTTCATCCAGTCCTGCGACGTGTGCAGGCCGAGCCCGTCGTCCGGCCGCATGAGCATGCCGAGGCCCATCGCGCCGAACGCGGCGATTTCGCCGATGACCAGCGCCACCAGCGCGACGACGACCGCCTTGGCGATCAGCGCCGGCGAGCGGTGCGGCACCGCCTGGAACGTGGTGCGGATGGTGTTGAAGCGGTATTCGGTGGTCACCGCGAGCGCGGCGAGCACCATGACGACGGCGATGCCGAACTGGGAGCCGCCGAACTGGGTGGCGGACAGCGTGAGCTGTGAGTCGGACGGCGTCGCACCGGCGATGATGGCGGCGAAGCCGATGGTCAGGGCCAGGGTGATGAGTGCGCACCACCACGGCGAGCGGGTGCTGAACAGCTTGATGCGTTCGACCGCGAGTAGGTTCATGATCTTGGTTTCCCCGGTTACTTGGCGGACTCGAGCACGTGCTGCGCCTCGGCGTCGAGACCGGTGTGGTACTCGACGGAGTCGCCGGTGATCTGCATGAAGGCCTGCTCGAGCGAGCCGGTCTGCGGGCTCAGCTCGTGCAGCACGATCCGGTTGGACGCGGCGATCTCGCCGATCTTGTCGCTGTCCATCCCGGACACCACGAGCGCGTTCCCCTCGTCGGCGACGCCGGCGCTCGCCCGACGCAGGACCTCACGCAGCTCGGCCAGCTGCGGCGAGCGGACCTTGACGGTGTTCTCCGCGGCGCGGGAGACGAAGTCCTCGGTCGACGACTGCGAGATCAGCTGCCCCCGGCCGATCACCACGAGGTTGCTCGCGGTCAGTGCCATCTCCGAAAGCAGGTGGCTCGACACGAACACGGTGCGGCCTTCTTCGGCCAGCCGGTGCATGAACTTCCGGATCCAGAGGATGCCCTCGGGGTCCAGGCCGTTCACCGGCTCGTCGAACAGCAGCACCTCGGGGTCACCCAGCAGGGCGGCCGCGATGCCGAGCCGCTGCGACATGCCGAGCGAGAACCCGCCGGCGCGCTTGCCCGCCACGTTGGTCAGGCCGACGGTGTCGAGCACCTCGTCGACGCGGTTCACCGGGATGCGGTTGGACTTCGCCATCCACTGCAGGTGGGCGCGCGCCGAGCGGTTGGGGTGGACCCACTTCGCGTCGAGCAGCGCGCCGACGGTGCGCAGCGGTTCCTTGAGCTGGTGGTACTTCTTGCCCCCGATGGTGACCTGACCGCCCGTGGGGTTGTCCAGGCCCAGGATCATGCGCATGGTGGTGGACTTGCCCGCCCCGTTCGGGCCGAGGAAGCCGGTGACCTGACCCGCGGCCACGGAGAACGACAGGTTGTTCACCGCCAGTGTCTTTCCGTACCGCTTGGTGAGGCCGGTTGCCTCGATCATGACTGCTCCTCTTCCGCCCCTCGCTTACGACGCGTTCATCGTCGCGGGTCGGAGCCGGTTCGCGCGTCACCCTGGAGACCGAACCGGGCCCCCTACCTGAGTAGTACCTTGCTGGCTCTTCGGCCGATGCGCGATGGGTGATGACCCTGACCCGACCCTGATTCGCGGTCATTAATGAACTGTGGTTCAATAATGGCGTGGCCCGGCCGAGGAGCATCACCGACGAGCGCCTGCTGGGTGCGGCGGAGACCGTGATCGGCCGCTGCGGCCCCGGTTTCACGCTCGCGCAGGTGGCTTCGGAGGCGGGCGTCTCGGTCGGCACGGTCGCGCAGCGGTTCGGCTCGAAGAGCGGTCTGCTGCAGGCCATGAGCCGGCGGGCCACGCGGCGGGCGGTCGAGCTCATGCGGGAGTGCGCCGAGCGGGCGGACGACCCGGTCGACGGGCTGCGCGCCGCGGCGGTGGCGGTCTACGCGGTGCTGGGTGACGCCGAAGAGGCGGCGAACCACCTGGGCCAGCTCGGCGTGGACATCGGCGACCCGGTGCTGCGGTCGCTGCTGGGCGAGCACTTCACGGCGGTCGAGGAAGAACTGCGGCGGCTCGTGCGGGCGGCGGCTTCTTCGCTGCCGCGCGCGCCGAGCGTGCCGCGGGCGGCCCGTGCGGTGCTCGGGGTCATCAACGGGGTGTCGATCGACTGGTCGATCCGGCCGCACGGGCGGCTGGCCGACCGGCTGGCGGAGGACGTCGACGCGGTGCTGACCGCGTGGCGGGGACGGGAGGAAACATGAGTGAGCTTGCGAACGAATCAGGTTCGACACTGAGCTTGAAGGGAAAGGTCGCGGTCGTCACGGGGGCGACCCGGGGCTGCGGGCGGGCGATCGCGGTGGAGTTGGGCCGCGCGGGGGCGACGGTGTACGTCACCGGCCGCACGACGCGCGAAACGGCGTCACCGCTGAAGCGCCCGGAAACGATCGAAGAGACGGGCGAACTGGTCGAGGCGGCGGGCGGCCGGGCCGTGGTGGTCCGCTGCGACTTCACGTCGGTGTCCGATGTGGACGCCTTGAAGGCGCGCATCGAGTCCGAAGTGGACGGAATCGACATCCTGGTCGACGACGTCTGGGGCGGGGACATGTTCTTCCACTTCGACGCGCCGTTCTGGGAGACACCGCTCGAAGACGCGCTCAATCTGACGCACAACGCCCTCGACACGCACCTGATCGCGTTGCACAAGCTGCTGCCGCTGGTGGTGGCCAAGCGCGGGCTGGTGCTCGAGGTGACCGACGGCGACAACGACGACTACGTCGGCGCGGGTCTCCCCTATTACCTGGCGAAGTGCGGCATCCGCGCGCTCGGCCGGGCGCTGGGCGTGGAGCTGAAGAAGAACGACTGCGTCGGGCTCGCGGTGACGCCGGGCTTCCTGCGGTCGGAGTCGATGCTGGACGCCTTCGAGGTCACCGAGGACAACTGGCGTGACGCGGTCGGCAAGATCGCCCCGGTCGACTTCAAGATCTCCGAGACGCCGTACCTGCTGGCCCGCGGCGTCGCGGCCCTGGCGCAGGACACCGACGTCGCGCGGTTCGCGGGGCAGACGCTGGCGTCCTGGACGCTGATGAAGGAGTACGGCTACACCGACGTCGACGGCGACCGCCCGGACTTCGGCCGCTGGATCACCGAGGTCCGCAACGCGGGCAAGGACCCGGCGACGACGCCGCCGGACGACTTCCGCTGACGCTCAGGCGAGGCCGGGGCGGGCGAGACCGGTTTCGTAGGCCAGCACCACGGCCTGCACCCGGTCTCGCAGCTCCAGCTTCGCCAGGATCCGCCCGACGTGCGTCTTCACCGTCGCCTCCGACAGGAACAGCGCCTCGGCGATCTCCAGGTTCGACATGCCCTTGGCGATCAGCACGAGCACCTCGCGCTCGCGGTCGGTGAGCACGTCCAGCTCCGCCGTGTCGCGCATCGGCGCGCCGCCGGTGCCGACGAAGCGGTCGAGCAGCCGGCGCGTCACCGACGGCGAGACCACCGCGTCGCCCGAGGCGACCGCGCGCAGCGCCGACACCAGGTGGCCGGGCTGGGTGTCCTTGAGGAGGAACCCGCTCGCCCCGCCTTGCAACGCCGAGTAGACGTACTCGTCGAGGTCGAACGTCGTCATCACCAGCACGCGCGCGGTGCCGGCCGCCACGATCCGCTTGGTCGCCTCGACGCCGTCGAGCACCGGCATCCGGACGTCCATCAGCACGACGTCGGGGCGCAGCTCCTCGGCCATCCGGATGGCCTGCGCGCCGTCGCCGGCCTCGCCGACGACGTCGATGTCGGCCTGCGCGCCCAGCACCATCCGGAACCCGACGCGCATCAGTTCCTGGTCGTCCACGACCACGACACGGATCACTTGTCCAACCTAACCGGCAGCGCCGCGCGGACCTGCCACCCACCACCCGGAGCAGGGCCGACGTCCAGCGTCCCGCCGTACACGTGCGCGCGTTCGCGCATGCCGATCAAGCCGTTGCCACCCGGGAGGCGGTGCGACGAAACGGCCAGCTGCGGGACGCGGCCCGCGCCGTCGTCGGACACCAGGACCTCCACCAGGTCGCCGGTGCGGTGCACCCGCACCGCGGCGGTCGCGCCGCGGCCGGCGTGCTTGAGCGTGTTGGTCAGCGACTCCTGGACGATCCGGTAGATCCCCAGCGAGACACCGGCGGGCAGGTCGCCGAGGTCGTCGGTCTCCAGTTCCACCGGCACCCCGGCGGTGCGCATCCGGTCGGCCAGCTCGGCGAGGGCGTGCGCGTCCGGCTGCGGGACGCGGGGCTCGCCGTCGGCGTCGTCGCTGCGGAGCACGTCGAGCAGGCGCCGCAGCTCGCCGAGCGCGCCGCGGCCGGTCTCGGAAATCGTTTGCAGGGCCCGTTGCGCGAGCTCGGGGTTGCTCTCGATCGCGTACGACGCGCCGTCGGCCTGCACCACCATGACGCTCACCGCGTGCGCGACGACGTCGTGCAGCTCGCGCGCGATCCGCCCGCGTTCCTCCGCCACCGCGATCCGGGTGGCCTGGTCCCGTTCGGTTTCGAGCAGGTGCAACCGGGCCTCCACTTCCACGTCGTAGGCGCGCCGGGCGCCGACGAACTCGCCGAGCGTCCAGCACAGGGCGATGCCGAACGCGAGGAACAGGATTGCGATGAAGAGCTCGTCGTCCGGTGGCGCCAGCGCCAGCTGCACGGCCGACGAGACGATGACCGCGCCGACGAAGACCAGGCCCTGCCGGCGCCCGGCGTAGACGACGACCGAGTAGATGCTCATCGCCAGCCCGGCAGCGCTGCCGATGCCGAGCATCAGCGTCGCGTGCACGATGCTGACGACCAGCACGACGTAGGCCGACCACAGCGGCGACCGCCGCCGGAACACCAGCGGTGCGACCATCGCGATGTTGATCGGCACGGCCACGTACCAGGGCGGCAGCTCCGGCAGCTCGGCGAACTGGTCGGCGACGAACAGCAGCAGGTCGACGAACCCGAGCAGGACGGCCAGCACCGAGTCGCCCGCCATGGGGTGGGCACGCATCCAGAGGCTCAGCCGTCGCACCACACAACCCTAGGTCGCGGGCCAGGGACAGCGCGTCGGTCGTCGGTACCACCTTCGGTGCGACCTCGGGATGAGGTGCATGGCACGATTCACGGGGTTGTCGCCTACGACGGGAAGGGCTGGGGGCCGTGACGTCACCGGAGCAGGGCCGGCTCGCGGGTCCGCTGTCGATGTCGGTGGCCAACCTGTGTCACCGCCTGCAGTCGCAGGTTTCCGCGCGCACCGCGGCCGGCTTCGCGGAAGTGCTGCGCCGGCTCGGCGCGCCGCTGCAGGTGGCTGTCGCCGGGCGGATCAAGTCGGGCAAGTCCACGCTGGTCAACGCGCTGATCGGGCGCCGGGTCGCGCCGACCGACATCGGGGAGTGCACGCGGCTGGTGACCCGGTTCCAGTACGGCACGGTCGATCGCGTCGAGATCGTCTTCACCGACGGCCGCAAGCAGGTGCTCCCGTTCGCCTCCGACGGGATGATCCCGGCCGAGCTCGGCGTCGACATCACCACGGTGTCGCACATCGAGGCGTACCTGACCAACGCCGTCCTCCAGGGCATGACGGTGATCGACACCCCCGGCCTCGGCTCGCTCGACGCCGCTTCGGTGTCTCGCACCGAGCAGCTCCTGGGCGCCGCGAAGCACCGCAAAGAAGAGGACGACGAAGGTTCCGACGAGCTCGACGACACCTCGCGCAACGCCGTCGCCGGTGCCGAAGCGGTCCTCTACGTCGTCACGCAGGGCGTCCGCGCCGACGACCAGCAGGCCCTCGCCGCCTTCACCGCGGCCACCGCGAGCCGCGAGGCCGGCCCGGTCAACGCCATCGCCGTGCTGAACAAGGCCGACACGATCGCGCCGGAGTCGGTCGAAGGCGCGGACGGCGACGTCTGGAAGGCCGCGACGATCCTGTCGGAGAAGCAGGCGTCGACGTTGAAGCCGCGCGTCGCCGACGTGCTCCCGGTGATCGGGCTGATCGCCGAGTCCGCCGAGTCCGGCGGGTTCACCTCCGCCGACGCCGAGGCGCTGCGGCAGCTCGCCGACCTCGACGACGACATCCTGCAGACCATGCTGATCTCGGCCGACATCTTCACCAGCTGGGAGTGCGACGTCCCGTCGGGCACCCGGCTGCGGCTGCTGGAGAAGCTCGACCTGTTCGGCATCTCGCACGCCGTCGAGGCCATCCGCAAGGAACCGGAGCTCACGGCCGGTGCCCTGCGGCGCTCGCTGCTCGACGCGTCCGGGCTGGAAGCCGTGCGGCACCGGTTGTCGATCGTGTTCGCCGCCCGCGCCGACGGCATCAAAGCGGCCGCCGCCCTCGCGTCGGTCACCGCGCTCGCCCACTCCTCGGGCGACCCGGCCGAGCGCCAGCGCGTCCACGACGCCATCGAGGTCCTGCTCGCCAAGCCCGAGGCCCACCAGCTGCGGCTGCTCGAAGCGCTGACGCTGGTCGCCTCCGGCGCGGTCGACATGCCGGAGGACCTGTCGGAAGAGGTGCTGCGGGTGGGCAGCAACGCCGACATCGGCGCGCAGCTCGGCAAGCCCGGCGCCCCGCGACCGGAGCTGGCGGCGCACGCACTCGAACGCGCCGGCTGGTGGCGGTCCTTCGCGTCCTTCGGCGCGACGCCCGCGCAGAGCCGCGTCGCGCACGTCGTGCACCGGGCGTACTTCTTGATCTGGCAACAGGTGCGCGAAGCCTGAGCCTTGTTTCACCTTGCCGACTTCTGCTGGTGGGCCCGGTTTTCCGCGTACTGTTGACTCGTGCGCCTAGAAAACACGACATCGTGGCGAGCCGGCTGGAGCAGCGAGAACGAGATCGACGTCGCGCTGTACATCCGTGACGCCCTGGCGCTGTCCGTTTCCGAAGGACAGGTGCTGCCGCCCGTGGAGCCGCAGGTCCCGGTGCACGTGCCGCCCGGGATCGACCGCGCGGCCGTCCAGGCGCAGTGGGCCGACTGGTGGGTCGACCTCCTGGCCTTTCTCCGCAACCGCGAAGACCCGGACCCGCGCAGCCCGCGCACCCGCTACGGCAGGCCCGCGCTCGCGCAGGGGTCGGCGATGCGCCAGGCGCTCGACGTCTTCGGCCCGGCCGCGGCCCGCCACTTCGCCAACGCGCGCGGACCGGCACTGCGCGGCGCGGGCGAGCCGTCGGGCGGCACGCCGTGGGCGCCCGGGTTCTACCGCCGCCAGATCGTCGCCGGCGAACGGCTCGGCCAGCTGGTGCGCGAGGCCGAGGTGCGGCTGGGGCGGCGCGCGTACCCGTTCCGGCTGAACGTCATCGAGATCTCCGTCGCCGGGTCGATCTGGCTGCGCACGGCCGACGACCAGCTGCTCGTCTCGTCCCGGCTCGCCGAAGACGGTCCCGGCCTCGAAGCCGTGCTCCGCGAGGTGATCGACGAGCTGGTCTGAGCCCCCGGCTTTCTTAAACCGAGTACGCGGTCTGATAATAGGCCGCATGGAGACGACCGTCGACGAGCCGTCGTGGCTGCGCACCGCGTCCTGGATCGGCTGCCCGCTCGCCGGCGGTGCGCTCGGCGTGGGCGTGTGGGCCATCGCCGCGTGGGTCAGCAGCCTCGACGCCTTCCCGTTCCAGGGCGTGTTCAAGGTCCTCACGAAGCTGCCTCAGCCGTGGGCGACGATCGCCGCGGTCGCCGGCGGGCTCGTGCTCGGCCTGGTGTTCGCCGTGATCTGGGCGGCGGAGCGCCTGGTCGTCACGGTGTCGCCGACCCGGGTCACGCTGGTCCGCGGCGACAAGACGCGGCGCATCGAGGCCGACCTCGAAGCCGTCTACCTCGACGGCAAGGAGCTCGTCCTGCGCACCACCGACGGTCGCGAGATCGCCCGCGAGAAGACGGACCTGCGCAACCACGAGCTGGCGCCGGCCTTCGCCGAGCACGGCTACCCCTGGCGCGACGAGCCGCCGGTCGAGCGATGAGGACGGTCGACCCGGCCAAGCACGCGGCCAAGCGCGCCTCGATCGTCGACGCCGCCGCGGGCTGCTTCGCCGAGAAGGGCTTCGAGCGGACGACGACGGCGGACATCTGCCGGGCCGCGGGCATCAGCTCCGGCAGCCTCTTCCACTACTTCCCGAACAAGCGCGCGATGTTCACGGCGATCTTCACCGACGACGCCGTCGAAACCGGGAAGCGGCTGGCAGCGGCGGCGGAAGCGGCCGACCCGTGGGAAGCGCTGCTCGACGTCGTCACTGAGCTGGCCGGCCAGGTCGCGCACCCCGCCGTCGTCCGGCTGGTCCTGGAAGCCGCGGCGCAGGCCGCCCGCGACGACGAGTTCGCCGAACTGGTCCGGCGCAACGACGGCGCACTCCGCGACGGCCTGGCGGTGCTGGTCGGGCGGGCCGCCGGCGCCGGGCTGATCGACCCCGGCGTCGCCCCGCGTGCGGCCGCCGGCTGGGTCGCCGGGCTGATCGACGCGATGATTTCGCGGGCCGCCCTCGACCCCGGTCTCGATCTGCCCGCGGAGCAAGCGATCCTCCGGACGATCCTGGTCCGGTTCCTTCGTCCCGTTTCGCCCCCGGATGGCGCTTGAGTGCTCCAAACTGGTGGAATCTGGCGGGACCGGGACGAGGTGGTGCTCATGGCGTGGTTTCGCAAGGACGGATCCGTCGATCCCGACGACACCCCCACCGGCCAGATCGCCGCGGTGAGCATCGCCCGGATCGTCGAAGAGGCCGACGCGGAGAAGGGAACCGACGCTGCCGCGACCGCGTCGGAAACCGATGTGCACCCCTTGCAGCAGGTCGCCGCCGTGTCGTCGCCGGGGCTTCGCCCCGGGCCGGGGGCTCCGCCACCCGGAGCCCCTGAAACCACTGTGGACCTCGAGCGTGCCCTCGCCGACCGGCACGCGCTGATCCAGATGTGCCTGTACGCGCTGGACCGCGCCCGCAGCGGCGGCGTCGTCGAGCGCCTCGAAGAAGGGCTCGCCGCGATCGGCGTCCAGGCCCTGCGGCCCGACGGCCAGCGGTTCGACCCGGCCCGCCACGAGGCCGGCGGCGCGATCCCCACCGAAGACCCGGCGCTCGAGGGCATCGTGGCCGAAACCGAAGTCACCGGGTTCGCCGACCACGACCGCCTGCTGCGCGCCCCGATCGTCACCGTCTACGCGAAGAAGACCCCGTGAGCGCACCCACCGCGCCGAGCCTGCCCACGCAGGTCGCGGCGGCGCGAGACCAGCTGCTGACCGTCGTCCGCGACGCCGACCCGGCCGCCGCCAAGTGGGTCGAGCAGGTCCGGCAGGCGCGGCCCAAGAAGCCGGCGGTCGTGGTCGTCGGCGAGACGAACCGCGGGAAGAGTTCGCTGGTCAACGCGCTGCTCGCGACCCCGGGACTTTCCCCTGTGGACGCCGACGTCGCCACCGCCACCTACCTCGTGTTCGACCACGCCGACGCGTGGGGCGCGCAGGCCTGCTACCCCGGTCAGCTCGCGCCGGTGCCGATCGACCTCGGCCAGCTGATCAACTGGGTCTCCGCCGCGCACGAGCTGCCGCCGGGCCAGATCCCGCCGCGGTACGTCGAGGTCACCGGCCCGGTCCCGCTGCTCGAACGACTTTCGCTGGTCGACACGCCCGGCGTCGGCGGGCTCGACTCGATGCACGGTGAGCTCGCCAAGGAAGCCGCCGCGGGCGCGACCGCGCTGCTGTTCGTCGTCGACGCGTCGGCGCCGTTCACCTCGACCGAGCTGCAGTTCCTGCGTGACGTCGGCGAGCGCGTCGAGACCGTGGTGTTCGCGCTGACCAAGGTGGACATGTTCCGCGGCTGGCGCGAGGTCATGGAGGCCGACCGGCAGCTGCTGCGCGAGCACGCGCCCCGCTTCGCCGACTCGGTGTTCCACCCGGTCTCGGCACGCATGTTCGAGACGGCCTCGAAGGCGCCCAACGAGCAGATGGCCGCGATGCTGCGGGAGAAGTCCGGCGTCGCCGCGGTGCAGACGGCACTGCAGGAGCTGCTCGTCGGCCGCTCGGCGATGCTCGGCGAGGCGAACACGCTGCGCGCGCTCTCCAGCGCGCTGGCCGAGCTGAAGGCGAAGCTGCAGGCCGAGAGCCGCGCGCTGTCCGCGGGTGAGGCCGAGGCCGAGCAGCTGCGCGAACGCCGTGACCAGCTGCAGGCCGAACGCCGGACGTCGACCCGCGGCTGGCAGCTGAAGCTGCGCGGCGAGGTGCAGCGCACGCGCGTCGAGGTCCTGCACGAGAGCAGCCGGCAGATGCGCGACGCGCAGACCCACTTCCGCCAGCTGATCGACGCGGCGAAGCGCGACGAGCTCACCGCGTTGCCGCAGCAGGTCGACATCGCGTTGCAGACGACGTCGCAGCGGATCTCGATGCTGCTCTCCCAGCGCCTGAACCAGGTCACCAACGTCTCGCTGTCGGAGCTGTTCTCCGCCGAAGAGCTCGACGTCATCCGTGCGCAGTTCGCCCGGGCCGGCGGCCCGCCGGTGGTGCTGCGGCCGCCGGACAAGAAGCCGCCGACGGCCGAGGACAAGCTGCTCGTGTTCATGGGCATCTCCGGTGGCGTCGGCGCCGGCAAGGTGGCCGCGCTGCCGCTGGCCGGCGTCGCGATCCTCAACCCCGTCGTGCTGCCCGCGACGATCATCATCGGCCTCGGCGCCGGCTGGTGGATGGCCCGCACGCGCAAGCACGCGGCCGACAAGCAGCACATGAAGCAGTGGCTCGTCGAGGCCATCGCGGACGCCCGCTCGACGCTCGACCAGCTCGTCGCCGAGCAGCTCATCGAGGCCGAGCAGCAGCTGTCGATGGCCCTGGACGAGGCGCTCGGCCGGCGCATCGATGCGATCGAAGCCGAGCTGAAGGAAGTCGACAAGACGATCAAGATGGGCGCCCAGGAACGCGCCAAGAAGATCGCGATCGTGTCGAAACGGCTCAAAGAGGTCAGCGACGGCCGCGAGCGGGCCGAAGCCTTCCTGACGCGGATCCGGGCACTGCGGGACAAGACGGCCTGACCGCCCGTCCGGTTGTGGAGCGGAACCGAACGGGCCTACGGTGAGTCATACCCTCCGACAGCAGGTCAGAGACGGCGGTACCCGGTTCTAAGGGGGCAGTTCCCATGTGGGTCGACGAGAGCGGCGGCAGCGACACCGACGCGAGCGGCACGAACGCGATGACCGTCCACGTCGACGGCCAGGAGTACCAGGCCGAGGTCAACTACGACGTGAACGAGGACGGCGTCAACGACACCGCGATCGTCGAGCACGACGACGGCACCTCCCAGGCCTTCATCGACACGAACCACGACGGTGAAGCCGACCAGTACGCCGTGCTGGACGAGACCGGGCACGTCGTCGAGCAGGCCGTCTACGACGAGGCCAGCGGCGAATGGGTCGAGGCCTCCGGGGGCGGCCACGACGACTCCGGCACCAGCGGGCACGACGACAGCTCCGGCGGCCACATCCACGCGGACATGCCGGACGGCGAGGTCGACGCGGGCGCCGCGACGATCGACACCGACCACGACGGCCACAACGACACCGCCATCGTCGAGACGAAGAGCGGCGGCACGATCGCCTTCACCGACAAGGACGGCGACGGCGAAGCCGACATCGCGGTGCAGACCGACGCGGACGGCACGACCACGACGTTCGAGCACAGCGGACCCGGCCAGTGGACCGAGGTCTCGAGTGGACTGCTGGACTCCGGCAGCGGCGAGCAGCTCGGCGACCCGGCCGACGACGCGGCGTGGGGCGCGGCCGGCACGCAGACGCTGGAGGGCGTCGCGCGCATCGACTCCGGCACCGGGCAGTGGATCTCACCCAACTGAAAGTAATCCAGGTCACAGTTTGAAAGCCCGGTGCGCGAGCGCCGGGCTTTCTTCATGTCGCAAATGAAAACGACCAGGTCACGGGTGTGATCGCGCCCACCGGAAGATTTACTGCGAATGCACCGATCCGGTGACGTCTGAATCGATTCCCTTATCGTTCTTGTGAGAGAACGTACACGTCAGCTATCGGTTACCTGCCGGTCATGCGGCTACTCTCGGGGAATCCCAAATCACGCACACCGGTTCGCCAGCCGGTGTGCGAAGCCATTCGGTCGCCGGCAACGAGGCCCGCACCGGGACAGCGTCGTTCCGGGTGCGGGCTCATTTGTCGTCGGAAGTCAGGAGTAGAGATGACCGCAGTCGCCATCCCCGGACTGGACACCGCGCCGACGACGCACACTGGCGTGCTGTCCTTCGTCCGGGAGGTCGCCGAACTGACCACCCCGGACCGTGTGGTGTGGGTCGACGGGTCAGACGAAGAGGCCGCCCGGATCAACCAGGAGCTGGTCGAGGCCGGCACGTTCGTGCAGCTCAAGTCGAAGCCCAACTCTTTCCTGGCCACCTCCGACCCCAACGACGTCGCCCGCGTCGAGGACCGCACCTTCATCTGCTCGGAGCGTCCCGAGGACGCCGGTCCCACCAACAACTGGATGGACCCGGCCGAGATGAAGGCCACCATGAGCGAGCTCTTCCGTGGCTCGATGCGCGGCCGCACGATGTACGTCATCCCGTTCTGCATGGGTCCCCTCGCCGACGAGAATCCCAAGCTGGGTATCGAAATCACCGATTTCGCCTACGTTGTCGCGTCGATGCGCGTGATGACTCGCGCAGGCAAGGCGGCCCTCGACAAGTTCGTCGCGCCGGATGGCAGCGAGCGTGAATTCGTGCCGGCTCTGCACTCCGTCGGGCACCCGCTCGAGCCGGGCGAGAAGGACGTTTCCTGGCCCTGCAACACGACCAAGTACATTTCGCACTTCCCCGAGGAGCGCGCGATCTGGAGCTACGGCTCGGGCTACGGCGGCAACTCCCTGCTGGGCAAGAAGTGCTACTCGCTGCGCATCGCTTCGGTGATGGCCCGCGACGAGGGCTGGCTCGCCGAGCACATGCTGATCCTCAAGCTGATCTCGCCCGAGGACAAGGTCCACTACGTCGCGGCGGCGTTCCCGAGCGCCTGCGGCAAGACCAACCTGGCCATGCTGCAGCCGACCATCCCGGGCTGGCGCGCCGAGACCCTCGGTGACGACATCGCCTGGATGCGCTTCGGCGAGGACGGCCGCCTGTACGCGGTCAACCCCGAGTTCGGCTTCTTCGGCGTCGCGCCGGGCACCGACTGGCACACCAACCCGAACGCGATGCGCACGATCGAGCAGGGCAACACGGTCTTCACGAACGTCGCCGTGACCGACGACGGCGACATCTGGTGGGAGGGCATGGAGAACCAGCCCGAGCACGCGACGTCGTGGAAGGGCCAGGACTGGACGCCGGACTCCGGCGAGAAGGCCGCCCACCCGAACTCGCGCTACTGCACGCCGATGTCGCAGTGCCCGATCCTCGCCGACGAGTGGGACGACCCGAAGGGCGTGCCGATCTCGGCGATCCTGTTCGGCGGCCGCCGCAAGACGACGGTGCCGCTGGTCAACGAGGCCCGCGACTGGCAGCACGGCGTGTTCATGGGCGCCACCATGTCGTCGGAGACGACGGCCGCGGCCGCCGGTGCGGTGGGCAACGTGCGCCGCGACCCGATGGCGATGCTGCCGTTCCTCGGCTACCACGCCGGTGACTACTTCAAGCACTGGCTGAACCTGGGCAAGAACGCCGACGCGAACAAGCTGCCGAAGATCTTCTACGTCAACTGGTTCCGCCGCGGCGACGACGGCCGCTTCCTGTGGCCGGGCTTCGGCGAGAACTCGCGGATCCTGAAGTGGGTCATCGAGCGCGTCGAGGGCAAGGGCAACGCCGTCGAGACGCCGATCGGGTTCGTGCCGAAGGCCGAGGACCTCGACACCGAGGGCCTGACCGAGCCGATCGAGGACATCCAGGCCGCCCTGGACGTCAAGCCCGAGGAGTGGCGCGAAGAGCTGCCGCTGATCGAGGAGTGGTTCCAGAAGATCGGCGAGGTCCCGACCTCGCTGCGGGACGAGCTCGACGCGCTGGCCCAGCGCCTGAGCTGAGCTTCGTGAGGGAGAAGGGGACGTCCTGCGGGGCGTCCCCTTCTCCGCGTAGGTTCGGGCGCATGAGACCGTTCCGCTTCGGCGTGACTTTGCTGGCGCCCGGCTCACGGGCCGAGTGGGTGGCGAAGTGCCGCCAGGCCGAGGACCTCGGCTACGACGTCGTCGGGGTGGTCGACCACCTCGGGCGGGTCGCGCCGGTGCCCGCGCTGATGCTGGCCGCGGAGGCCACCGAACGGGTCCGGCTCAACACCTACGTGCTCAACGCGAGCTTCCACAACCCGGTGCTGCTGGCCCGCGACCTCACCGGGCTCGACGAGTTCACCGGCGGCCGCCTGGAAATCGGGATCGGGGCCGGGTACGTCCGGGCGGAGTTCGAGGCCGCCGGGATCGAGTGGGGCACGCCCGGGCAGCGGTTCGCGCGGCTGGTGCGCGCGGTCACCGAACTCGAGCGCGCGTACGAGTCCCGGCCCCGGCCGCCGCTGCTGCTCGGCGGCCGCGGCGACCGCATGCTGACCTTCGCGGCCGAGCACGCCGACACGATCGCATTCACCGGCACCGCGCCCGGCGCGGCCGAGGGGCGGCTGGCCCTGGCCGGTCCCGCCGCGGTCGCCGAGCGCGTCGGCTTCGTGCACCGCGCGCTCGCCGGTCGCGACACCGAGCTGAACCTGCTGATCCACTTCATCCGGATCACCGATGACCGGCGGGTGGGCCTCGAAGCGGCGCACCGGCTCGTGCCGCACCTCGGCGCCGACGAGCTCGGCGAGCTGCCCACGGTCGTCGTCGGCTCGGTGGAATCGGCGGCCGAGCAGCTGCTGCGCACGCGGGAGACCCTCGGCGTCAGCTACTTCACGGTGGTCGAAGACGACCTGACCAGGCTCGCCCCGGTGATCGAAAAGCTCCGCTGAGTACCTTGGTCGACATGACTGGGGATTTCCGCTTCGGCGTCAACATGGTCGTGCCGGACAGCCGTGCCGCGTGGGTCGAGAAGTGCCGCAAGGTCGAGGACCTCGGCTACGACGTGCTGTCCGCGGCCGATCACCTCGGCATGGCGCCGCCGTTCCCGGCGCTCGTGCTCGCCGGCGAGGTCACTTCGCGCGTCAAGCTGAACACCTTCGTGCTCAACGCGCCCTTCTACAACCCGACACTGCTCGCGCGCGAGGTCACGGGCACCGACCAGTTCACCGAAGGCCGCCTGGAGCTGGGGCTCGGCGCGGGGTACGTCAAGGAAGAGTTCGAGGCGGCCGGGATGCCGTTCCCGTCCGCGCGCGAGCGCGTCGACCACCTCGAGCGGACGATCACCGAGCTCAAGCGGAGCTACGCCGATCCGGAGCACAAGCCGGCGCCGGTGCGTCCCGAGGGGCCGCCGCTGCTGCTGGCCGGTCGCGGTGACCGCATCCTGACCCTCGCCGCCGAGCACGCCGACATCATCGGGTTCACCGGCACGGCCAAGACGCCGGACGGCGGCGCCCTGGCTCCCGCGAGCGCGGAGGACATCGAGGAACGCGTCAAGTTCGTCCGGTCGAAGCTCGGTGACCGCAGCGGGGTCGAGTTCAACCTGCTCTGCCACTTCGTCCACATCACCGACAACCGCGCGGCAGCGCTCGAAGAGCTGGCGAAGGCGACGAAGGGCGTGCTCAGCGTCGACCAGCTCGCGGCGGTGCCGACCGCGCTGATCGGTTCGCCCCCGGAGGTCGCCGAGCAGCTCCACGCGCACCGCGAGCGGTTCGGCTTGACCTATTACACCGTCCTGGAGCAGAACGTGGAGCAGTTCGCCCCGGTGCTCGAAGCACTCCGATGATCGACGCGAAGGGCATCGGCGTCCGGGCCGGCGAGCTGTGGCTGTTCGACGACCTGGACTTCTCCGTCGACCCCGGCGAGTGCGCCGCGATCGTCGGGCCGAACGGCGTCGGCAAGTCGACCCTGATGCGCTGCTTCTACGGCATGCAGAAGCCGCAGCGGGGCCGCGTGCTCGTGGACGGCAAGGTGCCGGACGAGCGGGACGTCGAGTTCCGCCGCAAGGTGTCCGTGCTGTTCGACGACTCCGACTTCTTCGCGGAGCTGACGCCGATGCAGCACCTCGAGCTCCTGTCCGGCACGTTCGGCGCCGACCTCGGTGACCACGAGGAGCTGCTGCGGGACGCGGGCCTCGGCGAACGCATGCGCGTCACCTCCGGGCACTTCTCCGCGGGCCAGCGGCGCCGGCTGCTCCTGCTCGGCGTCACCGCGCGCCCGCACCGGGTGCTGCTGCTCGACGAGCCGGAGCGCGCGCTCGACACCGCGGGCAAGGAGTGGCTGGTCGAGGTGATCGCCCGGTCGACGGCGGCCGGCGCGGCGGTCGTGGTGGCCACGCACCACCCGCCGCTGCTCGAAGCCGCGGACAGCGTCCTAGAACTGTGGTGACCGTCGCCCCGCGCCGGATGCGGATCCCGGGCCGCAAGCGGTTCGGCGGGATCTTCAGCGGCGACACGGCTTCGTTCGTCTTCCTCTTCGGTTTCGGGTTCCTCTTCACCGCGTTCTTCCACGTCGACGCCTGGCGCCAGGCCGTCTACGGCTCGTCCCACGTGGACTTCCCGGCCGTGCTCGGGCTGCTCACGCTCTGCTGCGCGGTCGGCTGGCGCGGCCTGCTGCGCCGCGGGTTCGTGTGGGTCGAGCCGGCCGAGCTGACCTGGCTCGACTTCGCGCCGGTGGACCGCGGCCGCGTCGTCACGCTGCGGTTGCTCGGCGCCTGGACCGGCGTCGTGGCGGTGACGGGTTACCTGGCCGCGCTGATGCTCGCCGTCGGCGGGGCCGGGCTCGACCAGTGGCGCGCGGGCATCGCCGTCGTCGCCGCGACCGCGGTGGTCGCGTTCGCTTCGGCGCGGAGGACGTCGTTGCGGTTCGACGCGTTCGGCCCGCTGGCGCTCGCAGTGCTCGGGCTGGTGATCGCCGCGCTCGGCCTCGGCCCGGTGACCGTGCAGTTCGTCGCGGCCGGCGTGCTGGTCGCGGCGCTGCCGCTGGCGTTCGGCGGCGAGCCGGTGCCGCGCGCGGGCCGGGCCGCGCTGCTCGCCGGGTGGGACGGCCGGGTGCTGCGCTCGGTCGCCGTCACCTTCCTCGACCCGATGATGTTGCTGCCGCCGTCCGCGCCGATCGGCCTGTCCCTGCGGCCGCCGACCCCGCTGCGGCTGGCGGTGGCGGGCACGCTCGGCCGGTCGCGGTACGCGGGAGCGGCGGTGCTGGTCGGTTTCGCGGTGGTCGTCGCGCACATCGCGTTGCCGACCCTGCCGGGCGCGGTCCTGGCCGGCCTCGGCGCGTACGTGGCGCTCACGCCGTTCGGCGCCGGGCTCGGCGAGCTGTGGCGCAACCCGGGCCGCCGCCGCTGGCTGGGGTCGTCGAACCGCGAGCTGGTGCTGGCGCACGGCGTGGTGCTCGCCGTCGCCGGCCTGCTCTGGACGGGCGTGCTCGCGGTGGTCACCCTCGCGGGTGGGACGTCGTTCGGCCCGGGCACCTGGCTCGCGGTGCCGCTGGCGGTGCTGTCGATCTTGCGCACGGTCACGCGAACGGCCGTCGACTACGCCAATCCGGGCTTCGTCGACACCCCGATGGGGCCGATGCCCGCCAACCTGACCCGGCAGCTCTTCCGGGGCCCGGACCTGCTCGCCGTCGGGATCGTGGTGCTGTCGGCGGCCATTTGACCTACGCTCGTTGCGACGAAGGGAGCACCCGTGGGAGGCGGACACGCACCGGGCGTCGGGCAGCGGGCGACGAGCGAGTTCCCGCCCGGCTGGAGCAACGAGCACATCATCTCGGTCGTCAAGGACGTCGCGAACGACCCGAGCGAAGCCCGGTGGCAGCAGCCGAACGGCCGCTGGCGCTGCGCGGGCGAGCGGTTCAACGTGCACCTGATCGTGCTGGTCGAGGAGAACGGCAACGTCCACACGGCCTACCCGGTGGCGGGTCCCGGCGTGGTCCGCAACCCCGACGCGGCGCGCGACCCGGCGAACCCGACGGTGGCGGACCTCCAGGAGAACCGGATCAGCTTCTTCGCCGACAGCGTGCTGACGAGCCTGGCGGATCGGCTGTCTCCGGAGGAGTACACGCACTACCGGACGCTCCTGTGGTCCGGCGAGTGGGAGGAACTGGCCGACGTGCTGTCAGCCCACGCGGTCAAGCGGGGGTTCGGGTTCTCCTCGGACGAGTTCTCCGACTTCGAGAAGCTGCTGAACAGCTACGACCTGCCGGTCGCGGGCTGCGCGTTCCTCAACGACCGCGAGCACGTCCTGAACCGGCTGCGCCCGCACTAACTCGCCTGGGAAAGCGGCGGCGATCCCGCCGGCGCGACCGCGGCTCGCAGCTCCTCCAGCGGCAGCCCGACGGCGTCCGCGATCGCCGCGACCGTGAAGAACGCCGGGGTCGGAATCCGCCCGGTCTCGATCTTCCGCAGCGTCTCGACCGAGATCCCGGCCTCGCCGGCGACGTCGACCATGCTCCGACCGGCCCGGGCCGCCCGCAACGCCTGGCCGAGGCGTTCGCCCCGTTCGCGCTCTTCGTTCGTCAGCGGTACCCGCACCATGGGGCCGATTCTAATACCACCTGAGTTGTCCACCGCCTGTGGACAACTCTGTGCACAGGTGTGGAAAGGGCCCCGCCGGACCGAAGTCCGACGGGGCCCCACAACACCTGGTGGCGTCAGGCTCCCGGAGGCACCGGAAGTGCCACACCGGGCAGGCTCTGGTCGTTCGGCACGACGCCGTCGACCAGGTAGGCCTCCACGACCTTGTCCACACCCGCGTTGCCGCCGGCGTAGATGCCGTGGTCACCCTCGCCGGTGATCGTCAGCATCCGCGAACCCGCGAACGCCTTGTGCGCGCGGCGCGCGCCCTCGATCGGCGTCGCCGGGTCGTGCTCCGACTCGACGATCAGCACCGGCGGGACACCCTTGCCATCCAGCACGGGCAGCGGCGCCGGGGTCTTCTTCCAGAACAGGCACGGCTGGATGAACCAGCCGGCGCCCAGCAGCGGCTGCTGCTTGTCGATCAGCTTCTGCGAGTCCTTGATCGCGCTGTTGACGGTGCCGGTCCACGGACCCTCGTTGCACGGGATGGTCCAGAACGAAGCGTCGTAGGAGTCGCCGTCGGTCGGCACCATCAGCGGCTGCGCGCCGGAGGTGTCGGTGCTCTTGTCGGCGGCCTTGACCTTCTGCGCGGCCGACGTCTTGGCCTGCGCCGACGCGGTGCCCTGGGTCAGCGTGCGGACGCTGACCAGGTAGTCGGCCAGGCCCGGGAAGGACCGCTTCGAGTAGATGCTCGACGCGATGAAGGCGTCGAGGCCGTTGGCCGACACGCTCGAACCGTCGGGCAGGGTGACCGCGCCCTGGGTCAGGGCGTAGCGGACCTGCTCGTAGGTCTGGCGGGCCGCCTCGCCCGTGGTGCCGAAGTGGTAGAGCTTGTCGTACTTCGCCATCCACGGGAGGAAGTCCTGCCGCCAGCGGCGCTCGAAGCCGAGCGGCTGCCAGTCGAACGACTTCTGCCAGGTCGTCGTGAACTCCGTCGAGGAGTCGAGCACGAACCGGCCGGTGCGGGTGGGGTAGGCCTGGGCGTAGTGCGCGCCCATCCAGGTGCCCGCCGAGTAGCCGACCCAGTTGATCTTGTCGCGGCCGAGCAGCACGCGCAGCAGGTCGATGTCCTTGACCGTCTGGTCGGTGTTGATCAGCGGGCCCAGCTCGCCGGACTTCTGCTGGCAGGACAGCGCCGCGTACTTCGTCGCCGCGACGATCAGGTTCAGGTTCTGGCGGTCGCGGTCACGCGGGTCCAGGTCCGAGCCGGTGCCGATGGCCCCGCCGCACGTGATGTTCGTGCTCTTGCCGGTACCGCGCGGGTCGAATCCGACGATCTCCTGGTGCTCCCGCAGCTTCGGCTGGTTGCGCAGCCGGGCCGGGAAGTTGCGGCCGGGTGCGCCCGGGCCGCCGGGGTTGGTGACGACGCTGGCCGTCGCGTCCTTGGTCGCCTTCAGCCGGCTGACCGCGATGGTCAGGTCGATCTGGGCGTTCGCCTGGTACCAGTTGCGCGGCGTCTTGTAGGTCGCGCATTCCATGTCCTCGGCGCCCGCGGGCGGGGCCGTCGGCAGCTCGGCGGGGACGGCGCACTTGTGCCAGTCCAGCTTCTGGTTCGCGTACTGCGCCGGGATGTTCGTGGAGTTCAGCGGCTGCTTGCCGGCCGCGACCTCCTGGCCTGCGAAGGCCGGCGTGAACCCGGCCAGCAGGGTGCCGGCGATCGCCGGGATCACCACCGCGTAGCGGAGTCGTGTCATACGGTTGCCCCTTATCGGGTTTTCGCGTGCGGAGTCCGGCTATTGATATAGGCCGGGTGGAGGCGGGGCAACCGACGTTGGTCGGCAACGCGGTACGCGGCGATCAAATCGATATCGGACAGACGTGACGTCCTGTCACCCAGGTTCTAAGGTCAGGCGGTCGGTTACGGGAGTGTTAGGTGAGGTCCGATGTCGACTGAGAAGCACGACGGGAAGGTGCGCGGTCTGCAGTTCAGCCCGTGGAACCTGCTCCTGATCGTCCCGCTGCTGGTCCTGGTCACGCCACTGTTCAACATGGACGGTCCACGACTGTTCGGGATGCCGTTCTTCTACTGGTTCCAGTTCCTCTTCGTCGCGATCGGGGTGCTCAGCACCTGGATCGTCTACATGATGACGCGGGACAAGCCGACGGGTGACGCCCCGGACAAGCTGAGCGTCGAGGACCTGGACGAGGGGGACGCTCGATGAGCAACCTGCAGTGGCCCGAACTGATCATCTTCACGATCCTGTTCGCGCTGGTCACCGTCCTCGGGTTCATGGCGTCGCGCTGGCAGCGCGGCAGCACGCTGGACCACCTGGACGAATGGGGCCTCGGCGGCCGCAAGTTCGGCTCGTGGATCACGTGGTTCCTGCTCGGTGGCGACCTCTACACCGCGTACACGTTCGTCGCGGTGCCCGCGCTGGTGTTCAGCGCCGGCGCGCTCGGCCTGTACGCCCTGCCGTACACGATCGTCGTCTACCCGATCGTGCTGCTCCCGGCGCTGCGGATGTGGTCGGTCTCGCGGGTCCGCGGTTACGTGACCCCGGCCGACTTCGTGCGCGGGCGCTTCGGCTCCCCCATCCTCGCGCTGCTGGTGGCGATCACCGGCATCGTCGCGACGATGCCGTACATCGCGCTGCAGCTGGTCGGCCTCGAAGCCGTGCTGCGGACGATGGGCATCAACGGCTCCGGCGTCGTCGGGCACCTGCCGCTGCTGGTCGCCTTCATCATCCTGGCCTTCTACACCTACCAGTCCGGCCTGCGGGCGCCCGCGCTGATCGCGTTCGTCAAGGACATCCTGATCTACATCGTCATCCTCGTGGCGATCATCTACCTGCCCTCGAAGCTCGGCGGCTGGTCGCACATCTTCGACACGGCGGCGAAGAAGCTCGGCACGCCGAGCCCGACCACCGGCAAGCCGGCCGGGTCGATCCTGCTGACCGCCAACAACCAGCTGCAGTACGCGACGCTGGCGCTGGGTTCGGCGCTCGCGCTGTTCCTCTACCCGCACTCGCTGACCAGCGTGCTGGCTTCGCGCGGGCGCAACGTCATCAAGCGGAACATGGTCGCGCTGCCGGCGTACTCGCTGGTGCTGGGCCTGCTGGCGCTGCTCGGGTACGTGGCGATCACGGCGGGCATCAAGCCGCTGACGAACGCGGCCACCGGCAAGCCGGACAGCAACACGGTCGTTCCACTGCTGTTCGACGGCCAGTTCTCGTCGTGGTTCGCCGGGATCGCGTTCGCGGCCATCGGCATCGGAGCCTTGGTGCCGGCCGCGATCATGTCGATCGCCGCGGCGAACCTGTGGACGCGCAACATCTACAAGGAGTACATCCGCAAGAACGCGACGCCGCAGCAGGAAGCAAAGCAGGCGAAGCTCGCTTCGCTGGTCGTGAAGCTCGGCGCGGTCGTGGCGATCATCTTGCTCGACCCGCAGTATTCGATCGACCTCCAGCTCATCGGTGGCGTGCTGATCCTCCAGACGCTCCCCGCCGTGGCGCTCGCGCTGTACACGCGCTGGTTCCACCGCTGGGGCCTGATCGCGGGCTGGATCGTCGGCATCGGCTGGGGTTTGCTCATCCTGTACGGCATCCCCGGGGCCAACGGCAAGCAGCATTTCGGCACGTCGGCATTGCCGCTGGGCAACCTGTCGATCTTCGGCTGGCACCCGTTCTCGGGCTCGCAGGTCCAGATCTACGTCGGGTTCGTCGCCCTGATCGCCAACCTCGTGGTCGCGGCGATCGTCACGGTGATCGCGCGCCGGATGAAGGTGTTCAACGGCACCGACGACACCAACGCCGAGGACTACCACGCCGACGAGAACGACAAGGACCTGCGCCCCATCGGTGTCCACTAAGGACGGTTCCGGAGCACCAGCGTCCGCGAGACGAGGTAGAGCACCAGCCCGTTGAGCAGGTGCCAGAGGAAGTGCGTGCCGACCGGGACGTAGTCACATACGTCCCGGTCGAGCGTGCGCAAGCTCAGCGAGAGCGCGAAGGCCGCACCCGCGACGGCGAAGTGCGTCCAGTAGGCGTCGCGCTCGTAAGCCAGTAGCGCGGCGAAGATCCCGAGCCCGATCAGCGCGGAGAGGTAGAGGCCCCCGCCGAGCAACGCGGTGACCACGGTGAGCGCGAGAAACGCGGGCGCGGCGAGCCAGGCCAGCCGCCAGCGGTAGAAAACGCGCACGAACAGCACGACGTAGACCAGCAGGAAAACCAGAATACTGACCGAGTCCGCGGCAGCTGCCCAGCGCGTCGCGACCAGGTGAAAGACGCTGCTGGCCACGAAGACGAGCCCGATCAGCCCGGCCAGCACCCGCCCGACGCGATCCCCCGCGGCCAGCCGCCAAACCAGCACGGCGGCCACGAGAAAAGCGAGATTGCTGAGGCTGTTGAGCGGTTCACCCCAGAGCCCGGGCCCACCGCGTTCGCAGTACCCGTCGACGTAGTCCGTCACGCTGACAGCCAACCAGGGATCAGCCGCACGCAGCCAGCCTCCGGGCCAGGAATCGCCGCTGCGGCCCGGAGCACGGCAGGGTCAAAGCCCGCCGGAAGTACCGCGCGGCCGCGGCGGGGTCACCGGCCCGCAGGTGCAACGCCCCGAGCGCGGCGGGCAGCGGCAGGTGCCCGGCCAGCGCCGGGTCGCCGGCCAGCCGTTCCAGTTCGGCGATCCCGGCACCCGGTCCGTCGACCAGGGCCAGCGCGATCGCCCGGTTGAGCCGCACGACCGCCGACGGCCGGACGACCAGCAGGTCGTCGTAGAGCGCGAGGATCCGCGGCCGGTCCGGCGTCACCGCGGTGTGGCACAACGCGATGGCGGCTTCGACGTGGAACGCCGACAGTTCAGGTCCGGTGCAGGACGTTTCGAAAACCTGCGCACCCTCCCGGACGAGCGCGGTGTCCCACCGGGTCCGGTCCTGTTCGTCGATCGGCAGCAGCTCGTCCCGCGCCGGGAGCCGGCTGGCCTGCAGGAGCTCCAGCGCGAGCAAAGCGCGGACCCGCGGCAGGTCCGTCCGCGCGTCGGCGGTCAGCAGCCGGGTCAGCCGGATCGCTTCGGCGGACAGCTCGCAACGCACGGCCAGCTCCCCGGTCGTGGCCTGGTAGCCCTCGTTGAACAGCAGGTAGAGCACGTCGAGCACACTGTCCAGCCGTGACTCGAGGACCTCCGGCACCTCGACCGCTTCGCCGGACTCCCGGAACCACTTCTTCGCCCGCACCAGCCGCTGCGCGACCGTCGGCTCCTTCGTGAGCAACGCCGTGGCGATCTCGCGCACGCCCAGCCCGCCGACGATCTTCAGCGTCAGCGCGACCTGGGAGGCTCGCGGCAGGGCGGGGTGGCAGCACAGGAACATCAACGCCAGTTCGTCGTCCCGGGCCTCCTCGCCGGCCTCGGCCAGCAAGGGCAGCTTCGTTCGCAACGTCCGTTCCCGGCGAACGACGTCGAGCGCCCGGTTGCGGGCGACCCGGAAGAGCCACCCGCGCGGATTGGCCGGCACGCCGGAGACCGGCCAGACGCGCAGCGCCAGTTCGACGGCGTCGGCCAGGCAGTCCTCGGCGAGGTCCAGCCGGTCCGCGCCGAAGGCCCTGGTCAACGTGGCGAGGATCGGTCCCGCGCTCTGCCGGAACAGCCGCTCGACCACCCCGGCTGTCGTCATCGCAGATGCGCCTCGCGGGCGTCCTGGTCGGTGAGCGCGATCTCGTGCAGCACGAACCGGCCGATGCCGTCTTCGGCGATCGGGTGCTTGAGAAACAGCTTGGCGGCTTCGTCGAGGTTGTCGGCTTGAACGACGATGTAGCCGGCGATCACCTCGCTCGACTCCGTGAACGGCCCGTTCGTGACGGAGCCCGCGTGCACCACCCGCGAGTCCGGCGCCAGCCCGGCGGCGGCGACCAGGTGCCCGGCGGCCCTCAGTTCCTCCTGCCAGGCGAGGTACCGGTCGATCCCGCTCGCGACCAGCTCCGGATCCGGCTCGGCGGGTTCCGGCGGGAAGACCATGAAAGCAGCGAAAGCCGGCATGTCTGCTCCTTCATCCGAGACGACAATGGCCCCTAGACGAACGAGGCGCCACGGAATCGACACGGCTAGCGTGCAGGGTATGAGCGACGCGGTGAGCCGGTTCCCGATCACGGAACTCGAAGACTTGCCCGAAGACCTCCGCGACCGAGTCGGCGTGATCGCGGAGAAGTCCGGGTTCACGCCGAACATCTTCCGCGCCCTCGGGCACCGCCCCGCCGAGCTGCGTGCCTTCCTCGACTACCACGACGCCCTCATGGAGCGCTCCGACGGCCTGAGCAAGGCCGAACGCGAACTCGTCGTCGTCGCGACGTCCGGGGCCAACCACTGCACCTACTGCGTCGTCGCGCACGGGGCCATCCTGCGCATCCGCGCCAAGGACCCCGAGCTCGCCGACCGTGTGTCGAGCAACCCGTGGCAGGTCGAGCTGGACGAGCGCGGCCGCGCCATCGTCGACCTCGCGCTCGCCCTCGCGCAGGACTCCGCGTTGTTCGGCGAAGGCGACCTCGAAGCCGCGCGCGACGCCGGCCTCACCGATGACGAAATCTGGGACGTCGGCGCCATCACGGCGTTGTTCGCGATGTCGAACCGGCTCGCGCACCTGACCGCGCTGCGCCCGAACCCGGAGTTCTACCTGCTCGGCCGCACGCCGCGGTAGAACTCCAGGCGCCAGGTCTCGTCGGTCAGCTTCGGGCCCCAGTCGTCGAAATCCTCCTCGCGGACCAGCTCGAACCCGGCCGCGCGGTAGATCGAGCGGGCCGCGGTGAGGATCGAGACGGTCGACAGCTCCATCGCCCGGTAGCCGTGCGCCTTCGCGAAGGAGACGCACTCGGTGACCAGCCGCTTGCCGACGCCGTGGCCGCGGGCCGACGGCTCGAGCAGCAACAGCCGCAGCTTCGCCGTGTCCGCGTCCTTCCCGCGGGTGCACGCGATGCTCCCGGCGCGTTCGCCGTCGAGCTCGGCGATCCAGAACGCCTGGCCCGGGTCGTCACGAGCGGCGAAATCCGCGACGATGCCGGCGACGAGCCCTTCGAAGCGCAGGCCGAAGCCGTACTCGCGGCCGTAGAGCGCGCCGTGGCGTTCGACCACCCATCCGAGGTCACCCGGTCGTGGTGGACGCAGGACGAGGACCGGGTCGCGACGGCGCTCGCCGACCAGGTCGCCGATCGTGCGCATCGCGGCGAGCAGGCGCTCCTGGTCTTCGTCGGCGAAGCGGCCCAGCAACCCGCCGATCTGCTCGGTGGAGCGCTGGTTGAGGACGGCGAACGCGTCGCGGCCGGCCGCCGTCGGGCGCACCAGCTGGCGGCGGGCGTCCTCGTCGGAACGGGTGCGTGAGATCAGCCCGCGCGACTCGAGGCGGGCGAGCAGCCTGCTGGCGTAGCCCGCGTCGAGGTCGAGGCGCTTGCGCAGGTCGGTCACCGGCAGCGGGTCCTGGTGGGCGAGCTCGAAGAGCACGCGGGCTTCCGGCAGCGAGTACTCGGCGTCCGCCGGTCCTTCGTCGAGCACGCCGATCACTCCGGTGTAGAGCCGGTTGAACGCGCGGACCTCGGCCACCCGATCGTTGTTCATTGACCACCTCAACAAACTCGTTGACGAAGTCAAAGAATACTGCGGAAGCCGGCGACGGCAAGGGGAATTCCGTACCCCGGACATGGGAAACCCCGCGATGCTGCCAGGTCGGGGGTCCGCCAGCATCACGGGGTCGTAGGGGGTATCGACGCCACTTTGTGTGGCGTTACAGCCTCAGCACTTTGTGGCATAGGTCACTCGAATGGGCGACCGCCACAGGGTGAGGCGGAGGGGTTCAGCGCATGTAGCCCGTGCGAGCCTGCGCGATCGCGATGAGTTCCTGACGGACCGTCGCGGTCGCGGCGGTGTCGATCGCCCGGTTCAGCGCCCGGCGAGTGCGAACCTCAGCGCGACGGGCACGGAGCTTGGCGGCGATGTTGTTCATCGGTTTGCATCCCCTTCGGAGGGTCTCGGTGGCTTATGCCTCTAGTATGCACCTTTTTTCACAAGGATTCCAACGAATATCCGGTGACTTGGCACACCTGCCGATGAATCATCGGCAGACTTGGGTATGCGCCGGAGAGATCGAGGGTGGCGGCAGTCACGCCAAGGCAACCCGCTATAGCTCTCTAGCTATCTATAGTGATTTTCCGATAAAGGCTTAGGGACGCTCATAGACCGCGAGACGACCGGAAAAGCCCAGGTCAGTCGCGTCCGAGCAGGTAGTGGCCGAAGTGCGGCACGGTGAAGGCGATCTGGCCCCGCTCGGCGGAGAACACGAGGCCCTTCTTCATCAGGCTGTCGCGGGCCGGCGACAGCGAAGACGGCTTCCGCCCGAGGAACACGGCGACGTCGGCGGTGCCGGCGGGCTCGTCGCGTCCCTGGGTCAGCTCGGCCATCGCCTGCAGGTACTCCCGCTCGGCCGGCGTCGCCCGGTCGTAGCGCGAGCCGAAGAAGCCGACGGCCAGCTCCGACTCCGCTTCGGGCGCGGCGACCTGGACGTCCTTGACCGTGATCGGGTCGGACGGCGCCGCGTCCCAGGCCGCCTTGCCGTAGGCCTGGATGAAGTACGGGTAGCCGCCGGACGCGTCGAAGAGCGCGTCGAGGGCTTCCGGCTCGATGCCGGCGTCCTCGCGCTCGATCGGCGCCATCACCGCGTAGTCGGCGTCCGCGCGGTCGAGCCGGTCGATCCGCGCGTACCGGAAGAGCCGCTCGGAGTAGGACTTCGACGCCGAGAGCACGGCGGGCACGTGCGGCAGCCCGGCACCGACGACGACGAGCGGCGCGCCGGACTGCGAGAGCTCGTGGCAGGCCGCGCACAACGCCGAGACGTCGTCGGGCTGCAGGTCCTGGATCTCGTCGATGAGCAGCGCGACGCCGGTCCCGACATCCGCGGCCAGCTCGGCGACGTCGGTGAACAGCTCGACGAGGTCGATCTCGATGTCCCCGGAGTCGGCGCGGCCCTGGGCGGCGGGGACGTCGATGCCGGGCTGCCAGCGGTCGCGCAGCTTCGCGTCGGCCTTGTTGGCCCGCAGCGCGAAGGCCTTGAGCACGCCGAGCACCTCTTCGACCCGGTCCGGCGCCCGGTGCCGCACGGCGAGGTCCCGGATGGCCCGGTGCAGCGCGGCGGACAGCGGCCGCCGCAATTCGGCGTCCGGCCGCGCTTCGATCTTCCCGGCGCCCCACTTGTGCCGCACGGCCATCGCGCGCAGCTCCCCGAGCAGCACGGTCTTGCCGACCCCGCGCAGCCCGGTCAGGACGAGACTGCGTTCGGGTCTCCCCCGCGCAACCCGTTCGAGCACCACTTCGAACGCTTTGAGCTCACGCTCGCGCCCGGCCAGCTCGGGCGGCCGTTGCCCGGCGCCCGGCGCGAAGGGGTTGCGGATAGGGTCCACTCTGCCAAGTTATCGACGTATCTAGCGCGAGCCCGATAATCGGCCATAGACGGCTAGGCGTGTCGCCGAGGTTCGACCGGTCGGCCCAGTGATCACGGCGGCCCGGCGCCAGAATGACGCGCGGCGGCCGAACAGGACCGGCACCGCTTCACGGTCGGCGCGGTAGTGACCGGCAAAGGTTTCGAGAGCGCCCCCGCTACGAAGTCGTCCGGCACCTCGACACGACCCTGCGCACGCTGCTGCGCCCAGCGGGTACATAGAGACGAACAGGTCTGCAGCCCTGCTCGTCCCTACCCCCAGCGCGCACTACGACGTCGCGCTAGTCGGTCAGGTTCCGTTCCGCGTAGATCTTCATCGCGTCGCGGACGAATGCCGCGCCCGGGCCTTCGAACCCGTAGCGCGGGTCGTCGACGTACAGCTGACCCAAGCCCGCGAAGTACCCCGCGGACACCGACGACACCGCCGGTCGCAGCCATGCGTGCAGCCGCCGCGCGATCGCCTGGACGTCGTCCGCGTCGGCCGTGAGCCCGGCCGAGTGGGCCGACCCGAACGCCGCGGCGATGTCCCGCTGCTCCTGCTGGTGGGCCTGCTTCTCCTCGGCGGACAGCGCCCGCCACCACCGGTCACCCGTCGCGTACGCCGAAGCGCCCCAGCGCTCGGTGACCTCCTTCTCGTACTTCGTGTGGTCGAAGCCGTCCAAGACTTCCTCTGCCATCAGTCGTTCACCTCCTTTCAGTCTCCGTAGCGTGGTCCGGACCGAATCGATCTGCCGTCCGATCCGCTGCCGCTCCTGTTCGAGCAGCTCCAGGTGGGTCTCGAGCGCCGCGACGCGGTCGCGTTGCCCGTCCAGGACCTCCGCGATGGCCGGCAGCCCGAGGCCGAGCTCGCGCAGCAACAGGATCCGCTGCAGCCGGACGAGCGCCTGCTCGTCGTAGTAGCGGTAGCCGTTGCTGCCGACGCGGCTGGGCTCGAGCAGGCCGACCGCGCCGTAGTGACGCAGCGTCCGGCTCGTGGTCCCGGCCGAGCGGGCGATGTCCTGGATCGACCACTCCATGTCTTCGACGATAGAAGTTGACGCCGCGTCAAGGTCAACCGCTAACTCTTTCTAGCGCCATCTAGCATCGACACGATAATTCCGCAGAAACCCCGATGAGGGTTCGAGCACGGGCCGAGCGGGCACTCAGCGAGTAGGTTCGACCAGGCAGCGGCCCGTACGAGGAAGGCAACGACCGTGATACTCCGTCGACTGGCACGTCCCCTGCTGGCAGCGATGTTCGTGACCGGCGGGATCAATGCGCTGAGGCATGCCGAGGGGCACGCGAAAGCGGCGGAACCGTTCCTCAAGGGCGCTTTCGACAAGGTCGGCGACGTCGTGCCGGAGCAGGTTCCGCGCGACCCGGTGACGCTCGTCCGCATCGACGCCGCCGTCAAGATCAGCGCCGGTCTCGCGCTCGCCACCGGAAAGGCGCCTCGGCTCGCGGCCGGGCTCCTGCTCGGCAGCCTGGTGCCGACGACGCTGGCGGCGCACAGCTTCTGGACCATCAAGGACCCCGGTGAGCGCCAGCAGCAGCAGATCCAGTTCTTCAAGAACGCGGGGATGGCCGGCGGCTTGCTGCTCGCCGTCGCCGACACGCACGGGAAGCCGTCGGCGGCTTGGCGCGCGCGTCACGCGGCAAAGGACGTCGGAGCCGCCGCCGGGAAGCTGAGCCGCAAGGCCGAGAAGCGCGCGAACAAGCTCGCGAAGCGGGCTCAGAAGAAGCTCCCCGGCTAGCAGACACCAAAAGGGCCGCCCCTCGCGAGGGGCGGCCCTTTTGCGTGCTCGCTACTTCTCCAGGATCGCGGTGACGCCCTGGCCGCCGGCCGCGCAGATCGAGATCAGGCCGCGGCCGGATCCCTTCTCGTGCAGCAGCTTCGCCAGCGTCGCGACGATCCGGCCGCCGGTCGCGGCGAACGGGTGCCCGGCCGCCAGCGACGAGCCGTTGACGTTGAGCTTCGTCCGGTCGATCGCGCCGAGCGGCTCGTCCAGCTCCAGCTTCTCCTTGGCGAACGCCGGGTCCTCCCACGCCTTGAGCGTGGCCAGCACCTGCGACGCGAACGCCTCGTGGATCTCGTAGAAGTCGAAGTCCTGCAGCGAAAGCCCAGCACGCGAGAGCATCCGCGGCACGGCGTACGCGGGCGCCATCAGCAGGCCCTCCTCGCCGTGGACGTAGTCGACGGCGGCGGTCTGCGAGAACGTCAGGTACGCCTGCACCGGCAGCTTGTGCGCCTTCGCCCACTCGTCGGTGGCGAGCAGGACGGTCGACGCGCCGTCGGTCAGCGGCGTCGAGTTGCCCGCGGTCATCGTGCCGTCCGGGCCGCCGAAGGCCGGCTTGAGCTTGGCGAGCTTCTCCGCGGTCGAGTCGGCGCGCAGGTTCTGGTCGCGCGCGAGCTTGAGGAACGGCGTCACGAGGTCGTCGAAGAACCCGCGGTCGTAGGCGGCGGCGAGGTGCTGGTGGCTGGCCGCGGCCAGCTCGTCCTGCGCCTCCCGCGTGATCTCCCAGATCTTCGCGGTGAGCGCCGCGTGCTCGCCCATCGACAGGCCGGTGCGCGGCTCCTCGTTGCGCGGGATGGCCGGGACGATGTGCCCGGGCCGGATCTTCGCGACGAGCTTCAGCCGGTCGCCGAGCGTCTTCGCGGCGTTGAGCTGGATGAGGATCTGGCGCAGGTCCTCGTTGACGGCCAGCGGCGCGTCGCTCGTCGTGTCGACGCCGCCGGCGATGGCCGAGTCGATCTGGCCGAGCGCGATCTTGTTCGCGACATTGACGATGGCCTGCAAGCCGGTGCCGCACGCCATCTGGACGTCGGACGCGGGCGTCGCGGGCGAGAGCTTGCTGCCCAGCACGCTCTCGCGGGCCAGGTTGAAGTCCTTCGAGTGCTTGAGCACGGCGCCGGCGGCGACCTCGCCGATCACTTCGCCCTGCAGCGAGAAACGGCTGACCAGGCCGTCGAGCGCGGCGGTGAACATGTCCTGGTTCGACGCCTTCGCGTACGGGCCGTTCGACCGCGCGAAGGGGATCCGGTTGCCGCCGATGATCGCGACCTTGCGGACGGCTGCTGTCTTCCTGGGCGGCATGAACGTCACCTCTCTGGTCGGCTCTCTCACACTGTAACCTACTCGCAAGTAGGTTAGACTGCGACGTGACGCAGACTGCACGGGAGGCATTCGATGGCTGACAGGTACCAGCAGTTCACGAAAACCCCGTTGGGGAAGTTCGTGGTGCCGAAGCTCGGCCTGCCCAACCCCGCCACACTGCGCCGGTACAAGCCCGGGCAACCCGCCCTCGAGGGTCCCGCACTTCTCGGCGCGGCGCCCGGCGGGCGGCTCGAAAAAACCCTTCGTGACCAGCTGGCCGAGGCCGGCATCGACGTCGTCACCACTTCGGGTGACCGGCACGCGGCGCTCGTCTTCGACGCCACCGGCGTCACCGACCCTTCGGGCCTGCGCGAGGTCTACGACTTCTTCCACCCGGTGATCCGCAGCGTCGGGCCGTCCGGCCGGGTGGTCGTCCTGGGCACGCCGCCGGAGCAGGTCGAAGGCCGCGAGCGGATCGCTCAGCGCGCTCTCGAGGGCTTCGTGCGTTCCGTGGGCAAGGAGCTGAAGCGCGGCGCGACGGCTCAGCTCGTGTACGTCGCCGAAGGTGCCGAAGAGGCGACGGAGTCGACGCTGCGCTTCCTGCTCTCCGCGAAGTCCGCGTTCGTCGACGCGCAGGTCATCCGGATCGGCGCCGAGGGCAAGACGGCTTCGGCGCCCGCGAACTGGGAGAAGCCGCTCGACGGCAAGGTCGCGTTGGTCACCGGCGCGTCCCGCGGCATCGGCGCGGCGATCGCCGAGGTGCTGGCCCGCGACGGCGCGCACGTCGTCGCGCTCGACATCCCCGCCCAGGGCGGCGACCTGTCCAAGGTGGCGAACAAGATCGGCGGGTCGTCGCTGCAGCTCGACATCACTTCGCCGAGCGCGCCCGCGAAGCTCGCGGAGTACCTGAAGGAGCGTCACGGCGGCGTCGACGTCGTCGTGCACAACGCGGGCATCACGCGCGACAAGACGCTGGGCAACATGAGCGAGAGCGCGTGGGACTCGGTGATCGCGGTCAACCTGGCGTCGCAGCTCGCGGTGAACGACAAGCTGCTCGGCGACCGCGTGCTGAACGAGAACGGCCGCATCATCGGCGTCTCGTCGATCGCGGGCATTGCCGGCAACGTCGGCCAGGCGAACTACGCGACGTCGAAGGCGGGCGTCATCGGCATGGTGAACGTCGGCGCGCCGCAGCTCGCGGCGTACGGCGGCACGATCAACGCGGTCGCGCCCGGGTTCATCGAGACGAAGATGACGGCGGCGGTCCCGCTGTTCATCCGCGAGGCCGGCCGGCGGCTGTCCAGCCTCGGCCAGGGCGGCCTGCCGGTCGACGTCGCCGAGACGATCGCCTGGTACGCGAACCCGGCGTCGGCCGCGGTGAACGGCAACGTGGTCCGCGTCTGCGGCCAGGCCCTGATGGGGGCCTGACGTGGCGATCCGCGAACTCGACAGCACGCCGAGCCTGGCGACGCTGTACCCGAAGGCCCTGCTGGGCTTTCGCAAAACGGGCTCTTCGCTGCCCGACACGGAGCTGGCGCGCACGGGTGTCGTCGTCGACCCGGCGCACCTGGCGGCGTACAACACGGTGTGCGGCTTCCGGCTGAGCGACGAGCTGCCGGCGACGTACCCGCACATGCTGGCGTTCCCGCTGCAGATGGCGCTGATGACGGAGCCGGGCTTCCCGTTCCCGCTGCTGGGAATGGTGCACGTGGCGAACCGGATCACCCAGCACCGCGCGCTGCGCCTGAGCGAGCCGCTGACCATCCGGGTGCGCGCGGAGAACCTGCGCCCGCACGAGAAGGGCCGTCAGTTCGACGTCGTCAGCGAGGCCTGGGCCGGGGACGACCTGGTGTGGGTCGACGTGAGCACGTACCTGCGTCGCGGCTCTTCGTCGGGCTCTTCTTCACGGCGCGACCAGCTGGCGCCCCCGACACCGGACGCGATCTGGCGGGTGCCGGGCGACATCGGCCGGCGGTACGCGGAGGTCTCGGGCGACCGCAACCCGATCCACCTGCACCCGCTGACAGCGCGCCTGTTCGGCTTCCCTCGCGCGATCGCCCACGGGATGTGGACGAAGGCCCACGCCCTGGCCGCGTTCGAGGGCCGGCTGCCACCGGCGTTCACGGTGGACGTCCGCTTCAAGCAGCCAGTGCTGCTCCCGGCCAAGGCAGGCTTCACGTCCTGGCCCGACGGCGACGGCTGGGCGTTCGAGCTGTGGAGCAAGGCAAAGCCCCACCTGGAAGGCACGATCACCTCACTCTGACGGCGGTTTGTTCGAGTAGGCGATGAACTGGCCTGGATGAACGATCGCTGACGCATGGAGCGTGAAGGCAACCAAGCGGCGCCACCTGGCCCGATGTCCCGTCTTCACCTCCACGCGCACGAGGTGGTCCAAGCTGCCCAGAGTCGGCGAGGAGGAGTCGAACTCGATGAAAACCTGCTTGGCGTCCAGCCCGGAGACCGGGAACGCGGCGGGCAGCTCCGCTGCGCGCCTCTCGCCCGGATACTCGAGCCGGTCTCGCGTTCTGGCCCACGGCAAATGCCGGCCATCGGGCTCGCGGAGGAGTACCAACCGGAGGTCCTGCACCGCGATCGGCCGCGGTCCAGTGTTCTGGATGACCAGCGGAAGACACACCGACTCCTGATTCGCCGTCCGAATTGCAGCGAACGTGTGCGGAGCGAACGACCTCAGCCGCCCGGTGCGCGCGTTGAGCCACCAGAACGAGGTGATCGTGAACGTCAACGCGCAGACCGAGACGACGAGCGCGGCGACCGTCACTCTGACGGCTTCCAGACCTCGCCCTCGATGAGGTCGTTGAAACCGAGCCAGACGAGGTTCATCAGCCACGACGCGAGGACGCCGTCGGAGATGTCGGGGTGGTCGAGGGCCCAGTCGGCCAGCGACTCGGCCGCCCCGACCAGGGCCGCGGACAGGCCTTCGCCGGAGAACTCGGCCTGCTCACCGACGCCCTTGCGGGTGCCCGCGGACACGACGAGCGCCGCAACCAGCTGGATCGCGCGCGCCCGCATGTCGGTGATCTCCGCGGCGAACGCCCCGCCGACGGTCAGCGCCTGGCGGTGCAGCACCGTCCACGACTCGCGGTACTCCGCGACGAAGCGGTAGAACGACCGCAGGCCGTGCCAGAGCTGCATGTCCGGCGGCAGGTCGGGCTTCACCCCGGCCTGGATGGCCTCGAGCAGGCGGGTGGCCTCGCGGCGGATGCACGCGCCGAACAGGTCCTCCTTGGACCCGAGGTAGGTGTAGATCATCGGCTTCGAGACGCCGGCGACGTCGGAGATCTCGTCCATCGAGGCCGCGTGGTAGCCGTGACGTGAGAACACCTGGACGGCGGCGTCCAGGATCTGCCGCTCGCGCACGGCGCGCGGTAGCCGCCGCGCCCGCTCGGGCGGACGCTGATCATCCTCTGACACGCTGGACCTCCCTGTTGCTGCCCGGAGACGGTACCGGGCGTTGCCCCGGGAGGGTGATTTCGGCACGCTTGCCCGCCTACCTACTGGCGGGTAGCCTACGTGTGAGTAACTTGAGAGGGAGTGACGATGGCCGACAACGCCGGGATGACCAGCGCAGATCAGGTCGCGGAGCTCCGTGGAGCGGCGCTGCTGGACAGGCTGGAGCGGCTCGACCCGCTCGGCCCCGAGGCGCACGCCCTCGACGTCAACGCACTTGCGGAGGCGGTCAACCCACGCGACCTCGGCAAGGACGACTTCCGAAGACTCCTGGCGGCGCTGCTTCGCCTGGCCGAGCGCGCCCCCGCGTTCGACCTGAGCAAGGTCGAGCCGGCGCGTTTCGCGTCTTTGGTGTCCTCGGCGTCCCGCGCGCAGCTCGAAAGCGTCGTCGCCGAGAGGCCCCTGCGGGAGCGCGTGCTGGACGAGATCTTCGCCCGCATGGGCGCGCACATCAGGCCGGACAGGGCCCGTGACCTGCACGCGGTGGTCCACTGGCGCCTGTCGGGCGGTGTCGGCGAGGGTGGCTACGACCGCTACGAGACGGTGATTTCGCACGGTTCGTGCACGGTGAGCCGCGAGATGCGCTCGTCGCCACGGGTCACGATCACGACCGCCCCGGCCGACTTCTTCCGGCTCATTACCCACCAGGCGACGCCGGCAGTGTTGTTCGTCACGGGAAGAATCAAGGTCAAGGGCGATTTGGCCTTCGCGGCGGGCCTGATCGGATTCTTCGACCTCCCGCACCCCGTATAGTCCCTCCCCGTGCCCCGAAAAGCGAAGTGGCGCCTTTCCCGGCCCCGCGGAGTTCGCGCTGGCCACGCGGTCAACGCGTTCGCGGACAAGCTCGTCATCGGCAACCTCACGCCCCAGCAGTTCATCCAGGTCCTGGAAACCCTGCACATGCTGGGCGAGTCGGGCGCGGGCATCGAGCTGAGCTCCCTGTCGACGGACGTCCTGGTGGACGTGGTCCGTCGAGCCTCCCGCGACCAGCTGAAGGCGATCGCGGACCACCCGGAGCTGCGTCCGGTGTTCCTGGACGAGATTTTCCGCCGAATGTCCGAGCATTTCTTACCGGAGCGAGCCCGCCACGTGGACTTCGTGGTTTCCTGGCGCTTTTCCGAGGGAACCGGCGAGGACGGCTACGACCGTTTCCAGACAGTAATCGAGGACGGAGTGTGCGTTTCGTCGACGGACCTGTCCCGAACGCCAGACACAACGATAACGCTGTCGGTGGACGACTTCATCCGGATGGCGACGGGCAACGCAGCAGTGGCGGCAATGTTCGTGACGGGCCGGGTGAAGGTGAAGGGCGAGTACGCCCCGGCGGTGCGGTTCTCCAGCTACTTCGACATCCCCAAGCCGACGGTGAGCTAACTTCGTCGGCGTCCGCGGATCGTGGTCATCACTCGGTCCGCGGCGGTCTCCGCGGTCTCGTGTTCCCAGATTCGAAGTGCGAGCCAGCCGGCTTCGTCGAGCTTCGTGTCCGTGTCGGCGTCGCGCCGGCGGTTGGTTTCGATCTTCTCGCGCCAAAAGTCCGCGTTGTTCTTCGGCCACGTTGCGTGCTCCGGACACCCGTGCCAGAAACACCCGTCGACGAAGACTGCGACCCGGGCGGGGCCGAAGACCAGGTCCGCCTCCCGCCGCACTCCTTTGACCGGTCGGCGGTGCACTCGGTAGCGAAAGCCGGCGGCGTGGAGGATCTTGCGCAGTGCCATCTCGATCCCGGTGTTCCGGGACTTCTGCTTGCTCATCCGGATGCGTACCGCGGATGTGGTCTTCAGGCGCTCCACGCGCTCATTGTGGCAAGGTCCGGGTCGGCAAGCCTAGTTCTCGACGACGCGCCCTTCGATCACCGTCGGCTGGTCGCGACGCGGCTCGGGCCGTTCGGCGACCACCTCGCTGTCCACCACCATCACCGGCCCGCGCCGCTGGTTGGCGAACCGCACCGCCCGCTTCTCCATCCGCTTCAACCACAACCGCCGAGCCACCGCGCGCGACGGCGGCAGCATCAGCAGCAACCCCAGCACGTCGGAAACGAACCCCGGGACCAGGATCAACACGCCGCCGAGACCCACCAGCATCCCGTCGGTGAGTTCCTTCTCCGCCGGCCGGCCCGCGCGGGCGGTCTCCATGAACGCCCTCATCGCCTTGGCGCCTTCGCGGCGGGCCAGCCAGGAGCCGATGAACGCGCCGGCCAGGAGGAGGCCCAGCGTGCCGAGCACGCCGACAGCCGAACCCACCGCCCAGATCGCGGCGATCTCGGCGAAGACGTAAAGCAGGAACGCGACAGCCATACCCGTACAACGAACGACCTGTCCGATTTGCTCCCGGCCCGGATGACCACCGGCTAGTCTCACCCTTCGTGTCCGACTGGCTCCGGTGGTTGCTCATCGCGATCGTGGTGCTCGCCGGCATCGGGTTGGTCGCCGGGCGGCGGGTGTCGCTCGAGCGGCTGGGGCTCTCCTGGCTGCGGATGCCCGATCTCGACGGTCGCGGCTCGATCCTGCTGTCCGTGCTCGCCTGGTTGGTCGTAGCGATCGTCGTCGCTGGAGTAACCACTGGTGGGCTGTTGTGGTTCCTCGGCTGGCCGCAGTTGCCGACCACCGGGGTGTTCGGTGTCGATCAGCTGCTCGACCTGCTGAAGATCGCACTCTCCGTCGTCGCCGGGCTCGGTGGGGTTGTGCTGCTCGCCGTCAACTACCGCAAGCAGCGGATCACCGAGAAGGAGCACGCTCTCGCCGTCGACAAGGCCGATCGGGAGGTGGTCCAGGGCTTCAACGAGCGGCTCGGCACCGCTGCTGAGCAGCTTGCCCACGAAAGCCCGGCCGTGCGCCTGACCGGGGTCTACGCGCTCGCAGGCCTGGCGGACGACTGGGTCGACAAGCGCCAGGTCTGCGTCGATGTCCTTTGCGGCTACCTGCGCATTCAGCCGGAGGTCGTGACACCCGGCGAGGGCGAAGTGCGGCAGGCGATCCTGCGGATGATCCGGGACCGGCTCAGCGGGACCGAGTGGTGGCTGCCGGTCGACTTCGACTTCATCGGAGTCGTGTTCGAGAACGCCGATTTCTCGCACTTGCGCTTTCCCGGCAGGGTGATCTTCGATCGGGCCGACTTCACCGGGGAGCTGACTTCGTTCGACCACGCGCATTTTCAGGGTTTGCTCAGCTGCCACGGCACACGCTTCACTGCCGAGCAAACCTCGATGACCTCCGCGTGGCTCAACGGTGGCGCCGAATTCGTCGGGGCCGAATTCGGCGGACAGCACCTGGCCTGTGCGCGCTGGGACGCCAAGGGGCCGGTCGACTTCTACCGCTGCAGGTTCCCGGTCGCTTCTCTGGACTTCTCGGCGCTCTCGATCGAGAACGCCGTGGTCCGATTCGAACAGACGGAGTTCGGCGACGCCGCACTGGATTTCGGCCTGCTCGGTAACTGGTCCGGCGCCGGCGCCTTCGCCCGGCTGAACTTCGAGGACGTGCGGTTCACCCGATGCCGCCTCGATCTGCGGTTTCTCTCCGAGAGCGAACGGGCGGTTTGGTTCACCGACTGCGTGCTCGACACGACCGCTGTCGTCATCGACGATCACGAAGCGCCGATGCCGTGGCTGAACCTGCGCAACGTGGAGCTGCGCGGGGGCACCGAGATCCCCGAAGAGATCATCCGGCACCCCCGACTGCTCAGCTCCGCACCTCGTCCAAGTACGCCTGGGCCTGAAGGGTGAACAGGTCCGCGTACCCGGCCTTCGCCGCCATCAGCTCCTCGTGCGTGCCGTACTCCGCCACCTTCCCGTGGTCCAGCAGCAGGATCCGCTCCGCCTGCCGGACCGTCGAGAACCGGTGCGAGATGTACAGCGTCGTCCGGCCCTCGGACAGCTCGCGCAGCCGCGAGAACAAATCGTGCTCCGCCTGCGCGTCCAACGCCGATGTCGGCTCGTCGAGGATCAGCAACGGTGCCTCGCGTTGGAACGCCCGGGCCAACGCGATCTTCTGCCACTCGCCGCCCGACAAGCTGACGCCCTGGTCGAACCAGCGTCCCAGCGGGCTGTCGTACCCGCTGGGCAGGCGCTCGATGCGCTCGTCCGCGCCCGCTCGGCGGGCCGAATCCTCGATGTGGGGACGATCCTCCAGCCGGGTCAGGTCGCCCAGGCCGATGTTCTCCGCCGCCGTTCCCTGGTACGTCACGTAGTCCTGGAACATCGCGCTGATCCGGGTGCGCAGCTCGACCGGGTCGTACTCGCGGATGTCGACGTCGTCGAGGAGGATGCGGCCGGCGGTCGGGTCGTACAACCGGCACAGGAGCTTGAACAGCGTCGACTTGCCCGCGCCGTTGCGGCCCACCACCGCCACCGTCTCGCCCGGGCGGATCTCGAAGCTGACGTTGTCGAGGGCCGCCTCGTCCGCGCCCGGGTAGGCGAACGTCACCGAGTCGAACTCGATGTGTCCCTCCACTGTGGACGGCATGGGGCGCGGCGACGCAGGCGCCGTGATCTCCGGCTTCGTGTCCAGGAAGCGGTACAGCGTGTCGAGGTAGAGGTTGTTCTCGTACATCCCCGAAAACGCCGTGAACAGCCCGGACACCGACGTCTGCACGGACGTCGCCGCGGCCGTGTACAGCGCCAGGTCGCCGAGTGTCAGCCGGCCGCCGACCGCCTCCAGTGCGATGTACAGCGCGATCGCCGAACCCGCGAGCGTGCTCAGCAGCCCCCACGACGTCGAGCTGAGGTTGCGGTTGATCGTCAGCTTGCGCTGCCGCTCGTACGACACCAGGCCGAGCCGGCGGAACCGGTCGACGAAGTACGGGCCGAGCCCGAACAGCTTCGTCTCCTTGGCGTACGTGTCCGTCGTGACCAGCGACGACAGGTAGTCCATCCGCCGCTTGATCGGCGACATCAGGAACGTCAGCCAGAACGCGCGCGAGCCGTACTTGGACTGCGAGATGAACGCCGGGATCGGCGCCACCAGCGCGACCAGCGCGAGCAGCGGGCTGATCGAGACGAGCAGCGCGATCATGCTGCCGAACGTGATGAGCGTCCGGACGAGCCCCAGCGCGGAGTTCATCATCGACAGCGGCCGCGTCGGCGCCTCCTGCGCCGCCTGCCGCAGCATGTCGTACGACGTCGAGCCCTCGAAGTACGCGAGGTGCAGCTCGCTGGCGTGCGCCATCACCTGGTGGCGGATGGTCAGCGTCATGCGTTCCTGCAGCAGCGACTGCGCGATCGACGTCAGCGCGCTGCTGATCGCGGTCGCGGCGAGCACCCCGAACTGGAACAGCGCGACGTTCACGATGTCGCCGGTGGTGCCCTTGTGCTGGATCGCCGCGACGACCGCGTCGAGCAGCAGCTTCGCGATGTACGCGGTCACCGTCGGCAGGAGGCCCGACAGCAGCGTGATCAGCGCCAGGAGGATCGTCAGCACCGGGCTGGCCTGCCACGTCAGCCGCACGACCTTCGGCAGGCCGCGGACCGTGCCCGCCACCGACGTCTTCGCCCGCTTCAGCCGGGATCGCCAGTCCTTCGGCTGGTCTTCCGGCTTGGGCTCGGGGATTTCGACCGGGCCGGTGAGCCCGCTTTCCGGGACCGTCGACGCGTGCCGCCGCCGTCCTCGCCGCGCCAGCATGAACTCCATGCCGCCCCCACCGCCCGGGATCACTTGGCCTCCACGGCGCCGTGCAGGAAGACGTCGACCACCTGGCGCGTGGTGGGGGCGTCGTCGTCCGGGGCCATCCGGCGGCCGCTGAACAGCATGGTCAGGAACAGCGCGGCCAGGTGCTCGGGCGGCAGCCGCAGGCGGTCCTTCTCGGGCTCGAACAGTTCGGTCATCGCGCCGCGCATGGCGGCCATCGACTCCCGGCGGCCGCCTTTCCAGCTGCCTCGCAGGCGCTGCTCGGGGTCGCGGTGCTTGATCCGGCCGGACGCGTGCAGGGCGCCCATCAGCGCGCCCATCCGCTCGAGGTGCGCGCCGAGCGCTTCGGCCGCCTCGACGAGCCGGTCCTCCAGGGGCTGGTCGACGGGGATTTCGGCGATGGCGTCGAGGACGTGGTCGGGACGCAGGGCTTCGGCGGTGCAGGCGTCGAACAGCTCGTCCTTGTCCTTGAACGCGCGGAAGATGGTGCCCTCGCCGATGCCGGCGGCGCGGGCGATCTGGCTTGTGGTGACGGTGGCCCCGTGCTCCATGAGCAGGGGCAGCACCGCGTGCACGATCATGGCGCGCCGGGCTTCGACGCTCATGCCCGGCGCTCTACGCCGGGTTTCGGGTGCTGGTGTCATGCGAACCAGTGTGCGGAGTGAGTGCTCACTCCGTCAAGCGAGTATAGGTTAGCTCTCATGGGTGCGGTCTGGGCGATGGCGATTCCGATGCTGCTCGTGCTGCTGTTCCCGCTGGCCGTGCTCGAGGTCTGGGACCGTCGCTTCCTGCCTTGGCACCGCCGCGGCGACAGCTCCCGCACGGCGAGTTCGGTCGTAACCGAGGCGATCCTCGGCGGCACCAAGCAGCACAAACTCGAGCAGCGCCAAGTCCAGCTCATGCTGGTCGACGGCCAGGCCGACGGCGCCCCACCCCGCCCCGCCACGCACTCGCGTCGATCTCGACGCCGGGAAGATCGTCTTCTGGAACCGGCAGGGTCCTGAGTTCTAGTCTCTTCCGTCGATCTGCGTGGACCTCGTTGCCGGCGTTCTCGACACGTAAGCGACGGCGCGGAAGATCAGCTCCGTCATGTGGGGTTGCCAGCTTTCGGGGACGAGGTTGGGTAAACGGGCTGCGGAAGCGGCGTCCGTAGCCACGATGAACGGCTGCCTTGCTGTGTCGGTGAAGATCGACGCAGCAGTTCGGTCGTCGTGCTGGAGGACTTTCTGCGCCTGGGCGCTGAACGTGTCCGTACCTGCGTTGACGGTCAGATCCATAATCTCACCGACCTGCGGTCGCATGAATTCCATGTCGATCTCTCCGGCATCGTGGACACCTTCCGTGTGATACTAGCGTGAGTAGGGGTCGATGATGTTCTTCTGAAGCACCTGATAACTCTTTTGGAAGCGCCACTTCCGCGCGAAGAGCCAAACCGTCAGCACGCTGAGTAGCAGAGCTACGCCTAGTAAGGCATCTCGCGAGAAGACTGCCATCAGTTCGGGTGTACACACCACGGACCCTGGGCTGCAGACCCCGCGTCTCACGACGACGCCGAGCAGTGCGTAAAACGCTGACATCCCGACTGCGAGCAACCCGATCCGGCTCACCAGCGGGATCCGTGGTCTTATGTCGTCCTTGAAGGCCCTGGAGAACCAGATCGACGCCAGGCCGGGCAGGGCGACGAACAGCGCAGCCACGTCGATGCCCTTGGTGTCGTCGAAGACCAGGCCGTCCCATATGCGCCAGAAGAACCAGAAGAAGATGCTGGCGAAAAGAGTCAGCCACATCACCAGGGCTGTCGTCCCGGGAGGGCGTTCGCGTAGAAGTGTGTACGCGTAGACCTGGTCACCGACCTTGCTCGGAAGATTGCGGGCGTATAGATGGGCGACGGGTCCTCCTGCCTCGTTCTCCCCCTGGGTAATCGCTTCGCTCTTGCGAAGACTCTCTTCGAACGTTCCTCTTTGATGCGTCTTCGGCATGGTCAGTGTCTGCTCGTACGCGAACCGCTGTTCGAGGAAGAAGGTGCCGGCGGGTGCAGTCTGGGTGAAGTGGTAGCTCGTGCACAAGCTGTGCATCGAAAGCGGGATCCTGAACTCGTATGGCTCCTGTCCGACTGCGCGGCGAGCGCCCTCGTCCAACTGCTTGAAGATGCTCTTCGGCTGATATCTGCCTTTCGGCGGCTTGGGTGAATAGTCGGCGGAGAAGCGCGTGCGGTAGGAGACGCTGAGCCGAACCGCTTGACCCGGTCTTGCGGTCAGATGAAGCCAGATGAGGTGTCGTTTGGCCATGTAGTTGCCGACATACTTCAGACGACCGAGAGCCTCAGGGTAGAACGGCAAGCCGAGAGTCCTCAGCTCGCTGACGACGTGCCCGACCCGTGCCTCGGCCGCATCGGCGTCCATAGCCGGTACTTCGAGGTACTTGTGCCCCAGTTCTTCGAGCCTGCCGGCGGTGTACGAGCTCCCGGGAGGCGTCAGGCCTACCACTTCCCAGAAGACTCGAAGCATGATCTGGGTTCGTTCCTGGCCTTCCCGCTGGCCGCACAGGTAGAGCTTGGTGCCGGCGGGGTCCTCGACGCAGAAATGGTTCATCAGGCGCCCCTTGCGGGCGATGAAGATCGGCAGAACCAATGTCGGGTTCAGCTCGTTAAAAGACCGAATCGTGGCGGAGTCCTGCATGCGTGGGTCGCTGTGCAGAGCTTCGGCAAGGGTGGGGAGGTGCCAGTCGATGGTCAACCGTCTTCGGCATTCACCGTGGTCGATTTCAACGCTCTCCGAGATCCGAGAAAACGGCCGGTCGTTCTCGTTGATCATGGAGATTGCGAGAGCCGTGGAGTACGCCTTGGCGAGTTCCAGGGCAAGTTCTTGGGGGTTGCTGCCGTCCACGGGAGACTCGTTGACGTTCAGGTCGGCAGTCACTGAATTCAGCTCCCCGGTTTCGGCGTTTGTTTGACGTAGGTAGCTGTCGCCGGGACGCCAGTGCTTGTTACGTTAAGTTACTGCTTTCCGTGCTGGTGAGACCCGGTGTCAGGGTATAACTCGATGTCATCGGATCGTTGCCCGTTCGCGGCGGAAATGCGCATCGATGGATATCCGGAAGTGACGATGGGGTGCCTCCGAACCTCGGAGACACCCCATCAACGACTTCGACTCAGTGCGTCAGTACGTCATCGCCATCGCCGGGTCGGCTAGCAGGGCGCCGACGTCGGCCAGGAACTCCGAACCCTGCTGGCCGTCGACCACGCGGTGGTCGAAGCTCAGCGACAGCTGGAGGACCTTGCGGACCTTGATCTCGCCGTCCACCACCCACGGCTGGTCCTTGATCGCGCCGAGGCACAGGATCGCGGACTCGCCCGGGTTGATGATCGGCGTGCCCGTGTCGACGCCGAACACGCCCACGTTGGTGATCGTGATCGTGCCGTTCGCCATGTCCGCCGGCGACGTCTTGCCCTCGCGGGCGACCTCCGTCAAGGCGGTCAGCGCGCTCGCCAGCTCCTTCAGCGACAGCGAGTCGGCGTCGCGGACCTTCGGCACGATCAGGCCGCGGGGCGTGGCCGCCGCGATCCCGAGGTGCACGTAGTCCTTGTAGACGATCTCCTGCGCCGCTTCGTCCCAGACCGCGTTGATGTCCGGAGTGCGCTTCGCCGCCAGGCACACGGCCTTCGCCGCGAACGTCAGCGGCGTGACCTTCACCCCGGCGAACTCCCGCGACTTCTTCAGCTTCTCGCGGAACTCCATCATCGGCGTGACGTCGATGGTCAGGAACTCCGTGACGTGCGGAGCGGTGTACGCGCTCTGCACCATCGCGGCCGCGGTCATCTTGCGGACGCCCTTGATCGGCACGCGCCGCTCGCGCGATCCGCTGTCGACAACGGAAGGTGCGACCGGAGTTCCGTTCGCGGCGCGCTCGACATCATCACGCGTGATGACGCCGCCGTCCGCGGTACCGGTCAGCGCGTGCAGGTCGACGCCGAGGTCCTTCGCGAGTTTCCGCACCGGCGGCTTCGCGAGCGGCACGTATCCACCGCGCGGAGCCACCGGAGCAGGCGCGGGAGGAGCGACGACAGCGGCAGCCGGGGCGGGAGCAGCGGGAGCAGCGGGAGCCGCACCCTTCCGGGCCCGCCGCTGCGTGACGACGGCCTTGGAGCCGTAGCCGACCAGCGGCTTCATCTCCTCTTCGGCCTCGGCGGGCGCGGCGGCGGCCGGAGCAGCAGCAGGAGCGGCCGCCCCGCCGGGGTCGACGTCGATGGTGAGGATCGCGGTACCGACCTCCACCGTCTGCCCCGGCTCGACGTGCAGCTCCGTGACCACCCCGGCCCACGGGATCGGCAGCTCGACGGCCGCCTTCGCGGTCTCGATCTCGACGACGATCTGGTTGACCGTCACCGTGTCGCCCGGCTTCACGTGCCACGAAAGGATGTCGGCTTCGGTCAGCCCCTCGGCCGTGTCCGCCAGGGGAAACTGTTTGTACGTAGGCATTGCGCGGAGATCCCCCTTACCAGGCGAGCGAGCGGTCGACGGCGTGCAGCACCCGGTCCAAGTCGGGGAGGTAGTGCTCCTCGAGCTTGGCCGGCGGGTACGGCGTGTCGAACCCGGTCACCCGCAGGACGGGCGCCTCCAGGGAGTAGAAGCACTCCTGCTGGACGCGCGCGGCGATCTCCGAGGTCAGCGACGACTCGGACGGCGCCTCCGACAGCGCGATCAGCCGGCCGGTCTTGCGCACCGACTCGAACACCGGGCCGAGGTCCAGCGGCGAGAGCGTGCGCAGGTCGATGACCTCGAGCGACTTGCCCTCGTCGTCGGCCGCGGCAGCCGCGTCGAGCGCGACCTTCACCGAAGGCCCGTACGCGACGACCGTCGCCGTCGTCCCCTCGCGGACGATCTGCGAGGAGAACATCTGCTGCGGCGTGCCCGCGACGTCGATCTCCGCGCGCAGCGCACCCGAGTGGTACAGCCGCTTCGGCTCGAAGAACAGGATCGGGTCGTCCGACTTGATCGCCTGCTGGATGCCCCAGTAGGCGTCGACGGCGTTCGAAATGGACACGACCTTGAGGCCCGGGATGTGCGCGAACAGCGACTCCGGCGACTCCGAGTGGTGCTCGACCGCGCCGATCCCGCCCCCGAACGGCACCCGGATCACGACGGGCATCTTGACCTTGCCCTGCGTCCGGTAGTGCAGCTTCGCCAGCTGCGACGAGATCTGGTCGAAGCCGGGGAAGATGAAGCCCTCGAACTGGATCTCGCACACCGGCCGGAAGCCGCGCACAGCCAGGCCGACCGCGGTGCCGATGATGCCGGACTCCGCCAGCGGCGTGTCCAGCACGCGCTGCTCGCCGAAGTCCTTCTGCAGGCCGTCGGTGATCCGGAAGACGCCGCCGAGCTTGCCGACGTCCTCGCCCATGATCAGGACCTTGGGGTCCTCTTCCATCGCGCGGCGCAGGCCGAGGTTGAGCGCCTTGCCGATGGTGAGTTTCTGGAGGTCGGTCATCAGTGCTCACCCGCCGATACGAAGCCGTCGAGGTAGGACAGGAACTCTTCGCGCTGCGCTTCCAGCACCGGGTTGCCCTCGGCGTAGACGTTGCTGAAGATCCGGTCCGGCGGCGGCTCCGGCATGTTGAACGTGTACTCGCGCAGGTCGGCGGCGAAGGCGTCGGCCTCGGCCTGGACCTGGTCGAAGAAGTCGTGGTCGGCGCCGCCCTTGCGGGCCAGGAACGCCCGGACGCGCTCGATCGGGTCCTTGAGCTTCCACTCTTCGAGCTCGTCGGACAGCCGGTAGCGCGACGGGTCGTCGGTCGTCGTGTGCGCGTCCATCCGGTAGGTGAACGCCTCGATCAGGACGGGCCCGTTGCCGTGGCGGCACTCGTCGAGCGCCCAGCGGGACACCGCGAGGCAGGCCAGGACGTCGTTGCCGTCGACGCGGATGCCGGGGAAGCCGTACCCGCGGGCGCGCTGGTAGAGCGGCAGGCGCGACTGGCGCTCGGTCGGCTCGGAGATGGCCCACTGGTTGTTCTGGCAGAAGAAGACGAGCGGCGCGTCGTAGACCGCGGCCCAGACGAATCCTTCGTGGACGTCGCCCTGCGAGGTCGCGCCGTCACCGAAGTAGCAGATCGTGGCTTCGCCGTCGTCGTCCCCGACCTTGCCCTCGAACTTCTGGCCCATCGCGTAGCCGGCGGCGTTGAGCACCTGGTTGCCGATCACGATGGTGTACGGGTGGAAGCCCGTGCCCTGGTAGTCCCAGCCACTGTGGTCGGTGCACCGGAAGATGCCCAGCAGGTCCTTCATGTCGACCCCGCGCGCGTACGCGACGCCGTGCTCGCGGTAGCTGGGGAACGCCATGTCGTTCTTCTTCAGCGCGCGGCCGGAGCCGATCTGCGCGGCCTCCTGGCCGAGCAGCGGGACCCAGATGCCGAGCTGGCCCTGGCGCTGCATCGCGTTGGCCTCGCGGTCCGCGCGGCGGACGAGCACCATGTCGCGGTACAGGTTGCGCAGGGCTTCGTCATCGATGTCGTCGACGTACTTGTCGAACTGCGGCGACGGGACCCGTTCGCCTTCGGGGGTGAGCAGCTGAGTCAGCTCAGCGCCACCTTCGCTGGTCGCTCGCAATCCGGCGATCACCTGCTCGGGGGAAGGCTGGGCCGCTACGGCGGCCGGCCCGTCTCCAGGCTCCGGGTGCGTCCACTGTTCGGACGGCATGGGCGTTGCTCCTCGGTGTCGGTGCCTCTGGCGGCCGCTTGTGGCGACCACAGCGACTGCACCGGCGGGGACCAGCGCATCGGGTCTCCGAAGCGCTCGGTCACCGTCGGCGTTGACGGTTCACGCCGACATCCTGGCACGAAGGTCGTGGCTTTGGTCAGACGCGGTTGCTGATTTGTTGCTGAGAAAGGGGCTCTGAACAGGGAAAACGTTAGGAAGCCCGAGCATCGGACCTACGAGAGTAGGGAATCGGTCCGCCCGCTCACCAGGCGTGGCCGCACGCGCACGCGGCCGTGCGCCTGCGTGATCACCTGCTCGGGGGACGCCGTTGTGATGTGCCGCACGCCGGGATCCCCGTGGCACGATGGATCTCGTGGAGCAGAAATCCGTTCGTGAATCCGTCGTGACGTCGTGGACCGACGACGTCATCCCGAGCCTGTCCGGGCTGGTGGCCATCCCCGCCTTGTCCCCGGCCTTCGACGCCGAGTGGGCGACGACCGGCCACCTGGCCGCCGCCGTCGAGCACGTCCGTGAGTGGATCGCCGCGCGCGACCTGCCCGGGGCGACCCTGGACGTCGTGCAGCTCGAAGGCCGCACCCCGCTGCTGCTCGTCGACGTCCCGGCGACCCCGGGCGCGGCGGGCAAGGGCACCGTCCTGATGTACGGCCACCTCGACAAGCAGCCCCCGGTCGGCGGCTGGTCCGAGGGCCTCGGCCCGTGGACCCCGGTGATCCGCGACGGCCGCCTGTACGGCCGCGGGTCCGTCGACGACGGCTACTCCGGCTACGCGGCGACGACGGCGATCGAAGCCGTCCACGCGGCCGGCGGCGAGCACGCCCGAATCGTGGTGCTCCTGGAGACCGGCGAGGAGTCCGGCAGCCCCGACCTGCCCGCGTACGTCGAGCACCTGGCCGACCGGATCGGCGAGGTCTCCCTGGTGGTCTGCCTCGACGCCGGTGGCAGCGACTACGAGCGGTTGTGGCTGGTCACGAGCCTGCGCGGGATGCTGCACCTCGACGTCACCGTGCAGCTGCTGGACTCGGCGCAGCACTCGGGCATCGCGAGTGGCGTCGTCGCCAGCTCGTTCCGCGTCCTGCGGCGGCTGATCGAGCGGCTCGAGGACAGCGAGACCGGCGAGCTGCTGCTCGACGAGCTCAAGGTGGACGTCCCGGCGAACCGGCTGGCCGAGCTCAAGGCCGTCTCGCAGGACTTCCCCGAGGCGCTGACGACGGCGTTCCCGCTGGTCGAGGGCGGCCGGGTGATCACCGAAGACGCGCTGGAGCTGATGCTCAACAACGCGTGGCGCCCGACGCTGTCGATCATCGGCGCCGACGGCTTCCCGAAGCCGGCTGACGCGGGCAACGTCCTGCGCGAGAGCACGACGTTGACGCTGAGCTTCCGCCTCCCGCCGACGGCCGACGCCGCGAAGGGGCTCGAAGCGGTGAAGAAGGCCCTGACCACCGACGTCCCGTACGGCGCGAAGGTCACCTTCGGTCACACCCCGCAGGCGGAGGACGGCTGGAACGCACCCACCGAGTCGCCGTGGCTGACGAACGCCCTGCGCACGGTCAGTGACGAGGTCTTCGGCCAGCCCCACCGCGCGACCGGCATGGGCGGGTCGATCCCGTTCATGGGCCTGCTCTCCCGCAAGTACCCGGAGGCGCAGTTCCTGGTCACCGGCGCGTGCGGGGCCGACTCGAACATCCACGTGCCGGACGAGTGGCTCCACCTGGACTACGCGCAGCGGGTCACCGAGGCCGTCGCGCACATCCTGGACGCCCACGCCCGAGGCTGACGCCTGAGCGGCGCTTTCCCCGGGAAAGCGCCGCTCAGCCCAGCCGGGTCAGGTGGACTGAGACGTCCAAAGTGGACTGCCCGCCACCCGTGAAGATCCCCTTCAACGGCGCCACGTCGGCGTAGTCCCGCCCCATCGCCACCCACACGTGCCGCGGCCCGACCGGGATCGCGTTCGTCGGGTCGTACGCCCACCAGCCGCCGGTCCAGACGTCGACCCACGCGTGCGATTCGCCCTCCACCACCTCGCCGAGCTTCGCGTCCGGCTTCGTGTGCAGGTACCCCGACACATACCTCGCCGGGACGCCGATCGCGCGCAGCATCACCAGCGTCACGTGCGCGAAGTCCTGGCACACGCCTTCACGCGCCTGCCACGCGTCCGTCGCCGTCGAGTGGACGCCGGTCGTGCCCGGTTGGTACTTCAGCTGCTTGTTCACCCACTCGCACACCGCGAGCACCGCCTCCGCCGGATCCAACCCGGTCCGCAGCGAACGGGCCTCGCGCGCCAGGGCGGCGTCGCGCGGGGTGTAGTCGGTCGGGGTCAGGTACTCGGTGCGGTGGTCGACGACCGTCTCGCTCCGCAGGTCCTTCCACGACGCCGTGCGGATCGGCTCGGCTTCGTCCGCCGTCTCCACCACCGACGTCGCCAGCACCGTGAACTCCGTGTGCGGCGCGTGGAGGTCGAACGACGTCACGACCGTGCCCCAGTAGTCCGTGTACCGGTAGGCGCGGGTCGCCGGGGTCGTTTCGATGCGCGTCGCGACCGTCGTCTGGCGGCGGTCCGAGCGCGGGGTCAGCCGCGCCTCGTTGTACGACTGGGTCGCCGGCGTCGCGTACCGGTACCCCGTCCGGTGCGCCACTCGCAGCTGCCACGTCACAGGGAAACCTCCGCACCGCTCCACGCCACCCACGGCGACGTGCTGAAGTACTGCAACGACACCGCTTCCCCGATTTCCTTGATCGACGTCTGCAGCGACCCGAGCCGCCGCGGCAGGTCGGTGAGCAGCTCCGACGGACGCAGGAACTCCAGCTCGCTGCGAGCCCGGCCGAGCTCGCGCAACGCCTCGGACTTCTCGTTGCTGCGCGAGCCGCCACCCGGGTCGAGCCGCTGCAGGCACTCCTCGGCCTGCCGCAGCGCGTGGAACACCGAACGCGGGAACAGCGTGTCCCGCAACAGGAACTGCACGACGCGCCCGGCGTCCAGCGCGCCGCGGTAGGTGCGCAGGTACGTGTCCTGCGCGCCGGCCGAGCGCAGCACCGTGATCCACCCCGGCGAGGACGCGCGGTCCGCGACCCGCGACAGCAGCAACCGGACCACCATGTCGGCGCGTTCGACCGAGCGGCCGAGCACCATGAACAGCCAGCCGTCGTCCCGGCTCATCGTCGAGTCGGCGAGCCCGGCGAACATCGCCGCGCGCTCCTCCACGAACGAGAGGAACGCGTGCGGCCCGGCGCGCCGGGCGTAGCGCTGCCGGTCCGGGACCGCGTTCCACGTCGCGTTCAGGCATTCCCACAGCTCGGTCGGGACGACCTCGCGCGCGCCCCGCGTGTTCTCGCGCGCCGAGTTGATCGAGCCGACGATCGACGCCGGGTTGTCCTTCGCGTACGCCACCAGCTCGGTCAGCTTCCAGACGTCGAGGGCGTCCCCGTCGGGGACGTCGATGCCCAGGACGGCCAGCAGCTGCCGGCTCGCGTGGTCCGGGTCGACCGTCGCGTCCTCCAGCAGCTGGTGGACCGAGACGTTGAGGATCCGGGAGGTGTCGTCGGCGCGTTCGACGTACCGGCCGATCCAGTACAGCGACTCCGCGTTGCGTGCCAGCATCCGGACCCTCCTAACTCTGCTGTTGCTGCTGTTGCTGGGACGAGGTCAGCTCTGGTCCCTGTTCGGCGACCAGGCCGTCCACAGTGGACATCGCGCCGAGCGCGGGCTGTTCGAGCTCCCGCTCGGCGGTCGACGCCCGGGAGGCCAGCACCCACGTGTCCTTCGAGCCGCCGCCCTGCGACGAGTTGACGACCAGGCTGCCCTCCGGCAGCGCCACCCGCGTCAGCCCGCCGGGCAGGACGAAGATGTCCTTGCCGTCGTTGACGGCGAACGGCCGCAGGTCGACGTGCCGCGGCGCGAGCCGGTCCTCCACCTTGGCCGGCACCGTGGACAGCTGGACCACCGGCTGCGCGATCCAGCCGCGCCGGTTCGCGCGCACCTTCCGCCGCAGGGTCGCCAGCTCCGCCGCGGTCGCCTCGGGCCCGAACACGATCCCGTAGCCACCGGAGCCTTCGACCGGCTTGACGACCAGCTCGTCGAGGTGCGCCATGACGTGGTCGAACTCGTCCGGCAGCCAGCACCGGAACGTGTCCACGTTGGGCAGCAGCGGCTTCTCGTTGAGGTAGTACTTCACCATCTCGGGCACGTAGGTGTAGACGAGCTTGTCGTCGCCGACGCCGTTGCCGACGGCGTTCGCGACGACGACGTTGCCCGCGCGCGCCGCGTTGAGGACGCCGGCGATGCCGAGCACCGAGTCCGGCCGGTAGTGCACCGGATCGAGGAACTCGTCGTCGATGCGCCGATAGATGACGTCGACCTGGCGTTCACCCTCGGTCGTCCGCAGGTAGACGACGTTGTCGCGGCAGAACATGTCGCGGCCTTCGACCAGTTCGACGCCCATCAGCCGGGCCAGCAGCGAGTGCTCGAAGTACGCCGAGTTGTGCACACCGGGAGTGAGCACGACGACCATCGGGTCGGCGACGTTCGCCGCGGCCGCCGCGCGCAGTGCCCGCAGCAGGTGCGACGCGTAGTCCCCGACCGGCCGGACGCGGTGCTGGGCGAACAGGTCCGGGAAGACCCGCGCCATGGTCCGCCGGTTCTCCATCACGTACGACACCCCGGACGGGTTGCGGAGGTTGTCCTCCAGCACCCGGAACGTGCCCTCCTCGTCGCGCACCAGGTCCACTCCGGACACGTGGATGCGCACACCGTTCGGCGGGTTGATGCCGAACGCCTCCCGCTGGAAGTGCTCGCACGAGGTGATCAGCCGCCGCGGCAGCACGCCCTCGCGCAGGATCTGGCGGTCGCCGTAGATGTCGGCGAGGAACGCTTCGAGCGCGCGGACGCGCTGGGCCACACCCCGCTCGAGCTTCGACCACTCGGCCGCCTGGATCACCCGCGGCACCAGGTCCAGCGGGAACGGACGCTCCTGGCCGGACAGGGAGAACGTGATGCCCTGGTCGACCATCGCCCGGTCCAGCGCGAGCGACCGCGAGTTGAGGTCGTGGGCGTCGAGTGCGGCGATCGACTCGTACAGCGCGCGGTACGGACCGCGGACCGTGCCGTCGGCGGCGAACATCTCGTCGTACGCGCCGGCGTGCGGCCGGTCCGGCGAGAGGTAGCCGTCGAACCGGGCTCCCGGCCGGGTGATCCGGCGGGTCGTCGCCTTCCTCGCGCGTCGACCGGAGGGGGGCAGCCGGGGCGGGGTCGCGTTCATGAACGACATCCTCACCCACGTGCCCCTTCGTGCGCGACACTCCCACACCGGTGGGCGCGGTGCGAAACGTCGCTGTAACTCGACAGTGCTGTGCTTTGGTATGGATGAGTGGCAATATGCGTGCTCTCACGAACTGAGAACTACGAGGAGTGACGACGTGGCCCGAGGACCCCAACTCAAGGCGCTCGCCCTGCTGCCTGCTTTCGCCCTGGTCGGATTGACCGTGGCCTGTGGCGCGGGGGGAAGCGGTGCCGGCGACGTCGGCTCGAGCAGTGCCGCTCCGGCGGCCACTGGTTCGGGTGACGCAGGCACGGTCGCGAAGGACGACGCGCTCGCCGCGCTGGTGCCCGCCGACGTCAAGACCGACGGCAAGATCGTGGTCGGCCAGGACCAGAGCTACCCGCCGAACGAGTTCGTCGACGGCGGCAAGGCGACCGGCTTCGACGTCGACCTCGGCACCGCGATCGGCCAGGTGCTCGGCGTGCAGATGGAGTTCCAGAACTCTTCGTTCGACGGCATCATCCCCGGCATCGGCGCCAAGAAGTACGAGCTGGGCATGTCGTCCTTCAGCATCAACGCCGAGCGGCTGCAGTCGGTCGACATGATCTCCTACTACAGCGCGGGTACCTCGCTGGCCGTGCTGAAGGGCAACCCCGACGGCCTCAAGGTCGACGACCTCTGCGGCAAGAAGATCGCCGTGCAGAAGGGCACCACGCAGGTCGAGGACCTCGACAAGAAGACCGCCGCCTGCACCGGCGCCGGCAAGCCCGCCATCGAGGTCACGCAGCTGCAGGCCCAGACCGACGTCAACCTCGCCCTCACCGCCAAGCGCGTCCAGGGCGAGCTGGCCGACTCCCCGGTCATCGACTACGCGGTCAAGCAGACCAACGGCCAGCTCGAGTCGGTCGGCGCGCCATACGACACGGCGCCGTACGGCATCGTGCTGCCGAAGAACAGCGGCGACTACGGCAAGGCCGTGCAGGGTGCGATCCAGAAGCTGATCGACAGCGGCGCGTACAAGAAGATCCTGGACAAGTGGGGCCTGAACGCGACCGGCGCGGTCACCAAGTCGGAGATCAACCCGGCTTCCTGAGTTAAGGACTGAGTTCGTGAGTTCCTCCGAAGCGCCTCCCCCCGAGGCGCCGATCGACGCCGAGCCCATCAAAGCCATCCCGGTGCGCCACTACGGGCGCTGGGTGGCCGGCGTGATCATCCTGTTCGTCGCGTTCATCGTGGTGCGCAGCGTGATCACGAACGACGCCCTGCAGTGGCCGGTCGTCGGGGACTACCTCTTCGACGACCGGATCCTGCGCGGCCTGCAGAACACGCTGATCCTCACGGTGATCTCGATGCTGATCGGGATCTTCGGCGGGATCCTGCTCGCCGTGATGCGGCTGTCGCCGAACCCCCTGACGTCGGGCGCCGCGGCCATCTACATCTGGCTGTTCCGCGGGACCCCGCTGATCACGCAGCTGATCATCTGGAACTTCCTGGCGCTGGCCTACCCCCGGCTCGGGCTCGGGGTGCCGTTCGGCCCGGAGTTCGTCAGCTGGGACACCAACCAGCTGATCACGCAGTTCACGGCGTCCCTGCTCGGCCTCGGGCTCAACGAAGCCGCGTACATGGCGGAGATCGTGCGAGGCGGTATCCAGTCGGTGGACTCCGGCCAGCTGGAAGCGTCGAGCGCGCTCGGCATGAGCCGCACGAAGACGCTGCGGCGGATCATCCTGCCGCAGGCGATGCGGGTGATCATCCCGCCGACCGGCAACGAGACGATCTCCATGCTGAAGACGACGTCGCTGGTCGTCGTCATCGGGTACTTCGAGCTGATGGTCGCGGCGCAGACCATCTACTCGCAGAACTACAAGACGGTGCCGCTGCTCATCACGGCCGCGGCCTGGTACCTGTTCATGACGTCCGTGCTGACGCTGGTGCAGATCCAGATCGAAAAGCGCTTCGCACGCGGTACCTCGCGCGACGTCCAGGAACGGCCTGGCTGGCGGCGCCGCCTGTTCGGGCGAGGCGGAGGAGGAAGGGCATGACCCCGGTCGTTTCCGCGCAGAAGATCTGCAAGAGCTTCGGCAGCGTCGACGTCCTCAAGGGCATCGACCTCGAGGTGCACGAGCGCGAGGTGCTCTGCCTGATCGGGCCGTCCGGCTCGGGCAAGTCGACGCTGCTGCGCTGCATCAACCACCTCGAGAAGATCGACGCCGGCCGGCTCTACGTCGACGGCGTGCTCGTCGGCTACCGGCAGCGCGGCGACAAGCTGCACGAGCTGCGCGAGAAGGAGGTGGCGTTCCAGCGCAAGGACATCGGGATGGTGTTCCAGCGGTTCAACCTCTTCCCGCACATGACCGCGCTGGAGAACGTCATGGAGGCGCCGATCCAGGTGCGGCGCGAGCCGAAGTCCCAGGTGCGGGAGCGCGCGCTGGAGCTGCTGGACCGCGTCGGCCTCGGCGACAAGGCGAAGAACTACCCGGCGCAGCTGTCCGGCGGGCAGCAGCAGCGCGTCGCGATCGCCCGGGCGCTCGCGATGAAGCCGAAGCTGATGCTGTTCGACGAGCCGACGTCCGCACTGGACCCGGAGCTCGTCGGCGACGTCCTGGGCGTGATGAAGCAGCTCGCCAAGGACGGCATGACCATGGTCGTCGTCACGCACGAGATGCAGTTCGCGCGCGAGGTGGCGGACAAGGTCCTGTTCATGGACGGCGGTGTCGTCGTCGAAGAGGGCCCGCCGGACCAGGTCATCGGGAGCCCGCGCGAAGAGCGGACGAAGTCGTTCCTGGCCCGGGTGCTGAACCCGAACGCCTGACGAATTCCGTTCGCGTTCGCTACCTTGGGAGTGGGTGAGGGAGGGGGCTGCCGTTGTGACGACCGAAAACGCGCTGCCTCCTCTCGACCCGTTCGCGGGCATCCCCGACCGCCGCTACGAGGTCAAGGCGTCCGACCTGCTCAAACCCGGCAACGGCGGGTTGCTGCGCTGGCGGCGGCAGGCCACGAACGCGCCGATCGTCTACGTCGAAGACGCCTACATCACCGGCACGCTCGACCTGCGTGCCGCGGACCTCAAGTACCTCTTCCGGTTCGAACGCTGCCGCTTCGAACAGCCACCGGACGTGCGCGAGGCGCACCTGCTCGGCCTGGTCTTCCGCAAGTGCTGGCTGCCCGGGCTCAAGGCCCGCAACATGCGCAGCCGCAACGACGTCCGGCTGATCCGCAGCGTCGTGCAGGTCGACGGCGCCGACCGCGAGATCGAGGAGACGACCGTCCAGCGCGGCGACGACCGCGAACGCGGGATGCCGAACGCCGCGGTCAACCTGACCGACGCCGTGATCGAGGGGTCGCTGGTGCTGACCCGCACGGTGATCGCCCACCCGCACGGCAAGGCGATCCACGCCGACCGGCTCGTGCTGAACGGCGCGCTGCTCGCGTACCGGATGGTCGCGAACGGCGAAGTCCGGCTCCCCGGCCTGCGGACCGGCGGTAACGTCAACTTCTCGGGCGCCACGCTGAACAACCCGGACGGCTTCGCGCTCAACGGCAACGGCCTGCACATCGGCGGCAGCCTGCTCTGCGAAGTCGACAACTACGGGCCGGCCAGCCAGCGGAAACGCTTCTCGGCCACCGGGATCATGTACCTGCCGAGCGCCACCGTGGACAGTGACATCGTGCTGCGCGAGGCCAAGCTGACGGTGTCCCAGCAGGGCCCGATCGCCGTCGACGCGTGGAAGTCCAACGACCCCTACCTCGACCCGCGCCCGGCGCTGGTCGCCGACCGGATGCGCGTCGACGGCAACGTCGAGCTGTCGGACGGCCTGCAGGCGCTCGGCACGCTGCGGATGGTCAACGCCCGGATCGGCGGCTCGCTGCGGCTGGCCGGCGCCGAGGTCAGCGTGGTGCGCGGCAAGTCGCAGCCGTACTACGACCGCGCGCTGCACCTGGACGGCACCGAGATCGGCGGCGACATCGAGGCGACGAGCCTGCGCGTCCCGGCCGGTCAGCTGCGGCTCGCGGACGTGACGGTCGGGGGCAACTTCCTGGCGTGGAACTCGATGTTCCGCCACCCGGGCCGGGACGTGTTCTCCGCGCGCCGGTCGAAGATCGCGGGCAACTTCCAGCTCACGGACGCGACGATCCACGGCACGCTGCGGCTGCAGGGCGTCGAGGTCGGCGGCTCGATCAACCTGGCCGGGACGCGGCTGACGGAGCCGGGCCTGCGCTCGACCAGCAGTTTCTCCCTCGACATCCGCACCGGCCGGATCGGCCGCGACCTGACGCTCCGGGACAACAACAGCCGCCCGTTCGTCGCCGAGGGCGGTGTCAACCTCGACGGCGCCCAGGTCGCCCGCAGGGTGGATCTGCGCGGGTCCGAGCTGGGTTCGCTGCCCCCGTTCCTGGTGGCGCTCGACGCGGGCGACGTCGCGGCGGACGAGTTCACGCTGACGCCGAACGTCCCCCCGACCGGCCGGGTGGTGCTGCGCCGCGCGCACTGCGGAACGCTGACCGACAACGAGGCGTTCTGGGCCGCGTCCGGCGGCATCGAGCTAGAGGACTTCCGCTACGACGCCCTGGGCAAGAGCATCCCGCTGGCCGACGACAAGGCACTGGACCACCGCATCGAGCTGCTGAGCAAGGCCATGCGCGGCTACCGGCCGGGCCCGTACGACCAGCTCGCGCACATGCTCCGCGCGGCGGGGAACGAAGAGCACGCGTCGACGGTCGCGTTGCGCAAGCAGCAGTTCAGGTACGAGGCGCTGGCCCGCGGGTTCAAGTTCTTCGGGCCGGGCGTGCGCCTGTGGAGCTGGCTGCAGCGGTCGATGGTCGGCTACGGCTATCGCCCGGTGCGGGCGCTGGGCTGGCTGTTCACGCTGCTGGTGCTGGGCAGCCTGTGGTTCGGGCTGGGCACGGACGACTGCACCGCCTGGAAGACGGACGAGGTCCACCAGATCATCGCGAACGGGCCGCGCTGCGTGGTGAACCAGCAGGACACGGGGCTGCAGTGGAACCCGGTGATCTACACAGCGGACCTGCTGGTCCCGATCGTGGACTTCGGCAACAAGTCGCGCTGGTACATGCACGGAACGGACAACTGGGTGGCGGCCGGCTTCACGGCGTCGGGCTGGATCCTGGCGACCACGGTGGCGGCGGGCGTCAGCCGCATGCTGCGTCGGGAGAATTGATCCCTCTTCGGCTTTCTAGCGCTGAGGCAATAGTGCGCCAGAATCACCAATTCATGCTTCACCTAACCGCGGTCTCTGACATACCCTCGGTATGCCCCTCGACGTGGAGGTCCCATGACTGCGCCCAACGCCACCGGCCGGATCGAGATCGGTGCCGCGCCCGAAGTCGTCTACGCCCTGGTCAGTGACCCTGGGAAGCTGGCCGAAGTGGCCGAGGAGTACGCCGGGCACCGGTGGGTCGGCGGCTTCGACGGACCCGCCGTCGGGGCGAGGTTCCGGGGTCGGAACCGCCGGGGTTTCCGGCGGTGGAGCACCCTCTCCACCATCACCGATGCCGATCCCGGGCGGCGGTTCGGCTTCGAAGTCACCTCGGTGGCGGGCCTGCCCGTCTCGCGCTGGCAGTACGACTTCGAGCCCGCCGGCGGTGGCTGCGTCGTCGTCGAAAGCATGTGGGAGCGGCGGCCGGCCTGGTTCAAGGTGCCCACCTCGACCGTCACCGGGGTCTGGGACCGGGACTCGGCCAACGCCGGGAACATCGCCGCCACGCTCGCTCGGCTGAAGCGGGCCGCCGAGGTCAGTCGATGAAGCGGGACCAGAAGTCTATGTACCTCGGACCGTCCGGTGGGGCGGTGCTGATGCCGCCCGTCGCGAACTCGCGGTTCAGGTAATCCCGCAGGTCGCAGCCGTAGACGATGATGTCCGTCTGGTACACCGACAGCACCGGGTAGCCCGCCGTTCCGGCGAAGCCCGGGAGGTACCGGTGCCCGCACACCGGCACCAGCTGCGGGACGTCGGCCAGGCGCCGGCGGGCTTCGCGGACCGCGTCCTCCGGGCCGACCGGGCGAGTGCCCCACTCCGGCAGCCAGAAGCCGTTGTGCTCGACGTCGTACAGCACGCCGTCGACCGGCCAGGCCAAGCGTTTGCGCAGCTGTTCGGCGTTTCCGCAGCGCCAGTCGGGCCAGCGGTCGCCGATCGGGACGCCGGCGGACAGGAACGTGCGGTGGTCCGCGGCGAAGCGGAAGCCGAACCGGCGCTCGACGTCGTCGAGCTCGGGTCCGGTCAGCCCGGGACGCACCGGTTCCCGGAGGTTCTCCTGCAGGTGCCGTGCCTCCTCGAAGGTGAGGGCGCCGGCCGGCTGGACGGGGGTCATGGTCCGAAGCCTAAGCGGCGGCTCACCCCGCCGCGCGTTCTTTTCCGCCGTTTTGGCGGGGCACCCCCGTGGGGTGAGTTTGTTCTCTCATCGGCTGAACTCCGGAACAGAGCGTGAACAGTTGTAGTTCACTCTTGCCGTGACTTCACCCCGACCGCAGGCTCGCGTGCGCGCCCCCGAGCTGCGCGGCGACGTCTGGCTGAACACCGGTGGCCGCCCGCTGACCCTCGCCGAGCTGCGCGGGCGCATCGTCCTGCTGGACTTCTGGACCAGCGGCTGCATCAACTGCCTCCACGTGCTCGACGAGCTGCGTCCGCTCGAAGCCGAGTTCGCGGACGTGCTCGTCACGATCGGCGTCCACTCGCCGAAGTTCCTGCACGAGGGCGAGCGCGCGTCGATCGAAGCCGCGGTCCGGCGCTACGAGGTGCACCACCCGGTCGTCAACGACCCGAAGATGGAGCTTTGGTCGCAGTACGCGGTCCGCGCGTGGCCGACGCTGGCCGTCGTCGACCCCGAGGGGTACGTCGTGCACGTTGCCGCGGGCGAAGGGCACGAAGAGGCGCTTCGCCGCGTCATCGCGGACCTCGTTACGAAGCACGAGGCGAAGGGGACGCTTCGCCGCGGCGGCAGCCCGTATGTCCCGGTCGAGGAGCAGGTCAGCGAGCTGCGGTTCCCGAGCAAGGCCGTCGCGACGGCCGAGGGACGCGTCCTCGTCGCGGACACCGGGCACCACTCCGTCGTCGAGTTCGCTTCGGATGGTGAGACGGTCATCCGGCGCTTCGGCAGCGGAGAGCGTGGTGGCCAGGACGGGCCGTTCGACATCGCGACCTTCGCCGAGCCGTCGGGCATCGCGCTGCTGCCCTACGACGTCGCCGAGCGCGCCGGTTACCACGCCGTCGTCGCCGACACCGCCGGTCACCGGCTGCGTGGCCTGGACCTGATCACCGGCGAGGTGACCACGGTCGCCGGCACCGGCACGCAGTGGCGCACCGGACCGGACTCCGGCAAGGGCGTCGAGGTCGACCTGACGAGCCCGTGGGACGTCGCCTGGTACGGCCCAGTCGGCGGGATCGTCGTCGCGATGGCCGGCAACCACACGCTGAGCGTGTTCGACCCGGTTTCCGGCACCATTCGCCGCTTCGCCGGCACGACCGTCGAAGGCCTTCGGGACGGCGACGTCGGCGAAGCGTTCTTCGCGCAGACGTCCGGTCTCGCCGCGGACGGCGACAAGCTGTGGCTCGCCGACGCGGAGACGTCGGCGCTGCGCTGGATCGAGCCCGACGGCGAGTCGTTCACGGTGCACACGGCGATCGGCGTCGACCTCTTTTCGTTCGGCCACACCGACGGCCCGGCCGACAAGGCGCTGCTGCAGCACCCGCTCGGCCTTGCCGTGCTGCCCGGCGACAAGATCGCGATCGCCGACACCTACAACGGCGCCGTGCGCCACTTCGACGTCTTCACCCGCGAAGTGACCACGATCGCCACGGGGCTTTCGGAGCCGCAGGGCCTGCTGCTGCACGACGGCGAGCTGCTGGTCGTCGAGTCGGCGGGCAACCGGATCGGCCCGCTGCCCGCGGGCGAGCCGACGCTCGTCGCGGGTGACGCGCACGCCGTCCGCAGGCCGCCGACGGTGCTCGCACCGGGCGAGATCGACTTTTCGGTGGTGTTCACGGCGCCGCCGGGCGAGAAGCTCGACGACCGCTTCGGCCCGTCGACGCGGCTGGAGATCAGCGCGTCGCCGCCCTCGTTGCTGGCCGACGGCGTGGGCACCGGCACCGACTTGAAGCGCAAGATCCGGCTCGCCGACGGCGTCACCGAGGGCGTGCTGCAGGTGGTCGCGCAGGCGGCGAGCTGTGATGACGGCGGTGAGCACCCAGCGTGCCGGATCACCCGGCAGGACTGGGGCGTCCCGGTCCGGCTCCAGCCGGATGGGGCGCGCGAGCTGAGCCTGGTCATGGCGGGTGAGCCCGCCGAGTAGCATGCGAACCGTGTCTGACGGGGCGAAACTCGAGATCCAGATGCTGCACGACCGCGTGCTGGTGCGGCTGTCCCCGGACGAGGGCGAGCGCCGCAGCAGCGGCGGCATCGTGATCCCGGCGACGGCGCAGGTGGCGCGCCGGCTCGCGTGGGGTGACGTACTGGGCGTCGGGAACAGCGTGCGGAACGTCAAGACGGGCGACCGCGTGCTCTTCAACCCGGAGGACCAGCTCGAGGTCGAAATCAGGGGCGAGGGGCACCTGGTGATGCGCGAACGCGACATCCACGCGGTGGCGACCGAGCAGACCGAGCAAGGGACGGGGCTCTACCTGTAGGGCGGGGTCGTGGCAGACAACGAGGCGCGCGAGCGTGCCGAGGAGCGGGAGTCGGAGCCTGTGGCCTCGGAGTCGCCTCCGGAAGCCGAGCCCGTCGAGGGGCCGACCGATGGGGCCGAGCCCGCCAAGCCGGCTGCCGCAGCCGAGCCCGGTGTGGAGCCCGCCGAGCCTGGCGAATCGCCTGCCGCGGAGCCTTCTGCCGTTGCCACTGATCTCTTTGCCGATGATCTTCTCGGCGAACTGCTCGAAACCCCCACTCCGCCGCCCGTGCCGGAAACTCCCGCGCGGAAGCTGCGGACCGGCCTCGCCCGCGTCATGATGTCCGTCGGGATCGCGCTCGGGCTCTTCGTCATCCTCTACGCCATCGATCTCGTCGCCAGCGCCGGGGATGTTCCGCGGGGCGTGACCGTTGCCGGGATCGAGGTCGGCGGGCTGACCCATGACGAAGCCGAAGCCAAGCTGCGCAAGGAGCTCGAGCCGCGGCTCACCCGGCCCGTTGTCATCCACGGCGGCGATGTCCAGGCCCAGCTCGTGCCTTCGGAGTCCGGGCTCGGGCTCGACTGGCCGAACACCCTCGGGCTCGCCGGGCACCAGCCGCTGAGCCCGATCACGCGCGTCATGTCCTTCTTCACCACTCGCGAAGTCGGCGTCGCGACGCGGACCGATCCGAACCAGATCGGCCAGGCCGTGCGCGAACTCGCCGAGCGCAGGCTGAACCACCCGGCCACCGAAGGCTCGGTCGGGTTCATGGCGGTCCAGGGCAGCGATGGCGGTGTCACGCCCTACCCGGTCCTGCCGCGGCAGGGGCAGCAGCTGGCCGACCTCGACGGCGCCGTGCACGCCGTCACCGAGCACTGGCTCGACCCCGGCGGCGTCAAGCTCGGCATGGCGATCACGCCCGTCAAGGCGACCGCGGCCGGTGTGCAGGCCGCCTACCAGCAGATCGTCGTGCCTGCCGTCGCGAAGCCGGTCGTCGTGCACGGGCAGGGCAAGGACGTTCCGCTCACGCCCGCCACGATCGCGTCGTCGTTCCAGTTCGCCGCGGTCGAGGGCGGGGCCGTCGAGGTCCGCATCGACCAGGGCAAGCTGCAGGCCGCCCTAAAGGACGGGCTCGCGAGCACCGAGACCGACGGCAAGGACGCCCAGATCGTCTTCACCGGCGACCAGCCGGCCGTCGACCCCTCCGAGGACGCCCGGAAGGTCAACTGGGAGAAGACCTTCCTGCCGCTCATCGACGTGCTCAAGAAGACCGACGGCCGGGACCTGCCCGTCGTCTACAGCGCATCGAAGCCCGGCGTGACGACCGACGCCGCCGGTGCGCTCGGCATCAAGGAGGTCGTCGGCGAGTTCACCACCGGCGGCCTGGCCGGCCCGGCCGCGACGAACAACCGGACGCTCGCCGCCCGCTTGTCCGGCACGATCGTCAAGCCCGGCGAGACGTTCAGCCTCGGCGCCCGCTCCGGCCCGCGCACCGCCGACAACGGCTACGTGCCCGCCCCGGCCGACGAAGACGGCACCGGCGCGACCGTCGTCGGCGGTGGTGTCTCGCAGCTCGCGTCCACTTTGTACAACGCGGGCTACCTCGCCGGTCTGACCGACGGCGGCCACCTCGAGCACGACCACTACCTCGACCGCTACCCCGTCGGCCGCGACGCCAAGGCCGTCAACGCCGACGGCAGCCCCGTCGAGCTCAAGCTGACCAACGACTCGCCGACCGGGATCGCCATCCAGGCCATCGTTTCCGGCGACTCCGTGACGGTCCGGATCTGGGGCACCCGCCACTACCGCGTCGACGGCCAGACCGGCGCCCAGACGCCCGGGGACCCGCCGCCGGTCCAGTTCGGCGGGACCAGCCCGTGTCAGCCGTCGATCGGCACGCCCGGCTTCAGCGTCACCGACACCCGCGTGCTCTACGACATCGCGAGTGGCGCCGAAGTCCGCCGGTCATCGCACACCGCGACCTACGGCCCGCGCCCGACCATCCTCTGTTGAGTTGTCAGCGAAGGACCATGCACCCCGCCTCCTCGAAGTCGCGCAGCCACGCCGGCTCCCGCAAGTGCTTGTTCCACCGCAGATCCAGTTTGTCCAATTTGGACAGCCGGGCGATCGACGCAGGAAGGGAGACCAGCAGGTTCTCCCGCAGGTCGAGCTGACGCAGCTCGCCCAATGAACCGATCGACGCGGGCAGCGCCGCCAACCGGTTGCCCCGCAGGTGCAGCTCCCGCAGGGCACCGAGCGTGCCGATCGACTCCGGCAGCGCGGTCAACGCGTTGCGGTACAACCGGAGTTCCCGCAACGAAGAGAACCCGGAGAGGTCGGAAGGCAATTCGGTGAGCCGGTTGTCCGTGCACCCAAGGTACTTCAGCGTCCCCAGCCGGCACCACGCCGGCGGAAAAGCCGTCAGCCGGTTGTCGCTGACGTACAGGTATTCGGTGAGCCCGGCCAGCTCACCCAGCTCGTCCGGCAGCGAGCCGAACTCGTTGTGCGCCAGGTCGAGCGTGTGCACGGACTTCAACGCGGAAATCCCCGGTGGCAACGAAGACAGCCGGTTCGTCGCCAGGTTGAGCACCTCCAGCCCGGTGTGCTCCCACAGCGAGGCGGGTACCGACGAGAGCGAGTTCCGGTAGAGGTCGAGCCGGGTCACGCCGGCCGGCAGCGAGGGGAACGAAGTCAGTCCCTGGCCGCTCAAGTCGAGCGACGTCATGACGGCCTCCGCGTCGCAGGCAGCAACGCCCAGGTGGCCGCATCGTCCGGAGTGGACACCTGGATCCGCAGGCCCGGCACCTCCGACACCGCCAGCTCGGTCAGCCGGAGAGTCATCCGCCCGGCCCGCGGGTGGTGCAACCGCCGCAACCGCGCCCGCGGCTCCGCCACCTCGTGCCGCTCCCACAGCTCGACGAACTCGGGACTCAGCGCCGACAGCCGCCGGATGTCCTCTTCCCAGCCCGGGTCGCCGACGTGCCTGCCGTACTCGGCCCGCATCCGCGCGACCATGTGCGGTACCTCCTCGTCGTAGTTCAGCAGGAACGCCCGCGCGTTCGGTTCGGTCACGCAGCACCACAGCAGGTTCTTGTGCAGGCACGGCATGCTGTGCCACTCCCAGAACAGCTCCTCCTGCGCCGCGTTCGACGCCAGCACGTCGAACCGGCCGTTGACCACCGTCGCGGGCACCGGTTCCAGCGCGCGCAGCACCTCGCGCACCGCGTCCGGCACCACCTCGGATGACGACGGCAGCCGCGACGGCGTCAGCTCCGCCAGCCGGTACAGGTGCTCCCGCTCCGGGTGGTCCATCCGCAGCGTGCGCGCCACCGCGTCGAGCACCTGCGCGCTCGCGTTGATCGGCCGCCCCTGCTCCAGCCACGTGTACCAGGTGACGCCGACGCCGGCGAGCAGCGCCACCTCCTCGCGGCGCAACCCGCTGAGCCGTCGGCGAGGGCCGGGCGCGAGCCCGACCTCCTCCGGGCCGATCCGCGCCCGGCACGCCTTGAGGAACCCGCCGAGTTCCTCCCGGCGGTTCGTGCGGACCTGGGTCTGGGTCATGCGGACATGGTGCCGGAGGGGTACGACAGTTTTTGCCCAAGCAGGTACTCCCAGCACCAGCACCACCAGGCTCTCTCCGCCGGGAACCGGAGAACCGCAAGGTCAGGGACATGACACTGACCACCCCTGCCCCGGCCACGGACCGGGAAGCCCGGCCGGACCGGCGGCCGTGGTTCATGCTGGCCGTCCTGCTGCTCGGCCAGTTCATGGCACTGCTCGACGTCACCGTCGTGAACGTCGCCATGACCGACATCCGCACCGACCTGCACGCGTCCGGCGCCGCGCTGCAGCTCGTCGTCTCCGGCTACACCGTGGGCTACGCGATGCTGCTGATCACCGGTGCCCGCCTCGGTGAGCTGTTCGGCCGGCGCCGGCTGTTCGTCACCGGCACGATCCTCTTCACCGCCTGTTCCGCACTCTGCGGCCTGGCGCCGGACGAAAAGATCCTCATCGTCGCGCGGATCGCCCAAGGCGCCGGAGCCGCGTTGATGATGCCGCAGGTCATCAGCGTCATCCAGGCGCAGTTCACGGGCGCCGCGCGGGCGAAAGCGCTCAGCGCGTACACCGCGGTCATCGCCGTCGCGTTCGTCGCCGGTCAGGTCGTCGGCGGGGTGCTCGTCGGCGCGGACCTGTTCGGGGCGGGCTGGCGGCCGGTCTTCCTGGTGAACGTCCCGATCGGCGTCCTCGTGGCCGTGCTCGCCGTCAAGCTGGTGCCCGGAGGTGCTGCGAAGGCGGGCCGGCGGCTCGATCTCGCCGGGCTCGCGATCGCCGTGCCGGCGGTGGTGCTCGTCGTGCTGCCGCTGGTGCTCGGGCACGAAACCGGCTGGCCCGCCTGGACGTTCGGGTCGATCGCCGTCGGCGCGCTGCTGGCCGTGCTCTTCGTCGTCGTGGAACGCCGCGTGCGCGATCCGCTCGTCGACCTCGCCGTGCTCAAGATCCGCGGTGTCGCGCCGGGCTTGGCCACGCTCGGGGCCGGCGTCGCGTCCTACGGCGGATTCCTCTTCTGCGTGGCGCTGCACCTGCAGTCGGGCCTCGGCAAGACGGCGCTGGCCGCCGGCTTGGCGATGGCGCCGGGCGGGGTCGTCTTCGGCCTGTGCGGGTTCTTCTGGAACCGGCTGCCGCGGCGGGTGCACGCCTGGCTGACCCCGTGCGGTTACGTCGGATCGGCGATCGCCTACGTGCTGCTCGGGCTGGGCCGGGACGGCGGCACGCTGTTCTTCGTGGCCCTGCTGCTCTTCGGCCTGTCGATGGGACCCGCGTTCGGCTCCCTGATGGTGAACGCGCTGACGCACGTCCCGCTCGAGCGCGCGGCGGACGTCAGCGGCCTGCTCACCACCACGTTGCAGCTGGGCCAGGTCATCGGCGTGGCGACGTTCGGCAGCGTGTTCCTGACGCTCGCCACGACGTCGTCCGCGCACGCCCTCACCACGACGATGGCCTGCGCCGCCGCGCTGCTGCTCGCCGGCGCAGGCCTGGCCGTCAGGCGGTAGTGCGGCTGCCGCCCTTGACCCTGCCGTAGATCGCCGAGGCCGCGATGACCCCGACGACGGCGGCGACGATCTGGAAGATGTGCCGGATCCAGTCGATGCCATTGGTGTCGCGAACGCCGAACACCCCGGCGAGCCAGTTGCCGATGAACGCGGCCACGATGCCCACGACGATGGTCAGCCAGATCGGGATCTTCTGGTCGCCCGGCGCGAACAGCCGGCCGAGCACGCCCAGGATCAGGCCCACGATGATGGTCGAGATGATGCCCCAAAGTCCGCCGAGCACAGCTGCCTCCTCGGATAGCGCAATAAGCGCCACGGTGGCACCGATCCCGGCGCATCGCCCGCGCAGACCCCCGATGGAGTGAGACACGGAAAAGCCCGGCCCGGCGCACCCGCGAGGGTGCACCGGACCGGGCCTTGGTCCGAGGTGTTACCTGGTCACGCCGCGACGGCCGTAGGCGCCGGCGGCGATGCTGACCCCGATCGCGGCCAGGACGACCTGCGTCAGGATTTCCAGCCAGTCGATGCCGTTGGTGTCCGCGTAGCCGAGACCACGGGCGATCGCCGTGCCGATGAAGGCGGCGATGATGCCGATCAGGATGGTCAGCCAGATCGGGATGCTCTGCTTGCCGGGGGCTACCAGCCGGCCGAGAACTCCGATGATCAGCCCGACGATGAGTGCGCTGACGATGCCGGCGACAGTCATCACTTTCTCCTCTCAAGGATCCGCGAACCCGGCCATTCGGGTCCGTCGGACTCGGTGAGCGGAGTGCCCGCACCGGGTGACCCCGAAACGCGAAAAGGGCCCTCCTCACGTGAGGAGAGCCCTTTTCGTGACCATCAGAAGGCGGCTTCGTCGAGCTCCATCAGCGCGTTGTCGGCGGCCTCGACGATCGCGCGGCGGGCGGTCAGCTCCGGCAGCACCTGCTTCGAGAAGAACGACGCCACGGCGATCTTGCCCTCGTAGAACGGGACGTCCTTGGCGGACGCGCCCGCGTCGAGCTTCGCGATGGCGACCTCGGCGTGCTTGAGCAGCTGCCAGCCGATGAGCAGGTCGCCGACCGACATCAGCAGGCGGACCGTGTGCTGGCCGACCTTGTTGATGTTCTGCGGGTCCTCCTGCGACGTCGTCAGGTAGCCGATCAGCGAGCCCAGCATGCCCTGGGTGTCCTCGAGGGCCTGCTTGAGCAGCCCGCGCTCGTTCTTGAGCCGGCCGTTGCCCGCCTCGGACTCGATGAACTTCGTGATCTCGCCGGCGACGAAGGCCAGGGACGCGCCCTTGTCGCGGACGATCTTGCGGAAGAAGAAGTCCAGCGACTGGATCGCCGTGGTGCCCTCGTAGAGCGAGTCGATCTTGGCGTCGCGGATGTACTGCTCGATCGGGTAGTCCTGCAGGAAGCCGGACCCGCCCAGCGTCTGCAGCGACTGCACGAGCTGTTCGGTGGCGCGCTCGGAGCCGACGCCCTTGACGATCGGCAGCAGCAGGTCGTTCACGCCGTGCGCGACCTTCTGGTCACCCTCGCCGGTCCACAGCTGGTCCTGGAACGACGCCGTGTACAGGTACACCGCGCGCAGGCCCTCGGCGTACGCCTTCTGCAGCATCAGCGAGCGGCGGACGTCCGGGTGGTGGGTGATGGTGACGCGCGGGGCGGCCTTGTTCAGCATGTTCGGCAGGTCGGCGCCCTGGACGCGCTCCTTGGCGTACTCGAGCGCGTTGAGGTAGCCGGTCGACAGCGTCGCGATGGCCTTCGTGCCGACCATCATCCGGGCGTACTCGATGACCTGGAACATCTGCGCGATGCCGTCGTGGACCTCGCCGAGCAGCCAGCCCTTGGCCGGGGTGCCGTGCTGGCCGAAGGTCAGCTCGCACGTCGTCGAGGCCTTGATGCCCATCTTGTGCTCGACGTTGGTGACGTAGGCGCCGTTGCGCTCGCCCAGCTCACCGGTCTTGGTGTCGAAGTGGAACTTCGGGACGAGGAACAGCGACAGGCCCTTGGTGCCCGGCTTGGTCTCGATGCCGGGACCCTCGGGGCGCGCCAGCACGAGGTGCATGATGTTTTCGCTCATGTCGTGCTCGGCGGAGGTGATGAACCGCTTCACGCCGTCGATGTGCCAGGAGCCGTCCTCCTGCTTGGTGGCCTTGGTGCGGCCCGCGCCGACGTCGGAGCCGGCGTCCGGCTCGGTCAGCACCATCGTGGCGCCCCAGGCCCGGTCGATCATGAGCTGGGCCCAGTGCTTCTGCTCTTCGGTGCCGTTCTTGTTCACGATCATGGCGAAGTTCGGGCCCGCCATGTACATGAACAGCGGGGCGTTGGCGCCGAGGATGAGCTCGGACGCGGCCCACTGCACGGTCGGGGGGAGACCGAAGCCGCCGAGGTCGTCGGTGAGGCCGAGGCGCCACCATTCGCCGTCGAGGAGCTGCTTGTAGCTCTTCTTGAACGACTCGGGGATCTTGACGCTGAAGGTCTTCGGGTCGTACACGGGCGGGTTGCGGTCGGCGTCGGCGAAGGACTCGGCGAGCGGACCGGTCGCGAGCTTGTTGAGCTCGGACAGCACCCCGCGGGCGGTCTCCTCGTCGGACTCGGCGAGCACACCCTTGCCCAGGCGTTCCTGGACGCCGAGCACCTCGAAGAGGTTGAACTCCAGGTCTCGGACGTTGCTCTTGTAGTGGCCCATGTCGTCACTCCAATGTGTTCGGCTCCCCGGCCGGGCACATGTTCGCCTTACTCGCCGGTAACTTCAGGATATTACCTGCGGGTAACTGGAGCAAGCAGATCCGCACTTCCGAGTACGGAAATCCGGGCCTCTTCAGGGGTCAGCGCTGCCCCGGGAGGGCTGTTGTGTCGGCTGTCACGGGCACGTGGCCGTCTTCGGCACGGGCGACCAGTATCCCGCCGCGGAAGGCGATCGTCACGGCGTGCGTCCGGTCCCGCGCGGACAGCTTGCGCAGGATGCTCTTGACGTGCGTCCGGACCGTCTCGACGGACAGGAACAGCAGTTTCGCGATCGCCGAGTTCTCCAGCCCTTCGGCGACGAGCTGGAGCACCTGGTACTCGCGCCGGGACAGCGGCATCCCGCCGCGCGGCGCCGGCGGGCTGTCGTGGGCGAGGTCGCCCTTGGGCACGGTCGACCGCTTCGGCCGGGCGGTGAGCGCGGCCAGCGCCGGGTCGATGTACCGGCGCTCGGTGTGCGCCCGCCGGATCGCTTCGGCGAGCCGTCGTGAGTCGATCGACCGCGGCACGATCGCGTGCGCCCCGGCGGCGATCGCGGCCGCGAGGTACTGCTGGGTGCGGTTCGTGTCCCGGATGAGCGTGACGAGGATCAGCGCCGGGTCGCCGGCGTTGAGCAGCTTCGTCAGGTGGCAGTTCGGGTCGAGCGCCGAGTCGAGCACGACGACGTCCGGCTTGACCTGCTCGCACAGCTGCAGTGCCGCGTGGTGGCTGGCCGCCTGGCCCGCCCAGTGCAGCCCCTGGCTGCGGTGGACGAGCGCGGCGAGGCCGTCGCGGAAGATCGGGACCGGGTCGACGACCGCCACGCCGAGACTTCGCCCGCCGGGTCCGGTCGGCCCGATCGGCCTGCGGGTGGGCTCGATGCCGTGCATCGTGGGCCTCCGTCTCTGCGCCGTCGCTCTTGGGACGCCTGACGCGACCCCTCGGTTCACGCGTCCGGCACCGTCCGGTCTCCCCTGCCGGGACCGGCCAAAAGTGACTCCTCCTGCTTGGTACGAGTCGCGATTGCGCAGCTCATGACGCCATCTCCCCCTCATGGCCTAATCGCTCGGTCACAGCAAACTCTGGGTAGAAAACCTTCCGGGGAAGTGGGCTCGACCGGGCTGGAAAGGACCTGATGGGGCGGTTGGCGCTACTGAGGGTGGCCCGCCTCTTGTTCAACGATTTCGACGATGTTCGGATGCGGTCCGCAGCTCCGCGAACTCGGCCGCGAGCCCGGCCGGCGTCCAGTGCGCGTTGAGGCCGCTCGGGTTCGGCAGCACCCACACGTGGGTGTCCCCGATCCGGTGCTCCTGCCGCCCGACGCGCGCCTTCGGGAAGCCGAACGCGGTCCGGTAGGCGGTGATCCCGACGACGGCCAGCCACCGCGGCCGGTACTCGAGGACTTTCGCTTCGAGCAGCTTGCCGCCTTCGCGGAATTCGTCGGCGGTGAGCTCGTCGGCGCGGGCGGTGGTCCGGGCCACGACGTTCGTGATGCCGAGCTTCAGGTCGAGCAGCTGGTCTTGTTCGTCCGGTTTGTAGAGGCGTGGGGTGAACCCGCTTTGGTGGAGCGCCGGCCAGAAGCGATTGCCGGGCCGCGCGAAGTGCTGCTTCAGCGCGCCGGAGTAGAGACCGGGGTTGATGCCGCAGAAGAGGACGTCGAGACCGGGGGCGAGGACGTCCGGGATGGTGGTGTCGTACGCGGCGGCCAGCTGGTCCTTCGTGGGTCGGGTGCTCACCCGCCCAGTCTCCGGCACCCTCGGGGGATGGACGTCACCGCGGACGGGTGCTCGGTCGAGGTCTACCTGCTGCTGCCGCCGGCCGGGGAGCCGGAGATCGTGCACGCGGCGGTACCGGCGGGGGCGTCGATCCTCGAGCTGGGATGTGGGACCGGACGGGTCACCCACCCGCTGGTGGAGCTGGGCCACGCCGTGGTCGCCGTGGACGATTCGCCGGAGATGCTTGCGCACGTCCGGGCCGCGAAGGTGTTATCGCGGATCGGCGACCTGGACCTCGGGCGGACGTTCGACGCGGTGCTGCTGGGGAGCCATTTGGTCAACACGGCACTCGACGCGGACCGGCATGCGCTGCTCGCCGCCGCCCGGCGGCACTTGGCGCCATCCGGGAGGCTGCTGGTCGAGTGGCATCCGCCGGAGTGGTTCGACGCCGTCGCTTCCGGCCAAGGTGGACGGCTCGGGGCGGTGGAGGTCGAGTTGGCCGATGTCGTCCGCGAAGGCGACCTGCTGTCGGCGGCTGTGCGGTACTCCGCCGGCGGGCGGCAGTGGAGCCAAGAGTTCACCTGCCGCCGTCTCGGCCTCGGCACCCTCCTGGCCTCGGCCGATCTGATCTTCGACGGCTGGCTGACCGATGACCGGACCTGGTTCGCCGCGCAGGCTCGTCGCTGGGGGTGGCGAAATGACCACAGACCTGCGTAACCTGTTGTGATCTCCCGCACAGCGCCGTACCGAGGAGGATTTCGTGCAGCTTCCGATCGTCCTCGGGCTGGTCGCGCTGGTCTTGGCCGTCGCCGCTCTCGTGGTCGTTCTCGAGGACCGCAGGGCCGCCAAGCGGGCCGCCTTGCAGCGGAAAGCCCGGTTAGCGCGTCTCGGCGAAGTGGACCCGCTCGCTCCGGGCCGGCTGCACGCCGACCGGTGAACGCAGGACCGCCAGCAGCAGCGCCCCGAACACCCAGCCGGCTCCCGCGCCGAACGTGTTGTTCATGAGGTCGTCCACGTCGAAGATGCGGTAGGCGTACGGCGCCGTCCCGAAGTTGGCCGTGAGCTGCGTGATCTCGATGAGCAGTGACGCGGCGAAGCCGATCAGGACGGTGCCGGTCAGGCCGCGGCGCCACAGGATCCGGGCGAACACCCCCAGCGGGACGAACAGCAGCACGTTCATGCACGCCTGCTGGAACGTCTGCGTCATGAACCACTGCGACCCGTGCTTGAGCATCTCCGTGTGGATGTCGGTGATCCACTGGAACGGGTGCAGCTGCACCGTCTGGCTCAGCCGGCGCGTGCCGGGGCCGGGCAGCGGCAGGAAGACGACCGCCAGGGTCATGCAGCTGTACAGCAGCACCGCGCCGGTCGTGACGATGCCGCGCAGGCGCAGGCCGCCGTGCCGGGCCAGCTGGGTGATCAGCTGCGGCACCAGGACCACGGTCCACAGCGCCAGGAAGCCGATGAATCCGTACTGCAGGGCGGTGACCTGTGCGTTCGTCATGCCACCGACGTTATGGATCATGACCGGCGAGCACTTCGGTCGAAGAGCCGGACCCCATCGGTCACTCGGCCGAACGGCGCTCGGCCGATCGGTCAGTCGTCTTCGCGTTCCTCCGAGCGCTCGGCCCGCCAGGCGCTGAACACCGTGCCCCCGATCAGCAGCACGACGACGGCCAGCACCACGAGTACGACCTCGATGCCCATGTTTCCCCCAGTTGCCGGAACGATCGCCTCATCGCGTCCGCATTATTCGGTGTTACCGAACCCTCCGTGCGTGCGAGCCTGCCCGGATGGTCCACGTGCGACGGCTGACTCCCGACGACGTCCCCGTGCTGCGCGAAATCCGGCTCCGCGCGCTCGCGGACACACCCGAGAATTTCGGCTCGCTCGTCGCGGTCGAACGCGCCAAGCTCGATGCCGACTGGCGGCGTGGCTCCGGGACCGCGCTTGGTTCGCCGCGTTCGACGGTGACGACGCCGTCGCGCTCGTCTGCGGCTGGCCCGGCGAGCGGGAATGGCTGGTCTTCTCGATGTGGGTTGCGCCACAGGCGCGCGGCCGCGGGCTGGCCGCGGACCTCATCCACGCCGTCCGCGAAGCGGCCCGGGAAGCCGGCGCGGAAGCCATCGGTCTGCACGTCTTCGAGGGGAACGACCGCGCGCGACGCGTCTACGAGCGGCTCGGCTTCGTCCTCACCGGCGAGTCCGAAGTCATAGCCGGAAAAGGGAGACGTAACCGGATGCGGCTTGCGCCGACCCGGGAATGACCACGACGCTCGGCACGTCGAACTCTTGTGGGGGCAACGAAAGGGAACGCTCATGGCACCGGTCCGGGTCGGCATCGTCGGGCTCAGCGCGAACGGCGGCTGGGCCGCCACCGCGCACGTGCCCGCGCTGGCCGCGGTGGACGGCTACGAGCTCCGCGCGCTCAGCGCGAGCAGTGCCGACTCGGCGCGGGTGGCCGGGGAGAAGTACGGCGTGCCGCTGACCTTCGGCGACGCCGGGGAGCTGGCGCGGCACCCGGAGGTCGACCTGGTCGTCGTCGCGGTGAAGGTGAGCGAGCACCGGGCGCTGATCGAGCCCGCGCTGGCCGCGCACAAGCAGGTGCTGAGCGAGTGGCCGCTCGGCGCGAGCCTGGCCGAAACCGAGGCGCTGGCCGAAGCGGCGAAGGACGCCAAGACGGCCGTCGGACTGCAGGGGCGGTCCGCACCCGCGTTGCGCTACCTGCGGGACCTCATCAAGGACGGCTACGTCGGCCGCGTGCTTTCGACGTCGTTGATCGGCTCGGGCGGCAACTGGGGTCCGTCGGTCCGGGCCGGGCGTGACTACCAGCTGCACCCCGAAGGCGGGGCGACCATGCTGACGATCCCGTTCGCGCACACCGTCGACGCGTTCGACATGGTGCTCGGCCGGTTCTCCGAGCTGTCGGCGACGATGGCGACCGTCCGGCCGCGGGTGCGTGACGAGGTCACCGGCGACTCGGTCGCGATGACCGCGCCGGACCAGATCGCCGTCAGCGGCGTGCTGAACGGCGGCGCCGTCGCGTCGCTGCACCTGCGCGGCGGGTCGTCGCCCGCCACGGACTTCCACTGGGAGATCAACGGCACCGAGGGCACGCTCGTCGTCACCGCCGCGGACCCGCTGTTCTGGATCGCGAAGGTGACGTTGCGCGGCAGCCGGACCGGCACGCTGGAGAAGCTCACCGTGCCCACCCGATACGAGCTGCCGCAGCTGGCCGGGCGCGCCGCCGAGCCGTCGTACAACGTCGCGCACGCCTACGCCCGGCACCTCAAGGGCGACCTGCCGGACTTCGCGCACGCGCTGCGCGTGCACCGCGTTCTCGACGCCGTCCAGCGGTCCGCTGACGCTGGGAAGCGGATTCACCCGGACGCAGAGTAACTGTTACCGACGGTAGTAGCTTTTCCGCGAACCCGGACTTACTCTCGGGTAATGGACGACGTTGTCTACGACCGCGAGGGCCGGGGCGAGCCGCTGGTGCTGATCCACGGCATCGGCCACCGCCGTCAGGCGTGGGCACCGGTGTTCCCGCTGCTCACGCCGCATCGCGACGTCATCGCCGTTGACCTGCCGGGCTTCGGTGAGTCACCCGAGCCGGCCGGCGGGTACGGCGTCGAGCCCGCGCTGGTGATGTTCAAGGAGCTCTTCACCGAGCTGGGGCTCGACCGCCCGCACGTCGCGGGGAACTCGCTCGGCGGCCTGCTGTCGCTGGCGCTCGGCCAGGCCGGGCTCGTCCGCAGCGTCACGGCGTTGTCGCCGGCCGGACTGTGGAACCGGACGCAGAAGATGTACGCGATCGCGACGCTCAAGGCCCACCGCGCGCTCGCCCAGCGCACGCCACCGCACGTCGTGCGCCGCATCGCCGCGACGGCGGCCGGGCGCAAGGCGCTGACCGGGATGATCGTCGGGAAGCCGACCCTGCTGACTCCGGACGCCGTCGTCGAAGACGCCCACGCGCTCGCGACCGCGCCGGGTTTCGAGCCGACCGCCGCGCAGTCGCGCGGGGACTTCCGCTTCACCGGGCCGGTCACCGGCGTCCCGGTGACGATCGCCTGGGCCGAGCACGACCGGATCCTCGCCCGGCCGCGCGTCGCCGACCTGCGGAAGGTCGCTCCCAACGGGACGTTCCAGCTGCTGCCCGGCTGCGGGCACGTGCCGATGAACGACGACCCGGCGCTCGTCGCGCGGGTGCTGCTCCAGGGAAGCCGTTAGGTGACATTCGCTTTACGTCCGTCTTTTGACCCTGGTAGCTGACTGCTTCGCGAGGCAGAATCCTCCGCCGTGCGCCCGTTTGGGGACCTTGGGCGCGAATCGGAGGAAACACGCATGAGGCTTTCAACCCGGCTCGTGGTGCTCGCCGCGGCCGCGCTGGCGACGACCGCGGTGACCACCGCACCCGCGTCCGCGGGCCAGCGCCCGGACCCCACCACCGACGTCCGGATCATCGCTTTCAACGACCTGCACGGAAACCTGGCGCCGCCGACCGGCTCCAGCGGCCGCGTCACGCAGTCCGACGGGACCACTGTGGACGCCGGTGGCGCCGCTTACCTGGCCACGCACGTGAAGCAGCTGCGGTCGCAGGTGCGCAACTCGTTCGTCGTTTCCGCCGGCGACAACATCGGCGCGTCGCCGCTGACCTCGGCGCTGTTCCACGACGAGCCGACCATCGACTTCCTGAACATGCTGGGCGTCAACGCGTCCGTCGTCGGGAACCACGAGTTCGACGAGGGCTACAAGGAGCTGCAGCGCATGCAGTTCGGCGGCTGCCACCCGACGGACGGTTGCCAGTTCGACAAGAAGTTCAAGGGTGCGGACTTCCCGTTCCTCGGGTCCAATGTGTACTTCACCAACGGCCTGCCCGCGCTGTTGCCGTTCACCGTCAAGTTCGAGGGCGGCGTGCCGGTCGGCGTCATCGGCGCGACGCTGAAGGACCTGCCGTCGGTCGTGACGCCGGAGGCGATCAAGGGCCTGAAGTTCGGCGACGAGGTCGAAGCGATCAACCGCACCGCGAACCTGCTCGACTTCTTCGGCGTCAAGTCCCAGATCGTGCTGCTGCACCAGGGCGACAGCACCGAGGTCGAGGGCCCGAACGACTGCCGGGTCCTGCCCGGCCCGGCCACCGCGATCGCGAAGGCCGTGACCCCGAAGGTCGACGCGATCTTCACCGGCCACAGCCACCAGCAGTACAACTGCGTGATCAACGACCCGGCCGGCCAGCCGCGCACGGTCATCCAGGGCTCGTCCTTCGGCCGGCTGCTCTCGGTCGTCGACCTGAAGATCAACCTGAAGACGCGCGACGTCGTCCGGTCGGCGACGCAGGCGCACAACGAGATCGTCACCCGCACGGTCACCCCGGACCCGGCCGTGGCGGCGCTGGTCGCCGACGCACAGGCGAAGTCGGGCCCGATCGCGAACAAGCAGATCGGCACCATCACCCAGGACCTGAAGGCGGCGGGGAACGCGGCCGGCGAGTCGGCGCTCGGCGACGTCATCGCCGACGCGCAGCTGGCGGGCACGCAGTCGAACAGTGCGGTCATCGCGATGACCAACCCGGGCGGCATCCGCGCCGACCTGACCTACGCGTCGTCCCCGGCGGGCGAAGGCGACGGCGTGGTGACCTACGGCGAGGCGTTCACCGTCCAGCCGTTCTCGAACATCATGCAGACGATCACGCTGACCGGCGCGAACCTGAAGAACGTGCTGGAGCAGCAGTGGGCGCCGGGGGTGAACCCGAAGTTCCTGCAGATCTCGAGCTCGCTGCACTACAGCTACTCGGCGTCCGCGCCGCAGGGCTCGCGGGTCTCGAACATCACGGTGAACGGCACGCCGGTCGACCCGGCGGCGACGTTCCGCGTGTCGGTGAACAACTTCCTCGCCGCCGGCGGGGACGGCTTCACCGAGTTCACCAAGGGCACCAACCTGGCCGGCGGACCGGTGGACCTGGACGCGCTCGTCGCGTACCTGGGCGCCCACCCGAACCTGGCCCCGCCCGCGGCCGACCGGATCACCCAGCTGCCGTGATCCGGTTTTTCCAAGACGCCGGGTCGACAATGGACCCATGACGACTTGGGAAGACGTCGTCCGCCTGGCCTCGGAACTGCCCGAGGTCGAGGCGGCGACCTGGTACCGCACGCCCGCGCTGAAGGTGGCGGGCAAGGGGTTCGCGCGGCTGCGCACCGAGGCCGAGGGCGGCCTGGTCGTGCTGTGCGGGCTCGACGAGAAGGCCGCGTTGCTGGACTCCGGCGACGCGGCCTTCTTCACGACATCGCACTACGACGGGTACGGCTCGATCATCGTCGACCTCGAACGCGTCGACGTCGATCAGCTGCGTGAGCTGCTCGAGGAGGCGTGGCGGCTGAAGGCGCCTCGCCGGCTCACCACTTGAGTTCGCCCTTGAGCATGCTCATCAGGATCATGTCGTGGCGCTCGCCGTCCGCCGCGACGAACGCCTCGCGGTGGCGGCCGTCTTCGGAGAAGCCGACCTTGCGGTAGACGTGCCGCGCGCGCTCGTTCTCGGCGACGACCCACAGCGTGATCATGTGCAGGCGCATCGAATTGAAGCCGTAGCGGCACATCAGGCGCAGCGCTTCGGTGCCGTAACCGCCGCCGTTGCGGTATTCGGCGTCACCGATGTAGATGTCCAGCTCCGCGTTGCCGATTTCGGGCTCGGCGTCGCGGAGGTCGACGATGCCGATGAGCTTGCCGTCGGCCTCGATCCCCAGGACGACGAGCTCGTAGCTGTTGAGCGGGCGTTCCTCGGCGTGCTTGCGCAGCTGCGCAAGGGAGCGCGGGTGGCTGTTGGTCATCCACCGGCCGACCTCGGGGTCGTGGATCCACGGGTGGATCTTCTCGGCGTCTTCCGGCTCCAGCGCGCGCAGCCGGACGAGCTCCCCCTCGAGCAGCATTTTTCCCCCTAGTCCCGCTTCAGCAGCAGGAAGTCTTGGACGTTCAGCAGGCCGAGGAACTGCCGCACGGGAGTCGGCATCGCTCGGCGGGACTCATCATGCACGAGCTCGGGCGAATGCACGCGGTAATTACGCCGCCGGGTGACCACGGTGCAACTCTCCGCGGCCAGCACGTTCTTGACCCAGTCCGTGTCGGGGCCGTAGGTGAGCGCGACGACGAAGCCGTCGTCCGTGCGGAAGACGTTCAGCGGCGTGCGGTACTCCTTGCCGGACTTCCGTCCTTTGTGGACCAGCAGGCCGAAGCCCGGCGCCCAGTTCACGACGTACTTGTTGATCCGGTTGGTGACCACGCGGTTGAAGCGGGCGAGTCCTTTGGGCAGCACCATGCCCGGGATAATATCAACGCTCGATGAATTAATCGAGCGGGCGACCCCGCTTCCCGGCCCGCGGTCGCCCGATGGTGGGATATGGCGCATGTCGACCGAATGGCCGCTGCGCCAGGACCCGGAAGCCCCGGTGATCATCGCCCTGGCCCTGGTCAACGATCCGGACGCGCTGGGCTTCGTCGTGCTGGACGACGAGGACGACTGGTTCATCAGCGACGGCACCGAGCTGTCCGAGGACGTCGTGGTCAACCGCGAGAGCTTCGGCAAGATGTCGGTGCGCGAGGCCCTCGAGCTGCTCCCGCAGCTGGCCGCGCTGGCCGGCCTGCCGACGGGCATGGCCGCCGACTGGGACCCCGAGCGCCGTACGTGGCTGCTGTCGTCGGTGACGGGTTCCGACGACGAGGACGAGGACATCCGGCTGCTCGGCCAGCGCCGCGCGGCCTGGGAGTTCGAGGGTTCACCGGACGACGAAGCCCAGATCAGCACCGGCCTGACCGAGATCCCGGCCGGCTGGCAGCAGCCGGTGCGCGCGGTCCGCCAGGTCGTCCGCGAACAGGACGGCACCTGGCTGTTCGTCGGCTTCGAGGTCCCCGAGGCGGAGGACTTCGAGGTCGAGGGCCTGGAACTGGAGCACGTCGCGAACCTGTACCCGGACGTCCGGACGGTGCTCAAGGCGGCGCCGGGCCAGGTCTACGACCGCGAGACCCCGGACTCCGAGTGGGAGCTCGTCGAAGGCTGAGAAAAAGTTCGGCGTGGGTTGTCCCGGCGCGCCTTCGCCCGTTCGTCCTTACAGTGGGAGCCGGCGATCGGCGCCGGTCAGGACCTGTGAGGAGTAGTCATGCCCCAGTACGCCGCGATCATCTTCGCCTCCGACGTCGACCCGACGAAGCCCGAGGCCGCGGACATGATGAAGGACTACAACGAGTTCGGCGCGGCCGCCCAGGCCGTGATCCGCGGCGGCGCGGCCCTGTACCCGACCGCGACCGCGACGACCGTCCGCGTCACCGGCGGCAAGGGCGGCGACATCGTCACCACCGACGGCCCGTACGCCGAGACGAAGGAAGCCCTCACCGGCTTCTACCTCATCGAGTGCGCCGATCTCGACGAAGCGGTCAAGGTCGCGGCGCAGATCCCGGGTGCCTGGGACGGCGCCATCGAGGTCCGGCCGGTCGTCGACTTCGGCCGGTGATCCACGCCGGGGACGCGGTCGCGCGGCTGGTCCGGGACGAGGGCACCCGGGTACTGGCCACGCTGGTCCGCGTCACCGGCAGCGTCGACCTGGCCGAAGACGCGGTCCAGGACGCCGTCGTGCGCGCGCTGGAGACGTGGCCGCGCGACGGCGTCCCGGACAACCCGCGCGGCTGGCTCCTGGTGGCGGCCCGCCGTCGCGCGGTGGACGTCGTCCGCCGCGAAGCGAAGCGGCTCGGGAAGGAGGCGGACGCGATGCCCGCGTTCGACCCGTTCCCCGACCCGGTCTCGGTCCGCGACGACCTGCTGCGGCTGGTGTTCACGTGCTGCCACCCGGCGTTGTCGGTGGACGCCCAGGTCGCGCTGGCGCTCCGGACGTTGGGCGGGTTGTCGACGGCGGAGGTCGCCCGCGGCCTGCTGGTCCCCGAAGCGACGATGGCGAAGCGCCTGACGCGAGCGAAGCAGAAGATCGCCCAGGCTCGGATCCCGTACCGGGTGCCCGCGGCGGAGGAACTCCCCGCGCGCTTGGCCGGTGTCGCATCGACGGTGTACCTGATCTTCAACGAGGGCTACACGGGCCGGGTTGCTCTGCGCGCGGAGGCGGTCCGCCTGGCCCGGTTGCTGGCTTCGCTGATGCCGGACGAGCCGACGGCGCTGGGGTTGCTGGCGCTGGTCCTCCTGCAGGACGCCCGCCGCGCGGCCCGGTTCTCCGCGGGAATGCCGGTGCTGCTGGCCGACCAGGACCGGTCGGCGTGGGACTTCGAGCTGATCAAGGAGGGCGTGGAGCTGGTGGGCGCCGGCCTGCGCCGCACACCATCGGTCCCGAACGCCTACGTGGTCCAAGCGGCGATCGCGGCTTGCCACGACCTGGCACCGTCGTATTCGGAGACGAACTGGGACGCGGTGATCTCCTGGTACGACGTGCTGTTGTCGATCCAGGACACCCCGGTGGTCCGGCTCAACCGCGCGGCAGCGGTTGCGGAAAGGGACGGCCCCGCGGCGGGGCTGGCATTGGTGGACGCGCTGGCGGAGCTGGACGATTATCCGTGGTGGCACGCTTCACGCGCGGAGTTGTTGCACCGCTTGGGTTCTGAGTCGGCGACCGACGCTTTGGAACGGGCAGTGGAAACCGGTTTGCCGGACGCGCACGCGGCTCATTTGCGGGTCCGGATACAAAAAGAAAACCCCGGATAGAATGTCCGGGGTTTTACTGAGAGCGGATGACGGGAATCGAACCCGCGTATTCAGCTTGGGAAGCTGATGTTCTACCATTGAACTACATCCGCAGTGCGTCGCCAGCATACACGGCGGCGTGATCCCCGTGTCCAGACCCCTCCCTCCTTGACGTCCGCGCTTCAAGTGACAACACTTGTTGTCGACCTCGGAGGTGAGCGCCATGGAAGAGCCCGAGCTGTTTCGCGAAGGCGGGTTCCGGCTGGCCCAGCGGCTGTTCATCGAAGGGGACATCCGGGGCGACGAACGGCAGGTCGCCCGGCTGCGGGAGTTCGCCCAGGTCGAGGACCAGCGGGCCGATGACGTCGTCGCCTGGATGGCGCAACAGCCCAAGGGACAGGGCCGGAAGCTCTTCGAAGACGCGCTGAAGAGTGGTGCCGCCGCGGAAGGGCCGCTCAAGGCCTTCTTCGACGAGGTCAACGCCAAGCCCTACTGGGTCGACGACGAGCGGCTCGAGCGGGGCGCCAAAGCCATTACCCGGGCCGGGTTGCTGGGCCTCTTCCCGCTCGGGGACATGTCGCTGATGGGCGGCTACCTCGCGTCCCGCGCCACGAAATCCCTGGTCGGTACCGGGGAGATCGAGTACAAGGCCACGCGGCGGCTCGTCGAGACCGCCGCCTGGTGGATCGACGTCACCACGCCCGGCGCCCTCAAGCACGGTGAACAGGGCTACGCCTCCGCCCTCCGGATCCGGGTCGTGCACGCCCACGTGCGTGCCGCCATGAACCGGCGGGCCGACTGGGACTACGCCGCCTGGGACAAGCCCGTCAACCAGGTGCAGACCGCCGGCACCCTCCTGCTCTTCTCGCTCGTCTACGTCTTCGGCACGCAGCTTCTCGGCCTCCGCTACTCCGCGCGCGAACGCGGCGACATCCTGCACCTCTGGCGCTACATCGGCTGGCTCATGGGTGTCGACGACGAGCTGCTGCCCACCTCCGAAGAAGACGCCTGGCGCCTGCTCTGGCTGCTCGCCGCCACCGAGTTCATCCCGGACGACGACTCGAAGCGCCTCGCCAAAGCGCTCATCGAGGCCAACGCCGCCGTCGGCGAGGGGCGCGGCGCCGTCGGGAAGGTGCTGTCGCACGTCTCCGTCGCCGTGCACTCGTCGATCAGCCGGCTCGTGCTCGGGAAGACCAACGCCGACTTCCTCGGGCTGCCGAACGACCCCGTCGCGCAGGCCGCGATCGTCGCCGTGGCGGGCGTCAACTTCGCCGCCGAGACCGTGCGGCGGTTCATCCCCGGTGCCACCGCGCTGCAGGAACGGATCGGCGAGGCCGGGCGCCGCGGGTACGTGAAGCGGCTCGAGAAGCTCTTCGCGCCGGATACGACCTACGCGCAGCACATGCGGGCGGCCTGAACCCACCGGATAGGCTTCGCGGCGTGCTGCTCAGTGACCGTGACCTCCGCAAAGAGCTCGAAGCCGGCCGGCTCGGCATCGACCCCTTCGACGCCGGCATGGTCCAGCCGTCCAGCGTCGACGTCCGGCTCGACCGGTACTTCCGCGTCTTCAACAACAGCAAGTACACCCACATCGACCCGCAGCTGCAGCAGGACGACCTGACCTCGCTGGTCGAGAAGGAGGGCGACGAGCCCTTCGTGCTGCACCCAGGCGAGTTCGTGCTCGGCTCGACGTTCGAGCTCGTCACCCTGGCCGACGACCTCGCCGGCCGCCTCGAGGGCAAGTCGTCGCTCGGCCGGCTCGGGCTGCTCACGCACTCGACCGCCGGGTTCATCGACCCCGGCTTCTCCGGGCACATCACCCTGGAACTGTCGAACGTCGCGAACCTGCCGATCACGCTCTGGCCGGGCATGAAGATCGGCCAGCTGTGCATCTTCCGGCTCTCCAGCGCGGCCGAGTTCCCGTACGGCTCGAGCGAGGCCGGGTCCCGCTACCAGGGGCAGCGCGGTCCGACCCCGAGCCGGGCGTACAAGAACTTCCACCGCGTCGACACCTGGCGCTAGGCCGCGATCTTCTCGTTCCAGTCGATGCGGTGGTTCCACATGAATTCGTTCGGGTCCTCGTCGAACGGCTTCGAGAACACCCGCTTGATGAAGAAGTCGCGGATGACGCGGCCGACCGGGCCGATCACCTTCTGGTCGCCGTTGCGCTTCCCGGCCGCGACCACGGCTTCGACGCGCTCGCGCCGCAGGCTCTCGTACGTGGTCAGCGCACGCTCGACGTCCGGCACGTCGCGCAGGCATTTGCCCAGCGTGACGGCGTCTTCGATGGCCATCGACGCGCCCTGGCCCGCCGCCGGTGACGTCGCGTGCGCCGCGTCGCCGATGATCACCATGCGGCCGCGGTGCCAGACCGGGACCGTCGGGAAGTCGAACGTCGGCCACGCCGGGTAGACCTCGCGGGTCGCGCGGATGATCTCCGTCGCCGGCGTCCGGTCGCGCTCCACCAGGTGCAGCAGCTCGGCGCGCAGTTTCTCGCCGGCCAGCGTCGCCAGCTCGGACGCCGTCGGCTCGGTCTTGCGGGCCGGGTTCGCGAACCACCAGACGCGGCCGTCCTCCGGACTGACGACGTGGCAGAAGAACACGCGCTTGCCGAACACCATGTTCAGCACGCCCGGCTCGTCCGGCAGGGTCAGGCCTTCGGCGAACCCGCCGGTGTTGAGCAGCGGCACGTACCGCGGCGCCGGCGCGTCCGGGTCGATGATCGTGCGGACGCGCGAACGGAGTCCGTCGGCGCCGATCAGCAGGTCGCCTTCGACGTGCGAGCCGTCCGAGAAGTCGGCTCTGACCTGCGAAGACGTCTGGCTCGCGCCGATCAGGCGTTTGCCGTACTCGGCGTGGATCCCGCGCCGGGTGGCCGCGTCGCGCAGGGCGACGTAGAGGTCGGAGCGCAGCACGGTCTGGCTCACGGTGCCGTCCGGCAGGGCGCCGCCGAGGGCGAACTCGGCCAGCCGGGTGCCGTTGCCGAGCCCGATCGACATGCGGGGCGAGTCGAAACCGGTGCCCTTGACGACGTCCTTGAGGCCCAGCGGCAGCAGCGCGTCAAGGCCGTTCACCGCCAGCGTGAGGAACGCACCGACGCCCTCGGCGCCCCGGTCGTAGGCTTCGAACAACACCGGTTCGTGCCCGGCTTCGTGCAGCGCGATGGCCGTGATCGTGCCCGCGATGCCGCCCCCGATGATCAGCGCCTTGGTCATCTCGTTCGTCCCCTCGAATCTCTTAGAAACTAATTCGTTCTGTCGAACTAAAGAGTGGGCTAGGCTGAGGCTCGTGTCAAGTGAGCGAGCGCACCTGGTCGAAGAAGTCCTGCTCAGGTCCCGGGAGCTGTCGACGGAGACGGTCATGTTCCACACCGCGATCTCCGAGACGCGGGGGCTGTCGGCCGTCGACAGCAAGGTCCTGGACTACCTCGCGCGGTTCGGGCCGCAGACGCCGAAGGACCTCGCGCGGCTCTCCGGACTGGCGCCCGCGTCGGTGACCGCGATGATCGACCGGCTGGAACGCAAGGGCATCGTCGACCGCCGGCCGCACCCCGACGACCGCCGCCGCGTCCTCATCGCGCTCGACGAACAAGCCATCGCGAGCGGCATCCACCTGTGGGACAACCTCGTCAAGCGCATGTACGAGCTGTGCGACCGCTACACCGACGACGAACTCCGCACGGTGATCGGGTTCGTCGAGGGGGCCACCGCCCTCACCCACGAATCGACCGCGAAGCTGACCGGATCCACGGACGGGTGAGATTCGGCCCGCGAGGCCCGCTCTCGTGCCAGGCTCCCTAGGTCGTCTCGGCCCCGGAGGTGGCGAGGAGTGCCGTTGCCCGAAAGACCGCTTCGCCTGGTTCTCGTTCTGGCACTGGTCTTCTTGGCCTCGGCGCTCGTGCCGTCGGCCGGCGCGGCCGGTGCCCCGCCTTTCGCGGTGGGCTACGACGACGTCGTCTACGGCGACTTCCTGTACGCGGGCAACGGTGTCCTGCGCTGCCCGGTCGCCGCCGACCACGCGCCGGCCGCCGGCGCGGTCGCCACCCCCGCGGCGTGCGCGAACACCGCGGACCGCAAGGACACCCTGGTCAACGACGACTTCTTCATGCAGTGGGCGGATGTCGACGCCGACCCGGCCACGTTCGACTCCGCGAGCGCGTCGGTGCGCATCCCGCCCGGCGCCCGGATCGTCTTCGCGCGCCTGAACTGGGCAGGCAACACGACGGGCACGACGTGCGGTTTCCGCGAGGGCGTTCCCGCGATTCCACCGCCGGGGAACCCCGCCACGCAGAACGTCCGGCTTTCGGTGGGCAGCGCGAAGCCCGTCGACGTTCGGCCGTCGGGCTTCGCCGAAGACGGCCCGTACTACTCCGCCCACGCCGACGTGACCGGCCAGTTCGCGGGCGCGCCGACCGGCGCCGCGCTCGACGTGACCGTCGGGAACATCTGGGCCCCCAAGGGTTTCGACTGCGCCGGCGGCTGGTCGATCGCCCTGGTCTACGCGTATCCGTCGCGCAACCCCGACTTCGCGCCGAACAAGCGCAAGGTCGTCGTCTACGACGGGCACGTCCGCCAGGCCTCCGACGCCCCCACGGAAACGACGATCACCGGCTTCCGCGCGGCGGCCGCCGACGCGCACGTCGGCGTCACCGCCTACGACGGCGACTGGGGTGGCTCCGGCGACCAGTTCCTGGTCGACGGCACCCCGGCCGCCGAGCCCGCGACCGGCGGGACGTCGAACTTCTTCATCTCCAACGCCGACAACGCTTCCGCGCCGGGCGTGAAGAACAACTTCAGCGTGGACGCGAAGTCTTTCGACGTCGACACCATCCCCGCGGGCGCGACGAGCGCGAAGCTCGGCTTCGTCACCAGCGGGGACAGTTATCTCGCGCAGAACATGGCGTTTTCCGTGCCGGTGCCCGAACTCCAAGCCGCTCTGCGCGTGAAGCAGCCGAAGGCGCACGCCGGCGAGCCGGTGACGTTCACCGTCGCCGTGACCAACCCGGGCGGCGTCGCGGCGTCCGGCGTGCAGGTCGCGGACGAGGCCTTTCCGGCCTGCGCCAAGCCACTCGGCACGCTCGCCCCGGGTCAGACGGTCACCTACGACTGCACCGGCCCCGCCCCGGCCGACGACTTCACGAATGCCGTGAAGGCGACCGGCACGAGCGCCCTCGGCGACGCGCTCGACGGCGCCGCGACCGCCGCCGTCGACGTCGTGCACCCGTCGTTGGGCATGACGAAGACGGCCGACAAGCCCGCGTACCGCGCCGGCGACACCGCGACCTTCACGATCAAGGTCACGAACACCGGCGACGTCGGGCTTTCCGGCCTGCGGGTCACCGACGCGAAGGCACCTTCGTGCGCGCTCACCGGAGCTCTCGCACCGGGCGAAAGCCGCACGACGACGTGCACGGCGAAGGCCCCGATCGCCGACGGCGTCAACACCGCGGCCGCGGCAGCCACCGACGACTTCGGCAAGCAGGTCACGGCCACCGCGGATGCGCCCGCGCCGACGATCGCGCCCGCCGTCGAGGTCACCAAGACCGCGAACCCGCCGGTGATCCACGCGGGCGACGCCGTGACGTTCTCCGTCGCGGTCAAGAACACCGGCGACAGCCCGCTCTCACCGGTGAAGGTCACCGACGACACGACGACGTCGTGTTCGCGCACGTTCGACGGCCTGGCCGCGGGCGCGACGCAGGCGTACACGTGCACGGCGAACCCGTCCACGACGACGACGTCGCACGTGACCGCCACCGGCACCGACCTCGCGGGTCAGCCGGTGACCGCCACCGCGCCGTCGACCGTCACGGTGATCACGCCGGCCCTGACGCTCACGAAGGACGCCTCGCCCGGTGTCGTCCGCGCCGGCGACCCGATCACGTTCACGATCACGGTCGCCAACGCCGGCGACGCGCCGCTGACCGAGGTCGCCGTCACCGACGACCGCACGCCGGCGTGCGCACGAGTGATCGGCGCGCTCCCACCGCAGGGCAGGCAGAGGTACACCTGCACCGCGCCGGCCCCGCCGGACGACTTCACCAACACGGCGGCCGCGTCGGGGAAGGACCAGCTCGGCCGCACGGTGAAGGTCACCGACGACGCCGTGGTCGACGTGATCCACCCGCGGATGGCGCTCGCCGCGCAGGCTTCGCCCGCCGCTGTCCGCGAAGGCGACACGGTGACGTGGACGATCACCGCCACCAACACGGGCGACGTGCCGCTGACCGGCGTGACGATCGCGGATGACCAGGTCAAGGCGTGCGCGAAGCCACTCGGGACGCTCCAACCGCAGGCGGCTTCGACGTACACGTGCACGACGGTCGCGGGCGCCACCGGCTTCACGAACAAGCCGGCGGTGACGGGCCTGGACCCGACGGCCCACCCGGTGACGGCGACCGCGGAGGCCGCGTTCGCCGTGCAGCACCCGGCCGTGGCGCTCACCGCGGAGGTCACGGGCGGGCCGTTCCGCGAAGGCGACGCGGTGCCGCTGCGGATCACCGTGCGCAACACCGGTGACGTGCCGCTGGCCGGCTTGCGGGTCACGGACTCGTCGACGCCCGGCCAGCAGGCCACGACCACCCGGGCCACCGGTCCGCAGGCGCGAGCCACGGGCTGTGCCCAAGTGCTCGACGGCGCCCTCGAACCCGGCACCACCCGGGACTTCGGCTGCACCCTCACCGCGCCGGCCGACGACCTCACGGCGACCGTCCGGGTCACCGGTACACCCCCGGTCGGCCCGCCGGTCACGGCCGAAAGCACCGCGAAGGTCGACGTCATCCACCCGGCCATCGCCGTCACCAGGACCGTCGAGCCGCGAGTCGTCCGCCCCGGCGACACCGTCACCTCGGCGATCACCGTCACCAACACCGGCGACAGCGTGCTGCGCGACGTCTCCGTGGCCGATCCCGGCGCACCGGCATGCGCCAAACCCCTGGGTTCACTCGAACCGCGAGCCACGCAGAACTACAGCTGCACTCAAGTCGCCGGCGAAGCCGACTTCACCGCCACCGCGGCCGTCACCGCCACTGACGCCACGAACCGTCCCGTGACCGCCACCGCCGGGGAACCGGTCGATGTCATCCACCCGGCGATCACCATCACGGACGACGCGACGCCCGCGCAGGTCCGGCCAGGCGACACCGTCACGTTCACCCTCGTCGTCGCGAACGCCGGCGACGTCCAACTGACCGACGTGTCCATTGCGGACAGTCGCACTCCGGCGTGCGCTCAGTCCATCGGCACCCTCCCTCCCGGCGCTTCCCAGCACCACTCCTGCACGGTAAACGCCGGCACCGACAATTTCGTGAGCTCCGCCACCGCGATCGGCACCGATCCGACGAACCGCCAGGTCAGCGCGACCGACGAGGCCTCCTACACCGTCCAGCACCCGGCGCTCTCCATCACGCAGGAAACGAAGGGCCCCTTCCACGAGGGCGACGCCGTGCCCCTCGCGATCACCGTCGCGAACACCGGCGACGTTCCCCTGACCGACGTGAAGGTCAGCGAGCCCTGCGTGAAGGCCTTCGACAAGCTCGAAGCCGGCGCGAGCCAGAAGTTCGACTGCACCACGACCGCGCCGCAGGACGATGTCGTGAGCACGGCGAAGGTCACGGCCACGGCCCCGATCGGCCCGCCGATTGCCGCGGAGGACACCGACGGGATCGATGTCATCCACCCGGCCGTGAAGATCACCAAGGACGCGAAGCCGGGCACGGTCCGGGTGGGCGACGACGTCACGTTCACGATCAGCGTCACCAACACCGGTGACGTCCCGCTGACCAGCGTGTCCGTTGTGGACGACGAACCGTGCGCGAAGAAACTCGGCACCCTGGCGGCCGGGGAAAAGCGGATCTACACCTGCACTCGAAAAGCGCCGGACGACGACTTCACCACCGTCGCCGAAGTCACCGGAATGGACCCGGTCAATCGCTCCGCGCAATCGAAAGCCGAAGGGAAAGTCGACGTCGTCCACCCCGAGATCGCCCTGATGAAGGACGCGGCGCCGTACCGAGTCCGCCCGGGCGACGTCGTCACGTTCTCGATTCTGGTCAAGAACACCGGTGACGCGCCGCTGACCGCCGTGTCCGTCGTGGACGACCACACGACGTCGTGCGCGCACACCGCACCTGACCTGGCCGCGGACGCCGAAATCACCTACACCTGCACGACTGTCGCGGGCAACGAAGGCTTCACGAGCAGGGCGACCGTCACCGCCCAGGACCCGACCGGCCGTCCGGTGACGGCGTCCGGGGACGCCACGTTCGAAGTCCGAAGCGGCTGAACGGAGTAACGCCGGAGCGTCCGATTGCCGCGGGTTCCATGTCGGTCGTCGAATGCCCGGCCCGGGAAATGTGACCAGTGCGTTCGTAGGGTTCTCGCTGTAATCGTTCCGTGATACGTTCTCGCGCCGTGTCCCCCATTGGTGAACGTGGTCGCGTGGTGATGGTGTCACTCAGTGTGCTGCTCGGCGTTTTCTCCGCCGCGACAGGCACCTGGATGGCCACCGCGGAAGGAAACACGGCCGAACTCGGCGCCGCGGCCTTGGTGCTGCCCGACGCGCCGGGCGGTGCCGGGGGTGGCAGCAGCACCGACGTCGCCGGCGGGCAGTCCCCGGCCCCGAAGCAGGCCACGACCGAGGCTCCCGCACCGACGACGTCCAGCGCGGCCCCGGCCCCGACCGAGACGTCCGAAGCCCCGAAGCCGACGACGTCCGAAGCGGCCCCGCCGCCGAGCACCAAGGCCGCGGCCCGCGTCGCGTCCTCGACCACCGAGCAGGTCATCTCCCTCGTCAACGACGAGCGCGCGCAGGCAGGCTGCAAGCCGCTGGCCGAGGAATCGCACCTGACCAAGGCCGCGCAGGACTACAGCGACGACATGTCCGCCCGGAACTTCTTCGCCCACACCAACCCCGAAGGCGTCACGTTCGACCAGCGCATCAAGGTCGCCGGCTACTCGAAGCCGGGCGCGGAGAACATCGCGAAGGGGCAGACGTCCGCGGCGCAGGTCATGGACGCCTGGATGAACTCCGAGGGCCACCGCGCGAACATCCTGAACTGCTCGCTGACGAAGATCGGCGTCGGGTTCACCAAGGCGGGCAACTACTGGGTCCAGGACTTCGGGTACTGAGGGCTGCTAGGCGGGGTTGTTCCAGCGCTCCGCAATGTCGCCGTAGCGGGCGAGCACGGTGGCCCGCAGGTCGGGATCGGTCCGCGGCACCGGCTCGATGAACACCTCGGTGACGTCGTTGAACGACTCGGTCAGCTCGGCCGCGATCCGCACGCAGGCGCGTTCGACGTCGCCGGCGCCGAGTGAGTCGTCGAAGTCGACGCGGGTGCAGACGAGGACCTGGTCGGTGCCCATCAGCATCGTCTGCAGGTCGACGACGGCCTCGATCTCCGGCGCGGCGGAGAGGTGGTCGCGGACGCCGCGGACGATCTCCGGGTTGGCCTGGCGGCCGATGAGCAGGCCGCGGTTGGTCCGCCCGAGCAGGTAGGCGACGAAGGCGAGCAGCACGCCGATGACGATCGAGGCGACGCCGTCCCAGACCTCCGAGCCGGTGATCTGGTGCAGGCCGATGCCGGCGAACGCGACCAGCAGGCCGATCAGCGCGGCGGAGTCCTCGAACAGCACGGTCTTCGGGGTCGGGTCGTCGATCAGGCGGAGGTATGCCCAAAGTGATCGGTTTTCGGCCTTCGACTCCCGGACGGTCTGCCGCACCGCCTGCACCCACGACGTGCCTTCGAGCACGAAAGCCACCGCCAGCACGATGTAGCTGAGGATCGACGTGCTCTGCGCCTCGCCGTGGCCGAACAGCGTCGAGACGCCCTCGTAGAGCGCGAACATCGAGCCCGACGCGAAGATCGACACGGCGGCGAGCAGCGACCAGAAGTAGCGCTCCTTGCCGTAGCCGAAGGGGTGCACGCGGTCGGCCGGGCGGTCGGAACGTTTCAACGCGGTCAGCAGCAGGACCTCGGTGAAGGTGTCGGCCACCGAGTGGGCCGCTTCGGAGAGCATCGCGCCCGAGCCGGTGATGATGCCCGCGATCAGCTTCATGATCGCGATCGCCAGGTTCACCCCGCCGGCGAGCAGGACGGTCAGCGTGCTTTCGCCACCGGGCTTTTCGGGTTCCTCGCTCACGGTGGTGAGCGTAATGGTCAGAGGCGGCGCAGGCCGTGCAGCACGCGTTCCATCAGCGCCACGGCCGGACGGCCGTCGGTGTTCACGCGGGTGTCGTGGATCGTGACCAGGCCCTGCTCGGCCATGTCGTCGAGCAGCACCCGGGCGACGCCGAGCGGCACGCTGAGCCGGGCGGCGACCTCGGCGACCGAGCGCGGGTGGTGGCAGAGCGAGCGCACCGAGCGGAACTCGCCGGTCAGCCGGGCGCCGTTCCAGTGCGCGCCGGCCCGCGTCGAGACCATGGCTTCGATCGCCAGGTGCCGCCGCGACTGCGTCCGGCCGCGAGTGAGGACGTACGGGCGGACGAGCGTCCGCTGGACCGGCACGTAGCCGGCGTCGACGATCCGGCGTTCCTCGAGGGGTTCGTCGCTGCGGAGAGCGTGCCGGCCGACAGAGGGGAGATGATCTTCCCCGCGCCCGGCCGGCTTGGTCCGCGGGTCCTCGCCCATCCTCGCTGCCCCCTGATTCCGTCATCGTCGAAGTGGCCTCGCTGGCAGCGGTGGCGGCGAGGAAAGGCCAGGATACGCCGGACCACTGGGCTTTTGGCCAACGTTTCTTGTTGGCCTGATGGGCCATTTCGGTGAATATCATGAACAATATTCGGGAAATCGATTGCTTTGACAAAATCCCAGCTAGTGGACGCGAAGATCGGTGACGACGGGTAGCTCAGCGGCTACGGAAATGCGCGAATGCCGTTTTTCGCGCAATGAAAACGGCCCCGGCCAGGAAGTCCTGGCCGGGGCCGTGCACATTTTCGATCTGTGTGTCACTCCTCCGCGAGTGACGGCGCACCGAGAGCGATCGGTTTCGGCTCCGGCTTGCGCTTGACCGACTCCAGCAGCATCTGCGCGACGTCGACGATCTCGACCTTCTCGCTCGCGCTGCCGTCGGCCTGGCGGGCCGTGAGGCCGTCGTTCAGCATCACCTTGCAGAACGGGCAGCCGGTCGCGATCTTCGACGGCGCGGTGCCGAGCGCCTCGTCGACGCGCTCGACGTTGATCCGCTTGCCGATCTTCTCTTCCATCCACATCCGCGCGCCGCCGGCACCGCAGCACATCGACTTGTCGCCATGCCGCGGCATCTCGCGCAGCTGCGCGCCGGTCGCGCCGACCAGCTCGCGCGGCGCCTCGTAGACCTTGTTGTGGCGGCCGAGGTAGCACGGGTCGTGGTAGGTGACGTCCTCGGCGACCGGCGCGACCGGCACCAGCTGCTTCTCGCGAACCAGGCGGTTCAGCAGCTGCGTGTGGTGCACGACGTCGAACTGGCCGCCCAGCTCCGGGTACTCGTTGGCGAGGGTGTTGAAGCAGTGCGCGCAGGTCACGACGACCTTGCGCGTCTTGCGCTCACGTCCCTCGAACACCGAGTTCAGGATCTCGACGTTCTGCTGGGCGAGCATCTGGAACAGGAACTCGTTGCCCGCGCGGCGGGCCGGGTCACCGGTGCAGGACTCCTCCGAGCCCAGCACCTTGTACTTCACGCCGGCCATGTGCAGCAGCTCGGCGACCGCGCGGGTCGTCTTCTTCGCGCGGTCCTCGAACGCGCCGGCGCAGCCGACCCAGAACAGGTACTCGGCGTCGCCCATGTCGCCGTCGAACACCGGGACCTCGAAGTCCAGGTCCTTGGTCCAGGCCAGCCGGTCCTTGGCGTTCTGGCCCCACGGGTTGCCCTTGTTCTCCAGGTTCTTGAACATGCCGTTCAGCTCGCTGGGGAACGACGACTCGATCATCACCTGGTAGCGGCGCATGTCGACGATGTGGTCGACGTGCTCGATGTCCACCGGGCACTGCTCGACGCAGGCGCCGCAGCTGGTGCAGGACCACAGGACGTCGGGGTCGATGACACCGCCGTCGTCGCCGATCAGGGCTTTCTGGGACTCGGCGATGGCCAGGACGTCGATCCCGGCGTACATGTTGTCCCCGGACAGGCCGACCTCGTCGCCCGCCATGTCGCGCTTGCCGCCGGCCAGCAGGTACGGCGCCTTCGCGTAGGCGTGGTCACGCAGCTGCGTGATGAGCAGCTTCGGCGACAGCGGCTTGCCCGTGTTCCACGCGGGGCACTGCTCCTGGCAGCGGCCGCACTCGGTGCACGTCGAGAAGTCCAGCCAGCCCTTCCAGCTGAAGTCCTCGATCTTGCCGACGCCGAAAGTGTCCTCGTCCGGGTCGGCTTCCTCGAGGTCGAGGACCTTGCCGCCGCTCATCATCGGCTTGAGCGCGCCGAGGGCGACGCCGCCGTCCTGCTCGCGCTTGAAGTAGATGTTGAAGAACGCGCTGAAGCGGTGCCACGCGATGCCCATGGTCATCGTTCGGGCGACGACGATCAGCCAGACCGTGGCGCTCATCAGCTTGACGAACGCGAAGACCGTGACCAGGTTCGGGCTGGCCGGCAGCAGCTCGCCGAGCGGGTTCGAGACGAAGGCGGCCCAGGTCGGCGTCTCGTGCGCGCCCAGCGCGGACTTCGCGGCGCGGACGCCGATGATGCCGATGCCCTCGATCAGGACGACGGCCTCGATGAAGTAGGCCCACTTGAAGTTGGAGCCCTGGAAGCGGCTCTGGCGGTCGGCGCGGCGCGGGTGGTTGCGCTGGCGGATCGCCATCAGCACCAGGATGCCGACGATCGTGCCGACCCCGAGCAGCTCCATGAGCAGCTGGAACGGCGGGAAGTCGTCGAGGATCGGCCATCCCCAGTGCGGGACGAAGACCTCGCCGTAGGCCTCGAACAGGGCCAGCGAGCCGAGCAGGAAGCCCCACATGACGAGCCAGTGCGCGGGCCCGACGCTGCGCTTGCGGTTCATCCGCGTGTGCGCGGCGAACTCCTTGATCAGCGTCTTCATGCGCGGCATGAAGGGCCCGTTGCGCGTCGAGTCGGGCTGCCCGAGGCGGATCACCCGCACGAAACGGGCGATCGTCGCGGCGAACATGCCCCAGGCGACGAGGCCGAGCACGACGGAGATCCCGCCGAGCGTCAGTTGCAGAGCGCCCATCGTTCGGGTGCCTTTCGTCCGGAAAAACTGTGGTGGTGCCGGGAGACTAACCGTCCTTACTGATGAGTAACCCGTTGAGTGGGCCTAAGTCCCACCGATGTGGTGTACGTCGCTCTTTGTTTCGGGACGATCGTTCAGGTAGTTTTCACCCTATGGGTGCGTACCTTCTCCTCGCGCTGGCGATCGCCGCCGAGGTCTCCGCGACGATCTCGCTGAAGCTCTCCGAGGGCTTCTCCAAGCTCGGGCCGTCGATCGTCGTGGTGGCCGGGTACGCCGTGGCGTTCGTGGCGCTGTCGTACGTGCTGAAATTCGGGTTGCCGATCGGCGTCGCGTATGCGATCTGGGCCGCGGCCGGCGTCGCCCTGGTCGCGATCGTGGGTGTCGTGTTCCTGAAGGAACCGGTCAACGCGGCGATGATCGCCGGGCTGGCGCTGGTCATCGGTGGTGTCGTGCTGATCGAGATCGGGAGTGCATCGACGTGAAACTGCAGGTCGACGGCCGCAAGGCCCGTGGCGACAAGCGGCGCGCGGAGATCATCGAGGCGACGCTGCGGGTGATCGAGCGGGACGGCGTCGCCGGCGTCACGCACCGGATCGTCGCGGCCGAGGCCGGCGTCCCGACGACGTCCACGACGTACCACTTCTCGTCGCTGGACGACCTCCTCATCGCGACGCTCATCTCGTGCGCCCGCGACATGGCGACCGAGGTCTACTGGATGATCGACCGGGCCCGCTCACGCGGCTCGCGCGGCGCCGAGGAGGTCGCGGGCCTGCTCGCGGAGGCCTTGGGGCCGCGACGCGGGCGGACGATGGCCGAGTACGAGCTGTACCTGCTGGCCGCGCGGAAACCGGAGCTGCGCCCGGCCGCGCGTCGCTGGCTGGACGTCCTGACGTCGATGGTCCGCCACGACGACGAGGTGGCGTTCCGGGTGTTCCTCGCGGGCATCGACGGGCTGCTGATCCAGGGCCTGATCGACGACGAGCCGCCGTCGGCGGACGAGCTGCGCCCGGTGGTGGACTACCTGCTGAAACCGCGTTGACGCCTGGCTTATTTTCGGATCATGCGGACCTTCGGTGACTACGAGCTCGACGACGATCGGACGCGGCTCGACCTCGACGTGGTGTGGAAGTTCCTCTCGACCGAGGCGTATTGGGGCCGGTGGCGCACGCGTGCGCAGGTCGAGGCCGCCATCACCGGGTCGTGGCGAGTGGTCGGCGCCTACCGCGGCGACGAGCTGGTCGGCTTCGCGCGCGCTTTCTCCGACGGCGTCAGCTCGGCGTACCTGGCGGACGTGTTCGTCGTCGACTCCGCCCGCGGCACCGGGCTGGGCAAGGAAATCGTGCGGGAGATGATCGACAACGGCCCCGGCGCCGGGTTCCGGTGGATGCTGCACACCGCCGACGCGCACGGGCTGTACCGGCAGTTCGGCTTCGGTGAGCACACGAAGGGCCGTTACCTGGAGCGCGAGGGCGTCAACCAGGAAGCCCTGCGCTGAACAGCCGGCCGTCGCCGGTGAACCCGAGGCGCCGGTAGAGGCTCGTGGCTTCCCGGTTGCCGGCGGCGACCTGCAGCGTCACGGGTCTGGGTGCGGCCCAGGCCAGGATCGCGCGGACCAGCGCCTCGCCGACCCCGCGCCGGCGAGCGTGCGGAGCGACCCACATCGTGCCGAGTTCGACGGCGTCGCCGCGCGGGAAGCCGGTCGCCATTCCTGCGGCTCGGCCATCGGCGTCGACGATGACGTTGTGGGTGCCTGCCAAGCGGTCTCGCCAGCGCTGCTCGGGTGCGTCGGCCCAGTCGTCCGGGCCGGCGACGCGGATCGACAGGGCCCGGCACCGATCCGTCCCGGTGCCGGGCCCGCTCACGGAACTCAGCCCTTGTTCTCGTACACCGGCGTGATCACGGCGCGAGCCAGGGTGTGGCCGAACATGTTGAAGCCGAGGAACGCCGCCGTCGCGTCCTCCGGGACCTCCAGCTTGTCGACGTCGAGTGCGTGCACCGCGAAGTAGTAACGGTGCGGGCCGTGCCCGGGCGGGGGCGCCGCGCCGAGGAACTGCTTGACCCCGCCGTCGCCCTTGAGCGTGACCGCGCCTTCGGGCAGGCCGGAACCGTCGCCCGCGCCGGAGGCCAGCTCCGTCACCGACGCCGGGAGGTTGAACACCGCCCAGTGCCAGAAGCCGCTGCCGGTCGGGGCGTCCGGGTCGTAGCACGTGACCGCGAAGCTCTTCGTCTCCGCGGGGAAGCCTTCCCAGGCCAGCTGCGGCGACCGGTCCTCGCCGCCGGCGCCGAAGATGCCCGAGAGGTGGGGCGTGGCCAGGGTTTCGCCGTCGGCGACATCGGTGCTGCGGAGGGTGAAGGACGGCACGTCGGGCAGGGATTCGTACGGGCCGGGTGCTTGCGGCATGGATCCTCCTGATCACGGAACTGGAGCCTGGCGCCAGGTTAGGCCCCCTGAGCCACCCCCGCGTGTCAGGGACGGATCTCAGGGTCTTTCGGGGGGTTACCCCCATGTGCCGCCCCCGCACCTGGCCATACCGTTTCTCACGCAGAGGAAACTCACTGAGGGGACCAACGACCATGGCGCGCCCGCTTCTGGCTCTGGGTGGCATCGTCCTGATCGGCGTCGGCCTGGCGACCGCGTTCGGCTGGGGCTGGGGATCGGACTTCGAGAACGACAAGACCCTTTCGGAGACGATTCGCAGCGTGAAGCTGGAAGGCGACTCGGGGTCGGTGAAGATCCGCACCGGCACGGGACCGTCGACGGTGCACGAAAAGATCAACTACCACTGGCGCAGCAAGCCGGGCGACACGTTCTTCCGCGTCGACGGCGACCAGCTCGTGCTCAGCGACTGCGGCAACAACTGCTCGGTCGACTTCGAGGTGGTCGTGCCCGAGGGCGTGCCGGTGACCGGCCGGATGGACTCGGGCGGCCTGGACGTCGCCGGGGTGGCGAGCGTGGACGTCCAGTCGGACTCCGGCCACGCCCGCGTCGAAGACGTGCCCGGCCTCGTGAAGCTGCGGCTCGAAAGCGGCGGGATCGACCTGTCGGACGTCGGCGAGGTCCAGGTGCACGCCGACTCGGGCAGCATCAAGGCCGAAGGCGTGCGGGGCCCGGTCGACGTGACGGCGTCGAGCGGCAGCGTCGACTTCTCCTTGGCGCAGGCCAACAACGTCAAGATCAAGGCCGACAGCGGCAGCGTCGACGTCGAGGTGCCGGGCGGGCCGTACCGGGTCGTCGGGGACAGCGACAGCGGGCACCGCTCCATCGACGTCCCGACCGACGGCTCCGCGCCGAACACGCTCGACCTCACCACCGACAGCGGCAGCGTCACGGTCCGCGCGGCCTGACTTTCCTTACTACGGGGGTTTTTCACCATGGGCAAGATCGAACGGCGCGTGCTGGCGGCCGCGCTGCTGGGGGCCGTCACGATGTTCGGCGTCGTGGCGTTCACGCGGGGGGAGGGATCCGTGGCGCCGGCGCAGGGGGTGCCGGTCGCCGCGGATTCCCACTATCGAGTGACTTCGTGGGTCGGCACGCCGGCGGAAGTCGCTGTGCAGCAAGGAAATGCTGATTTCTTCTTCTCTTCCTGGGCCGGCCACCGCTCCTGAATCGTCGGTGGTCGCTGTTAGGAAGGGAGCACGCCGAAGGCCGGCGTGCAGGGGAGGAACCGGATCATGGATGGGCGCCGGATCGCCGCGGTTGTCGCGGCGGTCGTGGTCATGGGGGCCGTACCGGCTGTGGCTTCAGCAGCTTCTTCGCTGACGTGGCAGCCATGTGCGACACAGCAGGAATCGGCAGCCGAATGCGCGACGGTCGACGTGCCGATCGACCGCGCACGGCCGGAATCGGGGTCGGCGCGGCTCGCGCTGACCCGGCTGCCCGCGCTCGATCCGGGCGGGCGGATCGGTTCACTGCTGGTGAACCCGGGTGGGCCGGGCGGCTCCGGCGTCGGGTTCGTGCAGTTCGGCGGACTGGCGTCGCCGGACCTCGCGCGGCTGCGGCAGCGGTTCGACGTCGTGGGCTTCGACCCGCGCGGCGACTGGTTCAGCACGCCACGTATCACCTGCGACCCGGCGACGTTGTTCGATCCGGCGCTCGACCGGTTCCCGTCGTCCCGGCCGGGGTTCGAGGCGCTGGTGGCGCACAACCGCGCGGCGGGCGAAGACTGCCTGGCCCGGACCGGGCCGTTGCTGGCGAACGCGGACACGCAGAGTGCTGCCGAGGACATCGAGACGATCCGCGTGGCGCTCGGCGAGCCGAAGATCTCGTGGCTGGGCCTGTCGTACGGCACCGAGCTGGGCGCGGTCTACGCGTCGAAGCACCCTGGCCGGGTCCGCACGATGGTGCTCGACGGCGCGGTCGACCACGCCCGCCCGCTGCGCCAGGCGATCATCGAGGAGGCCGCGGCGACCGAAGACGCGCTGGTCCGGTTCGCGGACTGGTGCGGCAGCTCGGCGGACTGTGCCTTGCGGGGGCGTGACGTACTCCGCTTCTACGACGACGTCGTGGGCCGGGCGGCACGCGGCACGGTGTGGGCGAGCGACCTGGGCCGCCCGGCGACGGCCGACGAGATTTCGGCCGGCGTCTACAACCACCTCTACATCCGCGAGGAGTGGCCGGCGCTGGGCAAGGCCCTGGCCGCGGCCGGCGGCGAGTTCCCGGACGCTCGCGGGCTCACCGAGCGGAACCAGTTCCTGTCCCCGATCTACGGCGCGTACCGGGCGATCGGCTGCCACGACTTCCCGTCACCGTTCACCGGACCGGCGGACCTGGGGGCAATGGCCGGGCTGCTCCGCGCGGTGGCGCCGCACAGCTGGCGGTATTCGGAGTACTGGGACTTCACCAGCGGCTGCACGGGCTGGTCGATCCCGGCGAAGAACCCACCGCAGGCCCACCCGGTCCACGGTGCCCCGCCGATCCTCGTGGTCGGCGGCGCCCACGACCCGGCGACACCGCTGTCCTGGGCCCGCGGCCTGGCAGCGAGCATCGACGGCGCGGCCCTGCTGACCCGCACCGACGACGGCCACACGGGGCTGTTCAACTCGGCCTGCGCCCGCGCGGCCGAGGTGGAGTACCTGGTGAGTGGGGTCACACCCACTTCCGGGCACATCTGCCGCTGAACCCGGGAACAAGAACCCGGACCGGCTCGTTAGGCTGGATACGAAGGTTGAGTGCGGTCGACTCAAGTACGACTTGACGAGACGCACGAAGGCCCGACTAAACTTGCCAGAGCCTCGCTCAAGGCGAGGAAGAACGTGCAGGTCACGTACATAGCAGGCTTACACAGGAGGAAAGCACCATGGCGCGAGCGGTCGGCATCGACCTCGGCACGACCAACTCGGTCGTCGCTGTCCTGGAGGGCGGCGAGCCGACGGTCATCGCCAACTCTGAAGGCTCCCGGACCACCCCCTCGATCGTCGCCTTCGCCAAGAACGGTGAAGTGCTGACCGGTCAGCCGGCGAAGAACCAGGCCGTGACGAACGTCGACCGGACGATCCGGTCCGTGAAGCGGCACATCGGCACCGACTGGAAGACCGAGATCGACGGCAAGAACTACACGTCGCAGGAGATCAGCGCCCGGGTGCTGATGAAGCTCAAGCGCGACGCCGAGGCTTACCTGGGCGAGACCATCACCGACGCGGTGATCACCGTTCCGGCGTACTTCGAGGACGCGCAGCGGCAGGCCACCAAGGAGGCCGGGCAGATCGCCGGCCTGAACGTGCTCCGCATCGTCAACGAGCCGACCGCCGCCGCGCTGGCGTACGGCCTGGACAAGGGCGAGAAGGAGCAGACCATCCTGGTCTTCGACCTCGGTGGTGGCACCTTCGACGTCTCGCTGCTGGAGATCGGCGAGGGCGTCGTCGAGGTCCGCGCGACCTCCGGTGACAACCACCTCGGTGGTGACGACTGGGACGAGCGCATCGTCAAGTGGCTGGTCGACAAGTTCAAGGCCACGAACGGCATCGACCTCACCAAGGACAAGATGGCGCTGCAGCGCATCCGCGAGGCGGCGGAGAAGGCGAAGATCGAGCTGTCCAGCTCGAACTCGGCCGGCATCAACCTGCCCTACATCACGGTCGACGCCGACAAGAACCCGCTGTTCCTCGACGAGCAGCTCTCGCGCGCCGAGTTCCAGAAGATCACCTCGGACCTGCTCGAGCGCACCCGGAACCCGTTCAACAACGTGATCCGCGACGCGAACATCGCCGTCGGCGACATCGACCACGTCGTGCTCGTCGGTGGTTCCACCCGCATGCCGGCCGTGTCCGACCTGGTCAAGGAGCTGACTGGCGGCCGCGAGCCGAACAAGGGCGTGAACCCGGACGAGGTCGTCGCGGTGGGCGCGGCCCTGCAGGCCGGTGTCCTGAAGGGCGAGGTCAAGGACGTCCTGCTGCTGGACGTGACCCCGCTGTCGCTGGGCATCGAGACCAAGGGTGGCGTGTTCACCAAGCTCATCGAGCGCAACACCACGATCCCGACGAAGCGCTCGGAGATCTTCTCCACCGCGGACGACAACCAGCCGTCGGTGCAGATCCAGGTGTTCCAGGGTGAGCGCGAGATCGCCGCGCACAACAAGAAGCTCGGCATGTTCGAGCTGACCGGTCTCCCGCCCGCCCCGCGTGGCGTGCCGCAGATCGAGGTCACCTTCGACATCGACGCGAACGGCATCGTGCACGTCCTGGCCAAGGACCTGGGCACGAACAAGGAGCAGTCGATGACGATCACCGGTGGCTCCGCGCTGCCGAAGGACGACATCGAGCGGATGGTCAAGGACGCCGAGGCGCACGCCGAGGAGGACAAGACCCGTCGCGAAGAGGCCGAGACCCGCAACCAGGCCGAGACGCTGGTCTACCAGACCGAGAAGTTCCTCAAGGACAACGACGACAAGCTGCCCGAGGACCTCAAGGGCAAGGTCAAGTCCGCGATCGACGAGTCGAACGAGGCGCTCAAGGGCACCGACTCGGCGAAGATCCGCGAGTCGATCGAGAAGCTGAACACCGCTTCGCAGGAGCTGGGCACCGCCCTGTACGCCAACGCGAACGCCGACTCGGCCGCGGGTGCGGCCGGCGCCGAAGGCTTCCCGGGTGCGGCCGGTGGCGACGCCGGTGCGGCCGGCGGCCAGGCCAAGGCCGATGACGTGGTGGACGCCGAGATCGTCGAAGAGGACGAGAAGAAGTGACCCACAGCTACGACGAATCCGAGAACCAGGGCCGCGGCCCCGAGGAGCCGGTGGTCGTGCGGGATCGGCGGCGGGTGGACCCCCAGACCGGGCAGGTTCGCCCGCCCGGTCCGGCCCACGCCGCGCCGGAGCCGGAGGAAGCGCCCGTGGAGCACGCGGGCCCCTCGCTCGGCGAGTCCATTGTGGACGACTCGGTGTCGGTGGTCTCCGACGTCGAGAAGGAGCTGGCCGAGCGCACCGCCGACCTCCAGCGCCTGCAGGCGGAGTACGCCAACTACCGCAAGCGCGTCGAGCGTGACCGCGAGGCGGTCGTGATCGGCGCGAAGGCGACGGTGGTGAACGACTTGCTGCCGCTGCTCGACGACCTCGAGCGGGCCGACCAGCACGGTGACCTCACCGGGGCGTTCAAGGCCGTCGGCGACAAGCTGATCAGCGGCCTGCAGCGCGCGGGGCTCGAGTCGTTCGGCAGCGAGGGCGAGGCCTTCGACCCGAGCGTGCACGAGGCCGTGCAGCACAACACCTCGCCGGACGTGGCGGGCCCGACGGTGACCGTGGTCATGCGCCGCGGCTACCGCTTCGGCGACCGGGTCCTGCGGGCGGCGCTGGTCGGGGTCACCGACCACGAGCCCGGCGGCCCGGCGGAGCACCCGCCCGTCGGTGGCGAGCTGCCGCTCGGCGGCGGACTCGATGACCAGCAGCAGTAAGCAGTATCCGGTTCACCTGGAAGGAGGAGGCGCCCGATGAGTGCTCGGGAATGGGTCGGCAAGGATTTCTACCGTGAACTGGGCGTCTCCTCCGACGCCACGGCCGACGAGATCAAGAAGGCCTACCGCAAGCTGGCCAAGGAGAACCACCCGGACGCGAACTCCGGCAACGCGCAGGCGGAGCAGAAGTTCAAGGCCGTCTCCGAGGCCTACGGCGTGCTTTCCGACGCGAGCAAGCGCAAGGAGTACGACGAGGCGCGGCGGCTGTTCGGCGGCGGGGGCGGTTTCAACTTCCCCGGCGGCGGTGGCGCCGGCGGCTTCGACATGGGCGACATCTTCGGCCAAGCCGGCGGTGCGGGCCAGCAGCAGGGCTTCGGCGGGCTCGGCGACATCCTCGGCGGGCTGTTCGGCCGCGGCCGGGCGTCGGCGGGCGCGACGGCGAACCGGCCGCAGCGCGGGGCCGACGTCGAGACGGACGTCCGGATCGACTTCGTCGAGGCGGTCAAGGGCGCGACCCTGCCGCTGCGGCTGTCGAGCCCGGCGACCTGTTCGACGTGCGGCGGCAACGGCGCGAAGCCGGGTACGTCGCCGCGGACCTGCCCGACCTGTTCCGGTTCGGGACTGGTCAGCCGAAGCCAGGGCGCGTTCGCGTTCTCGGAGCCGTGCCGTGACTGCCGCGGCCGCGGGCAGATCATCGACGACCCGTGCCCCGAGTGCGGTGGCGAAGGCGTCAGCACGCGGACCCGCACGCTGACCGTCCGGATCCCGCCGGGCGTCGACGACGACCAGCGGATCCGGCTGGCCGGTCAGGGCGAACCGGGCCGGGGTGGCGCGCAGGCGGGCGACTTGTACGTCCGGGTGCACGTGGCTCCGCACGCGCTGTTCGGCCGCAAGCCGAAGTCGCTCGACCTGACGCTCACCGTGCCGGTGGACTTCACCGAGCTGACGCTCGGCACCACGATCACGGTGCCGACGCTGGACGGCAAGGTCTCGCTCAAGGTGCCGCCGGGTACCGCGAGCGGGCGCGTGCTGCGCGTGCGCGGCAAGGGCATCGCCAAGCGCGACGGCTCACAAGGTGATCTGCTCGTCACCCTCACCGCGGCGATTCCCGCCAAACTGGACGACAAGGCGCGCGAAGCACTGCAGGCGTACGCCGAGTCGATGGCCGGGCACGACCCCCGGCCCGAGATCACTGAGCTGCTCGAAGGCAGGTGAGTGGGATGTTCGGCGGGATTCCCCAGGAAGGGGACGAAGAGACCCCGGTGTTCGTCATCTCGGTGGCGGCACAGCTCGCCGGGATGCACGCGCAGACGTTGCGCACCTACGACCGGCAGGGCCTGGTGTCGCCGGGCCGCACGTCCGGCGGGGGGCGGCGCTACTCGATGCGGGACATCGCGCTGCTGCGCGAAGTCCAGCGCCTGTCGCAGGAGGACGGCGTCAACCTGGCCGGCATCAAGCGCATCATCGAGCTGGAGAACCAGGTCGACGCGCTGCGGGCCCGGCTCGCCGAGCTGACCGAAGAACTGGCCGCGGCGTACGTCGCGGGGGAACAGGCCGCAGCGGCGGCGCACGCGTCCTACCGCCGGGACCTGGTGCCGCTCAACCAGCAGACCGCGATGGTGGTCTGGCGGCCCAAGCGCCGCTGACGTTCCGACGCACCGAAGGCCTCCCCGGGTGACCGGGGAGGCCTTTGTGCGTCAGAGGTCCAGCCGTGGCCAGTCCGCGAGGTCGCGCAGCATCCGGCGGTCGTGCGTCGCCACGACCACCGCGGCCGGGGTTTCGAGCAAGGCCTCGGTCAGCTCCTCGACGAGCACCGCCGACAAGTGGTTGGTCGGCTCGTCGAAGACGAGGACGTCCGGGCGGCCGGCCAAGCGCAGGGCCAGGTCGAGCCGCCGCTGCTGGCCTTGGGACATGCGGCCGACCGGCGTGCGCAGGGCTTCGGCGTCGAGCAGGCCCATGGCCGAAAGCGGCACACCCGCACGCTCGAACAGCCGGCGAGCGGTGAACTCTTCCGGCCACGCCGGGACTTCCTGGCCGATCAGGGCCACTTTCGCGCCGGGCAGGTGCCGGACCGAACCCGTCGTCGGCGTGAGCTCGCCGGCGAGCGCGGACAGCAGTGTCGACTTGCCCGCACCGTTCTCACCGGTGACGAGCAGGCGGTCGCCGCGGTCGAGGGACAGCGTCACCGGTCCGGCGAGGCGGCCGGCGACGCCGACGTCGTGCAGGCGGACCAGAGCTCGGGCGCCGGAGCCGAGATCGGGCCACCGCAACGACAACGGCGGCTCGGGCACGGTCACGCGGTGCGCCTCCAGCGCCGCCCGCTCCCGGTTGAGCGCCTGGACGACGCCGGGTGCGCGGGACTGGCGCTGGTGCCGTCCGGTGCCCTTGTCCGGCCGCCAGCCCGTGCTGAGCCGGTCGCGCGCCTGCGACACCGCGAGCGTGAGCTGCCGGTGCGTGTCCTGCTGTTCCTCGAACTCCTGCACCCAGCGTTCGCGGTCGCGGCGGCGGCCGTCCTGCCAGGCTTGATAGCCGCCGGCGTAGCTGCGCGGACGGCCGTCCTGGCTGGGGTCGAGGTCGAGGAACTCGGTCGCGACGTCGCTGAGCAGCGCCCGGTCGTGGCTGACCAGCGCGACGCCGCCGTCGTGGCCGCGCAGGCGGTCGGTGAGGAACGCGAGGCCGGCGGCGTCGAGGTGGTTGCCGGGCTCGTCGAGCAGCAGGAAGTCGTGCCGCGCACCGAGCAGGCAGGCCAGGCGCACGCGGTAGCGCTGCCCGACCGAGAGCGTGCCGAGCTCGCGAGTCCGGTCGGCGCAGGCGCCGAGGGCTTCGAGGGCGACGTCGACACGGCGTTCGGCGTCCCACGCGTCGAGGCGCGTGGCCGCGTCGAGTGCGGCGGCGTAGCGGTCTTCGGTGTAGTTCTCGGCTGCCGCGTCGAGCGCTCGCAAGGCGTCTTCGGCGTCGCGCAAGGCTTCGGTGGTCAGCGTGCCGACGGTCTCGCCGGACCGGAAGGGCAACGCCTGCCGGGCGACGCCGACGGTGCCGGTCCGGTGGACGGTGCCGTGGTCGGGCGCCCGAAATCCGGCGAGGACGTGCAGCAGCGTGGTCTTGCCGCGCCCGTTCTCGCCGACGATCGCCAGCCGTGACCGGGCCGAAACGGTGACGCTCACGTCGTGCAGGACGCGACGGGAGCCGAGCGTGACGCCGACGCGCTCCGCGCGCAGGTGGGCGTGTTCGGGCAGGAGGGAAGTCAAGGGATGCTCCGCAGCTCTGGAGGGAGCCGGGCAGCACGAGAGGGGCCGCCCGGCAAGGCCGGAACGGCGGGCAGGGAAACGAGATCGGTGCGCCGCCGTCAGCGGCGACTGCGCAACCTCGCGAAGACGGCGAAGGAGAACGTCATGATCGCGAGGCTAGTGCGGTGCGGAGATGCGGCCAACCGAATTTCGACGCGCGGAAGGCGGCCCGCGGGCAAGCCGGGCCGCCACGCCGGCCGCGGGCAGCCGGGCAGGTGGCTGCCCGCGGCCGGCACCTTTGCGCCGCGGGGGCGTCAAACCTTGAAGTTCAGCAGCTGCTTGACCTCCGCCGTCCGTGACTCGATGACCCGACGGGCCAGATCGCGGGCCTGGGCGTTGACTCCGCCGCTCGCTCCGTTCTCCGTCTGGGCCAGCTCGACCGCTCCCTGCTGCTGGCCGGTCAGCACGTCGAGGAACTTGCGCGAGAACTCACCGGAAGGAGCCGTCCGGAGTGTGCCCAGCAGGTCCGGGGAGGTCATCTTCATGCCGCCGTGGCCTGCGTGGGCCTGGGGGTTCATGTCCATCGTCTCGGGCTGGCCCCAGTCGCGCAGCCAGCGCTTCATGTCGTCGACCTCGGTGAGCTGCGTCGATTCGATCGCCGCTGCCAGCTCCTTCAGGGACGGTGGCAACGCGTGGTCGCGAGCCAGGCGGACGATCTCGATGCCTTGCTGGTTCTGGGGGATCAGCATCTGCAGGAACATCACGTCGGCCGCGTTGTACGCGGGCGGGGCCGCCGTCGCGCTGCAGCCGGTCAGCAGCAGCGCGACGACAGCCAGCCACACTCTCACTGGCGCTGCCACAGCGCCGGGGTGTTCGGCGGCTCCCAGCCCGCGATCGCCGTGTGCGGCTGGAGGCAGCGGTAGCTCACGCCGTTGTACGTCACCACGTCGCCGGCCTTGTACGCCGTTCCCGCCGCCCACGTACCGCTCGAAGGCGGCGTCGTCGGGGTGGTGGTCGGCGGGCGGGTCGTCGTCGGGGGCGGGGTCGTCGTGGTCGGCGGCGGGGTCGTTCCGCCGCCGCCGATCTGGAGGTCGACGCAGCTGTAGAACGCGTTGGCCGTGTCGGAGATGTTCCAGATCGCCAGCACCTTCACCCGGCCCGAGTACCCGGCCAGGTTCACCGTGTGCTGCACCGTCGCCGGGGGCTGCTGGTTGTTGCCGTTGAACGACGCGACGAGCGTGTTGCCGACGTAGTACTCGTAGCTCTTCGTGGCGTGCCGGGCGGTGAACACCCAGTTGAACGTCACCGAAGTGCCGACCGACTTGGCCGGCCACGGCTTCGACTCGTCGGCCAGCTCGGCGAACTGCGACAGCCCGGCGTTGCAGCTGCGCAGGCCCTTGGGGCCTTCGACGCTCTGGGGTTCGTAGACGATCTGGCCGCAGTTCGGCACCTTTCCGGCCGCGCAGTTGGCCTGCCGGCTGGGCGGGTCCGAGATGTAACCGTGGGCGCTCGCGGTGGTGGCGGGGAGGACGACGACCAGCACCGGGGCGAGCAGAACACCGGCAGCGGCCGCGAAGAGCTTGCGATTCCAGGTCATTTCGGCTCCTCGAGGGGGAACAGCGTTGTTCCGGAGGGAGGACGAGCGAGCACATCCGGGGAAGATGTGGTCTAGACCATAAGGCGATTCGGGCACAACGGTCAACAAACAACAGCCGTTCGGAGACTTCGCTAGCCCGCTCGGCTCAGTGCGAAGGTCGGGGCGGTTGCTGCAGGTGTTCGCCGAAGAACGACGTCACCCGGCGCCACGCGTCTTCCGACGCCTCGTGGTGGTAGGTGAACCCGACGACCTTGAGCAGCAGGTTCAGCGGCGGCGCGACCTCGATCTTGTTCGCGAAGCCGTGGCTCGCGCCGGCGTACTCCTTGACGTCGTGCGGGATCTCACGCTCGGTGAGCGCCGTCTCGAGCTTGGCCGCCGCGCCGCGCAGCGAGAAGTCCTTCTTGCCGAAGCTCGCGACGATCGGGCACGCGTCGTCGAGCACGGACAGGTTCTTCGGCAGCTGCCCGTAGTAGGGCGCCGACGCCTCGAAGCCGCGTGACGCCGCGACGAGCGCGAAGCCGCCGCCCATGCAGAACCCGGCGATGCCGATGCGGCCCGAGCAGTCCTCCCGCGCGGCCAGCAGCGAACGCGACGCCTCGATGTCGTCGAAGGTCCGGCCCTGGTTGGCGAACATGTCGGAGAACACGCGGCGGACGCACCGGCGGAAGCCGCCGCGCGAGTACAGGTCGGGGCTCAGCGCGAGGTAGCCCGCAGCGGCGAAGCGGTCGGTGATGTTCTTCGTGTCCTGGCTCAGCCCGAACGCGTCGTGGATGAGCACCACGCCCGGGTGCGGGCCCTCGCCCGCGGGCTCCGCCAGGTAGCCGCCGATGGTCCCGTCCGGAACCGGAATGGTCATCTCCATATCGGCAACATAGCGAGAATCCGGCTCGCACGCGCGGCCTGCTGAGAGTTCCTCAGTCCAGGGTGAACGGGTCGAAGCGGATGCGTTCGAGCTCGATGCCGGTGGTCAGCAGCTTCGCGATCGTCGCCCGGATCATCGGGGGCGAGCCGGAGACGAGGATGTCGTGGTCCTTCCAGGCGCCACGCTGGGTCACCGCGTGGGCGAGCGTGCCGCGGTCGCCGCCGGGGATCGCGCCCTCCTCGGTCACCGGGGTCACCGTCAGCCACTTCGACACCGCGGTCAGCCGGCGGAGGTCGTCCAGCGCGTAGAGGTCCTCGGGTCTTCTGCCGCCGAAGAACAGGTGCACCGGCGGGTTGCGCTTCCAGTGCGCGAGGTCGTCGAGGATCGAGACGAACGGGGTGACGCCGGTCCCGCCGGCGATCATCAGCAGTTTCTTCCGGGTGGCGGTCGGGCGCACGTTGAGCGTGCCCATCGCCGGTCCGAGCCGCCACGTGTCCCCCTGCTTGGTGTGGTTGACGATGGCGCCGCTGACCCAGCCGCCGGGCACCGCGCGCACGTGGAACGTCATCTGGCCATCGCCGCGCGGCGCGGTCGCCGGCGAGAGGTAGCGCCACATCCGCGGCCGCTGCGGCACCTCCACGCTCACGTAGCTGCCGGCCCGGAACGGCAGCAGTCCCTCGGTCTGCACCCGGACCATCGCGACGTCGCGGGACAGCTTGCGGTGGTCGAGCACCCGCGCCGTCCACGACGCCGGCCCGGTCTCGGCCTGCGCGGCCTCGCGCATGGTCTTCGCGATGAGCCCGTACGCCGTCGTCCACGCGGCCTCCACCTCGTGCGTCCACTTCTGCTTGAGGAACCGTTTCAGCGCGGCCAGCAGGGCGATGCCGACGGCGTCGTAGTGGCGGGAGACGACGGCGAACTTGCGGTGGTCGCGGCCCAGCTGCCCGAGGAACGTGGTCAGCTCGTCGGGCCGGTCGACCATCTGCACCACGTAGACGAGCGCGCGCAGCAACCGGCTCCGCTGGTTCGCCATCGTGATCGGGAACATGTCGCGGCATTCCGGCGCGACCACGAACAACACGCCGTAGAAGTACTGCGCCACTTCGTCGGCTTTCGGTTCGATCTCCGCAAAACTTTCACGAATCAGCCGGGCTAGTTCGCGACCTTCCACGGTCGAAACGGGAACGGTCTTGGGCGGTGCGGAGATCTTCACGGATTCAGCAGTCATCGGGAACGGTAATCTCCAGTCCTGCAAAGGCTTTTTGAGTGCCGTGCGTGCGGCGTCGCCGTGCGGTGCCGCCCCCGAGGGTTTCCGACTGTAGGCGAATTCCCGTGCAGATGCGCGTGATTCCGCGCGGTCCGCTCGAACGGAGCAATTTCGCCACACCGGGTAAACCCCGGCTGGCGCTGGGTAAAAACGATCACCCGGATGGTTTACGCGGAGTGCGTAACAATTCCCGTCGTTCGTTCGATTTGTGCATCGGACCGGTGCGCCCGCAATTGACGGGGTGCTAGTCGATCGTGAACGGGTCGTACTGGATCTGGTCCAGCGCGCTGCCCGCGACCAGCATGCGCGACACCGTCGCGCGGATCATCGCCGGCGAGCCGGACACGAGGACGTCGTGGTCCGGCCAGGCGCCGTACCGCGTGATCGCCTCGGCCAGCGTCCCCTGCTCGAACCCGGGGACGTCGCCGCCGCGCTCCACCACCGGCGTCACGTTCAGCCAGGGGTTGGTCGACGCGAGCGCGCGCAGTTCCTCGAGGTCGTAGAGGTCTTCCCGGGCCGGCCCGCCGTAGAACAGCCAGGTCTTCGGGTTCTCGCCCCACAACGCGAGGTGGTCGAGGATCGACCGCAGCGGCGCGATGCCTGTCCCGCCCGCGATCATCAGCACGCCCCGTGACGTCTCGCGGTCGACCGCCAGCCTGCCGAGCGGCGGGCCGAGCCGCCAGACGTCGCCGGGCTGGGTGTGGCTGACTATCGCCCTGGACACCCAGCCGCCGTCGATCGCGCGGACGTGGAACTCGATGCCGCCGTCCTCGCGCGGTGCGTTCGCCGGCGAGAGGTAGCGCCACAGCCGCGGCCGCTGCGGGACTTCGACGCTCACGTACTGGCCGGGGTGGTAGGGCACGGGCTGGTGGGGCATCAGCCGCACCAGCGCGAGGTCCCAGGTCAGCCGCCGGTGCTCGACCACGGTGGCCTGCCACGACGGCGGGTTCGTGTCGGACGCGGCGGCGTCCTGCATGGCCCGCGCGGCGATGGTGAACGCCTCCGCCCAGGCCCGCTCGACCTCGGGTGTCCACTCCCGGCCGAGGTGGTTCTTGAGCGACGCCAGCAGCGCGGTGCCGACGGCTTCGTAGTGCCGGGGCACCACGCCGAACTTGCGGTGGTCGCGGCCCAGCTGGCGCAGGAACGGCGCGAGGTCGTCGGGCCGGTCCACCATCTGCACGATGTGCACCAGCGCGCGCACCAGCCGGCCGCGCTGGATCTCCATGTTGATCGGGAAGAAGTCGCGCGTGGTCGGTGCGAGGGTGAACAGCATCCCGTAGAAGAACTGGGAGATGTCCGCGATGTACGGCTCCGACTTCGCCCAGCTGTCGCGGATGAGCTGGACCATCGCGACGACGGCGGCGGGCGCCTCACGCGGCGAAGAAGACCTGGGGAGCGGGCTGACCGAGTCGGCTGTCATGGGGTGGAGTTCGCTCGCTGGGGACGGATGGACGACGGCACCCGATCATTCCCCGCCGGCCCGCGCGCGGTGACGGCAGTTTCGCTCACAGCCGCCTCCTCGCTCCTTCGTCACCACGTCCACCTCGTCACTCTTCGGGGCCTCGCGCGGGCCCGTCCGCAGGGTAGCTGTCGACCGCCCTTTTGCCTGCATTGTTGCTCCGACCGGGTGTACTGCGTCCGGTCACGGCGTGGGCGACCTCACCAGGGTGATCCTTGCTCGCGCAAGCGATGGGCAATAAACTTGTATTGCACAAGTAATAGCTGTGGCAGGAGGGTCCGATGGGCTTCGACGACACCGGCGACGACGTCCGGGTCGAGCTCATGCGCGAGCTGAAGACCGCGTCGCAGCTCCAGCACGCCTGGATCATGCAGGCCTGGCAGGACCAGCCGGGGTTGCACCCGGCGGCCGCGATGCTGCTGTCCGACCTCGCGAAGAACGGCGAAGCCAGGCCGTCCGAGCTGGCCAAACGCCGGTTCGTCGACCTGTCGGTGGTCAGCAGGCAGATCACGCAGCTGTCCGCGGCCGGGCTGGTCGACCGCCGTCCCGCGCCGGAAGACGGCCGCGCGTCCCTGGTGAGCGTGTCCGAGAAGGGCCGGGAAGAGCTCGCCCGCTGGCGCGCCAACTACCTGGAGTTCATGGAGCAGGCGCTCGGCGGCTGGGACGACGAGCGCGTCACCGACCTCATCGGCCGGCTCGCCGAGATGAACGCCGACCTCCGCCGCGCGCTCGGCAGCGCCGCCTGCTTGGCCGACACGACCAAGTGACGCACTGACGCCGCGAGAACACCGCCAGTGGCATCGGGCCCGCAGGAATGTCTCCGTTCGGTCCTGACTTGGCGGTGTGCCAGGGAGTTAACGTCGAAGGGTGACGCGTAGCCGGGTGGCGCTGCTGTGCGCGCTGGGAACCGACAACTTCGGCTCGGGTCTTTTCCTCCCCTTGGCACTGGTCTACGTGACGCAGGTGGTCGGCGTGCCGCTCGCGGTGGCCGGGACGGCCGTCACGCTCGGTACCGTCGGCGGGCTCGTCGTGCCGCCGCTGGCCGGCCGGCTCGTGGACCGCGTCGGGCCGCGGGTCGTGGTCATCGGCGCCCAGCTGCTGCAGGCCGCCGGCGCGGTCGCGTACCTGCTCGCCGACGGCGTGGGCCCGGTGGTGGCCGCCGCGGTCCTGCTCGCCGCCGGCCAGCAGCTGTTCTACAGCTCCCTGTTCGTGCTCATCGCCGACGTCGCGGGGGACGTCCCGAAGGATCGGCCGTTCGCCGAGGTGGGGATGGTGCGGGCCGGCTGCTTCGGCCTCGGCGGGCTCGTCGCGGGGGCGTTGCTGACCTGGCTCGGCGCGGGCGGCTACCGGATCGCGCTCCTCCTCGACGTCGCGACGTTCTTCGTGGCCGCGTCGATCCTCGCCGTGTTCGTCCGGCTCGCGCGGCCGCACCGGCGGCACTGCGAACGGTCGGTCAAGGTGCTGCGCGACCGGCCGTACCTCGCCCTGATCCTCTTCAGCGGCCTGTTCGGCCTCTCGCTCGAGTTCTTCCTGATCGGCACGCCGGTGTTCGTGCTCGACCGGATGCACGGCCCGGCCTGGCTGCCCGGCGCGATCCTGGCCCTGCTGACCGTGCTGACCAGCGTCGGCGGCACGCTCGCGCTCCGGCTCACCGCCCACCTGAGCCGGATCACGGCGATGCGCGCGGGCTCGGCGCTGTTCGCCGCGTGGTGCCTGGTCAGCCTCGGCGTGCTGCTCGTGCCCGACGGCTGGCGGGTGGCCTACCTGCTGGCGTCGACGCTGATCTTCGCCGCCGGTGACCTGGTCTTCGGCCCGCGTTCGGGTGCTCTCGCCGAGGCCGCGGCACCTCCGATGGCCCGCGGCCGTTATCTCGCTGCGTACCAGTACGCGTTCACCATGGCGCAGGTCCTCGCGCCCGCCGTGGTGGCGTTGTTCTCGGTGGCCGACTGGTTACCCTGGGTGCTGGTCGGGGCGTGTGCGGGCCTCGCCGTGGCCGGGCTCGGGATGCTCGGATCGCGGTTGCCCGCCGACGCCGTCGCACCCGGTCAGAGTTGAGCGGAACAGACTCAAGTTTTCGTGCGTTAAGGATAGTGTCAGGTCACGGTCAGGCCTGTCACCAGGACTTTTGAAGTATCGAGCATGAGGTGAGGGATGGACGCTTTCAACCCGACCACGAAGACCCAGCAGGCGATCTCGTCCGCGGCGCAGGCGGCCACCATGGCCGGCAACCCGCACGTGTCGGCCGCCCACCTGCTGGGTGCCCTGCTGGCGCAGGGTGAGGGGCTGACCGCACCGCTGCTGACCGCGGTCGGGGCCGACCCGGGGGTGGTGCACAAGGAGCTCGAGCCGCTCATCGCGGCACTGCCGTCCGCGACCGGCGCGACGGTGTCGAGCCCGCAGTTCGACACCTTCGCGGTCAAGTCGCTGACGCACGCGCAGAAGCTCGCGACCGAGCTGGGCGACGAGTACGTCTCGACCGAGCACCTGCTCGTCGGGCTCGCGACCGAAGGCGGCCAGGTGGCCGACCTGCTCAAGCGCCACGGCGCGACGCCGGACGCGCTGCGCGAGGCGTTCGTCAAGGTCCGCGGCTCCGCCCGGATCACCAGCGAGGACCCGGAGAGCACGTTCAAGGCGCTCGAGAAGTACGGCGTCGACCTCACCGCGCGTGCCCGCGCCGGCGAGCTCGACCCGGTCATCGGGCGCGACACCGAGATCCGCCGCGTCGTGCAGGTGCTGTCGCGGCGCACGAAGAACAACCCGGTCCTGATCGGCGAGCCGGGCGTCGGCAAGACGGCCATCGTCGAAGGGCTGGCCCAGCGCATCGTCGCCGGGGACGTGCCGGAGTCGCTGCGCGGCAAGCGCGTCGTCGCCCTCGACCTCGGGTCGATGGTGGCCGGCGCGAAGTTCCGCGGCGAGTTCGAGGAGCGGCTGAAGGCCGTGCTCAAGGAGATCACCGACTCCGCGGGTGAGGTCGTCACGTTCATCGACGAGCTGCACACGATCGTCGGCGCCGGCGCGACCGGTGAAGGCGCGATGGACGCCGGCAACATGATCAAGCCGATGCTCGCCCGCGGTGAGTTGCGGATGGTCGGCGCGACCACGCTCGACGAGTACCGCCAGCACATCGAGAAGGACGCCGCCCTGGAGCGGCGCTTCCAGCAGGTGCTGGTCGGCGAGCCGTCGCCGGAGGACACCATCGCGATCCTGCGCGGGCTGAAGGAGCGCTACGAGGTGCACCACGGTGTCCGGATCACGGACGCCGCCTTGGTCGCCGCCGCGACGCTGTCCGACCGCTACATCACCGCGCGCTTCCTGCCGGACAAGGCCATCGACCTGGTCGACGAGGCCGCGTCCAAGCTGCGCATGGAGATCGACTCGCGGCCGGTGGAGATCGACGAGGTCGAACGCGCTGTCCGGCGCCTCGAGATCGAGGAGATGGCGCTCGCCAAGGAGAGCGACGCGGCTTCGAAGGACCGGCTCAACGCGTTGCGCGCCGAGCTGGCCGAGAAGCGCGAGACGCTGACGGCGCTGACCGCGCGGTGGCAGAACGAGAAGGGCTCCATCGAGAAGGTCCGCGAGCTCAAGGAGCAGCTGGAGCAGCTGCGCGGTGAGTCCGAGCGTGCCGAGCGCGACGGCGACCTCGGCAAGGCCGCCGAGCTGCGCTACGGCCGGATCCCGGCGCTGGAGAAGGAGTTCGAAGCGGCCACCGCGGCGAGCGAGGCCAGCCAGCAGAACGTGATGCTCAAGGAAGAGGTCGGCAGTGACGACATTGCCGACGTCGTCGCTTCCTGGACCGGCATCCCGGCGGGCCGGCTGCTCGAGGGCGAGACCGGCAAGCTGCTCCGGATGGAAGAGGAGCTGGGCCGGCGCGTCATCGGGCAGACCGAAGCCGTGCAGGTCGTGGCGGACGCGGTGCGCCGCGCCCGGGCCGGCGTCGCCGACCCCGACCGCCCGACCGGCTCGTTCCTGTTCCTCGGCCCGACCGGCGTCGGCAAGACCGAGCTGGCGAAGGCGCTGGCCGAGTTCCTGTTCGACGACGAGCGCGCGATCCAGCGGATCGACATGAGCGAGTACGCCGAGAAGCACTCGGTGGCGCGCCTGGTCGGTGCCCCGCCGGGGTACGTCGGGTACGACCAGGGCGGGCAGCTGACCGAGGCCGTCCGGCGCCGGCCGTACTCGGTGGTGCTGCTCGACGAGGTCGAGAAGGCCCACCCGGACGTCTTCGACGTGCTGCTGCAGGTCCTCGACGACGGGCGGCTGACCGACGGCCAGGGCCGGACGGTGGACTTCCGCAACACCATCCTGATCCTGACCTCGAACCTCGGGTCGCAGGCCATCGCCGACCCTTCGCTGGACGAACGCCAGCGGCGGGACGCGGTGCTGAACGTGGTGCAGCGGCAGTTCAAGCCGGAGTTCCTCAACCGGCTCGACGACATCGTCGTGTTCCACTCGCTCGGCACCGAGCAGCTGACGTCCATTGTGGACATCCAGGTGGCGCGGCTGGCGGCGCGGCTGGCCCAGCGCCGGCTGAACCTGGAGGTCACCGACGGCGCCCGCGAGTGGCTCGCCCTCAACGGCTTCGACCCGATCTACGGCGCCCGCCCGCTGCGGCGGCTGGTCCAGTCGGCGATCGGCGACAAGCTGGCGAAGGAGCTGCTGTCGGGTGAAGTCCGCGACGGCGACACGGTCCGGGTGGACATCCCGGACATCGAGGCCGGGGACGCGCTGACGGTCACCCGCGTCTGAAGTTCACCGAGCGGAGGGGCACCTTCCTGGACACGACGTCCACGGGGTGCCCCTCCTGGCGTTCACCGGCCGTCCAAAGTGGCCGGAGATAGCGATTTGTCGACCCGGGAACGGGGAATTGGTCCGAACGGGCCCGGCGACACGGGTACCGGCCATCATCTCTTCGGCGTAGCAGGCGATACCCTGCACGTCGTGGGTATTCCGGCGTGGATCTGGTTCGTCATCGCCGCCGTCGCGCTGGTGGCGGGGCTGGGGCTGCTCGCGGCCGACCGGGCGAAGGAGGGCTCGCGCAACCGCGAGCGAATGCGCTGGGCGCAGTTGCGCGGCTGGCAGTTCGTCGAGGAGGACGAACGGCTGCCGCAGCAGTGGTCCAACGGCGCGATCGGCTACTTCGGCGCGGACGCCGCCGTGAACGTCGTCGCGGGTTCGACCTTCACCTCCGACGGCCGCCGTCCCGTGTTCATCTTCGACATCGAGTCCGAGGGGCAGATCCCGGCGGTCGTGGTCGCCGTGCGCTGCAACAAGAAGCACCGGATCCCGATCGAGATGTGGCTGTCCAGCGTGCCGTTCCAGCGCGCGGACATGCCCGAGATGCTCGGCCCGATCGGCTCGCGCTACGCCTTCGCCGACGACGCCGACGGGGCCCGCGCGGTGATCACCCAGGAGCTCGTCGACGCCGCGGACCAGCTCGGCGGCGACGTCGGCGTGGCCTGGCTCGAGGCCGAGTGGGTGCTCGCCAGCGTCGTCCCGACCGCCGGCCCGTCGCGGCTCGAGCGGCTGCTGCGCGACCTCGGCGAGATCGCGGACATCGTCGACCCGTTCGACGAGGACTACGACGCGGGCCGCCACCAGGCGAGCGCGCCCATCCCGTCCGCCGGCAGCACCCCGCCGACCCCGGCCGCCGGGACGCCGGTCCAGCACCAGCCCGTGGACCCGCCGGCGCAGGACTAGAGGTCGAGCACCGGCTGGTCGAGCACGCTGACCGCCAGGGTGCCGCGCAGCGACGTCGTGCCGCCCTGGACGTGGACGACGTGGTCGACCTCGAGGTCGCCGCTGAACGAGCCCGACGAGTCGCTCAGGGACGTTCTGACCAGGCCGGACGCCGGTCCCAGCTGACCGCCCAGCTCGTGCGTCTGCCGCAGGTCGAGGTCGCCGGAAAGGCTGCCGACCGCGTGGAGCTCGGACGCCGTCCCGACCGCGCCCAGCTGCCCGAGGTCGACGGCCTGGCCGGACGAGTGGCGGGCGGCGACCCCGCCGGTGAGGTCTCCCGCGAACAGCCCCGCGTCGAGCTGCTCGGCGTTCTCGCTCAGGACGTCGACGCCCTTGGCGAGCCAGACGCCCTGGTGGGACCGTTCGAGGACACCCGCGCGGTCGCCGCGCGTGGCGACGGCCTCGGTGAGGTCGGACGCGAGCCGGGCGTCGCCGAGCTGCTTGACGACGACGTCGCGGCGGCTCGCGGAGAGCGTGTCGCCGTCGCTGTCGAGCGTGGTGGTGTGCCGGTGGTCGAGGGGCAGGGTGAGTTCGGCCGGGGCCGCGAGCGCCGCCGCGGGGGCCGCGAACAGGAGGGCCACGGGCGCCGCGCCGGCGGCGATCTTGGGCAGGTAGCCGCTCTTGCGCCTGCTGTGCTTACCCATGATCGGGACGATAACCCGAGGGCGAAACAGCTGCACGCGGAGGCCCTGACCTGTGGGTATCGTTCACCCACATGACCACCACCAACTTCTCTGTCGGGGGTCCGGGTGGCGGAGCCCCCGGCCCGGGGCGAAGCCCCGGAAGTCACACTGCCGTGATCACCGGGGCCACCGCGGGCATCGGCGCGCAGTTCGCGCGCACGCTCGCCGCCGAGAAGTACGACCTCGTCCTCGTCGCCCGCGACACCACGCGGCTGGAGGCCTACGCCGCCGAGCTGCGGGAAAAGCACGGCGTCGGCGTCGAGGTGCTCCCCGCTGACCTGTCCGAAGTGGACGGACGGACGGCGGTCGAGGAGCGGCTCGCCGCCGGCCCGGTCGACCTGCTCGTGAACAACGCCGGGTTCGGGCTGAACGGTGACTTCTGGACGATCCCGCCGGACGCGCTGCAGCGCCAGCTCGACGTCAACGTCACCGCCGTGCTGCGGCTGACGCGGGCCGTGCTGCCCGGCATGATCGAACGCGGCCGCGGCGAGATCATCCAGGTCAGCAGCGTCGCGGGGTTCTTCAGCGGCCGCGGTTCGACGTACACGGCCAGCAAGAACTGGGTCACGTCGTTCACCGAAGGCATCGCCGCGTCGCTGCCCAAGGGCGTCCGGATGATGGCCCTCTGCCCGGGTTTCACGGCGACCGAGTTCCACCAGCGGGCCGGGATCGGCAAACCGGGCCCGAAAATCGCCTGGCTGGGTGTCGAACAGGTGGTCGGCGAGGCGCTGGCGGACCTGCGCCGCGGCAAGGTGATCTCGGTGCCGAGCCTGCAGTACAAGGCCGTCGTCGCGATCGGCGGGCTGCTGCCGCGCGCGGTGCTGCGCCGGATCAGCGGCGGTTTCGGCGGCAAGGGCCGCACCTGAGTAGGGCTGTCCCTACCTCGAAGACGCGCGTGCGCACCAGGGTGGCCGGCGGGCTTCCTCCCTAGCGTTTTCCCCATGACAACTGGGTGGCACGAGGCAGCCGACGCGGTCCGGCTGGAGGCCGTGCGCAAGGAGTACGGCGAAGGCGTGGTCGCGCTGGACGGGGTCTCGATCTCGTTCCCGCGGGGCGGGTTCACGGCGGTGATGGGCCCGTCCGGGTCGGGCAAGAGCACGTTCCTGCACTGCGCGGCCGGGCTCGACCGGCCGACGTCGGGCCGCGTCGTGCTCGACGGCCAGGACCTCGACGGCAAGAGCGAGACGTACCTGACGAAGCTGCGGCGCGACCGCGTCGGCTTCGTCTTCCAGGCGTTCAACCTGCTCTCGGCGCTGACGGTCGAGCAGAACGTCGTGCTGCCGCTGCAGCTGGCCGGCAAGCGCCCCGACAAGCGGCTGGTGGCGCGGATCCTCAAGCACGTCGGGCTCGACGGGCGCCGCAAGCACCTGCCCGGGCAGCTCTCCGGCGGGCAGCAGCAGCGCGTCGCGATCGCGCGGGCCCTGGTCACCGACCCGGCCGTGCTCTTCGCCGACGAACCGACCGGCGCGCTCGACACCCGCACCGCCGCCGACGTGCTCGGCCTGCTGCGTGAGTCCGTCCGGGCGTCGGGCCAGACGGTGATCATGGTGACGCACGACCCGGTCGCCGCGTCCTATGCCGACGAGGTCGTGTTCCTGGCCGACGGCCGCATCGCCGGCCGGCTCGCCCGGCCGACCGCGGCCGCCGTCGCCGAGCGGATGACCCACCTGGGTGCCTGGGACCGGATGGCGGTGCAGGCCTGATGTTCTCCCTCGCCCTCCGGACCCTCCGCCTGCGCAAGGGGGCCTTCCTGGCGACGTTCGTCGCCGTGTTCTTCGGCGCGCTGATCGTCTCGGCGTGCGGTGGCCTGATGGAGACGGGCATCCGGTCCGAGACGCCGGTGCAGCGGCTGGCCGCCGCGCCGATCGTCGTCGGCGGGCAGCAAACGTTTGCGGTGCCCAAGGAGGACCCGGCGACCCTCGACCCCGACGACAAGCACAAGTTCAAGAACGCGACGCTGCCCGAGCGTGTCCGCGTCGACGCCTCGCTGGCCGACCGCCTGCGCGCGGTCCCCGGCGTCACGAACGTCGTCGGCGAGGTCAGCTTCCCGGCGCAGGCCGGCGCCGCGAGCGCTCTCGGGCACGCGTGGGACTCCGCCGCCCTGACGCCGTACACGCTGAAGGGCGAAGCGCCGAAGCCGGGCGAAGTCGTCGTCGACGCCGGGCTCGGGCTCGCGATCGGGGACAAGCTGCCGGTCGCCGCCCACGGCAGCGTTGGCGAATACCGGATCTCCGGCATCGCCGAGGCGCCGCAGGCCATGCGGGACTCCGCGCTGTTCTTCTCCGCTTCGGACGCTTCGAAGCTCTCCGGGCACCCGGGCCAGTACGACGCGATCGGGGTCTTCGGCGGTGACGTCGCCGCGGTGACGGCGGCCGTCGGGGACGCCGGGATCGTGACGACCGGGTCAGACCGCGGTCTCCTCGAGTTCCCCGAGGTGAGCAAGAGCGGCGAGAACCTCATCGTCCTGGCCGCCGTCTCCGGCGGGCTGTCGGCGATGGTCATGGTGTTCGTCGTCGCGGGCACGCTCACCCTGTCGACCCAGCAGCGCCAGCGCGAACTCGCGCTGCTGCGCGCGATCGGCACGACGCCGCGCCAGCTGCGGCGGATGGTCCTCGGCGAGGCGCTGGTCGTCGGCGTGCTCGCGGTGGCCGTCGCGGTCGTGCTCGGCCCGGTGCTCGGGAAGTGGCTGTTCGGCGAGCTCGCGGCCAACCACGTCGTGCCGGACGTGCTGGAGTTCGAGCAAGGCTGGCTCCCGGCGACGGTCGCCGCGGGCGCGTCGCTGCTCGCCGTCATCGCCGCTTCTTTCGTCGCCGGACGGCGGGCCTCGAAGGTCCGCCCGACCGAGGCGCTGGCGGAAGCCGCCGTCGAGCGCCGCTGGCTGACGCCGATCCGGGTGATCACCGCGATCCTGTGCTTCGCCGGTGGGACGGCGCTGGCGATCGTCACGGTCGCCGTGATGACCGGCCCGGTCGCGGCCAGCACGGCCGGCCCCGCGGTGATGCTGTGGGCGTTCGGGCTCGCGGCGATCAGCCCGGGCGTCACGAAGGTGACGGCGATGCTGCTGCGCTGGCCGGTCCAGGCCGTCAGCGGCGTCACCGGCCGGGTCGCGCTGCTCAACACCCGCGTCGGTGCGGTCCGGACGGCGGGCGCGGTCACCCCGATCATGCTCGCGGTCGGCATCGCGACCGCCAACATCTACCTGCAAACCACCCAGGAAGCCGTCTCCAACCAGGCTTACACCGAGGACCTGCGGGCGGACGCCGTCGTCGCCGGGCCGGGCGGGCTGGACCCGTCGGTGCTCGGCCGGGTCGCCGCGGTGCCGGGGGTCGCCGGCGCGTCGGAGTACGTCACGAGCACGGTGTTCGTCGTCAAGCCGTACGACTCGAACTCCGACGACGACGGCTGGCCCGCGCTCGGCGTCAGCGAGCTGACCGGGAACGCCATCGAGGTGCCGGAGAAGCTCGGCCGCCACGTCGGCGACACGCTGTCGCTGCGGCTCGGCGACGGCACGCCGGTGGACGTGCGGGTGAGCGCGGTCGTGAACCAGCGACCCGGGTTCGAACGGCTCGTGCTGCCCGCGTCGCTGCTGGCTCCGCACACGACGCTCGGGCTCGCCCCGCAGCTGCTGGTGCGGGCGGCCGAAGGCGTCGACACGGCGACGCTGACTTCGCGCCTTCGCGAGGCGACGGCCGGGATGCCGGTGGTGGTCGGTGATCGCGACGCCCTCATCGCGGCGCACGCGAAGGGCAACGAGATCGGCGCGTGGGTCAACTACCTGCTCGTCGGGATGATCATCGCGTACACGGTGATTTCGGTCGTCAACACGCTGGTGATGGCCACGTCCAAGCGGCGCCGCGAGTTCGGGCTGCAGCGGCTGAGCGGGTTCACCCGCGGCCAGGTGCTGCGGATGGCCGGCGTCGAAGGCGGGCTGATCGCGACCATCGCGGTGCTGCTCGGGACGCTGGTCGCGGCGGGCTCGATCGTGCCGTTCTGCCTGGTGGTGAGCGGATCTTTGCTGCCGTCCGGGCCGATCACGATCTACCTGACGGTGCTCGCGATCGCCGCGGTGCTCTCGCTCGTCGCGATCCTCGTCCCGGCCTGGGCGGCGACGCGCGGGCGTGCGGTCGACGCCACATCCATCGGAGAGTGAGCACGGCCGTGTGTAAGACTCTCGGCCGTGGCGAACCCCGGGTTGGATCAAGCGGCGAAACTCGAACTGGCCAGGCTGGTCACCGATCTTTCCGTGGTGCACGGAAAAGTGACCCTGGCGTCCGGCAAGGAAGCCGACTACTACATCGATCTCCGGCGCGCGACGCTGCACCACGCGGCCGCACCGCTGATCGGCAAGCTGCTGCGCCAGCTCACCGCGGACTGGGACTACGTCGCCGCGGGCGGGCTGACGCTCGGCGCCGACCCGGTCGCGCTGGCGATGCTGCACTCCGCGGCGACCGACGGGGTCGTGCTCGACGCGTTCGTCGTCCGGAAGTCCGTCAAGGAACACGGCATGCAGCGGCGCATCGAGGGCATGGAGGTCCGGGGGCAGCGCGTGCTGGCGGTCGAGGACACCTCGACGACGGGCGGCAGCGTGCTCGAAGCGGTCGCGGCCCTGCGTGAAGCGGGCGCGAACGTGATCGGCGTGGTGACGGTGGTCGACCGCGACACCGGCGCGCGCGAGGCCATCGAGAAGGAAGGCCTGGAGTACCGCTACGTCCTCGGCAAGGACGACCTCGGCCTGGACTGATCGGCCGGACCCGGGGACCCCCTCGGTCCCCGGGCCGCCCGGCTCACTTCTTGAAGAGGTCCTTCGCGGCGTCCTTCACGTTCTCGACGGCGCCTTTCAGCCCGGCCTTCGCCTGGTCGGCCTGGCCCTCCGCCTGCAGCTGCTCGTCGCCGGTGGCCGACCCGGCCGCCTCCTTGGCCTTGCCACCCAGCTCTTCGGCCTTGTTGCCGATCTTGTCGCCCAGCGACATCGCGCACCTCCCGTTCCGCCGGGGCCCCGGCGGGGCACCCTCGTGCACCAAGGACCACCGGGGCGCGTGATCGTCACGGACTCGCCCCGGTGACCCACGTCACCGACAATCACCCCGTGACGTTTTCCGCGCTTCCGTGTCTTCCCGTCGAGGAGGTGCCGTGACGACCAGCGCGGAGCCCGGTACGCCGCTCGACGACGCGACCCTCGTCGGGCGCGCGAAGGACGGCGATGTCCAGGCGTACGAGCAGCTCGTGCTGCGCTACCAGGGGCCGATGTTCCGGCTCGCCGTGAAGATGCTCGCGCACCGCGGTGACGCCGAGGACGTCGTGCAGGAGGTCTTCCTCAACGCCTGGCGCAAGCTCGAGCAGCTCGGCGAGGACGCGGCGTTCGTCGGGTGGCTCTACCGGGCCACCACGAACCGCTGCCTCAACGTGATCCGTGCGCGCAAGCCGCAGGCGGACGTCGACCTGGACACCGCCGAGTCGCCGCGGGTGGACCTCCAGCCGGAGCGGGCCGCCCAGGTCAGCGGCCAGCTCGCGGCGTTGAACGCGGCGCTGGCGCAGCTGACGCCGGAGCAGAGAGCGTGCTGGCTGCTGCGCGAAGTGCACGGCCGGTCCTACGAGGAGATCGGCGAAGTCGTCGGCGCGAACGCGACCGCGGTCCGCGGCCGGATCGCGCGCGCCCGGGCTCAGCTGGCGGAGGTGATGAAGCCATGGCGATGACGGACTACGAGCTGCCCTGCGAACGCGATGTCGAGCAGGTGTGGGAGCGGCTGGACGCGGTCGGCGCCGGGCTGGCCGACGAACACGAGCTGACCTGCCCGCACTGCCGGGCCGCGCGCGAAAGCCTGCTGGCCCTGCGCGAGGCCACCGCGGAGCTGGCGGCCGAGGACGACGTGCCGCCGGCCCTGTTCGGCCGGATCATGTCGGCGGTGCGGGCCGAGGTGCGGCGCGGCTCGATGGTGGCGCTGCCGACCCCGGAACCGGGGTTCGTGGAGATCAGCGAGCAGGCCGTGGCCGCGGTGCTGCGGTACGCGGCGGACACGGTCGACGGCGTCCGGGCGCGCCGCTGCCGGGTGCGGACGGGTGTCGGCGGTGTTGTTGACGTCGAACTCACCCTCGCGGTGAGTGTGCGGAACGTCGCCGGCGGTGCGGCGTTGGCGCTGGTGCGGGAGCGGGTGACCGCGGCGGCCGCGGCCCGGGTGGGGCTGACGCTGGCGAAGCTCGACCTGCTGGTGGACGACATCTATGCGGAAGACACGGCCGGGGAGCCAGGGGAATGAGCGTGGACTACGTCATCGCCGATCCGGTGATCGCTTCGGTGGCGGCGCGGGCGGCGATCGGGACGCCGGGCGTGGTGCGGCTCGAACCGGGCCTGCGCGGCCTGGTGACGGCGTGGACGCGAGCCGCGCGCCAGCGGTGGAAGGGCCTCGATCCAGCGCCGGCGGACGGCGTCCGGGTTCGCACGGCGGACGGCCGGGTGACCGTCGAGATCGACCTGGTCACGGCGGCGGCCGACCAGGCCGCGGCGGTCGGCCGGGCCGTGCAGCGCGCGGTCCGGCGGTTCGTGACCGAGCAGACCGGCCTGGTCGTCGACGAGGTTTCGGTGTCCATCATGGACATCGAGGCCCGGTGACCGCGGCCGAAGCCGTCGAGCGGATCGTCGGCGCCCTCGCGGCGGTGGACGGCCTCCGCCCGGCCACCCCGGTTTCCCCCGAGACGACGTGGCTGCCGGTGGACTGGGCCGGCCTGGCGGTCGACCTGGCGGCCGACGTCGTCCGGATCCGCCTGATCGCGACGCGCTTGCCGATCCCGCCGTTGCTGGACCAGGCCGCGGCGCTGGTGCGGCCGATCCTGGCCGGGACCGAGTGGGAGAACGCGCGGCTGCAGCTGGTCGTCACGGACCTCGACGGCGCGGCGTTCGCGAGACCCACGTCACAGTGATCTCTTCCCGCCCTGGGGGTCCTTACCTACGAAAAGCCTTGGGGCTTGAGGACATTCAGGGAGGATCACCATGACCGCGACCGCCGAGAAGACCGAAACCGCCGCCCTCGTCACGAAGCAGGGCACGACCACGATCGCCGACACGGTGGTGCAGAAGATCGCCGGGCTCGCCGCGCGCGAGGTCAGCGGCGTGCACGACCTCGGCGGCGGCGCCGCGCGGGCGTTCGGTGCCCTGCGCGACCGCATCCCGGGCGCGTCGGCCAGCGCCGGCCAGGGCGTCTCGGTCGAGGTCGGCGAGAAGCAGGCGGCCGTCGACCTGCAGCTCCTCGTCGAGTACGGCGTCGCCATCGCCGACCTCGCGCGGTCGGTGCGCCGCAACGTCATCACGTCGATCGAGCAGATGACCGGGCTGCAGGTCGTCGAGGTGAACATCAACGTCAGCGACGTCCACCTGCCCGGCGACGAGGAGCCGGCGCCGAGCGACCGGGTGCGCTGACCCGGCCCGGCGTACCGTCGAGGGCGTGGACGAGCCGTCGAAGCCCGGCGAGCCGCCGGAGCGGCCCGGGCACCAGCCGCCGTGGAAGAAGCCGCCTGAGCAGTACCCGCACGAGGAGCCGACGAAGTACCCGGCAAAACGCCCACCGGAATTCCCACCGGGTGTGACGCCTCCGTCACCGCCGGGGTGAACGGGTTGCTCCGGTGGGTTGAACATCACACAGCTGGGCATTCTCAGGGGCGGCCGAACTCGATCAGCGGAGTAACGTCGCTGGTAGGGGGTTCGGTGAAGGGGGCGTGTGGTGGCGAAGTTCTTGGCGGAAGTAACTGTCGCGGTGCACATCCTGGCCCTGCTGCTCATCGGTTTGGGCGGTTTTCTCGCCTGGCGCTGGCCGAAGCTGATCTTCGTCCACATGCTCGCCGTCGCCTGGGGCATCCTGGTGAACGTCGCGCCGGTGCCGTGCCCGTTCACCGCGCTGGAGAACTTCTTCCGCCACCAGCAGGGCCTCGGTGACCTGCCCGGCGGGTTCAACGCCTACTACCTGTACGGCACGGTGTTCCCCCAGTCGTGGCTGCCGGCGATCGGCATCGTCGCGATCGCGGTGGTCGTGTACTCGTACGTCGGCGTCTACCACCGCTGGCGCCACCGCGACCACAGCGAGGACGCCCGGACGCACCGGGTGCGCCTGGGCTAGGCGACAATCGGGGGGTGAGCACTTCCCCCGACGCCGGACCCACCGAGTGGGTGAGCCGCGAAGAGGTCGGCGTCGGCCCGTGGCCGGGTGACTGGCCGTCGGACGAGCGGTACGACCCGGACCTGCTGCGCGACGGCGACCGCCGCAACGTCGTCGACGCCTACCGCTACTGGCGCCGCGAAGCGATCGTGTCCGATGTGGACCGCCGGCGGCACCCGTTCCACGTCGCGATCGAGAACTTCCAGCACGACCACAACATCGGCACGGTGGTCCGCACGGCGAACGCGTTCGCGGCAGCGGAGGTCCACATCGTCGGCCGCCGCCGCTGGAACCGCCGCGGCGCGATGGTGACGGATCGCTACCAGCACCTCCGCCACCACGACGACGTCTCGGGGTTGGTCTCGTTCGCTTCCGAGCAGGGGCTGGCGGTCGTCGCGGTCGACAACACACCGGGGTCCGAGCCGGTCGAGACGGCTTCGCTGCCGCGTGAGTGCGTGCTGGTGTTCGGCCAGGAAGGCCCCGGGCTGTCCGAGGGCACGCAGCAAGCGGCGTCCCTGGTGGTGTCGATCGCCCAGTTCGGCACGACCCGCTCGATCAACGCGGGCGTGGCGGCGGGGATCGTCATGCACGCGTGGGTCCGCCAGCACGCCGACTTGTCGACAGCCTGGTAGCTACGCGGGCGCGACCTCCACCGGGATCCCGTTCAGCACCGAAGTCCCCGACGGCACGTCCAGCAGGGTCTCGTCCGCGACGAGGTTCGAGTTGACCCCCGGGTTCGCACTCGCCACGCGCGTCCGCGAGCCGTCGGCGTCGTGGCCCCAGCCGTGCGGGATGCTCACCACGCCCTGGCGGACCTCGTCGGTCACCTCCACCGGGACCTCGAGCTTGCCGGCGCGCGAGGTCACCGACGCCAGCGAGCCGTCGGTGAGGCCGAGGCGCGTCGCGTCGGCCGGGTGGACCAGGACCGTGCAGCGGTTTCCGCCGCGGATCAGGGGTGCGAGGTTGTGCATCCACGAGTTGTTCGAGCTCAGGTGGCGCCGGCCGATCAGCACCAGGCCCTCGTCGAGCGGGCGGTCCAGCTCGGCGCGCAGCCGCGGGACGTCGGCGACGATCGTCTCCGGCGTCAGCTCGATCCGGCCGGACGCGGTGCACAGCACCTCGGGGATCCGCGGCTTCAGCGGCCCGAAGTCCAGCCCGTGCGGCGCGGCTTCGAGGTCGGCCAGCGTGACGTCGTAGGGGCCGGCACGCAGCAGCAGGTCGACCAGCCGCGCGGGGCCGGTGCGGTCGCGGGTGACCTCGAGTTTGGCGCGGCGCGCGACGTCGGCGGCGACGAAGTCGTCGAGCGCCTCGACGTCCGCCTCGGGGCCCTGACCGGTGACGATGCCGGTGAGCCGCAGCATCGTCTCCCACTCCTGCGGCAGCTTCGACGGCAGTGTCGCCGGGGTCCAGTTGGCGACGTTGCGCACCGAGAGCTGGTAGAAGGCCAGGTCGAAGTGCGGCCGTTCGAGCGGTGACGGGCCGGGCAGGATGACGTCGGCCTGGCGCGACGTCTCGTTCAGGTAGACGTCGACGGAGATCATGAAGTCGAGCTTCTTCAGGGCTTCGGCGAGGCGTCCCGCGTTCGGCGTGCTCAGGCAGGGGTTGCCGCTGACCGTGATCAGCGCGCGGACCTGGCCGTCGCCCGGGGTTTCGATCTCGTCGGCGAGCGTCGCGACCGGCAGCTCGCCGACGACCTCCGGGTAGCCGCGCACGCGGCTGTGCCAGCGCCCGACGGCGAACGGCCGCCGGTTCCCGGTCGGCTGGCACGCGGCCAGCGGGAACATCGCGCCGCCCGGCTCGTCGAGGTTGCCGGTGAGCACGTTGAGGACGTCGACCAGCCAGCTCGCGACCGTGCCGAACGTCTGCGTCGTCGTGCCGATCCGGCCGTAGACCACGGCGTTTTCGGTGGCCAGCTCGAGGGCCATCCGGCGGATGTCGGCGGCGTCGATCCCGGTGCGCGCGGCGACGGCCTCGGGCGTGAACGGCCGGGCCAGCTCGCGGACGTCGTCGAGGCCGTTGAGGTGCTCCGCCAAGCGGCCAGGGGCGACGCGGTTCTCCGCGAACAGGACGTTGACCAGGGCGAACAGCAGCAGTGCGTCGGTGCCGGGCCGGATGGCGTGGTGTTCGTCGGCGAACTGCGCGGTGCGCGTGCGGCGCGGGTCGACGACGACGATCTTGCCGCCGCGCTCGCGGATCCCGCGCAGCCGCCCGCGGATGTCCGGCGCGGTCATCAGGCTGCCGTTCGAGACGAGCGGGTTGGCGCCGAGGATCAGCAGGTGCCGCGTGCGGTCGAGGTCGGGCACGGGGATGGCGAGCGGGTCGCCGAACATCGTGCCGGACGAGTAGTGCTTCGGCATCTGGTCGACCGACGTCGCGCTGTAGAAGTTCTTGGTGCCCAAGGCTTTGTAGAGCACGCGCCCGTAGAGCGTGAGCGCGATGTTGTGCACGCCGGGGTTGCCCGCGTAGACCGCGACGGCGTCCCGGCCGTGCTCCTCGAGGATCGGCGGCAGGCGGCGGTCGATCTCGTCGTAGGCCTCCTGCCAGCTGACCTCGACGAACTCGCCGCCGCGCTTGAGCAGCGGCGCGGTCAGCCGGTCGGGATCGTGGTGCAGCGCGCCGAGCGACGCGCCCTTCGGGCAGATGTACCCCTTCGAGAAGACGTCGTTCTCGTCGCCCTTCACGCGCGTGACCTGCTGGTTTTCGTTGAGCGTGACCTCCAGCCCGCAGGTCGCCTCGCACAGCGGACAGGTGACGTGTGCCGTGGTCATGGGTACCTCGCAGGCCGTCGGGGTCCTTCAACATACCGAGCGGTATGTCGATGGGCAAGGCAGGATTGCGCCATGGACGTCTCGGCTGCCGAACGCGCGGTGACCTCTCGGCACCTGCGCCGGGTGTGGGGCCTGCCCGGCACAGTCCTCGGCCGCAGCGGCTGGCCGCCGTCACCCGGCCAGCGGCTGCACTGGCATTGGAACTACTGGTGGCAGGCCCACCTGCTGGACACGCTCGTCGACGCACAGCTGCGTGCTCCCAGCGCTTCGCGCTTGGCGGTGATCCGTTCTTTCGTGCGTTCGGTGCGGCTACGCAACTTCGGGCGCTGGACGAACGAGTACTACGACGACATCGCGTGGCTCGGCCTTGCGCTGCAACGGGTTTCGTCGCTGGGCATCGAGGTCGGCCCGGCGGTCGCGGCGATCGACACGCAGCTGCTCTCGGGCTGGACGGCCGCGGCGGGCGGCGGAATCTGGTGGCGTCGCGGAGACGACTTCAAGAACGCCCCGGCCAACGGCCCGGCGGCGATCTTCCACGCCCGGTCGGGAAACCTGGTCAGGGCGCGCGCGATGACGGACTGGATGACGTCCACTTTGGTCGATCCCGGCACCGGCCTGGTCTGGGACGGGATCCGGGCGGACACGGGCGAGCTGGTCAAGCACATTTACACGTACTGCCAAGGTGTTTACCTCGGCGCGTGCCTCGAACTGTCTGAAATGGACAATGCGGCACGGACGGTCCGGGCGGCGGCCGAGCACTGCGCCCCGGGCGGGGTGATCCGCGGCCAGAGCGGCGGCGACGGCGGGCTGTTCGGCGCGATCCTTGCGCGCTACCTGGCGTTGGCGGCCCATGCCCTGCCCGAACCGGAGGCTTCCCTGGCGCGTTCTTTGGTGCTGAGGTCGGCAGAAGCGTGCTGGTCCGGCGCGGCGGAAGGACCGGTGTTCAGCGCGTTCTGGGACCGCCCGGCGCCGTGGCCTCTTCCGGACGACGCACCGGAGCGCGACCTGTCGGTCCAGGTGGGTGGCTGGATGCTCCTGGAGGCCGCGGCGACGCTGTCACCAGACGTCGCCGGCCCGCCAGTCGGCGGTTAGCTCCCCGTCCAGGTCGAGGGGCGCCCGCCCGGGGAACACGTAGACGCCGCCGTCGTCGTCCTCGGTTCGCCGGACCCCGGACGGTGTCAACGCGGAAGTCGGCCCGCGCCACCGCTGCCAGCCGCGGCCCGCGTACAGCGGCGCCCCGGCTCTGGTCGCGCTCAGCGCGCCCACCTCGTACCCCGGCAGCAGCTCCTCCATCGCCGCCATCAGCGCACTCGCGACTCCGCGCCGCCGGTGGTCCGGGTGCACCGCGACGCCCTCGACGTACCCCGTGTTCAGCACGCGGTCGCCGTGCAGCAGCCGGCGTTGCACGAGCGAGGCGTGGCCGATCAGCTCGCCGCCGTCGAAGGTCAGGGCGTGCATGCCGCCGAGCGTGTTTTCCCAGCCCGGCGGATCGAAGTCCGTGAACGCGCCTTCGAGCAGAGCCCGGACGGCGAGCAGGTCGGCGGCCGGCAGCTGGGCGGTGTGCGCGAGTCTGACCACCCCGCCATTCTCCGCTACGGGCGGGTCAGTTCTGGAAGCCTTCCTTGCGCGGGTCGAGGTCGATCTGGTCGCGCTTGCGGTCTTCTCCGGCCTCGTGCCAATCGGCGATCGCGGCCTTGAGGCGGGCTTTCTGCTCCGCGTCGCTCTCCGCGTACTTTTCCGCGGCTTTCTTGATGCGATCGGCCGCCATGAGGTACCGCGCGGTCGTCTTCTGGAAGAACGACTCGACGTCGCTCCGCAAGGCGATCAACGCGGTGTCCGCCGCGGTGGGCACGACGCCGCGGCCCACCAGCTGCCCGTCGGAGTAGGAGGCTGTCGCGACGTCGCTCAGCAAGCCGGAATAGACCTCGGCAACGTCGTAGCAGTGCTGGGCTATCTCCATGACCACCACGACGTCCACGGCGAACCGGCCGGACGCGGACGGGTCGCTGCTGTCGCCGTCGGGACTGCTTTTCGTGAAGTCGTAGAGCTCCAGCACCGTGCGGTCGACGCCGGCGATCCGCTGCTCGATGGCCGTGACGGCTTTCCGGTAGTCCGCTTCGGCTTCGTCCAGATCGGTGTGGAGGGCGCGGACGGCGGGATCCAGGTGCGCGAAGAAGCCGCTCAGCTGCGGGAACCGAAGCCCTTCGTTCGTTTTCGCCTCGCCGACGTTCGCCACGACGTCGACCACGAAGCCGATCAGGCTCAGCGCATCGCCGATGCTGCCCGGAGCCTCCTTGCCCAGCGCCTTGGCGACCGTTGTCGCGATGCCCCACGCCTGGCCGGCGGCGTTCACCGCCACCTTGGCCTTCGGAACTTCTTTCGCCGGCACCGGCGCGGTTTCGAAGAGTTCGCCGGTGGCCCGGCCGATCAGCTCGAGGATGTTGTTCCGGGTGGCGTGGATCGTCGTGGCCCGCAAGGAATAGCAGTTCGCCAGCCACCGCACGAGCACGCTCTGGTTCTTCAGCGTGGGGCCGACCGTCGAAAGGAAACCGCCTTTGAGGCTGGTGGCCGCGAGTCCCGTCCACCCGGCCATCCACGCCCGGTTGTTGTTGCCGTCGTCCCGGACCGAGAGCTTCTCGACCATGCCGGGCAGGGTGTAGGCGTCGACCGATCCCTCCGGCCGCATCGTCCCGTCGGCTTTCAGGAGGCTTTCCCGGGCATCCTCCAGGGACGACAGTTCCGGCCCGCCCGCCAGATCCGGGATCCCGGCCGCCAGCTGGTCCCGCTTCGCCCACGCCCAGTCCCCGACCTGGGAGAAGACGTCGGCCGCCCGGCATTCGACGTACTTGGCGTCCGGGACGCTCCAGCCGTCGCAGGGCGCGGACGGCCGGTTGGCCTGCGTGCTGTCGCTGACGGCCCAGGCGACGATCGGGCAGGTCGTCAGGTGGCCGCGCGACTCGGGCGGGACCTGCCACCGGGCGGGCTCGGGCGCGCCGTCGATCTGGCTCGTCCCGCCGCGCAGGGTCTGGCCGGCGTCGTGGGTCCAGCGGCGTTCGAGCGTCTGCCAGAAATCATTGAGTGCCGCCGAAAGGGAAGCCGAATAAACGCTTCCGCTCATGTATTGACCGCTCATTCGCCACTTCCCCCGATTCGTGCGCCGTCAAACGGGCCGAGGGTAGCAACAAAGTGACGCATTGAGACTAATTGTCACTCCCGGACGTCCGGAAGTGGCCAGTGTCCGCTCAGCAGCCGCAGGAGGCGCCGTGCAGGAAACGCGGCGTCAGCGAAACCGATTCCGGCGGCCGGTCCGGGTCGGCCATGCGGGACAGCAGCAGCTGGACCGCCCGCTGCCCGATGTCCGCCACCGGCTGGGCCAACGTTGTCATCGCCGGGCTCACCCGCCGGGCCCACTCCATGTCGCCGTAGCCGACCACCGCCAGCTCCGAGCCGATGCGGATGCCGCGGCGGTGGGCCTCGTACTGGACCCCCACCAGCATCGACTCGTCCGCCACCACCAGGGCCGTCGGGGAGGGCCAGCCGTCCAGGAGCTTGGCCGTCGCGCGGGCCGCTCCGCCCGAGGTCGACAACCCGGACTCCACCAGCTCGCGGTTGAACCGCAGCCCCGCCTGCTCCAGTCCCAGCCGGTAGCCGCGGACGCGCTCACGGCTGATGTCCAGGCCCTCGTCGCCCGAAATCAGGCCGATCTTGCGGTGCCGGCCCGACGTCAGGTGGCGGACCAGCGACGCCACCGCGTGCACGTTCTCCGTGCCGACCTGGTCGACGTCGTTGCGGGCGGCGACGCGGTCGGCCAGCACCGTCGGCACGCCCATCCGGACCAGGCCGTTGACCACCGCTTCGTCGCCGATCGAGGGGACCAGCAGCACGCCGTCCACGAGGTCCGCCCGCAGCGCGCGCACCAGCGAGGCTTCCTCGCTCACCGTGTCGCCCGTGTCGGCCAGCGTGACGTCGCACCCCGCCTGCGCCGCGGCCGCCCTGATCGAGCGCAGCAGCTCACCCGAGTAGGGGTTCGCGTGCGTACCCATCGCGACGCCGATCCGGTAGGTGACCGGGGGGTCCCACAACCGGAGCTCTGGCGAAAGTGCGGTCATTAGCCCTCGCAGACGCTCAGCGGAAAGGTATCCGCTGAGCGGCCACGCCGAGGCGTCAGGACCTCAGAATCACTGATGTGAGTGAACCGGCGGGCAGCCGCAGGACTCACGGTGACGCAGGGTGGGTGCCAGCCGGACCGTCTCGGCCTTGCGCGCGGGGTCGTTGATCCGGGCCAGCAGCAGCCGCACCGCCTGCCGCCCGATCTCCTCGATCGGCTGCGCCATCGTCGTCAGCGGCGGGTCGACCAGGTCGGCCCACTCGACGTCGTCGTAGACCACCACCGGCAGGTCCTGCCCGATCTTCAGGCCGCGACGCCGTGCTTCGTGCAGCACCCCGACCATCATGCTGTCGTTCCCGACGACCAGCGCGGTCGGCGGTTCGGGCAGCGCCAGCAGCGTGCTCAACGCCAGCGAGCCGCCCTCGTGCGACGAGTTCCCGCAGGCCACGAGGTCGGCCGACCACGTCAGCCCGGACCGGCCGAGTCCCAGCCGGTAGCCCAGCACGCGCTCCTCGCTCGTCGACAGCCCGGGCGTGCCGCTGATCATCCCGATCCGCCGGTGCCCGAGCGTCGCGAGGTGCGCGGTCAGCGCCGACGTCGCCTGGATGTTCTCCGTGCCGACCTGGTCGACGTCGGCGCGGGTGGTCAGCCGGTCGATCAGCACCGTCGGCACGTCCAGCGACACCAGCTCGCCGATCACCGGGCCGTCGCCCGGGGCCGGGGTGATGAGCAGGCCGTCGACGCGCCGCGAGCGCAGCGCCCGCACGGTGTCCCGCTCCGTGCCCGCGGTGTCGTGCGTGTCGGCCAGCAGCACGGTGTACCCGTGCGCCGACGCCTCCCGCTCGATCGCCTGCATCAGCGTCGCGAAGTACGGGTTGGCCACCAGCGAGATGGCCATCCCGATCGACCGCGTCCCGCCGGTGACCAGCGAGCGGGCGATCGCGTCGCCGGTGTAGCCGGTCGTCTCGATCGCCCGGAGGACGGCCGCCTTGGTGTCCTCGGCGACCGCCCGCGTCCCGTTGACGACGTGCGAGACGGTCGTGATCGAGACGCCGGCGAGCTCGGCGATGTCCCGCTGGGTCGGCCGCGATGATCTCGGCTGGGGCATGCCAATCCTTTCCGGCAAGCGTTTGCGCAAACGCTTGCGTCCACGGTGCAGTCTGTCTACCTTCCCGACCATCGGCAAGCACTCGATCACACCGTGTCTTCCATAAGGGGTGAGAACCCATGAGACAGCGAAGTCTCATCGCACTCACGCTGGCCGCCGTCCTCGCCGCGACGACCGGATGCACCGTCGAACGCCATTGGGGCGGCAACACCAACACCGGCGGGAGTGGCAAAGCGAAGGTCGGCCTGGTCACCAAGACCGACACCAACCCCTACTTCGTCGAACTGCGCAACTCCGCCCGGGCGGCCGCGCAGGCCAACGGCGCCGACTTCAACGCCCTCGCCGGCCAGTTCGACGGGGACAACGACGGCCAGGTCCGTGCCATCGAAAACCTCATGCAGCAGGGCGTGAACACGATCCTCATCACGCCCAGCTCCTCGACCGGCGTGCTCAAGGCGATCAAGGACGCCCGCGACGCCGGGGTCCTGGTCATCGCCCTCGACACCGCCACCGAACCGCCCGACGCCGTCGACGCCACCTTCGCCACCGACAACTTCGCCGCCGGCGAGCAACAGGGCGCGTACGTCAAGGCCGCACTCAACGGCACCCCGCCCAAGCTGCTGATGGTCGACGGCACGGCCGGCAGCTCGGTCGACACCCAGCGCCACGGCGGGTTCCTCAAGGGCATCGGGCTGACCGACGGTTCGCCGGAGATCAAGGGCCACACCGCGGCCAACGGCGACCAGAGCCTCGCCCAGCAGGGCATGGAGAACCTGCTGCAGCGCAGCACCGACATCAACGCCGTCTACTCGATGAACGAGCCGATGGGCCGCGGCGCGTACGCGGCTTTGAAGGCCCGTGGGCTCACCGGCCAGATCGTGATGGGCTCGATCGACGGCGGCTGCGAAGGCGTCCAGAACGTCAAGGACGGCCAGTACGCCGCGACCGTCATGCAGTTCCCCAAGAAGATGGCCGAACAGGGTGTGCTCGCCGCCGTCGAGTACGCGAAGACCGGCAAGAAGCCGACCGGCTTCGTCAACACCGGGTCCGCCGTGATCACCGACAAGCCGCTGCCCGGCGTCGAAAGCCACGACACCGCGTGGGGCCTGCAGAACTGCTGGGGAGGCACACGGTGACATCTACAAACGCGACGACGGCAACCGCAGTGTCCACAAAGGAACGTGAGTCCCTCGGCGAGTTCCTCCTCCGCGCCCCCGCGGTCGGCCCGGCGCTCGCGCTGGTCGTCGCGATCGTGGTGTTCTCGCTGGCCACGGACACGTTCTTCGACCTCGACAACCTGTCCACGGTGGTCCAGCAGTCGCTGGTCGTCGGGACGCTCGCGCTGGGCCAGACGCTCGTCATCCTCATCGCGGGCATCGACCTGTCCAACGCGTCGTCGATGGTCGTCGCGACGCTGATCATGGCGAAGCTCGCCGCGGCCGGCACGAACGGTTTCGTCGCCCTGCTGGCCGGCGTCGTGCTGACGGTCATCGTCGGCATCTTCATCGGCTCGCTCGCGACGCGGATCAAGCTCCCGGCGTTCATCATCACGCTCGGCACGTTCACCATGCTGACCGCGGTGTCGAAGCTGATCGCCGGCGGCCAGGCCGTGCCGGTGACCGACGGGCTGCTCCAGTGGCTCGGCACCAAGCGCTACCTCTTCGGCGGCATCCCCATCACCTACGGCATGACGCTGGCGTTGCTGATGTACCTCGGGATCTGGTACGCGCTCACGAAAACCGCGTGGGGCAAGCACGTCTACGCGGTCGGCAACGCGCCGGAGTCCGCGCGGCTGTCCGGCATCAAGGTCAACCGCACGGTGCTGTCGGTGTACATCGTGGCCGGGCTGGCCTTCGGGCTCGCCGCGTGGCAGGCGCTCGGCCGGACGCCGAACGCCGACCCGAACCAGTTCCAGCTCGGCAACCTCGACTCGATCACCGCCGTCGTCCTCGGCGGGACGAGCCTCTTCGGCGGCCGCGGCTCGGTGCTCGGGACGCTGATGGGCGCGCTGGTCGTGGCGGTGCTGCGGTCCGGGCTGACGCAGATGAACGTGGACGGTAACTACCAGGACCTCGCCACCGGGGCCCTGCTGATCGCCGCCGTCGTGGTGGACCGGATCGCGAGGAGGCAGCAGCAGTCATGACCGATCCCATCCTCCAGGCCCGCGGGCTGGTGAAACGCTACGGCCGGGTCACCGCGATCGACGGTGCCGACTTCGACCTGCTCCCCGGCGAGGTGCTCGCCGTGGTCGGCGACAACGGTGCCGGGAAGTCGTCACTCATCAAAACCCTGTCCGGAGCCGTGATCCCGGACGAAGGGGAGATCAAAGTGGACGGTCAGACCGTCCACTTCAAATCCCCTTTGGACGCCCGGCACTACGGGATCGAGACGGTGTACCAGGATCTCGCCGTCGCGCCCGCGCTCGACATCGCGTCGAACATGTTCCTGGGCCGCGAAAAGCGGCTCAAGGGCCCGTTCGGGCTGTTCCGGAAGCTCGACACCGCGACCATGCGGTCCGAGGCGCAGCGGATCCTCGACGAGCTGGGCATCAACATCAAGTCGATCTCCCAGCCCGTCGAGACGCTTTCCGGTGGTCAGCGCCAAGGCGTCGCCGTGGCCCGCGCGGCCGCGTTCGGCACCAAGGCCGTGATCATGGACGAGCCCACCGCCGCGCTCGGCGTCGCCGAGTCCGGCAAGGTGCTCGACCTCATCGGCCGGATCCGCGACCGCGGCCTGCCGGTGGTGCTGATCAGCCACAACATGCCGCACGTGTTCGACATCGCCGACCGCATCCACGTGCACCGCCTCGGCAAGCGCGTCGCGGTCGTCTCGCCGAAGACGCACTCGATGAACCAGGTCGTCGGCCTGCTCACGGGTGCGTTGCGGCTCAACGAAAACGGTGAGATCGAAGAAGCCGCCGCTGCGACACACGTGGCCGGCTTGAAGTGAGGGTGCTGCTGGCGGGCTTGTGCACCGTGGACGTGATCCAGCGGGTCGACGAGCTTCCGGCACCGGGCGAGAAGGTGCAGTCGCTGCGGGTGGACGTCGCGGCCGGGGGGCCCGCGACGAACGCCGCGGTGACGGCCGCCGCGCTCGGGGCCGAGGCGACCTTGCTGACCGTCCTCGGTGCACACCCGCTGGCGGCGCTCGTCCGCGCCGACCTCGAAGCGCACGGGGTCCGGCTGATCGACCTGGCTCCCGATCTGCCCGATCCGCCGCCGGTCAGCGCGGTCGCCGTCCGCGACCGCGACGGCGAGCGCACAGTCGTCTCCCGCAACGCCGCCGAGCGCCGCTTTCCGGGGAAAGCCGCGCTTCCGGAGGCCGACGTCGTGCTGCTCGACGGGCACTACCCGGAACTCGCGCTGGACGTCGCGCGGCGCGCGAAGGCGCCGGTCGTGCTCGACGCCGGAAGCTGGAAGCCCGTGCTCGACGAGCTCCTCCCGCTGGTCGACATCGCCGCCTGCTCCGCCCACTTCCGGGCGCCGGAACCGGGGCTGCACCAGCGCGGCGTCCCCACGGTCATCACTACCGCCGGGCCAGGTCCGGTGCGGTGGTCCACTGCGGACGGCGGCTCGGGTGAGGTGCCTGTCGCTGGCGTCGAAGCGCGGGACACACTAGGTGCGGGCGACGTCTGGCACGGCGCGCTCGCCGTGGCCGTGACGCGCGAACGGACGGTGACGGACCGGATCCGCTTCGCCAACGAGGTGGCCGCCGAACGGGTGCGGCAGGTGGGACCGCGGTCGTGGACGACCGCGATCGCAGGAAGGAACAGGACATGACGGGGTTCGACGACCTGCTGGCCCGGGCCGAGGGCCTGACCGTGCGCGGGCAGCGCAACGTGCTGGGCATCATCGGCGCGCCCGCGTCCGGCAAGACCACGCTGGCGTGGGCGCTGGCCAACGCGCTCGGTTCGCGTGCCGCGGTGGTCGGCATGGACGGCTTCCACCTCGCGCAGGTCGAGCTGCGCCGGCTGGAGCGCACCGAGCGCAAGGGCGCCCCGGACACGTTCGACGCGGCCGGTTACTTCCACATGATCAAGCGGCTCGCCGAAGGCCGCGAGACGGTGTACGCGCCGGAGTTCCGCCGGGAGATCGAAGAGCCGATCGCCGGGGCCGTCGCGGTGCCGCCGGAGGTCCAGCTGGTGATCACGGAGGGCAACTACCTGCTGTTGCCGGACGACCCGTGGAGCGGCATCCGGCCGCTGCTGACCGAGGCCTGGTTCCTGGCGCCGGACGAGCCCGAGCGGATCGAACGGCTGGTGTCGCGCCACCGCCGTTACGGCCGGTCGCTCGTCGAGGCCCGCCAGCGCGCGCTCGGCTCGGACCAGCGCAACGCCGACCTCATCTCGCAGACGCGAGACCGCGCGGACCTGGTGCTGGAAAACCTCCCGCTGGCCAACTTCGCGATTTGAGTCTCATCGTCACGGGCGGCAGCCGGGGTATCGGCGCGGCCATCTGCACCCTGGCGGCTCGGCGCGGCCACGACGTCGTCGTCAACTACTCGGGCGATCCCGCGCCGGCCGAGGAGGTCGCTTCGCGGGTTCGTTCGCACGGCCGGCAGGCGCTGGCAGTCCGCGCGGACGTCTCGGACGAGGACGACGTCCGCTCGCTTTTCGACGCCGCGGAGGCGCTCGGGCCGGTGAAAGCGCTGGTCAACAATGCCGCGATCGTCGGCAACACGCCCGGGCGGCTCGACTCCTACGCCGTCGAGGTCGTCCGGCGCACGCTTGACGTCAACGTCACCGGCGTGTTCCTGTGCTGCCGCGAGGCGGTCCGCCGGATGTCGACGAGGTACGGCGGTGCCGGCGGCGCGATCGTCAACATCTCCTCGACGGCCGCGCGCACGGGCTCGGCCGGGGAGTGGGTGCACTACGCGGCGTCGAAGGCCGCCGTCGACACGCTGACGTTCGGGCTCGCCCAGGAGGTCGCGGGTGAGGGCGTGCGGGTCAACGCGGTCGCGCCCGGGATGATCCACACCGGCCTGCACGAGGCGGCCGGCCTGCCGGACCGGATGGCGAAGTACGCACCGCAGATCCCGATGGGCCGCGCCGGCCAGCCGGCCGAAATCGCCGAGGCCGTGCTGTTCCTGCTGTCGCCCGCGTCGTCGTTCACCACGGGGGCGGTGCTCGACGTCGGTGGCGGCCGGTGACCGTTCGGGTACTTTCCGATACACTTGAATGACCTTCAGTCACCGGCGTCCGCCTGCTGGGACGCCCGGAGACGGCGAGATCACGATCGGACGGGAACTTGGTCACCCTGGTTTCGGTGGGCGAACGCTGTGCAACTCTGGGGAGCCGCCACGCGAAAGGACGGCTTCGAAAGCCATGGCAAAACTCATGTCCGTGCACCACCTCGCGCTCACCGTGACCGACGTGGACCGCAGCGTGCCCTGGTACGTCCGCGTCCTCGACCTCGAGGAGGTCACCCGGCGCGAAGAGCCGGACACGGGGCTGCGCAAGGTCGTGCTCCGGTCCGCCGGGGACGAGTTCTCCGTGGTGCTGGTCCAGCACGCGGACACCGGAAGACGCGGGTTCGACGAACGCAGAACCGGGCTCGACCACGTCGCGTTCCGCGTGCGGTCGACCGCCGAGCTGGCCGAATGGGAGTGCCGGCTCGCCGAGTTCGGCGTCTCGTACCTGCCCGCCGCGCCGTCGCGCACGTTCGAAGGCTCGAAGGTCGTGGTGTTCCGCGACCCGGACGGCATCCAGCTCGAGATCTGGGCCGACCCGGAGCTCTGACGCTCAGGCCCGCGCGTCGTCCGTCTCTTCGACGGGGCGGCGCATCTCCTGGCGGTAGCGCAGCACGCCGTACCCGGTCCCGACCACGAAGAACGCGATGCTGATCCACAGCGCGGCCGTCTTCAGCCACGGCAGCGCGTCCAGCAGGCCGGCGCCGTAGTAGCCGAGCAGCACCAGGGTCGGCACCCACAGCAGGCCGCCGAGAGCCGTCGCCGCCATGAAGCGGCGCGGGTCCATCCGGGCGGCGCCCGCGATCAGCGGGGCCAGCGTGCGGATCCACGGGATCCACCGGGCCGCCACGATCGCGAAGAAGCCCCGCCGATCCAGGAACCGTTGCGCGCGTTCGAGAGCCTGCCGGTTCAGGACCTTGCCGTCGCGGCGGGCGATCAGCTTGGTGCCGCTGGTGCGCCCGATGTAGTAGCCGATCTGGTTGCCGAACACGGCGACGATCAGTGCGGCGCCCGAAAGCAGCCACGCGTTGAGGTCCGACCCGTGCTGGGCCAGCACCACGCCGGCCCCGAACAGCAGCGAGTCACCGGGCAGGAACAGCCCGATGATCAGCGCGCATTCGACCAGCACGAAGCTCAGCACGATCACCCAGACGAGCAGCGGACCGGCGGTGTCCAGCCAGCTCACGCCGACGCCCGCGGCCTCGATGCTCACGAAGTTCACACAAGGAGCCTACGTGCCCCAGGTGAACGGCCCACGGCGAACGGTCGAATCGAGCGCTTCCGGATATTCAGGCTCTACGAACGGTGAAGGCCCCCTCACCAGCGGTGAGAGGGCCTTCCCAAACCGGAAACCTCAGAACTGCGGCAGCGACTCGCCCTGGACGGCTTCGACGTCCAGCTCGATCTTCACGACCGTGCCGACCGCCGCCACACCGGCCCGGACCATCGCGCTGTAGTTGATCGCGAAGTCGTTGCGGTGCAGCGTCGTCTCGGCGTGGAACGCCACGCGCACGCCACCCCACGGGTCCGGGCCCCAGCCGCCGTACGTCAGGTCCAGCTCGATCTCGCGGCGCTCGCCGTGCAGCGTCAGGTCGCCCAGCAACGTCCACGAGTCCACCCCGCGCTGGCGCATCCCCGTGCTCGCGAACGTGATCACCGGGTGGACGTCGACGTCGAGGAAGTCCGGCGAGCGCAGGTGGTCGTCGCGCATCCGGATGTTCGTGTCGATGCTCGCCGCCTTGATCTCGGCGTGCACCGACGACCGCTCGGCCGGGCGGCCGATCTCGATCCGGCCGGACACGTCCGGGAACCGCGCCTTGATGCTCGCGATGCCCAGGTGCCGGGCGGTCGCGACCACCGACGAGTGCATCGGGTCGATCACCCACGGCCCGGCGGGCGGCAGGTCGATCGCCTCGGCGACCGGGGCCAGCACGACGTCGCCGAGCGAGCCCGAACCGTCCGAAGCGACCTGCGCCATCCGGGCGACCGGGGTGTACCCGGCCGCCGTGACGACCGCGGTGTACGTCCCCGGCGCGAGCGCGTCGGTGACGACGTCGCCGCGGACGTCGGCCGCCTGCCGGGCGACCTGCCGCCCGGCCGGGTCGGTCACGGTGAGCACCGCGTGCTCCACCGCCCAGCCCTCGGCCGTGCGGAAGGTCGCGCGCAGACCGGTCATGACCGGTCGACCAGCTCGTCGAGGGCCTGGTCGTAGCTCAGCCGGACGTCGTGACCGGCTTCGCCGCCGGTCAGCTCCACCTGGCTGGTCGCCGGCGGGTAGCCGCTCGCGACCACGGTGTAGGCGCCCGCGGGCAGGTCGCTCACCAGGTACCGGCCTTCGCCGTCGGTCCGGGCCACGGCCGCGACGTTGCCTTCGGCGTCGAGCACGGTGATCCGCGCGTCCGGGACGACCCGGTCGCCCTCGGTCCGCGCCACCCCGCTGAGCTGCACCGAGCTGGACAGCTCGACGTCGTGGCGCAGCACGCCGCTGTCCGGCACGGTCAGCGTCACCGCGACGGGCCGGTGGCCCGCGCCGCTGGCGACCAGGGTGTAGGCCCCGGCGCCGACCCCGACGAAGGCGTACGTGCCGTCCGTGGTCGTGATGAACGCGCCGTTCACCTCGCCGCGGCTGTCGGTCAGCGTCACCGTGACGTTCGGCAGCGGCGAGCCGGTCGCCGCGGCCTTCACGGTGCCGGTCAGCTCGCCGGACCCGGTGAGCGTGACGTCGACCGTCGCCGGCCCGGTGCCGATCACGACGCTGGAGGCCTGCGGCTGGTGGCCGTGGGCCGACACGATGAGGACGTACGCGCCCGGGCCCTGGCTGGGGACCGAGTAGCTGCCGTCCGGAGCGCCGGTGGCCCGCGCGACCTGGCGGCCGCGCTGGTCGATCAGGGTGAGCGCCGCGCCCGCGACGTGGCTGCCGTCCTGACGGCGCACGTGCCCGACGACCGGCACGCCACCCGCGCCGACCGGGACGTCCACCTCGGAGTCGGCGACGGAGTTCGTGATCGGCATCGGCAGCGCGCCCGACACGGCCTGGTAGTCACCGTGCCCGTTGGTGCTCAAGGCGTGCTTCCCGCCGCCGACCAGGGCCGGCTCGCGATCGAGCGGCTTGACCGGCTCGACGATCTCGGTGGGCTCGTCGGTGAAGTCGTGTTCGTCCGCCTCGAGCAGTGCCTCGCCGCCCTCCATGGCCGCCGCGGCCGGGGCCGCGTTGGTCAGCGGGATCTCCTTCATGAACAGCAGCACCACCGTGGCCAGCAGCGCCACCGCGCCCGCGATGTAGAACACCGTGGTGATCGACTCGGTGAAGCCGATCAGGATCGGCGTCTTGATCGCCTCCGGCAGGGTCTGGATCACGCTGGTGTTCTCGGACAGGTTGCCGATGCCCGCGCCGGCGCCGGCCGGCAGCTGACCGCCGAACGCCTTCGTGATGTTGGGCATCAGGGTGTTGAACAGGACCGTCAGGAAGATCGCGACACCCGCGGTACCACCGATCTGGCGGAAGAACGTCGCCGACGCGGTCGAGACGCCCATGTCGCTGCGCGGGCCCGCGTTCTGCACCGCGATGATCAGCGTCTGCATGCACTGGCCGAGGCCGAGACCGATGATGGCGGCCGCGACCAGCGGGTGCCACAGCGGCGAGTCGTACTTGACCTGCGCGAAGAAGAACGCGCCACCGGCGATCAGGATGGTGCCGACGATCGGGAAGATCTTGTAGCGCCCGGTCTTTCCGGTGAGCCGGCCCGACACGATCGAGCTGAGCATGATGCCGGCCATCAGCGGCAGCATCAGCAGACCGGACTCGGTCGGCGTGTAGCCCTGTACGACCTGCATGAACTGCGGGATCATCGTGATCGCGCCGAACATCGCGACACCGACGATGACACCGCCGATGATCGCCACGGTGAACGTCGAGTTCTTGAACAGTCGCAGCGGGATCAGCGCGGCTTCCTTCATCAGCCGCTCGACCAGGATGAACGCGATGACGCCGACACCGCCGATGACGTAGCAGAGGATCGCCTTCCCGTCACCCCAGCCCCACTTCTGGCCCTGCTCGGCGACGATCAGGAACGGCACGACCGCGACGACCAGCGTCAGCGCACCCCACCAGTCGATCTTGTGCTCGTGGCGCTCGTGCGGCACGTTCAGGACCCTCGCGACGACGAACAGGGCGAGGATGCCGATCGGGACGTTGATCAGGAAGACCCAGCGCCAGCCGTGGATGTCGTAGCCGAAGATGCTGCCGGCGTGCTCGATGCCCGCGAAGAACCCGCCCAGCACCGGGCCGAGCACGGTCGACAGGCCGAACACCGCGAGGATGTAACCCTGGTACTTCGCCCGTTCACGCGGCGGCACGATGTCGCCGAGGATGGTCATGGCCAGCGACATCAGACCGCCGGCGCCGAGGCCCTGGACCGCGCGGAACGCGGCCAGCTCGTACATCGAGGTCGAGAAGGCCGAAGCCAGCGAGCCGGCGACGAAGATCGTGATCGCGGCCAGGTAGAACGGCTTGCGGCCGTAGATGTCGGAGAGCTTGCCGTAGATCGGCGTGACGATCGTCGAGGTGATCAGGTACGCCGTGGTCGCCCACGCCTGCAGGTCGAAGCCGTGCAGGTCGTTGGCGATCTTGACGATCGACGTGCCGACGATGGTCTGGTCGAGGGCGGCGAGGAACATGCCGCACATCAAGCCGCTCAGGATCGTGACGATCTGGCGGTGGCTCAGCCGGGGTGGTTGACCCACCTCGGGCAGTGCCGGCGTTTCGGTGGTGGAACTCATGCGTTGGCCCCCTTGGCCGGTGCACCGGCGGACGCCTGGGCGTCGGCCAGCTGTGGAGAATGGTTCTCGATACCTGTGTTGAGTCGGCCGAAGAGCTTGTTCAGGGTCTGGATTTCCCCGTCGGTCCAGTCCCCGAGCACGTCGGCCAGCCATTGGTTGCGCTGCTTGCGGTTCTCTTCGAACACCCGCATGCCCTCGGACGTCGGCGCGAGCAGGCAGGCGCGGCCGTCTTCGGGGTCGGCCTGGCGCTCGACCAGGCCGTGCTGGACGAGCGAGCTCGACTGCCTGCTGATCGTGGAGATCTCGGAGTGGAGCGACTCGGCGAGCCGGCTGGTGCGCTGCGGGCCCTCGTGGATGAGGGTGAAGAGGATCGCGTAGGCCGCCCGCTCGATGCCGTCCGGTCCCTGCTTGGACACCTGGGACTTCGCCTTGTTGATCAGGCGGACCAGGCGGACGAGCTCGTGCCCGAGCTGGTCGGCGAGGTCCAGTTCGGCTTTGGGCCGAGTGGCGGAGCTGTTCGGTGCCATGAGGGATCCTTCAACGGCGTTGGTTGGCGGCTGCAACTAGTTGCCTCAGGCAAGGATGTGCCTTCACTAGCGGTTATGCAAGCGCAGGTGTGCTCGATGTGTCGGAACACACTTTAGTTGCCGTATGCAAGCAGATTTCCTCCGGGCTGCTCGGAACAAGGGACGCCGTCACGGGTTGGTAGGGGTATGACCGACGACACAGCGCTGAAGGACTTCCTCGCCGGCCACCGCCACGGTGTCCTGGCCACCATCCGCCGCGACGGGCGGCCCCAGCTGTCCACGATCACGCACCTGTACGACGCGGCGGCGGGCACGATCACCGCGTCGATCACCGAGACGCGGGCGAAGACGAAGAACATGCGCCGCGACCCGCGGGTGACCTACCACGTGGGCAGCGAGGACGGCTGGAGCTACGTCGTCGCGGAGGGCCGCGCTTCGCTCACGGCGCCGGCCGCTTCGCGGGACGACGAGACCGTCGAGGCGCTCGTCGACTACTACCGCCGCGCGGCCGGCGAGCACCCCGACTGGGACGAGTACCGCGACGCGATGGTCAGCGACCAGCGCGTGCTGCTCACCATCCACGTCGACAAGGTTCTCGGCTTGGTCCGGTAGGGGCGGTTTTGAAATAGAAGTTCCGCAGTGCGGACTGACCGGGCTTACCATGACGACATGAGCGACGAAGCTTTGGTCACCCGGCTCCGCGACCTGCTCGGCAAGAACGCCGTGCTCACCGACTCCGACGTCACCGCGTCGTACGCGCGCGACATGATGCCGCTGGCACCCTCCGGCCGGCCGCTCGCCGTCGTGCTGCCCGCGAACGTCGAGGAGGTGCAGGCCGTCGTCAAGGCGTGTGCCGAAGCCGGGGTGCCGATCGTGCCGCGCGGGGCGGGCAGCGGCCTGTCCGGCGCCGCGAACGCCATCGACGGCTGCGTGACGCTGTCGCTGACCAAGCTGGACGAGATCGTCGAGATCGACCCGGGCAACCGGCTCGCCGTCGTGCAGCCGGGCGTCGTCAACCTGGACTTCCGCAACGCCGTCGAGAAGCACGGGCTGTTCTACCCGCCGGACCCGTCGAGCTACGACTGGTGCACGATCGGCGGCAACCTCTCGACCAACGCGGGCGGCCTCTGCTGCGTGAAGTACGGCGTCACGACGGACTCGGTGCTGGGCCTGGAGGTCGTGCTGGCCGACGGGTCCCTGCTCAAGACCGGACGGCGGACGGTGAAGGGCGTGGCGGGGTACGACCTGGCCCGGCTGTTCGTCGGCAGCGAGGGCACGCTCGGCGTCATCACGCAGGCGACGGTCCAGCTCAAGCCGCTGCCCCAGGCCCCGGCGACGCTCGTCGCGGGCTTCACGACGACCGAGGCGGCGGGCGAGGCGGTGGCCCGGATCGTGCGCGAAGGGCTCGTGCCGTCCCTACTGGAGATCATGGACGCGTCGTCGATCAAGGCGTCCGAGACGTACTTGAAGACCGACCTGGGCGCGGGTTCGGACTGCCAGGCACTGCTGCTGGGCCAGTCCGACTCGGGCGGCGAGGTGGCCCGCCGTGAGCTGGCGGCGATCGAGCAGATCTGCACCGACTGCGGCGCGGACCTGGCCTACACGACCGAGGACCTCGAAGAGGGCCGGATGCTGCTGCAGGCCCGCCGGGTGGTGCTGACGGCGCTGGAGACGTACGGGCAGTGGCTGACGGACGACGTGTGCGTGTCGCGCACGCGCATCGCGGAGCTCATTCGCGGGTGCGAGAAGATCAGTTCAGAGGTGGGGCTGCGGATCGCGGTGGTGGGCCACGCGGGCGACGGCAACATGCACCCGACGATCGTCTACCAGCCGGATGACGCGGACGAGTTCGCGCGGGCGCAGAAGGCGTTCGACGCGATCCTCGAGGTCGGGTTGTCCCTCGGTGGGACGGTGACCGGGGAGCACGGGGTCGGCAAGATCAAGCGCGAGTGGCTGGCCCGGGAGATCGGGCCGATCGGGCTGCGGGTGCACCGCCAGATCAAGGCGGCGCTGGACCCGGAGAACCTGTTCAACCCGGGCTCGATGTTCTCGATGACCTGACGAAGAAGGGCCCCGCCGCCGACCGGTGGGGCCCTTCTCGCCGAGCAAAATCTCAGTCCCGCACCCGCGGGATCCGCTGCGTGACCTCGGGATCGGTCTCCGCCGAAGCGCCCGCCTTCTTCTCGCGCCGGGCCTTCAGGTACTCGATCACGATCGGGACCACCGAGATCAGGACGATCAGGACGAAGATCGCGTCGACGTTGTTCGCGATGAACGACACGCCGCCGAGAAGCGAGCCCAGCACCGTGATGCCCGCGGCCCACAGGATGCCGCCGATCACCGTGTACGTGAAGTAGCGCTTCGGGTCCATGCGGCCGATGCCCGCGATCCACGTGATGAACGTCCGGACGAACGGCACGAACCGGGCCAGCACGACCGCCTTCGGGCCGTGCTTGTCCAGGAACTCGTGCGTCTTGTGGACGTACTCCTGCTTGAAGATCTTCGAATCCGGCCGGTTGAACAGCTTGGGCCCGACGAAGTAGCCGATGTAGTACCCGACCACGTTGCCGAGCAGCGCCGCGACCGTCACCAGCACGCAGACCAGCCACAACGGCGCGTCGAGGGTGCCGTTCGCGATGAACAGGCCGGCCGTGAACAGCAGGGAGTCACCGGGCAGCACCGGGAAGACGCTGCTCTCGATGAAGATGATGAGGCAGAGCACCGCGATGACCGGCGTGGTCAGGCCGCTCAGCAGGTGCTGCGGGTCGAGCCATGACGGCAGCAGGGACATCGTGTTGACCGTGCTCTGGGCGAGAATCACCCCAAAAACGGTACAGGGTCACCCTGAGTCGTTACTGAGACCCGGTCAGACCAGCGTGAGCAGGCCCACCACGGACCCCGCGGCGAGCCCCAGCAGCACTGCCAGCAACAAAATCCAGTACGCGGGCAGCTGCGCGGCCTGGCGAGGCGGCTCCGGGGGACGCGGGGTGTACGCCGTGGGTGCCTCGGACACCGGGTCCAGCGCCGCCCGCTCGCGCTCCAGCGAGTCCGCGCTCGCGCCGGACAGCAGCCCGTACGCCGACGGCAGCTCGTTGATCGCGCTGGTCGGGACCGCGTCCGTCCCCGGTTCCGGCGGTGGAGCCGGTGTGGTCGGCGTCGTCGGTGAAGTCGACGACGCCGGCGGAGAGACTTGCGGGGCGAAGACGGCTTGCGCGCGAAGGGCGTCCGCCAGCAGCTGCTCGGGGTCCTTCGGCTCGCTCATCTCCGCCCGTCTCGCTCGCAGGATCTCAGGTACTCAAGGTAGCCGTACCCACCTCGGCGACCCATTCACCCCGGCGCAGCACCTTCGCCGGCCGCAGGTCCTGGTCGAGGACGACGATGTCGGCCACGTAACCGGGGCACAGCATCCCGGTGCGGTCGGCGATGCCGAGCAGCTCGGCGGGCCGTTGCGACGTCGCGTGCACCGCGTCGAGGATGCCGAGTTTCGCACCCCGGACCAGATTGCGGAAGGCGGTGTCCATCGTCAGGGTGCTGCCGGCCAGCGACCCGTTGTCGGCCAGGGTGGCGACGCCGTCGTGGACGTCGACCTCCAGCCGGCCCAGCGTGTAGCGGCCGTCGGCGGCGTCGGTGGCCGACATCGCGTCCGTGATGAGCACCGTCCGGTTGCGGCCCGCGTGCTTCGCGGCCAGCCGCACGACCGTCGGGTGCAGGTGCACCAGGTCGCAGATGAGCTCGATCGTGATGCGCTCGTCATCGAGCAGTGCCCCGACCGGGCCCGGCTCGCGGTGGTGCAGCGGCCGCATGCCGTTGAACAGGTGGGTCGCGACGGTCGCGCCCGCGTCGATGGCCGGCAGCAGCTGCTCCTCGACGCCGTCGGTGTGCCCGATGGCGGCGATGACGCCCGATTCGGCCAGCTGCCGGACGGCCTTGACGCCGCCGTGGAGCTCGGGGGCGATGGTGACCATCCGGATCGCGCCCTGGCCGGCGCGCAGGAGCTTGTCGACCGTGCCGGTGTCCGGCTCGAGCAGCGTCTCCGGGTCGTGGGCCCCGCAGCGGGCCTTCGAGATGAACGGGCCCTCCAGGTGGATGCCCGCGACCTCGCCGTCCTGGACGATCTCACGCAGCGCGGCGACTTGCTCACGCAGGATGTCGACCGGATCGGACACCAGGCTGGCGAGCATGGTGGTGGTGCCGTGACGGCGGTGCGCTCGCACCGCCGTCAGGAGCTCCTCGGGATCGAGGGAGGTGAACGAAGCACCTCCCCCGCCGTGGCAGTGGGTGTCGACGAACCCGGGCACGACCAGTGCCCCGCCGACGTCGACGTATTCGCCCGACGGCGGGGTCCCGGAACCCACGCCGGCGATCCGCCCGTCGGAGACGGCTACCCAGCCGTCATCGAGTACACGGTCCGGGGCAGCGACCCGGCCGCCCATGATCACGAAATCTCCGGCGCCTCTCACGCACCCCAGCATATATTGGTCTGGACCAAGCATGGTGATACGACTCAGTGATCGGAATGGTCCACCCGGGTCACTGTGGGGCCTGCATGGCCTTCTGGAGTGCCTCGAGCGCCCGGCTGGCGGTCGACTTAACGGTACCCTTGGAAATGCCTGCGGCCTCAGAGATTTCGGCCTCGCTCAGCCCACCGTAGTAACGCAGCACCAGCACTTCGCGCTGGCGGGGCGGCAGCTTGGACAGCGCGCTGACCACGGCCTGGTGCTCGCTGGAGAGCATCGCGAGGCTCTCCGCGGACCGCGCGTTGACCGCGTGCGGCGGCACGTACTCCCGCGCGGTCTTGCGTCGGCGCAGCACGCTGCGTGACCCGTTGACCACGGCGGTGCGCAGGTAGCCGACGGCGGCCGCGGCGTCCCGGAGCCTGCCCCAGTTGCGATGCAGGCCGGTGAAGGCCTCCTGCACCACGTCTTCCGCCGTCGCGGGCTCGTCGACCAGCAGAATCGCCAGCCGGACCAGCCGCATGCGGTGCTGGCGGTAGAGGTCTTCGAGGGTCAGCGGTGTCGGCGCTTGCGCCGGGGCCGGACCGTCCATGACCCGCAGATGGCCGAGGGTTGCCTCGACACTGCGTTCCGCATTGCCCTCGAGCATGAACCCCTGCCTGTCCTCGACCCCGGTTTGCACGGTGTGTCGCGTCAGCAGGTTCACGGTATTCACAGCGCTCACACAGGTACTGACGCACGCCCAGCCTATCGGGTTGGCTTCCCGGTGCCACACAGCCACAGATCGGATGCCGGGACGCGGTGACGACCCGGGTAGCGTCGGTCCCGTCCCGCCCCTGCCCGACCCCGGAGATCCACATGGCCTGGTACCTCGTCGAAATCACCTACGTCCAGGAGAAGATGCCGGCGGTCCGGCCCCGGCACCGCGAATTCCTGGGCAAGCTGGCCGAAGAGGGCCGCGTCGCGGTCGCCGGGCCGCTCGGCGACGGCTCCGGCGGCATCACGCTGTACCAGGCCGACGACGAAGCGCACCTCAAGGCGACGATCGACCAGGACCCGTACGTGCTGGAGGGCGTCGTCGCCGAGCGGACGATCCGCGAGTTCAAGCCGGTCATCGGCGCCTGGGTGCCCCAGGAGTCATAGGTCGAGCACGGTGGTGCCGCGGTCGACGCAGATCCGCATCGACCCGCCGCCGGCCGCCGGCACCGCGCACGTCCCGCAGAAACCCTGGCGGCACGAATACGGCGTGCCCGGCCGTGCCTCGAGGAGGACGTCGAGGGCGGTCCGGCCCGCCGGCACGTCCAGAACCTGCCCTGACCTGCGAAGAGTCAGCTGGAACGGCTCGCCGTCGACGATCGGCGGCGGCGCGAACCGCTCGAAGTGGACGGCTTTCGCGCCGGTCAGCTCCAGGTCGACGCGGACTCCGGTGATCATCGCCACCGGGCCGCAGCAGTACACCGAAGCGCCGTCCGGCAGGCCGTCGAGGAGTTCGGCGCCCGACGCGGGAATGCCGTACTCCGTGTCCGGGCGGATCCAGACGCGGTCGTCGCCCTCCAGTTCGGCCAGGAACGGCATCGACTCGCGGCTGCGACCGGTGTAGACCAGCCGCCAGTCCGCGCCGAGGGCCTTCGCGCGGCGGACCATCGGCAGGATCGGCGTGATCCCGATCCCGCCCGCGACGAACCGGAACGGGCCCTCGCCGACGAAGGGGAACGCCGTCCGCGGGCCGCGCACGGTGACCCGAGTGCCCGGCGTGAGGGCGTGGACCTCGGCCGACGCGACGCCGATCTTCCGCACGGCGATGCGGTAATGGTCCTTTTCGGACGGGTCGCCGCACAGCGAGTACTGCCGCACGAGCCCGGACGGCAAGACCAGATCGAGGTGCGCGCCCGGCCGCCAGCCCGGCAGCGGGCCGCCGTTCGCCAGGCGCAGGCTGACGACGTCTTCGGCTTCGGATTCGACGGCTTCGACAGTCAGCGGCAGGTTCCGGTCCACTTCGCGCACCGGCGGCCGTCGTTTCCCGCTGAACCGCGACATCCGGCGGTAAACGCCCACGACACCGACCAAAGTGGACATCAGGAGGTCGGTCCGGTCGCTGCCGTCGAGCCGGGTGGGCCGGCCGAGCGTCACTCCGCGGCTCGCGCGGCGGGTGAGCTCGCCAGGTACGCCACCGCCTGCTCGGTACTTCCGGTCTCCGTCGGGTGGTAGTCCTTCCGGAAGTACGGCCGGATCTCGCGCACCAGCTGGCGCCCGGTCGGCAGCAGACCCCGCTTCGCCGCCCGCCGGTAGCCCCGCAGCGTCGCGCGGCCGGGCCTCGCCGGGTCGTTGCGCATCAGGTACCGCGTGCCGCGCGAGAACACCCACGCCAGCACCGGCGTCACCGCCGCCATGCTGCGCACCCGCCGCGTGTACCGCCCGTCCAGGTGCATGAACAGGTCGAACGCGACGGACCGGTGCTCGACCTCCTCGGCGCCGTGCCAGCGCAGCAGGTCGAGCATCACCGGGTCGGCGCCGGCGTCCTCCAGGGGCGCGTCGAGCACCCACTGGCCGAGGAACGCCGTGTAGTGCTCGATCGCGGCGACGATCCCGAGCCGTTCGACCAGCCACTCCTCGGCGGCCTGGCCGGTGAGGTCGCGGTCGCCGAGCAGCTTGCGGAACAGCCACTCCATCTGCGCGACGAACGGCCGCACGCGCAGGCCCGCGGCCTCCAGGTGCGCCGCCGCGCCGTCGTGGGCCTCGGCGTGCACCGCCTCCTGGCCGATGAACCCGAGGACGTCCGCCTTGAGCCGCTCGTCGCGGATCAGCGGCACGGCCTGCTTGAACACCTCGACGAACCAGCGCTCGCCTTCGGGCAGCGCCAGGTGCAGCACGTTGATGGTGTGCGTGGCCTGCGGCTCGCCCGGGATCCAGTGCATCGGCAGGCTCGCCCAGTCGAACTCGACGTCGCGGGCGTGCAGGACGAGCTGCTCGTCTTCGGCGGTCACGACGCGCGTCCGCTGAGCTCGAAGTCGGCCGGGTCCACCTTCCGCGTCTCCAGCCAGTAGCGCCAGGTGAAGCCGGGCCAGATCGTCCGGTTCACGCCCTTGGCGTCGAGGTACCAGCTCTTGCAGCCGCCCTGCGTCCAGACGCCCTTGACCAGCTTGTCCTGGATCTCCTGCTGGAACTTGTCCTGCACGCCCGGCCGGACGTCGAGCGCGGCGGCGTCGCGGGAGCCGGCGAGCTTGATGGCGTCGACGACGTACCGCGACTGCGACTCGATCATGAACACCACGGAGTTGTGGCCCAGCGCGGTGTTCGGGCCGAGCAGGAAGAAGAGGTTCGGGAAGCCGGAGACGGCGATGCCCTTGTGGGTCCGCATGCCCTCGGCGGCCCACTCCTTGGCGAGGTCACGGCCGTCGACGCCGGTGATGTCGAGGTACTCCAGGGCGTCGGTGACCTTGAACCCGGTGCCGTAGACGATCGCGTCGACCTCGTGCTCGACCCCGGCGGAGTCGACGATCGAGTGCGCCTTGACCTCCTTGATCCCGGCGGTGGTCACCTCGACGTTCGGCCGGCTCAGCGCCGGGTAGTAGTCGTTGGAGATCAGGACGCGCTTGCAGCCCATGGTGTAGTCCGGCGTGACCTTCTTGCGCAGCGCGGGGTCCTTGATGCCCTTCGCGATGTTGCGCTTGGCGATCAGCTCGCCGGCCTTCATGATCGCCGGGTGGCCGTTGAAGCCGATGGCCCGCGCTTCGAGCAGCCAGTACAGCGCGTTGCGGTAGAGGCGCTGGGTGCCGGGCACGCGCTTGAACAGCGTCTGCGCCCACGACGGCATCGCGTGGTCGGGCTTCGGCATGATCCACGGCGGCGTCCGCTGGAACAGCGTCAGCTCGGCGACGTCGGGGGCGATCTTCGGGACGAACTGGACCGCACTGGCCCCGGTGCCGACGACGGCGACCTTCTTGCCGCGCAGGTCGTACTCGTGGTTCCACTGCGCGGAGTGCCAGGTCTGGCCCTTGAACTTCGCGATCCCGGGCAGCTCGGGGACCTGCGGGATGTGCAGGCCGCCGACGCCGGAGACGAGGAACTGCGCGACGAACTCGCGGCCGTCCTTCGTGGTCGCCGTCCAGCGGCGCTCCTGCTCGTCCCAGTGCGCGCCGGTGAGCTCGACGCCGAACCGGATCTTCTCGCGCAGCCGGTACTTGTCCGCGACACCCTTGAGGTACTCGAAGATCTCCGGCTGCGGCGAGAACGACCGCGTCCAGTCCGGGTTCTGCTCGTACGAGAACGAGTACATGTGCGACTGCACGTCGCACGCGCACCCGGGGTAGGAGTTGTCGCGCCAGGTCCCGCCCACCTCGGTGGCCTTCTCCAGGATCACGTAGTCCCGGATGCCGGCCTTTTCGAGCTGGATCGCCTGGCCGAGCCCGGAGAACCCGGTGCCCACGATCACGACCTTGAACCGCTCGGTCATCTGTCGGCCTCCGCTGCTTCGAGGAAACTGCGGAGATGACGTTACCTCAAGTAACAGTTACTTGGAAGTACTATCTACCGACTAGTACGTCCCGCCGAGCTTCGTGTGGTCCCAGCTGACGATCTTCGTCGGGCGGAAGATCAGCCCGACGCGTTTCGGGGCCTGACCTGCGATGAAGCCTTTGAGCTCGTCGGGGACGGGGTCGCCGGGCTTGGCGCCCGCGTACCGCTGCATGAGCGTGATGCCCATCCGGGTGACTTCCTCGGTGTCTTCGACGATCTCGACGTCGGCCTCGAGCGAGATGCCGCGCAGCTTCTCGTAGCTGTCGCCGTCCTCGATGAGGACGGTCGCCTCCGGCAGCCGCCGCAGGTTCTTGGCCTTCTGCGAGGTGCCGTACGTCCAGGTCGCGACGCCGTCCTCGTGCGGGAAGTACCAGAGCGGCGCGAGGTGCGGGCGGCCGTTCGGGCCGACGCTGGCGACGTTGATGACCTTCTGCTCGGCGAAGTACGCGCGCACTTCGTCCTCGGTCATCCGGATCTGGTCCCGACGCGACATGGTCACCCCTTGGTGGCGGCCCGGCCGCCGTGACCGGTGACCGCCGACTCGAACGCGCCGCGTGCCTCGATGTCGGCCAGCGCGGCCTTGTCCGCCGAAGGTACCCGGCTGCGGGACCCGATTTCGATGATCGGCGGGAGGAACGCGCGGAGCAGCTTGAGCCCGCCGACCCAGCGCGGGACGTGGATGGTGCGGGCGCGCTTGAGGATGCCCGCTTCGAGGTCGTCCAGGGCGACGTCCAGCGGGTAGGTCTTGCCGATCAGGCCGGGCATCGACGCGCGGAGCTTGCCGAACACCGGGTGCGCGTCGGCGCTTTCGACCAGGTCGGTGCGGATCCACGTCGGGTGCGCGACGCCGACCTTGACGCCCAGGTGGGCGACCTCGGCGCGGAGGCTGTTCGAGAACGCTTCGACGCCGGCCTTGGCGGCCGCGTAGTTCGCCATGCCCGGCGCGTGCGTGATCGCGGCGAGGCTCGAGATGGCCAGCAGGTAGCCCTTGCGCTCGATGACGTGCGGGAGCGTGACGCGGAACGTGCGCCAGACGCCGAGCAGGTCGACCTCGATGACCTTCTCGAACGCGGCGCGGTCGACCGAGCGGACGAAGCCCGCGGTCGCGATGCCGGCGTTCGCGATGACGATGTCGATGCCGCCGAAGTGCTCGACGATGCCCTTGGTCGCGGCTTCGAGGGCGTCCCAGCTGGTGACGTCGGCTTCCCAGGACTTCGCGTTGGCGCCGATGCGGTCGGCGACCTTCCGCTGCTCCTCGGCCTCGAGCCCGACGAGAGCGACCTTCGCACCGCGCGCGGCGAGGCGTTCGGCCAGCCCGGCCCCGATGCCGCGGGCCGCGCCGGTGATGAGGACGACCTTGCCGTCGACCTTCTTGGTGCCGCTCAGCAGCGAAAACGGGTTGGCCACGGTGCCCTCCTGGACGTCGCACGTCGCTATCTGGAGGGCACCGTACCCCAACTTACTGCCAGTAAGCTACCCGATAGTAGGTTCAGGTTTCGCTCAATGCGGTGACTTCGGCACCGGTCAGTTCGAGCGTCACCGACGCGATGAGGTCGGTGAGTTGCTCGGGTGTCCGGGCGCTGGCGATCGGCGCGGCGACCGTCGGCTGCTGCCGCAGCCAGGCGAGCGAGACCGTGGCGACCGAGACGCCGTGCGCCTGGGCGACCTCGTCCAGCTTGGCCAGCACGCGCTCGCCGTTTCCGTCCAAATAGGACTCCGCGCGGGCGGCGCGCGGGCTGTCGCTTTCGGCACCCTTCGTGCGGTACTTGCCGGTCAGGAAGCCCTTGGCGAGGGCGAAGTACGGCAGCGTCGCGAGGCCTTCGCGCTCGACGAGCGGGGCGAGGTCGCGCTCGTAGTCCCGCTCGACGAGGTTGTAGTGCGGCTGGAGCACGGCGTACCGCGCGAGGCCGTTGGCGTCCGAAATGGACAGTGCTTCGGCGAGCCGTTCGGCGCTGTAGTTGGACGCGCCGAGGTGGCGGACCTTGCCCGCGCGGACGAGCGCGTCGAAGGCCGTCATGGTCTCTTCGAGCGGAGTGTCCGGGTCGTCCCGGTGTGCGTAGTAGAGGTCGATGTGGTCGGTCTTGAGGCGGCGCAGCGAGTCCTCGGCCGCGGCCTGGATGTTCTTCGCGGACAGGCCCGGCCGGCCGTCCCACATGCCGACCTTGGTCGCGATGACGACGTCGTCCCGGTTGCCGCGCGCGGCGAGCCAGTTGCCGAGGATCTCCTCGGAGCCGCCGCCCCCGCCGTAGAGGTCGGCGGAGTCCACGAAGTTGCCCCCGGCCGCGGTGTAGGCGTCGAGCACGGCGAAGGACTGCGGCTCGTCCGCCGTCCAGCCGAAGACGTTGCCGCCGAGGTTGAGGCCGTACACGTCGAGGTCGGTGTTGCCCAGCTTGGTCATGCCTTCGACGTTAGTTCGCCGATCCCGGGAGGAAAATCGCCGTCCCACGCGTTGGAGTGTTCCATGGCTATCGAACTGGGCAAGCTCGGAATCTGGCGGTACCACGGCAACGTCGACGCGAAGTTCGCGGCGGAGGCGGAGAAGCTCGGCTACGGGGCGATCTGGCTGGGCGGCTCGCCCGGCGGCGACCTCGCGCCCGTGGACGACCTGCTCGCGGCGACGGACTCGCTGGTCATCGCGACCGGCATCGTGAACATCTGGCAGGACGAACCGGCGTCGATCGCGAAGGCGTACGAGCGCATCGCGGCGAAGTACCCGGACCGCTTCCTCCTGGGCGTCGGCGCGGGCCACCGCGAAGCGACGAAGGAGTACAAGAAGCCGTACGCGGCGCTGGTCGAATACCTGGACGGCCTGGACGCGGCGGGGGTGCCGGTCGCCGGGCGCGCGCTGGCGGCGCTGGGGCCGAAGGTGGTGGAGCTGTCGGGTGCGCGGACGGCAGGTGCGCACCCGTACCTGACGACGCCGGAGCACACCCGTTCCACGCGCGAGATCTTGGGCGCGGGCAAGCTGCTGGCCCCGGAGCACAAGGTCGTCTTGTCGACCGACGCGGCCGAGGCCCGGGCGATCGGGCGGCAGACGGTGAAGTACTACCTGGGGCTGTCGAACTACGTCGCCAACCTGCGGAAACTCGGTTTCACGGACGCCGACCTGGAGGGCGAGGGCAGCGACCACCTGATCGACGAGCTGGCCCTGCACGGCGACGCACCGACGATCGCACGCGGCCTGTCGGCCCACCTGGAGGCGGGGGCGGACCAGGTGATCGTCCAGGTGCTCAACGAGGACCCGTGGCCGGCCTACCGCGCCCTGGCCGCCGAACTGGTGTGATCCCCGTCCGGCCGCCGGTTCGCCCGGCGGCCGGACGTACCTCCTTCTGAACCGATTCGACGTGCGGAGAAGTTTCTCCCCGGGGACCGGTGTGCGGCGGCGGTCCACCTCGTACGATGCGGTCGGGACCCATCCCTGCCAAGGAGGAATACCGATGCCCATCGCGACCCCCGAGGTCTACGCGGAGATGCTCGACCGGGCGAAGGCGAACGAGTTCGCCTACCCGGCCATCAACGTGACCTCGTCCGAGACCGTGAACGCCGCCATCCGCGGGTTCGCCGAGGCGGAGAGCGACGGGATCATCCAGTTCTCCACGGGCGGTGCGGAGTTCGCGTCGGGCCAGAAGGTCAAGGACATGGTGACCGGCGCGGCCGCGCTCGCGGAGTTCGCGCAGGTCGTGGCGGCGAAGTACGACGTCAACGTCGCGCTGCACACCGACCACTGCCCGAAGGACAAGCTGGACGGTTTCGTCCGCCCGCTGATCGAGATCTCGGCCGAGCGCGTCAAGAACGGCCAGAACCCGCTGTTCCAGTCCCACATGTGGGACGGCTCGGCGATCGACCTCGACGAGAACCTCGAGATCGCCGCGGAGCTGCTCGCCAAGACGGCGGCCGCGAAGATCATCCTCGAGGTCGAGATCGGCGTCGTCGGCGGCGAAGAGGACGGCGTCGAGGCGGAGATCAACGAGAAGCTGTACACGGCCGAGGGCGACTTCCTGAAGACGATCGACGCGCTGGGCGCGGGCGACCGTGGCCGCTACCTGCTGGCGGCGACGTTCGGCAACGTCCACGGCGTGTACAAGCCGGGCAACGTGAAGCTCCGCCCGGACGTCCTCAAGGGCGGCCAGGAGGCGGCGGCGAAGAAGCTCGGCCTGGACGCGGGCGCCAAGCCGTTCGAGCTGGTCTTCCACGGCGGCTCGGGCTCCCTCCCGGAGGAGATCCGCGAGGCGGTGTCGTACGGCGTGGTGAAGATGAACGTCGACACGGACACGCAGTACGCGTTCACCCGCCCGATTGTGGACCACTTCTTCAAGAACTACGACGGCGTGCTGAAGATCGACGGCGAGGTCGGCAACAAGAAGGTTTACGACCCGCGGTCGTACTTGAAGGCCGCTGAGGCCGGCATGGCTCAGCGCGTGGTCGAGGCCTGCCAGGCTCTGGGCTCGGCGGGGACGAAGGTCAAGTAAGTCCGGTTACGCGAAAGGGGCCGCCACGGCTGTGGCGGCCCCTTCGTCGTGTCACCTGACCGCTCGTGCCGGGTCCCGCGGCATCAGGAGCTCCACCTCGACACCCTTGGCTGTTTTGGTGGTGTAGGCCTCGCATCGGACAACCAGGTTCTGTTCGGCAAACCGCTCGACCATCGCTTGGTACCGCTCAGTCATCGCGTGGGTGAGCTGGCCGACGCGTCGATCGCCGAGGCGGACTTCGATGGCTCGCCGGCCCCGGTACTTGCCGCTCTCGATCGTGCAGAACGTCAAGGACGCCACGACCTCCCGGTACTCCTGCTTGCCCGCGGGAGCGAAGCTTCGGAGAACATCCTGGTGGTTCTCCTCCTTGGTCACCGTGCACGACCAGGCGCTCCGGAGAAGCACGTCCGAACCGGTCAGTTTCGCGACGACCGGGTCTTCGGGTTCTTTGCGGTCATGCAGTTCGTCGGGACGGGCCACGTGGAGGTAGATGCCGTAGAACTTCGCTCCGCCGCCGGTGATCCGCGCCGGGCACGTGCCCAGTGCGCCCTCGGCTCGAAGTTTCAACAGCTCAGGCTGGTAATCCTCCGCCCAAGTGCTGGACAGGTAGCCGACCTTGAGCGGGCGGTTGCCCATCAGGACATCGACCCGCACGGCGTTCCTGTCCCAGGAATTCTCCGGCTCCGGTACCAGTACTGCCGTCGCGGGCAGGTGTTCTTCGAAGGTCGTGCCGCAGGCTCTTCCACCGGCGACGAGGCGAAGTGCGTCCTGGTGGTGACTCTCGCCGACAACAGCGAGCCGTCCCTCATCCGAAAGAGGGACGAGCTTGAGGGGCGGCTTGCTGAGACTCGGTGCGACCGCGCGTTTCGGGGCGACCTGTTGTGTCGCGGGCTGCGAGGGCCGCCCGGGCCCTTGCAGGTGCGGCGCCTTGTTCCTTCGAGAGAAGGGCCACATGTCCTCATCCTCCGACGTCGGCGCGGTGGGATCACGCGTGTGTCGGAGTCGCCCTGAACCGGTTCTTCGTTACTGAAGCCGCCAGTGGCAGGCACTCTCATCCGGCGTGTCGTGCCTCCACCGCGACCCGTCGCGCGGACCACCGCCGGGTCGCCGGAGCAGCCGCCGCCCACAGCGCGAACACCCCGCCCAGCACCACCAACGCCGTCCAGTACGCCACCGGCGGCGCCGACTCCGTGTGCGCGTCACCCAGGACCCATGGCCTGAACTGCGACTGCACCCACAGCGCCCCGTACCCGAACGCCGTCACCAGCAACGCCCCCGCGCCGGCTGTCAAAAGGTCGTGACCGCGTCCGATGATGAACGCCAGGTCCACCGCCAACCCCACGAACAGCAGGTAGAACGGCACCGTCGACACCGGGAAACCGAGCCCCAGCAGCAGTGGCCACATCACCGACCGGTAGCCCACGTACACCAGGGCCACAAGAGAAGCCGACCAGCGGAAACCCAGCGTTCGCCGCGCCAGGACCAAGATCAGTGCCATCACCCCGATGCCCCACAGCGGGTACACCCACTCCGGGATCGGCATCGTGAAGTGCATGACCGCGGTCCGGTCGACCGGGTGCCCGATCTGGTTGGCCGCGAAGTCCAGCAGTGACGGCTCGGCCTCCGGTGTCCCGCGCTCCCATGCGCGCAACCCCAGGATTCCGTACTCCTGCTGGCCGTTCGGGAAGAACGTGTTCTCCAGGAAGAACGCCCACAGTGCGAGCAGTACGCCCGTCCGGAACCGCCCCGGCGGGGACAGCCGGAGCCACCCCAGGAGCACGCCCGCCTGCATGATGCCCGTGCCCAGGTACAACATCATGTGGGACGGGCTCCACGCGGTCAGGTCGAGGCCGTTGACGCGGTGGTTGATCACGTCCAGCGGTGCCGCCACCAGGAACGTCAGCAGGCCGATCTGCATCAAGCGCAGCGACGTCTTGTCGGCTCCGAGACCCGTGTAGCTGTGGATCGCCACCAGCACCACGATGATCACCGTGCCGACGGTGTTGATCAGGTGCGGCGGCGCCAGGTCGTCGCGCAGCCACATGAAGTGCCACGACATGTCCCACGACGAGCCGAGCAGCTTGAACGCGAACGCCGCCAGCCACATCCCGTAGCAGAACCGGAGCACCCAGTCCGGCGTCGGCTGCCCGGGGGCGCCGCGGTGCCAGTGCCGCGAGAAGAACAGCCGCGTCTTGCCGATCGGGCTGCGCGGGATCACGTCCACCGGGACGTCGACTGCCTTGGCCATGCCGGACATCATGGCCGGTCATGGTCACGAGCGGGCCAAGACCGTGGCAAAGACCTCCAAAACCAGGGTTCACCCCTACGGGTGGACGATTTGCCTCGGGCGTGCCTCGGTTGGCAGGGTGTGCCGCCATGATGCCGAAACGAGTTGTGGCCGCCGTCCTGATCGGCGCCCTGGTGCTGGCCGGCGGCGGGGTCCTGGGGGCCCTGTTCTTCTGACCCGCGGGGCAGAATGGGCGGCATGACGCACAACCTGCTCGGCCCCGAGCCGACGCTGCTGCCCGAGCACACCGCCGCCCAGGCCGCGCTCGACGCCGGGAACGACCCGGCGACCGTCGCCGCCGAACACCCCGACTACAGCGAGGCCTGGGCTTCGCTGGCCGAGAAGGCCTTCGACGCGGGCGAGACCGTCGCCGCCTACGCCTACGCGCGCACCGGGTACCACCGGGGGCTCGACCAGCTGCGCCGCGCGGGCTGGAAGGGCTTCGGCCCGGTGCCGTGGTCGCACCGCCCGAACCAGGGGTTCCTGCGGGCGCTGGCCGTCCTGGGCAAGGCCGCCGGGAAGATCGGCGAGACCGAGGAGTACGACCGCTGCCGGACGTTCCTCGCCGACTCCGACCCCGCCGCGGCGGAAGCCACCGGCCTGAAGTGACGCCGCGGGCCCGGGACCGCGTGGTCCCGGGCCCAGCGGGTCAGAACAAGCCGCAGTTGGAGAGCGCCGGGAGGCCGGCGAAGCGCGCCTCCAGCCACGCGAACGCCTCCGGGTACGCCCGCACCGCGCCGAGCACGTGGGTCGGCACCAGCGTCGTGCTGAACTGCAGCCGGACGCCCTTGCCGCACCACGTCCGGCCCAGGTCGCGGTCCTGCGCGTAGGGGACGATGTCGTCGAGTGCGCTGTGGACGATCAGCACCGGCGCCGTCGGCTTCAGCGTCCCGATCTTCTGCTCCGCCACCCTGGACGCGTACGGCTCTTCACCGAGGTACGCCGTGAGCGAGCGGCCGTCGTTCGTCAGCGTCGACGACCGCGTGAACGCGTGCGCGGCGATCGCCTCCACCGTGCACTCGGTCCGGACCTGCTCGAACAGCTGCTTGCCGCGGGCGTTGAGCAGCGCCGGGATGCCCAGCTCCGGGTACGCGTAGTTCATGCTCACCAGCGCGAAGCCGAGGAAGCCGACCGCGTAGTGGCCGTCGAGGTTCTTGGCCACCGAAGCCAGGTCGGCCGGCACCGCGCCCGCGTACGCGCCCTTCAGCTTCAGTTCCGGCGCGTAGCTGGGCTGCAGCTCCGCCGCCGCGGCCGACGCGCCGCCGCCCTGGGAGTAGCCCGCGATCGCGACCGGGCCGTCGTCCGGGAGCCCGGCCTCCGGCAGCCGCTGCGCCGCGCGGATCGCGTCGAGCACCGCGTGCCCTTCCGAAGCGCGGTTGACGTAGGTGTGGTCGCCCGGTGTCCCGAGTCCCTCGTAGTCGGTGACGACGACGCCGTAGCCGCGCGCCAGCAACCCGGCGATGAACGGTCCTTCGTACTCGAAGCCGGCGGCAAGCGCTTTCGACGGCGCGCAGTCGTCGCCCTCGCCCTGCGTGCCGACGGCGTAGGAGACGATCGGCCGCACCCCGGCGCCGTGCCAGGCCGGCCGCGGGGTCAGCACGGTCCCGGTGACCGCGATCGGCGAACCGTGGGTGTCGGTGCTGCGGTACATGATCCGCTGGACGCCCGCATCGGCCTTGATCAGCTTGACGGGGTCGATGTAGAACGTCGACGCCTCGTGCCGGATGACGTCGCCGTCGCTGCCGGCCGGCAGGGGCGAAGGGGGGTCGTAGAACGACGCGGCGGAGGCTTGCGGCGGGCCGAGCGCCACCAGGGCCAGAACCGAAACCGTGGCGACCGCCGCGGAGAGGGCGCGGCGAGAGAAGATACGCATGCTTGCTCCTCGTTGAGCAGGACTAGTGCGCGGGGAACACCTTTTTGGACAGAGGTGTCGGAAAAAGAATCACGTGAGGTGGACCACCATGTCAAGCCCGGCGCCGCGCGGACGGCCGCGCAAGCTCCCGGTCGGGGAGCAGCGCGCCCGCGTGCTGACCGCGACGGCGAAGGTCGTCGCGCAGCACGGGATGCAGGGCGCGACGATCGAGCAGATCGCGCGCGAGGCCGGCGTCTCGCGCCAGTCCGTCTACGAGCGGTTCGGCGACCGCGCGACGCTGTTCGCCGAGGTCGTGGCCGAAACCGAGGAACGCGCGTTCGCCGCCATCGCGGGCCCGTCGGTGACCGACCCGCAGCCCGGCCTGCGGGCCTGGGCACGCGCCAACTACGCCAACATGGTCACCTTCGTCGCCGACAGTCCCGAGGCCTACGGCGTGCTCCGCGCGGCCGAGCGCGCGGGCGACCCCGCTCTCACCCGGTTGAGGGAGAGGCTGGCGGTCGTCTACGCCGACGCGAGCCGCAAGCGGTGGGCCGCGCACGGCATCGACTCCGGCCGTGCGGACCGCGCGCTCGTCACGCTCTTCTTCGCGATGACCGAATCACTGGTCCAGGCGACCTGGGACGGCGAGCCGCCGGACCAGGAGGCCTTGATCGACCTGCTGACCGAATTCACGGTGGGCGGCGTCGCCCGCCTCCAGACGAAGGCGAGCGACGTCATCGACCGGCTGCGGTGAGCGCAATTACCCATTCGGCCAGAAGTAGGCCGACCTCACCGCGGCACGCAACTGTTGCTACGAAGCCATTCGGCCGTGACTGTGGTCGGATTGGTAATCATCGGCGCAGCTAAGCCGCGGTCAGTGCCACTTCGGGTGAGCCCACCACCCGGTTCCGCCCGCCGTGCTTGGCCGCGTACACGGCCGCGTCGGCGGACGCCATCACTTCCTCGATCGACGACCCGTCGAGCGGGTAGGCGGCGACGCCGATGGACGCCGTCTGCCGTTCGATGGCGACGGCGGCGCCTTCGTTGGTCTTCGTGCTGATGATCAGCTCGCTGACCCGTTGCCGGATCCGTTCCGCCGTGACGATCGCGTCCGCTTTGGACGTCGAAGGCAACAGCGCGACGAACTCCTCGCCGCCGAACCGGCCGACCAGGTCGTGCGCCCGGGTCTCCTGCTTGACCACGGCGGCCACCGCCTTGAGCACGTCGTCCCCCGCGAGGTGCCCGTAGGTGTCGTTGATCCGCTTGAAGTGGTCGAGGTCGATCATCATGGCGCCGAAGCTGCCGTTGTCGCGCTCGGCGCGCGAGATCTCCCGCTGCGCGCCGTCCTGCCACGTGGTGGCGTTGAGCAGCTGCGTCTTCTGGTCGGTCGTGGCCAGCTCCTCCAGCCGCTTGATCAGCACGGACCGCTGCAGCACGTACAGCGGCAGGATGACCAGCACCGACAGCAGCGGCTCGGTCGTCAGGACCATGACGAGCAGGCCGCCGACGCACAGGGTGGCCAGCTCCAGCAGGTTGTCGTCCATGTTCCCCAGGCAGCCCTCGACGGTCGCCTTCTCCGGTGCGGCCAGGTACAGGCCGAGCCCGGTCAGGGCCGTGTTGGTGGTGAAGAACGCGACGGCGGCGAGCGCGACGGCGGTCATGCCGTGCCCGTGCAGCGCTTCCGCGACGAGGCCGGCGGCGAAGCCGGAGAGGATCATCGTCGTCGCGTTGGCCGCGACGCGGTGGAACTCGCCCGGCCGGAAGCCCGACCAGCTGCGGAAGGCGAGGTAGACGTAGAGCACGGTGCCCAGGACGGCGACCAGCTGTGGCGGCACGAGCAGCCCGGCGGGGAGCAGCCAGACCGACGTCATGTTGACGTGCGGCCCGTTGCTCAGGATCCGGCGCTGGCGCTCGATGCGCCTGCTGACTTCGGTCTGGGTCACCGCGAGCCCGGTGAGCAGCGCGAACGTCCCCACGTTCGCGAGCGTGACCGGGATCGACAACGTGGCGGCCGTGGTCCAGGCAAGCATGACGGCGATCGCGGTCAGGGTGACCGCGACCCAGGCGCGTGGCCTCGACCACAGCGCCCAGGCCGCAACACCACGACCCGAGGCTTGTCCAGACCGTTCCCCCGATGTGACCATTTTTCCCCCAGCCCCTTGCGCAGGTGATCAGTGACAATCTACTCACGGACAGTTTCAGACCGTTTGCCAGCTGTCCACAAGGGCTTTCGGTGTGTACTTTTTCTTTGACACCGGAACGAGAGGTGGCCAGCGATGCGCGGCAAAGATCAGTGACCGCACAGCGCACCGCAAGGTCGCGCAGGTCAGGCCCACGCGCGGGGCATGTCAAGCATGTTCGGCGCGTGCGGCTTCTTTGTCGTGCCATCGTCCGGGCTCACCCGATAACGATCGCGCCCACAGCGCCGCCAGCGGCAGGGTGAGCACGATCCCGGCGATCCCGAAGATCCCGACGGTGCCGTGGGGGCTCAGTTGATCCGCGAGCACGCCCCCGATCAACGGGCTGATGCCCATCATCGTGGTCAGCCCGGTGTTGGACAGGCCCATCACCTGCGCGCGCTGCGCGTCGGGCACGGCCAGCGTCAGTGACGCGGTCGCCTGCAGCAGGCAGACGGTGCCGAGGCCGCCGGAGATGATGAAGAGCACGATCGACGCGATCGGCCCGGGGTTGAGGAAGCAGAGCACGAGCGGGACGGCGCAGAGCCCCGAGAGCGGGCCGATCAGCTTCGGCCGCAGCCGGGCGGGCACCCAGCGCGTGTAGGCGAACGTCGCGATGACGCTGCCGATCGGGTCGGCCGCGAGCAGCAGGCCGATCGCCGAGGGGCCACCGCCCGACGCCGCCACATACGGCGCGGCGATGCCCTCGTAGACCGGCAGGAGCCCCATCAGCCAGGTGAACAGCACCAGGGTGCGCAGCGGCGAGCTCGCGAACGCCGTCCGGCTGCCACCGCCGAGCGTCGCGAAGAAGGACTTGCGCTGTTCGCCGCTCGCCGCGGCCGGCCGGGCACGGACGCCGAAGCGGATGAACAGGGCGGAGAGCACGAAGGTGGCGGCGTCGATGGCCAGGGCCACGTGCGGGTCGAGGGCGATCAGCAGCGCACCGCCGCCGGCGAACCCGAGCAGCTGCGCGCTCTGCACGGTCATGCTCCGGATGCCCATCCCCACGACGAACCGGTCGCCTTCGAGCACCTGCGGCAGCAGCGCGAGCTGGGACGCCTTGAACGGCGGGTTGACCAGGGACACCCCGCCGACCAGCACGCACATCAGCCAGAACGGCATGCCGGGCAGGGCGACGAACAGGATCAGGGCGGCGCGCATCAGGTCGACGAGCACCATCACGGTGCGACGGGGGAAGCGGTCGGCGAAGCCGGTCAGGAAGACGCCGCCCAGCAGCGAAGGGGCGTAGGTCAGCGCGTAGGTGAGGCCGGTGAGCGTGGCCGAGTTGGTCCCGGTGAACACCAGGATGGACAGCGCGACTCTGGCCAGCTGGTCGCCGGCGATCGACAGCAGTTCACCGAACCACAGCGCGCGGAACTCGGCGATTCCGAACACCTCGCGGAACGTGACGCGATCCCGCGGAGCTGCCATGCGCTTTCTCCCGACCTCTTGTGCAGACCGTGCCCTTCGCATGACCCCTGGTGACGAAAACGGCTATCGGTCATGAGGCAGTCACGGTACGTGAGTTACCTCAGCCAGTGTCCCGTGACTGTTGGTAAATCTCTAGGTTCTTTCGCCGGTATCCAAGGTGTCACGGAGCTTTCCTGAACGGGTCAGACGATAGCCCGCAGTGTCTGGCCGGTCGCCCAGGAGTCACCAATGGATCATTCCGTACCCGATGGCCGAAGGGCCAGAGGCAAAAGTAGCCACCTCGCGTTCGCGAGGTGGCTACTTGAGGAGCGGGGATTCAGCCGTCGACGGCCAGGGCGTCCTCCGCGGGGGCCCGCGTCACGCCGGACGCGCGCTCGGCGTCCCGCTTGGCCACCTCTTCCCGGACGATCGGGATGACGTACCGGCCGAAGTCGATCGTGTCGCCGAGCATGTCGTAGCCCCGCGCCGACAGGATCTCGACACCGAGGTCGTAGTAGTCCAGCAGAGCCTGCGCGACCGTCTCCGGCGTGCCCACCAGCGCGTTCGAGTTGCCCGCGCCGCCCGTCGCGGCCGCCGTCGGGGTCCACAGGGCGCGGTCGAAGCGTTCGCCCTGCGCGGCGACGGACAGCAGCCGCTGGGAGCCCGTGTTCTCCGGCTCGGTGAGCTTGTGCCGGCGGGTCAGGGGCTGGCCACCCTTCGTGCGGTCCTTGATCGCGCCGACCGTCGCGTGGGCCTTCTCCCAGGCCAGCTCCTCGGTCGGCGCGATGATCGGCCGGAACGCGACCTGGATCCGCGGCACATCCGTGCGGCGGGCCGCCAGGGCCGCCGCCTTCACGGACTCGATCTGCTCCGCCGTCTGGGCCAGCGGCTCGCCCCAGAGGCAGTAGATGTCCGCTTCGGCGCCGCCGGCGGCGTACGCGGCGGGCGACGAGCCGCCGAAGGAGACGCCCGGCCGCGGCTTCTGCACGGGCTTGACGTCACTGACGTAGTCCTTGAAGCGGTAGTACTCGCCGTCGAAGTCGAACGGCTCATCCGACGTCCAGGCCTGCTTGATGATCTGGATCGCTTCGCGCGTGCGCCCGTAGCGCTCGTCCTTCGTGAGGTAGTCGCCTTCGCGCTGCTGCTCGTGGTCGTTGCCGCCGGTGATGAAGTGCACGGTCAGGCGGCCGTCGGAGATCTGGTCGAGCGTCGCGAACGTCTTCGCCGCGAAAGTCGGGTACGAGACGTTCGGGCGGTGCGCGAGCAGGATCTGCAGCTTCTCGAGCTTCGTGGCGACGTACGCGGCCACCTGCGCGGGGTCGGGCGAACCGGAACCGTAGGCGAACAGCACCCGGTCCCAGCCGAAGTCCTCGTGCGCGCGGGCCAGGCGCAGCGTGTACTCCTTGTCGAACACCCCGCCCGAGCGGGCGTGCGTCTCCGACCCGTCGTGCGTGCCTCCGATGCCCAGGAACTCCACCGGCATTCCGTCCACCTTCTCTCGTGTCGGTACTCCCAGGGCTACGCCTGGCATGAGGAAGGCGGCAACGAAGTCCGCAGGGTGGAACTCAGGCCCGGTACCGCTCGATCACCTCGATCGACGCGCGGACCTGCTCGAAGGTGGGCGGGGCCGCCCGGTTGAACACGACGGTCAGGGACCGGCGCGGGACGACCACGAACTCGACGTCGACCCCGGCCGCCTCCGACGCGGCCTCGACGACGTCCCGCCAGTGCTTCGGGTCGATCCCGCCGGGGTCGGCCCACTCGTGCGCGAAGATCGCCCAGTTGCCTCTGAGCAGGGTGCCGACCACGTCCTGCGCGGTGTGAACGCGGTGCGGCGCACTGATCTCGTCAGTCACTTCTTCGCGGTTGCGGTGCTGGCAAGGCCCGGGCGCCTGGGTGGACAAGGGACAAATCCGCTCCTCTCGCCGGCGTGCCCCGGGGATTCGGCGCCACGCACCGCAGTGTTTGGTTTTATTCCCCGAATTCCGGAGTATGGGAAGGACGCCCTGGTCGGGAGCCCCGGCGTAGCTTCGGCTGCATGGCCGAGCGCGCGCCGTTCACCCTCGCCGTCGTGGGCGCCGGACCCCGGGGGGTCGGCGTCCTCGAGCGGCTCGGCGCGAACTCCGGGCTGCTGCGCGGCCGCCGGCTCGAGGTGCACCTGATCGACCCGTTCCCGCCGGGGCCCGGCCGGGTGTGGCGCTACGACCAGTCGCCGCTGCTGCGGATGAACTCCATGCCCGAGGACGTCACGATGTTCACCGACGACTCGGTGAAGATGGCGGGCCCGGTGCGGCCGGGGCCGACGCTGCTGGAGTGGGCCCGAAAAGTCCGTGACGGCTCGCTCGACGCCGAGGTGCCCGCCGACGTCGTCGCCGAGCTGACCGCGCTCGACAGCTTCGACTTCCCGACCCGGCGGCTGCAGAGCGCCTACCTGACCTGGGTCTACCGCAAGATCCTCGGCGACCTTCCCGAGTGCATCGACGTCGTCGAGCACGCCGCTCGGGCCGTCGGGGCCGACGGTCACACCGTCAGCCTGTCCGACGGCACGACCGTCGCGGCGGACGCCGTCGTGTTCACCGTCGGGCACCTCGACGCGGAACCGGACGACCGGGAGCGCGAGCTCGTCACGTTCGCCGCGCGCCACGGGCTCGCCTACTACCCGGCCGGCTACACCGCCGACGTCGACTACTCCGGCATCGCGCCGGGCGAAACCGTGCTGGTGCGCGGGTTCGGGCTGGCGTTCGTCGACCTGATGCTGCTGCTGACCGAGGGGCGCGGCGGCCGGTTCGAAGAGCTGCCGTGCGGCGGCCTGCGCTACCACCCGAGCGGCGCCGAGCCGGTGCTGCACGTCGGCTCGCGGCGCGGGGTGCCCTACCACGCGAAGATCGGCTACCGGCTGCGCGGGAAACCGTTGCGGCTGCCCAGGTTCTTCGACGCCTACGCCATGGACGGCCTGCCGGGAGAAGCGCTCGACTTCCGCGCGGACGTCTGGCCGCTGATCGCGAAGGAGCTGGCCTGGGGCTACTACAGCGAGCTGTTCACCGGGCACCCGGACCGCGTGCGCCTGGACTTCGTCGTGTTCGCCGACGCCTTCGCCGACCTGCCCTGGGATTCGCCGGAGATGCGGGACCTCGTCGAGCGGGCGGTGCCCGCCGAAGCCGACCGCCTCGACCTCGACCGGCTCGACCGCCCGATGGCCGGCCGCGAGTTCGGCTCGGCGGAGGAGTTCGGCAAGGAGCTGCGGGAGTACATCGAAGCCGACCTCGCGCGCCGGGCGGACCAGGAGTTCAGCGCCGACCTGGGTGCGTTCATGGCGCTGCTCTCGGTGTACGGCCAGCTGCCGCTGCTCGTCCAAAAAGGACGGTTGGACGCGTCGTCGCAGGTGTCCGACATGGACGGCTGGTTCCACGGGTTCTTCTCGTACTACGCCAGCGGGCCGCCGCCGCGCCGGCTGGAGGAGCTGCTGGCCCTGCACCAGGCCGGCGTGGTTTCGTTCGCCGGCGCGGACATGCAGGTGACGGCGGACCGCGGCGAGTTCGCCGCGATCAGCGCCAGCTACCCGGGAACGGTGTCGGCGCGGACCCTGGTCGAAGCGCGGCTGCCGGGCCCGAGCGTCACCCGGGCGGCGGACGGCCTGCTCCGGCAGCTGCGCGACACGGGCGAGCTGGCCGAGGAGACGGTGGCGGACCCGGTGACCGGCGCATTGCTGCCGTCGGGCCGGATCCACACGCGCGTGTCGGACTCCCGTCTGCTCGACGGCACCGGCCGTCCGCACCCGCACCGCTTCGCCGTGGGCCCGCACACGAGCGCCCGCTCGGCGGCGGCGTTCACCCGGCCCCGCACGAACGCGTCGAGCTTCCGCCAGAACGACGCGGTGGCGCGGGAGATCCTGGCGCTGGTCAGCCCGCCCAGCTGACGACTTCCGCCAGTACCTGCGCCGGCGGGGCCATTTCCGCGATCTCGGCTGCGATGCCCCGGGCGATCTCGCCGGGTTTCGGATCGGCGAGCAGCTCGCGGGCCGCCGCCTCGATCGCCGGAATCCGGATCGCGTCGCCGACCAGGGACTTCGCCGCGCCCAGCGTCGAAAGCGTTTCCGCGTTGGCGAACTGGTCGGCGCCCTGCGGGAGGACCAGCTGCGGCAGCCCGGCCGCGAGCGACGCGAGCACCGTGCCCGTGCCGCCGTGGTGCACCACCAGGCCCGCGTGCTTCAGCACCTCCGCCTGGGGGACGAACCCCGCTGCCCGGACCCGGTCCGGCAGCGGACCGAGCAGCGCGGGATCGCCGGGGCCGAGCGCCACCAGCACGTCCGCGTCCAGGCGGGACAACGCGCGGATCGCGCCGCGCAGGACGTCCGTCGCGCCGAAGACCACCGTGCCCAGCGTCAGGTACACGAAGCCGTCTTCGGGCAGCGGTGGCAGCGGGACGTCGGGGTCGTACAGCGTTGGGCGCATCCGGAACACCGTCGGCACCGACGCGGTGCCCGGGTCGCGGAGGCTGTCCGGCCAGACGTCGACGCAGGCGTCGCCGAACAGCGCGTCCGAGGGGAGCGTGCCCCACAGCGGCCGCAGCCGTTCGGCGGCGACGGCCAGGAGCTCCGGCGGCATCGACCGCCCGATCACGACCGACACGGCGGGGATCCCCGCGCGGCGCGCCGCCACTCCGGCGCCGACGTCGCTCATCTCGTAGATGACCAGGTCCGGGCGTAGTTCGGGGAGCAACGGCGTCAGGTCGTCGAGCAACGACCGCGGCAGCAGCTCGGCGAACATCGTGATGCCGACGTCCAGGAAGCCGGCGTCCTCGCCGTGCCGCTTCTTGGCTTCGGCCTCCGCCTCGCCGATGCCGATCCCGGCGCGGTGGACCTCGAAGCCGAGGTCACGCACCTTGGGCACGAAGGCCTCGCCGGTGCCGAACACGACTTCGTGCCCGGCTTCGGCAGCCGCGTTCGCCAGCGGCAGCAAGGGAAACAGGTGACCGTACGCGGGGCGGCACGTGAAGAGGATCCGCACCGACCCGAGCGTACTCGTCAGCCGACCTCTTGCACCGAACGTCCGGGGATCGCGTCGAGAAGCTCCTTCGTGTACTCCGCCCGGGGTGCTTCCAGCACCTGCGCGGCCGGCCCCAGCTCCACCAACGCGCCTTCGCGCATCACGCCGACCTGGTCCGCCAGCTGCCGGACCACGGCCAGGTCGTGCGAGATGAACAGGTACGACAGCCCCAGCTCCGACTGCAGCTCCGCCAGCAGCCGCAGGATCTGAGCCTGCACCGAGACGTCCAGTGCCGACACCGGCTCGTCGCACACCACCAGGTCCGGCCGCAGCGCCAGCGCCCGCGCGATCGCCACCCGCTGGCGTTGCCCGCCCGACAGCTCCGCAGGCTTCCGGCGCGCCACCGACGAAGGCAGCGCCACCTGCTCCAGCAGCTCCGGGACCCGGGTGCGCGGCAGACCGAACGCCCGCAACGGCTCCGCGACGACGTCCTCGATCGAGAACTTCGGGTTCAGCGACGCGTACGGGTTCTGGTAGACGATCTGCATCCGCCGCCGCAGTCGTCGTAGCTCGGCGCCGGCCAACGCGGTGATGTCCTGGCCGTCGAACTCCACCGAACCCGCCGACGGCGTCTCCAGCCGGAGCACCATGCGGGCGGTCGTCGACTTGCCCGAGCCCGACTCGCCCACCAGGGCCAGCGTCTGGCCGCGCGGGATGGCGAACGAGATCCCGTCGACCGCGCGGATGCCGCCATCGAACGTCTTCGCGAGGTCTCGGACGGAAACCAGCGGCTCGGCGGCCGGCGCGGGCGGGCGCACGGTGCTCGTCATGCTCGGCGCCGCCGCCAGCAGCTGCTGGGTGTAGGGGTGCGTCGGCGCGCTGACGACCGAGGAACCCTCCTCGACCACCGAGCCCTGCGAGAGCACCACGATCCGCGCCGCGCGGTCGGCCGCGACGCCGAGGTCGTGCGTGATCAGCAGGATCGCCGTGCCCGACTCCCGCGCCAGCGACGTCAGGTGGTCGAGGATCCGGCGCTGCACGGTGACGTCCAGCGCCGACGTCGGCTCGTCCGCGATGATCAGCTTCGGCCGCCCGGCCAGCGCCGACGCGATCAGCACGCGCTGCCGGAGGCCGCCCGACAGCTGGTGCGGGTACTGCCTCGCGCGCAGCGCCGGGTCGGGGACACCCGCGCGTTCGAGCAGTTCGATCGCCTGCACGGACGCGGATCGCCGGTCCGCGAGCCCGTGGATCTTCAGCACCTCCGCGACCTGGTCGCCGATCCGGTGCACGGGGTTGAGCGACACCGCCGGGTCCTGCGGCACCAGCGCGATCTCGCGGCCGCGCACCCCGCGCCACTTCTTGTCCGACAGGGAAAGCAGGTCCCGGCCGTCGAAGGTGATCGAGCCGCCGTCGACGCGGCCGCCGCGGGGCAGCAGGCCGATCGCCGCGTGCGCCGTGGTCGACTTGCCCGAGCCCGACTCGCCCACGACGGCGACCACCTCGCCCGCGTCGACGTGCAGCCCGACGTCACGGACCGCCGGGACCTTCCGGTACGACACGGCCAGGTCCGAAATCCGCAGCAGGGTCATCGGTCTCCTCCGTCCAGCGCGCGGGACAGCCGGTTCGCGGCGAGGACCACCGCCGCGACCGTCAGCCCCGGGAACGTCGTCATCCACCAGGCCGTGGCGAGGAAGCTGCGCCCGCCCGCGACGAGCGAGCCCCACTCCGGCGTCGGCGGCGTCGCGCCGAAGCCGAGGAAGCTCAGCGCGGACACCTCGAGCACGGCCGTGCCGAGGGTGAGCGTCGCCAGCGCGAGCACCGGGCCCGCCGCGTTCGGCAGGACGTGCCGCAGCAGCACGCCGGACCAGCGCACGCCGGAGGCTCGCGCGGCTTCGACGAACACGCCGTTTCGCACGCGAAGCACCTCCGCGCGCATCACCCGCGCGAAGGACGCGAGGTTCGCGATGCCGACGGCGATCGCGACGTTCGTCGTGCCGAAGCCCAGCGCGGTGACCAGGGCCAGCGACAGCAGGATCGGCGGGATGGCCAGGAAGACGTCGACGATCCGCATGATCACGGTGTCCGCCCAGCCGCCGCGGAACCCGGCGAGCAGGCCCAGCGCCGACCCGGCGATCAAAGCCACGAGCACGGCGATCGCGGTCGCTCGCAGTGAGAGGGACGCGCCGTGGATCACGCGGGCGTAGACGTCACGGCCGGTCTCGTCGGTGCCGAACAGGTGGTGCAGCGAAGGGCCTTGGAGCCGTTCGACGGGGACGCCGGTGATCGGGTCGTACCCGGTCAGCAGGCCCGGCACGAAGGCCGCGAGCAGCACGAACGCCAGCACGGCGACGGCGATCACGAGCCCGGGGCGGCGCACCGCCGTGCGGGCCGGGGTGGCGAGGTCAACCACGGGCCACCTCCGCGGGGGTACGCGCGATCCGCGGATCGAGCAGCGGGTAGAGGAGGTCGACGATCAGGTTGAGCACCACGAACACCAGCGCGGCCAGCACGATCACCGCCTGCACCACCGGCACGTCCTGCGCGGTGACGGCGGCCGCGGTGATCCGGCCGACGCCGTCGCGCGAGAACACCGTCTCGGTGATCACCGAACCCGCGACGAGGTTGCCCGCCACCACCCCGGCGACGGTCAGCGTCGGCACGGCGGCGTTGCGCAGGAGGTGTCCGAAGTGGACTCGCCAGCGGCTCGCCCCCTTGGCCGCCGCGATCTCCGCATACGGCTCTTCCTGCTGCGTGGCGAGGCTCTTGGCCAGCACCTGCCCGATGATCGCGCCGGTCGGCAGCGCGAGGGTGATCGCGGGCAGGACGATCGTCTCGAAGCCCTGCGTGCCCAGCGCCGGCAGCAGCCGCAGCCGGAACGAGAAGAACTGGATCAGCAGCAGCCCCACCCAGAACGGCGGCAGCGAGATCGCCAGCGACGGCAACGACAACAGCGCCTGCCGCAGCCAGCGGAACCGCGTGAACGTGCCGAGGAACGCCGAGCCGCCGCCGAACAGCACCGCGAACACCAGCGCCAGCCCGGTCACCGCGAGCGTCGGCGGCAACGCTGTGACGACCATGTGCGTCGCGTCGTCGCCGGTCGCGACGCTGCGGCCGAAGTCGCCGTGCAGCGCCGAGACCAGCCGTTTCCCGTACTGGACCGGCAGGGGTGAGTCGAGCCCGTACTCCGCGCGGGCAGCGGCGAGCTGCTCGGGCGTCGCCGACGAACCCGCCTCCCCGCTGGCGAGCTTCGCCGAAACGGCGTCGCCCGGCAGCAGGTAGAGGATCAGGAACGACAGCGTGAACGCCGCCCACAGCACGAACACCGCCTGCCCGACGCGGCGGAGCAGGTACCGCCTCACGAGAGCCACGCGTCGAACAGCTGCAGCCGCGACGACGCCTCGAAGTCGACGGCGTGCGCCTGCGAGCTGAGCGCGACGACCTGGGTCAGCTCGAACACCGGGACCGCGTAGGCGTGGTCGACGATCAGCTTCTGCACCTCGTCGGCCGACGGCTTGCGCTTGGCGTTGTCCACAGTGGACGACTGGGCGTCGAGCGCGACGTCGAGCGGGTTGCCCGGCGCGAGCTTGCTGCGGTTGCCTGCCTTGGTGGAGAACTGGCCGCGCAGGATGTCCGGGTCGGCGCGGGTGACGTTGTACCAGAGGAAGTCGTAGTTCCCGGACAGCTGGATCTGCGTGGTCTCGGCCGTCGTGTGCTGCTCGATCCGCAGGTCGAAGCCGATCTTGCGGAGCTGTTGCTGGACCAGCTCCAGCACACTGCGGTTCTGGTTGAACACCGGCGAGAACACGACGGAGGCGCTCAGCTTCTGCCCGTTCTTGACGCGGATCCCGTCGGGACCGGGCACCCAGCCGTCGCCGTCGAGCAGCGCGGCCGCGCCCTTCCGGTCGTAGGCGAGCTGCTGCGAGAGGTCGTCGTAGAGCGGGGTCGCCGAGCCGAGGATGCTGGTGGCGGGCTTGTAGCTGGCCGTCAGCACGGTGTTCACGACCTCGGTGCGGTCGACGCCCTTGAGCACCGCCTGGCGCACCTTCTCGTCGGTGAGCACGCCGCGCGTGGTGTTGGCGTGCAGGTTGAACACGACGCCGGGGTTCGGGCGGATGTTCTCGCTGAAGCCGTTGCCCTTGAACTGCGGCTCGTCGACCGGCTGGATGTCGGTGGCCGCGTCGAGCTGGCCGGACGCGAGGCTGCCGGTGCGGACGCCGGGCTCCGGCACGATCTTGTAGTCGATCTTGTCGAGGTAGGCCTCGCCCTGGTGCTTGAACAGCGACGAGCCCCAGCCGTAGCCCTTGCGCTTGGCCAGGACGATCTCCTGGTTCTGCTTCAGGCTTTCGAAGACGAACGGCCCGGAGCCGATCAGGCCGGTGCCCTGGCAGCGTTGTTCCGGCGTCTTCTGGAACGCCGCCGGCGCGAGGACGCCGAGCGACATCGTCGAGCTGGCCTGCAGGAACTGGGCGCTGGGCGAGGAGAACTCGATCCGCACGGTCCGCGGGTCGACCACCGTCGACGTCTTGTACGCGGCGAGGTAGCCGTAGCCGAGCTGGGCCTTCGTGCCGAGGGCCTTGATGCCGTCGAAGCTCGTCTTCACCGCGGCGGCGTCGACCGGGCTGCCGTCGGAGAACGTCGCGCCGGCGCGCAGGTGGAAGGTGAACGCCGTCGAATCGGCGCTGACCTCCCACTTCTCGGCCAGCCACGGCTTGATCTCGCCGGTCTTCGGGTCCTGGTCGGTCAGCGAGTCGACCAGCTGGCGCGCGACGTTGATGGACGCGTTCGTCGCGGTCTGCTGCGGGTCGATGCAGTCGGGCGCGGACGAGATGCCCAGGCGCAACGTGCCGCCGGCCTTCGGCGGGCCCGCGTCGGCGGCCTGTTCGGTGCCGGCGGCGGAGCAGGAAGTCAGCAGGATGGGCAGGGCGAGCAGGGCCGCGGCGTTGCGGGCGCGGAAGAGTGGGGACACCGGACGGCCTCCAGCGGGGAGCGGTTGCGTCTTCGATGAGCGACGCTAACCACGCGCTGAAGGCCGTCCCACAGAGCGAACGGCGGTCCCATTCCCTGACACCGCAACGAATGCCCCTTGACTAACCGCCCGCGATCAGCAGCGGCCGAGCATGTCCGTCAAAGCCGACTTCTCCGCGGTGTTGATCGTCAGCTTGAACTTGTACTTCACCGCGACCCACATCTTCGCGTAGGTGCACCAGTAGCTCGTGAGCGGCGGCTTCCACTGGTCGGGCGACTTGTCGCCCTTCTCCTGGTTGACGTTGTCCGTCACGGCGATCAGCTGCGGGTCGGTGAGGTCGTTCGCGTACGCCTGGCGCTGCGCGGTCGTCCACCCGGACGCACCGGTGCGCCACGCGTCGGCCAGCGGCACGACGTGGTCGATGTCCACATCGGACGTCGCGGTCCAGGTCTCGCCGTCGTACGGGCTGAACCAGCTGCCGGACGTCGCCGCGCAGTCCGACCCGGTGACGACGTTCGTGCCGTCGCGCTTGAGCACCAGCTCGCGGGTGTTGCAGCTGTTGCCCTGGTCGATCCAGTGCGGGAACTTGTCGCGGCTGTAGCCGGTCTGCGAACCGTCGGCCTTGACGGTCAGCGCGGCCAGCTCGGTCTTCGCCGTCGAAGCCGATGGGATGCCCGGCGGCGTGGCGTCGGCGACGCTGACGAGCGTGGCGGAGAGCACGGCGGTGGCCGCGAGAACGGTCAAGGAATGACGAACAGCACGCCTGGTTGGCATCTTGCTGCCTCCGTGTCAGGTGTGGGGACAGCTAACCCTGATACACGGGAGTGGCAAGTGCAACACGTATAGGTGACATGTTGCTGCCCGTTGGTGAACGCTGCGTTGCCGTGCGTGCACTCGCGGATGAAAACCGCAGGTCAGGACGGGCTGCGCACCAGCCGGAGATCCTGGGTGTGCCGGTACCAGGTCCACTTGTTCACCGCGCGGTCGTGGACGACGTCGTCGCTGACGGGCCGCGTCGGGATGCAGCCGATCTGGAACGCGCGCGAGTAGAGCGTCGTCGGCCGCTTGAAGATCGTCCCCTTCACGACCCGGACGGCCAGGCCCGGCCCGCCCGGGTCCGGCGTCACCTCGATCGACGACGCCGGTCCGCGCAGCGCCACCTGCTCGTCGGCGTAGGCCACGCCGCGGACGAGCCGCAGCGCCCCGCGCCCGACGAGCACGCCGCCGACGTCGTCGCGGATCAGCGGCACCGGGTCGACCTCCCCGCGCAGGGCGAGCGCGAGGGCCTGCAGCGGCGTCTTCGGCAGGTTCCAGAGCTCGGCGACGGCGGAGTCCGGCGACGAAGGCACGAACCCGACCGACACGCCGGAGATCGCGTCCTTGCGGAGCAGCCGCACGACCACGGCCGCCAGGTCCGCGTCGGTGCCCGACACGACCAGGTGATCGTGTTCGCCCAGCAAGGGGTCGATTTCCGCCTTGCCGGGACGGCTGGGCACGCGGATCGACTCGACGTCGTCGACCTCTTCGAAGCCCGCCGCCTCGTCGCCACAGGCCACCACTAGTCCGCGCACCCGCAGGACCTCCGTTACAGTCATGCACCGGCATTTCGTCAGCGCCACCGGTGTCCGTCCGGGACACTAAACCTCACGTCCTCGAACACCTTGGAGTGTCACATGCCGGCCATCGTGCTCATCGGTGCCCAATGGGGAGACGAAGGCAAGGGCAAGGCCACCGATCTCATGGGTGACCGCGTCCAGTGGGTCGTCCGCTACCAGGGTGGCAACAACGCCGGTCACACGGTCGTCCTGCCGAACGGCGAGAACTTCGCCCTGCACCTCATCCCGTCCGGCATCCTCACCCCCGGCGTGACGAACGTCATCGGCAACGGCGTGGTCGTCGATCCGGGTGTGCTGCTGGAAGAGCTTTCCGGCCTCGAAGCGCGGGACGTCGACACGTCCAAGCTGCTGATCTCCGCCGACGCCCACTTGATCATGCCGTACCACGTGGCCATCGACAAAGTCACCGAGCGCTACCTCGGCAGCCGCAAGATCGGCACCACCGGCCGTGGCATCGGCCCGTGCTACCAGGACAAGATCGCCCGCGTCGGCGTCCGCGTGCAGGACCTGCTCGACGAGAAGATCTTCCGGCAGAAGGTCGAAGCCGCACTGGAGTTCAAGAACCAGGTGCTGGTGAAGGTCTACAACCGCAAGGCCCTCGACGCGAACGAGGTCGCCGACGAGGTGCTGGCCGCGGGCGAGAAGTTCGCGCACCGCATCGCCGACACGCGGCTGCAGCTCAACCAGGCCCTCGAGCGCGGCGAGATCGTGCTGCTCGAAGGCTCACAGGGCACCCTGCTCGACGTCGACCACGGCACGTACCCGTTCGTGACGTCGTCGAACCCGACGTCCGGCGGTGCCAGCGCGGGTTCGGGCATCGGCCCGGGCCGGATCACCACGGTGCTCGGCATCCTCAAGGCGTACACCACCCGCGTCGGCTCGGGCCCGTTCCCGACCGAGCTGCACGACGAGTCCGGCGAGTACCTGCGCAAGCAGGGTGGCGAGTTCGGCGTCACGACCGGCCGCTCGCGCCGCACCGGCTGGTTCGACGCGGTGATCGCGCGCTACGCGGTCCGCGTCAACGGCATCACCGACTACTTCCTCACCAAGCTGGACGTGCTGTCCGGGCTGGAGAAGGTGCCGGTGTGCGTGGGTTACGAGGTCGACGGCTTCCGCACGCAGGACATGCCGATGACGCAGACCGACGTGCACCACGCGATCCCGATCTACGAAGAGCACCCGGGCTGGTTCGAGGACATCTCGGCGTGCCGCACGTTCGAGGAGCTCCCGGCGAACGCGCGCGCGTACGTCGAGCGCCTGGAAGAGCTGTCGGGCGCCCGGATTTCGGCGATCGGCGTGGGCCCGGGCCGCGAGCAGACGATCGTGCGGCACGAGTTCGTCTAAGTCAGCTTGGTGCTGACCGGCGTCTCGTTGCGGAAGAGGTCGAGCACCGGGCAGTGCTCGTCGACCTCACGCTTGAGGTCTTCGTAGCGCTCCCGGCTCGCCGGCCCTTCGAGTTCGACGGACACGCGAACGTCCCCGAATCCGGGGCGGGTGTTGAAGGAGAAGCCGAAGAAGCCGTGCAGGTCGAGATCGCCGTCGACGGTGACCTTGACGGAGTCGAGCGGGATGCCGCGCTTCGCCGCCCAGAACTGGTAGGTGATGACCTGGCAGGACCCCAGGGCGGCGAGCGCGAACTCGACGGGGTTGGCGGCCTGGTCGGTCCCGCCGAGCGCGGGCGGCTCGTCGACGGTGAACTCGTGGTCCCGGACTTTGACGTGCACCTCGGTCTTGGTCCCGGGCTTGAGGGTGTGGGCCACGCTGAAGGAGACGGCGGCGTTGTGCGGGTCCGCGTCGACGGCCTTGCGGGTGCCTTCGATGACGTCGGTCAGCGACATGGGTGCTCCTCGGTGATCGGTATTTCGCCACAGGGTGGGCGAATCCGAAAGCGCTCGCTCGGGTTCTCAAGTCCTGGGAGCACCGGTGTCCGGCATGCGGAAGCGCTTGCGCGGGCGGGCGGCGCGGGGATCACGACCGCCGGGTCTCGCCCCTGCAGGCGGAAAGCTCGGCGACGGCTTCGGCCAGCCCGTGGTAGCCGTGGGTTTCCGCCAGGTGCCGGGCCGAACCGAGGTAGTGGTCGCCTTGCGCCGTCGATCCGGCGGCGTGGTGGATCCGGCCGATCGTGATCAGTGCTTCGCATTCGTCGAACCGCGTGCCGGTCCGGCGGGCGAGCCGGAGCGCGTGGTGGCCGCTGACGAGCGCGCGCTGGTGGTGGCCGGCGGCCAGGAGGCTCACCGCGAGTGCGGCGTGCCCCGCGATTTCGGCTCCGGGCACGCCGGTGCCGCGCGCGAACTCGAGCGCTGTTCCGGCGAGGCGGACGGCTCGCGCGGGATCGCCGGTACCCGCGTGGACGGTGCCGAGCACCGCGAGCGCGTACGCCTCGGTGCACCGGTCGCCGGATTTTCGCGCGTTCGTCGCAGCCTCTTCCGCGACAGGCAGCGCGGCGCCGTAGTCGCCTCCTCGCGCGTGAACGCGGGCGAGCAGGACGAGATCGTGCGGACTGTGCGATTCGGCGGCCCGCTCGGCGTGGGCCGTCGCCGCCTCGGCCAGCCGGCCGCGGTATTCGTGGAGGACGCCGAGACTCTGCCGGCGGAGCGCGCTACCCAGCGGATCGAGTGCGGCCGCCTCCGCGAAGAGGGCGTCGGCCCGGTCGAGATCACCGGCGTCCAGGTGGACGGTGGCCAGGTTGCCCAGCACGCCGGTCACACCGCGCCGGACCTGCGCCGTGCGGTAGAGCGCCAGCGCGGCTCGGAAGTGCGTGATGGCGGACGGGAACTCGTAGCGGAGCGCGTGAGTGGCCGCGAGGTTGTTGTGCGCGGCCGCCCGCACGTCCGGCAGGCCGAGGGCTTCGGCGGAGTCCAGGCCGATCCGGGCGAGCTCCGGCGCTTCCGCGAGCCAGGTGGTCATGCAGTGCCCGCGCAGGGCGTCGACGAGCTGCCAGGTCAGCCGGTGGTGCTTGCCCGCGTGGGCGTGGCGGATCGCGGCGACGAGGGTGGGGACTTCGTCGTTCAGCCAAGCCAGGGCGCTTTCCTCGCTGTCGAACGCGCTCCGCTGCGGCTCGGTCTCCGGCATGCGCAGGACGAACGGGTAAAGGATGTCGGCGGCCGCGGCGGTGCGGGCGAGGTAGTGGTCGAGCAGCGCGTGCGTCGCCGTGTCGCGTTCGTCCTCGAGGCAATCGGAGTGCGCGCGTTCGCCGGCGTAGCGGCGAAGCAGGTCGTGCAGCCGGTAACGCCCCGGCGCGTGCTCCTGGACGAGGTGCGCCAACGCCAGCCGCTCGAGCTGACGGGCCGCCGTCGAAGCCGGGGCGCCGGTCAGGGCGGCGACCGCCGGCACGGTCGTGTCCGGGCCGGGCACCAGGCCCAGCAACCGGAAGGTGCGGCGGGTCGCGGGGTCGAGCGCTTCGTAGGAGAGGTCGTAGGCGACGCGCAGCGCGCTGGTGTCGCCGTCGGTCGTCAAGCTGTCCAGCACCCCGTGGTCGCGCAGGTCGCTGAGGTGGTCGGCGACCCGGCGGCCGGTCCGGTGCCGGATCTGGGCGCCGGTGATGCGCAGCGCGAGGGGCAGCCGCGCGCACGTTTCGGCCAGCTCGGCGGTGGCGGCCGGTTCCCGGGCCGCGCGCTCGGGACCGATCGCGGCCCCGAGCACGGCCACCGCGTCGGCCGTGCCGAGGACGTCCAGCGCGAGGCGGTGCGCGCCATCGAGGGCGACCAGGCCGTCGAGCCGGTTGCGGCTGGTCACCACGACCATGCACCGCGGCGCGGCGGGCAGCAACGGGCGGACGTGCTCGGCATCGAGGGCGTCGTCGAGAACGCAGAGCACGGCCTTGGCCGCCAGCACGGACCGGAACAACGCGGCGGCTTCGTCGAGGTCGTCCGGGATCTCCCGCGCCGGGACGCCGAGAGCCCGCAGGAACCGCCCGAGAACCAGGCTGGGCCTCGCGGAGCGGTGGAGATCGGCGTAGAGCTGCCCGTCGGGGAACCGGTCGCGGACGCGGTGCGCCCACTGCACCGCCAGATCCGACTTGCCCACCCCCGCGGTGCCGACGACGACCGCGAGGCGTGAACCGTCGCCCGCGGGCAAGAGGTGGTCGAGAGCCTGCAGTTCGGCGTGACGTCCGTGAAACCCGGCCGCGGCCCGGGGAAGCTGCGCGGGACTCACGGACGAGGTGACGGGACCGGCCTGCCGCAGCACGGCCAGCTGGGCCGCACGCAGGTCGGCGCCCGGTTCGGCGCCCAGCTCGGTGGCCAGCCGGCTGCGGATCGTGTCGTAGGCGCCGAGCGCCGCCGCCTGTTGCCCCGCGCCGGCGAGCGCGAGCATCAGCAGGGCCCACAGCCGTTCGCGCAGCGGGTGGTCGACGACCAGCCGGTGCAGCTCGCCGGCCACCTCCGAGCACGCACCGAGGTCGAGGCGCGCGCGGCAGTGGTGTTCGACGACGCCGAGCCGGGCCTCGGTCAGCCGATGGGCCTCGCCGTCGAAGGCCGCGGTCGCGGGCAGGTTGGCCAGCGGCCGTCCCCGCCACAACGCCAAGGCTTTCCCCAGTATCTCCGCGGCGACCTTGCCGTCTCCGGCGAGCAGCGCCCGCCGGCCGGCCGCGGCGAGGCGTTCGAACCGCTCGAGATCGAGCTCGTCCGGCCGGACTTCGATCAGGTAGCCACCGGCCCGGGCGTGGATCCGCCGCGCGCCGGCGTCCAGCTCGGCCAGCTGCCGGCGCAGCTGGGCGACGTGGGTGCGCAGGTTCGCCATCGCCGAGGGCGGCGCCGCCTCACCCCAGATCACCTCCACCAGCCGGGCCGGCGGGACCACCACGCCGGGAGTCAGCAGCAGCGCGGCGAGGAGGGCCCGTTGCCGCTGCGAGGACAGCCGCAGGTGCCCGGTTCCCGACCGGACCTCGACCGGGCCGAGGAGCAGGAACTCCACGGCATCCCTCCCGGTGGTCGCGGTGTGCCCGGTCGATGTTCCCCGGATGTGCCGATCCTGTACAGCCACCTTGGCACGGTGGGCGCACTGGGGGTCCGAGCCGGCGCGCATGGAGGGGCGAGGGGGTCCACCGTGCGCGTCGGTTCGGGAGTTCCCAGGTCCTGGGAAGCCGGAAACCGGTGGCGCCGCTCGCTAGCTTGGGATCATGACCATCGGAGTCACGCTTCCGTCCGGCGACACCGAGTCCGCGCCGAACCTCGTCGACGAACTCATCGCCCAGACCCGCCAAGCCGCCGAGGCCGGTCTGAAGTCCGTCTGGTTCTCGCAGCTCCCGCTCAGCCAGGACGCCATCGCCGTCGCCGCGCTCGCCGGGCGGGAAGTGCCCGGGATCGAGGTCGGGACCTCCGTCGTGCCGACCTACCCACGGCACCCGCTGCTCGTCGCCAGTGCCGCGCAGACCGCGCAAGCCGCCACCGGCGGGCGCTTCACCCTCGGCATCGGGCTCGGCTCGAAGGGCTTCCTCGGTCCCGTCTACGGCGTCGAGTACCCGCCGCCGATCCGGCACCTGCGTGAGTACCTGACCGTCCTGAAACAGGTCTTCGCCGGGGAGGCCGTCGACTTCGAGGGTGAGACCATCACCGCGAAAACACCCGGACCGTCCACTGTGGGCGGAGACGTGCCGGTCATCGTCGCCGCGATGGGGCCGCAAGCCCTGCGCGTCACCGGGGAGCTCGCCGACGGCACCCTGCCCTTCCTCGCCGGGCCGCGAGCGCTTTCCGAGCTCATCGTGCCCGCCATCCCGGCCGGCAAGCGCGTCATTGCCGCCGTCCCGGCCATCGTCACCGACGAGCCGGACGCGGTGCGGGAAAAGGCCGTCGAGCAGATGTCCTTCTACGGTCAGATCCCGTCCTACCGGCGGATCCTCGACGTCGAAGGCGTCGAGCACGCCGCCGACCTCGCGATCATCGGCGACGAGAAGACCGTCCTGGCCGGGCTCCAGCGCTACTACGACGCCGGGGCGACCGACGTCCTCGTCTCGCAGACCGGCCTCCGATCCAGTGCCGAACGCCGGCGGACCTGGGAGGTCATCAGCTCAATCGGTTCGTGAGCGCCGCCGTCACCGACATCTCCTCGAGGTCCAGCTCGCGCAGCACCTTCTGCAGGATGTCGTCGTCGAGGCGCCCGGCGCGGTTCTCTTCGATCATCGCCTTGCGCTGGATGACCAGCAGCTCCTTCCGGGCCTTCGCGAACTGGGCCTGCGGGGTGCCGTGGCGGTCCTCACCCGACAGCTTGATCGTGGCTTCGGCGAACCGGTAGCGCGTCTCCACCAGCCGTTCGAGCCGCTCCTTGAGCCGTTGGACCTTTTCGGGCGGCAGGTCGAGGGACGCGAGCCGGTCGCGGCTGATCACGCGCAGCCGTTCGTACGCGGCCCGCTTCGCGACCTCACGGGCGGCCAGCTCTTCGGCCTCGTCGCGAGAAGCCTCCGAAGGGTCCTGCACCTTCAGCACCCGGATCAGCGGCGGCAACGTCAGGCCCTGGATCAGCACCGTGCCGATCGCCACCGCGAACGCGAACAACTGGATCTCCTCGCGTCCCGGGGTATCGGCGGGGACACCGGCCGCCGCGGCCAGCGTGACGACGCCGCGCATGCCGGTCCACGAGAGCACCGCCAGCGACCGCCACGACGGGGTCGCGCGCCCGCGGCCGAACAGCCGCAACGTCCGCGGCAGGAACGCGAAGACGAACACCGCCGGGATCCGCACCAGCATCGTCACCAGCAGCACGACCACCGCGACCAGCGTCAGCGTCCCGTTGTCGCGGGCCGCGTGCTGGGCGCCGTCGAGCACGAACGGCAGCTGCAGCCCCATCAGCGCGAACACCAGCGCCTCCAGCAGCACGTCGATGGACGCCCACACCGATCTGTCCTGCATCCGCGTCGCGGGGGACGCGTTGAGCGAGTGGTTCCCCAGGTACAGCCCGGCCGCGACGACGGCGAGCACCCCCGACCCGCTGAACTCCGCGCCGAACGGGTGCAGGTGCTCGGCGGTGACGTACGCGCCGAACGGCACGATGATCCCGAACGCCGACTCGAGCAGCGGGTCGTCGAGCAGGCGCCGGAGCAGCACGACCACCGCGCCGATCGCCAGGCCGACCGCGATGCCCAGCACGGTCGCCACCCCGAACACCGCGAACCCGTGCCCGGCCGAGCCCGCCGTGCCCGCGACCGCGGCGAGCGCGACCTTGTAGAGCGTCAGCGCGGCGGCGTCGTTGACCAGGCTTTCCCCGGTCAGCACGGTCATCAGCCGGCGCGGCAGCCCGAGCTTGCGCCCGATCGCCACCGCCGTCACCGCGTCCGGCGGCGCCACCACCGCGCCGAGGACCAGCGCCGACGCGAACGGTATGTCCGGCAGCAGCAGGTGCACGACGAAGGCGACGACCACCGCGGTCACCGCGACCAGCACGACGCCGAGCGCGACGATCGGCCGCAGGCTGTTCTTGAAGTGCGTCACCGAGCTCTCGAGCGACGTCGAGTAGAGCAGCGGCGGCAGTACGACCGTGAGGATCAGCTCCGGTTCCAGCTCCAGCCGCGGCACGCCGGGGATCAGCGCGACCCCGAGCGCGACGACCACCACCAGCAACGGCGCCGACAGGTTGTAGCGGCGGGCGAAAGCGGTCAGCGCGAGCGAACCGGCGAGCACGCCCATCAGCGTCAGGATCTCCACGGGCGTGATCTTTCCCCAGGTCGCGGCCCTGTGCTCGGCTTCCGGTGAGTGGAAGTGAGCTGGATTACGACAATCCTCCCATGCATACTTGTGCGCAATCCGCACACCTGTGCGGACAACGTGCACCGACGCACATCCGGAGGTTCTCCCATGTCCCCTGGCGCCCGTTCCTGGGTCGTGCCCCTGGCCTGGACCGCCGTTCTGCTCGACGGGTTCGACCTGGTCGTGCTCGGCTCCGTGCTGCCCGTGCTGCTGCGTGACCACGTCTGGGGCCTGACGCCCGCCGTGGCGTCGGTCGTCTCGACCGTGGGACTGGCCGGGATGATGCTGGGCGGGCTGGCGATCGGCACCATCACCGACGTCATCGGCCGCCGGAAGTCCCTGATCATCTCGGTGACGCTGTTCTCGCTCTGCACGCTGTTGTGCGCGTTCGCGCCTTCGACGTTCGTCTTCGGCCTGCTGCGGTTCGTCGCCGGGCTCGGCCTCGGCGGCTGCCTGCCGACGGCCATCACGCTGGTCACGGAGTACGCGCGCCACGGCAAGGCAGGCAGCGCGACCACGACCGTCATGACCGGCTACCACGTCGGGGCGGTGCTGACGGCGCTGCTGGGCATCGTGCTGATCGCGCCCCTGGGCTGGCGCGCGATGTTCGTCGCGGGGGCGCTCCCGGCCGTCGTGCTGATCCCGCTGATGCTGAAGTTCCTGCCGGAGTCCGAGACGTTCCAGCAGGTCCGCGCGACCGAGCGGTCGGCAGGGCACGCGGTGGCCGGCCTGTTCCGCGGCGGCCTGCTGCGCGCGACGATCGCGTTCTGGGTCACGTCGTTCATGGGCCTGCTGCTGGTGTACGGGCTCAACACGTGGCTGCCGGAGATCATGCGCCAGGCCGGCTACCCGCTCGGCGCGGCGCTGAGCCTGCTGCTGACGCTGAACGTCGGCGGCATCGTCGGCCTGCTGATCGCGGGCCGGGTCGCCGACCGCGTCGGCATCCGCCCGTCGGCGATCGTCTGGTTCATCGCCGGCGCGGTGTTCCTGGCGCTGCTGAGCGTGAAGCTGCCGGCGGTCGGGCTGTACGCGGCGGTGTTCCTGACCGGCTGCTTCGTCTTCAGCGCGCAGGTGCTGGTGTACGCCTACATCGGCCGCATCTACCCGGGCGCGATCCGCGCAACGGGCCTCGGCTGGTCAGCGGGCATCGGCCGGATAGGCGCAATCTCCGGCCCCCTCCTCGGCGGCGCGCTGCTGACGGCGGGAATCGCGTACCCGTGGGGCTTCTACGCGTTCGCGGCGGTCGGTGCCCTGGGCGCGACGGCGGTCACGGTGGTGCGTCCAGGCCGCGAGTCGCCGGCCGAGGCTCCCGCCCCGGCCGCGGAATCCCGCCCCGCGACCACCTGAATGCCATGAGGGGCACCTTCATGGACTCAAAGCCGTGAAGGTGCCCCTCATGGTCGGTCAGCCGAGTTCCTTCAGTTCCTTTTCGACCGCCGCGAGTTCGGCCTCGGAGCCCTGGACCTTGGGGCCCTTGAACCACTTGTGCGCCGAGAGCACCCACCACAGCCCCGCGCCGCCGAGGACCACCAGGAATGCGATCGGCGTGTAGTTGAAAGAGTCCACCGTCACCGGGGATGCCTGCGGGAGCATGAACAGCACGAAGATCAGGACGACCCACGTCGTCGCGATGATGCCGACCGGCTTGCCCCAGCGGCCGAGGTGCCACGGTCCGCGCTCGAAGCTGTCGCCCAGGCGGACGCGCAGGAACACCGGGATCACGTACGCCACGTACAGGCCGACGACGGCGATGGACGTGACCGCGCTGTACGCCGTGTAGCTCCACAGGTACGGCAGCGCCAGGACCAGCGCGCCGCCCGCGCCGAGCCAGACGGCGTTGGTCGGCGTCTGCGTGCGCTTGTTGATTTTGTGCCAGAACTTCGACCCCGGGATCGCGCCGTCACGGGCGAACGCGTAGATCATCCGCGAGTTCGCCGTCACCGAGGCCATGCCGCAGAACAGCTGTGCGCCGATGCAGATCAGCAGCAGGAACTTGCCGGTGACCGCGCCCGTCGCGTCGATGAAGATCTGCGCGGGCGGGACGCCGGTGCTGGAACCGACCGCGCCGTCGTAGTCCTGGATCGCGAACGTCAGGCCGATCAGCAGGATCCAGCCCGCGACGAGCGAGACGACGATCGACATGACGATGCCGCGCGGGCCCGCCGTCGCCGCGCTCTTGGTCTCCTCCGTCATGTGTGCCGACGCGTCGTAGCCGGTCAGCGTGTACTGCGCGACCAGCAACCCGATCGCGAAGACGTAGAACGCCGAACCCCAGCCCGTCTGGTTCACGAAGCTGCCGAAGACGAACGACGCGTCCTGGTGCTTGGCCGGCACGAAGATCAGCACGCCGACGATCACCAGCACGCCGATGAGGTGCCACCACACGCTGACGTTGTTGAGGATGGCCACGATCCGGACGCCGAAGGTGTTCAGCAGGCCGTGCACCACGAGGATGATCGCGAGCAGCAGGATCGTGTGCCCCGGCGTCGCCGAGAAGCCCCACTGCAGGTCGAGGAACGCGTTGAGGAACAGCGCCGCGCCGAAGTCGATGCCCGCGGTGACGGCGATCTGCCCGATGAGGTTGAACCAGCCGGTGAACCACGACCACGCGGGGCCGTTCTTCCGCGCCAGCCGCGCCGCCCAGTAGTACAGCCCGCCCGCGGTCGGGTAGCTGGAGCAGACCTCGGCCATGCCGAGGCCGACCAGGATGACGAACACCCCGACCAGTGGCCAGCCCCAGATCATCGCGGCCGGCCCGCCCGTCTTCATGCCGAAGCCGTAGAGCGTCAGGCAGCCGGACAGGATGGAGATGATGGTGAACGAGACGGCGAAGTTCGAGAACCCCGACATCGTCCGCTTGAGCTCCTGCGCGTACCCCAGCTGGTGGAGGCGCGCGCTGTCTTCGTCGGCGTGGTCGGGAGTGGTCTGCTGGTCGGAAACGTCCATCGGGCACCTCTTGAAAGGTATGCGGCCAGACCATTGAATTCGCCGAAGGTAGCCCCGGTCCCGGAGGGTGTCAAGCCTTCGTCAAGAACTCGTCCAGCCGCCGCAGCAGGGGCCCGCCACCTCGGTGGTCGTTCGAGATCAGCGTCGCGGTGACGCCCGATGACGGCTCGTGCGTGCTCCGGAACGCGACGCCGAAGTCGCCGCCTTCGAGCCGCGCCAGACCGGGCCCGGGCAGCCAGAGCCCGAGGCCGTAGCGGTCCCCGCGCCGCATCCGGTCGACCCACCTCCGCGGCACGATCCGGCCGTCGAACAGAGCGGCCCAGAACTTCCGGAAGTCCGGTGCGGTGCTGTAGATCCCGCCGTCGCCGTGGCCCACCACCGGCAGGCTGAACACGTTGGTGCGGCCGTCTTCGAGGTAGCCGGTGGCCGTCCGGGCGGGCAGCGCGTCCGAACGGAGGAACGTCGTGCCGGTCATCCCGGCGGGCTCGGTGACCCGCGTCCGCACGAGGTCGGCGAAAGGTGTGCCCGCGACCCGTTCGGCGATCAAGCCGAGGACGACGAAGGCGCCGTTGTTGTAGTGGAAGCGTTCGCCCGGCGGGAACCGCTGCGCAAAGCCGTCGAGCGCGGCCAGGTAGTCCGCCGAGGTGACGAGCCACGGCGGGTGCTCGGGCGGGGCGTCGTCGTCGCAGTAGTCGCCGATGCCGGACGTGTGCGTGAGCAGGTGTTCGACGGTCACCCGGTCGTCGATCAGCGGCAGGTCGCCGCCGAGGACGTCACGCGCTCTCGTCGACAGTTCGAAGCGCCCTTCGGCGATGAGCCCGATGACGACCAGCGCCGTGAACCCCTTGGTACCGCTGGCGATCGCGAACCGCGTGTCGACGGTGTTTTCGATGCCGTGGGCGACGTGGGCGTACCCGTGGGCTTCGGCGAGCAGCGTCTCGTCGCCGCGGCTGACCAGCACGACACCGGAGAAGGGCGCTTCCATGGACTCAGCGTCCACGGAAGCGCCCTCCACGGCAAAGCGTTTACCGGCCCAGGAACGCGTGCAGCGACTCGAGCGCGGTGTCCGGCTGGTCGGCGAAGAAGCCGTCGACGCCGGCCTGGAGGAACGCGGCCTCCTCGGTGAAGACGTCGCCGTAGGCGTCCGGCTCGGCCGACGAGCGCAGGTTCGCCGGCAGGAACGGGTTCTCGTTCCGGAACGTGTACGGCTGCACCTTCAGGCCCGCTTTGTGCGCGTCCGCGACGATCGCGGTCGGCTTGGTCAGGTTCCCGGTGGCGTCCAGCGGGATGATCTGCGCCTTGTCCGGCCCGAGGTACTTCGCGTACTTCGCGACGTCCCTCAGCCCCTGCGGCGTGACGATGTCCTTGTACGTCCGCGGGTCTCCGCTCGCGACGAAGTCCGCCGGAGCACCCGAAGCCGACGTCAGCTGCAGCAGCGGCGTCCGGACCTGCCTGTGCAGCGCGATCAGGTTCGCCACCTCGAACGACTGGATGATCGCCGGCGCGTCCGGCCGGTCGAGGCCGTTGCGCTTCAGGATCGGCACGAGCTTCGGCTCGACCGGGTTGCCGATCGACTGGAAGAACGTCGAGTGCTTGACCTCGGGGTAGGTGCCGAGCGTCCGGTGCAGCTCCTTGCCGAGCCGCTTGGTCAGGTCGAGCACCTCCTGGAAGGAAGCGATCCGGTAGCGGCCGTTGTACAGCGTGTTGTGCGGCCGGTTCGCCGGGATCCGCTCGACCGCGCGCAGCGTCTTCAGCTCCGCCAGCGTGAAGTCCTGGGTGAACCAGCCGGTCGTCGAGACGCCGTCGATCACCAGGGTCTTCTTGCGGTTCGCGAACTCCGGGTGCTTCGCGACGTCGGTGGTGCCGCTGATCTCCGGCTCGTGCCGGGCGACGAGCTGGCCGTCCTTGGTCGGCACGAGGTCGACGTCGACGTAGCTGACGCCCATCCGGTAGGCGAGCTCGTACGAGGCGAGGGTGTGCTCCGGCCGGTACCCGGGCGCACCGCGGTGTCCGATGATCACGGGGTCATCGTGGCCCCGTCCGTGCGCGGCCGCATCGGCGGACCCCTCGCTTTCGAACGACACTGCGGACGCGCTCGCCGACCCGACGGCCAGTCCGGTGACGCTCAGCAACGCCAGTCCGGCGAGTGCCAGCACGCCGACACGTTTGCGCTTCATCTCGTGACCTCTTTTCACACAGGGTTGACCCTGACTACTCGCGCAACCCTCACCGCCGCAAGCGTCCGACGGACGTATCCGGGCGGGCACGGCGGTGAACGGAGCGTGGACTCCTCCACCCGAGGGACGGCGAAATGTCCGGCGTGAACCCGCCGGATACGCTGTGCGGCGTGCGCGTACTGGTAATCGGCTCCGGCGCCCGTGAGCATGCACTCGTCCTCGCGGCGTCCGGCGACCCCGCGGTCACCGCCCTGGCCTGCGCGCCCGGCAACGCCGGGACGGCCGCGATGGCCGAGCAGCTCGGCGTCGAGGCGGCGGACCCGGAAGCGGTCGCGTCGCTCGCGAAGAGCTGGCAGGCCGACCTCGTGGTGGTGGGGCCGGAGGTCCCGCTCGTCGCCGGGGTCGCCGACGCCGTCCGCAAGGCGGGCATCGCCTGCTTCGGCCCGTCGGCCGCGGCGGCCCGCATCGAAGGCTCGAAGGCGTTCGCGAAGGACGTCATGGCCGCGGCGAACGTGCCGACCGCGCGCAGCGAGGTGGTCGACAACCCGGCCCGCCTCGACGCCGCGCTCGCCCGCTTCGGCCCGACCTGGGTGGTCAAGGACGACGGCCTCGCCGCCGGCAAGGGCGTCGTCGTCACGACCGACTACGACGTCGCCCGCAAGCACGCCATCATGCTCCTCGACGGCGGCCATCCGGTCCTCCTGGAGTCCTTTTTGGACGGTCCGGAGGCGTCGCTGTTCTGCTTCGTCGACGGCCACACGGTCGTGCCGCTGCTGCCCGCGCAGGACTTCAAGCGCGTCGGCGACGACGACGCCGGCCCGAACACCGGCGGCATGGGCGCCTACGCGCCGCTGCCCTGGGCGCCCGACAACCTGGTCGAGGACCTGGTCGAGAGGGTTGTTCAACCGGTCGCCGACGAGCTGGTCGCCCGGGACGCGTCGTTCTCCGGCCTGCTGTACGCCGGGCTCGCGCTGACGTCCGACGGCCCGCAGGTCATCGAGTTCAACTGCCGCTTCGGCGACCCCGAGACGCAGGTCGTCCTGGCCCTGCTGCGCACCCCGATCGCCGGGCTGATGCACGCCACCGCCACCGGCAAGCTCGCCGAGCACCCGCCGCTGGAGTGGGCCGGCGGCGCCGCGGTGACCGTGGTGATCGCCGCCGACGGCTACCCGGGCAAGCCGCGCACCGGCGACGTCATCGGCGGTGCCGAGCTGGAAGGCGTGCTGCACGCGGGCACCCGCCGTCGCGACGACGGCGCCGTGGTCTCCTCCGGTGGCCGCGTGCTGTCGGTGGTCGGCACGGGCAAGACGCTCAAGTCGGCCCGCAAGCACGCGTACGAGACCGTCGAGAAGGTCCACCTCGCGGGCTCGCACCACCGCACGGACATCGCGCTCAAGGCGGCGAACGGCGAGGTCGGCGCCCCGACGGTCAAGCAGCGGGCCTGAGTTCGGCGGACCCGGGAACCGGCGGGCGGCGGACTTCGTCCAAACTCAGCCTGCTGTCACACCCGGGTTGGTAGCCTCGACGGGAGTCGGCCGGTCACTGTCCGTATGACGTCAGGGGAGAGCATGTCAGGACCCTCGTACGACCTCAGCTCGGCCGTCCCCGTGGCGCCGGCGGCCGCGGACGTCCTGGTCCACCCCGACAAGCTCCTGGACGTCGCCCGGATCGTCGAAGAGCAGGCCAACTCCCTCGAAGACCAGCTGCTGACCAAGCTCGGGCAGCTGCGGATCGACTCGCCGTCGGCCGACGTCATCAGCACGCAGTCGATCGACGCCTGGAACACCCTGATCGCCGACGGCGACCGCTCCTACGCGGGGCAGGTCCGCGAGTACGTCGCCGGCCTGAAGCGCCTGGTTTCGCAGCTGCGCGACGCCGCGAAGGACTACAAAGTCAGCGAAGAGGAAAAGGCGGCGGTGTTCGGTGACCGCGCCAAGCACGGTGCGTAACCGCGCGCTGGTCGTCACCGGAGGCGTGCTCGCGACGGCGGCGCTCGCCGGCTGCTCGGCGGGCACCGAAGGCACGCCCTACCCGGTCGAGACGGCCGCGACCGCGGCGTCGCAGAGCGCCAAGGCGGCCCAGCTGCCGCAGCGGCCGGCCGAGCTGACCCTGCAGGGCGTCAACCTGTGCGAGGTGTTCCCGCAGGTGCAGCTCGACGCCATGAAGATCACCAGCGCTCCCCGCGAAGCTCCGCCGGAGGACGGGCCGACGTGCGTGTTCGACGCCGACGGCGCCGAGCCGGTGCACGCCTACCACGTGCGCGCCGTCTCGGCGGACCTCGGCGAGTGGATCACCGGGGCCCGCAAGAAGAACAGCATGACCACCGAGCCGAAGACCATCGGCGGTTACCCGGCGCTGACGAACTACCGCGCGGCCGGCGACCCGGCCGACTGCGAGGCGCTCGTCGGCGTCGCGCGCGGCCAGACGCTGGCCGTCCAGACCTTCGCCATCACCCGCGGCAAGTTCACGCAGCCGCAGCTGTGCGACCTGTCGGTGCAAGCCGCCGACGTCGCGTTGCAGACCTTGAAAGCACGCAACTAGGGAGGGCGCGTGGAATTCTCCGAGCTCGCGGCCGGCATTCAGAACCACCGGTTCGACGGCTGGACCAACACCGCGATCGCCGACCAGATCACGCGGATGGTCAACGGTGACGGCACCGGCAGCATCGGCACGGCCGTCGACGCGCTGAAGGCCGTCGCGACCGCCCTCGCCCACACCGACCAGACGCTGCGCGCCCAGCTGCTCAAGCTCGGCGTCGAGTGGCAGAGCCAGGCCGGCGGTGCGGCCAGCCAGGTGCTCACCGAGCAGGCCGGGTTCTCCCAGGACGCGACGACGAAGGTCGCGCACGCCGCGGAAATGGTGTTCGAGCAGGGCGAGTCGTTCAACCGGACCAAGTACAAGCTGCCGGACGCCGAGACCGTCCGGAAGGGCGCGGGCGGCTACACGCTGAGCGACGGCCTGCTGCTCAGCCTGATCGGCTTCGAGACCGACCACGCCCGGCAGGTCGAGGCCGCGAACGACGCCAAGGCGCAGGCGACGCAGGCCCTGAACGAGTACGCGCAGGACAGCGGCGGCAACCTGCTCTCGACGCAGTCGCTGTCCGACCCCGAGTCGCTGAAGCTGGCCGCCCCGGGGGTGACGCCGGGCGTGCTGGACGTCGCGGGTGCCGCCGTCGCGGTGACGCCGGACGGCGGCGTGAAGCCGGCTTCGGACAAGGTCCGGTCGGTGCACGTCGACCCGCCGGTGGTGCAGCCCGTGTCGCACACGGTGCACGCCGACCCGCCGACCCCGGTCTACGGCGTCGCGGCGCAGCAGCAGCAGCCATCCCGGCCCGCCGCGCAGCCGCCGCGCCAGACCGGCGCGGGCTCCACGCCCGCGCAGCACACGACGCCTTCGTCGTCGACGACTCCGGCGGGTGTGAAGCCGCCGACGGCGACGCCCGGCCCCGGCTGGGTCAACGCGCCGGGCCGCGGCACGGCGTCCGGCGACGCTTCCCACTTCTCGCCGGGCCTGGCCGTCGGCGGTGGTGGCGAGCAGTTCGTGCCGCCGGGTGCGCCCGGCTCACTGCCACCCGGCTCGTCTCCGGCGACCGCGCCGATCAAGTCGCTCGGCGGCGGTGGCTCGTCCGGTGCCGGCGCGACCGGCGTCGAAGGTTCGCTCGGCAGTGGCAACCGCGGCCCCGACGGCCTGCTGGCGAAGGGCCGGACGGTCGGCGCGATGCCGCAGGCCCCGCTCCCGCCCGGGCAGTTCACGGCCGAACGCGGGTTCGTGGCGAAGCCCGGCGCGACCCCGGGCGACATCGGTGCGGGCGCGGCGGCGATCGGCGCGGGCGCGGCCGGTGGCGCGCTGAGCGGCGACAAGGAGCGCTTGCGGCGGGAGAAGGGCGAGGCGAAGGGCCCGGTCCGGCCGCTGCCGGTCGGCGAGCTGCCCGAGGAGGAGGCCGTCGCGCTGCGGAAGTCGGAGCAGATCAGCCCGAAGCAGCAGGCCGGCGAGTCGAAGTTCCTGTCCGAGGCGGCCCCGCAGGAGGACGACGCCGAGCACGTCCGCCGCTTCGGCGTCGACGACCAGGACCTGTTCGCCGACCAGCGGATGGTTTCCCCCGACGTGATCGGCGACCACGGCGGGGACGGGCGCTGACCGTGTCGCTGGTGCTGTCCGCGCGGGAGTTCGACGTGCTCTGGGAGTCGTTGGGCCTGCCGCGCAAGCACGTCGCGCTCGACGTGCCGAGTGAAGGAACGACCCGCACCGAGCGGCAGGAAGTGGTGGAGGCGGCCTGGGCGTCGCTGAGCGAGCGGCGCCTGGCCCGCAACGGCCGGGTGTCGGGCGAGGTGGCGGACCAGCTGCACCTGCTCGCCCGCCCCCAGTTCGGCATCGACGTGTGGGTGTGGGCCGAGCGCGAGATCCGCGGCCGCGCGGTGAGCGTCCGCAGCCAGGCGGTCCTGGCGGTGGTGGACCACGGCGAGGTCTGGCTGATCCCGGCGACGGAGGACGGCCTCCCGGAGGCGGCGGTCTCGGTGGCGGGCGACCTCGGACCGGGTATCGGCCAGACGGTGAGCATCCCGTATTCGGTGCTGCGCGAAGCCGACGCGTCGGCTCGCGGCGAGGCGAAGGCACTGGTCACGGCGTTGGAAGACCGGGGCGTCGAGCTGTTCCAAGCCCAGGAGCTGTCGGGGATGCTGCTGGGCCAGGAGGCCCGGGGCCAGTACGGCGCGGAGCGGGTGGGCCGCGACGGAGTGGTCCACCGGGCGGGCCGGGTGGTGGCTTTCTTCGACACGGACGCGGGGCGCTACCTGTTCCAGGTGGCCTCGGACCGCGACGGTCGCGAGTGGGCGACGATCACCCCGGCGGACAACGCCCTGCTGGCGACGCGGATCCGCGAACTGATGGCGGAGGCCTGATCCCCGCCGGGGGGAAGTTGGCGTGGATCCGTACCCGTGACCGCGCGGAAGTCATAAAGTAAGCGCGGGAACCGTCCTGGTCATGACGACGTCTGATCGGGCGGACGCAAGTTTGCGAAGGGGATGACGAACCGTGCCTGTCTACGACACCGACTCGATGGCCATCGCGGCCGGCCAGGTGGAGAAGCTGAAGGACGAGTTCGAAAAGTCCAAGCAGAAGGTCACCGGCATGGACCACGAGCACGAAAGCCCCTTCGGCGGGATGGACGACAAGGGCGACGCGCACAGCGCGGTCGGCAAGTTCAAGGACGGCGTGCACAGCCAGTTCGACGCCGCGGGCAAGCACATGGAGGCGCTGGGGTTCGCCATGCGCAAGGCCGCCGGCTTGATCGTCGAGACCGACCAGGTCGGGGCGAGCGACCTCAAGCTGCACGTCGACAAGTGAACTGAGCAGGGGGCACCAGAGTGGGCTTGAACGGGGTCGGCGCCGGAACGCCGGACAATTGGGACGCCTTCATGAAGAAGGTCGATCAGGTCGAAAAGGTCAATCTGCAGAAAATCACGGACGCGGCGACGCAGTTTCGTGAGGCGGGCAAGAACGCCGGTGACCACAATGCGTCGCTGAAGTCCTCGACGGACGCGCTCAACGGCGGGGTGTGGGCCGGTCCGGCGGCGGACCAGTTCTTCACCTACGTCCGCCAGGTGCGCGACGCCGGCACCAAGGTGCAGACGCACCTCGAGGACGTCGCGAAGGACCTCGACACCCTGCAGACCAACCTCGCGGAGATCAAGCGCAAGGTCTCGGACAAGCAGAACTCCGCCGAGACCGAGGTCAACACCCGCAACACCAAGGCGGCGACCGACATCAAGGTCGCGTTGGACTCCGCGAAGAAGGCGATGGACGAGGGCAAGCCCGGTCCGAGCCCGTCCGCCGCGGAGATCCTCGAGCAGGCGAAGAAGGACATCCACACCATCACCGCCGGCTACGACGGCGACGTGACCGGGCTGCAGACCCAGGCCGACACCGCGATCAAGGCCTCGCAGACGCTGATGTCGCAGCAGATCGAGGGCGGCTACGACCAGGTCCCCCTGCCGAGCAGCACCCCCGCGGCGCCGAAGAGCACCGGCGGCATCCACAGCAACGGCTCCTCCCACCACGGCGGTGGCGGAGGAGGCGGTGGCGGTGGTGGTGGAGGCGGCGGCCTCGGCCCCAGCGGCGGCCCCCCGTCCTCGCCGCCCCCGGGCAACGTCCAGCAGTGGATCCAGGAAGCCATCAAGGCCCTCCAGGCCGCCGGCGTGCCCGTCACGGACGCCGACATCCCCAACATCTGGGCGATCATCCAGCACGAGTCGGGCGGGAATCCCAACGCCATCAACAACTGGGACTCCAACGCCGCTGCCGGGCACCCGTCCAAGGGGCTCATGCAGTGCATCGACTCGACGTTCAACGCCCACAAGCTGCCCGGGCACGACAACATCTACAACCCGGTCGACAACATCATCGCGGGCGTCCGGTACTCCTACGACCGCTACGGCGGCCTCGGCAACGTGCCGGGCATCAAGGCCATGGCCCACGGTGGTGCCTACCAGGGTTACTAGAACTAGCCTGGCCGCATGGCCGACCTCGAGGCGGGTCCCGCGCTGCGGGCCGGTGTGCCGCCCTTCCACGTCATGGACGTCCTCTCCGCGGCCGGGGCCCGGCAGCGCAGCCACGGCGATCTCGTGTCGCTCGCCGCCGGGCAGCCGTCCGCTCCCGCGCCCCAGCCCGTTCTCGAAGCCGCGGAAAAGGCCCTCCGGGCCGGCCCGCTCGGCTACACCGAACAGCTCGGCATCCCCGAGCTGCGGGACGCCGTCGCCGGGCACTACCAGCGCAAGTACCGGCTCGACGTCAGCGCGCAGGACGTCGTCCTGACCACCGGGTCGTCCGGGGGCTTCCTGCTCGCCTTCCTCAGCGCCTTCGACCCCGGTGCCAAGGTCGCGATGGCGCGGCCGGGCTACCCCGCCTACCGCAACCTGCTGTCGGTCCTCGGCTGCGAGGTCGTCGAGTTCGCCACCACCGCCGAGACGAACTTCCAGCCCACCGTCGCCCTGCTCGACGAGCTCGGCCCGATCGACGGCCTGATCGTCGCCAGCCCCAGCAACCCGACCGGGACCGTCCTGCCGCCCGGGGAGCTCGCCGCCATCACCGGCTGGTGCTCGTCGCACGGCGTGCAGCTGATCAGCGACGAGATCTACCACGGCATCTCCTACGGCGCCGAGCTCGACTGCGCGTGGCAGTTCGGCCGCGAGCCGCTCGTGCTCGGCAGCTTCTCGAAGTACTTCGCGATGACCGGCTGGCGGCTCGGCTGGATGCTGGTGCCGCAGCGCCTCCACCGCGCGGTCGACGTCCTGACCGGCAACTTCACCATCTGCCCGCCCGCGGTCTCGCAGTACGCGGCGCTGGCCGCTTTCACGCCCGAGGCGTACGCGGAGGCGGACGCGCACGTCGAGCACTACCGCGCCAACCGCGACCGGCTCTTCACCGGCCTCAAGGGCATCGGCCTCGACCGGCTCGCGCCCGCCGACGGCGCCTTCTACGCGTACGCCGACGTCAGCGCGTACACCGAGGACAGCCTGAGCTGGTGCCAGCGGCTGCTGGCCGACACGGGCCTCGCCATCACCCCCGGCGTCGACTTCGACCCGGTCGACGGCGGCAAGTACGTGCGGTTCTCCTTCGCCGGCAGCGCGGACGACATCGACGAAGGCGTCCGACGGCTGGGGGCCTGGCTCGGCCAGGGGGAACCCTGATTCATCCCTGAACGTTGGCTCTACGAGGGGAGTTTCCCCGGCGGAGGTGTCAGAGTGGAGACATCGGGCCGGAGGGGCCACGGGAGCAATCGGAGGAAGCCATGTTCTGGAAGATCGTCGGCGGCCTGATCGTCGCCTGGGTGGCGTTCATGGTGCTGGGCGCCGTGATCGGCTTCGTGTTCAAGGCCGTCCTGTGGATCGCCATCATCGGTGGCATCGCCTTCCTCGGCGCCGCCGGCTACCGCGCGATCAGCGGCGGCAAGAAGGACCCGAGGCGCATCAACCGCTACTGAGCAAACCCGAAGACCGCGTCACGTCGCCGAGTTCCACCGGCGCCGGGCGCGGTTTTCTGTTGTTCACGAGGATGCCTCTTTGATCGATTCCCGGTCCGGAGAACATGACATTTCGACGTCATAGCGACGTGCAGATGCACGTGTTCTTGCACGTGCATGACAAGCTCGGTACGCTGAGTAGTGAGTTCGAAGACGGTCCCCGATGATCTTTGACAACAGGAGATTCCCACGATCGAGGGGTCCGGAACATCGGTTCCGAACCCCTCGGTCGACGTGAAAACAGGCGTTTACCGCGCCTGTTCCCGGCGAAGACGTCGGTCTCGCGACCTCCGCCGGCCACCGGCGCGCAAGTGTCGGCATGGTCGGTCACTCCTCATAAGATGATCACCTGCCGAGTCTGCGTGTCGGTCTTGATCAGCAGCTCGGCTCCTTCCTCTTTGGTGGCCCGGTAAAGCACTTCGCCGTAACCGATCAACCGGCGAACGGCTTCGGTGAGCGTGACGCCTTCGCGGTCGATGACCCGCTGGAGGGCGTCGACCGTTTCGGGGTTGACCGCGACGTTGATCCGTTTCGGCGCGGTCCCCTTCGTGTGGGCCACTTCCGAACGTTCTCGAGGCGGGGCGGCGGGCTCGATGGTCGTGTCCGGGGGTGTGGTCCTGGCGGCCATGCTCTCTCCTTTGGCAGGTCGTCGCCCCCCGTCCGGCAAACGACCGGTGCGTGGCTTCGGTCGCCCGCCAAGTGTGAAGGGCGTGTCGCGTGCGTGGCAAGTGTGTGGTTAGTCGGTGCGGTGACGCTACCTGTTACGTGCGTGATCGCTGACTGGTTCAGTGCTTCCGAGCGGCATCGGCCGGACAGCCAAAACCGCACGTCACAGGGCATGTCCAGCCAACTTACTAGTGGGTTTCACGTGGTGACCACGTACATCCACTCAACCACTTTTCACTCGAAAGGGCCACAACTTGCGGTGACGTGTTCACATAAGCACACGCTTACGGGTGTGCGCTGACGTGCGTATGTGAGAAATCTGCGCAATGAAGACATGTTTGGAACACGTGCAACGTGTCTGCAAACCACGTATTCGACACGAGTCCGGTAAAGTTCCCGGAGTGGTGAGCTTGCTCACTCCCCCTGACTTGCTCCCGAAAGATCGAGTTCCGACCCCGTCGCGCGAGACAAGGAGTCTGCACATGCCCGCCCCCGACCGTCCCCCGACCGCGATGAAGCTGACCAATCCGCCGGCGGCTGCCTACCCCGACCCCGGCGAGTACTTCGAACCCACCGCTCGCGGCGTCGAAGGAGCCGAAGAGATCTCCACCGAGCCGTTGTACGCCGAGTACGAGGTATGACCGGCGAATCCGCCGCGACGGCGGAAAGCGGGCCCGGAAGACCCGGCGACCAGGCGAAGGGCGACGAGTGGATCGACCCCAAGGAACCGCCGGAACCCGGTGAGGCGCAGTGGGAGGACCTCGAGCACCCGTCGCCCGGCGAGACCGAGCCGACGCACCGGCGCCCCGGTCAGGCGCCGTTGCTGCGGGAGCGGCTCACCTTCCGCGAGACCCAGGAGGCCGCGGAACGGCAGCACCGGGCGGAGATGCAGTCCAGTCAGGCGGAACACGCCGCACAGCTGCAGCTCCAGCAGACCCGGCACGCGGCGGGCATGCAGCAGAAAGTGCTGCTCGGCGTGGGGTTCATCCTGCTGGCCGTCTTCGGGACCATCTTCGCCGCGGTGTGGAACCACGCGGTGGCGCCGGACTTCGCCTTGGAGATGAGCAGGATGATCATCCCGGCGCTGCTCGGTTCGGCGAGCACCATCGTCGGCGCGCTCTTCATCGTCGGCGGCCGGAGGCAGCGGTGAGCCGCGTGGCTCAGTCCAGCCAGGCCTGAGCCGCGTCGGCGCCGTTCCACACCTCGGCCTTGAGGCCGACCGCCCGTGCACCCTCCACATTGGACGGACGGTCGTCGAAGAACAGGCAGTCGGCAGGCTCGGCGCCGAGCTCGTCGAGCAGGAGGCGGAAGATCTTCGCGTCCGGCTTGACGCACCGGACGTCGCCCGAGAAGAGCGTCACGCGGAAGTGGCGAGCCCACTCCTGCGCGCGAACCCACTCGCCGAACACCACCGGAGCGTTCGACAGCAGCGCCAGTGCCGCGCCGGCCTCGGAAAGCGTCTCGAACAGCGCCTGCGAGGACGGTTCGAGGTGGCTCCAGCCTTCGACGTCGATCTGCGTCAGCTCGTCCGACAGCTCTTCGCCGACGGACACGCCCAGCGCCTTGCCGACCGTCTGCCAGTACTCGAGCGGAGTGCTCCCGGCGTCGTAGGGAATCCGGTAGTCCCAGTACGCCTTCTCGAACTCCGGCAGCGGCGCGCCCATCGCCGCGGCCATCGCCGGGCGAGCCGCGCTCGGCTTGCTCAGCACGTCGCCGTAGTCGAACACGATCCAGTTCACGGTGTCCCCAGTGCTCATCGGGCGCCGGTCTTGATCCGGCGCAAGGCTTCTTCGATTTCGGCCGCGCTCAGGTCCCGGTGCGTGACGAACCGGACCTTGCCCGCCATCGGCACCGCCCGGATCCCGAGCGAGTCCAGCCAGGCCAGCGCGGTCGGGATGTCGGGCACCTCGGCGAGCACGATGTTGGTGTCCGGCACGTTCGTCGCCCAGCCGTGCTCGGTCAGGCCTTCGGCCAGGCGCCGGGCGTTCTCGTGCGACTCCGCCAGCTCGGGGACGCGGTCCAGCGCGACCAGGCAGGCCGCGGCCAGGACGCCGCCCTGCCGGACGCCGCCGCCGAGCATCTGCCGCATCCGGCGTGCCCGCTCGACGAACGCGACGCTGCCCGCGACGACCGAGCCGACCGGCGCGCCGAGGCCCTTGCTGAAGCAGGCCGACACGCTGTCGACGCCGACGGTCAGCGCGGCGGGCGGCACCTCCAGCGCGACCGCGGCCTGCCAGAGCCGGGCGCCGTCGAGGTGCACGGTCAGGCCGGCTTCCTTCGCGACGGACAGCAGCTGGGCGTGCTCGTCCGGCGGGGTCACCGCGCCGCCGGCGGCGTTGTGCGTGTTCTCGAGGCAGAGGAGCGATGTCCGTAATGTGAAGTACGGCCCGGGTTGTCCGATCGCGGCCGCGAGGGCGTCAGGCGAAGGACGGCCCGGGCCGCCGTCGTGCTCCAGGATGTCCGGCATCCCGCCGGCCAGCCACGCCGCCGAGCCGAGCTCGTTGGACAGCACGTGGGCGCCGCGCGTGGCCAGGAACCGGTCGCCGCGCTGCAGGTGGAGGCTCAGCGCGACGAGGTTCGCCATGGTCCCGCTCGGCACCCACAGGGCGGCCGGCATGCCCAGGACGTGCGCGGCGCGTTCCTCCAGCGCCTGCACCGTCGGGTCGCGCTCGAGGACGTTGTCGCCGACCTCCGCGGACGCCATCGCCGCGCGCATCGTGTCATCCGGACGGGTGACGGTGTCGGAACGGAAGTCCAGCGGCGGCAGCGTGAAGGTCACGGAGTGATCACATCACACCCACCGGACGGGGATCAATGAACCCCGGAGTGGTCGAACCCACTCGGTCCATGCAACCGTGGACGCCCCTGATTCCGTCCTACCCACCGACGACAACAGAGCGGAGCACGACTGCGCGTGGACCAGCGCGACGAGGAGGAGTTCGCGGAGTACTTCGCCGCCAGGCGGGACGCCGTGCGCCGGACCGCGTACATGCTCTGCGGCGACTGGCACCGGGCGGACGACCTCGCGCAGACGGCGTTCGTCGCGCTGCACCGGAGGTGGAAGAAGATCAGGGATCGCGCGGCGACCGACGCGTACGTCCGCACGACGCTCGTCCGGGCGTCGATCGACGAATCGCGGCGTCCGTGGCGGCGTGAATGGCAGACCGAGACGCTGCCCGAGCCGGCCGACGACTCGCCGGGCCTCGACGACCTCGTCGCGACCAGGGAAGACCTGCTCGCGGCGCTGAAGGAAGTGCCGCCCAAACAGCGGGCGGTGCTGGTCATGCGGTTCTTCGAAGGGCTCGACGTGACCAGTGCGGCGGCGGCGCTGGGCTGCAGCGAAGGCAACGTGAAGAGCCAGACCGCACGCGGGCTGGCGAACCTCAAGCAGGTGCTCGAACGGGAGGTGGAGACCAATGGATGAGCAGGAGCTGCGCTCGTTGTTCTCCGCCGCGCCCGGCGAAGCGCCATCGCCGACGTTCTCGCAGGACGACGTCGTCCGCGAATCCCGCCGCCAGACCGTGCGGCGCCGCAACCGGATCACCGCCGGGGTGAGCGCCGCGGCGCTGGTGGTCGTCGGGTTCGGTGCGTACGGAGTGCTGTCCGGGGGTACCCCCGAGGCACTGACGTCCGCGGACAACGGCGCCGTGGCGTCGCAATCCGGGCCGGGATCGGGGCAACCCGGTCTGAGCCCGGCACGTCCTGAAGTCGGTGGGGAGTCACCGAACTTCTCGTCCGAACCACCTCGGCAGGGAGGTGACCAGGGCGGGAAGACCGGCCAGCTGGCCGAAGGCGCCTCCGGGTGCGAACAGGTGGACGGGGAGCTCGCCATTGCCCTCGCTGGCGAGCTCCCCGGCCACGTCGCCGGTACCCCGGCTGTCCCGGGCGGCGCCTGTTCGACGGGCTCGCGCTCCGCCGGGTTCCCGGTTCCGGGCGGCGAGGTGTCCGCGGCGGTGTACCCGAAGGGCATTCCCGTGGTCTTCAAGTCCCAGCCGGCCGGCACCGTCACGGCCCAGGTGGCCACGGCGTCCGGTGGATCGTTGGTGCTGGTCAGCGTGCCTTCGTCCGGGGCGACGGCACCGTACGCGGGCCAGGTGCAGGCGTTCGCGCACGATCTCGCGCCCCGCTTCTGAGCCCGGGTCCGCCCGGTTGGCAGAATGACCGGTCATGACCGCAGCGACCACCCCGAAAGGGGAACGACGGCGCGCCGCGCTCGTCGAGGCCGCCGCGAAACTGCTCGTCGAGGGCGGGTTCGACGCCGTCCGGCACCGGGCCGTCGCCGAGCGGGCCGGGCTGCCGCTCGCCTCGACGACGTACTACTTCGACTCGCTGGAAGACCTGGTCACGGCGGCCGTCGAGCACCACGGGCATGCGGAGCTGGAGACGGGCCGCCGCCGGCTGGAGGAGCTGGCGACCCGCAACCGCGGCGTGCAGGCGACCGTCGACCTGGTGCTGGAGATGCTGCTGGGGCCGGAGACGGACGACGCGGAGGCGGACGCGGAAGCCGTGCTGCTGCGGTACGAGCGGCTGGTCGCGACCGGCCGCCGTCCGTACCTTCGGCCGCTGATGCGGACGCTGTCGGCCCAGCTCAACGAGCTGCTGACGGAGATCTTCGCCCGCTCGGGCACTCCGGTGAGCGAAGCCGACCTGGAACGGCTGGTGGCGCTGGTCGACGGCGCCGTCGTCAACGCCCTGATCGCGATCGACCCGGCCCCGCGCGCGGCCGCGTCCCGGATGCTGCAGAACGCACTCGACGGCACCTGAGTCGTTACTGTCGTGCAGGTGGATCTGAACCTGCTGACCGCCTTGGACGCGCTGCTGGAGGAGAACTCCGTGCAGGCGGCCGCCGACCGGCTGCACCTCACGCCACCCGCGATGAGCCGCACGCTCGCGCGGATCCGGGCGACGACCGGGGACGACATCCTGGTGCGCACCGGCCGCACGATGACCCCGACCCCTCGCGCGCTGGCGATGCGCGACGAGGTGCGGACCCTGGTGTCCCGAGCGAACAGGGTGCTGGCCCCGGCCCGCACGGTGGACCCGGCGACGCTGCGGCGCACGTTCACCATCCAGGGCCACGACGCGCTGCTCGCGGCGCTGTTCCCGGCGTTGCTGCGCACGGCGTCGGCGGAGGCGCCCGGGATCGGCTTGCGGTTGCTGGCGGAGGCCCCGGTGGACACGCCCGACCTGGCCCGCGGGCACGTCGACCTGGAGGTCGGGGCGACGGTGCCGGGCTCGCCGGAGATCAGCCACGACGTGGTCGGCGAGGACCGGTTGGCCCTGGTGAGCCGTGCGGGCCGGGCGCTGGACCTGGAGGAGTTCGCGGCGGCCGAGCACGTGATCGTGTCCCGGCGCGGCCGGTTGCGCGACGCGGTGGACAAGGCGCTGGCCGAGCTGGGGATGCGCCGCCGGGTGGTGGCGGCGCTCCCGACGGCGGCGCTGGCGCTGCAGGCGATCGCCCACAGCGACGTGGTGGGGGTGATGCCGGTCCGGGCCACGGCCCAGGCACGCGCGGACACGGAGTTGGCGGCGACGGAACTGCCCCTGGACCTGCCGGGCGCGTCGGTGGTGTTGAGCTGGCACAGCCGGTACGACACGGACCCGGCACACGAATGGCTGCGCGGGCACTGCCGCACGGCGCTGGCCGAGGTGCTGGCGGGCCCGGCGCCCGGGGAGCTCGCTTAGCGGCGGCGGAATCCCGCCGCCGGCCGCGCCCGCTGCCAGCGGCGGGATTCCGCCGCCGGTCGGGCCCGCTGCCCGCTGCCTGCTGCTGGCTGTTCCCGCCGCTGGCCGGGCCCGCTGCCCGCTGCCTGCTGCTGGCTGCTGGCTGTTCCCGCCGCTGGCCGGGCCCGCTGCCCGCTGCTCCCGCCGCCGGTCGGGCCCGCTGCCAGCTGCTGGCCGCTCCCGCCGCCGGCTGCGCCCGCTGCCTGCTGCTGGCTGTTCCCGCCGCTGGCTGTTCCCGCCGCTGGCCGCTCCCGCCGCTGGCTGCTCCTGCCGGCCGCTTTTGCCGCCGGCCGCCCCCGGCGAGCGGGGGCGGCCTCGAGCGGGTCGGGGATCCCGACCGGGCGGCCCCGGGGTCGGCGGGCCCCGGTCCGTTACTTGGGCAGCGTCACCAGCACCTCTCCGCGCGGCCCGTCCTCCGCCGCGTCCAGCATCGCCGCCGCCACCGTCGCGTGGCTGACCATCGCCGGGAACAGCCGGGGCGGCACGTCGCCGATGGGCACCGAACGCCGCGTCGGGCTGACCGGGCCGGCCTTCATCGGGCCCACCTGGATCACCGTGCCGCCCATGCCGAGGATCGCCGCGTCCGCGCCGACCTTGTCCGGCAGCTCGGCCTTCATGAGCCGGTTCACCAGCGTCTGCGTCAGCCACCCGGCCGCCCCCGCCGACGGGCCCGTCCCGAACGCCCCTACCGACACCGCGCGCGCCGGCGCCGCGGCCACCACCGCGCGTGCTCCCGCGGTCAGCACGCCGGGCGGGTCACCCTTCCTGAGACCCAGTGCGTCGAGCACGATTTCGCTGCCCCGCAACGCTTCCGCGATCCCGGCGGCATCGTTCACGTCGGCCGCGACCGGGGTCAACCGGTCGGTGGGGGACAGCGCGGGGTTCCGGCTGATGGCCACCACCTCGTGCCCGCGCGCCAGCGCCTGCTGCACCAGCTCACTGCCCACCGCGCCCGAAGCGCCGAGCACCGCCACCCGGCTCATCGCAGCACCTCCAGCGCCGCGGCGTGCAGACCCGGGGCGGCGACCAGGACGTCCGGGGAGTTGACGTCCCACGAACCCCCCGCGAGGTCGGAGACGACCGCGCCCGCTTCGCCGGCCAGGAGGGTACCGAGTGCCGTGCCCGGCAGGTCGGGTTCGTACTGCCAGAACACGTCGTACTGCCCGGAAGCCACGCCCAGCAACGGGAACGTCGTCGGGATCGTGTTGCGCACCAGCAACGCCCGCGACGCCATCGCCGCGAACGCGCCCGCGAACCGTTCGTAGACAACGGAGTCGTTGCCGCCCTGGCTCGCCGTCACCGCCGCGGCCGCGAGGTCGGTCTTGGCCGAGACCCGCAGCGGCTGTCCATTGAGGAACGCGCCCTGCCCGCGTTCCGCCGTGTACGTCAGGTCTCCGATCGGCTGGCGGAAGACGGCGAGCTCGGGCAGGCCGTCCGAGATCAGCGTGATGATCACGCCCCACTCCGGCAGGCCGTGCACGTGGTTGACCGCGCCCTCGGTGCCGTCGACCACCCACCACCGCCCGGCCGGCACCTCCCGGCCGCTCTCGTCTTCGTCCCACCAGCCCACGCCGTCGACGCCGTCGAGCGCCTCGCGGACGATCTTCGTCGAAGTCGCTTCGAGGCCGGTGCCGAGCTCGTACATCGCCGTCCGGTCCGCCGGCCGGCTCGCCGGGTCGAACGACTCCAGCAGAGCCGAGCCGGCCTTTTCCGCCGCCTGAACCATCGCTGCCAACAGGTTGTCGTTTGTCATGCACCCATTACGACACGGTTTGAGGCCTGACTCCAGTGCAATCTACTTAATCGACGAGTTACCGCTGTGCACTTGTCAGGACTTGCGCTGCGCCTTGGCCAGGTCGTCGCGGGACTTGGTGACCAACGCCAGCATCGCCTGCTCCGCCGCCACGGGGTCGCCGGCCACGATCGCGTCGAACACCTTCCGGTGGCTCGGCACCGGGTCCTCCGCCGCCGATGCCCCGTGCACGAGCTTGTCGCGCTCGGCCAGCCCGATCGCGATGACGCGTTCCATCCGCATCAGGAAGTTGTTGTGGGTGGCGGTCATCAGCCGCCGGTGGAACGCGAGGTCGGCCTGGACGCTCGCCTCCGCGTCGCCCGCCGCGGCCATGTCGGCCAGCGCCTCCCGCAGCGAATCGAGGTCTTCCTCCGACGCGCGTTCGGCCGCGATCCGCGCCGCCGCGGGCTCGACGACCGTGCGGACCTCGGTGAGCTCGTCGAGCAGGCCCGGATCGTCGGCGGCCGCGGTCTGCCAGCGCATGACGTCGGTGTCGAGCATGTTCCACTTCTCGCGCGGCTGGACGAACGTGCCGCGCTTCTGCCGGGCGTCGATCATCCCCTTCGCCGCCAGCACTTTCAGCGCCTCGCGCAGCGCGGTCAGGCTGATGTCGAGCTCTTCGCGCAGCGCCGGCAGGTCCAGGACGGTGCCCTCGCCCCACTCGTCGGAGAGGATCCGGCTGGCCAGTGCCTCCACGGTCTGGCCGTGCAACCCGCGTGGCCGGTGTTCGGTCAATGGAGGGGCCCTCTCAGCTGGCAGGTCGTGATCGGAGTCATCCTACGCCGCCCGCTAAGTCGTCATAAATTATGAATACATCTTGACACCGGCGTCGCCCGGTTGCACTCTTTGGCAGCAGTCACGCCCGCGAGGGCGCCCAAGACAAAGGGGTCACGACATGACGAGTGCAGGCCTGTCCCGCCGTCGTTTCCTGCGCAACGCGAGCCTGGCCGGCCTCGGCGCGATCGGGTCGTCCGGCTTCCTCGCCGCCTGCGCCACCTCCGCGAACTCCGGCCCGGTCAAGCAGGCCGCCGGCGCGGTCACCGTCCAATCGAACCTGTCCTCGCCCGAGGCGAAGAAGGCCATCGAAGCGCTGGCCCAGGCGTTCGGCGCGAAGGGCGGCGCGACGGCGACGGTCAACACCGTCGCGTCGGAGACCTTCCGCACCCAGCTGCCCAGCTACCTCACCGCGGCCACGCCGCCGGACACGTACACGTGGTACCCGGGTTCGCTGCTGTCCGGCTACGCGCGCAAGGGCCTGCTGCTCGACGTCGGCGACGTCTGGCAGACCATGGGCGACTACAGCGCCGCGTTCCGCGCGCTCTCCGGCGACGGCGCCGGGCACCAGGTCTTCGTCCCGACGTCCTACTACTGGTGGGGCTTCTTCTACCGGAAGTCCAACTTTGCGAAGTGGGGCGTGCAGCCGCCGACGAACTGGAGCGAGTTCCTCGCGCTGTGCGAAACCTTGAAGGGCAAGGGGATCGCGCCGATCGGGCTCGGCGCGGGCGGCAACACGCCGTGGACCGCGTCCGCGTGGTTCGACTACCTGAACATCCGGATCAACGGCGCGCCGTTCCACCGCGAGCTGCTCGCGGGCAAGCAGCGCTTCGACGACCCGCGCGTCAAGAAGATCTTCGACCCGTGGCGCCAGGCCCTGCCGTACTTCGACCCGAACGGCACCGCGATCGCGTTCCAGGACGCGACGACCGTGCTGCTCCAGGGCCGCACCGGCATGGTCCTCACCGGCACGTTCTTCGCCGACGCCGCTCCGAAGGACGCGCTCGACGACCTCGACTTCTTCCAGTTCCCGATCCTCGACCCGGCCGTCCCGGTGGCCGAGGAAGGCCCGACCGACGGCTTCTTCGCCAGTGCGCGCACCCCGCACGTCGCCGAGGTCAAGGAGTGGTTCAAGTACGTCGCGACGGCCGAGGCGCAGGAGCTCTACATCAAGAACTCCTCCGGCACGGTCCTGCCGACGAACCCGAAGGCCAAGGACAACGGCACGCCGCTGGTCCAAAAGGGACGGAAGCTGCTCACCGACGCCAAGGAGATCACGCAGTTCTTCAACCGCGACTCCTCCGACGCGCTGCAGCCGACCGCCGACGCCGCGCTGATCCGGTTCATCCAGAAGCCGAACGAGCTCGACTCGATCCTGAGCGACTGGCAGACGGCCGCGCAGAAGGTCTGGCAGTCCTGAGATGGCGGTGCTGACCGCGAAACGGCCCGACACGGCGTTCCTGGCCGCGAAACGCCGTCGTCGCCGGATTTCGCCCGTGCTGCTGGCGTTCGTCCTGGTGCCCCTCGTCGTCGAGGGGTTCTGGGTGTTCTGGCCGGCGCTGCAGGGATTCTACCTGGCGCTGACGAACTGGGACGGCGTCTCGGCGCCCACGTTCGTCGGCCTGGGGAACTTCGCCGAGATGTTCTCCGACGACATCTTCAAGACGGCGGCGCTGGACACGGTGATCTGGCTCGTGCTCTTCGGCGGCCTCTCGGCCGTCGGGGGGCTCGCGCTGGCCACGCTGCTGCAGAAGGAACGGCGCGGTGTCGGGTTCTACCGGGCCGCGTTGTTCACACCGGTAGTGTTTTCGCTGGTCGCGACGTCGCTGATCTGGCAGGTGATCTACCAGCCGGACGGCGTCGTGAACCGGCTGCTCGGCGCGATCGGGCTCGTCAGCTGGCAGCACGCGTGGCTCGCGGACCCGAAGACCGCGCTGTACGCGGTGCTCATCCCGGCGTTGTGGCGGCAGCTCGGCTACGTCATGGTGCTGTACCTGGCCGGGCTCAAGGGCATCGACCCGGCGCTGTACGAAGCGGCCAAACTGGACGGTGCGACCGCGTGGCAGCAGTTCCGCAACGTGACGTGGCCGCAGCTGCGCAGCGTCAACTCCGTGGTCCTGTCGGTGATCATCATCGACTCGCTGCGGTCGTTCGACGTCATCTGGTCGATGACGAAGGGCGGGCCGTACCACTCGTCCGAGGTGCTGAGCACGTACATGTACGCGACGGCGTTCCAGTCGCTGCGGCTCGGCTACGCGTCCGCGCTGGCCGTGGTGATCTTCGTGCTGGCGTTCGGCGTGATCGTGACCTACCTCGTGCGCGCGTTCCGGGAGGACTCGTGAGGAGGACGCGCACGTTCGGGTTCCACCTGCTCGCGGGCGGGCTCTCGGTGCTGTGGCTGCTGCCGATCGCGCTGGTGCTGACGACGAGCGTCCGGACGTTCTCCGACATCGCGTCGAACGGCCTGGGCGCGCTGCCGGCGTCGTTCTCGCTCGACGGGTTCGGCCAGGCGTGGGGCGAGGGCGGCGGCGGGCACGCGATGCTCAACAGCCTGATCGTCACGATCCCGACCGTGCTGCTGGCCCTGCTGCTGAGTTCGGCGGCGGCGTTCGCGCTGAGCCGCTACCAGATACCGTTCCGCCGCACGATCATCCTGGTCATGCTGGCGGGAAACCTGCTGCCGCCGCAGATCCTGCTCGTGCCGGTCGCGAAGCTGGCCGAACTGCTGGGCATCTACGACACACTGACGGCGCTGATCGTCGTGCAGGTCGGGTTCGGGCTCGGGTTCTACACGTTCGTGCTGCAGGGGTTCATGCGGTCGATCCCGGACGAGATCCAGCAGGCGGCGCTGATCGACGGCGCCGGCGTCGCGCAGATCTTCTGGCGGATCATCCTGCCGATGACCCGCCCGGCGCTGGCCGCGCTCGGCGCGCTGGCGTTCACCTGGACGTTCAACGACCTGCTGTGGTCGATCACCGTGCTGCGCACCGGCACGGTGATGCCGGTGACGCCGGCGCTGCTCGGCCTGCAGGGGCAGTACGTGTCCAACTGGAACGTGATCGCGGCGGGCTCGGTCATCGCGGCCGTGCCGACGGTCGCGGTGTTCCTGCGGTTCCAGAAGCACTTCATTTCGGGGCTGGCGATCGGGGCGATCAAATGACGTGGACCGTGGCCATGAAGTCCACTTCGTACACGGTGGCGCTGGATCCGTCTTCCCGGTGGGCCGAACTCGTCGCGTGGGGGCCGTCCGGGATCGAGGACGGGCCGTCGGTGTTCACGAACGCGGGCTCGGTGCACTTCATCACCGATGCCGACGCGGCACCGGTGGAGTACGCCCCGCTGGGCCTGCGCCCGTTCTCCGGCGCGGACGTCTCGGTGCGCGGCGGTTCCTGGTGGCGCTTCGACTCCGCGTCCCACGACGGCGACCTGCGGTTGACCTTCGTGGATGAACTGGTCGGGCTGCGCGCGGTGCTGTGCTACCGGCCGGTGCCCGAGACCGACGTCCTGACCCGGTGGGTCGAGTTCACGAACACCGGTGCCGAGCCGCTGGAGTTCGACCGGCTCGGCTCGGCCGGGGTGTGCGTGCCCACCGTGTCCGGTGCCCAGCTGACGTACCTGACCGGGCAGTGGTCGCAGGAGTTCACCCGGCAGTCCGTTCCGCTGCCCGCCGGCGGGTTCCGGATGGAGAGCCGGTTCGGCGTCCCGGGGCACGCTCACGTCCCGTGGCTGGCGGTCCAGGACTCCTCGGGCGGCGCTGCTTTCGGCGTTTCCCTGGAATGGCCGGGTTCGTGGGAGATCTCCGCCGATGTGGAGCCTTCCGGGCTGACCCGCGTCCGGGCCGGGCGGCTGCCCTCGCCGGGACCGGTGCGGCTCGAGCCCGGAGCTTCGCTGGCGACTCCGGCTGTCGCGCTGGCGTCCAGTGTGGACGGACTGGCCGGGCTGGCGTCGGTGTGGCACGACTACGACCGGGTGCTGGCGGGCGCGCGGTGGCGACGCCCTCGCCCGGTGCTCTACAACTCCTGGGAGGCAACGGGTTTCGACGTCCGGAGCGAGCATCAGCTGGAGCTGGCGAAGCGCGCGGCCGACCTCGGCGTCGAGCTGTTCGTGGTGGACGACGGCTGGTTCACCGGCCGTGACGACGACACCGGCGGCCTCGGTGACTGGACGCCGGCGGAGGAGTCGTTCGGCGCGTTCGTCGATGCGGTGCGTGAGCTGGGGCTTGAGTTCGGCCTGTGGGTCGAGCCGGAGGCGGTCAGCCCGAAGTCGCAGCTCTACGCGTCGCACCCGGACTGGGTGTACCGCATCGACGGGCGCCCGCTCACGTTGATCCGCAACCAGCTCCTGCTGGACCTGGGGCTGCCCGAGGTCGTCGCGTTCGTCAAGTCCACTCTGGACTCACTGCTGACGGCGTACCCGATCTCGTACCTGAAGTGGGACATGAACCGGCCGCCGACGGAACGCGGCCGGCCGGGCGCACCGCTCGCGGACCTCGACGCCGAGCACGTGGCGGGCTACCTGTCGGTGCTGGACCACCTGCGTTCGGCGCACCCCCACGTGACGATCGAGGCGTGCGCGGGCGGCGGCGGCCGGACCGACCTGGCCACGGTGGCCCGCACGGACGTGGTGTGGCCGAGCGACAACACCGGGCCGCTGGACCGCCTGGCGATCCAGGACGGGTTCCTGCTGATGCACGCGCCGCACCTGATGAGCTCGTGGGTGACGGACTCCCCGGGCGTGTTCGACCCGCGGCCCCGGTCGCTGCGGTTCCGGTTCGTGACGGCGATGGCCGGGGTGCTGGGTATCGGCGCGAACCTGTCGCAGTGGACCGACGCCCAGCACGCCGAAGCGGCCTCGCTGGTGGCGCTGTACAAGCGGATCCGCTCGGTCATCCACCACGGAACGGCCCGGGTACTGGCCGGCCCATCCGCTCCCACGGCGGCAACGCAGTACACGTCCGAGGACGGCGACACGGTGGTCGTGCTGGCGTGGAGCACCGGCCCCCTGACGGGCGCCCCGCTGGTGCCGGGCCGCTCGTCACGGGTGCGGCTGCACGTGGATGCGTCCTATGTGGACGAGACGGGAGCCCGCTACTCGGGCGCGCACCTGAGGTACGCGGGCCTCCCGTTCGATTGGACGGCCGACCACGACGCCGACGTCGTGATCCTCCGCCGGTCAGGGCAGTGAGACCGGCAGCACGAAGGTCGGTGAGCCCGTCGGGTAGCTGCGCAGTTCCGCGTCGCCGGAGGCGGTCAGGGTGAACGCCGTGACCGCGTCCGCCGACTGGGCCGCCACGTAACACGTCCCGTCCACCAGGGCGAAGTGGCGCGGGTTCGCGCCGCACGGCTGGTCGGCCACCGCGGCCGCGTCGTCGAGGGCGAACTCCGTCACGCAGTCCGGGCCGCGGTTGGACACGTACATCCGTGAGCCGGCCAGCTCCAGGTGGGCCACCAGGTTGGGCGTCACCGAAGACAGCGTCGACGGTGTCACGGCCACCACCTCGAACGCGCCCGGGGACGGCTCGCGGACCGTCACCACCGTCCCGGCCAGTTCGCCGACCACGTACGCCAGGTCCGTGCCCGGCCGCCGGACCAGCTGGCGCGGGCCCGTGCCCGGCGGCAGCTCGGACACCGCGAGCAGTTCCAGGGAACCGCCGGAAGACAGCGTGTAGCTGCGGATCTCGTCCGTGCCCAGGTCGACCGCGCTCACGATGCCGTCGCCGGGAACGGCCATGTGGACGTGCGCGGCCTCTTGGCGATCCGCGTCAGGACCGCTGCCGGTGTGCTGGACCAAGGCCGTCCGGGAGCCCAGCCCGCCGTCGGCAGTCAGGGAGAACACCGCCAGGCTGCCGCCCGTGTAGTTGGCGCACAGCAGGAACCGGCCGTCCGGGGTCACCGCCAGGTGGCACGGGTGCGCGCCGCCCGTCTCGGCCGTGCCCAGCACGGACAACGCGCCGGCGTCCGAAAGCGCCAAGGCCGTCACGCCGCCGGCCGCGGTCTCGTTCGCCGCGTACAGCACCGGCAACGACGGGTGCTTCGCCAGCCACGACGGCGACTCCATCGGCAGCGAGGCGACTTCCGTCAGATCGCCGGTGGCGGACCGCGAGAACGTCGTGATCCCGGTGCCGTTCCCCGCGTCGCCGGTGTAGCACCCGACGAAGACCAGCTCAGCCATGCGCGCTCCTCAACAGCGTTTCGACCCGGGCGGAGATCTCCGCGACGGTGCCGCGGGTCAGCGCCGAGCCGACCCCGCACGCCACCGCGCCCGCCGCCAGCCAGCCTGGCACGTCCGCCGGTCCGATGCCGCCGGTGGGCACCAGCGGCGCCTGCGGGAGTGCCGCCCGGACGTCCTGCACCCAGGACGGGCTCAGCGCCGAGGCGGGGAAAACCTTGACGGCGTCGGCACCTTCTTCCAGCGCCCGCACGATTTCGGTCACCGAGCCGGCGCCGGGGAACGCCGCCGCGCCGTACCGGTGAGCGGTACGGATCACCGCCGCGTCCACCGACGGCGAGACCAGGAACCGCGCGCCCGCGCGGATCGCCAGTACCGCGGACGCCTCGTCGAGCACCGTGCCGGCGCCGATCGTCGCGTCCGGGTAAGCCGCGGACAGCCCCGAGATCGCGTCCAGCGCGCCCGGGTTCGTCAGCGGCAGCTCGATCGAGCGCAGCCCCGCTTCCAGGGCCGCGCGCGCCGCCGAAACCGCCGATTCCGCGTCGTGCGTGCGCACGATCCCGACGACGCCCTGACGCACCGCGTTCGCCGTGATCTCCCAGCGATAGGTCATCGGTCCACCTCCGTGCCGAGCAGTGCTTTCGTGAGTTCGCCCCGGTCGGGCAGGCCTTCCAGGTCGGTCCGCGTGCCGACGACCAGCGCCGCGCAGGCCGCGCCCGCCCGCAGCGCGTCCTCCGGCGACGCGCCCCGCAGCCACGCCGACAGGTACCCCGAGGTCAGCGCATCCCCGGCGCCGACCGGGTCGACGACCCGCGTGACCAGGCTCGGCTGCGACCACGAGCCGTCGGCCGTCACCGCTCGCGCGACCTTGTCCCGCTGCTTGACGACCACCGTCTGCGCCCGGCCCGCGAGCAGCGCGTCCGGCGTCTGCCCGAGCAGGTCGAGCTCGTCTTCTCCGGCGAAGACGAGGTCCGCCCTGGTCAGCAGCGGGCCGACGGTCTCGCGCCAGACGTCCGGTTTGGCGAGCTTCAGCCGGACGTTCGGGTCGAAGGACACCCAAGCGCCCGAAGCGCGGGCCAGCGCGAAGAGCGCTTCGACGGCTTCGCACGCGTCAGGCGACAGCATCGCCGTGATTCCGGAGACGTGTACGAGCCGAGCACCGTCGAGACCTGCGTCGCGCACGTACGCAGCTGACAAGCGCGAAGCTGCGGAGCCGCTTCGGTGGTACTCGACCGTCTCGGTGTCCCGGATCAGGAAGCCGGTGTACGCGTCCGGATCGGCTTCGACCTGCGAGACGTCGACGTCGTCCGCGCGCAGGGTGGCGAGCACGTGCGCGCCGGACGGGTCGTCGCCGACTCGGCTCAGCCAGCGGACGCGGTGGCCGAGCCGGGCCAGCCCGACGGAGACGTTGGTCTCCGCGCCGGCGACGGACGACGTGAAGGTGCGGGCGCGCCGCAGGGCGACGCCGGGCTCGGCGAGCAGCAGCCGCATCGCCTCGCCGAGAGTGACGACTTCGGTGTTCATCGCCGACAGCATAGCGCGTGAAATCTTAATTTAGGATTTATTCTTGACGGAGACCGAGACGCCCCGGCATGCTGCTCCACGGCTTCGCTCGACGCTGTTTCATCGGAGAAGGGTGTCCGGCAACATGCTCTTGAAGAGATCCTTAGCGGTCGTAGCAGCGGCAGCCGCCGCGCTCACCGCCATCGCGATCCCCGCACAGGCAACACCGGCCGTGGACCAAGGTGCTCCCGACTACTACGACAGCGGGGTCGCGAAGACCCCGTACATGGGCTGGAACACCTACTACGGCCTCGGCGCGCCCAGTGAGGCGTCGGTGAAGTCCGTCGCGGACTTCCTCGTCTCCAGCGGCCTGCGTGACGCCGGCTATCGCTACGTCTGGATCGACGGCGGCTGGACCGCCCCCGACCCGCGCGACGCCCAGGGCAACCTCCTCGCGGACAGCGCGAAGTTCCCCAGTGGACTGTCCACTTTGGTCAAGTACCTGCACGACCGCCACCTGCTGGCCGGCATCTACACCGACGCGGGCGCCTCCGACGGCAAGAACTGCGCGGCCGGCTCCGGCGGCCACTACGAGCAGGACACCAAGCGCTTCGCGAACTGGAAGTTCGACGCCGTGAAGGTCGACTTCCTCTGCGGCATCGCCCAGAACCTCAAGCCCGCGGACGCGTTCACGCAGTTCAGCAAGGCCCTCGCCAAGGCGGGCCGGCCGATGGTGCTCAACGTCTGCAACCCGGTCACCGACGAGTGGGGCACCCCGCACGGGCCCGACCAGGTCGCCGGCATCGCCTACAGCTACGGCCCGCTGGTCGCCGACTCCTGGCGCACCAGCACGGACATCGCGTTCGGCACGCCGTACGAGGGCATCTGGACCGACGTCCTGCGCAACATGGACGCCAACGCCGCGCACCCCGAGGCGAACGGGCCGGGCCACTACAACGACCCCGACTACCTGATCCCGATGCGCAAGACCGAGCAGGGCACTTACGAGCTGAACGAGGAGGAGTCGACCACCCAGTTCGTCATGTGGGCGGAGATGGCCTCCCCGCTGATCCTCGGCTCGGACCCGCGCACGCTGCCCGCGTCGATGATCAGCACGCTGAAGAACCCGGAGATCGTCGGCGTCAACCAGGACCGCCTCGGCATCCAGGGCGTCCGGATCGCGACGACCGGCAGCACCGACACCTACAGCAAGGTCCTCTCCCGCGACGGCGACCGCGCGGTTGTCCTGCTCAACCGCGGCGAGGCACCGACGCAGATGACGCTGAACTTCGCCGACGCCGGTCTCAAGGGGCGAGTGTCCATTCGCGACCTCCGCGCTCGCGCCGACCGAGGCAGCGCGAGCGGCTCGTACACGGTCACGGTCCCCGCGCACGGCACGGCGTTCCTGCGCCTGCACGGCACCGACCTCGTCCCGGGTGACGACCTCGGCGGCGACGCGTCGGCGAGCCCGGCGATCGTCCGCACCGGCGGCAAGACCGTGACGTTCTTCCGCGACCGCGACGGCTCCCTGCAGGTCAAGGGCCTCGACGGGCCGGGCCGGGTCGGTGGCAAGTTCCTCGGCCAGCCGGCCGCGGTGGCGACGTCCACCGGCATCGACGTCTACGTCCGCGGCCTCGACAACGCCCTCTACCAGCGCAGCTACTCGAAGCGCTGGGGCGACTGGAAGCGGCTCGGCGGAACGCTGACCGACTCGCCGTCCGTGACCACCGACGGGACGGTCTTCGTCCGCGGCGCCGACGGCCAGGTCTGGCAGCGGACCAGTGCCGGTCAGTGGTCCGGTCTCGGGGCGCCCGGCGGCAAGCCGATCTACGGCCGGCCCGGCGCGGCGACGGCCACGAGCGGCACGGTCGTCGCCGTCCGGACCGCCGACGACAGCGTCTGGGCCCGCACGAAGACGGGCGGCACCTGGTCGGACTGGACGTCGGTCGGTGGCACGGTCAGCAGCAGCCCGACGCTCGTCGCGGTCGGGGCGAAGGTCGCGCTCACCGCGTCCGCGAGCGACTACTCGCTGTGGGCCAACGACTGGTCCGGCTCCTGGGCAGGCTGGTTCAAACGGCCGGAGTACCCGAGCGGGAGCATCGTGGGAACCCTCGGCGCCGCGTCCGACGGCGCGTCGCTGTGGTTCGCCGCCCGCGGGCCGGACGACCATGTCCACGTAGCCAAGTTCTAGGAAGTGGAGTCGGCGATGTCTGCGCGCACGGCGGTGGTGACCGGAGCGGCGTCCGGGATCGGGGCGGCGACGGCCCGGAAGCTGCTCGACGACGGCTATCGCGTGCTGGGCGTGGACATCGCCGAACTCCCCGACGGGGTCGTTCCCATCCGGGGTTCGGTCAGCGACGAGGCGACCTGGGCGGACATCGGTGCGGTGGACGCCCTGGTCAGCAACGCCTACGTACCCAGCACCGGGGCGCTGCACGAGATCGGCCGCGGCGAGTGGGAACGCCAGCTCGACGTCAACCTGACCGGCACGTACCTAGCCCTGAAGGCCTGCCTGCCGTCGCTGCGGGCCCGGGGCGGCGCGGTCGTGCTGGTCTCGTCGGTGCACGCGCACTTCGGCCTGCCGGGCCACCCCGCGTACGCCGCGAGCAAGGGCGCGCTGGTCGCGCTGGCCCGGCAGCTCGCCGTCGAATACGCCCCTGACGTGCGGGTCAACTCCGTGCTGCCGGGGCCGGTGCTCACCCAGGCCTGGGACCGCATCTCGCCGGAGAACCGCGAACGCAGCGCCCGGGCGACCCCGGCGGGCCGGCTCGGTGACCCGGCGGAGGTGGCGAACGTGATCGCTTTCCTGCTCTCGGACGCGGCGTCGTTCGTCACCGGGGCCGAGCTGACCGTCGACGGCGGCTGGTCCGCCGCCAAGGATTCCGCGTAGATGGGGGACACGGGTGAAGATCACCGGGGTTGAAACGTTTCTGGTCGCGCCGCGCTGGCTGTTCCTCAAGGTCAGCACGGACGAGGGCATCAGCGGCTGGGGCGAGCCCGTGGTCGAGGGCCGCGCGGAGACCGTGCGCGCGGCCGTCCACGAAATGTCCGAGCTGCTGATCGGCCAGGACCCGCTGCGCATCGAGGACCACTGGCAGGTGCTGCGCCGCGGCGGGTTCTACCGCGGCGGCCCGGTGCTCTCCAGCGCGCTGGCCGGCTTCGACCACGCGCTCTGGGACATCGCCGGCAAGGTCCGCAACGCGCCGGTGCACGAGCTGCTCGGCGGCCCGGTCCGTGACCGCGTCCGGGTCTACAGCTGGGTCGGCGGCGATCGGCCGTCCGGTATCCGCGAGGCCGTGTCCGCGCAGGTCGAGGCCGGGTTCACGGCGGTGAAGATGAACGTCGCCGGCCCGCTGACCGCGATCGCGTCGCCCGCGGAGGCCGACGCCGCGGTGGCGCGCGCCTGGGAAGCGCGGGAGGTGCTCGGCCCGCACCGCGACCTCGCGATCGACTTCCACGGCCGCGTCTCGCCCGCGATGGCGCGGCGGCTGGTCAAGCTGCTCGAGGACGTCCAGCCGATGTTCGTCGAGGAACCGGTGCTGCCGGAGACCCAGGGCGACGCGCTGCGCTCGATCGTCGAGGCGTCCACGGTGCCGGTCGCGGTCGGCGAGCGGCTGTACTCGCGCTGGGAGTTCAAGCCGGTGCTCGACGCGGGTGTCGCTGTGGTGCAGCCCGACCCGTCGCACGCGGGCGGCATCTCCGAGCTGCGGCGGATCGGCGCGCTCGCCGAGATCTACGGCGCGTCGCTGGCGCCGCACTGCCCGCTCGGGCCGATCTCCCTGGCCGCGTCGCTGCAGGTCGCGTTCGCGACGCCGAACTTCCTGATCCAGGAACAGAGCGTCGGCATGCACTACCACGAGGGCCGCGAGCACGCGTACCTCACGGATCCGTCGATCTTCGCCTTCCAGGACGGTTACGCGGCCCGCCCGCTCGGGCCCGGCCTCGGCATCGAGGTCGACGAAGCGGCCGTCCGCCGCGCCGACGAGGCCGGGCACACCTGGCGTTCACCGGTGTGGCGCCACGACGACGGCGGTCTCGCCGAATGGTGACCTGGCTCGACCGCGGCGACCTGCGGCTCGGCCTGGTGCCCGAACTCGGCGGCCGGCTGCTGTCGGTGCGCCACCGCGGCGTCGAGTTGTTGTGGCGCAACACCGATCTGCTCGACGACTACCTGCGCGGCGAGTACGCACCGAACTCCGGGCAGATGGGCGACTGGGTCAACTACGGCGGCGACAAGACGTGGCCCGCGCCGCAGGGCTGGGAGGGTCCGGACCAGTGGCCCGGCCCGCCCGGCCCGGTCCTCGACTCCGGGCCGTACTCCGTGGCCACCGACGGGGACACGGTCACCATGACCAGCGCGCCGGACCCGCGCACCGGCCTGCGCTTCACGCGGGCGATAACCCTGCTCGACGACGGCTACCGGCTGGACCTGCGCGCGGAGAACGTCAGTTCGCGACCGGTGCGCTGGGCTCTGTGGAACGTCACGCAGCTCCCCGGCGGCGGCCCGGTCACCGCCGGGCTCCGGCGGCCCGAAGTGGTCGCGCTGGTGGCCGGGACCGGCACGCCGGAGTACACAGTGGACGGTGACCGGCTGGTCGTGCCGGCCCAGGACGTCGTCGGCAAGCTGGGCGTGCCGGGCACGGCGGGCTGGGTGACGTACGGCGCGCTGACGCTGTCGTTCGAGGTCGACCCGGCGGGCGAGTACCCGGACGAGGGCTCGCCGCTGGAGATCTGGCTGGAGCACCCGCTGCCCGCGCCGCTCGCGGAGCTGGGTGACCTCGACCCGCCGGCGCGGATCGTCGAGCTGGAAGTGCTCGGCCCGCTGACCACCTTGGCGCCCGGCGAAGTGACCGGCTTGTCGATTCGTGCCGAAGTCCGGGAAGATGACGTGTGACCTTCACCGCCCGAAGCCTGATCGCCGCGGTGTTCGCGCTGGCGATCACCGCCGCCGTCCCCGTCGCCGCCCACGCGCAGGAGGCGCCGGAGTGCCCGGCGAACCTCGACTGCCGGTTCGTGCCCGCCGCCTACGACTGGTCGAGCACCGACCACGGCAACCCGAACAACTACGGCAACTACGACCCGGCGAACCGGCCCGGGGACGGCCAGCAGATCCGGTACATCGTCATCCACGACACCGAAAGCCTGCCCGGCAGCGGCGTGAGCCCGTACGACCAGGCCATCGCCACGTTCCAGAAGCCGGCGAGCGGTTCGAGCGCGCACTACGTGATCCGTTCGTCCGACGGCCAGGTCACGCAGATGGTGCCGACCGAGGACGTCGCCTGGCACGCCGGCAACTGGACGATGAACGAGCACTCGATCGGCATCGAGCACGAGGGCATCGCGACGCAGGGCGGCACCTGGTACACCGAGCAGATGTACCGCGCCTCCGCGGACCTCGTGAAGTTCCTGGCGGCGAAGTACCACATCCCGCTCGACCGCGAGCACATCCTCGGCCACGAGGACGTCTCCCGCGAGCGCACCAGCAACTTCGCGGCCGCGCACTGGGACCCGGGCCCCTACTGGGACTGGGCCCACTACATGGACCTGCTCGGCGCGCCGATCAAGGCGACCGGCGGCCCGGCGAGCCAGGCCGTGACGATCAAGCCGGACTACGCGACCAACCAGCCCGAGCTCACCGACTGCACCAAGAGCCCCTGCACGCCGCTGCCGGCCCACGGCGCGAACTTCGTCTACCTGCACACCGCGCCGGACGCGGCGTCCCCGCTGATCACCGACTCCGTCGTGCACCCGGACGGTTCGGCGGGCACGACCGCGATCGACGACTGGAGCGACAAGGCCGTCGCCGGCCGCACCTACGCGCTCGCCGGGCAGCAGGGCGACTGGACGGCGATCTGGTACGGCGGGAAGCAGGCGTGGTTCGAGAACCCGGGCCACCGGGCGACCGTTCCGGCACGCGCCCAGCGGGTGACGGCGGCCACTTCGGTGCCGTTGTACGGGCGCGCGTTCCCCGAACAGTCCGAGTACCCGGCCGAGATCCCGTTCGACCCGATCTGGACGGTCGGCGCCATCCCGTGGACGCTGCCGGCCGGCCAGAGCTACGTCGTCACCGGCGAGTTCCGGGCGGAGAACTACTACGCGCGCTTCGACCCGGCGGACGTGCCGGCCAACCACACGCTGGTCACCGGCGGGACGAAGTACCTCCAGCTCTCCTACAACCACCGGGTGGTCTACGTGAAGGCGTCCGACGTGCAACCCTGCTGACCTGCGCAGGTATCGTGAGGGCGTGACGGACAAGCCCCGCATTCCGAACGTGCTCGCCGCCCGCTACGCCTCGGCGGAGCTGGTCTCGCTCTGGTCGCCGGAGCAGAAGGTCGTCCTGGAGCGGCAGCTCTGGCTCGCCGTCCTCAAGGCGCAGAAGGACCTCGGCGTCGAGGTGCCCGACGGCGTCGTCGAGGACTACGAGCGCGTGCTCGAAGACGTGCGGCTGGAATCGATCGCCGAGCGGGAGCGGGTCACCCGGCACGACGTCAAGGCGCGCATCGAGGAGTTCAGCGACCTCGCCGGCCAGGAGCACATCCACAAGGGCATGACCTCGCGCGACCTCACCGAGAACGTCGAGCAGCTGCAGCTGCTCCGCTCGCTGGAGCTCGTGCGCACCCGCGTCGCCGCCGTGCTGGCGCGGCTGGCCGCCCTCGCCGTCGAGCACGCCGACACCGTCATGGCCGGCCGCTCGCACAACGTCGCCGCGCAGGCCACCACCCTCGGCAAGCGGTTCGCCACCGCGGCCGACGAGCTGCTCGTCGCCTTCGAACGGCTCGACAACCTCATCGAGCGCTACCCGCTGCGCGGCATCAAGGGCCCGGTCGGCACCGCGCAGGACATGCTCGATCTGCTCGGCGACGAGTCCACTTTGGACCAGCTCGAAGACCGCGTCATGCAGCACCTCGGCTTTAACCAGAGATTCGTCAGCGTCGGCCAGGTGTACCCGCGCTCGCTCGACTTCGACGTGCTGTCCACTGTGGTCCAGCTCGCGGCGGCGCCGTCCAGCCTGGCCAAGACGGTCCGGCTGATGGCCGGGCACGAGCTGGTCACCGAGGGCTTCAAGCCCGGCCAGGTCGGCTCGTCCGCCATGCCGCACAAGATGAACACCCGCTCGTGCGAGCGCGTGAACGGCCTCGCGGTCGTGCTGCGCGGCTACCTCTCCATGATCGGCGAGCTGGCCGGCGACCAGTGGAACGAGGGCGACGTTTCCGACTCGGTCGTCCGCCGCGTCGCGCTGCCGGACGCCTTCTTCGCGCTCGACGGCCTGCTGGAGACCTTCCTCACGGTCCTTTCCGAGTTCGGCGCCTTCCCGGCGGTGATCGAGCGTGAGCTTGATCGCTACCTGCCGTTCCTCACCACCACGAAGGTGCTCATGGCCTCGGTCCGCGCGGGCGTCGGACGTGAGACGGCCCACGAGGCGATCAAGGAGCACTCCGTCGCCGTCGCGCTGGAGATGCGGGAAGGCCGCGCCGAAAACGACCTCCTCGACCGCTTCGCCGCCGACGAGCGCATCCCCCTCGACCGCGGTGAGCTGGACAAGCTGCTGGCCGACCGCATCTCGTTCACCGGTACGGCCGGCCGCCAGGTCGCGCAGGTGGCCGAGCGCGTGGCGCAGGTGCTCGAGCGGTTCCCCGCGGCCGCGGGCTATGCGCCGCAACCGATCCTGTGAGCTGACGCACCCGTCCACGGAGTGGAACGAATCCACACGAACGGGCGAAATCCCTAATCTCGATCGCTGACCACGGAGCGCTGCGAAGCGCTATTCCTCACCATGGAAGAAGCGATGAGATCCACGCTGTCCAGAATCGCCGCCGCCCTCACCGCGGGCGCGCTGACGTTGACCCTCGCCGCCTGCGGTGGTTCCGACGCGGGGTCGACCACCCTGCGCGTCGGGACCCTGAGCGACGCCCCGCCGTCGATCTACCTGGAGAACGGCCGGTTCACCGGTTACGACAACGAGTTGCTGCGCGACATCGCCCAGCGTGAGGGCTTCGAGGTCGAGTTCGTCGGCACCGAGTTCTCGAGCCTGCTGGCCGGCGTCGCGACCGGCAAGTTCGACATCGGCAGCTCGACGATCTCCAGCACCGAGGCGCGCAAGAAGACGGTCTCCTTCTCCAACGGCTACAACACCGGCTTCACCACGATCGTGACCGCGAAGGGCGCGAACCTCAAGGACCCGGCGGCGTTCGCGGGCAAGCGGCTCGGCGTCGTCCAGGGTTCGGTGCAGGACGAGTTCGCGGGCAAGACCGCCGGTGCCCAGGTCGTCCGCTTCCCGGACTACAACGCGGGTTTCGCGCAGCTGAAGAACGGCGCGCTCGACGGCTGGGTCGTGCCGCAGGACATCGGCCAGAAGTACCTGGACCAGAACCCCACGGTCCCGCTGGAGCTCGGCTACACGGTCGAGGACAAGGACACGCCGTCGGCCTTCGCCGTCGCCAAGAACAACCCCGACCTGCTGAAGAAGCTCAACGACGGGCTCGCCAAGGCGATCGCGGACGGTTCGGTCGCCCGCATCTACGGCCAGTTCTACAAGACGACGCCCCTGTCGAAGGAACTCCAGCAGGGCGGCCCGGGCCTGCCCGTCAAGAACGTGGGTGCGTGACATGAAGAAGCTGATCGTCACCGTGCTGGCCGCCGCCCTGACGCTCACCGCGTGCGGTGGTTCGGACAACGCCTCCTCGACGCTGCGCGTGGGCACGTTGAGCGACGCGCCGCCGAACATCTTCCTGAAGGACGGCAACTACACCGGCTTCGACAACGAGCTCCTCAAGGCTGTCGCGGCCAAACAGAACCTCAAGCTGGAGTTCGCCGCGACGGACTTCTCCGCGCTGCTGGGGCAGGTCGCGTCGGGCCGCTACGACATCGCCAGCTCGGCGATCGCGCAGACCGACGAGCGCAAGAAGACGGTCGACTTCTCGTCGGCGTACGACTTCGAGACCATGAGCATCCAGGCCAAGCAGGGCACGCCGGTCACCGACGAGCAGGGCCTGGCCGGCAAGCGTGTCGCCGTCATCCAGGCGACCGTCGGCGACCACTGGCTGACCGGCACGGTGCCCACCGCGCAGGCCGTGCGGTTCCCGGACTACGCCGCCGCGCTGACCGCGTTGAAGAGCGGCGCGGTCGACGCGTACATCCTCGACCAGAGCATCGCCGAGAAGAACGTCACCGACAACCCGGACGCCAAGCTCGTCGTCGTGAAGAGCTTCGTCACCGACGTGCCGCACGGCTTCGCGGTGAAGAAGGGCAACACCGAGCTGCTCGGGAAGATCAACGACGGGCTCAAGCAGGTGATCTCCGACGGGACCTGGCTTAAGCTGCACCAGCAGTTCCTGCCGACCGCTCCGGTGCCGGCCGGGTTCCAGGGTTAGGAGAAGCATGAAGAAGACACTGGTCACGGCGCTCACCGCGACCTTGCTGGCCGCGCTCACGGCGTGCGGCGGCTCGGACAGCGGCGGCGACAAGACCTTGCGGGTCGGCACGCTGAGCGACTCGAAGCCGAACGCCTACCAGGAGAACGGCAACTACACCGGGTTCGACAACGAGCTGCTGAAGGCCATCGCGGCCAAGGAAGGCCTGAAGCTCGAGTTCGCCGCGACGGAGTTCTCGGCCCTGCTCGGCCAGGTCGCCAACGGCACGTTCGACATCGGCAGCTCGGCGATCTCCCAGACCGACGCCCGCAAGAAGACGGTCGACTTCTCGGCGCCGTACAACTACCAGTCCCTCGGCATCGAGGCCAAGGAGACCGCCGGCATCACCGACGAGAACTCCCTGGCGGGCAAGCGGATCGGCGTCGTCCAGGGCACGGTCTCGGACACGTGGCTCGGCACGAACGCGCCGACCGCGCAGGCCGTCCGCTTCCCCAACGACGCGGCCGCCCTCAACGCCCTCAAGACCGGCGCGATCGACGGTGCGGTGTTCGACCAGGCCACGGCCGAGGACTACGCGAAGAACAACGCCGACGCGAAGCTCAAGGTGACCAAGGCGATCACCACGACCATCCCGCACGGGTTCGCGTTCAAGAAGGGCAACACCGACCTGATCGCCAAGGTCAACGACGGCCTCAAGAAGGTCATCGCGGACGGCACCTGGGTCAAGGTGCACGACCAGTTCGAGCCGACCGCGCCCGTGCCCGCCGAGTTCAAAGCGGGGCAGTAGTCCACAATGGACGATTTCGTCAACACGTTCCTGGACTGGGACTACATCTCCCAGGTCCTGCCGGACCTGCTGAAGACCGGCTTGCTGAACACGCTCATCCTGTCGGTGTCCTCGGCGCTGATCGGCACCGTGCTCGGCATGCTGCTGGCGGTGATGGGCCTGTCCACCAAGTGGTGGCTGCGCTTGCCCGCGCGGGTCTACACCGACATCTTCCGCGGGCTGCCGGCCATCCTGACGATCCTCCTGATCGGCCAGGGGCTCGGCACACTCGCGCGGGACGTCGTCGGCACGAACCCGTACCCGATGGGCATCCTGGCGCTGTCCCTGATCGCGGCGGCCTACATCGGCGAGATCTTCCGGTCCGGCATCCAGAGCGTCGACAAAGGACAGATGGAGGCCAGCCGCGCGCTCGGCATGAGCTACACGAAGTCGATGCTGCTGGTGATCATCCCGCAGGGCGTCCGGCGCGTGCTGCCGGCGCTGGTGAACCAGTTCATCGCGCTGGTCAAGGACTCCAGCCTCGTCTACGTGCTCGGCCTGCTTTCCGGGCAGCGCGAGCTGTTCCGGATCGGCCAGGACCTCGCGGCCAACACCGGCAACCTGTCGCCGCTGGTCGCCGCCGGGGTGTTCTTCCTGGTGATCACGGTGCCGCTGACGCACCTGGTGAACTACATCGACAAGAAGCTCCGGACGGGCCGCAAGGTGCGCACCGACGAGCCGGACGACGGTGACCCGGTGGAGATCGGTCCCGGAGGGAGGGTGAGCACGTGGTGACGACGGCGGTGCGCTCGTCCAGCGTGGAGCTGCGCGACATCCACGTCAGCTTCGGCACGCTCGAAGTCCTGCGCGGGGTCGACCTCAAGGTCGAGAGCGGTAAGACGACCTGCGTGATCGGGCCGTCCGGCTCCGGCAAGTCGACGCTCCTGCGGTGCGTGAATCGCCTGCAGGAGCCCGACTCCGGCGACCTCCTGCTCGACGGCGAGTCCGTGATCCGGTCGGACCCGGACGCGCTGCGCCAGCGCGTCGGCATGGTGTTCCAGCACTTCAACCTCTTCGGTCACCGGACGGTGCTGGACAACATCGTGCTGCCGCTGCGCAGCGTGAAGAAGCTGAGCAAGGAGGAAGCGGCGGCGATCGCCCGCGCCCGGCTGGCGGACGTCGGTCTCGCCGACAAGGCGCCGTACCGGCCGAGCGCACTCTCGGGTGGCCAGCAGCAGCGCGTCGCCATCGCCCGGGCCCTGGCGATGGACCCCGAGGTGATGCTCTTCGACGAGGCCACCAGCGCCCTCGACCCCGAACTGGTCAAGGGGGTGCTGAACCTCATGGCGGGCCTGGCTTCGCGGGGGCTGACCCTGATCGTCGTGACGCACGAGATGGGCTTCGCGCGCAGCGTCGCCGACGAGGTCGCGTTCATGGACGCGGGCAAGATCGTGGAGCAGGGGCCGCCGGCGCAGATCTTCGACGAGCCGCAGAGCCCCCGCCTGCAGCGATTCCTGTCTCAGGTGCTGTAAATCGGAGCGCGTCGTCGCCGTGCCCGCAGGTAGCCTGCGGGCATGGCGAGGATCGCGCGGCTGACGTACTACCCGGTGAAGGGCTGTGCCGGCACTTCGGTGCCGGCCGCCGAGGTCGGGCCGGCCGGACTGGCGCACGACCGGGTCTTCCAGGTCGTGGCGCCGGACGGCGACTTCCGCAGCCAGCGCCGTTACCCGGCGCTGGCCGCGGTCCGCCCGAAGGTCGACGGCGGCAAGCTCGAGCTCGCCGCACCGGGCATCGAAGACCTCGTCGTCGACATCCGGCACGACGGCCCGCGGCACCCGGGCTCGACGTTCTCCTGGCACGGCACCGGCGTCCACCAAGGCGAGGAAGCCGCGCAGTGGTTCTCGGAGCTGCTCGGCCTGCCGTCCGTCCTGATCGGCGTCGCCCCGGACCACGAGCGCGTCACCGGCGGCGAGACGCCCGGCACCGCCGCGTTCGCCGACGGGCACGCGCTGCTCGTCGCGTCCGAGTCCTCATTGGACGGTTTGAACGAGCGGATCGCTTCCCGCGGCGGCGAACCCGTGCCGATGGACCGCTTCCGCCCCAACATCGTCATCTCCGGCTGGATCGAGCCCCACACCGAGGACGAAGTCCGGGCGATGACCCTGGGCACCGCGAAGTTCGGCTACGCCAAGCAATGCGTGCGCTGCACGGTGCCGATGGTCGACCAGGAGACCGGCGAGAAGGCCGGCCCCGAGCCGATCCGCACGCTCGCGAGCTACCGCCGCCACCCGGACGGTGGCGTGACCTTCGGGATGAAGGCCGCTGTCCTGCGGCCCGGTCAGGTGACGGTTGGCGACGAGGTGATCGTGCACTCCTGGGCGGGCCCCAACCCCAGCACGGCCGCGGCCGAACCGCCGTTGACGGCGACGGCGAGCCGTCCCGCGGAGTCGGTGTAGAGCACGCTCGCGCCGGCAGGCACGTCGGCGAAGGTGCGCCCGATCTCGGTGACCACCGCGACCCGCTCGCTGTGCACGGAAACCGCGCCGGTCAACCCCGACAGCTCCAGGTCCGCCGGGGTCGCGGCGAGCTGGACGTTGCCGAAGTGGTCGACCGTCAGCACTTCCGACACCAGCTTCCCGGGGAACGCCGCCACGAACGGCTCCGGCAGCTCGACCAGGTCGGACACCGGGTCACCGAAGTCGGCCGGCGCGACACCCAGCGCCAGGTGCGCCGCCGCGGGCGCGAAGACGTCCCGGCCGTGGAACGTCGCCGACGTCACCGGCAGCCGCAGCGAAGGCTCGGCCAGCTCGTACGCGGCCCGGACCCCGCCGAGCGCGTGCGCGGCGGGCAGCAGGAGGCCGTTGTCCGGCCCGACCAGCAGCCCGTTCTCCACGACGACGACCACGCCGAGCCGGGCCGTGCCGACACCCGGGTCGACGACGGCGACGTGCACCGCCTCCGGCAGGAACGGCACCGTCTGGGCCAGCGCCATGGCCCCGTGCCGGACGTCCTGGGGCGGCACCTCGTGTGTGACGTCGAGCACCCGCACAGCGGGCGCCAGCCGCGCGATCACGCCGTGGCAGGCCGCCACGAAGCCGTCGCGCAGGCCGTAGTCGGTGGTCACCGAGATCCAGTCGTACGCCATGCCAGCATCATCCATGGTGGCGGAGGGTGCGCGTTAGGGTTCAGCGCGTGACACCCCTCCCCACCCCCGAGCGACTCGTCTCCGGCAAGGTCCGTGACCTGTATGCCATGGGCAGCGACCTGCTCATCGTCGCTTCCGACCGCATTTCCGCCTTCGAGCGCGTGTTCCCCACCGACGTCCCGGACAAGGGCCGGGTCCTCACCGCGATGAGCGTGTTCTGGTTCCGCGAGCTGGCCGACGTCCTCCCGAACCACCTGGTGGCCTGCGACGGCCCCGGCATCCCGGACGCCTTCCGTGGCCGGGCGCTGCTGGTCGAGCGCCTCGACATGCTGCCGGTGGAGGCGGTCGTCCGCGGCCACCTCACCGGCCGCGGGTACGCGGACTACCGCCGCTCCGGCGCGGTGTGCGGCATCGCGCTGCCCCCGGGCCTGGCCGAGTCGGCGCGGCTCCCGGAGCCGATCTTCACGCCGTCCACCAAGGCGCGCCCCGGCGAACCCGACGAGAACATCGACTTCGACACCTTCGCATCGATCCTCGGCCGCGCGCGTGCCGAAGAGGTCCGGGAGGCGTCGCTCGAGCTGTACCGCCGGGGCGCGACGCGCGCCGCCGAGCAGGGCCTGCTGCTGGCCGACACGAAGTTCGAGTTCGGCATCGGCAAGAACGGCGACCTGGTGCTCGCGGACGAGCTGCTGACCCCGGATTCCGCGCGCTACTGGCTCCCCGACGGCCACCGCCCCGGCCGCCCGCGGCCCTCGTTCGACAAGCAGCACGTCCGCGACTGGCTGGTCGGCCCGGCGTCCGGCTGGGACTGCGTGTCCGCGCTGCCGCCGTTGCCGCCTGAGGTGGTGACCGCCACGCGCGACCGGTACCTCGAAGCATGTCGCCTCATCACCGGCCGTTCCCTGGCAGACTGGCCGCGTGATCCTGCTGATCTGCGGCAGCCTGCGAGCAGGCTCCGGCAATGCGGCGGTGCTGGGGACCGTGGCGACGCTCACCGCGAGCAAGACGTACACCGGCCTCGGCGACCTGCCGCACTTCAACCCGGATGACGACCGCGAGCCGCTGCACCCGGAGGTCGCGGCGCTGCGGGCCGCGATCAAGGACGCGGACGCGATCCTGATCTGCACGCCGGAGTACGCGGGCGGCCTGCCGGGCTCGTTCAAGAACCTCCTGGACTGGACGGTCGGCGGCGGCGAGATCTACGGAAAGCCGGTGTCCTGGATCAACGCGTCTTCGGTGGCGGCGCCGACGGGCGGCCGCGACGCGCACGACTCGCTGCGCAAGGTCCTGACCTACGCGGGCGCAAAGATCGTCGACGAGGCGTGCGCGCGGATCCCGGTCTCCCGCGCGGACGTCGCCGACGGCCAGGTCGCCGACCCCGACCTGCGTGGCCGGATCGCGGTGGCGGTGCAGCGGCTGCGCGAAGGCGTCTGACCCTTCCGGCAACGGACGCTCGCCCGTCCTGCGCAGTTCACGGCGACGTCAGACGCGTGCGTCCCAATGGTGGCGTGGACGCTCGCTTGCTGGTTTCGCTGTCGGGAATCACCCCGCGCACGCTGCACCGGTGCGCCGACCTCGCGGCCGAGCTCGACCGCCGCCGCGTGCCGCTCTCGGTGCTGTACGCCGCCCGCACCGGCGATGGCCCGGTGACGGAGTGGGTGCGCACGCGCGCCCGAGCCGGCGATTCCGTGCTGCTGCACGGGTACGACCACACCGTCACGCCCACGCACCGCACGGTGTACCTGGGCAAGAAGGCGGAGTTCGCGACGCTGCCGGCGCATGAAGCGCGACTCCGGCTGATCGCCGCGAAGGCCGCCTTGGACACCGCGGGCCTGACGGTCGACGGCTTCGCGCCACCGCGCTGGATCGCCTCCCCGGGCACGCTGCAGGCCTTGGCGGAACACGGGTTCCGCCTGTGCGCCGACCTCGGCGCGGTCCGCGACCTCGTCACGGGCGAGGTGCGCCGGGCACGCGTGAGTGAGTTCACGAGCCAGTCGCACCGCACGGAAACGGTGCGCTGCTTCGCACTGGTGCTGGCGGCGGCGCGCGCGGCCCGCCGGGGCGGGCTGGTCCGGCTGGGGGTGGACGCCACGGACCTCACCCGCCCCGGCCTCCGCCAAGCCCTGCTCGACGCCGTCGACGTCGCCCTGGAGAACCGCGCGTTCGGCGCCACGTACGGCTCGCTCCGGACGGTCGCGGCCTGAGCGATGATCAGCCGCACCGCGCGGCGGGTGTCGTGGGTGCGGTCACGAGGTCACCGGGTGATCGCGATGGGCACGACGGGCCGCCCACGGTCGCTTCATTCTGGAGTTGTCAATGATCGCCCCTGACGGGGATCGGGCTCGCTACCGCCATCAGTGCGCCGGGTTCGGGTCGAGGAGCACTTCGAGCCGTCCGAAGGCCATGTCGACCGCCGGGGCGAGCGCGGGTGCGTCGGCCCCGGCGAGCCGGCTGCCCGCCTGGTAGCAGGCCACCGCGACCTGCGCCGCCAGCACCGCGACCTCCCGTGGTGTGCCGCGTTCCAGCAGGATCGCCTCGCCCAGCTCGGCGAACCGTTGCAGCTTCCGTGCGCTGCGGTCCTTGAGCTCCGGGTTCTCCTCGAGCAAACGCTGGTGCATTTCGTAGTGCGTGGCGTCCGCGGTGGCCTCCGCGCACACCTCCAGCACCAGGGCGCGGACCTGGTCCAGCGCCGCCGGCAGGGTGCGGGGTGCCTCGCCCGCCAATGCCCGCTGCCGCTCCGCCAAGTGGTCCAGCAGCTGCTGTTCGTCCGAAAACACCACCTCCTGCTTGTCTCCGAAGTACCGGAAAAACGTCGTACGCCCCACTTCCGCGCGCTCGGCGATGTCCGTGACGGTGACATCGGTGAAGCCGCGCTCCGCGAACAGTTCGAAGGCTGCCTCGACGATCTGTTCACGAGCTTGTTTCTGCTTGCGCTCCCGCAGCGAGGGGCGTTGTTCCATGAGCCAACAGTAGCGGAACCGGTATCAAGTCCGCTACGGTACCGAGTACCAGTTCGAATCGAGTACCTGATCGGGTGAAGGGGCGAGACCATGACCGAACCGACGAAGACACTGCTCATGACCGGGGCGAGCCGCGGGCTCGGCCGGGCCGCGGCGGAACGACTGCTGCGGGACCGGCCGGACCAGCTGCTGCTCGTCGTCGTGCGAGGGGAGGAGGCCGGGCGCCGGGTCGCGCGGGAGCTGGCCGCGCGCACGGGGAACGCGAACGTCCGGGCGGTGTCGTGCGACCTCGGCTCCCTGGCGGAGGTGCGCGTGGCGGCGGATGCCGTGCGGAAGCTGCTCGACGAGCGGGAGATTCCGCCGCTGACCGGGTTCCTGGCCAACGCGGGCGTCCAGATGGCCTCGGTCACGAAGACCACGGCGGACGGGTTCGAAGCCACGTTCGGGATCAACGTCCTGGCGAACTACCTGCTGATCCGCCTGCTCGCCGACCGGTTCGAGCCGGGCGCGCGCGTGGTGGTCACCGGCAGCGAGTCGCACTTCGGCGACTTCCGGCACAACCTGGGTCTCGTCCCGGCACCGCACTGGACAGGCCCGCGGAGTCTCGCCGAGCCGGGCAGCGGTCCCGATGCCGAAACCGTGACTGCGGGGCGCCGGGCTTATTCGACCAGCAAGCTCGGCGTGCAGTACCTGGTGCACGAGCTGGCGCGGCGGTTTCCCAAGATCGACTTCTACGCCTTCACCCCCGGACTGGTCCCCGGTACGGGCCTCGCCAGGGACGCGAGCGCGATCCAGCGCTTCGGCTTCCGGTTCCTGCTTCCGTTGCTGTGGGCGACACCCATCGCGTCGAGCCCGCAGACCGCGGGCGTCCGGCTGGCCGCGGCCATGACGGCCCCTCGGCCGGCCGAGTCCGGGGCCTACCTGGACCGCGGCCGGGTCGTGCCGTCGTCAGCGGAGTCCTACAACGAGGCGCGGGAGGAGGAGCTGTGGCGTGGCGCGGCGGAGCTGTGCGGCGTGCCGGTCGGCTGACCAGCACGCCGCGCGGTCTAGAACTTCGCGGGCTCGGCCCGGTCCAGCACCTTGACCTCGGTCCCCTCCGGCGCGAGGTTGCCGAACAGGCCGTAGTGCAGAGCCGGGTTGGCCAGCACAGCCTCGTGGATCGGCACGGCCACCCGCGGCGCGACGGCTCGCAGGTAGTCGACGGCCTCGCCGGCCTTGAGCCACGGCGCGCCCGTCGGCAGGCCCAGCACGTCGATCTTCTGCTCGGGCACGAAGAACGAGTCGCCCGGGTGGAAGAACGCGCCGTCGTCGAAGACGTAGCCGATGTTCGGGATCACCGGGATGTCCGCGTGGATGACGGCGTGCTCGCCGCCGACCGCCTTGATCGAGGTGTCCCCGACCGCGAACGCGTCACCCACATTGGCGATGTCGAACGGGAAGCCCAGCTTTTCGACCTCGGGAGCCGAACCGGGGTCGACGATGAGCTTCGCGTCCGGGTTGGCTTCGAGGATCTTCGGCAGCCGCTCGACGTCCAGGTGGTCGAAGTGCTGGTGCGTGACCAGCACGGCGGACAGCTCCCGCTCACCCTCGAACCCGGTGGAGAACGCGCCGGGGTCGATCAGGATCCGCTCGGAGCCGGTCTCCAGCAACAGGCAGGCGTGTCCGAAATGGACGATACGCATCGATGTTCTCCTTCGCAGGTGGTCGATTCCAGCCTAGTCCCGGTTCGTCAGCCGGTGCCGGATGTCGTCGAGGTCGCCGCGGCCGACCCCGGCGTCGAGGAGGTACCGCTCGGCGTCGAATCCCTCGAGGGTGTCCCGGATGGCGCCCGCGGTCGTCGTGCCCCGCTCCGCGAGGAGAGCCTCGATGACCTGTCCTTGGTCTTGCGCGCCCATCGCGGCGAACAGCGGTTTCACGGCCTCGGCGGACAGGTCGTAGTCCGCGGCGATCGCGCCGGGTTCGACGCCGGCGAGCGCCAGCAGCAGGAGCGCGACCAGCCCGGTCCGGTCCCGCCCGGAGCCGCAGTGGAACAGGACACCGCCGGGGGCGGACCGCGCGATCGCCTCGATGACGGCGGCGCAGCGTTCGGCCTTCCGTTCGAGGAAGACCCGGTAGTAGAGCGGGGTGCCGTTCAGCCGCTCACCGTTGACGTACCGCCAGAACTCGACGTCGTCGATGTCGTCGAGGGGAACCTCCAAGCGGTCGATGCCGGACGGCGTGGTCGTGTCGGCCGCGACGGCGAACTGCGCCGAACCCGCCAGTGCCGTCGGGCTGTCCGCCGTCAGCCGGATCTCGTCGGCGTTGCGCAGGTCGATGACGGTCCGGACACCGGACTCCCGTGCCTGGGCCCAGCCGGCGTCGGTCACGAACCGGAGGTCCGCGGCTCGGAAGAAGGCACCGTGGCGAGTCGGGCGACCCGTTCCGGTCGGCAGGCCACCGAGATCTCTGGTGTTGTAAAAGCCTTCCCAGTTCACTGCTCTGCTCATGCTTCACAGTCTGCCGGTGAGCAGCGCGTCGCCCAGCTCGGTCCGCCGGTACAGCACCCGGTGGCCGCGACGCTCCGACGTCAGCAAACCCGCGCCGCGCAACGCCGTGAGGTGCGCGGAAACCGTCGCCGGCGCCAAGTCGTGGCGCCGGGCCAGCTCGGTCGTCGCCGCGGGGCGGTCGATGGTCGTGAGCAGCAGCGCCCGCGTCCGGCCGAGCACCTCGACCAGCGGCTCCGGCGGTGCCGCGGAAGACGTCCAAAGCGAGGCGACGCCGCGAGCCGGGTAGAGCAGTGAGATCTGCCAGGGCGGCACCGTCACGACGCCGACGTTCGGCCACGCGAACACCGCCGGGATCAGCAGCAGCCCGCGTGAATCGATCTCCAGGCGCTCGCGGGCCCGGAGGTCGACCAGCACCGACGTGTCCGACAGCCGCACGCGCGGGTGCAGGCCGGCCAGCATCGACGCGAGCCCGCCGGAACCCAGCTGCCGCGTCCGGTGCGCAATGTCCGCCGCCAGCAGCTCGCGCAGGCGGGGCCACTCCGGTGCGAGCAGCGCGTCCCACACCGTCTCCAGCTGGTCGGCCAGCACGTCGCGCGCTGCCGCCGGATCGTCCGGCAGCAGCGAAAGGTCGGCGTCGACCATCCCCAGCTCCAGCGCGACCTGGTGCGGCGGCGTCGCGCGGACCGCCCGCAGCTGCGCCTCCGCCGTTGTCTCCGGGCCGTCTGGCGGCGGGCTCAGGAACTCCGTGACGTAGTGCCGCGCGCTCAAGACCGCCGCCAGTTCGGGCACGTCGGGAGCGTCGGCGAGCCACGGCAGGTGCGCCGGGTGCCGCCGGACGCCGAGCAGCGTCTGGACGGCACCCAGCACTTCCTCCAGCGGCGAGATGGCGAACCGGACGCGTTGCGCACCGGCCGCCGTCAGCACGAGCTCGATCATCGGTGATTCGTCCTCACCCGAATCAGTGTGCCCTGGGTGCGGCACGGACGAGCGTGTGAGCATGTCGTTGTTCACCCATCGCGCCTACTGGCGCTGGTCGGCGGGCGTCCAGTTCGCGCGGCTCCCGGCGACCATGGCGCCGCTCGCGTTCACTCTGCTGACCACCGCGACGACCGGTTCGTACCGGCTCGGCGGCGTGCTGATGTCGGTCTACGTCGCCGCCGAAATGGTCTGCGCGGTGCCGGTCGGGCGGCTGCTCGACCGCGTCGGCCCGGCCCGTGGCCTGCCGGTGCTGCTGCTCCTGACCGCGGCGGGGTTCGCGACGCTCGCGTTCGCCGCCGCGGCGGGTGCACCCGGTGCTGTCTTGCTCGCGGTCGTCCTGCTGCCCGGCATCACGGGCGGGGCGTTGTCCGGTGGGTTCCGGACGCTGCTCGCGGACACGGTCGACGACGGGCTGCTTCCCCGGGCGATTTCGGTCGACGCGATGGTCCTCGACGGCGTGCTCGTCGGTGGCCCGGCATTGGTCGCGCTGCTCGACATGGCCGGTTCGCTCGTGCCACTGGCCGCGATGGCCGCCGCCTGCGTGGCCGCGGCTCTGCTCGTACCGCGTCGCGCGGGTGAGCGCGAACGGGTGGAATCCGGGCCCGACGTCCCGCCCGTGGGGCTCGCCGCCTGCCTGCCGTGGCTGTGCTGCGCCTTCACCATCGGGCTGCTGACGTCGACGATCGAGGTCGCGCCGTTGCCGCTGGTCCAGCGCCTCGGCGCGCCCGAGACGGCCGCGCCGGTGGTGATCGCCGTACTGACCGGGGCGAGCATCGCGGGCAGCGCGCTCTATGTGTGGCGGGGCAAGATCGGCGATCCGCGGCTGTTCCTCGGCGGGTTCGTCGTCGGCGGGCTCGTGCTCTCCGCCGACTTGGGCTGGGCGGGCTTGCTCGCGTCCGTGGCCCTGGTCGGCGTGTGCGGTGGTCCGCTGGTGGCCACGACCTCGGTCAACCTGCAGCGTGTGCTGCCGAAGAACCGCAGTTCAGCGGGGTTCTCGTTGAGCTTCACGGTCCAGGCGGCCGGCTTCGGGCTGGGTTCGCTGGCCGTCGGCGTGCTGCCGTTGTGGCTCCCACCGTTGTTCGGTGTCTTTGCCGCGGCGATCGCGGGTGCAATGCTGGTGGCGAAGCCCGCGAGAGCTATTGGCACGATGTCAGTAACGTCGTAGCCTGGGCTGACCCGCTACCTCCAGGGAGACGCCGATGACTGCCGTCCAGCCGAAGCCGACGTCGGTCGGCGAAACCTTCGACTCGCTCAGCCCGGCGACCGACGAGGTGGTCGGAACTTATCCGATCCACACGGCGGAGGACGTGAAGGCAGCCGTGGCGCGAGCGCGCGTCGCTGCCGAGTGGTGGGCGGACCTGGGCTTCGCCGGGCGCGCGGAACGGCTGAAGAGCTGGAAGGGCGTGCTGACGCGCCGGCTCCCGCAGCTGTGCCAGGTGGTCCGCGACGAGACCGGCAAGCCGATCGCCGACGCGCAGCTCGAGAGCGTCCTGGCCATCGAACACATCGCGTGGGCGGGCAAGCACGCGAAGAAGATCCTCGGCAAGCAGAAGCGCTCGGCCGGGCTGCTGATGTCGAACCAGGCGGCGACCGTCGAGTACCAGCCGCTGGGCGTGGTCGGCGTGATCGGCCCGTGGAACTACCCGGTGTTCACGCCGCTCGGCTCCATCGCGTACGCGCTCGCGGCGGGCAACGCCGTGGTGTTCAAGCCGAGTGAGTACACGCCGGGCGTCGGGAAGTGGCTGGTCGACGCGTTCGCCGAGATCGTGCCGGAGCAGCCGGTGCTTCAGCTGATCACGGGCTTCGGCGAGACGGGCGCAGCGCTGGTCGGCGCGGGTGTCGACAAGATCGCGTTCACCGGCTCGACGGCGACCGGCAAGCGCATCATGGCCGCGGCGGCGGAGACGCTCACGCCGGTGGTCATCGAGGCGGGCGGCAAGGACCCGGTGCTGGTCGACGCGGACGCGGACCTCGACGCGGCGGCCGACGCGACGGTCTGGGGCGCGTTCTCCAACTCCGGCCAGACCTGCATCGGCGTCGAGCGCGTGTACGTCCACGAGAAGGTGCACGACGAGTTCGTCGCGAAGGTCGTCGAGAAGTCGAAGGACGTGCGGGCGGGCTCGGACGAGGCCGCGCAGTACGGCCCGGTGACGATGCCCTCGCAGCTGGGCGTGATCAAGCGCCACATCCAGGACGCGCTGGCCCGCGGCGGCAAGGCGGTCCTCGGCGGCGAGGACGCGGTCGGCGACCGGTACGCGCAGCCGACGGTGCTGGTCGACGTCCCGGAGGACTCCGAAGCGGTCACCGAGGAGACGTTCGGCCCGACGGTGACGATCGCGAAGGTCCGCGACATGGACGAAGCGGTCGAGAAGGCGAACAGCACGAAGTACGGGCTGGGGTCGACGGTCTTCTCGAAGTCCCGCGGCGTGGAGCTGGCCGAGAAGCTGCGCACGGGCATGACGGCGATCAACGCACCGCTGTCGTTCGCGGGCATCGCGTCGCTGCCGTTCGGCGGCGTGGGCGACTCGGGCTTCGGCCGCATCCACGGGCCGGAGGGGCTGCGCGAGTTCGCCCGCACGAAGGCGATCGCCCGTCAGCGCTTCACGGCGCCGTTGACGCTTACGTCGTTCACCCGCAAGGAATCGACGGACGCTCTGGTCGCCAAGCTGGTGACCATCCTCCACGGCAAGCGCTGAGCCGCTCCGGGGCTGTGGATAAGCCACTTCCACCGCCCCGGAACTGTCGGTAGCCCCCGGTAAACTGGATACCGGGGGCCGCGGCCCAAGCCCGTCAACGCCCCCGGATCAGATCGGCCGCCTTCTCCGCCACCATGATCGTCGGCGCGTTGGTGTTCCCGCGCGGTACCACCGGCATCACCGAAGCATCGACCACCCGCAGCCCCTCGACCCCGCGCACCCGCAGCTGAGGATCGACCACCGCCTGCTCGCCGGAACCCATCGAGCACGTTCCGACCGGGTGGTACAGCGTCTGCGTGTTCTCCCGGATGTGCTCGGCCAGCTCAGCGTCGGTCAGGTCGTGCCGCGTCGGCAGGAACGGCTTGTCCAGGAACCGCTTCAGCGGGCCGGCGCGACCGATCTCGATCAGCGCGCGCAGCCCGGCGACCATCTTGTCCATGTCCGACGACTCCGCGTAGTACGCCGGGTCGATTTCCGGCTTCCACGAAGGGTTCGCCGACTTCAGCCGCAGCCGGCCGCGGCTCGCGACGTCCACCAGCGTCGCTGCCGACGTGAAGCCCGGGACCGTCGGCTCACGCATCCCGTTGTCGTAGAACAACGTCGGCGCGACGTGGATCTGCATGTCCGGCGCCGGAAGCCCGTCGGTGGTCGGGAAGAACGCGCCCGCCTCGCCGATGTTCGACGTCAGCGGCCCGCGCTTGGTCAGCTGGTAGCGGACGAGCCCGCGTGGTGTGGCCGCGTCGACCAGGTCGGTCGTGCCGCGCGTGGACCAGATGATCCCGCACGCCGGGTGGTCGTGCAGGTTCTCGCCGACGCCGGGCAGCGCCGCGACGACGTCGATGCCGTGCTCGCGCAGGTGCTCAGCCGGGCCGACGCCGGAGACCATCAGCAGCTGCGGCGAGTTGACCGCCCCGCCGCTCAAGATGACCTCGGTCGACGCGCGCGCCGTCGTCTCGACGCCGTTGTCCAAATAGGACACGCCGACCGCGCGCGTGCCCTCGAAGACGATCCGGGTGGCCGGCGAAGTCGTCTTCACCGTGAGGTTCGGCCGGTCGAGCGCCGGGCGCAGGTACGCGTCGGCGGTGGACCAGCGGCGGCCCTTCTTGCAGGTGACCTGGTAGACGCCGGCGCCTTCCTGGCTCTCGCCGTTGAAGTCGTCGGTGCGCTTGAGGCCCCACGTGACGGCCGAGTCGACCCACGCGCTCGACAGCTCGTGGGTGAACCGGCGGTCCTCGACGTTCAGCGGGCCGTCGGTGCCGTGCAGCGGCCCGTCGAGGCGCTGGTTGCCCTCGGCGCGCTTGAAGTACGGGAGGACGTCGTCCCAGCCCCAGCCCTCGGCGCCGTGGGAATCGCGCCAGCCGTCGTAGTCGGCGCGGTTGCCGCGGATGTAGATCATCGCGTTGATCGACGAGCAGCCGCCGAGCATCTTGCCGCGCGGCCAGTACGCGGGCTTGCCGGTGTGCTTCTGCTCGACGGTCTCGTAGTTCCAGTCCCACCGGGTCTTGAACAGGTTCGGGAACGCGGCGGGGATGTGGATTTCGTCCGCGGTGTCCTCCGCGCCCGCTTCGAGCAGCAAGACCTGGGCCGACGGATCTTCGGTGAGCCGGTTCGCCAGCACGCACCCGGCGCTCCCGGCGCCGACGATCACGTAGTCGTAGGAGTCCACGGTGCCTCCACAGCTGTTGGCGCGATGTCAACGACTCATCATGGCGCAGGTCGGCGCCCACGGCCAGTCTAGGTGCCCGCCGCCTGCCGAACTGGGTGAACTATGCTCGCGGGGTACCCACGACCTGCGTGAATAAGGAGCAGCCTGCCGTGGCCCGAGTCGTCGTCGACGTCATGCCCAAGCCCGAAATCCTCGACCCGCAGGGACAGGCCGCGCTCGGCGCCGCCGGCCGTCTCGGCTTCACTGGGATCAAGGAGATCCGCCAGGGCAAGCACTTCGAGATCGAGGTCGACGACACCGTCGACGACGCGACGCTCGAGAAGATCGCCGAGGGCTTCCTCGCGAACCCGGTCATCGAGCAGTGGACGATCACGCGGGTGGACGCGTGAGCGCGCGCATCGGCGTCATCACGTTCCCGGGCACGCTCGACGACGGCGACGCGGCCCGCGCGGTCCGCTACGCCGACGCGGAAGCCGTGCCCCTGTGGCACGCGGACGAAAACCTCCACGACGTCGACGCGGTCGTCGTCCCGGGTGGCTTTTCGTACGGCGACTACCTGCGCGCGGGCGTGATCGCCCGGTTCGCGCCGGTGATGAACTCGGTGATCGACGCGGCGCGCGCGGGCATGCCGGTGCTCGGCATCTGCAACGGGTTCCAGATCCTGTGCGAGGCGGGGCTGCTGCCCGGCGCGATGATCCGCAACCAGGGCCTGCACTTCATCTGCCGCGACCAGTGGCTGCGGGTGGAGAACACCGACACCGCGTGGACGTCGCGGTACGAGCCCGGCGCCGAGATCCTCATCCCGATGAAGAACATCGACGGGTGCTACATGGCCGAGCAGTCCACTTTGGACTCACTCGAGGCCGAGGGGCGCGTGGTGTTCCGGTACGTCGGCGGGAACCCGAACGGGTCGCGCAACGACATCGCGGGGATCCGGTCGGAGAACGGGCGGGTTGTGGGCTTGATGCCGCACCCGGAGCACGCGATCGACGCTTTGACCGGGCCGTCGGACGACGGTTTGGTCATGTTCTACAGCGCGGTGGACGCGCTGATCAAGGCTTGAGTTTCCGCGGCCGGGAGGCTTGCGGGCTTCCCGGCCGCGCAGCTTTCGAGCCGACGCTCCAGGTACGCGAGCCGACCGCCTGGGTACGCGTGTCGACTGCTCAATCACGCGTGTCGGCGTCCTGAACACGGGGTTTGCGTCCCGCCGAAGTGCCTGGAATCCGCGGAGCCGACCGGCGCGGAACGCGAGGTTGCTGCGCGGGGGCGGCCCTCGGCCCCCGGTATCCAGTTTATCGGCGCCCACCGACAGTTCCGGGCCGGTGGACGCGGGTTGTCCACAGGTCCGGGCTCAGCTCTTGCTCTGGTCGTTCGAAAGCCACTTCTCCGGCCGGACCCGCACCAGCACCGACCGCTCCCCGAGTGCCGAGTCGACGTACGCCTTCGCCTGGTCCGCCGGCCAATAGCGGCCCGCGATCCGCAACGCCTGCTCGCGCGTCGGTGGCTCGTCGTTCGCCACCACCGGGCCCTCCACCGTCACGTACTTGTACGGCGGGTTCTCGTCCTGGGCCACCAAGCTCAACCGGCCGGCCGCGCGGATGGACCTGTCCTTCACCGTGTCGCGTTCCATCCAGATCAGCAGCTCGCCGCCCGGTGCGTAGTCGTACCAAACCGGGACCGCCAGCGGTGCCCGTCCGGCTCGCTCCACCGCCAGGATCCCGACGTGCGTTCCGCTCAAGAACGATTCGCGTTCGGCCGCCGTCATCGCGAAAGACATGTCACTCCCCAGGTAGAAGATCCCTCCACCCAGGAGCAACACTTCCCGAACTCCGGACATTCCGGACTACGAAGCCGCCGCCACCAGTCGTGCGTACGAGCCGCCGGCCGCGAGCAACGCCGAGTGCGGGCCCAGCTCCGTGATCCGGCCGCCCTCGACCACCGCGACCCGGTCGGCCGCCGCGGCCGTGTGCAGGCGGTGGGCGATCGCGATCACCGTGCGCCCTTCCAGCACGCTGTTCAGCGACCGCTCCAGGTCCCGCGCCGAACCCGTGTCCAGCAGGGACGTCGCCTCGTCGAGCACCAGCGTGTGCGGGTCGGCCAGCACCACGCGGGCCAGCGCCAGCTGCTGCGCGATCGCCGCCGGTACCGGGTGCTCGCCCGAGCCCAGCTTCGTGTCGAGCCCGGACGGCAGGGTCGCCACCCAGTCCGACGCGCCCGCCGAGGCCAGCGCCGCCAGCAGCTCGTCGTCCGTCCAGTCGCCGCCCGCCCGGCGGGCCGGGAGGGCCAGGTTCTGCCGGAGCGTCCCCGAGAACACGTGGTGCTCCTGGGTCAGCAGCAGGACCTCGCCGCGCAGGACGTCGTCGGCCAGGGACGACACGTCCTGGCCGCCGATCCGGACCGAGCCCGACGACGGCGCCGCGATGCCCGCCAGCAGCCGGCCGAGCGTCGACTTGCCCGCGCCGGACGGCCCGACGATCGCCAGCCGCTCGCCGCGCGGCACCCTCAGGTCGATGCCGTGCAGCACCTCGCGGTCGGCCGTGTAGGCGAACCGGACGCCGTGCACGTCGATGTCACGCCCGCGCGGCACGTCTGCCACCTTCGGTGACTCCTCGACGGACACCGCGTGGATGCCCAGGATCCGGCGCGCCGCGGCCGCCGCGACCTGCAGGTCCTCCAGCCAGAACAGCGCTTCGTTCAGTGGGGCCGACATCGCCTGCACGTACAGCAGCATCGTGGTGATCTCGCCGAGCCCGGCCCAGCCGCGCGTGTACGCGAGCAGCCCGAGCGGCAGCATGACCGCCAGCGGCAGCACGTAGCTGATCTCCAGCGACGGCAGCCACCGCAGCTGCAGGGCCCGCATCCGCCGTTCGCCGAGGATGCTGCGGTCCAGCGCGTCGTACGCCGCGCCGACCCGGTGCTCGGTCAGCCCGAGCGCCTCGACCGTGCGCGCACCCTCCGCCGTCTCGTGGACGCTGGTCGTCAGGTCCGCCCAGCGGTCGAGCATCCACTGCATCAGCGCCGGGATCCGCCGCTGGTACCAGACGTTCACGCACAGCAGCAGCGGCACCGCGACCAGCAGGCTCAGCGACAGCAACGGCGACGTCAGCACCATCGCGACGACCGTGAACACCACGGTCACCGCCGCGATCAGGATCTCCGGCGCCGCGAACCGCGCCGCGTGGTCGATCCGGCCGAGGTCGGTCGTGGCGCGGCTGAGCAGGTCGCCGGTGCCGGCCGCCTCGACCGTGCCGAGCGGCAGCTGCAGCGCCGTCCCGACGAACTCCTCGCGCGTCTCGGCCAGCACCAGCTCGCCGAACACCGCGCCGCGCAGCCGCGCGATCTTCCGCGCCACGGCCTGTAACGCCAGGATCCCGACGAACACCACGGCCAGCACGTCGACGTGACCCGTCGTCGTGCCGGCCGCGACGTCGTCGACCAGCGCGCCGAGCAGCTGCGGCCCGGCCAGCCCGATCAGGGTGGCCACGGCCAGCGAGCCCAGCAGCAGCCCGAACTCGCGTTTGTGCACCGCCGCCGTCTTCAGCGCCCAGCGCCGGACGTCCCGCCGGGACGCCGTGGGGAGCCGCTTCATACCGTCACCACCTTCGCCGTGAAGACCTCGTCTGCCACGTGTGTCCACAAGGGACTCTGGCTGAACACCACCGTCGTCTTGCCGCGGCGCAGGGCCGCGATGCGCTCGGTGATGCGTGCCTCCGTGTGCGCGTCGACCGCCGACGTCGGCTCGTCCAGCACGAGCACGTCGGCGTCGGTCGCCAGCGCGCGGGCCAGGTTCAGCCGCTGCCGCTGGCCGCCGGACACCTCGCGCCCGCGCTCGCCGATCACCTCGTCGACGCCCTCGGGCAGCGCCTCGACGATGTCGTCGGCGTCGGCCGCGTACAGCGCTTCGGTGATGCTCACGCCACTCGGCCGCGCCGGCGCCAGCTGCTCGCGCAGCACGCCCGAGAACCAGATGTCCTGGTTGTGCGCGTAGACGACCCGCCGCCGCAGCTCCGTGAGCGCGACGTGGTCCGCCCGGACGCCGCCGATCAGCACCTCTTCGCCCTCGGCCGGGTCGGCGAACCGCGCCAGCCGGTCGGCCACCGCTTCGCCGTCGGCGCCGAAGTCGACGACCGTCAGCCGCCCGGCCGCGACCCGCACGCCGGACTCGGTGTCGACCAGCTCCAGCGGCCCCGCGGGCAGCCGGACCGGCGTCGCCGGGTCCGCCAGCTTCGGGTGGATCCCCAGCAGCGCCACCACCTTCCGCGACGCCACCAGGCCCGACGTGATCGAGCCGACGGCCTCGGTCGCGGCGGTGACCGGCCAGATGAGGAACGCCGAAACGCCGTAGAACGCCACCAGCTGCCCGACGCCGATCTCCCCGGCCACGGCCAGCCGCGCGCCGAGCCAGGTGATCACCACGGTGACCAGGCCGGGCAGCGCGATCTCCGCCGCGGCCAGCCACGCCTCGGCCTGGCCGACCTCGATCCCGGCGCGGCGCACGCGCTGGCTCGTCTCGCGGAAGCGGGTGAAGAACCGCCGCTCGCCGCCGATGCCGCGCAGGATCCGCAGGCCCGACACGATGTCCGCGCCGAGCGCGTTGACGTCCCCGCGCTTCTCGCGCTGCTTGGCCTTGCGCTTCTGCAGGGGCGCCAGCAGCGGCCCGATGCCCAGCACCGCGACCGGCACGCCGACCAGCGCGACCACGCCGAGCAGCGGCGACGTCGAGATCAGCCAGACGGCGACCACGACGAACGCCAGCAGCGAGCCGAACGCCCGGCCGGTCATCTCGACGGTGTTGCCGATGTGGTTGATGTCGGTCGTGGAGATCGCGACGAGCTCGCCGGTGGTCGTCTTCTCGCGCAGCCCGGCGCCGACGCGGGTGGTGTGCGCCGACACGGCGCGCTGCGTCGAGCCCGCGCCGTGCAGCCAGAGGCCGTAGTTGAGGAAGTGCAGCCAGGTCCCGGTGAGCGTCTGCACCACGCCGAGCAGCGCGGCGGCCAGCGCCCAGCGCCAGACGGCGGCACCGTCGTGCGCGCTGACGGCGCCGATGCCCTGGCCGATCACCAGCGGCACCAGCGCACCCGGCAGCGCCCAGACGACACCGAGCGCGGCGGCGCCCAGCACCGTGCCGAGCCGGGCCCGGAACACGGCGAGCAGGAAGCGGCTCGCACTCGGCCGCGCGGGCAGCCGCAGCGGCGGGAAGGGATACGTGGCGGAAAGCACGACTCCCGACGGTAAGCCGCCGACCAGCGGAAGGCGACCGATTTTCCGGCGCGCGGTGGTCCCGGGCGGGCGGTGGTGTCGGCTGCCTCACACCCGCACGAGCGGTTCGCCGGGGCAACCGATTTTCGGTGGCCCGCCGTCCGGGGTGGCCGGGTGCGCCCCGTATCCTGGCGGCCGTGGCGAACCCTGACACGGACACCGTGACCAGCACCGTTGACACCACCGAGCGCGCCGGGGCGACCCCGGACCACACCCAGCCGTATCGCGAGCTCGGGCTCGCCGACGACGAGTACGCCCGCATCCGGGAAATCCTCGGCCGCCGGCCCACCGACGCCGAGCTGGCCATGTACTCGGTGATGTGGAGCGAGCACTGCTCCTACAAGTCGTCGAAGAAGCACCTGCGCTACTTCGGGGAGACCGCCACCGACGAGATGAAGGCCAAGATGCTGGCCGGCATCGGTGAGAACGCGGGCGTCGTCGACATCGGCGAGGGCTGGGCGGTCACCTTCAAGGTGGAGAGCCACAACCACCCGTCCTATGTGGAGCCGTACCAGGGCGCCGCGACCGGCGTCGGCGGCATCGTCCGCGACATCATGGCGATGGGCGCGCGGCCGCTCGCGGTCTCGGACGCGCTGCGCTTCGGCCCGGCCGACGCCCCCGACACCAAGCGCGTGCTGCCCGGCGTCGTCGCCGGTGTCGGCGGCTACGGCAACTGCCTCGGCCTGCCCAACGTCGGCGGCGAGCTCGTGTTCGACCCGTCCTACGCCGGCAACCCGCTGGTCAACGCGCTGTGCGTCGGCGCGATGCGCGTCGAGGACCTGCACCTGGCCTTCGCGTCCGGCACCGGCAACAAGATCATCCTGTTCGGCGCGCGCACCGGCCTCGACGGCATCGGCGGCGTCTCCGTCCTGGCGAGTGACACCTTTTCGGGTGACGAGTCGTCGGGTGGCCGCAAGAAGCTGCCGAGCGTCCAGGTCGGCGACCCGTTCACCGAGAAGGTGCTCATCGAGTGCTGCCTCGAGCTGTTCGAGCAGAAGCTGGTCGTCGGCATCCAGGACCTCGGCGGCGCCGGGCTCTCCTGCGCGACGTCCGAGCTGGCCGCGGCCGGCGACGGCGGCATGCACATCTACCTCGACCGCGTTCCGTTGCGCGCCACCGGGATGACGCCGGCGGAGGTGCTTTCGAGCGAGTCGCAGGAGCGCATGTGCGCCGTCGTCTCGCCGGAGAACGTCGAGGCGTTCATGGCGGTCTGCCGCAAGTGGGACGTCATCGCCACCGACATCGGTGAGGTCACCGACGGCGAGCACCTGGTGATCACCTGGAACGACGAGGTCGTCGTCGACGTCCCGGCGCACACGGTGGCGCACCAGGGACCGGTGTACGACCGGCCGATCGAGCGTCCGTCCACTCAGGACGCGCTGATCGCCGACACTTCCGACAAGTTGCCACGTCCGTCCACTTCGGACGAACTGCGCGCGGACGTGCTTCGTCTTATTTCTTCGCCCAACCAGGCTTCGAAGGAATGGGTGACGTCGCAGTACGACCGTTACGTGCGCGGTAACTCCGTGCTGTCGCAGCCGTCCGACTCGGGCATGATCCGGATCGACGAGTCGAGTGGCCGCGGCGTGTCGGTGGCGACGGACTGCAACAGCAAGTTCGTCTACCTCGACCCGTACCGCGGCGCGCAGCTCGCGCTGGCGGAGGCGTACCGCAACGTGGCGACGGGCGGCGCGACGCCGGTGGCGGTGTCGGACTGCCTGAACTTCGGCGCCCCGACCGACCCGGGCGTGATGTGGCAGTTCGAGCAGGCGGTGCACGGTCTCGCGGACGGCTGCGTCGAGCTCGGCATCCCGGTGACGGGCGGCAACGTGAGCTTCTTCAACCAGACGGGGTCGACGGCGATCCTGCCGACGCCGGTGATCGGCGTCCTCGGCGTGATCGACGACGTGACCCGCCGCATCCCGACGGGCATCGGCGCGGAGGCGGGCGAAACCCTGCTGCTGCTGGGCGAAACGCACGACGAGCTGGACGGTTCGGCGTGGGCCCGCGAGCTCCACAGCCACCTCGGCGGCGTGCCCCCGCGCGTGGATCTCGCCCGCGAGAAGCTGCTGGGCGAGATCCTGGTGGCGGGCTCCCGCGACGGCATGATCTCGGCGGCGCACGACCTGTCCGACGGCGGCCTGATCCAGACGCTGGTCGAGACGGTCCTCATCGGACAGTGCGGCGCGCGGGTGTTCCTCGACGACGGGCAGGACCCGTTCGTCCAGCTGTTCTCCGAGTCGGCGGGCCGGGTGCTGGTGGCGGTCCCGCGCACGGAGGAGCTGCGCTTCACGGAGATGTGCACGGCGCGCGGGTTGCCGTGGCGGAAGACGGGCGTGGTGGACCCGGATTCGGGAACGCTGGAGCTGCAGGGCATCACGGAGTTCACCCTGGACGAGCTGCGTGAGACCTGGGAGAAGACGCTCCCGGCCCTGTTCGGCTGAGCTGCGGGCGACGGCGGCACGGTCCCGGGACCGTGCCGCCGTCGCTTAGCCGCCGCCGACGTCCGAAGCGATCGCGAGCACCTCCGCCGCTCCCTCCGCGAGCAGCCGGCGGAAGTCGGCGTTCTCCTCGACCACCCACCGCGCACTCGCCAGCCGCAGCACCGCCAACCCGACGTCCGTCGCCAGCCGTGCCGTCTGCGGGTCGCACCCCCGGTCCGCCAGCGCCGACACCAGCGCTGCCGACAGGTTCGTCGCCTTGATCAGCTCGCGTTCCCGCAACGGCGGGTTCGCCGCGACCACCGCCGCCCGCTCGCGGAGGAACTCGCGTGGCCGGAACACCTCTGGTGCGCTCGCGAACGCCGCCAGCAGGGTCGGCAACGCGCCCGTCCCCGCGGGAACCGCGGCGATCTCGGCGGTGAACCGTGAGACCAGCTCGTCGTCGCCGAACAGGACCTCGCGCTTGTCGCTGAACCAGCGGTAGAACGACCTCTCCGTGAGATTCGCGCGCCGGGCGATCTGGGCGACCGTCGTGCGGTCGTAGCCCTGCTCGGTGAACAGGTCCAGCGCCGCCTGCTCGAGCCGGCCGCGTGCGTTGCCTTCCCAGCGAGCCATGCCCGCCAGCTTAGCGACAGCAGATGCTGTCGTCACTCTGGTAGCGTGAGTGACGACAGCATCTGTTGTCATCACTCCCCGAGGAGACTCCATGCGCACCCTCCGGTTCCACGAGTACGGCGCTCCGCTCGACGTCCTGACCCTCGAAGACACCGACTCGCCCACGCCCGGACCAGGCCAGATCCGGGTCGCCGTCCAGGCCTGCGGGCTCAACCCGGCCGACTGGGCCCTCTGTGACGGGCTCTTCGCCGGCGACCTGCCGCGCGGCGTCGGGCTCGAGGTGGCCGGCACGGTCGACGCCCTCGGCGACGGCGTCACCGGCGTCGAGATCGGGGACGATGTCCTCGGCCCGGCGCCCTTCACCGGCCCCACCGCCGGCGCGTCCGGCCAGGCGCTCCTCGACGTCTGGTTCGAGCGACCCCAAGGACTCGACGCGGTACGAGCCGCCGCCCTGCCGATGGCCGTCGAGACGGCTTACCGGGGCGTGGACACCCTCGGCGTGCACGCGGGCGCGACCGTCCTCGTCCACGGCGCGGGCACGACCGTCGGCTACGCCGCGACGCAGATCGCCGTCGGACGCGGGGCCCGCGTCATCGCCACCGCCGGGGAAACCCACGCCGATGCCCTGCGCGCGATCGGTGCCGAGGTCACCGGGTACGGCGACGGCATGGCCGAGCGCGTCCGGGAAATCGCGGGCGGCCCGGTGGACCTCGCCCTCGACGCCGCGCCGGTCAGCGGCGCGCTGCCGCGGCTCATAGCCACGGTCGAGACGCCGAAGCACGTACTGACCCTCAGCGACTTCGCCACGGCACGCGAGCTGGGCGTGCGGTTCAGCGGCCCGGGCGGGGAAGGCGTGGTACGCCCCGAAGTGATCGGCGAGTACGCGCAATCGGCCGCCGAAGGGCGCTTCTCCGTCCCGGTGGCCCGCACGTTCCCGCTCGAAGACTGGCGCGCGGCCGTCGAGCTGAGCCAGTCGGGGCGCGCCCGCGGCAAGCTCGTCCTGGTGCTCTAACCGGCTTCGGCGACGATCCGGGACTCGCCGTCGCGAAGCTCTTCTTGCTTCCACCCAGCCGGGAGCCGAACGTCCTTTTCGGACCGGACGCGCGTGTTGTACAGCGAAACCGAGTCCGGCAGCGACGCGAACCGCAAGTCGGTCTGGCCCTCGAAGCGTGTCCGCCGCAAGTCGATTTCACAGGTCACGGCCACGCCGGTGAACTCGGCGTCCTTCTCGAACTTCGCGTCCTTGAAGGTCGTCCTCCCGGCGAACGTCGTGTCCGTGAACTCGACGCCCTCGGCGAACGTCGTTCCGCTGAACCAGGCGTGACTTTCGAAAACCGCGCCACGGCACCGGAAGTAACCCAGCAGCCGGCCCGGACCGGTGCCCGCGGCGGTGAAGTACACCCGGCCCTTGAAACGGCAGCCGCTGAGGTTCGTGCTGCTGTACAAGGACGCGTACCGCAGCAGAAGACCGCCGACGAGCTTGCCCGAAAGGTCGAAATATTCGAGTGTCGCGCCGGTCAGGTCCAGGTCGTACGCCGGGCCTTCGGCGTCGCGGGCGGGGAGGAGGTCGGCGACCAGCCGCTGGGCCGTGAGCCGGACCGTCAGTTCGCGCTCCGACTCCGGATCGGCGTCGGCGTCTGCGGAGGGCCGCTGGAACGGCCGCCGCAAGTACGAACACAGCACGTCCAGCACGGTCTGGGTGTAGGCCGGCCGGCTGCGCGCCAGCCCCGCCAACGCGTGCATCGCCCCCACGCGCACCTGGTCGGCCGCGTGCCCGAGCAGCTCGACCGCCTTCGCGAACCGCTCGTCGGCCACCCGTTCGCGGTCCAGTTCGGCGCGCTGCGACTCGAGTTCGTGCCGCTGCCGCTCGATGTCCTGGCGGCGTTCCTCGACCCGGCGGCGCCGGTCGTTCAGCCACAGCGCGTACAGCGCCACGATCGCGCCGCCGGCGAGGCCGCCGGTCTTCAGCGCGTCACTGCGGCTGGTGGCGGGGTCGGACAGCAGCCAGCCGCCGACCCCCGCCAGCAGCACCACCGACGCGAGGAACGTCCACGCCAGCGGCGATCGCCACAGCTTCACCGGGTCAGGACACCAGCATCGTGCTGACGCAGAAGCCCTTGTCGTCGAAGTTCGTCGCGCTCAGCGTGCCCTTGACGTTCTTGCCCGCGGACGTCCCGGTGACCTGGCCCTCGACGAGGAACTCGTCGTCCGGCACGTCGCCGAGCGTCAGCTGCAGCGGCGGCTTGAGGAACGTCTTGAGCCACGAGTCGAGCAGGTCCTTGGAGTCCGAGCAGCCCAGCGCGAGCGCGCCGGGGGTGTCGCCCGCGTTCAGCTTGTCGATGAAACCCTGCAGCACGACCTTCGCGTCCGCGCCACCACCCGAGGACGGCGGCTTGCTGGTCGTCGTCGGGGTCTTCTTCGTGGTGGACTTCGGCGTCGAGGGCTTGGCCGACGTGCTCGACGACGGCGGGGCCGCGACGTTGTTGTCGTCCTTCGACAGGAAGAAGCCGGGCGCGACGAAACCGGTGATGCCCACGGCGGCGAGCAGGACGACCACGGCGCCGATGGTGATCCACAGCCCGGTCTTGCCCTGCTTCGGCGGCGCCGGCGGCCCGCCGAAGCCCTGGCCGTAGCCCCCGGACTGGTCCCAGCCCGACATCTGCCCGCCCTGGTTCGGGTCCCAGGCCTGCTGGCCGTACTGCTGCGCGTTCGGGTCCGCCCACGCCTGCTGCTGCTGGGCGTTCGGGTCACCCCACTGCGGCGGCTGGCTCGCCGGGAAGCCACCCGACGGGTAGCCCTGCTGCTGCTGGTTCGGGTCCCAGCCCTGCGGGTACTGCTGCGTCGGGTACGGCTGTTGCTGCTGCTGGTTGGGGTCCCACCCACCCTGCTGCGGGTACGGCTGCTGCTGGAAGCCACCGGAGTGGGGCTGCTGGCCGTACGGGTCGGGCTGGCCGGGCTGGCCCGGCTGAGGCGGGTAAGTCATCTTTCATGCCTTCCGGGCGCTGGGTGTTCGTGCGCTTCCGACGTCCGCAAGGCCCGTGTGGTTCCCCCAGGACGTGGTGAGCAGCATTCTGCAAGCTCGGACGGTACGGCATGAAACCGGCTCCCGGGTCGGACGACGCGAACTCGTCACGAACCGGGAGCCGGGGTGCGGGTCAGCCGGTGGCGAGGGCCTGGAGCCGGTCGTAGGCACCGTTGAAGGTGTCCTGGTCGAGCGGGCTCGAGGTGTACTGCCAAACGGTGTAGAAGCCCCAGTTGTAGGGCAGGGTGCCGACCGACGACGCGTACCGCGCGACCCACAGCGGGGCCGTGCTGGAGAAGTCACCGCTCACGCAGCTGCTCCACCAGCTCGTCGACGTGTAGATCACCGGGTAGCGGCCGGTCAGGGAGTGGTAGGTGTCGTGGAAGTCGAGGATCCACGACGTCATCCCGGCCTTGCTCAGCCCGTAGCAGGTCGCGCCGTACGGGTTGTACTCCATGTCCAGCGCCCCGGGCAGCGTCTTGCCGTCCTTCGACCAGCCGCCGCCGTGGGCGACGAAGTACCGCGCCTGCGCCGCGCCGCTCGCGGTGTTCGGGGTCGCGAAGTGGTAGGCGCCGCGGATGAAGCCCTGGTTGTAGGAGCCGTTGTACTGCTGGGCGAAGTACGGGTTCGTGTAGCTGGTGCTCTCCGTGGCCTTGGTCCAGACGAACCGCTTGCCCTGGTTCCACCAGTTCGCCCAGTCGACGTTGCCCTGGTAGCTCGCGACGTCCATGCCGGCCACGGTGGCCAGCACCTGGCCCGGGATGGCCTGGCCGGGCTGCGGCTGCTGCGCCGCCTTCTGCGTGTCCGGGGTCGACTTGTCACCTTCGACGCGCCGGATCTGCGACCCGAGTTCGTGGTTGTGCTGTGCGATGTCCGCGTTGATCGCGGCCACGGGGTCGACTTCGGGGGAGAAGGTCGTCGCCTGGGCGGTGCTGCCGAGCAGGAGCAGCGTGGCCGGGACGACCAGGGCGGCGATCAGCCGCCCTCTTCGGGAAGTGGACATCGTTGAATCCCTTCACAGATACCCTCGCTGAGGACGGCTTACTGCAGGTAGCCGCCCGTGCACGATTGTGCGGACGAGATGCCCGTTTGTCACTCAGTTCCGTGAAATTGGGTATACGCGTGGGTGATTTTCCCGGGAAGTCGATCTTCAATTGGTGACTGGTTAACACCTATTACTCGACCGGTGGGCCGTTCAGCCCAGCGCGAGGGCCAGCAACCGGTCGGCCGGGCCGTTGAACCAGTTCTGGTCGCCGGGCAGGGAACCGCGGTCGGCGAACTGCCAGATCGTGTGGATGCTCCAGCCGGCGGGCAGCTCGCCGATAAACGTGTTGTAGCGGGCGATCCACAACGGATTCCCGCCGAAACCACCGTTGTTCGCGGTGCAGCGCTTCCACCAGCTCGTCGACGTGTAGATCGTCGGGTAGCGGCCGGTGGCCGCGCGGTAGGTCTCGGAAAAGTCGCTGATCCAGCGGACCATCCCGGCGGCGTCCTTGCCGTAACAGGTTTCGCCGTACGGGTTGTACTCCGCGTCGAGCGCGCCGGGCAGGGTCCGGCCGTCGGCCGACCAGCCGCCGCCGTGGGCGAGGAAGTACCGCGCCTGCGACGCGCCGTCGGAGACGTCCGGCCGGGCGAAGTGGTAGGCGCCGCGGATCAGGCCGGCGGCGTAGGAACCGTTGTACTGCTGGGCGAACTGCGGGTTGACGAACCCGGTGCCCTCGGTCGCCTTGACGTAGACGAACTTCGCGCCCGTCCGCGCGGCGCCGGGCCAGTCGACCGGGCCCTGGTGGCCGCTGACGTCGTGCCCGAGCTGCTGGTCGTCGGTCGCGTACTGCACGCCGGGCGCGGCGTCGATGCCTTCGACCTTCGCGATCTGCGAACCGGCGAAGTGGTCTTCGGCGCCCGCGTAGATGTCGTCGGCCCGCGCCGGAGCCTGGCCGGCGACGAGCAGGACGGCGGCGGCAAAGGGAAGCAGTAGACGACGGTTCACCCTCATGCTCCCCACCGGTCTCGTGAGTCTTGTCCAGCCTCACGATGCACCCGAGTCGCCGATCCGGCGACTCGGGTGGTCACTCGATGGGGTTAAACCCGCAGGTCAGCGCGCTTCGTCGGCCAGCGCCTTGAGGAGATGCTCGGCCGGGACGACGGCCGTGATCAGGTCGTGCGGGTTGATCGCGACGGGGTGCCCGCCGAGCAGGCTGACGATGTCGCGGCCGACCACGGCGCGGGCGTGCGGCCACTCGCGTGGCACCAGTGCCTTGCGGGTGTAGGCCGGCACCATGACCCGGCCGTCGGTGTTGTGGAAGCCGATCACGGTGCGCTGCACCGGCGACATCGCGTAGACGAACAGCGTCGAGTCGAGGACGACCTTCGGCAGGTCCGAAGGCGGCCGGTGCTCGGTGCGGACGAGCTGCAGCAGCTGCTCGAGGTCGTTCGACGGCTCCGGGAAGCCGAGCGCCTTGGGCGAGGGCCGGTAGCGATCGTTGGGGTGGAAGTCGGCGACGACGTCGCCCGCGCCGTTCACCGGGTAGGCCCCGACGACCGCCCACGACGGCACCGGGCCGTTCGGGTCGAAGGCCTCGTCGATGACGTAGAGCCAGCTGTCCGGGTTGGCGCGGGCGTTCGCCCGCATCTCCGCGGTGATCTCGGGTGTGCCGTGCTTGCCGGAGCGCCTGGCCTGCTGGCCGCCGCGCCGCGCGGCCCGGTTGTGCTTGCTGTGCTTGCCGGGGCGATCGGGCCCGCTTCCGGTGGGCTGCTGCGAAACCATCCGATCCGCCTCGTCCCGCTGCGCCATCTCATCCCCACGTTCTCGGGTGTGCCTGAAAACTCTTGGTGCGCCACTCTACTGTTTGCCCATGGCCTCTTCGCGTTCGGTCGACCCCGGACAGTTACGTGCGGCGGTGCTGGCGATTTCCGCGTGGCTGCAAGGCGACGCACCCGATCCGGCGCGACCGGAGCTGGCCGCGGCGGTCCGGCTCAGCCTGCGCGCGCTCGCGGCCGACGCGCCGGGCCGCACGGTCGAGGTCCGCGTGCCGCCGTTCGCGGCGGTGCAGTGCGTGGACGGCCCGCGGCACACGCGCGGCACACCGCCGAACGTGATCGAGACCGACCCGCGCACGTGGCTGGAACTGGCCACCGGCCGGCTGGACTGGACCACGGCGGTGGCGGACGGCCGGGTGTCCGCGTCGGGCACCCGGGCCGACCTTTCCCACTGGCTCCCCATCGTCCGCCTGTGACGGACAGGGTGCCTACGGCTTGCGGCCGACGCCGCCGGAGATGGTCCGCTGCGCGACGTTGAGCTCCTTGAGGCGCGGGCCGTCCGGCCACCAGTCGGCGCACAGCGTCACGCCGGGGTCGACCATTTCGAGGCCGGGGAACAGCCCCTCGATCTCCTTCTGCGTCCGGAACGTGCCGGACCCCATCGGGCTGTGCAGGAAGAAGTCCTCCATGCGGCGCGCGGTCGCGGAGTCCTCGTTCTCCGGGTCGGAGAAGTGGCTGAGCCCGACGAAGGAGCCGGACGGCAGCGCGTCGACGTACTCCCGCATGATCTCGGCCGGCCGGTCGGGGTCGCCCTTGAAGTGGTGCAGGGTGCCCATCTGCAGCAGCACGAGCGGCTGCGTGAAGTCGATGTGCTCGCGGACGACCTCGTTCTGGAGGATCCGCTGCGGCTCGAAGATGTCCTCCGCGACGAAGTGCGTGTGCTCGTTCTCTTCCAGCAGCGCGCGGCCGTGGGCGAGGACGACGGGGTCGTTGTCGACGTAGACGACCCGGGTCTCCGGGTTGATCCGCTGGACGACCTGGTGGGTGTTCTCGGCGGTCGGGAGGCCGGAGCCGAGGTCGAGGAACTGCGTGATGCCGGTCTGGCTGGCGAGGAACCGGCAGGCCCGGATGAGGAAACCGCGGTTTTCGAACGCGAGGTCCTGCGCCTCCGGCGCGGCCTGCTGCACCTTGTGCAGGACCTCCCGGTCGATCTCGTAGTTGTCCTTCCCGAGCAGGAAGGCGTCGTACACGCGCGCGATGCTCGCTCGGGTCGGGTCGACCCCCACGGGAACTCGTTCGGTCCGGGTCGCGGCGTCGGGCATCTTGAACCTCGCAAGTTCTGTGTCGAAAGTCTCGTACTCTACGTAGAGTAGGCCGACGCGCGCATGGGGTAAACCGGGTCACCTCTTTGCGCAGGACGGGTTAACGTGTACTTTCGGTAGTCGGGCTAGAACCCCCTGGTGACGTGAGCGCGGAAGGTCCGGTAATGAACGCGGTGAACGCGTCCGCAGGAGAACAGAACATCGGCCCCACTGCGCGCCGCATGATCCTGGGCTCGCAGCTGAGGCGGCTCCGTGAAGAGGCCGGCATCACCCGCCAGCAGGCCGGGTACAACATCCGCGGGTCCGAGTCGAAGATCAGCCGCCTGGAACTGGGCCGGGTCGGCTTCAAGGAACGCGACGTCACCGACCTGCTGACGATGTACGGCGTCGAGGACTCGACCGAGCGCCAGACGTTCCTCGACATGGTCAAGCAGTCGAACGAGCCGGGCTGGTGGCGGCGCTTCGGCGACACGATGCCGAACTGGTTCACCGACCTCGTCGGCCTCGAAGAAGCCGCCGCGCGAATCCAGATCTGGGAGCCGCTGTACGTCTCGGGGCTGCTGCAGATCGAGGGGTACGCGCGAGCGATCTTCAGCCACGGCCGCCCGGAGATGGCCGACGAGCGCGTCGACCAGCTGGTCGCGCTGCGCATGCGGCGGCAGAAGATGTTCAGCAGGCCGGACGCGCCCCGGGTGTGGATGGTGCTCGACGAGTCCGTCCTGCACCGGCCGATCGGCGGGATGAAGGTGCTCAAGCAGCAGATCGAATACCTGCTGGAGATGAGCGCGCTGCCGCACGTGTCGGTGCAGATACTCCCGTTCTCCCGCAGTGGGCTGTCCGCCGAGCACGCGTTCTCGCTGCTGCGGTTCGGCGAACCGGAACTGCCGAACATCGCCTACGTCGAGTACCTGACCGGCGCGCACTACATCGAGAAGCGCGAAGAAATCGAGAAGTACAGCCGCTCGCTCGACATGCTGGCCGTCGACGCCGAGACGCCGGAGCGGAGCCGCGCCCTGCTGGCGAAGCGGCGCGCGGAGATCTGAGAACGTCCCTGGTGAACCGGCTCGCCGGCGCCGACGTGTGTCCGGTGAGTGGTCACCGTCGGTTTCCGCGGTCCGTCAGTGGCTCTCGACGATGCCCCGATGAGCGGTAACTACTCGTAGTTGTTAACCCATTAGGGGCCCTAAGGATCACCCGTTAGGTTAACCGTGACCTGGTGATCTCTTACCGTCCGAGAACTTTGCAAGAAATTCTGCACGTGCATTTACCGTTGCAGGCACACGTGCTAGCCTCCGATACGCGGGCAAATGCACATGCAGATGCGCTGCCCGGAAGCTTTTCCGCATCGAGAGGTGGGACCATGGCTGAGCGATTCGAGAACGGCATCCCGGCCGATCGGCTGTCCGGGGCCGCATGGCGCAAGGCAAGCTACAGCGGTTCGGTCGGCAACTGCGTCGAGGTCGCACCGCTGGCCACCGGCGAGATCGCGATGCGCAACTCGCGTTTCCCGACCGGCCCGGCGCTCGTCTACACGCGCGCGGAGATGGCGGCCTTCCTGGCCGGCGCCAAGGACGGCGAGTTCGACGATGTCCTCGGCTGAGGCCGTCGCCCCCGTCTTCGACATCGAAACCGGACTGCAGGAACTGGTGGCTCGCGGCTACCAGTTCGTCCACCCCGCCGACGAGCGCGGTGAAGTGCTCGCCGTCGTCGGCGTGCGAGTGCACGACGACGTGGTGGACGTGGTCCGGCTCAACGCCGAAGACGACGTCGAGGCGACCCGGATGCCCGGCACCGAAGAGAACATCTTCGAACCGGAGCGCTGGTTGTGGCGCCGCCGCGGTGAAGGCGCCCAGGTGCTCACGGAGATCCTCGCGCTGCCGGATGCTTGCTAGGCAGGAAGACTTCAGGCCCTGTCCGAAGTGGTCAGTACCACGTCGGGCGGGGCCTGACTCATGTCCGCACCGTCTACACTGAAACCGGCCTGACCACGTCTTCCCAGGAGCTCCTCGGTGGTTTCCGACCCGCAAGTCGTGTCCGACCAGCCCGAACCGGAACCCCGTGAGGAGTGTGGCGTCTTCGGCGTCTGGGCTCCCGGGGAAGAAGTCGCGAAGCTGACCTACTACGGCCTCTACGCCCTGCAGCACCGGGGCCAGGAGGCCGCCGGCATCTCCGTCTCCGATGGCTCGCAGATCGTGGTCTTCAAGGACCTCGGCCTGGTCAGCCAGGTGTTCGACGAGCAGATCCTGCAGTCGCTGCAGGGGCACATCGCCGTCGGGCACTGCCGGTACTCGACCACCGGCGCCACGATCTGGGAGAACGCCCAGCCGATCTTCCGCACCACGGAGACCGGCAGCGGCCTTTCCTTCGCGCACAACGGCAACCTCGTCAACACGGCGGAGCTGCGCGAGCGCACCATCGCCGCCGGGCTCAAGCCGCACGCGGGCCTGACCGGCTCGTCGAGCGACTCGGACCTGGTCTGCGGCCTGCTCGCGGCGAACGCCGCCGACAAGGGCATCGAAGCCGCCGCGATGGAGCTGCTGCCCACGCTCAAGGGCGCCTTCTGCCTGGTCTTCGCCGACGAGAACACGCTCTACGCGGCGCGTGACCCGCACGGCGTGCACCCGCTCGTGCTCGGCCGGCTCGAGCGCGGCTGGGTCGTCTCGAGCGAGACGGCGGGCCTCGACATCGTCGGCGCGTCCTTCGTCCGCGAGGTCGAGCCCGGCGAGCTCATCGCCATCGACGCCGAAGGCCTGCGCTCCTCCCGGTTCGCGAGCCCGGACCCCAAGGGCTGCGTCTTCGAGTACGTCTACCTCGCCCGCCCCGACACCACGATCGCCGGCCGCGGCGTGCACGCCACCCGCGTCGAGATCGGCCGCCGCCTGGCGCACGAGCAGCCGGTCGAGGCCGACCTGGTGATGCCGGTGCCGGAGTCCGGCACGCCGGCCGCCATCGGCTACGCCCAGGGCTCCGGCATCCCGTACGGCACCGGCCTGGTGAAGAACGCCTACGTCGGGCGCACGTTCATCCAGCCGTCGCAGACCATCCGCCAGCTGGGCATCCGGCTCAAGCTGAACCCGCTGCGCGACGTCATCCGCGGCAAGCGCCTGGTCGTGGTGGACGACTCCATCGTCCGCGGCAACACCCAGCGCGCCCTCGTCCGGATGCTGCGGGAGGCCGGCGCGCTCGAGGTGCACGTCCGGATCGCGTCGCCGCCCGTGCGCTGGCCGTGCTTCTACGGCATCGACTTCGCGTCGCGGGCCGAGCTCGTCGCGAACGGCGTCGACCTCGACGGCATCCGGCGCTCGATCGGGGCCGACTCGCTGGGCTACATTTCCCTGGACGGCCTGGTCGCGGCCACGGAGCAGCCGAAGTCGCGGCTGTGCACGGCGTGCTTCTCCGGCGAGTACCCGATCCCGCTGCCGGAGGACGCGCTGATCGGGAAGCACCTGCTCGAAAGCCTCGACTCGGTCAATGGCGCGGCAACCCCGGTCAGCTCCGCCGGGTACGGTGCCGAAGACGCCGTCCGGCGTCCCTAAGCAGTTCCTTCCAGTAGGGAGTCCTTCCACCGTGAGCGAGTCCACGAGCGCCACGTACGCAGCCGCCGGCGTCAGCATCGACGCCGGCGACCAGGCCGTCGAGCTGCTCAAACCGCACGCCGAGCGGGCCACGCGCCCCGAGGTGATGGGTGGCGTCGGCGGTTTCGCCGGGCTCTTCTCCCTGAAGCTCGACAAGTGGAAGGAGCCGGTGCTCGCGTCCTCGACCGACGGCGTCGGCACCAAGATCGCGGTCGCGCAGGCGCTGGACAAGCACGACACGGTCGGCATCGACCTGGTCGCCATGGTCGTCGACGACCTCGTCGTGACCGGCGCCGAGCCGCTGTTCCTGCAGGACTACATCGCCGTCGGCAAGGTGCACCCGGAGAAGATCGCCGCGCTGGTCGGCGGCATCGCCGAAGGCTGCGTCCAGGCCGGCTGCGCGCTGCTGGGCGGCGAGACCGCCGAGCACCCCGGCCTGATGGGCGAGCACGACTACGACATGTCGGCCACCGGCGTCGGCGTCGTCGAGGCGTCCCAGCTGCTTTCGCCGGAGAAGGTCCGCCCGGGCGACGTCGTGCTCGCGCTCGGCTCGTCGGGCCTGCACTCGAACGGCTATTCCCTGGCCCGGCACGTGCTGCTGGACATCGCGCGGATGCCGCTCGGCGGGCACGTCGAGGAGTTCGGCCGCACCCTCGGCGAGGAGCTGCTGGAGCCGACGCGGATCTACGCCAAGGACTGCCTCGCGCTCGCGGCCGAGACCGAGGTCCGGACGTTCGCGCACATCACCGGCGGTGGCCTGGAGGCGAACCTGGCGCGCGTCATGCCGCGTGGCCTGGTCGCCCGGCTCGAGCGCGGTACCTGGTCGCCGGCGCCGGTGTTCGCGCTGATCGGCCAGCGCGGCAAGGTCGAGCTGGCCGAGCTGGAGAAGACGTTCAACATGGGTGTCGGCATGGTCGCGATCGTCGGCGCCGAGGACGTCGACCGGGCGCTGGCCATGCTGACCGCGCGGCACCTGCCGGCGTGGGTGCTGGGCGACGTCCAGCCCGCCGAAGACGTCGACGGCCCGCGCGCCGTGCTTTCGGGCGACCACCCGCGGTTCTGAAACGCGGTTGATCGCGGCTGTCACACTGGTGTCATGGCAGCCGGAGACGTGGTGATCGGCTCCCGGTTCACGATCCCGGGAGCCGAGCTGAACGAACGCTTTTCGCGGTCGTCCGGCCCGGGCGGCCAGGGCGTCAACACCACGGATTCGCGGGTCGAGCTGTCCTTCGACGTCGCCGGTTCGCCGTCGATCCCGGACCACCTGCGGGACCGGGTGCTGGCCGGGCTCGGCGCCCGGCTGGTCGACGGCGTCCTGACGATCGCGGCGAGCGAACACCGCTCCCAGCTGCAGAACCGTGAAGCCGCGCGCGGACGCCTGGCGAACCTGCTGCTCGACGCGTCGGCCCCGCCGCCGGCCAAGCGGCGCCCCACGAAGCCGTCTCGCGGTTCGAAGGAGCGCCGCCTGGCGTCGAAGAAGCGCCGGAGCGACGTGAAGCGTGGCCGCTCCGGCCGCTTGAACGATTAGCTCATCGAGAGGTGCACGCACTCCCCGGCCGGCCGGTAGCCGACGCGGGCGTAGACGTTGCCGATCCCCAGGTCACCCGGGGTGAGGAACGCGGTGTGCGCGCCGGCCTCGTGGACTTCGCGAGTGAGGTGCGCGGTGAGCGCTGCGGCGATCCCGCGCCCCCGGTACGCCTCGAGCACGGCGATTCCGGCGACCTCGGTGGTGCCGTCGACGATGTCGAGCGCGACCCCGCCGCCGACGACCACGCCGTCGGCTTCCGCGAGGACGTGCCGTCCGGTGGTCTTCAGCCGGTCGACCTCGGCGTCGCCGATCTCCGGTGCCTCGCCGAACGCGATGTTCTGCGCGGCTCGCATGCGCCGGAAGTCTTCGTCGGACTCCGGTGCGCGCAGCCGGATTCCCACCGGAGCCGTCCGGTCGACCCGGTCGGCTGGCGTGCAGGTCATCAGCGGCACCCGCCGCTCGAGCCCGTACCCCGCGCCGACCAGGAGTTTCTCCAGGTCGGGGGCGGCGTCGGTGAAGTACTCCAGCCGCGGGAGCAGGCCCCGCCGCCGGTACGCCGCGGTCAGCGCGTCGATCTCGGCCGCCGACGGCCGCGCGCCGTCGTCCGGGATCGCGTAGTTGAGCATCGGATGCTGAGTGTCCGGTGAGTAGGTGGCCAGGAACGGCCCGATCCGCTCGGTCTCGCGGCCGCGAGGCGCCGTCGTGCGGACATACGTCTGGATGGCAGACATTGCTGGTGGAAGCCCTTTCGAGAGCACGTCAAGGAACCGCAGCTCAGTGCGGGTGGTTCGCTGGGCGTCGGGCCTAGCGGAGGCCGACGCCGGGGGCGGCGCCAGGCATAGGCGGTCATTCCTTGACTCGAAAGGGACTCTTACCCACCATTTTCGCATGGTGGGCAACCGGTTTACTGCCGGTCGGGGTGCGCGATGGCCGCGTACCGCGTGTCCCAGACCGAGCGCGGGACCCGCATCCGGAGCGTCGGGGCCTCGCAGACCGTCCGGCGTTGCGCCGGGATGACCACCGGCACCGGTGGTGGCGGGTCGAGGGCCCGCCAGCCGCGGCGGCTCAGTGCCGCGCCGAGCGTCGCGCCGGCCGTGTTCAGCAGGACGTCGTCGGTCGAGGTCACCCGGCCGGTGTGGATCAGATATTGCGTACCTTCCACCAGCACGGATGCGACCAGCGCGGCCAGCGCGATCCGCAGCAGGGTGCGCAGGCGGCGCATCCTCAAGGGCAGCAACGCGCCGAGCGGGCACAGCAGCAGGACGTTGCCGATCACCTGCCAGAGTGATCCGTCGTCGCCGAAGGCCGCGGTGATGTCGGCGCCGGGAACGAGGTCGAGCGTGCTCTCGCCGGACGTGCCGACGGGCATCGTGACCAGGCACAACACCAGGAATGCGACGAGGAACGCGGCGCTGTCGACGCCGGCTGTCGCGGTCGCGTACCGGGCGGGAAGTCTTCGGCGGCGACGCGCGGCGAGCAGTGGCCAGCCGAGCAGCGCGTACGGCAGTGCGATGGCCGAAACCGGAATCATCCCCCAGAAGGCGCGCAGCAGGGCTTCCATGCGCCTCCCTTCTCGAACCCCTCAAGAAACTTCGATGCGCGTTGGCCCTCCCAAGATCACCTTCGCATCACGAGATCTACTCGGCAGTCCGAGCGGACCGCACTATTCGGTGATCTTTCCGGTGGCGCGACGAAGGTTCCCGTGGTTCGGTCGGGAGGCGCACCGTCCACAGTGGAGCCTGTGGACAACCCTGTGGATGAATTCGGGGAGTTTGTGAGGAAGCCTTACTTCACAACGTAAACCCGCGATGCGAGCCTGTGTACTACTCGGCCAGCCGCCGGGCCTGCTCGAGGAGGTTCTGCAGGTGCAGACCACGGCGGACGTCGCAGGGGTGCGTCGTGGTGCCGCTGGCGATCATCGCCGCGAAGTCGTCCAGCAGCGCGGTGTAGGACTCCTGCGCCGAGCCCGGTTTGCGCCCGAGTGTCCGATAACCGTGCTGCCCCCAGACGGCGACCTCGACGACGGTCGGCTGCACCGGCAGCCGCAGCGACAGCGTCGCGGTGCTGACCACGCCGTTCTCGTGCGCCAGCATCAGGTGCCACAGGTCGCCCGGGCTCTGCCGGGCCGCCACGACCTCGGTGATCGGGCCGAGCGCGGCGTCCAGCATGTCGAGCGCGTGCGGGCCGATGTCGAACAGCGCGCCGCCGTCGTCCTGCCGCCACTCCGACGCCGCGTACTGGCCGCCGAGCAGGGCGCCGGACAGCCAGCGCGCGCCGCCCCCGGCCCAGCCGCCCGCCTGCGCGAGGCCGGCGAGCCACTCCTGGGTCTGCGCCGAATACCGCAAGGTCAGCACGACGAGCGCGGCGACGTCAGCGGCCGCGACAGCGTCGGCCAGCCGTCGCGCCCCGGCGAGGTCGGCGGCGATCGGCTTCTCGAGGATCAGGTGCTTCCCGGCTTCGGCCGCGCGCACGCCCAGTTCGGCCTGGATCGATGGCGGAACCGCCAGCGCGACCGCGTCGACCTGCTCGAACAGCTCCTCGACGCTGCTCGCAGTGGCCGCGCAGTGCGTGTCCGCAAGCGTTTGCGCGGCCTCGGGCCGCCGGGCCCAGACCGCGGTCAGCGCCGTGCCGGGGTGATCCGCCAGGCCGGGCGCGTGGATGGTCGTCGCCCAGGGGCCGGCGCCGATCAGGCCGACACGCAGCTGTCCGTCCGCGATGAGCTGTCCCACGGCCCGCAGTCTAGGTGTGTCGCTCGTCGCGCCGGAACCGCGTCCGCCGCTGGTTATGGTTCTTGCATGATCGCCGCGCGCTTCGCCCGTTTCTCCGCTGTCTGTGCCTTGCTGCTGGGCGCCTGCCTCGCCGGGGCCGCGCCCGCGTCGGCGACGGGGAGCGCGGGCTCCTGCGCCGAGGGCGGCGGGGTCACGGTGGTCGTCGACTTCGGCGACCTGGGCCCGCAGCCCCTGATCCGCTGCGCCTCCGGCGCGCCCGCGAACGGCATCGCGGCCCTGCAGGAGGCCGGCGTCGACGTCGCCGGTTCGCAGAAGTACGGCCTGGCCGTGGCCTGCCGGATCGACGGCAAGCCGGGTCCGGACGTCGAATCGTGCGCGGGGATGCCGTCGGCGACGGCGTACTGGAGCTACTGGCACGCCTCGGCGGGCGGCCAGTGGGAGTCGAGCCAGGAGGGTGCGCAGACGGCCAAGCCGATCGCGAACGGGTTCGAGGGCTGGGCGTTCGCGCGGCCCAAGTCGGCGAACGACCTGCCGACGCCGCCGAAGGTGGCTCCGGTGCGTCAGACCGCTTCGCCGGCTCCCGCTCCGGCGAGTGAAGGCAGTTCGTTCCCGTGGGGCCTGGTCATCGGCGCCGTCGTGATCGTGGTGGTCGCCGGCGCCGGGATCGTCGTCGCCCGTCGCCGGCGTGCGCAGTAGGGCGCTGCACCCCGGCGCCTGGTGGGTCTGGGCGCTCGCGCTGGCCGTCGCGGCGAGCCGGACGACGAACCCGCTGCTGCTCGGCCTGGTCATCGCCGTCGCGGGGTTCGTCGTCGCGAACTGCCGGAGTGACGCGCCGTGGGCGCTGGCGTTCCGGCTGTACGCGTACGTCGGCGCGCTGATCGTCGCGTCCCGCGTGCTGTTCCGGATCCTGGTCGGCGGCGAGGACGGCGGCCACGTGCTCCTCGCGCTGCCGCGGATCCCGCTGACCGCCGGGTTGTCGCTGCTCGGGCCGACGTCGGCCGAAGCGCTGCTCGGCGGGTTCTACGACGGCCTGCGCCTGGCGACGATGGTCGTCTGCGTCGGTGCGGCGAACGCCCTGGCGAACCCGAAACGCCTGCTCAAGGCGGTTCCCGGGGCATTGTACGAGGTGGGTACGGCGGTCACGGTCGCGCTGACGGTGGCGCCGCAGCTTGTCGAGAGCGTGCAGCGCGTGCGGCGGGCCCGGCGGCTGCGGGCGGGGCGGACTCGCGGGCTGCGGGCGGTGAAGGGCATCGTGGTGCCGGTGCTGGAGGACGCGATGGACCGGTCGCTGCGGCTCGCGGCCGCGATGGACTCCCGGGGCTACGGGCGCCGGGCGTACCTGAGCCCCGGGGTGCGGGTGCTGATCGCTTCCTGCGTCCTGTTCGGGCTGGTCGGCGTGTGCGTCGGCGTCTACGGGGTGCTCGACGGGACGTCGTCGTGGCTCGGTGTGCCGCTGCTGGCCGTGGGACTGGCGGTGGCCGTCGTGGGGTTCGTCGTCGGCGGACGGCGCGTGCGGCGGACGGCGTACCGGCCAGACCCGTGGCGGTGGCCGGAGACGGTGGTCGTGCTCGCCGGGATCGTGTCGTGCGTTTCGCTCTTCGTTTCCGCTCAGGTCGATCCGGCGAACCTGTACCCGTCGTTGAGCCCGTTGCGGTGGCCGGAGGTTTCCTTGGTCCACGTGGTGTCCCTGCTCGTCGCGGTGGTGCCCGCGTTCGTGGCGCCCGCTTCGAGGGAGGTGACGCGGTGATCGAGTTCTCGCGGGTCACGGTGACCTACCCGGACGCGGCGCGGCCGGTGCTTTCGGACGTCTCGCTGCTGGTCGAGGAGGGTGAGCTGTGCCTGGTCGCGGGGCCCACCGGGGCCGGCAAGTCGACTTTTCTCGGGGCGATCAACGGGCTCGTCCCGCACTTCACGGGCGGTCGCCTGGCCGGCCGGGTGCTGGTGGGCGGGCTGGACACCGCGGCTCATCCGCCGCGCGAGCTGGCTTCGGTCGTCGGGGTCGTCGGGCAGGACCCGCTGTCGGGGTTCGTGACCGACACCGTCGAGGAGGAGCTGGCGTACGCGATGGAGCAGCTCGCGGTGGCGCCGGACGTCATGCGCAAGCGCGTCGAGGAAACCCTTGACCTGCTGGGGATCGCGGAGCTGCGCAACCGTCCACTTCGGACTCTGTCGGGCGGGCAGCAGCAGCGCGTGGCGATCGGTTCGGTGCTGACGACGCACCCTTCGGTCGTGGTGCTCGACGAACCGACGTCGGCGCTGGACCCGACGGCGGCCGAGGACGTGCTGGCGGCGATCACCCGGCTGGTGCACGACCTCGGGACGACGGTGGTCGTCGCGGAGCACCGAATGGAGCGGGTGGCGCAGTACGCGGACCGGGTGCTGTACGTGCCGGGAGACGGTTCGGTGCGGTCCGGACCGCCGTCGGAGATCTTGGCGACGTCGTCGATCGCGCCGCCGATCGCCGAGCTCGGGCGGCTGGCGGGGTGGTCGCCGCTGCCGTTGTCGGTGCGGGACGCTCGCCGGGTCGCGGGGCCGCTGCGGACCCGGCTCTCACTCGTCGATCGAAAATTGTCGGTGGTGGGTTCTACTCTCTCGGTGACCGGTCGAGCACTGGACGTGAGAGAGGTGGTGGTCCGATACGGCGATGTCCTGGCGGTGCGCGGGGTGGACCTGCGCGTCGGGCAGGGGGAAGTGGTCGCGCTGATGGGACGCAACGGCTCCGGCAAGTCGTCGCTTCTCTGGGCGGTGCAGGGCAGCGGGCCGAGGTTGGCGGGGAAGGTCGACGTCGGCGGCGAGGATCCTGCGTCGCTCAAGCCACGAGTGGCCCGTCAGCGCGTCGGGCTGGTCCCGCAGACCCCGGCCGACCTGCTGTACCTCGATTCGGTGGACGCCGAGTGCGCACAGGCCGACACCGAATCGGAGGTCCAGGCAGGCACGGCCCGGGCCTTGCTGGACCGGCTCGCCCCCGGGATCGCCGGTGAAGCGCACCCCGGCGATCTCTCGGAAGGCCAGCGGCTGGCGCTGGTGCTGGCGATCCAGCTGGCATCGGCCCCACCGGTCGTGCTGCTCGACGAGCCCACCCGCGGCCTGGACTACCACGCGAAGAGGCGTTTCGCGGAGACCCTGCGAGAGCTGGCCTCGCAGGGCCACGCGGTGCTGCTGGCCACCCATGACGTCGAGTTCGTGGCCACGGTGGCCCACCGCGTGGTGGTCATGGCCGAGGGTGAGGTGGTCGCGGACGGCCCGACGAAGGAGGTGATCGTCGCGTCGCCGGCGTTCGCCCCGCAGGTGGCCAAGGTCCTGGCACCGGAGCAATGGCTGACGGTGGACGAGGTCGCGGAAGCGCTGGCATGAGGAGCGAGGCGGAGGGAGGGGGCGGGCGGGGGGCCGGGAGGCGCGAGCTGCGGCTCACCCCGGCGGCGGTGTGCGACCTGGCCGGCGTGGAGCTGTCTTGCGCGCCGGCCCGGCCTTGGGCTGCCGCGTGCGCGGCGCGCTCTCGGAGGTGCTGGCATGACTGACTTCCTCAACCCGCCACCCCGCGCGGTCCGCGTCGCCCTCCGGCCCGCGCTGGTCCTCGGCATCGCGAGCGTCCTCGGCCTCGCCATGTTCTGCTGGCCCCTGCTCGCGCACCCCGCGCCGAGCGAAGCCGCGCACACCGCCGATGCCCCGTTCGTGTTCATGGCGACCCTGCCGGTGCTGATCCTCGTCGTCCTCGCCGAACTCTCGCGTGGGGGCATCGATGCCAAAGCGCTCGCCCTGCTCGGTGTGCTCTCGGCGGTCAACGCCGGGCTGCGGCCGCTCGGGGCCGGGACCGGGGGTATCGAGCTGGTCTTCTTCCTGCTCGTGCTCGCCGGGCGGGTGTTCGGGCCCGGCTTCGGGTTCGTGCTCGGTTCGACTTCGCTCTTCACCAGCGCTCTGCTCACCGCCGGCGTCGGGCCGTGGCTGCCGTTTCAGATGCTTGCGTCCTCGCTCATCGGGCTCGGTGCCGGGCTGCTGCCGCGGAAACCGCGTGGTAAGGCGGAAATCGCCATGCTCGTGGCATACGGCGTCTTCGCGGCCTACTTCTTCGGGCTCCTCATGAGCCTGTGGTCGTGGCCGTTCCTCGCCGGGACGAGCGTCGGCGCCACCGCGGGGCTCGGGTTCGTCCCCGGTGCGCCGCTGCCGGACAACCTTCACCGGTTCGCCGTCTTCACCGTCCTGACGTCGACCCTCGGCTGGGACACCGGCCGCGCGATCACCAACGCCGTCGCGATCGTGCTGCTGGGGCCCGCCGTCCTGGCGGTGCTGCGGCGTGCCGCCAGGCGGGCGGCCTTCGATGCGCCCGTGAGCTTCGATCAGACCAGCGTGTCGTAGATGTCCACCAGCTCGGAGAAGCGGGCGGCGTCCGGGACGTGGCTCGTGTCGAGGTCGAACACGCGGAACCGGTTGCCAGGCGTGGCCGCGTCGGCCTCGCGGATCATGCGGTCCTGCAGCTCCAGCGGGACGATCCGGTCACGCAGGTGCCGGACGTACACCCGCGGCACCCGACCCCACCGGGCGTGGTCGCCGCGGGCGGGGGTCGCGCCCTTGCCGAGGAGGTCGTCCGGGGCCATCGAGTTGAGGAACGAGTAGAACTCGGCGTCCGTGCCTTCCGCCAAGAAGGCCTCCTTCGCCGCCTTGAGCAGGTTCGGGTCGGCCGTGCGCCAGTTGAACCGGACCGCGCCGATCACCGACGGGTCCGCGGCGACGAAGCCCAGCAGGTCGCCGACCCGGGACGCCGCCGCCTCCGGGGTGGCCATGTACTCGTCCGGGGTGGCCAGGTCGACGCAGCAGAACGCCGTGTCGTAGACGAGGAGGTCGATCAGGTCCGGTACCGCGTCCGCGACCAGGCTGACCATCGCGCCGCCGATGCTGGCGCCGACCAGCACCACCGGGCCGTGCGCCGCCGCGCGGCGGACCACCTCGACCGTCGCCGCCACCTGGTCGGCGACCGTGACGCCCGCCAGTGCCGACGGTTCCGTCGCGAACGCCGCGAGGTCCTGGGGGGCCTGGTAGGAGTGCCGGTACTGCTGGCCGGGCTGGTCGACGCCGACACCGCGGTGCCCGCGCAGGACCAGCTCGTTCGGCGCGGCCGAGACGCCGTTGGCGCCGGCGGCGAAGACGAACGTGGCCACGCGATGAGAGGAAGGCATTCCGCACACTAAAACGCCCGGCCGGCGAAGGTGCCGGCCGGGCGTGACGAAGATCGATCAGCCGTAGGAGTAGAAGCCCCGGCCGGTCTTCTTGCCCAGCAGGCCCGCGTCCACCATGCGCAGCAGCAGCGGCGGCGACGAGTACAGCGGCTCCTTGAACTCCGCGTACATCGAGTCCGCGATGGCCTTGATCGTGTCCAGCCCGATCAGGTCGGACAGGCGCAGCGGGCCCATCGGGTGGGCGGTGCCCAGCTCCATGCCGCGGTCGATGTCCTCCGCCGACGCGAAGCCCGACTCGATCATGCGGATGGCCGAGAGCAGGTACGGCACCAGCAGCGAGTTCACGATGAACCCGGCGCGGTCCTGCGACCGGATGACGGTCTTGCCCAGCGCCGTCGTCGCGTGGTCCTCCGCGCGGCGGGCGGTCTCCTCGCTGGTGAGCAGCGAGGGCACCAGCTCGACCAGCGGCAGCACCGGCACCGGGTTGAAGAAGTGGATGCCGACCACCTGCTGCGGCCGGCTCGTCGCCATGCCCAGCTTCATGATCGGGATCGACGACGTGTTGGACGCGAACAGCGCGTCCTCCGCCTCGACGATCTTGTCGAGCTGGCGGAAGACGTCGACCTTCGCCTGCTCCTGCTCGAGGATCGCCTCGATGACCAGTTCGCGGTCGGCGAACTCGGCGATGTCCGTCGTGAAGCGGAGCCGGCTCAGCGCCGCCTCGGCGTCTTCGGGAGAGAGCTTGCCGTTCTTGACGCCGCGTTGCAGCGACTTCTCGATCCGGGCCCGGCCGGCGTCGAGCGCCGGCTGGTTCACCTCGGTGACCACGACGTCCACTCCGGACCGCGCGTGCACCTCGGCGATGCCGGACCCCATGAGGCCCGCCCCGACGACTCCAACCCGACTTACCACCGGCTCACTCCGTTCATCGGCTTCGCAGCCCCGCGTGCCCTTGTCGACAACACCGTGGGCAGCACACAGCGCGCGAGGGCGGTCGCTGGATTGTGTCCAGCTATGCCCTCGCGCGGTTACGCGTGCTCAACGACGGTACTCGTCGTACCCGTCGTCGTACGGGTCTTGATCATCGCTATCGGAATCGGTCTCCTCGTAGTGACCACTAGAGGAACCACTCGACAGCTCGCGCTGCAAAGCATCGAAGTCGGTCTCGTGCGAGCTGTACTTGAGCTCGCGCGCCACCTTCGTCTGCTTGGCCTTAGCCCGGCCGCGCCCCATGGCTCGACCCCCTCGCACAGGGGCGGGGCGGCCGGGGGAATCGGCGGCCCCGCATCGTCTCGACAATTCTTTCCTGCTCACACCGTACCGTGTCCGGGGGGTTCGATGCGACGTGGCACGGTGTGCCGGTGGTGACAGTGTCCGCCGGACGCCGGTTACCGGCCGGTCGGTGACGATCGACGCAGGTAGGCGTGCCACGATCTACTCGTGCTCCGTCCCTTCGTGGCCTACTTGCGGGTGTACGAACCCCTGCTCGCCCTGGGCGACCCACCGGACGAACGGCTGCGTGCGGCCGTCGCGGCGGCCAAGCTGCAGCGCACCGACGCGGGGGCGCGCGAGCAGGCCATGTGGCTCAAGTCACAGGTCGCCGCGCCGAGGCGGCTGCTGCCCGCCGAACTCGCCGACGGGCGTCCCGCGCCGAGCCTGCTGACCGACGTCCTGGTGCTCGCGGCCGAGGACGTGCCGGAGGGCAAGGCCGGGCAGGGGCCGTTCGTGAGCCCGCTGGAGCTGCGGGCTCGCTCGGCCGCCGCGCTGGTCACCTTCCTGGGCGACGCGCACCCGTCGCTGAAGAACGTCGTCCTCGACGAGGGCGGCTTCACCCAGGAGACGATCCGCGCGCGGACGAAGTCGGCGATGGCGGACCTGAGCACGTCGGCGGCGCACACGCTGTCGACGACCTGGACCGTCCCGCTGCCGTGGTTCGTGCTGATCGAGCCGGACGAGCGGCGGCTGGTGCTCGGCAGCGGCCGCGACGACCCGAAGCGCGAGGTGTCCTGGCGCACCACCCTCGCCGACGCGCAGCACCGGGCGCGCGAGGCGGGCGAGCTGCTGGAGCAGACGTTCGGCGACTCCGGGCCGGGGCGCGTGCTGTACGAGACGCGGCGGTGGCTGGACAACTTCCACGCGGACTCGGTGGTCGAGCTCGACTACGGCGGGCTGGTGCAGCTGTTCGCGGACCCGATCCTCGAGGCCGACAACACGGCCGACGAGGTGCACGACATCCTGGACGCGCTGCGCTCGGGCAACGTCGAGGAGCTGGCGGAGCTGTTCTCGGACCTGCGTGAGTTCTGGGGCGACCTGGCGTCCCGCGAACGCTCGAACTGACGCCGCCGACCGGCGCGCGCGTCGTTGCTCAGCCGCGGAGTTCGGGGACCCGGACCTCGCCGACCGGGCGTCCGCCGCCCAGGACCGAGCCGTGGGCCAGACCGGCCAGCTCCGACACGTCCGCGCCCAGGTACCGCAACGCCTCGACCGCCAGCGGGGCGCACGCGCGCTTGTTGCCGTCGTCGATCTTCATGGCCACCGCGAACCCGTCCGGGAGGGCGAACGCCTGGACGCCCTCCGCGCCGCCCTTCGACAGCAGACCGTCCACGGCGGACATCAGCTCCGTGTCCTCGCGGCCCGTTCCCGCCACCAGCCACGGGTGCGCGCGCATGGCCGAGCTGACCGCCTGCGACGGGCCGGAGGAAGCCAGCGCCACCCGGCCGAACGCGCGGGCCAGGCCGGTCAGCGAAAACGCGAACAGGGGCGCGCCGCAGCCGTCGACTCCCGTGTGGGCGATCGGTTCGCCCGTCAGTTCCTCGACGGAAGAGGCGATCGCCTGCTGCAGCGGGTGGTCCGGGGCCTCGTAACCGGCGGTCGGCCAGCCGGCGCGGACGCAGGTCGTCAGCATCGCCGTGTGCTTGCCCGAACAGTTCATCATCACGCGCCGCGGCTCGGCGGCGTCGCGCATGCTCGGCACGTGCAGCGGGAAGTCCGGTGGGCACGCGAGGTCGTCTTCGCGCAGGCCGGCCGCGTCGAGCAGCTCGAGGACCCGCTTCACGTGCCCCGGCTCGCCGGAGTGCGACGCGCACGCCAGCGCGAGGTCTTCGCCCGTGAAGTCCAGGCCGGACCGGAGCATCCCGACGGCCTGCAGCGGCTTGTTCGACGAGCGCGGGAAGACCGGTGACACCACGTCGCCGAGGGCCAGGCGCGCGTCGCCTTCGGGGCCGGTGATCACCAGCGCGCCGCGGTGGACGCTTTCGACGAACCCGGAACGGACTACTTCGGCGAGGACGGGGTTCGTCACTCGCCGTGCCCGCCTTCGCTCTCCAGCAGCTCGTCCACAGTGGCCGAACCCTGCTGGTAGCGCTTCGCGATCTCCGCGTTGAACGTGTCCATCACGCCCTGGACCTCGCGCCGGAAGGACGACACCGACAGCTCTTCGCTGGCGTAGGTGTCCAAAGCGGAGGCGAGCTTCTCGTCCGTCAGGGTTTCGACGTCGGTGAGATCGGTGTCGCCGATCAGGGCCTCGGCGTGCCGGCGGTGCTCGCCGGCCCGCGACGGCTCCAGCTGCTGGTGGCGCCCGGAACCCGCGGCCGGGCCGAGCGCGTTGTCCGCGAGGATCGTGGCCAGCTGGTCGACGATGCTCGACTCGCCGCCGGAGCTGCGCCGCGCCTGCTCCGCGCGCACGATGTCGATCCGGGCGTGCAGGAGACGGCGCAGGTAGGACAGGTCCGTCTCTTCCTGCGCGGCTTCGTCGCGCCGCTCGCGCAGCACCTTCAGCGGCAGTTCACCCAGGCCGCTGAGGTACCCCGGGCCGAGCACGCGGTCGATTCGCCGCCTGCCGCCGGGCCGCACTTCGATCACAGCGCAGTTTATCCCGGTTGAGCGTGATCTCGCTGTCAGGGGCTTTTGTTCAGCCACGAAGTTGCGCCGCCGCCGCGCGGCCCGGCGCGGGCTGCTCCGACGGGACGGAGTCGGGGTCGATCGCCGCCTGGACGAGGTTGTCCTCCGAGCCGGCCAGCAGCTCCGCGCCGACCGGGGTCGACCGCTTGACCAGCGCCAACGCGATCGGCCCGAGTTCGTGGTGCTGGATCACGGTGCCGACGCGACCGACCGTCCGGCCGTCGAGCAGCACCGGGTCGCCGGGCTCCGGCCGGATTTCCGGTGAGCCGTCCAGGTGCAGCAGGAGCAGGTTGCGCGGCGGACGGCCCACATTGTGGACTTTCGACACCGTCTCCTGGCCGCGGTAGCAGCCCTTCGCGACGTGCGCGGCCGAGCCGACCCAGTTCACCTCGTGCGGGATCGTGCGCTCGTCGGTGTCCACACCCAGCCGCGGCCGCAGCGACTCGACGCGCAGCGCGTCGAACACCCAGCTGCCGGCCGCGCGGGCACCGGCGTCGGTGAGCCGCTTCCACCAGTCGAGGAGCGCGTCGCGCGGCACCGCCAGGTCGACGCTCGACCGGCCGGGCCACGGCATCCGCCGCGCGAAGCCACCGCCCGGCAGCGCCGCGACCGCGTACGGTTCCGGGCCGACTTCGGCGCCGGCCGCGCTCAGCACGCGCTCGGCGTCCGGGCCGAGCACGGTGAGCAGCGCGAATTCTTCGGTCGCGTCGCGGATGTCCACCTTGGACCAGAACTTCATGGCTTCGAGGTACTCGCGCAGCGTCTGGGGGCCGCCCTTGGGCAGCGCGCTGGTGACGCTCGTGCCCGGGTCGGTGTCGAGGTACACGGTGCCGTCGAGGTGCGCGAGGACCATGTGCGTCTCGACGCGGCCCTGGCTGTCGAGCACCAGCGCCTCGGTGCCGGTGCCCTCGGCCAGCTCGGTCACGTGCTGCGAGATCACCAGGTGCAGCCACGAAAGCCGCTCTTCCCCGGTGACGGCGATGAACTCCCGGTGCGAGCGGTCGATCACGACCACGCCGCGCGACGCCGTGCGCTGCTCCGCGAACGGGTCGCCCCAGTGCCAGGGGACGCCGCCTTCCGGGTGGTCGTCAGGCGGCGGAATGGATCCGGGCACGTCCAGCAGCGGCGAGCGGTACGGCATACCGCCCAGCCTAGGTGAGTACCGTGTCGGCATGCGCGTGCTCGTCTTCCTGGACGGAACCCCGGCCGACCCCGACACCGCCCAGATCAAGGTCGACGACCTCGGTCTGCTGCGCGGCGACGGCGTGTTCGAGACGATCCTGGTCGTCGACGGCCGGCCCCGCGAACTGCGTCCGCACCTCGAGCGGCTGGCCCGTTCGGCGGCGATGCTGGACCTCCCCGAGCCCGACCTCGGCGCGTGGGAGCGCGTCGTTTCGCTGGTGCTCGAAAGGTGGTCGGACAGCTCCGAAATGGTGCTGAAACTGGTGTACACCAGGGGTTCCGACGGCGACCCCGGCGCCGTGCCGACCGGCTTCGCGCTCGGTGCCGAGGTCTCGCCGTCGGTCCTGCGGGCCCGCGCCGAGGGCGTCGCCGTGGTCACCCTCGACCGCGGTTTCCCGCCGGACCTCGCCGAGCGCGCGCCCTGGCTGCTGCTCGGCGCGAAGCCGTTGTCGTACGCGATGAACATGGCCGCGGTGCGCGAAGCCGGCCGCCGCGGTGCCGAAGATGTGATTTTCACCGCCGCCGACGGTTCGGTGCTCGAGGGGCCGACGTCGACCGTGGTGCTGGCGAAGGGCCGGACGCTCTACACACCGCCGTCGAGCATCGGCATCCTGCCGGGCACGACGCAGGCCGCGCTGTTCCGCGGCGCGGAGAAGGCGGGCTGGGTGGTCAAGGTCGAGCCGCTGGCCGTCCGCGACCTCGTCGAGGGCGACGGCGTCTTCATGGCTTCGAGCGTGCGCAAGCTGACCCGGGTGCACACGCTGGACGGCGAGCGGCTGCCCGACTCCTCCGCGGTCTACGCCGAGCTCGTGGCGGCTTACGAGGCCGAGTACGCCTGACCCAGGCTGATCCGGACGACGGCCGGGGCGACCTCTTCGGCGCGGTAGGCGGCGATCTTGTGGTGGCCGTCGATGATCAGCTCGCGGTCGCCGTCGGCCAGCAGGACCGCGACCGGGCGGTGGCCGCTGCGGATGGCGGTCCGGTAGTAGCCGACGCGGGCTTCGTCGGACGGCGGCCAGACGTCGGTGGGGGTGAGCAGCTGGTCTTCGGGCAGCCGTTCCGGGCCGCTCACGCGGTAGTCGCCGTCGACGAGCAGGTCGAGGACCGGGCCGAGCGTGGTGGCGAGCGGGCGGCGCAGCTGGCCGGTGGCCAGCGCGATCCGCAATGACTGGGGCAGCTCCGCCCGCGCCCGCGTGTTCACGTCGAGGAAACCCGTGCCACCGCTGATCGTCACCTTCTCCACGCCTATGAGGACGGGCGACGGCGCGACATGGTTCCAGGCCTCACGCGGACGGGTGCACGGCGTGACCTGGGTCTCACTCGCGTGGCGGTACAGGACTTTCAGGACATCCGGAACCGCACCCGGGTGCCCGGCCGGGCCTGCGCGAGCGCGCTCAGCGCACCCGCCCGCACGACGGCCGCGACGGGGTAGCCGCCGGTCGTCGGGTGGTCGGCGAGGAACACCACCGGCAGCCCGCTCGGCGGCACCTGGATCGCGCCCGTGACCACGCCTTCGCTGGGCAGCTCGCCGTCGACGGCCCGGCGCAGCGGCGTCCCGTCGAGGCGCAGGCCGACGCGGTTCGACTCGGCGGTCACCGTCCACCACGCCGACAGCCCGCCGGCCGGGTCGTCGAGCCAGTCGTCGCGAGGGCCGAGCGTCACCGGCACCACGAGCTCGCCCGGTGCCGCGACGGGCACGATGACGTCCGCGCCCACCGGGATCCCGGGCTCGCCGAGCGGGAGCACGTCTCCGCTCTTCAGCGGCTCGGGCCCGATGCCGGACAGGACGTCGCGGGAGCGGCTGCCCAGTACCGGTTCGACGGCGATCCCGCCGGAAAACGCCAGGTAGCAGCGCAAGCCGGCCGCGGGCGTGCCGACCGACACCGTCTGGCCGGCCCGGACCGGGACCGGCGTGTGGGAGCCGAAGGACCGGCCGTCGACCCGGACGTCGACCGCCGGGCCGGTCACCGCCACCGTCGTGGACGCCGAGAGCCGCACCGAGAGCCCGCCGAGGAGCGCTTCGATGCCCGCGGCCCCGGACGGGTTGCCCACCAGGCGGTTCGCGAGCCGCAGCGACGGGACGTCCAGCGCGCCCGAAGGCGCCACGCCGAGGTGGGCGTAGCCGGGCCGGCCCAGGTCCTCGACCAGCGCGTACCGCCCGGGGTCGAGGACTTCCAGGGACCTCACCGGACGCGCCGGAAGCGCACGCGGTCACCCGGCGCGAACAGCGCGGGCGGATCGGCGTGCGGGTCGAACAGCGTCGCCGTCGTGTGGCCGAGCAGCCGCCAGCCACCCGGCGACTCGCGCGGGTAGACGCCGGTGAACTCGCCCGCCAGCCCCACCGACCCGGCCGGGACGCGGGTGCGCGGGGACTCCAGCCGCGGCTGCCGCAACTCCGGCGGAAGTCCGGTCAGGTAGCCGAACCCGGGCGCGAACCCGGTGAACGCGACCGTGTAGACGGCTTCGGTGTGCAGCGAGACGACGGCGTCCTCGGACACCCCGGCGTCCGCGGCGACCAGGGCGAGGTCTTCGCCGTCGTAGCGGACGTCGAGCGTGGCTTCGCGTGGCTCACCGGCGGGCGGGTGCGTCAGGTCGGCGCCGTCGAGCAGGGTCCGCACGGCCGCGACCCCGCCGATCACGAGCAGGCTCCGGGCGCCCGGGACGAGGTCGACGACGCCTTCGGGGCGGGCGGCGGACACGGTCGCGTGGGCCGCCCGCATCTGCTCGAGCGAGTCGCAGTCGAGCAGGGCGGCGTCCTCGCCGCACCGCCGCCAGCGCACAGCGTCAGCCGACGACGCGGCGCAGCAGGGCCGAGGTGTGCGGTTGCATCTCCTGGCCCATCATCGCGCGTTCCTCGACGTAGCCGAGGGAGCCTTCGATCAGGCCGTACAGCCGCTGGGCCGCGGTGACGTCCTTCGCCGTGGACGTGCGGATCACCGCGTCGGTGCCGAGCTCCCAGGACGTCTGGTTGCGCGGCTTGCCGTAGTACAGCTCGACGATGCCCGTGTTGTGCGTGAGCAGCAGCTCGAGCGTGTCGTCCGCCTGCGGCCGCCAGAACCCGGACTCGCGGGCGGCGGGGCGGATCACGTTGCCGTCGTCGTCCAGCAGCCAGGCGCGCGACTCGTGGACGAGGAACGGCCGGCCGTCGTGGGAGATCGTCAGCTGCTGCGCGAACTTGCGCGGGCCTTCGATGGTCGGGTAGTCGACCTCGCCCTCACCGCGCCACACGCCGACGAGCGGCAGCAGCGCGAGGCAGGCGTCGTTGAGGTCCGGCCCCTCGCGCAGGTTCGCGGTGTCGTTGGGGATGGGCAGGTCGTCCCACAGCGGAAGGTTGCGCGTCCGGGTGCTCCCCGCGCGCATCTCCGCTGCTGCGATGGCGTCGTCGCCGCTGGCGGTCATGGGTCAGCGCTGGTCCGCGTAAAGCCGGTAGACGACGTACACGGCGAACCACGTGATGGCGACGCCCGCCAGCACCAGCAAGGTCGTAAACAGAGCTTCCACGCCCAGCAGGATAGTCCGCCGCCGCTGATCGGGCCCGGCGCAGGGTCGCTCGCGGTGAGCACAGTCACCACCAGGGGCCCTCGAACGCCGCGAAGGCCTCCCTGCCGGAGCAGGGAGGCCTTCGCGGGTGAAAGGAACTCAGGCGACCGAGATGGCCAGCTGGTGCAGGCCCGGGCCGTCCGCCGTCACCGACGCTTCGCCGTTGCCGGTGCGGTGCAGCGCGCGCACCGTCCAGTCGCCCGGGGCCGCGTAGAAGCGGAAGTCGCCGTCGGCCGAGGACACGACCTCGCCCGTGAAGTCGCCGCCGCCGTCGAGGAGCCGGACGAACGCGCCGCCGACCGGCCCGTCCGCGCCGGTCACCTTGCCGGCCAGGACGACCTGGCCCTTGGTGTCGTAGTCCGCCGGCGTGGCCTCCTGGACCGGTGCGCCGCAGCTGTCGTCAACCGCCATCACTTGGCTCCCAACTCGACCGGCACGCCGACCAGCGAGCCGTATTCCGTCCACGAACCGTCGTAGTTCTTCACGTCCTCGTGGCCGAGCAGCTCGTGCAGCGCGAACCACGCGATGGACGACCGCTCGCCGATCCGGCAGTAGGCGATGGTGCCCTTGCCGGCGTCGATGCCCTGCTCCTTGTAGAGCTCGTCGATCTCGCTCTCGGTCTTGAACGTGCCGTCCTCGTTGGCGACCTTCGCCCACGGCACGTTCAGCGCGCCCGGGATGTGGCCGGGGACCTGGGACTGCTCCTGCGGCAGGTGCGCGGGGGCGAGCAGCTTGCCGGAGAACTCGTCCGGCGACCGGACGTCGACGAAGTTCTTCGACCCGATGGACTGGACGACCTCGTCGCGGAACGCGCGCAGGGACAGGTCCTGGTCTTGGGCCTTGTAGTCGGTGGTGTCGCGCTTGACCTCGTCGGAGTTCAGCTCACGACCGTCGAGCTCCCACTTCTTGCGCCCGCCGTCGAGCAGCTGGACGTTCTGGTGGCCGTACAGCTTGAAGTACCAGTACGCGTAGGCGGCGAACCAGTTGTTGTTGCCGCCGTAGAGGATCACGCGGTCGTCGTTCGAGATGCCCTTCTCCGACAGGAGCTTCTCGAAGCCCTCCTTGGAGACGAAGTCGCGGCGCACCCCGTCCTGCAGGTCCTTCCGCCAGTCGAACTTCACCGCGCCCCGGATGTGGCCTCCGTCGTAGGCGGTGGTGTCCTCGTCGACCTCGGCGAACACGACGCCGGGGGTGTCCAGGTTCTCCTCGGCCCACTGGGTGGTGACCAGGACGTCTTCACGGCTCATGGAACGGACTCTCTTTCTGGGATCGGAACAACACAGCGGCGCGAAGCGCCTTCCGTTGAGGGCGGTGGCGGGGGCATGGATGGACTTCAGGACGACGCGCGGGCGGGGGTGAAGCGCTTGATCAGCAAGAACATTTCGCAGCCGAGGCAGAAGTCGAAGGCCGCGTTGAGGAAGGCCGCGAAGAGCGCGAACGCCGTCGCGACGATGCCGAGCGGGGTGACGCCGAGGGCAAAGCCGATCGTGCCGACGAGCGCGAACACGAACCCGACGGCCTGGGCGAACCGCAGCGGGGCCGCGTCCTCCCGCTCGTCGGTCGGGCCGAGGCGCGGGGCCACGAGCGTGCGGTACACGATCGAGTAGGGCGCCGGCTTCAGCCCGGCGAACGCGCCGATGGCGAACACGACGGTCTGGATCGCCAGCAACGGCCACCACTGGGTGACCAGGACGACCGCCAGCACGATCGTGGTCAGGATGGCGGCGAACCGCGGGCCTCGCGGGTCGACGGCCGGTCCGGCGGACATGGTTCCTCCAGCAGGAGCTCCAGGGGGTGCGTGCGAACGGCACGCGTCAGCGGCATCGAGGCTGGGGTGGGACCGGACGTGCTTCAGCGCCGGTCGGTGCGAGCGCGACACAGGCTGCTGCGGACGCGGCAGAGGTCGACTGCGCGTCGCTGCGTCAAGAAGGTGGTCAGCCCGGTCACGGGTGCGAGGGTACCCAGAGCTCCCTCAGAGTGGGAACCACGTTCATACCTTGGGACGATTCCCGGCACGTGGGACATGCCCTGGTCAGGGCGTCCGAGTCGTGAGATGCGGCCGCAGCGCGTCCAGCAGTTCGGGGCCCTTGGGGACGCCGCCGACGCGCAGCAGCTCCCGGCCGTCCGGGGTCAGCGCGATCGTGGTCGGCGTCCGCAGCACGGACAGCGACTGCGCGACCTCCGGCTGGTTCGTCACGTCGAGCTCGACGTGGTGCAGGCCGTCGGTGCGCTCGGCCAGGGGCTCGAGCACGGCCTTCGCGTGCCGGCACGGCGCGCAGAAGGTGGTGGAGATCTGGACCAGCGTCACGGCGGACGCCGGGTCGAGGGCGGCGGCGACGGGGCCGGGCAGCGCACGGGCGGGCTCCGCCGGGCGGCCGGGCTGCTCGGGCTTCGCCACGCGAACCCGGCCGTTGCGGGCCTTCAGCAGCAGGCCGGCGGCCACGCCGGCCACCAGCACCGCCACGAGCACCCACAGCCCCGTCACCGGCTGCCTCCTACTTGCTCAGCTCCGCGAACGACACGTTCGTCGCCTCGCCCTTGATCGTCACCGATCCGCTCTGCACCCGCACGCCGGTCGGGGTGACCGACAGCGGGAGGTCCTTCGTGTTGATCGAAGCGCTGAAGTTCGGCATCAGCGCCTTCTGCACAGCAGCCGGAACGACGGTGGTCTCCTGGTCATTCCCGAACTGCAGCCGCTTGGGGACGAAGTTGATCGTCCCGTCCTTCGCGTCGGCCTCGATCATCGCGAAGCAGAAGATTTCCAGATCCTTGCCCGCGAACGGAAGGTGTCCCGAAATGCGGACGCCGGTGCTCGACTCGTCCTGGGCGGCCTGGCCCTCGGTGGTCGTCGTCGGGGTCGGCGTCGGCTCGCTCTGCCCGCTGTCGCCGTTCTCGACGTAGTCGGCGGTCGACGGCTCGATCCGCAGGTCCTTGATCTTGTCCAGCGGGGCGACGCGGGCGAGGTCGGCGGCCTTGATGGTGACCGCGCCGGTCAGCTTGCCGATCGTGATCGCCTTCGTGTTGCCGTTGGTGAGGTCCGACAGCGGCGCCGTGACGTCCTCGAGCTCGGCGTTCAGCGCGACGTCCTGGAGCTTGTCGCCGACCGGAACGCCGGCGGCGGACACGCTGATGTGACTGTAGTCACCGCCCAGCGCCTGCGTGAGGAACGGGAAGCCGTGGATCGTCACCGAGGGGTCGTCGGTCAGCTGCAGCTGCGTCCGGGCCTTCTGCGAGATCATGTGCTCGGCGTACGCGGCGGCCCCGAAATCGGCACCGACCAGCAGCAGCACCAGAACGACGAGCGCGATCACCCAGCGCCGCGCGCGGCGGCCGCGGCGGCGCGCGTCCGGCCTCGGTGCGGGTCGGTCGTCCCGGGTCACGGGCCTGCTCACCATCGCGTCCGTACTCCTGTTCGTCGGGTCCACCGGGGTTTCTCCAGGTGTGATCGATCCAGCAAGGGTTAGGTGCCGGGCCGTCGAGCCGCTATTCTCACTTAGCACCGAACAACGCCACCGTGAGGCGACGATCTGTGAAGGCGGTGCGGCTCATGAGCCTGGACCTTCTGGTGCTGACTGCGGAAGCCGACGCCACTTCGGTGCTGCCCGCGCTGGACCTGCTGCCGCACACCGTACGCGTACGTCCCCCCGAGGTGACCGCCCTGCTCGACGCGGGCCACCGGGACGTCATCCTGCTGGACGCGCGCAGCGACCTGGCCTCGGCGAAGAGCCTCTGCCGCCTGCTCAAGGGCACCGGCGAAGACGAGGCGGCCACCCCGATCATCGCCGTCGTCGGCGAGGGCGGGCTGGTGGCGGTGAGCGCCGAGTGGCGCACCGACGACATCCTGCTGCCCACCGCGGGCCCGGCCGAGGTCGACGCGCGGCTGCGGCTGGTCACGACCCGCGACGGCGGCTCCGCGCAGGTCGACGCCGAGCTGCGGGTCGGCGAGCTCGTCATCGACGAGGCGACTTACACCGCCCGCCTGCGCAAGCGCACCCTCGAACTGACCTACAAGGAGTTCGAGCTGCTCAAGTACCTCGCCCAGCACGCCGGCCGGGTGTTCACCCGCGCCCAGCTGCTGCAGGAGGTTTGGGGCTACGACTTCTTCGGAGGCACCCGCACGGTCGACGTCCACGTGCGGCGGCTGCGCGCCAAGCTCGGCCCGGAGCACGAGCAGATGATCGGCACCGTGCGCAACGTCGGCTACAAGTTCGAGCGGCCCGCCAAGGGCGGCGCGGCGCGGGCGGCCGTGCCCGCGCAGGCCGAGGCGCCGGCCGAGACCCCCGAACTCGCGCGCTGACACCACACTCCCAGGACGCGCCGGCAACCGTCGCGTTGCTTCCGGCGCGGGTACGGTCACGGGGTGAGCGGAGACGGGGAGTGGCGCCAGGAGCTGGACGAGCAGCAGCTCGAGGACGTGCGCGGGCTGTTGCTGGCCGTGCGCGAGGCCGACGGGCGGCCCGAGGCCGAACCCGAGGGGCCGCTGCCCGGTGAGTTCGACGGCGGTGAGCACCTCGTCGCGTGCGTCGAGGGCGACGTCGTCGGCTACGCCCACCTCGACACCACGGGTGACTCCTTCGGGCACCAGGTCGCCGAGCTGTTCGTGCACCCGGCCCACCGCAACCGCGGCTACGGCGCGAAGCTCCTTCAGGCCGTCGACGAGCGCGCCGCGGTCGGGTTCCGCATCTGGGCGCACGGCGACCACCCGGCGGCGCGGCAGCTGGCCGTGCGGACCGGCCTGGAGCGCAAGCGCGAGCTGCTGATCCTGCACGCCGACGTCGAGGGCGCGGACTGGCCGGAGCCACGGCTGCGCGACGGCGTCTCGCTGCGGACGTTCGTGCCGGGGCAGGACGAGGACGCCGTCATCCGGGTCAACGCGCTGGCCTTCGACTGGCACCCCGAGCAGGGCGCTCTCACCGCCGACGACCTCCGCGGGGACGAGAGCCGGTCGTGGTTCGACGCGGACGGCTTCTTCCTCGCCGAGCAGGACGGCGAAGTGATCGGCTTCCACTGGACGAAGGTCCACGAGGCGACGCCGGGTCGCTTCGACGGCGAGCGCGTGGGCGAGGTCTACGTCGTCGGCGTCGCCCCGGCGGCCCAGGGCGGCGGGCTCGGCCGGGCGCTGACGCTCGCCGGGCTGCGGTACCTCGCGAGCCGCGGGCTGCGGCAGATCATCCTGTACGTCGAGGGCGACAACGCCCCGGCGCTCGCCGTCTACACGAAGCTCGGGTTTGCCCGTCACGAAACCGACGTCCAGTACGGTCGGTGACCACGATCGACGCCGCGCTAACGACTCGTCACGGTGTGCGAACGCGCAGGTCACGGCCGGGACACGGCACCCTATCGGAGTAGTAGCACTGCTCACATCCTGGGCCTTGTTCACTTCGCGTTCATTTGTTCACGGCCGACCGTCCACCAGGGCTGCCTAATGTCCGGATCCGGCGCGGCACCACGCCGCGACGACCCGGTCAAGCTCCTGATGGAGGAAACAGCAGTGAAGATCATGCGGCCCCTGAGCGCGGTGGGCATCGTCGCGAGCGCCGCCCTCGTGCTCGCCGCCTGTGGTTCCGACCCCGCGGCGTCCAACAGCAGCAGCTCGAACTCGGCTGCCGCCCCGGCCGCCACCGGCACGGCCGACGTGGCGTGCGGCGGCAAGAGCCCGCTGTCCGCGGAAGGTTCGTCGGCCCAGAAGAACGCCATCGACATCTTCACGCAGCAGTACAGCAAGAAGTGCTCGGGCCAGCAGGTGAACTACAACCCCAGCGGTTCGGGCGCCGGCGTCAAGCAGTTCAACGCCAACCAGATCGACTTCGGCGGCTCGGACTCGCCGATCACCGGCGCGGACCTCGACGCGGCCAAGAAGCGCTGCGCGAGTGACGCCTGGAACATCCCGATGGTCGTCGGCCCGGTCGCCGTCGCCTACAAGCTGTCGGGTGTCGACAAGCTGACGCTGACCCCGTCGGTCATCGCCAAGATCTTCAGCGGTGGCATCACCAAGTGGAACGACCCGGCCATCAAGGCGGTCAAGGGCAACGAGAGCGCGAACCTGCCGGACAAGGCCATCCAGGTCGTCTCCCGCTCCGACGAGTCGGGCACCACCGACAACTTCCAGAAGTACCTGGGTGCGGCGGCGAAGGCCGACTGGACCAAGGGTGCCGGCAAGAAGTTCAACGGTGGCGTCGGCAACGGTGCGCAGGGCTCCAACGGTGTCGCGACCGCGGTGAAGGCCGCCGACGGTGCCATCACCTACGTCGAGGGCGCGTTCGCCAAGGACGGCCTGACCCCGGCCCTCATCGACAGCGGCTCCGGCGGCGTCGAGCTCAGCGCGGCGAACGTGGCCAAGTCCCTCGACTCGGCCAAGTTCCTCAAGGACGGCACGAACGACCTCGCGCTCGACCTCAACGGCATCTACGCCAGCAACACCCCGGGTGCCTACCCGCTGCTGCTGACGACCTACGAGATCGTCTGCTCGAAGTACGCGAACCCGGACGTCTCGAAGGCCGTCAAGGCGTTCCTGACGGTGGCCGCCACCGACGGTCAGCAGCCGCTGTCCGCCAAGGGCTACGTGCCGATCCCGCAGTCGCTGCAGACCAAGGTCCTGGCCGCCGTCAAGGCGATCTCCTGACCCGGCGTTGCGACTGACCCACGAGTGATAGAGGCTGGTCAGAAGTCCTGATGAGCGAGTCATCCTCGACGCGAACGCCCACCGGCGACCCCGGTGGGCGTTCGTCGTCCGCCACGACGCCCCCGGAGGATCCGATTTCGGAGCAACCAGCCTCGACGGCGGCGCCCGAGCCGCCCGCGAGTGACAAACCGAAGAAGCGGCCCGGTGACCGCATCTTCCAGAACCTGACCACCGGGGCCGGGATCTTCGTCGTCGCCCTGATCGGCCTGATCGGGCTCTTCCTGCTGATCCAGGCGATCCCGGCGCTGCAGGCCGACAAGGCCAACTTCCTGACCAACCACGGCTGGTCGACCAACGACCCCGCGAACATGTCGTTCGGCATCCTCGACCTGCTCGAGGTCACGGTGGCGACGTCGCTCGTGGCGCTGATCATCGCGATGCCGGTCTCGCTGGGCATCGCGCTGTTCCTGACGCAGTACGCGCCGAGGAAGCTCGCGCGGCCCTTCGCCTACGTCATCGACCTGCTCGCCGCGGTGCCGTCGATCATCTTCGGCCTCTGGGGCATCCTCGTGTTCGCCCCGGCGATCGAGCCGTTCTCGCAGTGGATCAACGACACGTTCTCGTGGTTCCCGCTGCTGGCGCCCGGCAACGTCGCGCCGAGCGTGCGCGGCACGATCTTCACCGCGGGCATCGTGCTGGCGGTGATGATCCTGCCGATCATCACGTCGCTCTCCCGCGAGGTGTTCGAGCGCACGCCGACGCCGCACATCGAGGGTGCGCTGGCGCTCGGCGCGACCCGCTGGGAAGTCATCCGCACCACGGTGCTCCCGTTCGGCAAGGCCGGTTACGTCGGCGCGTCCATGCTCGGCCTCGGCCGCGCGCTGGGCGAGACGATCGCGCTGGCCGTCATCCTGCTCATCCCGCAGGGCCGGAACTTCGACTGGAGCCTCTTCGACGGCGGTTCGACGTTCGCCTCGAAGATCGCCGCGAACTACAGCGAGTTCAACAACGAGATCTCGGCCGGCGCGTACATCGCGGCCGGCCTGGTGCTGTTCGTGCTCACGTTCCTGGTCAACTTCGCGGCTCGGTCCGTCATCGGCAAGAAGGGAGACTGAGCATGACCACCACGCTCGAAGCCCCGGCCGCGACGCCCGCGTTCCAGCAGGTCAGCCTGGCCCGCAAGGTCAAGAACGGCTTCGCGACCACGCTGGTCTGGCTCTCGTTCCTGATCGCCGTCGTCCCCCTGGTGTGGGTGCTGTACACGGTTGTCGCGAACGGCATCAAGCGCATCCCGTACAGCAACTGGTGGTCGCAGGACCTGGGCAACTACCTGTCCGACGAGGTCGGCGGCGGCGTGCTGCACGCCATCATCGGCAGCCTGCTGCAGGGCCTGGTCTGCGCGATCATCGCGGTGCCGATCGGCATGCTCGTCGCGATCTACCTCGTCGAGTACGGCCGCGGCCGGCTCATGAAGGCCACCACCTTCATGGTCGACATCCTCTCCGGTGTCCCCTCGATCGTCGCCGCGCTGTTCATCTACGCGCTGTGGATCACCACGTTCGGCCTGCCGCGCAGCGGTTTCGCCGTGTCGCTGGCCCTGGTGCTGCTGATGATCCCGGTGGTCGTCCGCTCGTCGGAGGAGATGCTGCGGATCGTCCCGGACGACCTGCGCGAGGCGTCGTACGCGCTGGGCGTGCCGAAGTGGAAGACGATCGTGAAGATCGTGCTGCCGACGGCCCTGTCCGGCATCATCGGCGGCATCATGATGGCGCTGGCCCGCGTGATGGGGGAAACGGCGCCGCTGCTGGTCCTGGTCGGCTATTCCGCGTACACGAACTGGGACATCTTCAGCGGCGAGCAGGCGGCGCTCCCGCTGCTGATGAACAACGAGCGCGTCACCAACTCGATGGATCCCGGCTCGGTCGGCTTCGACCGGATCTGGGGCGCCGCACTGACCCTGGTGCTCATCATCGCGATCATCAACCTCCTCGCCACCGTGTTCGCGCGCCTTGTCGCCCCGAAGAAGAAGTGAGCTGTAAGCCATGGCAAAGCGAATCGACGTCAAGGACGTGGACATCTACTACGGCAAGTTCCATGCCGTCGACGGTGTCACCCTTTCCGTGCCGCCGCGCAACGTCACCGCGTTCATCGGCCCGTCGGGCTGTGGCAAGTCGACGGTGCTGCGCACGCTGAACCGGATGCACGAGGTCATCCCCGGCGCCCGCGTCGAGGGCGACGTCCTGCTGGACGGCGAGAACATCTACGCGTCGGCCGTGGACCCGGTGCAGGTGCGTCGCACGATCGGCATGGTGTTCCAGCGCCCCAACCCGTTCCCGACGATGTCCATCAAGGACAACGTCGTCGCGGGCCTGAAGCTGGGCGGCACCAAGGGCAAGAAGACGCTCGACGACATCGCCGAGCGTGCCCTGCGTGGCGCGAACCTGTGGAACGAGGTCAAGGACCGCCTCAACAAACCCGGTGGCGGGCTGTCCGGCGGCCAGCAGCAGCGCCTCTGCATCGCCCGGGCGATCGCCGTCCAGCCGGACGTCCTGCTGATGGACGAGCCGTGCTCGGCGCTGGACCCGATCTCGACGCTGGCGATCGAGGACCTGATCGGGGAGCTGAAGAAGGACTACACGATCGTCATCGTCACGCACAACATGCAGCAGGCGGCGCGGGTTTCCGACCAGACGGCGTTCTTCAACCTGGCGGGCGTGGGGCAGCCGGGCCGGCTGGTGGAGCTCAACGACACGGAGAAGATCTTCTCCAACCCGGACGAGAAGGCCACGGAAGACTACATTTCCGGGCGTTTCGGCTGAGTTGTCGTTGCGGTCGAAGGCCTTTCTCGCCGGCGCTCGGGGCCGGCGAGAAAGGCCTTCTTCTTTTGTCCTTTGTGGATAATCACGCCGGGAGGTAGCGAAGGGTGAGAATTCCCGATTCCCACGCTTTGCTTTCCGCGAGCCGCAATTCGGTCCGCCGTTCCGTGAACAGTGGCTGTCCCGCCCCGATCGCCGTCGGGTAGAGCTTGATCCAGTATTCGTCCACCAATCCCGCCCGGACGAACTGCTGCACGATCGACACCCCGCCGAAGAGCACCATGTCCTTGCCCGGCAACGCCTTCAGCCCGGCGACCTCGGCCGCGAGGTCCTCGCCCGCGATCCGGTGCGGTGCGGCGACTTCCCGGAGCGAGCGGGAGAACACCACCTGCGGCGTCGAAATCATCCACGTCGCGAAGTCGACCAGCTCGGCCGGGCTCGCCGGGTCGGCGGCCTGGGCGCGGAAGTTCTGCTCGATCCCGTGGTGGAAGTTCCGGCCCGTGATGATCGTGTCGCACCGGGACCGCATCTCGCCGGACAGCGCGATGTTCAGGTCGGGGTCGAACGACATCCAGTCCAGCTCACCCGCCGGGCCGGCCAGGTGGCCGTCGAGGGTGAGGTTGACGTAGGCGATGACGCTGCGCATGGCCGGCTCCTTCGTGAGTGTGCTGTCACCCGTTGAGAGACACCGGCGCCGCGAAACTCATCGGTCTCCACGAAAAAAGGCCCCTGACGCAGGTCAGGGGCCCTTTTCGGAGGTTGCTCAGATGTCGTCGTCGGAGCCGTAGCCCGGCATCTTGCCGGTCACCACGAAGATCATCCGCTTCGCGACCGACACCGCGTGGTCGGCGTAGCGCTCGTAGAAGCGGCCCAGCAGCGTGACGTCGACCGCCGCGGCCACGCCGTGCGGCCACTCGCGGTCCATCAGGACCGTGAACAGGTGGCGGTGGATGTCGTCCACCTGGTCGTCGTCGGACTCGAGCGTCTTCGCCGCTTCGACGTCCTTCGTCTTGATGACCTGCTCGGTGGACCGGGCCAGCTTCACCGCGACCTCGCCCATCTCGGCGAAGTACGGCCTCACCGCCTCGGGCAGCACCGGGTCGGGGTGACGGCGCCGGGCGGCCTTCGCCACGTGCAGCGCCAGATCACCCATCCGTTCCAGGCTTTCCGCGGCGTGGATCGCCGCCAGCACGGTGCGCAGATCGGTGGCCACGGGAGCCTGCAGGGCGAGCAGTGCGTACGCCTGCTCCTCGCAGTTGGCGCGGGCGTCGTCGACCTTGGCGTCGTCGCTGATCACCTGTTCGGCGAGACTGAGGTCGACGTCCAGCAGTGCCCGCGTGGCGCGCTCCATGGCGTCAGCGACCTGGACCGACATGGCGGCCAGGTTGACGGCGAGCTGTTCGAGTTCGACATGGTAAGCCTCACGCATGGCCCAACCCTACGGCCAACCGTGGCCAAACACCGCATCGCCGGGTGAACCGCACGTGAACCCGGACTAACGATCCTCGCGGATCAGCCCGTGGTGCTCGTCTTCTTGCTCGTCGTGGTCTTGGAAGTGGTCTTGGACGACGACTTCGACGTGCTGGTCGGCGCCGGCTGCTCGCTCGCGGGGACGGGCGCGTTCGGGTCCGGCAGCGGGGTGTTGTTGCGCAGCGCGTCGAAGAGCGCCTTCGTCTTGCTGCGGACGAGAACCTCGTTGCCCCGGCTGTTCGCCTCACCGGTCGTCGGCACGGTCAGGAACGAGATCTTCGACTGGTCCATGCCCTTCATCGACTGCGCCAGCGTCATCATCTGCTTGACGCCGAGGTTGTCGCCGAAGGTGGCCTTCGCGAAGGCGGTGATGAAGTCGCTGAGCTTGCCGGGGTCGAGCACGACGTCCGACGACATGACCTTCTTGAGCAGCGCGCCGATGAACTCCTGCTGCCGCTTGATCCGGCCGTAGTCCGACGTCGGGTCGCCCTTGACGTGCCGGGCGCGCACGAAGTTCAGCGCCTGGTCGCCGGAGATCGTGACGTCGCCGGTCTCCAGCAGCACCTTGCCGAGGATGCCGTCGTCGATCGGCTTCTCGTTGTGCACGGTGACGCCGTGGACGGCGTCGACCATCTCCTTGAAGCCGTTGAAGTCGATGCCGACGAAGTGGTTGATCCGCAGGCCGGTGATCTGCTGGATCACCTTGGTCACGCACGCCGGCCCGCCGACCGCGTACGCGGTGTTGAGCTTGGCGATCTTCTGGCCCGGGAAGACCTCGTCGGTGGTCTTGTTCTGCGCCGGGTCCCACTTCTGGCAGTCCGGCCGGTTGATCTCGAGGTCGCGCGGGAACGACGTGACGACGACCCGCTTCCGGTCGGCCGGGATGTGCGCCACCATCACGGTGTCGGAGCGGGCGCCCGGAGTGCTGTCCGCGGTGCCGACGCCTTCCTCGGCGGACGCGCCGTCGCGGGTGTCGGAGCCCACCATGAGGAAGTTCTCGTCGTTGGCCTGCGCGTCGGCGTCCTGGATGTCGGACGAGTTCTCGTCGAGGGCGGAGACCTGGGTGAACTTGGCGTCGAAGTAGGTCTGGGCGCCCCAGGCGCCGCCGATGCCGAGGAACACCAGCCCGGCGACGACGGCCGCGGCGATCCGGCCGAACCGGGCCGAACGCTCGAGGTTCCGCGCCCTCTTCTCCTGCAGCGGGGTCAGCGCGGCGTCGGCCTCTTCTTCGGGAGACGGCGCCGGCGTGACGACGCGCTGAAGCGCCGTCCGCGTGCTCTCGATCAGCGAAGCCGGCGAAAGGCGTTCACGACGTTCGCGTCGCTTCGCCTCTTCGGCGTTCATCTCGTCGTGGGCAGCCGAGAACCGGGCGAGGGTGTGGTCGATCTTGCGGCGGTACTGCGTCGCCTCGTCGATCACCTCCATCTCGTCGGTCATGGTCAGCGGGTCGAGCTCGGCGCGCGACGGCACCGCGCCCGGGCGGCGCATCGGGGCATCGCCCCTGCTCGCGGCTTCGCCGGTCGGCGCGGGGGCCTCGGCGTCCGGGTGCTGGGGTTGGGGCGAGTCCGGGGTGGGCCGCTTGCGCGCGGGAGCTTCGGCCGCCGAGGCAACGGCCGGCCGGCGAGCTGCGGCGCCGTCCGGGGAACGGCGGGAGGCGTCGGCGGCGGGGCCGTCGGTGGGGGCCGTGGGCCGCTGAGCGGCAACACCGTCGACGGGGGTCGCGGGTCGGCGGGGTGCGTCGGCGGCGGAGCGCTGAGGTGCGGGGCCGTCGGTCGCGGGTCGGCGGGGTGCGTCGGCTGCGGGCCGCTGAGGTGCAGAACTGTCGGTTGCGGACCGGCGGGGTGCGTCGGCTGCGGGCCGCTGAGGTGCGGGGCCGTCGGCGGGGGCCGCCGGTCGGCGGTCGGCCGCGGGGCGCTGGCGGGCGGCGGTGTCGGGGCGGCGAGGACCGTCTTCGGCCGTCGGGCGCTGGGGCATTGCCCCCTCGGCGCTGGGGCGCTGGCGGGTGGGACGGGGTGCGGCACCGCCGTCAGCCGGACGCTGGGCAGCGTCGGCCGCAGCGGCGGCGGCGCGCTGTCCGGGGCGGCGGAGTCCGGTGCTGTCCTCGGCCGCGGGGCGCTGGCGAGCGCTCTCCGGGCGGCGGGGCGCGGCGCCATCCTCCACTGCGGGGCGCTGACGTGCGCTTTCCGGCCTCCGGGATGCGACACCGTCGGCCTGGAGCGCGGCATCGTCGGCCGCCGGGCGCTGACGTGCGCCGTCGGGACCGGCCGCGGGACGGCGGGGGCGCCGGGGCGGCTGCGGGGCGGCCGACGTCTGCTGCGGGCCCGGGTTCGCGACCGGCGGGCGGCGCTGGAGCGGGGCCTCGGGCAGCGGGGCGGCCGCCGTCGTGCGGCGCGGCTGGCGCGGCCGCGGCGGGCGCGGTTGACGAGTGGCGTCCGTGGGTACTGGGTTCTCGGCGGGCGCCTGCGGTGCCCGCGAATGCGCACCTCGCGCCGGAGCCGGCGAGGCGGGTGGTCCGTCGACGCGGGCACGGCGTCCGGGCTGCTCGGGGTGGTCCTCGCGGGCCGGGACCGGGCGAACGCCGGTCGACTTGGCCACGACGTCCGAGACGCTGATCCCGCCCTGGTCCTCCATCGACCGGCGTCTGCCGGTGCGGGGCCGCGCGGGACCGTCCGAACGGCGACCGGTCCCCGGGCTGTCGTGCTCGTCCGGCACTCGGTCTCCTTTCGCGCGATCGAAGGCGGGTTCGTTACTTGGCCGTCTTCCCCCGCGAGAGGTGATCGTTCCCCCGGAGGTTTTCGTTATCGTACGGATACCCCCCGTTCGTGACGACACCCTCCCGGAATTTTCTTCACCTTGAGTCGACGAACGGCCGCTGGCCGTCGACTAACGGGTGAAGGGTGCCCGCAGCTTTCCGGGGTAATGCGGCGTTTACGTTACTCAGAGTGGGTTATTAACTGCGTACTTTGCGCGTCCTGATAGGCGACTTTGTTGCGCCCGGCCCGTTTCGCCGCGTAAAGGAGGTCGTCGGCGTCGCGCAGCTGGCGCTCGGGCAGCGTCGGGGCGTCCGGCCCCTCGTGGGCGAGCCCGGCGCTGATGGTCACGTGCAGCCCCGGCTGGAGTTCTGACCAGGGGTGACGGGCGACGCGCAGCCGGGCGGCGTCGACGATGCGGACCGCGTGCCCGGCATCGACGCCGGGCAGCCACAGCACGAACTCCTCGCCGCCGTAGCGGGCGCAGAAGCCCTCCGGCGGCAGCCCCTCCTGGAGCAGCGCGGCCACCCGGCGGAGGACGCGATCGCCGACGAGGTGACCGTACGTGTCGTTCACGCGCTTGAAGCGGTCCAGATCGACGAGTGCGATGCCCAGCGCCGGCCGCGGCCGGGCGGTCGGCCGATCGGTGAACGGTCCGTACAAGCGCTCGTCGAGATAGCGGCGGTTGTAACTCGACGTCAGCGCGTCGCGCAGGCTGCCGTCCCGGGCGATGTCCAGCGCGGAGCGGAGGTGCTGGTAGGCGCGGCGCCAGTCGCCCTGGGTCGCGAAGAGCGTGGCGACGGCCTCGTGGAGACGCAGCAGGTCCGGCGGCTGCGGGCTCCGGCGCAGCACGCCTTCGTCCCCGGCGACCATGCCCACCTCCACCACGCATTGGTTGTCGTCGCAGCGGAGGCCGCTCTTGAGGCACGGGTGCGGACGAAGGTGAATTTCCCTCAAACGGGACTACGACAGTGACGCTCCGGAGTTGCGCCCTCAGAGTCCGGAGAAGGGTTCGAGCCCCTTGAGCTGGGAGAACTGATCCTTGGCCCAGTAACTCACATTAGCCGTCTCGTCGTTCAGCAACTCCTGGTAGTCGGCCCAGCTGACCCACCGCCAGCCGCCGACCTCGGCCGGGTTCGGCTCGGGCTCGGCGTCGGCCCAGGCGGCGAAGACCGGACAGAACTCGTTCTCGACGATCCCCTGGAACGGCGGCGTCCGGTAGCGGTAGCTCGGCAGCACGCAGTGCAGCCCGGACAGCGACGGCAGCCCGATCTCGTAGGCCGCGCGCCGGCGGACGGCGTCCTCGAGGGACTCGCCGGGCGCCGGGTGACCGCAGACGCTGTTGGTCCAGACCCCGGGCCAGACCTTCTTGTGCAGCGCGCGCTGGGTGATCAGCAGGGCGTTGTCGCCGCGTCGCAGGACGTAGCAGGAGAAGGCCAGGTGCAACCGGGTGTGCTCGTGGTGACTGGCCAGCTTCGGGCCGGTCTCGCCGGTGGGTACGCCGTCCTCGGTGACGAAGACGACCTGCTCGGTCTCGGGTTCGATCGCGATGTCCACGCTGCCCAGTGAACACGACGAGCCGGAGTGGCTCGTACCGCGAGCCGGGTGGGTTACCGGCGGTCCGCCCGGCCGGGTGACGGGCGGTTACCGCGCGTCGAGGTGCTCGACGATGAGTGACGTGACGGCTTCCGGTGCCTCTTCCGGCACCCAGTGCGTGACGTCTTCGAGCATTTCGAACCGGAACGGCCCGGTGACCCAGTTCGCCGTGTCGAGCGCGGCGGCCGAGCCGAACGAAACGTCCTCGGTGCTCCAGATGTACAGCGTCGGCACGGAGATCTTGCCGATCTTCCCGCCCGGCCGGCCCGCGCGGTACCAGTTGAGGGCCGCGGTGAGCGCGCCCGGCTCGGACAGCCGCTGCACGTAGTCCTCGATCTTGTGCAGCGGGACCCGCCGCTCGAACATGTCCCGGAGCGCCCGGGCGTCGTTCTCCAGCATCCGCCGCTCGGTGACGCGGGTCTGCCGCCACTCGGTCATGTAGCGCGTCCGCAGGTGCTGGTCTTCGTCGGTCTTCATGGCCTCGGCGAGCGCGGCGGGGTGCGGCGTGGAGACGACGGCGAGGCTGCGCAGGCGATCGGGGTGCGCATCGGCGGTCCACCAGGCGACGGCCCCGCCCCAGTCGTGCCCGACGAGGTCGAACTCTTTCCAGCCCAGCTTGTCGGCGATCGCGACGACGTCCCCGACGAGGTGGTCGATCGAGTAGTCGGTCGCCTGCTCGGGCCGGACACCGGGCGAGTAGCCCCGTTGATCCGGCGCGACGGCCCGGTACCCGAGCACCCCGAGGGTGGCGACCTGGTGCTCCCACTCGACGGCGGCTTCGGGAAAGCCGTGCAGCAGCAGCACGGGCCGCCCGTCTTCGGGCCCGGCGGCGATGGCGTCGAAGGAACCGGCCTCGGTGGGGATGCTGATGTGGTCGATCACGCGCCCGAATCTACTAGTTCGCCGCCGCGCCCGAGCCGCTTGACTCGGCTCCCGGGCCCCAGCAGCTCCTCGCCGACGAGCTGGGCCTCGAAGTTGACGATCACGAGGAGGTCGGTCTGGCCAGCCAGTGGGGTCAGGTCGATCTCGCCGGGTGCCAGCAAAGCCAGTAACCGCAATGCCTTGAGACCCGACAGGAGCCGGAGGTCCGGCAACGATGAGGAGAGGAGTTGCAGGCGAAGCAACGAGGTCAGCGACGGAAGCACGGTGAGGTCGACCTCGGGACAGTTGACGAAACTGAGCTCGGTCAGGCTGCGGGACCAGCCGGCGAGGACCTGCACGTCCCGTAGAAGCGGGCAGTTTTCGAAGCGAAGGCTACGCGGATTGTGCAAAAAGGACAGACGGCTGAGGTCTTCGATGCCGAAGACCTGGTTCAAGGTCAGTTCGGGCACCAGGCGCAAGGGAGCGAGCTCGGCGAGCTGGTCGAGCTCGAGGTAGCTCAGCTTGAGTCTCTTCAGGTTCGGCAGTTCGGCCAGCCGCGACCACCCGTGCGTCTTCAGCACGACCTCGATCGTGCGCAGAGCGGGGATCCCGGCGAGTGGTCCGAGGTCCGTCGAGGTGGTGGACATGCTGCCCGTCAAGGTGATGTGTTCCAACGAGGTGCCGATGAGCGGCCGTAGGTCGAACTCGCCCGGGTCGGTGACGTCGAGGCTTTTCAGCCGAGGGAGATCCCGGACGAAGCTTAGATCGCCGTGAACTTCGTCGAAAAGGCAGTTGAGGTATTCGAGGTGGCTCAGGTGCTCGAGGCCGGCCAGGTCCGCCGGATCGTCGATCCACAGGTGCTCGATCGGCAAGCCGGCCAGCACGCGTTCGGCGAACTCGGCCGGATCGAACCTCTTCCGGGCTTTGACCAGCTCGTCCACCACCGCCTTCTCCTCGGACCGGTGGTAGCGGGTCAGCAGCTCCAGCGCGCCCGGGCCGCCGATCAACGCGATCGCGCGGACGGTCGTGGCCACCGCCGCGGGGGTCTCGGGTGCACTGTCGGCCAGGAGGTCGAGGACGAACTCGCCTGCCGCCGCCAGCGCCTCCGCCTCCTTGAAGGTCGACGGCGGGATCAGGGTGCTCGCCCGGTCCTCGATCTCGTTCCGCAGCCGCTCGCTCAACACCGGCGACGTCTCCAAGCACGCCAACGCCACCAGGTCGAGCTTCAGCCGCTCCTGCTCGTCCGCGTCCCAGCGGAGAATCCCGTCCAGCAGGCGTTCGCGCTGCGCCGGATGCGCGTGCCCCGCCGCCAGGACCACCACTTCGCGCCACTCGTCCAGGTGGGCGTTCGCCGTCAGGATGCCGATGTCGTCCTCTTCGACCGCCGCCTGAGCCGCCAGGTACTCCTGGAACGTCCGGTGCACGAAGTCGATCCGGCCCGGGACCGGTTCGCGCAGCACGCCGCCGCGGTCCACGAGGTGGCGGAACACCGTGTGCGGCGTGACATCGATCTGGCCCATCGAGCGCAGCTTCGCCGCGACGCGGGCTTCGGCGTCCGACACCGGGACGTCCGTGTGGCCGTTGCGGACCAGCCAGTAAGCCAGGCTTCGCAGCAGCACGAGCTTTTCGGTCAGCGAAAGCCGCACGGTGGCTTCGATCCGGCGCTCGACGTCCCGGCTGTCGAGCAGCATGCGCAGCGCGACGTCGTAGAGCTCCATGCGGTTGTCGGGCAGGCGTCCGTTGCCCTCCTGGTGCAGGGCGCAGAGCAACGCGCACATCAGCGGGTTCTCGGCGAGCCGCCGCAACGCGCTCCGGGCGCCGATGGCCGCGATCAACGCGTCCCCGCGGTCTTCGAGCGCCGGCACCGCCGCGTGCCAGCGCTTGACGAACGTGCGGACGTCGCGCGGGGTCATCGGCTGGAGGCGGACCTCGGTGAACCCTTCGCCGCGCAGCCAGCCGGGGGCCACTGCGGCCGGGCGGGTGGTGACGACGAACCGGGCCTTCGGGAACGCGCCGACGAGTTCCCGGAGCCAGCCGCGCACCTCGCGGCGGCGCTCGTCGGGCAGCTCGTCGATTCCGTCGACGAGGACGACAGCCCACCCCTTGCGCAGTCGCTTGTGCACCCAGCCGGCCGGCATCTCGTCGGCGATGTGCCTGCCGACCTCGTCGAGGAAGCGTTCCGGCGTGGGCAGCGGCGACCGGCTGAACCGCCGCAGCCGCACCAGGAACGGCTCCAGGTCGGCCCAGCCGTCGACGTCCTGCAGCTGCCGGCTCGCGCACTGCACGGCCAGCCACTGCAGCATCGTCGTCTTGCCGGAGCCCGCCTCGCCGCGCAGCAGGATCCGCCGGGTGCGGGGCAGCACGTGCTCGATCCGGTCGGCGGGCGGACCGTCGTCGTCGGCGCTGACGCTCAGGCTCAGGTACGCGACCGACAGCGGGTACAGCCGGGTCGCGTCGGTCAAGCCCGCGCCGAACAGCGCCATCCGGTCCAGCGCCGTCACGACCTGGCGGCGGAAGTCCGCCGCGAAGTCGTCCGGGTGGCGGCGTTCCGGGAGCGCCGCCAGGACGTTCCGGACCGTCTCCAGGATCTCCGTCTCCCGGCGGAGCACCTCGACCAGTGCGCCCGGCTGGAAGCGGGGCAATGTGCTCGTCACCTGCACCAGGTACGCGCAGCACTCCCGGAGCACCCGCCGGTACAGCTCCGTCGCGTCGGCCGACAGCAGGGACGTGGCGCCGGGGACCGTCCGGAGGAGGGAGCGGTACAGGAACGCCGCGTCGAGGTCGGTGGCGAACAGGTCGTCGTCGGTCAGGGCCGCCCGGTCGAACGTCTCGCGGGCCGCCTCCACCGCCGCGGTCCGCTCGTTCTCCGGCAGCGCGCGGAACTCGACGTCGAGGAACGGCAGCAGGCGGTCGGCGACGCGGGACTCGAGGTTCGTGAACAGCAGCCGGAGCTTGCGGCGGTCGTTGAGCCCCGTGACCTGCTTCTCCAGCAGGTCGAACACCTTGGCCGAGGCGTCGGCCGCGATCGGGCGGTCGCCGAGCCAGAGCTTCGCGGCGGCCTTGACCACCGCGGTCGTCAACGCGATGGCCGAGGCTTCGAGGCTCACCGAGGCGAGCCTAGCCCAGCACCTCGTCCGTCGTGGCCACCTTCACCAGCGGCCCGTACAGCCGCATGAGGTCCAGTGCCTTCGCGTGGCTCTCGTCGTCCACGCCCGCGCACGCGTCGGACACCACCGTCACCGACACGCCCGCGTCCGCCGCGGCCAGCGCCGTCGACAGCACGCAGCAGTCCGTCGACACCCCCGCCAGCACCAGCCGGGCGCCGCCCACGCGCGTCGCCAGCCGCGGGGTCCACTTGCCGAACGTCGTCGCGTCCACTGTGGACGGCGGGTCGAACTCGGGGATCACCCGGTACAGCTGGTCATCCGGCGGCCGCAGCGCGAACGGCCACTGCTCGTAGTACTGCTTCCACGCCCCTTCCGGGCGCGCCGGCGCGACGAACCGGGTGAAGACGACGTCGTTGCCGAACGCCGTCACCAGGCGGTGGATCGCCGGCAGCACCTCGGCGAAGCGCGGGGTGAACCACTCGCTCGCCGGGGTGGCGAACACGTTCTGCAGGTCGATGACCGCCAGGACCGACCTCACGCCGTCTCCTGCGCGCGGACGCGGTGCCGCGCAAGCAAAGTGACGACGAAGCCGAGGACCAGCGCCACCAGGACGCCGAGGTTCGCATACGCCCAGGAGCCGCCGCGCCCGCCGAGGCCGAACGGTTCGAGGAGGTAGCCCTGCCACTGCAGCCAGCCGGCCGCGGTGTTCGTGACCAGGCCCCAGCCGAGCGCCGTCGCCACCAGCACCAGTGCGATCGGCCCGAACCGGACGTCGCCGTAGCGGCCCGCCGGGTCGAACAGGTCCGGCTCGGCGTAGTCACACCGGCGCAGCAGGACGTCCGCGAGCATCACCCCGCACCACGCCGCCACCGGCACGCCCAGCGTCACCAGGAAACCCTGGAACTGGCCGAGGAACTCGCCGCCGAAGAACACGATGTAGATCGTGCCCGCCACCATGAGCACGCCGTCGACGAACGCCGCCACCGGCCGCCGCACGCGCAGCCCGGCCGACAGCAGCGCCAGCCCCGACGAGTAGATGTCCAGCACCGCGCCGCCGACCAGGCCGAGCACCGCGACCAGCGCGAACGGGACCAGGAACCACAGCGGCAGCAGCGTCGTGAGCGCGCCGATCGGATCCTTGGCGATGGCGCCGTTCAGCTCGGTCGACGAGCCGGCCAGCAGCAGCCCGAACACCAGCAGCACCAGCGGCGCCACCGACGCGCCGAACGTCGTCCAGCCGACCACCCCGCGGCTCGACGACGACCGCGGCAGGTAGCGCGAGTAGTCCGCGGCCGCGTTGACCCAGCCGAGGCCGAAGCCGGTCATCAGGAACACCAGCGCGCCGACCCACTGCTGCGCCGAGCCGGACGGCAGCGCGCTGACGGCGTCCCAGTGCACGTCCCCGGCGACCAGGATCACGTAGACGACCGTGAGCACGCCGGTGATCCAGGTGATCCACGTCTGCAGCTTCATGATCGCGTCGAAGCCGAGGACACCGGCGGCGACGGTCAGCGCGGCGACCACGACCAGCGCGATCACCTTCGTCGGGGTCCCGCCGCCCCAGCCGAGCCGTTCGAAGACGGTCGACGTCGCGAGCGTCGCCAGCGCCGTGAGCACGGTTTCCCAGCCGACCGTGAGCAGCCACGAGATCGCCGACGGCAGCCGGTTGCCCCGGACGCCGAAGGCCGCGCGCGAGAGCAGCATCGTCGGCGCCGACCCGCGCTTGCCCGCGATCGCGATGAACCCGCACAGCAGGAACGAGAACAGGATGCCGACGACGCCGGCGACCAGTGCCTGCCAGAACGAGATGCCGAAGCCGAGGGTGAACGAGCCGTAGCTGAGCCCCAGCACCGACACGTTCGCGCCGAACCACGGCCAGAACAGCTGGCGTGGCCTGCCGCGGCGTTCGGCGTCGTCGATGACGTCGAGGCCGTTGGTCTCCACCTGGAGCTTCCGCGTGCCCGCTTCGGTCATGGCCCGCCCCCTGGTCAGTAGGTGGTGTGACGCTTCCCGGTCCGCCGCCGGAGGGCGAGCAGCTCGTCGACGAGCGGCCCGAATTCGAGACGGTTCACCGAGAGCACAGTCTCGACGACATCGGGCCGGAACGCACCCACACCGTGCGCGGCGCCGAGCATCGCCCCGCAGATCGCCGCGACGGTGTCGGTGTCGCCGCCGAGCCCGGCGGCCAGGCGCAGCGCCGCCGGCGGGTCGTCGCCCATGGCCTCGGCCAGCGCGAACGCCGCCACGACGGACTCCTGCGACGCGACCGACGTGCCGATCACGCGGGCGACCGCGTCGGCGACGGCGGCCGGCGCCATGCCCCGCACCCAGCCGCGGGCCCAGCCGATCCGGGCGGCGATCTCCCCGCCGGCCGCCCAGTGCCCGCGTTCCCCGCCGACGACGGCCGCGCGCTCGCCGGCGTCGAGCGCTTCGGACAGGCTCGCGCCCTCGACCCCGGCGGACACGGTGGCCGCGACCGCGGCGGCGGACGCGATGCCGAGGCTGGTGTTGTGCGTGACGCGCGCGGTCGCGGCGACCGCGTCGACCAGCGCGTGGAGGTCTTCGGAGGGGGTCGCGATGCCGACCGGCGTGACGCGCATGGCGGCGCCGTTGGTCGTCCCGGTGCGGCCGGCCTCTTCGGCGGGAACGCCGTTCTGGAGCTGCGAGAGCGCGCGTTTCGTCGACGGCCCGAGGAGGTCCGCGGAGCCGCGGCGGATCATGTCCGCCTCCCAGATGAGCAGGGCGTCGGCGAAGACGTGCGGCTCGACGGTGCCGCGGCCGTCGATGAGGAGACGAGCGAGCAGGACGGCCTGCTCGGTGTCGTCGGTGACCGACCCGGCGGGCATCGACGGCGCGACCGGCTGCTCGGCGACGGCGCTGAGCAGGCCGGTGACCGGCCCGTAGGCCGCGGCGATGGCGGCGCGGGACATGGACTGCGTCGGCATGCCGAGCGCGTCGCCGACGGCGAGCCCGGTGAACGCGCCGAGCGCCCGGTCCCGCGCGTTCACCGGTGTCCGAAGGTGAGGTGGAACTGGAACCGGTCCGGGTCCAGCAGGCTGACCACCCGCTCGACGAGCCGGCCTTCGGCGTCGACCGAGGTGCGTTCGGCGCGGAGGAAGAGCTCGCCGACGCCGCGGCCGAGGAGCTCGGCGTCGCCGGCGTCGAGGCGCTGGGTGCTGATCCACTGGTCGCCGCCGACGGAGATCCGGCCGGCGGCCTCGAGGGTCTTCGTGAGGGAGCCGTCCCGCAGGCCGGTCTCGGGGAGGTCGGCGAGCACGCCGTCGGCGGAGACGGTGGCGGTCTCCAGCGAGACGCCGCGGTCGTGCTCCAGCCGCAGCCGCCGCACGGCGACGTAGGTCTTCTCGCCGAACTCTTCTTCGAGGGCCCGGTCTTCGACGGTCTCGATGCCGAGGAGCCGCGTGCTGACGGGCGCCCCGGCGTCGGCGAGGGCGCGGGCCCAGCCGAGCCGCTGGTCGAGCTGGACGCCGTCGAAGGTGACGAACGACCCGACCCCGGCCTGGGTGGAGATCAGTTCGAGCTGCTGGAGCTCGGAGAGGGCGCTGCGGACGGTCCCGCGGCTGACCTGGTACTGCTCGGCGAGCTGGTTCTCGCCCGGGAGACGCTCACCGTGGGCGAGGCGCCCCGACCGGATCAGGTCGGAGAGGTCGCCGACGAGCTGCTGCCGTTTGCTGTACATGTACACACCTGTACACGCTGTGTTCGTGCTGGTCAAGCGGCGAAACCCGGCTGTGGTCCGGTTCGCCGCCGGATAAGGTCCGCGGGGTGAGGATGCGTCCCCAGGCTGGCCCGACCTGCTCCTGCTGCGGTCAGCGGCTCGATCCCGGTCACCTGGCGTGGAACTACGTCTGGCCCGACCCGCTCGCCGAGCTCACCAAGCGCGAGCGCAGGAAGGCGCTGCGGTTCCACTCGGACTCGTTCCTCGTCGCCGACGGCTTCGGGGCGGCCATCCGGGTCATCCTGCCGATCCACCTGGACACGGACCAGACGTCGACCATCGGGGTCTGGGTGGGGCTCGACGGTGAGGACGCGAACCGGGTCAACAGCGCCGGTCGCGCCGGCGGTGCCGCCTGGGCCGGGTGCACGTTCAGCGGGACGTTGCTCAACGGCGTCCCGCCGTGGCCGGACACGTACGGCGTGCGGATCACCGCGGCGGTCCCGGACGAGCGGACGATGCCCCGGGTGACCGCCAGCGAGAACGAGGCGTTCAAGCGGATCCTCACCGGAACCTGGCCGCACGCCGAGTTCCTCCGCGCGCGGCCCTGCTGACGTCAGGCGGCGACGAGCTGCTTCGCGCCGGCTTCCCGCGCCACCATCTCGCCGGCTTCCTTCGCGGACGCCCCGGCGACCACCATGATCACCGCGAACGAGGCCACGAAGAGGACCGTGCTCAGCCACACCATGGTCGAGACGGGCAGGGTGAAGGCACCGATCACGCGGGCGGCGCTTTCGAGGATGAACCCGGCACCCCAGATGAAGCTGCCGCGGCGCAGGACGGTGCGGAACCGGTTGTTCGGCTGCAGGCGTTCCCACGCGGCTTCGTGGTCGGCCTTGCCGTGGGTGAGGAAGGGGCGCAGGGCCTTCGTCATGATCGGCTGCGCGGTGAACGCGGAGATCAGGATGACGACCCCGGTGATCCCGCTCCCGATCGAGTCCTTGGCGATCATCATGCGGGCGTCCCCGGAGACGAAGGTCAGCAGCATCCCGACGACGTTGGTCACGAGGACGACGAGCGCGAGCCCGTTGAGGGTGCGGTGCTTGGCGAACTGGAAGAGCGTCCGCGCCAGCGGGAAGACCCCGGAGAGGGCGAGCGCGGTGAAGTCGCTCGCACCGAGCGAGTGGAGTCCGTAGTAGACCCCGAGCGGGACGGCGATTTCGATGCCGAGGGTCCGGAGCAGCGAGGCGGGTGCGCTTTCGTTCGTCATGGGAAGAGCCTGTCGCGGCGAGGGGTCCGGCAAGGATGCGATCCGCCACGATCGGGGGGTTACAGATGTCACGACCTCACGTTCGGCGTGGCCGCGTCGTCGTACGGGTATGGCGACGTTCTTGCGTTTCACGATCGGCCTGCAGACCTTGGCCGTGTTCCTTTCGCCGGTCACCGCCGGCCTGATGCTGACCACGCCGTACGGGCATTCGCTGCACAGCGCGGCGGCGTACGCGGTGTTCGTCGTGGCGATGGTGCACGTGGCCGCGGCGGTCCTGGCGTGGCGCCCAGGCGGCGGCTCACCCGGGCCGATCGTCTCCGCGACCGGGTTCCTCGGGCTGGTGCTGGCGCAGGTGGTGCTGGGCATCGCGCACGTGACCGTCGTGCACGTCCCGCTGGGGGTGCTGCTGTTCGGGTTCAGCCTGCTGCAGCTCAGCCGCCGGAGTGCATGTCTTCCGCCTCCGGGACGCAGTCGTCGTCCGGATCGTCGAGCCAGCCATGCGGGAGTGTGACCTTGCCCGGGGACCCCTGACGGCCGCGCGGGCCGTCGGCGTTGGCGGGGAACGGGGCGTCGTGGTCGAGGCGGCCGATGAGGTCGTCGAGCTCGGTCAGGCTGGACACCATCGCGAAGCCGCGGCGCAGCTCGGAGCCGACCGGGAAGTTCATGAAGTACCAGGCCATGTGCTTGCGCAGGTCACGCAGGGCCTTGGTCTCGCCGTCGTGGGAGATGAGCAGCTCGGCGTGGCGGCGCAGGACGCGCGACACCTCGCCCAGGTTCGGCGGGATCGGCAGCGGGCGGCCCGCGAACGCGGCTTCGAGCTCGCCGAACAGCCACGGCCGGCCGAGGCAGCCGCGTCCGACGACGACGCCGTCGCAGCCGGTTTCGGCGACCATGCGCAGGGCGTCGGCGGCGCTGAAGATGTCGCCGTTGCCGAGCACCGGGATGCTGGTCACGGCTTCCTTGAGAGCAGCGATCTTGGTCCAGTCGGCCTGGCCGGAGTAGCGCTGCGCGGCGGTGCGCGCGTGCAGGCTGACGGCGGCGGCGCCCTCGGCCTCGGCGATGCGGCCCGCGTCGAGGTAGGTGCGGTGGTCGTCGTCGATGCCGATGCGGAACTTGACGGTGAACGGCACGTCACCGGCGGCCTTCGCCGACTCCCGGACGATCGCTTCGAACAGCTTCCGCTTGAACGGCAGCGCCGCCCCGCCACCCTTGCGCGTCACCTTCGCGACCGGGCAGCCGAAGTTGGAGTCGACGTGGTCGGCAAGCCCTTCACCGACGATGATCCGGACGGCTTCGGCCATGGTCTTCGGGTCGACGCCGTAGAGCTGCATGGACCGGGGCTTTTCGTCGGCCCCGAAGGTCATCATGTGCATGGTCCCGGGATGCCGTTCGACGACGGCCCGCGCGGTGATCATTTCGCAGACGTAGATGCCGGCGCCGTACTCGGCGCACAGCTGCCGGAAGGCGACGTTGGTGATGCCGGCCATCGGAGCGAGCACCACTGGGGGATCGACCTGGTAGGGGCCGATCTTCAGGGCGGGCTTGCTCAGGGTGGCGGTCACGTCCTCCATTGTCGCTTGTGGTGTCGATCACGCACAGTCGGCCTGGCTAAAGTCCCTGCCGGAGGCTCATTTGTTCCAGACGGTGACTTGAGTGCGGAGTGTGGTGCCGGCCGAAGTCGCGCTGAGGAGGAAGATCCGCCCTTCCGCGGTCTGCCCGCAGATCAGGTTGTCCTTCGCGACGTACGTCTGGTTCGAGCCGTCGGCGTCGATGGCCGACACGCAGTCGGCCTTGCCGGGCTGTCCGCCCTTCTTCCACGCGGTGACCCTGGCTTTGCCGTTGACGTACAGGAGTTCGCTGCCGAGGTACTGGATGTACTCGCCGTCGGTGTAGTTCGGGGGATTGATGTCGAAGTTGAACTTGCCCCACTCGAGTTCGCCCGACCAGTAGATCGCCGGGTCCGGACTCGCCGGTGTCGAACTCGATGTCGCATTGTCGGCCGGACGAACCCCCGGTGATGCCGTTACGGTCACTGTCGCCGGAGCGGATGGCTTCGCCTCTTGTGCGCTGTTCCGCCCGATGAAGAACCCGGCGCCGGCGAGCGCGGTGACCAGCGCCGCGATCGCCGTTATCCACTTGTGCCCGAGTTCGCCCCAGCCGGACTTCTTCGGCGACTGGATGTCGTCACTCATCGTGTCCCCCTCGACCTGAAGTGATCGGTCCAACACTGTACGGGGTGGGACTCCCCGGGAAGAAGCGCGTCTCGGCGATCACTTTCGCGTGGGCTTCGGCTGAGCTGCGGCGACCAGGGGCGGTCAACCGACGAGGTCGTCCCAGCGGACCAGGATCGCCGTGGCCAGGAGGCCGGCCGCGATGATCTTGAGCAGGATCGCTCCGGTGCTCAGCCCGGTCGACGAGCCGAAGTCCAGCAGCACGCTCGCCACGAACGCCGCCGCCAGCAGCTTTGCGCCCCAGCGGCGGCGGAAGCCCAGTGCGACCACCCCGATCAGCTGGATCGCCGTCGCGAACACCGACAGCACGAACCACGGCGACGGGTCCCCGCCGTGGTCGAGGTCGCTTGCCAGCACCCTGATCGCCGCGACCAGGAGCACCGCCGTGCCCAGGCCGAAGACGACCAGCATCACCGGCAGGAAGATCCGGCCGGCGCCGACGGGCGTGGCGCGCTCGGGAACACGGCGACGGGGCACGGCGAGCCTCCGCTCGGCTGGGGAACCTCCACCCTGCCCGACCGGGTGCGCGGACTTCCACCGTGCTTTTGCCGACAGCCGGAGACGTAGGGTTCGGACCATGACCGACAAGCCCCTGCGCTGGGGAATCATGGGGACCGGTGGCATCGCCACGTCCTTCGCGGAAGACCTGAAGCTGACCGACTCCGGCGTCGTCGCCGCGGTCGGGTCGCGCACGGCCGAGAGTGCCGAAGCCTTCGCCGACCAGCGGGGCATCCCCACCCGGCACAGCAGCTACGAAGCCCTCGCGAACGATCCGGACGTCGACATCGTCTACGTCGCCACGCCGCACCCCCTGCACCACGGCAACGCGCGGCTCGCGCTCGAGGCCGGCAAGCCCGTGCTGGTCGAGAAGCCCTTCACGATGAACGCCGAAGAGGCCCGTGACCTGGTCGCGCTCGCCCGGGAGCGCAACCTCTTCCTGATGGAAGCCATGTGGACGCGCTTCCTGCCGCACATCCGGCACATCCGCGAGCTGCTGCCGAGCCTCGGCGACGTCGTCACCGTCACCGCCGACCACGGGCAGTGGTTCGCCGAAGACCCCGCCTTCCGGCTGTTCGCCCCCGAACTCGGCGGTGGCGCCCTGCTCGACCTGGGGATCTACCCGGTCTCGTTCGCGTCGATGGTGCTCGGCACGCCCGACCGCGTCGCCGCGATGGTGACCCCCGCGTTCACCGGCGTCGACGGGCAGACGTCGATGCTGTTCGGCTACGCGAGCGGGGCGCAGGCCGTGCTGAGCTGCACGTTGAGCGCGGTTTCGCCGACCACGGCGGCGATCGTCGGCACGGACGCGCGCATCGAGATCGACGGGCCGTTCTATGCGCCCGCGTCCTTCACGCTCATCCCGCGCGAAGGCGAGGGAAGCCGCTTCGAGTACCTCGACGAGGGCCGTGGCCTGCGGCACCAGGCCGACGAAGTCGCGCGGCTGCTGGCCGCCGGCGAGACCGAGAGCGCGCTCATGCCGCTCGACGAGACCGTCTCGATCATGACGACCATGGACCGGGTACTCACCGCGGTTGAGTAGTGCTACGGATCCGCCGGAGGCCACTTGTGGGTGACTCTGTCCGGTATGACCACCGAAGATGTGCTCCGCCGGCTCGCCGGCGAGATCGACGACCTGGGGCGTCGTCTCGCCGTGGTGGGCTCCGAACTGCGCACCGTCCAGGCCGGGCAGGCTGGGCAGCCTCGACAGGCTGAGCAACCCGAGCCGCCGAAGCAGGCCCAGCAGCCCAAGCCAGCCGAGCAGCCGAAGCAGGCCGAACAACCGCGGCCGCACCAAGCGCCGCCTCAGCCGCAGCCGCAACCCCAGCCGCAACCTTGGCCCCAGCAGATGCCGTGGCCCCAGAACCCCTGGCAGCCGCCGCAGCAGCGCTACGTCCCGCCGCCCTCGCCCTACCTGCCCGCTCCGCCGCGCCAGACGCTGGGCGAAAAGCTCGGTAAGGAAGGCGCGGGCAGCCGGGTCCTGGCCTGGGTCGGCGGGGCCGTGACGCTGCTCGGTGTCGTCCTGCTGCTGGTGCTGGCCGTCCAGCGGGGCTGGCTCGGGCCGCTGCCGCGGGTGCTCGTCGGTGCCGCCTTCGGGCTCGCCCTGACCGGCACTGGTGTCTGGCTGCACCGCAAGCCCGCCGGCCGCACCGGGGCGTTCGCGCTCGCCTGGACCGGCATCGCGACGCTCTACCTGGACGCCGTCGCCGCGACGTCGCTGTACGACTTCCTGCCGGTGCTCGCCGGGCTCGCCGTGGGTCTCACGGTCGCCGTCGGCGGGCTGCTCGTGGCCCTGCGCTGGGAGTCACCGCTGCTGGCCTCCGTCGTCGTGGCCGGCTGCGCGGTGTGCGCGCCGATGATCACCCGCGGGTTCACCCCCGAGCTCGTCGCCTTCCTGCTGATGGTCCAGCTCGCGACGGCGCCGGTGCAGCTGCGCCGCGACTGGTCGTCGCTGACGCTCGCCGCCGGGGTGCCGCCGCTGCTCGCCTCCGTCATCAGCACCGCCGTGGGCCATGGCGGCTGGCCGAACACCTCCGCGGCGCTCGGCACGGGCGTCATCGGTGTCGCGCTCGCCCTGATCGTGCTGCGCCGCCGCGAAAACGACCCCGCCGCGTTGTCCGTGCTGGCGACGGCGGTCGTCCCGACGCTGATCGCGGCCCTGCTCCTGCCCAAGATCCAGGCCGTGCCCGTCGCGGCCGGGGCCGGCGTCGTCCTCTTGGCCGTCTGGGCGGCGCGCCGCTGGTGGCCGGGGCTCGCCGGGCAGCTGGCCGGGCTCGCCGGGCTGCTGGCGATCCTGCAGGCCACCGTCATGCAGTTCGACGGCCCGGCCCGTGCCGCGGTGCTGCTGAGCGAGGCGCTGCTGCTCGTCGTCGCCGCGGTGGGCGGGCGCACCAAGTTCGCGCTGGGGGCCGCGCTCGGCTTCGCGACGATCGGTGGCCTGGTCGGCGTGTTCTTCGACGTCACGCCCGCTTTGCTGATGGTGCACCGGATCCGGCCGGCCGGTGACGTCGCCGGCGCGCTCGCGGTCGCCTTGCTGATCCTCGCGGTTTCGGTCGCGCTGCCGTGGGCGGCGGTGCGGCTGGCGGTCTTCCGCGGGCCGGCCGACGACCTGCCGATCTGGCTCGTCGCCGGGGTTTCCGCGCTGTACGGCGCCGCCGGGGTCGTGCTGTGCGCGTCGCTGCTGGCCGTTCCCGGCCGCACCGGCTTCCTCCTCGGCCACGCGCTGATCACGGTGTCCTGGACGATCGCGGCGCTCGTCCTGCTGCTGCGCGGGATCGCCGTCGTCGGGCTGCGCGTGAGCGGGCTGGTCCTGGTCGGCGCGGCGGTGCTCAAGCTGGTGCTGTTCGACCTGTCCGCGCTGGACGGCCTGGCGCGGGTCGGCGCGTTCCTCGGCGCGGGGCTGGTCCTGCTCGCGGCCGGGACGCGGTACGCCCGGCTCGTCGCCTCGCGCTGACGCGGGAAGAATTGTCGGTGCCTCGTGGTTAGCTGGATCACAGCCCGACGACCAGGGGGTAGGACCGATGGCAGAACCGAAACTCGCCGACCGCGCCGCGGAGAAGATCGGCTGGCTGACCACCGTCACGCCGAAGGGGCGGCCCGCGCCGCGGCCGGTGTGGTTCGTGCTCGACGGCGACGACATCCTGGTGTTCAGCAAACCGGACACCGCGAAACTGCGGCACCTCGAGGCGAACCCCGAGGTGAGCTTCCACCTCAACGGCAACGAAGGCGGCGGCGCGATCCTCGTCGTCAACGGCAAAGCACAGGTCGACGAGGGCAAGGCGTCGGAAGCGCCCGGCTACGTCGACAAGTACGGCGCGTCCTACGACGCCATCGGGTTCGCGACGCCGGAGGCCTTCGACGCCGAGTACTCCGTCCGCATCCGCGTGGTGCCCGACCGCTCCTGGGGGTGGTGAGGGTCAGTCCACAGTAGACAACTCAATGCGCATGACCACGCGTCGCGGAGTCGGGTGACCGACCTCCTCGAAGCCGGCGTCGGCGAACACCTGGCGGGCGCCGACGTGCAGCTCGCCCCAGGTGATCTCCTTGCCCGGCTGGGTGATCATCGGGTACGCCTCGAGCGCGCGGGCTCCGCGCTCGCGGGCGAAGCCGATGGTCGCCTGGGCGAGCGGGTAGGTGAGGCCGCGGCCGCGGAAGCCCTTGCGGACGGCCAAGCACGTCACCGCCCAGACGCCGTCGTCGTCCTTGTCCTCATTGCGGCCGGTCCACGGGACGCGCGTGCCGCGCAGCTTGGGGTAAGCGGTGCGCGGCTCGACGGCGACCCAGCCGGCCGGTTCGCCGTCGAGGTAGGCGATGAGCCCGCTCGTGGCCGCGTCCGGTTCGCCGCACGCGGTCTGGGCTCGCAGCATCGCGGTGCGCTGCTCCTGCGTGGAGTCGCGCCAGATCCAGCCCGCGACCTTGAACCGCTGGCACTGGCAGCGGCCGGGGTAGTCGGCGGTCCCGAAGACGGCGGCGACGTCGTCCCACGACGCCTCGTTGGCGGGGACGATGGTGACGGCCGCCGTCACGCCGGCGCGTCCTCGCCCACCAGGCCGTCCACGGCTTCGCGGAGCAGGCCGGCGTGACCGGTGTGGCGCGCGTACTCCTCGATCATGTCCGCGATGATGCGCCGCCTGGCCGGCGTCTCCGCGCCCGGCTCGGCGGTGTCCCACGGGTCGCGGCGAGCACGATGACGCTGGGCGGCCTGCTCAAGCACCTCGCCCAGGGGCCGCCGGGTGCGGTCGAGCGTGCTCAGGAGCGTCGAGAGCCCGTCTCCATCCACTACGAGCGTCGTGTCCGTGTCGGTCATGGCCGGGGAGCTTAGGATCCATTCCGGACGATCCACTTCCGGAACCGGGAATTCCCATGGCAGACGACACGAGCCCTACAGCGCGGGCCCTGCGCACCCTCGAACTCCTCCAGGCCGGGCCGGGTATCACCGCGGACCGGCTCGCGAGCAAGCTCGGCGTCTCCGAACGCGCCGCCCGGCGCTACGTCGGCATCCTTCGGGAAGCCGGGATCCCGGTAGTCTCCGTCCGCGGGCCCTACGGCGGCTACCGGGTCGGGCGCGGCCTGCGGCTGCCGCCGCTGACGTTCAGCCCCGCCGAGGCCCTCGGCCTGGTCATGGCGGTGCTCGACGGCCACCACGACGCCGGCGATCCCGCCACCCTGGTCGGCGGCGCGCTCGGCAAGATCGTGCAGGCGCTCCCCGAGCCGGTCGCCGCGCAGGCCGAGGCCGTCCGGCGGACCGCCGCGCCCGCGCCGGACACCGCTGCCGCGCGGCCTGACCCCGACACCACCGCCGCCCTCGTGCACGCGTGCGCCGACCACCGGCGGGTCCGCCTCGGCTACCGCTCCGAGGCCGGCCGGGAATGGACCGGCGACGTCGAGCCGTGGGCCGTCGTCGTCCGCCACGGCCGCTGGTACCTGCTGTGCCGCAAGCACCCGGAGGGCGCGCGGCGGGCGTACCGGATCGACCGGGTCCGCAGCGTCGCCGTCTTGGACGACGCTTTCGAGCCACCCCGGGACCTCGACCCGGTCGCCGTGGTCGAGGACCACCTCGCCGCCGGCTGGGAGTACGACGCCGAAGTCGTCATTGAGGCGCCGCTCGACCTGGTGAGCCGGTGCCTGCCCCGCGTCCTCGGGCGGCTCGAGCGCCTCGACGACGAGACGACCCGCTTGACCGGCAGCACCAGCAATCCCGCCTGGTACGCCGAGCAGCTCGCCCGGAGCCCGGCGCCGTTCCGGATCGTGCGGTGCCCCGAACTCCGGCAGGCCGCGCGCGTCCTCGGGCAGCGCCTGCTGGCGGCCGCCGAAGACCGGTGAACACCGCCGGGTCCGCGTATCGTCTTCCCGTGGCGGAACACACCGGCGAAACCCGCAACGAGCAGCTGACGCGCAACATCGGCGAGCTGCTCCAGGAGCTGCGGGTCGCGCAGGCCGGCGTGCAGATCCTCTTCGGCTTCCTGCTTTCGGTCGTGTTCACCGACCGGTTCCACGACGCCAGCGGGTTCGAGAAGGCGCTGCACCTGTCCGCGGTGGCCCTCGCGGTGGCGGCGACGGCGTTGCTGACCGCGCCCGCGGCGTGGCACCGGCTGCTGTTCCGCACCGGCAGCCGGGAGCGGATCCTGACCGTCGGCAACCGGCTCGTGCTGGTCGGCCTGGTCTGCCTGGCGCTGGCGATCACGTCGACGGTCGCGCTGATCGCGAAGGTGGTCTACGGCGGGATCGCCATGGTCATCATGGCGGTGTTGTGCGTGCTGCTCTTCGGGCTGCTCTGGTTCGTGATGCCGTTCCGGATCCACCGCGCCCACGGCGCTCAGCCGACGGGACCGCCCAGGTAGAGCGTGTCCTCCTGGACGAAGCAGAGCGGGTTGCCGAACGGGTCGTCCGCGTAGAAGGACCGTTCGCCCCAGAACTGGGTCTCGATCGCGTCGTCGATCCAGCGCGGCCCGGCGGCACGCACCCGCCGGAAGGTCTCCTCGACGTCGTCGACCGCGACGTAGACGATCCGCGGGTCCCGCTGCGGCCGCGGTTCGCGGTGTTCGAGCGGCGCTTCGACGCAGGCGATCACGACGCCACCGCAGGTGAAGTAGTGCCGGTTGACCGCGATCCGTTCGCCCGGATCCCCGAAGACGGCGGCGTAGAAGGCGACCGCGATCTCGATGTCGTCGACCGGCTGGATCAGCCGGAACACCCGCGGGCCGCTCATGCGCGAACAGTACCGCTGGTCATTCCGGCTCGGATAGGGGTCTTGACACCGGGTGGACAATAAAAAATCGACGTGCCTTCCGAAATAAACAGGAAGACCCGCCGAATGTAGCGTCAGTCTAACCGCTGTGAGGGGAATTTGTCAAACCAGGGGTACGACGAGGAATTGCGGGCCGAACGCGCGTACGTCACCGGGCTGTACGCGCGCCTCGACCGCGAACGCGAACAGGCCCGGGCGCGCTACCACAACGCGCTCGGGGAACCGGGAACCACGCTGGTGGAGCGCGATGCCGACGTGCGCGTCCGGGCCCGTGAGACCGTCCGGCTGAACGTCGCCGACAACGGTCTCTGCTTCGGCAGGCTGGACGCCCTTTCGGGCGAAACGGAGTACATCGGCCGGATCGGGCTCTTCGACGGCGAAAACGGCTACGAACCCCTTCTGCTGGATTGGCGGGCGCCGGCGGCGCGGCCGTTCTACGTCGCCACCGCGGCGACGCCGGAAAACATGCGCCGCCGCCGTCAGTTCCACACGCTGGGGCGCACCGTCGTCGATTTCACCGACGAGGTCCTGGGCCGTCCCGGCGACGGCGAACGCGGGGACGCGGCGTTGCTCGCGGCCGTCAACGCGCCGCGCGGCGAGGGCATGCGGGACATCGTCGCGACCATCCAGGCCGAGCAGGACGAGATCATCCGCCTCGGGCACTCCGGGGTGCTGGTCGTCGAGGGCGGGCCTGGCACCGGCAAGACCGCCGTCGCGCTGCACCGCGTCGCGTACCTGCTCTACACCCAGCGCGAACGGATGTCGCGCAGCGGCGTGCTGGTGGTCGGGCCGAGCCCGCTGTTCCTCGACCACATCGGCCGGGTGCTGCCCTCGCTCGGCGAGTCCGACGTCGTCTTCCTGACCACCGGCGACCTCGTGCCGGGCCTGCGCGTCACGGCCGAAGACGAGCCGGCGGTGGCGGAACTCAAGGGATCGCTGAAGATCCTCGCCGTGCTGGCCGCGGCGGTCGCCGACCGGCAGAAGGTGCCCGACGAACCGGTGCCGGTCGAACTGGCCGACGTCAGCGTCGACCTCGACGACGGCATCGCCGGCGAGGCCCGGCTCGAAGCGCGCCGGTCCGGGCTGCCGCACAACGAGGCCCGCGCGGTCTTCCGCGAGCACGTCGTGACGACCCTGGCCGAGCGGGCCGTCGCGCGGATCGGCGAGGGCTGGCTGACCCGCGAGGACCGCGGGGCGTGGGCCGACCTGCGCGCCGACGTCCTCGACGAGCTGGCCGAGCACGAAGGCCTCGACGCCACGCTCGCCGCGCTCTGGCCGGAATTGACGCCGGAGACGCTGCTGGCGCCGCTGTACATGTCGCCGCGCCGGCTCGAAGCCGCCGGGGCCGATCCGGCGCTGTTCCGCGTGGACGGCGCGGCCTGGACGGTCTCGGACGTGCCGCTGCTCGACGAGCTGGCCGACCTGCTCGGCCGGGACGACTCCGCCGACCGCGCCGCCGCGCGCCGCCGGGCCGAGGACGACGCGGACTACGCCGAGGGCGTCATGGACCTCATCAAGCTGGACCGGGAGGAACTGGACGAAGACCTCGGCCTGGTCGCCACCGACCTGCTCTACGCCGAGGACCTGGCCGGCCGGTTCGCCGAGCGCGACACCCGCGACCTCGCCGAGCGCGCGGCCGCGGACCGCGACTGGACGTACGGGCACGTCGTCGTCGACGAAGCACAGGAACTGTCCGAAATGGACTGGCGGACGCTGATGCGGCGGTGCCCGAGCCGCTCGTTCACGATCGTCGGCGACCTCGCGCAACGCCGCAGCGCGGCCGGGGCGACGGCGTGGGGGCCGGTGCTGGCGCCCTACGTCGCCGACCGGTGGGCCTACCGGGAGCTGACCGTGAACTACCGGACGCCGGCGGAGATCATGACCGTCGCGGGCGCGCTGCTTGCGGAGTTCGCGCCGGCCGCGCGGCCGCCGGAATCCGTGCGGGCGAGCGGGGTCCGGCCGTGGGCCAGACGCGTCGCGGACGACGAGCTGCGAGCCGCGATCGACGATTTCGAAAGCGATGAAGCCGTGCGCGAAGGAACCAGCGTCGTCATCGGCCCGCCCGGCGTGCCGGGCACGGTCCCGCCGTCGGCGACCAAGGGCCTGGAGTTCGACGCGGTTCTCGTCGTCGAGCCCGCGCGGATCCTGGCCGGCGGCGCGCGCGGCGCGGCCGAGCTGTACGTCGCGCTCACCCGCGCCACGCAGCGCCTCGGGGTGCTGCACCGGGATCCGCTCCCGGCGGCGCTGGCCGGACTCGCCGAAGCGGGCGTGCCCGCGCGGGCCGGCCACCGCCGGTTCCAGTAGCGGCTCGTGAGGGGGAAACCCGGTTTCCCCCTCACCCCGGTCAGGCCGTCAGCCGGCCCCAGGCGTAGTTCTGCTTGGCCAGCTTCAGGTAGACGAACAGCTCGGTCCCGGACACGCCGTCGATCTTGCGGATCTCCTCGCCCAGCACTTCGAGCATGTGGTCGTCGTCCCGGCAGACGAGTTCGGCCAGCAGGTCGTAGCGCCCGGCGCACAACACGACGTAGTGCACGTTCGGCAGTTCGGAGAGCTTGTCGGCGACTGCGCGCGGATCAGCGCCGTCGACGCTGATCCCGACCATCGCCTGCCGCGTCAGATCGACGTTGGCCGGGTCGGTCACCGCGACGATCTGCATGAGGTCGTCGCGCAGGAGCCGTTGCACCCGTTGGCGGACGGCCCCCTCCGAAAGCCCGACCGCCTTCGCGAGCGCGGTGAACGAAGCCCGGCCGTCCTGCTGCAGCAGGGCGATCAGCGATCTGTCCGTGTTGTCCAGCCCGCGCGCACGTGAATCTTCACCCATGCCGTCCCTCCCTGTGTTTCGGCATGTGATTTGTCAAGTGCGCAGCGTATCGAGACCTGACCAGAAAGCGAGACCCCTGCGCCAGCTTCACGTGATCCGGCGCCAGGATCGTGATTTGCCGAGGAATCGGTGGCTGTGGAGGAAACTCACGAGTCATTCCGAGGCGGTTTCGCGGGGCCGCCCACGGCCGTTTCAGAACCAGGTGCCCAGTGCGACGTCGAGGGGGCCTTCGCCGGCCCAGGCGATGACGCCGTCGGGCCGCAGCAGCAGCGGTCCGGTGTTCGTCACCGGCACGACGTCGACGCGCGGATCGGCCGGGTGCTCGGTCAGCAGGAGGCCGCGGCCGGTGCGGGTGTGTTCGTGCAGCCGGGTCGTGCGGCCGGCACCGTCGACGAGCTCGAGGTCCGGGCAGTGCTCGCCGACCGGAGCCGGGGCGGGGTAAGGGAAGTCGTAGCGGTCGCGGACGCCGGACAGGAGGTCCGCGAAGTACCGGTTCGCCTCCGGCAGGTCCAGCACTTCGCCGACGATCTCGCGCAACGCGTCGACGTGCGGGCCGGGCGCCAGCAACGCCGACTGCGCGCGCGTGTTGCGTAGCACCGCTTCGCCGGCCGGGTGCCTTTCGCGCGTGTACGTGTCGAGGAACGCTTCGGGCTTGTCGCCGCGGAGGACGGCGCCGAGCTTCCAGCCGAGGTTGGCCGCGTCGGGAATGCCGAGGTTGAGGCCCTGGCCACCGCTCGGCGAGTGCACGTGCGCGGCGTCGCCGGCGAGGAAGACGCGGCCGCGGCGGTAGTCGGCGGCCTGCCGGGCCTGGTCGCCGAACCGCCGTTCCTCCCGGAACTCCTCGACGACGACGTCGGCACCGGTGATCCGCCGGATGCTCGCGGCGAAATCGGCCGCGGTGACCGGTTCCGGGTTCGCCGCGGGCTCGGTGAGCCCGACCATGCTGCCGCCGTGCAGGAAGGTGCCACCGGCGTGCCGCCCGCTCGGCGGGAGGTCACCGGCGAACCGCGCCTGGCCGGCGATCGTGCGCAGCAGCGCCGGCGTGCCGGGGAACTCGAACCCGGCCAGCTTGCGGACCGTGCTGCGGCCGCCGTCGCAGCCGACGACGTACCGCGCGCGCCAGGTCTTCCCGGCGGTCACCGTGACACCGTCTACATCGGACTCCAGCGCGGTGACCTCGTGGCCGCGCAGGATCCGGATGCCTTCGGCGTGCTTCGCGAGGACGCGTTCAAGCTCCGGCTGCCAGATGTTCGTCCGGGGGCGGTCCTCGCTGGGGACGATCTTGAAGATGTTCGCGAAGTGGCCGCGGGTGCTGCCGTGGTCGCGGGCGAGGTCCTTCGTGCCGGCGACGTCGGCCTCGGCGAGCTGGGGGCCGAGCCCGCGTCGCCGGAGCGCTTCGGTCGCCAGCGCGCCCAGGCCGCGTGACTTCGGTTCTTCGGAAGGTGCTTCGAGGCGTTCCAGGACCAGGGGTTCCGCGCCCGCCAGCTTGAGCTCGGCCGCGAGGAACAGGCCCACCGGTCCGGCGCCCACGACGATCACATCGGCGTCCATGCTTTCTCCTTAACTTGTTAAGGGCTAGGATGGCCTTAACAAGTTAAAGCGTCAAGGAGGAGCATGCCGCTGGAAGTCGGCGACGCGGTGCGCGTCGCGCTGGAACTGCTGGAAGACGAGGGGCTCGACAAGCTGACCGTGCGGCGGCTGGCGACCGAACTGGGCGTCAAGGCCCCCGCGTTGTACTGGCACTTCCGGAGCAAGCGCGCGCTGCTCGACCACATGACGGACGCGATCGTCGCGCCGGTAGTCGCCGGGCTGCCCGACGGCGGCCCGTGGCTGAAGTGGCTCGAAGACGCGGGCTTCGCGCTGCACGAGGCGTTGCTCGCGCACCGCGACGGCGCCCGCGTCGCGCTGGGCGCCGACCTCACCACGGCCCGCGCGCTCGGTGACCTCGCCGAGCGCGCGGTCGGGGTGCTGCACGACGCGGGCTTCCCGCTCGGTGAGGCCACCCGCGCCGCCGGCGTGCTGGTGCACTTCGTGCTCGGGCGGGCCGTCGAGGACCAGACGCGGCCGTCGCCCGCCGAGGAGGCCGAGGTGATCGCTTCGTCGTCGTTCCCGTTCCCGCTGATGGCCCGTGGCCTGCGCGAACGCGCCGGCTCGACGGTCGAGGACGACTTCCGGTACGCGCTCGGCGTGCTGCTCGCGGGGCTGGCGGCGGTCAGTGCCCAGGCCTAGCCCAAATCGCGACGGCTGAGGTCCTCCTCGGTTTCGCGGCGCACCAGCAGTGTCGCGACGCCGTCGCGGACGCCGACCAGCGGCGGCCGCCCGACCTGGTTGTAGTTCGACGCCAGCGAGTGGTGGTACGCGCCGGTGCACGGCACGGCCAGGAGGTCGCCGGCGTGCAGGTCACCGGGCAGGCTGATGCCGTCGGCGAGGACGTCGCCGGATTCGCAGTGCCGGCCGACGACGGTCATCGGAACGCGCTTTTCCGTGGAGCGCCGGCCGACCAGGCGCGTCGTGTAGCGCGCGCCGTAGAGCGACGGCCGCGCGTTGTCGCTCATGCCGCCGTCGACCGCGACGAACGTGCGGCTGCCGCGCTTGACCGCGCACACCCGGTAGACCGTGATCCCGGCCGGCCCGACGAGCGCCCGGCCCGGCTCGATCGTCAAGCGCGGCAACGGGAAGCCGTGCGCCGCGCACTCGTAGGCGAGCGCCACGCGCAGGCGCCGCGAGTACCCGCCGAGGTCGAACGCGGGCTCGCCGCCGACGTACGGCACCGCGTGGCCGCCGCCGAGGTCGAGCTCCCGCAGCGTGACACCGTGGGTGTCGCGGATCCGGACGAGCACCTCGGCCATCCGGCGCGCGGCGGCTTCGTAGCGGTCGACGCGGGAGACCTGCGAGCCGATGTGGCAGTGCAGGCCGACGAGCCGTAGCCCGGGTTGTGCTCCCACGGCCTTCACCGCCGCGTCGACGTTGTCGGGAACGCCGTCGAGCAGCGAGAAACCGAACTTCTGGCCTTCGGCGCCGGTGCTGATGGCCGCGTGCGCCCCGGCCGTGACACCCGGCGTCACGCGGATCATCACCTGCTGCGCGCCGGGGGCGAGCGCGCCGAGCTGCTCGATCTCGTCGAGCGAGTCGACCACGATCCGCCGGACGCCGTACGCGAGAGCGGCCTTCAGGTCTTCGGGCGTCTTCGCGTTGCCGTGCAACAGCATGCGCTCGGCGGGGAAGCCGACTGAGCGTGCGACGGCGATCTCGCCCGCGGAGCAGGTGTCGAGCGACAACCCCTCTTCGGCGACCCAACGCAGGACGGATCGCGTGCACAGCGCCTTGCTCGCGTACGCGACTTCGACGTCCGGCAACGCGCGGCGGTACTCGCGCGCGGCGTCGCGGACCTGCTGCTCGTCGATGAGGTAGGACGGCGTCCCGAAGCGGGCGGCGAGGTGGCTGACCTTCGCACCGGCGAAGAGGAGTTCGCCGTCTTCGCCGAGTCGGGTGCTTCGCGGCCAGACTCCTGGCTCGAGGTGATCGGCGGCTTCGCAACCGAGGCTGGGAAGAAGCTCGCTGAGCGTCACGGTGTGCCTCCGGGCATCACGGCGGATCGGACCCGGTCAGGACACCGCTGTCCCGTTCGCCGTGCTTCCCCCGTGAATGCCGTCCTGACGGGTTTCCGCCGGCCGCTTACTCGTTATTGACGCGCGAGTAACCTCGGCCACACCCCGCGTGACCTGCGCAGAGCTGAATCCGCGCGGCGGACGCCGTCACAAGGGGCATGGGTACCGACACGATGGACGAGACCGAGTTCGCCGAACTGACCGAGCGGCACCGCCGGGAGCTGCGGGTGCACTGCTATCGCTTCCTGGGGTCCCTCGACGAGGCCGAGGACCTGGTGCAGGAGACGTTCCTGCGCGCGTGGCGCGGGCGTGACCAGTACGCCGGGCGGGCGAGCGTGCGCGCCTGGCTGTACAAGATCGCCACGAACGCGTGCCTGGACTTCCTCGACCGGTTCGTGCGGGAGATCCCCGCGGTGGACCTGCCGGTCGCTTCGGGGTCGCACCTGGCACCCCGCCCCGCGGCCTCAGTGCCGTGGCTGCAGCCGGCCCCGGACGACGTCCTCGAGGCGGCTGTTTCGCGGGAGACGGTCGAGCTGGCGTTCCTCGCGGCCGTCCAGTACCTCTCGCCGCGGCAACGTGCCGTACTGATCCTCCGCGACGTCGTCGGCTGGTCGGCGAAGGAGACTGCGACGGCGTTGGAGACAACCCCGGCTTCGGTGAACAGCTCGCTTCAGCGGGCGCGGGCGGAGTTGCGGGAACAGCTGCCTTCGCGGCGTACGGAGTGGCGCGTCGAGTCGAGCGGCGAAGAGCGCGCGGTGGTCTCGCGCTACATCTCGGCGATCACCGAGGCGGACGACGCGGCCATCGCGGCCGTGCTGCGCGACGACGTCCGGTGCAGCCACCAGCCGGGCGCCGGCGGCCACGACGGACCGGCGCCCACCTGGTACAGCGGCCGGGCCACGGTCCTCGCAGGCTGGGCGCCGGTGCTGCACGGGCCGGCGTCGATGGAGCTGCGGATGCTGCCGGTCCGGGCGAACGGCGGCCCGGCCGTGGCGACCTACCTCTGCCACGACGGCCGGTTCCGCGCGTTCGGCCTCAACACCCTGTCGATCGCAGGCGGGCAGGTGGCCGAGGTGACCACCTTCGTCCCCGCGGTGTTCGGGGCGTTCGGCCTGCCGGAGGTGCTGGAGACCTAGCGGACCGGCTCCGGGACGGTGTCGAGCTCGTGCACCATGCGGACGGCCAGTGCGAGCGCCTTCGCGTCGCCGAGCTTGGTGTCCTCCATGACGATCTTCTTCACGCGGTCGACGCGCAGCTGGTAGCGGGTGGGGGAATCGGCGGAGGCGATCATCGTTCGGTCCTCTTCTGCTCTTCGAAGGCGGTGGACGTGTGGCTCTTGTGCCCTCGGGGACCTTCCGGGCTCTGATGGTCCTGCACCGAACCGCAGACGCAGCCGCGGTCGGCTCCGTGGCCGGCCGTGGTCGCGGCGCAGTAGCGGCGCGCTATCGCGTCGTGCGTGCCGAGCGGGTGCGGGCAGCTCGGGCACTCCGTGCCGGAGCGGGGCACCTCGGGCGCGTCCGGCACCGGGGCCGTCACGCGGGCACCTCGGCCGGGCGCCGCCGCAGGGGTTCGCCGGCCTCGTGCAGGTGCTGCAGCACGTACCCGTAGGAACGCGCCCAGCCGCACTGCGCGTAGGAAATGTCGTGCCGGGCACAGAAGTCCCGGACGATCACCTGCGCGTGCTTGAGGTTCGGCCGGGCCATGCTCGGGAACAGGTGGTGCTCGATCTGGTAGTTCAGCCCGCCGAGGGCGAAGTCGACGACCGGACCGCCACGCACGTTGCGCGAGGTCAGCACCTGCTTGCGCAGGAAGTCGAGCTTGTGCCCGGCCGTCAGCATCTCCATGCCCTTGTGGTTGGGCGCGAACGAGCAGCCCATGTACAGCCCCCACAGGAACTGGTGCACCAGGATGAAGATGATCCCGGTGAGCGGCGAGAGCACGATGAACACGGCGGCGAGGTAGGCGACGAGGTGCGCGATGAGGAGCGCGGACTCGAGCTTGCGCCGGCGGATGTCCTTCTGCAGCACTGCTTTCACGCTCGACACGTGCAGGTTGAGGCCTTCGAGCAGCAGCAGCGGGAAGAACAGGAACGCCTGGTACTTCGCCATCCAGCGCAGGAATCCGCGCTTCTGCGCGCTCTGCGCCTTGCTGAACGCGAGGGCGGCGATGTCGACGTCCGGGTCCTCGTCCTCGTGGTTCGGGTTGGCGTGGTGGCGCGAGTGCGTGCCCACCCACCAGCCGTAGCTCAACCCGGTCAGTCCACCGTGGACGAACCCGGTCGCGTCGTTCGCCTTGCGGCTGCTGAAGATCTGCTTGTGCCCGGCGTCGTGCCCGATGAACGAAAGCTGCGCGAACATCATCGCGAAGAACGCCGCGAGGAACAGTTGCCACCACGAGTCGCCGAGGAAGACGAACGCGACCCAGCCCCCGCCGAAGGCGGCGAGGTTGAGCCCGATCCGCACGGCGTAGTGGCGGCGCCGTCGCTGGAGGAGGCCGGCGGCCTTGATCAGCCGCGAGAGTTCGGCGAAGTCACTGCCTGCCGTGGAAGGGGTATCCGGAACTTGGGTGGACGTCATCGATGTCACCGCTCTGGGTAAGTCGTAAAGGCTTGTCCAGCAACGGTTTCCGTCCCCGACGGGGTCCGGGTCCGGTCCGGGAAAAGGGCACTGGGGCCTGGTCGCGGTGGTACCGCGTCCTGGCTCAAGCCTCTCACCCCACCGCCCTGATGGCAATTCCCCGCGGGTTGCCGAAGAGGTGTACAGTCAGCCACATCGGGATGAAGGTGATCTACCCCACACCCGTGACCTTCCGGCCGGATCGCTCCGACCGGGGACAGGAGCCGAATCCGGGCTCGAACCCGCTCGTACGCAGCCGTGTCGGCCGATCGGCCGACGAGCAGCCGCCCGTGGTCGCGCAGAGCGACGCCCGAGGCGCCCAGTTGGGTTGCTACAGCTCGTTCTTTCCGGCGTGGTTCCGGTCATCAGGTGGCTCGTCGGCGAGCCGGACTTCGGCGTCACCGCGCTCCAGCGCGCCGATGAGCCGCCACTTTCACGAAAGCCCCCAGGACGACAGCAGCCCGAAAAGCCGTTCGCGCTCGGCGCTCGTGAGCAGCCGGCTCGGCGGCCGGACGTCGGGGCGGCACAAGCCCAGCTGCCCGAGCGCGTCCTTGACGACGCTGACGTTGTTGGCGTTCCCGTTCGCGGCGCGCAGCTCCTCGAACGGCCGGATCCGCTCCCAGACCGCCATCGCGGCCGGATAGTCTCCTGTGGACAGTGCGTGGAACATCTCCAGCGAGATCGCCGGGTCGACGTTCACCAGTCCCGATGTGAACCCGGTCGCGCCGACGGCGAAGTACCCGGGCGCCGAAAGCTCGGCCAGGCCGGCGATCCACACGAACCGCGCGAAGCCCGCGTCCCGCGCGACCGAGCCGAACCGCACCGGATCCGGCACGGCGTACTTCACGCCGATGACGTTCGGCGCCGCCTCGCCGAGGGCGTGCAGCTGCTCGCCGGCGATGGCCGGGTTGCGGACGTAGAGCACGACGCCGAGTTCGGGCACCGACGCCGCGATCGCGGCGTGGTAGTCGACCCAGCCGTCGCCGGAGATGTACGGGTGCACGGGCTGGTGGATCATGATCATGTCGGCGCCCGCGTCCCGCGCGTGCGCGGCGGCCCGCGTCGCGGACGCGACGTCGTGACCGATCCCGGCGAGCACACTGCCCCGGCCGGCGACGGCCTCGACGGTGACCTCCAGGCACTGCCGCGCTTCGGCGGCGTCCAGCGCGTAGAACTCGCCGGTGTTCCCGTTCGGCGTCACGACCTCGATGCCGCCGGTGATCAGCCGGTCGACGAGCTTCGCGTACGTCTGGCCGTCGACGGCGCCCTTCGCGTCGAACGGCGTGACCGGGATGGCCACCACCCCGGACAGCCGCCGCCTCTGCTCCTCGAACGTCATCGGGCTCCCTTCGTCTCAGTGCTGTGTTCTTCCGGCAGCCCGCCGGCGACCCGGTCGATGAAGTCCGTGATGTGCTTGCGCAGCAAGTGTTCCGCCTGCCGGGCGTTCCCGCTCTCGGCGGCGGTCAGGATGGCCCGGTGCTCGGCCGCCTCGCCCCGCCACGTCGGGCTGATGCCCCAGCCGGTGACGGTGATCAGGGCGGCCTGGTCGCGCAGGCCGTCCAGGATCTCGACCAGCAACGGGTTCCCGCACCCGGAGTAGAGCGCGCGGTGGAACAGCCGGTTGGTCAGGCTGGCTTTGCCGCGGTCGGCGGCGTTCGCACCGGTCTCGACGTCCGCCAGTACTCGCCGCGCTTCGCCGAAGTCGGCACCGCTCTCGACGGCGCGCCGGACGGCTTCGGGCTCGAGGAGCGCACGCAGGTCGTACACCGCGTACGCGCTCTCGGCGTCCATGACCCGGACCGCGGCCCCCTTGTAGGTGCTCATCGTGACCAAACCGGAACCGGCCAGGATCCGCAGCGCTTCGCGCACCGGTGTCTTCGAAACGCCGAGCAGGGCGCCCACCTCGGCTTCGACGAGTGTTTCGCCCGGCCCGAACTCCCCGCTCAAGATCGAATCCTTGATCGCGTCCCGCACGAAATCCGTGCGCGAGACGGGCGGCGGCGGCCTCCGGGCCGAAGAAGTGCTCGCCACTGGCATGTCCGATCTGATATACGATGCGACATACAACATTATCACGGACCCAGGGAGCAGCCATGCAGCGTCGCACCGGCTTCCGATTCCGCCGAGTGCTCCTGGCGGCCGGCCTCGCCGCCGGGTTGGCGGCCTGTGGTGCGCCCGGCGGCGACGGCGGCCAGGCGGCGAACCCGTCGGCCGTGCCCGACAAGCCGAGCAAGCCCGTCGACCTCAACATCCTCGACATCGCGGGCAACCTGCAGCTCACCAAGCAGATGATCGAGAACTTCAAGGCCGCGCACCCGGAAGTGCTCGCGAAGGTCACCTATTCGACGGCGCCCGCACCGAGCATGGCGGGCAAGCTGAAGGCCGAGCAGGACGGCGGCGTCGCCCAGACCCACCTGGTCCTCAGCGGCACGGACGGCCTGTCCGCCGGCATCGCGAACGGCACGCTGGCGAAGGTCCTCCCGGACTTCTCGAGCCGGTTCCCGAACCTGATGCAGAACTACCTCGAACCCGCGGCCAAGATGCAGGAGCTGGCCAACGGCTACGGCGTCGAGGTCGTCTACTACCCGTCCGGCCCGCTGCTGGAGTTCAACCCGGGCGCGGTGCAGGCCGCACCGGCGTCCCCGCAGGAGCTGCTCGACTGGGCCAAGGCCCACCCGGAGAAGTTCCAGTACGCGCAGCCGTCGAACTCCGGCCCGGGCCGGACGTTCCTGATGGGCCTGCCGTACCTGCTCGGCGACAAGGACCCGAAGGACCCGGACAAGGGCTGGGACAAGACCTGGGCGTTCCTGCAGGAGCTGGGCAAGTACGTGAAGTACTACCCGTCGGGCACCACCGAGACGATGAAGAACCTCGCGTCCGGTGCGGTGGACATGGTCATGTCGACGACCGGCTGGGACATCAACCCGCGCAAGCTCGGCACGGTGCCCAACACGGTCAAGACCGCGATCATGCAGCCGATGCACTGGGTCACCGACGCCCAGTACGCCCTGATCCCCAAGGGCCTCTCGCCTGACCAGGAGTCGGCGATCCTGCAGCTGATCGCGTGGATGCTGAAGCCCGACCAGCAGGCGATCGCCTACGACGACGGCTACTTCTACCCCGGCCCGGCGGTCAAGGACGTCACCCTGCAGATGGCGCCGCAGAAGAGCCAGGACACGATCAAGCAGTTCGGGCGCCCGGAGTACGAGCAGTGGATCTCGCAGTACCCCAAGGAGACCTCGCTGCCGGCCGAGCAGCAGGTCAAGGCGTTCGACAAGTGGAACCAGCTGGTCGGCGGCTCGAAGGTCGGCAAGAAGTGACGTTCGAGCAGCTCCGGCTGGACGGGGTCGCCCGGAGCTTCGGCACCGCGAACGCCCTGAGCGGCCTCGACCTCGCCATCGCACGCGGCGAGTTCGTGGCCCTGCTCGGCCCGTCCGGCTGCGGCAAGTCGACGGCGCTGAACTGCCTGGCCGGCCTGCTGCCGCTGACCGGCGGCAGCATCTGGCTCGACGACGTCCGCATCGACGGGCAGCCCCCGGAGCAACGCGGGTTCGGGATGGTCTTCCAGAACTACGCGCTGTTCCCGCACATGTCGGTCCGCGCCAACATCGGCTTCGGCCTCAAGATGCGCAAGGTCGCCCGCGCCGACGCCCGCCGCCGCGTCGACGAGGCGCTGCGCCTGGTGCAGCTCACCGACCACGCGGCGAAGTTCCCCGCGCAGCTTTCCGGCGGGCAGCAGCAACGCGTCGCCATCGCCCGGGCCGTGGTGCTGGAGCCCCCGGTCGTCCTGATGGACGAGCCGCTGTCCAACCTCGACGCCAAGCTCCGCCTCGAGATGCGGATGGAGATCCGCCGCCTCCACCAGACGCTCGGCTTGACCACGGTGTACGTCACCCACGACCAGGAGGAGGCGCTGTCGCTGGCCGACCGCCTGGTCGTCCTGCGCGACGGCACGGTCCAGCAGATCGGCACCCCCGAGGAGGTCTACGCCCAGCCGGTGAACAGTTATGTCGCCTCCTTCATGGGGTATCGCAACCTCCTGGACGTGACGGTCACCGGCGCCACGGGCTCGTCGGTGACGGTCGAGGGTGCCGGAGCCCGGCTGACGGGCCACGGCTTGCTCACGGAGGGCCCGGCGCAGGTCGCGATCCGCCCCGAGGACTTCGTGGTCGGCGACGGCACGGAGAACGCCCTCGACGTGACGGTCGAGATCGTCGAGTACCACGGCCGCGAGCTGTCGGTCTCGGCCCGGCTGGCGAGCGGCGTGCCGGTCTACTTCCGGACCGACAAGCGCCTCGCCCCCGGCGACATCACCCGGATCGGCGTGCCGGCCGAGCGCGTCCTGGTGTTCGAGCCATGATCGCCGCGACGATCGGCGCCCCGGCCGAACCTGTTCCGGTGGTGGCGTCATGACCGCCGTCGCGGGCGCCCGCCCGGCGTTGCGTCACCGCCTGGCCGAACGCGGCATCGACCGCACCCTGCTTCTCCTCGTCCCCGGTCTGCTGGTCACTGCCTGCCTGTTCCTGTACCCCTTCCTCTACGGCCTCCAACTGTCCTTCGCCCCACGCCAGGGCGGGGTCTTCGCCAACTACGCGCGGTTCTTCGGCGACCCCTACCTGCGCGACACGATCTGGACGACGCTCGGCATCGCGCTGCCCGCGACGTTCATCAACGTGCTCGCCAGCATCCCGATCGCGTACGTGATGCGCGGCCGTGTCCGCGGCAAGCGCCTCCTGACGACGATCCTCGTCGTGCCCATCACGCTCGGCACGGTGCTCACCGCGCAGGGCCTGATCATGTACGGCGGGCCGGCGGGCTGGCTGAACAAGGTGCTCACCGTCCTCGGCATCACCGACGAGCCGCTCCCGCTGATCCACAACTACACCGGCGTGCTGCTGTCGCTCGTGATCACCGGCTTCCCGTTCTCCTTCCTGCTGACGTTGTCCTATCTCTCGGGCATCGACCCCTCCTTGGAGAAGGCGGCCGCGACCCTCGGCGCGAACTGGGCCCAGCGCTTCCGGCGCATCACGCTGCCCCTCCTGGCTCCCGGCCTGGCGATCACCTTCTGCCTTTCGTTCGTGATGGCGTTCTCGGTCTTCCCCTCGGCGCAGCTCGTCGGCGACCCCGCGAACGAGACCCGCGTCATCTCGATCGCGGCCTACCACGCCGCGTTCGAGGAGTACGACTACTCGATGGGCTCGGCCGTCGCGATGCTCATGGCGGTGGTCATGCTGATCGTGATCGGCCTGGTCATGGCGTGGCGCGGCACGCTGTACCGCGGAGCGACCGGAGGCAAGGGATGACCGGTTGGGTCGCGCGTCCCGGACGTTGGGTCGTCTGGGCCATCGTCGTGTTCTTCTTCGTCAACCTCGCCGGCGTCGTGCTCTCGGTGGTCGTCGACTCGTTCGGCAGGCAGTGGTTCGGCACCTGGCTCCCGGACGGCTTCACCACCCACTGGTACGCCGACGCCTGGCGCGAGTTCGGCCTGTCCGACGTCCTCCTCACCACGGCGATCGTCGCCCTGGTGGTGATCGCCGTGTCGGTGGCGGTCGGCGTCCCGGCCGCCTACGCCCTGGCCCGCCGCTCGTTCCCCGGCAAGCGCCTGGTGATGCTGCTGTTCGTGCTGCCGATCCTGATCCCTCCCATCACCTACGGCATCCCGCTGGCCACCGTGCTCTACAAGTTCCACCTGGCCGGCACCACCACCGGCGTGATCCTGGCGAACCTGGTGCCGTCGGTGCCGTTCGTCGTGCTGACCATGACGCCGTTCATCGAGCAGATCGACCCGAAGATCGAAGCCGCCGCGCGCATGTCCGGCGCCCGCACGGTCTCCGTGTTCACCCGGATCCTCGGCCCGCTGCTGCTGCCGGGGATCCTGGCCGCCTCGATCCTCGTGCTCGTCCGGACGGTCGGCATGTTCGAGCTGACGTTCCTCACCGCCGGCCCGGACTCGACGACCCTCGTCGTGGCGCTCTACAACTCCGTGTTCGCCGCGGGCATCCGGGCCAACCAGTCGGTCGACGCGATGGCGACCATCTACACCGCCTCCATGCTCGTGCTCCTTCTCGTCGCGTTGCGGTTCGTGAACCCGACCCAGCTGGTCACCCGGATCCGGGAGGAGACCTAGGCCGTTCGCTCATGTGATCGACTTTACCGCGAAACGTCGAACATATGATCGACACGATCGAGCGAACCCGCAGGTCTTGCGCCTCCCCCGAGGGGAGCTGCCACGCTGGCGGCATGCGGTATTCGATCGGCGAACTCGCCCACCGGACCAGGCTGACGGTCAAGGCCGTCCGGTTCTACTCGGATCGCGGCCTCGTGCCGCCGTCCGGGCGCAACACCGCGGGCCAGCGCCGTTACGACGACGCCGCGCTCGCCCGGCTCGACGTCATCCGGGTCCTCCGCGATCTCGGTGTCGACCTCGCCACGATCCGCCGGGTGGTCGACGGCGAGACCACCATCGCGGAGGTGGCGGTGGAGCACGCCGCGGCGGCGGAGGTGCAGATCGGCGTTCTGCGCCGGCGAAGGGAGGTGCTGAACGCAGTGGTGGATCGCGGCTCGTCCCCTGGCGAAACGAGTCTGTCGCACCAGCGGGCCCTGCTGTCCGAAGTGGAGCGGCAGTGCTTGATCGGTGACTTCCTCGCCGATGCCTTGGGCGATCGTCCCGAGCTGGCGGGGATCGCCCGGACCCTGACCCCGGACCTGCCCGAGGACCCCAGCCCCGAGCAGGCCGAGGCGTGGCTCGAGCTGGCTGCGCTGATGCGGGACACGGAGTTCCGCGCGAACCTGCGCCGGCTCGCGGACGGTCACGAAGCCGGGTTGCGTCGTGACCTGGCGGCCGAGGTGCGGGACGCCGTCACCCCGGCCGTCGCGGCCGGGATCGTGCCGAAGTCCCCGGCGGCGAAGGCGATCGTGGACGGGCTGGGGCGCGATCCCGGCGAGCTCCGGGAATGGCTCGGCGTGGTCAGCGATCCGCGCCGTGAGCGGTACCTGCAGCTATTGGGGGTGATCAACGGCTGGGCGGCACCGGAAAGCCTGGCTCCCGCCTTCGACTGGCTGGCCGAGGCCATGGCGGCCTGACTGCCTCCAGGATCGATGCCAGCGCGGCCTCCACCGGCTGCGCGTCGACCCGGCTCCCGTCGCGCAGCCGGAGGGAAAGCTGCCCCGCGGCGACCTCCTGCGGGCCGAGCACGGCCTGGTACGGCACCAGCCGCCCGTCCCGGATCCGGGCGCCGAGGCTGCCTTCCGGTGCGATCTCGGCGCGCAGGTCGTCGCACCGGTCGAGGATCGCCTGCGCGTACGGCAGTTCGGCGGCGGACAGCGGCAGCAGTCGCAGCTGAACCGGCGCCAGCCAGGCCGGGAACGCACCGCCGTGGACCTCGACGAGCTGCGCCACCGCGCGTTCGACGCTGCCGATGATGCTGCGGTGCACCATGACCGGCCGGTGTTTCGCGGCGTCCGCGCCGACGTACTCGAGGCCGAACTGGGCGGGCTGGTGGAAGTCGATCTGGACGGTGGACAGGGTCGATTCACGGCCAGCGCTGTCGACGACCTGGACGTCGATCTTCGGCCCGTAGAAGGCCGCTTCGCCCTCGACGGCGTCGTACGGAAGCCCGCCGAGGACCGAGCGCAGGATGTCCACGGCGCCGTCCCAGTCGCCGTCGACGTACTTCCCGCCGGGGCCGGGAAGCGAAAGCCGGTAGCGCGCCGGGCTGATGCCCAGCGCGTCGTAAGCCTGCCGGATCAGGGCCAGCGCGGCGGCCGCCTCGGCTTCGACCTGCTCGGGGGTGCAGAAGATGTGCGCGTCGTTGAGCTGGATCGCGCGCACGCGGCTCAGCCCGCCGAGCACGCCGGACAGTTCACTGCGGTACATCCCGCCGATTTCCGCGATGCGCAACGGAAGTTCGCGGTAGCTGCGGCCGCGCGAACGGTAGATCAGCGCGTGGTGCGGGCAGAGGCTCGGCCGCAGCACGAGCTGCTCGCCGCCGACGTCCATCGGCGGGTACATGTCGTCGCGGTAGTGCGCCCAGTGCCCGGAGATCTCGTACAGCTCGCGTTTGCCGAGCACCGGCGAATGGACGTGCCGGTACCCCGCGCGCCGTTCCAGGCCGCGGACGTACTCCTCGAGGCTGTGGCGGACGATCGCGCCGTCGGGCAGCCAGTAGGGCAGGCCCGCGCCGATGAGCGGGTCGGTGTCGAACAGGCCGAGCTCACGGCCGAGCTTGCGGTGATCGTGCATTGTGGACTCCTCGTGGACGGCGAGGCGATCGGCCACAAGACGAAGCCCGGGGCGATCGCCCCGGGCTTCGTGAGCATGGTTCAGCGCGCCGGGACACTTTCCGGCGTCGTCGTGTTCGCTGCGCGCTGCATGTTTTCGACGGTAGCAGGACCGTCCAGCGCTATTCCGCCACGAGCCGGAACGTGTCGTGGTCCGGCTTCCCGGCCGGCCGCAGCACGAGCACGGTGACACCCGCGGCGGTGCGCCGGCTTTCGACGTGCTCGAACTTCTTCGGCACCACCCCGGCCGGGAACAGCTGCCGCCCCTTGCCCAGCACGACCGGGAACAGCCACAGCCGGTACTCGTCGACGAGGTCGTGCGCGATCAGCGTCTGCAGCAGCTCGCCACTTCCGTGGACCTGGATCTCGTCGCCCGGCCGGGACTTGAGGTCCCGGACGGCCTCGACGACGTCGCCGTCCACTATCGACGTGCCCGACCAGGGAGAGTCCGTCAGCGTCCGCGAAACCACGTACTTCGGCAGGCCGTTGAGCCGGGAGGCCAGCGGGTCGGCGGGGTCGGTGACCTTCGGCCAGTGCGCGGCGAAGATGTCGTGCGTCCGGCGGCCGAGAAGGAACGCGCCCGCCCGGGCGATCCACTCCTCGGCGAGCTCCGCCATGCCCTCCTCGTAGAACGGCGTCACCCAGCCGCCCAGGTCGAAGCCGCCGGACGGGTCCTCTTCGGTGCCGCCAGGGCCTTGGTAGACGCCGTCCAGGCTCAGGAACGTCGTGGCGATCAGCTTGCTCATCGGTGCCTCCTCGGATGCCGTGTACCAGTACGTCACCCGGGGAGGCGCCGGATCGACAGCGTCAGGAAGCCAGGAACAGCTCCAGCTGCTCGACGACGAACGCGTGGTCGTCGGCCTGCGGAAGTCCCGAGACCCCCACCGTCCCCACCGGACCCACGCCGCGCACCAGCACCGGGAAGACGCCGCCGTGGGCCGCGTATTCGTCCGGGTTCAGGCGGGAGTCCTCCTCGAACGAGCTGCCCTTCGCGCGGAACTGCGTGCCGACCAGGAAGGAGCTGTGGCCGTAGCGGTCCACGACGCGGCTCTTGCGGTCGATCCACGCGTCGTTGTCGGCCGACGTCCCCGGCAGCGCCGCGTGGAAGAGGCGCTGGCCGTTGCGGCGGACCGAGATCGTCACCGGCAGCCCGCGCTCGCGCGCCACGGCCAGCAGCTGGGCGCCCAGCGCCAGCGCCGTCTCGTTGTCGAACTTCGTGAACTGGAGACGTTCTTCCTGGTCAGCGAGCTGGGCGAGGCGATCGGCGTCGGTCATCCGTCCATTAAATCAACACTGTTGTTTAATTGCCAGTGAACTCGGTCAGGGACAGCACGTTGCCGTCCGGGTCGCGGAACCAGGCGATCCGCCCGCCGGGCGTGGTCCAGATTTTGTCGGTGTCCTGTGGCAGCGTGTCGAACGTGAGGAACTCCACGCCCCGGCCGCGCAGCTCGGCCACCGCCACCCGGATGTCGGCGACCGCCCAGCCGAGCACCGTGAACGGCTGCGGCGTGAATTCGGCGACGGCGGTGACGCGCAGCATCGTCGCGCCACTGCGGAACACGCACGCGAAGGGGGTTTGCTCGATGAACTCGAGCCCGGCGACGTCCGTGTAGAAGGCACGTGAGCGCTCCAGGTCGGTCGACGGTGCGAAGGCGACCAGATCCGCTGAATCGAGCATGGGTACCACCTCTCTCGGCGGAGAACGTACCCCTCGCCAGGCCGCTGACGTGGGGATGAGGAGGCAGAATGGGCCGGATCCGCCGGCGCACGGTGCTCGGCGGCGCCGCCGCGGCCACGGTCGCCGGCTCGTTGACGGCCTCGTGCGCCGCACCGGCGCGGAAGGGGACGATCGACGACGTCCGCCACGTCGTGGTGCTGATGCAGGAGAACCGATCGTTCGACCACTACTACGGCACGATGGCCGGCGTGCGCGGCTTCGGCGACCGCGCGGCCCTTCGCGACGTCTTCCGCCAGCGCGGCAAGGGTGCGCCGGTGCTGCCGTTCCGGGTCGACACGTCCGTTGTGGACGGCCAGGACCTCGGCGAGCTGCCGCACGACTGGAACAGCACCCACCGCGCGTGGAACGGCGGCGCGTACGACGCCTGGGTCGCCGCGAAGAGCCCCATGACGATGGGGTACTTCACGCGCGACGACATCCCGTTCCAGCACGCGCTGGCGGGTGCGTTCACGCTGTGCGACCACTACTTCTGCTCGATCCAGGGCCCGACGCAGCCGAACCGGCTGTTCCACTGGACCGGCACGATCGACCCGGACGGCGTCGCCGGCGGCCCGGTCACGCACAACTTCCCCGACTACGAGCCGTCGTTCCGCTGGACGACGTACCCGGAACGGCTCGAGTCCGCCGGGATCACGTGGCGGATCTACGCGAACGACGAAGAGCGCGGCGTCCCTGAGCACTTCGCCGGTGACTACGGCGACAACCCGCTGTGGCTCTTCAAGAACTTCCACGACGCGCTGTACTCGATGGACCCGGTGAAGCAGCGGCTGGCCGAACGCGGGAACCTGCGCAAGAAGCTGCTGCCCGATTCCGGCAAGGGCAAGGACCTCGACCACGTCCTGGCCGAGTTCCTCGCCGACTGCGCGGCCGGGACGCTGCCCGCGGTGTCGTGGGTCGTGGCCCCGTACGGCTACTGCGAGCACCCCGCCGCCCGGCCGGTCGACGGTGCCTCCTACATCCAGCGGATGCTGAAAGCGTTGTGGGACAATCCGGAACTGTGGGAATCGACCGTCGTCTTCCTCAACTACGACGAAAACGACGGCTTCTTCGACCACGTCGTCCCGCCGACGCCACCACCCGGGACCCCGGGCGAGTACCTGCCGGGGAACCGTCCGGAGCGGGGCGGGGCGTCCGGCGCCCCGCTGCCGATCGGGCTGGGGCCGCGCGTGCCGATGACCGTCGTCTCGCCGTGGAGCCGCGGTGGCTGGGTGAACTCGCAGGTCTTCGACCACACGTCGGTGCTGCGCTTCCTCGAGACGTGGACCGGGGTGCGCGAGCCGAACATCTCGGCCTGGCGCCGCGCCATCTGCGGCGATCTGACCAGCTGTTTCGACTTCCGCGCGCACGACACGACGATCCCGCTGCTGCCGGACGCGGACGCGTTGCGCGCCGAAGCCGACCGGACGCAGTCCCGGCTCCCGAAGCCCGGGCTCGGGCCGGGTGCCCTCGTGCAGGACCCCGGCACGGCGAAGGCGCGCCCACTGCCGTACCAGCCGGTCGCCTGGGCCACAGCCGGGCCGGGCGCGCTGAAGCTGCACCTGGCCAACTACGGGACGCAGACCCTGCAGCTGGCCGCGTACGCCTACCACGCGGGCGGAGCGTCACAACGCTTCGACGTCGGCCCGAAGAGCGAGCTGACGGGGGAAGTCCCGTACACCGAGTCGTACGACATCGCGATCCACGGCCCGAACGGGTTCGTCGTCGAGGCCTCCGGAAAGGCGGGCCTCGACGCCGCCGTCACGTTCACGCCGGCGCCCGCGTTGCGCGTCACGGTGACCAACAGCGGCCCGGCGCCGGTCGTGCTGAACGACGTCACGATCGCACCGGAAACCTCGCACGACTTCCCGGTACCGGCGAAGAACGGCTGGTACGACGTCACTTTCGAGGCGCCCGGGTGGCGTCGCCGCTTCGCCGGGCACCTCGAGGACGGCCGCCCGTCGCGGACCGGGCCCTAACGCAGGGCGTCCAGCGCGAACGCGGCGAGCATCGCGACCCCGCTCGGCATCGCGTCCTCGTCGAAGAGCACGCGGTTGGAGTGGTTCGCGGCCGCCTCGGCCGGGTCGACGCCGGGCGGGCACGCGCCCAGGAACGCGTACGCGCCCTGAACGCGTTGCAGGACGTAGGAAAAGTCCTCGGCACCCATCAGCGGGTCCGCCATCAGCTCGACGTTCTCCTGGCCGAGCACGGCCTCCCCGAGCGTCAGGACTTCGGCGGCGACGCGGTCGTCGTTGACCGTCACCGGGTAGCCCGGCTCGACATCGGCGATGACGCGGCAGCCGTACGCCGCGCCGACCTGCTCGCACACCTTCGGCAGCTCGGCGCGGACCAGCGCGCGCGTCTGCTCGGACAGCGTGCGGATCGTGCCCTGCAGCTCGGCGGTCTCCGGGATGATGTTCGTCGTGGTGCCGGCCTGGATCCGCGTCACCGAGAGCACCGCCGGGTCGAACACGCTGACCCGGCGCGTGATCATCGTGTGCAGGGCGCCGACCATCGCCGCGGCCGCCGGCACCGGGTCGATCGTGTGCTGCGGCGCGGAGCCGTGGCCGCCCTTGCCGGTGACGAGCACCGAGAACGAGTCCGCCGACGCCATCTGCGGGCCCGGCCGGACCGACAGCAGCCCGCTGCGCAGGTTGGCGAGGATGTGCACGCCGAACGCGCGCTCGACCCGCGTCCCGGCGGCGTCGAGCACGCCCTCGTGGATCATGAACCGGGCGCCGTGGTGCCCCTCCTCGCCCGGCTGGAACATGAAGACGACCGAGCCGGCCAGCTGGTCCTTGCGCTCGGCGAGCAGCCGGGCGGCCGACGCCAGCATCGCGACGTGCGTGTCGTGCCCGCACGCGTGCATCGACTCCTCGTCCTCGGACGCGAAGTCCAGCCCGGTTTCCTCGGTCAGCGGCAGCGCGTCCATGTCGCCGCGCAGCAGCACCGCCGGGCCGGGCCGCGCGCCGCGCAGGACGGCCGTCAGCGACGTCGTGGCCTTGCCTTCGGTGATCTCCAGCGGCAGGCCGGCGAGGGCTTCGCGGATCGCCGCCTGGGTGCGCGGGAGGTGGAGCCCTTGTTCCGGGTGGCGGTGCACGGCACGCCGGAGGGCGACCGTGCGGTCTTGCAGCGCCCGCGCGTCGTCGAGGAGGCCGGCGAACGGCGTGCCGGGCAGCGTGGGCAGGTCAGTGGGGCCGGTCATGCTCCCGATAGTGCCCCATGCGGCGCTTCGGGTGCACCGTGCGTGCGTTCGGTCGACCGGCGGAATACGGTGTGCGCATGGCGGTGGATGAGCCGGTCACGGGCTTCGCGGTAGCCGTGGTCCGGGAAGACGGTCGGTGGCGGTGCAGCGCGCTCGACCCGGGGGCGTTGACCGAGCTCGACGCGGCGATCACAGAACTGGGCAAACTACGTTCCACCGGTGCATCCTTCGGGCTGCTGGCGGTCGACGACGAGTTCTTCGTCATCGTCCGGCCGAGTCCGCGCGGGCCGTCGTTGCTGCTCTCGGACGCGGCGGCGGCATTGGACTACGACATCGCGGCGGACGTCCTCGACGTCCTGCGCGTCGATCCACCGGACGAAGAGGACGACTCCGTCTGGCCCGAGGGCGACCTGTCGATTCTCGCGGACATCGGGCTGCCGGGGCCGGAGCTGGAGGTCATCGTCGGCGAGGTCGACCTGTACCCGGACGAACAGCTGCAGATGATCGCGCAGCGCGTCGGGTTCGGCAGCGAGTTCGCCAAGCTCCTGGACGAGCTCTGAGACGGCCGTCCGACACCGAAGCCGTGGAGGCGGCGCTGGAAGCGGCGCGCGCCCCCGGCTCGGACGTGCCGATCGGAGCCGTGGTCTTCGACCCCGACGGCAAGCCCCTGGCGGCGGCCCGCAACGCGCGGGTCGAGCTGGGCGACCCGACGGCCCACGCGGAGATCCTGGCGCTGCGCGCGGCGGCGGGCGTGGTCGGCGACGGCTGGCGCCTGGAGGGCTGCACGCTGGCGGTGACGCTGGAGCCGTGCACGATGTGCGCGGGCGCGCTGGTGCTGGCCCGGATCTCGCGGCTGGTGTTCGGGGCGTGGGAGCCCAAGACGGGCGCGGTGGGGTCCCTGTGGGACGTCGTGCGTGACCGCCGTCTCAACCACCGCCCGGAAGTCCACGGCGGCGTGCTGTCGGCGGAGTGTGCGTCCCTGCTCGAGACGTACTTCGCGACCCGTCGCTGATTCGGCTCGTCCGGGGTGGGTACCCCGATGGGCATGACTATGAAGGACAAGGTCCAGCAGACGGTGGGCGGCGCGCGCGAGAAGCTCGGTTCGGTGACGGGCAACCGGCGCCTCGAGGCATCCGGCCGGATGCAGCGCCGCCGCGCCCAGGTGGCCGAAGTGGCCCACGACCTGCGTTCGAAGGCATCGCGCTTGGTGCGAGACGTGCAGGTCAGGCGCCGGCCGGACCGGCCTGCCGACCCCTTGTGAGGCACGCGGGTGCGCTCCGGTATTGTTCTCGGCGGTGGCGTGTCCGAGCGGCCGAAGGAGCACGACTCGAAATCGTGTGACGGCTAATCCCCGTCCGTGGGTTCAAATCCCACCGCCACCGCTCTCGAATCGCCCGGCAGCCCCGATCAGGGTTGCCGGGCGTTTTGCTGTGACCACACGCCGAGCCACTGCTCGGCGCCGTACGCCTCGAACCGCTTCACTTCGGTGAACCCCAGCTTCGTCGCGAGGCGCATCGAGGGGGCGTTGGCGGTCTGGGTGCAGAGCGCCACCTTGTCGCCGGGGTTTGCGCCGGCGAACCAGTCGAGGGCCGCCGTGCACGCTTCGGACGCGTAGCCGTGGCCCCACGCCTCCGGCAGGAACAGGTAGCCGAGTTCGGTCTTGGCGGCATCTGTGTCGTGGGGATCGAGTGTGATCATGCCGATCAGCGCCCCGCCGAGATCGACGACGAACAGTCCGGGACGCCGCCCGGGCACTTCGGCCGTCGTGCGCTCCAGCTCGTCCCGTGGTTTCGGGCCGCCGATGTAGGTGCCCACGTCCGGCGAAGCGAACAGCTCGATGAACGCGGCGCGGTCGCGGGCTTCGGACTCGCGGAGGACGAGCCGGTCGGTCCTGATCGGGGCGGGTGGCCAGACTCCGGGCTCGGGCATGTGAGGCAAGCTATCGCACGCCTTGACTTGAAGGGCTCTTGAAGTGTGACGGTGGCGAGAACCGATCACCAAGGAGCCCACCATGAAGGTCCTCGTCACCGGGGCCACCGGCAACACCGGCCGGCACGTCGTCAGTGGATTGCTCGACCAAAACGTCGACGTCCGGGTCCTGGTCCGCGACCCGGCCAACGCGCCCGGAGGGGAAGTCGTCCGAGGCGACATCATTGATCCCGCCGAAGCCGCCGAGGGAGTCGACGCCGTCTACTTCGTCTGGCCTTTCTACTCCGCCGCAGGAATCGACAAAGCCGTAAAACCCTTCAAGGACAAGAAGATCGTCTACGTCTCATCGGCAGCAGCCGAAGACGGCGGGTTCTGGGCCGAGGTGGAGGAAGCCGTCAGGAACGTCACCGACGACTGGACCTTCCTCCGCATCACCGGCCTCGCCACCAACACCCTCGGCTGGGTACCGCAAGCGAAAACCGGCAAAGTGCGGGCGCCCTATGGTCAAGCCAAGCGTTCCCTCGTCCACGAAAAGGACGTCGCCGAAATGGCGATCAAAGCCTTCACCGGCGATCACCGCAAGCAGATCTACCTCGTGACCGGCCCCGAAGCGCTCACCCAAGCCGAGCAGGTCGAAATCATCGGCAAGGCGCTCGGAACACCCGTGAAATGGGAAGAACAGCCCGAACAGGAAGCCACCGAGCAACTGGGCGAGGAATTCGCGAAGAGTGCCCTGCCCTACTGGGCCTCCCTCGTCGACGATCCGGAGCCCGTCTCGCTGGACGTCGCCACCGTCACCGGGCATCCGGCGCGGAGCTTCGAAGACTGGGCCCGGGAACGCTTCAGCTGAGCTTGACCGCCGGCGCCGTCAACGGCTCCAGTTCCGCCAGCAGCGAAGACAGCGACGCGATCTTCACGGAAACCGTCCGGACCACCGCCGCGCACGTCGTGCTGACCGTGCTCACCACCTCGGGTGACCGGTCGTCCGCCAGCACCGCCGCTACGGCCGCCGCGGCCGCGTCCGCGAGTGCGCCCACCTCGGCCGACGCCGACGTTGCCAACGCGTCCAGCTCGGAAGCGATCCGGGCGCCCAGCTCCGCCGTGGCCGTGGCCGCCTGGGCCGCCGCGGCGTACTGACCGTCCACTGTGTCCGCCCAGATGCCGAACGTCTCGGCGCTGCCGCCGGTTTCGCCCTGCTCGACGCCGTTGCGGAACTCCGCGGAAGCCGACGTCACCAGCGCCGCGCCCGCCTCGACCGCCGAAGCGGACGAGCTGATCGACGACGGCGAACAGTCCAGGTGCCGCAGGGCCGCGACCGGGTCCGGGGCGCCGATGCGGCCCGCCGCCGTGCGCAGGGAGGCCAGCCGTTCCGCCGCCGACGTCAGCGCCGGGTGCTCGAACACCGGAGCGGTCACGGCGCCACCGCGATCCGGCCGCGGAAGCCGGTGCTCCGGGTGCTCTCCGCTGCCATGCGCAGCCGGCCGGCCAGGTCGGACGTCGCGTCGCCGAGGACGCGCGCGTCCGCTTCGCGAGCGGCGAGGGCGGCGGACCAGCGTGCCGCCAGCTCGCGGGCCTGCGCCGAGAGGCCGAACGGCGTCGAGTCGACGCGGGCCTCGGCGAACTGCCCCGCGGCCTTGTCGTCGGCGGCCGCGGCCTGGTCGAGCAGGTCCGCGGCCGTGCGGAGCCGGTCGGGCCGCTTCGGGGGGTTCCGGCTGACGAAGCCCGCGGGGCGGAGCTCCGGGACGTCAGCCAGGGGGTTCCGGGTGGCGAAGCCCCCGGCCTCGGAGCGGAGCTCCGAGATCTCACTGCCGATCCGCGAGCCTCTGCCTTCCGGCATGGGGACCTCCGTCGTCAAGGGCGCTCACCCGATCGTGGAAGATCTTGCCTCATGCTCCCGAGCCGCCCGCATCGCGGTGACCTGCGGCGTTGATCGCGTTCCACCAAGTGGACGTCTTGACCGCAGGGCGGGAGGAAGAACACCATAAGCGCATGCCCGCCACCTCGGAAAGCACGCCTGTCCGGTGGCACGGCCGCGCCTCCAAGCGGTCGGTCGGAGAAGGCACCGTGGAGCTCCTGCTGCGCCGCGGCCGCCTGGGCTCGCCCCCTGCCTGACGCGAGCCCGGCGTCCGAATCCTCCCGAAAACCCTTGGAGCACAACCATGTCCGTAGACCTGCCTGCCCGGATTCCGCTGCGCGAGGCCGTCACACCCGACGACGGCATCTTCGAAGGCCCCCGCGTCCTGCGCCGGAGCGGAAGCGGCGAGCCGTACGAGCGCTTCACCCTCCGCCCGCTGGGCCGGGTGATCGGCGCCGAGATCGACGGCGTCGACCTGGCCGAGCCGCTGACCCCCGAGCTGCGTGAAGACCTCAACCGCGCCCTGCTCGAGTGGAAGGTGATCTTCTTCCGCGACCAGGACATCACGTCGGCGCAGCAGCGCGCGTTCGCCGCGAACTGGGGCGAGCTGGAGACGAACCCGTTCATCCCGAAGGGCGACGACGACGCCGTCACGCGCTTCGAGCGCACTGCCGCCATGCCCGGTTACGAGAACATCTGGCACGTCGACGTCACCTGGCGGCCCAACCCGGCGCTCGGCTCGGTGCTGCGGCTGATCGAGGTGCCGCCCGTCGGTGGCGACACGATGTGGGCCGACATGGCCGCCGCCTACGACAACCTGCCCGAGGACGTCCGCGCCCGCATCGACGGGCTCACCGCGGTGCACGACTACCTCCCCGGCTTCGACCGGTTCGCCGATCCCGCGCTCCTCGCGCGGTGGCAGGACGAGTTCCCGCCGGTCGAGCACCCGGTGGTCCGGACGCACCCGGAGACCGGGCGGCGCACGCTGTTCGTCAACCAGGCGTTCACCACGCACGTCGTCGGCATGGACCGCGACGAGAGCGACCGGCTGCTGCGGTACCTGTTCCTGCAGGCCCACACGCCGGAGTTCCAGGTCCGGTTCGGCTGGCGGCCGAACTCCGTGGCCTTCTGGGACAACCGCGCCACGCAGCACTACGCGGTCAACGACTACCACCCGCACGTCCGGATCGCGGAGCGCGTCGCCATCGCGGGCGACCGGCCGCTGGCGACCCTTAGCCTGGGGACATGACCGATGAACCCCAGGCAGTGGTGACCGGTTTCCTCAAGGCCCTCGAAGACCTCGACATCGACCGCGCGCTGACGTTCGCGGCGAGCGACATCGTGTACCAGAACGTGCCGTTGCCGCCCGCCCGCGGCGTCGCCGCGGTCGAGAAACAACTGCGTTTCATGGCCAAGTACGGCTCCGGGTTCGAGGCGCGCACGCACCACATCGCCGCGGACGGCAACGTCGTGCTCACCGAACGCACCGACGTGCTGCGCCGTGGCGCGTGGGAAGCGGAGTTCTGGGTGTGCGGCACGTTCGAGGTCGAAGCCGGCCGGATCGTGCTGTGGCGCGACCACTTCGACTGGACGACGTTCCTGGCCGCGAGCGCGAAGGGCGCCGGGCGAGTCGCGCTGGCCGGCGCGCGCACGCTTATTGGCCGCTACAAGGCGAAGCAGACGGTGCGCTAGACCCCGGGTGCGCCGCGGTCGTGGTCCCGGAGGTCCACGACCGCGGCTATCCCCAGCACCAGCACGAACACGCAACTGAGAACAATCAGCCCCCACATGATGGTTCTCCCTCCCCCGCGTGTTCGTGCTGGTCGAGAGCTGTCCGAAAGTGGTCTGTGCCACTTTTCCGGCGGCTCACGCAGACCGTACCGCCGCTTCACGCGGGTTGTTCCGGGTCTTAGGGAGCATTTAAGGCAGATGCGCCGGATGGGTGACAGAGGTGCGAGGACCTGTCACAGTCCGCGCGCAATCGGTTACGCGCCAACGCCCAGACCGGCCACGGACGCGATTCCGTCCCGTACGGACAACGTCGTCGAGCGCAGCGCCGACACGTCCGCGAGGTACCGCAGCGCCTTGCCCGCTTCCTCCCCGGCGAGCGGTTCGCACTCGTTGTCCGCGTTGCGCCGTACCGGGATGAGCTCGAGCCGCGGCTCGGTACCGAACAGGCAGCCGGCCAGCAGCCCGTCGGTGTGCCGTCCGCGCATCGCCGGCCAGTCGAAGACGAGGTTGCCGAGGCTGTAGAGGATCGGGCGGCCGCGGTACACCTCGACGGCCTGGATCGTGTGCGGCCCGTGCCCGGCGACCAGGTCGGCGCCGGCGTCGATCGCCGCGCGTCCGTAGGTCACCTGGTACTCCGCGAGGTCCGCGCCGGGCAGGCCCCAGTGCATCGAGACGACGACGTGGTCGTGGGCGGATTTGGCCTGCTTCACGTCGGCGACGAGCCGTTCGAGGTGATCGGGCACGGGCGTCGTGCGGACCAGCGGCGGGCGGCCCGGGATCTCCGCGATGCGCGGATCGGGCTGGTAAGCCGTGGTCGCAAACGCTTGCGCGACGCCCGGGGAGCCCGACTGCGCGGCTTGGCCGTGGGCGCGGCGAAGTGAGGTGTACGCGAGGAATGCGACCTTTTCGCCGGAGCGCTCGAGCACCGCGGGTGCGTGCGCGGCGTCGAGGTTCGCGCCGGCGCCGCAGTGCGCGATCCCGGCTTGGTCGAGGACGGCGAGGCTCGCCATCGCCGCGGCCGGCGGGTGCGTCATGTCGTTGGCGCACGAGACGACGTCGATGCCGGCCGAGGTCAGCGCTTCGGCCGCCTTCGCGTCGAGCGGTCCTTCGAGGTTCACGAACCGGAGGTCGGCGCCCTTGAGCAGGGGATCCAGCTGCTGGAACGCCGTCGACGGCGTCGCGCGGCCCTGAACGTTGACGTCTCCGCCGAGTACCAGCGTGATCACAAAACCTGCTCTGCCGAAAGAGTGACGACGAAAGTAGTTGTTACGAATCGTTGCACCTTTGTCTTCCTCCTCCTCATCTGTTCGGGGGACTATGCCACGACTGTTCAAGCACAAAGGGGACTCAGGGTGATCAAGACCCACAGAGCCAAGACCGCGCTGACGGTGGCCGTCGCGTCGGGCCTGGTGCTCGGCGGAGTGGCCGCACCGGCCGCCTTCGCGGCACCCAGCGCCGACGCGGTCATCGCCGAGGTCTACGGCGGTGGCGGCAACTCCGGCGCCACGTTGACCAACGACTTCGTCGAGCTCGCGAACCACGGTACTGCCGCCACGAGCGTCGACGGCTTCAGCGTCCAGTACCTGCCCGGCTCGCCGAGCGCGTCCAGCACCTGGCAGGTGACGCAGCTGGCCGGCAGCGTCGCGCCGGGCGGGCGCTACCTCGTGGCCGAGGGCAAGGGCAGCGGCGGCACGGTCGCGCTGCCGACGCCGGACGCGACCGGCACGATCGCGATGTCGGCGACCGCGGGCACGATCGCCCTCGTCTCCGGTACCACCGCGCTGACCTGCAAGACCGCCGCGGACTGCGCTGCCGACCCCCGGATCAAGGACCTCGTCGGGTTCGGCGCGGCGACCGTGCGCGAAGGCGCTCCGACGGCCGCGCCGGCCAACGCGACGTCCGTCGCGCGAGGCGCGTCGCTGGCCGACACCGACGACAACGCGGCCGACTTCACCGTCGGCGACCCGACCCCGACGAACACCAAGGGCGAGACGACCGGCGGCGGTGGCCCCGGCGAACCGGGCACCCCGGCGAAGATCCACGAAATCCAGGGCACCACGCGCATTTCGCCGTTCAAGGACAAGAAGGTCAGCGACGTCACCGGCGTCGTCACCGCGACCCGGACGTTCGGCTCGGTGCGCGGCTTCTGGCTCACCGACCCGAACCCGGACAACGACCCGCGCACCAGCGAGGGCCTGTTCGTGTTCACCGGCTCGACGAGCCCGGCCGTCGCGGTCGGCGACGCGGTGACCGCGACCGGCACCGTCCGCGAGTTCTACCCGGACGCGCCGGCGACGTCGAACTACCAGTCGCTCACCGAGCTGAGCAGTGCACAGTGGACGGTCGGCTCGCACGGGAACGCCCTGCCGGCACCGACCGTGCTCAACCCCGACACCGTGCCGGTCTCCTACGCGCCCGCGCCCGGTGGGAACATCGAGGCGCTCCCGTTGGAGCCGGCGAAGTACGCGCTGGACTTCTGGGAGGCGCACGAGAGCGAGATCGTTTCGATCAGCGACGCCCGCGTCGTCGGCCCGTCGAACTCGTTCAACGAGCTGTACGTGACGTCCAAGCCGGACCAGCACAAGTCGGTCCGCGGCGGCAGTGTCTACCTGGGGTACGACCAGCTCAACAGCGGCGTGATGAAGGTGTCGTCGCTGATCCCGTTCGAGCAGCGGCCGTTCCCGAAGCTCAACGTCGGTGACGTGCTGACCGGCACCACGTCCGGCCCGGTCGAGTACAGCAACTTCGGTGGCTACACGCTGTTCGCCAGCGTGCTCGGGGCCGAGAAGGACAACGGGCTGCAGGCCGAGACCACGCGCAAGCAGCGGTCCGGCGAGCTCGCGGTCGCGACGTACAACGTCGAGAACCTGGCGCCGGGCGACCCGCAGGCGAAGTACGACCGGCTCGGCGAGGCGATCGTGACGCACCTGGCGACGCCGGACATCGTGAACCTGGAAGAGATCCAGGACAACACGGGCGCGACCGACGACGGCACCGTCGCGGCGGACCAGACGCTGCAGAAGTTCACCGACGCCATCGTCGCCAAGGGCGGCCCGCGCTACCAGTGGCGCTCGATCGACCCGGTGAACGACCAGGACGGCGGCCAGCCGGGTGGCAACATCCGCGTGGCGTTCCTGTTCAACCCGGCCAGAGTGTCCTTTGTGGACCGTCCGGGTGGGACGTCGACCTCCGCGGTGGGCGTCGTTCGCGACCACGGGAAGACGCACCTGACGGCGTCGCCCGGCCGCGTCGACCCGGCGAACGAGGCCTGGGAGGACAGCCGCAAGCCGCTCGCCGGCGAGTTCGTCTTCAAGGGCCGCACGGTGTTCGTCATCGCCAACCACTTCAACTCCAAGGGCGGCGACCAGCCGACGCACGGCCGCAACCAGCCGCCGGTGCGCAGTTCCGAGGTGCAGCGGGCGAAGCAGGCGACGGTGCTGCGCGGGTTCGTCGATTCGCTGCTGACGGCCGATCGCAACGCGAACATCGTCGTGGCGGGTGACCTGAACGACTACCCGTTCTCGCCCGCGGTCCAGACGCTCACCGCCGGTGGCGCGCTGAAGGACCTGATCGCGTCGGTGCCCGAGGCCGAGCGGTACAGCTACGTGTTCGAGGGGCAGTCGCAGGTGCTGGACCACATCCTGGCGTCGAAGGCGCCGCGCGGGGTGGACTACGACGTCGTCCACATCAACGCGGAGTTCGCCGACCAGGCGAGCGACCACGACCCGCAGGTGATCCGGTTCCGGCCGAGCACCGGCAACGCGATCCAGGACGCGCTCAACGACCTGCTCGACTACCTCGAGCAGCTGCTGGGCAAGTACTTCCCGTAAGCACGCAGTTCGGGGCCGCCACCGGGTTCGCCCGGTGGCGGCCCTTTTGCGTGTTCGCTCCTTTGGGTGACGATGAAACCGCGGAGCGTTGACGGCCGTCTTACGGTGGGAGTGGACCACAGGGGAGGGTGGCGTGGACGGGTATGCGGTGAAGGTCGACGAGCTGGGCAAGCTCATCGACGATCTCGGCACGGCGGCGGGTCGGATGGCCGACGCGAACACGAAGCTGGGCGGCGGTGGGGCTTTCGGGTCGTTGGGCACGGCTGACCTGGGCAAAGCGGGCGTCGAGTTCGAGGACGCGTGGGGCTACGGCATCAGCCGGCTCGGCGACGCGGCTGCGGACATCACGGAGCGGCTGAAGCAGGCGAAGCAGAAGTACGAGCGGATCGAAGCCGAGTTCGGCGGGCAGCTGTCGAAGTTCGGTTCGGCGGTGCTCGGTGACGAACCTGGTGACGGGGCCGGCACCGGAACCCGGGCGAACCTTCCGCGAGTGGGGCAGCCTTCCGGCGAAGCCCCGATGGGCGGCGACGGCGGCCTGGTCGGCGGCGGCGTGACCGGTGGTGTTCCCGGGATCGACGAGCTCGCCGAGCGCAAGGATCCCGGCGGGGTTCCCGACGGCGGAATGGTCGGCGGCGGCGCGACCGGCGGTATCACCGACATCCTGGACGGACTCGGCCGATGAGCACGCAGGACTTCCCGGCCCTGGGCTTCGACCCGGCGCCGGGCGATCTCGACGGTGTCACCGACCTGGCCGGCAAGTACCGCGCGGTGAGCAAGGACCTGACCGAGGCCGACGACGCGCTGCGCCGGATCGTCCGGAAGCAGGGCATTTGGCAGGGCGAGGCGAGCGATGCCTTCGCGCGGCGCATCGGCCCGCTGCCGCAGTACCTCGAGGGTGCGGCTCGTTCGATGGGCGACGCCGGCTCCGCGCTCGAAGCCTGGGCACAGCAGCTGGGGGACCTGCAGAAGCGCGCGGCCGACCTGGAGGCCCGCGCCGAGGCGGCGGCCCAGGCGGCCGAGCAGGCCCGCGCGAACCCGGACTTCGCGCTGGCGAACCGGACGTTCCCGGACCAGCCGTCGCTGCAGATCGCCCAGCGCCTGCTGGACAACGCGGGCCGGCAGCTCCAGACGGCGATCGACGGCTGCCAGAACGTCCAGGACGCGGCGAAGCAGCTCCAGCAGGAGCACACGGAGGCGGCGGCCCGGGTCGCGGAGGCGCTGCGGAAGGCGAAGGAGCTGGCCCCGGACGAGCCAGGCCTGCTCGACGAGCTGGGTGACGCGGTGGGCGGGGCCCTTGTCGACTTGGGCAACACCCTGGCCGACTCGGTGGACCAGGCGTGGGACTTCGTCCAAGACCACGCGGAGGTGATCGCCAAGGTCTCGGACGTGTCGGGTGACATCGGGAACGCCCTTGGCCTCCTTGGCGAGTTCCTTCCCGATCCCGCCAAGGAGATCGTGGGAGCGGTCGCCACCGGCTTCGGTGTGGCAGCGCTCGCCGGCCACGCCACAGCCAAACTGGCGGGTGCCGATGTCGCTGTGGAGACCCTGATCTTCGATGGGCTCGGTGCGGCGACTTCACTGGTCGGCACCTTCGCCTCACCGGGAGTCGAGGCCGCGATGAAGGGCATCGGCTACGGCGCGCTCGATACCCAGCTCAAGCTCGACGCAGGCGCGCGGGCGGCGGGGGTGAGCTTCGAGGGGCCGATAGGCGACCTCGTGAACTACTGGATACCGAAGGACGCGACCCAGGCCGCTGCTTCGTTCGTTTCGCCGGCGGGTGTGGCGTATTGGAATGCGGCTGAAGCCGGAGCACAGGCCGACAACGCGCCACAACGCCGTCGTGAGCGTGCGGAAGACGAGGTGTGGAACTGATGCCTCTCCAAATCGACCTCCCACCGGGGTTCGCCGGCATGCCGGTGGGCGCCGACGACAAGATGAACCGCGGCCACGCCTGGACCATCGCCGAAAACCTGGCGTCCGGGACGTCCGTCGAGGAGTTCGGCAGCTACCTGATGGCGCTGGTGCCGGCCATGCAGGCCAACGGCATCCGCGTCTTCGGCAAGTTCGCCGTGGGCCGGCGCAAGGGTGACATCGCGACCCTGACCCTCGGCGTCGCGCAGTGGCCGGAGACGTCGCCCGCCAACCAGGACGCCCTGGTCGCCGCGATGGCCGAGCTCTATCGAAGCCGGCACAAGCGCGCGGTGGTGAAGCCGGTGCGGCTCCCGATCGGCCCGGCGATCGTCGCAATCAGCGGCGGCGAGTTCCACCTGCCCGAACGCGACGTCCGCACCCAGATCAAGGCGGAGTACCAGATCCCCCTGCCGGACGGCCGGTCCGTGGTGATCCTGTCGGTGGTGGCGGAGTCCGAAGACGCTTGGCCGGCAGTCGCCGAGGCGACGGCGAAGGTCGCGTGGAGTCTTCGCAGCGGGGAGGCGCCGTGAACAACGCGCAGCTCATCGAGGAAATGCGCTGGCAGCTCAAGCAGATCGAGGAGCGCAAGGCCGAGAACCAGCGCCTCCTCGCCGGCATCGCGGGCAGCGAGCACACCACCGTCGTCTCGCCGGATCGAACCGTCACCGTGCTCGCCGGGCCCGGTGGAGTCGTCAGCGAAGTGCGGCTCGCTCCGGACGCCATGCGCTCCGACGCCGTCACGCTGGGCCGGACCATCACCGCCGCGATCCGGGAGGCCGTCGCGGCGACCGGAAAGCTCGCCGCGCCGCCGACCGTGGGAGCACCAAGGCCGGCACCACCACGCCACCGTCGGCAAGCTCCCACCGACGACGAGCCCTACGACACGGTGTTCGATGTCTAGGCCGGCGGCTGCTCGCCGCGTTTCGAAGCTGCTCGCTTGGCGCGCCACCCCAGGGCCAGCACCGCCTGGACCAGCTCCTGGTAACTGGGCTTGACCTCCTCGAGGTACCGCTCCAGGTACGCCGGGCGCGCGGTCAAGACCGGTCGGGGCTCGTCGCCCGGGTCCAGCCAGAGCAGGCCCTGGATGTTGTGCAGCGCCATCTTCCACCAGCGGGTCGCGCGCTCGGCCGCGCGGGCTTCGCGCTCCGACGCCACTTCGATCGCGGTCTGGGCTTCCTCGATCTCCCCGGTCAGCTCTTCTGCTCGGGCCAGCTCCCACGCGCGCAGGTTCTCCGCCGAGCCCCGGGAGAGGGCGATGATTTCCTTGTACCGCATGGCCGCGGTGGCACCGTCGTCGGTCATCGGTCGTTCTCCGGGCGCTGGAACGGGATGATCACTTCAGGGGCGCCGTGGGTCGTGCGGTCGAAGAACAACGCGCGGCCCGGACGCGGGGACCAGTGCACCACCTGGCCCGCCGCGAACGGCGACAGCTCGTTGCCCTGGACGTCGAGCGCCGCCCACGTGCCGATGTCGTCGGTGCCCGCGAAGCCCAGCGTGTCCTTGAGCCGGGCGATGCTGCGCCACCAGCCGATCGTGTGGATGCCGTGGCCCGGCCCGTGCTTGAGCAGCACGCGCAGGTGGTCGAGGCCGCTCTTCAGCTGCCCGACGGCTTTCGCTTCCAAGGCGGGCAACGCCGCGTCGACCCCGTACAGGAGCAGGATCTTCGCGCCGCCGGACATCGAGCCGGTCATCGACTCCAGCACTCCGGTCAGGTCGTCGACCAGCGTGGCCGCGTGGCCGTCGGCGCGCAGCCGCTCGGTCAGCTCAAGCGCCGCCGGGGCGCAGGCCTCGATCGGGCAGCTCAGCACGAACTCGACCTCGCCGGGCTCGTACTGCCGCGACAGCGAACGCGCCGCCGAGTCCATGATGGACAGTGCTTCCGCGGTGGCCGACCCGAGCACCGCGATGTTGCGGCCCGGCGCCCGCGGCAGCTCCACACTGCACGCGGCCTCGGCGACGTCGATCGACTGCCCGAGCAGGGCCCGCGGCCGCGAGTTCGGCTTGAGGTCCAGGTACGCCGAGAACTGTTCCAGCACCGGCGAATGCGCGCCGTCGAACAGGCGCGGCCGCGGGAACCGGCCCTGGTACTCCTCCCACAACCGGTGCTGCAGCCGGACGAACACGTTCTTGCTGCTCGCGTCCGGGATGTGGGCCAGCTGGTTGCCGTGCGCGACGCCGGAGTCGTGGTTGATCACCCCGTGCCACTTCGGGGCCGACACCGCCGCGTTGTTCGTCTCGGCCAGCACGCGCCGCGCCTTCGGCATCGCGATGCGCAGCGTGCACTGCTCGAACACCGCCGGCTTGCCCCAGAACGCCTCGATGCCGGCGACGTCCTGGCTGGCCAGCACCAGGTGGATGCCCTGCGACCGGCCGCGCCGCGCGATGTCCTCCAGCAGCTGCGTGGCTGTGGCCGTCACCTGGTCGCGGCCCGCGAACAGGTACTGGAACTCGTCGATCACCGCGACGATCCGCGGCCAGTGCCCGCCGGGGTCGGCTTCGCGGAGGTCGGCGAGGTTCGTGACCTCGTGCTCCTTCGCGGCCGCCGACCGGCGCCGCAGCTCGTCGGCCAGGAACCGCAGCAGCGCCAGGCCGAACTCGCGGTCGGTGTTGACGTTGACGCCGACGAGCCGCGCGTGCGGCAGCCAGCTCGCGTCCTTGCGCCCCGGCGCCAGCCCGGCGAACGAGACGCCTTCCTTGAAGTCCAGCAGGTACAGCGCCAGCTCGTTCGGGTTGTACCGGGCCGCGAGACTGCCGAGCAGCGCGTACAGGAAGTTCGTCTTGCCCGAACCGGACGGCCCGCCGATCAGGGCGTGCGGGCTCGCGTCGCCGATGACGACCTCGACCGGCTCGCCCTCGAAGAACCCGACCGGCGCGCGCAGCTCGCGCGCCGAGCTCTCGTGCCCGATCTCGGCCGGCAGCAGGTCGTCGAACGACCGCGGCCCGCCCTGCTTGGCGATCAGTGCCGCGGCGATCCGGTCGGCGGCGCGGATGACCTGCCCGGACGGCATCGGCGGATCGAGGTCGACGACCAGGTCGGTGCCGGTCATGCTGCTGATCGCGTGCCGGTCGTCGATCAGGCTCAGCGTCTCGACTGACGCGCTCACAGCGGTCGGCACGTCGATCATGATCAGGCAGATCCCGGCGGCCAGCGCCCCGCTCGCGACGCGCTTGAGGTCCCGCGCGCGTTCCGGCTCGAGCGTTTCGCCGTTGCCGTACAGGACGACGATGCGGAACGGTTCGATCCGCTCCTGCCGGTGGACGCGCAGCTCCCGCAAGGACGTTTTGCCGTCCTGCATCCCGGTCGCGTGGATGCGGCGGATGTGCCCGGCCAGCTCGTCGAGGAGGTCCTCGAGCCGGCCCGGGTCGTACAGCGAAAGCGCGCTCGTGCGGCTCAGCGGGTAGAGGTCGGGCAGGATCGCGGTCAGCTGCCCGATGTCCCAGAGGTGCACGCGCACGGCGCCCGGTTCGAACGTCGAGAGCACGCGGATCAGCAGGTTCTGCACGATGCCGTCGATGGTGGGCCGGGTCTTCGGCGCCGACGTGATCGCCAGGTGCGACTCGTCGAGCAGCGGGACGGCGACGTCGAACGTGCGGGTCGCGTCACCGCCGGCCGCCGTCGCGGAGCCGACGCGCCACAGACCGGGCGAGGTGATGCCGGCGTTGTGGCCGACGCGGCCGAGCCAGTCACCCGGGGGCAGCCCGGCCGGGCCGGGTGCGTTCTGCGAGACGAGCTCGCGCAGCGTAGAAGGCCCTTGACCCCAGTCGGTGTAGTAAGCGCTCCGCACGCTGCCGAGTGCGCCGAACACCTCGTGTGCGGCGGGGTGCCGGGACCACTCGTTCTGCTGCTCGGCGGTGGCGTGGTTCATGCCGACGCGGACGATGTCGCGCTCGAGCTCGAGTTTGGCGAGGTCGGCCTCGGCGGCTTGGCGCGCCCCGGCCGCCGCGCCCAGGACCAGGCCGATCTGGTGGCGGACCCGGTCGAGTGCGGTTTCGACGCGGTTGCGTTGCTCGGCTGACTTGTTGGCCATCGGCGTCCCCAAGAAAAGGTGTCCCCAAAAGGATTACAGGCGCGACCGGTATCCGCTCACCAGATCTTCGGCAGAGGACAGGCGGACGAGGAGCTGGTCCAGCCCCTCGCCTGCCTGCGCGTACTGCGAAGGCAGCCAGGGATCGGCCTTGGCCTGGGCGTCCACGAGAGCTTGCCGGGCTTCCCCGAGCAGGCTTGTGGCCCGCTCGGAGTGGGCGCGCGCGTCGGCGAGCCCGGCCACGACGGCGGTGAGCAGCTGGTGGAGTTCGGCGAGCGTCATCCGGCTAGAGACGCGCCGAGTAGGAGTCGGCGGAGGAAATGCTTGCTTGAACCGTGCTCTGCAAGCCGTTGATGCCTTGCAGTGCCTCCGCCAGCAACCCGTGCGCCTGGCTCACTTCGTGCTGGCTGCTGCCTTGCGTCGCTTGTGCGAGCGACTGCTGGGCTTCTTCGAGAGACTGCGCTGCCTGTTGCAGGGCGGCGATGCTCGCGGACGCCTTTTCATTGGCGAGCGCGATGCCAGCGCGGATCTCTTCGACTCCGGCCATCGGGCCTCTACTCCTCGAAATTTCGTCGGTCTTGCGGGGGCGAATCCATTGAAACAGATCCAACGACTCAGCGTGATCATCTGACTGTGCCGAGTGATCACGGCCCCGGAATCAGCAAGGCCCCGGACGTGGGACGTCCGGGGCCGGGCCGATCACGGTGCGTGCCGGGGTTGACCTGGCACGGCTGCCGCACACTGAAGTCGCTGGCCGGCGCAACCCCAGGTCAGAGCGGTTTTCGTGCCACTGCTGGCCTTTCTGGAAGCGTCGGGCTCGGGTTGGGGTGAGACTAGCGCGACCGGAGCAACGGGCTGCGTTCAGCCCTACTCGTAACTCCCTGTGGACGAACAGATTTGTCCCGCAATCGCTCGAAAGACATTTCACATTTCGGACACGGGACGAACCGGACGAGTGCCGCAACCGCATCCGCACGGGCACGTGCTCGTGCGGATGACCTGCATCTCGGCACGGTGGTAGCCGTGGTGAATGCCTTGCAGTACGGCTTCGGGGCTCTCCACACGGTGCCCTCGCGAAGACGGGCCTCTGCTCGCCCGACGACGATGTTGACCTGATCGTGACCGAGGTGCGGGCCACCATTCGCCACGCGACCGGCCGTCGGCCGAGCCGCGTACCGCAGTGGTCGGCCGGCTGAAGACCGCGCTCGTGCGTGAGCTGTCCGGGCCCCTCGAGGGGCCGGCCGGTAGAGATGCAGCGCGAAGGCCTGCCTCCAAGGCATTGCCGCAGGGCGCGGTCTACCGGCCCGGCGATCGCTCAAGCGATCTAACGCCCTGCCATGTCCGCGAATGGACCGGATTGGCGTCATCAACTGCCGCCGCAATGACGTCGACATCACCGTAGCGCCGTCCTCCGGGACGAAGCCCGCCGCGCCGCCGAAGCCGACGCTGACCACTGTATGCACGGCAGTTGGGCGAAGCGTGGGGAGGCGACATTCCTTTTCCGGCCGCCGGCTTTCGGCAATAGGGGAACAATTTGCGCGTGGAGGGTTCGACTCGTTCAAAGTTCTCCACGGGAGCAGGGTTAACGATCATCGGGTCGGTGTCGCGAAACTGTCTATTTTTTGGCCAAGCTCGTAGCTGGCTGTCCAGTTTGGTCATCACGGGCGTTGTTTGCACTGGGCCGTTGGAGTTACACAGCCATCCGCACGAGGTCGTGCTGCGTCCAAGACCATGTGACAGCGGACGATCGAGCGCGCGAACGACGACATGACGGCAGCGCACCTGGCCCGGTGCAGCCATCGGCGCGAACAATTTTCTGCACTTTTGGTTCAGGCCCACCTATAAGGCTGTGGTCCGGGTCGCCGAGGGTCTTGCCGTCTCCTCGGTGCCACCGCACTTGGCTCTCCGTGAAGGAACCTGTCAAATGACTGATGAGGAACCTGCGGCCTCCGCCACGCAGGGAAAGCCGGCACCGCCGGGCCTGCGGGAGGTCCTTGTCTCCGGCACGGGCGGGACCTCCGGGCGTCGACTCGCACTCCATGACCTGTTCGCATTGGTGCTGCCCGAAGGCGAGGTTCCCAGGGATGATTTGCGGCCGGCCGACGAGCATCCGCACCTGCGGCTGGTCCACGACATCGCGTTGCTGGACGCGCTGAAGCAGGAGGGGTTCGAGGGCATGATCTGGTCGGAGCTGTCCGACCGCCTGGCTCGCTATGGTCTCAGCGTCATGAACGCCTGGCTTGTCAGCGGTGAGATCTACGCGCGGGCTTCCGGGAAGGCGCGGCCAGCCAAGCCGCCGCAGCCGCCGTTCACCCGGGACGAGCGCAATGCCCTGGCGATCGACACCGTCGCCGACGGGGTCGAGCTCTTTCGCGAGAAGGGCGTGAAGGCCAACCACTGGGATCCCCGCCGAGGAGCTCGACTGTCGACCTACTTCATCGGTGCGTGCGTGCTGTGCTTCACCAACCTGTGTCGCAAGCAAATCGCCCTTCGCGGCAGGGCGGACCTTGACCTGTTCGTCTCCGACGACCGAGCCTGGGAAGCCGCCTCGACGTTCTCGGCGGAGCGGGTTGCGCTCGGCCGGATCGGTCTGGCCACGGTGCTCAAGGGCGATGCGGTGCCCCATGACGTCGTGGATCTGGTCATGACGTACTCGGTGCTCGGCTACAAGTCCCGTGAGATCGCCGACTTGATCAGCACTGAGGTCACCACCTATACGGCCAGCGCTGTACGGCTGATGATCAGCCAGTTCCGCAAGCAGATGACCAAGGAAGAGAGCGGAGGAGGACGACATGGCTGAAGCTGCGGCTGTGATCCCATCGATCAGTGCTGAGACGCTGGTGAATCGCTCTTCGGCCGGCACCAGGGGGGTGCGGCAGCTGGCCGGACGAGCGGACCCTGACGACGTGACCCGGGTTCTCGACCGCGCAGGGCGTACCCGGCCGTGCCCCGAGCCGTCCGCAGGCGACGTCCGTGACTATCGCACTCCGAAGTCGCTGACTCGGACATCCGGGCGTCTGACCAAAGAGGACCTGGACCCGCTGGTGAAGGACGCGAGTGAGGGCAACCCAGCCGCTACCCAGCGTCTGCTCCAGCTGATCGAACCGATCGTCGTCCGTTACTGCCGCGCGCGCATGGGTGGTCACGATCTGTCTTATGTGTCGGCGGATGACGTGGCGCAGGACGTCTGTCTCGCGGTGCTGAAGACGCTACCGAGCTACCACGACCGCGGCGGCTCGTTCCTCTACCTCATACACGCCATCGCGGCGAACAAGGTCGCCGAGGCCTACCGCGCCGTCGCGCGCGATCGCTGCGAGCCGGTTCCCGAGCTGCCGGAGCCGGCTGTCGACAACGAGCCGGAAACCCGTGCGCTGCACCTTGACCTTGGTGCTCGCCTCGGCCGGTTGCTCACGTCGTTGCCCAAGGTGCAGCAGGAGATCCTGACGCTGCGCATCGCGGTCGGCCTGTCAGCCAACGAAACCGCCGAAGCGCTCGGCATTTCGCCTGGCAACGTGCGTGTCACACAGCACCGTGCCCTGACCCGGCTACGCGGCATGATTCGGCGAGAGGAGGAGTTCTGATGTCCAGTCGAGGGTGTTTCTCATGCAGAATGCCCCGGCACCTGCCGGGCGCCGGGACATTCCTTGATTCCATCGTACGGTGGCGACAGTCAGAAGACCTTGAGAACCTTCAGTTCAGGGTCGTCAGCGGTCTTCACAAACACCGTCCCGTCAGCCTGCATGACCTCTTCGAGGTAGGCATAGAGCTGAAGGGCCCGGTTGATCGTGTCGGTCTTCGAGTCGCCGGTCAGGCTCACGGCCTGGTGCAGTGCCCGCACGGCTCGAGGTGTGAGGTTGACAGTGACGCGCTCCAGCGCGCCGTTGCCGCTGCCGGTACCGGTCTTCTGGTCGGCCAGGGGTCCAGAACTCTTGGACGCCATCATTACTACCTTCCCCTGATGATTCCCCACCACACCCACTTGGATTCCCGGATTTGCCCTTCCGGTCACCAAGCTCCAGACACAGAAAATCAGGCCTCGCCGCCTTCGCAGCTGACCAGTCGCCTCGTGGCTCGCGCACGCGAGCTACATATTCTGTTTGTCCGTCTGAACGGGTCGTGGGTTTGTTTACCCGCTTCCGAAACGACGACGGTACGCGAGGTGACACGACTTCACCTCGCGAAGCTGCATCTGATACTAGGTGATCACATTCGGCTCACCTGCCTGTCTGGTCTCTTCAGCAGTGCGTCTACTGTGCGCTCAACAGTACCACCTTGTCAATACGGGGTGCCCACTGATGCACATACGTGAGCTTTACATGAAGCGACTTTCAATCAGTCATGTCAGCACATTGCGTACAGCTTTCATTCATACGGGTATAGACTGGCCCGCGAGAGACCTGGCCTGCGCCGGCCAGTCAGCACGGGTGACCGAGAGGGGCTCCTCGATGAAGGAGAAGAAGAAGGCGGCAGCATCGGGGGAGCGGGTCGGCGACCTGACCCAGGAGGAGCCGGACTACCCCAGCGGCAACGCGAACGCGCTCATGGACCTGCAGCAGATGGAGCTGGAGTCGGCTTTCATGGTCGGCCCCAAGGGTGCGACGGTGAGGCTGTCCGCCAAGGGGTCGGACCGCAACGTCGGTCTTCTGATCCTCATCGTCGTGTTCGCCAGTTGTGTCGCAGGCCTCACTGGGGGCTGGTTGTGCCTGATGGCCGATGCGCCCGGATGGATGACGGGCACATTCGGTGGGCTTGCGATGGTGGGCACTGCGGGCCTGTCCTTGAGCTTGCTCCGCCGGCGTGGCGGAAAGCCGGGCTGAGGCTGTCCTGCTGCCACAAGGCCCTGGAGTTCTCCGTCCGGAGAACTCCAGGGCCTTCTTCGTGGCCCGCATGCGGCCGATCGGGTGTCCCACGCATCGGGATCTCGACACCGGATAGGACAAAAACCAGACAAGAATGAACACGTCCGCCCTTCCTCTTCCGGTACGCTCGTACCGGAAGAGGAAGGGCGACTTTCCGTGCGGTCGGCGCGTTCCGCGAGGTTGCGCCCGGATTCGGCCGACGCGGCAGGTCTCGCGGAATCGGTGGGACCTAGGTCCTGACCTGACTTCCGTTGCTTGGTTTCTCGACGACTTTCTGTCTACAGTGACCGCGCTCCTTCTTCACCCGGAGGGAGTAAAGGTGCGTGTAACAACGACGGTTAGGGCTGCGACTCTGCTAGGTCTAAGCCGAACGGCAGGGAGCCCGGTCCCAGGGGCAACTGGGAACCGGGCTCATGCCTGACGGCTGTCAGGGGAGCAACAGCAGTCGGGCATACCGTCCGAGACGCCGGCAGCGCTCGAACAGTCATGCATCGAGAGGTACCAAGGCCGGGCTCCAGCGGAGTCCGGCCTTCTCGATTTCGGGCTATGGCCCAGGGAGAGCCTAGCCCGTCACCGCCGTCGAGTGGCGGTGAACATTGCGGTCGGGGTGGACACCCGAACGAGGCCTCCCTCTCGATGCGAGTAGCGACGGTACGTAATGATCCTCGCTTCACCCTAACTCTAAGACTGTGATGTGCGCCACATTAACGCCAGGTAGTGGGTTTGCGGCTTCAAAAGCCGTGGTCGAGACGAGATAAATTGATCTTTCTCGGTGGGATTTCACTCAGGAGGGGCTAGTGAGCGAGATTTTTCCGTGTCGCCGCAGTCCAGGGCTCATCTGTCGTCTGACCCATTTAGCATATTTCTTGGCGAGAAGGAAGACTTACTCGGCAGTCGCTTCCCTGGTTGCCCTTCGTGGCGAATCCGCCCTCCTCGTCTTCTGTGTTGCGAGTGCATGTGCACATGCATCCTACTATCACTGCTGGTCAAGGACATCCAACGCAACCGTGAAGCTTCGGCATCGAACTGTCACTCGAAGTCATCTGCTTGCTGCTGGACGCCACGATCGGACCACTTGCGAATACGGCTGGTGATGCTTGCCTTACCTGCGAAGTGATCATAAAACCGCTCGCAATGCCCTTTTGTCGAAGGCCCAACACTGCTCGGCTCATACAACGCTTGGTTGCGTTCCAGCGTTCCCGATCTACTGTGCCGACCATCGGTTCCCGGGTGTGACTGCACGCCCCGAAATACTGCAGGCTTGCATGAACAAGGCATCGGCGCAGTTCACGCTGTGTCACATGTGGACACTCGGCCGGGCTATGTGGCGTCAAGCTCGGAGCTGAGTGGTGCTCCGCCGGGATGACGGCCTCATGTGGCAAATGAGACTGGAACTGAGACTAAGACGGAAACGCCGGGTGTCCCGAAGCGGGGCACCCGGCGTTTTGCCTGATCAAACGGCGGAGGATACAGGATTCGAACCTGCGAGGGCGTGAACCCAACACGCTTTCCAAGCGTGCGCCTTAGGCCGCTCGGCCAATCCTCCGCGGGAGACGATACCGGATGGGTGTCCCGGGACTCGAAGGTGGGTCAGCTGCCGGGGGCCGGCACGATGTCGGCCACCACGCACGTGATGTTGTCCGGGCCGCCGCCTTCGTTGGCCAGGCGGATCAGCTCCGGGATCACGTCGGCCGGCTCCTTGATCGCCGCCAGGACGTCGCGCATGGTCGCCTCGGTCACCGGGCCGCTCAGGCCGTCCGAGCAGAGCAGGTAGCGGTCGCCCGGCTTCGCCTTGAACGTCCAGATGTCGGGGTCGCTGGAGCCCGTCGTCTGCAGGGCCTTCATCAGCAGCGAACGCCGCGGGTGCGAGTCCGCGTCCTCGGCCGCGACCCGGCCGTCCTCGACCAGGGCCTGCACGAGCGTGTGGTCGCGGGTCAGCCGCCGCAGGCCGCCTTCGCGCAGCAGGTACCCGCGGGAGTCGCCGACGTGGGCCGCCGCGAACTCGACGCCGTCGAACATCAGTGCCGTCAGCGTCGTGCCCATGCCCACGGTCGCCGGCTCGTTCGAAGCGACCTCCGTCAGTCGCTGGTCGATCGACTTGACCACGCCGGCCAGGGTTGCCGCCAGATCGACGCCCGTGAGGTCCACCCGCCGGAGGTCGACGTCGAGCTCGCGCAGCACGTCGACCGCGGTCGCGCTGGCGACTTCGCCGTGCGGCTGGCCGCCGATGCCGTCGGCGACGGCGAGCAGGCGGGAACTCGCGTACAGCGAGTCCTCGTTGACCTGGCGTCGCTTGCCGACGTCCGACCCCGCGGCGTACCGCAGGACGTACCGATCGTGTGTCATGCCCCCATGAAAGCATTGGTTGACTGAGTTCACAAGCAACTCAGCTGAATGGAGCACTCTCCGATAGAGTGCCCGCCATGGACGACGACGCCACGGTCAGCGCGGCCGACATCGCGCGGCTCGCCGGGGTCGGCCGGGCCGCGGTGAGCAACTGGCGCCGTCGCTACCCGGACTTCCCGCCGCCCGTCGGCGGCACGGCGTCCAGCCCGTTGTTCGGCCTGTCCGCCGTCGCCGGCTGGTTCCGCGCCCGGGGCAAGAAGTTCGAGCTGTCCGCGGGCGAACGCGCGTGGCAGCGCCTGCGCGCCCTGGGCGACGACCTCGACCTCGCCGAGCGCGTGAGCCGCGCGGGTGTCTTCTTCGCCTTCCAGGCCGGGGTCCTCGACACCTTCGACAGCAAGCTCGACGACCCCGAGCTGCTCACCCTGCTCAGCGAGATGACGCACCGCGCCGGGCCGCTGGAGTCGTTCGAACTGTTGTGCCGCCGGTACTTCGAGGCGCATTCGCGGCGGCTGTCGGCCACGCCGGAGCCGGTCGCCGAGCTGATGGCCCGGCTCACCGGCCCGGTTTCGACGATCCTCGACCCCGCGTGCGGCTTCGGCGCGCTCGCGCTGGCGAGCGGCGCGAAAACCGTGCTGGGCCAGGACAGTGACCCGATGACGGCCTCGATCGCGACGTTGCGGCTGCGGCTGCGCGGCATCGAGGCCGAGGTCTACGCGGTCGACGCGCTGCGCGAAGACGCCTTCGCCGGCCGGGCTGCCGAAGCCGTGCTGTGCGACCCGCCGTTCAACGAACGGGCCTGGGGACACGATGAGCTCGTCGGCGACGCGCGCTGGGAGTACGGCCTGCCACCGCGCGGCGAGCCCGAGCTCGCGTGGGTGCAGCACTGCCTCGCCCACGTCGAACCCGGTGGTGCGGTGGCGATCCTGATGCCGGGCGCGGCGGCCGGGCGGCGCAGCGGGAAGCGCATCCGCGGCAACCTGCTGCGCGCGGGCGCGGTCCGCGCGGTCGTCACGCTGACGGCGGCCGGTCCCGACCTCTGGCTGCTGCGGCGGCCGGTGCCGGGGCAGCGGCCGCCGTCCACCGTGCTGCTGGCTGAGGCGGGCGAGGACTTGTCCACAGTGGACGAGATGTGGCAGGACTTCCGCGAGCACCCCGAATCCGGCGTCCGGATCATCGACCTGCTCGACGACGACGTCGACCTCACCCCGGCCCGGCGTCGCGGCCGGGACGAGGACCTCGGCCAGGCGTTCCAGGTCGTGCGGGGCCGGTTCGCCGAACTGGCGCCGCGGCTGCCGCCGCTGGAAGCCGCCGACACCGAAGCGGCGTTCACCACGATCGGCGAGCTGGTCAAGGCCGGGGTCGTCGAGGTCAAGCACGCGGCCCGCACCGACGCCGAGCACCCGAGCGCCGAAACGGGCGACGTCGTCGCGTCCGTCACCGGGATCGCGTACGTCCACAGTGGACCGTCGGAGCCGGTCGGGCCGGGGCTCACCGTGTACCGCGTCGACCCGGACCGGCTGGACGCGGACTTCCTGGCCGGCTGCCTGCGCGCGGCCGACCTGCCCGCCGCGTCCGCGTCGACGCGCATCGACGGACGGCGCGTGCGGATTCCGCGGTGCTCGATCACCGTTCAGCGGGAATACGGCCAGGTCTTCCGGCGGCTCGCCGAGTTCGACGCGGTCCTGCGCGAGACGGCGGAAACGGGCCGTGAGCTGGTCCGGCTAGGCTTCGCGGGACTTGTCGAAGGACGGCTCATCCCGGGCCGATAGGGGAACGGATGCTGATCGCCGACCGCTACGAGCTCGACGAGCTGCCGCTCGGGCGCGGGGGGATGGGCGCGGTGCACGGCGGGCACGACCGCCGGCTCGGCCGGCGCGTGGCGATCAAGCTGCTCAGGCTGCCGGGGCGCGACGAAGAGCTCGAGGCCCGCTTCGCGCGCGAAGCACGGATCCTGGCGACGCTCGACCACCCCGGCGTGCCGACGCTGTACGACTACGGCACCCACGACGACCGGTTGTTCCAGGTCATGCAGTTCGTCGACGGCGTGACGGTCGCCGACCTGCTCGCCGAGCACGGGCCGCTGCCGGTGCCGTGGGCCGCGGCGATCGCGGCGCAGGCGTGCGCGGTGCTGACCGCCGCCCACGCGCTCGCGGTGTGCCACCGCGACCTCAAGCCGTCCAACCTGATGCTCGGCCCGGACGGCGGCGTCAAGGTGATGGACTTCGGGCTCGCGGTGCTGCGCGAGGCCGACGCCGCGCAGTTCACGCGGGCCGGGCAGCTGCTGGGGACGCCGTCGTACATGGCGCCCGAGCAGATCCAGCGCGGCGGCGCCGAACCGCGAAGCGACCTGTACGCGCTGGGGTGCGTGCTGCACGAGATGCTCACCGGGCGGCGGCTCTTCGACGGGCCGACCGCCTACGCGGTGTTCGAGCGGCAGGTCAAGGAGCTGCCGCCGCCGGTCGTGGGGGTCCCGAAGCAGCTCAACGCGCTGCTCGCCGAGACGCTGGCGAAGGACCCCGAAGCGCGGCCGCCCGGAGCGGCCGCGCTGTACGACCGGCTCGGCGCGTTCGTCGGCGAGCTGCCGCCGCTGCCGGGGTTCCTGGTGCCGCCGTCGGTGCCCAGCCCGGGCCGGATGTACGCGCGGATGCTGGGGCGCGTCAGCGGCTGAGCGCGGCCGGCCGCCGGTCGGCGAGCGGCAGGCCGCGCCGCTGGATGCGGGAGTAGGTCGTCGCGTTCTGCACCGCGATGCTGACGCCGAGGGTGAGCGCGATCGACGCCGTGGTCAGCGGACCGGCGACGCCGAGCGCACTGCCCAGCGCGACGAGCCCCACCCGGACGGCGATGGTCAGCAGCCACAGCCCGACGGTGACGACCGAGCCCTTCTGGAAGGTGGTGCCGTCGCGCTCGGTGAGCGTCGTGGTGGTGCTGCGCAGCACGCCCAGGCCGGCGAGCACGACGAGGTCGGCACCGAGCAGCCCGAGCTCGGCGGGCGACGCGCCGGGCAGCGCCTTCGCGACGAGGTAAACGCCGACGGCGACCAGGATCAGCGGCAGCACGACCAGGGTCTTGCGGTCGAGCAGCGTGCCGCGGACCTGCTTGTAGACGACCTTGTAGAGGACGTAGGCGGCGATGACCGCGTAGAGCAGGACGTTCGCTGCGCTGGGCATTTCGGGGCTCCTTGGTTTTCGAGGTGCTCCCAGCTTCGGCGAACGGCGGGGCGGAATCGTCGGCGTGGGGACCGGGCCCGGGTGGAACCGGGGATCAACCCGGGGGTGGAGGCGCTATTCCTCCCAGACCGGCGCCGGCGGCAGGCCGCGTTCCGCGCGGGCCGCGTCGGACAGTTCTTGGATGAGGGCGGTCTTGGCCCGGGTGTAGGCGTCGCCGGTCATCCCGGACGCCGCGAGCCGCTGCTTCAGCTCGCCGTAGCGGCGCGCCTCTTCCGGGTACTTCCGCAGGTGGGCGGCCATGACCCGCTCCTTGTTGTGCGTCCAGTTGCCCGGCGGGAAGATGTGCAGGTGGTGGGTGCGGACGTCGCCGTCGCGCCGGACGAACAGCAGCCGGCCCGGCGCGCCGAAGTCCTCGGCGCGGTAGCCGAGGCCGTCGAACAACTCGGGTGGGACGGCGTCGAGGTCCGGCGCCAGCGCGGCGATGTCGATGATGGGTTTGGCCGCCAGGCCGGGCACGGACGTGCTGCCGATGTGCTCGATCTCGGTCAGCCGCCCGCCGGCGGCGGTGAGGATTTCGGTGCGGGCCGCGGCGAAGAGCGCGGGCCACGCCGGGTTGTACGGGGAAACGATCACCATGGGTTCATGTTCTACCCAAATCGTGACCTTCCCGGACGAACCTCGAACGGGTGACCGCCGTCTTTACGGGTGTCCACAAGCGATGATCGAACATGGGGGTAACGGATCGTGAAGAGGCTTCTGGCGGGAGCGGCCGCGCTGGCCACCGCGTTCGTGCTGGCCGCCTGCTCCGGGGGCGGGACGGCACCCGCGGCGCCGAACGCCGGCGGCGGGGGCGTCGCGGCCGCCGGTACCGGGGGCGGGGCGCCCACGACTTCGAGCACCACCGCGGCGCCGACCACCACGACCAGCGCCACGCCGACGCCGACGCCGACGCCGTCGACCACGAAGCCGGCGCCGACCAGCACCACGGCCAAGCCGAAGCCCAAGCCCAAGCCGGTCGCTCCGGCGGCCAACCCCGGCGTCCCGTGTGCCGCCGCGGCCGCCTCATCGGGCACCGCCGCCTGCGTCGACATCTCCGCGCACAAGGCGTGGATCCTGCAGGGCGGCAAGGTCGTCTACGGGCCGGTGCCGATGCTGCCGGGCCGCAAGGGCTACGCGACGCCGACCGGCACCTTCCACGTGCTGTCGAAGGAAAAGGTGCACCTGTCGAAGGAGTTCGACAACGCGCCGATGCCGAACTCGGTGTTCTTCTACCCGGGTGACGCCTTCCACACCGGCAGCCTCTCGGTGTACTCGCACGGCTGCATCCACCTGTCGGCGAGCGCGTCCCTGAAGTTCTTCAACACCTTGCACATCGGTGACGTCGTGCAGGTTGTCCCGTAACCACCGATAAGCCAACACGGACAGTAGGTTACAAACAGATAAAATCACTCGGCCGAGTGCAACTGGCCCCCCTGCTCAGGCGATAAGTGATCGCTTGGGAAGGGGGGCCAAATGGCCTTGGGAAAGCTCAGAGCACTACGTCACGCCTTCGTGGCGGCAGTGTTGACAGGGGCGCTGCTGCCCGTCGTGACCACGGGGGTGGCGGCAGCGGCGACGACACTCCCACCGGGGTTCGTCCTGCAGGACAGCAGCACCGGACTGGGGAACTACCAGCTCACCGACTTCGCGTACCTGCCGGACCAGTCCGTTCTCGCCACGGGGAAGAACGGCCGCGTCCAGTGGGTCCCGACCAGCGGGGCACCGCGGACCATCGCGACGCTGCCGACCCGCGAAATCAGCGACATCGGGCTGGTCGGGCTGGCCGTCGCACCGGATTACGCGACGTCGCACTCGATTTACCTCACGCGCTCGCTGAACGTCACCGGCGGCTTCGTCTTCCGGCTTTCGAAGTTCACCGTGGGCCTGGACGCGGCCGGCGCGCCCGCGTCGCTGAGCGGTGAGCAGACGCTGTTCGAGGTGCCGGGCATCTCCGAGGTCCACGCCATCAACGGCGTCATCCCCGCCGCCGACGGGACACTGTGGCTGTCCATCGGGGACAACGGCGACTTCACGAAGGTGGACCCGGGCGCGCTGCGCTCGCAGGACATCAACCAGCCGTACGGCAAGATCTTCCACCTGGCCGCCGACGGCAAGGGCGTGCCGGGCAACCCGTACTACGACGCCGCCAACCCGGCGTCGACCGCCAGCAAGGTCTTCGCCCGCGGGTTCCGCAACCCGTTCCGGATGACCATCGACCAGAACTCCGGCCTGCCGGTCGCGGGTGACGTCGGCTGGAACACCTGGGAAGAGGTCGACGTCGTCCAGCGCGGCTCCAACCAGGGCTGGCCCTGCTGGGAGGGCAACCACCCGACGCCGGGCTACAGCGCGCTCGCAGGCTGCGCCGGCGTGGCGAACCAGGCCCCGATCTTCGAGTACCAGCACGGCAGCGGCCCCATGCAGGGCAACAGCGTCACCGGCGGGATCGTCTACAACGGATCCAGCTACCCGGCGGCCTACCGCGGCTCGTACTTCTTCGGCGACTACGTCGGCCAGAAGATCTGGACGCTGCGCTACGACGACCAGGGCAAGCTCACGCAGGCTCCGGAGAACCCGCCGGTCTTCACCGGCATCGGCGGCCCGACGAAGTTCGCGGCGGCGCCGAACGGCGACATCGTCTACGCCGACATCCTGAGCGGCAACCTGCGCCGGCTGAGCTACTCGTCGGGCAACACCGCGCCGGAGGCGAGGGCCACCTCGACCACCGACCCGGACACCCGCACGGTGTCGTTCGACGGCTCCACGTCGGTCGACTACGACGGCGACCTGCTGAAGTACGACTGGGACTTCGGTGACGGGACCACGGCGGCCGACGCCGGTCCCACCACCACCCACCAGTACGCGGCGGGCACCGAGTCGTTCACCGCGAAGCTGACGGTCCGGGACCCGCTGGGGGCCACCGGTTCGGCCACCATCGCGGTCGCGCCCGGCAACCACACCCCGCAGCTGACCGTGACCACGCCCGGGGACACCGCGACGTTCGCGGTGAACCAGCAGGTCAGCCTGAGCGCCACCGCGACGGACGCCGAGGACGGCACGCTGCCGGTCACGTGGACCACCGCGGTCCGGCACTGCCCGAGCGAGGCGACCTGCCACTCGCACCCCGGCGCCGGCGGCACCGGGGCGAGCTTCGCGCAGCCGTTCACCGAGCACCCGGACTCCCGGATGGAGTTCACCGCGACGGTGACCGACAGCGCGGGCGTCACCACGTCCAAGACGTACACGGCGATGCCGCGCCAGCACCGGATCACCCTGCTCAGCACGCAGCCCGCGGCGCTGAGCATCCCGGTCGAGGGCGGCGTCAACACGGCGCTGGTGACCGAGGGCGCCAGCTTCGACGTCGAGGCCGCGCCGCTGGGCACCGACGGCGTCTCGAAGTTCACCGGCTGGCAGGGCGGTCCGACGGACACGACCTGGGTCGTCACGGTCGGCACGAGCGACCTGACGCTGACGGCGAACTACGACACCCCGATCGACCAGCGCTACAACGCCGACGCGGCGTTGCGGGCGAAGCTCGGGGCGCCGACGGGCACCGAGGTCACCGACGGCATCGTCCACTACCGGGCCTACGCCAACGGGCGCCTGTACTGGAGTGTCGTGGGCGGGACGAAGTTCCTCACCGGTCCGGTGCTGGACAAGTACCTCGCCGTCGGCGGTCTCACCAAGCTCGGCCCGCCGACGACCGACACCGCGTCCACAACGGACGGTGCGCAGTTCAACGACTTCGTCAACAACGGCAACGTGGGCTCGATCTACTACACCGCCGCGACGGGTGCGCACACGATCTACGGTGAGATCCGGAAGAAGTGGGCGGCGCTCGGCTACGGCGCGCTGCTGGGCTACCCGACGAACGACGAGGACGGGACGCCGGACGGTGTCGGCCGCTTCAACCACTTCCTCAAGGGCGCCAACGTCGGTTCGATCTACTACACGCCCACGACGGGCGCGCACGCGATCTACGGCGAGATCCGGAAGAAGTGGGCGGCGTACGGGTACGAGCGCGGTCTCGGCTACCCGACGAACGACGAGGACGGGACGCCGGACGGCGTCGGCCGGTTCAACCACTTCAGCCTCGGCCACTCGATCTACTTCACGAACGCGACGGGCGCGCACGTGATCAAGGGCGAGATCCGCAAGCGCTGGGCGGCACTCGGCTGGGAACGGTCGTACCTGAAGTACCCGACGACGGACGAGTACGTGACGAACGGGGTGTACCGCAGCGACTTCCAGGGCGGCTACATCACGTACACGCCGGCGACGGGGGCGGTCGACCGCCCCTGGTGACGGTGAACGTCAGGGAGTGAACTGAAAGGCGCGGGCCGCCTCCGGGATTCCGGAGGCGGCCCGCGTCGCGTTTCGGGGAACCTCGTCGTGGGTCGCGCGTCTTGACTGGCAGAGAAGGGGAACCACGGATTCTTGGGGGAACACATGCGATTCCGGCGCGCGCTGACCGGTCTGTCCACTTTGGTCGTGGCCGCGGTGCTGACGGCCTGTTCGGCGGGGCAGACCGCGGACGTTCGGCTGGCGGCCGGCACGCCTTCGCCGTCCACTTCGGAGACCAGTACGCCTTCCGAGACCAGCACGCCGAAACCCTCGGTGGCGCCCGGTGTTCCGTGCACGATCACCGCGAAGGCCTGTGTTTCCCTTTCGGAGAAGCAGGCCTGGCTGCTCGACGACGGCAAGATCGTCTACGGTCCGGTGAAGATCATGCCCGGCAAGAAGGGCAGCACCACGCCGGTGGGCACGTGGCACGTGCTCTACAAGGAGAAGATGCACCTGAGCCGCGAGTTCGACAACGCGCCGATGCCGAACTCCGTGTTCTTCTACAACGGTGTCGCGTTCCACCAGGGCAGCCTGAGCAAGTACTCGAACGGCTGCGTGCACCTCTCCGCCGGCGCGTCGCTGAAGTTCTTCTCCTCGCTGGACAAGGGGGACGAGGTCCAGGTCGTCCGCTGACCGGTCAGGAACGCAGGTCCGCCGGTGTCGTCCCGGTCGACGCCAGTGGCATGCCGAGCGCCACCCGCTCGGTCAGCCACGGGCTCGGCCGGTAGCGCGGATCCCCGGTGGAGGCCGCCAGGCCGCGCAGGATGCGCAGCACGATGTCGCCGCCCACCAGGTCTCCCCAGGCCAGTGGGCCGCGCGGGTAGCCCAGTCCCAGCCGGACCGCCGTGTCGATGTCGTCCGGGGACGCCAGGTTCTGGCCCGCGATGAAGCACGCCGTGTTGACGATGGACGCCAGGAGGCGCTGGGCGATCGGGGCCGGGCCGTCGCGGACCACCGTCACCGGCCTGCCCGTCGCCGCCAGGGCGCCCCAGGCCGCGCGGCCCGCCGCCGGGTCCAGGCCCGGGTGGACCGACATCGTCAGGCGCCGTTCGTAACCACCCAGGGGATCGACGCCGGCGACGCGGTCCAGCGGCAGGCCCGCGCGCGTGCCCGCGTCCACTGTGGACTCGCCGTAGAGCGGGACGAGCAGGACCGCGTCCGGGTACGCGTCCGACACCACCTGCACGCCGGCCGCCGACAGCACGCGGCCGAGGTGCTCGTCCGCCGCGAACACCGGGCTCGACGGCTTCGGCGGTGCCGCCGGCTCCTCGGGGACCTGCTGCTTCCCCTCGGTGTAGGAGTAGAAGCCTTCGCCGTTCTTGCGCCCGAACAGCCCGGCGGCGACACGCGGCCGCGTCAGCCACGACGGCCGCAGCCGCGGTTCGCCGTGGAAGCCGCTCCAGATGCTCTCCAGCACCGCGTGGGACACATCGAGGCCGGTCAGGTCGAGCAGCTCGAACGGCCCGAGCTTCAGGCCGAGCACGTCCCGCGCGACGCGGTCGACGTCGGCCGGCTCACCCAGCGCCTCGGCGAGGATCTGCAGCGCTTCGGTGTTCAGGCCGCGCCCGGCGTGGTTGACCAGGAAGCCCGGCGCGTCCTTCGCGAGCACCGGCTCGTGGCCCCAGCCCTTGACCAGTTCGAGCGCCTCGGCGGGCAGCCAGTCGTGCGTGCGCGCGCCCGGGACCACCTCGACCAGGCGCATCAGCGGCACCGGGTTGAAGAAGTGCAGGCCGATCAGCCGGCCGGGGTCGGCCAGCTCGGCGGCGATCTCGGTGACCGACAGCGAGCTGGTGTTCGTGGCGAAGATCGTCTCCTGTGGACAGACGCGCTCGAGGCCGGCGAACAGGGCCCGCTTCGTCGCGATGTCCTCGCGCACGGCCTCGACGACCAGGTCGACGCCGTCCGCGGGCGCGTCCGGGGCGTCCACCGCGACCAGCCGGTCCTTGACCGCCTGCGGGTCGTCGAGCTTGCCCTTGGCGGCCAGCTTGTCCGCCATCGCGCCGACGTAGTCGATCGCTTCGGTGACGGCCTCGCGCCGGACGTCGGCGAGCTCGACGGTCACCCCCGCGGTCGCGGCGAGCTGGACGATCCCGCGGCCCATCACCCCGGTCCCGATCACCCGGATCCTGCCGACCTTCCCGGCCCACCCCGTCACGTCGTGCCCGCCTTCCCGCCGATGCCGTTGGCCGACGGTACCGTCTCGGCCGTGACGGGGAAGCGGCTGACGCGGGCGGAAAGCCGCGAACGGACGAAGGACCGGCTGCTCGCGGCGGCCGCGGAGCTGTTCGCCGAGCGCGGGGTCAACGGCACGTCGGTCGAGCAGATCGCCGACCGCGCCGGCTACACGCGCGGGGCGTTCTACGGCAACTTCGAGGACAAGCACGAGCTGGTCGTGGCGCTGCTGGCCCAGCGCCGCTCGCAGGAGGCCGTGGAGGTGGCCGCGCTCGAGGGCGACGTCATGGCGCGGCTCAAGGAGTGGCACGCGGCGCGGGCCGAGCACCTGCCCGAGTGGTTCGCGCTGCGCACCGAGCTGACGTTGTACGCGCTGCGCAACCCCGAGGCCCGGCCGTCAGCCGGCGCGAACGAGCGGGCCGCGCGCGAGCTGATCGAGGCGAGCGTGCGTGCGACGTTCGCCGCCCGCGGTGTCGCGCCGCCGGCCGACCCGGCGTTCCTCGCGCTGATCGTCCACGCGCTGGAGGACGGCCTGCTCCGGCAGCGTTACCTGAGCCCGGAAGGCACGAGCGACACGGTGATCGCCGACGCCGTCGAGCTGCTGCTGCGGACCTGGCTGCGCTAGAGACCTGGCCGCGTCAGAGGCCGACGAACTCCGCCATCCGCTTCGCCGAGTGGGCGAAGAACTCGTCGGCCGGGTCGACGCTGCCGACGTACTGGCCGAACAGGTCGAAGTTGATCGCGCCGAACAGCTGGGTCCACGCCATGAGCAGCCGGGCCACGGTCTCGGGGCCGGCGACGATCCCGAGGACCTTCGTGAGGGTCTCGGCCTGGGCGCGCAGCTGGGGCGGGACGTCGCCGTCGATTTCCCGCAGCTCGGTGTGCGTGAGCACCTTGACCAGGGCCAGCGCGACGCGGGCCGCGGGCGCGACCGTGTCCTGCGGGGCCTGGTAGCCGGGGATCGGCGAGCCGTAGATCAGCGCGTACTCGTGCGGGTGCGCGCGGGCCCATTCGCGGGTCGCCTGCCAGATCGCGAGCCACCGGTCGCGGGGGGCGCCCTTGCCCGGGTCGGCCTGCTCGGCCGCCTCGCCGATCGCGTTGTAGGCGTCGACGATCAGGTCGGTCAGCAGCCGGTCGCGGCTGGGGAAGTACCGGTACAGCGCGGACGACACCATGCCCAGCTCCCGCGCCACCGCACGCAGCGAAAGCCCGTGCGCGCCGACTTCGGCGAGCTGACGGCGGGCCTCGTCCTTGATCTCCTGGGTGAGTTCGGCGCGGGCACGTTCGCGCGCGGTCCGGGTCGCGGTCATGGGGATCAGTGTGCCATGACGAGAGCGGCGCACAAAATAGAGAGCAGTGCTCTTGACAGCGTGCAGCGCTCTAGTGTTCACTGCTCTTAACCGAGAGCACTGCTCTCCCAAACTTCGGAGGACACCATGACCGCCGCCCGCTACATCGAGCCGAAGAAGGCCACCAACGTTTTCAACGAGGCCGTCGCGAAGCTGACCCGGATGGGCTTCAGCGTGTGGGGCAGCCGGGTGCTGACCGTCGTCGGGCGCAAGAGCGGCGAGCCGCGGTCGGTGCCGGTGAACCTGCTGACCGTCGACGGCGTGCGCTACCTCGTCGCCCCGCGCGGCGAGACGCAGTGGGTGCGCAACCTGCGCGCCGCCGGCCAGGGCACGCTGCGCGTCGGGCGCCGCGTCGAGGAGTTCACCTTCCGCGAGCTGGGCGACGACGAGAAGCCGGCCATCCTGCGCCCCTACCTCAAGCGCTGGAAGTTCGAGGTCGGCGTGTTCTTCGACGGCGTCGACGCGAAGGCCTCGGACGAGAAGCTGCGCGAGATCGCGCCCGGCTACCCGGTCTTCGAGATCTTCACGAAGTAGGTTTGCGTCGCTTGGTCACGTTCGCCGCGACCAGGACCACGCCCACCAGGAACGCGACCAGGCCGATCAGGAACCACAGCTTCTGCCCGGTCATGAAGCTGCCGGTGATCACGCCGACGCCTTGCAGCACCCAGACGGCGCCGACCAGCACGAGCACGACCCCGACCGCGAAGGTGATCCAGCGCCTCATCGGGTCAGTCTAGGGCGGGTCGCTCGTCCGGGACGAGTTTGTGCTTGTAGGCGTAGACGACGGCGTGCACGCGGTCGGGCAGCCCGAGCTTCGACAGCACCCGCGACACGTGCGTCTTGACCGTCTCCTCGCCGACGTGCAGCTGCCGCGCGATCTCGGCGTTGCTGCCGGCGTTGGCGATCAGCAGCAGGACCTCCCGCTCGCGGGAGGTGAGCCGGGCCAGCTCGGGTGGTTCGGCGGCCGCGGGTTCGAGCACCGACGTGAACTTCGCGACCAGCCGCCGGGTCACCGACGGGTCGATCAGCGCGTCGCCGCGCGCGGCCACCCGCATCGCCGCGACCAGCTCCTCCGGCGCCAGGCTCTTCAGCAGGAACCCGCTCGCCCCGGCACGCAGCGCGCGGTAGACGTACTCGTCGGCGTCGTAGGTCGTGAGCACGAGGACGCGGGTGTCGTTGCCCGGCGCGGCGAGGATCGCCTCGGTCGCGGCGAGGCCGTCGAGCCGGGGCATCCGGACGTCGAGGACCGCGACGTCCGGGCGCAGGCGGGCGGTCTCGGCGACGGCTTCGCGGCCGTCGGACGCCTCGCCGACGCAGGTGAAGTCGGGCTGGGTGTCGAGGAGCGCGCGCATCCCGGAGCGGAACATCGCGTGGTCGTCGGCCAGCAGGACGCGGATCATGTGCTCTCCACCGGGAAGGTCGTGCGCAGCTGCCAGTGCTCGCCGGTTTCGCCGTAGGAGACCTGGCCGCCGAACAGGGTGACGCGCTGGCGGATGCCGGCCAGGCCGCGGTGCGCGTGCTCCTTCTGCGTGGTGCGGTCGGGGCGCAGGCCGCTCGTCACCGTGAGCACGACCTCGGTGCGGCCGTGGGTCAGCTCCACTTCGACCGGGCCGGTGCCGTGGCGCAGCGCGTTGGTCAGGGCCTCCTGGGCGATGCGGTACAGGGCGACGTCGAGCGAGCCGGGGAGCTCGCGGGGTTCGCCGCGCAGGGTCAGCCGGGTCGGCAGGCCGGCCGCGCGGACGGTCTCGACGAGCTCGTCGAGGTTGTCCAGGCCGGGCTGTTCGGCGTTGGTTTCGGCGTGCAGGAGGTCGAGCAGGCGGCGCAGGTCGGCCATCGCCGAGCGGCTGGCGGACTCGACCGCGCCGAGCGACTTGCGCACCGGCGAGTCGCCGTCGGGCAGGCCGAGCCGGGCCGCGCCGGCGTGCACGCCGATGGCGCTGACGTGGTGGGAGATGACGTCGTGGAGGTCGCGCGCGATGGTCGTGCGCTCTTCGGTGACGGCCCTGCGGACGGCCTCTTCTTCGTGCTGACGGCGTTCGTCCGCCTCGCGCTCGAGATCGGCGATGTAGGCGCGCCGGGCGGTCGTGTACCGGCCGACCAGCCACGGCAGCAGCCCGCTGACGCTGACGCTGATGGCGATCAGCCGCCAGTCGGACGCGGTGCGCCCGCCGCCTTCGATGCACCCGGCGACGACGCCGGCGAGCAGGGCGAGGAGCGCGAGGACGGCGGGTTTCGGGCGCAGCCAGGCCCCGGCCCGGTAGCCGGCGATCAGGATGCCGGCGTTGTTCCCGACGACGTACCCCTGGCAGGTGCAGAGCAGCAGCGGCGAGCCGGCGAAGAGGAGGGCGTGCGCGAGGGCGACCCAGCCGGAGTACCGCGCGGGGCCGGCGAGGGCGGCGTTGACGGCGATCCCGCCGAGGAGGACGGCCCAGGCGCGCCAGCCGGTTTCGCCGAGCTGGGCCTGGGCGCGCAGGCCGAAGAGGGCGGCGTCGCAGACGATGCAGACCAGCGCGACCAGCAGCGACTGGCGCCGCAGGGATCCGCTGATGTCGGGCACACCCGCAACTGTGCCCTAGTCGAAGGGTGCGGTGGGCGGGAACGCCCCGATGCGGCGGGAGGGGGACGCGGCACCGGGACGCTCCCGGTCGGGAGGGTCAGTGGCCGGGTGAGGCCGAACGTCCCGATGCGGCCCTCGGCGCGTCAGCCGCACCGAAGGCCGCCGGGGCGCTCGGTCAGCTGGTCGGGCGGGCCGAGTAGTCGCCGCCGCGGCGCTGGCCCGGCTGGCGCTGGCCGGCGCCCTGCAGCGCCTGGCCCAGCGACGTCGCCGTCGCCGTCTGGCCGTCCACCTTCGCCACCACCGTCACGTTCGTGTCGCCCTGCTTCACGTCGCCCGTCTTCTGGGTCGACCCGTCGAGCGTGTACGTCTGCTTGTAGCCGTCCTTGCTCGTCAGCGTCACCGAGGTCGCGCTCAGCTCCGTCACGTCGCCCGTCTGGAGCCGCTCCGTCGTGTAGCCGCCGCTGCCGTTCGACACCACGAAATCGCCGTGGAGGGCCTCGCGCAGCGCTGCCATCCCGCCGCCGGGACCGCCGCCCGGGAAGCCCTGGCCCTGGCCGCCGCGGGGGAACTGGCCGCCACCCGGGCCGCCGAAGCCTCCCGGGCCCTGCTGGGCGGAGTTGTCCGCACTGCTGGTGCCCGCCCAGATCGCCGCGCCGCCGCCGGCCGCGATGACCACCGCGATGCCGGCCGCGATCGCCGTCTTCTTGCCGGACCAGCCCTTCTTCGGTGCGGCCGGGCCCGGGTCCCCCCAGTTGGCCGGGGCCGGGGTGCTCGCGGCGGGTGCCGGGCCGCCCTCGGGCGGCGTGTTCGGCGTCGGCTCGGTCGTCATCGTGTCCTCCGGTGGTACCCACACTGGTCCAGGCCAGATTCGCCGCCGAGGCTGTGTTTGAGCTGTGCGGGGCGTCAGCACGCGCTGTGGCTCCCTTACCCGAACGAAGGACTCTCACAGGAAACGCACAGCGCGGGCACAGTGACCACTGATGAGCCGCCGAGAAGATGGCACTATGACCGCTATGAACGCCACGTCACCCGGCCCCGGCAAGGCCGACCTGCGCCGCGCCGACGGGAGCCCGGTGCGGGTCCTCGTCGTCGACGACGAGGCGACGCTGGCCGAGCTCGTGTCGATGGCCCTGCGCATGGAGGGCTGGGAGGTGCGCAGCGCGGGTGACGGCACGGAAGCCGTCCGGATCGCGCGCGACTTCCGCCCCGACGCCGTCGTCCTCGACGTCATGCTCCCCGACTTCAGCGGCCTCGAAGTCCTGCGGAGAATGCGGTCCGAGGCACCACACCTGCCCGTGCTCTTCCTGACGGCGAAGGACGCGGTCGAGGACCGCATCGCCGGGCTCACCGCGGGCGGCGACGACTACGTCACCAAGCCGTTCAGCCTCGAAGAGGTCGCGCTGCGCCTGCGCGCGCTGCTGCGCCGGGCCGGCGGGGTGACCGGCGCGAGCGGGTCGCAGCTGGTCGTCGGCGACCTCACCCTCGACGAAGACAGCCGCGAGGTGCACCGCGGCGGCGACCTCGTGCCGCTGACCGCGACCGAGTTCGAGCTGCTGCGCTACCTCATGCGCAACCCGAAGCGGGTGCTGTCGAAGGCCCAGATCCTGGACCGCGTCTGGAGCTACGACTTCGGCGGTCAGGCCAACATCGTCGAGCTCTACATCTCCTACCTGCGCAAGAAGATCGACGCCGACCGCGAGCCGATGATCCACACCATGCGGGGCGCCGGGTATGTCCTCAAGCCAGCGGGCTGAGCGGCGGGGGTTCCGGGCGCAGCGGCCGTGGTCGTTGCGACGGCGGCTGATCGTCCAGCTCGCCGCGCTGCTCGCGCTGGTGTGCCTGGTCGTCGGCGTGGTCACGGAGTTCGCGCTGAGCGAGTTCCTCGTCGGCCAGCAGGACAAGCGGCTGGCCGCGGCGACCGACCGCGCCGCGCACGCGCCGGACCGGTCGACCTGGCCGTACGGCGACGCCCCGCCGCCGGACCCCCTGCGCGCGCTCGGCCAAGGCGACGGGACGCTCGCCGTCGTCCAAAAGGGCCCGCTCGCCCAGGGCAGCGTGCTCGACTCCAGCGTCGGCGCGCCGTCGAAGCGCAAGCCGCCGTTCCGATCCATCCCGGCGGAGCAGGTGCTGGCGCTGCTGGCGGTGCCGTCCGACGGGAAGCAGCGCAGCATCGACCTCGGCGGCAGCCTCGGCGACTACCGCGTCGTCTCGACGATGTCGCCCGGTGGCGAGAAGACCGTCATCGGCCTGCCGCTGAAGGACGTCAACGAGACGCTCTGGCGGCTCGGGTTCATCCTCGGCGGCGTCGCGCTCGCCGGGATCCTGGTGGCCGGCGCGGTCGGCGCGGCGACGATCCGGCGCACGATGAAACCACTCGACCGGCTGGCCGCGACCGCGACGCGCGTCTCCGAACTGCCGCTCGACCGCGGTGAAGTCGCGCTGTCGGAACGGGTCCCGGAGGCCGACACCGACCCGGGCACCGAGGTCGGCAAGGTCGGCTCGGCGCTGAACCGGATGCTCCAGCACGTCGCGAACGCGCTGAGCGCGCGGCACGCGAGTGAGAACCGCGTCCGCCAGTTCGTCGCGGACGCGAGCCACGAGCTGCGCACGCCGCTGGCGGCCATCCGCGGGTACGCCGAGCTGACCCGCCGCGGCGGTGAGCAGGTGCCGCCGGACGTCGCGTTCGCGATGAGCCGCGTCGAGTCCGAGTCGCGCCGGATGACGACGCTGGTGGAGGACCTGCTGCTGCTCGCGCGCCTCGACTCCGGCCGCCCGGTGGTGCACGAGTGGGTGGACCTGTGCCGGCTGGTGGCCGACGCGGTCGCGGACGCGCACGTCGCGGGCCCGGGCCACAAGTGGCTGATGGACGTCCCCGGCGAGCCGATCGGCGTCCTCGGCGACGCGGGCCAGCTGCACCAGGTGGTGATCAACGTGCTGGCCAACGCGCGCACGCACACCCCGGCGGGCACGACGGTGACCACCTCACTGTCCACTTCGGACGGAGTACTCCGCCTCCGCGTGACCGACGACGGCCCGGGCATCCCGCCGGACATCCTCCCGGACATCTTCGAGCGCTTCGCCCGCGGCGACAACTCGCGCTCGCGGGCGGCGGGGAGCACGGGTCTCGGGCTGGCGATCGTGGCCGCGGTGGTCGCGGCGCACGGCGGCCGGGTCGCGGTGCAGAGCCGGCCGGGGCGCACGGAGTTCGAGATCACCTTCCCGGAGGCGCCGGCCCCGGAGTGACGACGGTCGCACCCGATCGGGGCCGATGCACAGCGCACGCACAGCTTCGGCACAAGTTCACCACATGCGGTGCCGACACGGTGAGGATCATGACGACCACGCTGGCGGCGCCCGAACACGCCCAGCCCGCTCCCGAGGCCGCCCGGAAACCGCGGTGGGTCAAGCCTTCCGTCGCCGCGCTGCTGGCCGGCACCGGGCTGCTCTACCTCTGGGGCCTGGCGAAAACGGGCTGGGCCAACGACTTCTACGCGATGGCCGCCCAGGCCGGCACGTGGAGCTGGAAGGCACTGTTCTTCGGTTCACTCGACCCGGGCAACGTCGTCACCGTCGACAAACCGCCGTTCTCGCTGTGGGTCATGGGGCTGTCCGGCCGGCTCTTCGGCTTCTCGAGCTGGAGCCTGCTCGTGCCGAACGCGCTCGCCGGCGTCGCCTCGGTGGGCCTGCTCTACCTCGCCGTGCGACGGCTGTCCGGCCCGGGTGCGGGCCTGCTCGCCGGGGCCGGGCTCGCGCTGACGCCGGTCGCCGCGCTCATGTTCCGCTACGACAACCCCGACGCCTTCCTCGTGCTGCTGCTCGTCGCCGGCGCGTACTGCGTCGTGCGCGCCCTGGAGCACGCGAGCACGAAGTGGCTGCTGCTCGCCGGGGTCGCGGTCGGGTTCGGCTTCCTCGACAAGATGCTGCAGGCCTTCCTCGTCCTGCCGGCGTTCGTGCTGGCGTACGCGGTCGCGGCGCCGACGTCGCTCGGCCGCCGGATCGGCCAGCTGTTCGCCGCGGCCGGTGCGGTGCTCGTCTCGGCCGGCTGGTGGATCGCGGTCGTCGCGCTCTGGCCGGTGGCGGACCGGCCGTACATCAGCGGCTCGACCGACAACACCGTGCTGGAACTGGCGTTCGGCTACAACGGCCTCGGCCGGATCTTCGGCGAAGGCCGGGGCGGCACCGGGGCGCCGCCGGGAGGAGCCGGCGGCCGCGGCTTCGGGGGCTTCGGCGGGGAAACCGGCCTGACTCGGCTGTTCAGCGGCGAGTTCGGCGGCGAAGCCTCGTGGCTGCTGCCGGCCGCGGTGCTCGGCCTGGTGGCCGGGCTGTGGTTCACCCGGCGCGCGCCCCGCACCGACCGGACTCGCGCGGCACTGCTGCTCTGGGGCGGCTGGCTGGTCGTCACGACACTCGTGTTCAGCTACATGAGCGGCATCATCCACCCGTACTACACGGTCGCGCTGGCCCCGGGAATCGCGGCCACGCTGGGGATTTCCGCGCGTGAGCTGTGGCACGGCCGGGCGAACTTCGCGGCCCGCGCGGTGCTGGCCGTCCTGCTCGCGGTCACCGCGGTCTGGGGTTTCGTGCTGCTCGCGCGCACGCCGGACTGGCAGCCGTGGATCCGCTACGCGCTGCTCGTGCTCGGCGCGGCCGGGGTGCTGGCGCTGCTCTTCGGCGCCGACCGGCTCCGGCGCTTCGGCCCGGCGGTGGCCGTCGTCGGCCTCTGCGGCGCGTTGCTCGGGACGGCGTCCTTCACCCTGGCCACGGCGGCGACCGCGCACTCCGGCGGCACGCCGTCGTCCGGCCCGGCCGCCGCGAGCGGGCGCGGGTTCGGCGCGCGAGGCGGGTTCGGCGAGGGGCAGACCGACACGGCGGTGATCGACCTGCTGAAGAACACGACGACGAAGTGGGCCGCGGCGCAGAGCGGCGCGATGCAGTCGGCCGGGCTGGCGCTGTCGAGCGGACGTCCGGTGCTCGCGATCGGTGGCTTCAGCGGCAGTGACCCGGCGCCGACGCTCGCGCGGTTCCAGCAGTACGTCGCGGCCGGCGACATCCACTACTTCGTCGCCGGCGGGCGGGGCGGCTTCGGTGGCGGCCGCGGTACCTCGGGCGAAATCCAGGCGTGGGTCGAGCAGAACTTCGCGCCGGTGACCGTCGGCGGCACGACGACTTACGACCTCACGAAATCTGTCGGCTGATCGAAATTCGGCCGATTGTTTCAGGCGTGTTAACAGTCGAGGAATCATTCGCGGATTCGAGGCCGGTGCGATAACGGCGGAGGGCGCACACCTGTTCGAGTGTGATCTCGATGAGCGACGCATTCCGAACGATTGTTCGGTTCCGGTGAATAGCACTCAGTGATGATCACGCTGTCGGTAACGACGAGGGACTACAGCCCGTGCAGCTGCACGCGCCCGCGGCCGGGATCTTGGCCGGTCGGCCGACAGAAAGCCGGTCGGCGACCCCCGTCGAAAACGTCGATGGCGCTGGTTGGCCCAGGCGCGGATCACTCGTTCGGCGGCATCCTCGGGGCATTGTGGTGATCTTGTGCCTCTCGCTAGGCTCTCCGCCGGGTGAGGGACAAGGGGTAACTGATCCGGTGCGCTGAGGGACCGGATCTCACTGGGTGTGGGTGATCCTTGTCCGCGTTCTCTCATCCGTGACCCGATCAGGTGCGTCTGGAAGAGGGCAGCGATGACTGTGCGCTTTCGGCGCCGCAACACTCCACTTCCCCCGCCTTTTGGAGTTTCGCTGTGACTTCCCGCCCCCGTCGGCTGACGGTGCTCCTGACCCTGCTGACCCTCGCCGCGGTCACCGCCCTTTCGGGCTGCAGTGACAGTTCCGCGAGCGGCAGCGGCGACAAGATCACCCTCGGGTTCAGCGCCTGGCCGGGCTGGTTCCCCTGGCAGGTGGCGCAGGAGCAGGGCCTGTTCGCGAAGAACGGCGTGAACGTCGACCTGAAGTACTTCGACAACTACACCGACAGCATCAACGCGCTCTCCAGCGGGGCCATCGACGCGAACAGCCAGACCCTCAACGACACGCTCTCCTCGGCCTCCGGCGGCGCCAAGCTGTCGATCGTGCTGGTGAACGACAACTCCACCGGCAACGACAAGATCATCGCGCGGGACGGCATCAACGCCATCGCCGACCTCAAGGGCAAGAAGGTCGCGGTCGAGCAGGGCACGGTCGACCACTACCTGCTGCTGCTCGCGCTGCAGGAAGCGAAGCTGACCGAAAAGGACATCGAGCTGGTCAACCTGCCGACCGACGCCGCCGCGGCCGCGTTCGTCGGCGGCCAGGTCGACGCGGTGGGCGCGTTCGCGCCGTTCACCTCGAAGGCCCTCGAGCGCCCGGGCAGCCGCGCGATCTCGACGTCGGCGGAGTTCCCCGGCGCCATCCCGGACCACCTCGTCACGTCGCAGAAGCTGGTCAAGGACCACCCGAAGGACGTCCAGGCGCTGGTGAACACCTGGTTCGAGACGCTCACCTGGATCAAGAACAACAAGGACGCGGCCGTCGGGATCATGGCCAAGCGCGGCGGTGTCTCCGACGCGGACTACAAGTCCTACGACGCCGGCACCACGATCTTCACGCGCCAGCAGAACCTCGACGCGTTCACGCCCGGGGTCACCGCGCAGCACCTCGACTTCCAGGCGAACAAGATCGTCGACTTCATCGTGAACACCGGGCTCGCCCAGCAGCGGCCGTCGCTCGACGGGTTGTTCGACGACCAGTTCGTGAAGGCCACCCCGCAGTGACCGGTCCGACCCAGCGCACCAAGGCCGCGGACTCCCCGGCCGACGAACGGGCGGCCGAGGAGCTGGAGGCCGAGCGGCGGCTCGCCGAACGGCAGGAGTCCGGCCGCCCGGCCTGGGCCCCGCTGCCGCGCCGGACCGCCCCGAAGTCCGTGTCGCCGCTGTTTTCCTTGCGCACGCCGATTTCCGCGGCGGCGCGCTGGAAGCTGGCCGTGCTTGTCGTTCGCGATCCCGTTCCTCGCGTGGATCGTGCTCAGCGTCAGCGGGGTCGTCGACTCGACGTTCCTGCCGTCCCCGGTCGCGGTGGTCAAGGCCGGCGTCGACATGGCGAGCACCGGTGAGCTCTTCGACGACCTCTGGGCGACGACCCAGCGGGTGCTCGAAGGCTTCGGCCTCGCCGTGCTGGTGTCGGTGCCGCTCGGCGTCCTGATGGGCAGCTTCACCGCGGGACAGGCGTTCTTCGAGCCGCTGATCGGGATGCTGCGCTACCTGCCGGCGAGCGCCTTCATCCCGCTGCTGATTATCTGGCTCGGCATCGGCGAGCCGTCGAAGATCACCATGCTCTTCATCGGGACGGTCTTCTTCAACACGCTGATGACCGCCGACGTCGTCCGCGGCGTGCCGGCGTCGCTCATCGACGTCTCGTACACGTTGGGCGCGCGCCGGGGCGAGGTGCTGCGCAAGGTGATCGTGCCGCACTCGCTGCCGGGCATGATCGACGCGATCCGCGTCAACGCCGCCGCGGCGTGGAACTTCGTGGTCGTCGCCGAGCTGATCAACGCCTCGGCGGGCCTCGGCTACCGGATCGTGCGCGCGCAGCGGTTCCTGCGGACGGACCAGATCTTCGCCGTGCTCGTGGTCATCGGGATCGCCGGGCTGGTCATCGACGTCCTGCTGCGCCTGCTGCGCACGAAGGTCGGGAAGTGGGCGGCATGACGCTGGAACTGCGGAACGTCGCGAAGGACTACACCGTGCGGGGCAAGGTGACGCGCGCGCTCGACGGCGTCGACCTCGAGGTGTCGCGCGGCGAGTTCGTCTGCGTCGTCGGTGCGAGCGGCTCGGGCAAGTCGACGCTGCTGTCGCTGGTGGCCGGGCTCAGCCGGCCGACCGAGGGCGAGATCGTGCTCGACGGCGTCCCGGTGACCGGCCCCGGCCCGGACCGTGGGCTCGTCTTCCAGGCCGGCGCGCTGTACCCGTGGCGCACCGTCGAGAAGAACGTCGCGTTCGGGCTCGAGCTGCTGCCGGTCGACGCGGCCGAGCGCGCCAAGCGCGTGGACTGGTACCTCGCCGAGACCGGGCTCCACGGCGTGCGCAAGTCGCTGCCGAAACAGCTTTCGGGCGGCCAGAAGCAGCGCGTCGCGATCGCGCGGGCGCTCGCCTGCGAACCGGATGTCCTGCTGCTGGACGAACCCTTCGGCGCCTTGGACGTCCAGACCAAAGAGGACATGCAGGTGCTCATCCGCCAGGTGTGGGCCGACACCGGCACCACGGTGCTGATGGTCACCCACGACGTCGAGGAAGCGGTGTTCCTGGGCGGCCGGGTGGTGGTGCTCGCCTCCGACCCCGGCCGGATCGCCGCCGACGTCGAGGTGACGCTGCCCGCCGAGCGGGACCTGGCGGTGAAGCGCGAGCCGCGGTTCCTCGCGCTGCGCGCCCGGATCGAGGACCTCGTCCGGGAGCAGCACCGCGGCCACGTCGGCCGGGTGGCCGCGGACGGGTGAGAACGGAAGACGGGAAGGTGTGGGCATGAGGCACGGCGGGTCGACCGCGGACCGGGCCGGCGGCGGGGGATTCCTCGCCCGGCTCGGTATTCGCGGCAAGCTGAACCTGCTGCTCCTGCCCCCGCTGGTCGCGGTGGTCCTGGTGTCGGTGCCGTTCGTGCTGACCCAGGCGAACAGCGCCGTGGCCGCGACGCAGTCGGCGACGGTGGCGCGGCACACCCAGCAGCTCGGCGGCCTGGTCTGGCAGCTGCAGCGCGAGCGGCTGCTCACCGGCGCGTACGTCGCGACGCCGTCGATGCCGGCCGACCAGATGCTGCAGCAGCAGAAGACGGTGAACGCGGCGGTCGAGAACGTCCGGTCGTCGCTGGGTGCCGACGCGCCGGACGAGCTTTCCGCGGCGCTGACCCGGATCGGCTCGCTGAACGAGGTGCGGCAGAACGCCGAGCGGCGCGGGGTCGCGCTCGACAGCGTCGCCCGCACCTACCACGCCGTGATCGGCGCGGTAATCGATTCACTGCGGCTCGTCCCGCAGCTCACCAGTGACGCCGAGGGCACGCGGGAGCTGACCGCACTCGAGGCGCTGCTGCGCGCGAACGAGGAGAACTCGTTGCGCGGCATGGCGTTGATCGTGACGGCGGTGTCGCCCGAAGCCGGCCGGTCGATCCTCGACGACGCGACCCAGCAGGCGCCGATCTTCACCGACCGGTTCGTCCAGCAGGCCGACGACGAGACCGACCGCGACCAGTCCGCCCTGGTCGTCAACGTCGAGCAGAGCGACGCGGGCCGCCGGATCGACGAGCTCGCCGCCCAGATCGGCAACCCGCGGGACCCGGCCGCGACGTCCCGGTACGTCACCGACGTGCTCACCGCGTCGGAAAGCCAAGCGGGACAACGGAAGCTGGTCCAGGAAAAGGTCACCGGCGAGATCGCCGACGCGGCGACCGGCCGGGCCGACGCCGGCACGCGGCTGGCGTGGCTGGTCGGCGTCGGCGCGGGCCTGCTGTTCCTCCTGGTCGCCTTCCTCGCCGTCGCGGTGTCCCGCTCGATCGCCCGGCCGCTGCGGCAGCTGACCACCGCGGCGACGTCGGTCGCCGACCTCGCCGGCACCGAGCTCGTCCGCGTGACCGACACCGAGGAAGCCGAGGAGCAGGTCCCGCGGCTGGCCACCATCGACGTCGTCTCGAGCGACGAGCTGGGCAAGCTCGCCGCCGCGTTCAACCGGGTCCAGACCACCGCGGCCGAGCTGGTCGAACGGCAGGCGCTCACCCGGCGCAACACCAGCTTGATGTTCGCGAACGTCGCCAAGCGCACGCAGAACCTCGTCGGCCGCCAGCTCGCGCTGATCGACGAGGTCGAGCGCAACGAGCAGGACACCCGGCTGCTGGCCAGCCTCTACCGGCTCGACCACCTCTCCACCCGCCTGCGCCGCAACGCCGACAACCTGCTCGTGGTGTCCGGCACCCGCGACGAGACGCGCATCGCCGGCCCGATCGAGCTGTCCACGGCGCTGCGGTCCGCGCTCGCCGAGATCGAGGACTACCAGCGCGTCCAGCTCGGTGTCGTCGCGGAGATCCTGCTGTCCTCGGCACTGGGTGCCGACCTCGTGCTCGTGTTCGCCGAGCTGCTGGAGAACGCGACGTCGTTCTCGCCGCCGGGCTCCACGGTCGAGGTGGACACGATGTTCCTCGCCGACGGCTCCTGCCTGGTGAACATCGTCGACCACGGCATCGGCATGACCGCGCAGAAGTTCGCCGAGGAGAACCAGCGGCTCGTCGAGCGCGAACGGCTCGAGCTGGCGCCGACCAGCGTGCTCGGCCTGTTCGTGGTCGGCCGCCTGGCGCGGCGCCACGACCTGGGCGTCGAACTGCTCGCGACGCCGACCACCGGTGGCGTGACTGCGCGGCTGACGATCCCGTCGGCGCTGTTCAGCCACCGCGCGGGAGTGCGCGTGAAGCCGGCGCCGGTGATCCCGGCGCAGGCCGTGCCCGAGGCGCGTCCCGCGGAAGCGGTCGCCGTCGCCGCCGCGGTGTCCACTTCGGACGAATCGCGGCCCGCCCAGCTGCCCTCGCCGGCGATCCCGGCGCTCCTGGGCTCCCGCAACGGCTTCCGCTGGTTCAACCAGCTGGAACCGGTGTGGCCGGACGCCGAGCCGGACGTCGCGGCCGAGCGGGCCCCCGAAAGCCGGGGCGGGCTCAAGCGGCGCGTCCGCGGTGCCCAGCTGCCGAGCCCGGGCACGACCGCGCCGGCGTCGCCGGAGCCGCGGCACGACCCGGAAGCGACCAAGGCCGCGATGGACGGGTTCCAGGACGCCTTCGCGCGGGCCGCCGAGGTCTCCGCGGGCTCCGCGGGCGACGGCGCGTCGTTGCCGGTCCGCGTGCCCGGGGACTCGGCGATGGCCGCCGAAGCTCCGGTGTCCGCGCCGCGGACCGTCGTCATGGAACCCGTGTCGCCCCCGGCGGGTGTCCCCGCCGCCCCACCGTCCCGGGACGGCCTGGTCCGCCGGGTCCCCGGGGCTCAGCTCGCCCCCGGCCTGCGTCAGCAAGCCGCCGCGGGCAGGCCGGCCGCACGGGCCGCCGTGGACCGCGGCAAGCGGGACCCGGCGGCCGAGCGGGCGGCGTTCGACTCGTTCGCCGCCGGCCTCGCCAAGGCGGACGAGATGACGGCAGACAGCCCGCCGCGAGGCGTGGTCGCCGGTCGTGTGATGGAACGAGGAGAAGAGAGCAGGAAATGAGCATCCCCGCAGCCGGCGTCAGCGTCGAAGCCCAGAACTTCAACTGGCTGGTGAGCCGCTTCGCGCAACACACCGCGGGCGCGATCGCCGCCATCGCGGTCTCGGCCGACGGCTTGCTGATCGCGGTGTCCTCGGAGCTCGAGCGCTCCAACGCCGACCGCCTGGCCGCGATCTCGTCCGCCATGCTCGGCCTCGCCCACGGCGTCTCCGAAAGCCACCCGCTCGGCTCGCCCGACAAGGTGATCATCGAGCTGCAGCACGGGTACCTGCTGGTCTGCACCATCAGCATCGGCTGCTCGCTGGGCGTCCTGGCCAACAAGCAGGCCAGCCTGGGCACGATCGCCTACGAGATGGCCATGTTCGCCAACCGCGCCACCGAAGTCCTGACGCCGGGCCTGATCGAGGAGCTCAAGAACACCGTAGGTTCGTGATGACCGAAGAACCTTCGCTCCTGCGGCCGTACCTGATGACCTCGGGGCGGGCCCAGCCGGTCGACCAGAGCCTCGAGATCGAGGCGCAGGTGATGACGTCCCGGCTCGGGGCGGCGTCGCACCCGAAGCTCACGTTCGAACGGCAGGAGATCGTCTCGCTCTGCCGGAGCACGGTGTCGGTCGCCGAGGTGGCCGCCCTGCTCGGCCTGCACATCGGCGTCGCCCGGGTGCTGGTGGCCGACCTCGCCGAGCAGGGCTACGTCGTCGTCCGGCGGCCGGCGAACCACAACTCGCACGACCTCGGCATGATCGAAAGGGTCATTCGTGGACTCGAAGCCATTCACTGAACCGGCGGCCCGCCCGCCGGCCCCGGTCAAGATCGTCATCGCGGGCGGCTTCGGCGTGGGCAAGACGACGGCGGTGTCGTCCATCTCGGAGATCAAGCCGCTGACCACCGAGGCGGCGATCACGTCGGTGGCGGCCAACGTGGACCGCACGGGCCACGTCCCGGCCAAGACCACGACGACGGTGGCCCTGGACTTCGGCTGCATCACGATCGACGACGAGGTGAAGCTGTACCTGTTCGGCACGCCCGGCCAGGACCGCTTCGGCTTCATGTGGCAGGACCTGGTCCACGGCGCCCTGGGCGCGCTGGTGATCGTGGACACCCGCCGCATGGACGACTGCTACCCGGCGGTCGACTACTTCGAGAACGCGGGCCTGCCGTTCGTGGTGGCGGTGAACATGTTCGACGGGACACTCGGGCACAACCTGGAGGACATCCGCTGGGCGCTGGCGGTGAGCGAGGACGTCCCGTTGATCACGTTCGACGCGCGGCAGAAGCTTTCGGTCCGGGACGCCCTGCTGGCGGTGTTGCACAACACGTTCAAGAAGGCCCGAGCCCAGGCGGGCGCGGGGGCTTGAAGGCCCGCTGGCCCACCGAGACTTCTCGGCGGCTACACTGATCCACGGACCCCGCGCGGCGTCCACCCTGTGAACCTCCCCAGGGCCGGAAGGCAGCAAGGATAAGCAGGCTCTGACGGGTGCGCGGGGTCCCCTTCTTTTCGGCTCCGGCTCTCGGGGCTTCGCCCCTTCGCCGGGCCTTCACTTCGTCCTTTTGCCCGGGGGCCGAGCCCCCGGACCCCCACGGTGCCTCTGGCGCCGGTCGGGTGGTCTGCCGCGACTTTCTCAGAACAGGCCCAGCACGTCTTCCGGCGGCTGTGGCGACGGCGGGTGGTCCTCGTCCGTGATCGGGGTCGCTCGGCCTGCCAGCTTTCGCAGCTCTGCGTCGTGTACGCACCTCGCCGGGAACGCCGCCGAGGCCGTTCGCTGCGCCAGTTTCGCCGTCGGGAGCTCGGCCGCCGAGGCCGCGAACACCAGGTTGCCGAAACGGCGGCCCTTCAGCACCGCCGGGTCCGCCAGCAGCAGGACCTCCGGGAACACCGACCGCAGCGTCGCCAGGAAGCGGCGGGCGAACGGGAGGCCCGCGCCGTCCGTGATGTTGGCCAGGTACGTCCCCGCCGGGCGGAGGATCGCCGCGATCGCCCGCGTCGCCTCCAGCGTGGCCAGGCCGCCGGCCAGGGTCGCCCGCTCGAACGCGTCGACCACCACCAGGTCCGCCGTGTCGTCGCGTCTCGTCGCCAGCCCGGCGCGGCCGTCCGTCACGCGGACGCGCAGGCCCGGCACCCGCAGCCCCAGCTGGGCGCGGACCAGCTCGACCAGCTCGCCGTCGGCGTCGAACACCAGCTGCCGCGACCCCGGGCGCTTCGCCGCGACGTAGCGCGGCAGCGTGCACGCCGCCCCGCCGATGTGCAGCGCGTCCAGCGGGCCCGGCGGCAGCTCGTCCACGACGTCGCCGAACCGGCGGACGTAGTCGAACTCCAGGGCGGCCGGGTCGTCGAGGTCGACGTGCGACTGGGCGACGCCGTCCACCGACACCAGCCAGGCGTTGCCGCGGTCGGCGTCGCGCAGCAGCTCCGCCGTCCCGAACCTGACCGGGTAGCGCCCGGGCACCGGACCGGGCTTTCGCGTGCGGCTCACGAAATCCGAGGTTATCGGAAACATTCCGACCGGCCCGGCGATAAGGGAACGGAACGATCATCGATCGAGGGGGTTTCCTTGCGTGCAAACGCAGTAATCGTCGCCGCGGCACTCGCCGCCGGGGTCTTCGCGACGCCCGCGACAGCGGACGTCCTGCCCGACCGGGCCCAGGCCGTGGGGTACCTGGAGACCGGCGGGCCCGGCGTCGCCAGAGCCGCCGAAGCGGCCTTGCTCGGCACACCGGCCGACCTGCAGGCATTCCTGGCGACCGGCCGCCAGCAGGCCCGGGACGACGACGACGACCGGGTCCTGGTCACCCAGACCCTGACGACCGGCGGCCCGGTCACCAAGCGCGCCGCCCAGCAGGCGCTCGACGGCACCATCGCGGACGTCCGCGCGTTCCTGGCCACCGGCCTGGCCCAGGCCCGGGTCGCCGACGACCGGATCGCCGTCGGGCAGGCCATGAGCACCGGTGGCCCGACCGTGAACGCCCGGGCCCAGAAGGCACTCGACGGCACGCCCGCCGACGTCCGGGCGTTCCTCGAAACCGGCCTGCAGCAAGCGCGCGACACCGACGACCGGATCACCACCGACCAGGCGCTGGCCGCCGGCGGTCCGGAGGTCCAGGCCGCCGCGCAGACCGCGCTCGACGGCACCCCGGCCGACGTCCGGTACTTCCTTTCCCTCTGGCGCCAGGTCGCCGCGAACGGGGACACCGAGCTCGCCGCGGTCCAAGGGCAGCTCGACGGTGCCAAGGCGGGCGCCGCCGCCAACCACCCCCTGATCGTGCGGCTCGCCGAGGAGCGGGCCCGCAAGATCGCGTCGGACGCGCGTCAGGCGAACACCGACCGGCTCGCCGCCCAGCAGGCCAAGGGACGGCAGGACGCCCAGGTGGCCGCCGGTGCCGAGGCCGCCGCGCAGCAGCAGGCCCGGGACGAGGCGGCCCGCGCGGCGCAGGCCAAGGCGGACAACGACAAGCTGCTCACCGACGCGGCCGACCCGGCGCTGACCGTGCCGAACGGCCGTCGCGCGTCGGTCTACCTGCTGCGCACCGGCGGCGCCGCCGTCAAGAACGCCGCCCGCGCCGCGCTGAGCGGCTCGGACGACGACGTCGTCACGTTCGTGCGCAGCGGTCTGGCCGTGGCGCAGGAGTCCGACGACCGCGCGGCCGTCGCGGCGATCGCGGCCGACCCCGCGGCCCGTCCCGGCCTGCGGCAGGCGGCGCGTGACGCGCTCGCCGGGCCGTACGCCGGGGTCGCCGCGCTGCTGCGCACGGGCGACTACCCGGGCCGCGACACCGATGACCGCGTCCAGGTCGCCCAGATCATGGCGGCCGGTGGCCCGGCGACGAAGTCGTGGGCGCAGCAGGCGCTCGACGGCAGCGTCGCGGACATCCGGGAGTTCCTCGCCCACGGTCAGCACGAGGCGCACCTGGTCGACCTGGACATCTACGTGACCCGGACGCTGTCCGACGGCCCCGAGGTCAACGCCGTCGCGCAGGCGGTGCTCGACGGCCCGCGGTCGGGCCTGCAGCCGTACCTGGACGGCGAACTGGGCAAGGCGCGGGCGCGTGACGCCTTCACCGCTGCGCACGTCGCCAAGGTGAACGCGCTCCTCGCGCAGCTGCCCTGACCGCACGGCGAAGGTTGTCGGACGTCCCCGGTACTCCATCCATGCCCCCACCACCGCCCTCAACGGAGACGCTTCGCGTCACGGTAGATTCAGGGGCGTGGCTCTCGCGCTGTACCGCAAGTACCGTCCGGCAACCTTCGCCGAGGTCGTCGGGCAGGAGCATGTGACCGAACCCCTCCGCACGGCGTTGTCCGCCGGGCGGATCAACCACGCCTACCTCTTCTCCGGCCCCCGCGGCTGCGGCAAGACGTCGAGCGCGCGCATCATGGCGCGCTCGCTGAACTGCGCCAAGGGGCCGACGCCGGACCCGTGCGGCGAGTGCAACTCGTGCAAGGCGCTCGCGCCCGAGGGGTCGGGCAGTGTCGACGTCACGGAGCTCGACGCCGCCAGCCACGGTGGCGTCGACGACGCCCGCGAGCTGCGCGACAAGGCGTTCTACGCGCCGGCCGAGTCGCGCTACCGCGTGTTCATCATCGACGAGGCGCACATGGTCACCACGCAGGGCTTCAACGCCCTGCTGAAGATCGTGGAAGAGCCGCCCGAGCACGTCATCTTCATCTTCGCGACGACCGAGCCGGACAAGGTGCTGACCACCATCCGCTCGCGGACGCACCACTACCCGTTCCGGCTGATCCCGCCGGGCGCGATGCGCACGCTCCTGGAGGGCAACGTCGCGGCCGAGGGCGTCGAGGTCGAGCCGGCGGTGTACCCGCTGGTCATCCGGGCCGGCGGTGGTTCCGCGCGGGACACGCAGTCGGTGCTCGACCAGCTGCTCGCCGGCGCGGGCCCGGACGGCGTTTCGTATTCGCGCGCGGTGGCGCTGCTGGGCGTCACGGACGTCGCGCTGATCGACGACATGGTGGACGCGCTCTCGACCGAGGACGCCGCGACGGTGTTCGGCACGGTCGAGAAGGTCACGGAGGCCGGGCACGACCCGCGCCGGTTCGCGACCGACCTGCTCGACCGGCTGCGTGACCTGGTGCTGCTGCGCGCGGTGCCGGACTCCGCGGGCGGGCTGGTGTCCGCGCCGGAGGAAGAGCTGTCGCGGATGGTCGCGCAGGCGGAGCGGATCGGCCTGGCGACGCTTTCGCGGTACGCGGACATCGTCCACAATGGACTCCTGGAGATGCGCGGGGCGACGTCGCCCCGGCTGGTGCTGGAGCTGTTGTGCGCGCGGATGCTGCTGCCGTCGGTGACGGAGGCGGAGAACGCGCTGCTGGCCCGCCTCGAGCGGCTCGAACGCCGCGCGACACTGTCGGGAGGCGGTGGCGCGCCGGCCGAGGGTGGCGTGGAGCCCCCGGTGCGGGCGGCGCCGGAGCGGGAGTTTTCCCGACCCTCGCAGCGGCCGGCCTCGGCCGGCCCGGCGCCGGTCGCGGCTCCGGAGCCCGAAGCGGCGAAAGCCGAGCCCGCCCCACGACCCGCGCCTGCGCCCGAACCCGTTCGGGCGGCGGAACCCGCGCCGGCGGCCAAGCCCGCGGACAGCGGCTGGGGGACGCCGCGAACCCCCGGCGGCGGCACGCCCGCTCCGGCGGCCGCAGCTTCGACCACCAGCGCCCCGCCGGCGGCCCCGGCAGCTCAGTCTTCGGATGGTGGTTGGGGAACCCCGCGCACCCCGGGTGGCGGCACGCCCGCCCCGGCGGCGGCCTCCCCGGCGCCGGCGGCTGCCCCTGCCGAAGCGCCCGCCGCGTCCGGGAGCCTGGATGCCGCCGCGATCCGGAACGTCTGGCCGCAGCTCATGACCGCTCTGCGCAAGTTCACCGGCGGCCGGAGCCTCGAAGCGATGCTCACGCAGGCCACCGTCGCGACCGTCGAGGGGAACGCCCTCACCCTCACCCACAAGTCCGAACCCCTGGCCCGCCGCCTGTCCGACCAGGACAACGCCCAGAAGATCGCCGGCGCGCTGGCGGACGTCGTCGGCGGGGAGTGGCGGGTCCGCTGCATCCACGGCAACGCCCCGGTCGCGCCCGCCGCGCGTGCGCAGCAGGCCGCGCCCGCGCCGGAACGGTCGTTCACCCGGCAGTCGGCGGCCCCGGCCGCCGCGCCCGCCGAAGCACCCGCCCGGCCCGCGCCGGCGCCCGCCGCACCCGCGCGGCCCCGGGTGACCACGGCCGAGCCGGACATCCCGCTGCCCCCGGAACCCGCCGACGAGGACGACGAGGACCTCTACAACGAGGACGCCAGCCCGGCCCCGCCGCCTCCTCCGCCCCCGCCGGACAAGGACCCGGACGAGCTGGCCCGCAAGCTGATCTCCGACCACCTCGGCGCCCGCCCGCTGGACTGAACCCGGACGGTCGGCTCGCGTACCCAGGGAGTCGGTTCGCGTACCCGGACGGTCGGCTCACGAACCGACCCTCCAGGTACGCGAGCCGACCGCTCAGGTACGCGAGCCGACCCTCCGGGTACGGCTTTCAGGAGGCCCAGGGGCCGATGCCCGTCACCCGGTCCGCCGTGATCCGCACGATCACCGCCGTCGGCGAACCCTGGTTGCCCAGCAGGTACTTCGGCACGCCGAGGTACCGCTGAGCCTGCCGGTCCATCAGCGCCGTGAACTCGTCGGCGATGTCCGGGCCCACGATCCGGGCCGTCCCCCGGACCAGCAGGTACTGCGGCAGCCCGCGCGCGTCGTGGCCGTCGTGGTCCTCGATCAGCACCGTTACGCGCGGGTCGGTGCGGATGTTGCGGACCTTGGGGCGCCGCCCCTCCATGCCCATCACGATCTCGTCGCCCTCGCGGCTGGCCCAGACCATCGAGGTCTGCGGCGAGCCGTCCGGGTTGATCGTCGTCAGCACCGCGTTGAACGGCCGCTCGAACAGCCGGTGAGAGCTTTCGGGAAGTTCCATGCTCCCGAGCCTAGGAACCCGACGGGTACCGCTCGGTACCTTGGTTCCCATGGGTGACTTCCCCGGCGACGTCTTCCTGGCCGACTGCCCGGCCCGGCTGGCGATCGAGATCATCGCCGACAAGTGGGCCGTCGTCGTGGTGTTCGCGCTCAGCCGCGGCCCGCGGCGCCACGGCGAGCTCGTCGACCTCATCGGCGGCATCTCCCGCAAGGTCCTCACGCAGACGCTGCGCAAGCTCCAGGGCTACGGCCTCGTCGACCGCCGCGCGTACGCCGAAGCGCCGCCGCGCGTCGAGTACTGCCTGACCACCCTCGGGCAGACGCTCGTCGAGCCCATCGGTGTCCTCACGAAGTGGGCGACGAGCCACGGCGAGGCCGTCCTCGAGGCTCAGGAAGCCAGGTAGGCCTCGATCGCCGCCGCGATGGCGGACGCGTACTGCTGGCGCCCCTCCGCGCTGGTCATCCGGGCCGCCTCCGTCGCGTTGCGCATGTTCCCGCACTCGACGAGCACCGACGGCCGCGTCGAAAGGTTGAGCCCGCCGAGGTCCGCGCGCGCCGAAAGGCCGTTGCCGCCGATGTAGTTCGACGTGCTGAAGCCGCCCGAGCGCATCGTGTCGCGGACGACCTGCGCCAGCCGCGTCGACGGCTCGCCCTGCGCGGCGTTCAGCGGCGGCGACGAGTACGCGACGTGGAAGCCGTTCGCGCCGGCCGCGGTCGAGCCGTCGGCGTGGATGGAGACGACGGCGTCGGCGTTCGCGTCGTTGCCGATCGCGGCCCGCTTGTCGACGCAGGGGCCGACGCCGGTGTCGTCCGGTCGCGTGTAGACGACGCGGATTCCCTTGCCCGCCAGCGCTTTCCCGACGCGCTGGGCGACGTCCCAGGTGAACGCGTGCTCGGGGTAGCCGGCGTTGGTGGCGGTGCCGGTCGTGTTGCACGGCTTCTTCTGGCCGCGCCCGGCCGGGACCTGCCGGTTGATCTCCGCCGGGTGCGAGCCGTTCCCGCCGTTGTGGCCGGGGTCGAGCACGACGACCTTCCCGGACGCGACCGGCGGCGCGGCGGCCGAGGACGGCGGCGTGGACGATGGAGACGGATCCGGCGTCACGGTCGTCGGTGTCGGCGTGACCGTCCGGGTCGTCACGGGAGCCGGTGCCGGTGCTGCCGGGGTGTCTTCTTCACAGCCGGTGAGCAGCAGGGCACCGGCCAGCAGCAGGGGGGCAATCGCGCGTCGCACGGCGACCACGGTGCCACAACCCGGCACCACCCGTGGCGCGACTACCCTGGTGGCGACACAGGCGTGCAGAGAGGACCGAGTGCGATCATGGTGCAACCCGGCGGCGGCTTCGACATTTCCCAGCTGATGCAGCAGGCGCAGCAGATGCAGCAGAAGCTCGTCGAGGCCCAAGAGGAGCTCGCCAACACCGAGGTCACCGGCACGGCCGGTGGCGGGCTGGTCACCGCGACCGTCTCCGGTGACAGCCAGCTCAAGAGCCTGCAGATCGACCCGAAGGTCGTCGACCCGGACGACGTCGAAACGCTGTCCGACCTGATCGTGGCGGCGGTCCGCGACGCGTCGGCGAGCGCGCAGAAGCTCACCGAGCAGAAGCTCGGCCCGCTGGCCGGCGGTCTCGGCGGCGGTGGCGGCATGCCGGACCTCGGCGCCCTCGGCTTCGGCGGCTGACGAACTTGTACGAAGGTGTCGTCCAGGACCTGATCGACGAGCTCGGGCGCCTGCCCGGGGTCGGGCCGAAGAGCGCCCAGCGGATCGCGTTCCACCTGCTGGCCACCGACCCGGCCGACATCGCGCGGCTGCAGGACGTGCTCGGCAAGGTCAAGGAGGGCGTGCAGTTCTGCGAGGTGTGCGGCAACGTCTCCGAGCAGCAGAAGTGCCGCATCTGCCGCGACGAGCGCCGCGACCTCACGGTCATCTGCGTGGTCGAGGAGCCGAAGGACGTCCTGGCGGTCGAGCGCACGCGCGAGTTCAAGGGCCGCTACCACGTCTTGGGCGGCGCGCTGGACCCGTTGTCGGGCATCGGGCCGGAGCAGCTGCGCATGCGCGAGCTGCTCAAGCGCATCGGCGAAGCGGACATCAGCGAGATCATCATCGCGACGGACCCCAACACGGAGGGCGAAGCGACGGCGACGTACCTGGTGCGGATGCTGAGGGACTTCCCGGGGCTGAGCGTGACGAGGCTGGCGTCGGGGCTCCCGATGGGCGGTGACCTGGAGTTCGCGGACGAGCTGACTCTCGGCCGCGCCCTCTCGGGCCGCCGTGTCCTTTGACGGGCTGCCGGTCGCGCCGGTCCGGACGCTGCTGTCCTTCGAGCGAGGGCACGTCGACATCCGGGAGTGCACCGAGCTGCCGCGGGTCCGGCACGGCGACGACCTGACCGGCGTGATCGAGCTGACCATCGGCCAGGTCGCCCTCCTGGGCCCGAGCTGGGAGTCGGAGATCGAGGGGCTGTGGGGTTCCGTTGCCGACCTCGTGGCCGGCTACCGGGCGAGTGGCCGCGCCGAGGTGAGCTTCCCCGACCAGCCCGCGGACATCACGCTCGAACCCGTGCCGCCGGGGCTCATCCGGATCACCGTGGCCGGTGGGCAGTACCGCGAGACCGCGGTCACCGGTGAGGAACGGCTGCTGTCCGCGCTCACGGCGGGCGGCGTCGAGTTCTTCGAGAAGTTCGCCGACCTGACCGGCCGGAACTTCGTCCCGGCCGTCCGGAAGCTCACGCGTCGAAGCGGCGCAGGTCGTACAGGTCCATCAGCCTGATCACCTTGTTCGCGTACTCCGGGTCGGTGGCGTACTTGCGCGCCACCGCCCGGATGAACGCGTCCGGGTCGTTTCGCACCGGCAGTGCCGCCGCGTAGTTCGACGACGTCGCCAACAGCCTTCCGTAATCGCGGAATGAGTCGAAAACCGAGGCGTACGAACGGAAAAACGCATCCACCGGGTGGCACGGCGACGGAATGCATTCCGTGGTCGGATAGCGCGCACACCGCACCGCGATCGGCCCCGGGCTCGTCGGCGTCACGCACTTGAAGCCGAAATAATTGAGCTCCGCCGTCGACAGCTTGCTGCGGCCCCAGTTCGACTCCAGGACCGACTGCGCCACCGTCACCGACGCCGGGATGTCGTACGCCGCGTGGATCTCGCGGGCGATCGGACCCGCCGCGGCGAGGTACGCCGACTGGTAGTCGGCCAGCGGTGAGACGGCCAGCAGCGCGGCCAGTCCGATGTGGATCATGGCCGAACGCTGCCCGATCGCTCACGGAACAGCGACCGGGGTCACTCCAACGAGCGCCTCAGCAGTAGCCGAGCTGCGCCAGCGTGTCGACGACGATCTCGGACGGGTGGTACTTGTCCATCCAGGACTCGCCACGCCGGTTCTGGTACGTGTCGAGGAAGTTCTGCAGCTTGTCGCCGCGCATTTCCGTCAGCACGACCGTCTCGCCGAGGTGCTGCGGCGTCTCCGTGCGCTCGCGGTGCACCGCGCACGGCAGGCCGAGGTAGTAGCACTCGGCCGAAAGACCACCCGAGTCGGTGACGACGTACTCGGCGCGCGCCACCAGCGGGAGGAACTTCAGGTAGCGCATCTTCGGCTGGACGATGAACTGGTCGTCGAAGATGTTCCCGATGCCCAGCGCGCGGATCTTCTCGCGCTCCGGCGCCCCGGCCATGTACAGGATCGGCATCGTGCGGCTCTGCTCGCGCAGGATCTCCAGCACCTCGCGGTACTTGTCCGGGCGCGAGACCAGCTCGAAGCGGTGCAGCGTGGCCAGGCCGAACTTCTCCGGCAGGTTCGGCACGTCCAGCGGCCCGTTGATGGCCAGGCGCATCGCGTCGATCGCCGTGTTCGCCTCGGTGTCGACCACCACACCGCGGGCGTTGCGGAGGTTGTTCACCTCACGCGCGCTCGGCGCGAAGTGGATGTCGACGATCTTCGCCGCGATCTTGCGGTTGAGCTCCTCGGGCAGCGGCGACAGGATGCTGCCCGACCGCGCGCCCGCCTCGACGTGCCCGACGCGGGACTTGAGGATCCGCTTCCCGATCAGCGAGCCGTACGGCGTGGTGAACGTGTCGCCGTGCACCAGCACCAGCGGGGGACGGCCGTCCTCGGTCAGCGCGGCGCGCAGCTCGTGCCGGCGGCTCCACGCGGTGCGCATGACCTGCGCGGCCCAGCCCGGCACCTGCGCCGGCGACTCGAGGTTGTGGGCCTTCTCCTCCGGCACCAGCCAGACGTCGGGCGCCGGCATGTCCAGGTCCGCGAGGACGTCCGCGACCTCGTCGACGTGCTGCGCGGTGAACCAGATCTTCGGCCGCATCCCGCGCTCGCGGATCCCGTGGTAGACGGGCGCGATCTTGATCAGTTCCGCGGTGGTGCCGAGAATGAAGGAAATCACCGTGAAGGCCCATTTCTGGTCGGGTGCGGTGGCGCAAGGATACTGGCCGACCCGCCGCGGGGGCCGCCGGGTAGCCTCGGCCCGGTGAGTGCGAACCCGCTCCTCCCCTCGCTCAGCGTCGTGATCCCGGTCTACAACGAGCAGGACTGGATCGAACGCAGTGTCGGCGCACTGATGGTCTCCGCCGCGGAGGCCAGCTGGCCGATCGAGGTCGTCGTCGTCGACGACGGCAGCACGGACGCCACCCCCACGCGGCTCGACGAGCTGCGCGAACGCCACGGCATCACCGTGCTCAGCCAGGCCAACTCGGGCCGCTTCGAGGCCCGGCGGGCGGGCATCGCCAAGGCCGCCGGGAACCAGATCCTGCTGCTGGACAGCCGGGTGGTGGTGGACACCGGCGCGCTGACGTTCCTGCGCGACCAGCTGGTCGACCACCCCGAACGGACGGTCTGGAACGGCCACGTCAACGTCGCGTCCGAAGACAACCCGTACGCCGGTTTCATGGCCGGGCTGGTGAAGATCCCCTGGCGCCGCTACTGCGCGGATCCGCGCCTGATGTCCTTCGGCATCGAAGAGTTCGACCTGTTCCCGAAGGGCACCGGGTTCTTTTCCGCACCGCGCGCGGTTCTCGAGTCGGCGTCGGACGCTTTCGTTTCCCTGTTCGACGACGTCCGCTTCGCCAGTGACGACACCGGTGTCCTGCGGTGGATCGCCGAACGGCACCGCATCTTCCTGGCCCCGGAGTTCTCCGCGACCTACCACGGGCGCGAGAGCTTCAAGAAGTTCGCCGCCCAGGCGTACTTCCGCGGGACGACGTTCGTGGACTCCTACCTCGGCTCGCCGGGCCCGGCCCGCAACGGCCTGTTCGCCGCGTTCGGCGTCGGCCTGCTGGGCCTCGGCCTCGCGGCCAAACGCCCGAAGACGGCCGTGCTGCTCGCGGCCGCCGGGTCGGCCGCGGCCGGGGCGGCCGTGACGCGCTTCGGCGCGACGAACGCGGAGGCCAAGGCCGTCGCGAAGCTGGCCCCGGTCTTCGGCGCCGGCTTCGGTGCCGGCGCCGTCCGTGGTCTCGTCATGGCGCTGCGTGCCCGCCGGCGGCGGGGACGATGAGCTCACCGGTGACCCACGAGTCCGACGAGACGGACGGGCGCAGCCTGGCGAAGGAAACCGGGCGCTCGGCCGGGAAGATCGGCATCTCGCTGCTCGTCGCGATCGCGCTCGGCTACGTGCTGACGCTGGTCGCCACCCGCTGGCTCGGGCCGGAGAACAGCAAGGTCTACCTCTCGTTCTGGGGCATCCTGATGGGCCTCGGCAGCGCGCTGTCGCCGCTGGAGCAGGAGCTGTCCCGCCAGTCCGCGGTGGCCGCGCTCGACGGCGGCCGGGCGGGCAGGCCCGCGCTGCGCGCGCTGACCGTCGGCGCGGTGACCGTCGCCGTGGTCGCGGCGCTGACGATGGCCGTGCCGGTGCTCTCGGACCGGCTCTACGGCGGCAACACCGCGCTCGGCGTCATCGTGCTGTGCGGCGCGATCTCGTTCGCCTGCCAGTTCGCCGCCCGCGGCCTGCTGGTCGGCCAGCAGCGGATCAAGCCGTACTCGGGCCTGGTCGTCGCCGAAGCCGCGGTCCGCGTGGTCGTGCTGCTCGGGATCGCCGCGGCCGGGCTCACCGGCGTGACGTCGTTCGCGATCGCGGCCGCGACCGGCTCGTTCGCCTGGCTGCTGTTCGTCAAGCCGGTCTCCGGCCTGGTCGACCCGCACGCCGACGGCGAGGGCTGGGGGCCGGTGACCGGCCGGATCCTCGTCCTGCTGACCGGGGCCGCGCTGACCGCGAGCGTCATCACCGGCTACCCGGCGATGGTGAGCCTGCTCGCGCCCGGCGGCTCGGTGGCCGACGTCGGCGTCCTGTTCGCGACGCTCACCGTGTCCCGGGTGCCACTGCTGCTGCTTTCCCCGCTGCAGGCGCTCGCCGTGCCGACGGTCGTCCGGCTTTCGGGCACCGAGGAGGGCACGCACCGGCTCCGGCGGCTGCTCGCGCTCGGCGCGCTCGGCACGGTCGCCCTCGGCGTCGTCGGCGCCCTGGTCGGCTGGCTGATCGGGCCGTGGCTGGTGTCGCTGCTCTACGGCTCGGACTTCGTCGCCCAGGGCTGGTGGGTGGCGTGGATGGTGTGGGGTGCGGTGCTGCTCACGGCGCTGCAGCTGATGACGGCGGTGCTGGTGGCGCGCAAGGAGGCGAGCAAGGTGCTGGTCACCTGGGCCGTGGTCGCCGCCGCCACCGCGGTGACGCTGCTGCTCGTGCCGGGCGACCCGATCCTCAAGGCGGTCGCCGGGCTGGCCGGGGGGCCCACGCTGGGGCTCGTGGTCGTGTTGATGTTCGTCTTGCGACGTCCGGGCAACGTGCGGCCCGCTTCGGACGTCCCAGTAGGGTGACCCCGGCCGGACCGGGGACAGGAATCGGCGGGGTATCGCCGGTGAGGTTGGACAGCGGAAAACCATGAACGTACTTCTGGTCGTGCTCGCCTTCTGGCTGCCGGGCCTCGTCTTCGGGGCCGCGATCCGGCTGCGCGGCTGGCTGCTCGCCGCGGCCGCGCCGATCCTGACGTTCGGCATCGTCAGCCTGGGCGTGCCGGTGCTGGGCGGGCTCGGCATCCGCTGGTCGACGCTCGACGTCGCGCTCTGGACGCTCGTGCTTTCGGCCGTCGGCTTCGGGCTCGCGTTCCTCGTCCAGCGGTTCACCGCCCGGCGCCACCCCGACTGGGCGGAGCAGGACGCCGCCGCGGCGGCCCCCGCCCGGTCCCTGCGCGAACACCTGCTGATCGGGGCCGGTGTCCTGGCCGGCAGCCTCGTCGGCATCGTCACGTTCCTGCGCGGCGCCCGCGGCCTGAACCAGGTCCAGCAGGGCTGGGACGCGCCGTTCCACGCCAACCTGGTCCGCTGGATCGCCGAGCACGGCGACGCCCGGCCGTCGACCGTCGGCACCATCGCGAACCTGCCGGACCAGACGAACTACTTCTACCCGGACACCTACCACGCCCTGCTCGCGCTGGTCTTCGACAAGGCCGGCCTGGCGATGATGCCGACGCTGAACATGGGCGCGCTCACGGTGATCCTGTGCGTGCCGATCGGCGTCGCGGCGATGTGCCACGCGTGGCGGATGCCGGCGCTCGCGGTCGCCGCGGCCGCGGCGGTGTCGGCCTCGTTCACCAACTTCCCGTACGACTCGCTGTGGCGCGGCCCGCTCTGGCCGTACGTCGCCGGCGTCGCGCTGATCCCCGCGATGCTCGCGCTCGCCCGCCGGCTGCTGGAGCCGCGCGGGATCTCGGGCCCGGTCGCGATCGGTGTCGGCGTCGCCGGCCTGATCGGCCTGCACACCAGCGTCGCGTTCGTCGTCGTCGTGTACTTCCTGCTGATCCTGCTCGCCGTGCTGTTCAAGGCCGAGCGGATCGACTGGCGCCGGTCGGCGGCCTCGCTCGGGGCCACGGTCGCGCTCGCCGTCGTCTGCGGGCTGCCGCTGGCGTTGCCGTCGCTGTACAACGCCGGCGGCGTGACCAGCGCGTTCTGGAGCTCCGAAGCCACCGTCACCGGCGGCCTCGGCGAGACGCTCACGTTCTCGCCGATGGCGGCCTTCCCGCAGTGGTGGATCGGGGTGCCCGCCCTGATCGGCATCTTCCTGCTGGTGAAGCACCGGCGGATGCTGTGGATGGTCGCCGCCTACGTCGTGTTCGGCGGGCTGTTCGCCGCCACCGTGTCGCTGGAGACGCCGCTCATCCACACCCTGACCGGCATCTTCTACAACGACCACTGGCGGATCGGCGCGCTGGTCCCGCTGGCCGGGGCGGTCGCGTTCGGCGAGTTCACCGAGACCGCGGCCCGCTGGTTCGCGCGCAAGGCGGGCACCCGGCTGCCGAACGTCTCCCCGGCGACGCTCACCACGGTCGGCGTCGTGCTGCTCGTGGTCGTCGTGGGCGGCCTGAGCCGCGGCGGGTACATCGGCCGCAACGCCGCCCGCCTGCAGCTCAACTACAGCGGCGGCCCGACGGTCAGCAACGACGAGCGCGAGGCGTTCGACTGGCTCGCCGCGCACGTCCAGCCGGGCGAGCGGGTGATGAACGGCAAGGCCGACGGCTCGGTGTGGATGTACGCGCTCGACGGCGTCCAGCCGGTCGAATGGACCTTCTACGGCGCCGAGCTCGACACCCCGGCCGGCTACCTCAGCACCTACCTCGACGACATCGACCGGTTCCCGCGCGTGCGGGAACTGCTCACCGACCTCAAGGTGCGGTACGTCTTCGTCGGCAAGGGCAAGGTCACGTTGTCGACGAACAGCGGGCCCGGCCTGAGCCACCTCGACACCACGTCCGGTTTCAAGGTCGTGTTCCAGAACCCCGGCGCGTCCGTCTACGAGATCGAAGGCCAGCAGGGCGTTGTCGCAGCTGGTGCGGCTCCAGGGTCCGGGGCCGGTAACCGGTAGTGAAAGGCTAGAGTGATCGCGTGTCCAGCACCTCCGTGACCAGCCGCCGCGTGCTCATCGTGATGCCCGCGCTGAACGAGTCCGCGAGCGTCGCTTCGGTCATCGAGCAGGTGAAACGCGCCCTGCCGGGCGGCGACCTGCTGGTCGTCGACGACGGTTCGGTGGACGACACCGCCAAGCTCGCCCGCGCGGCCGGGGCCGAGGTGGCCCGGCTCGCGGTGAACCTGGGCGTCGGCGGCGCGATGCGCACCGGCTTCCGCTACGCCGCCGCCCGCGGGTACGACGTGGTCGTGCAGGTGGACGCGGACGGCCAGCACGACCCCGACGAGCTCGACGCGCTGCTGCGCGGCCTGGACGACGCCGACATCGTGATCGGCTCCCGGTTCGCCGGCAAGGGCTCGTACAAGGCAAGCGGGCCGCGCAAGTACGCGATGGTCGCGCTCTCGCTCGTGTTCTCGCGGCTGGCGAAGACCAAGCTCACCGACGTCACGTCGGGGTTCAAGGCGATGGGACCACGCGCGATCCGGCTGTTCGCCGGCTACTACCCGGCGGAGTACCTCGGTGACACCGTGGAATCGCTGGTGATGGCCATCCGGGCCAAGCTGACCATCAAGGAGATCCCGGTCGTCATGCGGGAGCGCGCGGGCGGCACGCCCAGCCACTCACCCGTCAAGTCGGCCGTCTACCTGAGCCGGGCCGGGCTCGCGCTGCTGCTGGCGCTGGTGCGCCGCCGGCCCGCGGTCGACTCCTCCGACTCGGCGTAAGGGGAAGCAGAAATGCAGGGTTGGCGGATCCTCAGCCTCGTTGTCGCCTGTGTCGTGCTGTTCGTCGTCCTCGAGATGATGCGGCGGCGGAAGCTGCGGGAGAAGTACGCGGGCGTGTGGCTCGTGGTCGCGGTCGGCGTCGTCGTCCTCGCGGTGCTGCCGCAGGCGGCCGATTTCCTCGCCAAGCACACCGGCGTGCAGACGCCGTCGAACTTCGTCTTCCTCCTCGCCGGCGTCGTGCTGGCGCTGGTGTCGCTGCACCTGTCGACCGAGGTCGGGCACCTGGAGGAAGAGGTGCGCACGTCGGTCGAGGAGACCGCGCTGCTGCGCTGCGAGCTCGAGGACGCCAAGCGCGAGCTGGCCGCCCGGATCACCGAGCTGGAGGCGCGCACCACCGCGCCTGACAACGTCAAAGGGCTGCCCGAGGTCGAGCGCGTCAGCAAGTGACCGGGTGATCGACGCCCTGCTCGCCGCGCCCGCGCGGCTCGGCGGGGTGCGCGTCCTGGCCGTCGACGGCCCGTCGGGCGCCGGGAAGTCCACACTGGCCGATCGGGTCGTCGCCGGGCTGCGGGCGCGCGGGTGCCGGACCGAGCTGGTGCGCACCGACGCCTTCGCGACGTGGGACGACCCGGTTTCGTGGTGGCCCCGGCTGGTCGAGGGCGTCCTGAACCCCCTCGCGAACGGCGTCGAAGGCGCTTACCGGCGGATGGACTGGACAAGTGGGGCACCCCGGCCGGGTGAGCTCGTCCGGGTGCCCGTGCCGGAAGTCCTGGTGCTGGAGGGCGTCTCGTGCGGCCGCAGTTCGGCAAGACCCCTGCTTTCGCACCTCTGCTGGCTCTCCGGCGGCTCCGAAGAGGACCGGCTGAGCCGGGCCGTCGCGCGCGACGGCGAGGCCGCCCGGGCCGAACTGGGCCGCTGGCAACGGTTCGAGCGCGGCTGGTTCGCCGTGGACGGCACCGCCGAGGCCGCCGGTACCCGACTTTCGTCGGAAACCGAGCCGTCACCGTGCGTGAGCGGGCCACTCCGGATCGATCAAGGGAAGTCTCTCGGGTCAACACGACCGGGCTAACGTTGGTACCGCCATCTGAGTTAGGGATCCGCCACCGGGTGGAGTGGTCGGCCACAAATGGTCACAGTCTGTCGTGATTTATGGACACATTGCGGTCAAATCGACGCCCACGTAGCGCGATCGTAACCTCACGTACTTAAGCCTGGGGCGAGTTCCCGCTAGTGTCGGCGGGCACACCGACCGTCCGTCGAGTTCCTGACCGACCGGACGGTGACTTTGAACCCGAACATCTCCCAAGGGGTGCCAGATGCAGCAATTGCGGCTGACCCGAACACGCCGCGTGGCCCTGATCGGGCTCGCCGGCGCGCTCGCGGTTTCGCTGTCCGCCTGTGCGGAATCCAAGCGTGAAGAGGGCGCCGGGGGTGGTACCGGAGGCACGATGATCTTCGGTGCGGCCGGTAACCCGAAGATGTTCGACCCCGCGTTCAACGACGAGGGCGAGACCTTCCGGATCACGCGGCAGATCTACGACACGCTGATCCAGAACAAGCCGGGCACCGCCGACCTCGAGCCCTCTCTCGCCGAGAAGTGGGAGTCGAGCAACGAGGGCAAGACCTGGACGTTCACCCTCAAGTCCGGCGTGAAGTTCTCCGACGGCACCCCGATGGACGCCACGGCGGTCTGCTTCAACTTCGACCGCTGGTACAACATGAAGGGCGCCGCCGCCCAGAGCCAGATGATCTACTACGGCGACGTCTTCGAGGGCTTCGCCAAGAACGAGGGCGACGCGAGCGGCGACCCGGTCTACAAGAGCTGCGAGGCGAAGGACCCGACGACCGCGGTCCTCAACCTCAACAAGGCCAAGGGTGCGTTCCCGTCGGCGTTCACGCTGCCGTCGTTCTCCATCGAGAGCCCGACCGCGCTCAAGGCGCACAACGCGGACCAGGTCACCCAGAGCGGCGACTCGTTCACCTACAGCGAGTACGCGAACAAGTTCCCGACCGGTACCGGTCCGTTCAAGTTCGAGAGCTGGGACCAGGCCAAGGGTGAGATCACCCTGGTGCGCAACGACACCAGCCCGTCGCCCGCGAAGCTCGACAAGCTGATCTTCAAGGTGATCCCGGACGAGAACGCCCGTAAGCAGGCGCTCAAGGCCGGCGACATCAACGGCTACGACTACCCGAGCCCGGCGGACTACGGCCTGCTGCGCAACGACGGCGAGCAGGTGCTCATCCGCCCGTCGTTCAACGTGCTGTACCTGGGCATCAACCAGGCCAACAACCCGAAGCTCAAGGACGTGCGCGTCCGCCAGGCGCTGGCCTACGGCATCAACCGCGAGCAGTTCGTGAAGTCGAAGCTGGCCGAGGGTTCCGAGGTCGCGACCGAGTTCGTCCCGAAGGTCATCTCGGGCTACACCGACGACGTCACGAAGTACCCGTACGACGTGAACAAGGCGAAGGACCTGCTGAAGCAGGCCGGTGCCGAGAACCTGACGCTGAAGTTCTACTATCCGACCGAGGTCAGCCGGCCGTACATGCCGAACCCGGCGGACACCTTCACGGCGATCTCCGAGGACCTCAAGAAGATCGGCGTCACGATCGAGGCCCACGCCGAGCCGTGGAACGGTGGCTACAAGGACGACGTGCAGAAGGCCGGCAAGCAGGACCTCCACCTGCTCGGCTGGACCGGTGACTACAACGACGCCGGCAACTTCGTCGGCACGTTCTTCGGCCGCGAGAAGAAGGAGTTCGGGTTCAACAACCCGGAGCTCTTCGCGGCGCTGAGCGCGGCGGACGCTTCGCCCGCCGGTGACGCTCACGCCAAGGCGTACCAGGAAGTCAACAAGAAGATCATGGACTTCCTCCCGGCGGTCCCGATCGCGTACCCGACCCCGGCGATCGTGGTCGGCCCGAAGGTCAAGGGTCTGGTGGCGAGCCCGCTCACCGACGAGCGTTTCAACACCGTGACCGTGAGCTGATTTCGGAATTCAGCCAAAGGCAGGGGGTGGGTGCTACCGCACCCACCCCCTGCGCCTGATTCCCGGGCTGGCAACAAAGGACTGCAAGTGCTCCGTTTCCTCGTGCGTCGGCTGCTACAAGCGATCCCGACGCTCTTCATCCTGTCCATCCTGGTCTTCGCCTGGCTCCGGTCCCTGCCCGGTGGTCCCGCCGCCGCCCTCCTGGGCGACAAGGCGACGCCGGAGAAGATCGCCAACCTCAACCACGTGCTCGGCCTCGACCAGCCGATCTTCGTGCAGTACTTCGGATTCCTCGGCCGGGCGCTCACCGGCGACTTCGGCAACTCCCTGGTGTCGACCCAGCCCGTGATGGGCGAGATCGTCACCTTCCTGCCGGCGACCATCGAGCTCGGTCTCTCCGCGATGATCATCGCGATCATCATCGGCATCCCCGCCGGCTACCTGTCCGCGCGGTACCGCGGTGGCCCGGTCGACAACGTGGTCATCGTGCTCAGCCTGATCGGCGTCGCGGTGCCGGTGTTCTTCCTCGGCTACATGATGCAGGACATCCTGGCCGCGCCCCTCGGTCTTCCGTCGCAGGGCAGGCAGGCCGCCGGCCTCGACGCCACGGCGATCACGAACTTCGCCATCCTCGACGGCATCATGACGAGCGAGTGGGACGCCGTCTGGGACGCGATCAAGCACCTGATCCTGCCCGCGTTCGCCCTCGCCACCATCCCGCTCGCGGTGATCACCCGGATCACCCGCGCGTCGGTGCTGGACGTCCTCAACGAGGACTTCATCCGCACGGCCAACTCCAAGGGCCTGACCCAGCAGGTGGTGCGCACCCGGCACGTCCTGCGCAACGGCCTGCTGCCGGTGGTCACGACCATCGGCCTGCAGACCGGCGCGCTGCTCGGCGGCGCCGTGCTGACCGAGCGGGTGTTCAACTTCCGCGGCCTCGGCTTCCTGCTGGCCGAAGGGATCGAACGGCGTGACTACCCCCGGCTGCAGGCGCTCCTGCTGTTCGGTGCCGTGGTCTACGTCCTGGTGAACATGCTGGTCGACATCTCGTACGGGATCATCGACCCGAGGGTGCGTGTGCGATGAACACTCTGCTCAACAAGAAGAAGGAACCGATCGACAAGCTCGCCGCGGCGAGCGGCCGCAGCCTCGGCGGGGAAGCGATCCGCCGGATGCTGCGCAGTCCGGTCGCGATCACCGGTGGCGTCATCACCGGTGTGTTCCTCATCGTCGCGATCTTCGCGCCGCTGCTGGAGCCGAAGGACCCCGACGTCCAGTACCTCGGCGACCAGATCCGGCCGAACTTCATCCCGGGCGCGCAGTCCGGGTTCCCGCTCGGCGTGGACGACTTCGGCCGCGACTTCCTGTCGCGGCTGATCGCCGGCGCCCAGCAGACGCTGATCGTCGGTGTGCTCGCCACGATCGTCGGCGTGCTCATCGGCGTGATCATCGGTGGCCTGGCGGGTGCCTTCGGCGGCTGGGTCGACACCGTCCTCATGCGGCTGGTCGACGTCATGCTGGCGTTCCCGTCGCTGCTGCTGGCCATCTCGATCGCGGCGCTGTTCGCGAAGCCGAGCCAGTGGACGGTCATCCTGGCCGTGTCGATGATCGGCGTGCCGATCTTCGCCCGGCTGCTGCGCGGTTCCATGCTGTCCCAGCGGGACGCCGACCACGTGCTGGCCGCGAGGTCGCTCGGCGTCAAGCGCTGGGCGATCGTGTTCCGGCACATGCTGCCGAACTCGCTCGGCCCGGTCATCGTGCAGGCGACGCTGACGCTGGCCACGTCGATCCTGGAGGCCGCGGCGCTGTCGTTCCTCGGTCTGGGCGACCCGGACCCGTCGCGGGCGGAGTGGGGACTGATGCTGGGCAAGGCCTCGCACCAGTTCCTCGACGTCCGCCCGGAGCTCGCGTACTACCCGGCGATCGCGATCATCATCGTGGCGCTCGGGTTCACGCTGCTCGGCGAGTCCCTCCGTGAAGCCCTCGACCCGAAGAACAGGCGGTGAACCACCGTGGCACTCCTTGAAGTACGTGACCTCACGGTCGACTTCGTCCGCCGCGGCGAGCGGTCGTTCACCGCGGTCGACGGCGTCAGTTTCGACGTCGAACCGGGCCAGACCGTCGGCCTGGTCGGCGAGTCCGGCTGCGGCAAGTCCGTGACGTCGCTGGCGATCATGCGGCTGCTGGCCCGGCGCGGCAACAAGGTCAGCGGTTCGGTGCGCTTCGAAGGCACCGACCTGCTCAAGCTGTCCGACAAGGACATGCGCGACCGCCGCGGCCGCGACCTCGGCATGGTGTTCCAGGACCCGCTGTCCTCGCTGAACCCGGTCATCCCGATCGGGCTGCAGATCACCGAGGTGCTGGAGCGCCACCGCGGGATGTCGCGCAAGGCGGCGTCCGTGGAAGCGACGGACCTGCTCGACAAGGTCGGCATCCCGGACCCGTCGCGCCGGCTTTCCGAGTACCCGCACCAGCTTTCCGGCGGGATGCGGCAGCGCGCGCTGATCGCGATCGCGCTGGCGTGCCGGCCGCGGCTGCTCATCGCCGACGAGCCGACCACCGCGCTGGACGTCACCATCCAGGCGCAGATCCTGGCGCTGCTGCGGGAACTGGTGCAGGACACCGGGACCGCGCTGATCATGATCACGCACGACCTCGGTGTGGTCGCCGGGCTGTGCGACGAGGTCAACGTGCTCTACGGCGGCAAGATCGTCGAACGCGCGCAGCGGCACCAGCTGTTCGCCGAGCCGCGGCACCCGTACACCCACGGGCTGCTCGCCTCGATCCCGCGCCTGGACGCGGGCCGCGGCGAGAAGCTGGTCCCCATCCGCGGTTCGGTGTCCGACAACATCCCGTGGGAGGGCGGCTGTGCGTTCGCGCCCCGCTGCCCGAACGCGCTGCCGGTCTGCCGTGAGGTTTCGCCGCAGCTGGTGCCCGACCAGGGCGGGCTGCTGCGCTGTCACAACCCCGTGCGGCCGGCGGTCGCGGCGGGAGGAGGAGCCCGATGACCCGTCCTGCTGGCGACGTGCTGCTGGAGGTCACCGACCTCAAGGTGCACTTCCCGATCAAGAGCGGCGTCGTGTTCGATCGGACGGTCGGCCACGTCTTCGCGGTCGACGGTGTCGACCTGTCCATCCGCCGCGGCGAGACCTACGGCCTGGTGGGCGAGTCCGGGTGCGGCAAGTCCACGCTGGGCCGGGCGATCCTGCGGCTCAGCGAGCCGACGGCGGGCTCGGTGGTCTTCGACGGCACCGACGTCGCCAAGCTGAAGGGTGAGGAACTGCGGAAGGCCCGGCGCCGGATGCAGATGATCTTCCAGGACCCGCTGTCCAGTTTGGACCCGCGGCAGTCGGTGGAGTCGATCCTCGTCGAGGGCATGCACGCGCACGGCCTCGACAAGGACAAGGAAGCCACCCAGCGGCGGCTGCGGCAGCTGCTGTCCGCGGTCGGCCTCCCGGAGACGGCGCTGCGGAAGTACCCGCACGAGTTCTCGGGCGGGCAGCGCCAGCGCATCGGCATCGCGCGGGCGCTGGCCGTGGAGCCGGACCTGATCGTCGCCGACGAGCCGGTGTCCGCCTTGGACGTTTCGGTGCAGGCCCAGGTGGTGAACCTGCTGGAGGACCTGCAGGAGCAGCTCGGCCTGACGTACGTGGTGATCGCGCACGACCTCGCGGTGGTGCGGCACATCTCCGACCGCATCGGCGTGATGTACCTGGGCGCGCTGGTCGAGGAGACCGACGCGGACTCGCTGTACCGGGAACCGCTGCACCCGTACACGCGGGCGCTGCTGTCGGCGATCCCGGTGCCGGACCCGCAGGTGGAGGACACCCGCGAGCAGATCCTGCTGGCGGGTGACCTGCCTTCGCCGGCGAACCCGCCGACGGGCTGCCGCTTCCACACGCGCTGCCCGTGGAAGCAGGCGAGCCTGTGTGACACCGACCGCCCGCAGCTGCGTGAGATCGGCGGCGGTCACCGGGTGGCGTGCCACTACGCGGAGGACATCCGCGACGGGCGCATCCAGCCGCACGAGGTGCAGGCGGAGCTGGTCGAGTTCAGCGGGGCGCTGAACCCCGACCTGGGCCCGCCGGACGTCGGGACGTCCGCCGAGATCCTCTGAGGTTCTCCTTCCGGGTGGCCGGCCGGGATTCGTCCCGGCCGGCCATTCGGCTTTCAGGGCTTGAGGTCCAGCGCGGCGCTCATCGTGGCGTCCATGTAGAACGGCGTCGAGTCGTGCACGTGGGTGATCCGCCACTCGCCGTCCTGCTTGCGGAAGCCGAGGGTGGAGCGGAACCACAGCTCGAACGGCTGCGGCATGCCCTTCGGCATCGTCGACAGCCGGTTGAGGGCGTGGCTGAAGGCGACGTCGCCGCCGATCGTGACTTCGAGGTCGCGGACCTCGTACTTGATCGGGCCGTCGAAGCCCGCGAACCAGGCCGTGCGGGCCTCGACGTCTTCGCCGTGGTGAACGAGCGGCGGGGCCAGGGTGAACGCCCGGAGGTCCTTCGCGCACTGCGCGGCGATCGCTTCGGCGTCACGTTCGGTCATCGCCGTCGCGCGGGCGGCCACCAGTGCGCGAATCCGCTTGTCGTCCTGCTCGGTCATGCCATCCTCCTGGGGTGTGGTGCCGGTCGGAAGGGACGTAGGCGCCGCCGCGCGGATTTCGACATCGACCGGAGGCTTTCGTGAAATACGTGGTCCTGATCTACGGCAACCCCGAGTCCCGCGCGGCCTGGGAGGGCATGAGCGCCGAGCAGCAGGCCGCCGGGCTGGCCCATTACCAGCAGCTCAGCGACGACCTCGACGCGTCCGGCGAGCGCATCATCTCCGAGCGGCTCGCCTTCCCCGAGCTCACCACGCGGGTCAGCGTGGGCGAGCACGGCACGACGACGACCGACGGGCCCTTCGCCGAGGCCAAGGAGTTCCTCGCCGGCTTCTACCTGCTCGACTGCGAGAGCCGCGAGCGCGCCGTCGAGATCGCGGCGCGGATCCCCGAAGCCGCGTTCGCGGTGGTCGAAGTGCGGCCGGTGATGGGGCTGCACGGGCCGGACCTGTGATTCCCGATCTGCTGCGCTCGCTCGCGCCCGAGGTCCTGGCGGCGCTGGTCCGGCGGTACGGCGATTTCGAGGCTTGTGAGGACGCCGTCCAGGAGGCCCTGCTGGCGGCGTCGCAGCAGTGGCCGTCGGCGGGGATCCCGGATCACCCGAAGGGGTGGCTGATCACGACGGCGTCCCGCCGGCGCATCGAGCAGTGGCGCAGCGAGACGGCCCGGCAGCGGCGTGAGGAAGCGGTGGCACTGGCTTCGCCGCCGGAGCCGGAGCCGGTCGCGGTGGATGACACGCTGACGTTGCTGCTGCTCTGCTGCCACCCGTCGCTGACCCAGCCGTCCCAGGTGGCGCTGACGCTGCGTGCGGTCGGCGGGCTGACGACGGCGGAGATCGCCCGCGCGTTCCTGGTCCCGGAGGCGACGATCGGCCAGCGGATCAGCCGTGCGAAGCAGAAGCTCCGCGGCTCACCCTTCACGCGAGACGGCGGCCCGGAACGGCTGGCGGCGGTGCTGCAGGTGCTGTACTTGATCTACACGGAGGGTCACACGGCGAGCTCGGGCGACGAGCTGAACCGCGTCGAGCTGACGACGGAGGCGATCCGCCTGGTCCGCAGGCTGAGCGCGGAACTCCCGGCCGACGGCGAGGTGACGGGCCTGCTGGCGTTGATGCTCCTGACCGACGCCCGCCGTCCGGCCCGCGTTTCTTCGTCGGGCGCGCTGGTCCCCTTGGCCGACCAGGACCGCACGCGCTGGAACCGCGCCTTCATCGACGAGGGGATTTCGCTGATCACGGGCGCGCTGTCGACGGCTCCGGTGGGGCCGTACCAGCTCCAGGCGGCGATCGCGGCGGTCCACGCCGAGGCCCCGACGGCCGCCGAGACGGACTGGGCGCAGATCCTCACGCTGTACGACCTGCTGCGGGTGGTGGCGCCGGGGCCGATGGTGACGTTGAACCGGGTGGTGGCGTTCGCGCAGGTCAACGGGCCCGAGGCGGGGTTGGCGGAGCTGGCGGGCACGGAGTTGACGGAGCACCACCGGGTGGACGCGGTCCGGGCGCACTTGCTGGAGCTGTCCGGTGACGTCGCGGGGGCACGGGAGGCGTACCTGGCCGCTGCCCGGCGGACGTTGAGCCTGCCGGAGCAGGCCTACCTGCAGTCGCGGGCCGCGGCTCTGAAGCCCGGCTGAGAGTTGTCCACATGGGGGTGAACCCTGTGGACAACTCCGGCACGGAAACGCGAGATCCGCCGTCGCCGCTCGGCTGACGCGACTTGAGTCGTACCCCCTGCAATACCTGAGTAGGCCGCCCCCGGCGCACTTCCCCCGGTACTCTGCGGAAAGCAGATTCGCCGGACAGCAGGGGGTACGAGCAGTGCACATCGACCAATGGCTGGAGGCGATCCCGCCGCTCTCGGTGTACCTGATCGTCGGCGCGGTGATCATGATCGAAAGCCTCGGCATTCCGCTGCCGGGTGAGATCGTGCTGGTCAGCGCCGCTTTGCTGGCTTCGCAGCACAGCAACCTGAGTCCGCTGTGGATCGGCATCCTGGCCAGCGCCGGTGCCATCATCGGCGACAGCATCGGGTACCTGATCGGAAAGACCGGTGGTCAACGGCTGTTCGCCTGGGCCGGCCGGAAATTCCCGAAGCATTTCGGGCCGACGCACCTCGCCAACGCCGAACGGATCTTCAACAAACGCGGCGTGTGGGCCGTCTTCCTCGGCCGGTTCATCGCGTTCCTGCGCATCCTCGCCGGCCCGCTCGCCGGGTCGCTCAAGATGCACTACCCGAAGTTCCTGCTGGCGAACGCGGCCGGCGGCATCGTCTGGGCGGGCGGCACGACCGCGGCCGTCTACTACCTCGGCGTGGTCGCCGAAGAGTGGCTCGGCCGGTTCTCCAAGTACGGCCTGGTCGCCGCGATCGTGATCGGCGTCATCGTGTTCTTCGTGATGAAGAAGCGGCTCGGCAAGAAGCACGAGGAAGAAGAGAAGCAGGAAGTCGGCGAGCCGACGGCCTAGACCGCGACGAGCTCCGGTTCGCGCTTCCGCACGGGCCGCAGCGACCCGAGCAGCACCCCGGCGATCACGACGGCGGCGGCGCCGACCTCCAGCCAGGTCGGCCGCTCGCCGAGCAGCACGAACGACGCCGTCAGCCCGACCACCGGCACCAGCAGCGAGAACGGCGAGACGACACCGGCCGGGTTGCGCCGCATCAGCGTCGTCCACAGGCCCGACCCCACGACCGTGCCGATCAGCACGACGTAGGCCAGCCCGCCCAGCGCGGTCAGCCCGGTCGGTGTCCCGAGCGTCGCCAGCGAGTGCCACTGGGCGGCCGGGCCCTCCATGACCAGCGAAAGCGCGAACATCGGCAGTGGCGGCACCACCGACATCCACAGCGTGAAGTGCAGCGGGTTGTCGGGCTCGGCCTTGCGCGTGCTGAGGTTGCCGAACGCCCAGCTCAGCGCGGCCAGCAGCGTCAGGATCATCGGCAGCAGGGCGATCGCGTGCCCGGACTGCTGCCACGCGATCGCGACCATCCCGGCGACGGCCAGCGCGATCCCGGCCAGCTGGTGCGGCGTGACGCGTTCGCGCAGGAAGACGGCGCCGAGCAGCACCGTGAACGGCGCCGACGCCTGCAGCACCAGCGACGCGAGCCCGGTCGGCATCCCGGTGTCCATCGCGATGAACAGGAACGCGAACTGCCCGGTGCCGAAGCCCAGGCCGTAGCCGAGCAGGTGCCGCACCTTCACCTTCGGCCACGGCACGAACAGGATCGTCGGCACGGCGATCACGGCGAACCGCAGCGCGCCCGCGAACACCGGCGGGAACTGGCCGAGGGTGGCGTGGATGGCGAGGAAGTTCAGGCCCCAGAGCACGGCGACGAGCACGGCGAGCAGGCGGTCACGGGTGGGCATGCCTCCACTGTGTCAACGGTGACCGTGAAGGACCAGCGATAATATCTGCACGGACCGTTTAGCTGTCCTTCAAGAAAATACCCCGTGACCTGGGCCTCTCCATGGCGATGACGGCCAGGACGCCGCTCGCCGGCGCCGAGACCTGCGCGCGGCTGCGCCACGACCGTGAAGTGGTGGCCGCCGAAAGCGTGGCAACCTTGTAGCCGGACTTCACATATGCTGGCCGCGTGGATCTGGGTCGCCTGCGCACGCTGCGCGAGTTCGCCGACCGCGGGAGCGTGACGGCGGCCGCGCGGGCGTTGCACTGCACGCCGTCCGCGGTTTCGCAGCAGCTGCGGGCCCTGCAAGGCGAGGTCGGCCTGCCGCTCACCGAGCCGGCCGGGCGGGGGCTGCGGCTGACCGATGCCGGCCGCGCGCTGGTCGCCCGGGCCGATGAGGTGCTGGCCGCGCTCGATCGTGCCGAGTCCGAACTGGACACCTACCGCAGCGCGCCGCGGGGGCGCGTGCGGATCGCGATCTTCCAGTCCGCCGGGCTGATGCTGCTGCCCGGCCTGCTGACCCGGGTCGCCGAGTACGAGGGCCTGGAGGTCGACGTCCGCGACGTCGACATGACGCCGCCCGAGGTGCCCGGCCTGGTGGCGGACTACGACATCGTCGTCGCGCACCGGGACGAGCACGCGCCGGAGTTCGACGCCGGCCGCCTCGACGTCGTGCCGCTGCTGCGCGAACCGCTCGACGTCGCGCTCCCCGCCGGGCACCGGCTGGCGAACCGGCGCCGCGTCGAGCTGGCGGAGCTGGCCGACGAACGCTGGATCAGCGTCGACTTCGGCTTCCCGGTGGACGACGTCCTGCGCTCGCTGACCATCCGCACCGGCGTGCGGCCGGTGGTGGTGCAGCGGATCAACGACTTCCGGATCACCGAGCGGCTGGTCGCGGCCGGGCACGGGATCGCGCTGCTGCCGCGGTACACGATGAACACCGGGCGCGGCCGCGGCCTGGTCGCACGGCCGCTGGCCGGCATCCGCGCGGCCCGGCTGGTGGAGGCGGTCTGCCGCACCGGCGCGCTGCAACGCCCGGCCGTGGCCAAGGTGATCGACGAACTGCGCGCGGAGATCGCCCAGCTCACCGCTTGAAGCCGCGCAGGTAGGTCAGCGCGATCCCCAGTGCGTCCTCCAGCGCCGTGAGGTCGTGCCGGATGTGGGCCAGCAGCAGTCCACCTTGGACGGACGTCATCGCCGCCTGGGCCAGGCGCGCCGGGTCGGCGTCGGGAGCGAGCTCTCCCTTGTCCCGCAACGTGGTCAGGCCGCGTTCCAGGTGCGACTCCCACGTCCGGTAGGCCTGGTCGACCAGTGGCGCGAGCTTCGGGTTGTCGCCGACCTCCCCGGCGAGGTTGCCCAGTGGGCAGGCGACCGGCGTGCCCGCGCGGCGGTGGATGTCCAGCAGCTGCTCGGTCCACGTCTCGAGGTCGGCCCAGGAAGCCAGCGTGAAGATCGCGGGCTGGTTGCCGAGGATCTGCTCGAGGTACCGGTCGATCACGGCCGCGACCAGCTGCTCCTTGTTCTTGAAGTAGTGGTACATCTGCGACTTCCCGGCCCCGCTCGCAGCGAGCACCTTGTCGACGCTCGTGCCCGCCACACCGTCGACGTACATCAGCCCCGCCGCCGCGTCGACGATCGCGTCCCGCGTCTTCTTGCCGCGCGGGGTCGAGGCCGCTGCTTGCGTCTCCATGTACTGAATAGTACAGTTCGCTTCACTGTACCGATCAGTACAACCAGTTTGGGGGATCCATGACGCTCGACAACGCTTTGACCGGAGTGAACGACCACCTCCGCGGCGCGCTGCCGCCGGAGATCTTCGACGTCCTCGAAGCGGACCGGCGCCGGGCCGCCGGGACGACGTTCGCCGAGGTGGGAGCCACGATCGAGGACTTCGAGCTGCCGGGGGCCGACGGCGTGCCGTCGAGCCTGGGCGATCTCGTCGCGGACGGGCCGGCGGTGCTCGTGTTCTACCGCGGCCAGTGGTGCCCGTACTGCAACCTGACCCTGCGCACCTACCAGCAGGAAGTCCTGCCTGAGCTGGGGAAGTTCGGCGCCACCCTGGTGGCGATCAGCCCGCAGCGGCCGGACGGCTCGCTGCCGGCGGCCGACCTGGAGTTCCCGGTGCTGTCGGACGCCGGCAGCACCGTCGCGCGGGGACTCGGGCTGAGCTATCCCGTTTCCGCCCCGGTGCGGGAGGCGATGGTGACCCTCGGCACGGACCTCGAGCAGGTCAACGGCACCTGGGAGCTGGTCCACCCGGCCGTCGTCGTGGTCGATCAGCACCGCGTGATCCGCTACCTCGACGTCCACCCGGACTTCGTCACGCGCACCGAGCCGGCGGACATCTTGGAAGCGGTCAAATCGCTTTAGCGCCGCGCTTCACGCCGTAGGTGATCACCGAACCCAGGATCAAGGCGACGCCGAGGGAGAGCAGCATGCTGATCCCGGGTTCGGTGATGATCTGGCCGCCCGCGTAACCCAGGAAGGCCACGTACGACGTCCAGAGCGTGACGCCGACGGCCGACGCGGTGAAGAACTCCGCCATCGGCCACCGGAGCGAGCCGGCGAGCAGGGCACCGATCGTCCCGCCCGACGGCAGCCAGCGGGCCGCCACCAGCACCGGCCGGGGGTGGCGCTGCAGGCGGCCGTCGAACCAGCCGATGCCGGCGGCGATCTTCTTCCGCCGGCTCAGCCGGTCCAGCGCCGCCCGGCCGCCGAACCGGCCGAGGGCGTAGAGCGCCTGGTCCGAGACCAGGCACCCGGCACTCGACACGGCGATCACCAGCGCCAGCGACGTCCCGCCCTGCGCCGCCGCGACACCCATGCCGAGAATCGTCACCTCGGTCGGCAGCAGGGGCACGAGCGAGACGACGAACAGCACCAGCAGTCCTGCCGTAGTCGCGTCCACACCTCCATTAACCGCCTGCCGGGGGCGGATGAATCCCGATCACCGGGGACTCACAGCAACCCGACAGGCGGCCCACAGGTTCAGCGATTGGCGCGGTTGACCGCCGAGACGACCGCGCGCAGCGACGCCGTGACGATCGACGGGTCGATGCCGATGCCCCAGAACACCCGGTCCGAGATCGCGCACTCGATGTACGACGCGGCGCGCGCGTCGTCACCCGGCGAGAGCGTGTGCTCGGAGTAGTCCAGCAGGCGCAGGTCGAAGCCGACGGTCGAGAGCGCGTCGAAGAACGCCGCGATCGGGCCGTTGCCGCGGCCGGTGACCTCGTGCTCGTCACCCTCGACGCGGACGGTCGCGGTGATGTCGTACTCGCCGTCCCCGTTGTCCTGGACGTGCTGGCGGACCAGCTCCAGCGGCGTCTTCAGCTCCAGGTACTCGGCCGCGAAGGCGTTGTACATCGTGGTCGGGTCGACCTCGCCGCCCTCGGTGTCGGTGTAGCGCTGGATGACCTTCGAGAACTCGATCTGCAGGCGCCGCGGCAGGTCGAGCTGGTGCTCGGCCTTCATGATGTAGGCGACGCCGCCCTTGCCGGACTGCGAGTTCACCCGGATCACGGCCTCGTACGTGCGGCCGACGTCCTTCGGGTCGATCGGCAGATACGGGACCTCCCACGGGTACTCGTCGATCGGCACGCCCTGCTTGTCGGCGGCGTCCTTCAGCGCGTCGAGGCCCTTGTTGATCGCGTCCTGGTGGCTGCCGGAGAAGGCGGTGAACACCAGGTCGCCACCCCACGGCGAGCGCTCGCCGACCGGCAGCTGGTTGCAGTACTCGACCGTCCGCTTGATCTCGTCCATGTCGGAGAAGTCGATCTGCGGGTCGATGCCCTGGCTGTAGAGGTTCATGCCCAGCGCGACCAGGTCGACGTTGCCGGTGCGCTCGCCGTTGCCGAACAGGCAGCCTTCGATCCGGTCGGCGCCGGCCTGGTAGCCCAGCTCGGCGGCGGCGATGCCGGTGCCGCGGTCGTTGTGCGGGTGCAGCGAGAGGATCACCGAGTCCCGGCGTTCCAGGTTCCGGGACATCCACTCGATCGAGTCGGCGTAGACGTTCGGCGTCGCCATCTCGACGGTCGCCGGCAGGTTCAGGATCACCGGCTTCTCCGGCGTCGGCTGCCAGATCTCGGTGACGGCGTTGCAGACCTCGAGCGCGTACGACAGCTCGGTGCCGGTGTAGGACTCCGGCGAGTACTGGAAGCGGAAGTCGGTGTCCGGTTGCTTCGCCGCCAGCTCGACGACCATTTCCGCGGCCTGCGTCGCGATCTTCTTGATGCCCTCGCGCTCCTCGCGGAAGACGACGCGGCGCTGCAGGATCGAGGTCGAGTTGTAGATGTGGACGATCGCGCGCGGCGCGCCTTCGAGGGACTTGAAGGTCCGCTCGATCAGCTCGGGACGGCACTGGGTCAGCACCTGGATGCTGACGTCGTCCGGGATGGCGTGCTCTTCGATGATCTCGCGGACGAAGTCGAAGTCGGTCTGGCTCGCGGCCGGGAAGCCGACCTCGATCTCCTTGTAGCCCATGCGTACGAGCAGGTCGAAGAACTTCCGCTTGCGCGCGGGCGACATCGGGTCGATCAGGGCCTGGTTGCCGTCCCGCAGGTCGACGGCGCACCACAGCGGCGCGCGCTCGATGCGCTTCTCGGGCCAGGTGCGGTCGGGCAGGTCGATGTTCTCGACGAGGTCGTACCAGGGGCGGTAGCGGTGCACCGGCATGGAAGTGCCGCGCTGGGTGTTCCAAGCGGGCTGGTCAGCGGGCGCGGGACGCGAAGGCTTGCGGATCTTGCTCATGGTTTCGAGGGTGTCTCCAGCTAGACGGGTGCGACCGGCACCACGAAGCCCCGCGACGGGGAGCCGGTCCGGTCAGGCCCCGTCGCGGCAGCGAAGCAGGAGAGCACGCGCCACGACTCCACCATAACCAGGGAACGCCGGGCGGGGGAAGCCGGGCGTCTCCTCCTGGGGGTTACCTGTGGGTAGCAATTGGCCGGTGCCCGTGCGAAACTTCGGGCATGGGTGAGCACGCGGAGTCAACGTCGTCTTCGTCGCCGTCGGCGCCGGAGGAGACCAAGGTTTCCCGCCGGGCCCCGGTCGACTGGCGCGCGACGGGCGGCCGGGTCGCCTCGATCGTGGCGTCGATCGTCCGCTGGGTGGGCTTGATCTTCGCGGCGCTGCTGGTGATCCACGTGATCTTCACGGTCGGCTCGGCCAACCCGGACAACGGGATCGTGTCGTTCGTGAAGTCCTGGGCGGACTCGCTGGCGCTGGGGTTCAGCGACCTGTTCACCCCGAGTGACGGGAAACTGCGGGTCCTGGTGAACTACGGCATCGCGGCGATCTTCTGGCTCGTGGTGTCGGGGATCCTGGCGAAGATCATCCGCCGGGTGGGCGGAGCTTCCTGAGTCACGACCGCGCCGGCGCTCGCGATGGGCGCGGTTTGCCGGGTCCGGGATCGTTTGCCCTGCCGAACTAGAGGGCCGGCTTGCCCCACCCGTCCGTGAACGCGAACTCCGCCAGCGGCACCCGCACCCGCTCGGCCTTCTCCCGCTCGATCCGCCACTCCTCCTCGAGGACGTCCGGATGTCCCGGCGCCCCCACCGCGATCGCCACCTTCGGTACCGCGTCCTCCGGCAGCGAGAACGCCGCGCTGACCTCGGCAGCCGAGAACCCCGCCATCTGGTGCGCCACCAACCCCAGCTCCACCGCCTGCAGCACGAGGTTCTCCGACGCCAGCCCCAGCCCGTACTCCGCGTACGGCACCGGGCCCTTCTCGTTCGTCGTCACCATCACGCCGATCAGCAGCAGGCCCGCGCGGTGGGCCCAGGCCCGGTTGCCCGAGTTCAGCGTCGCCAGGATCGCGTCGAACGACGGGGTCCCGCGCACGCCCACCAGGTAGCGGGCCGGCTGGGTGTTGCCGAACGACGGGGCCCAGCGGGCCGCCTCCAGGAGCGCCCGCACCTGGTCCGGGCTCACCGACGATGACGCGTCCAGGGCCCGCGGGCTCCACCGCTCGGCCAGCACCGAGGCGATCGGGATGCTCGTCACAGCTGGTTTCCGCATGATCGTCACCGTACCCACCTAGTGCGCTGCATCACTCGGAAGGAAGGGCTCCGCGCATTTCGTTGGTGTTACGGAAGATTTACTTCCGCGCCGCCCGTTCGCGGCACCCGCCCCACGTCAAGAGGGTGGCGGGCCGCTGGAGCCCCGGTAGGCTCCTTCTCAAATATGGGACGCGGGGGCTCCTCGGTGCCCACCAGGGAGCAGACCCGGCCCGTCTAGGAGGTTCGGGCGTGGCCCTCGTGGTCCAGAAGTACGGCGGATCGTCGCTGGAAAGTGCCGACCGGATCAAGCGCGTCGCGGAGCGGATCGTCGCCACCAAGAAGGCCGGCAACGACGTCGTCGTGGTCTGCTCGGCGATGGGTGACACCACCGACGAGCTGCTCGACCTGGCGCAGCAGGTCAACCCGGCGCCGCCGGAGCGGGAGATGGACATGCTGCTCACCGCCGGTGAGCGCATCTCGAACTCGCTCGTCGCCATGGCCATCGCGGCCCAGGGCGCGGAGGCGTGGTCGTTCACCGGGTCGCAGGCCGGCGTCGTGACGACGTCCGTGCACGGCAACGCGCGCATCATCGACGTCACGCCGAGCCGCGTCACCGAGGCCCTCGAGCAGGGCTACGTCGCGCTGGTCGCGGGCTTCCAGGGCGTCGCGCAGGACACCAAGGACATCACCACGCTGGGCCGCGGCGGCTCGGACACGACTGCCGTCGCGCTCGCCGCCGCGCTGAACGCCGACGTCTGCGAGATCTACTCCGATGTGGACGGTGTGTACACGGCCGACCCGCGGGTGGTCCCGGACGCGCGCAAGCTCGACACCGTCACGTACGAAGAGATGCTCGAGCTCGCCGCCAGCGGGTCGAAGATCCTGATGTTGCGTTGCGTGGAATACGCGCGCCGCTACGGCGTGCCGATCCGAGTCCGTTCTTCCTACAGTGACAAGCCGGGCACGACGGTGACCGGTTCTATCGAGGAGATCCCCGTGGAACAAGCCCTGATCACCGGTGTGGCGCACGACCGCTCCGAAGCCAAGATCACGGTCACCGGGGTGCCGGACCACGCCGGTGCCGCGGCCCGGATCTTCCGCGTGATCGCCGACGCCGAGATCGACATCGACATGGTGCTGCAGAACGTGTCCAGCACGGTGTCCGGCCGCACCGACATCACCTTCACGCTGTCGAAGGCCAACGGTGCCAAGGCGGTCAAGGAGCTGGAGAAGGTCAAGGCGGAGATCGGCTTCGAGTCGGTGCTCTACGACGACCACGTCGGCAAGGTCTCGCTGGTCGGCGCCGGGATGCGCTCGCACCCGGGTGTCACGGCGACGTTCTGCGAAGCGCTGGCCAACGCCGGCGTCAACATCGAAATCATCAACACCTCGGAAATCCGGATCTCGGTGCTGATCCGCGACGCGCAGCTGGACGACGCCGTGCGCGCGATCCACGACGCGTTCGAGCTCGGCGGCGACGAGGAAGCCGTGGTCTACGCGGGGAGTGGTCGCTGATGGCGGACGGGTTGCGGGTCGGGGTGGTCGGCGCGACCGGCCAGGTCGGCGCGGTGATGCGCAAGCTGCTGGCGGAGCGGGAGTTCCCGGTCGCCGAGCTCCGGTACTTCGCTTCGGCGCGCTCGGCGGGTTCGACGCTGCCGTGGCGTGACACCGAAATCACGATCGAAGACGCGTCGACGGCGGATCCGTCCGGTTTGGACATCGCGCTGTTCTCCGCGGGCGGGTCGACGTCGAAGGCGCAGGCGCCGCGGTTCGCCGCGGCCGGCGTCACGGTGATCGACAACTCCTCGGCGTTCCGGATGGACCCGGACGTGCCGCTGGTCGTCAGCGAGGTCAACCCCGAGGCCGTCAAGGAAGCGCGCAAGGGGATCGTCGCGAACCCCAACTGCACGACCATGGCCGCGATGCCGGTGCTCAAGCCGCTGCACGACGAGGCCGGGCTGGTCCGGCTGGTGGCGTCGACGTACCAGGCGGTGTCCGGCAGCGGGCTGGCCGGCGTCGACGAGCTGGCCGGTCAGGTGAAGGCGGGCGCGGAGCACGCGGCGCTGCTGACCCACGACGGCGCGGCGATCGAGTTCCCGGCACCGAACAAGTACGTCCGCCCGATCGCGTTCAACGTCCTGCCGATGGCCGGGTCCATTGTGGACGACGGTGAGCTCGAGACGGACGAAGAGAAGAAGTTCCGCAACGAAAGCCGCAAGATCCTGAGCATCCCGGGTCTCGGCGTTTCTTGCACGTGCGTGCGCGTGCCGGTGTTCTCGGGGCACTCGATCTCGGTGAACGCGGAGTTCTCGCAGCCGCTGACCGTCGAGCGCGCGACGGAGCTGCTGGCGCACGCGCCGGGCGTCGAGCTGTCGGAGGTCCCGACCCCGCTGCAGGCGGCGGGCAACGACCCGAGCTACGTCGGCCGCATCCGCGTCGACCAGGGCGTCGAGGGCGGCCGCGGGCTGGCGCTGTTCATCGCGAACGACAACCTGCGCAAGGGCGCGGCGCTCAACGCCGTGCAGATCGCGGAGCTGATCGCGCAGCAGTGACCACAGTGGACAACTAAAACGCCTTGTCGTTTACGCGGTGCCCGGGGATCCTGGGCACCGCGTAACCGTTTCAAGGGGAGGAAAACCATGCACACCGCTGTCGAAGGCGCCCGCGTCCCGATCCGGATGTGGGCGGATCCCGCGTCGGTCGAAGACCAGGCCATGCGGCAGCTGCACAACGTCGCCAACCTGCCGTGGGTGCACGGCGTCGCCGTGATGCCCGACGTGCACTACGGCAAGGGGGCGACCGTCGGCAGCGTCATCGCCATGCGCGACGCCGTTTCGCCCGCCGCCGTCGGCGTCGACATCGGGTGCGGCATGAGCGCCGTCCGGACGTCGCTCACCGCGAGCGACCTGCCGGACGACCTCGGGAAGCTGCGCCGCCGGATCGAAAGCGCCGTTCCGGTCGGGTTCGGGCTGCACAAGACGCCCGTGAACCCCGCGAAGGTGCACGGCGTCGGCGGCTGGGACACCTTCTGGCAGGGCTTCGGCGAGCTGCACACCGGCGTCCAGGAGCTGCACGACCGGGCCGCGCGCCAGATCGGGAGCCTCGGCGGCGGGAACCACTTCATCGAGGTCTGCCTCGACGACGAAGGCCGCGTCTGGCTCATGCTGCACTCGGGTTCGCGCAACATCGGCAAGGAGCTCGCGGAACGTCACATGGCCGTCGCGCGCAAGCTGCCGCACAACGCGGACCTGCCGGACCGGGACCTCGCGGTGTTCGTCGCGGGCACGCCGGAGATGCAGGCGTACCGGCGTGACCTGTTCTGGGCGCAGGACTACGCGGCGCGCAACCGAGCGACGATGGTCGCGCTCGTGAAGCAGGCGCTGAAGGACGTCGTCCCGCAGACGACCTTCGACGACGCGATCTCGTGCCACCACAACTACGTCGCCGAGGAGACGTACGACGGTGTCGAGCTGCTCGTCACCCGCAAGGGCGCGATCCGCGCCGGATCGGGTGACCTCGGGATCATCCCGGGCAGCATGGGGACCGGTTCGTACATCGTCCGCGGGCTCGGGAACGAGTCGTCCTTCCAGTCGGCGTCGCACGGTGCCGGCCGCCGGATGTCGCGGACCAAGGCCAAGAAGATGTTCACGGCCGACGACCTCGCGGCGCAGACGGCCGGCGTCGAGTGCCGCAAGGACTCGGGCGTCGTCGACGAGATCCCGGCGGCGTACAAGGACATCGATTCGGTGATCCGCGCCCAGACGGACCTGGTCGAGGTCGTGGCGCACCTCAAGCAGGTGGTCTGCGTCAAGGGCTGAGCGGTACCTTGGCGCCATGACGAGGGGTGGAACGACGGCCGCGCTGCTGGCCGGGGCCGCACTGCTGCTGAGCGGATGCGACCAGGTCAGCGACGCGGTCGACCAGGGGTCGAAGACCGCCGACAAGGTGGGCGCGTGCACCGAGGCGCTCGGGCTGGCGGACCTGAACCCGCTGGTCGACCCGGACAAGCTCAAGGCCCGCGCCGCGGACAAGGAGAAGCGGCTGCGGGAGCTGGCGGGCAACGTCCAGGACCAGGACGTCAAGAACGCGCTGCTGGGCATGGCCGGCTCGTACGTCGAGGTGCAGAAGGAACGCATCGAAGACGCCGGCGTGGTGGCCCAGTGGGTGCAGCGCAACGTCAAGAAGCTCGACGCCCTCCGCGTGGCCTGCGGCGGCTAGTTCTCGGCGAGCGCCGGGACCGGCTCCGCCGCGGGGTCCGGCGTGCGGCGGTGCAGCAGGCCGGCCGCCGCGATGACCAGGCCGCCCAGGCCCGCCGCGGCGAAGCCCCACGCCGGGCTCGAGTGGTCGATCGCGAAGCCGACCACCGGGCTGCCCAGCGCCAGGCCGAGGCGCGTCGACGCGTCCTGCAGCCCCATCGCCTCGCCGCGGACCCGCGGCGGGGCGATCCGGCTGACCGTCTCGGTGGTCGCCGCGAGCGTCGGCGCGCAGAGCAGGTTCGTCGGGATCAGCACCAGCATCAGCAGCCACCACGGCTGGTCCGCGAGCCCGACCGGCACCACGAGCAGCGCGAGCAGCAGCATCAGCAGGCCCTGCGGCAGCGACTTCTTCACCGCGCCGTGCACGACGCCGCCGATCATCGACGCCGCGCACATCACCGCGATCACCACCCCGGTGACCCCGATGTCGCCGTTCGCGCGCAGGGCCGCGAGGGTCGCCAGCTCGGTGCCGACGAGCACGAACAGCGTGCCGGCGGCGATCAGCAGCGTCGCCACGAGCCGGCCGGTGAGCCAGCTCCGCAGCGGCGGCCGGGTCGTCGCCGCGCCGGGCTCGACCGATTCGCGGATGGGCGGGTCGACCAGCCAGATCAGGAACGCCGTGCCGCCGAACAGCACGCCGAGCGCGGTGAGCGTGAAGGTCGGGGAGAGCGTCGTGATCGCCGCGATGCCCAGCGCGGGGCCGATCATGAACGTCGCTTCGACCGAAATCGTGTCGAGCGAGTACGCCGCGCGGCGCTCCTCGGCCGGGACGAGCGCGGCCAGCACCTGCCGCGCGAGCGAGCCCGCCGGCACCGAGAGCATCCCGGCCGGGACCGCGACGACGGCGAGCGCCGCGTAGGGCAGGTGTGGCGCGGCGACCCAGAACACCGTCGTGCCGATCCCGCAGACGGCGACGATCGGGCGCAGGCCGTAGCGGTCGAAGCAGCGTCCCAGCAGCGGCGCGCCGAGCGCCATGCCGAGGGTGACGCCGGCGCCGACCAGCCCGGCGGCGCCGTAGCCGCGGCCGAGCCCGGTGACGATGTACAGCGTCATCAGCACGCCGTTCATGGTCATCGGCAGCCGGGCCAGGAACATCAGGGCCATCGTCGAGGGGACGCGGGGGACGGAGAGCACCCGGCGGTAGGGCTGCAGAGGCACGTCCCGATGAGAACCCAAGGTGGTACGCGCGTGCAACTTATTTCCCGTCACCCCCGTGCTGGCGCCCGGAGATTTTGAGAGTTACTATCATTTGGTAGTGACTATCAATGGGGGTTACTGTGACACAGCTCTACCCGCGCAGGTGGTGGGCGCTCGGCGCGCTCGCGGTGAGCCTGCTGACCGTCGGCCTCGACCTGACGGTGCTGAACGTCGCCGTGCCGACGCTGGCCGTCGACCTCGGCGCCACGACCACGCAGCTGCAGTGGTTCGGCAACGCCTACACGCTGGCGCTGGCCGCGCTGCTGCTGCCGGCGGGCCTGCTGGGCGACCGGTTCGGCCCGAAGAAGCTGCTGCTCGGCGCGCTCGCGCTGTTCGGGCTGGCCTCGCTGGGGTGCGCCTACGCGGATTCGCCCGGCCAGCTGATCGCGGCCCGCGTCGTGCTCGGTGTCGGCGCCGCGTTCCTCATCCCGCTCTCGCTCTCGCTGCTGAACATCCTGTTCCCGCCGGAAGAGCGGGCGAAGGCGCTGACGACGTGGGTGATGGCGACGTTCGTCGGCATCCCGCTCGGCCCGCTGCTCGGCGGCTGGCTGCTCGACCACTTCGCGTGGGGCTCGGTGTTCCTGATCAACGTCCCGCTGACCGTGGTCGGCCTGGTCGCGGTGCTGTTCCTGGTGCCGCTGACCCCCGGATCGGGCCGGGGCGCGATCGACTTCACGGGCATCGCGCTCTCGGCGGCCGGGCTGGTCGCGCTGACCTACGGCTTCGTCTACGCCGGCGAGCACGGCTGGGCCGACCCGGCGACGTACGGCCTGCTCGCGCTCGGCGCGGCGGTGCTCACGGTGTTCTGCCGGGCGCAGACGCGGACGGCGACGCCGTTGACCGACCTCGGGCTGCTGCGCGAGCCGCGGTTCGTCTGGGGCGCGGTGCTCGCGACGATGGCGTCGTTCGCGCTGATGGGCCTGCTGTTCGTGCTGCCGCAGCTGTTCCAGGCGGTGCAGGGAGCCGACGCGCTGGAGACCGGCGTGCGGCTGCTGCCGCTGATCGGCGGGATGCTGGTGTCGGCGAAGATCGCCGAGAAGCTGGTCGCCGTGGTGGGCGTGCGCGTGGTCGTGACGGCCGGGTTCGCACTGCTCGCGGCCGGGCTGGCCTGGGGTTCGACGACGTCGCCGTCGGACGGCTACGGCGTCACCGTGGCCTGGGAGAGCGTGATCGGCCTGGGCACCGGGTGCACGCTGACGCCGCTGATGACGATGGCGATGGGTGCGCTCACCGAGGGCCGCTCGGGCGCAGGCTCGGCGCTGATCCAGGTGTTGCGCCAGGTCGGCGGCACGATCGGCGTCGCGGTGCTGGGCACGGTGCTCAACGGCGTCTACCGCGCGGGCGTCGCCGTCGACGGCCTGCCCGCGCCGGTCGCGGACGCGGTGCGCGGCAGCGCGTCGGGCGCGGTCGCCGTGGCGGCGAAGCTGCACCTGCCCGCGCTCGCCGACTCCGCCCGGCTCGCGTTCACCGACGGCATGGCCGCGACGCTCTGGGTGTGCGCCGGGCTCGCCGTGGCCGGCGCGCTGCTGGCAGTGCTGTTCCTGCCCGGGCGGGCGGCGGCCGGAGCGCCGCGGCGAGAATCGGAGCATGACGTCGTCGCGATCTGAGTCCATGGGGCTGCGGGAACGGAAGAAGGCCAAGACGCGCGCCGCGATCCAGCGGCACGCGTTGCGGCTGTTCCGGGAGCAGGGCTACGGCGCGACGACGGTCGACCAGATCGCGGCCGCCGCGGAGATCTCGCCCAGCACCTTCTTCCGGTACTTCCCGACGAAGGAAGCGACGGCCCTCTACGACCCCATCGACCCGGTCTTCATCGAAGCCGCGATCGGGCAGCCTGCCGAGCTGAGCCCGATCGGGGCGCTGCGGGGGGCCGTGCGCGTCATCCTCGGGCAGCTGTCCGAGGACGAGATGGACGACGTGCGCCAGCGGCAGCTGCTGGTGTTCCGCGAGCCCGAGCTGCGCGGCGCGATCATGGACCAGTTCGCCGAGGGGATCGACCTGATCGCCGGCGTGGCGGCCCGGCGCACGGGCCGGTCACCGGACGACTTCGAGGTGCGCAACTGGGCCGGGGCGGTGGTGGGCGTGCTGCTGGCTTCGTTCGCCAAGGCGGCGAGCGACCCCGAGTCCGACTACCTGGAGGCGCTCGACAACGCGCTGGTCCACCTGGATGCGGGCCTGCCGCTTTGACGACCGGCCCGGCAGCGGACTTTGCGGGCGGGTTCGGCTTGGCCGGCGATCGCGGTCCCGCCGCGGCACCCCGAAACAGCGTCCCGGCCTCCGCGCCTCGCCCATTTCCGGAATTGATTTCGCATTCGTGCCCCGACCAGGCGAGAACCTTGTGGGTGGCGGTGCGAGCGTGGGGGACACCCCGACTGGAGCAGTTCCGACACGCGGTCCGACGGAGTGATGAGGCTAAAAGATCACCGTTTACGCCCGGGTGAGTGACCAAACCGCTCTACAGTGGACACCAACTACCAGCAGTTACGAAGAGGATCGATCAGGATGATCTTCAGGGGGACGGGCAAGGTTTTGCCGTTAATCAATTGCGGGCGAATCCGCCTCTTCCGCATCCGGCACGTAAGGGTTAGAAAACGTCCCTAACCGGTGATCGGGTGGCTTATCTCCGATACGGCGGGTATCGATTTAACCCGTCAGGTCTCCCGAGGCCAGGAGGTAGGAAATGAAAGGCAAGTTCGGGCGGTCCATCGCCCTGGTAGCCGCGAGCAGTCTGCTGGCGGTCGGAATGGCGGGGATCGCCTCGGCGAGCCCGGTGAGCCCGGACGGGGGCAAGGGTTCCTCCAGCACCCAGGCTCTCGCCGCACAGGTGCTCCAGGTGCGTGACGACCTGACCAAGGTGGCCTACGCGGGCAACGTCGGTGCCACGCGTGCCGACCTGGGCCAGATGAGCCCGGTCCTCGCGGACATCGCCGCCGGGAAGCGCTACACCGTCCAGACCGACACCGAGCAGCTCGCCGGCCTGGCCAAGGGCCGGGCGGACGAGACCAACCGGCTCTTGGCCGACCCGACGGCCAAGGCCCGCCAGCTGCCGCCGCTGCCACTGCCGATCCCGTCGCTGCCGGACCTGCCGGGCCCGCTGAAGATCGTCAGTGACCTGGTGAAGGCCCTGCTCGCGGCCGTCACCGGCATTCTCGGCGGGTTGCTCGGCGGCTTGCCCGTGCCGCCGCTTCCGGTGCCGCCGCTGCCCGCGCCGGCGGGCTGAGCGCACCACGGGAAACAGGGGGGCCCGGAGCCCGGCCGCGGACATTTCTCCGCGCCGGGCTCCGGGTTCGTTCAGTCCCGCTTGGACAGACCCTGCCGCAGCGCGCCCGCCATCTCGGCCAGTGCCTCGCGGAACCGGGTGCCGACGCCGGTGAAGTTGATGAACCCGTGGATCAGGTCGTCGTGCCGGCGCACCGCCACCTCGACGCCCGCCTCGCGCAGCTTCTCCGCGTACGCCTCCCCCTCGTCGCGCAGCGGGTCGAAGCCCGCCGTGACGACCAGCGCCGGCGGCAGGCCGCTCAGGTCGTCCGCGCGCAGCGGGGACAGCCGCGGGTCGGTCAGGTCCGTGCCCTCCGGCACGTAGTGGCCCTCGAACCACTTCATGTGCACGTCGGTCAGGAACAGGTCCTCGGCGAACAGGTCCTGCGAGCGGTAGCGCCGCGCGAAGTCCGTCGCCGGGTAGATCAGCAGCTGGAACGCCGGCACCGGGCCACCGCGGCGCACCGCCTGCTGGGCGGTCACCGCGGCCAGGTTGCCGCCCGCGCTGTCGCCGCCGACGGCGATCCGCGCCGGGTCGGCGCCGAGGTCGCCCGCCTTCGCCACCGCGTACTCGAACGCCGCGAGCGCGTCCTCGGTCGCCGCCGGGAACGGGAACTCGGGTGCCAGCCGGTACTCGATCGACAGCACCCGCACCCCGGCGTGCCTGGCCAGGAAGCGGACGGCGTTGTCGTGGCTCGCGCGCGTGCCGATCACCCAGCCGCCGCCGTGGAAGAACACCAGCAGCGGCGACTTCTCGGGCAGCCCGACCGGTGTGTAGAGCGTCGCCGGCAAGTCGCCATCGGGTGTCGGCACGGCGATCTCCCGCACCGAGACCGGTTCGATCGGCTTGCCGCTGACCAGGTGCCGCCCGACGTCGAGCAAGGCGCGCGACTGCTCCACCGAGCCCTGCACCAGCTCGGCGCCGGCGAGCTTCTGCAGCCGGAGCAGCAGCTGGGCGTCGAGCGCGAGGTCCTGGCCGTCGAGGCGCACCGGGCGGCCCGCGATCGCCCGCCGCAGCGGCGTGGGCAGCCAGAAGACGAGCTGGGAGGCCGCGGCCTGGATGCGGACCGGGAGCGGGATCGCCATCTTTGCCTCCTGAGCGTCGGTGCCACCGGGGATGTTACTCGTCAGTAAGTAACCGGTCCAGCTGTGACGCGGGCCTCGGTCCCAAAGTCTGGATATCCACTTAAGTAGAGGGGTTAGCCTGGAAAGCGTGACTTCAGCCAGGACGGTCAACGTGCTCGGGATCGGCGGCTCTCTGCGTGAGGGCTCGCAGTCCGAACGCGCTCTGCAGATCGCGCTCGCCGGTGCGGCCGAAGTCGGGGTCCGGATCCGGATGCTCACCGGTCCGGAGCTGGTGCTGCCGTTCTACGACGCCGGCGAGCCGGATCGCGACGAACGAGCCGCCACGCTCATCGAAGCCGTGCGGGAGGCGGACGGGCTCATCGTCGTGTCGCCGGGCTACCACGGCGCGCTGTCCGGCCTGGTCAAGAACGCCCTGGACTACGTCGAGGACCTGCGCGACGACCAGCGGCCCTACCTCGACGGCCGCGCGGTCGGCCTGGCCGCCGTCGCCTACGGCTGGCAGGCCGCGGTGACGACGCTGGAGCAGCTGCGCACGATCACGCACGCGCTGCGCGGCTGGGCCACCCCACTGGGTGGTTCCATCAACTCGGCCGAGACCAAGTTCGACGAAGGCGGCGGCGCGTCGGACGAGAAGAGCGTCCGCACCCTTCGCCTGATCGGGCGCCAGGTCGCCGAATTCGCGGTGTCGCGCACCGCGTGACGTTTCGCCCGGAGGCCGCCGGGTAACCGATCCACGTGATGCCTGCCATGTGGGGGCACTGTTCCGCGGGTGCGGGATGTTGTGCCCAGTGAGACGCTCGCTGAGGAGCGTCCGGCGACAGAAGGCAGGCTGAGCATGGGTCAGGCGATCTACACCGCGGTGGCGACGGCACGCGGCGACGGCCGCAACGGCGAGGTGACCTCGTCCGACGGCGTCATCGACGAGTCCCTGGCCATCCCGAAGGAGATGGGCGGCCCCGGCGGGGACAAGACCAACCCCGAGCAGCTCTTCGCCGCCGGCTATTCGGCCTGCTTCCACAGCGCCCTGCAGCTGGTCGCCCGCCAGGCCAAGGTGGCGCTGCACGACTCGACGGTGACCGCCGAGGTGAGCGTGCTCAAGCAGGACGTCGGGTTCGGTCTCGGCGTCGCGCTGAACGTCTCCCTGCCCGGCCTCGAGCAGGCCCAGGCCGACCAGCTGGTCGAGCAGGCCCACCAGGTCTGCCCCTACTCGAACGCGACCCGCGGCAACATCGAGGTCGCTCTTTCCGCCACCGTCTGACCCCGCGCTTCCGAACGAGTCCGAGGAAAGGAACACCAGAGATGAGCAAGTCTCCGATCAAGAGCCCGCTTTCCGAGGCCGACAAGGAGATCACCGGCAACGCCCTGCAGGCGACGCTGGTCGACCTGGTCGACCTGTCCCTCATCGCCAAGCAGGCGCACTGGAACGTCGTCGGCTCGAACTTCCGCAGCGCGCACCTGCAGCTCGACGAGCTCGTCGCCACCGCGCGGCAGTACGTCGACGAGGTGGCCGAGCGGGCCAACGCCATCGGCATCTCGCCGAACGGCAAGGCCAAGACGGTCGTCGAGAGCTCGGGCGTGCCCGAGTACCCCGACAACTGGCAGTCCGTGGAGTCCACGGTCGCCGCGATCGTCGACATCCTCGCGTCGCTCATCGAGCGGCTGCGGGCCCGCATCGACGAGACCGACAAGAGCGACCTCGTGACGCAGGACCTGCTGATCGAGATCACCCGCGCGCTCGAAGAGGCGCACTGGATGTGGCAGGCCCAGCAGGCCTGATTTTCCGCACAAAGGGGCCGTTCCGGGTGGAACGGCCCCTTTCGCGTCTGCCGGCGGCCGTGATTCGCAGTACGTTCGGCGGCATGGTGCTGCATCAGGGGAAAACGGACCGCCCGGACCGCGTGGGCGGCACGAATCCGATGTACGCCGGGGCGAACCCGGCGCTCGCGGCGGGCTTCGTCATGCCGCACGACAAGCTGCTCGACAGCCCGCTGCCACCGGACACGGCGCTGCAGCTCGTGCGCGACGAGCTGATGCTCGACGGCAACGCGCGGCTCAACCTCGCCACGTTCGTCACGACGTGGATGGAGCCGCAGGCGCGGGAGCTGATGGCCGAGTGCGTCGACAAGAACATGATCGACAAGGACGAGTACCCGCAGACGGCCGAGCTGGAGCGCCGCTGCGTGAACATCCTGGCCGACCTGTGGCACGCGCCCGACGTCACCGACGTCATGGGCTGCTCGACGACCGGTTCGTCCGAAGCGTGCATGCTCGCCGGGATGGCGTTGAAGCGCCGGTGGTCCAAGCTGGGCCGCACCGGCAAGCCGAACCTGGTGATGGGCGTCAACGTCCAGGTCTGCTGGGAGAAGTTCTGCGAGTACTGGGAGGTCGAGCCGCGGCTGGTGCCGATGGACGGCGACCGGTACCACCTCAGCGCCGAAGAGGCCGTCGCGCGCTGCGACGAGAACACGATCGGCGTGGTGGCGATCCTGGGCTCGACGTTCGACGGCAGCTACGAGCCGGTCGCGGAGATCGCCGCGGCGCTGGACGCGCTCCAGGAGCGCACCGGCTGGAACATCCCGGTCCACGTCGACGGCGCTTCGGGGGCGATGGTCGCGCCGTTCCTCGACCCGGACCTGGAGTGGGACTTCCGGCTGCCGCGCGTGGCGTCGATCAACACGTCGGGCCACAAGTACGGCCTCGTGTACCCGGGCGTCGGCTGGGTGGTCTGGCGCGACCAGGCCGCGCTGCCGTCCGAGCTGGTCTTCAACGTGAACTACCTGGGCGGCGACATGCCGACGTTCGCGCTGAACTTCTCCCGGCCGGGTGCCGAGGTCGCGGCGCAGTACTACACGTTCGTGCGGCTCGGCCGCGAAGGATTCCGCGCGGTGCAGCAGTCTTCGCGTGACGTCGCCACGCACCTGTCGTCGGGGATTTCGGACCTGGGACCGTTCGAGTTGCTGACGCGCGGCGACCAGCTGCCGGTGTTCGCGTTCACGACCCGCGCGGACGCGGGGTTCGACGTGTTCGACGTGTCACGACGGCTGCGCGAGCGGGGCTGGCTGGTGCCGGCGTACACGTTCCCGGAGAACCGGACGGACCTGGCGGTGCTGCGGATCGTCGTCCGCAACGGCTTCACGCACGACCTCGCCGACCTGCTGCTGGCCGACCTGAAGCGGTTCTTGCCGGAGCTGGAGAAGGAAGGCGGCCGCCCGAAGGACCCGTCGAAGGCGACCGCCTTCCACCACTAGTGCCAGGACTTGGCGCGGGCGTACTGGTCCGGCCAGCGCACGTCCGCGCCGAGGGTGTTCGCCGCCCGGAGCGGCCAGTGCGGGTCGCGGAGCAGGGCCCGGGCCAGGAAGACGGCGTCCGCTTCGCCGTCGGCGATGATGTCCTCCGCCTGCTGCGGGTTGGTGATCATGCCGACCGCGCCGGTCGGGAGGCCGGTTTCGGTGCGGATCCGCTCGGCGAACGGGACCTGGTAGCCCGGGCCGACCGGGATGTCCGGGTTCGGGACGTTGCCGCCGCTCGAGGTGTCGATCAGGTCGATCCCGCGCTCGGCGAGCAGCTTCGCGAGCCGGACGGACTCGTCGAGCGTCCAGCCGTCGTCGGTCCAGTCGGTGGCCGACAGCCGGGCGAACAGCGGGACGTCGGTCGTGGCGCGGACGGCGTCGGCGATCTCCAGCGCCAGGCGGGTGCGGCCGTCGAAGTCACCGCCGTAGCGGTCGGTGCGGGTGTTCGACAGCGGCGAGAGGAACTGGTGCACGAGGTAGCCGTGCGCGAAGTGCAGTTCGAGCAGGTCGAACCCGGCACCGACGGCGCGGCGGGCGGCCTCGGCGAACGCCTCGGGAAGGGCGCTGACCTCGTCGGTGGTCAGCGGCCGGGCGGGGGCGTAGGCGCCGAAGGGCTGCGCGTCGGCCCCGACGCTCTGCCAGCCGCCTTCGGACGCGGGCACGCTGCCGCTGCCTTCCCACGGCCGCTGCGCCGAGCCCTTGCGGCCGGCGTGGCCCAGCTGCATGCCGATGGCGGTGCCCTGGCGGCGCACGAAGGCGGCGATCCGCCGCCACGCCTCGGCCTGGGTGTCGTTCCAGATGCCGGTGTCCTGCGGGCTGATCCGCCCTTCGGGGACGGCGGCGGTCGCTTCGGTCATGACGAGACCCGCGCCGCCGGTGGCGAACTGGCCCAGGTGGACGAGGTGCCAGTCGTCCGGGACGCCGTCGGTCGCGGAGTACTGGCACATCGGCGACACCCACGCGCGGTTGGGCAGGGTCAGGCCGCGGACGGTGATCGGGCTGAAGAGTCGGCTCACCTCCGGATCAACGACACGTGCCCGGCGTCTCTTCCCGTCGCCAGGAGCGGGTACCGGCGAGTAACGTCGACCACATGGGTGTCGCTGCTGACGAACGCCGGGCGTTGAGCTCGCTCTTCCAGGACCTCGGGCCCGACGCGGCCACACTGTGCGACGGCTGGACGACGCGGGACCTCGCCGCGCACCTCGTCGTGCGGGAGCACCGGCCGGACGCCGCGCCCGGGATCATGGTGCCCGCGCTCGCCGGGTACACGAAGAAGGTGCAGGACCGCTACGCCGCCAAGCCGTGGGCCGCCCTGGTCGAGCAGGTCCGGCAGGGCCCGTCGAAGTTCTGGCCCACCGCGATCGGCCCGCTCGACGAGCTGACCAACACCGCCGAGTTCCTCGTCCACCACGAAGACGTCCGGCGCGCGCAGGAGGGCTGGGAGCCGCGGCCCGCCGACGGCACCCGGGACGCCGCCGCCTGGAAGTCGGCGAAACAGGCCGCCAAGCTCAACCTGCGCAAGGCACCGGTCGGGGTGACGTTGCGGACCCGTACCGGGCAGGAAGCCGCCGTCAAGACCGGGCCCGATCCCGTCACCGTCGTCGGTGATCCGATCGACCTGCTGCTCTTCGTGTTCGGCCGCGACGCCGTCCGCCTCGAGTTCGAAGGCGACGCGGCCGCCGTCACGAAGCTCCAGGGTGTGAATCGCGGACTCTGAGCGCGCGGTTCACCCAGCGGCCCACCGGGAGCGCGACCACGATCGCGGCCAGCACCAGGTGCACGGCCATGAACGCCACCGCGGCCGGCACGCTCGGCGGCCCGCCGAGGAACACGATCATGTGCGACGCCCACTTCAGCTCCGTCGGCTTCGTGCCCGCCGCCCAGACGTCGTTGAGCGCCCAGAACGTCAGGTCGTTCACGCCCGAGATGACCACCAGGATCGACGCGATCCCGACCTTCAGCACGTTCGCCGTCCGGCCGCCGCCGAGGCGGTAGGCCAGCAGCGCGAACAGCACGATGAACGTCGTCACGAACAGCTCGAACTGGTACACCGGCTGGAAGTCCTGGTCGGGGGAGCGCGCGAAGCCCTGTACCCGCATCACCAGTTCGGTGTCCAAATAGGACATGTAGACGAACACGGCGAACACGAGCAACGCCGGCCCGAAGCGGCCGCGCGGGAACAGCGAAACCGTCAGCACCGCGAAGACGAACGGGCACAGCTTGAACGCCCAGTCGCCGACGTTGTCCAGCGTCTGGTCCGGCGGCAGCACCACCATGATCAGCAGTGTCGTGACCACGGCCGGCACGGCGGCCACCAGCCACAGCCACTGCCGCCGCCGGTACAGCGCGGCGACCAGGCCCGGCGATTCCAAGAGCGTCACAGTTCCTTCTCCACCCAGAACGGTCCGAGGGCCAGCGCGTCGACGTCGGTCTTCAGGTAGCACGCGATCGCGTCGGCCGGGCTGGCCACGATCGGCTCGTTGTTGTCGTTGAACGAGGTGTTGACGACCATCGGCACCCCGGTCAGCTTCTCGAACTCGGCGATCATCCGGTAGTACAGCGGGTTGTCCGCACGGCTCACAGTCTGCACCCGCGCGGTGCCGTCGACGTGCGTGATCGCCGGGACCTCGGCGCGCTTGTCCGGCAGGACGTCGAACACCAGCAGCATGACCGGTGACGGGTAGTCGCTGACGAAGTACTCGCCCGCCCGCTCCTCGAGGCACGACGGCGCGAACGGCCGGAACGCCTCGCGGTGCTTCACCTTCTCGTTCATCCGCGTCTTCGACTCGGGGTCGCGCGGGTCGGCGACGAGCGACCGGTTGCCGAGCGCCCGCGGCCCGCACTCCATCCGGCCCTGCACCCAGCCGACGATCTTGCCGTCGGCGATCTTGGCCGCGGTGTGGGCGGCGATGTCGTCGACCCGGTGGTACTCGACGCCGGCGTCCTGCAGGGCCAGCTCCATCTCGGCCTCGGTGTAGTCGGGGCCGGTGTAGGTGTAGCCCTCGCGCGGGCGCGGCTTGCCGTACTTGGCGACCGACACGTCCAGAGCTGCGCCGAGCGCACAGCCGTCGTCGGCCGCCGCGGGCTGGGCGAAGAAGTCCTCGAACGGCGTCTCCAGCAGGATCCGCCCGTTCATGACGCTGTTCAGCGCGACCCCGCCGGCGACGCACAGCCGCTTCGAGCCGGTCTCGCGCTGGAGCCATCGCGCCAGGTGCAGACCCGCCTCTTCGAGCGTCACCTGCAGGGCGTACGCGATGTCGCAGTAGTGCTGGGGAACGGGGTTCGAAGCCGTGACGCGGGTCTTCGGGCGTGCCGGGCCGAAGGTGTCGGTGAACTTCTTCGCCAGCACGTGCTTGCCGGTGCGGTGGTGGCCGAACCAGCTCAGGTCCAGCTCGAACCCGCCGTCGTCGTCGAGGTGGATCAGCTGCTTGAACGCGTCGACGTAGGTGTCCTCGCCCAGCGGCGCGAGGCCCATGATCTTGCCTTCGTCGTGGGTCGGGTAGAAGCCGAGGTAGCCGGTGACGCCGGCGTACATCGCGCCGAGCGAGTGCGGGAACTTGATCCGCCGCAGGTCGGCGATCTTGTTCCCGCGGCCGTGCGCGAGGTAGGTCGCCGTGCCGTCGCTGCCGATGCCGTCGAAGGTGAGCACCGCCGACTCGTCCCACGGCGAGATGAAGTAGCCGCTGGCCGCGTGCGCACGGTGGTGGTCGACGAGGTGCGTCTTGAACTTCGTCGGCCCGGTCCAGCCGGCGGCTTCCTTGACGTCCTTCTCGAGGGTGAAGGACCGCTTGATGTGGGCGAGGACCGCGCCGCCGACGTGGTAGTCGTCGCTGCCCTTGCCCCCGCCGGTCCGGAAGGTGTCGACCATGCCCGCCGACTTGCCGCCGTCGTCGCCGTTGGCGTTGCGGAAGACGTCCAGCGTGCCGGGGAAGTACCGCGCGAACACCTTGGCCGCGTGGATGCCCTCCTTCCAGCGCTGCCAGTAGTACGCGACGTGGTCGACGTCGGCGAGGGTGATCCCGGCCCGCTCCAGGCAGAACTTGATGGCCTCGGCGGGGAAGCCGCCGTCGTGCTTGACGCGCGTGAAGCGTTCTTCTTCGGCGAAGGCGATGATCTCGCCGTCGCGCACGAGTGCCGCGGCCGAGTCGTGGACCCTGCTGATGCCCAGTACGTACATGACTTTTCTCCCAGTGGGTTTCAGTGCCGGCGGACCAGGCGCCGCAGCACGGCGGCCTTCACGGCGAGGGCGAGGACGAGCGCGGCGAACCCGCCCACCGGCCCGAGGGCGGGGACCAGCAGCGCCGCGGCGACGGCGGTGGCCACCAGTGAGACGACGGCGGTGCCCGACGTCAGCGTCAGCACCTTGCTGTTGGTGTTTTCGATGAGGAAGCCCGCGTACAGCCCGGTCGCGTACAGCGCCGTCTCGACGGCCACGAGCACCCCGAGGACGACGTAGGCGTCTCCGGCCGTGAGCGCGGCGCGGGTCCCGGGGATGGCGAGACCCGCGCCGAGCAGGACGACCACGGCGATCCCGGCCCGCTCGACCAGCCGCAGCAGCGAAACCGCCCGCGCCCGCCCGGCCGCCGCACCCGTGCCGCGCAGCCGCCGCGACGCCGCCGGCTGGTGGAGCTTGAGCTGGTAGTACAGCAGCGAACAGAACGCACTCGACACCAGCAACGCCAGGTAGAACGGGCCGCTGTCGGTGGTCCGCCCGGACAGCGCGAGCACGGCGAACACCACCGACGTCGAGATGACGTCGAGCAGTTCGGTGAGGCCGAGCAGGACGGTGCTGCGGCCGAACGCGGGCAGCAGCCGGTGCCCCGGCACGCCACTGCCGCTCAGCCACGGCTTCGGCAGCAGCAGCACCGAAGCGCCGAGGAGCACCAGGATCCCGCCGAGCAGCAGCGCGAGGTGCGTCTCCGGCGGCCAGCGCACCGCCCACGTCACGCACGTGACGACGCCGACGACGACCGAGCCCGCGGTGAACGCCAACGCGTCCAAAGTGGACCTCCCGCGCAACCGGTGCAGCCCGGACACCGTCATCAGCAGCCCGCCGGAGATCGACCAGGCCGCCGCCGTCAGGTACAGCGCCGCGTCCGAGCGCGGGGCCACCACCAGCGTGACGGCCGTCGCGGCCAGCACCGCCAGCACCGGCGCCGCGGCGAGCCGGACCGCGAGCGCGGCGACGGCGTCGCGGGTCAGCCGCAGCCGGGGCAGGGCCTTGAGCGCGGACTTCTCCGCCGCGGCCGGCACGAAGTTCAGCCAGGTCATCAAGCCGAGCGCGTTGGCGAAGCGCCCGTAGTCCCGGGCGCCCCACGCGGTGATCAGCACCAGCCCCATCAGCTGGACGGACAGGCGGAACACGCCCCGGCCGGCGAGCAGCCGCACCACCACCGCCGGCCGCGGCGGCGCGGTGTCCGACGGCGCGGCGATGGCCGAGGAGCCCGTCACGGCAGGGGTACCGCCATGTCCTGTTCGCTGAGCAGGAACTTGAGCGTGCCCCGGACGGCGTTCTCCGCGGTGAGCAGTTCGGGCACCGAACCGGCGGTGAGCACGACGTACCCCAGCTTGTGCCCCGCCTGCTCGTACGGCCGGACGAACGACCCTTCCTCGGCGAACAGGTGCAGCCCGACGACCCCGGGCAGGGCGCGGACGTCGTCGGCACCGTCCACCCGGGACAGGTGACCGCCGCGGTCGGACGCCAGGATGTGCACGAGCGTCGGCCGCGGTTCGTGCAGGTCCAGCCGGACCTCGTCGCCGGTGGCGGCGGCGATCCCGGCGGCGATCAGGTCGGCGCCGTGGCAGTGCGCGATCGCTTCCGCGAGCCCGTTGCCGCCCATCCGGGCACCCATCTCGATGAGGTACAGCTGCCCGTCCCGGCCGAGCACGGCGTCGAGGGTGAGCGGGCCGGTGCGGTAGCCGAGCTCGGTGCAGATCAGGTCGAGCGCGCCGATCAGGCTCAGCTCGACGTCGGCGGGCAGCTCGGCGGGCAGCAGGTGCGACGACGTCACGAAGAACGGCGGCGGCGTGAGCACGCGTTCGGTCACGGCGTGGAACACGATCCGGCCGTCGACGACCAGCGCCTCGATGGTGAAGTGCGAGCCGTCGAGGTGCTCTTCGACGACCAGCCGTCCGGAGGGCGAGAACGCGAGCGACTCGGTGAACGCCTTGGCCAGCCGGCCCGGGCCCGCGCAGGAGACGACGCCGCGGCTGCCGGAGGAGTCGACCGGCTTGACCAGCGCGGGGAACCGCAGCTGCTGGGCGGCGTGGATCAGCTCCGGACCGGGACGGCCGCCGACGCTGCGGTAGCTCGGCAGTCCGAGGTGGTCGCAGAGCGCGCGGAAGACCGGCTTGTCGGTCGACGCGCGGACCGCGTACTCGGGCAGCGGGTCCGGCATCCCCCAGTGCCGGGTGAGCCACGCCAGTGCGGGCAGGCCGACGTCGCTGGCCGGGCACAGCACGCCGGCGAGGTCGCGACGGCCGTCGAGCGCCGCCGCGATCTGCTCCGGCGCCCGGACGCTCACCCGCAGGAACTCGTCGGCGACGGCCACCGCCGGCGCGGTGGGCCGGACGTCCACGCAGATCGTCCGGAACCCGAGCTCCCGCGCCCGCTCGTAGGTGCTGACCGAACCGTCCGCGCCCCCCAGGATCACCAGGGTTCTCGCGGGGGCCTTCTTCGAACTCGTCACGCTGAAACGCCTTTCCCCAGGTGCACATCGATGAGCCGGGGACCCTCGGGGTCCGCCGGGGTGAAGAGCCGGTCCTCGGCGTCGACGACGACGTTCGCTTCCCGGACGTAGAACTGCCGCGGCCGCGGTTGCCCCGCGCCGACCACGACGAGGTAGCGCACGGTCAGCGACGCCACCAGCAGCAGCACCGCGAGCAGCGCGAACAGCAGCGTGGTCGTCACCCCGGCGCCGAGCGCGCCGAACGCCGCGGCCCCGCCGGTGAGCACCGCGATCCCCGCGGCCAGCAGGGCCGCCGCGGACGCCGCCGTCGTGAGCCGCCGGGTGAACCCGACGAAGAGCTCGATGGCGTGCGACGCCAGGAACCCGAAGCCCACTTTGGACTCACCGCGTTCCCGGGCCCGGTGGGCCACCTGGACGCAGGCGTACCGGCTGGTCAGCAGGGGCACCGTGGCCAGGAAGTACGGCGTGCCGAGCCGCAGGTCGACGATCTTGCGGGCCAGTTCCGCGCGGACCAGCCGGAACGCCGTGGCCCCCGGCGGGATCTCCATGCGCAGCACGCGACGGCCGAAGAAGTGGAACGCCGCGGTGCCCCAGCGCCGCAGCCTAGGGTCCTGGCGGTTGGTGCGGACGCCGAACACCGCGTCGTTGCCCTGTTCGGCCGCCGCGATGAGCTTCTCCGCCTCGGCGGCCGGGAACTGCTGGTCGGCGTCGACGTGCAGGATCCACGGTTGCGACGCGTAGCGGTAGCCGGCCGAGAAAGCGGCCTCGAAACCGAAGTTCCGGGAAAAGGACAGGTACCGCACGCGCGGGTCGGCGGCCGCGAGCGCGCGGATCTCGTCCAGGGTGCCGTCGGCGCTCCCGTCGTCGACGAAGAACAACTCCAGTGAATAGTGACCCAGTTCGTTGGTTATTTCCCGATAGGACGGTCCGATGTTCTCGACTTCGTTGAAGCACGGGATGACTACGGTGAGTCCACTGTGGGCCGGTCCGGGGAAAGGCCCGGTCATCTGTGGTGCTCGGGGTGAGGTAGTGAATTCGTGTCCGGCCGGTCACTGCCGGTGTGAATTGCGATCATGAATCCCCCAGTCGGATTCGGTGAGGCCGCTTGCCGCGATGCGTGATGTGGCGGAGTTATAAGCAGATGGATCGTTGTTCGGCGACGGCAGAACTACGAATTCCTCCGTTCAGACCCAGACCAAAGTAGTAACCCATCCGGCATTCGGGGTCTCCTGCCGCCGAACTCCTTCCCTGCGGGGCACGGATGACGCAGACTCCCCGGCCATGTGGAGTCTGGGGGCGGGGGTCGTTTGGCGCGCTGCGTACGTCCGGGCGGTGCGCTCGGCGTTCGCGACGGTGCCGTTCTACCGGGAGCGCTGGGCGCTCGACGGCCGGGAAGACCCGGTGCTGGTGCCCGGGCGCACCGGGACCGACGGCGGCGCGGCACCCCTCGCGGAAGCGGTGCACAAGTCGGTCGATCTCGTTCCGCTCGCCGGTGGCGCGCAGCGGACCGAGCCGTCGCGCGGGCTCGGCCGGGTGCTGCGGACGGCTCGCCGCCCGGGGCCCGGCAGCCTCGTCGTCCTCCTGGGGCCGGACGGCGTGCGCCCACCGGCCGACCTGCCCAAGGCCGTGCGGGGGTGCGTCGCCGACCCGGACGCGCCGAGCGTGCCGGTGCTGCGCGAGGTGGCGGCCGTGCTGGCCCGCGGGCACCGCGTGCTGGCGGTCGGGGACGACAAGGCGATCACGGCGTTCACCGAGGACCACCGCGTCGAGGCCGTGCCGCACCGCGAACTCGACTCGCTGGACACCGGTCCGTACGGCGTGCTGCACGATCCGGCGCTCGGGTACCTCGGCGCGCTGGGGAGCTGCGGGCGGTGGCACCTCGACTGGCCGCACGTCTACGCGCGGCCGACCGCGGGCGGGCTCGCGTTCACGTTGCTGCGCCAAGAGTCCCCGCGGTTCGTGGACGTCATCCCGGCCGGCGGGATCCACGGCGAGATCGCGCCCTGCCCGCGGCACGGCACCCCGGTCGTCGTCGCATGAGGTTCGCGTTCCACGATCCCCGCGTCGATCCGGTGCCCGCGGGCTGGGCGGAGTTCGCGCGCGCCGCCCGGCTGCACCCGGTGTGGGACTACGAGGTGATGGGCCTCGAGGCCTGGGGCGCCCGCAACCCGCAGCTCCTGGTCGTCGCGGCCGACGGGGCCGAGCTCGTCGCCGCGGCGTCCGTGCTGGTCTGCCGTCCCCGGCTCTCGCCGAGGTTCGCGCCGCCGCCGGGAAAGCGGTTGCTCCGGCCGTTCTGGGCCGAGGTCTGCCAGCCATGGCTGAGCGGCTACCCGGGCATCGTCTTCGCGCCCGGCTGCCGGGACCGGCGGACCCTGGTCCGGGCGTTCGAACGCGAGCTGGGCCGCCACCTCGGCCCCGGCCTGATCGCGGTGGTGTACCGCGCGATCGGCGACGAGCTCGCCGCCGGGCTCGAAGGGCGGGGCAGGCTCGTCAAGCGCGTGGACCCGGTGGCCGTGCTGGAGAACTGGTTCGAGTCCGAAGAGGACTGGATCGCGTCGCTGGCCAAGTCGCGCCGCGCCGGGCTGCGGCGGCAGCGCCGCCGGCTCGCCGAAGACGAGACGCTCGTGGTGCGCGGCGGCCCGGCCCGTGACGACCTCGACGGCGCCGAGCTGGCCGGGCTGATCCGGCAGCACCGCGAGCGCTACGGGCGGATCGCGCTGGACACCCGCACGATGCCGTCTTCGACGTTCCTGGACCGGTTCGTCCGGCGGCCGGACGTGCACACGCTGACCTACACCGGGACCGACGGGCGGCTGCTCGCGGTGCAGACCCTGCTCGACCACCCGGACACGCCGGTCCTGCAGCACTGGGCCGCCCTCCCACCCGGAGCGGGCGGGCGGCGGTGGCTGTACTTCGACTCCTACGTCCGCGCGGTGCGCTTCACCGCGCGGCGCGGGGCGAAGGAGCTGTCCGCGGGCCGCGGGATGATCGAGCTCAAGCAGGAGCTGGGCTTCCGGGCCCGGCCGGTGTACACGGCCGCGGTGCCGAGGCCGGTGCTGGGCCGATGAGCGCACCGACGACGACCGCTGTGTCGCAAGTGGACGTCCACGACCCCCGGGTGGACCCGCCGCCGGAGGGCTGGGCCGCGTTCCGGGCCCGCTGCCTGCCGCCGGTGTGGGACTACGAACTGCTGCGCCGTGAAGCCTGGCTGGCGAAGAACCCGCCGGTGCTCGCGGTCGTCCGGGAGGGCACGGCGATCGTCGGCGCGCTTTCGGCGATGGTGTGCCGGAGCTGGGGGGCCGCCGACTTCGGGCCGCTCGCCACCGGACGGCTCCGGCCGCGCTGGGCCGAGGTCTACCTCCCGCTGCTCAGCGGCCACCCGGCGTGCGTGTTCGACGACGGGTTCACCGGACGGCGCGCGGCGATCCGGGAGTTCGAACGGACGCTGCGGGCGTACGCCGGTCCCGGCCTGCTCGGCGTGATCTACCGGGCGATGAACCCCGGGCTGGTCCCCGCGCTCGAGGGACGGGCCCGCGTGACGCGGGAGATCGACCCCACCACCGTGCTGGTCAACCGTTATTCCACTGTGGACGAATGGGCGGGGTCGCTCGCCCCGGACGTCCGCCGGTACCTGAACCCGGACGTCGCCACCGAAGCGGCGTTCGGGCGCACCGACCTCGACCCGCACGAGCTGGCCGTGCTGCTGAACGCCCACCGCGCCCGGCAGGACGAGCGCGCGTGGGCGGGCGGGCAGCGGTCCCGGATCGGCGGGCTGCACCTGGACACCCGCAGCCCGGTCGCGTCGGCCTACCTCGACGCGCTCGTCCGCCGGCCGGACGTGCTGACCCGCACCTACCGCGCCGGAGACGGCAGGCTCCTCGGGTTCTCCGTGCTGCTCGACCGGAAGACCGGGTGCGCGCTGCACCACTGGGCGGCGCTCCCGAGCGCCGCCGGGGGCCGGAAGGGGCTCTACGTCGACGGTTACGCCCGGTGCGTGGCCCACCTGATCGCCGAAGGGCGGCCGGAGCTGACTGCCGGTCGCGCGATGCTGCCCGAGAAGACCGCGCTGGGCCTCGGCACGCGCGGGCTGTTCTCGGTGGCCGTGCCGAGGCCGGTGCTGGGCCGATGACCTGGTCGATCTCGGTGCTCGACCCGCGCACCGACCCCGAGCCCGCCGGCTGGACCGCGTTCCTCGAAGCCCAGCAGGCCCCGCTGACCTGGGACTACGGGCTGCTGTGCCTCGAGTCGGCGCACTCCCGCAGCCCGTACCTGCTGACCGTGGTCACCGACGGCGAAGACCTCGTCGCCGCGGTGCTCGCCATGGTCTGCCGCCCGGGCGCGTCGCCGGATCCCGGCCCGGTCGGCGGCCCGGCCCGGTGGGGCCCGCGGTGGCTGGAGGTCCAGCACGCCTGGCTGTCGGCCTACCCGGCCTGGCTGTTCGCCGAAGGGCTCGACGCGGGCGCGCGCCGCGAGATCCTGCGCCGGTTCGAACGCGCGGCCTGCCGCCGGACCGGCCCGGGGTGCCTCGGCGTGGTGTACCGCTCGGTCACGCCGGACGCCGTCGGGCTCGTGTCCGGGCGCGGCAGGCCGGTCCGCGAGATCACCCCGACCCTGGTGCTGGAAAACACCTTCGCCGACCTCGACGGCTGGCTCGCGTCGCTGAGCCGGAACCGGCGCTCCAGCCTGCGCGGCCAGATCCGCAAGATCGCCGCCGACCCCGGGCTGGTCGTCCGCGCCGGGACGGCGCGCGACGACCTCGACCCGCAGGAGCTGGCCGCGATGCTGCGGGCCCACCGCGAAGCCAAGGGCCCGGTGAAGTTCGACCAGCGCGGCCCGGTCACCGCCGCGTACTTCGGCGAGCTCGTCCGCCGCCCCGACGTCGTCACCACGACCTACCACGACGACCGCGGCCGCCTGCTGGCCTTCACCGACCTGCTCGACCACGCGGTGATGCCGCTGCACCAGCATTGGGCCGCATTGCCACCCGGCCTGGGAAGGCCGAAGCACCTCTACTTCGACGTCGTCGTGCGCGGTGTGCGGCACATGATCGAGAACAACCGGAAGTTCCTGTCGCTCGGCCGCGGTGTCACCGACCTCAAGACGTCGCTGGGGTTCACGCCGAGCCCGATGGCCGGCGTGATCGTGCCGAGGCCGGTGACGCGGTGGTGATCGACGTCTTCGACCCCCGCCACGACGCGGAGCCGGCGTATTGGACGGCGTTGCGCGAGCGGGCCGGGCTCCGGGCCGACTGGAGCTGGGCGGTGCTCGCCACCCAGGCCTGGGCCGCGCGGACCCCGCAGCCGGTGACCGTGCTGCGGGAGGGCACCGAACCGCGCGGGGTGGTCAGCGCCGCGTGGGTCACCGGCCGGACCCGGCGGTACCGGTTCGCGGGCCCGGGACGAGGGTGGCTCGGCGGTCTCGACGTCCGCGGGCCCGGCGCCGGCTCGCAGCCCGGCTGGTGGTTCGCCGACGCGGGCGACGACGGCGGCGTGACCCGCCTGCTCGAGACGTACGTCCCCGTGATGCGGGCCGAGCTCGGCCCCGGGTTCCGGGGGATGCTGGTGCGGCAGATCGGCGAGCCGGGCGTGCCCGCGGTCGACGGCCGGTTCCGGCTGGTGCGGCGGACCGAGGACGTCGCCGTGCTCGACGTGGCCGCTTTCGGCTCCCGCGACGACTGGATGAACTCGCTGGCCAGGAAGCGGAAGCAGAACCTGCGCAAGATCTTCCGCACCTTCGATGCCGACCCGTCGGTCGAGGTGCGGTTCGTGCCGGGGAGGGAGTCCGACCCGGTCGCCGTCGCCGAGGTGCTGCGGCACAACGAGCGCAAGCACCACGACGTGCCGATCGTGCCGCTGCCGCACTTCACCGGCTACCTCACGGCGCTGTTCCGGCAGCCGGACGTCTCGGTGATCGAGTACCGCGACACCCGCACCGGGCGGCTGATCGCGGTGGCGACCCTGCTCGACCACCCGGAGCTGCCGATCGCCCGGCACTGGGGGGCGCTGCCGCCGTCGGCCGGCGGGCGGCCGAACCTGTACTTCCACTTCTACGGCGAGGCCGTGCGCTGGGCGATCGCGAACGGGCGGGCGTCGGTGGTGTTCGGCAAGAAGATGACGGAGATGAAGGCGACGCTCGGCGCGCGGCTCGTCCCGCAGTACGCGGCGGCCGTGCCGGTGCTAGCTTCGCGGCGTCTCACCCGCCGCGCTTCAGGAGAGCCGTCATGCCGATGATCAGCGTTGCCATGTTCCCCGGCCGCACCCCCGCTCAGAAGAGCGCCCTGGTCCGGGAGCTGACCGACGCATTCGTCCGCACCTGCGGCGGCAAGCCCGAGGGCGTCCAGGTGACGCTCGTCGAGATCGGCGCCGACCACTGGGCCACCGGCGGCGTCCTGCACTCCGAACGCTGACCCGCCGGGAGACCGGTCCGGCCTCCCGGCGAGGGGCGTCAGCGCAGGCCGAGGACCCGCTGGGCGAAGTTGACCTCGATCGAGGTCTGCTTGATCGTCTCCGCGATCACCAGCGAGCCGTGACCCGCGTCGTAGCGGTAGAACTCGTGGTGCAGCTCGCGGCCGCCGAGCCGGTCGAGGTAGTTCTCGATCTGGCGGATCGGGCAGCGCGGGTCGTTGTCGCCGGCCAGCACGAGCACCGGCGCCGTCACGGCGTCGACGTACGTGAGCGGCGAGCACTCCGAGTACACCGCCGGCACGTCCTCCGGCGAACCGCCGAAGAGCGCGCGGTCGAACGAGCGCAGCTGCTCCATCTCGTCCTCGTACGCGGCGACGTAGTCCGCCACCGGCACCCCGGCGACGGCCGCCGCCCACCGCGTCGGCTGGGTGCCGATCGCCAGCAGCGACAGGTAACCGCCCCACGAAGCGCCGTTGACGACGCACTTCTTCGGATCACTGAGTCCACTTTGGACGGCCCAGTCGTGGACCGACGCGACGTCCTCCAGCTCGGTCAGCCCGGGCCGGCCCTCGATGGCGTCGCGCCAGGCCGAGCCGTAGCCGGTCGAGCCGCGGTAGTTGACCTCGACCACGGCGAACCCGGCGTCGAGCCAGGTCGCGCGGTAGGCGGAGAACCGGTCCTCGTCGGCGGCGTGCGGGCCGCCGTGCAGCGAGAACACCGTCGGCAGCGGTCCCTCCGGCGCGTTCGAGGGCCGTGAGACCAGCGCGTGGATCCGGCCGCCGACGCCTTCGACGAACGCGTCGGTCACCGGCTCCGACCCCGGCGCGCGGTCACCCGGCGGCTCCAGCAGCACCGAATCGGTGCCGTCCGCCGTCCGCGCGCGGACCGCGGCCGGCTCGGCGGCGCTGGACCACGAGTACTCGACCGTCCCGTCCGGACGGACCCCGGCGCCGCCGATCCGGCCGGCCGGAGTGTCCACAGAGGACAGCTCGGCCGTGTCGAGGTCGTAGCGGTACAACGAGCTCCGGCCTTCGTGGAAGTGCACGACGAGCAAGGCACGCGCGTCCGGGTACCAGCCCGCGACGACCTCGCCGGGCAGGTCGAGCTCGATCTCGGTCTCGGCGTCCTCCCGGACGTCCCAGACGAGCAGCTCCTCGCGGCCCCGGCGTTCGTGCAGCACCAGCAGGCGCTGGTCACCCGGCAGCGGGGAGAACTCGAGGGCCGTCAAGCCCTTGCCTTCGCCGTCCCACTTGTCGGCCACCGCGGCGAACCCGTCGGCGGCGAGCACCCGCAGGGCGGGGTGGCGCGAGTCGCCGTGCTCGGAGTGGGAGATCGCGATCAGGCTCTCGTCGCGGGACATCGACGCGATCCCGGCGTCGTCCGCGTGGCTGTAGAAGCGGTGGGTCTCGCCGCCGATCCGGGCGAACAGCTCGCTGCCGTCGTCGGTCGAGACGCCGACCGCGGTGATCCCGGCGCCGATCTCGAGGCCGGCCGGGTAGCCGTCGTGGACGTCCGGCACGGCCTTCTCGGGCTTGCTGCCCTCGGTCGCGGCGAAGGGCTCGCGCACCCAGGAACCGAACTCGTCGCCGTCGGTGTCGTCGAACCACCAGAGCCACTCGCCGTCCGGGGACGGCGTCGCGTGCAGGGTGCCGTTCGGCCGATCGGTGACGCGGCGGTGCTCGCCGGACGCGCGGTTCCAGGCGTAGACCTCCCAGACGCCGCTGGCGTTGGAGACGTAGACGTTGGCGTCGGGGGCGTCGCGGGCCCAATCGGGGCTGGAGATGCGGGGGGCGTGGAAGCGGGCGCGCCAGCGGGCTTCGGCTTCGGCGTCGTCGAACAGCCGGTCCGGGACCACCGCGGGCGGGAATTGCTTGGCTGACTGCGTGCTCACCCCTCGATCCTGCCACCTTCTGGCCGTACTGTGTGCGGGGTGCTGGAGGGTTACGCGCCGGGCTACGGGCGAGACGCGGTTTCGATGATGTCCGCGCGCACGGCGGCGGAGCGCGCGACGTTCGCCCAGCCGCTGTTCGGGCCGGGGATGTGGGTGGTCGACCTCGGCTGCGGCCCGGGCTCGATCACGCTCGGCCTCGCCGCGGAATCCAGGGTGGCCGGCGTCGACGTCGACGCCGGCCAGATCGCGATGGCCCGCGACGTCGCCCGCCGCGCCGGAAGGTCCACAGTGGACTTCGTGGCGGCGTCGGCCTACGCCCTACCGTTCGCTTCCGGGAGCGTGGACGTGGCGTTTTCCCACGCGCTGTTCGAGCACCTTGCCCGACCCTTGGACGCCCTGGCGGAACTGCGCCGGGTCTTGAAGCCGGGCGGCAGGCTGGCGTTGTCCACTTCGGACTGGAGCAAGGCCCGCCTGCGGCCGAAGACGGCGAACGTCGACGCGGCGCTCAGAGGCCACTACCTGCTGCGGCGTCAGGCGGGCGGCAACCCGTTCGCGGGCCGGGTGATCGCCGACCAGTGCGCGACGGCGGGGTTCACGGAAATCGCGTCGAGAGCCCGCTACCGCTCCGATATGAGCTACCGGGACCTGGCGAAGTACGTGGAAGCGCGGCTGGAAGCGGCGATCGCGGAACCGGGCCGCGACCGCGACCAGCTGGCGAGCGCGGCGCGGTCGGCCTGGATGTGGACCCGCGGCGGCGACGGCGATTTCAGCCAGTGCTGGGTCGAGGTGACGGCGACCCGCTGAAACCAGAAGAGCCGGTGTCCGAAGACACCGGCTCTTACTCGTCGGGGTGGCGGGATTCGAACCCACGACCTCCTCGACCCGAACGAGGCACGCTACCAAGCTGCGCCACACCCCGAGGTACTGCTTAACGGGTCGTGGAGAAGTCTAGCGGACGGTGTCGCGGGCTTTTCGGCGGGCCGCCTTACGCGGTTCGGCGGACCCTGACCCGCGCGGGACCAGGGTCAACAGGCTCGCTTCCGGCGGGCACGCGAACCGCGCGGGCGCCCAAGGCGACGTGCCCAAGCCGGCCGAAACGTGCAGCCACATGTGCGCGCCCCAGCGCGAGGCGCCGCGGGCGCGGGTGCGATCCAGCTCACAGTTGGTGACCAAAGCGCCGTACCCCGGGAGCCGGAGCTGGCCGCCGTGGGTGTGGCCGGCCAGGACCAGGTCGTAACCGTCCGTGGCGAACGTGTCGAGCACCCGGGGCTCCGGCGAGTGCGTCACGCCGATGCGGACCGCCGCGCCGCTGTCGGCCGGGCCCGCGATGTCGGCGTAGCGGTCGCGGCGCAGGTGCGGGTCGTCGACGCCGGCCGCGAAGACCGCTTGCCCGCCGACGTCGATCGTGCGGCGGACGTGCGTCAGGTCGGTCCAGCCGTGCTCGACGAACGCCGCGCGCAGGTCGCGCCACGGCAGCTGGACGCCGTGGATGCGCTTCTTCTTGCCCTGCGGCATCAGGTAGCGGGCCGGGTTCTTGGGTTTCGGCGCGTAGTAGTCGTTGCTGCCGAAGACGAACACCCCGGGGCGGTCGAGCAGCGGGCCCAGCGCGCGCAGCACGGACGGGACCGCCTGCCGGTGCGACAGGTTGTCGCCGGTGTTGACGACGAGGTCGGGCTCGAGCTCGTCGAGCGCGGCGACCCAGCGCTGCTTGCTGCGATGGCTCGGCAGCATGTGCAGGTCCGAGACGTGCAGGATGGTGAACGGCCGCGACCCGGGCGCCAGCACCGGGAGCTGGGCGGTGCGCAGGGTCCAGTGGCGCCGTTCGATGCCGACGGCGTAACCGAGCGTCGCGGCGCCGAGCGCCAGCGTCCCCGCGGCGAGGCGTGCCGCTTTCGCCCCCGACGTGGATTTGTTACTGAGCGTGCTCACGGAGTCCAGGATACGTGCTCAACGGTTGGGTGAACTCGCCGCCGTTCCGGGGAACCTGCCGCTTAGCATTTGCGTCGGCCCGATAAAGGGTGTCCAACCGGGGGGTTGGGGAGAACGATGGAGCAGTTCGGGCCGTACCGGATCGAGGGCCTGCTGGGCCGCGGTGGCATGGGCGAGGTCCACCGCGCCTACGACACGGCGCACGACCGCGTCGTCGCGCTCAAGCTGTTGTCCGGGCCGAACGCGGGCGACGAGGCGTTCCGCGCGCGGTTCCGCCGCGAGTCGCAGATCGTCGCGCGGCTGCGTGAGCCGCACGTGATCCCGATCCACGCCTACGGCGAAATCGACGGGCAGCTGTACCTCGACATGCGGCTCGTCGAGGGCAAGGACCTCAAGGAGCTGCTCGAGGACGGGCCGCTGACGCCCGAGCGGACGGTGGGGATCGTCGAGCAGGTCGCGGGCGCGCTCGACGCCGCCCACGAGGACGGCCTGGTGCACCGCGACGTCAAGCCGTCCAACGTGCTCGTGACGAGCAGCGACTTCGTGTACCTCGTGGACTTCGGCATCGCCCGCTCGATGACCGGCGAGGGCACGTCGATCACCGGCACGGGCAACGTGATCGGCACGCTCGACTACATGGCGCCGGAGCGCTTCGGGGACGCGCCGATCACCGGGCTCGTCGACGTCTACGCGCTCGCGTGCGTGTTCTTCGAATGCCTCACCGGGCACCGCCCGTTCCCGGCGGACGGTGCGGCCGCGCAGATGGGCGCGCACCTGAACGCGCGGCCGCCGGTGCTTTCGCAGGAGCGGCCGGGCTTGCCGGCGGCACTGGACGCGGTGCTGGCGCGCGGGATGGCGAAGAACCCCGCCGACCGGTACCCGACGGCGGGAGCGTTCGCCGACGCCGTCCGGGCCGCGGTGTCCGCGCCGGCGCCGCCGATCCCGACGTGGCAGAAGACCCTGCCGGGCGCGGTGCCGCCGCCGACCCGGCCCGGCCCGGTCCCGACCCACTCCGGGCCGATGCCGGTGCAGCACGCCGTGTCCGCGCCGCTGACCCCGCCGCGCGCCGTGCCGATGCCGACCGCGCCCTACGCGGGCCCGCCGACCGGGACCTACGCCGGTCCGCCGACGGGGACGTACACGGGTCCGCCGACCGGGCCGCGGCCCTTCACCGGACCGTCGGGCAAGCTCGCCCCGGCACCGGGCGGACCGGCGAAGTCCCAGCGCAACCGGTGGATCGCGCTGTGCGCCGCGCTCGCCGGGGTCGTCGTGGTCGCGCTGGTGGTCACGTACCTGGTGACCAAGGACGACAAGACGCAGACCGGCGGCCCGGGCCCGCTGACGCCGGTGACGGTCGACGCCCCCTCGACGTCGGCGTCCGCCCCGACGACCTCCGAGAAGACGACCACGCCACCACCGTCCACTTCGGAGCCCCAGACCCCGCACGACACGAAGCTGTACGCCACGCTTCCCGCGGCCTACAAGGGGAATGCCACGTGCGGCGACGCAGCGGTGCCGTCCGGCGCCGTGGCCGCGGTCGAGTGCATGGACTCGAACGTCGGGGACGTGAAGATCGGCAACGTGGTGTTCCAGCAGCCGACCGGGGCGAGGTTCCTGCGTTTCGCCGACGCGGCGGCGATGGACGCCTACTTCCAGGCGATCGTGAAGGTGCAGGGCCTCACCCGCAACGACGCCCAGGGCGCGTGCCGTCCGGAAAAGTACCCGAAGATCTGGGGGACGTACTACCGCGCAGGGGTCCGCAACCCGCTCCCCGGCGAGTACCTGACGTGCTTCCTCGGCGACCCGGCCCAGCTGGCGTGGACGGAAAAGCCGACCCTGATGGTCGGCGTCCTGCTGTCCACGAAGGTGACGAACAACGACGAGCTCGACAAGCTCTACCAGTGGTGGAACACCGAGGTCCTGTCGGAGATGCCGGAGAGCTGACCGCGCCTGATCCTCGAATCCCGGGGACCGGGAAGCCTGGCTCGCGGCATCATCAGGAGCGATGGGCAGGTGATCAACCCGGACTGGGGCCTGGTGCCGCGCTGTCAAAAGGCTGGTCAGACGGTTGGCGGCAACCCGAATTGGCTCGCTGTTGATGTCTATTACCCCGGCAGTAGCGGCCTGTGGACGACCGGGTGGATGGCCAGCTATTACATCGACTACCCAGGAAGCGTTCTGCCTATTCCTTGGTGTTGAATCGCCGCTGAATAAAGTATGGCGCGTCGCGCTCTCTTTGGTCAAAATTTACGGCACAATTCAGGAATTGTTGAATCGAGGCTACTTATGGGAATCATCTCCGCCAGAGTTACTTTTCTTGCTGCTGCGATCGCGGCGATGGCGGCCGTGGTCGTGCCGGCCGGCACGGCGTCGGCGAGTGCTGGTGACTGCGCCGGCGGCGCCAACGGTTTCGTCGACATTTCGGACGACGGGGCTGCTGACTACCGGCCGGTCGGGCCCGAGCTCTTCTGGTCCGACGGGACCCGGGTGAACCTGTTCTTCGGCACCTTCGGCGGGCGGACGCGGGGGTACGCCGAGTTGTGGACCGGCACGTGGGACATACCGGTGACCGGCACGGTGTGGATGGACTGGTCACGCGACGGCGGGCGGACCTGGCTTCAGTGCGGCCCCTTCAGCAACCCGAAGAACAAGGCCAGCATCACCTCCGCGGCGCAGCTGACGAACCCGAGCACGAGCTGGGTGTTCCGGGCGGGCGGCTACCACAACGGCCAGCAGATCCTCACCGGCTGGTACTGACCGTAGGAGGGCCCGCGCGTTTCGCGCGGGCCCTCCTACGACGTCGTGACCGCTACCGGCCCGGACCGCCCATGTACTGGGGATCCGGTTGTGGCAAGGGCAAGACCGGTTGGCTGGCGTCCATGATGTTCTTCATCGCGCCGAACCACGTGCGGGCCGGGGCCTTGCCGCCGAAGATGTTGCCGCCGCTGCCGCAAACTCGGACGTTGCCGGGACCGTAGTCGCAGATACCGCCCTGGCCGCCGCCGAACTTGAACGTCATCGCCGCGCCCGCCAGCTGGGGCGTGCCGCCGACGAACGTCGCCGAGACGTTGCCCTGCGTCGTGCCCGTCTTGCCGATGATCGGGCGGTTCCAGCCGACGGCGCTCGCCGCGCCGGCCGATGTGCCGCCGCCGGGCTGGTCGTCCTTGCTCATGCCGACCGCGAGTGTGTTCGCCAAGCCCTCGGGCACCACCTGCTCGCACGGGGCTTCCTTGACCGGCACCGGCGCGCCGTTGCGGTCGGTCACACCGGCGATCGGCGTCGGCGGGCACCAGACACCGCCGGAGAGAATTGTCGCGGCGACGTTGCCCAGCTCCAGGCCGCTCAACGGGCTGAAGCCCAGGGTGAACGCGCCGAAGCCCGCCCAGCCCGGTCGCGGGCCGTAGTACTCGGCCTGGCTCTGGCTCTTCTCCGGCTTGTCCGCCTTCGGGTCGACCGTGCCGCCGCCGATGTTGCTCGCCATCGTGTCGCGCATGCCGAGCCGCTTGGCCATGTCGATGCCGGGGGCCGTGCTTCCCAGCCGGTCCTCGAGTTCCACGAACGCCGTGTTGGGCGAGGTTGCCAGAGCGGTCTGCAAGGTTGCGCCCTGGGCGATCCGGCTGTAGTCACCTGCGTTTCCGACGCAATACCAGTTCGAGTTGCCGGCCTTCGGGCAGCTCTTCGCACCTCCGAGGAAAACGTGCGAAGTGTAGGAGTCCGGCACCTGCACCGGGGAGTAGATGCCCGCCACGCCCTTTTCGAGCGCCGCGGCCGAGGTGAAGATCTTGTACGTCGACCCCGCGCCGCCGGTGTTGTAGACGCCGGTGGGCAGCGCGTACGTCGTCTGGCCGGCGTCCTGGTCCTGGCCGTAGTCGCGGTTCGCCGCCAGCGCGACCACCTCGTGCCGGTCCTTGCCCGGTTTGATCAGCGACAACGTGTTCGCGACGTACTTCTGGGTCTTGTTGACCTGCGCCTCGGCCGAGACCTTCGCCTCGTGGTTGGCGCGCTCGTCCAGCGTGCTCTTGATCGTGTAGCCGCCGGTGTAGAGCTGGTCCTTCGTCATCCCGGACTTGATCAGGTAGTCCTCGACGTACTGGCAGAAGAACCCGGACTCCGGGCCGGCGCCGATGCAGTTGGCCGCGGGCTTGGCCGGGAAGTCCGGCACGACGCCCAGCGGCTCGCCCTTGAAGCGGTCGGCGTCGGCCTTGGCCAGCTTCTTGTTCTCGACCATCCGGTCGAGGACGAGGTTGCGGCGCGCGGTGGCCTTGTCGGCGTGCTTCCACGGGTCGTTGTTGATCGGGTTGTTCACCAGGCCGGCCAGCAGCGCGGCCTGCGGCACGGTCAGCTTCTCCGGCGTGGTGTTGAAGTACGCGTGCGCTGCGGCGCCGATCCCGTAGATCTGCCGGGAGAACTCGACGATGTTCAGGTACCCGGCCAGGATCTGCTGCTTGCTCAGCTTCGTCTCGAGCTGGATCGCGATCCGCGCTTCCTTCAGCTTGCGGGCGACCGACTGCTCCTGGGCCTTCTTCTGCCCGACCTGGTCGGTCCGGTAGACGACGTTGATCAGGTAGTTCTTGACGTACTGCTGGGTCAGCGTGGAGGCGCCCTGCGTGTCGGCGCCCGTGCTGTTGCTGACGGCCGCGCGCAGCGTGCCCTGCCAGTCGACGCCGTGGTGGTCGTAGAACCGCTTGTCCTCGACCGAGACCAGGGCCCACTTCATGGCCTCGTTGATCTGGTTCTCGTTGACCGGCAGCCGGTACTGGTCGTACAGGGTCGCGATCGGCTTGCCGGTGCTGTCGGTGACCGTGGTGACCAGCGGCGGCGGGATGTCGGCGAGGTCCGAGGACGTCTTCTCCACGGTCTCGCTGGCCTGGTTGGACATGACACCGGCCGCCCCCACGACGGGGAAGAGCATGCCGGCGACGAGTACCCCCGCGAGCAGACAGAGGCCGATGAGCTTGAACAAACCATCCGCTTTTCGCACGAGGGCCAGGCTACCCGGAGTGAGTCAGGCGCCGGTGACGCCGTGTCTCCACAGGTGTGAAATCAGTGACAAAACCGACCCCCTTCGGTGACATCTGGTAACGGAAGGCATTCTAGGTCTCGACGGGGGGAACCGAGGGCCCCTACAGTCCGTCAACGTCTCACGAAGACAAGCCGTCGGATGGATCAACGCGAGTGGGAGCTCGCTTGGTCCGAACGGCGGCACCGGCACCGGGGAGGTGCCCGGAACCGACGTGAGCAGAGGGAGACACGCTCGCGGGGGCAAGGAGCGCAGTGCCTTTCCCCGCTGGTGCGTCGATCACCAGGGTAGGGAGCTGGGGGTATGGAAACCAACCAGTCGAGCTGGCGGATGAACGCGTCCTGCCGGGACGCCGACCCGGACGGCTTGTTCGTCCGGGGCGCGGAGCAGAACCGGGCCAAGGCGGTCTGCATGGGCTGCCCGGTCCGGACGGAATGCCTCGCCGAAGCACTCGACGGCCGGATCAACTTCGGCGTGTGGGGAGGCATGACCGAGCGGGAGCGGCGGGCGTTGCTGCGCCGCCGCCCCGACGTGGTCAGCTGGGCCGACCTGCTGGAAGCGGCCAAGAGGGACGCATTGGAACGGGTGGAGGTCGGCTGAGCGGCCGCGGGCGGCGCGGCCCTGCCGGCGCGCCGCCCGTGCTGGTCAGCCGGCGAGCTTCACGCCGATGTCGCGCAGGCCTTCGAGGTCGTGCACGTCACCGGCGAGCGCGGGCACCCGGGCCAGCGCCACCTCGGGGTGCGCCCGGGTGAACCGCGCCAGCAGCCGCTCCTCGCGCGCTGCCAGGTCGACGCGGTCCGCGTGCAGGCGCAGCACCGCCTCGGCCAACGGCGCGCCCTGCAGGGAATCCGCCGCCGTGCGCGCTTCCGAGCCGGACAGGGACGCCAGCACCGGGTGCGTCCGGTTCGCGATCAGCCCGGCCAGCGGCATCGACTCCGACGACAGCCGCTCCACGAAGTAGGACGCCTCGCGCAGCGCGTCCGGCTCCGGCGCGGCCACCACCAGGAACGACGTCCCCGACGAGCGCAGCAGCTCGGCCGTCTTGCGGGCGCGCTCGCGGAAGCCGCCGAACATGCTGTCGAACGCCTGCATGAACGCCGACGCGTCGGTCAGCAGCTGGCCGCCGATGATCGTCGACACGGCCTTCGCGAACATCGAGAACCCCGCGTTGACCACCTTGCGCAGGCCCCAGCCGCCGGCCTTCGCCGGGCCCGTCAGGAGCCGGATCATCCGGCCGTCCAAAGCGGACGACAGCCGCGTCGGCGCGTCGAGGAAGTCCAGTGCGGACCGGCTCGGCGGGGTGTCGACGATGATCAGGTCCCAGTCGCCGCTGGCCGCGAGCTGGCCCAGCTTCTCCATCGCCATGTACTCCTGCGTGCCGGAGAACGACGTGGAAATGGTCTGGTAGAAGGGGTTCTGCAGCAGCTGCTCGGCGCGTTCCGGGCCGGCGTGCACGCGCACCATGTCGTCGAACGTGCGGCGCATGTCGAGCATCATCGCCCACAGCTCGCCCTTGGGTTCGAACCCTTCGACCTGCACCTGCTTCGGGTGGTTGCCCAGCTCGCGCAGGCCGAGCGCCTGCGCCAGGCGCCGCGCGGGGTCGATCGTCAGCACGACGGTCTGGCGGCCGCGCTCGGCCGCGCGCAGGGCCAGCGCCGCGGCCGTGGTCGTCTTGCCGACGCCGCCGGAGCCGCAGCAGACGATCACGCGGCTCTCCGGCGCGTCGAGCAATGCGTCGATGTCGATGGTGGTCACAACCGCACCCCCTGGTCGGTCAGGGCCTCGGCCAGGTCGTAGAGGGCCGCGACGTCGACGCCGTCGGTGAGGTCCGGCAGCTCGAGCGTCGGCAGGTCCGCCTCGGCGAGCTGCTCGCGCGCCCGCTGCTCGGCGGCGACCCGCACGGCGTGCTCGACGGTTTCCTCGACCAGCGCCTCCAGGGTGGCGTCCGGCAGCTTCAGCCCGGCCGACGCGAGGCCGCTGCGGACGCGCGAGGCGTCGACGCGGCCGTCCGCGGCGGCGGTCACCGAGCGGGCGGGCAGCCGCGGCGGCCGGACCCGGTTGACCAGCACCGCGCCCGGGCGCAGGTCGGCGCCGTCCAGCTCGGCGACGGCCTCGACGGTCTCGCGGACCGGCATCTCCTCCAGCAGCGTGGCCAGGTGGATCACGGTCTCGCCGGAGTGCAGCAGCCGCACGACCCCCTCGGCCTGGCCGCGGATCGGGCCGGTCTTCGCGAGGTCGGTCAGGGCCTTGGTGACGTCGAGGAACTTGACGACCCGGCCGGTCGGCGGCGAGTCGACGACGACGGCGTCGTAGGTGTGCCGCCCGTCGGACTCGGTGCGCCCGACGCACTCCTTGATCTTCCCGGTGAGCAGGACGTCCCGCAGGCCCGGCGCGAGGGTGGTCGCGAACTCGATCGCGCCCATCCGCCGCAGCGTCCGGCCGGCGAAGCCGAGGTTGTAGAACATCTCGAAGTACTCGAGCAGCGCGGCTTCGACGTCGATGTGCAGCGCGCGCAGCTCGCCCCCGCCGGGGACGGACGCGATGCGCTGCTCGGCGTAGGGCAGCGGCTCGGTGTCGAAGAGCTGGGCGATGCCCTGCCGGCCCTCGACTTCGATGAGCAGCACGCGCCGGCCTTCGCGGGCGAGCGCGAGCCCGAGCGCCGCGGCGAGCGTCGTCTTGCCGGTCCCGCCCTTGCCGGTGACGAAGTGCAGCCGGGCGCGGGCAAGCTCGTCGGTCCAGCCGGCATGGGGAGTGGTCACTTCTTCACCCTAAACCGGTGCTCAGCTGGCCAGCAGCATGACGCTGACCGCAGCGGCGACCGCCGCGACGAGCACCCAGGTGACGAGCCCGGGCAGCACGGTGAGGATGAGCACACCGAGGACGACCAGCAGCGTGAACGTGATCACGCCGCCGAGGGCGACCTGGCCGGAGCTCTGCGTCCGGTCGCGCACCTTGGCCATGACGACGAGCACCAGGGGCAGCCCGGCCACCGCGAGCAGGGCCGTCGCGATCACGCGCCACGTTTCCACGGGGCAACGCTAGCGGGGAGCCGGGCGCCGCGGGACGGCGTGAGATGGACCACACCACGGCGCGTCGCGCGCGGATTTCCGGCGGCGGCCCCCGGCCGTCTTGCCCGCTTGGCTACGCTCCCGGTTCATGAGCGCCACCAAGTGGGAGTACTCGACGGTCCCTCTGCTGATCCACGCCACGAAGCAGATCCTCGACCAGTGGGGCGAGGACGGCTGGGAGCTGGTCACCGTCCTGCCGAACCCGACGGGCGAGCAGCACGTCGCGTACCTCAAGCGTCCGAAGGGCTGATCCGCGTGAGCTGGAGCGAACGGCTGAAGGAGCTCGGCATCGAGCTGCCCGGCGTGGCCGCCCCGCTGGCCGCGTACGTGCCGGCCGTGCAGAGCGGCAAGCACGTCTACACCTCCGGCCAGCTGCCCTTCGTCGACGGCGTGCTGGCCGCGACCGGCAAGGTCGGCGCGGAGATCAGCCCCGAAGAGGCGAAGGGCCACGCGCGCACGTCGGCGCTCAACGCGCTCGCGGCGGTGCACGCGCTGGTCGGCATTGACAACGTCGCGCGGATCGTCAAGGTTGTCGGCTTCGTGGCTTCCGCGGAGGGCTTCACCGGCCAGCCCGCGGTCGTCAACGGCGCGTCCGAGCTCCTCGGCGAGGTCTTCGGCGACGCGGGTGTCCACGCCCGCTCGGCCGTCGGCGTCGCGGAGCTGCCGATCGGGTCGCCGGTGGAGGTCGAACTGATCGTGGAGGTGCAGTGATGGATCCGGACATCGAGCAGTCCACTCACGAGCTGCTGCTCCGGCTGGCCGGGCGGCTGCCCGACCAGCTGCTGTGGCGGTTCCGCGACTGGCTCGGCGAGGGTGCCATGGGCACGCTCGCCCGGACCCTGCCGAGGTCTTTGCTTAAGCACAGGATTGACCTCGACCAGACGGAGTACCGGCTGCTCGTGGCCGGGCTCATCCCGCACGGCGCCGACTGGCACCAGGTCAGTTCGACGCTGGGGGTAGACGACGTCACCGAGAACCGGTACACATTCACGTCGAGTGCGCCCGAATGGGTTAACTCGGTCGACTCCGTGTCCGTGTTGATCCACGCAACGTTGCGGGGACGCCCGGACGTGGGGGAAGTGCGGCAGAGCTGGCGACACGTCGGTGTGGTCGGGCAGGGCACCGCGAAGCGCGTCCTGCTGATCACCGCGCTGAACGGTCTGCCGAGGTTGACCGGCGAACTGCAGCGGGTGCTGCGCGTTCTGGGCGACGAAGAGCCCAGCGTCGAAGTCATCCCGCCGCGCTTCGACCTGCCGGGATACCACCGGGCCGCGCTGGCCGACTCAGAGCTGGTCTGCGTGGGCGCGGTGACGGGGAACCGGCTAGTAGCCGCATAACGCTCGCCCGCCAGCGAGCTGGGAGGGAGCAAGGCAATGGTGGAGGTCCACGACGGCCCGCCCATGGACGGGTTCTCGGTGCCCCTGCGCCTGCACAACCTGTTACTGGCCCTGGCGGGCCGGATCGACGACAGCGCGCTCACCGAAGCACGCGAGCTGATCGCCCGGGCGCACATCGACGAGGCGGTCGAGCTGACCACCGGCACGCTCATCGCGGGCCGGATCCCGGTCAGCTCCGCCGAGCAGCGGGAGCTGGCGCTGGTGCTCGAGATGAGCCGGTCGGACGCGACGCTGGCGAACGACCTGCTGGTCGACGAGGCCGAGCAGGTCAGCACGCACCGGTTCAGCGGCGAGAACTCCCCGGAGTTCGGCATCGCCGAGGCGCTCGACCGGACCCTGCAGGTCCTGCCGGACGTCCGCTCGGTGCACGCGGTGTGGCGCAACACGCCGGCCGGCAGCGTGCCGGGCGCGCTGCCGCAGCGCGTGGTGCTCGTCGAGCTGGGGCCGGAGGGCAACCCGCCGGCCGTCGCGTTCCGCGTCGACACGGCACTGCGCCGGGCCGGGATCCACTCCGTCGTCGAGGTCAGCGGCCCCGGCGTCGCGCACTCCGAGTACCACCAGGCCGCTTCGGCGGCCGCGTCGCCGGCCTGGGTGACCGGGAGCACGACGTCGACCACGTCGGTGTACCGGCCGGAGCCGGTCAAGGCGCCGGCCGCGGTGGCGCCGGAACCGGTCGCGGAGTCCTCGGGCAGCAGGCACAGCATGCGGTCGAGCACCGCCACGACGACCCCGCCGGAGCCGGTCGCCCCGGTGGTGCCGATCGTGTCGCCGCCGCCCGCACCGGAACCGCCGCGCCAGTCGCGGTCGGAGCGGTCCTCCGACCGGTCCGAGACCCGGGCGGAGCGCACCGCCGACCTGACGCCGGCCGAGGTCGCGCAGCTGCGGCAGGCGCTGGCCGAGGATCCGGAGAAGGGCCGCGAGATCGCCGCGGGCAAGCCGTCGATGCACGAGGTCGTCGAGCTGCCGGCGCTGGACCTGGACGACCCGAGCCTGAGCGAGCGCGACCGGGCGCTGCTGCGTGAGCTGCACGCGGAGCTGGCCGAGCGCGAGCGCGCCGAGGCGGCGAAGATGCGGCTCAACGGCGCTTCCCGCTCCGGCGGCGACCAGCGCGGCTGGACTGCCCCTTAGTCCTCTTTCGGGAAAAGGCGGTGCTTCCTCCGGGAGGCACCGTCTTTTCACTGTCTGAGACGCCACAACTGCGCGACGGAACGTCGGGGTCCGGAGGTATGTTTCCCGGGTGGAGCAGCCCAAGGAGTTCGTCTTCGACATCCCCGTCGGCGCCGGGGTGGCCACCCGCGCCAACGCCGACGGGCCGCCCGCCGTCCCCAAGGACGCGGCCACCGTGATCCTGGTCCGGGACGGCGCCGACGGCGTCGAGATCTTCCTGCAGCACCGGGTCAAGGGCATGCCGTTCGCGGGCGGGATGACCGTCTTCCCGGGCGGCGGGGTCGACCGGCGCGACGCCGACGCGTCGGTGGCGTGGGCCGGTCCGGAGCCGTCGTGGTGGGCAGCGCGCTTCGGCTGTGACGACGCCCTGGCCCGGGCGCTGACCTGCGCGGCGGTGCGCGAGACGTTCGAAGAGTCCGGCGTGCTGCTCGCGGGCAGCGCGGACGCGGTGCTCGTCGACGTCGCGCCGTACGCGGCCGCCCGCCAGGCCCTGGAGACGCGCGAAGTCTCGCTCGCCGGGTTCCTCGCCGACGCCGGGCTGACGCTGCGAGCCGACCTGCTGCGGCCGTGGGCGCACTGGATCACCCCCGAGCAGGAGCCGCGCCGCTACGACACCCGGTTCTACGTCGCGAAGCTGCCCGAAGGCCAGGAGGCCGACGGCGCGACGTCGGAGGCGTCGAGCTCCGGCTGGCAACGCCCCGAGGACGCCATCGCCGACGCGCGCGAAGGCCGCCGGATGCTGATGCCGCCGACCTGGCTGACGCTGAGCGAGCTGGCGGAGTTCGCCACCACCGACGACGTCCTGAACGCGAACCGCGAGATCGTCCGGATCGCCCCGACGCTGATCCGTGAGAACGACCACGTCCGCGTCGTGCTGGAGAAGCGATGAGCGCCCCCGCGTACGGCGTGCTGCGCCGGGTGTCCGAGACGGCTTCGGTGCTGCTGGAGAACAACCCGTCGTCGATGACGCTGGAAGGCACCAACAGCTGGGTGCTGCGGGCGACGCCGTCGAGCCCGGCGGTCGTCGTCGACCCGGGCTACCGCGACCTCGAGCACCTCGAGCTGCTGGCCGGCGTCGGCGAGGTCGAGCTGATCCTGCTGACGCACTTCCACCCCGACCACGCCGAGGGTGCGCCGTGGTTCGCCGAGCGCGCCGGCGCGCCGGTGCGGGCCTTCGACCCCGCGTTGTGCCTCAATGCTTCGTCCTTTGTGGACGGTGACGTCATCTCGGCCGGGGGGCTCTCGATCCGGGTGCTGCACACGCCGGGGCACACCGACGACTCGGTGTCGCTGGTGCTCGACGGCCAGGTGCTGACCGGCGACACCATCCTCGGGCGCGGCACCACGGTGCTGCACGACCTCGGTGACTACCTGCGCTCGCTGCGGAAGCTGATCGAGCTCCCGGCGGGCACGCTCGGGCTGCCGGGCCACGGTCCAGAGCTCCCCGATCTGCCCGCGACCGCCCGTGAGTACCTTGCCCATCGGGAACAGCGGCTCGACCAGGTGCGTTCGGCTCTGAAGACACTCGGCGCGGACGCTACGCCGCGCCAGGTCGTCGAGGTCGTGTACGCCGACGTCGACCGGGCGCTGTGGGCGCCGGCCGAGCTGAGCGTGCAGGCGCAACTGGACTACTTGCGGTCGGAGGAACAGGGATGAGCAACGTCGAGGTCGAGTTCTACTGGCGGCCGGGGTGCGGGTTCTGCGCCGCACTGCACCGCCCGCTGTCGAAGAGCGGCTTCAACGTCCGCGAAATCAACATCTGGGAGGACCCGTCCGCGGCCGCGCGCGTGCGCGAGGTCGCGAACGGGAACGAAACGGTCCCGACCGTGATCGTCGGGTCGACCGCCATGGTCAACCCCTCCTTCGCCGAGGTCGAAGCCGCGGTCAAGGCCGCATCGGCCTGATCGCCTCCCACGTCGGGCTGGGCCGCTTTCCGTGCAGGAAGGCGGCCCAGACTTCGCGTAGCCCGGTTTCCGCTTCGAGGCCCTTCGGCACGCCCTTGAGCATCGGCGCGTCCCAGACGTCGTGGGTGCCGAAGAGGAACGGGATGTCGATGCAGTGGCAGGCCCGGAACGGGTTTCCCGGTGCTTCCCAGTCGAAGCGGTAGGCGACGGCGTCGAGTTTCTCGGCCAGCCGGTCGCCGACGAAGAAGCTGTTCGCGGCATCGACTGTTTCTTGCGGCGCGTCGGGGACGAACGCGCGTAGCTCCTCTTTCGTCCAGCTGATGAGCGCCGGGCCTTCGGGTGCCGCTTCGATGAGGTCCTGCGCGACGAGGTCGTCGTCGGCGACCAGCTGGAACGGCGGTTCGAGGGAGCCGGGCTTCGCCGTCTTGGCCGCCACTCTGAGCTGGGCTTCGAGGATTCGCTCCACCGGCGCCGTGCGGATGTCGTCGCCGAGTTCTTGTTGTAACAGCAAGGTGTTCTGGTTCGCCTCGTCCCATGTGGACGGTGGCATGCCGACTGGTGCGCTCTGCAAGGCGATGCGCCTGACGAGGCCACGGGCGCGCGGCGCCGACCACAGGGCGAGCGTCGACTGCGCGCCGGCGGACTGCCCGCCGAGGGTGACGTCGGCGGGATTCCCGCCGAACGCGGCGATGTTGTCGCGGACCCATTCCAGGGCCGCGAGCTGGTCGGCGAGGCCGAGGTTGGGCGGGACGCCGTCGAGGGCGGCGAAGCCGAGGGCGCCGAGGCGGTAGTTGAGCGTCACGACGACGGCGTCGGCTTCGCGGGCCAGGCGCGTGCCGGTGTACCAGACCTGGCCGCCGGAACCGCTGGAGAACCCGCCACCGTGGATCCACACCAGCACCGGGCGGCTCCCGGTGGTCGACGGCGTGAAGACGTTGAGGGACAGGCAGTCCTCGCTCTGTGGCAGGGGCATCGGCCCGAGGGCGTGCTCCAGCCGTGACGGCGGTTGCGGCGCCGCGGGACCGGGTCCCAGCGCGTCCCGGACGCCGGTCCACGGCTTCGGCGGCTGGGGTGCTTCGAAGCGTTTCGCTGTGGCGTAAGGGATTCCCCGGAAGGAGCCTTCGTCCCCGCGGACCCGTCCGGTGGTGGTTTCGACGATCATCGTGCCTCCTCGAAGTACAGTGCGGCGCCTTCGGCGTCTTCGGCGCGGACGAAGAAGCCGTTCCCGCGGGTCGTGGCCGGGACGTGCTCCTCGACCAGCTTCCGCGCTTTCCCCAGATCGGCAACCACGACGCCGTGGGCCGCGAAGTACGGCAGTGCTTTCGGGGTCTCGCCCGGCAGGACGGTGTCGAGGTCGCTGACGCCGACGATGTCGACAAGTCGCTGTCCGTTGGTGATCACGGCGTAGCGTTTCCGGTAGGCCTCGATTTCGCCGTCGGGGACGACCAGGACGATCCCGGCGACGCCGCGGGCACCGTTGGGGTGGTCGAGGTAGCGCGGCTGGTGGACGTACTCCGGGGTGAGGTGCTCGGCGGTGTGGAGGATGCCCTCGGGCGTCCGGTCCCGGCGGATGTGGACGCTGCGGAAGCGCGCGGTGCGGGTGCCTTCGGGCAGTTCGACGTCGCGTTGCAGCTTCAGGACGCCCGACGTCGAGAGGCCGGCTTCGCTGAGCCTTTGCGACGCCTCTTCGGAGTCGTCGACGCCGAAGGAGCAGCCGTGGAGGCCGTCGCCGCGGGCGTCCAGGATCGGCAGCACCCGCCAGGGGTCGCCGGCGGCTTCGTCGACGATGCCGATGAGCTCGAGGAAGGAGTCGCCGAAGTAGGCGCAGCGGTTCGCGGTGCAACTCGGGACGGGTTCGCTCTGGTCGCTGGCCGCCGCGAAGTGCCGGGAGGGCGGGCTGAGCGTGAAGCCGAGCTGTTCGTAGCGCTGCCAGGTTTCGTCGTAGTTCCTGGTCACGAAGACGGTGTGGTCGATGTTCATGCCATCAGCGTGGAGTTCGTCTTCCTTTTCTTCCGCCTGCGCGCGGATTGTGCGCGGAATCCGACACTGCTTAGTCTTGGGTGGTGGAATCCGGCCTGCTCGACGACCTCGACCGCAGTTTGGCGCACGCGCTGCAGCTGGACGGGCGGGCATCGTTCAGCACGATCGCGTCGGTGCTGGGCGTCTCGGACCAGACGGTGGCGCGCCGGTACCGGAAGCTGCGGTCGTCCGGGGTGCTGCGGGTGGTGGGCGTGCCGGAGGCGGCGCCCTTGGGGCAGGTCCATTGGCTGGTGAGGCTGCGCTGCGTCCCGGACGCGGCGGCGGCGATCGCGGCGGGCCTGGCCCGGCGGCCGGACACCCAGTGGGTGAGCCTGATGTCGGGTGGGACGGAGATCGCGTGCTTCATCCGGGCACCGCTGCGCGAGGAGACGGACGGGCTGTTGCTGGGGCAGCTGCCGCGGACCCCGCGGGTGGTGTCGATGACGGCGTACCGGCTGTTGCGCCGCTTCGCGGGCGGGCCGGCCGGGTGGTCGGGTCGTTCCAGCGCTTTGTCGGATGCGCAGGTCGCCGCACTGCGCCGTTCTCCTAGCGGCGCTGTTTACCACCCGGAACCCGGCGATCTCGCTCTCTTCACCGCACTGGCCCGGGACGGCCGAGCCGACATGTCGACATTGTCGGCGGCCTCGGGCCGGTCGGAGTCGACGGTCCGCCGTCGCCTGTCGGCGCTGTGCGCGTCGGGAGCGTTGTACTTCGACGTGGAGGTGGACGCGGCCCTGCTGGGCTACCCGTTGACGGCCACGCTCTGGCTGACGGTGGCGCCCTCGGCCTTGGAATCGACGGGCCGAGCGTTGGCAAGGCACCCCCAGGTGGCCTTCGCGGCGGCAACAACGGGCCCGGCAAACCTGGTGGCGAACGTAGGCTGCCGCGACGACGCGGCACTGTATGCGTATTTGGCGGACGACCTGGGCGGGCTGGCAGGAGTCCAGCAGGTGGAGACGGCCCCGATGATCCGAACGCTGAAACGCTTCGGCACCGTGGCGCCGGTGTAGCAGGATCGCGGCGACCGGCGACTCACGTCCTGTGGACGACGAGCGCGCGATCGACTTCATCCTGAACGGCGAGCAGCATCGACTGAGCCGCGCCCAGGTCCTGAGCGCGGCGGCCCTAGGCGGCCCGGAGCCGATCCGCACCCACTGGGTCTCGATCGGTGACCAGCGATGGCCGCCGAGACAGCTCTTCGAGCGAGCGCTCGGGGTGTCGCGCACGGAGTTCATTTCGCACACCGCGATCCGGCACCTCCGCCGGCTCGGCTTCCCGACCAGCCCGCTTCCGCAGGAGTCCGATGTTCAGCATGAGTTCTCGGATGCGGCACCGGGGGCAGCCTTCGCGTCCCTCGTCGATTTTCTGACGGTCGAAGACTTGACCACTCGCATCCGTCGCATGGAACAGCGGCTGGAGGGAGCCCAGCTCAGGAATGTCGATGGCTTGAACGGCGGCATGACCGACGAGCTGCTTCAGGCCGCGCTGCTGGTTCGGCAGCACGCCGGCCGCGTCAACGACCTCATCCACGCGGCGACGATCGTCCGGGCTCTGCCGAAGATCCTCGAACCGGGCGAGTACATCGTCCGGCGCCCATCGCTGGCCTCGGGGAACGACCCGGATCGCCCGTTCGACCTCGAGACCGACCGCCGGGTGGCCGAGTTCAAAACGGCCCGGTGGAAGGGCGCCGACACGATGCGCAAACGCTTGCTAGTCGCCGACCTGGCCGGCCTGGTCCTCAAGCACGGTGACCGTCGCGCCGAGCTGTACGTGTTCGGCCGTCTGCCCCTCGACTTCCTGCGGACCAGCACCTCGACGGTCGAGTGGATGCTCGGTCGCTCGGCACCGAATCTGCGAGAGGCCTACAAGCAGCGTTTCGGGAGCGCGGAAATGACCGTGCGCGAATTCACGGCCGGGCCGGCAGCCGAAGTCGCTCTCCGGGACCTGACCGAGATCATCGGCTGAGCATCGGCATCAGGTAATACGTCAGCTCCACCTCCCCGGGCTCCGCGGCCCGCAGGATGCACGCCCGCATCCCCGGCTGGATCGACAGCACCACGCGCTCGCCGGTGAATGCCTGCAACGCGTCCAGCAGGTACCTCGCCTGGAACGACGGGGATGTCCGGCCGCCGCTGACGTCGGCCTTCAGCGTCTCCTCCGCCTCGCCCGTGTCCTGGCGGGCGCTCGCCAAGCGGACCTGCGCGTCTCCGACCTCCAGCGTCAGGACTCGCCTGTCCTCGGCGTACACCCCGACGCGGCGGACCGCTGCCGCCAATGCGTCCGCATCGAGGGTCACCGTGGTGTCGACCGCGGCCGACGGGATCGAGTCCTCCGAGAGGAACCCCGCGTCGAGGACCGCCGTGCCGACCAGGCCTCCCTGCCAGCTCAGGCCGAAGCGGCCCGGGCCCGCGTGCAGGCCCACCACGCCCTTCGCCTGGCGGGCCGCCTCGGTCAGCAGCGTTGCCGGGACCAGGACGTCCAGCGAGCCCGGTGTGCGCAACGGCAGGCGGGTCACCGCCATCCGGTAGCGGTCGGACGCGGTCAGCGTCAGGCGCTCGGCTGCCTGGACGCGGACGCCGGTGAACAGGGGCAGCGGGTCGTCCTTGGACGCCGTTCCCGCGACGATCCGCAGCGCCGACGCGAACGTCGTACCGTCCACTTCGGACACTCGCGGTGGCTCGGGCGCCGGCGGGCCGGCTTCGGCGGAAAGCAGGGGGAGCGCGAACCGGGCGTTGTCGAGCCGCAGGGCCAGGCGGCTGCCTTCGACGACCAGGCGCACCAGGTCGGTGTCGAGCATCTTCAGCGTCTCGGCGAGCGGCGCCGCGGGGACGGCGACCGCACCGTCGGTGTGGGTGGTCGCCGGGCAGTCGAACCGGACGGCAAGATCCGAATCGCTCCCGGCGACGGTCAAGCCCGCCCGAGTCCGCCCGCAACCGCAGGCCGACGCGGGCGGGCAGCAGCCGCGAAGCAGCGGAGACGGCCGCCGAGAGGCGGTGGGCAGGCGCGGTGACGTCCATGCCTCGCAAGCTAGCGGCGGGCACCGACAGAAATCGCGCCGGAGGCCGCTGATCAGCGTAAATCGGGTTGAGCATCCCGGGCTGCGAGCCGTCTGCCGCTCAACCGGCTGCGGCAGACCTCCCAACCGCGCCGGACCTACCGGCCCGCGCCGACCAGCTCCGAAGCCGTCGCTGCCAGCCGGGGCTCCCGGACCGTCCCCCGCAGCAGCCAAACCGCCACCGCGAGCACCAACCCGGCCACACTCGCCGCCAAAAACGCCATCGACGGCCCCGCATGCTCCACCACGTACCCGCTGATCGACTGCCCGGCAGCCAACCCCAGCGTCACCGCCGTGAGCACCCAGCCGAACGCCTCCGCCGCCGTCCCGGCCGGGGCCACCAGCTCGATCGCCGACGAGTGCGCCGTCGACTGGGGCGTGATCAACGCCCCCGCCAGCAGCATCATCAGTGCCAGGCCCCACAGCGACGACGGCCACGCGAGCAGCGCCACCAGCGCCCCGAACGCGCCGAGCAGGGCCGGCAACCGCAGGCCCATGCGGCGGGGCCACGGGCGCAGGCTGTACGCCACGCCGAACGCCACCGAACTCAACGACCACGCCGAAAGCAGCAACCCGCCGAACGACGGGGAGCCCGCCTCGGTCGCCGACGCCGGGACCGCCACCTCGACGAACCCGATCACCACGCCGAAACCCAGCGCGGCCAGCGCCAGCGTCCGCATGCCCGGGCTCGCCAGCGCGCCCAGCAGCGAACCGCCGGATCCCGGGGAAGCCCGCCACGCCCGCACCGCCGGGCTCAGCGCGAACATCACCGCGCCGGTGAACTGCAGCGCCACGCCCAGCACCAGCCCGGTGCCCGCCCACGGCGCCAGCACCAGCAGCCCGGCCACGCCCGGACCCAGGATGAAGAACACCTCCATGCTGATCGCCTCGTACGAGAACGCCGCGTTGCGCGCGCCACCCGGCGGGAGCAGGCGGGCCCACAGCGCCCGGGACGCCGAGCCGACCATCGGTTCCGACAGGCCGGTCAGGAAACCGAACGCGACCAGCAGGGTCGTGGGCGCGTGGGACTCGATCGCCGTCACCAGCGCGGTCATCGACAGCGCCAAGGTGACCGCGACGACGAGCAGGGGCCGCGTCGGGCCGAACCGGTCGATCAGCCGGCCCTGGATCACCGCGCCCACCGACACCCCGACGAGTGAACCGGCCGAGACGAGCCCGGCCGCGGCGAAAGAACCCGTCTCGCGCTGGACGTAGAGCAGCGCCGAGATGCCGATCATGGCGATGGGCAGGCGGGCGAGCACGGACGCGAAGGCAGGCCGCCGGGCCGCGCGGGTCGTCAGCGCGCTGCGGTAGTCGGCCAGGGACGTACGACCTTCGGAGTGGGACACGAGTACCAGTATGCCGCAGAGTGGTACGTGAGTACCACTTATTTGACGGTCAGGTGCCTCACCGGCAGACTGGAAGTGGATCAGGTGAGGTCTCGATCAGGTAACACTCACGATATTCTCCGTGGACTCGTGCAACAAAACAGCGGGCATGGCGTCCTTGAGAGTGAATGGCCTTGAATTCGTGGGTATGGGCCGTGATGGTTGAACAACAGCAGAGAACCCAGCTCCCTCCGGCATATGGGTCGGGGCCTGGCCCGGAGGGCGGGGAGCGCGGATCGTCGGGGGATGGTCCGCGCGACAAACGAAGAGCCGGTGCGCCACGTCGGGGGTGGCGCCCGGCTCTTTGTTTTTGATCAAAAGACCAACGAAGAAGGCCCCCTCACCCAGGTGAGGGGGCCTTCTTCGTGAGAAGACTCAGCGGGCGCGGCGAGCCAGCCGCTCCGGGTCCAGGATCAGCACGCTCTTGCCCTCGAGCCGCAGCCAGCCGCGGTGGGCGAAGTCGGCGAGCGCCTTGTTGACGGTCTCGCGCGAAGCGCCGACGTACTGGGCGATCTCTTCTTGCGTCAGGTCGTGCGTGACCCGCAGCAGGCCCGCCTCCTGGCTGCCGAACCGCTGGGCGAGCTGCAGCAGCGCCCGCGCCACGCGCCCGGGGACGTCGGTGAAGATCAGTTCCGCGACCATGTTGTTCGTCCGGCGCAGGCGGCGCGCGACCACGCGCAGCAGCTGCTCGGCGATCTCCGGGCGGGTCGAGATCCACTGCCGCAGGGCCGGGCGGTCCATGGTGACCGCGCGGACCTCGGTGACGGTGGTCGCGCTCGACGTCCGGGGGCCGGGGTCGAAGATGGACAGCTCGCCGAACATGTCGGACGGGCCGAAGATGCCCAGCAGGTTCTCGCGGCCGTCCGGGGACTTGCGGCCGATCTTCACCTTGCCGGACTGGATGATGTACAGCTTGTCGCCGGGTTCACCCTCGTTGAAGATGACATGGCCGCGGGGGAACTCCACGGATTCCAAGGTCTGGGCCAGCGCCTCCGCCGCTGCCGGCTCCACACCCTGGAAAATGCCCGCACGGGCCAGGGTTTCATCCACCTCGGGTGCCTCCTCGTCGAGAAACGTTCACGCACCTCCGTGGCTGGAAGTGCGTGACGCCGATCACTTGCGCGTCAGTCTAGGGCGTACTCGCGAGATCGCCTGCCGGACGCGCGCGCCCGCCAGATGATCTCGTTCGAACGTGGAGCCTAACTCCGCACGCGTCGCGCGCGTAGCCTGGCCGCCCGTCCGCCCAGCCTACGCAGCCGGAACAGCTCCAGCGCGCGGCCGATGCCGTGCCCGTAGAGCGCCCTGACCTCGTTGGGCTGCGCCTGCTCGAGGAACTCTTCGACCTCGTTTTCCTGCACCGCGACGTGCTTGAGCCTGCTTTCCACGCGCTCCATGAAGAGCGCGAAGAACATGATCACCAGGGGGACCAGGATGACGAACCAGACGGTCATGACCGGACCCCAAAAGTATCGGTGGGAAGCATCTACTCCAGATCCTCGCTCATGGCGGCCGGAAACTGCGCCGAGGTGGTGCTCTGGCGTGTCGGTCGTCCACCGGTGCACTGACCGGCTCGTCCGACGGCGCCCGTAGGCTATCGGGGTGCCACCTGCCACCACGAACGCCCCCCGTGAGGGCGCTGGTGAAAGCCGGTTAGCTCTGGTGAGACGCGCCAGGCGGATGAAGCGTTGCCTCGACGACGTGTATCCGGACGCCCACTGCGAGCTCGACTTCACCACTCCGCTGGAACTGCTCGTCGCGGTCGTGCTGTCCGCGCAAACCACCGACGTCCGGGTGAACCTGGTCACGCCCGCGCTGTTCAAGCGCTACCCGACCGCCGCCGACTACGCGGGCGCCGACCGCACCGAGCTGGAGGAGTACCTCCGCAGCACCGGCTTCTACCGGGCCAAGGCGAACTCCGTGATGGGCCTCGGCGCGGCGCTGGTCGAGCGCTTCGACGGCGAGGTCCCCGGCAAGCTCGACGACCTCGTCACGCTGCCCGGCGTCGGCCGCAAGACCGCCAACGTCGTGCTCGGGAACGCCTTCGACGTCCCGGGCATCACCGTCGACACCCACTTCGGCCGGCTGGTCCGGCGCTGGGGCTGGACGGCCGAGGAGGACCCGGTCAAGGTCGAGCACGCGGTCGGCGAGCTGATCCCCCGCAAGGAGTGGACGATGCTCTCGCACCGGGTGATCTTCCACGGCCGGCGCGTCTGCCACGCCAAGAAGCCCGCCTGCGGTGCCTGCCCGCTGGCCAAGGACTGCCCGTCGTACGGCACCGGCCCGACCGGGTTCGAAGAAGCCGCGAAGCTGGTCAAAGGCGTTGAAAAGGACCACATCCTGGCGCTGGCGGCGCCCCGGTGACGACCGTCACCAAATGGGCGCTGGCCGCCGCCGTGCTGGCGGTGGCGCTCATCGTCGCGCTGCTGCCCCGCGGGGGTGACGACAGCGCCGCGAAGCCGACCGGAGATTCCGGAGCCCTGGCGCCGGCCCGGTCCGCGGCGGCGCTCCAGCCGTGCCCCGCGGCCGGTCCCGCGCAGCCGGTGAAGCAGCTCGAAGGCGTCGAGGCGGACTGCCTCGGCGACGGCGCGAGCGTCGACGTCGGCAAGGCCCTCGCCGGGGCTCCGGTGCTGGTCAACGTGTGGGCGTCCTGGTGCCAGCCGTGCCGGGCCGAGCTGCCGGTGCTCCAGGAGTACGCGAAGCAGCCGGGTGCCGCGCGCGTGCTCGGCGTCCAGGTCCAGAGCCCGGCGGAGGACGGCTTGAACCTCCTCGCCGAGCTGGGCGTGCACCTACCGTCGGTGTTCGACGGCGACGGGCCGAGCGGGCCCGTCCGGACGGCGCTGAAGGTGCCTTCGTCACTGCCGGCGTCCTACCTGGTCACCGCCGCGGGCGAGGTGCGGTTCATCGCGAATCCACGCACCTTCGGGAACACTGACCAGGTGCGCGCGGCAGTCGAGGGAGCATCGTGATCGGACCACTGGTCGAGCCGGAGTCGGTGCCCGAGTGGCTCCGGCCGCTGGTCAAGGTGAGTGCCGAGGTCGACTCGAAGACGTTCACGCGGTTCAGCCCGCCCGAGGCCGCCTACACGCGCGCCGCGGCCGTGCTCATCCTCTTCGGCGAGCGCGAAGCCGACGGCGAGCCCGACGTCCTGCTGCAACGCCGGGCCGACACGCTGGGCTCGCACGCCGGGCAGGTCGCGTTCCCCGGCGGCGGCGCCGAGGACGGCGACGGCGGCCCGGTCGGCACCGCGCTGCGCGAGGCCGAAGAAGAAACCGGCGTGGTCCCGTCCGGCGTCCGCCCGGTCGCGGTGCTGCCGGAGCTGTTCGTCCCGGTGTCCGGCTTCGCCGTGACGCCGGTGCTGGCGCACTGGGCCGAGCCGTCCCCGGTGCACGCGGTCGACCCGGCCGAGACGGCGTCCGTCGCGCGCGTCGCGATCGCCGACCTGGTCGACCCGGCCAACCGGTTCATGATCCAGAAGGCCGGCATGCCGTGGAAGGGCCCGGCCTTCGAGGTCGGCGGCCTGTTCGTCTGGGGGTTCACCGCCGGGTTGCTGTCCGTCCTGCTCGGCCTGGGAGGCTGGGAGCGCGAATGGGACACCGGCGACGTCCGGGATCTCGACGAGGCGCTGGCGGCCTTCCGGGCACGCCTGACAGGCGGGGAGTGACGACGTGAACTGGGTCGATGTGCTGGTCTTGCTGCTGGCCGTGCTGGCGGCGGTGTCCGGCGCATACCAGGGGGTGATCGTCGCGCTGCCGTCGCTGGTCGGCGTGGTGCTCGGCGCGCTCGCCGGGATCAAGCTCGCGCCGGTCGTCGTCTCGTTCTTCGACGACCCGGTGTGGAAGGTCGCCTTCGCCGTCGCGACTGTCGTGTTCCTGGTCGCCTTCGGCGAGGCGCTCGGCGTGTACGTGGGGCGCCGGCTGCGCCAGAAGATCAACCCGGACAAGCTGTCCGGCGTCGACAAGACGCTCGGCGCGGTCGTGCAGGCCCTCGTCGTCTTCATCGTGGCGTGGCTGATCGCGACGCCGCTGACGACCGTGTCCGGCCTGCCCGGATTGGCCAAGGCGATCAACGGCTCGGTGGTGCTCGGCAAGGTCAACGACGCCATGCCGGAAGCCGCGCAGGGCTTCCCGAGCCAGCTGCGCAAGCTGCTCGACGCGTCCGGCTTCCCGTCGATAGTCGACCCGTTCCAGAAGGCCCCGACGGCCGACACCTCGCCGCCGGACCCGGCGCTGCAGAGCAGCGCGACCGTCCAGCAGCTGCACGGCAGCGTCGTCAAGATCCGCGGCAGCGCCAGCTCGTGCTCGCGGTCCCTGGAGGGCAGCGGGTTCGTGATCTCGCCGCAGCGGGTGATGACGAACGCGCACGTCGTGGCCGGCACCGACACCGTCGGCATCGAGACGACGGAGGGCGACTACCCGGCGCGCGTCGTCTACTTCAACCCCGAGGTCGACATCGCGGTGCTCGCCGTGCCGCGGCTGCGGGCCCCGGCGCTGCGGTTCGCGGCGGAAACCGCCACCGCGGGCGACAGCGCGATCGTGCTCGGCTACCCGCTCGACGGCCCGTACCGGGCGACGCCGGCCCGCGTGCGCGGCCGGATCAACCTGCGCGGCCCGGACATCTACGACGCCAGCACCGTGCAGCGGGACGTCTTCACGGTCCGCGCGGAGATCCGCAGCGGCAACTCCGGCGGCCCGATGGTGACCCCGGACGGCCAGGTCATCGGCGTCGTGTTCGGGGCGGCGGTCGAGGACCCGGAGACGGGCTTCACGCTCACGGCCGAGCAGGTGCGGGCCGAGGTCGACGCGGCGCCGTCGCAGTCGACGAACGTGTCCACCGGCTCCTGCGCGGCCTAACGCCCGTAGCGCAGCGCGAGGCCGTCCAGCAGCGCCCGCAGGCCCGATTCGAAGATGTCGTCCAGGACGAGGTCGTAGCCGGTCTCGGACAGCTCGGCGAGCATCTTGGCGAACGTCGGGTGCCCGGCCGCCATCGCCAGCACGGCCGGCCCCTGGTGGTCCATCCAGTCCTCTTCGGTCAGCCCGGACGCCGCCAGCGCGCTCTGCTCGCGCTCCAGGTGGACCGCCATCCCCTGGATGTGGCCGAAGAACAGGACGTGCAGGTCGCACAGCGTCGCCGCGTCGACGTCCAGTTCGGACAGCGCCGACAGCGCCCATTCGCCGTGCGTGGCGAGGTTGCGCAGCGGAAGTGGCCTGGTGATCGGCCCGAGCTGCGCCAGCCACGGGTGCCGCCGGAAGAGCGACCAGAGCGTGCGGCCGCCGAGCGTCAGCCGGTCACGCCAGTCGCCGGACGGCTTCGCCGGGTAGCCGCGTTCGCCGAACGCGGCGTCGGCCATGAGCAGCACCAGCTCGTCCTTGCCCCGCACGTACCGGTACGGCGCCATCGCCGCGACGCCGAGACGGGCGGCGACCCCGCGCATGGACAGCGCGCCGAGCCCCTCGGTGTCGGCGATGGCGATCGCCGTCCGCACGATCCGCTCGCGGGTCAGCCCCCGCTGGGTGCCACGGCGTTCCCGGCCGCTGACGACCGTGCCGGACCGTGGTTCGGCGTGCACCAGCCCTTCCTGGTTCAGCAGCGTCAACGCCTTCGCCGCGGTCGCCATCGCGACGCCGTGGTCGGTCGCGAGCCGCCGGGTCGAGGGAACCCGCGCGCCCGGTGAGAGCTCGCCGCGCGTGATCCGGCCCCGCAGTTCTTCGGCGATGGCCAGGTACTTCACGGCTGCCTCCTGTACTAGGACAGATACCCATCTGTGCTAGCACAGATTTTGCTGGTGAACTGCTGGAACTCCAGAGTGATGGCAAGAAGTGTACGACTCTGGAGGCACGAAATGCGCAACGTCCTGATCTCGGGGGCCGGCGTCGCCGGCGGGACCCTCGCGTGGTTTTTGGCGCGCGCCGGCTGGGAGGTGACCGTGGTGGAGCGGGCGTCCGGCCCGCGGACCGGCGGCCAGGCGATCGACGTGCGCGGCGTCGCGCTCGACGTCGTCGACCGGATGGGCCTGGGCGAGCGGATGCGTGCGCTGCGCACCCGGATGCGCGGGATGTCGATGGTGGACGGTGCCGGGCAGGAGCTGTTCCGGTCCGAGGAGTTCACCTACAGCAGCGGCCGGCTCGACAGCGACGACTTCGAGATCCTGCGCGACGACGTCGTCGCGATCCTGCACGAAGCGACCGACGTCGAGTACGTCTTCGGCGACTCGGTCACGGCGTTGACCGAAGAGCCGCACGGCGTGCGCGTCGAGTTCGAGCACGGCGGCTTCCGGACGTTCGACCTGGTCGTGGGCGCGGACGGCCTGCACTCGGCGGTGCGGCGGCTGGCCTTCGGGCCGGAGGAGGAGTTCGTCCGCCACCTCGGCCAGTACCTGGCGATCTTCCCGGCGCCGAACTTCCTGGGCCTCGAGGACTGGCAGGTCTGGTTCCGGCACGAGGAGACCGGCGGGGCGATCTACCCGGTCCGGGACAACACCGAGCTGCGCGTGACCTTAGGTTTCGGCTCGGACCCGCTGCCCCGCCAGGACGTCGACGGGCAGAAGCGGCTCGTCGCCGAACGGCTGGGCGGGGTCGGCTGGGAGGTGCCGAAGCTGCTGGAGGCGATGGCCGCCGCGGACGTCTTCTACTTCGACGCGATGGCGCAGATCCACCTGGACCGCTGGTCGGCCGGCCGGGTCGTGCTGCTCGGCGACGCCGCTTACTGCGCGTCGGCGCTCTCCGGCCAGGGGACGAGCCTCGCGCTGGTCGGCGCGTACGTCCTCGCCCAGGAGCTGGGCCGCGCGGAGCACGAAGCCGCGTTCGCCGCTTATGAGAGCCGGATGCGGCCCTTCGTCGAGCTCAACCAGGCGCTGGCCACGGAGAACCCGACGGGCGGTCCGGCAGAGGAGTCGGTCGAGCGGGCGAAGAACGCCATCGACCTCACTTGAGGAAGTCCACCAGGGCCGCCGACGTGCGGTCCGGCGCCTCGAGGTGCGGGAAGTGCCCGACGCCCGGCCAGAGCTCCGGCTCGGCGTGCGGGCCCGCCCAGCGCACGGACGACGTCGCCGTCTCGGGGAGGATGCAGGGGTCGTCGGCGCCGTGCAGCTGCAGCGTCGGCGCGGTGATCCGGCCGCCGACGGCCTCGGTGAACCGGCGGCCTTCGCCGCGGAACTGCGCGCGGAACGCCCAGCGGTAGTACTCGAGCGCGCTGTGCGCGACCCCGGGCACGAGCATCGCGTGCCGGAACTCCTCGACGCTGTCGGCGAAGTCCGAAGTGGACCGCCATCGGCTCCCGGCCCAGCCGCCGAAGAGATCCGCGACGGCCTGGGCGTCGTCCTTCACGAGCCACTTCTCCGGCGCCATCGGCACCTGGAAGCGGAAGAGGTGCCCGGCCGCCCGTCCTTGGCCACGCCACGGGCGGGCGGCCCCGGACCGCAGCGCGAGCGGGTGGGCGGCGCCGATCGCCGTCACCGACGACACGAGCCGGGGGTGCAGGGACGCGACCGTCCACGCGAGCATGCCGCCCCACGCGTGGCCGACGAGGTGCGCCCGGCGGGCGCCGAGTGACTTGATCAGGCCGCCGACGTCCCCGGCGAGCGTCCACGCGTCGTAGCCGCGCGGCGGCTTGTCCGAGTCGCCGTAGCCGCGCAGGTCGACGGCGACCGCGCGGAATCCCGCGTCGGCCAGGGCCCGCAGCTGGTGGTGCCAGGTCCACCAGAACTCGGCGAACCCGTGCAGCAGCACCACGACGGGCCCCTCGCCGAGCTCGGCGACGTGCAGCCGGATGCCGTTCGCGGACACGTCGCGATGAGCCCACGGGCCGTCGAGCCGGACGCTCGACGGGTCGGGGGACGCGGGCACCGCCTCAGTCGCGGGTGGTGGTCAGGTCGGCGTCGGGCGCCTTCTGCGGCTTCAGCGCGGCGGCGGTCTCCTTGACGCTGGCGATCGTCCGCTCCGGTGCCTTGAACTTCTTCACCTTGCGGTAGCCGAGGAACCCGGCCGCGCCCGCGACCAGCAGCATCACGGCGAACACGATGCCGAACGCGCCCCAGCGGTGCAGCGACCGGAACCAGTCCGCGAAGCCTTCGGCGAGGAAGAAAAAGAAGAAGAACGAGCTGTACAGGAGGACGGTCAGCGCGATCAGGAAGTAGACGGCCCCCTTGAGGCCCTTCTTCACCTCGCCGACCAGCTCGGACTTCGCGAGCTCCATCTCGGCCCGGACCAGGGTCGAGATGTGCTGGGTCGCGTCGCCGACGAGCCTGCCGAGCGACTGGTCGCCGGGGACGTCGGAGTCGGAGGACAGCGGGAGGTAAGGCACGGCCCCCACGCCGTCGGGGCCGGTGCGTTCGTGCTTGGGGCTGCTCACCGGGTCATCGTGCCATGTGTCCCGAAACCGGGCGCGGCGGCGTAGCCGAGTGTCGTGGATCAATCCCTCTCGGCGTGCACCCGGCTCCGCTTCAGCAGCATCGCCGCCGCCAGCAGGGAAGCCAGCGCGGACGCGATCAGCACCGCCGCCTTGGCCAGCTCGCTCGCCTCCGTCGGCAGGGCCAGGTCGGCGATCAGCAGGCTGACCGTGAACCCGACCCCGCCGAGCACGGACAACGCGGCCATGTCCCGCCAGCCCATCCCGCGTGGTTTCTCGGCTAGCTCGAGCCGGACCGCCAGGAGGCTCGCCCCGAAGATCCCGACGACCTTGCCGCCGAGCAGCCCGGCGAGAATCGCGAGCGGCAACGCCGTCGTGAACACCGCGCCCAGCGCGTCGCCGCTGACCGAGATGCCCGCCGCGAACAGCGCGAACACCGGCACGGCGACGGCGGCCGACCACGGCTGGAGCCGGTGTTCCAAGCGCAGCGCCGGAGCCTCGGCCTCGCCTTCGTCGGCGCGGACGCGGGTGAGCAGGCCCAGCGCGACGCCGGCGATCGTCGCGTGGATGCCCGCCGAGTGCACCGCGACCCAGGTGACCAGCGCGAGCGGCACGTACAGCCACGGCGTCCGGACGCGGCGGTGCTGCAGGAAGGCGTACAGCGCCAGCGCCACGACGGCGACGGCCACCGCGACCAGGTCGAAGCCGGTCGTGAACAGCACGGCGATGACGACGATCGCGCCGAGGTCGTCCACGACGGCCAGCGACAGCAGGAACACCCGCGCGCTCGAGGGCAGGTTCGAGGCGGTCAGGGCCAGCACGCCGAGGGCGAACGCGATGTCCGTGGCGACCGGGATCGCCCAGGCCCGCTCGATGCCCGGCGTTCCCCAGCCGACGCTCAGCGCGACGAGCGCGGGCACCACCATGCCGCCGAGCGCGGCCACGATCGGCAGCACGGCCTGCTTGAACCGGGACAGCTCGCCGATGACGAGCTCGCGCTTGAGCTCCAGCCCGGCGACGAAGAAGAAGAGCGCGAGCAGGCCGTCCTTCGCCCAGTCACCGATCGTGAGGTTCAGGTGGAGGAGCTCCGGGCCGAGCCGGAAGTCGCGCACCGCGTGGTAGCTGTCCCGCAGTGGCGAATTCGCCCAGATCAGGGCAACGGCGGTGGCCGCCAGCAGGATGAGCCCGCCGGTGGTTTCGGTGCGCAGGTAGCGCGCGAACTCGGTCAACGGGCGGGACACGGGCAGCTCCTGGGGTCGCTGGTCACTGTTGCCGACCAGGCTTCCCGGCGCACCTTGGTGAAATTTTAACGTCTCTTTGTCACGGACCGTTATGGCGACCGCCACACCGGGTGCCGGTGGTGGGTCACACGGTGTGCTCATAGCATGCCAAGCGACAACGAAGTCCGAGACAAAGGAAGACAGAGTTGTGAGCACCTCTACCGAGGTCCAGCAGGACACGAGGTTCTTCGGGCACCCACGAGGGCTGGCGAACCTCTTCGGCGTGGAGATGTGGGAGCGCTTCTCCTACTACGGGATGCTCGGCATCCTGCCGATCTACCTCTACTACAAGGTCGAACAGGGTGGCCTGGGCCTGGCGCAGGAGTCCGCGCTCGGCATCGTCGGCGCGTACGGCGGCCTGGTCTACCTCTCCGCCGTCATCGGCGCCTGGGTCGCCGACCGGCTGCTCGGCTCCGAACGCACGCTGTTCTACAGCGCCGTGCTGATCATGATCGGCCACATCAGCCTGGCGCTGCTGCCGGGCCTGGGCGGCATCGGCGTCGGCCTGGTCTGCGTCGCCGTCGGCAGTGGCGGGCTGAAGTCCAACGCGACGGCGATCGTCGGCACGCTCTACGCCGAAGGCGACGAGCGGCGCGACGCCGGCTTCACGATCTTCTACATGGGCGTCAACCTCGGCGGCTTCGTCGGGCCGCTGCTGACCGGGCTCGCGCAGACGGAGGTCGGCTTCCACCTCGGCTTCGGCCTCGCCGCGATCGGCATGGCGCTCGGCCTGATCCAGTACACGGTCGGCCGCAAGAACCTCGGCGACAAGGCCAAGGAGGTGCCGAACCCGCTGCCGTCGTCGCAGCGCGCGCTCGCGGTCGGCGCCGCCCTCCTGCTGGTCGCCGCGATCGTGGTGCTGGTGCTGACCGGCGTCGTCAACCCGGGCAACCTCGCCGACGTCGTCGTGTGGGTGGTCGGCGTGATCTCGGTGATCTACTTCCTCGTCATCCTGACCAGCAGCAAGATCACCGGCGACGAGCGCAGCCGGGTGTTCTCGTTCATCCCGATGTTCATCGCCAGCGCGGTGTTCTTCTCGCTCTACCAGCAGCAGTTCACGGTCGTCGCGGCCTACACCGACCAGCGGCTGAACCGGAGCCTGTTCGGCTGGGAGCTGCCGGTGTCCTGGGTCAACTCGATCAACCCGGTGTTCATCATCGTGTTCGCCCCGGTGCTGGCGGCCCTGTGGACGAAGCTCGGCGAGCGCCAGCCGTCGACGCCGATGAAGTTCGTCCTCGGGACGGTGCTGATGGGCGCGGCGTTCCTGCTGTTCCTGCCGATGGTGGGCAGCGGCAAGAACGCGAGCCCGATGCTCGCGATGGTCGGCATCCTGTTCGTCTTCACGATCGCCGAGCTGTGCCTCTCCCCGGTCGGGCTGTCGCTCTCGACGAAGCTCGCACCCGAGGCGTTCCGGACGCAGATGGTCGCGCTGAACTTCCTGTCGATCTCGTTCGGCACGGCGATGTCCGGCAAGCTCGCCGAGTACTACTCGGTCGACGACGAAGCGCCGTACTTCAGCACGGTCGGCGGGGTCGCGATCGGCGTCGGCATCCTGCTGTTCCTGGGCATCCCCTTCATCCGCAAGCTGATGAAGGGCGTGCACTAGCCCACGGTGACGCCGAAGATCACCCCGACGAAGTAGGTCACCACCATGGTGAGGGCGCCGACGCCGACGTTGCGGAGGATCGCGCGCCCCACGTTCGCGTCGCCGAGCCTCGCGCTGACCCACCCGGTCAGCGTGAGGCCGACGACGACCGCGGCCGCGCACGCCCACACCCGCAGGGAGACGCCGGCCCAGGCGATGGACAGGATCGGCAGCAGCGCGCCGACCGAGAACGCCAGCAGGGACGCCCAGGCCGCCTGCCACGGGCTCGTCAGGTTGTCCGGGTCGATGCCGAGCTCGGCTTCCGCGTGCGCGTGCAGGGCGTCCTTTTCGGTCAGTTCACGAGCGACCTGGGCGGCCAGGTCGGGCGAAAGGCCCTTTTCCTCGTAAATCCCCGCCAGCTCGCGCTCCTCGGCCTCCGGCATCGTCTTGAGCTCCTGCTTTTCCAGCCGGAGCAAGGCCTGTTCGGTGTCGCGCTGGGTGCTCACGGAGACGTATTCCCCGCCGGCCATGGAAAACGCGCCGGCGACGAGCCCGGCGATTCCCGCGGTGAGGATCGTGGTGCTTTCGGTGGTCGCGCCGGCGACGCCGACGACGATCCCGGCGACGGACACGATCCCGTCGTTCGCCCCGAGAACCCCGGCCCGCAGCCAGTTCAGCTTCCCGCCCACGTCCTGGTGCGGTTCGTGCGCGGCGTGCTCCACGGCGTCACCGTCAATCGTTTCGGTCACCGGACCAGTGAAACACGAACGGAGAATCGTGGCGAGACCTCCGATTTGGGTCAGGTTCGCCTAATTAACGCGTGCCTAACCTAAGCGAGTCCTGTGTGGACTCAGCGGTTCTGGGTCATCATGGGCGGCATGGACGAGCAAGTGTGGCAGCCGCTGAAGACGGTGGAGGGCCTGCCGCTCCGGGGCGGCGAGGGCCGCTTCCGGCTGCTGGAGACGGCCGAGAGCGGCCTGGCGTACCTGATCCACTACCCGGCCGGCGTGGCGTCCCCGACCCATGCGCACGACCACGACTCGATCGTCTACGTCCTGTCGGGCAAGCTGCGCGGCGCGGTGGACGGCGCCGAGGCGGTGCTGGAGCCGGGGGATTCGGTGCTGCACCCGCGCGGGGTGGACCACCACGTGGAGGCCCTGACGGACTCGATGTGGGTCGAGTTCAAGTCACCCCTGCCCGGGCGCCCCCCGATCGCCTGAGTCGACCCTCCAGGTACGCGAGCCGACTGTCCGGGTACGCGAGCCGACCCTGGAAAGCGGAAACGCCCGGCCCCGCTCGAGGCGGAACCGGGCGTCTCCTGGGATGAAGCTCAGGCGTCCAGCTCGGCGAGGGCCTGCTTGGCCTTCTCGAGCTCGGCTTCGAGCGCGGCGACCTTCGCGGCCTGCGCTTCGCGGGCCTGGTTGATCACCTCGTCGATCGGGCCGGACAGGTCGGAGTGCAGCTCCTTCGCCGCGCGCGACACCGCGGCGGCGGGGATCTCCAGGCCCTTCGCGACCCACTTCGAGCCGTTCTTCAGCTCGGCCTGCCACTCGCCATCGGCGGTGCCGGTGACGGTCAGGATCAGCTCGACCGTGCGGGTCTTCTTCGCCGTCGACGCGGTCGCCGCACCCTTCGGGCGGCCACGCTTCGGCTTGGGGGCCTCTTCGGCGGCGGGCTCGGCGGGAGCCGAGTCGTCCGAAGCGGCCGGGGACGCGGACTCGGTGACGGTCGTCGCCTCGGCGGCGGGAACGTCGGTGGCCGGCGCCTCGGTGGTCGCCGGAGCTTCGGCCGTTTCCTCGTCGTGCGTCAGGACATCCACGGTCATCGTCGTGTCGTCTCCTTGCCCGGGAAGGGGGTGTGGTTCGCGGCACAGTGTAGAACATGCGTTCGAAGTGCGCCGCTCGGGGGGTTCATGAAAGAGCCCTCCCGGCGCGAAGCCGGAAGGGCTCTGACAAGAGGAACGCTAGCTCACTCCTCGGACTTGCCCGACTTCAGGCCCGACGAGATCAGGTCCATCACCGACGAGTCGGCCAGCGTGGTGACGTCGCCGACCTGCCGGTTCTCCGCGACGTCACGCAGCAGGCGGCGCATGATCTTGCCCGAGCGCGTCTTCGGCAGCTCCGGCACGACCATGATCTGCCGCGGCTTCGCGATCGGCCCGATCTCCTTCGCGACGTGGTTGCGCAGCGCCTGGATGGCCTCCTCGCCGCCGTCGACGGCGTTGCCGCGCAGGATGACGAACGCGACGATGCCCTGGCCGGTCGTCGGGTCGGTCGCGCCGACGACCGCGGCCTCGGCCACCGTCGGGTGCGAAACCAGCGCCGACTCGACCTCGGTCGTCGAAATGCGGTGGCCGGACACGTTCATCACGTCGTCGACGCGGCCGAGCAGCCAGACGTCACCGTCGTTGTCGTACTTCGCGCCGTCGCCGGCGAAGTAGAAGCCCTGGTCCTTGAACCGCGACCAGTAGGTGTCCCGGAAGCGCTCCTCGTCGCCCCAGACGCCGCGCAGCATCGACGGCCACGGCTTGTCGAGCACCAGGTACCCGCCGCCGCCGTGGGCGACCTCGGTGCCGGTGTCGTCGACGACCTTCGCGGAGATGCCCGGCAGCGCCTTCTGCGCGGAACCCGGCTTGGTCGAGGTGACGCCGGGCAGCGGCGAGATCATGATCGCGCCGGTCTCGGTCTGCCACCACGTGTCGACGATCGGCGCCTTGCCCGCGCCGATGTTCTCGCGGTACCAGATCCACGCCTCGGGGTTGATCGGCTCGCCGACCGAGCCCAGCACCCGCAGCGACGAGAGGTCGTACTTCTCCGGGATTTCCGCGCCCCACTTCATGAACGTGCGGATCAGCGTCGGGGCGGTGTAGTAGAGGGAGACCTTGTACTTCTGGACGATCTCCCAGTGCCGGCCCTCGTGCGGGGTGTTCGGCGTGCCTTCGTAGACGACCTGCGTGACGCGGTTGGCGAGCGGGCCGTAGACGATGTAGCTGTGGCCGGTGATCCAGCCGATGTCGGCGGTGCACCAGTAGACGTCTTCGCCGGCCTTGTGGTCGAAGACGTTGTGGTGCGTGTACGCCGTCTGCGTCAGGTAGCCGCCGGAGGTGTGCAGGATGCCCTTGGGCTTCCCGGTCGTCCCAGACGTGTAGAGGATGAACAGCGGGTGCTCGCTGTCGAAGGCTTCGGGAGTGTGCTCTTCGGACTGTCCGTCGACGAGCTCGTGCCACCAGAGGTCGCGGCCGTCGGTCCACGGGACGTCGCCCTCGAGCTGGTCGCCCGTGCGCTGCACGACGATGACCTTTTCGACGGTCTCGGCGCCTTCGAGCGCTTCGTCGACATTGGCCTTCATCGGCGCGGCCTTGCCGCGGCGGAACTGGCCGTCGGAGGTGATCACGATCTTCGCGGCGGCGTCGTCGACGCGGGCCCGCAGCGCCGTCGGCGAGAAGCCGCCGAAGACGACGTTGTGCAGCGCGCCGATCCGCGCGCACGCGAGCATCGCGAAGATGGCCTCGGGAACCATCTGCAGCTGGATCGCGACGACGTCGCCGGCGGTGACGCCCAGCGACGTGAGTGCGTTGGCGGCCTTGGAAACCTCGGTCTTCAGCTCGGCGTAGGTGATGTCCCGCGTGTCACCCGGCTCGCCGACCCAGTGGATCGCGACCTGGTCGCCGTGCCCGGACTCGACGTGCCGGTCGACGCAGTTGTACGCGACGTTCAGCTTGCCGCCGACGAACCACTTCGCGAAGGGCGCATTGGTCCAGTCCAGTACCGTGGTCCACTTCGTGTCCCACGTCAGCCGCTCCGCCTGCTTGGCCCAGAACGCTTCGCGATCGGCGTCCGCCTCGGCGTAGAGATCGGCCTTCGCATTGGCCTGGCCAGCGAATTCGTCACTGGGCGGGAACGTGCGGCTCTCGGTGAGCAGGTTGTCCAGTGCGGGGGACTGCTCGGTCATGGTTGCAAGGCCTCCTGTAGTGCGCCGACATGACGGCTAGCGGCACGCTAGCGACGTTAGTCCGCCTTGTAAAAGGTTGCACCCACGTTGCCCTGTCGTTTCACCGAGCCAGGCGAGGCCCGGTGACTAAGCGTTCGTTCAGCCGCGCCTTCGCCGCCGGCCACTCCGGTGCCAGCATCGAATAGGTGACGGTGTCGCGCGACGAGCCGTCCGGCCGGATCCGGTGCGCGCGCAGCACGCCCTCGCGAAGCGCGCCAAGCCGTTCGATGGCGCGTTGCGAGCGCAGGTTGCGGATGTCGGTCTCCCAGCAGACCCGTTGCGCGTCAAGGGTTTCGAACGCGTGGGTGAGCAGCAGCAGCTTCGACTCGGTGTTCAGCCCGGTGCGCTGCCAGTCCGCGCCGATCCACGTGTGCCCGATCGAGAGGATCCGGTGCTTCTCGACGACCTGGTAGTACGACGTCGTCCCGGCGACGCGGCCGGATGAGACGTCGATCTGCGCGAAGGGCCGCCGGTCGGGGTCGGCGAGCGCGTCTTCGACCATCCGCTCGGCCGCGGGAAGATCCCCCGGCTGCCGGATGCTCAGCCACGCCCAGATGCCCGGGTCGGCGCCGGCCTCGAACAGGCCCTTGGCGTGCTCGGCCGTCAGCGGCTCCAGGCGGACGTGCTTGCCGGACAGGGTCGGTCGGGTGCTCCAGTCGCTCACGTGACCACCGTAAACTCGATATTGGCTTTCCCTGATAGCCAATTTTCGAGCATTTCCAAAGTCCACTTCGGCGTTGCCTATGCTCGGCTGACCACGACGAAGGGGCGAGATCGATGGCCGAAGAGCGGGAAGAGCTGAGCTGGGAGCTGTTCGGCACGGCGAGCCGTGAACTGGCTCACACCATCGCCGACGACGGCTTCGCGCCGGACCTCATCCTGTCCATCGCGCGCGGCGGGCTGTTCGTCGCCGGCGCGCTCGGCTACGCGCTCGACGTGAAGAACCTGCACGTGATGAACGTCGAGTTCTACACCGGCGTCGACCAGCGCCTCGACCTCCCGGTGATGCTGCCGCCGGTGCCCAACGTCGTCGACCTGACGAGCAAGAAGGTGCTGATCGCCGACGACGTCGCCGACACCGGCGCCACGCTCAAGCTGGTGCGCGACTTCTGCGTCGAGCACGTCGCCGAGGTGCGCTCGGCCGTCGTCTACGAAAAGCCGCACTCCACGGTCAAGTGCGAGTACGTCTGGCGGCACACCGACCGCTGGATCAACTTCCCGTGGTCGGTGCTGCCGCCCGTGGTCTCCCGCGAAGGCCAGGTCCTCGATGCCTGATCCGCTCAAGCCGCTCCTCGACCTCGAAGGCGTCGCGGCGGCCGCGAAGTCCGCGCAGGACGCGGTGTTCGCGGTCCACCGCCTCCCCGCCAACCTCCGCGGCGGCGCGGCGACGGCGGCCGAAGCGTCGGTCCGCGCGGCGCGCGCGTCGGCCGGTATCGAAGGCGCGAACCCGGAACTGCCCGCCGACGGCGCGGTCGACGACCCGATCCTCGCCGGCTCGCTCCGGGTCGCGGAGACGTTGGAGACGCTGCTCCCGACGTGGCGCCGGGCACCGATGCAGGCACTGGCGCGCTTGCACGTCCTGGCCGCGGCGGACCTCGTCGCGGACCCGGATGCGTTGGGGCGCCCGCATTCCGGCGGCGGCCGCCTGGAAATGCTCGCTCAGCTGGTGACGGGCGCGACGTCCGTGCCGGGCCCGGTTTTGACGGCGGTCGTGCACGGGGAACTGTTGGCGCTCAAGCCTTTCGGCAGCGCGGACGGCGTCGTGGCTCGCGCGGCCGCCCGGCTGACGATGGTCGCGACGGGCTTGGATCCAAAGGCCTTGAGCATTCCCGAAGTCGCGTTCTTCCGTCGCGTGCCGCGTTATCTCGAAGCGGCTGAAGGATTTGCGAGCGGGGAGCCCGAGGGCGTACGCGCTTGGCTGCTCTTCTGCTGCGAAGCGTTCGAAGCGGGGGCGCGCGAAGCGAAGAGCATTTCCGACGCGGCTTCTTAAGACAGAACGGCGTTCAGCAGGCCGGGAAACCGCGCCTGCAGGTCGTCACGCCGAAGCACGATCCACCGCCGGCGGCCTTCGACGGTCGTCGTGGTCAAGCCGGCTTCGCGCAGCACGCGCCAGTGGTGCGACAGCGTCGCGGCCGTGATGTCGACGTCGTACTCCTCGAGCGCGCAGCTGCGCGGCTCGGTCTCCTGAGCCAGTTCGCGGACGATCTCGAGGCGCACGGGATCGGCCAAGGCCTGCAGCACCGTCACGATCTCGATTGCTTCGCTCGCCGGCTGGGGCAGCGTCCGGGCCACCGCGGCCTCCCAACAGTTGGATCGTTTGACAACGATCGAAGTATAGCTCCATCATGACCGTATGACGATTCGACGATCATCTAATGATCGACTGGGGGTCCTGCTCGTCCTCGCGGTGGGCACGTTCACCGTCGGCACCGACGGGTTCGTGCTCAACGGCCTGCTGCCCGTCATCGCCGCCGACCTGCACGTGACGGAGTCCGTCGCGGGCCAGCTCGCCACCGTCTTCGCCCTGACCTACGCGGTCGCGTCCCCGCTCATCGCCGCGTTCACCGGTACCTGGGACCGGCGGTGGGTGCTGGCCGGCGGCATGGTGCTGTTCACCGTCGGCATGGCCGGGCAGGCGCTCGGCACCTCGTTCGCCGTGGTCGCCCTCGCGCGGGTGCTCGCCGCGATCGGCGCCGCCGCCTTCCAGTCCAACGCCTACGTCCTCGCCGGCGCGCTCTCGTCCGAACAGCGCCGCGGCCGCGCCCTCTCCACGGTCGCCGCCGGGATGAGCGTGTCGATGGTGCTCGGCGTCCCGATCGGCGTGCTCGCCGGGCAGTGGTTCGGCTGGCGCGCGGTGATGTGGGGGATCGGGGTGGTCGCGGTCGTCGTCGCGGTGCTGATCCCGATCATCCCCGAGGTCCGCGTGCCCGCGGCCGGGCTGCGCGAGCGGCTCGCCGTCGTCGTGCGGCCGGCGGTCGCCCGCGTCCTGGTGGTGACGGTCTTCGGCACGCTCGCCGGGTTCACCGTGTTCGTCTACCTGCCGGTGCTGGTCGCCCCGGTCGCGAGCGGCGCCGTGCTGTCGTGGGTGCTGGTCGGCTTCGGGCTCGGCCAGCTCGCCGGGACGACGGCCACCGGCCACGCCACCGACCGCCTCGGTCCGGCGCGGGTCCGCGCGCTTTCGCTGGCCGGCACCGCGGTGGTGCTCGCCGTCGTCGACCTCGCCGTGCTGTCCCTGCCCGGCGCGCTGCTGTTCGCCGTGTTCGCCGGCGCCTTCGGCGGGATGCTGATGGTGCCGCAGCAGTACCGGCTCTTCACGATCGCGCCGGACGTCCCGACCGTCGCGCTGGGCGTGAACGGCTCGGCGATCTACGTCGGCGGTGCGCTCGGTTCGGCGCTCGGCGGAGTCGTCCTCGCCGCCGCGGGCCCGGCGTGGGTCGGGCCGGCCGGGGCGGTCGCCGCCGTCGCCGCGCTCGCCCTGTGCGTCACCCGCTCAGCTTCGCCGACCACTTCTCTTCGATCCGCCCGAACCGCCACACCGCCAGCGCGATGACCCACGTCAGCACGAACAACCCGACGATCCCGAAGCCGACGTAGTCCAGGTCCACCGACGCGATCGCGGCCAGCGGCCCCGACGTGATGTCCAGCTTCTCGGCGAGGATCGACACCAGCTCGATCGTGCCGATGACGAACGCGACGGCGACCGACAACGTCGTCACCGTGATGTTGTAGAAGATCTTGCGCACCGGCTTCGCGAACGCCCAGCCGTAGGCGAAGTTCATGAAACAGCCGTCCACCGTGTCGAACAGGCTCATCCCGGCGGCGAACAGGATCGGCAGCACGAGGATCGCGTACCAGGGCAGGGCGAACGTGGCGGCGCCGGCGGCGAGCACCAGCAGCCCGATCTCGGTCGCGGTGTCGAAGCCCAGGCCGAACAGCACGCCGACGGGGTAGATGTGCCACGGCTTGCGCACGGACTTCGTCGCGCCGCGCAGCAGGCGGTTCATCACGCCGCGGTTGTTCAGCTGGTTCTCCAGCGCGGCCTCGTCGAACTCGCCGTGGCGCATCCGCCGGAACACCCGCAGGATGCCGATCAGCACGACGAGGTTCAGGATCGCGATCACGTACAGGAACACGCCGGACACCGACGTCCCGATGATGCCGGTCGCGTCGTGCAGCGCCGACGAGTCGTCCTCGACCTGCCCGGCCAGCGCGCGGACGCCGAGGGAAAGCAGCAGGCACAGCGCGAAGACGATCGTCGAGTGCCCGAGGGAGAACCAGAACCCGACCGACAGCGGCCGCTGGCCGTCGGCCATCAGCTTGCGGGTGGTGTTGTCGATCGCGGCGATGTGGTCGGCGTCGAACGCGTGCCGCATGCCGAGGGTGAAGGCCGTGACGCCGAGGCCGATCCCGAAGACACCGGACGCGCCCAGCGCGTAGTGCTGGGGTGCGACGAAGACCGCCAGCACCACCCAGCCCACGACGTTGAGGAGCAGGATGAACCCCGCCATCCCGCCGATCGACACCCACTCGCGGCGCGAAAGCCCGCGCCGCGAGTCCTCTGTGCCCGCCATCGCCACCCGCCTTCCCTCATCTGAGAGGGTAGACAGGTGAACAGATGAAGGTCTAGCTCGCGCGCACCCGCACCAGATCCAGCGCCTTCCGGACGTGCCCGCCGGAGACGTGCAGCGCCTTCGCGGCGCTCTTGACGTCTTCCCCGGAGAGCAAGTGCACCAGCGCCACCTTGAGGTCGCCCCCGGCCTCGGTGAGCGCGTCCGAGCAGTCCGCCATCGTCATGCCGGTGGCTTCCTGCAGGATCCGGATGGTCCGGCCGCGCAGCTTCGCGTTCGTCGCCCGCATGCTGACCATCAGGTTCGAGTAGGTGCGGCCCAGCTTGATCATCGTCGCCGTGGAGAACGACGTGAGGATCATCTTCTGCGCCGTGCCCGCCTTCATCCGGGTCGACCCGGCGATCGCCTCCGGGCCGGTGTCGACGGCGATGAGCACGTCGACGCCCGCCGGCTTGGCGGCCTTCGGGTTGCCCGACACCAGGCCGGTGTGGGCACCCTGGCGCGACGCGGCCAGCAGCGCGCCCAAGACGTACGGCGTCCTGCCCGACGCCGTCAGCCCCAGCACGAAGTCGCCCGGCTGGACCATGGCGGCCATCTCGGCCGCGCCGGCCCCGTCGTCGTCCTCCGCGTTTTCGACGGCCTGGCGCAGCGCGCGCTCGCCGCCGGCGTGGTGCGCGATGAACCAGTCCGCCGGCACGTTGAACGTCGGCACCAGCTCGGCCGCGTCCAGCGTGGCCAGCCGCCCGGACGTCCCCGCGCCGACGTAGTGCACCCGGCCGCCCGCCCGCAGGGCGTCGACCGCGTAGTCCACCGCGCGGGCCACCTGCGGCAGCACCTCGGCCACGGCGCCGGCGACCGTGCGGTCCTCGGCGTTGATCGCGCCCAGGATCCCCGCGGTGGACATCAGGTCGATGTCCGTGGTGCGGGGATTGCGGGTCTCGGTCGGCGAATCGACGTGCACCGCCTGCGTGGGGACGGTCATCATGCGCCTCACTTTTTCCGTCATTACTTGCCGGTTTCCCGCGGACGGCGACGGCCGTCCGGCCTGACCCCCAAGCGGTGCGAGCCGACCGCGTCCCGGGTGGCGTCCAGAGCGTTGACCGACGCGTCCATGTGCCGCTGCGCGACCCCGATGAACAGGCAGTCGATGACGGTGAGCTGGGCGATGCGGCTCGCCGTGGCCCCCGAACGGAACGTGGTTTCCCGCGCCGCCGTGGTCAAAACGTAGTCGGCCACCTCGGTGATCGGGGACCGCGGGAAGTTCGTCACGGCGATGGTGATCGCGCCGTGCTCCCGGGCCACCCGCAGCGCCTCGACGGTGTCGGTGGTCGCCCCGGTGTGCGAAACGCCGATCGCGACGTCTCCCGGGCTCAGCACCGCGGCCGAGGTCAGCATGATGTGCGTGTCCGACCACGCGAAGCACACGCGGCCGATGCGGTGCAGCTTCTGCTGCAGGTCCGCGGCGACGAACGCGCTGGCGCCCACGCCGTAGACGTCCGCGCGGCCGGCGCTCGCGACGACCTCGATCACGCGCTCCAGCGTGGCGACGTCGAGCTGGTCGGCCGTCTCTTCGACGGCACGCGCGTCGGCGAAGCTGACCTTCCCGATGACGGCCGCCAGGTCGTCGTCGGGTCCGATCTCGCCGCCGAGGTTGCGCGTGGTGCGCGCCTCGGTGCGAGCGGTGTCCGCGGCCAGCGCGATGCGCAGCTGCGGGTACCCGCCGACGCCGACCGCCTTGCAGAAGCGTGTCACCGTCGTTTCACTCGTGTTCGCGGCCAAGGCGACTTCGGTGATGCTGCGTCTCGCGACGTGCGCGGGATCCTCCAGCACCACCTTCGCCACGCGCTGCTCGGCGCGGGCCAGGCCGGGGAGCAAGGACCGAATCCGCACCAGCGGGCTGGAGTCCGCGTCCCGCACGGCCGTCTGGACCGCTACGGCTTCGGACGGTGCCGTGCCGACTACGGATTCGGTATCACTCACCGTCGGAAAGTTACTAACCGTTGGCATCTGCGACAAGGCTACCCACACCCTTCGGTCGGATCGCAACCCGTCCGTGTCTGCGGATCTGGATTTGCGATTAATCACTGACCAGAAAGTCGCCAACCAGGTCGGTCTTGTTAACGAGGTCAAGCTAACGACTTGGCAACTTAGTGTCGCGGTGCAAACGGCAAGGAGACGGTTAACTGAGCCGGAAGTTCGACGCCGTGCGACAGGGCTGTCACCGTGCGCTCAACTGCCAACCCTCTGCGACGAAAACGGCGGGGTTCCGTTCACCGTCGAGGAGTGATCGGCCGCTCTCGGTGACTTTCACACCGTCGACCGAAACACCGCGGCCCGTGTAGTTCGGATCGGTGCTGTAACGCCACCTGAGGCTCACCGACGCGCCCTGGGGTACCGCGCCGCTCGCCTTCCACCAGGCACGGTGCCCGTGTCCGGAGAGCGACGTCACATCTCCGGAGGGTGCGCCCGGCCCGGAAACCGATAGCGCGATCGGTTGCCAGTTCACCCCGTCGGTGGACGCTTGCAGCTGTAATGGATCTGTACTTCCCTCGGTGTCCACGAAGGCGTAAAAGGACACCCGTGCTTGATCACTTTGCGTAGTAAACGGGCGGGTACTCAGCGTGGCGGCGCTCGCGTTACCCAGCGTGCTCGTCCACGCGTCCTTCCCGACCTGGGGTTCGACGGCCATCGCCCTGGCCAGCGACGTCGCCCACACCTGGCGCGCGGTGTTGATCGAGCCCCAGTTCCGGCTCGGGTGCACGCGGTTGGTCAGCAGGATCGCGAAGGAACGCGACTCGGGGTCGATGACCAGCGTCGTCCCGGTGAAGCCGGTGTGCCCGGCGGTGACCGGGGAGGCCAGCGCGCCCATGTACCAGGGCTGGTCGAGCTCGAAGCCCAGGCCGTGCGCGTCGTCCGGGAACTGCTGGTTGTAGTTCGTCAGCATCATCTGCCGCACGGTGTCCTCGCGGAGGATCCGGTGCCCGCGGTAGCTGCCGCCGTTGAGCATCGTCTGGGCGAGGGTGGCCATGTCGTTCGCGGTGCTGAACACCCCGGCGTGCCCGGCGACGCCGCCGAGCGACCACGCGTTCTCGTCGTGCACACTGCCGCGCACCATCCCGCGTGGCGGATTGGCCTCGTACTCCGTCGCGGCGATCCGGTTCAGCTTCGACGCCGGTGGGTTGTACCCGGTGTCGACCATGCCCAGTGGCGCGGTGATCCGGTCGTGGACCACCTTGTCCAGCGGCTGCCCGGTCAGCTTCTCGACGATGAAGCCGAGGGTGAGCAGGTTGATGTCGGAGTAGAGGTAGGTCGTGCCCGGCTTGTTCTTCAGCGGGCTGTCGAGCACCGCCTGCCGGCGGGAGGGGATGTCGGGGTAGCCGGCCCACAGCGACGGGATCGGGTCGGCGTCGAACCCGGAGACGTGCGTGAGCAGCATCTTGATCGTGATGGCGGCCTTGTCGCCGGTGGCGAACTCCGGGAAGAACCGGCTCACCGGGGTGTCGATGGTGAGCTGACCGCGTTCGACGAGTTGCAGCACGGCGATCGAGGTGAACAGCTTCGAGATCGACGCCATGTCGAAGATGGTGTCGTTGCGCATCGGGACCTGCTGGTCGGCGGGCAGTTCGGTGCCCGCGGCGTCGGCGTACCGCAGCGCGCCGCCGACGGCGTACCGGTCGACGACCACGCCGTCGTGGGCCAGCAGGCCGACCGCGCCGGAGAAGTGCGGGTGCCCGGTGGCGTCCGGCTTCGTCCAGCTCGCGAGGAAGTCCTCGGCGGCCTTGATCGGCGCCGGGTCGAGGTTGACTTCCTTCGGCTTGCCGTCGTGCAGGGTCGTCCACGACGGGGCGAAGCCCTGCTGCGGCCGGTCGAAGCGGCCGGCGTCGTGGCGTCCGGTGATGGCGCTGGCTCCCGAGGTCAACGTGGTCAGCGCGACCAGCACTCCGGTGGCCGCGGCGAGGACCTTCCTAGCACGCACGAGTTCTCCCTCAGCGGTAGAGCAGGTAGCGACGACGTTTCCGGTCGAACTCGGCCAGCTCGGCCCGCCAGGCGCCGGTGACCTCGTCGACGCCCGCGCCGGCGTCGACCATGGTCCGGAGCCGGTCGGAGCCGGAGAGCTTGTCGATGTAGTTGTCGGGGCGCCAGGCGAAGACGTCCGGGTGCAGCGCCTTCGCCGTGACGAGCATGGCGACCGCGATGCGGATCGCGTCGAAGGCCCGCGGGTCGTCGACGCTGACCTGCACGCCTCCGCAGGTCTGGTTGACGAACTTGCTGAACGTCGGCACGAAGTAGATCTCGCGGAACCGGGCGCCGGGCAGCGCGAGGTCCTCGAGCTTCTCGCGCCAGCGCCAGTCGAGCCCGGGCGCGCCGATGATCTCGAACGGCCGGGTCGTGCCGCGGCCCTCGGAGAACACCGTGCCTTCGAACATGCCGGTGCCCGGGTAGACGAGCGCCGTGTCCGGCGTCGGCATGTTCGGGCTCGGCAGCACCCAGTTCAGCCCGGTCTGCGCGAAGAGCGTGTCGCGCTGCCAGCCGCGTACCTGGACGACTTCGAGGCGGTCGAGCTTCACGCCTTCGGCGGGCAGGAACTCTTCGGCGAAGAAGCGAGCCAGCTCGCCGACGGTCATGCCGTGCTGCTGGACGATCGCCTTCTTCCCGATGCCCGAGGAGAACTTCGGGTCGAGCAGCGGCCCGGCCGCCCGCCCGCCGATCGGGTTCGGCCGGTCGAGCACGACGAAGGCGGCCTTGACCTGCGCCGCGGCCACCATCGCCGTGTAGAGCGACCAGATGTAGGTGTAGAAGCGCGCGCCGACGTCGGCGATGTCGAAGACGACCGTGTCGACGCCCGCCTTGGTGAACAGCGAAGCGAGCTTCGCTGCGTCGGCGCCGTACGCGTCGTACACCGGTACGCCGGTGCGCGGGTCGGTGTAGTCGCCTTCGGAGCCGCCGGCCTGCGCACTGCCGCGGAAGCCGTGCTCGGGCCCGAAGGCCGCGACCGGCTTCACACCGGCCGCGACCATCGAGTCGACGATGTGGTCGCCGTTCAGCAGGACCCCGGTCGGGTTCGACAGGACGCCGAGCTTGCGGCCCGTCAGGGACCGCCAGCCCTGCGCGGCCAGCTGCTCCGCGCCGGTGAAGACGCGGCCGGGGTGGGCCTGGGCCTGCTCCTGTGCCGGCGGCTCGGGCTGGGCCCCGGCGACGGCCGAGCCGCCCGCCAGGGCCGGGACCGCGAGCGCTCCCGCGCCGAGGAAGTGGCGCCGGTTCAGGTTCACCAGGCCAGCCCGTGGCCGAAGGGGTACTTCACGGTGTGCACGTCGGCTCCCGCCGGGATGTCGACCGGCAGCTTCCCGGTCGGCTTCGTCTCGCCGAGGATCACCTTGGCCAGTGCTTCCAGCGTCGGCCCGATGTAGCCGTAGGTCGCCAGCCAGGTCTTGACTGTGGACGCGTAACCGGCGTCGTAGGGGATCTGCGCGGCGACCGCGACGACCGGCTTGCCGGTGGCCTGCAGGGCGTCGAGGAGCTTGGTCTGCAGCGGGAAGCCGCCGATGTTGTTGGTCAAGACGACGACCAGGTCGACGTTCTTGGCGTTCGCGACCGCTTGCGCGATCTGGGCGTCCGTCGGGGCCTGGCCGGTCTGGTACGCCGTCGCGGCCGTGCCGTGGGCGGTCAGCTTCTGCGCGAGCGTCGTCGTGGTGGCGACGCCCCAGCCGGTCACGAGCGCCGTGGCGGGCTTCTGCTTCAGCGGGAGGACACCGGCGTCGTTCGCGACGGCCGTGATGCCGCGGTCGGCGATGTCCTGCGCCGTCTTGAGGTTCGCGGGCGTGCCGACCGTCTTCATCACGCGGTTCGGGTCGACGAACGGCGAGAAGAGGATGCCGCGCTCGAACTTCAGCTTCAGCACGCGCAGCACGCTCTGGTCGATCCGCTGCATCGGGATCTCACCGGACTTCACCGCGGCGAGCACGGAGTTGATGGCGACGTCGAGGTGCACCGGCATGAGCAGCTGGTCGACGCCGGCCTTGAGCGCGAGGACCGGGATCTCGGCGTCGCTGTGCATCTCGCGCACGCCCTGCATTTCGAGGGAGTCGGTGATGACGACACCGTTGTAGCCCAGTTCGACCCGCAGCTTCCCGGTGACGATCGGCTTCGACAGCGTCGCGGGTTCGAGCGACGGGTCGAGGCTGGGGAACTGGATGTGCGCGGTCATGATCGAGGGGACGCCGGCCTTGATGGCGGCCTTGAACGGCGGCACGTCGATGGCCCGCCACTCCTGCTCGGTCCGGTCGATCCGGGGCAGGCCGGTGTGGCTGTCGGTCGCGGCGTCGCCGTGGCCGGGGAAGTGCTTCGAGGTCGCCGCGACGGACTTCTGGAAGCCCTTGAGCTCGGCACCGACGAAGTCGCTCGCCAGCCCGGGCTGCCCGGCGAAGGACCGGACGCCGATCACGGGGTTCGCCGGGTTGGAGTTGACGTCGGTGTCGGGCGCGAAGTCCTGGTTGATCCCGACGGCCCGCAGCTCCTGGCCGAGGATGGTGGCGGCCTTCGTCGCGCGGCCGGTGTCGCGCCCGGCCGAGATGGCCATCGCGTTGGGGAACTCGGTGGCCGGCGCGCCCATCCGGGTCACCGTGCCGCCTTCCTGGTCGGCGCCGATCTGCAGCGGGATGTGCGCCCCGCTGCCGATGGCGGCCTTCTGGAGGCCGTTGGACAGCTTCGCGACCTGCACGGGGTCGTCGAAGTTGTCGCGCGAGTCGTTGTTGAAGTAGATGACGCCGCCGAGGTGGTACTTCCGGATGACCTGCGCTGCGGTGTCGACGCCGAAGTCCGTCTGGTTCTTCGGGTTCACCTCGTCGGCCGACTTGCCGTTCACCCAGGTGACGAACAGCTGCCCGACCTTCTGCTCGAGCGTCAGCCCGCGCAGCGCCTGTGTCGCCGCGGCCTCCGCCTGCGCGTCCGCGCTCAACCGCGGTGCGCTCGCCGCGGTCGCGACACCCACACCGGTGAGGGCGAGCACCCCCGCGACGGGCAGGGCGAGCGCATGGAACCTCCGATTTCGGGTCGTCACGACCAGCCTCCCAGAAAAGTTGCGGGCGCTCGGCGGACGTCAGAAGTCCACTCGGAAGCGCCAGTATCGGGAAGCTACTCACCGAATCCGTCGATGTCCATCGGCCGACCGCACCAACGGACCGTTCGTACCCGGATCGGTAAGAAAGTCGCCGTTCGCAAGGTGCGAGGGGGCCGAACGGGTGGCGGTACTGCGCTGCCCCGGACATGAAACGAGGCGGCGCCCGTGGCCTAGGGCCGACGGGCGCCGCCTGCAAGCGCGAACTTCTCGGGCGACCAAGCGTGCAACTCTGGTCGTACCTACATGGACTCGGCGTGTGGCGTCCCACTACGCAGTCCCTAGACGACGAGCCTCCCGCGGCGCGCTGCGCGTGGGTACCCGGAGTCCGCGCACGGAGATTCGCCGGGGTGGAACAGGCTTCTCTTCTACCTGCTCCCTGGCCGAACGAACGTCCGCACCTACTTTCTACGCCGTGAGCCCGGTCACTTCAAGTGCGCGGATGGGTGCACCGGTACAGAGGCTGGATCGGGTGACACGGGCACCCTCCGCGACGGACAATTCGGGGCTGGCCCAAGCAAAAGCGGACGTCGTACGGCCGTGTGGGTGGCGGCACGGGCGGCTATCGGGACCGACGGCGACGATTGAGGCCGTACCAGGTCGCTCCGGCCGCCACCGCGCCGACGCCGAGGGCCACCATTCCCGCCGATCGTGTCGGGATCCGGCTGCGCAGCGACATGGGCCGGTCGAAGGCCAGGATCGGCCAGCCGCGGTCCAGGGCCTCGCGCCGCAGGAGCTTGTCCGGGTTGACCGCGTGCGGGTGCCCGACGACCTCCAGCAGCGGGATATCGGTGCTCGAGTCGGTGTAGGCGAAGCACTCGGCGAGGTCGTACCCGTGGGTAGCGGCGAGTTGCTTCGCGGCAACGGCTTTGTTGGCGCCGTAGCAGTAGAAGTCGACTTCGCCGGAGTAGCGGCCGTCCACGATCTGCATCCGCGTGGCCACGCTCCGGGTCGCGCCGAGCATTTCCGCCACCGGCGCGACGACCTCCTCGCCGGTCGCCGACAGCACGATGACGTCGTGCCCGTCCTCGCGGTGGCGCGCGATCAGCTCCGCCGCCTCCACGTACACGAGCGGGTCGACGACGTCGTGCAGGGTTTCGCGGACGATCGCCGAAACCTGCGCGACGTCCCAGCCGGCGCACAGCGCGGAAACCTCGGCCCGGAGCCGCTCGGTCTTGTTCTCGTCGGCGCCGGCGAGTGAGAACACCAGCTGCGCGTAGGCACTGCGCAACGCGGCGCGACGGTTGATCAATCCTTCTTTGAGCAATGGTTTGCTGAACGCCAGCGCACTCGACGAGGCGATGATCGTCTTGTCCAGGTCGAAGAACGCGGCCACCGCGTGCTCCGGGCCCGGCTTCCGGATGCGCGGGAGCGCGCTGCTCGGTTCGGCCACGTGCCCAGGATAAGAGCTTGATCGCGGCGCGTCCCGTTGATCCACCACCCGCGTGCCGTGTCGGGCGGAAAATCCATGACAGGAAGGCACTTCCGGGGCGCTGTGCCGTTATCGAACTGTGTGCCTCGCCCGGCGCGCGAACCGGCCACCGGCGGAGTTACAGTGAGGGAGTCCGGTGTCCAACCGGGCCGGTTCAGTCCGACCCCCCGGGGCTGAACCCACGGCGGCCCCCGTCCCTCCCCCCTGGCGGGGGCCGCCCTCTTAACCTTTCGGTTCGCGCCTCTCGGCGCCGGCGGCTTGCCTTCCGCTTACCTTTCTCGATTCCGTTTTCCCCGGACCCGATCATCGTTTCTTCGGCGCGGGAAATCTTCGGACGCGGGTATTCCCCGCGTTTTCCGCCGCACGTGCGTCGCGGGCGGGCGCGATCCTTCCACAGCCCACCGACGGAGCCCGCGCGCGAGCTGTCCGCGGGACGGCAGTTGTCCACAACACCCCGGTTGTCCACAGCCGCCCGTCCGGCCCGTTGCACCCCCGAGCCCCCCACCGCGACGGTGGAACCCGGGCCACCCACGGCCCGCACCGACGACGGGGGAGGAACGCATGACGGGGGAACGACCGATCGTGGTCGCCGCGGACGAAACCGTGCTCGACGAGATCCTGCGCGTGGCCGCGGTCGCGGGCTGCGAGTTCGACCGGGCACCGGACCTGACGGCGGCTCGCGCGCACTGGGCCCGGGCACCACTGGTGGTGCTCGACGAAGAAGCCGCGCGGCTTTCGCCGGTCTTGCCCCGGCGGGGCGGGATCCTCCTGGTCTGCAAGGGCAGCCCGGGAACGACGACGTGGGAGCACGCGTTCCGCGTCGGCGTCGAGCGCGTGATCTCGTTGCCCGACGAGGAGTCCGAGCTCGCGAGCGCCTTCGCCGACATCGTCGAGACCCCGGCGGAGGAGGCGGGTCTGGTGCTCGCCGTGGTCGGCGGCCGGGGCGGCGCGGGCGCGTCCGTCTTCGCCGCGACGCTGGCACTGGCGGCCGACCGCGACCCGGGCGGAGCGCTGCTGGTGGACTGCGACCCGCTGGGCGGCGGCCTGGACCTGTTGCTGGGCCTGGAAAAGACGCCGGGGCCCCGCTGGTCGGAGGTGCGCCTGAGCGGCCGCGTATCCGTACCGGCCCTGGCGGCAGCGCTCCCGCAGCGAAGACACCGGGGCGGCAGCCTGCCGGTGCTGGCATGCGGCCGTGAGGGCGAAGGCCCGGCGGTCGAGTCTCTGTCGGCGGTCCTCTCAGCGGGCCGCCGCGCGGGCCGCACGGTGATCTGCGACCTCCCGCGCACCCTGGGCGACGCGGCGGCGGAAGCGGTCGCGGTGGCCGACCTGGTGGTGCTGGTGGTGCCGGTGGAGTTCCGAGCTTGCATGGCGGCGAAGCAGGTGCTGAGGGCCTTGTCGGAACTGACGGCCCGCCTGGGCGTGGTCGCGTGTGGACGGTCCAGGGTCGGCGCCTCACCCATCCGGACGGCGGGCCTCCTCGGCCCACCCCTGCTGGCATCGATGGCCCCGGAGCGAGGCTTGCCGACGTCGATCGAACGCGGCGAGTTCCCAACCAAGCCATCGGGCCCCCTGGCAACGGCGGCAGCGGACGTATTGGCAGTGGCCCGCCGCGAAGCCCGGGCGGCGGCCCGATGAGCACCCGCCTCCACCAGCCAGGACCCCCGATAAGAGTGGCCGACCTCTTGCTGCCCACAATCCTGACCCTGGCCACCCGCGGCCCGATAAGCGCGGCGAACTTCCTGACGGTGCTGGCGGGCACCCGTGTGACCGCAGCCGGCACCCGGACCAAGGCGGCGAACCGGTGACCGCCGACCTCGTGGACCGCGTCCTGGCCGACTACGGCCCGGTAAGCGCGGCGAACTTCCCGGCGGTGCTGGCGGGCACCCGCGTGACCGCCGCCCGCACCTGGACTGAGGCGGTGAACCGGTGACCATCGACTCCGTGGACCGCGTCCTCGCCGGCCGTGGCCCGGTGTGCGCGGCGAGCTTTTTTGCTGTGCTGGTGGGCACTCGCGTGCCTGCTGCCCGCGTCCTGGCCGGCCGCGGCCCGGTAAGCACGGCGAACTTCCCGGCGGTGCTGGCGGGCACCCGTGTGACCCCTGCCCGCACTCGGACCAAGGCGGCGAACCCATGACCACCGACTTCGTGGACCGCACCCCGGCCAGCCGCGGCCCGGTAAGCACGGCGAACCTCCTAGCCGCGCTGGCGGGCACCCGCGTGACCCCCACCCGCACCCGGACCAAGGCGGCGAACCCATGACCACCGACTTCGTCGACCGTGTCCGCAACCGCCTCGCCGGCGACCGCCGCCAAGCCGACCCAGTCGCCGTCGCAACAGCGGTCCGCGCCGAAGCCGGCGGCGCTCTGGGGCACGACGCAGTGCTCGACGCGGCCCGCCGAGCCCGCGACGAGTTCGTCGGCGCCGGCCCGCTGGCCCCGCTCCTCGAGAACCCGGCGACGACCGACGTGCTCGTCACCGGCCCGGCCGAGGTCTGGACGGACGGTCCGGAAGGCCTGACCCGCACCGGCATCACGTTCGACAGCGAAGAAGCCGTCCGCCGCCTGGCCCAGCGCCTCGCACTCGCGGCAGGCCGCCGGCTCGACGACGCACAGCCCTATGTGGACGGCTGGCTGCCCGGCAACGGCCCCCACGGCCGCATCCGGGTGCACGCCGTCCTTCCCCCGGTCGCGGCCGGCGGCACGTGCTTGTCCCTGCGCGTCCTCCGCCCGGCGACGCACGACCTCGCGACACTGCAGGAGCTCGGCGCGTTCGACGCGAACGGCGCGAAACTGCTGGAGACCGTCGTCAAGCGACGGATGGCATTCCTCGTCACCGGCGGCACCGGCGCGGGCAAGACGACGCTCCTCGCCGCACTGCTCGGCGCGGTCGACCCGGCCGAGCGTATCGTCTGCGTCGAGGACGCGGGCGAGCTGCAGCCCGCGCACCCGCAGTTCGTCAGCCTCGTCGCCCGCCCGGCCAATGTGGAGGGTGCGGGCGCGGTGGGCCTGCCGGAGCTCGTTCGCCAGGCGCTGCGCATGCGTCCCGACCGGCTGGTGGTCGGGGAGGTCCGCGGCGCGGAGGTCGGCGCCCTGCTCGCGGCCTTGAACACGGGCCACGACGGCGGCGCCTGCACGGTCCACGCGAACTCACCGGCCGAGGTACCGGCCCGCATCGAGGCCCTGGCGGCACTCGGCGGTCTCGGTCGCGATGCGGTACACAGCCAGCTGGTCGCGGCGATCCGGGTGGTCCTCCACATGCGACGCGAGCCGGGCGGCCGCCGTCGGCTCGCGGAGGTCGGCGTCCTCCGCGCGGAACGCGGCCGGGCGCGAGTGGTCCCGGTGTGGCGCGCGGGCCGTTGGACGGTCGACCGCCACCTCTTCGTCACGACGGGAGCGATCGCGTGCTGATCCTGCTGCTGGTGCGCATTTCCTTGCTGGTGAACCTCTTCCCGCGCAGGAGAAGGAGACCGCGATGATCACGGCGTGGTTCCCACTGTGCGTGGGCGCGGCCCTGGCGTGCTGGCCCGCGGCACCGACCCGGCTGCAGGCAGCGGTCGAGCAACCCGCGACAGTCCGCGTTCCGGACGTGTGGGCAGTCGTCCGCTGGCTTGTCCCGGCAGCCCTCGCGGGCTTGTTCGCAGGGGTCGGAGGCGCGATAGCCGCGGGAGTCCTGACGCTGGCGTGGCGCCAGGAGCGGCAAGCCCACAGCCGGGCGACCACGGACCTGGAAACGGCAGCCCACACGGCGACGGCATTGCGCACGATGGTGTCCGAGCTACGCTCCGGCGCCCACCCGGTAACGGCGGCGGAAGCGGCGGCAGAGGTCGTCCCGGCGGTAGCGAGCGACCTCCGCGCACTGGCGACGTCGGCCCGCCTCGACGGCGAGCTGCGGGCGTCGGCCCTCCCGGAACTGGCCGCGGCCTGGACACTGGGCAAGCGCTACGGCCTCCCGATGGCCGACGTCCTGAACGCAGCCCGCAGCGACGCCGAAGCAAGCCTGACATTCGCCCGCCGAACGCGAGCAAAGCTGGCCGGCCCCCGAGCGAGCGCGGCGGTGCTCACGGGCCTGCCCGCCTTATGCATCGTGCTCGGCCAAGCGATGGGCGCATCCCCGCTGCCGGTGTTGACGGAGACCGCGCCAGGCCAGCTGTTGCTGGTGATCGGCAGCCTCCTGCTCTGGGCGGGAACGGCCTGGTGCCGCGCCTTGATGGGCCGGGTGCGAATCCGATGAGCCAACTCCCTTCGCTCGCGCATCGGAACAGCATCGCGTCCCAGGTCCTTGCTCGCGCGTGCATCAGGCGAGGGCGAATCCGATGAACGCCACCGCACTCTTCTTCTTTGCCGCGGCTCTCCTCACCTGGCCGAGCGACTCCGCCGCGGCACAGCGCTTCACCTGGCTGGCCGGCGGCACGACCCCCGAGCCCCGCAAGTGGCCCCGGGCAGTCCCACCCATCGCGACCACACTGGGCGGCGTATCGACAGCAGTACTCATCGGCGGACTGCCCGGAGTGGTCGCAGGCGTTCTGGTGACCGCCGCCGGCTGGTGGACGATCCGCCGCACCCGGCGGCCGCGCGCCCCCGCCGTCGACCTGGCGGCCAAGCTCCGGCTCGCCGGAACCCTCGATCTCTTCGCGGCGTGCCTCCGCGCCGGGCTGCCGGTCCCCTCGGCCCTCGACGCGGTGGCCGGCACGGCGCCGCCCGAGGCGGGCGCGGCCCTGCACTCGACGGCCGGCCTCCTCGCTCTCGGCTCCGGCCCGGAGGAGGCATGGGCGCCGGTGCAGGCCATCCCGGGCCTCGGAGAACTGGTGGCCGCGGCGATCCGGACGTCCCGCTCGGGCGCGGCCTTCGCCGCGGCGGCGGCCGACCTCGCCGGACGGTTCCGCGAGGAGCTGGCCACCGAGGCGGAGGAGCGCGCGGAACGAGCCGGAGTGGCGCTGGCGCTGCCGGTCGGACTGTGTTTCCTGCCGGCCTTCTTCTGCCTGGGCGTGCTCCCGGTCGTCCTCGGCCTGGCCGCCCGTCTCGGCCCGCTCTTCTGACCACCGACAAGTACCGAAGGGAAACCCCATGCGCGCATCCCACCGCCGTCCCAGCTCGGACGACGGCTCGACAACGGTCGAGTACGCGATCGTCACGGTCGCCGTCGCGGCCTTCGCGGCTGTCCTCTACACCCTCCTCACCGGCGACTCGGTGGTCTCGTGGCTGACGAGCCTGGTCATGAAGGCCCTGACGGTGCCGTCGTGAGCCGCGAAGACAAAGGAGCGGTGACGGTCGAAGCGGCACTCGGCCTGGCGGGCATGACGGTGGTGACCGTCCTGCTGGTCGCAGGGTTAACAGTGCTGACGAGCCAGCTGCGCTGCACGGACGCGGCCCGCGAGGCCGCCCGTCTCCTGGCAAGAGGCCAGCCCCACGAGGCAGCGGCAGCGGTCCACGAGATAGCCCCGGCAGGCGCAAGCCTCAGCATCGAAAAGGCAGGCGACGCGATAACGGTCAAGGTAAGCGCCCACCCGGCAGGCGGTCTGCTCCCGTCGATCGACCTGAACGCAACGGCGTACGCAGTGGCCGAGCCAGGCACGGAGCCCCCCGATGCAGCGGGCTGACCCACGCCGCGGCGCGAACGACCCGAAGGACAGTAATGAGGCCGGCCGCGCTGGCCGTGGGTGCGGGGCCGAGGAGGTCGGCCGCTCGTGCGCGGCCGGTCGGCAGCAGGACAGCGGTGTGGCCACGATCTGGACAGCGATAGCGGTGGCCGCGCTGGCAGGGGTCGCGGTCCTGGCCTGCTGGCTCGGAGCAGCGGTCCTGGCCCGCCACCGAGCAGAGAGCGCGGCCGACCTGGGCGCACTCGCAGCGGCCTCGCACGCGGCGGAAGGCCCAACCCGAGCTTGCGAGCACGCCAGGTGGGTGGCCGACCGGATGGCAGTAAGCCTCCTGACCTGCCGATGGCAGCGGCTGGACGCCTTCGTCGAGGTCCAGGCGCCCGGCCTCGGCTTCGCCGGACTGCCGGGTCCCGCTGCAAGGGCTCGCGCAGGACCCACCAGCCAACCACCATGAGCCGCGAAGAGCAGCCGTGCCGCCCGCCCAGCCCAGCTGAGTCCAGCCCAGCTGAGTCCAGCCCAGCTGAGTCCAGCCCAGCCAGTCGAGCCCAGCCGAGTCCAGCCAGTCGAGTCGAGCCGAGTCCAGCCCAGCCTTGGCGCGGCCATACTGCACCTCAGCCCCAGCCTTAGCCCCAAGCCCCAGCCGCGACCACTCATCCACAACAGCCCGGCACCACCCCTTCTGCCCGTTCACCGGGACCCCTCCCACCGCCGCCGCCCGGCGGACGCCGACCGGTCGGTATGCCACGGTGACCGGCTGATCCGTCCGGGTGGACGATGAGCGGCCGATGGTCACGGGCAGCGGTCGGTAGTGCACGGCGAGCGGTCGAAACCGGTGCCCACCTGGGCCGATAGGACGCGTCTCGGCGGCCGCACGCCCCGCGTGAAGCCTCTCGATCCTGGGGCTTCGCACGACGAACGGTCCGTGGACGGCTGCCGTTCACCGCCGACAGACGCCGATGGGTTCGGTCGGGCGGTAGAGATCACTGGGCGTTCATCGCCGCGTAACCACCGGTTGTCGCGCGGGGGTTCCGGGCAATGTGCAACTTGCCGTTAAGTGAGATGTGCGACACCACGACAGCGTTTAGCTCCGGGGTCGCGGAGAACCGGAACCTAAGGCAGGAAGACAATGTTGGACGCGAATTGGCCGGACAGCTGGCGGAGTGCCTTCCGCATCGAACTGCGCGCGGAGGCGATCGGACTCGCCTGGCGTGGCTGGCCGGTGCTCCCGGGCGTCAACCCCGCTCCGCTCACCGGCGGCGACGACCTCACCTGGCGTCGTCCGGTCCCGGCCAGTGACAACTGGCGCGAGCAGATCGGCACCCACGCCCACGAGGTCGCCACCTGGTTCTCCGACCGGACCCACAGCCTGCTCGTCGCCACCGGCACCGTGCTCGACGCCGTCGAGGTCGACGACGAACTCGGCAAGCGTGCCTGCCGCCTGCTCCGCACCCTCGGTCACCCGGCGCCGATCATCGCGCTGCCGAACGGCCGCTGGCTCTTCCTCACCACCGTCGCCGACCACGTCCCGGCCGAGCTGGCGACCCACGCTTCGATCCAGTGGCACGGCAAGGACAGCTACATCCCGCTGCCCCCGTCGCCCTTCCAGCACGGTGTCGTGCACTGGCGCGTCAAGCCCGAGGTCTGCGGCTGGCAGCTGCCAGCCGCCGCCGAGGTGCACGACGTCCTCGTGCGCGCCCTGGCCGGCGCCGACGCCGCGCAGCTGGTTCAGACCACCGCGGCCTGACCCACCCGAACCACCGCCGGCGGCCGGTCCCAGCCCGGCCGAGGCGGAGCAGGACACAACTCCATGAACCACCAAAGTGGCCGTCTAGGTGCCGTGTTGACGCAACGCCCCGAGCACGGTGCTCAAGACAGCCACTGCCCCCGCCTTGTCCAGCGGATCGTTGCCGTTCCCGCACTTCGGCGACTGGACGCAGGACGGGCATCCCGTCGGGCACTCGCAGGAGACGATCGCCTCCCGCGTAGCGACCAGCCACGGGACAATCGCGGCATAACCGCGTTCGGCGAATCCCGCACCCCCGGGATGGCCGTCATGCACGAACACCGTCGCCTCCCCGGTGTCTTCGTGCCACGCGGTACTCACCCCGCCGATGTCCCATCGGTCGCACGTAGCGAACAGCGGTAGCAGGCCGATCGCCGCGTGCTCGGCGGCATGCAGGGCACCGGGGACCCGTGCCGGAACCAATCCGGCACCCCCCGGTGCCCTGCCACCCTCGTGAACGGACCCCCGACCGTTCGCCAGGGTCTCCTCCCCGGTCCCCACCGGCCCCGCAGATTCGGTCCCCACCCGATGGCCCCCGGTCCCCGCCACGCCATCGACAGCAGGAGCAGCCTCGAGCAGTTCCGACGAGACCGTGTACCAGACCGCCCGCGTGCGCAGGCTCTGCTCCGGCAGGTCGAGCGGCGTGTGGTCCAGCACCTCCCCCGACGGACGTCGCCGCAGGTAGCCGACGACCTGCGACGTCACGGCCACCTCGCCGAGGCAGACGCTCACCCCGCCGAAGTCCTGCTTTTCGGAAGTGCTCAGCACCGCGATGTCGACGATCTCGCGCGGGGTCGTCGTCCAGTCCGGGTTCTCCGCGTGCACCATCGCCAGCCCTTGCTCCAGGTCCAGCTCGTCGACCACGTACGACGACCCCTGGTGCAGGTACACCGCGCCGGGGTGGACCGCGAAGCACGCCGACCCCGGGTCGACCGTTCCCAGCATCCGCCCGGAGTCCGACTCGACCACCGCGACCTGCTCGCCGCCCGTCCCGCGGATCCCGACCTCGGCGTGCGGCCGGTCCCGGGACGTCCAGTACCAGCCGCTCGACCTGCGCCGGAGCAACTTCTGCTCCGCCAGCTCGGCCAGCACGTCCTGGGCTGCCGCGCCGCCGAACATCTCCAGCTCGGGAACGGTCAGCGGCAGTTCGGCCACGGCGCACGCGAGCTGCGGCGCCAGCACGTACGGGTTCGCCGGGTCGAGCACCGCCGTCTCGACCGGACGCTCGAGCAGCGCCGCCGGGTGGTGCACCAGGTATGTGTCGAGCGGGTCGTCCCGCGCCACGAACACCACCAGCGCCGAGTCGCCGGAGCGGCCCGCCCGCCCGGCCTGCTGCCAGAACGACGCGAGCGTGCCCGGGTAGCCGGCCAGCACCACGGCATCCAGCCCCGCGATGTCGACGCCAAGCTCCAGCGCGTTGGTCGTCGCGACCCCCAGCAGCCGCCCCGACAGCAACGCCGCTTCGAGCGCCCGCCGTTCCTCCGGAAGATAGCCAGACCGGTACGCCGCAACGGTTTCCGATAATCGAGGGTCCACTTCGGACAAGATGCGACGCGCACCCAGCGCGGCCAGCTCCGCGCCCCGCCGCGACCGGATGAACGCCAGTGACCGCGCGCCTTCGACGACCAGGTCGGCCAGGATCCGCGACGTCTCCGCGCCCGCCGACCGTCGGACCGGCGCGCCGTTCTCCCCGGTCAGTTCCTCCAGCAGCGGCGGCTCCCACAACACGACCGTCCGAGCGCCGCGCGGCGAAGCGTCCTCCGTGACCGCCTCGCACGAAACCCCGGTGAGCCGCGAAGCGAACGAAGCAGGCGAAGCCGTCGTCGCCGAAGCAAGCACGAACACCGGCGAAGCACCGTAATGCTCGGCAACGCGCCGAAGCCGCCGAAGCAGCAGCGCGACGTGCGAGCCGAAGACGCCGCGATAGCTGTGGCACTCGTCGACCACCACGCAGCTGAGCCGCCGGAAGAACTGCGCCCACCGCCCGTGCTGGGAAAGGATCCCGCGGTGCAGCATGTCCGGGTTGGTGAACACCCAGTTCGCGTGCGCGCGCACCCAGTCGCGCTCCACCATCGGCGTGTCCCCGTCGAACGACGCCGCCCGGACGCCCGGGACGTCCAAAGAGGACACCGACCGCAGCTGGTCGGCCCCCAGCGCCTTGGTCGGCGACAGGTACAGCGCGTTCGCCTTCTCGCCCGCGGCCAGCCGGGACAGCACCGGCAGCTGGTAGGCCAGCGACTTACCCGACGCCGTGCCGGTCGAAATCACGACATGACGACCCTCGTACGCGTGCGAAGCAGCTTCGGCTTGGTGTGCCCAAGGGGCCGAAACGCCGCAGTCACTCAGCGCAGTCACCACGGCCGGATCGGCCCACGACGGCCACTCTGCGTAACGCGCGTTTCGGCCCGGAAGGTCCGCCACGTGCGTGACCGGATCCTCGCGCGACGGGATGCCGGCGGTCACCCGCCCCAGCAGCCGCCGGCCCCGTGAGTCGTCCACCAGCCGAGCTTCGCACAGGGGTCCGACAGTTTCCGCATCCCGGAGTGATCCTCAAGCGCGCCAACGGATCGGCGAATGAGTGATCGATCAAGTGAGGAGCCTCACAAGGTAACGGAATGTACCGTCACCGGGACGGCGTGAAGACGCTGGTTGCGATACCAATACACTCCCGCAATCCACACCCTCTGTGGTGAGCGTCATGTGAGACGTGCGTTGCTGCCCGGCTAGCGTGTCGCTCCGTACAGGGTCCATGCCAGCGCCGGCCGTGTCGAACCCTCGGCTCGTCGACGCTGGCGATCGGCGACGTCTCCTGGAGGACGAATGTCACGGCAGTTCCTCGCGGAGGGCGCGGGCACCATCGCGCTCACCGGAGGTGGCTACACGATTGTCGGTGTAGTCGCCGTGGTCGCGCTTGCCGCACTCGTCATCGGCTACGTCCTGCTCAAGGAGGTGCTGGCCGCGGGCCAGGGCACCGCCAAGATGCAGGACATCGCCAAGGCGGTGCAGGAAGGCGCGGCTGCTTACCTCAAGCGGCAGCGGAACACCCTCGCCATTTTCGGCGCGATCGTGTTCCTCCTGCTCTTCGCACTTCCCGCCGACGACTGGAACGAGAAGATCGGTCGTTCGATCTTCTTCCTGGTCGGTGCGGCGTTCTCGTTCGCGATCGGTTACCTCGGCATGTGGCTGGCCACGCAGGCGAACCTGCGCGTGGCCGCCGCGTCGCGTGAGGAAGGCGGCCGTGAGGTCGCCATGCGCGTGGCGTTCCGCACCGGTGGTGTCGTCGGCATGATCACCGTCGGCCTCGGCCTGTTCGGTGCCGCGGTCGTCGTGCTGGTCTACACCGGCCAGGCGCCCAAGGTGCTCGAGGGCTTCGGCTTCGGCGCCGCCCTGATCGCGATGTTCATGCGTGTCGGCGGCGGTATCTTCACCAAGGCCGCCGACGTCGGCGCGGACCTGGTCGGCAAGGTCGAGCAGGGCATCCCGGAGGACGACCCGCGCAACGCCGCGACCATCGCGGACAACGTGGGCGACAACGTCGGTGACTGCGCCGGCATGGCCGCGGACCTCTTCGAGTCCTACGCCGTCATGCTGGTCGCCGCGCTGATCCTGGGCAGCACCGCCTTCGGCGTGCACGGCCTGATCTTCCCGCTGATCGTGCCGGCCATCGGTGTCATCACCGCGGTCATCGGTGTCTACATCACCAAGGCGCGCGCCGGCGAAGGCGGCCTGGTCACGATCAACCGCTCCTTCTACATCTCCGCGGTCATTTCCGCGGTCCTGTCGGCCATCGCGGCGTTCGTGTACCTGCCGAGCAGCTTCTCCGACTTCGGCGGGGACTTCGCGAAGACCGCGGGCAACCCGGCGGTCATCGCGACCATCGCGGTGATCATCGGCATCGTGCTCGCCGCGGTCATCCTGAAGCTGACCGGCTACTACACCGGCACCGAGTACAAGCCGGTCAAGGACGTCGCGCAGACGTCGGAGACCGGTGGCGCGACCGTCATCCTCTCGGGCATCTCGGTCGGGTTCGAGTCCGCCGTCTACACCGCGCTGGTGATCGGCGCGGCCGTGTTCGGCGCCTACCTGCTGGGCGGCGGCGTCGCGCTGTTCGCCGTGGCGCTGGCCGGCACCGGCCTGCTGACCACCGTCGGCGTCATCGTCGCGATGGACACCTTCGGCCCGGTTTCGGACAACGCGCAGGGCATCGCCGAGATGTCGGGCGACGTCGACGAGAAGGCCGCGCAGATCCTCACGGAGCTGGACGCGGTGGGCAACACCACCAAGGCCATCACCAAGGGCATCGCGATCGCGACCGCCGTCCTCGCGGCGACCGCGCTCTTCGGCTCCTACTCGGACGCGATCGAGAAGACGCTGTCGGGCATGGGCGCCGGCGTGGCCTCCGGCCTCGACGCGGCGAACTCGTTCGTCAACACGATCGTCAGCCCGAACACGCTGGTCGGCGTCATCATCGGTGCGGCCGTGGTGTTCATGTTCTCCGGTCTCGCCGTCAACGCGGTCTCCCGCGCCGCCGGCGCGGTGGTCTACGAGGTCCGTCGCCAGTTCCGCGACATCCCCGGGATCATGGAGGGCACCACCCGCCCCGAGTACGGCAAGGTCGTCGACATCGTCACGCGCGACTCGCTGCGTGAGCTGACGACGCCGGGTCTGCTGGCGGTCTTCGCCCCGATCGCGGTCGGCTTCGGCCTGGGCACCGGCGCGCTCGCCGGCTACCTGGCCGGTGCGATCGCCTGCGGCACCCTGATGGCGATCTTCCTCGCCAACTCCGGTGGCGCGTGGGACAACGCGAAGAAGCTGGTCGAGGACGGCAACCACGGTGGCAAGGGCTCGTCCGCGCACGAGGCCACCATCATCGGTGACACCGTCGGTGACCCGTTCAAGGACACCGCCGGCCCGGCGATCAACCCGCTGATCAAGGTCATGAACCTGGTCTCCGTGCTGATCGCGCCCGCCGTCGTCCAGTTCTCGATCGGCCCCGACGAGAACGCCGCGGTCCGCATCATCATCTCGCTGGTCGCGCTCGCCGTGATCGTCGCGGCGATCGTGGTGTCGAAGCGCCGGGGAACCGTCCTCACGGACACCCCGACGGAGATCAAGGCCTGACGCACACCGTCCCCGGGCCCGGCACGCAGCGTCGCGTGCCGGGCCCGGGGCGTGTCGGGGCATCCCACACAGGCCCGGCGACTTGCGAAGCGGCACCGAGTCGGTACCGTCGGGCTCTCCGGGACGTCGTCGAGCAGGAGGTGTTCAGGTGCGGCCGCGGTCAACCGTCTTCGCCGCCCTAACCACGACGATCACCATCGGCCTCGCCGGTTGCGGGCAGCAAGCCACGCAGGCGCCGGCGCGGGACCAGGGTCTGTCGGTGACGACCGTGGTGCCGCAGGCCGATCCGGCGGCGAGATGGGCGGACGCCTACTGCGGCGCCGTGACGCACCTGGTCCGCACCCTGGCGGCGCTGCCCACCGTCGACCCGAGCACGCCGCAGCAGGCGTCTCGGACCTCCAGTGACCTGCTCTCCTCGGTGGTCGGCGGGCTCGACCAGAGCCTCGCCGGGCTCACCTCGCTCGGCGCGCCGCCGGTGCCGTCGGCGGACGGCGGCCGCGAGGACGTCATCGGGCAGTTCGCCGACATCCGCGAACAGGCCGAGAACGCGCGTCAGCGCATCGACGCCGTCCGCGGTGACGCGGTGGCGACCAAGGAGGCGCTCGGCGAGGCCAAGGCCACGCTCGACCGCATCGACGCGCTCGACTACCTCAAGGGCCTCAAGGACGTCCCGGCCCTGGTAGCTGCGGAGCAGCGCGCTCCCGCGTGCCGTCAGCTGGATCAACCGCCTCGGTGAAGATCCGCGTGACTATCGCCACGAATCGAACTTGTGTTCTAGTATAGCGCGGTGGATCGGACGATCTCCCTCTTTTCCGCCGAGGCCAGCGGGCCGGGTCTGGGTGACCTGGCCGGGCTGTTGTGCTGCCACGGCCAGATCACCGGCTTCGGGCGCACGGCCGCCCGGCTGTCGGTGGTCGTCGAGGAACCGTGGCGGGCGCACATCCTGGCGCGCGAGTTCCGCTGCCGCGGTGCGGACGCCCAGGTCTCGAAGGCCGACTGCGGCAACCCGCAGGTCCGGACGTCCTTCCGGGTCGACCTGCTCCCGCTGGCGCTGCGGTGGCTGCGTGAGGGCTGCGCAGGGCCGGTCGAGGACGACTCGGGCAAGGCGGTGCCGGACGGTTTCCGGCTGAGCGGGGCGATGCTGCGGATGTGGGCGCTGGCCGGCGGCCGGCCCGGCACGCAGGGCTACCTGCTGGGTGTCGACCCGCTGGCGCCCGGCATGCACGAGCGGCTGGTCGAGGCGCTGACGCCGCTGGGCGTCGCGGCGAAGCTGACCGGCCCGAAGGTCGAAGTCCCGGCCGTCAAGGTCACCGGGAAACGCCGGTTGGAGGCGCTGCTGGAACTCATCGGGGAACCACCGCCGGGCGCCGAAGCGGCGTGGCCGGGGGCGGCGCCGCCGCAGCCGGTCTCGCACCCGGAGGCCGTGACGAGCACGGCCTGACCGGGTGCGAGAGCCGCGTCAGGGCCGGGGCAGGGTGCAGCCGGCCTGGGTGAGGGCGATTTCGTTGGCGGCGGTGAGGCAGGCGGGAATGCCGTACGTTTCCTGGCCGTAGTTCGTCAGGTGGTGGACGGTCACGTTCCCGGCCTGGTCGACCTCGCACGGGTTGTTCTCCGTGCAGCGCTGGCCGTCCTCGTTGCCGGTGTTGTTCACGCCGACGACCTTGCCGCCGGAGACGATCGGCGAGCCCGACGTGCCGCCGATGGTCTGGCAGGCGGACGTGTAGCGGATCGAGTCCTTCCAAGTCCAGCTGCCCTCCTTCAGCCGGTAGACGAAGCCGTCGACGTTGCAGGAGTAGATCCGCTTCCAGTAGCCCGACACGACGTCGATCGCGATGCCGGCGGCCGGGTGCGCGTTCGACAGCTCGAGCGGTGAGATGCCGTAGCTCGACTTGATCTGCGCGTAGGTGGTGGTGAGCTGGTAGAGCGACACGTCGGTGTCGGTCATCGTCCCGTAGACGATCTTCTTGGCCCGGAGCGTGCCCGCGTTGCCGCCGCTCGCGTTGAGCAGCGTGAACGTCCGGCTGGAGGTCCGGTTGGTGATGACCTGGCCGGGGCCGGGGAAGCCGGTCTCGAGGCAGTGCCCGTTGGACATGACGAGCGCGGGGGCGGTGTCGGGTGTCGCGGCGGGCTTGACCACCGAACCCGAGCAGTTGGACAGGGCTACCGTGCCGGCGAAGTTCGCCGCGGCCGCACTCGCCGGAGTGGTCCCCAGTAATACTGTGGCGGTCGCGGCGGTGAGCAGGGCGCCGAGGAGGCGTCGGGTCATGGCGGATCCTTTCGGCTGAGCGGGGAATTCAGTGAAGCGGTCACGTCCCCGCGCCCACCACCGTCGAACGGAGGGTATCCACACGGTCACGCGCTAGGCTGCGCGGGACGTGGCCGAAATCACGTGGCAGGTACGTTGGGGAAACATCGTCGAGGTCAGCGGCGATGCGCTGGGCACAGGACCGGCGGCGTGTTGGGCCACCTCCGCGCCGTCCGGGCCGGAACAGCGTGCACACTGGCAGGTCGAGACACGGGCCCGGACCCCCAAGGGGGACGGGGCGCAGTGCAGTCCCGCGGCGGTGGGACGAGATGAGCGGAGAGCAGGACAGCGTGGCAGGAGCACGGACCAAGAAGAACGGAGCCTCGGCGGACAACGGCGCCGGGCACCGGCGGCTGGTGATCGTCGAGTCCCCGACGAAGGCCCGCAAGATCGCCCCCTACCTCGGCGGCGGTTACGTCGTCGAGTCCTCCGTCGGGCACATCCGCGACCTGCCGCGCGGTGCCGCCGACGTGCCCGCCCAGTACAAGGGTGAGTCCTGGGCACGCCTCGGCGTCGACGTCGACAACGGCTTCAAGGCGCTCTACGTCGTCACCCCGGACAAGAAGTCCAAGGTCACCGAGCTCAAGGGGCTGCTCAAGGACGTCGACGAGCTCTACCTCGCGACGGACCCCGACCGCGAGGGCGAGGCCATCGCGTGGCACCTGCTCGAGACGCTCAAGCCGAAGGTCCCGGTCCGCCGGATGGTCTTCCACGAGGTCACCGAGCAGGCGATCCTCGCGGCCGCCGACTCCACTCGTGAGCTGGACGCCGACCTCGTCGACGCCCAGGAGACCCGCCGCATCCTCGACCGCCTCTACGGCTACGAGGTCTCGCCGGTGCTGTGGAAGAAGGTCATGCCGAAGCTCTCGGCGGGCCGCGTGCAGTCGGTGGCGACCCGGATCGTCGTCGAGCGCGAACGCGAGCGGATGCGCTTCACCTCGGCGTCCTACTGGGACATCTCGGCGACGATGGACGCCGGTGAAGAGGCCTCGCCGCGGAACTTCGCGGCCCGGCTCGTCGCCGTCGACGGCGCGCGCCTGGCCACCGGCCGCGACTTCGGCTCGGACGGGCAGCTCAAGTCGTCGAACAACGAGATCCGCGTGCTGGCCGAGGCCGACGCCCGGCGCTTGGCCGACGCGCTCAAGCAGCGTGACTTCAAGGTCTCGAGCGTCGAGGAAAAGCCGTACACGCGGAAGCCGTACGCGCCGTTCATGACCTCGACGCTGCAGCAGGAGGCGGGCCGCAAGATGCGGTTCACCTCGGAGCGCACCATGCGGATCGCGCAGAAGCTGTACGAGAACGGTTACATCACTTATATGCGTACCGACTCGACGACCCTGTCGGAGTCGGCGATCTCGGCGGCCCGCAGCCAGGCCACGCAGCTGTACGGCAAGGAGTACGTCTCGCCGTCGCCGCGCCAGTACACGCGCAAGGTCAAGAACGCGCAGGAGGCGCACGAGGCGATCCGTCCCTCGGGTGAGGTCTTCCGCACGCCGGGGCAGGTCGCGAGCGAGCTGGACACCGACGAGTACCGCCTCTACGAGATGATCTGGCAGCGCACGATCGCGTCGCAGATGGCGGACGCCAAGGGCACCACGATGTCCGTGCGCATCGTCGGCAACGCGACTTCGGGCGAGGAGTGCACCTTCGCCGCTTCGGGCCGCACGATCACCTTCGCGGGCTTCCTGAAGGCGTACGTCGAGGCGGTCGACACCGAGACCGGTGGCGATGCCGACGACAAGCAGAGCCGTCTGCCGGTGCTGGAGAAGGACCAGGACCTCACCGCGACCGAGCTGAACCCGGACGGCCACACCACGTCGCCGCCGGCCCGGTACTCCGAGCCGAGCCTGGTCAGCAAGCTGGAAGAGCTGGGCATCGGTCGCCCGTCGACGTACGCGTCGATCATCAAGACCATCCAGGACCGCGGGTACGTCTGGAAGAAGGGCTCCGCGCTCGTTCCGTCGTGGGTCGCGTTCGCCGTGATCGGCCTGATGGAACGGCACTTCGAGCGGCTCGTCGACTACGACTTCACCGCCGGCATGGAGGACGAGCTCGACCGCATCGCCAACGGCGACGAGCAGCGCGGGCAGTGGCTGTCGAAGTTCTACTTCGGCGGCGACATGGGCGTCGACGGCTCGATCGGCCGCTTGGGCGGGCTGAAGAAGCTCGTCGAAGGCAGTGTCGAGGACATCGACGCGCGGGAGATCAACTCGATCCCGCTGTTCAGCGACGCCGACGGGCACACCGTCGTGGTCCGCGTCGGCCGCTACGGGCCGTACCTCGAGCGTGAGGTCGACGGCGAGTCGCAGCGCGCGAACCTGCCCGAGGACCTGCCGCCGGACGAGCTCTCGCAGGAGATCGCGGAGAAGCTGTTCGCGACCCCGCAGGAGGGCCGCACGCTGGGCACCGACCCGGTGAGCGGGAACCCGATCGTCGCGAAGGAAGGCCGCTTCGGGCCGTACGTCACCGAGCTGCTGCCGGAGATCGAGATCCCCGAGGACGCCACGGCGGCGCAGAAGAAGGCCGCCAAGGCGAAGGCGCCGAAGCCGCGTACGGGCTCGCTGTTCAAGTCGATGGACACCGAGACCATCACGCTCGAAGAGGCGCTGAAGCTGCTTTCGCTGCCGCGCGTGGTCGGCAAGGACCCGGAGTCCGGTGACGAGATCACGGCGCAGAACGGGCGCTACGGGCCGTACCTGAAGAAGGGCACGGATTCGCGTTCGCTCTCGACCGAGGACCAGCTGTTCTCGATCACGGTCGAAGAGGCGCTGAAGATCTACGCCGAGCCGAAGCAGCGTGGGCGGTCCGCCACGGCGAAGCCGCCGCTCAAGGAGCTCGGCGAGGACCCGGTGTCGAAGAAGCCGATGGTGGTCAAGGACGGGCGGTTCGGCCCGTACGTGACCGACGGCGAGTACAATGCGACGCTGCGGAAGGGCGACGAGATCGAGTCGCTGACGGCCGAGCGGGCGTCCGAGCTGCTCGCGGAGAAGCGGGCGAAGGGTCCGGCGCCGAAGCGGAAGGCGCCGGCGCGCAAGCCGGCTTCGACGACGGCGAAGACGGTCAAGGCGGGCACGAGCAAGACCGCCAAGGCCGCGGCCGCGAAGTCCACCACGGCGAAGCGCAGCTCGACCGCGACGAAGGCCAAGTAAGACCGCTCGGAAGGGCCCCCGGTGCGCCGGGGGCCTTTCTGGCGCTCGGCCACACTTTCGGGTGACACCTCGAACGGATGTTCGGGAAATTGTCGGTGGTCCCGGGTTTCCTGAACGCGTGACCACGACACCACGCACCGTGCACACGGTGACCACCAAGATCCTCAAGCCGGTCCGGGCGGCGGCCGCCGGCAGCTCCACCGCCGCGGACCTGATCGAATCGCTCCCCGGTTTCGCGGGCACCGGCGGCGTCTGCGGCGTGGCCGTCGCGGTGTTCGGCGAGCCGTGGACATCGGCGTTCTTCGACGACCGGACGCGGTTCGGCGTCGCCGGCGAGGGGGTGCGCCTGTCCGGGCCTTCGCCGGATTCGGTCGCGGAGTTGCTCGCCCTGGCGCTGACGCGGCTGCCACCGCATCCGCCGGCGCCGGGCGAGGGGTCGTACCTCGACGCTGACGAGCGCGGAGTGCTCGAGCCCGAGCAGGAGTGCCTGATCTTCGACCTGATGGAGGACCTGCGCCGGCCGCGGCTGGGCACCATCCAGTTCGACATCGTGCGCGACGGCGCGCGGTGGCCGTGGGAGATGCTGGCGTTCGTCGACGACGACCGCGGCCGGCACCTCGCGGCACTGGGCAGACGCCGGGGCGGTCACCGCCGGTTCTGGTGGCTGCCCGGAAGTGTGGAGAGGCTCGCGGAGTTCGTCGAAGGGCGGGTGCCGGAGCATGCCTGAGCCGCTCGCCGACCGCTCACCGAACGATGTCACCCAGTCGAACATATGTGCGAGAAATTGTCGGTGCCAGGGTGTTCAATCTAGGGGTGAACACTTCAGTCGCCGTCTTCGACGTCATCGACGAGGTCATCGCCCCGCTGTCGGCCGAGGTGCCGGAGCGGCCCTCGGTGATGGAGTTCTACGACCCCGAGTTCGAGATCCCGCCGGTGCTGGCGGACACCGAACCGCTGCCGGGCCGTCGCTCCTCGCCTGCGCGCACCCTCGCCGACGAGGTGGAGCAGTACACCCGGTTCGTCGCCGGGATGGCCGCGATCGGCCTCGCCCCGGGCGGCGAGGTCACCCCGGAAGCCGTCGGGCTGTACCGGGCGCTGCGGGGCGGCTTCATCCGCGGCGTGGTCACGGGCGTCTTCCCGGCGCGGCGAGAGCCGTGGGAAGTCCGGTTCTTCGGCGACGAGGACTACACCACGGTGCTGCACAAGCTGGGCAACCGCGCGCGCCTGCGGTCCGGCTTCCTGAGCGAGCTGCCGGGCTGGGTGTTCGACGGCCTGCCCGACCGGCCGCCGGGCCCCGGGCAGCACGTGCGCATCGAGACCGACGAGGGAGGGCTGATCCCGCGCCGGTGCGAGCAGGCGGTCGAGCTGATCCGCGAGTGCGCGGCCCGGCCGCGGCTGGGCACGGTGCTGGTCGACCTCGCGGTGCGCAACGCGATCCTGGCCGAGTACCCGCACGGCGCGTTCGGGCTGGTGGACAACGACCTGGGCCGCTACCAGTTCAGCGCGGCGGTCGGCCGGACGGGGCGCTGGACGGTCACGTGGGGGCCGGCCTCGCGGAGCACGGCCGAGCAGTGGATCGTCGAGGCGGTGCAGAGCCATGCGTGAGCAGGTGTCGCCGGAGGAGCCGGCTCGGCTGGGTCTCACGGTGCGCGCCGCGATTCTCGCGGCAGCCGAGCTGATCAGCGACGTGCCGATCCCGCGGAGTCCGGTGCGGGCTGAGCTACCGGCGGGAGAGGCGGTGCAGGGCCATGCCTGAGCACGCGGCGGTGCGAACGACGGACGGGGAAGGAGTGGACCGCGTGGTCGAGGCGGCCCCGAGGGACCTGACGGTCCGCGAGGCGATCCTCGCGGCGGCCGAGCTGAACGGCGGCGTGCCGGAGCCGCGGGCGGCCGCGGCTCCGGCGGGTGCGGCCGGTTCGGAGGCCGAGGTGGACGAGAGGCGGCGGCATGGTTGAACGCACGGCGGCCCGGGAGCTGCTCGAACTGGCCGCCGGCCCGGTGCTGGCGGCGATGCCGGACCGCGAGCCGGTCGACCGGCTCTACAACCCGGAGGTCAGCGACCACGACATCCTGGTGCACGGACCGGTTTCCGACGACCCCGCCGACCTGGTGGCCGAGGTCGAGCGGCACACGGCGTGGGCCGCCTGGATCGACGGCACCCCGTTCGGCGTGGACGGCGAGCTCAACGAGGTCGGCTTCGAGGTGGTGTCGCTGATGCTGCGCGGTTCGGTCCGGGCGGCGCTGTGCGGCGTGTTCGACGACGGGCCGGAGGTGGCGGACATCCGCTGCTACGCGGACGGCGAACGGGCCTTCATGATGGGCTCGCTGCCCGGCCGCACGGCGATCCACCTGGCCGACTTCGAGGAGCTGCCGGAGATGCTGGTGGCGGAGCTGCCGGAGGCCCCGTTCGGCGCTTCGCCCCGCGCGATCTGGCTGTCGGTGGACGACGACGGCCTGGTCCACGACGGCCAGGACGCCGACGTGGGCGCGATGCGCGAGCTGCTGGGCCGTCCGCGCTCGGGCACGGCGGTGCTGGACATGCTGGCCTTCGGCGGCCTGTGCGCGGAGTTCCCGGACCACGGGTTCGTCCTGGTGGACACGGACCTGGGCCGCTTCGCCCTGGCCGCCCTCGACCGCGGCGACGGCCGCCGCCAGCTGGTCCTGAGCCCCTTCAGCCGCGGCATGCTCCGCGACTGGTGCCGGAAGATGGTCGACCTGGGCCAGGAGGAGGTGCCCTGAGAAGAGGGATCGCGACGATCCCGCGGCCAGCCCACCGCCCGACGCAGGCTCACCGACGCCGCCGAGCGGGGAGGGCTCCGGCTCTGGCGCCGCGCGGTTCGCGGGAGGGTGCGCGGCGGTTGCGGGAGGGGCATCGGCTCGCGCGGTCGCGGGAGAGCGCGCCAACTTCATGCGGTTGCGGGAGGGGTGTCGGCCCGCGTGGTCGCGGGAGGTGCGCCAGCCTCATGCGGCCGCAGGAGGAGTGTCGGCGCTCGCAGTCTCGGAAGGATGGCGCCTCACGTGCTCGTGCGGAGGCGTGCCGCCGCAGCCCGAGCGGCGCCGGCGAGCGCCCCAGCACCCCAAACGCCATCGAAACCCTCAGTCACCACCCTCGCCGGCGCCGATGCTCCAACCAGCCGCCGCCGACCCGCCAACCGGCGCATCCCGCCCGCCCGGCGCCTCCAGGCAAACCCGTCCCCGACCCGATCGCAAACCGGCAAACTGGTCACCGGAGGCCGGCCCCTGGCCAACCCCTCCCGACGACCCCTGTGACCCGACTCACTACGATCCGTCACCATTGGCGGTCGACCGGACCACCGGCGGACTGGACACTGCAGGGGGTTCGGGCACGGGCTTGCGCTGCGTGACCGACCCTCCATTACAGACAGAGCCATTGGGCGGATGCGTTATCCGCCATCGTCGCTACCCTGGAAAGGCGAGGACATTCAGTAGTGAGGTGGTCACCATGAGCGCGAACGGTGAGGCTCCCTTCTTCAATGCCCCCGAGCTCACTCAGCGCGACGGCACATCGTCCGAAGCCCCTGGCGAAATGTTCGCCGACCCGGTCTCGGGACTGGTCACGGCGGCGCCCGAGCCACGCACCGCGGTCGCCAATGGCCACGAGCCCGCCGCCTTCCCGGTGGCCGGGCCCGTGCAGCACGACGAGGAAGCCGTGCGGCGGATGGTCGAGGAGACCCTCCGGGAGGAGAACTCCGGCACTCCGGCGGCGATCCCGCCGGCCGGCACCACGAGCAACGTCGGCGAAGCCCCGGATCCGCCCATGGGGCTCCTTCCGCGGCAGCGGAACCGGCGGCGCACCTGGCCCAGCCGGCCGCCGATGCTGAAGCGGCCCGTGCGGCAGCAGGCACCCGTCGAGGACGACTTCGACGAAGACCTCGAAGTGGTGCCCGTCAAGCGGCGGCGGCTGCCGTCGATGTCGATGCCGTCCCTCAACCGGCCGTCGTCGAGCGCGGCCGGGGTCATGCTCGCCGTGGCGTTGCTGATCGTGTTCGGTTTCGTCGCCATCGAGCTGGTGTCCAGCCTGGTCAGCAGCGTGACCGGACTGTTCGACTAGCTTTCGCTCGCTGTTCCCCACCCCACCGGCACCTCGGGGCCGTCCGCGAGGCAAGGTCCGATCGGGCTACCCTGGCTTCACGGTCGGGCGACCTCACGAGGGCGTCCGGCACCGCGGTGACTAGTGGGGTGGGCGTATCAGCGAGGGCGTGCGATCGGTACCCGGGGCCGGCCCGGGTGGGTCGTCGGGCGCCGAGGCGTCCACGATCAGCCGGGTCCGGCGGGTACTGGCGATCAAACCGTTCCGGCGCCTCTGGGGCGTCACGTACCTGTGCAGCGTGGCCGACTGGCTGAACATCCTCGCCCTCACCGGCCTGGCCACGAAGCTGACGAACAACTACTTCGCCCAGAACTTCGCGTTCGTGGGCGTGGTGCTGACCGGCCTGGCACCGGGGCTGTTGTTCGCCCCGGTCGGCGGGCTGCTCGCGGACCGGTTCGACCGCCGCAAGGTCATGGTGGTCGCCGACCTGCTGCGCTGCGGTTTCCTGCTGTCCATCGCCTTCGTCAGCGCGCCCTGGTGGCTGCTCGTCGGCAACTTCCTGGTCGGCAGCGCGGCGAGCATGTGGATCCCGTCCAAGGAAGCGGCGGTCCCGAACCTGCTCCGCCGGCCCGACCAGGTCGAGACGGCCAACCAGCTCGGCATGGTGATGACCTACGGCCTCGCCGTCATCACCGCGGCCGGCGCGAACGCGATCATCACCGGCGTCAACACGACCTTCCACCTCTTCCCCGGCGAGAGCGCGAGCCTCAGCATCGCGAAGCTGGTCGTCATCATCACCGGCCTGCTCTACCTGGCCAGCGCCATCCTCATCGCCACCCGGATCCCCGAGCTTTCGCTGCGCAACGTCCACGCGCTGCCGGAGCAGAAGGTCAAGGCGGCTGACGAGGAGAAGCTCGGCGTCGGCACGATGATCGCCGACGGCTTCCGGTTCATCCGCAGCACGCCGCTCGTGCGCGGCCTGCTGGTGGGCGCGTTCGGCGCGTTCGCCGCGGGCGGCGCGGTGATCGGCTCCGCCAAGCCGTACTCCTCGAGCCTGCTGGCCGGTGACTCGGCGTTCAGCCTCCTGGTACTGGCCGTCTTCCTGGGCCTGGCCTCCGGGATGGCCTTCGCGCCCAAGCTCTCGCGGCGGCTCCCGCACGACCGGCTGTTCGGCGTCTCCATCATCGCGGCCGGGCTTTCGCTCGCGCTGGTGGCGTTGTCGCCGCACCTGTCGATCTCGCTCATCACCGTGGTCCTGGTCGGATTCTGGGCCGGGACGGCGTTCCTGACCGGTGTCACGATCATCGGCTCCCGCGTCGAAGACGCCATCCGCGGCCGGATCAACGCGATCTACCAGCTGATGATGAAGCTCGTGCTGTTCGGCACGACGGTCACCGTGCCGGTCCTGGTCGGTGTGGTGGCGCCGCACACCATCAACGTCTGGGGCAGCCCGGTCACGATCGACGGCACGCGGCCGATCATGCTCGCCGGCGCCGCGATCGCGCTGGTCGCCGGGCTCTTCGCCTACCGGCAGATGGACGACAAGCGCACCGAGCCGATCCTGTCGGACCTGCGCAACGCGCTGCGCCGCACCCCGAGGCGCGTCAACGGCTTCCTCATCGCCGTCGAGGGCACCACCGCGATCAACACCGCGATCCAGGCCGTCAACCTGGCCGACTGGATGCGCGGCGGCACCCGGCCCGTCGTGGTCGCCGCCGATCCGGCGCTCGACGACAAGCGGCTCACCGCGCTCGTCTCCGGCGCTTCGCTGACCGGCGCGCGGGCCCAGGCGCTGGCCGCCGCCGCGGTGCGGGCGGACATCGTCGAGCGGCACGTGCAGCCGGCGCTCGACGCCGGTTCCGTCGTGGTGATGGAACGGTTCGTCGACTCGCCGTTGGCGCACCTCTCGGCCGTCGCCGGCTTGGACAGCGACGAGCTCGAAGGCCTCGCCGACTGGGCGACCGGGCGGCTGCGGCCGGACCTCACCGTCCTGCTGGACTCCGCCCCGCACGCCGCCCCGCGCGACCGGTCGACCGCGATGAACGACCAGTGGCGCGTCCAGCACCTGCTCACCGAGATGGCAGCGGCCGACCCGGAACGCTACGTCGTGATCGACGCCGACGGCACCGACACCGAGGTCGCCGAGCGCATCCGCACGGCCCTGCGCGCCGTGTTCGTCGGCCGGTTGTCCGCACTGGCCCCGATGGCCGACGCGCCGACGAACGGAAACCCGGCGACCACCGACGGCCCGGCGACCGACCGGCCGTCGACCCTGCCGCTGGACCTCGACGACCCGCTGCCCGTCGAGGCAGCGGAAGAGCCTCGCGTGGAGGCGAAGTGACGACGACCGAACGCATCGGCGTCTGGAACCAGCTCGTCGGCCAGGAGCCCGCGGTCGAAACGCTGAGCGCGGCCGCGGCGGCCGCCGCGAAGATCGTCGCCGGCGAACCCGCGCCGCCCGGCGCGATGACGCACGCGTGGCTGCTCACCGGCCCGCCCGGGTCCGGCCGGTCGGTGGCCGCGCGGACGTTCGCCGCCGCCCTGCAGTGCAGCACCGGAACCGGCTGCGACGCCTGCCCGGGCTGCCACACGGTGATGGCGGGCACCCACGCCGACGTCCGGCTCGTGGTGCCGGAAGGCCTGTCCATCTCGGTCGCCGAGATGCGTGCCCTGGTGCAGGCGGCCGCGCGCCGCCCGACGACCGGCCACTGGCAGGTCGTGGTCATCGAAGACGCCGACCGGCTCACCGAAGGCGCGTCGAACGCGCTGCTGAAGGCCGTCGAAGAGCCGCCGGAGCGCACGGTCTTCCTGCTCTGCGCGCCGTCGGACCACCCTGACGACGTCTCGGTGACGATCCGTTCGCGCTGCCGCCTGGTGACGCTGCGGACGCCGCCGCCGGAAGCCATCGCGGACGTCCTGATGCGCCGAGACCACGTCGATCCGGAGCGAGCGCAGTGGGCGGCTTCGGTGTGCGGCGGCCACGTCGGCCGCGCGCGCCGGCTCGCCACCGACGAGGCCGCGCGCCAGCGCCGCGCCACCGTGCTGCGCATCCCGACGGGCCTGCGCCGGCCCGGTGACGTGTTCACCTGCGCCGACCAGCTGATCAGCGCGGCGGAGGCCGACGCGGGCGAAGCGAGCAAGGGCCGCGACGAGGACGAGCGCAACGAGCTGCGCACGGCGATGGGCGGCGACGGCGTCGGCAAGGGCGTCGCCGGGGCGAAGCGAGCCGCCGAAGCGGCGGTCAAGCAGCTCGAGAAGAAGCAGAAGTCCCGCGCCACGCGCACCCAGCGCGACACGCTCGACCTGTCCCTGATCGACCTGGCCGGCTTCTACCGCGACGTCCTGGTGACGACGACCCGCTCCGGCGCGACGCTCAACCACCCCGACCACGCCGACCAGATCCGCGAGGCCGCGCAGGCGTGGACACCGGAATCGACGCTTCGCCGTCTCGAAGCGGTGCTGGAATGCCGCGAGGCAATCGACCTGAACGTCAAGCCGCGCATCGCCGTCGAGGCGATGGTGACGACGCTCCGCCAGGGCTGAGCACAAAGGAACCCGCCAAGAGCCGAAGCTCCTGGCGGGTTCCTTCACTGCCCCCGGGGCTGCCTCAGGTCACTCGCGCGGACGCGGTGACGGCTTGAACGGCTTCTCCTCGACCGCCACGGCCAGCGGACGACGGCGCGTGCCCGGCATCGCGGCCACCATGACCGCGCCGAGCAGCAGCATCGCGGTGCCCGTCCAGAACAGCGGCACGGTGTCGTACGCGCCGCCGGTGTAGGCGAGGTTCTTCACCGGCCCCTTCGGTGCCTCACCACCCGCGGGCGGTGTCGTCGTGCTCCCGCAGATCACGCCGCCGGTCGGCGCGTAGGCCCGCGCGACCTGCTCGCCGAGCGACAGCTGCGCCAGCGACGACGGCAGGTTCTTCGCCTGGTCGGCGGGCAGCAGGCTCTTGAGCTTGGTCGTGGGCAGCAGCTGCAGGTCGAACAGCCGTGCCGACGCACCCAGCTGGAAGCCCTTGAACGGCGTGGTCATCTGCGCGGACTTCTGGTCCAGCCCGGCGATGCTCAGCCGCAGGACACCGAGGTCCAGCACGGTCCCGGCGGTGTTGCCGACCTGCTGGATGCCCTTGGTGAGCGTCGAAACCAGGCCACCGACCACCGGGATGTCGTTGAGCTGCCCGAACTGGTCGCTCAGCCCGGTCAGCGGCAGCCCGATCGGGATGTCCTTGGTCGGGTGCGCCGCGTCCAGCGTGTACAGCGTCTTGCCGGCCGCCTCGATGGTCAGCACCGGCGCGGTGTAGTCCACTTTGGACGTCTTCGCGTCGCCGGTGGAGGTCACCTTCAGCGTCGGCTGGCTGGCCACCTTGATGCTCAGCGCCAGCGGCGTCCCCTTGAGGATCTCGATGTCCGCGGCCTGCAGCGTCGACGTCGACTGCACGGCCTTGTTCTTCGAGCCCGGGACGTCGACCAGCTTCACCTGCGAACGCGACGAGAGCGTGTTCGGCAGGCTCAGCAGCGAGCCGGTGCCGTTCGCCGCGGTCTGGCCGCCGCCCTGCAGCAACCCGCCGAGGCTCTGCAGGCCCTTGGTCAGGTCGAAGCCCTTCGCGAGCGTGCTCGGGTCCAGAGCCAGCTTGTCGAGGCCCAGGTTCGGCATCGACGGGATGACGTTCAGCAGCGACAGGCTCGCCACCGACGTGCTCGCGTCCGCGATGGTGTCGACGCACGGCCCGAGCGTCGGGCTCCACCGCGCGTGCGCGCTCCCGTTGAGCAGGCCGATGTTCAGCAACGGGTTCGGCGGCGCGTTCAGCCCACCGCTGATCGGCTGCGGATTGTCCGGCAAAGCGGTCTGCACGACACTGCCCGGCGTCTGCGGCGCGTTCCCGCCGACCGACAGCCCGAACGGCGACGCCTGCGCGACGGCCTTCTCGTAGCTCAGGTAGGCGTCGGAGTTCGCCGACGCGCTCGAGAGACCCATCCCGGCCTCGAGCGCGGACTGCTTCGGCAACGTCTCCCCGAACCCGGGCAGGATCGTGCTCGTCGTCACGGCGTTGGGCAGCAGCCGGATGATGCCGAGCGCGGTCCCCGCATCCCCGACGGCCTGCCCCAGCGGCTGCGGCCCGATCGGCGCCGAAATGGGCGCCTGCCCGGAACTGGCCGGCTGCGGGATCGGCGTAGTCGGATAGGTCGGATCGGCGTTCGCCGGCGCCGCGCTGAGCAGGAGCAACGCCGCAGCCGCCGGCAGCGCCGCCGAACGGGGCAGTCTTCGCCGCATGTGCCAGAGCCTCCAGATAGGTCGATCGGGGGATGAGACCGACGTCATAGGGCCCTAACGACAGTCCCCCCGGAAAGTGACGCTGACAGCCTCCGCTACACTTGTCCCCGTCGCCAGCGCGAGCCGGAGACATGCCGCCTTAGCTCAGTCGGCCAGAGCGATTCACTCGTAATGAATAGGTCAGGGGTTCGATTCCCCTAGGCGGCTCCGCAGGTCAGGCCCCATCCGAACATCATCGGATGGGGCCTGACTCGTCTGGTGGGTGACTAAGTGGGTGACTAAGACGCCTGGTTGGTGGGCGAAGAAAGTTCCGCAGGTTCACCCGTCGCGGGGGAAAAGCTGGTCCAGCGCGACCTGACTGGGCACACCCGAGCGCTGGGACTACTCGTCTGAGCTGAAGATGACGTCGTGGACGGCTGCTGTTGGCCTCATCCGCTTCCCGTCGACGGTGGTGTAGGTGTAATAGCTCGGCGGGATGTTGTCGGGGACTGGCCCGTAGCGCACTTCCAGAAGTTTGCCGTCGAACCGGTTGCCTGTGCCGGTCTTGGGTTGCCAGGTGGTCGTCTGGTACTCGGTGGGCGGAAGCGCGTCCGGCTCGCCATGCCAGGTGTCCTCCCCGACGATCTGGACAGCGAAGATCGTGCTGGGTGGTCGACGGTTGACCCCGTGCCGGCCGGTGGCCATCTGGCTGATCCGCTTGTTGCTGACGCCCAGCAGGTCGGCGACCTCAGCGAGCGGCTTAGTCTCTCGGAGCTTCGCGACGGCTGCGTCGGTAATGCGGCGAACCTGCATGCTTGCCCCTTTCATCGTTTCCTGGAGTTGGTGGCCCCTTAGGGCCTGCTCCTGGGGGTCGTCGATCGTCTCCAGGGCGGCGATAGCTTGGAGGACCTGCTCGGCAGGCGTTCGCGTCATGACTAGATTCTAGCGGTGCTGGAATCCGAATTCCAGCACTGCTAGAGCGCAAGGCGAGGCCAGGCCGCCCCCGACAGTCCGGGCGCGGCCTGGCAATCGTCTGGTGAGTGGTCACGATGCCTGATTGGTGGGGGAAGAAACTTCCGCGGCTGCACCCGTCGCGGGAAAAAGTCGGTCCATCGCGACCGCGCCCGACTCGACCACCGGCCTGATCTGCTTCCGGTAGACCAGCTCCGTCACGGCCGTGCTGCTGTGCCCGACCAACCGCGAGATCTCCTCGATCGGCATCCCGCCGTCCGAGAGGATCGAGACGAAGCTGTGTCGCAGCTCCCGGGGCGTCCACTGCGTCGGCTTGAGCCCGGCCGCCTTGATCACCCGGCGGAAGTCCCGCCGGACGTTGTTGACGTCCCGCTCGGTGCCCACGTTGGTCGCGAAGACCAGGCCCTGTTCGCGCCAGTCGTCGCCCGCGACGGCCTTCACCGCCTGCTGGGCCACCCAGTGGTCCTCCAGAGCCCTCACAGCCCGCTCAGGCAGCGCCAGCGTGCGCCGGGACTTCCGCGTCTTCGTCTCGCCCTTAGCGCGGACCGAACGCCACACCTTGACGTTCGGCGGGATCGCCGGCGATGCGTCCGGCTTGCCGACCAGGTCCACGTGATCCCACGTCAGCGGCCGCATCTCCTCGGTTCGTGCGCCGGTCAGCAGCGACACCACGATGTAGGCGCGCATCGGCGACGACTCCGCCGCGGTGAGCACGGCTTCGGCCTGCGCGAGCGTGAGCGCCTTCGACGGCCGGCCGGTCCCTTTGCCGGCGGGCAGCTCCTCGCACAACAGCACCACGTTGTGCCGAACCCGCTTGCGCACCTGGGCGCGGTTGATCGCCCTCCGGAGGATGGAGCGCAGATTGCGCAGGGTCGAGGTGACCAGCACTTCCGCCTTCTCCGCTAGCCACTCCTCTACGTCGTCCACGTCGAGCTTCACCAGCGGTCGAGCGCCGATAGCTGGGATGATGTGGTTGTTCGCCAGCGACCGGACAGCCTTGACCGTGTTCGGGTCCCGCTCGCCCCGCCCGTAGCTGTCCAGCCAGTCGTTCACCGCCTGCGCGACCGTGTAACCCGCCGATGCGTTGACCGCGCCCTCTTCGACGTCGCTGAGCAGTTCCTTGAGCTTCGTCTTGGCTTCCGACTTCGTCTTGCCGCGTGCCTTCCGCACGATGCGCTTACCGTTCGGCCGAAAACCAACGGTGACCTCTGCAGTCCAGCGCTGGCGCGACTCATCCCAGTAGAGCCCGCCGTCCCCACGACTACGCCGCGTGGCCATAGCCGGTCACCTCCGCTTCGCTGATGAGAAGATCCACGTACTGCTGAATGGCTTTCGCCGGAATGAGCCGTGCCCGGCCCTGCTTCACGGACCCGAGGCGTCCGGCGCGCAACTGCTCGTAGATCACCGAACGGCTCATGGACAGTAGGCGCTTGGCTTCGTCGACCGTGTACAGATGCCGCGCGGGTACCGCGGCCGGCGTGATGGTGGCGTCCATCGGGTGTGTCCCCTCGGGTCGTGCTGCAGGTCGGTCGAGGCGATGAACACGTGTGGTCCTTTCGGCAGGTGTCACTCGGGTGTCACTCCGGTTTGGCCTGTTCAGGCGAGGTGGAGTGACGGAGTGACAGGTGTGACAGGGACGGAGTGGTCGCGGGTGTCGCCCCGCGCCGGCGCTGTGACAGCTGGCGAAGCTGTCACTCGGGGTGTCACTCGGAATCGGGCTGGTCAGCGGCCTGGGGTGACACCGGTGACAGATGGGACAGGGGCGGTGTGATGCCGGTGTCACTCGCGCCCGGCACGCTGTAGATGCCGTCCACGGTGCGGGCGAGCTGGCCGGCGTCGCCCATGCGCTTGCAGGTCTGGCGGATGGTGCCCGGGTTGGCGTCGAGTGCTTCGGCGATTGCCTTCGGGGTGAGCGGTCCGTGGTCGCGCAGTAGGCGCAGGATCTGCGCGCGGGTGTCGCCGACCAGGTGGTCGGCGGCCGGGCCGTCGAGCTTGGTCCAGGCGCCGGCGGTGGCGTCGAAGGACATGGCGTAGTCGGCTTCTTCGACGTCGCGGCCGGTCACGTGCAGCACGCCGTCCGCCTGCCCGCGGCCGCGCTCGAGTACGAGCGTCGCGTCCACCGCGCCGGTCAGGCCGTTGGTGCCGGAGACGAGGTTCTGCCAGTCCTCCGCGCCCTGCTTGCGGACGTGGTGGATGAGCAGGAACGGGACGCTGTAGTGGTCGGCCAGCTGCTTGAATCGGCCGGCCGCGGCGTAGTCGCCGGCGTAGGCGGACATGCCCGAGGCGTCGGAGCCGCGCATCTTCTCGTAGGTGTCGATGATGACTAGTCGCGCGTGCGGGTTCTCCTCCAGCCACTCGACCAGCACGGCGTCGCCGCCGTTGGTCATGGTGGGGCAGGCAGTTTCGAGGGTGAGCAGCGGAGCGGCCCGGCCGCCGGCGGCGAGCATCTGCCGCCGCCGGCGCTGCAACCGCCGGCCGGTGTCCTCCAGCGCGCAGTACAGGACCGGGCCGCGCTCCACCTCGATCGAGCCGAGGACGGGGGCACCGTTGGCGATGTCCGCGCCCAGGCCGAGCGACAGCCATGACTTGCCCAGCTTGGGCGCGCCGGCCAGCAGGTTCAGCCCTTCCGCGAGTAGCCCGGGCACGGCCCACTTCGGCGGTGGGAACTCCTCTCGCATCAGCTCGGCATCGGTCCACCGGGTGCGGCGGGCGGGCAGTGTTGGCACGGCGGCCAGCGGCCGGGGCGTGGTCATTATCGGTGCCTCTCGTGTCAGACGGGGCGAATGTGCTGGGGGCTCGTAGACTCAGATCGAGGCTTTAGAGATAAGGAGCGTCGGTGAACAGACGTAGATCCGCCGCGAGGCGTCGACGACGGCGCGCAGATCTGCAGCGTCGTGCGCAGCAGAGGAAGCCGCAGCGCCGTGTTACCGACCGGTCGATATCGATCGCTAGTCTGGCTGCAGGAGCGATCGGCTCAGTCTTTGGCGGAGGTCAATTATTCGTCGCCATAGAGCAAGGCTCATCGCAGGCCACAACCACGACCACAACAACAACAACCACAACCGTGACTGCGGCAAGTGGCAAGCCGCACCAGCGGTGGTGGCGGCACGACGGGACTGTTTGGTTCATCAATTCCTCATATATCAGGGATCCTGTGCGCCTTGGAGATAGCTGGGAGCTCGTCGAGTCTTCGTAAGCACGCAGCCTTCTCCTGGTGCCTTGTCATGCGGTGACTTGCCGGGGACGATTGCGACCGGCGCGCAGCCCGGACGTGATCGCGTTGTGGGCCTCGCGGGCGGTGAAGTGCCGCGTGCCGATGTGCCGTCCGGCCGCGGTCATCAGTGCCGCGCGCACCTCGTCTTCGGTGAGCGCCCCGCCGGCCACCAGCTGTCCGAGCGCCACGGCCGCGGCGTAGAGAGTGGCGTTGCGGTTGTCCTTGGCGTCGGCGACCTTCCCGGCTTCGGCCCGAATCGCGACGTCGAGGTAGCGGGAGCGCCGACTACCGGCTGGACGGATGGGCACCACCGGCGCGGCCGGCAGCGGTGCCGGGGTGAGCCGGTCGACCAGCCACGCCGGCAGCTCCGCCACTGGCCCATCCCAGACGAACTCGTAGCGGCCGGCGTCGGTGACCGTGCCGGGGCCGACGACGTAGCCGCCCCATGCGCGGGTGTCGACCTTCCAGCCGAGCCCGTTCCCGCGCTCCCCGCTGGTGTTGCGCAGCACCACACCGGCCGGCACCCGGTAGTACAGGTGCAGCCCGCCGGACGGCGTGCGGATGGTGAGCGTATCGCCGGGCAGCTCGCGGCCGGCCTCGTTGGCGACGACGGCGAACACGTCTTCCCCGCACCCCGCGCCGGCTTCGGCCCACCGGTAGGGGATCTCCTCGCCGGGCTTGAGCGTGTCGAGGTCGAGCACGCACAGCCCGGACGGGCCGGCCGCCACGCCGATGCCGTACGGGGCGTGCGTCCACGCGGCGCGGATCTTGTCCGGGTCGGTGGTGGCGCGCTGCTCCGGAGTGCGGTGCCCACCGGCGCACCGGCCCATGCCGGGACACCGGTCCTCCGGGTGCCCGGCGGGGCGCTTGGTGCCGGGCCGCAGCGGGAAGACGTGCCAGCCACGGGCAGCGGCGTCGAGCGCGGCGTCCACTGTGGTCGTGTTGCTCATCGGGGCACCTCCGGGGTGAAGCGGGCCAGTACGGCGGTGGCGTCGGCGAGGATGTCGGCGTGGTCGAACGCGATGGCGTCACGGTTGCGGGCCAGCCACGACAACGGCATCCACACGGCGACGGCGGCATCGTCGCCGGCGGTGGGCTTGACCGGTCGGCGGACGACGGTGAAGAACGCGACGGTGATGTAGCGGCCGCGGGGGTCGCGGTCGGGCCGGTCGTAGATGCCGAGCTGGCGTAGGTCGGTGGCGCGGAGCCCGGTCTCTTCGGTCAGCTCGCGCGCGGCGGCGGCGCGGAAGGTCTCGCCGGGGTCGACGTGCCCGCCGGGCAAGGCCCAACGGCCGGCGAAGGGGTCGCAGCGGCGCTGGATCATGAGGACGTTCCAGACGTCGTTGCGGCGGGCGAACGCAAGCACGTCCGCGGTGAGCCGGGCCGTTTCGGGAGCGTCGTGGGTGTGTTCCATCGCGGGCGAACCTTTCGATTAGTGACTTTGTGTGCCTGGTTTTGGGCAGAGTCGGCCGGCGCGGTGTCCCGGGAGGGAGTCGCGTCACGGGGTGTTCAGGTAGCGGTTCGGGCCGTGATCAGGAGGTTTGCGCGGGTGGCTCCCTCGCCTCCCTGGTCAGGGTCGGCGCTGGTCAGGCGAGGGAGGCGAGCCCGGGGAGGCAGTGAGGGAGAACTCCCCGGATCTCGCGGCTTCCCCTACTCGGCTCCCTCGGTCTCGTCGCCGTCGAACTCACCGTCTTCGTCACGCTCCGCGATGGCGTCGCGGACGCGGGCGGCGGAGACCTGCATGTGCCCGCCGGTCTTGTACGGCTTGGCCGACTCCGGCAGCGCGTCCGCGAGGTCGGCGAAGCTCCACTCTTCGTAGGTGCCGCGGTCGCGTTCGGTCAGAGCCTGCAGCACCTTCTGCGTCCGCATCCGCGCTTCGGTGCCGAGCGCGGATGCGATGTTCGCTAGGTGGTCGACCGGCCCGGCCGGGGCCGGCGCTTCCGGGCCGGCGGGCAGCGCGACCTGCTCGCGCAGCACCATGGCGCGCTTGGTGACGGCGTGCGCGTCCTTCGGCGAGACGTAGAACGAGCGGAGCAGGCCCGGCTTGGCGGTGAAGCCTCGCGCCATGCAGGTGCCGACGTCGCCGGGACCCTCGTCCGTCTTCGGCGTGAGGCCAACCGCGGAGATGCCGGCCTTGTAGGACCCGGTGCCGAGCACGGCGTCGTTGGCCATTTGGTCACCGATGGCGAAGCACGCCTTGTTGCTGGCCACCGACGTGATCTTGCGCGGGAGAGCGTCCTTGGACGGCTCTGGCGTGAGGAAGATCAGCGTGATGGCGTACTTGCGCGCGGTGCTCATCAGCTTGGACGCGACCTCGATCGCCTTCTTGCCGTCCTTGCCCATGAACAGGTTCTGGCACTCGTCGATGACCACGACGCGCGGGCGGAGCCGTCCGTCCTTTTCGGCCAGTGCCCGGGTCACCGCGCGGTCGGTGGCGTGCTCCTTGAGCGCCTTGCCGCGCACGGACAGGTCGTCGTACAGCTCGTAGAGCAGGTTCAGGCACGCGTCCACGGTCTCGTCACCGGCGCCGGTCGTGAGTGTCCGAAGCCGCGGCTTCATCGGGTCGTAGTCGGTGTTCTCGGCCATGACCACGACGTCGATGTCCACCACCGGGTCCAGCATCGCGCCCAACACCAGGTTGATCGCCAACGTGGACTTGCCCGAACCCATCATGCCGCCCAGGGCGTAGTTGGACTCGAACAGCCGGCCGCGCACCACATCGCCCTTGAGCGTCACGCCCGCCGGGACGCCGGTGAAGTAGTCGGCGGTGACGTTATCCAGGTCCGTGAGCAGCGGCCACGGGTCGACCGGCTCAGACAGCACGCCGGGCTTGGCGACCCACAGGTCCAAAACGGACGGTTGCGGTTCGGTCGGCCACACCTCGCGCGGGTAGCGGACCAGGTTGTGCGCCAACGTGGTCTTGTGCTTGACGATCTCTTCGACCGGGCACGCCGGCGGCAGAGCCACCTGCGCACGCCATCCCTTGCCGTCCACGTGCGGTGGGGTGATGAACTTGATCCGCCACCCCTCCTTGACCGCGCGGTTGAACCCGGCGATGTTCAGGTTCTTCAGCGCGTTCAGGATCGTGTTCTCGTCCGGGAGCTCGTCCATGGTGTCGCCGTCGACGGGCGGGGTGAGCCACTGCGGCATGTCGCCGTGGGTGCGGCCCTGCTGGTAGAGGTAGCCGGCACCCACGACGGTGCCGGCGACCAGCAGCAGGACGCCGTAGGTGGTCAGGAACCACACCACGAACGCGACCGCGTCGAACACGCCGGTGATGGGCGTGAGGATCTCGCCGATCTCGCCGTCGTTGATCGCCAGGATGATGCCCAGGACCAGCAGAAACCCGGTCACGCCAACGGAACCGATGACCGCGGCCTTGATCCACTGGCCAGGGGCCTTGAGCCAATCCATGGTCCGGTCGTGGCGACGCTGCTTCTCGGCAACGTCGCGGGCTTCCCATTCGAGGATCTTGTCGTGGTCGCCGGCGGCTTCGGCGGCGCGCATCATGCGTTCGTAGCGGTTGGCGCCGTGGGTGTCGCGCCACCGGGTCACCACGACCTTGACGCCGGCGGCGGGGTAGGCGACGCCGTGGCGGAACGCGGTCTTGGTGCGCTCGTGCTTGACCGCGTTGCGGGTGGCGCGGGCGACGGTCACGACGTCGTGGCCGTAGCCGCGGTAGCGGGCGATCGCCCGTGCCTTCTGCGAGGTGAGCCGCTGGTACTCCTCGTCGGTGACGATCTCGCCCTCGATCACCTCGCCCTGCTCCGGGACGGGCAGGCGGTGGACGGTGGCCAGCTCGCCGGCGGCCGGGGTCTGCTCGGTGTGCTCGTTCATCAGGTCCTCCGGCTCACTTGCGGTTCGGGTTGGCGTGTTCGTCGCGCAGCTGGCGGGCGTACTTCGGCGCGCAGTGCAGCGTCTTGCGGATCGACTCGGCCGACTTCGGGTTGATCGCCACGTCGGGGTTGTCGATCGCGGCGGTGAACGCGACGCGTAGGTCCTCGATCGAGCGGGGCTTCGGTGCCCGCGGCGGTCGGGGCTTGCGGGTCGATTTCGGCTGGTCCGCAGGCCGATCGAGGGTCAAGATCGGGACATCGGAGATCGGCCCGTCATCGGCCCTGCCGGCCTGGTCCTGCTGGGCGAAGAACGCGGCGATCTCGTCGTCGAGCACATCCGCGACGTGCCGGTCCGGGTCGACCACCGCGGCCAGCCGGCGGCCGTCGAGGGTGTAGCGGCCCGGGGTGAACACCAGCCGCGCCGTGCCCTGCGCGTCGATTTCGGCGACCGCGGTGCGGACCGCGGCGGCCCGGACCTTCGCGACCTTCCGCAACGCTTGGCGCTCGATCCGGGCCGCGGTTCGCTCCGCCGGCGACCGCGGCGGCGAGGCTACGGCGAGCTGGTGGGCGATGACGCCGGCGACGGACACGATGCCCATCACCACCGCCGCGTCCCATCCGCGGTGCCAGCCGTGCAGCACGTTCAGGCCGAACCCGACGCCGGCGAAGACCCACACCCCGAGCTGCAGCGCCCACACAGGCCGCTCGGGGTGGCGGTGGCGGGTGACCTCCACCGCGAACGCGAAGGCCCACATGCTCAGCTCCGACAGGGCCGGCAGCGGCGCACCGGTGGCGTTGCCGTAGACCCCGATGCCGTAGCCGGCCATCGCGGGCACGGCCATTCCGGCGGAGACCAGGGCGACCAGGTAGATCGGCAGCCGGACCCGGTTCGCCGACAGCCATCCCGCCGCGCGGGCCAAAGCGGCGGCCCGGCGAGCCTGGCGCGCCTTGCGCTGCTGGTCGGCCAGCTTCGCGGCGGCCGCGGTCTCGGTGCGGTGCTGTTCGGCGCGGGCGGCCTGCTCGCGCAGCTTCCGGGTCAGCGCGGCGTCGGCGTTCTGCCGCTGCTGCTCCGCTTCGGCCGCGCGGGTGGCGCGGCGTTCCTCTGCCCAGCTGGTCATCGCGTCACCTCTCGGGTCTCACGGGCGCTCGTGTCGTCGGTGGTGGTGGCCGGCCGCGCCGGCAGCTGCTTCCGCTCGCCGGGCTTCAGTCGGGTCTGCTCGCGGTGGTCGCGCACCTCGTGCACCGCCCACCCGGCGGCAACGACGGCCGTCACCAGGGCGAACCACGGGGTGAACACCATGGCCAGGATCAGCGGGCCGACGACGCCGGCCAGCTCGCCGAAGTGCCACACGGCCCACTCCATGGCCTGTTCCAGGCGGGTCCGCTTCTCGGTGGGGACGTTCATCGGGGCACCTCCTGCCTTGTCGGGAAACCTGCGGGGAAGAACTGGTTGACCGGCCGCCGCGGCGGCCGTGACGCCTGCACTGCGGCGGCCCGGTCGAGCCGGACCAGCACGCCGGCGAGGATCTGTTCGGCGATGACCAGCGGGATGCGCAGCAGGTGCAGGACCACGAACAGGCACACCGTGCCGGCGAATCGCATCAGCGCGAGGGTTCCGTTGCGCTGCAACACTTCGAACGTATTCACCGGGACCTCTCCTTTGCCTCGCGCTGTGCCTTCTCGATTGCTTCCTGCTGGCGCTGCATCTCCGCGTGCCACGCGCCCGAGTCGTTGTTGCTCACGCGGCCACCTCCATGCGGTCGGCCTGCTCGCCCTCGAAGCAGGTCCAGCACTGGCGGGTGCTGGTCGGCACGCAGTAGTCCTGGATCTGGCCGCAGTCCACGCAGGTGCGGCGGGCTTCCATTGCGTGGTCCAGCTGCCCCGGCGAGGCCGGGCGCTTGTCCGCGGCCAGCTCAACCGAGAACAGCTCCGCTACGGTCTCCCGGGCGTAGGGGCGGTGGTGGTGGAACACCAGCAGCGCCAACGGGTCCTGTCCGTTGGGCCGCAACCCGACCTCGCGCAGCTGGGTGCGGGTGAGCAGGGTCGAGGGGGCCTCGCCCCATCCGAATACCGGCAGCCCGTCCCGCTCGCCGCGGCACAGGGCCACGTGGTGCGTGCGGCCGTCGAACACCGTGGTCACGGTCTGCTTGCGGTTGCGGGGGTTCACCGGACCTCACCCGCTTCGACCTTCTTGGACTCCACGATGAATGCGTTGATCGCCGAGTTGAGGTCTGAGTAGAGCCGCAGCGCCACGCTGTAGGCCGCGTCGGGCACCACGTCGGCGGTCTCGTAGCTGTCGACTCGCTTCTCCGCCTCGCGCCGGACCTCGTCGACCCACACGCTGACCAGGTCCAGCCCCGCGAACAGGGCAGGGATTGCCCGCTCGCGCGTCGGCACCTTCCTGCTCTTGCGCGGACTCATCGAGCACCCCCGGCGATGCCGTCCAGCTCAGCCAGGGCCAGCAGGCGCACCTGCGCGGCGACGTCGAGGTAAACACGAGTACGGTCCCGCTTCGCCGCGGCCGGCACCGTGTCGTTGGCCAGCAGGAACGCAGCGTTGGACATCAGCGACATGCCGAGCTCGTGCAGGCGGCCGGCCAGTTCACGCGAGATCAGGGCGTTGAGCTCGGCCGGGGTGTAGGTGTAAGCGACCTCGCGGGGCGGGGTGGTGGTGGCTACCATCTGGGGTTCCTCCGTGCGGTTTAGTGACTGAGCGGTGGAACCCGGCGCGGTCGGCACGTTCTTGCCGGAAGGGGCCGCCGCGTCGGGGCTGAAAATCAGGCGCGCGGCCATCACGCGGCCTCGTTGTCGACCGTCCAGACCGCAGGCAGCGCCCACAGCGCCTTACGGGCCGCACGTCGCTGCGCCCGGCTCACCCGGCGCTGGTCGTTGAAGTCGTGCCGAACGGCCCGCTCCGCGGCGTGCTCGTCGGCGGCCAGCTCGCCGTAGACGTCCTGCAACAGCGCGTCGATCGCGGCTTCGGTCAGCCCGTCCGGGTAGACCGCCTCGCCAGCGAACTCGTCAGTGGCCAGCGCGGCGGCGTCGAAGCGGCGGCGGGAAAGGTTGGTGTCCATTTGGGAAGTCCTCTCGAAGAAACGTGCTGGTCAGTGAGGGTTTAGAGCGAGCTGAAGAACGTGGTCAGGCTGTTCGCGACGTGGCGGACGTGGCCGGCCGCCTCCAGCGGCGAGGACACGACGAACACCAGCGCGACGAACACCACCAGCGCGACGAGCACCACCAGGCCGACGAGCTTCCGGCCGAACCCCGAACCGGTCGTCAGGACCGGGAGTCCCTGCTGCTTCCGTGCCATCGCTGCCTCCTTGTGCGGTGGTGAACCTTGCGGTTCGGCCGGAGTGATCCGGACCACCAAGAAGCTAACAGTTGAATGGTTAACAGGTCAACTGTTAGGCGCAAGATTGGACAAAGATGGGTCATGACCTGCAGGAACATGGCAACCAACTGATAGGTTCTGATATGGTGACCGTTCAGTTGAACCGATGGGCTACCCGCCCGGCGAGGAGTAGGCATGTCGCGCCCGAGGTCGCCTGTGGCCAGGTCTGAGCCACTCGCGCAGCAGATCGCCCGGAACGTCGAGAACGACATCGAAGCGGGCCGGCTCCGGCACGGTCAGCGGCTGCCATCGTCCCGCGAGCTGGCGCAAGAGTGGGACGTGAGCGTCTTCACGATCAACGAAGCGATGGACCTGCTCGCGAAAAAGGGATTGGTGGTGAGCAAGCCGAGGGCTGCCCGAACGGTGAACGCCCCGGACCAGGAGGTTCGCGGGGAGATTCGTCCCGTGGCCCCGCAGATCGTCATGATCGGCGGCTACGCCGGCAGCGGGAAGACAGAATTGGGTCGCATCCTGGCGCGTGAGACCGGCTGGCCGATGCTCGACAAGGACACTCTAACCCGGTTCGTGGTCGAGGCTGCACTTGAAATGCAAGGGCTGTCGCGAAACGATCGAGAGTCGGAAACTTATCTGGCGACGATCCGGCCGGCTGAGTACGACTCGCTACTTGAGGCGATGGCCGAGAACCTGCAATGCGGGAACAACGCGATCGTCACTGCGCCGTTTATCCGCGAGTTCGCCGACGAGAGTTGGATTAAGCAACGTGAATTGCTGTGCCGCAATTTGGGCGCCCAATTGACAATCGTCTGGGTTTACTGTGATGCGGACACAATGCACACATACGTGCGGCATCGCAACGCACCGCGCGACGCCACGAAGCTTGCAGACTGGGATGCGTACATGAGCGGCGTCAATGTCGAGTTTCGCCCTCCGGTTCCGCATGTCGTTATTGACAACTCTGTTTCTGGTGGCGTCATGGCCACGCAGGCGCGGCAACTTATCGACCAGCTCGCGTTGAACGGCAAAGGGAAATAATGACCGCGGCGGTGAAGATTCTTGTTAGCGATGAGGCGGACGACACTGTCGGACACAGCATCCTGGATGGCCTTAAGGGTGTCGAGGTTCTGCCGTATGATCCCAACGTTGCGGAACTGACGTCGCGCCAATCAGACGCCGCTGTTTTGCTGCCGCCGTACCGCAGCAGTCACCGCCCCATTCGCCTACTCGCGCAGCTTGAGTCCCTGCGGATGGTGCAGCTCTTGTCAGCGGGGGCCGACGAGTGGTCGGGTGATGTGCCAGGCGCGGTTACGCTCGCGACCGCGCGAGGCGCGCACTCCGGCCCTGTCGCCGAATGGGTCTTGTCGGCCGTGCTCACGCAGTTTCGTCAATGGCCTGCGCTCGTCCGTTTTCAGGACAAAGGCGTGTGGGCACATCGCCAATTTGATGCGGACACGTTGGCAGGCAAAAAAGCGCTCATTGTCGGTGCCGGCGCAATCGGTCGCGAGGTCGCGCGACGTCTCGACGTATTCGGGGTGGTATCCACGCTCGTCGCTTCACGTAGCCGAGATAGTGTTTTCGGGGCGAACGCCTTACCGGAAATTGTCTCGGGCCACGCCATTGTGGTGCTCACCGCTCCATTGACGGAGACAACTCGGGGTATGGTCGGTCCGCGGTTTCTGAAGCTGATGGATGATAACGCCCTCCTGGTCAATGCCGCCCGCGGCCAGATCGTCGACACGGACGCCCTGCTCGCCGAGCTGGCATCGGGACGCTTGCGCGCGGCGCTCGACGTGACCGACCCGGAACCCCTCCCGGCCGATCATCCTCTGTGGGCGCAGCGGGGCGCTGTGATCAGTCCGCACTCTGCACGGACCGTTCCGGGAACCAACCGGCTGTGCTACGAGGTGGCGGCGCAGCAGATTGGCGCGTTCCTGAGGGGCGAGCAACCCTCTAACGCCGTGCTGCACGGCTGAATCGATGTGCGGCCTTACTTGGGGGTCCGTCTCGGCATTGACAGGCCCCAGTGGGCATCTGGGGCGCTGCAAGCTGCAAGATTACGCGTCCTGAGGACGTCGCAGACGCGCTTTCGTGGATAGCCCGGTGTGTATGCACCTCGAAACTCGCGTAGGGCAGCTCAGCGCCCTGTTTCTCGGAGGGCGTGCCGGTCGGTGACGTCGGCGGGTTTCCAGCCTGCCACCCTGGTCCGTCTGGCCTGCGGGTTTTAGGTGTGACATGTGGATAGCACCCTTAATAGCAAAGTTTCCACTCAACTACTCGGTCTCCCGAGACTCTGAACAGCAAAAGAGGCTGGATCACCGGTTGGCGGAGGTGCCTCCGTCGATTGGTGATCCAGCCTCTTGGGTTCCGCTGAGCTAGTCTTGGCTGCCTGGACGATCCGCGGCGATCCTCAAGACTCCGAGCGTCAGTGGCGGCAAGCCTAACCGCCCAGTCAGGTTGTACACGAACTCCCGTGCGTACGGGTATAAGGCAAACAATCCTGTGCTTTGGCCGTATGCTTCGATCTCCGCTGATGAAGCAGGTTCATCTCCTTCGCGCATCTGAAGCGAGAAAAGTCCAGCGTGTGTGAACTTTATGCTAGCGATCTTCTGCTCGGCTGGCGGCTCTTCTGTCGACTCCGTCTCGTCATCGTCTGTTGCTGCATCGGGAACGAGCTGTTGCGAGAGTTCGGTGATGTTGAGCGTGTACTCGACCTGCACAACGAACGAGTCGTCGCCCTCTTTGAACACTGTCTCAATGCCAGTGTTGAGTTCGTAAGAAAGGCCGCCGGCGAGTTCGGGCTGACGGTTTAGTTCAGCTTCCGTCTTCAGTAGGCGAACATCGCGAATGTCCGAACGTGCTGCCACGCGGGAGGCGATCTGTCGAGCGGCATCGATGTCAATATTTGTCATGCCACAAGTGCCCAGCTATTTTGACTTCCGCGGTATTTAGCTTCGGGCTGCCGGGCATTCATCCAGCCGCGGGACAAGTCGTTTTCGTGCAAGCTGACACGCGAGGCTTTCACGGGAACGCTGACCGGTCGATACGCGCGAGATGCAGGCGACACCCAGTCGCAATCGGCCGGCATTGCCAGCGAAAAGGTCAGGTGTGCTTCAACTGCTCGCGCGTACCGCTGCACGGTCGAGAGCTTCGGGTCGCTGGATTCCTTCTCGAAACCTGCGACGGTGGGCTGCCGAACGCCCATGCGGTCAGCGACCTGCTTCTGGGTCAGCCGGAGGACGCGCCGCAGCTTCACCAGGCTGTCCAGCAGTCGGTTGCGCCCCTGTGCGTCCTCGAAGGCAGCGCGGAACTCGGGGTTCTGCTGAGCTTCCTGCAAGTAGGAATCGAAGTCGTCGTCGAAGATGTCGGCAATGCTCTTCGAGCTAGAGGACTGGGCGGACATGGCGTGGGCTCCCCGGGGACATTGAGGCAGGCTGGTGGTCGGCCAGGCGTGCGCGCGGGCAGGCAGCAGGTGGTCACCTAGACGTGCGTGCGGGCAGGCGACAGGCGGGCGGCGGGCGGCCAGGCGACAGGCGGGCAGGCGTGCGGGCGGGCATTCAGGCTTTGATCGTGCGGTGGCAAACGCTACTGGTCAGGCGGTGGCTGGTCGCCGAACGTTTGACACCACTGTGTCATGCGCTTGTGCGCTCTGTTCTTGTCGGTAGCTGGCGTCTTTTGCTGGTTCTTGTAGAACGCCGTGAGGGCCACCCAATGTGGGCCCCACATGAAGAACAGCACGCGGTAGTGATTATTTCCTTGTCGGTGACGGATCTCATAGATCCCATCGCCCAGATGGTCTACGTCATGGGCCCTCGACTCTCCCTTTCTGTAACGGTCTATCTTCGCAGCCAGGTCGGCTTGCGGTTTAGTTGGCAGTGACTCTAGTTCTTCGCGAGCCTTGGGCCGGGCCCCGGGTTGCGAACGCCACCATATCCAGTGACGGGTTACGGGCAGAGCAGCTTCTTCGGGCTCGGGGTCGCGTTTGCGACGTTGCCGTCGAGCTGCCATTAATCCCCCATATCCGGGTCAGGGAAGGTGACGAGACGCCAGTGAGGGCGCTGGCGTGAGCGCCCTCACCAACTTACGTCCGGGGGCTAGCCGCGGCCGCTCTTGTTCTTCGACGGGTCGACGTTCACCCACTTCTGACCGGGCTTCGGCGGCGGCGGGAGACGGTGACCCTTGGGCACCGTGACTTCGTTTCCACCGCCGGTCGGCCGGTACTGCCCCGAGGTGGGGGCGGGCTTGCCGGGAGAAACCTGCTTGCGCGTCGTCAACTTGAACACCTCCCACCCGAGTCGGCCCGGGAAGGCCCCATACAGAGCATCGCCCTCTGCTGACGGCTCAGGTAGAGTTACTGGGCGCGAGCAACGCACCAGACCCTCCACCCGGACTTAGACCCTCCGGGCGGAGGGTCTTTTTGACTCTGGACCCGAGTGTACACCAGCGGACATAGGTCGCAACCTATATCCTAGGGGTTCCCCTGGACAGACGAAGGCTGGCCCGGGCTGGCGGTGGTGCGCTACCCGCGCCGCGCGGAGGAAGTCGAGGCGGGCAGCGGCGACCACGGTCGGCGATCAGCCCTCAGTGAACCGGGTGGTTCGCATAAGGGCGTTGCGAGTGGTTCGCTAGCCGGAAGGTTTAGCGCTTGGCGTGGTTGTCCTGAAGGGCCGGCGGGACCTCGCGAGACTGTGTTTGTGTGGGTTGGCGTGAAGGGCCCGTGACATCGGCAGGATGCCTAGACTGTCACACCTGTCACTCTGTCACTGCACACCGCCTGACCTGCGGATTTAAGTGCAACAGGTGAGTGACACCGTTGGTATCAGCTGTCTTTCCACTCTACTACTGTGTCTCTCTAGTAGCTGAGCAGCGAAAAGAGGCTGGAACATGGGGCGGGGAGGTGCAGTCTCCGCCCCCATGTTCCAGCCTCTTTCGGTCCGGAGTGGGTGTCTAACTGGGTGACAATCCGGGTGACTAACCCCGGACGTTGATGGACGTTCAAGGACTGCAGATGTGCAGGTCGGGGCCCTGAGGTCAAGGTCAACATGTGACGAATTGCGCTCGTAATGAATAGGTCAGGGGTTCGATTCCCCTAGGCGGCTCAGCAAGTGGTTGGCCCCTGCCCCTCGAGGGCAGGGGCCGTTTTCTTGCTTCGCGTGTCTTGTGGGGCTTCGCCCCACGCCCCGTCCGGGGCTCTGCCCCGGCCCCCGTCGTGGTTGCGTCCTGCTGCTCGTTGCGCGGATTTTGTTCTTCAGAACCACTCGGTTGAGGGAAGTTCTAGCCTGCTCGCTGGCGGGTGCGTTCTTGGAGGTTCTCGTACCAGCGGTTTCCGCGGGGGCCGCAGGTTGTGTGGATGTGGTCTCTCAGCTTGGCTGTTGCCTGGTTGAAACGGGTCAGCTCGTTGTTGCTGCGGGCTATCTCCTGCTGGACCTGGTTCACCCCCGCCGACAGCGTGCGGACCGTTGTGCGGGTTGCCTCCGCGTGGCGGCGTAAGCGGGGTGTGCCGCTGGCCGCCTTGGACAGGTGGTGCTCCAGTTTGCGGACTCCTGCTGCCAGCTCGCGCTTCGAGCCGATTGCCTGGTGCTTGTGGCCGTGCCACTCGTCGGCCAGGAGGCGGGATGCGTGGTGGCGCTGGGTCAGCAGCTGGAAGTTGACCTCGCCGCGCGTTGTCCGTCGCAGGTGGTCCAGTTCGCGCGCCTTGCGCTCGAGTACGACGCGGTCCGCCGCGAGCACCTGGACCGCGCGGTCCGAGCGCTTCCGCAGCCGCTCCACTTCGGCGACCTGCTGGGTGATCGTCGCCATTTCCGCCTGCTCGGCGGCAGCCCGCCGGCGGCGCCGGAACACCACGTCGATCGCGAGCAGGACCGTCACGACCGGGACCAGGTACGGCCATTCGTGAACGAGGAGCCGGACGACGCCCTCGACCAACGACGAGAGCAGGACCAGGGCGAACAACGCCCCCATCAGGCAGCCGAGTGCTTTCTGCACGGGGAAGTCGCTTTCGTCAGCGGCGGGAATCCAGGCCGCGCCAGGCCGCGATGGCCGTCTTCGTTTCGGCCACCGACAGCGAGTCGCTCAGCCGGACCAGCGTGTCGCCGCTGTTCGCGTGGTGGCCGACGATCTGGCCGGAGAGGATCGTCAGCGTGCCCTGGGTCGCGATCCTCTCGGCGGACGAAATGCGCAGGTCGCACGCCATCCGCACCATCTCGCGGTAGCCGTGGTGCAGCTCGCCGAGGGACACCTTGATCTGCTCGCTGTCCCGCATCCGGGTGTCGAAGAGCCCGATGATCGTGCTCTGGCGGGCGCGGATCAGCTTCGTCGCGGTGTCGTGCCGGGCCTGCAGCCGGCCCTTCTCGATCCGGAACCGGCCGATCTCCACCGCGCACGCCCCGACGGTGGCGACGATCTCGGCCGCCGCACCCAGCGGGTTCAGCGCCTTGGCCACGCTGGTGACCGAGTCCGCGAGGACGGCACGTCCGTTCTGCACTCGAATGAGCTCGTTGAGCATGTGAGGTCGATCGTGGCCTGACTCCGCTTCGTTACAAGCCGGCACTCTGCGTGATCAATTGGAGGGCCGGTCACCCGGCGAGTGGGGAGATCACTGCCCGGACGAACGAAGGCCCCCGGCTCGTGGCCGGGGGCCTTCGGAGGGGCTGGGGGCTTACTTGGGGGGCGTGACCTTCAGGACCGTGGCCTTCGCGTCGCCTCGGGGGGTTCGGTAGGTGATCTCGTCGCCCGCCTTGCGGCCCACCAGGGCCAGGCCCAGGGGGCTGTCGGAAGTGATCGCGTCCGCGTCTTCGCCCGGGACCGTCACCACCTGGAACGTCTCTTCGTCGCCGTCCGAGAAGCGGAGGGCCACCGTTGTCCCGTCGGGGAGCTGGGCGTTGCCGTAGCCGCCGTGCTCCATCTTCGCCGCCAGGTCCGCGATCTGGCGGTCGAGCCGGGCGGCCGCCTCCGCGCGGTCGATCACGTCCGCCTGGTCCGCCGCGTCCCCCGTGCGCTCCTGCTCGCCGGGTTGCGGCGCGAGCGCCTCGCGTTGAGCACGCAAGTTCGCGATTTCCTTCTCCAGCTGGCTGCGCGCAGCCGAGCTGAGCCCCTTGTCCCCTGAGATCACCATGCGCGCATTGTCCGCTGCGCGGACCGGGGTGGCCAATCCGGTTTTTCACCCCGGGGCCACCCGCAGGACGTCTGCCCTAGGATTCGGGGCTGCAGTCCAGGAAGAAGGTAATGAGAATCACCGTGAGCGCAGTCCCCGGTCGCAGCGAGCGGCTCTCTCCCAACCAGCTGGCCAAGCAGGAACAGATCGTCGAAGCCGCACGCGTCGTCCTCGCGCGCGACGGGCTCGCCGGGTGCACCGTGCGGGCCATCGCCGACGCCGGCCCGCTCACCAAGAGCGCGATCCACTACTACTTCGCCGACATCGACGTCCTCATCGACCGGGCCATGGCCGCGCACATCACCGCCTTCGCCGCGGGGCTGCGCGAGGTCGCCGCGAAGCACGACGAGCCCCGCGAGCGCCTCTTCGCCGTCCTCGAGGAGTACCTGAGCGTCTTCGCCGCCAACCCCAACGCGGCGTTCCTCTGGTTCGAGTACTGGATCGCGGCCGGGCGCGCGCAGCACCCGCAGGCCATCGACGTCATGCTCACGTCGCTCACCGAGCTGCTGGCCGAGCTGCTCGCCCCGCTCGACGTCGACGACCCGCGGGCGCGGGCCCGCGCGCTGCTGTCGTACCTGCTGGGCACCGTCGTCCAGCAGCGGGTGCGCCCTCGGCCGTTCGCCACGCTGCGTGCCGACATCGAGGCGCTCTGCTTCGCCAACTACGGCTAGAAACGCCCTATAGATCCGTAGACGTACGGATTGCGCACTACGTCCGGCTCCCGCCAAGGTCGAAGCACCCCCGAGAGCAGGAGACGTGATGCGCCCACGAACGTGCATGGCGGCGGCCGCGGCCGTCCTTCTGATGCTCGCCACCGGCGGCCAGGCCGTCGCCCAGCCGGCCGGGCCGCAGGTCTACGAGGTCAGCGGCACCGGCACGGCCCAGCAGCGCACCGAGGTCGCGAGGACCGGTGCCGACATCCTCGACAGCACGAACGGCACGACGACGGTCATCGCCAACCCCGGCGAAGCGGCCCAGCTGCGCGCGCTCGGCTTCGGCGTCAAGGCGCTCGGCGCGGTCGACCGGCCGCAGAGCACCGCGACCGTCGAGGACTTCCCGGCCGGCTACACCGGCTACCACACCTACGCCGAGACCCAGGCCGAGCTGCAGAAGGCCGTCGCGAACTACCCGTCGCTGACGAAGCTCGGCAGCGCCGGCACGTCCTACGAAGGCCGCGCTCTGTCGCTGATCAAGATCTCCGACAACGCGGCGACCGACGAAAACGAGCCCGAGGTGCTGTTCACCTGCAACCAGCACGCGCGCGAGCACCTCACCACCGAGATGTGCCTGCACATCGTGCAGCGGCTGACCAGCGGATACGCCACCGACAGCGCGATCAAGCGGCTCGTCGACAGCACCGAGATCTGGGTCGTCCCGAGCGTCAACCCGGACGGCTCCGAGTACGACATCTCCGGCGGCACGTTCCACAGCTGGCGCAAGAACCGCCAGGGCCCCGGCACCGACACGAACCGCAACTGGGGCTACAAGTGGGGCTGCTGCGGCGGCTCGTCGGGCTCGACGTCCAGCGAGACCTACCGCGGCACGGCGGCGTTCTCCGCCCCCGAGGCCCGGGCCGTCTCGAACTGGGTGAACTCCCGCGTGGTCGGCGGCGTCCAGCAGATCAAGACGCACATCGACTTCCACACCTACTCCGAGCTGGTGCTCTGGCCGTTCGGCTACACCTACGACCGGACCGCGCCCGGGCTCACCGCGGCCGAGGCGACGAAGTTCGAGACGCTCGGCAAGCAGATGGCGGCGACCAACAGCTACACGCCGCAGCAGTCCAGCGACCTCTACATCACCGACGGCAGCGTCAACGACTGGATGTGGGCGACGCACAAGATCTGGAGCTTCACCTTCGAGATGTACCCGAAGGGCAGCAGCCCGGGCTTCTACCCGCGCGACACCCAGATCGTCCCGCAGACCACGCGCAACGACAAAGCCGTCGACATCCTGATCAACACGGCGATCACCGGCTGACGCACCGGGCGCGGTCTAGGGTGCGGGCATGCCTCTGTTCTCGTTCGAAGGGCTCAGCCCGCAGGTCCACCCGGACGCCTGGATCGCGCCCACCGCCACGCTCATCGGCGACGTCGTCGTCGAGAAGGACGCCTCGGTCTGGTACGGCGCCGTGCTGCGCGCCGATTTCGGCAAGATCATCGTCCGCGAAGGCGCCAACATCCAGGACAACTCCGTCGTGCACGTCAACGTCGGCAAGGTGTGCGAGATCGGCAAGAACGCCACCGTCGGCCACCAGTGCCTGGTGCACGACTGCACGGTCGGCGAGCAGGCCCTGATCGGGAACGGCTCGACCATCCTGGACGACGCGAAGATCGGCGAGCGGACGCTGGTCGCGGCCGGGGCCACCGTCACGCCGGGCACCGAGGTGCCGTCCGAGGTGGTCGCGATGGGCAGCCCCGCCAAGAAGTTCGTGCCGCTCACCGACTCCGCGCGGATGTGGGTGGAGCACAACGCGCCCGTCTACCAGGACCTGGCGAAGCGCCACAAGGCCGGCGTCGAAGCTTTGGATTGAGCTGGAACCGCCGAAGCGTCGTGAGTCTTCACGATGCTTCGGCGCGCGTCGGCTTGCGGCTGTGAAGTCGTGGCTTGGCCTGGCGATCGAGCGTCGCCAAGTGGGCCGACATCCGAGTCACCCATGTGCGGTGCAGGGCGAGGACGTCTTCCGGAGCTTGCTCGACGTCTAACCAGGGTCTGAGACTCGTGAGGAAACGGGTGCAGTCGTCGACCATGTCTTCCGCGGTCGACATCGACTGCCACGGCAACGTGCTCATCGCGTTCACGAGCTGATCGCGCAACTCGTAGACGCTCGTGTGGATGCCGTTCACCCACCAGTCGGAGACGTCGGCGACGAAGACTTGCTTGCGCTTCACCAGCATGCGGAAGGCGGAGACCGCGGCTCGGTGGGACTGACGCCGCCACGCGGAGGTCGACCAAAGCGCCGCGAGTGCGGTGAGGGCCGAGATGATGCTGATGACCAGCGCTGACGTCGCCATGAGGATTCCTTCTGGTGTTCGAAGGAAGTCGAGGACACGGCAGCGGTCGTTACTTCGAAGCTCGAGATTGACCCTCCAGTAGCTGGAGACTCTAGCTTCGGGGCATGGCTCCGAAGAAACTCACCCACCAGGTCACCCTGGAACTGTCCGCGGGCAACGCCCCGGTCGTCGACCTCGGCAAGATGCTGGGGCAGACCGGGGTCAACCTCGTCGAGATCAAGAAGGCCTACGACGCGGCGACGGCGGGCCAGCGCGGCGACATCGTGCCGGTGGTCGTTTCGGTGTTCGAGGACCGCTCGTTCGCGCTGCGGCTCAAGACGCCGCCGACGTCGTTCCTCATCAAGAAGGCGTTGGGGGACAAGGGTTCTGCGCGGCCCGGGCACGAGATCGCGGGGAAGATCACAAAGGACCAGCTGCGCGGGATCGCCGAGCGGAAGCTGCCGGACCTCAACACCTCCGACGTCGAGATGGCGATGCGCACGATCGCGGGCACGGCCCGGTCCATGGGTGTCGTGGTCGTCGACTGACGTGCGCAAGCACGCGGTCGTGCCGCCGTTCCACGCGCTCGACCCCGAACTCGGGGTCGCGGAACGGTTGCTGCGCAAAGGAAACCCGGAGCTGTGCGGGATCGCCGCGCAGCTCCCCGACGAACACGCGGCCGCGCGCCGCCTCAACGCCGTGCTGGCGGAGGCCGGGGCGCGGCCGCGGCTCGTCGACACGGGTGCGGCCTGGCGGATCGTCTACGTGACAGCGCTGATGGGCGAGAGTGAGCTGGCTGCGGGCGCCGCAGGACTCGCGGAGCTCGTCACGGTCGGCGGCTGGCGGCGGGTGAAGCGCTGCGCGACCTGCGCCCGACCGTTCTGCGACCGGACGTCGGGCTGCACGCGCAAGTGGTGCGCCGAGCACCGCCGGGCCCCGAGCGCGGTGGACTAGGCTCTTGCCCGCAGCAGCGACTGGCGCCATCGAGGTGGAGCACCACCGGGAAGCGACGACGAGGCCGGCACCGCGCGCCTGGGTGAAGGCCACTCCAGAGCCGGAGTACGCCATGACACACCAGCCGAAACTGACCGCCCTCGCCGCCGCCGACCCCGCGATCGCCGGGCTCGTGGAGGACGAGGCGAAGCGCCAGCACGACAAGATCCGCCTGATCGCGTCGGAGAACTACGTCTCGCAGGCCGTGCTCGAGGCGACCGGCACCGTGCTCACCAACAAGTACTCCGAGGGGTACGCCGGCAAGCGCTACTACGAGGGCCAGCAGTTCATCGACCAGGTCGAGCAGCTGGCGATCGAGCGCGCGAAGGCCGTGTTCGGCGCCGACCACGCGAACGTCCAGCCGTACTCCGGGTCTCCGGCGAACCTGGCCGTGTACCTCGCGTTCGCGCAGCCGGGCGACACCGTGCTCGGCATGGCGCTGCCGGACGGCGGCCACCTCACGCACGGCTGGAGCGTCTCGGCGACCGGCAAGTGGTTCACCCCGGTCCGCTACGGCGTCGCCAAGGAGACCGGCCGCGTCGACCTCGACCAGGTGCGTGACCTCGCGCGCCAGCACCGGCCGAAGCTGATCTTCGCCGGCGGCACGGCCATCCCGCGCACGATCGACTTCCCGGCGTTCGCCGAGATCGCGCGCGAGGTCGACGCGGTCCTCGTCGCCGACATCGCGCACATCGCCGGCCTGGTCGCCGGCGGCGCGCACCCGTCGCCGGTCGGGCACGCGCAGGTGATCACGACGACGACGCACAAGACCCTCCGCGGCCCGCGCGGCGCCATGATCCTTTCGGACGCCGACCACGCGAAGGCCGTCGACAAGGCGGTCTTCCCGGGTCTGCAGGGCGGCCCGCACAACCACACGACGGCCGCGATCGCCGTCGCGCTGGGTGAGGCGCAGCAGCCTTCGTTCTCCGAATACGCGCACGCGATCGTCGCCAATGCGAAAGCGCTGGCCGACGCGCTGCTCGCCCGCGGCTACGACCTCGTGTCCGGCGGCACGGACAACCACCTGCTGCTGATCGACCTGACGAACAAGGCGGTCGCGGGCAAGCCGGCCGCGCAGGCCCTCGACCGCGCGGGCATCGAGCTGAACTACAACACGGTCCCGTTCGACCCGCGCAAGCCGTTCGACCCGTCGGGCATCCGCCTCGGCACGTCCGCGATCACGACGCGCGGCCTGCGGCCGGAGCACCAGGTCCAGGTGGCGGAGTGGATCGACCGCACGGTGACGGCGGCCGCGGCCGCCGACGAGTCGTCGCTGGACTCGATCGCCGCGGAGATCCGCGAGTTCCTGGCGCCGTTCCCGATCCCGGGCTACTCCGCCTGACCGTCGTTCGCCGAAGGCCACTTCCGCAGCTCGGAGGTGGCCTTCGGCGTGTCCGGCGCCGGGGAGACGCGGCTCACAGAAAAGTTGATTGCACCATGCAAGCTTCCGAGGAATACTTGGTCGAGGCAAGTAGTTGAGAGGTACAAGCAACTACGGCGAAGGCTTACCAAGGGAGACCACCATGAGCGACACCACCACGGCGGAAGGAGCAGCCGCTACGAACGGCAAACTGTCCCACCGCCAGATCCTGACCGTCCTGTCCGGGCTGATGCTCGGCATGTTCCTCGCCGCGCTCGACCAGACCATCGTGTCGTCGTCGATGCGCACCATCGCCGACGAACTCCACGGCCTGTCCTTGCAGGCCTGGGCCACCACGGCGTACCTCATCACCGCGACGCTCTCGACGCCGCTGTACGGCAAGCTGTCCGACCTCTACGGCCGCAAGCCCATGTACCTGACGGCGATCTCGCTGTTCCTGGTCGGCTCGCTGGCCAGCGGCATGGCCACGTCGATGTACGAGCTGGCCGCGTTCCGCGCGTTCCAGGGCCTCGGCGCCGGTGGCCTGATGTCGCTCGCGCTGGCGATCATCACCGACATCACCGCGCCGCGTGAGCGCAGCAAGTACCAGGGTTACTTCATGGCCGTGTTCGGCATCTCGAGCGTCGCCGGCCCCGTTGTCGGCGGGTTCTTCGCCGGCATCGACACCTTCGCGGGCATCACCGGCTGGCGCTGGGTCTTCCTGGTCAACGTCCCGATCGCGCTCGCCGCGCTGGTCGTCGTCACCAAGGTGCTGAACCTCCCGCACACCCGCGTGAACCAGAAGGTCGACTACTGGGGTGCCGTCGCGCTGGCCACCGGGCTGGTGCCGCTGCTGATCGTCGCCGAGCAGGGCCGTGAGTGGGGCTGGGGCTCCGCCGCCTCGATCGCCATGTACGTCGTCGGCGGGCTGGGTGTGGCCGCGTTCGTCTGGATCGAACGCCGGATGGGCGACGCCGCCCTGCTGCCGCTGCGCCTGTTCAAGCGCCCCGTGTTCCGGATGGCCACGCTGGTCACCGTCGTGCAGGGCGCCGGGATGTTCGGCGCGATGATGTCGCTGCCGCTGTACCTGCAGATCGTCAAGGGCGCGACGCCGACCCAGGCCGGCCTGCAGATGCTCCCGCTGACGCTGGGCATCATGGTCGCCAGCCTGACCAGTGGCCGGCTGATCTCGAAGACCGGGCGCTACAAGATGTTCGCGGTGGCCGGGATCGGCCTGATGGCGGCGGCGCTGTTCGCGCTGTCGACGATCACCGTCGACACCTCGCTGAGCCTGGTCATGGTGATCGCCTTCGTGATCGGCCTCGGCCTCGGCGCCTCGATGCAGACGCTGGTGCTGGCCGCGACCAACGACGTCCGCCCGCAGGACATCGGCGTCGCCACCTCGGCGGCGACGTTCTTCCGGCAGATCGGCGGCACGGCGGGCACCGCGGTGTTCCTGTCGATCCTGTTCGGCACGGTCGGCGACCGGATCGCGAACGCCATCCGCTCGGCGATGACTACGCCGGCCTACGTGTCGGCGCTGGCCCAGCACCCGGAGTTCGCGCAGCAGATGAAGAGCGGCCTGGACGTCAACGACACGTCGTTCCTGTCCACGCTCGACCCGACGCTGGCCCGGCCGATCCTGCAGGGCTTCGCCGAGTCGATGAGCACGGTGTTCCTGGTCGGCGGGATCGTGCTGACCGTCGGGTTCGCCCTGGTGTGGTTCCTCAAGGAGAAGCCGCTCTCGGACAAGTCGGCGATGGAGCAGCGCGCGGAGGCCGAGGAAGCCCCGGCCCTCGCCCTGGCCCACTGACCCGCTGAACGACGAAGAGGCCCCTCGGGAACGAGGGGCCTCTTTCGGGTGGGCGTCAGTGGGCGGCGCCGCCGTTGGCCGCTTCCTTGGCCAGCCGGTCGGTCTCGCGCTCGTACGACCGGGCGATCTCCGCCTCGGCCTCGGTGCGGCCGACCCAGGTCGAGCCTTCGACGCTCTTGCCCGGCTCGAGGTCCTTGTAGACCTCGAAGAAGTGCTGGATCTCCAGGCGGTGGAACTCGTTCATGTGGTGGATGTCGCGCAGGTGCTCGAGGCGCGGGTCGTTCGACGGAACGGCGATGACCTTGTCGTCCGGGCCCTTCTCGTCGGTCATCCGGAACATGCCGATCGCGCGGCAGCGGATCAGGCAGCCCGGGAAGGTGGGCTCCTGCACGAGCACCATCACGTCCAGGGGGTCGCCGTCCTGGCCGAGGGTGTCGTCGATGAAGCCGTAGTCGGCCGGGTACTGGGTGGCCGTGAACAGGGTCCGGTCCAGCTTGATGCGACCGGTCTTGTGGTCGACCTCGTACTTGTTGCGCTCCCCTTTGGGGATTTCGATCGTGACGTCGAACTCCACGGCGTCCTCACTGCTTCTTTTGACGGATCCGGCGTGCCCACGCGTCGCGGGCGGCAACCTTAATGACTGTCTTGACGTCTCCTAGTGTGGACTACGCCCTGTCTCGCGGTCGCATCGATGTCGGCCTCGCGGCATGTGAGCTTGGCCCCTTCCGGGGCAGGTGAGAAGGAGTGGTGGGTGCCGGAAAACGACCAGCCGATGTGGCCTTCGTCGGACGAAGACCGCTCGTCGTCCGGCGCGCGGAAGACCACGCCGATGGCGCTGCCCGACCCTCCGGCGAGCGCTTCGGAGGAGCCCGGCGTGCCCAAGGTCACAGGCAGTGAGGCGCCGAAGGGGTCGTGGTTCGCGCCGAACGTCGAGCCCGAGCCGATCCCGGGGCTGAACGCGCCCGCCGAGGAGCCGCCGCCCCCGCCGACGCCGGCCAAGCAGGACCTGGCCGACCGGCTCGGCTCGCGCAAGCCGGAACCGAAGCCGGAGCAGCCGCCGGCCGAGCCCGAACCCGAGCCCGCTCCGGTCGCGGAGTCCACCCAGTACATCGAGGTGAAGCAGAAGCTCGAGGAACCGGCGGCGGAAAGCACCCAGTACATCGAGGCGAAGCCGCCCGAGGAGAAGCCCGCCGAGCCGAAGAGCGACGCCCAGAGCACCCAGCAGATGGCGCCGCCGCAGCCCCCGAAGGCGCCGTGGGTGCCCGTGGAGCGCAACGTCTGGCCCGGTGAGCAGCCGGATCGGCACGACGAGCCGCAGTCCGACAAGTCCGAAGCGCAGCCGTGGCGGGAGGAGCTGCAGCTGTGGCGTGAGGAGCAGCAGCGCCGCGAAGAGCAGCTGAAGCGCTCGGAGCCGCCGCAGCAGCCCTGGGCCCAGCGCCTCGACGTGCCGGACGACCGCCGTCCCGCGCTGCCGCCGGAGCCGCCGCGCGGGGTCGTCCCGCCGGCGTCCGCCGGGTCGCTGGCCCGGCCGATGCGGATCGAGCCGGACGGGCAGCGGTTCGACGCCGAGGCGACCGTCGGGATCGAGCGGCCCACCCAGTTCCCCGGGGCCTTCCAGCAGCAGCCGCAACCGCGGAACGAGCCGCCCGTGGAGCCGCCGGCCGAGCCGGCGCCGGCGGCCGCCGAGGAGCCGCCGAAGAAGAAGCGCAAGGGCAAGATCATCGCGCTCGTCGCGGTCGTCCTGCTGCTGCTGGCCGGTGGCGGGATCGCCGCCGCGATGCCGAAGGTGTCGAACCGCCTCGGCCTGCCCTGGGCGCCGAACGCGCCGAAGGGCGACAGCCCGGACCCGGCCGCCGCCACGCGCCAGCTGCAGGGGCCGGACACCGCCGGGCAGGCGCCGACCGCGAACGGCGTCAAGTCCGTGCTGAGCGGGCCCGCCGGCAACAGCGCGCTCGGCCAGCTCAACGGCAGCGTCGTCGACCCGGTCAGCGGCACCACGCTCTGGGACCACAGCGCGGCGACGGCGGTGACCCCCGCGTCGACGACGAAGGTGCTGACCAGCGCGGCCGCGCTGCTCGCGCTGGACCCGAACACGCGGCTGTCGACGAAGATCGTCCAGGGCGCCGACCCGGGCACGGTGATCCTGGTCGGCGGCGGCGACGTCACCCTCACCGCGCTGCCGCTGGGCACCGAGTCACCGCTGTACCCGGGTGCCGCGCACGTCGACGACCTCGTCGCGCAGGTGAAGAAGGCCAACCCGAACGTCAAGAAGGTGCAGGTCGACCTGAGCCTCTTCAAGGGCGCGACGACGGCGCCGGGCTGGGCCGCGGGCGACGCGCCTTCGACGTTCGCCACGCAGATCGGGTCGGTGATGGCCGACGCCGGGCGCCAGGACCCGAAGAACAACAACTCCATGCGCGTGCCCAACGCGGGCAGCGCGCTGGCGTCGACGATCGCGTCGAAGCTCAGCGCCTCGCCCGGCGGCCAGGCGGCCGCGCCGAAGGACGCGAAGGTCCTCGCCGAGGTCAAGTCGGCGCCGCTGACCGAGCTGGTCTCCGACACGATGGAGCTGTCCGACGACGTCCTCGCCGAGGCCCTCGCCCGGCAGGTGGCGCTGGCCACCGGCCAGGAGGCGACCTTCGCGGGCGGCGCCACGGCGACGATCAAGGTGCTCAAGGACCACGGCTTCGACGTCTCGGGCGTCAAGCTGTCCGACGGCAGCGGCATCTCGGGGGAGAACAAGATCCCGGCGAAGCTGCTGACCCAGCTGATGGCGGCCGCGGCGGCGCCGGAGGGCAAGAACCCGAACACGGCGAAGCTGCGCGCGATGCTGGCCGGCCTCCCGGTGGCGGGCGGGTCCGGCACGCTGGCGGACAAGCGCTTCGAGACCCCGCAGTCCCAGGCCGGCCGCGGCTGGGTGCGGGCCAAGACGGGCACGCTCACCGGCGTCAACACGCTCGCCGGCCTGGTCCTCGACCAGGACGGCCGGGTGCTGGTGTTCGCGTTCATGTCCAACGGCTCCGACCAGCAGCCGGGCCGCGACGCGATCGACGCGCTCGCCACGAGCCTGCGCAAGTGCGGGTGCTCGTAGCCGGGGACACCGCGCGACGACGCTGAGGTCCGCGACTCGCGCGGCGCCGTGGTGCGGATCGCGGACGGCGCCTTTGCGGCGAGCCGGCGGAAGCCGGGGCGTGGCCGGGACGCCGGGTTGGGGGCCGAAGCGCGCGGCAGGTCCCCGCCGATCAGTGCGGGTGCTCGAAGCGGTGCACTCCTCGGACACCGAACCGTACGAAGATCGTGGCCGGAAACCCGTCCGGGCCGGGTAGCGTCGGAAGGGTGAGTCAGGAAACCGAGACCCGGCCCATGGTCGACTGGGCGCTCGCCGCGCAGACGGGCGCGCTGCTCGTGCGCGGCGGCCCGCAGGTTCCGCGCGAAGAGGCCGAGGCGGCCGTCACCGACCTGCGTGAGCTGACCATGGAGGCCGAAGGGCACGTCCGGCAGCTGACGAACCTGGGTCTCGACCTGCCGCTGCTGCCCGGCGAGGTCGTCGACCGCCCCGGCTGGGTGCGCTCGGCCGCGGCCGGGCTCGACGCGCTCACCGGGCGGGCGCTGCCGCAGCAGGGCGGGCCGTTCGGGCCGATCCTGGCCGGTGGCGCCGGCGTCCAGACCGGGCTGGTGCTCGCCTTCCTGGCCAGCCGCGTGCTCGGCCAGTACGACCCCTTCGGCGGCCCCGACCGGGAAGGCAGGCTGCTGCTGGTCGCGCCCAACGTCGTCGCCGCCGAACGCGCGATGGACGTGCCGGGCCACGACTTCCGGCTCTGGGTCTGCCTGCACGAATGCACCCACCGGCTCCAGTTCACCGCGGTCACCTGGCTGCGCGACTACTTCGCCGACGAGGTCGAGCGGCTCGTCTCCGGGCTCGCCGGCGGCGGTAGCGACAGCCTCGCCGACCTGGTCGGCCGGCTGCCCGAGGCGATCAAGCAGGGACCGAAGCTGAATCTCGCCGAGCTGCTCCAGTCGCCGAAGGAGCGCGCGGTCTTCGACCGGCTGCTGGCGCTTTCGACGCTCCTGGAAGGCCACGCCGACTTCGTCATGGACGCCGTCGGCCCGCGGGTCGTGCCGAGCGTCGACACGATCCGCGCGCGGTTCACCGCCCGCCGCAAGGGCGGTGGCGTCTTCGACCGGCTGCTGCGCGCGCTGCTCGGCGTCGACGCGAAGATCCGTCAGTACGAAGAAGGCGCGAAGTTCACCAAGCACGTCGTGGACGCCGTCGGCATGGAAGGGTTCAACGCCGTCTGGCGGTCGCCGAACACCCTGCCCTCGCGCGCCGAGATCGCCGACCCGGCCGCGTGGGTCCGGCGCCTGCACGGATGACCGGGCCGGCGGTCGCGGCCGTCCGCCGGGCCGTCCGCGCCTTCCTGGAGACGGTCGAAGCACCGCCCGAGCTGTGCGTCGCGGTCTCCGGCGGCGCCGACTCCCTCGCCCTCGCCGAGGCCACGGCGTACGTCGGGCACCACCGCGGCCACCACGTCCGCGCGCTGGTCGTCGACCACGGCCTGCAGGAAGGCTCGGCGAAGATCGCGCGCGACGCCGCCGCGGCCGCGAAGTCCCTCGGCGCCGACGAGACCGAGGTGCGCCGCGTCGACGTCACCGGCTCCGGCGGCCCGGAAGCCGCGGCGCGCAAGGCCCGCTACGGCGCGCTGGCCGGCCACGCCCTCGTCCTGCTCGGCCACACCCTCGACGACCAGGCCGAAACGGTCCTGCTCGGGCTCGGCCGCGGCTCGGGCCCCCGCAGCGTCGCCGGGATGCGGCCGCACGACCCGCCGTGGGGCCGTCCGCTGCTGGCGGTGTCGCGCGCGACCACCCGGTCCGCCTGCGCCGAGCTCGGCGTCGAGCCCTGGGACGACCCCCACAACGCCGAACCGCGCTTCACCCGGGTCCGGTTGCGGACCGAAGTCCTGCCCCTGCTCGAAGACGTCCTCAACGGCGGGGTCGCCGGCGCACTCGCCCGCACGGCCGCGCAGCTGCGTGAGGACAGTGAGGCGCTGGACACAATGGCGGACATGATCTTCACCCGCGCGGGCGGCTCCGAAGGGCTGGATGTCGGCGTCCTCACGGCCGAACCCGCGGCCATCCGCCGGCGGGTTATCCGCAGGTGGCTGCTGCAATCGGGTGTGCGCGAGCTCACCGACGCGCACCTGCGGGCGGTCGATGCCCTCGTCGCCCGGTGGCGTGGTCAGGGCGGTGTTTGGTTGCCGGGCAACTTGGAAGCCCGGCGGTGCCGTGGCAGGCTCTGCGTCATCTCCCAACCCACCACCCGAGGGGAATGACCCGTGTACGAGGGCGAAATCGCCTCCGTGCTCGTCACCGAGCAGCAGATCAAGGACAAGATCACGGAACTGTCGGCGCAGATCGCCGCCGACTATCCCCCCAACGGGCAGGGTGAACTCCTGCTGGTGGGTGTCCTGAAGGGCGCGGTCATGTTCATGACCGACTTCGCCCGCGCGCTGCCGCTGCCGACGCAGCTGGAATTCATGGCCGTCTCCTCGTACGGCTCCTCGACGTCGTCGTCCGGCGTCGTGCGGATCCTCAAGGACCTCGACCGCGACATCGCGGGCCGGGACGTGCTGATCGTCGAGGACATCGTCGACTCCGGCCTGACGCTTTCGTGGCTGCTGAAGAACCTCGCCAGCCGCAACCCCGCGTCGCTTGAGGTCGTCTCGCTGCTGCGCAAGCCGGAGGCGGTCAAGGTGGACGTCCCGGTGAAGTACATCGGCTTCGACATCCCCAACGAGTTCGTCGTGGGCTACGGCCTGGACTACGCCGAGCGGTACCGGGACCTGCCCTACATCGGGACGCTGGACCCGAAGGTCTACACGTCCTAGTTCACCGACCGTTCACCGCAATGACCGGATCCGCGGAACCCCGGTGGCGCGGATTGCGTCATACGCTCTGATCACGTGCGTTAACCTATGCGAAGACCATTCGTGCCCGCGGTGACCGGGTCGGGGGAACGGGAGAGAGCTCAGATGGCGAACAGCAGCGCTGCCGACGCGAACGCCTTCAAGGCCGCGGCCGCGGCGGGTCAGGTCGGGATCGACCCCGACGCCGCGCAGACCGTGCTGAACAAGATCCGGACCGGCAAGGACGCGGTCGAGGCCCTGCTCAGCGGCGCGGGCACGCTCGCGCAGCCGCCGAAGCTCGGGGACAACCCGGTCGGCAACGCGATGGCCGCCAAGTTCGTCCAGCGCGCCGACGGCGGGAACGACTCCTACGCCTCCGCGCTGCAGAACCTGCTCGACCAGTACACCGCCGCCGAGGAGGGCATCGTCACGGCGATGTCCCGGTACCACGAGATCGACCAGGCCGCGGCCGACCCGTTCCGCAACGCCTGAGCCCAGAGGGGGACTCGAAATCATGGCTCCGAACCACAGCGACCAGCCGTCGACGACCACTGCGGGCGCCACCGACCCGGGCTCGCTCGTCCCGCTCGGCGAGAACTCGTCGTCGCAGAACATCGTCGACAACGCCCGCGGCAGCGCCGGCGGCTTCGACATGGGCAGCGACCGCGCGATCGCGAACCCGCCGAACTGGAACGCGCAGGCCAGCCAGCAGCTGTACGAAGGCGCGGTCAACAACAACGACCCCGGCACGGCCGAGGCGACCGGGCACGCCTGGTCGCACCACGGCACCGAGCTGAAGCAGGCCTCCGACCACCTGTACAACGCGATCTCCGAACTGGGCAACGCCTGGATCGGCCGGGGTGCCGCGGGCGCGCAGGGCGCGCTGGTGGCCATCGCCAACTCGGGCTCGCAGGCGTCCGACGCCGCGCACACGATGTCCGACCGGCTCGCCCGGCAGGCCGCGGCGGCCGCCGAGGTCAAGAAGATGCCGGCCCCCAAGGACTACGACCCCAAGCAGGCCATGGCGGCCGCGCTGGCCGGCGGTCCGGCGGCGCTGATCGCCGACCAGAAGGCGCAGGCCGACGCGGCCAACGACGTCAAGGCGCAGCAGGTCGCGTTCTTCAACGCCTACACCCAGGCGATGAGCGAGGTCGACGGCTCGACCCCGAGCTTCGGCCCGGAGTCGCTCGGCATGAAGCCGACGGGTTCGCACAACTCCATCTCGTTCGGCGGGATCAGCAGCGTCGGCAGCGCCGGCCCGGTCCACGGCCTGTCGGGCGCGGGCGGCGCGGTGTTCGCTTCGAGCGGCTCGGGCTTCGGCGGCCACGGCGGCGCGTTCGACGCGCAGCAGGCGGGGGTCGTCGGCCCGAACGGCGTCCACGGCGCCGGCGGCTTCGGCCACGACGCGGCAGCGTTCGGCAGCGGCGGTGCCGACGGCTCCGTCACGGGCCCGGGTGCGGGAACGGGCACGGGCACGAGCACCGGTGCGGGCCACGTCGGCTCCGGCGCCGGGCAGCCCGGTGGCAGCAACCCGCTGAGCAAGATCGGCATGGGCCTCGGCCTCGGCGGTGCCGCCGGCGGTCTCGGCGCGCTGGCTTCCCGTGCGCTGGGCAAGGGCAACCGCTCCGGCGCGAAGTCGGAGAACGAGACGTCGCTCGCCTCGGCCGAAGGCCAGGGGCAGAGCGCCGCGTCGGCCCAGGCTCCGCAGCAGGGCCTCGTCTCTTCGGCGGGCACCATCGGCGGGCAGACCCCGCCGCCGATGAACCCCGGCGGCATGGGCGGCATGGCCCCGCACGGCGCTCAGGGCGAGCAGGACGAGGAGCACACGCACGCGTCGTTCCTCATCGAGGCGGACCCGGACGCGGCCTTCGGCGCGAACCAGGCGACCCCGCCGCCGGTCATCGGCGCGTGGTCCGAGGACGACGAAGACCGCTGATCCTTTCGGCCGGGCACGCGGACCGCGTGCCCGGCCGGTTTCTCTTGGGGGTGGCTCGATGCCGAACGCTGAGCTGCTCACCCCGGTCGAGGTGGACTTCCTGTGGGAGTCCGCCGGGCTGGGCGAGCTGCCGTACCCGCTGCGCATCCGTTCGCACGGCGAGACCGTGGACGAGCGGTCGCTCCTGCGCCGGCGCACGCTGGAAGGGCTGACCGCACGCGGGCTGGCCGACGGCCGCGGCCGGCCGGAGCCGCACGTCGAGGACTACTTCGGCGTGCTGGCGCAGGCTGAGCTGAGCCTGGACGCGGTCCAGCTGATCGCCCCGGACGCCGAGCCGCTGCTGGCGATCGCCGGCGTGCTGGGCGCGCAGGGGCTGCTGGCGGTGCAGGACACGCGGGGCCTCCACCTGCAGCCGTGCCCGGTGGACGGGCTGGCGAGCGCGATCGTCTCGTTGCTCCCGGGTGCCCCGCGCGGCACGGAGAAGTCGGTCACGGTCCCGCTGGAGCAGCTGGTCGGCGCCCACGGCGTCGACTTCCTGTCCCGCCGCGGCAACGGCGACGAGCGCGCTTCGGCCGACGAAGACCGCAAGGCACTGGCGAAGCTGCACGCCCAGCCGCGGCTGCGCGGCGGCCAGATCGCGGCCAACGCGCGTTCGCGCATGGGCGGCCGCACCCGGACCCCGGTCCTGAGCTGGTTCGACACGGAGACGGGCCGCTACTTCACCCAGGCCTCTCGCGGCCGCGACGGCCGGGACTGGATCACGATCGCCCCGGCCGACGCGGCAACGCTGCGCCACCGCCTCGGCGAGATGCTCGCGGGAGCGGCGACGACCAGCACGGTCTGACACCGCGGCCCCACGCGGTCTCTGCCAAGATCGGGCTCCGGTTTCTCCGAGCGTGCCCGGCCGATGATCACTTCTTGTCGGTGGTGCGGGCTACGCTGAGCAAGAGTCCGATCCGGGAGAGTAGTGATGCAAGAGTTCTTCTCGCCGCTGGCGTTCGACTTCCTCTGGGAGTCGGCGCAGGTCGGCGAGCTGCCGTACCCGTTGCTGGTCAGATCGCACGGCGCGACCGAAGACGAGCGCGTCTCGCTGCGCCACCGCGTCGACGCCGAGCTCAAGGCACGCGGCATCCGCGAACCGCGCGGCAGGCTCGCGCCGCCGATCGAGGACGCGCTGCAGCTGCTGGCCTTCGCTCCGCTGACCATCGACGCCCTGCACATCCCGCAGTTCGAGGCGCCCACGGTCGGCGTCCTCGCGGCGGCCGACGACACCAAGGGCGTCCTCGCGGTGCAGGACGCCGACGGCATCTGGCTGCGGGACGTCCCGCCGGACGGCCTGGTCTCCGCCGTCGTCGGGATGCTGCCGGCCGGGCCGCGCGGCAGCGAGGCGTCGGTCACACTCCCGCTGGACGACGCCCTGCGGACCGCGCCGATCCGGGTGCCCGTGTCCCTGCCGTCGAACCCGGCTGAAGAGCGCGGGAAGGCGCGTCGGACGCCGCTGAGCGAGCGCGTCACGGCCGACCCGCGGGAGGCGTACGGCCGCATCTCCGGGCAGCCGCGGCAGCGCGGCGGTCAGCTGGCAGCGAACAGCCGTTCGCAGGTCGGGGCCAAGCAGCGGTCCCGGGTGCTGGCCTGGTTCGACACCGCCACCGGGCGCTACCTCAGCCTCTCCCGCGCAGGTACGGACGGTCGTGAGTGGGTCACGGTCGCCCCCGCCGACCCGGCCACGTTGCGGACCCGGCTGGGCGAGATGGTGAACAGTGTGTCCGACGGCACGCGATAGCGTGACCACCGTGGACGCCGTGCGGGAACCCGGGCGCGGTATCGCCCGTTGACCTGCGAGAGGCTCACAGGGGATGAACGCGGCAGCGGACGGTACCCTGATGGGACGGGTGTCCAGGCACCACGGGTTGTCAAGATCGTGATGGCGGGTATCACAGGAGCCGCCCAACCAGGGAGGGTCGAGGCCACCAGGGCCGAGTCGTATGAACCGGAAGAGCGTGCTCAGGAACCCACTGCTGTGGATCGTCGCGGGGTTGCTGGCGTTGTTCGCGTACAACACGATCTTCGACAGTGATCGTGGGTACACCCAGGCACCCATCTCGGTGGCGAACTCCCAGATCTCCTCGAACAACGTCAAGGAAGCCAGCATCGAGGACAAGGAACAGCAGCTCAAACTGCTGCTGGCCAAGCCCATCGACGTGGACGGCCAGCAGGTCACCCAGATCATTTCGCAGTATCCGGCGGATGCCACCCGCCCGATCTACGACTCGCTGACCGCGGCCAAGACCGGCGGCCAGCCGATCAAGTTCACCACCAAGGTCACCCAGCAGGGCGTGCTGACGCAGATCCTCATCTTCGCGATCCCGCTCGCCCTCGTGCTGGGCCTGCTGATGTGGATGATGAACAACGCCCAGGGCGGCGGCAACCGCGTCCTCAACTTCGGCAAGTCCAAGGCCAAGCAGCTGAACAAGGACATGCCCAAGACGACCTTCGGGGACGTCGCGGGTGCCGACGAGGCCGTCGAAGAGCTGTACGAGATCAAGGACTTCCTGCAGAACCCGGCGCGCTACCAGGCACTCGGGGCGAAGATCCCGAAGGGCGTCCTGCTCTACGGGCCGCCCGGTACCGGTAAGACGCTGCTCGCGCGAGCCGTCGCCGGCGAGGCGGGCGTGCCGTTCTACACGATCTCCGGCTCGGACTTTGTCGAGATGTTCGTCGGTGTCGGTGCGTCCCGTGTGCGTGACCTGTTCGAACAGGCCAAGCAGAACGCGCCGTGCATCATCTTCGTCGACGAGATCGACGCGGTCGGCCGCCAGCGCGGCGCCGGCCTCGGCGGCGGCCACGACGAGCGCGAGCAGACGCTGAACCAGCTGCTCGTCGAGATGGACGGCTTCGACGCCCGCGGCGGCATCATCCTGATCGCGGCCACCAACCGGCCCGACATCCTGGACCCGGCGCTGCTGCGCCCCGGCCGGTTCGACCGGCAGATCCCGGTGTCCGCGCCCGACCTGCGCGGCCGCAAGGCGATCCTCGAGGTGCACGCCAAGGGCAAGCCGATCGCCCAGGGCACCGACCTCACCAGCCTGGCCAAGCGGACCGTCGGCATGTCCGGCGCCGACCTGGCGAACGTGCTCAACGAGGCCGCGCTGCTCACCGCCCGCAAGAACGGGCACGTGATCGGCGACGTCGAGCTGGAGGAGTCGGTCGACCGCGTCGTCGGCGGCCCCGCCCGCAAGAGCCGGATCATCTCCGAGAAGGAGAAGAAGATCACGGCCTACCACGAGGGCGGGCACGCGCTCGCCGCGTGGGCGATGCCGGACATCGAGCCGGTCTACAAGCTGACGATCCTGCCGCGCGGCCGGACGGGCGGGCACGCGCTGCTCGTCCCGGAGGACGACAAGGATCTGATGACCCGCTCCGAGATGATCGGGCGGCTGGTCTTCGCGATGGGTGGCCGCACGGCGGAGGAGCTCGTCTTCCACGAGCCCACCACCGGCGCGTCCTCGGACATCGAGCAGGCGACGAAGATCGCCCGCGCGATGGTCACCGAGTACGGCATGAGCGCCCGGCTCGGCGCGGTCAAGTACGGCCAGGAGCAGGGCGACCCGTTCCTGGGCCGCTCGGCCGGCCGTCAGGCGGACTACTCGCTCGAGGTGGCGCACGAGATCGACGAGGAGGTGCGCAAGCTCATCGAGACCGCGCACACCGAGGCGTGGCACGTGCTCAACACCTACCGCGACGTGCTCGACGAGCTGGTCATCGAGCTCCTGGAGAAGGAGACGCTGACCCGCAAGGACCTGGAGCGGATCTTCGCGACGGTCGAGAAGCGCCCGCACATCACCGTGTTCAACGAGTTCGGTGAGCGGACGCCGTCGGACAAGCCGCCGATCAAGACCCCGGGCGAGCTGGCGATGGAGCGCGGCGAGCCGTGGCCCCCGCCGGAGAAGGAGAAGCCGGTCCTGAAGCCGGAGCCGACCCCGGTCGGCACCGCCCAGGGCGCGGGCGACCTCCCGGGCGGCCCGCCGTACCCGGCACCGGCAGACCCGAACGCCAACCCGTACGCCCCACCGCAGCCGGGCGCCTACCCGAACGGCGGCCGTCCTTACGGCGGCGCGAACGGTGGCCCCAACGGCACGGCGCACTGGCCGCAGAACCACGGCAACCAGCAGGCCGGCGGGTACCCGGGTGGCCCGGTGGGCCAGAGCGGCCCGCCGAACTACGGTGCCCCTCCGGGCTGGACGCCCGCGACCTCGCCGGGCGGTCAGCCGGGCCAGTCGTGGCGGCCCGGTGGTGAAGAACGCGCTCGCGAGCACGGCTGGTTCGCCGACCAGGCGGGCAACCAGCAGCAGAGCGAGGGGGAGCGTCGTGACGCGGATGGACCAGACAAGTCCCAGTGACGCCGACCGCCCGGTCTTCGACCAGGACCGGGCGGAGAAGGCGATCCGCGAGCTCCTCCTGGCATGCGGCGAAGACCCGGAGCGGGACGGTCTCAAGGAGACCCCCGCCCGGGTGGCCCGCGCGTACCACGAGATGTTCGCCGGCTTGTACACCGAGCCGGACTCGGTGCTGGACCGCACCTTCGACGAGTCCCACGAAGAACTGGTGCTGGTCACGGACATCCCGATGTTCAGCCAGTGTGAACACCACCTGGTCCCGTTCCACGGTGTCGCGCACGTCGGGTACATCCCGAACGCCGCCGGGAAGGTCACCGGGCTCTCCAAGCTCGCCCGGCTCGTCGACCTCTACGCCAAGCGGCCCCAGGTCCAAGAACGCCTGACCTCCCAGGTCGCCGACGCCATCGTGCGGAAGCTCGAACCGCGCGGCGTCATCGTCGTGATCGAGGCCGAACACCTCTGCATGGCCATGCGCGGCATCCGGAAGCCCGGTGCCCGCACGACCACCTCCGCCGTGCGGGGTCAGCTGAAGAACTCCGCCTCCTCCCGGGCGGAGGCTCTCGACCTGATCAGGGCGCGCCGGTGAGCGTGGGGCTACCCACGCCGGGCCGGTGCGTCGTGATGGGCGTGCTGAACGTGACGCCCGATTCCTTTTCGGACGGTGGCCGGTACCTCGGGCTCGACCAGGCGCTGGAGCACGCCCGCGCAATGTGGGCGCGCGGGGCCGACCTGATCGACGTCGGTGGCGAGTCGACCCGGCCTGGTGCGTCCCGGGTGGACGCCGAGACGGAGTTGCAGCGGATCATCCCCGTGATCCGCACCCTCGCCGGCGAAGGCCTTCAGCTCTCGGTCGACACCACGCGTGCCTCCGTCGCCGCCGCGGCGCTCGATGCTGGGGCGAGGGTCATCAACGACGTCTCGGGTGGGCTGGCCGATCCGGACATGGCGCGTGTTGCTGCGGAGTCCGGGGCGCCGTGGGTGCTGATGCACTGGCGGGGGCACAGCAGCACCATGCAAGCCCTCGCCAAGTACGAAGACGTCGTCGCCGATGTTCGTGCCGAGCTGCTGTCCAGAGTGGACGAAGCGCTCGCCGCCGGAGTTGCCGAGAGCGCGATCGTGCTGGACCCCGGGCTGGGCTTCGCGAAGGACGCGGAGCACGACTGGGCCTTGCTGCGCGGGCTGGATTCGCTGCTTTCCCTGGGTTTCCCGGTGCTCGTCGGTGCCTCGCGCAAACGGTTCCTCGGCCGGCTGCTGTCCGAAAAGGACGGCACGCCGCGGCCGCCGGACGGCCGTGAGGACGCCACCGCCGCCATCTCCGCGCTCGCCGCGGCCGCCGGCGCGTGGGGTGTGCGGGTGCACGAGGTCGGGGCTTCGCTCGACGCGGTCGCCGTGGCCGCCGCTTGGTGGAAGGGTTCGCCGGATGTCTGACCGGATCACGCTGACCGGCCTGCGGGTGTTCGGCCACCACGGCGTGTTCGAGCACGAGAAGCGGGACGGGCAGGAGTTCGTCGTCGACATCACCGTGTGGCTGGACCTCGGGCCCGCCGCCGCGTCGGACGACCTGACCAAGACGCTGCACTACGGCGAGCTGGCCGAGCTGGCGGCGGGGATCGTCGCGGGCGAGCCGTACGACCTCATCGAGAGCGTCGCGGGGAAGATCGCCGACGAGGTCCTGCGCGACGAGCGGCTGGGCGCGGTCGAGGTGACGGTGCACAAGCCGTCCGCGCCGATCCCGCTGACCTTCGACGACGTCGCCGTGACGGTGCGGCGGGACCGGTGAGCCGCGCGGTGCTGTCGCTGGGCTCGAACCTCGGCGACCGGCTCGGCTTCCTGAAGCTGGCGCTGGACGCCGTCCGGCCCGCGCTGGTCGCGGTGTCGAGCGTGTACGAGACCAAGGCGTGGGGCGTCGAGGACCAGCCGGACTTCCTGAACGCGGTCTGCGTCGTCGACGACCCGGCGCGCGACCACTGGGCGTGGCTGCGCACGGGCCAGGCGGCCGAGCAGGCGGCGGGCCGGGTGCGCGAGCTGCGCTGGGGCCCGCGGACGCTGGACGTCGACGTGGTCACGGTGGACGGCGTCACGTCCGCCGATCCGGAGCTGCTGCTGCCGCACCCGGGGACGCCTGACCGCGCGAGCGTGCTGGTGCCTTGGGCGGAGATCGAGCCGGCCGCGGTGCTGCCGGGGCACGGTCCGATCGCGGAGCTGCTCGCGGCGCGTCAGGCGGACGAGATCGCTACGGTCCGTCGTACCGACCTTGCCCTGCGCTGAGCAAGTCAAGCCCCTGGCACCCGCCGATCGCCGAGTTGCGCTCGCAGGTCGGCGATCGGACCGGGTCAGCCGCGCAGAGCCGCGATCATGAACCGCACCGCGGGCTGGGCCGTCGGGACCGGGGGCCAGCCGTTGATGGTCGCCAGCAGCTGCCAGTAGCGCTCGGCCCGCGGGTCGCCGCTCGTGGCGAACCGGTCCGCCATCTCCGTGCGGAACTCTGCCGATGCCGGGTCCTGGTCCGGGCGGGCCGTCGCCGCGGCGATCTCGGCCGCAAGCGTTTGCCCGGCCTCCGACGTGGGCGAATCGCCGGCCGTCACGGCCGCTTCGGCGCGCGAGACCCAGCCCGGCCAGTTCTGCTGCCAGGCGTCGGCCGGCTGTTGGAACTCTCCCTCGCGGATCTGCCGCGCCTGGGTTTCGCTCATGCCGCGGATCAGCGCCCGGAACTCCGGGTCCTGCACCAGCTCGGCGAACTCGATCCAGGCCTCGAGCTGCTCGGGCGTCGGATCGTCGGGCAGCTCGGGCTTGCCCGCGCGCATGCGCTCGTAGAACTGCTCGTCGATCTCCAGGCCCGAGACCATCTCGTCCCAGAACTCGTCGACCAGCCGTTTGCGCTCTTCGTCGGACATCGACGCGAGACGGTTCATCAGGTTCACTTCCTCCAGCTCGGAATCACGCTTGGCCACCGCGCGCAGCACCGCCCGGCGCAGCCTCAGGCGCCGGATCTGCTCGTCCAGCGCCTCGACGTGCCGGGTCGCCAGCTCGCCGACCGTCGCCGACTGCGTCAAGGCCGCGGAGACGTCGGCGAGGCCCAGGCCCAGCTCCCGCAGCGTGCGGACCAGCTCGAGCCGGGCCATCGCCGCCGCGTCGTAGAGCCGGTAGCCGGCGTCCGTCCGGTCGGTCGGGGGCAGCAGGCCCTCGTCCGAGTAGAACCGGATGGTCTTGACCGGCAGGCCGGTCCGCCGGGCCAGCTCGCCGATGGTGAAGGTCGCGGTGGTGCCCACAAGACGCATGATGAACTCTCCAGTCAGGGGAGAGTCAAGCCTCGCACGGTACGGTTGAGGCATGCACTTCACCCGGCCCCGTGACCTGGTGGTGGCCGGAGTCCTCGGCCTGGTCCTCGGCTACCTCCTCTTCCTGGTCGCCTACGGCTCGCTGCCCCAGCTGCCGACGCTCGCCGGGGTCACCTTCGCCGTGCTGGCCGCGGTCGAAGTCGGGATTGCGCTCTCCATTCGCTCCCGGATCAAGAACGGCCGGGTCGTTGCCGCTATCGGGATCGCCCGATCGGTGGCCCTCGCCAAGGCTTCGTCACTCGCCGGAGCGTTCATGGGCGGCGCCTGGCTGGCCGCGCTCGCCTACGTTCTGCCGAGACGTGACGAATTCGTCGCGGCCGTGCTGGACACCCGGGCCGGCGTGGTCGGCGTGGCGTCCTCCGCAGCCCTGGTAGCAGCGGCTTTGTGGCTCGAACACTGCTGCCGGACCCCCCGCGACCAAGACCGGGAGCACACTCGCGGGACGACCGGTTAGCGCTCGATTCCCACCGCTCGCGGGACCGAGTAGGTCTCGTTCGGATTACGAGCAGGTACGGTGTCAGGCATGACCGGCGTGGGTGACGACTCGCGCGGCCGCCTACTGGGCAGGCCGTGGCTCGTCGTCGGATTCGTCCTCGCCATCGGAGCCACCCTCGCACTGGTGCTCAGCGACGATCTCCGCTATCTCCGGTTGGGGATCGTCGCCGCCCTCTGGGCTGCCCTGATCGGCGCTTTCCTCGCCGTGAAGTACCGCAAGCACGCGGCACAGAGCGAGGACGCGGTTTCCGAGGCGCAGGCTGTGTACGAGCTGGAGCTGGAACGCGAGATCGCGGCCCGGCGTGAATTCGAGCTGGAGGTGGAGGCGGAGAACCGCAGCGAGTCCGACTCCCGCGGCCGCGAGGAGCTGGAGGCGCTGCGCGCCGAGGTGTCCGCGCTGCGCGACAGCCTCCAGTCGCTGTTCGGCGGCGAGGTGCTGCTCGAACGCGTCGCGCTGACCGCCCAGGCGACCCGCATGCGCAAGCTCTCCGACGACAACCGGATGATCCCGGACGCCGCGCCGAAGAAGAAGCCCGCTCAGCTGATGTCCGGGAAGAAGCCGGCCGAGCCGGGCGAACGGCCGACCGAGCTGATCGACCGGGTCCTCGACGAGCGCCGCCGCAAGGCGTCGAACGGCAAGCCCGCGAACGGCAAGGGTCTCGGCAAGGGCAAGGGCTTCGGCGGCAAGCCGGCCCCGAAGGCCCCGGCGAACGTCAACGCGCAGAGCACCCAGCAGATCGCCCGGCCGAAGCCGCTGAGCGAACGCCGTCCGCCGGTGCCGGCCGTCGACCCGGCCCTGAACGCCGCGCAGCGCGAGCTGAAGGCCGCCGAACTGCGTGCCGAGGCGGCCCGCCGCCAGGCCGAGTCGCAGCCCATGCGGCTGCCGGACGCGGACGAGGTCGCGCAGCAGCCCGCGCGCCGTCCCGAGGCCGCCGCCGAGCCGACGCGCCAGGTGCCGCGGCCCGATCCCCAGACCGAGATCCGCCGCGCCCCGGAGCCGAAGACGGAGATCCGCCGTCCGGAGCCGCCGCCCGCGCGCCGCGCGGAGCTGTCACGGCCCGCGATGCGGCCCGCCGAGGTGTCGCGTTCGGACCTGCCGCGGGTGGATCCGTCGCGCTCGCCGGTGCGTCCGGGTGAGGTGTCGCGTTCGGACATCCCGCGGGTCGAGCGGTCGATGCCCGCCATTCCGCGGGTGGAGATGTCGCGGCCCGACATCCCCCGCGTGGAGATGTCGCGTCCGGACCTGCCGCGGGTGGATCCGTCGCGGCCGCCGGTGCGTCCGGGTGAGGTGTCGCGTTCGGACATCCCGCGGGTCGAGCGGTCGATGCCCGCCATTCCGCGCGTCGAGATGTCGCGCCCGGACATCCCCCGTGTCGAGATGTCGCATCCGGACCTGCCGCGCGTCGAACGGTCCCGGACGGACCTGCCCCGCGTCGGCGGCCAGCCGAACGGTGCGCGCCCCGAGCAGCGCAAGGCGCCCGAGCCGCCGCGGCCCGCGCCGCCCCGGCCGGCCCCGCCGGTGAAGCCGTCGGAGATGTCCCGGTCGGACCTGCGGCCGGTGACCGACCTGAGCGCGGCGTTCCAGAACCGCGACGACTTCGCGGAGCGGCAGCGGCCGAACCGGCCGAAGCCGCCCGAGCCGAAGGCCCCGCCGATGCCGAGGGACGCCACGGCATCGCGTCAAGACCTCCCGGTCGTCCCGCCGACGACGCCCGTGCCGAACAACAGCCCGGCCGCGCGGCAGCCGTCGCGCACGAACCTGCCGCCGGTGGTGCCGCCGACCACACCGGTCCCGGCCGCCGACGGCCGCCGTCCGTCGCGGCTGGAGCAGTTCTCGCGGGCGGACATGTCGCCGATCCTCGACGAGCCGGCCTCCCGGCACGGGGGCTCGCACCGCGCGCCCGCCGACGCCGCGAAGGCCGACGCGCCGATGGTGAACCCGACGCTCCCCGAGTCGGTCCGCAACTTCCAGGGCCGCTCGGGTGGCCGCCGCCGCAAGCCGGACGAGTCGCAGCAGATGCCGCCGGTGCCCGCCCCGGAGCCCACGGGCGGCGGCCGTCGCCGTCGTCCGGACGGCGAGCCCCCGGCGTGGGAGGGCATGGTCGCCGAGCGGGCGTCGATGTCGCGCCGCAACATGGCCCCGGTCGACCCGGCGGACGTGCCGCAGAACGGCAACGGCCACAACGGCGCGAACAACGGCAACGGTCACAACGGCGCGAGCAACGGCCACGCCCGCAACGGCCACCGGTCGCCCGAGGCCCAGCCGGGCAGCGGTTCGCACACGGCGGGCCGTTCGGTGAGCGAGCTCCTGGCGGCCAACGGCGGCACGGGCTCGACGCCCCGCCGCCGTCGTCGCGCGGAGGACTGAGGCCGGATGATCCCCGGCGTCCCCAGGCCGCCTGGGGGCGCCCGGGAAACGGCGGACACGCGGGACGCGCCGTGTGTGCCAGGTGGCGTTCCGGTTCCTGTCCGGTCTGCGTAGGGTGACCGGCTGTGAGCGGAACCCTCTCGCCCGCGACGGGACTCGATCGTGGACGGCGGCCTCGCCGGATCACCGTGCTGCTGCCGGTGCTCGGGCTGATCGTGGTCGCCCTGTGCGGCCTGTTCCTGTTCGGCCTCGCCACCGCGCGGGTCGGCCCCCTCGCCGTCACGATCGGCGTCCTCGCCGCGCTCGTGCCGGTCGCGGGCGTCGTCGCCGGGTTCCTGTGGGTCGACCGCTGGGAGCCCGAGCCGGCGAAGTTCCTGCTGCTCGCCTTCGCCTGGGGCGCCTGCATCGCGACCATCACCGCGCTGCTCATCAACACCACCGCCGAGGCGGTCGGGGACGAGCTGCTCGGCAAGGGCAGCGGCAACACCGTCGCCGCGCTGGTGTCCGCGCCCATCGTCGAGGAGGCCGCGAAGGCGCTCTTCGTCGTGCTCATCCTCTGGCGCCGGTCCAGCGAGTTCGACGGCGTCGTGGACGGGGTCGTCTACGCCGGGTTCAGCGCCGCCGGCTTCGCGTTCACCGAGAACATCTACTACTTCGGCCGCGCCTTCAACGACTACGGCTTCGGTGACGGCCACAGCCAGGGCGTCATCACGGCGTTCTTCCTCCGGGGCGTCCTCGCGCCGTTCACCCACCCGCTGTTCGCCGTGCTCACCGGCATCGGGATCGGCATCGCCGCGCGGACGACCACGAAGGCGCTGAAGGTCCTGGCGCCGATCGCCGGCTACCTGGCCGCCGTCTGCCTGCACGCGCTGTGGAACAGCGCCGCGCTGCTCGGCGGGTCGAAGTTCCTCACCGTCTACTTCCTGATCATGCTGCCGCTGTTCCTCGGCGTGGTCTACCTGGTCGTTCTCCAGAGACGGCGCGAGCAGCGGATCATCGCCACCGCCCTGCCGCACATGGCCGCGGCGCGCTGGATCGCGCCGTCGGAGGTCGACCTGCTGGCCAGCCTGCCCGGCCGCCGGGCCTGGCGGCGGCAGGCGAAACGCCAGTCCGGCAAACAGGCCGCCAAGGCGGTCGCCGTGTACCAGGCGAGCGTCACGGAGCTCGCGTTCCTGGACCGGCGGGAGCTGACCACCGACACCGACCGGCAGCGCCAGCAGGAGCTGCTGCGCACGTTGAAGTCCGCCCGGGCGGAGGCGACCCGCCTCGCCGAAGAGGCCTCCCGAGGGTGACCCGGTCCGGGTGAAGCTGGTCACCCGGGTTCAACGCGGCGCGCTTAATCGAGTTAGTCTCGCGCCGTTCGTCCGGTACCCGGAACGGGACTGGAACGAGAGCAGAGGGAGTCTGCCAACCATGAGCGTCCACAGGCGCACGCCATGAATCGGCCCGCTCGTCTCGCGGTCGGTGTCGTTTCCGCCGGCCGGGTCGGCAGTGTGCTCGGCGCCGCGCTGGCCAGGGCGGGGCACACCGTGGTCGCCGCGTCGGGGCTGTCCGCCGCGTCGCTGGCCCGTGCCGAACGCCTGCTGCCCGACGTGCCGCTGCTGCCACCCGACGAGACCGTCCGCCGGGCGGACCTGGTGCTGCTCGCCCTCCCCGACGACGCGCTGGCCGGCATGGTCCGCGGGCTCGTCGCGACCGGGTCGCTGCGGCCCGGGCAGATCGTCGTGCACACCTCCGGCGCGCAGGGCATCGACGTGCTGGCGCCCGCCGCCGAGGCCGGGGCGCTGCCGCTCGCGCTGCACCCGGTGATGACGTTCACCGGCCGCGAGGAGGACCTCGAGCGGCTGGCGGCGTGCAGCATCGGCGTCACCGCGGCGGCCGACGACGACGCCGCCTGGAGCGTCGGCGAGGCCCTCGCGGTCGAGATGGGTGCCGAGCCGGTGCGCATCCCCGACTCCGCGCGAGCGCTCTACCACGCTGCGTTGACCCACGGCGCGAACCACCTGATGACACTGGTCGCGGACTGCGCGGAAGTCTTGCGGGAAGCGGGAATCGGGCATTCCGAACGCCTGGTGGCGCCACTGCTTTCGGCGGCGTTGGATAATGTGCTCCGACACGGCGACCGCGCGCTCACCGGCCCGGTCGCCCGTGGCGACGTCGGCACCGTCCGCAAGCACCTGGAGGTGCTGGCGGACCGGGCGCCGGACGTGGCGCCGGCCTACCGGGCGATGGCCAAGCGCACGGTGGCGCGTTCTTCGGCTGCCGGGCTGCTGGACACCGCGGCCGCCAAAGACCTCACCGAACTCCTCGACGATCCCGCCGAAGGGCACCAAGACCAGTGACCACACCGAAATTCAGCCGCGGCACGCTGAACACCTTCGCGTCGCCCGAGCAGATGAGCCAGGTCAGCAAGGCCCTGCACGGCGTCGGCCGCAAGCTGGCGCTCGTGCCGACCATGGGCGCGCTGCACGCCGGGCACCGCGAGCTGATCCGCCGCGCGAAGCGGCTGCCGAACAACGTCGTGGCGACCTCGATCTTCGTCAACCCGCTGCAGTTCGGCGCGGGCGAAGACTTCGAGGCGTACCCGCGGCCGTTGGAGAACGACCTGGCCGTGCTGAGCGAGGACGGCGTCGAAATCGCGTTCACGCCCAGCGCCGACGCCCTCTACGGCGAGGGCGCGGTCGTGACCGTGCACCCCGGCCCGCTCGGGGACGAACTGGAGGGCGCTGTCCGGCCCGGCCACTTCGCCGGCGTGCTCACCGTCGTGGCGAAGCTGTTCAACCTGCTTCGCCCGGACTACGCGCTCTTCGGCGAGAAGGACTACCAGCAACTGGTCCTGATCAAGCGGATGGTGCGCGACCTGAACATCGACACGCACGTCATCGGCGTGCCGACGGTGCGGGAACGCGACGGGCTGGCGCTGTCGTCGCGCAACGTCTACCTGACGCCCGAGCAGCGTGAAGACGCCGTCGTCCTGTCGGCCGCCCTCACCGCAGGGGCGTTCGTCGGGCGCGACGGTGCCGAGGCGGTCCTCGAGACCGCGTGGAAGACCCTCGCCGCGCGGCCGGCGGTCGAGGTGGATTACCTGGAGTTGAGGGGAACCGACCTCGGGCCCGCGCCCGTCGATGGTGAAGCACGCTTGTTGATCGCGGCCCGGGTGGGGAGTACCCGGCTGATCGACAACGTTCCGGTTCTGCTCGGCGCGTCGGTGGACCACCCGGCGCATCCGGAGCGGCTGGACGCAGGGGAATAGGAGTCCACTATGTACCGCACCATGCTCAAGTCGAAGATCCACCGCGTCACCGTCACCCAGGCCGACCTGCACTACGTCGGCTCGGTGACCGTCGACGAGGACCTGATGGAGGCCGCGGACCTGCTGCCGGGCGAACAGGTGTCCATTGTGGACGTCACGAACGGCTCCCGGCTGGAGACCTACGTCATCAAGGGGGAACGCGGCACCGGCGTGCTCGGCATCAACGGTGCCGCGGCGCACCTGGTGCACCCGGGCGACCTGGTCATCCTCATTTCGTACGGCCAGATGGACGACGCCGAAGCCGCGACGTACGAGCCGCGCGTGGTGTTCGTCGACGCGGACAACCGGATCGTCCACCGGCACGCCGACCCGGGCTACGCACCCGAGGGGTCGGGGCTGCTGTCCGGCACGGTGACCCTGCCGCCGGAAGAAGAGACCGCGGTGTTCCCGGTCGCGGAGACGGCGGACGCCCGCCGCCTCGACGCGCTGCTGCACGCGGAAAGCTGACCCGCTTGCTGCTCACCGTCGACGTCGGCAACACGAACATCGTGCTGGGGCTGTACTCCGGCACCGACCTGGTCGGCGACTGGCGCATGCGCACGGACGCGCGCATGACGGCCGACGAGCTGGCGTTGACGGTGCGCGGCCTGCTGGGCCCGCACGCGGACGCGGTCACGGGCATCAGCGCGCTGTCGACGGTGCCGGCGGTGCTGCGCGAGCTGCGGGTGATGCTGGCGCGGTACTACGCCCGCGTCCCGAAGATCGTGGTGGAGCCGGGCGTCCGCACGGGCGTGGCGCTGCTGGTGGACAACCCGAAGGAGGTGGGCGCGGACCGGCTGGTGAACACGCTGGCCGCGCACCACCTGCACGACACGGCCTGCGTGGTGGTCGACTTCGGGACCTCCACGAACGTGGACGCCATTTCCGCCCGGGGTGAGTTCCTGGGCGGGGCGTTCGCGCCGGGGATCGAGATTTCGGTCGACGCCTTGGCGTTGCGGGCGGCGGCGTTGCGGAAGGTCGAGCTGGTGCCGCCGCGGTCGGTGATCGGGAAGAACACCGTGGAGTGCCTGCAGTCCGGGATCCTGTACGGCTTCGCCGGGCAGGTGGACGGGCTGGTCCGCCGGATCGTCCGCGAGCTGTCGCCGGGCGGGACGGAACCGGTTGCGGTGCTGGCGACCGGCGGCCTGGCACCGCTGGTGATCGGCGAGTCGGAGACGATCACCGACCACGTGCCGGATCTGACGCTGCTCGGGTTGCGGCTGGTCTTCGAACGGAACATCCGCCCCTGACCGGGTGGCCGGGGGCGGACGACTCCGTCAGCCCTTGGCCAGGCGCCGCCGCTCCAGGACGTACCCCAGCGCGGTCACCGCCAACGCCGGGAAGGCCACCACGGCCTGGGGGAACTTGGCCGTCCCCGGCGGATCCACCGCCTTCGACCCCGGGTAGGCCAGCGCCGAGATCTGCGTCAGCCAGTACAGCGACGCCAGCGCGGCCCCGGCGTCGAGACCTTCCCGGGTCGGCCGCCGCCACAGCTGCCACAGGCTCGTGACGCCCAAGGCCAGTCCCAGGCTCATCGTCTGCCCATTGTGGAACTTCGCGTGCGGTGGCCAAGCGGGGTTCTTGACGTGCGTTTCGTTCCAGTCGGCGCGGTACGGGCCCACCGCCGTGACGAGTGAAGTCAGCGAGATCAGTGCTCGCCCCAACGATTTCCCAGGCATGACCGCAGTATCGAACCTCGACTTCGCTCGAGGTCAAGACCGCCGGGCGCGGAACACCCAGGTGCGCAACGGCAGGTCGAACTCGCCGGACGCCGTGTGCGGGTTCGCGGCGAGGAACCGGCGGATCTCCGCCAGTCCGGCGGCCGCCTCCGCCGGATCCGCGACGATCATGTGCGAATGCGTGGCGATCGTTTCGACGAGGCTTTCCGCGGTGCGCCGTTGCACATGGTGAAACGTGCGGCTTTCGAACGGTTCGAACTCGGGGTGCGTGGCGGGTGCCCGCTCGCCGTCGGTCCAGACGCGGCTCACGCCGGTCCGGCCGAGATTGCCGAACTCCGCGACCCACGGCACCGAATCGTCTTCGTAGTTCCACATCGGCACCAGGACGCCGCCCGGGCGGAGCACGCGCGCGATCTCCGTCATCGCCACGGGCACGTCGAACCAATGGAACGCCTGGCCCACGAAAACCGCGTCGACTTCGCCGTCGGGCAGCGGGATTCGTTCCGCCTGGCCCGCCAGGGACGTCGCCGAGGGCACCACTCGCCCCAGTTCGGCGCGCATTTCCGGGTCGGGTTCGACCGCGGTGACGGCGAGCCCGAGCGCGGCCAGGCCGAGGGTGAGCTTGCCCGTTCCGGCGCCCAGATCGAGGACCCGGCGCGGGGTTCCGCTGGCGCCCGAAAGGCCCCATTCGATCGCTTCCCGCGGGTAGTCGGGCCGGTGCTCGGCGTACGCGGCCGCCCGGCTGCCGAAGGAAGACGCCCGCCGGGCACGTGTGGGATCACTCACGAGCCCAGGTTAATGGACGGAAAGGAAAGGTAATCCGGTTGGCGTAGCGTTCAGCCGGGTTCGTACGCTATGGGCCATGACCGAAAAGCCCCCTCCCACCAGCGAGCCCGCCGAAGACGAACTGCCCGAGCAGATGCGGGTGCGCCGGGAGAAGCGCGACCGGATCCTCGCGGAGGGTATCGATCCCTACCCGGTCGAGGTCCCCCGCACGCACTCGCTCGCCGAGGTGCGCGCGGCGCACGAAGGGCTGCCCGTCGACACCGCCACCGGCGAGACCGTCGGCGTCACCGGCCGGGTGATGTTCCTGCGCAACACGGGCAAGCTGTGCTTCGCCAGCCTCCGCGAGGGCGACGGCACCGAGCTGCAGGCCATGATCAGCCTGGCGAAGGTCGGCGAGGACGCGCTGGCGGCGTGGAAGTCCGACGTCGACCTCGGCGACCACGTGTTCGTGCAGGGTGAGGTCATCACGTCCAAGCGCGGCGAGCTGTCCGTGATGGCCGACGCGTGGCGCATCACGTCGAAGGCGCTGCGGCCGCTGCCCAACGCCTTCAAGGACCTGGCCGAGGAAACGCGGATCCGCCAGCGCTACGTCGACCTCATCATGCGCCCGCGCGCGCGGGACGTCGTGCGCACGCGCGCCGGCGTGGTCCGGTCGCTGCGGGAGTCGTTCCACCGCCGCGGGTTCACCGAGGTCGAGACGCCGATGCTGCAGACGCTGCACGGCGGCGCCGCGGCCCGCCCGTTCGTCACGCACTCGAACGCGTTCGACATGGAACTGTTCCTGCGGATCGCGCCGGAGCTCTACCTCAAGCGCTGCGTCGTCGGCGGTATCGAGAAGGTCTTCGAGATCAACCGCAACTTCCGGAACGAGGGCAGTGACTCCTCGCACTCGCCGGAGTTCGCGATGCTCGAGTACTACGAGGCGTACGCCACTTACGACACGAATGCGGTGATGACGCGCGAGCTGATCCAGGAGGCCGCGCAGGCGGTGCTGGACACCCAGGTCGTCACCCTGCCCGACGGTTCGGAGTACGACCTGTCCGGCGAATGGACCACACTCGGAATGTACGAGTCGTTGTCCGATTCCCTCGGCGAAGAGGTGACCCCGGAGACGCCCGCCGCCAAACTGCACGGATTCGCGCAGGCCAGGGGCCTGGAAGTGGATCCGAAGCTGGGTCACGGGAAGCTGGTCGAGGAACTGTGGGAACACCTCGTCGGGGATCACCTGCACGCCCCCACGTTTGTCCGTGATTTTCCGTTGGAGACGTCCCCATTGACGAGGCAGCACCGCTCGCGGGCCGGGGTGGCCGAGAAGTGGGACCTCTACGTGCGCGGATTCGAACTCGCCACCGGATACTCCGAGCTGGTCGATCCGGTCGTCGAACGGGAACGGCTCACCGAACAGTCACTGCTGGCCGCACAGGGTGATAGCGAAGCCATGCGTCTCGACGAGGATTTCCTGCGGGCGCTGGAGTACGGAATGCCGCCGAGCGGCGGCGTCGGAATGGGAGTCGACCGGCTCCTCATGGCGCTGACCGGTCTCGGTATCCGGGAGACGATCCTCTTCCCGCTCGTGCGACCTGAATAACCCGGCCGTGTGGGATAGCCGTCGGTTATCCATATGAGATTTGCGCTGTCCCCCAGAAGCGGGTACTAATGTTCTAGACAAAGACTTCTGTCCCGGGGCTCGCCCCGTAACCAGATCATTGCGCAAGTCCCCGCAGGAGGAATCGGATGGCACAGAAGGTGCTCGTCTCGCTGGTCGACGACCTCGACGGCAGTGAGGCGGAAGAGACCGTCGAGTTCGGTTTGGACGGCGTCAGCTACCAGATCGATCTCTCTTCGGATAACGCCGAGGAGCTGCGGGACGCCCTCGCCCAGTATGTCGAGCACGCGCGTCGTGCGGGTGGCCGCAAGCGCGCTTCGGTGCGCCCGGTCTCGGGTAAGGGGTCCGCGCGTCCCGCCGCTGTCGACCGCGAGCAGAACCAGGCCATTCGGGCGTGGGCGCGCAAGAACGGTTACGCCGTTTCGGACCGGGGCCGGATCCCGTCCGAGGTCGTCGAGGCCTACCACAAGAAGAACTGAGGATCCTTCAGCTCTCCGGGTGGCCGCAGGTCACCGGGATGACTGGGGAAACTCCTCGAAGCGGGGTTCAGCCGAGGGCCGCCGGGCGAATTCGCCCGGCGGCTTTGTTCATGTCCGATCGTTGTCCGGTGTCCGTTCGGTGTCCGCCCCGGCCGTCCGGGCGTACTCGCCGGGCGGCTGACCCGTCACCGCCCGGAAATCGCGGATGAAGTGCGACTGGTCGCTATAGCCCAGTCGAACCGCCAGACCGGCGTAATCCGGCTCTCCTTCCGCGGCGATCCGCTGCGCGGCGTCGTTGAGGCGGTATATCCGGATCGCCCACTTGGGCGTGCAGCCGACGTGTTCGGCGAACAGTCGCTGCACTGACCGGGTGGTTAGTCCAGTATCCGCGCACAGTTGCGCCACCCGGGTAATTCCCGGATCCCGCGCGATTGATTCCACGGCTTCCGCGGCCCGCCGGGCGGCGATCGACAGCCCGGCGCGATTTGCGATCAGCAAGTTGTCGATCGTGCGGACCATTTGCGCGTCATCGGTCGCGATCTGCACCGATTCCGCGGCTTCGATCACCCTCGGCCCGAAAACGTCCACGAGCGGGACAGTGCGGTCGGCGATGTCACTCACCGGGCCATCGAGGAACGCGCGGAAGCACCCGGGCCGGAAACGCACGCCCAAGCCCTGGACGCGGCCTTCGAGGCGGTGGGAAAAGACGTCGTGCATCGGGCCGTACACCCCGGACGCGCCGGGGAAGAACGTCGCGTGCACCGAGAGGTTCGGCAGCACGCGCTGTTCGTGGGGCGGTTTGCCACGCCGGTCCCAGTGCAGCACCCAGTGGTATTCGACGAACTCGGCCAGTTCGGGTGCGGGCGCGTGCCTGGTCAGCGTGAACATCGTGCGCGCGGTGGCCTCGGCCACGATGCCGCGCGGGATCCGGTGCTCGCCCACGTCGTCCACGGTAGCTGTCGCGTTCCTTCAAGACGGCGTCCCGGCCGGGCGGATTGGATCGCGGGATGACTGCCGAGTTGCTGCGGCCCGCCGCGGCCGAGTTCCTGAGGGTTGCCGACGCCGTGGCCGACCTGTCCGCCCCGACGCCGTGCGCCGGCTACGACGTCCGCGGGCTGCTCAACCACCTTCTCTACTGGGGGCCGTGGCTCGTCGCCGCGGGACGCCGCGAGGACCCGCCGTCGCCGGGTGCGGGCGAGGCGGAGTCGGCGCTGGTGACCGACGACTGGCGCGCGGCGCTGGAGAAGCAGACGGAGACGCTCGTGGACGTCTTCGGGGCGCCGTCGGCGTGGGACGGCATGACGGCGCTGGGGACGGCGCGGATGCCGTCGTCGGTGGTCGGCGACATGGTGCTGGGCGAGTTCGTCCTGCACGGCTGGGACCTGGCCCGGGCGAGCGGCCAGGAGGTCGCCTGCGCGCCGGAAGCGGCGACCGCGGTGCACGAGTCCGCGATGGCGATGGGCGAGCAGGCGCGGTCGATGGGGGTCTACGGGCCTGTGGTGGAGGTGGCCGCGGACGCGCCGGCGTTGGCGCGGGCTCTGGGGGCCTCCGGGCGCGACCCAAGCTGGCCGCGCTGACCGCTCAGCGGGAACAGGTGCGCGGGCAGCCGTCGCACTCCGGCTCCGCCGGGAGCAGGTACGAAAAGCAGCAGCTCTCGCGCCGCCGCGTCCACTCGCGGTCCGCCAGGCGCAACGTCGAGGCCGAGGTCAGCGGCGGGTACCGCTCGTCGAGCACCAGGGCCGCGTCGGCGACGCCGGCGCCCTCCGCCTCCGGCGTGCCGCCCGCCCGGCCCGCTCCCCACAGGGCGTTCTCCAGGGCGTCGGTCGCCGCGGCCCAGAGCGTCCGGCGGCCGAAGCGGCTGTGCGGCCCGTAGGCCTGCACGAACTGGGCCGCGTGTGCCGTGTAGCGGGCCCGGAGGACCGCCGCCAGGGCTCGCTCGTCGCGGACCACCGTCGCTCCCCGGGCGTCCGACGCCGGGTCGGTCGGCAGGCAGCAGAACTCGTCGCCGAGCACCGCCAGCGCGTCCGGGTACGGCTGACCGGCGCCGAGGCGGAAGGCCAGGTCCGCGGGCCGGAGCGAGGGCACCCGCCGTTCGTGGTGCAGCAGGAGCGCGCCGACCTGGGCCGGGACGTGCAGGTACCACGCGATCAGGTACGCGTCGGCGGTCCGGGGCGGTGCCTCGCCGTACTCGCGCCGCAGCCAGCCGGTCAGGCGTGTGTGCCACTCGGCGAAAGGGACCGCCGAGCAGCGGATCCAGCCTGGTGGGACGTCCCGCCGCAGGTCGAGCCGCCGCAGGGACGGCGCGAGGCCGTCCGCTGTCTCGCGGGTGCTCGGCTGCGTCAACGGCGTCCTCCTTAGGTCTGCCTAACCTAACAGGACTCCGCCGATCGGGTGGCCGTCACCCCGGTCACTCCCAGGTTGCGGACCTGTTCGCGGTGAGCGGACACCGCGCGGATGGCGGAATCCGGGTGGCCGCCCGCACGTTGGGGTTGACGTAAAGGTGCAGGGCAACCTGATGATGGAAGCACCCGGAACACCCCACGTCCGGGTGCGGAAAAGACCGCGAACAGCCGTAGTGGTACGCCAGCGCTACCAGTTGGCTACTAGAGTGGTCTCACGGTGCTGAATCCATCGCGGTGAAAGCACGATGGATAACGGGCCGCCGGCGCAGCAGTCGAGGGAGTGCACATGTTTGAGAGGTTCACCGACCGCGCGAGGCGGGTGGTCGTCCTGGCTCAAGAAGAGGCCAGGATGCTCAACCACAACTACATCGGCACCGAGCACATCCTCCTGGGTCTGATCCACGAGGGTGAGGGTGTCGCCGCCAAGGCGCTGGAGTCGCTGGGCATCGCCCTGGAGGGCGTGCGCCAGCAGGTCGAAGAGATCATCGGCCAGGGCCAGCAGGCGCCGAGCGGGCACATCCCGTTCACGCCGCGGGCGAAGAAGGTGCTGGAGCTGTCGCTGCGCGAAGCGCTGCAGCTCGGCCACAACTACATCGGCACCGAGCACATCCTGCTCGGCCTGATCCGCGAGGGCGAGGGCGTCGCCGCGCAGGTCCTGGTCAAGCTGGGAGCGGACCTCAACCGGGTCCGCCAGCAGGTGCTGCAGCTGCTCTCGGGTTACCAGGGCAAGGAGTCCACCGAAACCGGTTCCGGCGGCCGTGGTGAAGGCACCCCGTCGTCGTCGCTGGTGCTGGACCAGTTCGGCCGCAACATGACCGTGCTCGCCCGCGAGGGCAAGCTCGACCCGGTCATCGGGCGCGGCAAGGAGATCGAGCGGGTCATGCAGGTGCTGTCTCGCCGCACCAAGAACAACCCGGTGCTCATCGGCGAGCCCGGCGTCGGCAAGACCGCCGTCGTCGAGGGCCTGGCCCAGAGCATCGTCAAGGGCGAGGTGCCCGAGACGCTCAAGGACAAGCAGCTCTACACGCTGGACCTGGGCTCCCTGGTCGCCGGCTCCCGCTACCGCGGTGACTTCGAAGAGCGCCTGAAGAAGGTGCTCAAGGAGATCAAGACCCGCGGCGACATCATCCTGTTCATCGACGAGCTGCACACGCTGGTCGGGGCGGGTGCCGCCGAGGGTGCGATCGACGCGGCTTCGATCCTGAAGCCGATGCTGGCCCGCGGTGAGCTGCAGACGATCGGCGCGACCACGCTCGAGGAGTACCGCAAGTACATCGAGAAGGACGCCGCCCTCGAGCGCCGGTTCCAGCCGATCCAGGTCGGCGAGCCGTCGCTGGAGCACACGATCGAGATCCTCAAGGGCCTGCGCGACCGGTACGAGGCGCACCACCGCGTCTCGATCACCGACTCGGCGCTGGTCGCCGCCGCGACCCTGGCGGACCGGTACATCAACGACCGGTTCCTCCCGGACAAGGCGATCGACCTGATCGACGAGGCCGGCGCCCGGATGCGCATCCGCCGGATGACCGCGCCGCCGGACCTGCGCGAGTTCGACGAGAAGATCGCGAACGTGCGCCGCGACAAGGAGTCCGCGATCGACGCGCAGGACTTCGAGCGGGCCGCCCGCCTGCGTGACGAGGAGAAGACCCTCCTCGGCCAGAAGGGCGAGCGGGAGAAGCAGTGGAAGGACGGCGACCTCGACGTCGTCGCCGAGGTCGACGACGAGCAGATCGCGGAGGTGCTGGCCAACTGGACCGGCATCCCGGTGTTCAAGCTGACCGAGGAAGAGACCACCCGGCTGCTGCGCATGGAGGACGAGCTCCACAAGCGCATCATCGGCCAGGAGGACGCGGTCAAGGCCGTCTCGCAGGCGATCCGCCGTACGCGTGCCGGCCTGAAGGACCCGAAGCGCCCGTCGGGCTCGTTCATCTTCGCCGGCCCGTCCGGTGTCGGTAAGACCGAGCTGTCGAAGGCGCTGGCGGCGTTCCTGTTCGGCGAGGACGACGCGCTCATCCAGATCGACATGGGCGAGTTCCACGACCGCTACACCGCTTCGCGGCTCTTCGGCGCCCCTCCGGGCTACGTGGGCTACGAAGAGGGCGGCCAGCTGACGGAGAAGGTGCGTCGCAAGCCGTTCTCGGTGGTCCTGTTCGACGAGATCGAGAAGGCGCACCAGGAGATCTACAACACGCTCCTGCAGGTGCTGGAAGACGGCCGCCTGACCGACGGTCAGGGTCGCACGGTCGACTTCAAGAACACGGTCCTCATCTTCACGTCCAACCTGGGCACGTCGGACATCTCGAAGTCCGTCTCGCTCGGGTTCGCCGGGTCCAACGACACCGGCACCCGGTACGAGAAGATGAAGCAGAAGGTCAACGAGGAAATGAAGAAGCATTTCCGCCCGGAGTTCCTGAACCGGATCGATGACATCATCGTGTTCCACCAGCTGACGCAGGACCAGATCATCATGATGGTCGACCTGATGATCGGCCGCGTGGAGAAGCAGCTCAAGGCCAAGGACATGGAGCTGGAGCTGACGGCGAAGGCCAAGGCTCTGCTGGCCAAGCGCGGCTTCGACCCGGTGCTGGGCGCGCGGCCGCTGCGCCGCACGATCCAGCGCGAGATCGAGGACCAGCTGTCGGAGAAGATCCTCTTCGGCGAGGTCGAGCCCGGCCAGATCATCCTGGTCGACGTCGAGGGCTGGAGCGGCAACCCCGAGGACAAGGACGACCAGGCCCGGTTCACCTTCCGCGGTGAGCGCAAGCCGTCGTCGGTCCCGGACGCCCCGCCGGTCAGCATCGGCGCGGGCCACGAGGAGCAGGGCGAAGCCGAGAACGAGTGATCGGCTGAGCAGTAGGTGAGAAGGGCGGTTCCCCGGCCGGGGAACCGCCCTTCTTGCGTCCGGCGGGTTTCGGGCTCGGTGGTGAAGGGCTGCGACCGGCATCCGCGGGAAGCAGGGGGTCTGGGCGAAAGTGAAGGCGGACAAGACGGCCGCGGATCAGTCAGCTCGAGCAGGGTGGTCCCGGGCAGATGGAGCTGGACACGCTCCGCCGGTACATCACGGCGCTCGGCGGGCGAGGCTCGCTCAGGGGGCGACCGCAGACGTCCGCGCCTGATCGCGGGACGCCCCTGGCCTCGTGAGACGATGCCGGTGGGAGGGGAACCTGCGTGGATGTGCTGTCGATCGACTTCGGGACTTCCAGCACCGTTGCCGTGGTCTCCGCCGCCGGGCGGGCGCCGTGGGCGGTTGAGATCGATGGGGCGGTGACCATGCCGTCCGCCGTCTGCGTGAACGATGCCGGGCTGCTCGTCGCCGGCCAGGAGGCCGAACGGCGTGCCCGGCTTGATCCGAGCCGGTTCGAGGCCAACCCGAAGCGGCGCATCGACGAAGGCTCGCTCCAGCTCGGCGAGCACACCTTCGAGGTCGCCGACACCTTCGCCGCGGTGCTGCGGCGGGTCGGCGAGGAAGCCGGGCGTGCGCTCGGCCGGCCGCCCGCCCAGGTGCGGATCTCGCACCCCGCCGGGTGGGACGCGGGCCGCCGCGAAATCCTCCGTACCGCCGCGACCAGGGCCGGTTTCGGTGATGTCCGGCTGGTGCCCGAACCCGTTGCCGCGGCGGCGCACTACGCCGCGCTCGGGGGCCGGGCCGGTGGGCCGATCGGGGTCTACGACCTCGGGGCCGGCACCTTCGACTGCGCGGTCGTCGGCATGACGCCGCACGGGTTCGCCGTGCTCGCCGAAGACGGCCTGACCGACATCGGCAGCCTCGACATCGACCAGGCCCTTCTGGTCCACATCGGACGCTCGGTGTCCTTCGCGGATCCGGCGCAGTGGCAGGGCCTGCTCCGCCCGCGCACGAAGTCCGAACGCCGCCAGCGGCGCGCCCTGCTGCAGGACGTCAAGGGCGCCAAGGAAAGCCTGTCGCGCCACCAGGAGACGGCGGTGCCGATGCCCGAGCCGTTCGGTGACGTCGTGGTCACCCGGGCGGAGCTGGAAGCCCTGGTGCGGCCCAGCTTGCTGCGCAGCGCGGAACTCCTCGAGACGACGATCCACCGCGCCGGCCTGACGCCCGACCGCCTCGCCGGCGTCTACCTCGTCGGCGGGCCGAGCCGGATGCCGCTGCTGGCCGACCTGCTGGCCCGGAAGCTGGGCGTGCGGCCGGCGACGCAGAGCCAGCCGGAGACGGCGGTGGCGTTCGGCCTGCAGCACGTCCAGCCGGTCACCGCGGCCCCGAACCTCACCGTCCGCCCGGTCGGCACTCCGCCGCCTTGGCAGCGGAGCTTCTGAGCGTCACCAGGCCTGGTCCATCCGCGGGCCCTGGCGGTAGAAGTCGTCGTCCGCCGTCGGTCCGGGCGGCGGTGCGGCCGGCGTGACGTCTTCGGAGCGGTCCTTCAGCACCGCGTCGGTCCGCTCTTCGTGCCGCGTGACGGCCGGTGGAGGTGCCGGCTCGAACTGCACCCGCCAGCGCAGCCGGTCCATCAGGTAGCCGCCGCTGCCCAGCGGCGCCAGCAGCTGTCCGGTCCGCTTCGCCGAGTCCCGCTGCGCTTCGACGTAGGTCCGCAGCACGGCGTCGGCGATCTCGTCCGGCGACATCCGCGAGACGGCGTCGGTGAGCCGCAGCCGGGTCAGCACGCCGTCGGTGTTGACCGACAGCGAGACGGCGCCGTCGGCGGACGTCGCCGTCGCCGACAGCGCGGCCAGCTCGCCCAGGAGCGTTTCGCGGTCCGGTTTCGGTGGCTGCTCAGTCATCCGGCCTCCCCACGTGCGTAGCGCCGCCGTCCGACGTCAGGGGGACGGCCTGCCCGCGCAGGTCGGTTTCGAACCCGATCATCTCGCCATGTAAACACCGTTCAGCCGGCCGCCAGGGTGATTCGCGGAGGGTGTGCGTCAGATCACGACAGCAGCACGAGTGCCGCCGAACGGGCGAAACTCGTACCTGCCCGGGCCGGTCGGCGCTCTTACCTGCATGAGCACCGTCACGAAGCCCCGCGCGCCGACCGCGCCGACTGTGCGGAGCCGGCTGCGCGAGGCGAAACGCTTCTCCTGGACCGGGTTCGCCGTCACGGTCGCGGCGTCCCTGCTCGGCACGCTCGTCCCGGCGGCGATCGGCGCCGGCCCGAACGCGACGCTGGTTTCGACGCTGGTGGTCACCGTGCTGGCGGCCGGCGGGTTCACCGCCAAGGACGGCAGCGCCGCCCGCGGGATCAAGGCGATCGCGATCGTGCTGCTGGCCGTCGGTGCGCTGGTCCTGACGGTGACCGGGGTGACGGTGCTCGACGTCGTGCGCGGCCGCCCGGCGACGTTCCCGGTGGTGCCGGACGCGGCTCCGGCGGCGGTGCTGGTCCCGCAGTCGGTGACGTGCGGGACGACCCCGGCGCGCACGACGGTGTACTGCGCCGTGGCGGTCCGCAGCGTCGGCGCCGGGCCGCTGCGGGTCAGCGGGGTCGAGCTGGACAGCAAGGAGTTCACGGTGGACGCGAGCGCGTGCCTCGGCGCCGAGGTGGCGCCGGGCCGGCGGTGCACGCTCGTCGTGAGCTTCACGCCGGAGGGGACCGGTGATCGGGCGGCGGATCTGACGGTGCACCACAACGTCCCGGGTCCGGCGTCGTTCGTGGAGCTCACCGGCCGCGGCGGCTAGCGGACGCCGACCCGGGCCGCCCTCGCCACCCCGGCGTGCAGAAGCGCGGAAACCGCGGCCAGCAAAGCGATCCGGTACCCGCCGAGGGCGTCCGTGACGTTGTAGACGACCGCCGAAGCCAGCGGTGCCAGCGCGGCGGTCAGCACGATCGGCGCTTTCGGCCACAGGCGCGTCATGCTGACGGCGAGCCAGGTGAGCAGCAATGCCCCGGCGACGGTCGCGAAGAAGACGATCAGGGCGAGCAGCCACACGCCGAGGGCGCACATCTGATTGCCGCCGTCGCACAACCGGTCGTAGCGGCCGGACATCGCGAGCCAGAAGAGGCCGGTGGCGGCGCCGGTGACCAGGCCGGCCACCCCCACCGCGACGAGTGCCCGGGGGTCGGCTCTCAGCGTGCTCAATGCTCGGCGCCCGCGCTGACGGCGAGGTCCTCCGTCGTCTTCGATGCCGTGTCCACCAGCGCTTCCAGCGCGTCGGCGATGCGGTCCACCCCCAGCGACGGCGCGGCCTTGCCGGAGGCCGCCACCTGCTCGGGGCTGAACGGGACGTGGACGAACCCGCCGCGCACGTCCGGCAGGGTCGACAGCAGGTGCATCAGCCCGTAGAAGACCTGGTTGCACACGTACGTCCCCGCGGTGTGGGACACCGAAGCCGGCACGCCCGCCGCGCGGATCGCCGCCACGCAGGCTTTCACCGGCAACGTCGTGAAGTACGCCGCCGGGCCGTCCGGGACCACCGGGACGTCCACCGGCTGCTCGCCCGCGTTGTCGGGGATGCGGGCGTCGATCAGGTTGACCGCGACGCGCTCGGGGGTCACGTCGAGGCGGCCGCCCGCCTGGCCCACGCACACCACCAGCGACGGCCGGTGCTCCGCCACGGCGGCCCGCAGCGCGGGCAGTGACGCGGCGAACTCGCACGGCAGTTCCACCGCGGCGATGTCGTCCCGGCGTGCACCGAGCAGGGAAACCGCCTGCCACGACGGGTTCACCGGCTCCCCGCCGAACGGCGCGAACCCCGTCACCAGCACCCTGGCCATGCACCCTCCCGAAAACGCCGTGAAGGCCACCCTACGACCGCAGGGTGGCCTTCACGAAGGACGAAACTCAGGCGGCGGGCTTCAGGCCGCCCGGGAAGAGGTACTGGTCGGCGGGCTTGCCGGCGCCGTACACCCACGCGTCGAAGAACCCCTGGAGGTTCTTGTGCGCGACCTTCTCGGTGTACTGCTGGAACTCCTGCATGCTCGCGTTCCCGTCCCGGTGCAGCGACGGCCAGGTCTTGATGACCCGGTCGAACGCGGCCTGCCCGACGTAGTTGCGCAGCGCGTGCAGCATCATCGGGCCCTTGGAGTACACGGACGTGAACTCCTTGCCGGGGCCCATGTCGTACAGCTTGCCGTTCCAGAAGTTCGCCGACGCCTTCTTGACGTCGTCCGCGTACTGCTTGTTCAGGTCGACGCCCTCCTTCGCCTCGTCCCAGAGCCACGTCGCGTACGACGCGAAGCACTCGTTGAGGCAGACGTCCTTCCAGTGCTCGACCGCCACCGAGTCGCCGTACCACTGGTGGGCGTTCTCGTGGACGATCGTCGGCACCGTGCCGGCCCAGCCCGCGGAGTAGATCGGCCGGCTCATCGTCTCCAGCGAGAAGCCGATCTGCTCGTTGAGGAAGATGCCGCCCGCCGCGTCGATCGGGTACTTGCCGAACTTCGACTCGAGGAAGTCGAGGATCTCCGGCAGTTTCGCCTCGGCCTGCTTCGTCGAGTCCGGGACGCCCGGGGCGAACGCGCTGACGATCGGCGTGCCGTCCTTGCGCTTCTGCCTGTCGAAGGTCCACTTGTCGATCGCGACCGTCGTCATGTACGGCACGATCGGCGTCTCTTCGGCCCAGACGTGCGTGGTGCCGCCCGGCGCCTTGAAGGACGGCTTCTCGCGGCCGTTGGCGATCACACCCCACTCGTCGGGCACGGTGATCGCGAGGTGGAACGTGGCCTTGTCGAGCGGGGTGTCGTTGACCGGGTACCAGGTGGCGGCCGACCTCGGCTCGCCGGCGACGAACGCGCCGCCCGCCTGGGCGTACTGCCAGCCGTTGTTGCCGAGCACCGGGTCGTCGATCGGCTCGGGCACGCCGTGGTAGTCGATCTTGACCTCGAAGTGCTCGCCGCGCCGCAGCGACCGCGCCGGCGTGATGACCAGCTCGTGGTCGCCGGTCCGGCTGAACTTCGCGCCGCGGCCGTCGACCTTGACCGCGTCGACGGTCAGGCCGCGCAGGTCGAGGTTGAACGAGCTGAGCGACTGCGTGGCCCGCGCGGAGATGTCCTGAGCGCCCTTGAGCTGGTGCGACGCGGGGTCGTAGCTCACCTTGAGGTTGTAGTCGGCGATGTCGTAGCCGCCGTTGCCGTCCTGCGGGTAGTAGCTGTCGCCGGCGCCGTCGCTGCCCGGCTTCGCGCCGCCCCAGTCGTTGCCGGCGGCCGCGACCCCACTGCTCAAGCAGAGGCCGGTGAGCAGCGCGGCGGCCAGCACGACCGGTTTCTTGCCCCTCATGAACGCTCCTGTCCGTCTGGGGTGGACCAAGAACCGCAACGTATCGCCACGAACGTGCCGCAGGGCGGTCGTACGTCGCATTTGTCCGGATAATCACCACTTCCGTCGGTGCCGCTCCGGGCATCCGCCCCCGGCCCTCAGGTGAGGTCTGGAAAGCTGGACACATGCGCGTCGCGCTGCTGGGCCCGCTGCGGGCGACCGATGACGAAGGCACGCCGATCGACATCGGCGGAGCCCGCCTCCGCATGCTCCTCGCCAGGCTCGCGCTGGACGCCGGGCGCGCCGTCCCGGCCGACGCGCTCGTGGACGGCCTCTGGGGTGCCGAACCGCCCGCCGACGCCGCCAACGCCCTGCAGTCGCTGGTCTCGCGGCTGCGCAAGGCACTGCCGGTGGCCGTCGAGTCGAGTCCTGGTGGCTACCGGCTCGCCGTGGCCCGCGAAGACGTCGACGCCGAGCGCTTCGAACGGCTCGCCGCCGACGGCCGCCGCGAGCTCGCCGCGGGCCGGGACGCCCACGCGGCCGAACTGCTGGCCGAGGCGCTCGGGCTGTGGCAGGGCGGGGCCCTCGCCGACGTCCTCGACGCGCCGTTCGCGCCCGCACCCGCCCGCCGCCTCGCCGACCTGCGCGCGGAGGCGGCCGAAGACCGCTTCGACGCGCTGATCCGGCTGGGTGAGCACGCCGACGTCCTCCCCGACCTGGCCGCCGCGGCCGACGCCGACCCGTTGCGCGAGCGGCTGGCCGGGCTGCGGATCCGGGCGCTCTGCGCGGCAGGGCGGCAGTCGGAAGCCTTGGCCGTCTACACCGGGATCCGCCGCACGCTGGCCGACCAGCTCGGCGTCGACCCGTCGGCCGAGCTGCAGGAGATCCACCTCGCCGCGCTGCGCGGCGAGTTCGCGCCACCGTCGCCGGTCACCGACCGGCTGCCGACCCGGCTGACCACCTTCATCGGCCGCGACGACGAGCTCAAGCTGCTGGCCGAGCTGCTCGGCGGCGCCCGGCTGGTCACCCTGGCCGGCCCGGGCGGGGCGGGCAAGACGCGGCTGGCCACCGAAGCGGCGTCGCGGCACCCGGCGCACGCGCGCGGCCGGGTGTGGTTCGTGCCGCTGGCCGGCGTCCGCGACTCCGGCGACGTCGTCGGCGCGGTGGTAGGCGCGCTGGAGGTGCGCGACATCCGTGGTGCCGACGCCGAGGTGCGGCGGCGGCCGGACCTGCTCTGGCACGCCGTCGAGGTGCTGGCCGGCGGCGAAGCGCTGCTGGTGCTGGACAACTGCGAGCACGTCATCGACGCGGCCGCGGCGCTGGCCGACGAGCTGCTGAGCCGCGTGCCCGGGCTGCGGATCCTCGCGACCAGCCGGGAGCCGCTGGCCATCACCGGCGAAGCGCTCTGCCCGCTCGGGCCGCTGCCCGTGCCCGCCGAACGCGCGGCGCCCGCCGAAGCCGCCGAGCTGGACTCGACGCGCTTGTTCCTCGACCGGGCGAGCGCGGTCCGGCCGGACTTCGTGCTCGACGAGTCCACTGTGGACGACGTCGGCCAGATCTGCCGCCGGCTCGACGGGATGCCGCTCGCCCTCGAGCTGGCCGCGGCCCGCCTGCGGTCGATGACGACGGCCCAGATCGCCGCCCGGCTCGACGACCGGTTCCGGCTGCTGACCTCGGGCAGCCGCACCGCGCTGCCGCGGCAGCGCACCCTGCGCGCGGTCGTCGAATGGAGCTGGGACCTGCTCACCGAGCCGGAGCTGGTGCTCGCGCGGCGCCTCGCGGTGTTCCCCAGCAGCGTGCCGATGAGTGCCGTCGAGCACGTCTGCGCGGACGGGCTGCTGCCCGCCGCCGACGTCCCGTACGTGCTCGGCACGCTCGTCGAGAAGTCCATAGTGGACACCGTGAACCGCGACGGCGAACCGCGGTACCGGATGCTGGAGACCCTGCGGGCCTACGCCGGCGAACGGCTCGCCGAGTCCGGCGAGCGGGACGCGTTCCAGCAGGTGATGGCCGGCTACTACGTCGACCTGGCCGAACGCTCGGAACCGCTGCTGCGCACCGGCGCGCAGCTGGCCGCGATCGACGCCTACGAGACCGAATCGGCCAACCTGACCGGCGCCCTGCGCGTGGCGATCGAGATGTCCGATGTGGACACGTCGGTGCGGCTGCTCAACGGGATGTTCTGGTACTACACGATCCTCGGGCAGGGGGAGCGGGCCGAGGAGTTCATCGACTCGGTGCTCGCGTTCGGCGACCGGCTGCCGCCGGACGTCCTGGCCGCCTACCGCGCGATTTCGCGGCTGTTCCACCAGGTGCCGTCCCGGTTGCCGCTCGACGGCGTCCGGGAGCTGGTCGACGAGTGCGTCCGCACCGGCGCGGTGGGCAAGTACCCGGGGCTGTCGGTGGCGCTGCCGATGCTGGCGTTCCTCGGCGGCGACCACGAGCTGGCGATGCGCGAAGTGCACCGCGCGCAGGCCGACGACGACGTCTGGACCCGCTCGGGCGGCTACTGGGTCGAGAGCTTCCTGCTCGACGACACGGGGGACATCGAGGGCGCGGACCGGGCCCGGGACCTGGCGCACGCGGGCTTCGTCGAGGTCGGCGACCGCTGGGGCACGGCGATGACGTTGAGCTTCAAGGCGAACGCGCTGTCCCAGGCCGGCGACGGCGAGAGCGCGATCGAGGTCTACCAGCAGGGCCTGGCGCTGTCGATGGAGCTGCGCTCGCACGAGGACATCGTCCAGCACTGGTGGCGCCTGGCCGTCGAACGCGCCCGCCTCGGGGACATGGCGGGGGCCTGGCGCGACCAGGAGGCCGCCGAGCGCTACGGGCAGGGGTTCGAGAACCCGCAGCTGCGGGCGATCCTGCTGTTCGGCCGGATCGAGCTGTGCCTGCGTGACGGGCGGCCGGCCGACGCGCGCGCGGCGCTCGCCGGGCTCCAGTCGCTGACGTGGGAGGTCGCGTTCCCCGAAGGCATGGGCGTGGAGTGGATCAGCGCGTTCGAAGGGCGGCTCGCGCTGGCCGAGCACCGGCCCGAGGAGGCGGAGGCGCACGTGGTCAAGGCCATCCTCGCGACCCGCGACCGCGGGGACATGCCGGATCTCGCCAGCGCCGTGGAACTGCTGGCGATGGTCCGCGGCCAGCAGGGCCGGCCGGAGGAAGCGGCACGCGTACTGGGTACGTCGGCCCGGATCCGCGGCCGGTTCGACCTCGGCAGCCCGGAGGTGCGCGAGCTGATCACCCGGCTGCGCGCGGAGCTTTCCGACGCGCGGTACGAAGAACTGGTCGCGACGGTGCGCGCGATGTCCAAAGAGGACGTCATCGCCGAGGTCTACGCCGCGATAGGCTGAAGGGGACGCCCGTTCGGACGTCCCCTTCAGCTCCCCCTGGCGCGACTCACCCCCGTGCGTCGGCGCCTTTCAGACCCGCCGGCGGTAGGCCCAGGTGGCCAGCGGGAAGAACACGATCACCGCGCCTGCCATCCAGGTGAGCGCCCCGGCCAGCGGACCGGCGACGGCGCCGCCGTTCATCAGGCCGCGCAGCGCGTTCGCCATCAGGCTCACCGGGCTGATGTCCGCCCACGCCTTCAGCCAGCCCGGCATGGTGCTCGTGCTGACGAACACGTTGCTGCCGAAGGTCAGCGGCATGATGAAGACGAACATCAGTGCCGTCGCCGCGCCCGGCGACTTCATGATCATGCCGACGAACACCGAGCCCCAGCAGAAGCAGAGCCCGAACGCCACCGCGAGCAGGATCGCCACGATGAACTCGCCGGGGCTGGTCGCGATCCGGTAGCCCATGATCGTCGCGACGACCATCAGCACGGTCAGGCAGACGAAGTAGCGCACGACGTCGGCGAGCACCGCGCCGATCAGCGGTGCCGACCGGGCGATCGGCATGCTGCGGAACCGGTCGAACACGCCCTTGGTGATGTCGGTGTTGAGGTTCGTGCCGACCGTGAGGCAGGCCTGCAGGATGTTCATCACGATGATGCCGGGCACGACCATCTGCAGGTAGGCGTCGGTCGACCCGGACAGCGCGCCACCGAACAGGTACACGAACATCACCAGGAAGATGATCGGCATCAGCGTGACGTCGGCCAGCTGCTCCGGGTTCTTGCGGATCTTCAGGATGCCGCGCCAGGCCAGCGAAAGCGCGTGCTGGAAACCCTTGGCGGGGCTGATGTGCCGCGGCGGGGCCGGGCGGTCGAGCGCCAGCGTCGTCATGCCAGGCTCCCTTCGAGGTCGCGGGTGGTGTCTTCGGTGGATTCTTCGGCCGGGTGCCCGGTCAGGGCGAGGAACACCTCGTCGAGGCTGGGCAGCCGCAGCGCCAGCTCGTCCGCGGTGATCCCGGCTTCGTCCAGCTTGCGGACCAAAGTGGACAGCAGCACCGGGTCGCTGACCGGCGCGGTGAGCAGCCCGGTCGCGTTGTCGCGGGTCGGGTGCACGCCGGTGAGGTCACCGAGGATCCGGTTGACGGCGTCCATGTCGGACAGCTGGGTCGGCCGGACCTGCAGCGTCTGCCCGCCGACGCGGCGCTTCAGCTCGTCGGCGCGGCCGTCGGCGACGACGCGGCCGTGGTCGAACACGGTGATCTTGTCGGCCAGCTGGTCGGCCTCTTCCAGGTACTGCGTGGTCAGCAGCACCGTCGCGCCGTCGGCGACGAGCGTGCGGACGACGTCCCAGACCTCGTTGCGGGCGTGCGGGTCGAGCCCGGTGGTCGGCTCGTCGAGGTAGAGCACCTCGGGCCCGCCGACGAGGCTGGCGGCCAGGTCGATCCGCCGCCGCATGCCGCCGGAGTACGTCCGGACCGGCCGCTTGGCCGCCTTGGTCAGCTCGAACCGGTCGATCAGCTCGGCGGCGCGGGCCTTCGACCGGGCGCGGGAGTGGCCGTACAGCCGGCCGATGAGGACGAGGTTCTCGATGCCGTTGAGGTCCTCGTCGACCGACGCGTACTGCCCGGTCAGCCCGATCAGGCTGCGGACCCGCACCGGGTCCTTGACGACGTCGAAGCCCCCGACGGTGGCTCTCCCGGCGTCCGGTTTCATCAGCGTCGCCAGGATGCGGACGGCGGTCGTCTTGCCCGCGCCGTTCGGCCCGAGCACCCCCACGACCTGCCCGAACGGGACCTCGAGGTCCACCCCGTCGAGCGCCTTGGTGTCCCCGAAGTGTTTGACCAGGCCCTCGGCCTGGATCGCGTGCGACATGGGCGTTCCTCCTTCACTGTCGCTGTCTGGGAGCAACTGTGGACGGCGGCGCTGGTAAGCCGCGCACAGCGCGCTGGCAGCGGCTGGCAGGCGCTGGTGGAGATCTTGTGGAGGACTTGTCGGTGCCCGGGCCGGGCGGCGGGCTCATCGGCATACTCGGCACATGACCGTTGCGGAAGAGACGCGCGTCCGGCGGAAGTATCCGCTGGTCACGGCCCTGCTAGTGGTGCCGCTGGTGCTGCTGGCGGCCCTGGTCGCGCTGCGCCTGATCGGCTACGACGGCGACTGGTACACCCTCGTCGCGCTGGCGCTGACGCCGTACGTGGCGGCCGCGGGCGTGCTGCTCGGCGGGCTCGCGCTGGCGCTGCGGCGCTGGTGGGTCGGCGGGACCGCGCTGGTGCTGGCGATCGTGCTGGCCGTCCTGGTGCTGCCGCGGCTGGCGGCGAGCGACCAACGCGAGGTGCACGGCAAGACACTGCGCGTGCTCGCGTCGAACCTGCTCTACGGCCAGGCGGACCCGAAGGCCGTCGTCGACCTGGTGCGTTCGCAGCGGATCGACGTGCTGAACCTGGTCGAGATGACCCCGCGCGTGGTCGACGGCCTGACCGCGGCCGGGCTGTTCGAGACGTTGCCGTACCGGGTGCTGCACCCGGCGCCGGGCGCGTTCGGCTCGGGGATCGTGTCGCGCTTCCCGCTGAAGGAGGTCAACCTGACGGGTGATTCGGCGGCCAAGCAGCCGGGCGCGCAGGCCGACCTCGGCGACGGCGTGGTGGCCGAGATCGTCGCCGTCCACCCGATCTCCCCGGACGTCGACACCCCGCAGTGGGAGCGCGAGATCAAGGACCTCTCCCGCGCGGCGGGCGAGCACGGCCTCCGCATCCTGGCGGGCGACTTCAACGCGACGCTCGACCACGCGGCGTTCCGCACGGTGCTGTCCCGCGGCTACAACGACGCGGCGGAGGAGCACGGCTCGGGGCTGACGCCGACGTGGCCGTCATCGTCCCCGGTGGTGACGATCGACCACGTGGTGGTCGACAACCGCGCGGCGGTCCAGGACTACCGCGTGTTCGACGTCGCGGGCAGCGACCACCGGGCGGTGTTCGCCGAAGTCCGCTTGCCTTAGGGCCGCAACGCGGTCAGCGTCTCGAGCGCGCCGGCCGCGATGGAGACGCCGCGGTTGTGGCGGATCTGCGGTTCGCGGGGGTTGATCCGGATCAGCGCACCACTCGCCGCACTCGCCAGTTCCGCGTACCGGCGGACCGTCGGGATCGCCTGGCCCGCACCCAGCTCCACCACCACGAGGTCGCGTGCCGTGCGGCGCCACGCCGTCAGCTCGTGGAGCTGGGCCTGGCCGCGGTCCGGGACCCACGCGTCGTCGCCGAACATCAGGATGTTGGGGCGCGCCAAGCCACCGCAGCGGGGGCACGACGGCAGCGGCGGCACCGCGCGCATCGTTTCCGGGTCGATCGGAACGTCGACGTCGTCGGCACGCCAGATGACCGGCGAACACCCGGCCAGGCACTGCAGGTGGTGGATCGAGCCGTGCACCTCGGAGACGAGCCCGAAGCCCGCCGCCTGGAACTGGCCGTCCACATTGGACGTGAACACGCCGGTGCCGCCGGGCAGGCGGGCGCCCAGCTCGAGCAGGATCCGGAAACCGTCGTGCGGCACGGTCTTCCGGTAGAGCGCGAGCCGGTGCCCGTAGAAACCCCAGGCCAGCTCGGGGTCGTCGGCGAAGTGCCGCGGGTCGGCCAGCTCCTCGAACCGCAGCCCGAGCCGGGCGTACGGCGGGTACGCGCGCCAGAACCCTTCGCCGCCGCGGAAATCCGGCAGCCCGGAGTCGACGCCCATGCCGGCGCCGGCGCAGATCAGGAGCGCGCCGGCGCCGTCGAGGAGCTCCGAGGCTCGGTCGAGAGCGTCACTCACCCGGCTGCGAACCGAGGACGACCTCGAACTCCAGCAGGTTCGCCCCGGTGGACACGGGCTTGGCGCGCTCGCCCGAGTGCGCCGCCGCGGCCGGGCCGCCCTTCGCCCACGCCTGGTAGGCCTCCTCGGTCTCCCACTTCGTGTAGACGAAGTAGCGCGTCTCGCCGGAAACCGGGCGCAGCAGCTCGAACCCGAGGAACCCGGGCTGCTGGTCGACGGAGTGCATCCGCGCGGCGAACCGCTTCTCCAGTTCGGGGCCGGCGCCTTCGGGGACCTCGATCGCGTTGATCTTCACGACACTCATGGCCTCCAGACTAGTTGGCTGCGCGGTGTGATCCGTGCCACTGTGGAAGCCATGGGGAGCATCGAGCGCGACCTCGCCACCGATATCGCCCGGATCGTGCGCGCCACCGCCGACGAGGTCGGCGACGGCAGGCCCAGTGAACTCATCGAGCGCGTGACCGGCCACCTGGGGGCGCAGCTGCCGGAGGTCGTGGTCGTGACCCGCTCCTGGCCGATGTGGGAACACGCGAACATCCAGCGCGGGGTCGACGCCTACCTGGCCGAGCACGGCACGCTCGTGGACTGGTTCGGGATCGCCGGCGGCCAGCGCAGCCACGAGGACCTGATCGGGATGCTCGTGACCGCGCGGATGCGGGGCACGTACGAGCTCGGCGCGGTGGACTTCGCCACGACGGCGATCGGCCCGGACCAGGCGACCGAGGCGGTGCAGCTCGGGCTCGTCGGCACGAGCGCCCCGGGCGGTGAGCCGGTGCTGCTCGCCATCCGCGGTTCGAACGTGCAGTGGGGGCTCGAGCAGTGCCGGCTGGAGGTCCTCGCGACGTCGCGGGTGACCGCCACCGAGGTGCGCGACCGCGTCGAACGGCTGATGGCCGAGCACGACCTCCTGCGCGGGCAGGTGGTGGCCTTCGGCACCAGCGAGCACCGCGGCAACGAGCTGCTCACGTTCCTCCCGCGGCCGGCGCTGACCGGCGAGGAGGTCGTGCTGCCGGACGGCGTGCTCGACGCGATCGAGCGGCACACGGTCGGCATCGCCGAACACGGCGAGCGGCTGCTGGCCGCGGGGCAGCACCTCAAGCGCGGGCTGCTGCTGCACGGCCTGCCCGGCACGGGCAAGACGCACACGGTCCGCTACCTGATGGGCCGCCTGCCGGACACGACGGTGATCATCCTGACCGGCACGGCGATAAGTTCATCGGCAAGGCCGCGGAGCTGGCGCGGCGGCTGCAGCCGAGCGTGGTCGTGCTGGAGGACGTCGACCTGATCGCGCAGGACCGCAGCTACGGGCCGATGGTCCAGCCGCTGCTGTTCACCCTGCTCGACGCGATGGACGGCGTGGGCGGCGACGCCGACGTGACGTTCCTGCTGACCACCAACCGCGCGAGCGAGCTGGAGAAGGCACTGGCCGACCGCCCGGGCCGGGTCGACCTGGCGGTGGAGATCCCGCTACCGGACGCGGCCGGCCGCGAGGCGCTGCTCCGGCTGTACGCGCGGGGGGTGAAGCTGACAGCGGACCTGGGCCCGGTAGTGGCGGCGACGGAAGGGGTGACGGCATCGTTCGCGAAGGAGCTGCTGCGGCGGGCGTCGCTGCTCGCGCTGGCTTCCCGCCCGGACGAGGACGTCGCGGTGGGCGACGAGGAGCTGACGACGGCGCTGCGGGAAATGCAAGACGCGCGCAGCGCCTTGACGCGGTCGTTGCTGGGCAGTTCAGCTGCGCAGTGAGCCCGGGAATCGCCTGGCGTGATCGGAGGTTCCTGGCGACACTGTCGTGATGTCGAGCGTGGACAGCACCTGGTCACCTGCGGACAACCCTTACGCCATTGCGGTTTCGGAAGCCGCAGTGGTGGTACAGGTCTGCCGTGCTGGTCGGCCTCCGAATCCACGGCGAAGACGACTACCGGGTGGGATTCAGTTCGCGCCCGCGAGCAGTTCGACGAAGTGCTTCCTGACCTGCAGTACATGCGAAACGGTCTCGTTCACTTCGACGACTGGACTCGGGGTAAAGGTGCTGGGCCGCAGAAGCTGGAGTTCAACGCGGGAGTGTCCCGGAGGGAGATCGCGAGTAAGTATTCGCGTTTCGCTTACGACCCGACCACGGACGAAGTGGCTTTCGGGCCTTATTCATTCCGCGTTGCCTCTGCGATCGAGGCCGCAGGAATCCTGGCTGACGCCATCGCCCAGGCGGCATTCGCCGTCGATCGGAGTGCAGCCGCTGCGCTGCGGGCTCGCGCCACCGAAGCCCTGGCCGCGTCCGGGTTGTCAGATGTCTTCGCTGAAGGTGCCGTGCGGCTGTCACCCGGTGGTCCTTGTTCTTGCAGAGGCAGGCTTGCAGCTGCTGTCGTCGCGGGAGCCGCAAAGCAGCAACCCGGAGGTGCGCCTACACGACGGGGACGCTCTGTACGTCGAATCGAACAGCTCAGCTGCGCAGTGAGCCCGGGAAGAGGTCCGCGTCCGCCGGGAGCTTCGTCCCCCGGAACCACTCGTCGAAGAAAGCCTTCAAGTTCTGCCCGCTGACCTGCGAAGCCATCTTCTCGAAGTCGGCCCACGAAGCGTTGCCGTGGCGGTAACGGGCCGGCCAGTCGTGCAGCAGCCGGTTGAACGCCGGGTCGCCGATCTGGCGGCGCAACGCGTGCAGCGCCAGGATTCCCTTGTTGTACACGCCCTCGAACTCGTGGCCCTGGCCCATGCCGACCAGCTTCTGCGCCCAGAAGTCCGTGCTGCCGCGGGTGATCTCGATCGCCGCGCGGTAGCGGTCGTCGAGGCTCTGGCCCTCGCGCTCGGCCCACAGCCACTGCGCGTACGACGCGAAGCACTCGTTCAGGCAGATGTCCGACCAGTTCCGCAGCGACACCGAGTCGCCGAACCACTCGTGGGCGTTCTCGTGCACCAGCGTCGGCAGGTCGGCCCACTTCGCGTACGTCGGCCGGGTCTGCGTCTCCAATGAGAAGTGGACGTCCTCGTTCAGGAAGATCCCGCCCGCCGCCGACTGCGGGTACGGCCCGAACTTGCCGCTCAGGAAGCCGAGCACCTCCGGCAGGCGGTCGCCGATCGCGCGGCGGTCCTCGGTGCCGGGCGCGTACGCGTTCACGACCGGGGTGCCGTCGGGCAACGTCGACCTGTCGACACTGAACTTGCCGATCGCGATCGTCGTCAGGTAGCTCGCCACCGGGTTCGGCTCGGTCCACGTCCCCGGCGGGCCCTCCCGGCCGTTCGAGATCACCGTCCAGCCGGCCGGGACGTGCGCGGTGAGCGTGAAGGACGCCTTGTCGCGCGGGGTCTCATTCACGGGGTACCAGAACGCCGCCGAGTGCGGCTCGCCGACCATGTACGCGCCGCCGTCGGCCGAGTGCTGCCAGCCGTTCTCGCTGCCGCCGTCGTGCGGCGTCTTCGCCGGGTCGCCGCCGTAGCGGACGCGGGTGCGGAACGTCGTCCCGGCGCGGATCGGCGCCGCCGGCGTGATGACGAGCTCGAACGCCTTCTCGCGGGTGAAGCGGGCCGGCTGCCCGTCGACCTCGACGCTGTGGACGTCGAGCCCGCGCAGGTCGAGGTCGAACCGGCCGAGGTCCTGGGTGGCCCGCGCCGTGACCGTCGTGTCGCCGTCGAGGTGGCCGCTCGGCGGGTCGTAGGTCGCGTCGACGTGGTAGTCCAGTGCGTCGTAACCGCCGTTGCCGTCGTCCGGGTAATACGGATCACCGGCGCCCGCCGCCCCCGCCACCGGGTGTATCGGAGGAGGCGGGAGGGGCGCCGTGACGGCGTCACCACCGCAGGCCGCGGCGACGATCACCGCGGCGCAGACGGCGAGGGCAGCGAGTCGGCGGCGCATACGGCCCAGCCTAGGTCATCCACAGCGATCGTTCGGTCACGTTCCGCACCAGCGGTTTTGTGGTTAGGTGGCCGCGTGCTCTGTTTCGGCGGCACCGGCGTGCCGATCGTTCTGCTCCACGGACTGATGGGCCGCGCGCGGACGTGGCGGCGCGTCGCGGAGTGGCTTCGGCCCTACGGCGCGGTGTACGGCCTCGACGCCCGCGGCCACGGCACCGCGCCGCGCGTCGGCCCGTGGACGACCGAGCGGTTCGCCGAAGACGTCGCCGACGCGCTGCGGACCCTGGACGCCGGCCCGGCCGTGCTCATCGGGCACTCGATGGGCGGCCTGCACGCGTGGGCGACCGCCGCGACGTACCCGGAGCTGGTGCGCGCGGTCGTGTCCGAGGACTTCGCGCCGGACCAGCGCGGCCGGACCGTCGAGACGTGGCACGGGTACTTCGAGAGCTGGCCGGTGCCGTTCGCGTCCCTGGACCACGTCCGCGAGTTCTTCGGCGACGCGGGCGAGTACTTCGCCGACTGCGTCGAAGAGCGTGCGGACGGGTTTCACCTGGTCGCCGACCTGGCGGACCTGTACGTCATCGCCGCCGAATGGGGCCGCGTCGATTACTGGTCCGTGGTCGAGAAGATCCGCTGCCCGCTGCTGCTGGTCGAGGGCGAGCACACGGCGATGCCGCCCGGCCAGCAGGCACTCGTCGCGTCCCGGGTCGACGGCGCGAAGCACCTGGTGGTCCCGGGCTCGGCCCACCTGCCCCACGACGAAGCCCCGGAGACCTACCGGGGCGCGGTGGAGGCGTTCCTCAGCCAGGTGCTCGCGTGCTGAAAAGGTCGACACGCGTGATTGCGGAGTCGACACGCGTGATCAGAGGGACGACACGCCGAGCGCGCCGTTGAGCCGCCGTGTCGTCGCCCCAATCACGCGTGTCGACCGTTGGATCACGCGTGTCGACCCTTCAGGCCCGAGCCAGCTCCGCTCGCCAGGCCGCCGTGGAGCGGTCGGCCGGGACGATCAGCGGCCAGACGTCCGCGCCGAGGAAGCCGGTCTCGTCCGCCACCTTCGCCGCGGTGCACGTGTCGCGCGGCAGCCCGGCCTGAACGGCCAAAGCGGCCACGGCGTCCTTTGTGGACTTTCCGAAGACGCCGTCGGTCGGCACGCCGAACCCGGACGCGCGCAGGAACCGCTGCGCCTGTTGCACCTGACGGCCCGTGTCGCCCGGCTTCAGCAGCGGCCATTCGGCTTCCGACCGCGCCACCGAGACGCCGAGGACGCGGCCCACCGCCGTCCGCAGCTCCGGCAGCCGGTTGTAGAGCACTGTGCCGGGGCACTCGGTCGTGTTGAAGTCGCGGTGGCCCTTGATGAACTCGGGCGCGATGCCGTACTGGTGCGCGATGTAGGCGACCAGGTTCACCAGCGAGTCCCACAGCGCCTGCGGCACGTCGACCGTGCTGTACAGGCCCTCGTTCTCGATGCCGATGACCTCGCTGTTGTGGTTGCCGACGTTCGCGCCCTGCACGTGCTGCGTGCCGCCGCGCAGGATCTCCAGGCTGCGGTGCCTGCCTTCGGTGACGAACCCGCCGCGGCTGTTCGTGAACTGCTGGCCGCTGTCGATCCAGCCGTTCTTGTCCATGTGCAGGTCTTGGATGAACTTCGCGACGTAGAACGCGCGCGCCAGCGAGAAGTCGTTGTTCATCGGCGGGTCGACCGCGTGGTGCACGACGATGTAGGTCGGTTTGTGGTTCTCCACGACGATCGGGCCGGTGGCGGCCCGTGCGCCCCACTCGGAGGTGGGGTGGATCGTCGGTGTCGGCACGGCCGCCGAGGCCGTACCCGTGGTCGTCATCCCCAGTGTGCCGGCCGCGGTCGCGGTCATCCCCGCCTTGAGCAGGGTCCGGCGGTCTACGTGGACCATGCGGAAAAGGTAGCTCCGCACCGCGCCGATGACAACTATTGACCAACTTTGGTCGTAGCGCGTTAGTGTTCGCCCGGCAGTGCGAAGAGGCCGCCGCTGGTCTGTTCGAGCAGGCCGTCGGCGAGCAGGGAGTCCAGGCAGCGGTCGCGCTGGCCGCCGTCGTGCCAGACCAGATCCAGGCGGGCCTTCTCGACCGGGCCCTCGGACCCGCGCAGGACGTCCAGCAGCAGGCCGCGGACCTGCCGGTCGGTGCCGGCGAACTTCTGCACGGGCTTGGCCGGGCCGGCGTACTCGGGCTTCCCGGCGAGCTGCCACGCGCACTCGTCGTAGACCGGGCAGTCCGCGCAACGCGGGCTGCGTGCGGTGCAGATCAGCGCGCCGAGTTCCATGATCGCGGCGGAGAACTTCGCGGCGGGCGCGTCCTCGGCCGGCAACAGGGCCTCGACGTCGTTCATGTCCCGGGTGTTCGACGCGGGCCCGGCGTCCCCGGCCCCGTGCACGGCCCGCGCGACGACGCGCCGCACGTTGGTGTCGACGACGGGTGCGCGCCGCCCGTAGGCGAACGCGGCGACGGCGCGAGCGGTGTAGGCGCCGATCCCGGGCAGTGCGAGCAGAGTGTCCACATCGGACGGAACGACGTCGCCGTGCTCGCGTGCGATCACCCCGGCGGCTTCGTGGAGCCGCAGCGCGCGCCGCGGGTAGCCGAGCTTGCCCCAGGCCCGCACGACCTCGCCCTGGCTCGACGCGGCCAGCGCCGAGGGAACCGGCCACCGGGCCATCCATTCGTGCCAGATCGGCTGCACCCGCGCGACCGGTGTCTGCTGCAGCATGATCTCGCTGACGAGCACGCCCCAAGCCGAGCAGTCGGGCTCACGCCAGGGCAGGTCCCGGCCGTGCGCGGAGAACCAGTCGAGCAGTACGTCAGCGTCCACAGCCACGCGGGGAGGCTACTTCGCGAACTTCGGCAGCTCGCGGGCGACCTCGTCCGGCGACGGCATCGCGGCGATCTCCGCCGCGATCGCGCGGGCCGCGTCGCGGCAGGACGAGGACTTCCGGGCCTGCTCGGTGACGGCGTCCGCGGTCAGCTCGTCGGGAAGGAGACGCAGGCCGGCACCTGCGCCGACGAGCGCTTCGGCGTTCGCGAACTGGTCCGCACCCTGCGGCAGGACCAGCTGCGGGACGCCGGCGGCGAGCGCGCCGAGGGTGGTTCCGCTGCCGCCGTGGTGCACGACGAGGTCCGCCCGCGCGATCGCCGCCGCCTGGGGTACCCAAGCCCGGGCCGTCACGTGGGCCGGCTGCGGCCCGAGGGCCACCCCGCCGGTGGCGACCACGACGTGCGGGCCGAGCGCGGCCAGTCCCTCGATCGCCGTCTTGAGCACCTCCGGCGTACCGAAAGCGGTGCCGAGCGTCAGGTAGACCAGGGGGCGGCGGAAGTCGCCCGGCTCGGCGAAGGGCACCGGGCGCAGGACGATCCGGTCGGCGGTCGCCAGGAAGCCCGCGTCCTGCAGGGACGGCGGGCAGATGTCCAGGTGCGTCCCGCCGTCCGGGCGCTCGAGCCCGATCCCGGCGGGGAACAACCGGCCGAACCCGTGCCAGAGGGCGGGGATCCCGGCGCGCCGCGCGGCGACGGCCACCTCCGGGACGCCCCAGCCGTGCACGACGAGGTCCGGCCGCAGCCGGGCCAGGTCCGGTTCGAGGTCTTCGGCGTAGATCTCGTAGAACGAGTCCGCCGGCCGGAACGGGTTCAGCCCGAGCCGGCCCAGCGGCGCGTGGACGTGCTCACCGGCCGCGAAGTGCACTTCGTGCCCGGCCTCGCGCGCCGCGATCGCGAGCGGGACCATCGGATGGGTGTGACCCGCCGACGCGAGGGCGGCGAACAGGACGCGCAAGGCCTACTCGACCTCGGTGAGCTTCCCGGTCTTGACGTCGTAGACGAAGCCCCGGACGTTCTCCGTGTGCGGCAGGAAGTCGCTGCGGCGCACGCGCTCCACCGAGGTCCGGACGCTGTTCTCGACGTTGCGGAACGCCTCGACCGCCCACGTCGGCCGCAGGCCGGTGTCGCTCTCGAGCTCGTCCTTGAAGTCGTCTTCGGTGACCATCGAAAGGCCGCACTCCGTGTGCTGGACGATCAGCACCTCGCGCGTGCCCAGCTTGCGCTGCGAAAGGGCCAGCGAGCGGATCATGTCGTCGGTCACCACCCCGCCCGCGTTGCGCAGGACGTGCGACTCGCCCTGCAGCAGGCCGAAGAGCTCGAACACCCGGATGCGGGCGTCCATGCAGGTCAGGATGGCCACCTGCAGTGACGGCTTCGGCGACGAGCGGTCGCCGGGCGTCACTTCGCCGAGCTCCTGGTTGCGCTTGAGCAGAACGTCGATCGAGGTCATCGGTCACCTTCCGGCCAGTGGCCCCGCGGCGCGGGCGTGCCACTCCATTTGACCTGGTGAAGACCCCTTCGGGCAATGCACTACGAGCTATGTCACGGGTCAGCCCCCGAACCAGGGCTCCTCGACCGTTCTAGGGGGTGCCGACGTCCGCCCGACACGCAGCTCGGTCGGCAGGGTGATCACCTTCGGCGCGCTCCGCTCGGCCGAGCCGAGCAGCAGCCGGCCCGCCATCTTGCCCTTCTCCAGCACCGGCTGGTGGACCGTGGTGAGCCCGATCCGCTCGGCCTCGGCGATGCCGTCGAAGCCGGTGACGGTCAGGTCCTGCGGCACCCGCAGCCCGCGCCGCTCGGCCTCGGCCATGGCGCCGAGCGCGAGGATGTCCGAGGTGCAGATCACGGCCGTGATCTGCGGGTACGCGTCCAGGAGCTGGCGGGCGGCGGACGCGCCGTCGTCCACCGTGTGGTCGAAGCGCTCGATCACCGGGACGCCGGCCCAGTCGACGCCGGCCGCGGAGAACGCCACGGCGAGCGCTTCGAGCCGGGTGCGCTGGACGTGGAAGTGCGCGCCGCTCTGGCGGGCCGGGGACACGAAGTCGTCGTTGCGCTCGCGGGCGAGCCGCATGCAGATGACGCCGACCTGCCGGTGGCCCAGCGAAACCAGGTGCTCGGCGATCTTGCCGACCGCCGCCGCGTCGTCCGGGCCGACGCGGTCGATGCCCTCGATGCTCGGCTGGTCGATGATCACGGTCGGCACCGGGCGTTCCAGTACGGCGGCCAGGTGCGGGTCGTCGTCCGGCACGGAGTAGACGACGAAGCCGTCGACGCCCGCGCGGTGCACCGCGGCGACGTCCTCGCGGCCCGGGCTGGCCGGTACCAGGTGCAGGCCGACACCGGCGTCTTCGCAGGCCAGGGCCAGTCCTTCGAGGACACCGACGGCGGCGGGGTCGCGGAAGGCGTAGGAGAGGTTCTCGGTGAGCAACAGCCCGACCGCGCCCGCCTTGCGGGTGCGCAGGGAACGGGCGACCGGGTCGGGCCCGGGGTAGCCGAGGCGCCGGGCGGTCTCGAGGACGCGGCGGCGCAGTTCGGGGGACAGCTGGTCCGGCCGGTTGTAGGCGTTGGACACCGTGGTCCTGGACACACCGAGCTCCGCCGCGAGCGACGCCAGCGTCGCCTGCCTCCGGGTGCGAATAGGACGTCCCATCAGCAAACCGTAACGGTTCAGATCGAATTCATGAAGAGACACCCCGGGTGGTCGATGTCTCGATCCGCATGCGTGAAGACGCATACACCAAAACACGATCGGATGGCCAGGAAGTCATCCGGATGGGGTAAGGTGAATCTGACAACGGTTTCCATTAGCAGTTCAGTGTCCGACCCAGGAGTCCTCAGATGAGTCCCCGCCACACCAGGAGCGTGCTCGCCGCCGCTTCGGCCCTGTCCGTGCTCGCCCTGGCCGCGTGCTCCGGCGGAACCTCCGGCTCCGACGGCGGCGGGCAGTCCGGCGGGTCCGACAAGATCAAGGTCGTGGCTTCGACGGACGTCTGGGGCAGCGTCGTGAACGCCGTCGGCGGCGACAAGGTCGAGGTCAAGTCGATCATCCACGACCCGTCGGCCGACCCGCATTCCTACGAGACGACGGCTGATGACGCGCTGGCGGCGAAGGACGCGAAACTGCTGCTGTCCAACGGCGGTGGCTACGACGAGTTCTTCGACAAGCTCACCGCCCAGGCCGGCGACGCGAAGAAGCTCGTCGCCTACGACATCGCCGCGACCGGCGACGAGAACGAGCACGTCTGGTACGACCTGCCGGGCGTCGACAAGGTCGCCGACCAGGTCGCGGCGCAGCTCGGGGAGCTCCAGCCCGCGTCGAAGCAGGCGTTCACCGACAACGCGACGGCGTTCAAGACGAAGGTCGGCGCGCTGGAGAAGCAGCTCGGCGAGCTGGGCGCCGCGCACCCGGGCACCAAGGTCGTCGTCACCGAGCCGGTCGCGCACTACCTGCTCGAGAGCGCGAAGCTGACGGACGCGACGCCGAAGGCGTTCTCGGACGCGGTCGAGAACGACACGGACGTCCCGGCCGGCGCCGTCAACGAGTACAAGCAGCTCATCGCCACCAAGCAGGTCAAGGCGCTGATCAACAACGCGCAGACGGTCACCCCGCTCACCCAGGACGTCGTGGCGCAGGCGAAGGCCGCCGGGATCGGCGTCGTCGACGTGACCGAGACGCTGCCGCAGGGTGTGACGGACTACATTGGCTGGATGACCGGGGAAGTCGAAGCGCTGGCAGGAGCGTTGAAGTAGGTATGCCTCCAGTCTCCGTTTCCGACGACGTGCGCCCCGCGGTCCGGGTCCGTGGTGCGGGGCTCGCGTTCGGTCCCCGCACGCTCTGGTCGGGGCTGGACCTCGTCGTCGAGCCGGGTGAGTTCCTCGCCGTGCTCGGCCCGAACGGCTCCGGCAAGAGCAGCCTGCTCAAGGCGCTGCTCGGCATGCAGGGCCTGTCGGCGGGCGTGGTCGAGATAGCCGGCGGCCGGCCGGGCGGCGCGAACCGCAAGGTCGGCTACATCCCGCAGCAGCGCGCGATCGACGAGTCGCTGACGCTGCGCGGCGTCGACCTGGTCGGGCTGGGCCTCGACGGCCACCGCTGGGGCCCGGGCCTGTTCGGCATGGCGGCCCGGCGCCGCCGGGTTTCCGAAGCCATCGAAGCGGTGGGGGCGACGCGGTACGCGAAGCAGCCCGTCGGGCGCCTGTCCGGCGGCGAGCAGCAGCGGCTGCGGGTGGCGCAAGCCCTGGTCGGCGACCCCGAGGTGCTGCTCTGCGACGAGCCGCTGCTGTCCCTCGACCTGGCGCACCAGCGCGCGATCAGCGAGCTGATCGACGCCCGGCGGCGCACGGCCGGCACCGCGGTGTTGTTCGTGACGCACGAGATCAACCCGGTCCTGCCGTTCGTCGACCGGGTGCTGTACCTGGTCAACGGCTCGTTCCGGATCGGCAAGCCGGACGAGGTAATGACCACCGAAACGCTGTCGGAGCTGTACGGCACCCGTGTCGAGGTGCTGAAGGTGGGCGGGCAGATCCACATCGCGGGCGCGCAGAGCGCGTTGTGCGAGGAAGAGCCGCACCACCACGAACACGACGTCGAAGAGCAAGTGGGCTGAGTCTTGGATCTGTTCGACTTCGGCAAGACGTGGGAGCTGATCACCGAGCTCGACGGCGTCCAGACGGCGCTGCTCGCGGCGGCGATCCTCGGCCTGGTGGCGGGGGTGCTGGGCCCGCTGATCGTGATGCGGCGCATGTCGTTCGCGGTACACGGGACGTCCGAGCTGGCGTTCACCGGCGGCGCGGCGGCCCTGCTGCTCGGCATCGGCGTCGAGTACGGCGCGCTGATCGGCGCGGTGGTGGCGGCCCTGCTGCTGGGCATCCTGGGCGCGCGTGACGCGGACCGCGACTCGGTGATCGGCGTGATCCTGTCGTTCGGGCTCGGCATGGGCGTGCTGTTCCTGTCGTTCTACAAAGGACGGTCCGGGAACAAGTTCGGGATCCTGACCGGGCAGATCATCACGATCGACTCGACGAACCTGACGTTGTTCGTGGTGTCGTCGGTGGTGGTGCTGGCGGTGCTCGCGCTGGTGTACCGGCCGTTGTTGTTCGCTTCGGTGGACCGGAACGTGGCCGTGGCGCGCGGGGTCCCGGTGAAGACGCTGACGGTGGTGTTCGCGCTGCTGGTGGGCGTCTCGACGGCGTTGAGCGTGAAGGTGGTCGGGTCGCTGCTGGTGGTCGCTTTGATGGTGACGCCGGCTGCGGCTGCGGCTCGCGTGACGGCGTCGCCTTGGAAGGCGACGGTGCTGTCGATCGTGTTCGCGGAGGTGTCGGCGCTGGGCGGGATCGTGCTGTCACTGGCGCCGGGCCTGCCGGTGAGCGCGTTCGTGACGGCGATTTCGTTCTTGATCTACGTGGTCTGCCGGGTAATCGCCTGGCAGCGCGACCGCCGGACGCGGGTGCGCGCGGTGGAGTCACCGGCCGAACTGGCTCCGGTGGCCTAACCCAGCATCAGCAGGACCTGCAGCTCCCCGACCACGAACCCGATCACCCCGCCCACGGCGATCAGCTTCCACTCGTCCTGCCGGAACGCCGGCCGCAGCAGTCCCTCGAACTCCAACGGCGTCAACGCCAGCATCCGCTGCTCGATCATCTTCGCCACGTCCATCGCCTCGGTCAGGTACCCCTCGGCGTACCGGGCCGTGTCCGGCAGCTGCTCCAGCGCCTTCACCGCCGCCGCGTGCTTCATCTCCCGCAGCCGCGTGCCACCCACCGCGAACGACAACGGCAGCTGCGCGTCCACCGCCGACGACACCATCTGCTCCACCATCGCCGCCAGCCGATCCGCCCGGGGACCTCGCAGCACCGCGTCCAGCAGGTTCTGGACCGTCAGGACCTCGTTCGCGATCAGCTCGCCGTACTGCCGGGCCACCTCCGCGCGCCGGCGCTGGAACTTGCCCTGGAAGATCACCCGGCCGAGGCGGACCGGCTCGCGCGGGACGAAGATCAGCTTGATCGCCAGCCAGTCCGTGCACAGCCCGATCACGCCGCCGAACGCCGGGAGCACCCACGGCTCGCGCGTGAACGCCCACACGATCGTCTGGACCAGCCCCAGCCCGAAGCCGAAGTAGATGCCCATCCGCGCGATGAACGCCATCTCCGGGCGGGACGTCTCGCGGATCAGCCGGACCAGGAGCGCCTTGTCCCGCGTCAGCCGCTGGACCGTCATGTGCTGGACGTCCAGCACCTCGTCGAGGTTCTCGCGGACGTCGTCGAGGAACTCCCGGACCAGCCGCGGCGCCGACGCCTGGACCTGCTTGATCAGCATCTCCTGGGCCAGCGTCGGCATGACCTCCCACAGCCGCGGGTGGTGCTCGGCCAGCACTTCGCGCGCGATGTGGTCGACCGCGCGCAGCAGCGGCTGCTCCAGCTCGGCCGTGATGATCACCGGGTCGACGCGGTCGAAGACCTCGCGCAGGTCCAGCAGGTTCGCCGTCAGCAGCTCGGTCGCCACCGCCGCCATCCGCCCGCCGTGCTTCGGGACGACGCCCTGCCAGCCGAGGAACGGCTTGATCCCGAGGAAGTCCAGCGGCCGGAACATCATCTCGATCGCGACGCGCTTGGTGACGTACCCGATCAGCGCCGCGATGAACGGCATCGCCGCGTACAGCGGCCAGTGCAGGGCGAGGTCGTGCAGGACAGCGTCCATCCCGACCTCCTCATCCCGAGAGCGAAACCGTACCGGCTAGCCGAGCAGCGCGAGCACCTGCAACTCGCCGACGAGCCCGCCGATCACCGCGCCGACGGCGATCAGCTTCCACTCGTCCTGCCGGAACGCCGGGCGCAGCAGCTGCTCGAACTCCAGCGCGCTCAGCTTCTTCATCCGGTCGACGATCGTGTTCCGCACGTCGAGCGCGTTGATCGCGTAGTTCTCGGCGTACCGGATCGTCTCCGGGACGCGCTCCGCGGCCTTCGCCGCCGCCGTCTGCTTCAGCTCCTGGAACTTCCTCGTCCCGACGGCGATGGCGACGAACGGCTTGACGACGCTGGCCTGCGCGTCGATCGTCTTCTGCACTTCGCGGGTGATCATCGCGAAGAGCCGGTCGGACTTCGGCCCGCGCAGCACCGCTTCCAGCAGGTTCGGGATGGTGATGATCTCGCGCGCGATCATGTCGCCGTAGTCGGCGGCGACCTGGTCACGGCGCTTCTGGAAGACGCCCTGCCAGGTGTAGACGCCGAAGAACCGGCGCGGCTCGCGTGGCAGGAAGATCATCTTGAGGGCGAGCCAGTCGGTGAACCAGCCGATGAGCAGGCCGAACACCGGCAGCACGATCGGCGACTTCGTCAGTGCCCACACCACCAGCTGCACGCAGCCGAGGATGAACCCGAACCCGATGCCCGAGCGGGCGATGAACCGCATCTCGGGGCGGGAGATGTCGCGGATCAGCCGGTTGAGCAGCGCCTTGTCGCGGACGAGGTTCGTCACGACCATGTGCTGGAGGTCGAGGACGTCCTCGATGTTGTCGGCGATCTCGCGCATGATCTTGGTGATCGCCTTCGGCGCCTCGGCCTGGACGCGCTTGAGCAGCAGCTGCTGCGCGCCGTTCGGCAGCACCTCCCACAGCCGCGGCTGGTAGGTCTCCATCACCTCGCGGGTGACGTCCTCGACGACCCGCAGCAGCGGCTGCTCGATCTCCTTCGCGACCTGCGCCGGGTCGAGCCGGGCGAAGATCTCCTTGGGGTCGACGAGGGTGGTAGTCAGCATCTCGGTGGCCGTCGCCGCCATGCGCTCGGCGTTCGCCGGCAGCACGCCCTGCCAGCCGAGGAACGGCTTGATCCCGGTGAACTCGAGCGGCCGGAACATCATCTCGATGGCGACGCGCTTGGTGACGTAGCCGATCAGCGCCGCGATGAACGGCATGGTGACGTACACCTGCCAGTGCGAGCTGAAGTCCACTCGCGCACGCTATCGGCCCTTGATCAGTGCAGCAGGAGCAGCACCTGGAGTTCACCCACCAGCCCGCCGATGACCGCACCGACCGCGATGAGCTTCCATTCGTCCTGCTTGAAGGCCGGCCGCAGGATGCCTTCGAACTCCAGCGGCGTCAGCTGCTGCATCTTGTCGACGATCGTGTTGCGGACGTCGAGCGCGCCGGTGGCGTAGCTCTCGACGTGTTTCACCGTTTCGGGGAGGTAGGCGATGGCCTTCTCGGCCGCCGCGCGTTTCATCTCCTGGTACTGCTTGCCGCCCATGGTCAGCGCGACGAGCGGCTTGGCGATGCTCGCCTGCGCGTCGATCGTCCGCTGCACCTCGCGGGTGACCAGCGCGAACAGCTTGTCCGCGCGCGGCCCGGTGAGCACGGCCTCCATCACGTTCCGCACGGTGAGGACCTCGTCGGCGATCAGCGCGCCGTAGTCCGCGGCAACCTCTTGGCGGCGCTTCTGGAACATGCCCTGCCAGCGGAAGAAGCCGAACCCGCGGGGCTCGCGCGGGTAGAAGATCATCTTGAGTGCGAGCCAGTCCGTGACGAAGCCCGTGACGAAACCGAAGATCGGCATGATCAGCGGTTCCTTCGTCAGCGCCCAGGCGACGAACTGGACGAGCCCGATCACGAACCCGAACCAGATGCCCGAGCGCGCGATGAACTTGAACTCGGGCGCGGCGACCTCGCGGATGAGCCGGCACGTCAGCGACTTGTCGCGGACCATCGCGTTGATGAGCATGTCGTTGACGTCGAGGACGTCGTCGATGTTGGTCGAGACCTCCCGCAGCAGCCGCTTGACGACCTCGGGTGCCTGCGCGCGGACCTGGTCGACGAGCAGCCGCTGCGCCCGCGCCGGCAGCAGTTCCCACAGGCGCGGCTGGTGGGTCTCCATGACCTCGCGCGTGACGTCTTCGACGGCCTTGAGCAGGGGAGCTTCGAGCTCTTTGACCATTTCCTCCGGGTCGAGCCGGGCGAAGATCTCCTGCGGGTCGACGAGGTTGCGGGTCAGCAGATCGACGGCGGTGGTGGCCATCCGCCGCGAGTTGGCCGGGATCACGCCCTGCCACCCGAGGAACGGCCGGATGCCGGTGAACTCGAGGGGCCGGAACATCATCTCGATGGCGACGCGCTTGGTCAGGTAGCCGATCAACGCGGCGATCAGCGGCATGGTGGCGTAGACGTGCCAGTGCTCGCCGATGTCCGCGAGGACAGCCGGTGCGTCCACAGTGGCCTCCTCGCGTCAACCGCTGGTCAACGGAGGTCAGAATGCCATGTGTTACCGGGGGTTCCCAAATTCGTGATGCATCCGTTTGGCGGTACGTCCTGAAGGTCCCTTGCTCATTAAGGTGGCCCGCATGGTCGCGCCTGAGAAGTCCCAGTCCACCTCGAAGACATTCGCCGTGGGTGTCCGCGGCTACAACCAGCGTCAGGTCGACGAGCGTCTCGCCGAGCTGACCAAGGAGGTCCGCGACGCGGCGCGCAGCCGCGACGAGTCCGCCGCGACGGCGTCGGATCTTTCGAAGGCGCTCGCGTACGCGCAGAAAGAGCTGGCGGAGACGAAGGCCGCCCTCGCGCGGATGAGCGCCAGCCCGTCCGGCGCCGGCGCGATGGCCGAGCGCGTCCGGATGATGATGCAGCTCGCCGAGGAGGAGATCGCCGACCTGCGAGCGGCGGCGGAGGCCGACGCGGCGTCCACGCGCGAACAGGCGGACAAGTACGCGCACGAGACCCGCCGCACGGCCGACAAGCTGGCGAAGGACGCGGAAGAGGAGCGTGCCCGCCTGAAGTCGGAGGCGAAGGGCGAGATCGAGAAGCTGAACGCGGCGGCGGGCGCGAAGCGGGTCGAGCTGGCCGCGGCGGCCGAGCGGGCCCGCAAGGAAGCGGACGCGGCGGCCGAGGCGGCCGCGGCGGAGGCCCGTGCGGAGGCGGACCGGGTCGCGGCGGACGAGCTGGCGGCGCGGAAGAAGTCGTTCGACGAGGAGCACGCGAAGAAGAAGCAGGAGACCGAGGCGGCGTTGGAGTCGGCCCGGGCTTCGCAGGCGACGGCGGATCAGAACCGCAAGCTGGCTTTGGACCTGCGGACGAAGGTCGCCGAGCGGATCGCGGCGACGGACGTGGCGGTCCAGGAAGCCATGCGGCTGCTGGCACCGGTGGAGGAGGCTCCGGCGGCCGGGAACGGGGACCGCAAGCCGGCTCCAGCTCCTGCCGCGAAGGCTCCCGCCGCTCCCGCTGCCGGGAAGGCTCCTGCTCCTGCCACTGCCGGGAAGACTCCGGCGGCTCCCGCCGCGCAGGCGAAGGCCCCGGCTGCTCCGCCCGCTGCACCGGCGAAGGCCTGACCTTCCCCAGACGCCGGCGCCCCTCGGATCTTCGAGGGGCGCCGGGCCATTTTTCGAACCCGGATAAATCCCCCGGCCGGGGAGGTGGCCGAAGCTCGTGGGTGGCTGGCAGTGTTCAGCTCAGCTGCCGATCACCCACGAGACGACGGGACCCGCGCATGATCCTCGAGACCGAGCGGGCCGCCGTGTGCGCCTACGCGCGCCGGATGGTCGGAGACGGCCTCGTCGTCGGGACTTCCGGGAACGTCTCCGTGCGGGCCGGGGACCTCGTCGCCGTCACCCCGACCGGCGTCCCCTACTCCAGCATGACCCCGGGCGATGTCGCCGTCGTCGACCTCGGCGGCCAGGTCGTCGACGGCTCGCTCAAGCCGACCAGTGAACTGCCGATGCACCTGTCGGTCTACTGGGACGTGCGCGATCCCGACCGCGAGCCCGTCACCGCCGTCGTCCACACGCACTCGCCGCACGCCACCGCCGTCTCGACCCTCGTGCGCGAGGTGCCGCCGATCCACTACATCCTCGCCACGATCGGCCCCTCCGTGCGTGTCGCGCGCTACGCCACGTACGGCACCCCCGAGCTCGCCGCGGCCGTCCTCGACGCCCTGGACGGGCGCCGCGGCTGCCTGATGGCCAACCACGGCACCCTCACCTACGGCGACGGCCTCGAGGCCGCCTACCAACGGGCCCAGCAGCTCGAGTGGGCCTGCCGCGTCTGGCTGCTCGCGCAGAGCGCCGGCCGGCCGAGCCTGCTGCCGCCACCCGAGGTGGCCAACGTCGTCGACCGGCTCCGGGGGTACGGCCAGAGCTAGGACGCCAGCGCGTCGACGGCGTGGACCGCGTCCAGCAGCTCGGCCACCGTCGGGTCGTCGACCGCCTCCTTGATGCACTGCCACAGCTGGAGGTTCGCCATCGCCCAGCGCGAGTACGTCGCCGCCGCCTCGGGGTTGTAGAAGTAGTACCCCTCGTCGTGGACGTCGCACTGCTCGCCGACGATCTTGTGCGCCAGCTCGCGCAGGCTCAGCCCGTTCTCGCGCAGGTACCGGTGCGCGAGCACCACCGGCGTCACCGGCAGCGCCTTGAACAGCGTGTCCGCGTCGCTCAACGCCTGTGCCTCCAGCGAAATGTCACGGCCGCGCGTGGCCATTTCGGCCTCGTCGATGATGCCGTCGATCCAGCGCGCCACGTCGCCAGGGACCCCGCACTCCGCGAGGATCTCCAGCCGCAGGCTCCGGCCCGCCGCCGCGGGCGAGTTGCGGAGCACCAGGTAGTTGACGTCGTGCACCAGTGCCGCGACCTCGACGACGGCGCGGTCGGCGCCGTTGTGCTCGGCGAAACCGGCCGCCTTCGCGCGGACGAAGCTCACGTGGTGCCAGCCGTGGAACGGCAGCCGTTCGGCATAGCGGCGGCATAGCCGGTGCACCCGGTTTTCGACGGCGTCGACGATGACATGGTCGATCGTGCTTTCCTGCGTGCGCATACACCTCTCCGATCCCGGCCGTGGTGTTCAGACGGGTGGAGTAATGGTAAGCGCCGCTGACGGCGGTGTGTAGCTAGATGCGGTCGGCCAATTCCCCCAATCGGACCTCCACCGGAACGTGACGGTGGCCGATTCCCGTGGCGGGGTCGAAAGAAAGGCTGAAGCTGCTCACCGGGCGTGATTTCACCAGGAACGTCATCGTGCCGTCGGCCGCTTCGGGGATGCGGTGGAATTCGTCGGCCAGCATGGTGATGCTGGTCCCGGCGCCGCAGACGGTGCTGCGCCGCCGTCTCGCGGAATTGATCAAGCCGGTGCCGGGGTCGATCGTCGTCTCGTACTTCTCGTGGCGGTAGTCACCCCGGAGAATGGTGGTGCAGAAGTGGTACCTGTGGTTGTGCACGGAATCCGCGTAGCCTTCCCGCCAGTCCTCCTGCGCCTTGTATTCGTGCAGCCAGAAGGAAAACGGGTCGGACGGCGAATCGAGCAGGCACCAGGCGAAGTGCGTTGTCGTTTCCCGGGACGAGCGCAGTACTTTCACGGATTCCGCGGTGGAGAGCGTGCGAAGCTGCGAGCGCAGTTCGTCGCGCAGGCCGGACTGGGCGGCCCAGGGGCGGAACCACTCGTCGACCGCGAGCCAGTCGGCGGCGAGCGGGTTCCGGGCCGTGCGCAGGCGCGTGGCCAGTTCGGACAGGGGGGACAGGCGGGTGAGCAAGGTCAGCTCCCTAGCTCGGCGACTTCGGAGAACTCCGTGCGGAAGGCGTGGAACTTGCTTTCCAGCTCACGGAACTGCTCCTCGGACAAGGGGGATCCGGTGATCTTTTCGAACAGCGCCAGGAAATCCGTCCGCGTCGTCGCGGACGTGATGCGGAAGTGGCGGCCGGTCCGGGACTGCGAGACGCGCACGAACTCGGCGCGCTCCATGTTGTAGAGGAAGGAACCTTCGGTGAACCGCAGGGTCCGCGGGTACAGCTTCGTGGCCCCGCGGACGTCGCTGTAGAGCGACACCCACACGCTGTCGTCGAACATCTCCAGCCGGTCCAGCGGCGGGTCGGCGACCACGGTGATGTCGACCTGCGCGCAGCGGCTGCGCGCCAGGAAGAGGCCGACGAGCCCGATCCGGATCTCTTCGTCGAGCCGGGTCTGGATCTGGTCCGAGTCGACGTCGCCGGCTTCGCGGCGCAGCAGGTAGCGGGCGCGCCCGCTGATCGCGCCGGCGTCGCGCGGGTCGGCGATGACGGCCCGGAGTTCGCGCTCGGTGCGGGAAAGCAGCAGGCGGGCGGCCGCGTGCCGCCCGGAGAAGCCGCGGAAGAAGTACTGCCGGGTCGCGTCGAGGTCGGCCATCAGCGCCCGGTTGAACGCGGGGTCGGGGTCGGTGGTCGCCTCGAACACGTCGGTGGGGAAGAACTCCTTGTTCAGCGCGCGGTATTCGGAGCTCAGGTCTTCCAGCGCGCGCCGGCTTTCCTCGATCACCGGGGTCACCAGCGCCTTCTGCGAAGCGCTGGCGGTGATCAGCGTGGTGCCGAACCCCACGATCGCGGAGATCAGGGTGCCGGTGCCCAGCGACGTCACCAGGTTCTTCCCGGTGCCGGGGTCCATCAGGCCGGCGAGCCACAGGCTGAGGCCGGCGACGACGACGAGCACCGTGAGGAGCAAGCTCGTCCTGGTCCAGAAGATCTCCTGCAGTGGGGTACGGCGGCGGGATCCGCCATCCGCGGCCACTTGCTTCACCTCCCTCGGACCACCCGAACGGACGAATGCCCAAAGTGTCTGTTCGAGTGCGGGGAGTCACTTTACGCGCCTGACGGGACCCGCGAAATAAGAAGTTCGGGGGACAGTGCTGACGGACAGACGTCACTCTCGGCAATAATTAACCAGGTTGCCGAGTTTTCCGAAAATCGCGGAAAACCCGGCTCAAAGGGCGGCCGGGAGGCCGTTTTCGTACCAGCCCGGGCCGGGTTCGGCGGTCATCAGGAAATCGACGACGACCGGTGCGGGCGCCGGGTGGATCTCCGGGTGATCACGTTCGCCGCGCGCGAAGTCCACCGGCCAGGCCAGTTTCTCCTCGCCGAGCGAAAACTCCCCACCGGCACCCGTCCGGTTGCCGCGGGCATCGAGGCGCGACCACCTGCCGTGCAGGTACACGGCATTCAGCCCGTGCAGCGCGGAGAGCTCCTGGTAGCAGAACCCGGCCGGGATCCCTTGTGCGCGCAGCAAAGCGGCGAGCAGGTGCGCCTTCGCGTGGCAGATCCCGACGCGCTCGCGCAGGACGTCCGACGCCCGCCAGGTGACGCGCGGATCGCCCGCGTCGATCACGTGCTCGACCTCGTCCCGGACGAAGAGGAACGCGGCTTTCGCGCGCTCGACGGGATCTTCAGCCGATTCGCGGAAGGCGCCGGCCCGGGCGCGGATCGAGGGGTGTTCGTGATCGACGACGTCGTCCGCGGCGAGGTAGTCGCTCAGCCGAACGGACGTGGGCGACGGAACGGGACTCATCCGGCCATCGTGTCAGGCTCGGCCATTCGGGCGAGAGTCATTTTCGGCGGCTGCGACGCTCCGCGTTCGCCGGCTACGGAACGTAGAAGTCGGGCGGAAAGCCGGTCCAGCGCAGCTCGGCGGGCAGGTGGCTCAGGTCGTTGTAGGTCAGCAGCGCCGCCGGCCGGCCCGGCGAGTACCGGATGACGGTGAGCCCGGCGTTGGCGTGGTTGAGCGCGAGCCACCGCCAGCGCGGCGCGTCCTGCGAGGCGCTCACGAGCCAGCCGACGAGGAAGTTGTGCGTGACGACGACGTCGTACCGCGGCTCGGCCGCCGGCACGGGCCCGGTGAACCGGCGCTCGGCCTCGGCGGCGAGCTCTTCGTCGGCCGGCGGGTGCTGGCGGGCGAACGCGAGCAGGAGGTCCCCGGAAGTCTCGGGGAGTTCCTCGCGCATCGGCAGGTACGGGACGAAGTCGCCCGCGGCCCGTTCTTCGTGGACGGCGACCCCGGGCAGCTGGGCGGCCATCAGCTGGGCGGTCTCGCTCGCGCGCGGGAGCGGGCCGTGGTGGATGGCCGTGACCGGCACGTCGCGCAGGCGCCGGCCGAGGAGGATCGCCTGCCGCTGCCCGGCTTCGGTGAGCACGCCGTTGGGCGCCGCCTCGCCGTGGCGGGTGAGGAAGAGGAACCGGGTCGCGAGCATCAGGCGACGGGCACGAGCGCGCCTTCGGGGCTGTGGCTCGGTGCGAACTGGGCCACCAGCCGGACCGGCGCGGGGTGCGGCGGCACGATGGTCGAGGCGAACGGGGTGATCGTGTAGTCGCGGCCGCTGTTCGTGTGCAGGTGGACGCTGACGTGGACGTTGCGATCGGCGGGGATCTCGAAGGAGACCGAACCCCAGGAGACGACGTACTGGCGGCCGTCGATGCTCGCGATGGGGGCGTAGGCGCGGACGGTGTGGCCGAGGTGGGGGATTTCGAGCGCGAGCAGGCGGCGGGGGCCGTCGTGGTGGTCGACGTACGGGATCACGCCCGGTGCCCTGGACAGCTCGGTCATCCCTGGTGCCTTTCTGACTGTTCGCCGATCATGCTGCCAGGTCGCAACCAGCGGCGTGTGCGTTCCCTGCCAGTTGCGGGCGCGACGCTCGGCACATGACGATCAACCTGAAGCCCGGAAGCACCGTGATGTTCACCGGCGATTCGATCACCGACCTTTGGCGACCCCCGGGCGAGGACCGGTGCGGCTACCCGCTGCTGATCGCGGGTGAGTGGTGCTTCCGGCACCCCGGGTGCCCGGTGACCTGGCTGAACAGCGGTCATGCCGGCGACAAGGCGATGGATCTGGAGGCCCGGTGGCAGGCCGACGTGCTCGACGCTGAGCCGGACGTCGTGTCGATCCTCGTCGGGGTCAATGACATGGGGTGGCACACGTTGGACCCGCGTGGCCGGGTGATTCCGGTTGAGGAGTTTGCGGCGTGTTATGACCGGCTGCTCGCTCCGCTCGCGTCCCGGGGGACGGAACTGGTCCTCATCGAGCCTTTCCTGGTGCCGGTCAAGGGTGTGGTCGAGCGGGTTCTTCATGGTGTTGATGGGGAGCGGGTTGTGGTCATCGATGACGCTGTGCGTGAGGAATGGCGTTTTGATTTGGACGCGAAGATCCGGGTGGTTCGGGAGTTGGCCGGGGAGTACGGTGCGCAGCTTCTTGCTGCGGACCGGATGTTTGGTTCGCTGGTGGGGGAGGATCCGGGACGGTGGTCTGACGATGGGATCCATCCGACTCCGGCTGGGCATGGGGCTCTTGCTGACGCTTGGCTGCGTCTTGTTGGTTGAGTAACCCCCTCGACCCGAACGCTCGATTGTTCAGCGGCCGGCGCACCGCGTCAAGGCGGGAAAGATGCCTTGACCCGGCGCGCCGGCCGCTGAGGTCGCTGCTTATCGGTTCGGTGGGGTGGTGTGGTCGGCCGGCTTGCGTTTTGGTGGTCTGCCGTCGCTCTAGAACTGGTAGTACAAGAATGGGCTGAATGTTCCTGTTGCGATCAGGATTGCCGCGTACAGCAGGCCTACCGTCATCACGCCTATGCGCAATGCCGTTGCCGGCTTGCTTCTCGATGACTCCAGGAGCGGTCCTGTTACCGGGTGGGCCGGGAGGAGGAACACCGCCAGGGCCGCCAGGAGCAGCACCAGCCTCTGGTTCGTGAATGCCTGCTCTACTCCTGTGCCCAGGCCTTCGAAGTCGGGGATCAGCATGTGGCCGATCATCGATAGGGCGTGGCCCAGGTCGGCCGATCTGAAGAACACCCAGCCGAACACCACCAGGAGCATGGTCAACGCCCTGCGCGCGTACCTCTTCCAGCGGACCGCCGGGTCCAGGTCCAGGCCGAAGCGGCGCTCGATCACCAGCAACGCCCCGTGGTAGCAGCCCCACACCAGGAACGTCCACTGCGCTCCGTGCCAGAAGCCCGTCAACACGAACACGATGCACAGGTTCCGGTACGTGCGCGCTGCGCCGTGGCGGTTGCCGCCCAGGGGGATGTACACGTAGTCGCGGAACCAGCGGCTCAAGCTCATGTGCCAGCGGCGCCAGAACTCCGTGATCGTCACCGATGAGTACGGCCTCGCGAAGTTCTCCGGCAACCTGAAGCCCAGCATGCGGCCCAGGCCGATCGCCATGTCCGAATAGCCGGAAAAGTCGAAGAACAGCTGGAGCGTGTAGCCGATCGCGCCGAGCCACGCCGTTGCGAACGTCATCTGGTCCGGGGGCACCTTGAAACACGCCTCGACCAGGGGGCTCAGCGAGTCGGCGATGATCGTCTTCTTGCACAGCCCGAGCGCGAACCGGGGGAAGCCGGCCGCCAGGTCGTCGAGGCGGTGGGAGCGCAGCTGGGGCAGCTGGTCGGCGATCTCGCGGTAGCGGACGATCGGGCCGGCCACCAGCTGCGGGAACATCGCGATGTACGCCGCGAACGACACCGGGTTGCGCAGCGCCTGCCGCTCACCTCGGTAGATGTCGACCACGTACGAAATGTGGTGGAACGTGTAGAACGAGATGCCGATCGGCACCACCAGGCTCGCCACCGGCACGCTGCCGCCGAACCAGTGCGCGACGGCCGCGATCTGCTGCGTCGCGAACCCGGCGTACTTCCAGATCAGCAGCACCGTGACGTCGAGCGACACCACCGCGATGAGGATCTTGCGCCGGCGGCCGCCGTCGAGGTCGAACGGGTCCGGGGCCAGCAGCGGGCCGGCCAGGAAGTTCACGACCATGCAGCCGAGCAGCAGGAGCACGAACGGCCCGGCGCCGATCGTGTAGAACAGCAGGCTGCCGACCGCGACGATGCCGTTCCGCCACGTCCGGGGGCACACCAGCACGGCGATGAGCACCGCCGGCATGAAGTACCACAGGAACAGTGGCGAAACGAACGACATCGGGTCCCCTCGAGTTATCCGACGGTGACCTTAACCCGACTGGGTGGTGGTGTCAGACCCGACCGGCGAGACGGCGGCGTCGCGCCACCTCGGCCAGCAGCACCCCCGCCGCCACCGACGCGTTGAGCGACTCCACGCCCGCCGCCATCGGGATCGACACCGTCGCGTCGCACGTCTCGCGGACCAGGCGCGACAGGCCGCGGCCCTCCGAGCCCAGCACGATCACCAGCGGGTCCGCCGCCAGGGCGAGCTCGTCGATGTCCACCGAGCCGTCGGCGTCCAGGCCAACCAGCATCAGGCCGTCGTTCGCCCACGCCTTGAGCTGGCGGGTCAGGTTGGTGGCCACCGCGATCGGCAGCTTCGCCGCCGTGCCGGCGCTCGTCCGCCACGCCACCGCCGTCATGCCCGCGCTGCGCCGCTCCGGCAGCAGCACGCCGTGCGCGCCGAACGCGGCCGCCGAGCGGATCACCGCGCCCAGGTTCCGCGGGTCGGTCACGCCGTCGAGCGCGACGAACAGCGGCACCTCGCCCGAGTTGCGGGCCGCCGCCATCAGGTCGTCCGGGTGCGCGTACTCGAACGGCGGGACCTGCAGGCCCAGGCCCTGGTGCACGGCCCGGTTGGTCTTGCGGTCCAGCTCCTCGCGCGGGATCTCCAGGATCGAGATGCCCTTGTCGCCGGCCAGCCGGACGGCGTCGTTCACGCGGTCGTCGATCTCGATGTTCAGCGCGACGTACAGCGCGGTCGCGGGGACGCCCGCGCGCAGCGCCTCGACCACCGGGTTGCGCCCGGCGATCAGCTCCGGCTTGTCGGCCTTCTTCTGCCGCGCCTGGTCGCGCTTGGCCTGCGCGTTGTTCTGGCGGTAGGCCTTGTGCCCGGGACGGTCCTCCGCCTTCGGGGTCGGGCCCTTGCCTTCGAGGGCCTTGCGGCGCTGACCGCCCGAGCCGACGACGGCACCCTTCTTGGTGCCCGTCTTGCGGATCGCGCCCTGGCGCCGCGAATTGCCTGCCATGGTGAAAGTTTCCTTGCTGTGTAACGGGATCAGTCGGACTTGACTGTCCACTGAGGACCGTTGGGGGTGTCCTCCACCACGATGCCCGCCTGCTGGAGGCGGTCACGGGCGGCGTCCGCGCGGGCGAAGTCCTTCTCGGCGCGGGCCTGCTGACGCTCGGTCAGCAGCCCTTCGACGATCCGGGACAAGGCTTCTTTGGTGGGCGAGTCGGAACCGCCCGCCTCCGACCAGCGCGCGGACAGCGGGTCGAGGCCGAGCACGTCGGTCATCGCGCGGACGGCCGCGGCGAATTCGAGTGCCTTGGAGGTGTCGCCCGCGTCGAGGGCGGCGTTACCGTCCCGGACAGTGGTGTGGACCACGGCGAACGCCTGCGGGGTGGCGAGGTCGTCGTCGAGCGCCGCGGCGAACTCGGCCGGGATCGTGCCCAGCGCCACCTCGCCCGACTGCGCGGCGCGGCGCAGGAACGTCTCGATCCGCCGGTAGCCCTGCGCGGCTTCGGACAGCGCGCCGTCGGAGTACTCGATCGTCGACCGGTAGTGCGGCTGCACCAGGTAGTAGCGCAGCTCCGGCGCCCGGTAGCGCTCCAGCATCGACGGGATCGACACGGTGTTGCCGAGCGACTTCGACATCTTCTCGCCCGACATGGTCACCCAGGCGTTGTGCAGCCAGAACCGCGCGAAGGCGTCGCCGGCCGCGTTCGACTGGGCGCGCTCGTTCTCGTGGTGCGGGAAGACGAGGTCGATGCCGCCGCCGTGGATGTCGAACTCCGCGCCGAGGTACGCCGTCGCCATCGCCGAGCACTCGAGGTGCCAGCCCGGCCGGCCGTGTCCCCACGGCGTCGGCCACGACGGCTCGCCCGGCTTCGCGCTCTTCCACATGGTGAAGTCGCGCGGGTCGCGCTTGCCGCGGGTCGGCGTCTCGCCCTGCTGGACGTCCTCGAGGACCTGGCCGGAGAGCTTGCCGTACTCGTCGAACGACTTGACCGAGAAGTAGACGTCGCCGTCCGCGACGTAGCCGTGGCCCGCCTCGATGAGGCGCTCCATCAGCTCGACCATCTGGGTGACGTGCCCGGTCGCGCGCGGGTTGACCGACGGCGGGAGGCAGCCCAGCTGCTCGTACGCGGTCTCGAAGGCGCGCTCGTGCGTCGCACCCCACTCCCACCAGGGCCGGCCGGCTTCGGCGGCCTTGGTCAGGATCTTGTCGTCGATGTCCGTGACGTTGCGGACCAGCAGCACGTCCAGTCCACTGTGGACGAGCCAGCGGCGCAGGACGTCGTAGTTCAGGACGCCGCGGACGTGCCCGATGTGCGGAACACCCTGCACGGTGGCACCACACACGTAGATCGACGCCGTTCCGCTACGGACGGGGTGGAACTCCCGCACGCTCCGGGTCGCTGTGTCGAAAAGGTGAAGGGCCACCCTGAAAGGGTACGGGGTGGGCGTGAGCGATGTCGCAGCCCCTCAGGCGACGCCGTGCGTGCGCAGTGCCGTGAGCAGGGCGTCCGGCCGTTCGGCGGTGGGCAGCGGGTCGACCAGCGCGAACTCGCAGCCGAGCGCGCGGGCGCCGCCGTCGGCCTCCTCGCTGTCGCCGACCATCAGCGTGCCGGTGGCCGGGACACCGAGGGCCTGCACGGCCTTGCGGAAGATCTCCAGCTCCGGCTTGATGGCGCCGACCTCGAAGGACAGCACGAACTCGTCGACGTAGGCGTCCCACCCGCGTGCGGTGAAGGCCGGCCGGATGTCGAAGGCGATGTTGCTCAGCACGCCGACCTTCAGGCCCCGCTCGGACGCCGCCTTCAGCGCGGCTTCGGTGTCCGGGTACGGCGTCCACTGGCTGGGATCGATCAGCCGGTTGTAGAGGGCCTCGGCCTGGTCGGCGTGCGGGACGCCCGACTTCTTGAGCACCTCGAGGTAGACCTTCCGGTGCAGCCCGGGGTCGCGGTCGCGGTGGTGCCAGGCGTGCACGTGCTCGGCGTCGAGCTCGACGACCTGCCCGACGGGGGCGGTCATCCGGCGCATCAGCTCGGCCTGCGCCTCGATGTCGAGCGGCGTGCCCTCGTGGTCGGTCAGCTCGGCGAGCCAGGACTCGTCCTGCTCGAGCCGGAAGAGCGTGCCGGAGAAGTCGAACAACACCGCCCTGATCGTCATGGTTTCCAGCCTAACGGGATCGTCAGGCCGAATGCCCTGTGATGTGTTCGGGAACAACGCGGACGAGCACGCGCACGACGTCGGCCGGCTCGGGCGGGAACTCCGTGCCGATGTACTTGCGGGCGAGCTCGTCGTTGAGTTCGCGGCCGCCCTCGACGGTGACCTCGGCGCGCCCGCGGATCTCGACGTAGTTCTCCGGATCGGCCAGGTCGAAGACGGAAAGCGACACCCGCGGATCACGGCGGATGTTGCGCTCCTTGCGCCGGCCCTGGACGGTCACGAAGACCACGGTGTCCCCGTCGCGGCGCGCCCAGACGACCGAACTCTGCGGCGAGCCGTCGGCGTTGGTGGTGGCGACGACCGGGTAGTTCTTGCCGTCGAGCAGGGCCTTGGTGGCCTCGTTGAAGGTCATGGTGCAGACCTTATTTGACGTTGCCCGCGACTTTCCCGACGTGGAGGCGGACGACGACGCGCTCGGCCTCGGGGCCTTCGGGCGGCGGGTCCTGGGCGAGGTACTTGTGGCTGAGCGCCTTCGGGAGGGCTTTGCCGGGGTCGGGCTCGATGGTCACGGTGCCGCGGAGCTGGGTGTGGCGGTACGGGTTCCCGGCGTCGATGATCGAGACGCTCACGCGCGGGTCGCGCCGCAGGTTGCGCACCTTCCGGCGGTCCTCGGTCGCGCTGAAGACGAGGTCACCGTCGTCGAGCCCGACCCAGACGACGGAGGTCTGCGGGCTGCCGTCGGCGTCGAGGGTGGCGACGGTGGCGAAGTTCTTCCCGTCGATCAGCGCGCGGACATCGTCCGAGAGGGTGAGGGCCATATCACGCCGAACCAGTGCCGGCGTGAGGCTATTCCGCTGCCAGCAGCAGGGCCGTCGCGAAGGCTGCGATGCCCTCGCCGCGGCCCGTCAACCCCAAGCCGTCCGATGTCGTTCCCGATACGCTCACCGGGCCGCCCACCGCCTCGGACAGCACCTTCTGCGCTTCCTCGCGCCGCTTTCCCACCCGTGGTGCGTTCCCCACGATCTGGACCGTCGCGTTCCCCACCCGCCAGCCGGCCGCCGAGATCAGCTCGCGGACCTCCGTGAGCATGTCCGCTCCGTGCGCGCCGTCCATCCGGGGGTCGCCCGTGCCGAACACCGCGCCGAGGTCGCCCAGGCCCGCCGCCGACAGCAGGGCGTCGCACAGGGCGTGGGCTGCCACGTCGCCGTCCGAATGGCCTGCGCAGCCGTCGACGCCCGGCCACCGCAGCCCTGCCATCCAGCACTCGCGGCCCGCCTCGACCGGGTGGACGTCGACCCCGTTGCCGATCCTCACAGCGTCTCCTCGTTCTTCGGTGCCGCCGCGATCGCCTCGGCCAGGGACAGTTCGAAATCGGTCGTGACGCGCATCGCGTCCGGGTGCCCGGGGACCGTCGCCGCGCCGGTGACGTCCCACGGCTCGGCCGACCGGAACGCCGCGAGCGTGTAGCCGATCGGGGTCTGGACCGTGCGCAGCCGCGAGCGGTCCTCGGTGCCGGTGATGAACGAGGCGTCGGTCACCTTCACCGTGTCCGCCATCGGCAGCACCGGCACCACGACCGGGGAGTCACCGACCGCAGCGATGACACCACGCACGGTTTCCGCAGGAATGAAGGCCCGCAGCGCGTCGTGGAGGAGTACAACTGACTCACGGGGAAGATCGGGCTCGACCGCGGCGAAGGCCTGGTGGGGCGAGCCGGTGACGACCCGGCAGGCGAGGCCGCGAACCGCCTCGGAAAACGACAAAGCACACCGCTGGGGGGCCGCTACGACAACCAGATCGATTTCCGGTACGCCTAGCAGCCCCCGCACGGTGTGCGTGAGTAGCGCCTCACCATGGACCGGCGTGAGAGCGAGCTCTCCGTCGGAGGCATGATGTGCGACGGTCACGATCACGACGACGTTCATCGGTTCGCGATCGTAGAGGCACCCACCTGCCCGTCAGGCGGGATGCCCTGGGCATTGAGAACCTTATTCAGCCGTCGGCCGGCGCGAAGTCGCCGCAGGCAGGCCACCTGCGGTCCGTGGCGCCGTCCTAACCAGAATAAGATTCTCAGACCGTCGCGGTTTCCAGAACTTCGTCGAGGAGGACCTCAGCCTTGTCCTCGTCGGTGCCCTCCGCGAGCGCGAGCTCGCTGACCAGAATTTGCCGAGCCTTCGCCAGCATGCGCTTCTCGCCGGCTGAAAGTCCTCGGTCCTTCTCTCGCCGCCAGAGGTCGCGCACCACTTCGGCCACCTTGTTCACATCGCCGGAGGCGAGCTTCTCGAGGTTGGCCTTGTACCGACGAGACCAGTTCGTTGGTTCCTCGGTGTGCGGAGCACGCAAAACGTCGAAGACCTTGTCCAGTCCTTCTTGCCCGACGACATCGCGTACGCCTACGATCTCGGCGTTGTCAGCGGGCACGCGAACCGTGAGATCCCCTTGCGCGACCTTGAGGACGAGGTACTTCTTTTCCTCGCCCTTGATCACGCGGGTCTCGATGGCTTCGATGAGTGCGGCACCGTGGTGCGGGTAGACGACGGTCTCTCCGACCTTGAAAACCATGTGTCCTCTGCCCCTTTCGCTGACTCCATCCTATCACGGTCCGCCAGTGCCCACCTAGCGGGCCGGACTCGTCCTCGCAGGTCAGCGGCCTGAGCGGGGGTTGACAAACGTCCGACCCCCATGCTCATGCAGGTGACCGCGACGGGTTCCGGCGGGCAAAGGGAAATCCTTTGTGGACGGTTGATCTTGGGCGCAACGCGGACCGGTTCGGTGCGGGAGATCGCCCCCGGCTAGTCTTCGCGGGGACGAGGCCGTGAAAAGGGAAGGACTGCGACGTGAGGCTGCAGAATCGTCGCGTGCTCGGCGCGGGCGTGCTGGCGCTCGGTGCCGCGCTCGTGCTCGCCGGGTGCGGGGCCGGCCAGATCACTCAGACCGACTCGCAGCAGCCCGCGGTCAACGGCACGTATGCCCAGGTCAAGACGATTGTCCTGCGCGACGTCGCGGTGCAGTACCCGACGTCCGGCCCGGGGTACGCGGCCGGCGCGACCCCGGCGCTGACGCTGACGATCGTGAACCAGGGCGCCCAGGACGACACGCTCGTTTCGGTGACGACCGAGGACGGCGCCCAGGCGACCGTCGGCGGCTCGAAGGACGTCGTCGCCGGGCACTCCCTGGTGATCGGCCCGGACGACGCCGTCGAGTCCACCAACGAGGTGCAGACCACACCGCCGTCCTCGCCGTCCTCGTCGTCGGAAGCCCCGACCGCCACCGGGACCGCCACGGGCACCAGCTCCACCGGCACCGGCACCGCGACGTCTTCTTCTTCGTCGGCCGAGACGCCGTCGAGCAGCGCGACGCCGACCGCCGCCCCGGCGACCGTCGGCAAGGGCACCGTGACGCTGGCCGGGCTGAAGCAGCCGCTCTGGCCGGGGCAGACCATCAAGGTCACCTTCGTCTTCAAGAACGCCGGAGCGGTCACCGTCGAGCTGCCCGTCGCGGCGCCGGCGCACGTCAAGGAGTAGGTCCCCGGTTTTGTCGGTGGTCGCCGATAGCCTCGCGGGGTGAAGAAAGGGACCACCTACCGCTGCGCGAGCTGCGGGTACGAAGCGGCCAAGTGGCTGGGCCGGTGTCCGGAGTGCCAGGAGTGGGGCACCCTCGAGGAACGCGGCGCCCCGGCCAAGCCGGCCATCCAGCGCGTCGCCGCCGGCGCGCCGAGCATGCCCGCGCGGCCGATCGGCGAGGTCGACGTCGAAGCGGCGCGCGCTCGCCGCACCGGCGTTTCCGAGCTGGACCGCGTGCTGGGCGGCGGCCTGGTGCCGGGCGCCGTGGTGCTGCTCGCGGGTGAGCCCGGCGTCGGCAAGTCGACTTTGCTGCTCGAGGTCGCCTACCAGTGGGCGAAGACGGTCGACCGGTCCTTGTACGTCACGGGCGAGGAGTCCGCGGGTCAGGTCCGGTTGCGCGCGGAGCGCACGGGCAACGTCCACGACGGCATGTACCTGGCCGCCGAGAGCGACCTGTCCGCCATCCTCGGGCACATCGACGACGTCAAGCCGGGTGTGCTGATCGTCGACTCGGTGCAGACGATGGCGTCCCCGCAGGTCGAGGGCTCACCGGGCGGGGTGACGCAGGTCCGCGCGGTGACGTCCGGGCTGGTCGCGGTGGCCAAGGAGCGCGGGCTGCCGGTGGTGCTGGTGGGGCACGTCACCAAGGACGGTTCGGTGGCCGGCCCGCGCGTGCTGGAGCACCTGGTGGACGTGGTGCTGCAGTTCGAGGGCGACAAGCACTCGACGCTGCGGATGCTGCGCGGCATCAAGAACCGGTTCGGCGCGTCCGACGAGATCGGCTGCTTCGAGCTGCAGGAAGAAGGCATCGTCGGCGTGCCGGACCCGTCCGGGCTGTTCATCAGCCGCACGGCGGAGCCGGTTCCGGGCACGGCGATCACGGTGTCGATGGAAGGCAAACGGCCGTTGCTGGGCGAGGTCCAGGCGCTGGTGTCGTCGACGTCGGCACCGCAGCCGCGGCGCGCGGTGAGCGGCCTGGACTCGGCGCGGGTGGCGATGGTCCTGGCGGTGCTGGAGAAGCGCGGCGGGCTGAAGCTGGGCGACAAGGACGTGTACACGGCCACGGTCGGCGGCATGAAGATCACCGAGCCGGGGATCGACCTCGCGCTGGTGCTGGCGTTGACGTCCTCGTTCGAAGACGTCGCGCTGTCGCCACGGCTGGTGTCGGTGGGCGAAGTGGGGCTGGCGGGCGAGATCCGCCGGGTGCCGAGCGTCGGGCGCCGCCTGGCGGAGGCGGCCCGGCTGGGGTTCACGCACGCGCTCGTGCCACCGGACTCCGGGAAACCGCCGGCCGGGATCCGGGTCCTGGAGGTGGCCAACGTCGCGGACGCGCTGAACGCGGCCAGCCACGCCCGCTGATCACCCCGAAGTCCGGGTGATCGCGAACGAGTACTCCGTCGCCAGGTCCCCGGGCAGCGGCGGCCCGGCCGGGCTCTCGGGCGTGGTGGTCGCCGGACCCGTGATGCCGCTCGACGGAGGCGGGCTCTTGGCGGTGCTCCTGACGACCTCGTTGCTGCGGATGGTCGTCGGCGTGATCGTGGGGTTGGCGTCCCAGGCCAGCAGCTGGGCCGTGTCCGGGTCGAGGTACAGGCGCTGGCCGGAGTCCTTCACGGTCAGGACGGTGGCGGGCCGGCCGTCCGGGGTGTGACCCGGCGCCACGAACGCGCCGCTGATCATGGTGAACGCGTCGCGCAGCGCGAACCGGATGTCCTTTCGGACCAGGCCCGTTTCCAGCGCGGTGCGCACCATGGTGAGCGCTTCCGTGGGGGTGTGCACCTTCGCTCTGCTGTCCTGGTCGATCGTGTCGAAGTTCAGGCGCTTGGCCAGCGTCCCCCGGTCGGGGGTGAGCGAGGCGATGAAGGCCGCGTCCGGGAGCAGCCAGTTCTGGAACGGCGTGTTCCACCTCGGGTCGATCTGCCCGGCCAGGTGCTGTCCGGGGCCGAACCGGCCGGCCGGGCCGGCCTCGTCGAACGGCGCCGAGTTCACCTGGACGCTCTTCGCGCCGCCGAACCCCCGCACGGCGCCGGTCCACTTCGTGCGCCGGTGCCAGACGCCGGTGGGGTCGGCCGGGATCCACAGCTCGACCGACTGCTGCATCTCGGCCGACTGCCCTTCGAGGCTCTCCGGCAGCCATTGGAGCTTTTGCGCGTAGTGGAACTCGCCGGGTTCGAGGGGGCGGTCGAGGTCGCCGAGGGTCGCCGCGGGCCGGGCCGGCTCCGGGGCGGGCGCCCGCAGCGAGGTGATGATCGCGAGCCCGCCCACCAGCGTGACGACGGCCGCGGCCACCGCGATCCACCGCCAGGGCCCGCGGCGCGTGGCGGCCGGTGGTGCCTCCGAAGTGCCGACCGCGGCCATCAGGGACGCGCGGGCGAAGGCCAGCCCGTCGTCCTCGTCGACGTCGTCGTGCAGGTCCGCCAGCGCGGCGTCGAGTTCGGCGTCGGACCAGATCTTCCGGACGTTGTCTTCACGCAAGGTCCTGCACCTCCTCTTGAGCCGGGGCGTTCGTCCTGAGCCAGCGTCTGATCCGGTGCAACCGGGACCGCACGGTACCCGGCGGGATGCCGAGTGCCTCCGCGACCTCGGCCGGTTCGAGCCCCGCCCACGAGACGAGCAGCAGCGTGTCCCGGTCGGCGGGGCTGAGCTTGGCCAGCGCACCGGCGAGCCGGGCGGCCCGCACCTGGGCGTCGACCTGCTCGGCGACCCGGCCGTCGTGGGCCGCGTGGCTGGTGTCACCGGAGCGGGCGAGCCGCGCGGTGGCCTGCAGGCCACGCAGTTCGGACCGGATGTGGTGGCGCAGCAGGTTGGTGGCGATGCCGTAGAGCCACGACCGCGCGGTGCCGAGCTCGGGCCGGTAGCTCTCGCGACGCCGGAGCGCGACGAGGAAGGTCTCGGCGACGAGGTCGTTCGCCGGTTCGGCACCGACCCGCCGGGCGAGGTACCGGCGCAAGGCCGCGGCATGGGCGTCGAAGAGCCGCCCGAACGCCGGCCCGGGCTCGGCTCCGCCCAGGTCAGGGCGGTCGTGCCCCCAGATCTCCGATCCCTCGTGGATCACCTGCATGCCCCCAGTTGCCCGCAGCTCCCGCGAGCGTTCACGGGCGACCCTACTTTCGTCGTGACCCGTTCGTGCCGCTCCGGACGAGCCGCCGGCGGCCCGAAGCGATCTTGCTGCCTGGTCGGCACGGCGAGTCGCGCATTCGGCGGCAAAGGACTGGACCACCTCTTTCGTCCGGTGCACGCACTTCGTTACGGACTACCGGAATGTCGCGACTATGACCCTGATCTCAATTGCTCCCCGTTGGCGGTTTTCCTAGGTTTGAAGAGCGACCGTCCGGGAGGGGCGGGCGCAGGGGAGGGAAATCCATGCGCGTCCGCGCGTTGCTTTGCGGTGCTTGTTTCACGGCGATCGTGTCGGTGCTGACCCCCTCGGTCGCGCTTGCGGCCGACGGGGTTCCCGGTGCCACGGCGGTCGCGGCCACTCCGGCCGCCGACCGGGTGTGGGTGCAGTACCTGGCGCAGCGCGATCCGCGTTCGCTCGTCCGGATCGCGGCCTGGCAGGCGTTGCTGTCGAGTGACCCGGACGCCGCCATCGCGCAGTTCCTGACGTCCGGTTACGACTACGCGGTCCGGCTGTCCGCGGAGCGCAAAGCCCGCAACGCGGACTTCGCCAAGCGAGTGCTCGCCACCTTCACCGCCGACTTCGCGCCCGAGGTGCACGCCGCCGCGCAGTTCGCGGTGAACAGCCGGAACGACGCGGACCGCGAAAGGTTCGCCAATGGCGGGTTCGAGGCCGCGAAGCAGCGTGACGCGGCAGCCCGGCAGGCACGGGGCGACCAGGCCGCGGCGCTGTCGGCGGCGGACCGCGCCTTCGTCACTGATCTCGCGGGGCACGACCCCGGCGCGCAGGTGCGGGTGAGCGCGGCCTACGCGGTGCGCACCGGCGCGAGCGACGACGATCTCGTCGAGTTCTTCACCAGCGGTTGGGCGTTCGGAGCCCGGCTTGACCTCGAAGCCTTCCGGCAGGCGTCCGCGGACGACGACGCGCGCTGGCGGGTGACGGTCACGGGGTTGCTGGCCGATGCCGCCGCCGCGGAGGAAGCGGCCAAGAACGCTTCGGCCGAACTGGCGCGCGCCAACGCCGTCAGCGCCTGGCAGGCCGTCGGCCGGCAGGCGGCGCCCGCGGAGTCCTATTGGGACGGAGCCCGCCGGATCACCGACGACCAGGCGGCCAACTGGGCGGCGGTGCTCGCCGCCGCGAACTCCGCCACCGGGCCGAACTGGGCGGCCATGACCGGTCCGGCCGGCACGGCTCAGGCCGACTGGACGGCGGAGCGTGACTTCGCCGTGCAGCAGGCCGCGTACTGGAACTCCTTGCTGCAGCAGGCACTCGACGGCGAGCAGCGCGTCCGCGCAGGCAGCTGACCGCACCGTTTCGTTCTCCCGGTCCCGCCCACCGCGGGAACCGGCTGGACCGCGCGCCCACACGGTCGCGCACGACACCATCCGAGGGGAACATGAGAAGGCGAACGAACTTGGCGGTCGCAGCGGCCGTCACCCTGGCCTTGGCGACCGGGCTCGCCGGAACGCCGGCCCCGGCCGTCGCGGCCACGCCGAAGCCGGCCGCGAGCGCCGCCACCGCGGCCGCGCCCGAGTCCACGATGGAAGACAAGGTCCGGGCGGCCGCGGTACTCGGCATCCTCGCCGGTGACGACCTGCTGGTGCTCAACGACCGCAACTTCGTCATCGCGCTGTGGCGGCAGGCCGCGGGCAGCGAGGTCCGGGCATCGGCCGAGCTCGCCTTCGCGGGGACCGACCTCGAGTGCACGCAGTGGATCAAAACCGGTGTCCACGAGGCCAAGAAGCGCGACGACGTCAAGGAAATCCGTGACGCGGAGATCGCGCGGCAGGCCCGCGAGCTGAAGCAGCACGCCGCGGCCACGATCGGGATCGCCGCGGAACCGGAGCTGCTCGTGCAGAGCTACCGCGACTTCGTCTACGCGCTCTGGCAGCGAGCCACCGGGCCGAAGGTGAAGGCGGCCGCCCTCACCGCGTTCGGTGGTGACGAAGCGGCGCAGAAGGAGTTCCTGCTCAACGGCATCGTCACCGCGCACGAACAGGACCAGCAGGACGCCATCGACGCCGACCAGGCCGCCAGCGAGGCGGAGAAGGCGCGGATCGCAGCCCGCAACGCGAAGGCGAACGCCGCCGCCGTGTTGGGCATCGTCGCCACCGAGAACGTGCTGGTCCTTTCCGACGAGAACTTCGTCCGGGAGATCTGGAACCGGGCCACCCCGGGGACGGAGGTCGCGATCGCGGCCGAAACGGCGTTGCGCAGCAGCACCGCGGCCGACTGGAAGGCGTTCATCGACACCGGCATCTACGAGGCGAACCGGCGGGACATCGCCATCGCGCTGCAGAAGAAGGCGGACGCCGACCGCAAGCGCCTCAACGAGCTCAAGGTGAAGGCCGACAACAGCAAGGTCCACCCGGCGTTGGTCGCGGCAGCGACGTCCGCGCTGGCCGGGGATGCCGGTGTGGTCGACCGGTTCCTGCGCGTCGGCCAGTACGAGGACCGGGTGCTGCGGCAGTCCCTGCGCGCCGAAACCCCGGGAACGCGCGGCGGCTACGTCCGCGGGGACGCCGGTGCCCAGGCGCACATCGACTTCGGGCCGGCCGCTCCGCAGCCCGGTGACGGTGTCGATGCCACCTGGAAGGTCGTGCCCGGGCTCGCCGACTTCGACTGCCACTCCTTCGAGTCGGTGAGCAGCCCCGGTAGCTACCTCCGGCAGCTCGACTTCAAGGTGCTGATCGCGGCGAGCGACGGCTCGGACCGGTTCCGGTCGGACGCCACCTGGTGCTCGCAGTCCGGCACCGTCGCCGGCACGGTCACCCTCGAATCGAAGAGTGCGCCCGGCCGGTTCCTCCGGCACTACGGCGGGGCGCTCTACGCCGCGGACAAGAGCGGTGCCCACCCGTTCGACGCGCCGAACGCCTACGACCAGGACCGGCTCTGGCACGTCGACGGCGAGAACCCCACCACCTCGGCGATCCAGCGGCGCTGGCTCAACGACGACGCCATCCGCGCCCGTGTCGGCGACCCGGCGGCGGACGAGGTCGTCGACGGTGCCGTGCGGTACCGCGACTTCACGAAGGGCCGGCTCGTCTGGTCCACCGCCACGGGCGTGAAGGAGCTCGAGGGCAACATCCTGGCCAAGTACACCGAACGCGACCTCCTGCACTCGGCCGCCTTCGGCGCGCCGACCACCGACGAAACGGCCACCCCGGCCGGCGGCGGCCGGTACAACCACTTCGCCGGCGGCGGGTCGATCTACTGGACCAGCACGACCGGAGCGCACCCGGTCTCCGGCGGGATCAAGGACCGCTGGCGGGCGTTGGACTGGGAACGCTCCTACCTCGGCTACCCGGCCGCGGACCCCGCGGAGTCGACCGCCGCGACCTGCCAGAACTTCCAGGGCGGCTCGGTTTCGGTCCGGAAGTCCGACGGCGTCGTCACCGACAGCCGCGCGCGCTGCGTCGGGACGCCGTAGCGGCGCTGCACTGATCCGTCAACGAACGGCGGGGCCCGGCACCTCCGGGTGCCGGGCCCCGCGACGTCTTGGGGAGAGTCGTGAACCTGAAGAGATCCGCGGTGTCGGGGGCGCTGGTCGTCACCCTGCTGGCCGGGCTGCTGCAGCCGTCCGCCGCCGCACCGCACCAGCTCGCGGCGCCGGTCGCTGCCGCGCAGGCAGCCGATGATCCGGCGCCTTCGGACCATCCGCCCGAGGAGCTGTACCAGCCGTGGGACGGCCGGACCGGCGTGCCGGACTGGGGTGATCCGCGGTTCCGTCAGCTCGTCGTCGACAACGCCGAGCTGGCCGAAGACGCCGAGGTCCGCGACGCCGCCCGCGCCGCGCTGGCCGCGGGAGGTCCGGCCATCATGGCGTTCCTCGACACCGGGCTCGTCGACGCGCAGCACCGCGCCGGCGAGCGCAAGGCGCGTGAGGCGGCGGCGGACCGGGCCCGGATCGAGCCGATGCGGGGCACCGGCGGCGCGTACTTCAACGCCGAGGTCGAGCGCGTGCTCGCGGGCAGCGACTCCGACCGCATGCTCTTCCTGGCCTACGGCAAGGACGTCGCGAAGCAGCGGGACGACCAGGTCACCCAGGACGCGCAGACCCGGGCGACGCAGAACCGCGCCCGCGTCCAGCTCCTCACCGGCGCCGGCGGACCGGCCGTGAAAGCGGCCGCCGAGCAGGCCCTGCTCGGCGGCGACGCAGCGATCGACGCGTTCCTGGCGACCGGGTACCTGGCCGCGGCCAAGGCCGACGCCGACGCGCGCGAACAGCAGATCGAGGCCGAGCGGGCCCGGATCAAGGCGGCCGAGGACCTCTCCGACCTGGCCAAGCGCGCGGCGCGGGCGTCGCAGGCGCGGCACGACCTGCTGATCGCGCACGGGAACGGCGTGCACGCTCTCGAGCGAGCCGCCAATGCCCTCGTTTCGGCCGGTACCGAGGCCCGGCGCGCCGAGCAGATCCTGGTGGCGAACAAGGCGGGCGGCCAGCACCCGGCGACGGCGTTCGACGACGCGAAGAACGAGGTGGCGCGCCAGCTCGGCTATGCCAGGCAGGCCGCGACCGACGCCCAGCAGGCCGCGGCGGCCGCCCAGGTCCAGGCGGGCATCCTGGTCGACACCGGACTGACCTACGGCACCCAGTGGGCGCAGATGGCGACGGGCATGGCGGACGCGGCCCAGGCCGCGGTGTCCGCCTCCGAGACCGCGCAGCACGCGATCGACGCGACGGCCTACACCGACCAGGCCCGCAACGCGCAGGAAGAAGCCGAACGGCACGCGGCGGAAGCGACGCAGTGGCGGCTGCACGCCGAGGAACACGCTCGCGCGGCGGCCAAGATCGCCGATGCCGCCAAGGTCCAGGCGGACGCGGCGAAGGACGCGGCCGCCCGCACCAAGGCCGCGCGGATCGCCGCCGAGAAGGCGGAAGGCGAAGCGTGGGCCGCGGCCGAACGGACCAAGAACGCCCGGATCACCGCGGAACGCGAAGCGGCGAACGCGGCCGCCGCCCGGGCGACGGCCGAGCGTGAGCGGGGCAACGCGCACTCGGCCCGGCTCCGCGCCGACCAGCAGGCCGCGACCGCCCACTCGGCCCGTCGCGAAGCCGATCGCCAGGCCGGGATCGCAGCCGGCGCCCTCGACGACGCCCGGATCCAGGACGGCGTCACCGCGGACCTCGAGCTGAAGGCTCGCGGTGAAGAAGACAACTCACGCCGGGCCCGGGATCGGGCCTACGCGGCCGAAGCGGCCCAGCTGGCCGCCGATGCCCGTGCGGCCGCTCTCGAAGCCGGGGCGGCCGCGGCCCGGGGCGGGGCCTACGAACAGCCTGCCCGCGACGCGGCGACCCGCGCGCGTCAGGACGCGGGCACGGCCCGGACGGCCGCGACCGCCGCGCGAGGAGCGGCGAACACCGCGACCGGTGCTGCGGCCGGCGCGCGGGCGTCGGCCACCGAAGCCACGCGCGCGGCGGCTCGTGCCCGGGCGGCCGCGCAGGCGGCCCAGGCCGCGGCGGCTCGCGCCGATGCGGCGGCCCGCAAGGCCGAAGCCGAGGCCGCGGCGACGCACGCCGCGGCGTTGAAGGCCGAATCGGCGGCGGCGGACGCCACGGCGAACGAAGCCAAGGCGGCCGAAGCCGCCCGGACGGCCACTTCGCTCGCGGAACAGGCCTCCGGTGAGGCCATGCAGGCGCTCTTCTCGGCGGATCGCACCAAGGCGGAGGCCGACGCGGCCGCGAACGAGGCGGTGTCCGCGGCCACCCAGGCGAACCTCGCGGTCAACGCCGCGATGGCCGCCCGGTCGTCGTCCCAGGCGATCACCGATCCGGCCAACACCGCGATCAGCGTCGCCACGCCGTTCAGCGGGACGGACATCGCGGCGGACTTCACCGTGCTGGTCGCCCAGCAGGCGAAGACCGTCGGGGATCAGCAGGCCCAGGCGGCCAAGACCCGGGCGGACGAGGCACTCGTCGCGGCGCAAGCCGCCGCCGACGCCGCGGCCCGGGCGGCGGGCGAGATCAAACCGGCCTACGACGCGTCCGCGGCAGCTGCCCGGTCCGCGTCAGCGGCCGCGAACTCGGCGGCCGAAGCCCAGCGGGCGGCCGCGGACGCGGCCGTCGACGGTGCCGCGGCCCGGGCCGCGAGTGGCCGGGCCGCCCAGGCGGACGCGCAGGCGAAGGCCGACGCGGTGCGGGCCAGGACCGCGGCCAACGCGGCGAGCAACGACGCGGCGATCGCGGGTAGGGCGGCTTCGGCGGCGGAAGGCGACGCGGCCGCGGCACGGTCGGCGGCAAGCCGGGCCGAAAGCGACGCCTCCGCAGCACGGGACGCGGCCAGCCGGGCGGAGGACGACGCCACCAAGGCGGAAGCCGCGGCCGACAGCGCACAGACACACGCGGACAACGTCGCGCAGGCGGCGAAGAACGCCCTCGACAACTCGATCGAGGCCGGGAAGGCGGCCGACCGGGCGGAGGAAGCGCAGCGCAAGGCCGACCAGGACGCGGCCGACAAGGCCGCGGACGCGGCGGCGCAGGGCCGCGTTCCCGTGCCGCTACCCGGCTCGTACGACACGATCGATTACGGGCACGGCCTGGTCCTGTTCGTCGACCCGGAAACCGGGATCTACTACCTGAACGGCGTCGGGCTGGGCAAGGACTCGCCCGAACTGCAACGGCTCATCCCGATCCTGCTGCGTCTGCTGGCCGGCCGGGAGGACCACTACTTCCCGACCGACCCGCCGTGGGCAGATCCGCGGACGGGCATCTACTACCTGCTGGTCGACGGCTGCCGGGAGGATTCCAGCCTGTGCAACAGCACCTTCGAGGCACAGGTGCTGGGCATGGGCGCCGGTGGGGCGGACCCCGCGGGCAACGAAGACCCGATGGCGTTCCTGCTGCTGGCGTCGTTCGCGGACTTCACGATCGGGGCGGGTGGCAAGTGGAAGGCCAAGCCGCCGCGTGGCGCGCCGACCGGCGTCGCGTGCAACTGCTTCCCGGCGGGCACGACCGTCGCCACCGAGCACGGCCAGGTGCCGATCGAGCGGATCGGGGTCGGCGACCGGGTCTGGGCCCGCGATCTCACGACCGGGCATTCGGAGCTGCGCGGTGTCGTCGGCCTGTTCTCCAAGCACGCCGACGAGATCCTGACCGTCACCACCGCGGCGACGTCGCTGCAGGTCACGCCGCAGCACCCGTTCTGGGTGGTCGGCAAGGGCTGGACGGACGCCGGTGCGCTGCAGGCGGGCGATCGGCTCACGACACTCGGTGGCGAGGAACAGGCGATCACCGGGATCACGAGTGCCCGGGCACCGACCACGGTCTACAACTTCGAGGTCGAAGGTGATCACAACTACTACATCACCGACGCGCAGCTGCTGGTCCACAACTGCGACCTCAACTACCACGAGAAGGCCGGCGGCCACGCCATCGAACGGCACGTGGGCCGCACCGACGCCCAGCTCGCGGCGCGCGGAATCGAACGGTCTTCGACGTTCACCGACCTGCCGACGGCGGAGCGGGTCACGCAGAGCAACCTCACCGCGAATGCCGACAAGATCAAGAATTGGAAGGCCGGACAGGGTGGGTCCCTGGGGATCACGAACCCCGTCAACGGGAGCGAAGGTCGAATCCTCGTGGACGGTACAAAACACGAAACCCCGAAAGAGGTCATCACCGTGCTGATCCGCAACGACGCCCTGCCTGACGGCTACTACATCCTCACCAGCTACCTGAACTGACGAAGTGGATCTGAAAGGGTTGCCGGGGCTTCGCGGCCCCGGCAACCCTTTCCGGACGGAGTATCGATGATCGTGAAGTGCCGTGCCGAGTCCGGCGGGCAGCGGGTGTCGCCCGCCTACGGCTTGACCTACGTCTTTCCGGCGGAGTTCCGGCTGACCAGGGGCCAGGAGTACGAGGTCTACGGGTTCGCGCTGTTCGAGAAGGGCCCCGCGTTCCTCGTCCGCAATGACGGCCGGCGACCCGAGTGGTATGCGACCAGCGTGTTCGAAGCCCTCGACAGCGAGGTGCCGGCTGGCTGGCGCGCCGGCCGGGGTGAGGGGTACGAGCTGGTCCTCACCTATCCCGAACTGGCTGCTTCGGAGACGGAAATGGCCGAGCTGGTCGAACTGCGGCAGGACGCGCTGCGGCCCTTCGCTCGGCAGGTGCAGACCCGGACCAGCTCGCTCCCGGTCGACGCGACCCCTTCCTTCGCCGCGCTCGTCGACCTGGCCGGGCACTTCCACCAGGACTACGACCTGGTCGCCGACACTCCCCTCGGCGTGATCGACTTCTGCCTCGAGGGCCAGGACGACACGAAGCGGGCCATCGTGGCCGAGCTTGATGCGCTCTTCGCCGCAGGCATGGACGAGGTCGTCGCGCACCGGATCTGGCTGGTCGAAGGCTGGGCCAGCTACGACCCCGTCCGGTTCGGGTTGACCTGCCTCGAGTGGCTCCGGCAGGTCCGGGACCACCTTTCGGCGTGATCCATTCGGGGTGGGGTGAGAGACGGATCCCACCCGGCACCGCGATCATCCTCGTGAGGCGTTGACCGACTGACGCCACAACTGGGGAAGGATCGCCATGTGCAGATTCCGGCTGGGATTCGTCACGCTCGTCGCCGCCCTCGGGCTGGTCGGCCTGCCCGCCATTGCCCAAGCCACCACCGAAGCCGTGCTCAACATCCAGTACCAAGTGCAGGAAACCGGCTACTGGTGCGGCCCCGCCGCCACGCGGATCGCCCTGTCCGCGCGGACCGGGAACCTGCCCAGCCAGGGCACGCTCGCCTCTCAACTCGGCACCACCACCAACGGCACCGACTGGGTCGGCCAGGTCACCGGCGTCCTCAACGGCGATCTCGGCACCTCCTGGTACGAGACCAAGGAGATGCCGAACGACCCGCCGACGCAGGCCCAGCGGGACCTGCTCTGGAACGACATCGTGCTGGACATCAACAACGGCTACGCGATCGTCGCCAACATCGTCGCGCCCGCGAACAACCACCCGCCGGGCTACCCGAACTACACCATCTACCACTACTTCACCGTGATCGGGTACGACAGCTCCGACCGGACCGTCAAGATCGCGGATCCGGCGAGCTTCGGCGGGAACCAGCTCTACTGGCTCAGCTTCGACCAGCTCGCGACGCTGATCCCGCCGAAGGGCTACTCCGCCTAGATCCCCAGCAGTCCCCAATAAACCGCCCAGGGGACGAACACCACGCCGCCGGCGAGCAGTACGCCCAGCCGCGGGGTGCGGTGCCGCCACCACGCCACCGCCGTGCCGATGGCGGCGGCCACCGCGCCCAGTGCCAGCAGCTGGACCGCCAGCCACGGCAGCGGACGCCCCAGGACCACCGGGCCCAGCTGCCTGCCCAGGGTGACCTGGATCAGCACGGCCACGACCAGGAAGCCCAGCACGGCCAGGAGTCCGGTCGCGCTCAGCCAGCGTGCCGCCCTCGACGACGGGCCCCGCCGGAACAGCGGGTAGAACGCGAACGCCAGCAGGAGGAACACCAGTACCGCGAGGTGGAGCCAGGTCGACTCGTACCAGCTCAACGGGGTCAGCTCGAAGCTCTGCCGGTCCTGCGCGGGCGGCGCGTCGGCGCTCGACGCGACGGGCGGGTGGTTCACCCACGTGCCCACCAGCTCCAGGTACCCGGGTGCGTACCCGGGCAGCTTGTCGTAGCCGTCCGTCGTGCGACGCAGCTGGTGCTGCGCGTCCGGGAAGACCCGCAACGTGTAGTGCGCCACCGAATCCCGGAAGATCCGGACGGCTTCACCCGGCGGCGTCAGGACATCCTCCGCGCCCCACAACCCGAGTACCGGCTGACGCACGCTCTTCAGCACCGCCACCGAGTCGTGGTGCGCCTCCGGGAACACTTCGCTGTCGACGAGCTGACGCATCAGCGTCGACGACGCCATCTTCACCATCGAGCCGTCCATTCCCAAGCGCCGCAACTGGTTTTCGATCGCCCACGCCTGCTGTCGCGCCGGCTCGACGCCGTTGGCGCCGACGGTCACGACGAAGGCGACGTGGTCGGGTGACTTCGACGCCGCCAGTGGCGCGACCCAGCCGCCCTCGCTCACCCCCCAGACGCCGACCCTCGCCGGATCGACGTCCGGCCGCGCGCGCAGGACCTCGACCGCCGCCAGCGCGTCGTCCGCGAGTGTCGAGTAGGAGCGCTCGAGCAGTGAGTAGTCTTCGGTGCGCTTGTCGTAGATGAGTGTCGCGATGCCTTGCCGGGCAAAGGCTTCCGCTTGTTCGCGGAACTCCTCGCGAGTGTGCGCCCCCGAGCCGTGGATCATCACCAGGCCCGGCAGCTTCGTGCCGCCGGGGGGTGCGACGACGGTGCCGTGCAAGGTCACCCGGCCGTTCGTGAACGTCACGTCCGAGCTGTCCGCCGCCGAAGCCGGTGGCGCCCCCGCCGTGACGGCCAGGATCACCCCGGCCAGTAGTAGAGCCCCTCTTCGCATGTGGATTCCCCTGTCATGGTCATTCCCCTGGTTCCGGGAACGCGAGCAGGCGCACGAGCACGCGCCGCGCTTCCGGTGACCGGTCGTCCTCGGATCGCCAGTACCGGCGGAACAGCTCCATGTAGTCGTTCCAGAACTGGAGCAGTTCCTCGGAGGTGAGCCAGGTGCCGCCGCGCGCGTAGAGCAGTGCGTCCGGCCAGTCGCCGGGCAGCTCCTCACGCTTTTCCGCGAACCGGTTGAGCTTTTCGAGGTCGTCCTCGAACCCCTGCCGCTGCATGTCGTCGAACAGCACCTGGGATTCGGCGCTCTGCTCGCTGCGGCGCGGCCAGCGGATGTCCCGCGGCCGCGTCCGCCACCACCGTTCCTTGCCCCGCGCGAGCTCCGGGACGTCCTCGACGAACCCGAACCGGGCCAGCTCCCGCAGGTGGTAGCTGGTCGCGCCGGTGTTCTCGCCCAGGGCTTGGGCGAGCTTCGTGGCCGTCGCCGGCCCGGCCGACAACACGCCGAGTATCCGGCGGCGCAGCGGGTGCGTGACGGCCTTGAGGGCGTCCGGGTCGAGCTCTTCCGGTGGTGGAGCGCTGGTCATGACCCCAAGATAGCCGTGCAAAGGAAATTATGCAAAGAAATCTGTGCATGTTGGCGCAGCGGGTGCCGAGGACGGAATACTCCACTGTGGACGGTCAGGCCGCCGGGTGGCTCACCAGATGGGGTGGTCGCTGAACTTCCGGAGCGTCTGCATCGACGGCCGCACGTAGAACATCCCCGCCAGGAACCCCACGGTGGCGAAGGCGAGCGTCGAGAACGTCGTGAGCAGGTCCGGCGCCCGGAACTGGGGGCTGTCGTGCCACACCCGGAACACGATGGGCACCGCGAACGACCCGAGGATCAGCACGAGCGTCAGCACGTACGTGAACACGAGCGCGTTGCGGGCCGACGCGGCGATCGCGACCACCAGGTAGTCACCGCGCAGGCAGCGGCGGGACGAGAGCACCAGCACCGCGATCGCCAGCACGCCCAGCGGCGGCAGCACCGTCGCGGCCTTGCCGACCAGCGCGTCCGGGAAGGCGTGGCCGTGGACGATGCCCTGCAGGAACGTCGTGAGCCCGAACAGCAGCACCATCCCGGCGATCATCGAGCAGCCGACGACGACCGAGCCCCAGCGCACCCGCTCGGCGAACCGGGGTGGCAGCGGCACGAACTCGACCTGACCGAACGTCCCCTGCATCCACCACCTCCGAATGCCGTCAAGGCCACCTTACGGGCGTTACCCGCCCACCAGGTGGCCTTGACGGCAGTTCGGACCGAAAGGGCTAGCCGGCCGCCAGCAAGTTGGCGCACCGGATCAGCCCGATGTGCGAATAAGCCTGCGGGTGATTGCCGAGGGACCGCTCCGCGATGGGGTCGTACTGCTCGGGCAGCAGCCCCGTCGGGCCGGCGGCCGCGACGATCTGGTCGAACAGCTCCTGGGCCTCGGTGCGCCGCCCGGTGAGCAGGTACGCCTCGATCAGCCACGCCGCGCAGATGTGGAAACCGCCCTCGCCACCCGGGAGGCCGTCGTCGCGGCGGTAACGGTACACAGTGGACCCACTGCGCAGCTCCGCCTCGATCGCGGTCACCGTCTGCTGGAAGCGCTCGTCGGCCGGGTCGATCAGGCCGGTGAGCCCGACGAACAGGGACGCCGCGTCGAGGTCCGTGCCGTCGTAGGCCGTGGTGAAGGCCTGGACCTCGTCGTTCCAGCCGTGCTCGAGGACGTCGTCCTTGATCTCGTCGCGCAGGGCCGGCCACGCGCCCGGGACGCCCCGGCCGTACTGCTCGCCGAGCTTGATCGCGCGGTCGATGGTCACCCAGCACATGACGCGGGAGTAGACCCGGTGGCGCGGCACGTGCCGCTCCTCCCAGATCCCGTGGTCGGGCTCGTTCCAGCGCCGCGTGACGGCTTCCGCCATGGCGCGGACCATCTGCCAGTCCTCGTCACGCAGGTCGCCGCGCGCGGTGGCGAGGGTGCCGACCAGCTCGACGACCGGGCCGAAGACGTCCAGCTGCACCTGGTGGTTCGCCAGGTTGCCGACCCGGACCGGGCGAGAACCGGCATAACCGGGCAGCGACTCGATCACGGCTTCGGCGCCGATGACACCCCCGGCGAGCGTGTACAGCGGGTGGAGCCGCTCGGGGCCGGCCAGCGTGGCGAGCACGCCGTGCAGCCACTTGAGGTAGCCCTCGGCTTCGTCGAGCGAGCCGAGATGCGCGAGCTCCCGCACGGTCATCGCGGCGTCGCGGATCCAGCAGTAGCGGTAGTCCCAGTTGCGGACGCCGCCGATCTCCTCCGGCAGCGACGACGTCGCCGCGGCGAGCACGCCACCGGTGTCGGTGTTGACCAGGCCGCGCAGGGTCAGCGCCGAGCGCAGCACGAGGTCGGTCTGCACCTTCGGCAGCTGCAGCTTCGACGTCCACTCGCTCCAGTAGCGGCCCGCGCGGTCGCGGCGCTCCACTTCGGACAGTTCGTGGTCACCGAGGTCGGTGGTGCCGCAACGCAGTTCCAGCACGACCGGCTGGGTCGGCGTCGGCTGGACGAGCGCCGTCGCGGTGTCGTGGAGGCCGTCGGAGGTGAGGGTCCACTCGACGCCCGGCGAGTAGAGCACGAACGGCTCCGACGTGCCGAGCACCCGCAGGCCGCCCTCGGTGATCTCCAGCTTCACCGGCACCCCGCCGAACTCGGGGCGCGGTGCGAACTTCACGCTCGCCACCGCCTCGCCCGAGATCACGCGGACCAGGTCCGTCCGGTGCTGCGGGCTCTCCGGCTCGAGGTAGTCGGTGACGAGCAGGCGCGACCAGCGCGTCTCGACCGTCATCGTGTTCGGCAGGTAGCGCTGGCCGAGCGGGAGGCCGTTGCGGTGCGGCTTGATGGAGAAGTGGCCGGCCCCCTCGCCGCCGAGCAGGTCCGCGAACACCGCGGGCGCGTCCGGGCCGGGGTGGCAGAGCCAGGTCAGCTTGGCGTCCGGCGTCAGCAGTGCGACCGAACGCTCGTTGGCCAGCATCGACAGCCGCTCGATGGGCGGGGCCGACTCGCCGTAGAGCCAGTTTCGCCGCTCCTCCAGCAGGAAGCCGAGGACCAGCGCGACGTCGACGGTGTCGGGCACGCGGAACCCGGCGAGCGTTTCGCCGTCGCCGACCTTGATGCCCAGGTCCGGGCCGGACAGGCGGGCGAAGGCCTTCTCGTCGGTGACGTCGTCGCCGAGGAAGATCGCCGCGGTGGCGCCGACCTGGTGGCGCAGGATGTCGAGCGCGCGGCCCTTGTCCGTCTGGACGACCGCGAGCTCGACCACCTCCTTGCCGTCGGTGGTCGACACGCCGTCCCATGTGGACGGTCCGGAGTGGACGGCCGCGAGCACGCGGCGGCCGGCCTCGTGCTCGGCGCGGCGCACGTGCACCGCGATGCTCGCCGGCTTGACCTCCAGGGACACGCCCGGGACGTCCAGCACGAGTTGTTCGAGCTCGGACTCCAGGCGCCGGTGCAGCTCACGCGCCTTCTCGTCGAGCGCGTGGATGAAGCCGATGTCGAACTCCGAGCCGTGGCTGCCGACGAGGTTCACCTCCGAGGGCAGCCGCGAGAGCGTCGCGAGGTCACGCAGGGCGCGGCCGGAGATGACCGCCGTGGTGGTCTCGTGCAGACCGGCGAGCGATCTGAGGGCCCCGACGGACTCGGGCAGCGGGCGCGCCTCGTCCGGGTTGAGCGTGATGGGTGCCAGCGTGCCGTCGTAATCGCAGGCGACCAGCAGACGCGGAGTACGGGCGATCTGGACGATCGCGCGCCGCAACTCGGCGGGCAGGGCCTCGGCAGTCAACACTCCTCCTCAGGAGCTCGTGCGTGGTCGGGACCAATCAGTCGACCGCTTCGGCACCCAGAGCTTGCAGGAACGAGCGCGCCCATCGATCGACGTCATGAGTGAGGACCTGGCGACGCATGGCGCGCATCCGGCGACGGCCCTCAGCCGGGTCGAGCGTAATGGCAGCTACCAACGCGTCCTTCACCCCGTCCAGGTCGTGGGGGTTCACGAGGAATGCGCTAGAGAGCTCGGCGGCGGCACCGGCGAACTCCGACAGCACCAGCGCGCCGCCGAGGTCGTGCCGGGCGGCGACGTACTCCTTGCACACGAGGTTCATGCCGTCACGCAGCGGCGTCACGACCATGACGTCCGCGGCGGAGAAGAAGCCGGCCAGCTCGGTGCGGTCGACCGATTGGTGCAGGTAGTGCACGACCGGGTGGCCGACGCGGGAGAACTCGCCGTTGATCCGCCCGACCATCTGCTCGATCTCGCCGCGCATCCGCTGGTAGTGCTCGACGCGCTCGCGGCTCGGGGTGGCGAGCTGGACGAACGTGACGTCGTCCGGCTGCAGCCTGCCCTCGTGCAGCAGCTCGTGCAGCGCCTGCAGGCGGAGATCGATGCCCTTGGTGTAGTCGAGGCGGTCGACGCCCAGCAGGACCGTCTTGGGGTTGCCGAGGTCGCGCCGCAGCTGCGCGGCCCGTTCCTGGACGCCCTTGGTGCGGGCGAGGGTGTCGAGCCCGGCGGCGTCGATGGAGATGGGGAAGGCGCCGACCCGGACGGTCCGGTCGCCGACCTGCATGGTGCCCGGCCGCGACCGGACACCGACCGCGCCGCGCGTCGACTCGAGGCCGATCAGCTGGCGGCACAGCCAGAGGAAGTTCTGCGCCCCGCCGGGGCGGTGGAAGCCGACGAGGTCCGCGCCGGTGAGACCGCGGATGATCGCGGCGCGCCACGGCATCTGCATGAACAGCTCGACCGGCGGGAAGGGGATGTGCAGGAAGAACCCGATGCGCAGGTCCGGTCTCAGCTCGCGCAGCATCGCCGGCACCAGCTGGAGCTGGTAGTCCTGGATCCAGACGGTCGCGCCCTGGGCGGCGACCTCGGCGCTGGCCTGGGCGAAGCGGCGGTTCACCTTGACGTAGCTGTTCCACCACACGCGGTCGAACACCGGGCGCTCGACGACGTCGTGGTAGAGCGGCCAGAGCGTGGCGTTGGAGAAGCCCTCGTAGTAGTCGCGGACCTCGTCGGCGCTCAGGGAGACGGGGTGCAGCACGAGACCGTCGTCGTCGAACTCGTCCACGTCGACGTCGGGGATGCCGGGCCAGCCGACCCAGGCACCTTTGCGCGACCGCAGGAACGGCTCCAGAGCGGACACGAGCCCGCCCGGGCTGGCCGTCCAGCGGCGCTCGCCGTCACTGCTGCGTTCGAGGTCGACCGGTAGCCGGTTCGCCACCACGACGAAGTCGGCTTGGTTCCCGTTCTCCTGTTCAGTCACGTCTGCTGCTCCTCGCGTCCTGGGTCGCGGCCCCAGAGTGAAACCCTATCGCGTGAGCGATGAACAGCCGGTGACCGTTGGGTTACTCCAAGCGTCGATCAGCTGCTTCGAGCGGACCAGCCATGCGTGGTCCGGCGAACCGCCGCTCGAGCCTGCCCAGACCGGTCCGTACCGGCTGGGCGAGCCATTCGCCGAGTACCACGCCCGCTGCCAGCGCAAGCCCGATCGCGACGGCCGTCATGAGCGTCGAGATGTCGCCACTGGGCTCGACCCCGATCTGATACAGACCACGGTAGGTCGAAAGGCCCGGAAGCAGCGGAGTGATCCCGGACACGGCGACCACCAGTGGAGTAACGCCGAGTCGCCGCGCGAGCACGCCACCGCAGAACCCGACGAGCGTCGCGGCGATCGCGGACGAGCTGACGCCGTCGAGCTGCGCGAGCATGAGGCCGCCGTAGACCGCGGCGCCGATGGCCCCGGCGGCCGCGGCGACCAGCATGGCCCGCATCTTGGAGTAGCTGGCGAGCGCGAAGCAGGCGGAGGCGCCGGCCCCGCCGAGCACGACCAGCGGCAGCTGCTGCGGCGTCGACCCGCTGACTTCGGGCAGCGGCGTCCGCGGCAGGCCGAGCATGACGGCGATCCGCAGGGCCAGCACGACCCCGGCGATCAGGCCGGCCGACATCAGCGCGGTCTCCATGGTGCGGCCGGCGGCGGTGACGTTGTAGCCGGTGATGGCGTCCTGCACCGCGGAGACGGTCGAGAGGCCGGACAGCAGCACGGTGACCGCGGCGGCGACGACGAGCGTCGGTTTGTTCGTGGTCAGGAGGTTGCTGCTGACGATGGCCATCGCCGACAGCGTCGCGACCAGCCCGCCGATGACCTGCTGGAAGAAGAAGGGCAGCCCGTAGCGGTTGACGAGCCTGCCGATCCGGTCGATGACACCACTGATGACGAACGCGACGAGCGCGATGTCGAGGCCACCGCCGAGCAGGATGGTGATGAAGGCGGCGACCCCGCCCCAGGACAGCGTCGCGACCCAGCGGGGGTAGGGGTGCGGCGCCTGCGTGATCCGCTCGAGCTCGGTCTGCGCCTGCTCGGCGCCCACGTTGCCGCGCACGATCTGCCGGATGAGCTTCTCGGTCTCGGTCAGCCGGGTGTAGTCGAGGCTCCGGCTCCGCACGACGCGCAGCGCGGTGACGGGCGAGAGGTCACTGCCCCGGTGGCAGGTGACGGTGATCGAGGTGAAGATGACGTCGACCTCGCAGTGCGGCAACCCGAGGGCGGCGGCGATGGCGATGATCGTCGCGGTGACGTCGGAGGCGCCGGCGCCGCTGGCCATCTGGACCTCGCCGATGCGCAGGGAGAGGTCGAGCACGAAGTTGACGGTGGCCTCGTCGGGCAGCTGCGGCCCCATGGCCTCGTCGGCGTCGATGGCGGGGAACTCACCGGTGGGTGCCTCGAGGACGTGCCAGGGGCGGCGCTTGAGGAGGTTGGGGCGGTGGGTTCTCGGCTTCTGCCGCGGAGGTTCGAGGAGGGGCCATCTGGTCGTGGTGCCCCCGTTGGTGCGCTCGTTGATCTTCAAGATCCACCTCCTCGCTCTTCTCTCTCTCCCGGCACATCGACCGGGGTGTGTCCACTGTTGCAGTGGCGTGCGCCACGTCGCTCCATAGTGGCCTGGAGCTGGGGATCGTGCCTCTCGAGAGGATCTTGACGGGGGCCCGATACACTGGCTTCGGCGCTTCGGGCGCCAGGCCGCTATAGCTCAGCTGGTAGAGCATCTGTCTTGTAAACAGAAGGTCAGGGGTTCGAGCCCCCTTGGCGGCTCCGGATCGAACGGTCACGGGTGCGATCGCGCCCATTTGCGGAGCAATCGCCGGCTGCCGTCGCCTCGCCGGCGAGTCATTTCCCTCGCCGTGGACGAGTGCTGTGTCGTACGTCCAGTAGGTCTCGTCCGGCGGGACTAGTCCAGTCGGGTCAGGTTTTGACATCTCATATTCCAGATCCGGGTCCTACGCTGGGTGAACAGCTACGGCGAGTGGAGCAATGGGGCTAGGCCAGAGGCCGAAAGAGTGACGCGTCTCACTCTCTCAGGTGTTGATCGCACCCGTTGTGAGCAACCGGTCACCTTCTCTACAGTGACCCGCGTGACTCCGGAGATCGAGTCACGCACTTCCATCGGATTCGGTTCACGAACCGCACTTTTGTTGAACTAGGAGCAGGCCTTGCTTGGAAACGCCATGAGCAGTGGCCGGGTTCGCACTCGCCGCGCCGCGCTCGGGCTCGCCCTCACCGTCGCGGCCGCCACTGCCCTCACCGGCTGCAGCGCGCTCGGCTCGGACGACTCGAACGCCTCGTCGAGCGGGGGTGGCCTGGAGAAGACCAAGATCAAGGTCGCGATCTTGCCCACTGTCGACACCGCTCCGCTGTGGCTCGCTCAGGACGGCGGCTACTTCAAGGCCGAAGGTCTCGACGTGGAAACCGTCGTGGCCGCGAGCGGCCAGGCGGCGATGACGAAGACGGTTTCCGGGGAAACCGACATCGCGATCTCGAGCTACATGCCGTTCTTCGTCGCGAAGAGCACGGGTGCGGCCGACCTCCAGCTCGTCGCGGACGCGACCTCGATCGCCCCGAAGTCCATCGCGATCGTCACGACGCCGAACTCGCCCGTGAAGACGATCAACGACCTCGCCGGCAAGCGGATCGCGATGACCGCCAAGAACACGGCGAGCGACCTGCTGGCCAAGTCGCTGATGAAGGACCACGGCGTCCCGATCGACAAGGTGAACTGGGTCCCGATCCCGTTCCCGAACACCGCGGCGGCGCTGGCGCAGGGTCAGGTCGACGCGGCGCTGCTGCCCGAGCCGTTCCTCTCGCAGGCGGCCAAGACCGCGGGCGCGATCCCGGTGATCGACGTCAACTCCGGCGCCACGCAGGAGTTCCCGCTTTCGGGCTACGGCGCGTCCTCGAAGTGGGTCAAGGAGAACCCGAAGACCCTCGCGGCTTTCCAGCGCGCGCTGCAGAAGGCCACCAGCGAAACGAACAAGGACCGGTCCAAGATCGAGCCGCTGCTGGTCAAGTACGCGAAGATCGACGAAGCCACGGCCAAGCTGCTCAGCCTGCCCAGCTTCGGTGCCACGCTGGACGCCCGGCGCCTGCAGCGGGTGCCGGACCTGATGCTGCAGATGGGCGCGATCACGACCAAGGTCGACGCCGCGGCGATGATCGCTCCGCAGGCGACCACCTGATCCGAACCACGCACTGAACTGAACGCCCGCCGGCCGCAGCAGGTTTCGCACCTGCTGTGGTCGGCGGGCGTTTTTGCTTGTCAGTAGGGCGATTCTTCCGACGAGGTGACGCGGATGTGCACCAGCGTCGGGCGCTTGTCGTCCAGTGCGGCGGTCAGCCCCGGGACCAGGCCGGCCGGCTCGGTGATCGTCACGCCCTGGCAGCCCATGCTCGCCGCCAGCGCCGCGAAGTCGATGCCACCCAGTTCCGTGCTCGGCAGCTTCTCGCTGCCGATCGAGTCGCCGAAGATGCGGACGGCCGCGTACTCGCTGTTGTCCATGATCAGGATCGTCACGGGCAGGTCCTGCCGCGCGGCCGTCCACAGTGCCTGGATGCCGTACATGCTGGAGCCGTCGCCGATGACGCCGATCACCTTGCGGTCCGGGGAACCGAGCGCCGCGCCGACGGTGCCCGGGAAGCCGTAGCCGAGCGTGCCGCTGGCGATCGTCAGGAACCCGGTGTCCGTCTGCGTGATCGGCAGGTGGTCGTGCATGACACCGCGGTGGCTCGGGGCTTCCTCGACGACGATCGCGTTGTCCGGCAACAGATCCGCGAGCGTCGAGAAGACGAAATCGGCGGTGAGCTTGTCGCCGCTGGGCTTCGCGGGCCGCTGGAGCGGGGCCGGCGCGGGCCGGGTGCTCTGGCCGACGACGTCGAGCAGGGCGCGGACGCCGAGCTTCGGGGTGGTGCGGATGCCGGTGCCTTCGTAGGCGCGCGCGAGGAGGTGCTCGTCGTCGCTGACGATGAACAGCGGCGGCAGCGGAGCTTCCCCGCGCCCGCGGTCGACGTGGTAGGTGAAGGCGGGCGCGCCGAGCACGACGACGAGGTCGTGCGCCGCGAGCTTGTCGGAGATGGTGCCGCGCTCGGGGTCGAGGAAACCCTGGAACAGCGGGTGGTTTTCCGGGAAGGAACAGCGGAAGGACATCGGCGCGACCCAGACGGCCGCGTTGAGGCGTTCGGCGAGGGCGACGGTTTCGGTGACGGCACCGTCCTGGTCGACGGCGCCGCCGACGACGATGGCGGGCCGTTCGGCGGCTTCGAGCGCGGCGGCGAGTTCGGCGACGGCTTCGGGGTCCGGCGCGAAGCCGCGGATGCGGGGCCGGGAAATGGCGGGGCGTTCGGTGGTGGCGGTCCAGTCGTCGGCCGGGACGGAGACGAAGACCGGCCCGGACGGCGCCTGCGTCGCGACGTGGTAGGCGCGGGAGAGCGCGGCGGGGACGTCTTCGGCGGTGGCGGGTTCGATGGACCACTTGACGTAGGGCTTGGGGAACTCGGGGGCGTCCATGGCGCCGAGGAAGGGATCGTGCGGCAGGAGCGAGCGGCTTTGCTGTCCGGCGAGGACGATCAGCGGGGTTCGGTTGCGGTAGGCGGTGTAGAGGCTGCCGAGCCCGTGCCCGACGCCGCCGGCGGAGTGCAGGTTGACGATGGCGGCTTGCCGGGTGGCTTGGGCGTAGGCGTCGGCCATCGCCACGACGGCGGACTCCTGCAGGCCGAGGATGTAGTGGAAGTCGTCGGGCCAGTCGGTGAGGAACGGGACCTCGGTGGTGCCGGGGTTGCCGAACACCGTGGTGAGGCCGAGTTCGCGGAGGAGTTCGCGGGAGGCATCCAGGACCGTGCGCTTGATCATGCGCCCAGATTAACGCTTAGGGTTGCGAAGGAAATCCCCCAAAGGGCCGCCCCTGACCGGTCGTCCCAACCGGACGGTGCGGGTCAGGAATGCCGCATCAGTGCGGCGGCCGCACCGCGGGTGCGCACGCCGGTGCGGTCGTAGATGTGCTCCAGGTGCTTGCGCACCGTGGCCACCGAGACGACCAGCTCGCGGGCGATCTCGGGGTTGCCCAAGCCCGCGTCGACGAGCCGCAGCACCTCCTGTTCGCGGCGGGTGAGCTTCGGCAGGCCCGGCCGGCGTCCGCGGATCTCCCACAGGTGCGGGCGCAGGAGCTCGAGGACCAGCCGGTCGCGCTCGGAGAAGTCCCGCCCGGGGCCGCGCCACAAGGAGACCCGGCGGACGACGCCGGGCGGAGCGGGGAAGGCCAGGTGGAGCCCGTGTTCGAACCCTTCGGTCCGGCGGTAGTCGGCGTAGTGCGCGGTGTCGCGCAGCTGGGCCCGGGTGTAGAAGTCGGACCAGCGGACCGGGGTGTGCAGGTCACCGGTCCGTTCGGGGTAGGTGCAGGGTTCGAACTGCCGCAGCGATTCCCAGTACTCCGGCGCGTCGACGCCGTCTTCGTCGCCGATCGTGAGTGTCCGGACGCCGCCCTCCCACCACTGGTCGAGCATCGGGCGCCCGCGCGGGAGGTCGAACTCGGGGCACGAGATGGCCTCGACGGGGACGAGCACCGCCAGCCGATCGAGCACCGCCCAAGGCAGCCCGGCGGTCGGCTCGTCCCGCCGGCCCGCTTCGACGACTTCCATGAGCAGCCGCAGTTCCGCTTCGGTGAGTGATTCGCTCATCGGCCAACCCTCCGCGGATCCAGTGCTGTGTCGCTGGCCGAACTGCGGGTCTCCGGTGGTGAAGAATCCCGGGCGGAGATCGTTTCGTGGATCCGCGCCAAGCGCGGAAACCTGGACCGGTATTTGACGCGAACCGTCGCGCGCCGGCGTAGGTGTCTCACGCTCACGGTCGTCACGGGAACCCTTGCCGCCGCACTCACAGCGGCCCGCCCTGGGTGGGAAGCCCGTCGCCGACTGGCTGACGGTGACATTCGGGTTGTCTTCCCCTGCCTGGCGATTGCTGTGCGCGGTGGCGATGATCTGTTCGCTCACGACGACGATCACGACCCAGCTGGTGAAATCCCACAACGTCGACGAGCACGTCAGCCGGGCCCAATCGGCCGGGGCTCGGCTCGAAATCCTCGAGATCGGCTTGTCCTCGCGGGAATTCGACTACGCGGCTGTGGTCGAAGAGTGCAGGCAGTGCGCCAGGGACACGGCGTTCATCGACGGATCTTGATGATCGTATCGCCAGGAAAGGGAGAACTGATGAAGATCAAGATTACCGGATGGCTGATCGCCGTTTCTGTCGCGACCTTCGCCGCTCAGGCGGTGCCGCAGCTGTTCGTCGGCGACTCGGCGTCGGCAGTGCCACCGTCCCTGCAGCGGATCGCGGGTCCGTCAACAGCCACGAACCAAGACTCTCCCAAGAACGCCGTGGCGTACTGCCCGTCAGGGACGCGCCTGGTCGGAGGCGGTGGATGGGCCAGTGATCAAGGATCCGGCAAGGTGATGTTGACCGGCGTGGAGCCGATCCGTCAGGGTCCCAACCCGCCGAAACTCGACTACTACGACGTCTGGGCACGGAAGACTGATCCGGCGTTCTCCGGTGCCTGGTCTCTGCAGGCATACGCGATTTGCGCTGCCGGAAAAGGCCTGCCTGCCAACTCGGGCATGTACCAGCACAGCACCGACGATCAGCCTGCGGCTTTCAAATCCCTGTCGTACCGCTGCGCCGCCGAGCAGCGGATCGTGAGTGCGGGGACCACGACGGTCTACACGGGCGAACACGTGCCGGTCGGTGTGCAGCTGGTCCGGGCCTCCGGTCCGCTCGACATCACCCGCTCGACGGCGCACACCGCCCGCGGTTTCGGCGGTAACTGGAAGCTGACCACCACCGCGATATGCGCTGACCCGATCCCCGGCGTCCAGGTTGTGAGCGAGGTTGTCAACACCGCTACAGCTGCCGTCACGTGCCCGGCCGGGACCAGCGTCTACGGTGCGGGAGTCGGCGGATCCCTGACGGACTCGGGTGAAGCGTTCGTCCGTGGCCTCTACGTCTCTCCGGACCTTCGGACTGTGCTGGGCGCCTTCACGGTCACGCCGGTCGGTGGGATGGTCGTCCAAGCGGTTTGTGCCCCGACTCCATGAGCATGGACAGGGTGCCTGTCCCCCTTGCGAGCTACTCGGAACTGTCCACCCCGCGGGGACGTTTCGGAGCCGCCGAATCCCTAGCGTTCTCCCTGGCCGCGGCGCTCCCGCCGCGGGTTCTCGCTAAGGAGTCGTCGTGCGACTGTTCTTGCAGCTCGTGGCCGTGGCCGCCGTTGCCCTTGCCGGCAGTCTGGCCGTCAACGCCGTGGGGTGGAACGCCCCGCTCACCCTGATCCTCGGGCTCGCCACCGCGACCCTGGCCGTGCTCACCTACCGGTGGATCGTGCGGAAGACCGAACACCGCGTCCCGGACGAGCTCGCCAAGAACAACGCCGCTCTCGGGCGCGGGCTGCTCATCGGCGGCGGGTTGTTCGCCGCGGTCATCGCGAACATCGCCCTGGTCGGTGGCTACGAAGTGCTCGGCTGGGGCTCCCTCGCCGGCGCGATCGCGCTCTTCGGGTTCAGCGCGGCCGCCGCCGTCACCGAAGAACTCCTCATCCGGGGCATCCTCTTCCGGATCGTCGAAGGACGCATCGGTACCTGGCTGGCGCTCACGTCGACCGGACTGCTCTTCGGGCTTTTGCACCTCTTCAACGCCCACGCCACCCTCTGGGGCGCCCTCGCCATCGCCGTCGAAGCCGGGGGCATGCTCGCCGCCGCCTACGCCGCCACCCGGACCCTCTGGGTGCCGATCGGGCTGCACTTCGCGTGGAACTTCGCCGAGGGCGGGCTCTTCGGCACCCAGGTCTCCGGCACCGACGCGCCCCAGGGGCTGCTGCACGGCGTCATCTCCGGCCCGGCCGCGCTCAGCGGTGGCGAGTTCGGACCCGAGGCGAGCCTCTACTCGCTGCTGGCCGGCGTCATCACGACGGTCTTGTTCATGCGGCTGGCCCGCCGCCGCGGCCACATCGTGCCGCGCCGGGGACGCGCCGCCGCGACCGCTACTGTCCTCCCGTGATCGACCACTGGCGGCGGCTCGACGTCACGGTCCGCGACCTCGCGTTCGCGCTGCTGCTCGCCGGCCTGGCGCTGATCCCGGCGCTGGGCGGCTACGGGACCCAGGTCGGCGACCTGCCGACCCGGCCCATGGACGCACTGGCCATCGTGGTGGTCGCCGTCGAGTGCCTGCCGCTGGCCGTGCGCCGGCGGTGGCCTGCCGGGTGCCTCGCGCTCGTGTCGCTCGGCTTCGCCGCCGACCAGCTTTGGGGCTACCACACGGTTTCCGGCTCCGCGCTGCCGATCGCGCTGCTGAGCGCGGCCGCCCACCTCGACCGCTTCCGGTGGACGACCGTGGCCGTCGCGTCCGCGGCGTACGTCCCGCTGGCGATCGCGCTCGCCCGGCACGGGTCGACCGAGGGCGTGACCGGCTTCGTCACGTTCTACCTGGCACTGGCCCTCGCCTGGGGCATCGGCGCCTGGCTGCGGCAGTCCCGCGCCGCGGAAGCCCGGGAACGCCGGTTCGTCGCCGAAAGCACCCGCACCACCGAGCGGACACGCATCGCCCGCGAGCTCCACGACGTCGTCACCCACCACGTGACGGCGATGGTCGTGCAGACCGAGGCGGCGCGCTACCTGACCGCCGCGCCGGAACGGCTCGACCAGGCGCTGACCGCGATCACCGACACCGGCCGGCTGGCCATCGCGGACCTGCGGCAGCTGCTGGACCTGCTCAACCCCGACTACGGCAGCGGTTCGCGGACGCCGACTGCCGGTTCGCTGCTGACGCTCGTCGAGCAGACGCGGCGCGCGGGCCAGCCGGTCGAGTTCACCGAGGACGGCGAGCCGGCGGACGAAGCGGCCGAGGCCGCGGCCTACCGCGTCGTGCAGGAGGCGCTGACGAACGCGCTCAAGTACGCGCACGGCTGCCGCACCGAGGTCCGGGTGCGGCGCGGTGATGGGGACATCTTCGTCGAGGTGGCCACCGACGCCCCGAAACTGTCGGTGCCGTCCGGTAGCGTGGAAAACGGGGGCGCCCCCGCGGGCGTGTCCGTCGGGGGGAGCGGGCGAGGGCTGGCCGGGCTCCGCGCCCGCGTCGACGCTCTCGGCGGTGAGTTCACCTCGGGTGGCCGTGACGGCGGCTTCGTCGTCCGGGCCCGGATCCCTTCAGGAAGGCCGGCGTGATCAAGGTTCTCGTCTGCGACGACCAAGCGCTGATCCGCACCGGGTTCGCGACGATCATCGACGCCCAGCCCGACCTCGAGGTCGTCGCCGAGTGCGGGGACGGGCGCGCCGCGGTCGACCTCGCCGGTTCGCTGCGGCCCGACGTCGTCGTGATGGACGTCCGGATGCCGGTGCTGGACGGCATCGAGGCGACCCGCCTGCTCGCCGGCGCGGGGGTCGAGCGGCCGGTCCGGGTGCTCGTGGTGACGACGTTCAACCTCGACGAATACGTGTACGAGGCGTTGCGCGCGGGAGCCAGCGGGTTCCTGCTCAAGGACGCGCCGCCGGCGCAGCTGCTGCACGGGATCCGGACCGTCGCGACCGGCGCCGCGCTGCTGGACCCGGAGGTCACGCGCCGGCTGGTCGGCAAGTACGCGGCGCGGATCCGCCCGGCCGCGTCCGGCGAGATCGCTTTGGCACCAAGGGAACTCGAGGTGCTGCGGCTGATCGCCGACGGGCTGTCCAACAGCGAGATCGCCGCGGAGCTGGTGCTCAGCCAGGAGACCGTCAAGACGTACGTGTCGCGCATCCTGACGAAGCTGGATCTGCGCGATCGCGTGCAGGCAGTGGTCTACGCCTATCGCACGGGGCTCGTGCGTTAATTCGTTGACTCGTGCCTGCGGGGTGGGCGATGATGTTTTCAACGAACCGAGCCGAGGAGTTGGCGTGAAGCACATGCAGGTACACAATCTTCGAGGGCTCCCTCTGGTGTAGCGCTTTGTCACGCCACGGGAGCCGCCCATCGGGAAACCGATCCGGGCGGCTTTTTCGTGCATTCTTTTTTCCGCGCTCGTCTTCGCCGTAAGAGTACGGCGGACGCGAGTGCCCCCGGTCGGCCCGGCCGGGGTTCCGCGGCCGTGGTGAACTCGGCGGACACACCGGTCTTCCGAACCGGAGCAGTGGGTTCGATGCCCGCCGGCCGCTCGGGGGATCGCTAGCTCCAACGGTCAGAGCAGCCGACTCTTACTCGGCGGGTTCGGGGTTCGAATCCCCGGCGATCCACTTTTCCCCCGAAGCGCAACGGGCTGCGCACCCGACTGTTGATCGGGAGGTACCGGGTTCGAGTCCTGGCGGGGGAGCGACGTCCCGTAGCTCAGCGGAAGAGCTCCCCGCCCACATCGGGGTGGTCCCGGGTTCGAATCCTGGCGGGACGACTGTGGCCGAAGCCGAAGGAGACGAGGCCCCGGGCTGTGACCCCGGGCGAAGCCGGTGCGAGTCCGGCCGGCCACCCCACGCGCGCGGTTCGGCAACCAGCGGGGTCTCATACGCCCCGCCTCCGTGGATCGACACCACGGCGCGCGACCAGCCGGAACGCCGGAATTGTCGGTGCTCCGGGCTACGCTCCCCCGGAGTCCCGAACCCCGGGGGAGGAACCCATGACCACCACCCACGTACTCGAAACACCCGAGGCCGACGTCGTCTACGACGTCCACGGGCCCGCGCCCGCCGACAGCCCGCGGCCGCCGCTCCTCATGGTCGGGCAACCCATGGAGGCCGGTGGGTTCAGCACCCTCGCCGCCTACTTCCCCGACCGGACCGTCGTCACCTACGACCCGCGCGGCCTCGGGCGCAGCGTCCGCAAGGACGGCCGGGAAGACCACGTGCCCGCCACCCAGGCCGGCGACCTCCACGGCGTCATCCAGGCCCTCGGCGCCGGCCCGGTCGAGGTGTTCGGGAGCAGCGGGGGTGCCGTCGCGTCGCTCGCCCTCGTCGCCGCCTATCCCGACGACGTCAGCACCCTCGTCGCCCACGAACCGCCACTCGTCGGGGTGCTGCCCGATGCCGCCGCGGCCGAGCGGGCGGGCAAAGCGTTCCGGGACGCCTACCAGGCCGGGGGCTTCGGCGCCGGCATGGCGGCCTTCATCGCGATGACCTCGTGGAAGGGCGAATTCACCGACGACTACTTCGCGCTGCCCGCGGCGGACCCGGCCCAGTTCGGCATGCCGGCCGAAGACGACGGCCGCCGCGACGACCCGCTGCTGACCGACCGCTCCTTGGCCGTCACGGCCTACGAGCTGGACGTCGACGCGCTGACCGCGGCACCGACGCGAATCGTGATCGCGGTGGGCGAAGAGTCCATCGACGTCATGACCGGGCGCACCGCGCTCGCCACCGCCGAACGCCTCGGCCAGGAGGCGACGGTCTTCCCCAGCCACCACGGCGGCTTCCTCGGCGGCGAGTTCGGCTACGCCGGCCAGCCCGAAGCCTTCGCGCGGAAGCTCCGGGAGGTCCTCGAAGCCTGAACGGCCCGGCGTGGTTTCTGGACAACCCTTGGACAAAACGCGAACAGTGCGTCCGGCCGGACTTCGCGATCCGCGATCCTGAGGTTCAATCGGCGTACCGACCCGTGGCCCCGAGGGAACTTCATGACGATGGAGCAGCAAGAAGAAGTCACGCCGGGCGCGGGAAAGCCGCCGAGGGTCTTCATCACCTATTCGCACGACGACGAACGCCACCGTGACCTCGTTCGCGAATTCGCGACGTTCCTGCGCGCCGGTGCGGGGATCGACGTCCGGCTCGACCAATGGGCCGACGACGGCCGCCGCGACTGGTCGCTCTGGGCGATCGAGCAGCTCACCGAAGCGGACTTCGTCCTGGTGATCGCCTCGCCGGACTACAAGCGGCGCGCCGAAGGCACCGAGGTGCCGCACCTCGGACGAGGTGCGCAGTTCGAAGCCGCGATGATCCGGGACAACATCACCCAGGACCTGCCCCGCGCCACCCGGCGGATCCTGCCCGTCGTGCTCCCGGGCCGCCGGATCGAGGAGATCCCGTCGTTCCTCAACGCGCACTCCACCACGCGGTACGAAATCAAGGAATTCACGCCGGCCGGCGTCGCGGAACTGCTGGTCGCGTTCACCGGGGTGCCGCGCTTCGCCGTTCCCGAGATCGGCACCTTCATCGGCGCCCGGCCCGCGGACGGTACGGCGAAACCCACGGCGAAGCCGGTCCTGCTGACCGCCGCGCTGCGCCCCGCCAGTTGCAGCTCGGACGTCCGCATGACCGGCGCGGAGATCGACGGGATGCACCGGGGGGACAGCATCGTCTACCGGCCTTCCCTGTTCGCGAACGAACCGCGCGCGGTCGTCGAATACAACCTCGGCCGGCGTTACACGGGTTTCGAGGCCGTCGCCGGCGTGCTCGACGACGCGGCCGACGCGGGCCAGCTCGGCTACTTCCAGGTCTTCCTCGACAACGTCCCGCAAGAGCAGGTCGAGGTCCGCATGGGACGGCCGGCGTGGATGCGCTACGACGTCGTCAACGTGCTGCGGCTCAAGCTCGTCGCGTACCGGCCGGGTACCACCGCCAGCCCGCTGCTGGCGGGTGTGCTGGCCGCCGGTGGGCAGTCGAACAAGCTCCCGGAGCTGGCGTGGGGGAACCCGGTGCTGTTCGAGTAGCGAGTCCACGGCCGGTCAGTGCTCGACGGGCTCGCGGGTGGACATGGACACCGCCGGGCCCTGGCCGGGCGTGCTCGGCGGCGTGCTGGGGCCCGCCAGCGAGACGCCGGCCACCAGGGCCACCACGACCAGGAACAGCGCGGTGCGGACGAGAGCGGAAAAAGAACAGACGACCATCATGGCAGGCTCCTCGGAAAACGGGGCTTTCGAATTCCCGCGGCGGCCGCGGAATTCGGGACTGCATCAATGGTGCGCTCCGGAGTGCGGTGGCAACAAGGAGTTTCCGTTGCCGGAAACGGCTTTCCCCGGAAACCTGCAGAACGCGTCAGAAACCCGACAATGCGCGGGCGACCGCAACGCGTTTCGCCGCCGCGGCGACTGGTGGGCAGGAAAGCCGAAACCACCGCGAAGAGGAGCCGTCATGAGTGCGGAAGCGCAGCCACCGATGGGCCCGGTACCGGGCCCCACCACCGAAGTCCGCCCCTACAGCGAAGGTCGCCGCGTCGGCTACGGCCTGCTGTGGACGGCCTGGACCGTCGTCCTGGCGATCGGCGGGTTCACGCTGCTGGGGAACAGCTCGGTCCTCGGCGGCCTCCTCGCCTTGGCTCTGTCCGGCCTGGCCGGCCACTACGCCTGGCGGATCTGGACCTGGCAGGCGAAGCGCCTCATCTTCTTCGTCGTGTTCTGAGTGCTCACTCGGCGACGACGGCGGCGAGGCGGTTCCGGTACGCGGCCTCGCCGAGCACCGTCGGATCGAGCGTGACGCGGTATGCGGCAGCCTCCGCCCACCAGCGAGCCGCCTCCTGGTGGTCGCCGCGGGCGGCCGCCGTGTTGCCCAAGCCCGTCAATGCCCGGGCGCGCTCGTACTCGCTCCCCGCGTCGTCGGCCAGTTCGGCCGCGGTGCGATAGCCGCGCTCCGCGTCGTCCCATTGACCGGCGCGGAACCGGACCCACGCCTCGCCGTTGGCCGACATCGCGCGATCGACCGGCAGCTGGGCCAGCTCAAGCGCCTCGCGCGCCCTGGACAGCGCCTCGGGGAACCGGTCCAGCGCCGTCGATGCGAGTGCGATGCCGCGCAGGGCGATGACCACGTTGCGGGTCCGGCCGGTCCGGCGGTAGACGTCCAGCACCGTCGTCAGGTCGGTCAACGCCGTTTCGGCTTCGCCGCGGTACAGGCGCGCCCACGCCAGGCTGGACAGCGCGTCGATCGCGCCGCGGTCGTCGCGCGCCCGGGCGAAACACTCCTGTGCCTGCTGGTGGAACCGGATGGCGTCGTCGACGCGACCCGACTCGATGCAGGCCATGCCCAGGTTGTTGAGGATCATCCCGGTCGCACTCGGGTCGCCGGTCGCGCGCGCCGCTTCGAGCGCGCGCTCGTGCGTCCGGATCCACGGCTCGAACAGCTTCTCGCGGAAGAAGAACGCGCGGAGCACGAAAGCGAGCTGCCAGCAGCGGTCGTGGAACCCGTGCCGGAACGCCGAGTCGACGATCTCGGCCAGCATCGGCCACTGCGCGGTCAGCCAGGCGAGCGCGCCGTCGGCGTCGGCGAACGGAACCGTGGACGACGCGGGAAGCCCCGTCTCCGGGCGGAACCGGAAGGGCTCCGCGAGTTCGTCGGCCGCGAGCGTCGTCTTCAGCGCGTGGTCGACCAGCCGGCTCACGGCGACCTCGCGGTCGGCCGGCTCGACGTCCGGAAGCGCGTGCGTCGAGGCGAACATCCGCATCAGGTCGTGGAGCTCGACGTACCCGCGTTCGTCGCGGACGACCAGGTGGGCGTCGTGCAGCCGGTCCACCAGCCGATCCGCTTCGCCGGGGCCGAGGCCCGCGAGCGCTTCGACGGCGGCCGTCTCCGCGGCGGTCGCGGGGTGGAGGGCGAGCAGGCCGAGCAGCCGCCGCTGGTCGCCGGGCAGGGAGTCGTAGGAGACGGTGAACGCGGTGGCGACGCTGCGCTCGCCGTCGTCCAGGGTGCCGAGGCGGGTCTGCTCGTCGGCCAGCCGGTCGCGCAGCCTCGTCGCCGTCCAGCCGCCGGCGACGAACCGGGCGGCCACGATGCGGATCGCGAGCGGCAGCCGCCCGCAGTGCCGGACGAGCTCGGTCGCCACGCTTTCGTCGTCCGGTGCGTGCTCGCCGGCGACGGAGCGCAGGAGCCGCACGGCGTCCTCGAGCGGCAGCACGTCGACCGGGAAGTGCCACGCGTCGTCGAGCGCGGGGAGCCGGCCCCGGCTGGTCACCAGGATCCGGGACGACGTCTCGCCCGGGACGATCGCGCGGATCTGTTCGGCGGAGCGCACGTTGTCCAGCACGAGGATCATGCGCCGGCTGCGCAGCTGGTCGCGGACCAGGTTGGCCAGGCCGTCCTCGTCGGCGGGCAGCTGGTCGGCCGAGACGTCGAGCAGCCGCAGCAGCCGGCCGAGGGCTTCACCGGCCGACAGCTCGGTCGCGCCGGGCGTGTGCCCGCGCAGGTCGAAGAAGAGGCAGCCGTCCGGGAAGGCCCGCTCGACGCGGCGGGCGGCGGCGACGGCCAACGCCGTCTTGCCGGCCCCCGCCATTCCGTGCACGACGCCGACCCGGGCGTCGTCCGGGTCCAGCAGCAGTGCGGAAAGCGCGTCGAGCTCGGTTTCCCGGCCGACGAAGTACCGGCCGCCGTCCGGCAGGCCGACAATGCCGCCGGCGTTGCGGCGCGCGGGCATTCCCTGTTCCGCGACGAGGGCGAGCAGTTCCCCCTTGGCGTCGAGCGCCAGGTCGCAGGCCTTCGCCAAGTCCCGGTTCACCCGGGCCTTGCCGTTCTCCACCTTGCTGAGATAGCCCTTGGTGAAATGCACGGCGGCCGCGAGTCCGGTCAGTGACATGCCGACCGACGTCCGTCGACGTTTCAATTCCGCTCCAAAGTCCTGCATCGGTCAATCATCCTGTATTCGGTGGGGTGAGGGAAGGATGGCCGGCGGCCCGGGCCCGCCGGCCTGTTCCTGGTCAGCCCAGCAGGGAGACCAGCTGGCCGAGCACGATGATGAGGTGCGTGTGCATCGCGTTCACCTTTCCGGATCGAATTGCTTGTTTTCGCCGAAGGATTTCGGCGACCCAAGCTTCACCCGGTGAATTCGGTGAAAACAGATGTTTCCCGTTGCCGGTCGGGAGGAAACGGTGGTGGCTGGCTCGACCCGCACTGTTTCCCGGTTCCGGAAACAGCCGGGAAACGGGTGACGGCCCCGCGGTGCGCGGCGGACCATGAGTACACTTCCCCGCAGCGACCAAGACGGAGGTGGCGGGCTTGGCTCAGGAGGCGGCCGACGCGAAGATCAACGCTCTCTCAACGGAGCTGAAACTGCTTCGCAAAGGTCTGGGCGTCCAAGCGAAGAACCTGCCCGGTGTCGTCGGCGAAGAACTGCGCGAGGTGTGCGGGATCCGCGAGGACGACACGCCGGGGACGGTCCGCGCGAGAGTGGTCGCCACGCTTCTGTCCTTGATCGAGAAGCTGCCCGTGCCGCAGCAGAAGACGGCGCGGATCGTGCTGGGGTTCGGCACCGGCGCGAACGAGCGGTACACCGCGCGCCTCGAACTGCTGGGCACCGGCGCCGACCGCAACATCCGCACGATGCAGCGCCGCGCCGACGACGTCATCTACCTCATGGCCGAGGCCGCGTACGGGGCTCCGGCGGCGTACGGGAGCTCGTCGGCGATCAGCCAGGGTCCGTGGCACACGTCGGCGCTGGCGGTCCGGCTGAACCTCACCGGTGCCGCCGCCGAGGTCTTCGAATCCCGGCGGATCGTCAGCCACGTCGCCGGGCTCGCGGAAATCGAGCACGGCATCTCCCTCGCGCGGCCGGTCAGCCCGACCGCCGAGCCCGACCTCGACGGCCTCGGCATCGACGTCGTCTCGGGCGGCGAGGTGCATTCCGTGCGGATGGTCTCCTCCACCCGGGTGGCGTTCCGCTTGCGGCCGCCGCACGTTCTGGACGCCGGTGACCAGCACGAATTCTTCTTCCGCGTCAAGCTGGAAGAGCTGCCGTCGCCGTTCTACTGCTGCACCCCGGAATTCCCCTGCGAGAGTTTCGATCTCAATGTCCGGTTCGATCGGCGCGAGCCGCCGCTGCGGATCTGGCGCATCGACGGCGACCTCTCCAAGGACGCGGGCGACCCGCTGCCGGAGCGCAAACCGCTCTTCCTCGACAACGCGGGCGAGGTGCGCACCGGTTTCCAGGACCTCCAGCCGGCGAGGTCCTACGGCGTGGGCTGGCAGCCGGCCGCCCCCTGACCGGCCGTGCCCCGTGCGCGCCATGCTCCTCCTCGACGTGAGCGTCTTCTTCCAAGATGCCCTATCCGGCCGCGGAAAGCCGCGTCGTAAACATGACAAAAGCGCGACACTTTTCCCCTGCGCGCCCGATGCCGCCGGCACGCTGATTCGGAATTGGTGACGATCCGGTCAAGCACACCGCGGCCGGTAACGAGCCGACCGGATCCGGCGACTGGGGTGGGTATCCACTGTCGATCGGTGGTACCCGGATAAAGCGAAAGCGATCCGCCGGGTGTAACGGAAACCATTCTTCTGCCGACATCGGCGGACGCCGTGAATGCACGCGGTGTCCTGCCGGGTTTTCGGCGACCGAGGAGGACAAAATGGGTGTGAGCCTGAGCAAGGGCGGCAACGTTTCGCTGACGAAGGAGGCGCCCGGCCTGAGCGCGGTCACCGTCGGCCTCGGCTGGGACGAGCGGACCACGAGCGGCCAGGAGTTCGACCTCGACGCGAGCGCGATCGCGCTCGGCGCGGACGGCAACGCCTTGTCCGACAAGCACTTCGTCTACTTCAACAACCTGGCCACCCCGGACGGCGCGGTGCGGCACACCGGCGACAACCTCACCGGCGGCGGGGACGGCGACGACGAGCAGGTCACCGTCGACCTCGCGAACCTGCCGGCCGAGATCGACAAGATCGTGTTCCCCGTTTCCATCTACGAGGCCGATTCCCGCGGCCAGGCCTTCGGTCAGGTGCGCAACGCCTTCATCCGCGTCGTCGACCAGTCCGACGGCGCCGAGCTCGCCCGGTACGACCTCTCCGAAGACGCGTCCACGGAGACCGCGATGGTCTTCGGCGAGCTCTACCGCAACGGCGGCGACTGGAAGTTCCGGGCCGTCGGCCAGGGCTACACCTCGGGCCTGGCCGGAATCGCCAAGGACTACGGGATCAACGCCGCCTGACCGGCACACGGACACGGGAGTGAAATGGTGCTGAAGACATTCGGCGGTTCCTTGGCGATCACGGCGGCCGGCCTGCTGCTGGCGTTCTGGTACGGCGGGACGCTCGGCCTCGCCGTCGTCGCCGTGCTCGCGGTGCTGGAGATCTCCCTGTCCTTCGACAACGCCGTCGTGAACGCCGGCGTGCTCGCGCGGATGAACCGGAAGTGGCAGCGGCTGTTCCTGACCGTCGGGATCCTGGTGGCGGTCGTCGGGATGCGGCTGCTGTTCCCGGTGGTGGTCGTCTGCCTGACCGCGAAGCTGTCGCCGGTCGAGGCCTACCACCTCGCGATGGCCGGTGGCGACATCCACACCCCGGGCACGTACGCCTCCGTCCTGCACGAAGCGCACCCGGCCATCGCGGCCTTCGGCGGCGTGTTCCTGCTGATGCTCTTCCTGAACTACATCTTCGAGGAACGCGAGCTCACCTGGCTGTCCTGGCTGGAGCGCCCGCTCGCCCGGATCGGCCGCCTGAAGCAGATCTCGGTGGTCGTCGCGGCCGGCGCGCTCCTGCTGACCGCGGACTTCCTGGCCCCGGCGGGAAAGCCGGTGAGCGTTCTCGTCTCCGGCGCGCTCGGCCTCATCACCTACCTGCTCGTGAGCGGGCTGAGCGAGCTGTTCGAACCGGACGAGGCCGGCGGGCGCGGCGGACGCCCGGTGGCCGTCGCCGGCAAAGCGGCCTTCCTCCTGTTCCTCTACCTCGAGGTGATGGACGCGAGCTTCAGCTTCGACGGCGTCGTCGGGGCGTTCGCCATCACGTCCGACCCGGTCGTCATCGCGATCGGCCTGGGCATCGGCGCCGCCTACATCCGCGCCCTGACGGTGTTCCTCGTCCGCAACGGGACGCTCAACGAATACGCCTACCTCGAACACGGTGCGCAGTGGGCGATCGGCGCGCTCGCCGTGCTCCTGCTCTGCACCATCCGGTACGACGTGCCGGAGATCGTCACCGGCCTGGTCGGCGTCGGGTTCATCGGCACCGCGCTGCTGTCGTCGGTGGTCCGCAACCGGCGGCTGTCGCGGACCCGGCCGGCGGCCGCCGAGCTCGGCACGCCCCGGCTCACCTCGGCCCACTGAACCGAACTCCGTTCGAAAGGACACGAAAATGACCGTGACACTGACCAAGGGCGAGCGCGTCTCGCTGACCAAGGCCGGCGGCCCCACGCTGACGCAGGTCCGGATGGGCCTCGGCTGGGACGCGATGCGCAAGCGCGGCCTGTTCGGCAGCCGGGCGCAGACCATCGACCTCGACGCGTCCGCGCTGCTCTTCGACGCCGGCGACCGGCTCGTCGACCAGGTCTGGTTCAAGCAGCTGGCCAGCATCGAAGGCTCGGTGCGGCACACCGGCGACAACCTCACCGGCGAGGGCGAGGGCGACGACGAGTCGATCCGCGTCGACCTCGGCCGGGTCCCCGTCCAGGTCACGACGATCGTCTTCACCGTCAACTCGTTCACCGGCCAGGACTTCTCGCAGATCGAGAACGCCTACTGCCGGCTCGTCGACGAGGCGAACGAGGGTGAGATCGCCCGCTACGACCTGTCGGGCTCCGGCCGGCACACCGCTCAGATCATGGCGAAGCTGACCCGCGAACCCGGCGGCTGGGCGATGACCGCCATCGGCGCGGCCGCCACCGGCCGGACGTTCCGCGACCTGCTGCCCGCCGTGTCCCGGCACCTCTGACCGCGACCGGCGACCCAGACCCAAACCCAGACCCAGGAGGTGTTCCGATGTCGGATCTCGAGCTCGGCGGGCCACCGTCGGCCGCGGCGCAGGCGCCCGGGAGCGGGCTGGTCCTCGCGCCGCCGGCCCCGGTCCGGGTCGTCGAACAGCAGGAGGCGGCCGGCGCCGTACCCATGGACCCCGCGAAACGCGAGGAGCTGCGGCAGAAGGCCCGCGCGTTCGTCGCGGAGCTGGCCGAACTGGACTTCCACTCGCCGGTCTACGCCCAGCGGATCCAGGGCATCACGTCGATGGGCGACCGCGACATGCGGGCGGCGGCGGGGATGTCGAACCGGATGCTCGACCGGCCCGCCGCCAAGCTGCCCGGCAAGGGCGTGCCCCGCGACGACGCGCAGACCCGCGTGTCCGCGACGCTCATCGACCTGCGCTCGACGATCACCGAGCTCGACCCGAACCGGGCCGACCTCAAGGGCGTGCGCAGGCTGCTGAAGTTCCTGCCCGGCGGCGACCGCGTCGACCGGTACTTCGCGAAGTACCAGACCGCGCAGTCGCACATCGACGCCATCATCCGGTCGCTCGACTCCGGCCAGGACGAGCTCCGCAAGGACAACGCGAGCATCGACACGGAGAAGGCCAACCTCTGGGCCACGATGGGCAAGCTCACCGAGTACAACGAGCTCGCCGGCGCGCTCGACGCCGAGATCGAGCGGAAGGTCTCGGACCTCCAGGCGCTCGGCCGGACCGAGGAGGCCGACACGCTCAAGTCCGACGCCCTGTTCGGCGTCCGGCAGCGGCGGCAGGACATCCTGACCCAGATGGCCGTCGCCGTGCAGGGGTACATGGCCCTCGATCTGGTGCGCCGCAACAACATCGAGCTCATCAAGGGCGTCGACCGGGCGCAGACGACCACCATTTCGGCGTTGCGCACCGCGGTCATCGTCTCGCAGGCGCTGGCCCGCCAGAAACTCGTGCTGCAGCAGGTCACGGCCCTGAACGCGACGACGTCGGACCTGATCGAGGCGACCTCACGCCAGTTGCAGCAGCAGGGCGCCGAGATCAACCAGCAGGCGGCGTCGTCGACGATCGAGATCGGGAAGCTGCAGGCGGCGTTCGACAACGTCTTCGCGACCATGGACGCGCTCGACACGTTCCGCGCGCAGGCGACGGACTCGATGGCGGACACGGTGGCCGCGCTGCAGGGCCAGCTCGACCGCGCCAAGCCCTACCTCGAGCGCACCCGCCGGCACGAGGGCACGAGGTGACCCGATGGCCTGGCTGCGCAGGGAAACCGGGCTGGTCCCGGTGCCCGCCGAGGCCCCTCCGGACGACACGCCGGAGGCGCTGCGGGCCGAGCTCGCGTCGCTGATCCGGTTCGTCAACGCGCGTTCGAGCCGGCTGCCGCCGTCGGCCGTGGTCACCGCGCGGGAGATCACCGACGTGCTGGCCGAACTGGTCGGCGAGAACGCGACGCCGGACATCCGCACGCGGGTGGCGGTGGCCGGGATCGTGACCGATCACCTGCCGACGACCCTGGAAGCGTTCCTCCGCGCCGGCGACACCGCGAGCGGGTCCCTGCTCGAATCGCTGCTGGACGAGGCGATCTCGCTCCAGGACGCCGAACGCGGCCGGGCCGCGGATGCCCTGCGCACCCAGGAAACGTTCCTCCGCACGAAGTTCTCGAACTCCGACCTGGACCTGTGATGGCTGATCTCAGACGTGGCTCGAACGTCGACCTGACCCGCGAAATCCCGGACCTGCCCGGCATCGTCCTCGGCGTCCGGTGGGAAGCCGGGCCGGAACCGGCGCTGGCCGACAGCCTGGTCATGGCCGCGATCCTCTGCGACAGCGCGCGCCGGGCCCCCTCGGCGGACCACTTCGTCTTCTTCAACCAGCTGACCGAACCGAGCCGCTCGGTGACGCTGACCGGGGACGACGCCGAGCAGGTCGAAGTCGTGTTCGGGGCGGTGCCGGACGAGGTTTCGCGGATCGTCGCGGTGTTGTACGTCAACGAAGGCAACGGACTGCGCCGCGGACTGGGCCGCCTCCGGACGCTGACGGTGCGCGGGCTCGACCCCCGCGACGACCGGGAGCTGGTCCGGTCGGAGAACCTGGCCACCACGCTCGACAGCGAGGCCGCGCTGGCACTGGGTGAGGTCTACCGGCACAACGGCGGCTGGAAGTTCAAGGTGCTCGGCGAGGGGTACCGGGCGGGGATCACGGCGCTGGCCGAGGACTACGGAGTCCTGCGATGACGCTCGACTTCACGGCTCCCGGCCGGGCGGAGTCCCGCACCGATCTGACGTTCCTCCGGCGGCGCCGGCCGGCCGCGCCGCCGGATTCCGGCGGCGGGAGGGAAGTGCCGGGCGCGGGGTCGCTGGATCTCGATGGCGGGATGCCGGGTGGGGCTTTGCCGAGTTCAGCCGGCGTGCGGGCGCCTCATGGCCGGGTTTCGCTGGACCTCGATGGCCGTGAGCCGGTGGAACCCGCGCGCGGGGACGTGTCGCTGGACCTCGATGGCCAGGCGCCGGTTGGGGGAATGCCGAGCACGGCCGGGATGCGGGCGCCTCGCGGCCGGGTTTCGCTGGACCTCGATGGCCGTGAGCCGGTGGAACTGGCGCGCGGTGACCTGTCGCTGGACCTCGGGGGCGAACCGGCGGTGCTCGACCGCGCCCCTCGACCGTCACAGCCGGACACTCGCCTCGCGCTGCCGGTTCGGCGGGTGGGGCGGCCCGGCCGGCCGGTCGTGCGGCTCGGTGCCGGCCGCCGGTTGCAGCTCGGGCCGAAGACGCCCGCCGTGACCCTGGACCGGCTGCAGAGCGCGATCGGCCTGCTGACCGCCGAGGCCGTCAGCGGGACCGTGACCCTCGGCTGTGCCTACGACCTGGCCGACGGCCGGTCCGGCTTTCTCGGCTCGGGAACGACCGCGTCACGCACCCCGGTGCTGGCCGTGCGTCGGCGTTCGGTGTCGGCCGATCTGAGGCAGGTCCGGCAGCTCGCCCGGCTGGTCGTGATCGCGGTGTTCCCGCCGGCCGAAGCGCCACCCGGGCTGCTCGTCGTGTCCACTTGGGACGGCGGCAGGCTCGAACTCTCGCTCGGCAAGCCCGGCCGTGGCCGCGTGACGGTGCCCCTCTCGCTCCACAACGTCGGTGGCGAGCTGGTCCTGCGGGCGGAAGAGGCGGAAGCGCTTTCGTCGCCGCGCGCTGCCGCCGAGGCGTTCGGCTTCGACCGGATCAGCTGGCTGGACGACTCCACTTGCGCCGGCGGTGTGGCGTGACCGCGTCCTACGACATCTTCCTCAGCTTCACCTGGGCCGACAGCGTCGAGGTGAACGCGCTCCAGGAGGCGCTTGAAGCCGCCGGGCTGCGGGTCTTCCGGGACAAGGAAATCCGGCGCTTCGAGGGCATCACGGAAAGGCTGGATGCCGCGCTCGCCGGGTCGAAAGTGCTGCTCGCCTACTATTCGCGCCGGTTTCCGACGCGGTATGCCTGCCAATGGGAGCTGACGTCCGCCTTCCTCGCGGCGCAACGGCTCGGCGATCCGCGGCGGCGTGTGCTCGTCGTCAATCCCGAGCTCGACGGCAACCACATCGCGCCGGTGGAACTGGAAGACGCCGCTTACGCCGGCCGGCCGGCGAACGATCGGGAACGGGCGGTCGTCGTCCGGCGGATCGCCGAACTGGCGCGTGCGGCGGGCACTCCGCTCGGCTCGGTGCGCAGCACGGCGCCGGTGCTGCCCCGGCTGCTGCGGCCCCGGCGGTTCGTCGGGCGGTACCGGGAGCTCTGGGCGATCCACAGCGCCCTGCACGCCCGCGAACTGCCGGCCACCACGCCGCGGACTTCGGCGGCGCTCGCCGTGGTGCGGGGCATCGCCGGGACCGGGAAGACCAGCCTGGCCGAGCAGTACGCCTTCCTCTTCCGGGACGCCTTCGCCGGCGGGGTGCGGTGGCTGGGGCTGTTCGGCCAGGACGATCCCGTCGGTGCGCTCGCCCGGTTCAACGAGCACGTCCGCGCGATCGCGCGGGACCTCGGCGCCGACGTCGGCGACCTGCCGCCGGACGAGGTCCGGGCCGTCGTCGCCCGGCGCATCGACGCGGCCGGGAAACCGCAGCTGTGGATCGTCGACGACGTCCCGTCGGAGCTGCCGGCCGAGGTGCTCGACCAGCTCGTCATGCCGACGTCGTCGGTCCGGACGGTGCTCACCACGAGGTCCGGCAACCCGGACTGGCCCGCGCCCGTCGTCGACCTGACCGGCTTCTCCGAAGACGAAGGTGCCGCGCTGTACACCGAAATCGTCGGGTCGGACGATCCCGGCGAGCTCGCGGCCGCGCGGCGGCTCGTCGAACGGTGCGGCGGCCACCCGATCGTCCTGACGAGCGCGGTGACCGCGTTGCGCGACCGCCGGGGCGCGGTCGACCCGGCCGGGTTCGTGCAGGTCCTCGACGAGGTCAAGGGCACCGGCGTGCTGGCGGACGCGGTGGCCGCCTGCGGGCCGACCGCGCTGCGGATCCTGCGCATCGCCGGGGCGATCTCCCGGGCACCCGTGCCGGCCGAGCTGGTGCGGCGGGTGCTGCCGGGCGAACGGGTCGATCAGGCCGTGGCCGAGCTCGCCCGGTGCGCGCTGCTGATCCACCTCGGGTCCGAATGGGACATCCACGCCCTCGTCCGCGACGCCGCCGGGCTCGACGACGAGCTCACGCGCCGAACCGCGTCGGCCGTGCTCGAACTGTCCGGGGAAGCCGGACGTCTCCACCAGCACGCCGCCGCGCTCGCCGAGCACGACTGCGTGCCCGCCGAGCAGCGAGCCCGGTTGCTGCGGATCGGGCTGGACTGGTTCCGCGGCGAGGGTGACGTCGTGGCCGCGCGGGAAGCGGCCAAGCGGATCCTGACCGCCGATGCCGGGCCGGCCGATCGCGTGGCCGCGGCCGCGGCCCTCGTCGACGCGGGCGACTTCGACGCGGCCGTCGAGGTCTGCCGCCCGCTGGCGGACTCCGGGGACGCCTTCCGCGCCCGGCTCACCTGCGCTCGCGCGCTCGACCAGCTGGGCCGGTTCGCCGACGCGGACCCGATCTGGCCGGAGTCCCTGCCGGACGGCGAAGAGACCGAGGCACGGGTGTTCATGGCCGTCGCGAAGCGGATGCGCGGCCGGTTCCGGGACGCGCTCGCCCTCCTCGACGCCGACGACCCGGACCCGCGGGCCCGGCTCGAACTGGCCCGGCTGCGGATCATCTTCGGCGAGCTCAAGCAGGCGCGGAAGACCGCCGAAGCGATCATCCGCGAGCACGACACGGCGGACCACGAACGGCACCCGCTGCGGCTGGAGGCGATCGGCGTCCACGCCGAGGCCGAGATGTCGCTGGAACTCACCGAACTCAAGGTGCGCGACGAGAACTGGGACGCGCTCGAAGCGCACCTGCGGTCCGCTCGCGACGAGCTGATCGGGCTGCTCGGACCCGAAAGCCCGCTGGCACTGGCCGCCGGCGTCCGGTGCGCCCGCACGTCCGTGACGCGCGGCCGGCCGAAACGCGCGTTGCGGGAGTTCGCGGAGCTCGAACCGAGCGTGGGCAAGGTCTTCGGCCCGCACCACCCGCTGCACCACTGGCTGAGCTACTCCACCGCGCAGGCGTACGCCCAGCTCAAGCAGTACGACAAGGTCGTCGGCATCCTGCGGCCGCTGCTCGACCGGCAGCGGGACTCGATCGGCCCGCACCACCCGGACACCATGCGGACCCAGCTCGACCTCGGCATCGCGCTGATGCTCACCGGCGACAAGGCCACCGCGGTCCCGCTCGTCGGCGAGGCCGAGCGGCGGATCGGGGAAGCCCTCGGCTGGCGGGCCGAGCTCCGGAACCGCGCCTGGGTCACCGGGCTCCTGATGAACCTGCCGGTGCTCGTCTGGCAGCTCTTTCCCCACCTCGACAACCTCTTCGGGAAGAAAAGTCCCGAAGAAGACTGAACCGTTCTGGAGGTCTTCGACATGGAAAAGGCGCTGGGCAGCCGGTACCGGCTGGGCGACCAGCTGGGCACGGGTGCGATGGGGCGGGTCTTCGCCGGCTCCGACGAGCAGGGGAGGGCCTACGCCTTCAAGGTGCTGCGCGACGAGCTCGTCGAGGATCCCGAGCTGGTGGCGCGGTTCCTGCAGGAGCGGTCCATCCTGGTCGGGCTGCGGCACCCGAACCTCGTCGGCGTGCACGACCTCGTCGTCGAGGGCGAAACCGTGGCGATCGTGATGGACCTGGTCGGCGGCGGTGACCTCCGGGCCCGGCTGACCGTGGAGAAGTCGTTGCTGCCGGCCGAAGTCGCCCGCATCGGGGCCGGGGTGGCGGCGGCGCTCGCGGCCGTGCACCAGGCCGGCGTCGTGCACCGCGACGTCAAGCCGGAGAACGTCCTGATGGACGGGACCGTCCCGCGCCTGACGGACTTCGGCATCTCGCGGCTCGCGACGGCCACCGATCTGGGCCGCCGGTCGCTGCTGGTCGGGACGCCGCAGTACCTCGCCCCGGAACTGGGCAAGGGCCTCGAAGCGACCCCGGCGTCGGACCTGTATTCGCTCGGCATCCTGCTGTACGAGCTGTGCTGCGGGGTCACGCCGTTCGCCGGGCAGTCGACGTTCGCGGTGATCCGGATGCACGAAAGCGCGTTGCCGGGCCGGCCCGCCGGGGTGCCCGACCAGCTGTGGGACGTGCTGTCCTGGCTGATGGCCAAGCGGCCGTCGGACCGGCCCGACTCGGCCCAGCAGGTCGCGACCATCCTGGACGGGCTGGTGCTGGAGCTGATGAAGGAGCCGCTCGTCCTCCCGCTCACCACGCCGCCGCCGCCGGTGCCGCTCAACGAGACGGGCCTCGGCACGCAGACCGTCTTCGGCACCGCGCCGCCTCCGCCGAGGCGTCCCGTCGCGCCCACCACTTCGCCGAACACCATGCCCACCGGAGGGACCATGCCGAAACGCCGTCGCCGGGGCCGGATCGTGCTGGCCCTGTTCGTCGTCCTGGCCCTGCTGGCCGGCGGCTGGTTCGCGTTCCGGCCGTCGCAGACCAGCAGCGCGGAGCCGGGAAGGACCGTGGCACCGGCGACTTCCGCCGCGGCGGAAGTCGCGCCCGTCAGCGATTCGCCGTCGGTGACCACGACGGCGAAGCCCAGCGTGATGCCGGACGTGGTGGGCAAGAAGCTCGCCGACGCGCAGGACGCGCTGCCCGGCATCCAGGTGACCACTGTGGACAAGATCGACGCGACCGCGGCCGACGGCACGGTGATCGAGCAGGACCCGGCCGCCGGAGCGGCGATCGGCGGGACCGTGAAGCTGACCGTCGCGCACCAAGCCCAGCTGGTCTACCTCGACTCCGTCCACCCCGCGTCCGGCGAGTGGAACAACAACGTCCAGAACACCACCATCGCCGGCAAGAACTACCTGCACGCGCTCGGCCGGTCGGTGGACTACGGCACGGACACGCAGGGCGTCGAGTACAACGTCGCCAAGGGCTTCCGCCGGTTCACCGCCACCGCGGGCATCGACGACAACGCGGGCGACTCGTCCCTCAAGATGCAGCTGGAGATCTTCGCCGACGGCCGTGAGGTGTTCAACAAGCCGGTCTCGTACGGGACGCCGGTCCCGGTCGACCTCGACATCAGCGGAGTCCTGCGGTTGCGGATCCAGTGGGAAGCCGTGTCCGGCAACCGATCGGCCTCCGGCAACTACAGCTTCCTCGTGCTCGGTACCGCGGAGCTGCTGGGCCTGCCCGGCGAGGTGCCGACGTCGACGACCACGACCGGCTGACCGGCGTGTGGATCGGCAACCGGGTCCGGATCACCATCGGCCGGGCCTCCGACAACGACATCGTGCTGGGCGACCTGCAGGTCTCCCGCCGCCACGCCCGGCTGGAACGCGTCGGCGGGGCGTGGCGGCTGACCGACCTCGGCAGCCGGAATCCGACGCTGGTCAACGGGGTCCCGGTCGCCGGGAAGTCGCCGATCGCGGACGGGGACCGGATCACCGTGGGGGCCACCGATCTGCGGGTCGACGGCGACAACCTCGTCGCGACCGGCGGGGAGCGCACCCGGCTCGTGGCCGACGACGTCGGGTTCGCCGTCGGGGGCCGGTCGCTGCTGTCGGGCGTCTCGCTCGATCTGCGGCCCGGACAGCTGGTCGCCGTCGTCGGGCCGTCGGGCGCGGGGAAGTCGACGCTGCTCAAGGTGCTCTCCGGCGAGGTCGCGCCGACCAGCGGGCGCATCACCTACGACGGCTACGACATGCACCGGCAGCGCTCGGCCGTCGCACGGCGGGTCGGGGTGGTGCCGCAGGACGACGTCGTCCACACGCGGCTGACCGCCCGCAGTGCCCTGTCCTACGCGGCGAAACTGCGGTTGCCCGACGACACCGACCCGGCGGCCCGCCGGCGCCGGGTGGCCGAGACGCTCGCCGAAGTCGAGCTGACCGAGCACGCGCGCACGCCCATCCACCGGCTGTCCGGCGGGCAGCGCAAGCGCGTGTCGATCGCGCTCGAACTGCTGACCGCGCCGTCGCTGCTGATGCTGGACGAGCCGACCTCCGGCCTGGATCCGGCGCTCGACAAGCAGATCATGGGCCGGCTGCGCGAGCTCGCCGACGCCGGCCGGACGGTCGTGGTGGTGACGCACAACGTCACGCACCTCGACGAGTGCGACCTCGTGCTGCTGCTCGCGCCCGGTGGCGTCCCGGTGTTCAGCGGGCGGCCCGCCGAACTGCGGGCGCGGTTCGGCACCGCCGACTGGGCCGACATCTTCCACCGCGTGGTCGCGGGGACCGCGCCGCCGCACCAGCCGGCGCACGTGGGTCCCGCGGCGCCGCCCGAGGCGGCCGCGGAGCCGCCAGCCGTGCACGCCGGGCTGGGGCACCAGGTCGGCACACTCGCCGCCCGGCACCTGCGGCTGATCTTCGCCGATCCCGGGTACGCGCTGTTCCTGCTGCTCGTCCCGGTCGTGCTGGCCGTGCTCGCGCTGGCGGTCCCCGGCCACGAAGGGCTGCGGCGGTCGGTACCCGAGCACCCGATGGAAGCCGGGCAGATGCTCGTGCTGGTCTTCGTCGGCGCGGCGTTCATGGGAGCGGCGGCTTCGGCGCGGGAAGCCATCGCCGAGCGGGCGATCTTCCTGCGGGAACGGGCGGTCGGCCTGCGGCCCGGCGCGTACGCGCTCGCGAAGACCGTGGTCTTCACGCTGGTCGCGGCCGTGCAGTCGGCGGTGCTCGTCGGGGTCGTGACGACGGTCAAGCCGGGGCCGGTGGACGCCGTCCTGCTGTCGCGGCCGGTCGGCGAGCTCGCGGTCGCGGTCTGGCTGACCGCGCTGGCGTCCTGCCTGCTCAGCCTGCTCGGCTCGGCGCTGGTGCGGTCGATCGAGCAGACGACGCCGGTGCTCGTCGTGACGGTGATGGCCCAGCTCGTGCTGTGCGGCGGGATGATCCCGGTCGCCGGGCGGCCGGTGCTCGCCCAGCTGTCCTGGCTCGCGCCCGCGCGGTGGGGTTACGCCGCCGGGGCCGCAACCGTGGACCTTCCGCAAACCGGGCCGGTGGACCGCCTGTGGACCCACGACTGGCCGTGGTGGCTGGGCTCGGCCGGTGCGTTGCTGCTCTCGGCGGCCGCCTGCACGGCGCTGTTCGCGGTCCGGTCGCGGCGGGTGCGGCGGAGCTGAGCCGGGGCGGCGAACCGGCTGATCAGCACCCTGCGTGCCATCATCGGGCATGGCCACCCTGCGCGACGCGCGCGAGCCGGAGCTCAACAGCGGGATCCTGCCCGGGAACGTGCGGGCCGATGACTGGATCATGCTCGTCCTCGCCGCCGGGTCGGTCGGGCTGCTCGGGTTCATGCTGGTCAGCCCGCCCGCGCGCGACGCCGCCCTCGTGATGTTCTACGTCGACTGCGGGATCTGCGGCGTCTTCTTCATCGAATTCCTGTGGCGGTGGCGGAAACGCAAGTGGTCCAAGAAGTTCCTCGTGCGCAACTGGTACGAGCTGTTCGCCATGGTCCCGGTCGCGCACCCGGTGATCACCGGGCACAAGTTCATCGGGGTCGTGCTGCTGCTGGTCCGGATCGGGCGGGCGGCGGACCGGGCCGTCGGGGAGCAGTTCACCTACCGGCTCGTCGACAAGCTGTCCGAGCCGATCGTCAAGGCCATCAAGAAGCCGGTGACCATCGCCGTGCTCGACGAGGTCGTCAAGGTGCTGGAAACCGGCAACTACCCCGAAAACCTCGCCAAGTCGCTCGAGGGGAACAAGGCCGAGCTGCGCACGATCATCGCCGAGAAGATCGCCGCGGACCCGCAGCTCGGAAAGCTCAAGCGGCTGCCGTTCCACGACGAGATCGTGCGGACCGTCGTCGACACGTCGTTCCGCGTGCTGCTCGAAGTGCTCATCGACCCGCGGATCGACGACTTCTTCTCCGCCGTCGTGCGCGACAACCGCGAGCAGATCCGGCAGGCCGTGCAGCTCGGCCTGCACGAAACCGACGACGAGGAGCGGGAGAAGGCCCTGCGCGTGCGCACCCAGCACTCAGCCGCCCTCGAGTACGACCGGCTGCACCGCGAGTCACGGTCGTGAAGTGAGGTACGCGCTGAGCAGGCCCGCCGCGTCGAGCATCGCGACGCCGCGCGCGGTGAGCTTCTCCTGCCACGTCCCCAGCGCGGCAGCCAGTGATTCGGTGCCGCCCGCGGTGCGGACCTGGCCGACCACCGTCGCGATGTGCGCCAGCGGGTAGCCGCCGCGCCTGAGCAGGTGGGTCAGCTCCGCGTCGCGGACGTCGGCCGCTTCGAAGACGCGGTAGCCGGTGGCCGGATCGCGGGCGGGGACGAGGATGCCCGCGCGTTCCCACGCGCGCACGGTCGCCGCGGTGACGCCGAGGCGGTGGGCCAGCTCGCCGATGGACCAGTCGGCCGCAGCCGGCTCGGGGACGGGCTCGGTCAGGTGGCCGATGGCCTGGCGGACCGCGTCGAGGGTTTCCCGGTCGCGCAGCAGCCGCAGGTGGCCGCGGTCGACGAGCGTCAGGGCGCGGCCGACGTCGCCGTCGTGGACGGCGGTCATGATCCCGCCGGCCGTCGCGTGCCCGTACGCCGCCACCAGCGCGAGGAACGCGCGCAGCGCCGCCGCGTGAACCTCCGTGTAAACCCGGTAGCCGCTCGGCGTGCGCTCAGCCGGCGGCAGGAAGCCGTCCTGCTCGTAGTTGCGGACCGCCTGTGTGGAGATGCCGTGCTCACGGGCGAGGTCAGCAGGTCTCAACCGAGTCTTCAAGGATACGATTCAACCACATGGACATCACGGACTTCACGGCCGAACTGCTCGCGTTCGGCGAGCCCACGCACTTCGAACCGGCCTTCGCGCGGCTCCGGAACGACTTCTTCGCGCAGCTCGCGGCCCACGGCTTCCGGTCGATCGCGCTGGAGACCGACCGCGTCGCCGCGCTCGACGGCGGGTTCTCGCACGGCTTCGGCGAGCTGGACGCCAACCGGCAGCTGCTCGCGTGGATCCGCGAGTACAACGAGACCGCCGACGAACCGCTGACCTTCCACGGCTTCGACGCCCCGACCGAGATGTACAGCGCGCCCAGCCCGCGCACCTACCTCGAGCACGTCCGCGACTACCTGGGTCTCGACGTCGACATCGCGGCCCTGGCCGGCGACGACGAACGCTGGAGCCGCTCCGAGGCGATCCTCGACCCGGCCGCGTCGCCCGGCGCGTCACCCGAGGCCCGCGAGCTGCGGGTCATCGCCGACGACCTGCTCGTGGCCCTCGACACCCGAGCCGAGACCGCCGGGTGGGACCGCGCCCGGATCCACGCGAACGCCGGGCTCGATCTGCTGCGCTACCACGCGGCGTCGGCGCGGCCCGGCGATCGGGACACGAGGATCGCCCGCCTCGCGAGCGCCCGCGCGGGCATCATGGCCAAGAACCTCTGGGACATCCACGGTTCGCAGCCCGGCCGGACCCTGGTGTTCGCGCACAACGCCCACCTGGGATCCGGTGCCGGCGCGATCGTCGCGTCGCGGCTCGGCGACCGGTACGCCTTCATCGCCGGCAGCCTCGGCCACAGCGACGCCCTCGGCCTCGGCGAGCCGGCCGCGGACACCTACGAAGGCCACCTGCAGCGCGACACCGGTGCCTGGAAGCTGACCGCGGAAATCCCGGCCGGTCGCACCCGGGACGACGCCGACCACCGGTACGCGCCGCTCACCCGGGAGCTGCTCGAGCACGCCGACGCGATCCTGCACGTCGCGTGAAACACAGCGGCCCCCGCACCGGGGTCGGGTCCGGTGCGGGGGCCGCTGGTTCACCCGGTTACGGGTAGCTCACCACGTTCACCGGCACCGTGCCCGAAGGCGTGACGCCGCCGGTGTCGTTGATGACGTGGGTGATCGTGCCGCGGTAGTTGAGCGATACCGACAGCAGGCTGTGGAACTTGACGCCGCTGGTGTTCGGCACTTCGAACGCGTGGTAGCTGGACACCGCCGGGTTCGTGTCGAAGAAGCAGTAGCTCCCGAGACCCCAGGCCTCATGGGACGTCACGTTCGCCCCGACCTTGTAGGCCGCGTACCCCGCGACTCCCGATGGCGCGTTCCACGACGCCTGGTTCGGCACGTCGTAGGGCATCTCGTTCTGGAAGAAGATCGTCTTCCCGCCCTGGCCGTTCCAGATCACCTGGTACTTCTGGTAGTGCTCGACGAACAAGCCGGTGGCCAGCACGTTCGCGCCGTTCACCACGAGCCCGGTGTCGGCCGTGTTGGTGTTCCAGCCGACCGTGCCGCCGTTGCCGTGGTCGGCCCGCCACGCCCAGATGTGGTCGATGATCGTGTTGGCGCTGTTGACGATCAGGCTGTTCGTCGCCTTGCCGGCGATCGCGCCGCCGATCCGGAAGAACACGTCCTGGACCGTCGTCGGGTTCGAAGCGTGGGACGCCGACGAGCCGGACTGGCCGACCGTGAGCAGCGCCTGCGAGTTCGTCGTGCCGGCGTCGAAGAGCAGGCCCTTGAGCCGCACGCCGTCCACATCGGACACCTGCATCGCGTTGACGCCGTTGTCGGGCACCAGCGTCGGGTAGCCGATGCCGAGGATCGTCGTGTTCGCCTTCGTCACGTTGAGCGTCTGGTTGAGGTGGTAGATGCCCGGCGTGAAGAACAGGTTGCAGCCCGCGGCGAGCGCGTTGTTGATCGACGCGGCCGTGTCACCGGACTTGACGACGTAGAACTGGCTCATCGGCGCCGACGTGCCCGGGGTGCTGCCGCTCGCCCAGCTCGGGCCGGACGCGTTGGTGCGCAGGGACGGCAGGAACACGCGGTACTTGCCGGTGCCGTCGACGTAGAGGTAGGGCACGTCGCGGGAGACCGGGGTGGTCGACAGCGTCGTCTCCGGCGGGTTCGGGAACGTGTTCGCCGGCGCGCCGCTGGTGCCGGAGAAGACCATGTTCCAGACGCCGCCGTCCCAGCTGCCGAGCTGCGAGTCGCGGGTGTACCACTGCTGCTGCGAAATCGACGCCGCCTGGCCGGCGACCTTCGAGTCGGCGATGTAGCCGCCGCTGGCGAAGCCGTAGCTCGCCGGGTACAGCTGCAGGTTGCCGCGGACGTCCATCCGGCGGAACGGCGCGGCCTGCGCCACGGCCCAGCGTTCGCTGCCGCCGGAGGGCACGACGGCCAGGTTCTCCGCCGAGCGCCAGAAGTTCTGCAGCGCGACGCCGTTGTCGGAGGCGTTGAAGGCGTCCACCGTGACGTCACCGTTGATCACGACGTCGCCCGGGTTCTGCCCGAGGCCGGCGACCGAGGTGTAGAAGCCGACGTTGTCGTGCACGTTGTTGTAGGTGCCCGGCTTGAACAGGTGGGCGACGCGCCGGTCCGCGAACTGCGCGGTCAGCGTGTCCTTCTGGTTGTTGAAGTCGGTGTCGAGCTGCGCCTGGATCGTCGCCGCGGACATGCCCGGGTCGAAGATCCGCACGTTCGAGCCGAAGTTCGGGGTGTCGGACTGCGTCGGGCAGCCCGCCTGGGTGCCGATCGTGTAGCTCGCGCTGGACACCGGGGACGTCGTCGAACCGGACTTGAGCGCGATCGCGTTGACCGTGCGGGAGTTCGGGACGCTGATCGGTCCACTGTAGAGCGTCGAAGACGCGGTCGGGGTCGAGCCGTCGACCGTGTACCGGATGGTCGCGCCCGAGGTGGCGCTGCTGATCGTCACCGTCTGGGCGCTGGAGTACGTGCCGCCGGGTGGGCTGAACGTCGGCGCCGACACCGTCGTCGAGCTGCCGCCCACGGTGTAGGTGAAGTGCGGGGTGTCGTACTGCGGGCCGCTCTTCTCGTAGGTGAACCAGTAGTCGAGCGTGTTCCCGGTGCTCAGGCCGTTGACGGTGGTCCGCCAGGTGCCGGAGCCGTTGACCATCCGCACGTTCTGCTGGCCGACGCCCGGGACGCCGGTGTAGTGGACGTCCACGTACACCGCGGGGGTCGTCGGGGTGAAGTTGAGCTGCAGCTGCGTCGAGCTGAGCTGGGTGACGCTCTGCGTGTAGTCGTCCGCGGCCAGCGCGGCGGGGGCGCTCAGCCCGGCCGCCACCAGCAGTGCCGATGCGACGAGCGCGAGCCTCGGGCCGCGTCGTCGAAGCTTGTTCAGGGTCCGGTTCACGCCGTGACACCTCCGCCGTTGGGGATCCACGAGCATTCGTTGCGAGTCACAACAAATTAGCTCCCGCTCAGCGGGCCTTCGGTCACTTTTCGGTAACACTTGTCTGGACCAATACCTTGGTCGGGTGAGGGGTTTGGTGACCGTTCGTCCGATTGGCCGCGCAGTGGGCGAATGACTGAACCGAGAAACATCCATCGGAAGGGTGACCTCGAACGAGTGACATGCGACGATCCCGTGCCACACCTCGTCCCCTACCGAGGAGTAGGTATGGCCTCTTCGCGGTTGCTCCGGTCCCTCATCGCCCTCTCCCTGGTCGCGGCCCCGCTGTCGGTCGCGGTCGCCTCTCCCGCCGAAGCCGCGCCGCTGCAGAGCGGCGGCACAGTCAACTTCGGCTGTGCCACCTCCGGCAAGATGCACTGCCTCGGCAAGGCGATCCGTTCGCCGAAGGGCAACGGCCCGCTGCTCACGTCCACCCCGGTCGGCTACGGGCCGGCGGAAATCCAAGCCGCGTACAACCTCGGCGGCCTGCACGCCAACGGCAAGACCGTCGCCATCGTCGACGCGCAGGACGCCCCCACCGCGGAAGCCGACCTGGCGAAGTTCCGGTCCGCCCGCGGGCTTTCCCCGTGCACCACGGCCAACGGCTGCTTCAAGAAGGTCAACCAGAACGGCGCGGCCAGCCCGCTGCCGGCGCCCGACTACGGCTGGGCGGAGGAGATCAGCCTCGACCTCGACGCGGTGTCGGCGACCTGCCCGGACTGCAAGATCCTGTTGGTGGAGGCCGATTCCCCGGACACCGACCCGCTGATGACGGCGGTCGACACGGCCGCGGCGACACCGGGCGTGGTGGCGATCTCCAACAGCTACGGCGGTACCGAAGACTCGACGATCCTCGCCGCCGACGCGCACCTGAACCACCCGGGCATCGCCGTCACGGCGTCCTCGGGTGACTCGGGCTACGGCGTCAGCTGGCCGGCGTCTTCGCCGTACGTCACCGCGGTCGGCGGCACGACGCTGAAGAAGTCCACGAGCACCGCGCGCGGCTGGACCGAGACGGCGTGGAAGGGCAGCGGCAGCGGATGTTCCGCGCTGGAGGCGAAACCCGCGTGGCAGCACGACACCGCGTGTGCCAAGAGGACGGTCGCGGACGTCTCGGCGGTCGCGGACCCGGCCACCGGCCTCGGCGTCTACGACACGTACAACAGCTGCGGCAGCTCGTCGTTCTGCGACCTGCTGCTGTCGCTGGGGCTCGCCCAGGGCGCGGACGGCTGGGTGCAGGTCGGCGGCACGAGCCTGTCGTCGCCGGTGATCGCGAGCGTGTACGCGCTGTCCGGCACCTCGGTGACGTCCGGGTCCTACCCGTACGCGCACACCGGCGGGCTGTACGACGTGACGTCGGGCTCGAACGGCAGCTGCGGCGGGAGCTACCTCTGCACGGCGGGTGCCGGGTACGACGGGCCGACCGGCCTGGGCACGCCGAACGGCACGTCAGGGTTCTGACCGCCGGACCGGCTTCCCGAGCGCGGCGGTGAGCTCCGGCCCGGTCCGGGTGAGGAGCTCGCCGAACACGCAGACGGTCGCCTCCCACGGGTGCCCGAAGGTGCCCAGGCGCAGGTCGGCCGTCAGGTAGAGGCAGTAGTCGCCGTCCGGGAAGACGGCGCCGGGCCACCGCGGCCCGGTGCCGTCGACCCGGGCGGGGTCGAAGCGGTAACCCGCGTGGTGCCAGTCGAGCCAGTACAGCTCTTCGCCGGGCTCGACGGACTCGCGGAGTCCCTTGTGGACGATGTCGTACAGGGCGTCCAGCTGGGCGTCTTCGAGGTCGCCGACGTGCCATGTCGCCGAACCCGGCGGTTCGGTGATACCGGGGAAGCTCCTCGTGTCGGGCCGGAAGCCGAACTTCTCGGAGAAGCGATCCCAGATTTCGTCGTGCTCCGGCTCGGAGAACAGCCGGCGGACCGGGCGGGTCCGCGCGGGTTCGCCGGACGAGGGCAGGTGGTACCGGGTGACCGTGGTGCGAACCCGCATCCCGGCTGCTTCGAGCGCGTCACGCAGGGCGCCGGACGCTTCCGCGAGCAGGAACCGCGCGCCGGGGCGGCCCCAGTCATGACCGGCGACCGTCGCCGCGAAGCCGGGGTCGGTGATCCCGCCGACGACCATGCAGTCACCGAGTTCTTCGAGCCAGGCGGCGCGGTCGCCGTCGAGCACGACCTCGGACGACCGGTCCAGGTGGGCCGCGTCGGCGAGGAACTCGGCGTAGGGACGGCGGTGCGGACCGGTCTCGGCGGCCAGCTCCGCGACGCGCCGGTGCCCGGCCCAGTCATGGCCGACTCCGGGGAGCGGGGTGGTGTCCGTCCCGATCGGACAGCTGAGCAACGCGCGTTCCGGTTCCGCCGTGAAGCCCGCGGCAAGCAGGGCTTCGGCGAGCCGCGTGTCGCCGTACACCGGCCACACCACCGGCTCGTTCCGGCGCGCGAACGCCTCGACCTGCCGGGCGACGAGCGCGGCGAGATCGCCGTCCGGCAGCGGATCGTGGGTCACCTCGCCGTGGGTGCCGTAGTGGGTCCGGACGATCGGCCCGTCCCGCTCGATCACCGCGCCCATCGGCGGGAGCCGGGGCAAGTCGTTCAGCATGCTGTCCATTTTCCACGGACGGGTGACCTTCGTGTACGGGCTCTCGGTGCGGGGTAAGGATGTCTGCATGCTGGACACCGAAGTGCTGTCGCGGACACCGCCACGGGCGCTCGACGTCGTCACCCCGCTCGGTGACGTGCGGTTCGCCGTCCGCATCGGTGGCTGGGACGTGCCCGCGAAACCCGAACACACCTGGGGCCTCGGCTCCGAGGCGCGGCTGTGCCGGTGGCGGCACCGGTCCGTGCGGCTCGACGTGCTCGCCGGGGCCACCACGCCCGAGCAGCCCGGCGTCACCCGGGAGACGGCGATCTTCCGGGTGCTGGCCAGGGAACCGCTCAGCGAGTTCGTCGTCCAGGCCGAGCTCGCCGATCCGCCGGCGGAGGTCACCGGTGACGACGGCGTCTTCACCGCCGAGACCACCGAGGCCACGGTGAGCGTCGGCGGTCCCGGCGCCGAAGTGCTGCGCCGCTGTGCCGACGAGGGCCGGCACGTGCCGCCGTACTGGTCGGGGCAGCTGGCCGGCGCCGTCGAACTCGACGGCGCGCGGCTCACCTGGCAGCTGCCCGCCGTCGAGCGCGGGGACTACGCCGAGCTGTGGGTGTCCGTCGCGTGGAGCGAGGCGGGCGGGGACCCGAGTCGCGCCGTCGACATCGACGCGGCCCGGGTGCTGCGCGAGCTAGCCCAGTGAAATCCGGTCCAGATCCGGAGCGCCCGAACGGTCGTTGCCGATCCGGATCGTGTTGGCGCCCGCGTTCAGCGTCACCGGCACCGAAGTGGTGTACGGCGTGCTGTTGCCGGCGCCGCTGACCTTCACCTCCACCGGCGTGCCGCCGTTCACCGACACGAAGTACGACCGGTCGCCGTTGACGGTGAAGTCGAGGTAGAGCGGGTACTGCCCGGCCGCGGCCACCGTCACGCCCGGGAACGTGACCGCCGCGCCCGCGCTGCCGCCGATGTTGCGCACCTTCTGCCCGCCCGAGCACGGCGAGCAGCTCGTGACGCCGGCGTCGCCGATGTCGTTGGCCGAGTCTTCCGCTTCACGCATGAACACCCGGTCGGCCGGGCGCGGCTTCACCTGCACCGGCTTGCTCACCGACTTCGCGCGGCCGAGCGTCGTGAACGACGCCGTCACCGGGATGGTGACGTCCTGGGCCGCCGGCGCCGTCACGGTCCACGATCCACTCAGGACCTGACCGAGCCCCAGGTGCGCCGCGGTCACCGGGGCACCCTGGAGGGTCCAGCCCGCCGGGACGACCGGGGCCAGCGACACCTGGTCGACCGGGTCGTCGACGTCGAGCCGCAGGGACGCGGTGACCTTCAGGGACTGCTGGCCCGGCGAAACCCATTGCACACCAGCGGGTTCCACCGTCAACGTCGTCCTCGGCGTGGACGACTCGGGCGGCAGCGGGGCCACCGCGATCCGGTCGAGGCCGACGTTCCCGGACATCTTGATCGTGTTGGCGCCGGCCTTCAGCGGCGCGGCGATCGCCGCCGGGGCGGTGACGGTGATCGGCGCGGCGCCGTTGACGCTCACCGCCAGCGTGCCGGGACCGGTCGTGTCGAGCTGCAGCCGGGAGGGCCCGGCGGCCTGGACGCCGCGGAAGGTGACCGCGCCGCGGTCGAGCCCGGTGACGGCGGCCGTGCCCGAGCACGCCTCGCACCACACCGGCGATGCCTTGCCCTCGAAGCCGTTGCGGGGTGACTCCGCTTCGAGGGGCAGCTCGCCGTGCGGGTCGGGGTAGCCGTAGGCGACGTCGATCTCGTCGAGCGCGAGCTGGTGGAAGAACGGCTTGGCCTGCGGGCCGGACCACGTGTTCAGCACCTCAAGCTTGAGGTACCGCGCGTGCACCTCGCCGACGTCGACGAACTGCACACCGCGGGTGCTCGGCAGGGCGCCGGTGCGCACCGGCGTACCCCAGTTCTTCCCGTCGTCACTGGCGTAGACGCGGTAGTCCTTGATCCGCGCGGAATCTTCGGCGCGGCCGAAGGACTCGCGCGCCGCCGTCGGCGACGACTCGCGCTCGTGCACCGCCAGGTAGGCCGTCGAGCGCTTCTTGCCCAGGTCGAGCGTCACGGACACCGGCTGCTGCCCGCCCGCGTCCCAGTAGTTCAGGTAGCTGCCGTCGACGAGGTTCGACGCGGGGTGCCCGGGTGCCGACGCCGACGCGGTCGCCTTGATCGTGCTCTTGTCGTAGAAGTACTGCTGCCCGGCGGTGTGCACTTCGAACACCGTGTCGTAGGTGTCCCAGTCCTTGATGTCCAGAATGGACAGATAACCGCCGGACTGGGCGAACTCCATCGGTTTCCCGGTGCGCACATCGGACACGCCGGTGACGCGGTAGCCGTTGTCGCGCAGGCGGACCAGGTTCGTCGACGGCCGCGTGACGACGTGCACGTACTGCGTCGCCCCTTTCATGGTGATGACGCCGTGCGCGCCGTCGTTCCAGAAGCCGGGTTGCAGTCCGCCGTACATGTAGCCGCCGCCTACCGTCCCCTCCAGTGTTTTCCTGATCGGCTGCGTCCAGGACGCCATGAAGGTGTTGAACGCCTCCTGCTGCGGCGGGAACTTCCCGTTCAGCATAGCGGTTTCGGCCATCAGCGACTTGATCGACGAACCCGCGTTCGTGATGTAGCGGCCGGTCGAGAGCCGGACGTCGACGGCCTGGTCGCCGCCGCTGTACCACCAGTCGCCGTTGGTCGGCAGCTTGTAGTCGGCCTCGGTGAGCCGCGGCATCGGTGTGTAGATCGCCTGCGGGTAGTCGTAGGACGGCGTCATGCCGGTCTTCTGCTCGTTGCTGACCGTGTCCATGATCGGCGTGTCCTCGTTGTTGTTGCTCAGCAACCAGGACGGCCGCTTCTCGCGGATGTGCTCGTAGAGCCCGTGCTGCTCCCAGTACTCGTTGTCGTTGTCGATCCAGAAGCCGGCAAGGTCCGAGTAGCGGTCCATGACTTCGTCGAAGAGGTCGTAGCTGAACTCGCCGAAGCCCGGGCGCGTCGTCAGGTCGACCGGGTGACCCTTGTACGCCGAATAGGCGGCCGAGTCGAGCGACTCGTGGCCGGTTTCGTTGTGCCACTGGGGATCGTCGGTCATGTAGAGCATCACCCGGACGCCCTTGGCCTGGCCTGCGGCGATCAGCTCGCCGAGGAAGTCGCGCTGGGTCGAGCAGCTGCCCGGGATCTTCGACGGCCACGGCCGCGCGTAGCCCAGCCGGCTGTGGAAGGTGGTGAGGACGACGTAGGACGCGCCGAGCTTCGTCGCTTCGTCGATCCAGTAGTCCGGCGTCCAGCCGCCGGCGCTGACGTCGTGCTCCCAGGCGGCGCAGTCGGTGTGCCGCGGCGCGGTGAACATGCCCCAGTGCAGGAACAGCCCGGCCGTCGAAGCCCGCAGCCAGTCCTGGCGCGGGTTGAAGAGCTCGGCGTTGGCGGGGGTGACCAGGCTCGCCAGCAGCACGATGACCGCGGCGAGGCAGGCTCGGACTCTCATGGCCGCTCCTTCGTCGGAGAGGTCCGATGATTATGCGGTCATATATCGTACGTCAAGGGGAGATGCCGCTGAGCGGGATGCAGTCGTCCGATCTGTCACATCGTGGTTGCGGCGTACGTCAAGGTGGTGACGTACGCGAAAGGACGAGCCCGTGAACGACGATCTGCTGGCCCGCAGCTTCGAGACCCACCGAGACCACCTGCGGTCGGTCGCCTACCGGATGCTCGGTTCGCTGAGCGAGGCCGAGGACGCCGTCCAGGAGTCGTGGCTGCGGCTGAGCCGGAGCGACTCCGCCGCCGTCGAGAACCTGGGCGGCTGGCTGACCACGGTCGTCGGGCGCGTCTGCCTCGACATGCTGCGCTCGCGCAAGGCTCGGCGCGAGGAGCCGTGGGACGTCCTGGTGCCCGACCCGATCGTCAGTCTCGACGACGCCGGGCCCGAGCACGAGGCGCTGATGGCGGACTCGGTCGGCCTCGCGCTGCTGGTCGTGCTCGACACGCTCACCCCGGGCGAGCGGCTGGCGTTCGTGCTGCGGGACATGTTCGCGATGCCGTTCGAGGAGATCGCGCCGATCGTCGGCCGGTCCGAAGCGGCGACCCGGCAGCTGGCGAGCCGGGCCCGGCGGCGGGTCCAGGGTGCCCCGGTCGCCCCGGATCCGGACCTGGCCCGGCAGCGCGAGGTCGTCGACGCCTTCCTGGCGGCGGCCCGCGGCGGCGACTTCGACGCGCTGGTCTCGGTCCTCGATCCGGAGGTCGTGCTGCGCGCCGACCGCGGCGCGGCACTGGGCGGCTCGATCGAGGTGCGCGGCCCGGCGGCGGTGGCGAACCAGGCACTGACGTTCTCCCGGCTCGGCGCGGGCGGCGGCGTGGTCCGCCGGGCCCTGGTCAACGGGGCGGCGGGGGTGGTCGGCACGCGCGACGGGCGGCCGTTCTCGGTGCTGGGCTTCACGGTGGCGGGCGGGCGGATCGTCGAGATCGACATCCTCGCCGACCCCGATCGCCTCAGCCGGCTGGACCTGGCGGTGCTCGACTGACGGACGCCTTGACCGATGTCAGGTTCCTGACATACAGTGGTTGATGTCAGGAACCTGACATGTAGAAAAGGAGTGCCACCATGCCCGCCACCGGCCCCGACTTCATCTCGCTCCAAGCGCGCGACCTCGCCGCTTCGCAGGCGTTCTACGAGCAGTACCTCGGCCTCGTCCGCTCACCGGCCGGACCGCCGCACGCCGTCGTCTTCGAGACGAAGCCGATCGCGTTCGCCCTCCGCGACGTCCTCCCCGGCACCGATCTCGCCTCCGTCGCCCAGCCCGGCATCGGTGTCGCGATCTGGCTCCACGCCACCGACGTCCAGGCCATTCACGACGCCCTCGCCGCCGACGGCCACCCCATCGTCTCGGCGCCGATCGACGGCCCCTTCGGCCGCACGTTCACCTTCGCCGACCCCGACGGCTACCACGTCACTCTCCACGACCGCGGCTGATCGGCTCGTCGACGACCGCGCCGGACTCGTCGGTGATCAGCGCGATGCCGTCGGCCGCGTCGAAGTGGAGGTGGCGGCGGCGGCCGTCCGCGTGACTGCGGACCGTGCCCGCCACCACGACCACCAGTTCGCCGTCCTCCACCGCGTACAGGTCGTCCGGGGTCAGGACCTCGTGGATGTGCGTGCCGCGGGTGACGAGCGTGCGGACGCGGCGGCCCGTGTGGTCGTAGCCGTACAGCGCGTTCACCCCGTCGTCGCCGTGGACTCCGCGCAGCCGGCCGAACGCGTCGTGGATCTCGCTGCCCGGCTGCGGTTCGCCGGCGGCGCCGAGCGCGACCTCGTGCAGCCAGCCACCCGGGCCGGTGATGACGTGCTTCGGCGAGAAGTGCTCGCTGACGCCGTTCGCGTAGTGCACCGCGACGCGGCGGCCGTGCAGGTCGTAGCGGACCTCGTCGACGAACCCGGGCACGCACACCAGCCGCCCGACCTCGTCGTACTGGTGGTGGACGGTCAGCCGCCCGTCGCCCGCGTCGGGGTAGACCACTTCGGACAGTCGCCCGTCCGCGCGGCGCACGACGTCCAGCCGGTACTCGACGGCGACGTGCGCCGGCCGCCAGCGCCGCTCGACCGGGTGGCCGAGCGCGTCGTAGCCGAACAGCGTCACGCCGGATTCGTCGGCGACGCGCACCAGCCGCCCGCAGCTGTGCGGCCCCGCTTCGAGCGGCACCGGGAGCCCGCCGTCGTGGTAGGTGAACGTCGTGACCGGGGCGCCGCCCGGGTCGTCGACCAGCAGGGCGACCACCCGGTCGGCCGCGTCGTGCACGCGGTACACCGTGTGGCCGCCGGTCCGCGTCTCGACCGGGTTGCCCGCCGCGTCCCGGGCGTGCACGACGCCGTCCTCGTCGCGGATCTCCCGGCCCAGCAGGTCGAGGACGTTCGCGGCCACCGGGGTGTCCGATGTGGACGTCCCGAGTGGACGGCCGAGCGCGTCGTAGCGGAACTCCTCCGCCGCGACCGGCGGGTGCCCGTCGCGGAACCCGCGGCTCGTCCGGCACACCAGGCCGCGCGCGCAGTACTCGTGGTGCTCGTCGACGACGTCGCCGAGCAGCTCGGCGTGCCGGCGCTCCAGCAGCCGGCCCGCGCCGTCGCGCAGCTCCGACGTCACGATCACCTCCGCCTCGCCGGACACCGCCCGCTGCTCGGTGGTGACCCGCGTGCCGTCGTAGCGGTACCGGACGGTCGGCAGCTCCGCCGAGTCGCCCGGCCGCACCACGGTTTCGGGACGCCCCAGCGGGTCGAGGGTCACCGTCGTCACCGCGCCCGCGGGATCGGTCACCTCGCACACGCGCGCCGTGCGGACGTCGTGGCGCGCCGACGTCACGTTCCCGAGCGGGTCCGAGACGATCTCGGGGAAGCACCGGTCGGCGGAGTAGCGCACCTCGTGGGTGTGGCCGTGCGGCCCGGTCGTGGTGGTGCGCAACCCGGCGACCGTGTCGAGCCGCCCGTGGAACGTCGTCGTCCACCAGCCGTCCTCGCCGGGCCGGCGGTGGTAGCCGTGGTGGCGGAAGTCCGGCAGGACCGGGCCGTAGACGTCGGCGACGAGCGCGTCGGTGAGCACCAGCTCCTCCCGCGCGGTGAGCAGGCCGTGGGTCCCGGCACTGCCGTCGGGCCGCTCGTCGTAGCGGAACACCTTGTCGGACCGCACTTTCCCGCCGCCGTCCAGCTCGCGCACCCGGGCAGGCAGGGCGACGAACCGGCGCTCGGGGGCGGTCGCGTACGTCGTGCGGGTCTCGCGGACCGCGGGCTCGCGGCCGGGCCGCTTGGTGGTCTCCACCTCCCGGACCGGGTTGCCGGTGGTGTCGAAGGCCGTCTCCGTCGTGGTGACCGACACCGGCCGCTCCCGGCGCTCGAACACCGTCACCACCGAGCGTGTCCACTTGGGACGGCGGGCGTGCTCCACCCGGCGGTAGGGCCGGTCCTCCTCGGCGGAACCGTCGAGGCCGTAGGTCTCTTCCTTGTCGAGCAGGCCGCCGTCGCCGAACCAGCGCACGGTCCGCAGCGTGGGCGCGTACTCGTCGCCGAGCTCGTCCTGGACGACGCGGCCGAACCCGGCGGTCCGCCGGTCGTGGTACTCGAACTCGGTCACGCCCGTCTGCCCGGTCGCCGTTTCGCGCCGCGTGACGCGCCGGACGACCGGGAACGCCTCGACGGTCGCGTACTCGACCGAGGTGTGCAGCCCGATCCCGTTGTCGATCTCGCTCAGCCACCCGGTGCGCGGGAAGTCGGCGGGCTCCAGGGAGAAGTAGGACACGACGTCGTCGAGCAGCAGCACGCCGCCGCCGGTCCGGGTCTTCGCGGCGACCTGGACCCGCTGCGGGGCCGGCGGTTCCGTGCGGGCGTAGGCCAGCCGCAGCGCCGGCGCGGCCGCCTCGGCGCCGTGCGCGTCGAACCCGGTGAGCACGACCGACGTCAGCAGGGACGCGCCGGTGAAGTCGTCTTCGTCGTAGCCGAAGCGCCACCGCCGGACGAGCGGCCGCGCGTCCTCGGGCACCCGCAGGTCGATCCGGGCGCACCGCAGCGCCGTCGTCACGAGGGTGCCGCCGCGGCCCCAGCGCAGGACGTCCGGCCGCGGCTCGTAGGTGAAGTCCACTTCGTACGGTCCGTAGGACACGTTCGCGAGGTACGCCTGGCCGCTGTGGTGGACCCAGTCGAACACCGCGGTGTTGCCGAACGCGTCCTCGGTCCGTTCGAGGTACCAGGCGGACCCGGCGGACCGGCCGCCGTCGGTCGTCCCGAGGACGTGCCGGACGCCCGAGCGGGTGGTCAGCACGAAGCCGTCGCCGCGGCGGGCGAGCCGGCCCTCGGCGCCGGCCCGCGGGTGGCCGCCGGCCAGCCGGACGTGCGGCAGCGGCAACGCGAACCCGCCGCCGAAGGCGCCGTTCGCCGCGGCGGTGGTGTAGCGCAGCGCCAGCGCGGGCGCGACGCCGCCCGGACCCGGCGGCAGGTCGAGCGGCACCGTGAAACTGCCCCCGCCGGTCGCGGGTTCCGGGGTGAACACGCCACCCAGCCCCCGCACCGGCGCGGGCCGGCCTGCCTCCTGCGCGCTCACCCGGAGCGGAACCATGCTGATCTCCCCGACTCGATCCGTGACTTCCGGACGGCCAAGTGGGTGAGGCGGGCCCGCCAGATACGTCGTCACCCGTTTGCCGTGCTCGTTACCCATTCGTGACGTCCGTGTCGTATCCCGGTGGCGGCTCACCGGTCTTTCCCGGGTGCCATCAGTGATCAATGGCGGAGGGTGGACCCGATGGTCGTCAAGTTCGTGCGGGACGAGAACGCGGAAGCGACTGAAGCGTTGTCGGAGGACGCGAGCACGCTCAACGAGCTCCCGACCCCGCCCCGGCAGTTGCTCGACCGGCACGGCGCGCGGGTGCTCGACCCGGCGACGGCGGTCGTCGCCGCCGGGCAGCCGGTCCCGCGCACCACCGTCTACCGGCCGGGCACCTTCCTGCTCCCCAACCGGTACCTGCGCGACCAGGAGTCCCTGGCCGCGATCAACCGCGTGCTCGGCCGCATCGGCATCTACGCCGAACCGGCCGACCGCGGAGGCGACAGCTCGGGGTACGGCCGTGCCCGGCAGCTCGACGACCTGCCCGTCCGCGCCCTGCTGCACGTCCGCGAGGACTCCGACCCCGTCGTCGTCGACTGCTGGAAGGCCCTGCAGCTGCTGCGGTCGGCCGCTTCGGGGGAGAAGCCCGAGATCGACCCGGAGATCGTCCGGCGGATCTCCGTCGAGCACCTGCTGTTCACCTCGCCGGTGTTCGGCGGGGTGCCGTGGGAGACCAGTGGTCTCGGCGGCACGCCCTGGGAGACCAGCGGTTTCGGCGCCGGCAGCTCGTACGGGCGCACCCACGGGGCCAACCGGATCCCGGTGACGCTCGCCGCGGACCCGCCCTACCGCAGCAAGAAGCCCGCGCACCGGCGGCCGGTCGTCGCCGTGCTCGACACCGGCATCGGCCCGCACCGCTGGTTCGGGCTGGCCGACCGCAGCGGCCCGCCGCCCGCCGGCTCCGGCCTCACCGTCGCACCCGGCATCCAGGCCGCGATCCTGCAGGCCGAGCAGGACTCGGGCACCACGCTGCCGACCCAGCTGCTCACCGACTACTGGGACGCGCCGACGACCGGCCAGCCGCTGATCGGCGACGTCGACACCGACACCGGGCACGGCCTGTTCATCGCCGGGATCATCCGGCAGGCCTGCCCCGAAGCCGACACCCTCGCGATCCGCGTCGTGCACAGCGACGGCGTCGCGTACGAGGGCGACGTGCTGCTGGCGCTGCACCTGCTCGCCGACCGCGTCCGGAACGCGCAGGCGAACAACCGGCCGCAGGACATGGTCGACGTCGTCTCGATCTCGATGGGCTACTACGTCGAAGACCCGGCGGACGTCGCCTTCACCGGCCAGTTCGGCACGGCCATCGCGGACCTGCTGAGCCTCGGCGTGCTCGTCGTCGCGGCCGCCGGCAACGACGCGACCACCCGCCGCTTCTACCCGGCGGCGTTCGCCGACCAGCCGCTCGGCGGCGGCTGCGGCCCGCAGGTGATCAGCGTCGGCGCCCTCAACCCGGACGTCGGCACCAGCAAGGCGCTGTTCTCCAACGAAGGCCCGTGGGTGACGTGCTGGGCGACCGGCGCGGGCGTCGTCAGCACGTACCCGACCGACGTCCGCGGCAGCGCGGCCGCCGACCACGAGCTGCCCGGTCGGAACTCCTTCGACCCGGACGACTACAGCGCCGGCTTCGCGGTGTGGGACGGGACGTCGTTCGCCGCGCCGCTCGCCGCCGCCGAGATCGCCAAGGCCCTGTTCCAGTCCGGTGACCTGGCCACGGTCGACCGCGACACCGTCGTCAAGCGCGCTTGGACCGCGCTGGGTTCGCTGTGACCGTGGCCAAGACCGACCACAGCCGGGTAGCGGCACTGTTCGACGCCGCGCGGGAGGGCGACCGCGCGGCGCTGGACGAACTGGTTTCCCTGCTCACGCCGCTGCTCTGGCAGGTCGCGCGTGACCAGGGTCTGGACGCCGATCAGGCCGCCGACGTCGTGCAGACGACGTGGCTGCGCCTGCTCGGTTCGTTCGCGGAGATCCGCTCGCCGGTCGCGCTGACCGGCTGGCTGATCACCGTGACCAAGCGGGAAGCCTGGCGGGCTGGGGAAAAGCGCCAGGTGGAACGGCCGCTGCCGGAGCTTCCGGAGCGGCTGTCCGAAGCGTCACCGGCACCCGAGGAGGGGGTGCTGCGCGACGACCAGCGCGCGCGTTTGTGGCGCGCGGTCGACGCACTGCCCGAACGCTGCCGCAGCTTGCTGCGGATCGTGGCGTTCGTGCACCGGCCGGACTACGCCGAAGTGGGCGCCCGGCTGGGAATGCCGAGGGGGAGTATCGGCCCGACCAGGGGACGTTGCCTCGCGCGCCTGCGCGAGCAGCTACTCGCCAACGGCGAAGGAGATTGGCTGTGACCACCGTCGAACCACCCGGCGCGAACGAGCCGCTGGACGCGCTCGACTTCCGGCTGCTGGCCGGACTGCGCGAACTGTGGGAAGACGCCGACCCGATGCCCGCCACGCTGGTGGAGCAGATCCGCTTCGCGATCCAGCTGGAGGACGTCGACCTGGAAGTGATGCGCATCCGGGAACAGGAGGGACTCGCCGTCACGCGCAGCGCGGCGGAACAGGGCCGGCTCATCACGTTCGACAGCGAGAGCCTGACGATCATGGTGAACGTGAGCCCCGAGCCCGGGGGGACGATCCGCCTGGACGGGTGGCTGACCCCACCGGCGGAGCACCCGATCGAGGTCCGCACCGCGACCGGCCCCTTGACGACCACATCGGACGCCGAGGGGCGGTTCGCGGTGAGCGCCGTGCCGCACGGGATGGTGCAGGTGCTGGTGCGGACGGCCGGCAGGTCGAGGACGGTGAGCACCCCGGCCATCGAACTCTGACGCGGCGGGCAGGGACGTCGGAGCCCGGCGGGGCGCGGGCGCGACGGGCGGCGGCCGGTCGAGCCGCGACTTCGCCGGGCCGTGGCATCCGCTGTGCGCTCGGCCGCGCGGTCGCGGGCAAGGCGCCGCCCGGCGTCCGGGCCGCGGCTTGGCCGCTGAGCATTCCGGCCGTCGAGCTTCGACGTGGTGGGGCCGGGATGTCGGGGGTCCGGCGAGGTCGGTTCTGTCGCGCGGTCGGCGAAGGCCGCGGTCTTGGATGACTCATTCAGGGCGCTCCACTTCGCTGCCCGCCGCGCGGTCGCGGGCAAGGCGCCGTCCGCGTCCGGGCCGCGGCGAACGTCCGGCCGCGGAGCACCCCGGCCATCGAACTCTGACGCGCTGCCACGGGCGAGCCACCGGCCTGCGTCCGCCGGGAACCCCGGCTTCTGCCGGGCGCAGGGCAGCGCCCGCACACCGGATACCGCGCCCTGACGTGAAAATCCGCCCTTCCGGCAAGAGCTCCCGGACCACCCGGGCCCGGAGGTACGATCCGGGACGTCCTTCTCGGCCGAGGGGGACGGCCCCGGCCGGAAGGGCAGCCTGTGGTCGCGTCGCCGAGGGCGGAAGACCGGGTGCGCGACCTGCATCGGCGTGCGGTCGCGGCGACCAACAACGGCCAGCCCGTGGTCGGCGGCCGCCTGATCCGGTCCGCCGCGCGGCTTCTCGGCCTGCCCGCGAAGCAGCCGCCGCCGGAATGGCCGTCCTGGCCGGACCTCGCCACGCGCGTGCTCGGCACGTACGCCGCCGTCGAAACCGCGCTGGGCAACAGCACCCGCGGGCTCGCGCTGCTCGACGAAGCCGACGTCCTCGTGTCCGACGCCGGGCGCGGGATCCTGCGCCAGCAACGGGGTCTCGTCTTCATCCTGATCGGCCGGATGGACGAAGCACTGCAGTGCTTCGACGAGGCGATCCCCCTGCTGCGCCAGGCCGGCGAGTTCGTCGTGCTCGCCCGGACCCTGCTCAACCGCGCCATGCTGCACCAGTACGCCGGGCGCGTCCGGCTCGCGCTCGCCGACCTCGACCAGTGCGAGCAGATCGGCGCCGGCCAGGCCTCGGAAGAAGGCCTGGAGCGGATTTTCGCCAAGGCGGCGCACGGACGCGGCCAGGCGCGCGTGCTCACCGGCGACATCCCGGGGGCCCTGCGGGACTTCGACGCGGCGAGCGGGTTCTACGCCGAACAGAGTGTCGGGATGCTGCCGGTGCTGGCCGTCGACAAGGCCCGCGCGCTGCTCGCGGCCGGGCTGCCGCAGGAAGCCGCCGCCGAGCTAGACGCGGCGCTGGAACAGTTCCCGCGGCTGCGGATGAACCAGGAACACGCCGAAGCCGAGCTGACCCGCGCCCTGGCCGCGCTGGCGAGTGGTCACGCGTCGGCCGCGCGGAGCTGGGCCGGCCGGGCCGAACGCCGCTTTCGCCGTCGCGGCAACGAAACCTGGGCGGCGGTCGCGCAGCTGACCGTGCTGCGCGCGGACTTCGCGGCCGGACGGCGGATCGCCCGCGTCGCGACCGAGGCGACCGCGCTGGCCGACCGGCTCACCGGACTGGGTCTGCGCAACGACGCCGAGATCGCCGCGCTGCTCGCCGCCCGCGCGCGCATCGCCCTGGGCGACCTCGACGGCGCCCGCGCCGGCATCGCCCCGCGTGACCGCCCGGCCGCGCCGCTGGAGAACCGCCTGGTCCGGCGGCTCGCGCTGGCCGAACTCGGCGCCGCCAGCGGCGACCGGCGCAGCACCTTCGCCAACGCGCGCGCCGGGCTGACGCAGCTGGAGCGCCACCGCGGCCGGTTCGGCAGCATCGACCTGCAGACCGCGACGACGTCGCTCGGCAAGGAGCTCGCCGACGCCGGTCTGGCCGCCGCGCTGGCCCAGCGCTCGCCCGGCGTCGTCTTCCGGTGGCTCGACCGTTCGCGCGCACAGGCGTTCCGGTTCCGGCCGGTGCGCCCGCCCGCGCACCCGGAGACCGTCGACGCCGTCGCCGAGCTGCGCTACCTCTCGATGCAGATCCGCGCGGGCGAGCTGTCCGGGAAGCCGGACACCCAGGCCGTGAAGCGGTGTGCCGCACTGGAACGCGAGATCCGCGCCAAGGGCTGGCAGGCCGAGGGCACCGACGTCGACCACCCGGAGGCGCAGCTGCGCGAGGTCGGCGACGAGCTCGCCGAGACCGGCAGCGCGATGGTCTGCTTCCTCGCCGACCACGGCGCGTTGTGCGCGCAGGTGATCTCGGACCACCGGGTCGCGCTGATCGAGCTCGGCCCGGCCTCGGCCGTCGCCGAGCCGGTCGCGCGGCTGCACAGCGACCTCGACGCGTTGTGCGGGCGCCAGCTCCCCGCCCAGCTCGACCAGGTCATCCGCCGGTCGGTGCGGACGCAGGTCACCGCGCTGGACGGGATCCTGCTGGCGCCGCTGGCTTCCCGGCTCGGCGACCTCGACGTCGTCGTCGTGCCGACGGGCGCGCTTTCGGCGATCCCGTGGGGCCTGCTGCCGACGTTGCGCGGCCGCCCGGTGACGGTCACGCCGTCGTCGTCGGCCTGGCTCGACGCGGGTCGCCGCCCGCGCCGCGCGGCCGGGGCGCCGCTGCTGGTCGCGGGCTCGGACCTGACCCACGCGGACGACGAGGTTTCGCTGCTGGCGCCGCTGTACCCGGAGGCCGAGGTGCTGACCGGGCCGGACGCGACGGTCGCGGCGACGCTCAAGGCGTTCGACGGCTGCCGCCTCGCGCACTTCGCCGCGCACGGCCACCACGAGCAGGAGAACGTGCTGTTCTCCCGGCTGAACCTGGCCGACGGGCCGCTGATGGCCTACGACGTCCAGCAGCTTTCGACCGCGCCCGAGCAGGTGGTGCTGTCGTCGTGCGACGTCGGCCAGGCGGTGGTCCGCGACGGCGACGAGGTCCTCGGCTTCACGGCGGCGCTGCTCTACGGCGGCAGCCGGACGGTCGTCTCGAGCGTGGCGCGCGTCGACGACCGGACGGCCGGCGGCGTGATGCTGGCCTACCACCGGGCGCTCTCGGCGGGCACGCCCCCTGCGCGTGCCCTGGCCGACGCGGCCCAGGCGGAACCGCTGATGCCGTTCGTCTGCTTCGGCCGAAGCTGACTCCCTTTTCGACGTCCGGGCGTCCCCGAGGTTGCTTTCGGGTGATCGACCCCATCGCGGCGCATCCCCGGGTGGCCGCTGGGCATCTCTCCCTGTGAGTCCAGTTGATCACGGAACGAGGGAGGATGACCATGAAGCGAACCGGTACCGCGCTGATCGTCGGGGGTCTGGCGGCCGGCGGGCTGTTCCTGGCGGCCGGGGCCGCGAACGCCATGCCGAGCGACACGCCGTGCGGGGCGTCGGACGTCACCGTGACCGTGGCGCCCGACCCGTCTCACGCCGCCGGGCACGAGGCCTACGTCCTCACCTACATCGCGGCGTCGCCGACGACGAACTGCAAGCTCGAGGGCGCGCCGACGGCGCTGACCTTCCTCGCCGGCGGGCAGCGGCTGCCGGTCACGGCGGCGCCGGACGGGAGTGAGTCCGTGCCGGTGAACCTGCGGGAGGGGCACCCGGCGGTGTCGCGGATCGTGCAGCGCTCGGCGGCGGCGGCCGTCTCGCCGACCGTGGTGACGTTCGACCTGCCGACCGGGCCGTACGGCCAGCCGGTGAGCGTCGACTGGCCGGCGGGGGCGCCGCTGAAGGGCGACACCGTGCGGGTCACGCCGGTCGGCAGCTGAGCTTTTCCGACACAGGGAGGAATGTCATGAAGCGCATCTTGATGGGGATCGGCACGGTGGCGGGGGCCTTCGCGCTGGCGGCGTGCGGTGGTTCTCCGGCGGCTCAGGCACCGGCTCCCGCGCCGGCCGCCCCAGCCGCGCCGGCTGCTCAGGGGGCATCCGGTGGTGGGGTGGCACCGGCGTCGTCTCAGACGCCGCGGTGCACGACGGCGGACCTGGAGGTCCTGCTGGGCAAGCCGGCCGAGAAGAACGACGCGCCGGGCCAGTTCGACATCCCGCTGACCTACCGCAACACGACGGACCACACGTGCGGTTTGTACGGCGTGCCGGGCGTCGACCTGGTCGGCCCGGACGACGCGACGTTCGGCCCGGTCTACCACCTGCCGCGCGTCGACAACGGCGTGAAGTACAACGAGGTCCCCGCGGGCACGACGGCCTCGGCGACGATCACGGTCGTGAAGCCGGCCGCCGGCGAGCCGGCGTGGACGCCGACGAAGCTGAACACGATCCCGCCGGGCCAGACTGCGGCGCTGACCGCGAAGTGGCCGGCGGACCTCCCGGTACTGCGCCAGGACGCGGCAACCCACCCGGGCTCGTACGTGAACGGCATCCTGGCCGACCCGGCCTGAAAGCCGCTTCGTCACTCGATCGGGTGAAGCAGGGAGCCACGCGTCATTCCCGGCGTGTGGCTCCCTCTTTCTCGGTGCGGCGGTAACCGGCCGGCACGCCCCCCGACTGGCCGGTTACCGCTGCGGTGTCTCTACCCACGGTGGAGCAGCACGACGGAGTCCGTCTCCGCGACGCGCAGGTACCCCGTGCTCTTCAACTCGTCCAAGGCGAGCCCCTTCGTGGCCAACGTCGTCGGCCACGACTGTTCCGGCTTCGCCACCGCCACCCACTCCGGCCGTTCCTCGGACGCGCCGTCGAAGAACAGCACCGTGCAGCGCGACGTCAGCCGCGGGGCCAGCCGGTTGGACGCCAGCACCGTCGCGTCGTCCGGGATCCGGGCCAGGACCGCGTCGATGCCGGCCCGCTGCGACGGTGTCCAGACCCCGTCCGTCAGGTGCGCCGCCTGCAGGCCCAGCGATGCCAGCCCGGCCAGGAGCGCGCACGCCGGGAAGAGCCACTGCCGGCCGGACCGCCGGACGCCGTCGGCCGCCGCGAGGAACACGATCGGCATCAGGACCGCGCTGTAGTGGTAGCCCATGCCCCAGTAGCGGTCGTTCGCCGAGGCCAGCCGCCACAGCAGCGTCGGCACCGCGAGCAGCAGCACCGGCGATCGCAGCGCCGTGAACGCCGTCGGCACCACCAAGGCCAGCAGCATCGACACCTTGACGATCGCCCCGCCGAAGGGGTTCAACCCGCCGCTGTGCGCGTACACGCCGGCCGGGTTCAGCGCCGGCAGCACGACCGTCACCAGCAGAACCGACGTCGCGACGCCGAAGCCGGCCACCACCCAGCCGAGCCGGCGCTGCCCCTTGAGCACCAGGACCACGCCGACCGCGGCGAGCGTCAGCGGCAGGTCCTCCTTGACCAGCACCAGCGGTACCGCGCACCACACCGCCGCCCGCCACCGCTCGCGCAGCAGGTGCTCCGCGGCGAACGCCACCATCGGGACGGCGAAGCAGACCTCGTGGAAGTCGAAGTTCACCGCGGACAGCAGCCCCCAGGACAGCACGTACCCGGCGGCCACGACCGCGCCCCGGCGGGCGCCCAGCACGCGGGAAGCGCAGCGCGTCACGGGTATCGCGGAGAGCGCGAACAGGAAAGCCTGCGCCACCAGCAGGCACGCCGGCGACGGCCACAGCAGGTAGAACGGCGCGAGCAGCGCCAGGATCGGGTGGAAGTGGTCGCCGAGCGTCGGCGCGCCGGGGCCGAGCAGGTCCGACACGGGCCAGTGGCCGTGCGCGTAGGACCGCACCGCTTGTTCGAAGATCCCCAGGTCGAACCCGCTCGCGTCGAACGTCCGCAGCCGCTGCAGCGACCAGGCGGCATATCCGGCGAAGGCGACCGCGGCGACAACGTGTGGAAGTGCGAGGCGCGGGCGGACCGGAGCCGGCGCGAGGTCGATCAGCATGGCGGGATGCTCTTGGGGCCACGCTGAACCGGAGCTTAAGCGAGCTGAAGACGTCTTCAGGCAAGCGGAAGACGCAGCTCCAGCCGCGCGCCGGACGCGCCGTCGGCGACGCGCAGGGTGCCGCCGTGCGTGCGCGCGATCTCCGCGGCGATCGCGAGGCCGAGCCCGGAACCGCCGTCGTCTTCGCGGGCGCGGTCCTCGTCGAGCCGCACGAACCGGTCGAAGACGCGTTCGCGCTGCCCGGCCGGGATGCCGGGCCCGTCGTCCTCGACCGTCAGCACGCTCTCGCCGCCGGACGCGGTGAGCGTGATCGTCACCCGGCTCTTCGCGTGGCGTTCGGCGTTGTCGACGAGGTTGCGCAGCACGCGTTCCAGCCGTCCCGCGTGGCCTCGCACCACCGGCACCGCGTCGAGCTCCGGTTCGATCTCGACGCCGTCGTGGGCGACCCGCGCGGCGACGTGCGTGGTCACCAGGTCCGCCAGCGCCACCGGTTCGGTCCCGGCGGGCTGGTCCGCGTCCAGCTTGCTGAGCAGCAGCAGGTCCGCGGCCAGCGTCTCCATCCGCGTCACGTCGAGCACGGCGTTTTCGCAGCTGCGTCGCCAGTCGAGCCGGTCGGGGTGGGCGAGCTGCACCTCGAGCTGGGTGCGCAGCGACGCGAGCGGCGTGCGCAGCTCGTGCGACGCGTCCGCGGTGAACTGGCTCTGCCGCCGCACCGAGCTGTCGAGCCGGGCCAGCATCTCGTTCATCGTCACGGCGAGCTCGGTGATCTCGTCGCCGGAGTCCGGCACCGGGACGCGGCGCCCGAGGTCGCCCGCGCGCACGCCGTCGACCTCGGCGCGGATGCCGCCCACCGCCCGCAGCGACCGCCGCACCGCGAACCAGGCGACGCCGCCCACGAGCAGCGCGGCCGCGGGCACCCCGCCCCAGAGGATCCGTTCCGCGGTGGCGACGGTGGCTAGACCGACGGGGTCGATCGGCACCGACGCCCGGACGAAGTGCTTCTGGTCGAGGGTCCCGGATTGCGACACGACGGTGTTCTCGCCGCCGAAGGGCCAGCCCAGCACGCAGTCCGGCCCGTAGACCACGGCCTGGCCGACGTTCGTGCGAGGAGCGTCCGGGCAGCTGTCGGCCTTGTCGGGGCTGATCCAGTACCCGGTGTAGTCGAGCTGCTTGGCGACGTCGACGGGCTTGACCCCGGCGTCGAGCAGGCCGGCGACCGCCCGCGCCTTCTCGCTGGCGAGCTGGTTCGCGGAGCTTTCGAGGCCACTGCGCAGCGCCTGGACGAACCAGTAGGACCCGAGGCCGAGCACGAGCGCCGCGGCGAGCGCGGCGAAGAGGGCGACCCGCCACCGGGTCGACCGGGGCAGGAGCCGGATCATGACCCGAAGATAACCGCACTCGGGAAGACCCGGGACGTCGTCCGGCCTCCTACCGTCGAACCGTGACGCCAGAGAAGTGGGAGGCGGTGCGCGCCGCGCTGCCGGAGACCGGCGCCCGGTTCGCGGACCTGGTGGCCGGCGTGCCGCACGGGGACACGACGTCGCTCGGCGCGTGGTCGATCGCCGAAACGGCGTCGCACGTCGGGATGATCGCGCTGATGTACACGTCGATGATCCGCGGCGACGGCGGTCCGCTGCCGCTGCCGGGCTTGAAGGACCCGATCGGCACGGCCAGCGTCGACACGATCTCGGACATGAACGCGCTCGCGCTGGAGCTCTACCCGGAACGCGACCCGGCCCGGCTGGCCGAGCGGCTGCGCGCGGACATCGCCGAAGTGCTGCTGATCAGCGCGGACCTGGACCCGGAGAAGCCGGTGTGGTGGCTCGGCGGTTCGCGCGTGCCGGTCGCCGGCGTGCTCGCCCACCTGGTGAACGAAATGCTGCTGCACGGCCTCGACATCGCCCGCGCGACCCGTCGCCGGTGGCCCATCCCGGCGGCGCACGAGGCGCTGTTCCTGGAGCTGTTCCTGTTCGGCATGGTCCGCAACGACATGGGCCGCCTCCTCGACGACGCGACCCCGTCCCCGCGCCGCATCGCGGTCGAGTTCCGTTCGGCCCACACGCGCCCGGCGGTGCTGGCTTTGCAGCACGGGCAGTTGCGGTTCGAGGAACCGGACGGCACGGCGGACGTCCGGCTCCGGTTCGACCCGGCGGTGCTGGTACCGATGATGTTCGGCCGGATTTCCCGCGTCCGGGCGGTTTTGAGCGGCGGCGTGCGGATCGGCGGGCCGCGGCCGTGGCTGCTGCCGGCGTTCCTGCGGACCGTGCGGATGCCCTAGCGGGTCAGTTCGCCGACCAGCCGTCGCCCCATTCGGCGTCCCGCGCGGCGCGGTAGCGCGTGCCTTGCTTCTTCGAGACTGCCACGCCCGGCTTCAAACCGTCAGTCGTGCACAGGTCGAGCGCGACCCACCCCTTGTGGTTCTTCGGGTGCCGGATGATCCGCGCGTCCGGCCGCTCCGGCGCGGACCGCGACGCTACGACGTACGCGAACTTCTCGTCCTCGAACCCGAGCGTCCCGGCCTTGAGCCGCCGGTGCAGGCCCGACCGCGGGAGCCGCGCGGCGAAGTGGCACCAGTCCTCGCCGGGCACGATCGGGCAGGCGGCGTCGTGCGGGCAGGGCGCGACGACGTGCAGGCCCAGCTCGATCAGCAGCGCCCGGGCGGCGCGGATCCGTTCGTAGCCCGCGGGGGTGCCCGGTTCGATCAGCGCGACCGCGCCGGCTTTCGCCGCCAGCCAGCGCACGACGTCGGCGCGGGTCGCGTCCGGCAGTTCGCCGAGCACGTAGGACAGCGTGACGAGGTCGGCTTCCGGCGCGGGCGCGGCGGGGTCGACGAACCCGCGCCGCCACTCGGCGTCCCGGACCGCGGCGTTCGTGGCCCCGGCGGCGAGCCGCTTGCCGAGCCCGATGGCCCCGGCGACCTGCTCCAGGACGGTGCACCGAGCCAGCGACGGCCACACGGCGGCGGCCGCCCAGACCGCGGCCCCGGTGCCGCCACCGACGTCGACCTGCGTCCGCGGTTCGAAGCCGGGAGCACGCGAAGCGGCTTCGGCGAGCACAGCGTGCACGGCGGAGTAGGTGGCCGGCATCCGGTAGCCGGCGTACGCGGCGACGTCGGCTTCGGAGCTGAGGATGGGTGAGGTCGCCGCGTCACCCTGGCGGTAGCGCGTGCTGAGCCGCTCGACGGACTGCGCGAGCCGCGGCACGGGGTGCCGGGCCAGCTCGTCGTCGAGCGCGGAGGAGAGGTCGTCGGGGAGTACCGCCACGACGGCAGGTTAGCCGGGGCCTCACCAGGGCCGGGCGTCGCGGCTGCGGGTCCAGTGCCACACCCGCGCTCCGCCGGATCTCGGCACGCGGGTAGCGCCTCCGGACTTCGCGAAGGGACGTTACCCGGACCGGAAAGCGGGCTTGTCCATGTCGCTTCCGGGTCTGCCGTGCCCCGGCAGTCCACCGCCGCGCCGGTTCGCCCCTGTCCGAATTGCCCCGCCGACCCGACCCTGAGCTGCTAGTTTTCCGGCGCGAAAACTTTTCGCCGGAGCTGTCGATTCACGGCGGGGCCGTTCGACGCGTGGGCAGGACCGACCGAGAGGAGACCGCGATGCGGTTCATGGTGATCGTCAAGAGCAACGAAGAGTCCGAGGCCGGCCAGGGCCCGAGCGCCGAACTGCTGGCCGAGATGGCGAGCTTCAACGAAGAGCTGGTCAAGGCCGGTGTCCTGCTCGCCGGTGAAGGCCTGACACCGAGCTCGCAGGGCGCGCGCGTCGTGTTCTCCGGGCGTGAAGAGCCGAAGGTCGTCGACGGGCCGTTCGCCGAGACCAAGGAGCTCGTCGGCGGCTTCTGGATCCTCCAGTGCCGCGACCGCGACGAGTGCGTCGAGTGGGTCAAGCGGATGCCGAACCCCGAGGGGCAGGCCGGCGTCGTCGAGATCCGGCGCGTCGCCGAGGCGTCCGACTTCGAGAACATGACGCCCGAGGTCGAGGAGCTGGAGGGCCGGCTTCGCGCGCAGAGCGCCGGGGACGCGTGATGCGGTTCCTGGTGATGGTGAAGGCCACCCCGGAGTCCGAGGCCGGGGCCGGGCCCAGCACCGAAGAGCTCGAAACGATGTCGAAGTTCAACGAAGAACTCCTGAACGACGGCCGGATCGTGTTCGCCGAGGGCCTCACCCCCAGCTCGGAGGGCGTGCGCGTCCTCTTCGACGGCCACGCCGAACCGAAGGTCATCGACGGGCCCTTCGCCGAGTCGAAGGAGCTCGTCGCCGGGATCTGGGTGCTCAACGGCGAATCCCTCGAAGACGTCGTCGCGCTCATGCGGCGCGCACCGAACCCCGAGGCCAAGGGCGGCGTCATCGAGATCCGCGCCATCGCCGAGTAGTGGGTTGCACCGCGCCCGATCACCCTGTCTGATGACCGGGTGACGGTTGCGGACACCCGGAGCACGGTCGAGACGGTTTGGCGGATCGAGTCGCCGCGGCTCATCGCGGGCCTCGCCCGCATGGCCCGCGGCGACGTCGGTCTCGCCGAGGAGCTGGCGCAGGACGCGCTCGTCGCGGCGCTGGAGCAGTGGCCGGAGTCCGGCGTGCCGCGCAACCCCGGCGCGTGGCTGATGACCATCGCCAAGCGCCGCGCGGTCGACCAGTTCCGCCGCAACGAGCGGTACGCCGAGAAGCTCGAAGAGGTCGGCCGCGACCAGCAGCTCGGCGAGGGCGTGCTGCCCGACTTCGACGCCGCCCTCGACGACCACATCGAGGACGACCTCCTGCGCCTGCTCTTCGTCGCGTGCCACCCGGTGCTGAACACGCAGGCCCGCGTCGCGCTGACGCTGCGAATGCTCGGCGGGCTGACCACCGACGAGATCGCGCGCGCCTTCCTGGTCCGCGAGTCGACGATCGCGCAGCGGATCGTCCGGGCGAAGAAGGCCCTCGCGGCGGCGAAGGTCCCGTTCGAGGTGCCCGAGGGCGACGAGCGCGTCGCCCGGCTGTCGTCCGTGCTCGAGGTCCTCTACCTGGTGTTCAACGAGGGCTATTCGGCGACCCGCGGCGACGACTGGATGCGCCCGGCGCTCTGCGAAGAGGCGATGCGCCTCGGCCGCGTGCTGGCCGGGCTGATGCCGGGCGAGTCCGAGGTGCACGGCCTGGTCGCGCTGATGGAACTGCAGTCGTCACGCTCGAAGGCCCGCACCGGCCCGAACGGCGAGCCGGTGCTCCTGCTGGACCAGGACCGAGGCCGCTGGGACCGCTTCCTGATCCAGCACGGCCTGGCGGCGCTGACGCTGTCGGAGCAGATCGCCGACGGTGCGTACGGCCCGTACTCCGCCCAGGCGGCGATCGCGGCGTGCCACGCCCGCGCCCGGACGGCGGACGAGACGGACTGGGCGCGCATCGCGGCGCTGTACGAGGGGCTCGGCAAGCTCCAGCCGTCCCCGGTGATCGAGCTGAACCGCGGGGTGGCGGTGGCGATGGCGTACGGCCCGGCGGCGGGCCTGGAGGTCGTCGACGCGGTGGCCGACGATCCGGCGCTGAAGGACTACCACCTGCTCCCGAGCGTCCGCGGCGACCTGCTGGAGAAGCTGGGCCGCCCGGCGGAGGCGGAGCAGGAGTACAGACGGGCGGCGGAGATGACGGAGAACGCCCGCGAGCGGGCACTGCTGCTGGACCGCGCGACGGCGGTGGGCAGCTGACACCGTGCTCGCCTCGCTGCTGCCCGGCTTCCGCGACGTCCGCAGTGCGCTGGTGGCGGGGTACATGTGGTTCTGCGCCGGCTGGCTGCTGATCGGTCATTACCGGCCGCCGTCGGCGGGGTTGCTGGCGAAGCCGGCGGTGGAGCTGCTGGAGCTGTTCGGGACGGGTGGACGGCTCGCCGCGATCAGCGTGCTGTGCCTGCTGATCGGCGAGGTGACGGGCACGCTCGTGCAGTCGGCGTTCTTCCGGCTGAGCCTTGCTTACCTGCGGAAGCTAACGTCGGAGAACCTTGCCCACCGGCCGCGCGGTCTGTTGTCGGCGTTCCGGCCGCTGAGCGGCCGGGCGATTGGCCGCGTGCGCGGCCGGATCCGGCACGAACTTCGCCAGCGCCAGGAGAGCACGACATCCGAAGCCACCCCTCGTGGCGTCGATCAGCATGACGTCGACCGGGTCACGATCGGGGCACTGACCGAGGTGCTGTACATGTCACCGCGGCTGATCGTCGCGAAGCCGGAGCTGTACGCCGAATTCAGCCGGATCAAGGGCGAGAGCGAATTTCGCGATGCGATCCTGCTGCCGTTGCCAGTGCTCGCCGTAGCGGTGTGCGTCAACTTGTCTGCGCCGACCTGGCTCGAAGCGGTAGTTCTAGCGGCGACTGGCTTCGCCGACATCTACCTGTTCGTCCAGTCGCGCAAGCATTTTCGTGAGGCACACAGCTTGATCGGTCACAGCATCGCGGACGGGACGATCAGCTCGGCTTCCATGGACGGCTAGCGATCCCGCCAAGCCATCGGTGACAGCGTCAACGCAGCTTCCGCGATCTTCTTCGCCGTCTCCGTCGTGAGGCCCTTCCGCGCCGACTCGATCCACTCGTCGACGCGCTGCACCCCGACGTCCCGGTACTCCAGCGCCTGCAGCAGCATCTCCAGCTTGTCCGCATCCTTGGCACACAACGCCTCGGCCGACGATCGGGTCTCGTACTCGTCCACGGCGTCCCGGACCAGCGCCTGCGACCGCGCAGGCAGCGACGCCGTCTGGTCGGCCGTGATCTCCCGTGGCTCGGGCTTCCGCAAGTAGTCCACCGCCGTCAGCGGCAGATCACCCGTCCGGGTCTCCTGCGTGTCGTGCCACAGGGCCAGGAACGCCGCCCGCTCCGGTGACGCCCCTTCCTCCGCCGCGAGCAGCGCCGCCAGCTGGGCGGCCCGCAGGCTGTGCTCGCCGACCGACTCCGGGTCGCGCACCCCCGCGTGCCACCAGCCCGACCGGCGGACGCGCTTCAGCAGACCCAGCTCGTACCCGAAGGCGGCAAGCGACTCACTCATGCCGCCCAGCCTAGGGCGACGGGATCATCGCCGTCAGGATCGTCGCCTGCAGCAGGGAAATCACGCCGACCACCGCGGTCAGCAGCAGCGACCACAGGAACGTCTGCCGCAGCAGCGACCCCTCCTTGCCGCTCTGCCCGATCGCCGTCGCGCCGATCGAGAGGTTCTGCGGCGAGATCATCTTGCCCATCACGCCGCCCGACGTGTTCGTCGCGCCCGCCAGGATCGGGTTCAGGTTCAGCTGCTGGGCCGAGATCACCTGCATCGGGCCGAACAGGCTGTTCGTCGACGCGTCCGACCCCGTCAGGAACACGCCCAGCCAGCCGATGTAGGCCGAGAACAGCGGGAAGACCGCGCCTGTCGTCGCCAGGGCCAGGCCGAGCGTCTGCGTCGCGCCCGAGTAGTTCATCACGAACGCGATCGCCAGGATCATGAAGATCGTCGCGAGTGCCCAGCGCATCTGGAACAGCGTCTGCCGGTACGTCTTGAGCAGCAGACCGCCGCGCCCGCCCATCGCGAACCCGGCGATCACCGCCGCGATCAGGGCGACCGTGCCGGGCGAGAACAGGAAGTCCACCGTGAACGTCGCCGCGTACGGCGCGTTCTTCGCGGTGATCGGCGGGTGCTGGATCACGTGGTTGTGCAGCCCCGGCCAGGCGAAGATCCAGTCCGCCTTGTGCAGCAGCTTCGTCAGGTCCAGCCAGGTGGGCAGGTTCTTGAAGATCGTGCCGATCCGCGACAGGAAGATCGCCAGGATCAGGATGATGTAGGGCATCCACGCGTAGAGCGCGCCGCGCTCGGACCGCGCCGCACCCAGGCTTTTGACAGCGCTTTCTTCGCCCTCGAAGCGCCAGACGGTCGCGGGCTGCCAGAACCGCGTCAGGATCCACAGCGCGGCCATCGCGGTGAGCGCGGCGAGGACGTCGACCAGGCTGGCGCTGATGTAGTTGGACGCGACGAACTGCATGGCCGCGAACGCGAGCCCGGCGGTCAGCACCGCCGGCCACACCTCGAGCATGCGCTTCCAGCCGGCGAGGACCACGACCAGGAACGCGGGGATGATCAGCGCCAGCACCGGGACCTGGCGGCCGACCGCCGCCGAGAACAGCTCGGTCGCCTGGTCCGGCTTGAGGTGCATGATCGGCGCGGTCAGCCTGCCGAGCACGATCAGCGGGTTGCCGAGCCCGCCGAACGCGACCGGCGCGGTGTTCGCCAGCAGCGCCAGCACGACGGCTTTCACCGGCGGGAACCCGAGCGCGGCCATCATCGCGGCGGTGATCGCGATCGGCGACCCGCCGCCCGCGACGCCTTCGAGCAGCGCGCCGAAGCCGAACGCGATGAGCAGCGCCTGCAGCCGCCGGTCCTCGCTGAACCCGGCGAGCACGCGCTTGATCGCGTCGAACCGGCCGGTGGCGACCGTGACGTTGTGGAAGTACACGGCGTGGAAGGCGATCCAGGCCACCGACCACACGCCGAACACGACGCCCATCGCGGCGGAGTCGAACGCCAGCGCGGCCGGCATCCGGTACAGCAGCAGGGCGACGCCGAGCGCGGTGACCAGCGCGAGCGCCGCGGAAAGGTGCGCGGAGAAGCGGACCACGCCGAGCGCGACCAGCAGCACGATGATGGGGAGCGCGGCGAGCAGCGCGGAGATCCACAGCCCGCCCGCCGGCTGGTAGTCCTGGATCCAGGTCATGCCCGCTGCCCCCGGACGTAGCCGAGCCGCAGCGACAGGGCGGCGGCGGTCCCGGCCACGGAGGCCCCGAGCTCGTCGAGGCGGCGCAGCACGCGCGGCGCCGGCCCGGCGATGCTGATGGCGGCGATCGGCCGCCCCGAGTGGTCGCGCACGGCGGCGGCGACGCACCCGACGTCCGGCTCGTTCTCGACCTCGTCGATCGCCCAGCCGCGGCGGCTGGTCCGGGCGAGGTCGTCGAGCAGGCGGAGCGGGTCGTTGATCGTCTTGAGCGTCAAGGAGTCGAGCTTCATCCGCCGGACGCGCTCGGCCCGGTCGGCTTCGGGAAGGGCGGCGAGCCAGGCTTTCCCGAGCGAGGTCGCGTGCTGCGGCCGGCGCGTGCCGAGGCGGCAGGCGAGGGTGACGGCGCTGGCACTGCGTTCGGTGGCGACGTAGACCATGGTGTCGTTGTCGGGAACGGCGAGGTAGGTGGTCTCCCCGGACCGTTCGGCGAGCGACGCGAGGTACCGCGGCGCACACCGGTGCAGATCGGTGGCGGCCATGGCCCGCGCCCCGAGTTCGACGAGCCGGGTCCCGAGCCGCACCCGGCCGGTGACCTGGTCGGCTTCGAGGTATTCGAGACTCTTCAGGGTGCCGACGATGCGGTAGGCGGCACTGCGGGAAAGCCCCAGTTGCCGCGCGATCGCATTGGTGGAAATCTCCTGGTGCCGACCCACGTGCTCGAGCACCGCGAGTCCGCGTTCGAGAGTTCCGCTGTTCTCCAGTGCGCGCTCCGGTCCCACGATGCCCTCCGTTGGACGTTCCCGGTTTCGCTCAGCGGTACGCATTTCCGCTGGGTGGGGTTGGACGGTAACACCTCCGATGTATGGGCGGAAGATCTTGAAACGTCTCAGAAGAAGACTTGGATAATGCGGTTACTTGCGCGAGCTAATTGGTACAACCTCCGATGGTTAAGTTTCCTACCTATGGCGGTTGCGGAGCTCGTGGCGAGGTTGTTCGACAAGTTCGAAGGGGATTGGTTCATATCCGTGAATGGGTTGTGAAGGGAGTAGAGAGGTTGTCAACAGGCGGCTCGTGATGTGGATAAGCCGGGGCGGGCGAGGGCTTTTGGGGGCTTTTGTCGGAGGGTGGCGCCGCCTCGGGGAGAGGGCAAGCCGGTCGCCAGGGGCCCTCCCGGAGAAGGCGAGCAGGTCGCGAACCCAGCAGCGATGCCGGCCGCGCGCCCGAACGTCCGGATGAGTCCTTCAGGACCTCCGGAGACCCGAATGCCTCATTCAAGACGTCTCGACCGAAGCCGCCCGAACGCGCCGGTGGCCCCGGTCACGGACTCAGCGAAATCACAGCGCCCGCCGAGCACCATCCAACCGGTGTCCGCCCGCAGCCCCCTTCGTACCCGCGCTTCCGTGACCGCCGGGCGTGTCTCCGCCTGGCTCTCGCGCCGGGCCGGGCTCGGCCACGGTGGTGTCATCGGTGGCCGCGTCACCCTTGCTCTCGATCCGCACGCGCTGAAAACCCTCGGCCGGGAGCGCACCGTCGTTCTCGTCACCGGCACCAACGGCAAGACCACCACCGCGCTGATGATCACGCGCGCCCTCGAAGCACTCGCCGAAGTCGCCGCCAACAGCGATGGCGCCAACATGCCCGACGGCATCCTCGCCGCACTCGCCGCGCGCCCCGACGCGCCCTACGCCGTTCTCGAAGTCGACGAGACCTACCTGCCCTGGGTCGCCGAGCAACTGGACCCCGCTGTCCTCGTCCTGCTCAACCTCAGCCGCGACCAGCTCGACCGCGTCGGCGAAGTCCGCTCGACCGAACGCGATCTGCGCGCCGCGATCGCCGCTCATCCCGGAACCACGATTGTCGCCAATTGCGACGACGTTCTCGTCACCTCCGCGGCGACCGCGGCCGCCAAGCCGCCGCTCTGGGTCGGCACCGGCCGCCGCTGGACCGGCGACTCCACCGCCTGCCCGCGCTGCGACGGCCGGATCGCCAGCACCAAAGAACACTGGAGCTGCCCCTGCGGCCTCGCCCGCCCCGAGCCCACCTGGACCCTCGACGGCGACCTCGTCGACACGCCCGGCGGTCGCCAAGTCGACTTGGACCTGCGGCTGCCCGGGGACGCGAACCGCGCGAACGCCGCCTTCGCGCTCGCTGCCGCGCACCGGCTCGGCGTGCCGCCGCACACCGCCGCCGCGCGGCTGCGGACCATCACCGACATCGGCGGCCGCTACCGGACGATCCGCCGCTCGCGGCACTCCGTGCGGCTGATGCTGGCCAAGAACCCGGCCGGCTGGGTCGAGACGCTGCGCGTGCTCGACGAGGACACCCCGGTCGTCGTCGCGGTCAACGCCCAGGAAGCCGACGGCCGCGACCTCTCCTGGCTCTGGGACGTGCACTTCGAGCGGCTGCGCGGCCGCCAGGTCGTCGTCACCGGCGAGCGCGGCGCCGACCTCGCCGTCCGCCTCTGCTACGCCGAGGTCGCGCACTGGGCCGAGCCCGACCCGGTCGCCGCGATCGACGCGTTGCCGCCCGGCGGCGTCGAGCTCGTCGCCAACTACACCGCATTCCGCGACTTGGTCGGCAGGCTGCCCGGTGCGTGACTCGACCGTCCACATCGGACTTCTGCTGCCCGAGGTGCTCGGCACCTACGGCGACACCGGCAACGCGCAGGTCCTCTGCCAGCGGCTGCGCTGGCGCGGGTTCGACGCCGAGGTCGTGCCGGTCGGGCTCGGCGAGCCGGTGCCGTCCACTTTGGACCTCTACCTGCTCGGCGGCGGCGAGGACGGCGCCCAGGCCCTGGCCGCGGCCCACCTGCGCAAGTACCGGCGGGCCCTCACGCCCGAGGCGGTCGTCTTCGGCGTCTGCGCCGGCCTGCAGGTGCTCGGCACCCGCTTCCGCGGCCTCGACGGCGTCGACCACGACGGCCTCGGCCTGCTCGACGTCACCACCGAGCCCGGCGAGCGCCGCGCGGTCTCCGAACTGGTCGCGACGTCGTCCGAAATCCTGGACAACGCCCCGCTCACCGGCTTCGAGAACCACCTCGGTGTCAGCAAGCTCGGCGCCGGCAGCGAGCCGCTCGGCCAGGTCGTGCGCGGCACCGGCAACGGCGACGGCACCGAGGGCGCGGTGACCGACCACATCGTCGGCACCTACCTGCACGGCCCGGCGCTCGCCCGCAACCCCGCGCTCGCGGACCTCCTGCTGACCTGGACGGCCGGGCACCCGCTGCCCGCCCTCGAACTGCCCGAAGTCGACCGCCTGCGCGGTGAACGCCTCGCGCGCCGCCGCCGGACACCGTGATCGCCGGTTACGCTGCGTTGGTGAAACTGGGCAGCGTGATCGCCGCGACCGGCGTCCGGATGCGGACCACCGTGGTGGCCGTCTTCGCGCTCGCGCTGGCCATCGCGGCCGCGCTGGCCGTGGTCGTCGTGCTGCTCGAAGAGTCGCTCGACCGCAGCGTCACCGAGAGTGCCCGCAGCACCGGCCGCCAGGTCGCCATCCAGCTCGTCCGCGAGGGCGCGCGCGACCTCAGCGCGTCCGACGTCGCCAGCACCGGCGACACCGAGGCCGTCACCCAGGTGCTCAACGCGCGCGGCGTGCCGATCGCGAGCGACCCGGCGATCGTCGGGCACCCGCCGCTGACCGCCGCCCGCCCGGCCGTCGGGCAGGAGAGCATCGAGACCCTCCCGCTCGGGCTCAACGGCGACAGCGACGACTACCGCGTCGTGTCGCAGCAGGTCAACGGGCCGGGCGGGCCGTACACGGTGGTGTCCGCGCGCTCGCTGGAGCCGGTGACCGAGGCGTCGACGCGGCTGACGCTGCTGCTCGGGCTGATCTCGATCCCGCTGCTGGCCATCGCCGGGTTCGCGGTCTACCGCGCGGTCGGCTCGGCGCTGCGGCCGGTGGAGCGGATGCGCCGGACCGTCGCCGAGATCTCGACGCGCGACCTCGAGGCCCGCGTCCCGCTGCCGCCGGGGGGCGACGAGGTGCACCGGCTGGCCGTGACGCTCAACGAAATGCTCGGCCGGCTCGCGTCGGCCCAGGCGGCGCAACGCCGGTTCGTCGCCGACGCCAGTCACGAGCTGCGTTCGCCGCTGTCCACGATCAGCACCGCGCTCGACGTCTCCGGGCGGCACCCGGAGAGCACCGGGGACCTGGTGCCGGTGATCGGCCGGGAGACGGCGCGGCTGCGCGAGCTCGTCGACGACCTGCTCATGCTGGCCCGCACCGACGACACGACCGATCGGCCGTCGCGCACCGAGGTCGACCTCGACGACATCGTCCGCGCGGAGGCCGAGCGGGTGCGCGGCGAGTGCGCGCTGGAGGTCGAGGTCCGCGCCGGGCCGGCGAAGGTGCGCGGCAGCGAGGCCCAGCTGCGGCGGGCGGTGCGGAACCTGGTCGACAACGCCCGCGGGCACGCGCGCTCGCGCATCCGCGTCGCCAGCTCGGTGCGCGGCGACCTCGCCGTCGTCGAGGTGAGTGACGACGGGCCGGGCGTCGCGGAAGCCGACCGCGAACGGATCTTCGAGCGGTTCGTCCGCCTCGACGCGTCGCGGCAGCGCGGGCACGGCGGCACCGGGCTGGGCCTGCCGATCGTCGCGGGCATCGCGGCGCGCCACGGCGGCCGGGCGTCGTACCGCACGTCGGACGAGCCGGGCGCGCGGTTCGTGCTCGAGCTGCCGGTGCTCGAACTGCCGGAGGAGGAGTAGTGCGCCTGCTGATCGTGGAAGACGAGCGCGAGTTCGCGGAGACGCTGCGGCGCGGCCTGGTCGCCGAGGGGTTCACCGTCGACGTCGCGCACACCGGCCGCGAGGGGCTCTGGCGGGCCACCGAGCAGGAGTACGACGTCGTCGTGCTCGACATCATGCTGCCCGAGCTGTCCGGCTACGAGGTGCTCAAACGCTTGCGGGCGGCCGAAAACTGGACGCCGGTGCTGATGCTCACCGCGAAGGACGGGGAGTACGACGAAGCCGACGCGTTCGACCTCGGCGCCGACGACTACCTGTCGAAGCCGTTCTCCTTCGTCGTGCTCATCGCCCGGCTGCGGGCGCTGCTGCGCCGCGGGGCCCCGGCGCGCCCCGCCGTGCTGGAGGCGGGCGACCTGCGGCTCGACCCGTCCGCCCGAACCGTCCACAGAGGACAGCAGCGGATCGAGCTGACCGCGCGCGAGTTCGGGTTGCTGGAGTTCCTGCTGCGGCGGCCGGGCACCGCGCTGACGAAGAACGAGATCCTGAGCCACGTCTGGGACGCGCACTACGACGGCGACGAGAACGTCGTCGAGGTCTACATCGGCTACCTCCGGCGCAAGATCGACGTGCCGTTCGGCACCCGCACCATCGAGACGGTCCGGGGTGTGGGCTACCGGCTGGTAGACGTTACTCGATCGTAACCTTCCGGCCGGAATCGGGAAATTGGTTCCGGTGGGGGTCGCGCGGCTGCGCCATTTGCTCCCGCGAGTTGCCGCAGAGAGCCCACTCGTTCCAGCGAACCGGTGAAAAATACCGTCCCACAACGCATCTGCAGACGGTTGTGCACGTTGCTACCGTGGGGCACCCATCCGCGACGAGGAAAGCGATGACGGAATCGCCGCAACCGTTCCTTGCCCCCAGTAACAATGTTCAAGAGACCCCCGAGAAATCCGTTTCCCGGCTCCGTGCCGCCGATGCCATTCGGGAAGCGACCACCCAGTTCGGCGTGGTCACGGGGCTGACCCCGCACGCCGTGACCGGGCTCCGGACCCGCGCCGAGGGCGGCTGGTCCGTGCTCGTCGACGTCGTCGAGCTGGCCCGGATCCCGGATTCCACCAGTGTGATGGCCACCTACCGGGTGGACCTCGACGCCGGCGGCGAGCTCACCGCGTGCGAGCGGCTCCGGCGGTTCACGCGCGGTGCCACCGATTCCTGAAAGGAAGAGTGACACGATTGGCCGCTTCGTCCGATTCATTGGCGGACATTCTGGAACGCGTGCTCGACAAGGGTGTGGTGATAGCCGGTGACATCGGCGTCAGCGTTGTCGACGTCGAATTGCTGACCCTGCGGATCCGGCTGTTCATCGCGTCCGCGCAGACCGCCCGGGAAATGGGGATGGACTGGTGGACGAACGACCCGTTCTTCGCGCCGAACGCGGCCCGTGAAGAGCTGGAAGAAACCGGCTTGGCGGCGCGCGTCGCCGCACTGGAGGCCCGGGTTCCGGGCAGGAGGGACGCACTGCGGTGACCAACCGCGATTGGCTCTGCGCGTACGCGATCACCCGCAACCGGGACGGGCTGGACCTCGGCCCGGCACCCCGGCTCGTCGGTTACCGAGACCTGGGCGTGGTCGTCTCCGAGGTGTCGCCGGCGCGCTTCGACCGGATCGACACGCTCGACCCGGTGGACGGCGCGCTCGCCGAGCTGGCCCGCGAACACGACGCCGTCGTGCGCGCGGTCTTCCGTCACGAGGCCGTGCTGCCGTTGCGGTTCGGCACGGTCCTCGACGGCGAAGCTTCGGTGAAACGGCTCCTGGAGGTCGCCTACGACCAGGCCCGCGACTGCCTCGACGAGGTCGAGGGCCACCGGGAGTGGGGGGTCCGGGTGCGGCACGTCGAGCCCGCCGCGACCAGCCGCCCGGATCCCGCGGGCCTGTCGGGCACGCAGTACCTCGTCCGCCGCCGGGAACGGCTGAAGGCGATCCAGCGCGGCCGCGAGGACGTCGTCGAAGTGGCCGCGCGGCTCGAAGAGGCGCTGAGCCGGCACGCCGCCGACCACGTCGCGCGGGCGCGGCCGCACGGCGTGCTGGTCAACACGGCCTACCTGGTCGCGCGGGACCGGGAGGCGGCGTTCCACGCGGAGTTCGAGTGGTTCGCCCGCGAGCTGCGGACGGCGGGCGCGACGGTGGAGACGTCCGGTCCGTGGCCGCCGTACTCGTTCACCGACGTCGAGCTGGGCGTGGCGGCCGGTGGCTGACGCCGCCGAAGCCGTCGCCGACCTGCTCGACCGGGTGGTGCACCGGGGTGCCGTGGTGACCGGCGACGTGATCATCTCGCTCGCCGGCATCGACCTCGTGCGGCTCGACCTGCGGCTGCTGCTGCTCGGGATCGAGGAGGCACCCGGATGACCGAGCCCGTCCGGATCCCCGCCGACGCGGGCCGCGGGCTCGGCCACCTGGTGGTGACCGTGCTCGACATCCTCCGCGAAGTGCTCGAACGCCAGGCCCTCCGGCGGCTCGACGCCGGAACCCTCACCGAAACCCAGATCGAAGACCTCGGCCAGGCCCTGATCGCGCTGGAGCTCCGGTTCGCCGAGATCCGCGCGGCCCTCGACGAAAGGCTCTAGGTGACCAGACCCGGACAGACCGGCGGCGGCCTCGCCGACACGCTCGACATCCTGCTCGACAAGGGACTCGTGATCGACGCCTCGGTGCGGGTGTCGGTGATCGGGATCGAGCTGCTGGCGATCGAGGCGCGGATCGTGATCGCCAGCGTCGACACCTACATCCGGTACCTCGAAGCGATGCAGCGGCTGCAGAACACCCCCGCGCCCGGGCAGATTTCGCAAGGGCTCGGGCAGACGACCGGGCTGATCCCGCCTCCGCCGCCCACGCCCGCGGTGGCCGTGCCGGTCGAGCCGGCGATCCCGGTCGACCAGCCGTGACGCTGCAGCTCTACGGCGTCGTGCGCGCCGGGCACCCGCGGGCGCCGCGGACCGTGTGCTGGGAGGACCTCGCAATGGTCGTCGGCGAACCCGAACCCGATCCGGCGGTGCACCTGGCGGTGGTGTCCGCGCTCGTCGAGGGCGGGCCGGTGCTGCCGGTCCGGTTCGGCACCGTCGCCGACGACGAGGAAGCCGTCCGGAACGAGGTATTGGCGCCGGCGGCCGACACCTACCGCGCCGACCTCGACCGGCTCGACGGCCTGGCCGAGGTGCACGTCTGCCTGCGGTTCACCGAACCCGGCTCGGCGTGGCGGGCGGCGCGCTCCGACGTGCTGCTGAGCGAGGTCGCCGAACGCGCCCGCGACTCGGTGTCGCTGCCGGCGGGCGAGTCCGCCGACGAGCGCTGGGCGTTCCTGGTCGGGATGGGCGACCTGCTCGTCGTCCGCGACGCGGTCACCGGGCTGGCCCGCGGCGACGGCGTCCAGGCCGACTGGGTCGGGCCGCTGCCCGCGTACAGCTTCCTGGAGCGGCGGACGTGCACGCGGTGGAGCTGGTGAGCGACGGCGGAACAGTCGCTGAACACTCCTTTCGGCACTGGCCGCCGTGGCTCGCGGTCGGCGATCCTGGCGTCGTGGCCACCAGTGAAGTCGCGGCGCTGCCCCGCGCGTTCGGCGGGCCCGGCTCGGGGCCGGGCCAGTTCCGCACGCCGTCCGGGATCGCCGTCGACGGGCGTGGCCGCGTGTGGGTGGCCGACACCGGCAACGACCGCGTGCAGGCGTTCACCCGCGACGGCGCGCTCGTGCGCGTGCTGTCCGGGCGGCTCAAGGCACCGGAAGGGGTCGCGGTCGACGCGGCGGGCAACGTCTACGTCGCCGACACCGGCAACCGCCGCGTGGTGCAGTTCTCGTGGTGGGGCGGGTTCGTGCGCGAGTTCGGCGGCTTCGGCCTGCCCCGCGCGGTGGCGCTGGACCCGGCCGGCCGCCTCCTGGTCGACGACGCCGGCGAGCGGCGCATCGCGCGGTTCGACACGCGCACGGGCGAGGCGCTGCCCGACACGACCGAGCCGATCAGCTCACCCCGCGACGTCGCGGACGACGGCCTGGGCGGGGTCTGGGTGGCCGAGACCGGCAACCACCGCATCGTCCACTTCGGAGCGTCCGCCTAGTTCTCCGTGCCTCAGCCACGGCGGTACGCGTCGCCAGGAGGCCCGATGCAGTAGCCGGTCCACAGACCAGGCCGCCTAGTTCTTCGAGATCGCGGCCGTCGCGCGGACGACGGCGGTGCAGCGGTTCTCGACGTACTCGAGGCCGCCTTCTTCGGCGATGCGGCGCGCTTCGGCGGAGACGATGCCCTGCTGCAGCCACAGCGCCTTCGCGCCGATCTCGACGGCGTCGCGGGCGATGCCGGGTGCCTCGGGGGACGGCCGGAAGACATCCACGACGTCGACCGGCTCCGGGATGTCCTTCAGCGACCGGTAGACCTTCTCGCCGAGCAGCTCGGTCGCGGTCGGGTGCACCGGGATGATGCGGAAGCCGTGCGCCTGCAGCACCGCGGGAACGCCGTGGGCGGCCTTGGCCGGGTCGCGGCTCAGGCCGACGACCGCGATGGTCTTCGCGTCCGCCAGGATCTCTTCTGCCTTCATACCGGTGGAACGCGCGGCGGGCGTCAAAGCTTCCAGAGCCGCAGGCCGCGGACGCGGTACACGGGCCAGATCACGTGCCACGGCTTGCGGCGGGCGAAGGTCGCGGCACACGTCAGGATGTTGCGGGCGGACGTCGTCGTGACCTCGTGGCGGTCCGGCCACACCTCGCCCTTGGCGCCGACGGCGATGCGGAACACCGTCAGCAGGCCGCGGCCCTGGAGGTCGTACTTCGCGCCGGTGTCCCCGGAGTCGGGGGCGAGCTCGGCGATCTCGGCGCCGAACGCGCGGGCGGCCTGCGGCGCGACCTCGGCGGGGACGACGCCGACACTGCGGAGGATCGCCTTGCCGTGCAGCCGCCGCGCGTACCGGAACAGCAGTGAGCGTTCCCACCACGGCAGCAGGCGGTGGTGGGCCAGCAGCGCGGCGCACTCGCCGTGCCCGATCGCGAAGATGCTCGTGAGCTCGTCGTAGGCGCCGTTCGTCGCCGGCTCGTTCAGGTGGAGCCGCACTTCGAACCGGGTGCGCGCGCTGAGCTCGTCGAGCAGCTCGCGGTGCTCGAGCCGCGCCTTCGCGCGGGAGAGGGACCAGTCGGACATCGGACCTCCAGGCGTCGCGCACAGGGTATGCGGCACGCGGCGCCCGGAACACGTTTTCAGCCGATCTTCTCGCCGTACATCTCCCCGAGCGGGTCGGAGATCAGCTCGACGCGGGCACCGTCCGGATCGGACAGGTAGATGGAGGTCTTGCTCTCCAGCAGGTACTGCACGCCGGCTTCGTCGAGCTTGTCCTTGATCGCGCTCCACCGATCGGGCGTGACGGACAGGGCCAGGTGGTGCAGTCCACCGAGGACTTCCGCGTACGGGCCGAGGTCCAGACCGGGCAGGTCGAAGAAGGCGACGGCGTTGCCGTTGCCGACGTCGAAGAAGAAGTGGCTGGAGCCGGGGTAGTCGCGGTTCTCGATCAGCTCGGTGAGCGGGAAGCCCAGGATGTCCTGGTAGAACCCGATGGTCCGCTCGACGTCGCTGGAGATCAGCGCGGTGTGGTGGATGCCGCGCCCGTTCGTCTCCGGGCGTTCCGCGGCCGGGTGCAGGTGGCGCTCGCGCAGCTCGTCGCGGATCTCGGCGAGCTTGGCGACCTCGGCCTGGGTCGGTGCCATGTCCCTCACGTCCCTTCCTGGTGGTGTCCTCGAACGTACGCTCAATTTATCTCGCGAGCAAGAGGTTGACTGGCGAGAGGTCCACTGGACGGAACGTCGAGGGTTGTGTGCGGGGTGCGCTCACGGCAGAGTCCCCGGAGTGGACGCCAGCAAGGTGCAGGAGGCCGCCGCCGTACTGGCGCGGGCCTACGCGACGCGAGAGCCGATCGAGCCGCTGATCAAGACCTACCCGGACGCGGGGATCGAAGACGCGTACCGGATCCAGCAGGAGCAGGTGCGGCACTGGGTCGAGGGCGGTGACGCCGTCCGCGGGCACAAGGTCGGGCTCGCGTCCGCCGCGATGCAGCGGCAGATGGGCGTCGACCAGCCCGACTACGGGCACCTCACCGGCAGCATGTTCCACCTCGAGCACCAGCCGATCCCGACGTCGGCGTTCCTGCAGCCGCGGATCGAGCCGGAGATCGCGTTCGTGCTCGGCTCGGCGCTGCGCGGCCCCGGTGTCACGGTCGCCGACGCGGTGCGGGCGGTCGACTTCGTGCTGCCGTCGCTGGAGATCGTCGACTCGCGGATCCAGGACTGGAAGATCTCGCTGTTCGACACGATCGCGGACAACGCGTCGTCCGGCGGCGTGGTGCTGGGCAGCAGCCCGACGGCGCTGGGCTCGGTGGACCTGCGGCTGGCCGGCTGCGTGCTGCACCAGAACGGTTCGGTGGCGGCGACGGGCGCGGGCGGTGCGGTGCTCGGCTCGCCGCTGAACTCGTTGGTGTGGCTGGCGAACACGGTCGGGCCGCTGGGCGTCACCCTGGAACCCGGGCACGTCGTGCTGCCGGGGTCGATGACCCGGGCGATCCCGGTGTCGCCGGGCGACACGGTCGTCGCGACCATCGCCGGCCTGGGCAGTGTCACCGCGGTCTTCGCTCCCGCTTCGGAGGAATCGTGAACGTGCGAGAGGCGGCCGCTGAGCTGCTGGGGACGGTTTCGGAGCGGGCTCCGCTCTCGGAGGACTGGCCTGGGCTGGACGTCGACACGGCGTACGCGATCCAGGACGAGGCCCTGCGGCTGCGGCGGGCCCGCGGCGAGACGCTGGTCGGGCTCAAGCTGGGGCTCACGTCCCGGGCGAAACAGCAGCGGATGGGCATCGACTCGCCGCTGCTGGCCTGGCTGACGGACGCGATGGTCCTGCCGGCCGGAGTTCCGGTGCCTTCGTTGATCCACCCGCGCGCCGAGCCGGAGCTGGTCTTCGTGCTGGGCTCGCGGCTGGCGGGCCCGGGCGTGACGGCGGCGACGGCGCTGGCCGCGGTCGACCGCGTGTACGGCGGCATCGAGGTCATCGACAGCCGGTACGCGGACTACCGCTTCACGCTCCCGGACGCCGTCGCGGACAACGGCTCGTCGGCGTACTTCAGCGTGGGCCCGGTGGGGCTGCCGCCGTCTTCTCTCGATCTTTCGCTGGAGGCGGCACTGCTGGAGGTCGACGGCCAGATCGTCGACACCGCGACCGGCGCGGCGGTCCAGGGTCACCCGGCGGAAGCGCTGGCCCTGGCGGCGAACGCCCTGGGTGCGCGGGGCCTGGCTTTGGAGCCGGGCTGGCTGGTCCTGACCGGCGGCATGACGGACGCGGTCCCGGTCCGCCCCGGCTCCCGCGTCGCGGCCCACTTCTCCCACCTGGGCTCGATCACGCTCGCCGGTTGACGGCCTCGGCCCGGTCGGCGATGCGCGTGATGCCCTTGACCACCCGCGGCCAGACAGCGCGGGGCAGGTCGTGGCCCATGCCGGGGACGATGTCGAGGTCCGCGCCCGGGATCGCGCGGGCCGTCGCGCGGCCGCCGGACACGTGGACCAGCGGGTCGCGGGCGCCGTGGACCACCAGCGCCGGCACCCGCACCTTGCGCAGCCGGGGCCCGCGGTCGCGTTCGGCCATGATCGCCGCGAGCTGGCGGACCGTGCCGCCCGGGTGGACGCCGCGGTCGAACGTCCGCTCGGCGCGGTCGCGCATCCGCGCCTCGTCGAACGGGTAGCCCGGCGAGCCGATCAGCCGGAACGTCCGCACGAGCAGCTCGACGTAGCCCGCGCGGTCGCGCGGCGGCGCGCTGAGCAGCATCGACATCGCCTTCGGGCTCGGCCGGCCGACCAGCCGCCCGCCGGTGGTGGACATGATCGACGTCAGCGACCGGACCCGCTCGGGGTGCCGGATGGCCAGGGTCTGGGCGATCATCCCGCCCATCGACGCGCCCACGACGTGCGCGGCCGGGATGCCCAGCACGTCGAGCAGGCCCGCGGCGTCGGCGGCCATGTCCGCGAGCGAGTACGGCGCGCGGTGCAGCAGGTACGCCTGCCCGAGGTTGGCCCGGCCGCGCATCCGGCTGGACCGTCCCGCGTCCCGGTTGTCGAACCGGATGACGTGAAACCCTTGTGCGGCCAGGGTTTCGCAGAACTCCTCGTCCCACCAGATCATCGGCGCGCCGAGCCCCATGACGAGCAGCAGCGGTCGGCCGTCCGCGTCGCCGAACGTCTCGTGGCACAGCTCGACGCCGTTGACCTCCGCGAGCCGCTCCGCCATCAAGCCTCCCGGGTGTGCTCGGCGGCCAGCTTGGTGAGCTCGGCCAGCGCGTCGTGCAGGTGGTCGATCAGGTCCCAGACGTCCGGGATCAGCTCGCGGCAGGCGACGAACCCGAAGTCCAGCTTGCCGTCGTAGGACATCACGGTGATGTTCAGCCCGCCACTCGCGTCGGTGATCGCGGACACCGGGTAGTTCGCGAGCAGCCGCGCGCCGGCGAGGTACAGCGGGCTCTGCGACCCGGGCACGTTCGAGACGACGAGGTTCACGACCGGCGCGGTGGCCCCGAGGAACTTCATGGTGGCGCGGGCGGCGAGCCCGCCGAGCGCGGCCGGCAGCATCCCGCTGAAGTCGACCAGCCACGACGCCGGCAGCGGCTGGTACCGCTGCTTCGCGGCGACCATCGCGGTGGTGACCTCGGCCAGCCGCGCGGCGGGGTCGGCGAGGTGCGTCGGCAGCGGCGCGAGCATGACCGACACCTGGTTGCCGGCGTCCTTCGCCTGCTCGGGCGTGCGCACCGACAGCGGGACGAGCGTGACGAGCGGCTGGTCGGGCAGGGCGTCGTGGTCGACCAGCCACCGGCGCATCACGCTCGCGCACAACGCCATGACGACGTCGTTCACCGTGACGCCGAAGGTGTTCTTGACGTGCTTGACCTCGTCGAGGGGCAGCGAGCCGTACGCGAAGCGGCGGTGGGGGCTGATCGGCCCGTTGAACGGCGTGTCGGGCGCGACGAGCCGCGGCCGGTCGGCTTCGTGGCGGCCGGAGCCCTGCCGGGTGACGCGGTTGAGCACGCTGCCGGCCTTCGCGAGCAGCCCGACGCCGGGGTAGCGGGCGAGGCCGGGGACTTCGTCGAGGTGCTGGAGCAGTTTCGGCACCTGCAGCGCGGCTTTGACGGGGTGCAGCGCGAGCCGTTTCACCCCGTTGAAGGCGAGTTCCGCGCCGCTGGGCACGGACTCCTTGTGTGGAGTCTCAGGCGGTTTTGCCGGTGGCGGCTCGGCGGTGGTGTCCATGAGGACGCCGATGAGCTCGGCTCCGGAGACGCCGTCTATGGCGCTGTGGTGGACCTTCGTGTAGACGGCGACGTTGCCGTCCTGCAGACCGTGGACGAGGTAGGCCTCCCAGAGCGGCCGCCGCCGGTCGAGCGGCCGCGCGGTGAGCCGCGAGATCTGCTCGGCGAGCTGCCGTTCGTCGCCCGGCGCGGGCAGGGCGATCTCGCGGACGTGGTACTCGAGGTCGAACTCGGGATCGTCGATCCAGTAGGGGTGGTCGAGCCCGAGCGGCACGGGCAGCAGCCGCCAGCGGAGCGGCTTGGCGAGGTGCAGCCGCTCGCCGATGAGCTCCCGAAGGTCATCGAGGGTGAGCCGGCCGCCCGGAGCGGTCGAGGGATCGAGGATCGAGAGGCCGCCGACATGCCCGGTCGTGGTGGTGGACTCGGCGTTGAGGAACTGGACGTCGAGTGGGGTGAGCTGACGCATCGGGCCTCCTCCGGCTCGGCAGGCCAGTCTGCCCCGCCCGGTCGCCGGGGGTAAATCCGCTGGCCGGGTGCGGGGAGGGCAGCAGGTGGCGCATCCGGTACGCCCGCAGTGGGAGGGACTGGCGCGTGCGGCCAGAAGTGGGGCGTGCTTGGTCCGGGTAGGCCCTGCGCGGGTTGCGGCGGGCGGGGCCGGCGCGTGCGCGGGTTGCGGCGGGTGGGGGGCGTGTGTGGGCGGCAGCCGGGGCGTGCGTGGTCCGGGTTGCCCTGCGCAGGTCCCGGCCGGGCGGGGCTGGCGCCTGTGTGGCCGTGCGCGGGTTGCGGTGGGTGGGGTGGCGCGCGTGTGCGGCGGCTGGAGGCCGGCTTGATCGGGTGGACCGGTCTGGTCTCGGCGGGCGCGCCGGCGCGTGTGGTCAGCGTTCAGGTGTCTCCGGGGCCGTGCTGTGGGCGGCTCGGGGTGCGGGGACCTCTGTGCCGTTGCGGTATGCGCGTGCCTGGATTTCGTACAGCTCGTGGTACAGCCCGCGCGCCGTGATCAGCTCCTCGTGGGTTCCCTGCTCGATCAGTCTTCCCTTCTCCAGCACCAGGATCCGGTCCGCCGAACGGATGTTGGCCAGCCGGTGCGTCACCAGGACCGTCGTGCGGCGGCCGTTGTGGGATGCGGTTGCGTGCTGGAGGCCCGCGAACACCCGGGCCTCCGCTCGGGCGTCCAGGGCCGCCGTGGGTTCGTCGGCCACCAGGACCGAGGCGTCCCGGTAGATTCCGCGGGCGATGCCCATGCGCTGCCACTGGCCGCCGGACAGGTCGTGGCCCTCGTCGAACTTCTTCGACAGCACCGTGTTCTCCTTGGCGGGCAACGACTCGATCACCTCGTCCGCGCCCGAGTAGCCCACCGCTTCGCGCCACGCCCGGCCGTCCGGGTCGGCGCGGCCGAGGCGGCCCACCGTGATGTTGTTCGCCGCCGTCATCGGCCACTCCGCCGGCTCCTGCGCGATCACCGCGATGTTCGCGTGCACCGATGCCGGGTCCGCCCGCGCCAGGTCGACGCCGTCCCAGCGCACCACGCCTTCGTCCGGTGGGTAGAGCCCGGTCAGCAGCTTGCCGAGGGTGGTCTTGCCGGAGCCGTTCTCCCCGACCAGCGCGACCACCTCGCCGCGCCGGATGGTCAGCGAGATGTCGCGCAGCGCCGGGCGTTGCTGGCCCGGGTAGCTGAACGTGACGTTCTCCAGCCGGATCTCCTCCGGGTCGGCGGGCGCGGGCAGCGCGGCCGGCGGTGGTTGCCGCGCCGCCGACTCCGCCAGCAGCTGGTTGTAGAACCCGATGTAGAACGAGTCCTCGTACAGCGAGTTGACCGCGCGCATGGTGTTGGACAGCGCCGTCGACGCCGTGCGCATCGCCAGCACCGCCGTGCCGGCCAGGGCCAGCTCCATCCCGCCGGAGTAGAGCAGCCAGCCGAGCACCAGGTACGCGACGGCGGTGCCGAACCCGGCCGCCGCCCGGCCGGTCGTGCGCACCAGGTTGCTGCGGTGCGCCAGCCGGACCTCCTCCCTCGCCAGGCTGCGCGAGATGCGCCGGTACTCGCCGAGCAACGGCTCCTGCAGCGTCAGCGCGTGCCGCTCGAGGGCCATCGACCGCCAGGTGGCGACCTCCTCGACGACCGACTTGCGGATGTTGCGCCCGACCGTGTCGAGGAAGTGCCGGTAGTTCAGCTTCGCGACGCGGGCGGCGGCCCAGCCGTCGGCCGCCGCGGCGAGCAGCAGCACCGGCGCCAGCCACGGGTTGAGCAGGCCCGCGGTGAGCATCGCCGCCGCGAGCGAGATCGCCGACGACGTCAGGTCGGCCACCCGGCGCAGGCTCGTCTCGATCGCCCGGACGCCGAACCGCGCGCCCTGCCGGGCCAGCTCGCGGAAGTCCGCGTCCTCGAACGCGATCAGCCCGACGCGCACGACCGCCGACGTCACCGCGTCGTCGGCCGCCGCCGTGACGCGGGGCCGCAGCGCCCCCTCGACGGCCGCGACCGCGGCGTCCAGCAGTGCGCGCGCCGCGTACGAACCCATGACGACCGCGATCGCCGGCAGCGACTGCAACACCCGCTCCGGCGTCGGGCCCTGTTCGAGCAGCGCGGTGAAGACGTTCGCGGTGGCGAGCAGCCCGAACGCCGTGACGCAGCCCGAGACGACGTGCACCAAGCCGGCCAGCAGCGTCAGCCGTGGCGACGTCCGCCAAGCCAGCCGCAGCACGACGGCGATCGCGGCCGGCAGCGCGCGCACGGCCTGCCCGAACCCGGCGTCGGCCACGCGTTCGTCGACGCGCGCCCACTCGGGCATCTTCAGGTTCTCGACCCCGATCAGCGGGGGCGATTCCGTGGTGTCCTGGGGTGTTCCGGCGGATCTGCGCACGCCACCATCTCTACTCCGGGGGTCCGACAATTCCGGACGCTCGCGCGGCGGCGACCTCCCGGTGAGCGGCCGTAAGGGTTAGGCCGTTCGGGTGAAAGTAATCGTTTTCTCTGGGCCTCCGGCGACTTCGGGGACACACTCGCTGCAAGGTGCGAAAATGAGCAAGACCGAATAACTAATAACTGTTGTGTAATTGACCCAGCGCTGGACCGCCCGCATCGGCAGGTTCGCGAATGTGGTGGCAGAGACCGGAAACAGGTGACGTCCTCGTGCCAGGGGGGAGGGGCGTCGCCTGTTTCCTCCTACCCGTTTTCGCGGGTGTACCGTGCGCGCAGAAATGGGCTGAATTCGCGGTCTTCGCCCATCTTGAGGTCGATTTCGTGGGTCAGGCTGTCGCCGTCCGGGGTGAGGCGGTGCCGGGCCACCCCGCGGGCGGTCTTCTTGTCCAGGACGAGCGTGGCGCCGTCCCACCCGCCGCGGGCGGGTGACTCGGGTGGGAAGCCGTAGCTGTCGAAGCCGTACCAGAGCGTTTCGCTGGTCTGCGGGTCGACGGTGAAAATGTTGTGCCCCAGGAACTCCGTGCCGTCTTCGCGGCGCTGGCGGTACTCCTGGACCAGCGCGAAACCGTTGAGCGCCAAGCGGTATTCGCAGTCGGCGCGCGCGGTCGAGGCCGGCGCCCACGGTGAGGCGGCGAGCTCTTCGGTGCCGGTCCAGTCGCCGATGAAGGCCTTGAGGGCGTCGTGCGCGGGCCCGAGGTTGGGCATGTCCATGGTCGTCTCCATTTCGACAGGTACCTGTCGATGTGCGAGACTAGCACGCATGCGGTCCCTTCGAGCGGAGACTTTCACCCGGGTGATCGACGCGGTCTTCGCGTGCAACGGCGGCTTCCTGGCCGCCGGAGACGCGCTGACGGAGCCGGTCGGGCTGACGGCGGCGCAGTGGCAGGTCCTCGGCTTCCTCGAGGACGGCCCGGCGACCGCGGCGGAGGTCGCACGTCGCCGCGGGCTGCGCCGGCAGAGCGTGCAGGAGACGGTGAACCGCTTGCTGCGCAACGGAATGCTCGACCGCCTGCCGAACCCGGCCGACGCGCGGGCGCCGCTGTTGTCGGTGACGCGGCGGGCGAAGGAGGCGCTGCGCGAGCTGGGGACGGCGCAGGTCGAGTGGGCGGAGGACGTGGCGCAATCGGTGTCCCAAGAGGATCTGGAGACGACGTTGCGCACCTTGCGGCGGCTGCGGGAGACCGCGGCCCAGCCCAGGCTGCTCTGACGGTCAGTTCGCCGAGCCGGGGCCGGGGAGCGGATCGATGTCGCGCGCGTGCATCGGCTCGCCGCAGTGGGTGCAGCGCAGGTCGACGGTGGTGATCTCGCCGCACGCGTGGTGCTGGTAGAGGACCGGCGGGCCGGCCTCGCCCGCGAGCCACTTGTCGCCCCAGCGGGTCATGACCATGAGCATGTCGACGAGCTCGGTGCCCTTTTCGGTGAGGACGTATTCGTAGCGCGGCCGCCGGTCGTACGGCCGCCGCTCGACGATGCCCTGGTCGGCGAGGTGGTTCAGGCGCTCGGTGAGGACCTTGCGCGAGATGCCGAGGTCGGCCTGGATCTGCTCGAACCGGCTGATCCCGACCCAGACGTCCCGCAGGATCAGCGGCGACCAGGGCTCACCGATGACGTCGAGCGTGCGCGCGATCGAGCACGCGGCCAGTTCGCTGAAGTTCGTCCGCTGCATGAGGTCACTTTAGCACTCAGGGTTCCCTTAAGGAACTTGAGCTGCTACGGTTCTGGAGTCTCCTCAAGGAACTCCGAAAGGATCGCAGCGATGAGCAAGGTCTTCAGCGCCCACGCGGTGTCGGTGGACGGGTACATCACCGGCCGCGGCGCCGGCCCCGGGCACGGCCTCGGCGACGGCGGCACGCTCTTCGACTGGTACACCGACGGCGACACGCAGAGCCGGGTGTTCGACTTCTTCAACCTCAGCGAGCCGAGCGCCCGTGTTTTCGACAGCCTCGCCGGCCGCGTCGGCGCGATCGTGGCCGGCCGCAACACCTACGAGGACTCGGACCACTTCGGCGGCGGCAGCCCGCACCCGAACGCCCCGCTCTTCCTCGTCAGCCATCGGCCGGCACCGGAGCTGACCTCGCGGCAGGCGCTGTTCGGCGACGTCGAAGAGGCCATCGAAGCTGCGCGTGAGGCGGCCGGGGGGAAGGACGTCGGCCTGATGGGCGGCGGTGTCCTGACCGCGGCGCTGGCGGCGGGGCTCGTCGACGAGTTCGTCCTCCACCAGGTGCCCGTGCTGCTCGGCGGCGGACGGTCGTTCTTCCAGGAGCTGCCTGCGCACGTACGGTTGCGGCTGGTCGAAGCCGTTCCCGCACCCGGTGTCACCCACCTCCACTACTCGATCGCCTGAAGGGAACAGTCATGATCAACGACGACGTCCGCCGCATCCTCTCGACGAACGTGGTGGCGCACCTGGCCACGGTCCTGCCCGACGGTGCCCCGCACTCGATCCCGCTCTGGGTCGACCCCGAGGGCGAGTACATCGCGATCATGACGGGCCCGGACTCGCGCAAGGCCCGCAACCTGAAGCGCGACCCGCGGGTGGCGCTCTCCCTGACCCCGGCGGACAACCCGTTCGAGCCGGTCGTCATCCGCGGCCGGGTGGAGAAGTGGGTCGACGGGGACGCCGGGTGGGCGATCGTCGACCGGATCGCGACGAAGTACCTCGGCGGGCCCTACCCGCGGGAGCAGGAGCGGGTCGTTGCCCTGATCGCGGTGGAGCGGCAGAGCGTGGGCATGGGCTGAGGGCCACGGCCGGGCGCGAACCTCGTCAGTCCGGCTTGATGCCCAGCAGCGTCAGGAATGTGCGGAACCCGGCCGGCATGTCGACCTGCTCCGGGTCCAGGAGCCACTGCAGCTGCAAGCCGTCCAGGACCGCGATGGCGATCGGCGCCAGCTGTTCCGGCGTCGCTCCCGGGGGAAGCTCGTCGCGGTGGCGTTCGAGCATCTGGGTCATGCCCGCCCGCACCCGCTCGTAGCGGTCGTGGAAGTACTCGCGTGCCGGGTGGTCCTCCGTGACGCTGTCCGCCGACAGGACCGTGTACGTCTGGACGATCCCCGGCCGGGTCGCGTTGTAGTCGACCAGCTCGGCCAGCTGGTTGACCGTCATCGCCGACTCGTCGCCCTGCGGGGCGTGCCCGAAGTGCAGCAGGTCCCACTCGTCGCGGGTCTCCAGCACCGCCGTCAGCAGGTCCTCCTTCGTGGGGAAGTAGTGCATCAGGCCCTGCTGGGTCAGCCCGACGCGGTCGGCCACCGCCGCCAGCGAAGTGCCGCGATAGCCGCGTTCGGCGATCACTTCGAACGCCGCGCGGACGATGCTCGCTCGGCGGTCGGCGCCCCTGGCCCGGGTCATGATCCCGAGCCTACGGGACAGGCTGTCACGGAAGCGTAACGTTCACTACTCGATGCCAGGTAGAGTAGGTCTCCATGAGCTTCGACGTCGACGCGCTGCTGGCCGAGCTCGACCTGGACACCAAGGCGAGCCTGCTCGCCGGCCAGGACGTCTGGAGCCTGCCCGCGCTCCCGCGGATCGGCCTGGAGTCCTTGGTGCTCTCGGACGGCCCGGTCGGCGTCCGCGGGGTGCGGTGGAGCCCGGACGACCCCTCGGTGACGCTCCCCAGCCCGACGGCCCTCGCCGCGAGCTGGGACCCGCGCCTGGCCGTGCGCGCCGGCCGGCTGCTCGCGCAGGAGGCCCGCCGCAAGGGGGTGCACGTCCTCCTCGCCCCCACGGTCAACCTCCAGCGCTCGCCCCTGGGCGGCCGCCACTTCGAGTGCTACTCGGAAGATCCCCTCCTCACCGGGATGATCGGCGCCGGCTACGTCACCGGCGTGCAGGACGGCGGGGTCGCCGTCACGGTCAAGCACTTCGTCGCCAACGACTTCGAGACCGAACGCTTCACCGCCGACGTCCACGTCGGCGAGCGCGCCCTGCGCGAGCTCTACCTCGCGCCGTTCGAACTCATCGTCCGGCGGGCGAAGCCGTGGGGGATCATGGCCGCCTACAACAGCGTCAACGGCACCACGATGACCCAGCACGCCGAACTGCTCAACGGCGTGCTGCGCGACGAATGGGGCTTCGACGGCTTCGTCGTCTCCGACTGGCTGGCCGGACGCGACACCGTCGCCTCCGCCAACGGCGGCCTCGACGTCGCGATGCCCGGCCCCCGCACGGTTTTCGGGGAACAGCTCGCGGAAGCCGTGCGCGGCGGCGAAGTCGACGAAGACGTCGTCGACGAAATGGTGCGCCGCGTGCTCCTGCTGGCCCACCGGACCGGCGCGCTCGGCGGCAGCGCCGTCACCAATCAGTCCACTATGGACGGCGAAGCGATCGCGCGCGAGGTCGCGCACCGGTCGTTCGTGTTGCTCAGCAACGAAACCGGCGTTCTCCCCCTCAAGCAACCGCAGAGCATCGCCCTGATCGGCGCGCTGGCGGAGGACCCCAAGATCCTCGGCGGCGGCAGCGCCACGGTGTTCCCCGATCACATCGTCTCCCCTCTCGACGGCCTCCGGAAGGCCGTTCCGCCAGGCACCGACCTGGCGTTCGCCATCGGTGCCGATCCGCGAACGACGCTACCGCCGGCCACCGACAATTTCCGGCTCCGCGCGACCGCGAAGGCGGCCGACGGCACCCGATTGGCTGAATTTCCGCTCAGGGAAGCCAAAATAACCTGGATCGGCGAGCTCCCGAAGGGACTCGACCTGGCCACGCTCGCGTCGGTCGAGATCGAAGGCACCTACCTGCCGGAGCGCACCGGCACGCACACCTTCGCCGTCACCGGCCCCGGCGACCTCCGCCTCACCGTCGCCGGCCAGACCCTCTTCGACGGCGTCAACCTGCCCGAAGGCGGCGACGTCTTCACGTCGATCATGCAGGTGATCGAGCAGCGCCGCGAGGTCGAGCTGACGGCGGGCGAACTCGTCGACGTCAGCCTGACGTACTGGATCCCGTCGGAGATGGCGGAGTTCGCCCGCGGCACCTTCGCCTGGGTCACCTTCGCGCTCGGCCACCGCGGCCCGGTCCTCGACCCGGACGCCGCACTCGACGAAGCCGTTGCCCTGGCGGGGAAGTCGGACGTCGCGGTCGTCGTGGTCGGCACCACCGCCGAGGTCGAGAGCGAAGGCTTCGACCGGACTTCCCTGGCCCTGCCGGGAAGGCAGGACGAACTCGTCACCCGGGTCGCGGCGGTCAACCCGAACACCGTGGTCGTCGTCAACGCCGGCTCGCCGGTCGAACTGCCGTGGCGCGCCGACGTCGCCGCGGTGCTGCTCACCTGGTTCCCCGGCCAGGCCGGCGGCGACGCGCTCGCCGACGTCCTCTTCGGTCTCGAAGAGCCCGGCGGCCGGTTGCCGACGACCTGGCCGGCGCGGCTCGAAGACGCGCCGGTCACCGACGTGACCCCGGAAGAAGGCGTCCTCGAGTACGGCGAAGGCGTGTACGTCGGCTACAGCGCCTGGGCGCGCACGGAGACGCAACCCGCGTACTGGTTCGGCCACGGCCTGGGCTACACGACCTGGGTGTACGAAGAGCTCGACGGCTACCCGGACGACGAAGGCGGCGCGCGCGTCCGGGTCCGGGTCCGCAACTCGGGAACGCGAAAGGGCCGCGAAGTCGTCCAGCTCTACCTGGCCCCGACCGAGCGCGGCGACCGGCCGCCCCGCTGGCTCGTCGGCTTCGCGAGCGTCGAAGCGGGACCCGGCGAAGCCGTCGAGACCGACATCGTCGTCACGCCGAGGTCCGCCGAAGTCTGGCGCGACGGCTGGCAGCACATCGCCGGCGAATACGTCCTGGAGGCTTCGCACTCCTACGCGCAGCCCCGGCTGAGCACGCGAATCGTCCTCCAGAAAATCCGTTGACGGGTGGCTCGGGAGCCCCTAATTTCAGCCGCGCACCCCGGAACGAGCGAAAGGGAGGTGGGTCCGATGATCACGCAACCGATCACGCGCTCCCACCTCGCCTCGAGGGTGCCGGGTTTCTGACCGGGAGCGCGTACTCCCGGAAGGACTTCCATGACCGATCTGGTCGTGCGCCCGCTCGAAGCGGGCGAAGAAACCCTGTTCACCTCCCTGCCCGACCGCGGTCTCGTCGGCCGCAAGCTGTTCGGCAACGACTTCACCGAGATGGCGGCCAAGGGCGAGTACCGGCCCGGCTGGGTCTGGGTCGCGCTGCGCGATGACGTCGTCGTGGCGCGGGCCGCGTGGTGGGGCACGCCCAAGGACGAGGAGCCGATCGCGCTCGACTGGTTCGACTTCACGGACTTCGACGCGGGTGTCGAGCTGCTGAAGCGGGTGCCGTTGCGCGCGGAGTACTCCCTGACCACGCCGCCCGGCTGGCAGGACGACCCGGACGTCGCGCACGAGGTCACCATCCGCGTCGAGGCGGCCGAGAAGGCGGGCTACCGCAAGCTCGTCGAGCGCTACCGGTTCTGCTGGACGCCGGAGAACGGCCTGCCGGAGCGAACCGGCAGGCTCGTCTTCCGGCCCGAACCGGACGACGACGTGATCCTGGACGTCTTCAAGCGGGTGCACGTCGGCAGCCTCGACGCGCACGTGCGGAAGACGGTCGAGGAGCACGGCCTCGACGCGGCCGCGCGCGAGGACCTCGACATCATGCTGTGGATGCCGGCGCCGCGGGGCTGGTGGCGCCTCGCGTACACGCCCGGGGGTGAGCTCGTCGGGCTCACGTTGCCGAGCCGCAACGCCTACGACCCGGTGGTCGGCTACGTCGCCGTCGTGCCGGAGCAGCGTGGCCACGGCTACGCCTACGACCTGCTGGTCGAGGCCACGCACGACCTGATCGGGTACGGCGCGGAGAAGATCGTCGCGGGCACCGACGTCGGCAACGTCCCGATGGCCAAGGCGTTCGCCAAGGCGGGCTACCCGGTGACCCAGCACCGCATCGACCTGGTCTGACCGAGAGCGGCGGCCGCGTCTTGCCCGGCGCGGCCGCCGCGCGGTACCGTCGCTAGAGCGATCTATCAAATCGGCTACAGGGGGCCCGAGATGGACGTTCTGCAGGAGAAGGGTCTGACGCCGCTCCGCGTGATCCTCGGCTTTTCGCTGGTCAGCACGACAATCCACTACGCGCACAACACCATCCGCGTCGCGGACTACCCGCAGCTGCCGGGCGTCCCGGCGATGGTCGCGGGGATCGTCGTCGCCTTCGGCTGGGTGCTGTTCACGACGTTCGGCTGGCTCGGCTACTGCGCGTACCGGCAAGGGCAGTACCCACGGGCGCTGGCGTTCCTCTTGGTCTATTCGCTGGCCGGGATGATCACGCTCGGCCACTTCCTGACCGGCGTGCCGCAGATCCCCGGGTTCTTCTTCGCCACGATCTTCACGGATGCCGCAGCGGGGCTCGCGTTGTGGGCCTTCCTGACGTGGGCCTGGGCGACGCTCAACCGGGTGACCTCGCGAGATCAAGTTTCTACACAACATTGACGTTCGTCGGAACTATGTAGACACTCGGATGAGTGACCACCACCACACCGGTGACCTTCGACCGCCGTCCGGACGAGTACCGCCACTGGCGCCTCCAGCTCGACGGGGAGGTGGCGTGGCTGGAGATGGACGTCGACGAGCAGGGCGGGCTCGTCGAGGGTTACGAGCTCAAGCTCAACTCCTACGACCTCGGCGTCGACATCGAGCTGTACGACGCGACCCAGCGGCTGCGGTTCGAGCACCCCGAGGTCCGCGTGGTGGTGGTGACCAGCGCGAAGGACAAGGTCTTCTGTGCCGGCGCGAACATCCGGATGCTCGCCGCGTCCGAGCACCACTGGAAGGTGAACTTCTGCAAGTTCACCAACGAGACGCGCAACGGCATGGAGGACGCGACCGCGCACTCCGGCCAGACCTACGTCGCCGCGGTGAACGGCACCTGCGCCGGCGGTGGCTACGAGATCGCGCTGGCCTGCGAAAAGATCCTGCTGATCGACGACAACTCCTCGACCGTCGCGCTGCCCGAGGTGCCGCTGCTCGGCGTGCTGCCCGGTACCGGTGGCCTGACCCGGGTCGTCGACAAGCGGCGCGTGCGCAAGGACCTCGCCGACGTCTTCGCGACGCGGTCCGACGGCGTCAAGGGCAAGACGGCGGTCGACTGGCGGCTGGTCGACGAACTGGTGCCACGCCAGGGATTCCGCGAGGCCGTGGCGAAGCGGGCCCGGGAGATCGCGAGTGAGTCCGACCGGACCGGTGAGGGCGGCATCGAGCTGACCCCGCTCGAACATCGCTATGTCGACACCGAGGTGACCAAGGACCAGGTCACCATCACCGTCAAGGGACCCGAGAACGACCCCGGCGACCTGCACGAGGAAGGCGCGAACGGCTGGTTCCTCGCCATGACCCGCGAGCTGGACGACGCGATCCTCCGGTTGCGCACCAACGAGGTCGAGGCCGGCACGTGGATCCTGAAGACCCAGGGCGACCCGGAGAAGGTGCTCGCGCACGAGCGGGCCGTGTTCGGTGCGAAGGACTGGCTGGGCAACGAGATCACGCAGTACTTCAAGCGCACGCTCAAGCGCCTCGACGTCACCAGCCGCACGCTGATCGCGCTGATCGAGCCCGGCAGCTGCTTCGCCGGCTCGCTGCTCGAACTCGCGCTCGCCGCCGACCGCCAGTACCTCCTCGACTGCCCGCCGATCGACAATGAGCACAGCCTCGATCGCGCCACGATCAGGCTCAGCGAAGCCAACTTCGGCCCGTTCCCGATGGGCAACGGCCTCACCCGCCTCCAGACGCGCTTCTACGGCGACGACGACCACCTCGCCTGGCTCGCGCGCGAAAAGGACCACGAGCTGAGCGCGGCGGAAGCCGTCGAGCTCGGCCTGGTCACCGACGCCCCGGACGACCTCGACTGGGAAGACGAGATCCGGATCGCGCTGGAGGGCCGGGCGTCGCTGTCCCCGGACGCGTTGACCGGCATGGAGGCCAACCACCGGTTCGTCGGTCCGGAGACCATCGAGACCAAGATCTTCGGCCGGCTGGCGGCTTGGCAGAACTGGATTTTCACCCGGCCGAACGCATCCGGGCCGGAAGGCGCGCTGCGCCGCTACGGTACGGGTCAGAAGGCCGTCTTCGACAGGAAGCGGGTCTAGCGCAGATGCCCGAGAAGATCGACTACGACGCCAAGATCCCCAACAACGTCAACCTCTCCGAAGACCGGCGGCTGCAGCGTGCCCTGGAGGGCTGGCAGCCGAAGTTCATGCACTGGTGGGGCGAGATGGGCCCGACGCTGGAGACCCAGGGCGTCTACCTGCGCACCGCCGTGAGCGTCGGCCGGGAGGGGTGGGCGCACTTCGACCACGTCAACGTCCCGGACTACCGGTGGGGCATCTTCCTCGCCGAGCGCGACCCGGACCGGCGGATCGCCTTCGGCGAGCACAAGGGCGAGGAGGTGTGGCAGCAGGTGCCCGGCGAGTACCGCGCCGACCTGCAGCGGCTGATCGTCATCCAGGGCGACACCGAACCGGCGTCGGTCGAGCAGCAGAAGCTCCTCGGGCTCACCGCGCCGAGCCTCTACGACCTGCGGAACCTGTTCCAGGTCAACGTCGAAGAGGGCAGGCACCTGTGGGCGATGGTGTACCTGCTGCACGCGTACTTCGGCCGCGAAGGCCGTGACGAGGCCGAAGGGCTCCTGCTGCGCAACTCCGGCAGCCCCGACGCCCCGCGCATCCTCGGCGCGTTCAACGAGGAGACCGCCGACTGGCTGGCCTTCTACATGTTCACCTACTTCACCGACCGCGACGGGAAGTACCAGCTCGGCACGCTCAAGGAGAGCTCCTTCGACCCGCTCTCGCGCACCTGCGAGTTCATGCTGAAGGAGGAGGCGCACCACATGATGGTCGGCACCACCGGCGTCGACCGCGTGGTGACCCGCAGCGCCGAGCTGATCCGCGAGCACGACACGCTGGACATCGGCCCGCACGGCGGCATCCCGCTGACCCTCATCCAGAAGTACATCAACTTCCACTACACCGTCTCGCTCGACCTGTTCGGCAGCGAGACGTCGACGAACGCGGCGAACTACTACACCGCCGGCCTCAAGGGCCGCTGGCAGGAGACCCGCCGCAAGGACGACCACAAGCTCACCGACGACGCCCGCACGCTGGAGAAACCGGCCGGCGACGGCACCTGGGCGGCGGAGGAGATGCAGGCGATCCTGCTGCTGAACCTCGACCTGCGCAGCGAGTACGTGGCCGACTGCCAGACCGGCGTGAAGCGCTGGAACAAGATCCTCGCCGACGCCGGGATCGACTTCACGTTCCGCTTGCCGCACCCTGGCTTCAACCGGGAAGTCGGCATAAACTCCGGCCACCACGTCACTCCCGACGGCACCATCGTCGACGAGGCGACCTGGCAGGCCGGCAAGGGCAAGTGGCTGCCCACCACCGAGGACCTGACGTTCGTCCGCTCGCTGATGCACCCGGTGTACGAGCGGGGGAAGATCGCGAGCTGGGTGGCGCCGCCGCGGCAGGGCATCAACGGGAAGCCGTTCGACTACGAGTACGTCCACCTCACGTAGGAGGTCCGGTGCCCACAGGGTTCAACGCCGCGGAGTACCTGCTCACCGCCGGGCACCCGGACGCGACCGCGGTCGCGTCGCCGCGCCGCACGCTCACCTACGCCGAGCTGGCGGCGGAGTCGCGCCGGGTCGCGGGCGGGCTCGTGGAGCTCGGCGTGCGGCCCGAAGAGCGCGTCATGTTCTGCATGGTCGACGACGTCGAGCTGCTCACCGGCATCCTCGGCGCGATGCTGGCCGGCGCGGTCGCCGTGCCCGTGTCGACCATGGTCACCGGGCTCGAACTGGGCAAGATGCTGGCCGACTCGCGGGCACGCCTGCTGTGCGTGTCCGGCGAGTTCGCCGAGCAGGCGGTGACCGCGCTCGGGTTCGCGCCCGAGGTCACCGACGTCCTGCTCGACCGGGCGGACGCGGCCGGCTTCGGGGTTCGGACGCACGAGTGGTCGTCGTTGAGCGGAACGTTCCGAAGCGGACGGACGTGGGAGGACTCGCCCGCGTTGTGGCTGTACACGTCCGGGACGACGGGACAGCCGAAGGGCGCGATGCACCGGCACGCGAGCATCCGCGCGGTGTGCGAGACGTACGCGCGCACCGTGCTGGCGACGACTCCGGCGGACCGGTTCCTGTCGGTCCCGAAGCTGTTCTTCGCCTACGGGCTGGGGAATTCGTGTTTCTTCCCGCTCGGTGCCGGCGGGACGACGCTGCTCGAGCCGTCCCGTCCGACGCCGGCGCTGTTCGCCAGACGGGCTCGGGAAGAGGAGCCTTCGCTGTTCTTCGCCGTCCCGACGTTCTACGCGGCGCTGCTCGCGAGCGACGTCCCGGACGACTCGTTTTCTTCGGTGCGGCACGCGGTTTCGGCCGGGGAGCCGCTGCCGGCGTCGTTGTTCGAGCGGTTCCGCGCCCGCTTCGGCTTGGAGATCCTCGACGGCATCGGGTCCACCGAGGCGTTGCACATCTTCCTGTCGAACCAGCCCGGCGCGGTGCGGCCGGGCACCACCGGCGTCGCGGTGCCGGGGTACTCCGTGCAGATCCGCGACGAGGCGGGCGCGGTGATCGACGCCGCCGGGCAGCCGGGCGAGCTGTTCGTGGCCGGGCCGTCGACGGCGACCGGCTACTGGGCCCGGTACGACGCGACGAAGCTCGTCTTCCAGGGCGAGTGGCTGCGGACCGGCGACAGTTACGTCCGCAACGAGGACGGCACGTATTCCTGCCTGGGCCGGTTCGGGGACATGCTGAAGGCGGGCGGGATCTGGGTGTCACCGTCCGAAGTGGAGGAACGGCTGCGGCAGCACCCGGCGGTGGCGGAGGTCGCGGTGGTCGCCGCGCCGGACGCCGACGGCCTCGACAAGCCCGTGGCGTGCGTGGTGGCCGCGGCCGGGGTTACGGTGGACCCGGACGAGCTGATCGAGTTCTGCCGCGAAGGTCTCGCGGCGTTCAAGCGCCCGCGAGGAGTGGTCGAACTGGCGGAACTGCCGAAGACGGCGACGGGCAAGATCCGCCGGAACGTGATCCGCGAGCAGGTCCGGGACGTCCTGCGGGTGGTGCCCAGCACGTGATCGACGGCTACTTCGTGGTCGACGCGCACGTCCACACGCCACGCCTGCCGACGCTCAAACCCGCCTGGACGCAGTGGGCGCACGACTTCGCGGGTTCGTACCCGTGGCGTTCGGTGTACTCCGCTTCGGGGGAGGTGATCCCGTCGGCGATGGACGAGCTGATGGAGTCCGAGGGCGTCGACCGGGTGCTGCTGTTCTGCGAGTACAGCCCGCGGGCGACCGGGATTCAGCCGATCGAGGACAACCTGCCGCTGGTTTCGCACAACCCGTCTCGGTTCCGGCTGGTGGCGAACGTCAATCCGTACCTGCACCACCCGGCGGTGACGGAGGTCGAGCGGCAGCTGGACCTGGGTGCGGTGGCGCTGAAGATCCACCCGGTGCACGGCGCGTTTTCCCCGGCGGACAAGGAGCTGTACCCGGTCTACCAGCTGTGTTCCGAGCGCGGCGTGCCGGTGATCCTCCACTCGGGAACGTCGAGCTTCCCGGGTTCCCGGACGAGTTTCGGCAATCCCGAGCTGATGTCCGATGTGGTCGAGGACTTCCCTTCGCTGCAGTTCGTCTTCGCCCACGGTGGCCGCGGGTGGTGGTACGACGTCGCGGCGTTCTTGGCTTTGGCGCGCGAGAATGTGTGGCTGGATTTGGCGGGGTTGCCGCCGAAGAAGCTGCCGGAGTACTACCAGCGGTTCGACCTGGCCCGGCTGGCGGGGAAGTTCATTTTCGGGACGGACTGGCCCGGGGTGCCGTCGGTGGCCAAGAACGTGCGGACGCTGGCCGGGCTGGGGTGGCCCGAGGACGTCCTGAACGGCGTCCTCGGGGGCAACGCGGTGAAGTTGATGCCTTCGCTGGCGTAACCGGGGCAGGGAACCGCACCGGACGCCTCGGAGATCGACGTCTCCCACGGTGCAGGCCGAAAAGGCGTCGCGTCCTGGGACTGGTCGTGGCGCTGCGGACCACCCCGCCGGTGTGCGGCATCGATGTTCCCGATGCTGACCGTGCTCGCTCCGCTGCCGGGTGATGGGCCGGCCGGTTCCTTCGTGCTGGCGGATGGCAGCCGCAACGGGAGGTCCACGGTGGACAGTTCTGGCTGGACGGCCGGACGATGTCCACCCGGGTCGACCCGTCGAGCTGCGCCTGCCACCGATCGCGGTACTGAAGTCCGCTCATACCGCCAGTTCGGGGGAGGCGGTGCCGATCGCACTGCGCGGGACGGCGCGGTCGCTCGGCGGTGCCACCGACGGTCCGCCACCGGCAACGACGTCATCGACCTCGGTGGCGGCGTCCGGCCGCTGTTCACGGTCGCTCGCGAGGCCGACCGCGCCGGCCGGACCTACGACAACACAGCCGGCGGCCGAGCCCGAAGCAGCCGCGAAGGAATGGCTGCGCACGCGGGGGTGCCGGTGAGCCCGGCACCCCCGCGCCCCCAGAGGCTCAGCCCAGAACCTCGTGCAGGCACAGCACATTGCCTTCGGAGTCGGTGAACCAAGCCGCCCGCTCGGTGCCCAGCTCGGCGATGTGGTCGACCGTCTTCAGGCCCTCCAGGTCGAAGTCCTGGAACCGCACCCCGCGGCCCTCCAGGGCTCTGACCTCCGACGAAAGGTCCGAGACCTCGAAGCTCAACGCCGTGTTCTCGCTCTGGGCGCCGGCCGGCATCGTGCGGAGGCCGATGGCACCCGCGCCCGCCGTGAAGTACAGCGTTCCGTCTTCGCCCTTCCCCGTCTGCTTCAGGCCCAGGGAGTCCGCGTAGAAGTGGCCGGCGCGTTCGCTGTCGGTCACCGGGAGCATCGTCGTGATCGTCGATTCGGTCAGCATGGCTCCCATGGTGCGCCGCGAACCGCACCGCTGTGACCTCGACTTTTTCACCCTCAGGCGTTGAACGCGCGCAGTGTCCGCATGGCTTCCGCGAGTGCCGGGGCGTCGTCACCCAGCGGGGTCAGCACGATGCGCCGCAGGATTTCCGCCGCCGCCGTGCGGGCCTTGTTCGCCATGTCCAGCCCGTGGTCGGTCAGGGCCGCGAACGTCACGCGGCGGTCGTCCGGGCTCGGGACTCGGCAGATCAGGTCCGCCGCCACCAGCCGGTCCGCCACCTTCGTGAAGCCGCCGCTGGACAGGGCCGCCTCCGTGGCCAGCTTGGTCATCGGCATCCGGTGGTCGGGCGAGCGGACCAGGCGCAGCAGGATGTCGAACGACGCCGGCGCGAGGCCGAGCCGGTCGGCGATCTCGCCCATCAGCTTGTCCTGCGTGGCCAGGTAGCCCTCGATGACCAGGCCCCACCACGTGACGATCTCGTCGTCGTCGGTCTTCGGATCCACCCGATCAGCCTACCGGAAAGTCTGCACGGAATATATCTTGCTCGCGAGAGGTTCTGCGGTTACCGTGAATCCAGGAGGCAACCATGGCGATCAAGACGTCCGGCCTGCACCACGTCACCGCGATCGGCGGCGACCCGCAGCGCAACGCCGACTTCTACCTGCGGACCCTGGGCCTGCGGCTGGTGAAGACCACCGTGAACTTCGACGACCCGGGCACCTACCACCTCTACTACGGCGACAGCGCGGGCAAGCCGGGCTCGCTGATGACCTTCTTCCCCTGGCCCGACGCGCCGAGCGGCCGCCACGGCACCGGCCAGGCGACGACCACGTCGTTCTCCGTCCCGGAAGCCTCCATCGGCTGGTGGAAGCAGCACCTGGCGGCGCAGAAGATCGAAACCGGCGAAGTCCGCAACGCCGACGACGAAGACACGCTCACCTTCCGCGACCCCGACGGCCTGAAGCTCGCCCTCGTCGCGCACCCGCAGGGCGACCCGCGCGACCCGTGGGACACCGAGCTGGTCCCGGCCGAGCACGCGATCCGCGGCCTGCACTCCGTGACGCTGTCGGTGAACAAAGAGGACGCCACCGCCGGCATGCTCACCGACGGCCTCGGCCTCAGCTTCGCCACCCAGGACAGCAACCGCCTGCGCTTCGCCGCCGGGGAAGGCGGCCCGGGCGCGCTGGTCGACGTCCTCGTGACGCCGGACGCGCCGCGCGGGCTCGTCGCCGCGGGCACCGTGCACCACGTCGCCTGGCGCGCGCCCGACGAACCGACCCAGAAGGCCTGGCGCGAAGAGCTCGTCGACCAGGGCGTGCACGTCACGTCCATCCTGGACCGCCAGTACTTCCGCTCGATCTACTTCCGCGAGCCGGGCGGCACGCTCCTGGAGGTCGCGACCGACGAGCCCGGCTTCGCGATCGACGAGCCGCTGCTGGAGCTGGGCCGCGCGCTCAAGCTGCCGCCGTGGCTGGAGCCGCGCCGCGAAGAGATCCAGCACATGCTGCCCAAGCTCAACCTCCCCGCCGAGAACAACCCGGAGCTGTCATGACGCTCGAGCACAAGTACGTCGAGGGCTCGCCGGACGCGCCGTTGCTGCTCCTGCTGCACGGCACCGGCGGCAGCCCCGACGACCTGCTCGGCCTGGCGCGGGAGCTGAGCCCGGACTCCGCCGTGCTCGCCCCGGCCGGCCCGGTGTCCGAGTACGGCGCCGCGCGCTGGTTCCGGCGGCTCGCCGAGGGCGTGTTCGACCACGAAGACGTCGTCGTGCGCGCGAACCAGCTCGCGGACTTCGTCGTCGAGGCCCGGGAGAAGTACGGGCTCGGTGACCGGCGGCTGGTCGCCGTCGGCTTCTCGAACGGCGCCAACATCGCGGCCGCGGTGGCGTTGCTGCGGCCGGAGGTCGTGCGCGAAGCCGCGCTGTTCGCGGCGATGTCCCCGGTCCCGCACCCGCCTGACCTGGACTTGTCGGCGTCCCGCGTCTTCCTGGCCAACGGCGAACGCGACCCGATGGCGCCCCTGGCGTCCACCGAGGAGCTGATCGGGCTGCTGCGCGAGCGCGGTGCCGACGTCGTCACGCAGCGCCACCCCGGCGGTCACCTGATCACGGCGGACGGCGTCCGCGCGGCCGCGCGGTGGATCACGCCCTGACGTTTGTACGGACCGTATATCGGTTCGCCCTACGATCGGGCGATGACTAACGAGGCACTACAGCGTGCTACGAAACTGCTGGACGGCGTCATCCTCGCCGATGGGCACAACGACCTGCCGTGGGAGCTGCGGCAGCACGGTGGCCCGAACCCGGTCGAGGCGGCCGCGTCGCTCGACCTGACCGTCCGGCAGCCGGCACTGCACACCGACTTCCCGAAGCTCGCCGACGGGAAGCTCGGGATGCAGTTCTGGTCGGTGTACGTGCCCTGCGAGTTCGAAGGCCACAGTGCCGTGACGGCGGTGCTGGAGCAGATCGAGGTCGTCCACCAGCTGGCCGAGCGCTACCCCGACCGGCTTCGGCTCGTCGACACCGCCGACGAGGCCGAAGCCGCGTTCGCCGACGGCCGGATCGCGTCGCTGCTCGGCGCCGAGGGCGGGCACAGCATCGCCGAGTCACTGGGCGTGCTGCGGATCCTGCGCCGGCTCGGCGTCCGGTACATGACGCTGACGCACAACTTCAACACCACCTGGGCGGACTCGGGCACCGACGAGCCGGCGCACAACGGGCTCACCGAGTTCGGCCGCGACGTCGTGCGCGAGATGAACAAGATCGGGATGATGGTCGACCTCTCGCACGTCGCGCCGTCGACGATGCGGGCGGCGATCGAGGTCAGCTCGGCGCCGGTGATCTTCAGCCACTCCTCCTGCCTCGCGGTGAACGACCACCCGCGCAACATCCCGGACGACGTCCTGGCGCTGCTGCCCGGCAACGGCGGCGTCGCGATGACCACGTTCGTGCCGGCGTTCATCTCGCCGAAGGTTTCCGCCTGGGACCACGAGCTGAAGGCCGCGATGGAGGCCGCCGGCCAGGAGTACCGGAACCTGGCTCAGCGCGGGGAGTTCGTGAAGGAGTGGGACGGCCCGGTCAAGCCGAAGGCCACCGTCGACGACGTCGTCGCGCACGTCGAGCACGCCCGCGAGGTCGCCGGGATCGACCACATCGGCCTCGGCGGCGACTACGACGGCGTCGGCACGCTGCCGGAGGGCTTGGAGGACACGTCCAAGTACCCGGTGCTGTTCGCGGCGCTGCTCGACCGCGGCTGGAGCGACGAAGACTGCGCGAAGCTGGCCGGGAAGAACACGCTCCGCGTGCTGCGCGAGGTCGACGGCTTCGCCCGTTAGGGGGTTTGACAGAGCGCTCCCCGCGTGCAGGACGGACACTGAGCACATGACGCACGCGCGCGGGGACGCGGCCGGCCACCCCACCGGCCCGACCAACCACGACCTGCCCGGGAACGAGGTGCCCGAGGGCGCCCTCGAGCCCGCCGAACTGCGTGCGGGTGACGTCCGGCCCGGCGCCGAGGAGGTCACGCCGGTGCGCCCGGCGCCGGCCCGGACCGGTGCGGCCACCAGGAAGCGGGCCCGGCCGACGCGGATCAGCGGCACCTGGGTCGCGGTCATCGCGGGCTTGGTGGTGCTGGTGGTGCTGCTGGTCTTCATCCTGCAGAACCTCGACCCGGCGACGGTGCACTTCTTCGGCGCGGAAGGCAGCCTGCCGCTGGCCATCGCGATGTTGTTCTCGGCCATCGGCGGCGCGGTGCTGGTCGCGCTGATCGGCGGGGCCCGGATCCTGCAGTTGCGCAAACAGGCCCGCCGCCGCTGACCACTCCTTTTCGACCTCGTTCTCAGCACCGTGACAGCGAACTCGTCGACGAACGAAAATCGCCGGGACGGACCGAGGGACGAAATTCGAGGAGGAACCAGAATGCGTCGTATTTCGGTGATCGTGACGGCGGCCGCCGCCCTGCTCGCGGCCGGGACCGTGGTCGCCACCGCGGAGGCGTCGGCCGCGCCCGCCATCAAGAGCCTGGCGACCTGCAGCGCGCACTACGCGAACACCGCGGCCTGGGCGGACTGCACGGGTGGCACGCAGAAGAGCTGGGTCCGGCTCGGCTACAACTGCGGGGTCGGGCCGATCAACGCCGACCACCACACCGACTGGGTCGTGCTCAACGCCGGCGCCCAGAGAACGATCAGCGCGGACTGCAACGTGCGCGTGAACAGCGCGTGGTACAACACGCGCGTCTACTGATTCACCGGAAAAGGGGCGTTCTCCGTGGAAATCGCGGGGAACGCCCCTTTTTTCAGGAAACGATGATCGAGGTCATCGTCAGCACCTGCGCGCAAACGTTTTCGTCCCCGGTCGTGCGGACGCGGCCGACGTCGGCGGTGTTGCGGGTGCAGAGCCGCCAGAACGTGTCCAGGTCCGTCGTCACGGTGGCCAATGGTGTGCGGGACGGCGGCGCGCCCCGGTCCAGGACCCAGCCGTCGCGCTCGCGGCGGGCGTACCACTTGCCGGCGCCGGTGACCGTGTACCCCACCTGCTTGCCGACGCGTGCCTCGACGTCGCGCAGGGTGTGCGGCAGCGCGCGGACGAACGTGTCGGCGATCGGCTCGGCGTACTCGGCCTCCAGCGGCGTGTGCTCCAGCGCCTCGCGGATCTGCACGTGGTGGACCCAGAACTCCGAATAGTCGCGGGCCGCGTCGAGCCAGCGCGGCGCGGGCTCGTCGCCGGCCCAGGTCACGGGCTCGCCGTCGGCGTCGAGGTCCAGCTTCGCCCAGTACTCGGTCGTCTGGCCCATGAACTCGTACATCATCGTCAGCAGCACGTCCGTCGAGAGCCGGCGGCAGGCGACGACCCACTCCTCGTTGATCCGGTCGAGGAACCGCGGGAAGGCCTCACCCGGGCGGGGGGCTTCGGCGGCGTGCCCGTCGCGGCTCCGGGACAGCCGCCCGACCTTGTCTCCCAGCAGGTGGGCGGCGACGTCCTTGACCGACCAGCCCGCGCACAGCGTCGGACGCTCCCAGTCCTCGTCGGTCAGCGCGCCGAGCAGCGTCATCAGCGCCTGCTCCTCCTTGGAGAAGTACGGGAGGACGTCGATCGGCGGGCCCCAGCGCGTCGGACTCATGTGGGCATCCAAACACCTCCATTCGGCCTACCCACAGGTAGCATCAGCGCGGAAGCAGAGGGGAGTCGACGCGTGAACGCAGAGCGACCGAACGGCCGGGGCACCGGCGACGAGGTGGCCGACCTGGCCCGGCGCGCCGGGCAGCTGGCGGGGTGGGCGGCGCGCACCAGCTTCGCGCTCGGCCGCAAGCTCCCCGGCGTCGAGACCGCCGAACGCGGGGTGCGGCAGGTCGAGCGCCAGCTGCTGGCCGAGCTGCGCCGCCGCCTCGACGAGGTCGACGACCCCTACCACGCGGCGCTGACGGCGGCGTCCGCGATGAACCGCCCGGCGGTGCCCGGCAAGGTCGAAGCCACGGTCACCATCGTGCCGGCGCGCGACAACCACGCCGAGCCGCTGCGCGCCGCGATGGCCGAGCTGCTCAACCACTCCATCGGCTTCGGCCGCGACCGGGCCCGCGAGTACTTCTACGCGATCATCCTGCGGCAGCTGACGCCCGACGAAGCCCGCATCCTCTCCGCGCTGTCGGACGGCTCGCCGTTCCCCACGATCGACGTCGCCGAGCGCACCGGTCTCGGCGGCGCGGGCCGGCTCGTGCTGCGCAACGCGTCGACGGTCGGCAAGGCGGCCGGGGTGTCGCTGCCCGACCAGGTGCCCGGCTACGTCACCCGGCTGATCGGGCTCGGCCTGGTCGACCTCGACGAAGAGGTGCCGTCGCTGGAGACGCAGTACGAGATCCTGATGACGGACGAGACGGTGCGCGACGCGGAGAAGCACGTCAAACGCGCGAAGTTCGTCAAACGCACGATCCACGTCTCGCGCCTCGGCGCGGAGTTCTGGCAGGCCTGCGACCCGAGCTTCGGTTAGCGGATGGGGTCGTTCCTCGCCGGCATCGCCGCCGACTTCGCGCAGCACTGGCCCCTCTACGTCTCGATCCCGATCGTCGCCGCGCTGATCGGCTACGGCACCAAGCTCGTCGCGATCCGGATGATGTTCCAGCCGGTGGAGTTCCTCGGGATCAAGCCGTTCCTCGGCTGGCAGGGCATCGTGCCCAAGCGCGCCGCGCGGATGGCGAGCATCGCCTGCGACACGATGACCGAGCAGCTGATCAAGCCGGCCGAGGTCGTCGCGCGGCTGGACGCTTCCCGCATTGCCCAGGAGATCGAGAAACCGCTGCTCGCGGGCGTCGAGGACATCGTCCGCGAGGTGGCGGGGCACTACCAGCCGGGGCTGTGGGAGTCGCTGCCGGTGCGGGTCCAGCGGCTGGTGATCGAGCGCGTCCAGCACGAGTCGCCGCGCATGGTCGCGGCCGTGCTCGACCTGATCAAGTCCGATGTGGACAGTGTGTTCGACCTCAAGGGCATGGTGGTCACCAGCCTGGTCAAGGACAAGCGCCTGCTGAACCGCATCTTCCAGGAGGCGGGCGCGAAGGAGTTCAAGTTCATCGCGCGGTCGGGCCTGGTGTTCGGCGGCGCGATCGGCGTGATCCAGATGGTCGCCTGGGTCCTGTTCAAGTTCCCGCTGATCATGCCGCTGTTCGGCCTGTTCACCGGCTGGTTCACCGACTGGCTGGCGCTGCGGATGATCTTCTACCCGATCGAGCCGCGCAAGTACTTCGGCGTGACGTGGCAGGGCTTGTTCCTCAAGCGGCGCGCGGAGGTCGCGGAGGCGTACGGCTCGCTGATCGCCAAGGAGATCATCACCCCGCACAACGTGATCGAGGCGATCCTGCACGGGCCCCTGTCGGACCGGGTCCTGGCGTTGATCCAGCGCCAGCTCGACCGGGAGCTCGGGAGTGTCGCGAAGCCGCTGCTGGTGTTCGCGGTGGGCAGCCGCAAGTACCAGGACATGAAGCTGTCGATCGCGGAGCAGATCATGGGGCGCCTCCCGGAGACGATGCGCTACATCGAGGACTACGCGACCGACGCGATGGACATCCGCAACGTGCTGGTGTCCAAGATGAAGGAGCTGTCCCCGCACGAGTTCGAGCGCTTGCTCCGGCCGGCTTTCGAGCAGGACGAGTGGATTTTGATCGCGACGGGCGCGGTGCTGGGCTTCGCGGTCGGTGAGGGTCAGGTACTGCTGCTGGAGCACCTGGCGGCTTAGGCGTCGTACGCGAGCCTCGCCGCACCGACCTTCTCGCGGTGCCTCGCCGCCCACGCCGAGAGCGCGTGGAGCGGTTCGTCCAGCTCTGCCGCGTGCGGTGTCATCGTGTACTCCACCCGCGGTGGGACCTCCGGGTAGACCTTCCGCGTCACCAGCCCGTTGCGCTCCAGCCCGCGCAGCGTCAACGACAGCATCCGCCGTGACACGCCCGCCAGGGCGCGCTCCAGTTCGCTGAACCGCCGGGGCCCGTTGCCGAGCTGGACCAGGACCCGGATCGCCCACTTGTCGCCCACCAGGTCCAGGACCTCGCGCAGCGAGCACATGTCGGCCGGGGGAGTTTCGGTGTTGTCCATCGCCGTGACCTCGTTCGTAACAGACGTGTGCCGTCGTACCAGAAAAGTGCCGTCTTCCAGCAGAAACGCATCCGGTCCACGATCGATTCCGGTAACCACCGGAAAGGAACCAGGAATGACGAAGGCAGTGCGGTTCGCCGCCGAAGGCGGACCTGAAGTGCTGGAGCTCGTGGACGTCGACCTCGGCGAGCCGGGCCCGGGCGAGCTGCGGCTGCGGGTCGAGGCGATCGGGCTCAACCGCGCCGAGGCGATGTTCCGCTCGGGCACCTACTTCGAGCGTCCGGGCGAGTTCCCGGCCAAGCTCGGCTACTCGGCCTCCGGGATCGTCGAAGCCCTCGGTGAGGGCGTCACGAACTTCGAAGCCGGCGACGCGGTCAGCACCGTCGCGGGCTTCTCGATGCGGGACTACGGCGTCTACGGCGAGGCGGCCATCGTGCCCGCGTCCTCCGTGCTGAGCCGTCCCGAAGGTCTCGACGCCACCGAAACCGTCGCCCTGTGGGGTCCGTTCCTCACCGCGTACGGCGCGCTCGTCGACGAAGGCCACGTGCGTCCCGGTGACTTCGTGCTGATCACCGCCGCTTCGAGCAGCGTCGGGCTCGCCACGATCGACGTCGCCAACCACATCGGTGCCGTCCCCATCGCCGCCACGCGCACCGCGGCGAAGAAGCAGCGGCTCCTGGACGCCGGTGCCGCGCACGTGATCGTCACCGACGACGAAGACATCGCCGTGCGGACCACGGAAATCACCGGCGGCCGCGGCGCGGAGTTCGTCTTCGACGCCGTCGCCGGGGAGGGCGTGCGCAAACTGGCCGAAGCCACGGCGAAAGGCGGGACGCTCGTCGTCTACGGTGCGCTCGACACCAAGGAGACCCCGTTCCCGCTGTGGTTCGTGCCGACCATGCGGCTGTTCAACGCGTTCGACCTGACCCTGGACCCCGCGCGCCTGGCCCGGGCGGAGCACTTCATCCGCGCCGGCGTGCGCGCCGGCACCTTCCGGCCGCGCGTGGACCGGGCGTTCGACCTCGCCGAGATCGCCGAGTCGCACCGCTACCTCGAGGCGAACGCCCAGTTCGGCAAGGTGGTCGTCACCGTGGACGGCTGAGCGGGCGAGCAACTCCACCCGAACGGCCGTACACCCGGACGTATCCCGGCGCTTACCTTGCGCCTCTACTCTGCGGCAGGACGACGACGGGCGGGGGACCCTCATGCCTCAACCAGCCGAACCTTGGCAGCAGGAGATCCGCCTGGCGATGACGATGGTCGGCGGCTCCAGCCTCGCCATCTGGATGGGCGGTGTCGCCACCGAGACGTCGCAGCTGCTGCGCGAGTCGCGGGGCGAGGCCGGCCCCGGGCTCTACCGGAAGCTGCTCGACCTCCTGCGGGCCAAGGTGTCCATCGACGTCCTCACCGGAACCAGTGCCGGCGGGGTCAACGCCGCTTGTCTCGGCCTGGCCGAGGCCTTCGGCTCCACGCCGCAGGTGCTGCGGGACACCTGGATCGAGATCGGCTCGCTGGAGAACCTGGTCCGCGACCCGGCCGAGGCGCAGCCGCGGTCCATCCTCGACGGCGATCGCGTGCTGCTCGGCGACTTCGAACGGGCGCTGCACCGGATCTCCGACGCCGGCTCCGCGCCCGCCGAACCGCCGGACGTCACCGTGCTGCTCACCGGCACCATGATCGACGGCGAGACCACCCGGTTCGACGACGCGCTCGGGAACCTCGTGCGGGACACCGAACACCGCATGCTCTTCCGCTTCGACGGTCCACTGTGGACGCAGGGTGTGCAGGGCCCGCTGGCGCTCGCCGCGCGCTCGACGGCGTCGTTCCCCGGCGCCTTCGAGCTGTCGCGGATGCCGATCGGGGCCGAGGGCACCGACGAGCTGCACCCCGACATGACCGCCTACACCGACCTGACCCGCTCGCACTGGCTCACCGACGGCGGGGTGCTGCTCAACAAGCCGCTGCGGCCGGCGCTGCGGGAGATCTTCGAACGCCCGTCGCACGCGGACGTCCGGCGGCTGCTGCTCTACGTCGTGCCGACCGGCGAACGGGAGGCGGCCGGGATCGCCTGCGACGCCGCGAACCCGCCGTTGCTGTCGAGTGCGATGAGCAAGGTCGTCTCGACGGTGATGAGCCAGTCGATCAGCGCCGAGCTGGAGGACCTGACCCGGCACAACGACGCCGTCGTCCGGGCCCGCGACACCCGCGTCTCACTGGCGGCGCTGGGCCTGCGCGGCGGGCCCGAGTGCCTGGTCGACCAGGGGATCGCCACCGCGTACCTGGAGCGGCGGACGGCCGAGGACGCGGCCGAGCTGGTCCGCGTCGCCACCCGCCGGTACGCACTGTCCGATGTGGACACCGAGGACCGGGAGTGGGCCTCGGGGATGTCGCAGCAGCTGCGCGCGGTCGCCGTGGCCGGGCTGAGCAGCGGCGTCCCGCACGAGCCGCCGTCGGCCGGCGTGACCGTGGCGGACCTCGTCGCGTACCGCACGAGCGCGCTCGACGACGCCGTGGCGACCGGGCTGCAGCTGATCAACGCCGGGTTCCGGCTCGGCCCCGACCCCACGCAGGCGAAAGAGCTCAACGACGCGCGGGCGGGGCTGCACGCGGCGCGGAAGAAGTCCGCCCGGGGCACGCGGCTCGAACAGTGGGTCGCCGCGCACGACGGACCCGGCGCGAGCAGCACCCTCGAAACCTGGCTCCGCGAGCTCGCCGAGGAGTGGGCCGGGCTCGGCCGCTCGGACGACGTCGCGCAGGCCTGGCCGATGGTCGTGACGGCGCTGCGGGCCGCGACGCCCGTGTTGCGGATCCTGAGCGCCGAATCCCCCGGCACGGTCAAGACGCTGCTCGACTGGCTGGCCCTGCCCGGCGGCGGCGACGAGGTCGTCCAAGCGCGGCTGCTCGGCCTGCACGTCGCGACGCGGGGGCTGCTCGCGCAGGCGCCGTCGGTCGACCAGCGGGTCGAGCTCGTGCAGGTCAGCGCCGATTCGCGGACGCTGCTGGACCTGAAGCGCCGCCGGTCGGGAGACAAGCTGACCGGGATGCAGGCCGACTACTTCGGCGCGTTCTACAAGTCGTCGTGGCGGGCCAGCGACTGGATGTGGGGCCGCGTCGACGGCGCCGGCTGGCTGGTGCAGTGCCTGCTCGACCCGCGGCGGCTGGAGACCCTGCGCGACCTCGTCGGGGCCGACGCGTTCCGGGAAGAGCTCAAAGCCGCGCTGGCGCCGATGTGGCGCGTGCCCGACCGCGACGACAACGCCGAGCCCGCCGAGGTGGGGGAGCTGACCGGCCAGCTCGACGCCGAGCTGGCGTTCCTCGGGCTGGACTCGAAGCTCGGCGCCGTGGACTTCGCCGCCGAGCGGCCGGTCAGCATGCCGGTGACGGCGATGGTGCTGGCCCGCACCCGCCAGGCGGAGATCGCTGCGGAGGAGCTGCCGGTCGTCGCGAAGCAGGCGGCCGCCGACGTCAAGGTGAGCGGGTGCAGCGGCGCGGCGTCGGCCGGGTTCCGCGCGCGGGCCGCGCAGCCGATCGCCGACGCGGCCGCCGCCCAGCGCGTGTTCCAGGCGTGCCAGGTGTCGGCGGAGAAGCTCGCGGGTGAGCAGGGCACGGCCCAGCTGACGCGGACGCTGGTCAAGCTCGGCGCCGCGACGGTCAACGCGGGGGTGGTGGCGTTCCGCCTGCCCGGCGGCTGGCCGACGACGGTCGCGGGCATCCTGCGGACGGTCGCGCGCAGCACGGCGAAGGTCACCCAAGGCGCGTCCAGGCTCGGCACCCCGGGCTCGCTCGCGGCGGGCGTGCTGGCGCTGCTGGCCGGCCTGGTGATCGGCGACAGCGGCGGCGCGATCCTGCAGTGGATCGGCCTCCCGGTGCTGGCGGGCGCGGTGATCTACCTCGCGACGGCGCTGCTGACGATGGGCCGCACCGCACGCCGGGTGTTCGCGGCCCTGGGTGTGCTGGTCGTGGCGGCGCTGCTGCTGGCGGCGTTCCTGCCGCCGATCGCGCAGCCGTTCTTCGGCTGGCTGGGCAGCGTCGTGGCCGGCTGGCGGCGCGGCGAAGGCGCGGTGTGGTGGCTCGTGGTGTCCGGCCTGCTGATCCTGCCTGCCGTGGTGATGCCGGTGAGCGGTGCCTGGCGCCGGCTGCGGCACCGGCGTCGCGCCTGACCGGACGATCCGTCGTCGGCCGGCCTCCTGAGCGCGAGGTGTCCGGGAGAGGGCGCCGCTCGTGCGGACTCGTGCGGAATACGGCCCGTCGCCTTGCGATCACGGCCGCGAAGGTTCATGGTGCGGGTAGGTCGCGAGCCACGGGTGCGCGACCAGCCGAGCGTGTGCCCCGGAACGGTCCACTTCAAACAGGTTTGTGGGACTCCTCACCGGGTACTCCGCGTCGCCCCAGGTCATTGCGGGGTCGGTGAGCTGCGTCGCTGGCAGGCTGAAAATTCTCTGTTACGTTTCCTGAGTATGTCCGTAACGCACTTGATCGAATCGCCGACCAAGGCGGACGGCGCGCAGCTGTGGCGAATCGCGCGTGATTCCGCCAAGCTCGATCTCAACTCGCCGTACGCATACATGCTGTGGTGCCGCGATTTCGCCGAGACATCGGTGGTCGCGCGCGAAGACGGCACGGCGGTCGGATTCGTGACCGGCTACCGCCGGCCGGAGGAGCCCGACGTCGGGTTCGTCTGGCAGGTCGCGGTCGACGCGTCCCAGCGGGGAAAGGGCCTGGCCGGCAAGCTGCTGGACGCCCTGTACACGCGGCTCGTCGCCACCGGGGTGCGTTACCTCGAGACCACCATCACCCCGGACAACGAAGCGTCCATCCGGCTGTTCACGTCCTTCGCGAAGCGCTGGGCGGCACCGGTGGAAACCACGGTGCTGTTCGACGGCGGGGATTTCCCCGGTGACGGCGAACATCTGCCGGAAGAGCTTTACCGCATCGGTCCGCTCACAGCACGCAAAGATCCGGGCGAGTAGGAGAAAAGAAACGTCATGAGCATCTTCGAAGAGCTCGAATCCGAGGTCCGCAGCTACAGCCGCGGCTGGCCGGTCGTGTTCGACCGCGCCCAGGGCAGCCACCTCTACGACGAGAGCGGAAAGTCCTACCTGGACTTCTTCGCCGGGGCCGGCGCGCTGAACTACGGGCACAACAACCCGGCGCTGAAGCAGGCGCTGATCGACTACATCCAGCGTGACGGCATCACGCACGCGCTCGACATGTTCACCGTGGCCAAGCGCGACTTCCTGCAGACCTTCCGCGACAAGATCCTCGACCCGCGCGACCTGAACTACAAGGTCGTGTTCCCGGGCCCGGGTGGCGCGAACGCCGTCGAGGCCGCGCTGAAGCTGGCGCGCAAGGTGACCGGCAAGGAGTCGGTCATCAACTTCACCAACGCGTTCCACGGCATGACGCTGGGTGCGCTGTCGGTCACCGGCAACTCGATGAAGCGCGGCGGCGCCGGCGTCCCGCTGGTGCACGCCACCCCGATGCCGTACGACGCGTACTTCGACGGCGCCATGCCGGACTTCCTCTACTTCGAGAAGCTCCTGGAGGACTCGGGCAGCGGGCTCAACGAGCCGGCCGCCGTGATCGTCGAGGGCGTGCAGGGCGAGGGCGGCATCAACGCCGCGCGCCTGGAGTGGCTGCGAGGCCTCGACGACCTCTGCAAGCGCCACAACATCCTGCTGATCCTCGACGACGTCCAGATGGGCTGCGGCCGCACCGGGCCGTTCTTCAGCTTCGAGGACGCCGGGATCAAGCCGGACATCGTCTGCCTGTCGAAGTCCATCGGCGGCTACGGCATCCCGATGGCGCTGACGCTGATCAAGCCGGAGCTCGACGTCTGGGAGCCGGGCGAGCACAACGGCACCTTCCGCGGCATCAGCCCCGCGTTCGTCACCGCCAAGGAAGCGATCGACGTCTACTGGAGCGACGACGAGCTCGAGAAGTCGACCAAGGCGAAGGGCGAGCGCATCGCCGCCGCGTTCTCCGGCATCGTCGAGGCCTACCCGGACGCGAACCTCGTCGCCAAGGGCCGCGGCCTCGCGCGCGGCCTGGAGTTCGAGAACGGCGACCTCGCCGGTCGCGTTTGCGCGGAAGCGTTCGCGCGCGGCCTGCTGATGGAAACCTCCGGCCCCGACGGCGAAGTCATGAAGCTCCTGCCGCCGCTCACCCTGACCGACGACGAGCTGACCCAGGGCTTGTCGATCATCGACGAGTCCATCAAGGCCGTCCTGAAGAAGTAAAGGAGTACGACGTGCTCGTCCGCACCCTCGACGAGGTGACCGACACCGACGCCGACATCAAGACCCCGAACTGGCGCAGCAAGCGCATCATCCTGGCCAAGGAGGGCGTCGGCTTCTCGGTGCACGAGACCACGCTGTACGCGGGGACCGTCAACGACTTCTGGTACGCCAACCACATCGAGGCGGTGTTCATCACCTCCGGCGAGGGCGAGATCGAAGACCTCGCCACCGGTGAGGTGCACCAGCTCAAGCCGGGGACGCTGTACCTGCTCAACGACCACGACAAGCACCAGGTCCGGCCGAAGACCGAGATCAAGTGCGTGTGCGTGTTCAACCCCCCGGTGACCGGCCGCGAGGTCCACGACGAGAACGGCGTGTACCCGCTGATCACCGAGTAACGACAGGGAAAACGGGAGAGGAAACAGGAGGCCAAGCCCGTGACGCTGATGGACACCCGGGTCGACGACGGTTACCCGACCCGGATCACCGGTACGCCGGCCCAGCTGCCGCGCGTGCACCCCACGGTGTGGGGTACCGAGGCCGACGGCCCGATCGACGCCGCCACCCTGGCCAACCACGAGACCAAGGGCTACACCGTGGTCGAGGACACGCTCTCCGTCGGCGAGGTCCAGACGTACTGGCAGGAGCTGGTGCGGCTGTCCTCCGACAAGGAGCTGGCCGCGGACGAGCGCGTCATCACCGAGGCGAAGACCGGTGAAGTCCGGTCGATCTTCGACGTCCACGAGATCTCGGACCTGATCGCCGAGCTGGTGCGCGACCCGCGCGTGCTGGACCGGGCCCGGCAGCTGCTCGGCTCCGAGGTGTACGTGCACCAGAGCCGCGTCAACTACATGCCGGGGTTCAAGGGCACCGGGTTCTACTGGCACTCGGACTTCGAAACCTGGCACGCGGAGGACGGCATGCCGTCGCCGCGCGCGGTCAGCTGCTCCATCGCGCTCACGGACAACTACCCGTTCAACGGCGGCCTGATGATCATGCCGGGCTCGCACCGGACGTTCGTCCAGTGCGCCGGCGAGACGCCGGACGAGAACTACAAGGCGTCGCTCAAGGACCAGCGGGTGGGCGTGCCGAGCGAGGACGACATCACGAAGATGGCGGCCGAGCACGGCATCGACCAGTTCACCGGCCAGGCCGGCTCGGCGCTGTGGTTCGACTCGAACATCATGCACGGCTCCGGCAACAACATCACCCCGTACCCGCGCTCGAACATCTTCCTGGTGTTCAACAGCGTGGAGAACGCGTTGCAGGAGCCGTTCGCGGCCGGCGCCCGGCGGCCCGCGTTCATCGCCGGTCGCGACGCGACCCCGATCTCGCGCTGAGGCCCGCACACCCGGCGGTGACCGACCCGGTGCGCTTTGTTACCGTGTCGCCACCGCGCGGGCGTGTGGCCCGCGCAACAGACGTCTTCACTGACGACCGGCAGGTGCTTCGCTCGGGGTGAGCTCGCCCGCCAGGTCGCCGGTGGTGACGGACGGGCGGACCGCGCCCCCTGGCGGCCCGGCCGAAGTTTCAGCACGACCCCGTACCAGCGGCTCGGGACCGCCGGTACGGGGTCGTGTCACATCCGGGTGACGCTCGGCCCATGGATGTCGCACCCCGTCCCGCTCGGCGCTGCGGAATCCGCAGGGGGGCCAAAACTCCTGGTACCGGCCCCGTTCAACAACCCGTCACCACGGTAGGTTGATTTTCGCGGCGCGGGAGACCCCGGGGAGGTGGGCGCGAGCATGGCCGAATGCCGGTTCCAGCTGCTCGGGCCCGTCCAGCTCTTCGACGGCGAGACCGCCGTCCCGATCGGCGGCCCCGGCGTCCGCGGCCTGCTCGCCCTGCTCGCGCTCAAGCCCGGCAAGGTCGTCGGGCTCGACGAGATCATCGACGCCCTCTGGGGCCACGACCCACCCGCGACCGCCCGGACCATCGTCCACGGCAACGTCTCCCACCTGCGGCGGATCCTCCGGGACATCGACGGGCCCAGCATCCTGACCACCCCGCCGGGCTACCGCCTGGCCGTCGAGCCCGACCGGATCGACGTCCACCGGGCGCACACCCTGCTGGACCGCGCGTCGCTCGCCACCCCGGAGGTCGCCGCCGGGCTGCTGGCCGAGGCGCTCGCGCTCTGGCAGGGCCCGGCGCTGGGCGGCGTGCCCGACTCGCTGCAGGCGCCGGAGCTGGAGGACCTGCGCCTCGCCGTGCACGGCGCCCGCGTCGACGCCGACCTCGACCTCGGCCGGCACGCGGAGCTGATCGTCGAGCTGAGCCCGATCGTCCGCGCCGATCCCCTCGCCGAGCGGACCGCCGGCCAGCTCATGCGGGCGCTGTACCACGCGGGGCGCCGCGGGGACGCGCTCGAGCTGTACCGGACCGTCTCGCGCGCCACCCTCCGCACCCTGGGCGTCGAACCCGGCGCCGAGCTGCGGTGGCTGCACGAGCGCGTGCTCAACGACGACCTCCCGGTGCGCACCTCCGTCGTCCCTGCCGCGGCCGAGGAGCCGGGCAAGCCGATCTCGCAGCTGCCCGCCGCGGTGCCGAGCCTGGCCGGGCGCGCCGGCGAGCTGGCCTGGCTCGACAGCCTGGTCACCCGCGCCGAGGCCGGCGAAACGACGATCGCGATCGTCACCGGGACCGCCGGGGTCGGCAAGAGCTCCCTGGTCGTGTGGTGGGCGCACCGGGTCGCGCGGCGGTTCCCCGACGGCGTCCTGTTCGCGTCGCTGCGCGGCTTCGACCCGCACCACCCGCCGCTGGAGCCCGCCGAGCTGCTGACGCAGTTCCTGCTCGGCCTCGGCGTCGAGACCGCGAAGATCCCGGAGCTGCTGCACGAGCGCGTCGCGCTGTACCGGTCGCTGATCGCCGGGCGCCGGATGCTCGTGCTGCTCGACGACGCCCGCACGGCCGAGCAGGTGCGCCCGCTGCTGCCGCCGAGCGCGCGGACGATGACCGTGGTGACCAGCCGGTCGCGCCTCGACGGGCTGGCCGTGTCGAACGCGGCCAAGCAGCGCGTGCTCGGCACGCTCGCGCCGGACGACGCCGTCCGGCTCATCGAGGAGCTCGCCGGCCCGGCCGAGCTCAACCCCGCGCTCGCGCGGCTCTGCGGCTACCTCCCGCTGGCGCTGCGGATCGCGGGTGCGCGGCTGTCGGCGAGTGCCCAGCGCACCGCCGAAGAGCTGGTCGACGAGCTCGGCAACGAGCGCACCCGGCTGGCCGGGTTGCAGATCGACGGCGCCGAAGAGGGTGTACGCGCCGCCTTCGACGTCTCGTTCCGCGGCCTGCCCGGCGAGATCGCCGAGACGTTCCTGCAGCTCGGCGCGGTGCCCGGGGTGATGGTCGGGCCGCACCTGATGGCCGCGGTGGCGCAGATCCCGGTCGTCGAGGCCCGGCGGCGGCTGCGCGCGCTGGCCGCGCACAACCTGATCGCCGAGACCGCCCGGGACGTCTTCGCCCCGCACGACCTCGTCTGGCTCTACCTGCGGGAGCTCGCGGAGCAGGAGCTCGACGAGAAGGAACGCGACGAGGCGATCGGCTGGACGGTCCGCTACTACCAGGTGGTGGCCGACCGGGCGCGGCGCCGGCTGGCCCACGTCGTCGACCCGCTCGACTTCACCGGCGTGCTCGCCGACGAGGCGATGCCGCCGCTGACCGGCTTCGCCGAGGCGCAGGACTGGTTCGCGACCGAGTGGCCGAACCTGCTCGCGGCGCTGGACGCCGCGTACGCCGCGGGCCGCCACGACGACGTCTGGCGGCTGGCGCTGCTGGGCCACACCTACCGCGTCGCGTGCCCGCTGCTGGACGAGTGGACGCGGATGGCCGACCTCGGCGTCGCCGCCGCCGAAGCCGCGGGCGACGTCGCCGGGCAGTGCTGGCTGCGGCTCGCGCGGTGCGAGATCGCGCTGACGTTCGAGCTGCCGGGCGCCGGCCTGGCCGACGCCGAGCGGGCGCGGGAGCTGTCCGCGCGCGTGCCGGACGCGGCGCTGAGCACGGCGGCCGACCTGAACCTCGGCCGCGCCCTGAGCCGGCGCGGCGAGCACGAGAAGGCCATCGAGCGGCTGACGCGGGCGATCGCGCAGGCCCCGGACGTGACGCTGCGCGGCCAGGCGCTCAGCAGCTGCGCGCAGGCGGAGAAGCGAGCTGGCCGCCTGCCCGACGCGATCGCCCACCAGCTCGCGGGCCTGGCGATCGACCGAGCCCTCGGGGACGACGACCGCGTGGTCGTCTCGCTGGACAAGCTGGCCGAGCTCAGCCTCCGCGCCGGCGACCTGGCGGCGGCGGAGAGGTACGTCTGGGAGGCGATCGACCTGGCGATCAGCCGCGAGTTCGCGGCCCGCGAGGGCGGCCTGCGGCTGACGCTGGGCCGGGTGCTGCGGGCGCGGGGTGACCTCGACAGCGCGCGGGAGCAGTTGGCGTTGTCGGTGCGTATTTACGAGCGGGTGCATCCGAAGCTGGTCGGTGAGGTGCGGGCGGAGCTCGGCGAACTGCAGTGATGGTGGCGCTGGGTAGCTTCGGTGGGTGCGTGGTCGGTGGAGCGACTTGCCGCTGACCGGACTCGGCCGGTGCGCCTGGTGATCTCGGGAGCGCGCGGGAGCAGTTGGCGTTGTCGGTGCGTATTTACGAGCGGGTGCATCCGAAGCTGGTCGGTGAGGTGCGGACCGAGCTCGGCGAACTGCAGTGAGGATTTCGCGCGACAACTTTTCGGCGGTGATCCGCATTCATGGCGAGAATTCCGGTTGCGAATGGATCACGACCCCGGCTCCGGCGGTGAATCCTTAGTGGATTCTTAGTGCCTCCGGGCGGCGTCCGCGTAGGTTCGGCGGTGCCGGCTGAGCCCTAGGGGAGGGGCAGGCTGAGACGCCGGTGCCGGGCCCCGTGCGGGGAAACCCCGCCGGGGCCGGGAGCCGCCAGGAGCGGCTCGTGGCGGCCCGGCCGGCCGACTTGGGGGTCAGGCCGGCCGGTCGCCAGGCTCCGGGAAAACCGCAGCTCAGCCTACGTTCGCCGTGCAGAGCGCGATGGTCGTCCCGCTGTTTTCCGCGACCTTCTTGCCGTCGACCAGAATGGCGCAGCTGATTTCGTTGCTGAGCTGCGCATTGCGGGTGTCCGCGGTGAGCGTCAAAAGGTACGAGCCATTGTTGTAGGACGCCCCGCCCTGCCACGCGTCGGTGCTGGCCGGCGAGTTTTCCGTCCGCTGGTCGGACAGGCTGCCGTAACGCACGGTCGCGCCGCCGCTCGAGGTCACCTGGAACGACACGGAGTGCTTGTCGCCGGCCACCGCGGGCATGTGCAGCCCGGACTCGCCGCCGCTGAGGAAGGTCGAGTACAGCAGCATCCCCGCCGTCGTGAGCAGCGCGGCGACCGAGACCACGGTCGCGGTGATCGCCAGCCCGCGGTCGCCCGCCGTACCCTTCTTGACCTGGACGAGCCCGGTGACCGCCAGTACCAGCCCGATTCCGGCCAGCGGCCATGCGACGAACTCGATGTCCGGGACGAACGTGACGACCAGGGCGGCCAGGCCGAACAGCAGGCCGACTATCGCGAGGATGTTCCGTCCGGGCTTCGCGTTGGCTTGACGACGCTCCGTGGCCGTCACCGGTGGCGCGGGCCTGCCGTGGCGCGCGGTGGTCGGCGGCGGGTACTGCGGGTCGGTCATCATGCGGACCCCTTCGGGTGGGAGTGCGACGACGTTAACCCATAAGAGTGCCCCCGAGCGAAATTGTTACATTCTGGAAAAAGTCATTGTCCCACCGCTTTGCGCCGAGTATCGGTATTTCCTGACAACGCGCGCAGGGTGTGGCCCGGTGATCAATGGGAAGAATATCGGAGTTCCCACTGTTCTACGGCCGGTTTCCCGACCTCACGGCCGGTATCGTAAATACCGGACGAACCCCGGGATACCGCCGTGAAGCCTACGACGAGTGTCGGTACCGTCGCCGACGGCGAAAGTCGGATATCGGACTTATCAGTCGAAAAGGCTCACTTCGGGGGTGATTTCGAGGAGCTCGAAGACCGGCCGGCCGCGGCGGCCGTCGATCGTCGTCGTCCGCACGACGCGCAGCCGGGCGGTCACCGGGCGGTCGAGGTTCTCCTTGATCTCGTCGAGCAGGTCCTCGGCCACCGCGCCCTGGATCGTCCCGCCCGACTCGCGGTCGAGGTAGAAGATCCGGCGGCGGGTGCGGACGCCGTCGAGCCGCCCCCGCACCGTCTCGTAGCCGACGGCCTCGCGCGACTCCCGGAGGCTGCCCTGCAGGATCCGCGCCTGCTCGGTCGTCATGCTGCGGGTGACCTGCTCGCCCGAGGTCGGCGTCAGCGCCATGCCGATGCCGGCGTTCTTCGCGACGGCGTTGACGATGTCGCTCACGGCGTTGCGGACGGTGTCGCGCTGCAGCAGCACGGCGTCGAGCGCGCCGTCGTCCGAGCCGTTCGCCGGCAGGAAGTCGCACAGCTCCTTGACGGCCCGCTCGGACAGCGTCTCGATGCCGTCGACGATCAGCGCGTCGTCGACCGACTCGAGCTCGGGGAAGCCGAAGAAGATCGCGTTGCCCGCCTGGCCGCGCTGGATCAGCGGCGCCTTGTCGCGGTCGGCCTGCTGGACGATCGTGACCTCGCCGGACGGGTTCCGGATGATGTGCCCGATCTTGGCCGTCGCGTCCTGCAGTGCGCGGCTGATGTCGGAGAAGGTGTACGCGTCGATGCTCTGCTCGCCGATCACCGAGACGTGCAGCAGCGGCGACCGGGAGGTCCGCTCGAACTTGGCGTTCGCCGCCATCGCCGAGGCGCGCGCGAGGTCGTCGAGCCACGTGCCGCCGGGGATCTCGTCGGCGATGCGCCGGAACTCGTTCCTCACCAGATCATCTCCGGGTAGCCCCTGCCGCCTTCGGCCCAGACCTCGGCCCAGACGTCTTCGTCGCCGGGACGGCACAGGAAGCCGTCCAGCATGCCGCCGACCGGCTGGACCTGGTCGAGGTACATCGCGGGCTGCCCGACGATCACGCCGCGCAGGGTCAGCAGGCCGTACAGCGCCGACCGGCCTTCGCCGTCGAGCCGCTTCAGCGCGCCCCACTCGTCCGGGATGAGCACGACGTCGAGGCCGCGCGGCGGGTGCGCGGTGCGCGTGACGAGCTCGCCGCCGATCCACGCGCGGCCGGACGGCATGATCCGGCGGGCCACGCCGAGGTAGCTGTTGAGCGCGCTGAAGAGGATCTCGCGCTCGTTCTGGTGCGGGGCGTCGAAGACCAGGCGTTCGTAGACGTCGGCGAGGTCGCAGGCGTGGCGGCCCGGCGGCAGGACCTGCTGCGCCGTCCAATGGGGGAGCGCCACGCCACCCCTCCTCCGGCCTCGCTCACAGTGCGTAGCCGAACTTACCAGGATGGGTGTCAGCCACCGCGCCCAGGCTGGTGCGGCCACTGCGGGGTGACCTCGTCGGCCTCCGGCCAAGCGGGTTCCTCTTCGGTGGGCCAGTCCTCGGCCTGTGCCCCGCGCTGCGGCGGCAACGGGAGATGGCCTTCGCGGTGGCCGGCGGGTTCGGGTTCTTCGTCGTCGTGGACGCTTTCGGGCCGCTCGGTCCCGGGCTGCATCCAGGCCGCGGGGATGAACTGCGTCTGCTCGGCCGCCGAGGGCTCGTAGCGGTCGTCTTCCGCGAACTCGGGCTCGGGTTCGGGCCGGGGCTCGGGGTGGGGCTGGTGCCGGGGGCGCTGCGCGGTGCGCAGGACGAGCCACGAGGTGAGCGCACCGAGGGCGAAGGCGATGACCAGCCACAGCCAGATCTGCCCGAACAGCCACACCATCTGCTCACTCACCCCTCAAACGACTGTGATGTCGACGCGTCGGTCCTCGTCGCCGCCGGTGGTGGGCCGGGTGTCGCCCAGCCCCCGGTAGGTCACGCGCTTGGCGGTCAGCCCGTTGGTGGTGAGGATCCGCGTGACGGCCCTGGCGCGGTCCCGGGAAAGCTTCAGCGCGCCGCTCGCGCTGCCGGACCCGCGGGCGGCGTGGCCGGTGACGCGGTACCGGAAGGTGCCGGGCGACTTGGCGAGGGCCACCGCGACGGCGCGGGCGGCCTGTTCGCCTTCGGGGGTGAGCCGGGCGGTGTCCGGCACGAAGGTGATCGGCGCCTCGGCGAGCATCCGGTCGATCTCGGCTTGTACGCCGGCCTTGTCGGTGGGCGGGGGCGGAGCGGTGGCGCTGGTGGTCGGCGGCGGGCTGCTGGTCGGCGGGGGCGCGCTGGTCGTCGTCGGCGGCGGTGCGCTCGGGGCCACAGGGGTGACGTCGCCGTGCAGCTGGGCCTCCCGGACGCCATCGACGTTCTGGACGATCTCGAGGGCCCTGAGGGCTTGGTCGGGGGCGAAGCCGCTGAGGGTGGCGTCCCGGCCGTCGAAGGTGACGGTGCCTTTGCCGAGCCCGGCCCTGGCGAGCGCGGCTTGGGCGTCGGAGGTGAGGTCACGCTGGATGTTCGCGCCCTGGGCCCAGGTGACGACCCCCGCCAGCAGCGCGGTGACCAGCACCGCGATCGGGACCACGAGGATCCAGCGACGACCACCGGACATAAGGGGACTGTAAGCCGGGTGAGGCGGGTTGGCGAGCCGGGGAAGGGTGCTCGTCCACAAGTTGTCCCCAGGCGAGTCGACATGTGGACAACCGGCCGGGTCGTGATCGGCCGAGCACGGGCGGTCGTGGGTGCGGAACCGGGTTTCTCACCCACGACCGGCGCGCGAACTCAGCTGGCCTGCTGCCGGGCCTGGGCGTTGTCCGGCACCTCGAGCACGTCCATCGGGACGAACGGCGCCAGCTGGGGCCGCTTGGGCGACAACCCGTCCCCCATCGACTCCCCGCGCAGCTGCCGCCGGATCCACGGCAGCAGGTGCACCTTCGTCCACGTCAAATCCGAGCGCCGCGAGTCGATCCAGCGGCTCGGGACCGCCTCCGAAGGCCACGGCTCGCGCCAGTCGCCCTCGACCGGGACCCCCAGGACCTCCGCCGACTTCAACGCGATCCGCCGGTGGGCGTCCGGGGAGAAGTGCAGCCGGTCGTCGCTCCACGCGCGGCGGTCGTGCAGCGGCGCCATCGTCCACAGGTCCACCATGCGGGCGCCGTGGCGCTCCGCGATCGCCCACAGGTGGGTGTTGTAGATCCCCACCTTGCCGCGCAGAACCGACATCACGGACAGCGCCTTCGTGTCCGGGCCGTTGAAGATGAGCACCGGGATCCGGGCCGCTCGCAGCTTCGCGACGCCCTCCTCGAAGCGCTCCGCCACCGCGTCCACGTCCGCCCCCGGGACGATGATGTCGTTGCCGCCCGCGCACAGCGTGACCAGGTCGGGCTTCAGTTCCAGCGCGATCGGGAGCTGCTCGTCCATGATCTCGTCGAGCATCTTGCCCCGCAGCGACAGGTTCGCGTAGCGGAAGTCGGGCCTGCCGCCCGCCAGGATCTCCGCCAGCCGGTCGGCCCAGCCGCGGAACGAGCCGTCCGGCAGTGCGTCGTTGAGCCCCTCGGTGAAGCTGTCCCCGATCGCCACATAGCTGTCGAATCCGTACACGTTGGGTCCCCTTCCCGTCCTGCGACCGACTCCCCGACATGTAGTTGTACACCACAACTAACCATCCGGGCCCCTCCGGTGTTCAGTCTGCGGTAACAGTGTCTTATCTTGTCGGCCTTCTCCGCCTCTCTATTACGTAGTTTTCACCGATCGCATGCCGTGAGACCGCACACTCGAAGGCAATCACCAGAGTCTTGTGGCGAAAATCTCCCTGCTTGCAGCCTCCCGGGCAGGATCCGGCACGCTGGACACGTGTCCGCAGAACCCCGTGAGTCGCTCGCGCAGATCCTCGGTGGGCGCCGGGGCGCGCTCGACGCCAGCATCCCGCCCGCCGGCTTCGTCGTCGGCTGGCTCGCGGCCGGGCAGTCCATCGCCTGGGGCGCCGGCGTCGCCATCGCGGTCGCCGTGGTCCTCGGGGTCTACCGGATGGTCCGCGGCGGGAAGATCCGCGCGCTCGTCGTCAGCCTGGCCGCCGTCGTCGCGGCCGCGCTGATCGCCCTGCACACCGGCCGCGCCCAGGACTTCTTCCTGCTGCAGCTGATGTCCAATGTGGCCAGCGCGCTGCTCTGGGCGGCCAGCATCGTGATCCGCTGGCCGCTGCTCGGCGTCGTCGTCGGCCTGGTGCTCGGCCAGAAGACGCGCTGGCGCCGTGACCCCGTGCTGCTGAAGGCGTACTCGCGCGCCAGCTGGGTGTGGGTGTTCGGCCAGTACGTGCTGCGGGTGGTCGTCTACGGCCTGCTGTGGTGGTCCGGCCAGGTGATCGCGCTCGGCGTGGCCCGCACGGTGCTGTCGTGGCCGCTGGTCGCGCTGACCGTCGCGGTGAGCGGCTGGGTGCTCTACCGGGCGTTGCCCCCGGAACACCCCGGTTTGCGCTTGGCCCCGGAAACCGGCCCGGACGACGTACCCGGGACATAAGGCGGCCCCCGGCGAGGGGGGAGGGTCCGGGGGCCACTGACTACGTTACCCGGCCGACGGGGGTTCAGTCGACGTTTTGACGTCTTCGCGTCGCGTTTTACTCAATTTTTTAGGGAAATACTGGTCTAACCACCCCTTCGCCGAAGGCGTCCACGGCCGCGAGCCAGGCCGCCCCGAGCACCCCATCGGAGCTGGTCAGCACCTCGAGCCCGGCCAGTCCGCGGCGCACGAGAGCGCCGACCGGGCTGGTTCCGGTGAGCACCGAACCCACGAGCACGACCGGGGTCGATTCGCCGGGTTCGCGCGCGGCGAGGGCGTTCGCGACCAGAAGTTCAGCCGCCCGGGTGACGATTTCGCGCGCGCCGGGCTCGCCGGCGTCGTGTGCCGCGCTCACCAGAGGGGCGAACCGGGCGAGCCGGACCGGCGCCTCGGCGTTGGCCGTCGTGATCAACGCGCGCGACGCCGCGAGCCGCTCCGCGTCCGTCCGGACGTCCAAACCGGACGGTCCGAGTGCGGCGGCGAGCACCGCCGAGGGCAAGCCGTCGAGGGGCAGGCCGCGCCCGAGAGCCTCCAAAGTGGATCGGACGGCTTCGCGGCCGAGCCAGAACGCGGACCCTTCGTCGCCGAGCAGCCAGCCGTAGCCGCCCGCGGTGCCGGCCAGCCGGCGCTTGCGGATCCGGCCCGCGATGGAACCGGTGCCGGCCACGAGCACGGTCCCGTCGGGAGCCGACGTCGCGGACGCGTACGCCACTTCGGCGTCGGCCACGACCCGCACGCCGGTGAGCCCTATCCGTGCCCAGGCCGCGTCGAACACCGCCGCCACGCGCACGTCGCTGAGCTTGCTGACCCCGGCCATGCCGACGACGGACGCGCGCACGCCGCCCGGATCGCGCGTGCCCAGTGCCGCGGTGATCGCGTCGGCGATCCGGCCCGCGGCGACCTCGGGTGCGTGCGCGTTGGGGTTGGCGCCTTCGCCGCGCCCGGTGCCCAGCACCGCGCCGGCGGCGTCGACCAGTGCGGCCCTGGTCGACGTTCCGCCGGCGTCGACGCCGATCGCGTAGCTCACCTCGTCTTGGTCACCTTCAGCAGGCCGCGCGGGCTGTCCGGGTCGCCGCCGCGGGCGAGCGACAGGCCGAGCGCGATCCGCTGGATCGGCAGGATCTCCAGGATCGGCGCCAGCTCCTCGGCCGTCGGGGCGACGTCGATGCGCAGTGCCGCCGGCACCTCCGAGGCGGCCGAGCCGACCGCGAGGACGTCCGCGCCGCGCTTGCCGACGGCCTCGAGGACCTCGTGCATCGCCAGCCCGCCCTGCCCCTTGCTGGTGACCGCGAGCACGGCCGTCTCGCCGTCCACCGCCGCGACCGGACCGTGCAGCAGGTCCGCGCCGCTGTACGCGCGGGCGGCCAGGTAGCTGGTCTCCGCGAGCTTGAGCGAGCCCTCCAGCGCGGTGGCGTAGGAGTAGCCGCGGCCGGTGGTGAGGACCCGGTCCACGAAGCGGTACCGGTCGACCGCGCGCTGGACGCCCTCGGCGGCACCGTCCAGGGTCTGCCGCGCCAGGTCGCCGATCTTCTCGGCGTCGGCCGCCTTGCCGCCGCGCACCGCGTCGATCAGGAGGTAGAGCGCCATCAGCGTCGCCGAGTACGTCTTGGTCGCGGCGACCGCCTTCTCGACGCCGGCGCCGATGTCGACGCCGAGTTCGGACGCCGCCCGCAGCGGCGAGTCCGGGGTGTTGGTGACGGACACGGTCAACGCGCCCTGGCGGCGCGCCGTTTCGGTGACCTCGATCAGGTCGGGCGAGCCGCCGCTCTGGCTGACCGTGACGAACAGCACGTCCCGCAGATCGGGCCGCGCGCCGTACAGCGTCGCCGTGGACGGGGAGACAAGACCAGCCGGAAGGCCGAGCAGTACCTCGATCAGGTACTTCGCATACAACGCTGCGTGGTCACTCGATCCACGCGCGGCGAGCAAAGCGAAGCGCGGAGGCCGTTGTGAGATCTTTTCCGCCACCTCGGCGATTTCCGCCTGACGCCCCACCAGTCCGGCCAGGACGTCCGGTTGCTGGTCGATCTCCGCGGCCATGTGCTCGCCGGGCCGTTGTTCGGTCATCATTTTCCTCTCCACCTCCGGCATTATGTACCGGACTCAGGCGGCGTCGGTCAGGTCTAGACCAATGTTAGTGGGGCGGCGCGTTTGGGGAAAAGGGTACGTTTCTTACGGGGACGTGGCGCGCAATGAGGGAAGACATAGGGAGTCGGGCATGTTGGAGACCACCACCACGGGCGAGGCGGGCGCCGTCGCCGGGATGCGCGGGCAGCGCGAGCCCAAGTACTGGGCGCTGAAACAGCACCTCCTCGACCTCCTGGACGTGCTGCCGCCCGGGTCGCCGATCCCGACCGAACGCGCGCTCGCCGGGGAGTTCACGGTCTCCCGCACCACCGTGCGCCAGGCGCTGGCCGACCTCACGGCGGAGGGCCGTCTGCACCGTGTGCAGGGCAAAGGCACCTTCGCGGCCGAACCGAAGCTCGCGCAGCGGCTGCAGTTGTCGTCGTACACGGAGGACATGCGGCGCCAGGGCCTGAAGCCGTCTTCGAAGCTGCTGGAGCTCGAGGAGCTCCCGGCCGAGGGCGACCTCGCGAAACTGCTCGGAATCCGTACTGGTGCGAAAATTCTTCGCCTTCGACGGCTTCGACTGGCGGACTCGCAGCCGATGGCGCTGGAGACTTCGCACCTGCCGGCCGGCCGATTCCGCGGGCTGCGCAAGCACGTCTCGGCGGGCGGTTCGTTGTACGCCGTTCTGCGCGAGTACTACGGAGTGGAACTGGAACGCGCCGAAGAGTCGATCGAGACGTCGCTCGCCGGTCCGGAAGAGGCGGAAATGCTCGGCGCGGACGTCGGCATGCCGGTGCTCCGGCTGACCCGGCACTCGTTCGCCACGGACGGCAAGCCGGTGGAGTACGCCCGCTCGGTCTACCGCGGCGACCGGTACAAGTTCGTCACGACGCTGCTGCCGTGACCCGGTGTTGACGGTGGTTACTCCGCACGGTGAAGTGACGGGGTGACTGCCACCGAAGACACCGGGATCCGATGGGGGACGCACGCCGCCCGCGGCGTGCTCGCCACCACCATCCTCGGATCGGGCATGGCGATGCTCGACGGCACCATCGTCAACGTCGCCCTGCCCCGCATCGGCACCGAGCTGAACGCCTCCGTCGCCGGGCTCCAGTGGATCCTCGACGGCTACCTGCTGGCGCTCGCCGCGCTCATCCTGGTCGCCGGCTCGCTCGGCGACCGGTACGGCCGGCGCCGCGTGTACCTCATCGGCGTCGTCTGGTTCGGCGTCGCCTCCGGGCTGTGCGCCGCCGCCGTGTCCACCGAGATGCTGGTCGCGATGCGGATCCTGCAGGGCATCGGCGGCGCGCTGCTGACGCCGGGGTCGCTCGCGATCCTCCAGTCGTCCTTCGCGCACGACGCCCGCGCCCGCGCGATCGGCGCGTGGTCCGGCCTCGGCGGCATCGCGGCGGCCGCCGGACCGCTGCTCGGCGGCTTCCTCGTCCAGGTCTGGTCGTGGCGGCTCGCGTTCCTGATCAACGTCCCGATCGCGCTCGTCGTCGTGCTGATGGCCCGCAAGTACGTCCCCGAGTCCCGCGACCCGGAGGCGACCGGGCACCCGGACTTCGGTGCCGCCGCGCTCGGCGCCATCGGTCTCGCCGGGGTCACCGGCGCCCTGGTGGAGGCGCCGGCCCGCGGCATCGGCGACCCGATCGTGCTGGTCGCGGGCCTGCTGGGGATCGCGGGGCTGACCGCGTTCGTCGTCGTCCAGCACCGCTCGCGCGAGCCGCTGGTGCCGCCGTCGCTGTTCCGCGACCGGACGTTCACCCTGGCCAACGCGCTGACCTTCGCCATGTACGCGGCGCTCGGCGGCGTGATGATGCTGCTGGTCATGCAGCTGCAGGTCTCACTGCACTACTCGCCGACGGCGTCCGGCCTGGCCGGGCTGCCGCTCACGGTGATCATGCTGCTGCTGTCCGGCCGGTCGGGCGCGCTGGCCCAGCGCATCGGGCCGCGGGCGCAGCTGGTCGTCGGCCCGATCGTCGTCGGCGTCGGGATGCTGCTGATGCTGCGCATCGCGCCCGGCGCGTCCTACCTCGGCGCGGTGCTGCCGGCGGTCGTGGTGTTCGGGCTCGGCCTGGCGACGGTGGTGGCCCCGGTGACCGCGACGGTGCTCGCCGCGGCCCCGGACCGCTTCGCCGGCGTCGCGTCCGGGGTGAACAACGCCATCGCGCGGTCCGGTGGGCTCTTGGCCGTGGCAGTGCTGCCCGCGGCGGCCGGGCTGACCGGCGAGGCGTACGCCGACCCGGTGGCGCTCACCGCGGGCTGGCGGATGGCGCTGGTCATCTGCGCGGTGCTGGCGATCGCGGGCGGGCTGATCGCGCTGGGCATCCACAACGGGGTCCTCGCGCCGCCGACTCCGCCGCCCCCGGCCGCGGACGAGGCCCCGCACCTGGGCGAGTGCTTCCACTGCGGCGTCGAGGGCCCGCCGACGCACATCCGCGGCGGCGGGACCCCGGTCGCCGGTTCCTAGCCCGCGAGGATCTCGGCGAACAGTGCCGGGTCGGCGTTGCCGCCGGAGACGATCGCCACCGTGCGGCCGGCCGGCAGCTCGCCCGCGTGGAACAGGTACGCCGCCGTCGTCACCGCGCCGCTGGGCTCGGCGACCAGCCGGGCCTTGCGGGCGAGCGTGCGCATGGCCTCGCGGATCTCGTCCTCGGTGACCGTCACCATCGCGTCGACGACCTCCTTGAGGTGCGCGAAGGTCAGCTCGGACGGCTGCGCGCGCAGGCCGTCGGCGATCGTGCGGGCGCGGTCGGCCTGGGGCCAGTCGACCTGGCGGCCCAGGCGCAGGCCCTCGGTGGTGTCGCCGGCCAGCGCGGGCTCGACGCCGATCACCTTCGCGTGCGGCGCGCGGGCCTTGATCGCGGTGCCGACGCCGGAGGCCAGCCCGCCGCCGCTGACCGGCACCAGCACGACCTCGACGTCGGGGAGGTCTTCGGCGATCTCGAGGCCGGCCGTGCCCTGCCCGGCGATGATGGCCGCGTCGTCGTAGGGCGGGACGAGGGTCAGCCCGCGTTCGGCGGCCAGTTCGTGCGCTTTCCCCTCGTGCTCGCCGATCGGCACCTCGATCACCTCGGCGCCGTAGCCGCGGGTGGCCTCGACCTTGATCCGCGGCGCGACGTCCGGCACGACGATCACCGCGGGCACGCCGTACTGCTGCGCGGCGTAGGCGACCGCTTGCGCGTGGTTGCCGCTCGAGTAGGCGATGACGCCGCGTTCGCGCGCTTCGTCGTCGAGGGAGCCGATCGCGTTGAACGCGCCGCGCACCTTGAACGCGCCGACCGGTTGCAGGCTTTCGGGTTTGAGCCACAGGGTTCCGCGGGGGTCCCACGTCTGGAGCAGCAGGGGCGTGTGCACGGCGACACCTTGGACGCGCTTCGCCGCGGCCTCGATGTCAGAGATCGTCACCAGTTCCATGTGCCGAGTATGTCAAGAAAATGTTTGATCTGGAGTGTCTATTGTGGACACTCGGAGTGGCGCTCCTCACCCTCCGGCAACGTGGGGAGTGCTTCGCGCGCCTTACACGTTGGGAACGGGGAGAAGACTTTCTAGCGGATCGGGATCATGAGCAAGGAGAACGTAGCGGCTTCCGAAGAGACGGAAGAGAAGTCAGGCCTGCGGATCGCGCAGGTGATGGCAGCGGCACTGGCGGCGGTGACGGCGGCACTGCTGGGATCGACGCTCGGCGTGGCGGGGACCGTCGTCGGCGCGGGCGTGGCGAGCGTGATCACGACGGTCGGCGGCGAGATCTACCTGCGGTCGCTGCAGCGCACGCGCGCGGCGGCGGCGAAGGCCCGGCAGCTGGCGACGTCGGGGATCCGCCGTCGTGGAACCGGTTCCGAGGTGGCGCTGGCCGAACAGCCGACAGTCCGGCTGCCCCGGCCCGAAGAAGGCTTGGAAGGGCCGCCCGAAGAGGAGCCGTCGCGGCTGCGGAAGCTGCGCTGGCCGTTGATCATCGGCACGAGCGTGGCGGCGTTCGCGGTGGCGATCCTGGCGATAGTGGGCTTCGAGTCGGCGACGGGCACCCAGATCGGCGGCGGCACGGGTTCGGGCATCGGCAAGATCTTCGGCGGCGGCGGGCACCCGGACACGACGCCGTCGACCACGCCTTCGACGTCGACGAACGACACGCAGGACTCACCGACTCCGAGCACGTCGTCGACGACGACGGAGACCACCCCGCCGACGACGTCGACGGAGTCCCCGACGACAACGCCGACAACCCCGAGCACGACGTCCCAGCAGCCGACGACGTCAGCCCCGGCAACCAGCCAGGGCGCGGCGACCACCCCGACGCCGTAGAGGTCAGGGGAGGCGGGCGCGCAGTTCGCGAGCCGCGGCTTCGGGGTCCTCGGCCTCGGTGATCGCGCGGACCACCACGATCCGCGACGCTCCCGCCTCCAGCACTTCCGGGAGCCGCGGGCCGTCGATGCCGCCGATCGCGAACCACGGGCGCTCGGGCGCGGCCGCCGCCGTCGCGCGGACCAGGTCCAACCCCGGCGCCGAGCGCCCGGGCTTCGTCGGTGTCGGCCAGCACGGGCCCGTGCAGAAGTAATCCACCCCGGGCTCCGAAGCGGCGGCCGAAGCCTGCGGAACCGAGTGCGTCGAGCGGCCGATCACGACATCGTCGCCGAGGATTCGCCGGGCCAGCGGTACCGGGATGTCGTCCTGACCCAGGTGGAGCACGTCCGCGCCCACCGCCAGGGCGACGTCCGCCCGGTCGTTCACCGACAGCAACGCGCCGTGCCGGGCGCACGCCTCCGCCAGCACCTCCAGCGCCGCGATCTCCCCCGCGGCCTCCAGCGCCCCGGTCTTGTCGCGCAGCTGGATGATGTCGACGCCGCCGGCCAGGGCCGCGTCGGCGAAGGAAGCCAGGTCGCCGCGGGTGGTGCGGGCGTCCGTGCACAGGTACAGGCGCGCGCTGTCGAGGCGGGCGCGGATCTTGTCACCGGAAAGGGCGGGCATAGCGGCGACCGTACCCGGCGAGCTAGGGTGGACGAGTCCGCACGGGAGCCCGAGGCACGGGCTGAGAGGGAGCTGCCGCTCCGACCGTGGAACCTGATCCGGGTCATGCCGGCGCAGGGAGCGTGATTCCCATGACGAACACCCTGGCCGTCGTCGGTGGCGGCGTCATCGGCCTGTCCGCCGCCTGGCGAGCGGCGCGCACCGGCCGTGAAGTCACCCTCTACGACCCCGAACCCGTCCGCGGTGGCGCGTCCTGGCTGGCCGGCGGCATGCTCGCCCCGGTCACCGAGGCCTGGCCCGGCGAAGAGGACGTCCTCACCCTCGGCGAGGAGTCGCTCAGGCGCTGGCCCGGTTTCGCGAGCGACCTCGCGCGGGACGGCGTCGACCCCGGCCTGGCCGAGCACGGGACGCTCGTCGTCGCGTTCGACAGCGCCGACGCCGGTCACCTCGACATCCTCGCCGGGCACCTGCACTCGCTCGGCCGCGCGGCCGAACGGCTGACCGGCCGGGAGACCAAGCGGCTCGAACCCGGCGTCGGTTCCGTCCGAAGTGGACTCCACGTACCCGGCGACCTGGCCGTGGACAACCGGAAACTCCTCCACTCGCTCTATGCGGCATGCCAGAAGCGCGACGTCCGGTTCGTCCGCGAGCGGGTGCAAAGAACTCCGGACGCCGACGCCGTCGTGCTCGCCGCCGGCGCCTGGACCGGCCGGCTGCACCCGCAGCTCGCCGACGCCGTCCGCCCGCTCAAAGGCGAAATCCTGCGCCTGAAACCCCGCCGCGGCTGCCTGCCGCCGCCGACGCGCACCGTCCGGGCCGTCGTCGAGGGCCGGCCGATCTACCTCGTCCCGCGCGGTGACCAGGAGCTCGTCCTCGGCGCGACGCAGTACGAGGCGGGGTTCGACCGGGCCGTCACCGCGCGCGGCGTCCGCGAGCTGATCGAGGGCGCCGAACGCGTTTTCCCCGCGATCACCGAGTACGAGCTCGTCGAGACCGCGGCGGGCCTGCGGGCCGGCAGCCGGGACGTGCTGCCCTACATCGGGGTCCTGGACGACGGCGTCTTCGCCGCCACCGGGCACCACCGCAACGGCCTGCTGATGGCCCCCGTGACCGCGGACGCCGTGGTCGCCTGGCTCGAGGGCGAGAAGCCGCCCGAAGGCGTCGAAGCGGCTTCACCCGCCCGTTTGCACCAGAAGGAGCACGTCTGATGGAGATCAAGCTCAACGGGAAGTGGACGGAGTTCCCGGACGGCGCGACCGTCGCCGACGTCCTCGACGCGTCCGGCGGGCAGCGCCCCGGCATCGCCGTCGCGGTCGACGGCGTCGTCGTCCGCCGGAGCGACTGGACGGCCACCGCCGTGCCGAAGGGCGCGGTGCTCGACGTGCTCACCGCGGTCCAGGGAGGCTGAAATGGACGAAGAACCGCTGGTCATCGGCACCGCCAAGCTGACGTCCCGGCTGATCATCGGCACCGGCGGCGCGGCGAACCTCGCCGTGCTCGAACGCGCGCTGGTCGCGTCGGGTACCGAGCTGACCACCGTCGCCATGCGCCGCGCCGACGCCGAAGGCGGCTCCGGCGTCCTCGAACTCCTGAGAAGGCTCGGGATCGAGCTGCTGCCGAACACCGCGGGCTGCCGCACGGCCGCCGAAGCCGTGCTCACCGCGCAGCTGGCGCGCGAGGCGCTCGGTACCGATCTCATCAAGCTCGAGGTGCACGCCGACGACCGGACGCTGCTCCCGGACCCGTTCGAAACCCTCGACGCGGCCGAACGGCTGGCCGCCGACGGCTTCACCGTGTTCGCCTACACGAACGACGACCCGGTGCTCGCGCTGCGCCTCGAGGAGGCCGGGTGCGCCGCCGTGATGCCGCTGGGCGCGCCGATCGGCACCGGCCTCGGGATCCGGAATCCGCACAACATCGAGCTGATCGTTTCGCGGGCGGGCGTGCCGGTGATCCTGGACGCCGGAATCGGCACGGCGTCCGACGCGACGCTGGCGATGGAGCTGGGCTGCGACGCCGTCCTGCTGTCCACCGCCGTCACCCGGGCGGCGGACCCGGAACGGATGGCCGCGGCGATGCGGGCGGGGGTGGTCGCCGGTCACCTGGCCCGGAGCGCGGGGCGCGTGCCGCAGCGGTTCTGGGCTCAGGCGTCGAGTCCACCCCGGTGAACCCGGGTGCCTTCACGCCGAACGTGCACCGCGAACCCGTAAGGTTGTCGGCACTTTCCGGCGCACCCGCGCGCGCGTGAGGCAGAAGGAGCCAGCCGTGACCAGCACCTCCGTCCAGGACGTCTCGGGCAGGTTGTACCTCGCCGTCGGCAGGCTGTCCCGGTCACTGCGGCAGGCAGGCGTGCCCGGCCCGGGCCACGGCGCCATCTCGGCCCTCGCGACGCTGGTCATCTCCGGTCAGCTGCGCCTCGGCGACCTCGCCGCGAAGGAGGGCGTCGCCGCGGCGACCATGTCGCGGATCATCGCGTCCCTGGTCGAAGCGGGATACGTCAGCCGCGAGTCCGACCCGGTCGATCGCCGCGCGTGGCTGGCGAAGGCGACCGAAGAGGGCGAGCGGCTGGTGTCCGGCGTCCGGTCGACGCGGGTGCAGGAGCTGAACCGGCGGCTGGATCGGCTGTCCCCGGAGCACCGCGAAGCCCTGACGGCGGCGCTCCCGGCGCTCGAAGCCCTGATCGCCGACGAAGACCGCTAAGCAGGGGGCGGCAGCCGCCGGGTGATCCGGTCGAAGAGCTCGCCCAGCGGCTCGCCGACGTCCCGGCCGAAGTCCGTCAGCCCGTAGGTGACCTGAGGCGGCGTGGTCGGCTCGACCCGCCGCCAGATCAGGCCGTCCTCGACCAGGGCCCGCAGGGACTGGGCGAGCATCTTTTCGCTGATGCCTTCGATGCTCTCACGCAGCTCGAAGAACCTGAGGTCGTTGCTCTGCAAGGAGATCAGCACCCAGATTCCCCACCGGCTGGTGACGTGGTCGACCACTTCCCGCGCGGCGCACTCGGTGTGAAACACCTCATACCGCGGCTGGGCTTCGCCCTGGGTGATCTGCGCGCCTCCGGTCACGTAGGGAGCTTACCCGGAGGTATGTCCTTACCAAAAGTTAGCCCGGCTCCTAGCGTCCCGAGCACCGAAGACATCGGACGAAGGAGCAGGACATGATCGTGGTGACCGGGGCTACCGGGAACGTGGGCCGGCCGTTGACGGAGGCGCTGGCCGAGGCCGGGCAGCAGGTGACGGCGGTGTCGCGGCACGCCGCGGAGGTGCCGGACGGCGTCCGCCACGTGGTGGCCGACCTGGCCGAGCCCGCCGGCCTGGAACCGGCGCTGGCCGGGGCGAAGGCGTTGTTCCTGCTGCTGTCCGGCGACCTGCACGCCGTCGGCGCCGATCCGGCCGACGTCGTCGCCCGCGCCACGGCCGCCGGGGTTCGCCGGGTCGTCCTGCTGTCGACGCTGGGCGTGGCGACCAGGCCCTTCGGCACGACGAGGGTCGCGATGCGCGCCCTGGAGGACGTGGTGCGGGCGTCCGGCGCGGACTGGACCATCCTGCGGCCGGGTGGCTTCGCCTCCAACGCCCTGTGGTGGGCCGAATCCGTCCGCACCCGGCGGGTCGTCGCCGCGCCCTTCGGGGACACCGGGGTGCCGGTGATCGACCCGGCGGACATCGCCGAGGTCGCCGCGGCCTGCCTGCTGGACGACCGGCACACCGGCGAGGTCTACGAGCTGACCGGACCGGCGGTGATCACGCCGCGCGGGCAGGCCGAGGCCATCGCCGACGCACTGGGCTCGCCCGTGCGGTTCCACGAGCTCACCCGCGCCGAGGCCAAGGCCGGCATGACCCGGAGCATGCCGGGCGAGCTCGCCGACGACACCCTGGACATCCTCGGCTCGCCGAGCCCGGCCGAGCTGCGCGTCAGCCCGGACGTCGAGCGGGTGCTCGGCCGGGCTCCGCGCTCGTTCGCCGACTGGGCCGCTCGAAACGTCGCCGCGTTCCGCTAAGCGGCCTGTTCCCGCCGCAGCTCGGCGAGCTCCGCGCGCACGGCGCGGAGCTCTTCGAGGATCTCGCGGTTGGCCTCGGCCTGCGTCGCGGCCTGCTTCGCCTCTTCCTCGCGGATGTCCTGGCGCAGCTCGTCCTCCATGCCGCTGACGACCACGGCGATGAAGAGGTTCAGCACCGCGAAGCTCGACACCAGGATGTAGACGACGAAGAAGATCCAGGCCATCGGTGCCTGGACCATGATCTCCTTCGCGATGTCCGGCCACGCTTCGCCGGTCATCACCTGGAACAGCGTGAACAGCGAAGTCCCGAGGTCGCCGAAGTTCTCCGGCGAGATCACGCCGAACAGCTTGGTCGCCATCACGCCGGCGACGAAGATGATCAGCGCGAGCAGCGCGGCGATCGACGCCATGCCGGGGATCGCCGCGAGCAGCCCGGAGACGACCTTGCGCATCGACGGCACGACCGAGATCAGCCGCAGCACCCGGAGCACGCGCAGCGACCGCAGCACGGCGAACGGCCCGGTCGCCGGGATCACCGCGATGCCGACGACCAGCAGGTCGAAGACGTTCCAGTTGTCGCGGAAGAACGCGCCGCGGTAGGCGTAGAACTTCGCGAGCAGCTCGGCGACGAAGATGCCGAGCGCGATGTGGTCGAGGGTGTGCAGGAGCCCGCCGAACCCGTCCATCAGCGACGTCGACGTCTCCATGCCGAGCGTGGTCGCGTTGAAGACGATCACGGCGATGATGAAGTTCTGGAAGCGGCGGTCCTCGAGGACCTTCGCCACGCGCTCGCGTCCGGTCAAGGCCGCCCCCTGCTGAGTTCAAGGAAAAGTAAACGCAGGGATGGTAGCCGGGCGGTCGCTCAGCGCTCCTCGGGTGCCAGCCGCCAGAAGGCCGACACCGGGCCGACCTTGGCGCCCATCGGGTAGGCGTGCTCGACCGCGTGGGAGACGAACCACTTGCCGTACCGCGCCGCCTCGACCACGGACATCCCCTTGGCGAGGCCCGCGGTGAGGGCCGACGCCATCGTGTCGCCCGCGCCGTGCGTGTGCGGCGTCGCGTACCGCTGCCCGGGCAGCTCCACGAACGTCGAGCCGTCGAAGAGGAGGTCCACGCACTCCGGGTCGGCCTGCAGGTGGCCGCTCTTGACCAGGACGTACTTGGGGCCCATCCGCTGGAGCACCACGGCCGCGGTGTGCATGCCTTCGCGGTCTTTGACGGTCATGCCGGTCAGCAGCCGCACCTCGTCCAGGTTCGGGGTGAGCACCGTCGCGCGGGGGAGCAGTTCGTCGCGCAGGGCGTGCAGGCCGGCGTCGTCGAACAGCGGGTGGCCGTGCATCGACGCCGCGACCGGGTCGACGACGAACGGGATCTTTTCGTCACGGCCGATCCCGGCCTGGTCGCACGCGGCGGCGACCGCGTGGATGATCTCGGCCGACGCCAGCATGCCCGTCTTGGCCGCCCCGACGCCCATGTCCGCCGCGACGGCCTCGATCTGCCCGGCCACGATGTGCGGCGGCAGGTCGGCGCGGTCGTGCACACCCAGCGTGTTCTGCACGGTGACGGCGGTGACCGCGACCAGGCCGTGGACGCCGCAGGTCAGGAAGGTGCGCAGGTCCGCCTGCAGCCCGGCGGCACCGCCGGAGTCCGACCCGGCGATGGTCAGCGCCGTGGGAGGGCTCGTCGTCATGGTGGTTTCCCGACTTCTGGTCTAGGCCAATCGGCCGCTTTTCCTTCATGAGCAGTCAACCACGGTGAGACATTGTGAACGTTACTCACGTTCGAAGGAGCCTGGATGAAGCTCTTCTCGGTGGCAGTCCTCACGGCGGCGCTCGTGCTCTCCGGGGCGACCGCGGCCCATGCGGACAGCCCGAAGCTCTCCCACGTCACGACGGTCGGCGTGCACAACACGTACGACCCGGCGGCCTACGACTACCTGGCGCGGGCGCTCGACGCCGGGTCGTCGCTGATCGAGCTCGACGTCTGGCCGGACTTCTTCACCCACGAGTGGAAGGTCAGCCACTCGAACCCGTTGGGGAACAGCAACAACTGCGTCGCGGCCACCTCGGCGGCGCAGCTGTACACCGGCGGGAAGAACAAGAACCTCGAGTACTGCCTCGACGACATCCGGATCTGGCTGGCCGCCCACCCCGGGCACACGCCGATCACGCTCAAGCTGGAGATGAAGACGGGCTTCTCGGACAACACGGGCATGGGCCCGGACGAGCTGGACGCGACGTTCCGCTCGCACCTCGGCAGCGTCGCGTTCCGCCCGGCCGAGCTGCTCGGGAGCTACGCCACGCTCGACGACGCGGCCAAAGCGGACAACTGGCCGTCCGTGGACGCGTTGCGAGGCCGGGTGATCACCGAGATCATCCCGGGCACGGTGGAGGAGCAGAACCCGACCGACACGCTGAAGACCGACGTCGAGTACGCGCGGTACCTGGTCGGGCTCAAGAACGCGGGCAAGCTCGGCGACGCGAACATCCTCCCGACCGTGCACGGCGCGGCCGGCGGTGACCCGCGGGACAAGTACACCGCCGACCTCAAGCCGTGGTTCGTCGTGTTCGACGGCGACGCGAACGCGTGGGTGACGCAGACCGGGCCGTGGTGGTACGACGCCAACCACTACTACGTCGTGATGACCGACGGGCAGAACGTCGCGCCGGCGATCGACGCGCACAACCCGACGGTCGACCAGGCCAACCAGCGCGTGGCCGACCTGGCGAAGCAGCACGCGTCGGTGATCACGTCGGACTGGACCGGGCTCACGACGGTGCTGCCGCAGGTGCTCGCCCGGGGCTAGACGGTCAGCACGAGCTTGCCGGACACCCGGCCCGACTCACCCAGCTCGTGCGCCTTGGCGGCGTCTTCCAGCGGGAAGGTCTGCTCGACGCGGACCTTCAGCTGACCGGCCTCGATCAGTTCGACGAGGCCGGTCAGCCCGCCGCGGTCCGGCTCGACGAGGATCCGCTCGGTGCGGACTTTCCTTGCGGCAGCGGCCTTTTCAACCCGGTCGGCGACGCCGCTGGGCACGCCGATCAGCAGGCCGCCCTCCTTGATCGCGGGGAGCCAGCGCAGGTCGCTCTCCTCGCCGACGAGTCCGAAGTAGACGTCCACATCGGACGTCGTGGCGGTGGCGTCGTGGTAGTCGATCGGCTCGTCGACGCCGAGTTCGCGCAGGAAGCCGTGCTTGCCGGCGCTGGCCGTGCCGATCACGTACGCGCCGCGCGCCTTGGCGATCTGGACGGCGAGGTGGCCGACCCCGCCCGCGGCGGCGTCGACGAAGACACGTTGTCCTCCTTGGACGTTCGCGACGTCGACGAGGCCCTGCCAGGCGGTGAGCCCGGCCAGCGGCAGCGCGGCGGCCTCGGCGAACGACAGCCCGGCCGGCTTGCGCACGAAGTGCCGCGAGGGCGCGGTGACGTACTCCGCGTAGGCGTTGCCCGGACGCGGGAACCACGGCATGCCGAGGACTTCGTCGCCCTCCCGGACGCCGGTGGCGCCGAAGCCGGCCTCCTCGACGACGCCGGCGACGTCCCAGCCGACGGTGAACGGCGGCTCCCCGAGGAACCCGCCGCCGGCACGCACCTTCCAGTCGACGGGGTTGATCCCGGCCGCGTGCACCCGCACCAGGACCTCCGTCGGCCCGGGTTCGGGGCGCGGTGCTTCGGTGACGCGGAGCACCTCCGGCCCGCCGAGGGTCTCCTGGGTCACGATGCGCATCTCTGCTCTCCTTGCTCCTGGGGGTCTCCTCCTATACTCGGAGCGTTCGTCACTTTTCGCTAGAAGGCACTTTCGAGTGAAGTAGGTACCTGATGGAAACCACCTGTGACCAGGACGGACCCTGGGACGTCTACCTCCGCAGCTGCCCCTGCCGGGACGTGCTGGACCTGCTGGCCAACAAGTGGACGGCCCTGATGCTGGGCGCACTGGCCCGCGGCCCGCACCGTTTCGGCGAGCTGCGCCGCGCGGTCGACGGCATCAGCCAGAAGATGCTGACCCAGAACCTCCGCCAGCTGGAACGCGACGGCTTCTTGACGCGCACGGTGTACCCGACGACGCCGCCAACGGTGGAGTACGCGCTGACGGAGATGGGCGCGGAGGTGGGGGCCCACCTGGTGGCGCTGAGCACGTGGTCCCAGGCGAACTTCGCCCGCATCCGCTCATCGCGCGAGGAGTACGACGGCCGGGAGCTGCAGCCGGTCCGCTAGTCCAATACCCAGAACGGCGACACGGGCCCGACACCCGCACCGAGCGGGTAAGCCTCCGCGACGCACCGCTCGATGAACTTCTTCCCCGCCGCCACCGCGTCCGGCACCGATGCGCCCTTCGCCAGGGACGACGTGATCGCCGAGGCCATCGTGTCGCCGCCGCCGTGGGTGTTCTCCGTCTCGTAGCGCGGTCCGCTCAGCGAAATGAACTCGCGGCCGTCCGACAGCAGGTCCACGCACTCAGCTGTGCCCTGCATGTGGCCGCCCTTGACGAGTACCCACTGGGAGCCGAACTCCAGCAGGGCCTCGGCCGCCGATCGCTGGGAAGCGGCGTCGGACACCGAGATGCCCGTCAGCAGGCCCACTTCGTCCAGGTTCGGCGTGATCAGCGTCGCGCGGGGGAACAGCTCCGTGCGGATCGCCTCCAGGGCGTCCTCCCGCAACAACGCGTGCCCCGTCATCGACGCCGCCACCGGGTCGACCACCAGCGGGCCGGCCTCGACCTCGTCCAGGGTCTTGGCCACCGCGCGGATGATCTCGGCCGTGGCCAGCATCCCCGTCTTCGCCGCGTTCACGCCCATGTCGGACGCCACCGCCTTGATCTGCGCGGTCACCACGTCGGCCGGGATCTCCGTGAAACCCTGGACGCCCAGCGAGTTCTGCACGGTCACCGCCGTCAGCGCGACGAGCCCGTGGACGCCGTGCGCGAAGAACGTGCGCAGGTCCGCCTGGATGCCCGCACCACCGCCGGAGTCGGATCCGGCGATGGTGAGGGCAGTGGGCGGAGTCACGGTTGCACCACGGGCAGGTAGACCTTGCCGCCGGCCTCGGCGAACTCCGCCGACTTCGAAGCCATCCCGGCCTCGATGGCCTCCACAGTGGACAGACCGTGTTCCTCGGCGTACTTGCGGACGTCCTGCGTGATCCGCATCGAGCAGAACTTCGGCCCGCACATCGAGCAGAAGTGCGCCGTCTTGGCCGGCTCGGCGGGCAGCGTCTCGTCGTGGAACGACCGCGCCGTGTCCGGGTCGAGCGAGAGGTTGAACTGGTCGTTCCAGCGGAACTCGAAGCGCGCCTTCGACAGCTCGTCGTCCCATTCCTGCGCGTACGGGTGCCCCTTGGCGAGGTCCGCGGCGTGCGCGGCGATCTTGTACGTGATCACGCCGGTCTTGACGTCGTCGCGGTTCGGCAGGCCGAGGTGCTCCTTCGGCGTGACGTAACAGAGCATCGCCGTGCCGTACCAGCCGATCTGCGCCGCGCCGATGGCCGACGTGATGTGGTCGTAGCCGGGTGCGATGTCCGTCGCAAGTGGACCGAGGGTGTAGAACGGCGCTTCGCCGCAGAGCTTTTCCTCCAGCTCCACGTTCTCCTTGATCTTGTGCATCGGCACGTGACCGGGGCCCTCGATCATCACCTGGACGTCGTGCGACCGCGCGATGTGCGTCAGCTCGCCGAGGGTCTCCAGCTCCGCGAACTGCGCGCGGTCGTTGGCGTCGGCGATCGAGCCGGGACGCAGGCCGTCGCCCAGGGAGAACGTGACGTCGTACTGCCGCAGGATCTCGCAGAGTTCCTCGAAGTGCGTGTACAGGAACGACTCCTGGTGGTGCGCGAGGCACCACGCGGCCATGATCGACCCGCCGCGGCTGACGATCCCGGTGACGCGCCGCGCGGTCAGCGGGATGTAGCGCAGCAGCACGCCGGCGTGCACGGTGACGTAGTCGACACCCTGTTCGCACTGCTCGATGATGGTGTCGCGGTAGATCTCCCACGACAGCTTTTCCGGTTCCCCGTCGACCTTTTCCAGCGCCTGGTAGATCGGCACGGTCCCAACGGGGACCGGCGAGTTGCGGATGATCCACTCGCGCGTCTCGTGGATCCGCTTGCCGGTGGAGAGGTCCATGATCGTGTCGGCGCCCCAGCGGGTCGCCCACACCATCTTGTCGACCTCTTCTTCGACCGACGACCAGACGGCCGAGTTGCCCATGTTGGCGTTGATCTTCACCAGGAAGTTCTTGCCGATGACCATCGGCTCGGACTCGGGGTGCCGCCGGTTGACCGGGATCACCGCGCGGCCGCTGGCGACCTCCGCGCGCACGAACTCCGGTTCGACGCGCTCGCGGGCCGCGATGTACTCCATTTCCCTGGTGACAACGCCTTGTTTGGCCCAGCCGAGCTGCGTGTTGTGCTCACGGCCGTCGGCCCAGCCGGCGCGCAGCCGGTGGAGTCCACTGTGGACATCGATGGTGGCTTCGGGATCCGTGTACGGGCCCGAAGTGTCGTAGACGTCGAAGTGTTCGCCGTTCGAGAGGTCGATCCGGCGCGCCGGAACCCGAAGCCCGGATTCGGTCTGGTGGTACACCTTGTGCGAGCCCGTGATCGGCCCCGTGGTCACCCTCACGGCAGCATTGTTTTCGAGCGTGGTCAACGACTTTCACTCCCTACGCCGGCATTACCCGGTCAGGTTCATGCGGTCGGTGACGCCTGCGAAACGCAAGTCACCCTCTCAGCCCGCCATGGCGCGAGCTCCCGCGTTGGTGTTGTGTCACCGACCATGCCACGCCGGGGCGACATACTCAAGCCCGGTCACCTCACCCGACCAGTTCGGCGGGTGTCGCGTAGACGTCGACCATGGCTCCGTTGCGCAGCACGGTGATCGGCAGTGCGGTGCCGATCACTTCCGCGAACAGCTGCCGCTGGATGCCTTGCGCGTCCGAGACGCGGGTGCGCCCGACGGTCAGCACGAGGTCGCCGGCCCGCAGCCCGGCGCGCTCGGCGGGCCCGTCCGCGACCACCTCGCGCACCCGCAGCCCGGCCGCCTGCCCGGTGCGCTCGGCGATGTCATCCGGCAGCGGCGCGGGCACGCCGACGACGCCGAGGTACGCCCGCCGCACCCGGCCTTCGACGACGAGCGTGTCGATGATCCGCCGGGTGGTCGCGTTGATCGGCACGGCGAGCCCGAGCCCGACGCCGGCGACGGCGGTGTTGATCCCGACGACGCGGCCGGTGGAGTCGGCTAGCGCGCCGCCGGAGTTGCCGGGGTTGAGGGCGGCGTCGGTCTGGATGACGTCCTCGATCACCCGGGTGGTCCGTCCCTGCCGCACCGGCAGCGCCCGGCCGAGCGCGCTGACGACACCGGCGGTGACGGTGCCGGAGAAGCCGAGCGGGCTCCCGATGGCCACGACGAGCTGCCCGACGACGAGCTCGTCGGCGTCACCGAGCCGGGCGGCCGACGGCGTCTCGCCCCGCGCCCGCAGCACGGCGAGATCGGACAGCGGATCGGCGCCGACGACGTCGAAGGGCACCTCGCTGCCGTCGGCGAAGGTCGCGACACCCCGCCGGTGGCCGTCGACCACGTGGGCGTTGGTGAGCAGGTGGCCGTCGTCGGCGAAGACGACCGCCGAGCCACTGCCGCGTGCGAGCTGCACCCCGGCGACGTGCGGGGTGACGGTCTTGGCGACCGTGCTGACGGCGCGCGAGTAGGCGTCCATCGCGTCATCCATGAAGGCACCTCGATTACACCGTTGCAGGTACTACAAGTGTGCGCTCGAAGGCCGCGGAAGTCCGTTCGCTGCTGGAGAACCGCCGCGTCACCGGACCAGTGACGGTCAGTGGTTCACCGGATCGGACCATGCGCCGGTGAAGGATCGGCGAGACACTTCCAGGCGCTTCTGTAACGGTGCAGAAGTGACTTTCTGTGGGGTTGATATGCGAAAACTCATGTTCGGCGCCCTCGCCGGGCTGCTGGTCACCGGCCTGATCCCGGGGATCGCGGCGGCCGCGGGAGAGGCTCCCGGCGCTCCGGGCGCCCATCCCAGCTGGCTGCCCGCGAACAAGACCGGCTTCGGCACCGCGCACGACCGGTCGAGCAACGTCTGGTTCACGCTCCAAGGCGGGCAGCTGTCCGAGGTCTACTACCCGGACCTGTCGACGCCGAGCGTCCGGTCGATGAACTTCGTCGTCACCGACGGCCGCGGCTTCGCCGTCGCCGACTACACCGCCAAGTCCCAGCAGGTCCGGCGGACCGACGACGACAGCCTGACCTACGAGCAGACCATCACCGACGACCAGCACCGCTGGCGCCTGCGCAAGACCTACGTCACCGACCCGGCCGCCACGACGGTGCTGGTGGACGTCGACTTCCAGTCGCTCACCGGGCGCCCGTACCAGCTCTACGCGGTCGCCGACCCGGACCTGACCAACGACGGCTCCGACGACTCGGCCGCGCGCAAGGGCGACGCCGTCACCGCGCAGGACGCCACCAACGCCGCCGCCCTGACCGCGAAGCCCGCCTTCACGAAGACCAGCGTCGGCTACGCGGGCTCGTCCGACGGGAACACGCAGCTCATCAAGACCTTCAAGCTGAACACCTACGACTCCGCCGCGAAGGGCAACGTCGTGCTGACCGGGCAGACGAGCGCCGACGGCGTCCGCACCCGGCACGTCACCCTCGCCCTCGGCATGGGTGCGAAGGCCGCCGACGCGCTCGGCAGCGCGCAGGCGTCACAGCGTCGCGGCGTCCGTGACATCACGCGCGCCTACGACCGTGGCTGGGAGCAGTACCTCCGCGGGGTCGGCAAGCCGCCGTCGTCGCTGAAGACCGATGCCGAGCGCGACCTCTACAAGGCGTCGATGCTGACGCTGGCCGCGAGCGAGGACAAGCACCACCCGGGTGCCTTCATCGCGTCGCCGAGCATGCCGTGGCGCTTCGGCAACAACGACCCGGAGTGGTCGCCGTCCGGCACCTACCACCTGGTCTGGCCGCGGGACCTCTACCAGATCGCGACCGGCCTGGCCGCCGGCGGCGACCAGGCCGCCGCGAACCGCGCGGTCAGCTACATGTTCGGCACCCAGCAGCAGGCCGACGGGCACATGCCGCAGAACAGCCGCGTCGACGGCGTGCCGTACTGGACGTCGATCCAGCTCGACGAAACCGCTTTCCCGATCGTGCTGGCCCAGCAGCTCGGGCGGACCGACCTGTGGCCCGGCGTCCGGAAGGCCGCCGACTTCATCATCGGGTACGCGGGCCCGAACGGGCAGCCGGCGCCGTACACCCAGCAGGAACGCTGGGAGGAGCAGGACGGCTGGTCCCCGTCGACCATCGCCTCGGTGATCGCCGGGCTCGTCTGCGCCGCGGACATCGCGTCGCACAACGGCGCGGCCGCCGATGCCCGGAGGTACCTCGCGGCGGCCGACAAGTTCAAGGCCGACCTGCCCAAGCAGACGATCACCACGAACGGGCCGCTGTCGAAGGACCCGTACTTCGTCCGGCTGACGAAGGACGCGAACGCCAACGCCGGGACGACGTACAACCTCGGCAACTCGAGCGTCACGATGGACCAGCGGGCGGTCACCGACGCGGGCTTCCTCGACCTGGTGCGCCTCGGCATCTACCGCGCCGACGACCCGGTGATCAAGAACAGTGTGCGCGTCACCGACAAGGCCATCGCGTTCACGACGCCGAACGGGCAGTTCTGGCACCGGTACACGAAGGACGGCTACGGCGAGCAGGCCGACGGTTCGCCGTGGGACTACACGTTCCCGGCGGAGAGCCGCACGACGTTCGGGCGGCTGTGGCCGCTGCTCGCCGGTGAGCGCGGCGAGTACGAGCTGACGCTCGGCGACCCGTCGTCGGCCGCGCGCCGGCTGCGTGACCTCGGCCGGGTGGGCAGCTCGGCGGAGACCATGCCGGAGCAGGTGTGGGACGAGAACTCGCCGTCGGGCCAGACCGGCTTCCCGGCGGGCACGCCGAACACCTCGGCGACCCCGCTGGCCTGGACGCACGCCCAGTACGTGCGGCTCGCCTGGGACGTCAAGGCGGGCTCGACGCTGGAGACGCCGCAGGTGGTCCGCTGCCACTTCCTCGGCTGCTGATCTCCGAAACGACGAAGGGCCCCTCGGCTTCGAGGGGCCCTTCGTGGTGATCAGATGACGGCGCCGTCGTCCTCGGGGGTCTTCGGCGGCAGCCACGACAGGCCGGGCACGCCCCACTTGTTGGACTTCAGCATCTTCTTCGCCGCGCGCGCGTGGCGGCCGACCAGGCGGTCGAGGTAGATGAAGCCGTCGAGGTGGTCGGTCTCGTGCTGCAGGCAGCGCGCGAAGTAGCCGGTGCCCTCGACCTCGATCGGGTTGCCGTCGAGGTCGAAGCCGGTCACCTTCGCCCACTTCGCGCGGCCCGTCGGGTACGACTCGCCGGGCGCCGACAGGCAGCCCTCCCAGTCGTCGTCCGGGTCCGGCATGGTCTCCGGGATCTCCGACGTCTCGAGCTTCGGGTTCACGACTAGGCCCTTGTGCCGCACGCCTTCGTCGTCCGGGCAGTCGTACACGAACACCCGCAGGTCGAGGCCGATCTGGTTGGCCGCGAGGCCGACGCCCTCGGCGGCGTACATCGTCTCGAACATGTCGTCGGTGAGGGTGCGCAGCTTCTCGTCGAACTCGGTGATCTCCCGAGTCGGCTGGTGCAGCACGGGTTCGCCGGCGATCACGATGGGATGGATGCTCACGACCACGCAGTTTAGTCGGACCCTTCTGGTAGACCTGCATCAGACCGTGACGCGCCGACGCGGATGCCCACGTCGGCGTGCGCTTCCGTGGTTGAATGGCGCCCGCGGAAGAGCTAGGTCTGATTCGCCATACGCCCGATTGAGAGGGACTCGGATGGACGCCGCGGAGTCGATGGCTGAGCCGCAGCCGTCGCCGCCGAAGCCCGTGCCCGGCCTGACCGAACGCGAGGTCGAGATCCTCGCGTTCGAGCGCCAGTGGTGGCGGCACGCCGGGGCGAAGGAGAACGCCATCCGCGAACGCTTCGACTTGTCCGCGACGCGCTACTACCAGCTGCTCAACAAGCTGCTGGAGAAGCCGGAGGCGGTCGAAGCCGACCCGATGCTGGTGCGGCGGCTGCAGAAGACGCGTGCCGCCCGCCAGCGCAAGCGAGGCGCCCGGCGACTGGGGATCGAGCTGAAATGAGCGTGTTTTCGGGAATGTCCCGGCCGATGAAGGCCGCGGGCGTCGTCCTGATCGGGGTGGCCATCATCGCCGCGGTCATCGGCGGCGTGTCCGCGTTGAGCGGCGACGGATCGAACGAAGCCGGGCCGAGCGGTACGCCGAGCTCGCCCGGGACCTCCACCGGGTCGCAGCCGCCCTCGGGCACGACGTCGACGCCGCCGAAGACCACGACTTCGCCGTCGTCGCCCACCCCGCCTTCGACGACGTCACCGGCGCCAGGGCAGCCGACGCCGGGTCAGCCCGGCCAGCCCGGTGACCAGCAGACGTCCAACAAGTGGGTGACCGTCCGGGTCTTCAACAACTCGACGATCAAGGGCCTGGCGGACCGCGCGGCGGAAGACTTCCGCGGCAGCGGCTGGAACGTCAACGAGGTCAGCAACTACTCCCAGGGCGTCATCCCGACGACGACGGCGTTCTACCGCCCGGGCACCGACGAGGAAGCCGCGGCGAAGCAGCTCGCGCAGGAGTTCGGGATCAAGGCCGAGCCCCGTTTCCCGGGGATAGAGAGCGCGACCCCCGGCGTGATAGTGATCGTGACGAAAGAGTACGAGTCAGGCCACAAGGGCAGCTGACGATCTTGCCGTGAAAGGGGCGCCACCCGCCGGGGTGACGCCCCTTTTTCAGTCCCCGGCCTGAGTCTTCGCGTAGGCCTCCAGGGCCGCGAGCTGGGCCGGGTCGAGGCTCGGCCGGACCGTCTTGCGCGCCGCGTCCAGGTGCGCCGCCGTGACTTCGCGGGCTTCCAGGGACTCGCGCATCGCCGTCAGCGCCGCCTCGCGGATGAGCGCCGCGCAGTCGGCGGCCGAGTAACCGTCCAGAGTGGACGCGACCTGCGCGAGGTCCACATCGGAGGCCAGCGGCGTGTTCTTCGAGCTGGCCGCGAGGATCGCCGCGCGGGCCTCGGCGTCCGGCGGCGGCACGTACACGCGGCGCTCCAGCCGGCCCGGCCGCAGCAGCGCCGGGTCGACCAGCTCCGGCCGGTTCGTCGCGCCCAGGACGACGACCTCGCGCATCGGCTCGACGCCGTCGAGCTCGGTCAGCAGCGCCGCGACCACGCGATCGGCGACGCCGGAGTCCGACGACTGGCCGCGGCGCGGGGCCAGCGCGTCGATCTCGTCGAGGAAGATCAGCGACGGCGCGGCCTCGGCGGCCCGGCGGAACAGCTCGCGCACCGCGCGTTCGGACTCGCCGACCCACTTGTCCATCAGCTCGGCGCCCTTGACCGCGAAGACGTTCAGCGCGCCGGTGCCGGCCAGCGCGCGCACCAGGAACGTCTTGCCGCCACCGGGCGGGCCGTACAGCAGCACGCCGCGCGGCGGTTCGACGCCGAGCCGGGCGAACGAGTCCGGGTACCGCAGCGGCCACAGCACCGCCTCGGTGAGCGACTGCTTGACGTCGACCATGTTGCCGACGTCGTCCAGGGTCAGCCCGCCGGTGGCCAGGTTGTCCGAAGTGGACATCGACACCGGGCGGACGGTGGCCAGCGCGTCGAGGAGGTCCTGCTGCGAGATTCGCGGTTCGTCGGCTTCGCGCTGGCGCAGGGCCGCGCGCAGGGCCGCGTCCCGCCGCAGCGCGATCAGGTCCGCGGCGACGAACCCCGGCGTCTTCTCCGCGAGGACACCGCAGTCGATGCCCGTGTCGAGCGGGACGTCGCGGAGGAGGACGTTCAGCAGCTCGCGGCGCGTCTTCGCGTCCGGCAGCGCCAGGCCGAGCTCGCGGTCGAGCAGGTCGGCGGCGCGCAGCCGCGGGTCGGCGGCCTCCGCGCGGGCGGTCGTCGCGACAACGGCGAAGCGCTCGCGCCGCAGCGCCGTTCGGAGCTCTTCCAAAACGACCGTGGCGACCGGCGGCGGCGTGGCCGCGGGCAGCAGCGCGTCGACGTCGGTGAGCAGCAGCACCGTGGGCCCTTCGGCCGCGCGGATCGCCTCGCGCAGGCGCGCGACCGCGACGTTCGGGTCCAGCACCGCGAGGTTCGGCGCGGCCACCGGCACCACGCGGATGTCGGCTTCGTTCGCGACGGAGTTGACGAGCGTCGCCTTGCCGACGCCCTCCGGGCCGGACAGCAGGACGCCGAGGTGGGCGGGCGCACCCAGCCGGGCCAGCAGCTCGGGCCGGTGGAACGCCAGGTCGAACCACTCGGCGAGCTTGCGCGCGGTCGCTTCGGCGCCGATGAGGTCGGCCAGCGGCACAGCCGCCTCGATGACCTCCTCGATCACCACCTCGTCCTCGACGATCTCCGCGTCGATCCACTCCTCGGCCGCGGTGACGGCGGAGGTGCGGACGAGCGCGGTCGCCGTCCGGGGTGCGGCGGGCTCGGGCGCCGGCCGCGCGCCGTCGCGCCAGACGACCACTGTGGACGGTCCGACCGCGACGGTGCCGGCCGGCTCGGTCGCGGTGACGGTGAGCAGCTCGTTCGTCCAGGTCGCGCCGATCGCTCGCGACAGCTGGCCGCGCAGGCCGGCCGGGTCGGACCCCGGCGTCGGCGCGAGGTCCTGCGGCAGCAGGGAAACGGCGTCGCCGACGGTCAGGACCTTGCCGATCAGCGCGAGCCGCAGCATGTGCGGGCTGACCGAGACGCTGGCCAGCCGCGACCCGGCGACGGTGACCGTCTTGGCCGCGGCGACGTCGGCGGGGGCGACCACGATCTCGGCGCCTTCGGTGACGCCGAGGTTCGACATGGTGACGTCGTCGGTGAGGACGACGCCGGGCACGTCGGCCTCGTCGGTGGGCGCGGCGAGGGCGGCGCTGACCCGGGCACCGGTGAGGTGCACGGCGTCCCAGGCCCGCAGGCCGAGCGCGTCGAGGACCTCGGGGTGCAGCCGGACGACGCCGCGGCGGGTGTCCAGCGCGGACGGCGTGTGCCGGACGGTCAGCGTGATCTGCGGGTGGCTCACGCCGTTCACCCTAGCGATCCGGCGCCTTCCCAGGAGCCGAGAACCCGTGTCGTCCCTTCAATCACGCGTGTCGACCCTCTGATCACGCGTGTCGACTCCTCCATCACGGGCGAATCACGTACCGGGACGGTCGTCTCACGTACCTAGAGGGTCGGCTCGCGTGACTGGAGGGTCGGCTCGCGTGACTGGAGGGTCGGCTCGTGTGATTAGGAGGTCGACACGCGTGATTGGAGGGTCGACACGGCTTACTTGCGGCGGAGGCCGATCTGGCGCCACGAGCGGCGGCGCGGGCCTTGGCCGTTTTCGCTGCCTCGGGGGGTGCGCACGGTCTCGCCGGTGCGGGGGAGGCGGACCGCGCGCATCGCCGCGCCCGCGACCCGGCGGCGCAGCGGGGGACGCAGGCCCAGGCGGCGCGGGGAGCGGGCCCGGCGGATCGCGCGGCGCTCGCGCGGCGGGACCGTCCAGGCCTCCGGGTGCGCGGCCAGCCAGCGGTGCCGGTAGACCGAGTACGGGATGTGCGCCAGGTACAGGATCATCGCCGCGATCAGCGCGACCAGCGGGAACTGGATGATCGCCGCGGCCAGCAGGGCGACGCCGAGCAGCAGCGGCGCGATCGCCTTGGCCGGCGCCTTGACCGTCTTCAGCGACAGCGTCGGGATGCGGCTGATCAGCAGCGCCGCGATGGCGACCGTCCACGCCCACACGACGTACTGCGAAGACCACCAGCCGTGGCCCCACTGCAGCTCCGCCACCAGCGGCAGCATCGCCAGCAGCCCACCCGCGGGCGCCGGGACGCCGACGAAGAACTCGCTCGCGTACGGCGGCTGCTCGGTGTCGTCCAGCAGCGTGTTGAACCGGGCCAGCCGCAGGATCATGCAGACGGCGAAGATCAGCGACGCCACCCAGCCGATCCGGTCCGCGCCGGTCTGCCACACGTAGATGACCAGCGCCGGCGCCACGCCGAACGAGATGCCGTCGGACAGCGAGTCCAGCTCCGCGCCCATCTTCGACGTCGCGTCGAGCAGGCGGGCGATCCGGCCGTCCAGGCTGTCGAGCACCGCCGCGATGCCGATCGAGGCGATCGCCATCGCGTAGTTCTTGGTCAGCGCGAACTGCACGGCCGACAGGCCCGCGCACAGCGCGAGGACGGTGATGGCGTTCGGCAGCAGCCGGACGCCGGGGGTGGTCACGCGGACCATCGATCAGCCTTTCGCAGGCGCGGCAGGGAGTTCGGCGATCACGGTCTCGCCGCCGACCGTGCGCTGGCCCTTGGCGACCAGCACGCGCGAGCCCGGCGGGAGGTAGAGGTCGACCCGCGAGCCGAAGCGGATGATGCCGTACGTCGAAGCGGCGCCGACCTTGTCGCCCTCGCGGATCTCGCAGAGGATGCGGCGCGCGACCAGCCCGGCGATCTGCACGACGACGAGCTCGTGGCCGTCTTCGGTGCGCATCAGCACGGAGTTGCGTTCGTTGTCGTCGCTGGCCTTGTCCAGGTCGGCGGAGAGGAACTTGCCGGGGCGGTAGGCGACGCGCTCGATCACGCCGTTCGCCGGCACGCGCTGGACGTGCACGTCGAACACCGAGAGGAACACCGACACGCGCATCCGCGGCTCGGCGGGCCCGCCGAGCTCGGCGGGCGGGACGGCTTCCTCGATCAGCGACACGAGACCGTCGGCTGAGGCGAGCGCGACGCCGTCACGCGGCGGCGGGACCCGCTTCGGCTCGCGGAAGAACGCGGCCATCGCCACGGTCGTCAGCGCGCCCAGGACGCCGAGGCGCTTGGAGAACCGGCGCGCGAGCAGCGTCGCGACGGCGCCACCGGCCACGAACGGGCGACCGGCGGGGTGCATCGGCGGCAGCGTTTCGCGCGCGAGCTGGAGGGCGTGGGCCACGGGGTTGCCGGCGGGCTCCGGCCGGGTGCCGCTCATGGTCGGGTCCCCTGGTTTCGTGTCGGAAGAACGGGTCGGCGCCGGGGTGCCGGCGGCCGCGTACGGGCGGCACCACGCTACCGCTGCCCCAGGTGAGGGTCGGCGTGCGCCCCTGATCGGCTCCCTCGCGAGGGTGTCCCCGCAGCGGGTGGGAGCGGCCACATCCCGGTAACGCAAAGTCGAATTCGGCGACAACACTGAGTAGTCGACGCCGTTCGGGGCGCTGCCGCGAGACTTGTGGGGGGACGATGACCGAGCACCGCGATCCTGCCGAAGCCCGCCTCGACGAGCTTCTGGGCGCGTGGTGCCGGGAGATCGAAGACGTACCGGTGCCGCGCCTGGTGGACCCGGAGTACGCCGTCGACGTGGTCATCGAGGCGAAGAAACGCGGCCGGGTGCCTGCGCCCCCCGACGGCGCAGGCACCCGGCCACCGGGCGATGCGCGTGAGGAAGCATTTTAGCCGCCGGAGCGGCATCGATCACGATTCGTCCGGCAAAAGTTACGAACGGTCACTCGGTCGACGGCCGAGACCGTTCACGAGCCGCAGGATCGCCAGCAGCACGACGGCGCCGAGGACGGCCACGCCGAAGCTCGGGAAGTCGAAGTCGAACGTCTTCGACTGGCCGGTCGCGAGCCGGTAGACCAGCCCGCCGAGCGCCGCGCCGACCACGCCGACGAGCACGCTGACCAGGCAGCCCTGCCGGTGCCGGTCCCGGCCGCCGACGACGAGGTTCGCCGCCCAGCCGACGATCGCGCCGAAGATCACCCAAGCCACGAAACCCATGGCGCGAGCTTACGCGAGCGGTTCCACAAGAGCCATTGCACAAGAGTTCTTGTGCAACTACTCTTGTGTGTCATGAGCGATGACGTCCGGGACATCCGGGATTCGAAGGTGCTGGCGGCGGTGTCGCACCCGCTGCGGCGGCGGCTGATGGAACTGCTCCACCTGGACGGCCCGGCCACGGCGTCGATGCTGGCGGGCAAGACCGATCAGGCGGTCGGCAACATCAGCCACCACATGAAGGTGCTGGCCGCGGCCAAGCTCGTCGAGGAGGCCCCCGAACTGGCCCGTGACCAGCGGGAACGCTGGTGGAAGCGGTCCGCGAAGACCCTCCGGTGGGCGGCCGCGGACTTCCCGGACGACCCGGTCGCCGAAGCGGCCGAGATCCTCACCCTCGACCACCAGATGGCGATCGCCCGCGACTGGATCGCGAACCGCGAGACCTACCCCGAGCCGTGGCGCGGCTCGGCGTTCAGCACCGACACCTGGATGCGGCTCTCGGTCGCCGAGCTCGAAGAGCTGAACGAGCGGATCCTCCTGCTGCTCACCGAGTTCGAGAACCGCACCGAACCGGGTGACGGCGTCGAGCGCCGTCCGGTCTTCTTCGCCGCGCGGGTATCGTTGGGCAAGCCGTGAAGGGGCTCTGGGGGAACAGGGACTTCCGGCTGCTCTGGACCGGCGAGACCACGAGCATGCTCGGCAGCATGGTCGCGAGCACGGCGTTGCCGCTGGTCGCGGTGCTCACCCTGCAGGCGAGCACGTTCCAGGTCGGCGTGCTGACCGCCGTCGCGTGGCTGCCGTGGCTGCTGGTCGGGCTGCCCGCCGGCGCGTGGGTCGACCGGCTGCCGAAGCGGCCGGTGATGCTGGTCTGCAACACGGTCTCGATGGCGGTGTTCGCCAGTGTCCCGGTCGCGGCGGCCTTCGGCGCGTTGACGATGCCGTACCTGCTGGGCGCGGCCCTGCTCGGCGGCACCGCCAAGGTCTTCTTCAGCCTCGCCTACCGCGCGTACCTCCCGGCCCTGGTGGGCCAGGACGAACTCCTGGGCGCCAACGCGAAGATCCAGGGCAGCGAGTCCGCGACGCAGGTCGCGGGGCCGGGCCTGGCCGGGCTGCTGGCGCAGGCGTTCGGCCCGGTCAGCGGGATCCTCGCGGACGCGGTCAGCTTCGGGATCTCCGTGCTGTGCGTCCGGGCGATCCGGGTGCGCGAGACCGTCGTCCCGGCCGAGCGCACGCCGCTGCGCAGCCAGATCGCCGAAGGGCTGCGGTTCGTCGCCGGTGACCGGTACCTGCGGTCGATGATGGCCTTCGCCGCCGCCTCGAACCTCGCGCTGACCGGGTACACGTCCATCCAGATCGTCTTCCTGTCCCGCACGCTCGGCGCCGGGCCCGGCCTCGTCGGCCTGGTCCTGGCGCTGGCCGCGGCGGGCGGGGTGCTGGGGGCGGCGCTGGCCGGACGGCTCGGCGCGCGCTTCGGCGCCGCGCGGGCGTTCCTGCTCTGCGAGGTCTTCGCCGCGCCGATGATGCTGCTCGGCCCGCTCGCCGGTCCGGGCGCCGGCCTGGTGCTGTTCGTGCTCGCGGACTTCGGCGTCTGCGCGGGTGTCGTCGCTTCGAACGTGCTGACCGCGACGTTCCGGCAGCGCTACTGCCCGCCCGAGCTGTTCGGCCGGATCACCTCGAGCGCCTCCCTCGTCGCCTACGGCACGATCCCGCTCGCCGGGGTGCTTTCCGGCGCGCTGGGCGAGGCGATCGGCGTCCGCGCGACGCTCTGGGTCGCCGCGGTGCTGCTGATCGCGGCGCTCCCGCTGCTCGCGCCGTACCGGAAGCTGCGCGACTTCCCGGTCAGAGGAGCAGGACGTCCACTTCCTGGCCTTCCGCTGCCGATGTGACGTCCTCGGGCAGCACGATCAGGCAGTTGGCCTGCGTGAACGCGGCCAGCAGGTGCGAGCCGGGCCCGCCGCGCGGCCCGACGACCCCGGTGACCTCCCGGTCGGACGGCGTGAACACGCCCCGGCGGTACTGACGGCGTCCGCCCGGCGAGGACATCGCCTCGGTCAGCCGGGCCCGCACCCGCCGGCGCGCGACGTCGGTGTGGCCCATCGCCGTCAGCAGCGCCGGGCGCAGGAACGCCTCGAACGACACGAGCACGCTGACGGGGTTGCCGGGCAGGGTCACCACCGGCACGCCTTGCCAGCGCCCGCAGCCCTGCGGCCCGCCCGGCTGCATCGCGATCTTCGCGAACTCGACGCCCTGGCCGGTCAGCGCGTCCTTCACCACTTCGTACGCGCCCGCGCTGACCCCGCCGGAAGTGACCAGCAGGTCGGCGTCGGCCAGCTTCGGCTCGATGACCTTGCGGAACTCCTCGACGTCGTCGACGACGCTGCGGACCACCTCGACCTCGCAGCCGAGCTCGCGGACCGCCGCGGCGAGCATCACGCTGTTGGACTCGTAGATCTGGCCGTGCCGCAGCGGCGCCGGCGCGTCGATCAGCTCGGTGCCGGTCGAGGCGATCAGCACCCGCAGCGGCCGGTGCACCAGCACCTCGGCGAGCCCGACCGCGGCCGCCAGGCCCAGCTGCGAGTGGCCCAGCACCGTCCCGGCGTGCAGGGCGGTGGTGCCTTCGAGGACGTCCTCGCCGGAGTGCCGGATGTGCGCGCCTTCCTTGGCCCCGGCGGAGATCGTCACGGTCTCGGTGCCGCCGTCGGTGTCTTCGACCATCACGACGGCGTCCGCGCCGGGTGGCAGCGGGGCGCCGGTCATGATCCGGTGCGCGGTGCCCGGCTTCAGCGTCCCGACGTCGACGCGGCCCGCCGGGATGTCGTCGGCCACCGGGAGGGTCACCGGGACTTCGGCGACGTCGGCGGCGCGGACCGCGTAGCCGTCCATCGCCGAGTTGTCGAAGGGCGGGAGGGAAACGCCGGCCCGCACGTCCTCGGCCAGGACGAGGCCGGCCGCGGCGGCGAGGGGCAGGGCGGTCGCGGGGGAGGTGCCCAGGAGCGCGGCAACCCGGTCGCGGTAGTCGTCGACGGAGATCACCGGACCATCCTCCACCCCCGTGCAGGGCATGCAAGACTCTCGTCGTTCGAGAGCACGCCACAGGGGAGCACGCATGCAGGTCGGAGTCCGTCAACAGCCCTCGTTCGCCGTCGCCCGGCTGATGCTGGCGCCGGGTGAGCCGTGCCAGGTCGAGTCCGGCGCGATGATGGCCACCAGCTACGGCGTGCAGGTCCAGTCGCAGTCCCAGGGCGGGATCATGAAGGGCCTCGGCCGCGCGTTCCTCTCCGGCGAGTCCTTCTTCATCTCCACCTTCACCGCACCGCAGAACGGCGGCTGGGTCGACGTCGCGGCCAACCTGCCCGGCGACATCCAGGTGATCCAGCTCGACGGCCGGACCGGCTGGGCCGTCACCCGCGGCTGCTGGCTCGCGTCGTCGCACGGCGTGCAGACCGAGACCAAGTGGGGCGGGATGAAGAACCTGATGGGCGGCGAAGGCGGGTTCCTGACGCACGCCACCGGCCAGGGCCAGCTGCTCGTCGCCTGCTACGGCGCGGTCGAGACCATCACGCTGCAGCAGGGGGAGATGGTCACCGTCGACACCGGGCACGTCGTCGCGTACGCCGACACCGTGCAGTACCAGATCCGGAAGGTCGCGACGGGCATCATCCAGTCCATGAAGAGCGGCGAAGGCCTCGTGTTCGACTTCGTCGGTCCCGGCCAGATCATGACGCAGACGCGCAACCCGTCCGCGCTGGTCAGCTGGATCGTCTCGCACGTCCCCTCCCGCTGATGCGCGTCCAGACCCGGCACACCCCCGGGTTCGGCGTCGCCCGCGTCCTGCTCGACCCGGGCGAGTCCGTGCAGGCCACGCCCGAGACGCTGCTCGCCAGCCGCTTCGGCGTCACCGAGGCACCGGCGGGCCGCGGCGGCGTCCGCGCGGGCAAGTCCACGGTGGCCGTCTACACCGCGCCGTCGGACGGCGGCTGGATCGACTTCGCGCCGCTGCGCCCCGGGGACGTCTACCCGCTCGAACTCGGCGGCGGCACCGGCTGGTCGGTGCACCGCGAGGCCGTGCTGGTGCGGCCGTCGTCGGTCCGGCACGACCCGAACTGGGTGCCGCTGCAGCAGCTCTTCGGCGCCGACTCCGGGTTCCTCGAGCACTACAGCGGGGCCGGGCCGCTCGTGCTGGCCGCGCCCGGCCCGGTCGACGCGTTCGAGCTCGGCAAGGGCGAGCTGGTCACCGTGCGGCCGGACTACCTGCTGGCCTACCCCGACACCGTCCAGTGCCGGCTGCGAGCGCTCGATCCCGGCGGGCCCCAGTCACTGCGCACGGGCGAAGGGCTCGCGGTCGACTTCGCGGGGCCCGGGACGGTGCTCGTGCAAGCGCGCAACAGCCGCCTTTCTTCGATGTGATCTTCAGACGAATTGCCCATTGCCGAGGGGAATAATTCCGGTAGCGTGATTGACACTTCCGCCGCTGGCATCCGCTCGGGCCAGCGGATCCTTTGTGCTGAGGGAGGGCGCCGTGGCTGTCGGCACCGTCAAATGGTTCAACTCGGAAAAGGGCTACGGGTTCATCGAATCCACCGAAGGACCGGACGTGTTCGTCCACTATTCGGCCATTCAGGCCGACGGATTCCGCACTTTGGACGAAGGTGACCGCGTCGAGTTCGAAGTCCAGTCCGGGCGTGACGGGCGGAGCCAGGCCGCCGAGGTGCGGAAGGTCTCGTAACGACGCGCATCACCCGATTGGCGAACCCCCGGCAGGCGCCGAACCAGGGACGTTAGGCTGCCGGGCGTGACAGGCGATGTGTCGGGGGACCTCACCGGTCGCCGGCTGGGCAACTACCGCATCGACGGAGTGCTCGGCAAGGGCGGCATGAGCGTGACCTACAAGGCCACCGACGTGCGCCTGGGCCGGAAGGTGGCGCTGAAGGTCATCGGCGACCACCTCGGCACCGACGCCGAGTTCCGCGAGCGGTTCGTCGACGAGGCCCGCAACACGTCCGCGATCGACCACGCCAACGTCGTCCCGCTGTACGACTTCGGCGAGCTCGACGGCATGCTCTACATCGCCATGCGCATGGTCGACGGCGGCGATCTCGCCGGCCTGATCGCGGGCGGCCCGATCGCGCCCGCGCGCACCCTGACGATGCTCGACCAGGTCGCCGACGCCCTCGACACCCTGCACAACCGTGGTCTGGTCCACCTCGACGTCAAGCCGGCCAACGTGCTCGTGACCAAGAAGGAGACTTCGCGCGAGCACGTGTACGTCGCCGACTTCGGGCTGACGCGGCGCGGCGCGACGGGACACCGGACGCGCGGCGGCGACTTCCTCGGCTCGCCGACGTACGCGGCGCCCGAGCACCTGCGCGGCGAGCCGCTGGACGGGCGCACCGACCAGTACGCGCTGACGTGCGTCCTCTACGCCTGCCTGACCGGGAGCCCGCCGTTCAAGGGCGACGTGCCGACGGTGATCAAGGGCCACCTCAACGGCGACCCGCCGGCGATCTCGCGCGCCGTCGCGCTGCCGCCGGCGATCGACGAGGTCATCCGCAAGGGCATGGCCAAGAACCCGGCCGACCGCTACCCCAGCTGCGTCGAGATGATCGCGGCCGCCCGCCGCGCGCTCGGCCCCCAGGCGGCGTCCGACACCCCACCGGGCCCTCCCGGGTCCAATTCGGGTGGAATCCCCGCGCCGCAGCGCCCCGGTCAGGTACAACAGGGGCCGCACCAGAACAGCGCACCGCAGGGAGAGGGGGCCCCCGTGCACCCGTACGGAGGACAGCAGCCGGGCTACGGCCAGCAGCCCGGGCCGCAGGGGCCGCCCCAGGGAATGCCGCCGCAGGGCCCGCCGCCCGGCTACGGCTACCCGCCGCAGGGCCCGCCGCCCGGGATGCCGCCCCAGGGGATGCCGCCCGGGCCGCCGCAGGGCCCGCCGCCGGGGTACGGCTACCCGCAGCAGCAGCCGGGGATGCCCCCGCAGGGCTACGGCCAGGACCCGATGCGGCTGCGCCCCCCGATGCCCGCGGGCGGCGCGGGCGCGTTCCACCAGCCGTCGAGCGGCGGCGGCAAGAAGTGGATCTTCCTCGCCCTGGGCCTCCTGGTGCTGGCCGGCCTGGTCGTCGGCGCGATCTTCCTGTTCAGCGACGGCGGCAGCGGAGGCGGCGGCACGACGACGGCCCCGAACATCCCGGTGGGCCCCGGCGACTCGCAGAGCAACCCGACGTCATCCCTGAACGCCCCGCCGACGTCGATCTCCATCAAGCCGGGCAACTGAGCACCGCTTGATCGTGCCGCGCTGAGCTGGTCTTCTTGCACTCTCCCCCGCAGAGTGCTAAACACGGACTTGGCACTCGACGCCGTTGAGTGCCAAGTGCGCGGCCACCGGTCGCGCGCTTGAGGTCGGGACGGTGAGGCTGGCCCCCACCCGGGTCCAGTCGTCCGTCGCGGGCACCGAGCCTGGCCGAGGAAAGAGTCCTGCTGCCGCCGCTGCAGTCACACAGCGCGGCGGCGGCGCCCAATACCGGAGGACCACACCGCAATGGCCAAACTGATCGCGTTCGACGAGGACGCCCGCCGCGGTCTCGAGCGCGGCTTGAACATCCTCGCCGAAGCCGTCAAGGTGACCCTCGGCCCGCGGGGCCGGAACGTCGTGCTCGAAAAGAAGTGGGGCGCGCCGACCATCACCAACGACGGTGTCTCCATCGCCAAGGAGATCGAGCTCGAGGACCCGTGGGAGAAGATCGGGGCCGAGCTCGTCAAGGAGGTCGCCAAGAAGACCGACGACGTCGCGGGTGACGGCACCACCACCGCCACCGTGCTCGCGCAGGCCCTCGTCAAGGAAGGCCTCCGCAACGTCGCCGCCGGCGCCGACCCCATCAGCCTGAAGCGCGGCATCGAGGCGGCCGTCGAGGCCATCACCGAGCAGCTGCACAAGGCCGCCGTCCAGATCGAGACCAAGGAGCAGATCGCTGCTACCGCCTCGATCTCGGCCGCTGACCGCACCATCGGCGAGCTGATCGCCGAGGCGCTGGACAAGGTCGGCAAGGAAGGCGTCGTCACCGTTGAGGAGAGCAACACCTTCGGTCTCGAGCTCGAGCTCACCGAGGGCATGCGCTTCGACAAGGGCTACATCTCGGGTTACTTCGTCACCGACCCGGAGCGTCAGGAAGCCGAGCTGGAGGACCCCTACATCCTCCTCTTCGGTTCCAAGATCTCCACCGTCAAGGACGTCCTGCCGCTGCTGGAGAAGGTCATCCAGTCCGGCAAGCCGCTGCTGATCATCGCCGAGGACGTCGAGGGCGAGGCCCTGGCCACCCTCATCGTCAACAAGATGCGCGGCACCTTCAAGTCCGTCGCCGTCAAGGCGCCGGGCTTCGGTGACCGCCGCAAGGCGATCCTGCAGGACATCGCGATCCTGACCGGTGGCCAGGTCATCTCCGAGGACGTCGGCCTCAAGCTGGAGAACGCGGACCTGTCCCTGCTGGGCAAGGCCCGCAAGGCCGTCATCACCAAGGACGAGACGACCATCGTCGAGGGTGCGGGCGACGCCGACCAGATCCAGGGTCGCGTCAACCAGATCCGCGCCGAGATCGACAACTCGGACTCGGACTACGACCGCGAGAAGCTGCAGGAGCGGCTCGCGAAGCTGGCCGGCGGCGTGGCCGTCATCAAGGCCGGCGCCGCGACCGAGGTCGAGCTCAAGGAGCGCAAGCACCGCATCGAGGACGCGGTGCGCAACGCCAAGGCCGCCGTCGAAGAGGGCATCGTCGCCGGTGGTGGCGTCGCTCTCATCCAGGCCGCCGAGGCTGCCTTCGCGGGCCTGAAGCTCGAGGGCGACGAGGCCACTGGTGCCAACATCGTCAAGGTGGCCGTCGAGGCCCCGCTCAAGCAGATCGCGATCAACGCCGGCCTCGAAGGCGGCGTCGTGGTGGAGAAGGTCAAGGGCCTGCCGCAGGGTCACGGCCTCAACGCCGCCACGGGTGTCTACGAGGACCTGCTCGCCGCCGGCGTGCCGGACCCGACGAAGGTCACCCGCTCCGCACTGCAGAACGCCGCTTCCATCGCGGCGCTGTTCCTGACCACCGAGGCCGTCGTGGCGGACAAGCCGGAGAAGGCTTCGGCCGCTCCCGCCGACCCGTCCGGTGGCATGGGTGGCATGGACTTCTGAGTTCGGCCGCTTGACCGGAAAAGCCCGGTCCGCTTCGGCGGGCCGGGCTTTTCCGTTTCACGGCTTGGTGAAGAACCAGACGGCATAGGCGCCGACGATCACGACGCCGAGCGCGAGCACGCCGAGGCCCCCGAGCCAGGCGGTACTCGCTTCTTCGACTTCCAGCGCGGCGACGATCGCGCCGATGCCGGTCAGCAGCACCCAGATCGCGAGCGCGGCGGCGGTGTACAGCACGGTCCTGGTGGTCGTCGTGCTGCCGGTGTCGTCGAAGGCGAGCGCCGTGTACGCGGCCAAGGCGGTCAGCCCCAGCCCGGCGATCAGGTAGAGCCCACCCAAGATCCCGACGACGATCTTCGCCGCCGTTCTGCTCCCTTGATCCACGACCGCGAACCCTAACCCCTCGTCCGGGGTTCGCGGTGTCCTTTTGGGCCGCTCGGCCTACCGTACTCGGCCGAACGGCCCGGACTTCCCCTTGGCGTCCGGGCCGTTCACGCGCCGGTTCCCCGTGGACCGGCGCCCGCGGCGTCCCCCGACACCCGCGGCACACCCCCGGTCATCCGGCGGGCGTCGACTCCCCCTGCGAGCCGCCGCCCGCCCGGGGTCAGGAACCCTCTTCCGGAGTCAGGATGGCGGCGGCGACGTAGACCGGAATCGCAATGCCGACGGAGAGGAAGACGGCGGCGACCATGCCGATGCGGAGAACGCTGGCGTCGATGCCGAGGTAGGTGGCCCAGCCACCGCAGACGCCGGTGAGCATCTTGTCGGTGGTGCTGCGGCGGAGCTTCTTGGTGGTTTCCGGGGTGTACACGCTGTTCGTCATGGCTCAATGGTGGCTTCCGGGGACCCCCGGCAACATCGGGAACGGCCCGGAGCCGACCCTGAACTTGCCCTCGGGGAAAACCACGTGCCCGCGGTGGTGTGCGCCCGGTACAACTTCGGACCATGAAGCACGACACGCCCGAATTCGCCGCGATCGCCGAGCGGGGGACGATCCTGCGCTGCCAGGTCGGATCCGGACTGCACGGTACCGCCGTCGACGGTCAGGATGACCGCGACGAAATGGGGCTGTGCGTGGAGCCGGCCGAGTACGTCAGCGGGCTTCGGCGGTTCGAGCAGTACATCTTCCGCACCCAGCCCGAAGGCGTCCGGTCCGGGCCCGGGGATCTGGACCTCATCGTCTACTCGCTGCGCAAGTGGATGGGCCTGGCCCTCACCGGAAACCCGACGATCCTGCTGCCGCTCTTCGTTCCCGGCAACGAGATCGTGCGGATCACCGAGCTGGGCCACGAACTGCGCGCGAACGCCGCGAAGATCGTGTCGCGGCAGGCCGGGCTGCGGTTCGCGGGCTACCTGCGGACCCAGCGGCAGCGGATGCTCGACGGCGCGATCAAGGTCAACCGGCCGGAGCTGATCGAGAAGTACGGCTTCGACACCAAGTACGCCATGCACATGGTGCGCCTGGGCGTGCAGGGCGTCGAGCTGCTCGAGACCGGCCGGATGACGCTGCCGATCGCCGAACCCTGGCTGACCTGGCTGCGCGACCTGCGGCGCGGGAAGCACACCCAGGACGAAGCCATCGCGGCCGCCGCGGAGCTGGAAGATCGGCTCGACCGGCTGGTGCGGGGTGCGTCGCCGCTGCCGGAGCAGCCGGATCGGGCCTGGGCCGACCGGTGGCTCGTGCGGGCCTACGACTCGGCCTGGCAAGCCGCTTGACGTCGTGAGCCCGGGTCCACGCTCAGCACAGGGCGTGGACCCGGGCCAGGCGATCCCGCCATGCCGCCTCTACCTCGGGTGCCGCCAGGTATGCGTCCGTCGGCTCCGGGGCCTCGCGCAGCACCGGCAGGTATCCGTCCACAGGGGACAGTGGTGCCGCGCAGACGTCGCCTTCCAGCAACGAAATCGTCCCCAGTCCGCACGCGAATTCTAGCTCCGGCAGGGCGCCCGCCAATGCCAGTCCGGCCGCCAGGCCGACGCTCGTCTCCACCGCCGACGACACCACGCACGGCAGCCCGCACGCCTCCGCCACCTCCAGCGCCCGGCGCACGCCACCCAGCGGGGCCACCTTCAGCACCGCGATGTCCGCCGCCCCCGCGACCGCCACCTTCAGCGGGTCCTCGGCCCGGCGGATCGACTCGTCCGCCGCGATGCGGACCGGTACCCGGCGGCGGACCGCCGCCAAGTCCTCGATCGTCGGGCACGGCTGCTCCGCGTACTCCAGCCCGCCCGCCGCCTTGTCGAGGTCGGTGATCGCGCGGACCGCCGTGTCGACGTCCCACGCCATGTTCGCGTCGACGCGCACCGCGCCGGACGGGCCGAGCGCGTCGCGGACCGCCGCCACCCGCTCGCAGTCGTCCGCCACCGTCGAGCGCGGGTCGGCCACCTTCACCTTCGCCGTCCGGCAGCCGGACGCGCGGACCAGTTCGTACGCCTTCTCCGGGGTGACGACCGGCACCGTCGTGTTCACCTCGACCCGGTCGCGGACCGGCGCCGGCCAGCCCGTCTCGCTCGCTTCCAGCGCCGCGTGCAGCCAGGGGACGCTCTCGGCGTCGGAGTAGTCGGCGAACGGGCAGAACTCGCCCCAGCCCGCCGGGCCGGGCAGCAGGACGCCTTCCCGGACCGTGATGCCGCGGAACCGGTTGCGCAGGGGGATCGCGTAGACCTTCATCGTCGCCGATCATGCCACTCCCGACTTCGGCGAACGGGTGCCGAACAGCGCGTTTCCGGCCAGAATGACTCCGTGGTCCTCGACTTCCGCGTGCTGGGTCCGGCCGAGGTCACGGCAGACGGCCACCCGGTGCCGCTCGGGGGCAGCCGGCCGTTGATCGTCCTGGCCGGGCTTTTGCTGCGCGCGAACCGGGTCGTGCCGGTCGACGAGCTCGGCCGCTGGCTCTGGGACGACGACCGCCGCCGCTCCAAGGGCGCGCTCCAGACGTACGTGCTGCGCCTGCGCCGCGCGCTCGGCGACCAGGTCGCGATCCGCACCGAGAGCGGCGGCTACCTGATCGAGGTCGCGGACGACCGGCTGGACCTCTCCCGGTTTCGCGCCCTCGCCACCCGGGGCAAGGCCGCGATGGACCGCGGCGAAAGCCGCCGGGCGGCCGCGCACTTCGCCGACGCGCTCGGGCAGTGGCGCGGCCCGGCGCTGCTGAACGTCGAGTCGGACGCCCTGCACCGCGACGAGGCCGGTCAGCTGGCCGAAGAACGGCTGCGCGTGCGAGAGCAGTGGGCGGACGCCCTGCTCGACGTCGGCGAGTACGGCACCATCGTCCCCGAACTGACCCGGCTGACCAGGGAAAACCCGCTGCGGGAGCGTTTGCACGAGCAGCTGATGGTCGCGCTGTACCGGTCAGGGCGCCAAGCCGACGCACTCGACGTCCACCGCCGGATCAGCGACGTGCTGGCCGAGGAGCTCGGGCTCGACCCGGGGCCGTCGCTGCAGCGCACCCGCCAGGCGATCCTCACCGGGAGCGACAGTGGTCACGTGGTGCCGCGCTACCGGCTCGGCGCCGAACCGCAGGTGCCGCACCAGCTGCCGGCCGACCTGCGGGCGTTCTCCGGGCGCGAGTGCGACCTCAAGGCGTTGCACGCGCTGCTGCCGGAGGCGATCGACGCCGGGACGTCGACGCCGATCGCGTCCGTCGAGGGCATGGGCGGCATCGGGAAGACGACGCTGGCCGTGCACTTCGCGCACGAGATCGCCGACCGGTTCCCCGGCGGGCAGGTCTACCTCAACCTGCGCGGCTACGGGCCCGGCGAGCCGGTCGAGCCGTCGGCGGCGCTGGAGGCGATGCTGACCGCGCTCGGCGTGCCGTGCGACGCGATCCCGGACGACCTCGACGGCCGCGCGGCGAGCTGGCGGACGCACAGCGCGGGGCGCCGGCTGCTGGTCGTGCTCGACAACGCCAACCGCACCGAGCAGGTGCGCCCGCTGCTGCCCGGGCCGGGCTGCCTGGTCGTGATCACGAGCCGCTGGCAGTTGCGAGCGCTGGTCGCGACGCACGGCGCGCGACGGATCGCGCTGGAGGAACTCGGCGAGGAGGACGCCGTCGAGCTGCTCGCGTCGGCGATCGGCCTCGACCGGGTGGCGCGCGATCCCGCCGCGACCGAGCGGTTCGTGCGCCACTGCGGCGGGCTGCCGCTGGCGATCCGGATCCTCGCCGTGCGGGCGGCGCAGTTCCCCGACCTGGCGCTCGACGAGTTCGTCGACTCGCTCGAGGCCGACCTGCTCGGCTCGTTCGACCTCGCCGATGGCGAAGGCACGAACATCCGCTCGGTGTTCTCCTACTCCTACCAGGCGCTGGAGCCGGGGACGGCGCGGTTGCTGCGGCTGCTCGGGCTGACCACCGGCGTCGACTTCACCGCGCCGGCGGCCGCTGCGGTCGCCGGGCTGGACGTCACGACGACGCGGCCCATGCTGGAAACCCTGGCCGCCGCGCACCTGCTCGCCCAGCCGCGGCCGGGTCGCTACCAGTTCCACGACCTCATCCGGGCGTACGCGGGCGAAGTCGCTTCGCAGGTCGACTCGGCTTCGCAGCGCGACGCGGCGTTGGATCGGCTGCTGGACTGGTACCTGGCGTCGGCGCTGAGCGCGTCACGGCGGATGCGGCCCGAGCGCTACTACCGGCTGCTGGACCTCGATGACCTCGACGGCGGCCTGACGTTCGCGGCGTACCACGAGGCTTTGGCCTGGTTCGGTGAGGAAGCCGGCAACCTGATCGCCGCGGTCCACCTGGCGCGGCGCCGGCGTGACGACGTCTGCTGGAAGCTGGCTTGGCTGCTGCAGAGCTACTTCGTGACGAGCTCGCGGCTCGACGAGTGGCGCTCGGTGTTCGCGGTGGCGCTCGAAGCCGCGCGGGCGAGCGGTCATCGTCCGGGCGAGGCGGGCATCCTGAGCGGGCTCGGCGTCGTCAACGGCGTCGCGCGGCAGTACGACGAGTCGCGGCGGTTCCTGGAGCAGGTGCTGGCGATCCAGCGCGAGCTCGGTGCGCGGGAGGGCGAGGCGCGGGCGCAGTACAACCTCGCGATGGCGGCGCACAACCTCGACGACTACGCCTGGGCGTACGAGCACGGCATGCAGGCGCTGGAGATCGTCCGCGAGCTGGGGTTGGGGGCGTTCGAGGCGAGTGTGCTGCGGGCGCTGGGCGACATCTGCACGTCGATGGGCGACCACGACCAGGCGTTGCGGCTGGCCGACGCGGCGCTGGCGGTGCTCGGCCCGGACGGCGAGCCGGTGGACACGCGGTTCACGCAGCACACGCGCGGGCTGGCGCTGGTGGGGCTGGGCCGGGTGGACGAGGGGATCGCGTGCGTCCGCGACTCGGTCGCGATGTTCTTCGAGATGGGCGAGCAGTACGAGGCGGCGGACGTATTGGCTCAGCTCGGCACGATCCACCTGCGCCACGGGGATCGGGCGGTGGCCCGCGAGTGCTGGGTCCGGTCGGTGCGGCTGCTGACGGAGCTCGGCCACCCGGACGCGGACGACGTGCGCGCGAAGCTGGCGGCGCTGGTCGCGGCCGGCGGCTGACTGTGCCGGGCGGACCGCCCGCGTGCCGACCCCCAGCGACAGCACGCAAGCCGGTCCGGCCCGCGGGTCCCACTCAAGCCGATGGCGCTCACTGTCCACTCACTGTCTCGTTCGGTGGGGAGATACCGAGCAGTTCGGCGAGGGTCTCGGCGTTGCGCGGTGCCTCGACCTTGACGTCGTTGTCGAAGTAGACGTGGACGTCACGCTGGCCGCCGTCGTGCCAGGCCCGGATCTTTTCGGCCCACTCGCGCAGGGCCCGGTCCGAGTAGCCGCTGACGTACAGCTCCTCGTCACCGTGGAGGCGGACGTAGGCGAAGTCCGCGGTCTGGTCTTCGAGGAACGGCCACTTGCCCGCGGTGTCGGCGACGACCAGGGCGATCCCGTTTCTTCGGAGCAGTTCTTTCGCCGCGGGCTCGGTGAAGCTGGGGTGACGGACTTCGAGCGCGTGCCGGAGTGGCTTGCGCGGTCCGGCTTCGAGGTGGGGCGGTCCTTTCAGCTTGTCGTCGTGCTTCTTTGCGAGCTCGGCCGCGTCGGTCGTGGTGCGGGGCAGGAGGGTGAAGAAGTTCGCGAGGCGGTCGGGGTCGAACGTGAGTCTCGGTGGGAGCTGCCAGAGGAACGGGCCCAGTTTTGCGCCGAGGGCGAGGATGCCGGACGCGTAGAAGTTCGCCAGTGCCGTTTCGACGTCGCGGAGTTGCTTCATGTGCGTGATGAAGCGGCCGCCCTTCACGGCGAAGAGGAAGCCCGACGGGGTCTCGTCGAACCAAGCGCGGTACCGCTCCGGGCGTTGCAGTGAGTAGAAGGAGCCGTTGATCTCGACGGAGTTCATCCGGCGTGAGAGGTATTCGAGCTCTCGGCGCTGGGCCAGTCCGGGCGGGTAGAAGTCCCCGCGCCATGGCGGGTAGCGCCACCCGGATGTTCCGATGCGGATTTCGGCGATCGTTCTCACCGCCTTTCCGCGGTGGGTGGTTCCCGTTCGGCGGGGTGGCCAAACGTGGTTTCCCGGGTGGCGTTCGGACAGGTGGGCTGTGGGGTGGGACAGGTGACCCAGGTTTGTGGACGGTCGTCTGATGGGGCCTTTGAAGTGTTTGCTCATCGGGGGGTCCGTTGGTCCCGTTTTGTGCCGGGCGGCGGCTTGCTCGAGTGTGCTGCCGTGGGTGGAAAGGGTGTCCTCGCCGGACGGGCAGGCTCTGGGATGGCCTCGGGTTCTGCTTTCGTCTTGCCTTTGGGTTGGGGTCGCTGGGTGGTCATCCCGTCGCCTGAGCGAGGCCTATCACTTCGAGCCAGGCCCGCAAGCTTGCGTTTTCGGCTCGCCTTTTGTGGGCGGGTTGCGGGCCTGGCTCGAAGTGATTTGACGGCCTCAGGCGACGGGATGACCACCCAGCTCTTTCTGGGTTGTCGGCCGTTGGCGCCGGGCGGCGGCTGTCGCTCGGAGGTGAACAGCCTTTGCCTCCGACCCCGCGGTTCCGGGCGTCCCGGTGCTCTGCGCTCATGCCCAGGAGAACCGCCACAGCCTTGACTGCACCAACCCTGATGCGTACTCCCGCAAATTGCCCGGCTGGCCCGTGAACGTCGGCAGGCTGAATGCCCGGTGCTCTGCCGCCACCGTCAAGGCCCGGGCCTGGTTTCTCGGGGGTGCCGATACCGATAGCTCCAGCGTGTCGAAGCCCAGCCCCACCAGCGTTGCGCCGAAGCGGTCCTCCCAGCTGCGCAATACCGCCGACAGCTCGGCCACCTGGTCCGTGCACTTGATCATGCCCGTCCAGCCCAGGAGGGCCGGGATGTCCGCCGGGCGCTCGGTCTGGACCAGGCCCAGCCGGTGCGGGGCGCGCGCCGACAGGATCGAGCCCGTGTTGCCCGCCTCGGCCAGTGGGTCGGACCTGCGGGGGCTTCGCTTCGCCAGACCCGGGAACCGCGGGCCGAACGGGCGCAGGCATGCGCCGTCGCAGCAGGAGCTGTCCCACCAGCGGGCCAGCGCCCCCGCCGCGTCCGCCGAGGGGACCCGGTGGCCCGCCGGGGCCAGGCGGCCGCGGTCGTCGATCCAGTCCTCGCCGTTCGCCGCGAAACGCTGGTCGTGGGGGATCAGCACCGGCCACAACCCCGACCGCTCGAACTCGGCCACGCAGCCGAGATAACGCTCGGGCCGGGTCAGCGGCAGGTCGGACACCCACAGCCGGCCGTGCCACGAGCCCGGTGGCAGGGTCTGGACCGGCGGCGCGGGCGTACCGGGGCGGAGCGGTGCGATCGTCATGACGTCCCCTCGAACTTGTGTTCGGCTGGTGCATGTCGAACAGTAGTTCGAGGGTCTGACAATTTCCAGTGATCTGCCCGCTCATCCGTTCGAGTGAATCCGCAAATCCGCAGGTCAGAGCAAGGTGCGAGACGCTTGTGGCGGAAGTTGCTCCTGTGACGATTCGCTAGGCCGAAGGAAGTACGGGACCTAGCCGATGCCACGCGCGGCGAGCAGTGCCAGCTGCGTGCGGTTGGTGCAGTCGAGGTGGGTCATCAGCCGGGACACGACACCCTTGACGGTGCCTTCGCTGAGGTAGAGCCGGCTCGCGATCTCGGCGTTGGTGCGGCCCTCGCCGAGCAGCCCGAGCACGTCGCGCTCGCGGCCGCCGAGCCGGGCCAGCCGCGGGTCGGGCGGGTCGGGCGGCGGCGGGGAGCCGCGGCGCAGGCGGTCGAGGGTCTCGGGGGAGAGCACGGCCGTGCCGGCCGCCGCGGCGAGCACCAGCGGGACCAGCTGGGCCGGCGGTGTGGTCTTGAGGATGAAGCCGCTCGCGCCGGCGTCCAGCGCGCCGAGCACGTGCTCGTCGGTGTCCACAGTGGTCATCGCGATGACCGCGGGCGGGTCGGGCAGCGCGCGGATCTCCCGGGTGGCCCGCACCCCGTCGACGCCGGGCATGCGCAGGTCCATCAGGACGACGTGGGGTTCGTGGCGCACCACCAGTTCGACGCCCTCGGCGCCGTCGTGGCCGACCGCGACGACGGTCAGCCGCCCGGCGCCGTCGAGCAGGGAGCGCAGGAACTCGCCGACCATCGGCTCGTCGTCGACGACCAGCACCCGGACCGGCTCGGTCACGGGCTCGCGGGCACGGAAGCGGCCGGGAAACGCACCCGCAGAGCGTATCCACCGGCTTCGGTCCGCGCATGCTCGCAGGACCCGCCGAGCAGCGCGATCCCGCGGCCGAGCGCGGCCAGGCCACGGCCGCTGCCGGGGGTGACCGCCGCACCGGCCCGCGGCGGGTCGTTCTCCACCGACAGCTCCAGCCGCGCATCGGCCGCCCCGAGCGACACCCGCACGGCGGCGCCCGGCGCGTGCCGGCGGGCGTTGGTCAGCCCCTCCCGCACGGCGCGGACCAGTGCCCCGGACACCGCCGGGTCCACCTCCGGCGCCGGGTCGGGCACGGTCAGGCTGACCTCCTGCCCGGCCGCCCGCGCCTGGTCGACCAGCTCGGCCGTCGGCTCGCGCCACCCCGGCGTGCCGGTCGCGGGCGGGGCGGGCGCGTCGATCAGGTCGAGCGCGTGCCGCAGTTCGGTCAGTCCCCGGGCGCCGAGGTCGCCGATCTGCCCGGCGGCCGCGCGGACCTCCGGATCGGCCGCGTTCGCGCCGAGCGCGTTGGCCCGCAGCACCACCAGGGTCAGCACGTGCCCGAGGCTGTCGTGCAGCCGCGCGGCGACCCGCTGCCGCTCGGCCACCCGGGCCCGGTACGCGGTGGCCGCGCGTTCGGCGGCCAGCGAAGCGGCCCGGTCGGCGCGTGCCCGGCGCAGCCGGACGGCCAGGCTCACGCACGTCCCGCCGAGCAGCGGAACCGCCGCGCCGAGCACCGCGGGGACCACGCCACCGGGCGCGGTCACGGCGGCGAAGGCCGGGTACGCGACGGCCAGCGCGGCGGAAACGCGCAGCTGGCGGGGGCTGCGGGCACCTTCGAACACGCGCACCGTCGCCCAGGCGAGGGCCACCGGCACCCACGGCACCGCCTGCACCGCCAGCAGCGCGGGCCACGGCCGGAGGACGCCGGCGAGCAGCGCCGCGACCACCACCGTGGCGGCCATGGCCAGGTCGGGGCGGGTGGCCGGCCGGGCGAGCACCGCGGTGGCCAGCAGCTGCAGGCCGAACCCGCAGGCCAGCGCCGGCCAGTGCCCGGCGCCGCCGGGGAAGACGGCCGTCGCGAAGAGCAGGCCGAACGCGGCGGCCAGGACGGCCGCGAACGGCGTGACCTGGTGACCGGTGACGCGGAAGCGGGACACAGCCGCGATGGTAGGAGCACCGGCGCCGGGGCACCGGGTTCGTGGCCGGATCTCGGACGTTCGGCCGGGCTCGGTGGACTTTCGTCGCGGACTTGGCCGGACCGTGGACCTTCGGCCGGCCGCGCCGGACCTTCGTCGCGGACCTCAAGCCGAACCGCAGTAGTGCGGTTCCCTGCCCGCTGCCCACAGTGAAAGCCATGCGCTCAGCCATCCTCGTGCTCGCCGCCGCGTCCGTGCTCGCCGCGTGCTCCGCTCCCGCACCGTCCACTCAGGACATCCGGACCGCCGCCGTCGGGCCGCTGGTGCGCACCGCCGACGGTGCCCTGCGCGGCACCTCGGACGGTGACGTGCTGCGCTTCCGCGGTGTCCCCTACGCGCAACCGCCGACCGGGAACCTGCGGTGGGCTCCGCCGGCGGCCGTCCGGCCGTGGGCTGGCGAGCGCGCCGCCGATCGGTCCGGCCCGCAGTGCCCGCAGGGGACCGGCACCGATGAGGACTGCCTGCACCTGGACGTGACCGTGCCCGCGGCGCGCTACGACCCGGCCCGCCCCCGGCCGGTCATGGTGTGGCTGCACGGCGGCGGTTTCAGCGGCGGCACCGGCACCGACGTCGATCCCCGGCGCCTGGCCGCGCGCGGCGACGTCGTCGTCGTGACCGTCGACTTCCGGATCGGCGTGCTGGGCAACCTCGCGGTGCCGGGGATGACCGACGGCGGCACGTTCGGGCTGCAGGACCAGCAGGCCGCGCTCGCCTGGGTGCAGCGGTCGGCGGCCGCGTTCGGCGGCGACCCGGGCAACGTCACGCTGTTCGGGCAGTCCGGCGGCGCCGTCGCGGTGTGCGGGCAGCTGACCTCACCCGCGGCCCGCGGCCTGTTCGCCAAGGCGATCCTGCAGAGCGGCTCGTGCGACACGACGCTCGCCGCCAACGCCGCCGGGCCCGGTACCCCGGCGTTCGGCTCGTTCTGGCGGCCGCTGGCCACGGCCGAACGCTCCGGTCTCCAGGTCGCGGCGGCGCTCGGCTGCCACGACCAGGCGGCTGTGCTGACGTGCCTGCGCGGGCTGCCGGTGGACCGGTTGCTCACGCAGACCGGCGCGGTGACCGCGGCCGCTTTCGGCGGCCGCACCCTGCCCGGCGATCCCCGGACCGCACCGCCGGCGCGGCCGGGCCGGCCGGTGCTGTCCGGCACCACCAGCGACGAGCAACGCCTCGTCTCCGGCACCTACCGGCTGCTCGGCAAGCCGATCACCGAGGCGCAGTACCCCGAACTGCTGAAGGCCGGCTTCGGGGCCGACGCCGACGCGGTGGCCAGGGAGTACCCGGTGGGCGGCTCGGCCGAAGCCGCGTGGGCGGCCGTCTACACCGATTCCGGGTTCGTCTGCCCGCAGGTGCGCACCGACGACCGGCTCGCCGCGCACGGCCCCGTCACCGGGTACGAGTTCGCCGACCGGACCGCGCCACCGCTGATCCCGGCCACACCCGGGTTCGAGCCCGGCGCGTCGCACGCCGCCGACCTCTTCTACCTCTTCGACATCAAGGACCGACCGCTGCACCTGGACGGCTCGGTCTACGGACTGACCGCCGCCCAGCAGGCGCTGGCCGCGGTCGTGGTCGACGCCTGGGGTGCGTTCGCGCACACCGGGACCCCGGGCGCGTGGCCCGCCTGGCACGGGCCGGGCAGCGCCGTCCACCGGTTCACCGCGGACGCCGCGCACCCGGCCACGACCGTCGTGGCCGACGCGCACCACTGCGCGTTCTGGCAGCGCATCACGCGCTGAGCAGGCGGATCAGAGCGGCCGGAGCAGGTCGTCCGCGTCGACGATGTGGTACGCGTACCCCTGCTCCGCCAGGAACCGCTGCCGGTGCGCCGCGTACTCCGTGTCGACCGTGTCGCGCGAGACGATCGAGTAGAAGTGCGCCTGCCGCCCGTCGCCCTTGGGACGCAGGAGCCGTCCGAGCCGCTGGGCCTCCTCCTGCCGCGAGCCGAACGTCCCGGAGATCTGGATCGCCACCGACGCCTCGGGCAGGTCGATCGAGAAGTTCGCGACCTTCGACACCACCAGCGTCTTGAGCTCACCCCGCCGGAACTTGTCGAACAGCTCTTCGCGCTCCTTGTTGCGGGTCGCGCCCTGGATCACCGGCGCGTCGAGCTCGTCGCCGAGCATCTCCAGCTGGTCGAGGTACGCGCCGATCACCAGGGTCGGCTCGCCGGCGTGCTTCTCCACGATGGACTTGATCACCGGGGTCTTCGTCAGCGCCGTCGCCGCCAGCTTGTACCGCTCGTCGGCCTCGGCCGTGGCGTACTCCAGCCGCTCCGCGTCCGTCAGCGTGACGCGGACCTCGGTGCACTCCGCCGGCGCGATCCAGCCCTGCGCCTCGATGTCGCGCCACGGCACGTCGTAGCGCTTCGGCCCGATCAGCGAGAACACGTCGCCCTCGCGGCCGTCCTCGCGCACCAGCGTCGCGGTCAGCCCGAGCCGACGGCGGGACTGCAGGTCCGCCGTCATCCGGAACACCGGCGCCGGCAGCAGGTGCACCTCGTCGTAGACGACCAGGCCCCAGTCGCGCGAGTCGAACAGCTCCAGGTGCCGGTACTCGCCCTTGGTCTTGCGCGTGATCACCTGGTAGGTCGCGATGGTGACCGGCCGGATCTCCTTCTTCTCGCCGGAGTACTCGCCGATCTCCTCCTCGGTCAGCGACGTCCGGGCGATCAGCTCGCGCTTCCACTGCCGCCCGGCGACGGTGTTCGTCACCAGGATCAGCGTCGTGGCCTGCGCCTGCGCCATCGCCGCCGCGCCGACCAGCGTCTTCCCGGCGCCGCACGGCAGCACGACGACGCCGGAGCCGCCCGCCCAGAACGCCTCCGCGGCCATCCGCTGGTAGTCGCGCAGGTGCCAGTCCTGCTCGTCGAGCGCGATCGGGTGCGCTTCGCCGTCGACGTACCCGGCGAGGTCCTCGGCCGGCCAGCCGACCTTCAGCAGCGCCTGCTTCAGCCGCCCGCGCTCGGACGGGTGCACGATGACCGTGTCCTCGTCGATCCGGGCGCCGAGCATCGGGCTGATCTTCTTGTTCCGCGAGACCTCGGTCAGCACCGCGCGGTCGGTGGTCGACATGACGAGGCCGTGCGCCGGGTGGTTGGCGATCTGCAGCCGGCCGAACCGGCCCATCACGTCGACGACGTCGATCAGCAGCGGCTGCGGCACGGGGAAGCGCGAGTACGTCGTCAGCGCGTCGACGACCTGCTCGGCGTCGTGGCCCGCGGCGCGCGCGTTCCACAAGGCCAGTGGGGTGATCCGGTAGGTGTGGACGTGCTCCGGCGCGCGTTCGAGCTCCGCGAACGGGGCGATCGCGACGCGCGCGTCGCCGGCCTGGGGGTGGTCGACCTCCAGGAGCACGGTCTTGTCGGACTGGACGATCAGCGGGCCATCAGTCACAACTACTGTTATACGTGGCTCGCTCCGGCCCGCCCCTGTCGCGGGTCGCCGGTGGGACGATTTGCCGAGGGGATCACTGGAGGGCACGTTGACCACACCACCGTTCGACGACAACCCGTTCCGGTCGCCGGACCACGCGACGTCGTCCGCGCCGATGCCGCCGATGCCCGGTCAGCAGCAGATCCCGCACTGGTTCACGACGAAGGTGAAGATCACCCTCGCCGCCTGCGTCGTCCTGGCGCTGGCCCTGGGTTCGCTGGGCGCGATGAGCATCTACTGGCTCGACCGCAACGGCCCGCCCGGCGACGGCGACTGCCTGTACCTGACGCGCGAGAGCGGCGGCAAGCTCGCCTACCACCGCGTCGGCTGCGGGACGGACAGCGCGACCTACAAGGTCGACGACAGCTACACCGGGTCGTTCCGCTGCGGCTCCGGCGACTACGTGCGGTTCCAGATCACCGGCACCGCCGCGACCGCTCAGCGCACGCTCTGCCTGGCGCTGAACGTCAGCACCGGCGAGTGCCTGCGCGACGTCGACGACCAGGCCACGATCGGCAAGGTGAGCTGCAACGACCCGGCGGCGAAGGAACGCGCCGAGGTCATCACCGGCTACCGCGGCGAGGAGAGCTGCCCGGATGCCGACCAGGTGCTGAGCTACCCGGGGCCGCCGCGCCGGACCGTGTGCCTGGCGCCGCCGGGCGAGAACATCTAGCCGAACCACCTCGCCAGGTCGGCGGGGTCGGCGGCGTAGCCGTCCGGCCGGAGCACCAGGAGCCGGCCGCGGTACCCGGCGTCGGCGGTGGCCGCGTGGACGACGCGGACCTGCCCGCGGAAGCCGGGTGGGGTGGCGTGGTCGCCGAGGTCGAGGAGCAGCCCGCGGCCGTCGTGCAGCAGCGCGGAAAGCCGCGTCGGACCGTCCGCCGTCGTCAGGTCGAGGTCGGGGACGCGGTGTGCGCCGGGATAGTCCGGCGCGAGCCCGGACAGCAGGCCGCTGAAGTAGCGGTTGCCGTCCGGGGTCCGCATGAGGTCGACGACGATCTCGCGCAGCGCCTCGACGTTCTCGTCGCGATCCGGTGTCGTGAAGACGCGCTGCGCCGCCGTGTGCCGCAGGACGCGCGCGGCGGCCGGGTGCCGTTCGTCGTGGTAGGTGTCGAGCAGACCTTCGGGTGCGGTGCCGCGGACCGTCGCGGCCAGCTTCCAGCCGAGGTTCATCGCGTCCTGGACGCCGAGGTTGAGCCCCTGCCCGCCGAGCGGCGGGTGGATGTGCGCGGCGTCGCCGGCGAACAGGACGCGGCCGTGCCGGTAGCGCTCCAGCTGCCGCGTCGCGTCGTTGAAGCGCGAAGCGCCGTACACCTCGCCCAAGCGCGTCTCGGCGCCGTAGAGGGCTGTCAGCGCTTCGGTCACTTCGGTGTCCGACACCGGCGCGTCGCGGCCCGGCTGGGCCGTCGTGGAGCCGAAGACGAACCGGTGGGTGCCGTCGCCGAGCGGGGTGAGCATCGCCCAGTAGCCGTTCGCCTGCCGCGTCACCTGACTGAAGTGCGCGGCGCGGGCCGGGACGAGCGCGGACGCGGCGGCGAGCCGGACGTGCGCGAGCGTGGCGACGTAGGTCTCGGTGCGGCCGGGGAAGGGCACCCCGAGCAGCCGCCGGACGGTGCTGTGCGCGCCGTCGCAGGCCACGAGCCAGCGGGCCCGGCGCCCGTCGACCGTGACGCCGTCTTCGGTCACGTCGACCGTGGTCACGTCGTGGCCGCGCTCGACGACGGCGCCGTGCTTCACGGCGTGCTCGGCCAGCATCGCCTCGACGTCGTCCTGGGTGCGGTTGCGGACGCGGGGGTGGCGGGTGTGCCAGACGCTGTGGTCGAGCGGGACGGGCAGGCCGGCGAAGTGGCCGCTGGGGCCGTCGAGGTCCGGGCCGGTGTCCAGGCCGCGCAGGTCGAGCAGCTCGGCGGTGCGGGGCTGGAGGCCGACGGGCCGCGGCAGGCCCGGGCCGTCGCGGCGGTCGAGGACGGTCACCTCGACGCCGGCGAGGGCGAGTTCGGCGGCGGTCATCAGGCCGGTCGGGCCGGCTCCGGCGATCAGGACGTCGGTCATCACGCACTCCTCAAGTAGACTGAGTGCAAAAGTAGACCAAGTGCAAGTTTAGCGACAGCTAATAACTGTTCTGGTCGGGGAGCAGGGCCTGGACGTCGAGGCGGTCCGCGAGCTGGCCCGAGTTGTGCATCAGGTCCGCCACGCGCTGCAGCCGGATCCCGTTCAGCGACGCCGGGTAGGAGCCGAGCGAGATCAGCGCCGCCGTCGTCGTGTCGATGTCCGAGAACTTCGGCAGCGCGTCGCGGATGATCGCCGGGTCGGTCGCGCTCTGCTGGGCCGTGCCCAGCGCCGTGCGGAAGGCCGCCAGGGTCCGCGGGTTGGCCTGGGCGAACGGCTTGGCCGACGCGTACGCCGACAGCGGGAAGTCGAGCGTCGCGCCGCGGGCGCCGTCCGCGAGGATGTGGGCGCCGAGGTCCTTCTCGGCGCGGGTGATGTACGGCTCGATCATGAGGGCCGCGTCGACGTCGCCCGCCTGCAGGGACTGCGGCATCGCGTCGAACGCCACCTGCTTGAACTTGATCTTCGCCACATCGACGCCCGCGGTGCCGAGCACCGAGCGCGCGGCCAGCGCGCCGATGTCGTCGAGCATGTTCACCGCGATCTCGGGCGACTTCTTCGACGTCGGCACGGTGTAGTCGGAGCCGGGCAGCGTGACCAGCGCCATCGTGTTGGGGCCGGACGTGTAGGCCTCGCCCTGCAGCTGCAGGGCCGTCCCGCCGGCCGCGGCGCGGAACAGCGCGATGTCGGACCCGAAGGTGACGTCGAGGTCGCCGGCGGCCAGCTTGGCCAGCCCGTCTTCGCCGCCGAGCTCCACGAGCTGCACGTTCAGCCCCACGGCGCCGAACTTCCCGGCCGCGACGGCGATCCGCAGCGGGGCCGTGTCGATGGCGTTGCCCACACCGACGCGCAGGGTGCTGCGTTCCAGCGCCGGTGGAGCGGAGGTCGCGCCGGAAGAGAACACGCTGCACCCGGCGGCCGCCAGAAGTGCCGCCACCAGCGGAATCATCCGTCCGCGTCTGATCATGAACCTTCACCTACCGCGAGAATCTGGTTCTCGTGCTGGATCGTATGGTCCGCGCCCCATACGATCGCGGGCAGGGCCGTATCGCGCCAGCGCGGCTTTCGGATCTCCATGGGGCGGGCTACCGTTCAGTAGGTTCGAGTGTCGTCGGATCCGCGGGTTCCCGCCCGCGGCGGAAAAGGAAACCAGGTGACCCGTCGCGATCAGCGTCCCCCCAAGGGCGACGCGGCGGATCCACGTCCGGCCGGGGGCCGGTGGCGGCTCCGGAACTGGCGTCTCGGCACGAAGCTCTTCGCCGTCCTCCTCATCCCCGCGCTCGCGGTGATCGCCCTCGTCGGCCTGCGGATCAGTTCGGACCTGCGCGACGCCCGGCAGCTCGCGGAGTTCGCCACCCGCGGCCGCGTCGACAGCACGGTCGCCGAAGCACTGCACGAGCTGCAGCGCGAGCGCGACCTCACCGTCCGGTTCGTCGCCCAGGACCGCAAGGGCGACACCGCCGACCTCGCCGCTCAGCGCAAACGCGTCGACCAGGCGATCGGCACGTTCGAACGGACCCTCGCCGACAGTAAACCCCGGCTCGACGCCAAGGCGGCGGAAAGCCTGCAACAGACCGATGACCGGCTGCGCGTCCTCGGCGGCCTCCGGTTCTCCGCGGAGCATTCGGCGTTCCCCGCCGACGCCGTGCTGCGCTCCTACAGCGAGCTGATCTCCGGCCTGCTCGACATCAGCGACTCGGCCGCCGCCGACGTCTCGGACCCGGAGCTCGCGCGGCTGCGCCTGGCCGGCAACGCGCTGGCCCGGATCAAGGACCAGATGTCGGTCAAGCGCGCGGTGCTGGCCGAGGCGCTGGCCGCGGGCAGCCTCAACCGCGACCGCACGCGCGCGCTGCTCGGCGCCGAAGCCGAGCTCGCCGCCGCGCGCAACGACTACCGCACCTTCGCGACGCCCGAGCAGCAGCGGATGTTCGACGACACGGTGATCGGCCTGGTCGTCGACATCGGCAACGACATGGTCGAGTCCGCGCTCACCCGCACCGAGAACGGCCAGAACCTCAACGGCCTCGACGCCAACCAGTGGGACGTCTCGGCGACGCACACGGTGAACCTCGCCCACCAGGTGCAGCAAGCACTGCTGGTCCAGTTGCAGGAACGCACGGACACCCTGGCGGCGCATGCGCGCACGGCGGCGATCTGGGACGGCGGCGTCGTGCTCGGCGTCCTGCTCGTCGCGGGTGTGCTGTCGGTGGTCATCGCGCGGTCCCTGTTGCGCCCCTTGCGGATCCTGCGCCGGACCGCCCTCGAGGTCGCCGAGCACCGGCTGCCCGCGGCCGTGCAGAACCTGCTCACCGATCCCGAGCCCGCGCCGGAGAACCTGCGGAAGCGGCTCGCCGTCGCGCCGGTCCCGGTGTTCACGCGCGAAGAGCTCGGCCAGGTGGCGCGCGCGTTCGACGCGGTGCACGGCGAAGCCGTCCGGCTGGCGGGTGAGCAGGCGATGCTGCGCGAGAACGTCAACGCGATGTTCGTCAACCTCTCGCAGCGCAGCCAGGACCTCGTCGAGCGGCAGCTGTCGGTGCTCGACCGGATGGAGGCCGACGAGCAGGACCCGGACACCCTCGCCGGGCTCTTCGAGCTCGACCACCTCGCGACGCGGATGCGGCGCAACAGCGAGAACCTGCTGGTCCTGTCCGGCCAGGATTCGGCGCGCGAGGACGCCGGCGCCGTCTCGGCCGACGAGATCATCGGCGCCGCGCTCTCGGAGGTCGAGCACTACCAGCGCATCGAGCTCGGCCCGGCGCCGCAGGTGGCCGTGCGCGGGGAGGCCGTCAACGACCTCGTGCACGTCGTCTCGGAGCTGCTGGAGAACGCGACGCGCTACTCCGTCAAGACGACGGTCACCGTCGCGAGCGCCGAAACCCACGACGGCGACTGGCAGATCGAGATCATCGACCACGGCGCCGGCATGCCGCAGGCCGAGATCGACCGCACCAACGCGCGGCTCGCGCACCCGCCGGACGTCGACGTCGAGGTGTCCCGCCGGATGGGCCTGTTCGTCGTCGCGACGCTCGCCACGCGCCACCGCATCGACGTCCGGCTGAGCTCGGGCCACGACGGCGGGCTGATCGCGACCGTGCTGGTGCCGACCGCCCTGATCGTCGAGCTGCCGCCGATGCCGGGACCGCCGCCGCCCGCCGAGCCGGCCGCGGCCCCCGAGCCGGAGCTGCTGGCGCCGCTGGCCCCGCTCACGCCGCCGGAACCCGAGCCCGAGCCGGAGCCGGAAGAGCTGACGCCGCCGTCGATCGAGGCGGGCCCGCCGCGCCGGGCCCCGGTGGTGGCCCGCGACCACAGCCCGGAGTGGCCGACCACGGACGACGACTCGCACCTGGACCTCGACGCCCCGACCGAGCGGATGCCGGCCTACCGCGACGTCCTGTCGCGCTGGTTCGACGCGTCGGCGGCCCCCGCGGCGGCGCCCGAGGTGCCGCGCCCGCCCGCCGAACCGCTTCCGGTGGCCCGGGAGTCCCGGCCCGCCGCGCTCCCGGCGCGGCACGCGCTGGCCGCGGCCCCGCCTCCGCCGCCACCGCCGCCGCCGGTGCGCGAACCGAACCCGGACGACGAGGACACCGAACCGCAGTTCGCGCCCGTCGCGCCGCCGGCCGCGATCGAGCCCGCCTACGAGTGGCCGACACCGGCCGAGCTGGAGCAGGAGGACGGTGCCGAAGACACCTGGCCGTTCCTGCAGGCCGCGGATTCGGCGGCGAGCCCGGGAGCGGTGCCGGAGCAGCGGCCGATACTCTCTCTTTCCCCGGAAGCGGTACGCGAGCGGATGACGAGCCTTCAAGGCGGCTTCCGGCGAGGGCGGCACGCGAGGGGAGACGACACCCGGAACCAGTGAAACGGATGAGGCATGAGCTCGAAGACGCCCCTGCTGGAAGTGATCGCGCTGGACGCGGCGGACGCCGAAGGCGCGCAGGCGGGCGGGGCCGACCGCCTCGAACTGGTGACGGACATGGCGCAGGACGGCCTGACGCCGACCCTGGAAACACTGCGTGACGTGCTTTCGGCGACCGACCTCCCGGTGCGGGTCATGCTGCGGGACAACGGATCCTTCGCCGTCGGCGACCTCGAGGGGCTGCGCGCGGACACCGCCCGGCTGATCGACGCGGGCGCGCGCGAGTTCGTCTTCGGGTTCCTGAACATCGACAGCGAGATCGACGTGGACGCCTGCGAAGCGCTGATCAAGGAGGTCGACGGCCTGCCGTGGACGTTCCACCGCGCCATCGACCGCACGCGGGATCCGTTGCGCGCGTACGACCAGCTGGCCGCGCTCGGGTGTGACACCGTCCTCGCGGCCGGGCACCCGAACGGCGTAGCCAGTGGGCTTTCCGTGCTGCAGCGGCTCGCGCAGCGCGACAGCGGGCCGGAGCTGCTCGTCGGCGGCGGCCTGCGCGCGCAGCAGGTGCACCTCTTGCGCGCGGGCGGTGTGCGGGGGTTCCATGTCGGAAGTGCGGTCCGCCCCGGCGGCTGGCAGTCCTCTGTGGACGCCGAATCGGTGCGCACCTGGGTGGACCTCGTCAAATCCTGAAGAACCGCGGAAGTCGTACAGTTCGCGCGGCGCAAGATTGGAAATCCGCAGCCGGTAGGCGCACAATTACGTGATCCGGCTGCCGGTCATACCAGTATTCTGCCGGTGAATCTTCCCGATGAAATTGCACTCGGCGCGTGCACCGGCCGGGGCGGGTCTGCGCGTGCGGCTGCACGTGAACCTCGGGGTTCTTACCTGGTTGGCGGCTGATTTCGGGTCAACCGGCTGGCTACGGTTGTCCCGCATTTCGCGATCCGATCGATCTTCAGGAATCGTTCTGCAGTGCGGGAGGCGGCGCCGTGTGCGCGCGTATTCAGTTCGAGACGGGCTCGATGCGAGGACAACAGGAAACCAAGACCATGGCGATCCGGTGGATTTCTGTCGCGTGGGAGCGACTGATTCCCCGCGGCTATCGCCCGATTGTGTCCGGAACCAGCCGAAAGGCCGAATCGTGACCGGCGCGATACCGCGGCAACGCGGAACCGGACCCTCCGAAGACGAGTTCGCGAAACTGGGGCTCGGCGGCTCGCTCGCCCTCACCGGCCTGCTGGCCGCCGTCAAGATCGCGGAAACCGCCACGGGCGTGGTGCTGACCGCCGCCGGGGTACTGCCCGGCGCCAGTCCCTCGAAGGAGCGGGCTCCGGCCTGGCCCGGAGGGGAATGAACGGGAGCTGCCCGGCAGCTCTCTACGGACGGAGGGCTGCCATGGAGGGCAGTGGAGGGCGGGACGACCAGCGTGGCGCACGCGTGGGTCTCGCCGACGTGCGACGGCTCGAGGACGACGTCGCCGAACTCAGGGGCCTGGACTACCGCTACGGCGGCGGCGCCTGCCGGAGGGCCGTCGAATCGCGGCTGCCCGCGGCCGTCGCGCTGCTGGACGGCGTGACCAAGGCCGTCGTCCAGGCGAGGCTCTGCACCGCCGTCGCCGACCTGTACAACCTGGCCGGCTGGACGAACTTCGACCAGGACCGCCCGGCCGCCGCGCTGGCCGCGTTCCGGCGGGCCCTGGAGCTCGCCATCCAGGCCGGGAACGACGATCTCCAGGCCAACGTCCGGTACCGCATCGGACGGCTGCACCTGCACTACGGCGCCGTCGACGCGGCGCTCGAGGAGTTCGCGCGGGGCCGGGAGGCCGCGTTGCTGGCGCACTCCAAGCTCGCGCAGGCGATCCTGTCGGCCAATCAGGCGTGGGCGCACGCCAAGAAGGCCGACGTCGCCGAGGCGTTGACCTACCTGCGCCGCGCCCGCGAGGAGTTCGCCGAAGCCGAGGGGCGCGAGCCGTCGCCGTGGGACTCGTTCTTCGGGGCCACCGACATGGCGGCGATGGTCGGCACGGTGCACGGCGAGCTGGCCCAGGTGGTCGACATCCGGCACGGCCGCGACGGCATCCCCGCGCTCACCGAAGCGATCGCCGGGTACGGCACGGGCATGACGCGCAGCCGCTCGCTGACCTTGATCTGGCTCGCCACCGTGCACGCGCTGGACGGCGACCTCGACGTCGCCACCGCCGTCGGCGAGGAGGCGATCGAGCTGGCGGGCGCCCTGCGGTCACCGCGGACGCGGCAGCGGCTGCGCTCGCTGTCGGCGGCGGCCCGCCGGTTTTCCGGCAATGCGGACGCAAGGGAGATCGTCGACCGTCTCGACGATCTCGGGCATTCCGGACGATAATCGAATGGCCATGGAAAGGTAAACCGCCCGGAAACTGAAAATGGGAACCGCGAAAGGGCAGCCAAAAGTAGGTTCCTCGGCGCGACAGCGGTTTCTTATGCTTCTCGGCAACCTGCGGCGAGCATTCCGCGCAGGCCCGGTCCCCACCGCCGAGAGGAAATCCCCCATGCGCTTGCGCAAGCTCGTCGCGGCCGCCGTGCCGCTGCCGGCGTTGCTCGGCCTCGCCGTGGTCGTTCCTGCCACCGCCGCGACGGAACCCCTGGTCACGCTGGCCGACAACGCCGCTCCACTCGTCAGCAGCGCCCGCACCGGTGACGTCGCGGACGGGCAGCGGATCACCGCGGCGCTGTCGCTGAAACTGCACAACCAGCAGGCGCTGGAAAGGTTCCTCGCCGACGTGCAGAACCCCGCCTCGCCGCAATACCACCACTTTCTGACCCCGGCTCAGTTCAATGCCGAGTTCGGCCCGACCCAGGCCGAGGTCGGCAAGGCCGTCTCATTCCTCGAGAACGCGGGCGCCACCGGAATCGAGGTTTCCGGCAACCGCCAGGCCGTCACGTTCACCGGCTCGGCGGCCCAGCTCGAGTCGGCGTTCCACACCCGGATCGGCACCTACCACGACCAGACGTCCGGCCGGGACTTCTTCGCCAACGACGCCGCGCCGACCGTGCCGGCCGACGTGTCCGCCGTCGTGGGCAACGTCGTCGGCCTCGACAACCACGCCCTGCGGACGCACACCTCCGCCGTCGCGAAGCCGAACGTCGTCAAGGCGGTGACCCCGCCGGTGCTCAAGACCGCGTACGGCACCAGCGGCCTCTCGGCGACCGGCAGCGGCGTGAAGGTCGGCTTCGTCGAGTTCGACGGCTACAAGAAGGCCGATGTCACCAAGTACGACAGCACGTACGGCCTTTCGGCGGGCTCGGTGACCACGGTCCCGGTCAGCGGCGCGAACTACGACTCGGCGCCGGGCGACGGCCAGATCGAGGTCGAGCTGGACATCGAGGTCGTGCACGCGCTGGCGGCCGCGGCGAACGACTACGTGTACGAGGCGCCGAACACCAGCGCCGGCGAACTGGCGATGTACCAGAAGATCGCGTCGGACCACACGGTCAACGTCGTCTCGATCTCCTGGGGCGCCTGCGAATCCGCCGAGGGGTCGAGCGCGGCGAACAGCGTCAGCAACGCGATCGCGACCGGCACCGCGGAGGGCATCTCGTACTTCGCGGCGGCGGGCGACGACGGCACGACCGACTGCTACCGCCAGACCGGTTCGACGGCGAAGGCCGTGGACTTCCCGGCGTCCAGCCCGAACGTGACGGGCGTCGGCGGCACGCAGCTGACCGTGACGTCCTCGAACGCCTACAGCAGTGAGAAGGCGTGGAACGACGGCGCGTCCAACGGCTCCACGGGCGGCGGCATCTCGACGGTCTTCACCGCGCCGTCGTGGCAGTCCGCGCAGAGCACGACCAAGCGCAAGGTCCCGGACGTCTCGGCCGACGCGGCGAGCGGCTCGGGCTACTACATCTACACGGCGGGTTCGTGGGAGACGGTGTGGGGCACGTCGGGCGCGGCCCCGCTGTGGGCGGCGTTCGCGACGCTGCAGAACCAGGTCCACGGAGGCGGGCTGGGCAACCTGAACCCGAAGCTCTACTCGATCGGCAACGGGTCGTCGTACGGCACGGGCTTCCACGACGTGACGACGGGCAACAACACCCTGCACGGGACGACGGGCTTCACCGCCGGCACCGGGTACGACCAGGTGACGGGCTGGGGTTCGTTCAAGGGCTCGGGCCTGTCGGGCCTGATCGGCTGAGCTGATTCCCCCAAAGGCCGCGGGGCCGAGTCCCGCGGCCTTTTGGGGCTTTCCTTCGCAAGACTAAGCATTAGTCTGTGGGCATGAACAAGCGCACGGTGCTGGATGCCTCCCGCGAACTCCTCCGCGAACTCGGCCTCACCACGGTGTTCGGCAACCCCGGCACCACCGAGGTCCCGTTCCTCACCGACTGGCCGGACGACTTCGACTACGTCCTCGGCCTGCAGGAGTCCGCCGTGGTGGCGATGGCCGACGCCTACGCCCAGGCCACGCGCCGGGCCGTGCTCGTCAACCTGCACTCGGCCGGCGGGGTCGGGCACGGGCTGGGCAGCCTCTACACCGCGTACCGCAACCGGACGCCGCTGATCGTCGTCGCCGGGCAGCAGAACCGGGCTCTCCTGCCGCACGATCCCTTCCTCGGTGCCATGGACGCGACCGAGTTCCCCAAGCCGTACGTCAAGTGGTCCATCGAACCCGCCACCGCCGAGGACGTCCCGGCCGCGCTTTCCCGCGCTTACCACGTCGCGACGCAGGCGCCGTCCGGGCCGGTCTTCGTGTCGGTGCCGGCCGACGACTGGACCGTCACCACCGAACGGCCCGTCATCTCCCGGCCTCGGATCCGCGGCTTCGCGCCGGACCCGGAGGCGATCGACGAGCTCGTCGCCGCCCTGGACAAGAGCGAGCGGCCCGCGATCGTCGTCGGGGGAGCCGTCGACCAGGACGGTGCCGTCGTGGAGACCGTCGCGCTCGCCGAACGCCTCAACGCGGCCGTCTGGGTCGCGCCGATGTCGTTCCGGTGTTCCTTCCCCGAGGATCACCCGCTGTTCCAAGGTTTCCTCGACCCCGAACGCGGCGCGGTCTCGGACCGGCTCGCGCAGCACGACCTCGTCGTGGTGCTCGGCGCGCCCGCCTTCACCTACCACGTCGACCGCGGGCGCGACGACGCGCGGATGCCGCCGTTGTTCATCATCAGCGACGACGAGCAGAACCTCGCGCGCGCCTTCGAAGGCACGGGTATCCGGGCGACGCCGAAGCTCGGTGTCCGCGCCCTGCTGAACGTCGTCGACCAGAGCTCGCGGCCCGCGCCGGCCCCGCTCCAGCGGCCCGCGAAGCCCAGCGGCGACAAGCTCACCGCCGACTTCGTCTACTCGACACTCGCGGATCTGTTGCCGGGCAACGCGATCGTCGTCGAAGAGGCACCCAGCCACCGCGGATTCCTGCACGACCACCTGCCGATCACGCAGACGGACACCGGGTTCCTGACGATCGCCAGCGGTGCCCTCGGGTACGGCGTCCCGGGCACCGTCGGCGCGGCCCTCGCCTGCCCGGACCGCAAGGTCATCGGCGTCATCGGCGACGGCTCGAGCATGTACGGCATCCAGGCACTGTGGACGGCCGCGCGCCAGGACGTCCCGGTGACGATCCTGATCCTGGACAACAGCGAGTACGCGGCCGTCCGCATCCTGGGCGACGCGATCGGCGGCGAGAAGATCCCGGGCACCCAGCTGGGCGGCATCGACTTCGCGGCGCTGGCGGCCAGCATGGGCTGCCAGTCCGTGACGATCACCGAGCCGTCGGGCCTGGCCCCGGGGTTGACGGCGGCACTGGACGAGAAGCGCCCGACGCTGGTGCACATCCGGGTGGCCGCGTCGGACCGGACGATCTACTGAGCTGCTGAACCACCATCGCCGAGAAGTCCACTGTGGACGAGCGTCCACAGTGGACTTCGTCGTCGTCAGCTCCGGGTCGTGGACTTCGTCACGTTCTTGGCCCGCTCGGCCAGCTCCCATTCGGCGGCGTCCGATGCGGCCGCGGCCGCATCCGCCGGGGTGCCGCCGTGCAGCAGCCGGGCCACTTCGCCGCGCAGCGTCACGAACTCCACCGATTCGCGCGTGGTGATCTGGTCGCGCTCGGCCGGCAGGCCCACCTTGAGGTCCGCCACGATCGACGCCGGTGACTTCGACAGCACCAGCACCCGGTCGGACAGGTAGACGCTCTCGTCGATGTCGTGCGTGACGACGAGGATCGTGGCGCCCTGCTCGCGCTGCACCCGCCGGGTCAGGTCTTCGAGCTCGAAGCGGGTCTGCGCGTCGACCGAGGCGAACGGCTCGTCCATCAGCAGCAGCGACGGCCGGCTGGCCAGCGCGCGGGCGATCGACACCCGCTGCTGCATGCCGCCCGACAGCTGCCACGGGAACTTCCCGCCCACCGCGGACAACCCGACCTGCTCCAGCGCCTCGGCCGCCCGCGATCGCCGTTCGGCGCGGGAGATCGGCCGCCAGCGCAGCGGGAACTCGACGTTCTTCTGCACCGAAAGCCACGGGAACAGCGATCGGCTGTAGTCCTGGAACACGACGGCGAGGTCGTCCGGCACGCCCGAGACGCGGTCGCCGTGCAGGCTCACCGTGCCCTCGGTCGGCGGGGTCAGGCCGGCGACGCAGCGCAGCAGCGTCGACTTCCCGCAGCCCGACGGGCCGACGATGCTGGCCAGCTGCCCGGCCTCGACGGTGAACGAAAGGTCGTTCACCGCGGTGTGCGCCTTCGCGCCCGTGCCGTAGCGGTGACTGAGGCCGGACACTTCGAGCATGGTTGACATGGGAGAGGCCTTTCCAGCGTCAGTCGCGGCCGAGACGGGTCGGCTGCCAGGCCAGCACCCGCCGCTCCGCGGCCAGGAAGATCGTGTTGAAGACGTAGCCGAGGATGCCGAGCAGCACCAGCCACGACCACATGGTCGGGAAGTCGAAGTCCTGCTGGGCGTTCATCAGTGACCGCCCGATGCCGTTGTACGCGCCGACCAGCTCGGAGACGACCATGAGCAGCAGCGAGATCGACAGGCTGACCCGCAGCCCGGCGAAGATCTTCGGCGCCGCCGCGGGCAGCACCACCATCGACACCCAGTACCGCTTCGGCGTGCGGAACGCCCGAGAGGTCTCCACCTTCACCGAGTCGACCGAGCGGACCCCGTCGACCGAGTTGAGCAGCACCGGCCAGATCGCGCCGAAGATGATCGCGCCGATCTGCATGCCCGAGCTCAGCCCGAACAGCACCGCGAACACCGGGATCAGCGTGGGCGGCGGGATCGAGCGGAAGAACGCGAACAGCGGGCCGAGGTAGTCCATCCCCTTCTCGGACCGGCCGACCAGCACGCCCAGCCCGATGCCGACGAGCGCGGCCAGCGCCCAGCCGCCGAGCATCCGGCCGAGGCTGGGGAACACGTTGTCGAACACCGCGTCGGTGAGGAACAGGTGCGACGCGGGCCCGGTGAACCACAGCTTCGCGGCGGCGACCGCGATCTCCGTGGGCGGGGGGAAGAACTTGCTGCCGCCGGCGCGGGCGGCGAACTCCCAGACGACCACGAGGATCGCGAAGAGCAGCCAGTTGCGGGCGACGGTGGCCGCGCCGCGCGCGGCCCGGCGGCCCACCCGGCCGGAAAGAGTCGCGGTGCTCATGCGATCGCCTCCCGGTCGATGCTGCTCCAGCGGAACAGCCGCTTGCCGAGCTGTTCGAGTCCCTCGTTGATCAGGTAACCCAGCACCCCGGCGACCACGGTACCGGCCAGGACCAGGTCGAAGCGGACCGAACCGGTGCTGGCGACGAGGATGAAGTTGCCGAGCCCGACTTCGGAGCCGGCCAGGAACTCCACGCTGACGACGGCGATCAGCGCGATGGTCGCCGACAGCCGGATGCCCGTGAAGACGAACGGCGCGGTCTGCGGCAGCGCGACCGACGACAGGATGCGGAACCGGCTGGTCCCGCACGCGCGGGCGGTCTCCATCAGCACCGGGTCGATCTCGCCCATGCCGTAGATGGTGTTGAACATGATCGGCCACAGCGAGGCGTACACCGCGAGGGAGATCTTCGCGTCGGGACCGGAGCCGATCACCAGCAGCACCAGCGGCACCAGCGCGGTGACCGGGATCGGGCGGAGGAACTCGACGATCGCGGCGGTGGCGGTGCGCAGCACCGGGACGCTGCCCAGCAGCAGCCCGGCGAGCACCCCGGCGACGATCGCGATGAGGATGGCGATCAGCCAGGCGAGCATGGTCGCGATGACGTCGCGGATGAAGTCGGCATCGCCCAGCAGGTCCCCGACGGTGACCAGGACGACGCTCGGCGGCGGGATGAACGTTTTGCTGACCAGGCCGACCTGGACGACGACCTCCCAGAGCAGGAGGAAGCCGACCAGGCCGGCCAGGCCGCGGAGCAGTTTCGTCACGTCAGCTGGTCGCCTGCGGAGCGATCATCGTGGCGGCGTCGACCTTGCCGGTGATGACGCCCATCTGCAGCAGCAGGTCGGGCACCCGCTGCAGGCGCCGGGCGTCCAGGACGGAGCCGTAGCCCGGCAGGGTGAGCAGCTTGGCCGTGTCCTGGTCGATCTTCGCGTACTTCACCAGCAGCGGCTCGACCTTCGCGCGGTCGTTGATCGAGTCGGCGGTGGCCTTCTTCATGGCGCGCTGGAAGGCGGCGAGGGTCTTCGGGTTCGCCTGCACCCACTTCGCCGTCGAGCCGTAGCCCGTCAGCGGGAAGTCCTGGCTGGCGCCGGTGTTGATGTCGATGACCGGTGTCGCGCCGGCGACCTTCGCCGCCTGCGAGAGCTGCGGCTCCGGCATGTAGGCCGCGTCGACCTGGCCGTCCTTCAGCGCCGCCGCCATGTTCGGGAGCGGGATCGGGACCCAGTTGACCGTGCTGTAGTCGATGCCGTGGTCCTTCATCACCGACTTGGTGAGGATGTCGGACGCGGTGTTCAGGGCGGTGATCGCGATCCGCTTGCCCTTGAGGTCGTTGACCGTCTTCACCGGGGAGTTCGGCACCGTGACGATCGCGTTGCTCTTCGCGTTCACCGACGTGCCGTCGGCGACGAGCTGGATGTCCGCGGCGCCCTTGCTCTTGGCGACGAAGAACGGCATGTAGGTCGAGAGCGCGATGTCCGCCTCACCCGAGATCGCCTTCGTCATCGACGCCTGGCCGCTCGGGGCGATGATCTGCTCGACCTCGAGCCCCTCGGCCTTGAAGTAACCGCCGTCCTGCGCGAGCCAGAACGGCGCCAGGTCCGTGGTCGGCATGATGGAGACCTTGATCTTCGACTTCTCCAGGCCACCCCCGCTCGACGAGGCGTTCGAGTCGTCCGAGCCGAGCGCGCTGCAGCCGGTGAGGGCTGTCGCGGCCGCGACAGTGAGGGCGAGCCCGAGCGCGGCGCGGCGAGTGTGACCCCGGCGGCTGCTCATGGCGTTTCGAAGCAAGACCTGCTCCTTGGGAGATTTTGACGGTTGGTGGACCGAATCCCGGGGAAGTACGTAACTCATTCTCGGGAGTACGCGGGTCACTGTAGAGAACGTGACAGCTCGCTCACAACGGGTGGGATAAATACACTAGAGAGTGGTGCACGTCACTCTATTGGCCTCTGGTCTAGACCCACTGCTCCACTCGCCGTAGCTGTTCACCCAGCGTAGGGCCCAGTTCCTGATTGAGAGATCACCAGCTGTGCGCCGACTGAGCGAACGCTGTGCAACATCGTGCACGAAGCGTCGGGAGGGTTACATCTTCCCCGGGCGTTCGCTACCCTCTGCACCTGCGGGGAGGTATCAACCTCCGATGTAGTGAGAGAGAGTGCCTGGATGGCCGATCAAGACGATCCTCGGTTTACCAGGACACGCTGTGCTTTTCCTGAGAGAAACTCCCCCGCGGAGACCACTGCCTGGCCGGGCTCAGCCGCCGTGCGGGCGGGCTAGGCCGGAGAAACAGACCAATGCAGGACCAGCGCAGGGACCGGACCGTGATGCTCGAGCTGAACCGATTCCGTCCGATCGGACGGGGTTCAGGAACCCCCGTCGAAGACGATCTTTTCACCCGTACGGGTACCGTCTCGCGCTGGGCTCCTACCGATCGGCCGTTGAGCCGGAGCGCCGGGAGCGTGCAGACGAGTGGCTGAGGAGAACGCGATGCGCCCTGGCGGGCGCTGGACCGACCAGGGTTTCCAGAGCACGAACGATGATGGTGGTGCGGCGGTGCCGAACGAAGACGCCGCGGGGGTAGGAGGGCCCCCCGCGCAGTCGCCCGGAGATGCTCCGGGCCGGAAGGCCGGGCTGTTCTCCGGCATGCGTGACTGGAGGCTGCGGTCCAAGCTGGCCGCGATCCTCCTGATCCCGACGTTGACGGCGCTCACACTGGGCACGTTGCGCGTGGTCGACGACGCTCAGCAGGCGACCGAGTTCCAGCACACCGCCGACCAGGTCGCGTTCGCGGTCAAGGTCACCACGGTCGTGCACGAACTGCAGAACGAGCGCTCGCTGGCCGTCGCGCGGATCTCGTCCGCGAACCAGTTGCTGCAGACGGGTCTCGACGCGCAGATCGCCAAGGTCGACCGCGAGGTGACCGACCTGCGCAACGCGGCGTCGACCCTCAGCTACGACGACCAGGCGACCAAGGACCGCTACACCCGCGGTATCCAGCGCCTCGACGCGCTGCGCCCGCTGCGGGCGGCGTTCAACACCGCGAACGGCCTGCCGGACATCACGGTGATGACCGCTTACTCCGGCATCCTCGACGCGCTGATCGAGCTCGGCCGCGAGGTGACCACCGCGGTCACCGACCGGGACGTGCTGCGGCTCGGCACGAGCACGCAGGCGATCAGCGAGGCGAAGGAGTTCACCACCCGCTCCGACGCCGAGCTGCAGATCGCCGCGTTCCGCGGGAACTTCCCCGGTGACCTCCTGGACCAGACGCGTGCGTCGGCCTCCAGTGCGGACGCCTCGGTGGCGGCCTTCCTCGCGAACGCCGACGACGACCAGCGCCAGCTCTACAACGACACCTACTCCGGCCCGGAGGTCGACGACCGCCGCCGGATCCAGACCGCGGCGTTCTCCTTCGCCCAGCTGGGTGACGCGCCGAGCATCGACACCACGGCGCTCGGCAAGGACAGCACGGTGTCGGCGGACAAGCTGCACGCGGTCGAGTCGAACCTGCTGGCCCAGCTCAAGACCCGCGCCGACGACCTCGCCACGGCGGCGGTCAACTCGGCCTGGGTCGGCGGTGCCATCGTGCTCGCCGCGCTGGCGGCCGCGATCGCGCTGATGCTCATCGTCGCCCGCCTGATGCTGCGCCCGCTGCGGATCCTGCGGAAGAGCGCGCTGGACGTCGCCTACACCCGGCTGCCCGAGACGGTGCAGGCGATCCTCGACGACCCGGACCCGGTCGGCGCCTCGAAGAAGGCCGTCCAGCCGGTGCCCGTCACCTCCCGCGACGAGATCGGCGAGGTCGCGCGGTCGTTCGACATCGTCCACGAACAAGCCGTCAAGATGGCCGCCGAGCAGGCCCTCCTGCGCGAGAACGTCAACGGCATCTTCGTGAACCTCTCGCGGCGGTCGCAGCGGCTGGTGGAACGCCAGCTCGGCGTCATCGACCGCCTCGAGGCCGACGAGCAGGACCCGGACCACTTGGCGAGCCTGTTCGAGCTCGACCACCTGGCCACCCGGCTGCGGCGCAACGGTGAGTCCCTGCTGGTGCTCTCCGGCGCCGGCCTGGCGAAGTCCGTGCCCAAGCCGGTGCCCGCCGCCGACGTCATCGGCGCCGCGGTGTCCGAGATCGAGCAGTACGCCCGGATCGAGGTCGGCATCGTGCCCGACGTCGCGGTCCAGGGCCTCGCGATCCACGACCTCGTGCACGTCCTCGCGGAGCTGCTCGACAACGCGACCTACTTCTCCGAGCCGGAGACGAAGGTCATCGTCCGCGCCGTGGTGACCCGCCGGAAGGCGCTGGCCATCCAGGTCACCGACCACGGTGTCGGCATGAGCGACGAGCGGCTGGCCGAGGTCAACGGACGGCTCGCCGAGCCGCCGGACCTGGACGTGTCGGTGACCCGCCGGATGGGCCTGTACGTGGTCTCGCGGCTGGCCAAGCGCCACGGCATCGAGGTGCGGCTGCGCGAGAACGAGGACATCGAGGGTGGCGTGATCGCCCGCGTCGTCGTCCCGGCCGAGCTGCTCACCCAGCTCCGCCCGGGCATGACGCGGCAGACCCCGCTGCCGCCGAACCGGTCCGAGACGTCGATGTCGATGCCGAGCATCCCGATCCCGGCCGCGCGTTCGGACTACGACCAGACGCAGGCGCACACGCCGATCCCGCCTTCGGCACCGCCGCCCCCGCCTCCGCCGGTGCACGAGCCGGTGGCGAAGCAGGGCGGGCTGGTCCCGCTCGACCAGCCGATCAGCCTGGACGACCTGGTCAGCGGTGGCCGTGCGGCGGGCCCGTTCCTGTCGCCCGAGCTGCCGAAGCCCGAGGTGCCGGCCTGGCCGACCGCCGAGGACCTCGCGCCGCTGACGCCGTCGACGAACGGCGAGGGTGCCAGCTCGAGGGCGAACGACACGCAGTTCGCGCCGCTGGTCCTGCCGAAGCGCGAGCCGAAGTACGTCCCGCCCGAGGAGCCGCCACCACCCCCGCCGCGTGCGGAGGAGGTCGGTCCGTCGGCCCTCGAGGACGATGTACCCACCCGGCGGCTGCCGATCTACCAGTCGGTGCTGTCACGCTGGTTCAGTGAAGGCGACGACTCGGTGGCCGACCCGGTCCCGACGCAGAGCGAGGGTGAAGACCCGAACCTCCCGCCGCTCACCGGCTCCGACGAGCAGGTGGCGGAGCGGACCGTCGTCGCCGAGCCGGTCAGCCGGCGCCCGGAGCGCGAGCGTGCTCCCGAGCGTGAGCGCGTGCCCGAGCCCGAGCCGGCCGACGAGCTGCTGCCGACCGCCGCGACCCGGCACCCGCTCCTCCCGCCCGACGACGGCTGGCACAGTGCTTCCGACGACGGCTGGCAGAAGGCACAGTCGCTGCTGGAGGCCAAGAACGAGGAGATCACCACGGCCGGGCTGCCCAAACGTGTCCCGAACGCCTACCTGGTGCCGGGGTCGATCAACAGTCCTTCGTCCGACGGACCGGCGCAGAACAACTTCGCGGACAACACCGCGGGCATGCCCGGAAAGGGTGCGATCACCCGCTCGGCGTCCGCGGCGCGGAGCAGGATGGCAAGCTTCCAGCGGGGCTACACCTCGGGCCGGCATGCGTTGAAGGAGCTCCCGGCCGAAGAACAGCTGGAAAGCAGCAGGGTTCCGGGGCGTGGCAACACCACAGACAGCAGTGAGGAGTGAAAGTGACACGGGCGGGTGCAATGCAGCCGGGTGGCTCCGCGCAGCCGAACGGCCAGGCGCATGCCAAGGCGAACAATGCCGGCAGCTTCGCTTGGCTGATCACGGATTTCGTGCACCGGGTGCCCGGCGCGGCCCACGCGGTCGTGGTGTCGGCCGACGGCCTGCTCCTCGCGGCCTCGCGTGGCCTGCCGAAGGACCGGGCGGACCAGCTGGCGGCGGTGGCGTCGGGGCTCACGAGCCTCGCACGCGGTGCGGCCAAGGTGTTCGAAGGCGGGACGGTCGCGCAGACCGTCGTCGAGATGGCCAACGGCTTCCTCTTCCTCATGTCGGTTTCCGACGGTTCTTGTCTTGCGGTGCTCGGTTCGCCGGAGAGCGACATCGGCCTGGTCGTCTACGAGATGACCTTGCTGGTGGAGCGGGTCGGTCAACAGCTGACACCGGAGATGCGGGCCCAGCTGCAGGGCTCGGCAGTCCGCCGCTGAGGACCCGGGAACCGAGGAGAGAGCCGTGGACGACGGGCGCTTGAGGGGCGATGGCCGGCTCGGTGACGACTTCTCCGGCGGGTGGTCCGAGCACTCGGACGACGGCCGGGAGGACTGGCAGTCGTTCCGGGAACGGGTCGACCGCGAGTGGCGGTCACGCAGGGTGCAGGCGTCCGACAACGACCCTGTGCGAGAGCCGCCGAACTGGCTGACCGACAGCAATGCCGGTCAGGAACCGATCCGGCCGATCCAGCCCGGGAGCGGCGAGTACCGCGACCGGCTGCTGGGCGGCCCCGGAGCGGAGCTGTTCGGCGGGTCGAGCGGGCCGTTGTACGACGCGCACGACTTCGCCGCGTACAGCAACGATCGCGACTACTCGGCGGGACTGGACTCCGGCGAGCTGGCCGCGGCGCTGCCGCGGCAGGCCCACCAGGAGTACGTCGACGAGCCGGCGCCGACCGAGATGGAGACGTCCGGCCTGGTCCGGCCGTACTTCCGGACCCGGGGCCGGACGAAGGCGACTCTCGATCTGGCGATCGAGGCGCTGATCTCGACCAGTGACCAGGGCCGGATGCTCGACCGGGTCCGGGTGCCCGAGCACCGGTCGATCTGTGACCTGTGCCTCGACACCCGGTCGGTGGCCGAGGTGGCAGCGCTGCTGCGGCTGCCGCTCGGTGTGGTGCGGGTGTTGATTGGTGACGTGGCGGGGCTCGGGCTGGTGCTGGTGCACTCCAGCAACCAGACCGTGGGTGACCGGCCGAGTATCGAGTTCATGGAAAGGGTGCTCAGTGGGCTTCGGAGAATTTGACTCCGACGCGAACGCGCCGCAGGTGACGGGTCCGACCTCGTCGGCCAAGATCGTGGTCGCCGGCGGGTTCGGTTCGGGGAAGACAACGCTGGTCGGGGCGATCTCGGAGATCGACCCGCTGACCACCGAGGCCATGATGACCGAGGCCAGCGTCGGACACGACGACACCTCGGCCACGCCCAACAAGACCACCACCACCGTGGCGATGGACTTCGGGCGCATCTCGCTGGACTCGGACCTGGTGCTGTACGTCTTCGGCACCCCTGGTCAGCACCGGTTCTGGTTCATGTGGGACGACCTCGCGGTCGGTGCCATCGGAGCGGTCGTGCTGGTGGACACGCGGCGGCTCGCCGACGCGTTCCCCTCGATCGACTTCTTCGAGAACCGGAAGCTGCCCTACGTCGTGGCCATCAACTGCTTCGACCGGCTTCTGCACCACCAGATCGAGGACGTGCGGCACGCGCTCACCATCGCGCCGTCGGTCCCGATCATGGCGTGCGACGCGCGTGAGCGCGACTCCGCCAAACAGGTGCTGATCTCCGTCGTCCAGCACGCGATCGCGCACGATTCGGCGTTGCGCGCAGGCTGAGGCGATGGCCCCCCGGACCGGATGCGGCCGTTGGAGTGAACTCCACGGGCTTCACCCACTTCGGGGAGCGCTGCCTCCGTCCGGAGGACGGAACGGTCGCCGCGGTTCGGTACCGTCGAAGGTGGCGTCGCCTCCCCGGCTCGCCGTCCACCGGGCTGACCTGCGCAGACGTCCCGCCACCGCGGGCCGCGGAGTGAGCTCCGACCGCACCGCCCGGACCGGGCCGGTGCGGAGCGCGGTCGTGCGCACACGTAGGGTGCGCACCGGCCGGCCCGCGGTCGACTCGACACCGCGGGCGGGGCGAATACGCTTGAGCGTGGGCCGTGCCGGCCACTCCGGGGTGCGGCGTGCGGCGCCGCAGGAGCAAGGAGGGGCAGTAGTGACGGCATCCGGCCAGGGTTCGTTCGGCTGGCTCATCACGGACTTCGTGCGCCGGGTACCCGGCGCCGCGCACGCCGTTCTGGTGTCCGCCGACGGGCTCCTCCTGGCGCCGTCCGAAGGGCTGCCCCAGGAGCGTGCCGAGCAGCTGTCCGCGGTCGCGTCCGGGCTGATCAGCCTGACGTTCGGGGCCGCTCGCTGCTTCGAAGCGGGTGGTGTCAACCAGACCGTGGTGGAGATGGAGCGCGGCTACCTGTTCCTGATGTCCGTTTCGGACGGTTCGTCGCTGGCGGTGCTGGCCGCGCCGACGTGCGACATCGGCACGGTCGCGTACGAGATGACCCTGCTCGTCGAGCGGGTCGGCCAGCAGATCACCCCCGAGCTGCGTGCGCAGCTGCAGGGCGGCGTGCGTGGGTAGGAAACGATGAGGATTTCGGGATTCGACGATCCGGACTCCAGCGGCTGGGACGCACTGCACCGCGGTACCGAGCGCGAGGGTTTCGATTCGCCCAGCAAGTTCGACATGTCGACGCTGTCGACGATCATGCCCAAGCGCAAGCCGGCGCGGCCCCAGCCGGATCCGCAGGGCTACACCGACGAGGACACCCGCGAGTGGGGTTCGTCGTCCGACTTCGACGAGGGCTACGACGGCAGCTACGACCCCGCCGAGCCGGAGTGGCAGGACGAGGAGACCGCCGAGCCGGAGCCCCCGCCGCTCGAGCCGGCGTGGACGCCTCCGCGTGGTGCTCACGCGCCTCGTCCACCGGCCCCGCCGCGGCAGCCGGCCCCGCCCCGCCCGCCGGCACCCCCGGCGCCCCGGCCCCCGGCGCCGAGACCGCCGGTGTCCAGACCCCAGGCGGCGCCCCCGCCTTCGTGGGCCCCGCCGATCGACCCCCGGACCGGCTGGACGCCCCCGCCGGACCCGGAGACCCGCTGGATCCCGCGGCCGGAGCCGTGGGAGGAGCCGGCGGCCCGCGTCCTGAGCCCGTCCCCGGCCGCTTCGGTCGGGTCCCGGGTGCGCCCGTACACGCGCACCGGCGGCCGGACGCGGTCCGACCACAACCTGGCGCTCGAGGCGCTGGTCTCGACGTCCGACGACGGGCGCCGGTACCGCGGCGTCCGGTCGGTCGAGCACCGCCGGATCTGCGACCTCTGCCTGGACACGCGGTCGGTGGCGGAGATCGCCGCCCACCTGCGGCTGCCGCTGGGCGTGGTAAAGGTGCTGGTCGGCGACATGGCCGACATCGGGCTGGTGCTGATCCACCAGACCGAGCTGATCCTCGGGGACCGCTCGTCCCGCGAGTTCATGGAACGGGTCCTGGCCGGCCTGCGGGCGCTCTAGCTGTATTGCCCTGTGAGGTCGGGGGCGCGGCTGGCGGGTGGCTGGCCTGCGAGTGCGGTGTGTCCGCGGTGGTGGTTGTAGGTGTGCAGCCAGTGTGGCCGGGCATGGCGTCGTTCGGTGTCGGTGCGATAGGGCTGGGCGTAGGCCCACTCCTCGAGGCGCAACCATGGCAGTGGCCCGATCCAGAGGGGTGAGCCGGGCGAGCCGGTAGCGGCTCAGGATCCGTTGGCACCGTCGAGGGGTTCAGCCCGAGCAGGTAGGCGATGCGGGCCGGTCCCCGGCGCCGTAGCACCCGGACCTTGGTCACTCGCCGCTCCACTCGGTTGAGCGTGCGGTTCGGACTGGTGCGAGGCCGGCTGGGCCGATCTGTCATGGCAGCGGTGCCGTAGTCGCGGTAGCGGCCAGGCCATCGGCAGCAGTCGAGACCGACACCTGGAAGCGTTCCGCGGCTCGTCGCAGGGCCACCCGTCCCCGACCACTCAGCGGGCCAGGCGCAGTCTCCCGGCCGGGGTCAGGGGTGCGTTAGCGTTGGTCACGAGGGCATCCAGGTAGCCGGTGCAGATGTCGCAATCCACACCGAACCCGGAGGCCCTCCCGCACGCCGAGATCATCCGATCACGTGTCGCCACGACCACCTCCCCGGACCGAACAGCCGGTCCCGGCGGGCGGGGCCGAGGTGGTCCCCGGCCCCGCGGCCGTCAGGCTGCCGGCCAGGTGAAGTCGAGCGCCAGCGTGTTGCCCGGACCGGGTACGGCCGAGTTGACGAGCGCCGTCGCCGTCCCGCAGTTCGCGAACGCGCCGATCGGGTACGTCGAGGTCAGGCGACCGCCCTTGTCGAGCTGCCAGTCGGCCGACGTGATCTCCGTGGTGACCGGCTCGGCGGTGCCGCACGCCGGGCCGACGTCGTACGGCGCGCCGTTCACGGTCACGTCCGAGACCTTCACCGGCCACTTCGCGGTGGCGGTGAAGCCGCCGAAGGCCTGGCCCGTGACGTCGCCCGGCCCCAGGGTGACCTTGCCGCTGACGGTGCCCACGCCCGGCACGGCCCGGGTGATCGTCGCCGGCGGCAGCTTGACCGTGCCGTAGAACGAGTACGACCCGATGTTGGTGAACAGCTCGGCGACCCCGGGCCCGAGGGTGACGTCGGCCCCCGGCTTGGCCACGTGGGTGGTGCCGTTGACGTCGTACTTGGTGTAGACGGGCGGTCCGACCGCCTCAGCCGCTCCGGCGAACCCCAGCCCGCCGACGACGCTCGCGGCCGCGAGCGCGGTCACGCGTGTTCCCCACTTCATGGTCCCTCCCAGGTTTCCGAAGATCGGGCGAACCAGGCTTACCACGTGAGCAGGCATTTCGTCGGCGATTCACCGAACCCGGTGTTACTCCTCCACCAGCGCGGCCGAGGTGATCCGGTGCAGCGAGTAGCGCTGGTTGTCGTCGCCTTCGAGGATCCCGCCGCCGACGCGCACGGGCCGCACGACCCGCTGGCTGGCGGTCCCGCGCGAGTCGACGAACCCGATCCAGACCTCACGGCGTTCCAGCGTCGCCCGCGACAGCAGCTCCAGCGTCGCCGACGTGTCCGCCCCGCCGCCGACCGGCGCCCGCACCGCGGACCCCCGGCGTCGCGCGGACGCGGCGTCGCCCGCCCGCAGGTTGGAGATGATCCGGGCCGCCTGGTCGGACGTCAGCACCGCCTGCTCGCCCGGGCTGCGCCGTGCGGCCCTGGCCTTCGCCGGCAGCCGGCGCCCGCCCGGCCGGATGTCGACGACCCGGCCGTCCGGGCCCTCCGCCGCCGGCGCGAACCCGGCCGCGCGCAGGCCGGCGAGGACCTCGTGCAGCGGGTCCGGGCTGATCACGACCGTCGGCGCGATCAGCCGGAGGTCGTGCTCCGCCGCGACCGGGTGGGCCAGCACCTCCGCCAGCAGCGCCTCGTCGTCGCACCTCAGGAAGGACGCCGCGACGCCGCCGCGCAGCCGGCCGTGGCGCCGGGCGACGTCGTCGACCAGGTAGCTCAGCGACTGCGGCACCGGGGTCGCCGACTTCTTCTTGAACAGCGCGTGCAGTTCGTCCGCCGTGCGGCCGGTGTCCAGCGCCCGCCGGACGGACGTCTCGGTGATCCGGTAGACCGTCGCGTGACCGGCCGACTCGACGTTCGCGACCGCGTCCATCTCCGCGGCCAGCTCCGGCTCCAGCGGCCCCGGCGCGACGACCGTCAGATCGGCCTGCAGCAGCACGTGGTCCACGGGCGCGGGCAGCGCGTCCATGATCGCCTCGACCGCGCGCGGCCGGTCGTCGGCGAGCAGCGCCCGCGTTGCCGTCGTGAGGCCGCCGAGCCCGGTGATCCCCAGCGCCGACGCCTCGGACATCGTCCAGCGGACGGTCTCGTCCCGCAGCCGCCCGCCGCGCCGCGGGGCCCGCCAGGCCAGCACGGCGACGAGCTCGTCGACGCTCTTCACCCCGGCGCCCTTGGGCAGGTCGGCCAGCGCGGCCAGGACCCGCCGCCGCGCGACCGGCGCCAGCGGCCGGCGCAGCTCCTCCGACAACGGCGCGATCGGCTTGTCCTTGGCGTCGCGCCCGCCGGCCATGCCCGGCAGCCGCGGCAGCTCCAGCCACGCCTGGGCCAGCGTCATCCAGCGCTGCGCGGTCGGCGACGCGAGCCACGAATCGGTGAGCGTCGTCGGCACCCACTCGGGCGCGGTCGTCTCGCTGTCGGCGACGAGCCCGGCGCCCACGGCGAGCTCGGCCAGCAGGATCGCCTGCGGCTCGTCGATCTCGAGGTCCTTGGCCAGCTTCTTCAGCTCGCGCACGCCGAGGCCGCCGGACTTGAGCACCGGCGGCGGTGCCGCGGACCACGAGCGCAGCAGGGATTCGGTGTGGCGCAGGAACTCCATCGCCTCGCCGGCCGCGGCCTCGTCCAAAGTGGACGGCTGGTGCGGGTGCAGCGGCAGCTCGGGTTCGGTGAGCGTGCCCGGGCCGAAGACCCCGCCGCGGACCGCGACGCCGAGCTCGCGCGGGAGTTCGACGGTCTGGTCGTCACGCCGCAGCAGCAGCCCGCGGGCGAGCAGCTTCTGCACCGGCGTCTTGGCCTTCTCGAGCGACGTGTCGTGCCCGGCATCGCGGGTCCGGCCGATCGGCGGGCCGGCGGCGAGGGCGTTCAGCACGCCACGCTCGTCGTCGGACAGCTCCGCGAGCCGGGCGCCGAGGTCCTCGCCGGCGAGCGACGGCGCCGACGCGCCCAGCCCGGCGGGGAACGGCCCGAGCGCGTCCCGGACCGTGGGGGGCACGCGCAGCGCGTCGTCCGGGCCCCAGGCCAGCACCCGCGCGCGTAGCCGGGCCAGTGGCTCGGCGATGTCGGTGCCGGTCAGCTTCGCGACGTCCTCGACCGGCACGGGGTCGCGGTCGGCGCCGGCCAGCAGGCACGCTTCGAGCACGGCCAGGGTGACGGTGTCGAGGTCTTCGCAGGCGCGCGCGACCGAGCCCGGCGTGCCGGCCCGGGTGGCGAGCACGGTGCTGTCGGAGGGCGGGGGCGTCGACAGGTCGCGACGAGTGCGGAGCAGCTCTTCGAGGGCTGCGTCGGACTCTGCACGCAGCCAGTCCGCCAAGGAGGTCGCGGGCATAGAAGGCCAGGATACCGGGCGGTTGCGACAGGCTGCCCCGGCTCGGGCAGACTGTCCTGGCTGGAACCGAACACGGCTGTGGAGGACGTTGTGGCCAAGGGCGAGAAGAAGCACAAGGGAATCGACCCGACCTGGCCGGGCGAGGACGGCGAGCACCCCGTGACCGAACTGTCGTCGGACCGCCAGGGCGCGCTGTCGCCGTTCGGTGACATCACCTTCCCGCTCGACACGGTGCCCTACGTGCACCCCGAGACCGAGATCAACCGCTGACCGCATAGTTACTGGTCAGTACCGGTATCGGGGCCTCGTGAGGGCGGTCACGGGAGTAGGTTCGCTCCCGTCCCAACCGTCTTTTCCCATGCGGGGGTAAGCGCCATGCCGGTTCCCGGTCCCGGATATTCGATCACCGTCCGGGTCGAGGCCCCGGCCTCGTCCAGCGCGGCCGGTGACCTCACCACCGCCGTCGGCCGCGTCGGCGGCGTGCTGACCGCGTTCGACGTCGTCGAGTCCCACTCCGACTCGATCGTGGTCGACATCAGCGCCAACGCGCTGTCGGAGAACCACGCGAACGACATCACCCAGACGCTGGACTCGCTGCCCGGCGTCAAGGTCCGCAAGGTCTCCGACCGGACGTTCCTGATCCACCTCGGCGGCAAGATCGAGGTCACGCCCAAGGTGGCGCTCCGCAACCGTGACGACCTCTCCCGCGCCTACACCCCGGGCGTCGCCCGCGTCTGCCAGGCGATCGCGAACAACCCCGAGGACGCGCGCCGGCTGACCATCAAGCGCAACACCGTCGCGGTGCTCACCGACGGCTCCGCGGTGCTCGGCCTGGGCAACATCGGCCCGGCCGCCGCGCTGCCGGTGATGGAGGGCAAGGCGGCGCTGTTCAAGAAGTTCGCCGACGTCGACGCCTGGCCGGTCTGCCTGGACACCCAGGACACCGAAGAGATCATCCTGATCGCGAAGGCGCTGGCGCCGGTGTACGCGGGGATCAACCTCGAGGACATCGCCGCGCCGCGCTGCTTCGAGATCGAGAAGCGGCTGCGCGAGCAGCTGGACATCCCGGTGTTCCACGACGACCAGCACGGCACCGCGATCGTGGTCGTCGCCGCGCTGCGCAACGCCCTGCGCGTGGTCAAGAAGGACATCGAGGACTGCAAGATCGTGGTCAGCGGCGTCGGCGCGGCCGGCTCGGCGATCATCCGGCTGCTGCTGCACAAGAACCCGGGTGACATCGTCGCCGCGGACATCGACGGCATCGTCCACTCCGCGCGCGGCAACCTCGACGACAACCTCGCCTGGATCGCATCGCACACCAACAAGGAGCAGGTCAGCGGCACCCTGCACGAGGCGCTCGTCGACGCGGACGTCTTCATCGGCGTCTCGGCGCCCAACCTGTTCGGCGCCGAGCAGGTCGCGACCATGAAGTCCGACGCGGTCGTCTTCGCGCTGGCGAACCCGGACCCGGAGATCGACCCCCTCGAAGCGCAGCAGCACGCCGCCGTCGTCGCGACCGGCCGCAGCGACTTCCCGAACCAGATCAACAACGTGCTGGCGTTCCCGGGCGTCTTCCGCGGCCTGCTCGACGCGAACGCGCACAACATCGAAGACACCATGCTGCTCGCCGCGGCCGACGCGATCGCCGACGTCGTCGACAACGGCAAGCTCAACGCGTCGTTCATCGTGCCGAGCGTGTTCGACAGCGCGGTGGCCCCGGCGGTCGCCGAGGCCGTGCGCAAGGCCGTGCGCGCCGAGCGCTGAGTCTTCCCTGCGCGGACCCCGGAATCGTCCCTTCGACGGACGACCGGGGTCCTTCGCGCTGATCCACTCGCCGGGCCCGACCGCCGTCACCCTTCACCCGTCCCGGAAGTAGCCTCGGCTTGTGAGTGAACTCAGCCACGTCGACGAGACCGGCGCCGCCCGGATGGTCGACGTCTCCGGCAAGACCGCCACCGCGCGCACCGCGCTCGCGGCCGGCACCGTGCGGACCACCGCCGAGGTGCTCCGGCTGCTGGCCACCGACGGCCTCCCCAAGGGCGACGCCCTCGCCACCGCCCGCATCGCCGGGATCATGGGCGCCAAGCGGGTGCCCGAGCTGATCCCGCTGTGCCACCAGATCGCGCTGTCCGGGGTCAAGGTCGAGTTCACCCTCGGCGAGGCCGAAGTCGGCATCCGCGCGACCGCGAAGACCACCGACGTCACCGGCGTCGAGATGGAAGCGCTGACCGCCGTGGCCGTGGCCGGGCTCACCCTGCACGACATGATCAAGGCCGTCGACCCGGCCGCGACGCTGGACGACGTCCGCCTGCTCCGCAAGGACGGCGGCAAGACCGGGACCTGGGAGCGGCCGTGAAGCGCACCGCACGCGTGATCGTGGCGTCCAACCGCGCCGCGAAGGGTGTCTACGAAGACAAGACGGGCCCGGTGATCGTCGCCTGGCTGGCCGGGCGCGGGTACGAGGTGCCGGCGCCGGTCGTCGTCGAGGACGGCGACCCGGTGGGCGTCGCCTTGCGGGCAGCGCTGGCCGACGGCGTCGCCGTCGTGCTCACCACCGGCGGCACCGGCATTTCGCCGACCGACCGCACCCCGGACGTCACGCGCGGGGTGCTGGACCACGAGCTGCCGGGCGTCGCGGACGCGATCCGCGCGGCCGGGCTGCCGAAGGTCCCGACGGCGGTGCTCTCGCGTGGGGTCGCGGGCGTGGCCGGGCGGACCCTGGTCGTGAACCTCCCGGGCTCCAGCGGCGGCGTCAAGGACGGCCTGGGCGTGCTCGACGGCATCCTGGACCACGCCGTCGACCAGCTGGCCGGCGGTGACCACCCGCGTCCCGCGGCGCACCAGCCGGAGGTGCGCGTCGCGCGGGCGCTGGTCACCGAGGAGGCGCTGTCGGTCGAAGAGCACGCCGGCCTGGTCGAGGACGACGCGGCGGGCGCGGTGGTGACGTTCGCCGGGGTGGTCCGCGACCACGACGGCGGCAAGGGCGTGCGCGACCTGACGTACGAGGGCCACCCGAGCGCGAGCCAGGTGATCGCGGACGTGGTCGCGGAGCTGGCCACGCGCTGGGTGGGCGTGCGGGCGGTGGCGGTGAGCCACCGCGTCGGTCACCTGACGATCGGCGACGTGGCGCTGGCGTGCGCGGTGGCGGCGGAGCACCGCGGCCAAGCGTTCTCGGCGTGCTCGGACCTGGTGGACGAGGTGAAGGCGCGGCTCCCGGTCTGGAAGCACCAGCACTTCACCGACGGCACGGACGAATGGGTCAACTCGCCGTAATCCGGAAGACGGCGACACGCCCGGCGGCCGCGGCGAACTCGTCTTCGCTCCCGCTGGTGACGAGGCCCAGCCGGACGAACATCGGCACCCCGTGCGGAACCTCGCGCGGGAAGGCGCGCATGACGGTGGCGCGGACGCCGGGATCGGTGACCTCGTCGAGCGTCACGGCTTGCTTCCGGCGCCCGTGGGTGAGTTCGCCCCGGCCGGCGGCGCGGACGTTGCGCGCCCAGTCGCCCTGGGGAACGCCGGCGATGACGTAGCGAAGGCCGTCGACGGTCAGCGGCGAGACCGGAGTGGGCCGCGGCGCACCCGACCGGCGGCCGGGGACGGTCAGGACGTGGATGGTGCCCACGCGCAGTCCCAGCCGGGTCAGCAGGCGGACGAACCGGTTGGCGGGACGGAGCCAGCGAGGCAGGGCTTGACGGGTCACCACGGCGCAATCCTTTCGACTATCGAAGTATTCGCCGTCACGGTAGACTCTTTCGAGTGTCGAAGCAATCTCTGGTCACGGAGGCGACCCAGGCCGCGGCGGCCTCCGGCGCGGCGAACGACGTGGTGGACGAAGCCGCGGCGTCGGCGTTCGGGGTGAACCGGACGGACCTGCGGATCATCGGCCTGATCGCGGCGGCGGGAACGCTGACGGCGGGACAGTTGGCGACGCAGGCCCGGTTGAGCCCCGCGGCGACGACGACGGCGATCCAGCGGTTGACGCACGCGGGCCACCTGACCCGCCGCACATCGACGGACGATCGCCGCCGGGCGGTGGTGGAGCTGACGCCCGAGGCGGCGAAGCTGCTGGAAGAGATCTACGCGCCGATCGAGCGCGCGGGCCGGGCGATCCTCGAGGACTACACGCCGGAGCAGCTGGAGTTGGTGGCCGAGGTGCTGCGCCGGGGCGAGCGGATGCAGCTGAGGGAGGCGGAGAGGATCCGCGCGCTCTGAGAGGCCCGAGGACGGGCGGAGGGGCGAGCAGGCGCCCGGACGGCTGCGCGGGGCTGGAGGCCGCGTACCGCGACTCAGGGCGGTAGCGACGGCGCCTCGTGCGCGGGTGCGGCGAATGCCTCGTAACGGACGATCCACGCGGGCGCGGTGGCGCGAAAGGGGCGTTCGCGTGAGTCGGGTGGTCGCGCGGCCGTCGGCGGTGCGGGAGGCGCGCGGGCGGCGGTTCGTGCGAGCGGGGTGGTCGTGCGGCCGGCGGCGGCGCGGAAGGCGCGCAGGCGGCGGTTCGCGCGAGCGGGGTGGTCGTGCGGCCGTCGGCGGTGCGGAAGGCGCGCAGGCCGTTCGCGCGAGCCGCGTCGCGGCTGGTGGCGGTGCGGAAGGCGCGCGAGCGGGTGGTCGTGCGGCCGTCAGGCAACGCGCCGGTGCGTGCGGTTGACCTGGCCAAGCCGCCCTGCCGGCGAGCGCGACCTCAGCCGCACGCCGGATGCGTGCGAGCCCTCCACCGCCCGGGGGATTGGCGGTGGAGGGCTCGTGCTGTCACGGCTCGAGGCCGGACCTACGCATCACTGCGCGATCGTCACTTGGTGGCGATCTTCTGCCCGACGAGGATCAGGTCCGCGTTCGGGATGTACTTCGCGTTCAGGTCCTGCAGCTTCTTGTAGCCGCCGTCGACGTTGAACTGCTTGGCGATCTTGGACAGGGTGTCGCCCGCCACCACGGTGTAGTCACCGGACGGGTTGGAGCTGGACACGCCGGTCGCCGCCGGGGCCGCCGCCTGCTTCGGGGCGACCGTGGTCTTCTTCGGCGTCGTCGACTTCTTGGTCGTCGTGGTCTTGCCGGTGCTGGCCTTGGGGGCCGACGAGCCGCCGCCCTTCTTGCCGCAGACCGGCCAGGCGCCGATGCCCTGGCCCTGCAGGACGCGCTCGGCGACGGCGATCTGCTGCTCGCGCGAAGCGTTCGCCGCGCTGCCGGTGCCGCCGTAGGCCTTCCATGTGCTCTGCGAGAACTGCAGGCCGCCGTAGTAGCCGTTGCCGGTGTTGGTGTTCCAGTTGCCGCTGCTCTCACACTGCGCGATGGCGTCCCAGTTGGTCGCCGACGCGGGGGTCGCGGCGATAGCGAGGGGCGCGCCGACCGCAATGCCCGCGATGGCGACGCGAGCGACGGTGCGGGTGGCAGCGGACATCTTGCGGTGCTTGCCTCGGTAAGACATCTGAATGCATCTCGGTTCCCAGCGCCTACGACCTCGTGGTGAGGGTCAGGATCGGGGTCCTGGCGCCGGCCGTCTCAGGCCGGCAGGCGAGTCCGACGCACGGCGCGTCTTCGTCGTCCCCTCGTCCCTGTCCGGAAATGCTTTCGCTCGGGGTATGGGTCCGGGGATCCGTCGGACAGGGCTAGGCGCTACGGATTCCCGGTCGTGCTGGTTGGTCGGGGCCAACCGAAAAGCGACGGTACGTAACGAGAGCCGTGATCGGAAATTATTCGGGGCGTGACCTACGTCACAGTAACAGCACGCAACCCCTGTCGATGTGACTGTTTGCGCAGGTCAGCGGGCCGTTATCTGCCCGTTTCCTTGTCGAGATAAAACACGGATCGTGAGGCTTGCATCACGTGTTTTGCGCAGCGAATGGCCCATTCGCGACGCACTGTCCGCGATTGAAGCGCGCATCTTATGACCGGTCGCGGGTGTTCGCCAGACTTGACAAGTCTGCCTCATGTGCCCCTTGAGTCACAGCAGTCCCACCTCTTCGTGGGGTTTCGAGTCACACCTGGAGCGACTCCGGCTACCGCCGACGTCCAGGTGGGTCAACGCACCGCGACGGACCAGGCGAAACGTGTCACCGGATGGCGTTGCGGCGGGACGCGATCAGCTTCTCGCGAACACCCCGGATCCGGTGACGCGCCACGCCGGGAGCCGGCCACGGGCTTCGCCGAGCGGTCGGCTGCCGTACCCGAACGGTCGGCGCATATATAGAGAGGACGAACGCGCGTACCCGGACGGACGGCTCGCGTACCCAGGGAGTCGGCTCGCGTGCCTGGAGGGTCGGCTCGCGTGATCGGAAGGTCGACACGCGTGATCAGAGGGTCGACACGCGTGATCAGGAGGTCGACACGGGCAAAACGGGCGGCGGGTGCCGTGTCGACCCTTCAAACACGCGTGTCGACCCTTCGCGCACAGGCCTGCCGGGGTCAGCCGCCGGCGAAGGGCGGGAGGACGTCCAGTTCCGCGCCGTCCTGGAGGGGGCGGGTGAGGTCTCGCACCGCGAAGCCGTCGAGCAGGTAGCTGGCGGCGTCCAGGACCCGGGGCAGGCCCGAAGGGTGGAGCCGGCGCAGCTCGGCCACGGCGTCCGACACGCGGGCGCCGGCCGGCAGCTGCACCTTCTCCTCTTCTTCTCCCGCCGCGGCCCGCGCCGAGGCGAAGTACCGCACCACGATGGTCAAAGTCGACATCTCAGCCGCCGATCGCGCTCATCGGCCGGATCGGCTGCGCGAACCCGGCGTCGTTGATCTCGTGTCCCGCGAGCTTGCCCCACATCGTCGCGCGCCAGGCGTCGGCAATCTCTTCATCGCGCGCGCCCGCGCGCGCGAGGGAGCGCAAATCCGTTTCGTCGTTGCTGAAGAGGCAGGACCGCACCGCGCCGTCCGCGGTCAGCCGCGTCCGCTCGCACGCCGCGCAGAACGGCCGGGTCACCGACGCGATCACGCCGACGTCGCCGGGCCCGCCGTCGACCAGCCAGCGCTCGGCCGGCGCGCCGCCCCGGGCGGCCGGGAACGGCGTCAGCGTGAACTCCGCCTCCAGCATCTCGAGGATCCCGGCCGCGGTGATCATCTCGCCGCGGTTCCAGCCGTGCTGGGCGTCCAGCGGCATCTGCTCGATGAACCGCAGGTGGTAGCCCTCGGCGAGGCAGAACTTCAGCAGCGGCACGGCTTCGGTCTCGTTGAGCCCGCGGATCAGCACGGCGTTGACCTTCACCGGCGTCATCCCGGCGTCCCGCGCCGCGGCCAGCCCGGCCACGACGTGCGAGAGCCGGTCGCGCCGGGTGATCTTCAGGAACGTCTCGGGGTCGACGGTGTCGAGCGAGACGTTGATCCGGTTCAGCCCGGCCGCCGCGAGCCCGGCCGCGCGCTTGGCGAGCCCGATCCCGTTGGTGGTCATGGACAGCCGCGGCCGCGGCGACAACGCCGTGACCCGCGCGACGATGTCCTCGAGGCCCGGCCGCAGCAGCGGTTCGCCGCCGGTGAGCCGGATGTCGGTGACGCCGAGCTGCTCGACGGCGATCCGCATCAGGCGGACCAGCTCGTCGTCGGACAGCACCTGCTCGCCCGGCATCCAGTCGAGGCCCTCCGCGGGCATGCAGTAGGTGCAGCGCAGGTTGCACCGATCCGTCAGCGAAACCCGGAGATCGGTGGCCACCCGGCCGAAGGTGTCGATGAGTTGCGGGTTCTCGGGCCTGGGCACGCGAGATGACCCTCGTGTACCGGGGACGCGAGGAAACCCGAGATCCACTGCCGTCATTACGCCCAGCCTAGCTCCGGAACGTGCGAACGGACGCGATCGCTAGGATACTTTGCGGAGTGAGTGGTTCAGTTGCCGAACTAACGAGGGCCTGTGACGGAAAAGACTTACCCGGTCACCGATGAGGAGCTGTTCCGCTTCGCGGAATTGGGCCGCCGGGGCAGCACGTTCACCGTCCTCCGGCACGCCCGGATCGCCGAGCGGATGGGCCTGTCCGGAACCGACCACAAGACGTTCGACCTGGTCATCCAATCGGGCGGACCGTTGACCGCCGGCCGGATCGCCGAGCTGACGGGGCTGTCGACCGGTGCCGTGACCGGGGTCGTCGACCGGCTGGAGAAGGTCGGCCTGGTCCGCCGGGTCCGCGATCCGGAGGACCGCCGCAAGGTCCTCGTCGAGGTCGTGCCGGGGGCCGAGGAGCGCTTCGCGCCGCTCTTCGAGTCGGCCTTCGACGCCCTTCGTGAGACGCTGGCGCAGTTCTCCCCGGCCGAGCGAAAAGCCATCGAGCGTTATCAGAATGTCATCCTGGAACAGCTGCGGACTGAAGTTCTGCACAATTCACGCCCCGCGTAGCTTTTCCTCAACTGCGGAGATAATGTCTGCGCCATGCCGCAATTTCGGTTGTCCGAGGCCGCGCGCCTGCTCGGCGTCAGTGACGACACCGTCCGGAGGTGGGTGCGCGCGGGGCAGCTGACCGCGACCGACGACGCCGCCGGCCGCAAGGTCGTCGACGGCGCCCAGCTGGCGGGGTTCGCCCGGGCCCAGGCCTCCGGTCCCGAAGATCCCTCCACCGTCGGCCGCTCCGCCCGCAACAGGTTCGTCGGGCTGGTCACCGAGGTCGTCGCCGACAAGGTGATGGCTCAGGTGGAACTGCAGTGCGGGGCACACCGGGTGGTGTCCCTGATGAGTACGGAAGCCGTCCGCGAGCTGGGCCTGCGCCCGGGGGTGCTCGCGGTCGCGGTGGTCAAGGCGACCACTGTCGTGGTGGAAACACCGGAAGGAAGTCGATGAAGAAGCTCGCTTTTCGGGGGTCCGGGTGGCGGAGCCCCCGGCCCGGGGCGAAGGCCCGGATGTCGCAGCTTGCTCTGGCCGTCGCGGCCGTCGCTCTGTTCGCGGGCGCGTGCAGCAGCTCGGACCAGCCCAGCACGCAGTCCGGCGGGTCGTCGGCCAGTGCTCCCGCGCCGAAGGGCAGCGGCGAGGCCGGCGGCACGCTCACCGTGTTCGCCGCCGCGTCCCTCACCGAGTCGTTCACCGCGCTCGGCAAGCAGTTCGAGGCCTCGCACCCCGGCGTCACCGTGAAGTTCAGCTTCGCGGGTTCGTCCGGCCTGGTCCAGCAGCTGACCAACGGCGCGAAGGCCGACGTCTTCGCCTCGGCCGACCAGGCCAACATGGACAAAGCCGTCCAGGGTGGCGTGATCGACGGCCAGCCGACGGTCTTCGCCACCAACAAGCTCGCGATCGCGGTCGCGCCCGGCAACCCCAAGGGCATCAAGACCTTCGCGGACCTGAACAAGGCGGGCCTCACCGTGGTCACCTGCGCCCCGCAGGTGCCGTGCGGTTCGGCCACCAAGAAGGTCGAGACCGCGACCGGCGTCACGCTCAAGCCGAAGAGCGAAGAGCAGGACGTCAAGCAGGTGCTGAACAAGGTCCAGTCCGGGGACGCCGACGCGGGCCTGGTCTACGTCACCGACGCCACCTCGGCCGCGGGCAAGGTCGACAAGGTCGACTTCCCCGAGGCGAGCGGCGCGATCAACAACTACCCGATCGCCGTGGTCAAGGGCGGCCAGAGCGCGCTGGCCAAGGAGTTCGACGACTTCGTCCTCGGCACCGAGGGCAAGGCCGAGCTGAGCAAGGTCGGGTTCGGCCCTGCGCAGTAGGCGTCTCGCGAGCGGCCGGCCGGGATCCGTCCCGGCCGGCCGTTCGCGCGTCCCGTGGGTGCTCGCGATCCCGGCCACCCTCGCGCTGGCGCTCGTCGTGCTGCCGGTCGTCGGGCTGCTGGTGCGCTCGGACCTGACGCGGCTGCCGTCGCTGATCGTCTCGTCGTCGTCGTGGCACGCGCTGCGGTTGTCGCTGATCACGGCCGCTTTGTCCACTTTGGCCTGTGTCCTGCTCGGTGTGCCGCTGGCCGTCGTCCTCGCGCGGGCCCGGTTCCGCGGCGTCCGGCTGCTGCGCTCGATCGTGCTGCTGCCGCTGGTGCTGCCCCCGGTGGTCGGCGGCCTCGCGCTGCTCTACCTGCTCGGCCGCAAGGGCTTCCTCGGCATGCTGATCACCACGCTGACCGGGGAGTCGGTGCCGTTCACCACCACCGCGGTCGTGATCGCGCAGACGTTCGTCGCGATGCCGTTCCTCGTGGTCAGCCTCGAAGGCGCGCTGCGCGGCGCCGGCGATCGCTACGAGCAGGTCGCCGCGACCCTCGGCGCGCGCCCGTGGACCGTCTTCCGGCGCGTCACGCTGCCGCTGCTGCTGCCCGCGCTCGGCTCCGGCGTCGTCCTCAGCTTCGCCCGCGCGCTCGGCGAGTTCGGCGCGACGATCACCTTCGCCGGCAGCCTCGAAGACGTCACCCGCACGCTGCCGCTCGAGGTCTACACGCAGGCCGAAGTGGACATCGACAGCGCCGTCGCCCTTTCCTTGCTGCTCATCGTCGTGGCGGTCCTCGTCATCGCCGTCGCGCGGCCGCGTTCGTGGGAAGGCGGGCTGCGGTGAGCCTGACCGCCCGGATCGAGGCCGTCCGCGGCTCGTTCTCGCTGGACGTGGACCTCGACGTGCCCACCGGGACGGTGCTCGCGCTGCTCGGCCCGAACGGCTCGGGCAAGTCGACGGTGCTGGGCTGCCTGTCCGGGTTGATCACGCCGACGTCGGCCGAGATCACCGTGGCCGGGCGCGCCCTGGCCGGCGTGGCCCCGCACCGGCGGGGGATCGGCCTGCTCTCCCAGGACGCCCTGCTCTTCCCGCACCTGTCCGCGGCGGACAACGTCGCGTTCTCGCCGCGCTCGACCGGCGCCGGCCGCCGCGCCGCCCGGGAGCGCGCCTTCTACTGGCTGGGTGAAGTGGACGCCGTCGCGCTCGCCGGACGGCGGCCCGGGCAGCTGTCCGGCGGCCAGGCCCAGCGCGTCGCGATCGCCAGGGCGCTCGCCGCCGAGCCGGACCTGCTGCTGCTCGACGAGCCGTTCGCCGCGCTGGACGTCGACGCCGCGCCGGCGATCCGCGGCCTGCTGCGACGGGTGCTCAAGACCGGGCCGACGACCGTGCTCGTCACGCACGACCCGCTGGACGCGCTGGCGCTCGCCGACCACGTCGCGGTGATGAACGGCGGCCGGATCGTCGAACGCGGCCCGACCCGCGACGTGCTTTCGGCACCGCGGACGGCGTTCACCGCGCGGATCGCCGGGCTCAACCTCGTCGCCGGCACCGCGGTCGACGACGGCCTGCGCACGCCGTCGGGCGAGGTGGTGGCCGGCATCCCGGCGGCGGACGTCGTCACGGGGGAGCCCGCGGTGGCGGTGTTCCCGCCGAACGCCGTCGCCGTCTACCCGCACGACGGCGAGCACCGCGGGAGCCCGCGGAACACGGCCGACGCCGTCGTCGCGGCCCTGGAGCCGCACGGGCCGGTGATCCGCGTCCGGGCCGAGAGCGACGGCTGGGCGCACGGCCTGACCGCCGACCTCACCCCGGCCGCGGTGGCCGAGCTCGCGCTGGAGCCCGGCTCGCCGGTGACGCTGTCGGTGAAGGCCGCGACCGTAGCGGTGCACCCGGCCGCGGCCTCCTGAGTCTCCCCCCGGTGGGTCAGGCGCCGTGGTGGTGGCCGCCGCCCGGGTGGACGTGGAACTTCGCCACCTCCGGCGGGTGCACGACGAACGGGCGCATCATGCCTTCGTCCTCGTGGTCGAGGATGTGGCAGTGGTACATGAACTCGCCGGTGCCGCCGCCGAACTGCCCGGCCACGCTCACCCACTGGCCGGGGTTCACGATGATCGTGTCCTTCCAGCCCTCCTCGTACTTCTCCAGCGGGACGTCGGTGAAGCCCTCGATCGGCTGGGTGGTCCGTTCGGCGGCCTGGTCGAACGTCGTGGTGAAGCGCCGCCGGAACAGCGCCTGGAACTCCGTCAGGTGGATGTGGACCGGGTGCGCCGGGCCGCCGTTCGCGACGTGCAGGATGTTCCACACCGCCCACCGGTCGTGGTCGATGAAGATGCCGGTCGTGTCGTCGAAGAGCCGCCCGATCATCCGGAACGTCTTGAGCCCGCCTGCCGGGTCCTGGACCTGGATGATCCCCTCGCCGCCCGGGTCCGCCTCGACCTGTTCGAGGTCCCACATCTCCGGGTGGCCCTCGGCGTTGAGCAGCAGCGCGATCCAGACGTGGTCGTGGTCCTCCGGCAGCGTCGAGCCGTGCGCCAGCCGGACGTAGGACGACGAGACCTTCGCCGGCAGTGAGAAGGAGTCGTGCTTCGCGCGGCCGTCGACGCGGAACTCCATGACGTCCGGCTCGACCCCGCCCAGCCGCGGGTCGGCGTTGCGCAGCCTGAGCTTCTGCCCCTTGAAGCGGCTGAAGTCGATCAGCACGTCGAAGCGTTCGGCCGGGGCGACGGTCAGGCCGCCGGCCGGCAGCGTCGCGGGCGCGGGCAGCAGGCCGCCGTCGGTGCCGATCAGGCGGACGGCGTCGGTCACCGGGTTGTCGTTCTCGTCGACCAGGTTCAGCGTGAAGAACCGCGAGTTGGCCGCGTTGAGCAGCCGGAAGCGGTACCACTTCGCGTCGACGTCCAGGTGTGGCCAGATCACGCCGTTGACCAGGGTGAACGGCCCGGAGAACGGGATCATCGGGCCGTTCGGGACGTACGGGAACTTGAACAGCAGCTGCCCGGTGAGCGCGCCGGTCGCGTCGGTGTCGAGGTTGCGGTCGGTGAGGATCAGCGGGAGCTCGCGGTCGCCGTGCGGCAGGTCGAGCGCGTCCTCTTCGTCGTCGCGGATCAGGTACATCCCGGCCAGGCCCGTGTGGACGTTGAAGCGCGTGATGGCCATGGCGTGGTCGTGGTACCAGAGCGGCATCGCGGGCTGCCGGTTCTGGTACTCGGCCAGCTGCGACGTGCCCTTGAGGCCCGCGTTGTGCGCCCAGCCGTCGTTGCCCGCGTTGGTGCGCGCGCCGTGGAGGTGCACGACGGTCCACGCCGGCAGGTCGGCGACGCCCTCGACGACCGAGTAGCCGGGCCGGTCCAGCTCCGCGCCCGGACGGCTGGTCGGGGCGTCCGTCACCGGGCCCTGAACCGCGACCAACGGGAAAGCGCCGTCTATTTCGTTCGACCACGAAATCCGCAGTTGCTTGCCGCTGCGCACTTCGATCGTCGGACCCGGGAAATGGCCCGCGTACGTCCACAACGTGGTTTCGGGTAATTGCGAGTGCAGCCGCTGCTTGTGGGTCACCATGGGAATGGTGATCGTTTCCCGGCTCCGGGCGCGCAGAGTCGGCGGAACCGGGAGTGGGTCGAGGAACTTGGTGAGTCCCCAGTTGGGCCCGGTGCCGGGTCCGGCCGTGGCCGGACGCTCGATGATTTCGGTCATGCGATTTCCCCCTCCATGTTTCGGGGGCACGACGAATTGCGCCCCGGCGACCCGCGCCGGTGACGTCGAAAAGAATTCCCCCGAACCCCCTCGGTGGCCGGGCACGCGACTCCCCTCGCGATACCGGCAATTCCCACTGTAGCCGTTTTCGCGCCTGCCCGCAGGTGCCTCGCGCGCGTGATAGGTTCCGCGCATGAACGAACGCCGGTGGACGTATCTCTCCGACATGGACGGCGTCCTGGTCAAGGAGGAGCACCTCGTCCCCGGGGCCGACGAGTTCCTGGCCGAGCTGAAGTCGAACGGCATCGACTTCCTGGTGCTGACGAACAACTCGATCTACACCCCGCGCGACCTGCGGGCCCGGCTGGAGCGCACCGGGCTCGACATCCCGGAGGAGTCGATCTGGACCTCGGCGCTGGCGACCGCGAAGTTCCTCTCGTCGCAGCGGCCGAACGGCTCGGCGTACGTCATCGGCGAAGCGGGCCTCACGACGGCGTTGCACGAGGTCGGCTACGTGCTGACCGAGCGCGACCCGGACTACGTCGTGCTGGGCGAGACTCGCACGTACAGCTTCAGCGCGATCACGCGGGCGATCCGGCTCATCGAGGGCGGCGCGAAGTTCATCGCGACCAACCCGGACGCGACCGGCCCGAGCGTCGAGGGCTCGATGCCCGCCACCGGTTCCGTCGCGGCGCTGATCGAGAAGGCCACCGGGCGCTCGCCGTACTACGTCGGCAAGCCGAACCCGCTGATGATGCGCTCGGCGTTGCGCCGATTGGGTGCGCATTCGGAGTCGACGCTGATGATCGGCGACCGGATGGACACCGACGTGCACTCGGGCATCGAGGCCGGTCTGCAGACGATCCTGGTGCTCACCGGCATCTCCACCCGGGAGTCGGCCGAACGCTATCCGTATCGGCCCACCCTGGTGCTCGACTCGATCGCCGACCTGATCGGGCGAACCGCGGACCCGTTCGGCGAAGGCTGACGATGGGCGTGGTGCGTCTAGGGCTTATCGTCACCGGATGAGCAAGTCCACGTACGTAGTGGGCGACGTGCACGGCCACCGTGACGAACTGGCCTCCGCACTGCGCGCCGAAGGCCTGGTCGACGACGAAGACAACTGGTCGGGGGCAGAAGACCAGCTGTGGTTCCTCGGCGACTTCGTCGACCGCGGCCCGGACGGCGTCGGCGCGATCGACCTGGTCATGCGGCTGGAGGAGCAGGCCGCGGAGGCCGGCGGCCAGGTGCAGACGCTGCTGGGCAACCACGAGATCCTGGCACTGGGGATGTACCACTTCGGCGACGAGCCGGTGCCGTCCGACTTCGGCCCGCGCAGCTTCGCCCGCAGCTGGGAGATCAACGGCGGGCTCCTGTCGGACCAGGACCGGCTGACGCCCGAGCACATCGAGTGGCTTTCCCGGCGTCCGCTGGCCGCGGTGGCGGCCGATCACCTGCTGCTGCACTCCGACACGCTCGAGTACCTCGACTGGGGGTCGACGGTCGAAGAGATCAACGAGGCGGCGGGCGAGATCCTGGCGGGCTCGGACATCGAGGCGTGGTGGGACGTGTGGCGCCGCATGACGACGCGCTACGCGTTCCGCGGCCCGGACGGCGAGGAGAACGCCCAGAAGCTGATGGACGCCCTCGGCGGGTCCCGGATCGTGCACGGGCACAGCGTCATCGCCGACCAGCTCGGGATCCACCCGACGCAGATCGAGGGACCGTTCCTGTACGCGGGCGGGAAGGCGCTGGGCGTCGACGGCGGGCTGTTCGTCGGCGGGCCGTGCCTCGTGGTCGAGCTGCCGTACGAGCCGGAGTCCTAGGGGATCTCGACGATCTCCTTGCCGAGCGGCATCAGGGACACCGGGATCATCTTGAAGTTCGCCACGCCCAGCGGGATGCCGATGATCGTGATGCACAGCGCGATGCCGGTGAAGATGTGCCCGATGGACAGCCACAGCCCGGCGAAGAGGAACCAGATGACGTTGCCGACGAAGGACGCCGCGCCCGCGTCACGGCGTTCGACCACGGTGCGGCCGAACGGCCAGAGCGCGTAGTTCGCGATCCGGAACGACGCCAGCCCGAACGGGATGGTGACGATCAGGATGCAGCAGACCACGCCTGCGAGCAGGTAACCCAGGGCCATCCAGAAGCCGCACAGGACGAGCCAGATGATGTTCAGCAGCGTGCGCATCAGACGTGCAGCTCCCCACTCACGATGGTGACGGCCTGGCCGGCGAGGTGGACGCGGTCGCCGTCCTGGCGGGTCCGGACGATCCCGCCGCGGGCGGAGATCTGGTGGCCGGTCAGTTCGGTTTTCCGGAGTTTTTCGGACCAGTACGGCGACAGGATGCAGTGCGCCGAGCCGGTGACCGGGTCTTCGTCGATGCCGACGCCCGGCGCGAAGAAGCGGCTGACGTAGTCGTCGCCCTTCGCGGTGACCAGCAGGCGGCCGGTCCAGGTCGTCTTGAGCTTCGCGAGGTCGGGTTCGAGGTTTTTGACCGTTTCAGCGTCCGAGACGACGGCGAAGAGGTTCTCGACACCGCGTCCGACGTACTCGAGCTCGACACCGGGGAGGATTTCGGACAGGTCGTCATCGGTCGGGGTCGGCGGGTCGGACGGGAAGTCCAGCTCGACCCAGCCGCCGTCGGCCTTGGCGCGCAGCTCACCGCTTTTCGTGGTGTAGGTCTGTTCGCCGCCGAGGACGTGGGTGACCGCGACGGTCGCGTGGCCGCACAGCGCGACCTCGACCGCCGGGGTGAACCAGCGGAGCGACTTCGGGCCGGTTTGCGTGGTGACGACGAAGGCGGTCTCGGCGTGCTTCATCTCGGTGGCGACGGCTTGCATCCAGGTGGGGTCGGCGGGTTCGTCCAGGAGAACGACCCCCGCCGAGTTCCCGGCGAAGGCCCGGTCGGTGAAGGCATCGACGACGAAGAAGCGCATGCTCCCAATGTAGCCCGTGGCCTGGGCGTGTTGATCTTTTCTCAGGGAGATTCAGGGGTTGTCCCTTACGACTCCCCGATGGTGGGCTTGACGATCTTTTCGCCGTCCGGGCCGCGTTCGGGCTTGAGGTCGAAGACGTCCTCGTCGACGGCGTACTTGTTCTTGTGCTCTTTGTCGTCTTCTTTTTTCTTCCCGCCGGCCCCGGCGCCACCCGCTGCGCTCCCGCCTTTGCCCTTCGCGGCCGCGGCGGCGGTGGCCCCGCGTTCGAGGCGTTCACCGGGCGCTTTCCCGCCGGTTTTAGCACTTTCGCTTTCCTTGGGACCCCCGGCGAGGCCGCCCCCGGAGACCCGCGACCCGGCGAACCCGCTCCCGGCACGCCCGGCCCCGGACTTGCCGCGGGTGATGTCACCGCTTCCTCCGGTGCCTGTTCCGCCGGCCGTTCCCGGCATCGCGAGGCCGTCCGGCGTCACCCGAGGGAAGGCGCTCGGGGCGGGGCCGCCGCGGAGGCCGGTGTTGCCGCCGCTGAAGGTCCCGGTGCCACTGGTGACCCCGGGCTGGACGAAGTTCGTGCTCCCGGGCGGCGTCACGCCGGGTGGGGTGGTGCCACCGGGGACGAAGCTCCCGCTCGTGCCGCCGGGTCCGGTGGTGGTGCCGCCGCCGATGGTGGGGGTGCCGGTGAACGAGGTGCCGCTGGTGCCGCTTGTGCCGTGGAAGCCGGAGACGGAGGTGGAGTCACTCCCGAGCTGTGGGGGCGGTGCATAGGTGGGTTGGGAGCTGGCGGTCTCGTGGTAGGTGCCGTCGAGGTTTTGCAGTACTTGGACGGCTTGCTGATGGGCGGCGTCGGCCTGTTGTTGCTTGGCTTGGATACCGGCCATGGTGCCGCTCATGCCGATGAGGTCGCCGTTGTTGTATTGCTGTTTCGCCTTGTCGAGCTCGGCTTGCTGGTTGAAGCCGGTGGGCTCGGGCATGTTGTTCTTGGCATAAGTCGCGGCAGCGGACTGCTGGGAGTAGTGGTTGCTGACCAGCTGCATGGCGTTGCCGGTCTGTTCCGTGTGCCCCGCGGTGTTCTGGAAGAAGCCGTTCGCCTGGTCTGCGGCGGGGCCCTGCCAGGAACCGCCGGATGCCGTTGCGGCGTCCCGGAACTGGTTGGACGCGTCGGCGAGCCAGTTGCCGTAGACATTGGCCACGCGGCTGCGATCGTTGATGCCCTCGATGTCGAGGTCCTTGTGCACCATGTCGTACAGCACTTCGTGCGGGCTGTTCGCGTAGTTCTCACCCGGTGCGGGGGAGTCGCCTCGGAGGTTTTGGCCCTCCTGGAGGACTTTCCCTTGCGCGACGGAGTAGTCCGACGCGGCCTTCTCGGTGAGATGCTGGCCGTCGGCACCGTGACCTTGGAGCTTTTGAGCGGTGCTCGCGTAGTAGTCACCCTCGGACTGGCGATGCTGCGCCCGGTGCGGCTGACTCATGGCAGGACTCCGTCTCAGTTCTTCGGCAGGAGCGGCTCGATCTTCGCGGCGACGTCTTCCACCAGCTGGCAGGCCTTTGCGGTATCCGAGCCCGAAGCCAGCAGCACGAAGGCACGAGAGTTGGGTTTCACTTCCAGCCACACGTCACACTGTCCGGGGGAGTTCATCGGTTCGCGTTCCATGACCGCAGGTCGCCCGTTGACGTTGCCTTCACTCGCTTGGCTGGGATTACCGACGTTTTCCTTGTATCCCCGCCCCGAGTCCAGGGAAAGCCCGATGTCCACGCCCGGTGTATCGCCGGAGGTCGGCTTGGTGGTCCGGCAACCGTGCTCCGGATTCGCGACCAGTGGCTCGGCCTTGGGATAGTCCTGGCCGGCGAGCGCTTGGTCGATGATTGAGCACGGACTCAGACCGGAGAACGGGTCGTCCGGGCCGGTGGTCGCGCTTTTCGTGGTGGGCGTGGTCGATCCGGTCGCTTGTGAGCTAGGCGCAGCCTGACCACCCACCTGGCTCGTGCAAGCGGCCAAAGCGAGTACCGACGCGGCGAGCGCGGCCGCGGCCCGTCGTGCGGTCACTGCTCTTGCAGCCCCTTGTTGAATTGACTGAAAGTCATGCTGTGCGCATCCTCTGTCTCGCGGTAGTTCTTGCGCGCGATCACCATCGCTTCGCGCGCTTGCTGGATCCCGTCGCGCATCCGGAGCAGATTGGGAATCAGCGATTGTTCGTCGCCATCGGCAACCTTCACATTGAAAGCAGCGACGGCCTTGGCGTATTCACTGCCACCCATCTTGGCCTGAGCTGACAGTTCGCGAACGTCGAGGATCATGCGACTGTAACCGTCGAGGAAGAAGTCGCAGGCCTTGATATACGCCTGGAACCCCTCTTCGTTCACCGCGAACTGACCGCTCTCGGCCAAGCCCTTCAGGTGACTTCCGCCCTCGCTGACCCGCCGTGCGGCCTCGGAGTCGGTGGGGCCATCCAGCAGTCCCGAGAGGAAGTTCGACCCCGCGTCCCCCTCACCAGGTGGGGGTGTGAACGATCCCGGTGCGCCGAACTGCGAACCGCTCATGACGCCCTCCCAGTCGTCGACACCACCCTGCGTGGTCTCCTCGCACTGTACTAGTGACGAACCGGCCGCGTCAGTGGTTCCGGCCACGGTCGTGGAGCCAGCTGCGCAGGTGAGAACCATCCGATGGGGTGAACGTCACCCGTGTCTCGCCGCCCGGTAGTGCCTCGCTGAACATCAGGAAGCGGCCGCCCGCGTTGTCCACGAACGTCACCGTTCCCACCGGGCGCAGGGAAGATCCGCGGACCGACAGCTCGAACGTGCCGTAGCGGTGCAGGGGCCACGAGGAGAACTCCGTTGCCGCGTCCGCGTCGCGGCGGGTGCCCGGCTCGATGAACGTCAGCTCCGCCAGGGGCACCGGCCGGTACGCCGGGAGCATGCCCACCACCAGGTCGGCCAGGCGGTCCGGGCGGGTCTGGGCGAACAGGACCTCCTCGCCCGCCAGCTCCGAAAACACCCCTAAGCCGTGGCCGATGGCCGCGCGGTAGAACACCGTGCGGCCCTCCTCCACCGCGCGGACGATCACCAGCACGTCCGGCTGGGTCCACGCCCGGAGCGTCTGCTCCACCTCGATGTCCAGCTTGTCCGGACCCGCGAGACCCCGCGACCGCATGGACTCCCAGGAAAGAGCCGCGATGCGCTCGTTCTCCGCCAGCGTGCGGCCGGGGCTGCGGATCTCGAACGGGTGCCAGTTCGCCGGAAGACCGGTACGCCGGACCGCCGTGTCGACCTCAGCCAGGCCCAGTGAAAATTCCTCCGGCACGTCCCCGAGCGTAGCGGAACGGCCACCCCGCGCTCAGATGTCGAGCTGCCGCACACCCGTCTCGCGCAACGCCACCCGGCCGGCCGTCGCCCGTTTGCGCAAGCGGACGATTTCGTGTGGCTGCAACCCGATCGCGACGCCGAACGCCTCCACGTCCGGGAACCCACCCTGACGCTGCCGCACCTCCAGCGCCTTGGCCACCTGCTCCGGCGAAAGCAGCCGCGCCAGCTCCGGCCCCGAAGCCGCGTTGACGTCCACAAGGGCAACAGGAACAGGAGCCGCAACAGGCGGCGGAGCCAGCGCGGGCGCGTCCACCGGGACGTAGGCCTCGATCGTGTCGTTCTGGTGCAGATCCCGGAACGCCAGCCCGACGGTGAACGTCCGCGCCCCGCCGTTCGTCCGTGCCGCCACCCCGCCCGTGGCCAGCGACAGGATCCGGAGGTCGGAAGCGACGACCGTGCTCCGCTCGTTGAACGTCGTCCCCGCCGGCCGCAGCACCCGCGCCCGCGTGCCCACCGTGAAGACCGTGCTGACCTGCGCTTCCGGGATCTCGACCGCCGCCACCACCGAACCGTTGCCCAGGTCGTTCGACCCGTGCACGACCGCCACGCCTTCCCGCCGCTCCAAATGGTCGTGCGAGGGCTCGTGGAACGCGGTCAGCGCGTCGCCCGCCATCGGCGGCACGTCGCACTGGAAGCCGAGCAGCACCGTGCCCTGCTGCCCGGCCGAGAGTTCCTCCACCGGCCCGGGACCGAACAGCCCGAGCACCCGCATCGGCTGGCCGCCGCGCGACAACGTCGTCAACGCCCCGAAGCGCAGGACACCTTCGCGGACCAGCACCTGCACGTGGAAGCCGGTCAGCTGGTCGTACGCCGGCGCGACCACCTGCGCCACGCCGTCCTGGCGGCTCAGGTCCGGGCCGACCCGGTCGTCGGTGTACAGCTCCAGCGCGTCGCCCTTCCCGAGGTCGCGCCGCCCCACCGCGACGAAGACGTCTTTGAGGAACCCCGCGTCGGTCACCGGCTCGACGTCGCTCGAGAAGAACTTCTTCCGCACCATGATCCCGAGGCGCAGGTTGTCCGCCAGGATCCGGTCGGCGCGCTTCAGTCGCGCGCGGGCACCGCGGACCGCGCGCCCGAGGCTGACCTGGCCGCCGGGCAGCTCCCCGAGGCCGGGGAGGGTGACCGATTCGTTGAGCGCCTTGCCGAACTCGATCAGCCCGACCCTGACCTCGGTCACGACGTGGCGGCCAGGGTGACGCTGATCGACTGGTCGGCGTTGACGCGCTCGGACTCGACGACCATCCCGTTCGAAGCCGCGCGCTGCTTCAGCCGGGCGAGGACGGCGCGCTGCACTTCGGCCGCGTACGCCTCGTCGACCGACAGCACCAGCCGCTGGGCTTCGGCCTCGGCGAGGCCAGGGCCGTCGACGTGCGCCAGCTGGACGCCCTCGGGGCCGTAGACGAACGTGATCCGCCGTCCCTCCCACGCGGCGACGACCGAGTTGCCGTCGTCGGTCACCTGCGCGCGCAGCCCGGTCAGCGCCCGGGAGAGGAGGTCGCGGTGGCGCATCCGGGTCCGCACGGTGACCACGCCAGCCTGCAGGTGCGCGGCGATCGTGGCGGCGTTGAGCTGGGCCAGCGCCTCGCTGCGCAGCTTGAGCGTGACACTCATCGGTGGTCCCCTTCGAGCAGCGCTTCGAGTACTTCGGTGGTGGCGAACCCGTTCAGCTCGATCGCGCCGTCCGGGGCGATCGTGAGTTCCAGGCGGTTCGGGGTGGTGAAGATCGACTCGTCGTAGCGGTCGGTCAGGAAGTGGAAGCGCTGGTTGACCGAGCCCACCCACGGCCGGGACAGCTCCGGCCGGTCGGCCAGGAAAGGACCGTCGACCAGCAGATCCGTCGAGTCCAGCAGCTTCGACGGCGGCAGCTCCTCCAGGACGTTCCCGGTGAACGTCATCACCGAAAGCCCCGCAGCGCGTACGGCCGCGGCGAACTCGCCCAAGGGGGAAGGCTGGTCGAACGGCTCGCCGCCGAGCAGCGTGACGCCTTCGATGCCCTCGATGGCCAGGACGCGCGAAACCAGGTCCTGCCACGGCACGAGCGTCCCGCCGCGGGTCGTCCACGTCTGCGGGTTGAAGCAGCCGGGGCAGCGCACCGAGCAGCCCTGCGTCCACACCGCGCACCGCAGGCCGGGGCCTTCGGCCGCGGTGACGTCGACGATCCGGTGGAGGTTCAGGAGTTCCATTGCGACTGCTGCTGCGACGCGGTGTCTTCGGCGGAAGCCGACGTGCGCCGGTAGTCCTCGGTGAACTCCGACGTCACGGTCTCCGCGCCGAGCAGGTCTTCGAGCAGCGGGATGTAGTCGAGGCACTTCGACCCGGTCACGCCGTGGGTTTCGGCGCTGATCGAGCCGTCCTTGCCGATGGTGACGGTCACGCGGTGCGTCATACGTCGATCGTCCTTCCCCTCGGGGACTCCGGCAGCGGCGGTGCGACCGGTGCCGCCTCGACCTCGGCTTCCGTGTCCGTCGCCGCGACGGCGCGGGTCTCGGCCCAGTTCCGGATGGCCAGGATTTCGTCGGCCTGGGTGACCGACAGCGGCACGGTCGTCTTCACCGCCCGCACGAGGTCGTCGCGGCGCAGCGGCCGTTTCTCGGCGAACGCGTCGACCAGGCCGGCCAGCACGGCCTGTTCGATCTCGGCGCCGCTGTAGCCCGCGCTGACGTCGGCGAGCTCGGCGAACAGCGCGTCGTCCAGCCGCAGCTCACTGGACACGAAGGCGTCGGTGACGCGCCGGCGCAGGTGGATCCGCCAGATCGCGGCGCGCTCGGGGGCCGAGGGCAGGTCGACGAAGAAGATCTCGTCGAAGCGGCCCTTGCGGAGGAACTCCGGCGGCAGCGAGCCGACCTGGTTCGCGGTGGCCATCACGAACACCGGCGCCGTCTTTTCCTGCATCCACGAGAGGAACGTGCCGAAGACGCGGCGCGCGGTGCCGCCGTCGCCTCCGCCGCCCGCGCCGGCGAGGCCCTTCTCGATCTCGTCGACCCACAGCACGCACGGCGCGATGCCCTCGGCGGTGCGGATGACCGTGCGGATGTTCTTCTCGCTGGAGCCGACCAGGCCGGCGAAGACGCGGCCCAGGTCCAGGCGCAGCAGCGGCAGCCGCCACATGTTCGCGACGCACACCGCGGACAGGCTCTTGCCGCAGCCGGGAACGCCGGTGAGCAGCAGGCCCTTCGGCGCGGCGAGGTTGTACGCCGACGCGGCGGGCGTCCAGGTGCCGGTGCGCTTGGTGAGCCAGCGTTTCAGCCGGTCGAGGCCGCCGACGGCGTCGAAGCTGGTCTCCGCGGGGACGATGTCGAGCATCCCGGACCGGCGGACGGCCTGGCGCTTCTCGGCGAGGATCAGTTCGAGGTCGCTGGGGTCGAGGCCGCCGCCTTCGACGAGCGCCCTGGCGAACGCGTTCTCGGCTTCGGGGAGGGTGAGGCCGCGCGCGGCGGCGACGATCATGTCCCGGTCGTCGCGGTCGATGCTGATCCGGACGTTCTGCCGGTGCGCGGCGACCATGCCGTCGAGCAGCTCGCCGATCTGGCGCTGGTCGGGCAGCGGGAAGTCGACGACGGTGGCGTCGTGCTCCAGCTCCGGCGGCACGGGCAGCGACGGCGACACGAGGATCAGGCTGAGCGGCACGGGCCGGGTCTTGAACGCGGCGGCGAGCTCCCGCAGCCGGCGCACGACCTCGGGATCCGGCCGGTGGCCGCCTTCGGAGACCAGCTGCGGGTGCAGGTCGGCGAAGACGAAGACGGCGGGCTCGCCCCAGCCGTAGACGCGTTCAAGCGCGGCGGACGCGGCGCGGGTCTCGGAGATCGGCGGGCCGCCGGCGGGCGCGAGGCCGGTGGTGGAGGACCAGACGTAGACGCGCCGAGGAGTCCGCAGCCGCTGCTGGTCTTCGGCGACGGCGCGGATCTCCCGCAGCACCCGCTGCTCTTCGTGCGTCTCGACGACCAGCAGCGGGTACCGAGCCTGCAGCAACTGGGTCAGCTCATCGCGAAACCCCTGGCCGGCCATCGATCGCCCCCTCGAAGTCCGTCCGGACATTACCAGCGCCCCGATCTCGAAACGGGTCGGCGCGGGAACCGGGGCCGGTGCCGCCGGGGGTGATTCCGGATCGGCGGGCCGGTGTGAGAACCGGTGTCGCTCCGACGTGGGCCGGCCGCTGGTGCGGCTGCGCTCAGGGTGGTGCCGGTTCCGCCTGTTCCCGGCTGGGCGCCCGACGCCCCGATCTCGAAACGGCTCCGAGCAGTCGCGACCGGCGCGTTCCGTTCTTAGACTCACCAGGCCCGACGAAGACGTCTACGGGAGGCACCATGCCTGACGCGCCCGCCCTGCCGAGCTATGCCTCGGGGATCTCCGAGGTTCCGCTGCTCGGGGACACCATCGGTGACAACTTCGATCGGACGGTGGCCGCGTTCGGGGAACGTGACGCCCTCGTCGACCGGACCGCCGGCCGGCGGTGGACCTACCGGGAGCTCGCCGCCGAGGTGAACGCGCTCGCCCTCGGCCTCGTCGCGCAAGGCATCGGGAAGGGCGATCGGGTCGGGATCTGGTCGCCGAACCGGGCGGAATGGACGTTCCTCCAGTACGCGACCGCGAAGATCGGTGCGATCCTCGTCAACATCAACCCCGCCTACCGGTCGCACGAGCTCGAGTACGTGCTCAACCAGGCCGGCGTGAAACTGCTGGTCGCCTCGGACAAGTTCAAGACCTCCGACTACCCCGCGATGGTCGAGGAGGTGCGCGAGAAGTGCGCCGGGCTCGAGCACGTCGTGATCCTCGGCGGTGAGAGCTGGCAGGCGCTGATGGACGCCGGCTGGCAGGGCGATCCCGCCCAGCTCGCGCAGCTGCAGGCCGCCCTCTCCGCCGACGACCCGATCAACATCCAGTACACCTCGGGCACGACCGGCTTCCCCAAGGGCGCCACGCTCAGCCACCACAACATCCTGAACAACGGCTACTTCGTCGGCGAACTGTGCAACTACACCGAACAGGACAAGGTGTGCATCCCGGTGCCCTTCTACCACTGCTTCGGCATGGTGATGGGCAACCTCGCGTGCACCAGCCACGGCTCGTGCATGGTCATCCCGGCGCCCGCGTTCGATCCGAAGGCGACCCTCGACGCCGTCGCCGCCGAGCAGTGCACTTCCCTCTACGGCGTGCCGACGATGTTCATCGCCGAGCTGAACCACCCGGACTTCGGGAGCTTCGACCTGTCGTCGCTGCGGACCGGGATCATGGCGGGCTCGCCGTGCCCGGTCGAGGTGATGAAGCAGGTCATCGACCGGATGGGGATGGCCGAGGTGTCCATCTGCTACGGCATGACCGAGACGTCCCCGGTGTCGACGCAGACCCGCGCGGACGACTCCATCGAGCGTCGCGTGTCGACGGTCGGGCGGGTCGGGCCGCACCTCGAGAGCAAGGTCGTCGACCCGGAAACCGGCCTGACGGTCCCGCGCGGCGAGCCGGGTGAGCTGTGCACGCGCGGCTACTCGGTGATGCTCGGGTACTGGGAGCAGCCGGACAAGACGGCCGAGGCGATCGACGCCGCCCGCTGGATGCACACCGGCGACCTGGCGGTGATGGACGACGACGGGTACGTCAACATCACCGGCCGCATCAAGGACATGGTCATCCGCGGCGGGGAAAACCTGTATCCGCGGGAGATCGAGGAGTTCCTCTACACGCACCCGGACGTCCTGGACGCGCAGGTCATCGGCGTCCCGGACGAGAAGTACGGCGAGGAGCTGATGGCCTGGGTCCGGATGCGCGAGGGCGCGCAGCCGTTGACCGCGGAGAAGGTGCGCGAGTTCTGCGAAGGCAAGCTCGCGCGCTACAAGATCCCGCGGTACGTGCACGTCGTCGAGGAGTTCCCGATGACGGTGACGGGCAAGGTCCGCAAGGTCGAGATGCGCGAGAAGTCGATCACGCTCCTGGGCTTGGAGGCCGCGGCGTCCACGAAGCACGCCTGACGGTCAGGAGACCGCCGCGGCCGCTTCCGCGATCGCCTTCGCGTCTTCCTCGCCGAAGGTGTCCTCGAGGTGCTCGGGCGAGTAGTCCAGGTCGATCTGCTCCACCGGCATCCCGCGCGCCGACTCGATCGCGCCCAAGCGGCGCTGGGCCCGGTCCGCCGCGTACTGGATGATCTCCTCCGGGTCGTTGTCGAACGGCACTTCCTCGAACTGGTCCTGCACCCACTGGATCATGTTGAGCGCGTGCGGCAGCAGCTCGCCCATCCGCTGCTGGACGGCGTCCCAGAGCGAGTCGTCCGCCGCGACGTGGCGGCGGCACGTGAACGTCCCCCAGGCCATGTGACGGCGCTCGTCGTCGCCGATGCGGCGGACCAGTTCCTGCATGCCCGGCAGGATGTCGTGCTGGGTGCAGATCAGCTGCCACGAGTAGTAGCCCGTCAGCGCGAGGCTGCCCTCGATCACGTGGTTGTACGTCACGCTCGCGCGGATCTGGTTGAGCGGGCTCGGATCGTCCTCCAGCGCCCGCAGCGACTGCGGTAGTTCCTCGTAGAACAGCTTGCGGTAGTGCGGGTTCTCGGCGACGTACGGGTGGAGGTCCTCGGTCAGCCCGACCGCGTCCATCCAGCGCCGGAACACTTCCGTGTGCTTGGCTTCCTCGAAGCAGAACTGCGTCAGGTACATCTCGTCGCCGAAGCGGCCGGTCGCCGACATCGCCCGCATGAACGGCTGGATGTCCTCGGTGACGGCCTCTTCGCCGGCGATGAACTGCGCGACGAGGTACGTCGTGCTGCGCTTCTGCTCGTCGTTGAGCGTGTCCCAGCCTTCGCGCTCGCGGCTGAAGTCGATGTCGGCCGGGTTCCAGAACTTCTTGTTCCCCTTGGCGAACAGGCGCAGCGGGAACGAGTCCCAGTTCAGGCCGCCCTTGCGCAGCGAGGAGAAACCGGTCCGCAGCTCGGAGAGGGTGTCGGTCATCGTGTCACTCCATTGTGGACGAATTGGCGGATGGTCGGGGCCAGCACGGCGGTGACGGAGTCGGCGGCTTCGGTCGCCGAATGCGTGGGAAGCACCAGGTGTGACAGGGAAAGCCGCACCACGGTCTCCGCGAGCAACGCGGCCGCCTCGGCCGAAAGCCCCGGTTCGAACTCCCGGTACTGCTCGGCGGCGAGGTCGGCGGCCGCGGTGAGGATCGGCTCGCCCCTGGTCGTGAGCAGTGGCAGCAGGTCTTCGCCGGCTTCGGTGCCGAGCGCCGCCGCGACCAGGCGGTTCTCCCGCGCGTGCTCGATCGTGTAGACGACGGCGTGGTGGATGCCGGCCAGGAGCCCGTCCGCCGTCTCGAACCGCCGCCGGATCCCGTCGAGGAACTCCGACGCGGTGCGCAGCGCCACCGCCTGGGTCAGCGCCGCCTTGTTGCCGAACTCGTTGTAGACCGTCTGCCTGCTCACCCCGGCCTTCGCCGCGACGTCGGCCATCCGCAGCCCCGCGTAACCGCCTTCCGGGAGCAGGTCCGCGGCGGCGTCGAGCAAGGCTTCCCGGAGGGACGCCTTCGTCCGGTCAGTGAAGCTGGTCACACTCTCACCTTGACACAGATGTCTCCGCTGTCAAGGCGCTGTACATGATCGGTTGACATGTAAATCTGTCAGTGGTCCCGGCTACGGTGCTGGTGTGGGCATCACGGTGGGGTTCGACCTCGACATGACACTGATCGACGCGCGGCCGGGCATGGCCGCGGCGATGAACGCGCTCGGCGCCGAATCCGGCCTGCCGCTGGACGGTGACGCGTTCGCGGCCAACCTCGGCCCGCCCCTCGACGACATCCTGCGCGGCTTCGAAGCACCGGAGGAACGCATCCCCGGTCTCGTCGACCGGTTCCGCGCGCTGTACCCGGACATGGTCGTGCCGAGCACCGTGGCCCTGCCGGGCGCGGTCGAGTCGCTGCGCGCGGTCCGCGCGGCGGGTGGGCGCACGCTCGTCGTCACCGGCAAGTACGGGCCCAACGCGCAGCTGCACGTGGACGCGCTCGGCCTGGACGTCGACGAGGTCGTCGGCGAACTGTGGTCGACGCAGAAGGCGGAGGCGCTCTTGGCGCACGACGCGCGCGTGTATGTCGGAGATCACGCCGGCGACATCCGCGGTGCGCTGGCCGCGAACGCGATCGCGGTCGGCGTCACGACGGGCCCGTGCGACCGCGCGCTCTTGCTGAGCGAAGGCGCCGAAGTCGTGTTCGAGTCGCTGACGGAGTTCCCGGACTGGTTCGAGCGGACCTTCGCGGGCGTGCCCTAGTCGGCTTTCTTGGCCCTGGCCTCGAAGACCAGTGCCAGCAGGCCGAGCAGCAGGCCCAGCGGGGTGACGACGCCGGCGCCGACGGACAGCCAGATCGGCAGGTTCTCCAGACCGGCGGCGAACATGATGAACACCGTCAGCACGGCGAGCATGCCGAGGGCGAACAGGCCGATGCCGATCCGCATCAGAAACGGTTTGCCGGGGGCGGCCACGGTGGCCTCCTTCGTCGCGGTCGTCATGACGCAGAGGGTATCCGCCGGTATCGACTTCTCCCCAGGGCATGTGGCGAGATACCCTTTCAGGAGCGCGCCCTGGGTACGCCCCCGGGCGCGTTCGTCGTGAGCAGGACAGCAGAAGGATTGGTGAGGGAAGTGCCGACCGGCAAGGTCAAGTGGTACGACGCGGAGAAGGGCTTCGGCTTCGTCACGCAGGACGGTGGCGCCGACGTCTACATCCGCAAGGCCGCGCTGCCGCAGGGCGTCGAGGGGCTCAAGGCCGGGCAGCGGCTCGAGTTCGGCGTCGCCGACGGCCGCCGCGGTCCGCAGGCGCTCTCCGTCCGGCTGCTCGACCCGCCGCCGTCCGTCGCCGAGGCGCGCCGCCGCCCCGCCGAGGAGCTGCACGGCCTGATCGAGGACATGATCAAGCTCCTCGAGCTGAAGGTGCAGCCGGACCTGCGGCGCAACCGCTACCCGGACCGCAAGCACACCAAGCAGATCGGCGAGATCATGCGCGCGGTGGCCCGGGACCTGGATCCCTAAGCCTCCAGCCGGAGACCCCACACGTCACTGGGCAGCAGGCCCGACTCACCGGTGCTGGAGTTCAGCACGGCGGTGTACTTCTGCACGTCGACCGCCGAGATGCGGTCGGCGGGCGTCGGCGGGGTGACGGTGTAGGCGTAGCGGTCCAGTGACGTGAACGGGATCGGGTCGCTCTGCTTGAACTCGCCCTGCGGGGTGACGTACTCGTAGACGATCTGCCACGGCGCGTCCGCGACCTCGCCGGGTACCGAGATCTGCACGGGCTTGCCCGGGCGGACCTTCAGCGTCTTCGTGTCACCCTTGGCGCTGCACGGCTGCGCGAGCTGCTGGGAGTAGTCGCACGACAGCACCGGCGTCGTGTTGATCGTGTGGCCGTCGGCGTAGAAGGTGACCTCGGCCGGGCCGGGCGCCGAGCAGCCGGCCACCGCGAACCCACCGGCCGCAAGCAGGGCCACCACCCGGGAACGTCGCATGGGCTCAGACCCTACCGGCGGGCCGACGGGTCCCTGGGCAGGCCCTGGGCCGGGAAGCTGCCGGTCGGCTCGGGGCGCAGCGGCCGGTCGCCGCCGAGCCCCGGCACGAGCGAGCCGCCGCGGCGCACGAGGTACGTCTGGGTCGTCCCGACCGCCAGCAGGATCGTGATGACCATGAAGCCGATCCAGTACGTCGGCGGCAGCAGCAGGCCGATCGCGCCGCCGAAGCACCAGGCCAGCTGCAGCACGGTCTCCGAGCGGCCGAACGCCGACGCGCGCGACTCCTCGGGCAGGTCCTCCTGGATCACGGCGTCGAGGCTGATCTTGGCCAGCGCGCTGGCCGTCGCGCCGACCAGGCCGACGATCGCGGCCGTGGCCAAACCGGGCAGGATCGTCGCGACCAGCGCGGCCAGCACGCAGCCGGCGACGCACCCGACGATCACCTGGTCCGGGCTGCCGAAGTGCAGCCGCGAGCCCAGCGCGTTGCCGAGGAACCCGCCGGCGCCCGCGGCGGCGCCGATCACGCCGAGCAGCAGCAGCTGCATGAACGGCGTCTGCCCGCTGCCTTCGGTCTGGGCCTTCACCGCGAACGCGGCGAACATCATCAGGAAGCCGGTGAGCACGCGCACCGAGCCGTTGCCCCACAGCGCGACGACGATGTGGCGCCCCATCGGCTGGCGCCGCTTCTTCTCCGTCGGGTGCGCCAGCAGCGACGTCGGCACCTCGCCTTCGGTCGCCTCGACCCAGGCCGGGATCCGCATCGACTGCACGGCGGCCGCGACGCAGATCAGCGCGGTGAACCAGAGCGCGCCCGCCGAGCCGGAGATCGCGTTGATGCCGCTGGCCAGCGCGCCGAACGCGCCCGCGGCGACGAGGCCGAACGTCGTCAGCCGGGCGTTGGTCTTGGAGAGCGTGATCTCCGACGGCAGCACCCGGGGCGTCACCGCGGCCTTGAGCACGGTGAACGACTTCGACAGCACCATCATCCCGAGCGCGGCCGGGTAGAGCAGCCAGTCGTCGAAGTGCAGCGCCATCACGACGGCCATCAGCCCCTGGCCGACCGAAGACGCGCACATCGCCAGCCGCCGGCCCCGCTGCACCTTGTCGAGCGCTGGGCCGATCACCGGCGCGACCAGCGCGAACGGCGCGATCGTGATCAGCAGGTAGAGCGCGACCTTGCCCTTGCTCTCGCCACTGGTCGCGGCGAAGAACAGGGTGTTGGCCAGCGCGATCGCCATGGCCGCGTCGCTGGCGTAGTTCAGCATCACGGCGTAGGTCAGCGAGGTTAGGCCCGATTTCTCGGCGCCGTCGGCCTTCGTCGCGCGCTGGAAGGCGCCGACGGCCTGGCCGGTCAGCTGCCGGCTGCGCATCGCCGCCACGCGCGTGACGGTGATCTTCTTCGGCAGCTTCGGCGTGCCACCCGGGGTGTGCGGCTCCTCCCGCGGCGGCAGGGGCTCCGCCTCGGGCGGCCGCGGCTCGCCCGCGTAGCCACCGGTGTCGTAGTGCTCGTACTCGCCGCTGCCGGGACGGCGTTCGCCCTGGTAGAAGCCGGGCTGCTCGCGACGGACCGGCTCGGTGCGGTTCGGGTCGTAGGGCCGCGCGCCCCGCTGCGGCCGCGGCGCCATCGGCGGGGGTTCGTTCGGCGTGGGTTCGCCGTAGTAGCCGCCGCGCGCAGGGGGCGGAGGCGGCGGCGGGACGGGCCGTTCGACGCGGGTGGGCGGCGGCGCGCTCCGGTGCTCGACACGGGTGTGCTCCGCCCGGGTGGGGGCGACGGCCTCCCGCCACGGCTTGGCCTGCGCGGCGCCCGGCTCCGGCGTCCAGCGTCGCTTCGACTTGCGGCCGCGCGGCTGCGAGCCGGAGCCGTCGGAGCGGGAGCCGAAGAGTGCCACGTCTCAATCCTGCCTTACCGGGGGTCGGTTCCGCCTGCTCATCCGTGCTTCAGTCGTTCTTGGGGACGAACCTCACCCGGAACGTGACCTGCCACTGCTTCCCGGTGAGGAGGAATTCGTCCGTGCCCGGCACGGCGGCGATGCCGTTGAGCACGTCTTCGGTGCCGGTCGGGTTCAGCCGCGCGCGCAGCTGACCTGCGTCGATCACGCCGGTGACGTGTCCGGTGGCGGCGTCGACGCGCAGGATGGTGTCGGTGTGCCAAACGTTTGCGTAGACGTCGCCGCCCACGCACTCGAGTTCGTTGAGCTGGTCGCGCCCGACGTCGACGCTCCCGGTGACGGCGAAGGTCTTCGGGTCGCGGAAGGTCAGCCGGGACGAGCCGTTGCTCATGACGAGGCGGCCGTCGGCCTGGTGGCAGAGCCCCCAGCCTTCGCCTTCGTACTTGACCCGGCGCAGCTCGGCGAGGGTTTTGGCGTCGCGTTCGATGGCGAAGCCGTCTTGCCAGGTGAGCTGCCACAGCGTCGGCCCGAGGACGGTGACGCCCTCGCCGAAGAGCGGCGAGGGGAGCGTGGCGGTGGTCGTGGGCGGCCCGCCGGCCGGGCCCGCGGTGAGCGTCGACTGCCCGGCGAGGCCGGTGCTCTCGTAGAGGGTGGCGCCGGCGAACTCGAGACCTTCGGTGAAGGCGGCGGGGTCGTGCGGCAGGGTCGAGACCACCTGGACGGTCAGCTGTTCCGGGCTCGTCTCCTGGCCGGGGGCACTGGCGCAGCCGCCCAGCGCGGCGGCCACCAGCAGCGTGGTGATGATCGGCGTGCGCACATGAACAGCCTGGCACGGGCGCCGAGGATGCGTGCGGCACAATTGGCCGCATGACGCTGCTGCTGACCCTCGATGACGGTTCCGTGCAGCGCAAGCTCGCCGATGCGGTGGAGTTCGCGCGCGCGGCAGTGCTCGACGAAACGCCCGAGGAGCAGATCGGCACCCACGTGGGTGTTTCGCGTGAGGACGCGGTCACGGCGAGTCACCTGTTCGAGGCCCAGGTCCCGGGGTATCGCGGCTGGCGCTGGTGCGTGACGGTCGCCTTGGCGGGCGACGACGAGCCGGTGACGGTCAGCGAGGTCGTCCTGGTGCCCGGGCCGTCGGCCTTGATCGCCCCGGCGTGGGTCCCGTGGGAGCGCCGGGTCCGCGCGGGCGACCTCGGCGTCGGCGACATCTTCCCGACGGACGAGAACGACCCCCGCCTGGCCCCGGCGTACCTGCAGTCGGACGACCCGGCGGTGGAGGACGTCGCCCGCGACGCGGGCCTCGGGCGGGTGCACGTGCTGTCCAGGTTCGGCCGCACGGAGGCGGCATCCCGCTGGCACGGCGGCGAGTTCGGGCCGCGTTCGGACATGGCCCGCAGCGCCCCGGACGTGTGCGGGACGTGCGGGTTCTTCGTGCCGTTGGCGGGCTCGTTGCGCGGAGTGTTCGGGGTGTGCAGCAACGACATCGCCCCAGCGGACGGCCACGTGGTGGACGTGGAGTACGGCTGCGGAGCGCACTCGGAGGTAGAGGTCGAGGTGACGTCCTCGGTCCCGGTGGCCGAGCTGGTGTACGACGACTCGCTGTTGGACTTCACCCCGGCGCCGGCGCCGACGCCGACGTCGGCGTCGGCGGAGGTGGTGGAGACGGCGGCGGCCGAGCCGGAGACGGCGATCGCGGAGTCGGACGTGTCGCCGGCAGAGGTGGAGCCGGAAGCGGCTGGGGTGGTTGCGGAGCCGGTGGCGGCCGAGGCCGAGCCGGTGCGAGCCGATGCGGCTGGTGCTGCTGCCGAGCCGGTGGCGGTCGAGGCCGAGCCGGTGCGAGCCGATGCGGCAGGTGCTGCTGCCCAGCCGGTGGTGGCTGAGCAGAGCGCGGCGACTGAGCCGGCCGATGCCGAGCCGGCGCAGGTTGAGGCGGCCAGTGTGGTTGCCGAACCGGTTGCGGCCGAGGGTGAAGCGGCTGAGCGGATTGTTGCGGAGCCGACCCCGGCCGAGCCGGTTGCGGCCGAGGCTGAGCCGCTGCAGGTCGATGTGACGCGTGCTGCTGCCGAGCCGGTGGTGGCTGAGCAGAGTGCGGCGGAGTCGGCTCTGGCAGAACCGGTCGATGTGGTTGCCGAGCCGCAGACTCCCGCGGCGGAGCACGCACAGGCCGATGCGGCCGGTGCGATCGCTGAGCCCGTTGCGGCTGAGCCCGAGGCGGCGCAGGTCGAGGTGGCCGATGCGGCTGCCGAGACGGTCGCGGCCGAGGGTGAAGCGACAGATGCGGCGGCCGAGCGGACTGCAGCGGAGTCGGCCCCGGCCGAGGTAGTTGCCGAGCCGGTGCGAGCCGAGGCGACTGATGTGACTGCCGGTACCGAGCGAGCCGACGTTGCCGAGCCGGTGGAGTCCGGCTCGGCACAGGTTGAGGCCTCCACGACCGAGGGCGAAGCGGCCGATGCGGTGGCGACGGCTCAGGCTGAGCCGACCGATGTGGTTGCCGAGCCGCAGGCTGCCGTCGCCGAATCGATTGTGACCGATGCCGAGCAGGCTCAGCCGGAGCAGAGCGAGGCGGCCGAGGCTGCTGCCGTTGCCGAGCCGGCTCAGGCTGAGGTGACCAACACCGGGCGGCAGGTTGCCGATGCCGAGCAGAGCGAGGTGGCGGCCGACGCTGCGGCTGAGCCGACTCAGGCTGAGGCGAGCAACGCTGCGTCTCAGGTCGCCGATGTCGAGCAGGCGGTTGCGACCGATGTCGAGTCGGCGCTGGCCGAAGCCACTGATGCGGCCGCTGAGCCGCAGGCGGCTGAGGCTGAGCCCACGCAGGCCGAGGTCACCGATGCAATTACCGCACCCGTTGCTGAGGCGCCTCCGGTCGCGGCTGATGGTTCGGAGCCCTCGGAGCCCACGCAGGCTGAGGTCACCGGCGAAGTTGAGCCCGCTCAGGTCGAGGCGGCTGATGCGGTTGAGGCCGCAGCTCCCGTCGCTGCGGATGTTCCTGAGCCTGCCGAGGTATCCGAGCCCGCTCAGGATGACGAGCTGCCTGCAGCCGCTCTGACCGACAATGTGGTCACCTCGGAGCCCCCTGCCGGTGAAACTGAGGCCGGCCAGGCTGATGAGCAGCGGCGTCACTGAGCCGGACGGGGCCGATCCCTTCGGCACCGCGCGGCTTCGGGACTCCACCCTGCGCTCCTGGCAGGACTCGCCCACTCGGCTTCTCGAAGACACCAACGTCGAGCACGATCTGCGCGTTGGGGCCTATCGGGATCGGCTCTTCGTCGAGCTCGCCCAGAATGCCGCTGATGCCGCCATGGCTGCGGGGCGGCCTGGGCGGATTCGGGTGTCCCTTGTGGACCGGGAACTCAGGTTCGCCAACACCGGCGCTCCGCTCGATGCGCGTGGGGTCGCTTCCCTCGCCTCGCTGCGGGCGTCCGGGAAGACCGGGGATACCGTCGGGCGCTTTGGTGTCGGTTTTGCTGCCGTCCGCACCGTTTCCGATGCTCCCGTCGTCGTCTCCACCAGTGGTGGTGTCGTCTTTTCCGCCGAGCGAACGCGCGCTGCCGCGAACATCGAAGGGGACGTTCCCGTCCTGCGGCTGCCTTGGCCGGTGGTGGCCGACGTTCCCGCCGGCTTCGACACCGAAGTCCGGCTGCCGCTGCGGGATGACGTCGACGGGCGGGCTCTTCTCGACCAGCTCGGCGACGACATCGGGGACCTGCTCCTCGCCCTGCCGTGGCTGGCCGAGGCCGATGTGGACGGTTGCGTTTGGACTCGGAAGACCAATCAAGACGTCGTCGAAATCCGGGGCCCGCAAGGGGAAACCCGGTGGCTGACTCACCGCGGTGACGTCGTTTGGGCAGTGCCGGTCGACTCCGATGGGGTTCCGAAGCCGCTCGGCGAAGATGTTCTGCGCGCCCCCACCCCGACCGACGACGGGCTCTCGCTGCCCGCGAGGCTGCTCGCCTCCGTGCCTGTCGAACCTTCACGGCGTCGGGCCCTGCCTGGGGCCGAACTCGACAAGGCGCTCGAGAACGCCGCCAAGGAATACGTCCGGCTGGTGCGGTTGCTGCCGCCGGAACAGCGGTACGCGCTCGTGCCCGCGCCGGGCTTTCCTAAGTCCACTGTGGATGCGAAGCTGCGCGACGAAGTGCTGGCCGACCTCAGCGCCGAGCCGTGGCTGTCCACTCAGGACGGTGGTGAAGTCGCCGGGCGGCAGGCGAAGGTGCTCGACGTCGACGTGCCCGGCCTGCCCGAACTGATCGCCGACGTCGTTCCCGGGCTGCTCAAGGGCATTGCGCCCGCCGGTGTGCTGAAAGCCGTTGCGGTGCAGGTCATCAGCGTCGAAGAGGTGCTGGAAACGCTGACCGGCGTCGCCAGGGAACCGGGCTGGTGGCACGACGTCTACGCCGCTCTCGCCAAGGCGGTCGAGTCCCACGCGCTCGCGAGCGAGCGGCTGGACGGGCTGCCCGTTCCGCTCTCCGACGGCCGGACGCTGCCCGGAGCGCGGGGATGCCTGCTGGTCGAGGGATCCGCCGAACTGCTCGAACTCCTATCCGATGTGGACATTCCGGGGCTGCGGCTGGTGCATCCCGCCGCGTCGCACCCGCTGCTGGAACGCTTGGGCGCCAAGCAAGCCGACGCTCGTGAGCTGCTCAACGCCGACCAGCTGCGCGACGCCGTCGAGCGCAGTGTCGAAGACGTCCGGTCCGGATTGGACGGTACGACGCTCGCGGGCGCCGTCCTCCGGCTGATCGCCGACTGCGGGGACGACGCCCCGCGATGGGTCGGCGCCCTCGCCCTGCCCGCCACCGACACCTGGCGACGCGCCGACGAGCTCGTGCTCCCCACGTCGCCGCTCATCGACATCTTCGACGAAGAGGTCTTCGAAGAGGACGGTGCACTCGACGTCCTCGACGAGGACTTCGCCGAAGACTGGCCGGACGGCACGCTCAAGGCCGCCGGCGTCCTCGACTCGTTCGCGGTGGTCCTCGATGACGAGCCGCACGAGCCCGACCACGACCTGCCGGACGAGGAAGCCTGGTGGGACTCGCTGCCGGAACCGCCGTCGACGCTCGTCGCGATCCGGGACCTCGACCTGGTCGCCGACGACTCCTGGCCCGCCGCGCTCGAACTGCTGGCCGCGCGTCCCGAGACCCTGCCCGCACTGCGCGCGCCGCGGGGGCACGCGGCCTGGTGGATCGCGCAGTACGCCGTGCTCGGCGGGCTCGCCCCGAGTGAGTGGCGCCTGCCCAGTGCCGACCTGACCGGGCTCTACGACGAGGTACCCGACCTTGGCCTGAGCGAGGAACTGCTCGAGACCGCCGGGGTGCGCACCGACCTGGCACTGTCCAGTGTGGACGAAGCCGAAGACGTCCTGAAGCGGCTCGCGGATCCGGAACGGACCATCTCGACCGGACTGACCACGCGCGCTTACGACGCCGTTGTCGAGTCCGGGTTCGAACCCCGCCCGCCGGAAGCGGTCCGGGCCGCCGACGGGTCCGTTGTGGACGGTGCGCTGGTGCTGGACGTCCCCTGGGTGGCCGGGGCACTGGAACCCGACCAGTACGTCGTCGCGCCCGACGAGCCGGAGCGCCTCGCGGACCTGCTCGACCTCCCGCTCGCCAGTACCGAGCAAGCCACCGTGACCAGCGAAGGCGAGTACGCGCCGTGGGCCGAGCTGCCCGCGCTGAAGCTCGTCGCCGACCAGTTCGGCATCCGCCTGCCCGAGGGTGGCGTCCTGGTGCACGACCCGCTGACCGTCTCGATCCAGGGCGCCGAGCACGACGTCCAGTGGTGGTCCGACGGCCGCCTGCACGCGGCCGACTCCTCCGAAGGCCTGGCGCGCGCGTTCGCCTGGGCGGCCGAGCGCTGGCCCGACCGGCACCTGATCACCGCGCTGCTCGACGACCCATCGCCGCGGACGCTGCTGGCATAGGGCTCAGAGCCGCTGCGCCGACTTCGAGCCCCGCCGGGCGGCCGCCCGCTGCCAGCCGATGATCGCCAGGCCGATGAACCCGAGCACGAACCCGGACAGCGCTGTCTGCACCCACAGCCCCGAAGTCGTGAAGAAGAGCACCACCAGCGCGACAGCCCAGATCGAGGTGCCTACGATCACCACCGGCGTCAGGTCGGTCAGCTTCTTGGGCAGCTCCGGCGTGGGCCGCAACGAGCCCGTAACCTCCGGTGGATTGCTCGGATCACTCACGAGGTGCAGGGTACTCCGCAGCAGCGACAGAATGGGCAGGCGAATGGCGGAGCAGGAGACGACCCGCACCGGGACGTCCACACTGGACCGGTTCTTCAAGATCACCGAACGGGGTTCGACCGTGCCGCGCGAGCTGCGCGGCGGTCTGGTCACCTTCGTCACGATGGCCTACATCGTGGTGCTGAACCCGCTGATCATCGGCAGTTTCTCGGCCGACGACGCGGGTGCGCACAAGGACCTCCTCGGCGGCATCCTGCCGGTGCCGCAGGTCGCCGCGGTGACGGCGCTCGTCGCCGGCGTCATGACCATCCTGATGGGGCTCGTCGCGAACTACCCGTTCGCCATCGCGACCGGCCTGGGCATCAACAGCCTGGTCGCGGTCACCATCGCCCCGCAGATGACCTGGCCGGAAGCGATGGGCCTGGTCGTCATTGAGGGCGTCATCATCGTGGCGCTCGTGCTGACCGGGTTCCGGACCGCGGTGTTCCGGGCCGTGCCCGCGTCGCTGAAGTCGGCGATCGCGGTCGGCATCGGCGTCTTCATCTGCCTGATCGGCCTGGTCGACGCCGGGTTCGTCCGCCGGCTGCCGGACGCCGCGCACACCACCGTCCCGGTCGGCTTGGGCATCAACGGCTCGATCGCCTCCTGGCCGACCGCGGTGTTCGTCGTCGGCCTGCTGGTCACCGGCATCCTGGTCGTGCGCAAGGTCAAGGGCGCGATCCTGATCGGCGTGCTGTCCTCGACCGTGCTGGCCATCGTCGTCGAGGCGATCGTCAAGGCCGGGCCGTCGCAGGGCACGAACCCGAAGGGCTGGAACCTCGGCTACCCGGCGCTGCCGGACCAGGTCGTCGGCCTGCCGAACCTCTCGCTGGTCGGGGACGTCTCGTTCGGCGCCTGGACGCGGCTGCCGATCATCACCGTCTGCCTGCTGGTGTTCACGCTGGTCCTGGCCGACTTCTTCGACGCGATGGGCACCATGACCGGCCTCGCGAAGGAGGCCGACCTGCTGCCGAAGGACGGTCAGCTGCCCAACGTCGGCAAGGCGCTGTTCGTCGAGGGTCTCGCGGGCGCGGCCGGCGGGTTCGGCTCGGCCAGCTCGAACACGGTGTTCGTCGAGTCGGCGTCCGGGATCGCCGAAGGCGCGCGGACCGGCCTGGCGAACGTCGTCACCGGCGTGCTGTTCATCGCCGCGATGTTCCTGACGCCGCTCTACCAGGTCGTGCCGGTCGAGGCGGCCGCGCCGGCGCTGGTCGTGGTCGGCGCGATGCTGATGGCGCAGGTCCGCGACATCGACTTCACCGACTACTCGATCGCGCTGCCCGCGTTCCTGACGATCGTCGTCATGCCGTTCACGTACTCGATCGCCAACGGCATCGGCGCCGGCTTCGTCAGCTACGTCGTGATCCGCGCGGCGACCGGCAAGGCCCGCCAGGTGCACCCGCTGATGTGGGTGATCGCGCTGGCGTTCGTGGCGTACTTCGCGGTCGGCCCGCTCCAGGCGGCGTTCAGCTGATCAGCCCGGCGCGCTGACCTTCATCGCGGCGTCCAGCACGCCGCGGTTGGGGTCGAACTCGGCGGGCGGCGCCTCGTAGCGGATCGTGACGAGGCTGTCGCCCGCACCGAGCCCGATGACCGCGACCCGTTCGGGGTAGCGGCCGTCGCGGAGATAGGTGTAGTCCCATTCCGCCGCGTCCCCGATGTCACCGGCCTGTACGGGCTTGACGACCGAGCCGTCTTGGTGCGCCTTCGCGGCGATGGCCTGGAGTCCGCTCAGCGCGTCCTCCTGCGTGATCGGCACCTTGTCGGTCTCCAGGAGGAGATGACCGCTGCGGTAGCTCGCGCGGTCGTTCTGGTGGGTCACGGTCCAGCCGGACGGGACCGGGATCTGGATCGACCAGCCGCGCCCGCCGGCGACGTCGGGGAAGTTGTAGGCCTCGAAGGACGCCTGGTACGGCAGCGTGGTGGTCGTCGGCATCGACGGCGACGGCGGCGGTGGTGCGGCCGCCGGAGCCTCTTCGCCGCGCCAGAACTGCGCCGCCACGATCGCCAGGACCGCCGCGCCGACCACGGCCGAACCCACCAGCTTCTTGTTCATCCGACCCCCAGGTTCTCCTTCGAGGTGGACGCGCGAGCGTCTCGCGGGTTGCGGTTGACGGAGATCACCTGAAGGGACGAAGTTTCGTAAGGTATGCTAACTATATGTCCGGCGACACGCACGAACGCTCCTTGGCGAGCCGTCTGCGTCTCGCGGTGGTCCGGCTCAACCGCCGGCTGCGGGCACAGCGCGTCGGGGACGACCTCACGTTGACGCAGGTCGCCGCGCTGTCCACCCTGCACAAGTGCGGTGCGCTGACCCCGGGTCAGCTCGCCGCGAAGGAAGGCGTCCAGCCGCCCTCGATGACGAGGGTGATCGCCGCGCTCGAGGAGATGCAGTTCGTCGAGCGGCGCCCGCACCCGACCGATGGCCGGCAGGCCATCGTCGAGCTGACCGACAGCGGACTGGCCTACGTGCAGAAGGCCATCTCCGTGCGAGAAGCGTGGCTGGATCGGCAGTTGGCGGAACTCGGCGACGAAGAGCGCGAAGTGCTCTCGAAAGCCGCCGAAATCATAGACAGGATGGCGGGGAACTAACCACGGTGACGGCCACGGGTAGCGAAATCGAACGTTCCATCGAGACCACTGCTACCCGGGACACGGCGCCACCGCCGTCCGCTTCGCCACCATCCAAGCGCGGCAGCATGTTCGCGTCGCTGCGGGTCCGCAACTACCGGCTGTTCTTCACCGGCCAGGTCATCTCGAACATCGGCACCTGGATGCAGCGCATCGCCCAGGACTGGCTGGTGTTCACCCTCAGCGGCAACAACCCGATCGCCCTCGGCATCGCGGTGGCGCTGCAGTTCGCGCCGACCCTGTTCCTTTCGCTGTGGGCCGGCGTCCTCGCCGACCGCGTCGACAAGCGGCGGCTGCTGACCTGGATCCAGGCCGCGGCGTGTTCGCAGGCCGTGGTGCTCGGCGTCCTCGACATCACCGGGCTCGTCGCGCTGTGGCAGGTCTACGTCCTGTGCTTCACGCTCGGCATCACGGCGTCGCTCGAAGTGCCGACGCGGCAGTCGTTCGTCGCCGAAATGGTCGGCCGGGACCAGATCGCGAACGCGGTCGCGCTGAACTCGTCGATCTTCAACATGGCGCGGATTGTCGGCCCGGCGATCGCCGGGTTCGCGATCACCTGGATCGGCACCGGCTGGCTGTTCATCGCGAACGCGGTCAGCACGGTCGCGGTGATCACCGGGCTGGTCCTGATGAACCCGGACAAGCTGTTCCGCGTCGCGGCGGTGCCGCGCGAGAAGGGGCAGCTGGCCGAGGGCCTGCGCTACGTCCGGCGGCGCTCGGACCTGATGACGGTGATGGTGCTGGTGCTGTTCGTCAGCACGTTCGGCATCACGTACTTCTCCTCCCTCCCGATCGTCGCGGCGAACGTGTTCCACACCGCGGCCGACGGCTACGGGCTCTTGTCGACGCTGGTCGCGGTGGGCACGTTCACCGGCGCGATCATGTCGGCCCGCCGCGGCACGAAGGGCCGGCCGCGGGTGCGGCTGATGCTGGTGTCGGCGTTCTTCCTCGGCGTGTTCGAGCTGATCACGGCGTTCATGCCGACGTACCTGACGTTCGGCCTCGGCCTGATCCCGCTCGGCTTCGCCACGATGACGTTCCTCAACACGGCGAACGCGCTGGTGCAGACGTCGGTCAGCCCCGAGATGCGCGGCCGCGTGATGGGGCTGTACGTGCTGGTGCTCATCGGCGGCAACCCGATCGGCGGGCCGATGGTGGGGTGGATGGCGCAGGCGTTCGGCGGGCGGTCTCCGTTCTACATCGGCGGAGCGGTCTCGGCGTTGGCCGCGGTGGTGTGCGCGGTCGTGCTGATCCGGCGGGGCGGGGTTTCGTGGCCGGTTCAGCGGGGGTTCGGGCTCCGGGTGCTCAAGCGGGCGAAGGTCTAGCGGCCGAGTAGCGGGGGCACCACCTTCCCGGCCAGGTCCCGGATCCCCGGCATGGTCCGGTCCAGGTCGTACACCTTGACGACGAGCGTCTGGGCGGAACCGTCGACGAGCTGGACTTCGATGACGCCGCCCGAATCGCTCACGTCCGCCGGGCGGCCCGCGAAGCGGTCGCCGAAGTACTTAGTCGTGCTGTCGGGGTCGTACGAGAGCTTGATCTCGGCTTCCCCGGCCTTGTGCGCGCACGTGCAGGGCCAGTCGGGTTGGACTTCGGCGAGGGGAAGTTCCAGCGCCCGGGCCAGCTGGGTGCAGAGCTGCCGCATGATCAGCGGGTAGGCGGCGTCGGCGATGCCGGTGCCGGCGATCGGGGTCAGCTCGGGTGGGTGCTGCCGCTCCGCTTCGCTCGGCAGCGACGGCCCCGGGGAGGTGATCGCCCCGACCATCGCCGTGCCGAGCTCCTCCGCCATCCCCCGGAAGTCGCGCTCGGTGCGGACGCGGGTCAGGCTCACGATCCGGAGCTGGAGTTCCGGTGCCGCCCACCGTTCGCCGGTGTCGGCGAGCCGGACGGTCAGGACGGCGGGGCCGACCGGGCTTTCGCCCAGCGTGCCCCGGTGCCCGGCGACGGTGATCCCGGCCGGTTGGCCTCCGTCGACCGGGGCGCGGTCGTAGGTGCTCGCGGTGACGTCCAGGTCGGCGGTGACCACGTGACAGATACCGTTCGCGGCTTCGCGCAGGACCGGACCGGCCAGCACGCGCGCCCAGGTTTCCACCGGGACGGCGTTGCAGAGGACCTGCCCCGCGGTCCCGAACGGCAGGGCGGCAGCCATCTCGCCGGTCGGCAGCGGGACCGGGCGGATCGGCTCGGCGCCCGCGGTCGGCCAGGCCGACGGCAACGACCTGGGCGCATCTTCCGGTGAGTCGCGGGTCAGGAACCAGGCCAGCCCGCTCAGCACCGCGAAGACCGCCGTCAGCGAGACGGCGATCAGCACGGTGCGGTCCTTCTGCATCCCCCTCATGTTCACGGCGTAACCGTATCGGCACGCACCGACAGAAATAGGGGGGTTTCCGCAGGCGGGCTCACTCGAACGAGTGAGATGCGGGTCTCCTCAACGAGCCTCTTGCCCGAGAGGTGAGGTTAGGCTAACCTCATACATGTCCGCTTCGTGGTGGGAGCGGCAGTCAGTTCGGGAACGGACGGAGCCCCGGCCCTGGGAACCCCAGGCCGGGGCTTCGTTCATTCCCGGCCGTGTCCGTTCACGGCAGTGTCGGGCTGAGCGCACCGCTCGTCAAGGGACTCTCACCCGGTGGCGTGGGCAGGCGCGTCAGCGGGAGGCCGAAGTAGACGCGGTACGCCATCCGGATCGCGGCCTCCGTCGGCAGCACGACCTCGTGCCGGACGCCGTCGACCGTCTCGATCAGACGGTCGCCCGACAGCGTCACCCGGCCCTGGGACGTCGGGCGGGAGCACGTCAGGGACTTCGTGAAATGGGACTCCGGGGACGTCGCCTGCCACCACGCCATCGGGACGAAGTCCGCGAGGGGCCGCGGGCGGCGCTCCAGGCGGTACTGCGGCTTGCCGTCCAGCAGGACGTCGATGTCGCCGTGGGGCGCGTCCAGCAGCAGGAACTCGCCGTCCGGGTCGGCCTGGGCGTCCACGCCGGACAGTCGCAGCGGGTGCCGGGAAAACCGGCCGAAGCCGACGTCGACCAGCCACGGCTCGTCCAGGGAAACGACGATCGCCGCGTGGTCCAGCGGCGGGCCGGGCGTTCCGTCCGGGCGGAAGACCTGTGCCGCGTGCAGTGCGGCGGTGTACCCGAGTTCGCGCAGCAGGGCCGCGAAAAGCCCGTTGAGCTCGTAGCAGAAACCGCCGCGCCGGCGCCGCACGATCTTGTCGGCCAACGCCGCTTCGGCCAGCTCGACCGGCTCGCCGAGGTGGATGCTCAGGTTCTCGAACGGGACCGTCGCCAGGTGGCGTTCCTGCAGGTGGCGCAGGGTCCCCAGGTCGGCGGCCGCGGGCCGGTCGACACCCAGCCGCGCCAGATACGCGTCAACGTCCATGGCTCAACTCTCACACCTCGACCGCACTCGAGGTCAAGCGATTTCACCCGTCGACGAAAAACGGGGCCCTTCCGTGCGGAAGGACCCCGTTTTGCGACCGGGTGCTCAGCCGAGCAGCAGGCCGTTGCCGCCGGCGACGGCGTTGTCGAAGCGCTTGCTGATTTCGGCCCAGTTGTAGATGTTCCACAGGGCCTCGACGTACTTCGGCTTGACGTTCTTGTAGTCCAGGTAGAACGCGTGCTCCCAGACGTCGACCAGCAGGATCGGCACGGTCGGCAGGACCAGGTTGTTGTGGTGGTCGCGCAGCTGCTGGGTGATCAGCGTCTTGCCGATCGGGTCCCAGGAGAGCGCGGCCCAGCCGTTGCCCTGGATCGTCGTCGCGACGGCGGTGAACTGCGCCTTGAACTTGTCGAAGGAGCCGAACGCCTCGTCGATCGCGGCCGCGAGCTCGCCGGTCGGCTTGTCGCCGCCTTCGGGCGACAGGATCTTCCACCAGACGACGTGGTTCGCGTGGCCGGCGAGGTGGAAGGCCAGCGTGGTCTGCAGGCCGACGATGTCACCGAAGTTGCCGGCGTCGCGGGCTTCGGCGATCTTGTCGAGCGTGTCGTTCGCGCCCTTGACGTAGGTCGCGTGGTGCTTGCTGTGGTGCAGCTCGTTGATCTCGCCCGAGATGTGCGGCGCGAGCGCGCTGTAGTCGTAGTCGAGATCGGGGAGCTCGTAGCGGGCCATTGGCCCTCCTTCTGTCTTCGACACAAGTTTCCTGTACCGAACCTAGTAGCACACGTCCCTTCGCGGCGAGCGGGGGCGCGTGGCCATCACCACGTGGGACGGCGGCTCGTCAAGTGGCGTACCCGGCGGCCTGCCACCCGAAACCGAGCCTGCTACCTGGACTTAACTGGAGGTCAACGAGCTGTGACGACGATCATTCAGGCGCGGTATTCGTCGAGCCGCGAAGCCAGCTCCTCGAACACGGCGACGTTGCACTCGAACGCGACGAGCGTCTCGTCGATCACCCGCGCGCGCTCGGCCTCGTCCCACGGCGCGTTGTCCAGCTTCGCGCGGTACCGGTCGCGGAAGCGGGGCGCGCTGCCGATGCCCTCGAAGTGGTAGAAGAGGGTGCCCGCCTCGGCGACGTCGTACGTCTTCTCCAGCAGCCGCCGGATCGCCTGGCCGCCCGCGATGTCGCCCAGGTAGCGCGTGTAGTGATGCGCCACGTACCCGCCCGCCCACGAAGACGCTTCGCCGACTCGCGCGACGTACGCCCGCGTCGACTCCAGCGGGGTGATCGTCGAACGCCAGTCCGGGCCGACCAGGTGCGCGAGGTCGCGCTCGAGGTGGGGCAGCCGGCGCAGCTCGTCGAACACGAACTCGCCCCCGACCGGGTCGCCGGCCATGCGGTCGCTCGCCGCCTCGATCGCGCCGTAGACGAAGTAGTACTGGATCGCGAGCTGGGTGTAGCCCTCCTGCGTCAGCTCGCCGCCGAGCAGGGCACGCATGTACGTCGAGTAGTTCGCCTTCTCGTGCACCTCGAGCGTCGACGCGCGCAGGGTCGCCGAAAAGGGGCGGGCATCCGTGGTCACCGACATGGGCAGGCCTCCCGGCGATCGATCTGACACGCTGTCAGAAAGATCGTAGGGCATTTCTCCGGGTTAGGCTACCCTAAATCGCAGCTCCGACCGCTCGCAGCACGAAGCGCACCGCCGCTTCGACGACGTCGCCGAGCTGTTCGGGGGGCCCGTCGACCAGCGTCCGGTTGCCCAGCGCGGCGGTGATCATCGGGATCAGGACGTCCGGGTCCTCGGCCGGCCAGCGCCCGAGGTCGACGCCGCCGGCCAGGATCGCGCGCAGCCGGTCGGTGATCGGGTCGGCGTGCGCGCTGATCCGCCGGTACGCCGCGGGTGCCAGCGCCGACGCGAGCGCCGTGCCCGGCGGCATGTGGTACTCGGCCAGCACGCGCAGCTGCAGCCGGACGAACGTGGCGAGCTGGTCCACTGGGTCGGCGTGGGCCTCGACGGCTTCGGTCAGCCGCGTGACGTACCGCGCCGCTTCGTCCTCGACGAAGGCGACGAGCAGGCTTTCCTTGTCGGGGAAGTGGTTGTACAGCGCGGTCCGGCCCACCCCGGCGGCCGAGGCGACCCCGGCGAGCGTGATCGCGTCGAAGCCGCGTTCGTACAGCTGGGCGCGCAGGACTTCGAAGACCCGCGTCCGCACCTCACGCCGGTGCGCTTCGAGCGACTCACCGAGAATCTTCGGCATCGACCCAGGCTAGCGCTCAATCATCGAGCTGCCAGGTGTGCACCGGCTCGCCGGCCTCCGAGAGCTCCAGGTAGCGCCCGAGCATCCGGGTCAGCGCCGCCTCGCGGTCGAGCCCGCGTTCCTGCGCCCGCAGGACGTAGTCGCGCTGCCAGGTCGCCCCGGTCCGCCGGGCGAGGCAGCGGCGCTCGATGATCCCGAGGTAGCGCTCGCGGGCTTCGTCGGAGACGTCGGAACGGCGCAGCCCCTCGTGGGCGAGCGGGAGCAGCACGCGCAGCGCCAGCTCGTCCGGCGGGATCCAGCCGATGCCCGGCCAGTACAGCTGCGCCTCGAAGCCGCGGCGCGCGCCGGCGTAGAGGTTCTCTTCCGCCGCCTGGAAGGACATCTGGCTCCACACCGGGCGTTCCGCCTCGGCGAGCGCGCGCTGGGCGCCGTAGAAGAACGCCGCGTTCGCCACGGTGTCGACGACGGTCGGGCCGGCCGGCAGCACCCGGTTCTCGATCCGCAGGTGCGGCAGGCCGTCGACGACGTCGTACACCGGGCGGTTCCAGCGCCAGATGGTGCCGTTGTGCATGCGCAGCTCGGTGAGCTTGGGCGCCTGGCCCGCGTCGAGCGCCTCGATCGGGTCTTCGACGTCGGTTTCCGGGAGCAGGCCGGGGAAGTAGCGGACGTTCTCCTCGAACAGGTCGAAGATCGACGTGATCCAGCGCTCGCCGAACCAGACACGCGGCCGCACGCCCTGGTTCTTCAGCTCTTCCGGGCGGGTGTCGGTCGCCTGCAGGAACAGCGGGATGCGCGTCTCCTGCCAGAGTGCCTTGCCCAGCAGGAACGGCGAGTTCGTGGCGAGCGCGATCTGCAGCCCGGCCAGGCACTGGGCCGCGTTCCAGTGCGCGGCGAACTCCTCCGGCGCCACCTGCAAGTGCAGCTGCACGCTCGTGCACGCGGCTTCCGGAAGAATGGATTCCGCATAGCTGCGAAGGCGTTCCGGTTGCTGGCCCGGCAGCGGCGCGCCTTCCATCGCCAGCACGGTCCGTTCGCCGCGCGCCGCGAAGATCTGGTCGTTCAGGGTGACGTACCGCGATTTGTTGGTGAGCCACTTCTGGTCGAAGTGCTCGTGCTTCAACGTCGGCAGGATGCCGATCATGGCCAGCGACGACCCGGTGTCGCGGGCCTTCGACGCCGCGGTCGCGAGGTACGCGCGGAGGTCGTCTTCGAGCTGGAGGGCCGAATCGCCGGCCAGCGGCCGCGGCGGCACGTTCAGCTCGATGTTGTGCTGGCCCAGCTCGGTGGTGAACGACGGGTCGTCCAGCGCTTCGAGCACGGCGGTGTTCGTCATCGACGGGCGCAGCTCGCGGTCGACCAGGTTCAGCTCGACCTCGAGGCCGATGTTCTTGCGGGGGAACGAAAAGCTGCCGTCGGTGAGCATGCGGGCCAACGTGTCGAGACAGCGCTGCACCTTGCGGCGGTACCGTCCCCGGTCGAGCGTGTTGAACGGTTGAGCCGCGAGGTCCATCCCCATGACCATCCCTGCTTTTCGTTTGACGCGGAACTAGGACGTGTTTCAGGTCCTGGCGGACAACCGTTACACAGCCGATGCAACCGGGCTAGCGGCCAAACTGGTGCTCTCCGTCACGGCGAGTTAACCGACAGCAAAAAGAACCCGTTTGCCGCACTCCCGGCCGGACGTTCGGACCAGTGAAGCGCCCGGCAAGCGGATGACAGACTGGGCGGATGGGCCTGATCCACATCGACCGCCGGGACGACCCGAGGGTCGACGATTTCCGGGACCTGTCCACAGCGGACCGCCGCCCGGACCGCCCGGGCGGCAAGGGACTCGTCATCGCCGAGGGCACCGTCGTGGTGTCCCGGCTGCTGGCGTCCCGGTACCCGGTACGGGCTCTGCTGGGCGTCGAACGGCGGTTCGCCGAGCTGGCGGACGACCTCGCCGGGACGGACGTGCCGCAGTACGCGGCTTCGGCGGAGACGATGGCCGACGTCGTCGGCTTCCACCTCAACCGCGGGATCCTCGCCGTCGCGGACCGGCCGGCGCCGCTGACGGTTTCCGAGGTCGTCGCGAACGCCGGCACGATCGCCGTCCTCGAAGGCGTGGGGGACCACGAAAACCTCGGCGCGCTCTTCCGCAACGCGGCCGCGCTCGGCGTCGGCGGCGTCCTGCTCGGGCCGGGCTGTTCCGACCCGCTCTACCGGCGCAGCGTGCGCGTGTCGATGGGCCACGTCCTGCGCGTGCCGTTCGGGCACCTCACGGACTGGCCGGACGGGCTCGACGACCTGCGGGCGCGCGGGTTCGCCGTCGCCGCGTTCACGCCCCGGCCGGGCTCGGTCCCGCTGCGCGAACTGCGGGCGCACGCACCCGGCCGGGTGGCGCTGCTGTTCGGCGCGGAAGGTCCCGGGCTGACCGAAACGGCACTGGCGGCGGCTGATCACGCGGTCCGGATACCCATGCCGGCCGGTGTCGACTCCCTCAACATCGCGACGGCCGCCGCCGTGGCCTTCTACGAACTGGCGCGGGCCGACTAAGGTTTCGGTTTCGAGGCGTAACCGGCGCGGAGGGACACCATGGAGCTGCGGATCCGCGGTGAGCGCGCGGTGCTCGCCGGACCCGGCGGGGAGCAGGCGCGCGAGGTCGACCCGCACAAGCTCGCGATCGGTTCGGACCTCGCGCAGGCCCTGCACGAATGGGCGCGCGTCGCGTCCGCCGTCTCGGCCGACTCCGGCGCCGAAGCGGGCGCGGTCGTCTCGCAGCGCGGCCGCCAGCTGGCCGGCCGGCTCGCCTCGGTGATGGGCACGACCGTGCGGTTCGTGGACCCGGTGACCGGCGCCGACACGGTCGTCGAACCGGCTCCGCGGGCCGAGTCGCCCGGCCACCGGTTCGTCCGGTCGGTGCTCGGCCCGGCGGGCCCGGCCGGGGAGCCGACGCCGTGGCTGACCGGGCTGACCGTCTCGGCGTTCATCGCGGCCGTGGTCGTGGTGGCCATGCTGGCGCTGGCTTCGACGCTGGCCCGCGAGACCAGCGGCTGGGTGGCGCTCGGGGCGTCGGTCGTCGTGACGGCCGGGATCACGCCGTCGCTGTGGCTGATCCGCCGGACCCCGATCCTGCGCTGGGCCGCGTACGGCGCGGCGGGCGGCGTCGTGATCGCGTGGGTCGGCGTGCTGGTGATCGCCTTCTAGCGGTACCGGACGTAGGTGACGAGCCTGCCCTGGGCCTGTGTGTGGGTCTCGGAGCGGAACGCGTAACCGTGGTAGCCGGCGATCCGGCGTTCCAGCTCGGGGGAGACGTCGAACTGGCCGCTGAAGAAGGTGACGCCGGCCTTCCCGGTGAACTCCCCGGCCAGCCAGCCGACGCGGGTCGAGCGGGGGAAGACCCGCAGCACCCACAACAGCGGGGGCACGCCGAGCACCGCGAGGAAAGCGCCGACCGCGAAGAGGTGCTCGTCTCCGTCGAGCACGGCCGTCACCGCGCCGCCGCCGAAGCACAGCAGGGCCCACGCCGCGGGGACGAGGAAGCCGGCGAACGACATCCGGAACTTCCTCGGCGCGCGTGGCGGCGCCGACGGGCGGCGCAGCAGCAGGATCAGGTCGGTGGGATCGGCGAAGTGCGCGAGGGCGGACAGGCCCTCGCCACCGGCGATCTCGGCGATCCGGGCCGGCGGCAGCTTCGCGTGCCGGACGCTGATCCACAGCTCGTCACGGCCGTCGAGGTGGTTGCGCAGCCACTGCTCCCGCTCCGGCGACCCGGCCGGGGGCTCGAAGCCGGGCGGGCCGGGGAGGGCCGGGGTCCCGAACACCAGCCCGGGACGGCACTTGACGAAGAGGTGCGACGTCTCGTTGCGCCCGGTGGTGACCGGGCCGCCGTAGAAGTAGCCGTACCGCGAGGCGACCTCGGCCAGCAGCTCCGTGGACAGCGAGACCGGGTAAGGGACGGCGGCGTGCGACCGGCCGTCGAACTGCGCGTCCAGCCAGGGCAGGCGCGGTGAGCGGCCGGCGACGACCCGCATCGCCACTCCGGTGACGAGCAGGCTCGCGGCGGCGCCGAACACGAGCAGCAGCGGGCCGAGCGCCCGGTCCGTGAGCCGCCCCCAGACGAGCGCGGCCACTGCGCAGGCGGCGAACAGGCCGCCGACACCGGCCCAGACCTGCGCCCGGGTGATCCGCTGCCGGGTGCGCGAGCGCAGTTCCTCGTCCGGCAGCCCGGAACGGCGCAGCAGCAGGAGCCGGTCGGTCGGGTCGGCGGCCTCGGCCACGACGGTCATCCCGGCGGCCGCCGCGACCGCGCCGACGTCCGCCCGGCCGAGCCGCAGCCGGCGCGTGCTCGCCCAGAACTGCTCCTGCCCGGCGAGCAGCTTCCCGAGCCGCCGCCGGTCGGCGTCCGTGCCGGGGCCGCGGTCGAAGTGCGGCGGGAAGGAGCCGGGCGCGAACTCGAACCGCAGGAAACCGGCCTGGCCGGGCGGGGTTTCGCGGTACCGGCGACCGGCCGCGGCCTGCCGGACGGCGCGGTCGTCGAGCCCCCACTGCGCCGGCGACACCTCGACGACCGGGGCGCCGGAGAAGACGCGGAACCGCAGTTCGCCCAGCCGCAGGAGCCACGCCTGCTCGGCGGGCGGCGCCGTCGTCATCATCGGATGTCACGCTGCATGACCGATCCCTCCCTCAGCGTGACATCGTAACCTGGCGGGATGCGGCAGCTCGACGCGTTGCGGAAGTTGTGCCTGGCCCTGCCCGAAGCGACCGAGCGGCTCAGCCACGGGTCGCCCGCGTGGTTCGTGCGCGGCAAGAAGACGTTCGTCATGTTCGCCGACGACCACCACGGCGACGGCAGGCTCGCCTTCTGGTGCCCGGCGCCGCCCGGGGCGCAGGAGGAGCTGGTGCGCACCGAGCCCGGGCGCTTCTTCCGGCCGGCCTACGTCGGGCACCGCGGCTGGCTGGGCGTGCGGCTCGACGTCGACGTCGACTGGGGCGAGATCGACCGGATCGTCCGGGAGGCCTACCGCCTGGTGGCCCCGAAGACGCTCGCGGCGCTGGTCGAGTAGGACTCAGCCGCGCTGCGAGCGGACCCCGAGCAGCACGTCCTCCCAGGACGGCACGATCGGGTGGTTCTTCTTGGCCTTCGGCCGCGGCTGGTCGGTGGCGGTGTCGTCCTCGGGATCCGCCGGGACGCGGGGGATCTCGCGGGTGTCGTCGTCCGGGTCCGGCTCGGCGGCCGGCAGCTCGGCGTGGTCCTGGGGCGGCACCGAGTCCAGCGTCGGCTGGAACTCCGCGTCGCGGGCCGGGTCGAGGGCGCGGACCGTGCGGGGCGCGCGGTACGCGTTCGGGTCGAGCAGGACCTCGGCGTTCTCGTCGAGCGCCATGACCGTGCCGCCGTGCGCCCCGGGCGAGAACGCCCAGTGCGCGCGGTTGTCCGAGCGCCCGGCCTTCCACTGCAGCACGACGACCCAGCGGCCGTCGTCGCCCTTCCAGGCGTCCCAGGAAGCCTTCGAGTAGTCGTGCCCGCGGACGCCGAAGCCGTACGCGACGACCTCGCCGAGCGTCTGCACGTCCGGGCCGTCCTCGCGGACCGGGTGGGCGCTCTGCGCGAGCTCGGCGGTCCGGGACCGCTCGAGCAGCACGGGGTAGGCGTAGCGCTCGACGCGCTGCTCCGAAATCCCGGCGCCCGCCGCGACTTGCTGGACCGACTCGCCGGCGCGGATTCGCGCCTGGATCTCGCGTGGCCGCATCTGGCTCTCCAACTCGATTTCGATCTGGCCGAGGCGGGTGAGGTCACCCCGCGCCGCCGCGCGCAGTCTTTCATCGGCCGGGAGGAGGAAGCGCGTACCGCTCGCCGAGTCTTCGCACACGATGGACTTACCGTCCTCGTGCAGCCCGACTACTCGAAGCGTGCGCATTGTTCGCCTTCCCCGATGCTTCACCGTTGTGGGTGCCCACGTTAGAACGGCGCGTCGGCTTGACGTGCGAGGCGCGCCGAGTCCGTGCAGAACTGCCCACTGTTCACTTTGCGACGTCCGCATCATGGATCACCCAGGTCGGCGGCTGCCGGGTGACACGCCGGACACGGTCAGTCACGATCGAGTGGATCAGGAAGGCGGCAGGCGGACCGTCACCGTGAGACCGCCGCGCCGGCCGGGCTGGGCCTCCGCGTAGCCACCGTGGGCCTGGGCGACCGACCGCACGATCGACAACCCCAGTCCGGCGTTGCGCGTGTCGCCGGTCCGCTCCGAACCGACCCGGCGGAACGGCTCGAACAACGTCGGCACGGCTTCGGGCGGCACCACCGGCCCCGAGTTCCGCACCTCCAGCGCCGGGTCGCCGCGCACCTCGACGTACACCCAGCCGCCCGAAGCGTTGTAGGTGATCGCGTTGACGAGCAGGTTCGTCACCAGCCGTTCGAGCAGTACCGGGTCGCCCGCCACCACGCGGGGCCGCAGCCGCGTCTCCACCTTCACCCCCGCCGACGCCGCCTGCGCGGACGTCGACCGGACCACCGCCGCCACCACCTCGTCGAGGCGGACCGGGGCGCGTGCGGTGAGCCCGCGGTCGCTGCGGGCCAGGATCAGCAGGCCCTCGATCATCCGCTCGCTGCGCTCGTTCGTGAGCAGCAGGTGCGAGCCGAGCTTCCGCAGCTCCGGCGTCACTTCGGGGTCGGCCATCGCGACCTCGACCAGCGTCCGCTGCACCGCCAGGGGCGTCCGCAGCTCGTGGGAGGCGTTCGCGACGAACCGCTTCTGGCTGTCGAACGACTCGGCGAGCCGGTCGAGCATGCCGTCGAACGTGTCCGCCAGCTCCTTCAGCTCGTCGGGCGGGCCCTCCAGGTTGATCCGCCGGTCGAGCTTGCCCGCTTCGAGCCGCCGCGCCGCCGACGTGATGTCGTGCAGGGGCCGCAGCGCGCGGCCCGCCATCAGCCAGCCGAACAGCACGGCCAGCGCCGCCGTCGCCACCAGCGCGATCGCCGAGCCGACGACCAGCGTGGACAGCGTCGAGGAGCGGTAGTCCTCCAGCGAGCCGCTCAGCAGCCGCACTGCCACGCCTTCGGACGGCATGGGTGTGCCGGCCGTGATGCCGTAGGTGGCGTCGGCCGAGCCGATCGTCGACGAGGCGACCCGGGCCGGGTCGGGCAGCGTGCTCTGCACCAGCAGGTAGTTGATGACGACGAGCACCAGCCCGGCGAGCAGGAACAGCCCGCCGTACCAGGCCGTCAGCTTCGTCCGGACGGACAGGGCGTTCACGGTGTTCACGGCGTGCCGAACCGGTAGCCGGCGCCGGGCACGGTCCCGATGACCGGCGGGTCGCCGAGCTTCCGGCGCAGCGTCATCACCGCGACGCGCACCGCGTTCGTGAACGGGTCGGCGTGCTCGTCCCACGCCTTGTCCAGCAGGTCCTCGGCGCTGACCACCGCGCCCTCCGCCCGCATGAGCACCTCGAGCACGGCGAACTCCTTCGGCGAGAGCAGCAGGAACCGGCCGTCGCGGGCGGCCTGGTGGCGCGGCAGGTCGAGCACGACGCCGTCGCGTTCCAGCACCGGCGGCAACGCGGGCCGCGCGCGCCGCGACAACGCTTGCACCCGGGCGACCAGCTCGGCGAACGCGAACGGCTTCGTCAGGTAGTCGTCGGCGCCGAGGCCCAGGCCGGCGACGCGGTCGGTGACGTCGGCGGCCGCGGTCAGCATGAGGACCCGCGCCTCACCGCCGGCCTTGACCACGGCCGCGCAGACGGCGTCGCCGTGCACCTTCGGCAGGTCGCGGTCGAGGACCACGACGTCGTAGCCGTGGACGCCGACGCGTTCCAGGGCCTGCTCGCCGTCGTAACAGACGTCGACGGCCATCGAAAACCGCCGCAGGCCCTCCGCCACCGAGTCGGCCAGCAGCCGTTCGTCCTCCACCACCAGCACGCGCACCCGCCCAGTCTGCGCAGGGAGGCCATAAGGACCGCATAAGCGACGTCGCTTAGCGCGCCCGAATGCCCCGATCCGTAGACCTGGCACCCATCAGGACACGAAAGGAGCGAGCCATGCGGACACGGATCGTCGTCGCGGCGCTCGGGGCGGCCCTGCTGCTCGGGGGCTGCGGCGCCCAGGGGGACGACGGCGGCAAGGTCGCCTCGATCTCGACGCCGCCGAAGTCGGGCGGGCCCACCGCGGCCGACACCAGCGGCAAGAGCGACGAAGACAAGATGCGCGACTTCGCCAAGTGCATGCGCGAGCACGGCGTCGACATGCCCGACCCGAAGCCGGCCGGCGACGGCGGCGGCATGGCGGTCACCCTCGGCGGGGACGGCGCCGACGCGTCGAAGATCGAAACCGCGCAGAAGGAGTGCAAGCACCTCATGCCCAACGGCGGCGAGATGAAGCCGCCGAGCGCCGAGGAGCTCGACAAGATGCGCAAGGACGCCAAGTGCATGCGCGAGCACGGCATCGACATGCCGGACCCCGACCCCAGCGGCAAGGGCGCGACGCGGATCGGTGGCCCGGGCGACGACCCGAAGAAGTTCGAAGCCGCCGCGAAGGCGTGCGGGCTCGGCATGAGCGTCAGCTCCGAGGCGGGCAAATGACCGAAGTGACCCACTTGAAGGCGCGCCGCCGCGGCCGGACGCGCTGGTTCGTCGCCGGCGCCGTCCTCGTCGTGGTGCTCGGCACCAGCTCGGTGGTGATCCTGACCCGGGTGTCGAGTGCGACGCCGGTCAAGGAAGCGACGCCGCCGTCGGTCGAAACCGCCGAGGTCGTCAAGACCGACCTCAGTGAGGAAGAAGAGGCCGACGGCACCCTCGGCTACGGCGACGAGGAGACCGTCCAGGGCCGCAAGCCCGGCACGATCACGTCGTTGCCGGCGGCGGGCGCCACGATCACCCGCTGCAAGGCGGTGTACGGCGTGGACGCGAAGCCGGTGCCGCTGTTCTACGGCACGCTGCCGTTCTACCGCGACCTCGCCACCGGCGCGGACGACGGCGCCGATGTCAAGCAGCTGGAGGAGAACCTCAAGGCGTGCGGGTTCGGCGGCTTCGGCACGCCGGACAAGAAGTTCACCTCCGCGACGGCGGCCGCGCTGAAGAAGTGGCAGAAGTCGCTGGGGCTGGAGCAGACCGGCGCGTTCGGCCAGGGTGACGTCGTGCTCGCGGCCGGCGAGGTCCGCGTGTCGGCGGTGTCGGCGAAGCCCGGTTCGCCGGCGCAGGGCGAGGTGCTCAAGACGACCGGGACCGTCCGCTCGGTGCAGGTGAAGCTCGACGCGGCGAAGCAGGGTCTCGCGCAGCAGGGCGCGAAGGCGTCCGTGACGATCAACGGGAAGACGAGCCAGGGCACGGTCACCGACGTCGGGCGGACCGCCGTCGAAGGCAAGGACGCGGCGGGTCAGGACGACGGCAAGCCCAAGATCACGGTGGCCGTCCGGCTCGACGATCCGGCCGCGGGCGGCACGCTCGACTCGGCCCCGGCGACCGTCCGGTTCACCAAGGACGTCCACTCCGGCGTGCTCGCGGTCCCGGTCGGTGCGCTGCTCGCGCTCGCTGAGGGCGGTTATGCCGTCGAGGTCGACGAAAACGGCCGGCGCCGGCTGATCGGTGTCCAAACCGGACTGTTCAGCGGCGGCAAGGTCGAGGTCACCGGCGCCGGCCTGACCGCGGGCATGCGGGTGGTGACGACGTCGTGACGCCCGTGCTGCGCGTCGACGACGTCACGCGCACCTACCCCGGCGGGGTCGCCGCGCTCGACGGCGTCTCGCTGGCGCTGGAGGACGGCGAGATGGTCGCGATCGTCGGGCCGTCGGGGTCCGGCAAGTCGACCCTGCTGCACCTGATGGGGACGCTCGACCGGCCGTCGTCGGGGCGCGTCGAGCTGCACGGCCACGACGTCGCCGCGCTGCCGGACCGCAAGGTCTCCGCGCTGCGCTCGCGCTGGATCGGGTTCGTGTTCCAGCAGTTCTTCCTCGACGAAGGGATGAGTGCGGTGGACAACGTGTGCACCGGCCTGCTCTACGCCGGGGTGCCGCGGCGACGGCGGCGCGAGCGGGCGCTGGCGGCGCTCGACCGCGTCAAGCTGGGGCACCGGGCGTGGCACCGGCCCGGCGAGCTGTCCGGCGGGGAACGCCAGCGCGTCGCGATCGCACGGGCGGTCGTCAACGAGCCGTCGATCCTGCTGGCCGACGAGCCGACCGGCAACCTCGACACCGGTACCGGTGCGTCCGTGCTCGGGCTGCTCGGGGAGCTGTCCACCGGCGGCACCACGATCGTCGTGATCACCCACGACCGCGAGATCGCCGCGGGGATGCCGCGCCGGATCGAACTGCTCGACGGCCGGCTGCGGCTCGACACCGGCCTGGTGGGTGCGCGATGACGCTGGTGACGCTGCCGGAACCGGCCCGGCTCAAGCCGCCGGACGTCGTCGCGCTCGGGGCGCACGGCATGCGCACGCGGCCGGTGCGCGCGGTGCTTTCCGCGCTGGGCATCGCGATCGGCGTCGCGGCGATGGTCGCGGTGCTGGCGATCCCGGCGTCCGGCGCGCAGGCCCTGCACGACCGGCTGGCCGCGCTCGGCACGAACCTGCTCACCGCCGGGCCGGGGCAGACGCTGTTCGGGGACAACGCCGTGTTGCCGGACGACGCGGTCCCGATGGCGAAGCGGATCGGGCCGGTGGAGGCGGCCAGCGGCACCGGGAACACGTCGGCGAGCGTGCGGCGCAGCGACAAGATCGCGCCGGACGACACGTCCGGGCTCGCCGTGTTCGCGGCGCGGCCGGACCTGCTGGGCGTGCTCGGCGGCAAGGTGCGCGTCGGTGCCTTTCTCGCGGCGGGCAACCAGGACTACCCGGTGACGGTGCTGGGTGCGCAGGCCGCGGCCCGGCTCGGCATCGACCACGTCGACCCGGCCCGGCCGCCGCAGGTGCTGATCGGGACGCAGTGGTTCACGGTGGTCGGCATCCTCGCGCCGATGCCGCTGGCACCGGAGATCGAGCGGTCGGCACTGGTCGGCTGGGACGTCGCGAAGCGGCTCCTCGGGTTCGACGGCCATCCGTCCACTGTGTACGTCCGCGCGAAGGAATCCCAAGTGGACAGTGTGCGTTCGGTGCTGGGCGCGACGCTGAACCCCCAGGCGCCGAACGAGGTCGAGGTCCGCCGCCCATCGGACGCACTGGCGGCCCAGAAGCTGACGGACACGACGTACAGCGCCCTGTTCCTGGGCCTCGGCGGCGTGGCGCTGCTGGTCGGCGGGGTCGGGGTGGCCAACACGATGGTGATTTCGGTGCTCGAACGCCGGCGCGAAATCGGCCTGCGTCGGGCACTCGGGGCGACGAAGAGGCAGATCCGCGGGCAGTTCCTGGCCGAGTCGGTGCTGTTGTCGGGACTGGGTGGGCTGGCGGGAGTGCTGGCGGGGGTGCTGGTGACGGCGGGCTACGCGCTCAGCCAGGGGTGGCCGGCGGTACTGCCCTGGGCAACGCTGGCGGGCGGCGTCGCCGTGGCGGCTTTGGTGGGGGCGATCGCGGGGGCTTATCCGGCGGTGCGAGCGGCCCGGCTGGCACCGACGCAGGCACTGGCCTGACGCGGGTTCCGGGGTGGGGCGGCCCGTTGCCCGCGGTGTCGCAGGTCGGCCGCGCGCTTCGCGCGGGGCCGGCCTGCGCGGGGCGCGCGGCTCGGGTCCGCTGGGGAGTCGCCGCTCGGGTTGGGCGTGGGGAGCTGCTGCTCGGGTTTGGCTTGCTGGGAAGCCGCTGCTCGGGCTGGGCTCGGGAGCCGCCGCGACCCGGGCTCGGAGTCGCTTCGGCCTCGGCCTGGGGCGGCGGCTCCGGGGCCGCCGGGCGCGCTCCGTGCACGGCCGACCTGCGGCGCGCAGGGCTGGAGCGGCCTCCCTTGGGTCGCTTCGGAGTGCCGCAGTCGCCTCGGGCTCGGCCGGGGCGCCAGGGCCAGGCCGGCGACGCTGCCGTGGGCGCCGCCGCCGCAGGCGGGCCGGCGTCGGCGTGGCGGCTTTGGTGGGGGCTTATCCGGCGGTGAGAGCGGCCCGGCTGGCACCGACGCAGGCACTGGCCTGACCCGGTTCCGGGGCGGCGCCGAGGTGGGGCGGTTTGGTGGGCACCCGCTGCCCGCGGTGTTGCAGGTCGGCCGCGCTCCACGCGGGGCCGGCCTGCGCGGGGCGCCTGCCTCGGGCTCGCTGGGGAGCCGCCGCTCGGCTGGGCTCGGGGAGCCGCCGCCCCGGGCCCGCCAGAGCCGGCGGCTCCCGAACCGGCCCTTCCGTCCTTCCCAGGCGCCTGCACGCCGGGACATACCTCCGAGCGTGCGCAGCGCGAAGAGCGCACGCTGGAAGATCCGCATCCCCCTTCCGGCGGGTTGAATGGGGCCCCCAACCCGAGCGATAGGGGGCCGCCGTGGAGCGGGTCGAGGCGAACCGGCGTGACTTTCTCCGGTGGCTGGCGGTCGCCGGTGCGGGGCTCGCCGCCGCGGGGGTTGTGCCCGCCGTCTTCGCCCAGGAGGCCGCCGCGGCCGGTTCGGATGTCGTTGTCGTGCTCGGGGCCACCGTGGTCGACGGCACCGATGCCCCGCCCGCCCCGCACTCGGCGGTCGTGGTGGTCGGGGACCGGATCGCCTGGGCCGGTCCCGCCGCGGATCTACCTCCCCTGAACGGCGTCCGGGTCGTCGACGGCCGGGGCCGGTACCTCGTGCCCGGTCTCTGGGACCTGCACACCCACGGCCTCGACTACGAGGCCGTCTTCCCGCCGCTGTACCTGGCCAACGGCGTCACCGGCATCCGCGAGATGTGGGGCTACGCCGAAAACCGCGCGGTGCGCGACAAGATCGTCCGCGGGGAGCTGGCCGGCCCCCGGGTCGTCATGGGCAGCTCGATCATCGACGGCCCGGTGTCCCTGCTCGCACCGCCCGTCACGCAGGTGGCGACGGCGGAGGAGGCACGCGCGGCCGTGCGGACCGCCGAGGCCGAAGGCGCGGACTTCGTCAAGGTGTACTCCTACCTGGGCGCGGAGGCGTTCGCCGCCATCGCCGACGAGTGCCGCCGCGCCGGGCTGCCCTTCGCCGGCCACTGGCCGTACCGGGTTTCGCAGCCGGTGGCGAGCGACGCGGGCCAGCGCAGCTTCGAGCACCTCTTCGGCGTCCCCGTCTACACGTCGGCGCGCCGGGACGAAATCCTCGCGACCCTCGCCGAGACGCCGTTCGACCCGGCGCACCCGCGGACGTTCTTCACTATGGCCCGCGAGCTGGACCGGCAGGCGACCGAGGCCTACAGCCCGTGGCGCGCCCGGGAGTTCTTCGGCAGGCTCGCGCACAACGGAACCCGGCTGACGCCGACGATGGTCGTGAACCGGGTGATGTGCTCGCCCGCCGACGCGTTCGCGCACGACCCGCGGCTGAAGTACGTGCCCCGCGCGGTGCGGGACTTCTGGGCCGAGCAGCTGCGGACCCGCACGCCGGTCACGCCGGCGGAGATCGCGCAGCAGGAGGCCTACTTCCACGCGCAGGTCGAGCTGGCAGGCGCGGCGCACCGGGCGGGCGTCGCCCTCCTCGGCGGCACGGACTGCCTGAACCCGTACGTCTTCCCGGGCTTCAGCCTGCACGACGAGCTGGACCACCTGGTCGAGGCGGGGTTGTCGCCCCACCGGGCGCTGCAGGTGGTGACCCGCGACGCGGCGGCGTTCCTCGGCCGCGCCGCGACGGCGGGCACGATCGCGCCGGGCAAGGTCGCGGACCTGGTGCTCCTCGACGCGAACCCGGTGGCCGACATCCGCGCGGTCCGCCGGATCGACACGGTGGTCGCGGCGGGGCGGGTGTTCGACCGCGCGGAGCTGGACCGGATGCTGGCCGGCGTCGAGGCGGCGGCGGGCACCGCGGTGAACGCCAGGTCGGTGACCGGCTTGCCGATGCACAGCTGCTGCTGACCTTCCGTGAACGCCAGGTCAGTGCGGTTGCCGGTGCGAGGCGGCCGCTGAGCGCCCGGTAATCTCGGCCGGTCGGGCCTGGCTGAGTGGGGGTAGACGTGTCGGGTTGGTCCGGGCGGAAGCTCATGGGGGCGCTGCTCGTGCTCGAGGTCGCCGCCGTCGTGCTCGTCCTCCTGCTCAAGCGGTTCGACGGCCTGGACCTCGAGGTCTACCTCGGCGGGGCCAAGGCGCTGGCCGGGCAGGGCTCGCCGTACGACGCCTGGGTGCCGACCACGCACCAGATCCTGCTGCCGTTCACCTACACGCCGTTCGCCGCGGCCGTGTTCCTGCCCGGCACGCTGCTGCCCTTCGCCGTGACGATGAAGCTGGTCAGCATCGCTTCGATCGTCGCGACCGGCGTCGTCGCCTACCTCTACGTCGCGACGCTCAACGGCTCGCTCACCGACTCGTCGAAGGTCGCCGGCCGGGCGGTGGCCGCCCTCGTCGCCATCGGCGCGCAGCTCGCCGGGGCCCTGCTCGAGCCCGTGCGCTCGACGCTCGGCTTCGGCCAGATCAACGCGCTGCTGATGGTCCTGGTCGTGCTCGACGTCCTGCTCCCCGGCGACCGCAAGCGGACGAAGGGCCTGCTCATCGGCGTGGCCGCGGCGATCAAGCTGACGCCGGCCGTCTTCGTCGTCTACTTCCTGTTCCGCCGCGACTTCAAGTCGGCCGCGCGCGTGGTCCTCGGGTTCGTCGCGGCCGGGGCGCTGCTGTGGCTGGTCCGGCCGTCGGCGTCCTTCACGTACTGGACGAAGCTCGTCTTCGACGCGGGCCGCATCGGCGGCGTCGACTACGTCGGCAACCAGTCGCTGAAAGGCCTGGTCACGCGCCTCGGCCTGCCGGAGACCGCGGGGAACATCGGGTGGCTGCTGGCCGCGCTCGCCGTGATGGCCGTGGTCGCGGTGGTGATCGTGCGGGCGGGCGAGCCGGTGCTCGCGCTGACCGCGTGCGCGCTCGGCGGGCTGCTCGTGTCGCCGATTTCGTGGACTCACCACTGGACGTGGTGCGTGCCGATCCTGGTGCTGGCCGGCTACTACGGTGTCCGCGCCTGGCGGACCGACCGGGCCGTGACGTGGTGGTCGGGCGCGGTCGTGGTGGCCGGGCTGACGCTGTTCATCTGGGGCCCGATGTGGTTCGCGCCGCGGCCGGCGCCGTCCGTGGGCTGGTGGTTGGCCACCGAGTCCTACGAGCTGTTCGGCCTGGCGCTGCTGGTCCTCGCCGCGTTCGCCGCCCGCCGCCTGAACAAAGCGAAGGCCGCGCCGAGGGAGTCCCTCGACGCGGCCTTCACGGACGTCTAGCTCAGCCGAGCCGCTCGACGACGTACTCGATGCTCTGCGTGAGCTTCGTGATGTCGTCCGGGTCGATGGCCGGGAACAGGCCGACGCGCAGCTGGTTGCGGCCCAGCTTGCGGTACGGCTCGGTGTCGACGATCCCGTTGGCGCGCAGCACCTTCGCCACCGCGGCGGCGTCGACCTCGTCGGCGAAGTCCACCGTGCCGACGACCTGCGAGCGCAGCTCCGGGTCCTTCACGAACGGCGTGGTGTAGCTGGTCTTCTCGGCCCACTCGTACAGCCGCGACGACGAGTCCTTCGTGCGCGCGGTCGTCCACTCGAGGCCGCCCTGGCCGTTCATCCACTCGATCTGCTCGGCGAGCAGGAAGAGCGTCGCGACGGCCGGGGTGTTGTAGGTCTGGTCCTTGCGGGAGTTGTCCAGCGCGGTGGTCAGCGACAGGAACTCCGGGATCCAGCGGTCGCCGCCGCCGATCTCGCCGATGCGCTCGACCGCGGCCGGCGAAGCCAGCGCGATCCACAGGCCGCCGTCCGCGGCGAACGACTTCTGCGGCGCGAAGTAGTAGACGTCGAAGTCCTCGGCCTTGACCGGGAGCCCGCCCGCGCCGGAGGTGGCGTCGATCGCGACGAGCGCGCCGTCGCTGCCCTCGGGGCGGCGGACCGGCACGGCCACGCCGGTGGACGTCTCGTTGTGCGCCCAGCCGACCAGGTCCGCGCCGGCTTCGTAGGCGATCTCCGGGGCACTGCCCGCGTCGGCCTTCACGACGATCGGGTCGGCCAGGAACGGCGCGCCCTTGGTGACGGAGGCGAACTTCGAGGAGAACTCGCCGTAGGTGAAGTGCTGCGAGCGCTCGCGCACCAGGCCGAACGCGGCCGCGTCCCAGAACGCCGTGGTGCCGCCGTTGCCCAGGATCACTTCGTAGCCCTCGGGCAGGGAGAACAGTTCGGACAGCCCGGCCCGGACGCGCCCGACGAGGGACTTGACCGGCTTCTGCCGGTGCGACGTGCCGAGGTAGGTGGAGCCGGACTCCGCCAGTGCACTCAGCTGCTCGGCGCGGACCTTCGACGGTCCGCAGCCGAAGCGGCCGTCGGCCGGCTTGAGGTCTGCGGGGATGGTCAACTCAGCGTCGGTCATGGGGCCAGTCTCTCAGGTCGGGATGCGGCTGGTGATAGCGGTTCGCCAGTGTCCGGGATGTGGGAAATGCGCTGGTCCGAGACCGGAAAATCGCTGTCGGCCCGCCCGGGGTGCTCGGTAGCTTCACCGCCGGCAAGAGGAGGCAGTGGTGGAGGCGGAAGAGCCGTGGCGGCCGCGGTGGTGGCTGTTCTGGAACCTGGGCGCGATCGCCGTCGTGCACCTGGTCGCGAGCGGGGGTTGGACGACGACGACCACGGTCGCGCTGCCGATCGCGCTGGCCGTGACGGTCGTGTTCGTGTTCGTCCGGCGGCTGCCGTGGTGGCTCACGGGTGACCTGCCCGCGCGCCGCCGGGGGCTCGTCGTGGCCGGTGTCGCGGGCCTGCTCCTGGTGGACGCCGTGGTCGTGGCCGCGCTGGTGGCGCACCCGCCGCACGGCGCCGACGTCGTCAACGCCGCCGCGTTCGCGGCGATCTTCCTGGGCGGGTCGGTGTTCGGCCTGTCTCGTTTGCTGCCGAAGCGGCCACTGACCCGGCGCGCGCAGCTGCGGCTCCGGCTGTGGTTCGCCACCGCGGCGGCGTGGGCGGCCGGCGCGTTCGTGCTCGCCCTCGAGATCGCCGCCGTCGTCCTGGTCGGCGGCTGGCTGCCGTGGTTCGTCCCGGTGGCGGGTGGCGTGGCCGTGCTCGCGCTCGCGGCCTGGCGGGCGGACCTCGCCGGACCGGCCCGCTGCCTCGCGAGCGACTCCTGGACACCGGTCGCGGCCGCGTCGTCCGACGTGCGCCCGGGTGAACCGGTCGACGGCTGGGCGGTGCTGCCGGGGGACCTGCGGATCCGGTTCCACCTGCCCGTGGCGCCGCCCGAAATCGCCGCCGAGCTGGCGGACCGGCGCCGGCTCTGGCTGGCCGGCTGGCCTTCGGAGTACCTCGTGGCGGGGGTTCCGGACGGCGACGGCTACGCCATCGGGGTCATCGGGCACCGTCGCGGTGGGGGTAAAAACACGGTTCCCGGACGCCCGCGCCGCCGGTAGCTTCCGGCGAACGGGGTTCGTCCGGGTCCCGCTCACCACCGCTCTGGGGGTGTGAGCGGGACCCGGTGGATCAGCGCCAGCCTTCGACGCCGCCCGGCACCGGCGCGGCCGGGTCGTACGGCGTGCGGGTGAAGACGAACGTCGCGAGGTCGAGGTGCGTGGCGACGCCGTCGGAGTCGCGGCCCACTTCGAGCGTCTCGCCCGAGTAGTAGCCGTCGAGGCCGACGTAGGTGTCACGGCCGGTGGCGCGGAAGCGCGAGCTGCGCCCGGCGCCTTCGGCCGGGGCCAGCAGGAGCAGCCCGTCACCCTGGATGCGCAGGTGGTACGGCGTCGGGCCCCAGTGCCAGAGCCCGGTGAGGGCGAGCAGCGCGGGGTCGACGGCCGAGGGCTGCCACTCGGTGGGCAGGCGCGGCTCCCGCTCGTCGGTCGTCGTGATCAGGTCCAGGCAGAGCTGGGTGATGCCGACGCCGGACGTCGAGTTCGTGAGCACGAGCGCGCCGGTCTGCGCGACCGGGTCGACCAGCGTGACGGCGAGGAAGCCGGGCATCGAGCCGGTGTGCCCGGCGAGGCGGCGGCCCTGGTAGCGCACGAGCATCAGGCCGAGGCCGAAGCCGGTCGTCCAGACGTCGGTGTCGTCGACGGTGACCATCATCCGCATCTGCTCGATGGTCTCCGGCGCGAGGACGCCGCCGCCGTGGCCGCCGAGGAACGCCGTCCAGCGGGCGAGGTCGGTGGCGGTGGACCACAGCTGCCCGGCGGGGGCCATCGCGCCGGCGTCGGGGCTGGGTTCCGGCAGGAGGACGTCGGCGAAGGGGTGCACGGCGAAGCCCTGCGCGTGGTCGCCGACCGGGTGCGGGGTGGTGCGGGTCATCCCGAGCGGGCCGAGGACCTCCTCGTCGAGCACGGAGAGCCAGCCCTTGCCGCGGCGGCGTGAGACGAGCTCGCCCAGCACGCCGTAGCCGACGTTCGAGTAGTGGAACTTCGCGCCCGGCCGGTGCTTGGTCGCGCCGTCGGCGAGGCTCCCGGCGAGCGCGTCCCAGTCGGCGCCGGGGGTGCGCTCCCACCACAGGCCGGGGGACTCGGAGGTCAGGCCGGAGGTGTGCGACAGCAGCTGGGCGACGGTGGCGGTGCCGAAGGGCGTGCCCGGGACGTGCTTTTCGAGCGGGTCGTTGAGGTCGAGCAGGCCTTCGTCGCGCAGCCGCATGACGGCGGTGGCGACGAGGGTCTTGGTGATCGAGCCCAGCCGGTACTGGGTGTCGGTGCCGGGCGGCCGGTCGCCGACGCGCCCGCGGCTCCCGGACCAGACGATCTCCCCGTCCCGCACGACGGCGGCGACGAGCGAGGGAGCCCGGCAGACCGCCTGTTCGTGGGCGATCCGGCGGAGGAGGGCGTGTTCGGTCGACTCAAGCATGGGGGCATTCTGCCGCGCCGGGGCGGGCGAGGCAGGACTCTTCGCCAGACCTCACACCCGCGGCGTGCGCGAAGGGTCGACACGCGTGATTGAAGGGTCGACACGCGTGATTTGAAGGTCGACACGGCGCTGGGCCGGTTTGCCGCCGTGTCGACTCCTCAATCACGCGTGTCGGCTTCCTGATCACGCGTGTCGACCCTCCAAGCACGGAGAAACCGGTTCAGCCGAGCAGGTTGCGGGACATCGCCGTGGTCACCGCGGCCGTGCGGTCGGACACGCCGAGCTTGCCGAACACCCGCAGCAGGTGCGTCTTCACCGTTGCCTCGCTGATGTGCAGCGCCCGGCCGATGTCGGCGTTCGTGCCGCCCTTCGCGACCAGGCGCAGGACTTCCACCTCGCGCGCCGACAACGACTGGGGCTCCGGGTTGCGGACCCGGTTGACCAGCTTCCCGGCCACCGACGGCGCGAGCACCGTCTCCCCTCGGGACGCCGCGCGGATCGCGTTCGCCAGCTCCGTGCGGGACGCGTCCTTCAGCAGGTAGCCCGATGCCCCCGCCTCGACCGCGCGGAGGATGTCGGCGTCCGTTTCGTACGTCGTCAGCACCACGATCCGCCGGCCCGGCTGCTCGCGCAGGATCCGCTTCGTCGCTCCGACGCCGTCGAGACCCGGCATCCGCAGGTCCATCAGCACGACGTCCGGCAGTGCGACGCGGTCGAGCGCGACGGCTTCGTCGCCCGAGCCCGCTTCGCCGACCACCGTCAGGTCGGGCTCGGCTTCGAGCATCCCTCGGAGGCCTTCGCGGACGACGGGGTGGTCGTCGACGAGCATGATGCGGATCAAGCCGGCACCTCCAAGGTGAGTTCGGTGCCGCGCGGGCCACTCCGGACGCTCAGTGTGCCACCCACCTGCTCGGCCCGGGACCGCATGCCGCGCAGGCCGAAGCCGCTGACCCCGTCCGGGTCGAAGCCGGTGCCGTCGTCCCGGACGGCCAGCCGCACCGCGTCGTCCACAACAGACAGACGCACCGACACCGACGACGCGGCCGCGTGGCGCCGGACGTTGTTCAGCGCCTCCTGCGCGCCCCGCAGCAGGACGACTTCGCCCGCCATGCCGATCGCCGAGAGCACACCGTCCACTTCGTACTCGACCGACACGCCCGTCTCGTCGGCGAGCCGGTCGGCCTGGCGGCGGACGGCGTCCACCAGGGACCCGGACGCGAGGTCCGCGGGCGCCAGCGCGGCGACCATCGTGCGGGCCTCGGCCAGGTTCTCCCGCGCCGTACGGGCGGCCAGCTCGACGTGCCGCCGCGCCGCCGCCGGGTCGGTGTCCAGTTCGGACTCGATGGCCTCGGCGAGCGTGACGATGCTGGTGAAGCCCTGGGCCAGCGTGTCGTGGATCTCGCGGGCGAGCCGTTCGCGCTCGGCCGCCGTGCCCGCCTCGCGGGAGAGCCGGGCGACCTCGGCCTGGCTCGCTTCGAGCCGGTCGATGAGGTCCGCCCGCGCCCGGCTCTCCTCGATGACGTGCAGGATGAACTTGCCGGACAGGATCCCGAACACGACGAGGATCGCGGTCATCGGCAGCAGGATGTGCAGCGCCGGCCCCTGCAGCCCGTCCGCGGCGATCGACGACAGCGGGCTCAGCAGGATCACCAGCGTGGTGAGCACCGCGGCCGGGCGGAACTCGAGCGTCGAGAACAGCAGCGGGCACACCATGAACAGGATGAAGCTGGCCGTCGTGTTCGCGAACATCGCGACCGCGACCAGCGCCACGACCACCAGGGCGAGCGTCCACCGCTGCTTCAGGTGCCCGTCGTCGCGCACGACCCGACGTCCCCACAGCAGGTAGGTCAGCGCGAGCGCGGTGAGCGCCCCGACCGCGACGACGCTGCGGACCGGATCGGTCTCGTCCAGCAGCACCAGCGTCGTCGTGGCCAGGTAGGCGACCGCGAAGAGGATCTCCCAGAGCCAGTTGAACCGGTCCCAGGCGTCCTTCACTTCGTGTCGGTCCACCGGAAGCTCAGCCGCGCCAGCAGCGCGCCCACCACGCACCAGATCCCCAGCACCAGCGCCACCCGCGGAAGTTCCCATGAGCCAGCCATCTCCATTCCGACCGCGCCGTCCGGCAGGAACACCGACCGGAACCCCTGGCAGATCCATTTGAGCGGGAAGAACGACGCGATGTCCACCATGATCTTCGGCAGGTTCGTGATCGGCGTGACGAACACGCCGGAGATGAACTGCAGCACCAGGTACAGCATCTGCACGACGGCGACCGCGCCGGTGGTCGACTTCGCGAGCGAGCTGAGCGCGATCCCGAGCAGCGTGCACGAGACGATGCCGAGCGCGAAGACCCACAGCAGCGTCAGCCACTTCGAGGGCTCGGACGGCAGCTTCAGCCCGAACAGCAGCACGGCGACGGCGGCCATCAGCACGGTCTGGGCCAGGCTGGACACCGCGACCAGCACCATCTTGCCGATGAAGTAGGCCGACGACGGCATCGGCGTGCCGCGAAGGCGTTTGAGCGCCCCGGTTTCCCGGTCGGCCGAGACGCCGGTCGCGATGCTGTTGAACGACGTCGAGACGATGCCGGAGCCGATCATGCCGGCCGCCAGCAGCTGTCCGGAGGTGACGCCCGCCAGCGCCGTCGGACCGTCCAGGATGGACCCGAGCAGGATCATCAGGACCGCGGGCAGGGAGAAGGTGAAGACCACCTGTTCCTTGTGCCGGAAGAACTGCCGCAGCTCCGTACCGCCGCGGGCTAGCCCCAGTGTCAGGGGGCCGGGGAGGGCGCCAGGTGCTTTTCGGGGGTTCCGGGTGGCGGAGCCCCCGGCCTGGGGCGAAGCCCCGGGTGTTGCAGCGGTCATGCCTTGTCTCCGATCAGGTCCAGGTAGATGTCCTCCAGGCTCGGCCGGGTCACCGTCAGCCCCGCGAGCTCCCTACCCCCAGCAGAGAGCTCGTTCACGAGCTTGGTCGGGTACGAGGTGCGCTCGACGTGCTCGCCGCGTTCGTCCGACCACCGCACGGTCGCCTCGGCGGCGGCGCGGCCACCCAGGTTCTGCGGCGTGTCCTGCGCGACGATCTCGCCGCGCGCGATCACCGCGACGCGGTCGGCGAGCGCTTCGGCCTCGTCGAGGTAGTGGGTGGTCAGCAGGATCGTCGTGCCCTCGGCGGCGAGCTCGCTGATCAGCGTCCAGAAGTGCCGCCGCGCTTCGGGGTCGAAGCCGGTGGTCGGCTCGTCGAGGAAGAGCAGCTCGGGCCGGCCGATGATCCCGAGCGCCACGTCGACGCGGCGCCGCTGCCCGCCGGAGAGCGACTTGACCCGCGCCTTGGCCTTCTCGGCGAGCCCGACCTTCTCGATGACCTCGTCGGGGTCGCGCGGGTCGGGGTAGTACTTCGCGAAGTGCCGCACGGTTTCGGCGACGCTCAGCTCGGCGGCGTCGTTCGCGGTCTGCAGGACGATCCCGATCCGCGACCGCCAGGCGCGGCCGGCCTTGCCGGGGTCCTCGCCGAGGACGGTGACCTCGCCGGCGGTCCGCTGCCGGTGGCCTTCGAGGATCTCGACTGTCGTGGTCTTCCCGGCGCCGTTCGGGCCGAGCAGGGAGAAGACCTCCCCCTGGGCGATGTCCAGGTCGAGCCCGGCCACCGCGAGGTGACCCGGGTACTGCTTGCGCAGGCCGCGCACGCTCACTGCTGTGGTCATGGCTCAAGCTTCGTCGCTCGGAGCCGCCGACGGGAGCGACGCTCAGCTGAATCCGGCTGTCCACCGATCGGTGGACAGAGTCGTCAGCCGCGGCCCCTTGGTTTCCCGTGGAACCACGAAAACGCTGTCATACAAGCAAAAACCCGGCGGATGCATGAACAAGATCCGGCCACCAGCCGCCGCGCGGGTGAATCACGCTGTTGACAAGTTGTCTAACATGACAGAATGTCTCACAAGTGGGTGACCGCCAGCGACGGTGTCCGCCTCTCCGTCACCATCGACGGCCGGGAAGACGGGCCCACGGTCGTGCTCGTGCACGGCTATCCCGACAACAGCTCGATGTGGGGCGGGGTGGCCGCCGAGCTGAGGGCGGACCACCGCGTCGTCACCTACGACGTCCGCGGGGCCGGACAGTCGGACAAGCCGCCGGGACGCGCGTCCTACCGGCTGGACCAGCTGGCCGACGACCTCCGGGCGGTCGTCGACGAGGTGAAGCCGCACGGCAAGGTCCACCTCCTCGCCCACGACTGGGGCTCGATCCAGACCTGGCACGCCGTCACCGGTGACGCCCTGCGCGGGCGGGTCGCCTCCTACACGTCGATCTCAGGCCCGAGCCTCGACTACGTCGGCGCCTGGTTCCGCGCGCAGCTGACCCGCCCGACGCCGAAGCGGCTCAAGAACGCGCTGAGCCAGTTCCTGCACTCCTGGTACATCCTCGCGTTCCAGATCCCGCTCGTCCCGCAGCTGCTCTGGCGCACCGGCCTGCTGGGCGCGCAGATCCAGCGCATGGAGCCCGACGCCGCGAAGCCCGACAAGAGCGACGGCATCCACGGCCTCGAGCTCTACCGCGCCAACATGTTCACCCGCCTGTCCCGGCCCACGCCGCGCGCCGCCGACGTCCCGGTGCAGGTCCTCGCCCCGACCGGCGACGCCTACGTCACCACGCCGCTGCAGACCGAGGTCGCGCGCTGGGTGCCGGACCTGCGGGTCCGCCCGGTCGTCGGGACGCACTGGGTGACCCGGGCGCGGCCGGCGGTGGTCGCCGGCGCCGCCGCCGAGCTGATCGAGTACGTCGAAACCGGCGTCGAGAGCCGGGCCCTGAAGAAGTCGCGAGTGGAGGCGAAGAGGTTCGAGCACAAGCTGGTCGTCGTCACCGGCGCCGGCAGCGGGATCGGCCGGGCCACCGCGCTCGCGTTCGCTGCCGAGGGCGCCGACGTCGTCATCACCGACATCGACCCGGCGGCCGCCGCGGAAACCCTGAAGCTCCTGGAGGACCACGGCGTCGCGGAGTACACAGTGGACTCCAGTGACGGCGCCGCCGTGCACCGCTTCGCCGAGGACGTCCGCGAGCACCACGGCGTCCCGGACATCGTGGTCAACAACGCCGGGATCGGCATGTCCGGCCCGTTCCTCGACACGTCCGCCGAAGACTGGGAACGCGTCATCGACGTCAACCTCTGGGGCGTGATCCACGGCTGCCGCGCGTTCGCGCCGATGCTCGCCGAGCGCGCCGAAGGCGGCCAGATCGTCAACCTCGCGTCGGCGGCCGCCTACCTGCCGTCGAAGATCCTCACCGCCTACGCCACGACGAAGTCCGCCGTGCTGACGTTGAGCGTCTGCCTGCGGGCCGAGCTGGCCGAGCACCACATCGGCGTCACGGCGGTGTGCCCGGGCATCGTGAAGACGAACATCACGAACACGACCACGTTCGTCGGAGTGTCCGAAGAGGAGCAGCGACGGCGTCAGCAGCAGAGCTCGAAGCTCTACGCCCGGCGCGGGTTCGGCCCGGAAGGCGTCGCGAAGGACATCCTGCGGGCCGTGGAGAAGGACACCGCGATCGCCCCGTCCACCCCGGAGGCCAAGGTCGCGCTGGTCCTTTCGCGACTGACGCCCGGGCTGCTGCGCCAGGCGGCCAAGCTGGACCTGACGCCGTGAGCCGGCCGCGGCGGATGTCGCCGCAGGCCCGCCGCGACGACCTGATCCGCGCCGCGCTCGACCTGTTCGGCTCGCGGGCGCCGGAGCTGGTCACCGTGGACGACATCGTCGCGCGCGCCGAGGTGTCGCGGCCGTTGTTCTACCGGTACTTCTCCAGCCTGCGCGAGCTGCAGGTGGAGGCGCTGCGCACGGTCACCGACGGGCTCATCGACGGACTGGCCGGCCTCGAAGAGGGCCCGCCGGAGACGCGGCTGCGCGCGGCCGTCCGCGGCCTGATCGACGTCGCCGACCACTACCGCGCGGGCTACATCGCGTTGCTGCGCAGCGGGTCGGTGATCGCGACGTCCGAAACGGACGCGGCGATCGACGAGGTCCGCAACCGCGCGGTGGCCCTGATCCTGGACGCGCTCGGCGTCGAAGAGCCGTCGCCGCTGCTTTCGCTCACGTTGCGTTGCTGGACGGCGGTCGTCGAAGGCGCCCTGCTGAGCTGGCTGCAGGAACGCACGCTCCCGCGCGACCTGCTGGACACCTGGCTGGTGGACCAGCTCACGGCGATGCTGGGGGCCACCGCGAACCACGAAACGGCCGGCCCCGCGAAGGCGCCGGCCGTTTCGTGAACGGCGTCAGTGCTTGGTGACCAGTTCCCAGCCTTCGACGTCCTCGGGCGTGCGCGGCGCCGGGCCGACGTACTTGGCCGACGGCCGCACCAGGCGTCCGGTCCGCTTCTGCTCCAGGATGTGCGCGGCCCAGCCGGCGGTGCGCGCCGAGCTGAACATCGACGGCATCATGTGCGGCGGGACCTGCGCGAAGTCCAGGATGACCGCGGCCCAGAACTCGACGTTCGTCTCGATCGGGTGGTCCGGACGGCGCTCGCGCAGCTCCTTCAGCGCCGCCTGCTCCAGCGCGACGGCCGCCTCGTAGCGGGCGGCGCCAAGCTCCTGGCAGGTGCGGCGCAGCACGCGCGCCCGCGGGTCCTCGGCCCGGTAGACGCGGTGGCCGAAGCCCATCAGGCGTTCCTTGCGGTCGAGGATGCCCTTGACCAGGCCGGCCGGGTCACCGGTGCGCTCGACCTCTTCGATCATCGGCAGCACCCGCGCCGGGGCGCCGCCGTGCAGCGGGCCCGACATCGCGCCGATGGCGCCGGACATGGCCGCCGCGACGTCGGCGCCGGTCGACGCGATGACGCGGGCGGTGAAGGTCGACGCGTTCAGGCCGTGCTCGGCGGCCGACACCCAGTAGGCGTCCAGCGCCCGGACGTGCGCGGGGTCCGGCTCGCCGCGCCAGCGGACGAGGAACCGCTCGGTGATCGAGTGGGCCTCGTCGACGCGGGTCTGCGGCACGGCGGGCTGGCCGATGCCGCGTGCCGACTGCGCGACGTACGACAGCGCCATCACCGAGGCGCGGGCCAGCTGCTCACGGGCCTCTTCGTCGGTGATGTCGAGCAGCGGGCGGTAGCCCCAGATCGGCGCGAGCATGGCCAGCGCGGCCTGGACGTCGACCCGGACGTCGCCGGTGTGCACCGGCAGCGGGAACGGCTCGGCGGGCGGGAGGCCGTGGCCGAACCGGCCGTCCACGAGGAGGCCCCATACGTCACCGAAGGTCACCTTGCCGGCGAGGTCCTCGATGTCGACGCCGCGGTAGCGCAGCGCACCGCCGTCCCGGTCGGGTTCGGCGATCTCGGTGTGGAAGGCGACGACGCCCTCCAGACCCGGTCGGAAGCCGTCGTCGGGTTCGCCGGACGGCTGTGGCTTGGTGATCGTGGAGGTAGTCACTGTTTCGCGGAACCTTTCGGTGCGCTTTCTTCCCCGTCTTGGTGGTGGTGCTCGCGCGGACGGAATTGCGCACGGAAAGCGCGCACCATCGCACGGATGGATAGACCTTGCTCCCTCGATCGCCGGGGGGCAATCGAAAGATGCGGTGGTTTCGGTCACGATTACGAGAACGATTCAGTCACCGAGGCCGTCCGACCGGAGAATTTTCACCACGCAGTGTGACGAAGCCCAGGTTAAAGGTATGTTTCCGAACCAGGCGCGCCCGTGGTCCGGGTGATAAACCTGAGCGATGCACCTCAGTCCGCAGGAGCGCGACAAGCTGCTCGTCCACGTGGCGGCCGACGTCGCGCGGAAGCGGCTGGACCGCGGCGTCCGGCTGAACTACCCCGAGGCGGTCGCGCTGATCACCGACCACGTCCTCGAAGGGGCCCGCGACGGGCGCACCGTCAGCGAGCTCGTCGCCAGCGGCCGGACCGTGCTGTCGCGGGCGCAGGTGCTCGACGGCGTCCCCGAAATGGTGGACTCCGTGCAGGTCGAGGCCACCTTCCCGGACGGCACGAAGCTCGTCACCGTGCACGACCCGATCGTCTGAGAGGACCTCGATGCGTCCAGGCGAGATCATTCCCGGCGACGAGCCGGTGGAGCTGAACCCCGGCCGCCCGCGGGTGACCCTGCTCGTGCGCAACCTCGGCGACCGGCCGGTCCAGGTCGGCTCGCACTACCACTTCGCCGCGGTGAACCCCGGCCTCGAATTCGATCGCGACGCCGCCCGCGGCCGCCGGCTCGACGTCCCGGCCGGCACGTCGGTGCGGTTCGAACCCGGCGTCGAGCGGGAAGTCGATCTTGTTCCGCTTGCCGGGACTCGTCGTGTTCCGGGCTTGCGGTCCGAATTCTCGGGAGAGTTCTGAAATGCCGCAGATCGACCGCGAGCGCTACGCCGAGCTGTTCGGCCCGACCACCGGCGACCGGATCCGGCTCGCCGACACCGACCTGCTGATCGAGGTCACCGAAGACCGCTCGATGGGGCCCGGCGGCAGCGGTGACGAGGTCCTGTTCGGCGGCGGCAAGGTCATCCGCGAGTCGATGGGCCAGGGCACGGCGACGCGAGCTGAAGGCGCGCCCGACCTGATCATCACCGGCGCCGTCATCCTCGACCACTGGGGCATCGTCAAGGCCGATGTCGGCGTCCGCGACGGCCGGATCGTCGGGATCGGCAAGGCGGGCAACCCGGACACCATGGACGGCGTCGACCCGGCCCTGGTCATCGGGCCGTCGACGGAGGTCCTGGCCGGCAACGGCAAGATCCTCACCGCCGGCGGCATCGACTGCCACGTCCACTTCATCTGCCCGCAGCTCGTCGACACGGCGCTGGCCGCCGGGCTGACCACGTTGGTCGGTGGCGGCACCGGGCCCAGCGAGGGCACGAAGGCCACGACCGTCACGCCCGGCGCGTGGAACCTCGGCCGGATGCTGTCCGCCATGGACGGTTACCCGGTCAACGTCCTGTTGCTGGGCAAGGGGAACACCGTCCGGCACGAGGCCCTGCGAGAGCAGCTGGCGGCCGGCGCGGGTGGCTTCAAGCTGCACGAGGACTGGGGTACGACCCCGGCGGCGATCGACGCCTGCCTGACCGTGGCCGACGAGTCCGGCGTCCAGGTCGCGATCCACACGGACACGCTCAACGAGGCGGGGTTCCTGGAGTCCACTGTGGACGCCATCGGCGGGCGCTCGATCAACGCGTACCACACCGAAGGGGCCGGCGGCGGGCACGCGCCGGACATCATCGAGGTCGTCTCGCTGCCGAACATCCTGCCGTCGTCGACCAACCCGACCCGGCCGCACACGGCCAACACGCTCGACGAGCACCTCGACATGCTGGTGGTCTGCCACCACCTCAACCCGTCGGTGCCCGAGGACCTCGCGTTCGCCGAGAGCCGGATCCGGCCGTCGACGATCGCCGCCGAAGACGTGCTGCACGACCTGGGTGCCATCTCGATGATGAGCTCGGACTCGCAGGCGATGGGCCGGATCGGCGAGGTGATCATCCGGACGTGGCAGACCGCGCACGTGATGAAGCGGCGTCGCGGCGCCCTGCCCGGCGACGGCGCGGCCGACAACCTGCGCGCCCGTCGTTATGTCGCCAAGTACACGATCAACCCGGCCATCGCGCACGGCATGGAGACCGAGATCGGCTCGGTCGAGGTCGGCAAGCTGGCCGACCTCGTCCTGTGGGAGCCGAAGTTCTTCGGCGTCCGGCCGCACGTCGTCCTGAAGGGCGGCTTCCCGGCGTGGGCGGCGATGGGCGACGCGAACGCATCCATCCCGACACCTCAGCCGGTCATGGCGCGCCCGATGTTCGGCGCGAACATCGGGACCGCGCTGAGCCTGCACTTCGTCGCGCCGTCCGCTTTGGACAGTGGACTGCGCGAGACGTTCGGCATCACGCGTCCGCTGGTCGCCGTGGCGAACACGCGCGCGCGGACGAAAGCGGACATGGTGCTCAACGACGCCACGCCGGACGTCCGCGTCGAGCCCGACAGCTTCGCGGTGCACGTCGACGGCGAGCTGATCGAGCCGCAGCCGGTGACGGAACTGCCGATGGCCCAACGCTACTTCCTGTTCTGATGGACCTTTCGGCGCTGATCCTGGCGGACTCCCGCTTCCCCGGCGGCGGGCACGTCCACAGTGGCGGGCTGGAGGAAGTTGTCGCCCGCAAGCTGGTGACTTCCGTGCGCGACCTGCCGGGATTCCTGTCCGGACGGTTGCGGACGACGGGTTTCCTGGCCGCGGTCTTCGCCGCCGCTTCGGCACACGCCGCTGCTCGCTCGGTCGCAAAGGGGCATTGGTCCACTTTGGATGCCGAGCTGGACGCGCGGACGCCGTCGCTCGCGCAACGGGAAGCCTCGCGGGCGCAAGGGCGGGGGACCGCGCGCGCCGGGAAGATCGCTTGGCCGTCTCCGGTGCTGGACGCGTTGCTGGCCGAGACTCCGCGGCCGCACCACCCGGTGGTGCTGGGCGCGCTGGTCGGCGTCGCGGGCGGTTCGCCGTACGACGCCGCGATGGCCGTCGCCTACCTTTCCGTGAGCGGGCCGGCCGGCGCGGTGGTGCGGCTGCTGGGGCTGGACCCCTTCGCCGTCAACGCCGTCGTGGCCCGGCTCGACCTGCGGTCGGTGGCGGAAGCGGCCGCGGCCGTCGCGGGGGACGATCCGGCGTCGCTGCCGTCGCCGGGGTCGCCCGCGTTGGATCTGTTCGCCGAGGCGCACGCCCGGCACCACCAGGAAGAGGTGCGTCTCTTTGCCAGCTGAAGGCCACGGCCACGGGCACGTCCACGAGGTCAACTTCGACCCGACGGCGGCCGACCCTGACCACTACGATGCCGCGCCGACGGCCGGGCGCGCGTACCGGATCGGCATCGGCGGCCCGGTCGGCTCGGGCAAGACGGCGCTGACCGCGGCGCTGTGCCGCGCGCTGGGCGACGAGGTGAACCTCGCGGTCGTCACGAACGACATCTACACGACCGAGGACGCGGACTTCCTGCGCCGCGCGGGCGTTCTGGACCCGGCGCGGATCGAGGCGGTGCAGACGGGGGCGTGCCCGCACACCGCGATCCGCGACGACATCACCGCGAACCTGGACGCCGTCGAGCGGCTGGAGGAGAAGTTCCCCGGCCTCGACCTGGTGATCATCGAAAGCGGCGGCGACAACCTGACGGCGGTGTTCAGCCGCGGGCTGGCCGACAGCCAGATCTTCGTGGTGGACGTCGCGGGCGGCGACAAGGTGCCGCGCAAGGGTGGCCCCGGCGTGACGACGGCGGACCTGCTGGTGATCAACAAGATCGACATCGCGCACCTGGTGAACGCGGACATGGCCGTGATGACGTCAGACGCGCACCGGATGCGGGGGACGCTGCCGGTCATCACGCAGTCCCTTGTGGACACCCCGGACGCACCGGCGGTGGCCGAGTGGGTGCGTTCGCTGCTGTGAAGGCCCACGCCCGGCTGACGGCGTGCTTCGACGGCACGCGCACGGTGCTGCGCGAACTGCGGTCGATGGCACCGTTGACGCTGTTCCCCCGCCGTGGCCGCGGTCCGGCGGCGGTGGTGCACCTGGTCAATTCGGCGACGACGCCGTTGGGCGGGGACGATTTGCTGCTTTCCGTCCACGTTGGTCCTGGCGCGTCCCTGCGTCTATCCGGTGTCGCGGCCACGCTCGCTCTGCCCGGTCTTCACGGCGAGGGTTCGTTGTCGACGGTTTCGGTGGTCGTCGAGGAGGGCGGCTCGCTGGAGTACCTGCCGGAGCCGACGGTGATCACGGCGCGCGCCCGGCACACGGCTGAATTCCGCGCTTCGCTGGCGCCTGACGCCTACCTGCACACGCGGGAGGTGCTGGTGCTGGGACGGGCCGGCGAGCGCCCGGGGTCGCTGACGACGTCGTCGCACGTCACGCGGGGTCCGACGCCGGTCTTGCGGCAGACGCTGGCGATCGGCGATTCCACTTTGGACGCGAGTTTGGCGGTGCTGGCGGGCCGCCGGGTGCTGGCGACGGACCTGGTGGTGGGCGGCCCGGACCGGCCGGCGGAGTCGGGTGAGTGGTGGTCGCGGACGCCGCTGGCCGCGGGCGGAACGCTCACGACGTCACTGGCGCCGGACGCGGTGACCGCGCTGCGCCCGTTCCGGGATTCGTGAAGACCGCGCTCGCCGAGATCGGCTCACCGGAGGTGGCCGCACGCCCACTTCCAGGTGGCATTGCCGTATTCCTTCGCTGCGGTGTCGGGATCCTTGCCCGGCGCGGGCATCGCCGTTTCGCGCGCAAGCGCGGGATCCAGGGCTGTCCGCGCGAGTCCGGCGATCGCGAGGGCCGATCCGGCGACGCAGAAGTTCTTGGCCGACTCGAACATCTCGGCATAGGTGTGCGGTGCGTTCAGGGTGAATCCGGCGGCCTTCATGGCTGACGTCCACTCCGCCTGGGGGTCGGGCGGCGCATCGCTGCCGCAGCCGGCGAAGGCGCAGACCGACAGCACGGCCAGGGCGGGCAGCACGGTGCGAGGCATTCGGGATTCCCCTCGTGGCTGATCGACACCGAGAGGTCGTCCATGCATGCCGGCTCGTTACGGTTCGCCGGTGAAGACCACGCTCGCCGGAGAAGACCCCCTGCGGCTTCTCCGGCGAACCCTTTGGTAATCGTGATTTTCACAAAGTAGTCATACCGGTAGGATCTGGCAATCCCTCAGAAGGAGGAGACAACCGGTGGCTCGCACGTACGGCGGCGTCGCACCCGAGCAGCGTCGCGCCGATCGACGTGCGCGGCTGCTCACGGCCGGTCTCGAGCTCTTCACCTCGACCGGTTTCCGGCACACGAAGATCACCGACATCTGTGCCCGCGCCGGTGTGTCCACGCGGAACTTCTACGAGGAGTTCGTCGGCAAGGAAGACGTGCTCCGCACCCTTCACGACCAGATCAACAGCCTGGCGCTCGCGCACGTCACCGCCGAACTCGACAAGGTCGCCGACGCCGACGCGCTCACCCGCATCTCGACGTTGCTGGACGTCTTCATCGCGACCGTCACCGCGGATCCGCGGATGCCGCGCCTCACCTACGTCGAAGCGGTCGGCGTCAGTGCCGAACTGGAGGCGCAGCACCAGGTGTGGGTCGACCGCTGGGCGAACTTCATCGCCGCCGAGGCGAGCCGGGCCGCCGAGCACGGCGTCGTACCGGTGCGGGACTACCGGCTGACGGCGATCGCGCTGGTCGGCGCCGGCACCGGGTTGCTGCGCGAATGGCAGGCGCACGACCCGCCGCTGCCGGTCGAAGAGGTGGGCGCGGAGTTCCGCGCGATGATGCTGGCGGCCATCATGCGGCCGGAAAAGATCTTGGAACTGCCGGGCAACCCCGGCGACCGCTCGGGCGTGGAAGAGTCAAGCCGGGCGGGGGGACGGGGGGACGCCCGGCGAACGTGAGGGCCCGGTACCCGCCGCGGACGCGGGTACCGGGCCCTTCACGGACGTTACGCCTGGCGCGGTGTGGGCAAGCCCAGCGAAACCGGGCCGGTCGTCTGGCACATGTCGTGACAGCTGTTGTCGAGCGTGCAGCACAGCGAGCAGATCGGGCCGTCCTGCTTCGCGCAGTCGGCGACGTCCGGCAGTTCGTACGGATCGCCGCAAACCGAGCAGGCGTGCGTCGCCCGCAGGTCGACGTCGGAGTCCGGGCCGGCGACCGTGTTCGGCCGGGCCAGGTAGTACTTCCCGCGGGTCGCCACGGCCAGCAGCGGCACCAGCACGACCGCGATGACCAGGGCCAGCAACGGACTGAACGCGGCCAGGAACTGCCCGAAGGCACCGAAGTACGCCACGATCGAAACCGTCGAAGCGACGAGCATCGAGCCGAACCCGACCGGGTTGATCTTGTGCAGGTAGGCCCGCTTGAACTCGATGTACTTCGGCGAGAGGCCCAGCGGCTTCGCGATCACCAGGTCCGCGCACACCGCGCCGATCCAGGCGATCGCGACGTTCGAGTAGAAGCCGAGGATCTTGTTCAGGAAGCCGAACGCGCCGAACTCCATCAGCGCGAGCGCGATCCCGCAGTTCACCAGCACGTACCAGACCCGGCCGGGGTGCTTGTGCAGCACGCGGGAGAAGAAGTTCGCGAACGACAGCGAGCCGGAGTACGCGTTCGTCGTGTTGATCTTGATCTGCGAGACGACGACGAACAGCGCGGCGAACGTCAGCGCCACCGGCCCGAGCGCGGGCTTCACCGCTTCGAGGTACGGCGCGATCGGCTCCAGCGCGTGCGTCTTCCCGACGACGCCGAGCGCGAGGAACGCCAGCAGCGCGCCCCCGATCTGCTTCGCGGCCCCGAGGATCACCCAGCCGGGTCCGGCGGCGAGCACCGCGGCCCACCAGGACCGCTTGTTCTCCGCCGTCTTCTCGGGCATGAACCGCAGGTAGTCGGCCTGCTCGCCGATCTGCCCGATCAGCGACAGCGCGACGCCCATGCCGAAGCCGAACCCGATCGCGGAGAACCCGGCGCCGGCCCCTTCGGTACCCCCGAAGTGGGTGAACTCGGCGAACTTGCCGGGCTCGCGGACCAGCACGACGACGAAGGGCAGCACCAGGCCGGCGATCCAGAGCGGCTGCGTCCAGGTCTGCATCTTCGCGACCGCGCCCATGCCGTAGAGCGCGAAGGGCAGCACGATCAGCGTCGCGAGCAGGTAGCCGATCGGCAGCGGGATGCCGAGGGCCAGCTCGAAGGCCTGGCCCATGATCGAACCTTCGAGCGAGAAGAAGATGACGGTGAAGCTCGCGTACACGAGCGACGTCAGCGTCGACCCGAAGTAGCCGAAGCCGGCTCCGCGGGTCAGCAGGTCCATGTCCACTCCGGACTTCGCGCAGGCCGCCGCGATGGGCACGCCGGTCCCGAAGATGACGACGGCCGCGGCGAGGATCGCGAGGACCCCGGACGTGAAGCCGTAGGAGAGGACGATGCTGGCCCCGATCGCGAAGTCGGCGAGGTAGGCGATGCCGCCCAGCGCCGTCGTCGCGACCACGAACGGTGACCATTTCCGGAACGAATGAGCGGCGAAGCGCAGTGAGTAGTCTTCGCGGTTTTCGTTGGCCGCGAGCGGGGCGTACCGGCGTTTCGGCGGAGCGCTTTCTTCGGCGTTCGACAGGGTCTCGGTCATGCCTGCCTCCGGGGTGGTGGGGAACGGGCCGAAGGTAGGCGGGTCCTGTATCGATCCTGGTCCGGCGGGTAACACCCCGGTTACGGCTTGTTGTACAGCGGTTACGGCCTGAGGTGGCGGGTGTCACCGTTCAGTGGGTTCCGCCGCAGCTCGGAAGGCCCTAACGTGCCTAGGGCCGAAGTCGACTGATGCCCCGACCGGGCGTGGAGGTTTGGCGATGATGCCGGAGATCAAGGATCAGGTGGAAGACGCCGTGGTGCGCCTGCCCGGAATGCGCGTGGCGTACGACGGGGCCGCGTTCGACGAATCCGCGCTGGCGGCCACCTGGACCGATCAGCTGCAGGGCTGGCTGAACCAGGCTGTCGCCGCCGGGATCGCCGAACCGAACGCGATGGTGCTGGCGACGGCCGACAACGAAGGCCGCCCGTCCTCGCGCACGGTGCTGTGCAAGGGCCTCGACGAGCGCGGCGTGGTGTTCTACACGAACTACACGTCGGAGAAGAGCCACGACCTGACCGCGACGCGCTACGCGTCGGTGACGTTCCCCTGGTACGCGCTGCACCGCCAGGTCCACGTCCGCGGCGAGGTCGAGAAGGTCGGCGTCAAGGAGACGGCGGAGTACTGGGCCCAGCGCCCCCGCGGGTCGCAGCTGGGGGCGTGGGCGTCCCCGCAGTCCCGGGTGGTCGACGGCCGCCGGGCGCTGGACAACGCGTTGAGCGGGATCGAGCGCCGGTTCGCGGACGTCGAGCAGATCCCGGCGCCGCCGCACTGGGGTGGCTGGCGGATCCGGCCGGACCTGGTCGAGTTCTGGCAGGGCCGCGAGGACCGCATGCACGACCGGCTCCGGTTCGTCCGCAACGACGACGGGTGGACCATCGAGCGCGTGGCGCCGTAACCGCTTTCGGAAGGTGGCCCCCGCCCGCGGCGGGGGCCACCTTCGTGGGCGAGCTCGATAGCCACGGCACGCTGGCCGGTTCACCCGTTGGCGCGTTGCCTGGCGAATGCCCTTGCTCTACCCGACTGCCCGCGCCTGCGTGCCCTTGGTCCTCGCTGATCCGGCGCAACCGTGCGCGCCGCGCGTGATCCCGGCCGATCAGCTCGAAGACCTGCTCGGCGGCCATCCCAGCAGCTTGGCTGGTGAACCACCGATCGCCGGCGCCGGGCCCGGGCGACGGAAATCACGCGACTCCAGATAGTTAGCCGAGCTAAACTCATCGGTTGTGACCTCCGAGCCCGAGACCTTGCCGCCCCGGTCGAAGGGGATTCGCAAGCTCCTCGGCCGCATCATCGTCGACACCCGGCCACTGAAGATCCCCGCCTTCCGGCGGCTCTGGCTGTCCACTGTGGTCACCGCCGTCGGCACGCAGCTGACCGCCGTCGCCGTGCCGAAGCAGGTCTTCGACCTCACCGGGTCCTCCGCCTACGTCGGCCTCACCGGGCTCGTCGCCCTCGTTCCGCTGCTGGTCTTCGGGCTCTGGGGCGGCGCCGTCGCCGATGCCGTCGACCGGCGGAAGCTGCTCATCGTCACCAACGTCCTCGTCGCCATCACCTTCGCGCTGCTCTGGCTGCAGGCGTTCCTGAACTTCGGCTCCGTCTGGCTGGTCCTCGCCCTGCTGGCCGTCAACCAGGCCCTCTTCGCGATCAACATGCCCACGCGCGGCGCCGTCGTCGCGCGGCTGGTGCCCGGAGAGCTGCTGCCGTCGGCCAACGCGCTGAGCTCGACCATGTCGACCTTCGGCGCCGTCTTCGGGCCGCTGCTCGCCGGTGCGCTCATCCCGGTCCTCGGCCTGTCGACGCTCTACCTGATCGACGTCGTCGCCCTCACGATCACGCTGCTCGCGGTCTGGCGGCTGCCGGCCCTCCCGCCGCTCAACGGCCCGTCGCGGCGCGCGGGCGTCAGCGATGTCATCGACGGCTTCAAGTACCTCGCGACGAAGAAGGTGCTGCTCGCCTCGTTCGTCGCCGACATCATCGCGATGGTCTTCGGCATGCCGCGCGCGCTGATCCCGGAGATGGCCGAACGCACGTTCGGCGATCCACCCGGCGGCGGCCCCGCGCTCGGCTGGCTCTACGCCGCCCTGCCCGCCGGCGCGATGCTGATCGGCCTGTTCTCCGGCTGGCTGACGCGCATCCACCGCCAGGGCGTCGCGGTCGTCATTTCCATCTGCGCGTGGGGCGCGGCGGTGGCGGCGTTCGGGCTCGCGCACTCGTTGTGGCTCGCGGTCCTCTTCATGGCGGCGGCCGGCGCGGCCGACATGGTCAGCGCGGTCTACCGGATGGCGATCCTGCAGGTCGCGACCACCGACGAGATGCGCGGCCGGCTCCAGGGCGTGTTCACGGTGGTGGTCGCCGGCGGCCCGCGGATCGCCGACCTGGTCCACGGCTGGGGCGCGGCCGCGTTCGGTACCGAGGCCGCGGCGACCGTCGGCGGGCTGCTGGTGATCGTGTCGGTCTGCGCGTCGATGTTCCTGCTCCCGGCGTTCTGGCGGTACCGGGCGCCCACTGCTTAGTCTGTTCGGAGTACGGTGCCGGACATGCGTACCCTCGCCGTCGTTTTGGTCGCTTTTGCCGCTTTGACCGCCTGCTCCTCGGGCGACAAACCGTCTTCGACGCCGTCGTCGTCCGCACCCCCGAAGCCGAGTTCGAGCGCCAACCCCGCCGCGGCGGCGTCGCTGGACCCGTGCAAGCTGCTGCCCGCCGCGGCCGTGTCGAAGGCGCTGTTCCTGGACAACCTCCAGGCGGTGGCGGGCCCGGTCCAGGACACCACGGCCAACGGCGGCAAGGCCCGCAGCTGCGAGTACCAGCTGAACGGCAAGGCCGCCGGCGCGCTCGCGGTGACCCGTTACGAAGGCCGCCAAGGCAAGCCGGCCGAGATGGTGGCCTCGATCAAGAAGGCGAAGCCGGGCGCGAAGGACGTCGCCGGCTTCCCGGACGGCGCCGTCTACTACGTCGACGAGCAGAAGACGGCCACCCTCGCCTCGGCCGAGCTGGTGTCGGGCACGCCGGTGCTGGTCAACTACACCGGCCCGGCGAAGATGACGCCGGAGCAGATCGCGCCGCTGGTCAAGCAGGCTCTCGACGCCAGCTAGCGACGCAAGGCCGCCAGCTCGACCGGGCTGTGCGCCGAGAACACCGTGACCTCGTCCGGGTGCTCGCGGGCCAGTTCGTGCAGCCGCGCCAGGTTCGCCAGCCTCGGCTTGCGCAGCGTCTGGACGATGTTCTGGAACGCCGTGAGCCCCGGCGGGCAGTGCGGCGCGACCGGGTCCAGCTGGCCGTGGAAGAAGTACGCGTCGCCCGCGTGCAGCAGCCAGCCGTCGCCCGTGTCGACCGCGACACCCGTGTGGCCGCGCGTGTGGCCGGTCAGCGGGACCAGCAGGATCTCCTCCGGCAGGCCCTTGAGCGACCGGACCGCCTCGAAGCCGAACCACGGCTCGCCCAGCTCGTCGTAGGTGCTCCACAGCGGGCGGTGGGCGAACTGGATCGCGCGGTAGCGGTTCTTCTCGGCCGCGTTCGACGGCGACGTCGCGGCCCGGTGCTCCTCGGACCGGACGTGCACGACGGCGTTCGGGAAGTCCGCCAGCCCGCCCGCGTGGTCGACGTCGAGGTGCGTCGCGACGATGTGCCGGACGTCGGCGGGGTCGAGCCCGAGCGCCTTGATCTGCGCGACCGCCGTCTCGGCGGCCTCGAGCCGGGCGCCGACCATCGCCATGAACGGCTTGCCCAGCCATTCGCCGGGCCGCGTGACGCCCTGGCTGCCGAACCCGGTGTCGACCAGCACCAGGCTGTCGCCGGTTTCGATGAGCAGGCAGTGCGCGACCAGCTCCGCCCGCCGCAGCAGGCCGGGCTCGCCGTCGAGCAGCTTGCCGCCCGCCGGGCGCATCGATCCGCAGTTCAGGTGGTGCACCTTCATACCCTGCTCCTGCTCAGCCGGACGAACTCGGTCTCGTCGTGCGCGGCGAAGACGGTCACCTCGTCGCCGTGCTCCTGAACAAGCTGGCGCAGGCGGCGGTGATTGTCCAGCCGGGCGCCCTTGACCGTCTCCATGTGGCCCTCGAACCACTTCAGCCCCGGCGGGCACCGCGGCGTGGCGTCGACCTGGCCGTGGAAGAAGTACGAGTCGCCGGCGTTGAGCAGCCAGCCGTCGCCGGTGTCGACGGCGACCCCGGCGTGCCCGCGCGTGTGCCCCGAGAGCGGGACGAGCAGGATCTCCGGCGGCAGGCCGTCGAGCTGCCGGACGGCGTCGAAGCCGAACCACGGTTCGCCGGTGTCCGCATAGGACGTCCACTGTGGACCATGAGCGAACTGGATCGTGCGGTAGCGCCCGCGTTCGGCGGCGTCCCGCGGCTCCTGGAACGCCCGCAGCTCTTCGGCGTAGACGTGCACGCGGGCCCACGGGAAGTCGATGAGCCCGCCCGCGTGGTCGAGGTCGAGGTGGGTCAGCACGATGTCGCGGACGTCGGCCGGGTCGAAGCCGAGCGCGCGGATCTGGGCGATCGCGGTCTGCGCGGGATCTTCGACCGGGTTGGACTGGCGGACGAAACCCGCGCCCAGCCAGGCGTTCCGGTCGACGGCGGCGGGGGTGCCCATGCCGGTCTCGACGAGCACGAGCCCCGTGTCCGTCTCGAGGAGCAGGCAGTGGCAGACCATGGTGGCGCGCCGGAACAGGCCCGGCCGGCCGTCGATCAGGCCGCCGCCGAGCGGGCGCATGGTGCCGCAGTTCAGGTGGTGGACGCGCATCAGGAGAACTCCCGGTCGAGGGTGGCGTGCAGGTGGGTGGCGACGGCGCGCAGCGGCGCCAGGTCGCGTCGGGTGCGGGCCAGCAGCAGCCCGCCTTCGATCGCGGCGAGCACGACGGTGGCGAGCTCGTCCGCTCGCTTGGTGGAAAGCTTTTGCCCGGCAAGGTAAGTCGCCAGGATTTCGTGCCACGACGAGTAGCCGTCGGCGCAGGCTTCGCGGATCGGCTCGCTCTCCGCGGCGGCGTCGAGCGCGACTGTCGCGAGTGGACACCCGCGCTGGAAGTCCGATGCGGTCAGGAAACCCGCGAGTGCTTCGACGGCGCGGTCGATCGCGGTCACGGCGTCGGGCGCGTCACGCAGGATCGCTTCGAGGAGCGCGCCGGTGCGTTCACCGGAAAGCCGGACGGCTTCGGCGGCGAGCTGTTCCTTGCCGCCGGGGAAGTGGAAGTAGAGCGACCCCTTCGGTGCGCCCCCGGCCGTGGTCAGCTGGGTGAGGCCGGTGGCGTGGTAGCCCTGCGAGTGGAACAGGTCGGCGGCGGTGTCGAGCATCCGCTGCCGCGTGTCGGTGCGACGGACCATGGCGCCGACTGTAGCTCAAACTATGACGACCGGTCTAGTGAGTATGCGTCTCGGTAAGGTCGTCGCATGGGCAACCCGACCGGTCAGCAGTTCGAGATCACCCGCGGCAACGCGCGCGCCGTCGTCACCGAAATCGGCGCGGGGCTGCGCGCGTTCGAGGTCGGCGGAGTGCCGTACGTCGAGGAGTTCCCCGAAGACGCGAAGCCGCCGAAGGGGGCCGGGCAGGTGCTGCTGCCGTGGCCGAACCGGACCAAGGCCGGCAAGTGGACGTTCCAGGGCGAGGAGCAGCAGCTCGAGATCACCGAGGAGGCGCGCGGCAACGCCATCCACGGCCTGACCCGCCACCTCGAGTGGGAGCTGCTGGAGCACGCGGAGTCGTCGATCACCCTGGCCGTCGACGTCGAGGTGCGGCCGGGCTGGCCGGTGCCGCTGCGGGCGACGGTGACGTACGAGCTCGCGCCGCGCGAACTGACCGTCACCCACGAGATCCGCAACGAGGGCGAGCAGCCGATCGGCGTCGGCGTCGGGACGCACCCGTACTTCCGGATCGGCGACGTCCCGACCGACGAGCTGACCCTGACGCTGCCGGCGAGCCGCGTCCGGCCGTACCGGGGCGACGAGCAGATGCCGTACGCGCCGGAGCAGGACGTCGAGGGAACGGAGTACGACTTCCGCGCCGGCCGGGTGCTGGCGGGCGTCGACCTGGACACGGCGTTCGGCGGGCTCGCGGCGGCTCCGGACGGCTCGCACCACTTCGTCCTGGCCCACGAGGAGCAGCAGCTGCTGGTCTGGACCGGCCCGGACTTCCACTGGGCGCAGGTGTTCACCCCGGACGACCTGGTCGGCCGCGGCCGCGCGGTGGCGATCGAGCCGATGACCTGCCCGGCGGACGCGCTCAACACGGGCACGGATCTGATCGAGCTCGAGCCGGCGGCGTCGTGGTCGGGCAGCTGGGGCATCCGGGTCCGGTGAAGCGGCTCGGCGTCGCCGACGCGGGCGAAGTGCTGACGCTGCAACGCGCGGCGTACGTGACGGAGGCCCGCGCGCACGACGACTGGGACCTGCCGCCGCTGCTGGAGACCCTGGAGGAGACGCGGGCGGCGCTTTCGTCGTGTCTGTCCTGGGGGATCCGGGAGAACGGCCGGTTGGTCGCGTCGGTCCGCCTGTCGGTGACGGGCGAGGTGGGCGTGATCGGCCGGCTGGTGGTGGCACCGGACCGCCAGGGGTGCGGCCTGGGCGGCGGGCTGCTGGCCGCCGCGGAGTCGGCGGCGCCCGCGTCGGTGACGGTGTTCCGGTTGTTCACCGGGTCGAAGAGCGTCGGCCCGCTGCATCTGTACGCCAAGCACGGCTACCGCGAGACGCACCGGACGCCGGAGAACAACCACGAACTGGTGCACTTGGAGAAGGCCCGCGTGCGGCCGCCCGGGTGAGTTCGTTAGCGTGGCGAACTATGGCGAAGGCAATTGTCGGGGGCCATGTCGTCCCCATCGACGGTGATCCCATCGAAGGCGGCACGGTCCTGATCGACGACGGCAAGATCGTCGCGGTCGGTGCCGAGGCCGATGTCGACATCCCGGAGGACGCCGAACTGGTCGACGCGGCCGGCACCTGGGTGCTGCCCGGCTTCATCGACGCCCACGCGCACCTCGGCGTGCACGAGGAAGGCGAGGGCTGGGCCGGCAACGACACCAACGAGATGACCGACCCGAACGGCGCCCGCTTCCGCGCCATCGACGGCATCGACCCCTACGAGTCCGGCTTCGACGACGCACTGGCCGGCGGCGTCACGAGCGTCGTCATCAAGCCCGGGTCGGGCAACCCGATCGGCGGCCAGACGATCGGCGTCAAGACCTGGGGCCGCAGCATCCTCGACATGGTCTTCGCGGAGCACGTCAGCGTGAAGAGCGCGCTCGGCGAGAACCCGAAGCGCGTGTACGGGGAGAAGAAGCAGACGCCGTCGACCCGGCTGGGCGTCGCGGCGATCCTGCGCGAAGCGTTCACGAACGCCCGCAACTACCGGGCGAAGCGCGACCACGCGGCGTCCGAGGGCAAGCCGCACGACGTCGACCTGACGCTGGAGACGCTGGTCAAGGTCCTCGACGGCGAGCTGTACTGGGACCAGCACGTCCACCGCGCGGACGACATCGTGACGGCGCTGCGGCTGGCCGACGAGTTCGGCTACAAGCTGGTGGTCAACCACGGCACCGAGGGCCACCTGATCGCGGACCTGCTCGCCGAGCGCGACGTCCCGGTCATCCTGGGGCCGCTGTTCACCACGAAGTCCAAGGTGGAGGTGCGCAACCGCACGCTGCGGTCCGCGGGCATCCTGGCGCGGGCGGGCGTGAAGATCGCGATCACGACGGACCACCCGGTGATCCCGATCAACTTCCTGGTCTACCAGGCCGCCTTGGCGGTCAAGGACGGCCTCGACCCGGCGACGGCGCTGCGTTCGCTGACCGTCAACCCGGCCTCCATGCTGGGGCTGGACGGGCAGATCGGTTCGCTGAAGCCGGGCCTGGACGCGGACGTGGTGCTGTGGAGCGGCGACCCGCTCGATGTGATGAACCGCGCGCTTCGCGTGTTCGTCCGAGGCGACGAGGTGTACCACTTCGACGAGACGCTGGGCGAGGGCGTGTCGAAGGACCGCCGCTACCGCGAGACCCGCTGAGTTTCGGACGGCACGCCGGTAACCGGGCGGTTCCGGCGTGCCGTCCGATCATTCGAGGAGCGCGTCCAGGTCGATCTCGGCCGGGAACGGGATGTCGGTGGTGAAGGTGCCGGTCACCGCCGGCGCGTCGCGATAGCCCTGGCAGGCGACGAGGGTGACCACCGGCGCGGCGAGGTCGACGATCCAGTAGTGCGGGATGCCCGCGTCGGCGTACTCGTCGTGCTTCACGCGGTAGTCCGTGCGCCGGGAGCCGGCCGTCGCGATCTCGACGACCACCGCCACGTCGTCGGCGCGGATCGGCTCGCCGGCCGCTCGATCGAGGATCAGCAGGTCCGGCCGGCGGGCGAAGCCGGGCTCGCCGGTCGGCGCCAAGCCCAGGTCCAGGTCGGTGCCGAGGACGAACGCGAGGCCGCGCGGCAGTTGCCGTTCCAGCTGCCCGGCCAGCCGGCAGGTGGCCACGGTGTGCGCCCGCCCGGCCCCGGGCGAGGGGACGACACGGCCTTCCACGAGTTCGGTGAAGCCGCGGTCGCTTTCCCCGAGGGCGCGGTACTCCTCGACGGACAACAGCTGGTCGGGCATGCGAAAACGGTATCCGTCCCGCGGGTGGGACAGGGTTCGCTCGACCAGGTCGGGTCAGTCGAGCAGCGCGTCCAGGTCGATCTTGACCGGGAACGGGACGTCCGTGGCGAAGGTGCCGGTAACTGTGGTGGCGCCCCGGTAACCGTCGCAGGCGGTCAACGAGACCGGTCCGGTGATGTCGACGATCCAGTAGTGCGGGATACCGGCGTCGGCGTACTCGTCGCGCTTGACCCGGTAGTCGGTGCGCTTCGATGCCGGCGACACGACCTCGACCACCACGGCCACCTGACCGGCGCGAAGCATCTCCTCGTCACCGCGCGCAAGCGCGGCTTTGGAGGAAACCGACAAGTCGGGTCGACGCGAGAAACCAGGCCGGTCCGGGGGTGCCAGCTGCAAGTCGACGTCGATGCCGGGGATGACCCTCAGCTCGGGTGGCAGCTGAGGATCAAGCTGCCCGGCCAGCTGGAACGCGGCCCGGTTGTGCATCCGAGCGCCGCGTACTCCTCGACGGTCAGCAGGTGAACCGGAACTACGGGCATCTGCTTCCTCGCGCCGCTGGGCATCGAATCGGATGTCAACAACGCTATCTGCGCCAACCGTGTGGCAGAACTCGCTCGATCAGGCCTTCTTCAGCTCCCGCGCGATCACCAGCCGCTGGATCTGGTTCGTCCCCTCGAAGATCTGGGGCACCTTCGCCTCGCGCATGTACCGCTCCACCGGGAAGTCCCGCGTGTACCCCGCCCCACCCAGCACCTGGACCGCGTCCGTCGTCACCTTCATCGCGCCGTCCGTTGCCACCAGCTTCGCGATCGATGCCTGCCGCTGGAACGGCAGCCCGCGGTCACGGCGCCGCGCTGCCTCCAGGTAACAAGCCCGCGAGGACTCCACCGTTGCCGCCATGTCGGCCAGGAGGAACTCGATCCCCTGGAAGTCGATGATCGCGCGGCCGAACTGCGAACGTCCCTTCGCGTACGTCACCGCTTCGTCCAGCGCCGCCTGGGCCAGCCCCACCGCGCACGCCGCGATCCCGAGCCGGCCCGAACTCAATGACGACAACGCGATCCGCAGCCCGTCGCCCGGCGCGCCCAGCAGCCGGGACGACGGCACCCGCGCGCCGTCGAAAACCAGCTGGGCCGTCGGGGACCCCGTGAGGCCCATCTTGCGCTCGCGTGGCGCGGCCGACAGACCCTCAGACGACGAAGGAACCAGCAGGCACGAGATCTCTTCCGCGCCCGTGCGGACCATCGTCGTGTAGAAGTCCGCCACCCCCGCGTGCGTGATCCACGCCTTCGTGCCGTTCACGACGTAGTCCGAGCCGTCGAGACGCGCTCGCGTCGTGAGGGCCGCCGCGTCCGAGCCCGCCTGTGTCTCCGACAGCGCGTACGCACCCAGCAGTGACCCTTCGAGCATCTCCGGGAGCCACTCGCCGCGCTGCTCGTCCGTGCCGTACTCCGCCAGCGCGTAGCAGGACATCGTGTGCACCGACAGCCCGACGCCGACCGTCATCCACGCCGTCGCGATCTCCTCGAGCGCCTGCAGGTACACCTCGTACCGCACGTCGCCGCCGCCCCAGCGCTCCGGATACGGCAGGCCCAGCAGGCCGGACTTGCCCAGCAGGCGGAACTGCTCACGCGGGAACTGCTCGGCCTCTTCGGCCGCCGCCGCGCGCGGGGCGAGCTCGTCGCGGGCGATCTCCCTGGCCAGCGCGACCAGGTCCTCGGCGTCCGAATCCGGCAGCAGGCGTTCGGCGGGCATCGGTGTCCTCCAAAAGCGGTACTGAAAACAGTACTGTGGGCTCGATTAGAGTACAGTACGACGGGCCTGGGGTGGCCGGAAGACGTAGGAGATAGTGAGCCGATGCCCCCCGAACCCCGCCGACGGCCGACCGCGCGCCAGCGCGCCCTGCTCGGTGACCTCGAGGCGCTCTTCCTGGCCGAGGGCTTCGCGGACTTCACCCTCGACGACCTCGCCGGCCGCCTGCGCTGCTCGAAGTCGACGCTCTACGCCCTCGCGCCCAGCAAGGAGCAGCTCGCCGTCAAGGTCGTCACCCACTTCTTCCGGGGTGCCGGCGAGCGGATCGAGGAGCGGATCGGCGGGATCGACGACGCCCGCAAGCTCATCGGGGAGTACCTGGCCGGCGTCGCCGAGCACCTGAACCGGGCGTCGCCGTCGTTCATGCGCGACCTCGCCGAGTTCGGCCCGGCCCGCGAGGCCTACCAGGTCAACAGCCGGTTCGCGGCCCAGCGGCTCCGGCAGTTCATCGACAAGGGCGTCGCCGACGGCGTCTTCCGGGACGTCCACGCCCGGCTCGTGGCCGAGATGACCGGGCTGATCATCGAAGGCATCCAGACCGGGGTGCTCGGCCAGCGGATCGACGTCTCCGACGCCGAAGCGTTCACCGCTCTGGGTGAACTCCTGCTCGGCGGGCTGAACAAATAGCGGACAGGAATTGTCAGCCTGAACTCCACTAAACTCCCGGCGTGATCGTCGTAGGCGGAGAAGCTCTGGTCGACCTGGTTCCCGGCGACCCCCTGGATTCCACTGTGGACGGTGGGCTGCGCGCGCTGCTGCCGCGGCTCGGCGGCGGGCCGTACAACGTCTCGCTGGCGGCCGGCCGCCTCGGCGTGCCGACGGCTTTCCTCTCGCGCGTGTCCACCGACCGCTTCGGCGACGCGATGGTCGACCGCCTGCACGCTTCGGACGTCGACACGTCGCTGCTGCAGCGCGGCGACGAGCCGACGACGCTCGCCGTCGTCGCGCTCGACGCGAAGGGCGCCGCGCGCTACACGTTCTACGTCGAGGGCACGGCGGACCGGCTCGTCGCCGACCCAGGACCGCTGCCGGAGAACGTGACCGCGCTCTCCCTGGGCACCCTCGGGATGGTTCTCGAGCCCGGCGCGTCGGCGTACGAGGCGATGCTGCGGCGCGAGGCCGCGCGCGGCGTGCTGACCGTCCTCGACCCCAACATCCGCGAGGCGCTCATCACCGATCCGGCCGCCTACCGCGCCCGGTTCGCGTCCTGGCTGCCGGACGTCCGGCTGCTCAAGATCTCCGACGACGACGCCGCGTGGCTCACCGAAGGCGCCGACCCGGTCGCCGCCGCGAAGACGTGGATCGAGTCCGGTGTGGACGCCGTGGTGCTCACCCGGGGCGCCGACGGCGTCGCGGTGATCACCGCCGCAGGTGAGCTGGCCCACGTGCCGTCGCGGAAGGTGACCGTGGTCGACACCATCGGCGCCGGCGACACCGTCCAGGGCGCCCTGCTGGCCTGGCTGCACACCCGCGACGTCACCGACCTGGCCTCTCTCGACGCCGGGGCGTGGCGCGAGGCGCTGGAATTCGCGGCGAAAGCGGCATCGATCACGGTTTCCCGGAGCGGGGCCGAGCCGCCCACGTCCGCCGATATGGCGGCCACCGTGTGAACCTGGTCCCAAAGGGGCACCCAGGAGCAACGCCACCGCTGCGCGAACACACGTTCCTCGACTAGCGTAGAGGGGCATTCTTCATACCCCAGCGGGGCGGTGTGCAGCGAGGCGCCAGTGTTTCCTCGCGTTAACACTCGGCTACCTGTGGAACCCGCAGGCGCCGCCGCCCCGTGCCGAACGTGAGAGGGACTTGCATGTCCGACGCGACGACTGCGGGGCAGTCCGGCGGCGAAACCGCGAAGCTGACCCTGCCGAGTGGCGAGCACGAGTTCAAGATCGTCCACCCGGTCGAGGGCGCGCCCGGGATCGAACTGGGGAAGCTGCTGGCGCAGACGGGGTACATCACCTACGACCCCGGTTTCGTCAACACCGGCGCCGCGTCGTCCGCCATCGCCTACATCGACGGTGACGCCGGGATCCTCCGCTACCGCGGTTACCCGATCGAGCAGCTGGCCGAGAAGTCGACCTTCGTCGAGGTCTCGTACCTCCTGATCTACGGCGAGCTGCCGACCGAGGCCCAGCTGGCCGACTTCACCGAGAAGATCCAGCGCCACACGCTGCTGCACGAGGACCTGAAAGCGTTCTTCAGCGGCTTCCCGCGCGACGCGCACCCGATGCCGGTGCTGTCCAGCGCGGTCTCGGCGCTGTCGACCTTCTACCAGGATTCGCTCGACCCGTTCGACGAGCCGAACGTGGAGCTGTCCACCATCCGGCTGCTCGCCAAGGTCCCGACCCTGGCCGCCTACGCGTACAAGAAGTCCGTCGGCCAGCCGCTGCTGTACCCGGACAACTCGCTGGGCCTGGTCGAGAACTTCCTGCGCATGACGTTCGGCTTCCCGGCCGAGCCGTACGAGGTCGACCCGGACATCGCGAAGGCGCTCGACCTGCTGTTCATCCTGCACGCCGACCACGAGCAGAACTGCTCGACCTCGACCGTGCGCCTGGTCGGCTCCTCCGAGGCGAACCTGTTCGCGTCGATCTCGGCCGGCATCAACGCGCTCTTCGGCCCGCTGCACGGCGGCGCGAACGCGGCGGTCCTCGACATGCTCGAGGGCATCCAGCGCGACGGCGGCGACGTCGCCAAGTTCGTGGAGCGGGTGAAGAACAAGGAAAAGGGCGTGAAGCTGATGGGCTTCGGGCACCGGGTCTACAAGAACTACGACCCGCGCGCGAAGATCATCAAGAACACCGCCGACGAGATCCTCGGCAAGCTGAAGGGCGGCGACCAGCTGCTCGACATCGCCAAGAAGCTCGAAGAGACCGCCCTTTCCGACGACTACTTCGTCGAGCGCAAGCTGTACCCGAACGTGGACTTCTACACCGGCCTGATCTACCGGGCGCTGGGCTTCCCGACGAAGTTCTTCACGGTGCTGTTCGCGCTCGGCCGCCTGCCGGGCTGGATCGCGCACTGGCGCGAGATGATCAACGACCCGGCCACCAAGATCGGCCGCCCGCGGCAGATCTACACCGGCCACGCTTCGCGGGACTACACCCCGATGTCGGAGCGCTAACGGCTCACCCTGGTCAGCGCCCCGTCGTGCACCTGCACGGCGGGGCGCTTATCGTTGGGCGTCGTGACCAAAGAAGCACCCGTCGTCCTGTGGTTCCGTCGCGACCTGCGGCTGGGCGACCACGCCGCCTTGCTCGAAGCCTCCAAGCACAGCAAGCACGTCCTCGCGCTGTACGTCCTCGACGAGGCGCTGCTGAAGCCGGGCGGCGCGCCGCGAGAGGCGTTCCTCTACGGGTGCCTGGAGAAGCTGGACGAGCAGCTCGGCGGCCGGCTGATGCTGGTGCGCGGCGAACCGGCGGCCGAGGTCGTGAAGGCCGCGAAGAAGATCGGCGCCGCGGCGGTGCACGTCAGCGCGGACACCGGGCCCTACGGCCGCCGCCGGGACGCCGAAGTCGCGAAAGCGCTGGCGGAGAACAACATCGACTGGGTCGAGACGGGCTCGTCGTACGCCGTCACGCCGGGGCGCGTCACCAAGCCGGACGGCGATCCCTACCGCGTCTTCACGCCGTTCTTCCGGGCCTGGACCGCGCACGGGTGGCGCGGGCCCGCCGACACCGGACCGTCCCTTGTGGACTGGGTGGAACCGCCGCGCTCGCTGAAGATCCCCAAGCCGCCCAAGGTTTCCGCGACGCTGCCCGAGCCGGGTGAGCAGGCCGCGCTCGACGCCTGGCACGCGTTCCTGGACGACGGCATCGAAACCTACGACTCCGATCGCGATCGTCCCGACCGGGAAGGCACCACGCGGCTTTCGCCGTACCTGCGCTGGGGTTGTGTCCACCCGCGGACGCTGCTGGCCGACCTGGAGGGTGACGACCGCGTCGGCGCGAAGTCGTTGCGCAGTGAGTTCTGCTGGCGCGAGTTCCACGCCGACGTCCTGTGGCACCGCCCGGAAACCGCGCGCAAGAACTACGACAAGCGGTTCGACGGGATGAAGCACGACGACGACCGCGAGGCCTTCGAGCGCTGGTGCGAGGGCAAGACCGGCTACCCGATCGTCGACGCCGGGATGCGGCAGCTGCTGGCCGAGGGCTGGATCCACAACCGCGTCCGGATGGTCGTCGCGAGCTTCCTGGTGAAGGACCTGCACCTGCCGTGGTGGCTCGGCGCGCGGCACTTCATGAAGCACCTCGTCGACGGCGACCTCGCGTCCAACCAGCTGAACTGGCAGTGGGTCGCCGGCTCCGGCACGGACGCGGCGCCGTACTTCCGGATCTTCAACCCGACGACGCAGGGGGAGAAGTTCGACCCGAACGGCGACTACGTCCGCAAGTACGTGCCGGAGCTGCGCACGGTCGCGGGCAAAGCTGTCCACAAGCTGAAGGACCGCCCGAAGGAGTATCCGGAGCCCATGGTCGACCACGCCCACGAGCGCCAGGTTTCCTTGGAGCGGTACGGGAAGATCACTTCATAGCGTCGAGGACCAGCTGCGCCGCCACGTCCGCGCCGTCGGTCCGGATCGTGGCAGCGACGGCGGCCGCCCGCTCCCGGGCGGCCAGGGCCGTCTCGAGCGCGGCCGAGAGGGATTCGAAGGTCGGCACCGGGCCGTCGTGCGCCGCGCCGATGCCCAGCTCGGCGACGCGACCGGCCCAGTACGGCTGGTCGCCGTTCTGCGCGACGACCACCTGGGGCGCGCCCGAGCGGGTGGCCGTCGTCGTCGTTCCCGCGCCGCCGTGGTGGACGACGGCGGCGCACCGGCGGAACAGGGCCTGGTGGTTGACCTCGCCGACGACGAAGCAGTCGCCGCGGTCGTCCGTCAGGCCCAGATCGGCCCAGCCCTGGCCGATGACAGCGCGGCGGCCCTGCGCCCGGATCACCTCGACGACGACCTCGGCACCACGGGGTGTCGTGCTGCCGAAGCCCGCGTACACCGGTGGTTCGCCGGCGTTCAGGAACGCTTCCAGCTCGGCCGGGAGCGGGCGCTCGTCCGGCACGATCCACGCGCCCGTCTGCACGACGTCGAGGTCGGCGGTCTCCTGCCACGGGTCGAGGACCGGGTCCGACGCCAGCAGCGGGTGGTCGCCGAGCACGTAACCGAGGACGCTGTCCACCGGCGGCAGGCCGTGCGCCGCGCGCTGGGTGTCGAGGGCCGTCTTGAACAGCCTGTCGATGTTCTCGGCTTCCCGCTTCCACAGCGCCCGATTGTCCGTCTCCGGCGGCAGCGCCAGGCCGGCGTGCGTCAGCCGCGGCGGGTGGTGCGGTGTCGGCAGGGTGAGCTGCTGGAACGTCGCGTACCGGTACGGGATCCCCCGCAGCTCGGCCACCGACCGCGCGGCGGCGACGGCGGGCACCAGGCCGGTCGCCACCACCGCGTCGCACCCGTCGGCACCCGCGGCGAACTGCGCGGCGATCAGCTCGGCCGCGCGTTCGGGGAGACCTTTCGCCGTCGGCGGCTTCGCCCCGGTCACCAGCGGCCGCACGGCCTGCCCGACCGGCACCACCTCGACACCGGCGCCCGCCAGGCGCCGCGCGAACTCGTCGTCGGGCGGGGCGCACACCCGCACCTCGACGCCGTGCTCCCGCACCTTCATCGCGAGCGCCACCAGCGGCTCGACGCCCCCGCGCGAGTCGTACCCGGACAACAGAACACGCACTTCGGTCACTCCCCGGGTCAGCCGCGCAGGGCTTCCGACAGCTTGATGCGGCTGCCGATGCGCAGCACGCTGTTGCCGTAGATCTTCCCGCCCAGCCAGGTGAGCAGCGCGACCAGCAAGGCCGTCAGCCCGAGCGACAGCGCGATCTCCCAGCCCGCCGCCGCGCCGGTCGCGATCCGGGCCGGCATCAGGATCGGGGAGAACAGCGGAACCAGCGAGATGGCCTTCGTCGCGGTGCCGGACGGGTCCTGCAGCAGCAGGTTGAACCCGGTGACGAACCCGACGATCAGCACGATGTTGAGCGGCCCGACCACCGACTGCGTGTCCTCCTGCCGCGACACCAGCGACCCCAGCGCGCCGTAGATGGTGGCGTACAACAGGAAGCCGAGCAGGTACCAGAGCAGGCCCCACAGCATCGCGCCGGTGGCGAAGCCGGACAGCGTGAACACCCCGGTCACCGACGCCGCGACCAGCCCGGCCGCGGCCAGGATCACCAGCTGCGTCAGCCCGACCAGGCCGAGCCCGATCACCTTGCCCAGCAGCAGCTGCCACGGCCGCACGCTGGCGAGCAGGATCTCCACGACCCGGCTCGACTTCTCTTCGACGACGCCCTGGGCGACCATCATCCCGTAGGTGATGATGCTGATGTAGAGCAGGAACGCGACGATCAGCCCGACGACGAGCCGCTGCGTGTGGTCCGCCGGCTCCGGCGAGATCGGGTCGTCCTGCACGTGCGTGCCGTCGACCTGGGCCATCACGTCGGCCGGTTCGAGCTGCGCGGACGACAGCACGCCGTCGAGCACCTGCTGCTGTGCGACCTGGTCGAGCACCTTGCGCAGCTGGTCGTCCAAAGAGGACTTGTAGGTGGCGGTCAGCTTCGCGGCGCTGCCCGAGACGAGCGCGTCGAGGTCGCCGTCCTCGACCTGCTTGCGGCCCTCGGCCGGGTCGGTGACGGTGACCGTGGAGATCTGCCTGCCGGACTGCGCGGCTTCGACCTGCAGCTGCTGCGCGATCCCGGTCGCCTGGCCGGTGAGCCCGACCGTGCTCTTGTCCGCCTTGCCCGCCAGCGACGTCTGGAAGCCGACGTACCCCAGCAGCAGCACCAGCATCACGACGGTGCCGATGACGAACGAACGGGTGCGCAGGCGCGTGTTCAGCTCGCGCTTCATCACGAGCCAGACGGCCCGCCGGCCGCTCAACGTCCTCATCGCCGGACCCCCTCGTCGGAGACTGCGTCGCGGAACAGCTCGGTCAGCGACCGGCGACGGCGGCTGAACTCGGTGACCGGCCCGGTGGCCAGCGCCGCGGCGAGCACGGCCTGGTCGTCCGCGCTCGGTTCGAGGTCGAGCACGGCAGTGGTGCCCTGGGTTTCCAGGACGCGCACGCCGGGCAGGCCCGCGGCCCAGCCTTCCGGCGCGTTCGGCGCGGTGACGACGAGCTTGCTGCTCGCGCCGGCGGTCAGCTCGCCGACGGTGCCGACGGCGACCATCCGGCCGGCGCGGATGATCCCGACCCGGTCGCACAGCCGCTCGACGAGGTCGAGCTGGTGACTGGAGAAGACGACCGGGACGCCGGCCGCGGCCTTCTCGCGCAGGACGCCGCTCATGACGTCGACGGCCAGCGGGTCGAGGCCGGAGAACGGTTCGTCGAGCACCAGCACGGCCGGGTCGTGCACCAGCGCGGCGGCCAGCTGGACGCGCTGCTGGTTGCCGAGGCTGAGTTTCTGCACCTCGTCCTTGCGGCGCTCGGCGAGGCCGAGCCTGCTGATCCAGTTCTCGGCGTTGCGGTGGGCCTCGTTCGCGCTGAGGCCGTGCAGTTCGGCGAGGTAGATCAGCTGCTCGAGGACCTTCATCTTCGGGTAGAGCCCGCGTTCTTCGGGCATGTAGCCGATGTGGGTCCGGGCTTCGTGCGTGATCTTCTCGCCGCGGAACCGGACCTCGCCGGCGTCGGCGGCCAGCACCCCCAGCGCGATCCGCATGGTGGTGGTCTTGCCGGCGCCGTTGCTGCCGACGAAGCCGAACAGCTCGCCGCCGCGGACGTCGAACGTGACGCCGTCGAGCGCGACCTTCGCGCCGTAGCGTTTGGAGATCCCGTCGATCTCCAGTGTCCCCTCAGGCATTCCCCATCCCCTCCGCGAAGTCTTCGGGGTCGTCGTCCGGCAGCGACCAGCCCAGCACGATGGTCGGGATCGTCGTGCCGGTGACCAGGAGCGCGGACAGCATCATGGCGCCGCGGAAGCCGCCGTCGGCGGTGTCGGCGACCACGACGCAGTAGATCATCGCGACGATCATCAAGTAGCTGAGGAGCTGGAAGCCGACGTAGGTGACGCGGTGGCGCCACTCGCGCTTGCGTTCGTCCAGCAGCCGCGAGAACCGCCGCTCATCCGGCCGGTGAGGATCCGCAGCAGCACGAAGGTGGTGCCGCCGAGGACGATTCCGGCGGCCCAGAGCGTGCCGAAGAGGCGGTCATCGGCCGTGGTGAAGACCGCCGCGCCGGTGATCAGCACGAGATCGGCGAGCGCCAGCACAGCGGTGAGGGTCCGGCGGCGCCGGCGCGTGCGCCAGCCCGGCAGCCGCCGCGAGTGCCGCAGCTCGCGTTCGTCCATCTTGTCCAGCTTGCGTTCCCAGTAGGCCGCGAGCCGGCCCGGTTGCTCGGTCATGCTCCCCCCTCGCGGTAGACCTGAGTGGACAGTGGCGTGAACGGCGCGCGGCTGAACACCGCTTCGACGGGAAGGTCGAAGACCGCGCAGATCCGGAAGGCCAGGTCCAGGCTCGGATAGTGATCGCCCCGTTCGAGAGCGCCGATGGTTTGAGGATTGACCTCGACGGCGTTCGCGAGCGCGGCCCTGCTCAGCCCGCGCTCCGCTCGAAGCACGGGAAGCCGGTTGTAGATCGGCAGCTCCTTGCCGCGTCTGACCGGGCTCATGGGGTAACTGTTGCAAAAACCCAACGGGTCGTCAAGTTAAGTCGACATCAAGTCGGGTTGTGCACAGGGTTGCCGGGATGTGGAGAAGCCCGGTCCCGGGTTGCGGGGACGGGGTTGCTGTCGGTGGCCGCCGATAGACTGGAGCTGGGCACGGCCCCCAGGGTCGGGAGGGGCTGTGTCGGGCGGGGCAGGCTGGGGCTGGGGCAGCATGGTCGAGGTCGCGAACGAGTCAGTGGGGCACTGCCCCGTGGTCAAGTCGCTGCTGGTGCGCCGCCAACTGTCCCGATCTCGCCGAGCCCGCGCCGGGGAAGAGTGGGCTGCCGCCGACACTGCGATCCCGCGCGAGGCGTGAGGCGCATCGTGGCTCAGGCGAGGCCGGCGAGCGACTTGTCGACAAGCTCCGCGACCCGCGCCGCCGCGGCCTCCGCGTCCGAGGGGATCAATGCCAGCCTGGTCCGGCGCTCCAGTACGTCCGCGACATCCAGCGCCCCCTCGTTGCGGACCGCCCACACCACCTCGGCCGCCGTGATGTCCGAGCCCGGGGCCACCGGGGCTGCGAACTCCGCGTCCAGCTCGCCCAACGCCGCGACGCGCGGGGCCTCCGTGCCGTATCGGGCCACCAGCCGAGGCGCAGCGTCCACAAGGGACAACTCTGCCCGCGAAGCCGCTCCGAGCAACGGCAATCGCGCGGTCCGGCAGGGCGAAGCCGACAAGCCGGCCAGGCGGACCGCCGAGTCGACCGCGTCCTCCGCCATCCGGCGGTACGTCGTCAGCTTGCCGCCTACCACCGTCAGCAGCCCGTCCGAACCCGCCAGCACCGCGTGCTTGCGGGACAAGTCGGCCGAGCGGCCGCCCGTTCCCTCGATCAGCGGGCGCAAGCCGGCGTACGAGCCGGCCACGTCGGAGCGGGTCAGCGGGCGAGCCAGCACCGTCGATGCCAACGACAGCAGGAAGTCCACGTCGGACTCGGGAACCACTGGCACGTCAGGGATCGCACCCGAAACGGGCTCGTCCGTGAGTCCCAAGTAGACGCGGCCGTCCGGCTGGGGGAGCAGGAACACGAACCGGTTGGTCTCGCCCGGTACCCCGATGTTCACCGACGTCGTGCCCATCGGCACCGTCCCCGGCGCGAGCACCAGGTGTGACCCCAGCGACGGCCGCAACCGCACCGAGCCGGTCAGCGTCCCGGCCCACACGCCCGTCGCGTTGATCACCTGGCGGGCGTGGATCTCCAGCGTGTCGCCCGAAATGCCGTCGACGGCCGTGACCCGGTCCGCGGAAACCGCGGAAGCCGAAAGCCGCGTCAGGATCCGCGCGCCGAACGATGCTGCCGTCCGGGCCAGGGAAACCACCAGGCGCGCGTCGTCGACCAACGCGCCGTCGTAGGCCAGCAAGGCGCCGCGCAGGCCGACCGGGGAAAGGCCGGGCGCCAGCGCCAACACCTCCGCGACCGGGATCGAGCGCGGCCGCGGCAGGACCGATGACGGCGTCCGCGCGGCGCGGCGGAGGGCGTCGCCGGCTCGCAAGCCCGCCGCCACCAGGGCCTGCTGCGCCCGGGATGTGCTGGGGTACAACGGGAACAGCTGCGGCATCGCCCGCGTGAGGTGCGGGGCCGTGCGCGTCATCAGGATGCCGCGCTCGACCGCGCTCTCGTGCGCCAGGCCGAACTCGCCGTGCGCCAGGTAGCGCAAGCCGCCGTGCACGAGCTTCGACGACCAGCGGGACGTCCCGAAGGCCAGGTCGTGCGCCTCGACGAGCGCCACCGACAGCCCGCGCGAAGCCGCGTCCAGGGCGATGCCCGTGCCGGTCACGCCGCCGCCGACCACGACGACGTCGACGCGCTCGCCCGCCGCCAGCTCCGCGAGCTCGCGTTCGCGGCGCCGCGCGTTGAGCGAGCCGGACGTCATGGCTTCAGCGCCGCGTCGAGCACGTGGGTGAACTCCGCCAGCAGCGCCGCTTCGCCGACGTCCGCCGTGGCCGGCCGCAGCGAGAACGCGAACGACTGCACCACCAACAGCACCGACCGGGACTGCGCCGCGACCGGCGCCCGCCGGATCGACCCGTCCTGGTGGCCGGCCTCCAGCAGCTGGTGCAGCGCCGCCTCGGCGAACTTCTGCGTCGCGCCCAGCCGCTCCACGATGTACGGCAGGACCAGCTCGGGGTCGACGTCGAGCAGCGTGCGGAACAGCGGGTCGGCCGCCAGCGCGCGGACGCCGGCCGACGCGATGAGCACCAGCCGTTCGCGGCTGTTCGCGGCGTCGGCACCGCGTTCGCTCGCCGTGCGCAGCAGCCCGCTGAACTCGCGGGTCATCAGCGCCGCGAGCACGCTGCGGACGTCGGGGAAGCGGCGGTAGACCGTCATCCGGCTGACACGGGCGGTGCGGGCGATTTCGGCGAGTGTGGTGCGGCGCACACCGACGGCCAGCACGCACGAGCGCGCGGCGTCGAGCAGCACGTCATCGGCCACTCTCGTCGCCGTCTGGCGGCTGCGGGTGTCCGCGAGCGCGGACGATCCCGCGGTCTCCATAGTGTGACGTTTCACGTCCATGTGTCACACTGTATCGGTGAACGCGCTCATTGACCACCGCCTTCGACGGTCCTGGACCCCGGAAGCCGCCGACGCCGCCCTGCCCGCGCGGGCGGCCAAGTGGCTTGAACAGCGTATAGGCCAGACGACTCCCGGTGCTGCCCCAGCCGGAAATTTGCCGGTGGAAATACCGTCACCGAAACTGGACGAATCTGCTGTCGCGGCCTTGTCCGAAGTGGTCGGCGCGGAGAACGTGCTGGTAGAGGACGAGGCCAGGCTGGCGCGCGCGACCGGGCTGTCCTACCTCGACTTGCTGCGCCGCCGGTCGCCTTCCGCGGACTTCCCGGTGCCCGACGCGGTCGTGCTGCCCGCGGACCCCGACGAGGTCCAGGCCGTGCTCGACGCCTGCGTCAAGCACGACGTCGGGGTGGTGCCCTTCGGCGGCGGCACCTCGGTCGTCGGCGGGGTCGCGGCGCTGCGCGGCGACAAGACGTCGGTGATCGCGCTCGACCTCGTCCGGCTCGACGCGCTGGTGTCGGTCGACGCGGAGTCGCGCCTGGCCGTCCTGCAGGCCGGCGTCCGCGGTCCCGAGGCCGAACGCCTCCTCGCCGAGCACGGACTGACGCTCGGGCACATCCCGCAGTCGTTCGAGCGGGCCACCATCGGCGGCTTCGCGGCGACACGCTCGGCCGGCCAGGCGTCCTCGGGCTACGGGCGCTTCGAAGACATGGTCAAGGGCGTCCGGCTGGCCACCCCGCGCGGCGAGTGGAAGCTCGGCGTCGCACCGGCGTCGGCGGCCGGGCCGGATCTGCGCCAGCTCGCGGTCGGCAGCGAAGGAACGCTCGGCGTGATCACCGAGGTGGCGCTGCGGGTGCGCCCGGCGCCGCCGGTCAAGCGGTACGAGGGCTATGCGCTGCCGAGCTGGGAGGCGGGCCGGGAGGCCGTCCGCGACCTCGCGCAGAACCACGCGCTCGCCGACGTCACCCGGCTGTCCGACGGGGACGAAACCGAAGTCTCCCTGGCGCTGAACGCCGGTCTCAAGACGACGGTGCTGCGCAAGTACCTGGCCGCCCGCGGGGTGCGCCGGCCGTGCTTCCTCATCGTCGGCTGGGAAGGCACCGCGCACGACGTGGCGCTGCGCCGCCGTGAGACGGCGCGCCGGCTGAAGGCCTCGGGTGCCGTGCGCGTCGGCAAGGCGCTCGGCGAGTCCTGGCGGCACGGCCGGTTCGCCGGGCCCCGGCAGCGGGATGTCCTGATGGACCAGGGGGTCTGCGTCGAGACGCTGGAGACGGCGGCCTACTGGTCCACTGTGGATGAACTGCGGGACGACGTCCGCGCGGCGATCACCGCGTCCCTGGGCCGGTCGATCGTGATGTGCCACATTTCGCACGCGTACGAAACGGGCGCGTCGCTGTACTTCACGGTCCTGACGGCGCGCGATGACGCCGACCCGGTCGGCCAGTGGCAGCGCGCGAAGGCGGCGGCGTGCGAGGCGATCACCGGGCTGGGCACGATTTCCCACCACCACGCCGTCGGCGTCGACCACGCGCCGTACCTGAAGGCGGAAATCGGCTCGCTCGGCGTGGAAGTGTTGCGCGCGGCGAAGTCGGCGGTCGACCCGACCGGGATCCTCAACCCGGGGAAGCTGGTCTAGGGGAAGGTGTGCCCGTCCGGCCGTGCGACGACCTCGCAGGCCACGCCCGGACCGCCGGCGGGTTCGCCGTGCAGTTCGACCGCCTGCGCCTGCGGGACGTCGGCCGTGCGGACCGGCTTGCCGTCGACCAGCAGCGGGTAGCGGATGGGCACCGCGCCGATGTAGGCCAGCACGTCGGTCACCGGGCTGCCGTCCTCGAGTGTGATGCGCGGTCCGGTGAGCCGGACCAGGTGGTAGCGGTTGCCGCGGCCTTCGCAGACGTCCAGCACCGCGAGCTGGTCCGGGGTCACGAACCAGAGGGCGTGCTCCTCGACGCCCGGCAGCGCGGTGAGCGTCGCGGGGCGCTGGCCGTCGCGGTAGCGCAGGCCGGCCGCCCACACCGCGGCGAGGCCGTCGCAGCGGGCGTGCGCCACCACGACCGGGCCCGCCAGCCCCAGTTCGGCGCGCATCCAGCTGATCTTCGACGGGTTCGCGTTGGAGCCGTAGGCGAGGACGGCCTGCCTGTCCCGCCAGCCCGCGGGCGCGGTGTCCAGCGGGTGGCCGGCGCCGTTTTCGTGCACGAAGGAGCAACCCGGCCGGGTCCCCGGGTAGGGGTCGGCCGGGTAGTCCGCGTCGGTGAAGAGGGTCAGAACGTCACCACGCTGCGCAGGACGTCACCGTGGTGCATGCGCTCGAAGGCCTGCTCGACGCCGTCGACGCCGATGCGCTCGGTGACGAACTTGTCGAGCGGCAGCCGGCCCTGCAGGTAGAGGTCCACCAGCATCGGGAAGTCGCGGCTCGGCAGGCAGTCGCCGTACCACGACGACTTGAGCGAGCCGCCGCGCGAGAAGAAGTCGATCAGCGGCAGGTCGTTCAGGCGCATCTCCGGCGTCGGGACGCCGACGAGCACGACCGTGCCGGCCAGGTCGCGTCCGTAGAAGGCCTGGCGCCAGGTCTCCGGGCGGCCGACGGCGTCGATCACGACGTCCGGGCCGAAGCTGTTCGTGGCGTCCTGCATGGCCTCGACCACGGCTTCTTCGCTGAGCCCGCGGCTGTTGACCGTGTGCGTCGCGCCGAAGTCCTTGGCCCACTCCAGCTTCCGGTCGTCCATGTCGATCGCGACGATCGTGGTGGCGCCGGCCAGCTTCGCGCCGGCGATGGCGGCGTCGCCGACGCCGCCGCAGCCGATGACCGCGACCGAGTCGCCGCGGGTGACGGCGCCGGTGTTGATGGCCGCGCCGAGCCCGGCCATGACGCCGCAGCCGAGCAGCCCGGCGACGGCGGGTTCGGCCTCGCGGCTGACTTTCGTGCACTGTCCGCTGTGGACGAGCGTCTTCTCGAGGAAGGCGCCGACGCCGAGCGCGGGCGACAGTTTGGTGCCGTCGGCCAGCGTCATCGGCTGGGTGGCGTTGAACGTCGAGAAGCAGTACCAGGGCTTGCCGCGCTTGCAGGCGCGGCAGGTGCCGCAGACGGCGCGCCAGTTGAGGATGACGTAGTCGCCGGGTTCGAGGTCGGTGACGCCCTCCCCGACGGCTTCGACGACCCCGGCGGCTTCGTGGCCGAGCAGGAACGGGAAGTCGTCGTTGATCCCGCCCTCGCGGTAGTGCAGGTCGGTGTGGCAGACCCCGCAGGCCTGCACGTTCACGACGGCCTCGCCCGGCCCGGGATCGGGGACGAGGACGGTCTCCAGCGAGACCGGCTCGCCCTTCGCTCGCGAAACGACCCCCTGGACCTCGTACGGCATGCGAATCCACCTTCCGGCTGCACTGCTGGTTTGCCCGCAGCTTGCCACGGATCACGCAGGGATGGCGACATCCGCATGAGTGAGGTTCGGTGATTCCTGCGCAACCTGTTGCGTTTTACGCAACTCCTATCCGGTCGGGGCGGATGTGACTAGGTTTCCGGCATGGCGTTTGTGATCGGGCTGCCCTGCGTCGACGTCAAGGACCGCGCGTGCCTCGACGAATGTCCGCTGGACTGCATCTACGAGGGTGCCCGGAGCCTCTACATCCATCCGGACGAGTGCTTCGAGTGCGGTGCGTGTGAGGCGGTTTGCCCGGTGGAGGCGGTCTCGTACGTGGAAGACGCCGCGTTGGCGCCGGACAACGGCTTGTTCTTCAGCGAGATCCTCCCCGGGCGCGACGCACCCTTGGGGTCTCCGAACGGTGCGGCCGCGGTCGGCCCGCTGAACGCGGACACGGCGCAGGTCGCGGCACTGCCACCGCAACGCCCGACCGCGCGGCGGCTACCGCGCGTGAAGCCTCGGGCGTGTGGCAACTGCGGCTGTGCCGACGGTGACGGCGGGCGGCGCGATCCGGGCTGATGTGGGGGCGTGCCTCCGGTGCGTCACTGAGTTTGCCGAGCGGTGCGGTCGGGGTTGGCCCGCGGACTGGGCATTGCCGCCGCCGAATGGTGCGGTAGGTCGGCCCGCTGAACGCGGACATGGCACTGGCGCCGCAGCGCCCGACTGCGCGGCGACCACCGCGCGGGAAGCCCCGGGCGTGTGCCGCAGCGCCCGCCGCGCGAGAAGCCCCGGGGCTGCGGCCGCGCCCACGATTCCGGCGGCCGGCGCGACCCGGGCGCGTGCCTCCGGCCCCCGGTTTCCAGCTTATCGGGAGGTACCGACAGTTCCGGGCGGCTCGGGCAGGGCCATCGACGCCAGCCGGGCCGGGTCGGCCACCGCCGCTATTCCCGCGATCCGGCCGTCCACCACCGTGAACGCCACCACCGACAGCGGGGTCCCGTCCGGCCGCCACGCCACCACTCCCGGCAATCCGCCGACCAGGACCTCCCGGCCGTCGTTGGCCGCGCTGAAGCGTGCTCCCGCCGCCACGTTCGTCGCTCCCAAGACCACCACCACGCCGTCCGGGGTGTCGACCGTCAGCTTGACGTCGGGGTCGAGCACGCGCAGCAACCCCTCGAAGTCACCGTCGCGGGCCGCTCTCAGGAACGCGTTCACCACTTCTCGCTGCTCGGGCCCGGCCGACAAAGCGGGCGACGGCGTCCGGACCTTGCGGCGGGCGCGGCTCGCGAGCATCTTGCTGGCGGCGGGGGACTTGCCCAGGATCCGGCCGATCTCCTCGAACGGCACCGCGAACAGGTCGTGCAGCACGAACGCCAGCCGCTCGTTCGGCCCGAGCGACTCGAGGACGACGAGCAGCGCGAGCCCGACCGAGTCCGCGAGCGCCACGTCGTCCGCCGGCTCGGAGCCGGCTGCCACGACGACCTCGTCGTAGGGCGTCTCGGGACGGGACCGGCGCGAGCGCAGGACGTCGAGGCTGATCCGGCCGACCACCGTGGTCAGCCAGCCGTCGAGGTTCCGGATGGTCCCGGCGTCCTGGCGCGACAGCCGCAGCCAAGCTTCCTGGACGACGTCCTCGGCATCGGCGTGCGAGCCGAGCACCCGATGGGCCACCGCGCGCAGCCGGTCGCGCTGCGCTTCGAAGGCCTCGGTCACCGTGTCGGGCATGTCGTTACCTTCCTCCGTTCCGCTCCGTCGTGGTGCTGACGGGCCCGGAGGGGCACAGGTAACAGACGGAGGACCGATGGAAGCGCGGTTGAAGGACTCGGGGAACCCCGAGGTGTTCGGAGCGATCCAGCAGATCATCAAGGCGGTGCACGCCGGCGGCGTCGACCCGCTGGTGCTGGAGCTGGTCCACCTGCGGGCCAGCCAGATCAACGGCTGCAGCCCGTGCGTGTACGGCGGCGTCCAGTCGGCGAAGAAACACGGCGAAACGGAAGAACGGCTGCACAACGTGGTCGCGTGGCGCGAGACGCCGTTCTACACGGAGCCGGAGCGGGCGGCCCTCGCGTTGACGGAGGCGGCGACCCGGCTCCAGGACGGCGAGCCGGGGGTGACGGACGAAATCTGGGAGGCGGCGGCGAAGCACTTCGACGAGAAGCAGCTGTCGGCGATCACCCTGAACATCGCGCTCACCAACTTCTTCAACCGGATCAACCGCACGACCCGGCAGCAGGCGGGCCAGGCCTGGTGAACCCGGCGGGGCGCCGGTCCGGCGCCCCGCCGAGCCCGGTCAGGCCGGGGTGATGATGTACGCGATGCCGCCGGGGCCGCTCGCGACGGTCCCGTCGGCGCGGTACCGCTTGGTGCGCTGCCAGATCTTCTCGAACTGGTCGCGCTTGTAGATGTTGCGGACCCGGTCGTTGCTGCTGGAGGCCGGGTCGTTCGCGATCACGTCGCCGTCCTTCGTGAAGCCGACGACCACCATGATGTGCCCGGCCGTGCCGTAGCCCGCGCCGTCGAGCTCCGAAGCCAGGAACGACTGCGACGTGATCACCGGGATGCCGCGGGCGATGTAGGTCTCCAGCTCGTTCAGCGAGTGCAGCCGCGTGATGTGCCCGCGCAGCCCGCGCGACGCCGCGTACGCCGTGTTGAACGGCCAGTTGCCGGTGCCGTCGTACGCGTGGTCGTAGGTGTAGCGCGCCGCGAATGCGATCGACGGGTCGACGTAGTCCGAGGGGATCCAGGACATCTCCGCCGCCGACGGCTTCTTGCCCCAGTACTCGGCCACCATCTCCGTCGACGTCGGGCTGCACCAGGCCTCGCCGCCCCCGCCGTACTGCGGGAACTGTCCCTTGTGGAGGTTCTGCGCGTACGCCGGCACCTTCAGCTCGATGCCCGTCGCGCGGCCCGGCTTCGTCGTCTGCACGTCGAAGCGGTCCGGCACCGCCGAAGTCATCGCGCCCAGCGACGTCACCGACGGCGACGCGGGGGACCCGGCTTCGCGGTAGAGGGTGATCCGCAGCTTGTACGACTTCAGCGTGACGCCGGCCTTCATGACCAGCGTGTCGACGTCGACCAGCGCGTTCGCGTCGTCCTGGCCGTCGACGCTGGTGCGCAGGATGTCGGCGTCGCCGCTGGCCCAGTGGCCCATCACGTACCACGCGGTTTCGGCGCCCGCCGAGGTCTTGCCCTGCGCCTCGACCTGCAGCCACGTCTTCGCGGGCGTCCGGGCGTTCCACGACGCGACCAGCTGCGTCGCGCCGAAGCCCTGCCGGTACGACGGCGACGTCCACTGGCCGTACTCGTACGTTCTCGTCGTGCCGAGCTCTGGCTCGGTGTGCTCGACCGTGCCGGCCGGGCGCGTGATGCGCAGGCCGTCGCGGGTCAGGGCGAGGCCGTCGAAGCCGCCGTCGTGGAACTGCCCGCCGTTCCACTCGTGGTAGTCGATCGCCTCGTCGTCGTGGGGCCGGGCCGGCGCGGCCTCGGCGACCTGCGCGGTTACTGCAGTCAACACAACCACGGACAATAAGGTGAACAACTTGCGTACGCGCATCCCGGCTCCCTGTCAGTCCCACCCAGTAGCCAGGGATTTTTGCCGGTCGGGCCCGGTATGTAAACAGGTACCTAGAGGACGGCCTGCGTCTGTGTCACTTTCGCGACCAACTTGCCGTCGTCGTCGTGGATCTCCGTCTCCACCACGACGAACTTGCGCCCGGCGTGCAGTGGTCTGGACGACGCAACGGCGTAGCCCGAACGCACGGCACGCAGGAAGTTCGTCTTCGACTCGACGGTCGTCGTGCCCTGCCCGCCTTCGGGGAGGTTGAGGAACGCGCACACGGCACCGGTCGAGTCGGCCAGCGCCATGAGCGCGCCCCCGTGCAGCGCGCCGCCGAGCGTGCAGAGGCTCTCGTCCCACTTCAGCCGGCTGCGGACGAGTGCCTTGCCGTGCTCCAGCACCTCGACGCCGAGGCGCTCGGAGAACGGCATGGAGCGGTGGAAGAGCCGGGTGCCCTCGGGATCGGTCATGCCCCGCAGCCTGCCCGAAGACCGGCCGCGGGGCGATTACCTCAGGGGTAACGCGCTCAGCTCAGCGGGTTGACGAGCAGCAGTTCCGTGTTGTGGTCGACGGCCTCGCCGACGCGGCCGAGGTCGACGTGGATGTCGTTGTAGGACAGCTCGCGGTAGAGGGACGCAAGCGCTTGCGGGGTCCGGGCGTCGTAGTCCACGGCGTACGGCGCTTCCGCCTCGATCAGCGTCGTGAACAGCGACAACGTGCCGTCCGCGTTGTCCGCGACCTCGACGATCCGGGCCTGCTGCGGGAAGTCGACGTGCGACGCCGTGTTGATCTCCCAGAAGCTCTGCTTCGGCGTGTTCCCGGCGTGCGCGGTGATCTTGTTGAGGTGCGTGTGGCCGTTGACCCACGCCAGCACGTTCGGGAACCGCTTGAGCAGCCCGACGAACGCGTTGCCGTCCAGGCGCGGGTCGAGCAGGTGGCGCGAGTCGGGCAGCACGTTGCCCATCGAGCCGCTGGTGTGGTGGCTGAACAGGAGGAACAGCTCGTCGGTGACGGCGTGGGTGACCTTGCGGCCGAAGAAGTCGTAGTACGTCGAGCTGTTGCGCTTGAGCGTCGACTCGACCCAGGTGAACTGGGCCAGGCCGATCGAGCCGTCGGCGAACCCGGCGTCGGTCGTCGTGTCGAGGCTGATCCCGGTGATGCCCGGCGAGATCCGGAAGGTGTAGTAGACGTTCTTGCCGTCGGCGTTGTCACCGGTGAAGCCGTGCCCGACCGGGCCGGGGCCGGTGTTGGCCGCGTCCAGGTGCGCCTGCACGAACTGGCCGGTGGTGAACGGGCGGCGCCGCGCGTCCGGCGTGATCTCGCGGATGGTGCCGCTGCCGCCGAACAGCTCCGCGACCGGGATGCTGGAGCCGGGCTTCTTGATGGCGTCGGCGAGCTTCTTCGCGGTGCTCTCGTCCTTGCCGATCACCTTGTACTTGCTGGTGTACCAGGCGTCGATGCCGGGGATCTGCGCCGGCAGCGAGCCGACGATGCTGTCGTCGTGGTTGCCGAAGGTGCAGTACCACGGGACGTCGAGGCCGGGCGCGGTGAAGGTCTTGATGCCCGCTTCGAGCAGGCCGGGCAGCTGCGGGAAGCCCTTGGCGGAGTAGTCGTCGCCCACGCCCGCGATGGCCGGGTTCCAGAACTCCTTGTTGCCGGAGCTCTGGACACCTTCGTAGGCGTTCGTGGCACCGGAGTTCGGCGTGACGCTGCCGCCGTTGAGGACCTTGAGGAACCAGTCGAGCTCGATCAGCTCGTGGTTGTCGGTGTTGTCGCCGGTGGTGACCATGAGGTCGAACGGCCGGCCGGTGAAGGGGCCCTGGCGGACGCTGTTGACGCGTTCGACGAGCGCGGAGGTGGCGACGGTGCCGAGCGCCTCCTGCGGCCGGTGCGCGGAGCCGATGAAGGGGTGCAGGTACTCGAAGCGCGCGGGGCTCTCGGTGTCGGTGATGTGCAGGTCGGTGAACTGCACGAACGCACTGAGGGCGCGCCGCCGGTCGTCGCGGCCGGCCTGCGGGGCGGCGAGGTCGCCGCGGACGACCAGCGGCCAGCCGGGGCCCGCGGACAGGCGGCTGTAGCTCGCGGTGCCGCCGCCGGTGGCGACCTGTTCGAGGGTCGTGCCGGCAGTGCTGACCGAGCGGGTGCTCGTGAGCCGCAGCGCGCGGTCGAGGGCGTTCGCGGTGGGCGTGCACAGCAGGAGTCCGAGACCGGCGGCGCCCGCGGTGGCGACGGTGCGCCGGGTGAGTTCGGCCATGGTTGTTCGCTCCCCAGTTTCTCGGTTGCCCAGCACCGTGCCGGACCTTGGTGGACGCGGGGTGAACGTGAAAAACATTCACCGTGACACTTCAATCCACCTTGTCACACGTCTCGGCGAGGGGAGTACCGCCGAACGTCGTGGTGATTTCGGGCGACGGGAGCGCTCAGCAGGCGTAGGTGCACGCGGCGGTCCCGGCCGCCGCCATGATGCCGAAGAAGAACAGCATCACGATCACCGCCGGGATCACCGCGATGATGCCGCACACCAGGCCCGCGATGCCCATGCCCTTGCCCGTGTAGCCCGGCCGGTCGGCCTGGACCATGCCGCCCCACGACAGGCCGATCGCCAGGAAGCCGAGGACCAGGTCGACGAACGGGACCCAGAACAGGACGAGGGCGACGATGCCGACGACCATGCCCGCCACCGCCATCCCGCTGGTGGTCAGCGGCTGGTACGCCGCGTACGCGGGGTACGGCTGAGCGACGTAAACCGGTTGGGGCGCATACGGCTGCACCGGGTACGGCTGCGTCCCCCAGGGCTGCTGCGGAACAGGCGCCGAAGGCGGGTACACCGGGCCGGCCTGGTCCTGCTGCCGGTAGGGGTCGAACTCGGTCATCGTGCACCTGTTTCTGTCGTTACCCGGAGTCGTCGGTGCGCCGGCTCCGGGCGTTACGTCAGCAGTAAAGACCGCAGGTCGTCGTCACGGTCGCCGCCGCGGTGAAGAAGATGACCATGAAGATGATAGCCGGGATCATCGCGATGCTCCCGCAGATCAGGCCGGCGATGCCCATGCCGCGGCCGGTGAACCCGGGCCGGGCCGCCTGCGTCATGCCGGCCCACGACAGCCCGATCGCGAGCAGGCCCATCAGCACGTCACCGAACGGGATCCAGAACCCGAGCAGGGCGAGGATGCCGACGACCATGCCCGCGACGCACAGGCCGCTGGTGCGCAGCATCGGGACCGGCACGCCGTACGCCGCCGCGTACGGCTGGACGGGCATCGGCGCCGACACCGGGTTCTGCTGCCAGGTGGGCCCGCTCGGGGTGGGCATGTGCGACGCCGGGTCGTCCGGGTGGACCGACGGGTACGGGTCGGAACTGGTCATGGGAGTACCTGCTTCCTTCGAGACAACCCCGGAGTCGGCGGTGCCCCGCGGCTTGTTACGAGCCGCCCAAACCGGACTCCGTCACCCCGCGCACCAGGTACCGCTGCAGGAACGCGAACAGCAGCACGATCGGGAGGATCGACACCGCCGCCGCCAGGAACAGCAGGTTCAGCTGCGGGTTCTGCGCCGTCAGCAAGCCCGACAGCGCCACCTGGACGGTCCACGAGTCGGGGGACTGGGCGATGATCAACGGCCACAGGAACGCGTTCCAGCTGCCGATCACCGAGATCACCGCGATCGCCGCGAAGAAGCCCCGCGAGTTCGGTACGACGATCCGCCAGAACACGCCCCAGCGCGTGAGCCCGTCCACCCGCCCGGCCTCCTCCAGCTCGCGTGGGAAGTCCAGGAAGTACTGCCGGAACAGGAAAACGCTGAACGCGCTGAACAGCCCGGGGATCACCAGCCCGCGGAAGTCCGACAGCCAGCCGAGCGTCGAGACCACCACGAAGGTCGGCACGAACGTCACCGACGTCGGGATCATCAGCGTGGCCAGCACCGCGTAGAAGACCGCGCGAGAGTGCCGGTAGGGGATCCGCGCCAGGCCGTAGCCCGCCAGCGAGCAGACCACCAGGAGGCCGGTCGTCTGCAGGACCGCCACGATCGCCGAGTTCAGCAGGCTGCGGGCGAAGGGCACGTCGTCGAGGGAGAACAGCTTCGAGAAGTTCTCCCAGTGCGCGGTGGCCGGGAAGAACGTCCACTGTGGAGCGGTGATCTCAGCCCGCGACGCCAGTCCGTTGCGCACCAGCAGGTAGAACGGCAGCAGGAACAGCACCGCCGCCACCGTCAGCGACGTCCACCGGAAGAGGGCCTTCACGACACCCGCCCGAAGCGGAAGACCCGGCCCTGCAGCAACGTCACCAGCGCGATGATCAGCGCCAGGATCACCGCGCCCGCGCTGCCGCGGCCGAGGTCCTGGCCGCCCGAGCCCAGCGACGTGTAGTACAGGTACACCAGGGGCGGCCGGGCGAACGGCGGGTAGCCGCGGGAGTCGCCCATGATGTTGTAGAACTCGTCGAACGCCTGGTAGGCGTTGATCAGGTTCAGCAGCAGCACCGCCACGGCGGTCGCGCGCAGCTGCGGCAGCGTGATGTAGCGGAACACCTGCCACCCCGGCTTCGCGCCGTCGAGCCAGGCCGCTTCGTACAGGTGGTGCGGGATCCGCTGCAGCGCCGCGATGAACAGGATCATGTAGAACCCGAGCTGCAGCCACAGCCGCGCGGTGACCAGCACGATCCAGTACAGCGGCGGGTGGACCGTGCCCGTCCAGGCCACCGGGTCCGCGCCGAACAACCCCAGCACCGTGTTCGCCAGTCCGTAACGCACCCCCGAGAACAGGGACGTCTTCCAGATCAGCGACGCCACCACGTACGAGCACGCGAACGGCAGGAAGAACACCGACCGGAAGAACGCCCGCGCGAACCGCAACTGGTTGACGCCGAGCGCGAGCGCCAGCGAGAGGACGAACGTCAGCGGCACGATGAACACCGCGAACACGCTGAACGTCCCGAGGCTCGACAGGAACGGCTCGTCGGTGAGCATGTGCCCGTAGTTGTCCAGCCCGACGAAGTCCGTCGGGCTCACCGTGTTGCGCGCGTCGAAGAACGACAGGTACGCGCTCCAGCCGATCGGCAGGTACGCGAAGACCGCGAGCCCCAGCAGGAACGGCCCGACGAACAGCCAGAACGCGCGCGCGTCGCGCCCCTTCATCCGAACAGGCGCTTGAGCTCGGACTTCGCCACTTCGACCGCGGTTTTGGTCTGCGCGACCGGGTCCGCCCCCTCCTTCGCGATCTTCGCGACCGCGTCGGACAGCGCCGTGTTCGCCTGCTGGGTCCACACCGGACCGCCGACCAGGTGGCTGTTCTCCTTGACGAACTTCGCGGCGTCGGCGGCGGGGCCCGTCTTGAGGCTGTCCGCGCGGTCGGTGAGGCTTTGGCGCGCCGGGACGTGGAAGCCGAACTTCGTCGCGAACTCCAGCTGGTCGTCGGTCTTGTCGATCCACAGCCACTTCACGAACGCCTTGGCCTCGGCGACGTGCTCGCTCTTGGCGTTCACCATCGCGCCGTACGCGCCGACCGGCACCGACGGCGCGCCGCTGCCGTCCAGCCGCGGGAAGGGCAGCACGCCGAAGTCGTCGTCGAGCGCGTCGCGGATCTTCGGCACGTTCCACAGCCCGGTCCACTGCATCGCCGCGAGCCCGTCGACGAACGCGCCGGGGTCCGACCAGTCGGCGGGCGCGCCGAGCAGCAGCGAGCCGTTGGCGTTGAGGGTGTGCAGCTTGGCCAGCGCGGTCGCCGCGCGCGGGTCGTCGAAACCGACCTCGCGGTTGCCGTTCTTCAGGTAGTCGAGGCCGGCCGACCACAGCAGCGGCCCGGTGAGCACGCCGACGCCGCCGTCGTTGCCCGCGAAGAAGCCCTTGACGCCGTCCTTGGAGAGCTTCGCGGCCGCGTCGACCAGCTCGTCGACCGTCTGCGGCGGCTGCACGCCCGCGGCCTGCAGCAGGCTCTTGCGGTAGAAGAGCACCTGCGTGTCGATGGCCTGCGGGATGCCGTAGACCTTGCCTTCGACGGTCTGCGCGGCGAGCACGGCCGGGCTGAAGTCGCCCTTCATCGGGCCGAGGACGTCGTCGAGCGACACGACCTGGTTCTGCCGCACCCAGTCGATCTTGACCTGTGCCTCGAAGACGTCCGGCACCTTGCTGTTCTGCAGTGCGGTGACGATCTTCGAGTCGTAGTCACCCGGGTTCCACTGGACGTTGACCGTCGCACCCGGGTACGTCGCGGCGTAGCGCTTGACCGCTTCCTGGACGCCGTCTTCGCCGTAGGCGTGGTACCACTGCTGGAGCGTGACCTTGGGCGCGTCCGACGGCGGCGGTCCCGCCGAGTACGCCGTCGACGGCGGCGGGGTGCCCTGCCGCCCGGTGTTCGACCCGCACGCGGCCGCCACCGCGCCGACCGCGCCCGCTCCCGCGAGCGCGAGAAAGCTCCGCCTGTTTCGCTGCATCCCCAGTACTCCTCCGCGTACGTCCGTGAATGCCACATCGAGGGACACAGAGTCCCCCAATGTGGCATTCACGGAACCTTAGGCACGCCGGAGATTTACCCGTTAGAGCTGTGCGATGTCGAGCTTTCCCTCGGAGTAGGACGCGCGGATCCGCTTCTTGTCGAACTTGCCGACGCTCGTCTTGGGCACTTCGTCCACGAACGTCCAGTTCTCCGGCAGCTGCCACTTCGCGACCTTGTCGGACAGGAACTCGCGCAGCTCCTCGGGCGTGGCCGTCTGGCCCTCCTTGAGCACGACGGCGACCAGCGGCCGCTCGTCCCACTTCTCGTCCGGGATGCCGACGACCGCGGCCTCGGCCACCGCCGGGTGGCCCATGACCTGGTTCTCCAGGTCGACCGAGGAGATCCACTCGCCGCCGGACTTGATGACGTCCTTGGCGCGGTCGGTCAGCGTCAGGTAGCCGTCCGCGCTGACCTTGCCGACGTCGCCGGTGCGCAGCCAGCCGTCGTGGAACTTGTCCGGGTCGACCTGCGAGCCGCCGTAGTAGGAGCCGGCGATCCACGGGCCCTGGACCTCGAGCTCGCCGACGGCCTCGTCGTCCCAGGGCAGCACGGCGCCGTCGTCGTCGATCAGCCGGGCCCGCACGGACGCCGGGAAGCGGCCTTGGGTGTAGCGGTAGCGCCAGGCGTCCTCGCCGGTCGCGGTGGCGGGCGGCCGGGCGACGCTGCCCAGCGGCGACGTCTCGGTCATGCCCCAGGCGTGCAGGATCGAGACGTGGTGCTTCTCCTGGAACGCGTGCATCAGCGACGGCGGCACCGCCGACCCGCCGACGACGACCTCGCGCAGGTGGGAGATGTCCTGCGGGTTCGCGTCGAGGTGGGCGAGCAGGCCCTGCCAGACGGTCGGGACCGCGCCGGCGAACGTGGGCTTCACGGCCGCCAGCATCGCCGAGATCGGCGCGGGCTGGAGGAACCGGTCCGGCATCAGCAGCGACGCGCCGACCATCAGGGCCGCGTACGGCAGGCCCCACGCCATCGCGTGGAACATCGGCACGATCGCCAGCGCCGTGTCGCTCTGCGCGAGGTTCATGCTGTCGCTCATGCAGACCTGCATCGAGTGCAGCCAGATCGACCGGTGTGAATAGGCGACGCCCTTGGGGTCACCCGTCGTGCCCGAGGTGTAGCACATCGCGGCGGCGGAGCGCTCGTCGACGTCCGGCCAGTCGAAGGTGTCCGGCTGGGCGGCCAGCAGCGCGTCGTAGGAGTGCACCTCGATGCCGGCCGGAGCTTCGAGGGACGCGGCGTCGCCGTTGGCCACGATGACGTGCCGGACCGTCTTGAACTCCGGCAGCTGCTTCGCCAGCAGCGGGACGAGCGTCCCGTCGACGATGACGACCTGGTCCTCGGCGTGGTTGGCGACGAAGGTCAGCTGCTCGGGGAAGAGCCGGATGTTCAGGGTGTGCAGCACGGCGCCCATCGCCGGGACGGCCAGGTAGGCGGCCATGTGCTCGGCGTTGTTCCACATGAACGTGCCGACGCGCTGGTCGCCCGTCACGCCGAGGCTCCGGAGCGCGTTCGCGAGGCGGGCGGCGTTGCGGCCGAGGTCGCCGTAGGTCTCGCGGCGGGCTTCTGAACCGGTCCAGGTGATGACTTCGCTCGCCGAGTGCACCGACGTGCCGTGGCGGAGCAGGTTCGCCAGCGACAGCTGGCCGTCCTGCATGGTGCTCAACATGGTCGCTCCCGGGGGTCGTTCGCCGGCGGACTGGGGTTGGGCCGACTCTAGTGCGGATCGGGTGAAGCGGGCATGGTCAACAACGGCTCCGTTCGGTCACGGTCGTCCCGCGATCGGGCGACGACCGAACGGTGATCATGATCGACTATTTTTGCGCTTTTCGTTGTGAGCAACGAAATATGCACCGAAACCCGGTGTAGCGGAGGCTTCACTTCCGGGTGAGGATGGCCACTCGGGACGGTTCTTGGGAGCGTTTCCGCAGGCCGGAGCGGGTTGCCCGGCATCACCTCCGAGGGTATTAAGTGCGTGTCGGTTGCACGGCCGAGAACCCGGTGGCGTTTACTGGGGCCGTGGTAAGAGACGGCTGGCCAGCGCTTGCAGGAGCAAGCGCACCGAAAAGCCGTCGGCCGCGAAAGCGGAGACCTGAGAGGAAAGGACTACTACGTTGGCTCTGCCTACGTTGACTCCGGAGCAGCGCGCCGATGCACTCGCCAAGGCGGCCGAGGCTCGCAAGGCGCGTTCGGAGCTGCTCGCGTCGATCAAGTCCGGCAAGGAGAGCATCGAAAAGGTGCTCAAGCAGGCCAAGGAGAACAAGACGATCGGGAAGACGAAGGTCACCCAGCTGCTGAAGGCCGTCCCCGGCCTCGGCGCGGTGAAGGTCGCCGCCCTGCTCGAGCAGGCCGGTATCGACCCGGACCGGCGCGCCGCCGGCCTGGGCGAGCGCCAGCGCGAGGCGCTCATCGACGCGCTGAAGTAGCCGTCACCGGAGCTCCCGCGAGGGGAGTGTCGCTCGTGACACTCCCCTCGCGGATCTCCCGAAGCCTGGGACGCTGGAGTCTGTGAGTGACACAGACCCGGTGATCCCGGCAAGAGACCTCGCCGCCCGCTACCAGCGAGGCGACTTCCTCTTCACGACGGCCGAGCGCGCACTCCTCGCGCAGGGCACGATCCGGACCGTCGCCGAGACGGACCCCCGCCGGCTCGCCTCGGCGATCCCCGGCGTCCTGGCCGCCACGGGTGCCCCGCTGGCCGTCGGTGTCCTCCCGTTCGACACCGGACCCGACACGAAGGTGCCGGGCCACCTCGTCGTGCCCCGGACCGTCCACCGCTCCGAAGGGGCGCCTTCGCTGCCGCGCGAGGTCCTGCCGGCGCCCGTGCGGGTGCGTGCGGTGCCTTCTCCCGCGCAGCACATGGCCGCCGTCTCCGCGGCCGTCGAGGCGCTGGCCGCGCGTGACCTGCGGAAAGCCGTGCTGGCCCGGGCCCTCGACCTCGAGTTCGCCGCGCCCGTGCCGGCGGAGAGCATCGTGCGCAACCTGGCGGTCGGCAACCCCCGGCACTTCACGTACGCGGCCGAGCTGCCGGGCGGCCGCGCGCTCGTCGGCGCCACGCCCGAGCTGCTGCTGCGCCGCACCGGCCGGACGGTCTTCTCGTCGCCGCACGCGGGCTCGATGCCGCGCTCGGCCGACCCGGCGACCGACCGGGCCAACGGCGAGGCCCTGCGGACGTCACGCAAGGACCAGCTGGAGCACGCCGTGGTGATCGACTACCTGGTCGAGGCGCTGCGGCCGTTCTGCCGGACCCTGGAGGTTCCGGCGGAGCCGGAGCTGGTCACGACCCCGGCGATCTGGCACCTGCGCACCCCGATCACGGGCGAGCTGGCCGACCCGGACATCACGGCCCTCGACCTGGCGGCGGCGCTGCACCCGACCCCGGCGATCTGCGGCACCCCGACCGAAGGAGCCCGCGAGCTGGTCCAGGAGCTGGAGCCGTTCGACCGCGACTACTACGCGGGAGCGGTCGGCTGGGTGGACGCCTCGGGCGACGGCGAGTGGGCGGTGGCGATCCGCTGCGCGGAGATCGCATCGACCTCGATGCGGCTGTACGCGGGCGGCGGCATCGTCCCGGCTTCGGACCCGCAGGCGGAACTGGACGAGACGACGGCGAAGTTCCGGACGCTGCTGGGCGCGATGGGCTTGGCGGACTTGCCCGTCTAGGGAGCCCAGAGGATGCGAAGCAGGTCGACCCGGTTCTGGTCTTCCAGGATCAGGTAAGTGATCAGTCCTTCACCATGCGGCCCGAAGGCCAGGTTGCGCATCGCGCCCTCAGGATTCGCCCGGTGATAGGGATCGCCCTTGCCGGGAACCAGTTCGAGCATGCTGATGGCCTCGGCCAAGGCGGGAAGCGCCTGCTTCGGCAACGCTCGAATCTGATCTTGGACGTCGGGGTACACCTCGATGTCGGTACGCCACTGCTACAGGCCGAGCTCCGTCTTGAGCGAGTTCCACGATCGGCTGCCGGCGGGTGGCTCCCCAGAGTGCTGGGCGTGCTCGGCCGCTTGCACCATGCGCCGGTGGGCGGCGGGGTCGGCCTGGGTGCTCCACGCGATCCGGCGCCACGACTCCAGCGTTTCGACGAGGTCGGTAAGGCTCAGTGCCTCTCGGGCGACGTCGAGAGCACGGCGGTAGTCCTGGTCGAACCGGGGCACGTCCTCGGGCAACAGGGCAGCCCGGATGGCCGCCGGCGAAGCGCCCGCGGGATACCTCGGCTCACTCGTGCTCGCCGGTGTGGACATGTCGCCAACTATAGCCGCGGGACCCAGAGCTCCTCGGTCACCGACAGCTCGTCGGTGGTGAGCACCGCGATGGCCGCGCGGTAGCCGTCCGAGGCCTTCAGGTCCACCAGGCGCGTGGTCGCCGGGTCCAGTGCCGGGTCGCCCGACTCCAGGAGGCGGGCCGGTTCGTCGAAGCGGGAGAACGTGATGCTCTTCAGCGGGATGCGCAGGCCCTTGCCCGTGGCCTTCATCACGGCTTCCTTGCGCGTCCAGTAGACAAAGAACGCCGCCGCCTTCTCCTCCGGGCCGAGGCCGGCCAGGTGCGCCGTCTCGGCCGGGCTCAGCGCGTACTCGATCAGGCCGTCGTCCGCCTTGCGGCCGGCCGTCTCGACGTCCAGGCCCACCGGGACCGACGGGGTCGCCGCCACGCCGATCAGGTCGCCCGAGTGGGAGATCGACAGCGTCAGGTCCGCGCCCGGGACGCGGGGCCTGCCGTGCGGTTTGCCGCAGTCTTCGCAGGTCGCGTCGAACTTCACGGCCTCGGCCGGCACCCTCAGCCGCTCCGCCGCCACCGTCTTCGCCAGCACCCGGCCGGTGAGGAAGCGCCGTTTGTCCGCGTCCTGCCGGTAGGCCTCGAAGCGGCCTTGCTCGACGTCGTCCAGCAGGCGCAGGAAACGCTCTTCGGCGGGCAGCGGGGACGACCAGCGGACCACGATCTCCATCACCCCTCCGATCCTTCCGGGCGGCGAAGCGGTTGTCACGAATTCGCGGACAGGTCTGGGGTAATCCCGCTCCCAGGAGGTACCCTCGTACTAAGCAAGCGCTTAGCCAGTGTCGGAGGAGCAGCTCGGTATGGATTTCTCTCTCAGCACCGAAGAACGTGAAGTGCGCGACTGGGTCCGCACGTTCGTCCAGCGGGAGCTGATCCCGCTCGAGCAGGAAGTCCTCCGGCGCGAGCGCGCCCACCAGCCCGGGCTGACCGGCGAGGAGCTGAAGGACCTCCAGCTGAAGGCCAAGGAGTCCGGCTTCTGGGGCGTCTTCACGCCGGAGGAGTACGGCGGCATGGGCCTGTCCGCCGTGATGGCCGCGCTGCTCGAGGCCGAGCTCGGCCGCACCTTCGTACCGTTCCGCTTCGGCGGTGCCGCGGACAACATCCTGTTCCACGCCAACGAAGAGCAGAAGCAGACCTACCTGCTGCCGACCATTTCGGGCGAGCGCAAGTCGTGCTTCGCGATCACCGAGCCGGGCGCCGGGTCGGACGCCAAGGCCATCCGGACCACCGCCCGCAAGGACGGCACCGACTGGATCATCAACGGCGAGAAGACCTTCATCACCGGCGGCAACGAAGCCGACTTCACGATGGTCTTCGCGATCACCGACCCGGAGAAGGGCGCGAACGGCGGTGTCACGTGCTTCCTGGTCGACCGCGAGGCCGGCTGGAAGTCCGAGTACATCGACACCATGGGCGAGTGGGGCCCGGCGTCGCTGATCTTCCAGGACGTCCGCGTCCCCGAGACGCAGATCCTCGGCGAGGAAGGCCGCGGCTTCGAGCTCGCCATGCAGTGGATCGGCCAGGGCCGCTACCTCCTGCCGGCACGCGCGATCGGTTCGTGCGAGCGGCTGATCTCGATGGCCATCGAGCACGCCAACACCCGCGAGACGTTCGGGCAGAAGATCGCCGAGCGTCAGGCCATCCAGTGGATGATCGCCGACTCCGGCGTCGAGCTCGAGGCGCTGCGGTGGCTGGTGCTCAACGCCGCCTGGCAGGTCGACCAGGGCGTCGACTCGCGGCACGCGCAGTCGATGGCGAAGCTCTACGGCGGCCAGAAGGCCAACGAAATCGTCGACCGCGTCCTGCAGATCCACGGCGGCATGGGGTACACGCGGGAGCTGCCGGTCGAGCGCTGGTACCGCGAGCTGCGGCTGCTGCGCATCTACGAAGGCACCGACGAGATCCAGCGCCGCACCATCGCGCGCAACCTGCTCAAGGGCCACGTGAAGGTCGGCGGCGTCCTCGGCTGAGGTCCCCGGAAAGCGAACGAGGCCACCTCCCGGACGTCCGGGAGGTGGCCTCGGCTGCGCTTCGGGTTACTGCTTGTTGCGGATGGCGATCGGGACGCCGGCCAGGTCCTCTTCGTTGCACAGGAGCTTCACGTCGTAGTACGGCGAACCCTGGCGGTCGTCGTAGTCGAGGTGGATGGCGAGGACGTCGAGCGGCTCGCCCAGCCACTCCTGCGCCTGCCGTAGCCACGCGGAGCACCGCTCCAGGGCGGTGGGGAGATCGTCATCGCGGAACTCGACCGGGCGGTAGGGGACATCCTGCACCTGATCGCGGGGGTGTGCCGGCGCCGGGAGGCCCGGCGCGAGACCCGAGTCGTCCAGTTCCAGTTGGATCGTTTCCTCAGTCACCCTTCGAGCGTCCCCCACGCGCGCCGTCTGGGCAAGGCGTACACAGGTAAAAGCGCCGCTAAACGGACATGCCCCACTCTTTCGCGACGATTTCCCGGCAGCGTCGCAAGTCGGCCACGCCCGGCGAAGACGTGCAGCCCAGGGCCCTCGACGCCAGCTCCGCGTAGTGCTCGGCGAGCTGATCGAGAGCCAGTGGGCCGCGCGGTGAATACCACCTCGCGACACCGCTGCACATCTCCAGCAGCGCCAGCCGGGTCACCGCCGGGTGTTCGGTGTGGAACACCCCGGCCGCGACGCCTTCGTCGATCGCCGCCGCCCACAGGTGTTCGTAGGCGTCCCGCAACGCCACCACCGGTTCGCGCGCGGCCGGCGACAGCACGTCGACTTCGTTGTCCACCACGCGGGTTTCCGCCGGGCCGACCGCGTGCGCGAGCACGTGCAGCGCGACCAGCGTGCGCAGCCGGTGCACCGGGTCCGCGCTGCCGGCCGTCGCTTCGCGGGCCGCGTCGAGGAGGCGGTTCAGCGCCGTGTGCATGATCTCCGCGAGCAGATCCTCCTTGGTGCCCATGTAGTGGTACAGGCTCGCCGAGGAGAGTTCCGCCTCCTGCGCCAGATCCCGGATGCCCGTGCCGTGGAAACCCTTGGTGGCGAACAGTTTCACCGCCGCCGCGCGGACGCGCTCCCGGCTGGTCACAGCCATGCTTCCGCCTTCGCGTCCCACGACCCGGAACGCGGGTCGGCCACCTTCCGCAGCTCGCCCTTGGCGACGCGCTCGGACGGCGTCATCGGCAGCCCGTCGGCGAACGCCCAGAAGCGCGGAACCTTGAAGTAGGCCAGCTTCTCCGAGCAGAAGTCGACCAGGGAAGCCGGTTCCGGACGCTCGCCGTCGCACACGACGTACGCCTTGATCTCCTCGCCGCGCAGTTCGTCGGGCACCGCGACGACGGCCGCCAGCCGCACCGCCGGGTGCAACAGCAGCGCGCGCTCGACCTCGTCGGCGGAGACGTTCTCGCCGCTGCGGCGGATCATGTCCTTCGTGCGCCCGATGTAGTACACGCGGCCGGCGTCGTCCATGCGGGCGAGGTCGCCGGTGTGGAACCAGCCGTCCTTGAACGCCTTCGCCGTCGCTTCGGGGTCGTCGTGGTAGCCGTGCATCAGCCCGATCCCGCGGATCAGCAGCTCGCCGGTTTCCCCGCGTGGCAACGGTTTCCCGTCTTCGCCGGCGATCATCGCCTCGCGGTCGCGGCTCGGCCTGCCGATGCAGCCGGTGCCGACGGTCTCGTCGTGGTCGGCCGCGGTCATCCGGATGTCGCCGCCGGTCTCGGTCATCCCGAACGCCTCGTACCACGGCACGCCCCAGCGTGCTTCCAGTTCGGCGTGCAGCTCGTGCGGGATCGCGGACGCGCAGATCGCGCGGACGCGGTGCTCACGGTCGGCGTCCGACGGCTCCTGCCGCAGCAGCAGCGTCGGCATCAGGCCGAGGCAGTAGAACCAGGTGACGCCGTGCTCGCGGACCTTCGCCCAGAACGTGCTGGGGTGGAAGCGGTCCAGCACGACGAGGGTGGCGCCGCCGGCGAGACCCAGCGCGACGTTCCACTGTGGATCGATGTAGTGGAACGGCTGCGCGGTCAGCAGCACGTCGTCCGCGCCGACGGCGGGGAAGTCGGTGGCGAGGCCGACGGCCAGGGTCGTCCAGTACCGGTTCGGCAGGACGCAGCCCTTGGGGGCACCCGTGGTGCCGGAGGTGTACTGGATGTTGACCGGCGTTTCCGGCACCGGCGTGAACTCCGGCGGCTCGGCGTCGGTGCCGAGCTGGTCCGGGGTGACGACCTCGGTCAGCCCGATGCGAGTGAGGAGGTCGGTGAACTCCGGTGCGGCGACGGCCAGTTTCGCGCCGGAGTGGCGGAGGACGTGGGCGCCGTCGAACTCGCGGTAGTTCGTGTTGACCGGCACCAGCTGCGCGCCGATCTTGGCCAGCGCCAGCCAGAGCAGCGGGAACGCGGGCACGTTGCGCAGCATCACGGCCACGCGGTCCCCGGGCCCGATTCCGCGCTCGGCCAGCGCTGCGGCGAGCCGGGCGCTTTCGCGGTCGACTTCGGCAAAGGTGAAGCGCTGGTCTCCCTCGTCGAAGATCCAGGCCGTGCGCTCCGGCCACAGCTCGGCCGCCCGCTTGACGAGCTGGGCGAGCGTGCCGATCTCGGCGAGCGGCGTCACGTCCGGCTCCGGAAGGCCTCCGTGGACGCGGCGACCGCGGCCGAGGTTTCGGTGATAAGAGCGTGGCTGACCTCGAGTTCGAGCGCCGGCTCGATATCGGTGGTCGCGTCGAGGACGCGCTTCGCCATCGCGGCGGCCGCCGGCGGGTGTTCGGCGATCCGCTTCGCCCAGCTGAGCGCTTCGGCCTGGAGCTGCTCGGCCGGGACGGCGGCGTTGACCATGCCGAGCTCCGCGGCCTTCCGGCCGTCGAAGCGCTCGCCGAGCAGCAGGAGTTCTTTCGCCTTGAGCGGGCCGACGAGCAGCGGGAGCAGCCGCGACGCCGCGCCGGTGACGCTCAGGCCCAGCGAGACCTCGGGGAACGCGAAGACGGCGTCTTCGGCGGCCAGGATCAGGTCGCAGCCGAGCGCGAACTCCGCGCCGGCGCCGATCGCGTAGCCGTGCACCGCGGCGATCACCGGCTGCCGCAGCGCGCGCAGCCGTCGCGTGACGTCCTGGAGCCGGTCGAGCCGCGCCCGGGAGTCCCCCGCGGGGGTGGGTTCCTTGAGGTCGTGGCCGGCGCAGAAGGCGCGGCCGGAGCCGGACAGCACGACGACGCGGGCGTCGCTGCGCGCGGCGGCGTCGAGGGCGGTGAGGAAGTCGTCGACCAGGACGGCGGCGACCGCGTTCAGCCGCTCGGGCCGGTTCAGCCGGATCTGCGCGATGCCGTCCTCGACGGCGAACTCCACGGTGGGCATGAGGGCGATGCTAGACGTTCGATCGATCGATCGATAGTGTCGGGTTCATGCGGGTCGATGCGGTCTACGAGAACGCCACGGTGTGGACGGGTGCGGGCGTGACCAGCGCGCTCGCCGTGCTGCACGGCCGGGTCGTCGCACTCGGGGACGACGCCCTCGAGCTGTCCGCGCGTTCGCGGGTCGACCTGGCCGGCGGGTTCGTCGTGCCCGGGTTCCACGACGCGCACAACCACATGGCGTGGTTCGGGATGGGCCTCGACGACGTCGCGCTGGGGGGCTGCCGCAGCGTCGAGGAGGTCTACGACGCCGTCGCCGCCCGGGCCGCGACGCTGCCGGCCGGGAGCTGGGTGGTCGGGAGCGGGTACGACCAGAACAAGCTCGCCGGCGGGCACCCGGACCGGCACGGCCTCGACCGCGCCGCGCCGGGGATGCTCGTGCGGCTCAAGCACACGTCCGGGCACATGACCGTGGTGAACTCGGCCGTCCTCGACCAGCTGGACCTGGCCAACGTGCCGGTCGGCGGCGACGTCGTGCCCGACGCGGACGGCTCGCCGACCGGGCTGCTGCGCGAGCAGGCCCAGCTGCTGCTGCGGCCGCTGACGTACCCGACGCCGGTTTCGCGCGTCGTCCGCGGGCTCGGCCGGGCGTCCGAGCAGTACCTCTCGGAAGGCATCACCAGCGTCCAGGAGGCCGGGATCGGCGGCGGCCTGGTCGGCGAGACACCCGCCGAGCTGGCCGCCTACCAGGAGGCGCGCGACCTCGGTGTCCTGCGCGTGCGCAGCACGGTGATGGTCGCCGCGAGCGTGCTGCACGACCTGCCCGACGACGCCGGCTTCGGCCTCGACCTCGGCCTGCGCACCGGCCTGGGCGACGAGTGGCTGCGCGTCGGCCCGATGAAGTTGTTCGCCGACGGCTCGCTGGTGGGCCGGACGTGCGCGATGCACGAGCCGTTCGACGGCGAGCCGGGCAACCGCGGGTACTTCCAGGTGCCCGAGGACGCCTTGGCCGACACGATCCGCCGCGCGCACGAAGCCGGCTGGCAGATCGCGACGCACGCGATCGGCGACCGCGCGATCACGGTCGTGCTCGACGCGTACGAAGCCGCGTTGGCCGCTTCGCCGCGCACGGACCACCGGCACCGCATCGAGCACTGCGCGGTGCTCCAGCCCGCGGAGCTGTCCCGGCTCGCGTCGCTCGGCTTGCTGGCGTCGCCCCAGGGACGCTTCGTCAACGAGCTCGGCGACGGCATGCGCGCCGCGCTCGGTGAGGCTCGCGTCCCGTGGTGCTACCGGCTGCGAAGCGTCCTCGATGCGGGTTGCGTGCTTCCCGCGTCCTCGGATCGCCCCGTCGTGAACGGCGCACCACTGCTCGCCCTGGCCGACATGGTGCGTCGGCGCACGGCGTCCGGAGCCCCCTTCGCACCCGAAGAGGCGTTGACGCCGGAGCAGGCGTTGCGCGCGTACACGTACGGCTCGGCGTACGCGACCTTCGCCGAGCGCGACCTGGGCACGCTCGAACCCGGGAAGCTCGCCGACTTCGCCGTGCTGTCCGGCTCACCCCTCGACGAGTCCGCTTTGGACGGCCCTGCTTGGGAAGAACTCAGCGTGCAAGGCACGGCCGTCGGCGGCGAACTGCGTTATCAAGCGTGATGACTCACTTCCTTCCCACGAACTCGAGTGCTTCTTTGGCCAGCGCGGACCACGGTTGCGTCGACGCCGTGTCCAGCGCCAGCCACTCCTTCATCGGCGTGCCCTTGTTCGCGTCGAAGCGCACCCCGTGCCCACCCTCGACCAGCGCGTCCACCCGGGCTTCTGGCAGCTTGAGCACCAGCTGCCCGCGGACGAACATCGCGAAGATGCGCCCCTGCGCGCGCAGGGCTGTGTGCCCGAAGCCGCCGGTCGCGCCGGGTGGCGTGATGCCCGGACGTCCGGTGAACTCGTCGACCAGGTCCTCGAACTTGTCTTCTGGTGACATCGACCACCTCCGACCCCGACAGTAACGACCACCACCGACAGAAACGGGAGGCGAGATGCCCGTCCGCGACGCCGTCTTCGAGGACATCGAAGAAATCTGCACGCTCATCGAAGAGCACGCCGTCTACGAGGACAACCACGACCTCAAGCTCGACCGCGCCGAGATGAGCGGGCACCTCTTCGGGCCGGACCCGAAGGCGTGGGTGCTGATCGCGACGCCGCCCGAGGAGCCCGGGACCGTCGCCGGCTTCGCCTTCTGCAGCTGGAACTTCTCCACCTGGGAGGCCCGGCCCGGAATCTGGCTGGACGACCTGTTCGTCCGCCCCGCCCACCGGCGCTTCGGGCTCGGCAGCGAGCTGCTCGACGAGCTCCGCAACCGCACCACCGGGCGCGTCGAGTGGGACATGCAGGCGGGCAACGAGAAAGGCGAGGCGTTCTACGCCCAGCTCGGCGCCGAACCCGTCCCCGGCTGGATCCGCTACCGCTGGCGGCCGTGAACTTTCACGAGAAAGATCCCGGCCCCGTATCGTATGCGGCATGGGAGATGGTTCGGTCCGGAGGTCCTCGTCGGTCGAGGACTACGTCCGGGTGATCTATGGCCTGGTCGAGCGCGGTGAGGCGGTCACGAACACCTCGCTCGCCGGCCGGCTGGAGGTCAGCCCGTCCTCGGCGTCGGGGATGGTCACGAAGCTGTCCCAGCTCGGGCTGGTCACGCACGTGCCCTACCGCGGGATTGAGCTCACCGCGGACGGCAGGCTGCTCGCGCGCTCGGTGCTGCGGCGGCACCGCCTGATCGAGACGTACCTGGTGTCCGAGCTCGGCTACACGTGGGACGAGGTCCACGCGGAGGCGGACGCCCTGGAGCACGCGGTGTCGGACAGGCTGGTCGAGCGCATCGCGGCCAAGCTCGGCAACCCGGTCCGCGACCCCCACGGCGACCCGATCCCGGCCGCGGACGGCAGCGTCGAGGAGCTCTCGGTCCGCATCCTGGACGACCTCGAGCCGGGCGCGGTGGGCGAGATCGTCCGGGTCTGGGACACGGACCCGGAGCTGCTGAGGTACCTGACGGAGCACGCGATCAACCTGGGCGAACGCATCGAGGTCGTCGAGCGCCAGCCGTTCGGGGGACCGATGGTGGTGAAGGTGGGCTCCCCGCCGGAGGTCGCCACGCACGCCATCGGCAAGGAGATCGCGCAGGCCTTGTCGGTCACCCTGCGCTGAGGAGCTTCGCCGTCGTTCAGCCGCCGATGGAGAGCTGGAACCCGACGCGCTCGGCCTCGTCGGCGTCCTTCCACAGCGTGCCGCGGTTGCTGTTGCCGACGTGCACGCCGTAGCGCTCGGCACGTCGGCAAAAGTGAAACGGTGACCTGCGAACCGTCTCCGAGATCGCCGTACCCGTCGTATCCGTCAGCTGTGGACTTGGTGCCGTGCTGCCCGAAGTCGTGAGCACGACCAAGACGGTGGCGATGTAGGCGAGCTGCTTGCGCCGTCATTGCGCGTTCCGCTACTACCGAAAGTAACCAACGCGCAATGGCACCTGGCGTGCGCTGAGGGGCGTACGCGCGAGTGACGTCGTGAAGCGGATGTGGTGACGCACCCGCCACCCCGACCATGGCTTGCATGAAACCCTTCCGCTTCGGCGTCGTCGCCGGCTACTCGCCGGACCTCACCTCGTGGACCGCTCAGGCCGAATACGTCGAGAAGCTCGGCTTCGACACCCTTCTCGCGACGGATCCCGTCGGCGCTGCCGATCCCTTCGTGCTGCTCGGGGCCGCCGCCGCGGTCACCCTGGACCTCACCATCGGCACCTTCGTGCTCGCCGATCCCTTCCGGGACGCGCGTGCCCTCGGCTGGCAGGCGCAGACCCTGCACCAGCAGACCGGTGGCCGGTTCGAGCTCGGGCTCGGGGTCGGGCGGCCCGGGGCGGAGGCGCACGCCGAAAGCCTCGGGCGGGAGTTCGGCGAACCGGGTGAGCGCATCACACGGATGGCGGAGACGATCGCCCACCTCAAGCGATCGATCGACCGGCCGCGGCTGATGCTCGCCGGCGGTGGGCCGAAAATGCTGGCGCTCGCCGCGCAAGAAGCCGACACCGTCACCTTCACCTGGAAGCCGCAGACGACCGAAGCCGACGCCGAGTCCATTGTGGATCGATTCCGTAAGCTGGCTGACGAACGGCTGCCGGACATCGAGCTCGGGCTGAATCTGATGGCCGTCGGGGACGAGCCGTCGCCGGGAATCGCGCGGTGGGCCGGGGTCGACGTCCCGGAGCTCGCCGCCGCCGGTGCCGTCACCGTGCTGCCCGCTGATCCAGGTCAAGCGGCGGAAAGGCTTCTTCGCTGGCGGGAGCGGTGGGGGATTTCCTACGTCACGATCAACTCCGGCTACGCGGAACCGTTCGCTGCCATCGCCGAAGAGGTGCGGCTCGCAGGTGGGTGAGGGCCCTTCCGATCTTGCGAAGCTGGGCCTACGCTCCAATTTTCGTCTCGGGAGTGCTTCGGAGCGTTGTGATGACCGGTCAGCGAACACGCACCATCGACCGGGGGGAACAGGCGGAGCTGAGCCAGCTGCTCTCCGCCGGGCCGTTCGACGTGGCCCTGCGGGCGGCGATCCGGGCCCGCGGGCTCGGCCTCGACCGGATCCGCTATCGCTTGCGCGGCAGGGGAACCACGGTCAGCCTGGCCACCCTCAGCCACTGGCAGTCGGGGCGGTGCCGGCCCGAACGCGCGGAATCGTTGGAGGCCCTGCGGAATCTCGAGGACATCCTGAACGTGCCGGACGGCTCGCTCAGCAAGCTCCTCGGGCCGCCGCGGGGAAGAACGCGCTTCCACGCTCAGCCGCCGCCGCTCAATTGAGCGGTACCAAGGGAAAACCGCTCACCTGAGCACGTAGGCTCGGGCCATGCGTGCTGTGGTCATGGAAGAATTCCGCGTCCCGCCCGTCCTGCGGGACGTGCCGGAGCCCGTGGCGCCGCCGGGCGGCGCCGTGATCGAGGTCGACGCCACCGGCGTCTGCCGCAGCGACTGGCACACGTGGCAGGGTCACGACGCCGCGGTGCGGCTGCCGCACGTCGCCGGGCACGAGCTGGCCGGCCGCGTCGTCGCGCTCGGCGCCGGCGTGCGCGGGTGGGAGCTCGGCGCGCGCGTCACCGTGCCGTTCGTCTGCGCCTGCGGCACCTGCTCCCAGTGCGCCCGCGGCGACCAGCAGATCTGCGACCGCGAGTTCCAGCCCGGCGCCACCCACTGGGGTTCCTTCGCCGAGCGCGTCGCCATCGAGCACGCCGAGACGAACCTCGTCGCGCTGCCGGACTCGCTCGGCGCCGCCGAAGCCGCCGCGCTCGGCTGCCGCTTCGGGACGGCGTTCCGCGCGGTGCTGCGGCAGGGACGCGTCACCGCGGGGCAGTGGGTTTCGGTCTACGGCTGCGGCGGCGTCGGGATCTCCGCGGTGCTGCTGGCCGTCGCGGCGGGGGCGAAGGTCGTCGCGATCGACGTCTCGCCGCTCGCTCTGGCCTTGGCCGCGAAGTCCGGCGCCACCCTCACCGTCGATTCGTTGGCCTTCGACGGCCCGGAAGCCGTCGCCGCGCACGTGCGCGAGCTGACCGGCGGCGGCACGCACGTCTCGCTCGACTGCCTCGGCGCGCCGTCGACCTGCGCGGCGTCGGTGGGCAGCCTCCGCAAGCGCGGCCGGCACGTCCAAGCCGGGCTGATGCCGCCCGCGCAGGGCGTCGCGCCGATCCCGATGCACCGGGTCATCGGCGGCGAGCTGGAGCTCGTCGGCATCCACGGGCTGCAGGCCCACGAGTACCCGGAGCTGCTGCGCGTCGTCGAGACGGCGGGGATCGACCTCGCCGCGCTGATCGGGCGCCGGATCGGCCTCGACGACGTCCCGGCCGCACTGGCCGCGATGAACGACCCGGTGCCGGCCCGGCCCGGCGTCACCGTCGTGACGTTTCGTGACTGATCCACGGCGGCGAGGTCACGTTGCCCGTTCGTAGCTGATCCACGCTGGCCATGTGACATTCAGGTGTGCAACTGTCTATCCATGGTGGCCCAAAGCGAGGGGATCCGGCCGCAGGAGCGTCCCGCTGGTCCGATGGGACGTCTCCTGCGGCTGTTCACCACCTCCGGTGTCACGTTCCGCGGTCACCACGTCGTCCCGTCGGCGAGCACCACCCATGTGCGGCAGGGGTCTCCGGCACAATCGAGGTGATGGACGCCCTCCTCCCGCGCCCGCGCGCCGAACTCGCGCCCGGTGCCGTCCACGTGCCCGACTGGCTCGGCTTCGACGAACAGCGCGAGCTCGTCCAGGCGTGCCGTGGCTGGCCCGGTTACCGCCACACGACCTACCCCAACGGCGGGGTCATGTCGGTCAAGACCGTCTGCCTCGGCTGGCACTGGTACCCGAACGGCTACTCGCGCACGACCGACGAGGGCAAGCCGGTGCTGCCGTTCCCGGACTGGCTCGGCGACCTGGGCCGCCGCGCGCTCGCGGACGCGTACGGCGAACCGGCCGACGGCTACGAGCCCGACACCGCGCTGGTCAACTTCTACGCGGCGAAGACGAAGATGGGCCAGCACCAGGACAAGGACGAGCGGAGCACGGCCCCCGTGGTCTCGCTCAGCCTCGGCGACACGTGCGTGTTCCGCTTCGGCAACACCGAGTCGCGCGGCAAGCCGTACACGGACGTCGAGCTGCATTCGGGCGACCTCTTCGTGTTCGGCGGCCCCTCCCGGTTCGCCTACCACGGCGTGCCCCGGACGCTGGCGGGCACGGCCGACCCGGCGCTGGGCCTGACCGGGCGGCTGAACATCACCCTGCGGGTCTCGGGTCTTTAGTCCTCTGTGGACACCTCGTCCGGCACGACGATGAGCCGGATCGCGAGCGCCCGCGAGCCTTCGGGGTGCTGTCCCGGCTCGGTGACGTACTTCCACACCAGGTTCTGGTACTCCTCGACGAACGACGTGATCTGGTCCTTCGTCAGGGTCAGGCCGGCGCGGAAGATCTGGTTCCAGCCCCGGGCGTCGTCGTAGCCCGCGTACGCGCGCGTGACCAGGTCGAGGTCGTGGCTCATCTTGAGCGCGCCGAGCTTGCGCGCGGCCGCGCGCTCGTCCGGCGTCATCTCCAGGCCGGGCGGGGTGTAGATGTCCTTCATCAGCGACTTCCACCAGCGTTCGCGGCCGGTGGAGCGCTCCTCGATCTCCGCGATCAGCTCGAGGTCGGCGAGCCTGCGGAGGTGGTAGCTGGTCGTCCCGGTGCTCTCGCCGAGGGCCTTCGCGACGCTCGTCGAGTTCGCTTCGCCGTGTTTGCCCAGGTAGGACAGGATGTCGCGGCGCACGGGGTTCGCCAGGGCCTTGTAGAAGGCCTTGAGATCCGCGCCGGTGAGGACGCGCCGTTCGGGACGTTCGACCATGGTCGGAGCGTACTACAGAGAATGTTTGCAAAGAATCTCTGCAATCGCTACCGTGGTCGGCGAACGGGGGTTCACATGAAAAGACTCTTCTGGGCGGCGGGGCTGTGCCTGCTGCCGTGGATCGTGGTTCTGGGGACGACGCTGCCGGACGTTTATCCGGCGCAGCACTGGCGACTGGCGTGGACGGGCTTCGACACGGCGGAGGCGTTCGGCCTGCTGGTCACGGCGTGGCTGCTCGGCCGCGACGACCCGCGGATGCCGTTCGCGGCGATCGGCACGGCGACGCTGCTGCTGGCCGACGCCTGGTTCGACGTCGTGACGGCCGGCGACGACGTGGGGTTTTCGCTGCTCATGGCCGGTCTGGAGGTGCCGCTGGCGCTGGCGTGCCTGTCGGTCGCCGTCCCCCGGCGGGTGCCGGCGCATGGCTGAGCTGAGCCCGCGGCTGCGCGACGAGATCGACGACCAGGTCGCCGAGGCCCTGGACGCCTACCTGGCCGAGCCGGGCCGGCTGCGCGGCCCGCGGCTGTGGCCGTTGTGGCTCGCGATCGTCCTCACGAACGTCGCATGGCTGGTGGCGGTCGTGCGGGGGTGACCGGATCGCGGGGACCGGTCCCGGGGATTTCGTCGTAGGATCCGGATCCCGACGGCGAACAGGATGACATCGTGAGCGGTACCAGGGTGTTGGTGGCGGGGGCGAGCATCGCGGGGCCCGCGCTGGCCCATTGGCTGCACCGGCGGGGAGCCGAGGTGACCGTCGTGGAGCGCGCCCCCGGGCTGCGTCCCGGCGGGCAGGCGGTGGACGCGCGCGGGGTGGCCAGGGAGGTCATCCGGCTGATGGGGCTGGACGCGGCAGTGCGCGCGGCCCGCACCGACACCGCCGGCGCGCACACCGTGGACGTGGACGGCAACGTGCTGGAGACCTTCCGCGCGGACGACCACGGCGGCGACGGCTACATCGCGGAGATCGAGATCCTGCGCGGTGACCTGTCCCGGGTGCTCTACGACGACACCCGCGACGGCGTCGAGTACGTCTTCGGCGACCGGATCGCCGAGCTCACCCAGGACGCCGACGGGGTCGACGTCGTCTTCGCGAGCGGTGACCGGCGGCGCTTCGACCTGGTGGTCGGGGCGGACGGGCTGCACTCGTCGCTGCGGGCGATGGTCTTCGGGCCGCGCGAGCGGTTCGTCCGCCACCTGGGTTCGGTGCTGGCCTTCTACAGTGTCCCCAACGAGTTCGGGCTGGAGCGCTGGATGCTCGACTACCAGGAGGCCGGGCGCTCCGCCGGCCTGCGGCCGCTCCCGGACCCCACCCGGGCGATGGCCATGCTGTCCTTCTCCGCGGCGGACTTCGACGTCGACCACCGCGACGTCGAGGCCCAGAAGAGCCTGCTGCGCGAGCGGATGGCCGGCTTCGGCTGGCTGACCCCGCGCATCCTCGCCCACCTCGACGACACCCCGGACTTCTACCTCGACCAGATCGCCCAGGTGGTGATGGACCGCTGGTCGGACGGCCGGGTGGCGCTGCTCGGGGACGCGGCGTTCAGCTCGTCGCCGCTGTCCGGCGGCGGCACCGGGCTGGCCCTCGTCGGTGCGTACCTGCTGGCCGGCGAGCTGGCCGCCGCCGGCTGGGACCCGGTGGCCGGGTTCGACGGCTACGAGCGGCGGATGCGCTCGTTCGTCGAGGCCAACCAGGAGATCGGCCGGTTGCACGCACTCAGCCGGGACGCCGGACCGGACGCCGGGCCGGCCGAGGAGCCCGACATGGTGGCGCTCACCGACCTGATCGAGCGCGCGGTCAACGGTGCCGAGCTACCCGGCTACGCGGGGGTGCCGGACTCCCGGCCCTACGCGGGACGGAAGCTCACCGTCTGACCCGGACGCAGCTGGGCCGCGACGTCCAGGTCGTCCTCCTCGACGACCGCGAGCACCGGGTAGCCGCCGGTCGTCGGGGAGTCCGCGTGGAACAGGATCGGCCGGCCCGACGGCGGCACCTGCAGCGACCCGGGCACGCACGCCTCGGACGGCAGCTCGTCGTGGCGGACGCGCTCGAGCGCGGGGCCGGTCAGCCGGATGCCGACGCGGTCCGAGTCCGGTGAAACCGTGTACACAGTGGACAGCAGCCGGTCCGGCGAAGCGAACCAGTCGCGCCGCGGTCCCGGCGTGACGCGCAGGACCGGTGCGGCAGGCAAGGCCGCGCGCGGGGCCAGGTCGGCCGCCGGGAACGCGCCGGGGGTGCCCACCGGCAGCAGCATCCCGGCGGCGAGCGGCAGCGGTCCCAGCTTCCCGAGCGTGTCGGTCGACCGCGAGCCGAGCACCGGCGTCAAGTCGATCCCGCCGCGCACCGCGACGTAGCAGCGCAAGCCGGCGGAAGCCGTGCCCAGCACCAGTTCGTCGCCCGGCCACAACGTCATCGGCGCGTTCATGCCGCCCGGCGAGACCGGGCACAGCGCGCCGGTCACCGCCACCGTCGTGACGGCCGAAGCACGCAGCACCAAGCCGCCGAGCGTCACTTCCAAGGCCGCGGCGCCCGGAGGATTCCCGACGAGCCGGTTGGCCAGCCGGTACGACCCGCGGTCCGCGGCGCCGGACCGCCCGACGCCGAGTGCCGCGTGCCCGGGCCGGCCGAGGTCCTGCACCGTCGTCGTGAACCCCGGCCGCACGACTTCGAGCTTCACGCGGTCACCGCCTCGAACCGCACCCGCGTGCCCGGCGGCAGCAGGTTCGGCGGGTCGCGGTCGACGTCCCACACCGGCGTCTCCGTCCGGCCGAGCAGCCGCCAGCCGCCCGGTGACGCGCTCGGGTACACCGCGCTGTACTCCCCGGCGATCGCCACCGAACCCGCGGGGATGCGCGTCCGGGGCGTCGACCGGCGCGAAACGTGCAGCGCCGGGTCCGAACCGGACAGGTACGCGAACCCCGGCGCGAACCCGCAGAACGCCGAGACGTACGTACCCCCGCTGTGCCGGGAGATCACTTCCGAGACGCTCAAGCCCGCCTCGGCCGCGACGTCGGCCAGGTCCTCGCCGTCGTACCGCACCGGGATCACCACCTCGGCCGCGGCGGCCACCGCACTGTCCACAGGGGACACTTCACGCAACAGCGCGCCCAGGCGGTCGGCGTCGGTCACCGCCGGGTCGAAGCGGACCAGCAGCGTCCGCGCCGCCGGGACCAGCTCCTCGACACCGTCCGGGTCCAGCGCCGTCAGGGCAGCCTGGAAGCCGAGCACGTCGTCCAGTTCGACCAGCACCGCGCGCCGGCCGCAGGGCAGCAGCCGGACGGTCATCCGGTGAACGCCCCCAGCTGCACGCCCGCTTCGGCCAGCCCGTCGCGGATCCGGCGGGCCAGCTCCACCGCGCCCGGCGTGTCCCCGTGCACGCACAGGGAGTCCGGCCGCAGCTCGAGCTCGGTGCCGTCCGCGGTGACGACGCCGCCGGCCGCCATGTCGACCGCGCGCTTGGCCACCAGCTCGGCGTCGTGCAGCACCGCGCCCGGTTTCTTGCGCGACACGAGCTTGCCGTCGGCGGTGTAGGCCCGATCGGCGAACGCCTCCGCGTACGTCACCACGCCCGCTTTTTCCGCCTGCCGCTGCATTTCCGAGTCCGGCAGGCAGAGCAGCGCGAGCGCGGGGTCGTACCGGCGCAGGCCGTCGACGATCGCCGCGGCCTGCTCGACGTCCACCGCCGCGGTGTTGTACAGCGCGCCGTGCGGCTTCACGTACGTCACGCGGCTGCCCGCCGCGCGGGCGAACGCGTCCAGCGCGCCGATCTGGTAGAGCACCTCGTCCGCCAGCTCGTCCGGCGCGATGTCGAGCGCACGCCTGCCGAACCCGGCCAGGTCGTGGTACCCGACGTGCGCCCCGATCGCGACGCCGCGTCCGGCCGCCAGCTCGCACACCCGCCGCATCACCGACGGGTCGCCGGCGTGGAAGCCGCACGCGACGTTCGCGCTGGTCACGATGTCGAGCATGGCTTCGTCGTCGCCCATCTTCCAGGCGCCGAAGCCCTCGCCGAGATCGCTGTTCAGATCCATTTCAGCCCACCCGGTATTCGCTGTCGTGCCGGTCCGTGATGAACATGTACCCCGGTGCGTGGGTGATCGCAAAGGGGGGCCGCGACGCCATCAGCGCCGCCTGCGGCGTGACCCCGCAGGCCCAGAACACCGGGACGTCACCCGGCTCCGCGTCGACGGGATCCCCGAAGTCCGGCCGGGAAAGGTCCTCGATGCCCAGCGCCCGCGGGTCGCCGACGTGCACCGGCGCGCCGTGCACGGCCGGCATCGCGCGGGTGATCCGGATGGCGTCGTCGACGCGGTCCTCCGGGATCTGCCGCATCGACACGACCATCGGCCCGAAGAGCCGCCCGGCGGGCTCGCACTTCCGGTCCGTCACGTACATCGCGACGTTGCGGCCCTGGTCGACGTGCCGCAGCGGGACGCCCTCGGCGGCCAGCGCCGTCTCGAACGTGAAGCTGCAGCCGATGGAGAAGGCGACCATGTCGCTGCGCCACAGCCCGGTCGCGTCGGACACCTCGCCGGCCAGCACGCCGTTCTGCCAGATCCGGTAGCGCGGCAGGTCGGTGCGCAGGTCCGCGCCCGCGGCGAGCCGGGTTCCCGGGTCGCCGGGGTCGGTGACGTCGAGCAGCGGGCACGGCTGCGGGTTGCGGGTGCAGAACAGCAGGACGTCGTAGGCCCAGTCTTCGGGTACGGCGATCAGGTTGGTCTGGGTGAAGCCGTGGGCCCAGCCGGTGGTCGGGCGGGCGGTGCCGCGGCGGAACGACTCGCGCGCCTGGGCGGGAGTGAACGTCGCGGGTTCGTCAAAGGTCGTCATGAGTTCCCCCTCAGTCGACGAGTTCGATACCCCGGGTCTCCGGCAGCCCCAGCAGGGCCAGCGCGGCGATGCCGTACCCCAGCGCGCCGAACACGATCGCGCCGCCCGCGCCGAGGAAGCCCACGACGGTCGGGAAGATCGCGCCGACCGCGCGGCCGAAGTTGTACGTGAAGCCCTGTCCCGTGCCGCGCAGCGACGTCGGGTACAGCTCGGCCAGGTAGGCGCCGAAACCGCTGAAGATCGCGGACATCGAGAAGCCGAGCGGGAAGCCCAGCACCAGCACGAGCCCGTTGGCGCCCTTGGGGATCTGCGTGTAGGCGACGATCAGCGCGGCCGACAGCACCGCGAACGTCAGGAAGGTTTTCTTGCGCCCCATCAGGTCCGTGAGATAACCACCGCAGACGTACCCGACGAAGGCGCCGGTGATGAGGAACGCGAGGTACCCGCCGGTGCCGATCACGGTGAGCTCGCGCGTCTTCTTCAGGTAGGACGGCAGCCACGTCGAGATCGTGTAGTACCCGCCCTGGACACCGGTGGCCAGCAGCGCGGCGAAGAACGTCGTGCGCAGCAGGTCGGTCTTGAAGATCTTGACGAGCGTGCCCTTCGGGCGTTCGGCCTTCAGGCGTTCCTCGGCGCGCGGGGCGTCCTTGACGCTCTTGCGGACCCACAGCACCAGCAGCGCCGGGATGACGCCGGTCCAGAACATGATGCGCCAGGCCACGTCGTCGCTCGCGACGCTGAACACGACGGTGTAGACGATCACCGACAGGCCCCAGCCGACCGCCCACGCGCTCTGCACGAACGCCACGGTCCGGCCGCGGTACTTGGCCGACGAGTACTCCGCCACCAGCGCGGCGCCGGCCGCCCACTCGCCGCCGAAGCCCAGGCCCTGCAGGGCGCGGAAGACCAGCAGCGTCTCGAAGTTCGGGGCGAACCCGCAGAGCACGGTGAAGACCGTGTACATCGCGATGGTGATCTGGAGCGTGCGGACGCGGCCGATCCGGTCGGCCAGCATCCCGGCCCCGACCCCGCCGACGGCCGACACGACCAGCGTCGTCGTGCCGAGCAGGCCGGCTTCACCGCTCGAAATGCCGAAGTACGCGGTGATCGCGGCCAGGCCGAGCGGCAGGGTCTGGTAGTCGAACGAGTCCAGGCCGTAGCCGCCGAACGCGCCGACGAAGGCGCGCCGCCCGCGTTTGCCGAGCGTGCGGAACCAGTCGAACGGCCGGGCCTCGGTAGCAGTTGTCGCAGTCATGGGCACCTCCTGGCCAGTGTCTCATCGTGGCGTGCCTCACACAGTAGGGATTGTTGAACAATTCCACAAGGCTGCAATTGGATCGTCCCCAGTGTGACGGGTACCATCGTCGGCGTGGTCATCGAAGACAGTGACGTCCCGGGCCTGGAGGCCGATCGCGGCCTGGTCAGCCGCAAGAGCACGGCCGAGCGGGTGGCCGGCGTCCTGCGCAAGCGCATCGCGGAGGGCTTCTTCCTGCCGGGCGGCCGGCTCTCGGAGCAGGACATCGGCAACGCCCTCGGCGTCTCGCGCAACACGCTGCGCGAAGCGTTCCGGCTGCTCACGCACGAGCGGCTGCTCGCCCACGAGCTCAACCGCGGGGTGTTCGTCCGGATCCCGAGCGTCGAGGACGTCGTCGACATCTACCGCGTCCGCAAGATCATCGAGTGCGCCGCGGTTCGCGGGGTGACGGCCAAGCCGGCCACCTTCGCGCGGATCAAGGAGAAGGTCGACATCGGCGACGAGGCCGCGCGCACCGGCAACTGGAAGGACCTCGGCACCGCGAACGTGTGGTTCCACCAGGAGCTGGCCGGGCTGTCCGGCAGCGAGCGCGTCAACGAACTGGTCGGCAGGCTGACCGCCGAGCTGCGGCTGGTCTTCCACATCATGGCCGAGCCCCGCCGCTTCCACGAGCGCTACCTGCCGCGCAACCACGAGATCCTCGACCGCATCGAGGCCGGCGACGGACCGGGCGCGGAGCAGCTGCTGATGAAGTACCTGGAAGACGCCGAGGAGCAGCTGGTCGAGGCGTACGCCGACCGCGCCGACGCGGCCCGGGCGGCCGTCGCGGCGGAGTGACTACGCCCGGCGGCGCACGACCTCGGTGATCCAGATCGGCGCGAACGGCGACGTGCAGTTCGGCGGCGTCGGGTAGTCCTTGAGGACTTCCAGGCGTTCGCCGATTTCGATGGCGCGGGCGCGGTGTTCGACGTGTTCGATCCCGATCCGGGCCAGGCAGTGGTTCATCGCCCACTGCAAGCGGCCGGGGGCGTCCTTCATCTCCTTCTCGATGACGTCGAGCAGGCCGTCGAGGTCCTCGGGTTGCTTCGCGACGCGCTCGGTGGTCAGCGCCCAGCCGGCGCTCGCGACCACCGGATCGGGATCGGCGAACCACTTCTGCCGGAGTTCGTCCGCGTGCGGGCTCTTCTTCACGACGTAGCCGACGAGCCAGTCGTGCGCCTTCGGAGTGCGCGCGGTCCGCAGCATGGCGTCCAGCTCGTCGCGCTCGAACGCCTTCGGGCGGCAGATCAGCGTCGCGAGGAGCTTCGCCGCCGTGTCGTCGGTGGCCCACAGCTCGCGGGCGAGGTCCTGCTGCGTTTTCAGCTGTTTCGCGACCGCACGCAGCTTGGTCAGGTTCACGCCGTGGTCGTCGCCGTGTTTTTCGTTCACGGCACGGACCTTGGGGTCCTCGAGCCGCGCCAGCTCGGCCACTACGTCGTCCACGGTCGGTTCGGCCACGGCGGCCAGTCTAAGGTGCCCGTTCGGGCATCTCTCCCCGCCGGACGCCCCAAAACCGGCTCCGGGTGGATAACCTCTGAGCGGTTTCGCCGCCGGAGACCCCCAGCGGCCGGCGGAACCACCTCGCTGCCGGGCCGGGGCCTCCCCAGTGTCGCGGTCCGGCAGCCCTTCCACGCGAAACAGGCCCGGCCGGAGTCCCGGCCGGGCCTGCTGCGTCACGCCGTCAGCCGGCGTAGCGGGCGAAGATCCTCGTGAAGTCCCACGCCTGCTGGGAAACACCCGAACACGTGTCGTCGTTCGGGTAGGCGCCCGGGCAGGGCCGGTCGCGGTTCGCCGACCAGAACGTCAGCCGGGCCAGGTGGTGCGTGTTCGCGTAGGCCAGGATGGCGTTGAAGTCGGCTAGCGTGACCGTCTCGCTGTTGTCGGTGATGCCGTTCATCGACGAGATGCCCATGTGCCGGTAGGCCGTGTCGTCGTCGTAGCCGTAAGCCGACTTGACGACGTTCTTGAGGCCCTCCGCCGCGCGCTGCGTGAGCGTGCCCATGTTCTGGCCGGCGCCGCCGAAGTCGAACGGCATGATGACCCAGCCGTCGACCGTGAGCCCGGACTGCGCCGCGCGGTTCACCAGGCTGTTGTCCGGACCGGACTGCCCGGTGCCGAACGTGACGTACAGCTTGATGCCCGCGTTGTTCGCCCGGATCGTCTTCAGCGCGTCGACCGTGCGCTGCTGCACGGTCGGGTTGCTGTAGGCATCGGCCTCGATGTCGATGTCGATCGCCTTGAGGCCGTAGGCGTTGATCACCTTCTGGTAGCCCGCCGCCAGCTCACCCGCGCTGCCGCACGACGACTCCAGCTTGTTGCCGGAGTAGCCGCCGAACGACGGGATGACGTCGCCGCCGCCCGCGCGCACCGCGTTGATCGTGTTCTGGTCGACGCCGCCGGTGAGCGCGCGCCCGCCGTCCCACATCGGGTTGCAGTAGCCGTTGGACAGGATGAACGCCAGCGTGAACCACTTGACGCCGGTGGCGTTCTGGATCGTCTGCGGGCTCGGCGGGTTGCCCCAGCCGTTGTAGAGGTACGGCGCGACGGCCATCACGCCCGGCCCGGTCGGCGGCGGGGTGGTGCCGCCGGACGGGAGCGTCCACTGCTGGTTGGCGCTGGTGGCGCACGTCCAGATCTGCAGCCGCGTGCCGTTCGCACTGGAGTTGCCGGTCGCGTCGAGGCACTTGCCCGACCCGGTGTTGACCAGGTTCTTCGCCGAGTTGGCCGTCCACTTCTGGGCGTTGGAGCCGTTGCAGTCCCAGAGCTGGATAGTCGTGCCGTTGGCCGTCCCGGCGCTGGTCACGTCGAGGCACTTGCCCAGCGCCTGCAGGGAACCGTCGGACCCGACCGTCCACTGTTGAGCGTTGGAGCCGTTGCAGTCGTACAGCTGGATGGCTGTGCCGTTGGCGGTGCTCGCCGCGTTGACGTCGACGCACTTGCCGGCCAGGCCGGTGATCGGCCCGGTGGCCGCCTGCGCGACGCCCGGGGCGAGCACCAGTGCCGACGCCGCTGCTATCAGAGCGCCGAATGCTGCGAGTTTCTTCATGCGGGCACGTTCCACTTCTGGTTGGCGGCCCCGGTGCACGTCCAGATCTGCAGCCGGGTGCCGTTCGCGCTGGAGTTGCCGGTCGCGTCGAGGCACTTGTTCGACGCCGACCCGACGATGTCCTTGGCCGCCGTCGCCGCCCATCTCTGGTTGGCCGTCCCGCCGCAGTCCCACAGTTGCAGCTGGGCACCGTCCGCTGTGGACTGCCCGGTGACGTCGAGGCACTTGCCCAGCACGCGGATCGTGCCGTCGGTCCCGAGCGTCCACGCTTGCGCGCCCGAGCCGTTGCAGTCGTAGAGCTGCACCGCGGTGCCGTTCGCGCTGCTGGCGTTCGCGGCGTCCAGGCACTTGCCGCCGAGGCCGGTGATCGCGCCGGTCTTGCCGCCGCCACCGCCGCCCGTGCCCTGGTTGCCTGCCCAGGTGAACGTCGCCGACGTGTGGCCGGGCAGGGTGTAGGTGAACGAGGAGTTGCCCCAGTTCACGCGCACGCTCTGGTTGCCGGTGCTGGTGTTGTACGCGATGAGCGCCTTCGAGCCGTCCGGGTTCTTCCACGCGACGTTGCGGACGGTCGAGTTGTCGTTCGAGTCGATCCGGTACGCGCCCGGCTTCACGAACTTCGTGAGGTGACCCATCGTGTAGTACTCGACGGTGTAGTCGACCTGGCCGTTGCGGCCGTCTCCGTTGTGGACGGTCACGAGTCCGGTGCACGTGTCACAGCCGCCGTTGTGCGGGTTGTGCGCCTGGTCCATCGCCAGGCTCCACTTCGTGACCGTGCGGCTCCAGTTGCGCGTGTAGTCGACGATGTTCGTCATGTCCTCGGCCTGCTGGTTCGACACCCAGGTGCCGCCCGAGTGCTCGGTCGAGTACGCGTTCACGCTCGGGTACTGGTTGTGCACGGTCGTCTGCTGCGAGACGTTGCCGCCGTAGCCGTGCCACGCCATGCCGCCGAAGTTCGGGTGGCTGCGGATGGCCGCGTCGTCCATCGTGGGTGCCGCGAAAGACTGGTACTGGTCCCAGTTCCAGTCGAGCGCGAGGACCTTGGTGGACAGTCCGGCGTTCTGCAGCGCGGGCAGCAGGTTGTTCTTGGTGAAGTACGCGAGCCCGGCGCCGTTCCAGTTGGTCGAGGGGTAGCTCGCGCAGCAAGTCGGTTCGTTTTGGACGGACAGGTAGTTGATCGGCACGCCGGCGGCCTGGTAGGCCTGGACGTACTTGACGAAGTACTGCGCGTAGGCCGGGTAGAACTGCGACTCCACCCAGCCGAGCAGGTAGCTGTCGTTGTCCTTCATCCACGGCGGCGCGCTCCACGGCGACGCCATGACCTTGATCTGCGGGTTGAGCTGCAGTGCCTGCTTGGTCAGCGGCAGGACGTCGGCCTGGTCGTGCGCGATGGAGAACTTCGTCAGGTTCGGGTCGGTCTGCCCGGCCGGCACGTCGTCGAACGTGTAGCTGTAGCGCGCGATGTCCGACGCGCCGATCGGGTTGCGCAGGAAGCTCACGCCGATGCCCGCGTTGGGGTCGAACAGCTTCTGCATGACCTGGTTGCGGGTGGTGGCGCTGAGCAGGCCGCTCGAGTTGAGCAGCCACGCGGCGGAGTCGGTGAACGACGCGCCGGCGCCCTCGAACTGCTGGTACGTCGTGTTTTCGTTGACGGTGATGGTCTGGCCGCCGGTCCCGGTGCCCGCGGTGAAGCTGATCGGCGTCTGCTGTTGCAGGCCGCGGGTGACGTTGACGCCCTTGGCGTCGTCGGTCGTGGTGAGCCAGACGTTGACGGTCTCGCCCGCGGCCTGCGCGGGTACGGCGAAGGTGGCCGCGGCGAGCGCGGTCACGCCCAGCATGCTGAGCAGAGAGCGTTTTCTCATGGCAGCGTCCACTTCTGGTTGGCACCGGACCCGCAGGTCCAGATCTGGAGCCGGGTCCCGTTCGCACTCGTGTTGCCGGTGGCGTCGAGGCACTTGCCGGAGCCGGCGTTCACGAGGTTCTGCGAGCCGTTGGCCGACCACTTCTGGGCGTTGGAGCCGTTGCAGTCCCAGAGCTGGATCGGCGTGCCGTTGGCCGTGCCCGCGCTGGTGACGTCGAGGCACTTGCCGAGCGCGCGGACCGTGCCGTCGGTGCCGACCGTCCACTTCTGGGCGTTCGAGCCGTTGCAGTCGTAGAGCTGGACGGCGGTGCCGTTGGTGGTGCTCGCCGCGTTGACGTCGACGCACTTGCCGCCGAGGCCGGTGATCTGCCCGCCACCACCGGTGGGCGGCGTGGTGGTGCCGCCGGCGAACTGCGTGGCGACCTGCTCGCCGAGGCTGGTGGCGTTGGCGTGGTTCTCGATCGGGTTGACGTGCGTGTTCGGGAACACGATGTAGGTCACCGGGCCCTCGGTGCCGCCGTTGGACGGGTCCGGGTTGATGCCGAGGTTCACGGCGGTGGCGTAGGACGCCTCACCGATGATGCTCGTCGGGCCGGTGTCGCCGACCACGGCGTAGGTGACCTGGTTGTTGTAGATCACCGCCACGACGGAACCGCCGTCGATGCCGTAGTTGCGGTAGTCCCAAGTGGACGTCGGCTGTGGCAGCACGATGTAGGGCAGCTGGGCCGCGTTCAACGGCTGGTCGGTCGACGTGTGGAACGCCGTGTCCGGGTAGAAGCAGCAGTCGGTCTGCTCGTTGCACTGGGACGTGCGGACGCCGTCGCAGTCGATGTCCATGTCGGCCTTGAAGAAGACCGCGCCGTTGGCCTGGCAGACGGGCACGGTCGCCGCGCCGCCTTCGTCGAAGGAGTACTTGCCGTTCGAGATCTGCTGGCAGGACGTCGTCTTCGCGAGCAGCTGGCTCGCGGACGGTCCTGCCTCGACGGCGGCTTGGGCGGAGCCGGTGGTCAGGAAGGAAAGCGCTAACAGGGCACACCCCATTAGCGCGACGAGGAATCGCCGCACTTGAATTCTCCTTGTGGGGGAAGGAAATAGTGCTGGGTAGGCGGACCGGGCGGGGCCCGCCTACCCGAGGGGGTGGATCAGGGAGTGGTCCACTTCTGGTTGGCGCCGCCGCCGCAGGTCCAGATCTGCAGGCGGGTGCCGTTCGCGGAACTGTTGCCGGTGGCGTCGAGGCACTTGTTCGCGTTGGGGTTCACGATGTCCTTGGCGCCGGTCACGACCCATTGCTGGGCCACGGTTCCGTTGCAGTCGTAGAGCTGCACCGGGGTCCCGTCCGCCGTGGCGGCGGCGTTGACGTCCATGCACTTGCCGAGGGCGCGGATCGTGCCGTCGGTGCCGATGGTCCAGTTCTGCGCCGCGTTGTTGTTGCAGTCGGTGATCTGGATCGGCGTGAGGTTGGCGGTGTTCGCGCCCGCGACGTCGACGCACTTGCCGCCGATGCCGGTGATCCGCCCGGTGCGCCCGCTCGGCGGGGTGCCGCCGCCGGTGTCGTTGGTGACGTGCACGTAGTCGACGACCAGCTGCTGCGGGAACTGCGTGCTGCTGTTGGGGTCGCCGGGCCAGTACCCGCCGACGGCGAGGTTGAGGATGATGAAGAAGTTGTGGTCGTAGACCCAGCGGTTGCCGTTCAGGTCGGACGGCGTGCGCGTCTGGTAGAGGTTGCCGTCGACGTACCACTTGATCTGGTTCGGCGACCAGTCGACGGCGTAGGTGTGGAAGTCGTCGGAGAAGTTCGGGCCGTTGTAGGCCGCGCCGATGCCGCCGGAGCCGGAGTAACCCGGGCCGTGGATGGTGCCGTGCACGGTGTTCGGCTCGAACCCGACGTTCTCCATGACGTCGATCTCGCCGTCGGTCGGCCAGTTGCCACCGCCGAGCATCCAGAACGCCGGCCACATGCCCTGCCCGCGCGGGAGCTTCATGCGCGTCTCGAAGTGGCCGTAGGCCTGGCTGAACTTGCCGGCCGTGTTCATCCGCGCGGAGGTGTACTCGCAGCGGCCGTACCAGCAGTTGTAGTTGCCGGGGTTTTCCTTCTTGGCCGTGATGACGAGGTGGCCCTGGCCGTCGAGCTGGGCGTTGTTGGTGCCCGAGGTGTAGTACTGCCGCTCGTGGTTGTTGACGTTGTCGCCGGTTTCGAGCTGCCACTTCGAGCCGTCGACGGCGGACCCGGCGGGGCCGTTGAAGTCGTCGGTGAAGGTGGCCGCGGCTTCGGCGGCGGGTGCTGTGAGTGCTTGCTGTCCGAGGAACAGCAGGGATGCGGCGGCGAAGAGGGCCGCTGCTCTTCGGAACTTGCGTGACTTGCGGAACGAGGTGGACATCTTTGTCGCCTCTCTCACCAGGGGGCCGGTGTTCCGCGCGCAGCACGGAACGCGGGAGGGGGAGGTGGCCTCGCTTGCCGGGGCGGCGGCAGGTGCGACCGGGCTCGGCGACCCGGGGCGGGGGGTGGGTCGCCAGTTGGTTCAGACCTTTGTTGCGCTTGGCAACAAAGTATGCATGGTCCAGACAAGGCGGGCAACCGTCGGGCGGTCATTTTTTTTCAACCCGAATTAAGGGTGAGTGGGTTCCCGATGAGCGGTGCACGGCGCGCTCGGCTGCGTCCTGCCGGCACCCCGAAGCTTCATTGTGACTACGGCCGGCACCACCGCGTCAAGGCGGGAAAGATGCCTTGACCCGGCGCTGCCGGCCGTGTTCTGGCTTCGGATCGGGGTGCGCGGGGGGTCTGGGTGCTCGTCGGTGCCTGTTCTCGAGTTGGCCTCAGGCCGCGTCTGAGTCCGAGGCTCCTGGCTTCACTGCCCTTGATGTTGCTCCCTGGTCCAGGAGGTCTGCTACTGGGAGTGTTGCTGCTCCTGTCGCCACCGCGTCCAGGCCCAGGGAGCCCAGCTGGATCGATGTCTGGCTGAATGGGTGCCTCAGTGCGTGCTCGCCCGCTGCCTCGCGGATTCTTGGCAGCAGTAGCTCGCCCAATGCCAACCCTGCCCAGCCGCCGATCACTATGCGCTCCGGGTTGAACAGGTTGATCAAGTTTGCGATCCCCGCTCCCAGGTAGCCCGCCGTTTCGTCGAGCACTCGTGCCGCCGTCTTGGACTTGGGTGCGGCCTCCAGGAGGGCCGCGAACTGGGCCTGCTCGTCCTCGCCCGGGACCTCCTTGCCGCGCACCCTCCGGTAGCGGGCCAGAACCCCGCCCGCGCCGATGTACGCCTCCAGGCACCCTCGCGCGCCGCAGCGGCAGTCGTTGCCGCCGTACGCGATCGTTGTGTGGCCCCACTCGCCCGCGCTGCTCGTCGACCCGCGGTACGTCGTTCCGTCCGTCACCACCGCCGCGCCCACGCCTGAGCCGATCAGCGCGATCACCGCGTGGCGTGCTCCGCGGCCGGCGCCGAACCACATCTCCGCCTGGCCCTGCGTCTTCGCTCCGTTGTCGACGAACAACGGCAGCCCGACGCCCGCCTCTCGCAGCAGCGCAACCAGGGGCACCGCCTCCCAGCCGACCGTCGGCGCGTGCACCAGGACCCGTGACCCCTGCTCGACCATGCCCGGCACGCCGATGCCGACGCCCAGCACCGCCGCGTCGTCGATGCCCGCGCTCGCGAACACCTCCCGGAGCCCGGACGTCACCTGCTCGACCGCCGTCGCCGGGTCCGGGGCCTTCGGGAGTGGGTGCTCGACCGTCGCGAGGCGGTTCATCGCCAGGTCGAACAGCTCGACCTTGACGCCCGTCTCGCCGATGTCGACCCCCGCGACGTGCCCGTACGCCGGGTCGACGCGCAGCAGCACGCGCGGCCGGCCGCCGTCCGACTCGACCTGGCCCGCTTCCGTGATGAGCCGTTCTTCGCCCAGTTCGGCGGTCACGTTGCTGACCGTCGCCGCGCTCAATCCGGTGAGCTGGCTGAGTTCGTGCCGCGACAGCGGGCCGTCGAAGTACAGTTTCGACAGCAGCAGGGAACGGTTGTGCCTCCGCAGGTCACGGACGGTGGTGCGCTTGCTCGCCATGGGCAACCCATCTGAACTCTTACCGGCTCACTGACAGAATGCCTGATCACCGTAAGTTGTGGCTATGTATTAAGTGGTGAACTAAGTCCCGAACTGATGGTCGCACGGCCGGTGTCTGGCACAATCCCCCCGGTGACCCAGGTGGTACGCCAGACAACGAGAGACCTCCGACGGCACAACCGCGCGGCGCTCCTTTCCTCCCTCTACCTCCGCGGCCCCGTCAGCAGGCTGGAACTAGTAGCTGAATCGGGACTATCGGCCGCCACCGTTACGAACGTCGTCTCGGAGCTCATCGCCGACGGCGTCGTCGCGGAGGCCGGCTCGGTCGAATCCGACGGCGGGCGGCCCCGGACGCTGCTGGCCGTCCGGCCGGACTTCGGGCACGTCGTGGGGGTCGATGTCAGCGAGACGCACGTCGAAGTCGGCCTGTTCGACTGCGCGCTCGGGACGCTCGGCACCGTGCGCCACCCGCTCGTCGGCACCCGGCTGGATCCGGACGAAGTCGCCGGACTGGTGCGAACCGGCATCGCGGAAGTGCTCGAAGGCGGCGAACCGGACGCGGTGTTCGGCGTCGGCATCGGCGTGCCCGGCGCGGTCCGCGACGGCGGGATCGTCCACGCGCCCACCCTCGGCTGGCGCGGCGTGGCCTTCGCCGAGCTGATCCGCCCGCACATCGAGGCGCCCCTCCACCTGGACAACCGCGCCCGCACGCTCGGCCAGGTCGAAACCTGGCGCGGCGCCGGCCGGGGTGCCGACCGCGCCATCGTCGCCCTGCTCGGCGTCGGGGTCGGGGCCGCCGTCGCGACGGCCGGGCGCTCGCACCCGGACATCACGACCAGCGAGTGGGGCCACACCGTCGTCAAGGCGGCCGGGGCGGCCTGCCGCTGCGGCTCGCACGGCTGCCTGGAGGCCTACGTCGGCATCGAAGCGGTCGTCCGCCGCTACGCCGAGCGCGTCGGCAAGGAACCGGTCATTGGCGACGAAAGCGACGCCGAACTGGCCCGCATCGTCGCCGAGGCGGCCGAGGCCGGCCCGGCCGCCGACGTGCTCGCCGAGGCCGCCGAGTACCTCGGGATCGGCATCGCGAACCTGATCAACCTGCTCAGCCCGGATCGGGTGGTGCTTTCCGGCTCCGCGGGGGCGATCATGGGACCGGCGATCCTGCCCGCCGTGCGCGACGCGGTGGGCCGGCACGCGCTCGACTACCTGGCCGGGCGCACCGAGGTCGTCCTCGGCCGGCTCGGGCCGGAGGCGGTCGCGCTCGGCGCGGCCACCCTGCCCATCGCGCAACTGCTCGCCACGGGTGGCCGGACCGGCTGAAACCCTTGCGTCGCAAGGAGTAGTTCCGCCGACAGGTCCAGACCGCCAGTTCTTTTATTACTTAAACTTAGGTACAAAACGTTACCACCGTGTTATTGACGTGACCCGAGTCACCCGGGTTGACTTCTGGGCGTCGTTCGGTCGCCGGCGGTCGGGGCTCGCTACCAGTCGACACCAGGCACGTCGTCGATGACCAGGAGGAACCGATGCGAGTCAAGCGCTCCATCGTCGCAGCGCTAGTGGCAGTAATGGCCCTGGGTGGCCTGACCGCGTGCGGGAGCAGCAGCTCCGACGCAGGTCAGAGCAACCCGGACGCCGTGCTCAACGTCGGCAAGCCGGACGGCCCGCAGTCGGAGAACAACAACCCGTTCCTCGAGACGTCCGCCCTGTCCAACATGGGCTACCGGTGGATGATCTACGAGCCCCTGGTCATGCACAACCGCGTCAAGCCGCAGGAGCCCGGCAAGCCCTGGCTGGCGACGAAGTGGGATTGGTCGGACAACTACAAGAAGCTGGTTCTGACCGTCCGTGACGGGGTCAAGTTCTCCGACAACCAGCCGATGACCGCCGAGGACGTCGCCTACACGTTCCAGCTGCTGCGCGACAACAAGGCGCTGAACGTCGACGCCGTCCCCTACAAGGACATCGCCGCGGCCGGCAACCAGGTGACGCTGGGCTTCGAGACGTCCCAGTTCGTCAACCAGCTCAAGATCCTGCAGACCCTCGTCGTGCCGAAGCACGTCTGGCAGGGCATCAAGGACCCGGCGCTCGACACCGTCAAGAACCCGATCGGCACCGGGCCGTACACGCTCAAGTCGGCCACGCCGCAGACGATGATCGTCACCCGGCGCGACAGCGGCTACTGGCAGGAAGCGCCGAAGGTCAAGGAGATCCGCTACACCTCCTACACCGACAACAACGCGCAGGTCAACGCGCTGGTCAGCGGGGCGTCGGAGTGGAGCTTCGTCTTCATCCCGAACTACAAGGCCGTCTACACGAACAAGGACCCGCAGCACTACAAGCTGTGGTTCCCCGCGCAGCTGGCCGTCCACGGCCTGTGGTTCAACACCGAGAAGGCCCCCTGGAACGACGCCAAGCTGCGGCAGGCGGTCAGCAAGGTGATCAACCGCGACGACATCTTCAACCAGGGCGAGGCGGGCTACTTCTACCCGAAGAACGACCAGGTCACCGGCATTCCGACGCCGGCGGGCGACTCGTTCATCGCGCCGCAGTACAAGGGCCAGACGGTCAAGGTCGACGTCCCGGGCGCCAAGTCGCTGCTCACCGGCGCGGGCTACAAGTACAACGGCGACAAGCTGGCCGACCCGAGCGGCAAGCCGGTCACCCTCAAGCTCACCGTGCCGTCGGGCTGGTCGGACTACATCACCGACCTGGAGATCATCAAGGACAACCTGGCGCAGATCGGCATCACCGCCACGGTCGAGAAGATGAACCAGGACGCGTGGATCAAGTCGGTCGACACCGGTGACTTCGAAGGCCTGATGCACTGGACCAACGACGGTGCGACGCCGTACGACATGTACCGCGACGTCATGGACGGCACCCGCTACAAGCCGACCGGCCAGGGCGGCATCAACGGCAACTACGGCCGCTTCAAGAACGACGAGGCGACCAACGCGCTCGCGACCTACGCCAACGCCGAGGACGACGCGGCCCGCACCGCCGCGATGGCGACGCTGCAGAAGATCATGATCGACCAGCAGCCGATGGTCCCGACCTCGGCGGCCAACTCCGGCGGCGAGTACAGCACGAAGAACTGGGTCGGCTGGCCGGACGAGGCCAACCCGTACGGCCCGGCGCAGCCCACGCTGCGCAACGCGCTCGACATCGTCCTGCACCTGAAGCCCGCGGCCTGATGGCGGATTCGGTCATGACGGAACACTCCCCCGGTCCCGAGGGGGACCGGGGGAGCGCATCCCCCGGCGGGGGTGCGGGGGTCCGACCCCCGCAGGACACAGACGGCCGCGGCGACGCGGCCGCCCCCGCCCCCTCCGACCCCATCGCCGTCGGGTCGGAGGGGGACCTCCCCGTCGTTCTCGAGGCGGCCGGGCTCACGAAACACTTCCCCGTGCGGCGACGCGGGCGCGCGGCCCTCACCGGCCCGCGCCGCGCGGTCCAGGCCGTCGACGACGTGACCCTCACGCTGCGGCGGGGCCGGGTCACCGCGCTGGTCGGCGAGTCCGGCTCGGGCAAGTCGACGGTCGCCCGCCTGCTCGCGGGCCTCTACCCGCGCACCGGCGGCGACATCAAGCTGCACGGCGAGACCGTGAACATCCACCGCGGCAAGACGTTCCGGGCCTACGCCCGGCGGGTCCAGATGATCTTCCAGGACCCGTTCGCGTCGCTGAACCCGGTGCACACCGTGCGCTACCACCTGACGCGGGCGCTCAAGATCCACGGCCGGGCGGGCGACGACCTCGAGAAGTCGTTGCACGACCTGCTTTCGCGCGTGCAGATGACGCCGCCGGAACGGTACATCGACAAGTTCCCGCACGAGCTGTCCGGCGGGCAGCGCCAGCGCGTCGCGATCGCGCGGGCGCTCGGCGCCGACCCGGAGGCGCTGCTGGCCGACGAGCCGGTGTCCATGTTGGACGTCTCCATCCGGCTCGGGGTGCTGAACCTGCTGCGCGACCTCAAGGAACGCCTGCACCTCGCGATCCTGTACATCACGCACGACATCGCGTCGGCGCGCTACTTCGCCGACGAGACGATGGTGATGTACGCGGGCCGGATGGTGGAGGGCGGCGACAGCGAGACCATCACGCAGCACCCGGCGCACCCGTACACGCGCCTGCTCATCGACTCCGCCCCCGACCCCGACCGGCTGACCGGCGGGAGCGACGAGCTCGACCCCGGCGAGGTGCCCGCCGAGCGCGGGGCCGGCGAGCCGCCGAGCCTGATCGACCCGCCGTCCGGGTGCCGGTTCCACCCGCGCTGCCCGGTCGCGATGGAGCGGTGCAAGACCGACCTGCCGCCGCGGTTCGAGGTCGACGACGCGCCCGGCCACTGGGCCGCGTGCTGGCTGTACGACGGAGCCGCCCGATGAGGTTCCTGCTGCAGCGGCTGGCCTTCTACGTCTTCACCGCGTGGGCCGCCGTCACCATCAACTTCTTCATCCCGCGGCTGATCCCGGGTGACCCGGTGCAGTCGCTGATCGCGAAGAACCAGGGCATGATCAGCGCGGACGCGATCCAGTCGCTGTACGTCCTGTTCGGACTCGACAAGAACGAAAGCCTGATCTCCCAGTACTTCGACTACTGGGGCCAGCTCTTCCGCGGCGACCTCGGGATCTCGTTCACGTTCTTCCCGTCCCCGGTCTCCGAACTGATCGGCGACAGCCTGCCGTGGACGATCATCCTGGTCGGCATCACCACGATCGTCGGCTTCGCGCTCGGCACCGGGCTCGGCGTGGTCGCCGGCTGGAAGCGCGGCTCGTGGGTCGACGGCCTGCTGCCGGTGACGACGTTCCTCTCGTCGATCCCGTACTTCTGGCTCGGCCTGATCGCCCTGACGCTGCTGGCCGGTCCGGGCAGCTTCTTCCCGTCGTCCGGCGGGTACGACCCGGGCGTGGTGCCCGGCTGGGACGGCGGGTTCATCGGCAGCGCGATCCAGCACAGCCTGCTGCCCGCGATCACCATCCTGATCAGCTCGATGGGCAGCTGGATCCTGGGCATGCGCAACATGATGGTCACCGTCGCGTCGGAGGACTACGTCACCGTCGCGCACGCCAAGGGCCTGCCCGAGCGCCGGGTGATGGTCGGGTACGCCGCCCGCAACGCGCTGCTGCCGAGCGTGTCCGGCTTCGCGCTGGCGCTCGGGTTCATCGTCGGCGGCACGCTGCTGGTGGAGATCGTCTTCTCCTACCCGGGCGTCGGCTACCAGCTGTTCCAGGCGGTCGGCTCGCAGGACTACCCGCTGATGCAGGGCATCTTCCTGATCATCACGCTGTCGGTGCTGGTGGCGAACCTGTTCGCCGACGTCGCCTACCTCGCGCTCGACCCGCGCACCCGGAAGGAGAGCTGACATGGCCGTACCCGCGGCGGACGTCAAAGCCGCCCAAGCTCTCCCCGTCGACGCGATCGCCGGCCGGTCGAAGCGGCGCCGGTTCCGGTTCCTGACCGGCGGCAAGACGATCACCGGGCTGAGCGTGCTCGTGTTCTTCGTCGTGATCGCGGTCATCGGGGAGTGGATCGCGCCGTACGACCCGTCGGCGCGCAGCAACGACCTGCTGGAGGGGCCGTCGGGCCGGCACTGGTTCGGCACCACCCACCTCGGCCAGGACATCTTCAGCCAGGTGGTGGTCGGCACCCGCAGCGTCATGCTCGTCGGGCTGGCCGCCGGGATCGTGGCGACGGTCCTCGCCGTCATCGTCGGCGTGACGTCCGGCTACCTCGGCGGCACGCCGGGCGAGGGGCTTTCCGCGCTGTCCAACGTGTTCCTGGTGATCCCGGCGCTGCCGCTGATCATCATCATCGGCAGCGCGGTGCCCACCGGCGGTGACATCCTGGTGGCGGTGATCATCGGGTTCACGTCGTGGGCGTGGGGCGCGCGAGTTCTGCGTGCCCAGACGCTTTCGTTGCGCGGCCGGGAATACGTCGAAGCCGCCCGGGCGACCGGCGAGTCGACGTGGCGGATCATCTTCTTCGAGATCCTCCCCAACCTGACCGCGGTGATCGCGTCCAGCTTCGTCGGCACGGTGATCTTCGCGGTGATGTCGGAGATCACGCTCGCGTTCGTCGGCGTCTCGGGACTGTCCAACTGGAACTGGGGCACGATCCTGTTCTGGGCGCAGAGCCAGCAGGCCCTCGCGCAGGGCGCGTGGTGGTGGTTCGTGCCGGCCGGGCTGGCGATCGCGATCCTCGGCACCGCGCTGTCCCTGCTCAACTTCGGCATCGACGAGTTCGTCAGCCCGCGCCTGCGCGGCAGCGGCAAGGCGCGCGTCAAGGGCGCCGACGGACGGACGCATCGCATGCGCGTGGGCTTCACGCCCGTGCTCGGGCGGGAGGAACAGCCATGATGGACCCGGTCCTGGAGATCAAGGGCCTGGACGTCGACTACGGCGTCGGCGACGAGGCCGTGCGCGCGGTCCGGGACGTGCACTTGACGCTGCACCGCGGCGAAGTGCTCGGCCTGGCCGGGGAAAGCGGCAGCGGCAAGTCCACTTTGGCCTACGGGCTGACGCGGCTGCTCGCGCCGCCGGGCGTGATCCGCGGCGGCCAGGTGCTCTACCACCCCGCCGACGGCGAGCCGTACGACGTGCTGAAGCTGACGGACAAGCAGCTGCGGGACTTCCGGTGGGCGGAGACGTCCATCGTGTTCCAGGGCGCGATGAACTCGCTGAACCCGGTGCACAAGGTCGTCACGCAGCTCGTCGACGTCATCAAGGCGCACGAGCCGCGGTCGACGAAGGCCGGCCGCTACGCGCGGGCGAAAGACCTGCTCAAGCTGGTCGGGATTTCGGCCGACCGGCTGGAGGCGTTCCCGCACCAGCTTTCCGGTGGCATGCGCCAGCGCGTGATGATCGCGATGGCGCTCGCGCTCGAACCGCGGGTCGTCATCATGGACGAGCCGACCACCGCGCTGGACGTCGTGATGCAGCGCCAGATCCTGGGCCAGCTCGTGGAACTGCGCGAGCGGCTGGGCTTCTCGGTCCTGTTCATCACGCACGACCTTTCGCTGCTGGTGGAGTTCTCGGACCGGATCGCGATCATGTACGGCGGCCGGATCGTCGAGCAGGCGCCGGCGGCCGAGCTCTACCGGGACGCGCTGCACCCGTACAGCCACGGCCTGCTGAACTCGTTCCCGGCCCTGCGCGGTCCGCGCCGCGAGCTGGCCGGGATCCCGGGGTCGCCGCCGGACACGCGCGGCATGCCGACCGGCTGCGCGTTCCACCCCCGGTGTCCCAAGGCCTTCGAGCCGTGCGACTCGAAGGTGCCCGAGCTGGGCCTGCCCGGCGGAGATCCGTCGCGCGAGGTGGCGTGCTTCCTGCACCCCGTCGCAGCTCCCTGAACGCCGTCTGTCCTATCCGGTCCACCTGGAGGAGACCCGCCTTGACCGAGACCACAGCCGCGACCGCCGAACAGCAGGCGCTGATCGACACGCTGCCGCCGGACTTCCGCTGGGGCGTGGCGACCGCCGCGTACCAGATCGAAGGCGCGATCGCGGAAGACGGGCGCACTCCGTCCATTTGGGACACTTTCTGCCAGGTCCCGTGGGCGATCGACAACAACGACACCGGTGAAGTGGCGTGCGACCACTACCACCGGATGCCGGCGGACATCGAGCTGGTGAACGAGCTCGGTGCGGACACCTACCGGTTTTCCGTGGCGTGGCCCCGGGTCCAGCCGCGCGGGCGCGGCGGCGTCAACGAGGCGGGCATCGGGTTCTACGACCGGCTGGTCGACGAGACGCTCGGCAAGGGCATCGCGCCGTGGCTGACGCTGTACCACTGGGACCTGCCGCAGGAGCTGGAGGACGCGGGCGGCTGGCCGGCGCGCGACACGGCGTACCGGTTCGCGGACTACGCGATGCTGGTGTTCGACCGGCTCAAGGACCGGGTGCGCCACTGGACCACGCTGAACGAGCCGTGGTGCTCGGCGATGCACGGGTACGTGCACGGCGTGATGGCGCCGGGGCGGCGGGACTACGCGGCCGGGCTGCACGCGGTGCACCACCTGCTGCTGGGCCACGGTCTCGCGACGCAGCGGATGCGCGAGGCGGCCCCGCCGGACACGGAGTTCGGCATCACGCTCAACATGTGCACGGCCGACCCGGCGACGGACTCGGAAGAGGACGTCCGCGCGGCGCGGCAGGCCGACGGCCTCGGCGTCCGGGTCTACCTGGACCCGCTGGTGCGCGGCGAGTACCCGGCCGACGTGGTCGAGGACCTGGCCGCCCGGGGCGTCAAGCTGCCGATCCAGGACGGCGACCTGGCGGTGATCTCGACCCCGCTGGACTTCCTGGGCGTGAACTACTACTTCGGCCAGCAGTTCTCGGGCGTGGACGAGACCGGCCGCGCGGTCGACGACGACGGCGTGCCGACGTCCCGGACGATCCCGTTCGGCGAGCCGACGACGGCGATGGGCTGGGAGATCCTGCCGGACAAGTTCACGGAGCTGCTGACCCGGCTCGGGCGCGACTACCCGGGCCTGCCGATGTACATCACGGAGAACGGCTCGGCGTTCGACGACGACCCGGACTCGTCGGGCTTCGTCCGCGACGAGCAGCGCACGGCGTACCTGGCCTCGCACATCGCCGCGGTGGCGGCGGCGCGCAACGCGGGCGCCGACGTGCGCGGGTACTTCGCATGGTCCCTTTTGGACAACTTCGAGTGGGCCTACGGGTACGCGAAGCGGTTCGGCCTGATCCGCGTGGACTACGAGACGCAGGAGCGCACGATCAAGCAGAGCGGCTACTTCTACCGCGACACGGTGCGGCGGGTCCGCGGCAGCTGAGTCACCCGGTCGGGGGTGGGGTACACCCCACCCCCGCGTCGGTGGTGCGCACCATGGTTGGCCACCCCTGAGCACCCCTAACGTCGGACGGGCAAGATCCCGAAACGACTGACAGGGGGAACCATGGCGGTCCGGACAGCGCCCAAACCCATCCCGCCCACGGCGGCCGAGGCCACGACGGCCTGGTGGCGACGGCCGTGGATCGGCCCGCTGGCCCTCGTCGTGCTCGCCTTCCTCTCCTTCTCGCTGCCGCCCTACCTGGCCCTCGACCCCGCCCAGTCGCGGGTGCCCGCGCCCGAGGGGTTCCCGGCGCACTACTGGTTCCTCGTCGGGCACGTCGTCTTCGGTTCGGTCGCGATGATCGGCGCCGTCCTGCAGATCTGGCCGTGGCTGCGCCGGACGCACCCCGTGGTCCACCGCTACGCCGGCCGCGCATACGTCTTCGCCGGCGTGCTGCCCTCCGGGCTGATGGCCCTCACCATCGGGTCGCAGAGCCCGTTCGGCCCGGTGACGCGCGTCAGCGACGTCCTCGCCGCGGTGCTGTGGATCGGGTGCACCATCGCCGGCTGGCGGGCCGTGCGGGAGCGCCGCTTCGGCGATCACCGCAAGTGGATGATCCGCAGTGTGACGCTGACCTTCTCGATCATCGTCAACCGGGTGATCTCGCCGATCGCGATGATCGTGCTGGAACCGCAGATCCCGACCACCTTCGGCGGCAGCGAGCTCGCCTACAGCCAGAGCGTCGGCGCCCTTTCTTCCTGGGGTGGGCTCTTCTTCGCGCTGGTCGTCAGCCAGCTGATCCTGGAGCGCCGCCCCGCGCGCAAGCCGGCCGGTGTGCGATGACGACCACCCTGCCGGACGCGAGACCGGGCAAGACGTGGTGGCGGCGGCCGTGGATGGCGCCCCTGGCCCTGCTGGTCGCCGTCTTCCTCGCCTACTCGGTGCCGCCGTACCTCACGCTGGACCCCGCGCAGTCCCGCGTCCCCGCGCCGCCGGGGTTCGCCGCGCACTACTGGTTCCTCGTCGGGCACATCCTCTTCGGCACGATCGCCATCGTCGGCGTCATCCTGCAGGTCTGGCCGTGGCTGCGGCGCACGCACCCGGTCGCCCACCGCCGCATCGGCCGCGTCTACGTCTTCGGCGGCGCGATCCCGTCCGCGCTCATGGCGCTGACCATCGCCCTGTTCAGCCCGTTCGGCCCGGCGGCCGGGGTGCTGAACGTCGTCGCGGCGCTGCTGTGGCTCGGGTTCACCATCGCCGGCTTCCGCGCGACCCGGCAGCGCCGGTACGCCGATCACCGGCGGTGGATGATCCGCAGCTTCGCGATGACCATGAACACGTTGCTCAGCCGGGTTTACGCGCCGATCGCGTTCATCGCGCTCGGCCCGCACTACCCCGACCAGGCCGCGCTCTTCCAAGCCGCTTCGACGCTGGCGGGCACGATGAGCGTGCTCACCCTGCTGCTGCTCAGCCAGTGGTGGCTGGACCGGAAGCCGAAGCCAGCCATCGCGCGATGATCGTCCGCTGGATCTCCGACGCGCCTTCGTAGATGCGCGGGGCGCGGACTTCGCGGTAGAGGTGTTCGAGCAGGTGCCCGCGGCGCAAGGCGCGGGCGCCGTGCAGCTGGACCGCGGAGTCGACGACGAACTGCGCGGCTTCCGTGGCGAACAGCTTCGCCATCGCCGCGCGGCCGCCGAGGTTCTGCTCGCCCGCGTCGTAGGCACCCGCGGCCGCGTAGACCAGGAGCCGCGCGGCTTCGGTGCGGGTGGCCATCTCGGCGAGCGCATGGGCGACGGCCTGCTGCTTGATCAGCGGGCCACCAAAGGCTTCCCGCTGCCCGGTGTAGTCCACAGTGGCGTCGAGCGCCGCCTGCGCCATCCCGACGGCGAACGCGCCGACGCTCGGGCGGAACAGGTCGAGCGTCCGCATCGCCACCGCGAAGCCGCGGTTCTCTTCGCCGAGCAGTTCCTCGCGGCGGACCTCGACGCCGTCGAACGTGACCGTGCCGATCGGGTGCGGGCTCACCAGGTCGAGGTGCTCGCCGCCGAGCCCCGGCCGGTCGGCGGGGACGACGAACGCGCTGACGCCACGCGACCCCGCGCCTTGCGTGGTGCGCGCGAAGACCGTGTAGAAATCGGCTTCCGGCGCGTTCGAGATCCACATCTTCTCGCCGGTCAGGCGCCAGCCGTCACCGTCGGGCTCCGCCGCCAGGGACAGCGCGGCCGCGTCCGAACCGGCGTCCGGCTCGGTCAGCGCGAACGCCGCCACCGCGTCGCCGGTGGCCACCGCGGGCAGCCACTTCGCGACCTGATCGTCCTGTCCGGACTGGAGGACCGGGTAACTTCCCAGTCCCTGCAACGCCAAGGCCGTCTCGGCTTCGGTGTTCACCGTGGCGAGGTTCTCGCGCAGGATGCACAGGTCCGTCGCGGCCGCCTGGCGAGACGGCTTTCCCTCGGCGACGCCGGGGAAGAGCCGCGCGAGCATGCCGAGCGCGCCCATCTCCTTGAGCAGCGGCCGGTTCACCGCACCCTCCACACCGGACTCGGCGAGCGGGCGCAGCCGGTCTTCGGCCAGCCGCCGGACTTCCGCGGCGAAGGCCTGCTGGCCGGGGTCGAGGGCGAAGGTCATGCGGGGGCTCCCGGTCGCCAGCGTGCGTGGGCGGTGCCGGTCGGCCCCGACCGGACGAGGTCGAGCCGCGGCTCCGGGCCGTCGGTGCGCCCGGACTGCGGTTTCCGGCTGCCCGCAGCGAACGGTTTCGGCCACGGCATCGCGTACCCCTGTTCGGCTGCCGCGTGCAGTGTCCACTGTGGATCATAGAGGTGCGTGCGGCCCAGGGCGCAGAGATCCGCGCGGCCGGCCAGGATCAGCGAGTTGACGTCGTCGTAGGAGGAGATCGCGCCGACGGCGATCACCGCGATGCCGTACTCCTCGCCGATCTCGTTGCGGATCCGGTCCGCGTACGGCGTCTGGTAGCTGCGGCCGTACTGCGGCTTCTCGTCGCAGACGACCTGGCCGGTCGAGACGTCGATGCCCGCCGCGCCGTGGGCGGCGAAGGCGCGGGCGATTTCGACGGAGTCGTCCGCGTCGATGCCGCCGTCCGCCCAGTCGGTCGCCGAGATCCGGACGGTCATCGGGCGCTCGGCGGGCCAGGCCGCGCGGACCGCGTCGAATACTTCGAGCGGGAACCGCAGCCGGTTCTCCAGTGAGCCGCCGTAGTCGTCAGTGCGCCGGTTGGTCAGCGGAGAGAGGAACGACGACAGCAGATAGCCGTGCGCGCAGTGCAGTTCGAGGACGTCGAAGCCGGCGCGGGCGGCCGCGTGCGCGCACGCGACGAACTCGTCGCGGATCGTCGCCATGTCCGAAGTGGACAGTTCGCGCGGGATCTGGTTGCGGTCGGAGTACGCCAGCGCGGAAGGAGCGCAGACTTCCCAGTTGTCTTCGGGAAGGGGTTCGTCGATGCCGTCCCACATGAGCTTCGTCGAGCCCTTGCGGCCCGAGTGTCCCAGTTGGACACCGATGCGCGCGGGCGACTGCGCGTGCACGAAGTCGACAACCCGCTTCCAGCCCGCTTCCTGCTCGGCCGTGTAGAGACCGCCGCAGCCGGGCGTGATCCGGCCTTCGGGCGAGACGCAGACCATCTCGGTCATCACCAGCCCGGCGCCGCCGAGGGCCTTGCTGCCCAGGTGCACCAGGTGGAAGTCGCCGGGCACGCCGTCGGCCGCCGAGTACATGTCCATCGGCGAAACGACGACCCGGTTGGGCAGCTCCAGTTCGCCGAGCTTGAACGGCTGGAACATCGGCGGCCGTGACGTCGTCCCGAGCGACGTCGCGAACCAGTGGTCCAGCTCGGTCGCGAACTCCCGATCGCGCAGGCGGAGGTTGTCGTAGGTGACGCGGCGGCTGCGCGTGAGGATGTTGAACGCGAACTGCGGTGGCTCCTGGTGGGCGTACTGCGCGATGTTCTCGAACCACTCCAGGCTCGCCTGCGCGGCACGCTGCGTCGACTGGACGACCGGCCGCCGTTCCAGCTCGTACGCCTTGAGCGCCTCGGCGACGCCTTCGTTTTCGTGCAGGCAGGCGGCCAGCGCGAGCGCGTCTTCCATCGCCAGCTTCGTGCCGGAGCCGATCGAGAAGTGCGCGGTGTGCGCGGCGTCGCCGAGGAGGACGACGTTGCCGTGCACCCACGTCTCGCAGCGGACGGTGCCGAACGAGACCCACTTGGAGTTGTTCGCCATGATCTTGTGCCCACCGAGGACGTCGGCACACAGCTCGCGGATCAGCGCGATCGACTTCTCGTCGCTCTCGCCCGGCTTGAGCGCGGTGGCCGCGATCGGCCCGAACGTCCGCTGCCAGACGTCTTCCTGCACCTCGAGGATGAACGTGCTGCCGTCGCGGCCGTAGGGGTAGCCGTGGATCTGCATGATCCCGGCGGGCGTCTCGAGGACGTAGAACTTGAAGGCGTCGAACACGAGGTCCGTGCCCAGCCAGATGTAGCGGCACCGGCGCGTCTCGATGCTCGGCCGGAACGTCTCGGCGTACTTGGCGCGCGTCGGTGAATTGACGCCGTCGGCGGCGATGACCAGGTCGTAGCCGTCGAGGTCCGCCGGGGCCTCTTCGCGGAAGTGGAGGCCGACGCCGAGTTCGGCGCAGCGGCTCTGGAGGATGCCGAGCAAGCGCTTGCGGCTCATCGCGGCGAAGCCGTGGCCGCCCGAGGTGGTGACCGTGCCGCGGTAGTGGACGTCGATGTCGTCCCAGCGCGCGAACTCGGCGCGCATCGCTTCGTGCACCGCCGCGTCGGCGTGCTCGATGCCGCCGAGCGTCTCGTCGGAGAAGACGACGCCGAAGCCGAACGTGTCATCCGGCGCGTTGCGCTCCCAGACGGTGATCTCGTGTCCGGGGCCGAGCTGTTTCGCCAGCGCGGCGAAGTACAGACCCGCCGGGCCGCCACCGATGACCGCGATACGCACGCCGTCCAGGGTATGTCGTCACCACTACGACCGTCAATAACGCGAAAGATGGCGTACGGTGTCCCGCATGGAACGCATCAACCCGCCGGAGCTGGGCAAGCCGTCCGGGTTCTCGCACGCGGTGGTGGCCGAAGGGCGCGTGGTCTTCCTCGCCGGGCAGACGGCGCTGGACGCGTCGAACAAGATCGTCGGCGACGGCGTGGTCGAGCAGTTCGAGCGCGCGCTCGGCAACCTGCTGACGTCCCTGCGTGCGGCGGGCGGTTCCCCGGAGGACCTCTGCAGCGTGACGATCTACATCGTCGACATGGCGGACTACCGGACGCACGCGCGCGAGATCGGCGCGGTCTGGCGCAGGTTGGCGGGCACGGAGTACCCGGCGATGGCCGGCATCGGCGTCGACCGGCTCTGGGACGAAGAGGCCCTCGTCGAGGTGCAGGGCTTCGCCGTCGTCAGCCGAAGGTGATCGACTTCGAGACGTACGCCCGGGCCGGGTCCTCCAGCTGGGCGTGCAGCTCGAAGAACAGCTCCGCCGCGCGGATCCCCGACCAGTCGCGGGGCAGGAACTCCGCGGGCAGGCCCGGGTCGAGGTAGGGCATCCGCCGCCAGCCGGTCAGCACCCGGACGTAGTCGGCGAAGGCCTGCTCGTCGGTCACGGACTTGCGGCGCAGTGCCGGGCCGTGCTCGTCGAGGAACGTCGTGTACAGCTCGTCGAGCCGGTCGAGGTCCCACCAGTCGCGGACCTTCGCGCGGACGTCGCCGAAGGCCAGGTGGTCGGCGCGGAACAGGTCGGCGTACCCGGCCAGGCCGAGCCGGGTCAGGGCCTCGGCGGTCGCCGCGTGCAGGTGCGCCGGGGCGATCCAGACGCCGGATGCGGCGGTGCCGAAGCCCATCCGGGCGAGCTGGGTGCGCAGGAGGTGGCGTTTGTGCCGCTCGGTCTCCGGCACCGAGAACACCGCGAGCAGCCAGCCGTCGGCCGCGGTCGCGCGCCCGCGGCGGAAGATCCGCTCGTCGCCCTCGCGCAGGATCTCGCGAGCGTCGTCGGACAGCTCGTACCCGGCCGTCGCGCCCCGGCGCACCGCTTCGAGGATCCCGCGCCGCTTCAGCCGGGAGATCGACGAGCGCACGGCGGGCTCGTCGACACCGACGGCGGCCAGCAGGTCGATCAGCGAAGCGACCGAGAGCCAGCCGCCCTCGGTGCGCGAATAGAGGCCGTACACCGTCACGATGAGCTGGCGAGGCTGGGCCGCCCGGCCGGAGCCGTCCAGTTCGGTTGCCTCGGGTACGGCCGTCATCGGGCCACAATAACGCCTCCCGAGCCGATCGCTCCGCTACGATTTCGCCGCGATGCTGCCAGCCACCAAGGGGATCTTCGACCGGCTCACCGGCCCGGGGCCTAGCCGGCCGTCTTGAAGTGCTCCGTCCACCGGGATCCGTCCCACCACTGCGTCGCGCTGGGCCGCTGGGGCGACGGGTACCAGCCGGCCGGTGGCCCGGTGGGCGCGGCAGGCTGCGCGGCGGGCGCCTCGCCCTGCTGGGCGAGTGCCTGTCGCTGGAGCCGGGTCTGCGTCTGCAGCTCACGCAGCGATTTCTTGGCGACACGCTGCTTCTTGCTACTGCCCCGCACGAGCCCGGCCGTGCCGATCATGAGGGACTTCCGGATGAGGCCCACGCGGACCGCCTTTCTTCGGAGGTACTCGCGGGAGTCGGCGGTCGTGCGAGCCGCGTTACGCGTCCGAGGGCGCGATTCGGCCGGGCAGCGACCGAGATGACGCCTCCCGAGCCGATCGCTCCGCTACGATTTCGCCGCGATGCTGCCAGCCACCAAGGGGATCTTCGACCGGCTCACCCGCCGCGGCCGTCTGATGACCAAACGGACCTGCGACCGGCAGGGCCACGTGCTGCGTGCGGGGCGTTTCCTCTTCCGGACGCCGACCGCGTGGGAGTACGCCGCCGCGGTTGCCTGCGGTAGTGACCCGGCCGCCCAGCGCTGGCTCGGCTGGCAGCCGGACTCGATCGTCGCCAAGTCCGCGCGGGCCGATGCGCTGCGCGTTGTGCCCGGGACCGGACCGGACTGGGTGTCGCCCGATCCGCAGTCGATCGACCTGGTGATGATCGACGTCGAGGCCAACCGGTGCGTCGGCCTGGTGAGCGTGCACACCGGCGAGGACGGCGGCCCGGAGACCGGCGGCTACCTCGCGCCGGACTACCGCGGCCGCGGCAACGGCAGGGTGCTCTTCGCGGCCGGGCTGACGCTGGCGCACGAGCACCTGGGCCTGCCGGGCGTGCGGGCCGGCGCCGAGGTCGGCAACGTCGCGAGCGCGCGGTCGCTGCTGGCTGCCGGCCTCGCCCGCGTCGCCGGGCCGCCGACGTACCGGCTGCCGGACGGCCGCGTCACCGAGGCGTGGTGGTTCCAGCACGCCGTCCCGCGCACCACCCGCTGCGGCGGGCCGCAGGCGACGTGGTTCCCGGCGTCGCTGCTCTGATCACTTCGGCCGCCGCCGACGTTTCCCGTGGCTACCTTCACGGCATGACTTCGCTCGCCGCTCCGGTTCCGCCGGTGCCCACTGACGTTCCACCGGCAAGCATCGCCTGGCTGCGGGCTTCCGTGGCCCGCTTCAGCAACGGTGCCGACCACGACCGGCGGCGCGCGCTGGCCGTGGACCTCCTCGCCGAGGTCGAGCCGGAAGTGTTGCGGCGCAAAGCTTTCGACGCGGCCGGCGGCGACCCCCGCCTGGTCGTCGTCGGGGTGCTGGCGGGGGAGCTGGGCCTGCCGGTGGCGGCGTCGGACGTCGTGACGGCCGCGGCCGCCTACCACCCGCACGTGCCGCCGTCCGCGGACGCCGAAGCCGCGCTGGGCCGGCTAGTCGCGGCGTGCGGCGGCCCGACCGAGCTCACGGCGGCGCGGATCGGCCTGCTGATCCAGGCCTGCGAGGCCACCGCCGGACTGATCCGCAACGCGGTTCCGTTGGTGCGGGCGGGAAAGCCGCCCGAGGAGGCGGTGGCGGAAGTGCTGCGCGCGGACCCGCCGGTGTCGCACACGCGGCGCCGGGTGCGCGGCGAGGACGTCCTGGTGCCGCTGGCCGGAACGCCGTTCGGGGCGGGCCCGCGCGAGTGCCCGGGGCCGGCGCACGCGATCGCGCTCGCGACCGGCGTGCTCGCGGCGACCCCCGGCTGAGCCCCGGTGATCTTCTGCTAAGACTTACCGCGTTCATCTTCTTGGGGGAAGGCGCGGGAAATGCTGTATTTCGACGGTCTGCTCGGCGTCGTCACGCTCGGGCTGTGGATCTTCTGCCTGGTCGACGTGATCACGACGGACGAGTCGTCCTGCCGCAACCTGCCGAAGGGGCTGTGGCTGCTCGTCGTGCTGGTGCTGCCGCTGGTGGGGTCGATCATCTGGCTGGTCGCGGGGCGGCCGCAGCAGGTGACGCGGGCGCGCGGCCCGTACGAGCGGACCGCGCCGGCGTACCCGGAGTACGACCGCCCGGGCCGGTTCGCGGCCGGCAGCCCGGACGACGACGAGGAGTTCCTCCGCAAGTGCCGCGAGCGCGCGGAAGCGCAGCGGAAACTGGCCCGGGAGAAGAACTCCGAGGACTGAGCCGCTAACAGGCGGGGCCCTCGCAGGTGCCGTGCTCGTAGGCCTCCAGCGTCGAGATCACCAGCTGGCGCTCGGCCGGCGTCAACGGCGCCAGCGCGTTGCTCCACGCCTGCGCACCGCGCGCCAGCCACGCGTCCACCGCCGGGCGCCGCTCCGGGGTGATGCTCACGATCGTGCGGCGGCGGTCCGCCGGGTCCTCGTCGCGGTTCAGCACGCCCTGCCGGCTCAGGTCGCCGACCATCAGGCTCGCCGTCGTCGGGGCGACCTCCAGGCGCCCCGCCAGCTCGGTGACCGTCATCGGGCCGTCGAACAGCAGGATCGACAGCAGCGACAGGTGCCGCGGCGCGAGCGCGCAGCCGTCCAGCTCGTCGGGGACCGGGGTCCGCTTCGCGCGGCCGACCAGCCGTGGCATCAGCAGCAGGAGCCTGCGTACGCCGTCTTCGAGGCTCAACCCGCCCTGCGTTGACACCGGCTGCCTCCCGTCGGTAACTTTGTTTGCAAAGCAAACGCTTCTCGGTCTCCCGAGCGTACCTCGGGGCACGGACGAGCGTACCGGCCAGAAACAGGGGATCCCATGACTACGCCAGCCGACATGAACGACTTCAACACCCAGGTCGTCGAGGAGTTCCGGGCCAACGAGGGCAAGGTCGGCAACTACTTCGAGGGCAAGAACGTGCTGCTCCTCACCACGATCGGCGCGAAGAGCGGGCAGGCGCGCCTGTCGCCGCTCGTCTACACCCGTGACGGCGACAAGTTCGTCGTCGCCGCGTCCATGGGTGGCGCTCCGAAGAACCCGGCCTGGTTCCACAACCTCGTCGCCAACCCGAAGGTCACCCTCGAGGTCGGCACCGAGACCTTCGAGGCCACCGCCACCGTGGTCGAGGACCGCGCCGAGCGCGACCGCCTCTACGCGGGCATGGTCGCGCACGCCGAGGGCTTCGCCGAGTACGAGACGAAGACGACGCGCCTCATCCCGATCGTCGTCTTCGAGCGCTGACGCCTCAGCCGAACCTCCCCGCCGGGTCGTACTTCGCCTTCAGCTGCTTCAGCCGGGCGCGGTCCCCGGCGGGGAAGGCCGTCGCCAGTTCGGCGGCGGAATGCTCGCCGTAGAGGAACGGCAGGAGGCGGCCCGTCGACCACGGCGCGAGCGCGTCGAACAGCTTCGCGTGCGCGTTCTTGATCGCGTCGACGCCGTCCTCGACCACCGACAGCGCCCGTACGACGAACTCCGCCGCCTTGTCCCAGCCGACGCCGCTGGTGCCACGCCGGGCCAGTTCGCCGCCGAGCCGGTCGATGATCAGCACCGTCTCCGGGTCCGCGTGCTCGACGATCGACGCCAGCATCGCGTCGTTCAGCGCCTCCACCGTCGCGTTGGTCCCGTGGTAGGGGTGCGGGTGCGGTGGGTCGCTCGCGATCGACCCGGAATCCGTGTACGGCAACCGCTTCAGCGTGTCCAGCAGGACCGGCGCCGCGGTTCGCAGCGGCTCGGCGAGCTGGTCGCCGTCATCGCCGAGGTAGGCGATCCGGACGTTGGCGACGTGCTTCCCGCGGATCGGCGCGGGCAGGAACGGCAGGTCGGGCAAGGCGACCACCGCGATCGACGTCGTCAGCTCGTCGGGCGCGGCCACCGCCCACGTCCGCCAGGCGCGCAGCACCGCGGGCAGGTCCGCCGCGTCGAAGTACAGCCCGCCGCCGTACAGCTCGGTCACCGGGACCAGGTCGAACTCCAGCGCCGTCACGATGCCGAAGCCGGCGCGGCCACCGAGCAGGGCCCAGAACAGGTCGGACCCGGGTGTCGCCGTGCGAAGTTCGCCGTCGGGGGTGACGACGTCGATCGCGCGCACGTGGTCGGCCGCGCGGCCGAACCGCCGTGCCATCAGGCCGAAGCCGCCGCTGAGCGTGTAGCCGACGACGCCGACGTCCGGTGACGAGCCGCTCAGCGGGGCCAGCCCGTGGTTCGCGGCGGCCTCGATCACCGCACCCCACCGAACTCCGGCTTCGACGCGCGCGGTCCGCTTCCCGGCGTCGATCTCGATGCCGGTCATCCGGCGCGTGCTGATGAACAGGCCGTCGGTGCCGGCGGTCAGGCCGTGTCCGGTGGCCTGAACGGAGACGGTCAGGTCGTGCTCGGCGGCGTACTTCACCGCGGCGACGACGTCGTCGGCGGTCTCGGCGGCGGCGACCACTGCGGGCTGCGTGGCCACGGACGTCTGGAAGCCGGAGATCTCTTCGGCGTAAGCGTCATGGCCGGGTCGGAATGTCTGCATGTCTCCAGCTTCGGGTCGCCCCGGTCAGAAGTCCAAGATCTGGTTTGTCTGACTACTAGAATCAGCGCTTATGGAACTGCACCAGCTCGCGTACTTCGTCGCCGTCGCCGAGGAAGGCAACTTCACGCGCGCGGCGGACCGGCTGCACGTCGCCCAGCCCGGGGTGAGCGCGCAGGTCCGGCGGCTGGAGCGCGAGCTGGGGCAGGAGCTCCTCGACCGCTCGGGCCGCACGGTCCGGCTCACCGACGTCGGCGCCGCGGCGCTGCCCCACGCGCGAGCGGCGCTCGCGGCGGTGAAGGGGGTACGCGAAGCCGTCGACGAGCTGGCCGGGCTGGTCCGCGGCCAGGTCGCGATCGGCGCGGTGACGTCGGCGGGCCCGGTGAAGCTGCCGGACCTGCTCGCCCGCTTCCACGATCGCTACCCGGCGGTCGAGATCACGCTGTCCGAAGCCAATTCGGACACGATGCTGGTGGCTCTGCGCGAAGGCCGGCTCGACCTGGCGGTGGTCGGTTTGTCGACCGACCCGCCGCCGGGCATCGCGACGCAGGTGCTGATCGACGAGCCGTTCGTCGCGGTGACCACGGAACTGCCGGCCGGCCGCGACGAGGTGGTGATCGCAGACCTGGCCGGGCTGCCGCTGATGGCGCTGCCGAAGGGGACGGGCTTGCGCACGGCGCTGGACGCCGCGTTCGTGCGCGAAGGGCTGACGCCGCGGATCGCGTTCGAGGCGGCCGACCCGAACGTCCTGGTGCAGCTCGCGACGCGGGGGCTCGGGGTGGCGATCGTGCCGGAGTCACTGGCCCGCTACCACGAGGGGGAGCTGCGGGTCGTCACGATCGCCGGGCCCGGGCTGCGGGGCGTGCTGGCGCTGGCGTGGCGCACCGACGGCCCGCTGAGCCCGGCAGCGCGGGCGCTGATCGCGTTCGCCCGGGCGAACTACCGCTCTTGACGCTGGGCGGGTGCTCGCCGGGGATCCGCTGGCCGAAGGCCTGTTCGGCTGTTGGCGGATCACGTTGGCTGCCGCTGGTCGCCGCGAGTCCCGGCAGTTCGCTCTCGTCAGGCGCGGCTTCGGTAACCGCGTCGGGGGCTGCGGGGCGTGCTGGCGCTGGCGTGGCGCACCGACGGCCCGCTGAGCCCGGCGGCGCGGGCGCTGATCGCGTTCGCCCGGGCGAACTACCGCTCTTGACACATCGTCAACAGTTGTCGTTCCCTGGATGGCGTGACTGCTCTCCGGGACGCTGTCGTCGGGGCCGGGCTGCTCGCGGGCAGCGCGAACGTGATCATGCAGCTCTCCCGCGCGCCCGTCGGCTACGGCGTGCTCGAAAGCAAAGTCGACAGCGGGAACCTCTTCCGCCACCCCGTGAAACGGACGCGGACCACCCTCACCTACCTCGCCGTCGCCACGATGGGGACCGACGCCGAGCGCGCCGCCTACCGCCGTGGTGTCAACGAGGCCCACGCCCAGGTGCACTCGAGCGCCGAAAGCCCGGTCGCCTACAACGCCTTCGACACCGACCTGCAGCTGTGGGTCGCGGCCTGCCTCTACAAGGGCTTCGAGGACGTCTACCTCGCGTTCGTCGGCGGCGAGCCGGCGCACTTCTACGGCGAGGCCGCCGCGCTCGGCACGACGTTGCAGGTCCGGCCCGAGATGTGGCCGGCGGACCGCGCGGCCTTCGAGGAGTACTGGGCAGCCGGGCTGGCCGAGGTCAGCGTCGACGACACCGTCCGCCGCTACCTCACCGACATCGTCGACCTGCGGTTCCTGCACCCGGTCGTCGCCGCGCCGGGGCGGCGGTTCCACCGCTTCGTCACGACGGGCTTCCTCCCGCAGCGCTTCCGCGACGAGATGCGCCTGCCCTGGACCGCGGCCGACCAGCGCCGGTTCGACGCGCTCCTGGCCGCGGTCGGCCGGGTCACCCGCCTGCTGCCCGCGACCGTGCGGCGGTTCCCCTTCAACCTCTGCCTCTGGGACCTGCGCCGCCGCCTGCGCACCGGACGTCCGCTCGTCTGACTTGCCCCGTTAGAGTGGCGGCTCCGCCACCCGAGGGGATGCCATGACGGCGATCGAGACCGACGTCGCGCCCGAGGAAACCAGGACCTCCCGCCGGACGCCGCTGGTCATGGTCTCCGTGGTCCTCGTGGCCGTCTTCCTCGCCGGCGCCTGGGCCGCCTGGTCCCTCACCATCGACGACGCGTTCATCAGCTTCCGCTACTCGGCGAACCTCGCGGCCGGCAACGGCCCGGTCTGGAACGTCGACGGCCCGCGCGTCGAGGGCTTCACGAACTTCGCCTGGGTCGTCTGGTCGGGACTCGGCGCGTGGCTCGGACTCGCATTGCCGCTGTTCGCCAAGGTGACGTCGCTGCTGCTCGGCCTGGGGACGCTGTACCTGCTGGTCCGGGAAGGCCACCGCCGCGCCGGGCTGACCGGCGTCCTGGTCGGGGCCGGCGCGTACGTCGTGTTCCTGCCGACGTACTTCCACATCACCGCCGGGCTCGAGACCGCCGCGTTCGCCGCGGTGCTGCTGCGCGTCGTCGTGCTCGGGCTGCGCGTGCTCGCGAACGAGCGGGTGTGGACGTGGGAGCCACCGGTGCTGCTGCTCCTGCTCGGCATGCTCCGGCCGGAAGGCGTGCTGGCCGCGCTGCCGGTCGTCGCCCTGTGGTTCCTGCGCGAGCGCGGCGCGGCCCGCTGGTGGTGGACCGGGGGTGCGGCGGTCGTCGGTGCCGCGTACTTCGGGTGGCGGTGGCGCTTCTACGGCCAGCTGCTGCCGAACACCTTCTACGTCAAGTTCGGCAACCTGGACTCCGGCTGGATCTGGACGAAGCACACGACGCTGCTGCTCCTCCCGCTCCTGCTGCTGACGCTCTCGCTCGTCTTCCGCAAGGCGACGCGGGCCGTGGGCGGGCTCCTGGTGGCGACCGTCGCGGTCACGTATGTGACGTATGCGGTGTCCGGGCCGACGATGGACTACCTCGACCGCTTCGCCGACCACGCGATCCCCGTCCTCTGCCTCGGCGCCGGGATCGCGGTGGGGACGCCGGCCCAGCGGGTCGTGGGGGCGGTGCTCGGGCTGGTGGCCGTCGGCTGGTCGGCCGTCGCCGGGACGAGCTCTCCCGAGCTGGGACTGATTTCGAACTACGGGATGGACCTGCAGCGCGCCCACGTGCCGATCGGCAAGGCACTGGCCGAGTCCGACGTCCCGGCGGCGGACCGGACCGTCGCCGTCACCGACGCCGGCGCGATCCCGTACTACAGCGGCTGGACGTCGATCGACTACATCGGCCTGAACGACCCGGAGATCGCCCACGGTGCCGATCCGACCGAGGTCGTCATGCGGAGGCGGCCGACGGTGCTCGTCGTGACGTCCGTGGGCCCGCAGCCGGTGGGCAAGCGCTACGGCTTCGACGCGGCCAGGGCCACTGCCGGCTACGAGCAGGTCGCCTCCGTCGAGATGCGGGCCGGGTACTGGCAGGACGTCTTCGTGCTGCCGCCGTACGCGGCGACGGTCGGCGAGCACGTCCGGCAGCGCGCCGACGCGGCCCGGCAGGTCAACGACCCGGACCGGCCGGAAGCGACCGTCGGCCGCTGGCTCGACCGGCTCCGCTCGCAGCTGCCATTTTGAGAGTTGACCGCTTCGCGCGCGGGCGCGAAGGTGGGCCGATGAGCAGCAGCGACGAGGTCCGGCACGGCGTCAAGCTGAGCAGTCTCGACCAGGAGGTCTTCTCCGGTGCGGGGGTGACCAAGCGGGAGTGGCTCGACTACCTCGAAGCCGTGTCCGACCGGATGCTTCCCGAACTGCGCGACCGGCTGCTGACCGTGCTGCGGGTGCTGCGCGGGCAGGGCCCGTTCATGCAGAAGAACCTGCCGAAGTACACGCCGGACTGGGTCGAGCGGGTCTCGGTGTGGGCCGAGGCGTCCAAACGGGACGTTTCGTACGCGCTGTGCAACGACCTCCGCACGCTGATCTGGTTCGGCAACCAGCGGGCGATCGAGTTCCACACGTCGCTGTACCGCGGCGAGGCGTCCCACGGCCCGACCCACCTGATCCTCGACCTGGACCCGCCCGCCGACGGGCCGTTTTCCCTGGCCATCGGGGCCGCGGGGCTGGTGCGCGAAGCCCTGCGCGCGGACGGGCTCGACGGCGCGGTGAAGACGAGCGGTTCCAAGGGCGTCCACGTCTTCGTGCCGCTGGCACCGGGCCAGTCGACCGAGGACATCGCGGCGGCGACGCGGGCGGTCGCGGCCCGCGCCGAGCGCATCGACCCGTCGCTCGGGACGACCGAGTTCGTCAAGGACCGCCGCGAAGGCAAGGTGTTCCTGGATTCGACCCGCGCGGGCGGCGCGACGGTGGTGTCGGTGTACAGCCCGCGCCACCGGCCGGGCGCGCCGGTGTCGTTCCCGGTCCGGTGGGCCGACCTGGACGGGGTGAAGCCGGGCGACTTCACGGTGCAGACGGCCGCGGCGCAGCTCGGCGACGGCCCCGACGCCTGGACCGAGGAGATGCCCGAGCCGTTCGTGCTGCCGGCGGACCTGGTGGCAGAGGGCCACACGATCCCGATCGCCCGGGTCCTGGCGATGCACGAGGGCAAGCGCCGGGCCCGGGCGGCCCGCGAGTCGAGCTGAACCACCCGGCCCGCGTGCCTGCAGGGTCGACTCGCGTACCTAGGCAGTCGACTCGCGTGCCCAGACGGTCGGTTCGCATGCTTGGAGGGTCGACACGCGTGATTGGGCGGTCGACACGCGTGATCAGAACGCCGACTCGCGTACCTGGAGAGTCGGTTCGCGTACCCAGACGGTCGGTTCACGTGCTTGGAGGGTCGGCTCGCGTGATTGGGCGGTCGACACGGCCCGGTGCGGTCAAGCTGCCTGGTTGTGGCCTCGCCAAGCCGCGGGACCGTGCGGGCGCCGGAGCGTCGCGCGGGTGATCTCCACGATCCGGGCCGGCTCGGACGTCGGCACGCGGTGGCGGGCCAGCCACACCGTGTCGCGGCCGAACGACCACACCAGCGACGCCAGCGCCGCCACCACGAAGGCGAAAGCCAGCGCCGAAGGCAGCAGGCCGGACACCGCGACCACCAGGACCACGCCCTGCACCGCGGCCACCGTCTTGCGGGCCATGCTCGGGTACAGCGGCGCCGTCAGCCACGGCATCGCCCAGGAAGCAGCCACGAACGCGTAGCGCATCAGGCCGATCGCCAGCACCCACAGCCCGAGCGTGCGGGACACCTGGATGCACAGCAGCAGGATCAGGAACGCGTCGACCTCCATGTCGAACCGCGCGCCGAACTCCGACGCCGTGCCCGTGCGGCGGGCGACCTGGCCGTCGAAACCGTCCATCGCCAGTGCCACCGCGACCAGCCCGACCAGCAGCCAGAGCGGGTGCCCGCCGTCGGCGATCAGCTCGGCCGCGCCGCCGACCAGGACCGCGCGGGAAAACGTGATCCAGTCCGCCGGGCCGAACTTCCCGCGGCCGCTCTGCCGCAGGCCCCAGCCCGTCAGCAGTACCAGCGCGAGGCCGTACACGGTCCCGGTCGCCCAGGCGAGCGGGGAGAGGAAACCGGCCCCGGCGGCGAGCGCCCACACCGGGACCGCCGAGCGTAGGAGAAGTCCGTTCTTGATCATCTTTTACTCCGCGAATCGGCACGGGTGCTCATAAGGTGGCGGCGACACCAGCCTCCGGTCGCCTGCAAGGGAGAACACGTGGAACAGGCTTTCTGGGTTCAAAGCCCCGACGAAGGCGCCCTCCGGACCGTGACGCTTCGTGAGCCGGAACACGGCGAAGTCCTCGTCCGCACGCTCTTCTCCGGCGTCTCCCGCGGCACCGAAACCCTGGTCTTCCGCGGCGGTGTCCCGGCGAGCCAGCACGACGTCATGCGCGCGCCGTTCCAGGAGGGCGAGTTCCCCGGGCCGGTCAAGTACGGCTACCTCAACGTCGGCGTCGTCGAGCAGGGCCCGGCCGACCTCAGAGGCAAGACCGTCTTCTGCCTCTACCCGCACCAGACCGCGTACGTCGTCCCCGCGAGCGCCGTGACGCCCGTGCCGGACGACGTCCCGCCCGGCCGCGCGATCCTCGCCGGCACGGTCGAGACCGCGGTCAACGCCGTCTGGGACGCGAAGCCGAAGCTCGGTGACCGGATCGCCGTGATCGGCGCCGGCATGGTCGGCTGCAGTGTCGCGAAGCTGCTTCAGGGCTTCCCGGCCACCCGCGTCCAGCTGATCGACGTCGATCCCGGCAAAGCCGACGTCGCGAAGGCCCTCGGCGTCGACTTCTCGACTCCCGAAGAAGCCAACGGCGACTGCGACCTCGTCGTGCACGCGAGCGCCAGCGAAGCCGGCCTCGCCAAGGCCCTGGAGCTCCTCGCGCCGGAAGGCGAGGTCGTCGAGCTGTCCTGGTACGGCGACCGCCGGGTGAGCGTGCCGCTCGGCGAGAACTTCCACTCGCGGCGGCTGACGATCCGCGCCAGCCAGGTCGGGACGGTCGCCCGGCCCGACCGCGACTACGCCCAGCGGCTCGGGCTCGCCCTCGGGCTGCTGGCCGATCCGGCGTTCGAAGCGCTGGTCAGCGGCGAGTGCATGTTTGAAGATCTTCCGTCGGTGCTACCCCGGCTCGCTGCGAATGAACTTTCCGCCCTCTGCCTCCGTGTCATGTATCAGCCGCAGTGACCACGTCCACCCGAACGCATCGGAGGTCTTGGTGTTCAGCATCACCGTCCGTGACCACGTGATGGTCGCCCACAGCTTCCGCGGGGAAGTCTTCGGACCCGCGCAACGCCTGCACGGCGCGACCTTCGTGGTGGATGCCACCTTCCGCCGGACCGACCTCGACGAGGACAACATCGTCGTCGACATCGGCAAGGCCACGGAAGAGCTCGGGGCGGTGCTGAGCGACCTGAACTACCGCAACCTCGACGACGAGCCGGTGTTCAAGGGCATCAACACCTCCACCGAGTACCTCGCGAAGGTCATCGCCGACCGCCTCGCCGACGCCGTCCACGCCGGACGCCTCGGCGAAGGCGCGCGTGGCCTCGAAGGCATCGCCGTCTCGCTGAAGGAATCGCACGTCGCCTGGGCGAGTTACGAGCGTGCGCTGTGAACAGCTTGTACGTGGTCCTCCCCGGGGACGTCGACGACGCGTCCGTCCCGAGCGGCGGCAACACCTACGACCGCCGGCTGTGCGACCGGCTCACCGAGGCCGGCCTCGACGTCCACGAGATCGCCGTCTCCGGCAGCTGGCCGCGCCCGGACACCGAGGCCCGCGCGGTCCTCGGCCACCTGCTCTCCGCGCTGCCCACCGGGTCCGCGGTGCTCCTCGACGGCCTGGTCGCCTGCGGCGTGCCCGAGGTCGTCGTCCCGCAGGCGCGCCGGCTCTCGCTCTCGGTGCTGGTGCACCTGCCGCTGGCCGACGAGACCGGCCTGCCGCCCGCGCTGGCCGCCGAGCTCGACGCGCTCGAGCGCGAGACGCTGCGGGCCGCGAGCTCGGTCATCGCGACCAGCGAGTGGGCCGCGCGCCGGCTGGTGAGCCACCACGGGCTCGCTCCGCACCGCGTGCACGCCGTGCCCCCCGGCGTCGACCCGGCCCCGCCGGCCATCGGCACCGACGGCATGTCGCGCTTGGTCTGCGTGGCCAACGTGACCCCGCGCAAGGGCCAGGGCGTGCTCGCCCAGGCCCTCGAAACCGTCGCCGACCTGCGCTGGACGTGCGAGTGCGTCGGCGGGATCCGGCGCGAGACGAAGTACGTCGAGCGGCTGCGCGAGCACCGGCTCGGCGCCCGCTTCACCCTCACCGGTCCCCGCACCGGCGCGGCGCTGGCCGCCACCTACCACTCCGCCGACCTGCTCGTGCTGCCCTCGCGCGGCGAGACGTTCGGCATGGTCGTCACCGAGGCCCTCGCCCGCGGCGTGCCGGTGCTGACCACCGACGTCGACGCGCTGCCCGACACCGTCGGCGTCGCGCCGGACGGCTCGGTCCCGGGGATGCTCGTCCCCGGCGACGACGTCGAAGCGCTCGGCGCCGCCCTGCGCCGCTGGCTCACCGAGCCCGAGCTGCGGACGCGGCTGCGCGCCTCGGCGCAGCTGCGCCGCGAGACCCTGACCAGCTGGGACGACACGGCCCGCCGGATCGCCGAAGTCCTGCAGCGGCAGGAGGCGGCGGCATGACCGCGTTCGCGCCGGACTGGCTGTACCTGCGGGAGCCCGCCGACGCCGCGGCCCGCGCCACCGAACTCGTCGACACGCTGCGCGAGCACCTCCCGGAAGACGAGCTCGTCATCCGCGACCTCGGCTGCGGCACCGGCTCGCTCGGCCGCTGGCTGGCCGCCCGGCTGCCCGGCACCCAGCGCTGGATCCTGCACGACGAGGACGCGGAGCTGCTCACCCGCGCCCGCACCTCGCTGCCGTCCACCGCGCTGGACGGCAGCCCGGTCGACGTGGTCGCCGAACAGCGCGACGTCACCGCGCTGCGCGCCGCCGACCTCGCCGGGACATCGCTGGTCACCGCGTCCGCGCTGCTCGACCTGCTCACCGAAGCCGAGGTCACGGCGCTGGCCAGGGCGATCGTCGAAGCGGGCTGCGCGGCGCTGCTGATGCTCTCGGTCACCGGCCGGGTGGAACTGTCGCCTGCCGACCCGCTCGACGCCGCCCTCTCCGCAGCGTTCAACGCCCACCAGCGCCGGCTCACCGGGGGCCGGCGGCTGCTCGGCCCCACCGCGGTGGACGTCGCCGCGACCGCGTTCGGCAGGCTCGGTGCCAGGGTCGTGCGCGCCGAGAGCGCCTGGCGGCTCGGCCCCGACCAGGCCGAACTGCAGCGGCAGTGGCTCGAAGGGTGGGTCGGCGCGGCCGTCGAGCAGCTGTGGGAGCTGCGCCCGGCCGCCGACGTCTACCTGCAACGGCGGCTCGAGATGGCCGACGCCGGCGAGCTGCACGCGGTGATCCACCACGGCGACCTGCTGGTCCTGCCGCCGAGCCTGGAGGTGGCGGCGTGAAGCGCGCGCTGGCCTGGCTGCGGATCCTCGGCGCCTTCGCCATCCTCGGTGTCCTCGTCTGGCAGCTCGGCAGCGACGCCTTCCTCGACGGCCTCGGCCGGATCAGCACGCCCGGCGTGCTCGCCGCCCTGGTCATCGGCTTCGCGACGACGCTGTTCAGCGCGGGGCGCTGGCAGCTCGTCGCCACCCGGCTCGGCCTGCGGCTTTCGCTGCGCACCGCGGTCGGCGACTACTACCGCGCGCTGTTCCTCAACGGCGTGCTGCCCGCGGGCGTCCTCGGCGACGTCCACCGCGCGGTGCAGCACGGCCGCGACTCGGGCGACGTGCCGCGCGGCGTGCGTGCCGTCGTCCTGGAGCGCACCGCCGGCCAGCTCGTGCTGATCGCGTCCGCGGTCACCGTCGTGCTCGTGTCGCCGGACGTCGTGCCCGGCGCGTTCCGCGAGGTCGTGACGATCACCGGGGTGGTCGTCGTGCTGGCCGCCGTCGGCGCGCTCGTCACCGGCCGCCTCTTCGGCGGGCGCTGGATCCACAGCGGGTCGAAGTGGCGTCGCGGCTTCGCCGTCACCCTCGCCGACCTGCGGCTGGGCCTGTTCACCCGCGAGACCTGGCCCGGCGTGGGCTTCCTGTCGGTCGCGACGCTGGCCGGGCACCTGGCGCTGTTCGTCGTCGCCGCCCGCGTCGCCGGGGTCGACGCGCCGGTGGGGCAGCTCGTGCCGCTGATGATCCTCGCGCTGCTCGCGATGGGTCTCCCGCTCAACGTCGGCGGCTTCGGCCCGCGCGAGGGCGTCTGCGCCCTGCTCTTCGGCGCGGCCGGCCTGGGAGCCGCCCAAGGTGTCACCGTCGCTGTGGTCTACGGCGTGCTCACGCTCGTCGCGAGCCTGCCCGGCGCCGGTGTCCTGCTCGTCCGGAGCGTCGCCGGGTTCCGCGTGACCCGCGCTCCGCACACCGGTGTCCTGCCTGCTCCGCGCACCGCGGCGGACACCGGGATCGAATCGGAAGTGGAGTTGAAGTCATGACCGCAAGCGACGTGATCGGGGACCTGCCGCACCGGCCCGTGGTCGAGCGGGTGGTCGACACCCGGCTGCCGACCCGGCACGGGACGTTCCGCGCGGTCGGCTACCTCGACCGCACCGGCATCGAGCAGGTCGCGCTGGTGTTCGGCGAGATCGCCGAGCTCGGCACCCTGACCCGCGTGCACAGCGAATGCCTCACCGGGGACGTCTTCGGCTCGACGCACTGCGAATGCGGTGAGCAGCTGGCGGCGGCGCTGGACCGGATCGTCGAAGAGGGCTCGGGCGTGCTGGTCTACGTCCAGGGCCACGAGGGCCGCGGGATCGGCCTGCTCGCGAAGCTCAAGGCGATGCGGCTGCAGGACGAGGGGCTCGACACGGTCGACGCGAACGTGGCGCTCGGCCTGCCGGTCGACGCCCGCGACTACCACGCGGCGGCCGGCATCCTGCAGGACCTGGGGGTCCGGTCGGTGCGGCTGCTGTCGAACAACCCGCAGAAGGTCGAACAGCTCACCCGCTACGGAATCCGGATCAGCGAGCAGGTTCCGCTGCTGGTTCCGCCGAACCCGGAGAGCCTGCGGTACCTCCGCACGAAGGCCGAGCGGATGGACCACCTGCTGCCGCACCTGGGGCAGGCGTTCTCAGGCGCCTAACACCTCGAGCACACCGGCGAAACGCCGGACGAGCGTGTCCAGCACGACGTGTCCCTTCGCCGCGCTCGCCAGCGACGGACGGCCGACCACCCCCGACTCCGTGTACGCCCGCAGGCCCAGCGTCAGCAGGTGCTCCCGGTCGGTGACGTGGTCGGCCGTCTCGTGGCCGGGCCGCACCAGGTGCGGGTGCGCGTGCAGCAGGATCGACGTCTCCAGCTCCCCGGCGTGCATGTCGTCGTCCAGCGACGTGCGCAGCCCGGCCGCCGTGTGCGCGGCCTGCCAGTCCGCGACGCCGGGGAACAGCGCCATCGCGCCGGCGGATTCCTGGACCACATTGGACAGTACGTAGTTGCCGCCGTGCCCGTTGACCAGCACGAGCTGGCCGACGCCGGACGCGCTCAGCGAGGCGGCGACGTCGGTGACCACGGCGTGCAGCGTGCGGGCGGAGATGCTCACGGTGCCGGCCCACGCCGCGTGCTCGTGGGAGCACGAGATCGTGATCGGCGGCAGGTGGAGCACGGGGTAGGCATCGGCGACGGCTTTCGCGAGCGTCGCCGCGATGACCGTGTCGGTCGCCAGGGGCAGGTGCGCGCCGTGCTGCTCGAAGCTGCCGATCGGCAGCACCGCGACCCCCGCGCCCCGCTGCTGCTCGTCGACGCTGGTGGCGAGCGGGAACAGGTCGGTCATCAGCACGTCCCTTCACTAGGTTGGAGTCATGAGCGAGCATGCCGCACTACTCGACGTCGCGCGCGAAGCCGTGGCGAAGGCGACGGAGATCGTCCGGTCGCGCCCGACTTTTTCCGTTTCCGCAAAAGGTGATCGCGACCTGGTGACCGACGTCGACACGGCGGTCGAGGACGCGCTGCGGGAGTTCCTCACGGCCGAGACGCCGGAGATCGGCGTCCTCGGCGAGGAGCGCGGCCGCAGTGGCGACGGTGGCGGCCGCTGGTGGGCGCTCGACCCGATCGACGGCACCGCGAACTTCGCCCGCGGAATTCCGCTCTGCGGGATTTCCCTGGCGCTGGTGGACGGCGAGCACAGCACGGTCGCCGCGATCGCCCTGCCGTACCTCGGCGTCACCTACACCGCGGCGCGTGGAGAAGGTGCTTTCGCGAACGGGGAGCGCGTCTGCGCGTCCGTCGCGACGGAGCTGTCGGACGCCATGATCGCCGTCGGCGACTTCGCGATAGGCCGGTTGGCGGAAGAGAAGAACGCGGCGCGCCTGCGGCTGCTGTCGGACCTCGGCGCGCGGGCCCAGAAGATCCGGATGCTCGGCACCGCGGCCATCGACCTCGCCTGGGTGGCGGACGGAAAGCTCGACGCCGCACTGATCCTGTCCAACAACCCGTGGGACACCATGGCCGGTGTGCTGCTCGTGCGCGAGGCCGGCGGGGTCGTCGTGGACCGCGACGGCAGTGAGCACACCGTGGGTTCGTCGTCGACGATCGCCGTCGGTGCCGGGCTGCGCAAGGAGATCGTGGACGCACTTGATCGGGCACATGGGGTTGTTCGTTAGGATTTGCGGGTACACGGTGGGCAGCGCCACAACGCTCGATTGCGCTGTCCGTCCGAGGTTTTCGGTTACGTTGGTACCGGCCGGCCGATGATCCTGGCATGCTGGCCGGATCTCGTCGGCACACTTTGTCAAGAATGGTGGATGCTCGTGGAAAGTCGCCGGATCCGCGATCGGTACCGGCTGCTCGAGCCGATCGGCGGCGGCGCGATGGGCACGGTGTGGCGGGCCCAGGACGAAATGCTCGGCCGCACCGTGGCGATCAAGGAACTCCTGCTGCCGCACGACCACGACGAGCACCGCACCGAAGAGGCGAAGAACCGCGCGATGCGCGAGGCGCGGATCGCCGCCCGGTTGCAGCATTCCCACGCGATCACCGTGTTCGCCGTCCTCGAGGAGGAGGACCGGCCGTGGTTGATCATGGAGTACCTGCCGTCGAAGAGTTTCGCCGTCCTGATCCAGGACGAGCCCGTCGCCGTCGACGACGCCATCCGCATCGGCGCGCAGATCAGCTCGGCGCTGGCCGGCGCGCACCGCGCGGGGATCGTGCACCGCGACGTGAAGCCGGCCAACATCCTCGTCTCCGACGACGGCACGGCGAAGATCACCGACTTCGGCATCTCCCGCGCGATCGGTGACGTCAAGCTGACGGCCACCGGCGAGATCGCCGGCACGCCGGCGTACCTCGCGCCCGAGGTGGCCCGCGGCGAGGACGCCGACTTCGCCGCCGACGTCTTCTCCCTCGGCGCCACGCTGTACGCGGCCGTCGAGGGGCAGCCGCCGTACGGCACGGCGGACAACCCGATCGCCTTGCTCTACAAGGCGTCCAGCGGCGAGATCGAGCCGCCGGCCAAGGCGGAGCGGCTGACTCCGCTGCTGGAGCGGATGCTCGCCACCGACCCGGCCGACCGGCCGTCGATGGACGAGGTCGAGCGCGAGCTGCGCGCGCTGCTGACGGACGCGGAGCCGGGCGAGTCGGTGCTCGCGGAGACGCTGCCGGAGACCGAGGCCACCCCGGTGGCAGCCGTGCCGACCGTGCCGGCCACGGTCGCCGTGCCGCCGCCCGGTGAGGTCGCCGCGGTGTCGCCGGGCGCGCGCAAGGGCATGATCGCCGTCGGGGCGGGCGCGGCGCTGCTGTGCGTCGCGGTCGTCGTCGCGATCCTGCTGGTCGTGCGGCAGAATCCGCCGCAGGACAACGCGGCACCGCCGGCCGCGTCGCAGCCGGAGAGTTCAGCGTCCGTGACACCTCCGTCGTCGGCGTCACCTTCGCCGGCGCCCACTTCGGCACCGACGACCACGCCGCCGCCCACGTCGACGCCCGTCTCGCCGGTGTCGTCGACCAAGACCGCTGACCAGGCCCTCAGGGACTACTACGCGCTGCTGCCGGGCAACCCGGCGGAGGCGTGGAAGCTGCTCACCGCCAACTTCAAGGCGACCCGGCACCAGACGTACGAGTCGTACCGGAGCTTCTGGTCGCGGTACAAGTCGGTGCAGGCGACCAGCGTCAAGGAGGTCGGCCCCAGCAAGGTGACCGCGACCGTCCTCTACGACGGTGGCAAGGCCGAGAACGACACCTTCACGATGGTCCAGGTCAACGGCGTTTGGATGATTGACGTCCAGAGCTGAACCGACTCGCTCCCGGCCGCGTGTGACAGATGAGGCGTCATCGTCGTCGACCGCGCTGGAGGTAGCCGTGTCCCTTTCCGCCGCCCTGCTCCGGCGCTCGCGATGAGGCCCGCCGACCCGATGGTGTTCATCCTCCCGGCCGCGCCGCCGGGGAGCGACACGTACGACAAGCGCATGTGCCAGAACCTGCCCGCTGTCGGGCAGCCGGTGCTGGAGCTGCCGCTCGCCGGCGAGTGGCCGGAGCCGGACGCGACGTCGAGACGTCGCCTGGCCAGATCCCTGGCCGCGCTGCCGGACCGGACGGTGGTGCTGCTCGACGGCGTGATCGCCTCGGGCGTGCCCGAGATCGTCGTCCCGCACGCGCGGCGGCTGCGGCTGGCGGTGCTGGTGCACCAGGCCCTGGCCGACGAGCCCGGCCTCGACCCGGCGCACGCGGCGGAGCTGGACGCGTGCGAGCGCGAGACGCTGCGGATGGCCGGGATGGTCGTCGCGACGAGCCCGTGGCTGGCCCGGCTGCTGATCGACCGCCACGACCTGGACCCGGCCCGCGTGTACGTGGCCAAGCCGGGCACGGACGCGGCCCCACTTGCCGCGGGCGCGGACGGCGTGTCGCGGCTGCTGTGCGTCGGCGACGTGACCCGCCGCAACGGCCAGGACGTGCTGGTCCAGGCCCTCGGCGAAGTCGACCACCTGGCACTGTCGTGCGTGATGGTCGGTTCGCTGGAGGCAGACCGCGGGTACGTCGACGAGCTCGGGTGGTCCATCGAGCGCCTCGGCCTCGGTGGCCGGATCACCCTGGCCGGTGACGCGGTCGACCTGGGCGCGGCGTACAACGCGGCGGACTTGCTGGTGATCCCGTCCCGCGCGGCGACGTCCGGCATGTTCGTGGCGCAGGCGCTGGCCCGCGGGATCCCGGTGCTGGCCACCGAGGTGGGCGGGGTGTACGACGCGCTCGGCGTGGACGCCGACGGCGAGATGCCGGGCTTGCTGGTGGAGCCGGACGACCCGTTTTCGCTGGCTGACGCGTTGCACCGGTGGTACGCGGACCCGGAGCTGCGCCGGTCGTTGAGGACGGCGGCGCTGGGCCGGGGAAGTGCGCTGGAGGAGTGGGAGGCCGCCGCCCGGCGGCTGACGCAGGCGCTGTCGAGGCTGGCTTCCGAGCCCCGCATCGTCGCCTGACGCTTGCCGCGGGGGCGGTGGGTCCGAGAACCTGGCCCGATGTCGTTCAAACGCCCGGCTCCCGGCCGTGCCCTCGATTCCGAGCGCGGGTACCTCGAAGTCGCCGGTCGCGAAGCGGACCGGCCATTGCGTGACACCCTGCTCGGCTTCCGCGACCTCGTCTCGGCCGACATGGACTGGTGCAACATCCGGAAGAGCCGGTTCCGCCGCAATGCGTCGGTGGTGCGCATCGCCGTGCTCGTGCTCACCGCGGCGTCGACGGTGGTGCTCGGCATCCAGGAGATCCCGGCGCGGGCGTCGATCGCCCTGCCGATGGTCGCGCTGGTCACGGTGCTCGGCGGCCTCGAGACCTTCTTCAGCTGGCGGTCGCGTTGGGTGCTCATGGAGGAGACGCGTTACCGCTTCAACCGGCTGCGCGACGACATGGACTACTACATCGTCGCGACACCGACCGCCGAGCTGAGCCGCCACCGGCTCCAGGAGTTCTTCGACCAGCACCAGGCGACCTGGTCGGACGCCAGCCGCCAGTGGGTCGAGTTCCGCCGGCTCGACCGGCCACCGCAGTCGCCCGAAGTCCGGGCCTGACCGATTCCTTTTGCCGCCGCCGGTGGTCAGCAAGAGTGTGACCGTGGATTTCGAGACCTACCGGCGTGAGCTGCTGGCCCACTGCTACCGCATGCTCGGCACCCCCGACGAGGCCGAGGACGTCGTCCAGGAGACCTACCTCCGCGCGTGGCGGGCGTACGACCGCTTCGAAGGCCGGGCCTCCGTCCGCTCCTGGCTCTACCGGATCGCGACGAACGCCTGCCTCACCGCGCTGGAGCAGCGGGGACGCCGGCCGATGCCGTCCGGGCTGGGTGGGCCCGCGGCCGATCCGGATGCCCCGCCCGTCCCGGCCGAACCCGCCGACGTCTGGCCCCGGCCGATCCCCGACTCCCTGATCACGTCCGACGAGGACGACCCGGCAGAGATCGCCGTGGCCCGCGACGGAGTACGGCTCGCGTTGATCGCCGGGCTGCAGCTGCTCCCACCGCGGCAGCGCGCGGTGCTGATCCTGCGAGAGGTGCTCGCGTTCCCGGCGGCCGAGGTCGCGGAGATGCTGGGCACGAGCGTCGCGGCGGTGAAGAGCACGCTGCAGCGCGCCCGCGCCACCCTCCACGACGCTCCGGAGGTCAACCCCCTCACCGAGCCCGAGCAGCGCGAACTCCTCGACCGCTACATGAGCGCGTTCATGAACTCCGACCTGGCGGCCCTGGAGAGCGTCCTGCGCGACGAGGCGGTGATCGAGCCGCTGCCGTCGCGATCGTGGTTCGCGGGGAAGCGGACGTGCGTCGCATTCTTGCGCCACGTGATGGGCGAGCCGGGCGAGTGGCACATGACCCCGACCCGAGCGAACGGCCAGCTGGCGGCGGCGACCTGGTACCGCGGCGAGCCGTTCGGGCTGGCGGTCCTGACCCTCGGCAAGGGCGGCATCGCGCGGATCACGGTGTTCGGCTTCCCTGACCTGGTGGAGCGGTTCGCCGGGACGCGGTGATCGCCGACTATTCGCCGAGCGCGATCTGCCCTGTCCGGCGATACCGAGTCGCCGGGTTTCGCACGTTCGCTTCGGTTGTCTCCACCACGCCTTCGCTCCGCAGGATGCGCAACCACCTGGTGACCGTCTGGTCTGTCAGGCCGGTTGCCATCGCCAACTCGAGCCTCGACCTCTCACCATCGCCGAGGGCGGCCAAGATTTCGCCCCGGCGGTCTGCTCGCTTCCGAGCGGAGCCGGCGGTCGTCCCGGAGTCGGGGAGGAGTGCGGGGGCGAGCCGGTATCTCGTCCAGCGACGGTTGCCGTTCTGCACCACCAGTTCGCGCGCGAGGAGGTCACGCAGTTCATGAGTCGCCACGCGGGAGTCGACGCGGGTTTCCGTCCGGTAGGCCTGATTGTCGAGATGCCCGCCTTCGCGCAGGATCGCGAGTCCGACGCACTGGCTCTCGGAGAGTCCGTGTTCCCCCAGGGAATTGATCCACTCGACGGTCTCGTCCCCCAGCAAGGTGTGGTTGGGGAACGTGACGGTGAAGGTGCTCACCCGGCTCTTGAACGCAGGCAGGCTCATCCGCGCGGCCCGGAGAGCGTTGATCATGGTCCGGATACCCGAGCCGCGGTTCTCGCAAATCGCGTGCGTGCCTCCGGGCAGCGGCACGTCTTCGAGGATTCGCAGGAGGCTCGCGTTCCTCGCGGATGAGACGCCCTCTTCGCCGAGCTGTTCCTCGGTCACGGGGCCGAAGAGGCCGCCGGGATTCCGGATGGTCAACCTGTCGGGATACATCTCGACCTGTACCTGGGTACCGCGCGCGTCCGGTGAGAGGTCGCGGTGGACGAGCGCATTCACGATGGCTTCCCGGAGGGCTGCTTCGGGGTACTGCCAGATGTCCGCGCGGCCTGCTCCGTGCACCACCGACCGCCGCGTCATGTTCTTTCGCACCGCGATGAGCGCGTCGCGGACGATCACCGGTATCGGTCCTTCCGCCACCATGTTGTCGACGAACCGCTCTCCGGTCGTGAGGTCGGCGCCGTCCGGGGTCGGGTAGTTGACGAAGGTGAGCATCAACTGCGGGAGGTGCTCCTGCGGATACCGGCCGAGCGCGAGCAGTCCGCCGACGCTCACGACGACAGTGTCGTTCGTGCCGTTGACCAGGACTTTCGCCCTACGCAGGGCGGCGATGTCGTCGAGCTCGTTGAACGCGTAGGGACGGCGGGTGCGGAGGCGGGTCAGGAGGGCTTCGACGAGGGCCGGGTCCAAGTCGGCGAGCCCGGTACCGGGAACGGGAGCCTCGTCTTCGTGTGGCTGGCCTCGGTTCGCCAGCAGGAGCTGCACCTCGTAGCTGGTGAGCTTTCGATCACCGTCGCCGACTCGGACGAAGCTGCCCTGACTCATGCCGGCGCCCCGGCTGAAGCAGGGCTTGCGGTTCGATGCCAGTTCCGGGATTTCGGCCACGAGAATCCGAGTGCCCTCGAACTCGTGGATGCCGATGTGCGGACGTAGCGAAGGCTCGATCTCCGCGGTGCACATGTCCGCCAGATCCGACGACATCTTCGTCGGGTCGGACAAGCCAGTGGGCGCGAAGCCTGCCTGCTCGTCGAGGCCGAGGATCAGCGTGCCTCCCCGCGTGTTGGAGAACGCCACCAGCGACTCACGAGCCGACCGGGGCAGACCGCCCTCCGCTCGCTTGACCTCGACATCAGTGACGTCACTGCCGAGCGCGCGAAGGTTGTCGACGATCTCGGCGAGTTCTTCGTCCTGCATCGTCCGCTCCGTCGCTCCGGGCCACCATGTTAGTTGACATGCTAGTTCGCATGTTAATTAACAAGATGCGCGGGGTGACGAACGACTACTGACAGTCTCCCTGGCCTGGTGGAGCGGTTCGCCGGGTCGGACCCGGCGAACCGGACCATCACGCCAGGGTGAGCGCGTAGATCTCGACCCGCGGGTCGTTCGGCAGGCTCACCGACTGCAGCGTCTTACCGCCGTCGAGCGCCGCCGGGATGCCGAACAGCCGGACCGGCGGTCCGTCGACGCCGCTGCCCGCCTTGATGCGGTGCGGCATGTCCAGCACCACCGACGACCCCGACCCCGCCCAGTCCGCGAACGTCACGGCCAGGTCGGCGCTGGTGCCGTCGGTGTAGTGCGCGGTCAGCGTCGTCGACACCGGCCCGTTGTGCGACGACCCGACGAGCCGCAGCGAACTGTGCGCGCCCGCCGGGAGCAGCAGGGACTGCCCCCGCGCCTCGACGAAGTTCGCCGCCGTGCCCGTGGCGTCCGGAGCTGCGTAAGTGACGCCGTCCCAGGTCACCGGGCCGGCCGCCGGCAGCAGCGATGCGTCGTAGCTCCAGCCGCCTCCGTCGAAGTTGCCCTCCGAAGACGCCGTGACCGTCGCCGTGCCGTCGTGGTTGTAGTCGCGGCCCAGGTCGACCGCGCACTGCGTGCCGGATGAGACGCACGCCGACGGTGTCCGCACCTCGATCGTCGCCGACCGGGAAACGCTGTTCGTGCCCAGCCCGGACACCTTGACCTGCACCGGATACATCCCGGCGGCCGCCCCGGCAGGGACAGTCACCGTGATCGGCACCGTCTTCTGCACCGGCAGCCGTCCCGACCAGATCACGTCGATCGGCTGGACCTTGGCCTTCCATCCCGAAGGTACGGTCGCCGACACGGTCACCGGCTGCAGCAGCGGGTTCTGCGCGAGGACGTCCAGGTCGAGGTGCACCTGCTGCGCCCCGCCGGCCGGGATCACCACGGACGTCTGCCGCAGCGACGCGTCGACGTGCCGTCGCAGGTCACCCACGGCGTTGTTCACCGACGGCGGCTCGGCGTTGGCGGACGTCCCCCACGAGGACGGCTTCGACCCGAGCTTGTGGCTCAACACACCGCCGTGCGAAAGCGCGGACCAATCCAGCGACGTCTGCCGGACGTCCCGGCCGTTGAGCGACACGCTCTGGACGTACCGGTTCGCGTCCGAAGCCCCCGGCGCGTTCACGGTCAGCGTGCCGCCCTGCGAACGCCCGTACTGTCCGATCCGGACGGTCGCCGACTCGAACTGCGGGCTCGACACGGCGAGGAAGTTCGCGCCGCTCATCGTCGGGTACAGCCCGAGCGACGAGAAGACGTACCAGGCGGACATCGTGCCGAGGTCGTCGTTGCCGGTCATGCCGTCCGGGCCGGTGGTGAACAACGTCATCGCCGCGCGGACGACGGTCGCGGTCTTCGACGGCGTCCCCACCCAGTTGTACATGTACGGCGCGAGCAGGTCGGGCTCGTTGTTCGGGTTGTACGTCGGCTTGCCGTAGTAGTCGTAGGGGCTGGAGATCCAGTCGTTGCGCGCGGTGCCGGCCGGGTCGGTGAGCAGCTTGTCGTAGGCGAAGAAGGAGTCGAGCCGCTTCTCGGTCGGCTTCTTGCCGCCCATCAGCGACACGAGCCCGGCCGGGTCCTGCGGCACGAGCCACTGGTACTGGTAGGCGCCGCCCTCGTGGAACTGGTGGTCGGCGTCGACCGGGTTGTACGGCGTGAGGAACGTGCCCTCGGTCGTGCGCGGGCGGAACGCCTGCGTCGAGGAGTCCCACAGATTCTTGTACCACTGGCCGCGGTCGGCGAACATCCGCGCGTCGGCCTGGTGGTTCAGACCGCGGGCCATCAACGCAAGCGCGGCGTCGGCCGCCGAGTACTCCATGGTCGCCGACGCCGGGTGCTCGCAGTCGTTGTCCCCGCCCTTGGCCGCGCAGTCCTTGCCCAGGGTGAGCCCGCTCGGGATGTACCCGCGGTCGTTGTAGTAGTTGACGCCGGAGCGGCCGTTGTACGGCGAATCGGCGGGCGGCGTGCTCGTCGCGTTCTTCTTGAGCAGCGCGTACGCCTCTTCTTCGTGCCCGGCGAGCAGCCCCTTCGACCACGCCTCGACGAGGAACGGCGTCACGGGGTCACCGGTCATGATGTTGGTTTCGCTCTCGGCCAGCGCCCAGCGCGGCAGCCACCCGCCATCACGGCCGATGGCGACGACCGACAGCGCGACATCGCGCGCGACCTGCGGTTCGAGCATTTCGAGGAGCTGGTTCTGCGGGCGGTAGGTGTCCCAGAGCGAGAAGTTCTGGTACGGCGTGTACCCGGCGGCCGTGTGCACCTTGCCGTCGAAGCCGGTGTACGCGCCGTCGGTGTCGCCGGCCAGGTTCGGGTGCAGCTGCGAGTGGTAGAGCGCGGTGTAGAACGCCGTCTGCCGCTCGGTGGTGCCGCCGCCGATCTTGATCGCGCCGAGCTTGTCGGCCCACTGCTGGTGCAGCGCCGCGCGGGTGGCGTCGAAGTCGTAGTCCTTCGTTTCCGCGGCCAGGTTCTTCCGCGCGCCGTCGAGACCGGTGTAGGACAGGCCGACCTTGAGGACGACGTCGTGGTCGGTGGTGGCGTCGAAGCTCGCCCAGGCGCCGTTGCCGCCGGTGCCCGCGGCGTCGCGGCTGCCGTCGGTGCGCGTCGAGCCGCGCCAGGTGCCGTAGGAGCTGAACGGCCGGTCGAAGGTGGCCGTGAAGTAGACGGTGTGCTCGTCGTGCCCGGCGCAGAACCCGCCGGCGCGCACGCGGCCTTCGAGGGTCCGGTCGCCGACGACGTGGATCTCGGAGTCCTTCACCGACTGGTTGGCCTGGCCGGTGTTGAACAGGACGTTCGCCTGCCCGGTCGAGGGGAAGGTGTAGCGCTGCCAGCCGGTGCGCGCGGTCGCCGTCAGCTCGGCGTTCACGCCGTACTTCTTGAGGCCGACGCGGTAGTAGCCGGGCTCGGCGTGTTCGTCGTCGTGGCTGTACTCGGACTTGTAGGCGTCTTTGTCAACGTTGTCGACGGCGCCGGTGGTCGGCATGATCGGCAGTTCGCCCATCACGCCGCAGCCGACGCCGGACAGGTGCGTCTGGCTGAAGCCGTAGATCGCGTTCTGCAGGTAGTCGTAGCCGCCCTGACCGCCGGTGTCCGGGCTGACCTGCACCATTCCGAACGGCGCGCTCGCGCCGGGGAACGTGTTGCCGAAGTTCTGCGTGCCGACGAAGGGGTTGACCAGGCTCACCGGATCCGCCGGGGCGGGCGCGGCCTGCGCCACGGCGGGCGCCAGGCCGACGACCACCACCCCCGCGGCCACCGCGGCGGCCAGCCGTCTGCTCTGCGACCACATGGGCGCACCTCCCAGAGATGACAACGTTGTCAGAAGCGGACCTTTGGTCAGGCCCTCGGTTCGGTCAGCAGCTTTCCACCTCGATGGGCGTTTGAGAAGACCTCAACCGGCCGCTTCGCGCAGTAACCGGACGGCGTCACCGACAGCGTTGTCGGCCAGGTTGCCGTAGCCGAGGACGAGCGCGGGCTCGCCGGGCGCTTCCCGGTAGTTGTCGAGAGCGGCCACTTTGACGCCGCGAGCACGTGCTCTCTTCGTCACTTCGGCCGCGTCCCGGTCGAGGTGCAGGACGAGGTGCAGCCCGGCCGCCACGCCGGAGAGCCGCGCGGGTCCGAGCGCCTCGACGAGCCGGTCGCGCCGGGCGCGGTACCGCAGCCGCGCGGCCCGGAGATGACGGTCGTAGCCGCCGTTTTCGACGAACGCCGCGAGCGCGAGCTGGTCGACGACGGGCGGCGCGTGCCCCGGCAGAGTCCACTGTGGAGGGAGTGCGGCCCAGCCGAGCCCGAGCGCCGGGCTGAGCGTCTTGCTGACGGATCCGAAGAGCGCGACCCGGCCCGGATCGGTGCCCTGGACGGTGCCGACGGGCCGCCGGTCGTACCGGAATTCGGCGTCGTAGTCGTCTTCGAGGATCAGTCCGTCGACGTCCCGCGCCCAGGCAAGAAGTTCGGTGCGCCGCCGGGGCGAGAGGACGACGCCGGTGGGGAACTGGTGCGCCGGCGTGACGAGCACGGCCCGCGTCCCGCGCGGGATCCGGCTGACGTCGATGCCTTCTCCGTCGACCGGCACCGGATCGATCGCCATCCCGGTCGCGGCGGCCGCGCGCCGCAACCGCGTCCAGCCGGGGTCCTCGACGGCCAGTCGCGTGACACCTCTTTCGAGCAGGACGCGGCAAAGGCGGGTCACGCCGTCGGTGACGCTGTCGCAGACCACGACGTCGTCCGTTTCGGCGCCGCGGACCCGCCGCAGGTAGCCGGCGAGGGTCCCGCGCAGCCGCGGGTGACCCGCTCGATCAGGGAGCCCGAAGTCGGCGTGCGACGCGGTGGTGAGCACCCCGCGCACGGCGTCCGCCCACCGCTGCCGGGGGAAGTGCCGCAGGTCGGGCAGCCCGGGGGCGAGGTCGTACCGCGGTGGGGCTTCCGGCCGCGCCGGAGCTTTCGGCTGCGGTTCGCGCGCGACGCGGCGCACGCGCGTGGCCGATCCGGTGCGCCCGGCGAGGTAGCCCTCGGCGACGAGCTGGGCGTAGGCCTGCGTGACGACCCACCGCGAGCACCCGAGGTCGGCGGCGAGCTGCCGGCTCGGTGGCACGGCGACGCCGTCTTCGAGCCCGCGGATCGCCCGGCGCAGGGCCCGCGCGAGCTGGTCGTGCTTCGGCCCCGGCCCGCTCAGCTCCAGCAGGACGCCCCAATTGGTCTGTGATCCGCCCACGTCATTGGACTGTAGTACCGGACCGATCCGGCTTTAAGTTCGTGAGCATGAAGAAGGTGGAACTGGGCCGGACCGGCCGGCGGGTGAGCCAGGTGTCCCTCGGCTGCATGACGATGGGCACGTCGACCGACGAGCCGACGTCGGCCCGCATCCTGGACGCGTACCTCGACGCGGGCGGCGACTTCCTGGACACGGCGAACTGCTATGCGTGGTGGGCGGGCCCGTCGTTCATCGGCGGCGAAAGCGAAACGATGTTGGGACGGTTGTTGCGCGGCCGCCGCAACCGCGTCTTCCTGGCGACGAAGGTGGCCGCGGGCATCACGGACTTCCCCGCGGCCCGCGCCGCTTCCCGCCCGGACGGCACGACGGACTGGGAGGCGAGGGAGCGCACCTACGAAGGCGCGAGTGCCGCGGTGATCCGGCGCGAGGTCGAGGAAAGCCTGCGGCGCCTGGGAACCGACCACATCGACCTGTACTACGTCCACGTCGACCTCCGCCGCGAACCGCTGGAGGAGACACTGTCCGCTTTGGACGGACTGGTCCGGTCGGGCAAGGTCCGGTACACCGGCTGGAGCAACGTCCGCACGTGGCGCCTGGAGCGCATCCGTTCCCTGGCCGCGGCCAACGGCTGGGCGTCCCCGGTGGCGGTCCAGGTCCAGCATTCGTACCTGCGCCCGACCGGCGCCGACGTGCCCTCGATCGCGGGCGGCGAGCTGCTGGACTGGCTGTCCCAGCACCCGGACGTCTCCCTGGCGGCGTATTCCTCGCTGCTGCGCGGGATCTACGACGACGCGGCCTACCGCGAGTCCACGCCGATCTGGCGCGCGTACGCGGGCCCGGACTCCGAGGCACGGCTGGCCGCGGTGGCGAAGGTGGCGTCGTCGCTGGGCGCGTCCGGCAACCAGGTGGCGCTGGCGTGGCTGCTGCACAAGGGTGTGATCCCGCTGATCGGCCCGCGGACCTGGGAACACTACGAGTCGATCGTGCCGGCGTTCACCCTGGAACTTTCGGGCGAACATCTGTCCATTTTGGACAATGCCTAGTCCAGGAGCCGCTGTTCCTTGGCCACCGCGACGGCACCGGATCGCGTGTCCACCTCAAGCTTCGCGTAGATCCGGCTCAGGTGGGTCTTCACCGTCGCCTCGCTGATGAACAGCGTGCGGGCGATCTCCTTGTTGCCCAGACCCTGGGCGAGCTGGCGGAGGATGTCGAGTTCACGGCCGGTGAGCGTGGGCCGCGGGGCGCGCAGCTGGGCCATCATCCGGTCGGCGACCGGCGGGGAGACCGCGGTGCGCCCGGCCGCGGCCGCTTCGATCGCCGCGTACAGCTCGGTGGCCGAGCCGGCTTTCAGCAGGTAGCCGGTGGCACCGGCGGCGATCGCGCGGCTGACGTCCGCGTCGGTGTCGTAAGTCGTGAGGACGAGGATCCGGGGCGCACTGGGGGTGCTCCGGATCCGCCGCGTCGCTTCGATCCCGTCGATGCCGTCGCCGAGCTGGATGTCCATCAGGACGACGTCAGGGTGCACGGCGGCGGCGGTCGCGACGGCTTCCTCGCCGCCGGCCGCCTCGGCGACGACCTCGATGCCGTCCGCCCCGGACAGCAGGGCGCGCAGCCCGGCGCGGACGACGGCGTGGTCGTCGCACACCAGTACGCGAATGCTCACCAGGCCTCCAGCGGGATCGCGGCCGAGATCACGGTGCCTTGGCCGGGGGCGGACTCCACGGTCAGCCTGCCACCAAGCTGCTGAGCCCGGACCCGCATCGCAGGCAGTCCGTGCCCCCGGTCGCCTTCGGGTGCCCGCTCGACGAACCCCCGCCCGTTGTCGGCGACGTCCAGCACGACCTGGTCGTCGAGGTAGGTGAGGGTGACGACGACATCGGCGGCCTCGGCGTGCTCGCGTGCGTTGGCCAGCGCGCCCTGGGCGATCCGGACCACAGTGGACTGGACGCGCTCCGGCAGCGGCCGCTCGTCGCCGTCGATGCGGACGTCGACCGGCAGCCCGGCCCGGCCGGCCACGGCGCGCAACGCCTCTTCGAGCGTGGCACCGGCGAGGTCGGCGGGCGCGAGGTCCTGGACGAGCCGGCGTGCCTCCGCCAGGTTCCCGGCGCCGACGCGCTGCGCGGCGCGCACGTGTTCGCGGGCCAGTCCGGGCTGGTCCCAGGCCTGGTCGGCGGCCTGCAGCAGCATCGCCTGGCTGGACAGGCCCTGCGCGAGAGCGTCGTGGAGCTCCCGGGCCACGCGGTGCCGCTCGGCCAGCACGCCCGCGCGGCGCTCGGACTCGCGCAGCCGTTCGGCCTGCCGCCGCATGAAGGTGATGACGGCGGCGGTGACCGCGGCGATGGCGATCGGCACGATGGTGAGGTTCGGGTCGAAGCCGTCGGCCAGCCGGTTCTGCGAGACGACCACCAGCGCCGTGATCACGGCCACCAGGGCGAGGGCCTGCCCGGTCGGCAGCGTGCGCAGGCCGGTGACCAGCAGGGGGATGGCCGACCAGGCGAAGCTGGGGGCGAGTACCACCAGGACGATCCAGAACGCCAGGACGACGGTCAGCCAGAGCAGCGTGCCCGGCCGGAAGACCAGGCCCGCGCCGTACGCGAGGACGAGCGCCACGGTGAACACGATCACCCAGGGCTGGAGCGGGTTCCCGTCGTGGCGCGTCAGGAACCGGACCGCCGAAGCGAGCACCAGCAGCACGAACGCCGAGTGCATGACCGCGGCGAGCCACCGCGCGTCGGAATCGGCCGTCATGGTCTCCATGCTCGCTCCCTTCCGGTCCGACACCAGCGTCAGCCGGGCCGGACGACCGCGCATCAGCCGATCGGATGACCCGGTTGTCGGCCGGGACGACGACCGGATCATCCCCGTCGCGGGCTGAAGCTGGAGTCATCGCACCACCGAACCCGAGGAGCAGACCATGATCTCGACCCGTACCCGGATCGCCGCCGCCGTCGCCGGCCTCGCCGCTGTCGGCGCCACCACCGTCGGCGCCGTGTCGGCCACCGCGGCCCCGGCCCCGCCCAAGGGAGTCATCCAGACGTCGCACCTGACGATCGCCGCCGCTTCGAAGGCGGCTCAGGCCGCTTTGGACGCCGCCGGCAAGGCCGGCCAGCACGTCTCGGTGGCGGTGGTCGACCGCGACGGCAACACCGTCGTGACCCTGCGCGGCGACGGTGCGGGCCCGCAGTCCTACAGCTCGGCCCAGGAGAAGGCGTTCACGGCGGTGTCGTGGAACGCCAAGACGTCCGAGCTGGTCGGCCGCCTGCAGCAGACCCCGACGCTGAAGGACATCGACGGCACGCTGTTCCTGGCCGGCGCGGTTCCGGTGACGGCGGGGTCCGCGCCGATCGCCGCGGTGGGCGTCGCCGGTGCGCCGTCCGGCGCGCAGGACGAGGCGTTCGCGCAGGCCGGTGTGGACGCGCTCGGCAAGTGACTACCGTGCCTCCTGTGCTGATCCGAGATGTCCGCCCGTGGGGCGGTTCGCGAAGTGACGTCGAGCTGGCCGGTGCCCGGATCGCGGCGGTCCGCCCGCACGATCCGGCTCCGGTCCCGGACGCCGTCGAAGGGCGTGGCCGGCTGCTGTTCCCGGCGTTCAGCGACGTCCACGTGCACCTCGACTCGACGCGCATCGGGCTGCCGTTCCGGCCGCACACCGGCGGCCCGGGCGTGTGGGCGATGATGACGAACGACCGTCTCAACTGGCGATCGGCCGAGGTCCCGCTGCCCGAGCGGGTCGCGGGGACCCTCGAGCGGATGATCGCCCACGGCACGACGCGGGTCCGCAGCTACGCGCAGGTCGACGTCGACTGCAAGCTCGAAAAGCTCGACGCCGTGCTGGCCGCTCGCGAGAAGTTCGCGGACCAGGCCGAGGTGCACGTCATGGCGTTCGCGCAGGCGGGCATCCTGCGGGAACCGGGCACTTTGGACGTCCTCGACGCGGCGATGCGCTCCGGTGCGACGGTGATCGGCGGCATCGACCCGTGCACGCTGGACCGCGATCCCAAGGGACACCTGGACGCCGTGTTCGGCCTGGCGGAGAAGCACCAGGCGGAGATCGACATCCACCTGCACGAGCCCGGGCACCTCGGGCTGTTCTCGACGGACCTGGTGCTCGAGCGCGTCCGCGCGCTGGACATGCGGGGCAAGGTGACGATGTCCCACGCGTACGACCTGGGTTCGATTTCCGAGTCGGTCAGCCGCCGGGTGATCGACGACTTCGCGGAGCTGGACATCGCGATGACGACGGTCGCGCCGTCTTCCGCCGGTCAACTGTCCTTGCTGGACCTGGTGTCGTCCGGTGTCCGGATCGGACTGGGCGAGGACGGCCAGCGCGACTACTGGAGCCCGTACGGCAACTGCGACCTGCTGGACCGGACGTGGCAGCTGGCGTTCACCCGCGGCTTCCGCCAAGACTCCCAGGTGGAGCTGGCGCTGGCGGTCGCGACGATGGGTGGCGCGTCGATCATGAGCCACGACGTCCCGCGGCTGGCCGGCCTCGACGACCGGCCGGGCCTGGCCGTCGGCGACCGCGCGGACCTGGTGCTGGTGGACGGCGAAACGCCGACGAGCGCGGTGATGGACCGGGGTCGCGACCGCACGGTGCTGCACAACGGCGTCGTGGTGGCCGACGGTCTCGAGGTGCTCAAGCCCTGACGTCCGCGGTGGCGAGCAGCGCGGCGACACTCGGTTTGTGCTCGTCGCGCCGCCGCCACGTCAGGGTGACGTCCGTCGCCTGCCCGGCCAGGGGGACGGCGACCGCGCCGGGGTGGTCGACCAGCGCGGGCACGATGCCGCAGCCCAGCCCGGCGGCCACGCACCGCCCGAGGGCGGCGAGGCTGCCGACCTCGGTGTCGACCACGGGCCCGTCGATCCGGTCCAGCATCTCCCGGAAACCGCACCCCTTCTGCGTGGCGAGGAACCCGACGCCGTGAAGGTCGTCGGGCCGGATCTCTTCCTTGTCCGCCAACGGGTGTCCCGGCGGCGCGATGACGACGAGCGGTATCGCGCCGAGCGTCCGGCTGGCGAACGCGGGATCGTCCGGCGGGGTGCCAAAGGTGAAGCAAACGTCCATTTCGGACTCGCGGACGCCTCGGTACAGCTCGCCGCGGCCGCCTTCCTTGACGGACATCCGGACCCGCGGCCACCGCGTCCGGTACGCGCCGAGGATCGGCGGAACCCAGTGCGTGCACAGGGTTTCGAGCGCCCCGATGGTCAGTTCGCCATCGGGCTCGCCACGTTCTTCCTCCACGGCCGCCTTGGCTTCCTCGACGAGTTCGAGCACCTGGTCGGCGTACCCGACCAGCCGTTCCCCGGCGGCTGTGAGCTTCCTGGTGGTGCGGTCGAAGAGCTGCGACCCGAGTTCGGCTTCGAGGGCCTGGATCTGTTCGGTGACACTGGACTGCGCGTAGTGCAGCTCGGCGGCGGCGCGCGTGAAGTTGAGCGTCCGCGCGACGACGCGGAAGGTGCGCAGGTGACGCAGTTCCATACAGGCCCCCATCGGCGTTCCCGATACCCGCCATCGTAACTGCCTGCTTCCGCCGATGTCACGGAGAGTCCAGGCTTTCCTCGTGGCAAGACTCCTTTCCGGCCTTTCGCTGGGCTACTTCCTGGTCATGCTGGACACGACGATCGTGACGGTGGCGCTTCCGGCGTTGTCGCCGTCGTTGTCGGACCAGCAATGGATTTCGAACGGCTACACGCTGACGTTCGCGGCCTTCCTCTTGACGGCCGGCGCGTGGTCGGACCGCTTCGGCGCGCGCCGGGTGTTCTTCACGGGCCTGACGTCGTTCGCTCTTTTTTCGGCCCTGTCGGCGCTTTCTCCGTCGCCGGCGGTCTTGATCGCCCTCCGCGCGCTGCTCGGAGTGGCGGGTGCGCTGCTGGTGCCGTCGTCGCTGTCCCTGATCGCTTCGGCCTACCCGTCCGCCGCCGCGCGGGCGAAGGCGATGGGCGTGTGGGCGGCGGTGAGCGGAACGGGCCTGGTGGCGGGCCCGCTCCTGGGCGGCCTCCTGACACAGGCGTTCGGCTGGCGCGCGATCTTCCTGGTGAACGTCCCGGTGGCGCTGGTCGCCCTGGCGCTGTCCCGCTCGGCCCCCGCGACGCCACCCAAGCCGCGCCGGTTCGACGGGCTCGGCCAAGTCTCGGCTGTAGTCGCTTTGTCGACATTGACGTATGCCCTGGTCGAGGGCGACTTCTGGGTGCTGCCGCTGTCCCTGGCGGCGGCAGGGATGTTCGTGGCGTCCCAACGTCGTCCGGGCGCGATGCTGCCGCTTTCCCTGCTGTCCGGAAAGCTCCTGGCCGGCGCGATCGTGAACTTCGGCTTGTCGGGCGTTTTGTTCGTGCTGTCGTTGTATTTCCAGGAGACGCGGGGATATTCGCCGTCGGCGACGGGGCTGGCATTCTTGCCGCTGACGATCCCGACGGCGTTCAACCCGATCTTCACGGGCCGGTTGGTGGCGCGCATCGGCCCGCGCGTCCCGGCGGTGTCGGGTTTCGTGCTGATGTCCTCGGGGGTGTTCCTCCAGGCGTTCACGTCCTGGTCGGTGCCGGCGCTGGCACTGCTGGGCTTCGGTGTTTCGCTGGCCATTCCCTCGTTGCTGACGGCGGTGGTGGGCTCGGCCCCGCCCGAACTGGCGGGCACGGCGGGCGGAGCGTTGAACGCCTCCCGGCAGACCGGCGCCGTCCTCGGCGTGGCCATCCTGGGTGCGCTCTTGAACATGACTTCGGCGACGACAACGCTCGCCGTCGCCGGTGCCGTGCTCCTCGGCGGCGCTTTTCTGTTTCCTGTTTCCTATTCCCGTAGGCAACAGGAAACGCCTTGTTGACGCAGTCCGCCTGACGAATCCTGGGTGCAGGGCCCGGAAATCCTCCGGAATCCCTGAAAAACACCCATTCCTTTGGAGGATTCGTCATGTCCATGCCCAAGAAGCTGGCCAGAATCGGCGGCCCCGTCCTGGCGCTCTGCATCGTCGCGGCGGTGCCGCTGATCGGGTCCACCGCGGCGTTCGCGGACGGCGACGGCGGCACCCCGCCGCCGCCCACCACCAGCGGCCCGCCGCCCGCGGGCACCAACGGCAACCCCTGGCACGGCTGATGTGCCCCGGGCCGGCCGTGGCCCGGCCGGCCCGGACCGGGTCAGCGCGCGGCGCAGGCGCAGTCCAGCGCCGCGCGTTCGTCCCGCACTTCGGCGGCTTCCGGCAGATCGAGCGCGTCGAACCCGGTTTCGGCGGCCGTCCAGTGCGTGGCGGCGCCCGTGTGCTCACCCAGCGCGTGGAGCGTTTCGGCGACACCGCGATGAGCGCGTGCCTGGTACGCGCGGTTTCCGCTGCCGTCGGCCAGGTCCAAGGCCGCCTTGCAAGCTGTCAAGGCGTCCCGCCGGGCACCCCGGGCGAGCGCGGTGGCACCGCGGTCGAGGTAGAGCTGGGTGCGCAGGTCGGCGTCCGGCACGTTCGCCGCCACCTCACGAGCCTTGTCGTGGTAGCGCACCGCCTGGGGGAACCGGCCCTGCTTGCGGTGCACGTTCCCGATGTTGTTCAGCGCGTAGGCCTCGACGCAGTGGTCCCCGACCTGCGCCGCGTGCCCGTGCGCGTCCGTATAGCTGGCCAGCGCTTCCGGGAGCAGGCCCAGGTTCTCCTGCACGGAACCGAGGTTGTTCAGCGCGTGCGCCACGCCCTGGACGTGGCCGATCTCGCGCAGCATCCGCGCGGCCGCCGCGTGCTGGCCCAGCGCGACGTCGAGGTTGCCGTGCAGCTCGTTGAGGTAGCCGAGCATGCTCAGCGCGTGGGCCTCGCCCCGCCGGTCTTCGGTCTGCTCGTACTTCGCCAGCGCGGCCTCGAGGTGGGCGATCGCCTGCTCGTGCTTCCCCAGCTCCATCGTGGGAATCGCGAGCGCGCACAACGTCGCCGCTTCGCCCCGCGGGTCGCCGAGGCGGCGCCACTTCGGCAGCGCGCGGGCGGCGAGCTCCAGCGCCTCCGCGAGCTGCCCGCGCCGGTCGTGCGCGGTGGCCAGCCGCAGCAGCACGTGTGCCTGGCCGTAGTCGTTGCCCGGGTCGGCCGCGACGGTCTCCCACGCGAGCTCGAGCGTGCCGATCCAGTCCTCGAACTGGTTGGTCGTGTTGAAGTAGCGCCACAGCAGCACGGCGAGGCGCCACGTGTGCTCGGGCAGGTCGTGCCGGGCGGCGTAGCGGATCGCGGCCACGAGGTTGTCGCGCTCGGCGGCGATCCACCGCAGCCCGGCACCGGCGTCGGCGAAGTCGGGCGTCACCGCGCAGGACCGGTCGGACGCGGGCAGCTGCGCCCGGTCGAAGGGGTACGCGGCGCCGACGGCGGCCGCCAGCGTGACGAGGTAGAAGTCGAGCAGCCGCACCAGCGCCGGCCGGGGCGCCGGCTCACCGGCGGCGAACTCCTTGAGCGGGTCCAGCATCTGGTACCGCTCCGGCGCGGCCTCCTCCAGCAGGCTGACCTCGTGCAGGTCGTCGAGCAGCAGCCGGGCTTCGGCGACGTCGCAGCCGGCCAGCGCGGCGCCGCCGACGACGTCGACGTCCGGCCCGGGCAGGCCGCCGAGCAGCCGGAACATGGCGCGCTGCGGCTCGCCGAGCTGCTGGTAGGAGACCCGGACGGCGGCGATGCCGTCGGCGTCGTCGGTGCCCCAGGGGCCGTTCTCTTCGAGCAGCCGGAGCAGGTGCTCGAGCGGCCACCGGTCGTGCCGCCGGAACAGCGCGGCCGCCACCCGGATCGGCATCGGCAGGAACCCGCACCGCTTGACGATCAACGCCACCTCGGCCGCCCGGCCGCGCAGGCGCGACGGGTCGGTCAGCGCGTGGAACAGCTCGGCCGCTTCGTCCGGCGGCAACGGCGAAAGCCGGATGTTCTCCCCGGTGTCCGCGTCGCCCATCCGCCGGCTGGTGACGACGGCGAGACAGCCGTCGGCCTCGGGCAGCAGCGGCCGGATCTGCTCCGGCGACGCGGCGTTGTCCAGTACGACGAGGGTGCGGGTGCCCCAGAGCGTCGTTTGGTAGAGCGTCGCCTTCCGGCCCACGGTGGCCGGGATCTGCTCGGCCGGCACCCCGAGCTCGACCAGCAGCTCGGTGAGCGCGTCGCCGACGGTGGTCTCGGGAACGCCCGGGGTGAACCCGTTCAGCCGGGCCAGGAGCTGGCCGTCGGGGAAGCGAGCACGCAGGCGGTGCGCCGCTTCGATCGCGAGGCCGGTCTTGCCGACACCCGGCGCGCCGCTCACCCAGACGGCGCGACGTCCGGCTTTGGCGGCGGCCTCGAGGGTGGCGAACTCGGCGGCGCGGCCGGTGAACCCACCGGGCCGCGACGGCAGCGAGCTGGGCGGTTCGCCGTGTTCGGCTCGCGCGGCGAGGTTGCGCAGCACCGGACCGGGCTCCATGCGCAGCTCGGCGAGGGCCTCGCGAGTGCCGGCGAAGACGCGCAGCGCGCCGACGCCGTCACCGCCGGCGAGCAGAGCGCGCATGAGGAGCTGGGCGTGCTTCTGGCCGGCCGGGTCGGACCGGACGAGCGGCCGCAGCCGGTCACGTGCCGAGCGGTGGTCGCCGGCGTCCAGCTCCAGTTCGGCGAGGTCGCCGACGGCGTCGGGCAGGCTCTCCTCGGGGAGCACGACCTCGGCCCCGCCGACGCGGTCGATGTCGATGTCCTCGAGGAACCGCCCGCGCCACAGCCCGACGGCCTCCCGCAGGAGCTCGATCTTCCGCCGCGGGTCGTCGGTCCGGCCGGCTTCGGCGCGCAGGCGGTCGAACCGGACGGTGTCGAGCTGGTCGTCGCCGATGCGCAGCAGGTAGCCGGTCGGAGTCGTCTCGATGCCGACGCCGCCGGTGTCCTGGACGATGTCGCGCAGCCGTTTGATGTAGCCGCGCACCAGGGTGGGCTTGGTTTCCCGGCCGGCCCAGACGATCTCGGTGAGCCGGGCGGTCGAGACCGGCTTGTTCGCGTTCAGGAGCAGCACGACGAGGACGAACCGCTGCTGCTGGTCACCCAGCTGCACCGGCACACCGTCGTGCCACGCCTCGAGCGGGCCGAGCATCCGAAACTCCACACAGCCTCCCCGGCCGTCAGCTTGCGTTCCCCGTTGGTGTCGCGCAATCGGCCGTTGGAGTTTCGGTAATCCGCATTTCTTGCACGTTCGATACACACCGGGTTGCCAGACTCCGCCGGTCGTATCAGGGGTGAAGGAGAAACCGGTATGGGGTCCGACGTGTTGCCGTGTTACGTGGCGTGCGACATCTCGCTTTCGATGGCCGACCACATCGACGAGCTGAACAGGGGTCTGCGCGAGTTCCGGGGGGCGGTCCACGGCGACGCGTCGGTCGCCGACCGCGTGCTCTGCAGCGTCATCGGCTTCGGCGAGGAGCCGGCGGCGGTGCACGGGCTGTACCTCGCGGGGGAGGTCGCCGAGCTGCCGCCGCTGGGCCCGTGCGCGGGCACCAACTTCGGCCCGGTGTTCACGTTCCTGCGCTCGGCCATCGACATGGACATCCGGCTGTTGGAGACCCACCGGGTGCGGGTGCACCGGCCGTTGGTGTTCTTCCTGTCCGACGGCCAGCCGACGGACCCGGTGACCTGGCCGTCGGCGTTCTCGTCGTTGTGCGACCCGGCCTGGCCGCGCCGTCCCCGCGTGGTGGCGTTCGGCGTGGGCGACGCGGACGAAGAGGCATTGGGCCGCATCGGCACGTTCCGCACGTACCTGAGCCGCGACGGCGTCCGCCTGGGGACGGCGCTGATCGCCTCGGTGATGCACGTTCTGTCCACTTCCGGTCCACCGCCGGGCCGCACGCTGTCCTGAAGGGGGTGCTGACCATGGAAACGCACTGAAGGAGAAGGACCGTGAAGCCTGCTGAGCTGGTCCAGGAGCTGAAGACGCTGCGCAAGGGCCGAGGCTTGGCGGGCCGGGTCGAGGACCGGGTGGGGCCCCTTTTGAGATCGGCCTGTTCGGTGGCGGACGGCGACGGGATGGTGGCGATCCGGGAGAAGGTGTCAGACCGGTTGTCGGCGCTGGCGGCGGACCTCCCGGAGGACCTGCGGGTGGCGGCACTGGCGGCTTTCGCGATCTGCGCGGAGGCCCGCCAGCCGCTGTACCAGGAGAGGGTCCGCTGGGCTGCCCAGCGGCTGGACCGAGACCCCCGCACGGTCAGACGTCGTGTGGACGAGGCGATCGACCTGCTGGCGGAGCTGGCGTCGTCATCTGCGTCACCGCCGGCTGTTCCTGGCGGCCTCTGGCACACGACGTCGTTGTCGATCGCGTTGGTGCTCGACGAGCTGCTGGTCCTCGAGCGCCGCCGGATCGTGGCCGATCAGGAGGGGGTCCGGTCCCTCGACCTGGCGGTGTCCCTCCCGGAGGGCCGCCCGTCGGCGACGGTTCTGTATGGAGGGACGTTGGTGGACCGAGGGATGGAGACGTCGTCACGTTGGGGGTATGGACTGGAGCTACCCCGCCCGCTGTCCCGCGGCGAGCCCTGGGAGACGGCGATCTTGTTCCGGCCGCCATCGCTGCGGCCGTACATGGTGACGGTGCCTCGGCACCCGTGCGATTCGTTCGACCTGCGCGTGCGGTTCGGTGCATCTCCTCCTTCGGAGATTTGGGCGCTAGAGGGAGCGTTCCAGAGGGACGTATCAGACCCGGGCTACCGCGGTCGGTCATCTCAGGTGGATTCGTCCGGGGAGCTGCACCTGCGGTTCCAGGGCCTCATGCCCGGCCTGGCATACGGAGCGCGGTGGGCGCATCAGCTGTGAGCAGCTCGTTCTCAGGAGTAAACACCTGCCTGTAATTCCCCTCTTGCAATTGGCTCAGGCCTCACATGATCACGTCTCTCTTCGGCTTCGGCAGGTGATCCAGTCTCGCTCGGACGGCGGTATGAGCGCGAGACAACGTTTGCTTCTGGTGTCGGAGTGAAGGAAGGGGAACTTCTGGGAACGCTGCGTGATTGATGACGGTCGCTCTAATACCCGTTTGGTCCGGTGACACCGGATCTTTGAAAGGGTTTGTTGAATAAGGGCTGGACTGATCCGGGGAGGCGGCATGCGTCGAGATCGAGGAGGCGCGGCGACGAACGGTGCGCCTGCACTGGAGGTGGTGATCTCGGACTTCGGCCGTGCGGTTACTCGAAAGCTTCTCACTGGTCAGGGCTCTCGGGAAGATCATTTGCGTGGCCCGTTCGAGAAGATGCTCGGTGCCATCGCTGAAAGCATCGGGTTGCCGGTCACGGTCATCGGCGAGACCCGGTTGCCGGATCTCTCCCTTCGACCCGACTACGCGATCGACGTGGCCGGTGCTCGCGTCGGTTACGTCGAGCTGAAGAAGCCAGGTCACGGTGTGCCTGGCACATGGTCGACGCCCTCGTCGCACGACAAGAAGCAATGGGAAAAGTTCCAGCTCCTTCCGAACGTGCTTTACAGTGACGGCGAGCAGTTTGGGCGCTTCGAGTTCGGCAAGTTGCGAGGGGAAGTCGCTCGCTTGGCGCCCGGTATCGACCGCGCGGGTGGAAAACTGCATGCTCAGAGTGGCGCCTTCGCTCGTGTCATGACCGATTTTCTGCTCTGGGAGCCGGAACGGCCGCGGTCGCTGCACGATCTCGTGCGTCTGACGTCGAACCTCTGTCGGCTCTTGCGCGACGACGTGGTCGTCGAATTGGACCGGGAGCTGACTGGGCGTGCCCGTCACCAGACCTTCACCGCGCTGGCCATGGACTGGCGGCAGGTTCTCTTCCCGAATCTGACCGATCCTCAGTTCGCTGACCAGTACGCGCAGACGATCACGTTCGCTCTGCTGCTGGCAAGGGTCGAGGGGGTGAGCTTCGCGGGACGTTCGATCGGTGAGATCGCGCGGTTGCTGGGAAAGAAGCATTCGCTGATGGGACGTGCTCTCACGGTGCTGACCGATCAGCCCGAGGACGAGCTGAGTATCGCGCTTACGACGATGATCAGAGTGCTCAGCGTCGTCGACTGGACGGAGTTTCCCGATGACTCCTACTCGATGTTGTACGAAAACTTCCTCGACAACTACGATTCGTCGCTCCGTCGCAAGAGCGGGGTCTACTACACGCCGGCGGCGCTGGTGTCATTCACCACCCGGTTCGTGGACGAACTGCTCAGGACGCAACTGGGCCGCCGGCTCGGGTTCGCCGAACGGGACGTCATCGTGGTCGATCCGGCGATGGGAACCGGAAGCTTCCTCGCGGAGGTCGTCAACACGGTCGCCGCGACCATCGATGCCGAGGAGGGACCAGGTGCGGTGGCCCCGCATCTGCGTGAGCTCTCGCACCGGCTGATCGGCTTCGAGAACCAGGCTGCCCCGTACGCGGTCGCCGAGCTGCGGGTGCACAGTCTCCTGAAGAAGCGGCACCGGGCCGAAGTGCCCCACAGCGAGCGCCGGTTTCTGGCCGACACCCTGGACGACCCGGACGCGCAAACGTTGCCGCTGGGAAAGATGTACGAGGCGATCGAGCGATCCCGGCGCGGCGCCAACCAGGTGAAGCGTGAAGAGCCTGTCATGGTGGTGATCGGCAACCCGCCGTTCGCCGACAAGGCCGCCGATAGTGCCCCGTGGATCGAGAAGTCAGCGGCGGGCCGAGAAGCCCCAGGCTTGAAGGCGTTTCGGAAACCGGGGAACGGGCGCCGGGAGTACGTCCTGTCGAACAAGTACGTCTATTTCTGGCGTTGGGCGACGTGGAAAGCGTTCGATGCGCATCCGGGACATCCGTCCGGAGTGGTCGCTTTCGTTTGCTCCGCAGGTTTCCTGGCTGGGCCGGGGTTCGCCGGTATGCGCGAGTACCTTCGCCGAACAGCCGATGAAGGGTGGATTGTCGACCTTACCCCCGAGGGACACCAGCCTCCCGTGAACACCAGGTTCTTCCGTGAGAACCAGCAGCCGATCTGCGTAGCGGTGTTCATTCGGCGGGGCGGTCCGGATCCGGGCACCCGCGCCCGGGTGCATCGCACGTTCGTCGAGGGGACAGTGGAGCGAAAGGCGGAGACACTGGGAGATCTGACGGTTGGCGATGCGCGGTGGCAGCTGTGCGTGGATGGCTGGGATGCGCCGTTCGACCTCGGTGAGTCCGACACATGGTCCGCTATGCCGACGGTGCGAGACCTCATGCCCTGGGTAGTACCGGGTGTGAAGCCGAACAGGACGTGGGTCTACGCGCCGGAGCCCGAGACGTTGGATGCGCGCTGGGCGATGTTGATCGGGGCGTCGCATCCTGAGAAGCCTGAGCTGTTGAAAGAGACAACCGACACCAAAGTGAACTCGGACAAGGCGAATGTTCCGGGTATGGCCGTGCATGCTGGAACTATCGGGGCCGAAGTTGGGCCGTGTCCCTCGGTGTGTCGTGTGGCGCACAGATCCTTTGATCGAAAGTGGGTGATCCCGGACAGCAGACTCCACCATCGGCCGAGCCCATCGCTGTGGTACACCTACTCCGGCAAGCAGATCTTCGTAGTCGAGCAGCACGCACAGCCGCTTGGAGGCGGGCCTGCGCTTTTCTTCTCTTCTCTCATCCCCGATATGGATTGTTTCATGGGGCATCACGGTGGCCGGGTGCTTCCGCTGTACCGAGATACCAGGGCTAGTGCGGCCAATGTGAGTCCTGGCCTGCTCGAGCTTTTGTCGCAGCGGCTGAAGTGCGCGGTTGATGCCGAAGATCTGGTCGCTTACCTGGCTGCTGTCACTGCACACGATGGCTTCACCCGCCGCTTCGCTGAAGAGCTGAAGAAACCCGGGGTAAGGGTTCCCCTTACGGCAAGCCGGTCCCTGTGGCGCGCAGCGGTGAACGTGGGCGAGGAAGTGATTTGGCTGCATACGTATGGCGAGCGAGGTGTGAACCCTGAGGCTGGTCGTCTGGCAGCTGCACCTCGACTGGAGGTGGACCGGCCGACTGTGCGGCTCGGCATACCCGACACGCCCGACCTGATGCCCGAGAAGCTTCGATACGACGAGCCAACTCGTTCGCTTTACGTCGGTGACGGCATCATCGCGCCGGTTTCTCCCGCTGTGATGGCTTTCGAGGTTTCAGGAATGCCTGTTGTAAAGCATTGGTTTGGATATCGCAAGAAGCGGCCGGACGGCACCCGCTCGTCACCGCTCAACGACATCGTCGCCACTTCGTGGACCCCGGCTATGACTACCGAACTCTTGGACCTGTTGAACGTACTGGAGCGCTGCGTGGCTCTCGCTCCTCAGCAGGACACTCTGTTGACGAAGATTGTCAGCGGTCCACTGATCACGGTGGAAGACCTCGTTTCGTCGAGAGTCCTGCCGGTGCCCGGTTCGGCGATGAAGATGCCCAAGCCTGACCTTGAGCGGGATCTGTTCACCAGCGCTGACTAGCTCTCTCGGGTGCTCGTGAGCGGCAGGGGTTGTTCCGCCGACCGCCTCGATCGAGGGTCCTGCCTTGATCAGCAAGGGAAGATGATCTGTGTGTGCCCCCGGCAGGATTCGAACCTGCGACACCCGCTTTTGTGGATCAAGCCTTCTGGTAGTTGCCAAAGGTGGTCGACATATGCGGTCACCTGGTAACTTGTCAGCTGCGATGAACTAGTCTCCATTATTGATTGTGATTATCTTGCGATGATTGACGAGGGTAAAGCGTGGGCTGGGCCGCGTCGGCTGACGAGTACTGAGTGGCGACTTGGATGTGGGTTCAGGTCGCTCAGTGGAGGGTGTTCGGTAGGCTAAATCAAACGCTGGGATCGCCGGTGGCGTCACGACAGCATCTGGACTGTAACAAAAGATCTTGCTCGGCCGACTGCGTTGGAAGCATGGGAGGTGTGAGTGGGGTCGACTGAAGCGGTAGCGGCAGCCAGCGGAGGGGTGTGGGAGTTCTATCGCGATGATCGCGGGATCCCTGTGGTGAAGGTGGAGCTCGACGAGGCTGGTGGCTCAGAGTGGGAGCGAGCGATGATCCTTGCCGAAGTTAAGAGGATCATGCGTGCTGCTCTAGAAGGTCGGCTGAAGCCTTACGTCGATCTTAAGCACCTTCGGCGAAACCCGCTGCTATTTGAGTTGCGCTGGGAGATTGGAGATGCACGTATCCCTGCTCGGCTATGGCGCCTGTACTTCGGCTGGCACTCGAATAAAGGGCCACTGCGCATAGCGTTCAAGTTCGGCGAGAAGCCCAGAGGGCCTGATGGCTACTTGGTCCAAGATCAACACATCGACGAAGCGGGGTCACGCTACGCGACATGGCTGGCGCGGCAGGTCCGAAGCTAGTATAAACTAGAGTTGATACACACTGAGAGGAGGTGGCGACGATGAGTGACGAACTGGACGACTTGTTGGGTATTAACCCTGCTGACGCGACTCAGCAGCTAGCGCTGGAGCTCGTGGAGGCTGATGACAGTCTGCTTCGTCGTTTGGTTGCTCTTCGTAACGAGAAGAACCTCACTCAGGGTGAAGTCGGTCGACGTATGGGGGTTACCCAACCCGCCGTGGCTGCGTTCGAAAGAGCTGATGCTGATCCCAAGCTGTCGACGATTCGTCGCTATGCGCTGGCGCTTGGGGTTCTTGTTCGACATTCGGTTATCGATCATTTTTCGACGAAGTCGACTGCTATTTCGAGTGTCTCAAGGGTGGTCACCGGATCGGTTGTCCGCGGACAATCGCATGTGAGAGTTAGTCCGACTTCTTCGCTTCTAAAGGTTGCTGAGTGAGACTCTTTATTCAGCTTGCTGACTACGCTCAAGGCGGGGCGGGCCAGAAGCTAAATGCGATTGGTCTCGGCTGGACCAGGACTACAACTCCCCTGCAGGCTCACGTTGTCGTCATTACACTTGAGCCGAGTGTCGATGATCTAGGTAATCGTTTAAAATTCGACGTACGACTTCTGGATCACGCTGGCCAGCCGGTGCTCGATAATAGTGGCGATGACATCTCGGCTCATGTGGAATTCGATGTAGACTTGCAGCAGTTCGATCGCCGAATTCCGGGACTTACGCCCATCATTTTAGGTATTGAGCGAGGCCTTCCCTTGGTTCCTGGGATATATCGTTGGGAAGTCACGTCGACAGAGTCTCCTGACGAGATCTGGCATCGTTCATTTGAAGTTCTTGAGCCCGGAGTTGAAGTCGCTCAACCTTGAAGTGGCGGCCTCTCGGCATCTCGTCGACCTGGCGCAAGCCCGATCACGCTGTGTCAAGGGGGCCTTGCTGTACGACGGGAGAGGCCTGCACGGCTGCCCCCTTGACACAGCGTGATAGCCCTCGGGGAGGTCGACGAGATGCCGTTGGCCGCAAACGAACGCAACCGTCGCGCCCGACTCGGCCATCTCGGAGACCTGCCCGTCCGGCGAGGACATTCTTTAATCTTTAACGCGACCCTCGGTGCAGCCGCCGGCCGGTCGCGTGGGTGCCGGAGGCGGGCCCCGCGCGTGCCGGCCGATAGCGGCGCGGCCCCGGAGGGGCCGCCTTGAACAAGAAAAGAAACTCTGAACACACCTACGCTGCGGGTCGGGGACAGGTCATGGCGACGGCGGTGGCTGAGAGCGGATCTGGGTGACACGGCCCTTGGTGATCCCCAGGGCGGCAGCAATCTCGGTGTAGCTCATCCCGGCGTCGTGGGCCTGCTCGATCGCGTCCTTGCGTAGGTGCGACAGCTCAGTCATGCGTCCCATGTAGGCCTCGATCATCGCGGTCGAGCGCTGCGCCCTGCGGATCGGGTCGGGGTCCTGGTGTACGCGCTGGAACTCGTCGTCGTCCATCGCGGCCGTTCCCTAACTGGTTGGGATCAGGCGGCTGTCGTATCCGGCGGTGACCAACCGGTCGTAAGCTGCCTCGACGTCAGCAGGGATCTGCTGGGCAATGGCGTACCCGGCATCGGCGTACACGTTCAGCCGCTGGGTGTCTCCGACGAGCATGTCGATCACGCGCTTGGGGTCACCGATGCTCTCGACGTAGTCGGCCAGAGGCTGCTGAATCGCGGAGCAGAGGAACTCGACTTCGGGCCACAACTTCTTGGCCGTGGCGTAGGCCCTGCGCTGCTGGTATGGCCGACTGAGGATGAGGGCACTGGCGACCTGTGTACCGCGCTCGTGGAGTAGATCGCGCGTGAACTCGAAGTTCTCGGCAGTGTTCGTTGCCTTCGGCTCAACCAGGATCGCGCTGTCCGGAACCCCCGCGTGCATCGCGATCTCGCGGTAGTGCACGGCCTCGCCTCGGGGGAACCGCTCGACGGTCGTCGGCGCGTTGGCTCCCGTGAACGCAACCAGAGGGAACAGGTCTTTGGCGTAGAGCTGGGCTGCATAGACGGCAACGCTCGGGTCGTGGCTCCCGAGTCCGATCGCGACGTCGACAGGCCGGAGTGGGTCATCGATGCGGTGGAAGTTCCACAGTGTCTCGACGTCTTCGCGAAGCTCGTCAGGGATGCTTGGCGTCGGCACGGGGTGTCTCCTCGGCTTGGGACTATTCGGGGATCTTGAACGTGTAAGTCCAGGCGAACCGTGACGCTGCATGAACGCCACGCGCGAACTCGACGGCGGTCCCGCCGGCGGTCCTGGTGGTCCGGTGCAGGATCATCACCGGCTCGCCCGCGGGAAGCTCCAGCTCGTCGATCTCCTCAGGGGTCGGCATCCGAGCCGAGATCGTCTCCGTCATGGTGTCGGGTTCGAGCCCCTTCATGGTCAGTACTGCGAACCCGCCTCCAGGCGAGGCGTTGCCGGGCTTCGGATCGACGATCGGCGTGTTCTCGACGTCTTCCGGCCGGTAGTAACTCGCCAGGTTGTGAGTTGGCCGGCCGTCCTGTTTGACCAGCCGGGCTCGCTCGTAGACCGGGCTCCCCACCTCGACGCCGAGGGCCTCGGCTATCTCCGAATCGGCCTCGATCAGCGCGACACGGTTGGTCTGGTCCGAGCGGTTCCAGGTTGCGCCGGAAGCTTCACGGTCCGCCGCGAAGGCCACGAGTCCGAACTTCCACTTGCTCTTGGCGTACCGCTCCATGCCAAGTCGCTTCAGGGCGGGTCGGCTGCGGACGACGGTGCCCTTGCGTCGTACCGGGGTCACCAGGCCCTCGGCCTCAAGAACGCCGATCGCCTTACGCACCGTGTTGACGTTGACGTCGTACTGCGTCGCGAGTTCGTTCTGCTTCGGCAGGGTGGTCTCCGGCGCGTACTCCCCGCCCTTGATCGCCTCCCGGAGGACGGCGGCGAGGTCTCGGTATCCGATGGTCACACGACCTCCCTTCGCAGGTCGATAACGCTATCTCTACCGCCAGTCTACCGCTACAGCGACCTAATAGAGATAGTTCTATTGACGTCTGGCGTCACCCATGGTTCTATAGAGGTAGTTCTATTGGAGACCTTGGGAGGCAGACATGCAGGACATCCCGTTCGTCAGCTCGGGTTACCGGTTCATGGTCACGGAGGCTCCGATCATGAAGATGCGCGAGGTCAAGGGGGAGATGGTCCCGGCGACGGACCGCGAGGGGAACCCGGCGTTCGTGGTGATGCTGTTCGCGAAGCCGCGTCAGGTGGAGGGGCGCCGGCCGGGGAAGGGTGAAGAGATCAAGGTGACGCTTGCGGCGGACCCGGGGGAGGGGTTCGAGGAGGGCTCTTACGTTGAGTTGATCGACCCGGTCCTCAACACGTGGCAGACCACCGGGGACGACGGCCGGATCAGCGGCTCGGGTCTGTGGTTCAAGGCTCTCGGTTTGAAGCCTGTCGGGGCGGGTGCCGCGCAGCGCGCCGCCTGATCCCGACCTCATGATCGGTGGGTGACCGGTTCGCGCGGCTACCTCCCCGGCTGTCGCGTCATCACCACCCTGGAGCCCTTCCCAAGTCGGTTGGCTGCCCGTTTTCGAGTCGGGCAAGGGCACTTCTCGTTCATTGACAAATACAGAGTGGGCCGATCCATGCCTAAATCCGCGCTGTTTGTGGTGGCGCGCCTCGATTCCCGGCCGGGCTTGTTCGTCCGGGAGTCCTGGGGTTTCACCACGGATGTTCACGAGTGGAGAGGAGAGGCGAATGGGTGGGATGAACGCGATTCGGGGTGGGTTGTCGTCGTATGACCCGCACGGCCCGAAGCGGGGTTAGCGATGGCTGACCACGTTTGCTCGGCAAGTTTCTGGCTTTCGCCGACACGGATTGCCACGTGCACCGTGTGCGGCGCCCAGTGGGAGATGTAGGGAGGAAAGGCAGTGTTCACGTACTTGGTGTGGCTCGTACTGGTCGGGCTGCTGCTGGTCGCGGCCCCGGTGTTCGGGGTGCTCGCGCTGGTCTCGGGGCTGGCGCTGGCGTGGAAGGCCGGACGGTGAGCCGCCCGGTGAAGGTCGGCACGGTGATCCGCATGCTCGCCGCCCGGCTGGAGCGGGAACGGGCCGCCGCGCTCACGGAACCGACCGAGGACATGGGATGGCAGGCCGGTTTCTGCGACGGTCTGAAGCACGCACAGCACGTGATCCGGAACGGAGACTGACATGCCGGAAATCCAGGCGATCATCACGGCCGCGAGCGATGCCTACCGCGCGTTCGTGGCCACTGAGCCGGATCGGGACATCAGGGTCGCGGTCGGGAACGCGGTGCGCTTCCTGGCGGCAGACCTCACCTCGGCGGCTGAGCTGGTCGCCGCGACACGCGAAGGGTAGATCGGATGCAGATCGCTGCACTGAACCGGCGGGCGCAGCAGCGCTACGCCACGTTCGTGAACACCTTGGACATGGTCGCCGAAGTGCTGGCCGAAGTGGACAAGCTGATCGCGAAGTACGACGACCACGCCATGTCCGACTCCTGGACCATCGCCAGCAAAGACGACCTGAAGTCGTTCCGCACCAAGGCGTTCGACGAACTCGACCGGCTCCGGCTGCTGGGCAAGAAGCACGAGGCTGAACTCATCTCCCGGGACTGGAGGTTCTGACCATGGCACACCAGGTCGACCGGGTGGTCGATGACCTCGCCACGTCGCTCGTGCAGCTCAAGGAATCGATGCACGGGATGCCGATCAACCGCAACGGCTTCAAGGCCGCGCACGACCGGATGGGCCGCGCGATGGGAACGCTCATCACCGAGCTGACCGACGCCCGGACCGCCATCAAACCCTGACCAACCCCACATGATCCGTTTCGCACGCGACCGGCCCCGCCACCTCCCACCACGGGACGCGGGGCCGGTCTCGTGCTGCACGAGAGGACCACCAACCCATGACCACCCCCAAGTCGTCCCGCAAGATCGGGACCGAATTCAAGGCACTCAAGTGGCTGCTGCGCCACCCCGGCGCCACCGTGGCCCCGACCGCCGTCCTCGGCTCCGGGCTCGAGCTCGGCTGGAGCGCCACCGGCGGCATCACGGGCGCAACGGCCGGCGCTTTGCTCTGCTGGTACCGGGCGCACCCGGACACCTTCGACCACTACGCCGCCCCGCGGCTTCGGGCCTGGCGCCGCCGCTGGTCGGTCTACCTCGGGCCGCGCTTCGCCCGGGCGCTGCGGGCCTGCGACATGTACGTCACCGACCGCAAGACCGGCGAGGAGCTGTTCCCGAGGGTCACCCGGCTGCGGTCCTACTCCCCGTCGGTCGACGTCGTCACGATGGCGCTGGCGCGCGGGCAGGCTCGCCGCTCAATCGAGGAAAACCTCGAACGTCTCGCCGACACGCTGAGGGTGCAGCGGATCGCGTTCGAGCACCCGGAGCCCGGCTACGTCGCGCTGATCATCGAACGGACGGAGCCCTTCACCGAGACCATCCCGGCCCCGGAGATGCCCGAGGAGACCGACGCGGTCGACATCGACGACATCTACGTCGGCGAAACCGAGTACGGCACCGACTGGCGGCTCGGGCTGCGGTCGCATCTGTTCATCGCGGGAGCGACCGGCGCTGGCAAGAACTCGATCGTGTTCTCCGAGCTGCGGGCCCTGGCTCCGCTGATCCGGGACGGGCTGGTCCGGCTGTGGATCTGCGACCCGAAGCAACTGGAGTTCCGCAAGCTCGGGGACGCCGGCGTCGCCTACCGCTACGCCGACACCGAACAGGACTGCGCGGACTTGGTGGAGGAGTACGTCGCGGACCTGCGCGCCGTACAGCAGTCGTTCGCCGGGACCGGGCGCCGCAAGATCGAGGTGTCGCGGGAAACCCCGCTCAACCTCCTGATCATCGACGAGATCGGGGCGCTGCTGGCCTACGGCGACGGCACCATCGCCCGCAACCTGCGCAAGCTGCTCGCGATCGTCGGCTCCCAGGGCCGCGCCACGGGGCACTTCATGACCGCGCTGGTGCAGGAACCCGCCAAGGACGTCGTCCCGGTCCGGGAGCTGTTCCCGACCCGGGTGTGCCTGCGGGTCACCGCTCAGTCCCACGTGGACATGGTCCTCGGTGAAGGCGCCCGGCTCCGGGGAGCGCTGGCGGACGAGATCCCGAACGTGCCGGACACCGCCGGTATCGGCTACGTGATCCGGCAGCGCACCCGCGTCCCGCAGCGCGTGCGCGCCGCTTACGTCGACGACCGCGAGATCGACGAACTGATCACGTTCATCCGCTCCGGCCGCCCGATCACCGGCCTGTCGGTGGTGGCGTGATGACCGCGATCAACTACCCGGCCGTCGTGCACGCCCCGCACTTCGCGCTGGAGTCGCGGACCAAAAAGGGGATGGTCCCGCTCAGCGACCGCCTGTACTCCTCCAAAGAGGACGCCGAGACCTGGGCGATGGTGCTGCGGGAACCGGGCGAGCGGGTGTTCATCGCGGAGTACAGCGTCGCCTACTACGCCCGCTGCGTCGTGTGCGGCGAGTTCTCCGATCACGAACGCTGGCGCACTGCCGAATGGACAGACCTCGTGGAGTACCTCACTCACGAGCCCGGCTGGCGCTGCACGTCCGAACAGCTCGTGTTCTGCCCGAACCACCGACCCGACGAGGAGGACTGACCATGTGGCGTCTCGGCTTCTACGTGTGGCGAGTGTGGCTCTACGCCAAGTACGGCGTCCCGGCCGCGCTCGTGCTCTACCTGATCCACCTCGGACAGGGCTGGTCGGTGCTGTTCTGGATCGTGGCCGCCGTGTTCGGCTGCGTCGGGCTCGGCCTGGTGCTCGGGGTGACCGAGTTCCGCAACCGCGAGTTCGGCGACATCGGACGGGAGCGCATCCGATGACCCGCCGCGCCGACCCCGGACAGCTCGGCCTGTTCGGCACCCCCGCCCCGACGCCGGCCCCGACCACCGGCCGCGCCTGCCCTCCGGCCCGGGGACGCCGCAAGCCGCTCGGCTCACCCGGGAACCCGCTGGTGGCCAAGGACGTGCTCGCGGAAGTCCGGGACGGTCGGTTCGGGCTGCTGGACGACACCGACCGCGTGATGGTCCTCGACTGCGAAGGCCACTGCCGGGCCGCCCAGGAGGACGACGTCGTGATGCACCTGGTGTCCATCGGCTACGTCGAACGCAGCCCGGCCCGGGAGACGATCTCGTGCCTGCACGGCGTGGTCCGCAAGCCCGTTCTGCCGCTGCGGCTGACCCGACGTGGCCGGGACATGCTTCAACGCTGGTCCAACCTCGCTCCGTTCGGAAACTGACCGGAAAGGACAGTCATGCTGCCGATGCGCTACCTCACGCACATCGATCGCCTGATTTACGAGTACTACACGACCGATCTGAGCATCAGCGCCACGGACCGCGAAAGCCCAACTTTCAGCAGCCCCCGGCTGGCAGAACTCGCGGACGACATCGTCGCGCAGCTCGAACAGGAAGCCGACCACTACCGCGCCTACGCCCGCCGCTGGCGCGGCGAGAACTGACCTGAAAGGAGACTCATCATGTCCACTGCGGACAGTTCGAACAAGACTCGTCGGCTGGTGGACGTCGTTCGGGTCCTGGTCGCCGTCGTCCTCGGGAGCATCGGCGCGGCGGCCGGGTTCACCCACACCCACGACTGGGCCGTCCACCACGGACAGCTCGGCTGGATCGCCTGGGCCGACGCCGTGGTGATCGAGGGCATCGTCATCGTCGCCGGGTTCGAGATCCAGCGCGACCACCGGATCGGCGGAGCCCGCAAGCTCACGTTCCCGATGGTTGTACTCGTGGCCGGGTTCGGGGTGCAGATGGCCGCACAGGTCGCGCTCGCCGAACCCAGCCCGGCCGGATGGCTGGTGGCCGCGATGCCGGCACTCGGGTTCCTCGTGGTCGTCAAGCTCCTCATGCGCCGCACCCCGGCCCCCGAGACCCGGGAGCCCGTTGCGGATCTTGAGCCGGTCACCGCGAGCGCCTCCCGGACCGGCGTCTTCATCGACCCGGCATCGGCCGCCGTTGTCACTCCGGTCCGGCCCCGGCTCAGGCTCCCGGCCGAGCTGACCAGCCGGATCAACACCGTGGCCGAAACGGCTCGCAGTGAAGGGCGCGAGCTGACCATCGAGGAGATCCGCCGAGTCGTGCGTGTCCCGGAACCGATGGCCGTGCAGATCCTGCAGGACCTCGCCACCGGCTGACCCACGTCCCGACGCACCCCGCCACGGCGCGGGAGCCCGGCCACCAACTCCGGCCCGGCTCTCGCGCCGTTTCTCATGCCCGCCAACCGAAAGGCTCCGACATGCTGACGTTGGAAGACCGCCTCGCCGCCCGTGTGAAGGCCCTGGACTACCAGGACTGGCGAGCCAAGGTCCGCGCGGTCAACGGCTGCGCCCGCCCGATCCGGCTCTCCGGGGCGCATCAGCTCCAGGACGCAACTACCGGCGCCGTCCTGCACCATCACGGCGGGGACATCTTCGCCCCGTGCGGCAACCGCCGGTCCGGGGTCTGCCCGGCCTGCTCCGACCGCTACGCCGCCGACGCCTTCCACCTCATCCGCGCCGGGCTGATCGGCGGCGACAAGGGCATCCCCACCACGGTCGGGGACCGGCCGCGCGCGTTCGTCACCCTCACCGCCCCGTCCTTCGGCCCCGTCCACACCGCCCGCACCACCCGCAACGGCAAACGCCGGCCGTGCGGCTGCGGGGAGTACCACCACGATGACGACACCCGCACCGGCGCCCCGCTGGACCCGGAGACCTACGACTACGTCGGGTCGGTGATCTGGCAGGCCCACGCCGGCGTGCTGTGGCAGCGCTTCACGATGCGCCTGCGCCGGGAGATCGCCAAACGGGCCGGGCTCAAGGCCCGCGAGTTCACCGAACAGGCCCGGCTCTCCTACGGGAAGGTCGCCGAATACCAGCGGCGCGGGCTTGTGCACTTCCACGCCGTCGTGCGCCTGGATGGCCCCGAGGGCGCGGTGTCACCGGCTCCCCGGTGGGCGCACCCGGATCTGCTGGAAGACGCCGTGTACGCGGCCGCTGGGGCCGTGCTCGTGCCCGCTGCCTACCCGGACGGGACCGAGCTGTCGCTGACCTGGGGCACGCAGGTCGACGTCCGCCGCATCGAACCCGCCGCCTCGGCCGAGCTGGAAGACGACAACGGGCAGATCTCCGAAGCCCGGCTCGCCGCGTACATCGCGAAGTACGCAACGAAGGGCACCGGCAAGAGCGAAGCCGCCGACCGGCCGATCCGCTCCCAGCTCGACATCGATCACCTGAAGGTGACCGCGCACCACCGCCGCATCATCCAAACCGCCTGGGACCTCGGAGACCTGCCGGCGTTCGAGGACCTAAAGCTCCGCCGGTGGGCGCACATGCTCGCGTTCCGGGGCCACTTCCTCACCAAGTCGCTGGCGTACTCCACCACGTTCAAGGCCATCCGAGGTGACCGCCAGGCGTTCCGGCTCGCCGAAACCCTCGAACGGCTGGGGCTGGACGACCGCGCCGACTCGATCGCCGTGGTCAACGACTGGGCCTTCGACGGCTCCGGGTACCGCGACGACGCGGAACGCGAACTCGCCGCGGGCATCGCCGAACGCATCCGAGACGACCGAAAACTCAAGTACAGCAGGGAAAACGACCATGAATAGCAAGCTGCTCAGCATCGACGACGTCGCCGACTACCTCGGCATTCCGAAGAACACTCTGTACCAGTGGCGTACCAAGGGCTACGGGCCGACCGGCCGCCGCATCGGCAAGTACGTCCGCTACCGCTCCGAGGACGTCGATTCGTGGGTCGACGAGCAAGGGGTGGTCTGATGGGCCGGCCACCGCTCCCGCTGGGAACGTGGGGAAAGATCCGCACGTACGAGCTGCCGCAAGGTGGATCGCGCGCAGTAGCGAATTACAAGGACTACGACGGCGTTACGCGTCCGGTCGAACGGGTCGGAACAACGAAAGCCAAAGCGATCAACAACCTGCTCGAAGCCTTGCGTGACCGTGCGCGAAGGTCGGGTGACGGCGAGATCAAGGCGGAAACCAAAGTCTCCGTGGCGGCGGACATGTGGTTGAGGTCGATTGACGAATCAAGCAAAGCCGCGCGCACCAAGCGGGAGTATCGCGACACGTGGAATCGCTACTTGGCAACGCCCATGGGGCACCTTCGCGTCCGAGACATCCGTGTCTCAACAGTCAATCGCCTGATCACGGAGACGCGGGATCGCAACGGTCGTGGTGCGGCATCACACGTCAAAGTGGTGCTGTCCGGGATCTTCGCTCTGGTCGTCCGACATGACGCGCTCGATAAGAACCCGGTCCGTGAGATCGAGAGTCTGGGCGCCAAGAAGCGCAAGAAAGAACGTACGGTCAATGCGAAGTCCATCAGTCCCATTCTCGGGGTGTTCCACGCCGCCGAGAATGCGAAGCGATGGGACTTGGTCGACATGGTCGATGTGCTCTCCGGGCTCGGCTGCCGTATCGGCGAACTGCTTGCACTCGACTGGGACACCTCGGTCAACTTCGACGCCGGCACGATTCGGTTCCACGGAACTGCGATTCGGGTGACCGGGAGGGGCCTGTTCGTGCAGGACCACACCAAGAGCCGCGCAGGTATGCGTACGATCCGCCCGCCTGGTTGGGTGATGGACATCCTCAAACGTCGTCAGGCGGACGCTGAGACGCAATGGGTGTTCCCGTCGGCGACCGGCACCTTGCGGGACCCGGACAACACCCGGGCGCGGTTCCGGACGGTCGTTGAGAAGACGCCGTACAAGGGTCTGCACCCGCACGACTTCCGGCACTACGTCGCCGGGGTCCTTGATGATGCCGGCCTGACCGCTCGCGAGATTGCCGACTACCTCGGACACGAGCGAATCAGCACGACTCAAGAGGACTATATGGAACGGGGCGTTGTGGGCGAGGACGTCGGTCCGGCGCTGGCTGAGCGCCCGAAGATCGAGCTTCCCAAAGATGAGGGTTAAGCGAGGGTTGGCCTAATACGAAGCCCCTGGTCATCTGCCCGACCAGGGGTTTTGTGCCCCCGGCAGGATTCGAACCTGCGACACCCGCTTTAGGAGAGCGGTGCTCTATCCCCTGAGCTACGAGGGCCTACAACTGCCGACTCAAGCTTAGCTTGCCGAAGCAGGACTCAGCAGCAGGGGCACGGATGGAGTAGCCCGACTCTCGTCGTCACCCAGGTGAGTGGTTCTGCGGCATGTCCAAGCCCCGGGATACACCCCGCCGGAGCGCCCACCCGACCTGACCTGGACGGACCAGCGCCTCACCTGGTCGTGTCTGGTTTCGAACTGCTGAACAACAGTAGGTAACCTTCGTTAACGGGACGCGGGGAGCCGCCTCCTACTGGCTGTTGCGGAGGGCTTCGTTGATCAAGCTCATGTTCGCCGACGACGAGGAACTGGTGCGCTCGGGGTTGCGCGCGATGATGTCCGGGGCTCAGGACATCGAGATCGTGGGCGAGGCCTCCGATGGCAGATCCGCAGTGGAGGTCGCCCGGCGTTATCACCCCGATGTCGCCCTGCTCGACATCAAGATGCGGGCTCCTGATGATGGGATCAGGGCGCTGAGGGCCATCCTCGCCCTCCCCGATCCGCCCACCGTGGCCATGCTGACCACCTTCGACATCGACGAGTACGTCAGCCTCGCGCTGCGGCTCGGTGCCAACGGCTTCCTCCTCAAGGACATCGACCCGGCCGCGCTGCTCAGGGCGGTCAGGGACCTCGCGCGCGGGGGCGCCGTCCTCGATCCGGGGGTCGCCGCGCGGATGGTTCAGTCCCACCGGGACGAACAGCGCGCCGCCCAGCCCGCCCGGAAGCTGCTCGCCTCACTGTCCGAACGCGAACGCGAGGTCGTCGCGCTCATCGGGCAAGGGCTTTCCAACGCCGAGATCGGCGGACGCCTGCACCTGTCCGAAGCCACCGTCAAGGGGTACGTCTCCGCCGTGCTCTCCAAGATCGGGGCGGCGAACCGCGTGCAGGCCGCCCTGCTGGCCTACCGCGGTGGCCTGCTCGACCAGTAGATGCTGCTCACGGCGCTGGAGTTCCTCGGGCTCGTCGCCTTCGCGGCGTCCGGGGCGCTCGCCGCCGTGCGGGCTCGGCTCGACGTCTTCGGCGTGGTCGTCGTCGGGCTCACCACCGCGCTCGGCGGCGGCGTCATCCGGGACGTCCTGCTCGGCATCCACCCGCCCACGACGCTGCGGAACTGGCCCTACCTCGCCGTCTGCGCCGTGACCGCCCTGGTCGTCTTCGCCTTCCATCCGCAGGTCGCGCGGCTGCGGCGGGGTGTGCTGCTCGCCGACGCGCTCGGGCTCGGCGTCTTCGCCACCGCCGGGACGACCATCGCGCTCAACGCCGGCGCGACCATCTACGCCGCGTGCCTGATCGGGATGACCACCGGGATCGGCGGCGGCGCCGTGCGTGACCTCCTGCTCCGGGAAATCCCTCTGGTCCTGCGGAAAGAGATCTACGCCGTGGCCGCGCTGGCCGGCTCGGTGCTCGTCGCGGTCGGTCACGCTGTGCGACTACCGGAGGGGCCGGTCACCGTGGTCTCGGCCGCCGCCGTAGTCACCGTGAGGATGATCGCGCTCTGGCGGCACTGGAACGCGCCGGTCGCGCGAGCGCCGGAGTGAGGGAATCTCTTTGTTAGTTCTGTGTGTGTTCTTAGGCGAGTCTCAGCACGCTGAGTAAAACTGTCGCCATGCGCATCCTTGTGGTGGACGACGACCGCGCCGTCCGTGAGTCGCTCCGGCGGTCCCTGGAGTTCAACGGTTACCAGGTCCAGCTGGCCAGCGACGGTGCGCAAGCCCTGGAGGCGATCATCGCCGACCGTCCGGACGCGATGGTCCTCGACGTCATGATGCCCCGGCTCGACGGCCTCGAGGTGGCCCGCCGCCTGCGCAGCACCGGCGACGACCTGCCGATCCTCGTGCTCACCGCGCGCGACACCGTCTCCGACCGGGTGTCCGGGCTGGACGCCGGCGCCGACGACTACCTGCCGAAGCCGTTCGCGCTGGAAGAGCTGCTCGCCCGGCTGCGGGCGCTGCTGCGCCGCGCCAGCCCGGAGGCCCAGAACGGCCAGGCCTCGGAGATGCTGTCGTTCGCGGACCTGACGCTCGACCCGGGCACGCGCGAGGTCCGCCGCGACGGCCGCGAGATCAGCCTGACCCGGACCGAGTTCGCACTGCTGGAACTGTTCCTTTCCTACCCGAAGCACGTCCTCACGCGGGGCCGGATACTGGAGGAAGTATGGGGTTACGACTTCCCGACGTCGGGCAACGCGCTGGAGGTCTACGTCGGCTACTTGCGCCGCAAGACGGAGGCCGAGGGGGAGCCGAGGCTGATCCATACGGTGCGGGGAGTGGGGTACGTCCTGAGGGAAACCCCGCCGTGACCGAACCCGGCGATCCTCGCGGCACGCGCTGGGGGACGCGCCGGTTCTCGCTGCGCGGCCGGGTGACGCTGCTCGCCGCCGCCTGTGTCGCCGGCGCCGTCGCGCTGGTGTCGCTCGGCGCGTACATGGTCGTGCGCAGCAACCTCTACCAGCAGCTGGACGACGGCCTGATGGCGCGCGCCCAGGCGGCCGTCGCGTCGCCCCAGGTGCAGACCGAGCTGCGGCAGGTGCCCGGCGCGTTCCTGGCCAGCGCCGACCTGCAGATCGGGCAGCTCACCGCCGCGCCCGACGTCCAGCACGCCGTGATGACCTACCCGCTCTCGAGCTCGGCGCCGCCGTTCGGCCAGGACGAGCTGAACGTGGCGAACGGGGATTCACCGGAGTCGATGCGGACGGACTTCCGCACCGACAGCCGGGTCGTCGCGCTGCCCACCGGGCACGGCGAGGCCATCGTGCTCGCCCAGTCGATGCAGCCGACCAAGCGCACGCTGAACGAGCTCGCGCTGGTGCTGTTCCTGATCGGCGGCGCCGGCATCCTGGTCGCCGCCGCGGCGGGGACGGCGGTCGCGCGGACCGGCCTGCGCCCGGTCGACCGGCTGACCTCGGCCGCCGAGCGCGTCGCCAAAACCGGCGACCTGCGGCCGATCCCGGTCAGCGGCGACGACGAGCTGGCGCGCCTCACCACGAGCTTCAACACCATGCTCGGCACGGTCGCGGACTCGCAGGAACGCCAGCGCCAGCTGGTCGCGGACGCGGGACACGAGCTGCGGACGCCGTTGACGTCGCTGCGCACCAACCTCGAGCTGCTGCTCGCCGCGAGCAAGCCGGGCGCGCCGCCGCTGCCGGACGCCGACCGCGTGGACATCGTCGCCGACATCAGCGGCCAGCTCGACGAGCTGACGCAGCTCATCGGCGACCTCGTCGAGCTCGCGCGCCAGGACGAGCCGCGCGAACGCTTCGAGCGCGTCGAGCTGCTGGACGTCGTCGAGCGCGCGCTCGACCGGGCGCGACGGCGTGCGGGCGAGATCAACTTCGACGTCTCGCTGCAGCCGTGGGTGCTCACCGGCGACAACAGCTCGATCGAGCGGGCCGTGCTGAACCTGCTCGACAACGCGGTGAAGTTCTCGCCGCCGGACGCGACGGTCTGGGTGCGGCTGTACCCGCTCGGCGACGGCACCGCCGTGGTCGAGGTCGCCGACGCCGGCCCGGGCATCGCCGAGGAGGACCTGCCCAAGGTGTTCGACCGCTTCTACCGCTCGTCGGAGGCGCGGACGCTGCCCGGTTCGGGCCTCGGCCTGGCGATCGTCAAGCACGCGGCCGAGCGGCACGGCGGCGCGGTGTACGCGGCGCGGGCGCCCGAGGGCGGCGCGCTGATGACGATCCGGCTGCCGGGGGCGCCCGGCTGACCCCGTCGTGGTGTTGTTAGTCCACGCTGTCGCCTGGACTCCGTGACCTGGTCTTTCGAAGTTCACCCACGTCGACCCTGCGGATACCGTGTTGAATCGTGTAGGATTTTGTGTGGTTGGGGTGTGACGGGGACGGAGTTGAGCGGTGCTGGCGCGTCAGCGACAGGCGGTGATCCTGGAAGAGGCACGCCGGACCGGAGCGGTCCGGGTCAGTGACCTCGTGACCAGGCTGGGTGTCTCCGACATGACGGTGCGCCGCGACCTCGACGTCCTCGCCGGGCGCGGGCTCGTCGAGAAGGTCTACGGCGGTGCCACTTCGATCGTCGGCAAGAGCACCGACGAACCCGGCTTCGAGGCCAAGTCCGTGCGCCAGCGCGCGCAAAAGGAAGCCATCGCCGAGCTCGCCGCGACGCTCGTGCGGCCCGGCACCGCGATCGGCATCTCCGCCGGCACCACCACGTGGACGCTCGCCCGCGCGCTCGACGCCATCCCGGGGCTCACCATCGTGACCAACTCGATCCAGGTCGCCGACGTGCTCCGCGGGTCGACGCAGCCGGATCGCACCGTCGTGCTCACCGGCGGGGTGCGGACGCCGTCGGACGCGCTGGTCGGGCCGGTCGCCGTGCACAGCCTGCGGTCGCTGCACCTCGATGTCGTCTTCCTCGGCGTGCACGGGATGGCCGACGGGCCGGGCTTCACGACGCCGAACCTCACCGAGAGCGAGACCGACCGCGCGCTGGTCGAGGCCGGGCGCAAGCTCGTCGTGCTCGCCGACCACACCAAGTGGGGCACCGTCGGGATCTCCACGATCGCCGACCTGGACGAGGCCGACGTCGTCGTCACCGATGACGGGATCTCCGACGAGGCCAAGGAAATACTCGCCGAAAGGGCAACGGAACTCATGATCGCCGAAACGGCGGAGACAGTCGAGGCCGAAGAAGCGTGAAGCGCACCGTACGCCACCTGGCCGACGGCCGGGAGATCATCTACTTCGACCAGCCCGGCGCGCCCGATCGCGTCGCCGAGGACACCCGCGACCTGCCGCCCGTCGCGGCCGCGTCGGAGATCCGGCTGGACCCGCTGACCGGCGAGTGGGTCGCGATGGCCGCCCACCGGCAGACGCGGACCTACAAGCCGCCGGCCGACCTCTGTCCGCTGTGCCCGAGCAAACCCGGCAAACCGAGCGAGATCCCCGAAAGCGACTACGACGTCGTCGTCTTCGAGAATCGCTTCCCTTCCTTCGCCGAGGATGTCATCGGCGAGCCGTCCACTGTGGATGGTGCCGGGCTGGTGCCGACGCGGCCCGGACGCGGGCGCTGCGAGGTCGTCTGCTTCACCAGCGACCACGACGGCGCTTTCTCGCGGCTGAGCGCGAAGCAGGTGCGCGCGGTCGTCGACGCGTGGTCCGACCGCACGGCCGCACTGTCCGAAGTGCCCGGTGTGGAACAGGTCTTCCCGTTCGAGAACCGCGGCGAGGAGATCGGCGTCACGCTGTCGCACCCGCACGGGCAGATCTACGGCTACCCGTTCGTCACGCCGAAGACCGAGCGGATGCTCGACGTCGCCCGCGCTTACCAGGCCGAGCACGGCCGCCCGGTGCTCGGCGACGTGCTGGCCGCCGAGCGGAAGTCCGGTGCGCGCGTGGTGGCGTCCGGCGAGCACTGGACGGCGTACGTGCCGCCGGCGGCACGGTGGCCGATCGAGGTGCACGTGGTGCCCCACCGGCAGGTTCCGGACATCCCCGCCCTGACCGACGCCGAGCGTGACGACTTCGCCGACGTCTACCTCGACGTCCTGCGCCGGTGTGACGCGCTGTACGACCGGCCACTGCCGTACATCGCGGCGTGGCACCAGGCGCCCGTGCGCCGCGACCGCGAGCTCGGCTGGCTTCACCTGGAACTGTTTTCCGTGTTGCGCGCCAAGGACAAGCTGAAGTACCTGGCGGGGTCCGAATCGGGCATGGCGGTGTGGGTCAACGACGCGACGCCGGAGCAGATCGCGGAAAAGCTCCGCGCGGCGGGCTGATCCGGCCATACTCATCTCCGATGCACAGGTTCGGCTCAGGAACCTCTCAGGACCGTCCCGCAAGGTGATGACATGACCGAGAACGACCCCAGCGCGCAGGACCCCGCGGCGCCGCGGCACCCCGAGACCGGCCAGCAGGCCGCTCAGGGCGGCTGGGCGGGGAGCCCGTACGGTGACCAGGCCGCCACACCCGAGTCCGGCGGTACGCCGCAGTACTCGGCGCCGGAGCCGTCCTACCACGCGGTGACCGGGGCCGATCCGTCCTACGGGGCGCCGAACCCCAGCCCCTGGTCCGCACCGGGGACCCCGTCGGGCTCGACCCAGCAGAGCGTCTACCCGCCGCCGAACCCCAACCCGTACGCGCAGTCCGGGACGTCCGTCTACGGCGTGCCGCCGGCGCCGCCCGCTCAGCCGAAGCGGTCCGGCGGGAAGCTGCTCGCCGGCGTCGCGCTGGTGGCGCTGCTCGTCGGCGGCGTCGCGGGCGGGGCGGTCGGGTACCTCACCGGCGGCTCGTCCGGCGGCCCGGCGAGCAACGCGCTCGACGCGCCGAAGCCGGCCCAGCAGACCGGCAACGCCCCCGCGGGCTCGGTCGAGGCGGTCGCGCAGAAGCTGTCGCCGAGCGTCGTCGAGCTGCAGGTCAGCGGGCAGCAGGGGGCCGGCGAGGGCTCGGGGTTCGTCATCAGCACCGACGGCTACATCCTGACCAACAACCACGTCGTCGAGGTCGCCGCGAACGGCGGCCAGATCCAGGCCGTGTTCCAGGACGGCAAGAAGGCCGCCGCCAAGGTCGTCGGCCGCGACCCGACGACCGACATCGCGGTCGTCAAGGTCGACGGCGTCAACAACCTGACTCCGGTCGAGATCGGCCGGTCCGACGACCTGAAGGTCGGCCAGTCGGTCGTCGCCATCGGCTCGCCGTTCGAGCTGGCCGGCACGGTCACCTCGGGCATCGTCAGCTCGCTGCACCGGCCGGTGCGCGCGGGTGGCGGCCAGGCCAGCCAGGAGACGGTGATGGACGCCGTCCAGACCGACGCCGCGATCAACCCGGGCAACTCGGGCGGGCCGCTGTCGAACATGGCCGGCCAGGTCATCGGCATCAACTCGGCGATCTACAGCCCGCAGTCGGCGTCCGGCCAGGGCCAGGGCGGTTCCGAGAGCGGCAACGTCGGCATCGGGTTCGCCATCCCGATCGACCAGGCCCGCCGCACCGCGGACACGATCATCAAGACCGGCCAGGCGGTGCAGACCTACATCGGCGCGCAGGTCACGGACGCCCCGCAGGGCGGCGCGAAGCTCGGCGCCATCACCGCCGGCAGCCCGGCGGAGAAGGCCGGCCTCAAGTCCGGCGACATCGTGACGAAGATCGACGACCGGAACATCGACACGTCCGACACGCTGGTCGCCGCGATTCGCACCCGCGCCCCGGACGAGAAGGCGACGTTCACCCTCTCCGACGGCCGCACGGTCGAGGTGACCCTCGGCGGACAGCCCGTCCCGGCCAACTGATCCCTTCCAGACGCTCGGCCGCCTTGGCGCGGCCGAGACCAGCACTGGCTCGACCCCCGCATCTCGGGGCCGGACCCACAAGGCCACGCGCGATCAGGCATTCGATGCCGGTCGCGCGTGGCCGCATTTGTGGCCGGGTTCAGGCGCCCGGAGGGTCGGCGGGCGTACCTGGAGGGTCGGCCGGCGTACCTGGAGGGTCGGTTCGCGTGTCCTGCGGGGCATCTCGCGTGATTGAGGGGGCATCGCGCGTGATTGGAGGGGCATCACGTGTGTCTGGAGGGGCGACACGCGTGATTGAGGGGACGACACGGCGGGCCAGCGGGGTCAAGGCCACCAGGAGCCAGACCGCGGCCAACGTCAGGGCCAGGCCCAGGGCCGGGTTCCCGTCGTGGAGGCCGGGCATCGGCGGGGTTCCGTACGGGCGCCAGAGCAGCGGGAACGCCAGGATCAGCAGGACTCCGGTGATGACCGTGCCGATGACCACCGGGACCTTCCACGGGCGCGGGAGGACGCGGGCCAGGACGATGCCGAGCACCGCCGTCAGCGGGGCGACGACGCCGTCGTTGACCAGCGGGCCGCCGACGATCCAGCCGACCGCGCCGAACACGTCCGGGCGCAACGGGAACGCGTACTCGACGAACAGCACCACACCCCACGCCAGCGCCGCGAGGCCCGGCAGGGCGAGCAGAGCGCGAGCGGTCTTCACAGCGCCTCCAGCTTCGTGACCCACTTCGTCTGCAGCACCCCGGGCCGGTTCGGGGCGATGATCCGGCACGGGAAGCCGTGGTCGAGGTCGAGCTCCTCGCCGTTCAGCTCCAGCGCGAGCAGCGTCAGCTCGTCGGCCGTGTGCTCGCCGGGCAGGACGCTGACGCCGTACAGCCCGGACCGCTCCGAAGAGGACACCCGCACGGCCGTGCCCGGCGGCACACCGACGGCTTTCAGCAGCACCGGCAACGAGATCCCCCGCCAGGTCGCCGACTGGCTCCAGCCCTCGACGCACGCGATCGGCAGCTCGGCGGTCGTCTGCGGGAGCGCGCGCAGCTCGTCGAGCGAGAACTTCGTCGTGCCGCGCGGGGTCACCACCGAGAGCCGCCAGGACGCCGACCACGTGACGCCCGCGGCCGCCGCCGTCCGGTTCACCGGGAGGTTTTGCGTGCCCTTGCCCGTCTTCCAGGCGAGGCCGGAGATCCCGCGCAGGAACGGGACGGTCGCACCCGCCGTGGCGACGACCGCGACTCCGGTCGCGAGCCCGGTGGTCCGCAGGAACCCGCGCCGGGACAGCCCGGCGGCCGGTGGCTCCTCCTCGGGTGTGCCGCGGCTGAGCGCGCGCCGGATCACCGGCAGCTTCACCGCGACGTGCACCAGGATCGACCCGATCGCCAGCCACGCGACCGCGTAGTGCACCTGCGGGAAGTAGAAGCCCCACGGGTAGTTCTGCGCGACGTTCAGCAGCCCGGTCGTCAGCTCGAAGAACGCCGCACCCGAGAGCACGAGGATCGACAGGCGCTCCAGGGCGTGCGGCAGCGAACGGACGAGCGGCCGGCCGAACAGCTTCGGGTAGACGCTCCACAGCTTCGCCAGCAGCAGCGGGATCGACGCCACGCCGGAGATCACGTGCAGCCCCTGCGTCACGCGGTAGAGCCCGACCGGCCGGCTGGGCCAGAAGAACCACTCCGGCGGGTGCTGGATCAGGTGGCTGATCAGGCCGGTCACGAAGCACGTCGTGAACGTGACCGCCAGCGCCAGGCCGATCTTCGACGTCACGCGCTCGTCGTGCGCCGGTGCCGTGAAGTGTTCTTCCTTCGGGATCGGCAGCTTCACGACCGCTCCAACCGCGCGAACCAGCGGTGGCCGTGCCGGGTGGTCCAGCCGACGCGCAGCCCCGCGCGCATGGCCACCTCGGCGATCGCGTCCACGCCGACCCACGCCCAGGTGAACCAGGCGCCGTCGGCGTGCCCGGGCCGCAGCCGGACACGTTCGTGTCGCAGCCCGTGCCCCGGCGGTTCCAGCTCGACGAGGACGTCACCGTCGCCGGCGATCAGCTGCGCCGCCCGCCGCAGCAGGCCCACGGGATCGCCGCCGATGCCGATGTTGCCGTCGGCGAGCAGGGCGTGCCGCCACCGTCCTTCGCCGGGAACGTGGTGGAAGACGTTGCGGTGCAACGCACTCCCGCCGCGGCGGCGAGTCAGCCGGACGGCCGTGCGAGAGCTGTCCACGCCCAGCGCGACGACCCCGCGGGCGGCGAGGGCCGCGGTGAGCCGGCCCGGACCGCAGCCGATGTCGAGAGTCGGGCCGGCGCAGGCGTCGAGCAGGACCTCGTCGCCCTCCGACGCCGCCGTCCACCGTTCGACCGGCAGGTCGACCCGCTCGCCGGTGGCCAGTTCGAGCCAGCACCGGTGGCCCAGCAGGCCGCGGTCGAACTCGTTGCCGATGAGTGCCGTCTTCATGCGACCGCCCGCCCCGCGACCGCCGCGACGGCGCGCGCGAACCGGCCGTCCGGACACGTCGCCGCCACCGCGCGAGCGTCCGCCATGGTGTCCACATCGGACAGTCGCGCGGCCTGGCGCGGTCGCAGCCCGCACGCGGTGAGCGCGCGCAAGGTGCGTTCGCCGGTGTCGTCACGGGACATCGGGACGCCCGCGAGGGCCTGCGCGTGCCGCGGATCGGCGAGTCCGAGCGCCCACCAGCCGCCGTCTTCGGCCGGGCCGAGGACAGAGTCGTCCCCGCCGTGCACGACCGGCGCGGCCGCCGCGGCGAGGGACTCCGGCGTGACCTGCGGGGTGTCCATGCCGATCTGCAGGATCGGCAGGCCCGCGTGCACCGCGGCGGCGTCCGCGTGGGCGTTCGCCAGCCGGGCGCCGAAGTCCCAGCCCCGCTGCGGGATCATGGTCACCCGTCGCAGCGCCAGGCCGATTTCGGTGGCCAGCGCGGCGGCGCCGAGGTCGCCGGTCATCGCGACGACGGGCGCGGCACCGGGAACAGCGCACACGGCGTCGAGCGTGTCGAGCAACGCGGCCGCGGCGATCTGCGCCGCTTGCGCCGGGGTCGCCGGTGGGCAGAGCCGGGTCTTCGCAAGCCCCGGCACCGGGGCCTTGGCCACGACCAGCAGTACGAACCGATTCGTCATCGCGCCAGCACCCGCCCGAAGTCGCGGACCGCGCGCAGCGTGCCCCGCACCGAGCCGGACACCTTCGACTTCGTCCCCTTGGCGCGCTCGCCGTACCGGACGTCGAACTCGCGCACCCGCCAGCCGGCGCGCTGAGCCTTGATCAGCAGCTCGAGCGGGTAGCCGAAAGCCCGGTCCGTGACGCCGAGGCCGAGCAGCGCCCGCCGGTCCGCGGCCCGCAGCGGCGCGATGTCCCGCACCGGCAACCCGCGGCCCCGCAACAGCTGCGCCAGCACGACGTTGCCGGCCCGCGCGTGCCACGGCCACACCCCGGGACCGGTCGGCACCCGCCGCCCGACGGCCAGGTCGGCACCACCTTCGACCGCGGTCACCAGCCGCGGCAGGTCGCCGAGGTCCAGGGACCCGTCGGCGTCGGCGAAGCACACGATGTCCGCGGTGGCGGCCTCCAGCCCGGTGTGCACGGCCGCGCCGTAGCCGCGGCGCGGTTCGTGGACGACCTTCGCACCCAGCGAGGCCGCCACTTCGGGCGAGCCGTCGGCCGAACCGTTGTCGACGACGATCGCGCGGTAGCCCGGCGGCAGTCCGGCCAGTACTCCGGGCAGGGCGCCCGCTTCATCGAGGCAAGGGAGGACGACGTCCACTCCTGAGTCAGTCACGGCGCCGACCGTAAGTCCGGGACGGATCGCGGAAAACCCTTGCGCTCCTTACTGAATCATGACGAGTGACGAGTTCTTACCGGCTCGTTACAGCTGCCTGCGCGACCCCGCGGGTTCGTGCCCGCGGACCTAGGGTGGACAGCGATGAGCGAGCCGAACCCGGCAGCCCGGCTCGCCGAGCCGCCTGCCCGCGAACCCGAACTCCCGCCACCCGATCGACCCGGGCGCCGCGCCCACCGGGCCGATCTCCTGGCCGTCGTGGCGGCCGCGGTGCTCGTGGCCGCGGCCGCCGCGGTCGGCTCGTACTACAACCGGCCGCACTCCGGCGTCGTCATCTTCGTGTCCTCGCCGCCGTTGTTCGCCGACTGGCTCCCGCACGTCGGCCCCGGCTCGGTGTTCGCCGTGCTGATCGCCGTCGCGGTGGTGCTCCACGGCCCCGCGCTGGCCGTCCGCCTGCCGTGGCGCCGGGCGCTCGCCGCCGGCTACCTGGCTTCCCTGGCCTGGATCTTCTCGCTGTCGATGGTCGACGGCTGGTCCCGCGGGTTCGCCGGCCGGCTGACCATTCCGCAGGAGTACCTCCACGAGGTGCCCGGCATCACCGACATCCCGCGGATGCTGCGCGAGTTCTCCTCCCGCATCCTCGACTTCCAGCCGGACTCGTGGACGACGCACGTGTCCGGCCACCCGCCGGGCGCGACGCTCGTCTTCGTCTGGCTCGACCGGCTCGGCCTGCACGGCGGCGCCTGGGCCGCGACGGCCGTCGTGCTCGTCGGCAGCCTGGTCGCGGTCGCCCTGCCCGCCACCGTTGCCCTGCTCGGCCGGCCCGACGCGGCTCGCGCGGTGCTGCCCTTCGCCGTCCTGACGCCCGGCGCGGTGTGGATCGGCGTCTCGGCGGACGGCCTGTTCGCCGGGACGACCGCGACCGGGCTGGCGCTGCTCGCGTTGTCCGCGAAGGGGTTCAGCGTGGGCCGCCGGTACGCCGTCCCGGCCGGGCTGGCCGCCGGTGTGCTGCTCGGCTTCGGGATCTTCCTCTCGTACGGCCTGGTGCTGCTCGGCCTGCTCGCGCTCGCCGTGGCCGTCCTCGGCCGGCAGTGGCGGGCCGCCGCCCTGGCCGTCGCGGCGGCGCTGGCCGTCGTCGGCATCTTCGCGTGGGCGGGCTTCTGGTGGCTCGACGGCTACCACCTGGTCGTGGAGCGCTACTACCAGGGCGTCGCGCTCGTCCGGCCCTACTCGTACTGGGTCTGGGCGGATCTGGCGGCGGTGGTCGTCGCGCTGGGCCCCGCGGTGGTGGCCGCCGTCCGGCGAGGCTTCGCCGGGGGAGGTCGTGGCCTGCTTTCCGACCCGGTGCTGCTGCTCGGTGCCGCCGCCCTGCTCACCATCGTGTTCGCCGACGTCTCGGGCCTGTCGAAAGCCGAGACCGAACGGATCTGGCTACCGTTCGGGATGTGGTTGCTGCCGATGACGGCCCTGCTGCCGCGGCCCGGGCGCCGATGGTGGCTCGCCGCGCAAGCCGTGACGGCGCTGGCGGTCAACCACCTGCTGCTGACCGGCTGGTGAGGGAGACGTGATGAACGATCAGGCCGGGCGCGTGCTCGTGGTCGACGACGACGAGACGGTCCGCGACGTCGTGCGCCGCTACCTCGAGGTGGCCGGGTTCACCGTCGACCAGGCCGGCGACGGCGCCGAAGGGCTGGCCCAGTTCGCCGCCCACGAGCCGGACCTAGTCGTCCTCGACGTCATGATGCCGGGGATCAACGGCCTCGAGGTGTGCAAGCGGCTGCGCCAGGTCAGCCAGGTGCCGATCGTCATGCTCACCGCCCTCGGCGAGGAGGAGAACCGGATCGCCGGGCTCCAGCTCGGCGCCGACGACTACGTCACGAAACCGTTCAGCCCCAAGGAACTCGCCCTGCGCGTCGCCTCGGTGCTGCGCCGCGCGCGGATGCCGCGGCCGGTGCCGGCCGCCGCCGAACTGTCGGACGGCGACCTGCGCCTGCAGATGACCGCGCGCACCGCGACGCTCGCCGGCCGCGAACTGCCGTTGACTTCGCGCGAATTCGATCTGCTCGCGTTCTTCCTCGCCCACCCCGGCGTCGCCTACTCGCGCGCGGACCTGCTCGAGAAGGTGTGGGGCTGGGACTTCGGCGACCAGTCCACGGTGACCGTCCACGTGCGACGGTTGCGCGAGAAGATCGAGCGCGACCCGGCCAAGCCGGCCCGGGTGGCGACGGTGTGGGGTGTCGGCTACCGCTACGACCGGGAGCAGCCGTGATCGAACCTGGCGAGTCCTTCGCGGAGACGTTGACGCACCTCTGGCACATCCTGCCGCTGGCGCTGCTCTTCTCCTTGCCGATCGCCGCGCTCGGCGGGGTCGTGCTCTACTTCCTCCGCCGCGGCTCGCTGGCCACCACGCTCACGGTGCTGGTGCTGATCCCGGTGCTCTCGACGCTGGTCGGCGTCCTGGGCGTCAGCGGGTTCATGTTCACCCCGGCGCTGACCACGATGCTGCTGGTCTGCCTGCTCGTCGCCGTGGGCACCGTGCCGGCGGCGATCATCCTCGGCCGGGCGATCGCGCGCCGCAGCGTGTGGGAGCGGGAGGCACGCAACCGCGAGCGCGCGGCCGAGGCGTCGCGGCGCGAGCTGGTCGCGTGGATCAGCCACGACCTGCGCAGCCCCCTGGCGGGCATCCAGGCGATGGCCGAGGCGCTGGCCGACGGCGTGGTGTCCGAACGCGACGAGGTCGCCGACTACGCCCAGCGGATCGGCGGCGAGACCAGGCGCCTGTCCGCGATGGTCGGCGACCTGTTCGAGCTCTCGCGCATCACCGCCGGCGCCCTCGAGCTCACCATGTCCGCGGTGCCGCTGCGGGACGTCGTCAGCGACGCGGTCGCCGCCCAGTCGCCGGTCGCCGAGCGCAAGCGCGTGCGGGTGCTCGCCAACGCGTCGACCTGGCCGGTCGTGACCGGGAGCGACCCGGAACTGGCCCGGATCGTGCGGAACCTGGTGTCCAACGCGATCCGGCACACCCCGCCCGACGGGACGGTGGCGGTGCAGATCGGCGTCGACGGCGACGAGGCCCTGCTGGCCGTCGACGACTCCTGCGGCGGCATCCCCGACGACGAGATCAGCCGGGTTTTCGACGTCGCCTTCCGCGGGACCCAGGCCCGGACGCCGGAGCGTGGCGGGACGACCAGTGGCGGTGGGCTCGGGCTGGCGATCACCAAGGGGCTCGTCGAGGCCCACCGCGGGAAGATCGGCGTCCACAACCACGGGCCGGGATGCCGGTTCGAGGTGCGGCTGCCGCTGGCGATGTCCTAGACCGGGTCGCGCAGTTCGTCGCACGACCAGGCCCGATCCGGCCCGGCCGGTTCCACTTCGATTGTCGTCGTTGTTCCCCGGCACCGAGCGGACCTGCACCTGTCAGACCGGGGCACGCAGTTCGGCCGTTGCGAAGTCGGCGATTCCCTCTTCGAAGCCGATCTCCGCGGTGAAGCCCAGCAGTTCGCGGGCGCGAGCCGGGTTGGCGACCACGTGGCGGACGTCGGCCGGGCGCGCGCCGCCGGCCACCTTCGGCTTCGGGCCGGCGCAGGCGCGTGCCAGTTCTTCGGCCAGTTCGCCGACCGTGTGCGGGGTGCCGGAGCAGATGTTGAGCGGTGTCAGGTCGCCCGGCGGGCCGGCTGTCCGGAGAGCCAGGACGTTTGCCCTGGCGACGTCGTGGACGTGCACGAAGTCGCGCTGCTGGCGGCCGTCCTCCAGCACCACCGGTGCTTCGCCGCGCTCCAGGGCCGAACGGAACAGCGACGCCACCCCCGCGTACGGGGTGTTCTGCGGCATCCGCGGGCCGTAGACGTTGTGGTAGCGCATTGCCCACACGCTGCCGCCCGTCTGGCGTGCCCACGCGCCGGCCAGGTGTTCCTGCGCGAGCTTCGCCGCCGCGTACGTGCTGCGGGGGTTCAGCGGCGCGTCCTCGGGCACCAGCCGCCAGCTCAGCTCGGCGTCGCAGGCCGGGCAGCGCGGCTCGAACCGGCCGGCGTCCACATCGGACGCGCGGCGCGGTGACGGCGGGACGACGCCGTGGTCCGGGCACTCGTACCGGCCTTCGCCGTAGACGACCATCGACGACGCCAGCACCAGTTTCCGCACCCCGGCCGCGTGCATCCCGGCGAGCAGGACCGCTGTGCCGTAGTCGTTGTGCAGCGCGTACGACGGCGCGTCCGACGGGTCGACGCCGTGCCCGACCACCGCCGCCTGGTGGCACACCGCGTCGACGCCGTCCAGCAGCTCGGCGACGAGCTCGGTGTCGGTGACGTCGCCGCGCAGGAACCGGTGCCTGCCGGTGTACGCCGGCGGGGTGCGGGAGCCGTGGGCCGTCGGGAGGAGGTTGTCGAGCACCACGACCTCGTCGCCGTCGTCCGCCAGCAGATCGGCGATGTGGGACCCGATGAACCCGGCTCCGCCGGTGACCAGTACGCGCACACCGGTCAGGCTAGGGGGCCGCGGACCGGCGTGCCCGGCCGCGCGCGGGCACGTCACGGAATCGTCAGAACTCACCCGGCACCTCCCGGCGCCGGGTGCCCGAAACCGACTACGGTGGGCGCCATGGAACGGAGTGCACAACGGCTGGGCCGGGCCCTCGTGGTCATCGTGGACGATCGCGTGGCGCACGGCGAGCACGAGGACACCACTGGCCCGCTGGTCACGGAACTGCTCGAAGAAGCGGGTTTCATCGTCGACGGTGTCGTGGTCGTCGAGGCCGAGACCGCGGGTATCCGCAACGCGCTCAACACCGCCGTGATCGGCGGCGCCGACCTGGTGATCACGGTCGGCGGCACCGGTGTGCTGCCGCGTGACCGCACGCCGGACGCCACCGCCGGGGTGCTCGACCGGCCGATCCCCGGCATCAGCGAGGCCATCCGGGCGTCCGGGCTCGCCGCCGGGGCCGTGGACGCGGGGATTTCGCGGGGGCTCGCCGGGGTGTCGGGGAGCACGCTGGTGGTCAACCTCGCCGGATCGCGGTCCGCGGTGCGCGACGGGATGGCGACGCTGACCTCGCTCGTACCGCACGTGATCGACGAGCTGTCGGGCCTCGAAGAGGTCTGATCCCTTCGCACTTCCGGATCGGCGGAGACCTGGAGGTGCGCCGCCTCGGCTTCGGGGCGATGCACCTGCCGGTGGACTCCGCGCGAGACCAGGCGATCGCCGTCGCGCGGCGGGCCGTCGAGCTGGGTGTCACGCTGATCGACACCGCTCACCTCTACGGCGGCGGAGCCAACGAAGAACTGCTCGCGTCGGCGTTGTACCCCTACCCGGACGAGCTGGTGATCACCACGAAGGTGGGGGTCGCGCGCACCGGACCCGGCGGCGAGTGGCGGCTCGACGCCCGGCCCTCGATCTTGCGTGAGCAGGTCGAGCAGGCGCGGCGCCGCCTTCGGGTGGAGCGGATCGACCTGCTCCAGCTGCACCGCATCGACCCGGGGACGCCGCTCGCCGACCAGCTCGGCACGCTGCGGGAGCTCCAGGCCGCCGGGAAGGTCGGGCGGATCGGGCTGTCCGAGGTGACCGTCGACGAGCTGGCCCGCGCCCGGGAGCTCGTCGAGATCGTCAGCGTGCAGAACCGGTACAGCGTGCTCGACCGGGAGCACGAGCCGGTGCTGCGGGCGTGCACCGAGGCGGGCATCGCGTTCCTGCCCTGGCGGCCGGTGGCTCCCGCGACGGCCGACGCGGGTGCGATCGCCGGTGTTGCCGCCGAGCTGGGTGCCACCGCCGCGCAGGTCGCGCTCGCCTGGCTGCTGGCGCGGTCGCCGGTGATCCTGCCGATTCCGGGGACGGGCCGGATCGCGCACCTGGAGGAGAACGTCGCCGCGGCCGGGCTCCAGTTGAGCCAGGAACAGCGGGAGCGGCTCGACGCCCTCGTCGAGGACTGACCGGGCCGGCTGCTCGGAGCCGCGCGCCGGGTTCCTCCACAGCGAGGAGCAGATCCGCGGGCGGCGGGACGAGGCGCCGCCGGGGGTGAACTTCGCTCTGGAGTTGTCAATCAACGCGTCGTGGGAGACTGGGGGCATGTCCGGTCAGCAGCGTGATCCCCAGGCCAGCAGTGAGCGGCGCCGGCGGGTCGATGAGATCTTCGGGGACGTCCTGCCCGAGACGACCTCCGACGAGCGCGATCCCGACCGGCGTACCGGGCTCCCGGACGACTGGTACCGGGAGAACCGGCCGCCGCACCACGATCGCTGATCCCGCTCAGCCGCGGCCGTTGTCGCGCTGGGCCTGGGCTCGCAGCAGGTCGCGGATCTCGATCAGCAGCTCGACGTCGGTCGGCTCGGACGGGCCCGGCTCCTGGCCGCGCTTGCGGCGCTCCTGCACGTGCTTCACCGGCAGCACGATCACGAAGTAGACCACTGCCGCGACCAGCACGAAGTTGATCGCAGCGTTGATCACGCTGCCGATGTCCAAGAACGTGGCTTTGTTGTTGTCGAAGATCTGGTAGCCGAGGCCCTGAGCGGCGTCCGTGCCGCCGATCGTGCTGATCAGCGGCTTGATGAGGCCGGTGGTGAACGCCGTGACGATGGCCGTGAACGCCGAGCCGATGACCACCGCGACGGCGAGGTCCACGACGTTGCCGCGCATCAGGAAGTCCTTGAAACCCTTGAACAACTTGCTCTCCTCACGAACAGGGGGTGGGCTAGCGGAGAGTAACCGTTACCGGACGCTCCAGTGAAATCGCCGCCACCCTCGTCGCGATCGCCGCCGGGAGCCGGAGCAGGACGAGCGGACCTTTCGCCGCGGACGCCTCCCGCTGTCCGACCGCCACCACCGTCGCGCCGCCGGCCAGCACGGACGCGGGTACGCCCGGTTCCGGCGCCGCGACGACGTCCACGCGCCGGCCTGGCTCCAGCAACTCGGCGACGCCGGCGTCGGCCAGGCGCACCGGCACTGTCGCCGACGTCGGATCACCCGAGCCGGGGATGGTCGTCGCCAGCCGGACGTCGGTCAGGGGTTCGCCGGCGCGGACGGCGCCCGCCAGCAGGTGGCCGTCGACGCCGTCCAGCGAGCTCAGCGCCCCCGCCGGACGTGCGGAATCGGGGAGGTCGGCCAGTCGGACGTCGAGAGCGCGCAGAGCCGCGCCGGAAGGGAGGTCGTGCGCCGCGACGACGGTCGGAGTCGTCGGTGCGCCCCGTGCGGAACCGGGGTGCGCGAACAGCAGCGCACCGGCCAGCAGCAGGCCTACGGCGAGCCAGCGGCGGACGAGCCGAGCCCGCCGGCCTCGCAGCCGGGTCAGATCAGGAGTGCGGAACTTCGCCGCCAGGTCCACGGTGCCCCCTCGGTCGGATCGGGTGCGGCGGTGTGCCGCACGAGATCGACGTTAGGGAAGCCGGACCGGCCGCCGGAAGGGCCGGATCCGGCACCTGTGGACAACCGGGGTGTTGTGGACAACCTCGCCGGTCAGGAGGCGGCGGCGGTGGTTTTCGTCGTACCCGAGGAGGAGGATGCCGAGCTCGTGTCGGACTTGGACTCGGACTTCGACTCCGTCTTGGTCTCGGTCTTCGACGGGGTCGACGCGGTGCTCGACTTGCTCGAGTCGCGCGAGTCGGTGCGGTAGAACCCGCTGCCCTTGAAGACCACGCCGACCGAGCTGAACACCTTGCGCAACGTGCCGGAGCACTGCGGGCACACGGTCAGGCTGGGGTCCGAGAACGACTGCACGGCTTCGAACCGGTGGTCGCATTCTTTGCAGGCGTACTGGTACGTAGGCACTGAGGGCTCCTTTGCTGGCACTCATCCGACCAGAGTGCCAACCTGATTGTGCTGGAAAACATTCCCCGAAAGCAATTCCACGTTGCTCACATCGGCAGGTCGAGCACGCCTCGACCCGGCGTCAGAGCCCCGCTCATGCGCACGTCGTGGGGTTCGCCGGGCAGCCGTTCGACCAGCTCTTCGTCGCGGACGACGGCCAGCAGCGCCACCCCGGCCGCGGCGAACACCAGCGAGCGATCGTAGTGGCCGGCACCCCGCCCGAGCCGGACGCCCCGGTGGTCGACGGCCAGTGCGGGCACCAAGATCAGCTCCGCGGCCCCCACGGCCTCGGTACCCAGGCGTTTCCCGCCCGGTTCGCGGATCCCGCGGAACCGGGACGGCACGAGATCGGCCTCGCCGGTGTACTCGGCCCAGTCGAGCGGGTCCGCGCGCGAGACGATGACCGGCAGCAACACCCGCGCGCCCCCGGCCGCGAGCGCGTCGACGAGCGCCGTCGTCCCCGGTTCGGTGCCGAAGGGCAGGTACGCGCACACCGTCCCGGATGTGACCTTCGACACCGCGCTGACCAGTGCCGAAGCTTCTCGGGCGTGCGATTCGGCGGTCTGGTCCGCCCGTGCGCGCGCCAGCCGGTCACGCCACTCCGCCTTGCTCAGGTGCTCATTGCCCAGCGCGTGCATGACCTCACGTTAGGCTCTGCGCCCATGACGGGCGCCGCAACCACCCAGACGTTCAGAACCGCCATCGTGCCGGCCGCCGGCCTCGGGACGCGCTTCCTGCCGGCGACGAAGGCCGTGCCCAAAGAGCTGCTGCCGGTGGTCGATACGCCGGGGATCGAGCTGGTCGCGGCCGAGGCCGCCGCCGCGGGTGCGGAACGGCTGGTCATCGTGACTTCGCCGGGCAAGGACGCCGTCGTCCGCTACTTCGAAGAGCAGCCCGAGCTCGAGAAGAACCTCGAGGCCAAGGGCAAGACCGAGCTGCTCGAGAAGGTGCGTCGCGGGTCCGGCTTGCTCGCCGTCGAGACCGCCATCCAGGAGCAGGCGCTCGGCCTCGGCCACGCCGTCGCGCAGGCCGAGCCGAACCTGACGCCGGACGACGAAGCCGTCGCCGTGCTCCTGCCGGACGACCTCGTGCTCCCCACCGGCGTGCTCGAGCGGATGGGCGCGGTGCGGGCGCAGTACGGCGGCAGCGTGCTCTGCGCGTTCGACATCCCGAAGGCCGACATCTCGCCGTACGGCGTCTTCGACGTCACCGACACCGACGACGCCGACGTCAAGCGCGTGCACGGGATGGTCGAGAAGCCGAAGCCGGAGGACGCGCCGTCGACGTACGCCGCGGCCGGGCGCTATCTGCTCGATCGGGCGATCTTCGACGCGCTGAAGCGGATCACGCCGGGTAGCGGCGGCGAGCTGCAGCTGACCGATGCGGTCGCGCTGCTGATCTCCGAAGGACACCCGGTTCACGTCGTCGTGCACCGCGGCGGACGCCACGACCTGGGGAATCCGGGTGGTTTCCTGCGCGCCGCGGTCGATTTCGCGCTTGAAACGCCCGAGTACGGTCCATCTTTACGGGCGTGGCTGACGGAACGGATCGGGACAGAACGCCCATGACGGAATCCCTCGACGCGGCACCGCCCGAAGTGGCCGGGGACGAGACCGAGCTGCGCTCGGTCGACGCGCAGATCTCGATGACCTTGGACGCCGCCGTCCGGCCTCAGCCGGTGCGCGTGGCGATCTCCGAGGCCCAGGGGCTGCTCTGCGCCGAGGAGGTCGTCGCCGAGCACGCGCTGCCCGGCTTCGACCAGGCCGCGATCGACGGTTACGCCGTGCGCAGCGTCGACGTGCGCACCGCCGGGCAGGAGCCGGTGCAGCTGCCGGTCGTCGGGGAGATCGCGGCGGGCTCGCGCCAGCCGCGGCGCCTGCAGCCCGGCCAGGCCGTGCGGGTCGACACCGGCGCGCCGCTGCCGACGCTGGCCGACGCGGTCGTGCCGCTCGCCTACACCGACGGGCACCAGGCCCGGGTCACCGTGCACCGCTCGGTGCCCTCGGCCGGCTACGTGCGCCGGGCCGGCGAGGACGTCCAGATCGGCGACGTCGCGGTGCGCCGCGGCGACACGATCGGGTCGGCGCAGGTCGGCCTGCTGGCCGCGGTCGGCCGGGCCAAGGTCCTCGTCTTCCCGCGGCCGCGGGTGTCGATCGTGTCGGTCGGCGACGAGCTGGTCGACATCGACCGGACGCCGTCGGTCGGGCAGGTCTACGACGTCAACTCGTACGCGCTCGCCGCGGCCGCCCGGGACGCGGGTGCCGAGGTCAGCCGGGTCGGCATCGTGCCGAGCGAGCCCAAGCGGCTGCGGGAGATCGTCGAAGGCCGGCTGCTGATGTCGGAGATCGTCGTGGTCGCGGGTGGCGCCGGAGGCGCCACCGGTGACGAGGTCCACGCGGCGCTGTCCGACCTCGGCCGGATCGACATGACGCGGGTCGCGATGCACCCGGGCTCGGTGCAGGGGTTCGGCAGGCTCGGCCCCGACTCGGTGCCGACGTTCCTCATCCCCGGCAACCCGATGAGCGCGCTGGTCGTGTTCGAAGTGCTGGTCCGGCCGCTGATCCGGGCGGCACGCGGGACGCGCAACCCGCACCGGCGGATCGTCGGGGCGCGGCTGCTGTCGCCGATCACGTCGACCGAGGGCCGGCGCGGCTTCCTGCGCGGCCAGCTCCTGCGCGACGAGGCCAACGGCGAGTACCTGGTCCAGCCGCTCGGCCAGTCGGGGGCGCACCTGCTCGCGTCGCTGGCCGAGGCGAACTGCCTGATCAACGTGCCGGAGGAGCTGACCGACGTCCCCGCGGGCGAGCAGGTGCAGGTCACCTTCCTGGCGCAACGGGCCTGATGAACTCCGTGTCGGGGTTGTCCTACCCGGTCGAGAGCCGGCACCCGGGCTGGCCCGCCCGGCTCGGCCCACTGCGGGTGCCCGCCGGGGAGGTCGCGATCCGGCCGGTGCGGCTGCGCGACGCCGGCGAGTGGAGCCGGATCCGGCTCCGGGACCGGGCCCACCTCGAGATGTGGGAGCCGACCGGCGTCGGCCCGTGGCCCGAACGCAACGCTTTCTGGTCGTGGCCGTCGCAGTGGGCGGCGTTGCGGTCGCTCGCGCGGCGCGGTCAGTGCCTGCCGTTCACGATCACCCTCGACGGACGGCTCGCGGGGCAGATCACTGTGGGTAACGTCATCCGGGCGTCGCTGCGGTCCGCCTGGATCGGCTACTGGGTGTCGTCCGACGTGGTCCGCGGCGGGGTCGCGACGGCCGCCGTCGCCCTGGTCACCGACCACGCCTTCGGCCCGGCCGGGCTGCACCGCCTGGAGGCGACCGTGCGCCCGGAAAACGCCGCCAGCCTGCGGGTTCTCACCAAGGCGGGCTACCGGCAGGAGGGCCTGTTCGAGCGTTACCTCGACGTCGCGGGCGCCTGGCGGGACCACTACTGCTTCGCCGTGACGCGGGAGGAGACCGGCGCCGGGCTGGTGTCGCGGCTGGTTGCGGCGGGCCGGGCCGAGTACGCCTGACGGTCATTACCCACCCGGGCCCGTGAGCGCGTTACCACATGCTGTGAGATTCACCTAATCCGGTGAGGCATTTCCGTGATCCAACCCGGCGAGCCTCCGTCCGATCTGTTACTCCTGTGACTAGCGTGATTTCAGGTGAAGGATCGGGGGAGGTGACGGGAGATGCCCAGCTCCGTGATCATCGTCGCGCTCGCCGCGGCATGGCTCGTCGTTCTCGTGCCCATGGTCGCGCGTCGGCGGCAGCAGGTGGCCCATACGGCCGACTCCGCGCTGGCGGCCAGGGTCGTACGCAGTGGACGCAACGAAGACCGGGAGGAATTCGCCATGTCCGAGGAGATCGTGAAGTCCCGGCCATCGGTCGAGGACGACCTCGCGGAGCTGGAAGCCGACCTCGAGCTCGAAGACGACTACGAGGAGCCGGAGCCCGAGCCGCTCCCGCAGCCGTCCCGCGCCGAGCGGGCGGAACGGGCCGAGCGCGCCGGTTACCGCCCTGGTCGCGGCGGCTTCGACCCCGAAGCGGCGGAGATCGCCGCGCGGGCGAAGTACAGCTTCCGGCAGCGCATCGTCGTCATCCTGCTCACGATCGCGGTGATCACGGCCGCCGTCGCCGGGTTCGTCATGCCGCTGGTCTGGTGGGGCCACGCGGCGGTCGACGTCGTGCTCGTCGGCTACCTCGTGTACCTGCGCCGCCAGGTGCGGATCGAGGAGGAGATCCGGCAGCGCCGGCTGGCCCGCTTCAACAGCACTCGCGCGCCTCGCCGCCCGGCACCGCGTCCGTCGGTTCCGGAGGACACGATCGAGGACTCCTTCGAGGACGACGACCCGGTCGAGGAGACCGAGCGCGTCGAGGTGGTCGAGCCGGTCCGCCGGGAGGTCGTCGAGCGCCGTCCGTCGCCGACCGCGCGGGTTCGCCGGAGCGCGGTGGTCGTGGATCTGGATGACGAGGACCCGGCTTTCGAGGAGCTCGACGAGCCCGGGACCGGGCCTTATCGGCGGGCTGTCGGAGAGTGACCCCCTCCGAAACGTGCTCGTAGGGCACTGCTAAGCTCTACGAGCACAACCAAGGGGCTGTAGCGCAGTTGGTAGCGCGTCTCGTTCGCATCGAGAAGGTCAGGGGTTCGATTCCCCTCAGCTCCACAGCAGGTCAAGGGCCGTCCACAGTAGAGTGGGCGGCCCTTTTCGTTGCCCTGATAGCAGCAAAGTACAGCAGTGGCGCTACTTATCGAGGCTCTCGGCAAGACGCCTGAGCGCTGAACCAACGCCAAAACCTGTGCGTGACGCACGATAGGCTCTGAGTCATGGTTCAGGGCTTTGACGCGGCGATGCGGCTGATGCGCAACCGCGACCCGCAGTGCCAGGAAGACGGCTTTGCCCAGCTGCGAGCACACGCCGCCGATTACATCGCCGCATTGATCGAGCAGTTCGAGAACGAACAGCAGGACCAGGGACTGCGCCGCTGGCTGCTGCAACTGATCGCAGAGGCCGAATCTCCTGCTGCGCTGTCAGTGCTCGCCGCGCAACTCGACAGCGCGGACGAGTCACTGCGCGGGTGGGCAATCACCGGGCTGACGCAGCTGACCACTCCTGAAGCACGATCCACGCTCTGGCATGCACGAGCCAACGGCACGATCGCCTAGTCAAAATCAGGATCTACGGCTGAGTACTTGCCCGCCGTGCTCGTGAGAGCTCAGTTGCCCGCTGTGCGGCGAACTCGCGTCAGATGGTCGAAGTTGGATGCGCCGCTCATAACGGCGCTGGATGAGCGCGCTCAATCGCTGGGTGACTCGACCTGCGGGCTGCCGGCTGGCCGATCCACCGCGGCAGCTCGCTTTGGCCGGTTTTCCCTGCGTGTCGAAGTTACTGAGGCGGCCGAACATGAGACCGACCCGTGACAGGCGCCGTGTCAGGTTGGGGTCAGGTCTGTGTCAGGGGGGACCTTCAAAGTTCTCCCCATGACCACCTCAGCGATCACCGCGACGGGCCTTCGGAAGGCCTACCAAGACAAAGTCGTGCTCGATGGCGTCGATCTGGATGTTGCCGCCGGGAGCGTTTTCTCGCTTCTCGGGCCCAATGGGGCCGGGAAGACCACCACCGTCAACATCCTCACCACCCTCGCGCAGGCCGATGGTGGCACCGTGCGCGTCGACGGGCATGACGTCGGCTCCGAAGCCAAGGCCGTTCGGAAGGCCATCGGGGTCACCGGGCAGTTCGCCGCCGTCGATGAACTGCTCACCGGGCAGGAAAACCTGCAGCTCATGGTCGATCTCAGCCCCGTCAAGAACGGGAAGCGGGTCGTTGCCGATCTGCTCGAGCGGTTCGAACTGACCGAGTCCGCCGGCAAGCCCACCTCCACCTACTCCGGTGGCATGCGGCGGAAGCTCGACCTCGCCATGACGCTCGTCGGCGATCCGCGGATCATCTTCCTCGACGAGCCGACCACCGGGCTGGACCCGCGTAGCCGGCGCACCATGTGGTCCATCGTCAAGGACCTCGTCGCCGACGGCGTCACCATCTTCCTCACCACCCAGTACCTCGACGAAGCCGACCAGCTCGCCGACAAGATCGCCGTGCTCGACCGTGGGCGCCTCGTTGCCCAGGGCACGCCCGATGAGCTCAAGCGGCAGATCCCCGGCACGCACGTCCGGCTGCGGTTCGCGAGCGTCGCCGAGCTCGACGCGGCCGCGCGGGTCATCGCCGGCTCCACTCGCGACGACGAAGCCCTGACCCTGCGGGTTCCCGGCGACGGGGACACGAAGTCGCTGCGGAACCTGCTCGACCGGCTCGACGAGTACGCGATCGACGCAGAAGAGTTCTCTGTCCACACCCCCGATCTCGACGACGTCTTCCTCGCCCTGACTGGCCGCACCACGGAGGTAGCACCGAAATGAACGCCCAGACCGTCATGCTGCGCCGCAACTTCAAGCACATCGCCCGGAACCCGACCTCGGTGTTCAACGCCGTCCTGATGCCGATCGTGATCATGCTGATGTTCGTGTACATGCTGGGAGACGCCTTCGACGTCGGCGTGAACTACGTCGACTACGCGACGCCCGGCCTGATGCTGCTGGCCATCTGCTACGGCCTCGGCGCCACCGCGACGTCGGTGAACTCCGACATGACCAAGGGCATCATCAACCGCTTCAAGGTCATGGACGTCTCGCGCGGCGCGGTGCTGACCGGGCACGTCGTCGCCAGTGTCCTGACGAACGTCGTCGCCATCGCGGCTCTCGTCGGCGTCGCGTTCGCGCTGGGTTTCCGGCCGCACGCGAGTTTCCTCGACTGGCTCGGCGTCGTCGGCATGGTGCTGCTGCTCGCGTTCGCGGCCGGCTGGCTCACCGTCGCTTTGGGACTGTTCGCCAAGTCGCCGGAGACGGCGGGCCTGGCTTCCGTGCCGCTGGTCATGCTGCCGTTCTTCAGCAGCGCGATCGCCCCGGCCGACAAGATGGGCCCGGGCCTGCGGCAGTTCGCGGAGTACCAGCCCTTCACGCCGATCATCGAAACGGTGCGCGGGCTGCTCAACGGCACGCCGTCGACCGGCTACGCGATCGCCGCGACCGCCTGGTGCGTCGGTATCGCCGCCGTCGGCTACCTGTGGGCCCGGTCGACGTTCAAGAAGCGAGCGTGACTTCGGCCAGCTCGCGCCAGCTCGCTCCCGTCCCCTCCTGAGTCGCCTCGGTGAACTTCGTGTCACCGAGGCGATTCCGCGTCGCCTGTTCGATCCGGGCCGCGTCCGGGTGGGACCGATCGGTCACGCCGCGCACGGCGGCGCTCGCCGCGAGCAGCCGCGCCGCTTGTTCGAACTCTTCGCGGCGCAGGGCCAGGTCCGCGATCCCGACGAGCACCTGCGCGATCATCGGCGCGGTCCCCGTCTCCGACGCCGCCCGGAAGGCCACGGCCCGGTGGTCGCGCGCTTCGCCGAGATCCTCGGCGAGGTAGCCGAGCAGGTCCTCGGTCGTCACCTGGACGTTGGGGCGCTCGGCGGCCGTGCCCAGCGTCGCCGTCGCGACATCGAGCTGACGGCGTGCTTCGACGGCGTCGCCGCTCCAGCGGGCCAGCTCCGCCTTCGCGAGGGCCAGCTCGGTCAGCGCCTCCGGCCAGGCGACCCGTTCCGCGAGCCGCTGCGCCTCGGCCATCGCCGACGCACTGGCGTCCTCGTCGCCCGCCAGCCAGTAGAGCTGGGCCTGCCGCGACCGCATCCGCACGACGTCCTCGATCGCGCCGACCTCGGTGACGACGACGATCGCCTGCTCGTAGTGCGCGCACGCGCCGGCGAACTCGCCGCGCATGGCAATCCGGTCGGCCAGTTCGGTCAGCGCGAACGACGTCCCCCAGCGTTCGCCGAGTGCGCGGAACTCGGTCAGCGCCGTCTCGAGGAAGCCGTCCGCCTCCTGCTCGTCGCCGCCGAGCTGGATCCGCATCTTGCCGAGCTGCAGCCGCGCGAGACCGCGGACCCACGGGTCCTCGTCGGCGAGCAGCGGTTCCCACGCGGGCAGGAACTCCTCCGGTGTCCGCAGCATGCGTTCCAGCGCGGCGACCAGCGACACCGCCGGGTGCGGGTGCCGGATGCGGCCACTGAGTTCGTGGACCTGGTGGATCCAGTCCGCCGCCTGGAACTGGTCGCTTTCCCGGCCGGACGTCAGGAAGCCCGTGACGAACGCGTACACCGTGGCGCGGATTTCGTCGGGCACCTCGCCGGGGACGGCGGTGGCCGCCATGAGCAGCTCGTTGCCCTCGGTCTTGTGCCCGGCGAGCCACCAGTACCAGCCGGCCGCCGCCGCGAGCCGCATCGCCTCGGGCGCTTCGCCGGCCGAGAGGGCCCCGCGCATCGCGGCGGCGATGTTGTCGTGTTCGGCGTCGAGGGTGGCGAGCCACGTCAGCTGGTCGGCCCGGCGAAGGTGCGGCTCCGCGGTTTCGGCGAGCTCGGTGAAGTACGCGAGGTGCGCCTGACGCGCCGAATCCGTGTCCCCGGCTTCGGCGAGCCGCTGCTCGGCGTACTCCTTGATCGTGCCGAGCATCCGGTAGCGCGGCGCCTGATCGCCTTCGGTGACGACCAGCGACTTCTCGGCCAGCGCGGTCAGCAGCTCCTCGGCCGCGTCGCTCGCGCAGACCCGCTCGGCCGCTTCCAGGCTCGCGCCGCCGGCGAACACCGAGAGCCGGCACAGGACGCCGCGTTCGTCGTCGGAGAGCAGTTCCCAGCTCCAGTCGATCACCGCGCGCAGCGTCCGGTGCCGCGGCAACGCGGTGCGGCTGCCGCCGGTCAGCAGGCGGAACCGGTCGTCGAGGCGGTTGGCGAGCTGCTCGAGCGACATCGTGCGCAGCCGGGCCGCCGCGAGTTCGATGGCCAGCGGCATCCCGTCCAGTGCCCGGCAGACGCGGGCCAGCGTCGACAGCGTCGCGGCGTCGGAAGCGAGGTCCGTGCGCACCGCTTGAGCTCGATCCCGCAGCAGCCGGACGGCCGGCGCGGACTCGATCTTGGCCGGGTCGGCGTCGTCGGCCGGCAGGACCAGCGGCGCGACCGGCCACAGCGACTCACCGGTGATGCCCAGCGGCTCGCGGCTCGTCGCGAGGATCCGCAGTCGGCGGCACTCGCCGAGCACGCGGTGGGCGAACGCCGCCGCGGACTCGATGACGTGCTCGCAGTTGTCCAGGACCAGCACCAGGTCCCGGTCGCGGATCGCCGCGATGACCCGGTCCGTGGGCTCGGCTTCCGGCGCGTCACCGAGCAGCGCGTCCCGCAGCTTGAGCGCCGACAGCGTCGCCTGGGCGACGTCGCCGTCCGCGCCGATGGGGGCGAGCTCGACGAGCCAGGCGCCGTCCGGCACGTCGCCGAGCATCGTGCGCGCGGTTTCCGTGGCCAGCCGCGTCTTCCCCGAACCGCCCGGCCCGACCAGCGTCGTGAGGCGGTGCCCGGCGACGAGCTCGCCGACCGCGGCGACGTCGGCGTCCTTGCCGACGTAGCTGGTCAGCTCGGCCCGCAGGTTGGTCTTCCGCGTCTCTTCCCGCCGGCCCAGCTCGCCCCGCAGCAGCGCGACGTGCAGTTCGGACAGCTCCGGCGACGGGTCGACGCCCAGCTCGTCGGCCAGGGTTTCCCGCAGGCGTTCGTAGACGAGCAGCGCTTCGGAGTCGCGGCCGCTCGCGACGAGAGCCCGCATCAGCGCGCCGACCAGCCGTTCCCGGACCGGGTTCGCGGCGACCAGGTCGGCCAGCTCTGTGACCAGCTTCACACCGTGACCACGCTCGATCTCCGCGTCGAACCGGTCTTCCAGGGCCGCCAGGCGCAGGCCCTCGAGCCGGGTGACCGCCGCGTCGAACGCCGCGCTCTCCTGCAGGCCGACGTCCTGCATGGCCGCGCCGCGCCACAACGCCAGGGCTTCGCGCAGGCGGCCCGGATCGTCTTCGTCGCGGGCCTGGGTGACGAGGCGCTCGAACCGCACGGCGTCGACGGCGTCGGGGTCGACGGTCAGCCGGTAGCCGGCGGACGAGCCTTCGACCTCGCCGTCCGGCAGGACCTTCCGCAGCCGGGAAACCAGGCGCTGCAACGCGTTCGCCGCGTCGGCGGGCGGGTGCTCGCCCCAGATCCAGTCGACGAGCGTCGACTTCGGCACCACGCGACCCGGCTCGAGCGCGAGAGCGATCAGCAGTCCGCGCAGCCGGGCGCCCGGCACGTCGGCCACGACGCCGTCGTCCGCGCGCACTTCGAATGACCCCAGTATCCCGATCCGCACGCGGCCGATCATGCCACGGGCCCCCGGGTGTCCGGGCCGTGTCAGCGCCATGTCAGGTCTCCCGGCGATCGTGGTCGGCACACCCACCACGAAAGGACCTCCGATGGACATCCCGCAGGGACTCCCGATGGAGCGCGACGCGGGTCCGTTCGACCCGCCCCGCGAGATCACCCGGCTTCGCGAGGCCCGCCCGGTGAGCCCGCTGGCGTTCCCCGACGGGCACGAGGGCTGGCTCGTCACCGGCTACGAGGCGGTGCGCCAGATGATGGCGGACACGCGGTTCAGCTCGCGGCTGGACCTCGACGTCGTCCACGTGCCGTACGAGACGCCGGGCATGCCCGTGGCGACCGAACCGTCCCCGCAGCTGCCGGGCATGTTCATCGCGATGGACCCGCCGGACCACGGCCGGCTGCGCAAGCGGCTCACCGGCGCCTTCACCGTGAAGCGGATGAAGCAGCTCGAAGAGCACATCGCGGAGATCGTCGAGCGGCAGCTGGACCACCTGGCGCGGCTCGCGCCGCCGGTCGACCTGGTCAAGGAGTTCGCGCTGCCGGTGCCGTCGCTGGTGATCTGCGAACTGCTCGGCGTCCCGTACGAGGACCGGGACAGCTTCCAGGCCAACTCGGCGCAGTTCATGGTCCGGGACCAGACGCTGGAAGAGAAGATGGGCGCGTACATCGCGCTGAACACGTACCTGTCCGAACTGGTGACGCGCAAGCGTTCTTCGCCGGGTGAGGACATTCTGTCCGACCTGGCCGGTCACGAGGACCTCACGATCGAGGAGCTGACCGGGGCCGCGTTCCTGATGCTGATCGCGGGGCACGAGACGACGGCGAACATGCTGTCCCTGGGGACTTTCGCGCTGCTGGAGCACCCTTCGGAACTCGCTTCGCTCGCTGCGGATTCGTCGTTGATGCCGGGGGCGGTGGAGGAGCTGCTGCGGTACCTGTCCGTCGCCGACATCTTCTTCCGTTACGCGACGGAGGACCTTTCGCTCGGAGGCGAAACGATCGCCAAGGGGTCGACCGTCGTGGTTTCGTTGCTCGCGGCCAACCGCGACCCGCAGCGCTTCGACGACCCGGATGTGTTGGACATCCGGCGCAATGCGCGGGGTCTGTTGTCCTTCGGCCACGGCGTGCACCAGTGCTTGGGGCAGCAGCTGGCGCGCATCGAGATGCGCGCGGGGTTCGAGGGGCTGCTGCGCCGCTTCCCGACTCTCCGGCTCGCCATCCCCGCCGGAGAGGTGAAGCTCCGGACCGACATGAACATCTACGGTGTTCACGAGTTGCCGGTCACCTGGTGAGCTTCGGGGCCGTGACACGCGGGAAAGCGTGTCACGGCCCTTCTCCGCTATGACAGCGTCTTCAGCCAGTTTGCCACCACGCCGAAGTACGCCGGGGCGTTCGGGGCGTAGTTGATCGCGTGGCCGTAGCCGTTCAGGATGTACGTCTGCAGCTGGGAAGTGCCGAAGAACGGCGCCTCCGACGCCCGCAACGCCGCCGGGGACGAGCAGTCGCTGACCAGGAGGCCGCAGAAGTTCGGGTCGTCGCCCACCACCAGCAGGACCGGGGCCGTGATCTGCTGGGATGCCGGGGTGATCACCGTTGTCAGCGTCAGGCTGTCCACCGCCTCGGTTGCCGCGAATACGTCCTTTGTGGACTCGTCGTAGGCGATCGCGCCGGTGTCGTAGGGGCCCGGGGTGTGGAAGGCCGCGTAGCGGGTGCCTGGGTCCGTGGTCAGGTAGCCCGCGTCGCGGCCGGGGACGGCCGGGTCCAGCGGGGCCGGGATCATCTGGGCCAGCGTGGGGATCACCGAGACCAGGTTCATCCGGTGCGTCATCCCGGTGACGAGCACGCCGTCGACGTCGTGGTAGCGGCCCGCCTCGATCATCGCCATCGCCGAACCGATCGAGTGGCCGCCGATGACGACCTTCGCGAACCGCGGGCGCACCGCCTGGACCACCGCGTGCGCCGCGGTCGCCTGGACCGATGCGCTCAGCAGCGCGCTCAACGGCTTCGAGCTCTGCCCGGTGCCGAGCCGGTCCATGGCGAGCGTTGCGATCCCCGCGTTGTTCTCCGCCAAGCGGAACGAGCGGGTCTCCGGCGTGTAGCCGATGTCCCAATAGGACGCGTTGTACGTGCCGCCGGGAATCAGGACCACGACGGTCGACGCGCCGGCCGGGGTGCACAGCCTGCCGTGCACGGTCTGCGGCAGGAGCGCCACCGTGACCGGGACGTACAGGTCCTCGCAGGTCACCGCCGCCTGGGCCGGGGCGGGCACGAACAGCGTGGCCGCGAGCAGCACGAAGACAGCACAAAATCGGCGTAGCACGGGGAAAGACCTCCAGCTAGGTACGGGGGACGGCCGTCATCGGCAGGCTGTCCGGATAAGCGGCGGAGGTGAACTTCACGCGCACCGGCCGGCCCGGGACCGGGACCAGCCGCCAGCGCGCGGCCACCGTGGCCACCGTGATGACGATTTCGTTCTGGGCGAAGCGGTTTCCGATGCACTGCCGCCCACCCGCGCCGAACGGCACGAACGCGCCCTTGGGCAGCTGCGCCACCCGCTCCGGTGCCCAGCGGCCGGGGTCGAACCGGTCCGGGTCGGGGAACGACGCGGGATCGTGGTGCAGGGCGTGCGGGCTGACGATCACCTCGGCGCCGGCGGGGATCCGCGTGCCGCCGAGGTCGACCTCCTCGAGCGTCCGGCGCATCAGCATCCAGAGCGGGTAGCAGCGCAGCACCTCGTCGACCACCTGCCGGACGTAGGTCAGCCGGGCGATGTCGTCGATCGTGACGGGACGCCCGGCCAGCACTTCGTCGACCTCGGCGTGCACCCGCGCCTCGACGTCCGGGTGCCGGCCGAGCTCGTGGAACGTCCAGGACAGCGCCAGCGCGGTCGTCTCGATGCCCGCGGTGAGCAGGGTGAGCACCTCGTCGCGGGCCTGCTCGTCGGTCATGCCGGCGAGCAGGAGCGTCGACAGCAGGTCGCCGCGGTCGACGCTTTCGGTGCGCCAGTCGCGGATGACCTCGACGACGATGTCCCGCATCCGCTCGATGGCCTCGTCGAACCGCCGGTTGCCGGGCACCGGCAGGTGTTCCACGAACTTCGGGGACAGCGCGCGAATCATTCCCTGCTGGATGATGAGGTAGATGGACCGCCGGGCTTCGTCGACCGCCGCTTTCCCGATTTCCGTGGAGAACAGGGCCTCGCCGACGATCGTCACCGCGAGCCCCTGCAGGTCTTCGTCGAGCGGCCGCACTTCGCCCGGCTGCCACGAGTCGCTCAGTTCCGCCGCCGCGCGCGTCATGATCCCGGCGTACGCCGCCAGGCGGTCGCGGTGGAACGCCGGCTGCATGAGCCGGCGCTGCCGGAGGTGGAAGTCACCGTTCGAAAGCACCAAGCCATTTCCGACGAACGGCTTGAACTTGTCGAACATGACGCCCTTGCGGAACTTCGGTCCGGCCGTGACCAGCACTTCGTGCGCCAGCCGGGGACTGGTGACGAAGTACGCGGGCATCGGGCCGAGGTGGATTTCGACGATTTCGCCGTGTTCGTGCAAGGAATCGGTGAATGCGGAGCGTCGTCGCAGCAGTGCCGGAGTGTGCCCGAGAAAAGGCCACCGGCCCGGGGCCACCGGCACGGTCATACGGACTCCTCGTTACGCCATTGTGTGGATTTCCCAAGGAGACGGCCTACGGTAGGCGCGTCCGGCCGAACGGGACAGTGCCCGATCGGGTGGTGTGTGCTCACGCGGATGGCGCAGTCACCGAGTCGGCACGAATCGCTAAGCTCTTTCCGATCCGAAACGGCTGAGAAGGTGTTTTCCGTGACTCGATCACCGGAATGGGTTCCGCCGGGTGTCGATATCTCCGTGCCCAGCATGGCGCGCACCTACGACTTCATGCTCGGCGGCGGCCACAACTTCGCCGTCGATCGCGCGGTGGGCGAGCAGATCGAACGCGCGATGCCCGGGCTGCGTGACGCGGCGCGCGTGAACCGCGCGTTTCTCGGGCGTGCGGTGCGGTTCATGACCGGCCACGGGATCCGGCAGTTCCTCGACATCGGCTCCGGCATCCCCACCGTGGCCAACGTGCACGAGGTCGCCCAGGACCAGCATCCGGACTGCCGGGTGGTGTACGTCGATCGCGACCCGGTGGCGGTCGCGCACAGTGAACTGCTGCTCGCCGGCAACGATCGTGCAGCGATTGTGCAGGCCGATATGCGGGACCCCGAAAAGATTTTCGATGCACCGTCGGTGCGCGGTTTGCTCGACTTCGAAAAACCGGTCGGACTCATGATGTTGTTGATGCTGCATTGGGTCCCGGACGAATCCGATCCACTGGACCTCGTCGCGCGCTACAGTTCGGTATTGGCGCCGGGAAGTTTTCTTGCGATCACCCATGTGACCGGCGACCACCAAGGCGAAAATCTCGGAGAAGCGACCGAAGTGATCAAGGAAAGCCGTAGTCCCGATCAAGTGACGCTGCGCACCCACGCCCAGGTGTCCGAGCTGTTCACCGGTTTCGAAATCGTCGAACCGGGGCTGGTCGGCTGCGGGGAATGGCGGCCGTCCGGGCCGGCGGACATCGCCGCCGCGGCCGAGATGAACATGCTCGTTTACGCCGGAATCGGCCGCAAGAGCTGAGCGGACACCGCGGATGCCGATGATCGAAAAACTGCCGGAGCAGCCGACGAGCCCCGACCCCGGACGCGCGCGGACGGTACTCGCCCGGAAATGGGCCTACCTGCTCAGCGGCGTGACCGTCGTTTCACTGAGCCGGGAGCTGCTCGACGAAGAACTGCGCGGATTGCTGGACACGCTGGTCGAGTCGCTGGCGCAGGCGTCCGCGGACACCGCACCCGCCGAGCGGATCGGTGCGCGGCTGGTCGGGCTCGGCTACGTCGGCGAGCCGGGGCTGCGCTGCACGCTCGACGTCCTCGGGAAGGGCCTGCCGGGGCTGCCCGAACTGCAGCCGGCGGACCGCTTCGTCGAGTCGATCGCGTTGACGCTGGGCGCGCTCTCCTGCGGCTTCCTGCTCGCGCACGAGCGCAGCGTCCTGGAGCAGCAGGAGATCATGCACCTCTCGCTGCTCAAGGCGGTGCGGGACGCGCAGTGGAACCTCAAGCAGAGCGAAGCCCGCTTCGACGAGGTCGTGACGTCGTCCGCGAGCGGCGTCGCGGTGGTCGCCCCCGACGGCCGGATCGAGCGGGCGAACGCCGCGCTGGCCGAGATGCTCGGGCACGCGGCCGGCGAGCTGACCGGGACGCGGCTGGCCGACCACGTGCACCCGGAGACCGCCGAGATCCTCCGCGAGGCGCTGGCGGTGCTGGCCGACGGCAGCCAGGAGCGGGTCCGGCTGTCCCAGCGGCTGCTGCGCAAGGACGGCGACGTCGCCCGCATCTCGCTCACCGCTTCGCTGCTGCGCGACGCCGAAGACCGGCCCGGTCACTTCGTCTTCGTGGTGGAGGACGGCACCGAGCTGATGCTGCTGCAGAGCGAGCTGAGCCGCCAGGCCCTGCACGACGTGCTGACCGGCCTGCCGAACCGCCAGTACTTCGGCACCCACCTCGAGGCGGCGCTGCGGCGCGCCGACCCGGAGTACGGCGTCACCCTCTTCCACGTCGACCTCGACGCGTTCGGCATGGTCTGCAACAGCCTCGGCACCCGCGTCGGCGAGCAGCTGCTGGTGCACTTCGCCCAGCGGCTCAAGGCCGTCATGGCCCGCGAACGGGCCATGATCGCGCGGTTCCACGCCGACGAGTTCGGCATCCTCGTCGAGAACACCGCGACGACGCCCGACATCGGCTCCATCGTGCGCGCGATCAACGACGAGCTGGCCGAGCCGTTCTCGGTCGGCGGCCACGGGCTCGCGCTGTCGGCCAGCGCGGGCGTGGTGCACCGGCCGGCCAAGGGCGTCGACCCGGCGGAACTGCTGCGCGCGGCCGACCAGACGCTGCGGCGCGCCAAGGTGCGCCGGCGCGGTCAGTGGAAGATGTTCGACCGGGAGGCCGACGCCCAGGACCGGCGGACGCAGGCGCTGGCCGTCGGCATGGCCGGCGCCTGGGAGACCGGCGAGATCGACGTGCGCTACCGGCCGCTGGCCCGGCTGGCCGGCGGCGAGGTCGCCGGGTTCGAGGCCCGGCTGCACTGGAACCGGCCGGCCGCGGGAGGGCTGTCGCACGAACGCTGCGCGGAGCTCGCCGAGTCGACCGGGCTCGTGCTGCCGCTCGGGGACTGGCTGCTGCGCGCGGCGGGCCGGCAGGGCGAATGGTGGCGGCAGCGCGCGGGTTCCCGGCTGCCGGTGGTCGCCGGGCTCACCGGGCACCAGGTGTCCGACGACGCTCTCGGCACCCGCGTGACACGGCTGCTGGCGGACACCGGCCTGCCGCCGGACCAGCTGATGCTCGGCGTCCCGGTCGGCGCGCTGCCGGTGTCCGGGGTCTTCGAGAACGTCGCCGCGCTCGCCGACCTCGGCGTCCGCGTCATGCTCGACGAGTTCGGGCTCGGGCCGGGCGACCTGCGGGCGGTCCAGGACCTGCCGGTCGACATCGTCCGCGTCGACCGCCGGCTCGCGGAGTGGCAGGCGTGGTCGGACTCGCAGTTCCTGGGCGCGCTGGTGCCTCTCGTCCGGCAGGTCGGGGCCACGCTCGTCGTCGACGGGATCCACACCGAGGACCAGGCGAGCTGGTGGGGCAAGGCCGGTGCGGAGCTGGGCACGGGGGACTACTTCGGGGTCGCGACGCCGCCGGGGGAGCTCACCGGCGCCTTCGCCTGAGCCGGCCACCGCGTCAGGCCGACGGCGGCCAGCACGATCACCATGCCGCCGACGACCCGGGGCGTCAGCGGTTCGCCGAGGACGAGTGCGCCGAGCGCGACCGACACCACCGGGAGCAGGTAGCCGACGGTCGCGGCGGCCGTCGGGCCTTCTTCCGTGAGGATCCGGTAGTTGAGGTAGAAGGTGATGCCGGTCCCGAAGACGCCGAGGACCGTCACGGCCGCCAGCGCGGTCAGGTTCAGGTCCGGGGCCGGGCCGGACACGGGGAGAGCCACCGCGGTCAACGCGGTCGCCGTCATCAGCTGGGCGGCCGAGAGGGCGAGCGGCGCGCCGCCGGGTGGCAGTTTCCGCGCCATGTAAGCGAACGCGATCGCGTAGCTGAGCCCGGCCCCGAGCAGCGCGAGCGCGCCCCCGCTCAGCAGGCCGGACTGCTGCCACGGCGCGAAGATCACCAGCACACCGGCGAAACCCAGGCCCAGCCCGAGCAACCGGACCGGGCCGAGGCGGCGGTCCGTGCCGAGCGCGACGCCGATCAGCAGGGACCACAACGGCGTCGTGGTGTTCATGACGCCCGCGACGCCGGAGTCCACCGTGCGTTCCCCGATCCCGAAGAGCGCGAACGGCAGGGCGTTGCAGAAGAACGCGGCGACGACCAGCCGGCCCCACGTCCGGCGGTCGCGCGGCAGGCGCTGGCCGCTCGCGAAGGCCATGGCCAGCAACGTCACCGCGCCGAGCGCGCAGCGGACCAGCGTGAGGTGGACGGGGCTCAGCCCGGTCAGGGCCAGCTTGATCCACAGGAAACCCGACCCCCACAGCAGGGCCAGGACGGCGATGCGCACCCATCCAGTCACGCTGTCCACCGTGCCGAAAGTGATCTGTCAGGACAAGTGAAGAGTTCTGGAGTGATCTTTAAGGTCTGCTACAGCTTGGGGTCGCCAGAGCCGGTCGCCGAACAGGGCCAGCGCCGCGGGCAGCAGCACGCCGCGCACGAGCGTCGCGTCGAGCAGGATGGCGAACGCCATGCCCAGGCCCAGCATCTTGTACTCGATCGCCGCGAGGCTCAGGAAGATGCTGAACACGCCGGTCATGATCAGCGCGGCACTGGTCACGACGCCGGAGCTGCGCGCGGTGCCTTCGACGATCGCCTCGCGCGCGGCGCCGCCCGCGAGCCGTCGTTCGCGGATCCGGCTGAGGATGAAGACGTGGTAGTCCGTGCTCAGCCCGAACAACAGGACGAACAGGAACATCGGCAGCCAGCCCAGCACGCCGCCGTAGGGCGTGAAACCCAGTAGTGGTGCGAGAAAGCCGCCCTGGAAGACCAGCGTGAGCACGCCGTAGGCCGCGCCGACCGAGAGCAGGTTGAGCAGGATCGACACCGCCGGCACCGCGACCGACCGGAACACGACGAGCAGCAGCACGAACGCGAGCAGCAGGATGAACCCGAAGACGTACGGCGCCCGCGCGAGCACCTGCGCGGTGAAGTCGTGCGCCTCCGCGGTCCGGCCCGCGACGGCGAAGTGGACACCGTCGAGACGGCCGATCGTCCGGGGCAGCAGGGTTTCCCGCAACGTCGTGAGCGTGCGGTCGGCCGCTGCGTCGTTTCCGCTGCCGCCGAGCGGGATCCGCACGACGAGTGCGCCGTCCACCGGAACCACCACCGCCGGCTTCGGCGTCCCGGCGGTGAGTTCGCCGATCGCCCGGCGGACCGCGGGGGTGTCGACCGGGCCCCGGTCGCTCCAGAGGACGACGTGCGCGGGCATCGTCACGCCGGGGAACGCTTCCTGGACGCGTGCGGCCGCGTCGATCACCGGGACGCTGCGCGGCAGGCTTTCGGTCGGAACCGGGTCCTGCAGCCGGATCCCGAAAGCAGGCACGGCGAGCAGGATCAGGAGGGTGGCGGCAATCCCGCTCCACAATGCGGGCCGCCGGGTGACGACACCGGCCACCGCCGCCCAGAACCGCGAGCGAGTACCGCGCCTGCCCGGCAACGGGACCCGGAGGCGGTCGACGCGGGCGCCGAGCAGCGAGAGCGTCGCGGGCAGCACGGTCACCGACGCCAGCACGGCGAGGCCGACGACGAGGGCCGTGCTCACGGTCAGGCCGCGGAGGTTGTCGAGGCCGGTGAACAGCAGGCCGGTCACGCACAGCACCACTGTCAGCCCCGACACGACGATCACGTGCCCGGACGTCCGGGCGGCGATCCGGAGCGACTCGTCGACGCCGTGCGCGCGTTCTTCCCTGGCCCGGCGCAGGAAGAACAGTGAATAGTCGACGCCCACCGCCATGCCGATCAGCAACGTCATCGAGGAAGTGGCGCTGTTGACCGGAATCCAGTTGTCCACTGCGGACAGGAAGCCGAACGTGGCGAGCACCGTGGTACCCGCGAGCAGCACCGGGATCGCCGCCGCGACCAGCGAGCCGAACACGGCCAGCAGGATCAGCAGGGTGAGCGGCAGCGACCGGGTCTCCGAGCGCTTGATGTCCTCCTTGATGCTCTGGTCGACCGCACCGGACACGCTGAGGTCGCCGGCCTGCGCGAGCCGGGCGTCCGGGTGGCGGGCGGCGACCGCGCCGACGGCGGCGGTCGCCGTCGCGAGGTTCGCCCGGATTTCCGTGCCGGTACCGAGGATCCGGAACGTGACCAAGCCGGACCGGCCGTCGGCGGAGACCTGGGCCGGGTCGTCGAGCGGGGAGCGGATGTCCGCGACCGCGCCGGCCGCCGACAACGTCGTCACCAGGTCGGCGACGGCCGGAGAACCCTGGGGTACCAGGACGTTCTCCCAGAACGGTTCGCGGGCGGCCTGGCGGTCGAGGACGGCTTGGCCGGTGCCGGCGTCACCGGCGGGGCTCGAGCGCGCGTCCGTGCCGGGCACCAAGGTGCCGATGGCCCAGGAGAGCGCGACGAGCGCCAGCCAGCCGAGGATCGCGGCGGCGCGGTGGCGCAGCGACCAGTTCGTCACGCGTTCGGCCACGGGCGTGGTTGCGGGCAGCATGAACTAAAGTCCTTCCGTGAAGGAGTGATCCGATGAGAGCTCGCCCTCGGGCGAGTGGGTGCTTCTTCTTCCTGGGCCGCCGAGTTGCCGCTCGGCGGTCCAGGGCCTCAGGTCAGTCGACCTCCTTGAGCACGTGTTCGATGGACCGCAGCCGGTCCTGGACGTCCCGCAGCTGCCGTTCGGTTTCTTCCTGCGTCCGGACGGCCTTGTCCGCCAGCGAGCGGTATTCCGCCTCCCGGGCGAGCGCGGCCTTGGCGCGCCAGGTCGAGGCCAGCTGCACGATCGCGATCGACAGCACGACGGTGATCAGGACGAAGACCCCGGTCACGCCGATGATCTCCTGCCACTGGTGCCAGTTCATGTCCGTCCCTCCTCGCCGTCCCCGTTTCCGTGGGCGGACTCCGGTGTGGTCAGCGTCGGCACGGCGGCCGCGATGGTTTCGGGTGTCAGGACGACGGAAAACGGCGTGAGCTCGTAGAACCGCAGCGTCTTGCCGTCTTCGCCGACCTCGAAACTGGCCTCGACGAGACCCGCGGCTTCGAGCTTGCGCAGGTGGACCTGCAGGAGCGCACGGCTGATCCGCAGCTCGCGCGCGAGCTTGCTGACGTAGGTGCGCTCGGCCCGCAGGGCGGCGACGATCCGCAGCCGGTGCGGGTTGCCGAGGGCACCCAGCTGCCGCAGGAGCTCGTCGCCCGTGGTCCACATGCCAACAAAAGTTAGCAGGTGGTCGGCCGTGGGGGTATCGGGGTGATCCCCGAGTTCACATCGGGTGTTCCATCCAGACGTTCGGCTCGACGTACGTCGCCGTGTCGTGGGCGGTCGACGCGTGCACCGGGGCGATGCCGCCCGGGATGAAGTTCTCGCCTTCCTGGAGCTTCACGCCGGTCCAGTCGCGCCAGTCCGCCAGGGAACCGGCCAGCGTCACCGCGAACGGGCACACCTTGACGACCCGCGCGCCGAGGCGTTCGTGGGTGCGCAGCCAGCGGTCGGCGAGCAGGCCGTCCTCGCGGCGGCGGGCCGCGTACTCCGGCATCGGGACCGCGGGCTCGGCCTCCTTGCCGATCGGGCGGACCGACACGATCAGCTTGCGCAGCCCGGCTTCCGCGGCGCGGGCCTTCAACGCCTCGAGCATCGGCGCGGACAGCCCGCGGCCGCGCAAGTGCGGGGCGATCACGACTTCCAAGGCGCACAACGCGTTCGGCGCGCGGCCGTCCATCACGTCCTGGGCCGCCCACTCGATCGCCTGGTCCCAGCCGTGGTCCGGCAGCTCGGCGCGGTCGGGCGCGGGGAACGCCAGCGGGACCGACAGCGCTCGCGCCATCGGCCCGTCGTCGTCCAACGCGATCAGGAAGTAGCGAGCCCAGTGGCGCAGGAACCGGTCGCCGGTGATCATCCGGCCACTGGCGCCCTGGTAGATGAACTGGCCGCCGACGTCGCCGAGGTCCAGTGCCGCGTCGAGGAGGTCGGGACGGGAGGCAAGATCGACCACGCGCATGCGCTCAGTGAAGCGAAAAGATCATCACCCGGACACCGGCATCCGGGCGATGGTCAGCGCAAGGCCTTCTGGCGGCGGGTCAACGCGGACGGGTCGAGGTTCGCGCGCGTGCCGGCGTCGTGGCCGTCGAGGTAGCCGCTGCCGGACAGCCGGCGGGGCGCTGCCGAGCGCAGGTCGCCGTACTCGGAGTCGAACGCGTGCTGCACCAGCTGGGCGCGATCGCGGACCACCAGCTCCGCCGACCGCTCGCCGGGCGCCGCCGTGCGGACCGCTTCCTGCTCGGCGTGGGACAGCCGCTCGTGCACCGCGCGGGCGAAGCCGTGCAGCCACGTGCGGCGGTAGGCGGCGAGCGACTCGCCGGGGAAGAAGCCGTCCGGGCGGACGCGCGTCAGCTGCGTGCTCGCCTGCAGCAGGAGGCTCGTGAACAGCAGCTCGACCCGGCCGAGGTCGGACCGGTAGCCGAACACCGTGACGCTCTCGACCTTCTGGCCGAACCGGTGCAGCAGCGTCCGGCAGCGCAGCGGGTACGCGACCGACGTCAGCAGGCTCGCCTTGTCGCGGCTGTACGGGTCGTTCATCGGGATCTTCAGCGTGCCGATCTCGTCGGTGCTCGCCCCGGACGCGGCGAGCATCGCCTGGTCGATCCCGTAGCGCGCGACCAGCTCGGCGGCCTTCTTGTTGTAAGCCTCGGCCTCCGCCTCGGTCACCGCCGGGTCCTCGGCCTTGGCCAGCAGCTTGCGGATGCGCTCGAGCTGCGGGTCTGACTCGGTCATGGGAGGCAGGGTATTCGATCAGGTGTTCGGACGCGTGCACCGGGTGCGCGTGTCGCCCGGCCACACGAGACCGGTTTCGTACGCCACGACCACCGCCTGCGCCCGGCTCGAAATGCCCAGCTTCGCCATCAGCCGGTTGAGGTGCGTCTTCACCGTCGCCTCGCTGACGCGCAGCTCCGCCGCGATGTCGCCGTTGGTCGCGCCGGTGCCGACGGCCCGCAGCACCTCCCGTTCGCGGTCGGTCAGCCCCGGCAGCTCCGGCTCGGCAGCGGGCCGCGCCGCGGTGAACGCCTCCACCAGCCGGCGGGTGATCGCCGGGCCGGACAGCATGTCGCCGCGGGCGGCCGCGTGGATGCCCGCGACCAGCGTCTCCGGCGGGCTGTCCTTGAGCAGGAAGCCGGACGCGCCCGCGCGCAACGCCGCGTAGACGTACTCGTCGAGGTCGAACACCGTCAGCATGAGCACGCTGGGCCGCGGCGGCGGCGCCGCGAGGATCCGCTCGGTCGCCCGCACGCCGTCCAGCTCGGGCAGCCGGATGTCCATCAGGACGACGTCGGGCCGCAGCGCCGCCGCCTTCGCGACGGCCTCGAGCCCGTCACGCGCTTCGCCGATGACGTCGATGCCCGGTACCGCGCCGAGCAACGCGGCGAACCCGGCGCGGACGAGGTCCTGGTCGTCGACCACCAGCACGCTGGTCACTCGGGCTCCTGCGGTTCGGGCGACGGGCGGCTCGGGTACGGCAGGGTCAGCACGACGGCGAACCCGGCCGGGTCACGGGGACCGATCTCGATCACGCCACCGTACATCCGGGCGCGTTCGCGCATGCCGACCAGCCCGTGGCCGCCCGGGTTCGGCACGACCGCGCGGCCACCGGCGTCGGTCACGCTGAGCACCAGCTGCGACGCCCCGTATTCGAGGGCCAGCTCGGCGGCCGAACCGGCGTGCTTGAGGACGTTCGTCAGCGCCTCCTGCGCGACGCGGTACACGCACAGCTGCTGGCCCGGGGGCAACGCCCGGGGCTCGCCGGTCACGCGCACGCCGACCGGGATCCCGGCCTCGCGGACGCGCGCGGCGAGCGCGTCCAGGTCGGCGAGCCCGGGCTGCGGCCGGTATTCCGCCGGCACGTGCTGCGGCGGGCGAAGGACGCTGAGGAGGCGTCGCAGCTCGTCGAGCGCTTCGGTCGTCGTGCCGGTGATCGTGTCCAGCGCCGTCCGCGCGGTGTCCGGCGCCGACTCGAAGACGTACCGCGCGAGGTTGGCCTGCACCGAGATCACCGAAAGGTGGTGCGAGACGACGTCGTGCAGCTCGTGCGCGATCCGGACGCGTTCCTCGGCGAGGGTCTCCTCGGCGTCGCGGATGCGGTGGCTGCGCACGTAGGCAGCGCGCCCGATCGCCGCGACCCCGGTGGTGAGCAGCAGGGCCAGGAGCGAGTCGCCGACCGGGGAGACCGGGCTGCCGAGCAGCATCGACGTCTCGTAGGCGGCCAGGCCGGGCACCGTCACGAGCAGCGCGTCCCGGAGCCGGCAGTGCGCCCACACCGTGTACGCGGCCACGACCACGCTGAGCTGGCCGAGCTGCGACCGGAAGCCGAGGCCGTAGAACAGGCCCATCAGGACGACGCACGCGATCAGCGCGGAGACCGGGAACCGGCGGCGCAGGGCCAGCGGCAGCGCGCTCACGACGGCGAGGACCAGGCCGAGCGGCCGCGCGTGGTCGCCGAAGTGCCCGCCGAGGTCGGTGGCGCCGACGAGCTGGTACACCGCGACGACGATCGCGAGCACGGCGTCGGCGAGCCGCGGCCGCGCGCGAAGGAGTCCCGGCACGCCTGCGAAGCTACCCGGTCAACCCGGCGCGGCAGGCGGAGCCCGTGGCGTACCGCGAAGGTTTACCCAGCACTGCGTCGCCGGTTGCTTCCGGTGCGTGGCCGCCCGTCGCTAACCTCACCCGGCTCGGTGGAGAGGGGGTCCCAACCCAAGGCAAGGGGGAGGGCTTTGGTGCGCTCTCTTCGCCGGGCTCCTAGCCCAGGTACGCGTCGAGCGTGACGGCCAGCGCCGACTCCGGCGACGGCGCGAAGCTCGCGCCGGCCAACCCGCCCCACAGCCACAGCTGCGCGAGACCGTGCAGCGCGGCCCACAGCGACGCCGCGACAAGCCGCAGATCGGCGCCCGACCGCGCGACCCGCGTCGGCACCGCCGCCACCAGCACGGCGAAGGTGTCGAACACCGCGCTCGCCGCCGCCGAGAGCGCCGGGTCGTCGGCGTCGACCAGGTCGCGGCGGAACATCAGCTCGAACATCGCCGGGTTGGCCAGCGCGAAGTCGAGGTAGCTGTGGCAGGCCGCGGTCAGCCGCTCTCGCGGTGAGTTCCCCGGCAGCGTCTCCCGGCGGGCGAGCAGGTCGGCGTACCCGCGCGTCGCGACGGCGGACAGCAGTGCGGCGCGCCCGGAGAAGTGCCGCAGCGGGGCGCCGTGCGAAACGCCGGCGGCCTTCGCGATCCCGCGCAGCGTCACCGCGTCGACGCCTTCGCCGGCCAGGAGCTCGGACGCGGTGTCGATCAGGCGTTGCCGGGTGCCCATGCCTCGTCCCGGGTCATGGGGAGCAGGTCCGGGCGCTTCGGGAAGAAGCCATCGCCGGGCTGGCGGCCGATCAGCCGGTTGCGCGTGCGCGTCACGGCGACCGGCAGGACCTCGCGCAGCAGCCAGTGCGCGTCGGCGCGCCAGCCGCCGGGCGCGGCGACGCCGGGCAGGGGGTCGAGCCAGGCGGGGTCGTGGCTGACGCCGAGCCGGCCGAGGACGTACGCGGCGAGCCGGCGGTGGCCGTGGACGGAGAGGTGGAGCCGGTCGGCGCCGAAGTACCGCGAGTCGGTGACGGCCTGGTCGGGCCAGAGGTCGATGAGCAGCGCGCCGTAGCTGACGGCGGCCTCGCGGATGGCCTCGTTGAGCGCGACGATCCGCGGCCGCATCCGGCGTCCGAGCGGCATCCGGTGGGAGATGTCGCTGAGGGTGAAGGTGACGACGACGGGCGAGATCTCGGTGCAGGCCCGGACGGCGGCATCGACCCGCCGGGCGACGGTCCGCGCGTCCCAGCCGCGGCTCATGACGTCGTTGCCACCGCCGAAGAGCGCGACGAGATCGGGTTCGAGCCGCGTGGCGGCGGGGACCTGCTCGGGAACGATCTGGTCGAGCCGCCGCCCGCGGACGGCCAGGTTGGCGTAGCGGAAGCCGGGCTCGTCCTGGGCGAGCCGGGCGGCGACGAAGTCGGCCCAGCCCCGGTAGGCGCGCTGATCCGGGTACGGGTCGTCGAGCCCTTCGGCGCAGCTGTCGCCGAGGACGACGAAACGGTGGTGGCTCATCCGATCTCCGTAACCTGCGGTTCACCTTGTGGACACTGTCTATCAAACTTCTGTAGACGCTGTCTACATCGGGCGCCTGACATCTCACCGGCCTGCTTCGTCGGACTGAGCGGAACCGAACGAACAGGGGAGAACGATGATCAAGATCGGAATCGTGCTGGGTCGCCGGGGTGACCGGGTCGCCCGGTGGGTCCACGAGCGGGCGGTGGACCGGGCCGACGCGGAGTTCGAGCTGATGGACCACCCGCTGCCGGACCCGGCGGCGCCACCGGCGGACCACCACGAAGACGCGAGTGTGCAGGAGTGGGCGGAAGCTGTCGGCGCGTGCGACGGCTTCGTCTTCGTGACCCCCGAGTACGACCACTCGCTCGAGAACGTGATCGGCCACGCCCACGCGGAGTGGGCCGACAAGGCGGCCGGCTTCGTCGCCGGCGCCCGCGCGGTCGAGCAGCTGCGGCTGGTCTGCGGCGCGGTGCGGCTGGCCGACGTGTCCGCACAGGTCACGCTGCCGCCGGCCGCGGAGTTCGAGCCGGACGAGGACCAGCTCGATGCGCTGGACGCGGTGCTGGACCAGGTCGTCGCCTGGAGCACCGCCCTCGCGCCGGTGCGGCAAGGGGACGCCGAAGCCGAAATCAAGGCCAAGCTCGGCCTGATCATCGAAGGCCTGCGCGCCAAGGATCTCGAGGTCCTGAAGGGGGTCTACGCGCCGGACGTCGTTTCGTTCGACGTCGAGCCGCCGCTGCAGCACGTCGGGCTCGACGCCAAGCTCGCGAACTGGGCCAAGGTGTTCACCTTCTTCGAAAAGGTGGACTACGAGCTCCGCGACCTGACCCTCACCGTGAGCGCCGATCTCGCCGTCGGCCACGGCTTCGGCCGGGTCTCCGGCACCCTGCGCGACGGGACCGCCGTCGACGGCATGTGGGTGCGCGCCACCTTCGTCCTGCGGAAGCGGGAGCACGGCTGGCAGATCGTCCACGACCAGGCCTCGGTGCCGTTCGACATGGCGACCGGCCGGGGCGTGACCGACCTGCGGCCCTGACGCCTCAGGCGAGCCGGGCGCGGTGGGCCGAGACGGCGGCCCGCCGCGGGTCGGCCGCCGGGAGCGTCGTCAGCAGCGCGTCCAGCACCGCGAAGTCGTCGACCCCGCACGCCGTCTCCCAGAACGACCACAGCACGCCCGGGTCGTCGCTGTTCAACGCCACCTGGCGGACCTGGGCGGTGAGGGACTCGCGTTCTTCGCGGATCGCGGGCGCTTCCGACTCCGGCAGCAGCGGGCCGCGGAAGACGCGCAGGACCTCAGCCGGGGAACCGCTGCGCAACGCCGTTCGCGCGCGGGCGAAGTCCGCGTCGACGTCGGCCGCCAGGCGGTACGGGCGCGTCTGCACCACCTGGGCGCCCAGCTGGGAGCGCAGGCGGTGGATCTCGGCGCGGACCGTCACCGGGTTGCCCGTCTCGCCGTAGAGCTGCAGGGCCAGGCGTTCCGCGGAGAGGCCGTTCGGGTGCAGGGCCAGCAGCGTCAGGATCTCCGCGTGGCGCAACGTCACCGGCACCTCGCGTCCGTCCACAGTGGTCGACTGCGCGCCGTCGGAGAGGTATTCGAGCCGGAGCTGCGCGCGCCGGCTGCCGACGCCCGGCGTGGACAGCCGGAGCAGGTAGCCCTCGTCCAGGGGCTCCACCGTGGCGAGGCGGCCGTCGGGCAGGGCGACCGTCCCGCCGCCGCGCCGGATGTCCACTGTGGACGGCAGCAGGCACGCCTGGGCCGCGAGCACCCGGCCGCCCGCCGAGAGCAGGGCGCCGGGGCGGCCGCGCAGGGCCTCCAGGTGCGGCATGTTGGCGCGCCGCAGGCGTTCGTCGCGGACCGCGAGGTGGGCACGCAGCTGGCCTTCGGCGAGCTGCGCTGTCGCCGTGACCAGCGAAATCATCGCCGGGTGGACGGTGCGCAGCGGCCCGCTGACGTCGATCGAGCCGAGCAGCACGCCGGTCTCGGGGTCGCGCACGGGCGCCGCCGCGCACGTCCACGTGTGGTAGCGGCGGACCAGGTGCTCGGCCGAGTAGATCTGCACCGGCTCGCCGGTCGCGAGCGCCGTGCCCATGGCGTTCGTGCCGATCGCCGCTTCACTCCAGCGAGTGCCTTCGACGAGGCCGACGCGGTCGCCGCGCAGCAGCTGGGCCGTTTCGCCCTCGCGCCAGAGGATCAAGCCGTCCGCGTCGGTCACGATCATCACGTGCTCGGCGTCGTCGGCGATGCTCACCAGCATCTGGCGCAGCACGGGCAGCACCGGCGCGAGCGGATGGGCCTCACGCAGTGACGCGAGGGCGTCGGTGTCGAACACGAACGGCGCCTCGCCCTCGTCCGGGTCGACGCGGGCCGCGAGCGAGCGGCTCCACGAGTCGGAGACGACCGAGCGTGGCGGCCGGGGCCCGGGAACGCCCTGGAGCACCGCCTCGCGGACGTGCTCCAGTAGCCGCGCGTACGACTCGGGGTCGCGCAGCAGCTCCGGTTCGGGCGCCTCTGCCACGTCCACCAGCGTAGATAGCCCGCTCGCGGCGGTGCAACGCTCGTGCAACGTCGTCCCGCTTACGTTCGCCGCCACCAGCACACCGTCACTCCGAGCAACGAGGCAGGGAAGATGGTCCAGTACGCCGCACCGAACACCGAAGGCAGCGTCGTCAGCTACGAGTCGCGCTACGACCACTACATCGGCGGCGAGTACGTGCCACCGGCCGGCGGCCAGTACTTCGAGAACCCGACCCCCGTCACCGGGAAGACCTTCTGCGAGATCGCCCGCGGCACCGCCGAAGACGTCGAGAAGGCGCTGGACGCCGCCCACGGCGCCGCGCCGGCCTGGGGCCGGACCTCGGTCGAGGAGCGCGCGGGGATCCTGCTCAAGATCGCCGACCGGATGGAGCAGAACCTCGAGAAGATCGCGGTCGCCGAGGCGTGGGAGAACGGCAAGGCGGTCCGCGAGACCCTCGCCGCCGACATCCCGCTGGCCATCGACCACTTCCGCTACTTCGCCGGCGCGCTGCGCGCCCAGGAGGGCGGCATCTCGCAGATCGACGAGAACACCGTCGCCTACCACTTCCACGAGCCGCTCGGCGTGGTCGCGCAGATCATCCCGTGGAACTTCCCGATCCTGATGGCGGTCTGGAAGCTCGCCCCGGCGCTGGCCGCGGGCAACGCGATCGTGCTCAAGCCGGCCGAGCAGACGCCGGCGTCGATCCACCTGCTGTTCTCGATCATCGGCGACCTGATCCCGCCGGGCGTGGTCAACATCGTGAACGGCTTCGGCGTCGAGGCCGGCAAGCCGCTGGCGTCCAGCAACCGCGTCCGCAAGGTCGCCTTCACCGGCGAGACCACCACCGGCCGGCTGATCCTGCAGTACGCCAGCGAGAACATCATCCCGGTGACCGTCGAGCTGGGCGGCAAGAGCCCGAACATCTTCTTCGACGACGTCGCCGCGCAGAACGACGACTTCTACAACAAGGCGCAGGAGGGCTTCGCGCTCTTCGCGCTGAACCAGGGCGAGGTCTGCACCTGCCCGTCGCGGGCGCTGATCCAGTCGGGCATCTACGACCGGTTCCTCGGCGACGGCGTCGAGCGCGTCCGCCGGATCAAGCAGGGCAACCCGCTCGACACGGACACGATGATCGGCGCCCAGGCGTCGAACGACCAGCTCGAGAAGATCCTGTCCTACATCGACATCGGCAAGCAGGAAGGCGCCGAGATCCTCACCGGTGGCGTGCGCAGCGACCTCGGCGGCGACCTGGCGGGCGGCTACTACGTCGAGCCGACGGTGTTCGCCGGCGACAACAAGATGCGCATCTTCCAGGAGGAGATCTTCGGCCCGGTCGTGTCCGTGGCGAAGTTCGACGACTACGCCGACGCGATCAAGATCGCCAACGACACGCTGTACGGCCTCGGCGCCGGCGTCTGGTCGCGGGACGGCAACACCGCCTACCGCGCCGGCCGCGACATCCAGGCGGGCCGCGTCTGGGTGAACAACTACCACGCCTACCCGGCGCACGCGGCCTTCGGCGGCTACAAGGCGTCCGGCATCGGCCGCGAGAACCACAAGATGATGCTGGACCACTACCAGCAGACGAAGAACATGCTCGTCTCCTACTCCGACCAGGCGCTCGGGTTCTTCTGATGGACGCCCGGAGGGTGGACCTGACCGAGGAGTCGGCCGACCTGCTGCGGAAGCTGGTCGCGGTCCACGGTCAGGTGATGTTCCACCAGTCCGGCGGCTGCTGCGACGGGAGTGCGCCGATGTGCTACCCGGTCGGGGAGTTCAAGACCGGCCAGACGGACGTGCACCTCGGCGACCTGGTCGTCGACGGCATCGACGACGTGCCGGTCTGGATGTCGGGACCGCAGTTCGAGTACTGGAAGCACACGCACCTGACAATCGACGTCGTGCCCGGGCGCGGCAGCGGGTTTTCCCTGGAGGCGCCCGAAGGCGTGCGCTTCCTGATCCGCTCCCGGCTGCTCAGCGACGAAGAGTCGGCGGCGCTGAACTGAACGCACCGAACAACGCCGTGGCGAGCACCAGCCCTTCCCGGGCGACCGGGGCGAGCAGGTGCTCGTCCGGCGCGTGCTGCAGGCAGCCCGGGTAGGAGTGCGGCAGCCACAGCGTCGCCAGGCCCAGGGTGTCGGTGAACACGTGGTTGGGCAGGCCGCCGCCGAAGTTGGGCAGCAGGGCGACGGGCTTCGCGCTCACCTCGTTCAGAGCTGTCCGAGCCCAGCCGACCCACGGGTTGTCGACCGCGGTCCGGCTGGCTTTGAAGCTGGCGTCGGCGGTCACTTCGACCATCGGGAACCCTTGTGCGTCAAGGTGTTTCCGGATGGCGGTCGCGATGCCGTCGACGTCGGTGCCGGCCACGTACCGCAGCTGCAGGACCGCCCGCGCCCGGCCGGGGATGGCGTTGACCGGGCGGTCGGTGTTCCCGGCGTCGAGCGCCAGCACCTCCAGGGTGTTCCAGCCGTACAGCCGCTCGGCGGGGCTCAGTCGCGGGTCGCCCCAGCCCTCGTCCGCTGCGTCGATGACCACGTCGGCCAGCGCGGCGCGCGCGGACTCCGGCAGTTCGGGCGGCAGCAGGGCGGGTAGCTGGATGCGGCCGTGGCCGTCGACCAGGCTCGCGATCGCGCCGGCGAGCGTCGTCGCCGGGTTGCGCAGGATGCCGCCCCAGTTGCCGGAGTGGGCGGCGTCCGGGCGCAGGTCGGCGTCCAGGGTGATCCGGACGCCGCCGCGCGCGCCGAGGAACAGCGTCGGGGTGGCCGCGTCGAGGCGCGGGCCGTCGGAGGCGATGAGGACGTCGGCGCTGAGCAGTTCGCGTTGCTGCGACGCGAACTCGTCGAGGCCCGGTGAGCCGATCTCCTCGCCGGTCTCGAAGAGGAACTTGAGGTTGAAGCCGAGCTTCCCGCGTTCGGCCAGCAGCAGGCGCAACGCCGTGAGGTTGACCAGGTGCTGGCCCTTGTTGTCGGCGGTGCCGCGGCCGTACCAGCGGTCGCCGTCGGCGGTCAGCGTCCACGGGTCGAGGCCGTCGCGCCACTGCCCGGCTTCCCCGACGACGTCGGCGTGGCCGTAGCAGAGCAGCGTCGGCAGCTCGGGCGACTCGACGCGGACGCCGACCAGGAACGGGCCGCCCGCCGGGTCGGGGTTGGGGTGCTGGGTGACGTCGCAGCCGAGCGCGGTCAACGCGGGCGTCAGGACCTCGTCGAGGTAGGCCTGGATCGCGGCGCGGCCTTCGGGTGCGTCGCTCACCGTGGGGTAGGCGACCAGCCGGGCCAGTTCGGTGAAGAAGGCGCCGGAGTCGACGTGGGCGCGGGCCTGATCGAGCAGCTCCATGACCGCCAGCCTAGAGGGCGAAAACAATACGAACGGTCGTGCTATCTTCGGAGCATGAACGTCGACAGCGTTTACGTGGGCGAACCGAGCGTCCTGGGGTACCGGCGGGAGCTGCCGGTGCTCAGCGGGATCACGAAGGCGCCGGTCACGGCGCCGGAGCTGAAGCTGACCGAGCTGAACCTCGACGGCGACCGGCAGGCCGACCTCACCGTGCACGGCGGCCCCGACAAGGCGGTCTACGTCTACCCGGCCGAGCACTACGCGGCCTGGCGCGAGGACGGGTTCGAGGTCGAGGTCGCGGACTTCGGCGAGAACATTTCGCTGTCCGGCGTCGCCGAGGACGACGTGCGGATCGGGGACGTCTGGGCCTGGGGTGACGCGCTCGTGCAGGTCTCCCAGCCGCGGTCGCCGTGCTTCAAGCTCGCGATGAAGACCGGCCGCAAGGACATCACGCCGGCGATGATCGACTCCTTGCGCAGCGGGTGGTACCTGCGGGTGCTGCGGCCGGGCACCGTGCCGACGTCGGGCGCGCTCGAGCTGGTCGAGCGCGCGGACGCGCCGACGGTCGCCGAGGTGTACGTCATCACGTTCGCGAACTACGGGCAGCTGCCGCCGGAGCGCGTCGAGCAGGCGCTGGGTTTCGCGGACCGCGTGCTGGCGACCCCGGCGCTGGCCGAGCAGTGGAGTGCCGGCATCCAGTCCACTGTGGACCGCTGGCGGGCGCGGCGTGCCGGCTGACGGCCGGGTCGCCCGCGGCGACGCGACCCGGCGCGTGGTGCTGCGCCGGGCGGTGGACGTCGCGTCGGTCGACGGCCTCGAAGGGCTGTCGCTCGGCCGGCTCGCCACCGAGCTGGAGCTGAGCAAGAGCGGCGTGTTCGCGCTGTTCGGCTCCAAGGAGGAGCTGCAGCTCGCGACGGTCGAGGCCGCGCTGGAGATCTTCCGCTCGTACGTCGTGACGCCGTCCCTCGACGTCGCGCCGGGGCTGCCGCGGCTGCGCGCGATCTGCGAGAACTGGCTGGACTACTCGGAAAAGCGGGTCTTCCCAGGCGGCTGCTTCTTCTTCAACGTCGGCGCGGAGGTCGACGCCCGCCCAGGCCGGGTGCACGACGCGGTGGCCGCGGCGAGTGGCTCGTTCGCCGCGTTCATCCGCGAGACGGCCGTCGAAGCCGTCGCCCTCGGCCATTCGGACGCCGACGCCGAGGTCCTGGCGTTCGAGCTGCACGCGTTGGGCCGCGCGGCCAACGCGGACGCGGTGCTCAACGGCGGCACCCACGCGTACGCCCTGGCCAGGCGGGCGATCGGCGCCCGCCTGGCCGGGTGACGCTACTTCCAGTCGACCTGCGGGCTGCGGTAGAAGTCGATGCCCTGGGTCACCCAGCGCGGGGCCTGCTTGGCCAGGCGCTGCCGGTAGGCGTCCCAGTTGTGCGTCGACTTCGGGGACCAGCCGATCTCCGCGATGCCGGGCAGCCGCGGGAACGCCATGTACTCGATGTCGTCGCTCGTGCGGATCGTCTCCGTCCACAGCGGCGCCTCGACGCCCGCGACCTGCTTCTCGCCGACACCGGTCACCAGCGACGCCGGGTCCCAGCCGTAGCCGTCCTTCACCTCGACCAGCGCGGCCCAGTCCTGGCCCAGCGGGGTCTCGGGGTTGTACTTCATGTCCAGGTACGCGTAGTTCGCCGGCGACATCAGGATCTTGTTGCCCCGGGCCGCGGCCGCCGCGACGGACTCGTTGTCGCCGCCGAAGTCCCAGTACTGCGGGACCGCCGACACCGGCAGCGTGGACTTCGCGATCTCGTGCCAGCCGGTGACCTTCTTGCCGTACTTGGCGACGATCGGCTGCACCTTCTGCTGGAAGGTCAGGTAGTCCGCGGGCGGCGTCGCGTGGGCCTCGTCGCCGCCGATGTGCAGGTACTGGCCCGGCGTGATGGCCGCCAGCTCGCGGACGACGTCGTCGACGAACTTGTACGTGATCGGCGAGGAGATGCACAGCGAGCTGTAGCCGACCTCGGTGTCCGTGCGCACCGGGACGGCCTTGCCGTCGCAGTTCAGCTCCGCGTACGTCGACTGCGCCGCGTTCGTGTGCCCCGGCATGTCGATCTCCGGGATCACGGTGATGTGCCGCGAAGCCGCGTACGCGACGATGTCCTGGTACTGCTTCTGCGTGTAGTAGCCGCCCGGGTCGCCGTCGACCGCCGTCTTGCCGCCGACGGTCGCGAGCTTCGGCCAGCTCTTGATCTCGATGCGCCAGCCCTGGTCGTCGGCCAGGTGCAGGTGCAGGGTGTTGATCTTGTACTGGGCGATCTGGTCGATGTACAGCTTGACCTGGTCCGGCTTGAAGAAGTGCCGGGCGACGTCGAGCATCGCGCCGCGCTCGCCGAAGCGCGGGTAGTCGAGGATCGAGCCGCCGGCGACCGTCCACGTCCGGTGCTGGACGCGCTTCGCGTCGATCGCCGAGGGCAGCAGCTGCCGCAGCGACTGGACGCCTTCGAAGAGCCCGTCCGCGGTGTTGGCCTTCAGGGAAACGCCGTCGCGGCCGACCTTCAGCTCGTAACCCTCGGTGCCGATCCGGGCGTCGTGCCCGAGCTGCAGCGAGATCGCGGGCACGCCCCACGAGCGCGGCACGACCGGCAGCGGGTAGCCGGTGGCCGGGCGGAGCAGGCCGCGCAGGTAGTCCGCGACCTGGCCGGCGCCGCGGTCGGCGCTGATCACCGTGAACGGCGTGAGCTTGAAATCGCCCCGCGGGTCGGCCTTCGCCGACACGGGCGCCGGGACGACGTCGGTCACGCTGCGTTCCGGAGCGGCTGGGGAGGCCGCTGCGGCAGCGGGCAGGCCGACTGCCGTCAGACTCACGATCGCCGCGGTCGAGACGGCTCTGGACAAGCGCATCAGGGCACCTCCGGTCGGGGACTCCTCCCAAAGGTACAGACCAGCCGGTGCATTTGGAACAATACTTTACGAAGTGCGGAGCGCGGCCCGGATCGCGTCCAGCACGGCCGGGTCCTCGATCGTGGACGGCACGGCTTCGTCGCGGCCGTCGGCGATCGCGCGCATGGTCTTGCGCAGGATCTTCCCGGACCGCGTCTTCGGCAGCGCGTCCACAATGGACACATCGCGGAACGCCGCGACCGGCCCGATGTCCCGGCGGACCATGGCCACGAGCTCGTCGCGCAGCTTGTCCTCGGGGATGTCCTCGCCCGCCTTGAGCACGACGAACCCGCGCGGCAGCTGGCCCTTGAGCTGGTCGGCGACCCCGATGACGGCGCACTCGGCGACGGCCGGGTGCGAGGCCAGCACGGCTTCCATCGAACCCGTCGAAAGCCGGTGCCCGGCGACGTTGATGACGTCGTCGGTGCGGCCCATGACGAACAGGTAGCCGTCTTCGTCGAGGTAGCCGGAGTCGCCGGTCAGGTAGAAGCCGTCGTAGCGCGAGAGGTAGGCCTCGCGGTAGCGCTCGTCGTCGCCCCACAGCGTCGGCAGCGATCCCGGTGGCAGCGGCAGCTTGACCGTGATGGCGCCTTCGCGCCCGGCCGGCAGCTCGTCGCCGGCCTGGTCGAGGATCCGGACGTCCCAGCCGGGGACGGGCTTGGTCGCGGACCCGGCCTTGACCGCCATCGGCTCGAGGCCGCGCGGGTTGGCCGCGATCGCCCAGCCGGTCTCGGTCTGCCACCAGTGGTCGATCACCGGCGTGCCGAGCTTCTCGTGCGCCCAGTGGTAGGTCTCCGGGTCGAGCCGCTCACCGGCCATGAACAGCGTCTTGAACGCCTTGAGGTCGTACTTCTCCAGCTCGCGGGCGTCCGGGTCGAGCTTCTTGATCGCCCGCAGCGCGGTCGGCGCGGTGAACAGCGCCTGGACGCCGTGCTCGGCGATGACCCGCCAGAACGCGCCCGCGTCCGGCGTCCCGACCGGCTTGCCCTCGTAGAGCACGGTCGTCGCGCCGGCCAGCAGTGGCGCGTAGACGATGTAGGAGTGCCCGACGACCCAGCCGACGTCGGAGGCCGTCCACCAGATGTCGCCCGCGTGGATGTCGTAGACCGCGTCCATCGAATAGGCGAGCGCGACCGCGTGACCGCCGGTGTCGCGCACGACGCCCTTCGGCTTCCCGGTGGTCCCGGACGTGTAGAGGATGTAGAGCGGGTCGGTGGCCGCGACCGGCACCGGCTCGGCCGGGGTGGCGTTCGCCGCGAGCTCGCGCCAGTCGAGGTCCCGGCCGGACAGCTCGGCCGGTGCCTGCTCGCGCTGCAGCACGACGACGTGGTCGGGCTGGTGCTCGGTCATCGCGAGCGCACCGTCGATGATCGGCTTGTACTCGACGACCCGCGTCGGCTCGATGCCGCAGGACGCCGCCAGGATCACCTTCGGCTTCGCGTCCTCGATCCGCGCCGCGAGCTCCTTGGGCGCGAACCCGCCGAAGACCACGGAGTGCACCGCGCCGATCCGCGAGCAGGCCAGCATCGCGATCGCGGCTTCGGGCACCATCGGCAGGTAGACGATGACGCGGTCACCCTTCGTGACTCCGAGGGAGCTGAGTGCACCCGCGAACTTCGCGACCGTGTCGCGCAGCTCTTCGTAGGTGTAGGTGCGTTGCTGTCCGGTCACGGGAGAGTCCCAGATCAGCGCGGCCTGGCCGCCGCGGCCGGCCTCGACGTGCCGGTCGAGCGCGTTGTACGACGTGTTCAGCTCGGCGTCCGGGAACCAGCGGTAGAAGGGCGGGTTGGTCGCGTCGAGCGCTCGCTCCGGGGGCGTGGACCAGCTGATTTTCCGGGCCGCTTCCAGCCAGAACGCGTCCGGCTCGGTCAGGCTCCGCTGGTAGGCCTCGGAGTACGCGCCCATGCCCGCTCCTTCGCGTCGAACGTCCACACCGACCCCATCATGACGCGCGGGCGGCGGGCTCGCCGGATTCCAGGCACCCTTGAGACCCGGCAACCTCACGGCGGCCGGCTGCGTCCTAAGCTGGACCGCGGGAAAACGCCGCGTGATGGTACGTAGTGAACACGGACAGTGAGGGGAGCCCGGCGGTGAACGGACTCGCGAGCGCGTTGCTCTCGCTAGCCCATTCCTTGTTCGGCCCGGGCTTCTGCCCCGGCGACTGGGTCTGGGCCACGAGTGCGGCCGGCGCGCTCGTCGCACTGCTGCCGCCGATCGGCGCGCTGGCGGTGTCGATCATCCGGAAGGGCACGGGCAACCGCTACGACGCGACGACGCTGGGCGTTTTCGCCGCGATCGGGCTGGTCAGCGCGCTCATCCTGCCGTGGCTGCTGTCCAACGGCGTGTCCGGCGTCTTCCGGGCGGAGTTCGCGGGCACCAAGTCCGGGCTGTCCAAGGCGGAGACGGCCACGTTGACCAGTGGCTTCTGCTGGGTGGACAACCAGAAGCAGTACCTGGGCGGGCGGCAGACCGTCTTCGACGTCTTTTCCGCCGGCAGCACCGGCCCCGACGACCTCCCGGTCTTCGTCTACCTGGCGGCCTTCGTCGTGCTCGGCGCCGGTTCGCTGCTGTTCGTGATGCTGCAGGGCCGCACGGCCTTCCGCCGCGGTCCGAAGTGGCCGTCGCGGTTCTTCTGGATCCCGTTCGCCGCGATGCTCGTGTTCAGCGTCGGCATGGAGGCCAACACCGCGCTGCACTTCTTCCTGGGTTTCCTGCCGTTCAGCGTGCTGGGCCTGATCCCGGTCGCGATGGTCGGGCCGCCGCCGTGGTCGGTCATCAACCGGTCGGACGCGCCGCCGCGCCGCGACGAGCAGCCGCAGGGGCCGCCGCCGTCGCAGGTCCAGCCGCGCCCGACCCCGCCGCCGCCCCCACCTCCCGTCAACCGCCCGTATCCCAAGACGGCCCTGGCGGCCGCGCCCGAGCCGCCGCCGATGGCCGGCGCGCTGGCCGCGGCGCCCGGCCCGATCCCGCCGCCGCCCGGCTCGCGCAACGCCGGCGGCAGCCGCTACCGGCGCGTCAAGCAGCTCGGCGCGGGCGGGTTCGGCACGGTCTGGCAGGCCGTCGACACCCAGCTCAACCGCACGGTCGCGCTGAAGATCGCGCACGCGCCGGACCGCGACACCGCCGAGCGCATGCAGCGCGAGGCCCGGGCGCTGGCCGTGGTCAGCCACCCGAACTGCGTCAAGGTGTACGACCTGGCCGAGGAGCCGGACGGCCTCGCGCTGGTGATGGAGTACCTCGAGGGCCGTCCGCTGGCCGAGCTGGTCGACGGCCAGGGCCCGCTCGACGACGTCGCGGCCGGCCGCCTGTGGGCCACGATGGCCGGCGCGCTGGCGGCGGCGCACGACAAGGGCGTCCTGCACCGCGACATCAAGCCGTCGAACGTCATCCTCGACCCGAGCGGCCTGGCCCACCTGATCGACTTCGGCATCGCCCGCAGCCAGGGCGACTCGAAGATGACGGCGACCGGAATGATGATCGGCACGCCGGACTTCGTGGCCCCGGAGCAGGCGATGGGCGCAACGGCATCCCCGGCATCGGACGCGTGGCAGCTGGCGGCGACGATCAGCTACGCGCTGTCGGGCCAGCCCCCGCGCGGTACCCGCGAGACCCCGATGGCGGCGTTGATGGCCGCAGCCCGGGCGGAACCCGTGACCCGGCTTCCCCAGCGAAGCGCCCACGCGCGGCTGCTGGCGGCTTCCCTGGACCCGGAGCCTCGTCGGCGTCCGACGCTGAACGCCGTGCGGCGCGAGGTCGAGGGGTGGCTGTCGCGGGCGGGCAAGTCGGCCGACGGCCCGGTGACGCGGGTGGTGCCGCGCCAGCCGGGGAACCAGCTGCCGCGCCGCTAAGCGGGCTTCACGGCTTCGAAGATCACCAGCTCCTTCGGCCGCAGGTCGACGCTGACCTGCTCGAACCCCGCCTTCTCGAGCCGTCCCGGGAAGGTCTGCGCGTCGATGACGTTCATCGTGTCGCCGATGTGCAGGAGGCGGAAGCGGAAGTTGAGCTGGCCGTCGCTGCCGCAGTACGTGCCGCCCGGGCGCAGGACTCGTGCGGCCTCGGCGAAGATCGCGTCCTGGAGCTGCCGGGTCGGCACGTGGTGCAGCATCGTGAAGCAGACGACGGCCGAGAACCGGCGGTCTTCGAACGGCATCTCCGCGCCGCTGCCCTCGACGACCTCGGCGCGGTCGCCGAACTTCGCCCGCAGCAGCTCGCTCGACGCGTGGTCGATCTCCAGCACCGTCAGCTTCGGGACGGCGTCGAGCAGCACCTTCGTCGTGGCGCCGAACCCGGGGCCGATCTCGAGCACGTCGTCACCCAGGTTTCGGTCCTTGAGCCACGGCGTCAGGCGTTCCTCGACGGTGGCCGCCCACTTCTCCGAGCTGCAGATCTTGCGGTGGATCAGGTTCATCGGCATGCGTCCGACGTTAGGGTGCCCTCTCCGTGACCGATAGCCGATAGCCTGACAACCGATGTCGCGAAACAGCCAACCTGGCGCCATGCTCCTCGGCGAGGTCGACCTGCCCGCCGGCACCTGGTTCCCCGAGCACGAGCACCCGGTGCACCAGCTGGTCTGGTCGGCCCGCGGGGTCGTCGCGGTGAAGGCGGGCGACGCGGGCTGGGTCCTCCCGCCGACCCGGGCGCTCTGGATCCCGGCGGGCGTCCAGCACCGCACGGGCGCGCTCGGCCGGGCGGCCCTGCGCGGCATCTACGCCGAGCCCGCGCTGTCCCCGGTGTCGTGGCCCGTGCCCCGGATGGTGGTCGTCCGCCCGCTGCTGCGCGAGCTCCTGGAGTACTTGACCGGCGACGGCGTGGCCCCGGAGGCGCGGCTGCGGGCCGAGGCGGTGGCGTTCGACCTGCTGGAGCCCCTCGACGTGGTCCCGATCGTGGTCCCGTCCCCGGCCGACCCGCGCGCCCGCGACGTCGAGAGGGCGGTGCTGGCGAACCCGGCGGACCCGCGCAGCCTGGCGGAGTTCGGCCGCGACGTCGGCGCGGCGGAGCGGACGTTGGCGCGGATCTTCGTCCGCGAGTGCCGGATGCCGTTCGGGACGTGGCGCACGCAGGTGCGGTTGCGGGCGTCCCTGCCGTTGCTGGCGCAGGGGTCGCCGCTGGAGGCGGTGGCCCACCGGGTGGGCTACAGCTCGGCAAGCGCGTTCGTCGCAGCGTTCCGGCGGGCGGTCGGCGTCACGCCGGGGGCGTACTTCGCGGGCTGAGCCGGCACCAGTACCGCAACTTGCCGGCGGAGCCGGTGCCGTTGCGTTCGATCACGCGGCGCGATGCGTGCTTCCCGGGAGCGCAGGTCGGCGAGGCATCCTCGAGCTAGTGCGCGTGCGCCTCCGGGGCGGCAGGCGGCGCTGGCCGCAGTTCGGTGCACAGACCCCGCGGCGGTACTCCCCGCGGGCGGTCGGCGTCACGCCGGGGGCGTACTTCGCGGGCTGAGCTACCGCCAGGACGGCAGCCAGCGCTCGGCTTCCCACTGGCCCGTGGTGATCGCGACGCCGTTCAGGATCGGCCACAGCCAGGCGAAGTTCGCCACCACCAGGCCCACGTACAACGACACCACGAGCAGACCCGTCCCGCGTCTTTCGAACCCGCGGCGGGCGCTGCCCAGGATCTGGCCCAGGCACAACGTCAACCCGAGCGCCAGGAACGCGGCCAACGGCGTCGCGTAGAAGAAGTACATCTGGCGGTCGATGTTGGTGAACCAGAAGACGTACCCGCCGAGGTAGCCCACCAGCACGGCCGCGTAGCGCCAGTCCGCGCGGAAGAACGAGCGCCACACCGACCAGCCCAGCATCGGGATCGCCAGCCACCACATCGCCGGCGTGCCGATCAGCATCGTCGCGCTGACGCAGCGGGACTCGCCGCAGCCGGTGACGTCGCCGTCGTAGCTGTAGAGCATCGGGCGCAGCCCCATCGGCCACGTCCACGGTTTCGACTCCCACGGGTGCGGGTTGTCCTTGGGCGTGACCAGCGTTTCGTGGAAGTGCAGGACGTTCGCCGAGTAGTCGCCGAGCGAGCGCAGCGACGCCGGCACCCACGACCAGAAGCCCGGCGCGATGTCCTTGATCTCGGTGTAGTGCCGGTCGGTCGCCGTTTCGCTCGCGAACCAGGCCCAGTACGCGCTCAGGTACATCAGGAACGGGATGAGCAGGATCGCCCACAGCGCGGGCGCGACGTCGCGGCGGATCGTGCCCAGCCAGGGCCGTTCGACGCCGGCCGCGCGCCGTGCCGCGACGTCGAAGCCGACGCACAGCAGCCCGAACGCGACGATGTAGTACAGCGCCGACCACTTGACGCCGAAGGTGAGCCCGATCATCAGCCCGGTCGCGAACCGCCACCAGCGGAAGCCCAGCTTGGGGCCCCACACGGACTCGTTGACCCAGCCCTCGCGCACGGCCGTCGCGAGCCGGGTGCGCACCTGGTCGCGGTCGACCAGCAGGCAGGAGAACGCGGCGAGCACGAACAGCGCGATGAAGATGTCGAGCATGCCCATGCGCGACTGCAGGTGCAGCACGCCGTCGCTGATCACCAGGATGCCGGCGATGGCGCCGAGCAGCGTCGAGCGCGTCAGGCGGCGGGCGATGCGGATGGTCAGGAAGATGATGAGGGTGCCGGCCAGCGCGGGCATGATCCGCCAGCCCCAGCCGTTGTAGCCGAACAGCCATTCGCCGATCGCGATGAGCTGCTTGGCCAGCGGCGGGTGGACGACCAGCTCGTAGCCGTAGTTGTCCTCGTAACCGCCGTTGCGCAGCACCTGCCATGCCTGCGGCACGTAGTGCTTTTCGTCGAAGACCGGGCTGCCCTTGTCCGTCGGCACGCCGAGGTTCTGCAGCCGGACGATGCCGCCGATCAGGGTCAGCACGAGGGTGACGACCCAGCCGCGCAACCGGTCCGTGGGCATGCCGCGGCCGAGCAGGGTCACTTCGCGGTCGGTCGGCGGCCGGAGCGCCTCGACCGGGTCCGGCCGGACGCTTTCGTCGTCGGGACGGGTCAGCACGGCGGTCACGGGGGCGATCCTACGGGCGGGACAGGGCGTGCGTCGTCCGGATCCGCTGATCAGCCTAGGCTGGCCCGGTGAGCCCCTCGGTACTTCCCGGTCGTCTCGTCCTGGCCGCCACCCCGCTCGGCGACGTCCGCGACGCCTCGCCCCGCCTGGCGGAAGCGCTGGCGGAAGCCGACGTCATCGCGGCCGAGGACACCCGCAGGTTCCGCTCGCTGGCCTCGGCGCTGGAGGTGACCCCGCGCGGCCGGGTGGTGAGCTTCTACGAAGACGTCGAGACGGCCCGCCTGCCCAAGTTGCTCGAATCGTTACGCGCGGGCGAGTCGGTGGTGCTGGTGACGGACGCCGGTATGCCCAGTGTGTCCGATCCGGGGTTCCGCCTGGTGTCGGCGTGCGTCGCCGCGGACATCCCGGTCACCTGCCTGCCCGGCCCGTCCGCGGTGACGACGGCGCTCGCTTTGTCCGGTTTGCCGTGCGACCGGTTTTGTTTCGAGGGTTTCGCGCCGCGGAAGCCCGGCGAGCGGACGCGCTGGCTTTCGTCGTTGCGCGACGAGCCCCGGACGGCGGTGTTCTTCGAGTCCCCGCACCGGCTGGCGTCGTTGCTGGCGGACGCGGTCGCGGTGCTGGGCCCGGATCGGCCGGCCGCGGTGTGCCGTGAACTGACGAAGACCTATGAAGAGGTGAAGCGGGGTTCGCTTTCGGAACTGGCGGAGTGGGCCGCGGAAGGGGTCCGCGGGGAGATCACGGTGGTGCTTTCCGGGGCGGAGCCGCGGGAGGTTTCGGTGGCGGACCTGGTGGGCGAGGTCCAGTCCCGGGTCGCGGCGGGTGAGCGTCTGAAGACCGCCGCGGCGGAGGTCGCCGAGGCCACCGGAGTGTCCAAAAAGGAGCTTTACGACGCGGTGCTGGCTTCGCGCGCCGCGAAGTAACAAGGGCCACAACAGGAAATGTCTGTTTTGTCGTAAGTGATCGATGTGAGATCCGAATTAAGCCGTTCGGCCGCTACCGTCGCAGTCGATCATCGGTGATCGTAACTCCTGGGCGCGGCCCGGGTTGTCCGGCCGCGGAGTGAGGGGAATCTTCGCGTGGCTTTCGACGTGCGTTCTTCGCGGCTGAGATCCAGACGTGGCGTGCTTTTCGTGGTGTTGGCCGTGGCCTTCGGAATCTTTCCGGCCACGGCTTTTTTGCGGCCTCCGGCCGCCGCGGCCGACGTCGTCGCCCAGGCCCCGGACACCGCGCCGGACGAGGCCACCGCGGCCCGGTACGCCGGCCAGGCGCGAAAGCGCATCCAGGTCATGGACCAGACCACCGAGACCGCGGAGACGTTCGCCAACCCGGACGGCACGATGACGACCACCCGCCACCTGCGGCCCGTGCGGGTCAAGCAGGCTGGCGCCTGGTCCACGCCCGATTCGACACTGGCGCCGAAGGACGGCGTGCTCGCCCCCAAGGCCGCGACGACCGGCATCACCCTTTCCGCCGGCGCGGGCCGCACCGCGAAGTCCGTCGGCGCGCAGCCCCTGCTGCGCTTGACCCGCGACGGGACGACGGCCGGGTTCGACTGGCCCGGCGCCCTGCCCGAGCCGGTCGTCACCGGCTCGACCGCGACCTACCCGGAGGTGCTGCCCGGGGTCGACCTGCGGGTCGAGGTCGACGTCGACACCGTCCACGAAGTCGTCGTCGTCAAGACGCCCGAGGCGGCGAAGAACCTGGCGAAGCTCGACTTCGGCGTGCCGGTGCGGGGCGGCACCGTGACCAGGGACGCCGACGGCTCGCTGCACGTCCGCAACGCCGCGGGCGACGAGAAGTTCACCGCGCCGGCCGCCACGATGTGGGACTCCTCGGGCGTCGAGACGAGCGTCCAGGACTTCACGCGCGGTCCGGCCCCGGCCGGGCACCGCGCCGCCGTCGGCGTCGCCCTCGACGGGACGAAGCTGACCCTCACCCCCGACCCGAAGCTGCTGGCCGCCGCCGACACCGTCTACCCCGTCTACGTCGACCCGACCTGGCACGACAACTACTGCGGCGCGTGCGGCCGCAACCACTACCTGGTCCAGTACGCCTGCGGCTCGGGCAAGACGCCGGGGGACGCGGTGTGGGACAGCGACGACAACCTGCGCACCGGCTACACCTACGACGCCAGGTCGAGCTGCAGCGGGCACCTGGTCACCGCGCGGTCCTTCGTCGAGATGAACCTGGGCGGGCTCATCGGCAAGAAGATCTACGGCGCGTCGCTGACCCTCAGCCTGACCAACTCGGGCACCTGCTCGGCGACCAACAACGTGGTCTGGGCCGGCGGGATCAGCGCCGGGCTGAAGTTCAACAGCGGACCGGCCTGGTGGAACACCGTCGGCACGGTCGGCGGCAACTGCTCCGGCGACGTCAACAACGCCGGCTTCGACATCACCTCGACCATCGACAGCGCGGTCAAGGGCAACTCTCCGACGTGGACGTTCGGCCTCGTCTCGCCGAACGAAGGCGACCAGGCGACCTGGAAGCGCTACTCGCCGCAGGTCGGCTTCTCGGTCAACTACAACTCCCCGCCGAACCAGCCGAAGAACCTCGCGCTCTTCAACGGCACGCAGTCCTACCCCTGCGTCCAGGGCGCTTCCCGGCCGGTTCTCGGCCCGACCGCCACCGGCTACGTCACCCGGGCCAACGTCTCCGACCCGGACGGCTACCAGCTGGACGCCCGGTTCCGCATCTACAAGGGGCTCGTCAGCACGGGCAACTACGCGTGGGACGGCCGGGAGTTCGGTTCGAACAACATCCTGAGCGACGCGAACCAGGCGAACCGGAACGCGGTCACGACGCTGCCCAAGGACGAGATGAACGCCGACGGCTTCTACTCGTGGGACGTCCATTCGACCGACGGCAGGGACGAGGCGTGGGCGGTGCCCTGCGAGGCCGAGGTCGAGCTGACCCCGCCCGCGGCGCCCGGCATCGCGTCGCAGACCTACCCGTCCGGCGCGTACGGCGGTGGCCCCGGCCGCCCCGGTGACTTCACGTTCACCGCGGCCGGCACGGCGGCTCCGGTCGACCACTACGTCTGGAAGCTGGACAACACGGCCGCGCCGAGCTGCGACGGCACCGAGGCCGGCACGGTGAAGCCGAAGGCCCTGAACGGGCCCGGCACCACGGCGATCGCGCCCGGCAGCTCGGGCCCGCACGTGCTCAGCGCGTGGTCGTGCAACCGGGCGAAGACCCCGTCGAACCGGATCGACTACGCGTTCACGGTGAAGGACGCCGCGGCTCCGGTGGCGTCCTGGCAGTTCGAGGGCGACGGTCGCTCGCAGGTCGCGGGCATGCGCTACGCCGGTGCCGGCACCGGCACCTTCGCCACCGGCAAGCTCGGCCAGGCCGCGGCGCTCAGCGGCCAGGCGGGCGACTACTTCGCGACGCCGGCCCGGATCGTCGACACCACCAAGTCGTTCTCCGTCTCCGCCTGGGTGAACCCCGCCGACCTGACCGGCCAGCGGGCCGTGCTCTCCCAGGACGGTGACCAGACCAGCGGGTTCGCCCTGCAGTACCTGAGCACCGGCAAGTGGGCGTTCAGCCTGAGCGGCTCGGACGTCGCCAACCCGGCGGTCACCTCGGCCGTTTCGACGGCCGCACCCGCCGCCGGGACGTGGACCCACCTCACCGGGGTGTACGACGCGACCGCGCACACGGCGGCGCTGTACGTCAACGGCGCCCCGCAGCAGACGGTGTCCGCGACGGCGGCGAACGTGACCGGTCCGCTGGTGCTCGGCGGCGGCAAGTGGGGCGGGGTCCGCACCTACCTGACCAAGGGCTCGATCGACGAGGCGGCGGTGTTCGGCCGCGCTCTGTCGGCGAGCGACGTCACCACGCTGTACGGTGCGAACGGCGTCCCGGCGGGCCTCGGCGCGGCTCGCGAGTACACATTGGACGGTGATCCGCGGGACGCCACCGGAACCGAGAACACCCTCGCGTTCACCGGCCTACCGTTCGGCCCGGGGTACTCGGACTCGGCGGGCCAGTCCGCCACCGACGACTCGATCGGCCACGGCACCGGCCAGGGCATGGTGGGCTCGGGCCCGGGGTACGCGGCGACGTCGTCCCCGGTGGTGGACACCGCGCAGAGCTTCTCGGTCTCGGCCTGGGTGAAGCTGGACAAGTCCGACTTCTACACCTTGGTGATGCAGGAAGGCACCGCCGGTGACTCGTTCATGCTCAGCTCTTCGCCCGACAACGTCGCGTTCGGGATGAGCACCACGGACGCCGTCGGGGACGCGGGCAACTGGCGGTGGGCGGGGACGTCGATCACCCCGTACGCCGGGAAGTGGACGCACCTGACCGGTGAGTACGACTCGGTCGCGGGCAAGGAACGGCTGTACGTCAACGGCGCGCTCGCTTCGGAGACGGTGATCCCCGCGGGCAGTGTGTGGCGCTCGACCGGGCCGTTCGGGATCGGGAAGCTGCCCGGCCGGCCGGTCGGCGCCTTCGTGGGCTCGATCGACCAGATCCAGGTCTGGGACCGCGCACTGCCCGCCGCCGAGGTGGCCGGCCTCGCCAACACCGCGGTGCTGCGGGCGAACTACCAGCTCGACGGCACCACGACGGACTCCGTCAGCGGCGCGACCGGCACGCCGTCCGGGAACTTCCAGATGACGACCGACGAGAGCGGTGCGAACGTCGCCCGGTTCCCGTTCGAGTGGGGCTCCCAGGTCGAAGGGCCGCGCCCGGAGAACTTCCGCAGCGACCGCAGTTTCACGGTCGAGGCCTGGGTCAAGCACACCTGGACCGAAGCGGACGCGGCGCGCGAGAAGCAGCGCGACCCGTCCGATCCCGGTGGCGTGGACAAGCCCGGCCGCACGGCGCTCGGGGCCAACGGCGCGAACTTCTCGCCGTACCTCCTGGGCTACCGCGGCGTGCAGGACGCGAACGGCACCTGGCACCCCCGCTGGAGCTGGGCGATGTGGATGAAGGAGTCCACCCCGGCGACGCCGGTGGCCATCCTGGCGACGCCGGACGCGGACGCGGAGTCCGGCGTCTGGACCCACCTCGCCGGGACGTACGACGCCGTGGCGCACCGGGCGTGCCTCTACGCGACGACGGACGCCTACCAGTTCAGCACCAAGTGCGTCGACAACGTGATCGGCTGGAACGGCGCGAACGACCTCGAGGACCTCTTCCTCGGGCGAGGCCGCTTCAAGGGCCAGGACAGCGACTACTGGTACGGCGACCTGCGCGGTATCCGGGTCTACAGCGGTGTGCTCGACCAGCAGCACATCAACGCCGACGCCATCCTCGACCACCCGTAGTCCCCGCGGACTCCTTCCCCCGGCTCACCCGAACTTTTCCCAGAACGGGCAGATCTTCCATGCGTAGTAGTGCCAGATGGACCCGGCCGGTCCGGTCGTCCAGAGTGGTCGCGGCGATGCTCGCGGTCGTCATGCTCGGCTCCGGCGCGACGGCGGTCGCCGCACCGGCCCGCCCCGGCGGCGGCTGGACGGTCCCGCCGGGGCAAAAGGAGAAGAGCGTCCCGGTGAGCCCGGTGGCCACCGGGAAGCTGCCGGACATCAAGATCGGCACGCCGCCCGTCACGCCGCCGGTCTGGCCCGCCGCGAAGGACGCCGACGTCGACCTGGCCCCGGCGGCCACGCAGCAGCTGCGCGCCGCCGACACCCCGGTGCGGCTCGGGCGCGCCGCGGCCGCCGCCAAGCCGGCCAAGGTGCACGTGAAGGTCGCCGACCACAAGGCCGCCGAAGCGCTGGGCCTCGACGGCGTCGTCCTCGCGGTCACCGGCGCCGCCGACGGCCCGGTCCACGTCGGACTGGACTACAGCGGCTTCGCGAACGCGTTCGGCGGCGGCTGGAGCGACCGGCTCCGGCTGTTCACGCTGCCGGCCTGCGCACTGTCCACACCGGACAAGCCGGAGTGCCGCGAGCGCACGCCGATCGCGGGCTCGGCCAACGACGCCAAGGCGAAGCAGGTCACCGCCGACGTCGTGACCGGTGGCCGGACGCAGGTGCTGGCCGCCGCGGCGGCGGCCGCCGGTTCCGCGGGCTCGACCACGGCGATGCCGCTGTCGGCCGCCGGCGACTGGTCCGGCGGCGGTTCGGGTGGCGACTTCTCCTACAGCTACCCGTTCGAGACGCCGAAGGCCCCGAACGGCGCGGCGCCGAACCTCGCGCTGTCCTACTCCTCGGGCAGCATCGACGGCCTGACGTCGGCGACGAACAACCAGGCGTCGTGGATCGGCGACGGCTGGGACTTCACCCCCGGCGGGTTCATCGAGCGCAACTACCAGGGCTGCAGCGAAGACCTGGGTGGCAACAACGGCCAGACGAAGACCGGCGACCAGTGCTGGGGTCCGGACAACGCGTCACTCGTCCTCGGCGGCCGCTCGACCCAGCTGATCAAGGTCAACGACACGTTGTGGCGGCCCAAGAGCGACGACGGGTCCAAGGTCGAGCTCCTGACCGGGGCGGCGAACGGCGTCTCCCACGGCCAGCACTGGCGCGTCACCACCGGCGACGGCACCCAGTACTACTTCGGCCTCAACCACCTGCCCGGCTGGACCAGTGGCAAGCCGGAGACGCAGTCCGCGTGGACGGTTCCCGTGTTCGGCAACAACGCCGGCGAAGACTGCTTCCAGGCGGGCGACTTCGCGCACTCGTGGTGCCAGCAGGGGTGGCGCTGGAACCTCGACTACTCGGTCGACTCGCACGGCAACGTCAGTTCGTACTACTACCAGCCGGAGAAGAACTCCTACGGGCTGAACCTGAACGTCACCTCGGCCGGCACGCCGTACGTGGCGGGCGGCTACCCGCTGCGCATCGAGTACGGCCTGCGGCTCGCGAACGGCAGCGTCTACGGCAGCGGCCCGACGAACCAGGTCGTGTTCGACACGGCCGAGCGGTGCATCCCGGACCAGTCCTTCGACTGCGCCCCGGCGAAGCTCACGGCCGCGAACGCGGCCCACTGGCCGGACGTCCCGTTCGACCAGATCTGCGCCGAGGGCGCGACCTGCGACTACGGCGCTCCCGCCTTCTTCACCCGCAAGCGCCTGACCGCGGTCCGCACGCAGTACTTCGCCGGCACGACCCCGCACGACATCGACCAGTGGGACCTCGTCCAGTCTTACCCGGGATCGGGGGACAACGCCCCGCCCGCGCCGTGGCTGAACTCGGTCACCCACACCGGCAAGGCGGGGACCACGCCGATCACCCTGCCGCCGACGGAGTTCGACCGCTACATCTTCCCGAACCGCGTCGACACGCTCGGCGACAAGTACGCGGCGATCACCCGCAGCCGGCTCAAGGAGATCCGGACCGAGACCGGCGGGCGGATCTCCGTCAACTACTCGGCACAGGACTGCGTGCCGGGCACGAAGATGCCGGCGTCGCCGCAGACGGACAAGTACCGCTGCTACGCGTCCTACTGGAGTCCGCCCGAGTCGAAGGACCCGGTGCTGGACTGGTTCCACAAGTACGTCGTCACCGACGTCACGGAGGACGACGGGCCGGGTGATTCGGTCCCGGTCGAGACCCATTACGCCTACCCGGTCGACAGCGCGGCCTGGCACTACGACGACAGCCAGTTCACGCCCGACGCCCGCCGCACCTGGAACCAGTGGCGCGGGTACAACGTGGTGACGACGTCCATCGGCGCGCCGGGCACGGTGCAGACCGTCACCGAATCCCTGTACCTGCGCGGGATGGACGGCGAGGTGGTCACCGACTCCGACAAGGGGACGATCACCGACAAGGACCCGCTGCAGGGCTTCGTGCGCGAGTCCCGGACGTACCTGGCCGACGGCAAGACCGTCGACTCGGCGTCGATCAACGACCCGTGGTTGCGCGGCCCGACCGCGACCAGCTCGGACGGGCGCCTCAAGGCGTACATGACCGACACCCAGTCCGTCCGCGGCCGCATGCTGCTGTCGGACGGGACGACCTACCGCCGGACGCAGGTGAACAAGGAGTTCGACGACAACGGGATGACCACCCAGGTGGAAGACCTGGGCGACACCGCTACTCCGGCGGACGACACCTGCACGAACACGGCCTACCTCGCGAACACCGGCGGCATGTTCGACCGGTCGAGCACGGTCGCCATGTTCGGCGGGAACTGCGACGCGACGCAGACCGCGGCGAACAGCATCACCGACGTCCGGGTGGCCTACGACCACCAGGCCGTCGGGGAGCCGCCGACCAAGGGCGACATCACCGAGCAGGACACCCTCGACACGTGGGACGCGGCAGGCAAGCACTACGTCGCCACGGCCGGGAACACCTACGACGACCTCGGCCGCGAGACCGAGGCGCGGGATGTGTTCGGCAACCTGACCAAGACCGAGTTCGTGCCGGTCACCGGCGGTCCGGTCACCCAGATCAAGACGACCAACCCGGCCGGCTGGACGTCGACGACGACGCTCGAACCGGCCCGCGGCAACCCGACGACGTCGTCCGACGTCAACAGCGTCACGACGGACATCGACTACGACGCGCTGGGCCGGAAGACCGCGGTCTGGAACCCGGGCCGGACCCGGAGCCAGGCGGCGAGCGCGACCTTCGAGTACGGCCAGAGCAAGACCGGCCCGGTCTACGTGCGCACGAGGACGCTGCAGGACACGAACGCCTACACGGACTCCTACGCGATCTACGACCACCTCGGCCGGACCCGGCAGACCCAGGTCCCGGCGCAGGGCGGCGGCCGGATCATCGCCGACACGCTGTACGACTCGCGCGGCCTCCAGTTCAAGACGAACGCGCCGTTCTACAACGACGCGTCGGGCCCGGGCAGCGCGCTGGTCGGGGCGGCCGACAACGTCGTGCAGGCGCAGACCGTCACGGAGTACGACCGCCGGGCGCGGCCCACGGCGTCGATCCTGCTGTCGAAGGGCGTCGAGCAGTGGCGGACGACGACCCGCTACGACGGCGAGCGCACCACCACGATCCCACCGGCGGGCGGCTCACCGTCCACAGTGGTCACCGACGCGCAGGGGCAGACCGCCCAGCGGCTGCAGTACACCAACGGCTACACGCCGGGCGGGGCGAACCCGGCCGACGTCACCACGTACGCGTACAACGCGGCCGGTGCGCAGACGTCCGTGCAGGACTCGTCGGGCAACGTCTGGTCGACCAAGTACGACCTGCGCGGCCGCAAGATCGAGCAGAACGACCCGGACGCGGGCAAGTCGACGACGACCTACGACCAGGCCGGCCAGGTCAAGACCACGACGGACGCCCGCGGGCAGACGCTGGTCTACACCTACGACACGCTCGGCCGGAAGGTCCGCGAGAACAAGGACTCCGACACCGGTCCGCTGCTGGCGTCGTGGTCCTACGACACGGTCGCGCACGGGCTGGGGCTGCCGGCGTCGTCGACCCGCTGGGACGGCGCGGACGGCTACACGAACCGCGTCGTCGCCTACGACGCGTTCAGCCGGCCGACGAAGACCGCCGTCGACATCCCGGCCAAGGAAGACGCGCTCAAGGGGACTTACGAGTTCTCGACGAAGTACACGGCGACCGGTGCGATCTCGGAGACCGTCAGCCCGGCGGCGGGGAACCTGCACCAGGAGCACGTCGTCCACGGCTACACGGACCTGGGCCTGCCGTCGACGACCTACGCGCTCGACTCGACGACCGGCGCCCGCACGGACCTGGTGTCCGCCACCGGGTACACGTCGCTCAACGAGCGGTCGACGCTGCAGCTGGACGGCGCGACGTCGACGTCGAACGTCGGCGTGACCCAGACCTACGACGAGGTGACCCGGCGGTCGCAGACCACGACGGTCAGCCGCGAGACGCAGGTCGGGGCCGAGCTGACGAAGCGGACCTACAGCTACGACCCGGCGGGCAACGTCCGGAAGATCGCGGACACGCCGTCCGGTGCGGCGGCGGACATCCAGTGCTTCGACTACGACTACCTGCAGCGGATGACGGACGCGTGGACGCCGTCGTCGGGTGACTGCGCGACGGCGAAGTCGGCGTCCACCCTGGGTGGCGCGGCGCCGTACTGGAACACGTACACGTTCGACAAGACGGGCAACCGCAAGACGCAGGTCGAGCACAAGCCCGCCGGCGACGTGACGACGACGTACAACTACCCGTCCTCGGGCGCGACGGCGGTGCGGCCGCACGCCCTGCAGGGCACCAGCGCGGGGGGCCCGAACGGCACGTCGACCACGGGGTACACCTACGACGAGGCGGGTTCGGTCAAGACCCGCAACGTCGGCGGCACCACGCAGACCTACACCTACGACGCCGAAGGCCACCCGGCGACCGAGACGGACCCGACGGGTACCAGCTCGTACGTCTACGACGCCGACGGCAACCGCCTGATCGCCCACGACCCGACCGGCGCGACGCTGTCGATCGGCGACCTGGAGATCATCCAGGCCGCGGGCACGCACGCGTCGACGGCGATCCGCTACTACTCCCACGGCGGCGCGCAGGTGGCCGAGCGCGTGGGTTCGACGGGCCTGAAGTGGATGCTGGGTGACCTGCACGGCACGAACGGGCTGTCGATCACGCAGGGGACGCTGCAGCCGAACCAGCGGTACACGGACCCGTTCGGCAACGTCCGCGCGCAGACGTCGACGTGGCCGGACAAGCACGGCTTCGTCGGGGGTTATCAGGACACGACGGGCCTGACCCACCTCGGTGCCCGCGACTACGACCCGACGACCGGCCGCTTCACGACGGCCGACCCGGTGCTGACGCCGGACCTGCCGCAGACGTTGAACGCCTACGCGTACGCGAACAACTCGCCGGTGACGGAGTCGGACCCGTCGGGGCTGTCGGCGTGCTACAGCATGGGCTCGGACGGCTTGCTGTGCAACGCGGGCACGCCGCAGGCCGAGGGGTGTTCGTGGAACCCGAGCTGCAACGTCCAGGGGCACCACACGCAGCAGGAGATCGACAAGCACAACGGCAAGTACGCCCGTGACGAGGCGATCCGCAACTCCGGCATCAGCCAAGCCGCCTACAAGGACGCGCAGGCGGTGGTGAAGAAGTCCAAGTGGGACGTCTTCGTCGAAGCGGCGGGCGAGCTGGTCAAGGGGCTCATCGGCTGGGACGACATCAAGGACTGCGTGACGCAGGGCGCGTTCGGCGCGTGCGTCCGGACGGTCATCAACTTCATCCCGTGGGGCAAGATCCTCAAGGCCGGCGAGATCATCGCGGACTTCTGGAAGGGCGCGAAGGCCCTGATCACCTTCGGCAAGGAGGTGGAGAAGGCCGAGAAGGTCATCGTCGACACGGAGAAGGTCCTGGCGGACGCGGACAAGGCGGCCAACGCGGCGGCCGACGCCGAGCGGGCAGCTTCGGAGGTGGCCCACGGGGCCGAGGAAGCGAAGGGCGCGGAGAGCGGAGCTTCGTGCGCGCTGCACAGCTTCGTGGCGGGAACGCTGGTGCTGCTGGCGGACGGCACGACAAAGCCGATCGACCAGGTCCACGACGGCGACGTGGTCCGCACGACGAACCCGGCAACGGGCGAGGCCGAGGACCACAAGGTGGTGGGCACGCTCGTCCACGAGGACGAGGACGCGCGCACCGAGGTCACCCTGGACTCGGGCTCGTCGTTGACGGCCACGGACTGGCACCCCGTCTGGGTGGAAGAGGCAGGTGACTGGGTCGCGATCGGGACGCTGGTCCCGGGCGAGCACCTACACTCGGCGGATGGCCGGTCGGTGCTCGTCACGTCGGTCCGGCACTTCGAGCAGCAGGCGCCGGTCTACGACCTCACGGTGGACGAGGTCCACGACTACTTCGTGGGTGCCGCCGCGACTGCCGTCCTGGTCCACAACTGCAACGTGGCGCCGAAGGAACATTTCCAGCCGACGGCTCAGGAGGCTCAGGACCTCGTCCAGAACGCTCCCCGTGGGAGTTCTGCCGCGGTGAAGTCCGACCCTTACCACCGTGCCGCGGCCTGGATGCAGGACAAGATCGCCGAAAGCGGCACAGTATGGCGTCAGCGCCAGCGCGATCCTCGTAATCCGTTCACCGTGCTGCACGTCTCGGTGCCGGGTGAGGTGAATGGTGCCACCGGGGTATTCCACTGGATCATCAACCACACGGGGACCCTTGTTCATGAAGCGTTCGAGCCGCGTAGGTAGTAACCGAGGGACTTGCTGATGCGAGAGGTTTGGGCGAAATTCGACCCGGAGTCCTTTTTCGGGTTCGGCTTTCCGTATGCCGGAGAGCTCTCGTATGGGTGGCGTACTGGCCTGCTGAACACCGATGAGCTCATGCGAGTCGTTGATGGTCTGGCTCGACGAGGCCTGCCCATGACTCGTGAGGAGTTCGAGATCTCGCTTCTGCTGGCTGCGGATGTGGAATCCGCGGAGCGGTTCGCCGGAGAGATGCGAGTGAATGAAACCGGTGATTCGGGAAGCGTTTGGCAGTACTATGTCGTTTTTGCGGTCAAGGAGGCCGTCGCGGACTTACCTGCTCGGTTCGACCTTCTGGACTCCGCGTGGGCAGACCTCGGGTATCCGGAGGAAATGAGAAGGGTGATCTATCCGGAAGTCGGTGTGCCGTCTCATCTGGATGTGCAGGCCGGTAGTGTCGAGCTTGCTCGATTCGTGGATTTGTGGCAGAAACGGCTGAGTGGACGAATTCCGGAACATCGGATTTTGCATTGACTGGGTTCACGTCAACAACGCGGTCACCGCGGCATGCGCCTTCTCCGCATCGGGCGCATCCCCGGTGATCACGTCCGTGTACACGAACGACTCGCCGATCCGCACCAGCAGGTAAGCCAGATCCGGCACCGGCAACGGCGGCTCCAGCCGGCCCGCCGCCACCTCGCCCTCCAAAAGCGACCGCAACTCCGCCGTCGTCCGCTGTTGGCAAACGCTTGCCCGCGTCGTCAGCAGCCGCAGAGCCCTCTCCGGCTCCCGCCGCAAGAAGTTACGGAAAGGCGGTGACTCGTTCGCGAACCGGACGTACCCGCTCACGAAGTCAGCCACCCCGGCTGCCCCGCGGCCGGCGCAGGATGGCCACAGCCGGGCGATCGAGGCCGACGACAGCGACCACAGGATCTCGCCCAGCAGGAGGTCGCGGGATCCCACTCGGCGGTGGAGCGTCGCGCGGCTGATCGACAGCGCCTGGGCCAGCTCGCCCATGTCCACCCGCCGGCCGGCCAGGAACCAGTCGCGGGCAAGGTCGAACTCAGCCGAGTGAGACATATGTCAGAATGTCTCACAAGGACGACCGAGAGGGAAACGCAGATGCGCGCAGTGCAGGTGACCGAGTTCGGCGGACCCGAGGTGCTCACGCCCGTCGAGCTGCCCGATCCCGTGGCCGGCCACGGCGAGGTCCTCATCGACGTCGACCGCATCGGGGTCAACTACGCCGACACCCACCAGGCCGAAAACAGCTACCTCGCGCCGTCCGAGCTGCCGCTCGTTCCCGGTGGTGAGGTGGTCGGGAGGACGCAAAACCAAGAGCGAGTCGTCGCCCTCCTGAACAGCGGTGGCGGCTACGCCGAGAAGGCCGTCGCGCCCGAGGTGACCACCTTCCCCGTTCCCGATGGCATCGACGACCTCACCGCGCTGTCCATGCTGGTCCAGGGCGCCACCGCCTGGGTGCTGCTCAAGAAGAACGCCCACCTCGAAGCCGGCGAGTCCGTCGTCGTGCACGCCGCCGCCGGCGGGGTCGGGACCATCGCCGTGCAGCTCGCCAAGGCCTGGGGCGCCGGCCGTGTCATCGCCACCGCCAGCAGCGACGAGAAGCGCGCCCTGGCCCTCGAACTGGGCGCCGACGTCGCCGTCGACTCGCGCGCCGAGGACATGACCGCCACCCTGCTCGAGGCGAACGAGGGCCGGCGCGTCGACGTCGTGCTCGACATGGTCGGCGGCGCGACCACCGACCAGAGCATCGCTGCGCTCGCGCCGTTCGGCCGGCTCGCGTTCTACGGCATGGCCGGGCGCGAAAGCCCGAAGCCGGTCGAGTTGCGCAACCTCCTCGGCCACAGCACGACGATCAGCGGCATGTGGCTGCCGCACGTCTTCCGCCTGCCGGGCAACGTCTTCGGGACGGCCCTCACCGAGCTGTTCGCGCTCGTCGAAGAGGGCAAGCTCAAGGCGATCCCGGGCGGCGAGTTCGCCCTGTCGGACGCCCGCGGCGCGCACGAGGCCCTGCGTTCCCGCAAGACCGTCGGCAAGCTACTGCTCGACCCCGGCAAGTAGGCGTTCCAGGGGTGCCGCCTTGTGCAGGCACTCCTGCCACTCCGCCTCCGGGTCCGAATCCGCCGTGATCCCGCCGCCGACACCGAGGGAAATGGTGCCGGCGCGGATCTCGAACGTCCGGATCGCGACGTTCAGCTCCAGCCCCGCCGCCGGTGACACCAGCCCGATCGCGCCGGTGTAGACCCCGCGTCCGCACGGCTCCAGCTCCGCGATCAGGTCCAGCGCGCGGATCTTCGGCGCGCCCGTCACCGACCCGGGCGGGAACGTCGCTTCCAGCAGCGAAGCGTCGGACACCGGCGGCCGCAGCACTCCCGTCACCGTCGAGTCCAGGTGCCAGACCCCCGGCGCCGGGCGGACCCGCAGCAGCGACGGCACCGCCACGGTCCCCACCTCGCACACGCGGCCCAGGTCGTTGCGCACCAGGTCCGTGATCATCACGTTCTCCGCGACGTCCTTGGCGGACCGGCGCAGCAGCACGGCGTTCCCGTCGTCGGCGGGGCCACGCCGGGGGAGCGTCCCCTTGATCGGCGTCGACCGCACCGCCCGGCCGTGCCGTGCGAGGAACAGCTCCGGCGAGAACGACACCACCGAGCCCCACGAGCCTGCGACGAACGCCGCCCGGCGCGGATCCAGCGAAGCCACCCCGGCCGCGAACAATGCTTCGGGCGAGCCGGAAAACGAACCGGTGAACCGGCTGCAGATGTTCGCCTGGAACAGTTCCCCGGCTTCGATCGCGTGCACGCACGCCTTCACCGCGTCCCGGTGCTCCGAGGGCAGCGGACGCCGCAGCGGCCCGGCCGCCCAGGAGAGATCGGGCGGCGGAGAAGAAAGCAGCGACTCCATAGTGGACACCGAAGGGCCGCCGCCGTCGAGGGACTCCAGGAAGCAGGTGCCCGAGGACGACCACCGCAGCACGTGGTCCGCCCAGCCCCACGCGGCCGCCGGCAGGGCACCGGAACGCCCGGACGGATCCGCGGAGTCGTAGGACAGGTAGCCGAACCAGCCGCCGCCGACCACGCCCGGCGGTGCGGGCACCGGCGAAACCGGCGGCAGCGCACCGGGGGAAACGGTGAGCGAGGGCGCGATCACCGCCCGGGCACCGAACCACTCGCCCGACAGCATCGCGGGCGGCGGCAGCCCGCGGGCGGCGTTGTGGTGAGCGAGTACCGAGAAAGCGCGCGACGGCGTCACGTTCGTCCGAAGTGCCTGGCTCGTCACGCGCATGGCGCCATATCACCACACGTCAGAGCAGAAGGTCACCCAATGTGAACGGGTACACGACGGCGTTCTGCTCCACGGGACCGTCGACGCCCGGCACGTCCGCCGTGCACGCGTGCTGGTGCACGCCGAGCCGCGAGTGGAACCAGCCGGCCCGGCCCGGGATGCCGTTGTGCCGGATCAGCCACAGCACCACCTCGGAGTCGGCCCAGCGGTCCGGGTGCAGCCGGTGCTGCCAGCAGTCGTAGTCGGCGTAGACCAGCACACGCTCGATGCGCGCCGCCTGCCGGACGTACTTGATCCACGCCTTGATGAACCGGTCGTCGACGCTGGGCGCCGCCACTTCCAGCGCCGGCGCCAGCGACCCGGGCGCGAAGGCGCCGAGCCGGCTGGCCGTCCGCACGAAGTGGTCGGCCTGGTCGTGCACCGCGCCCGGCCGCGCGTAGTGGCGGCCTCCGACGTGCAGCCCGGCCTCCTGCGCCCCGGTCAGGTTGCGCTCCGCGGCGGAGCTGCTCCAGTTGACGTTCTCGCTGACCGTCACCGAGACGAACCGGGTCTGCGCGCCGCGCACGGCCTGCCAGTCGGCGACGTGCTCGCGGTGGGACAGCGAGATGCCGAGTTCGGCTTCCGGCTCCGTCACAGTCCGCCCCCGGCGCGTAGATGAGAGCACACCATACGTCGCCAAGGGCGGACTCGCAGTCAGCAACACCAGGTTGATCAGGCGTTTTCTCGTTGAAAGGTCCGCGTGCCCCACCACACCGACACCACCGCCATCACCAGCACCACGACGCTGCCGGTGAACAACGCGTCCATCGTGAAGTCGCCGCGGAACGAGTTCCGCTCGACGTCCACCACGTGCCGGAACGGGTTGATCTGGGAGATCGTGTACAGCCACTTCGGCGCGACGCCCGCCGTGATCGGCAGCAGGATCCCGGAAAGCAGGAGCAGCGGGACGAGCACGGCGTTGAGCAGGGCGGGGAAGGTCTCCTCGCTCTTCAACGTCAGCGCCAGCGCGTAGGAGCACGACGCCAGCGACACCGCCAGCAGGAACACGATCACCAGACTCAGCAGCACGCCGCCGACCGGTGCGTCGAGGTCGAACGCCAGGTACGCCAGCACGATGATCAACACGGCCTGCACGACGGCCTGCAGCGCGCTGGCCAGCACCTTGCCCAGCAGCAGCGCCCCGCGGCTGACCGGCGTCACCCGGAACCGCTCGACCACGCCGGAGCGGTAGTCGGCCAGCAGCCCGAACCCGACGAACGAGCTGCCGAACAGGGCCAGCTGGGCGATCAGCGCCGGGGTGAGCAGCATCCAGCCGTCCACTTCGGACAGGCCCTGGGCCTGCATCGCCTTGACCATCAGGGGACCGAACAGGAACAGGTACAGCAGCGGCTGCATGATCCCGATCATGATCCACGTCGGGTTGCGCAGTGCCGCCTTCATGTCGCGGCGGAAGATCAGCCAGGTGTCACGCAGCACGGGTGCCCTCCTCGGCTTCGCGCAGTGAGCGCCCGGTCAGCGTCAGGAAGACGTCGTCGAGCGTCGGCCGGTGGACCTGGACCGACCGCATCGGGATGTCCTTCGCGTCGAGCGCGCGCAGCAGCTCCGGCAGGGCGACGTCGCCGCGCGGGACGCGGAACCGGACGAGCCCGTCGGCCGCGGACAGCTCGTGCGCGCCCGGCAGCCGTCCCGCGATCTCGGCGGCGTCCGCGCCCTGCTCCGGGTCGACGCCCACCTCGACGCGGTCGCCGCTGACCCGCGCCTTGAGCGCGTCGGGCGTGCCCTCGGCGACGATCCGGCCGTCGTCGATGACGATCAGCCGGTCGGACAGCGAGTCGGCTTCGTCCAGGTAATGGGTGGTGAGGAAGACCGTGACGCCCTGCTCGGCGCGCAGCCGGCGGATGTGTTCCCACAGGTTGGCGCGGCTCTGCGGGTCGAGCCCGGTCGACGGCTCGTCGAGGAACACCAGCCCCGGCGAGTGGATCAGCCCGAGCGCGATGTCGAGCCGACGGCGCTGGCCGCCCGACAACGTCCTGGTCAGCCGCTGGTCCAGCCCGGTCAGGTCGAGCTGCTCGGCCAGTGCGGCGCCGCGCGCGATCGCGTCGGCCTTGCTCATCCGGTAGAGCCGCCCCTGCAGTTCGAGCTCGTCGGCGACCGTGGTCTCCGGCGAGCTGCCGCCGCCCTGGGCGACGTAGCCGATCCGCTCGCGGACCCCCAGCGGGTCGGCCAGCAGGTCGCGGCCGCCGACGGTCGCGGTGCCCGCGGTCGGCTTCAGCAGCGTGGTCAGCATGCGCAGCGTGGTCGTCTTCCCGGCGCCGTTCGGCCCGAGGAACCCGACGAGCTCGCCGGCTTCGACGTCGAGGTCGACGCCCTTCACCGCGTGTACTTCGCCCCCAGTGCGGCCCTTGCGGCGGAACCGCCGCTCGAGACCGCGTGCCGTGATCATGAGAACCCCCTACTGATCAAGTTTGACTAGCTGAGGTGCACACTGTGCCCCAGCCGAGCGTGCTAGTCAAATTTGATTACCGAGTGGGCGGTTCGCCGAACGCTTCGCCGCCTTCGTCGGCCATCACGTACTCGCCGGCTTCGAGCCGGGCGATCAGGCCTTCGAGCCAGCCGAAGCTCGCCGCCGAGATCGAGCTCCACAGCCGGTACAGCTCACCGACGTGCTCCGGGGTGCCCTGCCCCATGTTCACCTTCAGCTCTTCCAGCATCAGCGTCGCCTGCTGCTGTTCGGCCTGCAGGTGCACCAGCCGGTGCCGCAGGAGGTTGATCACGCGGGCGCGGGGCAGCGTCGTCATCAGCGAAATGGCGGCCGACAGGTCGGGGTGGTTGAGCTCCGGGTCGGACAGGGCCTTCGACAGCAGCACCTGGTACTCCTGCTCGCCCTCGCCGGTGAGCCGGTAGGCGGTCCGGTCCGGACCGCCCTCGCCCGGCTCGACGTCGACCTGTTCCAGCAGGTCTTCGGCGGTCATCTTCTTCAGCGCGTGGTAGATCGACCCGGGCTGGACGTTGGCCCACTTGTCCGCGGACCAGGTCAGCAGCTCCCGCCGCACCTGGTAGCCGTGCGCGCGGCCGTACATGCGCACCACTCCGAGCACGAGCAACCGTGTCGCCGACAACCGGGCCTCCCTCTCGACAAAGCGCATGACGCCCTCCGTAGGCTAATAAGGTATGAGCACCCCTGTGTTGACCGCGGTGGCCTGGCCCTACGCCAACGGCCCCCGCCACATCGGCCACGTGTCCGGATTCGGCGTCCCGTCCGACGTCTTCTCCCGCTACCAGCGAATGGCCGGCAACCGGGTGCTCATGGTCTCCGGCACCGACGAGCACGGCACCCCGATCACGGTCCAGGCGGACAAGGAAGACTCGACCCCGCAGCTGACGGCGGACAAGTACACCCGCCAGATCGGCACCGACCTGCAGGGCCTCGGCCTCTCCTACGACCTGTTCACCCGGACCACGACCGGCAACCACGCCGAGGTGACGCAGCAGATCTTCCTGGCGCTGCACCGCAACGGCTACGTCGTGCCGAAGACCACGCGCGGGGCGATCAGCCCGTCCACCGGCCGCACGCTGCCCGACCGCTACGTCGAGGGCACCTGCCCGATCTGCGGGTACGACGGCGCGCGCGGCGACCAGTGCGACAACTGCGGCAACCAGCTCGACGCCGCGGAGCTGATCAACCCGAAGTCGCGGATCAACGGCGAGACGCCGAAGTTCGTCGAGACCGAGCACTACTTCCTCGACCTGCCGGCGTTCACCAAGACCCTCGGCGACTGGCTGGGCACCAAGACCGACTGGCGCCCGAACGTCCTCAACTTCACCAAGAACCTGATCGACGACATGCGGCCCCGGCCGATCACCCGCGACCTCGACTGGGGCGTCAAGATCCCCCTCGACGGCTGGCGCGACCAGCCGCTGAAGCGGTTCTACGTCTGGTTCGACGCGGTGATCGGGTACTTCTCGGCCAGCGTCGAGTGGGCGCGGCGCTCCGGCAACCCGGACGCGTGGCAGGAGTGGTGGAACAACGCCGACGCCCGGTCGTACTACTTCATGGGCAAGGACAACATCACCTTCCACGCCCAGATCTGGCCGGCCCTGCTCTTCGGGCACAACGGCGAGGGCGACAAGGGCGGCGAGCCCGGCAAGTACGGCAAGCTGCACCTGCCGGACGAGATCGTCTCCAGCGAGTTCCTCACCATGAGCGGCTCGAAGTTCTCGACCTCGCGCGGGCGCGTCATCTACGTCGAGGACTTCCTGCGCGACTTCGGCCCGGACACGCTGCGGTACTTCATCTCGGTCGCCGGCCCGGAGACCCAGGACACCGACTTCACCTGGGACGAGTTCGTCCGCCGGACCAACTTCGAGCTGGCCAACGAGTGGGGCAACCTGGTCAACCGGTCCATCTCGATGGCGCACAAGAACGTCGGCGCCATCCCGCGCCCGGAGGCCCCGACGGCGGCCGACGAGGAGCTGAAGGCCCTGTCCCGCAAGGCCTTCGACACCGCGGGCGCGCACCTGGCCCGGTCCCGGTTCAAGCTGGCGGCGAGCGAGGCGATGAAGGTCGTCACCGCGGCGAACAAGTACATCTCCGACCAGGAGCCGTGGAAGCTCAAGGACGACCCCACGCGGCGCGACACCGTGCTGCACACCGCGCTGCAGGTCGTCTCCGACGCCAACACGCTGCTGACGCCGTTCCTGCCGCACTCGGCCCAGAAGGTGCACGAGGCCCTCGGCGGCACCGGCGTCTGGGCCGCCCAGCCGGAGCTCAAGGAGGTCGACGACCTCGACATCGCCGGCCGGGTCAACCCGATCCTCACCGGCGACTACGCGGGCGAGCAGGCGAAGTGGGAGTCGAAGCCGATCGAGGTCGGCAAGCCGCTCGCCAAGCCGTCGCCGCTGTTCACCAAGCTCGACCCGGCGCTCGGCGAGACCGGTCCGGAGTGGGCGCCGATCACCAAGGAGTAAGAAGTACGCATGGGTGACGAGAAGCGCGAGCTGCCGCCGGTCCCGGACCGGCTCCCGGTGTCGGTGGTGGACGCGCACACCCATCTCGACGCGTGCGGCGCGGTCACCGCGGCCGATGTCACGGCCATGGTCGACCGCGCCGAGCGCGCCGGCGTCGCCCGCGTCGTCACGGTCGCCGACGACCTCGCCTCGGCCCGCTGGGCCACCGAGGCCGCGACCTGGGACAGCCGGGTCTGGGCCGCCGTGGCGATCCACCCGACGCGCACCAAGGGGTTCGGCGAGGCCGAGAAGTCCGAAGTGGAGCGCCTGGCCGGGCACGAGCGCGTGGTCGCCGTCGGCGAGACCGGCCTCGACTACTACTGGGACTACTCGCCGCACGACGCCCAGCAGGAGGCGTTCCGCTGGCACATCGACCTCGCCAAGCGGCTGGACAAGCCGCTGATGATCCACGACCGCGAGGCCCACGACGACGTGCTGCGCATCCTGGCCGAAGAGAATGCGCCGAATGCCGTAATCTTCCATTGTTTTTCCGGGGACGCGGAAATGGCCCGCAAGTGCGTCGACGCGGGATACGTCCTTTCCTTCGCGGGCACGGTCACGTTCAAGAACGCGAAGGGGCTCCACGAGGCCGCGCGGCTCTGCCCGGCGGATCAGTACCTCGTCGAAACCGACGCACCGTTTCTGACCCCCCACCCGTTCCGTGGACGGCCGAACGAGCCGTTCGGCGCCGCCTACACGGTCCGTCACCTCGCGGCGCTCAGGGGCGAAGCTGTCCACGAAGTCGCCGAATCGGTCCGGACCACTGCCGAGCGGGTCTACCGACTCCCCAGTGTCACAACGGGGTGAACGCATTGCGACATCAGGGTTCCTTGATCGTCCACCTGATGGAGTGACGGGGATCACGACACTCCGGGGGGTGTTTGCGCAACCCGGCGGGACCCGTTACTGTCCCGTGATCGTGCCGGTCGGTACTGCAGACTGCAGTTGCCGACTGTTACGCCCACAGTCACGTCAGTGCACGTCGGGGAAGCGGAACCGGGTAGGTACGACCGGGACCGTGACGATGGCGCCGGCTGCGGGCCCAGACGTAAAGACGCTGCCCCGAACGGCGTCTTGGGAAAGGGAACGACAGCGGTGACAGGTAGCAGACAGGCTGGAGCGCGCTCCGCGGCCGTCCTCGAGCGTCATTACGAGGACACCGCCTACGGCCAGCTCGACTTCTCCGACGACCCGAACATCACGCAGCAGGACATCCTCGCCGCGCTCGGCCCCGACGCCGACGCGATGATGGCCGAGATCGACGTCGACGTCGACGAGCTGATCCGCCTCATCAACGCCGAGACGACGTACCTGCCGCCGATCGTCATCCCGGACGAGATCGAGGCGGACCGGACCGCGTCCCCGCAGGCCAAGCGGGCCGCGATGGACGAGAGCATCCGCCAGACCAGCAAGGTCTGGAAGCGCCGCTTCCTCAAGGGTGCCGTCCTCAGCGTCATGATCAGCGTCGCCGGCGGCGGCGCGGCCGCGCTGGCGATGAACAAGAGCATCACCGTCGACGTCGACGGCCAGCAGACCACCGTGCACTCGTTCGGCGACACCGTCGGCGAGGTGCTGGAGGACGCGGGCCTGTCCGTCGGCGCGCACGACTCGCTCTCCCCGTCCCCGCAGGCGGAGGTCGGCGACGGCGGGGTCATCAAGCTCGAGCGCGGCCGTCAGCTGAAGCTGATCGTCGACGGCGCGGAGCACACCTCCTGGGTCCGCGCGACCCACCTCGGCGACGCGCTCGGCCAGCTCGGCATGGCGGGCATGGACAAGCCCGGCACGTGGATGTCGATGCCGAAGGACGGCGAGCTGCCCCTGGAGGGCGCCACCGTCCAGATCAAGACCCTCAAGAACATCACGCTCTACGACGGCGCGAACGAGCCCAAGCAGGTCAAGACCACCGCGGTCACGACGAAGGAGTTCCTGGGCGAGTACAAGCTCACCCTGGGCCCGGAGGACCAGGCCGAGGGCGGCCTGGACGTCAAGCTGACCGACGGCGCCGAGGTGCACATCAGCCGCACCGGCGTCTCGACGGTCGTCCAGAAGGAAGACATCGCCCCGCCCGAGCAGAAGGTCGACGACCCGGACCTCGCCAAGGGCAAGACTTCGGTCGAAGACCCGGGCACGCCCGGCGAGAAGATGGTGACCTACAAGGTCACGCAGAAGAACGGCAAAGAGGTCTCCCGCGAGAGCATCTCCGAGCAGGTCATCACCCAGCCGAAGCCGAAGATCATCCACGTCGGCACGAAGCAGGCCCCGACGCCGGCGATCGGCGACGGCTCCTCGTGGGACCGCATCGCGCAGTGCGAGTCGGGCGGCAACTGGGCCATCAACACGGGCAACGGCTACTACGGCGGCCTCCAGTTCGACAAGCGCACGTGGGACGCCTACGGCGGCGACGCCTACGCGAACCTGCCGAGCCAGGCTTCGCGCGAGCAGCAGATCGCGATCGCGGAGAAGGTCCGCGACGCCCGCGGCGGCTACAGCGCCTGGCCGGTCTGCGGCAAGAAGGCTTGATCTTTCCCGAAACGGCCCCCGTCCTGCCCGGACGGGGGCCGTTTCGCGTGCGTGAAGAGTCGACACGCGTGATTGAAGGGTCGACACGCGTGATTGAAGGGGCGACACGGCGCGGGCGGCCGGCCTAGCCGTGTCGACCGCTCAATCACGCGTGTCGACCTTCTGATCACGCGTGTCGACCGCTCGATCACGGGTGATGCCCCATCGGTAAGCTCCAGCGGTGGTTGAACTGCTGGGACCGGCCGAGATCCGGGGGCTGGCGGCCGAGCTGGACGTGCGGCCGACCAAGAAGCTCGGGCAGAACTTCGTGCACGATCCCAACACCGTCCGCCGGATCGTCGAGCTGGCGGACGTCGGCCCGGACGACGTCGTCCTCGAGGTCGGGCCCGGGCTCGGGTCGCTGACCCTCGGGCTGCTCGCCACCGGCGCACGCGTCGTCGCCGTCGAGATCGACCCCAAGCTCGCCGAACGGCTGCCCAAGACCGTCGCCGACCGGGGGCCCGAGGTCGCCGGCAACCTCCAGGTCGTCGCGGCCGACGCGCTGCGGGTCACGAACGCCGACCTGCCCGAGCCGACCGCGCTCGTCGCCAACCTGCCCTACAACGTCGCCGTCCCGGTCGTGCTGCACCTGCTCGCCGAGCTGCCTTCCCTCAAGAGCGGCCTGGTCATGGTCCAGACCGAGGTCGCCGACCGGATGGCGGCCGGCCCCGGCAGCCGGATCTACGGCGTCCCGAGCGTCAAGCTCGCCTGGTACGGCCCGGCGCGCAAGGTCGCCGCCGTGCCGCGCTCGGTGTTCTGGCCGGTGCCGAACGTCGACTCCGCGCTCGTCGCCTTCGAACGCGGTGACGCTCCGGCGTCGGACGACCGCGATCGGCTCTTCGGGCTCGTGGACGCCGCCTTCTCACAGCGCAGGAAGACCCTCCGGGCCGCGCTGGCCGGCTGGGCGGGCTCGGCCGAACGGGCCGGGGAACTGCTCACGGCGGCCGGGATCGACCCGAAAACCCGCGGCGAGCAGCTGGACGTGCACGCCTTCGCCCGGCTGGCCGCCGCCCAGTAGCACGTCCACAGTGGCGGCTTTCCGGGGGCTCCGGGTGGCGGAGCCCCCGGCCCGGGGCGAAGCCCCGGATGTCACAGAAGTCAACGCCGGCCGGTGAAAATACGCCTCTTGCCGTGCGATCTCGCGATTCGGACACCTCCACTCGTGTGATCTGGGCCAACGGGCTTGCTTTCGCTCCTCGGGATCGGCTTTACTCGGAAGCGTCCATCCCGAGCGACTGAGAGACCTGGCTCGCCGAAGTCGCAGCAACCACCCTCCGCAGGGCAGGTGCTACCGCCAGGACCGATGGAGGCCGTTTCCGATGAAGAGGGTAGCTCGCCCCCTGCTCCTGACCAGGCGTCGCGTAGTCGACGAAGGCCGCCGCTCCGTGACCGCATGTCGACGCTCCCGCTGAGCTAGTCACAGCCGGTCCACCTCTTCTTCATGCACCGTCCTCAAAGGACGGACTCTGCTTGCGGCCGGGCGCCTCCGAGTGAGCGCGCCCCGTTTTCTGGAGCCTTCGTGATCACCGTCGAAAACCTGTCCAAAACCTTTGCCACCAACGGAAACTCGGTTGTCGCCCTGCGGGACGTGAGCGTCGAGGTCCAGGCCGGCTCGCTCTTCGGCGTCGTCGGCCCGGCCGGGTCCGGCAAGTCCGTCCTCGCCCGCTGCATCGCGCTGCAGGAGCGCCCCGACCGCGGCGTCGTCCGCCTCGACGGCCTCAACACCGGCACCCTCGACGGCCGCCGCCTGCGCGAGATCCGCCGTCAGCTCGGCGTCGTCTCGACGAAGCCGGAGCTGATCGCCGAGCGCACGATCGCCGGCAACATCGCCTCCCCGCTCGAGCAGCTCGGCGTCGACGGCCCGCAGCGCCGCAGCCGGGTCGGCTCGCTGCTCGACCTCGTCGGCCTGACCCAGCGCGCGACGCAGCGTCCCGGCGAGCTGACCGAGGGCCAGCTCCGCCGCGTCGCGGTCGCCAAGGCGCTGGCCGCGGCACCCGCGGTGCTGCTCGCCGACGACCCGACCGCCGGCATCGACCCGGAGGAGGCCGGCGCGGTGCTGACCGTGCTCGACCGCGCCCGCGCCGAGCTGGGCACCACCGTCGTGGTCACGACCCCGGACGCGGGTGTGGTCCGCCGGGTCTGCGACGACGTCGCGGTGCTCGAAGACGGCACGGTCGTCGAGCGCGGCACCGTCCTCGACCTGGTCTCGAACCCGGCCAGCCGCACCGCGCAGGCGCTGCTGCCCGCGATCGAGACGACCCGCTCGCAGTCGGCCCGCTACGACCGCTCGGTCGACGTGGTGCTGGTCGGCTTCGCCTCGGTCGGCGCGCTGCTGCCGGAGGCGGCGGGCCGCTTCGACGTCGAGTTCGCCACGATCGGCGGCGGCCTGACCCGGATCGGCGACACCCCGGTCGGCCGCTTCCGCCTCGGCGTCCGCGGCGAGCGTGCCGACGCGGCCCTGGCGTGGGTCGCCGAGCGCGGCGGCCACGTGACGCACACCGCCCGCGGTCCGCAGGGTGTCGCGGCCGCCTGATCCACAACGTTTTCGGGGGTTCCGGGTGGCGGAGCCCCCGGCCCGGGGCGGAGCCCCGGTTGGCGCAGCAAACGCCCCGATGCGCACTTCGCATCGGGGCGTTTTCGCGGGCACGTAGGCTGGTCGGGTGCTCGCCGTAGTTCCGCCTCCAGTCACCGTCCGGGTCCCGGCCAAGGTCAACCTGCACCTGGCGGTCGACGACCTGCGCGAAGACGGTTACCACGACCTCGTGACCGTGTTCCAGGCCCTGTCGCTGACCGACGAGGTGACCGTCGCGGTCACCGAAGAACCGGGGCTGGAGATCTACGGCGAGGGCGAGGGTTCGGTACCCGCCGACCACACCAACCTGGCCTGGCGCGCGGTCGAAGCGCTTTCCGCGCACGTCGGGCGCACCGAAGAGCCGAACGTCCGAGTCGTGCTGCGCAAGGGCATCCCGGCCGCGGGCGGCATGGCCGGTGGCAGTGCCGACGCGGCCGCGACCCTGGTCGGGCTGGCGAGCCTCTGGAACCTCGACGTCACGCGCGACGAGCTGGCCGAGATCGCCGCCGGGCTGGGCAGCGACGTCCCGTTCGCGCTCTACGGCGGCACCGCGCTGGGTACCGGGCGGGGCGAGCAGCTCGTCCCGGTGCTGTCGCGGCACACCTTCCACTGGGTGCTGGCCTTCGACGCCGAAGGGCTGTCGACGCCGAAGGTGTTCAAGGAGCTGGACCGCCTGCGCGCCGACGGCAACCCGCCGCGGATCGGTTCGCACACCCCGGTCGTCGAGGCGCTGGCTTCGGGCGACCCGCGGCAGCTGGCGCTGCTGCTGGGCAACGACCTCCAGGCGGCGGCGGTTTCGCTGCGGCCCGGGCTGCGCCGGACGCTGCGGGCCGGGGTCAACGCGGGCGCGCTCGCCGGCACGGTCTCCGGCTCCGGCCCGACATGCGCATTCCTCTGCGAGGACGCCCAGTCGGCGGTCGAGGTCGCCGCGGAGCTGTCGGGTGCGGGGGTGTGCCGCACCGTCCGGGTGGCGCACGGCCCGGTTCCCGGCGCCCGCGTGGTCGGCGGGGACGACGCGCCGCGCCCGGCCCCGCCGCGGGTGCACGCCTGACCCTCCACTGTGGATGGTCGGATACTTCTTCTTCTCTCGGAAAGGATCGGCTGAGCGCATGGCCAACCTGGTCAACCTGGAAGCGGTGAGCAAGTCCTACGGGGTGAAGCCGCTGCTGGACGGCGTCTCGCTGGGCGTCGCGGCCGGGCAGCGCATCGGCGTCGTCGGCCTCAACGGCGGTGGCAAGACGACCCTCCTGGAAGTCCTTTCCGGACTCGCCGAGCCGGATTCCGGGCGGGTGAGCCACGTCGGCGGCCTGCGGATGGCCGTGGTCACCCAGCGGACCGAGCTCCCGGACGGCAGCACGGTCGGCGACGTCGTCCTCGAACGCTACGGCGCCGAGCACGAATGGGCGGCCGACGCCCGCGTGCGATCCATTGTGGACGGACTCGGGATCACCGCGATCGGGCTGGACACGCCGACGGCGAACCTCTCCGGTGGCGAGCGGCGCCGCGTTTCGCTGGCCGCCGCGCTGACCGGCGAGCTCGACCTCGTCGTGCTCGACGAGCCGACCAACCACCTGGACGTCGAAGGTGTCCAGTGGCTCGCCGACCACCTGCTGACCCGGCGGATCGCGGTCGTGGTCGTCACCCACGACCGGTGGTTCCTCGACACCGTCGCGACCTTGACGTGGGAGGTCGCGAACGGCCGCGTCGAGATGTACGAAGGTGGTTACGCCGACTGGATCTTCGCGCGCGCCGAGCGGGCGCGGCTGGCGGCGACGGCCGAGGAGAAGCGGCAGAACCTGGCGCGCAAGGAGCTGGCGTGGCTGCGCCGCGGCCCGCAGGCGCGGTCGTCGAAGCCGCGCTACCGCATCGACGCGGCCGAGGCGCTGATCGCGGACGTGCCGCCGCCGCGCGACTCCGTCGAGCTGATGGCGTTCGCGAAGCGGCGCCTGGGCAAGACCGTGCTGGAGCTGGAAGACACGACGTACACGGTCGGCGACCGGACGCTGCTCGACCACGTCACCTGGCGGGTCGGGCCGGGCGACCGGATCGGCCTGGTCGGGATCAACGGTTCCGGCAAGACGTCCCTGCTGAAACTGCTGGGTGGTGACGTCGAAGGGTCGACCGGGCGCCGGATCGAGGGCAAGACGGTCGCACTCGCGCACCTGCGCCAGGAGCTCGACGACCTGCCCGGCGACCTGCGCGTGCTGCAGGCGATCGAGCAGGTGGCCGGGCGCGTGGTGTTCGGCAAGCAGGAGATGACGGCGTCGCAGCTGGGCGAGAAGCTGGGCTTCCCGCAGGCCCGCCAGTGGACCCCCGTCGGCGACCTCTCCGGCGGCGAGCGGCGCCGGCTGCAGCTGTGCCGGCTGCTGATGGCCGAGCCGAACGTGCTGCTGCTCGACGAGCCGACGAACGACCTGGACATCGACACGCTGCAGCAGCTGGAAGACCTCCTCGACGGCTGGCCGGGCACGATGGTCGTGGTGTCGCACGATCGCTACCTGGTCGAACGGGTCTGCGACACGATCGTCGCCCTCTTCGGCGACGGCCGCATCACCCACCTGCCGGGCGGCATCGAGGAGTACCTGAACCGCCGCGCCCTCGCCAAGGAACCGGCGGCCGCGACCACCCCGACGGCGGCGAAGGCCGAGGCGAAGAAGTCGGCGGCGGACCTCCGCGCGGCCCAGAAGGACCTGGGCCGGCTGGAGCGCAAGCTCGACCAGCTGCATTCGAAGGAGGAGAAGCTCCACGCGGCGCTGCTGGAGGCGGCGACGGACCCGGCGAAGCTGATGGAGCTCAACGCGGAGCTGAAGGGCGTCAAGGGCGAGATCGAGGACGTCGAGGGCCGCTGGCTGGAGACGTCCGAGCTGCTGGAATGAGGGTGCTGGGGCCGGGTGACTCCCTGGGTGTGCCGCGTGGCAGGCCGACGTGGTGGGGCTCGACCACCCGCGGGCCTTGCCCATGGCCCTCGTCGTCAAGCGCACCCTCCTGCGGCACATCGGGCGTTGACGAGGATCGGTGGGGGCCGGGGGCAGCGGCAGGTCGACAACTGGCTGCGAGGCCCGGTTTCCGCCTTGGTCGGCGGATGTTGACACCCAGACAGTAATCTGACGCGCATGAGCAGGTTCGTGGACACGCTCGTCGCCACCGCGGCGGGGCGAGGTCAGCAGCGTGGCATGGTCACCGGGGAGCCGAAGGAGCCGGTCCGGCGGACCTGGGCCGACGTGCACGAGGAAGCCCGGCGGATCGCCGGTGGGCTCGTCGCGGGCGGGTTCGAGCGGGGGACCGCCGTCGGGGTGCTGGCCGCCGCGCCGGTGCTCATCGCGCCGACCGTGCAGGCCGTCTGGCTGGCCGGGGGCAGCGTCACCATGCTGCACCAGCCCACTCCGCGCACCGACCTCGCCGAATGGGCCGAGGACACCGTGCGCGTGCTCGGGATGATCGGCTCGGACCTCGTGCTGCTCGGCGAGCCCTTCGACCAGCTCGCCCCCGTGCTCGCCGAGAAGGGCATCGGCTTCAAGCTCATCACCGAGCTCGCCGACGCCGAGCCGCTCGCGGACGTCGTCGGCACCGACGAAGGCGAGACGGCGCTCCTGCAGCTGACCAGCGGCTCGACCGCCGATCCCAAGGCCGTGCGGATCACCTACGGGAACCTCTACTCCAACGTCAAGGCCATGGTCGACCGCGCGGAGTTCGACTTCGACACCGACGTGATGGTGTCCTGGCTGCCGACCTTCCACGACATGGGCATGGTCGGCTTCCTGACCGTGCCGATGACCTTCGGCGTCGAGCTCGTCAAGATCACGCCGGTCGAGTTCCTGTCGGGGCCGTTGATCTGGCCCGAGCTGATCACCAAGTACGGCGGCACGACGACGGCGGCGCCGAACTTCGCGTACGCGATCGTCGGGCGCCGGATGGCGCGCGTCGACGAGGACGACGCCTACGACCTCTCCAAGCTGCGGATCGCCCTGAACGGTGCCGAGCCCATCGACGAGACCGCCGTCCAGACCTTCGTGGACGCCGGCGCCCGGTTCAAGATGCCGGCGGAATGCGTTTTCCCGGCCTACGGCATGGCCGAGGCGACGCTCGCGGTGTCGTTCGCGCCGCTGTTCACCGGGCTCACGCTCGACGTCGTCGAGGCCGACGCGCTGGAGGCGGACAACCGCGCGGTGCCGGTCCCCGAGGGCGACCCGCGGCGCGGCACCGACGGCGTTCGGTCGTTCGCGCTGCTCGGCCGTCCGCTGGACGGGCTGGAAGCCGAGATCGTGAACGACGCGGGCACGCGCGTCGGCGATCGGGAAGTCGGCGAGATCCGGCTGCGCGGCGAGGCCGTGACGCCGGGCTACCTGACCATGGACGGCCCGGTTCCCACCCAGGACGCCGAAGGCTGGCTGAACACCGGCGACCTCGGGTACCTGGTGGACGGCCAGATCGTCATCTGCGGCCGCCGCAAGGACGTCATCATCATGGGCGGCCGCAACCTCTACCCGACCGACATCGAGCGTGCGGCGACGTCGGTCGAGGGCGTGCGGGCGGGCAACGCGGTGGCGGTGCGGCTGGACGCGGGCAGCCGCCGCGAGCGGTTCGCGGTGGTCGTCGAGTCGAAGCTGGCGGGCGACGCCGACGCCGAGAAGAACCTGATGAAGCAGGTCTCGGCGCGGGTGCGCGACGCGGTCGACATGCGGCCGTACGCGGTGGTCGTGCTGCCGGCGGGGAGCCTGCCGAAGACGCCGTCGGGCAAGGTCAAGCGCGCGGCGACGGCGCAGCAGTTCGCGGACAAGATCAAGAAGAACGCCGACGCCTGACGCACTCCGGCGGCGGGCCGTGGTGACCCGCCGCCGGAGAGGTCAGCGCTGCTGGAGCCGCTCCGCGCGGATCGTCGGCGGGGCGGCGCGTTCGGCCATCGCTTCCGCGGGTGTGCGGGCGCCCGGGAGGTCCGGGGCGTGGCCGGTGCGGGTGGCGAGCTGGTCTTCCACCGCGTCGAGGAAGTCGTCGACCTCGCGCTCGTCGTAGCCGCGCTTGCCGATCAGCGGCTTCGCGAAGATGACGTGGTGCACTTCGGCGGCGGTCAGGTCGTCCTCCTCGGCGAACGTCTTGGCGATGCGCCGGACGAACTCGTCGACCTCGTGCTTCGCGTAGCCACGGCGGCCGATCGGGGCGTTACCGAAGGTGACCTCGGCGAGGTCTTCGGCGGTGAACGACATGCAACTCTCCGATTCCGGGGTTGAGCGGTGCGAACTGCCGTACACCGTCCTAGCCCGTGAACAGGCTCCCCCGGAAGGGGCGGACCTCGAAGCTCACCCCGACGGGGCGGCCGCCGTCCGCCTGTGAGTGAGCGGGACTACGCAGCGCTGTGTGGCCGGCCTCACACCCGTCAGGACCGGCCGAACCACTTCCGCGGGCCCTGCGGGCGCTGCTCTTCGGCCACCGGCTGCGGGTTCCGCAGCGCGATCAGCGCCGCCTCCGCCTCGTCCAGGAACAGGTCGACCTGCGCCTGGTCGTAGCTGCGCATGCCGACCGGCATGATCGTGAAGTCGACGTAGTGGATGTCGTCGGCGGTCAGGATGTTCCGGCCCGCCAGCGCCTCGGCGATCAGGTCGAGGAAGGCGTCGACCTCGTCCTCGTTGTAGCCGCGCCGGCCGAAGCGGGGTTTGCCGAACGCGATCGCCCGGACTTCGTCAGGGGTCATGGGCTCACCTTGCCACCGATGTCAGCCCGCATGGAAGGCGTTTTGCGCGGCCGCCAGACCCGTGCCGACCAGCGCTTCGGTCGCGTCCGCGCACCGATCCACCTCGAGCGGGAGTTCCTTGCGTTCCACCGTCGAAAAGTCCTTCAGCACGAAGTCCGCGGGGTCCTGGCGGCCGGGCGGGCGGCCGATGCCGAACCGGACCCGGTAGTAGTCGCGGGTGCCGAAGGACTTCGTGATCGAGCGCAGCCCGTTGTGGCCGTTGTCGCCGCCGCCGAACTTGAGCTTCAGCGCGCCGAAGTCGACGTCCAGCTCGTCGTGCACCACGACCACGCCGGTCGGCGGCACCTTGTAGAACCGCGCCGCGCCGACCACCGGGCCGCCGGAGAGGTTCATGTACGAGCGCGGCTTCACGAGCACGACGCGGCGCCCGGCCAGCCGGCCTTCGAGCACCTCGCCGCCGCTCTTGTGCGTCTTGAACTTGCCGCCGATCCGGGCGGCCAGCTCGTCCAGCACCATGAAACCGACGTTGTGCCGGTTTCCGGCGTACTGGGGTCCGGGATTGCCGAGGCCGGCGAGCAGGATCAGCTCGCCGGCCCCGGGCAGGTCTTCGGTCATGCGGAAATGCTATTCGGCGGCTTCGGCCGACTCGTCGCCCGCTTCGGCGGCGTCCTCGTCGTCGGCCTCTTCACGCTGCGGCTCGTTGACGGCGACGACCAGCGACTCGGGGTCGGTGACCAGGGTGGCGCCCTGCGGCAGCTCGACCTGGCCGGCCAGGACCTGGCTGCCGACCTCGAGGCCCTCGATGGAGACCTCGAACTGCTCCGGGATGTGCAGCGCCTCGACCTCGACCTGGAGGGTGTCGACGTCCTGGTTGACCAGGCCGCCGGGGCCGGGGTTGCCGGTGACGACGACGGGGACGTCGACGACGATCTTCTCGCCGCGCTTCACGACCAGCAGGTCGACGTGCTCGATGTAGTTCTTGAGCGGGTGCACGACGATGGTCTTCGTCAGCGCGAGCTCGTCGGAGCCCTCGATGGCGAGCGTGATGACGGCGTTGGAGCCGTTCTCACGCACGACGCGGGCGAACTCGATGGCCGGCAGCGCGAAGTGCCGCGGGTCCGAGCCGTGGCCGTACAGCACGGCGGGGATCTTGCCGGCGCGACGCGTGCGGCGCGCGGCGCCCTTGCCGAACTCGGTGCGCGGCTCGACGGACAGACGTACCTCGGACACGGTGTGGCACTCCTTCAAATCACGAACATGGTGCGGGAGACAGCATGCTGCGGCGGGGGATGCGGGCGTTGTTCTGTTCAGGCGGTTGCGTTCGGCGGCGAGTTTCCGGGCGTGCACGACAGCCGGGGGCTACTCCGAGCCGCCGCGTCGATCACGCCGGGCACCCAGAAGGGCCCCGCCTCGCCGAGACAACCTCAAGAGTGTAAACCAACCTCATCACGGTGGGTTGCGGCGGGGGCCCGGGCCAGGCTAGAACCCTCCTGAACCCCGGTGCGTGACGACACAAATCCGGTGGCGGGACTTCACCGGCCGAGGTGTGCTCGGACGCGGGCGGCAGAGCAGGGGGCGGAAGATGCGGGCTCGACGGGCCACGGCGGCGGCGGTGCTGCTGCTGGGCGGACTGCTGGCCGGGTGCCAGGTCGCGGTCCCCGGCACCGCCGGGGTGTCCGCCGCGGGGCAGCAGACGGCCGACCGGCGCGCCGAACAGCGTGCCGCGGTCGACGCCGCCCTCACGGCGCTGGGCCAGACGCCCGCGCTCTCCCTGAAGTCGACGACCAAGGGGGCCGAGCAGCAGTTCCGGGTCACCCGCGGCGGTACCGCGTTCGGCGGCCTGCCGCTGGAAGGCCGCGTCGTCCAGGTGACTTCGGCCGGGGGCCAGTTCTACCTGCAGGCCGACGCCGACTACTGGAAGGCGCACGCCATCGACGAGGGCACGCAGTTCGGCACGAGCTGGGTGCGTTCGCTCGGCTCCGAGCTGCCCTTCGACCCCGCTGCCAAGTTCGCGCCGCAGGCGCTGGCCGACGGGCTGCGCAAGGCGCTGGCCGGCCTCGACCGGCTGGGCGACCCGGTCAAGGCGAAGCTGCCGGACGGCACCGAGGTCTACCAGCTCGGCGCCGCGCCCAGCGTCCTGCGCGTCACCACGGCCAAGCCGAACCGGGTGGTCAGCTTCGCCCCGGCGCTGCTCGACCCGCAGGCCGGGCCGAAGTTCGGTGCCGAGTTCCGCGTCGACCCGGTCGCCGGCGACGCGCTGAAGACGTTCCACACCGACCTCGACAACGCCGTCGGCGGGCTGGGTCAGCCGTTCGAGGGCCTGGTGCAGGCCAGCGCCGTCGTCACGAACGACAACCTCGACTGCAAGGACTTCGTCGGCTCCTGCACGACGACCGTGGACGTCTCCACCAGCGTGGTCGGCTCGCCGGCCGGCGGCGGGAAGAGCGTCGTGCACATCAACCTCTCGGTCGAGGTCAGCGCCGACTCGCTCGGCGCGCAGACCTGCACGGCGGCGGCCGACGCCGAGCCGTACGCGACGGTGAAGATGTCCTGCACGGTCAAGTTCAAGCTGCCGAACCGCACCGCCAGCTACCAGGTGCTGTCCAAGCCGAACGCGACGGCGGAGGTGCGCGCGGCGCTCGACGCCAACGCCGTGAAGCAGAAGGTCGCCGCGGAGTTCGCGGGCCTGGGCGGCTGAGCTGGACACCTACCCGGGGGTGCGTTGCTCCCGTTGAAGTAGGTGATCTTCCGTTCCTAGCATCGGCTGGAGACAGCCGAATCCGAACGGGAGATGACATGGCCAAGCTGGTGGTTTTCGGGGGGACCGGGTACGCCGGGGGCAGGATCGGCGCCGAGGCGCTGCGGCGCGGGCACGAGGTCGTCGGCGTCGCGCGGAACCCCGGCTCGGCGCCCGAAGGCGTCGACGAGCGGGAGGGCTCGCTGCACGACGAGGAGTTCGTCTCGCAGGTCGTGAAGGACGCGGACGTCATCGTGGTCGCCACCCCGGCCCGCGCGATCGACGGGCAGAAGCTCATCGACGCGGTGCCGGCGCTGGCGCGGATCGCGCGTGAGAACGGCGTCCGGCTCTCGTTCGTGGGCGGGGCGGCGAGCCTGCTGGTCGCCGAGGGCGGCCCGCGGCTGTTCGACACCCCGCAGTTCCCGGCCGAGTACAAGGAAGAGGCCGGCAACCACGCCGAGGTGCTCGGCCTGCTGCGCGAGCAGCCCGAGGGCCTCGACTGGTTCTACGTCAGCCCGGCCGCCGAGTTCGGCGCCTGGATCCCCGGCGAGCGCCGGGGCGGGTTCCGGGTCGGCGGCGACATCCTGCTGACCGACGAGAACGGCAAGTCGCACATCGGCGGCGACGACTTCGCGACCGCGTACGTCGACGAGATCGAGCAGCCGAAGCACCGCCGCGCGCGGTTCACCGTCGCCTACTGAAGTTCCTTCAGCACCGGCGCGAACGTTTCGAGGAACGGCTCGAAGACCGTGATGTAGGAGAAGCCGTAGCGCTCGCGCCGGGTTTCCAGCTGTCCGGCGATCTCCTCGACCGTGCCCAGCAGGAGCTGGGGCGCATCGAGGAGGTCCTCGGCGGTTTCGACGGCGCTTCGCTCGGTTTTCTCGTGCCACGCTTCGGCGGCTTTTCGCCGGTCGTCGGTGACCTCGACGTGCTGGACCAGCATGTTGTACTCGACGTCGCGGGCCGTCTTCGAGCGGAAGTACGCGACGCGCTCGTCCATGTCGACGTCGAGCTTGAAGGTGCCCGGCGGCTTGCCGGGCTGCTGCCGCAGCCCCGCGAAGCCGACGACGTCCGCGTGCTCGGCGGCCAGGTCCAGGACGCCGTCGCTGTTGCCCGCGAGGAGCAGCCGCGGGTGGTCGAGACCTTCGTCTTCGAAGTGTTTCCGCAGGTAGCCGAGGCTCTCTTCGAGGTGGCCGATCCGGGCGGCGGCGTTCTGCCACGGCAGCCCGGCGGCGTCGAACTCGGCTTTCATGTGCCCGGCGCCGAGGCCCAGATCCAGGCGCCCGTCGAGCAGCGCGGCCGTCGAAGAGGCTTCGCGGGCGAAGAGCGCGAGGTTGTAGAAGGGCACGTTCGACACGAGGGTCCCGAGCCGCGGCCGTTCGGTGACGGCGGCGGCCATGGCCAGCACGGGGAACGGCGCGAACCGCCCGGTGCCGAGGTGGTCGGGCACGGTGATGGCGTCGTAGCCGAGTTCTTCGGCCCGCCGGCACTTCGTGATCCAGGCGTCCCGGCTGCCGATCTCACGGAAGCTGACGCCGAACTTGAACTGGCTCATGCCGGCGACGCTAGCGCCGGAAACCCCCGCCGGGCGCGGGATTTCGCGCCCGGCGGACGGTTTGTCAGGCTTGGCCGTCGAAGAGCGACGTGACCGAGCCGTCTTCGAAGACCTGCTGGATGGCTTCCGCCAGCATCGGCGCGATCGACAGGACCGTCAGCCCCTCGAACCGCTTCTCCTCGGGGATCGGCAGCGAGTTCGTGACGATGACCTCGCGCGCCTTGCACTGCGAAAGCCGCTCGGTCGCCGGGTCGGACAGGATGCCGTGGGTCGTCGCGATGACGACGTCCGCCGCGCCCTCGTCGATCAGGGCCTCGGTGGCCTTCACGATCGTGCCGCCGGTGTCGATCATGTCGTCGATCAGGACGCAGAGCTTGCCCTCGACCTTGCCGACCACGCGGTTGGCCACGGCCTGGTTCGGCTTGTCCGGGTCGCGCGTCTTGTGGATGAACGCGATCGGCCGATCGCCCAGCGTCTGCGCCCACTTCTCGGCCAGCCGCACGCGGCCCGAGTCCGGCGAGACGACCGTGATGTCGGCGTCGCCGTAGGTCTTCTTGATGTGGTCGGCCAGCACGGTCTGCGCCATCAGGTGGTCGACCGGGCCGTCGAAGAAGCCCTGGATCTGCGCGGTGTGCAGGTCGACCGTCATGATCCGGTCGGCGCCCGCGGTCTTGAACAGGTCCGCGATCAGCCGGGCCGAGATCGGCTCGCGGCCCTTGTGCTTCTTGTCCTGGCGCGCGTACGGGTAGAACGGCATCACGACGGTGATCCGCTTCGCGCTCGCCCGCTTGAGCGCGTCCACCATGATCAGCTGCTCCATCACGTACTCGTTGATGGGCGTGGTGTGCGCCTGGATGACGAAGGCGTCGGTGCCGCGGACGGACTCCTCGAACCGGACGAACAGCTCGCCGTTGGCGAACGTGTGCGCCGTCTGCGGGGTGATCGTCACGTTGAGGTGCTCGGCGACCTCTTCGGCGAGCTCCCGGTGCGCCCGTCCGGAGAAGAGCATCAAGTTCTTCTTCGGCGTACCTGACTTCGGACTCATGCTGGCGACTCCCCGTCGGTTCCTGCTGCTGACTCGGCGTCGAGGGCGGCCTGGGCCGCCTCCGCCGCGGGCGTACCCGGCCGGCGCCGGATCGCCCAGCCTTCGATGTTGCGCTGCGGCGGCGCCGACACCGCGAGTGTGCCCGGCGGGACATCCTCGCGGATCACGGCACCTGCACCACTGTAAGCGCCGTCACCGATCCGCACCGGGGCGACGAAGGTGTTGTCGGCACCCAACCGGACATGCGACCCGATAACGGTCTTGTGCTTGTTGACGCCGTCGTAGTTCACGAACACGCTCGAGCAGCCGATGTTGCTGTTCTCGCCGATCGTGGCGTCGCCGACGTAGGTCAGGTGCGGCACCTTCGTGCCGGCGCCGATGTCGGCGGCCTTCGTCTCGACGAACGCGCCGAGCTTGCCCTTCTCGCCCAGCTTCGTGCCGGGCCGCAGGTAGGTGAAGGGGCCGACGGTGACGCGGTCGCCCAGCTCGGAGTCGGAGCCGTGCACCCGCACCACCGAGGCACCCGCCCCGACCTTGACGTTCGTCAGCGTGCTGTCCGGGCCGACCGTGCTGCCCTCGCCGACCGACGTGCTGCCCTTGAGCTGGACGCCGGGCTCGATGACGACGTCGCGCGCCAGCGTCACGCCGGCGTCGATCCAGGTCGACGCGGGGTCGACGACCGTGACGCCTTCGCGCTGCCAGCGCCGCACGATCCGGCGGTTGAGCTCGGCGCCGAGCACCGACAGCTGGACGCGGTCGTTGACGCCCTCGGTCAGCCACGGGTCGTCGACGACGAGCGCGCCGACGTGCAGGCCGTCGCCGTTCGCGATGCCCAGGACGTCGGTGAGGTAAAGCTCGCCCTGCGCGTTGTCGGTGGACAGGCGCGAGAGGCCGTCGCGCAGCACGGCGGCGTCGAAGGCGTACACGCCCGAGTTGATCTCGGTGATCTCCGCCTGCTCCGGGGTCGCGTCCTTGTGCTCGACGATCCCGACGACCTTGCCGGCGTCGTCGCGCGTGATGCGGCCGTAGCCGGTCGGGTCGTCGACCACCGCGGTGAGCACGGTGACGGCGTTCTTCGCCTCGGTGTGCTCGTCGAGCAGCGCGCGCAGCGTCGCCGTGTCCAGCAGGGGGACGTCGCCGTAGCTGACGATCACGGTGCCGGTGAGGTCCGCGGGCAGCGTCGCGAGCGCGCAGCCCACGGCGTGCCCGGTGCCCTTCTGCTCGGCCTGCACCGCGGTGCCGACCTCGCGCCCGAGGGCCGCGGCGACTTCGGTGAGCCGGGCACCGACGGCCTCGCGGCCGTGTCCGGTGACCACGACGAGGTGCTCGGGGTCCAGGCCGGCGGCGGCCCGGACGGCGTGCTCGACGAGCGGGCGCCCGGCGATCGGGTGCAACACCTTCGGGGTCGCGGATCGCATGCGGGTGCCCTCACCCGCGGCGAGGATCAACGTGCTCAGCGGGCCGGTCAACGGCGCTCCCAACGGTTACCAATGAATGGCTTCTGTCGGGACACGATCCTAACTGGGCTCTTCGGGCTCCCACGTCGGGTCGGTGGGAAGGCCCTCGCCCGACCACGCGGCGGCCGGGTCGGCGGCCATCGAGTTGGCCGACGCGACCTGGTTGCCGCCTCCGCGTTTTGCCTGGTACATGGCCGCGTCCGCGCGTGCGAGGACCTGCTCGCCACGCTCCTGCGGACGCAGCGAGACGAGCCCGATGGACAGCGTGACGCCGTGCGAGAGGTGGTGCGGCAGGCCCGAGACGGACTTCACCGCGCGGCCGAGCGCCATCTTCGCCGCGGACGCCGGCGTGCCCGGGAGCAGGACGATGAACTCGTCGCCGCCGTAGCGCGCCACGAGGTCGTCGCCGCGCAGCGCGTCACGCAGGGTGCTCGCGACGACACGCAGCACGTTGTCGCCCTCGGCGTGGGACTGCTTGTCGTTGACGCCCTTGAAGCCGTCGAGGTCGACCAGCGCGACGGCCAGCGGCTGCGCGTCGGCCGACGACGCGAGCTGGCGCAGCTTCTCGTCCAGCGCGCGCCGGTTCGGCAGGCCGGTGAGCGGGTCCTGGAGGGCCTGCTGGGTGATCGCGCCGTGCTCGGCGGAGAGCCGTTCGTGCTCGCGGCGGGCGTTCAGCGTGGCGATCTGCGACTCGCGCAGGCTCCACATCTCGTTCTCGAGACGCCGGGCGTAGTCGATCAGCGACTCGCTCGCACCGGACGCGTAGTCCGGCGTGGTGTCGAGCCGGGCCAGCTCGCGGACGATGTTCAGCCGCATCGACGGCTGGGAGGTGTCGTCGGTCAGCGACTCGCGGGCCTGCCGCAGCACGTCGAGGGCCTCTTCGCGGCGGCCGGCCTGGTCGAGGCAGCGGGCCAGCGCGATGGCGACGATCTCGCGTTCGCCCGGGTAGCCGGTGCCTTCGTGCAGCGCCCGGAGCCGGTCGATCTGGTCGGCGCTCGGGCTGTGCAGTGCCTGCGCCGAGGCGAGCACGCCGACCTGGTCGACGGCCGGGACGTTCGCCCGCCGCGGGAACAGCGACTCGGTGAACGGGCCTTCGGCGGCCACGGCCATGGACGCGGCGGTGCGGAACTTCTCGGCGCTCTCGTCGTACTCGTCGATGCGCTCGAGCCGCAGGCCCCAGCCGAGCAGCATCTTGACCCGGTTCATCAGCTGCAGCGTGATCTCGTGCGGGCTCGCGCTCTCGCGGATCGCGGAGGCGGCGCGGCCGATGACCTCTTCGGCGGCTTCGTACACGCCGAGCTGGTTCAGCACGATCCAGCAGTCGTTCAGCGCCGACCACAGCATCCGGTTCCAGGCGCGGATGCCGACCTGGCGGTTCGGGATCGCGGAGTCGTCGAGGATGGCCAGCGCGCGGGCGATCTCGGTGAGCGCGGGGTCCTCCTGCGCGGCGATCACCAGCCGGCGGCCGCGCAGCGCGTGCGCGTCGGCCCGCAGCAGGGCGAGGCCGTGCCGCCGGGTGTGCGCGAGCATCTCGTCGAGCCGCGGTTCGGCCTCCGCGGCCAGCCCCTTGGTGATCAGCCGGGCGATCGCGGACGCGCGCAGCAGCTGCGCGATCATCGTCGGTTCGCCGCGCCGCTGGGTCTCGTCGAGGAGCTCGTCCATCAGCTCGACGATCTGGAGCTGCTGGGTGTACTCCTGCCGCTGGACCGCGGCGATCAGCTCCCGCGCTCGCCCGACGAGCCAGGCATCGGACATTTCGGCCAGGGCAGGACGCCTGGCCGCCACCGGGTCGGTCGCCTCGTCGGTCAGCGCCAACCTCCCGGTGTCGTGGGTTCGGGTCCTCTGAGCTGCTCCGCCGCCAGGATTCGAACCTGAACTGTCAGAACCAAAATCTGAAGTGCTGCCGATTACACTACGGCGGATCGATCCTGGTCAGGATAGCGACGATCGGGTGTCGTCCGCGCGCGGGCCGCGTTATCGCCCCGTCCGCCGGGTACCTCGGTTCCGAAGGACCGGTGTGAGGTTCAGGCACTCCCCAGTCGCCGGAACCTCCTGTACCGTAACTTACGGCATCGTAGGTTAGGTCACCCTTGGTAAAAGGGCACCCGTGCAGGAAAGAAGTGAAGCGTATGACGGCCACGCTCGACCGTTCTCAGCCCGCCGGGGAGCCTTCGGCCCCCAAGGGGCCCAAACCTGTCATCGAAGGCACGCGCGGCATCGGCGTGCAGCTGTCGGTCTACTTCGGTGTGATCGCGCCGCTGGTGGCACTGCTGGTCGCGGTGCCGTTCGCCTGGGGCTGGGGACTGAGCTGGGTCGACGTCGGCATCTTCGTGGTGTTCTACGCGATCAGCGGGCTCGGCATCACGGTGTCCTACCACCGGTACTTCACGCACGGCTCGTTCAAGGCCAAGCAGTGGCTGCGCGTGGTCATGGCCATCGCCGGCAGCATCGCGCTGCAGGGCCCGGTCATCACCTGGGTCGCCGACCACCGTCGCCACCACGCGTTCTCCGACCGCGACGGCGACCCCCACTCCCCGTGGGCGTTCGGCACCTCGCCGTGGGCCATCGCCAAGGGCTTCTGGCACGCGCACATGGGCTGGCTGTTCGAGCGCGACCAGACCAACGCCGAGCGCTTCGCCCCCGACCTCGTCAAGGACCCGGCGATCAAGAAGGTCGACGACCTGTTCTGGCTGTGGTCGCTGGTCAGCCTGCTGCTGCCGGCGCTGCTGGGCGGGCTGATCTCGTGGTCGCTGTGGGGCGCGGTCACCGCGTTCTTCTGGGCCGGGCTGGTGCGCATCTGCGTGCTGCACCACGTGACGTGGTCGGTCAACTCGATCTGCCACATGATCGGCGAGCGCCCGTTCGCCGCGCGCGACAAGTCGGCGAACTTCTGGCCGCTGGCGATCTTCAGCTTCGGCGAGTCGTGGCACAACCTGCACCACGCCGACCCGACGTCCGCCCGCCACGGCGTCAAGCGCGGCCAGATCGACATCTCCGCGCGGCTGATCTGGATCTTCGAAAAGTTCGGCTGGGTGCACGACGTCCGCTGGCCCACCCCGCAGCGATTGGCCCGAATCGCGACGGAAAAGGGCTAGTCGCGTAGGGTTCGGCGAGTGGCGGGGAGACGACGTTCGAAGCGTGAGCAGCAGGTCACCGGGGCACGTCCGGCCGCCCCGGTGACGCGGGTCCGGATGACCGGCAGCGAGCGGCGCCAGCAATTGCTGAACGTGGCGCGGGCGTTGTTCGCCGAAAAGGGTTTCGACGGCACGTCGATCGAAGAGATCGCGCACCGCGCCAACGTGTCGAAACCCGTGGTGTACGAACACTTCGGCGGCAAAGAGGGCATCTACGCGGTGGTCGTGGACCGCGAAACCCAGCTGCTGCTGGAGCGCATGGTGTCCACGCTGCACGGCGGCCACCCCCGCGTGATGCTGGAACAGGCGGCGACGGCGTTGCTGTCGTACGTCGAGGATTCCCACGACGGTTTCCGCATCCTGGTCCGCGATTCCCCGGTGGCGAGCTCGACGGGGACGTTCTCGACGGTGCTGAACGACATCGCGAGCCAGGTGGAACACATCTTGGCGCAGCAGTTCGCGGCCCGCGGCTACGACGAAAAACTGGCGGCGCTGTACGCGCAGGCTTTGGTGGGAATGGTCGCGCTGACGGGCCAGTGGTGGCTGGACGCCCGCAAACCGAAGCGCGACGAGGTCGCGGCGCACCTGGTGAACCTGGCTTGGAACGGGCTGTCGCACCTGGAGGACAAGCCGAAGCTGCGGCTGCGATGAGCTTTTCCGCCGTGGGACCCGGCGGCACGCTGACCCTCACCGACCTCGATGCGTCGGAGGGCGACCTCGTGTGTTTCGCGGCGCGGGCCGAAGGCGCCGGGCCGGCCAGGCGTGGACGTTGCACGGCCTCGAACCCGCCGGGGGCGGGCCGCGTCCCTGGTCCTGCACCGTCCGGACCTGGGTGACGCCGGGCGAAGAGCTGCGGCGCCTCTGCGCGGACCTGGCCGGGTTCCTGACTACTTGAGCTGCCCGGCCTCGCGCAGGTGGTCGAAGATGATCTTGTCCACCGCCGAAACCCTCTCCCGGTCCGCGTAGCCGAGCCACGCGATCTCCTCGATCTCGCTGCTCGCCGCCAACGTCCCCGTGTACTCCGCCGTGAAGCACGTCATCCGCACCAGCACGCCCGACGCCTTGCCGTCCGCCTGGGCTTCGAAGACTCCCGCCGGTGCGATGGTCGGCTCGGTGATCGCCACCGTCAGCTCTTCGCGGATCTCGCGGACCAGCGTCTCGGCGTCCGTCTCGCCCGGGTCGCGCTTGCCGCCCGGCAGGTAGTACACCTCCTTGCCACGCGAGCGCGTGCTCAAGATGCGGCCGTCGACCAGGTGCAGCCAGGCGATCTTGTCGATCACGCCAGGACCTCGTCCGTCGTGACGACCGTGCCGAGCCGCGGGAAGATCTTCGTGATCGCGTTCTCGTGCGAGATGTCGGACAGCGCGGTCATCGCGTCCGACACCGCGACCGTGTCGTAGCCGTGGTCGGCCGCCGCGCGCAGGGTCGACTCGACGCCGAACTCCGTCGCGATGCCGCCGAAGTAGACGGTGCGCACGCCCTTGCCGCGCAGGAACTCGTCGAGGTCGGTGTTCGCGAAACCGCCGATCACGTACTTGGTGACGATCTTGTCGTCCTGCGCGTCGAAGACGAGCTCGTTGCCCGGCGGGTTGTCCGGCCGGGACACCCGGACGATCACCACGGGCGCGCCGGCCTCGCGGAACGCCGTCCGCAGCCGCAGCGCGTTCGCGACGACTTCTTCGCCGCGATACGGCGTGGTCGGCAGGGCCACGATCCGTTCCTGGAGGTCGACGAGCACGAGCGCGGACGTGGCCGGGTCGATCTTGGTCATGCCCCGATCCTAGGCACTAGGCTCGGGCGCATGGGGAACAGCAGGGAAGTAGTGGTGACGGGCGGCGGCACGGGCATCGGGTACGCCGTCGCGGCGGCCTTCGCCGAAGCGGGCGACCGGGTCACGATCACCGGGCGCCGCGAGCAGGTGCTCACCGAGGCCGCGACGCTCCTGGGCGCCCGGCCCGTCGTGTTCGACGCCGCCGATGCCGCGGCGGTCGAAGCCGCACTGGAGGAGTTACCCGGCCGCGTCGACGTGCTCGTCAACAACGCCGGGGGCAACACCGACTTCGTCGACGGCGATGGCGATGGCGCAGGACTGGCCGGTTTCGCGGCCGCGTTCGAGCGCAACCTCCGGTCCAATGTGGTCAGTGCGGCGCTGGTGACGCACGCGCTGGGCGAGCGCCTCGCCGACGACGCGCGGATCGTCACGATCGGCTCGATCGCCGCCCGCACCGGCGCCGGTTCGTACGGGGCCGCGAAGGCCGCCGTCGAGGCGTGGAACATCAGCGTGGCCCAGGAGTTCGGGGCGCGCGGGATCACGGCGAACGTCGTCGCGCCGGGGCTGATCGGGGAGACGGAGTTCTTCCACAGCAAGCTTTCGGACCGCCGTCGCGAATGGCTGATCGGCAACACGATGAACAAGCGGCCGGGCACGCCGGAAGACGTCGCCGCCGTCGTGACGTTCTTGGCGAGCCCCGCCGCCGGGCACGTCACCGGACAGGTGGTGCACGTCAACGGCGGGGCTCACCTGGGCAAATAACCGGCTTGTGGGGTTGGATGCCGGTCCCCGAACGCCAGGTCGGCGATGGCGCTCGGGGACCGGCGCGGTGCTGCCGCGGGAACGCTTTCTTCGGACCGCGTCCAACACTCGTCGGGGGCGGGCGAAAACTCCTGGTGCGAACCATGTTCCGCGATCCGCCACCCCGGCGGAAGTGTCCACGGCACTCGAGTGCCGTGCTTTTCTCATGATCAGGCGGGCGTGACCTTCAGCAGCTTGTCGTCCGTTCCGTCCGAAGTCGTCACGTACAGGGCGCCGTCCGGACCGCTGCGCACCGCGCGCAGGCGGCCGAACTTGTCGTCGAACTCCGGGGGGAGCGTGACGTCGAGGACCTTGCCCGCCGGGTCCAAGTGGTACAGCAGCAGCTTCTGGCCCTTCAGCGCCACCACGACCAGCGCGCCGTCGTTCGGGCCCCACTGCGCGCCCGTCAGGAACGCGTCGCCGCTGATCGCCTCGGTGATCTTGCCGGATGTCCACAGTGGACTCACCGCGTCCGGGAACCGCTTGAGGTCGGTCATCGGCACGCTCTCGTCGTAGCTCGAGTCCGTGCCGCCCTTCGACGGGTCCCAGCCGTAGTTCGCACCCGGCTTCAGCAGGTTGACCTCGTCGTCGAAGGTCGGCCCGTGCTCGGCCGTGATCACCTGGCCGCTGCCCGGCCGGATCGCGACGCCCTGGACGTTGCGGTGGCCGAACGTGTAGATCAGCCGTTCCTTCGGGTTGGCCGACGTGATGAACGGGTTGTCCGGCAACGGGTTCCCGGTCTTCGCGTCCAGCCGCAGCACCTTGCCGCCCAGGGAGTGGCGGTCCTGCGCGATCGTCGAACGCGCGGTGTCGCCGGTGCCGACCAGCAGCGCGCCGTCCGGCGCGAACGTCGGCCGGCAGCCGGAGTGCCGGCCGCTCGGGTTCACCGGCAGCCCGGTCAGCAGGTCCTTGACCTTCGACGCGCTCGCGCCGTCTTCGGCCAGCTTCCACGTGACCAGCCGGATGTCGACGGCCTTGCCGCCCTCCTGGTGGTCCTGGCAGGTGATGAACTCGCGGCTGGTCGTGAAGTCGGGGCTGATCACCAGGCCGAGCAGCCCGCCTTCGCCCTGCACGAGGACGTCGGAGAAGTCGGCTTTGACGTCGGTGGCCTGCCCGCCGCGGACCAGCGCGAGCTTGCCGGGCCGCTGCGGCACGAGCATGCCGCCGTCGGGCAGGAAGCCGATGTCCCAGCCGTGCTGTAGCCCGGCGGTGATCGTCTCGACCTTGAACTTCCCGGTCGACGCCGCCGGCGTGGACGCGGGCGGGACGCTCTGGACGGGCGCGCTCGATGCCCCCGAACAGCCCGCGACCAGCAGGGACACCGCACCGATGAGACCCAGCACACGCCGCATACGGCCCATCCTGCCATCAAGCGGTGAAATCACCGTTCGCCACGGTCTCCTTCAGGAACTCCAGGTCGCCCGAGCCGGGGATGTAGTGCCCGGTGCCGGGCACGAGGTCCACCACGGCGCCGGCCGCTTCGAGCCGCCGCGCGGTCGTCGCGGAGTCGACCATGGCGTCGTCCGCCCCGGCGACGGCGTACACCGGCATGGTCAGCCGCCCCAGCGCGGCGTCGCCGAAGACCGGGAACGGGCCGGTGCGGTACCGGTAGTTCGCGGACACGAGCAGCTGGTGCTCGACGATCGGCGACGTCTCCGGCTCGCCCACCGTGCCGGCCACGGACTTCCGCCGTCCTCGCTCGCCGAGCAGGGACAGGAACACGGCCTTGACGATGAACCCCTTCTTCATCGGGCCGAGGCCGATCGGGCACCGCAGCGCCAGCGCGGCGACGCGCTCGGGCCGACGGGTCGCGTAGTCGAGCGCGAGCCAGCCGCCGAACGACGACGTCAGGAAGGCGGCCCGCGAGACGCGGAAGTGGTCGAGCACGGCATCCAGCCAGCGCGCGTACCGGTCGCTGTCGAGCGGCGGCCGCGTCTCGGCGCTCAACCCGGGCTCGCCGATGATGTCGACGGCGTGGACCCGGAACCGCTCGGCCAGCGCCGGGATCCGGTGCGCCCACTCCGCCGAGTTGCTGCCGGAGCCGTGCAGCAGCACCAGCGGCGGCGCGTCCTCCGGGCCGGAGACCAGGGCGAACGTCTCGCCTTCGGGAGTCGGCACGCGCACTTCGTCGCGCGGGACGGGCCAGCTCTTCAGGGCTTCGAGGTAGCGCTCACGCAGGAGGCGAGCGCCGGCTTCGGACTTGTATATCGTCATGCAAAGTACTCTATACTTCCCTATCAAGCGGATAAATAGGGAGTGATCACGACCCTGGACGGATCAGCCCGGACTCGTAGGCGAACACCACCGCGTGCACCCGGTCGCGCAGCCGCAGCTTGCCGAGGATGCGTCCGACGTGGGTCTTCACCGTCGTCTCGCCGATGTACAGCTTCGCCGCGATCTCGCCGTTGGAGTGCCCGCGGGCGATGAGCCCGAGCACGTCCTTTTCGCGCTCGGTCAGCACGTCGAGCTTGGCGACGTCCACCGGGTCGCGGCCGTCGGCGAGGTAGCGGTCGAGCAGCCGCCGCGTCACCGACGGCGAGACCATCGAGTCGCCGCGCAGGACGCCGCGGATCGCCACGAGCATCTCCTCCGACGGTGCGTCCTTCACCAGGAACCCGCTGGCGCCCGCGCGCAAGGCGGCGTAGGCGTACTCGTCGAGGTCGAACGTGGTGATGATCAGGACGCGCACGTCCGGCAGCTCGGCGCAGATCCGCCCGGTCGCGGTGACGCCGTCGAGCACCGGCATCCGGACGTCCATCAGGACCAGGTCCGGCCGCAGCTCCCGCGCCTTCGCGACGGCCTCTTCGCCGTTCGCGGCCTCGGCGGCGACGACGAGGTCGTCCTGGCTTTCGACGATCATCCGCAGCCCGACGCGGACCAGCTCCTGGTCGTCGCAGAGCAGTACCCGCGTGGTCACGACCCGACCACCAGGCTCGCGCGCACCCGGTAGCCGCCGTCCGGGAGCGGCCCGGTCGTCAGCTCTCCGTGGTACATCTCGACGCGCTGGCGCATCCCGGCCAGACCGCGGCCGGACGAGGGCAACGCCGGCACGGGCGCCGGCGGGGACTGCCCGCCGGTGTTCGTCACCTCGATCCGGACCTCGGCCGGCTCGAACGCGACTTCGACGCGGCCGGTGGCGTCGGCCGGGGCGTGCTTGATCATGTTGGTCAGGGCCTCCTGGACGATCCGGTACGCCTGCAGCGCGGCGCTCGCGGACAGGCCACCGGGATCGCCGGTGACCTCGAGCGCGACCGCTCGACCGCACTGGTCGACGAGCTCGCGCAGCTCGTCGATGCTCGGCTGAGGACTGCGTGCCGCCTGGCCGGCGTGCAGGACTTCGAGGAGCCGCCGCAGCTCGGCGAGCGCGTCCCGGCCGGTGCGGCCGATCGTGTCGAGCGTGCGGTCGACCGCTTCGGGGTCGCGGTGCCGGGCGAGCTTCGCGCCCTCGGCGTTCAGCACGATCACGCTCATGCTGTGCGCGAGGACGTCGTGGAGCTCCCGCGCGATGCGCGTCCGTTCCTCCGCGATGGCCGCGCGTGCTTGGGCGTCGGCACGCTTCTCCTCCTCCGCGGTGAGTTGTTCCCTGGCGTGGAAGAACTCCCCGAGCGCCCACGCCGCCAGGTGGATCGGCAGGATCGCGACGATCGTGAGGGTCGGGTTCTGCGTGCCCGGGCCCCAGCTGAACCCCCACAGCACGTCGACCGCGACGATCGCGGCCGCGGTCAGCGCGCCGAACCGGCGATCGCCGCGCTGCACCAGGTTGAAGAGGACGACCGCCATGCTCAGCTCGGCGCGGCCGCGGTCGAACGCCCAGATCTCGTTGGTGTAGGCGACCAGCGTGCCGGCGAGGATCAGGACCGCCACCGTCCGCGGGAACCGGCGGCGCACCAGCAGGGGGAGCAGGAACAGCATCGGGATCGCGCGGACCGCCCACGAACCCGTGCCGACCCAGTTGGGCCCGAGGAGGGTGAACACGGCGTACAGCGGCAGGTCCACCGTCCACCGGTGCCTCCGCACCCACTTCACGAGCCGTTCCACCCGACCGAACGTAGTGCCGGAACCCGGTCCGAGGCGTCATCCCTTCGGCCCGACCGTGTCCTCCCGGAGGAGGAGAAGACCGGTCGATCCGGCGGATCCGCGGCTACCCATGCCGTCCTTAACGTCGGGATCATGTCGATCACCAGGGAATTCCTCCGCCACCCGATGCTGACCGGCGCCATCGCGCCCAGCTCACCGCGGCTGGCCGAAACGATGACGGCGGGCCTCGGCCTGGAACGCGCGTCGCGCGTCGCCGAGCTCGGTCCGGGCACCGGCGTGTTCACCGAAGCGGTCCTCGCGCTGCTTCGCCCCGAAGCACGGCTGACCGCTTACGAGATCAACCCGCGTTTCGCGGCCTCCCTCGGCGAACGCTTTCCGCAGGTCGACGTGGTCACCGGCTCGGCGGAACACCTCGACGCGGCCCGCCTCGACGTCGTCGTCTCCGGACTGCCGTGGACGGCGATGACCGCGGACCGGCAGCGTCGCATCCTCGACGCGGTCACGGCGGCGCTGACCCCGAACGGCCGGTTCACGACGTTCGCGTACGCCCACACGGCCTGGACGCCGCCCGCGCGTCGCTTCGCCGCTTCGCTGCGAAGCCGTTTCGCCGTCGTGGAACGCACTTCGGTCGTCTGGGGGAACCTGCCGCCCGCGTTCGTCTACCGCGCGGCGCTCCCGGTGACGGTGGGGAGGACGAGCCATGGACAGCCTGCTGCGGCCACTGCTTGACGCGCCCGCGGCGGTCGTCTACCTGGTGTGCGCGCTGCTGATCACGGCGGAAACCGCGCTGCTGCCCGGAATCGTGCTCCCGACGCTGTCGGCGTTGCTGCTCATGGGATTCCTCGCCGAGCGGGGCACGCTCCACCTCGGACTCGCGTTACCGGTGGCCGTGCTCGCGGCCGTCACCGGCGATCAGCTGGCCTACCTGGAAGGACGACGGCTGCGCCGGTCCCGGTTCGCCCGCCGCATCGGCCAGGACCGCTGGGACCGCGCCGAAGCGGCGGTCGCGCGCTACGGCGTCCCGGCGGTGATCGCGGGCCGCTGCCTGGCCGGCGCGCGGACGCTGGTGCCGCGCGTCGCGGGCTCGGCGGCGATGCCGTACCGCCGCTTCGCCGTGGGCAGCGTGTGCGCGGCCGTGCTGTGGGCGAGCGCGGAACTGCTGGTGGGTCACTTGACGGCGCTGGTGCTCTGAAGGCGTTCCGCGGTCTCGGCGTCCGCGGGCAGGAACGTCTCCAGCTTGAGCTCCGACACCGTGACGTCCGCCGCCGTCGCGAACGTCGTGATCGCCGTGATCAGCCGCAGCTCACCGACCGAAGTGGACAGTCGCACGGGCACGGCGAAACCGAGGTGGTCGGCGCTCGGCGGCCGCTCCGGCGGCAGGTACCCCTTCAACTCGGCGAGCTGCGCGGCGAGCCGGTCGTCCGGAGTGCGGACGAGGTCGTTGCGCAGGCGCTCGAGGATGTGCCGGGCCCAGTCGTCGAGGTTGCGCACGCGCGGCGCCATCCCGCGCGGGTGCAGCGCGAGCCGCAGCGTGTCGACCGGTTCTTCGAGGAGCTCCGGCGCGACGTCCTCGACGAGCAGGGAAAACGCGTCGTTCTTCGCGATGAGCAGGCCGTAGCGGTCGACGACGATCGCGGGGTACGGGCGGTGGCCGTCGAGCAGCCGCCGCAGCCCGTCGAGCACCGGCCGGATCGCCGGGTCGTCGAGCTTCGTTTCCGGGTACGACGGCGCGAAACCGGCGGCGTGCAGGAGGCCGTTGCGCTCGCGCAGGGGCAGTTCGAGCGACTCGGCGACGCGCAGCACCATGCCGCGCCCGGGGAGCGAGCGGCCGCTCTCCATGAAGCTCACGTGCCGCTGCGTCGTCCCGGCGCGCAACGCCAGGTCGAGCTGGCTCAAGTGCCGCCGCGTGCGCCAGTCCTTCAGCGCCGTTCCGAAGTTCACGCTCCCATCCTGGTGGGTCGCGCCATTCCCCGTGGGGAATTGAGGGCATTCCCCGCTTCGGCGACGCTTTCCGGCATGACGAACTACGGCCTGGTCGTACCGACCTACCAGCCCATCCTCGACGCCGGGCGGACCGCGCCCGAACTGGTCGACGCCGCCGTCTCCGCCGAAGAGCTCGGCCTCGACTCGGTGTGGGTGGGCGACACCCTCGCCCGGGCTCCGCTGGACGCCTTCACCGTGCTGGGTGCCTTCGCCGCCCGGACGTCGCGGGTGACCCTGGGGACGTCGGCGCTGCTCCCGGCGTTGCGCGACCCGGTTCTCTCGGCGAACCAGCTGCTTTCCCTCGACCTGCTCAGCGGCGGCAGGCTCACGGTCGCGGTCGGCGCGGGGTTCGCCGGGCGGAGTGAGCCGGAGTTCGCGTTCGTGGGGGTGCCCTGGGCCCGCCGGCGGGCGCGGCTGGACGACATCGTGGGCCTGTGGCGGGCGGCGTGGAGCGGCGCGTCGTCGTTCCACGGCGAGGTGCTGCACTACGACTCGCTGCCGTCCTTTCCCGCGCCCACGCGGCCGGGCGGGCCGCCGGTGTGGCTGGCGGCGTACACGCCGGGAGCGCTGGAGCGCGCCGGCCGGCTGTACGACGGCTGGCTCCCGTACCCGCCGGACCCGGCGGACTACGTGTCCGGCCTGGCCCGGATCCGCGCACTGGCGGCGCGTCCGGTGACGCCGGCGTTGTTCGCGACGGTCCTGGTCGAGGACGACGTGGACCGCGGCCGCGCGCTGCTGGAGGAGTACTGCCAGCGCAACTACGGGATGCCCGCGGACTTCGTGCAGGGGATCCAGATGCAGGTGACGGGAAGCGCCGCGGAGGTGGCTTCGCGGCTTCGCGAGTACGAAGGAGCGGAGCACGTCCTGCTGCGGATCGCGAGCACCGAACCGAAGGTGTTCGACGAGCAGCTGCCCAGGCTCGCGGAGGTGGCGGAACTGCTGCGCGACCAGCCGTGATCGGAAACCTGTCGGGGGTGGCACGTAGGCTGGGACCGTGACCGACGCTCCACTGTCCGGACTCCTCACCGCCACCCTTCCCGACCCGGCCCTGCGTGGCGTGGTCGAGCGCGCCGGCGCGCCGCTGCTCGAGCTGCAAGGCCCGATCGCCGCCCGGCAGCTCGTCGCGGCCGCCCTCGCCGCCGACGAGGGCGCGGCCAAGCCCGTCCTCGCCGTGACCGCCACCGGCCGCGAGGCCGACGAGCTGACCTCGTCCCTCGGCGCGCTGCTGGGCAGCGACCGGGTCGCCGACTTCCCCTCCTGGGAGACCCTCCCGCACGAGCGGCTCTCCCCGCGCGCCGACACCGTCGGCCGCCGGCTGGAGGTGCTGCACCGGCTCAAGACCGAGGACGACACCCTGCGCGTCGTCGTCGCGACCGTCCGCAGCCTCATCCAGCCGATGGCCCCCGGCCTCGGCTCGCTCAAGCCGATCGACCTCGTCGTCGGCGAGGAAGAGCCGTTCGAGGAGCTGCTCGAACGGCTCGTCGAGCTGGCCTACGTCCGCGTCGACATGGTCGAGAAGCGCGGCGAGTTCGCCGTCCGCGGCGGCATCCTCGACCTGTTCGGGCCGACCGCGCAGCACCCCGTCCGCGTCGAGTTCTGGGGCGACGAGGTCAGCGAGATCCGCGCGTTCGCCGTCTCCGACCAGCGGTCGCTGCCGGGCGAGATCCCGCGCGTCACCGCGCCGCCGTGCCGCGAGCTGCTGCTCACGCCGCCGGTCAAGGAGAAGGCCGCCGAGCTGGCGACGACGTACGAGGCCGACGCCCACCTGGCCGAGATGCTCACCAAGCTCGCCGACGGCATCCCGGTCGAGGGCATGGAAGCCCTCATCCCGGTGCTCTGCGAGGGCGAGCTGGAGCTGCTCACCGACGCGATGCCGATCGGCACCCACGTCGTGCTCACCGACCCGGAGAAGATCCGCGCCCGGGCCGCCGACCTCGTCCGCACCGGCCAGGAGTTCCTCGAAGCGTCGTGGACGACGGCCGCGGCGGGCGGCCAGGCCCCGATCGACCTCGGCGCGTCCGCCTACCGCGGGCTCGACGAGATCGCGTCCCACGCGCAGGACACCAAGCGCTCGTGGTGGACGCTCACCCAGCTGACCAGCGAAGACCCGGACGTCTACCGCGTCTCGGTCGAAGCCGCCCCCGCCTACCGCGGCGAGCTCGAACGCGCGACGGCGGACCTGCGCGCGCACATCGCCTCGGGCGGCACGGCCGTGCTCGTCGTCGCCGGGCACGGCACCGCGGCGCGCGCGGTCGAGCAGTTCTCGGCCGCCGACGTCCCGGCCGCGCTGGCGGGCGACGGCCTGAAGAGCGCGCCGGCGCCGGGCGTCGTCACGGTCACCTGCGGCGGCCTGACCGACGGCTTCATCTCGCCGGAGCGCGCCCTCGTCGTGCTCACCGAGGCGGACCTGACCGGCCGCGGCTCGGGCGCCGGAACGTCCACAAAGGACCTCAACACCAAGATGCCGTCCCGGCGGCGCAACGCCGTCGACCCGCTGGCGTTGAAGGCCGGCGACTACGTCGTGCACGAGCAGCACGGCATCGGCCGGTTCGTCGAGATGGTCCAGCGGACGGTCGCCGGCGCCACCCGCGAGTACCTGCTGCTGGAGTACGGCTCGTCCAAGCGCGGGCACCCGGGCGACCGGCTGTTCGTGCCGACCGACCAGCTCGACGAGGTGTCCAAGTACGTCGGCGGCGAGCTGCCGACGTTGAACAAGCTCGGCGGCTCCGACTGGAAGAACACCAAGGCCAGGGCCAAGAAGGCGGTCAAGGAGATCGCCGCCGAGCTGGTCCAGCTCTACGCCGCGCGCCAGGCGGCGCCCGGGCACGCGTTCGGCCCGGACACGCCGTGGCAGGGCGAGCTGGAGGACGCCTTCCCGTTCACCGAGACCAACGACCAGCTCGCCGCGATCGACGAGGTCAAGGCCGACATGGAACGCGGCGTCCCGATGGACCGCGTCATCTGCGGCGACGTCGGCTACGGCAAGACGGAGATCGCCGTGCGGGCGGCGTTCAAGGCGGTGCAGGACGGCAAGCAGGTGGCGGTCCTCGTCCCGACGACGCTGCTCGCCCAGCAGCACCTGAACACCTTCCACGAGCGGATGCGCTCGTTCCCGGTGACGATCAAGGGCCTGTCCCGGTTCACGAACAAGACCGAGTCGGACATCATCCTGGAGCAGCTCGCCGGCGGCGAGGTCGACATCGTGATCGGCACGCACCGGTTGCTGCAGACCGGCATCCGCTACAAGGACCTCGGTCTCGTGATCGTCGACGAGGAGCAGCGCTTCGGCGTCGAGCACAAGGAGCACATCAAGGCGCTGCGCACGCACGTCGACGTGCTCACCATGTCGGCGACGCCGATCCCGCGCACGCTGGAGATGTCGCTGGCCGGCATCCGCGAGATGTCCACGATCCTCACCCCGCCCGAGGACCGGCACCCGATTCTGACGTACGTCGGTTCGTACGACGACAAGCAGGTCGGCGCGGCCATCCGGCGCGAGCTGCTGCGCGACGGCCAGGTCTTCTACGTCCACAACCGGGTTTCCTCGATCGAGAAGGCCGCGCGGCACATCCGCGAGCTGGTGCCGGAGGCGCGCGTCGTCACCGCGCACGGCCAGATGAACGAAGACAAGCTCGAGAAGATCATCCAGGGCTTCTGGGAGAACGAGTACGACGTCCTGGTGTGCACGACGATCGTCGAGACCGGGCTGGACATCTCGAACGCGAACACGCTGCTGGTCGAGCGCGGTGATCTGCTCGGGCTGGCCCAGCTGCACCAGTTGCGAGGCCGGGTCGGCCGCGGCCGTGACCGCGGGTACGCGTACTTCCTGTACCCGCCGGAGGCGCCGCTGACCGAGACGGCCCACGACCGCCTGGCGACGATCGCCCAGAACACCGAGCTCGGCGCGGGCATGGCGGTCGCGATGAAGGACCTGGAGATCCGCGGCGCGGGCAACATCCTCGGCGCGGAGCAGTCCGGGCACATCGCGGGTGTCGGGTTCGACCTGTACGTGCGGTTGGTCGGCGAAGCGGTCGACGCGTTCCGCCGGCACGCGGGTGCGGAGCCGGCGGAAGAAGAGGAGATGGCCGACGTCCGCGTCGACCTTCCGATCGACGCCCACCTCCCGCACGACTACGTGCCGGGCGAGCGGTTGCGGCTGGAGGCGTACCGCAAGATCGCGGCGGCGCCGGACACCGAGGGCCTGGACGCGGTCCGCGAAGAGCTGATCGACCGCTACGGCCAGCCACCGGCGCCGGTGAACCGGTTGCTGGCGGTGGCGCGGTTCCGGCACACGTGCCGCGAGGCGGGCGTGACGGAGGTGGCGGTCCAGGGCAACACCATCCGGTTCGCGCCGCTGCCGCTGCAGGATTCGCAGATGGTGCGGTTGAAGCGGCTGTACCCGAAGGCGATGTTCAAGGCCGTGACGAACACGGTGTCGGTCCCGAAGCCCACGGAGGGCCCGGCGGGCGGCCGCATCGGCGCGCCGACGTTGCGGGACGAAGAGCTGCTCGACTGGTGCACGAAGTTGCTGACGCAGCTGACGAAGAAGCCCGCGGCGGTGTGAGGCCCGGCGCCACTTCGGGGGACTCCCGTTGTGGCGCCCGGGGTTTCCGCGGCGAGGGTGCGCCTACCGCACCCTCGCTCCTCAGCCGACTTCGCTGAACATCGGCGGCATGGCCTCCGCCAACCCCATCTTCACCGACTCCACGGGCACCGGAACCGCCCCGGCACCGGCCATCGGCAACGGCCGGGGTGTCCGCGGTATCCGCGAGCCCGCACCGCCGCCGCGTCCCGGGTACACGAGCAACCCCCGCGCCGGATCCGGCACCGCGTCCAACGCCGCCGTCACGACCGGCAGCGCGCGGAACGCGTCGCGGCTTTCCTCCGATTTGAACTCGATCTCCAGGACGACGCCCCAGCGGTGTTCGTGCCACACCCACTGTTCCGCGCCGTTCGTCAGTGCTGCTTCGGTGAGTGCGTCACCGCGGGCGAGCCGCCACAAGGAAGCCGTGGACTCGCCATCGAAGACCTCGATGGTCAGCCAGTGGTCCATGTCGTCGAGGTTACGCCCGACCACACCGCACGGGTGTTGCGTTTCGGGTGCGATGGTGTGAGAGGGTATGGCCTGTGATGCGGATCATCGGGCGCCCTCGCGCGCTGGTCGCGGTTGTTGCCGGTGCTCTTCTGCTCGCCGGGTGCGGCTCCGGCCCCAGCCAGGTCGGCAGCGCCGCCATCGTCGGCGACCGCTCGGTTTCCATCGACCAGGTGCAGAACCTCATCGACAAGGCCGTCCGCGAGCAGCCCTACGCGCGCAAGCTCGCCGCGGAGCACAAGCTCGACGTGCTCGGGCGGGCGGTCGTCAGCTCGCTCGTGTTGCACGAGCTGCTCGCCACGGCCGCGGAAAAGCAGGGCATCACGCCCAACTACGGGCAAATCGAAGCCCAGCTGGCCAAGGACCCCCTCAACGGCACGGTGTCCGCCGACGCGGCCGACGAGAACCAGGCGGTCAGCGAGCTCGTCACCCGCACCCGCGACCACCGCGAGGCGCTGACCGACACCTACCTCGCCCAGGCGCTGGCCGAGAAGACCGTCCCGAACCTGTCGGTCACCTTCGACTACACGTCCATCGGCTCGATGCCGGACTCCACCACCGGTGCCACGCTCAAGGGGCCCGACGCGAAGAACGCGGCCTTCGACCTCGCCCGGCAGTTCGCCGCCGACCCGGCGGCCGCGACCAAGCGCATCGGCGCCGACGCCCAGTACGAGGCGTCGCTGCGGCAGCAGGCGGCCCAGCAGGGGCAGAGCACCGACTCGATCCCGCCGCTCACCGGCGTCGGCGAGGCGGTGCCCGCGTCGCAGGCCGGCGTACTCGCCGCCAGCCCGCTCTTCGGGTCGCCGGCCGGCACCGTCACGGTCTTCCCCTACCCGAACCGCGAGGGCACCTGGTTCGTCGCGGTGGTCCGCCAGCGCGTGGACGACAAGCCCGTGGCCACGGAGCAGGCGCCGGCCCTCGACGACGCCTCCAAGACCGCGATCGGCATGCGGCAGCTGCAGCCGCTGTTCGACCAGTCCGACGTGCGGATCAACAAGCGCTACGGCGTGTGGGACGTGGTGGGCATGACCGTCCTCCAGAACCTGGACGCCGCCCAGGGCCTCGTGCTGCCCCAGGGTGGTTCCGGCCGCACGCAGCAGTGAGCACGGGCGTCGTCGTGGTCGTCCGCGGGGCGACCCTGCCCGCCGCGGCGCTGAAGATCCTTCGTGACGCCACCGCCGTGTACGCGGCCACGGACGTCGACGCGAGCCTGTTCGGCGTTCCGGACATCACCGAGGCGCCGTCGCTGAAGGACGTCGTGCTGCTCGCCGGGTCCCGGGACGAGCCCGCGGCGTCGCTGCTCATCGCGACCGGCGCGGAGGTCATCGAGACGCCGGCGGCGCCGCTGGTCGAGGCCGCCGAGGTGATGGACCGGCTCCGCTCGCCGGGCGGCTGCCCGTGGGACGCGGCCCAGACGCACGATTCGCTCCGGCAGTACCTGGTCGAGGAGACCTACGAGCTGCTCGACGCCATCGAGTCGGGCGACCGCGAGGCGCTGCGCGAGGAGCTCGGCGACGTTCTGCTCCAGGTGCTCTTCCACGCGCGGGTCGCGGCCGAGGACGCCGCCGACCCGTTCGGCATCGACGAGGTCGCCGCCGACCTGGTCGCGAAGCTGGTCGGCCGGCACCCGCACGTCTTCGCCGACGCCGACCGGGTGCACACGGTCGAGCACCAGAACCTCAAGTGGGAAGAGCTGAAGCAGCAGGAGAAGCAGCGCAAGTCTATTGTGGACGGAGTGGCGCTCGGGCAGCCCGCGGTCGCGCTGGCCGGCAAGCTCGGGCAGCGGTCCGGGCGCGCGGGCATCCCGCTCGACCTCTTCCCGGCGGGCACCGGCGCCGCCGCCCAGCTGTTCCGCATCGCGGCGACGGCGCGGCGCGCGGGCGTCGACCCCGAGGGTGAGCTGCGGGCGCTGGCGAAGCAGTTCGCGAACGACGTCCGGGCCGCCGAGCAGGCCGCTCGCGACGTCGGGCTGGAGCCGACGACGCTGGAGGCCGACGGCTGGCGGAAGTTCTGGCCCTCTCACTCGATGTGACGTAGCGCACACCCGGGGGAGAACCGTTCCGGGCGATCCGGCGTCTTGCCTGGTGTGAGGAAACCGCCACTGGAGGACGCCGACGAGGAGCACCTCGTCCGGCGCACGGCCAAGGGCGACCGCGCGGCGTTCGAGGAGCTCTACCGCCGCACGTCGCCCTGGCTCGCCGTGCGCCTGCGCCGCCGGTGCGCCGACGACCAGATCGTCGCCGAGGTCATGCAGGAGACGTACCTGGCCGTGTGGCGCGCGGCGGCGTCGTTCGCGGGGGCCGCGACCGGCGGGACCGCGGTCGGCTGGCTGTGGACGATCGCCGCGCGGCGGCTGGTCGACGCGTTCCGGCGCCGGGCGCACCACGCCGAGGTGCCGGCGGAGGTGGCCTTCGACGTCGCGCCGGTGCCGGCGGCGGAGGACGTGGCGCTGGCGGCGACGATCGGTGACGAGGTCGGTGACGCGCTGCGCGACCTCGCCCCCGAGCTGCGGGCGGTGCTGCAGGCGATGGTGCTCGACGGGCTGACCGTCCGGGAGACCGCCGTCCTGCTGGGGCTGCCGGAAGGAACCGTCAAGACCCGCGCGCGCCGGGCGCGGTTCGCGATGAAGGAGGCCCTGTCATGACCCACGCGTCGGACGAGCTGATCGCCGAGTACGTGGCTGGCCACGGCCTCCCTGCCGATCGGCTGTGGGGCCTCGAAGCGCACCTCGAGACGTGCCGGGTGTGCCGGGGGCGGCTCGCCGAGGTGGCGCCCGTCCAGCCGGTGGTGGACGTCGTCTGGAACCGGCTCGGCGTCGAAATCGAGCTGTCGGGTGTTCCGTTCCACGGGCCGCCCGTGCCGCCCCGGGAGCCTCGGCGGCAGCGGTACCGGCGGCGGTGGCTCGACACGTGGGTCACGCCGGCGATGGTGCCGTGGCTGGCGATGATCGGGCTGGTCACGCTGCTCGCGGTCGTGCTCGACCAGGTCTGGCACTCCGTGCTCGACGTGACGGGGGTCCAGCTCTTCGCGCCGGTGCTGCCGGTGCTGGGGGTGGCCGCGTCGTGGGCCCGGGGGCTCGACCCGGCGTACGAGGTCGTCGCCGCGACGCCGCGGGCCGGGCTCTACCTGGTCGCGCGGCGGACGGTGGCGGTGCTCGCCGTCGTCCTGCCGGTGCTCGGTGTCGCCGGGTGGCTGACGGGTACCGCGCCGGCGCTCTGGCTGCTGCCGAGCCTGGCGTTCACCACCGGGACGCTCGCGCTCGGCGGGCTGGTCGGGGTCAGCCGGGCGGCGTACGCGCTGCTCGGCTTGTGGGCCGGCGTCATCGTGCTGCCGAGCTTCGCCGTCCAGGGGCAAACGTTTGCGCTCAGCACCGGCGCGCTGCCGGTGTGGGCCGGGATCTTCGCGCTGACCACGGTGGTCGTCGTCCTGCGCAGGACGGCGTTCACCCGGCTCGGCGCGCATCACTAGGGAGGAAGACATGCGGGCAGTGGGAGCCGCCGAGGTCGCACCGACGACCTACGCCTGGGAGATCCGGGCGGAGGGCCTGAAGGTGCGGGTGGGGCGGGCGAAGATGGCGGTGGACGGGCTGGACCTGTCCCTGGGCAAGGGGGTGCACGGCCTGCTCGGGCCGAACGGCGCGGGCAAGACGACGCTGATCCGGGCGTTGGCGACGGTCCTCCGGCCGGCGTCGGGCAGCTTGGCGCTGCTCGGCGCACCGGCCGGCGGCCGCACGGGGCAGCGCGAACTGCGCCGCCGGATCGGCTACCTGCCCCAGAACTTCGGCTACTACAAGCGGTTCACGGTCCGCGAGTTCGTCGAATACCTGGCGTGGCTGAAGGAGATGTCCAAAGAGGACATCCCGGGTGCGGTGCAGCGCGCGATCGAGCGGGTGGGCCTTGCCGACCGCGCGGACGACCGCATGAAGACCCTGTCGGGCGGCATGGTCCGCCGGGTGGGGATCGCCCAGGCGATCGTCAACGACCCGGACATCCTCCTGCTCGACGAGCCGACGGCCGGCCTCGACCCGGCCCAGCGGGTGCGGTTCCGCGAACTGGTCCAGGAGCTGGGGCAGGACTCGTGCGTGCTGATCTCGACGCACCTGGTGGAGGACGTCGCGACGGCGTGCACCGACGTGGTGCTCTTCGCCGGGGGAAAGCTCGTGTTCCAGGGCACTCCGGACGCACTGGCGGCAGCGGGCACGGCGGAGCACGTCGGCGACAGCCCGATCGAGCGCGGCTATTCGGCGTTGCTGAACCACGAGCCGGGTCAGGGGGCGTGGTGATGACGACGTGCACCGAACCACGGCACCCTCAGCCGCCGGCGGAGGGCTCGAGTCCCTCCGGTCCGGCACGCGCCGGAACCGCCCCCTCCCGTCCGGAGGTGGCCCGATGATCCTGCGCATCGAGCTCCGGCGGTCCATCGCGCCCTGGGCCGGCCTGGCGATCCTGGCCGTCGCGCTCGGGTTCCTCTTCCTGCTCACCGGGCCGTGGTGGAAGGTCCCCGCGCCGTGGACCGCGCACGCGACCACCACCGCCCTCTGGGTGCGTTTCCTCCTGCAGTTCCTCTGGCCGATCGTCGTCGGGGCCGGCGCGATCCAAGGGATGCGCGACAGCCGCTCCGGCATGGTCGAACTGCTCACGACCACGTCCCGTCCGAGCCGGCACCGGGCCGCGCGGCTCGCGGGTGCGGTCGGCGGGGCGAGCGCGCTGGGGTTCCTGCTCGTGTTCGCCGTCGGCGCGGTCGAAGTCCTGGCGCACGGCGGGTTCTTCTCGGCGGGCTTCGTGCCGGTGCTGCTCGTCGGGCTCCTCGGGGTGGTGGCCGGGAGCTGGCTGGGCCTGGCCGTCGGGCGGCTACTGCCGCACCCGCTGACCGCGCCCGGGCTCGCCGTCGTGACGCTCGTCCTCACCACCCTCTGCTGGATGGCGCTCGAGCCGGGCATCGACTCGGTCCTGCCCGCCCGGGCCGGGCTGCTGGCCCCGGCGCTCGCCGAGCCGCGGGGCATGATGGTGACGACTCCGGTGTCGCTCGACGTCGGGCAGGCTGTCTGGTTCCTCGGCCTCGCCGCGACCGGGTTCCTGGTGCTGGCGGCGGATTCCGTGCGGGCCCGGCTGCTCGGGCTGCTGCCGGTGGTCGCGGGCGTCGCGATCGCGTTGCCGCTCTTCCCGGCCACGCAGGCGGACGTGCTCACCATCGACACCGTCGCGGCCGAGAAGGTCTGCGATGGCCCGATCTGCCTCAGCCGGATGCACGCCGGCAGCCTGGCCGCGCTGGCCGCACCGGGCCGGGAAGCCTTGGCACTGCTGGCGAGGCTGCCCGGCGCACCGGACCGGATCGAGGAGCGCATCGCGGCCGGGCAGCCGGACGTGCCGTCGGCGCGCGCCGCCGACGTCGTCTACCTGGACTTCCAGCGCGACGACCTCGCCAAGGCGGACGCGGCCACCCTGCGCCTCGCGGTCCTGGCCGGCGCCGGCGTGCCCTCGTGCACCGGCTGGAGCAGGGCCATGTTCTCCGACCAGGCCGCGCGGATGATCACTGCCGCGTACTTCACGGGCGAGCTGAAGCTGCTGCCGGAGTACGGCGGGGGCTGGTTCAAGGACAAGTTCGGCGTGGCCGGGCAGCTGTGGGCGACGTTCCGCGCGCTGCCACCGGACGTCCAGCTCACCCGCGTCGCCGAGGCGCGGCAGGTGCTGCTGACCTGCCAGGGCGACCCGCTCGAGAAGCTGGTGCCGGGTGGCCCGCGATGAGGTGGGCGGTGCTGTACGCGCGTTCACGCCAGCTGCCGGCGGCGTTCGCGGCACTGGTGGTGAGCACGGCGGTGGTGTGGCTCCTGTCCCGCGACGACTGGGCGCTGCCCCAGGCGTTGCTGGCCCTGACGGCGTCGATCGCGGTGGCCGCGATCGGCCTGAGCGGCCAGGACCCGGACCTCGATCGCACAGCGGCGCTCCCGTGGTCGCGCAGGCGCTTCGCCCACCTGGCGCTGATCGGCCTGGCCTCGGCGGGCGCGGTGCTGGCGGTGCAGCAGCTGGGCTCGTCGACGGTCGACTTGTCGATCATCCTCCGCGACGCGGCGGGCCTGCTGGGCCTGACCGGCCTGGCCGCCACGACGGCAGGCGGCCAGTTCGGCTGGACCTTGCCGGTGGCCTGGTCGGCGGTGGCGCTCTTCGTGAAGAACGACGGCTCGACGGCCAGTGAGATCGCGGCCTGGATGCTGCAGAGCGCGGAAACACCGGTGGCCACCTGGACAGCGGTGCTGCTGGCGGTCACCGGAACCGTGGCGTACACGGTGTGGGGCGGCCGCCGCTAGGGCAAGTATCTGCGATGGAACGTGACAGTCGAGCCAATGCCGGTTGTCGTGACGGCGGTGAAACAAAGCGGGGTACTTGCCGCGACTACCGATGCGACGAAGTGTTCAGACCGGCACACCGACTGGGAGCGTGGCATGACGGAGACGAGGGCGGATGGCGTGGAGTCGGGCGGGGACGGTCTGGAGCCAGATGAAGACCAAGCCGAACCCGACAGTGGCGAATCGGAACCGGGCCCAGGTAATTCGGAAGCGGATAGAACCGATCGGGAAACGGCTCGTCCGAAGCCGGACAAGGCTGAGCGGGCGCTGGTCAAACGGCGTGGCCGATACCCGTGGGCGTCGTTCGTCACCGAGACATTTCCTAAGTATGCCGACCTGATGTACCACGCCGTGCACCCCCAAATGCGGCGGTACCGTCGGTACGGGCGTGCTCACATGAACTGGTTCCGGGTGACGGGCCTGGTAGAGATTGTCTTGAGCGTCAGCTTCCCTTTCGTTGTCGCCCTGCTGAATGAGATCGAATACCGGTTCGAGAACGTTTTACTCTCCGGTCTCAGTGTGGGTATCGCACTCGTCGGAGGTCTGTCCGCCTTTTACGCCTGGAACGATAACTGGCGATTGTATCGGACTCAGCGGCTGGTGTTCGACCAAATCGTCCGCATGTGGGAATTGAAGCTGTTCGCGCTGGCCATAAGTGATCTGCCGGACGAAACGGCGGCGCTCAGGGCGACAAAGAAGGCGATCGAACTGGTTGGTCAGGCCTTGGAGTACGAGCAGGAAGTCTTCTTTGGTTCGGTGCGAGTACCCGAGGAACTCCTTGCCAAGAAACCGGCGGGCCAGCCAGACAACAGTTGAATGGCTGGCCCGTGGTGGCCTCGGCCGCTCAGACGTCGCGGATGTTCGTCTCGAGTTCCAGGGGCTCCCGGTTCCAGTCCTCCACGCCGAACGCCAGGATCCGCGACGGGTGGATCCGGATCACGGCGTCGTCGAAGTGGTTGTCCGGGAGGTTCACCTCGGTCAGCGCCTCCGCGCGGCCACGGATCTCCAGGCAGCGCACCCGCCACGGGTTCGTCGACGGCAGGTCGTCGACCACGAACGCGACGTGGTCGTCGGCCGCCAGGTTGCGGAACTTCTTGCTGCCGCGCAGGTTGTGGCCGGTGACGTCGATCGTCTTCTCGTCCGGGTTGTACCGGAAGCCGACCGGGTTGACCTGCAGGGTTCCGTTCGGCTGCCGGGTGGCCAGCCGGCCGAGCGGCTGGGCGTCGAGGTAGGCGAGCTCTGCTTCGGTGAACATGCCCCGAGCATTCAACTTCAAGGGAGGTTGAAGTCAAGCGAACGGGCCGCCGAAGGCCAGTTCGGTGAAGCGCGAGGCGATGAGGCGGTGCGACGCGCCATCGGGGTGCAGCTCGTCCGGCAGCGGGAACTCCGCGTAGTCGGCCGGCCCGTACAGCGAAAGCCCGTCCAGGTAGTGCAACGCCGGGTCTTCCCGCTGCGAAACGATGCGCGCCAGCTCCTCCCGGATCACCTCCAGCGTCAGCTTGTCGGGGGCCGGGACTCCGGTCGCCCGGAACCGCACGACTCCCGACGCCAGCGCGTCGTGGTCGAAGTCGCCCGGGCCGGGCGTCCGCTCGTGGATCGGGCAGTACAACGGCGACACGACCAGCAGCGGCGCCGACGGGTGACCCTCGCGGATCGTGTCCAGGAACCCGTGCACCGCCGGGCCGAACGCGCGCAGGCGCATCAGGTCGGCGTTGACGATGTTGATGCCGATCTTGACGCTGACCAGGTCGGCGGGGGTGTCCCGCAGCGCGCGGGCGGTGAACGGGTCCAGCATCGCGTTGCCGCTGAACCCCAGGTTGACCAGCTCGACCCCGGCCGAGACCGCGGTCAGCGCGGCCCACGTCGTCGACGGGCTGACCGCGTTCGAGCCCTGGCTGATCGAACTGCCGTGGTGCAGCCACACCCGGTCCAGCGGCGCCGCGGGCGAGACCGGCGCGTCCGTCCGCAGCGCGACCAGCTCGGTGATTTCGTTGTGCGGCAACCAGATCTCGACGTCCTTGAGGTGCCCGGGCAGGCCGGTGAACCGCACGCCGCCGGGCGCGGTCGCCTGGGCGGTGAGCTTGCCGTCGACGAGCAGGTCGTACACGCCGTCCGGCCGCGGCGGTGCGCCCGGGTACTCGATCTTGGTCGGCAGCGTCTCCAGTTCGATGACGGCGGCCGTCGTGCGGAAGCGCAGGCGGACCCCGGCGGGTTGCGTGTCGGCCATCGCGAGCCGCGGATCGGTGTTCTGCGCCCGCGCGCGGGCGGGCAGCCGGTGCGCCACCAGGCCGCGCGGGGTTTCTTCGAGTTCGAGGGCGCCGCGCACCAGGTCGGCGGTCAGGGGAGTGGTGATCACGGTCGTGGCCAATCGCGGAGAAGGGAATCGAGGACGTCGAGCAGGCGCATCCAGCTGTCGGCGGACGCGGGCGGGCTGTGGTCGAAGCCGCCGTCGGCTTCGAGGGCGACGAACCCGCGGAAGAAGCTGCCGAGCAGCCGGACGGCGTGCGTCTGGTCCGGCCCGGCCAGGTCGTAGCCGCGCAGGATGGCGCGCATGAGCTGCGCGTGCCGCACACCCGCGCTGCCGGCGGCGGTCTCCGCGTCGAGCCGCAAGTTCGCCGCGGCGAACCGGCCGGGGTGCGCACGGGCGTAGTCGCGGTAGACGCCGGCGAAGGCGACGAGCGCTTCCCGCCCGGCCCGCCCGGCGAGCGCGGCGGCGGCCCGGTCGGCAAGTTCGTCCAGTGCCAGCAGCGCGATCCGCGTCCGCAGGTCGTGCGCGTTCTTGACGTGCGAATACAGGCTGGCGACCTTGACATCGAACCGCCGCGCGAGCTCCGACGGCGTCACGCGATCGAACCCGATCTCATCGGCCAGCTCGGCGCCCGCACGCACCACGCGTTCCGTGGTCAACCCGGCGCGAACCATCACTGTCACCTCCTCTTCCTAAACCCAACGTAGAACTACCTAAAGGGTTTAGGCAAGGGGATATGATGACGGTCATGCACCGCCAAGCCGTCAGCTCCTCGACGATCGCGTCGATCGGCTACGACCGGGAGGAGCACCTCCTGGAGATCGAGTTCGTGAACGAGAGCGTCTACCGCTACCGGCTGGTGCCCGAGTCCGTGTACCGGGACTTGCTGGGCGCGCCGAGCCAGGGCCGGTTCTTCAATCAGAAGATCCGTGATGTGTACCCGACCGAGCAGGTGGACTAGGAGCTGTCCTGCAGGTCATCGGCGCCGGAGCGCGATGGCCTAGGCGAACAGCCCGTCGCCCCAGTAGCCGGTCGGGGAGATGCCCGGCGGTACCGCGAAGTGCGCCGATCCCGTGTGCTGGACGTACTCCATCATCGCGTCCTTCGACGACAGCGCCTGCTGCATCGGGACGTACTGCGTGCGCGTGTCCCGGTTGAACGCCAAGAAGAACAGCCCCGCTTCGAGGTGCCCGACGCCGTCCGAGCCGTCGACGAAGTTGTAGCCGCGGCGCAGGATGCGCACGCCGTTCAACGCCTGGTGCGAGGCCAACCGGACGTGTGCGTCCTCCGCGATCACCTTCTCGCCGCCCGCGCCGCCGACGTCGAGGTCCAGCTCGTCGAACTCCGCGGTCTGGCCCAGCGGGGCCCCGGTGCCCTTCGTGCGGCCGACGATCTGCTGCTGGCCGTCGAGGGTTTCGCGGTCCCACGTCTCGATGTGCATGCGGATGCGGCGGGCCACCAGGTAGCTGCCGCCGGCCATCCACGCCTGGCCGTCGGCCGGCGTGGCCCACACCTGGTCGCGCAGGAAGTCGGTGTCCTCGGACTTGATGTTGTTCGTGCCGTCCTTGAACCCGAACAGGTTCCGGGGCGTCTGCTGCGCGCGCGACGTCGACGAGCTGCGGCCGAAACCGAGCTGCGACCAGCGGACCTCGGTGACGCCGAAGCCGAGCCGCACCAGGTTGCGGACCGCGTGCACCGCCACCTGCGGGTCGTCCGCGCAGGCCTGGATGCACAGGTCGCCGCCGCCGCGGGCCGGGTCGAGCTTGTCCTTCGGGAACAGCGGCAGGTCGATCAGCTGCGGCGGCCGCTTCCCAGCGAGGCCGAAGCGGCCGTCGAACAGCGACGGGCCGAAGCCGATGGTCAGCGTCAGGTGCGACGCGGGCAGGTCGAGCGCCTCGCCGGTGTCGCCGGGCGGCGCGTAGTCACCGCTGCCCACCGCGCCGTTCGGCACGACCTCCTGGCCCGCCGTCATCCGGCGGGCCGCGTCGGTCCACGTCTTGAGCAGCTGACGCAGCTTCTCGCGGTCCTTCGTCGTGACATCCAAGGCCGCGAAGTGCAGGTTCGCCTGGGTCGGCGTGACGATCCCGGCCTGGTGCTCGCCGTGGAAGTCGACGGTGCTCACCGCCGCCTCGGCGCTGCCGCTGGTCGCCTTGTCGATCCCGATGCCCGCCGCGGCGCCGGCGCCGGCGAGCGCGACACCCGCCCCCGCCAGGCCGAAGAGCTTCCGGCGGGAGACGCGGGTGCCGTCTTCGCTCACTTGGACACGACCTCCGCGACCTTGCTCAGCGGCTCGCTCAGGGCGTCGACCGCCGAGGCGAACGCCTTGATCTCGTCCTGGGACAGCTGGTTGTAGAACTTGTAGCCGTCACCGGCGCGCGTCTTGTCCAGCAGGCCCTGGACGTTCGCGAACTCCTTGTCCAAAGTGGACACCAGGGCCGCGTCACGCTCCTGCAGCAGCGGCCGCAGCGACGCGATCGCGCCCTTCGACCCGTCCACGTTGGCCTGGAAGTCCCACAGGTCGGTGTGCGAGAAGGTCTCTTCCTCGCCGGTGATCTTGCCGGTGGCGACCTCGTCGAGCAGGCCCTTCGCGCCGTTGGCCAGGTCGAGCGCGGTCAGCTCGAGGGTCTTGGACTTGGCGACCAGGTCCTTGACGTCGGTCAGCAGCTTGTCCGCGATCTGCGGGCTGTCGGCCTGCAGGCCGGTCACGTACAGGTCCTTCTCGAGGCGGTGGAAGCCGGTGAACTTCTGGCCCGGCTCGAGGTCGGCCTCGCGGACGTCGATGGCCGGGTCGAGGTCGCCGAACTTCTCGGCGACCGGCTCGATGCGCTCGTAGTAGATGCGCGTGCGGGCGTACGCGGCCTTCGCCTCGTCGACCTTGCCGGCCTTGACGAGGTCGACGAACTTGCCCGTCTCCTCCTCCAGCGCGGCCGTGTTGTTCGCGACGTAGTCGGCGTAGCTCTTGGTGGCCTGGGCCTTCTGCGCGTTGGCGTCGGCCTGCTTCGGCGCGCCACCGGTGATGGTGAAGTCGCCGCGGATGCCGTTGCCGGCCATGCCCGGCTTGCACGCCGTCTGGTACTTGCCGGCGTCGGAGGCTTCGACGATCAGGCGCCGGTTGAGCCCCGGCGCGATGTTCTCGACCTCGCCGATGATCCGGTCACCCTCGGCGTAGAGGTAGAACTCGGTGACCTTGGTGCCCTTGTTGGTGATCTCGAAGGTCACGTTGCCCGCGGCGGCGGTGTTCGCCGAGACGTTGCACGCGCTGTCGGACGCCTCGACCTTGATCGGGCCGCCGGCCGTGGAGGTCTCGTTCCCGGTAGTGCCCTGGCTGTCGCACGCGGCCAGCGTCACCAACACGGCGGCGCCGGCCACGATGGCCAGCGGGGTTCTGGGGGACTTGCGCACGCGGTCACTCCTTCGAGGCGGCCGCGGCGGCGGGCGCCGGCGCGGTCTTCTTGCTGGGCTTGAGGAAAAGGGGCAGCACGATGACGACGTAGGCGACCCAGGCGATGGCCTGCAGCGCAGTCGTCTGCTGCGAGTAGTTGAAGATGCCCTTGAGCAGGGCGCCGTACCAGGACGTCTCGGGCAGCGCGGTCGAGGCGTCGAAGGCGAGGGTGGTGATGCCCGGCAGGAAGGCGGCCTCCTGCAGGTCGTGCAGGCCGTAGCCGAGCACGCCCGCGGCGACGAACACGAGCAGGACGCCGGTGATCGTGAAGAACTTCGCCAGGTTGAACCGCACCGCGCCCTTGTAGAGCAGCCACGCCAGGAGGACCGCCGCCACGATGCCGATCGCGAAGCCGATCAGCGGCTGCGCGGTGTCCGACTGCGCGGTCTGGACGGCGGAGTAGAAGAACACCGCGGTCTCCAGGCCTTCGCGCCCGACCGCGAGGAACGACAGCAGCAGCACGGCCATCGGGCCGACGTCCAGCGCGTCGTCCATCTTCCCGCGCAGCTCGGCGGCGATGCTCTTGGACGCCTTGCGCATCCAGAAGATCATCGCCGTCACGAACACGACCGCGACGATCGACAGGCTTCCGCCGAGCAGCTCCTGGTGCTCGAACGACAGCTGGGCGGTGGTGTAGGTCAGGACCGCGCCGACGGCGACCGAGAGCAGCACCGCGGCCCCGACGCCCGGCCACACCCAGCGGAGCGCGTGCCGCCGGTCGGTCTTGACCAGGAACGCCACCAGGATGCTGACGACCAGCGCGGCTTCCAGGCCTTCGCGCAGCCCGATCAACGCGCTCGAGAACAACACCGGTCCGCCTCCTGAAATTTTTCTGGGTCCAGGAAGTTTTTAGGTAAGGCTCACCTGTAAGTCCAGTGCGCCTGCGGCCGCTCGAAACGATGCAACCGGACAAATGGGACTCAGGCGCGAAGTTAGGTTAGGGTAACCGCAGGTCAGGGCCTTGCGCGTCGACTCGATAACGAATTTTGTGACGTCGCTGGCAGTGGACCTGTTTTTACCCTCCGCTTGCCTGGTCAGCCGGTCGAGGGACCCACTTGAGTGGCTCCGTAACCTGTTCGGGTGGCCGAAACCGCTCAGCCGACCGTCACGCCTCCGTCGTCGCCTCCGGGCGGCCCGCCCAGGCGGTACGTCGGCCGGGTGGCCCTCTCACTCGGGCTCGTGGTCACCGGCGTGGTCCTGGTGCTCACGATCGGTGTCCGGAACCCGGAGGCCCCGGCCGCGCCTCCGCCGGTGCAACCGGCGCTGTCCATCCCGGAGCAGCGCCCGCAGCCCGGCGCCGAGTCGCCGCGCGCCGGGCTCGCCGCCCCGGTCGACCGGCCCGCCGTGTCCGACCAGGCCGAGCTGGACGCGTGGGCGGCGCGCGTCGCGGGCAAGACGCACCTCCCGGCGCGCGTGCTCGCCGCGTACGGCCGGGCGGAGATGTGGATGCAGCGGCAGAAGCCGACGTGTCACCTGTCGTGGGCGACGCTGGCGGGCATCGGCCGGGTCGAGGCCGGGCGCGGGGACTTCGACCTGTCGGCGATCGGCGCGGACGGCCGCGTCGCGAAGCCGGTGGTCGGCCCGCCGCTGGACGGCTCGGCGGGCATCCCGGCGGTGCACGACACCGACGGCGGCAAGCTCGACGGCGACAAGTCGTGGGACCACGCGATCGGTCCGTTGCAGTTCCTGCCGTCGACGTGGAAGAAGTACCAGGAGCGGGCCGACGGCGACGGCGGTACGCCGGACCCGCAGAACGTGGACGACGCGGCCTTCACGGCGGCGCGCTACCTGTGTTCGGGTGGCGACGACCTGGGCACCCCGGCGGGCTGGTGGCGCGCGATCCTGTTCTACAACTCGGGAGTCGCGTACGGCCAGGACGTCTTCAGCGCAGCGGACGCCTACGCGGAGGCGAGCGTCGCGCCGTGAGTCAGAGCTCCCGGTCGGCGAACAGCGGCGTGACGGCCATGAGCACCAGCAGCAGCAAGCCGGCGTAGGCACCCAGCGTGGCGAAGATCGACATTTCCGGTTCCTCCCTCATTCGGTCTGGAACCAGCTTCGCCGGAAGAGGGGGTGCCGCGGATCGGCCGAGGGGCCCGGAGCGATCGGCCGAAAGTCTGATCTCCGGGGGGCCGATCGGCACTGGTGTCAGGATTCGCGCAGGGCGATGCGCGCCTTGACCTCGCTGATCGCCTCGAGGTACTCCGGCACCGGGTTCATCGCCGACGCCATCCGCATCTGGGCCAGTGCCTCGACGAACCGGCCGAGGCGCTGGAGGGTCCGGCCCAGGATGAACCGGGCGTAGTGGTCCGTCGGGTCCAGTTCGATCACCCGGGTGAACGCCTGCTCGGCGCGGCGCAGCTGGGCCGAGTGGAAGTACGCGCGCCCGGCCAGGAGGTGGACCGACGGCTTGTCCGTTTCGGAATCCAGCAGTGGCTGCAGCGCCTTCAGCGCGTCCAGCGGACGGCGGCGGGCGACCAGATCCTCGGCCTGGCGGAAGGCATGGAACCGCGACTCCTCGGGAGGCTGCGAAGCAGCTGCGGCGTCCGTCATGGTCATCCCACGTTACCTCGGAAGAGGGGCTTGCACACGCCGCCGATCGGGACGTGATGGACTGTCCCGCCATGAGCAGCCCGTACCGGGGCCTGGCGCCCTACCTGTACTACTCCGACGCCACGGCGGCGCTCGCCTGGCTGACCAGGGTCTTCGGGTTCACCGAGGAGGTCCGGTTCTGCGACGGGGCCGGCGAGGTCTTCCAGGCGACGTTGCGCGCGGGCGACGCGCGGATCCAGATCGCCGGCGTCGGGCCCGACTACTTCCCGGCCAAGGGCGTCGAGGGGCCGGTCGGCCAGCTCAACATCCTCTACGTCGACGACGTCGACGACGCCTACGCGCGGATCGAGGCGGTGCTCGGCGAGGAGGGCGAGCTCGACCCGCCGCAGGACCAGCCCTACGGCGCCCGGGTGTTCACCGTCGCCGACCTCGGGGGCAACAGCTGGACGTTCTGGCAGCAGACGTCCGACGACGTCGAGCTGCCGCCGGGCTGGCAAGCCATCCGCGCGGGCGGTGAGTCCTCCAACGGGTGAACTGCCCGGACGGCTAGGCTGGGCCCGAAACCACCCGCCGACGTTCGCTTTCCCGCGGAGGCGGAAATCCAGCACAGGCACGACGCACCGAGGAGCATGGCGTGGCTCTCATCGAGCAGGTAGGCGCGCGCGAGATTCTGGACTCGCGTGGCAACCCGACCGTCGAGGTGGAGGTGGCTCTCGACGACGGAACCCTGGCGCGGGCCGCGGTCCCGTCGGGTGCGTCCACCGGCGAACACGAAGCCGTCGAGCTGCGGGACGGCGACACCGGCCGCTACAACGGCAAGGGCGTCGAGCGCGCGGTCGCCGCGGTGCTCGACGAGATCGGCCCCGAGATGGTCGGCATCGAAGCCGTCGACCAGCGGATCGTCGACCAGAAGCTGGTCGACCTCGACGGCACGCCGGCGAAGTCCCGCCTCGGCGCGAACGCCATCCTCGGCGTCTCGCTGGCCGTCGCGAAGGCCGCCGCCGAGTCGGCCGAGCTGGAGCTGTTCCGCTACCTGGGCGGGCCGAACGCGCACGTGCTGCCCGTGCCGATGCTGAACATCCTCAACGGCGGTTCGCACGCGGACAGCAACGTCGACGTCCAGGAGTTCATGATCGCGCCGATCGGCGCGGAGACCTTCCGCGAGGCCCTGCGCTGGGGCGCCGAGGTCTACCACTCGCTGAAGTCGGTGCTGAAGGGCCGCGGCCTTTCGACCGGTCTGGGCGACGAAGGCGGCTTCGCGCCGAACCTGGCGAACAACCGCGAAGCGCTCGACCTGATCCTGCAGGCCATCGAGAAGGCCGGCTACACCCCGGGCCGCGACGTCGCGCTCGCGCTGGACGTCGCCGCGACGGAGTTCTTCGCCGACGGCGCGTACACCTTCGAGGGCAGCAAGAAGAGCGCCGAGCAGATGTCGGCCTACTACGCCGAACTGATCCGCGACTACCCGATGGTCTCCATCGAGGACCCGCTGAGCGAGGACGACTGGGACGGCTGGGTCACCCTGACCGCCGAGATCGGCGAGAAGGTCCAGATCGTCGGCGACGACCTGTTCGTCACCAACCCGGACCGGCTCGAGGAGGGCATCACCCGCCGCGCGGCCAACGCGCTGCTGGTGAAGGTCAACCAGATCGGCACCCTGTCCGAGACGCTCGACGCGATCTCGCTGGCCACGTCGTTCGGCTACAAGTCGATGATGAGCCACCGCTCCGGCGAGACCGAGGACACCTTCATCGCCGACCTCGCGGTCGCCACCGGCGTCGGCCAGATCAAGACCGGGGCCCCGGCCCGCGGCGAGCGGATCGCGAAGTACAACCAGCTGCTGCGCATCGAGGAGACCCTCGGCGACGCCGCCCGGTACGCCGGCGAGCTGGCCTTCCCGCGGTTCAGCGCCGAGGGCTGAGCCGGGCATGGCCGACCGGGGGAGGACGACGCGCAACCGCCGAGGCGGCGGCGGGGCTTCGCGGGCCAACCGGCCCGCGCCGGCCCGCCGTCCCGAGGCGGCGCGCGCGGGAAACCAGGGCTCCCGGCCGCCCCGGCCCGCGGACGGCACGGCGGCGGCGCGGCGCCGCACCGGCGATGCGGACACCACCCGGGCCCGGCTGCGCCGGAGCCTGGCGGCGAAGCGTGCGTCGGGTGCGGCGAAGGTGCTCGGCATGTCCACCACCCGCCGCGCGGCGGTGGTGGCGATCGTGGTGTGCGCGCTGGCGTTCACCATCGCCGTGCCCCTGCGCACGTACCTCGCCCAGCGGACCGAGATCCGTGAGCAGCAGGCGCAGCAGGCCCAGCTGCAGCAGACGGTCGCCCAGCTCCAGGGCCGCAAGGCGGAGCTGAGCGACCCGGCGCAGATCGAGGCCGAGGCCCGGCGCCGGCTGCGGTACGTCAAGCCGGGCGAGACGCCGTACATCGTCCAGCTGCCCGAGGACAAGGCCCCGGACGCGGCCCCGCAGCAGGGACAGCAGCAGATCCCGGACGGCTCCTGGTACGAGAACCTCTGGAACCAGGTCTCTGCGGGTTAGCCGGGCCGACGCTCTAACCTGGACCGCGTGAACAGCACGCAGCAGCACCGGTTCGAGCCCGTCACCGACGCCGACCGCGAGATCATCGCGGAGCAGCTCGGACGGCCGCCGCGGGCACTGCGGGCCGTGGCCGCGCGGTGCCCGAGCGGCCACCCGTCGGTGGTGCAGACCAGCCCGCGGCTGGAGAACGGCACGCCGTTCCCGACGCTCTACTACCTGACCTGCCCGAAGCTGAACTCGATGATCGGCACGATCGAGGCGTCCGGGATCATGAAGGAGATGACCGAGCGGCTCTCCACCGATCCCGAGCTGGCCGCGCACTACCAGCGCACCCACGAGACCTACCTCGCCGAGCGCGACGCGATCGAGCCGCTCGGCCACCAGGTCACCGCCGGCGGCATGCCCGGGCGCGTCAAGTGCCTGCACGTGCACGTCGCGCACTCGCTCGCGGTCGGTCCGGGTGTGAATCCGTTCGGTGACGAGACCCTGGAGCTGCTTAAGGCGAACGGGTGGCCCACGGGAGACTGTGCCGAGTAACGCTCGCGCGTCGTAAACAGATAACTGGGCTGGGTGAGCGAAAACCCCCGTCCGGCGAGATCCAGACTCCCGAAGGGGTGAAACCGCGCCCCGGGTACGGCAGGCTGTCACCCGAGGGTGGGACCGAACCGGCCAGGAGGGCTCAGAGCAATGCGCGTGCGGCGACTGCCTGACGCAGTCGGGAGCCACACCCGAAGATTCGGGCTCCGCCACCGCACGGCCTACCCCCTGATCACCGGCATCTTCGCGGTGATCCCGGCGTTGCTCGCCGGCGGCATCACCCTCGGCTGGCTCGGCGGGACCGGTGACCACACCCGCGACGCCGCACTCGGCCAGGGCTACGACCCCGGGCACGCCGCCATCCAGCAGATCGCCGTCGACGGCACCCTCCCCGGCGCACCCACCCCGCTGCCGCTCCCGGCGTACGAACTCCCCGACGGCCCCCTCGGCATCCCCGCCACCGCGCTCGCCGCGTACAAGAACGCCGCCGACATCCTCGGCCGCGAGCAGGCCGCGTGCCACATCGACTGGGCCCTGATCGCCAGCATCGGCCGGATCGAGTCCAACCATGCCCGCGGCGGGTACGTCGACGCGAACGGCACCACCCGCGAGCCGATCCTCGGCCCGGAGCTCAACGGCCAGGGCGCGTTCGCCGCGATCCCGGACACCGACCACGGCGAGCTCGACACGGACCCGGTGTGGGACCGCGCGGTCGGCCCGACCCAGTTCATCCCGGCGACCTGGCGCGGGTACGCCTCCGACGGCAACGGCGACGGCAAGTCCGACCCCAACAACATCTTCGACGCGGCACTGGCCACCGGCCGCTACCTCTGCTCCGGCGGCTTCGACCTGGCGAACCCGGACCAGCTGCGCGGCGCGATCTACCGCTACAACAACTCCGACACGTACGTGAACACCGTGATCCTGTGGGCCGAGGCCTACCGCAACGGGATCATGCAGGTGCCGGACAGCACGGTCCCGGTCGGCGCCCCGAACGCGGCGGCCGGTCCGCCCCCGCCGGCGATCCCGCCGCCCCCGGTCCCGACCACGACACCGAGCGCGCCGCCGACGACGGGCACGTCCCTGCCGCCGACGACGACGAAGTCGCCGGTGTGCGCCCCGCCGAAGACGATCGTGATCTCGACGACGATCACGAGCATGACCACGGTGACGAGCCCGTCGCCGACGACGACCCCGACGACGACCACCACCGATCCGACCACTACGCCGACGCCGACGCCGACGTGCGGGCAGACGGTCACCTCGGTCAGCACCTCGGCCGTCCCGTCCACGACCACCGTGCCGCCGCCGACCTGAGGAGTTCGCGCCGGTTAGGGTGATCGCATGCCTCGTGTTGCCGCGATCGACTGTGGGACCAACTCCATCCGCCTGCTCGTCGCCGAGCTGACGCCGCGCCACGACGGCACGGTCGACCTGCGCGACCTGCACCGCGAGATGCGGATCGTGCGGCTCGGCCAAGGCGTCGACGCCACCGGCGAGCTGGCTCCCGAGGCACTCGAACGCACCCGCGCCGCGCTCGCCGACTACACGGTCGCCGCGCGGCGCAAGGGCGTCGAGAAGGTGCGGATGGTCGCCACCTCCGCCACCCGCGACGCGAAGAACCGCGACGACTTCTTCCGCATGACGCGCGAGACCCTCGGCGTCGAGGCCGAGGTGATCACCGGCGACGAAGAGGCGCGGCTGTCCTTCACCGGCGCGGTCGGCGAGCAGGACCCGGACGACGGCCCGTTCGTCGTGGCCGACGTCGGCGGCGGCTCGACCGAGCTCGTCCTCGGCACCTGGGACGGCCGGCAGGCCGAGGTGAGCGCGGCGAAGTCGGTCGACATCGGCTGCGTCCGGATCACCGAGCGCGCGCTGAAGAGCGACCCGCCGACGGCAGAGGAGATCGCGGCCGCCCGCGACCTGGCGGGCAAGGTCCTGACCGAGGCGTTCGACGTCGTCGACGTCGCCCGCGCCCGCACGTGGATGGGTGTCGCGGGCACGGTGACCACGCTCTCGGCGATCGCGCTCGGGCTGACGGAGTACGACAGCGACCGCGTCCACCTGTCGAAGCTCGGCCCCGCGGACATCGACCGGCTCGCGACGAAGCTGCTGGCCGAGAACCACGCGACGCGAGCGGCGAACCCGGTGATCCACCCGGGCCGCGTCGACGTGATCGCCGGGGGCGCGGTGGTGGTCCAGACCCTCGCCGAGCAGCTCGCGGCCCGCGGCGGCCCGACCGGGCTGGTGGTCAGCGAGCACGACATCCTGGACGGCATCGCCCTCTCGCTCGCCTGAGTCCGGTTCCGGCCACAAAGGCCTCTTGACAAGCACTCCACCGACCCTTTCGGACATCCGAAAGAGCTTGCGCCGCAACGAGAATCCAAAACGAACCGAACGTGAGCGCGCGATGACCACGTGTCCGCGCTACTCCGTCCGGAGTACCCGAATTCCTACGTTGGTTGTGCTCCAACCAGGTGGTCCTGACGACCGTCACTGATTTGCAACACCGCAGTCCTGTGATCACCTTCACCGCCCCCGCTAGCGTGCGTCTCACCTTTCGGACAGACGGAGATGGAGGGGACATGCGTCGTTCGCGCAGGCTCTGGGGACCCACGGTGGTGATGACCTCGCTGGCGCTCGCGCTCGCCGCGTGCGGCGGCGGTTCGGGCAGCTCCGCGGGAGCCGGCGAGACGGACCCGGACGGCACCGTCAGCGTCTACGGCACCGAACCGCAGAACGCGCTGGTCCCGACCAACATCAACGACCTCGGCGGCACCAAGGCGATCCAGGTCATGTTCGCGACGCTGGTCGGCTTCAAGGGTGCGGACGCCAAGCCGTTCAACCTGGTGGCCGACTCGATCACGACGACCGACTCCAAGGTCTACGACATCAAGATCAAGCAGGGCTGGAAGTTCCACGACGGCACCGAGGTGAAGGCGCACAACTTCATCGACGCCTGGAACTACGGCGCCTACGCCCCGAACGGGCAGCTCAACACCGACTTCTACTCGAACATCCAGGGGTACAAGGACGTCCACCCCGCGGACGAGAACGCCAAGCCGACCACCGACAAGATGTCCGGCCTGGTGCAGAAGAGTGACTACGAGTTCCAGGTGACGCTGGACGCGCCGTTCTCGGTGTTCGACATCAAGGTCGGCTACCAGGCGTTCGCGCCGCTGCCCGACTCGTTCTTCAAGGACCCCAAGGCCTTCGAGCAGCACCCGATCGGCAACGGCCCGATGAAGTTCGTCTCGCGGACGCCGAACCAGGACATCAAGCTCACCCGCAACGACGACTACAAGGGTGACGACAAGGTCCACTTCAAGGACCTGGACATCAAGATCTACTCCAGCCAGGAGACCGCCTACCAGGACCTGCTGAGCGGGCGGCTCGACTTCATGGAGGCGCTGCCGCCGTCGGCGGTCGCGGGCGGCAAGTACAAAGCCGACCTCGGTGACCGGCTCGTCACCGGCTCGCTGCTCGGCGTCAGCACCATCGCCGTGCCGTACTACGTGCCGGGCTACGACAACCTCGAACTGCGCAAGGCCATCTCGATGGCGATCGACCGCGCGCAGATCACCAAGACCGTCATGAACGACACCTACGTCCCGCTGGACGGGTACGTCGCCCAGGGCATCACCGGTGCCCGCTCCGGCGTCTGCCAGTTCTGCAAGTTCGACCCGGCGGCGGCCAAGGAGGCCTTCGCGAAGTCCGGCTTCAAGGGCAAGCTGACCATCGCGTCCAACGCGGACGGCGGCCGCAAGGAACCGCTGACCGCGGCGTGCAACAGCATCAAGAACACCCTCGGCGTCGAGTGCGACTTCGTGCCGGCCACCGACTTCGGCCAGTGGCGCAGCATCGTGACCGGCAAGAAGCTGACCGGCATGGGCCGGTCCGACTGGTCGGCGGACTACCCGTCCATCGAGGACTTCCTCAACCCGATCTACAAGACCGGCGGGTCCTCGAACGACTCCAGCTACTCGAACCCGCAGGTCGACGCGATCCTCGCGCAGGCCGACGCCACCGCCGACAAGGACGCGGCGGTCAAGCTGTACCAGCAGGCCGAGGACCTGGTCGCGAAGGACCTGCCGTCGATCCCGGTGTGGGACGAGAAGGGCGTCGCGGCGAAGTCGAAGAACCTCAAGTCGGCGGCCCTGGACTTCCGGCGCATGCCGGACTACCCGTCCATCGAGGTCCTGAAGAAGTAGTGCCGCGCTGATCCGCCGCAACCACCACCACGCCGTCGTGAGCGGGAGCCTTCTCCCGCTCACGACGGCCGGCGCGCACTAGGAACGTCATGACCCGTTATGTCCTGCGACGGCTGCTCCAGCTGATCCCGGTGTTCTTCGGCACCACCTTCCTCATCTACGTCCTGGTCTGGGCGGTGCCCGGCGACCCGTTCTCCGGCAAGTGCGGCCAGGCCGCCTGCCCGTCGGCCTACATCGCCCAGATGACCGAGAAGTTCCACCTGGACGACAACATCTTCGTGCAGTACTTCAAGTACCTCGGGAGCCTGTTCACCGGCGACTGGGGCGAGACCTTCAACGGCACCTCGGTCGGCGAGCTGATCGCCACGTCGTACCCGATCACGCTGCGCCTGGCCGTGATCGCCGTGGTCATCGAGGCCCTCATCGGGCTCACCGCCGGCGTGCTGACCGGCCTGCGCGGCAAGGGTTTCCTCGACAACCTCGTGCTGGTTTCGACGACGTTCCTGATCTCGCTGCCGGTGTTCGTCACGGCGATCGTGCTGCAGCTGGCGCTGGGCAGCAACGGCCTCGGCCTGATCGAGGCCAGTGTGTCCGACAACCCCAGCGTGGGCGAGCTGATCGTGCCCGGCATCGCGCTCGGCAGCCTGTCCATGGCCTACGTGGCCCGGCTGGCGAGAACGAGCATCGCCGAAAACCGCCGCGCCGACTACGTGCGGACGGCGATCGCGAAGGGCCAGCCGAACAGCCGCGTCGTCGGCGTCCACCTGCTGCGCAACTCGGTGATCCCGGTGCTCACCTTCCTCGGCACCGACCTGGGCGCCCTGATGGGCGGCGCGATCGTCACCGAAGGCGTGTTCAACATCAACGGCCTGGGCGGGCTCATCTTCCGCGGCATCCAGAACCGGGAGAGCGCGACCGTCGTCGGCGTGGTCGTCCTGCTGGTGCTGGTCTACCTGCTGATGAGCCTCATCGTCGACCTGCTGTACGCCGTTCTCGACCCGAGGATCCGCTATGACTGACCCGAACCTGGTGGGCGGCGGCGGTGCCGACGCGGCCGAGCTGTCCCGCATCGACGACTCCGGCACCGGGCCGCAGAAGCCCCGCAGCCTGTGGAGCGACGCGTGGCGCCAGCTGCGGCGCAAGCCGGCGTTCGTCATCTCGGCCGTGATCATCCTGCTGATCGTGCTGATCGCCATCGCACCCGGCCTGTTCAGCTCGCGGGAAGCGGGCTTCAGCGACCTGACGCACGCCAACGAAGGCCCGTCCGCGGACGCCTGGTTCGGCTACGACAACCAGGGCTACGACGTCTACGCCCGCACCATCTACGGCGCCCGCGCGTCCCTGCTGGTCGGGGTGTTCTCGACCCTGCTGACCGTCCTCTTCGGATCACTCGTCGGCATCTTCGCCGGCTACTACGGGCGGTTCGTCGACAGCGTCCTGTCGCGCTTCGGCGACATCTTCGCGGGCCTGCCGTTCGTGCTCGGCGCGATCGTCATCCTCACGACGTTCAACGCGCCCGGCTCGAACCCCGGCGCGGTCACGATCATCGTCCAGGTGGTCTGCTCCATCGCCGTGCTGAGCTGGCCGGTGGCGATGCGCATCATGCGCTCGGCGACGCTGGTGGCCAAGCAGCTCGACTACGTCAAGGCCGCGCGCGGCCTCGGCGCGAGCACCCCGCGGATCATCTTCCGGCACCTGCTGCCGAACACGCTCGCGCCGGTGCTGGTGTACGCCACCATCGCGCTCGGCGCGTTCATCGGCGCCGAGGCGACGCTGGCCTACCTCGGCATCGGCGTGCGCCCGCCGGTGATCTCGTGGGGCGTGATGATCAGCGACTCGCGGGACTACTTCCGGGTGGACCCGCACATGCTGCTGTTCCCCGGTGCCTTCGTCACCCTGACCGTGCTGGCCTTCGTGATGCTGGGTGACGGCATCCGCGACGCGCTCGATCCGAAGTCGAGGTAGATCCCCTTGTCCGACAACGAACTCCTGCTCGAAGTAGAGGATCTGCACGTCGAGTTCCGGACCTCCGACGGCGTGGCGAACGTGCTCAACGGCGTCGGGTACTCCGTGCACTCCGGGGAGACGCTGGCGGTGCTCGGCGAGTCCGGCTCCGGCAAGAGCGTCACGGCGCAGACGGTGATGGGCATCCTCGACATGCCACCCGGCGTGATCACCGGCGGCGCGGTGCGCTGGCGCGGCGAGGACCTGCTGACCGCGTCCGAGGACCGCCGCCGCGAGGTGCGCGGCAGCGAGATCGCGATGATCTTCCAGGACGCGCTTTCCGCGTTGAACCCCGTGTTCACCGTGGGCTTCCAGATCGAGGAACAGCTGACGGTCCGGCTCGGGATGTCCAAGAAGGACGCCCGCAAGCGCGCGATCGAGCTGCTCGACACCGTCCGCATCCCGGCCGCGGAGCGGCGGATCAAGGACTACCCGCACCAGTTCTCCGGCGGCATGCGCCAGCGCGCGATGATCGCGATGTCCCTGGCGCTCGACCCGGACCTGCTCATCGCCGACGAGCCGACCACCGCGCTCGACGTCACCGTCCAGGCCCAGATCATGGACCTCCTGGGGGAGATCCAGGCCGAACGCAAGATGGGCCTGGTGCTGATCACCCACGACCTCGGGGTGGTCGCGGAGGTCGCCGACCGGATCGCGGTGATGTACGCGGGCCGGATCGTCGAGCAGGCCGACGTCGTCGAGCTGTTCCGCGCGCCGGCCCACCCGTACACCGCCGCGCTGATGGACTCCCTGCCCCGGCTCGACCTCAAAGGACAGACGCTGGAAACCATCAAGGGCCTGCCGCCGAGCCTGCTCGACATCCCGCCGGGCTGCCCGTTCCACCCGCGCTGCAAGCGGGCCGAGGACCGCTGTTCCGCGGAAGTCCCGGCGCCCCGCGGGATCGGCTTCGGCCGGACCAGCGCGTGCCACTTCGCCGAAGAGGTGGTGAACTCCCGTGCCTGAGCCCATTCTCTCGGTCGTCGACCTGAAGAAGTACTTCCCGGTCCGCACCGGCGTCCTGTTCAAGCGCACGATCGGCCAGGTCAAGGCCGTCGACGGCGTCTCGTTCGACCTGATGCCCGGCGAGACGCTCGGCGTCGTCGGCGAGTCCGGTTGCGGCAAGTCCACCCTGGCCCAGGTGCTGATGCGGCTGGAGGAACCGACGGGCGGCACCGCGAAGTTCGAAGGCCGTGACATGTTCTCGTTGCGCGGCAACGAACTGCGCAAGCTGCGGCGTGAGATCCAGATCGTGCTGCAGGACCCGTACACCTCGCTCAACCCGCGGATGACCGTCGGCGACATCGTCGGCGAGCCGTTCGAGATCCACTCCGACGTCGCGCCCAAGGGCTCGCGTGCGAAGAAGGTGCAGGAGCTGCTGGAGGTCGTCGGGCTCAACCCCGAGCACCTCAACCGCTACCCGCACCAGTTCTCCGGCGGGCAGCGCCAGCGCATCGGCATCGCGCGGGCGCTCGCGCTGCGGCCCAAGGTGATCATCTGCGACGAGCCGGTGTCCGCCTTGGACGTCTCGATCCAGGCGCAGGTGATGAACCTGCTCGGCGACCTGCAGGACGAGTTCGGCCTGTCGTACGTCTTCATCGCCCACGACCTTTCCGTGGTGCGGCACCTGTCCAACCGGGTCGCCGTGATGTACCTCGGCAAGATCGTCGAAATCGGGACGGACGAGGAGATCTACGAGCGACCGTCCCACCCGTACACCCAGGCGCTGCTGTCGGCGGTGCCGGTGGCGGACCCGGCCGTGCGCGGGCAGCGGCAGATCATCCGGCTCGAAGGCGACGTCCCGAGTCCCCTGGATCCCCCGTCCGGCTGCCGGTTCCGCACGCGCTGCTGGAAAGCGCAGGACCGGTGCGCCACCGAGGTGCCGGAGCTCGTCCCGCGCACGGACGGTCACTTGTCAGCATGTCACTTCGCGGAGCAGAAGTCGGTTGTTCCATAACGTACGTTTGGCCGTTGTACGCGCATTGTCCGGTCTATACGGTGCAGGAACCGCTTTCCCGAGGAGGAGAAACGTGAAAAGACCCAGGCTTCTCGCCGCGGCCATGGCCGTCCCGCTGTTCGGGGCGATCTCGGCCGTCGCGGTCCCGGTCGCGTCGGCGCAGCCCGCGCTGGCCGGCCCGGCGACCGAGTTCACCGTGCTCGCCAAGGACACGCAGAGCATCGGCACCGTCCAGCAGGCGATCCGCGCCGCGGGCGGCACCGTGCTGGAGACCAACACCGCCGTCGGCCTCATCAAGGCCAGCGCCCCGGCCACCGGGTTCACCGAGCGCGTCTCGGCGAACCGGGCCGTGTACGGCGCGGCCAAGGCCCAGGTCATCGGCTCGCTGCCGAAGAACGGCAAGAAGGCCAAGAACGACAACGCCGAGAAGGAAGGCCGCGGCGCCGCTTCCAAGAAGGCCGCCGCGACCAAGGCCGTCGGGATGGACCCGCTGGACGACCAGCTCTGGGGCCTCAAGTCCGTCCGCTCGGACCTCTCGCGCACCAAGCAGGCGGGCAGCAAGCAGGTCAAGGTCGGCGTCATCGACACCGGCATCGACGGCACGCACCCGGACATCGCGCCGAACTTCGACGCGGCCGACTCGCGCAACTTCACCAAGGACATCCCGTTCGACGTCAACGGCGTCGAGGTCGACGGCCCGTGTGAGTTCCGCGGCTGCGTCGACCCGGTCAACCACGACGACGGCGGCCACGGCACGCACGTCGCCGGCACCATCGCCGCCGCGGCCAACGGCTTCGGCGTCTCCGGCGTGGCGCCGAACGTGACGTTGGTGAACATCCGCGCCGGCCAGGACTCGGGCTACTTCTTCCTGCAGCCGACCGTCGACGCGCTGACCTACGCCGGCGACGCGGGCATCGACGTCGTCAACATGAGCTTCTACACGGATCCTTGGCTGTACAACTGCCAGGCGAACCCGGCCGACTCCGCCGCGGAGCAGGCCGAGCAGCGCACGATCATCGAGGCGACCCAGCGCGCGCTGAACTACGCGCACAAGAAGGGCGTCACGATGGTGGTCGCGCTGGGCAACCAGCACACCGACCTCGGCGCGCCGCAGCCGGACACGACGAGCCCGGACTACCCGGCCAACTCGACGCACCCGCGTCAGGTCGACAACAGCTCCTGCCTGAACCTCCCGGTCGAGGGCAACCACACGATCGGCGTCGGCGCGTTCGGGCCGTCGCAGGCGAAGGCGGACTACTCGAACTACGGCACCGAGCAGATCTCGGTTTCCGCGCCGGGCGGGTACTTCCGCGACGGTTTCGGCACGCCGTGGTTCCGCACGGTCGAGAACGAGATCCTCTCGACGTACCCGAAGAACGTGGGTGTTGCCGAGGGCAACATCGACGCCGCGGGCAACGTGACCCCGGCCGGCGTGGCCCTGGGCGTCCAGAAGGCGACGGCGGCCGACGGCCGGGTCGGCTACTACCAGTGGCTCCAGGGCACGTCGATGGCGACGCCGCACGCGGCGGGCGTCTCGGCGCTGATCGTGTCGCAGTACGGCAAGAAGTCGGGCGCCGGCTTCGGGCTGGACCCGGACAAGGTCCAGCGCGTCCTCGAGGGCACGGCGTCGAAGATCGCCTGCCCGGTCCCGCGGACGGTGGACTACGTGGACGAGGGCCGCGGCCCCGAGTTCACGGCGACGTGCGCGGGTGACCCGTCGTTCAACGGCTTCTACGGCCACGGCGCCGTCGACGCCTACTCGGCGGTGACCCACGGGTCGCAGTACCTGAAGTAGGGTTCGCGAAAACGGCCCACCTCTCACCGGAGGTGGGCCGTTTTCGTGCGGGGGATCGCCGAGGACCGGCGCCACGGGAAGCCCGGGCGATTACTTCGGGCGGCCGAAGTAATCGCCCCGAAGAGCCAACCTCGCCCCGGTGTCCCGCGTGTACAACGGGACAAGGGGGAGGTTCCGGGTGGACGTGCGTGAACCGGCGTTGCCGGTCGATCCGTGGTTGCCGGGCGAGCCGACGGCCGGGGAGGTGGCGGCCGCCCGGGCGTGGCTGGCCCGGCGGGGCGTCCGCGTGTGGCTGCCGACCCGGCTGCTCTCGCTCCGGCTCGGCTCCCGGGAGTGGGCCGCCCGGACGGTGCCGTGGTACGCCGTCGGCTTCGGCGTGGCGACCGCGGCGAGCCACTCGTTCGCGGACGTGCCCGGCCGGTTCGGGCTGATCTTCGTCGTCCTCGCCGTCTTCGTGGTGGTCCGCTCGCGGGAGATCCGCCGCCGCGACGAGGTCGCCGAGCGCTGGGTGGGCACCGGCTCTCCGCCCGCCCTGCGGGAAGCCGCGCGGCAGGTGGGCCGGTGGTACCTGGCCACCACCACGATCACGTTCGGCGGGGGAGCGGCGCTGTGCGCGGCCACGATCGTGGTCGCGCCGTCCTTCGACGCCTTCGCGCAGACGTTCGCGCTGGCGGTGGGCGCCGGATCCACCGCGGCGGTTCTCGGCCGGATCCTGCGTGCCCCGGTCGTCGCGGAGGATCGCACGTCGCTGGCGGTCGACGGCCTGCTCCGGGCCCAGGACGCCCACCGGTACGCGCCGTCGGCGATGTTCGCCTTCGCGGCGACGCCCGTGGCAGTGCTCAACGAGCTCTCGCCCGGCTGGCTGAGCTGGCTCGCGCTCGCCTACCTGGTCGTCGCGATCGGGACCGAGGTGATCGGCGGGCTGGTGACGCGCCACCGGAAGCTGCCGCCGGGTTTCTACGGCCGCTAAACCCGTCCGGCACTTCGGGCGTGTACGGCCGACAGGGGGAGACGCGATGATCGTGTTGTCGAAGGACGAGCAGGCGGCGGTGAAGTGGCTCGCCGGCCGCGGCGTCCGGGTGGCCGAGCCGACCACGCTGCTGACCACGCGGCTGAGCGTCCGCCGCGGGCGGCCGGCGCCGGAGGCCTTCACGGCCGTCTTCGTCATGGGTGCGGTGGCGTTCACCGGGATGTCCGGTTACCCGCTGCTGCGGCTCCTGCCCGGTGTGGACCGCAGCAGCGACCTGCCGGCCGGCGGGTACTGGTCCTTGTTCGCCGCGTGGGCGTCGCTGCGGACGTGGCTCCACGCCCGCGCCGCCGATCGGCGGGCGGCGGAGCAGCTGGGGGACCGCCGCCTGGACCGGCCGCGGCCGCCGTGGCGGGACGTCGTGACCGGCTGGCACCTGGCGACGCTGCTGATCACCTTCGGCGGGGGCGCCGTGCTCGGGATCGTCCTGGCGGCGGCCGGCTCGGTCTGGGCGCTCTTCTGGCTCGGCACCCTCGTGCTGGGCGCCGTCGTCGACGCGGTGATCCTGACCAGCGTGCTCCGGCGGCCCGTCCTCGCGGAGGACGAAGGTTCACTGGCCGTCGACTTCGTGGCGCGGCTGCAGGACGTCCAGGTCGTCCTGCCGTCGTTCCTCGCGGTGCTGGTGGTGGTTCCGGACCTCGCGTTCGGCGACGCGCCGGCCTGGCCGTGGCTGACCGGCTACGTCGGGCTCGCGGTGGGCGCGCACGTCGTCGCGGCGGTCACCCAGCGGCGCCGGACGCCGGCGCTGGCCGCGGACGGCTGCTACGGGGAGGCGGCATGAGCACGAAGTCCGAGCACGAGTCGGGCCTGCGCTGGCTGGCGAGCCGCGGCCGGCCGGTGTGGACACCCACGCCGTACATCGACGAGCTGCTGGCCACGCGCAACGCCGCCCTCGCCCGCAGCCTGCCCTGGCTCCTGCTGTTCACCGTGCTCGCGTTCGCCGGCGCGCTCGGCCACCTGCTGCTCTTCGGCGAAGCCATGAGCACGCCCGCGTACTTCGTCTGCTTCGTCGTCCAGCTGACTTCGTGGCGGACCATCCGGTCCCGGCAGCGTCAGCTGGCGGCGCGGACCCGCCCGTGGCCCGGCGCGAAGGGCGGGCGGCCCGGCGGCTGGTTCGTCGCGGCCAGTGCGCTGGCCTACGGCGGCGGCGTGGCCCTCGCGCTGTCGATGCTGTCGACGGCGCCGGCCTACGCCGCAGGCTGGCTGACCCTGCTCGGCGTCAGCGCGCTCTGCTCGGCCGTGATCCTGACCAGTTTCCTGCGAAGCCCGGTGCTCGCCGAGGACGAGGCCTCGTTCGCGGTGTACCGGCAGCTGCTGGCGGAGAACCTCCACGCGGCGTCGCCCGCACTGGCGGCGGTGCCGCCGATCCTGGACACCGTCACCGGCCACCGGCTGCCGGCGGGGTACGGGCCGCTGCTGTTCGCGTACGCCGGGCTCGTCGCGGCCGCCGAGCTGACCGCCTACCTCCGGGGCCGCCGTCCGCTGCCGCCAGGCCACTACGGCGCCTCGCTGCCGGCGCGGACCGAGGTCGACTGGTCGCCCCCGGAGGCCCGCTGACGAGGCAAACTGGGGCAGTGATCGACGACAGCGCCCTCGAAGCCGCCAAGCTGCGCCTGGCTGACGGCGTCCCGCTCGACGCCGTGCTCGCCGACCTGCGCGAGGGCGGGGCTTCGCCGGTGGACAGCATCCGCGCGGTCCGCGTCCTGACCGCCGCTTCCCTGGCCGAGGCCAAGGAGATCGTGCACGTCAGCCCGGCCTGGGCGGACACGCGCGAGCGCCACGACGAGCTCCACCGGTCCCTGGAGCAAGACCTCTCCAGGGACCGGTGACGCTCAGCGGTTCGAGGCCTTCTTGACGAACTTCGCGAGGTCCTTCGCCTGCTGCACCCGGGTCGGCTCGTGGACGTACATCATGTGCCCGGCCGGGTAGTACGCCGTGTCGATGTTGTCGCGCAGCTCCTCCGGGATCTGCAGGTGGGCCAGCACGTGCTCGGCCGCGAAGTAGGCCGTCGCGCCGTCGTAGTGCCCGAACGCCACGTGGACCTGCAGGTGCGGGTTCGCGCGCATCGCCGCGCTCACCGAGTCGGCCACCGACACCGAGCGGCCCTCGAAGTCCGCGTACGACCACGCCTTGAACGTGTCCTCGTGGATGAGCTCGTACGGCAGGTCGTTCTCGTACCCGAGCTCGGCCCGCACGTAGTGGTTGAACGCCGCCGCGTACGCGCCGATCACGCGGGAGATCGACGGGTCGTCGCTCATGTGCTCGCGGCCGCCGTCCGGCTCCCACGTCGTGAACCGGCCGTCCATCCGGCCGACCGTCAGGCCGCGGTCGCGCAGCAGCTCGGTGAAGAACCGGACGTGCTCGATCCGCAGGTTCACCCGGTCCACATAGGACTCGGTGAGCCCGGTCAGCGACGCCAGCGTGGCGACCGCCTCCGCGCGGTCCTGCGTGGACAGCCGCGCGCCGCGCGAAAGCACGTACGGCAGGTCCTTCGCCGCGAAGTCCTCGGCGTCGGCCAGGACGTCGTCGAGCGGCCGGTCGCCGTGCAGGCCGTGGTAGTGCGCGATCGCCGCGTACGTCGGCACGTACAGCGAGTACGGCAGGTCGTTGCCCTCGGTGAACCGCAGCGTGCCGAGGTCGAGCACCGACGAGATCAGCAGCAGGCCGTTGAGGTAGAGCCCGTGCCGCTCCTGCAGGTGCGCGGCCAGCCCGGCGGCGCGCAGCGTGCCGTACGACTCGCCGGCCAGGAACTTCGGCGACAGCCAGCGCTGGTGGCGCGACACCCACAGCCGGATGATCTCGCCGACCGACTCGATGTCGCCCTTGAAGCCGTGGAAGTCCTTGGTCTCGCCGCCCTCGGACGCACGCGAGTAGCCGGTCGACACCGGGTCGATGAACACGAGGTCGCTCTGCGCCAGCAGCGTCTCGGGGTTGTCGGCCAGCCCGTACGGCGGCGGCACGAGGTCGTCGACGTCGCCCGAGAGCACCCGGCGCGGGCCCAGCAGGCCCATGTGCAGCCAGATGCTCGACGAGCCGGGGCCGCCGTTGAAGGCGAACGTCACCGGCCGCGAGCCCGGATCGGCGTCGTCGAGGGTGTAGGAGGTGAGGAACACCTCCGCCTTCGCCTTGTGCCCCTCCGACTTGCCGTCCTTGACGATCTCCTTGCGGAGCACGATCCGGCCCGCCTTCGCCGTGTACGAAAGCTTCTTCCGCTTCACGGTGATCGTGTGCTGGGTCGTGACGATGTCGTCGGTCGGCTCGGCCGGGATCTCCGTCGTCTCCGGAGCCTTCTTCTCGGGGGCCTCTTCGGGGGTCGTGTCCGCCATGGACCCAACCTAGTTGTGGCAGGGTGACTTGGTGCACACCGGGGACTGGCCGACGACTGTCGAGGACGCGCTCGCCGTGCAGGAACGGCTGCGCGACCAGGTCGACCGCACCGACGACCTCCCGGAGCTGCCGCCGACGGTGACCGGTCTCGACGTCGCCTACGACGACACCGGCGTGATCGCCGCGGCCGTCGTCACCCTCGAGACGGCCGGGCTGACCGTCGTGGAGGAGCGGACGCACCGCGCGCGGGCCGTCTTCCCGTACGAGCCGGGCCTGTTCGCCTTCCGCGAGCTGCCGCCGCTGCTGGCGGCGCTCGAACAGCTGGACCACGAGCCGGACGTCCTGGTCTGCGACGGCCACGGCCTCGCCCACCCGCGGCGCTTCGGCCTCGCGTGCCACCTCGGCGTGCTGACCGGGCTGCCCGCCTTCGGCGTCGGCAAGACGCGGTTCGTCGGCACGCACACTTCGCCGGCGGCGGCTCGGGGCTCGTCGGAGCCGCTGGTGGACGCCGGGGAGGAGGTCGGCGCGGTGCTGCGGACCCAGGACGGCGTCAAGCCGGTGTACGTCTCGGCTGGGCACCGGATCGACCTGGCGCACGCCTGCCGGCTGACCCTGGCGCTGAGCCCGCGCTACCGGCTGCCCGAGACGACGCGGCGGGCCGACCGGCTGTCCCGGGTGGCGCTGGGATGAGGTCACTGGCCGAGCTGGACGCCGCCGTGGCCGGGTGCCGCGCCTGCCCGCGGCTGGTGACCTGGCGCGAAGGCGTCGCGGGCACCAAGGCGGCGTTCCGCGGCGAGGAGTACTGGGCTCGGCCGGTGCCGGGCTTCGGGCCGCCGGACGCGTCGATCGCCGTGGTCGGGCTCGCGCCCTCGGCGCATGGAGCGAACCGCACCGGCCGGATGTTCACCGGCGACCCTTCGGGTGACTTCCTCTTCCGGGTGCTGCACGAGGTGGGGCTCGCGTCGCAGCCGACGTCGGAACGCCTGGGCGACGGCCTGGAGCTGTACCGCACGCGGCTCGTCTCGCCGGTGCGCTGTGCCCCGCCGGACAACAAGCCGACGCCGGCGGAGCGCGACACGTGCCGTCCGTGGCTCGCGGAGGAACTGGCGCTGTTACGTCCGACACTGCGCGCGATCGTCGTGCTCGGCGCGTTCGGGTGGCAGGCGTTACTGCCCGTGCTCGCCGACGCCGGCTGGCCGGTGCCGCGGCCGCGTCCGGCCTTCGCGCACGGATCGGTCGTGGAACTGGACGACCTGCGTCTTTTCGGCTGTTATCACGTGTCGCCGCGGAATGTCCAGACCCGGCTCGTGACCCACGCCATGGTGGCCGGCGTGTTCCGCGCCGCGGCCTCGGTGACAGGGCCGGACTGAATCGTTACGGAAACCGCAGCGACGCTGGTCACAGCCGGATGGGGTCCCCGAGCGAGGCGCCCGCGAAGGTGTCACCATGAGGACATGGCTGCTGCGAAGTCGAAGTCGGAACCGACTCGGATCCTCGTCCTCGGTGGTGGGTACGTCGGGCTCTACACGGCGTACGGCCTCCAGAAGATGCTCCGGGCCAACGAGGCCTCCGTGACCGTCGTTGACCCGCAGCCCCACATGACCTACGCGCCGTTCCTCCCGGAGGCCGCGGCCGGCGCGATCGAGCCCCGGCACGTGGTCGTGCCGCTGCGCCGCGTGCTCAAGCGCTGCCACGTGCTGACCGCGCGCGTCACCAAGATCGAGAACGAGAAGAAGTCCGTCACGGTCGAGGCGGCCGACGGCCACATCGAGCAGCTCGGCTACGACATCCTGGTCGTCGCGCTCGGCGCCGTCGCCCGGATCCTGCCGATCCCGGGCCTGGTCGAGCAGGGCATCGCCTTCAAGACCATCGGCGAGGCGATCTACCTCCGCAACCACATCATGACCAAGCTCGACGAGGCCGCCAGCACGCTGGACCCCGAGCTGCGCAAGCGCCTGCTGACGTTCACCGTCGTCGGCGGCGGGTTCGCCGGCATCGAGGCGCTGGCCGAGCTCGAGGACATGACCCGGTTCGCGGTCGAGAACTACTACCCGAACATCCAGCAGGCCGACGTCCGCTGGGTGCTCGTCGAGGCCGCCGGGCGCATCCTGCCCGAGGTCCGCGAGACCCTGGGCGTGTACACGGTCGAGCAGCTGGAGAAGCGCGGCATCGAGGTGTACCTGTCGACGGCGGCGAAGTCGTTCGAGAACGGCCACGTCGTGCTCTCGGACGGCACGGAGTTCGACACCGACACGCTCATCTGGACGGCCGGCGTGAAGGCCAACCCGGTGCTGGCGAACTCGGACCTCCCGCTCGACAAGCGCGGCCGCCTCGAGGCAACGGCCGCCATGCAGGTCGTCGGTCACCCGGACGTGTGGACCGCGGGCGACAACGCGGCGATCCCGGACCTCTCGCGCACCGAAGAGGACCCGACGGCGACGTGCCCGCCGAACGCGCAGCACGCGGTCCGCCAGGCGACGCTGCTGGCGAAGAACATCATCAAGGTGATCCGCGGCGGCAAGCCGAAGGACTACTTCCACAAGAACCTCGGCGCGGTGGCGAGCCTCGGCCTGCACAAGGGCGTGGCGGACGCGCTGAACCTGAAGATCAAGGGCTTCCCGGCGTGGCTCTTCCACCGCGCGTACCACCTCAAGGCGATGCCGACGTGGAACCGCAAGATCCGCATCCTGTTCGACTGGATCCTCGGCGGCCTGTTCCGGCGTGAGGTGATCTCGCTCGGGCAGATCAACAACCCGAAGGACGAGTTCGCGCGCGTCTCGAAGTCCTGACTGTCGGTTTCCCGAAGGCCTCCCGCACTCGTGCGGGAGGCCTTTTTGGTGTTTTTCGCCGTTTTGGCAGGGAAAATCCGGCTGTGTGCCGGTGAGCGACATGGTCTGGACAACTGGGCCGCTGAGCGGGTAAACCCTTTCTTCACAACGCGGAATAAGTCCGCTCCGGCTCCTCTCCCCACGGTCCCCCTTGGAGCTCTGCCATGCCCTTTTCCCGTACCAAAGCGGCACTCGTCGCGGCCTTGCCGGTCGTCGCCGCGCTCGCTCTGACCCCGTCCACCGCCGAGGCGGCCGGTGGCGCCTTCCCCGCCCACTACGCGGCGCCGTACCTGCAGATCAGCGACGGCGACGCCGGTCAGATGGCCGCCGACATGAACGCGACCGGTACGAAGTTCTTCACGCTGGCGTTCCTGACCCCGCAGTCCGGCTGCACGCCGGTGTGGGAGGCGAACGGCACCGGCGTCGGCTCGTTCAAGTCGCAGATCAGCGCCCTGCAGGCGGCCGGCGGCAACGTGATCCCGTCGTTCGGCGGCGCGGAAGGCGGTGAGCTGGCCCAGACCTGCACGAACACCGCGAGCCTGACGTCGGCGTACGCGAACGTCGTCAACACGTACGGCACCCCGCGCCTGGACTTCGACATCGAGGGCGGCGTCCTGAACGACACCGCGTCGAACCAGCGCCGCAACTCGGCGCTGGCCGCGCTGCAGCAGCAGAACGGCGCGGTCCAGGTCGACTACACGCTGGCGGTCGACCCGACGGGCATCCCGGGCAACGAGCTCGACCTCCTGCGCGACGCGAAGAACAAGGGCGTCAAGGTCAGCGTGGTCAACCTGATGGTGATGGACTTCTACGACGGCCAGCCGGTCCTGGGTGACGCCCTCTCGGCGGCCCGGGCATCGGCGTCCCAGCTGGCGAGCCTGTACGGGATTTCGACGTCGGCGGCGTACGCGATGATGGGCTTGACACCGATCGCGGGCCGCAACGACGACGGCGCGCAGTTCAGCCAGTCGGACGCCCAGCAACTGGAGACGTTCGCGGCCCAGAACGGCGTCGCGGAGCTGTCGTTCTGGGAGCTCCAGGACTACGACCGCGCGACGGGCTACGCGTACTCGCGCATCTTCAACGCGATCACGGGCGGCGGCACGACGACCCCACCGCCCGCCGGCGGTGGCACGATCACCGGCTACGGCGGCAAGTGCGTGGACGTGGCGGGCGCGTCGTCGGCCAACGGAACGGTGGTCGACCTGTACACGTGCAACGGAACGAACGCCCAGCAGTGGACGTCGACCGCGGGCACGTTGCGGGCGTTGGGCAAGTGCCTGGACGTCAACGCGGCGGGAACGGCGAACGGGTCGAAGGTCCAGCTGTACGACTGCAACGGGACAGGAGCCCAGCAGTGGACGGCCTCGGGCACCCAGCTGGTGAACCCGGCCTCGGGCAAGTGCCTGGACGCGACAGGCCCGAGCTCAGCGGACGGAACGCCGTTGCAGATCTGGACGTGCACGGGAGCGGCGAACCAGTCGTGGACGCTGCACTGACGGCCATCACCTAGAGTGTGCGGTGCCCCCGTAGCCCAACTGGCAGAGGCAGTCGACTTAAAATCGACAAAGTGCGGGTTCGAACCCCGTCGGGGGCACCACTCACCTTGGTCGGCCGCGCACGCCTCGAGGTGCGACAAACTGGACTCGGCTTCGGTGGAAAACCAACGATCACGGTTGGGTTTCCGATTGTCCGGATGATCGCCCGGGTGTGAAACATCCAGTCCGGCACAGCGATATCTACAGAACTGGGATCGCTGAGGTCGGAGGCATATCGATGGGGCGTCGGCGCGGGTTCTTCGCCGAGATGCAGTACCAAGCGGCGAAGGCACAGAAAGAGCGGGCACGGCAGGCCGCCGCGGCGGAGCGCGAACGGGTGCGCCTCGAGCGGGAAATGCACCGTGCCCAAGCCGCTGCCGCGGTGGCGCGCGAACGCATGACGCGTGCCTCCGCGCAAGCGGCGGCGCAGGCGGAGCGGGAAGCGAAACGGCTTCACGTCGAGGCCCAGCAAACCAAGGTGGAATCGCTCAACGCCGACCTGCGCGAAGAGCTCGCCGCGATCGACACCGTGCTCGAGTCGACTTTGGCCGTCGACGACTATGTCGACTTGGAAAAGCTCCGCCGCGTGGCCCAGCATCCGCCGTTCCAGTCCGCGCACCTCGCCCCGACACCGCCGCCGCCACCGATTGTCGTCCCTCCGGAGCCCTTTTTCCGGCCGCCGGCGGCTCCGGAAGGCTTCTCGGCCGTCTTCGCCAAGAAGAAGCACGCCGCGGCGGTGGCCGCGGCCCAAACCCAGTTCCAGCAAGCTCACGCGGCTTGGCGCACCGTCGCGTCGCAGATTGCCCAGCAGCAGCAGTTCGCCGCCGCGCAGCACCAAGCGGCGGAGGGTGAACGGCTGCGAAAGCTGGCCGGTGACCGAAAGCAGTATGACGCCGAGTGTGACGAACGCCAGCGAGTCGTGGACGAAGAGAACCAGCGGCTCGACGACCTGATCGCGCACCTTGCCGCCGGGGAGTCCGAGGCGGTCGACGAATACATCGGCATCGTCTTCGGCAACTCCATCTACCCGGAGGTGATCGCCGCCCACAGCGACGTCGACTTCTCCTACGACGCCGAGCTCCGGGAGCTGTCCATCACGCTGGTGTTCCCTCCGCCCGACGTCATCCCGGCGACCAAGGCCTTCCGTTACGTGCGCGCCGGCGACGAGATCGCGGAAACCAAGCTGCCGCAGCGGGATACCAGTGTCCGGTACGCCGAGCTGGTCAACAACATGACACTGCGGACCGTGCACGAGGTGTGGGAGTCGGACCGAGCCGGCCACATCGACAGCATCTCCCTGGTCGGCGGGGTCAACCACGTCGACCCGGCGGTCGGCAAGGACGTGTTCGTCCGGCTCATCGCGTTGGCGGTCAGCCGCGAGGACTTCGCGGAGATCGACCTCGCCAGGATCACTCCGTCGGAGACGTTGAAGCATCTTCGTGCCGTGGTGTCGAAGGCGCCGCACCGCATGACGCCGATCGACGACAAGAAGGGCGTTCGCGGATGATCGCCGTCACCAGGAGGAGTTTCCGGTGAACGGCTTGCGATTCGCTCCGCCGCCGGGATGGCCGTTGCCCGAACCGGGGTGGGTGCCGCCGCAAGGTTGGCAGCCTCCTCCGGCGTGGCCGCCCGCCCCCTTCGGCTGGCAGTTCTGGGTGCTCGACGAACCGGCGGCGGCGGTCACTGAAGAGCGCGCGGCACCGGCAGGCCTTTCCGAGGATGAGGCGCTCCGAGCATCGGCTCAGCAGGAGTTGCAGGAACTCCGTCAGCGAATAGCGCGGGCGCGGAGCGAGCTGGTCGAGCTCGATGACGCAGTTCTGCTGCAGCAGGTCGGGATCTACGAGTACCACCACCCCCTCGAGAGCGCCCTCCAGTACAAGGAAGCCCTTGCCTCGATCCGTCAGGACGTCAGGGACTTCGTGAAGGATGGCAACGCCATCCTCGCGGCCGAACGATTCGCCTACAACAACTCGTTGGCCCAAGGGCGGAAGATGACCGCGGATTTCTCGAAGCTGATGCTCCGCACGTACAACGCCGAGGCCGACAACTGTGTCCGATCGGTGCGCGCCGGAACCGTCGCTTCGGCGAAACAGCGTCTCGACAGATCGGTCGAGGCGATCGCGAAGCTCGGCAAGATGATGGAGATGCGAGTCTCGCCCGAGTACCACGACCTCCGTCTGCGTGAGATCGAGCTGACTGGTGATTACCAGTTCAAAGTGCAGGAGGAACGAGAAGCGGCGAGGGCCGAACGCGAGCGTCTGCGCGAGGAGAAACGAGCCGAAGCGGAGTTGCAGGCCGAACGCGATCGGCTCGAGAAGGAACGTGATCACTACGCCAACGCCCTGGCGAAACTCGCGGAACAGGGCAAAGACGAGGAAGCCGGAGACCTTCGAGACCGGCTGTCGGCGATCGACCGTGCGATCGCTCAGAACGACTACCGGATCGCGAACATCCGCGCGGGGTACGTGTACGTCATCAGCAACATCGGTGCATTCGGTGACAAGGTGGTCAAGATCGGGATGACCCGGCGGCTCGAACCGAGGGACCGCATCCTCGAACTCGGCGACGCTTCGGTGCCGTTCCCCTTCGACACCCACCTCCTGCACTTCTCGGAGGACGCGGTGGCTCTCGAGAACGAGCTGCACGACATCTTCGCCGACCGACGGCTGAACCGGGTGAACCTGCGGCGTGAATTCTTCTTCATCACGCCGCAGGAGGTCCGCGCCGTCCTGGCGGAGAAGCTCGGGACCATCCTCGAGTTCAACGACAGCCCCGAAGCTTCCCAGTACTTCCAAAGCCGGTCGGGGTGGCCCGCGCCGGACCAGGTCACCGCGGCGCCGACAGCGGGCTGAAGGTCAGCCGGCGTTCACCGTGACCGGGAACTTCGCCGGTCCGCGCAGGTTGATCCGGCCGTTCCACTCCAGCTCGCCCGCGAAACCCAGCTCCGGGAACCGCTGCACCAGCCGGCTGACGGCTACCTGGCCTTCGAGGCGGGCCAGTGCCGCCCCCAGACAATGGTGGGGGCCCGCGCCGAACGACACCTGGTTGCGGGCGTTCGGGCGGTCCAGGCGCAGCTCGGCAGCGTCCGGGCCGAAGAAACGCTCGTCGCGGTTCGCTGATCCCAAGCACGCCAGCACGAATGTTCCCGGCGGGATGATGCGCCCCGCCACCTCGTACGGGGACGTCGTGACGCGACGGGTCTGCTGGACCGGGGAGTCGTAGCGCAAGAACTCCTCCACCGCGTTCGCCGCGAGATCCGGCTGGGCTCGCAGCAAGGCCAGTTGCGCGGGGGCGCGCAGCAGCGCGTTGACGCCGTTCGCGATCAGGTTGACCGTCGTCTCGTGGCCGGCGACGTACAGCAGGACCACCTGGGCGACCAGCTCGTCGCCGTCGAGGACCTGGCCGTCGTGCTCGGCTTGGATCAGGGCCGTGAGCAGGTCGTCCGCCGGGTGGTCGCGCTTCCACGCGATCACCTCGCGGGTGATCGCGCTCAGCTCGGCGTCGGCCGCCATGATCGCGCGGGCCGTCTCCTCGTCGGCGACGATCTCCAGCGAGCGCACCAGGGTTCCGCTCAGCTCGCGGATCCGCGAGTGGTCGGTCGGCGGCATGCCGAGCATCTCGGAGATCACCGCGAACGGGAGCGGGAACGCCAGCTCCTCGACCAGGTCCGAGTCGCCCTTCTCGGCCATGCGGTCCAGGGACGCGTCCACGAGGCCGACGATCTTTGGCTCCAGAGCCGCGATCGCGCGGCGGGTGAAGACCTTCGTGACCAGCGAACGCAGCCGCGTGTGGTCGGGCGGGTCGCGGTCGAGCATCGAGAGGTTCAGCGCGCCCGGGTCCTCGTCCGCGGCGAAGTACTCGAACGGCGACTCGGCCAGGTTCCCGACCTCCACCGAGAGCCCGGCCTTAAGCAGCGTCGAGACGTCTTCGTAGCGCGAGACGAACCAGAACCCCAGCGGGTGCTCCTGCACCGGGTCCTCGTCACGCAGCATCTTGTACTGCTCGTACGGGTTCTCGAAGAAGCCGGGCGCGAACGGGTTGAACAGGAGCTCGTTGACGTCGGTCATGGCAACCCCCACATGCACTGTGTCGGTGACATGCACAGTGTATGTCCTATGCTTTGCGCATGTCGACCAAGAGCCGGCGGGAGCAGTACTCCGAGGCCACCCGGGCCGCCCTGCTGACGGCGGCGACCCGCCGGTTCGCCGAGCACGGCTTCACCGGCGCGGCGCTGGAGGACATCGCCGCCGACATCCAGGCCACGCGCGGCGCGATCTACCACCACTTCGCGAACAAGACGGCATTGTTCGAGGCGGTTTTCGCCCAGCTCGAGACCGAGGCGATGGAACTGTCGGCGACGGCGGCGGCCCGGGCGGCCGACCCGTGGTCGGCGGCTTTCGCGGCGCTCGACGTGTTCCTCGACCGCTGCTGCGACCCGGTGTACGGCAAGCTCGTCTGGCAGGAGGCGCCGCTCGCCCTCGGCTGGCTGCGCTGGCAGGCGGCCGAGGAGCAGTACGCCTACGGGCTCGTCGAGCAGCTGATCAAGGCCCTGGTGGAGGGCGGCGACATCGACGACCAGCCCCTGGAAACCACGACGCGCCTGGTGTTCGGCATGCTCGGCACGGCCGGGATGGCACTGGCCGAGGCGTCCGAAGTGGACAAGCCCCGGCTCAAGGCGGAGTACGCCGCCGTCATCGGGAAGATGGCGTCGGGGCTGCGTCCGGCGGTAGGCCAAGTGGGTGCCTGAGGGCCCCGGATTAATCGCAACTTGCACCTTTCTTTCCGACCGTTTTATGCGGTTCCACGGCCCATTCGAGTTAATGGGGACACCGCGCGTAGCGCTTGTTGGGTCCGTGTAAGCTCCGGTCTCGCTTGACCGGGTGATCGCTCACCCGAATCGGTGGCCGTCGGCGGGGGCGTGCGGTCCCTCTGTCGTGGTTCGGGCTCGGATAGGAGATTTATGCAGGTCAGGTCCACTCTCGTGCGTGGCGGGATCGCGGCTCTCGCCGCGGCCGCTGCCGTGATGATCAGCTCGCCGGCCGCTCTCGCCGACGATGGTGCCGCTCGCGGCCGTGTCGACGAGCACGGTGGCACGGTCGGGTACCGGCTCAACCTCGGCAAGGGCGGCGACTACATCGCCGAACTGTTCGAGATGAAGCTCTCCAACGGCAGCACGCTGAAGCTCTACTGCGTGCAGATCACCGTCGGCCTGCGCACCGACGTCGACATGGTCGAGCGGCCGTGGAACAAGTACCCCGCCGAAGGCCCGTTCAAGGCCAACAGCGCGAAGATCAACTGGGTGCTGCACAACGGCTACCCGGGCACCGGCCTCGACGCGCTGGGCAAGGCGCTGAAGAAGGCCGGCGTCGAGGTCCACGACGGCGTCTCCGAGCGCGAGGCCATCGCCGCGACGCAGGCCGCCGTGTGGCACTTCAGCGACGGCGTGAACCTGGACGCCACCAAGCCGCTGGCCGAGGAGAACTCGGCCGACGCGAACGCCGACGTCGCCGCGCTCTACGCGTACTTCACCGGTGACCAGAACAAGGGCATCGGCGAGCAGCCGAAGCCGACGCTGAACATCGCCGCGGACAAGACCGAGGGCACGGCCGGTGGCAAGATCGGCCCGTACAGCGTCGCCACCAGCGGGGACGTCACCTCGCTGACCAGCCAGCTGCCCGAGGGCGTCAAGATCACCGACGCCGACGGCAAGGAGCTGAAGGGCTCGGACGTCAAGGACGGCAGCAAGCTGTTCGTCGACGTCCCGGCGGGCACCACGCCGGGCAAGGGCGCCTTCACCCTCAAGGCCACCGGCGAGCTGGACACCGGCCGCCTGTTCGTCGCCGACAACTACGCGAAGAAGCCGGCGCAGTCGCTGATCGTCGCCGACTCGGAGAAGACCGAGGTGACCGCGAACGCGGCCGCCAGCTGGACCGAGGCCGGTGCCCCGAGCACCGCGCCGAGCACCCCGGCCGGTTCGAACGGCGGTGGCGGCGACCTCGCCAACACCGGTGTCGACGCCGCGGTTCCGTTCACCGTCGGCGGCCTGCTGCTCGGCGGCGGCGCGCTGATGCTGCTGCTGAACCGGCGTCGCAGCCGCGCGTAAGCGCCAGTAAGCACCCGGGAACGGGGCCGGTCCACAGTGGACCGGCCCCGTTTTCGCGTCCGACCATCGGATTGCGACCATCGGGGCAAACCCGGCGAACCGCACGCACATTGGTCTAGACTTTTCGCCCGGACGGCGAAGGGACGAGACCATGCGCGGTACGACCGTTCCGCCCGGAACGCCCTGCGAACGGCCTCGGGCGGGGGAGCTGCCGATGCACCGGCTGGAGGTGCCGGCCCCGCACGCACCGCCGTTCGCGGTCGGCACGTTCGCCGAGATCGGGCCGCTCTCACGCGCGGAGTTCCCGCACCGGCACACCTTCCACGAGCTCGTCCACATCACCGGCGGCACCGGCGCGCACGTCCTCGACCTGACGCGCCGGCCGCTGCGGCCGCCGCAGCTCGCCGTCATCGCGCCGGGGCAGGTGCACCAGTGGGCCGGCGTGCGCGGCCTGACCGGCCACGTCGTCCTGTTCACCGACGACTTCCTCCTCGACCACCCGGCCGACCGCGAACTGCTGCGGCGGCTGAGCGAACAGCCGTGGCTCCGGCTGGACGCGCGCGCCGACGCGGCCGTCACGCGGGTGATCGCCGACCTCGAAGAGGAACACCGCCACGGCGAAGAGTCCGTGCTGCGGGCCCTGGTGCACGTCCTGGTCGTGCGCGCCGGACGGCTGCTGGGGACGCCGCCGCCCGCGCCCGCCGGAGCGGTGGCGGCGGAGTTCGCCCGGCTCGCCGGCCGCCCGGACCTCGGGCTGTGGTCGGTGTCCGCGCACGCCCGGCGCATCGGCGTCACGCCGGGGCACCTCACCGAGGCCGTGAAGGCCGCGACCGGCCGCACCGCCGCGCAGTTGCTGCGCGAGGCGCGCACCCGGGAGGCCCAGCGGTTCCTGCTGCGGACGGACCTCACCGTGCGCCAGGTCGCGACCCGCGTCGGGTTCGCCGACCCGGCCTACTTCTGCCGGTTCTTCCGCCGCGAAACCGGGCTGAGCCCCGGCGACTTCCGCCGCGGCGGGGAGAATCACCACGACTGACCGAGCCAGTCCATCGTCGCGGACCCGGTGCGCTGCCTACGTTCGAGGGGATTCCCGACGCCCCCGCGAGGAGCAGGCATGGACGAGGACACCAAGCTCAGCCGCAAGACGGTGCTGCGCGCCGCGCTGGCCGCCGGCGTCGCCGCGCCGGTCGCCCTGATCGGCGGGCCGGCGCTCGCCCGCACGACCGTCGCCGGCGGCCAGGCCCCGGAACTGACCCCGGCGTGCCACGACGGTGACGAGCCGACGATCGAGCAGACCGAAGGGCCCTACTTCAAGCCGAACTCGCCGGAACGGACCGACCTGGTCACTCCCGGCACCCAAGGCACGCGCCTGACGGTGTCCGGCTACGTCTTCGGGCGCGCCTGCCTGCCGGTGAACCGCGCGCTGCTGGACTTCTGGCAGGCGGACGTCAACGGCGCCTACGACAGCGCCGGCTACACCTTCCGCGGCCACCAGTACACCGACGCACAGGGCGCGTTCCGGCTCTCCACGATCGTGCCCGGCCTCTACCCCGGCCGCACCCGGCACATCCACGTCAAGGTCCAGGCGCCCGGCCGGCCGATCCTCACGACCCAGCTCTACTTCCCGAACGAGCCGCGGAACAACACCGACACGATCTTCGACGCGCGGCTGCTGATGACCGTGCGGGACAACGGCACCGCGAAGGAAGCCGCGTTCGACTTCGTGCTGAACGTCCCGCAGACCCCGACGTCGACCCCGCCTGCGTCCACGCCGCCGACCTCGACCCCGCCCGGGGGCAGTACCTGGGCGGCGGGCACGAGCTACGCGGCGGGCGCCCGGGTCACCTACGGCGGCCAGGGCTATGTCTGCCTGCAGGGGCACACCGCCCAGCCGGGCTGGGAGCCTCCGGCCGTCCCGGCGCTGTGGCGGGTGGGGTGAGTTCCGCACGATAGGCGTCGCCCCGGCGCGGGGCGGCCTGGGAGATTCGGGGGCATGACGGATTCCCGAACGCGGTGGCTCAAGCGCTTCCACCCGGCCGCGCCCGGCGCGCCGCGGCTCGTGTGCTTCCCGCACGCCGGGGGCGCGGCGAGCGCGTTCCACCCGCTTTCGGCCGTGCTGGCCCCGGCGGTCGACGTGCTGGCCGTGCAATACCCGGGGCGGCAGGAGCGGCACGCCGAACCGCTGGTGGACGACCTGTTCGTGCTCGCCGACCGGCTGGCGGACGTGCTGGCCGCCGAGGTCTCCGGGCCGGTGGTGTTCTTCGGGCACAGCATGGGCGCCAGCCTGGCGTTCGAGGTCGCGCGACGGCTCGGGCCGGCCGGCTTGGTCGTGTCCGGGCGCCGTGCCCCGTCGTCGTTCCCCGGCGGGCCGGTCCCCGAGCGGAGTGACGACGAGCTGCTCGCGGACGTCCGGCGGATCGGCGGGACCGACCCCCGGGTGCTCGCGCACCCCGAGCTCCTGCGCGTGGTGCTACCGGTGCTGCGCAACGACTACCGGGCCGCGGAGAGCTACCACCACCGGCCGGGACCCGATGTGGAGTGCCCGGTGCTCGCGCTGTTCGGCGACAGCGACCCGCGGGTCACGGAGGCCGAGGCGCGGCGGTGGGGGGAGCACACGTCCGGGCCCTTCGAGCTGAAGGCGTTCCCGGGCGGTCACTTCTACCTGAACGACAACCTCGAGGAGGTGGGCGGGCTGATCGGCGAGCGGCTCACCCAGTGGACGAGTGAGCCGCTCGCGTCGGATCAGCAGTAGAGGTTGGCGCCGGGGTCGACGCCGAGGATGGACGTGATCTGGCGGTACTTGTCGACGCGGCTCTGGACCTGGGCCGGGTTGCCGCCGTTGCACTCGATCGAGCCGTTGATGCTGCGGATGGTCTCGCCGAAGCCGCGGCCGTTGACGATCGCGTTGTGCGGGGTCATCGTGCCGGGGCCGCTCTGGGTGTTCCAGTACCAGAGGCCGGTCTTCCAGGCGACGGCCGCGTTCTGCTCGACCTGCCAGGGGTTGCCGAGCAGATCGATGCCGAGGGCGTCACCCGCGGCCTTGTAGTTGAAGTTCCAGCTGAGCTGGATCGGGCCGCGGCCGTAGTACGCCGACTGGCCGGCCGGGCAGCCGTAGGACTGGCTCCAGTCGCAGTAGTGCGGGTAGTTGGCCGTGTTCTGCTCGACGATGTAGACGAGGCCGCCGGTTTCGTGGTTGACGTTCGCGAGGAACGCGGCGGCTTCCTGCTTCTTCACCGTGTCGCTGCCGGTGGTGGCGAAGCCGGGGTAAGCCGACAGGGCCGCGGTCAGGCCGCTGTAGGTGTAGAAGCCGTTGCGGCCGGGGAAGATCTGGTTGAACTGGGCTTCGCTGATGACGAACGAGCCCGGGTTGCCCGGGTCGGTGCCGCCGCCGCAGCTGTAGGGCTCCCAGTACCAGGTGCTGATGATGGGGTCGTAGCCCGGGTTGGCGTTCTTGGCGCGGTAGTAGCCGCCGTTGGTGTACTTCACGATGGCGCCGACGTCGTACCACTGGCCCGCGACCCAGTTGGGCGCGTTGCAGGTGGTGCCGCCGCCCCCGCCGTCACAGCTGTAGGGCTCCCAGTACCAGGTGCTGATGATGGGGTCGTAGCCCGGGTTGGCGTTCTTGGCGCGGTAATAGCTGCCGTTGGTGTACTTGACGACCGCGCCCACGTCGTACCACTGGCCGGCGACCCAGTTCGGCCCGCTGCAGGCGGCGGCCGCGGCCTGCGGGACCTGACCGGTGGCGGCGGGCACGCCGAGCACGAGTGCGGCGGCGGCGGCGAATGCTGACAGGACCGCGACAAGACGTCTTCTCAAGACTTGCTCACTCCTTCGGCCACGACGGAGTCCGGACGCGGGGGCGCCCGGTGTCGGAGGGGGTGTGCTCGACCGGCCGGAACGAGGGTGACACCGGTCACTAGAGCAGATTGGTCTAGTCCAGTCAAGGAAGCTGGTGAAGCGGGCACAGGGTCTGCGCGAACGACTCCCGCGTTGAACCGCCCGGGGGAGCGGGTTTCGGCGCGGCTGGGGGCCGCCGCGCTCGCGTGATCCTTCGGCTTCGGGCTCAATCGGCCACGGACTCTCCGGCGGGCTTCCGGGCCAGCACCCGCCCCTGCGGCACTCGCGCCGCCGGGTCTCGCAGGACCTGTGTCACGACTTCGAACCCGGCGTCGGTCACCAGCTCGCACACCCGCTCCACCGGCTGCCGGTAGGCGTCCAGCGAAAGCCCGTCGTGGCCGTGCCATTCGGTCAGGTGCTGCCGCTGGTCGCCGACCTGGAACGCCAGCTGCAGGTGGCCTCCCGGGCGCAGCACCCGGAACAGCTCCGCGCCCACCTCCGGCAGCCGGGCCGGCGGTGTGTGGATGATCGAGTACCACGCCACCGCGCCCGCGAGGCCGCCGTCCGGCAGGTCCAGCCCGAGCAGCGACCCCTCGGAAAACCGCAGCTCCGGGTGGTCGCGGCGGGCGACGGCGAGCATTTCCGGCGTCAGGTCGATGCCCGTGACGTCGAGCCCCGCCGAGGCCAGGAACGCCGTCACCCGGCCGGTGCCGCAGCCGAGGTCGGCGACCGGGCCGCCGCCGTCCGCGCGGACGAGGTCGGCGAACGCCGTGAGCAGCGCGCGGTCCTGGACGTCCTCGGCGATGGGGGCGGAGCGCCGGGCGTAGGTCTCGGCGACGATCGAGTAGGAGTGGCGGGTCGTGGTCAGGAAGTCGGTCACGGCGCGGAGGCTACCGGCGGGCACCGACAGTTTCCGTGATCAGTCCTATGTGGACTCAAGGCGGCCGAGGTGGTCCAGCATCGAGCGGACGGCCTCGAACTCCCGGACCTCCTGGCGGCAGTCCGGGCACGCCGAAAGGTGCCGCTCCACCCGGGCCGAGTCGGCGGCGTCGAGCAACCCCAGGCTGTACGCCCCGAGGTCGGTCCGGTCGTACCGGGCCATGGATCGCGTCTCCGTTCCGCGTCCCGCACGGGAACGCCCGCACTACCGGACGTCTCCAGAGTCCTGACGCACACGCGCTCCCGGCACTGTTCTCCCGTTTTCCACCCGATCGGCCGACAACTTGGGGCGGCGAACAGCCCATGTGAGTGAACCGGGTTCGTCACGGTACTCACCGGTCCGGACACGGAAAGCTTTTCTGCCCCGAATTTCGGCGATTCGGCGTCATGGGTCGCGGGCGGGCTCGTCGGACCTGCGTCAGACCGGAATTTTCCGGCCTCGACCTGGGCGAAGGCGATCCGAAGCGAGGAGAGCGAGAACGATGACCGTACGAAGCCACCGGGCGGACCACGTCGTCGAAGAAGTCGGTGTGTGGCTGGCGGGGGAGTTCGTGGGGCGGCTCCCCGCCGCGGAGATCGACCGCGTCGTCAAGGTGACGCGACTCGACCTCGAAAGCAGCATCGCGCCGGAGGAGCTCGGGGAGATGCTCCACCGGCTGGGCCGGGCCCGGCTGCAGCGGATCGCGCAGCTGGCCCCGGCCGCGCGCGTGCGGATCCCGCAGGCGCGGTGATCGCGTTCCCGGGAAAGCGCGGATCCCCCGCTTTCCCGGGAAACGGCGCTTCAGCGGGACGCGGCCGCCTTGAGCGTCCGGAGGACCGGCGCCGTCTCCAGGGTGTGGACGGCCTCGAGCGCCCCGAGTCGCCGGGTCAGGTAGTGGTGCAGCGCCGCCGCGTCCGGGCAGAGCGCGTGCGCGACCAGGTTGGCCGTCCCGGTCGTCGCCGCCACCAGCGCCAGTTCCGGGTGGGTGGCCAGCTCGTGGGCGACCTCGTCGAGGTGGGCCGGGGCGACCGACATCCAGAGCAGCGCGTGCGTCGTCGCGCCGAGCGGGGCCGGGTCGACCTCCAGGTCGAAGAACACCGTGCCGCCGGCCTGCAGGTCGGCCAGCCGGCGCGCGACGGTCGCGGTGGACCAGCCGGTGGCCGTCGCCAGCTCGGCCAGGCTCGCCCGGCCGTCGCGCTGCAACGCGGCCATCAGCGCGGCGTCGTCGCCGGTCAGCGGCTTGCCCTCGCCGGAGAACACCGGCGTCAGCGCCGCGACCTGCGCCGCGTCGAGTGCCTGGGCCCGGCCGAGCCACGCCGTCGGGCCGCCGAAGTAGCGGTGCAGCAGCTGGTGCGCCGACACCGCCGTGATGCTCGCCGAGCGCGGGATGTCCCGCAGCAGCAGCGAATGGTCGCTCGCGGCCGGCGTCGACACGTTGACGCAGATCTCGGTGCCGCCCGACACGAGCTTGACCCACGCCGTGTCGGCGCGCCGCGCCAGCGCGAGCGCGACGTCGCGCGCGGTGTTCGGGGTCGCCGTCAGCCGGACCATCCACTCCGCCTGCCCGGTGCGTTGCGGGTCCGGCAAACCGACGACGCGAAGCGAGGCTTCGGCGCGTAGCCGGCGATAGCGCCGCGCCACCGTCTGCGTCGAGACGCCGAGAACGTCTCCGATCTTCGTGAACGGCGCCCGGCCGTCGAGATGCAGCGCGTGGATCAGCGCGCGATCGACGTCATCCAGGATGGTCATATCTTTCATCAAAGCGCACGGCGTGGAAGAAATCATCCAGAGGACCGCGATGAGTGGAATCCGCGACGGCGCGCAGGTCAAGGTCGGTGCCGAACGAAAGGGGGCACCTCTTGCCGACCACGACCCGCTACCGGCACCGCTGGGCCGCACTGGCCGTGCTGCTCACCGCCGAAGCGATGATCCTGCTCGACGCCACGATCGTCCAGGTCGCCGGCCCGGTGATCCACGACGGCCTGCCCGGACCGGCCGCCGACATCCCGTGGTTCAGCGCGGCCTACACGCTGCCGTTCGCGGCCTTCCTGATCACCGGCGGCCGGCTCGGCGACATCTTCGGCCGGGCGAGGACATTCAAGATCGGCGTCACGGCCTTCGTGCTCGCGTCGACGGCCTGCGCGGCGGCGCCGGACGCGGGCCTGCTGATCGGCGCCCGCGCGGTGCAGGGCGCGGCGGCGGCGCTGATCATCCCGCAGACGATCGGCCTCATCCGCGCGCTCTTCGACGGCGGCGAACTCGCGAAGGCACTCGGCAGCATCGGCCCGGTGATGGGCCTGTCCGCGGTCACCGGGCCGCTGCTCGGCGGCCTGCTGACGCAGGCGCTGTCGTGGCGGGCGGTGTTCCTGGTGAACGTCCCGCTCGGCCTGGCGGTCCTGCTCGCCGCGCGGTTCCTGCGCGAGGACAAAGCCGCTACGCGTCCGAGGCTCGACCTGGCCGGCACCGCGCTCGTGGTCGCCGGGGCCGGCCTGCTCGTCTACCCGCTCATCAGCCCCGGCGGGACGTCGTGGCCGCTGCTCGCGGCCGGGGCCGCGCTGCTCGTCGCGTTCGGGTTCCAGCAGCGCCGCACGGCCGCGCCGCTGGTCGAGCCGAGCCTGTTCGCCCACCGCGGGTTCCCGGCCGCGCTCGCCGGGTCGCTGCTGTACTTCGCGGTGATGACCGGGCTGATGCTCCTCGTCCCGATGCGGCTGCAGCTCGGCGACGGCGCCGACGTCCGCACCGCGAGCCTGACGCTGCTGCCGCTCTCGGCCGGGCTCGCGGTGTCGTCGTGGTTCGCCGGGTCCCGGCTGGTGCCGAAGTTCGGCGCGCGCGTGATGTTCGCCGGACTGGGCTTGCTGCTGGCCGGGATCCTCGGCGTGGCCGCCGGGGTGCCACCGGCGCTCGCCGTGTGCGGCCTCGGGATGGGCACGTTCACGGTCCCGTTCTTCACCGCCGCCCTGCACCGGGTCCGGCCGCACGAGACCGGCTCGGCCGCCGGGCTGCTCAACGCGGTTCAGCAGCTCGGCGGCACGCTGGGAGTCGCTCTCCTCGGCGGCCTCTACCTGAGCAGCGGGTCGGCGACCACGGCGCTCGGCGTCGCCGCCGGGCTGACCGTGGCCGCCGCCGTCGCGGTCGTCCCGCTCAGTAGTCGTCGCGCCCGGTGAACTGCTGCTCCAGCAGCTCGGCCGCCCCCGCCACCAGCTCGAGCGGGTCGATGAACTCGTTGATGTCCAGGTTGATCAGTGGCAGCGAATGGCGCAGCACGAGGTGGTCGCCCATCACCGCGAGCCCGCCGACGACCGTCGAGTTGCCGACCTCGGTCAGCACGTCGAGGAGGTCGACCTCGTCGTGGCGGGCGAACGGCGTCGCGATCTGGACCCAGTCCTCCTGCTGGTCGAGGACTTCGCGCGCGATCACCATGATCTGGGCCCGCTGCTCGGTGTCGGGCTCGTCGCCGAAGATCAGCCGGATGCGGATCTCGTCGGGGTCGTCCCGCACGACCCGGTATTCCTGCCTGATGTAAGCGACCAGATCGCCCCACTCGGCCATCAGGCGGCTCCGATCCGGTCGAGGTCGGCCTGGACGTCGGCCGGCAGTGCGAGCGAAGCCGCGGCGAGGTTCTCGCGCAGGTGCTCGAGCGACGACGTCCCGGGGATGAGCAGCATCGACGGCGACCGGTGCAGCAGCCACGCGAGCGCGACCTGCAGCGGCGTCGCGCCGACCCGGGCGGCGCAGTCGTCGAGGATGCCCGATTGCAGCGGGCTGAAGCCGCCGAGCGGGAAGTACGGCACGAAGGCGATGCCGTCGGCGGCGCACTTGTCGACGAGGTCGTCGTTTTCGCGGTGCGCCAGGTTGTACTGGTTCTGCACGCAGACGACGGGCGCGATCGCCTTGGCCTCGTCGAGCTGCTCCGCGGTGACGTGGCTGACGCCGAGGTGCTTGATCAGGCCCTGCTGCCGCAGTTCGGCGAGCACGCCGAAGGGCTCGGCCAGCGACATCTGCACGGGGTAGTCGCCGGCGGCGTTGCCCAGGCGCAGGTTCACCACGTCGATGGCGTCGACGCCGAGGTTCCGGAGGTTGTCGTGCACGGCCTGGGTCAGCTCGCCGGCGGACAACGCGGGCGGCCACGCCTTGTCGGGCGTCCGGCGCGCGCCGACCTTCGTCACGATCGTCAGCGACTCCGGGTACGGGTGCAGGGCCTCCTTGATCACCGCGTTCACGGTGTGCGGCCCGTAGTAGTCGCTGGTGTCGATGTGGGTGACGCCGCTTTCGACGGCTTCGCGCAGCACGGCGACCGCGGTGTCGTGGTCACGCGGTGGTCCCCAGACACCGGGGCCGGCCAGCTGCATGGCCCCGTACCCCATCCGGGTCACGGGGACTTCCCCGCCGAGGCTGAAAGTGCCGCCCAGGTTTGCCATTCCGCTCCTCAGGTAGGTGGCGTTCCGCCGAGGAGTCTAGGGAGGATCAGCCGCACGCGCCCTTGCCGCGCAGCACCCGCGTCACCGACTCCTGCACGCGCGTCTTCGGCAGCTCGCCGGACTGGACGGCCTGCACCAGCCGGTTCAGCACCTCGTCGACGCGGCCCCCGGACGACCACAACGCCTCGTCCGCCCCGGCCTGCAACGCCTTCAGCACGGCGTCCGGCAGCGAGTACTGCGCCGTGATCGCCTTCATCGCGCCGAGGTCGTCGGTCACGACCGGGCCGGTGAACTTGAACTCGGTGCGCAGCAGCTGGTACGCGGCCGGCGAGATCGACGCCGGGACACCGCCGGTCAGGTCGGGCACGTCGAGGTGGCCGACCATCACCGAAACCGGGCCGTAGTCCGCGAGGTTCCGGTACGGCACCAGGTCCAGCGTCCGCAGCTGCGCGAGCGGCGGCGTCACGACGGTGCCCTTGTGCGAGTCGCCCGAGCCGTGGCCGTGGCCGGGGAAGTGCTTCAGCACCGGCTGGACACCGCCGTCGCGCAGGCCCGCCGCGAACGCCGCGGCGTACGTCTTCACGCGGTTCGGGTCGGGGCTGAAGGAGCGGTCGCCGATGACGTCGTCGTCCGGGGCGTCGGTGACGTCGGTGTCCGGCGCGAAGTCGACCGTCACGCCGCGGGCGCGCAGCTGGCGGCCGCGGTCGGCGGCCAGCGCCCGGACCTGGGCCGGCGACTTCGTCGCGGCCATCACGCGGGCCGACGGGATTTCGCCGTCGAGGTCGTCGATGCGCTGGACGCGGCCGCCCTCTTCGTCGACCGACACGGCCACCGGCAGCTTGGCCGCGGCCTGCACGGCGTCCAGGGAACGATCTTTCAACAACGCTGTTGCGTTACCGCCGATGAAGATCCCGCCGACCTGGTTGTCACGCACCATCGACACCGTGGCGCCCGGGTTGTCGCCGGACACCCCCACGACGACCAGCTGCGCGACCTGGGCGCGGACGTCCAGGCCGGTGACCAGCGACGCGCAGTCACCGGGCCGCTTCAGAGTCGACGTCGGAGCCGGGGTGGCCGGGGTGGCGGTCCGTGCTGAAGACGGCGGCGGCGGAAGCGGCGACCGGGGGATCGCCAGCCCGGACACGGGGTCCGATTGACAGCCCGTGACCAGGGAACTCACGACAGCGATGCAGAGCGCCACCCCCAAGGCGGCCGGACGTCGGTGGTTCATCGGTCCCTTCACTCGTCGGTGTGCCCCACGACGGTAGTCGACGGCCCGCTTCACGATGTGAAGAAGGCCTGCACGTCCGTTAGAGATTTCGTGAAGGCGACCTCAGCAGACTGGCACCACCAGAACACGGACAGTGGGGAGGGGCCTCGATGGACCAGGTGCGAGTGGCGGCGTGGGCGTCGGACCCGATCGCGCTCACGGGGTTGACCAACCACCTGAAGACCCGGCCGGAGCTGCTGGTCGTGCCGCGTGCCCGGCGGGGCGAGGCGGCGGTGCTCGTGTTCGCCGTCGGGCAGGTCGACCGCGAGGTGATCGCCGCGCTGCGGGCCGCCTCCGCGGAGTCGCCCGCTGCGATCGTGCTGGTCGCCGGGCACGTCGACCCCGGGCACCTGAGCCTGCTCGCGGACTGCCACGTCTCGGCCGTGCTGCCGCGGACCGCGCTCGACCGGCTCACCGACAGCGTGCTGGCCGCCGCACGGGGGCGCACGACGTCGCTGCGCGACCAGGTCGAGGCCCTGGCCCACGAGGGTTCGCCGGCGGCACTGACGCCGCGCGAGGTGGATGTGCTTCGCCTGATGGCCGAAGGCTGGGACACTGCGGAGATCGCGGGCAAGCTCTGCTACTCGGAGCGGACCGTGAAGAACGTCATCTACGCCATGACCAACCGGCTCAACCTGCGCAACCGGCCGCACGCGGTCGCCTACGCCGTGCGGGCCGGTGTGATCTGAGGAAGCCCGTTGCGCACGATCGTCCGCCGGACCGCCGTCGCGGTCGCCGCGTTGATCCCGCTCGCCGCCTGCAGTCCGAGTGACGCCGGCGGCCCGACGAAGCTCACCATCGCCACTTTCGGCGAGTTCGGCTACGCGCCGCTGATCGCCGAGTACCAGAAGCTGCACCCGGACATCACGGTGCAGAACCGCGTCACCGACTTCGACACCCACCACAAGGGCCTCGCGACGCAGCTCGCCACCGGTCACGGTGCCGCCGACGTCGTCGCGATCGAAGAGCAGTACATCCCGCAGTACCGGAAGGCGAAGGACAAGTTCGTCGACCTCGCCTCCTACGGCGCGGGAGAGCTCGAAAAGCAGTGGGCGCCCTGGAAGTGGGCGCAGGGCACCGACGGCGCGTTCGTCCTCGGCCTCGGTACCGACATGGGCAGCCTCGCCCTCTGCTACCGGCGCGACCTGTTCCAGGCCGCGGGCCTGCCGACCGACCGCGACGAGGTCGCGAAGCTGATGCCGGACTGGGACGCCTACGCCGCGGCCGCCGAGCGGTTCACCGAGAAGACGCCGAACGTGAAGTTCGCGGACTCGGCCGGGACCGTCTACACGGCGATGCTCAACCAGTCGCCCGAGAACTACTTCTCGGCGAAGGACGACTCCTTCATCGGTGACCGCAACCCCAGCGTCCACAACGCTTTCACCCTCGCCGGCGGCATCGCGGCGAAGGGGCAGACGGCGGCCGCGACGACGTTCACGCAGGCCTGGAACGTCGCGATCAAGCAGGGTTCCTTCGCGACCGTCGCCTGCCCGGCGTGGATGCTCAGCCAGATCAAGGAAGCCGGCGGCGACGCGGCCAAGGGCAAGTGGGACGTCACGACCGTGCCCGGCAAGAGCGGCAACCAGGGCGGCTCGTTCTTGACCGTGCCGAAGCAGAGCGAGCACCCGAAGGAGGCCTACGAGCTCGCCAAGTGGCTGACCGCGCCGGAGCAGCAGAAGAAGCTCTTCCTCTCCGACGGCATTCTGCCCAGCGAGCCGTCGGTCTACGCCGACCCGCAGGTCGTCGCGCACACCGACCCGTACTTCGGGGACGCGCCGATCGGCCGGATCTTCGCCGCGTCCGCCGACCAGCTGCGGCCCAACTACCGCGGCCTGCGCGACGCCGACGTCCGCCCCGAGTTCGGCCGTGCCCTCGGCCGGATCGAGGACAAGACCGACGGCGTCGACCCGGCCTGGGCGGAAGCCGTCCAGCAGGCGCAAGCCGCCCTGAAGTAGCGCACGTGCACCACCGGCTCGCCCGTTTCGACCGCAAGGCCACGCCGCTGCTGTTCGTCGCGCCCTTCTTCGGCCTGTTCGTCGTCTTCGGCGCCTTCCCGCTGCTCTACACGGCGTGGGTGTCGCTGCACGACTGGAACCTGCTGGAGGGCGACCAGGGCTACCTCGGCCTGGCGAACTACGGCGAGCTGCTCGCGGACCCGAACTTCTACAACGCGCTGGCCAACACGGTCGGCATCTTCGTGCTCGCCGCGGTCCCGGAGTTCCTGCTGGCGCTGGGCATCGCGGCGCTGCTCGACCGCCCGCTGCGGGGCGCGACCTGGTGGCGCACCGGGATCCTGCTGCCGAACGTCGTGTCCGTCGTCGCGATCGGGCTCGTGTTCGGGCAGCTGTTCAGCCGGGACTACGGCGTGGTCAACGAGGTCCTGGGCTGGTTCGGCGTCGCGCCGGTGAACTGGCAGGCGTCGAGCTGGACGTCGCACTTCGCGGTGGCGTCGATGGTGCTCTGGCGCTGGACCGGCTACAACGCGCTGATCTACCTGGCCGCGATGCAGGCCGTCCCCGGCGACCTCTACGAAGCCGCCGCGATCGACGGCGCCTCGCGCTGGCGGACGTTCTGGTCGATCACCGTGCCGGGCATCCGGCCCGCGCTGGCCTTCACCGCCATCGCCGGCACAGTCAACGGGCTGCAGCTGTTCGCCGAGCCGCAGCTGTTCGACGCCGGCGGGTCGGGCGGGACCGGCGGCAACGACCGCCAGTTCCAGACGCTCGTGATGTACCTGTACGAGAAGGGGTTCACGCACTTCGACGCCGGGTACGCGGCCGCGCTCACCTGGGTGATGTTCGTGGTCTGCGCGGTGTTCGCGCTGGTCAACTACCGGCTGGTGCGCCGGTTCGTGAGGTCGGCGTGAGACGCCCCGCCGGCTGGGTCTACGCGGTGCTGACCGGCGTGCTCGGCGCGTCGATCTTCCCGCTGTACTGGTCGTTCGTCGTCTCCACGCGCGACAACTCGGCGATCGGGGAGACGTCTCCACTGCTGCTGCCGGGCGGGCACCTCGTCGAGAACGTGCGGCGCGTCTTCGACACCGTCGACTTCTGGCTGGCGCTGGGCAACTCGCTGATCGTCGCGAGCACCGTCATGGTGTCCAACGTCGTGCTGGCGAGCCTGGCCGGGTTCGCCTTCGCGCGGCTGCGGTTCCGCGGCCGCAACACGCTGTTCCTGCTGGTCGTCGGCTCGGCGATGGTGCCGGCGCAGCTCGGCGTCATCCCGCTCTACCTGGTGGTCGGCGAGCTCGGCTGGTACGGGCGGCTCGAAGCGGTGATCGTGCCGGGGCTGCTCAGCGCGTTCAGCGTGTTCTGGATGCGCCAGGCGTGCGAGAACGCGATCAGCGCCGAGCTCGTCGACGCGGCGACCGTCGACGGCTGTTCGATCCTGCGCACCTACTGGCACGTGGCGGTGCCCGCGCTGCGCCCGGCGGCCGCGGTGCTGGCGATGCTGACGTTCATGGCCGCGTGGAACGACTACTTCTGGCCGCTGGTGGTACTCGACCCCAACGAGACGCCGACCGTGCAGGTCGCCCTGTCCCAGCTGGCCAGCGGCTACTACACCGACTACGCGCTCATGCTCACCGGCGCGACCGTGGGCGTCCTGCCCGTGATCGCGCTGTTCCTGCTGCTGGGCCGCCACATCGTCCGGGGAATCCTGAAAGGGGCGCCAGTATGACCGGTCTTTCCTTCCCGCCCGGTTTCCTGTGGGGCGCGGCGACCGCGTCCTACCAGGTCGAAGGCGGGGTTTCCGAGGGCGGCCGCGGACCGTCCATCTGGGACACTTTCGCGGCCCGCCCGGGTGCCGTCCTCGGCGGCGCGTCCGGCGAGGTCGCGTGCGACCACTACCACCGGTACGCCGAGGACATCGGGCTGCTGGCCGATCTGGGCCTGGGTGCCTACCGGTTTTCGGTGGCGTGGCCGCGGGTCATGCCGGACGGGCGGACGCCGTCGGCTCCGGGCCTGGCGTTCTACGACCGGCTGGTGGACGAGCTGCTGCGCCGCGACGTCGTGCCGGTGGTGACGCTCTACCACTGGGACCTGCCGCAGGCCCTCGAAGACGCGGGCGGCTGGCCGGCGCGTGACACGGCCCACCGGTTCGCCGAGTACGCCGCGGTGGTCCACGACGCGCTGGGCGACCGCGTCGACCAGTGGACGACGGTCAACGAGCCGTTCTGCGCGGCGTTCCTGGGGTACGGCAGCGGGGTGCACGCGCCGGGCGTCCAGGACTACGACACGGCGCTGGTCGCGGCGCACCACCTGCTGCTGGGCCACGGGCTGGCGACGCGGGCGCTGACCGAGCAGGCCCGGCCGGGGCACGAGTTCTCGCTGGCGTTGAACTTCGCGCCCGCGATCCCGGACGGTTCGACGCCGGACCACCTCGAGGCGGCGCGGAAGTTCGACGGGATCCACAACCGGTTCTTCCTCGACCCGGTGCTGGGCCGCGGCTACCCGGAGGACGTGCTGTCCGACGTGGCTCACCACGGCGGCCGGTTCGCGGCGTCGATCCGCGACGGCGACACGGACACCATCGCGGCGGCGATCGACTGGCTGGGCGTGAACTACTACGCGCCCGCGCGGGTGACGCCGTCGGCGGATCCGCTGGTGCACGGCAACTGCCCGCTGCCGGGGTTGCGGGGCGTGGACGTGCTGCCGGCTCCGCCGCCGCTGACGGCATTCGGGTGGGAGCAGGCGCCTTCCGTGCTCACTTCGCTGCTCGGACGGCTTTCCGAGCGGTCGGGCGGGCTGCCCATGGTGGTGGCGGAGAACGGCGCGTCCTTCGCGGACAAGGTGACGTCCGGCCGGGTGCACGACGCGGCCCGGGTGAACTACTTCATGGAGCACGTCCGCGCGGTGCACGACGCGATCCGGCAGGGTGCCGACGTGCGCGGGTACATCGCGTGGTCCCTGCTGGACAACTTCGAGTGGGCGATGGGGTATTCGCAACGCTTCGGCCTGGTCCACGTCGACTTCGAGACGCAGGAGCGGACGGTCAAGGACTCGGGCCGGTTCCTCGGCCGGGTCGCCAAGGCGAACGCGCTGACGGACTAGCCGTGTCGACCCCTCAATCACGCGTGTCGACCTCCTGATCACGCGTGTCGACCCTTCCGTCACGTGAGCCCCGCGGCCGGTCGCCGGACGCGCGTGATTGGAGCGCCGACTCGCGTGATCAGAGGGTCGACACGCGTGATTGAAGGGTCGACACGGGTCAGGGGCGCTGGCGGAAGGCGTCGGCGACGCCCGAGCGTGACGGGGTCTCCAGCTTCCCCAGCAACCTCGTGACGTGGGCCTGCACCGTGCGCCGCGGCAGGGACAGCTCCGCCGCGATGTCCGGGTTCGAGCGGCCGTCCGCGACCAGGCTCGCGATCCGGACCTCGATCGGCGTCAGCGACTCCCAGCCGTGGCCCGGGCGGACCGCCGAGAACAACGCCCCGCGCCGGACGCCCAGCCGCCGCAGCCGCGTCTCCGCCCGGCGCAGGTCCCAGCGCGCCCCCAGCGCCGTGTAGATCTCCGCCGCCTCCTCGAACGCCGCGTGCGCCGCGTCGAGGCGGCCCGCGCGGGCCAGCAGCTCCGCCGCGTCTTCGAGCACGGACGCCAGCTCCGGACGGCGGCCGACCGCGCGGAAGTGCTCCGCCGTCGCGAGCACCGCCGCCGGGTCGCCCTCGATCAGGCCCCGGCACCACGACACCGCCGCGTGCGCCCGCGCCGGCCGTCGCTCCTTCGCCGCCTCCTCCTCGCAGACCTCCAGCGCCCGGCGCGCGCGGACGACGTCGTCCTGCTCCACCGCCAGCCGCACGAACGTCGGAAGCCACTGGTGGCGCAGCATCATCTGTGCGTACGTCGGGTTCAGGATCGGCTCGAGGATGGCCATCGCGCGGGCCCGGTCGCCGCGCTGCTCGGCCGCGAGGGCGTCCGCGACCAGCAGGAAGTCGAAGCTCTCGCGCTCGGCGCCGGTCGCCGGGGCGTACTCCTCCGCCGCGTCGAGGTGGGCCGCGGCCTGCGCGCGGTCGTCGCGGCGGCCGGCGATCAGCGCCGCGACGCCGTGCAGCAGCAGCGCGGCCGGGCCGGGCTCACGCAGGCCGTAGAACGTGATCGCCGGGCCGTCCTCGGTGACCGTGTCCAGCTCGACCAGTGCCTCGTCCCAGCGGCCTTCCCAGTACCGGTGCACCGCGACCGACACCTGCAGCCCCACCGGCATCGAGTGCCGGGCCGCGACGTCGCCTGCCGCGCGCAACGCCGCGTCCGCCTCGGCGAGCCGGTCGAGGTTCTGGAGCGTGAACACGCGGTTGTCGAGCAGGTCGAGGTGCAGGTCGGCCAGTTCGTGTTCGTCGCCGACGGCCTCGATCGCCGCGTCGATGTGCGTGAGTGCGGAGTCGTGCTCGCGCCGGACGGAATCCACCAGCCACAACGACTGCAGCGCGTGCGCGGTCAGGTAGCGGTCGCCGCCGGCGAACGACTTGGTCTCGTACGCGGCCTTCTCCGCCGTGTCCAAATCGGACAGATCGCCGCGGCGGAAGTTCGCCAGCAGCTGCCGGTGCTTGACCCGCCAGAGCTCCGGAACGGCCGGGTCGTCGGCCGACGCGGCGAGGATCGCGACCGCGCCTTCGGTGTCGCCTCGGCGGTGCTTGAGCGCCGCGAGGACGTGCCGCATCTCTTCGGTGGACTCCGGGTCGGTGGAGACGTCGAGTGCTTGCTGCGCCAGGGATTCCGGGTTGCGCTCCAGCCGGAACAACACCTTGACCAGTGCGACGAGCAGGACTTCGCGCCGCTCACCGGCGCCCGCGGCGAGCGCGCGTTCCAGCAGCTCCACGGCGATCAGCGGCGCCCGGTTGGACACGGCCGCGTGGTGCGCGGCGAGCCAGTCCAGCACCCATTCGTCCACAGTGGCCGGTGCGGCCACCAGCTGCTCGGCGACGCGCTTGACGGGGGCGCCGATCCCGGCGAGCGCTTCCGCGGCCTGCCGGTGCAGCGCCGCGCGCGTCCCGGCGAGCAGCCGGTCGTAAAGCGCCTGGCGCAGCAGGGGATGCCGGAACGCGAGCTGGGTCCCGGTGTCGATCAGGACGTTCGCGGCGACGGCTTCTTCCAGCGGTTCCAGCAGGTCCGACGGCCGCGTGCCGAGCACCGCGGCGATGTCCCCGACGGCGAACTCCATGCCCAGCAGCGCGCCCCAGCGCAGCACTTCCTGCGTCCGGGCGGGGAGGAAGTCGAGCCGCCGGTCGACCGCGGCGACCAGCGAACGCGGCGCCTCGAACTCCGCCGGGTCGTCGACATTGGCCAGGCCGCCGCTCACCTCGACCGCACCGGCCCGCAACAGGACGTCGACCATTTCCTTGACGTACAACGGGTTCCCGGCACCACGAGCCGCCAGCTCACGCAGCCCGGGCCCGGGGGCGGCGCCGATCTGGTCCTCGATCAGCCGTCCGACGTCTTCGCCGGTCAACGGCGCGAGGTCGAGCACCACACCGTCGCGCGCCTGGACACCGCGACGCAGCTGGGCGAGCTCGGTGCGATCCGGCGCCGGGCGGGTCGCGGCCACCAGCAGCAGCGGCAGCTGCCGGGTCGCCGCACAGAGGCGGTGCCAGACCAGCACGGACGCCTCGTCCGCCCACTGCAGGTCGTCGACCACCAGCACCTGCGGCGAGCGCGCGCACAGCTCGTCGACCAGGGCCAGGAGCCGGTCGACGGCGCCGAGCACCGGGTCGGCGGGCCCGAGGCCGCGCCGCACCGGGCCTTCGCCGGCGAGCTCGTTCGCGACCTTCGCGCGCCGCGGGTCGGCCGAATGCGCGTCGATCGCCAGGCACTCGAGCATCACCTGCAGCGGGAAGCGGGTGCTCAGCTCGTCGGCGGCGGCCCAGAGCCGCTGGAAGCCCGGGCCGTCCGGCAGGGTGCTGGTGAGCAGCTCGGACTTGCCGATGCCGGCTTCGCCCTCGATCCACACGGCCCGGCCGCGCCCGGCCCGGACGTCGGCGACGAGCTCGGCGAGCCTCGTCGTCTCGGCTTCCCGGCCGAAGAGCCGGTGCCCGGTGGCTTCGACCGGTGCCATGGGCGCGTCGAGGCCCGGGTCCTGGGCGAGGATCTGCTGGTGGAGGCGTTGCAGCGCCGGTCCGGGCTCGACCCCGAGCTCGGCGACGAGGGTGGCGCGGGCGTCGCGGAAGACGTCGAGGGCGTCGGCGTGCCGTCCGCTGCGGTAGAGGGCGAGCATGAGCGACTCGCGCAGGGACTCCCGCAGCGGGTGCTCGCCGGCCAGCACGGCCAGCTCCGGCGCGAGGTCGAGGTGCCCGCCGAGGGCCAGCAGCGCCTGGGCGCGCCGGTCGAGGGTGTTCAGCCGCAGCTCGGCGAGGTATTCGCGGTGCCGCTCGGCGAACCCGCCGGGCACGCCGGAGAGCGCTTCCCCCTGCCAGAGCGCGAGGGCGGCGTCGAGCTCGGTGACGGCCGCCCGCGGATCACCGCGGTCGAGGTGCTGCTGCGCGCGTTCGCGGTGGCGCTCGAAGACGGCGGCGTCGAGCGCGTCCTCGTCGAGCAGCAGCGAGTACCCGGCGGGGTCCGACACGAGGACGCTGGCGGCCGACCAGCGCGACCGGTCGGGTTCGAGCGCCCGCCGCAGCCCGGAGACGTAGGTGTGGACGCTGCCTTCGACGCTCGCGGGCGCGGAGTCGCCCCAGACCCCGGCGATCAGTTCGGCGCGCGGGACCGGGCGCCCGGCGTTGACCGCGAGCATGGCGAAGATCGCGCGCTGGCGAGCGGGACCCAGGCCGATCTCGGCCGTCCCGCGCCAGGCCCGTACGGGGCCCAGCAAGCCCACTCGCAGACCGGTGTCCGCTTCCCCTCGCATGTCCCTGCCGTTCCCTCGGGGGACGAACCCGCCGGGGGCGGGCCCCCAGGACCCCGGCGGACATCTTCGGTGCCGATTACTCCGGCGAGCTTACTGACGTGGCAAGCCCGGATCGGGTTGCCCGGTCACGGGACGGGTTACGACTTTGGGAGGGGGTGGTATCGATCGCCCGACCGGTATGGGCTGAGCGCGCCGGTGCCGGGGCGGGTGGGCAGGGAAGCTCACCCGCTCCGCGTGCGAATGCCGGGAGTCGCACCGAGCCCGCGCGCCGGCCCTGGGCTCGCCCGGCGGCGGCCCGGGCCGCGCGGCTTTGGGAGCCTGCTTCCCTCGGCGGCGGCGGCCCGGCGCGGCCTTGGGGAGCGTGCTTCGCTCGGCGGCGGCCCGGGGCCGTGCGGCCCCGGGAGCCTGCTTCCCTCGGCGGCGGCGGCGGCCCGGCGCGGGCCTTGGGGAGCGTGCTTCGCTCGGCGACGGCCTGGGGAGCTCGCCTCACTCGTCGGCGACCGCCCGGAACCGCCGGCGCCGCCCGCGGCTCACTCGCCGGCGACGGCCCGGGACCGTGCCGAACCCGCGCGCCGGATCCCGAACGGCTGCATCCGGCTCTCGGCGCGCCGCACGTCCCACACCGCGCCCATCGTCGTGTACTTCGTCAACGCCGCGCGGAACGCGATGCGGGCGTCGTCCAGGCGGCCCGACTCCGCCAGCAGGATCGCCGCGTCCTCGGTCGCCTTGGCCTGCTTCAGCACCCGGCCCGCGATCCGGTAGTGCGAAACCGCCGTCAGCACCGGTTCCGGGTCGCCGGTGACCAGCCCGCGGCAGTGCGCGGCCGCCGCCGCGTGGGCCGGCGGGACCTCGCCCTCCGGGGTCAGCAAGCGCACCGCCTGCTGGGCGAGGTCGGACTTGCCGAGCTGCAGGGCGAGCCGCACCAGGTCGGGCAGCCACTGGTGGCGGGCCGCGGGCGGGTAGTGCTCCTCCAGCAGCGGCAGCAACGCGGCCAGCGCCGCCTCGGGCCGGCCGTCCTGCTCGGCCAGCAGGGCGCGGGCCGCCAGCAGGAAGTCGCCGCCGTCGGGTTCGAGCCCCGGGGGCCACTGCTGCCGGCCCGCCGCGTCGAGGTGCGTTCCGGCCAGCGCCGGCCGGCCGCGGTGCCCGGCGATCAGCGCGCCGACGCCGTGCACCAGCAACGCCGAACCGGGGCTGCGCAGGACGTACGACGCCGTTTCCGCGCCGTCGCGGATCACCGCGTCCAGCTCGGACAGGGCCTCGGGCCAGCGGCCCAGCCAGTAGTAGTGCACCGCGCCGGCCAGGTGCATCTCGCCCGGCACCGCGCGCGTCGCGGCGATGCGCCGGGCGGCTTCGAGGGGTTCGGCGGCCTCGTCGAGGCTGTCGAGGGTCGGCACGGACAGCGCCGCGTCGTCCAGCGGGTGCAGCCCGGCCGGCGCGAGGGCTGTTTCGTCGCCGAGCCGCTCCAGCGTGGCCAGCAGCGCCTCGTGGCGCCCGCGCCACATCTCCGGGACGTCGGCGTCGTCGAGCGTCCGCTTCAGCTCGGCCGTCGCCTCGGCGAAGTCGCCGCGGCGGTAGTAGACGTAGGCCAGGATCCAGCGCATCTCGGCCGCGCGCCTGCTGTCGGACGTCCGCGCGACGACCGAGCGCGCCTCCGCCTCGGGCTCGCGGCCGAGCCAGAACAGCAGCCGCGCGAGTGTCGCGGTCAGCGTCTCCCGCGCGTCCGGCGGCAGCGTCCCCTGCGTGACGGCGTGGCGCAGCAGGTCGACCGCGACGCGCGGGGTCTCGGTGGCGACCGCGCCGATGTTGTCCAGCAGCCACGTCGTCACCCACGGGTCGACCTGCGCGGGCGCGGCCGCGAGCTGCTCGGCGACGCGGTCGGCGGGGGCGCGCGCGGCGGCGAACGCCTCGGCCAGCTGCCGGTGCAGCGCCACCCGCATCGCCGCCGGGGTCTTTTCGTAGAGCACCCGGCGCAGCAGCGAGTGCCGGAACGCCAGCCGGTCGCCCGATTCGACGAGCACCCCGGACGTGATCGCCTCGTCGACCGCGCCGACCAGCGCCGTCGGCGGCCGCTCGGTCGCGACGGCGATGTCCGACAGCGAGAACTCGCGGCCCAGCAGCGCGGCCCAGCGCAGCGTGTCGCGGGTGCCGCTGGAGAGGAAGCTCAGGTACAGCGTGATCCGCGAGCCCAGCGGCGCCGGGATGGTCTGGCACGAGTTGCCGTCGAGATGCGCGTGGACGCCGTCGAGCACGATCATCGACTGCGCCAGCAGCGTCTCGACGATTTCCTTGACGTAGCGCGGGTTTCCGGACCCGTAGGACACCAGCGTCCGCAGCCCCGGCCCGGGTGGCGCGCCCGCCAATGCGGCGGCCAGCTCGTGCGTCTCCGCCTCGGCCAGCGGCGGTAGCGCGAACACGGTTGTGACATCGTTGTCGAGTTCGGCTCGCAGTTCGTCGAGCGCGGCCGGTCGTGGCACCGGCCGGCTCGCGCCGACCAGCAGCAGCGGCAGCTCCCGCGTCTCCCGGCTCAGGTACCGCCAGACGCGCAGCGTGGTGTCGTCGGCCCAGTGCAGGTCGTCGACCACGAGCACCAGCGGCGCCTCCGCGCACAGCTCGCGGACCAGCCCCAGCAGGCTGTCGACCGGGTCCTCGCCGGACCGCTCGGCGAGCCGGGCGGCCAGGTTCGCGCGGCGCTCGTCGGTGGCCCGCGGGTGCACGCCCAGCGCGTCGAGCAGCGGCCGCAGCGCGAACCGCTGGTCCAGCGCGTCCGCCGCGGCGAAGGCCGGCCGGAAGTCCTGGGTCATCGCGAGCAGCTCGGCCAGCAGCGCCGTGCGGCCGCTGCCCGGTTCTCCTTCGAGCCACAGCGAATGCCCGGTGCCCGCGCCGAGCTCGTCGACGGCTTCGCGCAGCCGGGCCAGCTCGGCTTCCCGGCCGACGAAGACGTCCGCGCGGTCCGGCATCGACGTGACGGGCGAGCGCGGCACGCGCACGGTCGGCGGCGGTTTCGGCGCCGGCTTGTCCCGCAGCTCGTCGTGCAGCCGCCGCAGCGCGGGGCCCGGCTCGGTGCCCGAGGACTCGACGAGCCTGTCCCGGACGTCGGCGTAGACCGCGATCGCCTCGGTCCGCCGGTCGGAGCGGGCCAGCGCGCGCATGAGCAGGCCGCGCAGCGTCTCGCGGAAGGGGTGTTCGCGGGTCAGCGCGGTCAGCTCGGCGATGAGCTCGGCGTGCCCGCCCGATTCCAGCACGATCTCGGCGCGCCGTTCGATCGTCGCCAGCCGCACCTCGGCCAGTCGCGCGCGCTGGGCGGCGGCGAACGGCCCGGGCAGCCCCGACAGCGGGACCCCGTGCCAGAGGTCGAGGGCCTCGTCGAGGACTTCGCGCGCGCCGCGCGAGTCGCCGGCCGACTGCTTGCGCTGGGCCAGTTCGCGCAGGGTTTCGAACCGGTGGACGTCGATCGCAGCGGCGTCCAGGCGCAGCGAGTAGCCGGACCCGATCGACGCGAGCAGCTGCGGGCCCTCGCCCTTCGCGCGGCCGGGTTCGAGTGCGCGGCGCAAGCCGGAGACGTAGGTGTAGATGGAGCCCTGGGCGCTCTGCGGCGGCGCCTCGCCCCAGACGGCGTCGATCAGCTCCTCACGCGAAACCGTGCGGTTCGGGTTCATCGCCAGTACGGCGAGGACCGTCCGCCGGTGCGCGGAGCCGAGGTCGAGCTCCGTTTCCCCGTGCCAGGCCTTGACCGGGCCGAGGAGCTGGAGTCTCGGTGCGGAGCCGTCCGCAGCCGACATCGGTCTCCCTTCGTGCGCTGACGAACCGTCACGCGCCGGATGCCTGACGTGAGCATACGCGGCCACCGTGAACCGCCAGGCAAGGATGGCGGACATTCGGGCAACGGCGGACGAGCGGGGTTCCGCCGGGGCGGCGGCGTGCGCGACCCTCGGTCGGCCGAGACCTCGAGGGAGCCCGAAATGGCCGCAGCCGAGCCGACGGAGGACATGAAGCGTGCCGCCGCCCGCTTCGCGTACGCCATCGAGGCGGCCGGTGCGCACTTCCGCGACGTCAACAGCGAGATGGCGATGGTGCAGGCGTCGTGGCGCGGGGAGGCGTCGGTGCGGTTCGGCCAGGCGATGAGCGACTGGGAGCAGGAGTTCGACGTGATCCTCTCGCGGCTGGTCCGGCTGTACGAGCTGACCGGCGGCGGCGTGCCGAGGCAGCGGCGGTCATGACGCGCCGCGACCTCGACTTCCGCTTCGCCGATCTGGTGCTGGACCGGATGGGGGAGATCACCGGCGAGCTGGGCGACCTGCTGGCCGAGCTGGAGTCCACTGTGGAGCCGGAGCTGGCCGGCTGGACCGCCGAGGCGCGGGACGAGTACCTGCGCGCGAAGCGCGACTGGGGCCGGGCGGCCGAGCGGATGCCGGCGTGCCTGGAGCGGACGCGCGAGGCGTTCGGCGAGCTGACCCGCGGGGGCCGGTGACTTCTTCACGCGCGTGAAGACGGAATAGGGAAGGCGTGAAGACCGGCCGTCCACACTGCTGCCATGAAGCCCGTCGAAGTGACCGTCCTCGCCTCGGACCCGATCACGCACGCCGGCGCGGTGACCCTGCTGGAGGCCCATCCCGACGTCCGGATCACCGATCTGGTGCCCGACGTGCTGCTGGTGATGGAGGAGCACGTCACCGAGGCGGTGCTGGGCGAGGTGCGGGCGGCGAAGGCGTCGCACGTCGTGCTGGTGGTCGAGCACTTCCGCGAGAGCGACCTGATGTCGGTGCTGGAGAGCGGCGTCGTGGCGATCCTGCCGCGCCGCGAGACGGGCGGCGCCGAGCTGGTGACGGCGGTGCTCGCCGCGGGTGACGGCACGGCGAACCTGCCGCCGCGGCTGCAGGGGGCGCTCCTTTCGCAGGTCCAGCGGATGCGCAAGGACGTCCTGGAGCCGAACGGGCTGACGCTGTCGGGGCTCGCCGCCCGCGAGTGCGACGTGCTGCGGCTGGTCGCCGAGGGGTTCGGGACCGAGGAGATCGCCGCGAAGCTGTGCTACTCGGAGCGGACGGTGAAGAACGTCCTCTACGGCCTGATGACGCGCTGCGGCCTCAACAACCGCGCCCACGCCGTCGCCTACGCGCTGCGAGCGGGCGCAATCTGAGCCGGTTTCTCCGCACGCCGGTGGGCTAGGGTCTCGATCATGGTGGCGACGGCAGCAGAGATCGCGGCTTCGGTGCGGGCCGGGACCCTCGATCCGGTGCAGGTGACCAAGGAAGCCCTCGACCGGATCGCCGCGGCGGACGGCGTCGTCGGCGCGTTCCGCCGGGTGCGGGCGGAAGAGGCGCTCGCGGAGGCCGCGGCGGTGGCCGCACGGCCCGACCTCGCTTCGCTGCCGCTGGCCGGGGTGCCCGTCGCGGTCAAGGACATCACGGAGATCGCGGGCGAGTACGCGTCGCACGGTTCGCTGGCCGGGCCGTCTGCTCAGGCGGCCGAGGACGGGGTCATCGCGGAGCGGCTGCGGGCGGCCGGCGCGGTGCTCGTCGGGCTGACGCGGGTGCCGGAGCTGTGCGTCTGGCCGATGAGCGACACCCCGGACGGCATCGCCCGCAACCCCTGGGACCCGACGTATGCCTCGGGCGGTTCGTCCGGCGGCAGCGCGGCGGCGGTGGCGGCCGGGCTGGTCCCGCTGGCGCACGGCACGGACGGCATGGGCTCGGTCCGGCTGCCGGCGGCGATGTGCGGGCTGGTCGGGCTGAAGCCGGGGTCGGACCTGCTCGCCGAAGGGGGCTGGTTCGGCATGTCGGTGCACGGCCCGCTGGCCACGACGGTCGCCGACGCGGCATTGCTGGTCTCGGTGCTGGCCGATGCTCCTTCGTTGGGTGAGGTTTCGCCGCCGTCGACGTCGCGGATCGGGATGTCGACGACGGTGCCGCTGCTGCGCACGCCGGTGCCCCGCGAGCTGGTCGCGGCGGTTGCGCAGGCGGCCGAGCTGCTTTCGTCGGCCGGTCACGCGGTCTCCCCGGCCGCCCCGCGCTACCCGGCCACGATGGTCCTGGGCATGACGGCCCGCTGGTGCGCGGGCCCGGCGCGGCAGGCCGCGGACTTCGACTTCGGGCGGTTCCAGCGGCGAACGCGCACGCACGTGCGGGTGGGCCGCGCCATCGAGCGAGCGGGCCTGATCCGCTCGGGCACGCGCGACCGGTGGGTCTCGCGGGCCGCGGAGTTCTTCACGAGCCACGACGTCTTGATGACGCCGACGCTGTCGCACTGGCCGGTGAAGGCGGGCCGCTGGCACGAGCGCCGGTGGCTGGCGAACGTCCTGCCGTCGACGCGCCTGGCGGGTTTCACGGGCCAGTGGAACTTCGCGGGCTACCCGGCGATCACGGTCCCGATCGGCCGGTCGGCCCGCTCGGGGCTGCCGACATCGGTCCAGCTGGTGGCCAAGCCGGGCGGCGAGTCGTTGCTGCTGGGGCTGGCGGCCCAGCTCGAGGCGGCGAACCCGTGGCCGCGGACTGCCCGCGGCTGACGCTGTCCACGCTCAGGAAGGTTCCGCGGCTTCCCGGGCGATGCGGCGTTCGAACTCGGAGAACGCCATGCTTTGTTCCGGGGTCAGACGGCGGTCGAGACTCCGCACCCACTCGGCTCGGCGGGCGTGCATCGCTTGTGAGTAACGCCTGCTCTTGCCTTGGCGAGGTGCTTTGGCGAAGCGTTCCCAAGCCGCTTGGCGGCTAACGCCCAGCGCTTCGCGACCAGGCGTTCCGCGCTGGCGGCGAGTTCACTGACTTCCAGCAGCCACGGGGTGAAGTCGTTCTCCGCGGTGAGTGCTGGCTTTTCCCGGGCGACCGCGTCCGCGGCCGAGCGATGCCGCCGAGCCAGGTCCGAATACGCGCGAGCCACCGCGGCCAGGTGCTCGGCGTGTGAGCGCAAGCTGGCCTTGACGAACTTTTTAAAGTTTACCTTGACAAAACGAGCGCTGTATTCGTTGGCCGACAAGGCGCTCGCCATTGCTCTTGATCCTGATCTGTCAAGGCTGCTTTGACAGATCAGTGCGCAGACGCGCGGCCTGGGGGCCAACTGGCGTTCGACGGTGGTCCGTCCCCGCCGGAAGCTGGAAAGTCCCTTGGTGTATCGACTGCGCACACCTCGGGAGTCTCTACCCGCATCTCTGCCGGTACCTCGAAACCCGGCTCAACCTGAGAGCCGCGAAGCGAAAGCGGCGAAAGCGCCCCTGAACGCCGAAAAGGCCGCCCCGATCACTCGAGGCGGCCTTCATCGGAAGAGCGTCAGGAACCCGGCTTGCTCGCCGTCGGCGAGAGCGGCTTCACGCCGTTCCCGTTCCCGTTCGCCGGCTTGGTCGCCGGGCCGTTCTGCTTCGGGGCGTTGGCCGGCTTCGCGGCCTGAACCGGCTTGGGTGCCGCGGCCTTCACCGCCTGCTTCGCCGAAGCCGGGATCGAGGGCTGGACTACCGGCACCACCGGGGCGGCCGGCGTCGTCGGGGAGTCCACCGCCGTGTCGCCGCCCACCAGCTTGGACGCCTGGGGGATCACCGCCTCCTCCGGCAGCGTTGCCAGCTGCGTCTCGCTGCGGTTGAGGATGTCCTCCGCCGCCGCCAGGCTCTTGCGGGCCTGCTCGCGGATCTCCGCCAGCCGCTCGACCTTGCGGTTGGCCGCCGTCGTGCGCTGGGCCGCCTGGGTCGTCGCCTCGTCGAGCCGGCGCTTGGCCTCCGCCGTCGCCTCCGCGAGCCGGCGCTCGGCCTGGTTCTTGCTCGCCGTGCGCTGGTCGGCGACGTGCTTCTCCAGCGCCGCCTTCTGGGCCGCCTGGGACGACTCGAACTCGCGCTCGAGCTTCCGCCGCTTCCGCTCGGCCTCGTTGTCCAGCAGCTCGCGCCGCTGTGCCGCCTCGACGGTCAGCCGCTGCACCTCCGCGCGCGTCTCGGCAAGCGCGTTTTCGTGCTCCGAGTGCAGCAGGTCGGCCTGCTTGTCCAGCTCCGCGACGAGCTTCGTGTACCGCTCGCGCAGCTTCGTCGACGCCTCGGTCGAGCCCGCCCACGTCTTCTCCGCGGCGGCCTCGGCGCGCTTGATGATCTCGTCCGCGCGGGCCTGCGCGAGCGTGACCGTCCGCTGCATCCGCTCGTCGAGGTCCTCGAGCCGCTCCGGCGGCTTCTTCAGCTCCTCGATGCGCGCTTCCAGCGAAGCCACCTGCGAACGGATCGACTCGGCCTCGCGGGTCGCGGCGGCGGCCTGCGCCACGGCGGCGTCGCGGTCGCTGAGGACGCGGCGCAGCTGGGCCTCGACGTGGTCGAGGTACTGCCGGACTTCGTTGCGGTCGAAGCCGTGCCAGGCCTGCGTGTATTCACGACGAAGGGGGAGAAGGCCGTTGAGGGCGGTTGCGGCGGGGTCGCGCTCAGGAACCATGCGCCCGACCGTACCCGGGCACGGTGCGCTTACGCCGGTCGGCTTAACAAATCACCAACACGTGTCGCGGTCCTGGCGGCGCGTCGCCGGAATGGCGGCACCCCCGAAACGCAGCGTTACCAGTGGAACCCACGGGAAAGCCGGGCCAACGCCATCGCGGCGCGGGAAAGGTGAATCTCGCCACGCCCGATCTTGAGCCGGCCCGAACCGCCCGCCGCGGTCGAATCCGGGAAGATCCGGAAACCCTGGTACGCGACGGCGTCGGTGAGCCCCGGCGTGAGCGTGTAGGCCAGCCCGATCGCCTGCCCGGCGGGCGTGCCGATGTGCTTCGGCCGCTCGACGAGCGCCTTCATCACCATGTCCGCGGCCTGTTCCGGCGACTTCGTCGGGAACGCGTCGTAGATCTTCGTCGGCCGGATCATCGGCGTGCGCACGAGCGGCATGTGGATGGTGGTGAACGTGATCCCGTCACCGTGCGTCTCGGTCGCCGCGATCCGCGAGAAGTAGTCCAGCGCCGCTTTCGACGCCGCGTACGCCGAGAAGCGCGGCGCGATGCCCTGGACGCCGATCGACGACACGTTCACGATGTGCCCGAACTTCCGCTCCGACATGTGCGGCAGCACCGCGAGGATCAGCCGGACCGCGCCGAAGTAGTTGATCGCCATCGCGCGCTCGTAGTCGTGCATCCGGTCGTAGGACAGCTTGATCGACCGGCGGATCGACCGGCCGGCGTTGTTGACCAGCATGTCGATCCGGCCGTGCTCGGCCAGCATCGCGTCGACGGCCTTGTGCACCGAGTCCTCGTCGGTGAGGTCGGCCGGGTACACCGACGCCGTGCCGCCGGCGGCGACGATCTCGTCGCGGACCTCTTCGAGCTCGTGCTGCCGGCGGGCGACGAGCAGCGGGACGCCGCCCGCGGCCGCGACCTTGAGCGCCGTCGCGCGGCCGATGCCCGAGGACGCGCCGGTGATGATCACGCGGCGGCCGTCCAGCTCACCGCGCGGGCCGTGCTTGCGCGCGCGGAACGGGTCGAGGTGCTCGCGCCAGTAGCGCCACAGCGTCGGCGCGTACTCCTCCAGCCGGGGGACCTCGACGTTGCCGGCCAGCGCCTTGCGCGTCTCGGCCGAGGAGAACACCGACGGGAACGCCATGGTCTCCAGCAGCACCGGCGGGATGCCGAACCGCTCCATGACGGCGTCGCGGGCGATGGTGACGCCGGGGATGTGCTCGGTCAGCTTGACCAGCCCGACGATCCGCTTGGAGAGGCCTTCGCCGAGCTGCACGCTGATCGTCGGCGCGCCCGCGGCCTTCGCGAAGGCGTTGTACACGGACACGACCGGCTGCGGCTCGGGGTTGACCAGGTGGAAGGCGCGGCCGTCGAGGCCGGGCTTGACGACCAGCTCCAGCAGCGCCTTGGCGACGTAGTCGACCGGCACGATGTTGGTGTCGCCGAGGTCGGGGCCGACGATCGGCAGGACGTCCGGCAGGCCGGCGAGCCGGTTGATCGCGGGGAAGAGGTAGTACGGGCCGTCGATCTTGTCCATCTCGCCGGTCTCGGAGTGCCCGACGACGACCGCGGGCCGGTACACCCGCCACGGCACCTCGTCCTGCTCGCGGACGATCTTCTCGGCCTCGAACTTGGTCCGGTGGTACGGCGTGACCAGCCGCTGCCCGGCGTCGAACATCTCCTCGGTGAAGACGCCTTCGTGGTCGCCCGCGACGGCCACCGAAGACACGTGGTGCAGGCACCCGGCGCGCAGGTCCGCGGCGAGGTCCACGACGGCGCGCGTGCCGTCCACATTGGCCTTGACGCTTTCTTCGTCGTCGGCGGTGAGGTCGTAGAGCGCGGCCAGGTGCACGACGTGGTCGACGTGCCCGCGCAGCTCCTCGCGGTCCGCTTCGGACACGCCGAGCAGCGGCTCGCCGAGGTCGCCGGTGACCAGCGTGACGCGGTCGGAGTGCGGCCACTGGTCGACCAGCGCGGCCAGCTTCGGCTTGCTCGACGCGCGCACGACGAGCGCGACGCGGTCGTCGTCGGGGCGGGAGAGCAGCAAGCGGGTGAACTGGCGCCCGATCAGTCCGGTCGCCCCGGTCACCAAGAACGTCGCCATCGTCTTCACACCTCTCGCCCGCATCCCTGACCCTGGGCATTCTGCTGCATGCGGGCGTCACTGACCACCGTGGCGGGACGTGATGTTACCCACGAGTAACTTAGGCGGGGTCCGCGACGACGACGCGGTTCTCCTCGTAGCCGTCCGAACCGCCGACCCAGCGGCCCCCGCAGGTGACCAGCACGACGCGGTGCGGGCCGGACTGGCCGAAGAGGTCGTCGGCGCGGGCGGGCAGGTCGTCCTTGTGCACCGTGACCAGCTGGGAGATCCGGTAGTGCCAGGTCTTGCCCGCACTGTCCACAATGGTCACGGCGGCGCCGATCTCGGCGTTCCAGAGCTCGGCGAACGGCCCGGTGGCGCCCCGCCAGTTCACGTGCCCGGCGAAGACGCTCGCCCCACCGGCGGCATCGAGGGCGGCGCCCCACCAGGTCGCCTGGCCGAGGTCGTTCGGGATCGGCAGCTCGCCGCCGGGGCCGAGGTCCTTGCGCACCAGCGCGGCGGTGCCGCCGGCGGGCAGCCGGACGGTCCCGGGTTGTTGCGGTGGCGGAGGTGGCGGCGGCGCGGTCGAGGTCCGCGCGGCCGGCGCGGCACTCGTCGTGACCGGCGGCGGTGGCGCGGGAGCGGACGGCCGGGCGGCCGGAGCGGCGGCCCCGGCGGCAGGCAGCGCGGTCCCGGCCACGACGGCAACCGGCGGCGAGGTGACGACGGTGGAGCCGAACTGGACCGCGAGCACCGTGGCCGCCCCGAGCGCGAAGCCGGCAATCAAGCGGGTGCGGCCGGCTTTCGGCGCGGCTCGAGTGCGGTGGCCGCGTTGCCAGGGGTCGGGCTCGGTGTCGCGTTGCCAGGCGTCGCCGGTTTGCCAGTCGGCGCTCGGCGGCCACTCGCTGCTCGGTCGGCTGCCGCTCGCCGGTCGGCCGGCGGCTTGCCGGTGATCGGCGGCCTGCCAGTCGGTGCTCTGCCCGCCGTCGCCGGTTTGCCAGGCGTCACCGCTCTGCCGGTCGCCTCGCCACTCGTCGACGAACCAGCTGTCGTCCTGCCAGTCTTTGCCTGCCATCGCGGACTACCTGCGCGAAGCCCGCCGCGCGGCGAAGCCGACCAGGCCGGAGCCCAGCAGCACCAGCAGACCCAGTCCGGCCAGCCCCGGCGCCGAATAGCTCGTCTCGACCACACCCCGCGCCTGGACGACCGGTGCGTCGCCCGCCGGGATCGCGCGCGGGACCTCGTTCGGCTTGTTCGCCACCGTCAACGCGAGCGTCTCGCCCGGCTTCACCGTGCCGCACGCCGACGGCGGGTTCTCCGGGTCGTACGCGTTCGTGTACCCCGGCGGCGGGCCGGCCTCCACCACGCAGATCTCCTGCGGCGCGCGGAGGTTCTCGACCGTCACGCCGCCGGTCGTGCCGTCGGTCGTCACGACCGCGGGCTTGCCGTCGGCGCCGGTGAGCGGCTTGCCGTCCTGGCCCAGCGCCGCCGACTTCTTGTCCTTGCCCGTGATCCGCAGGACCGCGCCGCCGACGCCCTTGCCCGTGTTCGCGTCGGTCTTCGTCACCTTCACCAGCCCCGGCTTCGCGACGTTGACCACGCCCTGCGCCGTCAGCTCCTTCTCGCCGCCGGTGGAGACGACGCGCTGCTTCGCGGTGTCGACCGGCGCCCGCACGTACGGGCGGTCGGCCGGCGCGGCCAGCGACGCCAGCAGCTTCGGCCGCTCGCCGGCCGGGGTCAGCTTCACCCGCACCGCGCCGTCGGCGTCCGTCTTGAGCGTGACGTCCTTCGCGGCGGCCTGCGGGCTCGCGTTCCCCGCGGTGGTGGCAGCGGCGTCCTCGCCGACCGTCGCGGCGGTCGCCGTCAGCTTCACCGGGACGTCCGGGACGCCCTTGCCCTTCGCGTTCTTCACGGTGACCGTCCACTCGGCGGGCTCGCCGACGTGCTGGTCGCCTTCGGGGGTGGTCACCGACGCCGTCCACGGGCCGCGGTTGGCCTCGGCCTCCGTCTTCAGCTTTTCGACGGCGGCCTGGGCACCCGCGGGCAGGCCCTTGAGGTGGAACGGCGCGTCGTAGCCGAGCTTCGCGGCGGGCAGCGACGGGTCGAGGTCCGCGGGAGTGCGCGGCGCCGACGTCCAGGAGTGCAGCAGGTGCGCCAGCGCCGCGGCCTCGTCCGGCTTCTTCGTGTCGCCGTAGCGCAGCAGCAGGTACGAGATGTTCGCCGCCTGGTCGGCGGGGAGCTTCGTGCCCCACTTCGTCAGCAGCTCGTCGCCCGGTTTGTACACCTCGTCGGTGTCCGGCGCCTTGAGCTGGAAGCTCACGCAGAAGACCTGCTGCCCGCCGACGACGTAGGACCCCAGCCAGTTGCGGCTGCCGGTGCCCGCCTGGCCGGGCTCGACCGCGTGGCCGATGCCCTCCTGGCTCGCGGCGGACGCGGCGGGGGCGCCGACGGTCACGGACAGCGTGCCGAGCAAGGCCGCGGCGACCAGGCCGGTGAGCGCGCGGACGCTCGCGCGCGAAGGTGTTGACCACCTCATGGTGTGTAGGCTCCTTCGTCGGACGCGCGGCAACGACAACGGCGTCGCCGCAGGTCACACGATTGATCAACTCCCCGACGCGCGTACGGTGAACAACCGGGCACGCCAGGTGAGCGTCGCGCCGAAGGGGCCGGACTGTCTACCGCCCTTCGGGTGGCGGTGGTCGAACGGTCGTGATCTCGGTCGCATACCGTGTCTGCCGTGGCCACGGGCCTGCCGTCGAGTAAAGTCGTCTTTACTCGACGGGAACCGCACGTACCCGGCGGTCGTTGAACCCGATGCAGCGTCGATCCACGAAGCAGCAGATCCAGGAGGATCAGGTGCGTTCCAGTAGCAACCCGGCGTTCCGCAACCTGCCCCGCGGCGGAACCCAGACTCACGGGCAGTACGGGCCCCCGGTGGGCTTCAACCAGACCCAGGGCGGCGTGCCCGGGTACGGACCCGGGCAGGTCACCTCCGGCGACGACGACCGGCCGATGACCGTCGACGACGTCGTCGTCAAGACCGGCATGAGCCTCGGCGTCGCGCTGCTCGTCGGGATCGTGACCGCGATCTGGGCCCAGAACCAGCTGGCCGAGACCGGCCGGCTCTCCGGTGCCCTGATCGGCGCGATGATCGGCGGCCTGATCGTCGGGCTCGTCATCTCGCTGGTGATCATCTTCAAGCAGAAGCCGAGCGGCCCGCTGACGCTCGTCTACTCGGCCGCCGAAGGTCTCTTCCTCGGCGCGCTGAGCGGCGTGTTCGAGGTGATCTACCCGGGCATCGCGCTGCAGGCGATCATCGGCACCGTCGGTGTCTTCATCGGCATGCTGGTCGTCTACAAGACCGGCGCGGTCAAGGTGACGCCGAAGCTGACCAAGTGGATCGTCGGGGCCGTCGTCGGCGTCGCGATCCTGATGCTGTTCAACCTGATCAGCTCGTTCGCCTTCGGCTTCAACCCGCTGCGCGACGGCAGCCCGCTCGCCATCGCCTTCAGCATCCTGTGCATCGGCATCGCGGCGTTCAGCTTCCTGCTCGACTTCGACCAGGCCGACCGGATGATCCGCGAGGGCATGCCGTCGAAGTGGGCCTGGTACACCGCGTTCGGCCTGATGACCACGCTCGTCTGGCTGTACCTGGAGATCCTGCGGCTGCTGTCCTACCTCCGCGAGTAACCTGGCTCACAGTTCCGATAGGCGACACAGTGAAGGCGCTCCGTAATCAACGGGGCGCCTTTTCTGTGGGTAATTCGTGCATATGGGGACCCCGGTGCGGATCATGCTCACCCTGCGTGTTTGATGTCCCGGTCGGTTCTCAATTTCACATGTGTGAGGTTCACAGTGAGCGTTCCCCCTCCGGCCCCCGGGGGCCAGCAGCCGGTGGGTCAGCCCGATCCCTACGGGCCGCCTCCGGGCGGTCAGCCGCAGCAGTACGGCCAGCAGGGCCAGTACGGCGCGCCCGGCACCCCGCCGCAGGGCCAGCCCGGCCAGTACGGCCCGCCGCCGGGCCAGTACCCGCCGCCGCCCGGCCAGCCCGGCTTCCCGCCCGCGCCGCCGGCCCCGCCGAAGAAGTCGAAGGCCGGCCGGTTCATCGGCCTCGGCATCGGCGTCGTCGTGCTCATCGGCGTCGTGATCGCCGGGTACTTCGCCTTCAAGAGCTCGCCGGCCAGCTCCAACGTCGGTGACTGCCTCTCGATCACCGAGTTCACCCGGGGCGGCGACGACCCGGCGAAGGCCGACTGCGGCGACCCGAAGGCCAACGTCAAGATCGCCGCCAAGCTCGACAGCGCGAGCGACGACTGCCCCGGTGGTTCCGACGCCGGCTACGACACCTACTCGGTCAGCGGCCGCAGCTCGTACAAGCTGTGCCTGATGATCAACGCGAAGCAGGGCGACTGCCTGGCGAACTTCTCGTCGCAGACCAAGGGCTACCAGAAGGTTCCCTGCAGCGACCCGACGAAGGACGCCGAGCTCGTGAAGGTCGTCGAGGGCCAGGCGAGCGACAGCGTCTGCGAGGGCACGGACGCCACGCGCGTCGCGGTCTACCCGCAGCCGCCGACGACGATGTGCGTCAAGACGAACTAGCGGCCACCAGCCTCGTCGAAGGCCTTCTCGCGTGCTTCGCGAGGAGGCCTTCTTCGCGTTCAGGGGTACCCGGATTGCTCCGTTCGTCCCACACTGTGCGACGAGCTGCGGAAAAGCGATCACCGGACCTAACTTGGGTCGTCCTTCCCGCCCGAGCCTGGAGTACTGGTGGCGACGACCGAATCCCCTGCCGGTGAAAAGAAGTTCCTCGACTTCCCCACCTCCTGCGCCGCGCCCGTCCCGCAGCCGGAGGAACCCGTCCGCGTGGTGCCGCTGGCCGTCGCGGGCGTCCTCGCGGCCGGCCTGACCTGGTACGTCTGGGCGAGCTACGGCGCCAAGTTCGGCGTCCTGCTGCTGCTCGGCCTGGGCCTCGGGCTGGCGCTGTTCCACTCGCGGTTCGGCTTCACCTCGGCGTGGCGGCAGCTGATCGCCGTCGGCAACGGCCAGGGCCTGCGCGCCCACACCCTCCTGCTCGGCACGGCCGCGACGCTGATCGCGCTCATCGCCGGCACCGGCGCCGGGCTGTTCGGCAGCAAACCCGCGCCGACGGCCAGCCCGCTCGGGCTCGCCCTCTTCGTCGGCGCGACGCTCTTCGCGATCGGCATGCAGCTCGGCGGCGCGTGCGCGTCCGGCACGCTGTTCGCGGTCGGGTCGGGGCAGTCGACGATCGTGCTGACGCTGGGCGGGTTCATCACCGGGTCCGTGCTCTACACGTGGGCGTACCCGGTGCTGAGCGGCTGGCCCGAGCTCAAGGGCGTGCTGCTGGCCGACCACGTCGGCTGGTTCGGCTCGTGGGCGATCACGATCGCCGTGCTCGCCGGGATCGTGCTGGTCACCCGCGTGGTGCAGCGCCGCCGCACGCCACCGCCGGTGGACGCCGTGCCGACCGCGCACGGGCTCGCGCGGATCTTCCGCGGCTCGTGGCCGGTCCTCGCCGGCGCGGTCGTCTTGGGTGTGCTGGCCGGCGCGGTGTTCCTGGTCTCCGGCGGGATCTGGGGCGTCACGAGCGCGTTTTCCTTGTGGGGCGCCAAGATCCTGCAGGTGTTCGGGCTGCACCCGGAGTCCTGGGAGTTCTGGCAGCAGAAGCCCAACGCGACGTCGCTGGCCAACCCGATCTGGAAGGACAAGAACAGCCTCACCGACATCGGGATCATGATCGGCGCGGCGGTGGCCGCGGCGGCCGCGGGCGCGTGGAAGATCCACAGCTCGATCCCGTGGCGCACGGCGCTGGCCGCGGTCCTCGGCGGGATCATGATGGGCGTCGGCGCGCGGATGGCGGGCGGCTGCAACATCGGCGCGTACCTCGGCGGCATCTCGACCGGCAGCCTGCACGGCTGGCTGTGGGGCGTGTTCGCGCTCGGCGGCACGTGGATCGGGCTGAAGCTGCGGCCGCTGTTCGGGCTGGCGAACCCGGTGCCGACGGACAGCATCTGCTGATTTTTTGTCGGGGTCCCCCGGTACTCTCGCGGACGAATCCACGAACCTGGGGGACTTCTTCCTTATGACTACGCAAAGAACCGGCTCGGCGCCGAACGGTGACGCGCTCGACGCCGGTGTCCTGAAGGTGGCCTCCGTGGTCGTCCTGGGCGCCATCATGGCGATCCTGGACACCACGGTCGTCAACGTCGCGCTGCAGAAGCTGACGATCGAGTTCTCGACGTCGTTCGACGTCATCCAGTGGGTCGCCACGGGCTACCTGCTGGCGCTGGCGACCGTGATCCCGGTCACCGGCTGGGCGTCCGACCGCTTCGGCACCAAGCGGCTCTACATGCTCGCGATCGTGTTGTTCCTGGCGGGCTCGATGCTCGCGGGGGCGGCCTGGAACATCGAAACGCTGATCGTCTTCCGCGTCCTGCAGGGCTTCGGCGGCGGCATGCTGATGCCGTGCGGCATGACGATCCTGACCCGCGCGGCCGGCCCGCAGCGGATCGGGCGCGTGATGGCGGTGCTGGGCGTGCCGATGCTGCTCGGCCCGATCGGCGGCCCGATCCTGGGCGGCTGGCTGGTCGACGCGGTGAGCTGGCGCTGGATCTTCTTCATCAACGTGCCGATCGGCGTGATCACGCTGCTGCTGTCGTGGCGGCTGCTGCCGAAGGACGAACCGGAAGCCACCGGGCGTTTCGACTTCGTCGGCATGCTGATGGTGTCGCCGGGGCTGGCGGCGCTGATCTTCGGCGTCTCGAAGGTCCCGTCGGCGGGCGGGTTCGGCGCGGTCGAGGTGTGGCTGCCGGTGCTGGCCGGGGTGGTGCTGCTGGTCGCGTTCGTGGTGCGGGCGCTGCGCGTGCCGAACCCGCTGGTGGACCTGCGGCTGTTCAAGAACCGGTCGTTCACGATCGCGATGGTGACGATGTCGCTGTTCTTCGTCGCGTTCCTCGGCGGGATGATGCTGCTGCCGACGTACTTCCTGCTGGTGCGCGGCGAAACGACGCTGCACGCGGGGCTGCTGCTGGCCCCGCAGGGCTTCGGCGCGATGATCATGATGCCGATCACCGGCCGCCTGGCCGACAAGGTGGGCGCGCGCAGGATCGTGCTGCCGGGCATGGTGCTGCTGGTCGGTTCGATGGCCATGCTGACGCAGGTCACCGCGACCACGCCGTACTGGGTCCTGCTGTCGGCGCTGTTCGTGATGGGCCTGGGCATGGGCTGCACGATGATGCCGATCACGACGTCGGCGTTGCAGACGCTGCAGCCGAAGGACATGGCCCGAGCATCGACGGCGACGAACATCGTCCAGCAGACGGCGGGCGCGATCGGCTCGGCGGTGATGGCGACGATCCTGGCGGCCCTGCTGGCGGGCAAGTTCGGCGTCCCGACGGCCCAGGGTCAGCTGGCGGCAACGGCGGCGATCCTGAACCCGGCGACGCACAACGAGGCAACGGGCTTGGCGGCGGACGCGTTCTCGACGACGTTCGTGTGGTCCCTGGTCCTGGTGGTGCTGTGCGTGATCCCGGCGCTGTTCCTGCCGAAGTCCCGCCCGGCAACCCCGGCGCCCTCGCAAGACGGCGACGAGATCACACCCCCGGTGATGGTCCACTAGCCGACCGCCCAGGCACGCGAGCCGACCCTCCAGGCACGCGAGCCGACCCTCCGCGGTGTGATCCAAGGGTCGACACGCGTGACTGGAGGGTCGACACGCGTGATCAGAGGGTCGACACGGCCCCGCCGTCCGGGGTTCGCCGTGTCGACCCCTCAATCACGCGTGTCGACCTCCGAATCACACGTGTCGACCCTCTGAACACGGCGAAGGCCGCCACCGGATCCCGGTGGCGGCCTTCGTCGTCAAAGCGTCAGGAGAGGCGTTCGATGATCAGCGCCATGCCCTGGCCGCCGCCCACGCACATCGTCTCCAGGCCGAACTGCTTGTCGTGGTGCTGGAGCGAGTTGATCAGCGTCGACGTGATGCGCGCGCCCGTCATGCCGAACGGGTGGCCCACCGCGATCGCGCCGCCGTTGACGTTCAGCCGGTCGAGGTCGATGCCCAGGTCGCGGTACGACGGGATCACCTGCGCCGCGAACGCCTCGTTGATCTCGACCAGGTCGATGTCGCCGATCGACAGGCCCGCGCGGGACAGCGCCTGCTTGGACGCCTCCACCGGCCCGTAGCCCATGATCTCCGGCGACAGCCCCGTCACGCCGGTCGACACGATCCGGGCCAGCGGCGTCAGGCCCAGCTCGCGCGCCTTCACGTCGGACATGATGACCAGCGCCGCCGCGCCGTCGTTGAGCGCGCAGCAGTTGCCCGCCGTCACGCGGCCGTCCGGGCGGAACACCGGCTTCAGCCCCGAGACGCCCTCGATGGTCACGCCGGCTCGCGGGCCGTCGTCCTTCGAGACGACCGTGCCGTCCGGGAGGGTCACCGGGGTGATGTCCTTGGCCCAGAAGCCGTCGGCGATGGCCTTCTCGGCCAGGTTCTGCGAGCGGACGCCGAACTCGTCCATGTCCTCGCGCGTGACGCCCTTCAGCCGCGCCAGGTTCTCCGCGGTCTGGCCCATCGCGATGTAGACGTCCGGGACGTCCCCCGAGGTGCGCGGGTCGCTCCAGCTGTCGGTGCCGGACTCGGCGGTCGCCGCCGTCCGCTTCTCGGCGTCGGCGAACAGCGGGTTGTGCGTGTCCGGCCACGAGTCCGAGCTGCCCTTGGCGAACCGCGAGACGGTCTCGACGCCGGCCGAGATGAAGACGTCGCCCTCGCCGGCCTTGATCGCGTGGAACGCCATCCGGGTGGTCTGCAAGCTGGAAGAGCAGTAGCGGGTGATGGTGCAGCCGGGCAGGTGGTCGTAGCCGAGCTCGACGGCGACGGCGCGGCCCATGTTGAACCCGGACTCGCCGCCCGGCAGGCCGCAGCCCAGCATCAGGTCGTCGATGTCGGCGGGGTCGAGCTGCGGCACCTTGGCCAGTGCCGCCTGGACCATCTGCACGGTCAGGTCGTCGGGCCGCATGCTGACCAGCGAGCCCTTCCCGGCACGGCCGATCGGCGAGCGAGCGGTGGAGACGATGACGGCTTCAGGCATGACGTGACACATCCTCGTATCGCGAGCTAAGCGGCTAAGCGGTTGCTCACCATAGTGCCGTGTACCGCGCCGGGGAGAAAGCCGAAGACGGTGTGAGCTTCTCCGGGGACTGGCAGGATCACCCCGGTGGGGAACCGGCTGGAGCGAGTGCTGCGGACCAGGACCATCCTGCTGTGGGGCGCCGGCCTGCTGGTCGTCGCCGGGGTGGCCGCCGCGCTGCTGCTGACGCTCCTGGGTAGGGGCCGACCGGAGGACGTCGCCCGGCTCGACGCGCTGCGGACGGCCGCCAACATCGTCGTCGGGACCGGGGGTGCCGCCGCGCTGCTGCTCGCCGCCCGGCGGCAGCGGTCGGCCGAGCTGGACCTCGTGCAGAAGGAGCACGACGCCACCGAACGCCGGATCACCGAGATCTACGGCAAGGCCGCCGACCAGCTCGGCAGCGACAAGGCCCCCGTGCGCCTCGCCGGGCTGTACTCCCTCGAACGGCTGGCCGGCGGGTACCCCGAGCACCGGCAGACCATCGTCAACGTCCTCTGCGCCTACCTGCGGATGCCCTTCAAGCACAACGCGAAGAACGCCGAGGAGCTGCAGGTCCGCAAGACCGCGCAGCGCATCCTGATGCTGCACCTGCGCCCCGGCTCCGGGGACGAGCCGAGCGGGGACTTCTGGCCGGACGTCGACCTCGACTTCTCCGGGGCGACGCTCGTCGGGCTGAACCTCACCCACTGTTCGATCCGGTCGATCGTGTGCTTCGAAACCCGGTTTCTCGAACTCGCTTCCTTCCGCGGCACCGAATTCCGCACGAAAGCGGACTTCAACCAAGCGCACTTCGCCGGCCGCGTCGATTTCCGCGGAACCGTTTTCGGTGGCGATCGCGACAGCTTCCACGGCGCCGTTTTCGCAGGTCCGGCCGATTTCGGCACGAAGTCCGCCGCCCGGCTCGCCGGCGCCGAGGCGCAAGGCGGCTTCCGGCGGACCTGGCCACCGGACTGGGAAGAACGGCCGATCGCCGACCGGAGAGAGTGGTCACGATTGACACGAAAGGCCGATCCTGGGCAACCGGAACGCCGATAGGATCGTCGCAGCAATAGTAGGTCGCCATTCCTGACGCAGGAGGTGAACTGGCGATGGTTATCGGACCGCACGCTTGTGCGCCTCCCTCCCCTCTTCGGACGGGCTGCCCTGCCGCGATCGGTGCCGGGCGGAACCTCCGGGACGGGATGACGGCTCAGCGTGCGGCGGCCCTCGGGCCGGTACCGGGGTAGACGAGCAGCTTGGTGGCTGCCGGTGGTCTCCCCGGGCGGTCCGACCTCGCGCTCGCGACCCGTGATCACCGACGCGCACCCGGAGGCCCCCGGGGCCGGGTCCGCCACGAGTGGACAACGCCACCGGTCGGCCGTTTAGGCTGGCGGGCGTGGAGTACGCAGAGCACATCGCAGACCTCGTGGGCAACACCCCGCTGGTCAAGCTGAACTCGTTGACCAAGGGGCTCAAGCCGCTCGTGCTGGCCAAGGTCGAGTACCTGAACCCGGGTGGCTCGGTCAAGGACCGGATCGCGCTGCGCATGATCGAGGCGGCCGAACGCTCCGGCGAGCTGCGCCCCGGCGGCACGATCGTGGAACCGACGTCCGGCAACACCGGCGTCGGGCTGGCCATGGTCGCGCAGCGCAAGGGCTACCAGTGCGTCTTCGTCTGCCCGGACAAGGTCAGCGAAGACAAGCGCAACGTCCTCAAGGCCTACGGCGCCCGCGTCGTGGTGTGCCCGACCGCGGTGGCGCCCGAGCACCCGGACTCCTACTACAACGTCTCCGACCGCCTGGTCCGCGAGATCGACGGCGCCTGGAAGCCCAACCAGTACGCCAACGCGCAGAACCCGGAGAGCCACTACCTCTCCACCGGCCCCGAGCTGTGGAAGCAGACCGACGGGAAGATCACCCACTTCGTCGCGGGCGTCGGCACCGGCGGTACGATCTCCGGCACCGGCAAGTACCTCAAGGAGGTCAGCGACGGCCGCGTGCTCGTGGTCGGCGCCGACCCGGAGGGCTCGGTCTACTCCGGCGGCAGCGGCCGCCCGTACCTGGTCGAGGGCGTCGGCGAGGACTTCTGGCCGGAGACCTACGACCGGAACATCGCCGATGAGATCATCCCGGTCTCCGACGCCGACTCCTTCCAGGTCACCCGCCGGCTCGCGCTGGAGGAGGGCCTGCTGGTCGGCGGCTCCTGCGGGATGGCCGTCGCCGCCGCGCTGAAGCTCGCCGAGCGGCTCACCGAGGACGACGTCGTGGTCGTGCTGCTGCCCGACGGCGGCCGCGGCTACCTGACGAAGGTGTTCAACGACACCTGGATGTCCTCCTACGGCTTCCTGCCGCCCGACTCCTCCGGCGCGACGGTCGCCGACGTGCTCACGAAGAAGAGCGGCTCGCTGCCCAACCTCGTGCACTCGCACCCCAACGAGACGGTCGCCGAGGCCATCGCGATCCTGGCCGAGTTCGGCGTCAGCCAGATGCCCGTGGTCAGCGCGGAGCCGCCGGTGATGGCCGCCGAGGTCGTCGGCGCGGTCAACGAGCGTGACCTGCTCGAAGCGCTGTTCACCGGCAAGGCCCAGCTGGCCGACCGCCTCGACCGGCACATGTCCCCGCCGCTGCCGACCATCGGCGGTGGCGAGCAGGTGAGTGCCGCGATGACGGCGCTCGAGGGTGCCGACGGCGCGCTCGTGCTGGTCGACGGCAAGCCGGCCGGGGTCGTCACCCGGCACGACCTCCTGGGCTTCCTCGCCGGCCGCTGAGCGGGAGCTGTGAAAAGACGTAATCGGCGCACCCGGCCGGGGCGTTACGAGCGCCCTGCCGGGTGATCCGATAGCGTGAGCGCAAATAGAACACTTTCGCGTCCTCGTCAAGGGGGTTCAAGACCCACATGAGTGCACCGCAGCCACCGAACCAGCCGTGGGGTGGCGGCCAGCCACCTCAGGGCCCGCCGAGTGGCCCCCAGCCGCAGCAGGACAACCCGTTCGGCAGCCCGGAACCGACCCAGGTCGTGCAGCCCGCCCAGCCCCAGGGCGGTTCCCCGTTCGGGGAGACGCCCGAACCGACGCAGGTCGTCCAGCCGGGCCACCCGGGTGACGGCGGGGCGGGCGCGACCCAGGCGATGCCGCCGGTCGACGCGAACGCGACGCAGATGGTGAACCCGGCCGGCGGCGGCGACGCCCCGATCGCGGACTCCACGCAGCTGGTCCCGCCGGGTTCCCAGCCGCCGGCGATCCCGTACGCCCCGCCGCCGAGCGCGGCCGACAACCCGGCCGCGGCGTTCGGCCAGCAGGGTGGTTACGGCCAGCAGGGTGGCTTCGGCCAGCAGGGCCAGCCCGGTCAGCCGGGCGGGTTCGGCCAGCAGCCGGGCTTCGGCCAGCCGGGGCAGCCCGGTCAGCCGCCGCAGGGCTTCGGCGGTCCCGGCTTCGGCGGCCCCCAGCAGCCCGGCTTCGGCGGTCAGCCGCCGCAGTTCGGCGGACCGTCGGCCGGGGGCAACGGCCTGTTCGGCTACATCGCCGGCGGCGTGGTCGCCCTCCTGGGCCTGATCGCGCTGATCATCGCCTTCAGCTACATGGGCGACGCGAGCGACTACTCGAAGATCTTCGACCTCGCGCCCGACCAGGCGGCGATCGACAAGGTGCTCGACGAGGCCGGGATCATCGGCCCGGGCCTGGTCTGGTTCTACGTGATCATGATCCTGGTGGGCGCGCTGGTCTCCCTCGCCGGTGGCGTCGGGCTGGCGCTCGCGGGCAAGCTGGGCGGGCTCAAGAAGTTCGTCCCGATCGCGATCGTCGCGGGCGGCGCGCTGCTCACGGTCTTCGCGCTGCTGCTCAAGATCGGGATGACGCCGAACGCCGCGACGCTCGCGCAGGCCTCCGCTTCCGAGCGGAGCACCTTCGGCCTCGGGCTCCCGCCGCTGATCCTCGGCGTGCTGATCCTCATCGTGGGTGTGCTCGGGTTCATCCCGGCGACGCAGCAGTTCGTCGGCCTCGGTGCCGGCAGTGCCGCGCCGGGTGGGCCGCAGGGCTTCGGCGGACCGCCGCAGGGCGGTTTCGGTGGCCCGCAGCAGCCGGGCGGGTTCGGCCAGCCGGGTCAGCCCGGTCAGCCGGGCGGGTTCGGCCAGCAGCAGGGCGGCTTCGGCCAGCCGGGGCAGCCGGGCCAGGGTTACGGCCAGCCTCCGGGCTACGGCCAGCCGGGCGGGCCCAACCCGTCCAGCGGCGGGTTCCCGCAGCCGTCGAGCGGGGGCTTCCCGCAGCCGGGCCAGCCGCCGCAGCAGGGCGGGTACGGCCAGCCGCAGGGCTACCCGCAGCAGCAGCCGGGCCAGCCGCCGCAGGGCTGGGGCCAGCCCCCGGGCCAGCAGGGCCCGCCGAGCGGCGGGTTCGGCCAGCCCGGCCAGCCGCCGCAGCAACAGCAGTGGTGAACTAGTACACCAAAACGTGCCCTGGAGCCCATTCGGCTCCGGGGCACGTTGCATTAAAACCGCCGGTGAGAAATTGTCTCAAATGGACAAATGCGCGGTATCGAAGGTCATCCCGGTCTCGTGACAGCATTTCTGCCGCTACCGCAGGAAAATGATCTTGGGTTCCGCCGTCCGGCCGAATTCCGTTCTCTTTCGGAGTCACTTCCCCCTTTCCCGACTAGGGTGAACGCCGTAGTCCCGTGCTCTGCTGATGGGGGAGTTGTGACCGGTCCGCGCGGATATCCGGTGTCGCGTTCGCATTCGTATTCATCGACTCGGCCGTCCGGAGTAACGGCGATCCTCGCCGGCTTGCTCGGACTTGCCGCTGCCGTCGCCGCGGGATATGTCCCGGTCCGGATCTTTCTCGACATGCCCGCCGAATTCAGCCTCGGTGCCCTGCCGGGCTGGGTGCTCGTGGACCTCGCCGCCTACCTCGCCGCCGGGCTCGTGCTCCTGCTGGGCGCGCTGACGACGTTCTTCCGCGCGACGGCCGGTGCGATCCTGCTCGGCCTGGGTGCCCTGCTGGCCATCGGCGCGCTGCTGATGGAGCCGCTGTCGGTGGGCGTTCCGCTGGCGCGGTTCGCGGACGCGATGTTCACCCACGGCGGGTTCGCGATGGTGGACCGGGTGGGCCTGGCCGGCTTGGCGGTGCTGGTGCTGATCCTGGCGCTGCTGCCGCCGACCTTCCGCTACCTGCGCTACCGCACGCCGTCGGTGCCGATGTGGGCGGGCCAGGAGGCCTATTCGTCCCGGGGCTGGTGACCCGCGCCGGTCACCGTCGGTGATCGACCGTATCCTCGGCAGCCGTGACCCGAACCGAAGACCGGACGGCGCTCGCCGCCGCGGTGCTCGCCCTGCTCGGCGGGCTGCTCTACCTGGCCGGGCTCGTCCTGGACGTCGTCGCGCTGGCTCGGTTCCCCGGTGACGCCGGTCGCGTGGGCGTCCACACCGCGGTCGACGCCGTGCTCGCTTCGACGCTGCTGCCCGGCGGCGTCCTGCTGCTGCGCCGGCAGCCGATCGGCCGGATCGGCTGCATCGCCGGGAGCTCGGCGGCGCTGCTCGCGACGCTGACTTCGGCGGTTCTCGCAGCTTGCGGACTCACCTTCGAAGGCCCCGGCGACCTGGCGATGGGCGGCCTGACCGCGCTGGCCCTGGTGGTGCCGCCGGCCGTGGCGACGCTGCTGCTCGCCGTGTCCGCGCCCACCGCCCGGTGGTGCGGCATTGAGATCCGTCCCACCTGACGGGAATGTCAGGGCCTCGCCGTACGCTTACCCCATGGTGGACGACTACTCCGTACTGGGATTCGAGACCCGCGCGATCCACGCCGGTCAGAAGCCAGACCCCCGCACCGGCGCGGTGATCGTGCCGATCTACCAGACCTCGACCTACGCGCAGGACGGCGTCGGCGGGACCCGCGAGGGTGACTACGAGTACTCGCGCACCGCGAACCCGACCCGCTCGGCGCTGGAGGAGGCGCTGGCCTCGCTGGAAGGCGGCCGGCACGCGCTGGCCTACGCGTCCGGCATGGCGGCCTCCGACGTGGTGCTGCGCAGTACCCTGCGCCCCGGTGACCACCTCGTGCTCGGCAACGACGCGTACGGCGGCACGTTCCGCCTGATCGACAAGGTGCTCAGCCTGTGGGGCGTCGAGCACACCGTCGCCGACCTGGCGAACCTCGACGAGGTGCGCGCCGCGATCCGGCCCGAGACGAAGCTGATCTGGTGCGAGTCGCCGACCAACCCGATGCTCGGCATCGCCGACATCGCCGCGCTGGCCGGGGTCGCGCACGACGCCGGCGCTCGCCTGGTGGTCGACAACACCTTCGCGACGCCGTACCTGCAGAACCCGCTCTCGCTGGGCGCGGACATCGTCCTGCACTCGACGACGAAGTACCTCGGCGGCCACTCCGACGTCGTCGGCGGCGCGGTGATCACGAACGAGGACGAGCTGCGCGAGCAGCTGTTCTACCTGCGCAACGCCGCGGGCGCGGTGCCCGGGCCGTTCGACGCGTGGCTGACCCTGCGCGGCATCAAGACGCTGGCCCTGCGCATGGAGCGCCACAGCGACAACGCCGAGCTGGTCGTGCAGGCGCTGGTCAAGCACCCGAAGGTCGCGAAGGTCTACTACCCGGGCCTGCCGGAGCACCCCGGCCACGAGACGGCGGCGAAGCAGATGCGCCGCTTCGGCGGGATGGTCTCGTTCAGCCACGCGGACGGCGAGCAGGCGGCGCTGGAGGTGGCGTCCCGCACGAAGCTGTTCATCCTGGCCGAGTCGCTGGGCGGCATCGAGTCCCTGATCGAGCACCCGGGCAAGATGACCCACGCGAGCACCGCGGGCTCGACCCTGCAGGTCCCGGCCGACCTGCTGCGCCTGTCGGTCGGCATCGAGGACGGCCGCGACCTGGTCGCGGACCTGCTGACCGCCCTGGGCTGACCCCTCGGACACAGCAAAACGGCGCCGGAGCTGCTCCGGCGCCGTTTTCGCGTGCTGAAGATCAGGGGTTGTAGTTGCCGTGCACGACGCCACCCGACTTCGGGGTGCCCGTCGCCGGCAGGTTCGCGCCGTCCACGCAGCCGCCCACCAGCTCGACGTGGCTGTCGTGGCGGATGTACTGGGCCGGGGACCCGCACGAAGCGCTGTCCACCGTGAAGTACGCGGCTCCGGTCAGCGCCGCGGCCGAGGCCAGCCCGATCACGAGCGGAACCAGCCCGGCGGACCGGGTGGCGCGCGCCCGGTGCGAGTCGTTCCCCCGTGCCATGTGTTGCTCCCTGTTTACCGCGTGTTGACACGCCCAGGGTACCCGGCTCCAGGTCCGGTCAACCTGTGGAGTTCCTGAGTGGCATAACCTCCGGCCATGGAACTCGTGACCATCGAGCGGATCCAGGCCGCCCGGGACCTCCTACGCGGAGTGACCCGGGTGACGCCGATGGAGCACGCGCGCGACCTGCGCCGGCTCCACGGCGGTCCGGTGCACCTGAAGTGCGAAAACCTGCAGCGCACGGGGTCGTTCAAGATCCGCGGCGCCTACACCCGCATCCACGGCCTCAGCCAGGCCGAACGCGACCGCGGCGTCGTCGCGGCCAGTGCCGGCAACCACGCGCAGGGCGTCGCGCTCGCGTCGTCGCTGCTCGGGGCGAAGTCCACCGTCTTCATGCCGCTGCGGGCGCCGCTGCCGAAGCTCGCCGCCACCCGCGGGTACGGCGCCGAGGTCCACCTCCACGGCGCGCTGCTGGAGGAGACCCTCGCCGCGGCGATCGAGTTCGGCGAGCGGACCGGCGCGGTGTTCATCCACCCCTTCGACCACGCGGACGTCATCGCCGGCCAGGGCACCGTCGGCCTCGAGATCCTCGAGCAGGTGCCGGGCGTGAAGACGATCCTGGTCGCGACCGGCGGCGGCGGGCTGGCCGGCGGGGTCGCGTCGGCGGTGAAGGCGGTGCGCCCGGATGTGCGCGTCGTCGGCGTGCAGGCCGAAGAGGCGGCCGCGTACCCGCCGTCGCTGGCCCAGGGCGCGCCGGTGCGGCTGAGCTCGACGTCGACGATGGCCGACGGGATCGCGGTCGGCGAGCCGGGCCCGGTCAGCTTCGCGCACGTCGCGTCGCTGGTGGACGACGTCGTGACGGTCACCGAGGAGTCCCTTTCCCGCGCGGTGCTGCTCTGCCTGGAACGCCGCAAGCTGGTGGTCGAGCCGGCGGGCGCGGCGACGGTCGCGGCGCTGCTGCAGCACCCGGGGATCTTCGAACCGCCGGTGGTCGCGATCCTCTCGGGCGGCAACGTCGACCCGGTGCTGCTCCTGCAGATCATCCAGCACGGCATGACGGCGGGCGGCCGCTACCTGCGCCTGCACCTGCGGGTCCCGGACCGCCCGGGGTCGCTGGTGGGCGTGCTGTCCTGCGTGAGCGAACTGGGCGCGAACGTCCTCGACGTCGAGCACTCCCGGATCTCCGGCAGCCTCGACCTCGGCGAGGCCGACGTCGTCCTGGCGCTCGAGACCCGCGGTCCCGAGCACTGCAAGGACCTCGAGATCGCGCTGACCAACGCGGGTTACACGGTGGTCTGAGGCTGTTCTCCGGTGATCGCGGCGAGGGCCAGGTCCTTCGCCGGCTCGGGGACCTCCGGTGGGGCGGTGAAGCGGCGGGCCCGGATGTGGGCGACCAGGTCCGGGTCCGGCGGCACCCCGTGCTCGCGCAGGTAGTACGCCACCGCGCCGGGCCAGGCCCAAGCGCCGTCGGTGCGGAAGTTCATCGGCACGGCGTCCGTGCGGTCCGGCGCGAACGCGTCCGGGCCGTTGCTGCGCGAAGCCAGGATGACCGGCGCCGCGTCGAGGTAGGCGAGCACGCGCTCGGCTTCGGCCGGGGCGAGCTGCTGACGGCGGATGAGCGGGCGGCCCGCCTCGTCGAGGCCGTCGTGGATCCGCGGCGTCCGGACCTCGCCGGGAGCCGGCGGGGTCAGCCCGGCGCGCTCACGCAGCCACGGCGGGACGTGCTCGTCGGCGCGCGGGAAGAACCGCAGCTCGTCCTGGAAGCCGATCGGCGGCGGGGTGCGCCGCCACTGCGGCTCCCGGTCGGCGGTGAAGTCCGCGCTGACGCCCTGGACGGCGTCGACGAGCACCACCGCGCTCACCCAGGTCCCGAGGCCCGGCCGGTACATGCCCGCGCGGAGCGTGCCCAGCAGCTGGAGCAGGTCGGGCGGGGGCTGCACCGCGCGGGGCGTGCCGTCGTGCCCGGTGACGACGACGTCGGCCTCGATGTGCCTGCCGACCGCCCGGTACTCGGTCCGGACCTGCCGCCACGTGCCCGGCGGCGCCATCGACGCCAGTCCCTGGCCGATCTGCGCGACGAGCTGGTGCTGCTGGTCCGGCCCCAGCGGCGTGCTCATCGCCCCGGCCCCGGCTCGGGCGGCCGGGTGGTCGCCTGCGGGATCTCCTCGAGGGTGCCGTCGGCCAGCAGGTCGGCCACGGACCGTTCGAGCACGTAGGCCGTCCCGCCGCCGGGCTGGTCGTACCAGGCGATGACGGTGCCGGTCAGCGCCCGCACCGGCCGCCGCAGGCGGTAGACGTGGAAGGCCCAGTCACGGATCTCGGCGGGTTCGGACCGGTTCTCCCACTCGGTCCGCGCCGCGTACAGCGTGTTGCCCGCCGGTTCGCCGTAGCGGTCCAGCTCGGTGCCCGGCGGCAGCGTCACCAGCCGCTTCCCGCCGTACATCTGCAACCCGACATCGCCGCCGACGGGCTGGATGGGCCACTCCGCCGTGGCCCGCTTGGCGTCCGGGGGGAGCTCGTCGCGGAAGGCGGCGCGGTTCAGGTACAGGTGCCCGGTGAAGTAGCGGACGGCCGCCACCGCGCTCGGGAAGGTGGCGAGCTCCAGCCGGTCTTCGCCCTGGGCCCGGAACACCGCCCAGCCGTCGCCTTCGGGGACCAGGCACCAGGCGCCGTCGGCGATCTCGCCGATGCGGTAGCGGGCCGGGGCGATTTCGAGCTCGGCGGCGGCGTCTTCGGCCGCGCGCAACGCGTCCTTGGCCGCGGCCTCGGGGTCCGCCGCGCCGGCGGGCGTCGCCGTGCCGACCGCCTCGGCCAGCCAGTCCGGCAGCGCGTCGCCGGTCCGCGGGAACCGCGCGAGCTCACGGGGGAACTCGCCGGCCGGTCGCGGCCGGTCCCACGCCGGCTCGTCGTCCCACGTGTAGGTGTACTCGGCGCTCGAGTTGAGCGCGATGTGCGCGACGACCTGGAACCACGTCCCGCGGCCTTCGCGGTACATCCCGGCGCGCAGCGCGGCGAGCAGCTCGCCGACTTCGGCCGGTGGCTCCCAGAGGTACAGCCCGCCGTCGGTGACGCGCCGGACCATCACCGGCAGCTCGACGTGGTCGCCGATCGCGCGGTAGGTCAGCATCACCTGCGCCCAGTCCGGCGGCACGGACATCGAGACGATGTTCCCGATCTGCTGCCAGTACCAGTTCTGGCCCTCGGGATCCAGCGGCGGGTCCGGCAGCGCGACCGGGATGTCCTCGGGCACCGGCCGGCCGGCGTCGGCGAGCAGCGTGCGCAGCCACGGCTGGATGTTCTCGGGTTCCCGCGGGAAGGCGTCGAGGTCGCGCACCCAGCCCGCCGGGTCGATGGCGGGTGACCAGCGCGGGTCCCAGTCGAGGTTGAACAGCGTCTGGACGCGCCCCGGCGCGTCGAGCAGGTACCGCATCGAGAACCACGTGCCGTCTTCCGGCTGGTGGAACGCTTTCCGCATGCCGCGGACCGCGGGCGCGACCGCGTCCGGCACCGCGATCGCGGGCCGGCTGCCGTCTTCCATCAGGACCGTCAGGACGAAGTCCTCGACGTCGACGTTGAGGCGGCTCACCAGTTCGATCCGCCGCCATCCCGGGGGCACGGCGTCGACGAGGGCGTTGCCCACTTCGTGCGACTGCTCCCGCCACTGCGAGGCGTCACGAGGCATGAGCGCGGATCCTTTCTGGTGCAGCGGCCGGGCGCATCAGGACGCTCCCGGAGCGGCCGGCGTGTTGGGGAAACTGCGCATGTGGACGATCGGCCCGCCGTCCGGGCCCACTTCGACCCACCGTACTTGGATCGTGTGCGGCACATGATCACCGGCGTTGCGCAAGGGGAACACGTCGATGCTGTCGATCTTGCCGCCCGCCTTGAGGTGGTTGGCCAGGTCGGTCTCGAACGCGTACCAGTGGTCGGGCCCGGCCTGGCCCGGCCAGCCCTGGTTCTGCGGCCGCCACTGGGACATCATGTTCAGCAGCTCGCCCGGCCCGCGGAACTGGTTGCCCGCGATGTGCCCGCCGTCGTAGACGCCGCCCGGGCCCTGCTGCCCCGACACGCCCTGCGCGGTGCCGTCGCGGCGCTGGAGCTCGTACTCGTCGGCCGTCTGCGGGACGTCCGACTTGCCGTGCACCGTGTCGGGCCTGCCGTTGACGTCGGCGCCGGTCTGGTAGGTGAACCGGCCGTGGTCGACGTCGTAGACCATGTTGGGCCCGGGGTTGTTCATGTCCGGGCTGTGCGGCCGGAAGGTCTCGGCCACCGCGACCCGGCCGTGCTCGTCGGTCCAGTACACCGACCGCGGCTGGTCGACCTTCGCCTCGCCCACCTTGTACTCGCCGTGCACGACGTACTTGGAGTTCGGCTCCAGCTTCGGGGACCCGTCCGGGTTCTTCGGCTGCGAGTCCAGGAACGACCGGTTGTTCGGCAGGTCGTGGACGTCGTGCTGGTGCGCCCCGCGGAACCGCTCCGGGTTCGCGACGCCTTCGGGCACCTCGGCGTTCGGGTCGACCCGCTGCCGGAAGTGGACCTCGGCGTCCGGCGGGACGAGCCTCGGGTTGTTGATTCCCCGCAGGTCCGGGTTCGACCGCGCGATCCGGCCGGACTCGACCTCCGCCCAGCGGACGTGGCCGTCGGCGTCGGTGTAGAACGTGCCGCGCGGGACGCCCTTCTGGTCGACGACCTCGTACCGCGTGTGCGGCTCGTACGGCCCGCCCTGGGCGAACGACTGCCGCGCGCCGGGCGAATGCGGGTCGCCCGGGCCGATCCGGACCGGGTCACCTTCGAAGTCCGGGCGGTGGAACTGCACCGACGGGTGCGGCACGCCGTCGGCGTCGGTGTGGAACGTCTGGTGGTGCCCGCCGATGTCGACCCGGTAGGTGGTGTTCGGGTGCGGGTGGGTGACGTCGGGGTTCGGGTGGTACGCCGGGTTCGGGGTGCCGTCGGCCAGCCGCGGCGGCACGTTCGGGTGCGAGGTCTCGATGTGCGTGACCCGGCCCGAGCCGTCGGTGTGGTACGTGCCGCGGGGCGTCCCGTCGGCGTCGACGACCTGGTACGAGCGGTGGGGCTCGAGCCGCTGGTCGCTCGGGAACCGCTCGCCGGCGTGCGGCGCGCGGGGCGCGTCCGGGTGCGTGCTGCCCGGCCCGACCGGCACGTGCTCGCCGCCGGGCGGGTCGAAGTCCGCGCCGTGCTGCGGGTTCGCCCGGACCTCGGCCTGCCGCTGCGGATCGGTGAGGTCGTGTTCCTGTTGCCGCGAAAGGGGATTGCGGTCGGCGGGAACGTCCGGGTCGGTACCGGGTGGCGGCGCTTGGCGTTGCCGGGGGTTGTCCGGATCGGCGTCGGCCCCGGCGGCGTCGCGCTGCCGGGGGTTGTCGTCGTCACCGCGGTGGCGCGCGCTGTCCGCGTCGACGTCGTGCGGGTCGTGGTGCCGGGTGTCCGGCGCGAACCCGTCGTCGCCTGCCGCGTGCGTCGAGCCGTCGGGGTGGTGGGTGTTCCACTCGCCGTCCGGCGGGATGCGCGGGCGCATCCGGCCGTCCGGGCCGATTTCGTAGTCCGACGAGAAGACACGGCCGTGCGAGTCGGTCCACGCCGGCTTCGTCGGGGCCATGACCTCGGTGTCGAGCTCGCGCGAAAGCCGGTGCGCGAAGTCGTTCGAGCTCGCGTCGCAGCCGATCAGGCGGACCGGCCGGCCGTCGTAGTCGGCGTTGCGGCGCAGGACGTCCGCGAACTCTTCGGGGGTGTAGAGCCGGTCGCCGATGCGGGCGTGACCGTCCGGCGTGACGTGCACGTCGACGGTGTAGCGGCCGTCCGGGTCGGGCTGCACGCGGTGCGGCAGGTCGCCCATGTCGGCGTCGCCGGCGTGGTACGAGCTGCCCGCCGGCGTGCTTTCCGAGTGCCGCGCGTTGACCTCGTCCGGGGTCAGCGGCTCGGAGTCGCCGTGGTGCGGGGCGCCGCCGTCCGGGTCGTGCGGACCGTTTTCGTGCGGTGCGTGCTCGTGCGGGCCGTGGCCGTCGGGACCGTGCGGGCCGCCGGGGCCGGTGTGCCCGGGACCGCCCGGCCGGGTGCCGGGGGCGGTTCCGCCGGGCCGGGTGTCCGGGCCGTGCGTGCCGGGCCCGTAGCCGCGAGCCGCGGGTGCGGGCGCGTCCGGCGTGCGCGGGCGCGGGGTGTCGCCACCCGGGCGCGGCCGCCCTTCGGGGAGGTCGCCGCCGGTGCGCGGCCGCCCGGGTGCGTCGACGTGCGGGGTGTGCGCGCCCGGGCTGCCCGGGGTGCCGGTCCAGCCGGGGCCACCGCCGGTGCGCGGGGAGCCGCCGCCTCCGGGTGCGCCGCCGGGCGGCATCCCGCCACCGCCCATCATCGGCGCGCCACCCGGTGCCGGGGCACCGGACGCGGCACCGTCCCCGCCACGAGGCGTCGGGACCGCGCCCGGGTCGCCGGTGCGCGGAGCGGTCGGCGCGGTGCCGCTGGCGGAGGTGGTGCCGTCGGCCCGGGGAGGCGCGGCGCTGCTGGGGGTGTCGGTGCCGGCGTGCGAGCCGGGCGCATCGGACCGCGCGGCGGGCGAGACGCCGGAGTGCGCCGGGCTGCCCCCGTCGGCGTGGCCCGGCGAGCCGGAGTGCGTGGGCGCGGGGCTGCTGTCGCCTGCGCGGGTCGGCGAGGGGCTGTTGTCCCCAGCGTGCGACGGCGTGCTGTCACTGCCGCGAGTGGGTGAGCTGTTCCCGGCGTGCGAAGGCGCGTTGTCGCCTGCGCGGGCGGGTGACGGGCTGCTGTCGCCCGCGTGGGCCGGAGTGCTGTCGGCGCCACGCGTCGGTGAGGGGCTGTTGTCCCCGGCGCGCGAGGGCGTGCTGTCGCTGCCGCGCGTCGGCGAGGGGCTGTTGTCTCCGGCGTGCGAGGGCGCGTTGTCGCTGCCGCGCGTCGGCGAGGGGCTGTTGTCCCCCGCGTGCGAGGGCGAGCTGTCCCCGGCGCGGGTCGGCGAAGGGCTCGAATCGCTTGCGTGCGAAGGAGATCGCGTCGGCGAAGGACTGCCATCCCCCGCGTGCGACGGGCTCGGGTCCCCGGCGTGCGAGGGCGAGCCGTCCGACCGCGCCGAAGACGGGCTGCCCTCCGGCGAGCCATTCGCCGACGGGGCATCGTCACCCGCGTGCGACGGTGAGCCGTCCGGCGAGCGGGATTCGTCCCCGCTCGAACTCCGGCGAGACGCCGGATCCGCCGGCGAGTCGGTGTTCATCGGGTCGGAACTCGGCGAATCCCCGTCCGCGTGGCCGGGATCGCCCGAGTCGGTCGACGACGTCTCGCCGTCCGGGGAACCGTCGCCGTCGCCGGAGTGCGAGCTTTCGCCGTCGCCACCGGACGAACCCTCGCCGTCGCCACCGTGGCCGCGCGCGTGGACCCCGCCACCCTCCCCCTTGGGGACCTTGTGGACGAAGCCGCCTTCCTTGACCTTCAACCCGTCCAGGCCGCTGACCTTGCCCAGCACCTTGCCGAAGACCTTGGCGATCTTCTCGAAGATGTCGACCAGCTTCGACAGCAGCGGCGACACCTTGCGGATCGTGTCGGTGAGCTTCTTGAGCAGCTCGCCGATCTTCTTGCCCCACTTGGCGATCGCGGCCGACGCCTGCGCCACCACGACCGGCGTGCCGAAGCCGAGGGAGAAGACCTCTTCCATCACCCAGGCGATCAGCTTGCCGACCAGGTCCGCGATCAGCTGCCGCACGGTCTCGCGCACGAACGAGACGACCTGGCCCATGATCATCGTGACCGTGCTGATCGCGCCGGCCACCGTCGCCGCGCCGGACAGCGCGTCGCTGTGCTCGGCGGCGAACTTGCGGTACGCGTCCGCGCCCTGGCCGGTCCAGCCGGCCGTGCCGTTCTTGACCGCGTTGTCGAAGTCGGTCTTGCGCTCGCCCAGCGCCTTCGAGACGTTGCCCCAGGTGTCGGCGTAGGACTGGATCACCGGCGGGTTGCCCGCGACGGAGTCGAGCATGTCCTTCAGCGGCTGGACGTGCTCCATCAGGAACGACGCGACCGACGACATCAGGTAGCCGAACGGGTCGATCGCGGCGCCCGCGATCTCCCCGGCCAGGCTGAGCACGCCCAGCCCACCGGAAACCCAGTCGCCGTCCTTGATCCCGTTGAACGCGTCCATCGACGACTCGGCGAGGCCGATGCCGCCGGCCCAGCCGTAGTCGCCGTTGCCCGCGGTGAACGCGCCCGGCCCGTCCGGGTCCTGCTTGGCGTCGACGACGAGCGGGTTGCCCTCGGGCATCACGCACCGCCCGCGGACTTGTTCAGGTCGTCGGCCACCCCGGCCTCGTACTTGTGGTACGCCGCCGCGGCTTCGCGGACCTTGCCGGAGACGGCGGTCATCGCCTGCACGGCGTCCTTGAGCGCGTCGATCCCGTACTGCTCGACCGGGTCGAGCATCATCCGGAACGGCTGGCAGAGGATGCCGTACGCGTCGGTCGGCATGCTGACCTGGTTCGCCGCGTCGACGGCCTGCTGCAGCCCGTCACCGATGGCGTCGAGCCGCTTCGCGTGCGCCGTCAGGTCGGTGCTGAGTTCCACATCCGTCATCGGTTTCCCCCTCAGGAAAGAATCGGCCCGCCGAAGTCGTCGTCATCGTCGTTGTCGACCGGGCGGCGACGCCGCGGCGGTTGCGGCTGCTGCGGCGGCGCGGGTGGTGGCGGCGGCGTCCGCGGCGGCTGCTCCTCGTTGTCCTCCGGCAGGAACCGGCGGACGCGGTCGGGCTCCGGGAACGCGGGCTCGGGCTCCGGCGGCGGTTCCGGGAAGGTGCTCTGCGCCTCGCGGACGATTTCCACCGCGGCCTGGTCACCGGTGCCGGTGGTCTCGGTCATGGCCTGCTGCAGCAGCTCCGGGATCCGGGCCTGCGCGCGCTGCACCAGCTGCATCACCTGCGCCGACACCTCGGCCATCCGCTTGCCCGCTGCCGTTTCGGCGATGACGAGGTTCTTCAGCAGGCCGCGCGAATCGACGGTCACCTGGACCGTGCCGTCCTTCGACCGCTCGGTGACCGACTGGCCCTGCATGCGATCGGCCAGCGCCTGGTACCGGGCGGCGTTCTCCTCGAGCCGCTTGGTCCAGTTGTCGATCATCGCGTCGCTGGCGTCGATGCTGTCCGGCATCCCGGCCCCTTCTCTCTGCTCCACTCCACTGACGGATCCCGGGAGCCGTCGGTTCCCCGGAACACGCCAAAGGCCACCATAGGGGACCCGGAGGTGCCCGATGGTGGCCTTCGCCGTTTCGTGAAACTACAGGTTGCCGCGACGCTGTGCCGATGGCGCCTCGGCGTTAAAGATTGCCTCGGCGCTCCTGCTCACGCTCGATCGCTTCGAACAGGGCCTTGAAGTTGCCCTTGCCGAAGCCCAGCGAGCCGTGCCGCTCGATCAGCTCGTAGAAGACGGTCGGGCGGTCGCCGATCGGCTTCGTGAAGATCTGCAGCAGGTAGCCGTCCTCGTCGCGGTCGACCAGGATGCTGTGCTCCTTGAGCGTCTCGATCGACACGCGGACGTTGCCGATCCGGGCGCGCAGCTCGGGGTCGTCGTAGTAGGAGTCCGGGGTGTCGAGGAACTCGACGCCGGCGGCGCGCATCGCGGTGACCGTGGCGATGATGTCGTTGGTGGCCAGCGCGATGTGCTGGCAGCCGGCGCCGCCGTAGAACTCGAGGTACTCGTCGATCTGCGACTTCTTCTTCGCGACGGCGGGCTCGTTCAGCGGGAACTTCACCCGGTGGTTGCCGTTCGAGACGACCTTGCTCATCAGCGCCGAGTACTCGGTCGCGATGTCGTCGCCGACGAACTCCGCCATGTTCACGAAGCCCATGACGCGGTGGTACCAGTCGACCCAGTAGTCCATCTTGCCGAGCTCGACGTTGCCGACGCAGTGGTCGACGGCCTGGAACAGCCGCTTCGGGGCGCCTTCGGGTCGCTTGATCGTGCTCTCGCGCGGCTCGTAGCCGGGCAGGTAGACGCCGGTGTAGCGCGACCGGTCGACCAGCGAGTGGCGGGTTTCGCCGTAGGTCGCGATCGCGGCCATACGGACGGTGCCGTGCTCGTCGGAGACGTCGTGCGGCTCCTCGAGGATGGTCGCGCCCTGCGCGCGGGCGTGCTCGACGCACTTGTCGACGTCGGTGGTCTCGAGCGCCAGGTCGATGACGCCGTCGCCGTGCTTGCGGTGGTGGTCCAGCAGCGGCGAGTCCGGCCGCACGCCGCCGGTGATGACGAACCGGGCCGAGCCGGACTTGAGGACGTAGGACTTGCGCTCGAAGTCGCCGGTCTCGGGTCCCGAGTACGCGACGAGCTGCATCCCGAACGCGATCTGGTAGTACCAGGCGGTCTGGGTGGCGTTGCCGGCGATGAACACCACCGCGTCCATGGCCTTGACCGGGAACGGGTCGGTCGAGGCGTCGTGGTCGACGAGCCCGACGAGCTGACGCAGCTGGTCATAGCTGACGTCGTCGAGCGCGCCCTGAGGTTCGGCAGTCTGGGTCATACCCGAAGGATCCGCCCCGTGAGGCAAGATGCGCAATGGACTCAGTTTTTGCTGGACAATATGATCAGCGTTTGCCGGACATCGGCTGTCATCATGGACAACTTGTGCAGGGGAGAGAGCAATGTCGGAGAACCTCGACGCATTGGACGCACGGCTCCTGTTGTTGCTGACGGACTCCCCGCGGCTGGGGGTGCTGGAGAGCGCCCGCCGGCTGGGGGTCGCGCGCGGGACGGTCCAGGCGCGGCTGGACCGCCTGACCGAGCGCGGCATCCTCGGCGGCTTCCCGCCGGAGCTCGACCTGGCGGCGATGGGCTACGGCCTGACGGCGTTCGCGGTGCTGGAGATCGCCCAGGGCCGCCGGGCCGAGGTGGCGGAGGCGCTGGCCGCGATCGACGAGGTGTGCGAGGTCCACGCGACGACCGGCCAGGGCGACCTGTTCGTCCGCATGGTGGCCAGGGGCAACGACGACCTGCAGCGGGTGATCGACGAGGTGGTGGGGGTCCCGGATGTCCAGCGGACGTCGACGTCGATCGCTTTGTCGACCCCGGTACCGCCGCGGGTCCGCCCCCTGCTGGAGCGGACCGCGCGGGGCTGAGGCTCAGCCTTCGTCGACCACCTGGGCCAGGTACCGCTTCGCCGAGCGCTGCACGACTTCGAAGCCGTCCGTGCGCACGATCGCGTCCCACCAAGCGCCGTAGATCGCCTCGAAGCGGTACCCGGCCAGCAGCTCCGCCGCGCGGCGGACGATGTGCGGGCGCTCCGGGACCAGGTTCGGATAGCTGTACATGAAGCCCACGTGCGTGCGGTCGGGGATCACCTGCACGATGTCGCCGGACAGCAGCGCGCCGCGGCCCTCCTCGCCGTCCGGCCAGTGCAGGACCGTGCCGCCGGTGAAGTGCACGCCGAGGTTGATCAGGCGTAGGTCGTCCGCGACGTCGAGGGTCGTGCCGGACCACAGCTGCACCGCCGGGTCGGGCCGGCCGATCCACTGCTGGTCGCCTTCGTGCAGGTGGATCGGCACGTCGAACGCGTGCGCCCACTCCACCATCGTCGTGTAGTAGTGCGGGTGGCTGATCGCGATGCCGGTGATCCCGCCGAGAGCGTTCACCTGCTCGACCAGCGCGTCGTCGAGGTACGCCGCGCAGTCCCAGAGGAAGTTGCCGGACCGCGCCCGCACCAGCAGCGCGCGTTCGCCGATCGCGAAGCCGGGGTTCGAGCCGACGCCGATGATGCCCCGGCCCTGCTCCTCGATCCGTGGCGTGTACGTGCCGCTCTCGCGGAGCGAAGAAAGGTTCGTCCACCGCTGCCCGGACTGCGGGACGTATTGGCGTTCGTCCTCGCAGACCGGGCAGTCGTCACGGGCCACGGCGTACTGCATGCCGCAGGCCTGGCAGATGGGTTCGGTGCTCACGGCTGTGTCCTCCCAGAATGTGGATCCTGGGAGGACAACCTAGCCCGGGTTACTTGGTGTCGGCGTACGGAACCGCTTTCACGAGGGTGACCTTCTGGAGCTTGCCGTTGGGCAGCTCGTACTCGCGGGACTCGCCCTCCTTGGCGCCGAGCAGGGCCTTGCCCAGCGGCGACTCCGGGGAATACACGTCGAGCTCGCCTTCGGCACCCTCTTCACGGGTGGCGAGCAGGAACTTCTCGTCCTCGTCGTCGCCCTCGTAGCGGACGGTGAGGACCTTGCCGGGGCCGGCGGTGCCGTCGTTCGCGGGCGCTTCGCCGACCTTGGCCGAGCGCAGCAGCTCCTGCAGGTGCCGGATGCGCGCCTCGGCCTGGCCCTGTTCTTCACGGGCGGCGTGGTAGCCGCCGTTCTCCTTGAGGTCGCCCTCTTCGCGGCTGTCGTTGATGCGCGCGGCGATGACCGGACGATTCTCGATCATTTCGTCGAGCTCGTGCTTGAGCCGGTCGTAGGCATCCTGGGTCAGCCAGGTCACCTTGGTGTCGCTCACGGTCACCATCTCCTCGTCGGGCCTGCCAGGCTTGCGTGTTCAAGCCGGCCCACACGGGCGTAGGTGCCCGCGTGGCTGAGATAAAGGAAAAACACGGCCCGTCGCGGGCCGTGCTGAGGGGTCAGACTATCACGGCGCGACAGGTCAACGCCCGTTAATTCCGCGCGCCGTGGGCGTTGGGCGCGCGGTTCACCCCGTTGGCCGCTATGGGGTTGACAGGTAGTCTGGTATGTCGTACGAGCAGCCGTACACGTCGGCCGTCACCGGTTCCCCGATGCTCTTGATCGTCGTGGTCATCCTGCTGTACTTCGCGCCGGCGGGGATCAGGAGCTCTTTGCGGCCGCTCTCGGCGCCGGTCTTGTCGCGGACGCGCACGATGCAGACGCCCGCGCGGTCGTCGTCGTCCCGCGTCACGTTGATGGTGATTTCCATCGCGTTGCCCGGTTTGCCGCTGAAGGCGACGCGCTCGGCGTCGATCGGCGCGGCCCCGAGGTTGACGTACGCGACCCACGCGATCACGCCGCTGACCAGCAGGGCGATCGCCAGGAACAGCCACCGGCGCCAGCGCTGGGGCGCCTTCGCCCGCGCGGTGCCGTACCGGCCTTCGGGCAGCACGGGCGCTGCCGTTTCCGCCGGTCCGCCTGCCAACGCGGGGCCTCCTGCTCGTTCTTGTCGTACCCGTGGGGACAATGGTGGGGCGGGTACGGCTTCGAGTATCCGCCCGCTGGGTGGGCGGCCCGCAGGTGGGTCGCGGAATACGGGTAGAGAAGGAGTCGTTCGCAGCATGGTGGACCAGCTGACGAAGACCGCCAAGCCGCGCCTGCGGATGATGGCCGTGCACGCGCATCCGGACGACGAGTCGAGCAAGGGCGCCGCCACGATGGCGCGCTACGCCGCCGAAGGTCACGAGGTGCTCGTCGTCACGTGCACCGGTGGCGAGGCAGGCAGCATCCTCAACCCGGCCATGGACCGGCCCGAGGTGCTGGCGAACATGAGCGAGGTCCGCCGCGAGGAGATGGCCCGCGCGGCCAAGATCCTCGGGGTCAGCCAGCGCTGGCTGGGCTTCGTCGACTCCGGCCTGCCGGAGGGCGACCCGCTGCCGCCGGTGCCCGAGGGCTCGTTCGCCGTCGTGCCGCTCGAGGAGTCGACCGAGGCGCTGGTGCGCGTGATCCGGGAGTTCCGCCCGCACGTCATCACGACGTACGACGAGAACGGCGGCTACCCGCACCCCGACCACATCCGCACGCACGAGGTGTCGATGGCGGCGTGGGACGCGGCGCCGGACCCGAGCCGCTTCCCCGACGCGGGCGAGCCGTGGCAGCCGCTGAAGCTGTACTACATGCACGGCTTCTCGAAGGCCCGGATGGTGGCCTTCGACGCCGCGCTGAAGGAGGCCGGGCTCGAGTCGCCGTACACCGAGTGGCTCGAGAAGTGGGACCCCGACCGCGCCGATGTGATGGAGCGGGTGACGACCCGCGTCGAGTGCGGTGAATACTTCGAGGTGCGGGACGAGGCGCTGAAGGCGCACGCGACGCAGATCGACCCGAACAGCCGCTGGTTCTTCGTCCCGTTGGAGATCCAGCGCGAGACTTGGCCGACCGAGGAGTACGAGCTGGTCAAGTCGCAGGTCGACAGCACGTTGCCGGAGGACGACCTGTTCGCCGGCATCGGCATCGAGGAGAAGGTGAACACATGAGTCTGACGCTGCCGGCCGGCGTGGCGCTTCCGGTGACCGCGTCGGCCCTGGTCCTGACGCAGCAGCCGGGCAACGGCGACAACGGCGGGCAGGGGGAGGACTTCGGCAAGTCCTCCCCGGTCGGCTTCCTGGTGCTGATCCTGTTCCTCATCGCGGTGGCATTCCTGGTCCGCTCGATGACGAAGCACCTGAAGCGCGTCCCGGCCAGCTTCGACGACCCGCCTGCGGAGGAAGCCGCTGAGCCGGCTTCGCAGCAGGAGGAGCCGTCGGCCGAGGCCGAGGGCCCGGCCGAGCCGAAGAAGAGGTCGGCGAGCGACACGTCTTCGTCGTCATCGAAGGCCGACTGACCCGGCGACGTGAGGTCGGTTGAAGGAGCGGAGTGCAGGTGACCCGGCACCGGCTCCGCATGGATTCAGATCGGCTCGACTCGGCGGTGGCTCAGTACAGGACTTTCGCGCAAGCGGTGGCGAAGTCATTGACGGAACCCCAGCGTGGGCTGGAGCTCCATCGGTTCGCGATGCCCCAGTAGCCGCCTCCGTCTGTGGCGACGGTCACCTGGACGATGTGGGTGAAATCCCACCCGTCGTTGTCCGTCGCGGACAACTCCACGAACTTCACCTGTTTCCCATCGCGCGAGCGGTGGTTTCTTATCTTTTTCACTCTTGCATCCGGTGCACGTCGCGCGCGCCAAGTGGCCGGCCGTTGTTTCCACGGAAAGGAAAAGTGGTCGGTCGCGACGAACGTGGGCTGACCGTCCGGTTGCGTCAGGACCCATCCGTTCGAGAGGCGAGTCGGCTGGACTCGTGCGAACAGCTTCTCGAGGAGAACGACGTGGCCAGCGGGTGGCGCGGTCAACAACCACCTCGGCGGTATCTCCAAATCGTATGGCTCAGCCCATGCGCGCCACCTCTTGTCGTCGGCGGCTTTCCGGTGCATTTTCTCAAGGGCCTGGTCGATCGGGTCGTCAGTCATGGCGAGGCCTCCTCGGAGAAGGTCGTTGCCGTTCACGTGGCCATTACAGCCCGTTTCGACAGCGAAGGCCGCGGAGCCGGAGGCGGCCGAGAAGCCCGCCTCGGCGGACTCCCCGGCCGGCAAGACCGACAGCTAAAGCCGCGGGTCCACCGGGTCCGACTCCAGCGCCAGCACCGCGAACACGCACTCGTGCACCCGCCACAGCGGCTCGCCGCGGGCGGTGCGCTCCAGGGACTCCAGGCCCAGTGCGTACTCGCGCAGGGCCAGCGTGCGCTTGCGGTTCAGCCCGCGCTTCCGCAGCCGCTCGAGATTCGAAGGCAGCGTGTAGTCCGGCCCGTAGATGATCCGCAGGTACTCGCGCCCGCGGACCTTCACGCCCGGCTGGACCAGGCCGCGCGTGCCCCGGGTCAGGTTCGACGACGGCTTGACGACCATGCCTTCGCCGCCCGCCGCCGTCAGCTCCTCCCACCACTCGACCCCCCGGGCCACCGACGCGGCGTCCAGCAGGTCCACCGCGAGCGTCCGCGTCCGCTGGAAGCGCGGACCCACGAGCCCGTCCAGCACCGACAGGTGCCACGCGTGCGGCCGGTCGTGGTAGGTCGCCCCCTCCGACGCCAGCAGCTGGAACGGCGCCAGCCGCACCCCTTCCAGACCCGACGTCGGCCAGCAGTAGCGCCGGTACGCCGAGCGGTAGGAATCCACTGTGGACGAGCGAACTGCCGTGCGCCGCAACAGGTCCGAGACGTCGATGCCGCGTGCGGACGCCGTTGTCAGCGCCGAGACCGCCGCCGGCAGCACCGCCTGGGCCGCCGCGCCCACCGACGCGTACTGGTCCGCGATCAGCCCGCCCGCCTTCGCGCTCCACGGCAACAGCTCGGCGTCGAGCAGCAACCAGTCCGACTTAAGCTCCTCGAACAACCCCGCGGCCGCCGACCGCACGTCGTCCAGCAGCAAGGCGTTCTGCCCGGCCGAGAAGAACGGCCGCCCGGTCCGCGTGTACACCGCGCCGTCGCCCTCGATGCCGAACCGCCGGGACCCCGAGCCGGCCCGGCACACGAGCACCACGGCCCGCGAGCCCATGTGCTTCTCCTCGCACAGCACCGACTCCACCCCCGCCGCGCGGTACTCGGCGAACGCCTCCTCCGGGTGCTCCAGGTAGTCCTCCCGCGACGACGTCGAGCACGGCGCCATCGTCGGCGGCAGGTAGGCCAGCCACCGCGGGTCGACCGCGAACCGGCTCATCACCTCCAGCGCCGCCGCCGACTGCTCCGCCGAGACGCCGACGCGGCCGTGGTGCGCGGTCTGCACGATCCGCTTCCCGGTGACGTCGGCCAGCTCCAGCACCGCCGGCTCACGCCCGCCGAGCGGCCGCGAAGCGTCCAACGGCCGCGAAGGCTCGTACCAGACCTGGTGCGCCTTCACGGAGACGACTTCCCGCTCCGGGTAGCGCAGCGCCGTCAGCTTCCCGCCGAACACGCACCCCGTGTCGAGGCACATCGTGTTGTTGACCCACTCCGGCTCGAGCGTCGGCGTGTGCCCGTAGAGCACCATCGCCGACCCGCGGTAGTCGCGCGCCCACGGCAGCCGCACCGGCAGGCCGTACTCGTCGGTCTCGCCGGTCGTGTCGCCGTAGAGCGCCATGCTCCGCACCCGCCCGGACGCGCGCCCGTGGTAGCGCTCGGGCAGCCCGGCGTGCGCGACGACGAGGTTGCCGCCGTCGAGGACGTAGTGCGCGATCAGGCCGTCGCAGAACTCGTGCGCGCGCCGGCGGAACTCCTCGGTCTCCGCGCCGAGCTGCGCCAGCGACTCGGCGAGCCCGTGGGCGGCGTTGACCTTCCCCCCGTGCAGCGCGCGCACCAGCTTCTGCTCGTGGTTGCCGCACACGACCAGTGCGTCGCCGGCCGCGGCCATCCCCATCACGCGCCGCAGCACGCCCGGGGTGTCCGGGCCGCGGTCGACGAGGTCGCCGACGAACACCGCGGTCCGCCCGGCCGGGTGGACGCCGTCGACGTACCCCAGCTCGGCCAGCAGTTCCTCGAGCTCGGCCGCGCAGCCGTGGACGTCGCCGATCACGTCGAACGGCCCGGTCAGCTCGCGCTTGTCGTTGCGCAGCGGCTCGGAGACGATCTCCGCCTCGGCGACCTCTTCCTCGGACCGCAGGACGTGCACGCGCCGGAACCCCTCGCGCTCCAGCGACTTCAGCGACCGCTGCAGCTCGCCGCGCTGCCGCCGGACGACGTGGTCGCCGAAGTCGCGCTCGGGCCGCGAAGCGTTGCGCGCCACGCAGACGCCGAGCGGCAGGTCGAGCACGATCGCCGTCGGCAGCACGTCGTGCTCCTTCGCGAGCTTCACCAGGCTCGCCCGCGAAGCGCGCTGGACGTTCGTCGCGTCGATGACGGTCGTCCGCCCGGCCGCGAGCCGCTTCGCCGCGACGTAGTGCAGCGCGTCGAACGCCTCGGCCGACGCCGACTGGTCGTTCTCGTCGTCGGCGACGAGCCCGCGGAAGAAGTCGCTGGAGAGCACCTGCGTCGGTGCGAAGTGCGTGCGCGCGAACGTCGACTTGCCGGAGCCGGAAGCGCCGACGAGCACGACGAGCGACATGTCGGGAACGGTCAGCTTCACACGGCCACCTCCTTGCCACTCGTGAAGACCGCCAGCTGGGTCGGCGGTCCCGATACCTGGTCCACCGGTCCGATCGGCAGGTACCGGACGTCGTAGCCGCGCCGGGTCGCGACGCCGTCCGCCCAGGCGCGGAACTCGGCTCGCGTCCATTCGAACCGGTGGTCGGCGTGCCGGAAATGCCCCATCGGCAGGAACTCGAACAGCCGGTTGTACTCCGCGTTGGGCGTCGTGACGAGCACCGTGCGCGGCGCCGCGACCCCGAACACCGCGTGTTCCAGGGCCGGCAGCCGCTCCTCGTCGACGTGTTCGACGACCTCCATGAGCACGGCGGCGTCGTAGCCGGCCAGGGCCGGGTCGGCGTAGGTGAGCGCGGACTGCCGCAGCGTCACCCGGGTGAAGCCACTCAGCCGCTTTTCGGCGATGGCGAGCGCGCTCGCGGAGACGTCGACGCCGACGATGTCGACGAAGGAACGCTCCTTCTCGAGGACGCGCAGCAGCGCGCCGGTCCCGCAGCCGAGGTCGAGCACGCGCCGCGCGCCCGCGGCCCGCAGCGCGGCGAGCACGCTGCCGTGGCGCTGGGACGCGAGGCTCTCCGGCTTGTCCGGCAGGTCGGTGACCCGCGCCTCGGCCTCCGCCGGGACGTCGTCCGCTTCGGCCAGCCGCGAAAGCGCGTAGTTCACCACCGGGCGCCGGCGCTCGAGGTAGCGGTTCGCGATGAGGTCCCGCTCGGGGTGCCCGGCGAGCCAGCCGTCCCCGGCGCGCAGCAGCTTGTCGGCCTCGTCCTGCCCGACCCAGTAGTGCTTGCCGCCGTCGAGCGCGGGCAGCAGGACGTAGAGGTGGCGCAGCGCGTCGGCGACGCGGTGGGTGCCGGTGAGCGTCAAGTCGACATAGCGGCTCTCGCCCCACTGCGGGAACTGCGGGTCGAGCGGGATCGGCGCGGTCGTCACGCGCCAGCCGAGCGGCTCGAACACCTTGTGCACCACTTCGGCGCCACCTCGCGCGGACAGCGACGGCACGTGGATCTCCAGCTCGAAAAGCTCGTCGACGAGCTCCGGACGCGTGGCGCAGCGGCCCGCGAGCGCCGTCGTGAACGCGCCCCGCAGCGCGACCGCGAGGTACGAGCCGCCGGCGTACGGCCGGTCGTTGACGTACTGCGTCAGCGAAGTCCCGCCGCCGCGCACGAGCCCGATCGGGTCGATCTCGACGAACAACGCGACGGTGCAGCGATCTTCCGACGCCTCCGGGTAGAAAACGTGCGCCGTGCCGGCGGACAACGCGACCGACTGGGCTTTCTCCGGATGCTTGTGCAGGAGAAAACCCAAGTCGGTAGCGGGGTTCCGGGTCGTCGAGATCGTCAGCAGCACCTGCCCAGTGTGGCCGAGAACCGTGGCCCGCGCGTGTCGATTTTGGCAAAAACGGACAGTTGACGATCCTTCGGACCTCGGGCACGATGACGACAGCACTGGGGGAGAAGGCCGGGGGGCCGATGTGACGTTTCTCGAAGAAGTCGCTGCGCTGCTTGAGGAATTGGGGCTGGGGAACTACGAATCGAGCGGCGCCGGTGGCGACATCTTCCTGCTCGCCATGCCCGCCACCCCGGACGCCGCCCTCGTCCTGAGCCGCCTTCCCGGCGCGGAGTCCGACGCGCGGCTTCCCTACGACGAACCCGTGGTCCAGATCCGCGTGCGCGGCACCCCGAAGAACGCCGTCACGGCCGAGGCGAAGGCCCAGGCCGTCTACGACGCCGTGCACGGACTGGGAAACCGGCGGCTGCCCGGCAACACCTGGCTCGTCTCCAGCGTCGGCACGCAGGCCGGCCCGGTCTACGTCGGCCGCGATGCCGGCGACCGCGACGAATGGTCCGTCGCGCTGCGGATGGAGCTGCACCGCCCCGTCGGCAACCGCGCCTGAACCGCTTTTCCGCACCGCACAAGCAGTTTTCGAGGAGGGGAGCGTCGATGCCCACTGTCAAGATCAACGCCCGGGACATCATCATCCAGGTCGCCGAGACGAACGGCACCACCTGGACGCCGATCGGGGGCCTCAACTCCGCCGTGCCCAACGCCGGCGAGAACGAAGAAGTCGTCGACACCACGACGTTCGACTCGGCCGGGAACTACGAGCAGGAGGTCATCCAGCGCGGCGCGACGCTCGCCCTGGAAGGCTTCCTGCTGAAGGACCCGGCCAACGGCGCGCAGGACGCGGGCCAGGCGCGCGTGGAAGCGCTGGCCACGCAGGTCGGGTTCGCCAGCGTCGGCAAGATCCGCTTCCGGCACCCGGTGGACACGCAGTGGAAGGTCTGGAACGCGACCTTCAGCCTCGGCGAGCACGGCGGCGGCAACAACGACAAGTACGCCTGGGTCGCCACCGTCACCCGGTCCGGCCCGTCGACCACCGCGGCCGTCAGCGCGAGCCTCGCGGAGGACGGCGAATGACCGAGCCGACCGGCGTCCCCGACGACCAGCTCACCGTCGACTACGACTTCGACGAGGCCTGGCGCGAACGCAAGGCGGCCCGCGTGGCGCCGCGCATCCGCATCCTCGGCAAGGTCTACACGCTGCCGCATTCCTTGCCCGCCAAGCTGATCCTGTTCGCGGTGTCCGCGAAGAAGAACGGCCGGGCGGCCACGGAAGAGGTCAACGCCGAAGAGGCGTTCGACATGCTTTCCGCGTTGCTCGGCGAGCAGAACCTGGTCGACATCCTCAACCGCGGGCTGGAGATCGACGACCTGCCCGACGTGCTCGGCACCTGCCAGCAGCTCTACCAGAACCGGCAGCAGAACCCGGGAAACGGTCAGGCCCCCGCGCTGAGCGTGCCGGGGGCGACGGCGAACACGCCATCCGCCTGATCCTGCGCCACTGGCGGCTGCTCTACGCGGACTGGCGGCGCGAGTACGGCCGCGACCTGATGGCCGACCTCGACGACGGCCTGTCCTGGTGGGAGTTCGCCGCGCTCGTTTCCGGGCTGTCCCCGGAAAGCGTGTGGCGCCAGGTGACCAAGGACGAGCCGGTCGAGGTCGACGGGGAGACGGCCCGCTCGGTGATCGGCAACCTGTAGGGAGGGGGTGTGCGATGGCGTTGACGATCGGTGACTTCACCGCGAACCTGAGCATCAACGACGAGCAGTTCAAGGCCGTGCTCGGCGAGATGCAGAAGAAGTTCGACGAAGCCAAGGCCACGATGCTCAAGGCCGCCGACGAATGGGGTGCGGGCGTTTCGCAGCGGCTGGGCGCGGCGCACGGCCCGGTCGTCGGCACCGCCGCGAGCATCGGGCTGCAGGCCGCGACGGCGCTGGGCGGCGGGCTGCTGTCCATCCTCAGCGGACCCGTGATCGCGTTGCTGGGGCAAGGGATCCAAGCCGGCCTCAACGTGGCGCTGGGCTTCATCTCCCAGAACTTCCAGCCCGCGCTGGCCGCGGTGTCCGGCTTCATCTCCGGCACGGTGGTGCCGGTGTTCCAGGCGCTGGCGAGCTGGATCGAGGCCAACAAGACGCCCATCATGATCGTGGGCGGCGCGCTCCTGACCTTCTTCCTGCCCGCGCTGATACAAGTCGGGATCCAGGCCGCGATAGCCGCGGCCGGGATGATCGCGTCGTTCGCCACGATGGCGGCTTCGGCGGTGGTCTCGGCGGCGACCACCGTGGCGTCCTGGATCGCCATGTCGACGCAGGCGGCCATCTCCGGGGCGATCTCCCTCGGGACGATGATCCAGCAGGTCTTCCAGTGGGGCCTGATGGGCTGGGCCGCGCTGGCCACCGCCGCGCAGGTGGTCGGGGCCTGGATCATGATGGGCGTCGAATCGCTGATCGCCGGGGCCAAGATGGCCGCCGCGTGGCTGCTGGCGATGGGCCCGATCCCGATCATCATCGCCGCGGTCGTCGCGCTCGTGGCGTTGATCATCGCCAACTGGGACACGATCGTCGCGTGGACGAAGGCCGCGTTCCAGGCCATCTGGGACTTCCTCGTGATGGTGTGGAACGCGATCGTCGCGGCGATCCAGGTCGCGATCAACGGCGTCATCGCCGCCATCGGCTGGCTGGGCCGGCTGCCCGGGATGGTGATCGGCTGGTTCGGCTCGATCTTCAGCGGTGCCGTCGGGAAGCTCGGCGAGCTGCTGTCGTGGCTCGGCGGCCTGCCCGGGATGATCCTGGGTGCGCTCGGGAACCTGGGCAACCTCCTGCTCGACGTCGGCCGGTCGATCCTCGAGGGCCTGTGGAACGGCATCAAGAACGCGGCCACGTGGATCAAGGACAAGATCATCGGGCTGATCAAGGACATCATCCCCGGCCCGATCAAGTCGATCCTCGGCATCAACTCCCCTTCCAAGGTGGCCGCCGAGCTCGGCCGCTGGGTGCCGCTGGGGCTCGCGCAGGGCATCGAACAGACCAGCACCGCGGTGTCCAGGGCGTCGACCCAGCTGGCCGGCCTGGTGACGAACCGGCTCGCCGACCTCGCGACCGTCCAGCCTCGGGCACTGGCCTTCGCCGGCGCCGGGTTCGCCGCGGACCCGCCGCGGCAGGACCGGGCCGTGGTGCACATCGAGAACTTCTACGCCACACCCAGCCAGACCCCGGCCGACATCGCGGGCGACCTGGACTGGATGTCCCGAGGGGGTGGCTGAGTGAGCGCGGGTGACCTGATCACCGACGACGGCCAGCTGGAGTGGCGGGGCACGCTGCTCGGCTCGGGCAGCCCGTTCCGGATGACCAAGCTCGACGGCTGGCTCGACCTGCCGGAGATGCGCGCCGACAACCCCGACCGGCCCGGCCGCCACGGCGGGTTCCAGGGCAACCAGCTGGCCGGGCAGCGCACGGTCACGTTGTCCTACCTGGTCAAGGGCGTGCCGGCGGCGGACTTCGGCGCGGTCGTCACGACCCTGCGGAAGATCACCGCGCCGGCGGAACGGCCGCTGGAGGAGCCGCTCGTCGTGCGGCTCGACGGGGAGAGCTGGCTGGCGAACGCCCGGTGCGTCCGGCGGACGATCAACGTCGAGAAGTACTACGCGCTCGGGTACACCACCGGCGCGATCCAGTGGCAGGCCACGGATCCGCGGCTGTATTCGGTCGCGGAGCAGCGTGACGTCACCGCGCTGCCCTCGCCCCCGGCCGACGGCCTGGGGTTCCCGCTCACCTTCCCGCTGGTGTTCGGCACCGGCAAGCAGGGCGGGCGGCTGCGGGCGGTCAACGCGGGCGGCGCGGCCAGCTGGTCGGTGTGGGAGATCCGCGGCCCGGTCACCGGCCCGGTGATCGCCAACCGGGACACCGGCGAACGGCTGGTGTTCGACGGCACCTTCACCGTCCAAAACGGACAGACGCTGACCATCGACACCGACGCCAGGACGGTGCTGCTCAACGGCGTCAACCAGAGCGACAAGCTGCTCACCCGCGGCTGGTTCCCGATCCCGGCGAACGGCGCGGTCCAGGTCGACTTCACCGCCGCGTCCTACGACCCGAACGCGTCGCTCACCGGCCGCTGGCGACACGCCATCATCTGATCCGAGGGGGAAACACCATGGCCGAGCGCAACTCGTGGGCCGTGTCCGACTCGCCGAACGGCGTCATCACCACCGAAGACGCGCGGCTGGCGCTGAGCGCGGCCCTGCAGTCCGGCCCGGGCCCGGTGCTGTCCCGCAACGGCATCCGGCCCGCCACCGGCAACCCCGGCCTGGTGGCCGCGGCGTCGCCGACGCCGGACGGAACGGTGACCGTCCAGCCGTTCCAGATGTTCATGCGCGCGAGCCGCGGGGTCGGCAGCTACGTGCAGACCCTCGACGCGGTCAAGACGCTCGACCTGCTCAAGGACAACCCGGCGCACTCGTCCAACGGGCGGATCGACCTGATCGTCGCCCAGCAGACGGACAAGTTCTACGGCGACACGGCCAACGGCTTCGTGGTCAAGCAGATCGTCGGCGAACCGTCTTCGACGCCGGGGGAACCGACCCCCGCCGGCGACTACATGCAGCTGGCGCGGGTGCGCGTCCCGGCGGGGACCAGGACCATCACGACGGACCTGATCGACGACCGCCGGCCCGGCTGGGTGGTCGGGCTCGGCGGGATCATGCCGAGCCGCGGGGTCGGCGAGCGCGACGGCGTCCACAGCTACAACGGGATCACCACCTACCGGCAGGACAAGCGCTGGCTGGAGATCAACGACGGCGAGAAGTGGCGCGTGCCGAGCATGCCGGTGTGCACCTCGCTCGCCGACGTCCGCGCGATGATCACCGACCCGCTGCCCGGCCAGCTGGTCTTCAGCACGCAGGACAACCTGGTCTACCGCTGGAACGGCGCGGACTGGATCGGCTCAGTCGCCACGGGTGGCGGCGCGGTCGGCACCACCCCGACGGCCACCCGGCACGAGGCCCGCTACGAAACCCGCGGCAACGTGCAGACCTTCGCGTCGGGGGTGGACACGCGAAGCCGGTTCCCCACCGCCGTCTACGCGTCGCCGGACATCACCCCTTCGGCGAACAACGACACCTTCACGCTGAACCGGGCGGGCATCTGGAGCATCACCGCCAGCCTCCGGACCACCGCCCCGATGGGCAGCGGCGAGTACCACACCTACATGGCGATCACGGACGGCGCGAACACCGGGATCCGGTACGCCAACACGATGTCGCGCTGGCTGCTCACCTCGCCGGGCACGATGAGCACGGCCACGACGAACTTCTTCAACGCCGGGGCCACGGTGAGCGTGATCTTCTGGACCGACAACGCGGGCCGGGTCCACGACGCGGGCTGGGCGAACGTCAACCACGTCTCGCTGACCTGGCTGAGGGCCTGAGATGGCGCAGGATCCGGTCCACACCTACCTGATCTCGGACCTGATGACGAACCGGACGCTGGCCGAGGTCCCGCTCACCGGCGTCAAGTACTCGAAGAAGCTCGGCGCTTCCGGTTCGCTGTCCGCGACGCTGAGCCTGGGTGACCAGCGGATCCGCGCGATCGACCCGTACGACCTGAGCACGCCGGGCCGCCGGGTCGTCTACGTGCTGCGCGACAGCCGCCCGGTGTGGGGCGGGCTGGTGTGGACGCGGAAGTTCGACTCCGACTCCCAGCAGATCTCCCTGGGGTGCGGGGACTTCTGGTCGTACTTCGAGCACCGCAAGGTGCTGCCGGTGCTCCCCGCGGCCGCGTTCACCGACCCGCACTTCGTGGCGAAGCAGAAGGTCGAGTGGAAGAACACCGACCAGAACACGATCGCCCGCAACCTGGTCGAGCTGGCGCAGTCGCACCCCGGCGGGAACATCGGCGTCACGTTCCCCGACCGGGACCTCTCCGGCATCCGGCTCGACCGGACGTACTTCGGCTACCAGAACGTCAGCGTCGGCGACGCCCTGCGCAAGCTTTCCCAGCTCTACGACGGCCCGGACGTGCTGTTCGACGTCGGCCCGCCCGACCGCAACGGCCGCCCGACGCGGCTCATGCGGCTCGGCACGCCGAGGCTCGGGCAGCAGGGCTCCGCGCACGTCTGGGAGTACGGCGGGAACCTGCTCGGCTACGGCTGGCCGTCGGACGGCACCCGGATGGCCACCCGGACGTTCGCCTCCGGCGACGGGATCGAGAGCGGCATGCTCGTCGCCGTCGCCGAGGACCGCGGCCGGTACCCCGACGGCTGGCCGATGCTGGAGACCGAGTACGGCTACAGCTCGGTCACCGACCCGGGGCAGCTGGCCTCGCACGCGCTGTCGGACCAGGCGGTGAGCAGGCTCCCGGTCGTGCTGCCGACCCTGACCGTCCACGGTGGACTCCCGCCGACCGTCGCCGAGATCGGGATGGGCGACGACGCGCGGGTGATCATCAAGGACGACTTCCACACGAGCGGGATCGACACGCTGATGCGGATCGTCGCGCTCGACGTCACCGTCGGCGACGACGGGCGCGAGGGTGTGGCGCTGACCATGAACCCCCTGCTGGAGGACGCGGCCTGATGGCACAGATCAACCAGCCGTCGAACATCGTCGACCAGGTGGTCGCGCTGCGCCGGGAGGTCGACGAGCTGCGCAAGCGCGTCGGCATCGGGAACGCGACGATCTCCGGCGGCACGTTCACGGTGCAGGACAACGGCGTGATCCGGATGGTCGACCCGGACGGGCACCTCATCCTCTACTTCGGGCCGGGCAGCGACGGCAAGCAGATCATCCGGATCCGCCGCGACGGCGGCTCGGACGTGATGTACACGTACACGACCGACAGCGGGCGGCAGTTCTGGGCGCTGACCGACGGCAGCAGCGACATCGTCGCCTCCGACGACGCGGCGTCCGGCACCGGCCTGGCGCGGCCGTGGATCCCGGTGTCGTTCGAGAAGGTGCGGTTCGCCGATTGGCCGAAGATCACCAACGCCTCCTTCGAAACGGTGTGGGAGGCCAACTTCCAGAAGACGCACCCGTTCATCCAGCTGTTCACCGTCGAAGGGTGCGAAGGCGGGACCAACGGCGAGGGCCAGATCGTGATCACCGACGCCGCCGGGCAGGCCACCGTCGCCGAGTCGTGGTCGTTGGGGCCCGGCCTCGGCCGCAACCGGCGGGGCCCGTATGCCCTGCCCGGCCGGCCCTACGCCGGTGAGGTGCGGGTCGCGGTGAACTACCGCCGGACGTCCGGCACCGGCAACGTCGTGGGCGTCGCGATGGACGCCACCCAGCGCCAGACGTGAGCCCGGACCTACGCTGGGAGGCATGAACCGTCTCGCCAGTGCGACCAGCCCGTACCTGCTCCAGCACGCGGAAAACCCGGTCGAGTGGTGGCAGTGGGGGGCCGGCGCGCTCGCCGAGGCGCGGCGGCGGAACGTGCCCATCCTGTTGTCGGTGGGCTACGCCGCGTGCCACTGGTGTCACGTCATGGCGCACGAGTCGTTCGAAGACGCCGAGACCGCGGCGGTGATGAACGCGCACTTCGTGAACATCAAGGTCGACCGCGAGGAGCGGCCGGACATCGACGCCGTGTACATGGCCGCCACGCAGGCGATGACCGGGCAGGGCGGCTGGCCGATGACGTGCTTCCTGACCCCGGACGGCGAGCCGTTCCACTGCGGCACCTACTACCCGCCGTCGCCGCGGCCGGGGATGCCGTCGTTCCGGCAGCTGCTCGCCGCGGTCGCCGAGGCGTGGCAGGAGCGGCCGGACGAGCTGCTCGACGGCGCCAAGCAGATCGTCGCGCACATCGCCGAGCAGACCGGGCCGCTGCAGGAGTCCGTTGTGGATGAAGCCGTGCTCGCCGCCGCGGTCGACAAGCTGAGTCAGGAAGCGGATCCCGTCAACGGCGGGTTCGGCCGCGCGCCGAAGTTCCCGCCGTCGATGGTGCTGGAGTTCCTGCTGCGCCACCACGAGCGGACGGGCTCGGCCGACGCGCTGTCCCTGGTGGAGTCGACGGCCGAGGCGATGGCCCGGGGCGGTCTGTACGACCAGCTCGCCGGCGGCTTCGCGCGGTACTCCGTGGACGCTTCGTGGATCGTGCCCCATTTCGAGAAGATGTTGTACGACAACGCGTTGCTCCTGCGTTTCTACGCCCACCTATGGCGGCGCACCGGCTCGGCGACGGCGTTGCGGGTCGCCTCCGGGACCGCGGAGTTCCTTTTCGAGTACCTGCGGACCGCCGAGGGTGGCTTCGCGTCTTCGCTGGACGCGGACACCGACGGCGTCGAAGGCCTGACGTACGTCTGGACGCCGGCGCAGCTGCGTGAAGTCGTCGGTGACGATTCCGCGGCTGCGCTGTTCGGCGTCACCGAAGAGGGGACGTTCGAAGAGGGCGCGTCGACGTTGCGCCTGTTCGGCGACCTGCCGGAACCTCTCCGCGTCCAGCTGCTGGAGGCGCGCGCGAAGCGGCCGCAGCCGGGCCGGGACGACAAGGTGATCGCGTCCTGGAACGGCCTGGCGATCACGGCGCTGGCCGAGGCGGGTGTGGCCCTGGATCATCCACAGTGGATCGAGTGGGCGGTGGGCGCGGCCGAGCTGCTGCTCCGGGTGCACGTCGTCGACGGCCGGCTGCGGCGCAGCTCGCGCGACGGCGTCGTCGGGGAGTCGGCCGGGGTGCTGGAGGACTACGCCTGCGTCGCCGACGGGTTCCTGGCCCTGCACCAGGCGACCGGTTCGGCGAAGTGGCTCACCGAAGCGACCCGGCTGCTCGACCTGGCGCTGGCGCACTTCGCGTCCCCGGACGTCCCGGGCGCGTACTTCGACACCGCCGACGACGCCGAGACGCTGGTCCAGCGGCCCGCCGACCCGGGCGACAACGCGAGCCCGGCGGGGGCATCGGCGCTGGCCGGGGCGCTGCTGACGGCGTCGGCGCTGGCCGGGCACACCGATTCGGCGCGCTACCGCGAGGCCGCCGAGCAGGCGTTGCGGCGCGTCGGCGTGCTGGCCGGGCGGGTGCCGCGGTTCGCCGGGCACTGGCTGTCGGTGGCGGAGGCACTGCAGGCCGGCCCGGTGCAGGTCGCGGTGGTCGGCGACGGTGCTTCGCTGAGGCTGGCCGCGGCGCGGGGCGTGCACGGCGGCGGCATCGTGCTGGCCGGCGAGCCGGACGCGCCGGGCGTCCCGCTGCTGGCGGACCGTCCGCTGGTGGCGGGGTCGCCGGCGGCTTACGTCTGCCGGGGGTACGTCTGCGACCGGCCGGTGACGACGGCCGAGGAGCTGACGGCTCAGCTCTGAGTGAACGACCTGCCCCTTCCCGTGTATTCGGCGTAGCGTCAGCAGCGTTGTAATCATGTAATCGCGGAGGTGGAGTCATGGGACGAGGCTGGAAGGGCAGCAGCGGCTGGCAGCAGGGGGAGGTGCCGTCGGCGGCCGACGCGGCGGCGTGGTTCGGCGGGCGCCTGCCCGACGGCTGGTTCGCCGGAGCACCGGAGATCAAGGTCGACCGCGAAGAGATCATCGTGGTGGGCGAGCTCCCGGCGTTGACGGAGGAGTACGCGGACGACGCAGCCCGCGCGGCGGCCGAGGAGGGCCGCATCAGCCGCTACCGCGAGGAGACGCGCGACGAGCGCATCGAGATCGCGCGCCAGGCGGAGCACCGCTACCAGCGCAAGGTGGCATGGGGAGCGCGGCTGGGCAGCACGACGGCGCTGTTCACAACGCATTCGGCGCCGGTGATGACCCGGCTGCGCCAGCCGGAGAGGCTGGTACTGGACACACTGGTGGACGCCGGGGTGGCCCGGTCCCGCTCGGACGCGCTGGCATGGGCGGTCAGGCTGGTGGGCGAGCACGCGGACAGTTGGCTGGGAGAGCTGCGCGAAGCGATGACGAAGGTCGACGACCTGCGCTCGAAGGGCCCCGACCTGGCCTGACACTGGGCCGCGGCGCCCCTGCGACCTCGGCCGCGGGGCCGTCGTTCGCGGGGCCCACTCGAGCGGTGGGGCGTCGCGAGTCCGACTTGCCCCGCTCGAGCGGTCGGGCGTCGCGAGTCCGACTTGCCCCACCCGAGCGGCGGGGCGTCGCAAGTCCGACTTGCCCCGCTCGAGCGGTCGGGCGTCGCAAGTCCTGCCCCACGCGCGCCGGCGCGGCCCGGTGGGCGAGGCCGGCCGCGGTCTCGCGCATGGCTGCCCGCCGCCTGAACCGTGCGGTGCCGCCCCCTCGGCGGCACCCCAGGCGCGACGGCTTCGGCCTGGCGCGAGACCGCCGGTGGCTCGGCGGTCTCGCGCAGCAAGGGGTCCGGCGGCCGAAACCCCGCGCCAACCGCCCACCCCCGCCCCAACCGTGGGGTGCCGCCCCCTCGGCGGCACCCCACGGCCCCGTCAGTCGGCGACCAGCACCGGCCCGCCCTGGTAAAGGCGCATCCCGACCTGCCGGAAACCACCGGCCTCCCGCTGCCGCCGCACGATCCAGCGGCCCGGTGCGATGCCCGTCGCCCCGTGCTCCGGGTGCACCAAATACACCGGCGCCGCGTTGTCGATCGCCGCGACCGCGAGCCCCTCGGGGTCCATGACCCACGTCGTCAGCTCGCACGAGCCGACCAGCGTGTGCGGGTTGGTCCCGTCGCCGCCCCGGACGAGTTCGGCCCCCTCCGCAGGCAGGGCATGCCAGCCGCCGGGGGAACGCACCGCGTCCGCCATCGCCGCCGGTACCACGATCAGGTCGCCCTGGGCCTGGAGCCCGTCGATCACCGGGACGTCGACCTGCCGGTCGAGGTGGGCGAGGACGTCCAACCCCGTCCGGTCGAGCAGTTCCGCCAAATACATGGGAATCACCTCAAAAGAGTTCAAGTCCGGCGCCGCAGCCGCGCGTACTGGGCTCCGGTGAGCCCGTACGTCCAGCCGGCGGCGTCGAGGGGATGGTCGAGTTCAGCGGGCACGCGCAGCCCGTAATGCCGGCGCGTGCCGTCGCGTTCGACGGACCCGTTGACCACCAGCAGCAGCCGGGTCGCCGAGCCGTCGTAGAGCCGGAGTTCGCACCCCGGGTTGCCGGGATCGCCGGCGCGGCCGAGGAGCTCGAGCCCCGCCTCCGCCACGAACGCCGGCCAGCCGACGCGTTCGATCGCGCACCGGCGCACCTCCACGTTGCGCTCCGCCATGATCCGGTCGGCCGACGGCGCGTCGATCACCCAGGACGGCACCCGCGTCCCGTGCCACGCGTGCACGGTCCAGCTGTCGGGAAACGCGATCACGGGGCCGGTCTCGTGGTGCAGCCGGACCAGGCCATAGGCATCGTCGACCCGTTCCGTCCGCACGACGAGCGGCCGTTCGGCGATGACACAGACACCTTCGCGCGGCCACCACCAGCCACACGACCGCGCGAGCGTGGCCCACAGATCCAGTTCACGAGCGTCGTCCGGGGCGAACCGCACCCCGTCCACCCGCCGGTGGAGGTCGTACAGCGCGACCCAGTGGGCCTCGTGCTGGCCACCCCAGTACAGCCCGGATCCCGTCGTGAGCTCGCCGCGAAGCGCACCGGCGACGGAGTCCCGGACCGACCGCCGCAGCGCGGGCCCCAGGCCGTTGTTCAGCAACGCCCGCAAGGGAACCGCCAGCGGATCCGGCGGGGGCCGGTCCGGCAGCCGGTACCGGTCACGCCAGGCGCCGATCCGCAGGTCGAGCCGCTCGCGCAGGGACGCCACCCGGCTCGCCAGGCGCGCCTCCACCGGCGGATCACCGCCCAGGGAAAGCGCTTGCGCGGGCGGCATCACCGCGACCGCGGCGGCCGGAGAAGACGTCCACGAAAACGTCGGCGGCGACGCGCCGGCCAGCTCGTAAAGGCGGGTGATGGCCGCTTCCGCGGCGGGACGGTCAGCCGGCTCGGTGCTCAGCGCGTGGCTCAGCCAGGAATTCCGGATTTCGAGGGCCCGCGACCAGAGTCCGGGGCCGGGGAAGCGACGGCCGGGCCGTCGCGAGGCGCTCAACGCGCGAGGGCGCGCACGCCCTTTCGAATCGACATGGACCGATCATGACAGCCTTTTCGCCGCCCGCGCAAGCCTGGACCTCCGGGGGCGTTCGCGCCTAGAGTGCGTCGTGCCCACGGTCCGTGCCGTGGTTCCGCCGTCGCACCGGGTCTTTCCTCCGAAGGATGGCGTCCATGGACGGCAGGTTCACCCGTCGGCAGCTGATCAAGGGCACCCTTGCGGTTTCCCTGGCACCGCCGATCCCGCTCGCGCACCGGTACCGCGTCGACGTCCCGGCGCTCCCGTGGCCGGCGGCGAACGACATCGTCGCGAACACCACGATCCCGCAGTTCCCGGACCGGAGCTTCCCGATCACCGGGTACGGCGCCAAGAACGACGGTAAGACCGACAACACCGCGGCGATCAAGAAAGCGGTCGACGCGTGCAATGCGGCCGGCGGCGGTCACGTGATCGTGCCCGCCGGCGGCAGTTTCCTCACCGGCGCGATCTACCTCAAGAGCAACGTCGACCTGCACCTGGAAACGGGCGCGGTGCTCAAGTTCGGCGGGGACGCGTCGAAGTTCCCGAACGTCCTGACGCGCTACGAAGGAATCGAGTGCGTCAACCGTTCGCCGATGATCTACGCGTACCGCGAAAAGAACATCGGCCTCACCGGCAGCGGCACGCTCGACGCGGCGGCGACGTCGTCGTGGAACAAGGGCAGCGATCGCGCTTACCTGGAAACGCTGGTGGCCAAGGGAACCCCGCCGGAGAAGCGCGTTGTCCCTGGCTCCGGCCACACCATGCGCTCGACGTTCGTCGAACCGTACGACTGCGAAAACGTGCTGATCCAAGGCATCACGCTGGAGAACGCGATGTTCTGGCAGCTGCACCCGACGCTGTGCCGCAACGTCACGGTCGACGGCGTGAGCACCGACCCCAGCACCGCGCACTCCAACACCGACGGCTGCGATCCCGAGTCGTGCGACCACGTCGTCATCGCGAACTGCACCCTCGGCGCGCACGACGACAACATCGCGATCAAGTCCGGCCGCGACGCCGACGGGCGCCGCGTGAACGTCCCGTGCCAGAACCTCGTGGTCGTGAACTGCGTGATGAACGGCAACTGGGGTGCGATCACCTGCGGCAGCGAGCAGACCGGCGGGATCCGCAACGTCTACGCCTACCAGCTCACCGTGAAGGGTGAAACGAAGTTCGCGCTGTACGTGAAGTCGAACACGCTGCGTGGCGGGTTCACGGAGAACATCAACCTCGACAGTGTCTCCGGCACCTTCGCGCGGAACTTCGTGTACGTGACGTCGACGTACAACAGCCAGACCGGCGGCTACGTCCCGTCGTTCGGGCCGTTCACGATCAGCGACTGCGCGAGCACGAAGATCGCGGGCAAGACCTTCGACGTCAGCGGGCTTTCGAACGCCCACGTGCACGGGTTCACCGTGGCGAACTCCACGTTTAAGGGCGTGTCCGACACCTCGAACACGCTGAAGTACGTGGACAACGCCAAGTTCACGAACGTGACGGTGAACGGCAAGCCGATCTGAACCTGCGGGATCGGCGCGGCTGCGGCAGGCTTACTACCAACGAGTAGCAAGCCTGCTGTCAGTCCTTTCCGGAGGTAGCCGTGGACATCCCCGAAGTGCCGTCGAAGGTGGATCCGGACGCGCTGACCACCGTCCTGGACGGCCGCTGGGCCGAGCTGCGCCGCGGGGTGCGCGCGGAGATGAGCGACGCGGAGTTCCGGGACCCGGTGGACCTCGGTGTCGAGGACCACCGCGCCCAGGTGCTCGACCAGCTGCGGGCGCTCGCCGAGACCGACCGGCCCGCCTTGGGCTTCGACCCCGCGTACGGCGGCGGTGGCGACGTCGGCGGGTCGGTGACGTCGTTCGAACTGCTCGGCTACGGCGACCTGTCGCTGATGGTCAAGGCCGGTGTCCAATGGGGACTGTTCGGCGGCGCCGTCCAGCTGCTCGGCACCGAGCGGCACCACGCGGCGCACCTGCGCGCGATCATGGACCTCGGCTTGCTCGGCTGCTTCGCGATGACCGAGCACGGCCACGGCTCCGACGTCCAGCACCTGCGCACCACGGCGACCTTCGAGAATGGCGAGTTCGCCGTCCACACGCCGGATGCCATGGCGCAGAAGGAATACATCGGCAACGCGGCCCGCGACGGCCGGATGGCAGTCGTGTTCGCCCAGCTCGTCACCGGCGGCGAATCCCGCGGTGTGCACGCGTTCCTCGTGCCGATCCGGGACGCCGAAGGTGCACCGCTGCCGGGAGTGTCCATCGAGGACTGCGGGCCGAAGGCGGGCTTGAACGGCGTCGACAACGGACGGTTGAGCTTCGACAACGTCCGCGTCCCGCGCGAGGCCCTGCTGAACCGCTTCGGCGACGTCGCCGAGGACGGCACGTACTCGAGCCCGATCGAGAGCGACAGCCGCCGGTTCTTCACGATGCTGGGCACGCTGATCCGCGGCCGGGTGAGCGTCGGCGGCAGCGCCGGGAGCGCGACGAAACGCGCACTGGCCCTGGCGATCCGCTACGGCGAGCAGCGCCGCCAGTTCATGACGCCGGACGGCGACGAGGTCGTCATCCTCGACTACCTCGGGCACCAGCGGAAGCTGCTGCCGGCGCTGGCGAAGACGTACGCGCTGGCCTTCGCGCAGGAGGAGCTGGTGTCGAAGCTGCACGACATCGACTCGGCGGCGCCCGAGGAGGAGCAGCGCGAGCTGGAGTCGCGCGCGGCCGGGCTGAAGGCGCTCAACACGTGGCACGCGACGGCGACGATCCAGGCGGCGCGCGAGGCGTGCGGCGGCTCGGGGTACCTGGCGGAGAACATCCTGCCGGGCCTGAAGGCCGACACCGACGTCTTCACGACGTTCGAAGGCGACAACACGGTGCTGCTGCAGCTGGTCGCGAAGGGCCTGCTGACCAGCTACAAGCAGGACTTCGAGGACCTTTCGCCGCTGGCCACGGCGCGGTTCTTCACCGACCAGGTGGTGAGCGCGATCCTGGAGCGGACATCCGTGCGGAAGGCGCTCGAGTCGCTCACCGAGGGATCCGACGCGGACGTCTTCTTCCGCCGTGAGTGGCAGCTGAGGCTGTTCGAAGACCGCGAGGAGCACGTCGTCGAGGGGGTGGCGAAGCGCCTCCGTAAGGCGGCGTCGGACCCGTTCGGGGTGTTCAACGCGGCCCAGGACCACGTGCTGCGCGCGGGCCGCGTTCACGTGGAGCGACTGGTGCTGGAGGCGTTCGCGGCGGCCATCGAGCGGTGCGAGGACGCGGACGCCCGCACGCTCCTGGACCGCGTCTGCGACCTGTACGCGCTGTCGGCGATCGAAGAGGACCTGGCGTGGTTCCTGGGCCACGGCCGCCTGACGGCGTCACGCGGAAAGGCCGTCACCGCGGCGGTGAACGGCCTCTGCGCCCAGCTGCGGCCGCACGCGCGGGCGCTGGTCGACGCGTTCGCGATCCCGGAACAGTTCCTCGCGGCGCCGATGCTGCGGTCCTGACCGGTGGGTGGCCGGCGTCGGGGGCCGGCCACCCACCGGGGCCCTACCTGCGGTGCTTGCCTTCGTCGTCGGTGACCTCGAACTGCTCCTTGCGGACCTTGCCCGAGACGGTCTGCTCGTCGGTGACCGTCTCGGTCCGCATGCGGACCCGCTCGACCGGCACGGTTTCCTTGCGCACCACGGGCTTCTCGGCGTGGAGGACGAGGTCCTGCTCGGCCTCGCCGATCTCGCCGCCGGCCTGGCCGTCCTTGATCGGCTCCCGCTCGATGCGCACTTCCTCGTGCCGCACCGGGACGGTGACCTGCTGCTCTTCGGTGACGACGTACTTGCGCAGCCGGACGTGCCCGGTCTCGACCTGCTCGGTGCCGACGTTCAGCCGTTCCTCGGAGCGGGTCATCGTGCGATCGTCCTTTTCGGACTTGCCCCGCCCGGCGGCCGCCTTGTCACGGCCGCCCATGCCCTGGCCCGCGTCGGCCATGCCGGCCTTGCCCTGGCCGGCCATGCCTTTGCCGGTGCCGCCCATCGCCGGGTCGCGGCCCTGCGTCCGGTCGCCCATCCGCCCGTCCGGTGAGGTGCGCGGCATGGGGAGGCCGTAGTGCTGGTAGAGCTGCGCGCTTTCCTCGGGTGAGAGGTGCCCGTCGGCGTCGATGCGCGGCGCGTCCGAGACGGCGTCCTTGTCGACCCGGACGTGCACGCCGTCCTTGTCGGTGTGGGCGCCGGAGAGCGGGACGAAGCTCTCCTTGGTGCCGAAGAGGCCGGTCTTGACGGTGATCCATTCGGGCTGGTGCGTGGCGTCGGCGAGGTAGACGTTGCCGACCTTCCCGAGCTTGTTGCCGGCCGGGTCGACCACGGCACTGTCGATGAGCTCCTGGGGCTGCATGGTCTTGGCCATCGCGGTGCGGATCCTTTCGCGCGTCGGGTGTTCGGTTGAGCCCACCGTCGGCCGCGTTGTTGATCACGGCAACCGTCGTGGTGCTCCCGTGGGTGACCCCGGAAAGTGGTGGTTTGGCTCGTGTCCCACGGGCAAGCCGGGCAGGTTCCCGCAGGTCGCGCGGGGTGCGTCCGCGGTGATCGAGAGGGTGGGGGATGGCGCGAAGGTGTACATGTGACCGGCACCACTTCGGGGGCTGTCACAACGCTTCGGCGGAGGTCGTCAAGAGGGTGACACCGACGAAGGGAACGGTCATGGAACCGCGGTTCAACATGTTCGAGAACGAGGTCACGAGCAAGTTCTTCAAGCGCCTGATCGCGGCGTCCCGCCCGATCGAGGAGTCCTCCCTCCCGAAGGCGACGCAGGAGCTGGTGAAGATCCGCGCGAGCCAGGTCAACGGCTGCGGAATGTGCCTCGACATGCACACGAAGGACGCGGCGGCAGCGGGCGAGACGGCGGTCCGCCTGGCCATGGTGGCGGCGTGGCGCGAAGCGGTGGTGTTCACGGAGGCGGAGCGCGCGGCATTGGCACTGGCAGAGGAGGGAACGCGCCTGGCGGACAGCCACACGGGAGTAACGGACGAGACGTGGGCAGCGGTCCGCAAGCACTTCGACGACGACCAGATCGGCGCGCTGGTCTGCCTGGTGGCGGAGATCAACACGTGGAACCGCTTGAACGTGATAGCCCGCAACCCGGCGGGCGAGTACCAGCCGGGAATGTTCGGCTGAGGTGGTGCGAGCTGGGGACTTCCAGGGGGAGGTCCCCAGCTACGCGTACATGGCCAGCCAGATGGCAATGTAGTGCGAAATCGCCGCAAGCACGGTGCAAGCGTGGAAGTACTCGTGGTACCCGAAGGTATCCGGCCAATGATTCGGCCACTTGAACCCGTAAAAAGCCGCCCCCAGCGTGTAAAACAGCCCACCCACGCAAAGCAGCACCAAAGCCGCGACTCCGGCGTGCGTCAGAAGCTCGGGGAAGACGAAGACCGCCACCCAGCCCAAAGCGATGTAGATCGGCACCCCGAGCCACCGCGGCGCGTGCGGCCACAGCATCTTCAGCGCGACGCCGAGAACTGCCCCTCCCCACACGATCGACAAGATCACGTAGCCCGTCGGCTTGGACATCGCCAGCAGGGTGAACGGCGTGTACGTGCCCGCGATGAACAGGAAGATCATCGAGTGGTCCGCGCGCTTCATCCACTTGTACGCGCGGGGGCTCCACAGACGGCGGTGGTACAGCGCGCTCACGCCGAACAACCCCAGCACCGTCAAGCCGTAGACCGACGTTGCCAACGCCGCCGTCGAGGACACTGTGGACGCCGCCAGGCTGATCAGCGCCGCCGCTGCCGCGAGGGCGCCGAAGAACGTCCAAAAGTGGATGTGCCCGCGCAGCCGGGGGCGGAGGTCCACTACGGGCTCGGGTGGTTCCGTCGTCACGCTCACTCATCCAGGTTACGGGACCGTAGGTTCCCGGACAGCGGTCGAGTCACGCGCCTCACACCGGGTGCGTAGGCTTCATCGACGTGAGTGTGCGCTCCTTCTTGTCCGACGTCGTGTACAGCGCCTACGGCCGGCGCCTCATCCAGCAGGCCGCCGGCCGGCATCCCCGGCACATCGCCATCATGCTCGACGGCAACCGCCGCTGGGCTCGGGAAGCGGGCTTCTCGGACGTAGCGGACGGCCACCGCGCCGGCGCGAAGAAGATCGCGGACTTCCTCAGCTGGTGCCAGGAGGCCGAGGTCGAGGTCGTCACCATGTGGCTGCTCTCGACCGACAACCTCAACCGCGACCCGGACGAGCTCACGCCCCTGCTGAAGATCATCACCGACGTCACCGACGAGCTCGCCGCGCCCGGCAAGACCTGGCAGCTGCGCATCGTCGGCGCCCTCGACCTGCTACCCACCGAGGTCGCGAAGCGACTCAGCGAAGCCGCCGCGCGCACCGAAGGGCGGACCGGGATGGAGGTCAACGTCGCGGTCGGTTACGGCGGGCGCCAGGAGATCGCCGATGCAGTCCGCAAGTTGCTCCTGCACCACGCCGACGAGGGCACGACCATTCACGAGCTCGCGAAAATCCTCGACGTCGACCACATCTCCGAGCACCTTTACACCTCGGGGCAGCCGGATCCGGATCTCATCATCCGAACGTCCGGTGAACAACGGCTTTCCGGATTTCTGCTCTGGCAGTCCGCGCATTCGGAATTCTGGTTCACCGAAGCGTATTGGCCGGCATTCCGCCGCGTCGACTTCCTGCGCGCCATGCGCGACTACGCCTGGCGCCACCGCCGATTCGGTTCCTGACACGCCGAAGGGCCCCCGGAGCGGACTCCGGGGGCCCTTCGGAAGCCACACTCAGTGGTGGTGGTGCTCCAGCGAGTGCAGGATCAGCGCCGGGGTGGTGGCGATGCCGGTGTAGGCACCGGCGACCAGGGAGGCCGCGCCGTAGCCCAGGGCGCCGCCGCCCTCGATGAACGTGGCGTAGGCGTCGCCGAACGTCGGGTCCGGGGTGCCCGTCGTGTCGCCCGTCGCGGCGAACGCGGTGCTGCCGACCATCATGAGGCCCGCAGCGGTGGCGGCGACGAAACCAGCCTTCTTCAGCACTTGGCACACTCCTAGGTAGAACTGTTGGGGTCCGGGCGCCGGGTGAACCGGCGGTGTGTCCCGCAGTCAAAAAATTACTCGCTTATCGGGCTTCTCGTACGGCTTGTACGCCCATTGTGTGAGCCTGATGCAGGTGCTTTCACTCGGTACGGTTCTCTCTTGGTAGCGCAAAATGCGACACTGCTCCGAACGTGGTAAAAGCTCATCCACTGATTTCGTGAATACGCCGGGTCAGCAATTTTCCCAAGATCATTCCGACGTGGGTGCACCGAACGGGACCCCGGTCACTCACGGTGACTGTCACCAGCTGTCGATGTCGGACGACCGACAGTGAGGTGACGATCTGGCGAATCACCGTGTTGGCTCCCTGCGCGATCCCGCATTCGTAGGTACCTTCCGAGGAGAGGGCACGCGATCCGTGCGGGCCCTCGCGGGAGGCCCTGGTCGTGACGGTGATCGAGGGGGCGGCGCAGCCGCCCACGAGACGCACGAGGGGGCCGGCACCCGGCCCTCGTGGCCGCGCCACCTGACCCACCGGTCAGAGGGAGTGGTCCAGCCAGGGAGGTGCCCGGCCCAGCGAGTGCGGGCGTGAGGTGCACACGCCCTCGAGGGAGATGCCGTCGTGACTGCGCAGCGTTTGCCCCGTAAGGCCTCTGGCCGTTCTTCGACCGGTGCCGTTCCTGGCCCGGAGAAAGCCTCGACCTCGCCCGAATCCCAGCAGCACATGTACGTGCTCGACACGTCGGTCCTCTTGTCGGACCCGTGGGCGGTTACCCGCTTCGCCGAGCATGCGGTCGTGCTTCCGCTGGTCGTCATCAGTGAACTGGAGGCGAAGCGCCACCACCCGGAGCTCGGCTGGTTCGCCCGGGAGTCCCTGCGCATGCTCGACGACCTGCGCCGGCAGTACGGCAGGCTCGACGCGCCGCTCCCCATCGGGGACCACGGCGGCACGCTGCAGGTGGAGCTGAACCACTCGGACCCGACGGTGCTCCCGGTCGGGTTCCGCACCGACTCCAACGACCACCGGATCCTCGCCTGCGCGCTCAACCTGGCGGCGGAGTTCCCGGCGGTCACCCTGGTGACGAAGGACATCCCGCTGCGGGTCAAGGCGGGTGCGGTCGGTTTGGAGGCCGACGAGTACCGCGCGCAGGAGGTCACGCCGTCCGGCTGGACGGGCATGGCGGACGTGGACGTCGAGCAGGACGTGCTGGACACGCTGTTCGGCGGCAGCACCGTCGACCCGGTCGAGTACGGCATGGACGAGCTCGCCGAGCTGCCCTGCCACACCGGGCTGCGGCTGCTCGCGGGCAGCTCGAGCGCACTCGGGCGGATCACGGCGGACAAGCGCATCCGGCTGGTGCGCGGCGACCGCGAGGCGTTCGGCCTGCACGGCCGCAGCGCCGAGCAGCGCGTCGCGCTCGACCTGCTGCTGGACTCCGACGTCGGCATCGTCTCCCTCGGTGGCCGCGCCGGCACCGGCAAGTCGGCGCTCGCGCTGTGCGCCGGCCTCGAAGCGGTGATGGAACGCCGTCAGCACCGCAAGGTCGTGGTGTTCCGGCCGGTCTACGCGGTCGGCGGCCAGGAGCTCGGCTACCTGCCCGGGTCCGAGAGCGAGAAGATGCAGCCCTGGGCGCAGGCGGTGTTCGACACGCTCGGCGCGCTGGTCAGCCAGGACGTCCTCGACGAGGTCTTCGACCGCGGCATGCTCGAGGTGCTCCCGCTGACGCACATCCGCGGCCGGTCGCTGCACGACACGTTCGTCATCGTCGACGAGGCGCAGTCACTGGAACGGAACGTCCTGCTCACGGTGCTTTCGCGGCTCGGCACGGCGTCCCGGGTGGTGCTCACGCACGACGTCGCCCAGCGCGACAACCTGCGCGTCGGCCGGCACGACGGCGTCTCGGCGGTGATCGAGAAGCTGAAGGGCCACCCGCTGTTCGCGCACGTCACGCTGACGCGCTCGGAGCGCTCGCCGATCGCCGCCCTGGTCACCGAGATGCTGGAGGACCACGGCTGAGCTTGAAGTCCGTGAAGGCCACCTCGGCTCGAGGTGGCCTTCACGGCTTTTACCAGCCGGAGGGGAGGGGGCGGCCCTCCGCGAAGCCCGCCGCCGACTGGACGCCCAGCAGCGCGCGCTCGTGGAACTCCTCCAGGGTGCGCGCGCCCGCGTACGTGCACGACGAGCGGACGCCCGAGCCGATCGAGTCCAGCAGGTCCTCGACGCCCGGCCGGGCCGGGTCGAGCGACATCCGCGACGACGAGATGCCCTCCTCGAACAGCGCCTTGCGCGCGCGGTCGAAGACGTTGTCCGTGCGCGTCCGCGCCCCGATGGCCCGCTTCGACGCCATGCCGAACGACTCCTTGTACGGTCGGCCCTGCTCGTCGAACCGCAGGTCACCGGGGGATTCGTAGGTGCCGGCGAACCACGAGCCGACCATCGCCGCGGACGCGCCCGCGGCCAGCGCCAGCGCGACGTCGCGGGGGTGGCGCACCCCGCCGTCGGCCCAGACGTGCTTGCCCAGCTCGCGTGCGGCGGCCGCGCAGTCGGCGACCGCGGAGAACTGCGGGCGGCCGACGCCGGTCATCATCCGCGTCGTGCACATCGCGCCCGGCCCGACACCGACCTTGACGACGTCCGCGCCGGCCTGGATCAGGTCGCGCGTGCCCTCGGCGGTGACGACGTTCCCGGCGACCACCGGGACCCGCGGCGACACCGACCGGACGGCCTTGAGCGCGGCGATCATCTTCTCCTGGTGCCCGTGCGCGGTGTCGACGACCAGCACGTCGACGCCCGAGCCGAGCACGGCCTCGGCCTTCGCCGCGACGTCGCCGTTGACGCCGACCGCGGCGGCGACGCGCAGCTTGCCCGCGCCGTCGACGGCCGGGGTGTAGATGTCCGCGCGCAGCGCGCCGACGGCGGTCAGCACGCCCGCGAGGCGGCCGTCGGCGTCCAGGCCGAGCGCCAGCTGGGCGCCGGCGCTGTGGAGCCGTTCGAAGACCTCCCGCGCCGGTGTCGTCAGCGGCACCGCGACGGTCGGGGGCTGCGCGACGTCGGCGAGCCGCGCGAAGCGGTCGACACCCGCGCAGGCCGCTTCGTCGACGATGCCGACCGGGCGGCCTTCGCCGTCGACGACCACGACAGCGCCGTGAGCGCGCTTGTGGACCAGGTTGAGGGCGTCGGCCACGGCGTCGCCGCCGGTCAGCACCAGCGGCGTGTCCCAGACGGTGTGGCGGCTCTTCACCCAGCCGACGATCTCCGCGACGGCCTCGGTATCGACGTCCTGAGGGAGCACCACCAGCCCCCCGCGGCGGGCGACGGTCTCGGCCATCCGCCGGCCGGCGACCGCGGTCATGTTGGCGACGACGATCGGGATGGTCGCGCCGGTGCCGTCCGCGGTGGAGAGGTCTACGTCGAAGCGGGACTCCACGTCCGAACGGTTCGGCAGCAGGAACACGTCGTCGTAGGTCAGGTCGTGAGCGGGCCGGTGGCCGTCGAGGAAACGCACGAGTCCCCAGGCTACGTGGCTCGCCGGGAGACGGCGAACGCGGCCGGGCCCGTGGCAGGATCGGGGCATGAGCCGCCGCGACCGGGACGCCGAGGGACGCGCACGCAACGCACGGCCGCGCGACGGCCTGGGCCGCCCCCTGCCGTACGGCGCCGACGGTGTCGAGCGCCAGCCGGAAGGCATCGCGAGGACCCCGGCGCAAACGCTTGCGGAGGCCCAGCAGCTCCTCGACGACGGCAAGCCGTTCCACGCGCACGAGGTCTTCGAGGACGCCTGGAAGACGACCGACGGGCCCGACCGCGAGCTGTGGCGCGGGCTCGCCCAGCTGGCGGTGGGGCTGACGCACGCGGCACGCGGCAACACGGCGGGGGCGGCGTCGCTGCTGGAACGCGGCGCCGAGAACATCGAGCCGTTCCGGGGTGACCCGCCGCACGGCATCGACGTCGCGGGACTGCAGGAGTGGGCGCGAAGCCTGGCCGACGAGGCGAAGCAGCACGTGCGGGTGTCGCCGACGCCGCCGAGGTTGACGTGCTGACGGCGGTCGGTGCCGCGAGCATCGCGGCCATCGCCTCGCTGGTCGGGGTGACGCTGGGGGCGCTGCTCGAGCCGTGGAAGCTCAACGCGGCACGGCGCGCGAAGCTGCGAAACGACCGCGCCGACCGCTGCGGCCGGTTCATCGAGGCCGCGGCCCGGGCGCGGCAGCACCTCATCAGCCTCAATGTCAGTCACCGCCAGCACAAGCTCGCCGGAGCCGAGGCCGATCGCGTCGCGGGCTACGAAGACGACTACTACACGGCGCGCGCGGAGGTGCGGTCCCTGCTCGGGCTCCTGGTGATGAGCGGGCCGGACGAACTGGTCAGCGCGGCCAAGAACGTGCGGAAGCAGGACATGAACCTGCACCACGTGCGCCACGAGGTGGACGAAGGCGCCAAGTTCGACCGGCTCCGGCTGCCGCCGCTCGTGCAGACGGCCGTGGCCGCGCTGGACCGGGCGATCGAGGAGTTCGCCCTCGTCGCCCGGAAGCACACGGCCTAAGCTTCGTCCCAGCCGCTCGAAGCGGTCTTCTCCGCGCCGAGCGTCGTGCCCTCGCCGTGGCCGGTGTGCACCTTCGTCGCCTCCGGGAGCGTGAACAGCTTCTCGCGGATGGACTTCACGATCGTCGGGTAGTCCGAATAGGACCGTCCGGTCGCGCCCGGGCCGCCGTGGAAGAGCGTGTCGCCGGTGAACAGCACGCCCAGCTCCTCCGCGTACAGGCACACCGCGCCCGGAGCGTGCCCCGGCGTGTGGATGACGCGCAGCGCCGTGCCCGCGATCGTGATCGTCTGGCCGCCGGCCAGCTCGCCGTCCGGCGCGCGGTCCGGGTGGGTCTGGTCCCAGAGGACGCGGTCGTCCGGGTGCAGCAGGATCGGCGCGCCGGTGGCCTCGGCGAGCTCCGGGGCCGCGTTGACGTGGTCGTTGTGCGCGTGGGTGCAGACGATCGCCGCCAGCTTCCGCTCGCCGACGACGTTCTCGATCGCCTTCGCGTCGTGGGCCGCGTCGATCACGATCACTTCCGCGTCGTCGCCCACGATCCACACGTTGTTGTCGACGTCCCAGCTGCCCCCGTCGAGCTGGAAGGTGCCGGACGTCACGAGGTTCTGCACGATCGCCGTCATGCGCCCGACCCTAACGCGGTCGGCCGGGTGTTCGACAGCCGGCGATCCAAGAAGCGCGCCCCGATCGCCAGCGCGGTGAAGAACAGGCCGATGACGATGCAGTTGAGGGTCACACGGCCGTAGCCGAGCGCGGTGGCGTCGACGAACGGGTACGGGTAGAAGCCGGTGATCGCGCCGCGCGGCAGGGTGAAGGCGAGCCAGGCCAGCGGGTAGAGCAGCGACCACCAGACCGTGCGCCAGGTCAGGGCGCCGCGCGGGCCGGCGACGAGCCAGCCGAGCACGAACAGGATCGGCGTGACCTTGTGCAGCATGGTGTCGGCGAACAGCGAGAGGCCGTGCAGCTCGTACAGGCCGGCGAGGGCGACCTGGTAGACGATGCCGGTCACGATGATGCCGACCAGCGCGTCGAGCCAGAGGACGGCGAACAGCTTCGTGCGCGCGGTGCCCAGGGCGACCAGCGCCGAGGTCGCGGCGACGAGCAGGTTCGAGTCGATGGTGAAGAAGCAGAGCAGGTTCGCGAGCCGGCCGCCGGGATCCGTCGCGGTGGCGATCACCTGGGTGACGAGGCCGGTGAGCGCGACCAGCGTGGTGACCGCGAACCAGCCGCGGGTGAGCTTTTCGCTGCGCATTCCCGGAGGATAGTTCCACTGTGGACCACCCGATCGAGTCGAGCCGCTCACCCGGCGCGTCCTATTGTCGGCGGAGATGGTCTGCGCCGGCGGGCCGCTGAGGGGCGGGGCGACGAAGGTCGTCTCGCACGGCGTGCTCGGCGCCCCGCCCGTCCGGCCGCTGCCACTGAAGCCGGACGCGCCCCGGTGTGGTGCACCGGGGCGCTCGGTCGTCAGGCCGTGGTGAGGGCGTCCCGGAGGGTGGTGAACGCCTCGTACTCGGCCTTCTGCTCGACCGGCAGCTGGTAACTGGCGGCGAGGAGCTTCGGCACGGAGGGGAGGATGCTGAGCTTGAAGCTCTGCCCCTCCGTCGTCTTGATCACGAACCGGCCCTGCAGATCACGCTTCTTGACCGACGCCCGGTTCGCGTCCGTGATCGTCAGCGGGGTGCCCGCCGTGACCGTGCCGCTCTTTTCCTCGAGCGGCACGATCACGAGGTCGGTCTGCCCCGGCCGGAAACCCACCGCGAAATTGCTGACGGTGGTGGTGCGGAAAACGATGAAGTTCTTTTGCTTGATTTCCGCGGCGTACACCTTGGTGTAACCCGTCCCGTCGGCGACGGCCGCGTCGAAAGCGGCGTGGATCGCCGCTTTCAGTTCTTCCTTGCTTGCCACTTGTACTCCTCCATGACCGCTCGGGGAGTGAGCGGGTTCTCCGAGGAGCAGCATCGTACTGACGGACGCCTTCGCGATCTGTGGGGAAAATTGCTGACACCGGCGCGGATTTCCGCGTCGAATAAACCGAATGCCACCGATTCCGGTGAAATGGTCAGCGCAGTGCTTTCACCAGTGCGGGGACGAAGACCGACGCGTCGACCGTGCCCCAGCCGCTGGCGATGTCGAATCCCTTCGCCGCGGTGAAGCCGGTGACACCGTCCTGGCTGTTGTCGCCTTCGGTCACGTCGACGATGCCCGCCTTCGGGCCGGCCGGGCCGAGCTTCGTGTACAGCGCCGGGTTGATCTGGCCGAGCTTGCCGCCCTTGGCCTGCACCGCGAGCGCGAGCACGCCGGCGAACAGCGGCGCGGACTGCGACGTCCCGAAGACGCCCTCCATGCTGATGTCCGGGAACGAGCGCATCTTGCTGCCGGTGATCTTCTTGACGCCGTCCTGCCAGTTCGGCCGCGCGTAGGTCTTCGACAGCCCGGAGCCCTCGGAGAAGCCGTTGTCCGCGACGTTCACGACGTCGTCCGCCTTGGTGCGGTTGCCGTTCGCGTCGAGGTGCAGCTGCGTGCCGCCGAGCGTCGTGACGCGCGGGTCGGACGCCGGCCAGCTCGCGACGCGGTACGGGTAGTTGCCCGGGCCGTAGAGGTACCCGCCGGTCGGGCCGTCGTCGCCGGAGGAGGCGACCATCGTGATCCCGGCCTTGCTCGCGCGGTCCAGCGCCGGGTCGAGCGTCTTGATCGAGTCGAACGACGGGAAGTTCTCCTCGGTGGTGCCGAAGCTCATCGAGATGACGTCGGTCAGCTTGTGCTCGGTCATGTAGTCGACCGCGTGCATCATCTCGGGCAGGCCGGTGAAGCCCTGCGTCTCCGCGACCGGCGTCGCCGCGACGATGATCTTCGCGTTCGGCGCGAGGGCGTGCATCATCGTGACGTCGAGGTCGGTTTCGCCGCCCCAGCCCTGGCAGGTGGCGGTGTCGACGCCGGGGTCGGTGCACGCGGGCACCGGGCCGGACGGCTGGATGACCTCGACGTTCGCCGGCGGCAGGCCGTGGTTCTTCGAGTACGTGTCGAGCACCTGCTTGACCTGGTCGTCGCCGAAGGACACCAGCGTCGCGACGGTGCTGCCCGCGCCGGTGATGCCGGCGTTCCACAGCTTCGTCGCGTTGTACGCGGTGCTCTCCTTCGGCAGCGACGCCATCGCCGCCTCCAGCTTGGCGACGCGCTTCTCCACGGTGTTCGCGCCGACGAACGACTGCGCGGCCGCCGAGAAGTGGTGCTTCGACGGCTGGTGCCCGGCGCCCGGCGTGTTCGGCACCGGTGTGGCCGAAGCCGGTGCGGCGAACGCGGTCACGAGCAGCGTGGTGCTCGCGAGCAAGCCGGACACAGCGCGCAATCTCATGCTTTCTCCCTGGCTGAAGGAAAACTCCGTCAGCCACTCTGCTCAGATGCGGGAGAAGGCAACATCGACTTTCGTCTTTCCTTTTACGAGGAAAGCACCCCGAAGACGCGCGATGTCGCGATCGAGACTTTCGTAGTCAGCTCCCTTCCGACCGGTCGCCGTGCAGGAGGCCGCGGACCGTGTCGATCGTGTCCGCGTCCGCCGGGTCCTTGTCCGGGCGGTAGCGGACCACCCGTGCGAACCGCAGCGCCAGCCCGCCCGGGTAGCGCGTCGACACCTGGGCGCTGTCCAGTTCGATCTCCACAACGACCTCCGGGCGGACGTACACCGTCCAGTCGTCGCGGTGGGTTTCGATCTCCTGGAACGTCCTCGTCTGCCACGCCAGGATCTCGTCGGTCATGCCCTTGAACGTCTTGCCCACCATGATCGGCGGGCCGCCGTCCGGGTCGCGCGCGCCCAGGTGCAGGTTCGACAGCGTGCCCGTGCGCCGGCCGTGGCCCCACTCCGCCGCGAGGACCACCAGGTCGATCGTGTGCACCGGCTTGACCTTCAGCCACGCCCGCCCGCGCCGCCCCGCCGCGTACGGCGACGCCAGGTCCTTGACCATCACCCCTTCGTGCCCGGCTTCCATCGCCGCCTCCAGCACTTCGGCCGCACGCGAAACGCCCAGCTCGCCGGGGATCACGTGCGCCCCGGCGACCTTGCGCAGCACCGCGTTGCGCTCGGACAGCGGCGCGTCCAGCAGGTCGACGCCGTCGAGGTGCAGGCAGTCGAAGAAGTACGGCCGCAGCAGCAGCGCCTTCACCTGCTCCTCGCGCGTGCTGCCGAACCGGCTCATCGTGTCCTGGAACGGCCGGGGCCGCCCGGCGTCGGTCAGCGCCAGGGTTTCGCCGTCCAGCACCACCGATTCGCACGGCAGCGCCCGCACGAGCTCGACCAGCTCCTGCACGCTGCCGGTGATCTCGCGCAGCGTCCGCGTCCAGACGTGCACCTCGTCACCCTGGCGGTGCACCTGGATCCGCGCACCGTCCATCTTGTACTCGACGATCGCCTCGGCGTGCTCGGCGACCGCTTCCTCCAAGGACTCCGCCGGCGACGCCAGCATCGGCTTGACCGGCGTGCCCAGGGTGAGCCGGAACTCCGCCAGCGCCGCCTGCCCGCCGGTCAGCGCCGCGACACCGGTGACGCCGAGCTTCCCGGACAGCATGAACGCGCGCCGCACGTCCACGGCCGGCACCTCGGCCGCCGCCGCGATCGCGTCGACCATCACGCCCTCCAGTGCACCTTGCCGCAGCTCGCCGGTGACCAGCCGGAACAGGAACTGCTGCTCGTCCTGCGTCAGCCGCTCGAACAACGCGCGCAGGATCTCTTGACGACGCCCCGCGGAGCCCGTGCCCGCCGCGACGCCGGCCGCGGAGGTCAAGGCCGTGTCCACTTCGAGCACCGTCACGACCGGGCCGGGAGCCGGTGCCGCGCCGAGCCCGGCCAGGGTGCGCCAGCCCGCACCCAGCCTGTCCTGCGCCGTCTGCCCGGTGAGGTACGCGATCACCGTGGCCAGCTCGGTGCTCCCGGCCGCGCGCAGCACCGAGGCCAGGAGGGCGATCTTCGCCTTCCTGGACCGCGTCGCCGCCAGTTCGGCGGACGTCCGGACTATCTCGCTGAGCAACACCCGGACATCATGACCCGGACCACCGACAATTTCCTGCCGATCAGATGTCCGGCCTGGTGCAGAGGGGGTCGAGCAGGCCGTCCTTGGCCACGCACGGCGTGTACCCGGCGTCCTGCAGCTCGGCCCGCGCGGTCGGGCTCGCCAGGTAGTCGAGGAACCGCTTCAGCACGCTCCCGTTCGAGGGCACGCCCTTCGTGTAGAGGTACTCGACGGTCCAGAACCGGTACCCGGCGCCGACGGTCGTGACGTCGGGGTAGTGGCCGTCGAGCTGCACGACCGTCACCTGCTGGTCGCGGGCGGCCGCGGTTTTGGCCGCCGGGACGTCGGCGTACCCGATCGCGCCCGGCACCGCGCCGACCTCGGTGAGCACCTCGGCGGTCGTGCCGCGCTCGCAGCGCGTGGTGGCCGCCGCCGGGTCGCGCTCCGGCTTGCGGCACGAGTCCGACGTCAGCCGGTCTTCCGCGCCGCCGAGCACTTTCTGCTCGAACGTCTTGCGCGTGCCCGACTCCTGCCCGCGCCCGACGATCCCGATCGGCACCGACGGGCCCGGCCGCAGCTGGTCCCAGTTCCGCACCCGGCCGCTGAAGATGTCCTTGACCTGCTGGGTCGTCAGCTTGTCGACGCCGGCCGCGCGGTTCACGACCAGGCTGTACACGACCACCGCGACGGCCTTTGCCTCCAGGTCGGGGCCGGCTTCCCCGGACCGGCCGTCCGAGAGCACCGCCAGCTCGTCCTTGCCCGCCGCGCCGACCGGGGCGAGCGCGCGGACGCCGGTGACGCTGCCGGTCGCGCGGGTCGTGATGGCCGCGCCGTCGCACTGGCCGTGGTACTCGGCGGCGATGCTGTCGATGATCGGCACGAACGCGCTCGACCCCTCGACCGACAGCTTCCCGGTGGCGCACTGCGCGGAGTCGGCCGGCCGGGACCACGAGACGAGCAGCGTGGCCAGCAAGGCACCCGTCAGCAGCACCCCGACCGCTGTCGTGATGACCGGCCAGCCGAACCGGCGCTGCTTGCGGTCGTCCTTGATCCGGCCGGCCGCGAGCCGGGCGTGGTGGTCGATCTCCTTGCTGATCTCGCCTTCGTGGCCGTCGGACTCCCGCAGCACGACGACCAGCTTGAACTTCTCCTTGCGCTTCAAGGAAAGCCGCGCGAACCGCACGCCGTGCCACTCGGGTGCCTCAGGCGGGACTTCGGACGCGGCGAGCCCGGCCAGCCGTTTCGGCAGCAGCGCGCGCACACGCGACAGCTTCACGCCTTCGACGGGCCGTTGCGGTGTCTCGCGCGTGAAGAACTCGAGGCCGTCGCGGACGTGCTGGCGCAGGCCGTCGTCGGTCGCGTCGGACACCCGCGCGTCCCAGACGATCCGGCTGCCGAAGGTGAACGACAGCGGGATCTCGAAGTCGTCCGGCGCGATGTCGAACCCGCCGGTGTTGTGGATCCGGATCACGACGACGCTCATCCGGTTCAGCAGCCGCGCGGTGCGTTCCAGCTGCGGATCCGCCTGTGCGCTGCCGTTCTCGCCGTCGTGCAGGTCGATCGGGGAGAGCCCGATCTTGGAGTTGTAGAGGACGCGGAACGTCAGCCGGCGCCGCCGGATGAAGTAGCGGTCGATGAACGGCGCGGCGATCGCGACCAGCGCGGCGATGCCGAGGACGAGGCTGCCGGAGTCCGAGCTCAGGATTTCGGCGAGGGACTGCATCGTCGCGCCGACGCCCACCGGACTGCTCCTCTACCCCGACTCCCCAGGGCAAACAGCCTAGGCAGCCGTTACGCCGGGTGGGTGCGTGATGGCCGAGTGTTCACCGGTCGTTCATCGGCGGCGATCCAGCTGGCCAGCAGGCCGAGCGCGCGTTCGGTCTCCGAGCCCGGTTCGGCGTGGTAGATCACCATGCCCTGGTCGGGGTCCTGGGGCAGGCGCAGCGTCTCGTAGCGCAGCCGCAGCTCGCCGACGACGGGGTTGCGCAGCACCTTCCAGCCCTGGGCCTTCTCCTGCACCGCGTGCTCGGCCCACAGCTTCCGGAACTGCTCGCTGGCCAGCGAAAGTTCGCCGATGAGCTGGGCGAACCGCGGGTCGCCGGGGTGGCGGCCGCTTTCCGCGCGCAGGTTCGCGACGAGCTCGCGGCAGACGGCGTCGTACTCCGGGTGCAGCTGCTTCGCGCGTTCGTCGGTGAAGATGAGCTTCGGCATGTTGCGCTCGTCGAGGTCGGCGAAGGCGAACGCGACGGCCCCGCCGAGCGCGTTCCACGCCAGCACGTCCATGTACTGGCCGAAGACGAACGCCGGCGCCTGGATGGCGTCGAGCAGCTGCTGCAGCTCGGGGCGGACCCGCTCCGGCGCGCGCTCGTCCCGGCGCGTCGGCGCGGCGAGGTTGCGCAGGTAGGCCTCCTCGCCGGCGTTGAGCCGCAGCGCGCGGGCCAGTGCGTCGAGAACCGCGTCCGAGACGTTCTTCGCGCGGCCCTGCTCCAGCCGCGTGTAGTAGTCGACGCTGATGCCGGACAGCTGCGCCAGCTCCTCGCGGCGCAGGCCCTGGACGCGCCGCTGCGTGATCCCGGGCGGCAGGCCCAGGTCGGCGGGGTCCAGTGCGGCGCGGCGCGCCTTCAGGAAGGCGCCCAGCTCGGCTGCGTCACTCATGCCTCCAGTATCCCCGCCTCGCGGCTGCCCGCCTGGTACTGGCAGACCCAGGTTGAACGTGACCTGGTCCGTGCTTCTCGCTCGCCGCAGGGTGGTGGCATGAAACGACGAATTCTGGGCGGCACGGGGATCTCGGTCAGCGAGTACGCGTTCGGCGCGATGATGCTGGGCAAGTGGGGCAATCCGGACCACGAAGAGGGCGTCCGGATGCTGCACACGGCGCTCGACGCCGGGGTCAACTTCTGGGACACCGCGGACATGTACAGCGACGGCGAGAACGAGCGGATCGTCGGCCAGGCGCTGAAGGGCCGCCGCGACGAGGTCGTGCTGGCCACCAAGGGCTTCTTCCAGATGGGTGCCGACCCCAACCAGGGCGGGCTTTCCCGGCGCTGGCTCACTCGCGCGCTCGACGACAGCCTGCGGCGGCTCGACACCGACTACGTCGACCTCTACCAGGTGCACCGGCCGGACCCGACGACCGACATCGAGGAGACGCTGTCGGTGCTGACGGACTTCGTGCGCGCCGGGAAGGTCCGCGCGATCGGGTCGTCGGACTTCCCGGCCGAGCAGATCGTGGAAGCCCAGTGGGTGGCGGAAAGGCGGGGCCTGGCCCGGTTCCGCGCCGAGCAGCCGCCGTACTCGATCTTCAACCGGGCGATCGAGGCGGCGGTGCTGCCGACTGCGCAGAAGTACGGCATGGGCGTGCTGACGTGGAGCCCGCTGGCCAGCGGCTGGCTGTCCGGCAAGTACCTGAAACCGTCCGATGTGGACCTTTCCGAAGGCCGCCGGACGTTGCAGGCGCACAAGTTCGACCCGGCGCTACCGGAGAACGCCGTCAAGTTCGAGGCGATCGCGCAGCTGAAGAAGATCGCCGACGACCTGGGCCGCCCGCTCACGCACCTGGCGACGGCGTTCGTCCGGGCGCACCCGGGCGTGACGTCGGCGATCATCGGCCCGCGCACGCCGTCCCAGCTCGACGACCTGCTCGCGGGCGCGGACCTGGTGCTGGACGACGAGGTGCTGGACCGGATCGACGAGATCGTCCCGCCGGGCACGGACTTGAACTCGGCCGAGAAGGACTACACCCCGCCGGCGCTGGCGGACAAGCGCCTGCGCCGGCGGTAAGGAGTCACTTGCCGCCGCGAACGGGTTTGCCCTCAGATCGCCTTGACCGCAACGACGATCGCGAACGTCAGAGCGCCAACCCAGCAGATGATCTTGAAGGTCGCCTCGGCGCCGACTGCTTTCCCGAGCATCCTGACAAGGTTGACGACGAAAGCCGTCGCGAGTCCGATTCCGAGGTATGTGAAGAAGTGCCCCACCAGTGATCCGTTCGTCCGTGAGCTGTTCGACTCGTCGTTTGCGGATCGGGGTGGGCTGGCGTGGCGTTACGGATCGTCACCGGGGCGAGTCCGGTTCATGGCTTCGCGACGGGTGCACCTCACGAACGAGAATCGCCTGGTAGATCGGCCAACCGGCAGCCGAACTCGCCGGAAACTGGCTCGGCTGCCGGTATCGAGTTGTTACTCGCAGCTACACTTCGGTGGCGGTCACTTGCCGCCGCGGGCCATGCGGAGGACGTCGAGTGCTTCGTCCAGCTGCTCTTCGGTCAGCTTGCCGTCCTTCACGTACCCGCGCTCGATGACCACTTCGCGGATCGTCTTCAGCTCCTTCAACGCCTGCTTCGCCACCGCAGCCGCCTCTTCGTAGCCGATGTACTTGTTCAACGGCGTCACGATCGACGGCGAACCCTCGGCGTAAGTACGCGTGCGCTCGGTGTTCACGGTGATGCCCGCGAAGACCTTGTCCGCCAGCAGCCGCGAGACGGCGGCGAGCAGGCGCGCCGATTCGAGGACGTTGCGGGCGATCACCGGCAGGTTGACGTTGAGCTGGAAGTTGCCCGCGGCACCGGCGAAAGCCACGGCCGCGTCGTTGCCGATCACCTGCGCGACGACCTGCAGCGTCGCCTCCGGGATCACCGGGTTCACCTTGCCCGGCATGATCGACGAGCCCGGCTGCAGATCCGGCAGCGCCAGCTCGGCCAGGCCGGTGCGCGGGCCGGAGCCCAGCCAGCGCAGGTCGTTGGCGATCTTGTTGAGCGACACGGCGATCGTGCGCAGGTGGCCGGACGTCTCGACGACGCTGTCCTGCGTCGCCTGCGCCTCGAAGTGGTCGCGGGCCTCGGTCAGCGGCAGGCCGGTCACGGTGGCGAGTTCCGCGGCGACCGAAGCGCCGAAGCTGTCCGGCGCGTTGAGGCCCGACCCGACGGCGGTGCCGCCGATCGGCAGCTCGCCGAGGCGCGGCAGGCCCGACTTCAGCCGTTCGATGCCGAACCGGACCTGCGACGCCCACGCGCCGGCTTCCTGGCCGAGGGTGATCGGCACGGCGTCCATCAGGTGCGTGCGGCCGGACTTCACGACGTCGGTCCACTCCGCGGCGCGCACCTCGATGGCGCCGGCGAGGTACTCGAGCGCCGGGATGACGTCCTTGAGGACGGCTTCGGTGGCGGCGACGTGGATGGTCGTCGGGAAGGTGTCGTTCGACGACTGCGACGCGTTGACGTGGTCGTTCGGGTGCACGTCCCGGCCGAGGGCGCGGGTGGCCAGCGTCGCGATGACCTCGTTGGCGTTCATGTTCGACGACGTCCCGGACCCGGTCTGGAAGACGTCGATCGGGAAGTGCGCGTCGTGGGCGCCCTCGGCGACCTCGTCGGCGGCGGCCGCGATGGCGTTCGCGACGTCGGCGTCGAGCACGCCGAGCTTGAGGTTCACGCGCGCGGCGGCGGCCTTGAGCAGGCCGAGCGCGCGGATCTGGGCGCGCTCCAGGCCCCGGCCGGAAATGGGGAAGTTCTCGACGGCCCGCTGGGTCTGCGCCCGGTACAGCGCGTCGGCCGGCACGCGGACCTCGCCCATCGTGTCGTGTTCGATCCGGTATTCCTGATCAGCCATGACACCGATTCTGGACCTGTTCGCGAGTCACCGCGTGGTGTCGTTGCGCACCCGCGGTCCGTCGATCGTGTACGCGGCTGTACATGACACCTACTCGCTGGTAGGTTACGGCGATCCGCGTGATCCACCTCATGATTCAAAGGGGAGTCATGATCCGTACCCGCGTTCGCTTCGCCGCGCTCACCGCCGCATTCGCGCTGACGCTCGCCGCCGCGCCGGCGAGCCCGGCCGCCGCCGCGTCGTCCGATTCCTTCTACTCCTACGACGGCAGCGCACCGCTGTCGTCGTACGCGCCCGGGACGGTCCTCAAGACCCGGACGCTGAACTACCACGTCGTCGGGCTCCCGACGCCGGTGAAAGCCGTCCAGCTGCTCTACCGCACGACCGACGCGCAGGGCCGGCCGGCCGCCAACGTCACCTCGGTCGTCCGCAGCATCACCGGCGACACCACCAAAGCCGTGTCGTACCAGTCGGCCTACGACTCGCTCGACCCCGCCGACGCGCCGTCGCGGGCGATCGCCGGGGACTTCACCCTCGGCGGCCTGCTGCCCAACGGCGAGTCGCTGCTGCTCCTCCCGTCGCTCCTGCTGGGCTACAACGTCGTCGTGCCCGACACCGAAGGGCAGACCGCGAACTTCGCCGCCGGGCCGGAGTACGGCACGAACACGCTCGACTCGATCCGCGCCGTGACGAGCTCGGCCGCCACCGGCATGAACGACGGCACGAAGTTCGGGCTCCTCGGGTACTCGGGCGGCGCCATCGCGACCGGCTGGGCGGCCGCGCTCGCGCCGAGCTACGCCCCGGACGTCAACCGGAAGCTCGTCGGCTTCACCGAAGGGGGCGTGCTCGTCGACCCCGCGCACAACCTGAAGTACGTCGGCGGGAGCCCGGTCTGGTCCGGGGTCATCCCGATGGCGCTGATCGGCGTCGCGCGCGGCTTCGGCATCGACCTGCGGCCGTACGCAAGCGAGTACGGCCTGAAGGTGCTCGACGACCTCGAGCACGCGTCGATCATCAACGCCCTCGGCCGGTACCCGGGGCTGACGTGGCAGAAGATCGCGAAGCCGGAGTACGCGAACCCGAACTCGGTGCCGCCGTTCGTCGACGCGGTCAACAAGGTCAACATCGGGTCCGCGCCCACCCCGTCGGTGCCCGGCTTCATCGCCCAGGGCAACGCCGGATTCCTCGAAGGGACCACGAGCACCCTCCCGGGCATCGGCACCGGCGACGGCGTGATGGTGGCCGGCGACGTGCGGGCGCTCGCCCGGCAGTACTGCGCCACCGGCAACGGCTCGATCAAGTACACGCAGTACGACCTGCTCAGCCACGTCGGCGGCGCGGCGGCCTGGGCGCCGACGGCGATCGCCTGGCTGGCCGACCGCTTCGCGGGCAAGCCGGCGCCGACGAGCTGCGGGCACATCCCGGCGGGCAACTCCCTGGCTCCGGAGCAGCCGGCCTGACCCGCCCCGGCGGACCGGTCCTCTCGGCCGGTCCGCCGGGTACGGTGCCGCGGATGAGAACCGAGGACCGCCGGCTGCCCAAGGGGCCGCACAGCCTCAGCCGTGCGGAAGTGGCCGGGGCCCAGCGCGCCCGGCTGATCGAGGCGGTGCTGGCCAACGTCGGCGAACGCGGTTACGCCGCGACGACGGTCGGCCACGTCACGGCGTCCGCCGGAGTGTCGCGCACGTCGTTCTACGAGCAGTTCACCGGCAAGCAGGACGCGTTCCTCGCCGCCTACCGCGCGCTGACGGGGGAGTTCCTCGACCAGGGTGTCGCGGTCGCGACCGAGGCGCCGAGCCCGCTGGCCGCCGTCACCGCGTGCGGCGACTTCGTCGTCGGGTACGTGCGCCGCCGTCCGGTGGTCGCCCGCGCGGTCCTCCTGGAGATCTACGCCCTCGGCGACGTCGGCCTCGAAGCGCGTGAAGAGGTGCTGCGCGCGGGTGAAGCGGTGTTCGACCGGACGGCCGTGTGGCTGCGCACGACCGATCCGGACCTGCCGCTCCCGCCTCCGTTCACCGCGCGCACCGTCATCGCCGCGACGATCGAGCTGCTCACCCAGGCCATCTGGCTCGCCTCCGACGAGGCCTACGACCGCGCTCGCGAAGCCATCCGCCACACCTGGCTGCTCGGCTTGTTCGGGCACCGCGACATCCCCGCCTGACGCGTCCGGCAACGCTAGGATCGGCTGTGTTCTCGATCACCGCCATCCACCGCTGGCTGGAGCGAGCATGACTGAAGCTTCTGGGGACTCCTACGACCTCGTGATCATCGGCGCGGGCCCGACCGGGTTGTTCGCCGGCTACTACGCCGGGTTCCGCGGGCTCTCGATGGCCATCGTCGACTCGCTGCCGGAGCCCGGCGGCCAGGTGACGGCGATGTACCCGGAGAAGATGATCTACGACGTCGGCGGGTTCGCCGAGGTCCGCGGCCGCGACCTCGTCGACGGGCTGGTGCGGCAGGTCGCACCGTGGAAGCCGAAGTACCTGCTGGGGCGCAAGGCCGAGAAGCTCGAGACGCTCGAAAACGGCGTCGAGCTGACCCTCGACGGCGGTGAGACCCTGCGCGCGGGCGCCGTTCTCGTCACCGCGGGCATCGGCGAGTTCACCCCGCGCCCGCTGCCCGCCGGCGACGGCTGGCTCGGCCGCGGCATGGTCCACTTCGTCCCCTCGTTCGACGCACACGCGGGGCAGCACGTCGTGATCGTCGGGGGCGGGGACTCGGCGTTCGACTGGGTGCTCGCGCTGCACCCGGTCGCGGAGAGCGTGACGCTCGTGCACCGCCGCGCCAAGTTCCGCGCGGCCGAGTCCATCGTGCGGCAGGCCCGCGAGCTCGGGATCCGGATCATCACCGACGCCGAGGTCACCCGGTTCGTCGAGAACGAAAGCGGTGCACTCGAAGCCGTCGACCTCGCGATCAAGGGGGCCGGCGACGAGCGGCTGCCGGCCCACGCCGTCGTCGCCGCGCTCGGGTTCACCGCCGACCTCGGCCCGATCGAGAGCTGGGGCCTGGAGATCGACCACCGCGCCATCGCGGTCGACTCGACGATGGCGACCGCGCGCGACCGCGTCTACGCCGCCGGCGACGTCGCCGCGTACCCGGGGAAGGTCAAGCTGATCGCGACCGGCTTCGGTGAGGCGGCGACGGCCGTCAACAACATCGCCGTGCTGCTCGACCCGGAAGCCCACCTGTTCCCGGGCCACTCGAGCAACGCCGAATAGCTCAGGCCTTCGTCTTCTCCGCGATCCACGGCGCGTACGCGACGACGGACGTGTAGATCGACGGCGCCGACGCGCACACCGGGTCGTTGTTGCCCGGCCGGCTCGTGACGCCCACGAGCAGCCAGTGGTCGCCGTCGCGCACGACCTCCGGGCCGCCGGAGTCGCCGAAGCACGCTCCGGCCTTGCCGCCGGGGTTGTCCGTGCACAGCTCGGCCGTGCCGTCGAACACCGACGTGCACTTCGCGCCCTCGACGATGTGCGTGTCGAGCTGCTGCAACGTCGTCGGGATCTGGCCGCAGTTCACCTTCGGGCAGGTCTGGCCCCAGCCGAGGATCCGGGTGGCCGTGCCCGGCGCGGCGGCCGTCGCCAGGGCGATCGGGGCGGCCTTGGCCGGTGTCGCCAGCCGCAGCAGCGCGATGTCGCCCGCCGGGCTCTGGGTGTTGAAGGCCGGGTTCACGACGATGGCGGCGACCTGGTCGACTTCGCCGCCCTGGCCCACCTCGCTCGTGCCCGCCCGCACGGAGATCCCGGCGGGGGCCTTGTCGAACGCGCAGTGCGCGGCCGTCACCACCCAGCTCGGGGCGATCAGCGCACCGGCGCAGAACAGCTTGCCGGTCGAGGAGTGCAGCGACACCGCGAACGGGTACGGCTGGTCGGCGTCGCCGCCCCCGACGATGGCGGGTTCGGCCGACGCGGTGGCGGGGACCGAGGCGAACATCAGGACCAGCAGGGCCAGCAGTCGCCTGGGCACGGAACTCCTTACGGCAGCGGGGGAACGACGTCGTCGTCGGGCGCGTCCAGGTGGCCGTCGAAGTTGACCGAGGAGTACGCCCGCAGCTTGGTGAGCCGGTGGTAACCGTCGATCATTCTGACGGTCCCGGACTTGGACCGCATCACGATGGACTGCGTCGTCGCGCCGCCCTCGCGGTAGTGGACGCCGCGCAGCAGGTCGCCGTCGGTGACGCCGGTGGCGCAGAAGAAGACGTTGTCGCCGGTCACCAGGTCGTCGTTCAGCAGCACGCGATCGAGGTCGTGCCCGGCGGCGAGGGCCTTCTCGCGCTCGGCGTCGTCCTTCGGCCACAGCCGGCCCTGCAGCTCGCCGCCGAGGCACTTCATCGCGCAGGCCGCGATGATGCCTTCGGGGGTGCCGCCGATGCCGATCAGCATGTCGACGCCGGTGGTCGGGCGGGCCGCGGCGATCGCGCCCGCGACGTCGCCGTCGGAGATGAACCGGATCCGCGCGCCCGCGTCGCGGATCTCCTTGATGATCTGCTCGTGGCGCGGCCGGTCGAGGACGCACACGGTGACGTCGCCGACGCTGCTGTTCTTCGCCTTGGCGACCCGCCGGATGTTCTCCGCGATCGGGGCGCCGAGCTCGACCTTGCCCGCCGCCTCCGGCCCGACGGCCAGCTTCTCCATGTAGAACACCGCGGACGGGTCGAACATCGCGCCGCGCTCGGCGACCGCCAGCACGGCGAGAGCGTTCGGCATGCCCTTGGCCATCAGCGTCGTGCCGTCGACCGGGTCGACCGCGACGTCGCAGTCCGGGCCGTCGCCGTTGCCGACCTCTTCGCCGTTGAACAGCATGGGCGCTTCGTCCTTCTCGCCCTCGCCGATCACCACGACCCCGCGCATCGAGACGGTCGACACGAGCTGGCGCATCGCGTCGACGGCCGCGCCGTCCCCGCCGATCTTGTCGCCGCGGCCGACCCAGCGGCCGGCCGCCATCGCGGCGGCCTCGGTCACCCGGACCAGTTCCATCGCGAGGTTGCGGTCGGGCGCTTCACGACGGCTTTCTGCGGTGGACATCATTGCCTCCCGGATCGTGGAACTGGCGGGTCAACGGTGAACCTTATTCAGCCGTCGGCCGGCGCGAGAGTCACCGCAGGCGGATCGGTTGCGTTCCGTAGCGCCAGCCTTGCCCGAATAAGGTTCAGTCTGTCAGATGACCTGTCCGGTTTCCCGATGCCGAAGGCATGGCAAACGTCACTGATCGTTGCCGGTTTCGTCCTCCACGGACGCCAGAGCAGCCTCGATGCGCTCGCGGGCGCCTTCGAGATGGCGCTCACAGACCTTCGCGAGCTTCTCGCCCTTCTCCCACAGCGCGAGCGACTGCTCGAGGGACAGACCGCCGGCTTCGAGCTCGCGGACGACCTCGACGAGGCGGTCCCGGGCCTGCTCGTAGCCGAGTTCCTCGCTGGCTGCTTCACTCACGCTGGGCGTTCTCCGACCTTCCGGCTTGGGCTGTGCGCGCACACTACCGCGCTGGCCATGGCGTGGTCGTACCCGACGAACGCCAGCGCGAACTCCTGGCCGTCACCCTCCGCAATCGCCTCTTCGAGGTTCTCCTGCGCCCCGGCGACGCGCTTGCGGTGCCCCGCGCCCTCGGCGAACCACCAGCGCGAGCCGACCTGCATCGAGGTCGCCTCGGACAGCCGCCGCAGCTGCGGCCCCAGCTCGCGGCGGGCGGCGCCGCCGCAGCCGGCGAGCAGCGCCGTCCAGCACTCGGCGGCCGCCCGGTCGGTGCGGATCGCCTGGTCCAGCAGCGGACGCGCGCCCAGGCGCCGGGCCGCGTCCATGGTGAGGGGGAGGAACGTCGCCGCCTTCAGCGTCACTCCTGTGCTCCTTCCGCCACCGCGCCGATCGCGCCGTCACCCACCCGCACGCGCAGCTGGGCTCCGGCCTCGACTTCGGAGACGGAGCGGAGTACCTGGAGGTTGCCTTCGGAGTCGAGGAACTGCACGACGGCGTAGCCGCGGGCGAGCGTCGCGGCCGGGCCGAGCGCGGTCAGCCGGGCCCGCGCGCTCGCGAGCTCGGCCTGGTCCTTGGCGAGCAGCGTCAGCATGGCGCGGCGCGCGCGTTCGCGGTGGACGTCGACGTCGTCCTGGCGCCGCTGGACCGGGCCGAGCGGATCGGCCAGCGACGGACGGCTCCGCAGCTGGGTCAGCAGGCGCGCCTGCGTGTCGACCCAGCCGTGGAGGGCGCGGCGCCCGCGGTCGCGCATCTGCCGGACCCGCTCGGTCTCCTCGCGGTGGTCCGGCACGATCCGCTTGCTCGCGTCGGTCGGCGTCGAGCAGCGCAGGTCGGCGACGTAGTCGAGCAGCGGGGTGTCGGGCTCGTGCCCGATGGCGCTGACCACCGGCGTCCCGGCGGCCGACACCGCGCGGCAGAGCGCCTCGTCGGAGAACGGCAGCAGGTCCTCGACACTGCCGCCGCCCCGGGCGATGACGATGACGTCGATCTCGGGGTCGGCGTCGAGGATGCGCAGCGCGCGCATGACCTGCGGGACGGCCTGCGAGCCCTGCACGGCGGTGTTGATGACCTTGAACCGGACGTGCGGCCACCGGGTTTGCGCGTTGACCAGGACGTCTCGCTCGGCCGCCGACGCGCGGCCGGTGATCAGCCCGACGCCCTTCGGCAGGAACGGGATCGGCCGCTTGCGCTGCGCCGAGAAGAGGCCTTCGGCGGTGAGCAGCTTCTTCAGGCGCTCGATCCGGGCCAGCAGCTCACCGATGCCGACCGCGCGGATCTGGTCGGCACGCAGGCTGAGCGTGCCGCGGCCGAAGAAGAACGACGGCTTCGCGTGCACGACGACGCTCGCGCCTTCGCGCAGCGGCGGTTCCATCTCGCGGATCAGCCAGTTCGGGCAGGTCACCGACATCGAGACGTCCGCCGACGGGTCGCGCAGCGTCAGGAACGCGGTCTGCGTGTTCGGCCGGGAGTTGACCTGCGTGACCTGGCCTTCGACCCAGACGCTGCCGAGCCGGTGGATCCAGTCGCCGATCTTGCGCGCGACCGTGCGGACCGGCCAGGGCGCTTCGGCGGTGCTCGCTTCGGTTTCGGTCACTGGCCGTTCTCTTGACCGTCTTCCTTGGCCTGTTCGGCCTTGCGGGCGTTGGCGATCCGCCGCGACAGCATCCCGGTGAAGGACGAGCGGTCGGCGTGCGCGCGCTCGTACTCGAGGATCGTCTCGAGCTGGGGGATCGAGAGCTGGCGCAGGCGGGCCCGCAGCTGCGGGAGGGTGAGCTGGTCGTAGCCGGTCAGCCCGGCCGGGCCCTCGTAGCCGCCGGCGCTGGTCCGGGTCTCGTTCTTGGTCTTCTTGTCGATGGCGGGCGTGCCCGGCTTGGGCTTGGTTTCCGGGGCGTCGTTCTCGCCGTCGGCGTGGTCTTCGGCGAGCGCTCGCTCCTCTTCGGCCCACGGATCGCCCAGTTCCGCTTCGAGTTCGGCCGCTGACGGAATGTGACCGTTGATCTCCGAGCGCGGCTCCGGCACGTCGGCGACCGGTGCGAGGTTCGGCCGCGCGGGCGGGACGTCGGGGAGGTCCTCGTCGAAGGTCGCCCAGCTGGGCGCGTCCTCGACGGGGCGGAGGTTCGACAGGGCGTTGTCGCCCTTGATCGCCAGCTCGGTGACGTGCTGCTGGACGCGCATGGACGCCTGCAGCACCTGGCTGACCACGGTCACCGGAAGCCCGGCGAGCTGCCGGGGAAGCTCACGAACCCGCTCGGCGGTGGAGACGGCGAGGCCCGCGGCGACCCGGAGGGGGAGCGGGAATGGCTTCATGCGTCTAGCCTGCCGCATTTACGCCATCCTGCCCAACCGAACGAGTGGACTTGGGCGCGTTGCGTGACCCCGCGCACAGCACGGTAGGGGGACGAAGCTCACCCGAAAGGGACTTCGAGTTCGCTGCCGGGCTGCCCGTACCCTGGGTGCCATGAGTTCAGCGAGTCCCGGAATCGAGCCCGCGGGTACCCCGACGATCACCGGCACCGCTTCCGGCAAGCGGGTGCTGCTCGCCAAACCCCGTGGTTACTGCGCCGGTGTCGACCGCGCGGTGATCGCCGTCGAGAAGGCCCTCGAGGTCTACGGCGCGCCGGTGTACGTCCGCAAGGAGATCGTGCACAACAAGCACGTGGTCGAGACGCTGCGCGAGCGCGGCGCGATCTTCGTCGACGAGACGTCCGAGGTGCCCGAGGGCGCGCTGGTGGTGTTTTCGGCCCACGGCGTCTCGCCGATGGTGCACCAGGAGGCGGCGGACCGGAACCTGCGCACGATCGACGCGACCTGCCCCCTGGTGACGAAGGTGCACAAGGAGGTCAACCGGTTCGCGAAGGACGACTACGACATCCTGCTGATCGGCCACGAGGGCCACGAAGAGGTCGAGGGCACGGCCGGCGAGGCGCCGGACAAGGTCCAGCTGGTCGACAAGGCGGAGGACGTCGACAAGGTCGAGGTGCGCGACCCGTCGAAGGTGATCTGGCTGTCCCAGACGACGCTGTCGGTCGACGAGACGATGGAGCGCGTCGACCAGCTCCGCGAGCGTTTCCCGGGCTTGGCGGACCCGCCCAGCGACGACATCTGCTACGCGACGACGAACCGCCAGGTGGCGGTCAAGGCGATGGCGGCGGAGTGCGACCTGGTCCTGGTGGTCGGGTCGACGAACTCGTCCAATTCGAAGCGCCTGGTCGAGGTGGCCTTGAAGGCGGGGGCGCGGGCGTCGTACCTGGTCGACTTCGCGCACGAGGTCGACGAGGCATGGCTTTCGGGTGTGACGACGGTCGGTGTGACGTCGGGCGCGTCGGTTCCGGACGAGCTGGTGATGGAGCTGCTCGCTTGGCTGGCCGAGCGGGGTTACGGCGACGTCGATGAGGTGACTACCGCGAACGAGAAGATCACCTTTGCGCCGCCGAAGGAGCTGCGGAAGGTCTGAGGTTTTAGAACGAAGTCCGGTTCGGCGGCGGGTCGCGGGTGCGGCTCGTCGCCGAACTGCGTTGGGGGGGCTTGCGGCGGCCGAGTTCGGTTTCGTGCACGCGGGTTCCGCTCGCAGTCGCGCGAGTTCGGCTTTCGCGCACGTGGTCTGGCCGCGGTCACGCGAGTTCGGTCTTCGATCGCGCGAGTTCTGTTCGCGGTCACGTGGTTGCGCCCGCGGTCACGCGAGGCTGGTTCTTCGATCCACGTGGGTGGCGTCCGCATTCGCGCAAGTTCGGTCCTCACGCACGCGAGATCCCTCGGTGATCACGTTCGCTCGAGTCGCGAAAAGGCGGTCACCTTCCGCGGAAGGTGACCGCCTTTTCGGTGGTCGTCAGCGCTCTTCTTCGTCCCATGGACGGTTGCGGCGGGGCGGGGCACCGCGTCCGCCGGATGGGCGGCGGGGCGGGGGCGTGTCGCGGCCGTCTTCTGCGGGTGGGCGCGGGCGTCGGCGGGGGGCGTCGCCGCGGCGGCGGGGGTCGCTGTCCGCCGGGGGCGGTGTGCGGCGGCCGGCCGGCGGTGGCTTGCGTGCGCCACGGTCGCGTTCGGCCGGGGCGCCTGCGCGCGGGGTCCGGCGGTCGCCTTCGGCGGGCGGTCGCGGGCGGCGGGGTGGTTCGCCGTCGCGGCCGCGGCGGGCACCCTGGGGCAGCGGCGTCTGGCCGGTGCGGTTCGACCCGGGCGGCCGCGGGCGTCCGCCTGCCGACGTCGCGGCGGCGCGCGTCGAAGGCTTTTCGTCGTCCTCGTCCGCAGGCCTGCGGGCCGCCTTGCCCTTTTTCGGGGCGTCGGGGTCGCGTTCGCGGACCATCCGGATGATGCCGATCAGCAGCGTGATGCCGGTGGTGATCGCCATGATGGGGAAGCCGTTGATCAGCGGGGTGCCGATGCTCAGCACCTTCGAGAGCATGTCGTCGCCCTCGGACCCCGACGTCAACAGGATCACGCCCGGCACGGTGACGGCCAGCACCAGCGGCGGCATGACCATCGGCCCGAACACCCCGCGACGCCGGACCGCGCAGACCGCGATCACGGCCCCGGCGATGTAGAGGACGGTGAAGATCACCGGGATGGTGCTCTGGCTCGGCTTGCCGATGAGGGCACCCACGACCGCCAGGACGAGGCCGACCAGGACCGCCGCCCACCAGGGCAGTCCACGCCTCGAACCGACGACAGGACGCTCATCCCACGGCACGGGGACGTCGTCGGCATCTGGATCGCTCTGGCGATCGCGAATCGCGGTCACAGCACAACACCGTATCTCGTGGTTGTGAAGATCTTGCCAGCACCGCCGCCGACGTGGGTGTATCGCCACCCGGCGGCGTGACCCGAGTGGCCCGCCGGGTGCTGCTGTGATGTGGTCCAGTCCTTTGCTTGCGTTTCCGGTTTGTCTCCTTTCCATGGCGCGGGGAGTGCGGGTTATTGCAGGTGAGCGGCTTGCCGGTCGGTTGCTCCGCAGGTCCGGCCGACCGGCCAGGGGAGGGCGCGGATCCAGCGGAGGCGTCGACCGCGGACGGTCGCCGGGGCCGGGTGACGGTGACCAGGCTGACTTTTTGCTCGCCGGCTGGTGGTGGCCCCGGTGAAGGAGGGTGTGGGCTTGCGGGCTGCCGGTCCGGCGGGTCGGCCGCGGGTGAGGCCCAGCGGACGCATCGATCGCGGGCGGTCTCCGAGGTCGGGTGATGGTGACCAGGTCGACTTTCGCTCGCCGGACGGTGGTCGCCCCGGTGGAGAAGGGTGCGGGCCTGCAGGCTGCCGATCCGGCGGGTTGGTGGCAGGTGCGGATCCGGTGGACGCGTCGACAGCAGGCGGTCGCCGGGGCCGGCGATGGTGATCGGGCCGACTCTTTGCTCGCCGGCCTGTGGTCGCCTCCGGTGAGGGGAGTGCGCGGGCCTGGCGGGCTGCCGGTCCAGCGGGCGCCGGCTGGTGGTCGCCTCCAGTGAGGGAGCGCACGGGCCTGGCATGCTGCCAGTCCAGCGGGCGTCGGTTGTGGGCATCGCCCGCCTGCACTGCCGCGCGCACACGCGGCTGCCGCGGCAGCCGGGGCCGGACGCGCCCGTGCCTCGCTCACGGTCACACGTTGCCACCCGGGCCACTCGTTGCCCCGGGCCACCCGTTGCCGCCCCGGGCTACCCCTTGTGTCGGGATAGCTCCTTGCGGTCGGACAGCCCCTGTGGCCGGACTACCCCTCGCGGCCAGACTTCCGCCTATGGCCGGATTTCCCTCGCAGCCGGACCGACCTCTCCGCCGGCAGCCCCGCGCCGGGAGCACTCAGCTGGCCGCCAGTTCGTCCCCCTTCCGCACCTGGGGAACCTGCGCCGGACTGCCCGCCGCGTCCGTCAACGGCGCCACCGTTGCTCGGAACGTCTCCAATGCCTCCAGCTCCCGCCGGCGCGCCGACAGGAACCGCTGCAGGTGCGTGCTCGACAGATTCAATGCGTCCACCGCGCCGCCTGCCGCTCGGTGGGCCGCTGCCGCTCCGGCTCGTACCTGCTCTACGTCGGCCTCCAGAGTTCGGTCGCTTGCCGCGAACAACGCCGCCGAAGCCAGTACCCCGAACCCCGTCGGCCCGCACAGGAACACCCGGCGGTCGATGAGCCAGCGCAGCAGCTCCGGATCCGTGTCCAACGCCGCGACCACCGCCGCGTCGGACGGGATGAACATGATCGTCCCGTAGATCGCGTCGGCCCAGCGCTGGTAGCCCTTGCCCGCCAGCTCGGCCGCGCGGGAACGGACCTGCCGGACGTGCGCGCGCAACGCGTCGATGCGCTCGGCCGGGTCGTCGGTCTCCACCGCCTCGGCCCAGATCGCCATGCTCGCCTTGGCATCCACCGGGACCGTGCGGTCGCCGCCCACCCGCAGGACCATGTCCGGTTTCGCCGAACCGCCGCCGCCCACGTCCGTCTGCAGGGTGAAGTGCAGGTTCTCGCGCAGCCCGAGCGCCCGCGCCGTCTCCACCAGCACCTGCTCGCCCAGTTCGCCGCGGCCGCTGATCGAGGCGAACGCGACCTCGTAGCGGCGCAGCGCCAGCTGCTGCTGATCCGACTTCGCCCGCTCGGCCGCCACCTGCCGGGCCGCCGCGTCGGCCCGGCGCATCCCGTCGTTGTACAGCCGCCACAGCACCGCGACGGCGAACAGCAGCAGGACCGCGAGCACGATCGCCGCGGTGGTCAGCACTGTCGCCACTTCCGCTCCTCCTTCCGGGCCGCCTGGTTCGGACCGCGCAGACATCATGGCGGACGGCACCGACAAAAACCGCGCCCGATCCGTCGCTCTGGGTAGCTGACCTGCGAACAAATCGAATCCACGCAGGGCGTGTCCGAACCGGCACGCTCGTGTTAGTACACACGTTCGAGTGAGGACCCGGCGAGCCTTCGCCTTTTCGTCGGGGCCGGGTCGTACCTTGGCCACCGTGAGATTCCTGCACACCTCCGACTGGCACATCGGCCGCACGTTCCACGGCGCCGATCTGCTCGCGGAACAGGAAGCGGTGCTCGGGCACCTCGCCGGCCTCGTGGCCGGCGAGGCGATCGACGCCGTCCTGGTGGCAGGCGACATCTACGACCGCGCGGTGCCGTCGGCCGAGGCCGTCCGGGTGGCCACCGCGGCGGTCGCGCGGATCCGCGCCGCCGGCGCGCAGCTCATCGTCACGCCGGGGAACCACGACTCCGCGCCACGGCTCGGCGCCTTCGCGGAGTTCGCCGCGGCGGGCGGCCTCCACTTGCGCACCACCGTCGGCGGGCTGGCCGAACCGGTGCTCCTGGACGACGGCCACGGCCCGGTCGCCGTCTACGGAATCCCTTACCTGGAGCCGGAACCGGCGCGCCACGCGCTGGGCGTGCCGGACGCGCGCGGCCACACCGGCGTGCTCACCGAGGCCATGCGGCGGATCCGCGCGGACCTCGGAACCCGGCCGGGCGTCCGGTCGGTCGTGCTCGCGCACGCGTTCGTCACCGGCGGCGCGCCGACCGAGTCCGAACGCACGATCGCGGTCGGCGGGGTCGAGCAGGTGCCCGGCTCGGTCTTCGACGGCGTCGACTACGTCGCGCTCGGCCACCTCCACGGCCCGCAGACCCTCGCCGAGCACCTGCGGTACTCCGGCAGCCCGCTGGCGTACTCGTTTTCCGAGGCGCGGCAACGCAAATCGGTCTGGCTGGTCGACCTGGACGCGAGCGGGCTCGCGGAAGTCCGCCGGCACGAACTGCCGGTGCCGAGGGCGCTGGCCACCCTCCGCGGCCGGCTCGAGGACCTGCTCGCGGACCCGGCGCACGACGAGGTCCTCGAACACTTCCTGTCGGTCACGGTCACCGACCCGGTCCGCCCGGTGGACGCGATGCGGCGCCTGCGCGAGCGGTTCGCGCACGCCGTGCACCTGGAGTGGGAGCCCGAAGGCGGCTCCGGCGGTGCCCCGCTGCGGTACTCCGACGCCGTGCGCGGCCGGTCGGACATCGAGATCTCGCGCAGCTTCCTTGACGACTGCCGTGGCGCCCCGCCCACCGAGAGCGAAGAAAAGCTGCTCTTCCACGCCCTCGAAGCGGCCGACCGGGGGGCACTCGCGAAATGAGGCTGCACAGGCTGGAGGTGGAAGCCTTCGGGCCGTACTGCGCGCGCGAAGTGGTCGACTTCGACGTGCTCGGCGCCGACGGCCTCTTCCTCCTGCACGGCGAAACCGGCGCCGGCAAGACCACGCTGCTCGACGCGATCGCGTTCGCGTTGTTCGGCGTGGTTCCCGGCGCCCGCAACGAGGCCAAGCGGCTGCGCTGCGACCTGGCCGAGCGCGACCAGGTCACCGAGGTCGCGCTGGAGCTCACCGTGCAGGGCCACCGCCTGAAGATCGTCCGCAACCCGGAGTACCAGCGGCCGAAGCGGCGCGGTGAGGGCACGACCACGCAGCAGGCGAGGGTGTCGTTGAGCTGGGTCGGCACGGCGCCGGCCGGGCTCCCGCCGGAGGGCCTGATCCGGATCGAGGAGGTCGCGCGCACCGTCGAGCGGCTGCTCGGGATGACCGCGGCGCAGTTCTTCCAGGTGGTGCTGCTGCCGCAGGGCGAGTTCGCCCGGTTCCTGCGCTCGGACACCGCCGAGCGCGAGAAGCTGCTCGAACGGCTTTTCGGCACCGAACGCTTCGCCGACGTCGAACGCTGGTTCGCCGACCTGCGGGCCGAGCGGGGCCGGGAACTCGAGCAGCAGCAAGGAAAAGTGCGCGAACTGCTGGCGCGCTACGCGCAGGAGGCACAGCAGGACCCGCCCGAGACCGACGTCGGCGAGTGGGTCGGCACCGTGCTAACGGCGTCCGCCGAACGCGCCGGGCAGGTCACGGCCGAGGAGGAACGCACGCGCGCGGCGGCGCAGCGTGCGGACGCCCACCTGCAGGAAGAGCGTTCCGACGCGGAGAAGATCCGCCGGGTCCGCACCGCGCACCTGCGGCTCGTCGAGATCACCGAGCAAGCGCCGCAACGCGCCGAGTGGGCCCAGGAAGTCGCGGCCGCGCGGCGGGCCGCCGGGGTCGCCGTGGAGGCCGATCTGCTCGACAGGCGCTCGGCGGAGCTGGCCGAAGCCGAACAGACCGAGAAGGCACGCGGCGCGCAGCTGCGCGAGTTCGGCACCCGCGCGACCGGCGACCTCAAGGCGCGGGCGGCTACCGCGCGGGAAGAAGCCGGTGCGGTCGCGGAACTCGTCGCCGAGGCCGAGCAACAGCAGTTCGACGTCATGCGGCGGGACGATCGGAAGCTGGCCGCCGTCACCGCCGGACAGCAGGTCAAAGAGCTGACCACCGAGCTGGCTGCCATTCCCGGCCAGCTGGCCAAGCTACGAGCGGACGCGCTCGCAGCGGCGGAAGCCGAGGCGAAAGTCGAGGGCGCCAAAGCGAAGGTGGACGAGCTGAGGGCCTTCGCGCGGGACGCGGCCGAGCTGCCCGAGGCTCGCGCGAAGGTCGAGCGCGGCGAGGCGAAGCTGCGCGAGGTCGTCGACGCGCACCAGGCGGCCCGGCAGCACCGGCTCGACCTGCGCGAGCGCCGGCTCGACGGGATGGCGGCCGAGCTGGCCGCCGCGCTGCCGGACGGCGCGCCGTGTCCGGTCTGCGGGTCGGCCGAGCACCCGGCGCCGGCGAACCGGGACGTCGCACTCGTCGACCCCGCCGAGGAACGTGCCGCCGAGGAAGCCGAGCAGGCGGCCGACGCGGTGCGGCAGCGGGTCGTCGTCGCGCTGGAAGAGGCGAAGGCGCGGCTGGCGGGCCTGCTGGAGCGGCTGGGCGAGCGCACGGCGGAGTCGATCACGGCCGAGCTGGCCGAAGCCCGTGCGTCGGTCGCGTCGCTGACGCATCGGGCGGCCGGGAAGGCGAAGCTCGGCGAACAGGTCGTCCTCCTGGAACGTGACCTCGAGCTGCGGACCGAACGTCGCCGGCGGGCCGAACAAGCGGCGACCGAGGCCACGACCGACGTCCGGGCGCTGGAGGAACGGCTGGCCGAGCGCGAACGCCGGCTCGTCGCGGGGCGCGGTGAGTTCGCGGACGTCGGCGCCCGGCGGGAGCACTTGGTCGGGCTGGCCGAAGCCCTCGAAGGGGTCTCCGAGGCCCGGACGGCCGTCGCGGGCGCCCGTGAGCGCGTCGCCCAGCAGCGCGCGCTGGTCGACGCGGCGGTCAAGGCGAAGGGGTTCACGTCGCTGAAGAAGGCGCGGGCCGCGATGCTGCCGGACGAGCAGATCGAGAAGCTGGAGCAGGGCATCGCCGAGGCCGAGGCCGCCGCGGCGGGCGCGCGGGCGCTGCTGTCCGAGCCGGACCTGTTCGGGATCTCGCCGGACGACGTCGCGGACGTCGGCCGCGCGGCCGACGCGGCCCAGCTGGCGCGGGCGCGGGCCGACTCGGCGTACGCGGCGCTGCGGGTGGCGACCGCGCAGCACGAGGAACTGACCCGGCTGGCGGGTCTGCTAGGCAAGGCCCTCGCCGGCCTCGCGCCGGCCGAAGCGGCGTACGCCGAGCTGCGCGCACTCGCGGACGTCGTCAACGGGCGGGGGCAGAACAGCCGGAAGATGTCGCTGCGCTCGTACGTGCTGGCGGCGCGGCTCGAAGAGGTGGCGGTGGCGGCCACCCACCGGCTGCGGACGATGAGCCAGGGGCGGTACTCGTTCGTGCACTCGGACGCGGCCGGCGCGCGCGGCACCCGCGGCGGGCTCGGCATCGACGTGCTCGACGACTACTCCGGCACGATCCGCCCGGCGAAGACGCTGTCCGGCGGTGAGTCGTTCCTCGCGTCGCTGGCCCTGGCGCTGGGCCTGGCCGACGTCGTCGCCGGGGAAACCGGCGGCGCGCTGCTGGACACGCTGTTCGTCGACGAGGGTTTCGGCACGCTGGACGCCGAGACCCTCGACGTCGTGATGAACATCCTCGACGAGCTCCGCGCGGGCGGCCGGGTGGTCGGCCTGGTGTCCCACGTCGAGGAGCTGCGGCAGCGCATCCCGACGCGGCTGCGGGTCCGGAAGTCCCGCACGGGCTCGACAGTGGAGGTGCGCGCCGGTTGAGGACAAGATGAAGGCATGACGGACCAGCCACCGGACGGCCTGCCCCGCTACCGCCTGCTCACCGGGCCGGACGACGCGAAGTTCTGCCACCGGATCAGTGAGGCGCTCGACCTCGGCTACCGCTTGCACGGCTCGCCGGCCGCGACCTTCGACGGCGCTCAGGTGATCGTCGCGCAAGCCTTGCTCTGGCGCGGCGAGCAGGGCTGACGCGAGCGCCGGGCGGAGCAGGCCCGCGCAGACCATGCTCCGGCGCGGCGAGCAGGGCTGACGCAAGGCCGGCGCCGGGGCTGATCTCAACCGAGCCCGGCCTGCCGGAGGTACATCCCGGCGTAGGAGCACCACGGCGTCCACCCCCGGGCTCGCTCGGGCAGCGACTCCGGCGAGATGCCCAGCGCTTCGGCGCCCCGCCGGACGGCGGCGTCCGCGGCCAGCAGGATGTCCGGGGCACCGAGCACGCGCATCAGCACGTAGTCCGCCGTCGACGCGTCGATGCCCGGGCACGCCAGCAACTCCGCCCGCAGCTCGGCGGCGTCGCGGCCGACGTGCACGTCCAGGCGTCTCTCGGCCAGTGCGGTGAGGGCCGCGTGGTCCGGCATGGCCGTCGCGACCCGGGCCGCGGCCGGGAAGAGCCGCGTCACGCCCCACTCACCCGGCACCTCTTCGCCGAGCGCAGCCGGGATCTGGTCGCCGAGCAGGGCACGAACCATCAGCTCTTCACCGTCGACGGTGCCCGGGACGCGGATCCCCGGCACCGCTTCGACCACCGGAGCCAGCGCCGGATCGGCACCGAGGACCCGGGTGACCGCCGCGGGATCGGCGTCGAGGTCGAGCAGCCGGCGCACCCGGCTGACCGCGCTGCCGAGGTCGCGCAGGTCGGTCAGCAGCAGCTCGCAGCGCACGTGATCCGGCTCCGGCGTCAACCGGACGACGCCGGTGCCGTGGGCGAGCCGCAACGTCCGTGCGTAGGACGTCGAAGTCACCTTCTCGACGCCCTCAACCGCGTGAGCGGCGAAGAAGCGAAGCAGTCCGACAGCGTCGAAAGGCGGTCTGAACGGCAACCGCAGGCTGAGGCGCGTCCCGCCTGCGTCGCCCTGGCGTCCACGTCGCGAAGCGGCGAAGGCGCGAAGCTGCGACGGTGTCGTCGCGAACACCTCGCGGATCGTCTCGTTGAACTGCCGGACGCTGGAGAAGCCCGCCGCGAACGCGACGTCCGTCAGCGGCAGCCCCGACATCTCGATGAGCAGCCGGGCCGAGTGCGCGCGGTGCGCCCGGGCCAGTGCGAGCGGACCCGCGCCCAGCTCGGCGGTCAGCACCCGGCCGAGCTGGCGTTCCGAGTAGCCGAGCCGTCGGGCCAGGCCCGGGACGCCTTCGCGCTCCACGGTGCCGTCGGAGATCAGGCGCATCGCCCGCGCGGCGAGGTCGGCGCGCACGTTCCAGTCCGGCGAGCCCGGCACGGCGTCGGGCAGGCAGCGGCGGCAGGCGCGGAAGCCGTTGGCCTGCGCGGCCGCCGACGTCGGGAAGAAGCGGACGTTCTGCTCCTTCGGCGTCGACGCCGGGCAGGACGGCCGGCAGTAGATGCCGGTGGTGCGCACCGCCATGATGAACTGGCCGTCGAAGCGCGGGTCGCGGGCGGTGACCACGCGGTAGCAGCGCTCGGCGTCCCGCCAGAGGGCGAGCGTTTCGGTGACCATGCCTTCGAGCATGACAGCAGGTCAGCGCGGTCGCTGGCGGAAATCCGACGCTGCGTTGGGGGTGTGGGCCCCGGTCGGGCGAGCCACGTAGACTGCGGGGTCGTGAGCCTCACCCTCGGTATCGTCGGCCTGCCCAACGTCGGCAAGTCCACCCTGTTCAACGCGCTGACCCGCAACGACGTGCTCGCCGCGAACTACCCGTTCGCGACGATCGAGCCGAACGTCGGCGTGGTGCCGCTGCCGGACCCGCGGCTGGACAAGCTGGCCGAGCTGCACAAGTCGGAGAAGATCGTCCCGGCCGTGGTGTCCTTTGTGGACATCGCGGGCATCGTGAAGGGCGCCTCCGAGGGTGCCGGGCTGGGCAACAAGTTCCTCGCGAACATCCGTGAGGCCAACGCGATCTGCCAGGTCATCCGCGTGTTCGACGACCCGGACGTGATCCACGTCGACGGCCGGATCGATCCGCTGAGCGACATCGAGACGATCAACACCGAGCTGATCCTGGCCGACCTGCAGACCCTCGAGAAGGCCGTCTGGCGGTTGGAGAAGGAAGCGCGGACCAAGAAGGAAGCGAAGCCCGCGCTCGAGGCCGCGCAGAAGGCGAAGGAGATCCTCGACAGCGGACGCACGCTCTTCTCCGCGCAGAAGGACGTCGACCTCGAACTGCTTCGCGAGCACAGCCTCCTGACGACGAAGCCGTTCCTGTACGTCTTCAACGCCGACGAAGGCGTCCTCACCGACGAGGCCCGCCGCGAGGAGCTGACGAAGCTGGTCGCGCCGGCGGACGCGGTGTTCCTCGACGCGAAGGTCGAGGCGGAGCTGCTGGAGTTGGACGACGAGGAGTCGGTCCGCGAGTTGCTCGAGTCGGTCGGCCAGCCGGAGCCGGGCCTGTATTCCCTGGCCCGCGCGGGTTTCCACACGCTGGGGCTGCAGACGTACCTGACGGCGGGCCCGAAGGAGTCCCGCGCCTGGACGATCCCCCAGGGCGCGACCGCCCCCCAGGCGGCGGGCGTGATCCACACGGACTTCGAGCGCGGCTTCATCAAGGCGGAGATCGTCTCGTACGACGACCTGATGGCGGCCGGCTCGATGGCGGCGGCCCGCGCGGCGGGCAAGGTCCGCATGGAGGGCAAGGACTACATCATGGCCGACGGCGACGTGGTGGAGTTCCGCTTCAACGTCTGACGGTCGGTTACTAGTTGTTATTTTCATTGGACGCAGGATATGCTGCGCCCAATGAAAGCTTCGCCGAGTCTGCTGCCCCTGCTGCGTTCGCGCATGCAGGGGGAGCTGCTCGCGCTCGTTCTGCTGCACCCGGACCGCGAGTACACCATCACCGAGCTCGCCGACGCCTGTGGTGTCACGCCCACCGCAGCCCTGCGCGAGGTCGAGCGGCTGGTCGAGGGCGGGATCCTCGAAGCCCGGCGGGTGGGCCGGAGCCGGCTCGTCAAAGCGCGCACGGACACGCCCCTCTACCGGCCGTTGAGCGATCTCATGGCGGTCACCTACGGGCCGCTGCCGATCCTCGCCGAAGCCCTGTCCGGGCTCGACGGCGTGACCGAGGCCTACATCTACGGGTCCTGGGCGGCGCGCCACAGCGGTGAACCGGGGCCGCCGCCCGGCGATGTCGACGTCCTCGTGGTGGGTTCGCCGGATCCGGACGCGCTCTTCGACCTGGCCGAGCGTGCTTCGCGGCGGCTGAGCCGTGAGGTCAACGTGCACCGGATCTCGCCCGAGGCCTGGGCGGCGGACACGGCCGATCCGTTCGTCACCAGCGTGCGTGAACGTCCGCTGGCCCCGCTGAACCTCGACCGGGAGTCTTGATGCCCCAGTGGAACCAGGGCCGCGAAAAGATCGACGCGTTCATCGCGCGCGGCGCCATCGAGCACGTCCCGGCGTCGCGGGAGGCGGCCGAGGCCGAGCTGGTCCGAGCCCGCACGCACCTCGCTTCGGCGCGGCAGCTGCAGGACACGGATCCGGAAGGTGCCTACACGCTGGCCTACGACAGCGCCCGGCGGGCGCTGGCGGCCGTCCTGCAGAACCAGGGGCTGCGGGTGACGAGCCGGGGTGGGCACGTCACCGTCTACGAGGCGGTGCTCGGTCAGCTGGATCCGCCGCTGGGGTCGGTTCTGCGGCCCTTCAACCGGATGCGGGCCCGTCGCAACGAAGTCGCGTACCGATCTTCGGAGGCTCCGTCGCTGACGGCGGAGGACGTCGCGGCCGATGTGCCGAAGGTCGAGGCCCTCATCGAGGTGGCCGAGAAGGCGATCCCGAACATGCCACGCTATTGACCGCCGCGCGGCGGCCGCTCACCCCGCGTGAGCGAGCGGTCCTGGACCTGGTGCTGGCCACGGACTTTCCCGGCGCGGCGGAACTCCGCGTCCAGGCGCGCACGGCTTGGGTGACCGGCCGGTGTGCCTGCGGCTGTCCCACGATCGATCTGGCCGTGGACGACGCGGCCCCGGTGGCCGACGTCGGCAGCGGGGTGGCCGTCGAGGTCGACGTGGCCGACGGTGGGCTCATCGTGTTCGTCGACGACGGCCGCCTGTCAGGGCTGGAGTACTGGACGGTCGGCGACACCCCGGCGGAGTTCCCGCCGCCGGGGGCGATCCGGCCATCCGGGTAGTGACGGCACCACGCCCCACCACCGCTCACCGGGGCCGGTAGGGCGACGGCGCTCGATCGGCGGCTGCTGCTCGTCGACGGGGTGGATTAACCGAGGAGGCCCATCAGCGCGATCGCGATCAGCACCACGGCGGGGGCGAGGGCGTTGATCCAGGCGCGCTGGACGGGGGTCAGGGTGGCGGTGCTGTTCATGGCGCTTCCTAGGGCCGAAATCCGATGCTTCCGCCCTGCTCAGCGCGCCGATCATGCGCTTCGTTAGCGGCTGTGATCGAACTCACCGGCATCCGGGTGACGACGGCCCCGGACGGTGAACCAGAGCACACCTCCGGCCGCTGCCACCATCGATGCGAATGCTGCTGTGCCCACCACGATCGCCTGCGTCATAGCCCGTCTCTCCTAGCAAATGTCGTTTACCGAGAGACGTCGAACCGGCCGGAAAGTGCACTCAGCGTAACCAGAGTCACAACGAAGAAAGCACCGAGTCGATCTCGGCCGCCAGCGAGAAGTCCTTGTCCGTCAACCCGCCCGCCGAGTGCGTCGAGAGCCGGAACGTCAGCGTGCGCCAGCGGATGTCGATGTCGGGGTGGTGGTCGGCGGCTTCGGCCAGCACCGCGACGCGGTCCACCACCTCGATCGCCTGCGGGAAGCTCGCCAGCTCCGCCTCGCGCGAGATCACCGCCCCGGAGCGGGTCCAGCCCGCGCCCAGTCGTCCGTCGGCCTCGGAGTCGCTCAAGATTTCCGTCATGACTCCATCGTCGCGCCTCCTGGACTACGCTGCACGGTTGCCACGGGAGTCCGGTCAGCCGGGCTGAGAGGCGGGGTCACCCGCGACCGTTCGCACCTGACCGGATCATGCCGGCGAAGGGAGGGCTTTCCCTCCTCGTCCGGCGAAGTGCAGGAGGGTAGATGAAAAGCAGGGCTGTGCGCGCCGCGACGGCCATCGCCGCGGTCAGCGCCGTCGCCGCTGGGTGCTCGCTGTCGGACGGTGACGGTGGCACGCAGCAGACGCCCACCGTCACCCTCGTGACGCACGACTCCTTCCTGGCGCCGCAGGAGGTGCTCGACGCCTTCCAGAAGCAGTCGGGCATCAAGATTTCCGTGCTCAAGCAGGGCGACGCCGGTTCGCTGACCAACAAGCTCGTGCTGACGAAGGCCAACCCGATCGGCGACGTCGCGTACGGCGTCGACTCGACCTTCGCCTCGCGCGCGCTCAAGGAAGGCGTTTTCGAGCCCTACACCAGCCCGGAGGCCGATCGCGGGCCGCAGCGCTACGCCGTCGACCCCGAGCACCGGCTCTCCGCGGTCGACGTCGGCGACGTCTGCGTCAACGTCGACACGAACTACTTCACCACCAAGGGCATCCCGGCGCCGGAGACCTACGACGACCTCGCCGACCCGAAGTACAAGGACCTGCTGGTCGCCGAGGACCCCGCCACCGCGTCGCCCGGGCTCGCGTTCCTCCTCGGCACGATCGCCAAGTACGGCGAAACCGGCTGGAAGGACTACTGGACGAAGCTGAAGGCCAACGGGCTCAAGGTGGTCAGCGGCTGGGAAGAGGCCTACACCAAGGACTTCTCCGGCTCGTCCGGCAAGGGGCCGCGGCCGATCGTCGTCTCGTACGCTTCGTCGCCCGCCGCGGAGGTCGGCGACGACGGCAAGCCGCGCACCAAGGCCCTGCTGGACACCTGCTACCGGCAGGTCGAGTACGCGGGCGTGCTGGCGAACGGCAAGCAGGAGGAGAGCGCGCGCAAGGTCGTCGACTTCCTGCTGTCGCAGCAGTTCCAGGCGACGGTCGCGGCCACCATGTACGTCTACCCCGCGCGCCAAGGCGTCGACCTGCCCGCGGGCTGGGCGCAGGTCGCGCCGCTGCCGCAGAAGCCGCAGGCGCTGACGGCCGACCAGGTCCAGGCCGGACGTGAGAAGTGGATCGGCGAATGGCGCACGCTCGTGCAGTCTTAGCCCCACCGCGGACCGCCCGGGGCCTCGGCCTGGCGTTGCTTGGCCTGGCCCCGATCGGGTTCCTGGCGGTGTTCTTCGCCTGGCCGGTGCTGGCGATCATCGGCCGCGGGTTCGCCGCGGGCGGGCTCGACGTCGTCCTCGGCGACGCGCGAACCTGGCAGCTGGCCGGCTTCACCGTGGCGAGCGCGGCCGCGTCGACGCTGGTGGCGGTGCTCGCCGGGCTGCCGGTGGCGTTCCTGCTGGCCCGGGTGAAGCTGCCCGGCGTCGGCCTCGCGCGGACGCTGGTGCTGGTGCCGTTCGTGCTGCCGACCGTCGTCGTCGGGCTGGCGTTCCGGGCGCTGTGGCCGGACGGCGGGGTGCTGCCGATCGTGCTGGCGAACGCCTTCTTCAACGTCGCCGTCGTCGCGCGGACCGTCGCCGGGCTCTGGGCGCGGCTGGACTCCCGGACGACCGACGCCGCCCGCGCACTGGGCGCGTCGCCGTGGCGGGCGTTCCGCTCGGTGACGCTGCCCGCGCTGGCGCCGGCGATCGCGTCCGCCGCGGCCGTCGTGTTCCTGTTCTGCGCCACCAGCTTCGGGGTCGTCCTCATCCTCGGCGGTGCGAAGTACCGGACGCTGGAAACCGAGATCTACCTGCGGACCGTCGACCTCCTCGACCTCTCGGGCGCGGCGGCGCTGTCGCTGATCCAGTTCACCGCCGTGGTCGCCGCGCTGGTGCTCGGCGGGCTGGCCCGGCGGCGCAAGGACGGCGCCCGGATCGGTGCCACGAAAATACGACGTCCGCGCGGCGGCGAGTGGTGGGCCGTCGGCGCCGCCGGGGTCGTGCTGGCCCTGCTGCTGACGCCGATCGTCGCGCTGCTCGCCGAGTCGGTCTCCACTCCGGAAGGCTGGAGTTTCGCCGGTTATCGAGCGTTGACCAGCACCGGCGAGAAGGGTGCGCTGCAGGTGTCCGGGTGGGACGCCGCGGTGAACTCGCTGAAGGTCGCCGTCGACGCGACGCTGCTCGCGATGGTCGTCGGCGTGCTCGCGTCCGTCGTGCTGGTGGCGCTGCGGCGGTCGCCCGCCAAAGCCGCGCGCGGGCTCGGCGAGACGATGGACGCCGTGCTGATGCTGCCGCTCGGGGTGTCCGCGGTGACCGTCGGCTTCGGCTACCTGGTGACGCTCGACGCGCTGCCCGGCGACCTCCGGACCTCGCCCTACCTGGTGCCGCTGGCGCAGGCGCTGGTGATCATCCCGCTGATCGTGCGGATGGTGCTGCCGGTGCTGCGCTCGGTCGATGTCCGATTGCGGCAGGCCGCGTCGACGCTCGGCGCGAGCCCGCTGCGCGTGTGGCGGGAGATCGACCTGCCGCTGGCGTTGCGGCCGCTGGTCGCGGCGGCCGGGTTCGGGTTCGTCGTGGCACTCGGCGAGTTCGGCGCGACGAGCTTCCTCGCCCGGCCGACGGCGCCGACGCTGCCGGTCGCGATCGCGTCGCTGATGGGACGTCCGGGGGAGCTGAACAACCAGATGGCGTACGCCGCGTGCGCGTTGCTGATGCTCGTGACGGTGCTGGCGGTCGCGCTGATCGAACGGCTGGGACACGAACGGCTGGGACGCGGCCGGGTGGGAGAGTTCTGATGGCGCTGTCGGTGCGGGACCTGACCGTCCACTATGGATCGTTCGCCGCGGTGCGCGACGCCCGGCTGGACATCGCCGACGGTGAAGTGCTGGCGCTGCTCGGCCCGTCGGGTTCGGGGAAGTCGACGCTGCTGCGCGCGATCACCGGCCTCGAGCCGTCGGCGCGCGGCTCGGTGAGCTGGGACGGCGAGGACCTCGGCGCGGTACCGGTGCACCGGCGCGGGTTCGGGCTGGTGTTCCAGGACGGCCAGCTGTTCGGCCACCGCGACGTCGCCGCGAACATCGCGTTCGGCCTGCGGATGCACGGCGTACCGCGCGCGCAGTGGGCTCCGCGCGTCGCCGAGCTGCTGGAGCTGGTGGGTCTCGCCGGCTTCGAACGGCGGCGCGTCACGGAGCTGTCCGGCGGGCAGGCCCAGCGGGTCGCGCTGGCCCGGGCGCTGGCGCCGAAGCCGCGGCTGCTGCTGCTCGACGAGCCACTGTCCGGTTTGGACGCCGGGCTGCGCGAGCAGCTGGCCATCGACCTGGCGGACCTGTTGCGGCGCAGCAAGATCACGGCCCTCCTGGTGACGCACGACCAAGAAGAAGCCTTCACGCTCGCCGACCGCGTGGCGGTGCTCGACGCGGGCGAGGTCCGCCAGGAGGGCGCCGTCCGGCGCGTGTGGCGCAACCCGGCGGACGACGACGTGGCCCGGTTTCTCGGTGTGACGACGTTCGTCGACGCGGTGGTGGCGGGCGGAGTGGCGCATACGCCGCTCGGCGATGTGGCGATGCCCGACACCGACGACGGCCCGGTCCGCCTGGGGCTGCGGCCGCACGCGCTGCGCGTGGCCGCCGAAGGTGTGCCCGGCGAAGTCGTCGCGGCCGTGCACCGCCGCGAGCACGTCCGGCTCGTCGTGAAGCTTGAAGAGTCCACAGTGGACGCGGTCGCGCCGGCGGCGTCGGACCTGCGGGCCGGGGACGCGGTGACGCTGGACTTCGACCCGGACGGCGTCGCGCTGGTCGGCTGACTCAACTGGCCCAGTGCGCGAGGAGGTCCAGCGCGGACTCCGACGGGCTGCCGGGGTCCGCGGTGAAGGTCACCAGCCGCTGGCCCGAGGAGTCCGGCAGCTCGAAGTTCTCGAACCGCAGCGTCAGCTCGCCCGCGACCGGGTGGCGGAAGCGCTTGCGCCCGTGCGTGCGCTGCTGCACCACCCGGCCCGACCACAGCGTCCGGAACGGCTCGCTCCGCAGCGTCAGCTCCCCGATGAGGGTCGCGAGCGCTTGGTCGGTCGCGTAGCGCGCCGCGACCAGCCGCAGCTGGCCGACGGTGGCGCGGGCGACGTCGGGCCAGTCCGGGAACACTTCACGGCTCGCCGGGTCGAGCAGGCAGAACCGGGCGAGGTTGCGGGACGGCGTCGCCGCGAAGTCGAAGAACAGCTGCGCGGACAGCGGGTTCCACGCGAGGACGTCGAGCCGGTGGTCGAGGACGAGGGCGGGGACGCGGTCCAGCTTCGCCAGCAGCCCCACCAGCTCGGGGCGCGCCCGGCGGGCCGACGGCGGCCGGGCGGGCCGGGCCGAGGCGAGGTCGTGCAGGTGACCGCGTTCGACGTCGTCGAGCCGCAGGGTCCGGGCCAGCGCGTCGAGGACCTCGGGTGACGGGCCGCGCGCCCGGCCCTGCTCCAGGCGGACGTAGTACTCGACGCTGATCCCGGCGAGCTGCGCGACCTCCTCGCGCCGCAGTCCCGCCACCCGTCGCCGGGGGCCGGTGAGGATTCCGCTGCCGGCCGGCGTCGCGGCTTCGCGGCGCGACTTCAGGAAGCGGCCCAGTTCCCGGTCCATGCGTGCCAGTGTGCGGCTTCCCCGCGCCGCGGACCTGGCCCTGCTGGTACCAGGACCGGCGGACCGCCCCCACGACAGGGGCTGGGACCGCGGACCGGTGCGCGGCAGGCTCGGCCGGGACGAAAGGACTTCCCATGTGCCACCGCACCGAAAGCCGCCCGCCCGCACCGCCGATCCGCGGCGAGGTGGCGGCGGACGGACCCCTGACGCTGACCTCGAGCGTCGAGTTCCTCGCCCACCACGCGGTGCCCGCCGCACCGAACGGCCGCAAGATCGTCCTGCTGCCGGACGTCCGCGGGGTGCACGCCTTCTACCGCGACCTGACCCGAAGGTTCGCCGAAGCCGGGTTCGAGACGGTCGCCGTCGACTACTACGGCCGCACCGCGGGCCTCGGCGACCGGGACGACGCATTCGACTGGGAAAGCCACCTGCCGCAAGTGCGGCCGGACGACGTCGCGGAAGACGTCGCCGCCGCACGGGACTTCCTCGGCGGCGGACCGGTGTTCACCGTGGGCTTCTGCTTCGGTGCCGGTCAGTCGTGGCGGCTCTCGGCGGCGGACCTCGGCCTCGCCGGGGTGATCGGTTTCTACGGCCTGCCGAAGCTGGTCGAGGACGTCGTCGACGACCTCGCAGCACCGATGTTGCTGCTGCTGGCCGGTGAGGACGTCGCGACGAGCCGTGCCGAGTTCGACGCCTTCACCGGTTCGCTCGACGCGGCCGGGGTGCCTTACGAGCAGCACGTGTACGCGGGCGCGCCGCATTCGTTCTTCGACCGGTCTTACGCGGAGTGGGGCGAGGCCTGCGACGACGCGTGGCGCCGCATCCTCGCCTTCACTCAGCCGTCGCGAGTGGACAGTCGTGCGTAGGCCAGCGACAGCCCGATCACGATGTAGCAAGCCGCCCGCAAGGCGCCTTCGCCGAGCATCTGCCCGCCCATCGGGTCCTGCAGCACCTCCGCCGGGGCCACCGACCAGTTCTGCGTCAGCAGGAACGGGTGCAGCCAGTCCAGCGACGTCAGGAACCCGAGGATGGTGAACACGATGTCGGCCGCCAGGACCGAGGCCACGACCAGCATCGGGTGCTCGGTCCAGCTGGAGATCGCCAGCGCCACCGCGCCGACCGCCCACAGCTGGAGCACCACCCAGCCCGCCATCAGCAGGATCCGGGCCAGCGCGCCGCCCAGGGACAACGTCGTGCCGGACAACGTGAACAGCGAGTCCGTGCCGTTGATGACCAGCCCGGTCACCACCCCGGTGACGCACATCGCCAGCACCGAGACCACCGACACCGTCGCGACGCCGAACGCCTTGACCGCCAGCAGGCGACCCCGGCCGACCGGCGCGATCAGCCAGCCGCGCAGCGTGCCGTGTGCGGTCTCGCCGGCGATCGCGTCCGCCCCGGCCATCGCCGAAGCCAGCGGCAGGAGCAGCGCCAGCGACATCACGACCGCCGCGATCGGGAGGACGAACGCGTTGTTGACCGCGGACGCCAGCAGGGCGCCGCCGCCTTCGTCCGGGCCGCCGCCGGCGGCCGGGTTGTCGTCGACCAGGGTCAGGCCGATGCCGATGATCACCGGGATCAGCGCCAGGAGCCCGAGCACGGCCAGCGTCCGCGGCCGCCGGAAGATCCAGCGCAGCTCCGCGGCCAGCAGGCGGGTCAGCGGCACCGTGTCGTGGCCCGTGCGGGCCGCCGGTGCTTCCAGGACGGCCGTCATTCCGATCCCTCCCCAGTGGATTCCGTCAGCCGGGCGAACAGGTCTTCCAGCCCCGTGCGGGCCCGCGTCGCCTCGTGGACCGCGACCCCCGCGCCCACCAGGACCTGCAGCACCCGCGGTGCTTCCGTCGTCGTGAGGTCGGCCCGGACGCCGTCGGGCGTGAGCCGCGCGCCGATCCGGTTCTCCCGCAGCACTTCCACGGCCTGTTCCGCGTCCGGCGTGCGGACCAGCAGCGCCGCGTTCCCGGACTCCAGCAGCTCGGTCAGCTCGCCCTGCGCGACGACGTTGCCTGCCTGCAGCACGGCGACGTGCGTGCAGGTCGCCTCCACCTCGGCCAGCAGGTGCGACGACACGAGCACGGTGACCCCGGCGGCGTGCAGCTCGGCCACGATCCTGCGGATCTCCCTGGTACCCGCAGGATCGAGGCCGTTGGTCGGCTCGTCGAGCACGACCATCTTCCGCGGCACGAGCAACGCCGAAGCGAGCCCGAGCCGCTGCTTCATGCCGAGCGAGTAGCCCTTGTAGCGCCGGCGCGCCGCACCGGTCAGCCCGACGCGCTCGAGCGCCGAATCCACCGCGGTGGGGATCCCGGACGACGCCAGCCGCGGCTCGGCCGCGGCGAAGCGCAGCAGGTTGTCACGCCCGGACAGGAACGGGTGGAAGCCCGGCCCCTCGACCAGCGCGCCGACGTCCGGCAGCGCGTGCGCGGCGGCGTCGGGCATCTTGCGGCCGAGCAGCTCGACCTCGCCCTCGGTCGGCCGGACCAGGCCGAGCAGCATCCGGATGGTGGTCGTCTTGCCCGAGCCGTTCGGCCCGAGCATCCCGACGACCGCGCCCTCCGGGATGTCGAGGTCGACGTGGTCCACCGCGACGGTGCTGCCGTAGACCTTGCGCAGCCCCCGCGTGCGCGCGGCCAGGGGAACCGCCGGGGCGGACGTCTCCGAAGAAACGTCCGCCCCGGACTCCACAGCCGTGCTGGTCACTTCGCGCCCAGCGCTTCGTAGAGGACCTGCTCCGGCACCGCGCCGGCGGCGAACCGGCCGTCGTCGGTCAGGATCGCGGTGCCCACCTTCGTGGTGACGAGGTGGCCGCTGCCCCAGGCGCCGCTGACCTTCTTCGCGAACCGGTCGAGCAGGGCCTGCGGGTCGGCGTTGCGGCCCTGGCGGTCACCCTGCTGCTTCGGCGCCGCGTTCAGCGCGTCGGCCGGGATCTTGCCGGTGACGACGGTGTCCCAGCCGTCGCCGACGACCTTGACGTCGTCCTTCGCCTGCTCGGCGAGGGCCTTGTCCTTGTCGTCCACGGTCGGCGTCTTCTCCTGCACCTTGGCGCCCTTCGGCGGGGTGAAGGTGAAGAGGTCGGCCGGCTGCTGGGTGAACTCGATCTCGCTGAACGCGACCTCGAGCGCCGGCGTCGAGGTGCCGTTGCTCAGCACCGACACCCGCAGCGGCATCCGCGTCTGGGAGTCGACCGCGACGCGGATCTCGCGCAGCAGCGTCCGCTCGCCCGGCTTCGGCGTCAGCACCAGCTCGTAGGCCGGGCGGTCGGCGACCGTCGCGGTGCCGTCGACCGACACGGTGCTGCTCTCGCGGACCTTGGCGAGCAGTTCGGTCGAAGCGGCGACCGGGTCGGGCGTCTTCTCGCTGCCCGCGCCCTTCTGCTTGGCCACGTCGGCCGGGATGGTCACCTTGGTCGCGGTGTTCGTCTTGGAGCTGTAGTCCCAGACGGTCGTGCCGTCGTGGACCACGGTCTCCTGGCTGGCGCCCTGCGTGGCGGCCAGGCGGCTCTTGCCGGCGCCGTCGCTGAAGATGTGCGCCGAGTCGATGTTCAGCGCCGACGCCCCCGGCAGCGCGTTCCCCACCGACGGCAGGCCCAGGTCGTTGCTGATCTTGACGGTGCCGTCGAACGCGCCCGGCTTCGCCTTCATGACCGACTGCACCAGGTCCTCGGCGCTCACCTGCGGCAGTGCCGGCTTGTCGTCGGCGCTGGCCGGCATCGCGATGAACGCGAGCCCGCCCGCACCGAGCGCGGTGCCGACGACCGCGGCGGTGATGCCCTTCGTCTTCGGTTTCATGCGTCTCTCCCTGTGGTGTCCCGGGCTCGAGTGTGCCCGGCTCCCTGGCCACGACGCTTCCCTCTCGAGGCTGAGATACCCCTGAAGGTTCTCCCTTCCCGGCTGAGATCGTGCTGAGAGATCCCGCGCGACCTGCGGGAACCGGCCATGATGAACCTCGTGAAACCTCGGGTGCTGGTGGTCGACGACGAACCGGGCGTGCGCAAGGCGCTGCAACGCGGGCTGCGCGCGGAGGACATGGACGTGGTCACCGCCGCGGACGGCCCCACCGGGCTGCAGCTGGCGAGCACGGGGTCCTTCGACGTCATCCTGCTCGACATCATGCTGCCGGGCCTGTCCGGCTACCGCGTGCTGGAGCGGCTGCGCAAGGACGGCGTCATGACGCCGGTGCTGCTCGTCTCGGCCAAGGACGGCGAGATAGACCAGGCCGACGGCCTCGACCTCGGCGCCGACGGCTACCTCGTCAAGCCGTTCTCCTTCGTCGTGCTGGTCGCGCAGGTCCGGGCGACGCTGCGCCGCGCGGGGCCGGAGGCCGGCCGGGGGACGCTGCGGCTCGGCGCGCTGGAAGTCGACCGCGGGCTGCGGCAGGTGCACTGGAACGGCGAGGAGGTCGGGCTCAGCCCGCGCGAGTTCGCGCTGCTCGAGGTGCTCGTCGGGCGGGCCGGCACGGTCGTCACGAAGGACGAGCTGCTGCGGGCGGTCTGGGGTGAGGAGCAGGCCGTGACACGCAACCTCGTCGAGGTCTACGTCGGGTACGTGCGGCGCAAGCTGGACGCGGTCGGCGCCGGCGCGTTGCTGCGCACGGTGCGCGGGCACGGCTACCTGGCCTCCGACGCGCAGCTCGACGAGGTCATCACCCCGTGATCCCGTGGTGGCGGGGCCGGTCCCTGCAGGTCCGGATCACCGTGCTGGCCGCGACGATCACCCTGGGCTGCCTGCTCGGGCTGGCCGCGCTGGCCGCGTCGAACCTTTCGCCACTGCTCATCGGCTCGGTCGACCGCGAACTCTCGGCAGCCCTCGGGCCGGCCGCCGCCGAGGTGGGCGCCGGGCGGCCGCTGTCCGGAGCGGCGCCGGTGACGCTGCGGGTGCTCGACATCGCGGGCGCGCCCGTGGACGGCGGGACGCCGACCGGCCTCACGTTGTACGACACCTCGACGCTCAAGGCCGGGCAGCCGGTCCAGCGCGACGGCGCGCGGTACCTGGGCACGGTCGTCAGCGCGCCCGACGGGTCGCAACGGCTGGTCGTGGCCGGCGCGGGCCTGGTCGGGTTCTCCGCCGCGGTGCACTACGGCGGCGTCTGGCTGGTGGTCGTCGCGTCGATCGGGGCGCTGGTGGCGGGGCTGGCGACGTGGCTGGTGGTGCGATTGTCGCTGCGGCCGGTGGCGCGCATGCGGGGTTCGGTGCGCGGGCTGCCGCCGGGGGCGCGGCTGGCGCTGCCGGACTCGCACGACGAGCTGCGCGCGCTGGCGGAGGAGTTCAACGCGCTGCTGGAGCGGCAGGAGCAGGCCAGCGACCGGCTCCGGCGCTTCACCGGCGACGCGGCGCACGAGCTGCGGTCGCCGGTCGCGTCCATCCGGGTGCAGGCCGAGGTGGCCGTGACGAACCCGGACCCGGAGCTGTCCCAGGAGACGCTGTCGGACATCTTGACGGAGGCCGAGCGGCTGTCGTCGCTGCTGGACGGGTTGTTGTCGCTGGCCCGGTCGGACGCGGGGGAGGTGCCGCCCGCGTCGCCGGTCGAGCTGGTGAGCGAGGTCCGCGCGGCGGTGGCACGGCTCCCGGCTGGGGCGCCGGAGACGCGGGTGAGCAACGCGGTCGCGCAGGCGTGGGCGTCGTCCGCGCACGCCGAGGTCGAGCTGGTGCTGGACAACCTGCTGCGCAACGCGTGCCGGTACGCGCGCGGGGAGATCGTGGTGTCGGTGCTGGCGTCGCGGTCGTCGGTCCGGGTGGTGGTCGACGACGACGGCCCGGGCATCGCGCCGGAGCATCGCGAGAAGGTGTTCGACCGGTTCTACCGGATCGCGGACGACCGGGCGCGGTCGTCCGGCGGGACGGGGCTGGGGCTGGCGATGGTGGCGGAGACGGTGCGCAGGCGGGGCGGCCGGGTGCAGGTGGGCGAGTCCCCGGACGGCGGAGCGCGGTTCGTGGTCGTCTGGCGCGCGGCCGCGGGCGGGGAGACGTGACCGAAGGGTCGGCTCGCGTGCTTGGAGGGTCGGCTCGCGTGTCTGGAGGGTCGGCTCGCGTGATTGGACGGTCGACACGCGTGATTGGCGGGTCGACACGGCGAGGCCGCGGGAGGCTCGGGGCTTCCGGGTAGATTCCGGGGCTGTGAACGGTGTGATCGTGGGTGCTGCCCTGGTGCGGGACGGGAAGCTGCTCGCCCAGCAGCGGGCCTGGCCGCCGAAGCACAGCGGGCAGTGGGAGCTGCCCGGTGGCCGGGTCGAGGAGGGCGAGTCCGAGGCCTTCGCCCTGGCGCGCGAGTGCAGCGAGGAGCTCGATGTCGTCATCGAGGTGGGCACGCGCGTCGGCGAGGACGTGCCGCTGCCCGGCGAGAAGGTCCTCCGGATCTACGCCGCGACGCTCGTTTCGCCCGGTGAAGAGCCGCGGGCCGTCGAGCACCGAGCCGTGCGCTGGCTCGGGCCCGACGACCTCGACGACGTCGACTGGCTGCCCGCCGACCGGATCCTGCTCCCGGCCCTGCACGCGCTGCTCAGTTAGCGCCGATCATCCGCAACGCCGCGTCGAGCCGGTGCGCGCCGCGCTCCCGGGCCCGCTCCGCGCCCGCCTTGCGGACCTTCTCCAGCTCGGCGGCGTCTTCCAGCAGCGTTAACGCGCGTTCACGCAGGGGCCGCAGCTCCTCGATCACCGCGTCCGCGACCGCGTCCTTCACCGCTCCGTACGACGAGAACTCCTCCGCCAGGTCGGCCGGCGCGCCACCCCGGCACGCGGCCAGGATCTCCAGCAGGTTCGCCATCCCCGGGCGGGTGTCGGGGGCGTGCACCGGCACCGTCCCGCCGTCGGTGACCGCGCGGCGGATCTTGCGGCGGATCTGGTCGGGCTCGTCGAGCACGAACACCACGCCCACCGCGTCACGCGCCGACTTCGACATCTTGCGGGCCGGGTCGGCGAGGTCCTTGACGCGCGCTCCCGCCGGCGGGAGCACCGCCCGGGGGACAGTGAACACGTCGCCGTAGGTGCCGTTGAACCGCTTGGCCAGCGTCCGCGTCAGCTCGACGTGCTGGCGCTGGTCCTCGCCGACCGGTACCTCGTCCGCGCCCTGCAGCAGGATGTCCGCGGCCATCAGCGCCGGGTAGGTCAGCAGCGACAGCCGCACGCCGGCCTGGCCCTTGGACTTCTCCTTGAACTGGATCATCCGCGCGGCCTCGCCGTAGTTGCAGGTGCACTCCAGGACCCAGGTCAGCGCGCCCAGCTCGCGGGCCAGGTCGGACTGGACGAACACCCGCTCCGGGTCGATCCCGGCGGCGATCAGCACGGCGAGCTGCTCGCTCGCCAAGGATCGGAGTTTCGCCGGGTTGTGCGGGGTCGTCATGCCGTGCAGGTCGGCGACGAAGTACAGGTCGTCCACGCCGCCCTCGCGAGCCCAGCGGCGCACCGCGCCGAGGTGGTTGCCGAGGTGGACGTGACCCGAGGGGGTGATCCCGGACAGCTTGCTCATGCTCTTCCCTTCCGCGGGGACCACCCCGGAGAAGGCATGAAAAAGGCCGCCCGTCCGGGGCGGCCGCTGGTGATCAGCGCAGGACTAGACGGCCGCCGGGGGCGGCCACCACTGGGACGTCTGCGCACGCATGGCAGCGACTATAGCCGAGCGGGTCTACCGTCGTAACCATGTTCGTCGTGCTGCTGACCTACACCGCACCGATCGAAGAAGTCGACCTGGCGCTGCCGGACCACGTCGAGTGGCTGGACCGGCAGTACGAGCGCGGCCTCTTCCTCGCCTCCGGGGCGCGGAAGCCGCGGGTCGGCGGCGCGATCATCACGCGCCCGATGTCCCGCGGGAAGCTGGACGCCATCCTGGCGGCCGACCCGTTCTCGGTGAAGCACCTCGCGCAGTACGAGGTCATCGAGTTCTCGCCGACCAAGACCGCTCCTGAGCTGCGGCTGTTCAACGAAGCGGTGACCCACTGAGGTTCTCGGACAGCTAGGCGGCGAGGTCCTGCTTGGCCTTCTTGAGGGCGAGCACCGGGCACTTCTTGCAGCGCGGCTTCGACCGGCAGCACTTCTTCTTGACCTTGCCGGCCTTCATCAGCTTGCGCACGACCTTTCGCGGGTCCTGCGGCTTCTTGCCCACGCGCACGCACCTTCCGGATCGGCGACGTTCACCGGGTTTCCACGTTAGGTCAGCCTAACCGACGTGGGGGCGTGGGGCCGCTCACAATGGGGTGGCAGGTATCCTGGGTGAGGTCCGCGTGTGACCAGAGCCGGTCACGGGATGCCTGACGGGCTTACGCGGCCATCCAACCCTTGAAGTTCAGGAGTTCTCGCGTGCCCGCAGCCAGCGCTACCGTCGAAACCGGCCGGCCGACCGGTAAGACCCGGCCCGACCTGCGCAACGTCGCGATCGTCGCCCACGTCGACCACGGCAAGACGACGCTCGTCGACGCGATGCTGCGCCAGTCCGGCGCCTTCGCCGAGCGGGCCGAGCTCGTCGACCGGGTCATGGACTCGGGCGAGCTGGAGCGCGAAAAGGGCATCACGATCCTCGCGAAGAACACCTCGATCCACCGCCAGACGCCCGACGGCTCGGTGACCATCAACGTCATCGACACCCCCGGCCACGCCGACTTCGGCGGCGAGGTCGAGCGCGGCCTGGCCATGGTCGACGGCGTCGTCCTGCTGGTCGACGCGTCCGAGGGCCCGCTCCCGCAGACCCGCTTCGTGCTGCGCAAGACCCTGGAAGCCGGCCTGCCGGTGATCCTGCTGGTCAACAAGACCGACCGCCCCGACGCCCGGATCGCCGAGGTCGTCGAGGAGACCCACGACCTGCTGCTCGAGCTGGCCAGCGACATCGAGGACGCCGACCACGACGCGATCCTCGACCTCCCGGTCGTCTACGCCTCCGCGCGCGCCGGCAAGGCGAGCCTGGAGCAGCCCGCCGACGGCGAGATCCCCGAGAGCGAGAACCTCGACCCGCTGTTCGACACGCTGCTCCGGCACGTGCCGCCGCCCGCCGCCGACCTGGACGCGCCGCTGCAGGCGCTGGTCACCAACCTCGACGCGTCGAACTTCCTCGGCCGCATCGCGCTGATCCGCATCCACGCCGGCAAGCTGCGCAAGGGCCAGACCGTGGCCTGGATGCGCGAAGACGGCACGGTGCAGAACGTCCGCATCTCCGAGCTGCTGGTCACCGAGGCGCTCACCCGCGTGCCGGCGACCGAGGCCAGCGCGGGCGAGCTCGTCGCCATCGCCGGTATCCCGGAGATCACCATCGGTGACACCCTCGCCGACTCCGAGACGCCGGTGGCGCTGCCCCGGATCACCGTCGACGAGCCCGCCATCTCGATGACCATCGGCGTCAACACCTCGCCGCTGGCCGGGCGCAACGGTGGCGACAAGGTCACCGCGCGGCTGGTCAAGGCCCGCCTCGACCAGGAGCTGATCGGCAACGTCTCGATCCGCGTCCTGCCGACCGAGCGCCCCGACACCTGGGAGGTCCAGGGCCGTGGCGAGCTGGCGCTGGCCATCCTCGTCGAGCAGATGCGCCGCGAGGGCTTCGAGCTGACCGTCGGCAAGCCGCAGGTGGTGCTGCGCACGATCGACGGCAAGCTGCACGAGCCGTTCGAGCGCCTCTACATCGACTCGCCGGAGGAGCACCTCGGCGCGATCACCCAGCTCCTGGCCGCGCGCAAGGGCCGCATGGAGGACATGAGCGGCAACGGCACCGGCCGGATCAAGCTCGAGTACGTGCTCCCGTCGCGCGGCCTGATCAGCTTCCGCACCGACTTCCTCACCGAGACCCGCGGCACCGGCATCGCGAACCACGTGTTCGAGGGCTACTTCCCGTGGGCGGGCGAGATCCGCACCCGGCACAGCGGCTCGCTGGTCGCCGACCGGACCGGCCCGGTCACCGCGTACGCGATGATCCAGCTGGCCGACCGCGGCTCGTTCTTCGTCGAGCCGGGCGCCGACGTGTACGAGGGCATGGTCGTGGGCGAGAACCCGCGCTTCGAGGACCTCGACATCAACATCACCAAGGAGAAGAAGCTGACGAACATGCGTCAGTCCTCCGCCGACGTGATGGAGACGCTGGCCCGCCCGCGCAAGATGGGCCTGGAAGAGGCGCTGGAGTTCTGCTCGGTCGACGAGTGCGTCGAGGTCGCGCCCGAGGTCGTCCGGGTCCGCAAGGTCACGCTGGACATCAACACCCGCGCGAAAGAGCGTTCGCGCGCGAAGAGCCGCGACAACGGCTGAATCGAAAAATCGCGTAAAAACCTCCCGGCGTACCGCGCCGGGAGGTTTTTGCATTGCCACCCGGTCACCCTGGGTGGATAATCGACCGACGCGAAGTCACGAATTCCGAGGCTCTTCTCCTTATATCTTTATAGGGGCATTCGGGGATTCGACGCCTGGTGTTCACCACCGGGTCGATCCCCGCCCGTGTCCCGGGCGTGTTCGTTCCGCCGTTCCGGAACGGTCCGGGAACCCGGACGGTCCTTCGCGCGTCCTTTTCCATAGCGCCACGGTGCGGCGCCGGGCCCGGCCGATCCGGGTACGGGAATCCCGGTTCCGGTCGCGGACGCGGTCGTGGGAGCATGGCTGACCCGATCGGGGAGATTCTGGGAGGAACGGGGCGTGCGGGTGAAACGCAAGGCGGTGCCGGTGCTGGCGCTCGCGGCCGTGCTGGTCACCGCCTGCTCGAACACCCCGCCACCACCGGTGGTGTCCTCGTCGGTCCCGCCCGCGTCGACCACCGGGAAGACGCCGTCGCAGATCGTCGTCGGGGTCGACGACGTGCTCGGCGGGTACAACCCGCACAACCTGGCCGACTCCTCGCAGGTCACCTCCGCGCTGTCGCAGCTGCTGCTGCCCTCGGTGTTCCGCCAGAAGGACGACGGCAGCACCCAGCTCGACAAGAACCTGATGAAGTCCGCCGAGGTGATCTCGCAGCAGCCGTTCGTGGTCGCCTACGAGATCCGCCCGGACGCGTCCTGGTCCGACGGCGCGCCCATCGCCGCCGAGGACTTCGACTACCTGCGCACCCAGATGCGCGACCAGCCCGGCGTGATCGGTCCGGCCGGTTACCGGCAGATCTCCGAGCTGCAGTCCCGCGAAGGCGGCAAGCGCGTCGAGGTCACCTTCGCGAAGCCGTACCCCGGCTGGCAGACGCTGTTCTCCGACCTGCTGCCCGCCCACCTGCTCAAGGACGCGCCCGACGGCTGGCGCGGGGCCCTGGCCTCGAACTTCCCGGCCATCGCCGGCCCGTTCTCGATCAAGAGCCTCGACATCGCCCGCGGCGAGGTCATCCTCGAGCGCAACGAGCGCTACTGGGAGAAGCCCGCGGCAATCGACCGGATCGTGCTGCGCCGCTCGGACCAGAACACGCTGCTGGCCGCGCTGCAGAGCGGCAACGACCAGTTCGCACTGGCCAGGACGACCGGCGACGAGCTCAAACGGCTCGGCGACCTCGGCTCGGCCGTGCAGCTGCACACCGTGGCCCGGCCGCTGGTCGCCGACGTGCTGCTGCGCCCGGTCAGCGCCACGCTGCACGACACCCAGGTCCGCGCCGGGATCGCCGCGCTGATCGACCGCGGCAAGCTGACCACCGAAGGCGTCAACGGCGGCCCGTCGTCGCAGCTGCACGCCGACGCCCAGGTCACGGCGCCTTCGGTCAAGGGCTACGCGGCGACCATCCCGCCCGGCCCGCCCACCGCCCCCGACGTCGCGAAGGCCGAAGAGTCGCTGAAGGCGGCCGGCTACGCCAAGACGGCGGGCACCTGGCGCAAGAACGGCAAGGCGCTCTCGCTGGTGATCGCCTCGCCCGGCACCCAGGAGCCGTACGCGACCATCGCCAAGGAGCTCACCGCCCAGCTCGTCGCGCAGGGCGTCGAGGTCAACGCGATCACGCCGCAGCCGCGCGACCTGTTCAGCGGCCTGCTCGCGATGCCGGTCGCGAGCGGGGTCCAGCAGCCGACCGGCGACTCGGCGGGCAGCGTCGGCATCGACATCGCGGTCGTGCCGCAGGCGGTCGGCGGCGACACAGCCTCGGTGCTCGCGTCGACCTTCGGCTGCCGTCCCGAGCAGACGGCGTCGGGGGCGGACCCGGCGAAACCCGTCGTTCCGGGCAATTCGGCGGGCTTCTGCGACGTGGCGCTGCAGCCGTCGATCGACGCCGCGCTGTCCGGGGCGACGCCGATCGCCGAGGCGCTGACCACCCTGGAGCCTGAACTTTGGCGCCAGAACGTGGTGATCCCGCTCTTCCAATTGGCTGACACCCTGGCGATCGGTTCGGGCATCTCGGGAGTGACCCCCGGTCCACCGATGGTGGGTCCGTTCGGGTCCGCCGTGAACTGGACTCGCGGCCCGAAGTAATCGCTCGGCTACGCATTCAGTACTACCGGGTGATCTTGACGCACGCCTTCGAGTGGGACCCAGTGAATCCGTGAGGTAACCGTCGTATTTCTGGATGTCGGCTGGAAGTCACCCTTTGGTCACGATCGACCCTGAACTGGTGACTGTCGGTGCTTTTCCTTTCTAGCGTGCTCCCGCAGTGCGCCAGTTGAGTGTCGCTTGGCGTGTCGTAGGCTCCGGCACCAAACCGGAGCGGTGTGGGTCCTTGTCACAATTCAAGGACTCAGTGCTAGGAGGGCACACTTCATGAGGAGAACCAAAGCAGTCTCCGCCTTGTCGCTCGTCGCAGGCGCCACGCTGCTGCTGAGCGCCTGCAGCGGTGGCGACTCGGGCTCGGGCAGCACCGACCAGAACGGCTCGTCGACCGACGTCAAGTCGATGGCGGTCGGCAAGGCCGAGCAGGGTGACTCGTTCAAGCTCGCGGACGTCCAGGGCTGGGACGGCACGGTCACGGTCGGGATCGACGACGGGTACTCCGGGTACAACAACAACACCCCGGACACCAACAGCTCGTACAACACCTACATCTTGACCACGGTCCTCGAAGACGCCTTCGTCCTCGACGGCAACAACAAGGTGCTGCTCAACAACGACATCCTCGACTCGGTCGACGTGACGTCCAAGGACCCGCAGGTCGTCACGTACAAGATCAAGCCGAACCTCAAGTGGTCCGACGACGCGCCGTTCGACTGCAAGGACTTCTACCTGGCCTGGCTGTCGGGTAGCGGGCAGGCCAAGGGCTCGGACGGCAAGAACCCGTTCAACGCCGCTTCGACCACCGGCTACGACAAGATCAAGACGGCCACCTGCAAGGACAACCTGACCTTCGAGACGGACTACAGCGAGCCGTACCTCGACTACAAGGGCCTGTTCAGCGGCGTCCAGATCCTGCCGGCGCACGTCCTCGAGAAGGCCACCGGCATCGCGGACATCACCAAGCTCGCGCCGACCGGTGACGCGGCCCAGCTGTCCAAGGCCGGCGACTTCTGGACGAACAAGTGGAAGGGCTTCGACAAGTCGATCATGCCGGCCTCGGGCCCGTACATGATCGACTCGTTCGACGCGAACCAGAAGTCCGTCACGCTGGTGAAGAACCCGAAGTGGTCGGGCGGCAAGGGCGGCCCGGCGAAGATCATCGTCCGCGCCATGGAAGACACCAAGGCCATGGCGACCGCGCTGCAGAACGGTGAGATCGACGTCGCGGCGTCGACCCAGCCGGACGCCACCGCGGCGCAGACGATGAAGAGCCTCGCGCCCCAGGGCGTGACCTACGGTTCGGCCCCGCAGCTGACCTACGAGCACCTTGACCTGCAGTTCAACCGCATGTTCAAGGACGAGGCGCTGCGCAAGGCGTTCTTCGAGGCGGTCGACCGCAAGCCGATCGTCGAGAAGCTGCTCAAGGAGGTGCAGGCCGACATCACCCCGCTGAACTCGATCGTGTTCTTCCAGGGTGAAGAGGGCTACACCGACCTGTACGGCAGCAAGGCCGGCCTGGGTGCCGAAGCCGCCGCCAAGACCCTGACCGACGCCGGCTGGGCCAAGGGCGCCGACGGCATCTTCGCCAAGGGCACGCAGCGGGCTTCGTTCAAGATCACGCACAACCAGAACACCCGCCGCAGCCAGACCGTCGAGATCATCATCTCGCAGGCCAAGGCGGCCGGCATCGAGGTCAAGGACGAGACCGACGCCAACTTCCTCAAGGGTGGCCGCGTCTCGACCGGTGACTACGACGTCGCGCTGTTCGGCTGGTCGTCGGCTCCGTTCAAGTCGCAGTCGCGGTCGATCTACGTCTGCCCGGACAAGGGTGGCGACCAGAACTACCAGAACCTCTGCGACCCGAAGATCGACGACGCGTTCAACACCGCGGTGAAGGCGACGGACGAGACCGTCAAGACGCAGAGCTACCAGGCTGCGGACAAGGCGATCGCCGACCAGTACGCGACCATCCCGCTGTGGCAGACGCCGTCGATGTGGGCGTTCAAGGGTATCGACCGCGTGTACATGCAGTCGTACAACGGTGCCCTGTGGAACGCCGGCGAGTGGGAGCAGAAGAAGTAGGGTCCGCCCTGCGTCTTCGCTTCCCTCGCTCCAGATGACCTGGGGGTACCGGGGTCCGGCCACGAGCCGGGCCCCGGTACCCACCGGAAGTAGCTGTTGACCGTAGGGTTACCCCCACTACGGTAGACAACCGGGTAGCGGTCCAGCGCACTTCTGAAGACCAGGCCCGGATGAGGAGCAGTTCGTTGAACCTGGTGATCTACATCCTTCGCCGCCTGGCGATATCGATCCCCGTCCTGCTGGTCGGGACCTTTTTGTCGTTCGTCATGGTCGCCGCGACCGGTGACCCGCTCGGCGAGCTCCGGCACAACCCGCAGATGAGCCAGGACGCCATCAACGCCCTGGCCCACAAGATGGGCCTCGACCAGGGAATCGTGCCGCGGTACTTCTCGTGGCTCGGGCACTTCCTCTCGGGTGACTGGGGCACGTCCATCGCGCAGGGCAACGCCCTCGCGCCGGTCGCCCCCAAGGTGATAGCCGCGTTCGGCGTCACGTTCAAGCTCGTGGTCGGTGCCGAGATCCTGGCGCTCATCATCGGGATCATCGTCGGCGTGCTCGCCGCGGTGAAGCAGTACTCGATCATCGACTACATCGCGACCACCCTGGCCTTCCTGCTGTTCTCCATGCCGATCTTCTGCGTGGCGATCGTGCTGAAGAACTACGCGATCGAGATCAACGGGTGGGTGCGCGACCTCGGCCTCACCGACGTCCTCGGCAATCCATGGCTCCGGACGACGAGCCCGGAACAGCTCAAAACCGACGGCGTCGGGGACTTCATAGCCAGCACCATCGGTGCCTACCTGCTGCCGGTCCTGTCGATCATGGCGATCAGCTTCGCCGCGTACAGCCGGTTCCAGCGGGCCTCGATGCTCGAGGTGATGAACTCCGACTACGTGCGCACCGCGCGCGCCAAGGGCCTCGCCGGCGGCCGGGTCATCTTCCGGCACGCGTTCCGCAACGCCCTGATCCCGGTGACCACGCTGTTCTCGGTGAACTTCGGCTCGGTCCTCGCCGGGGCGATCATCACCGAAACCGTGTTCAACTGGCACGGTATGGGCACATTGCTGGTGGAAGCCGTCTCGAAGAACGACACTCAGGTGATGATGGGCTGGCTCGTGGTGATCGCCACCAGCGTGATCGTCGCCAACCTGATCGCCGACATGATGTACGGCATCCTGGACCCGAGGATTCGCGTTGGCTGACTTGAACTCCCTTCTCGCGAGCGAGACCGCGACCAAGGACGGCACGCTCCCGCCGGAAGCCCTGCCCGAACCCCGGAGCCAGGGCAAGCTGGTCCTCCGGAAGTTCCTGCACCACAAGCTGGCCATGCTGTCGACCGCGGTGCTGGTGCTGATCGTCCTGCTCAGCATCCTCATGCCGCTGTTCTGGAAGCACAACTACGAGGACAGCTCGTTCCCCTCCTTCGCCAAGCCGAGCGGGGACTTCCCGCTGGGCACGACGCAGGTGGGCAAGGACATGGTGTCGCAGATCCTGCGCGGCACCCAGTTCTCGCTGCTGATCGCCCTCACGGTGTCGATCCTGTCGACGTTCGTCGGCGTCGTCCTCGGCGCCATGGCGGGCTACCTGCGCCGGTTCACCGACTCGGCGGTCTCGCGGGTGACGGACCTGTTCCTGATCATCCCGCAGATCGCCGCGGCGGCCATCCTGGCCAAGGTGTTCGGCTCCGGCTCCTGGTACATCGTCGCGCTGGTCCTGGCGGCGTTCGGCTGGATGCAGGTCGCCCGGATCACCCGAGCCGAAGCGATGTCGCTTTCCCAGCGCGAGTTCGTCGACGCGGCTCGCGCTTCGGGGGCCGGCACGTTCCGGATCATCTTCAAGCACCTGGTGCCGAACATGGTCGGCAGCATCACGGTCAACGCGACCCTCGCGGTCGCGCAGGCCGTGCTGGCGGAAGCCGCGCTGTCGTTCATCGGCCTCGGTGTCCAGCTGCCGGACACCTCGCTCGGCCGCGTCATCTTGGAGAACTACGCCCAGCTGCAGACGCGGCCGGCGCTGTTCTTCGGGCCGTTCGTCGTGCTCGTGCTGATTTCACTGACGATCAACTTCATCGGTGACGGTCTTCGCGACGCCTTCGACCCACGACAGCGGAGAATGAAGGCCTGAACGCCGACGCGGGGGTGACCGGTTCCGGTCGCCCCCGCGTCCGTTTTCGCGTGAAGATCGCCGGACCTGGGGGTTTCGGATGAATCTGGCGCTCTACGTGCTCCGCAGGCTGGCCATCTCGGTCCCGGTCCTGCTGATCGGCACGTTCCTCTGCTTCGTCATGGTGGCCAACACGGGCGACCCGCTCGGGGAGCTGCGCAACAAACCCGGGATCAACCCCCAGGCCATCGCCGACACGGAGCACAAGCTGGGTCTGGACCAGAGCGTTTTCGCGCGGTACTTCACCTGGCTCGGCCACTTCCTGAGCGGCGACTGGGGCATCTCCATCGCGCAGGGCAACGCCCTGCAGCCGGTGGCCCCGAAGGTGATGGCGGCCTTCAAGGTGACGCTCGAGCTGGTGCTGGCGGCGTCCGTGCTGGCCCTGGTCTTCGGCGTGCTGGTCGGGGTCCTCGCGGCGGTCAAGCAGTACTCGATCTGGGACTACCTCGCGACCACGCTGGCGTTCCTGATGTTCTCGATGCCGATCTTCTGCATCGCCATCGTCCTCAAGGGCTACGCGATCCGCCTCAACGGCTGGGTGCGGGACCTGGGCCTGGCCGACGTCCTCGGGGACCCGTGGCTGCGCACGACGAGCCCGGAGAGCCTCTCGGCGACCGGCATCGGCGACGCGCTCGCGAAGTACGTCGGCGCGTTCCTGCTGCCGACACTGTCCATCATGGCCATCACGTTCGCCGCCTATAGCCGGTTCCAGCGGGCGTCGATGCTGGAGGTCCTGGACGCCGACTACGTCCGCACCGCGCGTGCCAAGGGCGTCTCGAACGGCCGCGTGATCTGGCGGCACGCGTTCCGCAACGCGCTGATCCCGGTGATGACGCTGTTCTCGGTGAACTTCGGCGCCACGGTGACGGGCGCGATCATCACCGAGACGGTCTTCAACTGGCACGGCATGGGCACGCTGCTGGTGGAGGCGGTCAACAAGAACGACCCACAGGTGCTGATGGGCTGGCTGGTGGTGATCGCGGCCAGCGTCGTGGTGGCGAACCTGGTGGCCGACCTGATGTACGGCATCCTCGACCCCCGCATCCGCGTCGGCTGAGTCGCCCCGAAACCGGCGAAGGCCGCCACCCGAGCCCGGGTGGCGGCCTTCGTGCGTCAGGGCCTCAGTCGGCGACGGGGGCCAGCTTGCCGGCCTCCCAGGCCGCACGGCGCTCGGCCTGCAGCACCGGGTCCGCGACCGGCGCCGCCGACAGCAGGCGGCGCGTGTAGTCCTGCTGGGGCGAGTGCAGCACCTGGTCGCGCGTGCCGATCTCGACCAGCTTGCCGTGCTGCATCACCGCGACGCGGTCGGCGAGCAGGTCGACCACCGCCAGGTCGTGGCTGATGAACAGGCACGCGAACTGCAGCGACTGCTGCAGGTCGAGGAACAGGTCCAGCACGCGGGCCTGCACCGACACGTCCAGTGCCGACGTCGGCTCGTCCGCGATGAGCAGCGCCGGGTCCAGGGACAGCGCCCGGGCGATCGCCACGCGCTGGCGCTGGCCGCCGGAAAGCTCGTGCGGGTAGCGGTTCATGTAGTGCCCGCCCAGCTCGACCTTGTCGAGCAGCGAACGCACGCGGGCCGAGAGCTCCTTGCCGGCCAGCACCTTGTGCAGCACCATCGGCTCGGCGATCGACTCGCCGATCGTCATCTTCGGGTCCAGCGTGGACGCCGGGTCCTGGAACACGATCGAGAAGTACCGGCGAAGCGGGCGAAGCTCCTTCGCGGACATCTTCGTGATGTCCTTGCCCGCGATCGCGATGGTGCCCTGGGTGGCCTGGAGCAGGCCGACGGCGCAGCGCCCGACGGTCGTCTTGCCCGAGCCGGACTCGCCGACCAGGCCGACGATCTCGCCCTTGGCGATGGTCAGCGAGACGTCGTCCACCGCGCGGTTCTTGCCCTGACCGCGACGGCCCGGGTACTCGAGCACCAGGTTCTTGATCTCGAGGGCCGGCGCGGCCTCCTCGATCACGGCCTCGAGCTCGGCGTCGGCCAGCCGGATCTCCTCGGCGATCTTGGCCGCCTCGGTGCTGTCGGAGGCGATCCCGGCGTCGTCGAGCAGGCGGCGCCCCTCCGGGCGCTGGCCCAGCACCGGCACCGCGGCCAGCAGCCGCCGGGTGTAGTCCTCCTTCGGCGACGCGAACAGCTCGCGCGACGGGGCCTCTTCGACGATCTCGCCCTGGTACATCACGATGACGCGGTCGGCCATGTCGGCGACGACGCCCATGTCGTGGGTGATCAGCACGATCGCCGTGTCGAGGGTGTCCCGCAGCTTGCGCAGCAGGCCGAGGATCTCCGCCTGCACGGTGACGTCGAGCGCGGTGGTCGGCTCGTCGGCGATGATCACCTTCGGGTCGCAGGAGATGGCCATCGCGATGACGACGCGCTGGCGCAGACCGCCCGAGAGCTGGTGCGGGTACTGCTTGAACCGCAGCTCCGGGTTCGGGATGCCGACCATGTCGAGCAGTTCGACCGCGCGCTTGTCCGCGGCGGCCTTGGAGATGTCGAGGTGCGAGCGCAGGGCCTCGCGCAGCTGCCAGCCGACCGTGTAGACCGGGTTCAGCGCGGTCATCGGCTCCTGGAAGATCATCGCGACCTGGTTGCCGCGGATCTTCTGCATTTCCTTGTCTTTGAGATCCGCCAGGTTGCGTTCGCCGAGGCGCAGCTCGCCGGCGATCCGGCTGGTCTTGGGCAGCAGGCCCAGCACCGACATCGACGTGACGGACTTGCCGGACCCGGACTCCCCGACCACGGCGACGATCTCGCCGGGCTGCACGTCGAACCCGATGCCCTTGACGGCGTCCACGACGCCGTCCTCGGTCTGGAACGACACGCTCAGGTCGGAGATCGACAGGACCGAACCGGACACGCCGGCGACGTCCGCCGAAGTTGCTTCAGTGCTCACCAAGATGCCCTTCGTGGGGGTACAGACGATCGCGACGCGGCGGTCGCGACTCGCGCGAGGATAACCGAGGGTGTCCCCGACGAAGGTCGGAGCACGGGAATTACGCTCAACCCGTGATCTCCCCGGTACCGCGCAGGCTGCTGCTCGTCCACGCCCATCCCGACGACGAGAGCATCACCACCGGCGCCACGATCGCACGATACGCCGCCGAAGGTGCCGAGGTGACCGTCGTGACCTGCACGCTCGGTGAAGAGGGCGAGATCATGGCCGGCTTGCCCGAGCTGGCCGGGCTGGGCGCCTGGGCGGCCGACCAGCTGGGTGGCTACCGCGTCGCCGAGCTGAAGGCCGCGTGCGCCGCGCTGGGGGTGTCACGACATCGTTATCTGGGCGGGATCGGCCGGTGGCGCGATTCGGGCATGGCGGGCACGCCGTCGGCCGCGCACCCGCGCGCGTTCACCGGGGGGAGCGCCGAGGAGCAGGCCGGGCAGCTGGCGGAGATCCTCGACGAGGTGCGGCCCCAGGTCGTCGTCACCTACGACGCCTTCGGCGGCTACGGGCACCCCGACCACATCCGCGCCCACGAGATCACCATGGCCGCGGCCCCGAGCGCGGAGTCGGTGATGCGGGTGTTCCACACCGTCACGTCGCGTGACGCGATGCGCACCGGGCTGGCCGCGCTGCGGGCCGGCGAGCCCGAGTACCCCGTGCCGCCCGACGACGAGCTGCCGGTGACGCCGGACGAGGAGATCACGACGAAGCTCGACGTCGCCGCATACGTCCCGGCGAAGCTGGCGGCCTTGCGTGCGCACGCGACGCAGCTGGCCGTGGTCGGCGGCGACGTCCCGTACTTCGCGCTGACGAACGAGGTCGCCCAGCCGATCCCGGCGCACGACTCCTTCGTCCTCGCCCACGGCCCGGCCGGCGGCGCGGCGGACGACCTGTTCGGCGGGCTGTGACGGTGCCCGAGCCGCTGACCTGGGAGCAGAGGCTGTTCCTGCTGCTGCTCGCCTTCGACACGGTGCTGCTGGCCGTGCTGGAGCTGTTCTTCCTGCCGCTGCGGATCGGCGTCGTGCCGCTGCCGGTGACGGTCGTCGTCGGCGCCGTCACCACGCCGTGGTTGGTGTCGACCACGGCGAAGCTGGTGCGGCCCGGGCTTTCGTGGGTACCCCTGGTGGTGTGGGTCGTCGTCGTGTTCGGCGTCGGCCTGCTGGGCCCGGGCGGCGACCTGGTGCTGATCCAGGACTGGCGCGCGCTGGTGCTGCTCGGCGCGAGCGCGCTGCCGGGTGCGCTGGTGCTCGGTGGCGGGCTGGGCCGCGCCGCCGCGGGAAGGAGTCCGGGACGTGGCTGAGGCGATCTCCGACAAGCAGGTCGTGGCGGTGCTGCGGCCGTTCGTGCGGGCGTGCGGGCCGATGCTCGACGCGCTGCGGGAGTCCGACCCGTTCGGCCTGCAGGCGCGCGCGGCCGACGACCTGGCCGAGGTCGAGTCCGGGCTGAAGGCGAAGCTGATCCACGGCGTGACGTCGGTGAAGGTGCCGGGCACGGCCGCGTGGGCGCGGATGACGGGCTACGACCGGTCGAGCTGGTGGATGAACCGCGTCGGCCGGTTCACGGCGCTGCTGACGTCGATCCCGGGCCTGGGCGGCGCGCTGGCCGACCGGCTGCCGGTGCAGGACACGCTCGGGGCGGCGTCGCAGGGGCTGCTGCTGTGCGCGATCGCCGGCGAGTACGGCGTGACGGACGTGGGCACGCGGGTGCGGCTGATCGCCTCGGTGCTGTTCGAGCGGGAGATCGACGCCGACCTCGCGGCGGGCAGGCACCCGGAGCACGACGAAGCGGCGGAGGCGGAGGAAGCCGCCAGGCTGACCGAAGAGCTGACGGCGTCGGAGAAGAAGCACGGCAAGGCGACGGTGAAGGCGGCGGCGGGCACGCTGTGGCGGCTCGGGCGCGGGCTCCTCGGGATCACCGAGGAACTGGAGAAGCGGCCGCGCGGCAACCTCCTCCACCGGGCCCTCGGCATGCTGCCGGTCGTCGGCGCGGCGGGGGACTACCTGGGCGAGCGGTCGGGGCTGCGCGAAGTCTGGAAGCGGGCACACGCCTGGCTGACCGAGCACCGCACCTGATCTTCCCGCGCGGTGCCCGGCGCAAACCTCAGTTCCAGAACTGGAACACGCTGAACCCGATCTGGGCACCGTCCACGTAGCCGCCGAAGGCACCGAAGATCGCGTACGAGGCGTTCCACAGGGCCGCGTTCGCCGGGCGGAAGAACCACAGGATCGCGAACAGGATGATCGGCGCCCAGGGGCGCACCTTGGCGCCGAGCTCGCGCGCCCGCGGCGGGAGGTACGGCTCGATCGCGCCCCAGCCGTCGAGGCCCGGGATCGGGAGGATGTTCAACAGGAACGTCACGATCTGGAGCAGCGCCAGGTAGGACATCGCGATCACCAGGCCGCCCGCCATCGGGACCAGCGACACGACCAGGGCCAGCGCCGCGCCGACCGCGAGGTTGCTCAGCGGCCCGGCCAGCGACACCCACGACGACGTCCCGCGCGACCGCAGCGCGCCGCGGTTGATCCAGACCGCGCCGCCCGGGAGCGGGATGCCGCCGATGATCAGGAAGATCAGCGGCAGGATGATCGACAGGACCGGGTCGGTGTACTTCCGCACGTCCAGCGTCAGGTAACCCTTGTGGGCGACGCTGTAGTCACCGCCGCGGTAGGCGACCATCGCGTGGCCGAACTCGTGCAGCGACAGCGACGCCACCCAGCCGGCGGCGACGAAGATCACGACCCCGGCGATGAGCAGCGGGTCGCGGTCGCGGACGAAAACGGTGTTGATGTCACCGAACGCGGCCATCACGCCACCGGCGACGGTGAGCGCGAGGATGCCGAGGAAGACCGGGCTGGGACGCACTGCTGACTTCTGCACGCTTCCAGTCTTCCGTATGCCCGGTGTGAAGTTACCGGCGTGTCCCCTTGCGCGGTCGGGCCCGAACGTCCCCCGAACTCGCTACTCCGCTTGACCTGACCGCACTACACGGGTGTAATCACAGTGATGTCATTCGTTGTCGAGGGGACAGCGAGTGTCGTTTCACCACCGCCAGCCTGGGGAGTGCTAGGGAGCGAGGAGGCGGACGTGCGGTTGGAAGCCGATGGTAAGGAATGGGGGCACGTCATGGGTTGGGGCGAGATCCCGGAGCAGGCTCTGGGAGATCTCACCGAGCTCATCGATGCCACCGAGGAAGAGCAGGATTGGCAGGAACGCGCCCTGTGCGCGCAGACGGACCCGGAGGCGTTCTTCCCCGAGAAGGGCGGTTCCACCCGCGAAGCCAAGCGGATCTGCCTGGGTTGCGAGGTCAAGGACGAGTGCCTTGAGTACGCGCTGGCCAAGGACGAGCGCTTCGGCATCTGGGGCGGTCTGTCCGAGCGGGAGCGCCGGAAGCTGAAGAAACGCGCTGTCTAGAGGGGGTCTCACCGGTGATGCGTGGCGTCACCGGTGATTCCACGTGGTGAACGCTCGGCGTGGGTTCACCACCGGGTGACGGACCGGGGCCGTAGGGTGGCCGCACCGATCCGCCGCCTGATCTGGAGCGTTCGTTGCCCCGCACCGCCGCGCCGCCCGTCCTGCGCACCGCGCCCGTTCTGGCCATTGTGGTCTGTCACAACGGCGAGAACTGGCTGCCGCTGGCGCTTTCTTCGTTGCGCCGCAGCACTGTCCGGCCCCGGCACGTGCTCGCCGTGGACACCGGTTCCACCGACGCGACCCCGCGGCTGCTCGCCGAGGCCGCCGAAGATCCCGGCCCGGACTCCGTGCCCGTGCTCTCGGGCGTCATCACACTTTCAGGTGATACCGGCTTCGCCGCCGCGGTCGCCGGAGCCGTCGAGCACGCCACCGAGCGGTGGGGCGACCCCGGTTCGTGGCTGTGGCTGCTGCACGACGACTGCGCGCCCGAGCCCGACTGCCTCGACGAACTCCTGCGCGTCGCCACCAAAACCCCGTCGGCGACCGTGCTCGGCTCGCTGGGCCTCGACTGGACCGACCCGCGGCTGATCGTCGAAGCCGGCCTGTCGACCGACGCCTCCGGGCACCGCCAGCAGATCGCCGCGCTCGGCGAAGAGCCGGCCGAGGTGCTCGCCGTGCCCAGCGCCGGCTCCCTCGTCCGCCGCGACGCCTGGGACGACCTCGGCGGCTTCGACCCCGATTTCCCGTTGCTGCGCGAGGATCTCGACTTCGGCTGGCGGGCGAACGCCGCCGGCGGGCTCGTCCTCTCCGTGCCGACCGCGCGGGTGCGCCACGCGCGCGCCGTCACCACCGGGCAGCGCGCGGCGGACGCCGTCGCCGCCCCGCTCGCGACCGCGAACCGCGCTCACGGGCTGCGGGTGTTCCTCGTGAACTGCTCGCCGTTTTCCTTCTGGCTGGGGATGATCCGGCTCCCGCTGCTCTCGCTGCTGCGCGCGCTGGCCTTCGTCCTGCTGCGCCGCACCGGCGAAGCGCGGGCCGAGTTCTCCGCCGCGACGTACCTCCTCAGTGGACGCGGCGGATTGCGCGCCGCCCGCGCCCGCCGGCGGCGGAATCCGCGGCCTGGCACGGTTCGCGGGCTCTTCACCGGACGCGGGACGCGCTTGCGCAACGCCGTGCGAGCCGGCGTCGTCGGGCTGGTCCGCCGCGGCGTCGAGGAAGACGTCGCGCTCGGCCGCGTGCCCGAAACCGTCGAAACCGAGTCGGCGTGGGTAACGCCCGAGGCGCTCGACGCGCGTGAAACCCGTCCCGTCGGGCCGGACGCGCTGCCCGCGGGCGCCCTGCGCGGGCTCAGCTCGCGGGGGAACGGGCTGCGCAAGCCGGGCACGCTCGTCGCCGTCGCGCTGCCGGAAACCGCGGCACCGGAACCGGTCCTCGAAGACACCGACGTCACCGTCGTCGAGGAGCCCGAACCGGAGATCGTCTTCGTCGAGGTGAACCGGCGGCGCGTGCTCGCGGCGACGATCTTCGCGCCGCCGGTGGTGCTGCTCGTCGTGATGACCGCGCTGGGCCTGGTGGTCAACCGCGCCCGGCTCGGCCTCGACCTCTTCGGCGGCAAGCTGCTGCCGGTCGGCGGGCTCGGCGAACTCTGGTCGTCGTACCTGACGCCGTGGCACGCGATCGCCGGCGGCACCGGCGCGCCCGCGTCGGCGACGCTGCCGGTGCTCGGCACGCTCGGCGCGGTGTTCGCCCCGATCGGCGGCCCGGCCGCGCTGGTGGCGATCCTGCTCCTCGGCGACATCCCGCTGGCCGCGCTGAGCGCGTACGCGGCGACGCGGCGGCTGCGCGTGCGCCGCTGGGTCCGCGCGGTCGTCGCCGCGACCTACGCGCTGCTGCCCGCCGCGACCGCCGGGGTGGCGCAGGGCCGGCTCGACGTCGTCGTGGTGCACCTCGCGCTGCCGCTCGTGGCGGCGGGCATCGCCGGGCTGCTGGTCCGGGCGGACACGCGGTGGCTGCACGTGTCGGCGCTCTCGGCGTTCGGGGTCGCGCTGCTCGGCGCGTTCTCCCCGCTGGCGCACGGGCTCGCGCTCGCCGGGCTGCTGGTCGGGTTCGTCGTGCTGCCCGCGCCGACCGGACTGGCGCGGCGGATCGCGTCGGTCGGCATCGTGGTGCTGCTGCCGCTGGCGTTGCTGCTGCCGTGGCCGACGGTGCTGCTTCGGCACCCGGAGCTGCTGGTGCAGGGGCTCGGCGGCGCGGCCGCGGTGGTGTCCGGCACCGATCTGGCCGGGCTCGACCCGGGCGGGCCGGGCGCGTGGCCGATCGGCGTCGCGGTGATCGCGGCGGCCCTGATCGCGATCGTCGTCCGCCCGACGAAGCTCGCGGCGGGCGGGCTCGCGCTGGCCGCGCTGGGGGCCGGCGGCCTGGTGCTGGTGCGGCTGGTGACGGCGACGCCGATGCAGGGTGGATCACCCGCGCACGGCTACGCGGGCGTGCCGCTGCTGATCGTCGGCGCCGGGTTGCTGTGGGTCGTGCTCGGCTCGTGGCAGCGCGGTGGTTCGGCCGGGGTGCCGTCGCCGTGGCTGCCCAAGGTGTTCGCGGTCGCCGGGGTCGTGGTGTTCCTCGCGCTGGCGGCCGGCGCGGTGGTCGTCGGCGGCCAGGGTCCGCTTCGCGCGGGTGAACGGCCTTCGCTCGCGCCCGAGGTGTCGGCGGAGGTGTCGGCGTCCGGCCGGTCGGTCCTGGACCTCGCGACGGACGCGACCCGCCAGATCGGCGGCCGCCTGCCCCACTACGGCGACGACGAACTGGCCCCGACGCCCGGCACCCCGGCCCGGCTGGCGGCGTGGCGCCGCGACCTCGGCCAGGGCGACGCGGCGGCGGTCCAGCGCGCGTTCGCCGCCGCGGCCGCCTCCGGGGTGCAGTTCGTGGTGCTGCCGGCGGGCGTCGACCCGCAGGCGTACGTGCCCCTGGCGAAGGACCTGGTGTCGGTGGCCGCGCCGACGTCCGACGGCCGCGCCGTGCTCCGGCTGCTCCCACCGGCCGGCCAGGTGATCTTGATCTCCCCGGAGCAGGCGAAGGCGGCGGTGACGGGCGGCGGCGCGCCCGGGAACGCGCCGGGCGTGGCCCCGGTCCAGGCGGGCCTGCCGGACGTGCGGGTGCGCGTTTCGGACGGCCCGACCGGGCGGCTGCTGGTGCTGGCGGCGGAGCAGGAAGCGGGCTGGAAGGCGTCGGTGGGCGGCAAGAGCGTCCCGATCGTGCCGGCCTGGGGGCACCAGGTGGCGGTGTCGGTGCCGCCGACGTCGTCCGAGGTGACGGTCGAGTTCCCGGGGACGGAACGGAACCTGCTGCTGCTCGCCCAGCTGGCGGCGGTGCTGTTCACGCTGCTGACGGCGGTCCCGGCCCGGCGCCGCCCGTGACGATCACGGCCCAGTGGGTCCGCGCGTCCTGGACGAAGCGTTCGCGTGGCGGACCCGCCGCGGCCGCGCGGAACGCGCTCCCGGCCGGCTTCGCGCTGCCCGAGCTGCCCGAACGCGGCGCGCACGTGGTGCGGATGCGTGAAGAGGCCGGCTTCGCGCCGGTCGAGACCGTGGAGGGCCTGGGCGCGCTGAACGTGAGCCTCCGCGAGCAGGCGGGCGCTTGCGGGTGCTGCCCCGCGTCGGGCCGCTGTACGGGCTCCCGCCCCGGAAACGGCGCCCGCCTGCTTCGTCGACGAGCAGGGCCCGGTCCGGCAGGTCACTCGCCTTCGATGACGTCCGGCTCCACGCCCAGGTACCCGGCCACCTGCTCGACCAGCACGTCGTGCACCAGATCGGCCAGCTCCGACGGATCCTTCGCCCGCGCCTCGAGCGGCCGCCGGTACAGCACGATCCGCGCCCGCGTCGGCAGCCCCGTCCGGTCGACTCCGGCCGGCACAAGACGGGACAACGGCACCGCGCCGTCGTGCAGCACGCCGTCCGAGGGCGCCCGGCCGTTCTCGCGGACCTCGGGCACGTCGTCCACCGCGACGTCGAGCTTCGTCAGCTCGTGGCGCCACCGCGCCTCGATCGGCTCGAGCGCGTCGAGCACCAGCGCGTCGAACCGCTCCGCGCGGCTCGCGGCGGCGGGCAGGGTCGCCGGGTACAGCGTCCCGCGCAGGCCCCGGCCGTGCCGGTCCCGTCGCGAGCGCCGCCGCTGTCGGAAGTCACGAGCCGTCGCCACCCCGGAAGTCTATGCGGTCGGCACGTCCCAGCGCGTGTCGCTCCTACTAGCTTGCGGCGACGCGCTATCGTTTCGGATCGTGCGGAGCGTACGGAAGTGTTCGCGTACCGGCTGTCTCGAGCCGGCTGTGGCCACGCTGACGTATGCCTACAGTGACTCGACCGCCGTCGTCGGCCCCCTGGCCACCGCTTCCGAGCCGCACTCGTACGACCTCTGCGAAGCCCATGCGCTGCGGCTGACCGTCCCCAAGGGCTGGGAAGTCGTCCGGCACGAAGGCGCCTTCGCCGCTCCGGACCCGTCGGCCGACGAGCTGACGGCGCTGGCCGAGGCCGTGCGCGAGGCCGGCCGCCCCGGCAAGCCGGCCCCCGCGCCCGAGCCGGAAGGCCCCTCCGGCCGCCGCGGGCACCTGCGTGTCCTCCCCGGTCGCGCCTGAACGCGTAACCCACCACCCCCGCCGGTAGGCTTTCCGCGCGGCGCAGCGGGCGCCGGGACGACTAATCGCGGGGAGACGGCGTGCCAGACCTTTCGGGCATCGTGAAGGCCTACGACATTCGCGGCGTGGTCGGCGAGCAGCTCGATGCGGACCTCGTCCGCGACTTCGGCGCCGCGTTCGCCCTGCTCATCAAGCCCGAGGCGCCCGCGGTGGTGATCGGGCACGACATGCGCGACTCGTCGCCGGGCCTGGCGGCGGCCTTCGCCGAGGGCGTCACCTCGCAGGGTCTCGACGTCGTGAGCATCGGGCTGGCCAGCACCGACCAGCTCTACTTCGCCTCGGGTTCGCTGAACCTGCCGGGCGCGATGTTCACCGCGAGCCACAACCCGGCCAAGTACAACGGCATCAAGATGTGCCGCGCCGGCGCGTCCCCGGTCGGCCAGGACACCGGGCTCGCCGAGATCCGCGACACCGTCGAGCAGGGCGTGCCCGGGTTCGAGGGCCAGCGCGGCACCGTGTCGGAGCGGGACGTCCTCGCCGACTACGCCGCCTACCTGCGCAACCTCGTCGACCTGTCCGCCAACCGGCCGCTGAAGATCGTGGTCGACGCCGGCAACGGCATGGGCGGGCACACCGTCCCCACCGTCTTCGACGGGCTGCCGATCGACGTCGTCCCGATGTACTTCGAGCTCGACGGCAGCTTCCCGAACCACGAGGCCAACCCGCTGGACCCGGCGAACATCGTCGACCTGCAGGCGAAGGTGCGCGAGGTCGGTGCGGACGCGGGCGTGGCCTTCGACGGCGACGCCGACCGCTGCTTCATCGTCGACGAGCGCGGCGAGCCGGTTTCGCCGAGCGCGATCACGGCGCTGGTCGCCGTCCGCGAGCTGGCCAAGGACCCGGGCGGCACGATCATCCACAACCTGATCACGTCCAAGGGCGTGCCGGAGATCGTCGCCGAGCACGGTGGCAAGCCGGTCCGCACCCGCGTCGGGCACTCGTTCATCAAGGCCGAGATGGCCAAGACCGGCGCCATCTTCGGCGGCGAGCACTCCGCGCACTACTACTTCCGCGACTTCTGGCGCGCCGACACCGGCATGCTGGCGGCGCTGCACGTGCTCGCCGCCCTCGGCGAGCAGGACGGTCCGCTGTCCGACCTGACCAGCGCGTACTCGCGCTACGCGGCCTCCGGTGAGATCAACTCCACCGTCGACGACCAGGTCGCGAAGATGATGGCCGTCAAGGACGACTTCGGCGTGCGCCCCGGCGTCGAGCTCGACGAGCTGGACGGGCTGACCGTCCAGCTGCCGGGCGGTGCCTGGTTCAACCTGCGCCCCTCGAACACCGAACCGCTGCTCCGGCTGAACGTCGAGGCCGCGAACGCCGAGGCCGTGCAGGGGCTGGTGGACGAAGTACTCGCGATCATCCGCAGCTGACCCGTCCCCGTGGAGGGGCTTCCGCGGCCAACTGTGTCCGGAAGGTGCCCTTCACCACACCTCATCGCGTGGTATGGAGGAACCATGGCCATCACGCTCGACGCCCAGCTCCTCGAGATCCTGGCGTGCCCGTCGCCCGATCACGCCCCGCTGCGCCCCGGGGCACCGGACGACCCCGAGGCCGACGCACTGACGTGCACCGAGTGCGGCCGGGTGTACCCGGTCCGTGACGGGATCCCGGTGCTGCTCCTCGACGAGGCCCAGACTCCTGGCGACAGCGGAAATTCCGATGCCGACAGTGCTTGACGACTCGTTGCTCGACGACCCCGCGCGGCTGGCCGAGGCCGACAGCGCGGGGCTCCTCCGGGCGGCCGCGATGGCCGGTGCCCAGGTGCGCGCGACCGCCGAGATGGCCGCCGAGCTGGAGCTGTCCGACCGGCTCGACGTGGGCCGTCCGCGTGCCGTCGTGCTGATCGACCGGCCGGGCGTGAGCCGGACGCTCACCCGGCTGCTCGCGGCGCTGCTGGCGCCGTCGTGCCCGGTGCCGGTCGTGGTGGCCGAGGTGGTGCCGAGCTGGATCGGCGCGCTCGACGTCGTCTTCGCGCACACCGACGACCCCGGCGACCGCGAGCTCGCCGCGTCGCTGGAACGTGCGGCGCGCTTCGGCGCTTCGGTGGTGCTCTCCGCGCCGTCGGAAGGACCGGTCGCGGCCGCGGTGGCGGGCAAGGGCGTGCTGCTGGCGCCGCGCGTCCCGGTGCCGCCCGAGCTCGCGTTCCCGCGCGGCCTGGCCGCCGGGCTGCTCACCGCGAACGCGCTGGGCCTGCTGGTGGCCGACGTCCAGGTGCTGGCCGACCAGCTCGACCTGGAGGCCGAAAAGGACTACCTGGCGCGGGACTCGTTCGCGAACCCGGCCAAGGCGCTCGCCCTGCGCGTCGCCGACCGCGTGCCGCTGCTGTGGGGGCTGGACCCGGTCGCGGTGGCCGTCGGCGAACACGCTGCGCACGCGTTCGCCGCCCATGCGGCTACTGTGTGCGACGTCGAGGACTATCGTCAGGCACTGGCGCGCCCCGCGTTGCGGCGGGCAGCGCAATCAAGTGGCGCGGAGCGTGACATCTTCGCCGATCCGGACGATCCATCAGGTGACATCCCGACCCGGGTGCTGCTCCTCTCGGTGCGAACCGGTCCGGCCACGGACGCGGCGCGCTACCAAGTCGAGGATCTGCTGCCCGGTGCGGACGTCATCGCCCCGGCCGAGGAGATCGAGGCGGACGAAATCGTACGGGCCGCGGTGCTGGCACTGCGGTTCGAACTGGCGGCGGTCTATCTCGGGCTGGCGGCGGGCAGCATCGGCGGCGCGGGCCGCTTCGAGCCCGTGACGGCCTGAGAGCCGCCGAGCACCGGCCCCGGCCGGCGCCGAAGGAGTGGAGTTGAGGTGACAGTGGAGCTGCTGCGCAACGCGGTGCGGCCCTACGCCTGGGGATCGCGGACGGCGATCCCCGAGCTGCTGGGCCGTCCGGTACCCGCGCCGCACCCCGAGGCCGAACTGTGGATGGGTGCCCACCCGGGCGACCCGTCACACGTCATCGGCCCCGACGGGACCGAGCGGAGCCTGCTCGAGCTGGTCGACGCCGACCCGGTGCGGCAGCTCGGCGAGCGGTGCGCGAAGCGCTGGGGCGGGCGGCTGCCGTTCCTGCTGAAGATCCTCGCCGCGGAGGAGCCGCTGTCGATGCAGGCGCACCCGTCGGCGGCGCAGGCCGCGGAGGGCCACGCCCGCGAGGAGCGGCTGGGCATCCCGCGGGACGCGTCGAACCGCAACTACCCGGACCCGACGGCGAAACCGGAGCTCGTCTGCGCGCTGACGGAGTTCCACGCGCTGGCCGGGTTCCGCGAGCCCGAGCGCACGGTGAAGCTGCTGAAGGCGATCGAGACGCCCGGGCTGGCGAAGTACACCGGGCTGCTCGAGGCGCAGCCGGACCCGTCCGGGCTGCGGGCGCTGTTCACGACGTGGATCACGCTGCCGCAGTCGTCGCTCGACTCGTTGCTGCCGGAGGTGCTCGACTCGTGCGTCAAGCACGTCCAGGAGCACGGCGAGTTCGCGGTCGAGTGCCGGACGATCCTCGAGCTCGGGGAGACGCACCCGCGGGACGCGGGCGTGCTGGCGGCGTTGCTGCTGAACCGGCTGACGCTGCGCGCGGGCGAGGCGATCTACCTGCCCGCCGGCAACCTGCACCTGTACCTGCACGGCACCGCCGTGGAGATCCTGGCGAACTCGGACAACATCCTGCGCTGCGGCCTGACGCCGAAGCACGTGGACGTCCCGGAGCTGCTGCGCGTGGTCGACTTCGCGTGCGGCGAGATGCCGGTCCAGTGCGGCGACGGCGGCGACCGCCTCGCGGTGTACCGCACGGACGCGCCGGAGTTCGAGCTGTCGCGCGTCGAGTGGGCGCCGGGCGAGGACGACGAGATCTCGGTCGACAGCGTGGGCCCGCAGATCCTGCTGTGCACGGCAGGCGACCTGCTCGTGACGGCCGACGACGGCGAGAAGGTCGAGCTGCGCCGGGGTCAGTCGGTGTGGCTGCCGGCGGCGGACCCGCCGGTGCGCGTGCGTCCGCTGGACGGGGCGCGGGCCCAGCTGTTCCGCGCGACGGCGGGAACCTGCGACGACTGACGCACTTCTGTGTGCGTTCCGTGTGGTGCTCTTCTCCACTATCGCTCGTAGGGGTGGTTGTTACGCCCCATCGTGTCGATTTTCGAGGAGAACGAGCTTGTGACTTCCTATCCCGATGCCGCGACCGGGCTTCCCCAGCCTGCCCCGGTCGCGGCGCCGTCCCGCCCCGGAGCGCTGCTGGCGCTCGTGGGGGTGGCCGTGGTGTCGGCGCTGGCCGCGATCGTCGACGGGGTGCTGTACTTCGTCGGCGGCCGCGACATGGCGCTGGACGTGGCGGCGCAGACGATCGCGGCGATCACCGGCGCTTCGGCGGACTCGGTGAAGGCCGACGGCGGCGCGCTGCTGGAGGCGGCCCTGGACGAGGTGCAGAGCACGCTCCAGGTACGCGGAGCGATGGCGGTGTTCTTCGGCGCGGTGCTGGTGTTGTGGGGGTTGCTGGCCCTGCGCGGCGCGGTGTGGGTCCGGGTGCTGGTGACGTTGGCGGCGCTGGCGAACGCGGCCGTGGCGCTGAGGCTGGCAACGGACATCGAGGGCGGAACGGCAGCGATCCGCGGGATCGCTTGGCTGACGCTCGCGACGGGTCTGGTGGTCGTGGCGCTGGCGTGGTTGCCGGCGATCAACCGGTACGCCCGGGCGCGCAAGGGTCGGTAACAGCTCCCTGGGGGTGGCGCCGGCCGGATTTTGGTTCGCCCGGCGTCTGTGGGCTGGGGTGGTGCCGTGAGGGGGCGGCACCACCCTGTTTGTTCCAGTGCGGGGTTACGGCGGGGGTTCGGTGAGGGCGAGGGGCGCTCACCGGAGGGGCCGGTGCCGCGCAAGCCGAGTGCGGTTCGGGGCCGTGCGAAGCCGAGGTTGAGCGGGGGCGGCCGGGCTGACCTTGTTCGGCTTCGCCGGATGAGGGGCGTTCGCGCAGGGCGGGGGTGGCCGAGCGCCGGTTGCCGGGTGAGGCGAGGGGGCTCATTGGGGGAGGCCGGCCGGTGGGCGGAGTCGGCGGGAGGTGGGCTCGGCGAGCGCAAGTCCCGCTCTCCGGAGGGGCGGCTGGGCCGGTACCGCGCGAGTGAGCAAGCCGGGCGCGGTTCGGGGCTGCGCGAAAGCCGAGGTCCGGCAGGGGTGGCCGGGCTGGCCTCGTTCGGCTTCGCCGGATGAGGGGGCATTCGTGCAAGGCGGGGTGGCCGAGCGCCGGTTGCCGGGTGAGGCGAGGGGGCTCACTGGGGGAGGCTGGCCGGTGCCGGTTGTCGGGCGGAGTCGGCGTGAGGTCGGCCCAGCCGGCCCGGAGGTGGGCCCGGCGAACGCAACTACCCAGCGCGAAGGCGACCGGGTCGGCATCCGTCGTCAGGCCGGCTCCGTCAACGCCAGCAGTGCCCGTCGCAAGGCGGCTGCGCTTGCGTCGCGTGGGTCGGCCAAGCCCTCCGCCTCGGCCGCTGCCTCCGCGGCCGCCTCCTCCTCTCCCGCCTCTTCGCAGGCCCGGCTCAGCACCAGCCACGTCAAGCCCGTTGCCGGTTTGCCGCCCATCTCGCGGAACTCGTCCAAGCACGCCCGGAGCACCGGGATCGCCTGGGCCGCGCGGCCTTCGCCGATCCAGCTCGCCGCTATCGCCCTGGTGCACGACAGCTCGCGGGGCCGCTCGTCCAAGTCTCGGGCCAGGGCGCGGGCCTCCTCGAACGCCGCCGTCGCTCGGTCGCGCGACCCCGTTGCCGCCGCGATCGCGCCCGATGTTCGCAACGACTTCGCCAGTGCCGAACGCGCCACCGTGCCGCGGAGCAGCTCCACCGACTCCGCGATCGCCGTCGCCGCCTCCGTGTCGTCGCCCGTCAGCAGGGATGACCACGCGAACCCGTGCAGTGCCGTGCCGATGCGGCGCGGGTCGCCCGAAGAGCGGGCCGAAGCCAGCGCCAGCAGGTCTACCTCGCGGGCCTCCGCCACCCGGCCCAGCCGCAGCAGAGCCGCCGACTCCGCTTCCCGGACCAGAAAGTGGTCGTCCCAAGTGGACAGTGAGCGTGCGGTCTGCAACGCCTCCTCGGCGCGGCCCAGCCCGATCAGGCAGTGCGCCAGGTTCGCCGAAACCCACGCGTGCGTGCGGTGGTCGCCGTGGGCCTCCAGCTCCTTCGCGCACTCGCGGTACGCCGCCGCGGCCTCCTCGTACTGCCCGCGCGCGTGCCGCAGCAGCGCCAGGTTCGCCTCGGCGATCGCCGCCGACGGGCGGTCCTCCGTCGCCGCCAGGACCGTTTCGTACGCCGCGCGCATGTCGGCGTAGTGCCCGTGCAGGTACAGGTACACGCTCAGCTTGTCCAGCAGCAGCAACGCCTTCCGCGCACCCAGCGACCCGATGAGCCGCACGAGATTCACGCGCTCGGCCGCGAACCACTCCTCCGGACGCTCCAGCAGCCGCTCGACCAGGGCGTCCGGCAACGGCTGCGGGAACGGCTCGTGGGCCATCGCCGGCATCGGCACCGTGCGCGGCAGGCGGGCCGCCGCCGCGTCGGCGAGCGCGAGCGTCGCCGCGAGCACCGTCGCCGCACCGCCTTCGACCGGTGGCCCCTCCGCCGCGTACAGCCGGACGAGGTCGTGCATCCGGTAGCGGCCCTCGCCGGTCGCGTCCGGTTCGCGGGCCTCCAGCAGGCTGGCTTCGACGAGCTCTTCGACCGCCTCGTCCGCGTCCGGCGCGCCGATGAGCGTCGTGACCGCCCACGCCGGCAGGTCGACGAGCCGGCACCGCCCGAGCAGCCGGAACGCGCGCCGCGCCGGGGGCCGCAGGCCTTCGTGGCTCAGCGCGATGCTGCTCCGGACGGCCAGATCGCTCACGGTCAGCTCGTCGAGCCGGCGGACCTCGTCCTCCAGGCGGTCGGCCAGCTCGCCGAGCCGCAGGTGCGGGCGGATGGCGAGCCGGCTGCCGGCGATCCGCAGCGCCAGCGGCAGCCGCGCGCACGCCGCGATGATCCGGCCGGCGTCGGCGCGCTCGCGGGCCACCCGCGCCCCGGCGAGCCGGTTGAGCAGCTCGGTGGCTTCGGCGTCGGACAGCGGACCGAGGGACAGCCGGTGCGCGCCGGCCAGCCCGCTCAGGCGCTGCCGGCTCGTCACGAGCACCGCGCAGCCCGGCGTGCCCGGCAGCAGGGCGCGGACGTGCTCGGGGTCGCCGGCGTCGTCGAGGACCACCAGCACCCGACGGTCGGTCAGCCGGCCGCGGAACACCGCAGTGCGGGCGCGGACGTCGTCCGGGACCGCCGGGCCGGGCACGCCGAGCGCGCGCAGCAGGTCGGCCAGCACCTCGCCGATTTCGCGCCCGCCCAGCGGGACGTACAGCTGGCCGTCCGGGAACCGCGCCCGCAGCCGGTGGGCCGCGCGCACGGCCAAGGTGCTCTTGCCCGCGCCGGGTTCGCCGCTGAGCACGGCGACCGGGACGCCGGCGCCGCTGCCCAGCACGGCGGTCAGCTCGGTGAGCTCGGCGTCGCGGCCGGTGAAGTCCGCGATGTCCGGCGGCAGCTGGCATACCGGCCAGACGGGCGGCGGCATGCGCGGGACCGGGTCCTCGCCGCGCAGGACGGCGGCGTGCACGCGACGCACCTCGGCGCCCGGTTCGACGCCGAGCTCTTCGACCAGCGTGGTCCGCAGCCGCCGGTAGATCTCCAGGGAGTCGCCTTGGCGCCCGGCCCGGTGCAGCGCGATCATCAGCTGCGCGGCCAGCCGTTCCCGCAGCGGGTGCTCGGTGATCATGGCCTGCAGCTCGCCGGTCAGTTCGCCGTGGCGGCCGGCGGTGAGCTCGGCGTCCACGCAGTCCTCGAACACGGCGAGCCGTTCGGACTCCAGGCGCGCGACGTCGGCGTCGAGCGGCGGGACGTGCAGCCCGGCCAGCACCGGTCCCCGCCACTGGGCGAGCGCCCGCCGGTAGTGCCCCGACGCGGCGAGGGCGTCCCCGGCCCGCTGCCCGTCGGCGACGGCCGTCCGGAAGACGAGCAGGTCGAGCTCGGCCGGCTCGACGCGCAGCCGGTAGCCGAGCGGCCCGTGCTCGACGCGCAGGCCGTCGATCTTCTCGCGCAGCCGCGAGAGGTAGGTGTGCAGGTTCGAGGCGTAGGACTTCGGCGGCCGCTCCGGCCACAGCGCTTCGACCAGCACGTCGACGTGGACGTGCTGGTTGGCGTTGAGCAGCAGCACGGCCAGCAGGGTGCGCTGCCGATCGCCGCGCAGCGCGACCCAGTGCCCCGGCGGGCTTTCGATCGCGAGCGGACCGAGGACGGCGAAGGACGCCATGTCACCTTCCCCAGGCTGGTGAGCAGGGAGAGTCACGGTAGCGGAGGAGTACGACAGAAACCGGCGGCCGGGGAAGTCGGAGGCCGGTTAGCCCGGGCGGGGACCGTCGCGGGCTCGCCGCCCTATTAGGCTCCACCCGGACATTCAGGACCAACCAGGGGAGCGGTCGTGTCAGCTGGAGGCGGAACCAAGGCGATCATCGCCGCGCTCGGGGCGAACGCCGGGATCGCGGCCGCGAAGTTCGTCGGCTTCCTCGTCACCGGGTCGTCGTCCATGCTGGCCGAGTCCGTGCACTCGCTGGCCGACACCACGAACCAGGGCCTGCTGCTGCTCGGCCAGAAGACGTCGAAGCGGGCGGCCGACCAGGAGCACCCCTTCGGCTACGGCCGCGACCGGTACTTCTACTCCTTCATCGTCGCCCTGATGCTCTTCAGCCTCGGCTCCGCCTTCGCGATCTACGAAGGCGTCCACAAGGTCGGCCACCCCGAACCGCTGGACTCGCCGATCGTCGCCGTGATCATCCTGCTCGTCGCCGTCGGCCTGGAGGGCTACAGCTTCTACACCGCCATCGGCGAATCGAAGAAGATCAAGGGCGACGCCACCTGGTGGGGCTTCATCCGCCAGGCCAAGGAGCCCGAGCTCCCCGTCGTCCTCCTCGAGGACGCCGGCGCGCTGCTCGGCCTGGTCCTGGCGCTGCTCGGCGTCGGGTTGTCCGTCGTCACCGGCAACCCCGTCTGGGACGGCGTCGGCACCCTCGCGATCGGCGTGCTGCTCGGCGTCATCGCGATCATCCTGATCATCGAGATGAAGAGCCTGCTCATCGGCGAAGGCGCCACCGAGCCGATGCTCGCGACCATCGTCGACGAGCTCGCCGCGGGCAAGGTCGAGCGGGTCATCCACATCCGCACCCAGTACATGGGCCCGGACGAGCTGCTCGTCGCGGCGAAGCTGGCGATGGTCCCCGGCCTCGACACCGCCGAACTGGCCTCGGCCATCGACGACGCCGAGGCGCGCGTCCGCGCCAAGGTGCCCGTCGCACGGCTGATCTACCTCGAACCGGACCTCGACCGCAGCCTCGCGAAGTAGGCCCAGCCGTTCGGCGAGCCGTCACGCGTCTGACCCGATAGGGTGACCTACCGCGATACACGCAGGCCAGCGGCAGGAGGTCAACGGTGCCCGGAACGGGATTGTGGCGCACTAAATCGATCGAACAGTCTATTTCGGACACCGATGAGCCGGATACCAAGCTCCGGCGGAACCTGAGCGCGTGGGACCTCACGGTGTTCGGTGTCGCGGTCGTCATCGGCGCCGGCATCTTCACGCTCACCGCGCGCGCTGCCGGTGACTACGCCGGTCCGTCGGTCTCACTCGCGTTCGTCTTCGCCGCGATCGCCTGCGCGCTGGCGGCGCTCTGCTACGCCGAGTTCGCCTCGACCGTGCCGGTCGCGGGAAGCGCTTACACGTTCTCCTACGCCACGTTCGGCGAGTTCATGGCGTGGATCATCGGCTGGGACCTGATCCTCGAGCTCGCCGTCGGCGCGGCCGCGGTGTCCAAGGGCTGGTCGGTCTACCTCGAGACGGTGCTCGGCTACCTCTTCGGCAAGGGCGCCAAAACGACGTTCGACATCGGCGGCGTCACGGTCGACTGGGGCGCGCTGGTCGTCGTGGCGATCCTGACGACGCTGCTGGCCGTCGGCACCAAGCTGTCTTCGCGGGTCTCGATGGTGATCACCGGCATCAAGGTCGCCGTCGTGCTGTTCGTGATCATCCTGGGCATCTTCTACATCAAGGGCGCCAACTACTCGCCGTACATCCCGCCGGGCTCGACCGGCGGCTCTGGTGAGACCGGTGTCGACCAGTCGCTCTTCTCGCTGATCGCGGGTGGTGCGAGCAGCTCGTACGGCGTCTTCGGCCTGCTGGCCGGTGCCTCGCTGGTGTTCTTCGCGTTCATCGGCTTCGACATCGTGGCGACCACCGCCGAGGAGACGAAGAACCCGCAGAAGTCGGTGCCGCGCGGCATCTTCGGCTCGCTGATCATCGTCACCGTGCTGTACGTCGCGGTCTCGCTCGTGGTCGTCGGCATGACGTCCTACAAGGACCTGGCCACTTCGGCCGGCGACGGCAGCCACAAGACGCTCGCCACGGCGTTCTCCGCCAACGGCGTCGACTGGGCGGCCAACCTCATCTCCTTCGGCGCGCTGGCCGGCCTGACCACCGTCGTCATGGTGCTGATGCTCGGCCAGGTCCGGATCATCTACGCCATGTCCCGCGACGGCCTCATGCCGCGCAGCCTGGCGAAGACCGGCGAGCACGGGACGCCCAAGCGCGCCACGCTCATCGTCGGCGGCCTGGTCGCCCTCGCGGCGACGTTCTTCCCGGCCGACAAGCTCGAAGAGATGGTCAACGTCGGCACGCTCTTCGCGTTCGTGCTGGTCTCGGCGGGCGTCCTGGTGCTGCGCAAGACGCGGCCCGACCTGCCCCGCGCGTTCAAGGTGCCGCTGGTGCCGCTGATCCCGATCCTGGCGATCCTGGCCTGCCTGTGGCTGATGCTGAACCTGACCGTGCTGACGTGGCTGCGGTTCGTCGCCTGGATGATCGTCGGCGTGCTGATCTACTTCGGCTACAGCCGGCGGCACTCGCTGCTCGGCAAGCGCCAGGCCGACGGGCTCGACGAATCCGTCAAGGCTCCGGAGGCCTAGCGTCACCCACCCGTTCGTGAAGCCCCGCCGATCCGCGTTCGCGCAGGTCGGCGGGGCTTTTTCGCGGAACTTCACATCGGACGATCTTGCGTTTCGTGCCTAAAAGGGGACCCGGTGTAGCCAGTCGAGTGACGTGCGATACCTTTCGATCCTTCGCGTGCCACTGACGGGTGAATTACAGCAGCGTGATTCGCACGCTCGGTGGCTTCGCGACCCCAGATTTCGCAAGTGCTCTCTCCCCGCCGGTATCAGGAGTTCTGAATGCGCAGACGTACCTTCCGCGGCGCCGTCGCCGTCATGGCGCTGACCACCGCAGCCCTCATCGGCACCGCCGGCTCCGCGCTGGCCTGCCACAGCGACGACAACCGCCCGCACCCGACGCCGGGTCAGGCGACGCCGTGCGCCAAGGGCACCGACCTCAAGCAGAGCGACGTCGAGTTCAAGATCGTCAAGAACCGCCTGAACATCTCGAAGGTGAACGAGGGCGTCACGGTCACGCGGATCGTCGTCGTCGGTGGCGATGACGGCTTCAACGACTACACCCCCGGCAAGCAGGGGCTCGACAAGGCCGCGCCGTGGAACGACCTGCGCGCGCCGTTCAGCCGCAACGGCCACCAGGCCGACCTCGACCACTGGTACCTCTGCGGCAAGAAGACCGACAAGCCGACCGAGACCACGAAGCCGCCGACGACCAAGCCGACCGAGACGACGAAGCCCAGCGCTCCGGCGACCTCGGACACCTCGGTTTCGCCGTCCAGCACCGCTCCGGCCGTCGTCCCGGCGGGCAACGAGTCCGGCACCGGCGGCGGCCTGGCCAACACCGGTTTCGACAACATGTGGCTCGTGTGGATCGCGGCCCTGCTGATCCTCGGCGGTGGCGGCCTGCTCGCGCTGCTGAAGTTCCGCCGCAAGGCTTCCGAGTGAAGCTGAGCTAGCTCGCGGTCGAAGGCCCCTCGCTCCGGCGAGGGGCCTTCACTGTTTCGGGGGGAAGTCCGCGAAGAGCAGGCCCTGTTCGCCGCCGGCCGGTTTGCCGAGACCGGCGGCCATCGCGACGGCGTGGTCCCACTCCGCGTCGACCACGTAGTCCTGGTGCTTGAGCACCCCCGGCGCCCAGCGGTGCCGCCCGGTCGGGCCGCGCAGCGGGTCCGGCAGCCAGTGGTCGCCGCCGAGGATGAGGACGCCGTTCGCGTCGGCCTTCGCCTTCAACGGCCCGGTGCCGCCTTCGGGCTGGTAGCCGACACCGTAGAGCTGCCGGTCGGAGACCTCGTGCCGCCAGGTCGTCACGCCGCCGCCGAAGATGTCGGTGCCCCGGCAGAGGGCGCGCCAGCGGCCGTCCAGGTCGGCGAAGAGCGTCTCGAGCGATTCCTGCGGGAGCAACGCGGGGAAAGCACGCTGGTAGCCCCACTGCAACGGGGAGCCGGCGGTGAGCACGCCGACGCGTTCGAGGTCGGCGGCCGGCAGCTCGGCCGCCAGCCGGGCGGCGGCCATGACCGTGAGCAGGCTGCCGAGGTTGTAGCCGGAGAGCACCACGCGCGTCGCCGGTTCGGTGAGGTGCTCGCGCGCCCGCGCGGCCAGTTCCGGGACGACTTTCAGCGCGTAGCACGGCGGCACGGTCGGGTGCGCCGCCCGCGGCCAGAAGCAGACGAGGTCGGCCAGCGCCCCGAGGTGCCGGCTGCGCTGCGGGGTCCGCGCGGCCGTGTAGACGACGCGCAGCAGGCCCGCGGCCAGCGCGCCGAGCGCGACCACGCCGATCGCGGACAGCGGCCCGAACCAGCCGGGGACGAGCCCGAACCCGAACCGCAGCACCAGCAGCGCCGCGCCACCCGCGGACATCGCCGACGCGACCGTGAGAGCGAGGTGGTGCAGGTGCCGCCGTTCCCACGCCGAGCGCGCCCACGCCGCCGCGGCCTGCGCCTCCTGCCGCTCGTCGTGCTCCATCAGCCCGACGATCTCCGGGACGCCCCGCCGCACCCGGCGCAGCGGGACGGCGACCGCGAAGCCCAGCGCGGCGAGCACCGCGGCCAGCGCCAGCCCGGCTCCCCACAACACCGTGACCAGCAGGTACGTGTCGGGCACGTGCAGGAGTTCCGCGCCGGACAGCCGGCGCAGCGCTTCGGCGAGGCCGGCGCCGAACCCGCCGCCGAGCAGCCCGGCCAGCGCGAGCACCGGCGCGGCCGCCCAGCCGCCCAGCCACGGCCGCAGCCGGCGCGGCTTGTGCACCCAGCCGGGCCGGGCCAGCAGCGCGGCCGGGACCAGGAACAGCGCGAACAGCACCGTGACGGCGACCAGGGCCGCGCCGAGCCCTTCGACGACGCCGTTGGTCCCGGGCAGCGGACCCGGGCCGGGCCGCAGCCGCACGGCGGCCACGACGACGAGCAGCGCGGCCAGCGCGATCACGCCGGGGCGGGCGAACCGGCCGGTGTCGACGCCGATCGCGGCCGCGACGACCGTGGCGAGCACCAGCGCCAGCGTGATGATCCACACCACCAGGTCGAAGACGGCGCCCGGCACCCGGAACGGCCCGCCGAGCAGCAGCAGCGCGACCGAGACCAGCGCCGCGACCGTGTGCAGGCAGCGCAGCGCCGGGGTGTCCGGGTCGGCGCGCATCCGCAGCGGACCGCCGGTGAGGTCGCCGTCGGCGTGCACCGCCCACGTCGCCGACGAGATCCGGTGCAGCACGAAGATCACGGCCAGCAGCGGCACGACGCCGACCGCGATCCGCGCCGGCACCGAGCGGAGGACGTCGGGGACGACGGGCAGGCAGCCGGACCCGGGCGCGAGGCACTGCGTGGCGAAGAGGTCGAGCGCGATCGTCGCGAGCTGGCCCATCAGCAGCATCGTGAGCAGCAGCGCGCTGACGCGCAGCAGGCCGCGGCACACCGCGCCGAGCACGCGCGGCAGCCGTCGGCCGGGCGGGGCCGGCGGCAGCATCCAGAACGTGACGTTGGCGAGGGAGAACGGGAACAGCAGTGCCCAGGTCGCCTTGGCGGCGCCGCCGGAGGTCATCCCGTGCCACAGGTAGCCTTCGAGGGTCCGCGGGATCGACCGGCCCAGCGCCGGCAGCACGGGCCCGGGTGCCGGCCGTCGCAGGCGGTCGGCCGGGCGGATCACGCGGCCCAGCCCGTCGCCGGCGACGTCGACGGTGGACACCGCGTCGAGCAGCGTCTCGCCGCTGGTGCCGACGAGTCCGGCGACGCGGATTTCGACGACGCGGGTGTCCGGGCCGGGCATGGGCACGGTGCAGGCCTCCTACGCGATCCTGGGGCAGGTCGAGCGGACAACGGTAGTGTTCGGACGTCATCGAGTCTTGGAGGAATCGCCACTATGCCCCCCGAAAGCGTTGCCAAGCGGCACCAGACCCGCGGCGGCATCGAGTTCGCCGTCGCCGACCTCGACGCCGCCGAATTCGGCCGCAAGGAGATCCGCCTCGCCGAGCACGAGATGCCGGGCCTGATGGCGCTGCGGCGCGAATACGCGGAGGTCTACCCGCTGCGCGGCGCGCGCGTCTCCGGTTCGCTGCACATGACCGTGCAGACGGCCGTCCTGATCGAGACGCTGGTCGCGCTGGGTGCCGAGGTGCGCTGGGCGTCCTGCAACATCTTCTCGACGCAGGACCACGCGGCCGCCGCGATCGTCGTCGGCCCGCACGGCACGCCCGAGGAGCCCCAGGGCGTCCCCGTCTTCGCGTGGAAGGGCGAGTCGCTCGAGGAGTACTGGTGGTGCACCGAGCGGATGCTCACCTGGGACGGCGAGGGCCCGAACATGATCCTCGACGACGGCGGCGACGCCACGATGCTGGTGCACAAGGGCACCGAGTTCGAGAAGGCGGGCGTCGTCCCGACCCCGGACGAGAACACGTCGGACGAGTTCCGCGTGTTCCTCGAGCTGCTGCGCGACTCGGTCGCGGCCGACACCGGCAAGTGGACCAAGATCGGCGAGGGCGTCCGCGGCGTCACCGAGGAGACCACCACCGGCGTGCTGCGGCTGTACCAGCTCGCCGCGGCCGGTGAGCTGCTGTTCCCGGCGATCAACGTCAACGACGCGGTGACGAAGTCGAAGTTCGACAACCGCTACGGCATCCGCCACTCGCTGATCGACGGCATCAACCGCGGCACGGACGTCCTGATCGGCGGCAAGGTCGCGGTGGTCTGCGGCTACGGCGACGTCGGCAAGGGCGCGGCGGAGTCCCTGCGCGGCCAGGGCGCGCGCGTGGTCGTCACCGAGATCGACCCGATCTGCGCGCTGCAGGCGGCGATGGACGGCTACCAGGTCCGCACGCTGGAGAACGCGCTGCCCGAGGCCGACATCGTCATCACGACGACCGGCAACAAGGACGTCGTGCTGGTCGAGCACATGGCGAAGATGAAGCACCAGGCGATCCTGGGCAACATCGGCCACTTCGACAACGAGCTCGACATGGCGGGCCTGGCGCGCTACCCGGGCATCCGGCGCATCAACATCAAGCCCCAGGTCGACGAGTGGATCTTCCCGAACGGCAACACGATCATCGTGCTGTCCGAGGGCCGGCTGCTCAACCTGGGCAACGCGACCGGGCACCCGTCGTTCGTGATGTCGAACAGCTTCTCGAACCAGGTGATCGCGCAGATCGAGCTGTTCACCAAGTACGAGGAGTACGACAAGGAGGTCTTCCGGCTGCCCAAGAAGCTGGACGAGAAGGTGGCGAAGATCCACCTGGACGCCCTGGGCGGCGAGTTGACGAAGCTGACCAAGGAGCAGGCCGAGTACATCGACGTGGACGTCGAAGGCCCGTTCAAGGCGGATCACTACCGGTACTGAGGTAATTGGGTTTCAGCAGGTCAGGGCCGTCCCGAACGTGTTCGGGGCGGCCCCTCTGTTTCGCCTGGGGGACAGCCGATGAGTGAAGAATGGACGATATGGCCACTGAGGCCCGCGCCTGGCAAAACCGCTTGGTCGCTGAAGGCAAGCTGCTCACTTTCGCGCCGGAGGGCCCGGTGCCGAGCCTCGACGAGATCGAGGAGCTGTCCCGTGGCTGGGGCACCGCCGTCAGTGAGGCGCTGGACTGGACCCGGGGCAAGTGGTGACGGTATGCAGAGCGGAGTAGCCAAGGCCAACGGATTCGAGGTGTTATGACCGTCGAGCTCTTCGCCGGGATCGCCGTCCGCGACTTCGAGGGCGCCGTCGCCTGGTACGAACGCCTCTTCGGCTCCCCGCCGACCTTCGTCGTGCACGACACCGAAGTCCTGTGGGAAGTCACCCCGCACGGCTCCGTCTACGTCGTCCAGCGACCCGAACGGGCCGGGCTCGCCATGCACACCCTCTTCGTCGAGGACTTGGACGAACGGGTCGCCGGGATCTCCGCGAGGGGTATCGAACCGGCGGACCGGGAGACCTACGACAACGGTGTCCGCAAGATCATCTACCGCGATCCCGAGGGAAACGAGCTCGGCATCGGCGGCGGTCGCTAGGCACGCCGTGATCGGGCGAACCCCCAGGCGACGAGTGCCGCCGCCACAACCGTGAGCGTCAGGCCCGCCACCGTCACCGCCTCGCGGAATTGCGCGGTCTGCTCCGCGCTCCAGTGCGTCGTCGCGATGTCGCCGGTGAACAGTGCGGCGAGGATTGTGCCGGTCGCGGCGATGCCCGCGCCGGAGGTGACTTCGGTGGCCGTGTCGGTGAGGGCCGCGCCGATCGTCGTGCGGTTCTCCGGCAGGCCGCGCAGGACGTTGACGCCCGCGACGACGCCGACCACGCGCATCCCGGCCGCCACGAGCACCAGCGCGAGCGCCACCCACGCGTAGCCGAACCGGCTCAGCAGGCCGTACACGGCGAGCCCGGCCACGACCGCCGCGGCGCTGATCCACGCCGCTCGTTCGAGGCCGGCCCGGCGCACGAACGGGCTGACGAACGCGCCACCGGCGACCAGCACCACGACCTGCGGCAGCATCCCGGCGGCGGCGAGCGCGGGCGGCCAGCCCCAGTCGAGCTGCAGCTGCAGCGTCACCAGGTAACCCAGCCCGGCGGTCGCGAGCCCGGCGGCGGCCTTGAACGCCAGGCCGCTGGACACCAGCGGGTGCGCGACGAGCTTGAGGTCCAGCAGCGGATACCGGGCCGACCGCTCGCGGACGACGAACAGGAGCGCGGCGGCGACGGCCGCGGCGGTGGCGGCCCAGGGCTCCCAGGCGTCGGGGCCCTCGTTCACGAACAGCGTCGGGGCGACGAGCGCGAGCACGACCGTCGCCGTGCCGAGCACCGCGCCGAGGACGTCCACCGGGTCGCGGTGGAGGCCGGCCGGGTCGTCCGCGGCGATGCCGAACCGGACGCCGACGAACGCCAGCGCCGCGACCGGCACGTTCACCAGCAGCAGGACCTGCCACGGCGCGATCGCGAGCACGAAGCCGCCCGCGGTCGGGCCGATCGCCAGCCCGACCAGGCCCACGGTCGAGATGAGGGTGGTCGCGCGGACGCGCAGGCCGTCGTCGCCGAACAGCCGGAACGCCAGCGCCATCGAGCCCGGGGTCGTCATCGCGGCCGCGACGCCCATCGCCACCCGCACGGCGATCAGCTGCTCCGCGGTGCCGACGAACGCGGTCGCCAGGCTCGCGACGCCGAGCAGGACCAGGCCGATGAGCATGATCCGCCGCCGGCCGAACCGGTCGGCCAGCGCGCCGAAGGCCAGCATCAGGCCGCCGAACACCACGGCGTAGGCGCCGGTGACCCACTGCAGCGTGGTGGTCGACGCGGAGAGTTCGCGCCCGATCGTGGGCAGCGCGACGTTCAGGATCGAGTTGTCGAGCATCTCGAAGAGGAACACCGCGGAGAGTCCCGCCAGGGCGACCCACGCCTCGCGCAAGGATCGAGGGGCGGGTTCGGTGAGAATGCCGGTGGTCTGTTCGGAGGACATGCCACTAAGTTAACTGACTAAGTTTAGTGACACAAGAGAGGGTGATCCGATGCCCAGGACCGGCGAGCGTGGCGGGCCGCAGACGCGGGCGAAGATCTCGCAGGCCGCCACCCGGCTGTTCCTCGAGCGCGGGTTCGACGCGGTGACGGTCGCCGAGGTCGCGAAGGAGGCCGGGGTCTCGAGCGTGACCGTCTTCAAGCACTTCCCGCGCAAGGAGGACCTCCTGCTGGACCGCCAGGTCGACGCGGCCGACGTCCTGCGCTCGGCGGTGCGCGACCGCGCGCCGGGCGTCGACGTGCTCGAGTCCCTGCGCGAAGCGACCCTCCGGCTCCTCGACGAGCGCCACGGGCTGTCCGGTGTCGCCGACGGCGCGATCCCGTTCTTCCGGACGGTCGCGGCGTCGCCCGCCCTGATCGCGCGGGTGCGGGAGATCGGCGCGGACCTGCAGCGGCTGCTCGCCGACGAGCTCGCAGGCGACCGGGACTTCGACGACGACGGGCCGCTGTTCGCGGCGTTCTTCATCGCCGGTTACGCCACGGTGCTGGTGCGGACCGCCAGTCGGCTCATCGACGGCGGCGAGCCGGACGTCGTGGCGGCCGACCACCGCGAACGGCTGGAGCGGCTGTTCGTCGCCCTGCGCAGCGGCGTGGTGTGATCAGTTCCACTCGACGGCGACGCCGGCCAGCCCGGGCCCGGCGTCGCTGAAGAACGCGCTGCTCACCCCGCCCATGTCGCACGCCAGCTCCTCCGCCACCACCGGCAGGGCGTCGTCGCGCGCCCGGACCTGACGCGTGCAGCGGGCCGGCAGCGCGTTGCGGTCGAAGCGCAGCTGGACCAGGTAGCTCGCGCACCGGTCGCGAAGCATCCGGTAGTACCCCGGCGACGCCGAGCCCGAGTCGTCGCGGACCTCGTAGCAGAACACGTGGATGTCGCCCTCGGCGAGCTTGCGGTCGAACAGCAGCTCCGTCGCCATCGTGTCCGCGTCGGGGTTGCGGCGCATCCGGCCGATCCGGCAGCCCTCGTCGGTGATCAGCTCGACGTCGTCGATCCGGCAGCCCGGATCGCCGTTGTAGACCGTCAGGTAGCGGTCCGGGCCGTGCCGGCGCGCCCGCGTCACCAGCCGCGTGCGCAGGCTGACCTGGCGGTGCTCCGCGTCGAACGTGATCGTGTCGTGGACCGACAGCAGCTCGAGGTCGGCGTTGTAGTGGTTCGACGACGGGTACGCGCCGAGCTCGGCGAGCAGGTCCTCGACGATCGACCCCATGTCACCGGAACGCAGGTCGTGGAACGACGCCGCCGGCTGGTGGCCGCGGCGGACCAGTCGCGGTCCGATCAGCACCACGAGGGCGTCCGCGGGCAGCTGGAGGACCGATTCCAGGGCCCGGACCGCCGGGAGTGCCTTGGGCACCTCGGGCTGGCGCAGGCCGCGTTGCCAGTAACTCAGCGTGGACTGTCCGATTTGGACCCCGCGCAGCGCGAGGTGCGCGCGCAGCCGCGCGAGCGAGAGGCCGCGGTAGGCGATCGCCAGTCTCAGGGCGTGGTGGAACTCGCCGGTGCGGAGCGCTTCGGTCAGCTCTTTCGGCAGTTCGGCGACCGATGCCCGGGTCGTACGGGCGCCATCGATGATCAGTGGGAGGTTCCCGTCTTGTGCCACCGCTCGTCCCTTCACCCGACCAGTGTGTGCGCTGGGCGTGAACACCGCGGAACGTTCACGTTAGCAGCGTAGAGTGCCCGGGCCGACCCCCGTTCAGGGTGGTTGGCCTCGTTGTGGTCACTGTTCCGCGTTCCGGCTGTGACCCGGAACGGTCCGTTCCTCCGGATGGCGTTCTTGCTCCTTGTGACCGGGTTGTTCACCGTTGTGACCACCGCTGGTTCGCCCACGTTCGAGCAGGAGGCCGTCCGTGCTGGTGAAGTCGAGCCGGGTACACGCCACGTTGGCCGTGTGCCTGATGTTGTGCCTGGTCGCGCCGGCCACTGCCGGAGCCGCGCCCGGAGTGCCGTCGACCTTCCAGACCCGAATCACGATGCAGTCCCAGGAGCGGAGCCAGTGGTGCTGGGCGGGCTCCGGGGCCACGATCGCGGCCTTCCACGGCGCCGCGGTCAGCCAGACGCGCTTCTGCCAGCTCGCCCACGGCGAGACCGGAAAGGACTGTGCGAACCTCCCCGGCACCCTCGCCGACCCGCAGCGCGCCTTCGCCAAGCTCGGGTTCGCCTCGCCGGGGCGCTACCTCGACCACCGCATCTCCTACGCCGACGTCCGGACGCAGGCCGCCGCGAACCGGCCGGTCGAAACCCGCGTCGGGTACCGCTCCGGCGGTGGCCACACCCACGTCCTCTACGGCTACGACACCAGCGGCGGCTGGGTGTCCTGGGGCGACCCGGGGCCCGCCAAGCGCTACAACTGGTCGACCTACGGCTACTACACGCACAACTCGTCGTTCACCTGGACGCACACGCTCACCGGGATCTCCCGATGAGCAGGCGGGCGCTCGTGCTCGCCGTGCTGACCGGCGCGGCGCTGCTGATGACGGCACCGGTGTCAGGCGCGGCCCAGGCCGCCGGCATCAGCAGCGCCGACGCCGTGGCCGCGCACGCCGCGGCGGCGGACCTCCAGGACACGCTGGTGCGGTTCTTCGCCCAGGCGCCGGACGCGAAGGGGCCGGTGACGGTCCAGGTCGCCCCGGACGCCTACCCGGTCTACGAGCTGTCGCCGGACTTCGTGGTGGGCAAGCCGGGCGCGGCGCCGGGCGACTTCGCCTACTTCGCGGTGCCCGCACGGGCCTCCGACGGCCGGACCGCGACGCTCTGGTCGGTCCGCGGGGACGACGGCGCCTGGCAGATCGGCAACATCGCCTCGGGCGACGTCGAGGCGGCGTTCGCCCGCACCCTGCCCGCGGGCGCCCAGCTGCTGCACGAACCGCAGGTCGACGCCTGGTACGCGGTCCGCGACGGCCGCGTCACGCCGCTGTCGGCGAGCACGGCCGCGGTCACGGTCGCCGACTACCAGCGGACGGTTTCGCAGCGGTACACCGACAAGCTCCCCGGCTCGGCCTACGCCCGCGAAGGCGAGGCGGGCGGCTACGACGCGACGTCGCAGGTGATGCCCCGCGGCGACGGCGGCCCGGCACCGTCCGGCCACGACACCGGCTGGGTGCCGCTGCTGATCCTGGTCGGCGTGCTGGCCGTCAGCGGCGCGGGCTACGTGCTGCACCTGAGGCGGATCTCCGCCTGAAGACGAACCGGCGGGCTCGGCGTCGATCCCCTTCCACCGAGCCCGCCGGTCCACCACCGTTACTGTGACCCCCGTGGGTCGACTGGTGGTCATCGAAGGGCTCGACGGCGCGGGCAAGCGCACGCTCGCCGACGGGCTGACGGACGCGCTGAGCGCGAAGGGCGCGAGCGTCGCGAAGCTGGCGTTTCCGCGCTATGGCGAGAGCGTGCACGCCGACCTCGTCAAGGAGGCGCTGCACCGCGGGCACAGCGACCTCGCCGACTCGGTGTACGGCATGGCCGTGCTCTACGCGCTCGACCGCAGCGGCGCCGCGGACGACATCCGCGCGCTGCGGGACACGCACGACGTCGTCCTGCTCGACCGCTATGTGGCCTCCAACGCGGCGTACGCGGCCGCGCGGCTGCGGCAGGACGCCGCGGGTGAAGTCGTGAAGTGGGTGTGGGAGCTCGAGGTCGCGCGGTTCGGCTTGCCCCGCCCCGACGCGCACCTGCTGCTGCGGGTGGCACCGGCGGTGGCGGCCGAGCGGGCGGAGCGGCGGGCGGAAGCGGAGACCGACCGCGAGCGCGACGCGTTCGAGACCGACGACGGGCTCCAGCGACGCTGCGCGGCCGTGTACGACGAGCTGGCCGCGTCGGGCTGGCTGGCGCCGTGGCACGTCCTGGACGGTGTCGCGGGCGTCGACCTCGAAGGGCTCGCGAAGACGCTGCTAACGCAGTAACCGGGCCGGGTCGAACTGCGCGATCGGGTGGGCCGTCGCGCCGTCCACCACCAGGTCGGCGACGATCTCGCCGATCACCGGCGCGAACTTGAACCCGTGGCCGGAGAACCCGCACGCCAGCACCACCCGCTCCTCGTCCGGGTGCGGTGCCACGACGAAGCTCTCGTCGGCGGTGTCGGTGTACATGCACGTCGCCGCGCGGAGGAATGCTCCCGGCAGCGTCGGGAGGTGCCGTTTGACGACGGACGAGATCTCGTGGACCTCTTCGGCCGACACCGTCCGGTCGATGCCGTCCGGAGTGCACTCGCGGCCGCCGGTGTGGAACGCGACCTTGACGCCGTCCGCGGGTGCGTTGTGCGCCGGGAAGCCGTAGAAGGTGTAGCCGTCGCCTTCCCAGAGGTACACCGGGTGCTCCCGGAACGGCTCGATCCCGCCCGAGGGCGCGAACCAGTACTGCACCTGCCGCCGGACCGTGAACTCCACGCCGAAGTCGCGCAGCAGCTCACCGGCCCACGCTCCGGGCGCGAGCACCAGCCGGTCGGCCGTGTAGTAGCTGTGCGACGTCCCGACGCGCACCCCGCCGGCCATCGTGCTCCAGGTGAACACCTTCTCCTCGTGGTGCAGCTCGGCGCCGCACCGCGCGGCGAGCTGCAGGTGCGCGGCGACGCTGCCCTCGGGCGACACCAGCCCGGCGCCCGGTTCGTACAGCGCGACTTCGTCCGCCGACGGCGCCAAGGTCGGGAAGCGCCGCCGGATCGCGGGAGCGTCCAGGAGTTCGTGCGGGATGCCGAACGCGCGGGCCGAGGCCACGCTGCCGGTGATCGTGCGCGAGCCGGCCGTGCCGACCATGATCCCGCCGCAGCGGGTGAACAGCCGCCGTCCGCTGTCGCGTTCGAGGCCCTCCCACAGCTCGTGGGCGCGCAGCAGGAGCGGGACGTACTCGGGGCCTTCGAGGTACGCCTGGCGCGTGATCCGCGAACCGCCGTGGCTCGACCCGCGGTTGTGCACCGGCGCGAACTGGTCGATGCCGAGCACCCGCTGCCCGCGCCGCGCCAGCCGGTACGCCGCGGCGCTGCCCATCCCGCCGAGGCCGAGCACGATCACGTCGTAGTGCGTCATCCGACCCTCCCCGGCACACGTTCGCCGAAGTGCTCGATCTCGACCGGTGTCCCGGATGCGCTGTGCTCCGCCGGAAGCCAGGCGTACGCGAGGGCCTGCCCCAGGGTGTGGCCGTACCCGGCGCTGGTGACGTACCCGGCCGCGCGGCCTTCGACGTACACGGGTTCCTTGCCCTGCAGGACTTTCCCGGTCGTCAGGCGGGTCAGCCGGCGGCTCACGGTCGCCGGGGACCGGCCCGCCAGCGCGTCCCGGCCGAGGAAGTAGCCCTTGTCCCGGCGGACGGCGTCGCCGAGCCCGGCCTCGTAGGGGTCGTGCTCGGTGGTGAAGTCGACGCCGGCGACGGGCGTGCCGGCCTCCAGCCGCAGGCTCGTGAACGCCTGGTGGCCGGCGACGGCGATGTCCCGTTCGCGCAGGGTGTCCCACAGGTGACGGCCGAGGTCCGCCGTCGTGTGCAGCTCCCAGCCGGGCTCGCCCACAGTGGACAGTCGCAACGCGACGACCGGGACGTCGCCGACGTACGTCTCCTCGGCCGAGCAGTCCGTTGTGGACAGTTCCGGCAGCAGGTCACCGGCCAGCGGTCCCCACACGCCGAGGCAGCACGTGCCCGGCGTCGTTTCGTGGACCTGGACGGTGCCGTCGCCGGGCAGGTGCCGCCGCAGCCAGGCGAAGTCGAGACGCCCGCCCGCGCCGACGTGGAACCGCTCGTCGCCGAGACGGGCCACGGTGAGCCGGCCGCGCACCCCGCCGTCTTCGCCCAGCAGCAGCGTTTCCGTGACCGTGCCCGGCGGATTCGCGAGATCGCCGGTCGTCATGGTGTGCAGGAACGGCAGCGCGCCGGGACCGGTGACGGCCAGCCGCGGCACGGACGTCAGGTCGAACATCGCGACGCGCTCGCGGGTCGCGTGCGCTTCCGCACCCGCCTCGGACGCGTACCGCTCCGGCCGCGCCCAGCCGCCCGCCGAACCGAAGTGCGCCCAGCGTGAGCTGCCGTTCGTGGCAGGGACCGGTCCGCACCGGCTCCGCGGTGAACCGGGCCGACGGCGCGAACCGGGCGAGGTCGCAGCCGTGCAGCGCGAGCACCGGCTGCCCGTCGACGAGCCAGCGCGCCAGCTCGCGCGCGACCCCGGCGGAGTGTTCCGCGCGGACGGCCTTCGCCACCCAGAAGCCGTCGAGCTCCGGGTGCTCGCCCAGCAGCGGCAGCCCGTCGGGGGTGCCGGGCAGCAGGATCTCCGTCGTGGCTTCGGCCGCGGCGTCCCGGAGCGCGGGCAGGAGCGCGACCGCCGATTCCCACGCGCCGCCGACGCCGAGCCGGTCGACGTGCTCGCGGACGGTCAGCCCGGTGCCGAGGTCGCGCAGCACGGGTTTGCCCGCCTGGACGTGTTCGTCGTTGTGCCCGGCCAGGTCCGGCAGCGGCGACGTCCGCGTGTACCGCAGCCGCCGCGGCGCTTCGGGCAGGGCGAGCCCGTCGGAGCCGTCGCAGAACACGACGACGTCGGCCCGCACCCGCCCGGTCGCGGTGACGACCCCGGTGACGCGGCCGCCGGCCCGCTCGACCTCCAGGACCTCCTCGGCGCTGAACCGCGCGCCCCGGGCCTTCGCCCGCCGGGCCTGGGCTTCGGCCGCGCGCCGCGCGTGCAGCAGGCCGTCACCGGGGACGTGGAACCCGCCCAGCACCCGGGTTTCGTCGAGGAGCGGGTGCAGGTCGGCGCACTCGCGGGGCGTGCGCAGGAAGCCGCGCACGCCCCACGACGTCGCCCAGCCGTGCCGCCGCTTCAGGTCCGCGAGCCGTTCGGGCGTGGTCGCGAGGTCCAGGCTGCCGACCGGGTTGAAGCACCACTGGCCGTCGAGGCCGCCGTACTTCGCCGCGGTGTACTTCGCGAACTCGGTGAGCGTGCGATCCGCGTCGGTCCGGAACACCAGCCCCGGCCGGTCGTCCGTCTCGCCGCCGCCCAGGACGGTGACGTCGGTCCAGCCGCGTTCGGTCAGCTCGTCCGCCAGTGCGCAGCCGAGCAGGCCGCCGCCGGCGACGACCACCCGGGGCCGTGCTGCCATCGTGTTCCTCCGGGCGACGAAGTTGCGTCTTCGGCAACAACGTGCGTTATGCGAGACGTCGTGTCAAGCGCCCGAAAAGGTGCCGGCTCAGGCGCGGGTGAACTCCATGACCCAGTTGGATTCCCAGGTCCGCCCGCCGTCGGCGGAGAACTCCTGCTCCCAGCGGGCCGAAGTGTCCGTGATGTCCGACCAGAGGTAGTGCGCCCGGATCGGCTTCCCGTCGTGGACGTCGTCGCCGTAGAAGTCGCCGCGGCCGCCGGTGAAGGTGCCGACGACCGGCGGCTGGAGCAGCCCGGTGCGGTCGTTGGCCCAGTAGATCGACCACTCCTTCCGCTCGACGTCGAACAGGCGCAGCGTGAAGCCGCGGAACCCGCGGGCGGGGAAGAGGATCTCCTCGGTGTTGCCGCCGCCGTCGAAGAGCGGGGTGCAGGTGGTGGTGCCGGGGAAGACGTCCCAGTCGTCGCTGCCGGCGAAGAGGGTCGTGAGCCGCCGGCTGACGACGGTCCAGGAGCCGTGGAGGAAGGCGAAATCGGTCATGGCGGTGATCTTGGGCCGCGGCCACTGACATCTTCTGTCAGTGGTGGCTGGCAGACTCCGCCGGGTGCGCGCGAGCCGTCTGGTGTCCCTGCTCCTGCTGCTGCAGAACCGCGGCCGGATGAGCGCGTCGAAGCTGGCTGCCGAGCTCGGCGTGACCCCGCGGACGGTGTACCGCGACGTCGAAGCGCTCGCGGCCGCCGGCGTCCCGATCTACGCCGAGACCGGCCCCGACGGCGGCTACCGGCTGATGGACGGCTACCGCACCCGGCTGACCGGGCTGACCGCCGGTGAGGCCGGCTCGCTGTTTCTCACCGGCCTGCCGCAGCCGGCCGCGGAGCTGGGCCTGGGCGCCCAGGTGGCCGCGGCCGAGCTGAAGCTGATGGCCGCGCTGCCGACGCCGTACCGCGACGCGTCGGTGCGGATCCGGCAGCGCTTCCACCTCGACGCGCCCGGCTGGTACCGCGAGGCCGACCCGGTCCCGCAGCTGCTCGCGGCCGCGGAAGCGTTGTGGCAGGACCAGGTCGTCGAAGTCGCCTACCGCCGCTGGTCGCCGGAGCCAGGCGTGGTGATGCGGCGGCTGCACCCGCTCGGCCTCGTCCTCAAGGCCGGCGTCTGGTACCTCGTCGCCGGGCCGCGCGTGCGCACCTACCGCGTCGGGAGCATCGAGGAGCTGCGGACGCTCGACGAGCACTTCACCCGGCCGGCCGGGTTCGACCTGGCGGAGTTCTGGCGCGCGAACGTCGAAAGCTACGAAGACGGCGAAACCGGCGAGACGGCCGTCGTGCGGCTTTCGCCGGCCGGAATCGAGGCCCTGCCGGACATTCTCGGCCCGCGGGCGGCCCGGCTCGTCTCCCGCACGCTCGGACCCGAGGACGACGACGGCTGGCGCCGCGCCCGCGTGCCGCTCGAGAACGTGCCCCACGCGGCCGCGGGGTTGCTGCGGCTCGGCACGGGCGCGCAGGTGCTCGAGCCCCCGGAACTGGTGGCCCACATGGGAAGGACGATCCGCGCGATGGCGCGGCTGTACCCTCAGTCCCGGAAGTAGCCCAGCTGCGCGGAAAGGTCGTCCGCGGCTTCGGTCATCGGCCGCACGATCTGCTTCACGCGCTGCTTCGAAAGCCGGTACGACGGGCCAGAAGCGCTCATCGCCGCGACGACGTCGCCGCCCGGGCCGTGGATCGGCACGGCCACCGCGTGCATGCCGAGTTCGAGCTCCTCGTAGCAGGCCGCGAAGCCGTCTTCGAGCACCCGCTCCAGCTCGGTCATCAGCTCGTCCGGCTCGACCGTCGTGCGGGGCGTGTACTGCTCCAGCTTCCGCTTCAGCACGCGCTTGCGCTCGGTTTCGGCCATGTACGCCAAGAGGATCTTGCCGCTGGAGGTCGCGTGCAGCGGGGTGCGCTGGCCCGTCCAGTTCTGCGTGGTGATCGCCGCCGAGCCGCGCGCCTGGCTGATGTTGATGGCGACGCCGTCGTCGGCGATGGCGATGTTGACCGTCTCGCCCAGTTCCTCGGCGAGGGTCAGGCAGCTGGCGCGGCCGAGCTTGGCCAGGTCCATCCGGCCGGTCGCGGCGCCCGCCAGCCGCACGATGCCGAACCCGATCGCGTACTTCCCGCGTTCGCCGAGCTGCTCGACGAGGCCTCTGGACTCCAGGACGCTGAGCAGCCGTGACGCCGTCGACTTGTGGACGCCCAGTTCGCCCGCGATCTCGGTGATGCCGGTTTCGCCGTTGCGGGCGAGCAGCTCCAGCACGCTGATCGCCCGGTCGACCGACTGCACCTGGCTTTGGGTTGCGTTGCCACCGGCCGAGGCGTGCTTTCCCGCCGAGGTTGCGTCAGCAGAGTCCTGGTTCCGCATAGCGCAACACTATCCGTTTTGCGCCGTCCCTATCGGCTGAGTGGGCGAATCTCTTGACGCGGACGCCGTCGGGGTCGGATTGTTGCGCAAGAAGCGCAGAGTCGCGCGATGCGCAACATTCACGAACCGTCCCGGCATCCCGCCAGCCGTTTCCGGAGGCCCTGATGATCCGCGCCTGCGCCGTCACCGACCTGCCCGAGGGCGAAGCCCTCCGCCTCGACGGGCCCGTCCCGATCGCGGTGTTCCACACCGAGGACGGCTTCTTCGCCGTCGACGACACCTGCACCCACCAGGACGCCTCGCTCGCCGACGGCTGGCTCGAAGGCTGCTTCGTCGAGTGCCCGCTGCACGCCGCGCGGTTCGACCTGCGCACCGGCTTGCCCACCTGCCTGCCGGCCAAGGCGCCCGTGCGCACGTACCGCGTGGTCGTCGCGGACGGTGCGGTGCACGTCGACGCGCCCGTCCCGGCCGTCCCCTGAGCCTGTTGCCGCAGGTCCGTGAAGGCCGTGTGCCGGCCTTCACGGACCGTCCAGTGCCACCCGGATGGAGCAGGCACCGGCCGCGATCTTGATCTTTCTGGTGGTCAAACACGCGGGTCGCGCGTCCGGCCGCCGGAACTAGTGCGAATATGTGGACATGAAGGCACGTGTTCTCGTGGTCGACGACGACCCCGCCCTCGCGGAGATGCTCACCATCGTGCTCCGTGGGGAGGGGTTCGACACGGCCGTGGTCGCCGACGGTTCGCGCGCGCTGCCCGCGCTGCGCGAACTGAAACCCGACCTCGTCCTGCTCGACCTGATGCTGCCCGGGATGAACGGGATCGACGTCTGCAAGGCGATCCGCGCCGAGTCCGGGGTGCCGATCGTCATGCTCACCGCCAAGAGCGACACCGTCGACATCGTGCTCGGCCTGGAGTCCGGCGCGGACGACTACGTCGTGAAGCCGTTCAAGCCGAAGGAGCTGGTCGCGCGGGTCCGGGCGCGGATGCGCCGCACCGAGGCCGAGCCCGCGGAGTCGCTCACCATCGGCGACCTGGCGATCGACGTGCCAGGGCACGAGGTCACGCGCGAGGGCAAGGCCATCCCGCTGACCCCGCTGGAGTTCGACCTGCTGGTGGCGCTGGCCCGCAAGCCGCGCCAGGTGTTCACCCGCGAGGTGCTGCTCGAGCAGGTCTGGGGCTACCGGCACGCGGCGGACACCCGCCTGGTGAACGTGCACGTCCAGCGGCTGCGCTCGAAGGTGGAGAAGGACCCGGAACACCCCGAGGTGGTGTTGACCGTTCGCGGTGTCGGGTACAAGGCCGGCCCGCCGTGACGAGTCGATGAGCACGGAGACCGGTAGACGGCTCCCCGCGTTCGCGCGATCGACGGCACGCCTGGTGCGGCGTGTCGTCGTTTTCGCGCGCCGTCGCGCGGTCGCGTTCAACGAGCTGTGGAAGCACTCGCTGCAGTTCCGCGTCACCATCTCGACGCTCGCGCTGTCCTCGGCCGTGGTCTTCGTGCTCGGCATGGTGCTGCAGAACCAGATCACCGAGCGCCTGCTGGACACCAAGCGCGACGCGGCCTTCGCGCAGACCCGGGCGGCCGCCGACACCGCCGCCGGCGAGCTGGTCGGCCTCGGTGCCGAGACCGACGAGGCGATGACCGCCCGGCTCCAGAACGCGCTGAAGAAGATCGCGATCACGCCGACCAGCCAGGACGCGGCCGGCTCGGCGGCCGGCACGTTCGTCCCGGTGCTGGCCAGCGGCGGCCACGACCAGGCAGGCGACGAGCCCACGTTCGCCGGGCCGTTCCAGAACGTGCCGCCGCGGCTGCGCCAGTTCGTCGAAGCCAACGAGATGAGCTGGCTCGAGCACACGGTCGGCGACACCGACGGCGGGCGCACGACGTACCTGATCGTCGGCACGCCGCTCAACACCGTCGCCAGCCCGCTGCAGCTCTACCTGCTGTTCCCGCTGACGACCGAGCAGAACACCGTCGCGACCGTGCAGAACACGCTGCTGGTCGGCGGGCTCGTGCTGCTGCTCCTGCTCGCGGGGATCACGAACCTGGTGACGCGGCAGGTGGTCCGGCCGGTCCGGCAGGCCGCCGCGGCGGCCGAGCAGTTCGCCGGCGGCGACCTCGACCAGCGCCTCACCGTGCTCGGCGAGGACGACCTGGCGAAGCTCGCGGTGTCCTACAACGGGATGGCCGCGAGCATCCAGCGCCAGATCCGCCAGCTCGAGGATTTCGGCGGGCTGCAGCGCCGGTTCACCTCCGACGTCTCGCACGAGCTGCGCACGCCGCTGACGACCGTCCGGATGGCGGCGGACGTGCTGCACGCGTCGCGCGAGCAGTTCCCGGCCGGGCTCGCGCGCTCGACCGAGCTGCTGGTCGACGAGCTCGACCGGTTCGAGTCGCTGCTCGGCGACCTGCTGGAGATCAGCAGGCTCGACGCCGGTGTCGAGGACCTGTCGGCGGAGTTCATCGACGTCCGCCCGATCGCCACCCGCGCGGTCGAGCAGGTGCGGGTGATCGCCGGCAACGCGGGCAGCTCGGTGGAGCTCGTGCTGCCCGACGAGGAGGTCGTCGCCGAGGTCGACGCCCGGCGCGTCGAGCGGATCCTGCGCAACCTGCTCGGCAACGCCGTCGACCACAGCGAGGGCCGGCCGGTGGTGCTCACCGTCGCGGCCAACGAGACCGCGGTCGCGGTGACCGTCCGGGACCACGGCGTCGGCCTGCGGCCCGGCGAGGCCGACCTGGTGTTCAACCGGTTCTGGCGCGCCGACCCGTCGCGCAACCGGCGCACCGGCGGCACCGGGCTCGGCCTGGCGATCAGCCAGGAGGATGCGCGCTTGCACGGCGGCGAACTCGACGCGTGGGGCAACCTCGGCGACGGCGCGTGCTTCCGGCTCGTGCTGCCGCGCCGGCAGGACGTGCCCGCCGGCGACCCGCCACTGGTGCTGCCGCCGCCCGACCGCGTCGCCGCCGAGGTGCCCCTCGGGCTGATCGAGATCACGCCGGCGCCCGAGGCGATCTTCGCCGAACGTGAGGAAATCGGTCAGTGAAACGACTTTTGCTCGCGGCGTTGTGCCTGGTGCTGGTCGCCGGCTGCGCGAACGTCCCGCTGGAGTCCCAGCCCGTGGTCGTCTCCGGCGAACGCCAGGGCCAGGGTTCGGGCGACGTCGTGCCGGAGCCGAAGCCGGACAGCGACCCGCTGACCCTCGTGCGCGACTTCATCGGCGCGACCCTCAAGCCGGGTCAGAACAACGCGGCCGCCCGCGCCTACCTGGACGAGCAGGGCCGGGCGAACTGGCACCCGAGCCGCAGCCTGACGATCATCCAGGACACCTTCGGCACGGTCTACGACCCGGCCCCGCAGCCCGACCCGAACACCCTCGTCGTCAACGTGCGCGGGATCGACGTCGGCACGCTCGACCAGAGCAGCGCGTTCGTGCCCGACTACAACCCGGCGGCGCTCAAGGTGAAGGTGCGCAAGCAGGCGAACGGCCAGTGGCGGATCGTCGACCCGCCGCCCGACCTGTACGCGACCGAATCCGACTTCAGCGAGAACTACACCGCGGTGCCGGTGAACTTCTACTCGGAGCAGTCGGCCACCTTCGTCCCGGACCGGCGCTACGTCGTCGCGAAGCCGCAGTCCGGGTTGCCGAGCCGGGTGATGTACCTGCTGGTCAACGGGCCGTCGACGAGCCTGGCCGGGTCGGTGAAGAACCTGCTCGGCGAGCCGGTGGAGATCGACACGAACGTCAAGAGCCTCGACGACGGGACGCTGCTGGTGCCGCTGACCGGGCTGTCCGGGGTCGCCGACGACATCCGGAACCTGATCGCCGCGCAGATCGTCCTGACGCTGCAGTACGTGACGTCGGCGCGGATACGCATCCTCGCCGACGGCGCCCCGCTGGTCGCGAACCACCCGGACTGGCGGTCGAACGACCTGCCCTCCTACGGCGCGAACCTCTCGCCGAACCTGGCGCTGCTGGGCCTGATGACGGTCGACGGCCGGGTGCGCTCACTGGGCGACGGGGCCCCGGTCGGGGGCCCGGCGGGCAACGGCGGCTACGACGTCGTGAGCGCGGCCCAGTCGATCGACGGCAAGCGCCTGGCGGTCGTGGAGCGCGACAGCGGCCGGGTCCGGCTCCGGATCGGCGACCTGGGGCACGACCTGCCGCTGGCGGGCCTGTCCGGGACGACGCTGAGCCGCCCGACGTGGCGGCCGGGCACCGGCGAGGTGTGGACGGTGGTCGACCAGGTGTCGGTGGGCCGGATGGTGGTGAACCAGAACAACCAGTGGACGGCGCTGACGGTCAACGCGACGGACCTCACCCAGCAGGGCTACATCTCCGAGCTGCGGTTCTCCCGCGACGGCGCCCGGGTGGCGGCGGTGGTCAAGGGCCAGCTGTGGGTGGCTTCGGTGGTCGGCACCGGCGATTCGGTGGCCCTGCGCGAGCCGAGGTTGCTGCAGTCGCACGACCTCAACGACGTGGTCGGCGTGGACTGGGTGGCCCAGGACATGCTGGTGGTGGCGACGAGGTCGCCGTCCCAGCCGGTGGTCCGGGTGACCGTGGACGGCCAGCGGATGGACGCGTTCAACAGCTCCAACCTGACGCCCCAGGTCCACGGCGTGGCGGCGGCGCAGAGCCGGTCGATCGTGGTGGCGGACGCGAACGGGCTGTGGACGGCATCGGCACTGGGCGAGGTGTGGCGGCCGCAGCCGCATTCGCTGAAGGACGCGGATCCGTTCTACCCGGGCTGAGGGTTTTCGAAAACTGTCGGTGGTGACGGGGACACTGTCCGTGTGCTGCTGCTCGATTTGCTGATCCCCGCCCGGTGCGCCGGCTGCGGTGCCCGCGGGGCGCCGTGCTGCGCCCGGTGCGCGGGGGTGTGGGGTTCGGTGTCCGAGGTGGTCAGGGTCCCGGTGACGGGTGTGGCGCGGGTGTTCGCGCTGGCCCGGTACCGCGGTGTGGGGCGGCGGTTGCTGATCGCCTACAAGGAACGCGGGCGCCGGGATTTGGCCGCGTCGCTGGGGCGGGCGTTGGCGGAGGCGCTGGTCGTGCTGCCGCTCCGAGGGACGGAGGCCGGCGGCCAGTCTCCGGGAGCTGCTCATCGTTCCGCCGGGGTCCGGGAGCCCGGGTGGACTTCGGCGCCGTCCGCCCGGGCCCGGGTCGCCGCGCCGGCGGTCCGGTCGATCTGCCTGGTTCCGGCACCGAGCCGCCGATCGGCAGCCAGGGTCCGCGGCGGGCCCCACGTGGAGCGCCTGGCGGTTGCGGCGGCGAGCGTCCTGGCGGAGCGGGGTTTCGAGGTAGCGGTGGCCCCGGCATTGGAGTTGACCGGCGGCGCGCGTGACGCGGTCGGGTTGGACCGCGCGGAGCGGGTGGCGAACCTCGCGGGCCGCCTCCGGTTCCGCGAAGCGGGTCGCCCACCACCAGGATTCCCGGTGGTGGTGCTGGACGACGTGATCACAACGGGAGCAACGGCGGCCGCTTGCGTCCGGGCGCTGGCAGGGGAGGGGATCGAGGTCGCCGCGGTGCTGACGCTGCTCGCGGCTGGGTGAATCGTGCCCGCTCACAGCTCACAGCTCACAGCTCACAGCTCACAGCTCACAGCTCACAGCTCCGGCTATGAGGCTGGCCGTGTCTGCCCGCGGTAACCGCGGCAGGGCCTCCTCGCCGGTGTGGCGGGTCACCGCCCCCTGCGCGCAGCTCGCCGCACCAGCTCCCAGGTCGGCCGCGCCAGCCGCCATGACCGCAGCTCGACCTCGCCGGCCCGCATTCAACTCACCCGCGGCCGCCAACCAGGCTGGCCGCACCTGCCGCCGTGGCCGCAACCCGGCCTCACCGGCCCCGACCACCGCAAACCCGCCACCGGTCCACCCCACCCACCCTCACCCCGCACCCGGGTGACCCCAACGTCACCTACACGAGTGACATCCGCCGGGAACGCAACCAGCCTCGCGGCCGTTGTCCGGGCATGAGGGTGTCGATCATCAACACTCGGCCGCCGCGCCACTCCACCGGGGTGGCGGATGCGGTGGACGTGGCCGTCACCCTCGGCGTCCACCAGCCGGTGGTGATGCGCCGTCCGTGTGAACCCACGGCGGATGCGGCGCGTCCGACCAGCGGGAGTTTTCTGGTGTTCACCCTCCGCTCACTGCGCGGGGTGACGGAGTCTCATTCCTCGACATCCCCCGGCTCGGGGGCTGTTGCAACGGGCGTGAGGAAGCTAACGTGCTCCGCTATCAGCAATCCCCGCAGGCAGGGAGGTGACGAGCCCATGTCCCTGGCGCCGGAGGTGCGCTGAGTCCGCGCTCGGGCTCTCGGCACGAGACGTCGTGAACCGGTCCCGAGTTCCTTCTCAGCCCGCGATCCGGGCTTCCGTCCCCGCTACACCGGCGCCGTGTGTGAACTCAACAGCTCGCAGTCATCTCAGCGAGGGAGGTCGTGTATGGACATCGTCGTTAAGGGCCGCAACGTGGAGGTGCCCGAGCACTATCGGGCACTCGTCAGCGAAAAGCTGGCCCGCCTCGAGCGCTACGACAGGAAAGTCATCCGGTACGACGTGGAACTGTTCCACGAACCCAATCGGCGCCAGGCCAAGAGCTGCCAGCGCGTTGAAATCACCGGAAAGGGACGTGGCCCGGCCGTACGCGCTGAAGCGTGTGCCGCCGACTTCTACGCAGCGCTTGATTCCGCAGTCACGAAGCTGGAGAACCGGCTGCGGAGGACACACGACCGGAGGCGCGTGCACTACGGGCGCAGCCGCCCGGAGTCGGTCGCCGAAGCGACCTCGGTGCTGCCGGGTGGTGGATCCCCGGCCGCTGCCAGTCCCGCCGCGCGTACCGCGGTGTTGGAAGCACCCGAAGCCGAACCACAGACGAACGGCTTCGCGAGTGCCGGTGAGATCCATCTGCCCCAGCAGCAGAGCTGGGCCGACGACGACCTCGGTCACCAGCCCGGTCGCGTCGTTCGCGAGAAGCAGCACACCGCGGAGCCCATGACGGTGGACCAGGCTCTCTACGAGATGGAGCTGGTCGGCCACGACTTCTACCTCTTCAACGACTCGGACGCGGGCCGGCCCAGCGTGGTCTACCGGCGGAAAGGCTTCGACTACGGCGTGATCCGGCTCGGCTGAGCCGGCACTGAAGGAGGCCTGCCGGATGGCCCGCACGCGGCTCGCGTGCGGGCCATCCGCATGTCAGGACGTACGGCGTGTGCACACGACACCCACCGTTCCCTACGATGGGGTGGGATGGTGGCGCCGACCACGGCGGCCGCCGCGGGAAAACCTGCCCGGGACCGGCCCGGGCGCACTCATGATCAGCTAGTGAGGTCGACCGGATGGTGCTGAACCGCCTGCTCCGCGCGGGTGAGGGCAAGATGGTGAAGCGGCTGCGCAACATCGCCGATCACATCAACACCCTCGAAGACGACGTCAAGGACCTGACCGACGCCGAGCTGCGGGCCAAGACCGAGGAGTTCCGCAAGCGGAACGGCGACGGCGAGTCGCTGGACGATCTGCTGCCGGAGGCCTTCGCGGTCGTCCGGGAGGCGGCCAAGCGGGTGCTCGGCCAGCGCCACTTCGACGTCCAGCTCATGGGCGGCGCGGCGCTGCACCTCGGCCAGGTCGCCGAGATGAAGACCGGTGAGGGCAAGACGCTCACCTGCGTCCTGCCGGCCTACCTGAACGCCATCCCCGGCAAGGGTGTGCACGTCGTCACGACGAACGACTACCTGGCCAAGCGCGACTCGGAGTGGATGGGCCGCATCCACCGGTTCCTCGGCCTCGAGGTCGGCGTCATCCTGTCGGAGCAGCAGCCGGACGTCCGGCGCGCCCAGTACAACGCCGACATCACCTACGGCACGAACAACGAGTTCGGCTTCGACTACCTGCGCGACAACATGGCGTGGAGCCTCGACGACTGCGTGCAGCGCGGGCACCACTTCGCCGTCGTCGACGAGGTGGACTCGATCCTCATCGACGAGGCCAGGACGCCGCTGATCATCTCGGGCCCGGCGGACCAGTCGTCGCGGTGGTACGTCGAGTTCGCGCGGCTCGCCCCGCTGATGAACGGCATCGACACCACCACCATGGGGTCGCGGGAGCGCACCGAGAAGACGAACCTGATCAACTCGAAGTACCACTACGAGGTCGACGTCCGGAAGCGCACGGTCGCCGTCACCGAGAAGGGCGTCAAGTTCGTCGAGGACCAGCTCGGCATCGACAACCTCTACGAGGCCGCGAACACCCCGCTGGTCGGCTACCTGAACAACGCGCTGAAGGTCCAGGAGCTCTTCCACAAGGACAAGGACTACATCGTCCGCAACGGCGAAGTCATGATCGTCGACGAGTTCACCGGGCGCATCCTGGTCGGCCGCCGCTACAACGAGGGCATGCACCAGGCGATCGAGGCCAAGGAAAAGGTCGAGATCAAGGCCGAGAACCAGACGCTCGCGACGATCACGCTGCAGAACTACTTCCGCCTCTACGGCAAGCTGTCCGGCATGACCGGTACGGCCGAGACCGAGGCCGCCGAGTTCCACCAGACCTACAAGCTGGGTGTGGTGCCGATCCCGACGAACCGCCCGATGGTCCGCGCCGACCAGCCGGACCTGATCTACAAGACCGAAGAGGCGAAGTACGAGGCGGTCGCCGAGGACATCGCCGAGCGGCACGAGAAGGGCCAGCCGGTCCTGGTCGGCACGACGAGCGTCGAGAAGTCCGAGCGGCTGTCGAAGCTGCTGGTGAAGCTGAGCGTGCCGCACGAGGTGCTGAACGCGAAGCACCACGACCGGGAGGCGCTGATCGTCGCCCGCGCCGGCCAGAAGGGCGCCGTCACGGTCGCCACGAACATGGCGGGCCGCGGTACCGACATCGTGCTCGGCGGCAACCCCGACCTGATCGCCGACCACGTGCTGCGCGAGCGCGGCCTGGACCCGGTCGAGCACTCCGAGGAGTACGAGGCCGCGTGGCCCGAGGTCCTGGAGCAGGTCAAGGCGGAGTCGAAGGCCGAGGCCGAAGAGGTCCGCGAGGCCGGCGGCCTGTACGTGCTGGGCACCGAGCGGCACGAGTCGCGCCGCATCGACAACCAGCTCCGCGGCCGGTCGGGCCGCCAGGGCGACCCCGGCGAGTCCCGCTTCTACCTCTCGCTCGGTGACGAGCTCATGCGCCGCTTCAACGCGACGATGGTCGAGCGCGTCATGACGACCATGCGGCTGCCCGACGACGTGCCGATCGAGCACAAGATGGTCTCCAAGGCCATCAAGAGCGCGCAGACCCAGGTCGAGCAGATCAACATGGAGCAGCGCAAGGACGTCCTCAAGTACGACGAGGTCATGAACGAGCAGCGCAAGGTGATCTACGCCGAGCGCCACCGCGTGCTCGCCGGCGAGAACATGCGCGACCAGATCGAGGGCATGCTCCAGGACGTCGTCAACGCCTATGTGGACGGTGCGACCTCCAACGGCTACGCCGAGGACTGGGACCACGAGAAGCTGTGGACGGCGCTGAAGCAGCTCTACCCGGTCAGCATCGACTGGGACGACCTGATGGAGGACGGCGACCTCGACGCGCAGGGCCTGCGTGAGGCACTGCTGCAGGACGCCCGCAACGCCTACGACAAGCGCGAGGCGGAGATCAACGCGCTCGTCGGCCCGGACGGCATGCGGACCCTGGAGCACCAGGTGATGCTGACGGTCCTCGACCGCAAGTGGCGTGAGCACCTCTACGAGATGGACTACCTCAAGCAGGGCATCGGCATGCGGGCGCTCGCGCAGCGCGACCCGCTGATCGAGTACCAGCGCGAGGGCTTCGACATGTTCCGCGCGATGCTCGACTCGCTGAAGGAGGAGGCCGTCGGCTTCCTGTTCAACCTGCAGGTCGAGCGGGCCGAGGCGCCGCCCGCCGAGGAAGCGGCGGCGCTGCCCACGGGCGTCGCCACGGGCAACGGCCAAGCGTCGGAGGGCCGCCACGCGCGTCCGGCGCCCCCGCAGCCGCCGACGACCGACACCGAGTCCGTCCCGGCCGCCCTGCGCGGCAAGGGCCTCGGCGGCAGTGGCCAGCCCTCGGGCGTGACGCTGTCCGGCCCGGGCGAGGACGGCGAGGTCGAGTCCCACGCCGACGGCGGGGCGCAGGCCGCGGGCGGTGGCGGCGGGACCCGCCGGGATCGCCGCGCCGCGCAGCGCGACGCCCAGAAGAAGGGCAAGAAGGGCCCGCGTCGCTGACGTAGCCGACAGGGCCGGGGTGCGCACGCACTCCGGCCCTGTTCTCGTTTCGAGGGAGCAGCCGGTGGATCCGCAGGAGTTCTTCGCGTTGTTCGGCGCCGAGCGGCGGCCGGATCCGTACCCGCACTACCGGCGCTGGCGCGAGCGGTTCCCCGTCGCGGAACTGGCCGAGCGGATGTTCGCGGTCAGCGGGTTCGCCGAGGCGACGCAGGTGCTGCGCGACCCGGCGTTCGGGCACCCCGAACCGGAGTACCTGGATCCGGCGGACCGGCTCCCGGACCAGCCGGTCGACGAATCGGGACGCGTGGTCCGGGCGTTCCTGTCCCTGAACCCGCCCGACCACACCCGGCTGCGGCGGCTGGTGGCGAAGGCGTTCACGCCGCGGATGGTCGAGCAGCTGACGCCGCGGATCGAGGAGCTCACCGCGTCGCTCATCGACGGCATGCGCGGCGAGGCCGACCTGATGACGTCGCTGGCGAAGCCGCTCCCGGTCGAGGTGATCGCGGAGCTGCTCGGGGTGCCGCTGGACGATCGCGAGCGCTTCGCGGAGTGGTCGCACGCGATGGCGCGGGCGCTGGACCCGCCGTTCCTGCAGCACCCGGACACGATCGAGCCGGCGGTCCGGGCGCGGCAGTCGTTCGTCGGCTACTTCCGTGCGCTGGCGGACCAGCGGCGGCGCGAGCCGGGGGACGACCTGCTGTCCGCGCTGGTGGCGGTGTCCGACGCGGGCGACGTGCTCAGCGAGGGCGAACTGCTGGTGACGCTGACGCTGCTGCTGATCGCCGGCCACGAGACGACGACGAACCTGATCGGCAACGGAGTCCTGGCGATGCTGCGCCACGGCGGTTTGGGCGCGGCGGAGCCGGAGCGGGTGGTGGAGGAAGTGCTGCGCTACGACTCCCCGGTTCAGCTGACGGCCCGGACAGCGTTGCGCGACACGGCTTTGGGCGGCGTGGCGGTGCCGGCGGGCAGCCAGGCGATCGTCCTGATCGGAGCGGCGAACCGCGACCCGGCGGCGGGCCCGGACCCGGAGTCGTTCGACCCGTCCCGGACCCCGGGGCGGCACCTGGCGTTCGGCCAGGGGATCCACTTCTGCCTCGGCGCCCCGCTGGCGAGGCTCGAGGGCCGCATCGTGTTCCGCGAGCTGGCGCGGCGGGTGCCGGAGCTGAGGCTGGCGGGCGACCCGGAGTGGAACGCGACGACGACATTGCGCGGCTTGGCGAGGCTCCCGGTCGTGAGTGGAGAGCCGGCTCAGGACTCGGCTCTCCGCTCACGACCTCGGGAGCGGTCGGCGCGGTAGGTGCGGCGGCGAGGGCTTGGCTGCCCTGCCGGTCGCGTGTGGAGAGCCGGCTCAGGACTCGGCTCTCCGCTCACGACCTCGGGAGCGGTCGGCGCGGTAGGTGCGGCGGCGAGGGCTTGGCCGCCCCTGCCGGTCGTGAGTGGAGAGCCGGCTCAGGACTCGGCTCCCCGCTCACGACCTCGGGAACGGCTGGCGCGGTAGTTGCGGCGGCGAGGGCTTGGCCGCCCTCCCGGTCGCGTGTGGAGAGCCGGGCCGGCACCGGCTCTCCACACGACCTCGGGCATGGCCGGCGCCTGCCGCTCGACCGGCGCGCGGGCGTGCCGCGCCGCCGGTCGCCGGAGGTGGCCGCGCGACCGGCTCCGGTGGTGCGCGGGCGGACCGCCGGCGCGTCACGCCGCCGCCGGGCGGCGCGCCTGCTGGTCCGGCCGACCCGGCTTCAGCAGCGCGAACCGCACGCACTGCCAGCCCGCCGGGGTCTGCGTGAAGCGGGCCGCCAGCGCGAACGACCGGCCGTCCACCTCCACGCGGGCGCACGCCTCGATCACCGCCGCCACCGGCGTGCACACGTGCACCCGGCGCATCCGGTGCCGCGGCCGCGCCCGGTGGGGCCCGCTGAGGCCGGCGAAGACCTCCGGCGTCACCAGCCCGCGGATCTGCGGCACCGGCCGCCGGCCGTCGTAGGCCTCCAACAGCATGGTCAGCACGCGGCCGACCTCGCCCGCCTCGAGCTGTCTCGGTGCCGGCCACCGGGCGTCGCCGCGCCGGTGTTCGGGCTCCGGCACCGCCGAAGGCCGTTCGGCCCGGCGCGATACTTCGTTGCGGACCAGCGTTCTCACGCGGTGTTCCTCGGACATTTCCTCCCCTCCCGGGGGCGGCATTTCGCCGCCGCCAAGGGTTAGAGGGGGGAACCGGTCCGAAAGGCGACGGGAATCGCCCGATCCGGGAAAGAACCGCCGAAGCCGTGGATTCGCCGACGCCGCTGCGGTAAGCGCGGGCCATTGTTGCGCTGTGCGAGACACCGCGTCGCCGCCACGGCTATGGTGTGCCGGGTGCTGAAGGGGTTATTGGTCGATTTCGCCGGAGTTCTCACGGATCCCGACGCCGGCCGCTTCTACGACTACCTCGCGGCCGCGCGCGACCGAGGGGTCCGCACCGCGCTGCTGTCGAACGCGCCCGGGGCGTCGGCCGAGGTCAAGAACACCATGTTCGACTATTTCGACGCACTCGTGTTTTCCGGCGAGGTCGGGGTCGCCAAGCCGGATCCCGCGGTCTACCTGATCGCCGCCGACCGGCTCGGCCTGCCCGCCGTGCGCTGCGCGTTCGTCGACGACTCCGCCGCGAACATCCGCGGCGCCGTCCAGGCGGGCATGGTCGGCGTGCACCACCGGTCGGTCGAGGAAACGCTCACCGAGCTCGGCGCGCTGTTCCCGGACGGGTGAGCGTCACCGCGTGCGGCGGACCAGTTCGAAAGACAGGACCGCCGCCGCAGCTGAGACATTCAGCGACTCGACGTCACCCGGCATGGGAATGGACACCCATTCCGTGACGAGCTCGCCGACTTCGGCACCGACTCCGGCCGTCTCGCCGCCGAGCACGAACGCGGCCCGCTGCGGCAGGTCGACGTCGAAAACCGTGGTGCGCGCCGACGCGCCGAGCGCGTAAAGGCCGTAGCCGGCTTCGGTGAGCATTTCGGCGGCGTCGCGCGCGGAACCGCAGCGCAGCACCGGCGCGCGGAAAGCGACGCCGGCCGAAGCCTTGACCACCAGCGGGTCGAGCGCCGCGACGCCGCGCCGCGGCACGATCACGCCGTCGAGCCCGGCGGCGGTCGCCGTGCGGAGGATCATCCCGACGTTCGCGGGCGTGGTGATGCCGTCGAGCAGCAGCACGCGCGACGGCGGGCGACGGTCCGACAGCGCGGCTTCGAGCGCACGCATCCGCGGCGCGACGACGTCGGCGAGCACGCCCTGATCCTGCTTGCCGTTGCCGGCGAGCACCTTGACCCGGTGGGCGCTGGCGCGCTGCACCGCCACGCCGGCTTCCTTCGCCGCGCGCTGGATCTCCGCGGCGCCGGGACCGCGAGCGGTGTCGGCGAGGATCACCTTGTCCACCCGCAGGCCGCTGTCGGCCAGCGCTTCGAGCACCGGCTTCCGGCCGTAGACGGTCAGGAAGCGGTCCTTCGGCGAGACAGTCGACTCATCACCCACACCCGGCAGTCTCGCATTGTGTAAGGATCGCCCTATGCCCGACCGCCTGTCCGCGCTGGACGCCTCGTTCCTCTACGTCGAGGACCACGCGACGCCGATGCACGTCGGCGGGGTGGCGATCTTCGAGCGGCCGCGCTCCGGGTTCGGCTACGCGCAGCTGCTCGACCTCGTCGGCGCGCGGCTGGCCTACCTGCCGCGTTACCGCCAGCGCGTGGCGGAAGTGCCCGGCCACCTCGCGCGGCCGGTGTGGGTGGACGACGTCGACTTCGACCTGAACTACCACGTCCGGCGCTCGGCGCTGCCCCAGCCGGGCAGCGACGACCAGCTGTTCGACCTGGTCGCGCGGCTGATGTCGCGGCGGCTGGCGCCGGAGCGGCCGCTCTGGGAGGCCTACTTCATCGAGGGCCTGGCCGGCGACCGGGTGGCGCTGGTGACCAAGACGCACCAGTCCGTTGTGGACGGTGTCGGCACGATCGAGCTCGGCCAGCTCATCCTCGACCCCACGCCGGCCGAGCCGGAGCCGTTCGAGGACATCTGGACGCCGCGGCGCGAGCCGAGCCGCGCGCAGCTGGTGCTGGACGCGGTCAGCGAGGGCGTCCAGCGGCCGGGCGAGGTCGTGGAGAACGTCCGCTCGGCCGCGAACGACGCGTTCGCGACGGCGGGCAAGCTCGCCGAGACCGTCGGCGGGGTGGCGTCGACGCTGCGCACGCTGGTGAACCCGGCACCGACCGGGCCGCTGAACGTCCGGGTGTCCGGCGGCCGCGTGTTCTCGGTGGCGCGCACGCGGCTCGAGGACTACCGCAAGATCCGCTCGGCGCACGGCGGCACGGTCAACGACGTCGTCCTCGCGGCGATCACCGGGGCGCTGCGCGAGTGGCTGCTTTCGCGCGAGGAGACGCTGACCCCGAACGCGACGATCCGCGCGCTGGTGCCGCTGGCGGTCCGCGACGCGGAGACGGCGGAGTACTCGACACCGGCGCTGGTCGGCAATCAGGTGGCCGCGTACCTGGTGGACCTGCCGGTCGGCGAGCCGAACCCGGTGCTGCGGCTGCAGCACATCGGCCACGCGATGACCGAGCACATCGACTCGGGCCGGCACGTGGCAGCGCGCGGGCTGCTCAAGGTGGGCGGCTTCGCCCCGGCTACCCTGCATTCCCTGGGGGCGCGGGCGGCGGGGTCGCTGTCCGGGCGCATCTTCAACGTCATGGTGACCAATTCACCGGGCCCGCAGGTGCCGATGTACGCGGGAGAGGCCAGACTGGTCGAGATGTTCCCGGTGATGCCGCTGATGCGCACCCAGGCGCTGGCGATCGGGGTGACGTCGTATCACGGCGGCGTCTACTTCGGACTGAACGGCGACCGCAAGGCCGCGTTCGACGTCGACCTCGTGGCCGGGATGATCGAAGAGTCCTTGGAAGAGCTGAAGGGTGCGCACTGGTGAGGGTCTATCTGCCTGCGACCATCGCGATGCTTCGCGACCTCGAATCCTCGGGGGAGTTCCGCGCCCGCAGCGGAACGGCGTTCGCGCTGACGCCGGCGTTGCGCGAGGCGTATGCGAGCGGCACGGACGAAGAGCTGGAGTACGCGGCCTTGCTGGACGCGGCCCGGGCATCCCTGCGGCTGATCGCGGCGGAGGAGAAGGGCGAGCCCCGCCGGGTGGTGATTTCGGCGGACGTCGCGGGGGTGACGCTGCGGCCGGACCTGGACGCACCGGTGGTCCGCATCGGAGGCCCGATCCCGCTGTCGGCGGTGGCGGCAATCCACGTGGACGCCTCGGAGGCGGCGGACGCGGTATCCGCGGCGGCGGCGGTGATCGACGCGGCGGACCTCGGGGATCCGGACGCGGAGTTCACCTTGGGGGACGCCGAGGACCACGAGCTGGCTTGGTACGCGCCGCAGGAACTGCCGTTTTTGCTGGAGCTGCTCTGAGTTGTCCACAGGTGGGTGCACCTGTGGACAACTTGTGGATTTGACGGCTGAATCGGGGTTTCGGTCGGGGGTGGCCGATAGACTGGAGCCGGGACGCCCCCCAGGGATGGGCGGGGGCTGTCCGGTGGGGGCCTTGGCCCCCCAACCGCTCACCGTCGGCTCGAATGTCGCCGATGAGCTTCATTCGCAATCTCGTCAGAGTTGCCCCGCCCGCCGAGCGGTGATGACTCCGCGATCCGAATGACGGCGTCCGCGAGCTGCGTGGTCCGGCTGACGAAATCGCCGGGTTCCGGAGGACCTCGAGCAACCCCGCTCACGCTTCGCCGGGACAGGGCCAGGCGGAATCGCGTTCATGCGAACTGCACCGCACGGGCGGGACAGCCGCGGCCGGGATTCGAATGTCTTGAACGACTTATGCAGGCCAGCGGACCCGTCCTGGGCCCGACCACTCAACCCAATCGGCTTCGCGCCGGAAGACGCGGTTCGTCGAAGTGCGCCTGGCCGGCGCGAGCACCGCACGCCGTCCGTCGCGCCGGCCCCTGACAGGAACAGGCCGTCCAGCGAGGCCCCAGCAGCTCAGCCCGCGGTGAACCAGTCCGGACCTGGCACCGGCCGTGCGCACCGCCACCCGGTCACGGCCGTCAGCTTCCCGGAATCCACCCGCTGCGACCGCGCCATCGGCTCCGCCATGGCCACCCGCGAGAGCACCCACTTCGGCACCGCCCGCGCCTTCCGCACCCCGGCAGCCGCGGCCATCGCCTCCCCGAGCACGCCCTTCCGCACCGCCGGCGCCCCCACGTTGTAGACACCCGAAGGCGCGTCCAACACCGCGACCGCCGCCGCTCCCGCGTCGGATGGGTGGATCGCCGTCGTCCAATCCGTCCGGGATCCCATGATCAACGGTGCGCCGCGCCGGGCTGACGCCAGCAATGCCGCCGTCAGCGTGTCCGACCCCACCACCGTCCCGATCCGGAGCCGGACCACCGTGCGGTCCTCCAGCGCCGCCACGTTCTCGTGCGCCACCACCGACGACGCCGTCACCCCGCGGGGCCGCAAAGGGGCGTCCTCGGCCAAAACGCGGTCTCCGCCGTCCGCGTACACGAACGAAATCCCCTCCTGGACCACGATCCGCAGCTCCTCGACCTCCCGGACGGCCGCGGCCAGCGCGGCGCTCCCCGCCAGCCGGACCCGGTCGTTCTCCGCCCAGGCGGACTTGCTCGTCACCTTCCGGGGAATGCGCGTCGCCAGGTTCAGCACCGCGTCGTGCCCGCGCAAGGCCGTCACCAGCGATGACGCCGAGAACAAGTCACCCGGCACCGGCTTCGCGCCCGTCGCCTGGATCGCCGGTGCGCGCGACGCGTCCCGCGCCAGCCCGCTCACCTCGTGCCCCGCCGCCAGCAGCCGGGCCACCGCCGGCACCCCCAGCACGCCCGTCGCCCCGATCACCATCACCCGCACGTCCGTCTCCTTTCGACTGAGAACCGGACGAGCGAGCGCGCGAAAACGTGACTAGCCGACTTCGCCCGCGGGCGGCGGCTGCACGTCGACCGGCGCGCCCCACTCGCGGTAGCGGGTCGTGATCCGCGCCTCCCCGCCCTGCACGATCGGCGACAGGTCCAGCACCACCTGCACCGGCCGGCGCGTGTCGTCGAGCCAGAGCTCCACGGGGAACCGGCCGGCCGAGCCCGCGGGCAAACCCGCGGGCAGGTCCGCGCCCAGGCGGGCCAGATCCAGCTCCACCCGGTAGTGCTCCGCGGCCACGCCGTCCAGCTCCGTGCGCTCGGAAGAGACGATCGTGCCGGCCGTCCGGATCTCGCCCAGCGTGTGCGCCGGGTCGTTCTGGGCCGCGAGCTGGGCGAGACTGCCGCCGAGGACCTGGGAAAACGGGTCGGTGCCGTCCGCCGCGACCGCCACCCACGGCTTGCCCGCCCCGACCTCGTCGCGCGACCCCTCCGGGACCTTCGCGTACAGCTTCCCGGCCACCAGCCGCAGCTCCATCGGCTCGCCGATGAAGTCGGTCGTCATCACCTGGGACGTCCCGCCGGGGCCGAACCGCGCCTGGCCCTGGCCCTTCGAGCGGACCTGGCCCACCGCGACGTCGGTGCTGAACTTCGCCGAGCCGCCGGCTGTCGTGGCCGCCGTGGCGGCGTCGGCCAGCTCCCGCGCGTCGGTGAACGCGGGTGGGGGCGGCGCGCCGGAGCAGCCGGTGAGCAGGACGAGCAGCAGCACGACGGCGGCTTTGCGCATGGTGCCCACCAAAACACAGCGGCTCCCCCGAACACGTTCGGGGGAGCCGCTGCTACTCAGAGTCTCAGCGTCCGGCCTTCTTCATCAGCTCGCCGAGGTCGACGACCTGGTCGGCCGGCGGGGCCGAGACGTCGACCTGGGTGCCCCAGTCGCTGTACTTCATCGTGAACTTCGCGTCGCCCGCGGGCGCGCCCAGCGCCTGCATCATCGGGCCCTGGTCCATGGTGACCTGGACCGGCAGGTTGTCCTTGTTCAGCCACAGCTCGGCCGGGATCTTGATGTCCTTGCCCTTGAGCATCTCGGTGAGCTTGTCCCGCGCCGCCGCCGGGACCGAACCGGTGAACTGGTCGATCGCCTTGGCGATGTCCAGCTCGACCTTGTAGTGGTTGACCTGCTCGCCGTTCAGCTCGGTCTGGTCGGACGAGACGATCCGGCCCGCCTTCGAGATCTGGTCGAGCATCTTGCTCGGGTCGCTCTGCTCCGCCGACTGCGACAGCGAGGCGCCCAGCGCCTGCGAGACCGGGTCGGTGCCGTCGGCCGAGATCTTGGCCCACGACTTGTCGGTGCCCATCTGCTTCTGCTCTTCGGCGGGCAGCTTGATGTACATGACCTTGTCGACCATGCGCATCTCGGTGGTCTCGCCGGCCGCGGTGCTGGTCATCGAGAACTTGGTGTTCGCACCGTCGAAGGCCATCGCGCCGGTCGCGCTGATCGTCTGGCCGGCGGCGGAGCCCTCCATGGTGAACTTCGCCGACTTGGACTTCTCGGTGCCCTGCTTCGACGCCGACGCCAGCTGGATCGCGTCGGTGAACGGCGAAGCGAGGAGCCCGCCGCCGTTGGCCTGGGTCTGGTTGCCCGCGCCGGCCGGTTCGGCGGTGCCGGAAGTGCTGCACGCGGTCAGCGTGAGCACCAGCGCGGCGCCCGCGGCGACCAGGGTGGTCTTGCGCATCGAATTCCCCTCAGAGTCGGATCTTCCGCTCGGCATATCGCCCGATCGGACGAATAGTTACCACTGGGACGGTGACGATCGGAATCTGGTTCCCGGTTGTCTCAAGCGTCTGTGACGCGGGCCACTTCGTGGCCGCCGCGGGAGGCCAGCAGCCGGCGCAGCGACGCCAGCCGCTCGGCACCCGCCTTGCCCTCGGTGACGACGTCGTCGAGCGCGCAGCCCGGGTCCTCGGGCGGCCCGAGGTGCCCGCAGCCCGACGGGCACTCCTCGGCGGCCGCGGCGAACTCCTCGAAGGCGTCGACGATGTCGTCCGCGGTGACGTGGGCCAGCCCGAACGACCGGACGCCCGGTGTGTCGATCACCCAGCCGCCGTCGGGCAGCGGCAGCGCCACCGCGGCGACGGACGTGTGCCGCCCCTTCCCGACCCCGCTCACCACGCCGACGGCCAGGTCGGCGTCCGGGACCAGGCGGTTGACCAATGTCGACTTGCCGACACCGGAGTGGCCGACCAGGGCCGTCACCCGGTCCTTCAGCATCCCGGCGAGGCCTTCGGGGGTTTCGTCGTAGCGGCTGACGATCGCCGGGATGTCGAGGCCCGCGTAGCCCGCGAGCAGCTCGTCCGGGCTGGCCAGGTCGGCCTTCGTCAGGCACAGCACGGGCTCGACGCCGCCCGCGTAGCAGGCGACGATGCAGCGGTCGATGAAGCCGGTGCGCGGCGGCGGGTCGGCGAGCGCGGTGACGATCAGCAGGCGCTCGGCGTTGGCGACGACCAGCCGCTCGTACGGGTCGGTGTCGTCGGCCGTGCGCAGGAGGGAGCTGCTGCGCTCGTCGACGCGGATGATGCGCGCGAGGGTGTCCGGCTTGCCGGAGACGTCGCCGACCACGCCGACCCGGTCGCCGACCACCACCGGCGTCCGGCCCATCTCGCGGGCCCGCATCGTGGTGATCACCCGGTCGGGATCGGCGTCGATCGCGCAGGTCCAGCGCCCGCGGTCCTTGCCGATGACCATGGCGTTGACGGCGTCGGCGTGCTCGGGACGGCGCTTGCTGCGGGGCCTGGTGCCCTTGCCCGGACGCACGCGGACGTCGGACTCGTCCAGCTTGCTCCAGTCGTTGCGCGCCAAACCCTCGTCCTCTCGTGCACCGGTGCCCACCCGAATGATCCCACGTCGCTCGCCACGGCCCTGGCCTGCGTGTAACGATGGCGTCCCGGCTGTTCCGGTACGCGAGGAGGTTGGTCATGTGCGGCCGCTACGCCGCCACGAAGGACCCGGCGAAGCTGATCGAAGAGTTCGAGGCGATCGACCTCACCGAGGGCCACGCGCGCGCCGACCACAACGTCGCGCCGACGAAGAACGTGGTCACCGTCGTGCAGCGGCACCCGCGTGACGAAGACGGCCAGGTCCTCGAAGACGAGCCCGCCGAGCGTTCGCTGCGGATGATGAAGTGGGGCCTGGTGCCGTTCTGGGCCAAGGACCCGTCGATCGGCTCGCGGATGATCAACACGCGCGCCGAGACGGCCGCGGAGAAGCCCGCCTTCCGCCGCGCGCTGGTGTCGCGCCGCTGCCTGGTGCCGGCCGACGGCTGGTTCGAGTGGCGCCGCACCGGCAAGGAGAAGGAGCCGTTCTACATGACGGAGCCGGACGGCTCCTCGATCGCGTTCGGCGGGATCTGGGAGAGCTGGCACCCGAAGGACGACAAGGACGCGTCGCCGCTGATCACGTTCTCGATCATCACGACCGACGCCGCCGGCCAGCTCACCGACGTCCACCACCGGATGCCGCTGATCGTGCCCAAGTCCCATTGGGACGGCTGGCTCGACCCGGACCGCGAGGACGTCAAGGACCTGCTGGTGCCGACGCCGGACGACATCGTGGCGTCGCTGGAGCTGCGGCCGATCTCGACCCTGGTCAACAACGTCCGCAACAACGGGCCCGAGCTGCTGGAGCGCGTCGAGCCGGCCCAAGAGGGCGCGTTGTTCGACGCGCCGAAGTCATGACCGCGCTCAAGATCGACACCGCGCACGGCCTGGCCCGGGTCTACCTGCACTGCGCCGAAGAGGGCACGGCGGTCCTGATGCTGGGCCACGGCGCGGGCGGCGGCCTGGGCGCCAAGGACCTGGTGGCGGTGACGCGCGCGGCCCAGGCGGCCGGGGTGCACGTGGCGCTGGTGGAGCAGCCGTACAAGGTGGCGGGCCGCCGGGCGCCGGCCCCGGCGAACCAGCTGGACGCGGCGTGGCTGACGATCGCGGACGAGCTGTCGGAGCGCTTCGACGGCCTGCCGTTCGTGTTCGGCGGCCGCTCGTCCGGAGCCCGGGTGGCCTGCCGCACGGCGACGGCCGGGCAGGCGGTGGCGGTGCTGTGCTTGGCGTTCCCGGAGCACCCGCCGGGCCGCCCGGAGAAGACCCGCCAGCCGGAGTTCGACGCGGTCGAGGTCCCGACCCTGGTGATCCAGGGCGAGCGCGACCCGTTCGGGCGGCCGAAGGTGGGCGCGCACCAGGAACTGGTCCTGGTCGACGGCGACCACAACCTGGGCAAGGACCTGGAGACGGTTTCCCGGGCGGCGACGGAGTGGCTGTCGCGGGTGCTGCGCCCGCTGGCCTGAGGCCTCGCTCGTGGCGGAAATCCCCCTCACCGGCGGCAACGTGAGCGCCGGCGTCGTCCGGGTGGGCAACACCGTGCGCCGGCCGGCCGGGCCGTGGACACCGTCGGTGCACGCCCTGCTCGAGCACCTGCGCTCGGTGGGCTTCCGCGGCGCGCCCCGGTCGCTGGGCCTGGACGAGCGCGGCCGCGAGGTGCTCGAGTTCATCCCGGGCGACGTGCCGTGGCCCGACCGGATCGACCTCCTGGAACCGGACGCGGCGGTGGTCGCGGTGGGCCGCCTGGTCCGCGACTTCCACGACGCCGTCGCCGGTTTCGTGCCGCCGCCGGGGGCGTCGTGGCGGGTGCTCATCCCCGCGGACGGAGCCGAGATCATCGCCCACCACGACCTCGCGCCGTGGAACCTCGTGGTGGGTGGCCCCCGCTGGGCGTTCATCGACTGGGACACCGCGGCGCCCGGCACCCGGCTGTGGGACCTCGCCTACACGGCCAACGACTTCGCCCTGCTGACCGGCGGGGTGGCGCAGGCCGCGGCGGCCCGGCGGATGCGCTTGCTCGCCGACGCCTACGACCTGGCCGAGGCCGAACGCCGTGAGCTGGCGAGCCTGCTGGGCCCGCGCGCGCGGGCGATGCACGACTTCCTGGCCGCGCAGGCCGCAGTGGGCGAGGAGCCGTGGACGCACCTTTGGCGCGAAGGCCACGGCACGCACTGGCGGCAGCGGGCCGACTACCTGGAGCAGCACCACGACCTCTGGCTGCGTGCGTTGCTCGCCTGAGCCCGGCCGTCCGTCACTTCCGGACGTGGGCGACGACGAGGTGCACGCCGACCTGTGGCGCACCCTGCAGATCGTGAGCGAGTGGATCCGGACCGCCGACACGAAGGCCGGAGCGACCTTCGCCGTGGGCGGAGCGGTCCTGGCGGTGGCGGCGACCCGGCTGCGCGGATCACCCCCGCCGGACGTGCCGGCGGTGGTGGCGTTGTCGGCCGCGATCACGCTCGCCGCGGCCAGCGTCCTGCTGGCGATCTGGACGGTGGTCCCGAGAGCGCGCCGGCTGGGCACGAAGGCGATCTCGCACTACGGCACGATCGCGGCCTTCGGCTCGGCGGCCGAGTACCGCGCCGCCGCGCTGGCCGTCCTCGGCGAGCCCGATGAGCTGACCGCGAACCTGACCCAGCACATCTGGGTGTTCTCGCGGGCGGCCGAGCGCAAGTATCGCTGCGTGACGTGGGCGATCTGGCTGCTCGCGGGAGCGATGCTGGTCGGCGTCGCCGGGTTGCTGCTGCCTTGAGCCGCAGGTCAGGCGGCGATCGGTGCCACCACCGCGGAGGTCAGCCGGACCAGCTCGCCCGGGGCCACCTCCACCTCCAGCCCCCGACGGCCCGCCGAGCAGAACACCGTCTCGAACCCCGAAGCCGACGCGTCGATCACCACCGGCAGCCGGCTGCGGTGGCCCAGCGGGGAGATCCCGCCCAGCACGTATCCCGTGGCCCGCTGAGCCGCCGCCGGGTCGGCCATCTTGGCCTTCTTCCCGCCCGCCGCGGCCGCCAACGCCTTCAGGTCCAGCTGCCCCGTGACCGGGACGACGCCCACCACGAGGCGGCCGTCCACCTCGGCCACCAGTGTCTTGAACACCCTCGCGCGCTCCAGGCCCAGCGCCTCCACCGCCTCCAGCCCGTACGACTCCGCGCGCGGGTCGTGGTCGTACGCGTGCAGCGTGTGCGGGACTTTCTGCTTCACCAACAACGCCGTCGCCGGGGTGCCCTTGCCAGCCATGGGCCGGAGTCTAGGGAATGCCCGCACCCCCCGATCGGTTGTACGGGACGTGACCACAACCCTCGCCACCACACGCTCTCGCAGCCGCCGCCGCCCTGAGGCACCGGCGCACCGCGGTGTGCCCGGCCCCCGCGTAAACTCGACGTCGCCGTATGCGCGCACGCGCGTCGACGCCGAGCGGGAAGGGAACGGTTTGCCGAGCACGCAGAACTCAGCGCCGGAAGAAGCGACCGAGGCGGAGCGCGCCGAGCGCTTCGAACGGGACGCCATGCCGTTGCTCGACCAGCTGTACTCGGCCGCGATGCGGATGACCCGCAACCCCGCCGACGCCGAGGACCTGGTCCAGGAGACCTACCTGAAGGCGTACGCCGCCTTCGCGTCGTTCAAGGCCGGGACGAACCTGAAGGCCTGGATGTATCGCATCCTGACCAACACCTACATCAACGGCTACCGCAAGCGGCAGCGGCAGCCGGTGCAGCAGCCCACCGAGGAGATCACCGACTGGCAGATCGCCAAGGCGGAGAGCCACACCTCCAGCGGGCTGCGTTCGGCCGAGGTCGAGGCGATGGACAACCTGCCCGACACCGACGTCAAGGCCGCCCTGCAGAAGCTGCCCGAGGAGTTCCGGCTGGCCGTCTACCTGGCCGACGTCGAGGGCTTCGCGTACAAGGAGATCGCCGAGATCATGGACACGCCCATCGGCACCGTGATGTCCCGCCTGCACCGTGGCCGCGCCCAGCTGCGCGACCTGCTCGCCGATGTCGCCCGCGAGCGCGGCTTCGTCCGGGGCGCCAAGGAAGAGGTGGCGGGGCGATGAACGACATGTGCGAGGGCGCGTCCGACAAGGTCCGCTGCGAAGAGGCGCTCGCCGACATCTACCTGCTCCTCGACCGCGAGTGCAGCCCCGAGCGGGACGCCGCGTTGCGCGCCCACATCGACGACTGCCCGCCGTGCCTCGAGGAGTACGGCATCGACGAGCACATCAAGCAGCTGCTGGCCCGCAAGTGCGGCGGTGACCACGCCCCGGCCGAGCTGAAGAGCCGGCTGCGCGCGTCGATCCGCCAGACCGTCGCCACCCGCGGCGGCGTCACCGTGGAACGCACCGAGATCACCCTCGAGCAGCGTTCCGAATAGCGCCCGAGCACGACGAAGGCCCCCACACCGCGGTGTGAGGGCCTTCGTCATGCCGACGCCGGGAATCAGGCGTTGGGCTTCTTGCCGTGGTTCGCGCCGTTCTTCTTCCGGTCGCGACGCTTGCGGGCGCGCTTCGACATGTTCACTCCTCGTCGTCAAAGCTGGTCAACCTCTCAAGTGTGTCATGACGTCCCGTTCTGGTTGGATGGGGTCGTCGGGCGAGCGCCGAGGAGGGTGTCGATGGCCGAGATCAGGGCCGAAATGGTCGGCACCGTGCTGCAGGTCGTCGCGGAGCCGGGCACCGCGGTGAACGCCGGCGACACCGTCCTGATCCTGGAGTCGATGAAGATGGAGCTGCCCGCCGTGAGCGCGAAGGCCGGCACGCTGACCAGCCTCGCCGTGGCGAAGGGCGACCGCGTCCAGCAGGGTGACGTCCTCGGGACGGTCGAGTAACCGTGTCCACCCTCGCCGAACTGCTCGCCGACAACACCGGCCTCCCCGGGGAGGCCGCGGACCACCTGCAGACCGTCGTCGCGGAGTGGCAGCTGCTGGCCGACCTGTCCTTCGCCGACTTCTTGCTCTGGGTCCCGGTGACCGAAGACCTGCAGCCGGACGGCGGCGACTTCGTCTGCGTCGCGCACGCGCGGCCGACGACGGCGCCCACCGCGCACCCCGAGGACGTCGTCGGCACGCGGTTCACCGTGGAGGAGCACCCGCAGCTGGCGAAGGCCATGCGCGAGGCGCGGATCTGCCGCGAGGAGGACCCGCACTGGTATCGCGACCTGCCGATGCGGCGCGAAGCGATCCCGGTGCGGTTCCACGACGACGTCGTCGCCGTGATGAGCCGCGAGACGAACCTGGCCGCCCCGCGCGTCCCTTCGCCGCTGGAAATCGCGTACCTGGGCAGCGCCGGCGACCTGTGCCAGATGATCGTCGACGGCACGTTCCCGCCGAGCGGCACCAACGCCACCGACACGCACACGTCGCCGCGGGTGGGGGACGGGCTGATCCGGCTCGATTCGAGCGGCACGGTCGTGTTCGCCAGCCCGAACGGCCTGTCCGCCTACCACCGGATGGGGCACGAGTCCGACCTGGTCGGCACGCGCCTGGCGCCGCTGACGCGCTCGCTGATCCGCGACCCGTTCGACGCGACCGAGGTGTCGCACCGGATCATCGAGGCCCTCGACGGGAAGCCGTCGAGCCGCACCGAGGCCGATTCGCGGCGCGGCGCGGTGGTGCTGTTCCGCGCGCTGCCGCTGCGCCCGGCCGGGCAGGCGGCGGGCGCGCTGGTGCTGGTCCGCGACGTCACCGAGGTCAAGCGCCGCGACCGCGCGCTGCTCTCGAAGGACGCGACGATCCGCGAGATCCACCACCGGGTGAAGAACAACCTGCAGACGGTGGCGGCGCTGCTGCGCCTGCAGTCCCGCCGGACGTCGTCGGAGGAGGCGCGGCTCGCGCTCGCGGAGTCGGTGCGCCGGGTGACGTCGATCGCCCTGGTGCACGAGGCGCTGTCCATCTCGGTGGACGAGCGCGTCGACCTCGACAAGCTGCTCGACAACGTGCTGCCGATGGTCGGTGAGGTCGCCACGGCGGAGTCGCAGGTCGGGCTGAAGCGGAAGGGCTCGTTCGGGGTGGTGGTCGCGGAGATCGCGACGCCGCTGGTGATGGTGCTGGCCGAGCTGGTGCAGAACGCCATCGAGCACGCCTTCCCGGCGGGCCGGTCGGGCAAGGTCGAGCTGATCGTCGAGCGCTCGGCCCGCTGGCTGGACGTCGTCATCCGCGACAACGGGCGCGGGCTGCCGGCGGGGTTCTCGCTGGAGCGTTCGGACGGCCTGGGGCTGCAGATCGTCCGGACGCTGGTCGAGTCCGAGCTGCGGGGCTCGCTGTCGCTGCGGAAGGTGCACGCCGAGACGTCGTCCACCCGGGTGACGGGAACCGAGGCGGCGCTGCGCATCCCTCTTTCGAGGCGCTTGTAGACCGTCGCGTTTGGACTTGATCACCGCCGGGCATACCCGTTCCGGTGGACGTGATCGGGTGCGGATCGCGGCGGGGAACCGGAACACGGTGAAGGCCCGGCACGTGGTGCTCGTGTGCCGGGCCGTTCAACGTGTGCGGGAGGACTTGAAGTCCTGGTGAGGTTTCAGCGCACCCGTCGCCGGGTGGTTTCGCCTCGGTTGTTAAGCTTGAACCGGGTAGGTATCACCCCAGAAGGTCTGGGCACAACTGTGCCAGCCCGGGTGAATTACCTGTTTGGTTCGGGTGTAGCTTGATGCCGTGTAGCTGAAGAAAGTCAGGCGTTGGTACGCGTGCCGATGTGCGTACGGCGGCGCTTGAGCGCGCGTCGCTCGTCCTCGCTCATGCCGCCCCACACGCCGGCATCCTGTCCGCTGGCCAGAGCCCAGGCCAAGCAGTCGGAAGCGACGGTGCAGCGGTGGCACACGGCCTTCGCCTGAGCTACCTGCGACAGAGCAGGACCGCTGGTTCCCACCGGGAAGAACAGCTCGGGGTCCTCGTCTCGGCAGGCCGCGTCGTGGCGCCAGTCCATGTTCGTGAGCTCCTTCATATGGCGCGGGAGGGCCGCGCCACAGTCGTCAATGGCGGTCGTCTTCTTGGGTGCTTGTGAATGCTTTCACGAAGCACTGCTTTCGACAAGGGTTTCTTGAAGATCGGTGAGTCAGGTCACCCGGCCGAGCGACCCCTCTGACCTGCGGTTTCTCTCCGAAACAGCCGCCCGAAGGGAAGGCTGATGCGCTGAGCGGAGCTTCTGCGTCGACGAACGGCAGCTTGCACTTTGCCGCAGGCGATCAGCGGTCACGTCGTCACACGATTACGCTGAGTGCATTCGGGACGCTGAAGAATTCCACCCGGGTCCGCTGGCCGACGAGGTCGCCGTCCACCTGGAAGTTTACCGGTTCAGCTGCGTCGATGCGGATCATCGGCACGTCGTCGTGACGCACGAGACGTTTTCCTTTTTGGTTGCTCTTCGTAGCCAAAGCACGGCGTACATGCTTGAACACCGTGGGCAACCCCAGACCGTTCAGCGCGAACAGACCCAATCCCGTCTCGAACGAGCAACCCGGGTTGAGGTGGACCGGACGCTCGCCCAGGTAGCTCCACGGATCGGTGTTCGACACGAAAGCGGTCAGCGCTTCGGTGGGTTCCTCACCCGGGACGCGGATGGTCAGGGCCGGCCGGCCCAGCGGCGGCCGGAAGTAGGAGCGGACGGCGGCCCTCATGTAGAGGCCCGCGGTCGTCTGCTTGCCGCGGCGCTTGGCGACCCGGCCGACGACGTCGGCGTCCCAGCCGAGCCCGGAGTTGAAGGTGAACCAGTGCCCGTCGGCCAGGCCGAGCCCGACCCGGCGCGAGCGGTCGTTCTCCAGCGCGTTGAGCAGCTGGTGGGTGGCCTCGACGGGATCCGCGGAGATGCCGAGGGCGCGCGCGAACACGTTGGCCGAGCCGCCGGGCACGACGCCCAGGGCGGGCACCCGCCCGATCTGGGTCGGGTCGCCGTCCGAATCGGCCAGCAGGCCGTTGACGACCTCGTTGACCGTGCCGTCGCCGCCGTGCGCCACGACCAGGTCGATCCCGTCCCGCGCGGCCGAGCGCGCGACGGCCATGGCGTGCCCGCGGTAGTCGGTTTCGACCACGTCGAGCTTGACCTGGCTGGCGAGCGCGTGCGCCAGGACGTCCCGGCCACCGGCGGTGGTCGAGGTGGCCTGGGGGTTCACGACGAGGATTGCGCGCACTACCGCAGGGTAGGTGACGCCCACCGCGCCGAGAACCTCTCGACGGCGCAAGGTGACCGGAAGCACCGGCCGCCGCACCGCTCCGAACCGCACCTGTGACCCTGTGCCGGGCGGCCCTCCTTCGTGTGACGAGTGTCCGCTCGTCGTGACAAGTGCACCCGGGCCGACCGCCCGCTCATCGACGACACCTGAATTCTCAGCGCCCGGGCGGTCCCGCGAAAACGGCCGACCGGGTGGCATACGATCGAATCAGCTCACGCACGGTGACCCGCCCTGGTCGAGTCCACTGTGCTCCCGCAAAGCAAGTCCTCCGGAAGGCCCCGCAGTGAAGCTCTCGCCCGCTCCCCGTGAGGTCCGGCTGGCCGGCGTGGTCACCGCGGTGCCGTCGCTCGCCCTGCTGGTGTTCGGGGTGGTCGTGCTGGTGAACGGCCTGGGTTCGCCCGCGCAGCCGGGCAACAACATCTACGTCGAGGCCGGCACGTTCATCGTGGTGGCACTGGCGTTCCTGGCCGCGTCGGCCGGGCTCGTCGCCGGCCAGACGTGGGCGCGCTCGCCCGGCGTGGTGATCGCGCTGATCGTGGTCGGCCTCGGCTGGTACCTGCTCGGCCCGTCCGGCGAGCCGGTGTGGGGCGTGCCGATCGCGCTGTTCGGCATCGCGGCGCTGGTCCTGCTGTTCCGGCGGCCGTCGCGGGCCTGGGCGTTGGGCCTGCGCGAAGGCGAGACGGAGACGGAAGCCGCCGAGCGAGGCGGCCTGGCCGGCCGCCGCGCCGAGCGCGAAGGCCACGACGAGGACTAGGCCTGGGCGGCCAGGGCCTGCAGCGGTTCGTCGGTGAGGCGGTTGACCGTCCACTCGTCCATCGGGACCGCGCCGAGGGCCTTGTAGAACTCCGTCGCCGGGTTCCAGTCCAGGACCGACCACTCGAGCCGGCCGTAGCCGTTCGCGACGCACTCCGCCGCCAGGGCCGCCAGCAGGGCCTTGCCCAGGCCCGAGCCGCGGTGGGCGGGCAGGACGAACAGGTCCTCCAGGTAGATCCCGTGCACGCCGCGCCACGTCGAGAAGTTCAGGAACCAGACCGCGAAGCCGACGACCTCGCCGTCCACTTCGGCCACGTGCCCGAACAGCTTGGGCGCCTCGCCGAACAGCGCCTCGCGCAGCTGCGGCACCGTCAGGTGGCACTCGTCGGGTGCGCGTTCGTACTCGGCCAGGTCGTAGGCGAGCCGGACGGCGGCCTCGACGTCGTCGGGCCGGATCCGGCGGATGCGGTCGTCGGGCACGTCAGTCCTCCAGGGCGGGCGGCAGGTTGAGGTGTTCGATCTGGGGTTCGCCGCGCTCGTCGCCGAGCACCGCGATGCCGGCCGCGTCCAGTCCGAAGTGGACGCCGGACGTCGCGGGCAGGCCGAGCCAGCGGGCCACCAGCACGCGGCTGAAGTGCCCGTGCCCGACCAGGATCACGTCGCCGGCCTCGATGTCGCCGCGGGCGCGCGCCAGCACGCGGTCCGCGCGATCCGACACCTCCGAAGCGCTTTCCCCGCCGGGGATCGGGTGGGTCCAGACGGTCCAGCCCGGCACGGTCTCGCGGATCTCCGGCGTGGTGATGCCTTCGTACTCGCCGTAGTCCCACTCGGAGAGGTCCTCGGTGACCTCGTCGACGCGCAGCCCGGCGAGCGCGGCGGTCCGCAGCGCGCGGGCGCGCGGGCTCGACAGCACGAGCGACGGCCCGCCGACCAGGCTTCGGAGCGTGCCGCCGGCGGCCAGCGCCTGGCCTTCCCCGGCCGGCGTCAGCGGGATGTCGGTGCGGCCGGTGTGCCGTCCGTTCACCGACCATTCGGTCTGGCCGTGCCGGAGGAGGAAGAGACGGTTCGCCACACGGGCGAATATATCCGGCGGTTTGCGCGGCGGCCGGGCGTCTGGTTGGCTACTGAGCAGTAGCTTAGCTCGAGGAGATCTCCATGCCCGACACGTCGACGTTCGCGCTGTGGCACAAGCTGGCCGCGAAGCCGGGCGGGAAACAGCTGTTCAGCGCGGCGATGTGCCTGCGCGTGCCCTACTTCCGCACGGTGCTGCCGTCGGTGCGCGAGCTGCGCCCCGGCCACTGCGAGGTCACCGCGCCGAAGTGGTGGGGTGTCCACAACCACATCCACACGTTCCACGCGATCGCCGCCTGCAACCTCGCCGAGATCGCGATGGGCATGCTCGCGGAAGCGACGGTCCCCGCGACGCACCGGTGGCTGCCGAAGGGCATGAACATCCAATACGTCGCGAAGGCCGAGACGGGCCTGCGTGCGGTCGCGTCGCTGCCCGCGCTGCCGGAGTTCGGCGACGAGGGGTTCGAGCTCGAGGTCCCGGTGACCATTTCGGACACGAGTGCCCAGCCGGTGGTCACCGGGACGATCACGATCTGGGTGACGCCGAAGAAGCGTTAGAGCGGCTTGTACTGCACGTAGGACGCTTGGTGGAACGCGTTCTCGCCGGACGGTGACGGCAGGCCCAGCCGCTGGTCGACGAGCTTGCCGAGGACGCCGCAGCCGGTGGTCGCGGGCAGGGCGAGGTCCGGGTCGACGGTGCCGGAGAACGCCGTCCGCGGGTTCTCCGAGATGATCCGCGGCGGCACGGCCGGGTCGTCGTGCACCACCGTGTGCAGCGGCATGGCTGCCGTGCCGATACTGCAGTCCTTGCGCAGCAACGGGTGTCGCACCACGGCGTAGACGTCGAGCTCACCGCGGCGCCGGTCGTCGCTGTGGAAGTCGGAGTAGCCGCCGTAGCGCAGCTGAAGCGTCGCGCCGGCCAGGCCGGGGATCCGGGCGGGTGCGTGCCGGAGGGCGCCGAACACCTGGGCGTACTGGCCGTTCACCCGGCCTTCGCTGAAGGTCAATCGCATTTCGCCGAGCGGGATCTCCTGGTCCCCGATCGTCAGTTTTCCTTGCGAGACAAAGGCTTCGCAACGCCACGTGCCCGGGTCGGCGTTCGCGGGCGGTGCCGGGCAGTCCGTGAAGTCGAACGTCGGCAGCTCTTCGGCGGACGCCGATCCGGGCAGGACCCCCAGTGCGGCGACGGCGACCGCGGCCGCCCCCAGTGCGAGAAGTTTCATGGCGGTGAGCCTGCTCGTCCCGCGCGGCCCGGACATCCGGGATCGCCCCCAGGGGAAGACCGGAAATTTCCCTCGACTGGGTGAAACACGTTCTGATTAGTTAACGCTGTTTACTGAATTGGGGCATGCTCGGGACCATGTCTGCCTTCTCCCGCCGCCGGTTCCTCGGTCTCGCCGCCCTGAACTCCGCCGCCGCCCTCGGGCTGACCACGGTCTCGACGCGGCGCGCGGCGGCGTCACCGCTCCCGGAGTACTCGCCGGCGGTGGTCATCGGCACCGGCTACGGCGCCGCCGTCACGGCGTTGCGGCTCGGTGAGGCCGGGATCCCGACGCTGATGCTCGAGATGGGCAAGCTGTGGACCGAGCCCGGCGCGGACGGTCAGGTCTTCTGCTCGATGCTCAAGCCCGACGAGCGCGCGATGTGGTTCAAGGACCGCACCGAGGCGCCGCTCGCGTCGTTCCTCTGGCTCGACCTGGTCAACCGCGACATCGGGCGGTACGCCGGCGTGCTCGACCGGGTGAGCTTCGGCGACATGGCGGTGTACCTCGGCCGCGGCGTCGGCGGCGGTTCCCTGGTCAACGGCGCGATGGCGGTGACGCCGGAGCGGTCGTACTTCGAGGAGATCCTGCCGCGGGTCGACGCCGGCGAGATGTACGGCAAGTACTTCCCGCGGGCGAACGCGGCTCTCGGGGTCGACGTCGTCGACCCCGGCTGGTTCGAGACGTGCCGCTCGTACCAGTACGCCCGCGTGTCCCGGAAGGCCGCGCGCAAGGCCGGGTTCGGCACGGTGTTCGTCCCCAGCGTGTACGACCTCGACTACCTGCGGCGCGAGGAAGCGGGTGAGGTCCCGCGCTCGGCGGACGCGTCGGAGGTCATCTACGGCAACAACCACGGGAAGCGCTCGCTCGACAAGTCCTACCTGGCCGCCGCGCTCGGCACCGGCCACGTGACCATCGAGACGCTGCGCGAGGTCCGCGAGATCCTCCGGCAGCCCGACGGGACGTACACGCTGGCGGTCCGCGAGATCGACGAGCACGGCACCGTCCTGGGCACCCGGCAGGTGAGCACGCAGTACCTGTTCCTCGGGGCGGGCAGCCTCGGCTCGACCGAGCTGCTGGTGCGCGCCCGCGACACCGGCCGGCTGCCCGAACTGAACGAGGCGGTCGGACAGGGCTGGGGCACCAACGGCAACGTCATGTGCGGGCGCGCCAACCACGTCTGGGACACCACCGGCAGCCTGCAGTCCGGCATGCCCGCGCTCGGCATCGACAACCGGGCCGACCCGGTGCACCCCGCGTTCGCCGAGATCGCGCCGGTGCCCGCCGGCCTCGAAACGTGGGTCAGCCTCTACCTGGCGATCACGAAGAACCCCGAACGCGGGCACTTCACCTACGACGCGGCGAGCGATTCGGCGAAGCTGCACTGGACGGCGTCGCAGGGGCAGCCGTCGATCGACGCCGCGAAGGCGCTGTTCGACAAGATCAACCGGGCGAACAAGACCATCTACCGCTACGACCTGTTCGGCGACACGCGCACGTTCGAGAACCGCTTCACCTACCACCCGCTGGGCGGGCTGGTGCTCGGCGAAGCGACCGACGACCACGGCCGCGTGAAGGGCTACCGGAACCTGTACGTCACCGACGGCTCGCTCATCCCGGGCAGCACCGGCGTCAACCCGTTCGTGACGATCACGGCGCTGGCCGAGCGCAACATCGAGCGCGTCCTCGCCGAAGACCTCAAGGGCTGAGCTTCGCCAGCGAGTCGACGAAACCGTCGTCGGCGGCTTCGAAGAACGACGCGTCGGCGGCTTCGACGTCCTTCAGGGCCTTTGCGACCAGGTCCAGGCCGGCCTGGGTGACTTCCAGGCGCTTCGCGCGGGCGTCGGCCGGGTCGTCGGCGCGGGCGAGCAGACCGCGTTCGGCGAGCTTGCGGACGACCTGGCTGGTCATCATCGTGTCCGTGCCGGCCCGCTCGGCCAGCTGCCGCTGGGTCGGTGGCTCGCCCGAGCGGGTGAGCCACCACGTGGTTGTCAGCAGCACGAACTGGACGTGCGTGAGGTCGTGCGGGGCCAGCGCGGCCCGCATCGCCCGCTGCCAGGCCAGCGTCACGCGCCACAGCAGGAAGCCGGGGCTGCGTTCGGGGCCGGGCAGGCGGGACTCCGGGGCGGTCATACCCGGCAGGATGCCTCAGCGAGCCGCGCCAAAGCTTGCATGGCGTCGGGAGTGTCCGACGTGACCTGCTCGCCGAAGCCTTCGGGCCCGTCGATGGTGACGCGGTAGGTGATGCGCGTGCCGCCTTCGACGTCGGTCAGGACGTGCTCGAACCGCAGGTGGGCGTCCGGCAGCCGGGTCTCGTCGGTGAAGCTCCGGCCTTCGGTGACCTCGGTCAGGGTGAACGGGATCGGCGGCATCCCGTCCATCGTCATGGTTCCGCTGGTGCCGACGGCGAAGGGGCCGTCGACGACCACCGAGCGGACGCCCGCGTCCCACTCGGGCCAGCGGCCGGTGTCGGCCCAGAGCGGCCAGATCGCGGCGGCGGGAGCGGTGGAGGTCTCGCTGTGCTCGTACTCGTAAAGTGTCATGTGGGCAGACTATATGCGCGCTTACTAAATGTGCAAGAGGTCGCGGGGACCCCGGTGGAACCGGTGCTCAGTGCGCCGAGCGCAGCTTGTCGTAGTAGGCGACGCAGTCCTGGTAGGACGGCAGCAGCCCCTGCTCCTGGGCCTCGGCCAGGGTGGGGGCGTCGCGGTCCTTCGCCGACAGGATCGGCTCGATGTCCGCGGGCCAGGGCAGGCCCAGCGCCGGGTCGAGCGGGGTGATGCCGTGCTCGCCCGTCGGGTTGTACGGCTCGGAGCACAGGTAGGCCATCACCGTGTCGTCCTCGAGCGCGATGAAGCCGTGCCCGAGGCCCTCGGCGAGGTAGGCGGCGTTGAACCGGTCCGCGTCGAGCCGGACGGCGTCCCAGGTGCCGAAGCTCGGCGAACCGACGCGGATGTCCACGACGACGTCGAGCAGCGAGCCGCGGGCGCAGTAGATGTACTTCGCCTGCCCGGGAGGGGTGTCGGCGAAGTGGATGCCGCGGATCGCGCCGCGCCGGGACACGCTGTGGTTGGCCTGGGCGAGCCGCAGGGGGTGCCCGACCGCTTCGCGCAGGGCCTCCTCCTGGAAGGGGGCGACGAACAGGCCCCGCTCGTCGGGGAACGCCCGGGGGGAGAACTCGAAGGCGTCCGGGACGCTCAGCCGGCGGAATTCCATGGCGTCACCATATCGGGCGGTTAAAAAACCGAACGGACGTCTTGGCAATTGCCGGGAATAGGGGTCCGGTGTGACGTCAGCCGCACCGAGGGGTCCCCTCCCGGACAAGACCTGTCACAATGACTGGACCGCCGCGTCCGCGGCCATCGCCAGACCCACGGCACCGATGGCCGACGTGACGCCTCGCCGACAGGCCGGCGCTACCGCGCTGGGCTGCCGTGCCGGGATCCCCCACGGAATCCCCCTGCAGACCCGTGGTCCCAGCTCGCATGCCCAGGAGAAATTCCAGTGACCCAAGTCCGATCCGCGAGTTCCGTCATTCCCACTGGGGGAATGACGGAAACGACGACAGGAATCCCCATGAGCGACCCCACCGGCGCACCGGCGCCGGTCACCGACGAAGAGATCTTCACCGGGCACGAGGGCGGCAAGCTCTCGGTGGCGGCCACCCGCCCGATTTCCAGCCCGCGTGACCTTTCGATCGCGTACACCCCGGGTGTGGCGAAGGTGAGCCGCGCGATCGCCGAGGACGCGGCCAAGGCCAAGCGGTACACGTGGGCGGACCGGCTCGTCGTCGTGGTGAGCGACGGGACGGCGGTGCTGGGCCTCGGCGACATCGGCGCGAGCGCGTCGCTGCCGGTCATGGAGGGCAAGTCGGTCCTGTTCAAGACCTTCGGCGGGCTCGACTCGATCCCGCTGGTGCTCGACACCACCGACGTCGACGAGATCGTCGAGACGCTGGTGCGGCTGCGCCCGTCCTTCGGCGCGGTCAACCTGGAGGACATCTCCGCGCCGCGGTGCTTCGAGCTGGAGGACAAGCTCAAGCAGGCGCTGGACTGCCCGGTCATGCACGACGACCAGCACGGCACGGCGATCGTCACGCTGGCCGCCCTGCGCGGCGCCAACCTGGTCCTCGACCGGGCGATCGCCGACCAGCGCGTGGTCGTCTCCGGCGCCGGCGCGGCGGGCGTCGCGTGCGCGCGGATCCTGCAGGAGGCCGGCATCGGCGACGTCACCGTCCTCGACTCGCGCGGCATCATCCACACCGGCCGCGACGGCCTGAACCCGATCAAGGCGCGCCTGGCTTCGGAGACGAACAAGGCGGGCTTGCAGGGCGGGCTGGCGGAGGCGCTCGAAGGCGCGGACGTGTTCCTGGGCCTGTCCGGTGCGACGATCGACGAGACGCTGCTCGGCCGGATGGCGGGCGGCGGCATCGTGTTCGCACTGTCCAACCCGGACCCGGAGGTGCACCCGGAGGTGGCGGCGCGCTACGCGTCGATCGTGGCCACCGGGCGCAGCGACTTCCCGAACCAGATCAACAACGTGCTAGCGTTCCCGGGCGTCTTCCGCGGTGCCCTGGACTCGGGTGCGCGGGCGATCACGGAGAACATGAAGCTGGCGGCCGCCGAGGCGATCGTGTCGGTGGCGATGGACGACCTGGGCCCGGACCGCATCGTCCCGAGCCCGCTCGACCCCCGCGTCGCTCCCGAGGTCGCGGCCGCGGTGGCGAAGGCCGCGGAAGCGGACGGCGTCACGGCCTGACGTAGTTCATGAGGGGCACCTTCACGGCTCCGAAAGCCGTGAAGGTGCCCCTCATGGCGTTTCAGCGGCCCAGCAGCTCGGGGAGGCGGTGCCTCGGGACGTCGACCAGGCGCAGGTCCACCAGGTCCTCGGGGACGTCCAGGGAGACGTTCGCCAGGCGGGCGTGGGCACGGGTCAGCACCTCGTCCTGGCCCGCCACCGCGTCCGCGACGACGACCGCGTGCCGGTTGTCCGGCGTGCTGCGCAGGTACCGCAGGGTGTACTTCCCCCGGACCAGCTCCGCCAGCGACGTCTGGGACCGCTCGTCCGCCAGGTCCGGGTGCGCGTTCGGCAGCAGCAGCGCCAGCCGGCGGGCGTTCGTGCCCAGCAGCGTGCGCAGCAGCCACGGCCCCGGGTCCGCTGTGAGGTCCATCGCGACGGCGTCGCCCTCGGGCCCCGAAATCGACCAGTCCACCGGCCGCGTCTCCGGCGAAAGCCCGCCCGCGACGGCGATCTCCTTCAGCTTCTCCAGCAGCGCCGGCTTCGTCCCGGCCGCCTCCACCGACTGCGGCCCATGGGTGTAGATCGCGGACTTCCCCTTGCCGCCACGCATCTTCTTGGCCTTCGCCGTCGGCTGGCAGACATACAGGTCCGCCGCGCTGCCGATCGCCTGCGCCCCGAAGTAGCGGTTGAAATCCGGCAGGATCGCCTCGAACGTCAGCCCGAGCGTGGCCAGCGACCGCTGCACCTGCGCGCCCAGCGCCGGGTGCCGCGGGCTGTAGCCGTACGCGAACAGCAGCCGGCCTTCGGACGGCTCCCGCAGCGCCTGCACCCCGCGCGTCGCGAACAGGCCCATGCCCTCGGGCGTGTACGGCGGATCGCTGAACACCAGGTCGAAGGCGCCGCCGAAAGCCGGCGGCAGGCCGACGCGCAGGTCCGCGTGGGCGGTGGCGATCTCGCGCCCGCCGCGGTCGTCCAGGTAGGCCAGCACGCGCTCGTCGAGGTCGACGACCGTCAGCGACGCCGCCGGGCAGACCGCGTGCACCGCCAGCGACGTCAGGTCGTGGTCGCCGAGGAACAGCAGGTTCGCCGACGCCAGGTCGTACCGCGCGTCCAGCCACAGCGCGCGGCGCAGCACCGTCTCCGGCGTGGCCTGCACGTGGTCGAGCGCGGCCAGCGGCGGCGGCACCTCCGCGACCCACTCGGCGACCTTCGGCAGCAGCTCGTGCGTCGCGACGGCTTCGTCGAGCGGGTCGGCGTAGCGCGGCGCGCTGTACTGCAGGTACGACGCCGCGACGCCGGGGGAGAGCCGCAGCCGGTCGCCGCTGAGGTCGAGGTCGTCGCCCAAGGCGGTGAGGACGTCTTCGACACTGCGCCGTGGCGCCGCGCTCAGCCGCACCAGCTCGCCGAGGTCGTGGTCACCGGTCCGCAGCAGGTCGATGACGCGGTACAGCGGGCGGACGCCGACGCCGTGCTTGGCGAGGACGTCGTCGAGAGCGTTCACGGCCTCAGAGCGTAGTCACCACCTGCCGGAACGCCGTGCCAACCGTCGCCAACTCGGCTACGGTCGAACGGACCTGACATGGGGAGTGGGCAAGTGACGATCGAATTCCGCGACGTGACCAAGCAGTATCCCGATGGGACGGTCGCCGTCGACAAGCTGAACCTGACGGTCGAGGACGGCACGATCACCGTGTTCGTCGGCCCGTCCGGCTGCGGCAAGACGACGTCGCTGCGGATGATCAACCGGATGGTCGAGCCCACCGGCGGCCAGGTGCTGCTGGACGGCAAGGACGTCGCCGAGGGCGACCCGGCGCTGCTGCGCCGCGGCATCGGCTACGTCATCCAGCACGCCGGTCTCTTTCCACATAGGACGGTGCTGGACAACATCGCCACCGTGCCCCTGCTGTCGGGCTGGGACAAGGCGAAGGCGCGCAAGCGGGCCGCCGAACTGCTCGAGACCATCGGCCTGCCGGTCGAGCTCGGCAAGCGGTACCCGGCCCAGCTCTCGGGTGGCCAGCAGCAGCGCGTCGGCGTCGCCCGCGCGCTCGCCGCGGACTCGCCGGTGCTGCTGATGGACGAGCCGTTCTCCGCGGTCGACCCGATCGTGCGCGAGGACCTGCAGAACGAGCTGCTGCGGCTGCAGTCGCAGCTGGGCAAGACGATCGTGTTCGTCACCCACGACATCGACGAGGCCGTCCGGCTCGGTGACAAGGTCGCGGTGATGCGCGTCGGCGGCAAGCTCGCCCAGTACGGCACGCCCTCCGACGTGCTGCGCCACCCGGTGGACGACTTCGTCGCGTCGTTCGTCGGCCGGGACCGCGGCTACCGCGGCCTGTCCTTCCTCTCCGCCGAGGGCGTCGAGGTGAAGGAGATCGAGCTGGTGGAGATCGGCTCGGCGGTGGCCGCGAGCGACGGCTGGCGGCTGGGTGTCAACGCCGACAAGCAACCCCGCGGCTGGCTGCGGCCGGACTCCACAGTGGACGGCGCACTGTCCGAAGACGACCTCGTCGCCGGCGGTTCGCTGTGGATCCACGGGACGCCGATCCGCGGGGCGCTCGACGCCGCGCTGTCCTCGCCGGCCAGCCTCGGCGTGGTCGTCGACGAAGACCACCGCGTGCTCGGCGGCGTCGTCGCGAGACAGGTCCTGGAAGTGATCGAGGCGACGCCCCAGGCGTCATGAGCTTCTTCGACGAGCTCGGGCAGTACCTGAGCAGCGGGAACACCCGCGCCGAGGTGCTCGGTGACCTGGGTGACCACGTCTACCTGGCGCTGCTCCCGCTGGTACTGGGCATCGTCCTGGCGATCGCGGCCGGCTGGCTCGGCCACCGCTGGCGGCCCGCCCGGCAGGTGCTGATGGTGCTGGCCAACCTGCTCTACACGATCCCGTCGCTGGCGCTGTTCGTCGTCATCCCCGGCCTGATCGGGTCGAAGATCCTGGACAGCATCAACGTCGTCGTCGCGCTGACGATCTACACCACGGCCCTGCTGGTGCGCCCGGTGCTCGACGCGCTGGACGCCGTGGCGCCGTCGGTGATCGCCGCGGCCACCGCCGTCGGGTACAAGCCGGTGCGCAGGTTCTTCGCCGTCGAACTGCCGCTGTCGGTCCCGGTCCTCGCGGCCGGGGTGCGGGTGGCGTCGGTCAGCAACATCAGCCTGGTCAGCGTCGGCGCGCTGATCGGCACCGGCGGCCTCGGAGTGCTGTTCACCGACGGCTTCCAGCGCGAGTACTTCTCGCCGATCGTCGTCGGCATCGTGCTGACGCTGCTGCTCGCGCTGGTCGTCGACCTGGTCCTGGTGCTCCTGCGGAACCTGCTGACGCCGTGGGAACGGGCCGGGAGCACGGGGGTGGCCGTCGCATGATCACCGACCTCGTCCACTGGTTCGGCGACCCGGCGCACTGGTCGGGCCCGGACGGCATCCCGCAGCGGTTGCTGGAGCACCTCGGCTACACCGCCTTGTCGCTGGTGATCGCGTTGGTCATCGCCGTCCCGCTGGGACTGTTCGTCGGCCACACCGGACGCGGCGGCGTCGCTTTGGTGAGTGCCGGCAACGCGATCCGCGCCCTGCCGACGCTGGGGCTCGTGACGTTCCTGTTCCTGCTCTTCACCGAAAGCGTCACCTCGACGATCATCGGCCTGGTCGTGCTGGCCGTGCCGCCGATCCTGGCCGGCACGTACGCCGGGCTGCAGGCGACCGACCACGGCGTGGTCGACGCCGCCGAGGGTGTCGGGATGACCGGCTGGCAGCGGCTCTGGAAGGTCGAGGTGCCGATCTCGCTGCCGCTCGTGCTGGGCGGCATCCGCAACGCCGTGCTCCAGCTCGTGGCGACCGCCGCGGTGGCCGCGTACGTCGGACTCGGTGGCCTGGGCCGGTTCCTGCTCGACGGACTGGCCATTTTGGACTATTCCGAGGTGATCGCGGGCGCGTTGCTCACGACGTTGCTGGCGATCGTGCTCGACCTCCTGTTCGCGTTGCTGAACCGCGCTTTGGTGCCCAAGGGCGTCCGGCTGGCGACGGCGGCGGCGACCGGTAAGAAGGTGGCGGCATGAAGCGGCTCGGTCTTTTGGCGGCCGCCTTGGTCTTGGTGGCCGGCTGCGGCAACCCGCTGGCGGGTGGGGGCGAGGGTGGTTCGAACGGCGACATCATCATCGGCGCGTCCGACGTCGGGGAAAGCCTTTTGCTGGCCCAGATCTACGCCGGTGCGCTGAAGAACGCGGGCGCGACGAACGTGACCGTGCGGCCGCCGGTCGGCAGCCGCGAGGTCGTCGTCAAGGCGCTGCAGGACAAGTCGCTGTCGGTGGTGCCGGACTACAGCGGGAACCTGTTGCGGTACTTCGACAAGGAGACGTCCGCGACGACGTCCCAGGACGTCTACGCGCAGCTTCGCCAGAAGGTCCCCGCGGGTTTCGAAGTCCTGGACCAGGCGCCGGCCGAGGACAAGGACTTGCTCGTGGTCGGGGCGCAGCTGGCTTCGTCGGGCATCAAGACGTTCTCGGACCTGGGGAAACGCTGCGGCGAGCTGGTGTTCGGCGGGCCGGGCCAGTGGAGCAGCCGCTGGAAGGACCAGATCAAGAAGCTCTACGGCTGCGAGTTCAAGGAGATCCGCACGACCGACACGGGCGGCCCGGTGACGGTGGCGGCGCTGAAGTCGGGTGACGTCCAGGTGGCGGACCTGTTCAGCACGTCGTCGACGATCCAGGCGAACGGGTTCGTGCCGCTGGTGGACGACAAGAACATGTTCCCGGCGCAGAACATCGTGCCCCTGGTCGCGAAGGGAACGCTGTCGGAGCAGGAAGCCGCGGCGCTGAACCGCGTCTCGGCGGCGTTGACGACCGAGCAGCTGACGCGGTTGAACGTCGAGTTCACCGAGGAGAAGCGCAACCCCCTCGACATCGCCGAAGACTTCCTGGCCCGCAACAACCTCAAGACTTAGCCAGCGCCGCCTCGTGCACGTCGTGGAGGTGGACGAGCAGGTCGTAGGACCGCGCGAGCGCGATGTCCGCCGGGTCGACGGGGAACGCCGTCCCGATGTCGTAGGTCGGGCGGGCGACGTCCAGCCACGTACGCGCCGGGGCCGGGGCGGTCCGCATGTCGAGGTAGTAGTCCCGGTAGCGGACCTGGTCGAGGGTGTGCTCGTTCGACCCGGGGGCGGCGGCGCCGACCGTGAACTTCCGCCAGGTACCGGCTTCGTCCTGCGACAGGAACGAACCGCGGTCGAAGGTGAAGCCCGTGGCGACGTAGTTCGCGCCGAGGGTGTCGCGCAGGAACGAGCCCTGCGTCTTGGGGTACCGCCCGGGATCGCCGGAGACGTAGCCGACGTGGCCGTTGTGGGCCGACAGCAGGATCTTGGCGCCGGTGTGGCGTTGCCACCAGACGACGTTCTGCGCCATGACCTCGTCGCGGAAGCGCTGGGAGTTCGCCACCGAGGCCGGGTCGGCGAGGTCGATCGTGAGGAACTTCGTGGTCTGGGCGATGGACCGGGCGTCCTGCGCCACCCAGTCGTCACCGAGGCTTTGCACCAGCTCGAGAGCCTCCTGGGCCCGGGCCGCGAGCCGCTGCCGCTCCGCGAGCGGCTTGGCGAGGTACGCGTAGACGTCGTCGATCGGGCGCAGGCCGGTGTAGAGCTCGTTCAGCCGGGCCAGCGACTCGGGGTGGGTCCGCTGGACGTAGCCGGTCACCCGGCCGAAGAACTCGTCGTCCACGGTCGGGGCGCTGAGGTCGTCGCCGACGAAGTGGACGGTGCGGCCGGGGTGGTGGCGGTTGTAGTCGCGCATCCACTCGATGAGGTGGACGAACTCCTCGCGGTCCCACGGCGAGCCGGCGAGGGCGGCCTTGGCGACCGTGCGCGCGTCCCCGGTGCCGGTCTGGAGGAACTCGTCGATCTCGAGTCCCGCGGACCAGCTCATTTCGAGGGCGAAGGTGGTGAAACCCTTCTGCTCGACGAGGTAGCGGAAGAGCCGCTCCTTCATGGCGAAGAACTCGTGGGAGCCGTGGGTCGCTTCGCCGAGGCCGGTCACCTGGGCGTCGCCGATCATCGCGCCCAGGGCCCGCAGGTCACCGGTGTCCCGGCCGGGTTCGGTGGTGCGCAGGGGATGCGCCGCCTGCGTCAGGGCGCGCACGGGGTCGGGCTGGGCCGCTTCGGCGGACGCGGGGGCGAAGAGCGTTCCGGTCGCGATCGCCGCGACGGCGAGGACGGCCGTGGTTTTCCGGTTCCTGGTCATGGAAGGGATCCTGGCCGGGACGCGGGCACGCCACCCTGGGGCCGGCCGCCGGCTTCGGGGTAGCGCAGGCGCTACCCCTCGGTCAGTCGAGGGCCAGCTTCACGCCGAGGCCGATGAAGATGCCGCCGGTGGCGACCTCGATCCGGCGCTGGTTCCTCTTCCGGCGCACCCACCCGCCGACGCGGCCGGCGAGCACGCCGACGGCGCCGTCGACGAGGAACTCGAACACGATCATGATCGCGCCGAGGACGGCGAACTGCAGGGCCACGTGCCCTCGTGCCGGGTCGATGAACTGCGGCAGGAACGCGATGGTGAAGGTGACCATCTTCGGGTTGAGCAGGTTGGTCAGCAGCCCGCTCAGGTAGGCGCGGTCGGTTTTGCGTTCGACGAGCGGCTTGCGGTTCCGGATGGCCTGGACGCCGAGGTACACGAGGTAGGCGGCACCGGCGATCTTGACGACCGTGAAGGCGACGGGAACGGCGGCGAAGAGAGCGGCGAGCCCGGCCGCGGCAACGGCGACGTGGATGGCTTCGCTGGTGGCGACCCCGGCGGTGGCGAGCAGCCCCGCTTTCGGCCCGCCGCGCATGCCGCAGCCGAGGATGAAGAGCATGTCCGGGCCCGGGGTGACCATCGCGACGACGGTGGTGAGGACGAAGGCCAGGAGGAGGTGCGGATCGACCGGCATGGCCCGATCCTGACACGGTGACGGCGGGGCGCGAACTCCTTTTCGGTGAGTGCGGGAGTCAGCCGCGCAGGGCTGCTGCGACTCGGCCCGCGTCCTCGATGCCTCGTTCCGGCGGTTCCTCCGGGAGCGGCAGCAGTACTACCGACCCGCTCCCGGCATCGTGGAGCGAGCGCACCGCGGCTACGCACTGGTCGAGGTCCCCGCACACGGCCAGCCGCGAACTCCTTTTCGGTGGCTGCCGGTGTCAGCCGCGCAGGGCTGCTGCGACTCGGCCCGCGTCCTCGATGCCGCGCTCAGGCGGTTCCTCCGGCAGCGGCAGCAGCACTACCGACCCGCTCCCGGCCTCGTGCAGCGAGCGCACTGCGGCTACGCACTGGTCGAGGTCCCCGCACACGGCCAGCCGCGAACTTCTTTTCGGTGAGTGCCGGTGTCAGCCGCGCAGGGCTGCTGCGACTCGGCCCGCGTCCTCGATGCCGCGCTCAGGCGGTTCCTCCGGGAGCGGCAGCAGCACTACCGAGCCGCTCCCGGCCTCGTGCAGCGAGCGCACCGCGGCTACGCACTGGTCGAGCTCCCCGCACACCGCCAGCCGCGAGATCCACTCCGGCCGCAGCCCGGCCGCCAGTTCGTCCACAGTGGATGCCGAGTCGACCAGCTCCAGCAGCTCCGAAGCGAACGGCAGACCCTCGACCTGCACGCGCGCGCCCGGCGTCAACGACTCCGCCACCGTCAACCGAGCCCGCGAAGCGTCGCCCAACGCCAGCCAGTTGTACGTCACCACCGCGTGGTGGTCAGGCGCGCCCTCCGCGGACCGCCCGGCGGCGATCCCGGACAGGGCCGTCCGCACGAACTCCGGCGGGGACGGCTCCGCCAGGATCGTCCCGTCCGCGGAGGAACCCGCCACCGCCAGCGACTTCGGGCGGCGGACCCCGGCCAGGACCGGCGGCACCTCGGCCGGCGGGAACACCAGCTCCACCTCGTCCAGGGCGACGTGCCGTCCGGAGACCGACACCCGGTCGCCCGCCAGCAGCCGGCGGACCGCCACCAGCGTCTCCTCCAAAGCCGCCAGCGGCGAAGCCGGATACGCGCCGATCTGGCGCATCCACGACGCCACCCCGTGCCCCAGCCCGCCGATCAGCCGGCCCGGGTGCAGCTCCGCCAGAGCGGCCAGCTCCATCGCCGCGATCGCCGGGTTGCGGGCCACCGCCGGCAGGACCCCGATGCCCACCTTGATCGTCGACGTCACCGCCAGCGCCGTCGCCACCGTCGCGATCCCCGCCGCCCAGAAGCAGTCTTCGACCAGCCAGACCTCGTCGAGACCCGCGGCCTCCGCCTGGCGGGCCAGCTCGACCAGCTTGGCCGGCGGCTGCTCGCGGTTGATCCGGACGCCGACGGACGAACTCGGTGCGTACATGCGAAGCTCCTCAGATCCGGGAGAACGCCGGCGCGTACTCGAACGCGCCCGCCTGCGTGGGTTTGTAGCCGGTGAGCGTGCGGGCCTGGAAGTGCTTGCCCCAGGCCGGATCCGGCGCCGTGATCGAGAGCGTAGACGCCGTGACGAAGCCGAACCGCCCGTAGTACGCCGGGCTGCCGAGCAGGACGACCACGCCGTACCCGAGCGCGTCCGCCGCGCCGAGCACCGCGTGCACCAGCGCCGATCCGACGCCGTCGGCCTGGTGCCCGGGCAGCACGCCGAGCGGCCCCAGCCCGACGGCCGACGTCGTGTCCTCGCCGACGCGGGCCCGGCTGCAGCACACGTGCCCGGCGAGCTCGCCGTCGCGCACGGCCACCAGCGACAGCGCGTCGAGCAGGTCGCCGTCCGCGCGCAGCTCGTCCACCAGCGGAGCCTCGACCGGGGTGACGCCGGGTTCGCGCCGGAACGCCTCGCTGTGGATCGCGTACACGGTGGTCCGGTCGGCGGGCGTCTCGCGGCGGATCAGCATGGCCGCCACCTTGCCGCGAACCGGCCGCGGGCGAAAGCCGATTTCGCCCGTGCGCCCTAGACTCGGGCTGAGCCGGACGAGGGGGAACAATGGGGATTCGGGAGCTGGTCGATCGCGTCGTCAAGCGGGAGGCCGAGGGCATCGTCGCCGTGCAGGTCCCGTCGGTGGACGCCGGGCCGGTGCCGGAGTTCGCGCCCGGCCAGGTCTACCTCGAGGTCCGGCTGCAGCAGATGTGGCTGACCCGCGCCCGCGAGCTGTGGCGCGAGTACCTGCCCTTCGGGACGATCGTCACCGAGTTCGCCCACAAGGGGAACACCGTCGCGGTGCCCACGGTGCTCAGCAGCGCCGAGCTCGCGCGCCGGTTCCAGGTCACCGGCGCCGACGACGCCGTCGAGATCGCCAACGTCCGCGTCGCCGGGCCGGTCCCGTACGAAGGCGACGAGGTCAGCCTGCTGGTCGCGCTGTTCCGGGCCAAGACCACCGACTGGATCGCGCGCTCGCTGAAGGTCGTCGAAGACGTCGCCTCGGCCGTCGGGTTCGGCGGGCTCGCCGGCGCCGTGCCGCTCGCGTCGTCGCTGATCCGCGGCATCGAGTCGTTCCTCGAATCCCCGGACGTCGAACTCCGCGTCGGCGCCTACCGGTCGTGGCAGCGGGGCTTCGAGCCGCTGAACTACTGCGTGATGCGCCGGCCGCGCACGACGACGTCCGCGGCGGAGCTGGCCTCGCTGCGCGTCTCCGACGGGCGGCTGCACCGGCTCCTCGACGACGGCGTCACCCTCGCGCCCTACACCGAGCACGACTTCATCCTGGTCAGCGTCGAGGCGAAGACCGAGCGCGACGACTACCGCAAGCTCGCCTTCTACTCGCTGTGGGAGCGGACGAAGGAACAGGTGATCGCGGGTGAGCTCGGCGCCGCCCAGCGCGCCTGGCGCAAGACCGCGGGGGCGATCTTCACCGACGACCTGACGCGGCCCCAGCAGGAAATCCTCTTCGCCGAGTACCAGCGGCTGTACGGCGAGTTGGTCGAGCGCTTCTCGGACCTGGAGCTGGCGGAGTACCGCGGCACGACGGCCGAGCCCGCGGCGGCCCCCGTCGTCGACGACCCGGTCGCGATCCTCCGGGCGGCCGGAGCGTGACCGAACCGGCCGAAGCGGACCTGCGGCTGCTGGGCCTGATCCAGCACGTCCACGGGCTCCTGGGCGAGGGCCGCCACCAGGACGCCTACGGGGCCCTGATGAGCGGGCTCGAGCTCGCGGAGGCCGAGTCCGCCGACCGGCTGGCCGTGTTCGCGTTCTACCGGCTGCTGGGCCAGGCCGCCCGCCTGGCGCGGCAGTTCGACGACGCCCGGCAGGCGTACGCCTTCGCTTTCCGGGCCGCCCGGGAGCTCGAGGACCTCAACGCGGTCAGCGCCGCGCTCGAAGGGCTCGGCCTGGTGGAGCTGGCCGACGAACGGCTGCCCGAAGCGGACGAGTACCTGGCCGAAGCGGTCAAGGCGGCCCAGGCGTCGGGGGACGCCGAGGGGTACCGGGCCGCCCTGCAGAACCACGCGATGGTGCTGTCCCGGCGCGGCGACCCGCGGGCCGCCGAGCGGTACGAGGAGGCGCTGGCCGTCCCGGGGCAGGGCCCGGCGCTGCGGGCCATCACCACCAACAACCTCGCCGAAGAGCTGCGCCGGCAGGGCCGTCTCGAAGAGTCCGTCGCGAAGACGCGTGAAGCCGTGACGATGTTCCGCGAAGCCGGCGCGGGCTACGACGAGTTCGTGGCTCTGCACAACCTCGCCCTGCGGGCTCGCAAGGTCGACGCCGAAGCCGCGACGCGGGCCTTCGTCGAGGCCCACGACCTCGTCCACCGGTTGCACGCCGACGTCGACGTCGAGCGCTACACCACCGGGCACGAGCAGATGGTGCGCCGGATCGAGCAGCGGACCGAGGAGAAGTTCGCCGCGGATCACCCCGCCGACGCCGCGCTCGAGATCGGGCTCCTCGCGAAGACCGCGTCCGACGCCACCCAGCAGGGCGAAGAACTGCTGGGCCGGCACCGGTACGCCGACGCCGAGCGCCTCCTCCGGCAGGCCGAGGCGGCGTGGGACCACCTCGGCGCGGTCCACTGCCTGCCGCGGGTCTGGAACGGCCTCGGGTACCTGTACATGGAGACCGGCGACCACGAAACGGCGTGGCAGAACCTCGAACGCGCGAAGCAGTACGCGAACCAGCTCGGCGACGCCCGGCGCGAGCTGACCGCCCTGGTCAACCAGTGCAGCCTGAGCCGGCGGTTCGAGAACGTCCCGCCGCAGCGGGCCCTCGAGCTCCTGGCGCGGGCCCGCGGCCTGCAGGCGTTCGTCCGCGACCGGGAGGCCGAGCGGCTGCCCGGCGTCGAGCTGACGGAGTCGCAGCGCGAAGAGCTCGCGAGCGCCGTCGACGGCGGTGTCCTCGACGGCGTTGCCGCCGGGATCGCGGCCGAGCACGGTGCCGTGGAGCTGGAGGAGCGGTACCTGCGGCGGTTCGCCGCGTCCGGGCGGCGGTCGGCCGAGGACATGCCGGGACGGTTCGCGAGCCGGCGCGCCCGGCTGATGCACTTCCTGTTCCGGCAGGGGAAGAGCGACGAGGCCGCGGAGATCGCCACGCAGCTGGAAGCGGCTTCGGCGGAGACTCCGGACGTCGCGCTGGCGTTCGTCGTCAACACCGTGCTCGGCGGGCTCGCCTTCCGCGACGGCCGGTGGACCGAGGAGACGCTGCAGCGGCTGGAACGCGCCTGCGCGGCCCATTCGGAGCTGCGGCGCGATGCTGTCGAAGTCGGGGAGGCCGGCCGGTTCGGGGTGTACGTCGAGCCGCCGTACGCGCAGGCCGTCGAGGTCGCGATCGACCTCGGGCACGCCGAGCGCGCCTTCGAGCTGGTGCAGGCCGCGAAGTCCCGTGCCCTGCTCGACGCCGTGCGCGACCGGCCGCCGGTCGTGGACGATCCGCTCGCGGCCGAGGAGGAGCAGCTGTGGCAGCAGCTCGTGCGGCTGCGCACGCGCTCCGTCGGCGAGGAGCTCTCGCCGCGCGAGCGCGTCACCCGGCTCTTCACCGTCGACAAAGAGATCGAAGACGTCCGCGCCCGGCTGGAGGACGTCTGGGACCGGCTCCCGGCCGATGTCCGATTGCACCGGCTGGCGACGCCGTCCACCAGCGCGGATGTCCGCGCGCTGCTCTCGCTGCGCGGCGAACGGACGCTGCTCGAGTTCTTCACCGGCGGCAAGGGCGTCTACGTCTTCACGGTGGCCGCCGGGGAGATCAGGGTCCGGCTGGTCGTCCCGGCGGACGACCCGGAGCTGGCCGAGTTCACCCGGCTGCTGAACGAGGACGACCCGCGCGGCCTCGACCGCCTGCTCGCCCAGCCGTTGTACCAGCGGCTGGCGCGGCTCGTCGGGGACGTCCGCACCGACGTGTACGTCGCGCCGCACGGCGTGCTCCACCTGGCGTCGCTGCACCTCGTGCCCGGTGCGGACGGCGGTGTCGAGCCGCGGCCCGGGACGTTCGTGGTGCCCAGCGCGTCCCTGCTGCGCGCGGCGCACAGCAGGTCGTGGGTCCGGCGCGAGTCCCTGGTCATCGGCGGCGACCCGCTCGGCGACCTGCCCTTCGCGCGGGCCGAGGCGGCCGGCGTCGCGGCCCGGCTGGGCGGCGAAGCGCGGCACGGCGGCGATGTGACGTTCGATTGGCTCGCCGGCGCTCTCGACGGCACCGCGCGCCTGGTGCACCTGGCCTGTCACGCCGTCTTCGACGAAGCCCGGCCCGAACGCTCGGGCCTGCTGCTCGCGGGCCCCGAGGGCCGGCCGGACCAGGTGACGCTGGCGAGGCTGGCGTCGCTGGACTGGTCGGGCGCGCTCGTCGTGCTCGGCTCCTGCCAGAGCGGCAAGCACCGGGTCCGGACCGGCGACGAGCTGACCGGCATCGCGAGCACCCTGCTCGCCGCGGGCGCGACGGCGCTGGTCAGCACGTTCCGGCCGGTCCCGGACCTCGGGACGGCGTTGCTCATGCTCTGGTTCCACGACCGGCTCGGCCCGGACGGCGACTGGTCGCTCGAAGCGGTGAGCGCGGCGTTGACCGACGCCCAGCGCCGCGTCGCGGCGGCCAGTGCCCGGGAGGTGCTGACCTGGGTCGTCGAGCGGGTGGCCGCGGGGGAGCTGGACCTGGCGCTGGCCTACACGCTGCTTTCGGTGGCGCACCGGGCGGCGGGGAACGTCGAGGAGTTCGCCGCCTGCCGGCACCGGCGTCAGCAGCTCCGGGAAGTGTCCGCGGACGAAGCGGCAGCGGACGTCGCCCGCCAGCGTGCGCTGGGCCCGGGCTACGCGGAGCGGCCCTTCCGCGCGGCGGCGAACTGGGCACCGTTCTCGATCACCTCGGGCGGCTGACACGCTCCCGAAAGCCGCGAAGGCCGCCTTGGGCGACTGAGTCAGCCAGGGCGGCCTTCACGGACCATCAAGCGATCAGTCGAACGCCTTCGAGATCAGCGCCTTCTGCTCCACCTCGTGCACCTTCGACGAGCCGGCCGACGGCGCCGCCATCGGGCGGCGCGACACGACCTGCAGGCCCGAGAGCAGCTCCGGGAACTTCCGGGGCAGGTTCAGGCCGAAGAACGGCCACGCACCCTGGTTCTCCGGCTCCTCCTGGACCCACGCGACCTCGGTCGCGTTCGTGTAGCGCTCCAGCGCCGCGACGAGCTTCTTCTTCGGCAGCGGGTAGTACTGCTCGATCCGCACGATCGCGACGTCGTGCGCCTCGCGCTTGGTCCGCTCCGCGACCAGCTCCCAGTACAGCTTCCCGGAGGTCAGCAGCACCTTGCGGATCTTCGACGGGTCCGGCGTGACGTCGTCGATGACCGACATGAACCGGCTCTGGCCGGTGAAGTCGGCGGTCGGCGAGGTCGCGGCCTTGTTGCGCAGCATCGACTTCGGCGTGAAGACGACCAGCGGGCGCTGGATGCCGTCGAGCGCGTGCCGGCGCAGCAGGTGGAAGTAGTTCGCCGGGGTGGACGGCACCGCCACCGTCATCGAGCCCTCCGCGCACAGCGAGAGGAACCGCTCGATGCGGCCGGACGTGTGGTCCGGGCCCTGGCCTTCGTGGCCGTGCGGCAGCAGCAGCACGACGTCCGAGCGCTGGCCCCACTTGGCCTCGCCGGAGGAGATGTACTCGTCGATGACGGTCTGCGCGCCGTTGACGAAGTCACCGAACTGCGCTTCCCACATGACCAGCGACTCGGGGTTGGCCACCGAGTAGCCGTACTCGAAGCCGACGGCCGCGTACTCCGACAGCGCCGAGTCGTAGATCATCACGCGGCCCTGGCCGTCGGCCAGGTTCTGCAGCGGCGAGTACTCCTGGCCGGTCTTGCGGTCGATGAACACCGAGTGCCGCTGGGTGAAGGTGCCGCGGCGGGAGTCCTGGCCGGACAGCCGCACCAGGCGGCTCTCCATCGCCAGCGACCCGAACGCGAGCAGCTCGCCGAACGCCCAGTCGATGTCGCCTTCGCGGGACATCTTGTGGCGGCGCTCCATGACCGGCTTGACGCGCGGGTGCGGCGTGAAGCCCTCGGGCACGTTCACGAACGCGTCGCCGATGTGCTCCAGCGTCTCGGTGGTGATCGCCGTCGCCACCTTGGCGGGCACCTGCTGCTCCTCCTCGACCGAGGGGCTCGCCTTCGCCGGGTGCTTCTCCAGCTCCCGGACCTCGTTGAAGACGTGCTCCAGCTGGCTCGAGAAGTCGCGCAACGCGGCTTCGGCCTCTTCGACGGAGATGTCCCCGCGGCCGATCAGCGACTCGGTGTAGGTCTTCCGCACCGAACGCTTCGTGTCGATGATGTCGTACATCGCCGGCTGCGTCATCGAAGGGTCGTCGCCCTCGTTGTGGCCGCGGCGGCGGTAGCAGATCAGGTCGATGACGACGTCCTTGTGGAACGCCTGCCGGTACTCGACGGCCAGCTTGGCCACCCAGTGCGCGGCCTCGGGGTCGTCCCCGTTCACGTGGAAGATCGGCGAGCCGATCATCTTCGCGACGTCGGTGGCGTACTGCGACGAGCGCGAGTGCTCCGGCGCGGTCGTGAAGCCGACCTGGTTGTTGACGATCACGTGCACGGTGCCGCCGGTGCGGTACCCGCGCAGCAGCGACAGGTTCAGCGTCTCGGCGACGACGCCCTGGCCCGCGAAGGCCGCGTCGCCGTGCATCAGGACCGGCAGCACCGTGTAGCCCTCGCCGCCCTTGTCCAGGAGGTCCTGCTTCGCGCGGACGATGCCCTCGAGCACCGGGTCCACGGTCTCCAGGTGCGACGGGTTCGCCGTCAGCGACACCTTCGTCTCGCCGTCGCCGAACATGCGGAAGTACTTGCCCTCGGCGCCGAGGTGGTACTTCACGTCACCGGAACCGTGCGCCTGGCCCGGGTCGAGGTTGCCCTCGAACTCCTGGAAGATCTGGCTGATCGGCTTGCCGACGATGTTGGCCAGCACGTTCAGCCGGCCGCGGTGCGGCATGCCGATGACGACCTCGTCGAGCTCGTGCTCGGCGGCCTTGTCCAGCAGCGTGTCGAGCAGCGGGATCGCGGTCTCGCCGCCTTCGAGGCTGAACCGCTTCTGGCCGACGTACTTGGTCTGCAGGAACGTCTCGAACGCCTCGGCGGCGTTCAGCTTCGAGAGCACGTACTTCTGGACCGCGGGGTCCGGCTTCTCGTGCGGGATCTCGACGCGCTCCTGGATCCAGCGGCGCTCCTCGGGGTCGAGGATGTGCGTGTACTCGATGCCGACCGTGCGGCAGTAGGAGTTGCGCAGCACGCCCAGGATGTCGCGCAGCTTCATCCGCTCCTGGCCGGCGAAGCCGCCGACCGGGAATTCGCGGTCGAGGTCCCAGAGCGTCAGGCCGTGGGACAGGACGTCCAGGTCGGCGTGGCTGCGCTGGCGGTAGTTCAGCGGGTCGGTGTCGGCCATCAGGTGGCCGCGCATCCGGAACGCGTCGATGAGCTCGATCACGCGGGCGGTCTTGTCGACCGGGCCCTCGGGGATGTCGGCGACCCAGCGGATCGGCTCGTACGGCAGGCGCAGGCTGGTGAAGACGTCGTCGTAGAAGCCGTCTTCGCCGAGCAGCAGCTGGTGGATGCGCTTGAGGAACTCGCCGGACTCCGCGCCCTGGATGATGCGGTGGTCATACGTCGAGGTCAGCGTCATGATCTTGCTGATGCCGAGGTCGACCAGCGTCTTCTCGCTGGTGCCCTCGAACGCCGCCGGGTACTGCATGGCGCCGACGCCGATGATGGCGCCCTGGCCGGCCTGCAGGCGCGGCACCGAGTGGTTGGTGCCGATGCCGCCGGGGTTGGTCAGCGAGATCGTGGTGCCGGAGAAGTCGTCCGCGGTGAGCTTGTTGTTGCGGGCCTTCTTGACGATGTCCTCGTAGGCCTGCCAGAACTGCAGGAACGACATGTCCCCGACGTTCTTGACCGAGGCCACGACGAGGTTGCGGGACCCGTCCTTGCCCTTCATGTCGATCGCGAGCCCGAAGTTGACGTGCTCCGGCGTGATCGCGAACGGCTTGCCGTCGATCTGCTGGTAGTGCCGGTTCAGGTTCGGGTAGTCCTTCAGCGCCCGCACCATGGCGTAGCCGATGAGGTGCGTGAAGGAGATCTTGCCGCCGCGGGTGCGCTTCAGGTGGTTGTTGATGACGATGCGGTTGTCGGCCATCAGCTTGGCCGGGACCGCGCGCACGCTGGTCGCGGTGGGGACGCTCAGCGAGGCGTCCATGTTCTTCGCGATGGCGGCCGCGGCACCGCGCAGCTGCTTCGACTCCGGCTCGTCCTTCTTCGCTTCGGCCTTCGGCTCCGCCTTGGCGGCGGCCGGCTTCGGCGCGGCCTTGGGCGCGGTCTTCGCGGGGGCCGCCGGGGCCGGCTTGGTGGCCGCCTGCTTGGCCGCCGACTCCGCGTTCTGCACGGCCTTGGGCGAAGGCTGCGCCGCCTGGCCGTTGGTGGCCGGCTTGGCTTCGGCCTGCTGCCGGGCGTTGTCCGCCTTGGCCTGCGCGTTCTGCGTCGGCTTGAAGTCCGCGAAGAAGTCGTGCCATGCGGCGTCGACTGAACTGGGGTCTGCGAGGAACTGGTCGTACATCTCTTCGACCAGCCACTCGTTGGGGCCGAACTGTGACGCAGGGCTGCTGCTGGACACGGCTTGGGCTCGCCTCTATCCGTCTCGATCTCGATCATGAATCCGCTGATGCGCCTACCAGGCTAACCCCCTCGATGACCGCGTTGTGATGGAACCGGCCTGTGTGAGGCGTGGCGCACTAGGGGATCGGTCACTGACTCGATCAAGATGTGCTAAGGGAACCTTAAGCGCTGTACCCGGTACAGGGTTCGCGGGCTCTTTCGCGGGGGTTCGCCCACCGGTGTGGGCACGTTCACCGCGGCGGGTTCCACTGGGCTGATGTGGCTGGTCGAATGTCCTTCATTCTGGGACCAGGGCCTGGTGAGGCCCCTGGTGACGGAGTCCGGCACGGTCGTGTTGCGGTGCGACTCGTGCCAGGCGGTCTGGCCGACGCTGGCGGACTTCGAGGAGATGGAGTGGGTCGAGCCCGACGAGCCGGACTGGCTGGTCGGAGCCGGCGTCCACGTGCGGCCGGGGACGGTCCGGTGGGCCTCCCGACCGGACGTCGAGGCGGCGGGAATGGGCTCGCTGAAGTGGCGGGCGCTGCCCTGAACATCGCCCGGTGGCAGTCTTTCGTCGGTGAGCGGGCGTCGGTTCTAGCCCGTCGCGTCGATCGCCTTCGCCAGTTCGGCCGGTAGCTCGTACGGCGGCTCGTGCGGGACGAGCTTCACCGCCTTGTGGAGCTGGTCGGTGGCCAGGAGGCCGGAGATGTCGCGCATCACGGGCGTGACGTCGGTGATGGCGGTGATCCACTCGTCCACGTAGTGGTCGGTGGCTTCGCCGGTCAGGCCGATCCGGATCGCGGCGAAGTTCAGGGCCGTGTGGTCGAGGTCTCGCTCCGCGTCCCACTGAACGAGCACCCGGCCGTCGCCGACCTGGGACAGCGCCTGCTCGAAGCCGTCGCGGGTGATGTCGACGGCCAGGATGCGCTCCCGGCCCGGCTCGCTCCCGTTGCCGCTGCCGTAGGCCGCCCAGCGGAACGACGGCACGAGCCAGGTGGTGCCCTCCCGCTCGGCGAACGTCTGCTTCTCGAGCGCGGCGTCGGCGACCGCGGGCGAGCAGGCCTGATAGACCCGGACGGTCGTCCCGGTCTGCGCCGCGCGGACCTGCCGGTCGGGGACCCGCTTCTCTTCGAACATGCCCGCCATGCTCCCAGCACCCCGGCCGCCCGGCCACGAACTTTCGCCTGGAGGGTCGGCTCGCGTACTCAGGGAGTCGGTTCGCGTACCTGGACGGTCGGCTCACCAACCGACCCTCCAGGTACGCGAGTCGACCCTCCGGGTACGCGAGTCGACCCTCCGGGTACGCGAGCCGACCCTCCGGGTACGCGAGTCGACCCTCCGGGTACGCGTCAGCCGAGGGACCAGAGGCGGGCGTAGAGGCCGTTGGCCGCGAGGAGCTCTTCGTGGGTTCCCGTCTCCGCGATCCGGCCGTGGTCCAGGACCACGATGCGGTCCGCGCGGGCCGCCGTGGCCAGGCGGTGGGCCACCACGAACGTCGTGCGGCGGCGGGCCACGTGCTCCGTCGCCCGCAGGACCGCCGCCTCCGTCGACGGGTCCAGGGCCGCCGTCGCCTCGTCGAGCAGCAGGACGTCCGGGTCCACCAGCTCCGCCCGGGCCAGCGCCACCAGCTGACGCTGCCCCGCCGACAGCGACCGGCCGCGTTCGCCCACCGGCTGCAGGAAGCCCGCCGGCAGGGCCGCGACGCCGTCGAACGCGCCCACCGCCCGGACCGCCGCTTCCACCTCGGCGTCGGACGCCGCCGGGCGGCCGTAGCGGACGTTGTCCGCGACCGTGCCGGAGAACAGGTGCGCCTCCTGCGGCACCACGCCCATCCGGCGCCGCAGCCCGGCGAGCTCGTACTCGCGGACGTCCGTGCCGTCGATCCGGACCTCGCCGCCGGTGACGTCGTAGTAGCGCGCCACCAGCTTCACCGCCGTCGACTTGCCCGCGCCGGTCGCGCCGACCAGCGCGATCGTCTCGCCGGCCGCGACGTCCAGCGAGAACTGCTCCAGCGCCTTCCCCTCGGTGCCGGTGTAGGAGAAGTCGACCTCCTTGAACGACACCTCGCCACGCAGCCGGTCCGGCGTCGCCACCGCGTTCTCCGCCGCCGGCACCGACGTCGGCGTCCGCAGCAGGTCGCCGATCCGGTTCAGGCCGACGCGGGCCTGCTGGTAGCCGTCGAACACCGACGACAGCTGCTGGATCGGCGAGAAGAACTGCTGCAGGTACAGCAGGAACGCGAGCAGCACACCGGCCGACAGCGTCCCGGCCGAGACGCGGTTCGCGCCCGCCACCAGCACCGTCGTGGTCGCCAGGTCGGACAGCAGGGCCACCAGCGGGAAGTACGTCGCGACGTACCGCTGCGCCCGCAGCCGCGAGCGCCGGTAGTCGTCGCTGCGCGAAGCGAACGCTTCCGCGGAACGGTCTTCACGCGTGTACGCCTGGGCCACGCGCAGCCCGCTGACGTTCTCCTGCATGTCCGCGTTGACGACGCTGACCCGCTCGCGGGCCTCGTTGTACGCCTTGGACGCCGCCCGCCGGAAGATCACCGTGGCCACCGCCAGCACCGGCACCATCGCCAGCGCGAACAGCGCCAGCCCGGCGTCGGTGACCAGCAGCGCCGCCGTGATCCCGGCCAGCGTCAGCGCGCTGACCACCGCCGTCGCGAGCCCGGTCTGCAGGAACGTCGAGAGCGCGTCGACGTCTGTCGTCATCCGGGTCATGATCTTCCCGGACAGCTCGCGCTCGTAGTAGTCCAGCCCGAGCCGCTGCAGGTGCGCGTAGCTGCGGACGCGCAGCGCGTACAGCACCGTCTCGCCGACCCGCGAGGTCAGACGGGTCTGCGCGAACACCACCAGCCAGTCGGCCGCGATCACCGCGGCACCGATCCCGGCGGCCAGCCAGATCATCCACTCCACGCCCGCGCGGACGCCGTGGTCGACGCCGAACTGGTACAGCCCCGGCAGCGCGATCGACGCCAGCGCGTCCGCCGCCACCAGCCCGATCACCAGTGCCAGTGGCCAGCGGACCGGCCGCAGCAGCCGGGCCAGCCGGAAGCCGGGGTCGGGCGCGGTGACGTCCACATCGGACATCCGCGGCTCGTCGGTCGCGGCCGGGAGCTTGCGCACGCCTTCGATCAGCTCCGGCGTCGGGGGCACGTCCAGGCCGCCGCCCCCGCCCACGAACCCGCTGCTGTTCGGGTTGCCGCTGCGCTGGCGTGCGGCGTCGGCCAGGTCGTCGACCTCGTCCCGGCTGTCGTCGCGCGGCCACAGCGCCCGCGTGATCCCGGCCGGGCCGCGGTCGAGGCCTTCGCAGCGGTGCTTCTCCTCGACGTCGTCGCCCGGGCCCGCGACGAGCTCGCGGAACAGCGGGCAGCGCGCCATCAGCTCGTCTTCGGTGCCGACGTCGACGACGCGGCCCTCGTCCAGCACCGCGATCCGGTCGGCCAGGGCCAGCGTCGAGCGCCGGTGCGCGATCAGCAGGGTCGTGCGGCTCGCGGTGACCGAGCGCAGGGTGTCGTGGATCGCCGCCTCGGTGACGGTGTCGATGGCCGACGTCGCGTCGTCCAGGATCAGGATCCGCGGGTCGGTGATCAGCGCCCGGGCCAGCCCGAGCCGCTGCCGCTGCCCGCCCGACAGCGTCAGCCCGCGCTCGCCGACCAGCGTGTCGTAGCCCTCCGGGAGGGCGCGGATGAACTCGTCCGCTTCCGCTGCGCGCGCGGCGGCGACGATCTCTTCGTCGCTCGCGTCCGGGCGGCCGTAGGCGATGTTGTCGCGGATCGACGAGGAGAACAGGAACGCCTCCTCGAACACCACGCCGATCGCCTGCCGCAGCTGCCGCAGCGGGACGTCGCGGACGTCGAGGCCGCCGACCCGCACCGAGCCCGCGTGGACGTCGTAGAACCGGGGCAGCAGCAGGGAGATCGTCGACTTCCCGGAGCCCGCGGTACCGACCAGCGCGAGGGTTTCGCCCGGGTTCGCGGTGACCGACAGCCCGGCGAGCACCGGGTCGGTGCGCGTGTAGCCGAAGCGGACGTCGGCCAGCTCCACGCCGAGCGGCCCGTCCGGCAGCGGGCGCGCGTCGGGGGCGTCGACGACCTCGGGTTGCGCGTCGATCAGCTCGTACACGCGCTCGGCGCCGGCGCGGGTCAGCTGGGCCTGCACGACCAGGCCGGACAGCATCCGGGCCGGGCCGATCAGCGTCGCGAGGTAGGTCGCGAAGGCGAGGAAGGTGCCGAGGGTGATCGAGCCGTTCAGCGCGAAGACACCGCCGATGCCGAGCACGGCGACCTGGCCGGCGGCGGGCAGGGCCGCGGTGGTCGCCGTCGGCACCGCCGACAGCTTCGCCGCGCGAAGCCGCTCCGCGAACAGCTTGCGCGCGGTCCCTTCGAGCTTCGAGACCTCCCGTGTCTCCTGGCCGAAGCCCTTCACGACGCGGACGCCGGTGACGGTCTCCTCGACCTGCTGCGCGACGTCGGCCGCGCGCTGCTGCGCCGACCACGTCGCCGGGAAGAGGCGCTTGCGGCTGCGGGCGATGACGATGCCGACCGCGGGCGTGACGACCAGCGCGATCAGCGTCAGCACCGGCGACATCCACAGCATCGCCGCGAACGACAGCAGCGCGAAGATCACCGAACCGAACGAGAGCGGGACCTGCATCAGGATCCCGGTGACCAGCTGCAGGTCGGAGATGGCGCGCGAGACGACCTGGCCGGTGCGCAGTGCGTCCTGCTTGCCGCCGTCGAGGCGCGAGACCGCGTTGAAGACGCGCTGGCGCAGGTCGTGCTGGACGTCGAGGGCGAGCTTCCCGCCGAAGTACCGGCGCAGGAACGCGGTGCCGAACGCGACCAGTTGCAGTGCCACCAGGAAGACGGCGATCCCGGGCAGGGCCCCGGTCCGCCCCGCCACCGCGTCGTCCACCGCCGTGCGCACCAGCAGCGGGCTCGCGGCCTGCACGCCGACGCTGAAGACGGCGGCGAGCAGCGAAAGCACGACGACGGCGCGGTGCTCCCAGGCCGCGGCGGACAGCCGGCGGACCCAGCCGACGGTCTCAGCGGGTGGGAGCTCTTGACGGGAGCGGGGCGGAGCGATGGTCACGTTGTCACACTAAGCGCCGCCACCGACAAAATATTTCCCCGAAACCGCGACGGCCCCCGTGGGCGACTCAGTCGAGTCGCTCACGGGGCCGTCACGGACTGCGGAACTACGTGATGTCGCGGCGCTGGTTGCCCGCCCAGCCGAGGCCGAAGAAGACCATCGTCCAGGCGAAGAAGATCAACGCCGAAGCCCACCAGGAGAGCACGCCGGGCGCCGCCGCGGTGTACTGCAGCAGCAGCTGCGCCCCCGTGTTGACGTCGTCGGGCAAGTTGAGCGAGTTGAACCCGAACGCGTCCGCGGCGATGCCGCCGACGATGCCGTTCGCGGTGCCGTTCGGCAGGATCCCGCCCAGCAGGGTCGTCTGGCCCCAGAGCAGGATCACCAGCACGTTCTCCACGATCAGGAACCACACCAGGAACAGCACGACCGCCAGCGGCACGCTGCGCAGCACCGCGCCGAACCCGATGCCGAACAACGTCACCAGCACCGAGGCCAGCACCGTCCCGCCGAGCGCGGCCAGCCACTGGCCCGCCGACGGCCAGCGGCCCGAGTCGACCGACGACATGACGGCGATCGCCGAGACCCCGAAGCTGACCAGACCGTAGATCGCGCCCCACGCGACGTAGGTGAGCATCTTCGCGGCCAGGGCCGTGATCCGGTTCGGCGCGGTCAGGAACGTCGTCGTGATCGTCTTGCTGCGGTACTCGCCGGCCAGCGCGAAGATGCCGAACAGGCCCGGGACGAGCTGCGCGATGTTCACGCCGTGCGCCAGCGCGAGCAGCCCCACCGGCACCTGGTTCGGGTCCAGGCCGATCAGCCGGGTGACCTGCCGGGCGTCACTGTCCGAGCTCAGGAAGTCCGCGAAGTCGTTGGTGATCTTGCCCCACGCGAACGTCAGCCAGAACGCCACCAGCGCCAGCGGGATCAGCAGCACCCACCACGTCTTCAGCGAGAGCGTCTTGCGGAACTCCGCCTTGATCAGGTTGCCCATCACTGCTGCGGCCCTCCCCAGTACTGCTGCTGCTGGTGCTGCGGGCCCGACGGCGGATACCCCGGCGGCGGCGGTCCCTGGTACTGCGGCGGCGGCTGCTGGTAACCCGGCCCGCCGGCGTACTGACCCTGCGTCAGCTGGAAGAACATCCGCTCCAGGTCGGCGTGGTCCTCCTGCATCCCGTAGACCGCGATACCGGCCTTCGCGGCGATGTCACCGATCTGCTGGACGCTCGACCCGGCGACCGCGACCCGGCCGTCCGGCGTCGGCGAAACGGCGGTGATGCCGTTCTCCTGCAACGCCTTCACGAGCGCGCCCGGGTCCGCGGGCTGCACGAGCACGCGCGACTGCTGGCTCTTGCGCAGCTGGTCGAGCGAGCCGTAGTAGCGCGTGACGCCCTGGCTGATGATCACGACCTGGTCGATCAGCTGCTCGACCTCGTTGAGCAGGTGGCTCGAGACCAGCACGGTCCGCCGCTGCTCCCGCGCGTACGAGCGCAGGAAGTTCCGCAGCCACAGGATGCCCTCCGGGTCGAGGCCGTTCGTCGGCTCGTCCAGCACCAGCACCTGCGGGTCACCCAGCAACGCCGTCGCCAGCGCGAGCCGCTGCCGCATGCCGAGCGAGAACCCGCCGGCCTTCCGGTCCGCGGCGCTGCCCAGGCCCACCAGGCCGAGCACCTGGTCCGCCCGCTGGTCGGGCACCCCGATGGCCGCCGCGTACACGCGGAGGTGGTTGCGCGCCGTCCGGCTCGGGTGGAAACCCTCGTTCTCCAGCACCGAACCCACCACCCGCGCCGGGTTCCCCAGCTGCGAGTGCGGCCGCCCGTTGATCGTCGCCGACCCCGCCGTGGGCGTCACCAGCCCGAGCAGCATCCGCAACGTCGTCGTCTTCCCGGCGCCGTTCGGGCCGAGAAAGCCCGTCACCGAACCCGGTTCGACCGTGAAGCTGAGGTTCTGCACCGCGTTCACCGGACCGAACTGCTTGCTCAGGTTCTGCACCACAATCCGGCCACTGCCGTCGTGCATACCGTCCCCTTACGTTCCCGCTGATGCGGCGTCATCCTGCCCTACCCGCGCCGCCCGCGCGCACGGAACGGCCGAACCCGCCGGAAGCGACGTTCGTCACGTTCAGCTACCGGACGCTTTGGCCGTTGCACGGCGCTGACCTGAGGTTTCGCCGTCGGGGTGGTCCGCGGGTCAGATCAACTTGGTAAAGAATTCGCTCGACTTGCCGACCCGGTGCAGCGAAGTCCGGCCCGGACCTCTAAGCTGGGTGTCGGCGGCCCGCTCCCAATGACCCCCAGGTTGGTTGAGCGGGTCGCCGCTTACGTTCCCGGGTCCTCCGCACACCTTGTGGCATCGTGGCGCGGTGCGGATCTTGCTCGTCGAAGATGAACGGCGGCTCGCCGAGGCGCTGCGGGCCGGGCTGAGTGCCGAAGGCTATGCCGTCGATGTCGCCCACAACGGGCGGGATGCGCTCTGGCTCGCCACCGAACACCCCTACTCCGCCATCATCCTCGACATCATGCTGCCCGGCCTGAACGGCTACCGCGTCTGCCGGCGGCTGCGGGACCAGGGCGACTCCACCCCCATCCTCATGCTCACCGCCAAGGACGGCGAGGACGACGAGATCGAGGCCCTCGACACCGGCGCCGACGACTTCCTGCCCAAGCCCTTCTCCTACGGCGTCCTGCTCTCGCGGCTGCGCGCCCTCATCCGGCGCGGCGGCGCCACCCGGCCGGGGGTCCTCAAACTGGGTGATCTCGAACTCGACCAAGCCGGGCGGACCTGTCGGCGCGGCGGCACCGACATCTCCCTCACCGGCAAGGAGTTCGCCCTCCTCGCCTACCTCGTCCAACGGCCGGGACAGGTCGTCACCAAGGCCGAGCTGCTCGACAACCTGTGGGACTTCGCCGCCTCCGCGACCGCCAACCTCGTCGAGGTCCACGTCAGCGCGCTGCGGCTGAAGCTCGGCACCGAAACCATCCGGACCGTCCGCGGCGCCGGCTACCTCGTGACGACGTCCGGTGCCTAGCTTCCTGCGCTCCACCCGGTTCCGCGTCGCGGTCACGGCCTTCGCCGCTTCGGCCGTCGCGCTCGGCGCGGTCTCCGTCTGGTTCGTGCTCCAAGCCGAGGGCCGCCTCCGGAACGCCGCCACCCAGCTCGCCGACGCCCACGCCGACGCGATCGTCCAGCTCCTGAACACCGGCGCCCGCCCCGCCGACCTGACGCTGCTCGTGCGCGACTCGATCTACGAGGTCAAGGACCAGGCCGGCCGGAGCGTCGCGTCCTGCCCGGTCCTGCGCGACGCCACCCTGGCCGCCTACGACACCGACGTCACGCTCGCGCCCTACGAGTTCGACCGCGCGAGCCAGGCGTCCGTCGGCTGCGGCCCCGAACTGGGCGACCTCGACGACCACCTCACCCTGCACGTCGTCCACGCCGACAGCGGAGACAGCAAGTACGACGTCTTCGCCGCCGTTGCGATCGACCCCGAAGGCCAGGCCGCCGTCGACTCGGTCCGGACCGTGCTCACCTTCGGCGTCCCCGCGGTCGCGCTACTTGTCGGCGTCATCGCGTGGCTCGCCGTCCGCCGGTCGCTGCGCCCGGTCGAGGCCATCCGCGGGGAGGTCGCCGAGATCGGCGCGCACGACCTGAGCCGCCGCGTCCCGGCGCCGCGCACCGGCGACGAGATCGCGCGCCTCGCCGGGACGATGAACACCATGCTCGCCCGCCTCGACGAGGCCGTCACGCGCCAGAGCCGGTTCACCTCCGACGCGTCGCACGAGCTGCGCACCCCGCTCGCCTCCCTGCGGACGCAGCTCGAAGTGCTGCTGGCCCACCCCGACCGGCTCGACTGGCGGCACTCCTGCGAGAACGCGCTGCTCGACGTCACCCGGCTGCAGGACCTCGTCGCCGACCTCGTGCTGCTCGGCAAGCTCGACCACGCCGGGCCGGACCGCCTCGAACCAGTGGCCCTGCCCGAAGTGATCGAGGCGGTCGTCGCCGGGCGGGAGAAGATCGACGTCGAGGTGACCGGGACGCCGGTGGTGCGCGGCCACCGGTCTCGGCTCGAACGGCTCCTGCGCAACCTCGTCGACAACGCCCAGCGGCACGCGGTGTCCCGGGTCGCCGTCGAGGTGTCCGCGGCGGACGGGTGGGCTGTGCTGTCGGTCACCGACGACGGGCCCGGCATCCCGGAAGCGGACCGCGAGCGCGTCTTCGACCGCTTCGTCCGCCTCGACGACGCCCGCGCCCGCGACGACGGCGGATCCGGGCTGGGCCTGGCGATCGTCGCCGACATCGCCCGCGCCCACGGCGGCACGGCCGCGGTCGAAGGCGGCAGCCGGTTCGTCGTGCGGCTCCCGGAGCTGAAGACGTCTTAAGCCCGCTTCAGGCTGGGTTCAGCGTCCGGGATCGACGCTGCGGCCATGATCATCTCCTGGCGGCCGCTCGACCACGCCGAATACCGCTCGTCGTCGTGGTTCCCCGGCCTGACCGGCCTGCGCGCGCTCGCCGCGCTGGCCGTCGTGTTCTTCCACTACGGCGGGCCCGTCGTCGACCGGCTGCAGGGCTGGATCGCCGTCCAGCTGTTCTTCGTGCTGTCCGGCTTCCTGATCACCACGCTGGCACTGCGCGAAGAGGACCGCACGGGCCGGGTCTCGCTGCGCGACTTCTACGTCCGGCGCGTCTTCCGGATCATGCCGGTGTACTTCTTGCTGCTCGGCCTGACTGCGCTGGCGGTGACGTTAACCGGCGTTTACCGGAGTAGCCGGCTCGGTGACGCGATGCCGTACTACCTGACCTTCTTCAACGAAGTCGTCGACTACAACACGCCGTACCCGACGTCGTGGTCGCTCGGCGTGGAGGAGAAGTTCTACCTCGCCTGGCCCGCGCTGCTCGTGCTGACGTCGTTCGCTCGCACCGGCAAGACCGCGCTGCGCCTGCTGATCGGCGCGGGCGCGGTGGGCTTCGTGCTCGGCGTGCTGCCGCTGGCGCCGTCCCACCAGTGGGCGAGCCTGTCGGTGCACTACGGCTCGCTGGTCGTCGGGTGCCAGCTCGCGCTGGCGCTGCACCACCCGCGCGGGTTCGCGGTGCTGCGGCCGCTGACCAGCCCGGCCGCGGCGGTGCTGGTCGCGCTCGGGTTCTGCGTGCTGCAGCTGTCGGTCAAGCCGCTGGGACAGGCGCTCGGCGGGAACTGGCAGTTCGTCGTTCCGATCTACGCGGTGGGCGCGGCGCTGCTGCTCGTCGCGGTGCTCGCGCGGGGGCCGGTGCGGCGGCTGCTCGCGAGCCGTCCGCTCACCTACCTCGGCGATCGGTCCTACGCGCTCTACCTGGCCCAGACCGGGGCCGCGGGCGTGACCGGGCTCTTGCTGCCGACCGGCCTGCTCAAGGCCGCCGCGACCGCCGCCGTCGCCCTGCTCTTCGCGTGCGGCCTGCGGCGGTGGGTGGAGCTGCCCGCGATCGCCTTCGGCCGTCGGCTGGTGGCGAAAGGGGAGCGGGCCCCTGCCGTGGAACGACAGGGGCCCGCTCGGGTGAGGTAGGTCAGGCGAGGACGGTCTCCAGCGCCGTGTGCGGCAGGTCGTGCGCGACCGCGACCGGGCCGTTCGTCAAGGCGCCCGCGTGCGTGTTGAGGCCCTTCGCCAGCGCCGCGTCCGCCTGCAGCGCGGCCTTCCAGCCGTGCTCGGCGAGCTGGACCGCGTACGGCAGCGTCACGTTCGTGAGGCCGTAGGTCGACGTCCGCGGCACCGCGCCCGGCATGTTCGCGACGCAGTAGAAGACGGACTCGTGCACGGTGTAGGTCGGGTCGTCGTGCGTGGTCGGGCGCGAGTCGGCGAAGCAGCCGCCCTGGTCGATCGCGATGTCGACGAGCACGCTGCCGGCCTTCATCCGCGACACGAGCTCGTTCGAGACCAGCTTCGGCGCCTTGGCGCCCGGGACCAGCACCGCGCCGATGACCATGTCGGCCTGCAGCACGGACTCCTCGACCGACAGGCGGTTCGACGTCACCGTGCGGATGCGGCCGCCGAAGTCGTTGTCGATCTGGCGGAGGCGGTCGACGTTGGTGTCCAGGATCTCGACGTCCGAGCCGAGGCCCAGCGCGACGCGGGCGGCGTTGAGGCCGGCGACACCGCCGCCGATCACGACGACACGCGCGGGGTGCACGCCGGGGATGCCGCCGGGCAGCACGCCGCGGCCGCCGCTCGGCTTCATCAGCGAGAACGCGCCGACCTGCGGGGCCAGCCGGCCCGCGACCTCGGACATCGGGGCGAGCAGCGGCAGCGCGCCGTTGGCGGTCTGCACGGTCTCGTAGGCGATCGCGGTGGTGCCGGCGGCCAGCAGCGCGTCGGTCAGCGGCCGGTCGGCGGCGATGTGCAGGTAGGTGAAGAGGACCTGGTCGGCGCGCAGCCGGGGGTACTCCTCGGCGATCGGCTCCTTGACCTTGAGGACCAGCTCGCCCTGCGCCCACGTCTCGTCGGCGGTGGCGAGGATCTTCGCGCCGGCGGCGACGTACTCGTCGTCGGAGATGGACGAACCGACCCCGGCGCCCGTCTCGACGAAGACGTCGTGCCCGCGTCCGACCAGCTCGTGCACCCCCGCGGGGGTCAGCGCGACCCGGTACTCGTGCTTCTTGATTTCACGGGGAACGGCGATACGCACGGTCGGCCTCCTGGGTCGGTCTGCGTCCGGAATCGGTGCGGTGGTGCCACTCACGGTGAACCACCCGGACGGCGGTGTCATCGTGCTGGGCGAACATTTCTTCGCGGCATTCGTGGTGCTGAGCGGACAAGGCCGTTGACTTCGACCGCGCTGGAGGTTGCAGCGTGCAGGCATGAGAGCTGTGTGGTTGCGGGAGTTCGGCGGGCCGGAGGCGCTGGAGCCGGGGGAGGCGCCGGACCCGGTCCCCGGACCCGGGCAGGTGCTGGTCGAGGTGGCGTTCGCGAACATCACCTTCGTCGAGACCCAGGTGCGCGCCGGGACGGGACCGTTCCGTCCGGTGCTGCCGGTCGTCCCGGGCAACGGCGTCGGCGGCGTGATCAGCGCGGTCGGCGAGGGTGCGGACCCGGGGCTCGCCGGGCTGCGGGTGGTGACGTCGACCGGCGGTTCGGGCGGGTACGCCCAGCGCGTCGCGGTGGACGCGGCGGCGGTGTTCGCGGTCCCGGACGCACTGGCGCTCGACGCGGCGGTGGCGCTGCTCGCGGACGGCCGCACGGCGACGGGTCTGGTCCATGCCGCCAGGGTGCGGCCGGGCGATCGAGTCCTGGTCGAGGCGGCGGCGGGCGGCGTCGGCGGCCTGCTGGTCCAGCTGGCGAAGGCGGCGGGCGCATCGGTGGTCGCCGCGGCGGGCGGACCGGCGAAGGTGGCTGCGGTGGCGGGCGCCGACGTCGTCGTGGACTACCTGCTGCCGGACTGGACGTCGTCAGCGGGCGAGGTCGACGTGGTCTTCGACGGCGTGGGCGGAGCGATCGGCACGGCGGCGTTCGGCCTGCTGCGCCCGGGCGGCCGGATGGCGGTGTACGGCCTGGCGGGCGGTTCGTGGGCGGAAGTGTCCGAAGAGGACGCTGCCGCGCGCGGGGTGTCGCTGGTGCGCTCGATCGGGAGCCCGGCCGAGATGCGGGGGTTCACGGAGTCGGCGTTGTCGGAAGCCGCGGCGGGACGTCTGGTGCCGGTGATCGGCCAGCGGTTCCCGTTGGAGAAGGCGGCGGACGCCCACGCGGCGATGGAATCCCGCGCGACGGTGGGCAAGACGCTGCTGGTTGCATGAGCGGGTTCGACGTCGATGGGTTCCTCGCGCTGCCGCTCACGGCGCGGGTCGCCACGGATGGACCGACCGTGCGGCCCACGTGGTACCTCTGGGAGGAATCCGCTTTCTGGATTCTCAGCGGCCCGTGGTCGCGGCTGCCGCAACGGATCCGGATGCGGCCACGGATCGCGCTCGCCGTCGACGTCTGCGACCTCGGAACCGGGATGGTGCGGCAGGTCCTGGCGACCGGCGACGCGGACCTGCGTCCCTTCGACGTCGCCCGCGGGCGACGGAAACTCGTGCGCTACCTCGGTTCCGACGAGACGCGCTGGGATCCGAGGTTCCGCGCGTACCTGCACGACAACCCGGGCACGGTCTGGGTGCACCTGCGTCCGTCCAAGCTGGTCGCGAAGGACCTCAGCTACCGGGTGCCTTGAAGGGCACCCTCATGGACATCATGAGGGTGCCCTTGAGGGAAACCCGTCAGGCGCGGTAAGCCGACCAGGAGCTGTTCATCCGCGTCGTCTGGCCCGCGGTGAACTCGTACATGCAGCCGTCGTAGCTGTAGTCCATGAAGTTGTGGATCGGGTCGTTGCCCGCCGCCGAGCAGGTGTTCTTGCTCGCCGGGCAGCCGGATGTCGCCGTTGCTTCGGCCGGCGTGTCCGAGACGTAGTCGCCCGAACCGGAGCAGCCGCCCTGGAACGTGTGGTACAGCCCCATCCAGTGGCCGATTTCGTGCGTGGCCGTGTCGCCCTCGTTGTAGTTCGTCGCCGAGCGGCCCGGGAGGGACTCGTCGAGGATCACCACGCCGTCCATCTTCGGCGCCGACGTGTAGTTCCACGGGAACGTCGCCCAGCCGAGGAGGTCGTCGCCGAGGTTGGCCGTGTAGATGTTCAGTGCGTTCTTGCCGCCCTTGCGCAGCGCGTTCTTCATGTTGCGCTCGGCGGACGTGCCGTCGGTGATGCCGTTGTACCAGGTGGAGTTGTTCGTGTAGTCCGTGCTCACCAGCGAGAAGCTGTAGCCGCTCTTCGCGTACGCGCTGTTGAGCACCGAGATCTGCTTGGTGATCGTCGCGGCCGGCAGGTTGCCGGTCGAGCCGCTGGTGATCACGTGGAAGTACACCGGGATCGAGACGGCCGCCGCGGCGAACGCCGTGCGCTTCCCGGCGAGCTTGCTCTGCATGTCCGCCTCGACGCGGGCGGCCTCGGCCGGGGACAGGCTGTCGGCGTGGCCGTCCTTGCTGCGGTCCGCGCTCTGGGTCGGGGTGAAGCAGTCGCCGGCGGGCGCCGCTACCGCGCTCCCGGTCGTGGTGCCCGGGACGACCAGGGCGACCAGCGAGAGCGCGGACACCGCACCCAGCTTGACGGCCCTGCGAAACCGCTCCGAACTGCTCATGGCCACTCCTCTGCGACGACCCGGCTACCCCGGGTGCTGCGAAGAAGGTGCGTCAGGCGGTCACCGGAATCCACCACCTTTCGGCTGGAAAAGACAATCGGTACGTTCGGCGCGATCCATGCGGAGTAGTGCATAGGTCGCGGGATGGGCCGAACGGCGCAGTCAGCTCCAGCGCAGCGCGACGAGCTGCGTGATCAGGGCCAGCCGGACGTCCGGGTCGTCGAGGTCCAGCGGCACCAGTTCCAGGAGCTTGCGCATGCGGTACCGCAGGGTGTTGGGGTGGATCCGCAGCTCGCGCGCCGCCGCGCGCGGGTCGCCGGGGTGACGCAGCCACTCGTACAACGTCTCGACGTAGCCGGCCTTGCCCGTCTCGTCGTGGGTGCGCAGGGCACTGAGCGGGCCGAGCTCCGCGACCTTCGCCCCGGCCGCCGCGGTCGCGCCGCGGTGCAGCGTCAACACCGTCCAAGCTTCGTCGAAGGTGATCACGCGCTCGTCGAGGAGCTCGGCGCGCAGCAGCCCGAGGGCTTCGTCGGCCTGGTGACGCGAGGCCGAGAGGTCGCCGATCTCGCCCGGGGCGCCGGCCGCGGCCCGCGGGGCACCGCTGCGACGAGACGGTCCCGTCTCGACGAGCGCCTCGCGTAGTTCCTCCCACCCGCCGGGGCCCGGCCGGTCGGGGACCACGGCGTAGAGCAGCCCGCCCAGCTCGGTCGCCACCGGACGGCGCCCGATGCCCTGGGAGATCCGCTCGAGCAGCGCGAGCCGCAGGCCCTCGGCGTCCCGGCCGTCGCCGCCGGTGACCTCGATGACGACCACGCGGTGCGGCTCGTCGGACAGGTCCAGCTCGGCCATCGCCTTGCGCGGGTTCGCCCGGCCTTCGAGCACCCCGCGCAGCAGTTCGGCCGACGCGCGGCGCTGCGCGTCGGTGTGCGCGCGGCGGCGCAGCAGGTGCAGCGCGACGACCGGGGCGGCGTCGGCGAAGGCGGCCGCGCGCTCGTCGGACACCGGCCCGGCGACGACCGCCCACATCGAGCCGAGCAGCTCGCCGCCCATCCGGATCGGCACGATCAGCCGCGGCAGCGTGCCGTCGCGCTGGGCCGGGACGAAGATCGTCTGCCGGCCGCGCGACAGCTCTCGGAACACCCCGCGCGAGCGGAACCGCGCGAGGACGTCGTCGGGGATGCGCCGGCCCATGATCGTCGCGACGCGGGCGGGGTCGGTGAGGTCCTGGCGCGCGGAGTAGGCGAGCACGCGGGAGTTGGTGTCCTCGATGGTCACCGGGGCGTCCACGACGGACGCGACGGCGTCGGCGAGCCGGAAGAGGTCGCCGGAGCCGGGATCGAGGTCCTCGGACTCGTCGGCGAGCGCGTCGAGGACGGTCCGCAGCAGCCACACGAGCTGCGCCCACGACGTTGCGGCGTGCACCTGGACGAGCGCGACCCCGCTGGCCTTCGCGGCGCGCTTGACGGCGGGCTTCGCGGCCAGCGGCGGCTTGAGCAACACGGCGGCGGCGCCCTGTTCGGCGCTGCGTTTCACCAGCTCGGCGGCATCTTCGGGGCCGGAGGTGGCGACCCCGAGCACGAGATCCCCGGCGGCGACGGCTCCGCCGGGTTCGGCGATGACGACGTCGGCGACGGCAGGGGAGTCGTCGGGCACTTGGAGCGCGTGGAGCAGCGTCGGCCCCACCCGGTCGACCACGCTGCGCACCGACACCACGGGCTCATTCTGGCCGAGAAACCCCTGGACGGCTCGGTAGGGTCGGAGGGGTGAGCGACGCCCGGCGGATCGTCGAATCCGGCTACGACCGCTCGGCCGAGCGGTACCTCGAGTGGAGTGCGCGGATCGCGGACGACCCGCGGCTGCGGTTCCTGGGGGAGCTGACCGACCGGCTCGACGACGGCGCCGACGTGCTCGACCTCGGCTGCGGTGCGGGCGTGCCGTGCACGGCGTTGCTCGCCGAGCGCCACGACGTCCTCGGCGTCGACCTCTCCTCGGCGCAGCTCGACCTCGCGCGGCGCAACGTCCCCGGCGCACGGTTCGAGAAGGCGGACATGGCCGCGGTGTCCTTTCCGGACGGCAGCTTCGACGCAGTCACGGCGTTCTACTCCGTGCTGCATGTGCCACGCGAAGAGCAGGGAGCGCTGTTCGCGCGGATCGCGCGCTGGCTGCGGCCCGGCGGCTGGTTCCTGGCCGCCCTCGGGTGCAGCGAAGCGAACGGCATCGAGGACGACTGGCTCGGCACGCCCATGTTCTTCAGCTCTCACAACACGGCAGGGAACCGGCGGTTGCTGGCGGCAGCCGGGTTCACCCTGGTCGTCGACGAGCCGGTGACCATGCACGAACCCGAAGGCGCGGCCACCTTCCACTGGGTCCTCGCGCGCCGCTAGACCTCGTGCGGCTTGCGGGCGTCGATGTCCTCCGGGGTGTACTGCTCGCGTTTGGTGGTGAGCGCCCAGCGGTGCCCGTCCGGGTCGACGACCCGGCCGTACCGCTCGCCGAAGAACATCTCCGTCACCGGCGCCTCCACCGTCGCCCCCGCGAAGACCGCCCGGCGCGCGAGGTCGTCCGGGTCGGGGGTCTCCAGCGTCAGCAGCAGCGGGGTCCCGCCGATCGTCGACGGTGCCAGCGCGTCCAGCGACGCGATCTCCTGGCTCACCAGCAGCCGTGCGTCGCCGACCGCCAGCTCGACGAACAGCACTGTGCCATCCGGCAGGACCGTGCGGAACAGCTCCACCGCGCCGAACGCCTTGCCGTAGAAGGAAAGCGCCGTCTCGACGTCCTTCACGAACAGGTGCGGCACCAGGCCGAGCGGGCGGCTCACGCCGACTCCGGGCGGGCCAGCAGGTCGGCGTCGCCGGCCGCCGCGACCAGCCGGCGCAGCAGCGATGCTTCGCGCGACGCGGCTTCGCGGCCGGCCGGCGTGATGCGGTAGTAGCGGCGCCGGGAGTCTTCGCCGGGGAGCTCCTCGGCCAGGCCGTCGGCGGCCAGCCGGGTCAGCGTCCGGTAGAGCGTCCCCGGTCCGAGCTGGACTTCGCCGCCCGTGACCTCGGCGACGAACCCCATGATCCCGTAGCCGTGCGCGCGCCCGCCCGGCCCGGCGGCCAGGGCCAGGAGCACCTGGAAAGCCGCGGGGGTGAGCGGGTTGCCGTCGGCCATGGGCGCAGCCTACACTCCGCCCTGGTTATATCCACCGTGGATATAGAGAGGCGGGGTCATGCCCATCCAAGGGGTCAGCAAGGTCGTCGTCGGGGTCGAGGACCAGGCGCGCGCGAAGAAGTTCTGGTCCGAAGTGGCCGGGTTCGCCGTGACGACCGACGTGCCCTACGACGACCAGGGCCGGCGGTGGGTCGAGGTCACCGCGCCGAACGGGACGATCCTCGTGCTCAGCGAGTCGCCCGAGGACCGCCGCCGCTTCGGCGAGAACGACCGGCTGCCGACGTCGAACTTCTTCTTCCACGCCGACGACATCGAGAAGACGTACGAGGAGCTGTCGGCGAAGGGCGTGGAGTTCCCCGCGAAGCCGGAGAAGCAGCCGTGGGGCTGGTGGTCGATGTTCGTCGACTCCGAGGGGAACCGCTTCGCGCTGCAGCAGCGCGACTAGCGCGAAAGGACCGCGGTCAGGACCCGCCACAGCTCGCCGGCCGGGTCCTCGACCGGCCCCCGGGAACGCCACGCCACGACGCCGTCCGGCCGCACGAGCGATGTGCCGCCCGCCGAAAGGCCGAAGCGTGACGCGACGTCGTCGAGAGTGTGGCACTCGAGGCGGATGCCGGTTTCCGCCGCGACGTCGGCCGCGGCGTGCTCCCAGCCCTCGCCGGCGCACAGCAGCACCCACGAGTGCCCCAGCAGGTCCACAGTGGACGCCGCGCCGGGCGCCCGGAACCCCGGCCGTCCGGTCGGCGCGTGGATGTCCTCGACGCGCGCGCCGTCGTCCGGCTCTTCGGAGAGCACCGCCGTCGAGCGGTAGCGGAACCCGAGGATGGCGTTCAGCATGTCCTCCGGCTCGGTGATGCCCGAGACGTCGAGGTCGGGGTGCATCCGCTGCTTCATGTTGTGCAGCGACGTGTCGATGATCATCCGCGCGATCGGGCGCCGCTCGGCCTCGTACGTGTCGAGCAGCGCCGGGCCCGCTTCGCCGCGCAGCACGGCCGCGAGCTTCCACGCGATGTCCGCGCCGTCGCCGACCGCCGTGTTGCCGCCCTGGCCGCCGGTCGGCGGCGTCACCTTCGCCGCGTCGCCGACCAGGAACACGCGCCCGGCGCGGAACCGGTCGGCCAGCCGCGCGGCGATCTCCCACGAGCCCGTCCAGACGATCTCCGGCTCCAGGTCCGGCAGGTCGGTGGCCGCGCGGATCATCGACACCAGCCGGTCGTGGCCGAAGTCGGCCGGGCTCTCGCCGCGGTCCGGGAAGTAGTCCGGCGCGAAGACGTACCGGTTCGGGACGTCGGTGTTGACCAGCCCGGCGGTGAAGTCGCCGTGCTGCAGGTAGAACAGGTCCGTCACGCCGGCCTGCACGCGGTCGCCGAGGTCGGCGTCGAACACGACGCCGAGGCAGTGGCTCAGCGCGTCCATCCCGGTGGTCCCGATGCCCAGCCGCCCCCGGATGCCGCTGCGCCCGCCGTCGGCCGCGACGACGTAGTCCGCGCGCACGACCGTCTCCTCGCCCGAGTCGCGGTGGCGCAGCGTCGCGGTGACGCCGTCGTCGTCCTGGGTCAGTTCGACCAGTTCGGTCCGGAACCGGACCCGGGCGCCCGCCTTCTCCGCGTGCGCCAGCAGGATCGGCTCGACGACGTCCTGCCCGGCCATCCCGGCGGGCATCGTCGTCGACGCCGAGACGTCGAACTCGCTGCCGTCCTCCACGAGCCGGTGCAGGACGCGGCCGGCCAGGCTGGTCGCGACGGTGATCCGCAGCCCCTGCGACGCCCGCGGGCTCACGTCCAGGACCTCGCGGTCGATTCCTGCCCAGTGGAACAGCTCCATCGTGCGCCAGTTCTGCCCGGCGGCCCGGGAGTGGACCGACGTTCCGGCGTGCCGTTCGACCGTCAGGACGTCCACTCCCTCCCTCGCCAGGAACAACGACGCCGACAGCCCGCCCAGTCCGGCCCCCACGACCAGCACCTGCACCCGCTCCACCATGATTTCCTCCCAGTCCGTAAATCTCCCTGTATGGATATCTTAGCTACAGAGATATCTCTGAGGCAAGTGGCGTAGGCTCCCAGGAGGTGGGAACGGTTGGGTACTCCGTTCGGCCCAAGTAGCTTCGAGCCGAACGAACCCCTTGAGCCGCAAGGAGAAACCCCATGAGCGCGGACGACACCTCGGCGTGGTCCTTCGAGACCAGGCAGATCCACGCGGGCGCCGCGCCGGATCCGGCCACCGGCGCGCGGGCGACGCCGATCTACCAGACGACGTCGTACGTCTTCCGCGACAGCCAGCACGGCGCCGACCTGTTCAGCCTCGCCGAGCCCGGCAACATCTACACGCGGATCATGAACCCGACGCAGGACGTGCTGGAGCAGCGCGTCGCGTCGCTCGAAGGGGGCGTCGCGGCGCTGGCGTTCGCGTCCGGCTCGGCCGCGACCACCGCGGCGATCCTGAACCTCGCGGGCGCGGGCGACCACTTCGTGTCCAGCCAGTCGCTCTACGGCGGCACCTACAACCTCTTCCACTACACGCTGCCGAAGCTCGGCATCGAGGTCACGTTCATCGACGACCAGGACGACCTCGAGCAGTGGCGTGCCGCGGTCCGGCCGAACACGAAGTTCTTCTTCGCCGAGACGCTCGCCAACCCGGGCAGCAACGTCCTGGACATCCGCGGCGTCGCCGACACCGCGCACGAGGCCGGCGTCCCGCTGCTGGTCGACAACACCATCCCCACGCCGTACCTGGTGCGCCCGATCGAGCACGGCGCCGACGTCGTGATCCACTCCGCCACCAAGTACCTCGGCGGCCACGGCACGACGATCGCCGGCGTCCTGGTCGACGGCGGCACGTTCGACTTCGGCAAGGACCCGGGCCGGTTCCCGGGCTTCACCGAGCCGGACCCGAGCTACCACGGCCTGAAGTACTGGGAGGCGCTCGGCCCGGGTGCGTACGCGGCGAAGGCGCGCGTGCAGCTCCTGCGCGACACCGGCGCGGCGATCGCCCCGCTGAACAGCTTCCTGATCCTGCAGGGCATCGAGACGCTGTCGCTGCGCGTCGAGCGGCACGTGTCGAACGCGCAGGCGCTCGCCGAGTGGCTCGAGCAGCGCGACGAGGTCGAGAAGGTGTACTACGCCGGCCTGCCGTCGAGCCCCTTCTACGAGGCCGGGCAGAAGTACCTGCCGCGCGGCGCGGGCGCGGTCCTGTCGTTCGACCTGCGCGGCGGTGTCGAGGCGGGCCGGAAGTTCGTCGACGGCACCGAGCTGCACAGCCAGCTGGTGAACCTCGGCGACGTCCGCAGCCTGATCGTGCACCCGGCGTCGACCACCCACAGCCAGCTTTCGGCGGAGGAGCAGCTCGCCAGCGGCGTGACACCGGGCCTGGTCCGGATCGCCGTCGGGCTGGAAGGCATCGAGGACCTCAAGGCCGACCTGGAGGCCGGATTCCGGGCGGCCAAGGCGGAACTGTGACGGCTGGGCCCGTCACCGGCGCCTGGCGGATCGGTGATCCGCCGGGCCGCCGGAAGTTCGTCACCGGCCCCGGCGCGCTCGCGCTCGAGGCCGGTGGCGTGCTGCCCGCCTTTTCCCTCGCCTACGAAACCTGGGGGACGCTGAACTCCGACGCGTCCAACGCGGTCCTCGTCGAGCACGCGCTGACCGGCGACAGCCACGCGGCCGGGCCGCTCGAGCCGGGGCATCCCAGCGCGGGCTGGTGGGACGGGCTGATCGGGTCCGGGAAGGCCCTGGACACCGACGAGTTCTTCGTCGTGGTCCCGAACGTGCTGGGCGGCTGCCAGGGGTCCACGGGCCCGTCGTCCCCGGATCCGGACGGAACGCCGTGGGGCAGCCGGTTCCCGGTCGTGACGGTGCGGGACCAGGTGGCGTCGGAGGCGGTGCTGGCCGACCACCTGGGCATCACGCGCTGGGCGGCCGTCGTCGGCGGGTCGATGGGCGGGATGCGCGCGCTGGAGTGGGCGGTGACGCTGCCTTCGCGGGTGGCGTCGGTGCTGGTGCTGGCGTCCACGGCGCGGGCGTCGGCCGAGCAGATCGCCTGGGCCGCGCCGCAGCTGCACGCGATCCGCAGCGACCCGTTCTTCCACGGCGGCGACTACTATTCGGCGCCGGAGGGCCCGTTTCGCGGACTCGGCATCGCGCGCCGGATCGCGCACGTCACCTACCGCAGCGAGCCGGAGCTGGCCCAGCGGTTCGGCCGGGAGTACCAGGGCGAAGAGGACCCGTTGCGGCGCGGGCGGTTCGCCGTCGAGTCCTATTTGGACCACCACGCGGACAAGCTGGTCCACCGGTTCGACGCGAACAGCTACGCGGTGCTGACGGAGTCGATGAACACCCACGACGTGGGCCGCGACCGCGGCGGCGTCGCGGCGGCCCTGGGCCGGGTGACGGCCCGCGCGGTGATCGGCGGGGTGGACAGCGACCGGCTCTACCCGCTGTACCAGTCGGCGGAGCTCGCCGCGGGGATCCCGGGAACGGCGGAGCCCTCGGTGGTTTCCTCGCCGTACGGCCACGACTCGTTCCTCATCGAGACCGGTCAGATCGCGGCGTTGACGAAGGCACTGCTGGGTTAGTACGTCCGCGTACGTACGGATTCGAGCCGCTCCACGCCGGACGACCCGGCCGCGTCGCCGCGGAACCATGACGGCCGACAGTCGCATCGAGGTGCGCGACGGCGTGCTCGTGGCGCACATCTTCACGGTGGCGCTGGTGCTCGGCCCGCTTCAATTCCTGCCGAAGGTGCGTGCGCGCAGGCGGCTCCACCGGGCGCTCGGCCGGGTCCACCTCTTCACCGGTGTGCTCCTGTCGGCACTGGCGGCGATTCCCGTTGCCTGTGGTCAGGGCGTTTCCTCACCCAAATCAGCCTGACCACCGCGGCCGTCCTGTGGCTGTTCACCGGCGGTCTCGCACCGGGCGTGGATGCTGCGCAACTACGCGCTGACGTTCCTCGCGGTCACCTCACGCGTCCTCGTGCCCGTGTTCCTGCTGGTGCAGGTGCCGTTCGGCGGAGTGGACGCGGGATCTGCCGAAACGCTGATCCCGGTGGGCCAGGCAGCAGGCTGGATCATCAACCTGCTCGTCGTCGAACTCCTGCTCCGGCGGGGTCAGCGGCCGCCGACGCGCTCTCCCAGGCGTACCAAGCGGTTCGCGACGCGACGGGACGCGCCGGCGGCGTAGTCCCCGAGCCGTTCGGCGGCGCGGTCGGACAGCTTCGCGACCCGCCACGCGACGTCGTCCGCGCGATCGCCCGCTTCGTCGCCCGCGGTCGTGATCCGGTCGGCCAAGCGGCCGGTGCCGGCGGCGAGCAAGTCCTTGAGTGCCATGGCTTTCCCCTTGCGTCTAGAGCATCCCGGCACGGCGCCACAGCACCGCGCTCGGGCCGCCGATCAGGTCGTTCTCCCGCAGGAACCGGACGAGCTTCCGAGCCCCGAACGCCAGCGTCTCCCGCCGGTGCGCGCTCGACCGGGCCGCCTGGACCGCGACACCGGGGTCGATCCCCGCGCGCAGGTACTGGCGCGGCCGGGACAGCAGCCGCGACATCAGCAGCGCGCCGACGGCGACGACGATCCGCGCGAACTCCTTGCGCCACCACGGCGCCTCCGCCAGCTCGCGGACGAGGTCGTCGCGCGCGTACCGCACGTGCCGCGCTTCTTCCGTCACGTGGATCCGCATCACCGCGCGGACCACCGGCTGCACCGACTCGTCGTCGAGGTGCTCGCGCTGCAGCGCGTCGAAGATCTCCTCGCCGATCAGCGTCGCGACCCACATCGCCGGCCCGTGGAGGAGTGCCGGGAGGGCCTGCGCGGACCGCTGCAGCCAGCGGTTGTTGCGGTAGGGCCTGCCGTCGACGCGCTCGATCAGCCGCGCGAACATCGTGGAGTGCCGGCATTCGTCGGCGATCTCGGTCAACGCGTAGTGCACGTGACGGGTCGTCGGGTCCTGGCGGTAGGACGCGCGCAGCAGCATCTGCATGAGGATGATCTCGAACCAGATCCCGACACTGACGGTGTTCACGAGCTCCTGGCGCGACAGCTCGATCCGCTGCTCGCGGCTCAGCGTGTCCCACAGCGGGGTGCCGTAGAGGGAGACGAGCTTTTCGGGGATGAAGAACTGGTCCTCGTTCAGCGGAGCGGCCCAGTGGACGTCGACGTCCGGGTCGTAGGAGAGCCGGGCGCTGGACTTGAGCAGCCGCTCGGCCGTCGCTTCGCGATCACCCATGCCACACCTCCCTGTGTCGTGTAACACTAGAACGCATGAAACATTTTCCGTCAAGTTGTAAACCAGCCTAGGGTTGAGGCATGCGCGATCTCCTGAAGCACGCGCTCGAAGCCGAGCTCCCCGGCGACGAGACCGCGGAGCGGATCATGGGCGCGGCGCTGACCCAGGCCGAGGACTTCGGGCTGCGCCGGTTCACCGTCGACGACGTCGCGCGCCGCGTCGGCCTCTCACGGGTGACGATCTACCGCTACTTCCCCAAGAAGGACCAGCTGCTCAACGCGCTGGTCCTGCGGGAGATGAAGCGGTTCCTGACGAAGGTCGACGCCGTCGTCGAGGCGCAGGCGACCCCGGAGGAGAAGCTCATCGAGGGGTTGAGCTTCTCCCTGGGGTACCTGCGCGGGCACCGGCTGCTCACCCGGCTGCTGCGCACCGAGCCGGAGCTGATCCTGCCGCAGCTGACGGTCCAGGCGGGCGGCCTGTTCGCGGCGGCCCGCACCCGGATCGCGGCGCACTTCCACGCGGAAATCGCGGCGGGCCGGCTGCGCCTGCCGGCCGAGGACGTCGACGGCATGGCCGAGCTGCTGATCCGGATCGTCGTGTCGCTGGTCCTGACGCCGGAAACGGTCCTCCCGGTCGACGACGACGTCGAGCGCCGCCGGGTGGCGGAGCTCTACCTGGCGCCGATCGTCCGCTCGCTGCGGCCGGCCTAGTCCGAGACGGCTTCCGAGATCCAGGGCGCCACCGGCAGGTCGCGGTCCAGGCACTCGACCGACAGCCGGATCGTCCACCGCAACGCCTGCAGCACCAGGCTGTCCACCTCGTCGGGCGCCGCGTTGGCCAGGGCGATCTCCACCTGCTCCTGCGCCGCTTCGGTGTTGCCGTGGACCTCCGCCAGCAGTGTCCGCACCGCGGTCCGGACCGGCGGGTCGGCCTGGTCGATCGAGACCTCTTCGCCGTCTTCGTCGAAGACCTGGACCTTCACCGGCGCGCTGCCGCCGTCGCCGAGGGTGGAGACCATCGCGCTGCACTCGCCGAACAGCAGCAGCATCAACGCTTTCGTCTCGTCCGCGCGGGCCTGGGGTTCGGCGGCCGTCGGCGCGACCTCGACGAGGGCTTCGGCGTCGTCACCGAGGCTCAGCGCCGTCAGCGCGCGCTGAGCCTTCTCGACGAGCTCCTGCTCGTTCCAGTCCGCATCCACGTGCCCCATCAAACACCAGCGACGGCGGTCGTGGGGATACCTTGATCCGGGTCGGTCATCCGGCCGCGCGGAGCGCACCCAGCGCGAGCCGGGAGAGCAGTTCGGCGAGTTCCGAGTCACCGAGATGGCGGTTGTACGGCGTCGAGTTGATCAGTCCGAACACGGCGTGTGCCGCCGACCGCGCCTCGCGTTCTCCCAGCTCCGGCATGGCTTCGCGGATCGCGCGGACCCACACCTCGACGTACTGCCGCTGCAGCGCGCGCACCTGCTTGCGATCGGCGTCGGTGAGGTTCGCGAGGTTGCGCTCCTGGACGGTGATCAGCGCCGGGTGCGCGAGCGCGAAGCCGACGTGGAACGCCACGAGCCCGGTCAGCGTGTCGTCCGAACTGCCGGGCCGGTTCGCCCACGTCGTGCCGCCGTCGAGCAGGTAGCGGCTGATCGAGTTCAGCATCTCGCCGAGGATCGCGTCCTTGCTGCGGAAGTGCCGGTAGAGCGCGGGCCCGGAGATCCCGACGGCGGCGCCGATGTCGTCGATCCCGACACCGTGGAACCCGTGGTGGGCGAACAGCTCGGCGGCCGCGGACAGGATCTGTTCGCGTCGGTTCGCCTTCTCGCCGTTCACGAGCGGAGTGGGGTTGGCCGGCATCCGGCCATACTAGAGCCGCAGGTTAGCGAGCGCTAACACCCCGTGGTCCGGGCTCGGCCGGAGTCGACGGCGACCGCGATGGCCGGCTCCGTCTCGTCTCCACTGGCCCGGGCGGCGAGCGTCCCCTGGTTTCCGGCTCGACCCGGAGTCGATCATCGCGCAACGGTCGTAGTGCCCACATCGGGAATGCCCTGTTCGGCGCACTCGGCCGCCCCCTGAAGACCCTCGGGACCCCTGGTTAGCGAGCGCTAACACTGTTCCCGTCTTCCGGCGTGGGCCGAGTGGGTTACTTACAGGTAACTAGGGGTTCCTCGTGGGGCTTCCACATGCTGTGCTTTTGGGGTCGGTTCTGTCACAAAGGAGTGGCCCATGGGGGTTCCGATCCGTCTTTCCCGACGGTTTGTCGCAAGGTTGAGCACGGCTCTCGGGGCCGTCGTCCTGTCCACTCTCGGCGTCACGGGTCTCGCCCACGCCGCCGGGACCGTCTACGCCGCACTCGGCGACTCCTACTCCTCGGGAGTCGGGGCCGGCAGCTACGGCAGTTCCGGGAGCTGTTACCGCAGCTCCAACGCCTACGGGCAGCTGTGGGCCAACGCCCACAGCGGCACTTCGTTCACCTTCCTGGCCTGCTCCGGTGCCAAAACCGGGGACGTCATCAACCAGGCCAACTCCATCCCCTCGAACGCGACCCTGGTCACGGTCACCGTGGGCGGCAACGACGCCGGCTTCAGCGACGTGATCCAGACCTGCACCCTCGGCAGCGACGCGACCTGCACCGCCCGCGTCAACACCGCGAAGACCTACGTCAACAACACCCTGCCCGCGTTGCTGACCAACACCTACAACGCGATCAAGGCCAAGGCGCCCGGGGCTCGCCTCGTCGTCCTGTCCTACCCGCGGTTCTACACCGTTCCCGGCTCCTGCTGGGTCGGGCTCAGTGACACCAAGCGGTCCGCGATCAACTCCGGCGCGGACACCCTGGCGTCGGTGATCCAGTCCCGGGCGGCGTCGGCGGGCGCGACGTTCGTCGACGTCCGGCCGTCGTTCGTCGGGCACAACATCTGCTCGTCGTCCGACGACTACCTGCACAGCCTGACCTGGCCGGTGATCGAGTCCTATCACCCGACCGTGGCCGGGCAGTCGGGCGGCTACTACGCCCCGCTGCGGGGCGCTATCGGCTGAACCCGGTCCCCTCCGGTCGTGAAGGCCATCCCGGCGTGCCGGGGTGGCCTTCACGGCGTCCGGGCGACTGGACACCCACGTTAGCGGTCGCTAACATCGAGACGGAGGTTAACGACCGCTAACGTCGAGGGAGCCCATGGACACGCCGGCACTGGGGACCACCGCTGCCCCGGACAGCGAGGCCTACGCCCGCAACGCCACATCCCACGCGGAGCTGGTCGAGGACCTCCGCAAACGTTTGTCGAGCGCCCGGCTCGGCGGGCCCGAGAAGTCGCGCACCCGGCACGTCGAACGCGGCAAGCTGCTGCCGCGGGACCGCGTCGACACGCTGCTCGACCCGGGTTCGCCGTTCCTGGAACTCTCGCCGCTGGCCGCGAACGGACTGTACGACGACGAGGCGCCCTCGGCCGGGATCATCACCGGCATCGGGCGCGTCTCCGGCCGCGAGTGCGTGGTCGTCGCCAACGACGCCACCGTCAAGGGCGGCACGTACTACCCGATGACGGTCAAGAAGCACCTCCGCGCCCAGGAGGTGGCGCTCCACAACAACCTGCCGTGCGTCTACCTGGTGGACTCCGGCGGCGCGTTCCTGCCCCGGCAGGACGAGGTCTTCCCGGATCGTGAACACTTCGGCCGGATCTTCTACAACCAGGCGACGATGTCCGCGCGCGGTATCCCGCAGATTGCCGCGGTGCTCGGCTCGTGCACCGCGGGCGGCGCGTACGTCCCGGCGATGAGCGACGAAGCCGTGATCGTCCGGAACCAGGGCACGATCTTCCTCGGCGGGCCGCCGCTGGTGAAGGCCGCGACCGGCGAGGTCGTCACGGCCGAGGAACTGGGCGGCGGCGACGTGCACTCGCGCCAGTCCGGCGTCACCGACCACCTGGCCGACGACGACGCGCACGCGCTGCGGATCGTCCGCCAGATCGTCTCGACGCTCGGCCCGCGCACACCGCGGCCGTGGGACGTCCTGCCGACCGAGGCGCCCGCTGTCGACCCAGCCGAGCTGTACGGCGTCGTCCCGACCGACCCGCGCACGCCGTACGACGTGCGCGAGGTGATCGCGCGGATCGTCGACGGCAGCCGGTTCGGCGAGTTCAAGAAGGAGTACGGCGCCACCCTGGTCACCGGGTTCGCCCGGATCCACGGCCACCCGGTCGGGATCGTCGCGAACAACGGCGTGCTCTTCGCCGAGTCCGCGATGAAGGGCGCGCACTTCATCGAGCTGTGCGACAAGCGTTCGATCCCGCTGCTGTTCCTGCAGAACATCACCGGCTTCATGGTCGGGCGCGCGTACGAGGCGGGCGGCATCGCCAAGCACGGCGCGAAGATGGTCACCGCGGTGGCCTGCGCGCGGGTGCCGAAGTTAACGGTCGTTATCGGCGGCTCGTTCGGGGCCGGCAACTACTCGATGTGCGGGCGGGCGTACTCGCCGCGCTTCCTCTGGATGTGGCCGAACGCGCGGATCTCGGTGATGGGCGGCGAGCAGGCGGCGTCGGTGCTCTCGACGGTCCGGCGCGACTCGATCGAGGCCCGCGGCGGCGAATGGTCCACCGAGGACGAAGAGGCGTTCAAGGACCCGATCCGCGAGCAGTACGAGGCGCAGGGCAGCCCCTACTACTCCACCGCGCGGCTGTGGGACGACGGCGTCATCGACCCGGCGGACACCCGCACGGTGCTCGGCCTGGCGCTCTCCACCGCGGCCAACGCGCCCCTGTCCGATGTCAACTACGGCGTCTTCCGGATGTGATGATGTTCGACTCAGTGCTGGTAGCGAACCGCGGCGAGATCGCGGTCCGGGTCATCCGCACGCTGCGGGCGCTCGGCATCCGCGCGGTCGCGGTGTACAGCGACGCGGACGCCGAAGCGCGGCACGTCCGCGAGGCGCACACCGCGGTGCGCATCGGCCCGGCGGAAGCGTCGAAGAGCTACCTGTCCATTCCGGCCATCGTGGACGCCGCCGTCTCGTCGGGTGCGCAGGCCGTGCACCCGGGTTACGGCTTCCTGGCGGAGAACGCCGAGTTCGCGCGTGCCTGCGAGGCAGCCGGGCTCGTGTTCATCGGCCCGCCGGTCGCGGCGATCGAAGCCATGGGCGACAAGATCCGCGCCAAGGCGACGGTGTCGAAGGCCGGGGTGCCCGTCGTGCCCGGCGCGTCCGATGTGGACATCCCCGCCGGCGGGTTCGCCGAGGCGGCAGCCAAGGTCGGTTATCCGCTGCTGCTCAAGCCGTCCGCCGGGGGCGGCGGCAAGGGCATGCGGCTGGTCCACGAAGAGTCCGAGCTGGACGCCGCCATCGAGTCGGCGCGGCGCGAGGCCAAGGGCTCCTTCGGTGACGACACCCTGCTGATGGAGCGGTTCGTCACGACGCCGCGGCACATCGAGATCCAGGTCATGGCCGACCGGCACGGCGCCGTCATCCATCTCGGCGAGCGCGAGTGCAGCCTGCAGCGGCGGCACCAGAAGATCATCGAGGAAGCGCCGTCGGTGCTGCTCGACGAGGCCACGCGCGCGAAGATGGGCACGGCCGCGGCCGAAGCCGCGCGCTCGGTCGGGTACGTCGGCGCGGGCACGGTCGAGTTCATCATGTCGGCGCACGACCCGGACGAGTTCTTCTTCATGGAGATGAACACCCGGCTGCAGGTCGAGCACCCGGTCACCGAGCTGGTCACCGGTCTCGACCTGGTCGAGTGGCAGGTCCGGGTGGCCGCGGGCGAACACCTCGCCATCGCGCAGGACGACGTCGTCCTCAATGGACACGCTGTCGAGGCGCGCGTCTACGCCGAAGATCCGGCGCGCGGGTTCATCCCGACCGGCGGAACGGTGCTGGCGGTGCACGAGCCGGCCGGCGAGGGCGTCCGCGTCGACTCGTGGATGACGCGCGGCGCGGTGATCGGCTCGAACTACGACCCGATGCTGGCCAAGGTCATCGCCTGGGGCCCGGACCGCGCGGCCGCGCTGCACCGGCTCGACCGGGCGCTGGCCGACACGGCGCTGCTGGGTGTCGGCACCAACACGGCGTTCCTGCGCAGCCTGCTGGCCGACGACGACGTCCGCGCCGGCCGCCTCGACACCGAGCTGGTCGACCGGCGGCTGTCCGATCTGGTCTCGTCCGACGTGCCCGCGGAGTTCTTCGTCGCGGCCGCGCTGGACCGGTTCCTGGAGCTGCAGCCGTCGGGGTCCGTCGTGGACCCGTGGGACGTGCCGGACGGCTGGCGGATGGGCGGCTCCGGCGGGGTGACGTTCCGCCTGAAGTCCGGCCAGGCCAAGGCCGTCGTCCGGGTGCAGGGCACGCCGTCGGGCGCGACGGTCGTCGTCGACGACGCCGGGCCGGTCGAGGTTTCGGCCCGGCGTGACGGCGACGTGCTCGAGATCCGGCACGCCGGCGGTTTCCACCGCTACCGCCACGCCTGCGGTCCTGATCGGACGGTCTGGCTCGCCCGTGACGGACTGAGCTTTCCCTTCGGGGAGCAGGAGTTCGTGCTCTCGTCGCGCGGCGACGACGCCGGCGGCGGGCCGGTCACCAGCCCGATGCCGGGCACGGTGCTCGTCGTGAAGGTCGCCGCGGGCGACGTCGTGAAGGCCGGCACGCCGTTGCTGGTCGTCGAAGCGATGAAGATGGAGCACACGGTCACCGCGCCGATCGACGGCGTGGTCAGCGAACTCCCCGTCCGCGTGGGCCAACAGGTCGCACTGGACGAAACCCTTGCCGTAGTGACGCCCCAAGAGGAGCAGCAGTGATCGACTTCCGCCTGGACGAGGAGTACGAGGCCCTCCGCAAGACCGTCGAGGACTTCGCGCACGCCGAGGTCGCGCCGGTCATCGGCGAGCTGTACGAGAAGGAAGAGTTCCCGTACGCGATCGTCGCGAAGATGGCGGAAATGGGCCTGTTCGGGCTGCCGTTCCCCGAGGAGTTCGGCGGCATGGGTGGCGACTACTTCGCGCTGTGCCTGGCGCTGGAAGAACTCGCTCGGGTCGACTCGTCGGTCGCGATCACCCTGGAAGCCGGGGTTTCGCTCGGCGCGATGCCGATCTTCCGCTTCGGGACGCAGGAGCAGAAGGAGCAGTGGCTGCCGTCGCTGTGCGAGGGCACCGCGCTGGGTGGCTTCGGCCTGACCGAGCCGGGCGGCGGTTCGGACGCGGGCGCGACCCGCACCCGGGCCACTTTGGACGGTGACACCTGGGTCATCAACGGCAGCAAGGCGTTCATCACGAACTCGGGCACGGACATCACGCGCCTGGTCACGGTCACGGCCGTGACGGACGTGATGGAGAACGGCCGCAAGGAGATCTCGGCGATCATCGTCCCGTCCGGAACCCCGGGCTTCGAGGTGGCACCGAAGTACTCGAAGGTCGGCTGGAACTGCTCGGACACGCACGAGCTGTCCTTTTCGGACGTCCGCGTCCCGGCGGAGAACCTGGTCGGCGAGCGCGGCCGCGGGTACGCCCAGTTCTTGTCCATTTTGGACGAAGGTCGTGTCGCGATCGCGGCCCTGTCGGTCGGGCTGGCGCAGGGTTGCGTCGACGAGTGCCTGCAGTACGTGAAGGACCGCGTCGCGTTCGGCAAGCGGATCGGCGAGTACCAGGCGATCCAGTTCAAGATCGCCGACATGGAGGTCCGCACGCACACCGCGCGCCTGGCGTACTACCAGGCGGCGTCCAAGATGCTGCGCGGCGAGCCGTTCAAGAAGGAGGCGTCGATCGCGAAGCTGGTCGCCTCCAACGCGGCGATGGACAACGCACGCGACGCGACGCAGATCTTCGGCGGCTACGGGTTCATGAACGAGTTCCCGGTGAGCCGCTTCTACCGCGACGCCAAGATCCTGGAGATCGGCGAGGGGACCAGCGAGGTGCAGAAGATGCTGATCTCGCGCCACCTCGGCGTCGCCTGACGTGCCACGAGGGGCACCTCTCGCGGAGGTGCCCCTCGGTGGTCACTGCGGTTGTTGCTGTTGCTGCTTCTTGTCTTCCTCGGCCCAGGCGGCCTCTGCCTGCATCTGGATGTCGGTGAGACCGCGGTCGACCTGCACGATGTCCTTGCCGGCCCAGCCGACGAAGTTCTTCGAGCTCTTGGCGTCGGAGAGGGCCTTCAGCATCGGGTAGTAGTCCGGGGCCTTGGCCTTCAGCCAGTCGTCGACGAACTTCATCTTCTTGTAGCTGTCGCCGAACTTCGTCTTCAGCCAGTCCTCGTGCTTCTTGATCGTGGAGACGTCGTGGTCGCTCAGGTGCGACTTCGGCGGCGTCGGCTTCGGCGGGGCCGTCGGCGGGGGCAACGGCCGCGAGAAGTTCGGCGTGGTGCCGTCACCCGGAGGCCGGGTGCTCGGTGTGGCGCCACCTCCAGGGCCGTCGTGGGTCACAGCGGTGCCCGGTGGAGGCAACGGCCGCGAGAAGTTCGGGGTCGTGCCGTCGCCCGGGGGCCGGGTGCTGGGCGTCGCACCGCCGCCGGGGCCGTCGTGGGTGACGGCCGTGCCCGGCGGCTTCGGCAGCGGCCGCGAGAAGTTCGGCACCCCGCCACCGTGCGGCGGCAGGTTGCTCAGCTCGTGGCCCGCGCCCGAGGAGCCCGGCTTCCCCTTGACCAGCTTCGACAGCCCGGTGAGCCGGGCCAGCGTGCGCCCGGCGTAGGAGACGACTTTGGCGAGCTTCGCCATCATCGCCGCGACCTGCACCGAGACGGTCGCGACGCACTTGGTCACCCCGACGGCGATCGACGCGCCGAAGGTGGGGATGGCGAGCGCGAGGGCGATCAGCATCGTGGAGATGATGTCGCCGAGGATCGTCGTGATGATGTCGCGCAGCAGCGAGCGGACCGCGCCGATCAACGCTCCGGTGGTCTCGACCATGTAGCCGGCGACGTCGGCCGCCTTGGCGTTGGCGTCGATCCAGCCCTTCCGGTCGTTGATCGACTTCAGGAAGCTGTCGTAGCCCTTGCCCTCCCACTTCGTGATCGTCGCCTTGAGCGTGTCGTCCAGCGAGGTGCCGGTGTTGCGCAGCGACTCGCCGATCTTGTGCAGCTCGTTGGCGACCTTCGTGACCTCCGCGGGGTTGCCCGCGACCTGGTCCAGCGGCCACTTCAGGAACGAGACGTGCTCGATCAGCCAGCCCAGGCCCGCCGCGATCAGCTTCGCCAGCGGGTCCATGACGAACGCGACGGTGTCGAGCGCGGCGCTGATGACGTTGATGCCCAGCTCGACGCTGACGGCCGCGAGGTCGCCGCCGTGCTCGGTCTGGACCTTGCCGATCGAGTCGCCCACCTGCTTCCAGCTGTCGAAGACGCCGGCCCCGGTCGTGGAGTTCGATGCCGTGATGGGAACGGTCACTTGCCCAGCTCCGTCTCGAAGGTGCTCAAACCCTTGGCGGTGTTCGAGTCGTGGGTCGCGTAGGTGTCGGCGGCCTTCTTCACGTCGTCGGCGGACTTCCCGATGTCACCCACGAGTTTGTTGATCTCCCCGGTGATCACCGCCATCGTGATCCGCGAGGGCACGGCGAGCACCTGCGCGAGCAGGATGCCGAACGCGGCGTTGTCGAACCCGTTGGCCGCCTGCATCCGGTTCGCGGCGTCCTGCACCGCCGGTTGCGTGGTGCCCGACAGGAACTGGCTGAACTTCTGCAGCTCGGCCGGGTCGACCGAGAATCCTTCTCCGGAAACCACCGGTTCTCCTCCGTCCTACCAGGGGTTGCTCTCGTCGTCGTCCTCGTCCGGCGCGGGCCGGGGACGACGACGCGGCGGACCTTGCTGCGGTGGCGGCGGGCTCGGCGGGCGGTGTGGCGGCCGCGGCGGGCGGTCTTCGGCCTCCTGCTCCGGCAGGAACACGTCGCTCTTGTCCGGGGGCGGCGGTCCCTCGTCGGGAGCCGGCAGGAACTCGTCCAGCAGTGCGCGGGCGTCCGAGCTCTCGCCGACCATGCCGCTGAACGCGTCGGCGACCTGGGCTGAGACCTTCTGCTGCGCACGGCCGATCAGCTGCATCACCAGGCCGGACAAGGCTTGCGGCGGCCGCTCGTACGCGCGGGGGCCGAACCGGAGCTCTTGCAGGACGCCGCTCGGGCCGACGGTCACCGAGACGGCCCCGTCCGGCGCCTGCACCGTGGCGACGGCGGTGCGGAGTTTTTCCTGCGCTGCTGCGGCTTTTGCCCGAATTTCGTCGAGGTCGGCGGTGAACGCGGCCAACGGATCGCCGCCGGGCACTGACTCTGTCAATTTGTCCTCGTCGCAAGAGAGGTTGTGAACAGGGAAAGTCAATCAGCGCACCTTGAACTCCGGATGACACGGACAGAGCCACCGGCTGAACGCGACGGCCGATCGCCGACTGGATGCCAATATCTATACCGGTATAGTTATCGTCATGGTCGAGATCAAAACCGCAGCCGAGCTGGCGGTGATGCGCGAAGCGGGGCGAGTGGTCGCACGGGCGCTGCACGCCGTGAAGGAGGCCGCCGCGATCGGCGTCTCCCTGCGTGAACTGGACGAAGTCGCCGCGCAGCTGATCAGCGAAGCCGGTGCCAAGCCGTCGTTCCTGCACTACCAGCCGCGCTCCGCGCCCACGCCCTACCCGGGTGTCATCTGCGCCAGCGTCAACGACGTCGTCGTGCACGGCATCCCGACGGCGTACCGCATCCAGGACGGCGACCTGGTCAGCATCGACTGCGGCGCGATCGTCGACGGCTGGAACGGCGACGCCGCGATCAGCTTCGTCGTCGGCACCGCCGACCCGCGCGACCTCGCGCTGATCGAGGCGACCGAGCGCGCGCTGGCCGCCGGGATCGCCGCGGCCCGGCCCGGCGCGAAGCTCGGTGACATCTCCGCCGCGATCGGCGCCGCCGGCCGCGCGTCGGGCCACGGCATGCTCGACGACCACGGTGGTCACGGGATCGGCCGCGCGATGCACGAGGACCCGCACCTGGCGAACGAAGGCCGCGCGGGGCGCGGGATGCGGCTCAAGCCGGGCCTCGCGCTGGCGATCGAGCCGATGCTCACCCGGGGCGGCGACGCCTACCGGTACGCCGAGGACGGCTGGTCGCTGCACACCGCCGACGGCAGCCGCGCCGCGCACGTCGAACACACCATCGCCATCACCGAAGACGGCCCGCGCGTGCTCACCGTGCGGTAGACAAGGGGGATGGACAACACCGTCATCCGATCGGGTGATTCCGGGGACGCTGACACGCTGCTCGCCTTCTTCGACGAGGCCGTCGAATGGCTCGTCGCGCGCGGCAGCTCGAAGCAGTGGGGGACCGAGCCGTGGAGCCGGGTCCCGAAGCGCGTCGAACGCGTCAAGGGGATGGCCGCGGACCCGGGCCTGCGCATCGCGATGGTCGACGGCGAAGCGGCCGGCGCGCTGATCGTCTCGGAGGAGCACGACCCGCACGTCCCGCCGGTTGACGAGCGTGAACTGTATGTCCGATTGCTGATCACGTCCCGGCGGTTCACCGGGCGGCGCGTCGGCGGGCGGCTGATCGAGTACGCGCTCGACGAGGCGCGGCGGCGCGGCATCGACCTCGTGCGCGTCGACTGCTGGGCCGGCGGCGACGGCGACCTGCAGCGCTACTACGAGAGCCAGGGCTTCAAGCCGACCGTGCAGTTCCACGTCGAGGAGTGGGTCGGGCAGGTTCTCGAGCAACGCGTGGGGTAGCGCGATCGCGGGCCAGGGGTGACACTGTTGACGCGTTGCCAACAGACGAAGGAGTCGCCATGGCCGAGGAGCTCGCGGGCAAGGTCGTCGTCATCACCGGGGGCGGGCAGGGGATCGGCGCGGCGACCGCGTCGGCGCTGTCCCGGCTGGGCGCGCGGGTGGTGATCGGCGACCTCGACCAGGTCCGGGCCGAGAAGACCGCAGGGGAGCTCGACGCCGAGGCGCTGCCGCTGGACGTCACCGACATCAAGGGGTTCACCGAGTTCCTCGACGAGGTCGAGCGCCGCCACGGCCGGATCGACGTCCTGGTCAACAACGCCGGGATCATGCCGCTGGCCCTCCTCGAAGAAGAGAGCGACGCGACGACCCGGCGTCAGCTGGAGATCAACCTGCACGCCGTCATCCACGGCACCCGCGAAGCGGTGAAGCGGATGCGGCCGCGACGGTCCGGGCACATCGTGAACGTCGCTTCCTTCGCGGGCAAGGCCGGTTTCCCCGGCGCGGCGACGTACTGCGCGACCAAGCACGCCGTCGTCGGGCTGTCCGAGGCGGTGCACCTGGAGCTGCACGGGTCCGGCGTGCACATCTCGTGCGTGATGCCGGCGATCGTGCGGACCGAGCTCGCGAGCGGGCTCGGCGAGGCGAAGCTGTTCAAGTCGTCGCGCCCGGAAGACGTCGCCGACGCCATCGTGGCCACGCTGCGCAAACCCCGGTTCGAGGTCTTCGTGCCCCGATCCGTGGGAACTATGGGCAAGCTCACCCGGCTGCTGCCGCGGCGGGCCGGTGAAGCGCTCGCCCGTGCGCTGAAGGCGGACCGGCTTTTGGCTTCAGCGGCCCATTCCCCGGCTCGCGCGGACTACGAGGCGCGCGCCGCCGAGAGCGCACCCGGGGCGGGCACGGAGTAACTCGGACGGCCTAGCGTCTGTCCGATTTGGACGTGGGCGGTGTTGAGTCCCTCGGCGTGACCGGGCAAGATTGAGCGGAAGTGCCCGGGGGACGTCGCAGGAGGCTCGAGGAAATGGTTTCACCGCCCGCACGGCTGGCCGCCGCGGCGTCGAACGTGGTCGGCAAGGTGCTGCACGGCGGGGTCGCCGACCTGCGCCCGATGCCGCGGGTGCTGATCGATCAGGGGCCCAACCGCTCGGTCTACCGGATGACGCACAGCAGCCGCCCGGTGTCCGGGCCGCCGATCCTGCTGGTGCCGCCGCTGGCCGCGCCGGCGATCTGCTTCGACCTGCGCCGCGGCTGCAGCCTCCTCGAGCACCTGGTCGAGGGCGGCCGCAACGCCTACCTCGTCGACTACGGCATGGTCGCCTTCTCGGACCGCCGCCTGGGCATCGAGCACTGGATCGACGAGGTCCTGCCGCGGGCGATCCGCAAGGTGAGCGCGGACGCCGGCGGGCAGCCCGTGCACCTCGTGTCGTGGTCGCTGGGCGGGATCTTCTCGCTGCTGGTGAACGCCGACCAGCCGGACCTCCCGATCGCGTCGATCACGGCGATCGGCTCCCCGGTGGACTTCACGGCGATCCCGATCGTCGCGCCGTTCCGCCCGCTGGTGGACCTGACCGGCGGCCACCTCCTGACGCCGATCTACCGCGCGTTCGGCGGCGCACCGTCCTATTTGGTCAGCCGCGTGTTCCGCGCGACGGGCATCAGCAAGGAGATCACGAAGCCGATCGCGATCCTCTCGCACCTCGACGACCGCGACTACCTCGCGCAGATCGAGGCGGTCGACCACTTCATGAGCAACATGTACGCCTACCCGGGCCGCACGTTCGGCCAGCTGTACCACCGGTTGTTCCGCACGAACGACCTGGCGGAGGGCAAGGTGGACCTCAACGGGCGCATCATCTCGCTGTCGTCGGTCCGGGTCCCGACGCTGGTGGTGGCGGGCGAGAACGACACGATCGCCCCGCGGCCGTCGGTGGAGCGGGTGGTGGAGCTGCTGGACAAGGCCCCGGAGGTCCGCTTCAAGACGGCACCGGGCGGCCACCTCGGAGTGCTGACGGGCCGCAAGGCGCGCGGCACGACGTGGCGCTACCTGGACGAGTTCCTCGACGACCAGGCTTCAGCCGACTAAGTCGATCTCGAACGGCTCGGCCGCGCTGTAGCGGACGTCCGCCCACACCGCGCCGGGCAGGTCGTAGCGCCGGTGCGACGTCAGCTTCGGGTCGTGGCCCGGGATCTGCCCGGGGTTGTGGCCGACGCCCGCGCGGTCCGAGCCCCACGCGTAGATGTTCGACACCCACATCGGCCGCGCGAAGCCGTCGCCGCCCAGCCGGGGCCGGATGACGATCGCCCCGCCGGGACTGCCGGCCAGGTGGACGCGGACGATGTTCTCGCCCGCGTCCGGCGGCGTGACGGTGATGCGCTCGAGGATCTCGACGCCCACGTCGGGCGCGGTGACGGTGGGGTTGGCGGCGCGCTCGCGCAGCCAGTTCGTGTCGATGCCGACGGGGTCGATCTTGCGGCCGACGGGAACGCAGACGTCCTTGTGCCCGGCGTAGCGCTCGAGACCACGCGACATGTACCGCAGCAACGCGGCGACGAGCTTGGGGTAGGCGTCCCGTTGCGCGTCCGTCCAGCCTCCGGCACCCGCGGACTCGGCTTCGATGCCGAGGAACTCGTCGTTGACATCGAGGAACCCGAGCCACCGCGACGCACCGGCGTGGTAGGCACACCCGGCGGCGACGACGTAGACGGTGCCACTGCGCCCGAGCCCGAGGTTGCACAGCGGCCCGGCGAGATCGGCCCGCCCGTGCGTGACGACGTCGAGCGAGGGGTAGTCACCGGGAGCGGAGTCGGCGGTGGCGGTGTGGTGCCCGACAACCCCTTCGACAACGCGCATGCCCCCGTGGCCCCGGGTCTGCCACCCGGGCACTTCGACAACGGGGTAGCCGGTACTGCGAGCGGCGTCGACGAGCCAGGGGACGTAGATCGCCATCAGCCCTCCACCGCGTCGTAGGCACCGGCGTCGGCTTCGGTGTCGGGCGCGTCATGGGCGTCGATCCGCGAGGCGAGGGCTTCCCGGGCTTCATCGAGCGTCTTCGGGTCCTGCCGCCCGGCATCCCAGCCTTCGGCGTCCCATTCCTCGGGCGTCTTGATGGGGGTCGGGTCACCGGGCTCGTAAACGCGGGTCTCACTGGGGTCAGTCACAGTCGGCCTCCGGACCGCGAGGGTACCGGAGGCCGACGTACCGGCGCTTCACTTCAGTTCGGCGGACGACTTCCCGAGGATCCGGCGAGCCACGATGAGCTGCTGAATCTGCTGCGTCCCCTCGAAAATGTCGAGGATTTTGGCGTCCCGGGCCCACTTTTCGAGCAAAGACTCTTCGCCGTAAGCCCCGGTCAGCTCGACGCACTTCAGCGCGATCTCGACCACCGATCGCCCCGCCTTGGCTTTCGCCATCGATGCCTGCAGGGAGTTCGGCTTGCGGTTGTCCGCCATCCACGCGGATTCCAGCGTCAGCAAGTACGCCGACTCGTAATCCGCCTCCAGACGAAGGAACTCGGCCGCCGCCGCGTGCTGGGAGTTCGCCGGGCGGTCGTAGTCGATCTCCACGCCCGCCTCGGTGAGAATGCGACGAGTCTCCTCCAGTGCCGCCCGGGCCACGCCGATCGCCATCGCCGCCACCAGCGGACGCGTGTTGTCGAACGTCTGCATGACGCCCGCGAAACCCTTGGCCGTGTCGATTTCCGGCGTGCCCAGGAGGTTCTCCTTGGGCACACGGCAGTTCTCGAAGCGCAGTACTGCCGTGTCGGAGGCGCGGATGCCGAGCTTGTGCTCGGTGCGCACCACCTCGAAGCCCGGCGTACCCTTCTCCACCACGAACGACTTGATCGCCGCGCGGCCCTTGGACTTGTCCAGCGTCGCCCACACGACCACCGCGTCCGCGCGCTCGCCCGACGTCACGAAGATCTTCTCGCCGTTGATGACGTAGTGGTCGCCGTCGAGCCGGGCCGTCGTGCTGACCGCCGCCGAGTCCGATCCGAAGGACGGCTCGGTGATCGCCATCGCCGCCCACATGCCGGAGAAACGCTGCAGCTGCTCGTCCGTCGCGACCGAGCCGATCGCCGCGTTGCCGAGACCCTGGCGCGGCATCGACAGCAGCAGGCCGACGTCGCCCCAGCACATCTCGATCGTGCCGAGGACGACGTTGAGGTTGGCGCCGTTGCGGTTGCCCTTTTCCTTGTCCGGGCCGGACCGGCGGACACCCGCCGCGCCCGCGCCGCCCTCGCCGGAGGAGTTGAGCCCGTCCAGCAGCGCCGCGAACATGTCCAGCTCGCTCGGGTAGGTGTGTTCCGCGCGGTCGTACTTGCGCGAGATCGGCCGGAACACCTCGGCCGCGGCCTGGTACGCCTGGTTGATCAGGGCACCGGCCTTCTTGGGAGCTTCCAGGTTAATCATCGTTAACGCCTTTCGCGAAAGCCTAGAGAAGGACGGCGCCTTCCATGACGCCGATGGCGCGCAGGTCCCGGTACCAGCGCTCGACGGGGTGCTCCTTCACGAAGCCGTGTCCGCCCAGCAGCTGCACGCCCGCGCTGCCGATCTGCATGCCCTTGTCCACGGCGAGCTTGCGCGCCAGCGCGACCTCCCGCGCGTAGGGCTTGCCCTGCTCGGCCCGCGCCGCCGCGCGCAGCGTCACCAGGCGCAGGCCCTCCAGCTCGATCGCGATGTCGGCGACGGAGAACGCGACCGCCTGCCGGTGGCTGATCGGCTCGCCGAACGCCGTCCGCTCGTTGACGTAAGGCACGACGTAGTCGAGGACGGCCTTCGCGGTGCCGGCGGCCAGCGCCGCCCAGCCCAGCCGCGAAAGCCGGACGAGGTCGGTGAAGACGTCGAGCTTGCCGCCGCCGAGCAGCGCGCCCGCCGGCAGGTTCACGTGCTCGAGGTGCAGCTTGCCGGTCGCGGCGCCGCGCAGACCCATCGCCGGTTCGGACTCGATGGTCACGCCGGCGTTCGACGACTCGACGAGGAACAGTGCCGGTCCGCGGCCTTCGAGGTCGGCCGAGACGATGAACAGCTCGGCCTGCGCCGCGCGCGGGACCAGCGACTTCACGCCGTCGAGCTGGTAGCCCTTCGGCGTGCGACGCGCCTTCGTCGCGGGCTTGAACGGATCGTAGAGCGCTTTCTGCTCCTGCAACGCCAGCGCCGCGGCCGGCACGTTCTCGCCGACGAACGCGGGCAGGTAGTCGGCCTGCTGCTGCTCGTCACCCCAGCTGACCAGCGCGGTGCTCACCGCGGACGGCGCGAGCACCGCGACCGCGAGCCCCAGGTCGCCGTGCGCGAGCGCTTCCGCGACGAGCGCGTTGGTGACGACCGAGCGTTCGGTGCCGACGCCGCCGAGCTCCTCGGGGATGCCGACCAGGCTGATGCCCAGCTCGGCGGCCCGGGTCAGCAGGCCTTCGGGTGCCTCGAGCTTGGCGTCGGCGTCCGCGGCGGCCGGACGCAGCTGCTCGGCGGCGAACTCCGTCACGGTCTCGACGATGAGCTGCTGGTCTTCGCTCGGCGTGAGGTCGAACAGCCCGGTGTCGCCGGCCGGGGTGAGCCGGGCGGGCTTGCCCAGCTTCTGCACCGACTTGAACGACCGGGTCGCCGCGCCGGCGACGCGGAAGCCGTTGCGCGTCCCCGCGGTGACCAGGCCTTCGATGGGCTTGCGCAGCCCCGCCCGATCGACGACCTTGCTCCCGGCCAGCCGGGTCAGCGCGGACAGGCCCCAGCCCATCGCGTCCCGTTTCCTTGGCGCAGCCATGTGGCCCTCCATCCGTTACCTACTCGTGAGTAGGTTAACGCGGGAGGCGGCGCGGCGCCAGTGTGGGCTCACTTACGAGTGAGCCGGGCCGAGATCGCCCACAGTTCCCGGGCGTCGTCGTGGTCCCGCCGTCGTTCGAGCCGGGGCCGTCCGCCGTTCCGGTCACCCGGGCCGACGTAGGAGTTGCCGGGGACGTCCTCGGTCGCGGCGAACAGAATGGGCAGCGCGCCGTACTCGGCCTTCTTCTGCGCGATGACCGGGTAGAGCGCCCGCAGGGCCAGCGCCTGCACGCCGCCGTAGTTCCGGTCGATCCCGGTCCGCGCGACGCCGGGGTGGGCGGCGACGGCCCGGACGCTGCTCCCGGACTCGGTCAGCTGCCGGTGCAGCTCCTGCGTGAACAGCAGGTTCGCCAGCTTCGACTGGTTGTACGCGCCCAGCGGCGAGTAGCGGCGGTGCTCCCAGTTCAGGTCGTCGAGCTGGAGCTTCCCCCGCCGCGCGAGGTTGGACGAGACGGTAACGACCCGTCCTGTCAGGTGTGGCAGCAGCAGATTCGTCAGCAGGAACGGCCCGAAGTGGTTGACGGCCATGTGTGTCTCGAAGCCGTCGGCGGTCTTCGCGTACGGCACGGCCATCACGCCGGCGTTGTTGACCAGGACGTCGAGGTCGCCGGTCCAGCCGGCGGCGAACTCACGCACCGACGCGAGGTCGGCGAGGTCGAGCCGCCGGACGTCGGTGTCGCCCGGCGGCGGCGTGACGCGGGCGGGGTCGCGCACGGCGAGGACGACGCGGTGACCCCGGGCGGCGAGGTCGCGGGCGGTGATGGCGCCGAGGCCACCGCCGGCCCCGGTGATGAGGTAAGTGGTCATGGCTCGAGCGTCGCGGCGCCGGGACAGTCGTGGCAGAGCGCGTCGATCGGGGGATCGGCGATCCCTGGCACCGGCCGGGAGAGCGCCGATAATCGAGGACGTGGACCGTGCCGAACTAGCCGATTTCCTGCGCCGACGCCGCGAGGCCCTGCGCCCGCAGGACGTCGGGCTGCCGCCGGGGCAGCGCCGCCGAACGTCCGGGCTGCGCCGCGAGGAGGTCGCGACGCTGTCGGGCATGTCCACCGACTACTACACGCGGCTGGAGCAGCAGCGCGGGCCGCGGCCGTCGGAGCAGATGCTGGCCGCGATCGCCCGCGGCCTGCGGCTGACGCTGGACGAACGTGACCACCTGTTCCGGCTGGCCGGGCACACGGCGCCGTCCCGGGTGTCGCGCGCGGACCACGTCAGCCCGGCGTTGATGCGCGTGCTGGACCGGCTGCACGACACGCCCGCGCAGGTGATGTCGAACCTCGGCGAGACGCTCGTGCAGAACCGGCCGGCCCAGGCGCTGCTCGGGGACGAGACCGGCCACACCGGACCCGCGCGCAGCGCAAGTTATCGATGGTTCACCGACCCGGCGGAGCAGCTGCTCTACCCGCCGGCTGACCGCGCGCGCCACGCCCGGTTCCTGGTGGCGAGCCTGCGGGCGTCGTCGGGCAGCGACCCCCGCGCCGCCGAGCTGGCGCGGTTGCTGGCGGCGAAGAGCGCGGAGTTCGCGAAGCTGTGGGAGGCGCACGAGGTCTCGGTGCCGTTCGAGCGGCGCAAGACGATCGTGCACCCGGGCTTCGGCGAGATCGCGCTCGACTGCCAGCTGCTCCACACCGACGACTTCGCCCAGGTGCTGCTGGTCTTCACCGCGACACCCGGCACGGAGGACGCGGAGAAGCTGCAGCTGTTGTCGGTCGTCGGCCCGGAGCTGTTATGAGTGCTCGGTGTGCACCTGCCGCCGCCACTCGGCGAACCGGAGGCGTTCGAACCCGATGAGCCCGAGCACGATCCCGGCGACGACGAGCAGCAGCACGGCGGCGGGCACGTGTTCCAGCAGCGGCGTCGCGGCGACCAGCAGGATCCCGACGGTCAGCCGCTGGACGTTCCAGCTGCCGAGGTTGCGCTTGCGCAGAGCGCTCAGTGCGACGAGGTAGAGCGCGAGCCCGCCGGTGAGCGTCCAGATCGGCACGCCGTGCAGGGCCTCGCCGGGCGTGTGGTGCTCGGTGTCCGCGATGTAGAGGAAGGCCTTCTTCAGCCCGAGGGCGACGAGCACGATCCCGGCGATCAGCGGCAGGTGCAGGAAGGTGTAGGAGTCGGTGGCGAGCTTCGTGCGTTCGGTGCCGGTGGCCCGGGTCAGCCGGTGCTCGGAGACGCGCGCGACGACGTCGAAGTAGGTCCACCACATCCCGGCGGCCAGCGCGAGCCCGCACACGGCGGCCCCGACGACCAGCCACGACATCGGCAGCGACCCGATCCCGATCCCGATCGCGACGATCGACTCCCCGAGCGCGATGATCACGATCAGCCCGAACCGCTCGGCGAAGTGCGCGGGCGAGTTCAGCCGCCAGCCCTCGGGCCCGCTGAGGTAGACGTTGAGATAGTCGGCCAGCAGAGCGACGACCCAGAGGCCCAGCTGCCAAGGACCGGTCAGCGCGGTGCTCACGGCGAGCAGCACAACGGAGGGCAGCAGCCCGACGAACATCTTGAGCAGCACCTTGCGCAACCCGGGATCATGCCGCGCGGCCCCGAGGTAGGCGACGAGGTGCAGCAGCCGCACGAGCGCGTAACAGACGACGAAGAGCACGGGAGCGAACAGCCCACCGGGGAAGTCGACGAAGGCTTCGGGAATGGTGAGCGAGACGAGGAACATGACGGTCATGGCCCCGAACATCGCCAGCCGCGCGATCCCGTGATCGACGTGGATGGTGGTCCCGAGCCAGGCATAGGAGCACCAGCACCACCAGAGGACGGCGAGCATGGCCAGCCCCTGCCCGACCCCGAGGGGGCTCAGGTGGTCGGCCATCAGCTGGGTGGTCTGGGTGATGGCATAGACGAAGACCAGGTCGAAGAAGAGCTCGATGGTGGAGACGCGGTGGTCCTCATCCGCGCCAACCAGGTGCAGTCGTCTCGTGGGCACGCCGAATTATGGACGAAACAAGGACAAGGAGGTCTGGTTTCCGTGTAACGCCCTGCGCGAACATGGCCGAGCGTGCATGTGTCTGGGACACTGAGTGCGGGACGGGGAGGTGTTGTGCCTGTGCATTCAGCTGCGCTGCACCGGACGATCATGGCCGTGGACGTCGCCGGATACAACAACCCGAGTCGCACGATGGCGCACCTGCGCGAAGTGCACGAGGGTCTGTGGCGGGTCCTGCGCACGTCGTTCGCCGAGACGGGTATCCCGTGGGACTCGTGCTTCGTCGAGAACACCGGCGACGGCGCGATGATCCTACTGCCCCCGGACATCGCGAAGGCGGATCTCGTCGCCGAGTTCCCCGGCCGCATGCGCGACGAGCTGCGTCGGCACAATCACCTCCACGCGCCGGGGGCCCAGGTTCAGCTCCGCTTGGCGGTGCACGCGGGTGAAGTGGCGGAGGGCAGCCATGGGCGGATCAGCAAGGCGGTGAGCTTCACCTTCCGCATCCTCGACGCCCCGGAAGCCAAGGCCGTCCAGAAAGAAGCGGAAGCCGACCTGGCGGTGATCGCATCGGAACTGCTTTACGAGGACGTCGTCCGCGAAGACCCGGCCGCCGAGCCGGCGTCGTATCGCCGGATCTCGGTCAAGGTGAAGCCCGGGGAGACCCCCGCGTGGGCCTGGCTCCGCGTGCTCGGCGCCGTCACCAACGGCGGGATCGTCGCCACTCCCGCCTTCGCTCCTGCGGTGGCGCGCCGTGATGCTTTCCCGCTGTTGGTGGAGGCACTGCTCGCGGTGCCGTGCGTGCGCAAGGCGGAAAGCCGTCGGCTGCTGCTGGAGCTCTTCCCCCGTCGGGAAATCGCCGACGTCGTGCCGTACCACGCCGAGGACCGGCTGCACGTGATCGCGCTCGCCCGCACGTGCCAGCGGTTTGCCGACGGGCTCGCCGATCTGCTCGGCGCAGTGAGGACCATCGAGCCGGAATCGCCCCAGGTCGCGGCCCTCGCGGTGGTGATCGCGAACTGGCCGGCGCATCCGTTGAACTGATTCTTGTCCTACTTTTGCCCCTTTTCCGGCGCTGCCGGATCGGTAAACTCACGTTTCCCGGGCTCGCACGACGGGGGAGGTGGTTCGTCAGGTGTCGGCCGGCGAAAGGTTGTACGGACCAGGCCAGGAGTATCGGGCCTGGCCGGGCGCCAGAGTCGCGGTCCGTGAAGCGATCGTGAACGTTCTCGCCTCTGCCGGACTCGCCGTCGATCCGGCCGGTCGGGCGTTGCTCTTGGACCTGGTCCGCGACGATCTGGGTTTTCCGTTGACCGTTCCGGAGCAGGCCACCGGGCGGGACCACCTCATCGAAGTCGTCAACGCCTGCGCGAAAGCGGACGGCGGGATGAGCGCGCTCGCCGGAGCGGTCCGGATGATGCGCCCGGGCTCGCCGGAATCCGACGCGATCCGCCGGCTCACGCACCGGCCGAGAATGCACGACCTGCTGCCGGAATCGGAATCGTCGTGGCTGCACTCGGTGCTGGCCGGTGTCGTCCCGGTCCGGCTGGCGGCGCTGATTCGTCGTGCCGCGGGTAATGCGGGCCCGACGCCTGAGGTGAGAGACGCGTGGGAGGCCTTCTGTGTGCTTACCGACTTCAACACTCCACCGAGCGGGCTACCACCGTCGTTGACGTTCATCGAACTGGTCGCCGCGCAATGTCCACCGGAACTCGGCGACCGGCTGAGGGAATGGAATACCGCCCAGGCACGGCGGTTGCAGGCGGATGCTCGGCTGCACGAGCTACGCGTGGAACGGGAGCAGGCCGTGCCGGAAGAAGCCCGGCTGCACCTCATGATCGTCGTACAGCCGGATGGGATAGACCCGAGCCGGAGCTTGGTTTCCCATTGGCGGCAAGAGGACCCGTCGGAATGGCCACCGGCGCGCGGCAGCCTCGTCACGGTCGCCGTCGAACAGCTCGAACACCACGTCGACACGCTCGTCGTCGAAGCCGAGCGAGCTTGGTCGGAGTACCGCGGCGAGGTCGCGCTCGAGTTCGTGCTGCCGCGTTCGTTGTTGCACCTGCCGGTGCACTTGTGGTGCAAGGAGCACGAAACCGGCGATCCCCGGCCGCTGGTTCTCGACTACCCGATCGTCGTCCGTTCACTGGAACGGATGCGGTCTCGCCAATGGCATCGTGCCTGGCGGGTGCGCTGGGAAACGATGATGGCCGACCCATCGGCTGAACGAGTGTATTTCTGCGCGACCGAAGATACCGGGGAACGGCACCGCCTCGACGCGATTCTGAGCGACGAGAAATGGGTCGTCATGTTGCTCGACTGCGCGCCGCCGCTGCGTCCGAGACCTGGCGCGGACGCACTCGCGGCCGGACTGCGATCGGGTCTTCCGGCTCTGCTGTGGCACCCCGATGCTTCGCTGGATCTCCTGCGAGAGGTGGTCAAGTGGCTCGTCGAGAGCGGCGGACTCGACGATCTTCCGCTGCGCGTACAGGCTTCCCGGAGAGCGGCCTTCCGGGAGATGACCATTCCGGTGGACCTGACCGTGGCACGCAATCTGGTGATCCTCTGGGACGACCCGGACCGGCTGGTCTTCCTCGACGGGCCGCCGTTCCCGCCCGGCTCGCGGAAAGGGAGCCCCGATGAGCGAGACTGCGCATCCTGACGGCCGGCCGAGCTGGTGGATCTACCGGGGCACGGGTCGGCCACTGGGCGACATCGGCCTGATGGACCTGCTGCCACCGGCGCCGCCGTGGCGGAAGTTCGACGCCGGCCCGGCGCCCGAGGCGGGCCCGGCGCCCGAGGACGACCGTGAGACCGACCGCCGGCTCGGCGCTGCCCACCACCTCGCCGCCCGCCTCGTCGACCCGCACGAGATCGAGATGGTCAACGCGGCGCTGTACCTTCGGCGACCGCTGCTGGTGACTGGGCAGCCGGGCAGTGGGAAGTCCAGTCTCGCCTACCGGATCGCGCGAGAGCTGCGGCTCGGGCGGGTGCTGCGCTGGCCGATCGGCTCTCGGACGACGGTCAAGTCGGGCCTGTACGGCTACGACGCGATCGGCCGTGCACAGGCTGCGGCAGCCCGCTTCTCCATGGCCGGCGACCGGACCGGCGCGGTCGCCGAGCCGCCGATCGGCGAGTTCGTCCGGCTGGGTCCGGTGGGGACCGCGTTCCTGCCGCGGCGGCTGCCCAGGGTGCTGCTCATCGACGAGCTGGACAAGTCCGAGGCGGACCTGCCCAACGATCTCCTCAGCCTCTTCGAGGATGGCGAGTTCGACATCGCCGAACTGGTGCGGGTGCGCAGCCGAACGCCCTCGGTCGAGGTGTTCACCGCGGATCCGGATGGCATGGCCGAGATCATCGGCGGCCGCATTTGCTGCCACGCATTTCCGGTCGTGGTCATCACGAGCAACGGGGAGCGGGACTTCCCGCCCGCCTTCCTGCGCCGGTGCCTCCGCTACGAGACCAAGGAACCCAACGCCGAGCAGCTCGCGGCGATCGTGGCCGCGCACGCCCTCGAAAGCTCGGAGACGTCGCGGCTCGTCGAGGAGTTCGTCGCCCGCAGTGTGGCCGTGGGCAGTCTCCCGGCGGACAAGCTGCTCGACGCCGTCTATCTGGCCACGTCCGGAGCGTACCGTCCGGATGACGAAGAATCGTGGCCACGGCTGGTAGACGCCTTGTGGCGGCAGCTGAACCCCGCGGCTCGCTGACATGCACCGGCCGGACGGCGAGCCACCGGGTTCCGGAGTGTCCTGGAACGAGATCGGTGACGCGCTGTGGCTGGCCGCGGCGATCAAGGACGCTGATACCCACGCCCCACGCGAGGCAGAACCGGACGATGTCCGCGCGGTTGTCCCGGCAGGGCGAGATGAGCCGGCCGCGCCGGCTCCCGAGCCGCCCGAACCGACGACCCCGGAAGCCCGGCCTCCGCACCGGATGGTCGCCGGACTCTCGCGCGAAGCCGTCGCGCTGCTCTCAGCCGGCTCTGGGACCAGCAGTTCGCGTTCGGCGCCCGCCCTGCCCGGCGCGACGGACATCCTCCGTGCCCTCCGGGCGCTCAAGCTGACCCGGTCGTCGGAACGGGAGGAGGACGTCGTCCTCGACGAAGACCTCACTGCGGAGGCCGGTGTCGATGGCGGGATCTGGCTGCCGGTCACGGTTCCCGGGCGGGTCCGCGCGCTCGATCTCACGGTCGTGATCGACTCGGGGCCCTCCATGGCCTTGTGGCAGCAGGCGATCGACGCGTTCCTCGCCGTCCTTCGGCAACTCGGCGCGTTCCGGTCGATCCGGGTCCGGCTCCTGACCGCCGAAGGCGATCCGGACAGCGGCCCGGTGCGCCCCGTTCTCCGCGGAGGCACGTCGGATGCGCCGGCGCGCCGGCCGGCCGAGCTGCTGGACCCGACCGGGCACCGCGTCCTGCTGGTTCTCACCGACGGAGCCGGCCGGCTTTGGTACGACGACCTCGTCGCACCGATGCTGGCCCAGTGGGGCCGCACGATGCCGGTGGCTCTCGTGCACCTGTTGCCGCAGTGGTTGTGGAGTCAAGGCGGGCTGAACCCGCAGCAGGCCTTACTGGTCACGCCCGGGCCGCTTCGGCCGAACGGGACCTACGGCGTCGAATTGCCGGACGCCTGGCTGACCGCCGAAGAACCGCCAGGCTCGGACGCGCGCACGGTGCCGATCCCGCTGCTCGAGCTGGACGCGCGGTGGCTGGGCTGGTGGGCGGGGCTGATCACCCGGCCACACCGCGAGCCCCTCACCGGGACGGTGCTGCTGGTGTCCGACGAGCCGAACCCGATGCCGCGCATGGCGGACGAGCGAGCGGCTTCGGCAACCCCGTACGAACGTGTTCAACGGTTCCGAGGTGTCGCGTCGGAACCGGCGTTCCGGCTGGCCAAGCTGCTGGCCGCGGTCCCGGTCAGCCTGCCGATCGCCCGTTTCGTCCAGACCGAGCTGGTGCCCGGGGCTCGGACGACGCACCTCGCCGAGGTCTTCACCAGCGGTCTGCTGGAGATGCCCGCCGACACCGGTCAGGACGCCTGGGATGAGGTTGTCTTCGAGATCGCGCCTCCGGTCCGAGCCGCGCTGCTGGCCGTCAGTCGGCGGTCGGAGACAGCCGATGTCGTGATCGCGGCCACCGACCGGTTCGGTGCGGAGTACCCGGTGCTGGTGCGGCTGAGGGACGCGCTGGCCGATCCCGACGAGGCCCGCTTGCCCGCACGGGCCGTCGAACTGGCGCCGGAGGTGCGCTTGGAACAGGCCGTCATGCGGGCGCTCTCCGGACCGTACCTGGCCAGAGCCGATCGGCTGCGCATGCTGGAGCTCGAACTGGCCGCGGCCGGACCACCGGTGACCGAAAAGCGAGCTCGGCCGGTGGACGACGAAGCGGAGCCGTCGCCCCTTCGCCCGGGACCGGTGAACACCGACTCGCCCGTCGTCATGGGCGAGGTGCCCAGCCGCAACCCCGCGTTCGTCGGCAGGCGCGGACTTCTCGAATCACTGGCTCGCGAACTGGACCGCGAGTCCAGGGCGGTTTTGCACGGCATGGGCGGGATCGGAAAGACGCAGCTCGCGATCGAGTACGTCCACCGCCACCTCCAGGAGTACGACGTCGTCTGGTGGATCCGCGCCGCGCAGGAGATGCAGATTCGGGCGTCGCTGACCGAGCTGGCGCGCCAGCTACACCTGCCGGGCGCGGACGAGTCGGTCACCGCGGTTCCCGCGGTGCTCGAAGCGTTGCGGACGGGGTCGGCTTACTCGCGCTGGCTGCTCGTCTTCGACTCGGCCGGTAAGCCGGAGCGGCTCGCCCCGTTCCTCCCCGACGGTCCCGGGCGGATCCTGATCACCTCGCGCGAACCGGACTGGGCGGACACCTTCGCGGAACCGCTCGAGGTCAGTCTGTTCGACCGGGGCGAGAGCAAGGAACTGCTGTGCCGGCGGGATCCGGTGATCACCGACGAGCAGGCCGACCAGCTCGCGGGCAAACTGGGCGATCTGCCGCTGGCGCTGGCACAAGCCGCGACTTGGCGCGCGGAGACGGGGATGCCGATCGAGGAGTACCTGCGGCTGTTCGACGAAAAGGTCGCGGAGATTCTCGAAGCTTCGCCGCCGGCCGAGTACGAGGTGCCGATCGCGGCCGCCTGGAGCGTATCGTTCGACCAGCTGCGAACTCTGGACCCGGCCGCACATCAGCTGTTGCAGGTGTGTGCGTTCTTCGCGCCCGAACCCATCTCCCGGAACCTGTTCACCGGCGTGCACGGTGTTTCGATCGCCCCGGAGCTCGACATCGCCCTGCGCGATCCCATGCGGCTCGGCCGAGTGCTGCGCGACATCAACCGGTGCGGGCTGGCCCGGCTCGACCACCGCAGCGATACCCTGCTTTTGCACCGGCTCGTGCAGTTGGTGCTGCGCAACCGGATGTCGCCCGCGCAGCGAACAGTCATGCGGCACGGTGCACACATGCTGCTGGCCAAAACCGACCCGAACTCACCGGCGTCGACCGGGGAGTGGCCGCGCTACCAGGAGATCGTGCCGCACATGTACGCGGCCGAGCTGATCGGCAGCGACGAACAGTGGGTTCGCCGCCTCGTGATCAACCTGATGAAGTTCTTGTACCACTGGGGTGATCACCAGGGCGCCGTCGCACTTGCCCGGCGTGCTGTCCGCCGCTGGTCCGAACGATCGCGGGAGCGGAACGACGAGCGGCCGGATCCGCAGACGCTCGAAGCTTCCGAGCGACTCGGATTCTTCCTCTGCATGCTCGGCGGTTACGCCGAGGCGGCCGAGATCAACCAGCGTACGCTGCGGCTGTACCGCGAGATCGCCGACGAAGACTCGGAAGAAGTGCTCAACGCGCAGCTTTCGGTAGCCGTGGACAAGAAGGCCGCGGGTGAATTCTTCGAAGCCAGGGATCTGAACCTGCGAACTTACGCCAAGGCCACCAAGCTGTTCGGCGTCGATGACCCGGTCACGCTGGATGCCGCGTCCGACCTGGTCGTCTCCTGGCTGCTCACCGGTGAGTACGAAAAGGCGCACCGGCTTTGCACGGAGACTTACCGGCTCCGCCACCAAGTGCTCGGGCAGGACAATGCGGCGACGATCACGACGTTGACCCTGCTGGTGATCAGCCGCCGTGAGCTGGGCGACTTCGCTTGGGCCAGGGTGGAGCAGGAGAGGCTGGTCAAACGCGTCCGCGAACTGTTCGGAGAGGGCACGGTCGGAGTACTGCGGCGCAACCACTTTCTCGCCGTGGCGCGGCGCAAGGACGGTGACTACCCCGCGGCATTGACGCTCTCAGACAGTGCACTCAAGCAGTTCCGGCTCAGCTACGGCGAGGGACATCCGAACGCGATGGCGTGCGCGCTCGCCCATTCCATCGATCTGCGGCACGCGGGACGGCTCGACGAGGCGCTCGAGCTCGGTCTGCGGGTCCTCGAGCTCTACCGCCGCAGTCTGGGCGAGCACCACCCGCACACTCTCGTCGCCGAGGTGGACTTGGCTGTCACCTTGCGGCAGCGCGGAAGTGCGGAAGCGGCTACGCAGCAGGACGAGCGCTCCTTCGAGCGGTTGCGCGGCCGGCTCGGGGACGACCATCCCCACGTCATCGCCAGCGCGACGAACCTGGCCAACGGCTGGTACGCGCTGGGTGAGTTCGAGCGCGCCTTGTTGCTGGACACCGAAGTGCTGCTTCTGGCTCGTCATGCCCTCGGTGAACACCATCCCGGGACCCTGGCGACCCGGCTGAACCGGGCGCTCGATCTCCAGCGGCTCGGCCGAACCCCGGAGGGGCGGGCCGAGCAGCTGGAGGTGGTGGCCCGGATCCGACGCGTGCTGCGGAACGGCCATCCGATGGTGGCCGCGACCGAGCGGGGCATCCGGGCCGAGTGCGACATCGACCCGATGCCGTTGTAGCACCTGAGGTTCAGGCAGGGACCCGGCCGATCCACGCGGCGAGCTCCTCGACCGCGGGGGGCACCGCCGTGCCGGCCCGGAGGTCGCGGTGCACGGCACGGACCAGCTCCGGGCAGCCGAGCAGGGCGCGCGCCGCCGCACTGTCCTTTTCGGACAGTGTGAGACCGAGGCCGACGAGTGCCGCCGGGTCGTCGGGATCGGTTTCGAGGACGGCCCGGTAGCCGGCCACAGCGTCTTCGGTGCGTCCGTCCACGTACGCGTAGTCGGCGCGGACGGCGCCGGGCACCCGGTGCCAGAGTTCCGCCAGCCGGGCCTCACCGTGCTCGCCGAGCGCCAGCCGGACGAGGTCCGCGCGCGCGTTCTCCCACGCGCCGTCCGAGACGGTGTCCAAGACTACGGACCCCGTGAGGTCGACCGCGGGTGGCTGGGCGTCGCCCGCCAGCCACGCGCTCACGAGCTCCTTCACCGTGTCCAGTGCGGGCCGGAGATGGCGGGCCCGCCAGCCGGCGTAGTGGTCGGCGGCCAGGTTGTCGGCCCAGCGCGCGGCGACGGTCTGGACGGGCTCGTCCTGCCACAGCCCCAGTCGTTCAGCGATCCCATCGAGGAATCGCCGCCCGGCATCGGTCAGCGCGGGATCGTCCCGGACCGTCAGCAATGTCCGCCACGTCTGGCCACGCCAGTGTGCGAACTCGAAGGCCGCGAGGCGATCGTCCGGTGCCGCCGCCGAGAACGCCATCCAGCACCAGGTCACCCCGAAGAAGGCGTAGATGCCGTGCACGACTCCGCCCAGCGGTCGGGGGTCCTCGCGCCAAGGCGCGTAGAGCCGTTCGGTGCGGTCGTCGTTGTGCAGCCGGACCAGGTGCAGCAGTCCGCCGAGGCGGATGTGGTGGAACTCGTGAACCAGAGCGGCGGCCAGTTGTGCCGGGTCATCCGGCTCGGCGATCACCGCGCTGCCGAAGGCTTCCCCGGTCGACGCGCTGGGCAGCCGGAACGGGACGGCGGGTGCCGGGACGATCGAGTCGAGCCCTGCCGGCAGTGCCGCGGCGAACTCCGGCAGGTGGTCGACGATCAGTCGCCAAGCCCGGCTCAGCATGCCCCGCCAAGCCTCGAACGCCTCGGTGCTCAGCCGGTCGGGGCCGATCGGCTCGAACAGCCCGCGGTAGGGGTCGAGGTCATCGATCCGCAGCTTCAGCACGGCTGCCCCGGTGACGGGCGCGACCGGCCGGATACCGGACCAGCCCGCAGTGTCGGCTGCCCGGTCGGCGGGCACCGTTACGGACCCGTGGTCGTTGGCAATGCACACGATGCCGTGATGACTGCGGACCTGGGCGACCGAGAAGGTGTCCGGGTGGGTCAGCTGAGCCAGTCCGAGAGTGGGCAGCGCGACCCTTCCTTGCCAGGCCGGGACCTCGACGGCGAAGTCGAGCCCCGCGCGGATGGCCGCGGCCGCCGCGAGGGCGTGGACATGCCCGATGATCGCCCACGGCGGCTGAGCCGGGGTCAGCTGTTCGTGCAGCATCCGAGTCGCGTAGCCGGCCCAAAACCCGGTGTAGGGGTGAGCGAGCACGGTGTTCACTGCGTCCGGGGCCGCCGCCTCCGCCTGGCTCAGCAGGTCCCATGCCGCCTCCGGAGAAGGCAGCGGCTGGGCCGTTCCGAGTGCATTTTCCGCTTCGTCGATCAGCCAGCGGAGCAAGAGCAGCCGCCGGCTGCGTTCCGCCGCTCGCAGCGCGCGCACGCCCTCGGCGCCGCCTTCCCCGCGTGACAGCTGGTCGAACACCGACCAGGGCAGAGTGTGCTCGGCCGGTTCGGGAACTGTGCTGCACGGTGTCGGCACGCGAAACTCTTCCTAGGTCAATCGACCCGCTTGGCGCCGCCGCTCGAACTGGCGGTGACAGGAATGTGGGCGGTCCGCTCGACGGCATGACGCAATGAGCGGCGAAGCGCGGCGGAGTCGTATGCCCGTAGCACGGAAAGCGGCATGGCACCGAGATCGAGGAGGTCGGACGAGATCTCCGGGTCCCCGTTGCTGCCCGGCGATCGCATCGCGACGTCCCCTCTCAGTGGAGCCGGTCTGGAGGGGTGAAAAGTAGCAGGTGACGTCGTAGAGTGCCCGTGCAGGCTCCTGTGCGGAGTGCCGTGCAGGCAAGGTTACCTCTCCGAGCGTTGCGGAGATATCCCGATCCCGCTCGGCCCGATGTCACCCCTGAACCGTCCTCGTGTCGCGGGCGCCTCGGCAGCGTTCCCGGCGGCAACTCCGATTGCCGCGACGAGCGGCAGACGTGCCTCGACCGGGTCGCAATCGTGACCGTGCAGGTGCCCGGTGGCGTGGTTCGGGCACACAAAGTCGAAGTTCGCTGACCGTGTCACCTTTTTGCCCTTTTGTGACTACGCCGAACAGGTAAACTCATGATCTTCGGTGCGCTTCTCGGGGGTGGGAGGTGGTACTTCAGGTGGTGGCGAGGCAGGGGCAGCCCGGCCCGGGTATCGCGGTCCGCAAGGCAGTGGTGGACGTGCTCGTGGTGGCCGGCTTCGCCGACGACAAATCCATCCGCACGCTCATGGTGAGCGAACTGCGCGAGGCATTGGATCATCCGTTCACCTTTTCGGACCAGCTGACCGGACGTGACCAGCTGATCGAAATCGTTTCCGCGTGCTGCCGCATCGTCGAGGGCCTGAATGTGCTGGCAGGCGTGATCGAATTCCTCCGACCCGGCAGCAAGGAGTGCGCCGAGGTGCGCACTCTCGTGTCCTCGGTCCGGATGCACGAGGTCGTCCCGGAATCCGAGCAGGAGAAGCTGCGCGACCGGCTGGCGGGTTTCGCGCCGCCGGGTCTCGGCCTGGCCGTACGCCGTGCGGCCAGGTACGTTTCGCCGCCACCGTGCTACGAAGACGCGGCGGCCGCGTTCTCCGGGCTCGCCGACTTCAACGCGGGTCCCGGCGAACTCCCGCCCCTGCTGATCTTCGTCGAACTGATCGCCGCGGAATGCGAAGACCGCCTCGCCGGGGAACTGCGCGCGTGGGCTGACGGACAGGTCCGGCGGCTTCGCCTGGGGGACGCGCTGGAGCTGCTGCGGGAGGAACTGGCCGCGGCGCGGCCGGCGCCGTCGAGGCTCTACCTCCTGATCGTCGTACGGCCGGATCCCATCGAGGACGACCTGTACGAGGTGTCCTGCTGGCGGCAGGACGACCCCGAAGACTGGCCGCCCGTCAGGGGAACGACGACGCTCGTTCGCGAGAGCCGGCTCGAGGGGCACGTCGACGAGCTGGTCGCCGAATCCGAACGCGCGTGGTCCGAGGTGGCATCCGACGTCGTGCTCGAATTCGTCTTGCCACGTGCGCTGTTGAACCTGCCGGTGCATTCCTGGGCGACCGAGCGCGCCTCCGGCTCACCCAAGCCGCTGTACCTCAGCTACCCGACGGTCGTGCGATCGCTGGAACGGATGAGCTCCCCGCGCTGGCACCGCGTCTGGCGGCAGCGGTGGGAGTCGTGGATTGGCGACCCTTCGATCGAACGGGTGTATTTCTGTCGTTCCGGTGACCGCGACGATCGACTTCGGCTCGAAGCGATATTGAGCAATGAGCAATGGGGGATGACAGTGTTGACGGAATCGCCGCCGGTCAGCGCGACTTCGAGCCAGGACGAGCTTTTGCCGGCATTGCGCGCGGGAGTACCGGTCATCGTCTGGCACCCCACAGCCCCTTCGGAAGCCGTTCGTGAAGTGGTAGCCTGGCTAGCCGAAAGCAGTGGCGGATTGGGGGATTTGCCCGCGCTCGCAAGGGAGTCTCGGCTGGACGTACTTCGCGATCCGCCGTCGTCGAGCGATGGCGGCGCACTCACGGACCTGGTGGTGCTATGGGACGACCCCAACCGGTTGCTTCCCCTGGGCGAAACCGGGGTCATCGGGCACCCCGAAGGAGGTGCCGAGCGTGACCGAGCTTCCTGACAGCCGGATCGGCGGGTCACGGCATCCGGACAGTCCACCCGATTGGTGGATTTACCGCGGTACCGGGCGGCCGCTTCACGACGTCCGGCTGGCCGACCGGCTGCCCGGTCCGCCGCCGTGGCGGACGTTTCGAGGAGCCACGCTCCCGGAGCGGGACGCGGTCCCGCCCGACGACGGCGAAGCCGAACGCAAGCTCGGCACCGAGCTCAGCTACTCCGCCCGCGACGTCGACCAGCACGAGGTCGACATGGTCAACGCCGCGCTCTACCTGCGGCGGCCGTTGCTGGTGACCGGCCGGCCGGGAAGCGGCAAGTCGAGCCTCGCCTACCGCATTTCCCGCGAACTGGGGCTGGGCCGGGTACTGCGCTGGGCCATCACTTCGCAGACCACGTTCAAGTCGGGGCTGTACGACTACGACGCGATCGGCCGCGTACAAGCCACCGCGGCCCGGAAGGAGCTCGCCCGCGCCGATACCGGCGCGGAAGCGCCCACCGAGATCCCGATCGGCGAGTTCGTCCGGCTGGGCGAACTGGGCACGGCCTTTCTGCCGCGGCGGCTGCCGCGCGTGCTCCTGGTCGACGAGCTGGACAAGTCGGAGTCGGATCTGCCGCACGATCTGCTGGGGTTGTTCGAAGACGGTGAATTCGTGATCCCCGAGCTGGCGCGGGATGCCCGCCGTTCGACGTCGGCCGAAGTGTTCACCGCGGATCCCGGGTACACCGCCGGAATCGACCACGGGCGGGTTCGGTGTTCGGCCTTCCCCATCGTCGTCATCACCAGCAACGGCGAACGAGAGTTCCCGCCCGCGTTCCTCCGGCGGTGCTTGCGCTTGGAAACCCGGGAGCCGGACGCCGACCAGCTCGCGGCGATGGTCGCGGCACACGCGCTGGATCCGGCGAGCGATCAGGCCGGGCTGATCGAGGACTTCGTGACGCGCAGTGCCGCCGTCGGCGGCTTGCCCGCGGACAAACTGCTCGACGCGATCTTCCTGGCCACTTCGGGCGCCTATCGGCCCGAAGACGAATCGTGGTCGCGTCTCGTCGATGCTCTTTGGCGACAGCTCAACCAGCAGGTGCCGTGACATGCCGGAGCGGCCGGATCCCACCGCGGGCGACCACGACCTGACGTGGACCGAGTTCGGCGACGGTTTGTGGCTCATGGCGGCCATCGGTGGAACCGCGGATCCGGCTTCCCGCCCGCCCGAATCGCCGAAGCGTCCGGGCACTCGAACGCCGGAGTATCCGGCGGACCGGGGAGAAGGCCCGGAGCCCGTCCCGCCAGACGCCCGCGAACCTCCGCCCGACAGGGAGACCGCCGGGGACGGAACCCACCCCGATCCGCCGGTGGCGGATCGCCCCGCGTTCACCGAGCAGACCGCCGGAAGCGGCGGCCTGCTCACACTCGATCCGGAACGCGACCGGCCGGACGCGGACCTCGCCGGGGAGTCGGCCGCCCCGATCCTGCCGGGCGCGGCCGAACTCGTCCGCGCGCTGCGTCCTTTCAAGCGGAAGGTGGTCTCGAAGAGCCCTGCCGACGTGGAACTCGACGTCGACCGTACTGCGGAGGAGGCGGCCCAAACCGGGATCTGGCTGCCGGTCACCCGCCCGCAGCGTGGCCGGTGGCTGGACCTGACGCTCGTCGTGGATTCGACGCCGTCGATGGCGCTCTGGACACCGACGGTCAACGCGTTCGTCCGGCTGGCCGAACGGCTCGGTGCCTTCCGAACCGTTCGCGTCCGGCTGCTGGAGACCGGCAAGACCGGACCCTCCGAAGGCGGTGCGGTGCTCGGCCCGACCCTGCGCGGTGGGACCGCCGACGCCCCGGCGAGGGGCGCCGGGGAATTGATCGGCAAGGCGGGCCGCAGCGTGCTGCTGCTGATCACCGATGGTGTGAGCGACGCATGGCACCGGGATCTGATCTCACCGATGCTCGCCAGGTGGGGCCGGTCCATGCCGGTCGCGATCGTGCACCTGCTGCCCCAGCGCCTCTGGGCGCGGGGCGGGATGGAAATCCACCAGACGGTGCTGACCGCGCCGGGCCCGCTGCGGCCCAACGGGACCTACGACGTGCGTGCGGCCGACCCGTTGCTGAACCCGGCCGAAGCGGAGGAGGTCACCGCAGGCGCGGTGCCTGTGCCGGTGCTGGAACTGCACGATCGCTGGCTCGGCTGGTGGGCCTCTCTGGTGACCGGAGTGGGCGGCACTGCGAAGAAGGCGCCCGTCGTGCTGGCTCGCGACGAGCCACGGCCGGCCGACATCGACGCCGAACCGGCGATCGAACGGTCCGCACGCGAAAAGGTGAAACACTTCCACAGTTCTGCTTCGCCGTCGGCGTTCCGGCTCGCAACGCTGTTGGCCGCGGTGCCCGTGGACGTGGGTGTCGCCAGGATGTTGCAAGCCGAACTCGTCCCGGGTTCCGGGCCGGACCACCTCGCCGAGGTCTTCACCAGCGGGCTGCTCGAACGGGCCCGGGACGGAACCCCGTGGGACCGCGCACAATGGGAGTTCGCCGGTCACGTGCGGCAATTGCTGCTGCGGGGCGCCCGTCGGTCGGACACGGCGCACGCCGTGATCAGCGCATCGAGGCGGTTCGGCGACCGTAAACCGGTGCTCGTGCGGCTGCAGGCGGCACTGGCCGCTCCGGACGCCACACCGGATCCCGTTCTTCCCGCCGCGACGCCGGCGGAGATAGCGTTGGAACGTGACTTGATGCGCGCGTTGTCCGGTCCGTATTTGTCAAGAGCCGACAGATTGGAGAGCCGGCTCGCGGGCATTGGTCAGCCGGAAGAACTGGCGCACTCCGGTGTCCACGGGAGTAGGCTAGGGGTTGGTCAGCCCGGCTACCGACCCACTACCATCCCGGCGGTGAGCGAGACGATGTCGCAGGAACTCAAGCCGTCGGGTTCCTCGAGCGAACCTGTAGCCGACGTCCATCCCGATACCGAGACCGGGGGCAATTCGTCGTCGGCGGGCGACACACCATCGACGGTACGGACGAGGATCCTCCGGGAGATCGCCGACTCGACGACCCGGAGCGAACGCCGGTCCGGCGACGAAGCACCACCCGTTTGGGGCACAGTTCCGCCCAAGAATCCGAATTTCACCGGAAGGCGTGAACTGCTCGATCAATTGGGCGAACGGCTCGGTGCGGGAACGACGGCGGTCCTGCCTGCGGCATTGCACGGAATGGGCGGTATCGGCAAGACGCAGATGGCGGTCGAATACATCTACCGGCACCTGCAGGACTACGACATCGTCTGGTGGATCCAAGCCACCCAGTCCACGCAGATCCGGAAGTCGCTCACCGAACTCGCCCAGCACCTGCGGCTGCCAGGCGCGGACGAAGCCATCACCGCCGTACCCGCGGTCCGCGAGGCGTTGCGGCTCGGCCGGCCGTACCGGCGGTGGTTGCTGGTTTTCGACTCCGCTGAAGATCCCGAGATGGTCCGCCCGTTCTTCCCGGTCGACGGTCCGGGGCAAATCCTCGTCACTTCGCGCAATCCCGGCTGGGCCGGGATCGCGCGGCCGCTCGAGGTGGCCGTCTTCCAGCGCGAGGAAAGCAAGAACCTGCTCGGTATGCGCCGCTCGGGGCTGGTCGACGCCGACGCCGACCTGATCGCCGACAAGCTCGGAGATCTGCCGCTGGCCATCGAGCAGGCGGCGGCTTGGCTGGCCGAGACCGGTATGACGGCCCAGGAATACCTCCGGCTGTTCGACGAAAAAGTCACCGAAATCCTCGACACGTCGGCACCGAGCGACTACGAAGTGTCCGTCGCCGCGGCGTGGAACGTCTCCTTTGACGAGTTGAGTTCGCGGAGTCCCGCCGCTCACCAGCTTTTGCAGGTTTGTGCGTTCTTCGCACCCGAACCGATCTCGAGAAGCCTTTTCGTCGGGGGGCGCGGGATTTCGGTCGCGTCCGAGCTCGATGCCGCGTTGAGCGATCCGATGCGGCTGGGTCGCGCCATTCGTGACATCAACCGCTACGGCCTGGCGAAGATCGACCACCGTAGTGACACTCTGTTGCTGCACCGATTGGTGCAGCTCGTACTGCGAAACCGCATGAGCGAGCAGCACCGGCTGGAAATGCGCCACGGCGCGCACCAGCTGCTGGCGAACCTGGACCCGAGGAATCCCCCGTCGCCGCAGCACTGGCCGCGTTATCAGGAGATCCTGCCGCACATCTACGACGCGGAGCTGACCGAGTGCACCGAGCCTTGGGTGCGTCAGCTGGTGGTCAACCTGTTCGCGTTTCTCTATCACTGGGGTGACCACCAGGGCGCGCTCGCCCTCGCCGAGCGGGCGGTCAATGCCTGGGCGACGGATCGAGAGCAGCGGGAAGCACGGGGCGAGGAGCTTATTGAGAACCCGCCTCTGCTGGAGCTTGGCGCGTCCGAGCGGCTGGCCTTCTACTACTGGGTCGTCGGTCGCTACGACAAAGCGGCTGAAGTTGCGAAGGCGACACTTGCTCGATACACCGAAGCTGTGGGCGCGGACAGCGAAGAAACGCTGAAAGCTCAGCTCACCTACGCGGTCATCCTGAAGGCACGTGGGGATTTCTCGGAAGCACGACGACGCAACGGTGAGATCTACGAACGGGCCAGCAGCCTGCTCGGCAACGACGATCCGATCACTCTGGGAGCCGCACACGAGTTCATCGTTGCCCTGCTCCTGACCGGCGAGTACACAAAAGCTCGCGAGCTTGCCGAGGAAACCTACAGCAGGCGTAGTCAAATTCTCGGGTTCGACAATGACAACACGATCGGTACGCAGGTGTTGTTCGTGCTCGCGCGCCGTGAGCTCGGGCATTACCCATGGGCGCGGATCGAGATGGAACGCATCGCCGAACGCGCCGAGCAGCTGTACGGTGGCGACAGTGTCGGCACGCTCCGCCGCCGCTACTACCAATCAGTGGCCTGCCGCAAGGACGGTGACCACGATGCCGCACTCGAGCTGTCGAGGGACGCACTGCGCAGGTTCCGCATGCGCTACGGGAACAACCACCCGAACGCGATGGCTTGTGCGCTGGGTCATTCCATCGACCTCCGGCACGCGCGTAAGTTCACCGAAGCCAAGAATCTCGGCGAAGAGGTCTTCGACCTCTACCGCCAGAATCTCGGGGAGAGCCACCCGCACACACTGTCCGCGGCACTCGACCTCGGCGTGACCCTCCGGCTCAGCGGCGACCCGGCAAACGCCCGCGTGATCGACGAACGGTCGCTGGAGCAGTTTCGGGACAAGCTCGGCGAAGACCACCCGCACACGATCGTGTGTGGGATCGACGTGGCGAGCGATCTGTTCGCCCTCGATCGGGTGGCGGAGGCCGCGGAGCTGGATGCCGATCTGCTGGACCGGTCACGGCGCGTTCTGGGCGATGATCACCCCACCACGCTCGCCGTGCAGCTCAACCGTTCGTTGGACCTGCGGGCCATCGGCGAAGCTGTCGAGGCGGACGTTCTGTTCGAAGACGTGGTCAAGCGATATCGCTTCGTGCTCGGGGAGAACCACCCCGGCACGGAATCGGCAACACGCGGCGTCCGGGCCGACTGCGACATCGACCCGATGCCGTTGTAGTCGCTGGTGTCAGGTTCGAGCCGGTCAATGGGTGAACCGGCCGAGCCAGCCGGCGATCGCTTCGACGGACGGAGTGGGTTCCGGCTCGTCGAGCAGTAGACGGCGGTGCACCGCCCGGACCAGTTCCGGGCGGTGCAGCAACGCTCGTGCCGCCGGCCCCGTGCTGTGGGCCGAGAGGGCAAGACCCAAGCCTGCCAGCGCCGCCGGGTCGTCCGGGTCCGCGGCCAGTGTGCGACGGTAGCCGGCTGCCGCTTCCAATGGCCGTCCGGCGACGAAGTGCAGGTCGGCCTCGGTCGCTCCGGGGACCGAGGAACCATGCGCGAAGGCGCGGGCGGCGCCGTCCGGGCCGAGCCGGAGCCGGATCAGATCCGTACGGGAGTCTTGCCACTCTCCGTCCGGCACAGGCGTCGGCACTCGCGGTTCCGGCATGCCCACGCCGAAGAGTCGCGGTCGCGAGAGCCCGGCTCTCCAGGCCGCCGTCAGTTCGGCGACCGTGCCGGGGTCGGGTCGCAGGTGCCTGATCCGCCAAACCGCATAGTGGTCTTGGGCGGCGAAACGTGCCCACGTGCTTGGACCGGACGCGACTGTTTCGTCTTGCCACGGCTGGAGTTTCGCGGCGACGCACTCCAGGAACCGGCGGCCCGCCGCGGTGAGGCTTTCGTCAACACGAACCGCGGCCAGCGTGCGCCAGACCTGTCCGCGCCACAGTGCGAATTCGAACGCAGCGAGCTCGTCCGCGGGATCGGCCGCGGCGCAGGCCCGCCAGAACGCGGTCACGCCGAAAAAGGCGTAGATACCGTGCAGGACGCCCCCGAGGGGACGAGGGTCGTCGCGCCACGGTGCGTACAACCGCTCCCTGCGGTCGTCGCGGCTCAGCTGTACCAGGTGGAGCAGGCCGCCCAGCCGGATGTGCTGGAATTCGTGCACGAGCGCGGCCGCGAGTGTGGCGGGATCGTCGCCGTAAGCCACGATCGCGCTGCCGAACGCCTCGCCGGTCGATGCGCTGGGTTGTCGGAAAGGAACAGCGGGCGCGGGGACCAGCGAATCAAGCCCGACCGGGAGAGCCTCGGCGAGCTCGGGCATTCGCTCGGTGAGCAGCTGCCAAGCCTTGTCGAGCACCGTTCGCCACGATTCGAGCTCCGTCGGGTTCAGTCTCTCCGGTGCGATCGGTTCGTACAGTCCGCGATAGGGATCGAGGTCGTCCAGCCGGACGGCGAGCCGCTGATCCCCCGACCACGACACAGCTTCCCGGAGACCGAGCCAACCCGGTGCATCGGTGGAGGGGCGGGCCGGTAGCCGGACTCGCGAGTTCCGAGCGCGGATTTCCACGCCCCCGGGGCCCCCTCGGATCTCGGCGACAGTGAACGGTGCTTCGGCAGGCAGGTGCGCCATTCCGAGCGTCGGCAGGGCCACTTTCCCGCGCCAGACCGGCAATTCGGTTTCGAAGTGGATCTTGGCGCGGACAGCGGCTGCGGCCGCCAAGCAGTGCACGTGCCCGGCGTGTACCCAGAACGGGCAGACGCCGGTGACGTCCTGACGGTAAAGCCGCGTCGTGTAGCCGACCCACGTTCCGGTGTACGGATGGGCGAGTATGGCTTCGAGTGCTTGCGGGGCTGCTCGTTCGACCCTGGCCAGCAGTTCCCACGCCGTTTCGGGGGAGGGCAAGGGACGGTAGAGGTCTTCGGACTTCGTCGCGACCTCGACCAAGCTCCGGATCAGGAGCAGCCTCCGGCTGCGTTCGGCTGCGCGAAGTCTGCGCAGAGGATCGGCGCCGGCATCGCCGCGGGCGATCGCGTCGAAGTCCGGCCACAGCAGCTGGTGGCGACTCAGCTCCGCGCCGGAGTAGTCGGGTTCGACCGACTCCATGGTCAATCGACTCGTTTCGCGCCTTGGCTGCCACTGGCTGTCACCGGAATATGAGAAACGCGTTCCACCGCATGTCGCAATGCTTTGCGCATTTCGCCGCCGTCCAGCGTGCGCAGTCTGGCGAGCGAAACGCCGCCGAGGTCGACAAGTTCCGATTCGATTCCTTGTTCCACGCCGGCACGTGCTGCCTGCATCGCGCTTTTCCCCTTCCGCAGGGAGAGCGGACCCCGTCGGCCCACTTGGTATTGTCCCGCATTCCCCGCGCTTGCAACAGGGACGCACGCCTTAGGCCGTTCGGGTCACGCCGAGCACGGTCTGCAGCAGTGTCGTCAGCTCGGCTTCGAAATTCGGCCGCGCCGCCAGGCGTCGGGTGCGGGCCAGGTCGTTCGCGATCGTCAGGGCCGCGTGGACCGTGATCTTCGCTTCCCTTGCGGGCAGCTCAGGGCGGACCGCCGATAGCAGCGTCACCCACTGGGCCACGTAATCCCGTTGCACGCGCAATAGGTCCGCCTTGTCGCGGTCCGGCATCGTCACGCGGTCGGCGGAAAATGACACCAGCAGTTCCGGCGTGTGCAGAATCGTGTGCACGTACGACGCCGCCAGCCTGTGCAGTGCCGCGCGTTCGTCGGTGGCCTGCAATGCCCGCTCGGCCGCGAGGGCCAGGCGGTCGGCCGCTCGGTGGCCGATCGCCACCATCAGGGCCGCCTTGCTCGGGAAGTGGCGGTATACGCTCGGGCCCGCGATGCCCGCAGCCGCTCCGATGTCCTCCATGCTCACGTCGTGGAAGCCGCGCTGGGCGAACAGGGCTGTTGCCTCCGCCAGGACCTGCTCTCGGCGGGACGGCGTGCCCAAGCGCAAGGACGGCGTGTCGGGAGGCGCCGTCGCGGGCGTCGGGAGTGTGGCGTTGAGCACACCGAGGGCCAGTTCGACCAGTAACTGAGCGAAGCGGCGGCGGGCCACGGTGGTGTGGTGGACCGACACGCTGCCGAACACCGACAGTGCCGCCCAGCAGAGCAACTCGGCGTCCTCGGCGGATAGCTCCGGTCGTTGGACGAGCAGCGCTTTCGACCACGCCGCCAGCGCCAGCGTCGAACGGCGGGCGATCTCCCGCTGGTCCTCCTTCGGCAGGTGACGCCCCTCCCAGCGCCACAATGCCGCGATCTCACGGCGTTCGACCGCCTGCGTCGCGAGCCGGCCGAGGAGGGATTCCAGCTGGTCGGACGCAGGAATCGAGTCCGATAGCGCCGAAGCCGTCGCCGCCTCCAGGTCCTCGAAGCCGCTCAAGACCACGTACGCCAGGATCGCCTGCTTGTCCGCGAAGTGCCGGTACAACGCCGGCCCCGTGACGCCCGCTGCGTCCGCTATGTCCTTGATGCCGACCCCGGGGAAGCCGCGCGCGCGGAACAGCTCCGCCGCCACCGCGGCCAGCTGGGCCTTGCGGTCGCGGGGGCGCACGCTGCGTACGGAGTCGGTCATGGTGAAAGAACGATAGCGGCTAACGGCACACCTGCAACCCATTGACACCATGGGGTTATCCGGCGATATGTTAATGGCCATTAGCACTACTGGCCGGTATCATCGGCCACGGTACGAAGACGTCCCACCCGCTCGCGAGGAGTTGTTCTGTGAGTAGCGAGGCCTACATCTACGAGGCGATCCGCACGCCTCGCGGCAAGAACAAGGGCGGTGCCCTGCACGGCACCAAGCCGGTCGACCTGGTGGTCGGCCTGATCGAAGAGCTCAAGGTCCGCCACCCGAACCTCGACCCCGCCGTGATCGACGATGTCGTGCTCGGCGTCGTCTCGCCGGTCGGCGAGCAGGGCGCGGTCATCGCGCGCACCGCCGCATTGAACGCCGGCCTGCCCGAGACCGTCGCGGGCGTGCAGCTCAACCGCTTCTGCGCCTCCGGCCTGGAGGCCACCAACACCGCCGCGCAGAAGGTCCGCTCCGGCTGGGACAACCTGGTCATCGCCGGCGGTGTCGAGTCGATGTCGCGCGTGCCGATGGGCTCCGACGGCGGCGCGCTGTTCATGGACCCGGCCACCGCGTACGACAACTACATCGTCCCGCAGGGCACCGGCGCCGACCTGATCGCGACCATCGAGGGCTTCTCCCGCGAGGACGTCGACCGCTGGGCCGTCCGCTCGCAGGACCGCGCCGAGGCGGCCTGGTCCGGCGGCTACTTCGCCAAGTCCGTCGTCCCGGTCAAGGACATCAACGGCGTCACGGTCCTCGACCACGACGAACACCGCCGTCCCGGCTCCACCGTCGAGGGCCTCGGCAAGCTCAAGCCGGCCTTCGCGGGCATTGGCGAGCTGGGCGGCTTCGACGCCGTCGCGCTGCAGAAGTACCACTCGGTCGAGAAGATCAACCACGTCCACACCGGCGGCAACTCCTCCGGCATCGTCGACGGCGCCGCGCTGGTGCTCGTCGGCTCCGAGCAGATCGGCAAGACCTTCGGGCTGACGCCGCGCGCCCGGATCGTGGCGACCGCGTCGATCGGCTCCGAGCCGACGATCATGCTCACCGGCCCGACCCCGGCCACCGAGAAGGTCCTCAAGACCGCGGGCCTCAAGCCCGAGGACATCGACCTGTGGGAGCTCAACGAGGCGTTCGCGTCCGTCGTGCTCAAGTGGATCAAGGACCTGCACCTCGACGAGGAGAAGGTCAACGTCAACGGCGGCGCGATCGCCATGGGCCACCCGCTCGGCGCCACCGGCGCGATGCTGGTCGGCACCGTGGTCGACGAGCTCGAACGCCGCCAGGCGCGCCGCGCCCTGGTGACCCTGTGCATCGGCGGCGGCATGGGCGTCGCCACCATCATCGAGCGGGTGTGAGGACACTAATGGCTGAGAGCAAGACCATCCGCTGGGAGCAGGACTCCGACGGGATCGTCACGCTGACCCTCGACGACCCCAAGCAGTCGGCGAACACGATGAACGCCGACTTCCGCGAGTCGCTCGGCGTGACCGTGGACCGCCTGGAGGCCGAGAAGGACTCCATCACCGGCGTCGTCATCACGTCCGCCAAGAAGACCTTCTTCGCCGGCGGCGACCTGAACGACCTCATCCAGGCGAAGCCCGAGAACGCGGTCGAGTTCACCGAGTCGTCCGGCCTGATGAAGGGCCAGATGCGGCGGATCGAGCAGCTCGGCAAGCCGGTCGTCGCGGCCATCAACGGCGCCGCGCTGGGCGGTGGCCTCGAGATCGCGCTGGCGACGCACCATCGCATCGCCGCCGACGTCAAGGGCAGCCAGATCGGCCTGCCCGAGGTGACGCTGGGCCTGCTGCCCGGCGGCGGCGGTGTTGTCCGCACTGTCCGATTGCTGGGCATCCAGAGCGCGCTGCTGAACGTCCTCCTGCAGGGGCAGCGGCACCGCCCGGCCAAGGCGCTCGAGCTCGGCCTGGTGCACGAGCTGGTCGGCACGGTCGAGGAGCTCGTCCCCGCCGCGAAGGCGTGGATCAAGGCGAACCCCGAGGGCGGCGTCCAACCGTGGGACGTCAAGGGCTACAAGATCCCGGGCGGCACGCCGTCGAACCCGAGCTTCGCGGCCAACCTCCCGGCGTTCCCGGCGAACCTGCGCAAGCAGATCAAGGGCGCGAACATGCCGGCGCCGCGGGCGATCCTGGCCGCCGCGATCGAAGGCGCGCAGGTCGACTTCGACACCGCGATCCTGATCGAGACGCGCTACTTCATCAGCCTCGCCACCGGCCAGGTCTCGAAGAACATGACGAAGGCGTTCTTCTTCGACCTGCAGACCATCAACTCCGGCGGCTCGCGGCCGGACGGTTTCGAGAAGTACACGGCCAAGAAGGTCGGCGTGCTCGGCGCCGGGATGATGGGTGCCGCGATCGCGTACGTGTCCGCGAAGGCCGGCATCGACGTCGTCCTCAAGGACGTCTCGCTCGAGGCGGCCGAGAAGGGCAAGGGCTACGCGGAGAAGCTGGAGCAGAAGGCCCTTTCGCGCGGCAAGACCACGCAGGAGAAGTCGGACGCGCTGCTGGCGAAGATCAAGCCGACCGGTGACCCGGCCGACTTCGCGGGCGTCGACTTCGTCATCGAGGCCGTGTTCGAGAGCGTCGAGCTGAAGCACAAGGTGTTCGGCGAGATCGAAAGCGTCGTCAACGCCGACGCGGTGCTCGGCTCCAACACCTCGACGCTGCCGATCACCACCCTCGCCGAGGGCGTGCAGCGGACCGAGGACTTCATCGGGATCCACTTCTTCTCGCCGGTGGACAAGATGCCGCTGGTCGAGATCATCTGCGGCGAGAAGACGTCCCCGGCGACGCTGGCGAAGGTCTTCGACTACACGCTGCAGATCAAGAAGACCCCGATCGTCGTCAACGACAGCCGCGGCTTCTTCACCTCGCGCGTCATCGGCACGTTCATCAACGAGGCCGTCGCCGCGCTGGGCGAGGGCGTCGAGCCGGCGTCGATCGAGCAGGCGGGTTCGCAGGCCGGCTACCCGGCGCCGCCGCTGCAGCTGATGGACGAGCTGACGCTGACGCTGCCGCGCAAGATCCGCAAGGAGACGAAGGAGGCCGTCGAGGCCGCCGGCGGCACCTGGAAGGCGCACGCGTCGGAAGGCGTCATCGACCGGATGGTCGACGAGTTCGACCGCAAGGGCCGCTCGACGGGCGCGGGCTTCTATTCCTATGACGACGAGGGGAAGCGCGCCGGTCTCTGGCCGGGCCTGCGTGACGCCTTCAAGTCCGGCTCCGCCGAGGTCCCGTTCGAGGACCTCAAGGAGCGGATGCTGTTCGCCGAGGCGCTCGAGACGGTGAAGTGCTTCGACGAAGGCGTGCTGACGTCGGTGGCGGACGCCAACATCGGCTCGATCTTCGGCATCGGCTTCCCGGCGTGGACCGGCGGTGTCATCCAGTACATCAACCAGTACGAGGGTGGCCTGCAGGGCTTCGTCGACCGGTCGCGCGAGCTGGCCGCCCGGTACGGCGACCACTTCGAGCCGCCGGCTTCGCTCGTGGAGAAGGCCGCCAAGGGCGAGATCTACGAGTAAGGGCTGACGCCGGAGGCCGTCACCGGGAGTCCCTGGTGGCGGCCTCCGTCATGTCACTACTGCGTGGACTTGAGTTCTTGCCGTCCTTCATTCAGCCAGCGCAGCCCCATCACGGTGCCGTCTGCGCCCATCGACACCACCCCGCCCCAGTCGCTCTCCACCTCGGCAGAGCGATCGGTCCATTGTTTGAACGCGCGCGGAGTCTCCTCCAGGTAGGAACTCAGGTCCTTGTCCCGCGCGAGAAGGGTGTGAAGAACCTTGGGCACACCTGAGAACACTTCGACCCGGCGACGATCGAACCGGAAGACGTGATCGGTGCCGACCAGTTCCGTGCCGCCGAGGGAGACGTGGACGTCGCATTCGGCGTTCGTTGCGTGCTGGGAGTAGTCGTCTCCCAGACGTGACTGCTGTCGCGCGGTCAGGTAATGCCCGGCGCTCTCGCGGTCTCCGACGAAGGCGAGAACCCCGGCCGCTGCAGTGCGCACCAGAACGCGGGAGAACCATTCGTAGTCGGCAGCGGGGATGTTGAACCCCGACCGGATGCCGGGCTTACCATCGTTCGTGGGCTGTGGGATCTGCGGGAATGCGTTCAGCTGCTCGACTGGCCCAGTCAGGTCGGGCACTGGAGCGCCCGCACCTTGCAGGATGCCGTCGCCAGGTGGATCGAGCACACCGATGGCGATCCCGCCTTCTGCAGCCAAAGTTGTCGACATGAGCAAACTTGGTGCCGGACCGCCGTCGAGTGCTACCGCATGCACGCGTTCGGCAGCTCGCGCTAGTTGTTCGAGCTGCATGTTCGCTCGGCCGTGCGTGCCGCGGCACTCGACGATGACCAGGCGGAGCGGTCCGTTGGCTTTCCTGCCGACGATGAAGTAGCCGGGCCGGGTTCGAGTGTGATGAGAACCCTTCGACTCCTTGCCACGCAGTGCCCAGCCTGCTTCGAGGGCGACTTCGGCGTCGACGACTTCGAAGTGGTGACCGGGAGCTGTCCGACTCAGTACCTCACGAGCCGCACGGAGCGCGAACGCCGTTCCAAGATCCTGAGCCTGAACCGATTTACGGTGGTAGCGCGGGTGCTTTCCATTGGCGGAGAGCTCCATGCGACCGTGGTGGTTGCTCTGTAGCGTCGTCAGGTACCGGAGGTAGTTCCAGTGCTGGGAAATGCCGCGAGAAGGGTTCTGCCCAGCGAGTACGGTCGCCCGCCCGAGCGTGTGGAGTAGTTCCCATGGTGTGGTCGCCATGCCGTGTCGGTGAGCGGCGGGCGCAAGTGGGATCAGCGAAGGCTTCCGAGGTATTTCCCCTTTTTCCTCCTTGGCTCGCTTGTCGGCTTCCTTGCCTGCAAGTCGCTCGACTCGGCCGGCGAGGTCCGCTGTCGATTCGATGGCCACGTGCGCCCGCTGCCGGAGTTGTTTCATCGGATCTTCGATCATCAGGTCTTCCCTCCCGCTCGTCCTGGATGTCGCCCCTTCCATTCACCTGCTTGCAATCGATGTTGTCTGCCGCTCATCCGGTCATTCACCGCAGCAGGTGCGTCACTTTCAGTGATTTTTCGAAGGTGTCGCCGAGGAGCGCGACGCCGTGGTCTCCTGGTTGGCGCCTTCGTCGTGTCCGTCTGTTTGTCCGCTTCCGTTCGCCCAAAAGCCACGGATTGCGGGTTAATCTCCGCCCATGCGCCGTCCTGTCACGGTGGCACTGGCCGCCGCCCTGCTCGCCTCGACGTTGACAACGATGTCGGGCGCCGCTGACCTCAGCGCCGCCGACTACGTCGACCCGCTGATCGGCTCCGCCGGGGACGGCAACACCTATCCCGGGGCCACCGCGCCGTTCGGGATGCTCGCCTGGAGCCCCACCAGCACGCGCGGCGACCAGACCAGCACCGGTGCTGCCAACGGCTACCAGTACGACGCCACCCGGATCCGCGGCTTCGCGTTAACGCACGTTAACGGCGCCGGTTGCAACCCCGGTGCCGCCGGTGACGTGCCGATCCTGCCGTTCGCCGACGACGTCACCTCCTCGCCGACCGCCGACACCACCGACGCGATCTACGCGAGTAACTTCGGTCACGCCGACGAAGCGGTCACGACGGGACGGTACCGTCTCGGCCTGCAGAACGGCGTCACCACGGACGTCGCAGCCACCGAACGCACCGCGATCGGCACTCTGCAGTACCCCGCGGGCAAGCCCGCCAGCCTGCTCTTCCGCACGTCGAACTCGCTCAACGGCAGCGAAGACGCCGAGACCCACCTCGACGCGGCGAACCGCAAGGTCACCGGCTCCGTCCTCACCGGCGCGTTCTGCGGCCGCCGCGCGAACGGCGGCGTCAACAACCGCAAGTCCTACTACCGGCTGTACTTCACCGCGCAGTTCGACCAGCCCTTCGTCGGGACCGGGACGTGGAAGGACGCGACCCTGCAGCCGGGCGGCACCGACCAGACCGGCGGTGAGGGTTACGCCACCGGGAAGGACCGGGCCGGACGCGGCTCCGGCGGTTACGTCACCTTCGCGCCCGGCAGCAAGGTGACCATGCGGATCGCGATCTCCTACGTCTCGCTCGAAGGCGCGGAACGCAACCTCCGGGCCGAACAGCCGGTGAAGTCCACCGTGGACAGCATCGCGGACAAGACCAAGAAAGCCTGGAACGCCGAACTGAGCCGGGTCGACGTCCAGGGCGGCACGGCCAACCAGCGGATCGTCTTCACCACCGCGCTCTACCACAGCCTGCAGCAACCCAACCTCGTCAGCGACGTCGACGGCCAGTACCTGGGGATGGACCGCAAAACCCACCGCGTCGAACGCGGCCAGGACGCGCAGTACTCCAACTTCTCCGGCTGGGACCAGTACCGCGCGCAGATCCAGCTCTTGGCCCTGCTCGAACCGCGCGTCGCCGGGAACTTCGCGCAGTCGCTGTACAACTACGCGAAGCAGAACGACGGCGTCTGGGATCGCTGGGTGCACGTCAACGGCGCGACGCACGTCATGACCGGCGACCCTTCGGCAGCGACGATCGCAACCTTTTACGCCATGGGCGTCCGCAACTTCGACTACCGCAGCGCGTTCGATTCGCTGTACAAGCAGGCGACAGTTCCGCGTCCGGAGGGCCTGCAGGACGGCGGCTGTCCTGGCCAGTGCGTCGGCCAGCGGCCCAACCTCGCGCAGTACCTGTCGTCCCACTACGCGCCCAACGACGTCTGCCACTGCTGGGGAGGTGCCGCCGAGACACTGGAAGACGCGGTCGCCGACTCTGCAATCGGACATTTCGCAGAACAACTCGGCCGCACTCGCGAAGCTGCGGAGCTGCACGCCCGGGGTGCTTACTGGCTGAATGTGTTCAACAAAGAGACCGGGTACGCGCAGGCCCGCAACGTCGACGGCAGCTGGGTGACGCCGTTCGACCCGGCGAGCGACCGCGGCTTCGCGCAGGGCAGCGCTGCCGCCTACACCTGGATGGTCCCGCAGGACGTCTCCGGACTCGCGGACGCCATGGGCGGCAAGGCGAACGCCGTCACGCGGCTCGACGGCTTCTTCCACGACGCCAACGGGAACTGGCAGCTCAAGGGCGGCGGCCCGCTCAAGTACGACCCGACCAACGAGCCCGACATCCACGCGCCGTGGCTGTACAACGAGCTCGGGCAGCCGTGGAAGACGCAGGAGACCGTGCGGCAGCTGGTGAACTCCGTCTACACGACCGGACCGTCCGGGCTGCCCGGCAACGACGACCTCGGCACGATGTCCGCCTGGTACGTCTTCGCGGCCCTCGGGATCTACCCGCGGACGCCGGGCTCGGGCGAGCTGCTGCTGTCGAGCCCGCTGTTCCCGGCCGCCGTGATCCGGCCGGCGGGCGGCGCGCCGATCCGGATCACGACGTCGGGGAGCGGGAAGTACGTGGCCGACGTCCGCCGGAACGGCAGGCCGCAGCGCGACTGGAAGGTCGACGCCTCGTTCCTGCACGGCGGAAGCCTGGACTTCCGGCTGTCCGAGACGCCGACCGGCTGGGGGAGTTAGGGCTCCAGCGCGACGTGCGGCAGCCGGCGGTCCAGCCACCGCGGCAGCCACCACGCGCGTTCCCCGAGCAGCCGCATGATCGCCGGGACGAGTAAACAGCGGATAACCAGCGCGTCCAGCAGCACCGCGACCGCCAGGCCGAGGCCGAACTGCGCGAGCATCCGCGACGGGTCGAGCAGGAACGCGCCGAACACCAGCACCATGATCGCGCCGGCCGCGGTGATCACGCCGCCGGTCGAGGCGAGTCCTTCGCGCACCGCGAGCCGCGCGTCGCCGGTGCGCCGCCACTCCTCGTGCATCCGCGACACCAGGAACACCTCGTAGTCCATCGACAGCCCGAACACGATCGCGAAGATCATCACCGGCACGAACGCCTCGATCGGGCCGGGTTGCGCGCCGAACCAGCCGTCGCCGAACACCAGCGTCATGACACCCAGCGAAGCGCCGATGCTCAGCAGGTTCAGCAGCGCCGCCTTGAGCGGGATGAGGATCGACCGGAAGACGACCATCAGCAGTAGCGCGGACAGCCCGACGACGACCAGCACGAACAGCGGCAGCCGGTCGGCGACGGCGTCGGCGAAGTCCGTCGCGGCGGCGACCGACCCGCCGACCAGGTAGTGCCCGGGCAGCGTAGGCAGGACGTCGGTACGCAGGCGAGTCACCAGCTCTGCCGTCGCCACGTCCTGGGGTGACGTCGTCGGGAACAGGAGGACGGTCTGGTTAACCGGCGTTAACACGTGCGCGACTCCGGGCGTCGTAGCCAACTTCTGCTGCAGCGCGACGGGGTCGCCGTCTTGGGTGACGATCGCGAGCGGACCGCTGAAGCCCGGCCCGAAGCCCTCGGCCAGCAGGTCGTACGCCTGCCGCGTCGTCGAGCCCGCCGGGTCGGTGCTCGCGTCGGCGAACCCTAGCCGCATGCCCGCGGCGGGGATGGAAAGCCCGACAAGCAGTGCGAGGCCGATCGCGAGCGGAGCCACCGGACGACGCTGGACGCCGTCGGCGAGCCGTCGCCATGCTTTGCCGTGGTCACGCCGCGCGGCGTGCCGGCGGATGCCGCGTTCGAGCCGCTTGCCGAACAGCGACAGCAGCGCCGGCAGGAGCGTCACCGACGCGAGCATCGTCATCAATACGGTGAGCGCGACGGCCAGCGCCACCCCGCGCAGCCCGCCGAGCCCGAGTGCGAGGAGGCCGAGCAGCGCGATGATCACCGTCGTCCCGGCGAACAACACCGAGCGTCCGGCCGTGTCGAGCGCCCGGCGGGCGGCGGCGTCGCGGTCGTACCCGGCCAGGATCTCGCTTCGGTAGCGGGAGAAGATCAGCAGCGCATAGTCGACGCCCACCCCGAACCCGACCAGCATCATCAGCGGTGAGGTGTAGCTCGCGATGTCGACGAAGTGCGAGACGACCGTGATCACGCCGAGCGTGCTGCCGACGGCGAACACCGCGGTGAGCACCGGCAGCCCGGCCGCGAGCAGTGAGCGGAACAGGAACACGAGGATGACGAGCGCGGCGAGCAGCCCGACGCCTTCCGCGGGCCCGCCGCCTTCGGAGATCCGCTCGATCGGATCGCCGGCGAGCGCGACGGTCACCGGCCCGGCTTGCTTCGCGGTGTCGGCGAACTTCACGATGTCGTCGTACGGGAGATCGGTCGAGGGCACGTCGAAGGTGACGGTCGCGTAGCCGATCCGGCCGTCCGACGACAGTGTCTCGAACGGCCCGGTCACCGACCGCACGTGCGGCTGCAATCGGACATTTCCCAGAGTGTTTTCGACCGCGGCGCGCTGTGTCGCGAGCCCGTTGTCCTCCTTGAACACGATCTGCGCGGTCGCTCCGGACTGCGCGGTGTTCTTCAGGAGGTCGACGACCTGCTGCGACTCGGTGCCGGGCAGCGAGTTGTCGTCGTGGAACGCGCTGCCGGTGAGACGGGAGGTGAACGTGACGCCGATGAGGACCAGCGCCCAGAGTGCGACGGCGAGCCACCGGTGGTGCTGCGCCCAGCCGGCCAGGCGGGCCAGCCTTCCCCCAGTGGGGCGAGTGATGGTGTCCATGGGGCACAAGGATTCGCCGGCGGGACACTACTGCGCGTCGCGCAGCGGAGGACACTTGCCCTGCTCCCGGCGGTGTCCCTTAAGGCGTTTCCCGTACCCCCGGGGGAGTACGGCTAGGGGGTGAGCCACCGCGGCGTCACCGCGCCGGACTCGTAGGCGAGGACGACGAGCTGCGCGCGGTCGTGCGTGCCGGTCTTCGTCATGATGCGGCTGACGTGCGTCTTCGCCGTCGCCGGGCTGAGCGTGAGCTCGCGCGCGATCTCGTCGTTCGACAAGCCGGCCGCGACCAGGGAAAGCACCTCGCGCTCGCGGTCCGTGAGCCGGTCCAGTGCCGGAGCGGGAGAGGGGCGCGTGACGCGCGCGGCGAACTCCGAGATCAACCGCCGGGTGATCGACGGCGCGAGCAGCGCGTCGCCGCGGGCGACCACGCGCACGGCGTGGATCAGCTCTTCGGGCTCGGTGTCCTTGACCAGGAACCCGCTCGCACCCGCGCGCAGGGCGCCGTAGACGTCTTCGTCGAGGTCGAACGTCGTGAGGATGACGACCTTCGTTTCGTTCAGCGAGGGGTCTTCGAGCAGGTGCCGCGTGGCGGCGAGACCGTCGAGCACCGGCATCCGGATGTCCATCAGCACGACGTCCGGACGGTGGTCGTGCGCGGCCTGCAGGGCTTCGCGGCCGTCGGCGGCTTCCGCGACGACGTCGATGTCCGCCTCGCCGTCCAAAATGGACCGGAAGCCGGCGCGGACCAGCCGCTGGTCGTCGACGAGCAGGACCCGGATCATCGGGTCATCATCGCACCGGCAGCCGGGCGCGCACGCGGTAACCGCCGCCCTCACGCGGTGCCGCGGTCAGTTCGCCGCCGAGCGCCCGCGTACGCTCCGCCATGCCGCGGATCCCGGTGCCCGGCGGGGCGTCGCCACCGCTTCCGTCGTCGTCGACCTGCACGGACAGCGCGTCGGCGCCGTAGCCGAGCCGGACGACGACGGTCTTCGCCCCGGCGTGCTTCGCGACGTTCGTCAGCGCCTCCTGCACGACGCGGAACGCGGCGTGCTCGACGTCCGGCGGCAGGTCCCGGGCGACGCCGTCGATCTCGGTGCGCACGGTCAGCCCGGACGCGCCGACCGACTCGGCCAGCTCTGCCACCCGCGAAAGGCTCGGTTCGGCCTGGCGGAGCATGCCAAGCGTCGCGCGCAGCTCCTGGAGCGCGGTCTTGCTGGCGTCCTTGATGGTGCCGAGGGCTTCCTCGGCCTGCGCGGGGTCGCGGCGGTGCAGCGCGGCGCCGGCCTGGACGTTGATCAGCGCGAGGTGGTGGCCGAGGACGTCGTGCAGCTCGCGGGCGATGCGCAGCCGCTCGTCGGTCGCGCGGGTCCGGGCCTCGGCCTCCTTGGTGCGCTCGGCTTCTGCGCGGTAGTGCGCGACCGCACCCCCGGCGACGAGCGCGACGAACCAGCCGGTCATCAGGAAGAAGGCGAAGTTGTCGACGTGCCGTCCGCTGCGCGAGCTGATCTCCCCGGCGGCGACGCCCGCCATCGCGGCGACGACGAGCAGCGCGGCCCCGCGGATCCGCCCGGCCGCGGCGGCGTTGTAGAGCGTGTAGGCGAAGGCCAGCAGGACGAGGCCGTCGGGATCGGTGAGCGGGTAGTAGAGGGCGCAGCTAACGAGCGTTAACGCGGCGACGCCCAGCGGGTACTTCCGCCGGAAGAAGACCGCGGCGCAGCCGAGAACGGTGAGGACCCAGCCGAGCGCCGCGTGGTGGGCGGGCTTGGCGCCGTCGTTCAGGACGGTGAACAGCGAACCGGCGAGCACCGCGACGGTGACCGCGAGCTCGGGTGCCCATCGCCGCAACCAGGACATGCGCCGAGTCTAGGCGGCGTAACAAACCTTCCGGGGCGAGCGACTTCGCGGCATTGATTGGCATGGCTAAGGAGTCTTCGTGAGCAAGAAACTGGGGTTGGTCCTGGCCGCGGGCCTGCTGGTCGCGGGCTGTGGCGTCGGCGCTGTGTCGCCGAAGGACGCCGGGAACGTCGGAGTCCTCGATGCTCCGACGTCGACGTATTCGATGCCCACGTATTCCGTTCCGGTCACGACCGCACCACCCACGTCCGATGCGCCGGTGGTCACCACTACGCCGACCCAGGCGCAGGCCGTCGCGCCGAAGACGACAGCCGCCAAGCCCAAGGCAGCGCCGAAGACCACCGCGCAGGCCGCGCCGAAGCCGGCCGAGTGCGGCGCCGACTACTACGTGAACTCCTCCGGCAACTGCGTCCACCGCCCCAGCGACAACCCGTCCGGAGCGACCGCGCTCTGCAAGGACGGCAGCTACAGCTACAGCCAGCACCGCTCCGGTACGTGCTCCGGCCACGGAGGCGTGCGCACCTGGCTGTGACGAGAGCACCAATCGAGCGGAAAACCCCCGGAGCGTAGGTACAGTGCATGAAGTTGCATGATGCGTACTAACTACACACCGGGGGTGTGCTGGTGTCCCGACCCGAAGGGTCCGGTCGCGCGATCGTCGTGGTGCTCGCTTCGTGCGGGCTGGTCGCGTCGTTCATGCAGACGCTGGTCGTGCCGCTCATCCCGGTGTTCCCGCGGCTGCTGAACGCCTCGGCGGCCGACGCGTCCTGGGTCGTCACCGTGACGCTGCTGGCCGCGGCCGTCATCACCCCGGTCAGCGGACGGCTCGGCGACCTCTACGGCAAGCGGCGGATGATCCTCGTCAGCCTCGCGCTGCTCATCGCCGGTTCGGTCGTCTCGGCCACGAACAGCGAGCTCGTGTTCCACATCATCGGCCGCGGGCTGCAGGGCTGCGCGATGGGTGTCATCCCGCTCGGCATCAGCATCATGCGCGACGAGCTCCCGCCGGAACGCGTCGGCGGCGCGATCTCCCTGATGAGCGCGACGCTCGGGGTGGGCGGCGCGATCGGGCTGCCGGTCGCGGCCATCGTCGCCGAGAACGCCGACTGGCACGTGCTCTTCTGGATGTCCGCCGCCCTCGGGCTGTTCTTCGTGCTGCTGATCGTCAAGTTCGTGCCGGAGTCGCCGGTGCGCACGCCCGCGCCGTTCGACTACTTCGGTGCGCTCGGGCTGGCCGCCGGCCTGGTCTGCCTGCTGCTGCCGGTGGTCAAGGGCGCCACGTGGGGCTGGACCAGCACGCCGACGCTGGGGTTCGCCGCCGCGGCCGTCGTCATCCTGGCCGGCTGGGGCACCTACCAGCTGCGGCGGCGCGACCCGCTGGTCGACCTGCGCGTGTCCGCCCGCCGCCCGGTGCTGTTCACGAACCTGGCGTCGATCATGGTCGGGTTCTCGATGTACGCCATGGCGTTGTCGTTCCCGCAGCTGCTGCAGGCGTCGGCGTCGACCGGGTACGGGCTGGGCCAGACGATGGTCGAGTCCGGACTGTCCCTGGCGCCGAACGGCCTCGTGATGATGCTGCTCTCGCCGGTCTCGGCGCGGCTCATCACCCGGTTCGGCCCCCGCCCGACGCTGATGACCGGCGCGCTGGTGATCGCCCTCGGGTACCTGTTCGCGATCGTGCTGATGGACAACGCCGCCGAGCTGATCACGGCGTCGGTGATCATCGGCGCGGGCGTCGGGATCGCGTACGCGGCGATGCCGGCGTCCATTATGGGCTCGGTGCCGGTCACCGAAACGGCGTCCGCGAACGGCCTCAACTCCCTGATGCGGTCGGTCGGCACGGCGATTTCGAGCGCGGTGATGGCGGCGATGCTCGCCCAGCTGACGATCACCGTCGGCGGCCTGTCCGTGCCGTCGCTGTTCGGCTTCCGCGCGACGTTCGCCGTGGCGGCGTTCGCCGCGCTGGCGGGCGTGCTGCTGGCCGGGCTGGTGCCGAAGACGCGGGTGGCGCCGGAGCTGGTCGGCGTCGCTTAGTCCTTGCGCGCCACCAGCGCCAGCCCGCCGCACTCGGCCGGGTTCGCGGGCACGTCGGCCGGGTCGTCCGGCCGCCACTGCGGGATGAAGACGATGCCCGGGTCGAGGATCTCGAAGCCGTCCACGAGCGCGCGCAGCTCGTCGGCCGTGCGGGGCGTCACCGGGTTCGCGCTCTTCTGGTACATCGCGACGGCGCGGGCGGTGCCGTCGCTCTGCTGCTCCGGGGTCGCCGATGACATCGCCAGGTAGCTGCCGGGCGCGAGCGCGTCGCGGTAGGCGCCGATCAGCCGGGCCGGGTCGCGCTCGTCCGGGATGAAGTGCACGAACAACGCCATCACGACCATCACCGGCTGGTCGAGGTCGAGCATCATCTCGGTGGTCTCGTGCTCGAGGACGTCGTCCGGGAACTCGGCGTCGGCGTGCACCATCACCGCGTTCTCGTTGTCCTCCAGCACGATCTCGCTGTGCGCCACGGCGACGGGCTCGTTGTCGACGTAGACGACGCGCGCGGTCGGGTCGATCCCGTGCGCGACTTCGTGAACGTGCCCGACGGTCGGCATGCCCGAGCCGATGTCGAGGAACTGCCGGATGCCCTGGGCCATCCCGAACCGGATGGCCCGGCGCAGCCACTGCCGGTTCAGCTGCGCGCGCTCCCGCGCGTTCGGCTGGGCGGCCAGCACCTGGTCGGCGAACATCCGGTCGACGGCGTAGTTGAGGCGGCCGCCGAGGATGTAGTCGTACACGCGCGCGGGGTTCGGCTTGTCGAGGTCGATGCCGCGCCGCGCGTACTCGTCTTCACTCATCCGCCGCTCCAGTGATCGTGGTGACGGCGAGGATAGCGGGTCATCCGATCAGGTGGCTCGTGTCGTTCAGCGTGTGCAGTGTCCGATTGCGGAAGCGGTCGTCCTCGTGGAGCACGGTGATGCCGCCGGCACTCGCCCGGAACGAGGCGTACGCGCAGGCAGCGACCGGCAGGCCGAGCCACGCCGCGACGACCCAGCTCAGCGAGCCGCCGTGGGTGACGACCACCTGGTGCTCCTCGCCGGCGGAGCGGATGCGGTCCATCGCGCGGTACACGCGGGTCACCCACTCGAGCTTGGTCTCGGCGCCCTCGATGCCCTCGTCGTGGTCGAGCCGCTCACCGGTGGCCGGGGGCGGCACGAACCGCTCGTCGAGCCAGGACTGCGGCTGCCCGCCCGCTACGCCGTAGGACTTCTCCCGCAGATCGGGCACGAGCGTGGGCTCGACCCCGAAGAGGCTCGCGATCGGCGCCGCGGTCTCGACCGTGCGGCGCAGGTCGGAGCTGTACAGCCCGATCCGCGCCGCGCGGGGGACGAGGTCGTGCAGCCGGGCCGCGACCGCCCCCGCGTGCAGGCGGCCGCGAGCCGTGAGCGCGGAGTCGAACCAGCCGCCGACCCGGCCTTCGACGTGGTGCGTGGCCTCCGGATGCGTGACGACGTAGACCCGGCGCATCCCTAGTTCTTGCGCGCCACCAGCGCGAGCTGGCTCGCCAGCTCCGGGTGCTCACCGACCTCGTCGGGGTCGTCCGGCCGCCACTCCGGCGTGAACACGATCCCCGGCGGCAGGATCTCGAAGCCGTCCAGCAGCGCACGCAGCTCGTCTCGCGAGCGCGCCACGACGTTCGTGCCGCTCTTCTGGTACATCTCCGCCGCGCGGCGGACTTCCTCGCCCTGGCCCTCGAACGTGCCCGACGACAGCGCGAAGTAGCTGCCCGGCGCGAGCGCGTCGCGGTAGGTGGCGATCAGGCCGGCCGGGTCGCGCTCGTCCGGGATGAAGTGCACGAACGCGGCCATGATCAGCATGACCGGCTGGTCGAGGTCGAGCAGCATCTCGGTGGTCTCGTGCTCGAGGACGGCCGCCGGGAACTCGGCGTCGGCCTGCACCATCTCCGCGTTCTCGTTGTCCTTCAGCACGATCTCGCTGTGCGCGACGGCGACCGGCTCGTTGTCGACGTACACGACGCGCGACGCGGGGTCGATCGCCTGGACGACCTCGTGCACGTGCCCGACGGTCGGCATGCCCGAGCCGATGTCCAGGAACTGGCGGATGCCCTGCTCGGCGCCGAAGCGGACGGCCCGGCGCAGCCAGCGCCGGTTCATCAGGGCCAGCTCCTTGGACTCCGGCCGCACCGCCAGGATCTTCTCGGCGAACATCCGGTCGATGGCGTAGTTGAGCTTGCCGCCGATCAGGTAGTCGTACACGCGGGCCGCGTTCGGCTGGTCGAAGTCGATCTCGCGCTTGGCGTGCTCGTCGGTCATCGCTGCGCCACGAGCGCCAGCCCGCCCGACTGCTCCGGCGGATCCTCGAGCGGGCCGTCCGGGCGCCACTCGGGGGTGAAGACCACGCCCGGCGGCAGGATCTCGAAGCCCTTCATCAGCGCCCGCAGCTCGTCGGGCGACCGCAGTGTCAGGGGCGTGCCGCTCTTCTCGTACAGCGCAACCGAGCGCTGCGACTCCTCGCCCTGCCCCTCCCACGTGCCCGACGAGAGCGCGAGATAGCTGCCCGGCGCGAGGACGTCGCGGTAGGTGGCGATCAGCCCGGCCGGGTCGCGCTCGTCCGGGATGAAGTGCACGAACGCGGCCATGATCACCATCACCGGCTCGCTGAAGTCCAGCATCGCCTCGACGGTCGGGTGCTCCAGCACCTCGTCCGGGTACTCGGCGTCGGCCTGGACCATCGCCGCGTTGTCGTTGCCCTCCAGCACGATCTCGCTGTGCGCGACCGCGATCGGCTCGTTGTCGACGTAGACGACCTGCGCCGCGGGATCGATCGCCTGGACGACCTCGTGCACGTGCCCGACCGTCGGCATGCCCGAGCCGATGTCGAGGAACTGCCGGACACCCTGCTCCGCCGCGAACCGAGCCGCGCGGCGCAGCCACGCCCGGTTGACCAGCGCCATGTGCCGCGCGTTGGGCAGCACGCCCAGGATCCGGTCGGCGAACATCCGGTCGACGGCGTAGTTGAGCTTGCCGCCGATCATGTAGTCGTACACGCGCGCCGCGTTCGGTCTTTCGAGGTCGATGCCCCGCTTCGCGTGTTCGTCTTCGCTCATCCGCCGCTCCCGGGGCTCAGGTGTGACGGCGAGGATAGCCGGGTCAGAGCAGCGGCGGCACCACTGCGTCGATGAGGTGCGGACCCGGTTCCGCGAAGGCGCGCTGCAGCTGCTCGGCGAGCTCTTCGGCAGTCGTCGCGCGCGTCGCCGGCACGCCCATGCCCTCCGCGATCTTCACGAAGTCCATGTCCGGCCGCGACAGGTCGAGCAGCTCGTTCGCCTTCGGCCCGCCCTGCGCGCCGACCCGCTGCAACTCCAGCCGCAGGATCGCGTACGCGCGGTTGTTGAGCAGCACCGTCGTGACGTTCAGGTTCTCGCGCGCCTGCGTCCACAGCGCGGAGATCGTGTACAGCGCGCTGCCGTCCGATTGCAGGTTCAGGACGGGACGGTCCCGTCCCGCCACGGCCGCGCCGGTGGCCACCGGCATGCCGTAGCCGATCGCGCCGCCGGTGAGCGTCAGCACGTCGTGCCGCGGAGCGCCGGCCGTCGCCGTCGGGAGCAGCAGGCCGGACGTGTTGGCTTCGTCGGCGATGATCGCGTTCTCCGGCAGCAGCGCGCCGATGACGTCGACCCAGTTCTGCGGGGTCAGCGGCCCGCTCGGGAGCGCGGGCCGGGACGGCTGCTGCAGCACCGGCTCGGTGTCCGCGGCGACGAGGTCCGCGACCTCGTTCAGCGCGCGCGTGACGTCCTGGCCGACCGCCGCAAGCGTGTGCACCTGGGCGCCTTCGGGCACCAGGTCGCTCGCCTTGCCGGGGTAGGCGAAGAACGACACCGGCGCCTTCGTGCCCGCGACGACGAGGTGCTTGACCCCGTCGAGCTGATAGGTCACCTGCTCGGCGAGATAGCCGAGCCGTTCGATCGTCGGCAGGCCCGCACCGCGCTCGAGACGGGACGGGAACGTCTCGACGAAAACCTTCGCGCCGGTCGCGGCGCCGATCCGGCTCGCCGCGCGCAGGCCCTCCTCGCGGCACGCCGCCCCGCCGATGAGCAGCGCCACCGACTCGCCGGTGCCGAACACCGCGGCGACGTCCTTGACGGTGGTCGCGTCGACGGCCTGCGGAACGCGCGGCGGAACCGGCGCGCACGTCTCGCCGCCTTCGCCCCACGAAGCGTCGGCGGGCAGGATCAGCGTCGCGACGCGGCCGGGCGCGTCCTGCGCGGCGGCGACCGCGGCGGCGGCGTCCGCGCCGACATCCTTGGTGTGCTCCGAGCGGCGCACCCAACCTTCCAGCGAGCCCGCGACGGCCTCGATGTCCGACTCCAACGGCGCGTCGTACTGCTTGTGGTAGGTCGCGTGGTCGCCGACGACGTTGACGATCGGCGTGTGCGCGCGCCGCGCGTTGTGCAGGTTCGCCAGGCCGTTGCCCAGGCCGGGGCCGAGGTGCAGCAGCGTCGCGGCGGGCTTGTCCGCGATGCGCGCGTACCCGTCGGCGGCACCGGTGACGACGCCCTCGAACAGCGCGAGCACACCCCGCATCTCCGGGACGGTGTCGAGTGCGGCGACGAAGTGCATCTCCGACGTGCCGGGGTTCGCGAAGCACACCTCGACACCGGCGTCGACCAGCGTGCGGATCAGGGACTGGGCGCCGTTCATCTCGCTCATGCAATTCCTTCGGGGAAGAGAACGCCGGGGTTGAGGATCCCGGCGGGGTCGAAGCTCTGCTTGATCCGGCGCATCAGCTCGATCTTCGCCGGGTCTTCGAGTTCCTGGTGGTAATGCGCTTTGGTGCGGCCGAGGCCGTGCTCGCCGGAGATCGCGCCGCCGAGCTCCATCGCGAAGGCGAAGATGTCGGTGAGCAGCTGCTTCCGCTTGTCCGCGTCCTTGCAGAAGATCGCGAGGTGGACGTTGCCGTCGCCGGCGTGCCCGCAGCCGAGCGCGCCGCCGCCGGCGGCCATGGCCAGCTCGCGAGCCTTGGTGATGAACTGCGGCATCGCGGTGCGCGGCACGACGACGTCGATCACGTCGTCGGCGCCGGCCGCCTTCGCGGTCCAGAAGGCTTTCTCGCGGGCTTCGATCAGCTTGCGCGCGGCGGGTCCTTCGAGGACGTAGACGTCGGTGGCGCCGAGTTCGCCGAGCAGTTCGCCGACGGTCTCGACGTCCTCGTGCAGGCGCCCGTTGTCCCGATTTTCCAGCGCCACGACGAGATAGGCCTCGCTGGTCTCGCGGATCTTGTCCGGGACGCCGAGCTCGAGCTTCTCGTTGTAGACGATCGCGGCCATCGTCATGTTGTCGATGTACTCGAGGATGTGCGGCGCGAGCCCGCTGGAGACGATCGCCGGCACGGCGGCCATCACCTGGCCGAAGTCGCCGAACGGGGCGAGCACGGTGGCGCCGTGGGTGAGCCGCGGGTGCAGTTTGACGGTGATCTCGGTGGCCAGCGCGAGAGTGCCCTCGGAGCCGATGATCAGCTGCGTGAGGTCGTAGCCGGTGGAGATCTTCGACGTCTTGCCGCCGGTCCGGAGGATCTCGCCGGTCGGCAGGACGGCCTGAAGGCCGAGGACGTTGTTGCGGGTGACGCCGTACTTGACGGCGCGCATGCCGCCGGCGTTCGTCCCGACGTTCCCGCCGACGCTCGCGCTCAGCTCACCGGGGTAGACGGTGTAGCTGAGCCCGGCTTCGGCGGTCTTGACGTCGAGCTCGGCGAGCGTGACGCCCGGCTGCACGACGGCGACGTGGTTCCCGGTGTCGACTTCCAGGACCGCGTTCATCCGCTCGAAGGAGATCAGCAGCCCGTCTTCGCGCGGTCGCGCGGCGCCGGAGAGTCCGCTTCCGGAGCCTCGCGCGGTCACGGGCACGTTGTGTTCTGTCGCGGCCTTCAGCAGCTCCGCGACTTCTTCCGCGGTTGCCGGCTTCGCGACGTACGCAGGCTTCTGCGGCTCCGCGGTCAACGCTTCGTCGTGCGCGTAGTCCTCGGAGATCGCCTCGCCGGTCAGCAGGTTCTTGTCTCCGACGATCTCGGCCAGCCGTGCTGCCACGTCGCCCATCGACAGTCTCTCCTCCGCGCCGTTGCTGTGGTTACCGCAGCGTAGTACGTACCGCCGGTACGCCGCTATGAAGGATTTTCACATTAGCGCGAGGGAGGTGGGGCGGGCGCCGGAGCGCCCGCCCCGGAGTGTCAGCCGATCGGCCACGGCGGCCGGCAGTCCTGCCGCGGCAGTTCGATCGACGAGTTCGTGTACACGCCGTCGGCCAGGGTGTTGTCCATGATCGGGCGTTCGACGTAGCACCAGTGCTGGGCGAAGTAGCCGCCCGGCGCCTCGAGGGTGTCGAAGTGGCACACCCCGTCGGTCTGGATGCAGTAGCGGATGTACGGGATGCCGCCGAAGTCCGTTCGGCCCGGGCCGAACGAGACGTACCCGCCGAACGGCGACGGCGCGCCCGCACCCGCCGGGATCACCGCGCTGATCCCGCGTCCCGGCGGCCCGACCGGCTGCATCGGGTCCGCGTACAGCTTCGCGTTGAAGTGGCTCTTGTCGACGTTGACCACGCCGTCCGCGATGTCGTTCAGCAGGAAGTTCGCGACGATCGCGCCCTGCGAGTACCCGACGACGGTGAACTCGCCGCCCGGGTCCTCGTTGAAAGCGTCCTGGGCGACGCGCTTCGCCTCCTCACGGCCGATGGCGACGCTCTGGTCCATCGGCGTCGCGCCGCACGGTCCAGGGAGTCCGGACGCGCCGGCCGGGTAGTTCACGACTTTGCGGATCCCGCCGCGCAGCCACGCTTCTTGGTACTGGTCGGCGTTCCCGTTGCAGGTGCCGCCGATCAGGATGTAGTAGTGCGCGCCTTCGGCGTGCGCGGCCGGTGTGGTGACGAATCCGGTGACGAGCGCCGCCACCGCCGCGCCGATCAGCGAAAGCCGTTTCAGATTTTTCACTTCGCAGTCCCCTCCGTCAGTTGATCACTGCGCCGGGGACGTTAGGGAGGGGCGATGAAATCCGGATGAAACCGGTGATCAGGCGATTACCGAGCAGGATTTAGTTCAGGCTAAATCTCTGGTGGGTGACTCGGCGCCGGGCGAAGCTTCCCGACATGACATCGACGTACACCTTCGAAGACGGCGTTTCCGTGCGGCGGCTCGGTTTCGGCGCGATGCGGCTCACCGAGTGGGACCACGTCCCCGACGGCGCTGCCGCGGTCGCACGCCGCGCGGCCGAGCTCGGCGTGACGTTCTTCGACACGGCCGACGCCTATGACCTGGGGTTGAACGAGGAACTGCTCGCCGACGCGCTGCACCCGTACGACGGGTTGTTCATCGCGACGAAGTGTGGCCACGCGCGTCCGAGCCGGGGCGAGTGGGTGCCGCTCGGCCGGCCCGAATACCTGCGGCAGCAGGCGGAACTCTCGTTGCGGCGCCTGCGTGTCGAACGTCTCGACCTGCTGCAGCTGCACCGGCTCGACCCGCAGGTGCCGCTCGCCGACCAGATCGGCGCGCTCGCGCGGCTGCGGCACGAGGGCAAGATCGCGCGGATCGGGTTGTCCGAGGTCAGCGTCGCGCAGCTGGCCGAAGCGCGGGCCATCGCGCCGATCGCGAGCGTCCAGAATCGGTACAACCTGACCGACCGCGTGTCGGACGACGTCCTCGGCTACTGCGAGCGCGAGGGGATCGCGTTCGTGCCCTGGCTGCCGATCGCACGCGGTGACCACGCGACGGCCGGCGGAGTGCTCGGAAAGGTCGCGGCCGGGCTCGGCGCGACACCCGCCCAGGTGTCCCTCGCCTGGTTGCTGCGCCGGTCGCCGGTGGTGATCCCGATTCCCGGCACGTCGTCGATCCCGCATCTCGAAGAAAACTGCGGTGCGGCCGGAATCACGATTTCCGACGACGATTTCGCGCGGCTGGGCGAACTGGGGTGAAACGGCCTGGCCGCGGTTTCCCGCGGCCAGGCTCTAGTGTTCCGCCTGGATCAGACGAGCCAGCCGAGAACGTGCGCCAGGTGCGCCAGCGCGCCGGTGAGGATGTCGTGGCAGTAGTGGGCGTGCTGGGCGAACATCTGCATGGAATGACTCCTTGATGAATAACTCATTGACTTCCCTGGAGGGCTCCCTGGTGGGGAGCGAAAGCAGGTTTTCACCGAGCCGGCGAACTGTCAAAAAGTCATTTCCAGGAGACCCTGGCGCCGCGGAATCTTCCCATGCTAAACACGTAATCCCTTCGTGTTTGACGCCGGGGTGCCCGTTTCGAAGGTCAGCCACTGTGGGTAACGGTCGTCCGAAATCTCACTGTCGGTAATTCCGACCTTGATCCGGCATCCTGGGTAGCTGACTAGCTCGATCTAGTGATCACCGGCCACGAAAAGTGATCTCGCGATGATCACCCTTTCGAGTGGCCAGGCGCAGCAAAAAGGGGACGCCGGGTGCGGTCATCACACCCGGCGTCCCCTTGCCGGACAAGGGATTCAGACTCGCGCGAACGAGAGCGTCTCGCCCTCGACACCCCGCAGCCAGAGGTCCTGCGCGGCCGCCGCCATCTCGGCCAGGCCCTCCTCGATCGTGGCGAACACGTTGCCGGGCACCCAGCCCGCGTCGCCGTTGATCAGCAGGTTGTTGCGCCCGTAGAAGATCGCGAGGTCGGTCGCGCCCTGATCGCTGTGCGCCTCGCTGCCGTCGTCGTAGCCGTACGCCGGGTTGCCGATCTCCCAGGCTTCGAACCCGAAGTACACGACGTCGCCGGGGATCGGCGTGATCGTCGGGTTCTCCCGCCCGGGCTTCGGCTCCGCGAAGGGCGGCACGAGCGTGTAGACCTCGTTGCGTGCGTACTTCGCGTGGTAGGCCGAACCGCTCTGCGGCAACGCGTCCCACACCGCCTTGCACGTCCGCGGTGCCTCGTCGTCGAGCAGCCGGGCCCGGCAGGACACCCCGCGCTTGTCGAGGGTGATCGTGATGTACCGGGCCATGCTCAGCTCCCCGTGACGGACGCGACGACCTCGCCCCAGATGCGCAGCGCGTCGTCGACCTGCTCGGCGTTGACGATCAGCGGCGGCACCATGCGGACGACGTTCATGTACGGCCCGCACGTGAGCAGCAGCAGTCCGCTCTTCGACGCGGTCTGCTGCGCGGCCGCCGCGGTGGCGGCGTCGGGCTCGCCGTCGGCGGTGGTGAACTCCGAGCCGACCAAAAGCCCGAGCCCGCGCACCTCGCCGATCGCCGGCGTCTTGTCCGCGATCACCCGTGCGCCTTCGAGCAGCTGACGCCCGCGCTCGGCGGCGTTCTCCACCAGGTTCTCGTGCTGGATGACCTCGAGCGTCGCGATCGCCGCGGCGCACGAGACGGCGTTGCCGCCGTACGTGCCCCCCTGCGAACCCGGGAACGCCTTCGCCATCAGCTCCTGCGAAGCCGCGATGCCCGACAGCGGGAAGCCGCTGGCCAGGCCCTTCGCGATGAGCACGATGTCGGGGGAGATGTCGAAGTGGTCGTGCCCCCAGAACTTGCCGGTGCGGCCGAAGCCGGTCTGGATCTCGTCGAGGACGAGCAGGATGCCGTGCCGGTCCGCGCGCTCGCGCAGGCCCGCCATGAACTCCGTGTTCGCCGGGACGTAGCCGCCTTCGCCGAGCACGGGCTCCACGAAGATCGCGGCGGTCTCGTTCGGCGCGCTGACCGTCTGGAACAGGTAGTCCAGCTCCCGCAGCGCGAACTTCGTCGCGGTCTGCTCGTCCCAGCCGTAGTGGTAGGCGTAGGGGAACGGCGCGACGTGCACGCCGGACATGAGGGGACCGATGCCGGCGCTGAACCGCGTCCCGGACGTCGTCATGCTCGCCGCGGCGACGGTCCGGCCGTGGAAGCCGCCCTGCATGACGATGACGTTCGGGCGCTTCGTCGCCTGCCGCGCGAGCCGCAACGCCGCTTCGACGGCTTCGCTGCCCGAGTTCGCGTAGAAGAGCGAGTCGAGCCCGCTGGGCAGGACGTCGCCGAGGCGCTTGGTCAGCTCGAGCAGGGGCCGGTGCATCACCGTCGTGTACTGCCCGTGGACGAGCTTGCCGATCTGCTCCTGCGCCGCGCGCACGACGTGCGGATGGCAGTGCCCGGTGCTCGTGACGCCGATGCCGGCGGTGAAGTCGAGGTGGCGTTTGCCGTCGACGTCGTAGAGGTAAACCCCTTCACCGTGGTCGACCACGACGGGCGTTGCCTGCTTGAGCAGCGGAGATAGCTGGGCCATGGCAGCGTGCTCCTTGGTCGGTTGAGCGGGTTGTCGATTGTTGACAATATCCATAGCATGGCCCTCGGGACAACACGTGAGGAGCAGTCGGGATGAGCGCGAGCACCGAGTCCGGCGTCGTCGACGCGGTCGGCAAGGAACTGTTCATCGGCGGCAAGTGGGTCGCCGCCGAGTCGGGGAAGACGTTCCCGGTGGTCGACCCGGCCACCGGCAAGGAGCTGTGCCAGGTCGCCGACGCCTCGCCGGCGGACGGCGTCACGGCGCTGGACGCTGCCGTCGCGGCGCAATCGGACTTCGCGAAGATGGCGCCGAGGGAACGCGGGGAGATCCTGCGTCGCGGGTACGAGCTGCTGATGAAGCGCCAGGACGAGCTCGCCCTGCTCATGACCCTGGAGATGGGCAAGCCGCTCGCCGAGTCGAAGGGCGAGATCGCGTACGCCGCGGAGTTCTTCCGCTGGTTCGCCGAGGAGGCCGTCCGGATCGACGGCGGCTTCGCGACCGCCCCGAACGGCACGGGCCGGTTCCTCATCACGAAGCAGCCGGTCGGGCCGACGATCCTGATCACGCCGTGGAACTTCCCGATGGCGATGGGCACCCGCAAGATCGGCCCGGCGGTCGCCGCCGGCTGCACGATGGTGATCAAACCCGCCGCGCAGACGCCGCTCTCGATGCTCGCGCTGGCCGGCATCCTCGCCGAGGCGGGGCTGCCTGAGGGAGTGCTCAACGTTCTGACGACCAGCGACTCCGGCGGCGTGATGGAGCCGCTGATCCGCGATGGCCGCGCCCGCAAACTGTCCTTCACCGGCTCGACCGGCGTCGGCCGCAAGCTCCTGGAGCAGTGCGCCGACAAGGTGCTGCGGACGTCGATGGAGCTGGGCGGCAACGCACCGTTCCTGGTCTTCGACGACGCCGACATGGACGCGGCGATCGACGGGGCGATGCAGGCGAAGATGCGCAACATCGGCGAGGCGTGCACCGCGGCCAACCGCTTCTACGTGCAGCGCGGCGTCGTCGAGGAGTTCTCGCGGCGGCTGACCGAGCGGATGCAGGCGCTGCCGATGGGCCGCGGCACCGAGAAGGACGTCGTGGTCGGCCCGCTCATCGACGACAAGGCCGTCGACAAGGTGACGGAGCTGGTCAAGGACGCCACCGACCGCGGCGCGAAGGTGCTCACCGGCGGCTCCGGGGTCGACGGCCCGGGCCACTTCTACCAGGCCACCGTGCTCACCGACGTCCCGCAGGAGGCGCGGCTGACGCACGAGGAGATCTTCGGGCCGGTCGCCCCGATCACGCCGTTCGACACCGAGGACGAGGCGGTGGCCAAGGCGAACGACACGGAGTTCGGCCTGGTTTCCTACGTCTACACCAGCGACCTCAAGCGTGCGCTGCGTGTGTCGGAAGCCCTCGAAGCCGGGATGATCGGCCTCAACCAGGGCATCGTGTCGAACCCGGCGGCGCCGTTCGGCGGGATCAAGCAGTCCGGGCTCGGCCGCGAGGGTGGCACGGTCGGCATCGACGAGTTCCTCGAGACCAAGTACATCGCGGTGGCCCTGTGACGGCCTACCGCATCGCGAGCATCCCCGGCGACGGGATCGGCGTGGACGTCACGGTCGAGGCCCGCAAGGTCCTCGACCGGGCGTCCGCACTCTTCGACTTCTCCCTGGAGTGGACGGAGTTCGACTGGAGCTGCGAGCGGTACACGCAGGCCGGGTCGATGATGCCGGACGACGGCGTCGCGCAGCTCTCGGCGTTCGACGGCATCCTGCTCGGCGCGGTCGGCTTTCCCGGCATCCCGGACCACGTTTCGCTGTGGGGCCTGCTGATCCCGCTGCGGCGCGCGTTCCAGCAGTACGTCAACCTGCGCCCGGTGCGGCTCCTGCCGGGCACGACTTCCGTTCTGGCCGGGCGGAAGGCCGAGGAGCTGGAGCTGGTCATCGTCCGGGAGAACTCCGAAGGGGAGTACTCCGCGATCGGCGGCCGACACAACGCCGGGCGGCCGGACGAGTTCGTGCTGCAGGAGTCGGTCTTCACGCGCGTCGGCGTTTCGCGAATCATCCGGTACGCCTTCGAACTGGCGCGGACGCGGTCTTCGCGTGTCTGCTCGGCGACGAAGTCCAACGGGCTCATCCACTCGATGCCCTTCTGGGACGAGATCTTCGCCGAGGTCGCGGCCGAGTACCCCGATGTCCACAGTGAACAGATGCACGTGGATGCGTTGGCGGCACGCATGGTCCAGGCGCCCGACCGGCTCGACGTCATCGTGGGGTCGAACCTCTTCGGCGACATCCTGAGCGACCTCGCGGCCGCGATCACCGGCGGGCTCGGCATGGCACCGTCCGGCAACATCAACCCATCGGGTGAATATCCGTCGATGTTCGAGGCGGTCCACGGGAGCGCTCCGGACATCGCCGGACAGGGCATCGCGAACCCCGTGGCGCAGATCCTGGCGGCCGCGATGCTGGTCGAACACCTGGGTGAAACCGTTGCCGCGCAAGCGATCCGCACCGCAGTCGACCGGGTGCTCGACGAGGGCCGGGTGCGCACCCCGGACCTCGGCGGCACGGATACCACAGAACGACTCGGCACGGCGGTGGCCGAAGCGCTGGGCTGAGTTTTTGTCGGTGCCCTCCGGCACGGTGGTCGCAATCCACTGAGGGGGAGGAGCCACCGATGTGCTTCGAATGTGAGAACCCGGACAGATCCGGTTACCTGGAACGGCTTCGCGACGGCGTGGCCGGCCGGGGCTGGCTCGTGCAAGGAGTCGAGGGCAGCGGGGCGTACCCGCCGTGGGCCTACACGATAGGCCTGAGCGGGTACGGCCTGCCCGAGCTCGTCGTGACGGGCATGCCGCTGCCGGAGGCTGCCGAGCTGCTGAACGACTTGGCCGCGCACTCGCTGCACGCGTCGCCACCCACGCCGGGTGAGCGCGTCCTGCTGCGGGGCGGCCCGGTGATCGAGGCGGTCCGGCTGGCGGAGCCGTCGGTGCACCTGGTGTTCGCGGAAGCGTTGTACGGCCCGGAAATCCGCGCGCTGCAACTGGTCCACGCGGACTCGCAGGGCCGTTTCCCGTGGTCGCCCGACTACCGCGACGGCCGTGGCGGCCAGCCGGTGCTGGGGGTGCGTGATGGCGCTTAGCTGCGGGTGTTCGCCGCCGTCCAACTGCTTCCCCGTACCCGTGCGGGCCGTCCACGTACGCCTGCCGGATCCTTCGGAACCCGAGCCGGTCGTTCGGATGCGCGTGCCGCGGCAACGGGTGCACGCCCCCGTTTTCCGATCGCGCGCGGCTTTCAGGACGCGGCTGCCGGACCTTCGCTCACGCGTTGCCCGGCACCGGCGGGGCGTGCCCCTCGATGAGGCTCGTCCCCGGCGCGAGGCGCTGGACGGCGTCCTCCATGTGGGAGTCGAGCAGCGCAAGCGCCGTTTCCTCGTCGCCGTCGCGAAGGGCCTGGATGAGTTTCGTGTGCTCCTCGACGCGTTCCTCGACCCGCTGATAAGTGCTCTGCAGGGCGGTCAGGCACATCCGCGTCTCGATGAGGAGGGTCCGGGCCATCCGGACGAGCCGCTTGCTGCCGGAGGCGTTGATGAGGGCCTCGTGGAACCTGAGGTCCGCGGTGGAAAGCGCGCTCGGGTCGTCTTCGCTCGCAGCCGTCGCCATCTCCGCGACGGTCCGTTCGAGCACGTCGGCGATCCGGTCGCGTTCCCCGCCGCGCACGGCGCGGATCATCGCGGCGCGTTCGATCGCCGATCGAGCTGCATAGATGTCGTAGACGTCGCCGGGCTCGAGGTCGATCACGAAGAGCCCGCGGTGCCGTTCGCTGCGGAGGAGCCCTTCCGACACGAGATGCTGCATGGCCTCCCGGAGTGGCCCCCGTGACACCTGGAAGCGGGAGGCCAGCTCCGTCTCGCCGAGCTGGGTGCCCGGCGGGAGGGCGCCGGTCATGATCGCGTCGCGCAGCTGACGCGCGATCACCGCGGCCGTCGACTCGCGGCTGACCGGTTCGATCTCGGGCAGCATGCCCGGTGGCAAGGCCATGTCAGGCGCTCCCGTCCGGCAGCTGCCGGAACAACGCGCCGAGGGAGCGGACGAGCCGGTGCCGCCCGGTCAGGCGCAGGCCCTCCCAGACGGTCACCTGGTTGGCGGTCAGCACCGGCTTCTTCAGGGCGGCTTCGACGATGTTGATCTCCTGGAGCGTCCGCATCGCAGTGTCCGGCACCAGCACCGCGTCGGCGTCCGGGTGGTCGTGGCGCACGGCGAGTTCGACGACGGCTTCCGACGTCATCGCGCCGACCTCGGCGGCCGTGATGATGTCGGCGCTGGCCATCGCGACGACCTCGATGCCGCCGGCCTTGAGGAAGTCCACGAACAGCCGGGCGATGTCGTCCGGGTAGCTGGCGGCGACGGCGACCCGCTTGACGTCCAGAGCACGCGCGGCGTGCACGAACGCGAAGGAGGTGCTGGAGGCCGGGACCCCGGCGACGGCGGCGAGGCGGTCGGCCTGCTCGCGGGCGCCGTCCCAGCCGTAGACGAAGCTGCCGCTGGTGCAGGCCCAGATGACCGCGTCCGGCTCGTGCTTCCGGAGCAGGGTGGCGCCGTCGGCGAGGCGGGTCTCGCTGCCGAGGTCCAGCAGTTCGGCGACCGCGTGCTTGTCGGTGCCGTAGATGTGCTCGACCGCGAGGCGGATGTCGCCCTCGTCGGCGGCCGCGCCGCCGAGCAGCTGCTCGGCCAGCGGGTAGTCGTCTTCGGCCGCGTGGTCGGGGTAGATGAAGCCGATGGTGGTCACGAAACCTCCGGAGGGACGCAAATTGTCGACAATCCTAGAGGGGCGGTCAAGGAATACCTTTCACGACACGTCACGAAGCCACTTACCCGGTCCGACGATGGGCAGGTTCATCCGGCGCAGGCACGCCCACATGGTCAGCTGGTTGGCCGTGAGCACCGGCTTGCCGAGCGCGGCTTCCAGGGGCTCGATCAGGTCGTAGGTGGGAAGGTTGGTGCAGCTGACGAAGATCGCTTCGGCTTCCCCGTGGTCGGCGGCGAGGATGCGTTCGGCGATGGTCCGGTAACTGACCTTCCAGATGCCGCCGCCCAGCCCGAGGTGGTCGCTGGCGACGGTCTCGACGTTCAGCTCGCCGAGGAAGTCGTGCAGGGCGCGGGTGAGGTCGGCGTCGTACGGCGTCAGCACCGAGACGCGGTGCAGGTCGAGCTGGTGCAGCACTTCGGCCAGCGCGCCCGAGGTGGTGACGGCGTCCGGGGCGCCGGCGTCGCAGATCGCCTTGGTCAGGGAGCGTTCGTAGTCGACGCCGTTGACGAAGCTGCCCGACGTGCAGAGGTAAGCGACGACCTCGGGCTCGACGTGCAGCACGTCGCGGGTCGCGCTGGCCAGGTGGTGGCTGTCGCTGACGAGGCGGGCCATCTCCATGCTGACCGGCACCGGCTCGTACGGCGTCCGGGCGAGGTGCAGGGACACCTCCATCGGCACCCACCGCCAGAGCTCGCGCTCCAGCGCCAGGTCGAACGGCGCGATGACGCCGATGCCGCGTTGCGCCAGCGGGCCTTCGAACGCCAGGAAGTCGAAATCCAAGGCTCAGCCTCCGGAATACGTCTGAACTTGATGACACGTCCGGTGCTCCGGGGGTCGTTCCTCGGATTGTTGACAATCATACGAGCGACTTTTACCGTGTCAACGTGATCGCCTCGGAAAACCGGGAAACTCCCGTCCTGTCCGTGCTCTGCGGCGAGCACCGTCCACCGGACATGCGTGCTGTCGAATCCGGGGCGGTCGTGCGTTACACGGACGCGGCGGGTCTGTCCGAAGCTCTGTCCGGAGCCGACGCGCTCTTCGTCTACGACTTCCTCTCCACGGCCGTGCCGGGCGCCTGGCACGCCGCCGATCGGCTGCGCTGGCTGCACATCGCGAGCGCGGGTGTCGACCCGGTGCTGTTCCCCGGGCTGGTGGAGAGCGACGTCGTCCTGACCAACTCGCGGGGTGTCTTCGACGACGCCATCGCGGAGTACGTGCTCGGCGTCGTCCTCGCCTTCGCGAAGGACTTCGCGCGGTCGCACGACCTGCAGCGCGAAGGCCGCTGGCTGCACCGCGAGAGCGAGCGGATCGCCGGGCGCGAGGTGGTGGTCGTCGGCACCGGGCCGATCGGCCGGGCCATCGCGCGGCTGCTGCGCGCGGCCGGGATGCGGGTGAGCGGTGCCGGCCGCCGGGAGCGCACCGGCGACCCGGACTTCGGCGTCGTGCACGAGTCCTCGCAGCTCGACGCGTTCCTGCCGCACGCCGACTACGTCGTCGCCGTTGCGCCGCTGACCGAGCACACCAAGGGCATGTTCGACGCGCGGGCGTTCGCCGCGATGAAGCCGTCGGCGCGGTTCGTCAACGTCGGCCGGGGTGAGCTGGTGGTCACCTCCGACCTGGTCGCCGCGCTGGACGGCAAAACCATCGCCGGCGCCGCGCTCGACGTGTTCGACACCGAGCCGCTGCCGTCCGACAGCCCGCTCTGGACCATGCCGGACGTGCTGATCTCGCCGCACATGTCGGGGGACTTCATCGGCTGGCGGAACACGCTCGTCGAGGTGTTCACCGAGAACTTCCGCCGCTGGCTGGCTGGGGAGCCGCTGCGCAATGTCGTCGACAAGACGCTCGGCTACGTGCCGTCGGGGAACCAGGGAGCCGGATGAACGACAGGATGCTGACCGCCAGCGAGCTCGTCGCCGCCTACGCGACCGGTGAGCTCTCACCGATCGAGGCGACGCAGAACGCGCTGCAGGCCATCGAGGACCGCGACGGCGAGTGCAACGCGTACTGCCTCGTCGACGCCGATCGGGCGCTGGAACAGGCCAAGGCGTCCGAGGTCCGCTGGCGGGACGGCAACCCGATCGGCTGGCTCGACGGTGTGCCGTCCTCGATCAAGGACATGTTCCTGACCCAGGGCTGGCCGACCGTCCGGGGCTCGAAGAGCATCGACCCGGACCAGCCGTGGGACGTCGACAGCCCGGTCGCCGCGCGGATGCGCGAGGCCGGCCTGGTCGTGCTGGGCAAGACCACCACGCCCGAGATCGCGTGGAAGGGCGTCACCGACAGCCCGCTGCGGGGCATCACGCGCAACCCGGCGGACCCGTCGAAGACGGCGGGCGGGTCGAGCGGCGGGAGTGCCGCGGCGGTTGCGGGGGGGATGGGCGAACTGTCCGTCGGCACCGACGGCGGCGGCTCGGTGCGGATCCCGGCGTCGTTCTGCGGGATCGTCGGGCTCAAGCCGACCCACGGCCGGATCCCGCTCTACCCGGCGAGCCCGTTCGGCCCGCTGTCGCACGCCGGTCCGATGGCGCGGTCGGTGGACGACACCGCGCTGCTGCTGGACGTCCTGTCCACGCCCGATTACCGCGACCCGGCCGCGCTCGCGCCGCCGGTGGCGTCGTTCCGCGAGGCTGTCCGCCGGGACGTCCGCGGCCTGATCGCGGCGTTCTCGCCGACGCTCGGGTACGTCGATGTCGACCCGGAGATCGCCGCGATCGTCGCGGCGGCGGTGCGCGCGCTCGGTGACGCGGGGCTGCACATCGAGGAGACCGATCCGGGGTTCGCCGATCCCAAGCCGGCGTTCGACATCCTGTGGTCGTCCGGGGCGGCGAAGCTGCTCGACTCGTTCCCGCCGGGTTCCGCGGACCGCACCGACCCGGGCCTGCGCAAGGTCTGGGAGCTGGGCAAGACGTGGTCCGCGAGTGACTACCTCGACGCGACCGCCGAGCGCGCGGCGCTCGGCATCCTCATGGGCGAGTTCCACACGCGCTACGACGTGCTGATCACCCCGACCGTCCCGATTGCCGCGTTCGAGGCCGGGCACGACGTGCCGCCGGGCAGCGGGCTGAGCGAGTGGCCGGAGTGGACGCCGTTCACCTACCCGTTCAACATGACCCAGCAGCCGGCGATCAGCGTGCCGGCCGGCCACACGTCGGCGGGGTTGCCGGTGGGCCTGCAGATCGTCGGGCCGCGGCACTCGGACGACCTCGTGCTGGCGGTGGCGAAGCTCCTGGAGGAAGTGCGGCCCTGGGCGACGGCCTGACCACACGTGAGGGTGAAACCCGGGCCGGGGCGGGGAAAGCTGTGCCACTGTCGGCCGGGTGAACGCTGAAGGCTGGCGGTACGAGCGCGCCATTCCGACCGTGGACGTCGCAGGACAGTCGACCCGGGTGGTGGTGGGCCTGATCGAGCAGGGTGACCGCTTGACCGCGGCGCTCCGGGTCGACGACGGCAAGGCCGCTCTGGTCCCCTTGGAAATAGGTGGCGAGCTGCTGAAGGCGTTGAGGGAGACACTGGAGAGCTGGTGGCGCATCGACGGCCACCGCGACCTGACCCCGGAACCACACGCGGGCCGCTGACACGCGCGATCAGTCGACTCCACATTCGCCGAGCCTTCGCCGTCCTGCTTCCGTCACCCGCAACGCGCGTCCGCCCGGGCGGCGGCGTACCCATCCCTCGTCGAGCAATGCCGTCAGCAACGCGGTCCCCAGGGCTCCCGCGAGATGAGCGGTGCCGTGCGACCAGTCGAGGCACGCGCGCACCGCCGGTCCGGTCCCGCGCAGCTCGGTGATCCCGAGCGCCGCCAGCAGCGGATGGTCGAAGGTGCGCACCGCGCCGGTCGCGCCGGGGGCCAGCTCGTCGACCACCCCGTGTTTCCGCAGCAGCACGGCCAGGTCGATCCTCAGCTGTCCGGCCAGGTGCCCGTAACACGCCCGAGCCAGCAGCAAGGGCCCCGACGGCGGATCGGGCTGGAGTCGTGCGGGCAGCCGAGGCGGCGCGAGCGCCGCCAGTGCCTCCACCAGCTGGGCCACCTCCGGTCCCGCGAGGCGGTGCAGCCGTTGGCGGCCGGCGTCGGTCACGACCACCAAGCCCGCGTCGCACAGGCGGCGCAGGTGAGTGCTCGCCGTGGAGGGCGCGACCCCGGCGACCGTTGCCAAGGCCCGGGCGGAGTGCGCGTCGCCGTCCATCAGCTGCAGGAGCATCGCTGCTCGGGCCGGTTCGCCGATCGCCTGCGCGACCGCGGCGATGTCGGGCTCGGCGACCATGCCGGCAGGCTAACCGTTCGCTCCGGATCGAAGCATTTCTGTGGCACCCTGCGCCCCATGACCAGTGATCGCTACTTCGAGGACTACGTGCGGGGCACGACCCACGATTGCGGCAGCGTCGAGGTGACCGAGGCCGACATCCTCGACTTCGCTCGCCGCTATGACCCGCAGAGCTTTCACGTCGACGCCGTCGCCGCGGCGGACGGGCCCTTCGGCGGGCTGATCGCCAGCGGCTGGCACACCGCGAGCCTGATGATGCGGCTCTACGCCGACCCCTACCTGTCCACTGTGTCCAGTCTGGGCAGTCCGGGCGTCGATGAGCTGCGGTGGCCGCGGCCGGTGCGGCCGGGCTCGGTGCTGCGGCTGCGAGCCACTGTCACCGAGGCCCGGCTCTCGCGCTCGAAGCCGGACCGGGGGCTGGTGCGCACGCAGGTCGAGTTCGTCGACGCCGAAGACGACGTCGTCTTCAGCGCGAGCCTGCTGAACCTCATCCTGGTGCGCCCGGGCTGACCGGTGCGTGGCGGACCAGCCCGCGCACCTGCGGGTTGAGCAGCACGACCGCCGTCGCGCCGACGATCAGGGCCGCGCCGCCGAAGAGCGTCGCCGAACGGCCGGCGTGCTCGGCCAGCGGACCGGCCGCGATCTGGCCGAGCGGCATCGCGATGAACGAGCCGAGCATGTCGTAGGAGTAGACGCGGGCGAGCTTCTCGGGCGGCACGTTCTCCTGCAGCGAGACGTCCCACGCGACCCCGAACTGCTCGATCGCGACGCCCGCGAGGAACATCGCGAGCAGCAGCGGCAGCAGGTACGGCGTCTGCCCGAGCGCGAGCATCGGCAGCGCGTCGACCACGACCAGCGCGACGCCGACCAGCAGCATCCGCCGGGGCTGCCACCGCGCGGCGACGAAGCCGCCGAGCAGCGCCCCGGCGGTTTGCACCGCCAGTGCAAGACCCCAGCCGGTGCGGCCGAACGTGTCGTCGGCGACCAGCGGGCCGATCACCCGGAGCGCGCCCGCGTTCACCGCGTTGACGATCATGAACTGCAGTACCACCATCCACACCCACGAGCGGGTGCGGAACTCCCGCCAGCCTTCCGCGAGCTCGCTGAGGGGGCGGCTGCCGGGGATCCGCTCGCCGCGCGGGAGACGGATCCGGCGGTAGGAGAGCGCGGCGGCGAGGAACAGGACGGCGTTTCCGGCGAGCGCCCACCCGGAGCCGGCGAACGCGACGAGGATCCCGGCGAGCCCGGCGCCGGCGATGCGGCCGGCGTTGGAGAGCAGCCGGGCCAGCGCGTTCGCCTGGGCGAGCAGCGGCGAGGACACGGTCAACGGCGTGAGCGACGCGGCCGCGGGCAGCGAGATGGCCGAGACGGCGCCGTTGACCAGGCTGAGCCCGACCAGCAACGGGATGGAGGCGAACCCGCAGAGGACGCTCGCGGCGATGGCGGCCTGCGTGAGCGCGGCAGCAGTCTCGGTGCCCTGCAGGATCACCGACCGCGGCAGCCGGTCGGCGAGCATCCCGCCGAACAGGATGAGCAGCACGTTGGCGATCGACCGCGCCCCGACGACGATCCCGAGATCCACGGCCGACCCGGTCAAGTCGACGACGGCGAAGGCCAGCGCGAAGGGCGCGACGGCGTTGGCGAAGTCGGCGAAGGTCCGCCCGGTGACGAGGGCGCGGAAGCGAGGTTCGCGCAGCGGGGCGAGGAGTGGGGAGGTCATGGGAGCGGCTCCGGAGGGACGGTGCGGGAGAGCGAGCGGCCGCGATGGCGGCGGTGGGACGCGGATCGGCGGCTGGGCTCGCGCGGTGACGAGAGTTGGCGGGTCGCGGCGACGGCGGCGCTGAGTTCGCCCTTTGGCAACGTTGGCGCGGCGGCGGAACCGGACTTGCGCGGCAACCCGTCTCCCGCTGGCACACTCACCGAGCTTCCTCAGTACCCGCGTCCGCGAGTTCGAACAGCGCCACACTCGCGCTGACCCGGACTGTCCCCGGGGATCGCGGGGGTTGGGCCGCCGCGTGGAGGTCCTGGCTCAGCTCTGATGCCCGCTCCAGGAGGCGGGCCCAGATCGAGGGGGCCACCCACAGCTCCGCGTCCGTCAGCGACGCTCGCCGGCCGGGGGCCCGGGAACCTGCCCGCCGCAGCAGCTCGCCCGCGACTGCCTTCGTCAGCAGTTGCTCCTCCGCCGGGTTGCGCGTCGTCAAGCGGCGGCCCGACTCCGGGTCGTGGCGGTAGCGCTTTGCGCGGCCGCCGCGGATGGTGACTTCCTCCGCGACGTCCAGGAGGCCTGCTTCGTGCAGGCGGCGCAGGTGGTAGCTGGTGTTCGCCTGCGTTTCGCCCAGCTCGCGCGCCGCCTCGGCCGCGCTCATCGCCGTTCCCGTCAGGAGCGACAGGATCCGCATGCGCAGCGGGTGCGCCAGTACGCGCAGGTTGTCGTGGGGCATGACGCCAGTCTGGCACAACCGTCAAAGAGTTATTTGGGGGTCTCGTTGGCCGGGAAGATCGCCCCAGTGATCCGACGTCTGTGCTGTGCTGGACGCATGCGTATGACGATCTTAGGCCGCAGCGGCCTGGAAGTGTCGAAGATCGCCTTCGGCACCTGGCAGCTCGGCGGCGACTGGGGCACCTTCGACGAGGACACCGCGATCGCGGCCATCCACCGCGCCCGCGACCTCGGCGTGAACTTCTTCGACACCGCGCAGGCGTACGGTCGCGGCCGCTCCGAAGTGCTGCTCGGCCGCGCACTGCGCACGCAATCGGACATCGTCGTCGCGACCAAGGGCGGCATCAACCCGCGCGCCGAACGGCCGCGCGACTCCCGCCGCGCGTGGCTGACCCAGGGCCTCGACCAGAGCCTGCGCAACCTGCGCCGCGACCACATCGACCTCTACCAGGTGCACTGGCCCGACCCGGACACTCCGGCCGCGGACGTCGCCGGGCTGCTGCGGGAGTTCGTCGACGCCGGCAAGGTCCGGCACGTCGGCGTCTCGAACTACAACGCCGGACAGCTGGCGGACCTCGGCGTGGCGGAGACACTGCAGCCGCCCTACCACCTGTTCCGCCGCGGCATCGAGACCGACCCGCTGCCCTACGCTCGCGCGCGCGACCTCGGCGTCTTCGTCTACAGCCCGCTCGGCAGCGGCCTGCTCACCGGCGCGCTCACCCCGGACACGACGTTCGAACCCACCGACTGGCGCTCGAAGTCGAGCGCCTTCCAGGGTGACAACCTGCGCCGCAACCTCAAGATTGTCGACGAGCTCCAGGCGTTCGCCGCCCGGCGCGGTCTCCAGGTCGGGCAACTCGCCATCGCCTGGACGCTCGCGCGGCCCGGGGTGCACGCCGCCATCGTCGGCGCGCGGCAGCCGAAGCACATCGAGGCGAGCGTTGCCGCCGCGGACGTCGAGCTGACGTCGGATGACTTGGCCGAAATCGACCGCATCACCGCCGACGCCGTCCAGGTGGCCGGCGCTGCTCCGGAGGGGATCGCCTAGAGCGAAAACTCGGTGCCGTCCGCCGGGAGCAGCGCGCCGGCGGACAGCACGGCCGCGTGCTCGGGCGACGCCGGGGCCAGCACCGGGTTCGTGTTGTTGAGGTGCGTGAACGCCCAGAGCCCTGGCCGCCCGGCGATCCGGGCCAGGCTCGCGGTGATCGGCAGGTGCCCCATCGCGAGCTGGTCCGGCCCGCCGACGCCGGCCATCTCGTCCGGTGCGTGGAACGTTCCGTCCAGCAGCACCAGCGAAGCACCCTCGACAAAGGAATCGAACTCGTCGGGCCAGCTCTTCAGGCACGGCGCGTACACCAGCACGCCGCCGGTCCGCAGATCCGTGACGCGGTAGGCGACGACCCACGGGCCCTCCCCACCGGGCGGGGCGTACTTCGGTTTCTTGTCGCTCACCGGCAGCACATCGACCCGCAGTCCGGGCAGGTCCACGAGGGACGTCCAGCCGCCGTAGCCGTCGACGATCGCGCGCAACGGCGAGAGCGCGTCCAGCACGGCGTCCGGCGCGAACACCGGGAGCCCGCGAGTCTCGCGCAGCATCAGCAGGCCCAGCGTGTGGTCGAGTTCGGCGTCGGTCAGCAGCACTCCGCGCAAGGGGATCTCGCGCGGGCCCGGCCCCGCGCGCAACGGCGGAGTGGCGAGGATCTGGGCCCGGATGTCCGGGGAACAGTTCAGCAGGTACCAGCCGGCGCCGTCCGCGCTGATCGCGACGCAGTCCTGGGTGCGCGGGGGCAGCCCGGCCGTGCACAGGCGGCACGCGCAGTTCCACTGCGGACACCCGCCGCCCGCCGCGGTGCCGAGCAGGATCACCTTCACCGGCGCATCACCAGGTCCGTCTCCGGAGGCCGGGCCAAGACGAGATCCACGACCTCGTGCTGCGGCGATCGCGAACACACGGGGTCGGTCGCCGCGGCATCGCCGGTGAGCAGGAACGCCTGGCAGCGGCAGCCGCCGAAGTCGACGCCGCGACGGTCGCACGTGCGGCACGGCTCGCTCATCCAGTCCTCTCCGCGATAGGCGTTGAACGACGAGGAGTCGTACCAGATCTCGGCGAGCGGGGTGTCGCGGACGTTGGACAGCGAGAGCGTCGAAATCGCCGACGCCGCCGGGCACGGCAGCACGGTGCCGTCCGGCGCCACCGTCAGCTGTCGCGCGCCCCAGCCGTACATGCACGGCTTCGGATACGGCTCGTAGTAGTCGGCGACGACGTAGACGATCTCCATCGTGCCGCGCAGTCGCGAGACGGCCGCGCGCACCACCGGCTCGGCCGCCGCGAGTTGCGCCGGAGTCGGCATCAACGCCTCACGGTTGCGCAGCGCCCAGCCGTAGTACTGCGTGTTCGCCAGCTCCAAGCGGTCCGCGCCCATCCGCTCGGCCAGCTCGATGATCCCGGCCAGCTGGTCGTGGTTGCGCCGGTGCAGCACCACGTTCAGCGACAACGGCAGCCCGGACGCCTTCACCAGCTCCGCCGCGGCGAGCTTGTGGTCGAACGCCCGCGCGCCGGCCAGCAGGTCCGAACGTTCCCGCGTCGCGCCCTGCGCCGACAGCTGGACATGCGCGAGTCCGTGCGACACCAGTTCGTCGAGCCGCGCGGACGTCAAGCCGAGCCCGGACGTGACGAGGTTGACGTAGCACCCGAGCGAACTCGCGTGCGCGACCAACGCCGGCAGGTCGGGCCGGGCCAGCGGTTCGCCGCCGGACATGTGCACCTGCAGCACACCCAGCTCACGCGCTTGCGAGAACACGGAGATCCAGTCCTCCGTGGACAGTTCGGCCTCGCGGGAGATCAGCGAAACCGGGTTCGAGCAATAAGGACAGTGCAGCGGGCAGCGGTGGGTCAGCTCGGCCAGCAGCCCGAGCGGCGGGGTCACGTCCATGCGACGACCCGCCGTTCGCCCAGCCGGGCCAGCACGTCGAGGACGTCCTGCTCCCGGACACCGCTGAAGCGCTTGCCCAGCACCGCGGTGATGGCGGTGACGGTTCGCGCGCCGTCGCAGAGTTCGAGCACCGCGGCCGCGGTGGCGTTGGGGACGAGCACGCCTTCGGGGAACAGCAGGACGTGCGTCTCCCGGACGTGGTCGAACGACAGCCGCACGCCGCGGCGCAGCTCGGGAACGGAGCCGGCGGCGATCATGCGCGCTCGATCGCGTCGAGCATCGACCACAGGACGTCGCACTTGAACGACAGCGCGGCGATCGCGCGGTCCTGCTGCTCGCGCGTGACGCAGTGGCGGACCACGATGTCGAGCGTGTCCTTGCCCTCGCCGGAGACCTTGTCGATGCGGTTGGTGAAGTAGTCGAGGTCCGCCCGCGCGATCCACGGGTAGTGCGCGAGCATGTCGGCGACGCGCTGCTGCATCAGGTGCCCGGCGAACATCTCGGTGAGCCCGGAAGCGACGGCCTCCCACCACGGCTTCGTCCGCGCGAAAGTCACGTAGGCGTCGACGGCGAACCGGACGCCGGGAGCGACGTGCCGTTCGTCGAGAACTTCGTCGCGCTCCAGGCCGACCGCCTCGCACAGGCGCAGCCACCGCTCGAGCCCACCGCCGTCGTGGTAGACGATCCGGTCGAGCCACTGGCGCCGGATCTCCGGCAGCGGGCAGTTGCTGATGATCGCCGCGTCCTTCTGCGGCAGCTGACACTGGTAGTACCAGCGGTTGGCCGCCCAGATCCGCAGCCCGTGCTCGTCGAGCTCGCCCGCGTGCAGCCGGCGGTGGAACGGGTGCGTGCCCCAGTAGCGGTCCGAAAGACCGCGCAGGGCCCCGATGAATGCGCTTTCCGCGAGCGGCTCGACGGGCATCGGTCAGTCCGCCATGCGGGCCGCGTAGGCGGTCACCTCCATGGGAGTTTCGTACTCGACGAAGTCGGGGGTCGTCCACACCTCAAGGGATTCGGTCATTTCCTGCTCCTCTCCCGGGACTGGTCGTCGCCACCGTAGGAGCGAGACGAGCGCGGTGGCCAGAGCAGTTCGGAAAGTTTCCTTCCGATGGCGCAGCGGGGTGCCGATCAGCGGGGCTACTTGACCGCCGCTTCCAGCTCCACCAGCGCGGTGTCCAAGTGGGTCAGGATCCGCTGCAGGTGCGGCACGCTGCGGCGGCAGCCCGTGACGCCGAAGTCGAGGTTGTCGCCGTTGCTGGTCAGGGTGATGTTCACGGCCTGGCCGTCGAGCAGCACCGACGCGGGGTAGATGCCGTCGAGTTGCGCGCCGTTCCAGTACATCTGCTTGCGTGGGCCGGGCACGTTGGAGATCACCAGGTTGAACGGCGGCCGCGTGTTGTTGACGATGCCCGGGATCGGCGAGACGCCGAGCTGCGCGACGTTAACGGCCGATAACAACAGCGTCTGCAACGGCGTCAGCTCCGAGAACAGCCGCTTGCCGTTGCGCATCGACTGGTGGATCGTGACGAGCCGCTTGCCCGCGTCCGGCAGGTCGGTGGCGAGGTTGCACAGCAGCGCGCCGATGTTGTTGCCCGCCGCCTCGCCCGGGTCGTTCTGGCGGCGCAGCGACACAGGCACCATCGCGACCAGCGGTGCGTCCGGGAGCGCGCGCTGCTCGATGAGGTAGTCCCGCAGCGCGCCCGAGCACATCGCGAGCACGACGTCGTTGCGCGACACCCCCGCCGCGCTGGCCACCTTCCGGACGCGGTCGAGCGACCACGACTGCGCCGCGAACCGCCGCGCGCCGCCGATCGGCACGTTGAACATCGTCCGCGGCGCCTGGCCCGGCAGGGTCACCGTGTGTTCGCCGAACGCTTCGCGCGCCACCTTGATCGCGGCCGGCGCCAGCCCCGCGAGCTGGTTGGCGGTCTTGCCCGCGGTCTCCAGGAACGAGCGGGGGCGCTTGGCGGGCTTTTCGCCGGGTTTGCGCCGGCTGCCCCACCAGGGCGGGCAGTCGAGGTCCGCAGGATCGTCCGACAGCGTTCCCTGCAGCTGGCGCAGCGCCGACACGCCGTCCATCAGCGCGTGGTGGACCTTGGTGTAGACGGCGAACCGGCCGTCGGCCAGCCCTTCGATGAGGTGCGTTTCCCAGAGCGGCCGGTGCCGGTCGAGCAGGGTGCTGTGCCAGCGGGACGTCAGCTCCAGCAGCTCGCGGATGCGGCCCGGCTGCGGCAGCGCCGAGTGGCGGAAGTGGTAGTCGAGCTCGAGGTCGGTTTCGGCGCGCCAGGCCACGTGTCCCATCGTGTTCACGGGACGCGCGGGGCGGCGCCGGAAGACCGAGCGCATGTTGTCCGATTCGAGCAGCGAACGGCGGGCGTCGCGCAGGTAGTCCGGCCCGGCGCCGTCGGGCTTCTTGAACAGCTGGAGACCGCCCACGTGCATCGGATGCTCGCGTGTTTCGACCAGGAGGAACATCGAGTCGGTCACGGGCATCATCGCCATGGGACATCACCTTCCGCACTCGGCACGCCGACTCTACGCGCTCGGCGGCCGACGGTGGATCACGTTCTACATTGGCGAGTATGACCGTCCGCGGCGCTGGGGAAACGTCCTTGCTTTCGATTACGCAGCCACCGATGGCCGAGTGTGTCGTGATCGGCGGCGGTGTGATCGGGGTGAGCTGCGCGTTCCGCTTGGCGGAAGCCGGCGTCGACGTCCTGCTGCTGGAGCGCGACGGGCTCGGCGAGGGCTCGACGGCGAAGGCCGCGGGCGGCATCCGGTCGTCGTTCACCAACCGCGTGAACGTCGAGCTGGGACTGCGCGGGCTCGCCGCGTACAGCGCTTTCTCGCGCGACTTCGGAGTCGAGATCGACTTCCGCCGCGACGGCTACCTCTACCTGCTCACCGACCCCGCGGACGTGCGTGCAATCGGACATTGCTCGGAGCTGCAGCGCGAGTACGGCGTCCGCAGTCACCTGCTGGACCCGGCTGAAGTCCGGGGTGTCCTCCCGCTGCTCGAGACGGCCGGGATCATCGCCGCACTCTGGTCTCCGGACGATGCGAAGGCGACGCCGGACGCCGTTGTCCAGGGCTACGCGAAGGCGGCCCGCGCGTGCGGCGCGAAGCTGCGGACCGGGGTCGAAGTCACCGGGATCGAGCGCGACGGCGATACGTTAACCGGCGTTAACACGACGGCGGGGTTCGTCCGGACCGGCGCGGTCGTGTGTGCGGCGGGTGCGTGGTCGGGACGGATCGGCGAGCTGGCCGGCCTCGACCTCCCGGTCCGCCCGTTCCGGCGCCAGGTCGTGTTCACCGGGCCGGTGCCCGGGCTGCCGGACGCGGTGCCGCTGACCATCGAGATGCCCTCGGCGTTCTACTTCCACCGCGAGGGCCCGGGCCTGGCCATGTCGTTCTGCGAGGACGACGGCTTCCCGGGCTTCGGCACGCAGTACGAAGCGGGCGACTGGCTGCCGCGGCTGGCCGAGCTGGCGGGCCGTCGCATCCCGGCCGTGCTCGACGCCGGGATCCGCACCGCCTGGGCCGGGTTGTACGAAGTGACGCCCGACCGCAACCAGATCGTGGGGGAAAGCGTCCTGCTGTCGCGGTTCTTCTACGCGACCGGCTTCTCCGGGCACGGGTTCCAGATGGGACCGGCGACCGGCGAGCTGATCCGGGACCTCTACCTCGGACGAGAGCCGGCCGTGGACATCACCGGGCTCGACGTCCGGCGGTTCGCGAGCGCCGATACCGCACCGGCCGAGCACAACATCGTCTAGGGGCTGATTGCCAGATCGTTCAACGATCTGGCAGTATCCGCGCCGTGGCTGTGAGTGGTGCTCGGGAGTTGGTGGACGCGCTCGAAGGGCTGGGGACGGAGATCGTTTTCGGCCTCCCGGGGGTGCACAACCTGCCGTTGTGGGAGGCGCTCGCCGAGACCCGCATCAAGCTCGTCGGGGTCCGCCACGAACAGACCGCGGGCTACGCGGCCGACGGCTACGCGCGCGCGACCGGCAAGCTCGGCGTCGCCCTCGTCACCACCGGCCCGGGGGCGGCCAACACCCTCGCCGCGGTCGGCGAAGCCATGGCGTCCGCGGCTCCGGTGCTGGTCATCGCCACCGACATCCCCTCGACGCTGCGGCGCCCCGGCGTCGTCCGCGGCGTGCTGCACGAGACGTCCGACCAGCAGGCGATGTTCGCGCCGGTCACCAAGGGCGGCTTCACCGTGCGGGCCGCCGACCAGATCGGCACCACCGTGCACCGCGCGGCGCGGCTCGCGCTGCAGCCGCAGAGCGGCCCGGTCTACCTCGGCGTGCCCACCGACTACCTGCGCGAGACCGTGCCGCACCGGCGCCCGCCCGCGCCGCACCGCAAGCCCGACGGCGACGTGCCGGACCTCGCGCGTGCCGAAGCACTGCTGTCCGACGCGGAGCACCCGCTGATCTGGGCCGGCGGCGGCGCGCTGCGGTCCGGGGCGGGCAACGCCATCGGTGCGCTCGCCGAGAAGATCGCCGCGCCGGTCATCACCACGTTCGGCGCCCGCGGCCTGCTCCCGCTCGACCACCCGTGCCTCGCCCCGAACCCGGTGCACACGCCGGAGGTCGGCGAGCTGTGGGACGAGGCCGACGTCGTGCTCGCCATCGGCACCGACTTCGACGGCCTGATGACGCAGAACTGGCGGATGCCCCAGCCGCGCAAGCTCGTCGCGATCAACGTCGACGCCGACGATGCCGCCAAGAACTACCCGCCGGACCTGACGCTGGTCGGCGACGCGCGCGCGATCGTCGAGCGGCTGCTGCCCAAGGAACGGCCGGGGCTGGACGACATCACGCTGCGGCTGGCCGGCATCGGCCGCCGGGTGCGCCAGCGCATCCGCGACGAAGAGCCGCAGGCCTACGACTTGCTGTCCACTTTGGACGAGGTGCTGCCGTCGGACGCGGTGATCGTGTCCGACATGTGCGTCGCCGGCTACTGGGTCGGCGGCTTCCACCGGGTGCGGGCGCCGCGCAAGCTCGCCTACCCGATGGGCTGGGGCACCCTCGGCTACGGCTTCCCGGCGTCGCTCGGCGCCGCCGCGGCGGGCGTCGGGCGCGCCATCTGCATCACCGGCGACGGCGGTTTCCTCTACGCCTGCGGTGATCTCGCCACGCTCGCGCAGGAACAGCTGCCGGTCACGGTCGTCCTGGTCGACGACGGTGGCTACGGGATGCTGCGCTATGACCAGGAACGCGAAGGCCTCCCGCGTCGCGGAGTCGACTGGGACAGCCCGGACTTCGTCGGCCTCGCACGGTCCTTCGGTGTGCACGCCGACCGCGTGTCCGGGTTCGGGCGTGCGTTCCGGCGGCTGCTCGGCGAGTTCGTCGAGTCGGACGAGCCGAACGTCTTGGTCGTGAAGGCCAAGCTGAAGCCACCGCTGAACACGTCGCCGCGGTGGTACCGCACATGAGGATCGGCGTCGACATCGGTGGCACGTTCACCGACCTCTGCGCGGTGGACGAGACCGGGATCGTCGCGGTCGGCAAGGTCCTCACCACCCACGACGAGCCGGCGCGCGCGGTCGAGGTGGGCCTCGATGCGCTCCTCGCGGACGCGGGCATCGCGGCGGCGGACGTCGAGCAGGTCGTGCACGGGACGACGCTGGTGACGAACGCACTGATCGAGCGCAAGGGATCGCGCACGGCGCTGCTCGCCACCGCGGGCTTCCGGGACGTCCTGGAGATGCGCCGCGAGCACCGGTACGAGCTGTACGACCTGCACATCGAGCTGCCCGCGCCGCTGGTCCCGCGGCACCTGCGCTTCGACGTCCCGGAACGGATCCTGGCCGACGGTTCCGTCCACATCGGACTCGATGAGGGGTATGTCGCGCGGCTCGGGAGGGAGCTGGCGTCACGCGGCATCGAGGCGGTCGCGATCTGCTTCCTGCACGCGTTCACCAACCCCGCGCACGAGCGGCGCGTGGCCGAGATCCTGGCCGAGGCGGCGCCCGGACTGCGGGTCGCGCTGTCTTCGGACGTCGTCCCCGAGATCCGCGAGTTCGAACGGACGTCGACGACGGTCGCGAACGTCTACGTCCAGGACCTGACCGAGCGCTACCTGCGCGACCTCGAACACCGGCTGCGGCGGCTCGGGATCACCGGCGCGCCGCACATCATGCTGTCCAACGGCGGACTTGCCACCGTGGACACCGCGGCCCGCAACCCCATCCGGATCCTCGAGTCCGGTCCGGCCGGAGGAGCGCTGGCCGCTGCGTCGATCGGCCCCGCGGACCTGCTGGCCTTCGACATGGGTGGCACGACGGCGAAGCTGTGCCTGATCGCCGGCGGCGCGCCGCTCGTCACCCACCAGTTCGAAGTGGACCGCAAGTACCGGCTCCTGCCCGGATCCGGGCTGCCGGTGCAGGTGCCGGTCATCGACATGATCGAGATCGGCGTCGGCGGTGGGTCGATCGCCCGGATCGACGCGCTCGGCCTGCTGACCGTCGGGCCCGACTCGGCCGGGTCCGAACCGGGCCCGGCCTGCTACGGCCGCGGCGGCACCGAGCCGACGGTGACCGACGCCGACCTGGTCCTCGGCTACCTCGACCCGGTGTACTTCCTCGGCGGCGGCATGAAACTCGACGCCGCGGCGGCGCGCGAGGCGATCGGCCGTATCGCCGGGCCGCTCGGCGTGAGCGTCGAAGAGGCCGCGTGGGGCGTGTTCACGAGCGTTAACGAGGACATGGCGAACGCCGCCCGGGTGCACGCCGTCGAGCGCGGCCAGGATCCGGCGAAGCTGCCGATGTACACCTTCGGCGGCGCGGGCCCGGTGCACGGCGTCGGGGTCGCCCGCGCGCTCGGGGCGCCCTCGGTCGTCGCGCCGCCCGCCGCCGGCGTGCTCAGCGCGGCCGGGTTCCTCACCGCGCCGCTGGCGTTCGACTTCGTCCGGTCGGCCCGCGCGGCCGTGCACGATCTGGCGTGGGAGCAGGTCGACGCGCTGTTCTCCGAGATGGAAGCCGAGGGCACGGCGCTGCTCGCCAAGTCCGGAGTGGACGACGTGACCCATCGGCGGGTCGCCGAGATGCGCTACGCCGGGCAGGGCTACGAGATCCGTGTCCCGGTCCGCGGCGGCAGCTGGCCGGACGCGCTGATCGACGAGTTCACCGCCACCTACCGCGCGCTGTACCGGCGCACGGGTCCCGAGGTCGGGGTCGAGGTGCTGAACTGGCGGGTCGTCTCCAGCGGTCCCGCGCCGGACGGCACGCTGCGGCTGCACGCGCAGGTCACCGGTGGTGACGCGCGCAAGGGCACGCGGAAAGCCTACTTCCCCGCAGCCGGGGGATTTGTCGACACGGCCGTCTTCGATCGGTATCTGCTCCAGCCGGGCACCCGCGTCGACGGACCGGCCATCGTGGAGGAACGCGAGTCCACAGTGGTCGTCCCACCCGGTGCCCACTGCGTCGTCCGAGGTGACGCGGCACTGGAGGTGACGGTGTGACCGTCGACCCCATCCTGGTCGGGCTGTTCGGCAACCGGCTGCACTCCATCCTCGCCGAGCAGCAGAACGCACTGGTCAACACGGCTTTCTCGGCCGTGGTCCGCGAATCGCTCGACCTGGCCTGCGCGGTGTTCGACTCGCGCGGCGAGATGCTCGGCCAGTCCGTCGGCGGCACGCCCGGGCACATCAACGCGATGGCCACCGGCATGCACCACTTCGTCGCCGCCTACCCGCCGGAGACGCTCGAACCCGGCGACGTGCTGCTCACCAACGACCCGTGGCAGACGGCCGGGCAGATCAACGACATCACCGTCGCGACGCCGGTGTTCCGGCGCGGCCGGCTCGTCGCGTGGTTCGCGTCCTGTTGTCACGCGCCGGACATCGGGGGCCGGCTCGTCTCCGCCGAAGCCCACGAGGTCTTCGAGGAGGGCCTTCGGCTGCCGATCCTCAAGTTCCTGCGCGCGGGCGAGGTCAACGCCGATCTGGAACGGCTGATCCGGGCCAACGTCCGGACGCCGGAGGAGACCATCGGCGACCTGTACGCGCAGGTCACCGGCAACGAGGTGGGCGCGGCGAGCCTGCTGAAGCTGCTGGACGAGTTCGGGCTCGACAGCCTCGACGACGTCGCCGCCGAGATCATGAACCGCTCCGAGAAGGCCCTGCGCGACGCGCTTCGCGAGCTGCCGGATGGCATCTACACCAACGAGATCGGCACGGACGGCTTCGACGACGAAGAGATCGTCCTGCGTGTGACGGCCACTGTGGACGGTGACGAGATCCACCTCGACTTCGCGGGGTCGTCGCCGCAGAGCCGACGCGGGATCAACGTCGTGCTCAACTACACGCGGGCGTACGCGTCGTTCGCGGTCAAGGCGGCGATCTCGCCGGAGGTCCCGCACAACGCCGGGTCGTTCCGTCCGGTGCACGTCACCGCGCCGGAAGGCTCGGTGCTGAACTGCCTGCCGCCCGCGCCGGTCGCGTCCCGGCACCTGATCGGGCACTTCCTGCCGTCGCTGCTGATCGGCGCCTTGCCCGGCGCCGCGATCGCGCCGAGCGCGGACGCGCTGTGGATGACGATCTGGCGTGGTCCCGGGTTCATGCTCAACGTCTTCCAGACCGGGGGCATGGGCGCCCGGGTGGACAAGGACGGGCTGAACACCACCGGATTCCCCAGCGGCCTGCGCTCGACGCCGACCGAGGTCATCGAGACGATGGCGCCGCTCGTCCAGCGTTCACGCGAGTTGCGAGTGGACTCGGGCGGTGCCGGGCGGTGGCGCGGCGGCCTCGGCCAGGTGACGACGATGACCGCGCGCGACCAGGATTCCTGGAGCGTCAACGGGAACGTCGACCGCGTGCGCGCCGCGGCGTCCGGTGTGGACGGCGGAACGCCCGGTGCGGCCGGTCGGTTCGGGCTCCACGAAGGTGAAGACCTGCCCGCGAAGAGCCGGGTGACGTTGGCGCGCGAGTCCGTTGTGGACGTCACGCTGCCCGGCGGAGGTGGCTACGGGCCGCCGTTCGCGAGGCCGGTGGAGGCGGTGCTCGACGACGTCGTCGAGGGGTACGTCTCGGTGGCGGCGGCGCGTGCGGTGTACGGCGTCGAAGTGCGCTACCTCGGGGAACCGGACGCGCTCGTCCGGCTGCCCGAGGACTACGAGGTGGACGACGAGCAGACAGCTCGGTTGAGGGCAGGGGAGTGACATGAGTCGGTTGGCCGGCAAGGTGGCGGTCGTCTTCGGTGGCGCGCGGGGCATCGGCCTCGCCACGGTGAAGGAGTTCCTCGCCGAGGGGGCGACGGTGTTCGCCTCCGACATCCGTGAGCCCGCGGAACAGGTCGACGGCTACCGGCACTCCATAGTGGACGCCACCGACGAGGACGCCGTCGGAGCGTTCGTCGACGGCGTGCTCGCCGAAGCCGGCCGCATCGACGTGCTGGTCAACAACGTCGGCATCCACCTCGGCAAGCCCCTCGCGGACACGACGCTCGCCGAGTTCGACAACATCTTCGCGCTCAACGTGCGGGCCGCCTTCCTCGGCACCCGCGCGGTGCTGCCGCACATGATCGAGCGGAAGGCCGGCAGCATCATCACGACGTCGTCGAACGGCGGCGTGATGGGCCGCCCCGGCGACCCGGTCTACAACGCCACCAAGCACGCGCTGGTCGGGCTGACGAAGTCGATCGCCGTCGCCCACGCGCACCAGGGTATCCGCGCGAACACGGTGAACCCGGGCGCGATCGACACCGACATGCTGCGCAGCACGCTCAACTCGCCTGAGGAGTTCGAAACCAAGCAGCACCAGCTCGTCGCGAGCACGCCCGCGGCGCGCGTCGGCGAGGCGTGGGAAGTCGCGAAGGCCGTCGTGTTCCTGGCCAGCGATGAGTCGCGGTTCATCAACGGCGTCGTGCTGCCGATCGACGGCGCGAAGGCCGCGGGCGCCATGCCGGGCAACCGCTACAGCCTCGACTTCGAACTCGGCGTCAGGTAGCGCCGTGTCCGTCGATCCCTCGGGGCTGGAGAGCGAGCGGCACCTGCTCGAGCGCAGCGGCACGGCCGAACGGGTCGCCGCGATCCTGCGGCAGTACATCACCGACGGCGTCTTCGCCCCCGGTGAACGACTGTCCGAGCCGGTGATCAGCTCGGCGCTCGGCGTCTCGCGCAACACGCTGCGCGAGTCGTTCCAGCTGCTCGCCCACGAGCGGCTGGCGGTGCACGAGCTCAACCGCGGCGTGTTCGTGCGCGAACTGACCGTCGAGGACATCGAGGACCTCTACGTCGTCCGCCGCGCCACCGAATGCGGTGCCCTGCGGCGGGCGGCCGAACGGTCCGCTGTAGACCTGACGCCGGTCGAACAGGCACTTCGGGACGGCCGCGCGGCGGCCGCGGCCGAGGACTGGCCGGCGGTCGGCACCGCCAGCATCCACTTCCACCAGGCGCTGGCCGACCTGGCCGGCAGCGAGCGCATCTCCGCGACGATGCGCCAGGTGCTCGCCGAGACGCGGTTGTTCTTCGTCCTCAACGAGAACACGCGCGAGTTCTACGAGCCGTTCCTGGAGTGCCACGAGCGGATCCTGCGCGACCTGCGGTCGGGCCGGTTCGGCGTCGCCGAGGCCGCGTTGGACCGTTACCTCCGCGACGCCGAAGCCCTGCTGCTGGTGCTCAGCAGGTGAGGTTCGGGGCGATCCAGTCGGCGAACTCGCCCGCCGCCCCGTCCCCGCCGTCGTCCACGGCGATCGCCAGCTGCTGGACGCCGGTGACCGGGACCGTCACCTTCTGCGCTTTGACGCCGGGACGGGACAGTCCCGTCGCGAACAGCTCCCGGCCGTCGCCCAATACCCGGAAGGTCACCGTGGCCTGCGGGCTCGCCGCGTCGTCGACGCCGTACTGCGTGGTGAACGTCTTGCACTTCCCGCCGGGGTACAGCCGGACCACCGACGGCGCGTGCACGCCGATGCCGCTGTTCGGCTGGTACCCGACGCCGCCGACGGACATCGCGCGCCCGTTGTTCACGCTGCCGCGTTCGACCACGCCGAGCCCGTTCTCCGAGTACAGCCACGGCCGCGTCGACACGAACGTCGTGCCGGTCGCCGGCGCGGACACCAGCGGTACCTCGGCCGAACCCGCGGCGGTGCGCGGACCCACCTCGGTCGTGTAAGTGCCGTTCGCCGCGACCAGCACCTTCGCCGCCGGGGTTCCGGTCGGCCGGAGTGTGATGTCCCGCGTCACCGTGCTGCCCGGCGAGACGCGCGGGACGGTGACCTGCGCGGACCCGTCCAGCTGCCAGCCGGCCGGCGCGGTGATCGTGTACTGCGCGTCGGTGATCGGGGTGTCGCCGTCGTTGGTCAGCGTCACCGTGCCGTCGACCGCCTGGCCGGCCAGGAACCCCTCCGGCAGCTGCACGCCCAGCGTCACCAGCGGTTCCGCGGGGACGGGCTGCCCGGGCCACACGCGCAGGAAGACGCCGGACAGCGCGGGCACGGACGCACGCAGCGTCCCGGTGCTGGTCAGCTCGGCGCCGGTCCAGAGGTTCCGGACGCGGTAGGCGGACGCCGCCGCGATGCCGGACTCGGCGAGGGCGAAGGGGATCGTGCGCGCGTACCCGCCGCGGTTGAGCAGCAGCACGGCGACCGAGCCGTCGGTCATCGGCTTCGCCCAGATCTCGCCTTCGCTCAGGTCGCGGACCTTGCGCCCCGGCGTCCCGGACCAGTCCTGGTCGACCGCGATGACGTCCCGGTTGCCGATGGTGTCGAGCGGGAACGACTCGTTGGGCATGAGCGGCGCGTTCAGCAGCGCCCACAGCGAGAACTGCGCGCGCCGGGGCGCCGGGTCGAGGAAGCTGAAGTTGAGCTGGCCGGGGTCGCTCCAGCCGCCCGTACCGGTGCGGCCGGCGAGCGCGGGCTGCTTGTCGACCTCGTTCATCACGGCCGCGAGCGGCTCGGTGAGGGCGGCGTTGAGCTGCCACGTGTGGGCGCCCGCGGCGGGCGCCCACTCCCACTGGCGGTAGCCGGGCGGGAGCATGTCGAGCGTCGCGAGCGTGATCGGCCGGCCGGTCTGCTTGAGCGCGTCACTCATCTTCTTCACGCGCGCGGCGGCGTCGTTCTCGCCACCGCACGTGTCGTATTCCAGGTAGTCGACGCCCCAGTTCGCAAACGTTTGCGCGTCGAGGTCTTCGCGGTCGCGCGAGCCGGGCATCGAGCTGCCGCAGATCAGCGCGCCGGTGCCGCTGTGCAGCCCGAACTTCAGCCCGTTGGCGTGCACGTACGCGATGAGCCCGGGCAGGTCCGGATACTTCGCGATGTCCGATTGCAGCTTCCCGTCGGCGGTGCGCGTCTTCGCCGCCCAGCAGCTGCTGATGTTCACGTAGGTGTAGCCCGCGTCCCGTAAACCGCTGTTAACCAGCATGTCGACGGCGGCGCGGACCTTCGCGTCGTCGATCCGCGGGCACTGGTTCCAGCCGCGCGACCACGAGATCCCCATCGGCGGGGTCGCGGCGATGACGGGTTCGTCGGCGGCCGCGGGGGCGATGACCGCGCCCGCGAGACCGAGCAACGTGAGCAGCAGGACGCAGAACCGGCGCATGGGACCTCCCGGGGCCGCGGACAAGACGCCCAGGGTAAACCGGCAGAAGGGAGAAAACGCCGCCCCCGGACGAGTGGCCGGAGACGGCGCGTGGTGCGTGAATTCCCGTGCTCAGCAGGTGATCGTGGCGTCCGCCCAGTCGGCGTGGTCGGAGTCGTTGGTGTCGCCGCCATCGGTGACGACGAGGTCGAGCACCTGAACGCCGGCCAGGTTCGCCGCGAGCTGCCGCGCGGGCAGGCCCGCCGTCATGACGTCGGTCGCGGCGAGCTCCTTGCCGTCGCCGAGGACCCGGAACGCGACGCTGCCCTTGGCCTTCTCGTCGTCGTGGCCGACGGACGCGCCGAACGCCGTGCAGCCGCCGCCGAGGTAGAACCGGACGCGCGACGGCGCGTGGACGCCGAGGCCGTCGTCGTAGGTCACGCCGCCGATGGTGATCTTGTGCCCGTCACCGGCTTTCGACTCGCCGTTGCTCGTGCCGCGTTCGACCGGGCCGTAGCCGTTCTCCGCGGAAAGCCACGTCGCCTTCGACAGGGGTGTCACACCCTTCGCCGGTGGGACCACGAGCGGTGCGCCGCCGTCGGCGGTTAACGAGCGTTTACCCCAGGCCGTCCAGTATGCGGCTGTCGCGGTCAGGGTCACGCGGTCGCCGCCCGGGGTGATCGGCTTGACGGTCCAGGACCGTTGCCACGACCGGCCCGGCGCGACCGCCGGGACGAGCACGTCGGCGCGGCCGTCGAGCTGCCAGCCGGCCGGGGCGGTCAGCTTCACCTGCGCGGCGACGAGCGGGGTGCTGCCGTCGTTGGTGAGCTTGAGCGTCGCGGTGAACGGCTTGGCGGCATCGGCGAAGTCGGGCGTCTGCACGGTGAGCGTCGACAGCGGGGCCGCGTTGGGGAACTTCGCGGGCCAGACCCGGAACACGGCGGCGCCGTGGCTCGGCACCGACGCCCGGAGCGTGCCGGTGGACTCGGTTTCGGCGCCGGTCCACAGGTCGCGGACGCGGTAGTCGCGGGCCTTCGCAAGGCCGAGTTCGGCGGTGATCGCGGACATCGGCGCCGCGGTCAAGCCGCGGTTGAAGAGCACGACCGCGGCCGAGCCGTCGGACATCGGCTTGGTCCAGACCTCGGTGTCGCCGTCGTCGCGCAGGCGGTAGCCCTGCTTGCCCGCCCAGTCCTGGTCGAGCGCGATGATGTCCTTGTTCTCCAGGATCTTCTTCGTCGTGTCGGACATCGAGCGCAGGTCGTTGCCGGCGAGCAGCGGCGCGTTCATCAAGGCCCACAACGCGAAGTGCGCCTGGTACTCGGTGGTCGTCATCTTGCCGTTGCCGACTTCGAGCATGTCCGGGTCGTTCCAGCCGCCCGGCCCGGAGTAGCCGGCCAGCGGGACCTGCTTGTCGAGGATCCCGGTCATGCTGCTCCAGCTGTCGCTGATGTCGCCGGTCGTGCGCCACACCTGCGCGCCGGCGTCCTTACCCCACAGCCACGGCTGGTTCTCGCCCCACTCGCAGAGCGCGTAGAGGATCGGGCGGCCGGTCTTCTTGAGCGCTTCGCCCATCTTCGTGTAGCGCTCGATCGCCGGGCGGCTCTGGTTGTTGCAGTTGTCGTACTTGAGGTAGTCGACGCCCCAGTCGGCGAACGTCCGCGCGTCGACGTCCTCGTGGTCGAGACCGCCGGGCATGGTCTTCTGGCAGGTCAGCGTGCCGGCGCTGGTGTAGATGCCGAGCTTGAGCCCGCGGTCGTGGACGTAGTCGGCGAGTGCCTTGATGCCGCTGGGGAAGCGGGCGTGGTTGGCCTCGAGCTTGCCGTCGGCGGTGCGGTTCTGTTCGGCCCAGCAGTCGTCGATGTTGACGTACTGGTAGCCGGCCGCCTTCAGGCCGGAGCTCACCATCGCGTCCGCCGTCTCGCGGATGAGCTCTTCGTTGATGTCGCAGTGGAACTTGTTCCAGCTGTTCCAGCCCATCGGCGGGCGAGCGCCCAGCTGCGGTGGCGGGGGTGGTTCGGCGGCTTGGGCCGGGGCGGGGGACGCGATCGCGGCGGCCACGACGGCGGCCGCGAGCCCGAGAAGAAGACGCATGATCCCTCCAGGAGTGCGCAACTCTGCACAAACTCACTCAACAACAAACACCATCGATAGGTCGGATGTCTACGGCCGTTAGGAGGAACACCTTGCGGAAATCCGGGCCGTGGGAGAGAAAGGGCCGTGACTTCGATGCCTGCTGACCACGCCGGTCTCCGCCCGCTGGACGGGATCAAGGTCGTCGACCTGTCCCGCATCCTCGCCGGGCCGTACTGCACGCAGTATCTCGGCGAGATGGGGGCGGACGTGGTGAAGGTCGAGCCGCCCGGCCACGGCGACGACACCCGCGGCTGGGGGCCGCCGTTCGTCGGCGAGAGCGGCGAAGCCGTGTACTACCTCGCGGCGAACCGGAACAAGCGCGGGATCGTGCTCGACCTCAAGAGCGACCGCGGCCGCGAAGCCCTCCGACGTCTGGTGGCCGACGCCGACGTGCTGGTCGAGAACTTCCGCCCGGGGACGCTGGAGAAGTGGGGGCTCGGGTATGCGGCTTTGTCGGATCTGAACCCGCGGCTGATCCACGTGTCGATCACCGGGTTCGGGCAGACGGGCCCGTACCGCGACCGCGCGGGCTACGACCTGGTGGCCCAGGCGCTCGGCGGCGTGATGTCGCTGACCGGCGAGCCCGGCGGTGCGCCGGCGAAGGTCGGGCTGCCGGTGGCGGACCTGAACGCGGGGACGTGGGCGATCATCGCGGTGCTGATGGCGTTGCAGGCCCGGCACACGACCGGCCGCGGCCAGTACCTCGACGTGTCCCTTTTGGACAGTCAGCTGGCGTGGCACGTCTACGCCGCGGGTGCGGTGTTCCACGACGCGCCGCGCCCGCGCCGGATGGGCTCGGCGCACCCGAGCATCGTCCCGTACCAGGCGTACCCCGTGTCGGACGGCTGGCTGATCATCGCGGTGGGCAGCGAAAAGCTGTGGCACGCGTTCTGCGGGGTGCTCGAGCTGGGCATCGCTTCGGACGCGCGGTTCTCGTCGAACGCTCTCCGGGCCGCCCACCGGGACGAGCTGAACGCGCTGCTGGAGCCGGTGCTGAGGACGCGAACGGCGGCGGACTGGCTGAAGTCCTTCGACGCGGCGGGCATTCCGGCGGCCCCGATCAACGAACTCGACGACGTGTACGCGGACCCGTGGACCGAGGCCCGTGACCAGGTGGTCCGGTTGCCGCACCCGACGGTGGGAACGTATGTGGGGACGGGGTTCCCGGTGAAGGCATCGGACACCCCGGCGCGTCCGACGTCGGCGCCGCCGACCTTGGGGCAGCACACCGCGGAGGTGCTGGCGGAGCTGGGGTATTCGGCGGAGGAGATTGCGGAGTTCTTGGACTGAATGGCGCAGGACGCCGATCGCCCACGCGGCGAGGCCCGGCACCAGCTCAGGATCGGACCGGGTGCGCCCGGAGAGCGGGAACCACCACGCGACGGTGCCGGCGCGGGGAAGGCGAGGACCGTCGGGCCGGTCTGCGCCTGCCGGAGCGCGCGGTGAAGACCCGGCGGCTCGGTGGTCGCCTTGTGAAGCACTTCCCGATTCCGCCGGGCGAGCGGGCCGAGGTGGTGGTCGTCGGTTTGCCACCGGCGTGGGATGCGCACCCTCACGAGAGCGGCGGGGCGGCGTCGCCGTTACCGGTTGCGGTGCCGTTCGGGCCAGTCCCGCGCCGTGAAGTGTGCACGATGGAGTGTTCGCGCTCGTCGCTTCGCCCTGGTAGGGATGGGGGACGGACTGAGGAGGACCGATGTCAGCACAGCACGCCCTTTGGCACCCGTTCGCCGACATGGGCGCGGTCGACGGCGATCGGATGGTCATCACCCGGGGTGAGGGCTCCTACGTCTGGGACGACGCCGGCCGCCGGTACTTCGATGCCACCGCGTCGCTCTGGTACGCGAACTTCGGGCACGGGCGGCCCGAGATCACCGAGGCCGTCACGAAGCAGCTTCGGACGCTCGATTCGTACAACCTGTTCGGCTACAACGCGAACGAGCCCGCGATCGAGCTGGCCGACCGCGTCGCCGCGCTGGCGCCGACGCCCGGGTCGAAGGTCTTCTTCGGCTCCGGTGGCGGGGACGTCATCGACACCGCCGTGAAGCTCGCGCGAGCGTACTTCGCGCACACCGGACGTCCGGAGAAGGTGCACGTCATCGGCCGTGCGCAGGGCTACCACGGCACGCACGGCTTCGGCACCGCCGTCGGCGGCATCCCGGCCAACGCGGCCGGCGTCGGGCCGCAGCCGCCGGAGTTCTCGCACGTGCCGTTCGACAGCGCTGCTGCCTTGGAAGCCGAGATCGAGCGGGTGGGCGCTTCCCGCGTCGCGGCCTTCTTCTGCGAGCCGGTGATCGGCGCGGGCGGTGTGCTGCTCCCGCCGGACGGCTACCTCGAGGAGGTGGCGGCGATCTGCCGACGTCACGACGTGCTGTTCGTCGCGGACTGCGTGATCGCGGCGTGGGGCCGGCTCGGCACGTGGTTCGGCATCGACCGCTGGGCGGTGCAACCGGACATGATCACGACCGCGAAGGGCATCACCGGCGGCACGATCCCGCTGGGCGCGCTCGTGGTCGCCCCGCGGGTGGCGGAGCCGTTCTTCACGGGCACGCCGGGCGCCCCGATCTTCCGCCACGGCGCGACGTACGCGGGGCACCCGGTCGCGTGCGCGGCGGGCCTGGCGACGCTGGACATCTACGAGCGCGACGGCCTGATCCCCCGCGGTCGCGAGCTGGAGAAGCCCCTGGCCGACGCGGTGTCCGGGGTCGCCGACCACGCGCTGGTCGCGGAGGTCCGGGCAGTCCTGGGCTTCCTCGCGGCGGTCGAGCTGACACCGGAGGTCATGGACGCCGACCCGGGAGCGCCGGTGAAGCTGCAGCGCGCGTGCCGGGACGAGGGCGTGATCGTGCGGAACCTCGGACGCGGGGTCGCGGTGTCGCCGCCGCTGATCGCGGGCGAGCCGGAGCTGGACCTGCTGGCCTCGGCACTCCCGAAGGCCCTGGACCGCCTGGCGGCGCAGAGCTGACGCGGTGAACGACTCTTTCCTGTCCTCCGACAGCAGGAAAGAGTCGTTCACGACGTCCGGGCGCCGCTCACGAAATGCAGAACTCGTTGCCCTCCGGGTCCGCCATCGTCACCCAGCTGTGCGGCCCCTGCCGTCCGCGGTGCAGGAACTTCGCCCCGCGTGACGTCAGCTTCTCCAGCGTTGCCTCGACGTTGTCCGCGCCCACCCACACGTCGATGTGGAGCCGGTTCTTCACCGTCTTCGGTTCCGGAACCTCCTGGAAGAGGATCCGCCGGGGTGGACCCTCGGGTGGGGAGTCCGGGTGGCGGATCGCCGCCCCGGTCCGCCACACCAGTGATCCGTGGTACGTCCGGGTTTCCTCCTCCTTCGCGTACCCCTTCGCGATCATCTCGCGGATGAAGTCCTCGTCCGTCGGTTCCACCGGCCAGCCGAGCGTCTCCGCCCACCAGTCGGCGAGCACGTGCGGGTCGGCCGTATCCACCACTACCTGGAAGTCATGCGCCATACGGGCACGTTAACGACCGAGTCCGACATTTTCCGGAGCATCGGGTCCTCGGGGACGACCGTGAAGCGCCACTTGTCGACGCCGCCGCCCATGATCTCGGCGTAGCGGCGGGCGCCGTCGGCGTTGGCGAACCGCACCTGCTGGCCGTTCGTCAGGTGGGTGATCTTGACCGCCATGACAACCTCCGAAGTCTGTGGGCCGGCCCAGGAGCTTCCCCCTCCGAGGCCGGCGAGCACAGTAGAACACACGTTCGACCGGGTACGCCAGTGGATCCCCCACGCAGGTGAGAACCCCAGGTCAGAGCGGTCGGATCATCGCCACGCGCGGCCAGGCGTCGAGGCCGCGGGCCGCCTCCGCGTGGCGGATCGCCCGCAGCCCGTCGCCGATCTCCCAGTCCGCCAGCACCCGGAACCGCAGCCGCTCGTAGTACGGCGCGTTCCACGGCACGGCCGCGAACGTCGTGAGCGTCAGTGCCGGCAACCCGCGCGCGGCCGCCCATTCGGCGAGGGTCTCGATCAACGCGCTGCCGAGCCCGCGCCGCGCGTGCGAGGGCCGCACCGAGACCTGCTCGACGTGCGCGTGCCCGTCGACGACCTCGGCGACGAGGTAGGCCACCGGCTGGTCGGCGTCGTCCACGCTCACCCAGGCCCGGCCGGCGGACTGGTAGACCGCCAGTTCCGCCACCGAGCCCGGGTCGTCGTCGGCGATCGCGGCCATGTCGACGGCGCGGAAGAGGCTGCCCGCCTCGCGTTCGATGCCGATGAGGGCGGGCAGGTCGTCGGGGCGCGCGAGCCGGATCACGAACGCATTCGTACGCGTCCGGCCGGGATTTTCACAGCGAATAAGACGAAATCGTGCGCTGGATGCGGTTCGCGTACCCCTGCAAGGCCGTGATCGCGGTGTGCCGGGCCTCGTCGGTGATCCGCGCGGCCGGGCCGGCCAGGCTCAGCACGGTCGGCCGCCGCCCGTAGGTGGGCACCGGCACCGAACACGCCCAGACGCCTTCGTCGATTTCCCCGGAACTGACCGAAAACCGGTTCTCCAGCGCGTGCTTCAGCTCGTCGCGCACGATCGTGCCGCGCTGCTCGACGATCGGTGCCAGCCGCCGGTCGCGCTCGATCTCCGGCAGCAGCGCGAGCAGCATCTTCCCCGACGCGCCGACGCCGAGCGGCACGGAATGCCCCGGCTCGAACGTGAACCGCATGGCGCGGTCGCACTCGACGCGGTCCGCGCACACGGCGGCGTCGCCGAACTGCTGGAAGAGCATCACCGTCTCGCCGAGCTCGCGGGCCGCTTCTTCCATGGACGGCTTGGCCAGCCGCACGAGGTCGTTCGCCAGCTGCGCGGCGCGCGCGAGCGGCATCACCTGGCTGGTGAGGTGGTAGTGCCCGGCCCGGCCCTCTTCGAGCAGCTGCAGCTCCTTGAGCAGTGCGACGTAGCGGTAGGTCGTCGCGACCGGGGTGCCGATCGTCGCGGCGAGCTCGGCGACGCTGGCCTCCCAGCGACGTTCGGAAAAGGCGAGGAGCAGCTGGAGGACCTTCCGGGAACTGCTGGCACCGGGGGTGCGGCGCGGTGCGGTGGTGGCGGAACCGTCGACGGCACTGACGGCAGGCGTCATCATGACCTCTCGGTGAGACAAAAACGACCTTCGCTATCACACGGGGTGAATAAATTAGCACGTTGTGTTAAACGAAGGCCAGCAATCCGCCGACCACCCCGCCTTTTGGGAAAACCGCGGGTCAGAGCGTGAGGAACTCGCCCGGTTTCGTCACCACCGGTGACTCGACGTAGAGACCGCGGTACTCGTCCTGGATCCCGGAGTTGTGGACCTGCAGCGCGAGTGGTCCGACGCGCCCGGCGGTCTTGTCCGTGAACCGCAGCACTTCGACGCCCTTGCAGGTCACGGCCGTTCCGGTGAGCGGGCAGCAGGCCATCCGGGCCACGCCGGTGGCCGCGTCGCCGATCAGCTCGCACTGGGCCCACTTCTTGATGTCGATCGTGGTGTGCGGCAGCTGGGTGAACAGTTTGCCGCCGCCGTCGTTGTGGCCGGGCCGGTAGTCCCAGTGGCCGCCGTTCGGCGGCTGGAACTGGATGGCGCTCAGCGCGTCGCGGATCGGATCGGTGGTGCCCCAGATCAGCACGGTCGGTTTGTGGTTGCCCTTGACCTGCCGGACATTGAATATCCACCGAAACGTGCCGACCTGCGTTTTGTTGTAGTACAACCAGCCGCGTGCGGTGCCATTCCCGTGGATGACGCCGTTCTTCGCCGACCACAGCCCGGTCTTGGACGATGTCCAAGGGCTCAAATCGGAGCCGTCGAACATCGAGACCAGATTCGGGTCACCGTAAGGGTTGTCCGCCGCCTGCGCGGCCGGGGCGAGTACCGAGCCCGCGACGATTCCCGCGGCCAGCACGCCAAGGAGCTTCCGGAACATCCTGCCGTCCTCTCGACGAACGCGATGGGCATTACGTTCGGACGGCGGATTTCACGCTACGAGCCGCGCGGGTGGAGCGTCAACCGCGGTCCCGCTCATCGGTCAGGAACGGTGTCAGCAGGCCCGGCACGGCCCGGTCGGCCAGCGCGAGCCCGGCGGACTCGCCGACGTCGAGCACGCGGTAGTGCCCCTTGCCCGCGGCGACCGGCGCGATGATCGTGACCAGCCCGGCCCGGCGCTGGAAGTACGAGCGTTCGACGACGACGCCGGTCATGCCGTCGCAGCGGACCGCCGCGGTGCCGCGGTCGAGCGAACCCGAGCGCGTCACGAGGTAGCGGCCGGTGAGGGCGTGCCCGAGGCCGCGGTAGCGGTCCCAGCCGACCAGCGCGGCGAACGGCAGCAGCACGAGCGCGGCCTGCCACGGCCAGTCCGGCAGCGCACCGAGCCACGCCAGGCCGTACAGCGCCGCGGCGAGCAGCAGCACCCCGACGATGGCCCGCGAGAGCCGCCGGTACAGCGCCCGTCGCGGGTGGCGCACCAGCGGCGTCGCGGCCGGGTCCTCACCGAGCACCTCCGCGACGACCTCGTGGGCCTTCGCCAGCGGCGCGGGCGGGAGCAGCAGCCCGCCGCTCTTGTCCGCGCCCTTGCCCTCGCGCAGGCCGCCGGCGATGGCGACGCAGCGGGCGCCGCCGGCCAGCCGCAGCGGCAGCGGCTCACGGATTTCCACGCCCCGCAGGCGGTCCTCCTCGATCGACACCGAGCGCGTCGTGATCAGGCCGCGCCGGATGTGCAGCGTGCCGGCGGGTTCGCGGGTGAGCCGGAAGTTCCAGAACGACAGCACGTACCCGCCGATCGACAGCAGCGAGACGAGCACCAGCAGCCCGGCGGCGGCCAGCACCAGGCTCACCCACGTCGGCGTGTCGGCGAAGTGCCCGACGACCGTCTGGACCAGCGAGAACTGGATCGGGTCGAAGTGCAGTTCGTGCGCGAAGTGGTAGACGGTGCCGACCGCGGCACCGACCACCGCCAGCCCGGACAGCGTGAACGGCGCGTACCGCAGCCACTTCTTGTCGACCACGGCGACGACCTGCTCGGGCGGCGCGGGTGCCGCGGCGGTGTCTTCGGTCGCCGTCTCCACGGCCTTGCGGTGCAGCAGGAGCGTGCGCAGCCGCTGGGCTTCCGCGACCGTGACGGCGTCGAGGACGAGCTCGTCCTTGCCCGGCCCCTTGCCGTGCGAGTGCCGTCCGGTGCCGATCCGCGCGGCCGCCAGCTTGAACAGCCGGTGCTTCGGCTCGGAGGTGACGTCGACCGTGCGGATCCGGTCGCGGGGGATGGCCCGCTGCTTGCGCAGCAGCAGCCCGGTGTGCCACTCGACCTGGGTTTCGGTGATCCGGTAGCGCGAGGTCAGCACGTGCGAGACGCCGGTGCACACGGCGATCGCGGTGAAGACGAGACCGATCCACTGCCACGGCTCGCCGTGCCCGACGAGCAGCGCGCCCAGCAGCACCGGCAGCGACCGCACCAGGTCCAGCACCGGCCGGATGAGCAGCATGCGCCGGTCGAGGCGGTGCCACGGCGCTTCGCGCGTGCCCTCGGCGGGCAGCGTCACGACGGCTTCGGGGCTGCTCATGTCGCGTCGCCCCGGATCGCCTGCGTCGTCTTCGTGAGCTCGTCGGCCAGTTCCAGCGCGCGGTCGTGCCGCAGGCCCGCGATGCGCAGCGGACCGGCCGCGGACGCCGTCGTCACGGTGATCTTCGCCAGCCCGAACAGCTGCTCGAAGGGGTCGCGCTCGATGTCGACGGTCTGGATCCTCGACACCGGGGCGATCCGCCACTCCTGCTTCAGCCAGCCCGCCTGCGTGTAGACGGCTTCGTCGGTGACCTCCCACCGGTGCACTCGGTAGCGCCACTGCGGCATCACGATCAGGTGCAGCGGAGCGAGCACGCACGAGATGATCAGCGTGACGTCGAGGAACGCGGGCGGATCGTCGCTGGTCACGACGATGACGGTCTGCACCCCGATCAGCACGATCCAGAGGATGGCGGCGGTCGCCGTCCAGTAGCCGATGGCCCGGCGGCTGACCCGGTGCGCGGGCGGCCGGAGCCGCAGCGCCGCTGTGTTCGTGCTGTGTTCGCTCACACCGTCAAGCGTGCCCGATCGGCGCCTTGCGTGCCCACGACAAGTGTCACGATGGCGATTCGGTCCGTCCTCGATCGCTTGCCGTTACGATCGGCCACACCGTCGGAGGAATGGATTCGCCGTCGGGGTGTGTTGTGCTTGGTGGATTGCCGCATCAGCGAGCTGGAGGACCCGGTGGGACTCGATCCCGACGACCTGTACGAGGTGGACTCGGACGTCCCCGACCTGACCGGAGCGGTGCTCATGCACCACTTCGAAGGGTTCATGGACGCCGGTTCGGCGGGCCGTCTGCTGGCCGAGCACCTGCTCGGCGGCGAGCACCGGGTGGTCGCGCGCTTCGACGTCGACCGGCTCATCGACTACCGCTCGCGCCGGCCGACGATGACCTACGCCGTGGACCACTGGGAGGACTACGACGCCCCGGAACTGGTCGTCCACCTGCTGCACGACGGTGACGGGACGCCGTTCCTGCTGCTGTCCGGCCCGGAGCCCGACCACGACTGGGAGCGGTTCTGCCGCGCGGTCAAGAACCTGATCGAGCGCTGGGGCGTCCGGCTCACCGCCGGCTTCCACGGCATCCCGATGGGCGCGCCGCACACCCGCCCGCTCGGCGTCACCGCGCACGCGACCCGCAAGGACCTGGTCGGCGAGCACCAGCCGCTGCCGAACCGGCTGCAGGTGCCGGGCAGCCTGGCCGCGCTGCTGGAGTACCGGCTCGGCGAGTGGGGGCACGACGCCGTCGGGTTCGCCGCGCACGTGCCCCACTACCTCGCGCAGTCGACATACCCGGCCTCGTCGCTGGTCGTCCTCGACGCGCTGGGCCGCTCGACCGGGCTGAGCCTGGCCGAAGGCGAGCTGCGCACCGCGGCGGACCTCGCCGACGCCGAGATCAACCGCCAGATCGCGGAGTCCGACGAGATCGCCGACGTCGTCCGCGCGCTCGAGCGGCAGTACGACACGTTCATCGAGGCTTCCGAGCGGGGATCGCTGCTCGCGGAATCGGTCGAGCACATGCCGACCGCGGAGGAGCTCGGGTCCCAGTTCGAGCGGTTCCTGGCCGAGCAGAACGGCGGCGACGCCTCGGAGCGCTGATGACCCGCTACGACGAGATCGGCGTCGGCTACGCACGGGGGAGGCGCACCGACCCCCGCTGGCTGACGCCGGTGCTCGACGCGCTGGGCCCGGCCGCTTCGGTGCTCGATGTGGGTTCCGGGACGGGGTCGTACGAGCCGCCCGCGCGGCGGGTCGTCGCGGTCGAGCCGTCGGCGGAGATGATCCGGCAACGGCGGCCCGGCGCGGCACCGGTGGTGCGGGCGGTCGCCGAGGCGCTGCCGTTCGCCGAGGGTTCCTTCGACGCCGCGCTGGCGGTGCTCACCGTGCACCACTGGGCCGACTGGCGCCGCGGTCTCGACGAGCTGCGCCGGGTCGCGCGCCGTCAGGTCGTCCTGGCTTACGACACCGCGCTGCACAACGACTTCTGGCTCGTGCGGGAGTACGTGCCGGAGGTCGCTTCGCTGGAGTCGTCCCGCCCGTCGGCGCCGGAGATCGCGGCTTTCCTGGGCGCGGCTTCGGTCGTCGAGCTGCCGGTGCCGTGGGACTTCACGGACGGCGTGTTCCCGGCTCACTGGCGCCGTCCGGAGGCGTACCTCGATCCGGCGGTGCGGCGGTCGTGCTCGGCACTCGCGCAGACGCCGCCCGACGCGGTGCGCCGGGGAATTGCCCGATTGCGGGCAGACCTGGAGTCCGGGCGGTGGCACGAGGAGCACGCGGAGCTGCTCGGCCGGACGGAGTGGGACGCGGGGTTCCGGCTCATCGTGTCGTGAGCTACCGTCCCGCGATGAACGACACGAAGAACCGTTCCCCGGTAACAAAAACCCTGCGGCGCACCCTGGGTAAGCTGCTTCACCAGGCCGCCGCGAAAGTGCACGACCCGTACACCGATCAGCTGAACCGGATGGCGGCCGAGCTCCGCGAAGAGATCATCCGGCAGGGTGACCGGGTCCTCGATCGGGTGGTGGAGTTCGAGATCCGCAGCCGGCGCGACATCGTCTACGCCGGCGACCAGGACGCCGCGCTGGAGAGCAACGTCTTCGCCCGCGAGAACCTGGTCGGCGCCCAGCACTTCGGCCGTCCGAAAGAGACTCTCGAGTACGCGCTTTCCCTGGCGCCGCAAGGCGGGATGGCGCTGGAGTTCGGCGTCGCGTCCGGCAACACGCTGCGGACGATCGCCCGCGCCCGGGGCGGCCGGGAGGTCTACGGCTTCGACTCCTTCGACGGGCTGCCCGAAGCGTGGCTCAACGGCATGCCCGCCGGCGCCTTCGCCCGCGACGACCTGCCGGACGTCCCGGGTGCCGAACTGGTCGTCGGCCTCTTCGCCGACAGCCTCCCGGGCTTCCTCGGGACGCACCCGAAGCACGTCGACTTCCTGCACGTCGACGGCGATCTCTACAGCTCCGCGAAGACCGTCCTCGACCTGTGCGGGCCGCGGCTGCGCGCGGGCAGCATCGTGCACTTCGACGAGTTCTTCAACTTCCCCGGCTGGAAGCGGCACGAGTACCGCGCGTGGACGGAGTACGTCGAGCGCACCGGCGTCGAGTTCGAGTACGTCGCCTACACCTACAGCGACAACCAGGTGACGGTGAAGATCACGAAGCCGTAGGCGGCCCATCGGGGATTTCGCGCAGCTCCAGCGTGCCGACCTCGGCCCACGGGTGCCGCGACGCGACCTCGATGGCCGTCGAACGGTCCGCGCATTCGAGGATGTTGTAGCCGCCGACCTGCTCCTTGGTCTCGGCGAACGGGCCGTCGGTCAGCAGGACCGAGCCGTCGCGCCCCCGGATCGTCTTCGCCTCGGCGGGCGGGTGCAGGCCCACACCGCCTTGCCGGACGCCGCGCCGTTCGGCCTCGGCGGCCCATTCGTGGCAGCGCCGCGCCATCTCCGGGCCGGCCGCCGCCGCGGCGCTTTCGTCACCGCACAGCAGGAGCAGGTATCGCACGGCGCCAGCATGCCACGCGGGCTCAGCCGTGGCAGCCGCCTTCGTTCAGCGGGCCGAACGACGGCAGGATCAGCCCGCACAGGTAGCCGTCGATCCACCGGCCGTTCCCGGAGAGGTTGGTGCCGAGCCGGACCAGCGGCGCGAACCCCCGGATGCCCGCGGCGAGCGCGTCCTGGTTGCGCTGCAGCATCGACGTCAGCTGGTCGAGCTGGGTGAGCAGCGGGCCGAGCTGCGTGTCGTTGTCGCTGATCAGCCCGGACAGCTCGGTGGCGAGCCGCCGCGAGCCGTCGAGCAGGGAGCTGATCGCCTGTTCGCGGTCGCTCACCTCGGCGAGCAGCTGGTTCCCGTCGTCTAGCAGCTGCCGCACGGCGGCGTCGCGGTCGACGAGCGTCTGCGAGACGACCCGCGTGTTGCCCAGCAGGGAAGCGAGCTGCTGGTCGCGCGTGGCAAGGGTGTCCGACAGCCGCGACAGCCCGCTCAGCGCGGCGCGGACGCTCTGCGGGGTGTTCGCGAGCGTCGCCGACAGCGTGTCGAAGCTCTTCGCCAGCCGCGCCGTGTCGATATTGTCCACAGTGGACGAAAGCTCCCCGAACGCCGCGAGGATGTCGTAGGGAACGCTGGTGCGGGACCGCGGAATCGGCTTGCCGGGGTCGAGCGTTCCGTCGCCCTGCGGGTCGAGCGCGAGGTACTTCTGGCCCAGCACGGTCTTCAGCCGGATCGCCGCGCCCGTCGTGTCGCCCAGCCACGCGCCTTTGACCCGGAAGGAAATCAGCACGCGGTCGCCGCGCAGCTTCACGTCCGAGACGCGGCCGACCTCGACCCCGGCGATGCGGACGTCGTTGCCCGCGAACACGCCGGCCGCTTCGGTGAACTCGGCGGAGTAGGTCGTGCCGTCGCCGATCACGGGCAGGGAACGCGCGTTGAGCGCCGTGAGCACGCCCAGGGCCAGCACGGTCAGGCCGGCGAGCGCCGTCCTGACCGGGACCTCGGCGGCCCGGCGTATTGACATGGCGTCAAGAGTGACGTACGCCACGCCGGGTCGCCAGCCGAGTCCCCCGATGAGACGAAGATCGGCGCCTCACGCGGACGTGAGCGCGGGGTACTCACGATATTCCAGCGCGTTGGCCGCGCGGTCGGTCATCCAGGTGAACACCTTGCCGAACAGCCGCGTGCTCAGCATCCGGTAGGCGCGGTTGCGGCTGCGGATCTTCGCGGCGGTGCGCGGGGCGAGGAAGTTGCCCGAGCCCTTGCCGTTCTTCTGCCCGACCGTGGCCGGCTTGCGCAGGCGCTCTTCGTACTTCGCGAACGCCGTCACGTGGTCGCCGCCGGCCGCCGCGAGCTCACCGGCCAGCACCTGGGCGCCCATCATGGCGAGCCCGGTGCCGGACCCGCCGGGCCCGGCGCACCAGGCGGCGTCGCCGAGCAGCACGACCCGGCCCTTCGACCAGCGGTCGAGGTGGATCTGGCTGATCGAATCGACGTACAGGTCGTCCGCCTCCGGCAGCGCCTCGAGCAGCCGCGGCGTCTCCCAGCCGGTGTCCGCGAAGAGCCGCGCGACCAGGGTGCGCTGCTCGTCCGCGGTGCGGCGGCGGAACTCGACGCCGTCGGCGGCGAAGACCAGGCCGACGTGCAGCCGGTCCGGGAGGCGGTGGCTGCCCACGGTCAGGCCGCGGCCGGGCTCGTTGTACATGACGCTGGTGTGGTCGAGGCCGAGGTGGTTGGGCGCGGTGAACCCGGCGATCCCGAACCCGAGGTCGCGGCGGAACTCCGTCTCGGGCCCGAAGGCGGCGGCCCGCACCCCGGAGTGCACGCCGTCGGCCCCGACGACGAGGTCGAACCGCCGCGGCGCGCCGTGCCGGAAGGTGACGTCGACGCCGTCCGCGGTCTCGGTGAGGCTCGTGACACGGTCGCCGAAGACGTATTCGGTGTAGTCCTCGGTGTGCTCGTAGAGGATCCGCGCGAGGTCGCCGCGCAGGATCTCGACCTCCCCGCTCCAGGCGGCGCCGGGCACGGTCAGCTGCGGCCGCGCGTCGAGGCCGAGCACGGTCTGGTCGCCCATGGCGGTCTCGAAGCGGCGGACGTCGTCGAGGATGCCCATGGCCTTCAGGAGCTTCACCTGCTCACCCCGGAAGTCGACGGCCTGCCCGCCGGGCCGCAGCGCGGGCGCGGTCTCGACGACGGTCACGCGGTAGCCGTGGCGGCGCAGCCAGTAGGCCGCGGCCGGGCCGGCGATGCTGGCCCCGGACACGAGCACGGTCTTGGCAGTCATCGGAGGGTCCTCTCGGGTCGGTGGTGATGACCCCAAGCTGCTCCCTCGCGCTGACGGTCCGCGCACGATTCGCTGACCGTTCGGCCGGTGGTGTCCGGTTCGAGTGGCTAGCATGACGCCCGTGGACCGCTCCGCCGCAGACCGGATCCCGCAGGACGGCGAAGACGCCGCCGTCGAGGCGCGCATCCTCAACGCCGCCGCGCACCTGATCGCCGACGAGGGCTTCGGCCGGCTGAAGATCGGGGCCGTCTGCGCGCGGTCCGGCTACGCGCGGTCCGTCATCTTCCAGCACTTCGGCGACAAGGACGGGCTCGGTCAGCGGCTGGTCGAGTACGCCGTTGAAGAGTTCACCACCGCCTACAGCGAGGCCGTCGCGGCCCGGACCGGCTCGGCCACCGCGACGCCGATGGACATGCTGCGCGCGCTGCTCGACATCATCTTCGAGCTCATCCGCACGATGCCGACGCTCAACCAGGCCTTCCTGGCGTGCTGGGGCGACGCGGCGGCGGAGTACTCGGCCCTGCGCGGCGCGCTGACCGAGGCCGACCGCCGGTTCCGGTTCGCCATCGCCCAGACCCTGGCCAGCGGCGTCGCGGACGGGTCCATCACCGGGGTCCGCGACGCCGACGCGTACGCGGGGGCGCTGCTGGCGCAGCTGCGCGGGATCTCGATGCAGGCGCTGATCGACCCGGACGGCGTCGACCTGCGCGGCGTCCGCGCCGAGCTGGAACGCGGCATCGACCGGCTCTCGGCGGGCTTCCGCGGCAGTCTTTAGAGCGCGAAGACGATCCCCCGCAGCACGATCACGCCGATGAAGACCAGCGTGAAGGCGAGGTCGAGCGAGATCCCGCCGATCCGCACCGGCCGCACGACCCGCCGCACCGGCCCGATGACCGGCTCGGTGGCCGAGTAGGCGAGGCTGCGCGCCCGCCGCGCCCACGGCGGGCTGTCGGCCAGCATTCCCACCCAGTCCAGCACCATCCGCGCGATCAGCACGAGCAGGTACAGGCTCAGCAAGAAGCCGAGCAGCGTCCCAAGTGCACCCATGGTTCCTCCTTGTCACCCTGACAACGCGGAGGCGCCGCGGGGAGTGCCAGTTCTGTCCGATTCACAGGTTTTCGACAGGATCACCCGCCCAGCGGCTGATGGCGAACCGGCTGCCGTCACGCCGCACTTCGGCCGCGCCGGGGCCGGCGAAGTGCGCCGGGACGACGAGCTCGCGCTCGTCGGCGGCGCGTTCGAGGACGCGGCGCCGGGTGACGGCGGCTTGCTGGTCGTCTTCGCAGAAGCAGCTGCTGTGCTGGGGTGCGAGAACCTGGACAGGGCTGTGCAGCAGGTCGCCGACGAACACGGCGCGCTCGCCGCCGGAGGCCAGGCGGACGACGGACGAACCGGGCGTGTGGCCGGGCGCGGGTTCGAGGGTCAGGTTGCGGTCGATGCGGTGCTTTCCCTCCCACAGCACGGCTTTGCCGAGTACGGGCGCGATGCTGTCGGCGTAGACGAGCAGGCTGCCTTCGCGGCGCAGCTGGTCGTGCTCGGTGCGCGGGGCGGGCCGCCGGTGGGCGTTGCGCGGGTCGAAGTACGTCTGGTCGGCGCGGGGGATCAGGTAGGTGGCGTTGGGGAAGGCGGGAACCCATTCGCCGTTGCGCCGCAAGGTGTTCCAGCCGACGTGGTCGTAGTGGATGTGGGTGTTGACGACGACGTCGACGTCTTCGGGCCGGACGCCGGCATCGGCCAGGCGGTCGAGGAAGTTCGTCGTCAGGTGGTCGAAGAGCGGGATCTGCGGGCGGTCTCGGTCGTTGCCGACGCCGGTGTCGACGAGGATGACCCGGCCTTCGCTGCGCAGCACCCAGGTCTGGACCGTGCCGCGGTAGCCGCCGGTCTCGGGGTTCCAGTGGTCGGGCGCGAGCCAGTGGGCGTTGTCCTGCCAGAGCTCTGGCGGGCTGGGGACGATGGTCCGCGCGGGGGCGATCTCGCCTTGCCACTCGAGGACCTTCACGACTTCGACGTCACCGATGTACATGACTCCACTCTGACGCTCTCATTTGAGCTTTCCAATGCTCTCTCGGCTCACATTGATGCGCGAACGTCTTATAGTTGTCGTGTGGACCTCTTGAGCGACGCAATCGCGGCGGTGCGGATCGGGCAGCCGACCTCGAACCGGCTGCGGGCCGGCGCCGAGTGGTGTTACCGCTTCGCGCCGTACGAGGGCGCGGGCTTTCACGTGCTCCTGCGCGGCAACGGCTGGCTGATCCCGCCCGACGGCGACCCGGTACCCCTGGGCGCGGGCGACGTGGTCCTGGTCCCGCACGGCAGCGAGCACACGCTGTCGTCGCGGCCGGACGCGTCGGGTGCGGTGCCGTTCGAGACGGCGGTGCCCGAGCCGGACGGCCGGACGGAGTTCCTGTGCGGCAAGTACCGCCTGTCCCAGGCGCGCCGTCACCCGGTGCTGGCGAGCCTGCCGGAGGTGGTGCACATCCCGGCTCAGGTCGGCGGCGCTCCGGAACTCCGGGCGGCGATCGAGCTGCTCGGCGCGGAGGTGACGTCGTCGCGCCCGGGTTCGGCCACCGTCCTCGCCGGTCTGCTGGACTTGCTGCTGGTGTACTTGATCCGCGCGTGGCTGGCGGGAAACCCGGGCGCGGGCTGGCCCCAGGCGTTGCGCGATCCGGCGATCGCGTCGGCGCTGGAGGCCCTGCACGAAAATCCCGGGGCACCGTGGCGCATCGAGGATCTGGCGTCCAGGGCAGGCCTGTCCCGCGCGACGCTCGCCCGCCGGTTCACGGCGTTGACCGGCCACTCGCCGATGGCGTACCTGACGTGGTGGCGCTTGACGACGGCAGCGCGCTTGTTGCAGGACACCGACCTTCCCCTGCCGTCGATCGCTTCGAGGGTCGGCTACGGCTCGCCTTTCGCGTTCTCGCACGCGTTCAAGCGCGAGTTCGGTGCCGCGCCGGGAAACTACCGGCTAGGGTCCCGATCATGAATCCGGTTACCGCCGCTGACCTCGACGCGGCCATCGCCTGCCTGGCCGACGCTGTGCGCCCGGCGGCGTCCGAGGATTGGGCGACCGCGACGGGCACGGGCGACCTGGACGCTTGGCACACGGCGGAGCACGTCGGCGACTGTTTGCTGTCGTACGCGGCTCAGCTCGTCTCGCGTCGTCCCAGTGGTTACGTGCCTTTCCTGGCGTCGTTGGCGAAGGACGCGTCCTCGGCCGACGCGCTGGAGTTCGCGTTGGCGGGCAGCACAATTCTCTCCGCGGTGGTCCGAACGTCCCCGCCGGAGGCCCGCGCGTACCACCCGACGGGCACCGCGGACCCGGGCGGCTTCGCGGCAATGGGCTGCGCGGAGGTGCTGGTCCACGGGGAAGACGTGGCCCGCGGCCTCGGCCTGGCACTGGACCCGCCCCGCGAGGTCTGCGCGCGGACGGTGTCGCGGCTGTTCCCGCACCTGGGCGACGTCTCGGAGTTGGATCCGTGGACGGCGTTGCTGTGGGCTATGGACCGCGTCGAGGTTCCGGGCCGTGCGAAGCAGACCGGGTGGCGCTGGCGCGGGGCCCCGCCGGAGGAATGAGTCGCACCTGGGCTGCTACCGCTCGTCGTCTTCGGATCCGGGCAACTCGGCGAGCTGGGTCAGTGCGCCGGCGTCGGCGGTGCTGTGCCGGGCCAGTTCGGTGAAGAAGTGCGCCACGTGCGTGGTCTCGAGGTGGGCCCGGAACGCGTCGGTGTCGGCGTAGATCTCGTAGAGGCGAAAGGTTCCCGGGTCGCCGATGTCCCGGAACGACCGGAACTCCACGCAGCCGGGCTCGCGCCGCACCGCGGTGGTGAGCACCGCGATGGCGGCGGCGAGCCGGTCTTCGTGCCCGGGGATCGCCCGGACGACGGCGATCATCGGCCGCTCGCCGGGCGGGAGGTCGTCGCCGACCTCGGGCACGAACCGCCGGTCGGTCACGGGACCACGACCGTGGTCCCGGGCAGGACCAGGCGGACGTCGACCTCCGGGGCGAGCCGCGCGACCGCGTCGGCGTAGTGCCGGGGGTCCCGGTCGCCCTTGGTGATCATCCGGTCGCCCAGGCGGCCGCTGTGGAAGGCGTAGTGGTGCGGCACGGCCATCGCCGGCTTCAGTGCGGCCGTCAGCCCGGCTGCTTCCTCGGCGTCCATGACCACCTGCGCGAGGTTCATCGGCCGGATGCACAGGCCGTTCGTCGGCAGGATGGCCAGGTCGACCGGGCCGAACCGGTCCGGGATGGTGTCGAGCTCCGGGACGCGCAGCGAGTCGCCGCCGAAGAAGACCGTGCGGCCCCCGGACTGGAGGACGAAGGTGACTTCGTGGACGCCGTGCTTGCCCGGGGTGGCGGTCACGGTGAGGTCGCCGACCTCGGCGGCTTCCCAGGCTTCGACGACGCGGATGTCGCGGAAACCCTTGTCCCGCGCGAGGGTCGCGACCGTGCCGGGGCCGATCAGCGGGGTGGTGAGGTCGAAGCCGCCGGTGACGAGGGCGTCGAGGTCGCAGTGGTCGTAGTGCTCGTGGCTGATGACGACCGCGTCGAGGCGGCCGAGGGCTTCGACGGTCGTGGTGACCGGTTCGCCCTGGTAGTAGGTCGCGGCCTGGGTGAACCACGGGTCGGTCAGGACGCGGATCCCGCCGATCTCGATCAGCTGGCAGGCGTGCCCGATCCGGGTCACGGTCAACGAGGTGCTCATGCCGGTCTCCTGGGGGTCAGTTGCCGAGGTCGAGCAGTGCGCCCAGCAGCTCTTCGGGCGTCTCGACCTGCGGCAGGTGGCCGGTGCGGGGGAGCAGGGTGAACGTCGCGAGCGGGATCGCGGCGGCGTAGGCCTTCCCGTAGCCGGGGTCGACGATGCCGTCGCTTTCGCCCCAGAGCACGTGGACCGGGATGTCGATGGCGCCGAGCCGGCCGGCGAGCGTCGGGTCGGCCATGGCCGGGCCGGTGTAGCCGATCAGGGCCTGGACGTCCGGGCTGGGCCCGGTGCCGCCGCCCGGCGGGACGGGCGCCTTGCTCGGGTCGTGGTAGGAGTGCGCGCGGAGCTCGGCGGGAGAGAGGCCGCTGACGTCGGTCAGCGGGTGGCCGTCGACCTCGATGCCGACCCCGTCGATGATCACCGCGCCGCTGACCCGCGGGCTCTTCCGCAGGGCGATTTCGGCGGCCAGCCAGCCGCCGAAGGAGTTGCCGATCACGGTGACGTCGGTGAGGTCGAGCTCGTCCAGCAGCGCGACGTACGCCTGCGCCAGTTCGGTGACGCCGGTCAGGCTGTCGTCCTTCGGCGTGCCGCCGAACCCGGGGTGGGTGGGCAGCAGCACCCGGGAGTGCGTGCGCTCGGCGAGCAGATCGGCGAAGCCGGCCATGGTGGCGACGCCGCCACCGCCGTGCAGGAGCAGGAACGGGCGGGTGCGGTCGCGGTCCTGGAGGGTCACCTCGACCGGGCCGAGGGTGCGGGTTTCAGTGCGGGTGGGCCGGAGGGAGCCGGCCGCGGGGAGAGTCGTCATGGGTCCTTCTCGGTCGTGAACTCGGTACCTAAGGAACCTTATATAAGGTTACTTAGATAAGCAAGCTGTCTCCGGTCGGTTAGGGTGTGCGCATGAAGTACCGCCCCGGTGATGTCTCGTTGGCCGTGAAGCGCCTGCAGTACCGCCACCACCGCGCGCTGAGCCGTGCCTTGGCGCCGCTGGGGCTGTCACTGGTGCAGTGGGACACGCTGCGGCACCTGCACCGCGAGCCGGAAGCGTCGCTGCATGACTTGGCGGTGCTGACGTTCCAGACCGACCAGTCCTTCGGTTCGCTGGCCACGCGAATGGCCGAGCGGGGTCTGATCGAACGGGTGCCGGGACCGGGCCGCGCGGTACGGCACCGGCTCACCGAAGAGGGGGCGCGCTTGCGCGCCGAGGGGCAGGGCTTGGTGGACGCCGTGGCCGAGTCTTCGTTCAGCGATCTGTCGGCGGCGGAGGTCGACCAGCTGGGCGAGCTGCTCGACCGGGCGCTCGGCCCCGACCCGACTGTTTGAGAGACCGACGTGACGGGTTCATGACTGCCCGCAACGCATTCGGCCCCTACCGCGTTCTCGTTGGTAGGGGCCGGTTTTGCGTTTTCTGAAGAGGGTGCCCTCGGCAGGATTCGAACCTGCGACACCTGCCTCCGGAGGGTTGCAGGCCGAGTGACCCAGTCCTGAGGTCTGACCTGCCAAAACATGGCCTCTCGGTCGCAAGCGGCGCTGCGGTTGAGAACGCATTGGGAAGTCGCTGCTGCTCCGTCGTGCCATCGGCTGCTGTTTGGCAGGCGAAGTAGGCCGTGATGAGCTCGACCTTCGCCGTGCTGCTGGGTGAGCTTCAGGCGGCCGCTCTAGACGCCGTTGCCGCGACGAGCTTCGGTGAGATTGCCGCGGACCGTGTCCGTTATAGGGTGAGCAGGCCCCAGCACTCGCTCGCATGCGGCGAGGTTCTGTTCGTGGAGGGTGATTGCCTCATCCAGCCGTCCCGCCGACCGGTAGGCGCTGGCGAGGTTGTTCCGTGAGGTAAGGGTGTCCGGGTGCTCGGCTCCGAGTACTCGTTCTCGATCGGCGAGGTTCTGTTTGTTCAGGGTGATCGCTTCGTCCAGCCGTCCCGCGGAGTCGTAGGCGCTGGCGAGGTTGTTCCGTGAGATAAGGGTGTCCGGGTGCTCGGCTCCAAGCACTCGTTCTCGATCGGCGAGGTTCTGTTCGTGCAGGGTGATCGCTTCGTCCAGCCGTCCCGCGGTGTCATAGACGCCGGCGAGGTTGTTCCGTGAGATAAGGGTGTCCGGGTGCTCGGCTCCAAGCACTCGTTCTCGATCGGCGAGGTTCTGTTCGTGCAGGGTGATCGCTTCGTCCAGCCGTCCCGCGGTCTCATAGGTGCTGGCGAGGTTGTTCCGTGAGATCAGCGTGTGCGGGTGCTCGGCTCCCCGCACCCGTTCGCTTACGGCGACGTTCTGTTCGAGCAGGGTGATCGCCTCTTCTAGCCGTCTCACCGACCGATAGGCGTAGGCGAGATCGCTCTGCGAGGTCAGGGTGTGCGGGTGCTCGGCTCCCAGCATCCGCTCCCAATCGGCGAGTGTCTGCTCGAACAAGGGTATGGCGCGGGTCAGGTCACCGGCGTGCTCCAGCAGCCCGGCGATCCACTTGGCCTGAGTGAGCAGGAGCGGCGACGGATCGTCGGTGTGGCCGCGTACAGCGTCGAGGTGGGCGGTGAGTTCGTCCAGCTCACCGCGGCGCAGCGCGACCTGGTGACGGGGGAAACGGCTGGTGAGTGCGTCCAACAGCTGAGTCGCCGTCTCCAGCGCGGCCGCCTGGTCATCACCAGGAGCTCTGCTGGCCTCGTACCGGACCACTAACGCAGTGAGCCGGTGTACCGCGACGACTCGGCGGTCTTCGCCGTAGGAGCCCGCTTGGGCATCACCGCCGAGAGTGACCAGCGAAGCCTCGAGCAGGGCATTGATGGTCGGCCACACGCCACCGTGCAAGCCAAGGTGCTGCTCAGCCTGCACCAGCTGGTCCCGGCTGACTCCGTCGGGCGATAGCAGCGACAGCACGCGCAGCAGCCGGGCGGTGTCCCCGCTGGGGTCGGCCCTGGCGAGCCCGGCCAGGCTGAGCTGGGTTGCCTTCAACACCCCAGGGTGATCGGCCCCGGCCTGTTGACGCAATGTCTCATCCAGGTCTTGACGCCGCAAGAGTTCCGCGTACTCGGTGTAGGACATCTCGGTCCGTGCGATGAACGCTGCCGCCTGAGCCAGCCCCAGCGGTAGCCAGCCCAACTGCTCACCTAACCGCGCCCCATCGCCGACGGGGTCCAGTCCGGTTGCGCGGGCCAGGAATGCCGCTCCCTCGGTGGGGGTGAACATGCTGACCTCGACCACGGCGATCCCGCCCATTGTGGTGAACTCTCGCCTGTTGGTGGTGATCAGCACCTTCGTCGACCCGGTCGTCGGGAGGTACTTGCGCAGTGCGTCCGGATCGTCGACGTTGTCGAAGACCAGCAGTCGCCGGGCCTGGCCGTCCCGCTCCAGCCATCGGCATACCGCCGTCGCGGCCTGTTCCGGCGCTGTCTCCGTCACTCCCTGCAGGTCGAGATAGGCCGCTAGCGCCGCTAGTTCGGGGACCGGTCCGGATTCGGTGTTGATCCAGGCGACCAGGTCGTAGCCCTGATTGAGGCACCAGCGGGCGTACGCTGCAGCCAGCTGAGACTTACCTGCACCCCGTGCCCCCGGCAACGCGACCAGCGCGGCCCGGCCCCTCCGACCCAGCGCCTCCCGCACTGCCTTTTCCTCCTGCAGCCGTGGCTGCCACTGCCACGCCTGGCGCGGGAGCGCCCCGAACACCTGTGACTGCACCCCGACTGAACCCAACTGCGCCCGGACCCGTTCAGCCCGGTGCCGCACCGCCTCCAGTGCCAGCGCCCCGACTGCTAGTACCCCCAGCGCGGCGAACACGCTCGGACGCCACCACCACTGCTCCACCTCAATCAGGTTCGTGGCCAGGTTGCCCACCAGCGCAAGAACCAGACCCAACAGCGCCAGTGTCACCGGTGACGGCACCCACCGTCGCCCATTACCCATAACCAGCCTCCGGACAGCCGAGACATAACCCCTTCACTGCGGGTCCGTGACCAAGGTCGAACACCACAGACGTGGCGTTACGGTCAGATCCATGCTCAACACGGTGAGCACGCAAACCTGCGAGGGCGTGAACCCAGCACGCTTTCCAAGTCTGCCCACGCTGTTCAGCTCGGTTGGCCTGCTGTTCGAGGTGTATGCCGCGTTCCTTGAGGGGGGAGGAGGGCAACCGAGCCCGGATCGAGAAGGTCCTTAGCCACAGGCCGCAGGGCGGCTCGGAGGGCTGATCGACGGCGCACGGCCCGTTCCCGTGGGAACGCATTGGGAAGAGACACCCGTGTTTGGCCGTGAATGGCCGTAGCCAGCCGGAGGACGGGAAGAACCGCTTCAAGCGTGAAAGCGCTGGTGAGGAGCGGTTTTCCCGCTCCCGTGGGAGTGCCCTCGGCAGGATTCGAACCTGCGACACCTGCCTCCGGAGGGCAGTGCTCTATCCCCTGAGCTACGAGGGCCCATCGCTGGGCGACTCCGAAAGCTTAGCGCATCCCGCGGCCCCCTCGCGGGCAGGTGGCCCCAGTAACGGATCCGCTGGTCAGCGCTATAAAAGTTGATCCTTTCACCGGGACGTCGCTAGCGTGGGAGGCCCACCTGAAGGAGCCCGAAATGGTCAAGCCGTTCCAGGTGTCTCTCGATGAGGCCGATGTTGCGGACCTGCGGGAGCGGCTTCGGCGGACTCGGTGGCCCGAGGCCGAGACCGTCGGGGACTGGTCGCAGGGTGTTCCGCTCTCCTACGTGCGGGAACTCTGCCGGGACTGGGGTGAGGAGTACGACTTCGGGTTCGCCGCGCGGCTCAACGCCTTCCCGCAGTTCCGGGCCGAGGTCGACGGGGTCGGGCTGCACTTCGTGCACCTGCGGTCGCCCGAGGCCGATGCGCTGCCGCTCGTGCTCACCCATGGGTGGCCCGGGTCCGTTCTCGAATTCCTCGACGTCTTCGGGCCGCTCGCCGATCCCGCGAAGTACGGCGGCGATCCCGCCGATGCCTTCCACGTCGTCGCTCCGTCGCTGCCCGGGTACGGGTGGAGCGACAAACCCGCGCTGAAGATCGCGCGGGTCGCCGAGCTCTTCGACCTGCTCATGCAGCAGCTCGGCTACGACCGCTACGGCGCTCAGGGCGGTGACTGGGGTGCCGCCGTCACGAACGCCCTCGCGCGGTCCGGGCGGGTCGCCGGGGTGCACGTCAACTTCGCGCCCGTGCGGCTGGACCTGGACGATCCGACGCCCGCGGAGCGGCGGGCCCGCGCCGACCTCGAAGAGTTCCGGCGCTCCGGGGCCGGCTACTCCGCGCAGCAGGGCACCCGGCCGCAGACGCTCGGCTACGGCCTCACCGACTCGCCCGCCGGCCAGGCCGCCTGGATCGTCGAGAAGTTCTGGGCCTGGACCGACAACAAGGGCCACCCGGAGGACGCCGTCGACCGGCAGAAGATCCTCGACGACATCTCCGCCTACTGGTTCACCGCGACGGCGGCGTCGTCGGCTCGGATGTACTGGGAGAACAACGACCGCGACCTGTCCACAGTGGACGTTCCAGCCGGGGTTTCGGTGTTCCCCAAGGAGATCGTGCGGCCGTCACGGCGGCAGGCCGAGCAGCGCTACACCGACCTGCGGTGGTTCGAGGAGCTGCCCGTCGGCGGGCACTTCGCCGCACTCGAACAGCCGGAACTGTTCGTCGAGCAGGTCCGCGGCTTCTTCCGGCTGGTGCGCTAGGCGAGCCAGCCGGTCGTCAGCCGCTGCACGGCCGAACCGTCGCGGTCGGCGAACTTGAGCCCGACGAACTCCTCGGCCTGCTTCGACGTCTGGATGCGGAACGCCGGCGCGTCGGCCGTCATCGCGTCCAGGATCACTTCGGCGACCTCGTCGGACGTCTGGGCGCCCTCGAACGACTTCGTGACGTTCGCGATGTACTTCTGCAGGGACTCCGCGTAGGGGCCGGCTTCGGCGAAGAGCTGCTCGCCGACGCCGATGTTGTTCACGAACTCCGTCGCGACCGCGCCCGGCTCGACGACGCACACCGTGACGCCCTGGGCCGCGGCGACCGGCGCGAGGGACTCCATCAGCCCTTCGACGGCGAACTTCGCCGCGCAGTAGGCCTCGTTGAAGGGCTGGCCGACGGCGCCGCCGATGCTGGTCACCGTGATCACGCGGCCGCCGCTCGCGCGCAACGCCGGCAGCGCGGCCTTCGTCGTCTCGGCGACGCCGAAGAAGTTGACCTCCATGGTCTCGCGCACCGCCGAGACCGGCTCCTGCTCCAGCGTGCCGACGTGCCCCGCGCCGGCGTTGTTGACCAGCACGTCGAGCCGGCCGTAGTCGGCGAGGACACCCTCGACCGCCGCGCGCACGGACGCGGGATCGGTGACGTCCAGCGGGCGGATGTCCAGGTCCACGCCGGCTTCGCGCAGGCCGTCGGCGCGGGCGGGATCGCGCAGCGTGGCGACCGTCCGGAAGCCCGCGCGAGCCGCGCGGACCGCGGTGGCGAGGCCGATCCCGGTGGACGTGCCGGTGATCAGGGCGACGCGCTCGTTGCTCATTTCGGACCTCGATGTGATTCAGAGAGATGATGGTTAATGCAGTGAACTAAAATGACTATAGGCATGGATGGTTCATGCAGTCAACTATCGGCTTACACTCACCGGATGAGCGCTGACCCGATCACCGACGACGTCGTCGCCCTGCTCGCGCGGATCGTCGACCGGTTCGTCGACTCCTACGAGTCCGCGGCGGCCGCCCAGGGGCTGACGACGGTGCAGGCCAAGGTGCTCGGCGCGCTCCGGGAGCCGCTGCCGATGCACCGGATCGCCGAGAAGCTGAACTCGGAGCGCTCGAACGTGACGGGGATCATCGACCGGCTCGAGGCCCGCGGCCTGGTGGAGCGCCGGCCGGACGGCCGCGACCGGCGGATCAAGAACATCGTGGCCACGCCTGCGGGTGCCGTGCTGGCGCGGAACTTCCAGCGGGCACTGGGTTTCGCGGCCGAACCGCTCGCGGCGCTCGGGCCGGACGACCGCGTGCAGCTGCGCGACCTGCTGAAGCGGATGGTCGACGCCGAAGCGTGACGAGTCCGCCTGGCGGGAAACCCCTCCTGGTGGATTGGTCGCGATCGAGGCGCGGAGTAGCTTTCGGGTGGGTGAACTTAGGCTGCCCTCTGTTGCACATATGCGCATCCGACTATATGTTTGGCCTCGACGGTGAACCGCGAACGGAGGCGGAATGGGACACGGCCACGGACACGGGCAGGCGGTCGCGCCGGCGAGCGCGTCGGGCCGGTACGTGCGGAGCCTGACCATCGCCCTGGGCATCGGCGCGGGCTTCATGGTGCTCGAGTTCATCGTCGGCTTCACGACCGGCTCGCTGGCCCTGATCTCCGACGCGGCGCACATGTTCACCGATGTCCTCGGGGTCGGCATGGCGCTCGCCGCGATCATCCTGGCGCGGCGCACGGGCCCCACGGTCAGCCGCACTTTCGGCCTCTACCGCGCGGAAGTGCTGGCCGCGCTGGCCAACGCGGTCCTGCTGTTCGGTGTCGCGGGGTACGTCCTCGTCGAGGCCGTCGGCCGGATCAGCGACCCGCCCGCGGTGCCCGGCCTGCCGGTGCTGCTGGCCGCCACGGCCGGCCTCGCCGCCAACATCGTGTCGTTCGCCGTGCTGCGGTCGGGGGCGAAGGAGAGCCTCAACGTCCGGGGTGCCTACCTCGAGGTGCTGGCCGACCTGATCGGCTCGGTCGGCGTGCTGCTCAGCGGCGCGCTCACGCTGCTGACGGGCTGGCGCTACGCCGACCCGATCATCGGTGTCGCGATCGGGCTGTTCGTGCTGCCCCGCACGTGGACACTGGCCCGGCGCGCGCTGCGCATCCTGTTCCAGCACGCGCCCCACGGCGTCGACGTCGGCGCGATCAACGCCGAGCTGGCCGCGCTGCCGGGGGTCGCGGACGTGCACGACCTGCACGTCTGGACGCTGACGTCGGGGATGGAGGTGGCCTCGGCGCACTTGACGCTGGCGCCGCCGGCGCAGCAATCGGACGTTTTGACGGAGGCTCAGAACCTGCTGGCTTCGCGGTACGCGATCGAGCACGCGACGCTGCAGGTGGAAGCGCCGCACTGCGCGCGGCGGTGCCAGGAACTCAGCTGGTAGCTCAGGCCGGCAGCGGCTGGGCGCCCCGGCCCGAAAGCATCAGCTTGATCTGGTCCATCTCCGCGCCCTGCGACGCCAGGATGCTGTTGACCAGCGCCTTCAGCGCGGGCAAGGACGAATGCGCCGCCGCGTACTGGGCCATCGACGTGCCGCCCTGGTGGTGGCGGAGCATCAGCTGCAGGAAGTAGACGTCGAACTCGCGGCCCGACAGCGAGCGCAGCTTCTTCAGCTCGGTGTCGGAAGCCATGCCCGGCATCAGCGCGCCGCCCGCCGGGTTGACCGACGACGGCGCCATCGACATCCCCGGCATGTCGCCGTGGCCCGCCATCGGCTCCGTCATCCACTTCATCGGCGCGCCGATCGCCTGCTCGGGCTGGTCCCACAGCATGAGCCAGCCCTTCATGCGGCCGACCTGCTCGAGCTGCGTGCGCTCGATGTCGAACGAAAGCTGCTTGATCTCCGGGTCGGTGGTGCGGTCGCGGGCGATGCCCGCCATCGTCACCGCCTGGAGGTGGTGCGTCGACATGTCCTGGGCGAAGCCGACCTCGACCGACCCGGCGGCGGGGGTGGCCGCCGCCGGCTCGTCGGCGGCGCGGGTGAGGAACATCCCCGCCGTCGCGCCGATCAGCAGGACCGCGAGGAGCGTCCCGCCGATGATCACCCAGCGCGACCAGGTCGGCTGCTCGGTGACCTCTTCGGTGTCGAGGTCGGCTTCCGTGCTCACTTGGTCGGCGTCGCCGAAGCGGGGGCCGAGGCCGGAGCGGAGGAGGCCGGCGCCGACGAAGCCGGCATGCCCTGCTCACCCTGCGCGGCCGTGCTGCCCTTGTAGTCCATCGGCTTCGCGTCGGGACCCGGCTTGGACGGGTCGAACGGCGGCGGGTTGTCCGGGTCGAACTGGCCCGGGACGGCGTCGCAGGACGCGCCGACCTCGGGGTAGACGCCGTTCGGGTTGCTCCGCAGCGCCGCGATGAACTCGTCGATGCGGGGGTCGTCGGCGCTGTCCAGCTTCAGCTGGTGGCCCCAGGACTGCAGCGAGATCGGCTTGTCGAGGCCGGGGTACGGCGACAGCATCGTGAACGGCTTGTCCTTGGCGCGGACGCTCAGCAGGTTCAGCGCGTCACCGGAGATCTGCTGCGGGTTGTAGGCGATCCAGACCGAGCCGTGCTCGAGCGCGTGCACCATGTTCTCGGTGCGGACGGCGGTCGGGTACACGATGCCGGTGCAGGTGGCCCACGTCTGGTCGTGCGGGCCGCCGAACGGCGGCGAGTGGTCGTAGGCGACGCGCTCGGTCGGGAGCACGTGCACGCTGCCGGTGTAGGTCGCGGTCACCACACCGGGGATGCGCTTCGAGGGGTCCGGGTCCTGCGCGGTCGGCGCGAACGAGGCGGCGGCCGCCTCACGGTCGGCCTGGTCGCGCTTCGGCGCCGACTTCACCATGTAGTAGGTGATCACGGCGGCGAGCAGGGCCACGATGGCCACGACGGCGATGATCGTGCCCCACGGCGTGCCCTTCTTGCTCACCACGGAACCGCGGGCGGCCTTCACCGCAGACCCCTTTTTCCGAGTTGTCCCGTTCGCCATGGCTCCCGCGTTCTCCCTCTGGTGGCTGCGGACGGATTCCCGCCCGGGCCAGTGTAGAGACCGGCCGTCTGATCACCGTTAACGCCTCACGGGGATGCCCGCCGTGACGTGGCCGAGACCGATGCGAGCGCCCGACCTGGGCACACCTAGAATTCGCGGAGTGACTCCCGCCGCTCTCGCCGACCTGGTCCGCAGCTCCGCCGTGCAGGTGCTCGCCGCACGCGGCATCGACGACGCCGTGCTGCCGGAGCAGGTGACCATCGAACGCCCGCGCAACCCCGACCACGGCGACTACGCGACGAACCTCGCCCTCCAGGTCGCCAAGAAGGCCGGGCTGAAGCCGCGCGACTTCGCCGAGGCGCTCGCCGAAGCGGTCTCGGCGGACGACGGCGTCGACTCCGCCGAGGTGGCCGGCCCCGGCTTCCTCAACTTCCGGCTCGCCGCGGCCGCGCAGGGCGACATCGTGCGCCAGGTGCTCGAGGCCGGCGCCGCGTTCGGCCGCGGGGACGCGCTGGCCGGCACGAAGATCAACCTCGAGTTCGTCTCGGCGAACCCGACCGGCCCGATCCACCTGGGCGGCACCCGCTGGGCCGCGGTCGGCGACGCGCTGGGCCGCGTGCTGGGCGCGCAGGGCGGCGAAGTCACCCGCGAGTACTACTTCAACGACGCCGGTGCCCAGATCGACCGGTTCGTCCGGTCCCTGATCGCCGCCGCGAAGGGCGAGCCCGCGCCGGAGGACGGCTACGCGGGCGGCTACATCAACGACATCGCCGCCGAGGTCATCAAGGCCGAGCCGAGCGCGCTGTCGCTGCCGGAGGAGCAGCGGCACGAGACGTTCCGCCGGATCGGCATCGAGCTGATGTTCACCGAGATCAAGGACAGCCTGCACGAGTTCGGCACCGACTTCGACGTCTTCTTCCACGAGAACTCGCTGCACGAGTCGGGCGCGGTCGACGCCGCCGTCCAGCAGCTGAAGGACTCCGGGAACCTCTACTTCGCCGACGGCGCCTGGTGGCTGAAGTCGTCGGAGTACGGCGACGACAAGGACCGCGTCGTCATCAAGCAGGACGGCAACCCGGCCTACATCGCCGGCGACCTGGCCTACTTCAAGGACAAGCGCAACCGCGGCTTCGACCTCTGCATCTACATGCTCGGCGCGGACCACCACGGCTACACCGCCCGCCTCAAGGCCGCGGCCGCCGCGTTCGGTGACGACCCCGCGACGGTCGAGGTCCTGATCGGCCAGATGGTCAACCTGGTCAGCGACGGCAAGCCGGTGCGGATGTCCAAGCGCGCGGGCACCGTGATCACCATGGAGGACCTCGTCGAGGCCGTCGGCGTCGACCCGGCCCGCTACGAGCTGATCCGGTACTCCGTCGACTCCACTTTGGACGTCGACCTGGACCTGCTGCGCAAGCACTCCAACGACAACCCCGTCTACTACGTCCAGTACGCCCACGCGCGCCTGTGCACGATGCTGCGCGGCGCGAGCGACCTCGGCCTCAAGTCCACTGGGGACGTCGACCTGGGCCTGCTGACGCTGCCGGTCGAGGGCGACCTGATCCGCACGATCGGCGAGTTCCCCGAAACGGTGCGCCGCGCCGCCGAAATGCGGGAACCGCACCGGGTCGCGCGCTACCTGGAGGAGCTGGCGGGCGCGCTCCACAAGTTCTACGCGGTCCGCGAGGCCCGCGTGCTGCCCAAGGGCGACGAGGAGGCCACGCCGGCCAACCACGCCCGGGTGGCGCTTTGCGAGGCGGCGCGCGTGGTGCTCGCCAACGGCCTCGCGCTGGTCGGTGTTTCTGCTCCGGAACGGATGTAACCCATGGCTCACCCCGCGGGCCCCAGGCACGCCGACGTCTACCCCCACGCCGACACCTCCGGGCTCCAGCCGTCGGGGGTCGAGGAGCTCGACAAGCTGCCGGCGAAGGTGTGGCCCCGCAACACCTTCCGCGCCGCCGACGGCGTCGTGCGGATCGCCGGGGTCGACGTCCGCGAGCTCGCCGAGAAGCACGGCACGCCCCTGTTCGTGGTCGACGAGGCCGACTTCAAGTCCCGCTGCGCGGACTACGCCGAGGCGTTCGACGACCCGTCGCTGGTGCACTACGCGTCGAAGGCGTTCCTGTCCATCGAGATCGCCCGCTGGGTGGCCGAGCAGGGGCTGAGCCTCGACGTCTGCAGCGGCGGCGAGCTCGCCGTGGCGCAGCGCGCGAACTTCCCGGCCGAGCGGATCACCTTCCACGGCAACAACAAGTCGCCCGCGGAGCTCGAAGCCGCGGTCGTCGCCGGCGTCGGCACGATCGTGCTCGACTCGTACTTCGAGATCGCCCGGCTGGCCGACCTCGCCGCGCGCCACGACGTCGTGCAGGCGGTGCTCATCCGGGTCACCGTCGGCGTCGAGGCGCACACCCACGAGTTCATCGCGACCGCCCACGAGGACCAGAAGTTCGGGTTCTCGCTGGCTTCCGGCGACGCGGCCGAGGCGGTGCGCCGGGTGCTCAACGCGCGTTCGCTCAAGCTCGTCGGCCTGCACAGCCACATCGGCTCGCAGATCTTCGACGCCGACGGCTTCGAGGTCGCGGCCCGCCGCGTCGTCGGGCTGCTCGCCGACCTCGCCAAGGAGCACGGCCCCGAGCTGCTCGACCAGCTGAGCCTGGTCGACCTCGGCGGCGGCTTCGGCATCGCCTACACCGAAAAGGACAACCCGCCGCCGCCGGCGCAGATGATCACGCAGATCCGCGAGATCGTCCGCAAGGAGTGCGCGTACGCGGGCCTGCCGGTGCCGCGCATCGCCGGCGAGCCCGGCCGCGCCATCGCCGGTCCCGGCACGGTCACGCTCTACGAGGTCGGCACCATCAAGGACGTCTCGCTCGGTGACGACCTGTCGCGCCGGTACGTCAGCGTCGACGGCGGGATGAGCGACAACATCCGGACCGCGCTCTACGACGCGGTGTACGACGTCCGGGTGGTTTCCCGGTCCGCGGGCGACAACGAGCAGCCGGTGCAGGCCGTGCTGTCCCGGGTCGTGGGAAAACACTGTGAGTCCGGCGACATCGTCGTACGAGACTGCTGGTTGCCCGACACGCTGGCTCCCGGCGACCTGCTGGCGGTCGCGGCGACCGGTGCCTACTGCTACTCGATGGCGAGCACGTACAACCGGCAGCCGCGCCCGGCCGTGGTCGCCGTGCGCAACGGCGGCTCCCGGCTGCTGCTGCGGCGCGAGACGACCGACGACATGCTGCGCCTGGAGGTCTGAACACTGTGGCTGCCCCAGAGGAAAGGCGAGCCGTCAAGGTCGCCCTGCTCGGCTGCGGGACCGTCGGCGGCGAGGTCGCCCGGCTGCTCACCGAGCAGGCCGGTGAGCTGGCCGCGCGGGCCGGCGTGCCGGTCGAGCTGGCCGGCATCGCCGTCCGCCGCCCGGACAAGCACCCCGAGCTGCCGCCGGAGCTGCTGACCGCCGATGCGGAGACGCTAGTGACGAGCGACGACGTCGACGTCGTGGTCGAGCTGGTCGGCGGCATCGAGCCGGTGCGCGGCTGGCTGCTCGCCGCGCTGAAGGCCGGGAAGTCCGTCGTCACGGCGAACAAGGCCCTGCTCGCCGAGCACTCCGCCGACCTGTTCGAGGCGGCCGACGCCGCGGGCGCCGACCTCTACTTCGAGGCCGCGGTCGCCGGCGCCATCCCGCTGCTGCGCCCGCTGCGCGAATCCCTCGCGGGCGACCGGATCACGCGCGTGATGGGCATCGTCAACGGCACCACGAACTACATCCTGTCCGCGATGGACTCCACCGGCGCCGGCTACGCGGAGACGCTCGACGAGGCCAGCCGCCTCGGGTACGCCGAGGCCGACCCGACCGCCGACGTCGACGGCTACGACGCCGCGTCGAAGGCCGCGATCCTCGCGTCGCTGGCCTTCCACACCCGCGTGACGGCTTCGGACGTGCACCGCGAGGGCATCGCCGACGTCACCGCCGCCGACCTCGGCGCGGCCCGGATGCTCGGCCGCACGGTCAAGCTCCTGGCGATCTGCGAGCGCGTGACCGACGACGACGGCGTCGAGTCGGTGTCCGCCCGCGTGCACCCGGTGATGATCCCGCGCAGCCACCAGCTGGCCGGGGTGGGCGGTGCGTTCAACGCCGTCTACGTCGAGGCCGACGCCGCCGGCGAGCTGATGTTCTACGGCCAGGGCGCGGGTGGCGCGCCGACCGCGAGCGCGGTGCTCGGCGACCTCGTCGCGGTGGCCCGCAACCTGGTGGCCGGCGGCCGCGGCCCGCGCGAGTCCGCGCACGCGGCGCTGCCGGTGCGGCCGATGGGCCAGACGCCGACCCGGTACCACGTAAGCCTTTCCGTGGCCGACCGCGCCGGCGTGCTCGCCCAGGTGGCGCAGGCGTTCGCCGGGCACGGCGTGAGCATCGCGGCCGTGCGGCAGAGCGACGTCGGCGACCGCGCGAGCCTGGTCGTGGTGACCCACCAGGCCCCGGACGCGGCCCTGCAGTCCACTGTGGACGAGATCGCGAAGCTCGACGTCGTCCACGAGGTCGTCAGTGTCATGCGGGTGGAAGGCGAAGACCAGTGATCAGCCAGCCCTGGCCGGGAATCATCGAGGCGTACCGGGATCGCGTCCCGGTCCCGGACGGGGCGCAGGTCGTCACGCTCGGGGAAGGCAACACGCCGCTGCTGCCCGCGCGGCACCTGTCCGAGCTGACCGGCTGCGAGGTCCACCTCAAGGTCGAAGGCGCCAACCCGACGGGCTCGTTCAAGGACCGCGGGATGACCGTGGCCATCACGCACGCGCTCGCGAGCGGGCTCAAAGCGGTGATCTGCGCGTCGACCGGCAACACGTCCGCCTCGGCCGCGGCCTACGCCGCCCGCGCCGGCCTCACCTGCGCCGTGCTGGTGCCCCAGGGCAAGATCGCACTGGGCAAGCTCGCCCAGGCCGTGCTGCACGGCGCGCGGATCCTGCAGGTCGACGGCAACTTCGACGACTGCCTCGAACTGGCCCGCAAGACCGCGGCCGACTACCCGGTCACCCTGGTCAACTCGGTCAACCCGGTGCGCATCGCCGGGCAGAAGACCGCGGCCTTCGAAATCTGCGACGCGCTCGGCGCGGCGCCGGACATCCACTGCCTGCCGGTCGGCAACGCGGGCAACATCACCGCCTACTGGGCGGGGTATTCGGAGTACGCGGCCGACGATGTGGTGAAGAACACGCCGCGGATGTTCGGCTTCCAGGCGGCCGGCGCGGCGCCGCTGGTGCACGGCGAGCCGGTGGCGGACCCGGAAACGGTCGCGACCGCGATCCGGATCGGCAGCCCCGCGTCGTGGACCGCCGCGGTGAAGGCGAAGGACGCCTCCGACGGGCTCTTCGAAGCCGTCACCGACGAGAAGATCCTCGAGGCGTACCGGCTGCTGGCCGGGCGCGAGGGCGTGTTCGTCGAGCCGGCGTCGGCCACCAGCGTGGCCGGCCTGCTGGCCACGGCCGCGGACGGACGGCTGCCCCGCGGGTCGCGCGTCGTCTGCACCGTCACGGGCCACGGCCTGAAGGACCCGCAGACGGCCCTGGCGGGCAACGTCGAGGTCGAACCCCTCGCGGTGGACCCCACGGCGGTCGCGGCGGCACTGGACCTGCGATGACCAGCGCGTTCAAGGTCACCGTCCCGGCGTCGACGGCGAACCTCGGGCCCGGCTTCGACGCCTTCGGCATGGCACTGGGCCTGTACGACGTCGTCGAGGTGCGGGTGCTCGACACCGGGCTCAAGGTCGAGGTCATCGACGCCGGTGCGGGCGGGGTCGAGGACGTCCCCACCGACGAGACTCACCTCGTCGTGCGGGCCATCCGGCGGACCTGCGCGCACCTCGGCATCGAGCCGCCGGGCCTGCACCTGCGCTGCTACAACGCGATCCCGCACGCGCGCGGGCTCGGCTCGTCGGCGGCCGCGGTGGTGTCCGGGGTCGCCGCCGGGTACGCGCTGGCGGGCCGGGAGCTCGACGACTTCGCCGCGCTGCAGCTGGCCGCCGGCTTCGAAGGCCACGCCGACAACGCCGCGGCGAGCCTGTTCGGCGGGCTCGTCCTGGCCTGGTGCGAAGGGGCGGAGTTCCGCGCCGAGCGGCTGCCGCCGCACGCGTCGATCCGGCCGGTCGTGGCGGTGCCGTCGGTGCGCTCGGCCACCGCGACCACGCGCGGCCTGCTGCCGGCGACCGTGCCGCACGCCGACGCCGCGCACAGCGCCGGCCGCGCCGCGCTCGCCGTGCACGCACTGACGGCGAAGCCGGAGCTGCTGCTCGCGGCCACCGAAGACCGCCTGCACCAGCACTACCGGGCCCCCGCGTACCCGGCGAGCGGCGAGCTGGTGGCGACGCTGCGTGCACGCGGAGTCGCGGCCGCCGTCTCCGGCGCGGGTCCCACGGTGCTCGCGCTGACCACGACGGGAATACTGCCGCCGGGGATCGACGTTGCAGGTTTCGACGTCTTCGAGCTGCCCGTTGATCTCACGGGTGTGCAGGTTGCGGCTCAGTAAAGGCTGGGTCACGTGGCCGCAGCCCTGCCCGCCACGCGGGGGGTGGTTGTTGCACCCGGCACCGCCGCGGTCTACCCTCGGGGGCGTTCGATCACCGTGCGTTTCCGCACCCGATGCCGGTCCCCGGATCGCATCCTTCGTTGATCCGCCGAATCCGCACCGCCTGGCAAGCGGGGTAACGCGGAGGAACGTAGGCGGGTTTCCGGTTTCGGCGGTGCCGAATTCCGTGTCCTCCGAATGGAGGACGCAAACCCCTGTGGTGGAGGCGCTCCAGCTGTGTTTCGCACGGCCGAAGAGCTCATCTCCCGTATCGGGGGGCAGATACGCCGGTTCGCGATCAGAAGCGAGCGGCAGTCCGCTGATCCGCCTGGAGGCGTGGATCGGTCAGGAAGGACATGTGTGAGCAACACCGATCTTTTGAGCGACGTGGGTAGCAGCGCCGCGGAGTCGAACGGCACCACCCCCGCTCCCAAGAAGACGGTCGGCGGGTTGACCGGGAAGACCGTGGCGGAACTGCGTTCGCTGGCTGGGGAGCTCGGCGTCGGTGAGACGACGGGCATGCGCAAGGGCGATCTGATCGCCGCGATCCGTGAGCGTCAGGGCAAGTCTCGCAAGCGTGCGGCTGCCGAGACCCTGCCGCTGGAGGGCGTCGGCGAGCCGGTCAAGGCCCCGAAGCGGGAGCCGAAGGCCGAGGCGCCCGCGGCGCCGGCCGAGACCAAGCCGGAGCCGAAGGCCGAGGCCCCGGTGGCGAGCGCGCCGGCGGTGGACGCTCCGCCGCAGGAGCGCCCGCAGCAGGACAAGCAGGACGGCCAGCAGGGCCAGGACGGCCAGCCCGAGGAGGGCGGCCGCGGCCGGCGTCGTCGTGGCTCGAACCGGGCCGCCGGTGCGCCCGACGGCCAGGGCGGCGGTGACCGCCAAGGCGGCGGCGACCGCCAGCAGGGTGACCGCCAGCAGGGCCAGAGCGGTGGCGGGAACAACCGCGACCAGCAGCGCCAGGGCGGCGGCCGGGGCGACAACCGCCAGGACGGCAACCGCCAGCGCAACCAGCAGGACGGTGGCAACCGCGGCGGCCAGGACAACCGCTCCCAGCAGCCGGACGACGACGAAGAGGGCGGCCGTCGCGGCCGTCGCTTCCGCGACCGCCGTCGCCGGGGCAGTGGCGGTGGCCAGCGTGAGGCCGGTTCGCCGGACACCGAGATCCGCGAGGACGACGTCCTGCTGCCCGTCGCGGGCATCCTGGACGTGCTCGACAACTACGCGTTCGTGCGCACTTCCGGCTACCTCGCCGGCCCGAACGACGTGTACGTCTCGCTGTCGCTGGTCCGCAAGTACGGCCTGCGCCGCGGTGACGCCATCACCGGCGTCGTGCGCCAGCCGCGCGAGGGCGAGCAGCAGCGGCAGAAGTTCAACCCGCTGGTGCGCGTCGACTCGATCAACGGGCTGGAGCCGGACGAGGCCAAGCGGCGTCCGGACTTCACCAAGCTGACCCCGCTGTACCCGAACGAGCGGCTGCGCCTCGAGACCGAGTCGCACAAGCTCACGACCCGCGTGATCGACCTGATCATGCCGGTCGGCAAGGGGCAGCGCGCCCTGATCGTGTCGCCGCCGAAGGCCGGTAAGACCACGATCATGCAGGACATCGCGAACGCGATCTCCACGAACAACCCCGAGTGCCACCTGATGGTCGTCCTGGTCGACGAGCGTCCGGAAGAGGTCACCGACATGCAGCGCTCGGTGAAGGGCGAGGTCATCGCCTCGACCTTCGACCGGCCGCCGTCCGACCACACGTCGGTCGCGGAGCTGTCGATCGAGCGGGCCAAGCGCCTGGTCGAGATGGGCCACGACGTCGTCGTGCTGCTCGACTCGATCACGCGGCTCGGGCGTGCGTACAACCTGGCGGCCCCGGCGTCCGGCCGGATCCTGTCCGGTGGTGTCGACTCGACCGCGCTGTACCCGCCGAAGCGGTTCCTGGGTGCGGCGCGCAACATCGAGAACGGCGGCTCGCTGACCATCTTCGCCACGGCGATGGTCGAGACCGGTTCGACGATGGACACGGTCATCTTCGAAGAGTTCAAGGGCACCGGCAACGCGGAGCTCAAGCTCGACCGCAAGATCGCCGAGCGCCGGGTGTTCCCGGCCGTCGACGTCAACCCGTCGGGTACTCGCAAGGACGAGCTGCTGCTCTCGCCGGACGAGCTGGCGGTCACCGTGAAGCTGAGCCGGGTGCTGCACGCGCTCGACTCGCAGCAGGCCATCGACCTGCTGATCTCGCGGCTGCGCAAGACGAAGACGAACGTCGAGTTCCTGATGCAGGTCTCGAAGACCGCCCTCGGCGGCGGCGAAGACGACTGAACGTGCTCATCGGAGGCCTCCCCGCTTCGCCGCGGGGAGGCCTCCGGCACGTTCGGAATACCAGGTCAGCGGGGTGCGTTCCAGTCACCGTCAGCCTGTCTGGCAGAATTACCCGCTGAAGTCCGGCGCCGGTTCACCCCGCGAGAACGACTGGGGACCCGGAGCCAACGAGAGAGGACACCATGAAGAGCGGTATTCACCCCGAGTACGTGGTCACGAACGTGAACTGCGACTGCGGCAACAGCTTCACCACGCGCAGCACCAAGACCAGCGGCGACATCCACGTCGAGATCTGCTCGAACTGCCACCCGTTCTACACGGGCAAGCAGAAGATCATGGACACCGGTGGCCGGGTCGCGCGCTTCGAGGCTCGCTACGGCAAGCGTCAGAAGAAGGACGCCGACGCCAAGTAGCTTTTTCCACGGCGCCCACCCGCACGCGCGGGTGGGCGCCGTTGTTTGTCTTGAACCGGAGAGGTGGCACAGGTGGACTCGAGCTCGCTCAAGGGGTTGCTCGCCGAACACGCGGAGCTGGAGTCCCAGCTCGCGGACCCGGCGGTGCACGCCGACCAGGCGCGCGCCCGCAAGCTCGGCCGCCGCTACGCGGAGCTGACGCCGGTGGTGCGTGCCGTCCACGAGCTCGACACCGTCCGCGACGACCTCGCGGCCGCGAAGGAGATGGCCTCGGAGGACGCGGAGTTCGCCGCGGAAGCCGAGGAGCTGAGCGCGCGGATCCCCGACCTCGAGTCGAAGCTCACCGAGCTGCTGCTGCCGCGCGACCCGTACGACGGCTCCGACGTCGTGATGGAGATCAAGTCCGGTGAGGGCGGCGAGGAGTCGGCCCTGTTCGCCGGCGACCTGCTGCGGATGTACCTGCGCTACGCCGAGCGGCACGGCTGGAAGGCCGAGGTCCTCGACTCGGTGGACTCCGACCTGGGCGGCTTCAAGGACGTCACGCTCTCGATCAAGACGAAGTCGGCGGTCGTCGACGGCGTCTGGTCCCGCCTGAAGTTCGAGGGCGGCGTGCACCGCGTGCAGCGCGTGCCGGCGACCGAGTCGCAGGGCCGGATCCACACGTCGGCGTCCGGGGTGCTGATCTACCCGGAGCCGGAGGAGGTCGAGGTCGAGATCGACCCGAACGACCTGCGCATCGACGTGTTCCGGTCGTCTGGCCCGGGTGGCCAGAGCGTCAACACGACCGACTCGGCGGTCCGGATCACCCACCTGCCGACGGGCATCGTGGTGTCGTGCCAGAACGAGAAGTCCCAGATCCAGAACCGCGCGCGGGCGCTGCAGGTGCTGCAGGCCCGGCTCCAGGCGATCGCGGAGGAGGAGGCGGCGGCGAAGGCGTCCGACGCCCGCAAGTCGCAGGTCCGCACGGTCGACCGGTCGGAGCGGATCCGGACGTACAACTTCCCGGAGAACCGCATCTCGGACCACCGGGTGAACTACAAGGCGTACAACCTGGACCAGGTCCTCGACGGGGACCTGGACGGCGTCCTGGACGCGCTGGCGACGGCCGACCGTGAAGAGCGCCTGGCCCTTTCCGCCGGCTGACTAGCGCGGGATCCCGGCCTCGATTTGAGCGAGCTGGGCGGCGAGCAGCTCTTCGAACGCGGCGCGGCGGTCCGCCCCGAGCGGGCGCACTTCGCGCGCGAAGTGGGACAAGACCGGGAAGCGCTCGGGGTCGGCGCCCAGCACCGCGACGCGGAACTGTTCCATGCCCTGCTCGTGCTCGGTGGGGGTGACGGTGCTGACCCCGGCCTCGGAGGCGATCAACGCGGCGATGAGGATCGCGAGCCGGTGGTAGCGCGCCGGGATTTCTTCGTCGGGCAGCCCGGACGTGCGCAGGGCCTGCAGCACCTCTTCCATGACGAGCCGAGACCCGGCGCCGCCTGACGCGTAGCGGCCCCAGATCGCGGCGATCTGCGGATGTTGGCCGAAGGCCTCCCGCAAGCGCAACGCCGTGGCGGTGAGGCGCTGCTTCCAGTCGCCCTCGGGACGGTAGCCGTCCATCGCGGACACCAGGATCCGGTCGGCGACCGCGCGCAGCAGCTCGGTCTTGTTGCGGAAGTGCCGGTACAGGCTCGACGAGTCGGTCCCGAGCGCCGCGGCGAGCTTGCGCACGCTGAACGACTCCGCGTCGCCGGTGCGCAGGAGCTCCGCTGCCGTGTCCAGGATTTCTTCGGTCGACCAGCGCCTTCGGCCTGTCATCGTGCCCCTCTCGTCCGACGTCAGTCTAGCTTATGCACTTGCTGTTGCACGCGGTGCGTGCATAATGAGGACACATGACTGGGGGGAGCTCGCTCCCATGGAGGAAGGACACCGTTGTGCCGAAATCACTGGACCACACCGAACTGGACGCCGCCCTCGAGAACGTCTGCCGAGCCGGGATGCCGGGCCTGTTCGCCGAGGTCAGGGCGGGTGACGACGTCTGGCGCGGTGCCGCCGGGGTCGCCGACGTCGAGACCGGCCGTCCGGTCACCGCGGACCTGCGGCACCGCGTCGGCAGCATCACGAAGACCTTCACCGCCGCCGCGGTGCTGCGGCAGGTCGAGAACGGCGAGATCGGGCTCGACACTCCGATCGGCCACTACCTGCCGCGGCTGGTCCCCGGCGAACGCGGGGACGCGATCACCGTCCGGATGCTGCTCGACCACACCAGCGGGCTCGCCGAATACCTGCCGTACGCCTATCCCTCGCTCAGAGCGTTCCCCGACCTGGCGAAGACCGGACCCGAGAGCTTCGACGACCACCGGTTCACGCACTTCGACCCCGTCGACCTGATCGGGATGGGGGTCGCCGCGCCGGCCGTCGGCACCCCGGGTGGCGCGCCGGGGCTGTACTCGAACACCGGCTACCTGCTCCTGGGCCAGCTCCTGGAGCACGTCACCGGCACGGCGGCCGAGAAGCACATCACCCAGGACGTCATCGAGCGCGCCGGCCTCCGGCACACCGGATTCCCGGAGGGGACGCACGTCGACGGGCCGCACTCGCGGCTGTACGAGTCGTGGTTCGGCATGATCGACCCGCCGCGCGACTACAGCGTCTTCGACATGTCGTGGGTGGGGCCGTCGGCTTCGCTGGTCTCGACGGTCGCGGACCTCAACCGGTTCTACCGCCTGCTGCACGCGGGCGAGGTCGTCAGCCGGACGTCACTCGAGCAGATGCGGCGCACGGTCCGGGTGATCTCTCAGGAGGGCAAGCTGATCGACTACGGCCTCGGCCTGCACCCGGTGGAGGCGCCGGGCCAGGCGAGGTTCTGGGGCCACGGCGGCACGGTCTGGGGTGGTGGCGCGCTCGCCGCGATCCGCGCCGACGGCGAGCGGCAGCTGGCGGTCGCGATGAACTTGCAGCGGTGGAACCGGCTCGACCCCGCGGGTGCGCCGCAGCCGCACCCGATCGACCGGGCGCTCGCGGCGTTCCAGCAGGTGGCGATGTACGGATGACCGCGACACTCCGGGCGCTGCGGGCCGGGCTCGTCCTGACGGTCTTGGCGGCGGTGGTCCCGTTCGCGGCCGCCGGCTTGCTGGCCGACCACCTGCGCGCCGGTTATCCCGGCTACACGCCGGCGCAGATCGGCTCGGCCGTCGCCACCTACCAGGTCGTGCTGTCGGTCGTGGGCGGTCTGGGCGCGCTGTTGTGGCTCGCGACGATCCTGGCGGTGAGGGCAGGCAGGCGGTGGGCCCGCGCGACCGCGACGGTGGGGCTCGTGCTCGGCGTGAGCGTGGCCCTGACCGGGCTGCTCATCCGGGACACGTCCGGCGACACCGGCCTGCCACCGGCACTGGGCTGGGCCGGGCTGGTGCCCTGCCTGGCCGGAGTCCTGGCGGTCGCCTGGCTGTGGACGAGGCCCCGCCCGGCGTGACAGCACGCCGTGTCGACTCCCCAATCACGCGTGTCGGCTTCCTGATCACGCGTGTCGACCCTTCCCGCACACCACCGGCGGGGCCGCGCCGTGATCCGGGCGCCGACACGCGTGATTGCGGGGTCGACACGCGTGATCTGAGGGTCGACACGGCGTCGTCAGCGGACGGCGGGCTGCTCCGGTTCCTTGAAGGCGTCGAAGACCTCGGTCACCGGCTCCTCGTCGGAAGCGGCGGCTTCCTCCGCCACCGGCCGGGGCGGGCGCGGGAAGAAGCTCAGCACCGCGAACGCGAACGCCAGGAACGTCGGGAACAGCGTCAGCAGCTGGTGCTTCACGCCCTCGACGCCCTCGCCCAGCGCGGACAGCCCGAACTGGCCCACCGCGAACAACAGCAGGAAGAACACTACGACGCCGTACTCGCGCGCGCGGCGCCGGAACGCGCGGACCCCCGCCCAGCCGATCAGCAGCCAGAACGGCACCAGCACGAACAGCCCCAGCGATGCGGCCAGCGCGGACAGTCCGGAGAACACCGGCACGCGGTACTCCTGGGCCATCTTCGGGAACCCGGCCGACTCGGCGAAGCTGCCCAGCCGGGACGGGCGCGCCGTCAGGGTGTCGACCGCGCCCTGCTGGAGGATCTGGACCGTGCGCGCCGGGTGGGACGCGTAGTACTGCACGACGTTGCGGCGGCTGATCTTGTCGCGGAAGCCGTTGTAGTCCGCGTCCGTCCACGGGTGCGCCGCCCACCAGCCCGTACCGATGAACTTCTTCGCGCTCTGGGGCAGGCCCAGCGCCGCGAGGTCGGCGTCCGTGTCGTGCTTGCCGTCCACGATGCTGTCGAACACCACGTGGTACATGTTCGCTTCGCGGTACTCGGCGTTGGCCGGGTCGCCGTGGGACTGCACCGCCGCCGTCCCCGCGCCCACGACCACCAGCACGCCCAGCGGCAGCAGCCACCGGCCCCAGCCGCGCTTGCCCAGCGGCCGGAGCAGCGCCAGCGCCACCACGAACAGCGGGATCAGCAGCAGCGTCTGCGACTTCGCGTTGATGCCGATCAGCGCGCCCACCACGGTCAGCGCGGCACCCCAGTACCGCGCCGCGCCCGTGCGGTTCATCAGCAGCAGGCCGCCCGCCATCAGCAGCATCCCGACGAACCCGGCACCCTCGCTGAGCACCGAGGCGAAGTAGCCGAAGAACGCCGAATCGGCCATCACGAGCAGCAGCAACACGGCCGCGACGACCTGGTTGCGGCGACTCAGCTCCAGGCCGAGGACCGTCGCCGCGATGCCGGCCGCGACCAGCACGCACGTGATCGCGCCGAGCACCAGCAGGTTGAGCTCCGCCGACGAGCCGAGCACCTTGCCCAGCTTGCTCGCGAACCAGTCGAGCCACGCCTGGCTCGAGATGTAGTCGCTCTTGCAGGCCGACCCCGGCCCGTAGCTGAAGTGCACGTAGAACTCGGAGCTGAGCTCCGGGTGCCGGCCGCCGAGGTCGCACAGCAGGCGCCAGCCGTCGCCGTTGTCCGCCATCCCGACCGGCCTCGGCACGAGGAACCGGACCAGCAGGACGCCCAGGGAAAGGACGAAGACGCCCAAGCCGAAGCGGAGTTCACGGAATCGCACTCGGAACAGCGTACGAGATCACGCAGAGTCGGCGGGCGCTGCACCGGGAACGGGCGAAACGGGCCGGTGCCGGAAGACCACGTAGTGGTAGAGCAGGTAGTTCCAGAACAGTCCGACGACGATCGCCGCACCCTTCGGCACCAGCAGGTTGATGCCCGGGAACAGGCGGCTCACCAGCGTGATGACGCCGAACTGGACCACCCAGAGCCCGAACGCCGTCACCCCGAAGAACAGCAGCGCCTGCTTCCGGATGTCGCCGTCCTTCGCCCGGAACGTGAAGTTCCGGTTCAGCGTGAACGACAGCAGCATGCCCGCCGTCGTGGAGAGGAAGTTGGCGACGAACGTCGGCACGCCCAGCGTCGCGAGCAGCGCGTAGCCCAGCGCGTCGACGAGCGTGTTGCCGATCCCGACGATCCCGAAGCGCACCTGCGTGGCCGTGACGAACCTCATCGGGCGGCGCTCCGGTTGTCCTGGGCGGTCTCGGGGACGCCGGTGCGCACCGAGGCCACCGTGTACAGCGGCCGGTTCTGGACCTGCGAGTACGTGCGGCCGATGTAGCTGCCCAGCACGCCCAGCATGATGATCTGGATGCCGCCGAGGAAGAACATCGCGATGGTGATGAACGCCCAGCCGGGCACCGCCGTCTCCGGCGCGAACAGCTTCACGCCGACGACGTAGAGCACGCCGAGGAAGCTCAGCAGCGAGATCAGGTACCCCATCCGCGTGATCATCCGCAGCGGCGTGGTCGAGAACCCGAGGATGCCGTCGGCGGCGAAGCGCAGCATCTTCGTCAGCGGGTAGCCGGTGACGCCGGCGTGGCGCTGGTCGCGGTCGAACAGCACCGCCGTCTGCTTGAACCCGACGTAGCTGACGAGGCCGCGCAGGAACCGGTCGCGCTCGCGGTACTTGCGCAGCTCGTCGACGACCTTGCGGTCGACCAGCCGGAAGTCGCCGGTGTTCTTCGGGATCTCGACCGCGGCCATCTTCTGCAGGAACCAGTAGAACGCGCTCGCGGTGAACCGCTTGAACGGCGAATCCCGGCGCGACCGGCGCTGCGCGTAGACGACCTCGTAGCCCTCTTCCCACTTCTCGAGCAGCTCGAGCGCGACCCGCGGCGGGTCCTGCAGGTCGCTGTCCATGATGATCGTGGCGTCGGCGTCCACCAGGTCGAGCCCGGCGGTGACGGCCATCTGGTGCCCGAAGTTGCGGGACAGCTCGACGACCGTGACCCGGGCGTCGCGCGCCCCCAGCTCGGTGAGCCGCTCCAGGGACGCGTCGCGGCTGCCGTCGTCGACGTAGATGAAGCTGAAGTCGTACCGCCCGGCCAGCGGCGCGGTGACCTCGTCGACCGTGCGGTGCAGCAGGTCGATGTTCGCTTCCTCGTTGTAGATGGGGAAGATGAACGCGACCCGGTGGCGCGTGGTCGGCTCGGTCGGCACTGGCGCTCCCGGGGGTCGGCGTCTCGGGCATCCTAGGGTCCGGCGACGGCCTCGGCGAACGTGGTCATCCGCTGTTCGCAGCCTTCGGCCGGGCCGAAGTGGACGGCCACCGCGTCCGCCCCGGCCAGGATATACGCCTCGAATCGCGCTTTCGCCGCCCCGAGATCGCCGCCGTGCCATTCCATTCTGGCGGTGACCCGTGTTTCGCGGCCGTTTGTCATGCCGGTGAGTTTTCCGGCGCGCTCGCCGACTTCTTCGGGGGAGAGGCCGGCGCTCATCCAGCCCGAGCCGATCCGCGCGGCCCGGCGCAGCGCGACGTCCGAGTTGCCGCCGACGGTGATCGGCACCGGCCCGGCCGGGCGCGGCTCGAAGTACCCGCCGCCGGGGCCGCGGCCGGTGCGAAAGAGCTCGGCGAGCAGGTCGAGGGTGGCGTCGGTCCGCTTGCCGCGGCTCCCGAAGTCCGCGCCGACCTCGGCGAACTCGGGCTCGTTCCAGCCGGTGCCGACACCGAGGTCGAACCGGTGCCCGGAAAGCGCGTCGAGCGTCGCGACCTGCTTGGCCAGCGCGAACGGCTCCCGCAGCGGCACGATCAGCACCGACGTCCCGAGCCGGATCCGGTCCGTGCGGGCGGCGACGTGGGCGAGGGTGACCAGGGGCTCGTAGACCCCGCCGAAGACGTCGCCGAATGCACCGGGCGGGATGAGGTGGTCGGGCAGCCAGGCGGCGCGGTAGCCGAGGTCCTCGGCTCGGCGCGCGAGCTCGGCGGGACGCGCGGGGTCCAGGTCCGGGTGCTCGTTCGGGAGCACGACTTCCAGGTCCATCAGAGACCTCCGAGGAACTTTTCGATGGCGGCGAGCCATTCGTCAGGGGCTTCGGCGCCGATGTTGTGGCCGGCTTCGATTTCGACGAGCCCGGCGCCGGGAATGCCGTCGGCCAGCTCGCGCGACAACGCGGGGGAGGCGAGCCCGTCGAGCGTGGTCGCGACGACGAGCGCGGGCACGGCGATCGCGGCCAGCTCGGCGCGGGTGTCGACCTGCGCGACCAGGCCGACCTGCTCGGGGCTGCCTTCCGGGATGAACGCGGCGAGCCCGTCGACGGCCCGTTCCAGCTGCTCCGGCGTCCAGGACTCCAGGTGCGGGCCGCCGGTCGCGACGAGCGTGAGGAACTTCGCGAGCAGCCGCGGGTCGTCGTGCAGGAGCGCGGCCCAGACGTCGGCCGCGAGCCGGATCCGGTTGTCGAGGCGGGCGAACCCGCTGGTCAGGACCAGGTCGGTGACGCGCTCCGGGTGCCGGGTGGTGGCGCGGACCGCGGCCGCCGTCCCGAGCGAGTACCCGAGGATCGCGAACCGCTCCAGCCCGGCACCGACGGCGATCGAGACCAGTTCATCGGCGACCTCGTCCAGGTCGAGCGGGGTTTCGCTGCGCGGCGTCGCGCCGGAGCCGGGCCGGGCCCGGTGCCCCGGACGACGTGGCGGAAATGTTCGGTCATGCCGGCGACGTTAGGTCTTCACATCGGTGTGAAGGTCAAGTCGCCAGGGGGTCGGATGCGGATCGGCGAGCTCGCGGGACGCACGGGCGTCAGCACGCGGCTGCTGCGCTACTACGAGGAACAGGGCCTGCTGGCCGCGGCGCGCGACGGCAACGGCTACCGGGCCTACGACGAGGACGCCGTCGTGCGCGTGCGGCAGATCCGGCGGCTGCTCGGGGCCGGGCTGACCACGGAGGTCATCGCGTCCGCGCTGCAGTGCGCCCGCGGGGAGGAGGCCCACCTGGACCTGTGCCCGGAGCTGGCCGGGCTGCTGCACCGCGAGCTGACCGCGATGGACGACCGGATCGGGGCGCTGCAGCGGCGCCGGAGCGCGCTGGCCGGGTACTTGTCCGCCGAGGGGTGAGGGCGCCTCGATACGCTGGACGGCGTAGGACCGGCGCGTGTCCTCACGGGGGAGTTCCGCCTGGTGTGCCAGGCTTGACGAGGTGAAGGACGACGAGTGAATCGGCAGCCGCTGCGCCTGGCCATCATCGAGGCCACCCGGATTCTCGAACGCGCCGGCGTCGCCTCGCCGCGGTTCGACGCCGAGGTGATCGCGGCGCACGTGCTCGGGGTCGAGCGCGGCCGGCTGCCGATGGTGCCGCTGGTCGACCCGCCGGTCATCGAGGCCATCGGCCAGCTCGTCCAGCAGCGCGCGAAGCGGATCCCGCTGCAGTACCTGACCGGCTGGGCCGCGCTCGGGGAGATCACGGTCGCGGTCGGCGCGGGGGTGTTCGTGCCGCGGCCGGAGACGGAGCTGCTGCTCGAGTGGTGCGTCAAGTTCCTGCAGGGGCGCGAGTTCCCGGTGGTGGTGGACCTGTGCACCGGCTCGGGGGCGCTGGCGCTGGCGGTGGCGCACGCCCGGCCGGACGCGGTCGTGTACGCGGTCGACGTCGACCCGCAGGCGCTGGCGTGGGCCCGCCACAACGCGGACGTCCACGCGGACGCGGGCAACACCCCGATCCGCCTGTATTCCGGTGACATCGGCGACCCGACGATGTTCGCCGAGCTCGACGGCCTGGTCGACCTGGTGCTGTGCAACCCGCCGTACGTCCCGGAGGGCACACCGGTGCCCCCGGAGGTCGCGGAGCACGACCCACCGCGCGCGGTGTTCGCGGAGGAGAGCGGGCTGGCGGTGATCCGCCACGCGATCGCGGCGGGAGCCCGGTTGCTGCGCCCCGGGGGTGGGCTGGCGATCGAACACGACGACACGCACGGATCGGCGGTGCCGGCGCTGGTGCGGGCCCGGCGGGTGCTGACGGGGGTCGAGGACCACGCGGATTTGACGGGGCGGGCGCGGTTCGTCACCGCTCGCCGGCTGGGCTGAGCCGTGTCCGGAGGGGACTCATCGCGAGCCCCCTCCGGACCAGGCGCTAGAAGCCGAACGCCGTGCAGCTCGCCGACGCCGTCTTCGACGGGTCGCTCACCGACGTCGCCGTCAGCTTCACCCGGGCCGCCAAATCACCGCCCGCCCCGCGCTTCGCGTACGCCGGCACCTTCACGTGCCCGCCGAACTTCGCCGTTGCCAGCTCGTTCGGGAGCCGGACCTCCCAGCCTCGCGCGTCCGTCGACACGCTCAACCGGTACGTGTCCGTGTCGTACGGTGCCTTCGCCCCGCGGGCCGACCCCGTGTTCAGCACCCCGAAGTCGCAGGTCGCGAGGCCGCCGCGGGCGAATGCCGGCAGTGCCGGGGTCACCGCCGCGCCGCGTGCCTGGCTGCCCGCGCCGTCCAGCGAGGCCACCGTCACCGTGTACGACAGCACGCCGCGGCGGTCCCGGGTCAGGTCGGTGATCAGGAACTTCAGCCGGTTCGCCTGGTCGGTGTACTCGTACGGGCTCGCCGCCTCCGTCCCCGCCTTGAACAGCGCGTCGTTGAGCTGGCGGTAGTCGCCGATGGTGATCTTCACCGGCGTGCCGTCCGCCTTCGTGTAGTCGGTGATGCCGATGTCCTGCGGGTTCGCGTCGATCACCCACTCGAACGGCGCGTTGTCCTTGTCCTTCGTCTTCGCGATCAGCACGCCCGAATCCGGCGAGAACGAGTCCGCGCCCATCCGGTCGACGACCTCGACCGTGTAGTTGTCGTACCCGCCGCCGTCGCAGAACGGGTCCGTCGCCTTGTCGCACTTCGGGCTCTTGTCGCCGCCGGTCAGCTTGATGTTCAGGCCGGTGAACGCCCCCGGCTGCGCCTCCGCCTCGCGCGCGGTGATGCGGGCCGACACCGGGCCGGAGGACGCCAGTGCGGTGCGGTCCAGTTGCAGGACGTCGGCCGGGTCGACGATGCCGAGCTTCATCTTGTTGCGCAGCATGTGCTGGGCACCCATCGAGCTGCCCTGCGTCGCCGGGATCTGCCAGCGGGTGTGCGGGCCGCCCGGACCGTTGAACGTGCCGCGCGACAGCATCTCCCAGGCCCCGGAGTAGTCGCGCCACGGCGGGATCCCGAACGGGTTGTTGTAGTTGTCGCCGATGCCCAGGATGTGGCTGAACTCGTGGGCGTAGGTCGACTGGCCGGAGCTTTCGGCCTGCACCGAGCTGCCGTTCCCGGCGTTCGGCCAGATGCTGGCCGCCGAGGCCCACGACGTCCAGGGCACGTACCGCGTCGCCGCGTAGTTGGGCAGGTCGTGGTTCGGCGGGCCGAACGCGTCGGGCACGTTCTCCTTGGTCCCGAACTTCATCTCGCCGAACTCCTGCCAGGTCGAGCTCTCGTCCTGGCCCGCCGACAGGTAGAAGACGAAGTCGAACTGGTTCGCCGTGTCGCCGACGTCGGCGCGCCAGGCGTTGCCGGCGTCGGTGCGGATGTCCCGGTTGCAGTTCGCGGACGGCGGGCACGCGTTCGGCTGGAACTCCATGCCGTACTCGTAGGACTGCCCGGGCATCCGGTACGGCCCGAACGCGGTCAGCTGCACGCCGAAGCGGCCGCCGGAGTCCTCCATCCAGTACTCGTTGATCGTGTGCCCGTTGTTGAGCGCTTCGGGTTTGTTGAGGAAGTCCTGGTAGTACTGCGCGACGCCGGCCCGCGGGATGTTCGCGGCGGCGGGGCCGGGGTTGCCGAAGATCGTCGAGTTCGCCGGCTTCGTGACGACGAAGTCCTGGTCGGGGTAGTCGGCGAGGACCACCGCGCCCTTGAAGGTGCGCTGCGTGGGCTTGAGGGAGGGGTCGGCCCAGTTCGTGCCGGGCACCTTCTTGTAGTCCGACCAGGTCATGTGGTCCTGGTTCTCCCAGTGCGCGGCGTCGATCGGCGCCGGCCAGCCGCGGGTCAGCGGCTCGGCGGCGGCGGTGCCCGCGCCGAGCCCGGTGAGGACGGTGACCGCGGCGAGCAGGGCGAGCGCCTTCGGGGTTCTGGAACGCATCTGCGGCTCCTTCACTGGGAACCCACGGGGGTGGTGGTTCCCAGTGATCGACCGTATTGAGCCCCGCTGTCCCGGTTCTGCCTCGCGGTGAGGTTTACCCGCTTGCCCCACGACGAAAGTCTGGCCGGTTGTCAGCGCGCCGGTGTGACGCGGCGGACGCCCGCTCCGGCGGCGGGACTACTCTTGGCGCTCATGAGCGTGGTCTACGACTGCAGCAAGCGGGAGTCCCGGGCCGACGGACTGGCGGCGGCCGCGGGCGCGGTGCGGTCGAGCAGGCTGGTCGTCCTGCCGACCGACACGGTCTACGGCATCGGCGCCGACGCGTTCGACGCGGGCGCGGTCCAGGCGCTGCTGCGCGCGAAGAACCGCGGCCCGGACATGCCGGTCGGCGTGCTCGTCGGCTCCTGGTCCACTGTGGACGGCCTGGTGCTCGGCGTGCCCCCGCAGGCGCGCGCGCTCATCGAAGCGTTCTGGCCGGGCGATCTGTCCATCGTGCTCCCGCACGCGCCGAGTCTGCAGTGGAACCTCGGCGACGCCCGCGGCACCGTGATGCTCCGGATGCCGCTGCACCCGGTGGCCCTGGAACTGCTGCGCGACGTCGGCCCGATGGCCGTGTCGAGCGCGAACGTCTCGGGCCGGCCGCCGGCCAGCACCGCGCAGGAAGCGCAGGAACAGCTCGGCGACTCGGTCGCGGTGTACCTCGACGGCGGGTCGAGCGGCGCGCCCGTCGCGTCGAGCATCGTGGACCTCACCGGTACCGAACCGGTGGTGCTGCGCGAGGGTGCGGTGACCAAGGACGCCATCGCGGAGGTGCTCGGTGTCCCCGCGGAATCGTTGGCGTGAAGCCGGATCAAGGCGTTTTCCGCGGCACGATAGCGTGTCGCGGGTGACCCCGACCCCGCGAGCGTGACGCACCCGTGCCGCCCACATCCGGTCTTCTCCCCATCCGGGAATACATCCTCGTCGCGCTGACCGCGACGGCCGTGACCTACCTGCTCACCGGCCTCGTGCGCCGGCTCGCGATCCGCGTCGGCGCGATCGCCAACCCGCGGGCGCGCGACGTCCACGTCGCCCCGATCCCGCGGATGGGCGGGATCGGCATCTTCCTCGGCGTCGCGGGCGCGATGGGCCTGGCCCACCAGCTGCCCGCGTTGTCGCACGGCTTCGACGCGTCGTTCGACTCGGTCGGGGTGCTGCTCGCGGCGGGGGTCATCTCGCTGATCGGCGCGCTCGACGACCGGTTCGAGCTGGACGCCTGGACGAAGCTGGCCGGCCAGGTCATGTGCGCCGGGATCCTGGTCATCTTCGGCGTGCAGTGGGTGTCGTTCTGGGTGCCGTGGGGCGGGCAGGGCGACTCGTTCGGGTCGGTGCTGGTGCTCGACAAGAACCAGGGCGCGCTGCTCACCGTCGTGATGGTCGTGGTGATGGTCAACGCGATGAACTTCGTCGACGGCCTCGACGGGCTGGCGGGCGGCCTCGGGTTCATCGCGGCGGCGGCGACGTGCGCGTTCTCGCTGGGCCTGCTCGACAGCTCCGGCGGCGACGTCGGCACGTACCCGCCCGCGCTGATCGCGGCGACGCTCGCCGGCGCGTGTCTGGGCTTCCTGCCGTACAACTTCCAGCCCGCGAAGATCTTCATGGGCGACTCCGGGTCGATGATGATCGGCCTGATGCTCGCGGGCGCGACGACGTCGGCGTCCGGGCGCGTGCCGTACCCGCAGTTCAGCGGCAAGGACGCGATCGCGCTGCTGTCACCGCTGGTGGTCGTGGCGGCGGTGCTGTTCGTGCCGCTGCTGGACCTGATCATGGCGGTCGTCCGGCGCACGCGCCGCGGCGAGAGCCCGTTCGCGGCGGACAAGATGCACCTGCACCACCGGCTGCTGGAGATCGGGCACTCCCAGCGCCGCGCGGTGCTGCTGATCTACTTGTGGGCCGGGATCCTGGCGTTCGGCGCGGTGTCGGTGACCCTGTTCGACGACGCGGCGGCGCTGTGGATCATCGGGGTCGGGCTGGTGTTCGCGGTGGTCGTCTCGATCGTCCCGCGGCTGCGTTCGCGCAACCAGCCCGGAACCTGACCAGGCGCGTTCTCTACACTCGGAAGCCGAACCGAGCAGGGAGCAGCTGTGAGCGAGACCGAAACGCCCGAGCAGGAGAACCCGCACGCCAAGGTGGTGCTGCAGGCCGCCCGTGCCATGACGAAGGCTTCGCTGCTCATCACCCCGCCCGCGGTGATCGTCTGCATCGCGCTCTTCAGCATCCTCAACGGCATGCCCGGGTTCCTGGGCTCGCTCGTCGGGGGTGCGCTCGCCATGATCGCGTCGCTGTCCACGCTCGGCCTGATGCGGTTCAGCGCCGGCCAGGACCCGATGTTCGTCATGGTCATCGCGCTCGGTGGGTACGTCGTGAAGGTCGTGCTGCTGTTCGGCGCGCTCACCCTGCTCAAGGGTGTCACCGCGCTGCACCCGATGTCCTTGGGCATCACGATGATCGTCGCCATCCTGCTGGCTGCCGCGGCCGAGTTCGCCGCCTTCCGCAAGACCAAGATCCCGACGATCATCCCCTCCTGACGCCGTCCGGTTTGCCGCGGACGTCCATTACTCACGGTGACTCGGCCTGCGGCCGCCCGAGTGTGACCGGGACCACAAAAGTGCGCCTTCGTGCGCCCCGGGAAAAGCCGCCGGGACCCGTCGCCTGCGGCGTTCCGGAGCCGGTCCCGTCCGGTCCCGGACCAGGGTCCCGGGTCGACCCGGGACTTAGGTCCTGGGCTGATCGGTGGGTATGGAGTACGCGTGTACGGCACTGATTGACCTGCTGGTATGGTCCGCGTCAAGGGTGGCGGCCTCGGCCGCACGCTCCCTAAGACGAACCGCGATCAGCAGTGTGGCGACCGTGTAGTTCCGCCTCTTCGCCGCTGGTCCGAAGTAGACCGCAGGGCAGTGTTCACGCGAGACAACCCCGTGTGCAGAACGTGAAGCCGTGTTCATCGCACAGTGGGGCAGCCGCCTCCGGCGTCCCGATGCGTATCGGGTACGTTAAGTCCAGATCGTGACGATTCCCCCGGCGGAGTGAACGCCGGCCGGGAGAACCGGAAGGAGCCCAGTGGGCGCGCTGGTACTGACCGAGGGTGAGACGTTCAAGCCCCCCGGTGTGGCGGACTTCAACCTGCCGCCTCTTTTCGGCTCCGGGTACTGGGGCAGCTTCACCAAGCCGATGCTGCTCGTGGTGATCTCGCTGATCATCATCATCGCCTACTTCGTGCTGGCGTCCCGGAAGCTGAAGGTCGTCCCCGGCAAGTCGCAGTTCATCGCCGAGTCGGTCTACAACTTCGGCCGCAACAACATCGCGCGGGAACAGATCGGCTCGAAGGACTTCAAGCCGTTCATCCCGCTGGTCCTCGGCCTGTTCACCTTCGTACTGGTGAACAACCTGTTCGGGATCATCCCGTTCTTCCAGTTCCCGACCATGGCGCGGATCGGATTCCCGCTCGCGCTTTCGGTGCTGGTCGTCTACCCGGTCTACCACTACGTCGGCTTCAAGCGCTTCGGCTTCAAGGGTTACTTGAAGAAGGAGCTCGCGCCGGCCGGAGTCCCGGGCTTCGTGATGCCGCTGTTCTCGACGATCGAGTTCGCGCAGAAGTTCTTCATCGCGCCGGCCACGCTCGCCATCCGAGTGTTCGCCGCGATGTTCGCCGGTCACCTCATCATCATGGTGTTCACCCTCGGCGGCAGCTTCCTGCTGACCGAGACCGACGGATTCGGGCTGAAGCTCGTTTCGCCGGTGGCGTTCATCTTCGCGATCCTGATGACTTTCCTCGAGGCCTTCATCCAGGTGCTGCAGGCCTACATCTTCGCCCTGCTGTCGGCCGGGTACATCGGCGCCGCGCTGGCGTCGGAGCACTGAGAACACAAGCCCCCGATCCACGCGAGCGCGTGGACCGAAGTGAAGGGAAACGCACGTGAGCAACATCGTTCTGGCCCAGCAGGCCGCCGAGGCCGCCAGCATCAACCCCGGTCTCGCCGCCATCGGTTACGGCCTGGGCGCGATCGGCCCGGGCATCGGTGTGGGTCTGATCTTCGCCGCCGTCATCAACGGCACCGCCCGTCAGCCGGAGGCGCAGGGCAAGCTGCAGGGCATCGGCTTCTCGACCTTCGTTCTGACCGAGGTGCTGGCCCTGATCGGTATCGTCATCTACTTCATCGCCTCCGCTGCCTGAGTTCGCCAGCTCATCGCTTAAGGAGACGACGTGCTGAAGACTGAATTGGTGTTGGCCGCCGAAGAGGCGCCCAACCCGATCATCCCGCACATTCCCGAGGTCATTCTCGGGATCGTCGCCTTCGTGATCCTGCTGCTCGTTCTGAAGAAGTACGTCGTTCCTCGTTTCGAGGCCGCGTACGAAGAGCGCGCCCAGATGATCGAGGGCGGTATCGAGAAGGCCGAGCGGGCCCAGGCCGAAGCCGAAGACGCGCTGGCCAAGTACAAGGCGCAGCTGCAGGAAGCCCGCAGCGAGGCCGCGAAGATCCGCGACGACGCCCGGCTCGAAGCCGAGCAGATCAAGGCGGAGCTGCGGGCCGAGGCGGAGGCCGAGTCCCAGCGCATCGTCGCCCAGGGGCACGCCCAGCTGCAGGCCCAGAAGGCGCAGATCATCGCCGAACTGCGGGCCGACATGGGCCGCAACGCCGTGGAGCTGGCCAGCCGGATCGTCGGCGAGTCGCTCGAAGACGAGGCGCGCCGTCGTGGCACCGTCGACCGGTTCCTCGCGGAGCTGGAGACCGCCGGTGCCGCTGGTGGAGCGGGGAAGTAGACCAGGATGACGCTGCATGCTGCGAGCCGTGAAGCGCTCGGCCTCGCCGAGGAACGCCTCGGCGAGGTTCTGGCCGACGCGGGCGCCGACGCGGCCACGGTCGGCGACGAGCTGCTCTCGGTCGTCGACCTGCTGGACCGGGAAATCGGCCTGCGCCGGGCGGTGAGCGACGCTTCGGCGACGCCGGAGGCGCGCACCGCGCTGGTGCGCCGGCTGTTCGACGGCAAGCTGTCCGAACCGGCCCTGAAGGTGCTCGACGCCGTGGCGGGCAGCCGCTGGTCCAGCCCCCGTCAGCTGACCGACGGGCTCGAGGAGCTCGGCCGCTCGGCGCTGCTGACCGCGGCCGAGAAGACCGGGAACGTCGACACCGTCGAGTCCCAGCTGTTCCAGGTCGCGCGGATCGTGGCCGGCGCCCCGGAACTGGAGGCCGCGCTCTCCGACCTGGCCGGTCCCGCCGACGCCAAGCGCACCCTGGTGCGCGGGCTGTTCGCCGACAAGGTGGACGTGGTCACCGAGACCCTCGTCGAGCAGGTCGTGCGCCGGGCCAAGGGCCGCGGCGTCGGCGTCGGGCTCGACAAGCTGGTCAAGCTGGCCGCGGAACGCCGTCAGCGCTCGGTCGCCTACGTGACCAGCGCGAACGCCCTGACCGACGAGCAGACCGCCCAGCTGGGCGCGAAGCTCGACGACATCTACGGGCGGCCGATCGCGCTGCACGTCGAGGTCGACCCGCGGCTCGGCGGCGGGCTCGTCGTCCGCGTCGGCGACGAGGTCATCGACGGGAGCGCGGCGGGCCAGCTGGCGGCGCTGCGCAGGCGGCTGGCCAGGGCATAGCCCCAGGTCACACAAGACTTTGCATACTGGCAAGAACGAAGCGAGAGCGGGAAAGACATGGCCGAGCTGACGATCTCCTCGGATGAGATCCGTAGCGCGATCGAGAACTACGTCTCGAGTTACGCCCCGGACGTGAGCCGGGAAGAAGTTGGCACCGTGGTGGACGCCGGCGACGGCATCGCCCACATCGAGGGCCTGCCCTCGGCCATGGCCAACGAGCTGCTCGAGTTCCCCGGCGGCGTCCTGGGCGTCGCACTGAACCTGGACGCGCGCTCCATCGGTGCCGCGATCCTCGGTGACTTCGAAAGCATCGAAGAGGGCCAGCAGGTCAAGCGCACCGGCCAGGTCCTGTCGGTGCCGGTCGGCGACGGCTACCTCGGCCGCGTCGTCAACCCGCTGGGTGCCCCCATCGACGGCCTCGGCGAGATCGAGACCACCGACCGCCGCCCGCTGGAGGTCAAGGCCGCTTCGGTGGTCGAGCGCCAGCCGGTGTCGGAGCCGCTGCAGACCGGCATCACCGCCATCGACGCGATGACCCCGATCGGCCGCGGCCAGCGCCAGCTGATCATCGGCGACCGCAAGACGGGCAAGACGGCCGTCGCGGTGGACACGATCATCAACCAGAAGTCCAACTGGGATTCCGGCGACGAGAAGAAGCAGGTCCGCTGCATCTACGTCGCGATCGGCCAGAAGGGCTCCACGATCGCCGCGGTCAAGAAGTCCCTCGAGGATGCGGGCGCGATGGAGTACACCACCATCGTCGCCGCGCCGGCTTCGGACTCCGCCGGCTTCAAGTGGATCGCGCCGTACACCGGCTCGGCCATCGGCCAGCACTGGATGTACGAGGGCAAGCACGTCCTCATCGTGTTCGACGACCTGACCAAGCAGGCCGACGCGTACCGCGCGATCTCGCTGCTGCTGCGCCGCCCGCCGGGCCGCGAGGCGTTCCCCGGCGACGTCTTCTACTTGCACTCCCGCCTGCTGGAGCGGTGCGCGAAGCTGTCGGACGAGCTGGGTGCCGGCTCGCTGACCGGGCTGCCGATCATCGAGACGAAGGCCAACGACGTGTCGGCCTACATCCCGACGAACGTCATCTCGATCACCGACGGCCAGTGCTTCTTCCAGTCGGACCTCTTCAACGCCGGCCAGCGCCCGGCCATCGACGTGGGCATCTCGGTGTCCCGCGTGGGTGGTGCCGCGCAGGTCAAGGCGATGAAGTCGGTTTCCGGTTCGCTCCGGATCGACCTGTCGCAGTACCGCGAGCTGGAGGCCTTCGCGGCCTTCGCTTCGGACCTCGACGACGCGTCGAAGGCGCAGCTCGAGCGCGGTGCCCGCCTGTACGAGGTGCTCAAGCAGCCGCAGTACTCGCCGATCCCGGTCGAGGAGCAGGTCTGCACGGTGTGGCTGGGCACGAACGGCCACTACGACTCGGTCCCGACCGAGGACGTGCGCCGCTTCAACCACGAGTTCCTCGAGTCGGCCCGCCGCAAGCACGACGACGTCCTGGGCGCGATCCGCGACTCCGGGAAGTTCGAGGACGAGACCGCCGACAAGCTGGTCAACGCGGTCAACGAGTTCAAGAAGGAGTTCACGACCTCCGAGGGCAAGCCGCTCGAGGAGAACGCGGACGCCATGGAAGCCGACAAGGTCGGGCAGGAGACCGTCAAGGTCAACAAGCCCGCCCCGAAGAAGTGAGCTGGTAGCTCATGGCCGCACAACTCCGGGAACTCCGGTCGCGCATCAAGGCGACCAAGTCGATCGGCAAGATCACCAAGGCGATGGAGCTCATCGCCACCGCGCGCATCACCAAGGCGCGGGCGAAGGTCGCCGCCTCCCGGCCGTACGCGGACGAGATCACCAAGGTGCTCTCGGCGCTGGCCGGCGCGGCCGCCAACCTCGACCACCCCATGCTGGTCGAGCGCCCGAACCCGAAGCGGGCCGCCGTCCTGGTCGTGACCAGTGACAAGGGGCAGTGCGGTGGCTACAACTCCAACGTCCTGCGCGCGACCGAGGAACTCCTCGCCCTCCTGCGTTCGGAGGGCAAGGAGCCGCAGGTCTACGTCACCGGCAACAAGGGGCTGAACTACTACCGGTTCCGCAACCGCGACGTCGTCGACGGCTGGACGGGCTTCTCCGACCAGCCGGGCTACGCCAACGCGGTCGCGGCCGGCGACGCCCTGGTCGAGTCGTTCATGCGCGGCGTGGACGACCAGCACGGCAACGCCGACGGTGTCGAGGGTGTCGACGAGATCCACATCGTCTACACCGAGTTCGTGTCGATGCTGACCCAGCGCCCGATCGCCAAGCGCGTCGCGCCGCTCGAGGTCGAGTACTCCGAAGGGGAAGAGGAGAAGCCCGCCGGGCTGCTCCCCAGCTACGAGTTCGAGCCGAGTGCCGACAAGCTGCTGGACGCGCTCCTGCCGAAGTACATCAACACGCGGCTCTACGCGGCCCTGCTCGAGTCCGCCGCGTCCGAGCTGGCTGCCCGTCGCACCGCGATGAAGGCCGCGTCGGACAACGCGAACGACCTGGTCGGCAACCTGACGCGGGAGATGAACCAGGCCCGCCAGGCGCAGATCACCCAGGAGATCTCCGAAATCGTCGGTGGCGCGAACGCGCTCACCGCAGCAGGAAGTGATGATTGATGACCAGTACTGAAGCCCCGCGCGCCAAGGGGCGCATCGTGTCGGTGACCGGTCCGGTCGTCGACGTCGAGTTCCCGCGCGGTTCCGTGCCCGACCAGTTCAACGCCCTCAAGGTCGAGATCGAGTTCGAGCAGCTCCGCAAGACGGTGACCCTCGAGGTCGCCTCCCACCTGGGTGACAACCTCGTCCGCACCATTTCGCTCCAGCCGCAGGACGGCCTGGTCCGGGGCGCCGAGGTCACCGACACCGGCAAGCCGATCACCGTGCCGGTGGGCGACAAGGTCAAGGGCCACGTCTACAACGCCCTCGGCGAGTGCCTCGACGAGCCCGGCTACGGCGACGACCTCGAGCGCTGGGGCATCCACCGCAACCCGCCGTCCTTCGACCAGCTCGAAGGCAAGACGGAGATGCTGGAGACCGGCCTGAAGGTCGTCGACCTGCTCACCCCGTACGTCCAGGGTGGCAAGATCGGCCTGTTCGGCGGGGCCGGCGTCGGCAAGACGGTGCTCATCAAGGAGATGATCACCCGTGTCGCCCGGAACTTCGGTGGTACGTCGGTGTTCGCCGGGGTCGGCGAGCGCACCCGTGAGGGCAACGACCTCTTCCTGGAGATGAGCGAAGACGGCGTCATCAACGACACCGCCCTCGTGTTCGGCCAGATGGACGAGCCGCCGGGCACGCGCATGCGCGTCGCCCTGTCCGCGCTGACCATGGCGGAGTACTTCCGCGATGTGCAGAACCAGGACGTGCTGCTGTTCATCGACAACATCTTCCGGTTCACCCAGGCCGGTTCCGAGGTGTCGACCCTGCTGGGCCGCATGCCTTCGGCCGTGGGTTACCAGCCGACGCTGGCCGACGAGATGGGCCAGCTGCAGGAGCGGATCACCTCGACCCGGGGTCGCTCGATCACCTCGATGCAGGCGATCTACGTCCCCGCGGACGACTACACCGACCCGGCCCCGGCCGCGACGTTCGCCCACCTGGACGCCACCACCGAGCTCTCGCGTGGTGTCTTCCAGAAGGGCATCTTCCCGGCGGTGGACCCGCTGGCGTCGACGTCGACGATCCTCGACCCGGCCATCGTCGGTGAGGACCACTACCGGGTGGCTTCCGAGGTCATCCGGATCCTGCAGAAGTACAAGGAGCTGCAGGACATCATCGCGATCCTCGGTATGGACGAGCTCTCGGAAGAGGACAAGCTCACCGTCCAGCGCGCCCGCCGGATCGAGCGCTTCCTCTCGCAGAACATGCTGGTCGCGGAGGCGTTCACGCAGATCCCGGGCTCGACGGTGCCGCTGTCGGAGACCATCGAGTCGTTCGACCGCATCTCCAAGGGTGACTTCGACCACTACCCGGAGCAGGCGTTCCTGGGTATCGGTGGCCTCGAAGACCTCGAGAAGAAGTACAAGGAAATCACCAAGAAGTGACGTCCTGAGCGCGGCGGGGGCTGTGTCCATTGTGGACTCGGGCCCCCGCCGTTCTCATAGAGCGAGTCCGACCTATTACACTCGGTGGCAACACCCCGAGTTAAGGAGTGCTACGTGGCCGAGATGTCCGTGGAGCTGGTGGCTGTCGAGCGCCGTCTCTGGTCGGGTACCGCCACTTTCGTGGTGGCCCAGACCACCGAGGGCGAGATCGGCATCATGGCCGGCCACGAACCCGTGCTCGGGCAGCTCGTCGAGGGTGGCGTGGTCAAGGTGACGACCACCGACGGCGAGACGGTCTGCGCGGCCGTGCACGGCGGATTCCTTTCCGTGACCGGTACCGGGGTGAGCATTCTCGCCGAGAGCGCCGAGCTGTCCGACGAAATCGACGTCGACGCGGCGAAGGCGGCACTGACCGCCGACGACGAGACCGAGCGGACGAGGGCCACGGCCCAGCTCCGCGCGGCAGGTCAGTCGGCCTGAGCGGGAGACGGGCAGGAGCCGGGCCGTGAAGATCACCGTGGTCGTAGTCGGGCTCCTGATCGTGCTCGCCGTGCTGGTCGCCTGGTACGGCCAGCGCTGGATCCGGATGCGCCGCGGCGGGGGCGTGAGCGTCGCGCTGCGGTGGCGTCCGGACGCCGCGCGGTCCAGCTGGCACCTGGGGCTGGGCCGCTACGAAGGCGACGAGTTCGTCTGGTACCGCGTGTGGAGCCTGCGGACCGGCCCGGACCGCGTCTTCCAGCGCGAAAGCATGCAGATCGCCGACCGGCGCGACCCGTCCGGGACCGAGGCCTACGCCGTTCCCGAAGGCTCGACCGTGCTGCGCTGCGAGTCAGAAACCCAGGAAGCGATCGAGATCGCGATGGGGCCGGGCGCGCTCACGGGCTTCCTGTCCTGGCTCGAATCCGCCCCGCCCGGGCGCCGTCTGCCGCGCGCGTCCTGACTGTCTCAAACTGGGACAGCCACGGCCGGCGGTTTTGGCCTACGGTTGAGCGCATGATCTTCATCGTGGTCAAGTTCCCGGTCAAGCCGGAGCACGCGGAAGCCTGGCCGGACATCGTCGCGGACTACACCAAGAACACTCGCGCCGAAGCGGGTAACCGGTTCTTCGAGTGGTCCCGCAGCCTCGAGGACAAGAACACGTACGTGCTGGTCGAGGGCTTCGAAGGCCAGGACGCCGCCGTCGCGCACGTCGGCTCCGACCACTTCAAGTGGGCGGTCGCGAACCTGGGCGCCTACATCAGCGACAACCCGCAGATCATCAACGTCCAGGACGCCTCCGACTGGGGCCCGATGGCCGAGATCTCACCCCACTAAACTGGGGGCCGTGACTCTCGTCGAGATCCCCGGCTCCAAGTCCGTCACCGCCCGTGGCCTGTTCCTGGCCGCCGCCGCGCACGGCACCACGACCCTCGGCCGTCCGCTGCATTCGGACGACACCGAGGGCTTCGCCGAGGGGCTCGTCAAGCTCGGCTACCGCGTCGACCGGCAGCCGGGCGCGTGGACCATCGAAGGCCGTCCCGAGGGCCCGGGCGTCGCCGAGGCGGACGTCTTCTGCCGCGACGGCGCCACGACGGCCCGCTTCCTGCCCGCGCTGGCCGCGGCCGGCACCGGGACGTTCCACTTCGACGCCTCCGACCAGATGCGCCGGCGCCCGCTCGGCCCACTGACCGACGCACTGCAGGAGCTCGGTGTCGACCTGACCTTCGAGGGCGAGCCTGGCCACCACCCGCTGACGATCCGCGCGAACGGCGTCAAGGGCGGTGCGCTGACCCTCGACGCGGGGCTGTCGTCCCAGTTCCTGACGGCGTTGCTGCTGCTCGGGCCGCTGACCGCGGAGGGGCTGCGGATCACGGTGACGGACCTGGTGTCGGTGCCGTACGTCGAGATCACGCTGGAGATGATGCGGCGCTTCGGCGTCGACGTCCGGCGCGAAGGCAAGACCTTCGTGGTGCCGCCGCAGCCGTACCAGGCGTGCGAGTACCCGGTGGAGCCGGACGCGTCGACGGCCAGCTACTTCCTGGCCGCGGCGGCGGTCACGGGCCGCACGGTGACCATCCCGGGGCTGGGTTCGTCGGCCCTGCAGGGTGACGTCCAGTTCGTGTCGGTGCTGGAACGGATGGGTGCGCACGTCGAGCTGACTCCCGATTCGGTCACCGTGGCGGGTCCCTCGGACGGCTTGCGCGGGATCACCGTGAACATGCGCGACATCTCGGACACGGTCCCGACGCTGGCGGCGATCGCGCCGTTCGCTTCGGGCCCGGTGCGCATCGAGGACGTCTACAACACGCGCATCAAGGAGTGCGACCGGCTGGACGCGTGCGAGGAGAACCTGCGTGCGCTCGGCATCGAGGTCGAGACGGGCCGCGACTGGATCGAAATCCAGCCGGGCACGCCCACCGGCGCGCTGGTCAAGTGCCGCCGCGACCACCGGATCGCGATGGCGTTCAGCATCACGGGCCTGCGGACGCCGGGTATCACCCTGGACGACCCGGAGTGCGTGAAGAAGACGTTCCCCGGCTTCCACCAGGCACTCGGGTCGCTGCGGGAGAGCTGGGGGATCTAGGAGGGCTGCCCGCCCGGCTGCCACAGCACGTCACCCTCGGGGTTCGCCAGCCGGGCGAGGATGAACAGCAGGTCCGAGAGCCGGTTCAGGTACTTCACCGCGATCGGGTTCGTCGCCTCCGGCTCGGCCTCGTGCAGCGCCCACGCCGACCGCTCCGCGCGCCGGGACACCGTGCGCGCCTGGTGCAGGAAGGCCGCGCCCGGCGTGCCGCCCGGCAGGATGAACGACGTCAGCTTCGGCAGGCGGTCGTTGAACTCGTCGCACCAGCCCTCGAGCCGCTCGACGTACTTCTCGGTGATCCGCAGCGGCGGGTACGGCGGGTCGTCGGAGATCGGCAGGCAGAGGTCCGCGCCGACGTCGAAGAGATCGTTCTGCACCGCACGCAGCACGTCCGTGATTTCGCCCGGCAATCCGCCGACCGCGATCGCCAGCCCCAGCACCGAGTTCGTCTCGTCGGTGTCGGCGTACGCGCCCAGGCGCGGGGACGTCTTGGGCACGCGGGACCCGTCGCCGAGCGCGGTCGTGCCGCTGTCGCCGACCTTCGTGTAGACGCGGTTGATGCGAACGACCATGAACCCACCATAGCGGCCCCCGCCCGGGCCGAATCCGGGCGAGAGGGCATGATTGGCGGCCATGAGCGAGCACTTCGACGTGCATGGCGGAGCCCGGCTGGTCGGCGAGGTCGACGTGGTCGGCGCCAAGAACAGCGTGCTGAAGCTGATGGCCGCGGCCCTGCTGGCCGAGGGCACCACGACCATCACGAACTGCCCGCAGATCCTCGACGTCCCGCTGATGGGCGACGTGCTGCGGAGCGTCGGCTGCGAGGTCGTGATCGAGGGCGACACCGCCACCATCACGACGCCGGCCGAGCTGTCGCACCGCGCGGACTCGGCTGCGATGGGCAAGCTGCGCGCGTCCGTCTGCGTGCTGGGCCCGCTGGTCGGGCGGCTGAAGCAGGCCGTCGTCGCGCTGCCGGGCGGCGACGCGATCGGCTCGCGCCCGCTGGACATGCACCAGAACGGCCTGCGCAAGCTGGGCGCGACGAGCACCATCGAGCACGGCTGCGTCGTCGCGAAGGCCGAGACGCTGGTCGGCGCGCAGATCTGGCTCGACTTCCCGAGCGTCGGCGCGACCGAGAACATCCTGATGGCGGCGGTTCTCGCCGAGGGCACCACGGTCATCGACAACTGCGCGCGCGAGCCCGAGATCATCGACATCTGCACGATGCTCATCGAGATGGGCGCGAAGATCGAGGGCGCCGGGACGTCGACGCTGACCGTGCACGGCGTGGAGCAGCTGCACCCGACCCAGCACAGCGTGATCGGCGACCGGATCGTGGGCGCGACCTGGGCGTTCGCGGCGTCGATGACCCGCGGCGACATCACGGTCCGCGGCGTCAACCCGCACCACCTCGACCTGATCCTGAACAAGCTGCAGCTGGCCGGCGCGGACGTCGAGACGTTCGGCGACAAGGGCTTCCGCGTGGTCCAGCCGGAGCGCCCGAAGGCGGTCGACTGGGTGACGCTGCCGTACCCCGGCTTCGCGACCGACCTGCAGCCGTTCGCGGTGGCGCTCTCGGCGGTGTCCGAGGGCACGTCGATGATCACGGAGAACGTCTACGAGGCCCGGTTCCGGTTCATCGAGGAGATGATCCGGCTCTCGGGTGACGCCCGCACCGACGGCCACCACGCGGTGGTCCGCGGTGTCGAGCGGCTCTCCAGCGCGCCGGTCTGGGCCTCCGACATCCGCGCGGGTGCCGGCCTGGTGCTGGCGGGCCTGTGCGCGGACGGCGTCACCGAGGTCTGGGACGTCTTCCACATCGACCGCGGCTACCCGCACTTCGTGGAGAACCTGAACCGCCTGGGCGCGAACATCAAGCGCGTCAGCGGCGAGCCCGAGCGGGCTTGAGTCACGCGCCCTGCGCGCCGAGTGCGCGCAGGGCGAACTCCACCAGGCGGTCCACGTAGTCCGGCTCCGCCGGGGCCAGGCGGACCACCAGGCGCCAGTAGATCGGCGCCGCCAGGGTGTCGAGCGCCAGTTCCATGTCCAGGTCCGCGGGTAGCTCGCCGCGGGCGATCGCGCGGCGCAGCATCGCCTCGCCGACCTCGCGGCGGGGGCCGCCGATGGCCTCGCGCAGGCCGCGGCCCTGGTCCGGGTTGCGGGCGTCCTCCGCGACCAGGTCCGGCAGGATCCGCGAGAACAGCGGGTGCGTGAGCCAGTCGATCAGCGCCTGCATCGTCTCGTGCAGGTCGCCGCGCAGGGAGCCCGTGTCGGCCTCCGCCGCGCGGGTCACGCTGAACTCCGTCACGACGGAGGCGATCATGTGCTCCTTCGACACCCACCGCCGGTACAGCGCGCTCTTGCCGACGCCGGCGCGTTTCGCCACCGCCTCCATTGACAGCCGCCCGTAGCCCTGCTCGGCGAGTTCCCACATGACGGCGTCACTGATCGCCTGCGTGACCTCGGGCTGGAGGACCGCGGCGCCGGTCGGGGTGCGTGCCATGGAGCGCAGTGTAGCGGGTGGACGGGACGGTACCGTCCCGTCTAACCTGACGTCGGGACGGTACCGTATCGTCCAAACGTCCAAGGAGGTTCCGATGGGGCTGCGCGACCTCGTCGATCAGGGGATCGACCTGCTGCTCAAGCACGACATGGCCGGGTTCGCCGGGCTGTGGGCACCCGACGGCGTCCTGGAGTTCCCGTTCGCCGGCCCGGGCTGCCCGAAGCGCGTCGAGGGCCGTGACGCGATCCGCGACTACCTGCGCGACTACCCGAACCTGCTGGACATCCGCGAGGTCGTCGCCAAGACCGTGCACGAGACGACCGACCCGGCGGTGGTCGTCGCCGAGTTCACGGTCGCCGGGGTCGTCGTGGCCACGGGGAAGCCGTACGAGCTGTCGTACATCGCGGTGATCACCGTCGAGGACGGCGAAATCCGCCACTACCGCGACTACTGGAGCCCGCTGGCCGCGGCCGAGATCCTCGGCGGCGTCGACGAGCTGACGGCGGCCTTCGGTGGCTGACGTCCTGGTCCTCGGCGGCACCGGCACCACGGGCCGTCGCGTGGTCGCGGGCCTGCGTGACGCGGGGTTCGCCGCGCGGGCGGCCACGCGCAAGCCGGGCGAGCCCGGGCAGGTCCGGTTCGACTGGACCGACCGCGCGACCCACGCTGACGCGCTGCGCGGCGTCTCCGCGGTGTACCTGCTGCCGCCGATCGGCGAGGCTTCTCCGGCGAAGCTGGTGTCGCCGTTCCTCGACGACGCCCTGGCCGCGGGCGTCCGCCGGGTCGTGCTGCTCAGCTCGTCGGCCGTCACGGCGGACACGCCCGGGCTCGGCGACCTGCAGCGGCTGGTGCGCGCGGCGCCGGAGTGGGCCGTGCTGCGGCCGTCCTGGTTCATGCAGAACTTCACCGGCGAGCACCTCGTCGCCCGGGGCGTCCGCGACGGCGAGATCGTCACCGCCACCGGGGACGCGCGGGTCGCGTTCGTCGACGCCGGCGACATCGCGGCGGTCGCCGTCCGCGCGCTGACCGATCCCGAACCGCACAACACCGAACACGTGCTCACCGGTCCTCGTGCGGTGCGTTATTCCGAAGCCGCGTCGATCATCGCCGCGCACACCGGCCGTCCGGTGCGGCACCGCGCGGTGGGCACCGCCGAATTCGCGGCCCGGCTGACCGCGGCCGGAATCCCGGCGGAGTTCTCCGCCGTCCTCGCCGCGCTCGACGAGGACATCCGGCGCGGCGCCGAAGACCGCGTCACCCCGGCCGTCGAAGAGGTCACCGGCCGTCCTGCTCGCCCGTTCGAAACCTTTGTGGAGGAAGAGATCCGATGAAGCAGCTCATGTTCACCGAAGACCCGCAGTTCTGGTTCGAGACGCTGCGCCTGTTCGGTCACGCGGCCTACGGCGGTTCGGACTTCGGCGAGGTGCTCGCGGCCGCGTCGACCGTGACGGCCGGCGACTACGACAGCTGGCACGACGCCTACCGGGCCCTGGCCGACCGCCTGTACGCCGAGGCCGCCGACGCGGGCCCGGTCACCGCGCGGGACCTGCTGCTGCGCGCGTCGACGTACTACTTCTCATCCGAGTTCTTCCTCCACGGCGACCCGGCCGACCCGCGGATCGCGGCGGCCTACGACCGCAGCGTCGAGTGCTTCCGGCGGGCGGGCGTCGCGGAACCGGTCGAAATCCCTTATGAGGGAACGGTTCTGCAGGGGTACTTCTACCGCGCGCCGGGTGCCGGCCCGAAGCCGGTGCTGATCATCCACAGCGGTTTCGACGGCAGCGCCGAGGAATGCCACTTCATGGGCGCGGCGACGGGAGCGGAGCGCGGCTACCACGTGCTGACGTTCGACGGCCCGGGCCAGCCGAGCGCGATCCGGCGCGACAAGCTGGTGTTCCGGCCGGACTGGGAGCACGTCGTCACGCCGGTGGTGGACTTCGCGCTGGAGCTGGACGGCGTGGATCCGTCGCGGGTGGCGCTGCTCGGCATCAGCCTCGGCGGCGTGCTCGCCCCGCGCGCGGCGGCGTTCGAATCCCGCTTGGCGGCGGTCGTCGCGGTGGACGGGGTGTACGACGCGGGGTCCGCGGTGACTTCGATGCTGCCGTGGCCGCGCGAGGAGATCGTCCGCCGGGCGCGGGCCGCGGAGGACCCGGAGTTCGACGCACTGCTGGCGGCCGGCCGCGAGGCCAACTCGACACTGCGCTGGGCGTGCGACCACGGCCGGTACGTCCTGGGCGCGGCGACCGACCGCGAGTTCATCGCGAAGTACCTCGAGTACACGCTGGAGGACGGCGTCGCGGAGAAGATCACGTGCCCGACACTGGTGTGCGAAGCGGCGGACGACCTGTTCTTCGCCGGGGAGGCGGAAACCGAGCCGCGCCGGCTGTACGACCACCTGAACGCCCCGAAGACGCTGATGACGTTCACAGCGGAGGAGGGCGCGGACGCGCACTGCCACGTCGGCGCCCAGCGGCTGGCGGCCGGCCGGATCTACGACTGGCTGGACCGGACTCTCTAGTTCTCCAGCGCCAGGGCCGCTCCGAAGCCGAGCAGCGCCGTCCCGGTTGCGCCGTCCATCGCGCGGCGCACCCGGCGGCGCTGCAGCCACGCCCGGATCCGGTGCACCCCGGCGACGATGACGAGCTGCCAGAGCGTCGCGAGCACCCCGACGGTGGCGGCGAGCAGCAGCGACTCGGCGACGGTGGACCGCGGGGTCAGGAACTGCGGCAGCATCGACAGGTAGAAGACGAGGACCTTCGGGTTGGTCAGGTTGCAGAGAAAACCTTCACGCCAGCGCCGCCCGCCGCCCGGCTTGGTCGCCTCGAGCGCGGAGTAGTCCCCGCGCCAGGCGGCGACGAGGGCTTTGACGCCGAGGTAGCCGAGGTACCCGGCGCCGGCCCACCGCAGCGTGAGGAACACCGGCTCGGACCGCACGATGACGGCGCTGAGCCCGAGCGCGGCGGCGACACCTTGGACCAGGTTCCCGGACCCGATGCCGAGCGCTGTCAGGGACCCGCCGCGCTTGCCGCCGGCGAGGGAGTTCTTGAGCACCAGGGCGGTGTCCGGCCCCGGGACCACCAGCACGAGCAGGACGAAGAGCACGTACGTGCCGTAAGTTCCCCAGGTCATGACGTCAGGTTAGGACGGTGGCGTGACCCGGTGCCGCGAGTTCCGGATCGTGGTGGGTCAGCCTTCGAAAGCCAGCGCCGCCCCGAAGCCCATCAGGGCCATGCCCGTCGCGCCGTCCATTGCGCGGCGGACCCGGCGGCGCTGCAGCCACGCGCGGACCCGGTGCACGAAGAACAACAACGCCACCTGCCACACCACGCCCAGCGCCGCCACCGTGTACGCCAGCAGCAGCGAGTCACCCAGCGTCGACGCCGGGGTCAGGAACTGCGGCAGCACCGACAGGTACAGCACGATCACCTTGGGGTTGGTGATGTTCGACAGGAAGCCCTCCCGGAACCGGCGGCCCCGGGACGCGCGAGCGCGGCGGACGTCGTCGAGGGCTTCGTAGTTCCCGCGCCACGCGCCGCGCAACGCCTGGATTCCCAAGAACACCAGGTAGGCCGCGCCCAGCCACTTCACCGTCTCGAACAACGGCCGGTAGCGCGTGATCACCGCGCCCAGCCCGAACGCCGCCGCCGTGCCCTGCAGGAAGTTCGCGACGCTGATGCCCGCGCACGCCCAGCCACCGCCGCGGGCGCCGCCGGTCAGGGCGTTCTTCAGCACGACCATCGTGTCCGGGCCCGGCATCATCGCCAGGAACGCCATCGTCCCGGCGAACGCCAGGTAGGTGCTCCACGTCATCAGGACTCCAGGGCGAGGGCGGCGCCGAAGCCGAGCAGCGCGGTGCCGGTGACGCCGTCCAGCGTACGGCGCACCCGGCGGCGGCCCAGCCACGCGCGGACGCGGTGCACGAACAGCAGCAGCACCAGCAGCCACAGGCCGCCGAGCACCGCGACGGTGTAGGCCAGCACCAGCGAGTCCCCGATGCTCGACTGCGGCGTCAGGAACTGCGGCAGCACGGACAGGTACAGCACCAGCACCTTCGGGTTCGTGATGTTGGAGAGGAACCCTTCGCGGAACCGCCGGAACCCACCGCCGCGGCGCCGCTGGACCTGCTCGACGACGTCGTAGTTCCCGCGGAACGCCCCGCGCAGCGCCTGGAAGCCGAGGAAGACGAGGTAGGCCGCGCCGACCCACTTGAGCGCGAGGAACACCGGCTGCGACCGCGCGATGACGACGCCGAGCCCGAGCGCCGCGGCGCTGCCCTGGACGGCGTTGCCGCTGAAGATGCCGAGCGACGCGAGCAGCCCGCCGCGGAACCCGCCGGACAGCGCGTTCTTCAGCATCACCATCGTGTCCGGGCCCGGCGCGAGCACGATCAGGGTCACGATGACCAGGTAACTTCCGTAAGCACTCCACGTCACGGCTGCCCACGCTAAACGACGGGTGCGGGTCCGGTCTCGCGGATTTCCGTCACACCGTTCGCCGTGTGGCAGCCGACCGCGTTGTTCCTGCTCGGCCTCGGCGTGACCGGGTGGTTCGTGCTCGATGAGGATCTCACGGCCCGCGGTCGTCGCGATCGCCGTCCGCACCGACGAAGACGGTGCTGAAGACCGGAGCCCGCACCGGATCGTCCCCCTCGACAGGCTAGGTCTCGCGGATTTCCGTCACACCGTTCGCGCCCGGGGTACCCGGGGGCACGGAGAGTGCACGAGCACGCGCAGCGCGCTCGGAACTCGGCACGGCGAGCGTCCGCAGAGTAGTGTTCTGCCATGTCAGCAGGGGAAATCGATCTTCTACCCGGTGAGCGCGTGCTCTGGGCCGGGGAGCCGGTCCAGCGCCCGTTCTACGTCGCCGCGGACGGGGTGATCGCCCCTGCCGGACTCATCGTCGCCGTGGCCGCGCTCTGGTTCCTGCTCGCGAAGCAGCCCAGTGGCGGCGCCATGGCCGGTGCCGTCGTCGTGCTGGTGATCGGGTTGTACGGCGCCGTCGGCCGGTCCGCCGTGCGGTACCTCGCGCTCGGGCGCACGACCTACGCCGTGACCGACAGCCGGATCATCGCGCGTTCGGGCCTGTTCCGGCAGAAGGAACGCGCCAGCGAACTGGCCGGGCTGCCGGCGCCGGTCCTCAAGCCGGGCCCGTCCCGCACCGGCACCATCACCGTCGGATCGGGCGAGGTGACGCTGATGGGCGTCGGCGAGCCCAAGCGCGTCCGCGACCTGCTCACCAAGGCCATCGACGAGGCCAAGGCTCGCCAGGCCCCGCCGGAAACGGACACTTCGGCCGCCTGAGGGCAACCGCGGGGCCTGCCCGAGCGTGCCCGGTGCATGAGTGAAGAGGTGCTGTGGACGGGCAAGCCGGTGATCCGGCGGCTGTTCCACCGCTACGACCACTTCGCGGCCATGCTGGTCCTGGTCGTCTTGCTCGGCCTGTTCGGGCTCGCGTCCGCCGCGGACACCCGGCCTGCCCTCCAGGCGACGGCCGTGGGCGGTGGCCTGCTGCTCGTCCACGCCGGCGTCCGGTTCCTGCAGCTCAGAGGGCTGACCTACGTCGTGACCGACCGGCGGGTGCTCGTCGACGCCGGCGTGGTGTGGCGGCGGACGACGACCGTGCGCCTCACCGGCCTGGCCGCGCCGGTCGTGCTGCCGGAGCGCGGCGGCACCGGGACCATCACCTTCGGCCCGGTCGAGCCGCACCTCGTGGCGGCCGCGAGGTACGGCGCCCACCGGAACAAGTCCGGGCAGCTCCCCATCGTGCTGGCCGGCATCGCCGAGCCCGCGCGGGTGCGGGCGCTGCTCGCCAAGGCGATCGGCGCGGCGCACCGGCGGCGCGCCGCCGGCGAACCGGACGATTCGCTCTTCTGACCCGGATCGGGGCAACCCCGTGGCGGTGTCGTGCGTGAGCCGGGCAAAGACAGGGGAGGCTCGATGACCGATGAGCGTGACGATGTCGCCGCCGAGGAACGCGATCGGGCCGGCGTCGACGCGGTCCTCTTCCCGGGGGAGCACGTGCTGTGGTCGGGACGGCCCCGCCGGCACCCCTTGCACATCGAGGAGTGGCTCTGGCTGGGCGTGGCCCTGGTCTGGGCCGCGCTGATGTCCCTGATCTTCACCGCGTCGCTCGTCCGGCACAACCCGATGGCCTACTTCGTCCTGCCGATGCCGGTGGTCGGGTTCCTGCCGCCCGCCGGGTTGATCTTCGTCCGGCAGCGGATGGCGCGCTCGACTCGCTACTTCCTCACGACGCTGCGGGTGCTCGCGATCCACGAACGGCCGTGGTACCGCGTGCGGTGGGAGTACCTGGCGCAGGTGCCGGCCCCGGTCGTGCGGATCGGCCGCGCGGGCACCGGCACGCTCTCCTTCGGCTGGCCCGACCCGATCGCCCGGATCGGGGCGTTCTTCTCCCCTCCGGCGTGGGGGCCGCCGCCGGACGGGGCGCTGTCCCTGCGCCGCGTGGAGTTCCGGGGGATCGAGGACTTCGAGCAGGTGAGGGACCTGATCGTGCGGGCACAGGGCCCGCGCTGAGTCACCCGGACGTGTCCGATTCCACTGCCACCTTAAGTTACCGGTCGGTACACTCCATGAAACGTCCACCGCCGGAGGTGCCCAGTGCCGTACCCAACGGACCGCGAGCGAGACCGACCGTGGGTGATGCGGACCTACGCGGGCCACTCCTCCGCGGCCGCGTCGAACGAGCTCTACCGGCGCAACCTCGCCAAGGGCCAGACCGGCCTCTCGGTCGCCTTCGACCTGCCGACGCAGACCGGCTACGACCCGGACCACCAGCTGTCCCGCGGTGAGGTCGGCAAGGTCGGCGTGCCGATCTCGCACATCGGCGACATGCGGCGGCTCTTCGACGGCATCCCGCTCGCCGAGGCCAACACGTCGATGACGATCAACGCGCCCGCCATGTGGCTGCTTGCGCTGTACGTCTCCGTAGCGCGCGAGCAGGCCGAAGCCGAGGGCCGCGACGTGGACGAGGTCCTCGCGAAGCTCACCGGCACCACGCAGAACGACATCATCAAGGAGTACCTGTCCCGCGGGACCTACATCTTCCCGCCGGGCCCGAGCCTGCGGCTGATCACCGACATGATCGCGTGGACCGTGCACCACGTGCCGAAGTGGAACCCGATCAACATCTGCAGCTACCACCTGCAGGAAGCCGGCGCGACGCCGACGCAGGAGGTCGCCTACGCGCTGTGCACCGCGATCGCCGTGCTCGACGCCGTCCGCGACTCCGGGCAGGTCGAGCAGGCCGACATGGCCAAGGTCGTCGCGCGGATCTCGTTCTTCGTCAACGCCGGCGTCCGGTTCGTCGAGGAGATGGCCAAGATGCGCGCGTTCACCGCGCTCTGGGACGAGCTCACGCGGGATCGTTACGGCGTAACGGATCCGAAGGCGCGCCGCCTGCGCTACGGCGTCCAGGTCAACTCGCTGGGGCTCACCGAAGCCCAGCCGGAGAACAACGTCCAGCGGATCGTGCTGGAGATGCTCGCGGTGTCGCTTTCGCGCGGTGCTCGCGCCCGCGCGATCCAGCTGCCCGCCTGGAACGAGGCGCTCGGGCTGCCCCGGCCGTGGGACCAGCAGTGGGCGCTGCGGATGCAGCAGGTGCTCGCGTTCGAGACCGATTTGCTGGAGTACGAGGACATCTTCGACGGCTCGCACGTCATCCAGGCCAAGGTCGACGAGATCATGACCGGCGCGCGCGAGGAGATCGCCCGCGTGCAGGATCTCGGTGGCGCGGTCGCCGCCGTCGAGAGCGGCTACATGAAGTCGCAGCTGGTCGGCTCGCTCGCCGAGTACCGCCGCGGGATGGAGAACGGCGAGCGCGTCCTGGTCGGCGTCAACAAGTTCGCGACGACCGAGCCGTCGCCGCTGCAGGCCGAGGGCGCGAAGGCGATCGAGACGATCGACCCGGCCGTCGAGAAGGCCGCCGTCACCGCGATCGAGGAGTGGCGCACCCAGCGCGACGACGCCGCCGTCGAGCGGTCGCTGGCCGCATTGAAGGAGCGCGCGCAGACCACGGAGAACCTCTTCGAGGCCACTGTGGACTGTGCGCGGGCCGGCGTGACCACCGGCGAGTGGTCCGGCGCGCTGCGCGAGGTGTTCGGCGAATACCGGGCGCCCACCGGGGTTTCCGCGACCGCGGGCGGCGGGGGCGACCCGGAGATCGAGCGCGTCCGCGCCCGGGTCCGGGAAACCGAAGCGGAACTCGGCGAGCGGCTGCGCATTCTGGTCGGCAAGCCCGGCCTCGACGGGCATTCCAACGGCGCCGAGCAGGTCGCCGTCCGGGCTCGCGACGTCGGCTTCGAGGTCGTCTACCAGGGCATCCGGCTGACGCCCGAACAGATCGTCGCGGCCGCGGTGCAGGAGGGCGTGCACGTCGTCGGGCTCTCGGTGCTCTCCGGCTCGCACCTGGAGGTCGTTCCGCACGTCGTCGACGGCCTGCGTGCCGCGGGCGCGGGCGACGTCCCGGTGATCGTCGGCGGCATCATCCCGCCGGACGACGCCGCGCTGCTCACCGAGCGCGGCATCGCCCGCGTGTTCACGCCCAAGGACTACGAGCTGACCGACATCATGGACGGCATCGTCTCGCTCGTCCGGGAGCGTCACGGCCTCAGCTGAGGCCGGCCAGGATCTCCTTGGTGGACTTCACGGTGGCGAACTGGTTCGCCAGGTTCGCCGCCGTGACGCGGTACAGCTCGTCGGCGGTGACGACATCGCCGTCCACGCCCGGCAGGTCGAACGTGAACGTGGCGTCGAGCGCGAAAGTCACGTCGTAGCCGAGGTTCCCGCCCATCCGCGCGGTGGTCTCGCAGCAGAAGTTCGTCTGGATCCCGGCCAGGACGAAGCTCGTGATGCCGCGCTTGCGCAGCCACGCGTCGAGGTCGACGTCGCCGATGAAGGCCGAGTTGACCTTCTTGCCGAACACGAGGTCGGGGCGCGCGCCGTCGAGCTCGGGCTTGAAGTCGTTGCCGGGCTGGCCGGGCCGCAGCGACGACGTCGGCCCGGTCGAGTCGTGGTGCACCAGCACGACCGGCAGCCGCCGGTCCTGCCACGCGTCGAGCAGTGCCTTCATGTTCGCTTCCGCGCCGGGGTTGTTGCGCGGTCCCCAGCCGGGCTCGTCGAACCCGCGCTGGACGTCGATCAGGATGAGTGCCGTTTCGGTCATGACGTCGAGTTTCGCGGGGTTCTCCGGCTCAGGGGAGTGGCAGAAGACGCGCGATGCGGTACTTTCCTGCCATGCGCACGATCGGCGTTCTGCTGCTGCCGGGTACCCGGATGTTCGACCTCGCGGTGATCGGCGAGGTCTGGGGCCAGGACCGGACCGACAGCGGGATCGGCCCGTTCACGCTGCGGTTGTGCAGCCAGGGCCGGGTGCGCACGGCCGTCTCGCCGTTCGGTGACGTCGCGGCCACGCACGGCCTGGCCGGGCTCGTCGGCTGCGACCTCGTGCTGGCGCCGGGCCGCGACGATCCGCTCGCGCCGGTCTCGCCGGCCGCGGTCGCGGCACTGCGGCGGGCGCACCGGGCGGGGACGACCGTCGCCGCGTTGTGCTCGGGAGCGTTCACGCTGGCGGCCGCCGGCCTGCTCGACGGCCGCCCGGCGACCACGCACTGGCGCGACTTCGACGCCTTGACCGTCGCCGCACCGCGCGCCGACCTCCAGCGCGACGTGCTCTACACCGACGACGGCGGCATCCTGACGTCGGCGGGCGTCGTCGGCGGCCTCGACCTGTGTCTCCACCTGGTCCGCCGCGACCACGGCGCGGAGGTCGCCGCGTCGCTCGCCCGCCGTCTGGTGATGCCCCCGGCTCGCGAGGGCGGGCAGCGGCAGTACGTCGACACCCCGCTGCCGCCGGCGGCCACCCAGCCCGGCCTGGCGTCCACAATGGACTGGGCACTGGCCCGGCTCGGCTCCGGGATCGGCGTCGAGGACCTCGTCGGGCACGCGCGGATGAGCGAGCGGACGTTCCACCGCGAGTTCGCCGCGGCGGCCGGCGTGACCCCGGGACGCTGGCTGCGCGTGCAGCGCGTCCGGTACGCGCAGCGGTTGCTGGAAACGACCGAGTTGCCGGTCGAGCGCGTCGCGCAACGCTCCGGCCTGGGAACCGCGGCCAACCTCCGACGCCGGATGCGCGCCGAGGTCGGCGTCGGGCCGGACAGCTATCGGCGCACATTCCGACGGGTTACCGTCGAGGCATGACCGAGTACGAACACATCCTGGTCAAGCGGGACGGCGACACCGTCACGATCACCATGAACCGCGCGGCGCGGCGCAACTCGCTCTCCGCGGACCACCTGGCCGAGCTGCTCGCCGCGTTCCACGAGGCGGGGACGTCCGACGCGACCGGCATCGTGCTGGCCGGCGCCGGGCCGGTGTTCTCCGCCGGGCACGACTTCGGCGACGTCGCCGCGCGCGACCTGATGGGCGTGCGCGAGCTGCTGACGCTGTGCACGGACCTGATGAAGACCATGCAGTCGGTGCCGCAGGTCGTCCTCGCGCGCGTGCACGGCCTGGCCACGGCGGCGGGGTGCCAGCTCGTGGCGTCGTGCGACCTCGCCATCGCGGCCGAGTCGGCGGGCTTCGCGCTGCCGGGCGGCAAGGGCGGCTGGTTCTGCCACACGCCCGCGGTCCCGGTCGCGCGCTCGATCGGCCGCAAGCGCCTGATGGAGCTGGCGCTGACCGGGGACGTCATCGACGCGCCCACCGCGTTGGACTGGGGCCTGGTCAACCGCGTCGTCCCCGATGACGAGCTCGACGACGCCGTCGCGGAGCTGCTGGCGCGGGCGACGCGCGGCAGCCGGGCCAGCAAGACGATGGGCAAGGTCACGCTGTACGCCCAGCTCGACCGGCCCGAGGCCGACGCCTACGCGATCGCGCTGGAGGTCATGGCTTCGGCGTCCCAGCTGCCCGGCGCTCGCGAAGGCATGGCGGCGTTCCTGGAGAAGCGCAAGCCCTCCTGGCCCGACTGACCCGTCCCGGCCTCGCCCGGATTTCGTCGTGGCCGCTCGCCATACCATACGGTATGGTATGGCCATGGCGAGCAAGCGGGACTGGCTGGACGCGGGGTTGGTGCTGCTGGCGGAGCAGGGCGCGCCGTCGGTGACCATCGAGCGGCTGACCGAACGGCTCGGCCTGTCGAAGGGCTCCTTCTACCACCACTTCAAGGGCATCACCGGCTACCGGACGGCCCTGCTGGAGCACTTCGAGACCGAACGCACGACCCGGTTCATGGAGCAGGCCGAGGCGGCCGACGGTGACCGCCTGGGCACGTTGCTGAAGCTCGTCCTCACGCCCGGGCCCGGCCTCGGGCTCGAGATCGCCATCCGGGCGTGGGCGCTGCAGGACGCCGAAGCGCGGGCCGTCCAGGAGCGCGTCGACCGGACCCGCGTGGCCTACCTGACCGACGTCAGCGGGGACGCGGGCCTGGCGCAGGCGCTGTACCTGGTCGTCGTCGGCGCCGGGCAGGTCGTGCCGCCGCTGTCCGGCCGGGAGCTCAAGAGTGCGTTGGAACTCGTTCTGGGGAGAAGGAAATGACCGAGCTCGAACCCTTTCTCGACGGCGCCGACTACGTCGAGTTCAAGGAGATCGAAAGCGAGAACAGCCTGCGCGAGTTCATCGCGGGCGTCTTCGGCTGGAGCCCCGGATGGGTGAAGGTCCTGTACGGGCTCCGCTACCCGCTGGCGCGCGTGCTGCGCCTGGAGACGGCGCGGCCCCGGCGTCGGCGGACCGGGGAAATCGGCTTCGAGCCCGGTGACGCGGTCGGGAGCTTCACGGTGCGGGCGGGTGACCCGGAGCGCTACCTCGTCGTCGGCGCGGACGACAGTCACCTGAGCGGGTACCTGACCGTCGAAGCCGTGCCTCGCGGCTTCCGGCTCGGCACGATCGTGCACTTCCACAACCGCGTCGGACCGGCCTACTTCGCGCTCATCAAGCCGTTCCACCACCTGGTGATCCGCGCAATGCTCAGGGCCGGTGCCGCTCGGCCAGCATGAGCTGACCCCACGCGGCGATCGACTGCGCGTCGGTGATCTCGCCGGCCAGGATCATCTTCTCGAGGTCCGCGCGCGAGAACCACGCGCTGCGCATGTCCTGCTCTTCGACCTCGCGTTCGGGCTCGCCCTCGGTGATGTCCGTGGCGAGGAACACCCAGCCGCGCTGGCTGCTCATGCCGGCGGCGACGTCGAGCTTGCCGAGCGGCACCATCGACCCGGCGCGCAGGCCGGTCTCTTCGCGCAGTTCGCGCACGGCGAGCTCGGCGGGCGGCACGTCGGCGAGGCCGGGCGCGGTGCCCTGCGGGAACTCCCAGCGCCGTTGGCCCAGCGGGTAGCGGAACTGCTCGACCAGCCGGAACCGGTCGCCGTCCTGGGCGATGACGAGGGCGTAGTCCGGCTTGTCGATCACGCCGTAGATGCCGGCCGAGCCGTCCGGGCGGCGGATGTCGTCCTCGCGGACGGTCATCCAGTTGTTCCGGTACACCTCGCGGGACGCGACACGCTGAATGGGGTCCACCCGCCCAGTATCACCGAGGCTGTCCTACCCTCCTCGGGTGCGTCTCGTGATCGCGCGGTGCCAGGTCGACTACGCCGGCCGGCTCACCGCCCACCTGCCGATGGCCACCCGCCTGTTGCTCGTGAAGTCCGACGGGTCGGTGTCGGTCCACTCCGACGACCGTGCGTACAAGCCGTTGAACTGGATGAGCCCACCCTGCTGGCTGATCGAGGACGGCAAGCTCTGGATCGTCGAGAACAAGCAGGGCGAGAAGCTGGTGATCTCCATCGAGGAGGTCTTCCACGACTACTCCCAGGCGCTGGGCGTGGAGCCGGGCCTGCAGAAGGACGGCGTCGAGGCGCACCTGCAGGAGCTGCTGGCCGAGCACATCAAGACCCTCGGCGACGGCTACACGCTGGTCCGCCGCGAGTTCCCGACGGCGATCGGCCCGGTGGACATCATGGCCCGCGACGCCGACGGCAAGTCGGTGGCGGTGGAGATCAAGCGCCGCGGCGAGATCGACGGGGTGGAGCAGCTGACGCGGTACCTGGAGCTGCTGAACCGCGACCCGCTGCTGGCCCCGGTCCAGGGCGTGTTCGCGGCCCAGATCATCAAGCCCCAGGCGCGGACGCTGGCGGAGGACCGCGGAATCCGGTGCTTGACGCTGGACTACGACGAGCTGCGCGGCATCGAGTCCGACGAGTTCCGGCTGTTCTGACGTGCTTCCGGGTCGGTACGTCCACTACAAGGGCGGCGAGTACGAGGTGCTCGGGGTCGCGTCCCACAGCGAGACCGAAGAGCGGCTCGTGGTGTACCGGGCGCTGTACGGCGCGCGAGGTCTTTGGGTGCGGCCGGAAGCGATGTTCGAGGAGACGGTCGAGACGGCAGCGGGCCGGGTGCCCCGCTTCCGGCGCGTAGCGGACTGAGGCGCGTTCACAGCAGTTCCACGGTCGCGCCGGCGTCTTCGAGCCGTTCCCGGGCGGCTTCGGCCTCCGGCGCGGAAACCTGTTCCAGCAGGATCGACGGCGTTCCGGTCACCAGCTCCTTGGCATCGATGAGGCCGAGGCCCCGCACGAGCTGCCGGACCGCCCGCACGACCTCGACCTGGCGCGCACCGGGATCGAGCAGGGCGACGTCGAACCGCTCTTGCCCACCCCGCGGCCGGCTTCGCGGGTAGTGGTCGGAGCCGGGATGCGTGCTGAGCCGGTTCAGCCGCGCGGCGAACTCGCGGGCCACTTCCGCACCGTCGGGGTGCCGGCGGAGGCTCACCGCTCGCTCGAGCTTCGTCCCCGGTCCCTCGATCACGACGTGCGCTTCGGTGTCGTACCGCTCCTTCTTGACCGCCAGCGCGAGGATGCCGAGGAACAGCACCCGGGGGATCGTGACGTGGCTGTTCCGGGCACTCCGGATCTCGACCCGCGCGGACAGGCCCGCCAGCGAATGGTGCAGGGCCCGGTCACCGGTGCCTTCGACGACGGCGGTTTCGGTCAGCCGCAGGCCTCCGAAGATCGCGATGACGCCGTCGGCCAGGTCCTCGTGCGCCACGGTCGCCGAGCGCATGACTTTCCAGCCCACCGCGCCCACGAGGACTGCCAGTAGGAGCACGACAACCGCCCACGGTGACATCCTGATTCCTCCCGACAGCGCCGCCCGGTGGCCGCGACGCTCGGGAGTCGCCTCGGCGCGCGTTGTTGTTACCGAAGCACCGAGACCGAATCGATGCCGAATTGCGGTATCTGATTCCCGGGCCATTACTCCGCCAGGAAATCGTTAACCCGATACGCGGCCGAGAAGTGATCAGCTCCTTTCCGACCTGCCTTTATGCGCTGTTCGGGTGAGTTCGGGATCCTATTGTGGCCGCCCGTGGCACACTCTATTCCGAGGGGTTCCGCCGGTGCGTCCGGCGTGGCCGGAGGGTGGTGCGCTCGGCCGTCTTTCTTTGTCGTGCCTACGTTTTCAGTCCGCCTTCGAGCTCGTGTGCGCGTGCCTGTCCGGCCGGTGCGCGCGCGTTTTCGCCTGCACGGAGGAGGAAGTCATGCGTTATCGCCCACTCGGTTCCGATCCGGCCGACCCGCGTCTGGGCCGGTTCATTCCGGACGACTGGCGGCACGTCGAACGGTATCCGCTCACCGCGCTCTCCGACGCGCATCGGCCCCGCCGGGCGCCGGTCGTGATCGGGGTCAACTGGTACTCCGCGTTCGACACCCCGGAGCAGGACGGCGCCTCGGGTGAGTTCTTCATCGCCAAGGCCGGTGTCACGAAGCTGGGCCGGATCCGCGGCGGCCACTGCGTCTGCCTCGAGCCGGGCGGCACCCCGGACACCGACGCCTGGTACGCGTTCTACGACCAGGGCAAGGAAGGCGCCTGCGTCGGCTTCGGCTGGTCGCGGTGCATGTCGATCTTCAACGGCAGCGAGTACACCGCCCGCTGGCTCTGGGACGCGGCCAAGAAGCGCGACGAGTGGCCCGAGACCAACCCCGGCGACGACAACGGCACGTCGGTCCGCGCCGCGGCCGAGGTGCTCAAGGAAGCCGGGCACGTCCTGTGGGAGGACTCCTACGCCACCGACGACTGGGAGGCGCGCGAGAAGTACGCGCCCGAGGCCAAGCAGGGCATCAAGGCGTTCCGCTGGGCCAAGTCGGTCGACGACGTGCACTCGGTGCTCGCCAACCCGCGGGCCGACGAACTCGGCGCCGTGCCGCTGCTCAACTCGTGGGGTCCGGGCTACCCGCACCGCACCTACCTGCCCGACGAAGTGCTCGCCAAGCTGATCGAAGAAGACGGCGAGATCGCGGTCCCGACCGATCGGTGATCCGCAACCGCTCCCGCGGTGCGTAACAGAGGGCGCGTTTCCCCAGGTCAAGGCCGGGGGAACGCGCCCTCTGGCCACTTTGGACAAGTCAACGTGCCGACCCTGAATCCATGCAGTACTGTCCGGATCCGACAGGACAGTGGTGATTCCTGTGGGTTGTTGTCCAGTTTGAAAAGAGGTGGGTCGGGTGCTCGTCCTAGCCGATGCGAACCTGCGACTCGACGCGAGCGCGATCGACTACATCGAGTTGGCGTTCTACTTCGTGCTCGTGCTCGGCATCGGGTACCTGGCACGGCGTCAAGTGTCCAGCAGTCTCGACTTCTTCCTGTCGGGCCGCTCGCTGCCCGCCTGGGTCACCGGCCTGGCGTTCATCTCGGCGAACCTCGGTGCCGTCGAGGTCATGGGCATGTCGGCCAACGGCGCCCAGTACGGCCTGCCGACGGTGCACTACTTCTGGATCGGCGCGATCCCGGCGATGCTGTTCCTCGGCATCGTGATGATGCCGTTCTACTACGGCTCGAAGGTCCGCAGCGTTCCCGAGTTCATGCGCCGCCGCTTCGGCAAGCCGGCGCACCTCGTCAACGGCATCAGCTTCGCCGCCGCCCAGATCCTGATCGCGGGCGCGAACCTGTTCCTGCTGGCCAGCGTGGTGAACCTGCTGCTGGGCTGGCCGCTGTGGGTGTCGATCATCATCGCCGCCGTGATCGTCCTCTCCTACACCGCGCTCGGCGGCCTCTCCGCCGCGATCTACAACGAGGTCCTGCAGTTCTTCGTGATCGTCATCGCGCTGGTGCCGCTGACGATCATCGGCCTGGTCAAGGTCGGCGGCTGGCAGGGCCTGGTGGACAAGGTCACCACCAGCCCGGGCGGCACCGCGCAGCTGCACTCCTGGCCGGGTGACAACCTGACCGGCTTCGGCAACAACATCCTCTCGATCCTCGGCATCGTGTTCGGTCTGGGCTTCGTGCTCTCGTTCGGGTACTGGACGACGAACTTCGTCGAGGTCCAGCGCGCGATGGCGTCGAAGAGCATGTCCGCCGCGCGGCGGACGCCGATCATCGGCGCGTTCCCGAAGATGCTGGTCCCGTTCATCGTGATCATCCCCGGCATGATCGCCGCGGTCACCGTGTCCGAGTACGTCAAGGACAAGCAGGTCCTGCTCGACGGCGGCAAGGCGGAAAGCGGCGTCACCTTCAACAACGCGCTCCTGCTGCTGATGCGCGACCTGCTGCCCAACGGCATGCTCGGCATAGCCATCGCCGGCCTGCTCGCGTCGTTCATGGCCGGCATGGCCGCGAACCTCAGCTCGTTCAACACGGTCTTCACGTACGACATCTGGCAGACCTACATCAAGAAGGACAAGCCGGACGGCTACTACCTGCGCCTCGGCCGCATCGTGACGTCGGCGGGCACGGTCCTCGCCATCGGCACCGCGTTCATCGCGTCGAACTCCGGCAACATCCTGAACTACCTGCAGGACCTGTTCTCGTTCTTCAACGCGCCGCTGTTCGCGACCTTCATCCTGGGCATGTTCTGGAAGCGGATGACCCCGCACGCCGGCTGGAGCGGCCTGGTGTTCGGTACGGCGTCCGCCGTCACGATCTGGGGCCTGTCGCAGGCGGGGTACATCGGGCTCGAGGGCCAGGGCACCAGCTTCGTGGCCGCGGGAGTCGCGTTCGTCGTCGACATCGTGGTGAGCGTCGCCGTGTCGCTGGCGACCAAGCCGAAGCCGGACGAAGAGCTGGTCGGGCTGGTCTACTCGCTCACCCCGAAGGAAACGCGCAAGCACGACGACACCGGCGAGAACGCGGGCTGGTACCGCAAGCCGGGCCTGCTCGCGGGCATCGTGCTCATCCTGACCATCGCCCTCAACGCCATCTTCTAGGAGGCCGGTTATGGCTACCGAGTCCGGCGCGCGGCCCAAGAAGGCAGGCGCTTTCGACATCCGGCTGATCATCGCCCTGCTGATCGGCGTCTACGGCGTCATCCTCACCGTGATGGGTGCCTTCTTCACTTCCGACGCGGAGCTGAAGAAGGCGGCGGACGTCAACATCAACCTGTGGGCCGGCATCGGCATGCTCGTGGTGACGGCGCTGTTCGTCATCTGGGCCCGGGTCCGGCCGCTCGTCGTGCCGGCCGAGCCCGAGAGCGAAGACACACCCGCCGCCCCGGCCGAATAGCCGGGTTGTCCGGACAGGGGCGCGAGGTTCCCGCTACCGTGCACCGCGTGCTCCCTGACGTCCGGCGCCGCCGTCTCCCGAAGCTGTTCCTGCTGGTCACCGCCCTCGCGCTGCCGCTGACCGCGTGCGGGCAGGACCTCGGCAAGTCCAACTTCGCGCGGACGACGGTGCCCGCGGCGGCCGGCGGCGGCCAGGTCTCCGACGGCCCGATCACCGACGCCGCCGTGGCGGCGAACGTGCTGCGCACGATCAAACCGTGCCAGTTCCTCACCAAGGAGGCCCTCGGCGCGCTGGGCCTCGGCACGGTCGAGGAGGACCCGTCGCCGTCGTCGATCGCCTTCGACCGGTGCACCAACAAGGTGAAGGACCCCGGTGGCAAGGAGATCCGGCTCGAGTTCGAGATCGGCGGCACGCTGCTGCCGCACGCGGACAAGACGACCGGCCAGGTCGGCGGGCTGCCGCTGCGCGTGAACAAGACCGACGACACGAGCTGCACGGTCGCGACGATGACGGCGCTGAACCCGGACATGGCCCTCACGATTTCGGTCACCTACCCCGGCGACCCGTGCCGGCCCGGCCAGACGCTGATGGACGCCGTCGTGCAGAAGGTCCACAACTCGCCGGAGAAGTACTCGACGCCGGCGGGCACCGTGCTGACCGCCGACCCGTGCGCCATGGCCGACACCGCGGCGGTCGCCCCCGCCGTGCCGTCGGCGAAGTCCGCGCCCTCGGGCCTGCACTCCTGCCAGTGGCAGAGCAACGGCGCCAACCCGACCGTCACCGTCGAGTTCCTGCCGGGACTGCCGCCGATCGTCGGGGACGGTTACTCCAAGGTGGACCTCGGCAACGGCGTGACAGCTTTTCAGAAGCAGGCCGACGGGAGCGCGTCGCGGTGCACGGTGCAGTGGCAGCACCGGCCGTGGCAGGGCGACGACGTCGAGCTGGCCCAAGTGGACTACGAGAACTACAACGCGAGCCCGAACGCCGACGATCCGTGCGGCAAGGCGGTCACCGTCGCGAAGAACGTCGTCACGAAGCTCCCCAAACCCTGATCTGGCGGTAGCCCGCGCGGAGAGGTAGGAAGGGGACACCCCACCCGCCGATGTGCCGGAGGTTGCCGTGAAGAAGATCATCAACGATCCGGCGAACGTGGTCGTGGAGTCGCTGCGGGGCCTCGCCGCCGCGCACGCGGACATCCTGCGCGTCCAGGAGGATCCGGACGTGGTGGTCCGAGCCGACGCACCGGTCGCCGGGAAGGTCGCCGTCATCTCCGGCGGCGGGTCCGGGCACGAGCCGCTGCACGGCGGGTTCGTCGGCCAGGGGATGCTCGCCGCCGCCGTCCCCGGCGCGGTGTTCACCTCGCCGACGCCGGACGCGGTGCAGGCCGCCGTCACCGCGACCACCGGCGACGCGGGTGCCCTGCTCATCGTGAAGAACTACACCGGCGACGTGCTGAACTTCGAGACGGCCGCCGAGCTGGCCGCCGCCGAAGGCCTGGAGGTGCGCAGCGTCGTGATCGACGACGACGTCGCGGTCAAGGACTCGACCTACACCGCGGGCCGCCGCGGGGTCGGCGGCACGGTGCTGCTGGAGAAGATCACCGGCGCGGCCGCCGAGCGCGGCGACTCGCTCGACGCCGTGACCGCGCTGGCGCAGAAGGTGATCGGCCAGGTGCGCTCGATCGGCGTCGCGCTGACCGCGCCGACCGTGCCGCACGCCGGCACGCCCAGCTTCGACCTCGGCGACGGCGAGATCGAGTTCGGCATCGGCATCCACGGCGAGCCCGGCCGGGAACGGATCCCGCTCGAGCCGGCCGACGCGCTGGTGGCGCGGCTGGTCCAGGCCGTGGTGGAGGACCTGCCGTTCTCCTCCGGTGACCGCGTGCTGCTGTTCACCAACTCGATGGGGGCCACCCCGCTCGTCGAGCTCTACCTGGCGCACGGCATCGCCGAGCGGCTGCTGGCCGAGCGTGGGATCGTGGTCGAACGCCGGCTGGTCGGCCCGTACATCACCAGCCTCGAGATGCAGGGGATGAGTCTGACGTTGCTCAAGCTGGACGACGAGCTGACCGAGCTCTGGGACGCCCCGGTCAACACCGCGGCGCTGCGGTGGGGGGTCTGATGACCTGCAAGGCCGACGGGGTCGCGGCGGCCGTGCGCGCTGCTGCGGCCGTGGTCGCCGAGCACCGCGCCGAGCTGATCGACCTCGACCGCGCGATCGGCGACGGTGACCACGGCGAGAACCTGAACCGCGGGTTCGCCGCCGTCGTGGCGGCCCTCGACGCGGGCGCGCCGGAGACGCCGGGTGCGGTCCTGAAGCTCGTCGCGACGACGTTGATCTCGAAGGTCGGCGGGGCGGCGGGTCCGTTGTACGGCACGGCTTTCCTGCGTGCGTCCGCGAAGCTCGGCACCGCCGGGGACCTGGACGTCCCGGCGCTGCTGGACGCGCTGCGCGCCGGGCTCGAAGGCGTCCAGGCCCGCGGGAAGGCCGTGGGCGGCGACGCGACCATGGTCGACGCCCTGATCCCGGCGGTGTCGGCCGCCGAAAAGGCGGCCGAGGACGGCGGGGACGTCGCCGCGGTGCTGACCGCGGCGGCCGACGCGGCCGACCGCGGCGCCGAGTCCACAGTGGACCTCGTGCCGCGCAAGGGCCGGGCGTCGTACCTGGGCGAGCGGGCGGTGGGGCACCTGGACCCCGGCGCGCGGTCCTCGGCCCTGCTGCTGCGCGCGTTCGCGGAGGCCGCCCGGTGAGTGTCGGCATCGTGCTCGTTTCGCACAGCGCGAAGCTCGCGGAAGGCCTGGCGGAGCTGGCCGCCCAGATGGCGCCGGACGTCACCATCATGGCCGCTGGAGGTCTGTCCGACGGCTCGATCGGCACCGACTACGACGAGGTCGTCGCGGCCACCCAGCGCGCCGACTCCGGCGACGGCGTCGTGCTGCTCTACGACCTCGGCAGCGCCCAGATGACCGCCGAGCTGGCCGTCGAATCGCTCGCCGACCCCTCGGCGGCCATCGTCGCCGACGGCCCGCTGGTCGAAGGCGCGATCGCGGCGGCGGTCGCGGCGCAGTCGGGCCAGGGCCGCAAGGCGGTGGCGGAGGCCGCCGCGGCCGCCGGGATGCCGGAGGACCTGGCCCTCTCCGAGGTCACGGCCGGTGGTGACGAGATCGAGCTGGAGCTGCACAACGAAGTCGGCCTGCACGCGCGGCCCGCCGCGGTGCTGGTGCGCGCGCTGAGCGAGTTCGACGCCGAAGTCACCGTGCGGCTCGGCGAGCAGGAGGCCGACGCCAAGAGCGTGCTGGCGCTGATGTCGCTGGGTGCCCGCCAGGGTGACCGGATCCGCCTGCAGGCGAGCGGCCCGCAGGCTGCCGCCGCGCTGACCAAGGCGAAAGAGCTGGTGGACGGCAACTTCGGCGAGTGAACCCGGCTCGCCGACCGGGTGACTTGCACGGTACTGACTCGATTCCGTCTGGGCTTCCGACGGTCGCGTGTGGCAGAGTCAGGGGCCAATTACCAGCGAGTAACATCTCTGGAGGCCTCGATGGCGCGGGACATCTCGACGGTCGGAGTGGTCGGCCTGGGCACGATGGGGGCCGGGATCGCCGAAGTGCTCGCGCGCAGCGGGCTCGACGTCGTCACGGTCGAGCTCGACCAGCCGGGGGTCGAGCGGGGCCGCGGTCACCTGCGGCACTCCACCGAACGCGCGCTCTCCGGCGGAAAGCTCGACGAGGCCGGCCGGGAGGCGCTGCTGGACCGGATCCGGTACAGCACTTCGCTGTCGGATCTGTCCGAAGTGGACCTGGTGATCGAGGCGATCCCGGAAAGCCTCGAGCTGAAGGCCGACGTCTTCACCGAGCTGGACAAGATCACCCGGCCGGACGTCGTGTTCGTGTCCAACACCTCGTCGCTGTCGATCACCGAGATCGGGGTGCACACCGCGCGCCCCGGCAAGGTCGTCGGCATGCACTTCTTCAACCCGGCGCCGGTGCAGAAGCTCGTCGAGATCGTGAAGACCGTGGTCACCGAGCCGGAGGTGGTCACCGAGGTGGTCGCGTTCGCCGAGCGGCTCGGCAAGGTGCCGGTGGTGATCGGCGACCGGGCCGGCTTCATCGCGAACGCGCTGCTGTTCGGCTACCTCAACCACGCGGTGCGGATGTACGAGCAGCGCTACGCCACGCGCGAGGACCTGGACGCCGCGATGCGCTTCGGCTGCGGGTACCCGATGGGCCCGCTGGCGCTGCTCGACCTGATCGGGCTGGACACCGCCTACGAGATCCTCGACACGATGTACCACCAGTCCCGCAACCGGCTGCACGCGCCGGCGCCGCTGCTCAAGCAGATGATCACGGCGGGCCAGCTCGGCCGCAAGACGGGCCGCGGGTTCTACGCCTACGACGCACCGGACTCGCCCAACGTCGTCTCGGACGCGACGGCAGCGTCCACTGTGGATGGTGCCGCGCCGCGGCCGGTCGCCCGCGTCGGCGTGATCGGCACCGGGACGATGGCGACCGGCATCGCGGAAGTCTTCGCGAAGCGCGGCCTCGACGTCGTGCTGCGCGCCCGGAGCCTGGAGAAGGCGCAGGCGTCCGTCGCGAAGGTGAAGAAGTCGCTCGACAAGGCCGTGGTCAAGGGGAAGCTGTCCGAAGAGGACGCGGCCCTCGCCTTGTCGAGGATCACCCCGGTCACCGACTTCGAAGCACTGGCCGACGTCGACCTGGTCGTCGAGGCGGTGGCCGAAGAGCTTTCGGTGAAGCAGGCGGTGTTCGCGGCGCTGGACGAGGTCGTCCGCCCGGGCGCGGTGCTGGCGACGACGACGTCTTCGCTGCCGGTGATCGAGTGCGCGGCGGCGACCTCCCGGCCCTCCGACGTGATCGGTCTCCACTTCTTCAACCCGGCCCCGGTGATGAAGCTGGTGGAGGTGGTCTCGACGATCGCGACCGCCCCGGACGTGGTGGCGACGGCGAGCGCGGTCTGCGCCGCGGTGGGCAAGCACGCGGTCCACTGTGGAGACCGGGCGGGCTTCATCGTCAACGCGCTGCTGTTCCCGTACCTGAACGACGCGGTGAAGATGCTGGAGGCCCACTACGCGGGGGCGAACGACATCGACACGGCGATGAAGGTGGGCTGCGGCCTGCCGATGGGCCCCTTCGAGCTGCTGGACGTCGTCGGGCTGGACGTTTCCCTGGCCATCCAGCGGACGCTGTACAACGAGTTCCGCGAAGAGGGCTTCGCGCCGGCGCCGCTGCTGGAGCACCTCGTGACGGCCGGGCGGCTGGGCCGGAAGACCGGGAAGGGCTTCAAGGACTACTGATCAGCTGCCCAGGCTGAGGGCGACGTTCCCGTTCCGCGCGTCGTCGGGCTGCACCATGATCCGGCCCCGGTGGGACACCTCGACGAGGTAGAACTTCTCGCCCGCCGGAACGTTCGGCGCGGACAGCGTGAACACGCAGCTCCCGCCGCCGTTCGGCCGCCCGGTCCCGAGCGCGCCTTGGGAGAGCACGGTTCCCGCGGCGTTGTAGACGGTGACCGTCGTCCCGGTGGTGATGTCCGAATAGCCGCCGGAACCACCGCAGGTGCTGTAGCCGTACCCGCCGCTGTTCAGCGTGAACGTGCCGCGGAGGTCGAACGCCTCCGCGGGGGTGCCGGGCGTGCTGATCGGGGCGCCGGAGCCGGCCAGGTCCAGGCCGGCCCACAGGGCGCCGACCAGTGCGGCGCCGGCGGCGGCCGAGAGCACCAGGTGCCAGGGATTCGTCTTCGCCCGCCCCGGCGGCGAAGCCTGCGGCGGTGCCCAGGGGTCGGGCAGTACGGGTTCGAACGCACTGGTCATCGCCAGTCCTCCTCCGGCACTTCGGGGCTTGCTCCGTTTGTACGCAGGAGGTCGGCCGGGCGGCGGCGGTCGTTACCCCGGTGCCCGGATCGTGATCGGCCGGCTCAGCGGGCGGCCACCTCCCCGAGGACCGGTTTCACGTCCAGGACCGGGGTGCCGTCGATCGCTTCCAGGCCCGTCACCGTGAGCGTGCCGTTCCCGGCCGCCGTCACCGTCACCGTGTGGAGGCCGATCGGGTTCGGGCGGTCCGGGGAGCGCGTCGAAAACACCCCTTCGCGGGGGCGCGCCGGGTCGCTGCGCGGGTGGACCGCCTGGACCTCGCGGTCGGCTTCGTGCAGCCACGTCAGCAGCACCAGGCGATCGCCCGGACGGAGATCGGCCGCCGCCGGGTGGAACTCCGGCGCGAACACCACCCGGGCCGGCGGGGCGCCTTCGTCGCCCTGTCTCGGGGCCGCGGTGCGGTCCTGGAGCGGAGACTCGACGCGCGCCACCGGGCGCACCTCGTAGCTCGTCACTTGTAGTACCCCTCGACGGGCACCCGGGCCTCGTCGAACAGGGCCGGGCCTTCCGTCTCGTAGCCCCACGTGACCGGCGGGCGCAGGGTGAGGAACTGCTCCGCCGACAGCGCGTAGACGACGCGGCCGAGCCCGGACCGCTCGATCGCGCCGGTGCACATCCCGCACGGCTGGGTGCTGGTGAACATCGTGGTCGCCGCCGCGACCTCGGGGGTCAGGTTCTGCGCCGCCCAGCGGGCGAGCTTCAGCTCCGGGTGCGCCGTGATGTCGTTGTCGGTCAACGAGGTGTTGCGGTCCTCGGCGAGGACGTTGCCGTCGGCGTTGGCCAGCAGCGAGCCGAACGGCGGGTTGCCGTGTTCCTCGCGCGCTTCGCGGGCGAGCTCGATCGCGCGCCGCAGCAGGGCTTCTTCGGTTTCTTTCACCGGTTTTCCTTCCAGGAAGCGGCAATCGCCGCGAGGTCCCGCCACGCGATCTCCGGGCGGAGGGTTTCGGCGGGGTCCGCATCGAACGGGTCGAGCACGACGGTGTCCGCGCCCAGCGCCCGCAGCTGTGTCAGGTCGTCGAGGACCTGCTCGAGGGTGCCTTCCCCGGCGCGCCGGTCCGGGCCGGTCACCGGTTCGCCGGTCACCCGCAGGAGGATCCGCGGCGCGAACGCCGGCACCGGCCGGTCGCCGGCCAGGGTTTTCAGGCGTGCCAAGCCTTCCCGGAAGCCGGACATGGTCATCCGCAGCGGGTGCCACGCGTCGCCGAGCTCCACCGCGCGGCGCAGCCCCGCGTCGCTGTGCCCGCCCAGCCACAGCGGGATCGGGCCGGCCCGGTAGTCGTCGTGGTCGGCCCAGGCCGCGCGGATCGCCCGGAGGTACTCGCCGGTGAGCTTCCCGCGCTGGTCGAACGGGACGCCGAGCGCGTCGAACTCCTGCTTCGCCCAGCCGATCCCGGCCCCGATCACCAGCCGGCCGCCGCTGAGCGCGTCGAGGTTCGCCGCCATCCGGGCCACCAGCAGGGGATGCCGGTACGGCACGACCAGCACGGTGGTGCCGAGTCGCACCTTTTCGGTGACGCCCGCGAGCCACGACAGCGTCGTGAACGGCTCGTAGAACGGCGCCGGGTACTGGCCCGCGACGTCCGGGGTGATCGCGACGTGGTCGGACACCATCAGCAGGTCGTAGCCGAGGCCTTCCACGGTCCGCGCCCAAGCGCGCAACGCACCGGGGTCGGTGCCGGGGCCGAAGTTGGGGACGTTCACGCCGATCTTCACCCGGAAAGGCTATCGAGGTCAAAGCGGTGATCGGAAGGGATCGATCACGGCGTTCGGCGGCTTCGGCCGTGGATCTCGCGGTACATTCGCCGGATGACCGAGACTCTCGATCAGACGGACTGGGCCATCCTGGTCGAGCTCCAGCAGGACGCCCGGCTGCCGCTCACCGAGCTCGGCCGCCGCGTGAACCTCAGCGCGTCGGCCACGACCGAACGGCTCCGGCGGCTCGAGGCGGCCGGCGTGATCACCGGCTACCGCGCCGACATCGACCTCGGCAAGGTCGGCTACCCGGTGCTCGCCGTCGTCCGGCTCAAGTACCCCGGCAGCCGGCACGAGGCCCTGCACAAGCTGCTCGGCGAGCGTCTCGAGATCCTCGAATGCCTGCGCACCACCGGCGACGACTGCTACACGCTCAAGATCGCCGCGGCCTCGATGGCCCACCTCGAGCACACGATGGACGAGCTGGCCCAGTTCGGCAGCACGACCACGAACGTCGTCTACAGCCAGACGCTGCCCTACCGCGGACCACGGGAGCCCGCTCGTGACCTCGACGCCTGAGCGCATCGTCGTCTACGGCGTGACCGGCTCGGGCAAGTCGACGCTCGCGGCCCGGATCGCCGAGCGCACCGGCCTGCCGTACGTCTCGGCCGACGACCTCACCTGGCTGCCGGGGTGGGTCCAGGTGTCCGACGAGGAGCAGCGCCGCCGCATCGCCGAGGTGTGCGCGGGGGAACGCTGGGTTCTCGATGCCGCCTACAGCAGGTGGAAGGACGTCGTGCTGCCGCGCACGCAGCTCATCGTGGGTCTCGACTACCCGCGCTGGCTTTCCCTGGGCCGTCTGGTGCGCCGGACGGCGCTGCGGTCGGTGACCCGCGAGCGGATCTGCAACGGCAACGTCGAGTCGTTCCGCCAGATGTTCTCCGCGGACTCGATCATCCACTGGCACTTCGCGTCGTTCGCGCGGAAACGGGCGACCATCCGGGCGTGGGCCGCCGAACCGCCGTGCCCCGCGGTCGTGCGGATGACGTCTCCGCGCGAGACCCGCCGCTGGCTCGAGTCGCTCTGACTCAGGCGCCCGGCGGGAGCAGCGGGCCGCCGCTCCAGTGCTGGAACACGAGGTTCGTGTGCACGCGGGCGACCTCGTCCCGGGCGGTCAGCTCGTCGAGGACCAGCCGCTGCAACTCGCCGGCGGAGCTGGTCGCGACGTGCGCGAGGAAGTCGTCCGGCCCGGTCAGGTGGTAGACCGCGCGGACTTCGGGCAGCGACAGCAGGTGCTCGATGAACGGGTCCACCAGCGGCCGCCGGTGCGGGCGGACCTGGACGAACAGGAACGCTTCGAGCGGGCGCCCCAGCTTCGCCGCGTCGACCGACGCGTGCTGCCCGGTGATCACGCCGGTGTCCCGCAGCCGGGCGACGCGGTCCAGGCACGTCGACGGCGCGATGCCGACCGCGGCGGCCAGGTCCTTGTTGGTGACCCGGGCATCGTTCTGGAGCAGGCGCAGAATCTCGAGGTCGACCGGACTCAGTTCGACAGAATCGGACATCGGCGAATGATATCCGAGACTGTTGCTTCGGATCCGGTGAAAGCTCGACCATGCTGGCATGACCTCTTCGCTGCGCACGCGTGCCGTCCACGCCGGCCGTGACGACCTCACGGACCTCGGCGTGCACGCCGTCCCGCTCGACCTGTCGACGACCTACCCCTCCCGCGACAGTGCCGCCGAAGCCGCCCGGATCGACGAGTTCGCCGCCGGCGGCGAACTCGACGGCCCGCCGATCTACGGCCGGGTGGGCAACCCGACCGTCGAACGGTTCGAGCGCGCGCTCGCCGAGCTCGAAGGCTTCGAGCACGGCGTCGCGTTCGCCAGCGGCATGGCCGCCGTCTCGGCCTGCCTGCTTTCCGCGGTGTCGCAAGGGAAACGCCACATCGTCGCCGTGCGCCCGCTGTACGGCTGCAGTGACCACCTGCTCGAGTCCGGGCTGCTCGGTACCGAGGTCACCTGGGCCGCGCCGGACGCCGTCGCCGCCGCGCTGCGGCCCGACACCGGGCTGGTGTTCGTCGAGACGCCGGCCAACCCGACGCTCGCCGAGGCCGACATCGCCGCGCTGGCTGTTGCCTGCGGAGACGTGCCGCTGTTGGTGGACAACACTTTCGCGACTCCGGTGCTGCAGCGCCCGGGCCTCCACGGCGCACGGATCGTGCTGCACAGCGCGACGAAGTTCCTCGGCGGCCACGGCGACGTGATGGGCGGGGTCGTCGCGTGCGACGCGGAGGAAGCCGCCCGGCTGCGGCAGATCCGCTTCGCGACCGGCGGCGTGCTGCACCCGCTCGCCGGATACCTGTTGCTGCGCGGGCTTTCCACGCTGCCGCTGCGCGTCAACGCCGCGTCGGCCACCGCGGCGACGCTGGCCTCACGGCTCGGAGACCACCCGGCGGTGACGGCCGTCCACTACCCGCGGCTCGGCGGGCCGCTGGTGGCGTTCGAGGTCGACGGCGACCCGCACGCCCTGATCGGCGCGGTCCGGCTGATCACGCCGGCCGTCAGCCTCGGCAGCGTCGACACGCTGATCCAGCACCCCGGGTCGATCAGCCACCGGATCGTCGACGCGGGCGACCGGCACGACGCCGGCGTGTCCGACCAGCTGATCCGGCTGTCGGCCGGGCTCGAGGACGTCGAGGACCTCTGGGCCGACCTGGAGCAGGCGCTGAAGTCGCTTTAAGGGTCCGGGCCGGGCTCCGCAAGGGCGAGCGATTCAGCCGCAGCAGCCGCCGCCACAGCAGCCACCGCCGCCGCCCGCCGGGACCGCGGGTCCGCTCGCGGCCCCGGTGAGGGCGACCGTGGTGAGCAGCTTGACGGTGTCGGCGTGGCCGTCCGGGCAGGTCGCCGGCGCGCTCGATTCGCTCATCGGGCGCAGGAGCTCGAAGGTCTCGGTGCACTCGCGGCAGCGGTAGGCGTAGGTCGGCATGCCGCGATTATCGCCGGAGGAGTCCGGGGATGGGAAGCTGGGCGCGTGCAGCCGCCACCGCTTGCCGACGTCCCGCACCTCGGCCAGGTCGTCCCGTCCCTGCTCACCGCGCTCGGGGTGCCCGGCTTCGGGAACACGCTGGCGCTGCCGGAGGCCCGCAGCGCCGGGGTCCTGCTGGTCGACGGGCTCGGCTGGGAGCTGCTGGCCGAGCACGCCGCCGACGCGCCGGTGCTGACCGAACTCGCCCGGGAGTCGCTGCGCGTGGGCTTCCCGTCCACGACGGCCGCCGGGGTGGCGGCGATCGGCACCGGGCTCGCTTCCGGCGAGCACGGCATGGTCGGCTACACCTTCGAGATGCCCGGCACCGGGGTGCTCAACGCGTTGCGCTGGTGCAGCCACGAAGACGGCAGTGACCTGCGTGGCGCCCTCCCGCCCCGCGAGGTGCAACCGCTGGCGACGACGTTCGAACGGGCGGCCGCGGCGGGCATCGCCGCTGCGGTGGTGTCGTCCGCCAAGTTCCGCGACACGGCCCTGACCCTGGCCACCCAGAGCGGTGCGCAGTACGCCGGGGTGCACGCGCTGGGGGACCTCGCCGCGCGCACGTTGTCGGTGCTCGGCGAGCGGGCGTTCTGCTACGCCTACCACAGTGAACTCGACCTGCTGGGGCACGTGTACGGCCCCGGGTCCACCGCGTGGCGGATGCAGCTGCGGCAGATCGACCGGCTCGTCGAGTCCCTTGTGGACGGTCTGCCGGCCGGGGCCCTGCTCGCGGTGGTGGCCGACCACGGGATGGTCACCGTCGACGACAAGCTCGACCTCGAAGACGTCCCGGAGCTGCTGTCCGGCGTCCGGACCTTCGGGGGCGAGGTGCGCGCCCGGCACGTCTACACCGAGCCGGGCGCGGCCGCGGACGTCCTCGCGGCCTGGCGGGAGGTGCTGGGCGAGCGGGCCTGGGTGCGGTCGCGTGAGGAGGCGATCGCCGAGGGGTGGTTCGGCCACACGGTCAGCGACCGGGTGCTGCCGCGGATCGGCGACGTCGTCGCGGCGGCCCGGGGGCGGTTCGGGATGGTGCGGGGGCTCGCCGAAGCCGTGGAGACGTCGCTGATCGGGCAGCACGGGTCGCTCACCACGGCCGAACAGCTGGTGCCGCTGGCGCTCGCCCAAGGGTGACGGGTCCCGTTCTTCGAGAACGTGCCCCGGCGGGAACTTTCCCCGCCGGTGTGCCGACCTGTCCACTGCGTACCGGATCGACGAGGAGTGGGCGGGATGAGCGGGCTGGACAGGATCGGGGTCGTCGGGGCGGGTGGTGAGGGACGGGCCGTCGCGGCCCACCTCGCCTCGCGGGGGCTGCCCGTGCACCTCTGCACGCGGGATCTCTCGGCGGTGCGGGACATGGCGCGCCGGCGGGAGATCGTCGCGAGCGGGGTGCTCGACGGCCGGTTCCCGCTCTGCGCGAGGTGACGGCGGATCCCGCGTCGCTGGCCGGGCGGGCCGTGGTGCTGGTCGCGACCGTGACGACCGCCTATCCGGAGGTCGCCGTCCGGCTGGCGCCGTACCTTCGCGCAGGCCAGGTGGTGGTCCTGTTCTCCGACAAGCTGTGCGGGAGCGTCGAGTTCGCGCACGCGCTCGCCGCCGCCGGGGCACCGGAGGTCGACGTCGTCGAGACCGACGCGCTGTTCGCCGCGCGGCCGTCCGGGACCGGCGGGGTGACCGTGCTGGGGGCCAAGGGGTGGAACCTGATCTCCGGCAGCACGCCGGCCGCCGTCGGACGGCACGCCGGGCTGCTGCGCGAGTGGTTCCCGATGCTGGAGGTCGCGCGCAACCCCGTCGAACGCGGCCTGCACGACTTCGGCGCGGTCGCGCACGTGCCGATCGCGCTCGCCAACCTCGGCACCATCGACCGCGCGGAGGAGCTGCTCTTCTACGTCGAAGGCGTTTCCCACCGCACGATCGCGCTGCTGGAACGGACCGAGGCCGAGTTCGCCGCCGTCGCGCGGGCCTACGGCGCGCGGCTGCTGCCCATGACCGAGGTCCTCGACCGCTACTACGGCTGCCCGGCCACGACGTTGCTCGACGCGTTGCGGACGGTGGAGCCGTACCGGACGATCGCCGCGCCGACCAGCCTCGACCACCGCTTCCTGACCGAGGACATCCGGTCGACGCTCGTGCCGCTGCAGGCACTCGCGCGGTGTGCCGGGGTCGCGACGCCGATGGTCGACGCCGCCATCACGATCATGTCCGTGCTCGGGGGCGAGGACTTGCGGCGGACCGGGCGGACGCTGGCCCGGCTCGGCTGGGACGGCCTCGGCCATGACGGAATCCGCCGCCGGTTGCGGGCAGGCGGCCGGGTGGCGGGCCGCGCGGCCTGAGGCCTTCCCGTCACCGGTGATCGGGCGGGCATCACGTGTGATTGGACCGGCATCTCGCGTGATTGGAGGGGCATCACGTGTGATTGAGGGGTCGACACGCGTGATTGAAGGGTCGACACGTGTGATTGGAGGGTCGACTCGCGTGATTGGAGGGTCGACACGCGTGCCTGGACGGTCGGTTCGCGTGCCTGGAGGGTCGGCTTGCGTGCCTGGAGGGTCGGCTTGCGTACCTGGGGACGACTCGTCTGCCTGGGCTGGGGGCGGGGCGGATACCGTTTGGGGGTGCCTCGACGCAACCGTCCCGGCCGCCGCGGGGACGGTGGGCCGCCCGAACGCGACCTCGGTGCCGCCACCGGCTGGGCCCGGGCCGAGTCCGGCGCCGACGGGGACTGGCTCGTGCGGACCGTGCCCGGTTCGCAGGCCACCAAGGACTACCGGTGCCCCGGCTGCGACCACGAGATCCGGCCGGGCACGCCGCACCTCGTCGTCTGGCCCGCCGACGAGACCGGCTCCGTCGCCGACCGGCGGCACTGGCACCGCGCCTGCTGGGACGCCCGGGCCCGCCGGCGGCCGAACCGCCGCCGGTGACCCGATTCCTTCTGGAGTTGTCAAACACCGCCCGGCTCAGCGCCGGTAGTGCCGCGACATCGCGCCTTCGTACATCTCCTCCGTGTACTCGGTGAAGCCGAGCCGCTCCGCCACCCGCAGCGACGGCTTGTTCGCGATGCTCACGCTCGCCAGCACCGGCACCGACGGCAGTTCGCGGGCACACCACTCCAGGACCGCCAGCCCGGCCTCGCCCGCGTACCCCTTGCCCCACGCCGACGGCCGGAACCGGTAGCCGAGGTTCAGCACCTTCTCGCCGTGGAACTCCCGCAGTCGCACCCCGCACATGCCGAGCACCTCGGTGCCGCCGCGTTCGGTCACCGCCGGGTAGCCGAAGCCGTGCTCGGCCCAGTGCGCCAGCCACTCCGAGAACATCGCCGACGCGCGCGGGACGTCGGGCGGGTCGGGGTGGAAGCGGTTGGTGCGCGGGTCCGTGTGGATGTCGACCATCGCCTGCCGGTCCGCCTCGTGGAGCGGACGCAGCAGCAGCCGGTCGGTTTCGATGTCGGTGAACACATCGGCGAAGCTAGCGCGGGGGTCCGACAAAAACGTCCGACAAGATATCCCGCATGACCGAACTGCCGCTGGTCCTCCTCCACGCCTTTCCCCTGGACGCCCGCATGTGGAACGCGGTGCGCGAGCCCCTCGCTTCACACCTTCGGGTGATCACTCCGGACCAGCGCGGGCTGGGCCGCTCGCCGCTGCCGGACTCGGACCGCGAGCCGAGCCTCGAGGACGCCGCGCGCGACGTCGTCGCCCTGCTGGACCGCCTGGAGCTGGACCGCGTCGTGCTCGGCGGCTGCTCGATGGGCGGCTACCTCGCGATGGCCGTGCTGCGGCTGGCGCCGGAGCGGGTCGGCGGGCTCGTGCTCATCGACACCAAGGCCACGCCGGACACGCCCGAGGCCGCGCAGAGCCGGCTGGAAGTCGCCAGGCGCGTCGAGGACGAAGGCATCGGGGGCTGGCTCGCCGAGGCCAACCTGCCGAACCTGCTGGCCGGGTCGACGCGCGAGCGGCGGCCGGACGTCGTCGAGACGGTCCGGGAGATCATCGAATCGCAGCCGCCCGCCGGGATCTCGTGGACGGCGCTCGCGCTGCGGACGCGGCCCGACTCCCTCGGACTGCTCCGGGAAGCGAAGGTCCCCGCGCTGGTCGTCGTCGGCGAAGAGGACCCGATCACGCCGGTCGCGGCGGCGAGCGCGATGGTCGAGGTCATGGACGGCGCGACGCTCGTGGTGCTCCCGGAGGCCGGCCACCTGACCCCGCTGGAGGACCCGGCGGGCGTGGTCGAGGCGATCCTCTCCTGGTACCCGGCGACTCACGAAAAGTAGGCGGCGAGCGCCGCGCGGGCGCCGGGGAGCCGGTGCGGGAACCGGATCGCGATGACGTACTGCCACACGACCGAGTAGAGCTCCCGCACCCGGATCCAAGGAGCGAGTCCGGCCTCGTCGACCGGGCCCGGGTAGGCGGCCAAGAACTCCGGGCCGCCCTGCCGGGCGAGGATCCCGAGGTCCCAGGCCGGCGGGCCGAGCCAGGTGTCCTCGAAGTCCAGCCAGCAGGGTCCCGCGGGCGTGGCGATCACGTTGCCGGGGTGCGCGTCGCCGTGCAGCGGCTGCACGGGGACGTCCGGCAGCGCCGCGGCGAGGCGCGCCGCCTCCGCGCGCAACCGGGGCGTCTCGCCGTCCAGGTCGTGCCGGTCGAAGATGCGCTCCAGGTCGTCGAGCGGGCCGCGCCGGGGGAGCTCGCCCGGGAACTCCCGCAACGCCGAGTGCACCTCGGCGAGCGACCGCGCGACGACGTCCGGTGCGTACCGGTGGTCCGGATCGTGCGGCGTGTGGTGCCAGAGCGTGACCGGCAGTCCCTCGGCGAAATGCGGTCCGGCCGGGGGATCCGTGGCCGGTGAGACGACGCGCACACCACGGTCGGTGAGGAACCGGGAGAGGGCCACGTCCCGTTCCTGCCACGCCGGCCCGGGGCGCGCGAGGCGGGTGGTCCCCGGCACCCGCGCGACCAGCGGACCCAGCTTCACCAGCACGTTCGAGCGTTCGTGGAGCACCTCGGGCTCGTGGTCGCGCAGACCCAGCCGGGAGGTCACGATCCGTGCCGCACGGACCGCGGCACGCGTGTATTCGTCGGCCACGGCCCGATCTTGCCAGCCGGTGCGCGCGACTGTCGGTGACGAGGGCTACGATCCCCCTTGACCGCTGAACCGGGCCCTGCCCACCTCGGCGGCCGGACGATGACCACCACGAGGTTTGAGTGTTGGAGGCAGGAGTGACGGCCGTAGCCCCCAAGCCGATCGCGACGCGCCCGTACCCCGCGCGCGAGTCGGTCAAGGGTTCGTACCTGCTGCGGTTGTTCCGCACGACGGACCACAAGCAGATCGGGATCATGTACCTGGTCACGTCGTTCGCCTTCTTCATGGCGGGCGGCGCGATGGCGATGCTGATCCGCACCGAGCTGGCGCGGCCCGGGCAGCAGTTCCTTTCGCAGGAGCAGTACAACCAGCTGTTCACCATGCACGGCACGGTGATGCTGCTGCTGTACGCGACCCCGATCCTCTTCGGCTTCGCGAACTTCGTGCTCCCGCTGCAGATCGGCTCGCCGGACGTCGCGTTCCCGCGGCTGAACGCGTTCTCGTACTGGCTGTACCTCTTCGGCGGCCTGATCGTGCTGTCGGGCTTCCTGACGCCGGGTGGCGCCGCCGACTTCGGCTGGTTCGCCTACACCCCGCTGTCGGACGCGATCCACTCGCCGGGCGTCGGCGCGGACCTGTGGATCTCCGGCCTGGTGGTCTCCGGTCTCGGCACCATCCTCGGCGCGGTCAACATGGTCACCACCGTGGTCTGCCTGCGCGCGCCAGGCATGACGATGTACCGGATGCCGATCTTCACCTGGAACATCCTGGTGACGTCGATCCTGATCCTGCTCGCCTTCCCGATCCTGACCGCGGCCCTGATGGGCCTGCTGGCGGACCGGCACCTCGGGGCGCACGTGTTCGACCCCGAAAACGGCGGCGTGATCCTCTGGCAGCACCTCTTCTGGTTCTTCGGCCATCCCGAGGTCTACATCGTCGCGCTCCCGTTCTTCGGGATCGTGTCGGAGATCTTCCCGGTCTTCAGCCGCAAGCCGATGTTCGGCTACAAGAGCCTGGTCTGGGCGACGCTGGCGATCGCGGCGCTGTCGGTCGCGGTGTGGGCGCACCACATGTACGCCACCGGCGCCGTGCTGCTGCCGTTCTTCTCCTTCATGACGTTCCTGATCGCGGTCCCGACCGGCGTGAAGTTCTTCAACTGGATCGGCACGATGTGGAAGGGCCAGCTGTCCTTCGAGACGCCGATGATCTTCTCGATGGGCTTCATCGTCACGTTCCTCTTCGGCGGCCTGACCGGCATCATGCTGGCCGCGCCGGCGATCGACTTCCACGTGTCGGACAGCTACTTCGTCGTCGCGCACTTCCACTACGTGCTCTACGGCACGATCGTGTTCGCCACCTTCGCCGGCATCTACTTCTGGTTCCCGAAGATCACCGGCCGGATGATGGACGAGAAGCTCGGCAAGTGGCACTTCTGGACCACGTTCATCGGCTTCCACGGCACGTTCCTCGTCCAGCACTGGCTGGGCGCGGAGGGCATGCCGCGCCGGTACGCGGACTACCTGACCAGTGACGGCTTCACGACGCTGAACACGATCTCGACGATCGGCGCGTACATCCTCGGTGCCTCGACGCTGCCGTTCATCTGGAACGTCTTCAAGAGCTACCGGTACGGCGAGATCGTCACGGTGGACGACCCGTGGGGCTACGGCAACTCGCTCGAGTGGGCGACGTCCTGCCCGCCGCCGCGGCACAACTTCACCGAGCTGCCCCGGATCCGCTCCGAGCGGCCCGCGTTCGAGCTGCACTACCCGCACATGATCGAGCGCCTCCACAAGGAGGGCGAGATCGGCTTCTTCGGGAAGCAGAAGGTCAACAGCCACGCGGCGCCGTCGCAGGTGCTCACCGAAGCGGTGATCCCCGGAGACCACTCCAACGACAACGCGAGCGAGCAGGGCGACAAGTAGGACACCTGATCGAGTGAGCGCGTGCCCGGCTTATGTGAAGCCGGGCACGCGCTCTACTTATGTCCGCGGCCGGACCGGCAGACTGATCGTGCAGCGTCGCCGAACGAGGGATGACCAGTGACCCAGACCCCCGTCCTGATCACGACCACGGGCCCCGACAAGCCGGGCGTCTCGTCCGTGCTGTTCGCCGTACTGACCCGGCACGATGTCGACGTGCTCGACGTCGAGCAGGTCGTCATCCGCGGGCAACTCGTGCTCGGCGTGCTCGCCGGCGTGTACCGCGACCCGGAGGGCCTGCAGGAGTCGGTCGAGCAGGCAATGGCGTCCGTCGGCATGACGGTCGACGTCAAGATCGGCTCGGCGATCGGGGACGACCCGTTCGCGCTCGGCCGCCGCGACTCCACCCACGTGCTGGTGGTGCTGGGCCGTCCGGTCACCGCGCGGGGCTTCTCGGAGGTCGCGCGCCGGCTGGCCTCGCTGGGCGCCAACATCGACGCGATCCGCAGCGTCGCCGACTACCCGGTGACCGGGCTGGAACTGTACGTCTCGGTCGACCAGGACACCCCCGAGGCCGACACCGCCCTGCGCTCGGCGCTGGCCGACGCCGCGGTCGAGGTGGGCGTCGACATCGCCGTCGAACGGGCCGGGATCACGCGCCGGGCGAAGCGGCTGGTCGTCTTCGACGTCGACTCGACGCTCATCCAGGGCGAGGTCATCGAGATGCTGGGCGCGCACGCCGGCGTCGAGCCGGAGATCCGCGAGATCACCGAGGCCGCCATGCGCGGCGAGCTCAACTTCACGCAATCGCTGGAACGCCGGGTCGCGTTGCTGGCGGGCCTGCCCGCGACGGCGATCGACGAGGTCGCCGCGTCGATCGAGCTGACCCCGGGTGCCCGCACGACGATCCGCACGCTCAAGCGGATGGGGTTCAAGACCGGCGTGGTATCCGGCGGGTTCACCCAGGTCATCGGCGGCCTGGTGGCGGAGCTCGGCCTCGACTTCGCGGCGGCGAACGAGCTCGAGATCGTCGACGGCAAGCTCACCGGGCGCGTGGTCGGGGACGTCGTAGACCGTGCGGGCAAGGCGAAGGTGCTTCGCCGCGTCGCCGGCGAGTACGACATCCCGCTGGAACAGTGCGTTGCGGTCGGGGACGGCGCCAACGACATCGACATGCTGTCGGCGGCCGGCATGGGTGTCGCCTTCAACGCCAAGCCCGCGCTGCGCGAGGTGGCCGACACCGCGCTGTCGCACCCGTACCTCGACGCCGTGTTGTTCGTGCTCGGTCTCACCCGCGGTGAGGTCGAGGCGGCCGACGCCGCCGACGGACTCGAGCTGATGCGTCCGTGAGCAGCGTTCTCGACCCCCTGGGTGCCCGCTACGCCTACTGGCTGGGGCTTCCGGCCGAAGACACTTCGGACACTTCCGACGAGCTCCCGGAGGAAGTCCGGGCGATGCCGGTCATCCTGCGCATCGAGCGGGCCGAGCCGCCGGGCCGCACGCCGCTGCTGGAGGCCGCGGCGGCCGCCGCGCTGGCGGTCTGCCTCGACGAGCGCGCCGAGCCCGGCGGCGAGTGGGCCGAGCCGATGCACGCGTGGCTCGACAACCGGATCCGCAAGGTGGCGCGCCGGGCGCGGGGCGCGCACTGGGCGGCCGTGCAGGAGCTGCCGGGCATCACGATCGAGATCGACGGCGCCGAGGCACGAGCCCTCGTGCCCGGACTGGTCGCCGAGGCGCCCAAGAAGGTCTCGCGGCTGCAGATCTCGGGCAGCGAGCTGCCGCCCGACGAGCCCGGGCCGCCGCCCGCCGGCGTCCCGCGGCTCCTGCTCAACCCGCACGCGCCGATGACCGTCGGCAAGGCCGCCGCGCAGGTCGGGCACGCCACGATGATCCTCGCGGCGCTGCTGGACGACGTCGCGCTGGCCGGCTGGGCCGCGCAGGGCTACCGGACCGCCGTGCGCACGGCGAGCGTCGCGCGGTGGAAGGAACTGCACCCCGGGGACGACCCCGAGGGCGCGTGGCGGCGCGATCGCGTCGTGGCCGTCCGGGACGCCGGGTTCACCGAGGTCGACCCGGGCACGATCACGGTTCTCGCCCAGTGGGCGCCGGAACAAGCGGTTTCCTGACCGGGTTGGAGCGGGCATGGGACTCGAAGTACAGCGCGACGGCCAGCACTCCTTCGTCGGCCGCAACGACCGGGGCGCTTCGGTGCGGCTGGGTCGCACCGGCGCGGAAGGGGCGTTCTCGCCCGCGGAACTGCTGCAGATCGCGGCCGCGGGCTGCAGCGCGGTGACCGCCGAAGAGCTGATCACGCGGCGGGTGGGCGAAGACGCGAAGTTCCGCGTGACCGTCAGCGCCGACCGGCGTGAGGGTGCCTCGGAGCTGGACGCGGTGCACGTCGCGTTCGATGTCGACGTGTCGACTTTGGCGGCGGATCAGCGGGAAGCGCTGGCCGGTGCCGTGGACCGCGCGATCGAGCGGCTCTGCACGGTGAGCCGGACGCTCAAGAAGGGGATTCCGGTGACGGAGGAGTTCCCGGCTTAGGGTCGGGAGCCACCGGGATCAGGGTGTCCCACTCCTCGGCGAGCTTGCTCTGGTTCTGCTCGTCGAGGAAGGGGAGCACCACGTGGCACGACCGGCACGCCCGGCCGTGCCTGGCGAAGACGGCGGGCCGGGATTCGAGGAAACCCGGCCGCTTGAAGAGGAGCCGCACCCAGCCACCACTGTCGACGGCGAGGTCCGCGAGCGGGCTCAAGCTGTCTTCGGTGCCGCAGACCGGGCAGCGCACGTCAGTTTTCGCTGGATTCCCAGACCACGTAGGCCTGGTCGGCGTCGGTCGTCATGGCCTCGATGAACTTCTCGTTGTCGAAGCCGGGCAACGCCTGCAAACGCTCGATCAGCGCGTCGGCCGCCGGGTCGCCGCTCGGGACCGCTGTGCCCTTGCCGTCCGTGCCCACCAGCATGAAGAACACGTCTTCGTTCCACGGGCCGTCGGGGATCACGCGGACCATCACCGACGACAGACCGGCCCACGTGACAGCTTCTTCGCTGCCGTCCGCGAGCCGCCGCCGTACGCCGGTGTCGTCGACACTGACGGTCCGGGACTGTGCGCTGGACGAATCCTGGGTCAACCGGTGCTCCCTATTGTTGCTTGGGTTGCTTCACCGTACCGGTCGGTGTTGTGGACCGCGTCACGCGGGCGCGGCTGCGTCCAGCCGGCGCAGGGCGTCGCGCGCCACCTTCGGGTCCATCGTGGGCCAGAACGGCGGCAGCGAAGCACGGAGGAATCCGCCGTAGCGGGCGTTCGCCAGCCGCGAATCCAGCACCGCGACCACCCCGCGGTCGGTGACCGACCGGTGCAGCCGGCCGGTGCCCTGCGCCAGCAGCAGCGCCGCGTGCGTGGCCGCCACGGTGAGGAACCCGTTGCCGCCGCGGGCTTCCACCGCGCGCTGCCGCGCCGAGGAGACCGGGTCGTCCGGGCGCGGGAACGGGATCCGGTCGACCACCACGAGCTGCAGCGACGGCCCGGGGACGTCCACGCCCTGCCACAGGCTCAGCGTGCCGAACAGGCACGTGCGAACGTCCTCGGAGAACTTCTGGACCAGCAGCGACGTCGCGTCCTCGCCCTGGCAGAGGATCGGGAAGTCGAGCCGCCCGCGCATCTCCTCGGCCGCCTGCTTGGCCGCCCGCATCGAGGAGAACAACCCCAGCGTGCGCCCGCCCGCGGCCTCGATCAGCTCGGCCAGCTCGTCCATTGTGGACGACGCGAGGCCGTCGCGCCCCGGCGGCGGCAGGTGCTTGGCCAGGTAGAGGATGCCGTTGCGCTTGTGGTCGAACGGGGAACCGACGTCCAGGCCGGTCCACTTCGGCCCGGTGTCGGCGTCGGACGGCGCTTCCTTGTCCGTCGCGGCTCCCGGCGCCTTCTCGACGCGGGCCGCGCCCGGCGGGAGCCCCCACTGCCGCGCCATGGTGTCGAACGTGCCGCCCAGGGTCAGCGTCGCCGAGGTGAGGACCGTCGTGTGCAGGTTGAACACGCGCTCGCGCAGCAGTCCGGCGACGCCCAGCGGCGCCACCTTCAGCGCCGGCGGCCGCGGGTTCGACGAGTACTTGTCGCCCGAGAGCCAGACGACGTCGCGCTGGTGCGCCTGGTCGTCGTCGAACGCCTCCAGCAGCCGGACCGCCGTGTCGTGCACCTCGTCGAGCAGTGAGCGCGCCAGCTTGCGCGCGGTGGCCCCTTCGACGTCCTCCTTGCGGTCCGAGCCCAGCGAGGTGATGCACCGGTGCGCGGCGTCGCGGATCGCCGGGATCGCGCCCCGCAGCGGCTGGGGCAGCTCGTCCATCCGGCCCGCGGGCAGGTCGTCGACGATCAGCGCCAGCCCGTCACCCGCCTCCAGGAGGCCGTCGGCGACGTCGGCGTCGATCAGCTTGCCGCAGCGGCGCGCGGCCGACGCGCACATCGCGCTGGTGAGCTCGCCGGTGGCGACGGAGGTGACGCGGTCGACGAGGTCGTGCGCCTCGTCGATGATCACGACGTCGTGGTCCGGCAGGACCTGGTAGCCCTGCAGGGCGTCGATCGCCAGCAATGCGTGGTTGGTCACGATGACGTCGGCTCGGCCGGCCTCGGCGCGGGCCTTCTCGGCGAAGCAGTCCGTGCCGATCGGACAGCGGGACGCGCCGAGACATTCCTTCGCCGTCACCGACACCTGGCGCCACGCCTGGTCGGTGACGCCGGGGACGAGCTCGTCGCGGTCGCCGGTTTCGGTGTCCGACGCCCACTCCCGCAGCCGCGTGACCTCCTTGCCGAGGCGCGACACCGCGAACGGGTCGAAGAGCTGGGCGTCCTCCGGCTCGTCCGGCGCGCCGGAGTCCAGGCGGTGCAGGCACATGTAGTTGCGGCGGCCCTTGAGGATCGCGAAGGTCGGTTCGCGGCCGAGGGGCTTCTTCAGCGCCTTCGCCAGGCGCGGGAGGTCGCGGTCGACGAGCTGGCGCTGCAACGCGATCGTCGCCGTCGAAACCACCACGGTGGCTTCCTTCTCGACGGCGTGGCGGATCGCGGGAACCAGGTAGGCCAAGGACTTGCCGGTGCCGGTGCCGGCCTGCACGGCCAGGTGCTCGCCGGTGCGGATGGCGCGGCCGACGGCGTCCGCCATCTCGACCTGCCCGGGCCGTTCGGCACCGCCTACGGACTCCACCGCGTGGGTGAGGAGTTCGAGGACGCCGGGGAAGTCAGTTCGAGCGGGCACAGCGACACATTAGCCGCCACCGCCGACAGGATCGGTGATCCGTCGCGAACGGGCCACTCGCGCCCTGCCGCGGGAACGCCGAAGGGGACCTCACGAGCGCGAGGTCCCCTTCGGCGGGCAAGTCAGTCCTCGGTGCGGCCCGAGACGAGCTTCCAGGTCAGCGGCAGCAGGCCGGCGGCCACGACGATCTTGATCGCGTCACCGATCAGGAACGGCGTCACGCCCTTGGCGAACGCCGTCGACAGGTCGAAGCCGGTCGAGGCCATCAGCCACGGCACGCCGAACGCGTAGATCACGAGGTTGCCGAGCACCATCGTGCCCGCGGTGCGCACCGGCGTCCGGTCGCCGCCGCGGCGGGCGAGCGCGCCCACGAGCGCACCGGCGAAGACGAACCCGACGATGTAGCCGGCGCTCGCGCCGGACAGGCCCGCGGTGCCGTGCTGGAACCACGGCACGCCCACGGCCCCGACCAGCAGGTACACCAGCATCGACGCGGCACCGCGCGACATGCCGAGCGACGCGCCGACGAGCAGCGCGGCGAACGTCTGGCCGGTCATCGGCACCGGGCTGCCCGGCACCGGGATGGTCAGCTGCGCGGCGGCGCCGGTGAGCACGGCACCGCCGGCGACCAGCGCGATGTCCCGGACGAGCGAACCGGGCACGAGGTCGGCCAGCACGGGCCGCTTGCCGGCGAAGGACAGCGAAGACACAGAACCTCCCTGGGTGAGCAGATGAACGAGGTTAACGCTCGTTACCCCGGGAAAAGCCCCAGAAGTTGCGTTCCTCACCGGTCACCCGTCCGGGTGGACCCGAACAGGGGTGTCCGCGTGCCTGCCGATGACGAAAGGGGTAACTACGAACTGTCACGACAACCGGGGAGGCCGCCGCATGCGATACGCCAGGAAGAGGACGATCCGGTTGCTGGCGGTGACACTGCTGACCGCGCCCCTCCTGGCCGCCGCGGCCCCGGGGACGTCCACCGGATGGGCGTCGGCGGGCTCGCTGGACGTGACGATCGACAACGAGCACGTCGTCACCGGTGAGCTGGCGAAATGCACTGCCGACGGCCCGCTGGGCGCACGCACGCAGGGCGGCGTGACGGGCGACGTCGCGACGTTCGGCACCGGGGAGAGCGGCTGCGGGCGGACGGGGGACGTGGCGATCGCGCAGGCGTCCGGGCACCGGTTCGAAGCCGCCGTGCTCAAGCGCTACGGCGGCCCGGTGATCACCGTCCGCACCTACTCGGCGAAGTGCGCCACGACGGAGACCGGCAGCGGGGGCGAGGTCTCGATCGGCGCGGTCGACGGCATCACCGTGCCCGCGGAGATCCCGCCGAACCACCGGATCGTCATCCCGGGCGGGCCGGCGGGCACCGCGCTGGCGACGGTGATCCTCAACGAGACCGTGACGCCCCAGCCGCCGGACGGCAGCCTCGTGACGCACGCGCTGCACATCGAGCTGTTCCCGCAGGGCGGCCCGGCGAGCGGGGACGTCTACCTGGGCACGGCCGCCTGCGACCCGTTCGGCAAGAAGTAGCTAGACGGTCGTGAAGCGGCTGGCGGCCGCGACGAACTCGCCGGCTCGCGTCGCCAGGTCCGGCAGGCTTCCGCTCGGCGAGAGCGCGTCGCCCAGCAACGGCGTCGCCGCGGCCACCGCGATCGCGCCCGCCCGCAGGTAGCCCTCGACGTCGGCCAGGTGGACGCCGCCGGTCGGGACCAGCGGGACGTCCGGCAGCGGGGCCCGGATCGCGCGCAGGTAGGCGACCCCGCCGACCGCCGCGATCGGGAACACCTTCACCGCGGCCGCGCCGAGGCGCCGGGCCTGGTCGATCTCCGTCGGCGTCAGCGCACCGCAGACCACCGGGGTGTCCAGCGCGGCGGCGCGTTCCAGGACCGCCGGGTTCACCGTCGGCGTGATCAGGTACGCCGCGCCCGCGTCGACCGCGATGTCCACATCGGACGGTTCGCGGACGCTGCCCGCGCCGATCAGCGCGTCCGCGCCGAGCGCCAGGCGCAGCGCGGTGATCGCGGCGGGCGCGCCCGGGGTCGTCAGCGTCGCTTCGAGCAGGCGGATGCCCGCCGCGTGCAGCACCATCGCCGCGTCGGCGAAGCGTGCTGCGTCGGTCGCGCGCAGGATGGCGACGAGCCGGTGTTCCGCCAGTGCGGCCTGCAGGTCCTTCACGCGACGTGCGCCGTTCCGGTGTACGCGACGCCGGCTTCGTCGAAGTCCCGCAGCGCGCCGTCGACCGAAGCCCGCGCGATCCCGGCCGTGTGGTCGAGCAGGACCCGCACGCCGAACCCGGCCCGGGCCGCGTCGAGCGCCGTCGCCCGCACGCAGTAGTCGGTGGCGATGCCGACGACGTCGACGTCGGTCACGTCGTGCTCGCGCAGCCACGTCTCCAGGGACTTGCCGTCCCGGGACGCGCCTTCGAAGCCGGAGTAGGCCGCGCTGTACTCGCCCTTGGAGAAGACCTCGCCGATCGGGACGACGTCGAGCGCGGGGTGGAACGACGCGCCCGGCGTGCCGGCCACGCAGTGCGGCGGCCAGCTCTCCTTGAAGTCCGGGGTGTCGCTGAAGTGGGCGCCCGGGTCGATGTGGTGGTCACGGGTGGCCACCACGTGCGAGTAGCCGCCGCCGTTGCTCAGCGCGGAGATCGTCTCCGCGGCCGCCGCGCCGCCCGCGACGGCCAGCGAACCCCCTTCGCAGAAGTCGTTCTGCACGTCCACCACGATCAGCGCGGTTCCCATGGCCGGACTCCGTTTCAGACGAAGGTCGTCGGGATGGCGGGCTCGCCGTGCGAGAGCTTGAGGCCCTCCCACGGCAGGCTGACCAGGCCGCGGCGCAGCCGCTGCCTGGCGTCGTCGAGCGTAGGCAGATCCGCTTCCGCGCGGCCAGCGCGGATCAGCGGGATCTGCAGCGGCCGGTCGTTCGCGTCCGGTGTCGGCGCGCCGGACGCCGTCGTCCAGACGACCTCTTCGACCGCCGTGCCGGTGCCGCGGTAGCGCCGCAGCGCGGACTTGCGCCCGCCGCGGGACTCCTTGTGGGCGCTGCGCTTCGCGACCGGCTTGCCGTCCACCTCGACCAGCTTGTAGACCATCCCGGCGGTCGGCGCGCCGGACCCGGTGACCACCGAGGTGCCGACGCCGTACGCGTCCACGGGCTCCGCGCGCAGCGCCGCGATGGCGTGCTCGTCGAGGTCGCCGGAGACGACGATCCGGGTGTCCTTCGCACCGAGGGAGTCCAGTTGCTCGCGGGCGCGGCGGGCGAGCGGGCCGACGTCGCCCGAGTCGATCCGGATCGCGCCGAGCTCCGGCCCGGCGACGCGGACCGCGGTCTCGATGCCCGCGGTGATGTCGTAGGTGTCGACCAGCAGCGTCGTGTCGGCGCCCATCTTCTCGACCTGCGCGCGGAACGCCGCTTCTTCGCTGTCGTGCAGCAGCATGAAGGCGTGCGCGACGGTGCCGCGCGTCGGGATCCCGTAGCGGCGGCCGGCTTCGAGGTTGGACGTCGTCGCGAAGCCGGCAAGGTAGGCGGCGCGCGCGGCCGCGACCGCGGCGTACTCGTGCGTGCGGCGCCCGCCCATCTCGATGATCGGCCGGCCGTGCGCGGCGCCGGACATCCGGGCCGCCGCGGAGGCGATCGCGCTGTCGTGGTTGAGGATCGACAGCACCAGCGTCTCGAGCAGCACGCACTCGGCGAACGAGCCGGTGACGGTGAGCAACGGCGACCCGGGGAAGTACAGCTCGCCTTCGGGGTAGCCGTCGACGTCACCCGAGAACTCGTAGTCCGCGAGCCAGGACAGCGTCGCGTCGTCGACGACGGCGGTGGCTTCCAGCTGCGCCAGTTCGGCGTCGGTGAAGCGGAAGTCCGCGATCGCGTCGAGGACGCGGGCGGTACCCGCGACGACGCCGTAGCGGCGCCCGTCCGGCAGGCGCCGGGCGAACACCTCGAACACGCACGGCCGCGCGTGCGTCCCGTCGGCGAGCGCGCTGCCCAGCATGGTCAGCTCGTAGTGGTCGGTGAGCAGCGCAGTGCTGGTCGTGGCCGGCTCCGGTGAACCCATGGGGTCAGCCTATTCACCCACATGGCCGGACCTGGCGCGGCGTACCCTGTCGCCCCCGTGACACCATGGGGTGCATGTCCATGCCTGTCGCAGCCGAGCAGACGCAGGTCGAGCCGGCCGGTGCCGAGGTCGCCGAGTCGGACACACCCTGGCGGACCGTGGTGTGGAACGACCCGGTCAACCTGATGTCGTACGTGACGTACGTCTTCCAGAAGCTGTTCGGGTACGGGCGCGACCACGCCACCAAGCTCATGCTGGACGTGCACCACAAGGGCAAGGCGATCGTCTCGTCCGGCACCAAGGAGAAGGTGGAGACGGACGTGGCGAAGCTCCACGCGGCGGGCCTCTGGGCCACCATGGAGCAGACCTCGTGAACGGCTGGCGGCGCAAGGGCGCGGTGATCCACGCCGGCTTCGAGCAGCAGGAAGCGGCGGTGCTGCGCGGGCTGGTCAGCCAGCTCGAGGACATGCTCACCGCACGCGCCGAAGAGGCGCCGCAGGACGAGCTCGCCGAGCTGACCGGCATCCGGACCGGGCCCACCGAGTCCCCGGACGACCCGGTGCTCTCGCGGCTGCTCCCGGACTTCCACAAGCTCGACCCGGACAACCCGACCCGCGAGGACCTCGACTCCGCGTCGGCGATGCGCTCGCTGCACGAACCGGAGCTGCTCGACATCAAGGTCGGCGTGGCCAAGATCGTGCTCGACACGCTGCCCCGCGACGGCGGCCACGTCCGGCTGACCGAGGAGCAGGCCGACGCCTGGCTGGGCGCGCTCAACGACGTCCGGCTGGCGCTCGGCACCGCGCTCGACGTCACCGACGACATGCCCGACGAGCTGCCCGAGGACGACCCGCGGGCGCCGCACCTGGGCGTCTACCACTGGCTGACCTGGGTGCAGGAGACGCTGATCCAGGCGCTCACCGGATGATCACCGACGTGCCGGGTGTCCTGGTCGGGCACCACGAGCGGGTCGGCGACGGCTGGGCGACCGGGACGACGGTGGTCCTGGTGCCCGACGGCGCGGTCGGTGCCGTCGACCAGCGCGGCGGCGCGCCCGGCACGCGCGAGACGAACCTGCTGGAGCCGGAGAACCTGGTGCAGCGCGTGAACGCGATCTGCCTGTCCGGCGGGAGCGCGTACGGGCTGGCCGCGGCCGACGGCGTCATGCGGTGGCTCGCCGAGCGGAACCTGGGTTTCCCGGTGGGCGTGCAGTCGCACGAGGTCGTGCCGATCGTGCCCGCGGCGGTGCTGTTCGACCTGCCGCGCAGCGAGTGGGGCAACCGGCCGGACGCGTCCTTCGGTTACGCGGCGTGCGAAGCGGCTTCGGAGTCGTTCGCGCAGGGGACGGTCGGCGCGGGTGCGGGGGCGGCCGTCGGGTCGCTCAAGGGCGGGATCGGTTCCGCGAGCGAGGTCGTCGGCGAGTACACGGTCGGGGCGCTGGCGGCGGTCAACGCCGCGGGCGAGGCCGTGGACCTCTCGACGGGCCGGGCGTACGCGGCCGACCACGGCGACTTCGGCGTCGAGTGGCCCTCGCGGCCGGCTTCGCTGCCTTCTCGTGCGACCGACCTGAACACGACGATCGGCGTGGTCGCGGTGGACGCGGCGTTGTCGAAGGCCGAGGCGCGGCGGATCGCGGTCGCGGCCCAGGACGGCCTGGCCCGAGCAGTGCGCCCGGCCCACACGATGTTCGACGGCGACACGGTGTTCGCGCTGGCCACGGGGGCGCGTGAGCTGCCGGAGGCGAGCGGCCCGTTCGGCGCGGCAGCGCGCCCGGCGGCGCTGGACGCACTGTGCTCGGCGGCGGCGAGGGTGTTCGCGCGGGCGATGGTGCACGGCCTGCTGGCGGCGACGACCGCGGGCGGGGTGCCGGCTTACCGGGACGTGTGGCCGGAAGCGTTCGGTCAGCCGCCCGGGTAGGGGTCCTCGGGCAGGGCGTCGTCACCGATCTCCAGGTTGGCGGCGCGCACCGTGCTCACGTACTCCTCGTCGATCTCCAGGTCGATCCCCGCGATGGACAGGATCGGGCCCAGCGACGGGTGGATCTCCAGCGGCCCCAGCTCGGTGGTGCGCGGCAAGCGCTCCCAGATCTGCTTCGGGCGGTGCAGGCTCCAGCGGCTGCAGGCCAGCAGCGTCACGTGCCGGTCGGTCACCATGACCAGGAACCCGACCCGCAGGCGCATGCGGTTGACGTAGAGCGACATGCCCGGGATGACGTACTGGATCCGCTCGTCCGTGCCGAGGTACATCCGGCACCGATCGCGCACTTTCGACGACAGCGGCACCCCCTCAGTGTCCCAGGAACGCCTGGTGAGCGGTATATCTCATCATCTGGACAGCTTGTGTCCACCACCTAAGATGTCGGTGTGCTCCGGATCCGCCGTGAACTCGTCGACGAGATCGTCGCCCATGCCCGCCGTGACCATCCCGATGAGGCGTGCGGTGTCATCGCCGGGCCCGAGGGGTCGGACTCGGCCGAGCGGTTCATCCCCATGCTGAACGCCGCGCGCTCGCCGACGTTCTACGAGTTCGACTCCGGTGACCTGCTGAAGCTCTACCGCGAGATGGCCGCCAACGACGAGGTGCCCGTGGTGATCTACCACTCGCACACCGCGACCGAGGCCTACCCGTCGCGGACCGACGCGAACATCGCGGCCGAGCCGGACGCGCACTACGTGCTCGTCTCCACCCGCGACCCCGAAGTGCACGAGTTCCGGTCGTACCGGATCGTGGACGCCGAGATCACCGAGGAGCCGGTCGAGATCGTCGACTGACCCGTCGGAACAAACCGCGCGCCGCAGGCGTCTGCGTCTAGGAAACCACCGGAGGTAAGAACCCATGGCCGTGACCGTCTCCATCCCGACGATCCTGCGCACCCACACCGGCGGCGAGAAGTCCGTCGAGGCGAAGGGCGCGACCGTCCTCGAGGTCATCGACGACGTCGAGTCCCGCCACGCCGGCATCAAGGGCCGGCTGGTGAAGGAGGAGAAGCTGCACCGCTTCATCAACGTCTACGTCAACGACGAGGACGTGCGCTTCGCCGGCGGGCTCGAGGCCGAGGTCAAGGACGGCGACACCCTGACCATCCTCCCCGCCGTGGCCGGTGGCTGATCGATGGCTCGCTTCGAGTCCCTGCTCGACGCGCTCGGCGGCACCCCGCTGGTCGGGCTGCCCCGGCTCTCGCCCACGCACGACGTGCGCCTCTGGGCGAAGCTGGAGGACCGCAACCCGACCGGCTCGATCAAGGACCGCCCCGCGCTGGCCATGATCGAAGCCGCCGAGCGCGAAGGCAAGCTGCGGCGCGGCTCCACGATCCTGGAGCCGACGTCCGGCAACACCGGCATCTCGCTGGCCATGGCCGCCAAGCTCAAGGGCTACGGGCTGGTCTGCGTGATGCCGGAGAACACCTCGACCGAGCGCAAGCAGCTGCTGCAGGCCTACGGCGCGCGGATCGTGTTCTCCCCGGCCGCGGGCGGCTCGAACGAGGCCGTCCGGCGGGCGAAGGAGCTGGCCGAGGCGAACCCGGAATGGGTGATGCTCTACCAGTACGGCAACCCGGCCAACGCCGACGCGCACTACCGCGGCACCGGGCCCGAGCTGCTCAAGGACCTGCCGACGTTGACGCACTTCGTCGGCGGCCTCGGCACGACCGGGACGCTGGTGGGCGTCGGCCGGTACCTGCACGAGGCGAAGCCGGACGTCCAGGTCATCGCGGCCGAGCCCCGCTACGGCGAGCTGGTGTACGGCCTGCGCAACCTCGACGAGGGGTTCGTCCCGGAGCTGTACGACCCCAGCGTCCTCAACGGCCGGTTCTCCGTCGGCGCGTACGACGCCCTGCGGCGCACCCGGGAGCTGCTGGAGCACGAAGGCATCTTCGCGGGCATCTCGACGGGCGCGGTGCTGCACGCGGCGCTGGCCGTCGCGGAGAAGGCCGCCGCGGCCGGCAAGCCCGCGGACGTGGCGTTCGTCGTCGCGGACGCCGGCTGGAAGTACCTCTCGACCGGGGCATACGCCGGGTCGCTCGACGAGGCCGCCGAGCGGCTCGACGGGCAGCTCTGGGCCTGAGTCACTCGGCCTTCCAGAGTTCGGGCAGGGCGAGGTCGATCCCGTCGGCCTCGGCCAGCCGCCGGAAGGTGGCCATGGTCGTCTCCAGGTCGTCGAAGACCTTCGGCAGCAGCTTGAGCGGCTTCGACAGCGGCCGCCAGAAGGCGTCCCAGTGGATCGGCCGGACGACACGCGGGCCGAGCGCGCCGACGGTCTCGCGCCAGTACCGCTCCCGCCATTCCTCGGTCTGCTTCCCGGCCGCTCCGGCGCCGAGGTAGACGACGTCCGCGGCGTAGCCGGCCAGTGCGCCGGGCACGAAGTTCGCCGACGCGTGCACCAGGACGTTGCCCGCCGCGTGGGCGATGTGGAACGAGTAGCACCGGCCGGTCTTGAAGGCCTTCGCCTTGGCCGGCAGCCGGACCGGCTCGGTGATCTCGCCCGGCACCCGGTCACCGTCGCTGTGCCGGGTGTCGACCGGGGTCACGGTGAAGGCGCCGAACTCGACCGGCTTGCCCGGGACGAGCTCTTCGAACGGCTCGGCGGCCAGGCCGTAGCCCTCCTGGACCTTCCGGGTCGACGGCGAGCCGGCCAGCGTGGCGCCGGTCAGCTCGGCGACGACCGGCGCGTCGAGGGCGTGGTCGACGTGGGAGTGCGCGACCAGGACGGCGTCGAGCTTCGTGACGCCGAGCCGGCGCAGGGCCTCGTCGATCCGGCCGCGGTCCGGCGCCACGCGCGTCGCCATCTTCAGCAGTGACGGCCGCGAGAAGAAGCCGTCGACCAGCACGCTCGAGGTGCCGTCGGTGACCAGGACGTTCGATACCCCGGCGAAGGCCGTGCGCAGTTCGGGCATGCTGACAGCATGAAGGTCATCGGGCTGCTGGGCGGGATGAGCTGGGAATCGTCCATCGAGTACTACCGCCTGGTAAACGAACGGGTGAAAGCCGCCCTGGGTGGCTTCCACTCGGCGCACACGGTGCTCTACTCCGTCGACTTCGCCGCCATCGAGGCCATGCAGGCCGAGGACCGCTGGGACGACGCCGGCGCGGAGCTGAACCGCGCGGCTCGCGCGCTCGAAGCGGCCGGCGCCGACTTCGTCGTGCTCTGCACCAACACCATGCACAAGGTCGCCGATCGGCTGGCGGACGGCCTCGGCATCCCGCTGCTGCACCTCGGCGACGCCACCGCCGCGGCCATCAAGGCCGCCGGGATCCGCCGGGTCGGGTTGCTCGGCACCGGGTTCACCATGGGGCAGCCGTTCTACCGCGACCGGCTCGCCGCGCACGGCCTGGACGTCCTCGCGCCGAGCGCCGAAGACCGCGACCTGGTGCACCGGGTCATCTACGACGAACTGGTGCTGGGCGTCGTGAAGCCCGAGTCCCGGCAGGCTTACCGCGAGGTGATCGCCCGGCTGGTCGAGGCGGGCGCCGAGGGCGTGATCTACGGGTGCACCGAGATCGAGCTGCTCGTCGGCCCGGAGGACTCGCCGGTGCCGACGTTCCCCACGACCAGCCTGCACGCCGGCGCCGCCGTCGACCACGCGCTCGGCAAGACGCCGCTGCCGGCGGCCCCGGTCACACGCTGACCACCGGCCCGCCGCTCACGTGGGCTTCGTGCTGCGCCACGACCTGCCGCCACAGCCGCTCGCGCTCCTCGGCCGTGAACAGGTCCGGCGTGATGCCGAAGACGTCCGCCGCGGCCGTCCACCAGGCGTGCGGGGATTCGACGACCTCCTTGGCGCCGTGGCGGTTCAGGGTCCGCGCCCGCAGGGTGTCGACGCCCGTCGCGTCCCGGCGTTGCAGTACGCATACCCGCACGAACCCGGACTCCGGCGCCGTCGACAGCCACGCGTGCTTCTCCGCGAAGTCGGTCATCTCCGCCACGCCCGGCGCGAAGTCGAAGCCGACGAAGCTGCCTGACGGGTCGTGGTCGAACCGCCAGCCACCCGCCGCCACCTCCGACGGCCGCAGCCGGTAGGTGTGCGGGCCCTGGGTGTACGACCCTTCCCGTAGGGGTAGCGGCTCGTGGATGCCGTCGCCGAGCCCGGCGTCCACCAGCCACGTCGTCTCCGGCTCGTCCGGCACGCCGGTGACGGTCAGTGCCAGGTGGTTGCGGCCGACGTTCGGTGCGTCGCCCGCGCCGCCCTGCACCCCGCCGAGGTGGCGCGTGACCTGGTAGCCGAGCTCGCGCAGCAGGGCCGAGAAGGCGCCGTTCAGGTGGTAGCAGTACCCGCCGCGACCACGCAGGATCCGCGCGATCGACGCCGACGGCTCCAGCGGCGTCGGCCGCCCGAGCTGGATCTCCAGCGGTTCGTACGGCACGCGCTCGACGTGCGCCGCGTGCAGCCGCCGCAGCGCGGCGACACTCGGCGGCTCGGCGTCGAGGCCGAGCCGCTTCAGGTATCCGTCAACGTCGAAGTTCCCCATGCCCCCAGACGCTAGCGGCAGGGTCCGACAAAAAGCCGGGATCAGGGATTTCACCCGAGGTGCGGCCGCCGGGACCGACGTAGCGTCGATCACGTGAGCACTTTGCCCGTGAACCCCGTCCCGGAAACCGACGCCGCCAAGCGCGTGCTGCCGCCGAAACCGAAGGCGGCCGCGCTCGTCGCGCTCTCGTTCACCCTCCTGCTCTACCTGGTCGAGCTGGTGGACGTGATCCTGCCCGGCGACCTGGACCAGGGCGGCATCCATTCGCGGGTGCTGTCCGGCCTCGACGGCGTGCTGTTCGCGCCGCTGCTGCACGCCGGCTGGTCGCACCTGTTCGCCAACACCGTGCCGGTGCTCCTGTTCTCCTTCCTCGCCATGGCCGCCGGGATCGGCCGGTTCGCCCTGGTCACGGCCATCATCTGGGTGGTGTCCGGGCTCGGGGTGTGGCTGATCGGGCCGGCGAACACGGTCACCGTCGGCGCGTCCGGGCTGGCCTTCGGCTGGCTCGCCTACCTGCTGGTGCGCGGCATCTTCAACCGCGCGGCCGGGCAGATCCTGGTCGCCGTCGTCCTGCTCGGCGTGTGGAGCGGCATGCTCGCCGGCCTGCTGCCCGGTAACCCGGGTGTTTCCTGGCAGGGCCACGTCTTCGGCGCGCTGGCCGGCGTCCTCGCGGCGTGGCTGACCGGCCGCACGGGCAAGTCGCGCAAAGCCGAGCCCGCGGTGCCGGGTAACCTCGAAGGGTGACGTCCTCGCCCGCTGATGCCCCGATCGGCGTGTTCGATTCCGGCGTCGGCGGGCTGACCGTCGCGAGGGCGCTCCTCGAGCAGCTGCCCGCCGAGCAGCTCCGCTACGTCGGCGACACTGCACGCAACCCGTACGGCCCGCTCCCGATCGCCACCGCCCGCAGCTACGCGCTCGAGGCTCTCGACGAGATCGTCGAAAGCGGCGTGAAAGCCCTGGTCATCGCCTGCAACACGGCGTCCGCGGCCTGCCTGCGCGACGCCCGCGAGCGCTACGACGTGCCGGTCATCGAGGTCGTCCTGCCCGCCGCGCGCCGCGCCGTCGTGGCCACGCACACCGGCCGCGTCGGCGTGATCGGCACCGAGGGCACCGTGCGGTCGCGGGCCTACGAGGACGCGTTCGCCGCCGCGCCGGGCATCACGCTCACCAGCGTCGCCTGCCCGCGGTTCGTCGACTTCGTCGAGCGCGGCATCACCTCCGGCCGCCAGGTCCTCGGGCTCGCGCAGGGCTATCTGCAGCCGCTGCTCGACGCCGAGGTCGACACGCTCGTGCTCGGCTGCACGCACTACCCGCTCCTGCAGGGCGTGCTGCAGATCGTGATGGGCCAGGAGGTCACCCTGGTTTCGAGCGCGGAGGAGACCGCCAAGGACGTCGTCCGCGTGCTCACCGAGCGGGACCTGCTGACGACCCGGGAGACGCCGCCGCGCCACGAGTTCCTCGCCACCGGTTCGGCCGAGCCGTTCACCCGGCTCGCCCAGCGGTTCATGGGGTTCGCCCCGGGTGTCCTCGCTCCCACCACCGCGTGATCAGGCCTGCGGGCGCTTAGGGTGTCGAAGTGCGACTGACCATCCTCGGGTGCTCCGGCAGCATCCCCGGGCCCAACACCGCCGCGTCCGGTTACCTGGTCGAGGCGGAGGGTTTCCTGCTCGGCCTCGAACTCGGCAACGGAACGCTGGCGCAGCTGCAGGCCGTGGCCGACCCGTTCGAACTGGACGCCCTGGTGCTCACGCACCTGCACCCCGACCACTGCGCCGACGTCAGCGCACTCACCGTCCTGCGCCGCTACCACCCGGCGCCGCCGTACCCGGCCCGCCCGCGGCTGCTGCCGCTGTACGCGCCGCACGACGCTCCTCTGCGGCTCGCGAACGCCTATGCGCCCAACGAGGCCGAACGGGCCACCACCGACCTCACCGACGTCTACGCCTTCCACCCGCTGCGGCCGGAACCGTTCCGGATCGGGCCGTTCGAGGTCGTCGCGGTCGAGGTCGACCACCCGACCCCGGCGTACGGCCTGCGCGTGTCCTACGGCGGCCGGATCCTCGCGTTCACCGGCGACACCGGGCCGTGCGCGGCGCTGAACGAGCTCGCCGACGGCGTCGACCTGCTGCTGGCCGAGGCGTCCTGGACGGATTCGGCCGAGCGGCCGGCCGGGGTGCACCTGTCGGGCAAGCAGGCCGGCGAGCTGGCGCGCGAGGCCGGGGTCGGCCGGCTGCTGCTGACGCACATCGCGCCGTGGACGGACGCGGGCGCGGTTCTGGCGGAGGCCTCGGCGGAGTTCCCGGGGGCCGAGGTCGTCAAGCAGGGTGCCGTCTACGACGTCTGAGCGGTCGGTCCTAGAGTGCTCCCGTGGCTCGAAAAGACGGCAGGAACGACGACCAGCTCCGTGACATCAAGATCACCCGGGGGTTCCAGAAGTGGCCGGCGGGGTCGGTGCTGATCGAATTCGGCAACACGCGGGTGCTGTGCGCCGCGAGCGTCACCGAAGGGGTGCCGCGCTGGCGGGCCGGGTCCGGGCTCGGCTGGGTGACGGCCGAGTACGCGATGCTGCCGTCCGCGACCAACACCCGCGGTGACCGCGAGTCGGTGAAGGGCCGGATCGGCGGGCGCACGCACGAGATCTCGCGGCTGATCGGCCGTTCCCTGCGCGCCTGCATCGACCTGGCGGCGCTGGGCGAGAACACGATCGTCATCGACTGCGACGTCATCCAGGCCGACGGCGGCACCCGCACGGCCGCGGTGACCGGTGGGTACGTGGCCCTGGCCGACGCGATCACGTGGCTGGGCGCGGCGAACCGCCTCAACGACCCGCAGCCGCTGTCGTCGTCGGTGGCGGCGGTGAGCGTCGGCGTGGTCGACGGCCGGGTGCGCCTCGACCTGCCGTACGAGGAGGACTCGCGCGCCGAGGTCGACATGAACGTGGTGGCGACGGACGCGGGCACGCTGATCGAGGTCCAGGGCACCGGCGAGGGCGCGACCTTCGCGCGGTCCACTTTGGACAAGATGCTGGACCTGGCCCAGGCGGGCTGCGAAGAGCTGACCCGGCTGCAGAACGAGGCGCTGGCGCTGCCGTACCCGGGCGAGCTGCCGGAACCGCGTCCGGACAAGAAGAAGGGCTCGAAGTGACGAAGCTGCTTCTGGCCACGCGCAACGAGAAGAAGCTGGGTGAGCTGCGGCGGATCCTTGCCGCTGAAGGAATCTCCGGCCTGGAGGTCATCGGGCTCGCGGACGTGCCTTCGTTCCCGGAGGCTCCCGAGACCGCACCGGACTTCGAGGGTAATGCGGTGGCGAAGGCCCGCGACGCGGTGGCGGCTTGCGGGTTGCCGGCCATCGCGGACGACTCGGGTATCGCGATCGACGCGCTGAACGGGATGCCGGGGGTGCTGTCGGCGCGGTGGTCGGGTGGTCACGGCGACGACGAGGCGAACCTCAATCTGGTGCTGGGGCAGCTCGGGGACGTGCCGGACGAGCGCCGAGGGGCCCAGTTCGTCTGCGCGGCGGCGTTGGTGCTGGTGTCGGGCGAGGAGACGGTGGTCCGCGGCGAGTGGCGCGGGACCATGGTGCGTGCCCGGCGGGGGGCCAATGGGTTCGGGTACGACCCGATCTTCCAGCCGGACGGCGAGTCGCGGACGTCGGCGGAGATGGAGCCGGCGGAGAAGGACGCGGTTTCACACCGGGGCCGGGCTTTGCGGGCGCTTCTCCCGGCACTGCGGGAACTCGCCGAGAGCTAAACCCCGAAGACGTCCGGGGTCACCGCGTGCGGTGGCCCCGCGTCGACCTGGGTCGCGACGTCTCGGGTCCACAGCTCCACCACGTGCCCGTCGGGGTCCGTCACATACGCCGAACGCTGGCCAGGCGCCGACGGGTCGTCGCCGAAGTACACCTCGTCCACCGAAACACCCTGGGCGCGCGCCCGGGCCACCGCTGCCGCGTAGTCCTCCTCCGACACCGTCATCGCGAAGTGGACGTGTGCTCCCGGGCGGGCTCCCGCGATGCCCACGAACGGCTTCCACAGGCCGATGCGGGTGCGGTCGCCGGACTGGACCCACACCGCCTCGCGGCCCTTCCACGCCGGGTCCTCCCAGCGCAGCACCACCGGCAGCCCCAGCACTTCGGTGTAGAAGCGTTCGGACGCCTCGAGGTCACGGGCTTCCAGCACCAGCTCGGTGACGCCCTTCGTCAAGTCGGTCATGGGACCATGCTGGAACCTCCAGGAAACTGGAGGTCAAGTCACTTGTCGCTCGGGCCGAGGATCGCCACTTCGCAGTCGTGTTCGATCTTGTCCGCGTTCGGGGGCTGCGCATCGCTCGAGTACGTCCACGGGGACTCGTCGTTGTCCGGGGTCTCCGCCACGTGCATGCCCTTGTCGTTCATGCACTGGACCCACTTGTGCATGTTGTCCTGGTACGCCGGGTTCTCGCGGTCCATGCCCCACGGCAGCAGCGGCAGCTTCGACCGGCACGCGTCGCCCGCGTCCTTGTGGTCCGCGCTCCACTTCTTCGCGCCCTCGATGCTGTTCGGCTGCGTGTCGACGTCCGCGTTGTGGTCCTTCATGCACGTGCGCCACGGCTCGATCAGGCGGTTGGACTCCTCCGCCGTCTCGTCGACGCGGTGGCGTGGGCGGCCGCCGTCCGCGTCCGTGGACGGCGCGGCGGACGCCGCAGAAGACGACGCGGGCGTCGAGAGCGAAGCCACCTGCGGAGGCGCCGGTGGCGGGGACGAACACGCGGCCAAGCCCAGGAGCAGAGCGGGAACAGTCAAGAGACGAAGAGCCATGAACGAAGCATGACCGGCGCTTTTCAGGAACTCGTCAGCACGCCGTGAGCGACTCATGCCAGCGCCTGCGTCGGTGGCATCCGCGCGGCGCGCAGCGACGGGTGCAGCCCCGCCAGCCCGCCCACCACCAGCGCTCCGAGGACGCCGCCCGCCACCGCGGGAAGGGGGATCACCGGCGGCCAGCCCTGATAAGTCGTGTAGCCCAACGTCACGAGCACGCCCAGCACCGTCCCCGCGCAGCCGCCGAGTCCCGAAAGAGCCACGGCTTCGGTGAGGAACTGGTCGCGGATGTGCCCGCGCGTCGCGCCCAACGCTCGTCGCAAGCCGATTTCGCGACGGCGTTCCAGCACCGACACGAACATCGTGTTCGCGACGCCCACCCCGCCGACCAGCAGCGCCACGCCCGCCAACCCCAGGAACAGCGCGGAGAACGCCGTCTGCGTCGCCTGTTTCGCCGCCAGCGCGTCCGACGGCCGCGACACCTGCACCAACCCGGGTAACGAGGGGTTCAGCGTCGCCGGCAGCACCGCGCGGACGTCGGCGATCGCGTCCTCGCGCGCCTTCACGTACACGACCGTCGGGTGCCCGTCGAAGCCCAGGAACCATTTCGCCGAACCCCATCCGACGAGCACCGCGCGTTCGACGTCCGGCGCGAGGGGCATCGGCGCGAGCACCCCGGTCACCGTGTACCAGGTCGTCCCGATCAGCACGACCGGCGGCGGCTGTCCCGGCACCACGCGCGGGATGCCGAGCCGGGCCGCGGCGACGTAGCCCAGCGCCACGACGGGCAGGTCCGAAGCGTCGAACCGTCCCGATTGGACAGTGCCGTTCAACGCCGGCAGCAGATCCGGGGACGCGGCCAGCACCGCGAGTCCCGAGCCGTCCTGGGGGTCGACGCGGTCCGACCGCCGGACGACGGCGTGCGTGTTCGCGACGGCCGCCGCCGTGGTCACCGGCCCGATCCGCCGCACGCTCCCCACCGCCGACTCCGGCAGCACCACCGGCGGCGTCTGGTTCGGCTGCGGTTCGGCGCGCAGCATGTTCGTCCCGAGCGCGGTCAGCCGGTCGAGCAGCGCCGCCTGGCTCGACGCGGGAATGCCGGTGACCAGGATCAGCGTCGCGATGCCGAGCGAGATCCCCAGCGCGGACAGCGCCGCCCGCAGCGGCCGCGTCCGGATCCCCAGCAGGCCCACGCCGAGCACGTCGGCGGGCGTCACGCCGTGTCTCCCACGATCCGGCCGTCGCGGAACTCGACGCGCCGGGGCAGCCCGGCCGCGATGTCCCGGTCGTGCGTGATGACGGCGATCGTCGTGCCCTCGGCGTGCAGGCCGGTCAGCAGCTCCAGCACGGCCTGCCCGTTCGCGGTGTCCAGCGCGCCGGTCGGCTCGTCGGCCAGCACCAGCGCCGGGTCGTTGACGACGGCGCGCGCGATCGCGACGCGCTGGCGTTCGCCGCCGGACAGCTCGTGCGGCCGGTGGGAGACGCGGTGCCCGAGCCCGACCCGGCCCAGCGCGTCCAGGGCGAGTGGCCGACGTCGGCGGCGCGGCACCCCGGCGTACAGCAGCCCGGTGGCCACGTTGTCCACCGCGGACAGCCCGTCGGTGAGGTGGAACTGCTGGAACACGAACCCCAGCCGGCGCCCGCGCAGCGCGGACAGCTGCCGGTCGGACAACGACGTGACGTCATCGCCGCCGACCTCCACCGTGCCCGACGTCGCGCGGTCGAGCGTCCCGGCGATGTGCAGCAACGTCGACTTCCCGGAACCTGACGGCCCGACGATCGCCAGCAGCTCGCCGTCGGACACGCTCAGCGTGACGTCGTCGAGCGCGACGACGTCGCCGGGATAGCGCTTGCTCACCCCGCGCAGGGCCAGCACCGGCGTCACGACGTCGTCACCACCTTCAGGCCCTCGGTGATCCCCGCGCCGCTGATCTCGACGAGGTCGCGCGCGAACATCCCGGTCTTGACGGCTTTCAGGGTCCCGTCCGGCAGTTGCACGGCGTACCCGCCTTCGCGCAGCGCCAGCAGCGCGCCGACCGGCACCGCGAGCACCCCGGCGTGCGTCTCGGTGGCGATCCGCACCTCGACCGCCGCCGAATCGAGGTCGGCGACGGACTTCGGGTCGTCGGGCGCGACCGTGACGTTCACCTTGGGCGGCCCCTGCGGCCCACCCTCCGGCGTTCCCGTGACGTCGGTGCTCACCGACGTCACCTTGGCCGGGACCGTCGTGCCGTCCGGCCGGGCCACGGTCACCGGCGCACCGGTCTTGATCGCCGCGACGTCCGAAGCGGCCACCGGCGTGACGACCACCTTGGTCGTGGCGCTGACCGTCAGCAGCGGCTCCGCGACCGGGTCGCCGGGCTGCGCGGTCACCGAGTTGACCCGCACCGGCCCGGGCAGGACGAGGACCTGGCCGACGTCGAGCGTGCCCGTCTCCTCGAGCCCGGCCTTCTTCTGCCACTTCTTCAGGACTTCGCCGAACGTGAACGTCTTGGGGTGTCCCACTTTGTAGCCCAAGGCGGCCAGGTTCGCGGCGACGACGGCGACGTCCGGGCCGGTGAGGTCCGGGTTGTCGAGCTTGCGGAACAGCGGGGTGTCGCCGAAGAACACCGGCACGCCCCGGCCGTCCACTGAGTACAGTGCCTTGCCGCGCTGGGCGACGTCGCCGACGGCGGGCAGCTTCGTCACGGTCCCGGATCCGGTGCCCTTCACCGGGACCGGCGTCCCGAAGCCCAGGGTGCCGGTGAACGACTGCGTGTTCGCCAGGTCGGTCTTCCGGACGGCGACGGTGGCCACGGCGGGCGGCGCCGCGGCCGGGGCAGCGGTCCCGCGGCCGTGGTCGACGACGAAGTACGTCGTGGCGCCCAGCACGGCGAGCACGGCGACCGCCGCCCACCGGCCACCCGATCGGGTTTTCATGGCGTCACGCTCGCAGCGGAATGTCAGGGACCGGTCAGGAAACCGTGGTCTTCCGGTAGCCGCGCTTATGCTCGGGATCATGTGCGCCCACATCGTGCTGGCCGAGGACGACGCCAAGCAGGCGGAGCTCGTCCGGCGCTACCTCGAGCGGGAGCGCCACACCGTGGTCGTCGTCGGAGACGGCGCGGACGCGCTGGACCTCGTCCGCCGGCACCCGCCCGACCTGCTCGTGCTCGACGTCATGCTGCCCGGGGTGGACGGCCTGGAGATCTGCCGGACGCTGCGGGCGGAGTCCGACCTGCCGGTGCTCATGCTCACTGCGCGGTCCACAGAGGACGATCTGCTCGCCGGGCTCGACCTCGGCGCCGACGACTACGTCACCAAGCCGTTCAGCCCGCGCGAGCTGATGGCCCGGATCCGGACGCTGCTGCGGCGGGCCGCGCCCGCCCGGCCCGGCAGCGGCGTCGCGCGCGTCGGCTCGCTGACCGTCGACCCGCTGCGCCACGAGGTGACCGTCGACGGGCGGCCGATCGACTGCACGCCGGGGGAGTTCCGGCTGCTGGAGCTGATGGCGGCCCAGCCCGACCGCGTCTTCACCCGGGGCCAGCTGCTGGAGCACCTGCACGGCTTCGACCGGTTCATCACCCAGCGCGCGATCGACGTCCACGTGATGAACCTGCGCAAGAAGATCGAGGCGCAGCCGCGGCGCCCGGCGCGGCTGCTCACCGTCTACGGCGTCGGCTACAAGCTGACCGCGGGCGCCGATGCGCCGTAGCCTCCTCCTGCGGTTGTTCGTGTTGTCGGCGCTGGTCGCGGTGGCGTCGATCGCCGCGACCGCGTGGCTCGCCGCGCGCACGACGTCCGGCGCGATCCAGCAGGAGCAGGGCCAGGCCCTGGCCGACGACGGGAACATCTACCGCGGGCTGCTGAAGTACGCTGCCACGCACCCGAGCTGGCACGACGTCGGCGACCAGCTGCGCGGCACCGCCGCGACCACCGGCCGCCGCATCGCCTTGACGCTGACCGACGGCACGCCGATCGCGGATTCGGCCACCGACGGACGGCCGTTGCCGCTGCGGCCCTCGATCGTCGTCGACCCGCTGTCGGTCGACTCCGGGCTCGGCCAGGACACCACCGCCGACCGGATCGACCCGGACGCGGTCGGCCCGTACGCGCTGCCCGAGGCCGACCGCGCGAACCTCGCCGCCGTCGCCCAGCGCGTGCTGCGGTGCGTGCAGGGCCGCTCGGGCCTCGGCTCGGTCGAGACGTCGCCGGGCGGGCACCCGCGGATCGAGGGCGCCGACCCGTTCGTGCTCTCCTCCTGCAACGGCACCGCGCTCAGCCGGCCGACGAAGACCGAGCAGACGGCGCTGGACCAGCTGTCCACGCTGGTCAACGCCTGCCTGAACCGGGGCCCGGAGTCGAAGCCGCTGGCCCAGGTGCAGGTCCTGCTCGACTTCACGTGGGTGCACAAGGGCGTCGCGGCCGAGGAGTCCGAGCAGGCCGTGCGGTCGTGCCTGAACGCGGCGCGGCGCGAGCAGCTGACGCCGTTCGTGGCGCCGGCGGCGTCGCTCTACCTCACCGCGCCGTCGGGCGAGCCTCCCGCGGGCTTCACGCTGTCGCCGGAGAACCAGGTCCGGCTCTTCCAGGTCGCCGGCGGGATCCTGCTGCTGACGCTGCTGGTCACGGCGTTCGCCGGACTCCGGCTGATCCGCCCGCTGCGGGCGCTCACCGGCGCGGCGCAGCGGATGGAGGCCGGCGAGAGCGGCGCGCAGGTCAAGGTCCGCGGCCGCGACGAGATCGCGCGGCTCGGGACGGCGTTCAACGCCATGTCGGCCAGCCGCGAGCGGCTCGAGGAGACCCGGAAGGCGATGGTCAGCGACATCGCGCACGAGCTGCGCACGCCGCTGAGCAACATCCGCGGCTGGCTGGAAGCGACCCAGGACGGCATCAGCCGGCTCGACGACGAACTGGTCGACTCGCTGCTCGAGGAGGCCGTCCACCTGCAGCACATCGTCGACGACCTGCAGGACCTCGCGCTCGCGGACGCCGGTGCGCTGCGGCTGCACCCGGAGCCGGTCGACGTGGCGGCGCTGCTGGCCCAGGTCGTGGCGGCTTTCCGGCCGGCGGAGGTGTCGCTCACGGCCGCGGCCGGCCCGCTTTCGCTGACGGCTGATCCGGTGCGGCTGCGGCAGGCGGTCGGCAACCTGGTGTCGAACGCCGTCCGGCACACCCCGGCCGGCGGCTCGGTGGAGGTCCGCGGGCGCCGGGACGGCGACGACGTCGTGATCGAGGTCGCCGACACCGGCGCCGGGATCGCCGCCGAGGACCTGCCGCACGTGTTCGACCGGTTCTGGCGGGCGGACAAGGCCAGGACCCGGACCACCGGCGGCAGCGGTCTCGGGCTGGCGATCGTGCGGAAGCTCGCGGAAGCCCATGGGGGAACGGCGACGGCGGAGTCCGTGCCCGGTCAGGGTTCGACGTTCACGCTGCGGCTGCCCGCCGGTACCGCGGCTGGGTGATCGCCGTCGTGAACTGCGGGCCGAAGAGGACCGCGCGCGGTCAGGCGGTGATCAGGAAGCCAGGCCCAGATCGCGGATCAGCTTCGCCACGTGCCCGGTCGCGCGGACGTTGTAGAAGGCGTGGGCGATCTTGCCCTCGGCGTCGACGACGAACGTCGAACGGATCACGCCCAGGTACGTCTTGCCGTAGTTCTTCTTCTCGCCGTACGCGCCCCACGCCTCGATGACACCCTTGTCGGGGTCGCCCAGCATCGGGAACGTCAGCTTCTCGTTCTCGACGAACTTCGCGAGCTTCGCCTGCTTGTCCGGCGAGATGCCGATGACCTGGTAGCCGGCGTCGTTCAGCTCCGCCAGGTTGTCGCGGAAGTCGCAGGCCTGCTTGGTGCAGCCCGGAGTGCTCGCCGCCGGGTAGAAGTACACGACGACGGACTTGCCGCGGAAGTCGCGCAGCGAGACGTCCTTGCCCTCGCTGTCGGGCAGGGTGAAGTCCGGGGCTTCGTCGCCGGGGGAAAGTCGCTCGGTCATGGACCCGAGCGTAGCGTCAGGCCGGACCGCAGTAGGTGACCGCGGCGGCCTCGGTCGCGCTCGGGCGGATCTGCAGCCGCAGCTGCGTCGGCTCCTGCGGTACCGCGAACGCGAGGGTGACGTGCACCGTGCGGCCGGGCTGGACGTCCTTGCCCGCGTCGGCGATGCCGGTGAACCCCTGGGTCGTGTCCACGACCTGCTTGACCGGGGCACCCGCCGCGGTGGCGGTGACGGTGAGGCCCGAGAGCTTGTACGTCGTCGCGCCGTCGTTCGTCAGCTCCACGTCGAAGGCCGCGCCGCGCGGGCCGCGCGGGTACGCCGACGCGCTGGGCTTGAACGACTCCGGCGAGCCGACCGAAATGGTGACGCCGCTGGCGAACCGGTGGTCGGCGCCGAACTTGAGGTCGTTGCCCGCCTGCGCCGCGCTGGCGCCCGCCTGCCCGCCGCCCGCCCCGAGGGCCGCGGTGCCCTCCTGCGCCGAAGGGACCCCGCACGCCACCGCCAGGGAAAGCAGTCCTGTGGTGAACATGATCTTGCACGTGCGCGCGAGCGCCATCGCGGGTACTCCAGTCGGCGGGTCGGGGGTGCCGTTCGGCAACGGGGCGTGCCGGGCGAACCCGCTCCACTCTGGCCGTGATCGCGCGTGGTTACGAGCGGACACGGGGGGTTGTCGCGCACCTGGTGCCGCGCCGTGGCCAATCCGTGACCGGAAAGGCACGGGTGGTGACAATCACCGTCGATATGCCACTTAAACCGCGAGTGCGAACAGCAGGATGAAGATCGCCACGCCGACCACCCACGACGCCATCAACCAGCCGAAATCCCGGATCGGGTCGACCGCGCGGCTCTCCTCGCCGGGCACGTAGACACCGCGCTCCTCGAACCAGTCGGCCCAGCGGGTGAACCAGCTCAACGGGCTGCGCGACGACATGCTTCACCTCCGGGCACCGGCTTCCCCGTCACAGTACGGGTACGGCCGCGCGCACGGAAAGGCGCGTGACCGCTCACCGCCCGTGACACCACGTGCCACGGGCGAGTGAACGACGACGTCGCTCGTGTAGATCGTCAGAGCACTCCGTTGCGCTGCAGGATCGAGACCGCGCGGACGGTCGCGTAGCCGCGCCATTCGAGCTCCGCCGCGGGCGAATAACTCGCGTAGTCGACCCGCCAGCCGCCGTCGTCCTGCTGCCCGTCGGCGAGCCGCTGCAGCTCCGCGTCGATCACGGCGTCCTTGAACAACGCGCGGGCCGGGCGGTCCGGCAGCGGCGCGAAGTCCAGTGCCCGCAGCGTTTCCCCGTCCGAACCGCCGGCCACCGGGACGAGGCCGTCGGGCGAGACGTACGCGGCCAGCCGGTCCAGGAGCGGGGCCGCCTCCGCGTGGAAGTCGTGGGCCGCGTCCACGGCGCCCACCGCGAAGGACAACGCGATCGCGTGCGGCGCCTCGGTCAGGGCGCGGATCTCGCGGAAGCAGTACTCCGTCGCCGCGGCGAGCCACGGGTGTTCGCGCACCGCCTGGTCGGTGCGGGCGACGCGCAGGGCGACCCCGGTGGCGAACGCCGTGCTCTGCAGCGTGGCGACCGCAGGGTCGGCCTGGACCCAGAAAGGCGCGCAGCCCGCCGGATCCGCCACCGGCAGGGCGAAGGGCAGCCCGCCGTCCGGTGTGGACACCGAGGCCAGCCAGTCGCAGAGCAGGGCCGCGTGCGGAGTGGGCCCGGTCTCTTCGAACACCTCGAAGGCGTGGAGGGCGCCACCGGGCTGGCTCTCCGGCGCCCGCAGGTCGGGCTCGAGGCCCCAGCCGTAGCCCCCGTCGGGATTGCGGTAGCCGTCGACGGCGGCCAGCACGGCGTCGGCGTTCGGTTCGCCGCTGAGCAGCTCGAAGCGGCGTCGGTCGAGGAGCCGGGCGTGCGTCGCCATGAACGACGCCGCCGCGGAAAGGTTCACAGCCATGCGCCCAGCGTCGCACCGCGGTCCCCGCGCGTCTTGAACGGATCGGACCTCACGGCAGCCGCGGCCCGGCGGGGGCGGCGGCCGCACGCAGCCGCGCCGCGTCCTGGCCCGGCGGGGCGCCGAACAGGCGGCGGTACTCGCGGTTGAACTGCGATGGGCTGTCGTAGCCGACGAGGTGCCCGACGCCCGCGATGTCGCCCGCGTCGGCCAGCAGCAGCGAGCGGGCCTCCTGCAGCCGGATGCGCTTCTGGAACTGCAGCGGGCTCATCGCCGTGACCGCGCGGAAGTGCCGGTGGAACGCCGACGGGCTCATCCCGCTCAGCTTCGCGAGCTCGTCGACGCGCATCGGCTCGGTGTGGTTCTCGCGGATCCACCGGATCGCCCGGCCGACGTGCGCCAGCCCGCTGTCGGCCAGGCCGATCTGCCGGACCAGGCCGCCGTGCGGGCCGGTCAGCAGCCGCCAGAGGATCTCCCGCTCGATCAGCGGCGCGAGCACGCGTGCGTCGGCTGGGTGGTCGAGCAGCCGCACCAGCCGGACGACGGCGTCGAGCAGCTCGGGGCTCGCGTCGCCGGTCGCGATCGGTGACGCCGGCGGCGTGCGCGAGAACCGGCCGGGCGGGGCTTCGAGCAGCAGCGGGGCGATGGCCGCGGGCCGCAGGGCCAGCCCCACGCCCAGCGCGGGCGTCTGCGGCGTCGCGCCGACGAAGTGGCCGGTCACCGGCAGATCGGTGCTGACCAGCAGGTACTGCCCGGCGCGGTACTCGTGCACCTGCTCGCCGAGCAGCAGGCGCTTGCCGCCCTGGGCCATCACGACCAGGAGCGGCTCGGCCAGCGAGTGGTGCGGCTCGCTGGTGTCCACTTCGGACAGCAGCAGGCCCGGGATCGGCGTGCGCAGGTCGGCGCGCGCGTGGGTGGCGACGAGGTCGCGCAGCTCGGTCAGCACTCTTCAAGGAAAGCACGACGCTTTGCCGGTGACAATCGAAGTCGGCAGGATCGTGCAAGAGTCAGCGTCGATCGATCTACCGTCGAGCTGGGGTTCCACGGTTTCCTGGTGGTGGTCAATCCGACACCTGAGGAGAGTTCCATGCCACTCGACCACTACGTCACCCTCGGCCGCTCCGGGCTGCGCGTCAGCCCGTTCGCGCTCGGCGCGATGACCTTCGGCGAGGACCCCGGCGGCGCCGGCTGCAGCGTCGAGGAGTCCGAGAAGATCCTGCAGACCTACCTCGACGCCGGCGGGAACTTCGTCGACACGGCCAACTTCTACACCAACGGCCACTCGGAGAAGATCCTCGGCGACTTCTTCGCGGCGCGGCCGGGCCTGCGTTCGCACGTGGTGCTCGCGTCGAAGTTCTTCGGCAACATGCACCCGGGCGACCCCAACGGCGGCGGCGCGGGCCGCGGGTCGATCATCGCCCAGCTCGAGGAGTCCCTGCGGCGGCTGCGGACCGACCACCTCGACCTGTACTGGCTGCACAACTGGGACCGCCACACGCCGATCGAGGAGACCCTGCGCACCCTCGACGACCTCGTGCGCGCGGGCAAGATCCGGTACGTCGGCTTCTCGAACACCCCGGCGTGGGTCACGGCGCAGGCCCAGACGACGGCGCTGCTGCGGGGCTGGACGCCGCTGGTCGCGCTGCAGGTCGAGTACTCGCTGCTGGCGCGGACGGTGGAGGGGGAGCTGGCGCCGTTCGCGCTCGACCAGGGCATCGCGCTGACGCCGTGGAGCCCGCTGAAGAACGGCTTCCTGTCGGGCAAGTACCGGCGCGACACGTCGGTGACGGACTCCGCTCGCACGGCGTTCGTGGGCGGTCCGTCCGACGAGGAGTACGCCGTCATCGACGTCGTCGCTTCGATCGCTTCGGCACTGGAGACGACTTCGGCGGCGGTTTCCCTGGCGTGGCTGCGTGCCCGGCCCGGGACGGTGGTCCCGATCGTCGGCGCCCGGCGGCTGGAGCACCTCACCGGCAACCTGGCCGGCCTGGACGTGACGCTCTCGGCGGCGGACCTGGCGCGCCTGGACGAGGTTTCGGCCCCGGCGCTGGACTACCCGGCCCCGATGCACGGCGCCCAGCGCGCGATGCTCCAGTTCGCGGGCACGACGGTCGACGGCGAACCGTCCACTGTGTACCCGCCGCTGCTGCAGAGCGACGTGCGCTACTGACCTTCGAGGCGGGCGAGGACTTCGTCGAGGCCGCGCTTCGTGGGGACGTCCCGCATGGTCGCCCGGAACTGCTCGTTGATGCCGCCGGGCGTCATGTGCTGGGCGGCGAGCTCTTCGATGGTCCCGTCGTGGTGGGCGAGGGTGCGGCCGAGTTCGCCGTAGACGTGGGCGATGTAGGCGTCGGCGTCCGCCGGTTCGACGCCGTGCCCGGCCATCCAGTCCGCGATGGCGGCGAGCTGCCCGAGGTGCGCGGCGAAGGTGGCGGTCGCGGCGCTGAAGGTGGCGAGGGTCGCTTCGTCCGCCGGGACGACGACGTCGCCGACGCTCTCGAAGAGCGCCCGCGCGGAGGCGTCGTCGGGGAACATCGCGGTGCGGCTGGCCCGGCGGCTCGCGGTCGGCAGCGGAATGGACCGGACGATCCGCGTGGCCGGGGCGACCCGGTCCGCGAGCAGGCTCAGGCGGACGCCGGCGACCGCGCTCACGACGACGTGCCCGGGACGGAAAGTAAGGTCCGCCAAGACATCCTGGACGACCTGCGGGCGCACGGCGACGACGACGGTGGTCGCGCGGTCGAGCACTTCCTGGTTGCCGCGGCAGACCTCGGCGTTGGGGAACCGCGCGGCGAGGTCGTGCGCGATGTCGTGGTTGCGCGGCGAAAGGAAGACGGCGGGCGGCTCGGCGACGCCCGCGCTGAGGCCTTCGACGATGGCGGCGGTGATCTCGCCGGTACCCACGAACCCGTACGACTGCATGGCGAACCCTAACCGCGGAAGGTGCGCCGGTAGGTGTCCGGGGGCACGCCCACCGTGCGGTTGAAGTGCCTGCGCAACGTCGTCGCCGTGCCCATGCCGACCGCCGCCGCGATCGTGTCGATCCCCGAGTCCGTCCGCTCCAGCAGTTCCTGCGCGCGGCGGATCCGCTGGACCAGCAGCCACTGCAGCGGCGTTGTGCCCGTCGCCGCGTGGAAGTGGCGGGTCAGGTGGCGGGTGCTGACCTTCGCCTGGCGGGCCAGGTCCTCCACCGTCAGCGGCTGGTCGAGCCGGGCGGTGATCCACGGGAGCAGCTCCGCGAGCGGGTGGTCGTCGCGGGCGGGGACCGGGGCCGACACGTACTGGGCCTGGCCGCCCGCCCGGTGCGGGGGCACCACCAGGCGGCGGGCGACCGCGTTGGCCGCCGCCGGGCCGTGGTCGGCGCGGACCAGGTGCAGGCACAGGTCCATCGCCGCGGCCTTGCCCGCCGACGTCAGCACGCTGCCGTTGTCCACGTACAGCACGTCCGGGTCCACCGTGACCCGCGGGAACCGGGCGGCGAGGACGCCGGTGTGCGCCCAGTGCGTCGTCGCGCGGAGCCCGTCCAGCAGCCCGGCCGCGGCCAGCACGAACGCGCCCGTGCAGAGGGACGCCACGCGCGCGCCGGCCGCGTGCGCCGCCCGCACCGCCTCGATCAGGTCGGGCGGCGGGTCCGCGTCGACGTCGGCCCAGCCGGGCACGAGCACCGTGCCGGCGCGCGCCAGCCGGTCGAGCCCGTCGTCGGGGTCCAGGAGGAACCGGCCGACCCGCACCGGGCCGGAGCCGCACACGGCGAAGTCGTACCGCGGATCCTCGCCGAAGACCTCGGACGCGATCGTCAGCTCGAACGACAGCATCCCGTCGGTGGCGGCCAGCGCGACTGCGTGCATGTCCGAAAGTGTACGCATCCCGTCGTTCCGGACACTGTCACCGAAGCGAAACCGTCGCGAGGATGGCGTCATGACTTCGGTACTGGTGTACGGCGCCTACGGCCACACAGGGCGCTTCGTCGTGGCTGAGCTGCGCAGACGCGGCTTCGAACCCATTCTGTCCGGCCGCGACGCGGCCCGGCTGCCGGGCGGACGGCCGGCGTCGGTCGACGACCCGGCGTCGCTCGATCGCGCGCTGGACGGCGTAGCGGCCGTGATCAACTGCGCGGGCCCGTTCGCGGCGACGGCCATCCCGGTGGTCGAGGCCGCGGCCCGCGCCGGCGTCCCGTACGTGGATGTCGCGGCCGAGATCGAAGCCAACCTCGACACCTTCGCGCTGGACGTCGACACCGTGGTGGTGCCCGCGATGGCGTTCTTCGGCGGCCTGGGCGACCTGCTGGCCACCGCGGCGATGGCCGACTGGACGGCGGCGGAGGAGATCCACGTCGCGTACGGGCTGAGCGGCTGGCACCCGACGCCCGGGACCCTCGCGGCCGGGCGGGTGTCCCGGGAACGCCGGGGCAGCAAGCGCATCCGGTTCGCGGGCGGGCGGCTGGAGCACCGCGACGACGCCTTGCCGACGCTGGAGTGGGCGTTCCCCGAGCCGCTCGGCACGCGGCCGGTGCTCGGCGAGTTCTCGATGGCCGACATCGTGACGATCCCGCGTCACCTGGCGGTTCCGTCCGTGACGTCGTACCTGACGGTCGACGCGGCGAACGGCCTGGCGGCGGCCGCCGAGCGCGACTCGGCCGAGAGCTTCGTGGTCGACGTCGTGGTGCGCGCCGGCGGCGAAGAGCGCCGGGCCGTCGCCCGCGGGGAGGACATCTACGCGGTCAGCGCGCCGCTCGCGGTCGAAGCGGTGGACCGGATCCTGAGTGGACGGACGACGGCGAAGGGCGTCGCGACGGCGGGGGAGATCTTCGACGCGGCCGACTTCCTGCGCGCGCTGGCCCCGCGCGTTTCGGTCGAACTCAGCTGAGCGTGGCGCCGCGGTAGCCACCGGGGGTCGTCGCGTACTCGCGCCGGAAGGCTTTGGCGAAGGCGAACGCCGACCCGTACCCGACGGCGGTGGCCACTTGCGCCAGCGGCTTGTCGGTGTCGCGGAGGAGCCGCGCGGCGGTCGTCATCCGCCAGCGGGTGAGGTAGGTCAGCGGCGGCTCGCCGACGAGGGCGGTGAACCGCCGGGCGAACGCGGCGCGGGACAGGCCGGCGGCGGCACCGAGCTGTTCGACGGTCCAGGCGCGGGCCGGGTCGCTGTGGATCGCGGCCAGTGCCCGGGCCGTCACGGGATCGGCGAGGGCACCCGACCACCCGGGCGCGCCGGCGGTCTCGCTCAGCCAGGCGCGGAGCATGTAGACGAGCAGGGCGTCGACCAGCGAGGGCGCCACGACGGCGGCCCCGGGCGGGTGCGCGTCGAGCTCGTCGCCGAGGAGCTGCACCATCGCGCGCAGCCCGGGATGCCGACCGGGCACGGCGGGCAGGTGCACGACCTCGGGCAGGTCTCGCAGGAGCGGGTGCGGCCGATGCCGCCGCAACCGGTAGGCCCCGCAGACGATCGTCGCGCGGGCCCCGGAGCCAGGGAGCGAGACGCGCCCGAAGGGCGTAGCGGGCGAAGGACGCGTAGGCCGGAAGTCGACCAGAGCGGCGCCGGGCGCAGAGGTCATGGCGTGCGGAACCCCCCGGCCGAGCAGGACGACATCCCCCGCCCCGAGCGCAACCGGCTCGAACTCCGGACCCCCAACCAGCGGAGCCAGCCAGGCGGTACCGGCCAGCACAACGTGAAAGGCGGCACCGGTGGTGTGATCGAACCGCAGCCCCCAAGGCGCACAGGCCTCGGTGTGAGCGGCAACGGGCGTACCGGCACGCAGGGCGGCAAGAACATCCGCAAGTACATCCACAGGCCCACCCTAGCGAGACGCTGGGACAACACAACGCGCGTTTGAGCCATTCACCGTCTCACCAAAGATCCCTAACTTGAAGAGATGACGGTGTGGATCGAAGGAGCAACAGGCAAGGCCGGCCGCAGAGTGGCAGAGGCACTGACGGAGGCGGAGGTACCGATCCGGGCAGCAAGCCGCCACCCCGCCCAGCCAACCGCCGGGGCAACCCCGGTGCGGTTCGACTGGTACGACAAGAGGACCTGGGCACCAGCGGTGGGCAGGGCGGAGACGGTGTTCCTGAAAGGCCTGGACAGCGACGACAAGGCAGCGGCAATCATCAAGAGCTTCCTGGCCACGATCCCGCAGGTGAGACAGGTGGTCTTGATGTCAGCGGCAGGAGTCGACCGAACCCCGGACCACGCACCCCGCCGAGCGGTAGAGCTGGCAGTCCAGCACTCAGGCAAGCAGTGGACGATCCTCCGCCCAAGCTGGTTCATGCAGAACTTCGACGAGGACGAGTGGGTCTTCGCAAGGGCCCTACGCGAGAAGAACGAGCTCTACGCAGGAAGCGGCAAAACCAGGGTCGGCTTCACGGACACCCGCGACCTGGCAGAGGCGGCGGTGAAGGTCCTGACCACCAAGGGCCACGAAGGCCGCAGCTACACGATCACAGGCCCAGAGCAGCTGACCTTCGGAGAGGTCGCAGAGGTCCTGGCAGAGACATCAGGCCGCCCCATCCACCACAAAGACGCAACGGAGGAAGAGCACCGCAGGCACTTCGCAAGATCAGGCCGCCCCGAAGCATGGATAAACCACATGCTGCACCTGTTCACCTTGGTCCGAGCAGGAGTATTCACCGAGCTGACGAACGACTTCGAGCACCTGACAGGCAGAAAACCCCGAACGCTGAAGGCGTACGCAACCGAAAACTGGCAGCCAACAAGCCAAAGGTGACCACGAAGGGGGTCCGGGGGCGAAGCCCGCCGGGCGGGGTCTGGGGGTTGCACCCCCAGAGAAGACGACGAAGCGAAAGTCCGGCGCAGGCGCGAAGCGCCGAGCAAGGACTGAAGCGAGTGGGCCCGGAGAGACTCGAACTCTCACTGGCACGGACCTAAACCGTGTGCCTCTGCCAATTGGGCTACGGGCCCTCAGCATCCGGAAGCGTAGCGTGCGGCGTGGCCGGTGCGGCGGCGGTGGGGCGGTCGACTAAGTTGGGTTGTGGAAGTCCCTGCGGCGAGGAGGACACGTGGCCCGCGATCCCGAGACGATCGAGCGTGAGATCGAGCAGGCCAGGACGGCCTTGGCCGCGACGCTGGATCAGCTGACCGTCAAGGCCGACCCGAAGAAGCTGGCGGAGTCGGCGAAGGACGGCCTGCGTGCCAAGCTGGACAATCCGAAGGTCAAGTACCCGCTGATCGGCGGGGGCATCCTCGTGCTCGTCCTGTTGGTGCGCAAGCTGCTCAAGTAGCGCTAGGCGCGGGCCTCGGCCGCTTTCTCGGCGGCTGGGGCCGGCTCGGCGGCCGGTTTGCTCTCCTCGACTGCTTTGGGGAGCTGTTTGCTCGGGGGCAGCGCCGGCTTCTTCTCGGCGGCCGGCGCTGCCGGCGCCGGGGTGGTGTCCGGGGCTTTCTCGGTGGTCTGCTGCTTCGGCACGCTGCCGGGCGGCGGGACCTCGAGTGGCGCTTGCTTCGGGAGCGTCAGCCGGGCCGTCATGTATGTCTGGGTGAAGTCGAGCGCGCTGCCGTTGAGCAGGTGCACGACGGTGTTCCTGCCGTCGCCGCCGAGTTCCTCCACCAGCTGGTCGGCTCGGTCGCGCGCGGCGATGATGCCGGGTGCGCGGGCGGTCAGCTCCTTGCCGCGGCCGCTGACCGTGATCGCCCAGTCGGCGTCCTCTTGGACGTACGTCGCCGTGATCGCTTCCACCATCTGCCTCACGCCCCTCTCCATGCCTTCACAACCGTGACGCGGTCGGTGCGATTCCATGACGCTGCTTTTCGGAACCGCGCTGCCGCGCCCCCTCTCGGCCGTGAAGGTCCAGCACACTTTCTACCGTGTCTTGAGTACCGTAGAGCAACTCTGTGTCACACGACACGACAGCGCTGAGTAACGACCGAATGGCCTAATGCACGCGCAGGTTACCGTGCACGGTGCCGGAGGCCGCTCCACAGCACGTCCATGGCGTATTCGGTGGCCATTTCGGGGCTCACCTCATCGTGTCGTTCGCACCAGATCGCGAGCCGTTCGCAGGCGCCGACGACGAATTCCGCGGCGGCTTCGGCCCGCAGGTCGTCGCCGCTGTCGAAGTGGCCGCTCATCAGGGCGGCGATCAGGTCGGTCTGCTGGCGCCGGGTCTCCTCGACCTCGTCGGCGGCCGGCGTGCCGATCAGCGCCATCTCGTGCCGCAGGAGCGACCACGCCTCGCGTCGTTCGCGGATGAAGACGAAGAAGGCCAGCAGGCCGCGGCGCAGTGCGTCCTCGGCGGTCTCCGCGCCGACTGTGGCCTGTTCGGTGACCTCGCGCAGGACCGAGCGTGACTCGCGGATGCAGGCCAGCAGGAGGCCTTCCTTCGAGTTGAAGTACTCGTAGAGCATCGGCTTGGAGACGCCCACGAGTTCGGCGATCTCGTCCATGGACGCCGCCGCGTAGCCGCGGGCCGAAAACACCTGCTCGGCGACCTCGACCATCTGCCGCATCCGCTCGGCCCGGGGCATGCGCTTGCGCTTCGCGGTGGTCACGGGCGACACTCTACCGGTAGTAACCTACTCTGAGTAAGCTGGACGACGGGTAACAGGCAAACCGGGAGGCGCGATGGGCAACCGCACGGAGACCGGGGTCGTCATCGTCGGGACCGGGTTCTCCGGTCTCGGCATGGCGATCCAGCTGCGCAAGGAGGGGCGTGACGACTTCGTCATCCTCGAAAAGGCGCACGACGTCGGCGGCACGTGGCGGGACAACAGCTACCCCGGGTGCGCGTGCGACATCCCGTCGCACATGTACTCGTTCTCCTTCGAGCAGAACCCGGGCTGGTCGCGGGCCTACTCGCCGCAGCCGGAGATCTGGCGGTACATGCGCGAGGTCGCCGACAAGCACGACCTGCGCCGCTTCGTCCGCTTCGGGCAGGAGATGACCGGCGCCCGCTGGGACGCCGACGAGAACCGCTGGCACGTCGCCACGAGGGACGGCGACGAGTTCGTGGCGGCCGCGCTGGTCGCCGGGGTCGGGGCGCTGCACCTGCCGCAGATCCCGGAGCTGCCGGGGATCGAGAACTTCGCCGGCCCGGCGTTCCACTCGGCGCGGTGGCGCCACGACGTCGACCTGAAGGGCAAGAAGGTCGCCGTCATCGGCACCGGCGCCAGCGCGGTCCAGTTCGTGCCGAAGATCGCGCCGGAGGCGGGGGAGCTGACGCTGTTCCAGCGCACGCCGCCGTGGATCATGCCGAAGGCCGACCACGAGATGTCCGGGCGCACGCGGGCGCTGTTCAAGGCGTTCCCGCCGGCCCAGCGCGCCTACCGGAACCTGCTCTACTGGCTGCTCGAAGCCCGCGCGATCGGCTTCAACGGCCAGTCGTGGGTGATGAAGATCGGGCAGCGCCTGGCCAAGCGCAACATCGACGGCGCCATCAAGGACCCGGCGCTGCGCCGCAAGGTCACCCCGGACTACACCATGGGCTGCAAGCGCGTGCTCATCTCCAACGACTACTACCCGGCGCTGGCCCGGGACAACGTCGAGGTCGTCACCGACGGCGTCCAGGAGGTCCGCGAGCGCAGCGTCGTGGACGCCGCGGGCGTCGAGCACGAGGCCGACGTCATCGTCTACGGCACCGGCTTCCACGTCACCGACGCCTTCGACGACCTGGAGATCGTCGGGCGCGAGGGGCGCAACCTGGGCAAGGAGTGGGCGACCGAGGGGATGCGGACGCACCTCGGGATCACCGTCGCCGGCTTCCCGAACCTGTTCTTCCTGCTCGGCCCGAACACCGGTCTCGGGCACAACTCCGTCGTGTTCATGATCGAGGCGCAGATCTCCTACGTCGCCGAGGCGCTGCGGCTGGCCCGGGGCAAGGCCATCGAGCCGAAGCCCGAGGTGCAGGAGCGGTTCAACGTCGCCATCCAGCGCAAGCTGGCGAAGGGCATCTGGACGCGCGGGGGCTGCAAGAGCTGGTACCTGGACGCGAAGGGCGTCAACCGGACGATCTGGCCGGGCTTCACCTGGCGGTACTGGCTGGACACGCGGAAGGTGCGGCGCGAGGACTTCCTGGTCGGCTGACCGGGTGGGTCCCCACCGGCGGAGGAGGCCGGTGGGGACCGCGGGGATCAGCGGGAGACGTACCGGCGGAGGCGGCCGATCAGGTCCACGGTCGGCAGCCCGCACAGTTCGGCCATGCGCTCCAGGGCGGGCAGGTCGAGGGCGACCTCGGCGGCCCCGTGCTCGCCGGCCTGGCGGAGCCGGTCCTCGGCCCAGCGGCGCAACGGAAGCAGCTCCGGGGAGGCGTCGGCGACGACCTTGCGCAGGTCGACGCGGACCCGGCCGGGCTCGTCGACGAACACCCGGCGGTGCACCTTGGCCAGCAGGTCCTGGGGCAGCTCGTCCATCGCGACGCACAGCTCGACCAGGCGCACGACGGAACACTGTCTGGTGCCCAGTTCGTAGGTGGCCAGCGTCTGCAGCGAGATCTCGCTCTGCAGGTGCTGGTTCAGCTCCTTGCGCGTCCACCCGCGGCTGCGCCTGAGCTTGCGGAGCTCGTCTCCGAGTATCCGCTGATAGTCCTCAGCGTCGATCAGCACATCAATGTCCCCTGCCGTGCTCTCCCGCGGCACCTGCACGGCGGTGATGACTTTCCCGTGCAGCTGCACCCTCTCCTGTATGTAAGTGCGCAGGAGCCCGGGCCTTACGCGATTCCGGGCATGTCTTTGATACCGATTGCGCGAGTTAGGCCGAACGGGTTAACGGCAGGTGACCACGTCTGCAAATTGCACTTTGCAGGCACCAAAAACGGTCTCAGTGTCCCTGATGGACGGTCGGCTCAGTTGACGCAGGGAACGCCTTCGGCGGTGATCGGCTTGTCCTCTTCGGCGGCCGGCGGCGGGGCGGCCGCCGACGACGGCGAACCCGCGGCCGCGCCGGACCCGGCGCCCGCGTCGGAGCTCGTGCCCTGGTAGTCCGAGCCGAGGAACACCATCACGTGGCCCGCCTGGACGCTCTTGTCCTCCTGGACCGTCGGCGAGCCGCCGAGCGCGTCGGCGACGGCCTGGCCCTTGTCCTTGCCGCCCTTGGGGACCCAGATGACCGTCGTCTTGCGCGAGGTCGCGTTCGCCGTGTCGCCGGAGGTGAAGCCCTTGCCCTCGAGGGTCTTGGCGACGCTCGCGGCCAGGCCGGTCTTGCCGGAGGCGTTGCGGACGTCGACCGTGGTCGCCTTGTTCGCCGGGTCGGCCTGCTGGGCCGGCGGCGCCGTCTGGCCCGGCTGCGGCCCGGCGAGGCTCTGGACGAACTGCTTGACCTCGGCCGGGTCGACCTGGATGGCGACGCCGTCTTCGGGGGTCTTGTACTCGACGTTCTTCACCGGGATGGTGCGGAACTGGAGCTGGCCGCCGGTCAGGCCCTTCATCTGCTGGGCGAACCCGAAGATGTCCCAGTTCTGGTTGAGCACGACCGACTTCTTGATGGCGTCGATCAGGTCGGACAGCTTGCCGGGGTTGGTCAGCGTGCCGGCCGAGAGCACCTTGCGGGCCATGCCGGCCATGAACACCTGCTGGCGGACGACCCGGTCGAGGTCGCCGTTGGGCAGGCCGTGGCGCTGCCGGACGAACTCGAGCGCCTCGACACCGGAGATCGTGTGCTGCCCCTTGGTGAAGTTCGCGCCGGAGTACTGGTCCTTGACGTTGTTGTTGAGGCAGACGTCGACGCCGCCGATGGCCTTGGTGATGTCGCTGAAGCCGAGCAGGTTGACCGCGGCGTAGTTGTCGATGGTGGACCCGGTGAGCTTCTCGATGGTCTCGATGAGCTCCTTCGCCCCGGCCTGGTTGGCCTTGACGTCGAGCTCCTTCGGGTCGGTGACGCCCTGCTTCTGCAGGTCCTTGCGGGCCTGCAGCATCGCGCGGGCGTAGGCGGAGTTGATCTTGTGCTTGCCGTAGCCGGGGATGTCGACGTAGGAGTCGCGCGGCAGCGACATCGCGACGGCCTTGCTGCCGTCGTTCGGGATGTGCACGAAGATCAGCGAGTCGGTGTTGAGCTCGCCGTCGGAGTCGCCGGCACGCAGCTCGTCGAGCACCTCGCGCGAGAGCGGGTTGCCCTGGGCGTCGGTCCGGCTGTCGAGGCCGACGAGCAGGATGTCGCGGGCGCCGTCGGCGGGCTTGTCGCCCCCGCCGCCGTCACTGATCACGTTCGCGTAGTTCAGCCCGTTGACCAGGCCCTGCATGGCGGCCCACGCGTACCCGGTCAGGCCCATCACCAGCAGGGACACGACGGCCAGCGCGATCTTCGCGCCGCGGAAGGAGTTGCGGCGGGCCCGCGGGGCCGGGCGCGGCTGAGGACGGCGGGCCGGCGGTGCCGTGCGGCGCGCGTCCACCGGCTCGCGGCGGGGCGCCGGGCGGCGCGGTGGCGGGGTGCGCCGGCCTGGCTCGTCCTGCCGGGGCCGGGCGGGGCGGCGGTCGCCTTGCCCGTTCCGAGGCGGGTGATCCACGCGGGCGACTCCTCACTGCTTCGATCGGTCCTTCCAGGGGATGGGACGCATGGTGCCTTCCCCGGGTTGCCGTAGCGTTACACATCCCCCTGTGAATGTGTCACGCACCACCCAGTTTCCCGCAGGTCCGCCGGTTTCGCCTGGTCAGGACGTCGCGTTCGCCGGCCTGCGGGCCGGCAGCAGGGTGCCCGCCGTCGCGAGCAGGGCGAACCCGGCCGTCGCCGCGTGGAGCGTCACGCCGAGGAGCTCCGACGTGCCGCCGCCGTCGGCGAACAGGAGCGAGGGTGCGCAGGCCAGCGCCGTGGTGAGCCAGGTGCCGGTCGCCGCGCCCGCCCCGAGCCGGATCGTGTGCAGCAGGAACACCCCGAGCAGCAGGTGCACCAGGCTCTGGATCGGGTCGAGCCGCAGGCCCAGCAGGTCGGCGTCGGCGGCCACCCCGCCGAAGCGGGTCAGCGCGAAGCCGAACACGCCGAGCGTCGCGTAGCCGATGCCGAACCCGGCCGCGGCCCTGGTGAGCAGCACCGTCCGGCGGCCGGGCAGCTCGGCCGCGCGGGGCCGCCGCCCGTGGTGGCCGTGCCGTTCGAACCACCAGAACACGAGCGTCGCGGGCACCGCGAGCAGCCCGACCGCGACCAGCGTGCGCGGCCGGATCAGCCAGCTGAGCCCGTCGGCGATCCGGCCGGGGAGGTAGACGACGGCGACGAGCAGCAGCATCGCGGCGAGGAATGCCAGGTAGAGGCTCATCGGCGCGCGCACGACGAACCGGCACGCGGCGGCGACGCGCGGCCGGTCGCCGAGCCTGCCGAGCGGCCCGGCCAGGAGCCCGAGCACGCCGAGCTGGACCAGGCCGAGCAGCAGCACGCCCCACGGCGGGGCCGAGAACGCGGCCGGGGCGCCCGGGCTGCCGAGCAGGACGGGCGGCCCGTCCCGCAGGACGCTCACCACGGCGAGGCCCGCGACACCGGTCGCGGCGGCCGCGGCGAGCAGCCGTCGTGACGGGCGTACGCCGTCAGCGTGCGCGAAGGCGAGCTGCTGGGCGAGGAGCGCGAGGGCGAACGTCGCGGCGAAGCGGGGCAGCGGCGAGCCGGTCAGGTCGGCGGCGGCTTCGCCGGTGACGACCAGCGCCAGCAGCCCGGCCGCCGCGCTCACCGGGGCGCGCCGGTGCAGGGCCAGCAGCGGGGGCGCGCAGACGATCGTCAGCAGGTAGACGCCGAGCAGCCACAGCGGGTGCAGGGCGATCCGCATGACCGTCGCGTTCGTCCCGGCCGGGATGCCGAGGAGCTCGAGCGCGAGCGGCGTCAGGAGGGCGACGACGGCGAAGATCAGCGCCGGGCGCAACAGCGGGCTGGCGCGTTCGGCCAGGTAGTGGCGGTACCCGCCGCCGTGGTCCTGTTCGGTGCGCCAGCCGGCCGCGTTGGCGTGGCCGCCGGCGAAGAAGATCAGCGGGGCGAGCTGGGCGAGCCAGGTCAGCGGCCAGAGCGACGTCTCGGGTGCCCCGGCCCAGTGCGCGAGCGCCGTCACCGACTCGCCGACGAGCAGGAGCACCACCCCGCCGGCACCGAGCAGCGCCCACCGGCTCACCGGCGCCGGGACGGTCACCGGCGCCGGGACCCGCGGCTCGCGGCGGGCGCGCAGCCAGCCGCGCAGCCGGACCACCAGCAGGCAGGCGATGACGAGCACGCCGGCGACCATGGGGCCGATCGGGTCGCCGACCGGCGGGCCCCAGCGCTGGTGCCACGAGTTGACGACCAGGCCGGCCGAGTAGAAGGACGCGACGACCCGGCAGGTGCCCGCGGAGCCCATCGGGTTGAGGTCGCAGGCGTGGTGCATGTCGTACGAGAGCTGGTTGTCGAGGGCTTCGCGGACCTCCGGGCCGAGCGGGTGGCCCTTGCGGTCGGCGTAGCGCAGCAGGTCGTAGCCGAGGTCGTGGGCCTTGCACGGCACGGCGTAGTCCCACTTGGTGTTGTCGTCGCCCCACGGCGTCGAGCAGCCGCCGTCGACGTGGACGGCGCGGACCGTGCCGTCGCGGGCCGGCATCGCGCCGGGGGTGACGCCGCTGAGCGCGGTGAAGTCCTTCGGCAGCCGCGCGAGCGCGTCCGGGTGCGGGCCGGGGTGGACCAGCGCCTCGATGGCGTTCTGCGCGGCGAGCACGTCCCCGGTGGGCGGGCCCTGGTCCGGCGGGGACGGCGGGCGCGAGGCGATCAGGCCGAAGGCGAACACGACGAGCAGGACCAGCAGCAGCCAGCCGGACGTCGACCAGGGTCGGCGGACACGAGACGGCTCGGTCGGGGCTGGCATGGACTCAAGGGTGCCAGCCCCGCCGCGGCGGCGACACGGGGCTAACCCCCGGGATCCCGCTGCCCGATCGGGTGGCGCGCGGGGCTGCCCTTTCTTACGTTCCGCGACGGGCGTTCGGCGGCGAGAATCGGCTTGCGGGGGTGCGGCAGGAGGGCGTGCAGTGGGCTCGACGGATCCCCGCGGGCGTTCAGCGCCCGTGGAAAACACGGTGTGCGCGTTGCGGCGGCTGGCGCCGGGCGCGGCGTTGCGTCCGGTCCCGCCCGAGCTGGCGGTGCTCGCCCGGGCGTTGCGCGAGTGCTCGCCCGCGGAGCTGGCCGTGCGTTGTCCCGCGGCGGTCGTGCGGGTGGTGCTGGCCGCGCAGCTGCGGGCGCTCGACCGGGCGATGACGGGGGTGTTCGGCCCGGAGGTCCGAGGTCCGGAGGCGGCCCGGCTGGTCCGGGCGGCCCGGTTCAGCGGACGGCGGCGCGGCGCGCTGCTCGGCAGGCTGAGAGCGGAGCCGGGCCTGCTGGCGGCGGCGCTGGGCTGGGCCGAGGCCGTGGGGGCCCGGCTGCTCGCGGCCGAGCTGCGCGGGGTCCCGCCGGCCCCGGACGGCGAAGACGGTCGCCGGGCGGCGGAGCTGGCGGTAGCGGCGTTGCTGCCGCGACCGGAGCCCGGCGAGGGCGGCCGCGAGGTACTGCCCCGGCGGAGCCCGGCAGGCAGCGGTTTCCTCGACGTCCGCTCGGTGCGCGTCGGCGAGCGGGGCTTCCGGGTCGGCATCCGCGCGGATCCACCGGTGGAGCTGGTCCGCGACGGCGGCAGCCTGGCCGTGCAGGCGCTGTGGTGGAACGGCCTCGGCCGGGTCTCCGACGACCTCGGCCACGAGTACCTCATCGTGGGCAAGGACCCGGACGGCACGGGGATGGTCCGCCATTGGTGCCACCCCCGCCCGGCACCGGGGGCGAGGGTGCTGAGACTGGAGTCGGCGGGGTACCGCGGCGAGCGTCTGAGCCTCGCCCCGGCGGCGGCAGGGACTTCTGCGGAGGTGCTGGTGAAGCTGGAGCTCACGGTCCGGTTGGGGGGATGACCGGGCCTCGCGGTTCCTTCCGCCGGCCGACCAGGCAGCCGGCCCGGCCGCGCCGATCTGGCTGACCGGCCGACCAGGCAGCCGGTCCGGCCGCGCCGATCTGGCTGACCGGGGCGACCCGGGTGAGTTGGCCGAGTGGGCGGCCGGGGCGATCGGCCCTCGCGGTTCCGCCGGGCGCACGCGGCCGGGGTGAACGGGCCGGCCGACGCGCGCGGCCGAGAGAGCTCACCGACGGTGAGCGGGCCGGCCATCCTCAGCCGGAGGCGCGCCCAGCCGGAACCCCGCTCCCTACCGCACACCGGCGTCACCTCACGAAGCCGCCGGTACCGGGAGACCTCCGTCCGGGGTGTCCGGGGCGAAACACACCTGGTCGCGGCCGTTCTCCTTGGCCAAGTACACCGCCGCGTCCGCTGACTGCAGCAGTCTCTCCAGCGTGTCGCCGTGGCGGGGGTGGCGGGCTACTCCGATCGACGTGGTCCGGTCGGCGATCGTGGCCGGGTCGCCGCGTTTGTCCGTTGTCACTATGTGCAGCTTGGCGATCGCCACGCGGATGCGCTCGGCCGCGTCCCACGTCGACTCTTCGTCGATGTCCGGGAGCAGAATGAGGAATTCCTCGCCGCCGAAACGGCCGACCAAGTCGCTCGGCCGAGTCACTTCGTCGAGGGTTTGCGCAACCGTCCGGAGCACGTCGTCGCCCGCCGGATGACCATAGGTGTCGTTAATCCACTTGAAGTGATCGAGATCGACCATCAGCAGCGCCAGTTGATCACCCGATCGGGCGGTCCGTTCCAGCGCTCGCTCGGCCGACTCCGACCAGCCGCGCATGTTGAGAATCCCGGTTTTCGGGTCCGTCCGGACGTCGTTCTGGAGCTGCTCGAGTTCCGCGAGGCGATTGAAGACCACGGTGACCACGGCCATCACCGCCACCATCGGCGGCACGGCGGCGAGCAGGATCGCGGTCACCGCGCCCAGGCCGATGGTGATCGCTTCGAGCGTGTTGTCGGCGGGGCTGCCGAGGACGTTACGAACCGTGCGCCCGGCGGGGGATCCGAGCAGCAGGACCCCGCCCACGTACGCGATCTGGATCGCCTCGTAGATGGCCCCGGTGAGCACGATCGTCCCGAACTCGCGGAGGAAGCCGCTCCAGTCCGGCGGGCCCAGCAGGTGCGGCCCGAGCGACGTGTACGTGACGTGCGCGAGCGTGCCCGCGAGGCCGTGCGTGATCGACGAAAAAACGAAGTTGTGGGCCGGGCGCCGGGCGATGAACCAGTGCTGCGCCCGGATCACCGCGATGACGAACAGAATGAGCGGAACCGGCAGGATCATCGCGGCGGAAAACGTCCAGACGGCGGTGAGGTCGATCAGCACCGTTTTCGTCCGGTTGCGCCGCCGTTCTTCCTGGCGCTGCGTCAGCTGAATGTGCACCGTGGCACCCGCCGCCAGAATCGCGAAATTGATCCAGTCGTTTCCGGACGGAATCGGCGAGCGCGCGAAAGCGACGGCGAGAATCGCGACCGCGACGGCTTCGGCCGCGAGCATGAACGCGACCTGCACCGGCCGGCGCCGCCACAGGGCCCAGTTGCGCGGCCGGTACGGGTGACCGCTGCGGGCGGTCGCGAGTGGACCACCGGTCGTGGTCGCCGGCCCGTCCGTGGTCACACCCGGTTCCGCCGCGCCGGGGGCGACGGTCTCGCCGGGGTGCGCCTGCGCCGGGGCCGGCTCGTCCGGGTCGCCGTCGGGTCCTGGATGCAATTGGTCACCTCCTTTCCGGCCCGCTTGCTGCCTTGAGTAATCTCATCGGTACCTGGCAGAGTGTTCACGCATTCCCCGGCCGGGTACCATCCCACAGCAACAGACCTGCCGAGTCCCCGGAGGAACTGCCGGGAACACGGCGCAAAAGGTTCTGCAAGACTCTCCCCGCACGGAGGTGGCCCCCATGAGCAACCGCGACTTCTGAACCACCCGCGAATTGTCGCCCACGACGTCCGCGAATGCTATTCATGATCTTGCCCGCACGGAGAGGTGGCACCCGATGGCCAACCGTGACTGGTGATCCGTCCCGCCCGGGAGATCCCGTTCCCCGCTCATGACGGCGGTGACTCCGGTTCCACCCCGCCGACCCGGCGCCACGACAGCGCGACCGGGACGGCCAGCAGCAGCCCCACCGCCCCCGCGAGCGCGATCGTCGTGTTCGCGGATCCGGCCCACTGGGCCACCAGCCCGCCGATGCCGACGCCCACGCCCTGGGCCACCCGCAGCCCGGTCCGGTAGAGCCCGCCGGCGCTGCCCCGGATGTCGTTGGGCACCCACGTGATGAACGTGGCCGAGACCGTGATGACGTACGCACCCGTCGCGCCGGCCAGCGCGAGCAGGATCAGCGCGAACGCCAGGTTCGGCTGCAGCGCGAACGCCGCGAGCGCGGCCAGCGGCAGCGCGGCCAGCACCCCCAGCAGCCGGCGCCGGTGCTCCGTCGAGACGAACCGCGAAAGCAGGAACGTCCCGACGACGAAGCCCAGCGGATCGGCCGCCAGCAGCCAGCCCACCGCCGCCTCGCCGGCGCCCAGCTGTGCGGCGAGCGGCGCGGCGAGACCCTCCGGGATCACCGCGAGGCCGACCAGCCACGACAGGTAGAGCAGCACGCGGAGCCGTTCGTCGCCGAAAACCTGCCGGACGGCGCCGAACCAGGGGGCGCCGCCGTCACCCGCGGCCGGTCGCCGCAGCACCGCCAGCCGCACGGCGAGGGCGGCGACGAGGAACGTGACCGCGTCGATCGCCAGTGCCCACGACGTGCCGATCCCGGTGACCAGCAGGCCGCCGGCGGCGAGGCCGGCCAGCATCGCCGTGTTGTTCGTGATCCCGCGCAGGTCCTGGCTCTGCAGGTAGACGTCGTCGTCGGTGAAGATCTCCCGGCCGAGCGCGTTCTGCGCCGCGTTGCCCGGCGCGTTCGCCAGCCGGGCGAAGACGAAGAGGACGAACAGCCAGCCCATCGGCATCCCGGGCACGGCCATCAGGCCGATCAGCACGGCCTGCGCCAGGGAGCCCGCCACCAGCACCGCGCGGCGCGGGAACCGGTCCGCGAGCTGGGACAACCCGAGTCCGCCGGCGAGCGCGGGCAGGAACGTCAGCGAGTAGACGACCGCCGAGAGCAGCGGCGAGCCGGTCCGGTCGAAGATCAGGATGGCCAGCGCGACGATGGTCAGCTGGTCGCCGAGCATCGACTGCGTTTCGGCGAACCACAGCGCGCGGAACTCCCGGTTGGCCAGGACGGCCCGGAGCCGGGGGGTCGCGCGCGTCGTCACCTCGTAACCACCGTCCCCCGATCGAGTGAATATGGATCGTCGCATTGTGCCTCGCCAGTGACGACCCCATCCGGGGGAGTCACGGCTGACCACCCGGAAGCACTGACAGTATGCCGCCGATTACGCGGCGGTGTCCCCGGAACGCGCACGACCATCCGGTTCGGAGCCGATCGGGTTACGCCCGCCCGACCGGCGTCGCGGTTGGCCGTGACCGGCTCGCGGGTACCTCCGGACTGATCGAACCGGATTCGCTCGGCGCAGAGCGGCGGCCGCTCGTCGTCGTGGCCATGCCCCACTGGACCGAATGGGCCAAGACTGGACCCAGAGCCGGCCGGGGTGGACGGACCGCGCCGCCGCCGGCGCGCCGCAGAGCGGGGAGAAGACGATGGACGGGTTGATGCAGGGCAAGGCGGTCGTGGTGACCGGCGCCGGCCGTGGCCTGGGCGAGGCGTTCGCGGTGCACGTCGCGCGCGCGGGCGGGTCGGTGGTCGTCAACGACATCGACGTCGAGCTCGCCGAGCGGACGGCGCGCACCATCCGGGACCACGGCGGCCGGGCCGTGGCCAGCGGGCACAGCGTCGCCGAGGCCGGGGAGGCGCAGGAGATCGTCGACCTGTGCGTCAAGGAGTTCGGCGGGATCGACGGGCTGGTCAACAACGCCGGCCTGAACTACGAGGCGCTGCCCTGGGAGGACGACGCCGAGCAGGCGCGCGAGCTCGTCGCGGTCAACGTCATGGGCGTGGTGAACACCGGCCTGGCCGCGATCAAGGCGATGGTCGACGCCGGCACCGGCGGCTCGATCGTCAACATCTCCTCGGGGGCCTCGCTCGGGCAGCGCAAGCTCGGCGTGTACGCGGCGAGCAAGGGCGCGGTCGCGTCGCTGACCTACTCGTGGGCGCTCGACCTCGAAGAGCAGGGCATCCGCGTCAACGCCGTCTGCCCGCTCGCGCACACGCGGATGGTGTGGAAGTCCGAACGCTCGCTGCGCGCCTGCCCGCCGGACCGCACGCCGTCGCGGATCGCCCCGGTCGTGCTGTTCCTGCTCGGCGCGGGCTCGCACGGCATCACCGGCCAGATGATCCGGTGCAACGGCCCGCAGCTGCACGTCATGGGCCAGCCGTTCCTCAAGCAGCCCATCCTCGAGCGCCCGGTGTGGGACACCGAGACGGTGCAGAAGGCGTTCGACGAGGTCTTCTCCGCCCACCTGGAGAACTACGGCCTGGAAAAGCGCGTCCCGCCGCGGCTGCGCAAGTGGACGGAGACGACCTCGCCCCGCACTGCCTGACTCAGGCGCCGGCGGCCGGCTCCGGGTCGCGCGTCGCCGCGTAGAGGGCCTCGATGTCGGTCGAGTAGCGGTCGTTGATGACCCGGCGCTTGAGCTTGAGCGTCGGGGTCAGCTCGCCGGATTCGGGCGTCCACGCCTTCGGCAGCACGTGGTAGCGCTTGATCTGCTCGATCCGGGCCAGCCTGCTGTTCGCCGACTCGACCGCGCGTTCCAGCTCGGCCCGCACGGCCGGGTGGTCGGCGAGCTCCTCCGGCGACGCCTCGACGCCGTTCGCCGCGGCCCAGCCGGGCGCGATCTCGTCGTCGAGCACGATCAGCGCCGTCACGTACGGCCGGTCGTCGCCGATGGCGACCGCCTGGCCGATCAGCGGGTGCTCCTTGAGCAGGCCCTCGACGCGGGTCGGCGCGATGTTCTTGCCGCTCGAGGTGATGATCAGTTCTTTCTTGCGGTCGGTGATCGTCACGAAGCCGTCTTCGTCGATCGTGCCGATGTCGCCGGTCGCGTACCAGCCGTCGGCGTCGGTGGCGTCCTTGATCGTCCCGTCCTCCTGCAGGTAGCCGAGGAAGACGATCGGCCCGCGCACCAGCAGCTCGCCGTCCTCGGCGACCTTCACCTCGATGTCGGCGAGCGGCTTGCCGACCGTGCCCGCGCGGAACGCCTCGCCGGAGTTCGACGTCGCGGCCCCGGTCGTCTCCGACAGGCCCCAGACCTCGCAGATCTCGAGGCCGAGACCGGCCAGGAAGTAGATGATCTCCACCGGCAGGGCGGCCGCGCCGCTGGAGGCGACGAGCACCTTGTCCAGCCCGAGCAGCGCGCGGATCGGGGCGAGCGCGGCTTCGTCGGTCTGCTTGATCTTCTCGGCGAGCTCGGCCGGCACCGGCTGCCCGGCGCTGCGCAGCTTGTAGCCCTGCTGCAGCAGCTCGTTCGCCTGCAGCAGCGCGGTCCGCCGGTCTTCCGGCACGCCGCCGAGCATGTTCTTCAGGCCGGCGACCATCTTCTCCCACACGCGCGGGACGCCGAAGAAGCTCTCCGGGTGCACCTGGCCGAGCGCGCCGACGACCCCCGACGGGTCGGCGAGCGTGTGCACGTGCCCCGCCCACACGATCGGCAGGTAGATCGACAGCTCCCGCTCGGCGATGTGCGCGAGCGGCAGGTACGCGATGTTCGTCGCGTGCATCGGCGGGTGGTGCAGCTCCGTCACCGCGTACGCCTGGTGGATCGCGTTGCGGTGCGACAGCACGACGCCCTTGGGGTCGCCGGTCGTGCCGGAGGTGTAGATCATGGACAGCGGGTCGTCCGGCTTGATCTCCTGCCAGGACGCCTCGAACGCGTCCGGGTCGGCCGCAAGCGCTTCCCGGCCCCGGGCCCGGAGGTCGGCGAAGGAGAGGAACCGGTCGTCGCCCGCCGGGATCGTGGCTTCGTCCATGACGACGATGTGGCGCAGCGCCGGGAGGTCTTCGAGCACCGGCTGCCAGCGCGTCAGCTCGGACTCGCCGCCGAGCACCACGACCGGGGCGGCGCTGTGCCGCGCGACGAACCGGATCTGGTCCGGGCTGAGCGTCGCGTAGGCGGTGCACGGGATCGCGGACAGGTGTGTCGCGGCGAGGTCGGCGACGATGTGGTCCGGGCAGCCGGGCGCCATGATCAGCATGCGGTCGCCCTTGGCGAGCCCGAGCCCGGCGAGGCCGCGGGAGACCTCCGCGATCGCGGTGCGGAACTCCAGCCAGCTGAGCGTCGGCTTTCCTTCGAGGTCGAGCGAAGTGATCGCCGGCAGGTCCGGGTAGTCGACCGCGTTGCGGTGCAGAAGCCGCGGGATCGTCAGGCCTTCGGTCTGCTCGGCGACGGACGGGGTGGTCAACGCTGGCCTCCTCGGGTGCTGCGGATGGCCACACTGTATTGGCTCCCGCGCCGGGTGGATAGAGAATCGCGGCCACGTCAAACGCCCCCTTTACCCGGCCTTTCGCGGTCAGCTCCCCACGACCGTCCACAGTGCACACGAGCGGCCGCGTGCGAACCGCGCTTCAATGGAGGGGACGACCGACTCCGGGGGGAAGCGATGACGCGTTCGGCACGTGCCCTGCTCGACGAGATCCAGAAAGAACTCGCCCCGCGCGACGACGACAACCGCCTCGTCCCGCTGATCACCGCCGGACGCGCACCGCGCGCGGTCTTCGCCGCGCTCGCCGCGGAGGAAAAGCGAATCACCTTGAGCGATTGGCGGAGCTTCCACGCGCTCGCCGCCCGCGCCGACGAACCGAACGCGCGCACCTTCTTCGGTGGCCTGGCACCCGGGGAGCAGCAGGCGAACGGGATGCTCGACGCGTTGATCAAGGTCACTGGTCCGGACCACGGCAAGGAACTCCCGCGCGCGGGCTGCCAGGCGTACCCCGCGTACGTCGCGTGGCTCGCGCTGAACGGCGAATCGTCGGCGACGGCGGCGGGGATCTTCGCGAACTTCGCCGCGTTCGGGCGGTACTGCAAGGACGTCGCCGCCGGCATGCGCGAGCACTACGGCTTCGGTGACGATGCGTGTGCGTTCTTCGACTTCTTCGCCGCGGACGTTCCGGAAATTGAGGAACAAGCGCTCGCCGCGATCCAGGCCGGGCTCGACGCGCACCGGCTCGACGAACGCGAAGCCCACCTCTTCGCCCGGCTCTTCCAGAGCTACGAGCTCCAGTTCTGGAACACCCTCGCCGCCGAGTTCCGGGGCTGACGGCGCGGAACCGGTTCCGGGCCTTTCGCGGGTGCCACGGGGAGTGGTTGAACCACTGCGCATGCGGAATGGTGGGAATTCCGGCTCGCCGTCCGGTGAATCCGTGGCGATGCCGTCGAATGCCGCGCAATTCCGCTTTGCGGAGGCGGCAAAGCCCGGACGAAGCGGTCGACCCCGGTCGGCGTGGCCGGCTCGTGACCTTTCTCACCGAACCATCCGGCGCTCACGTACGTAGCGGCTCCGGTCCCGGCGCCTGGGTCGATCGCACCACGGAACAGCCTGCACCCAAGGGGCGGAACGGAAGCAGGGCTGGGACGAACGTCACGACTTTCGGTGGTGGACTTTCCAAGCGCAGGCAGCAAGTGTGGACGGGTCACCGTTCCAAGATCACGTTATCGCCACGGACTTGACGCGCCCTGAAGGGCTGCATACCGTCGTCGCGGGCGAAGCAGACCACGGTGATGTCGATCCGGCTGGTCGGAATCCGGGTGTGGACCACCTCGGGCGACCCGAAACCATGTACTGCCGGAAGGAAAACGGACCCAGGTGAAGCAGATTTCTCTTCGACGCAACCGGGGATCCTCGATTCGGAAGCGCGTGCTCACGATCGCGCTCATCCCCAGTGTTGCCCTCCTGCTCGTCGGCGTGGCCCTCGCGGGCTACCTCATCTACGACGCGGTGACGGGCCGTGACTACGTCAACCGGATCCGGGGCTCGGAAGCTCCGTCGATCCCGTTCTTCGGCGCGCTGCAGCAGGAACGCCAGGCGACCCTGAGCCTGCTCGCGGGCCAGGGCAACCAGCGGGCCGTGCTCGCGGCCGTCCGCCCCAAGACGGACCAGAACGCCGCGAAGACGATCGAGTACCTGAAGGACAGCTTCGCGGGCTACGACGACACCCCGCCGAGCGTCCAGAAGAACATCGCCACGTTCTTCGGGCTCTTCCAGCAGCTGCCGCAGACCCGCCAGGCGGTCGACAGCGGCCAGATCCAGATCAGCCAGGCCTACACCTTCTACAACAAGATCATCGACCAGTTCACCGACGGCCTCGCCGGGCTGGCGCAGAACGCGCGTGGCGCGCAGAACGCGTTCGACCGGCTGACCGCCATCCCGATGTTCACCGCGGCCGAGTCGATGCAGCGCAGTGACGCGCTCGCCGCCGCCGGGCTCGCCGCGGGCGGGCTGAGCAACGAGGACTTCCGCACCTACGTCGGCCAGGTCGGTGCCTACCACGCGCAGCTCGACGCGTCGGCGCCGAAGATGATCCCCGAGGTCAAAGCGAAGTACGACCAGCTGCTGGCGAGCCAGCCGTGGCAGACGGTGACCCAGGTCGAGACCGCGTTCCTGCGCGGCGACCTGACCAAGCTGCCGGTGCCGCAGGACCAGTGGCGCACCAGCGCCCGGCTCGTCGGCGACGCGCTGTCGGGCATCTTCGTCCTGCAGAGCTCGAACGCCAGCCAGGCCGCGATCAACGACGCCGACTCGACGTTCACCGAGTCGCTGATCGCCGGCGTGATCGCCGTCCTGTTCGCGGTCTTCGTGGTGTTCGTCGCCGTCCGGCTGTCGAACCGGCTCATCGGCCGCCTGCACCGGCTGCGCGAGGACACGCTCGACGCCGCCGAGGTGCGGCTGCCCGAGCTGGTCGCCCGGGTCCAGGCGGGTGAGCCCGTCGACCTCGAAGAGGGCGGGCACTTCCTCGACCACGGCACCGACGAGATCGGCCAGGTCGCCGACGCGTTCAACAAGGCGCAGCAGACCGCCATCGCGGCCGCCATCGACGAGGCGAAGATCAAGGAGGGCACCAAGACGGTGTTCCTCAACATCGCCCACCGCAGCCAGGTCATCGTGCACCGCCAGCTCAAGGTGCTCGACCAGGCCGAGCGCAAGCAGGAGGACCCGGAGCAGCTGGACACCCTGTTCCAGCTCGACCACCTCTCCACCCGCGCCCGCCGCAACGCCGAGAACCTGATCATCCTCGGCGGCGGGCAGCCGGGCCGGCAGTGGCGCAACCCGGTCGGGCTGGCCGAGCTGGTCCGCGGCGCGTCCGCCGAGACCGAGGACTTCGCCCGGGTCAAGACGGCCGCGCTGCCGCAGATCGCCATCCGCGGCCCGGTCGTCGGCGACCTCGTGCACCTGCTCGCCGAGCTGATCGACAACGCGACGTCGTTCTCGCCGCCGCAGTCGCGGGTCGAGGTGCGCGGCAACGTGGTCGGCAAGGGCGTCGTGATCGAGGTCGAGGACCAGGGCCTCGGGCTCGAGCCGGACCAGACCGAAGAGATCAACACGATGCTGGCCAGCCCGCCGGACTTCGGGATCATGGCGCTGTCCGACGAGCCGCGCCTCGGCCTGTTCGTGGTCGCGCGGCTGGCCGCCCGCCACGGCATCCAGGTGCACCTGCGGGAGTCGGCCTACGGCGGCACGCGGGCCATCGTGCTGGTGCGCACCGACCTGCTGGCTCCCTTGGCGGAGTCCGAGCCGGAGCAGCCGATCACCCCGCCGAAGCCGGAGCTCGTGCCGAACCCGGTCGAGCCGGAGCAGGTGAACGACGAGGTCGCGCCGCTGCGCCGGCCGGTCCGCCGCCCGGCGGCCCGCCACCGGACCGAGCCGCCGATGCCGGTGGCGCCGCCCGAAACGGCCCCGGCCCCGGTCGCCCCGGCGCAGCCGCCGTCCGCGCCGACGCCGGTCCCCGTCGGGTCCGTGTCCGAGCCCGTCAGCCAGCCGACGCAGGCGCAGCCGGCGGTCGCCCCGGTGCGCCCGCCCGTGCCGCCCGTCCGGACGTCGCGCCCGGCCCGCCCGGCCGCCGCACCGCCGGTGTGGCCGCCGTCCGAGCCGCGGCCCGCGATGCCCCAGGGCCGGCCGGAGCAGCCGCGCCGCCCGGAGGCCCCGGGCCGCCCGCCGCTGCCGCAACGGCGACGTCAGCAGAGCCTCGTTCCGCAGTTGCGGGAAGATAAGCCCGCCACGCAGGAGCGGGAGGAGGTCCGGCTGGATTCGCCGGAGGCCGCCCGCAGCCGGCTGTCCGCCTTCCAGCAGGGCACCCGCCGCGGCCGTGACGAAGAACCAGCCGAGAACGACGACAGGTACGGAGAGCGCGAGTAATGGCCAACTCAGGCGTCAGTGAGCTCGACTGGCTGCTGGACGACCTCGTCAAGCGGGTCGCCGGGGCGGACCGCGCCGTGGTCCTGTCCTCGGACGGCCTGCTCATCGGCAGGTCGGGGAACCTCTCCGAAGAGGACGCCGAACACCTCTCCGCGGTCGCCTCGGCGTTCCAGAGCCTGGCGCGCGGGACCGGACGGCACTTCGGCGGCGGCAACGTCCGTCAGACGATGGTGGAGATGGACCACGCCTTCCTGTTCGTGACGGCGGCCGGGCGGGGCGCCTGCCTCGCGCTGCTGGCCCGTGAAGACGCGGACATGGGGCTGGTCGCGTACGAGATGAACCTGATGGTCAAGCGCGTCGGCCAGGTGCTCACCTCGGCCCCGCGGACCGGTGCCGGCGTCCTGCCCACGTCGCCATGAGCGGGCGGCACGAAGCCTGGTTCGACGACGAGGCCGGCCCGCTGGTCCGGTCGTACGCGGTCACGGGCGGCCGCACCCGGTCGGACACGCTCGGGCTCGACCTCATCACGCTGGTGGTCGCGCTGCGCACCGCGCACGAAGCGGGCATGCTCGAACCGGAGTACGCGCGCATCATCGCGCTGTGCCAGCGGCCGGTCTCGGTGGCCGAGGTGGCCGCGCGGGTCGACCTGCCGCTGCCCGTGGTCAAGGTGATGCTCAGCGACCTCATCGAGCAGAACCTGGTGCTGTTCCGTACCGCGGCACCGGCTCAGGAATCCCCCAACCGACACGTATTGCAGGCGGTCCTTGATGGCATCCGGAAACTCTGACCCCCGGCGGAACCTGACCGCGACCGCGGTCAAGGTACTCATCGCCGGCGGGTTCGGGGTCGGCAAGACCACGATGGTCGGTTCGGTGAGCGAAGTGCCGCCGCTGCGGACCGAAGAGGTCATCACGACCGCGTCCGAGGGCGTCGACGACCTCTCGGGGATCGAGCAGAAGACCACCACGACGGTCGCGCTCGACTTCGGCCGCATCACGATCAACCCGGACCTGATCCTGTACCTCTTCGGCACGCCGGGGCAGGACCGGTTCTGGTTCATGTGGGACGAGCTGGCGGAGGGCGCGCTCGGCGCCGTCGTGCTGGCCGACACCCGCCGGCTGGACAGCTGCTTCGCGGCGGTCGACTTCTTCGAGCGCCGCAACCTGCCGTTCGTCGTCGGCGTGAACTGCTTCGACGGCGCGTACCGCTACGGCACCGAGGAGGTCCGGCAGGCGCTCGACGTCGGCATGGACGTCCCGCTGCTGCTGTGCGACGCCCGCGAACGCGAGTCGACGAAGCAGGTGCTGACCAGCCTGATGGAACACGTGATGGCGCGGTCCGACCTGGCAGCTGCCCAGGGCGGCTACTGATTGAACCTCATTCTGGTCAGGCCGGCGCTACGGATCGCAAGGTGCCCGCGAGTAGTGACCGTTGCGCCGGCCGACGGCTGAATGAGGTTCACAGGACCGCGCGCTCGGTCTTCCCTCAGCGACGGCGGCGCTTGACGAGCGTGTCGAGCGCGAAGCGGCCCGGGCCGATCGCGGCGAACAGCAGGAAGATCCACGCGTAGACGGCGGCGGGCTCGCCCATGTTCTGCAGCGGCAGCAGGCCCATCGGGGCGTGCACGGTGAAGTAGGCGTAGGCCATCACGCCCGAGAGCAGGATCGCGGCCGGCCTGCTGGCGAGCCCGACGAGCAGCAGCAGGGCGCCCGCGAGCTCGAAGACGCTGCCCCACCAGCCGGGGAACGAGCCGAACGGGACGCCGCCGCCCTGGCCGTCGATGCCACCGAAGTAGCCGAATCCCTGCAGGCCGTGGAAGCCGAACAGGAACGAGATCACGATCCGCGAGGCGCCGATGACGACGCCGGTGACCGGAGCGGTCCTGGTCTCGGTGCGGGTGGCGGCGGTCTGGGTCTTGGGGGCGATCGTGGTGGTCATCGGGGTTCCTTCCCTGGGTTCTTCCTTGCCTTCTGCCTACGCGTCGAGTGGGTTCTCCCCGGATCGACAACCCCGCCGGATTTTTTTTGCCGGGGTTTCGGCAGACTGTGCCGATGGCGGGCAAACGCAGTGCCGGGCTCCTGCTCCACCGCGGGCGGGGCGAGGACGTCGAAGTGCTGCTCGGGCACATGGGCGGGCCGTTCTGGGCGAAGAAGGACGCGGCGGCGTGGTCGCTGCCGAAGGGCGAGCTCGAGCCGGACGAGGAGCCGGAGGCGGCCGCGCGGCGCGAGTTCGAGGAGGAGCTGGGCCTGCCCGCGCCCTCGGGTGAGTACGTCCCGCTGGGCGAGGTGAAGCAGTCGGGCGGCAAGGTCGTCACGGCGTGGGCGGTCGAGGGCGACCTCGACCCGGCTTCGGTGGTCCCGGGGACGTTCACCATGGAGTGGCCGCCGCGCTCGGGCAAGCAGCAGGAGTTCCCCGAGGTGGACCGGGTCGCGTGGTTCTCGCTCGCGGCCGCGCGCGAGAAGCTGGTGAAGGGCCAGCTGCCGTTCCTGGACCGGCTGCTCGGGCTAGTGGGTCAGTAAGGCCTCGAGCGGCTTGGCGGTGAACGACGGCAGCACGACGTCGGCCCGGCCGAAGTCGAGGCTCTCGGTGATGGCGTTCGGCACGGCGACGCAGGTCAGCCCGGCGGCCTTGGCGGAGGTGACGCCGTGGGGCGTGTCCTCGAAGGCGATGGTCTCCTGGGGTAGGGCGTCCAGGGCGGCGAGCGCGGCGAGGTAGAGGTCCGGGTCGGGCTTGGCCTTGTGGAGGTCCCCGGTGAGGACGGCATCGAAGTAGCGCGCGATGCCGAGCCGTTCGAGGTGCGGGTTCACCCAGGCCCCGGACGAGCTGGAGGCGACGGCCAGCTTGAGGCCGTGGTCCTTCGCGGTCTCGAGGTAGTTTCGGACGCCGTCGCGCGGGCCGAGCGTTTCGAGGAGCTTCAGCACGCGGGCCCGGGTGACGGGCCGCAGCGCCTCGGGATCGATGCCGGGGACACGCTCGGCGAGCAGGGCGAACATGGCGTGCGTGGTGTGCTGCGTGCCGATGACGGCGTACCAGGCTTCCAGCGGAAGTTCGACACCGTGGTCGAGGAAGGTCTCCTGCCACGACTGCAGAACGGCGGACTCGGTGTCGGCGAGGGTCCCGTCGAAGTCGAAGACCAGGGCGCGGGTGGGCACGCGTTGACCCTGCCCGGTCGGTGATCGTTCAGGCAAGGGAGTTGTGACGAGCCTGAAAGGCAGTCATGGCCTCATCGCCGCGCAGGGCGAAGACGACTTCCTCGATCTCCCCGGCGTCGGCTCGGCTGACCGTGGTCAGCGCGATCTCGGCCCTCTTCGGACGACGACCACACCGGGCCGACGGTGTGCACGACCCACTTCGCGGGCAGGTTCCCGGCCGTGGTGGCGACGGCCGCCCGGTCTTGAGCCCCTTCCGTAGTACCCGGCCCGCGGCGCCCTGCCGGACGCACCGGTTCGGTGTCCGGCAGGATCGCCGCTCAGCTCAGGTAGAAGTCCGCCAGCGCCGGGGCCAGCGCCGCCGCCTTCACGATGTGCGTCTGGCCTGTCAGCGTCCGGTACTCCGCCGACGGCAGCACCTTCGCCAGCGACGACACGCCCTTGCGCATCCAGGCCGGGCTGCGGCCGCCGTCCACCACCAGCGTGGGCACCTTCACCTCCGGCCAGGCCGCCGGCAGCGGTGTCCCCGACTGGTGCTCCACGACGAGCGCCGTGTCGTACGGGATCGTGTGGGCCACGCGCTTGAGCTTCGCCCAGAACGGCATGATCCGCATCATCGCCACCATCGCGCCGCTCAACCCCACGCCCTCGGTCATGAACATCTTCACCGCCGTGCCGCGCTTGCCCGCGGCCAGCGCCGCGTCGAGGCGGGCCGGGTAGTCGGCCGGTACCCGGGGACGGCTGCCGTCGACGACGAACGGCGGTTCGTACAGCGCCAGCTTCGTCACCGGGAGGCTGCGAGCCGCTTCGAGTGCCAGGGCCGCGCCCGACGAAATACCGAACAGGAACACCTCCCCGCCCGCCTCCTTGACCAGCGCGGCGAGGTCCTCGACCTCGCGCTCGACCGCGTACGGCCCGGTGTCGGCGCTCTCGCCCCGGCCGCGGCGGTCGTAGGTGTACACGGTGAAGCGCGTGGCCAGCTCCTTCGCGAGCGCGTCGTTCGGGGACGAGCCGCGGTAGCACATCGCGCCGTCGACGAGGACGAGCGCGGGACCGGAGCCGGCGCGGGTGTAGGCGATCTCGGTGCCGTCGGCGGCAGAAATCACGGTGCTCATCGGGACTCTCCTCGCGGCATCAGGTGGACGGAGGTGGTGGCGAGCCAGACCCAGGCGATCGTCACGGCCGCCCAGAAACCGAGGACCACGGCCGGGCTCGCCGACCCGGACGCTACGCCCGCGAAGCCCGCGAGGAACAGCAACCCGCTGATCCGCGAGTGCCACGCCCGCGCGGGCGTGAGGTGCGAGCCGATCGCGAAGCAGGCCGCGACCAGGGCGGCGAAGCCGACGCCGCCGGCGACGAAGTGCAGCGTCCCTTGCCAGCTGATCGACGCCGGCGGGCCGGCGGGGGTGCCGGCCGGGAAGCCGTCCTGCGGGTCGGCGCGGAAGACCCCCGCGCAGAGCAGGCTGACGCCGTAGACGGTCAGCAGTCTCGGCCCCCACCGCCCGGGCAGGACGCGCCGGATCCCGGCCGCCGCCGCGATCGTCAGCAGGCCGGTGACCAGGAAGTTCGTGATCTGGAGGAAGCCGAGCGAGCCGTTGGAAAGGACGCTCGCGGGGTGGCGCGTGAAGTCGAAGCCGGCGCGGGTCAGGCCCTGGACGACACCGGTGAGGACGAAGACGGGCCCGGCGAGGACGCCGCAGGTCAGCAGGCCGCGGGTGGTCGCAGGGGCGAGGGGGCGGGGGCGGATCGCGGTGGTGGTCATGGCGGACAGCCTGACACCCGACGATCGAAACTGTCAAGACAAAAAAATTTGTCGGTGATGCCCGTCGCCCCCGGGATCGGAGGCGCTGGGAGTCAGGCGGAGCGCAGGGTGAGGAGCGTGATCTCGCTGGGTGCGAAGACCCGGAACGGCGGCCCCCAGAACCCGGTGCCCCGGCTGTTGTACAGCTGGGTCGGGCCGTGCCGGGTCAGGCCCGACAGCGTCGGCTGGTCGAGCCGCACCAGGAGGTGGAACGGCCAGATCTGGCCGCCGTGCGTGTGTCCGGAGATCTGCAGGTCGACGTCGGCTTCGCGGGCCTCTCGGACCTGCTTCGGCTGGTGCGCGAGCAACACGACCGGGACGTCGGCGGGGCGGTCCGCCAGCGCGCGAGCCAGGTCGGGGCCGTGGCCGGGCAGGCCGGAGCCCGCGCCCGTCGGGTCGTCGATGCCGGCGAACAGGATGCGGTCGCCGCCGCGTTCCAGCAGCGTCGAGCGGTTGTGCAGCGTGTCCCAGCCGAGCCCTTCCATGTGGTCGAGCCAGGCCTGGGCTTCCCCGAAGTACTCGTGGTTGCCGGTGATGTAGAACCGGCCGAGCGCGGCCTGGACGCCGCCGAGCGGGTCGACCTGCTTGCGGCGCTTCGCCACCGCGCCGTCGGCGAGGTCGCCGGCGTGGCAGACGACGTCCGCTTCGAGGGTGTTGACCGCCGCGACGACCTGCTCCGACCACTTCGTCCGGTCGATCGGCCCGAAGTGGGTGTCGGTCAGCACGGCGACGCGCAGGCCGTCGAGACCCGGGCCGAGCCGCGGGATGACGACGTCGGTCGCCTTCACCGGCGGCACCCGCATGGCGACGCGGTTGCCGTGCACGAGCAGGCCGGCCGCCACCACGAAGGTCACGCCCGCGACGATCCGCGACCGCAGCGGGTCGTCGACGCCGAGCAGCGCGGCCCGCAGCACCAGGCTCAGCACCGACCAGCTGAACAGCACCCAGATCACGGCCAGCAGCGAGTCACCGAGGCGCGCGCCGCCGTCACGCTGGCGCCGCCCGTGGCCGCGGACCATGGCCACCGGCATGGTCACCAGGCCCAGCGCGAACACCGCGGTGCCGGCGATCGTGGCCGCCGTGCCCCAGTCCGGCGCGAGGACGAGCGTCCACCAGGGCACGGTGAACAGCAGGATCAGCGCCAGGATCGGCACGAAGACGAATTGGCCTCTCATCGAACCAGGTTACAGCCCATCGGGCTGTTACCCGCGGAAGGCAGGGGTCCCGGTTCCGCTGCCCTGGGGGTGCCCCGGTGCCGGAAATCCAGGTGTGGCTACGACGCGGCCCGTGAGCGGCGCCAGTCCTCGACGGCTTCTTCGACGTCCACCAGCGCGACCGTGAGCGGCGGGCCGGTGTGGTGGTTGAGGTAGGCCTGGCGGATCCGTTCGTTGAGGTCCGCGACGACCTCCCGCACCCGACGTTCGGTCCGCTCGGCGGCGAGCCGCTCCGGCAGGTCCTGGACTTCGCGCCGGAGGGCGAGCGCCGGTGGCAGCAACGCCTTCGTGTCGTGGCCGCCGGCCCGGACCTGCCGCAGCACCCAGTCGGTCGCGGCGTCGTTGCCGGTGGGCTTGGGCAGTGGCTTCCCGGTGCCGGGCAGGTCGTCGAACTCGCCGCGCTCGCGGGCCTCGCCGATCTGGCGGTCGACCCACCAGCGGAAGGAGACCTTGGGCGGTTTGCGTCCGGTCATGCCTCCAGAATGCCAGGTCGGACGCCCGGCCCGGGTAGGATCGCGCCCGGAGGAGCGAGGGGAGCGCATGACCGCCGAACGCACTGGCGCCGAAGAGGTCGACCGGACGCTCGCGCTGCTCTGGCGCGCCCGCGGCGCCGCCGCCGAGCCGACCCGGGGCCGCCGCCCGACGCTGACGATCGAGCGGATCGTCGCCGCGGCCATCGCGGTCGCGGACGCCGACGGGCTGGCCGCCGCGTCGATGCACCGCGTCGCCAAGGAACTCGGCGCCGGCACGATGACGCTCTACACCTACGTGCCCGGCAAGGCCGAGCTGATCGACCTGATGGTCGACGACGTGCTCGTCGAGCGGCGCCTGCCCGGGCCGGGCGAACCGCGTCCGGCGGACTGGCGCGAGCAGGTGGCGCTCTACGCGGAGCGGACGCGCGCCGCGTACCGCACGCACCCGTGGCTGTGCGAGGTTTCGCGGGTCCGGCCGCCGCTCGGGCCCGGTCAGCTGGCCGGGCAGGAGTACCTGCTCTCCATCATGGACGAACTGGGCCTGCCGCCGCGCGAAGCCGTGGCGGCGGCCAACGGGATCGGCACGTATGTCGACGCGAACGCGGCGCTCGGCGCGGAGAACACGCGCCTGGAGCGCAGCACCGGGCAGTCGACCGAGGCCTGGTGGCACCAGCGGTCGTCGTTCTGGGAGAACTACTTCGTGGTCGACGCACATCCGGCGATGAACCGCATCTGGCTCGGCGGCGGCTTCGACGAGAGCGCGAAAGCCCAGGGCGACAAGGCATACGAGTTCGGCCTGAACCGCATGCTCGACGGCATCCAGTCCCTCGTCGACTAGCGGCGGGCTCGGCGCTGTGGGCCATCGGCCTGCGGCGGGGTAAAGCGGGGTTCGGCGGTGCTCTCGGCGAGGGCGCGTCGTCAAGCGGCGGTCATGGCCACCACGACTAGCGGCGGGCGCGCCACCTCGATCGGCGGCGTTCCTGGCGGGGCACCGATGGTTCGGCGGGCGCGTCGCGCAGGACGTCGCGGCACACCGGGTCGAAGCGGCCGGGTGCCTCGATCATCGGTGCCGCCAGCACCACGTGGCCGCACACCGCGCGGAACCGGCCGTCGCGGCGGCCCGCCGCGAACTCTTCCTCGGTCACGGCGTGCGTGTAGCCGTCGGTGTCGCAGCGGATGTGCACCAGGAACGGCTCCACCGGGCTCACCCCGTGGTGCTGGTCGTGGTGGTTTCGGTGGGCGTGCTCGCCGAGTCGTTCGGCGTGCTGGCCGGCGCCGTCGTGCTGGTCGTCGGCGTGGTGCTCGTGGTCTCCGGCGGCGGCGTCGTGGACGACGGCGGGGTGGTCGTCGGGTCCGTGGTCGGCGTTCCCGGCGTCGTGGTCGGGGTGGACGACGGCGCCGTGCTGGTCGGCGACGTCACCGTGCCCGGCAGCGAGCCCGGCGGCTGGGCCACCACCGGCGGTGCGGGCGGGGCCGGCGCGCCGACCGGGCCACCCGCGGCGGCCGCGTCCGGCGCGTTGGGCGCGCCGATCGGGACCTGGCTGTCGGGCAGCTGGGCGACACCGCCGCGGTAGGCCGAGGCCCACGCCATGACGGTGTCCACATAGGACTGGGAGTTGTTGTAGCGGCGGACCGCGATGCGTTGTCCGGCGTCGGTCGAGAGGTCGAGCCCGCCGGAGCACAGGTAGCGCCCGGTGGCCAGGGCCTCGTCGTAGATGTTGTTCGGGTTCGAGACGCCGTCGCCGTTGCCGTCGGAGGCGTAGCCCTTCCACGTGGCCGGGATGAACTGCGTCGGGCCGACCGCGCGGTCCCAGACGGCGTCGCCGTCGTACTTGCCGCCGTCGGTGTCGGGGATCGCGGCGAACGCGCCGGCACCGTTGAGCACCGGGCCGAGGATCGGCTCGAGGGTGTCGCCGTTGGCGTTGACGTACCCGCCGCGCGCGTGGTTCGACTCGATCCGGCCGATGCTCGCGATCAGCGCCCAGTCGAGGTGGCAGTTCGGCTGCTCCTTGGCCAGGATGTCGGCCGCGTTCTGGTACGCCTTGAGCATGCTCCCCGGGATGCCGAGCGGCCCGGAGATGCCCGCCGAGCCGGCGTGCCCGCCGGGCACGACCAGCGGCGTCGGCAGCGGCGGCTGGGGGAGGCTGCCGTCGACGGCGATCGGCGGCATGACGATGTTCGGCGGCTGCAGCGGAGCGGCCTGGTCGGGCAGGGCGTCCCCGGCGCCGGCGATGACGACCGGCGTGGGCAGGCCGGTGGTCAGCGTGGGCAGCACGACGAGCGCGCCGCCGGCGAGCGCGGCCGCGGTGCGGCGGACCCCGCGCGTGCCCTTGCGACGTGGCCGGTGCTTCGGCATGGTCGTCCCCGCTTCCCTCGATCTTCGCTGATCGCCTCACCCGATCGGCCCCACCCACCGGTACTGACCGGTAGGAGCAAGCTATCCGATGGAAGCGAACTTTGGCGAATGGCACAGCGAAATCGGGGCCGCGAAGAGAAGTTCGTCCTGATGGCACAAAACCTTCGTAGGGAATCTGTCACATTCACCAAGACTTAACGCAGTGCTGAGGACAGTTTGTCCAGCAGGACACCGGGTACGGCGATCCCGCGGTGCGTCACGTCCGAAGAAAACCGCCGGACGAGCGAATCCGATGGCGTCGCGGTGAACGTGACGACGTCGCGGTGCAGAGCGGGCTTCAGCCGCCGCAGCGCCCCGGCGAACGTACGCGTCAGCGCCGTCGTCGGAATCAGGGCCACGCCCAGCCCGGCCGCCGCGAGCTGCGCCGCCGTCGCCGCCTGCTTCGTCCGCATCACCGCGTCGAGCACCGTTCCGCGTTGCGCGGCTTGCTCGTCGAGCCAGGCGCCGAGGCCGTTGTCCGGGTGGTAGTGCACGATCGGCACCCCGGCGAGGTCGGGCATCGGTACCGCCGCCCGGGTGGCGAGCGGGTGATCTTGGGCCAGTGCGACGACGATCTCTTCGCGTCCCACCACTTCGACCGCCCCGGTCCAGCGGCTCGGCCGCGGGCCGACCGCGACGTCGGCTTCGCCTGCTTCCAGGGCCGCCACCAGCGCGTCCGCGCTCGTCGTCTCGGTCAGCGTGATCAGCACGCCCGGGCGGTGCCGGTGCCAGTTGCGCAGCACGGGGGCGAGCAGCCCGGCGGTCATGGTCTCCGCGCACGCGATCCGCAGCGTGCCCTCACCGCCGCCGGCGACCGCGCGGCCGGCCCGGACCACGCGCTCGGCGGCGGCCAGCGCGGCCCGCGCGTCGGCCAGGACCGCCCGGCCGGTGGCGGTCGGCCGGACCCCGCGCGGCAGCCGTTCGAGCACCGGCGTGCCCAGTTCCCGTTCGAGCGCGCCGATCTGGTGCGACAGCGCGGGCTGCGAGAGGTGCAGCCGGGCGGCCGCCTCGGTGATCGACCCGGCGTCGAGCACCGCGACCAGGCACTCGAGCGCGCGCAGCGTAGGCATTCGCCGATTCTATCGCAGCCATCGAAAACATTCGGATCGCGACGGGATTGTTCCGGCCGCCGCGGGCGCTGACTCCCGGTGTGCGAGACGAAAGGAGCACGGAAATGTCGTTCGAAGGAAAGCGGCTGGTCGTCGTCGGCGGTGGTTCGGGGATCGCGCGCCGGATCGCGGCGGACGCCCACGCGGCGGGTGCCGAAGTCATCCTGGCCGGGCGGAATCCGGCGCGGATCGACAGTCCCGGTATTCACGCCGCATTCGCGGATCTCGGGGATGAATCGTCACTGAAAGCGCTTGCCGCCGAAGTGGGCGAACTCGACTACCTGATCTCGCTCGCCGGGGCGCCGGCGAACGGGCCGGTCACCGGACTCGAGCGGGACGCGGTCACCCGGGCGTTCGACGCCAAGGTGATCGGGCCGCTGCTGCTGGCCAAGCACTTCGCCCCGCGATTCCGTGCGGGCGGCGCCATCGCGTTGTTCTCCGGAGTCGCGGCGTGGCGGCCGGCACCCGAGCGCACGGTCATGGCGACGACCAACGGCGCCGTCGCGTTCCTCGCGCAGGCGCTCGCGGTCGACCTCGCGCCGATCCGCGTCGTCGCGATCTCGCCGGGCATCGTCGACTCCGGCGCGTGGGACCGCCTCGGTGCCGGGAAGGACGATTTCTTCCGCCGGACCGCGGAAACGAATCCGGCGCGCCGCGTCGGCGCGGCGGCGGACGTCGCGGCGGCGACCCTGCAGGCGCTGGCGAACCCGTTCGTCACGGGCACCGTGCTGCACGTGGACGGTGGCGGCCGGCTCGCCTGAAACTCTGGGTGAGCGAGCCTTTACAGAACCCCGGACCATTCCTATGATCGGCCGTCCGGACGCGGGCACGGCGTCCGGACGGCCCAAGGTGGAGGGTTTGATGGCACGCAGGGCTCCGCGCAGCGAGGCGATCACCGTGGCCGAGCTGCTGGTCCGGTCCACGACGGAAGGCCGGCCCGGCACGCCCCCGCGGCACCGGGAGAAACCGCCGGGCCTGGCCCGGCTGCGGGTGGTGTCCGTGGTCGCCGGCGCGCTGGCGTTGACCGGCGGGGTCGCCGCGGCGGTGTCGATGCCGGTCGAGCGGAGCGCGGGCGCGGCCTGGCCGCCGGTCGGCCTGGAACCCGTGTCCGCGCCGTTGGTGCCGCTGCACGGGGACGTCGTGATCCCGCCCGCGAAGCCGGCTCCGGAATCCGTGGTTCCGTCGGTCGAACCGGGCGGAATCATGCCTGCTGCCGTGGTCAAGGATTCGAATTCCGGACCCACGCCCGCCCATCGCGGAAAGCTCGCGAAAGCGGTGAAGATCGTCGGGAAGGCGAAACCGAAACCGAAGCCGTCGCCGAAGAAGGCGGCTCCGGTGCGGCACGCGATACCGGACGTCCCGTCCTGGTCGCGCGGCCATCACGACGGCGGGCACCACCACGGCTGCGGCGGTGGTGGCCGCCACCGCCGGTGACCCTAGGAGTCGAGCGGGATCTGGTACTGCATGAACCCCTTGTCGAGGGCGACCTGGTCGTAGAGGCGCCGGGCGGTGGTGTTCGAGGTCTGCGTGTGCCAGTAGACGCGGACGCAGCCCCGCTCGCGCGCCCAGCCGGCGACGGCCTCGATCAGCGCCCGGCCGACCCCGCGCCCCCGGGCCTTGCTGTCGGTGAACAGGTCCTGCAGGTAGCAGACGTCGGCGGACGTCGTGCTGACGTGCGTGAAGAAGTGGACGATGCCGACGAGCTCGCCGTCGAGCCGCGCGCCGAGCGCGTGCATCCGTTCGCCGGTGCCGAACTCGCGCCACGCGCGGTCCATCAGCTCGGGCGCGAGCGTCCTGCCGTAGAACGTGTTGTAGCCGGCGAACAGGTTTTCCCAGGCCGGACGGTCTTCCGCGGTCAAGCCCCCAATGGTGATCATGCGCCGAGGCTAGCGCCGGCTGACCGGTTCGCGGGACACACTGGACACAACTCGTCAGTAAGGTGACGAACCCGAAACAGATTCATAGAATCAGCAGCCAGCAGGTCTTGGTGGGTCGAAATCAGCGGAGGTTCCCGATGGCGCGCACGGCGCACCGTGCCAGTGGCAAGCCCGTCACGGTGGGGGAGCTGATGCTCCGGCCGGACGTCCACGGCCGACGCCGGCCCGAGGACCTCGAGGTGCTCGAGCTCGCCTACCGGATGCGCCGCCGCGTCGGCCCGGAGCCCGTCGTGGCCCGGACGCCGCGGTCCCGCGCGCTGGCCGTGGTCACCGGCCTCTGGCGCCGCAAGCCGCGGTAGCCCCCACTCGCGCTCTTCTCGCAGGCCACCCTCCCCGAGGGTGGCCTTTTTCGTGCCCGCTCCTGCACGCGTCTGCGCATCGACTGCGCAAACATGCTCGATACGCCGATTGACGATGCACAAAACTGCACCTACCGTGACAGCTGTTGCGCACAACCGGCACAGAGGGGGAGTTCATGAGCGGGACCTTCATGGCGGCGGAGATCGCCAGCCAGCCCGGCTGCTGGCGCGAGGCCGGCGCGTTCGCCGCCGCGAACACCGCGCTGCTGCCCGCGCCGGGGGCCCGGGTGGCGATCGTCGGCTGCGGCACGTCGTGGTTCGTCGGCCAGGCCTACGCCGTGCTGCGCGAAACCGCCGGGCTCGGCGAGACCGACGCCTTCGCCGCGTCCGAGTTCCCGGCCGGGCGCACCTACGACCACGTGCTCGCGCTGAGCCGGTCCGGCACCACCACCGAGGTGCACACCCTGCTCGCGCGGCTGCGCGGCCGCACCAGGACCACCGCGATCACCGGGGTGCCCGCCGCGATCGCGGGCGCCGCCGACGCCGTCGTCGACCTCTCCGCGGTCGACGAACGCTCGGTCGTGCAGACCCGGTTCGCCACCACCGCGCTCGCGATGCTGCGCGCGCACCTCGGCGAGGACCTGACCGCCGTCGTCGCGCAGGCCGAGCAGGTGCTGGCCGAGCCGCTGCCGGAGCCGCTGGTCGGTGCCGGGCAGTTCAGCTTCCTCGGCACCGGCTGGTCGGTCGGGATCGCGAACGAAGCCGCACTCAAGTTCCGCGAGGCGTGCCTGCTGTGGACGGAGTCCCATCCCGCGTGGGACTACCGGCACGGCCCGATCAGCATCAGCGAGCCCGGCCGCGTGACCTGGATGTTCGGCCGCGCACCCGGCGGCCTCGCCGACGACGTCCGCCGCGCGGGCGGCACCTTCGTCGAGAGCGGCCTCGACCCGCTCGCCGACCTGGTCCGCGCCCAGCTCGTGGCCGCGGCGATCGCCCGGCGCAAGGGCCTGGACCCGGACCACCCGCGCGGCCTCACGCGATCCGTCGTCCTCACATGATCGTCACCGTGACGCCGAACGCCGCGCTCGACGTCACGTACACAGTGGACAGCCTGGTGCCGGACGCCGTGCACCGGGCACGCGACGTCCGGCACCGCGCGGGCGGCAAGGGCGTGAACGTCGCCCGCGTGCTGCACGCGCTCGGCGCCGACGTCCGCGCCGTCACCACGGCGGGCGGCGCGACCGGGGCCGAGTTCGCGGCCGACCTCGGCGCGGCCGGGCTGCCCGCGGACCTCGTGCCGATCGACGGCGAGACGCGCCGGACCACCACCGTGCTGTCCGTTGTGGACGGTTCGGTCACCCTCCTCAACGAGCCGGGACCGGAGCTGAGCGCGGCCGAATGGGCGCTGCTGGCCGGGCGGGTCCGGCACCGCGAACCCGAGGTGCTGGTCTGCTCCGGCAGCCTGCCGCCGGGTGCGCCGCCGGACGGGTACGCGCGGCTGCTCACCGGCACGACGTCCGTTTTGGACACTTCGGGCCCGGCGCTGCTGGCCGGACTGGCCGGCCGCCCGACCGTCGTCAAGCCCAACCTCGACGAGCTTCGCGAGGTCACCGGCGTGGCCGACCCGGTCGCCGCCGCGCAGGAGTTGCGCACCGCCGGGGCCGGCGCCGTCGTCGTCTCGCTCGGCGCCGACGGCCTGCTCGCGGTCACCGCCGCCGGGACCTGGCGCGCGACGCCGTCGGCCGTGCTCACCGGCAACAGCACCGGCGCGGGCGACGCCGTGGTCGCGGCGCTCGCGCTCGGGCTCTGCCGCCGCGAGCCGTGGCCGGAGATCCTGCGCCGGGCCGTCGCGCTGTCCGGCGCGGCCGTGCTCGGGCCGCTCGCCGGCGACGTCGACCTCGCCCACTACCACCGGGAGCTGGCCGCGGTGCGCGTCCGGCCGGAAGGGGAGTCCTGATGCCGCTGGTCAGCACCGGGGAGATCGTCGCGGAGGCCGTGTCGGCCCGGCGGGGCTGCGGCGCGTTCAACGCGATCCAGCTGGAACACATCACGGCGATCGTCGAGGGCGCGGCGCTGGCCGATGCACCGGTGATCGTGCAGCTCAGCCAGAACGCCGTGCGCTACCACGGGGCACTGGCCCCGATCGGCGGCGCCGCGTTGGCCGCGGCCCGTGCGGCCGAGGCACGCGTCGCCGTGCACCTCGACCACGCCGAGTCCCGGGAGCTGGTGCGCGAAGCCGTCGCGCTCGGGTTCGGCTCGGTCATGTTCGATGCGTCCAAACTGGACTACGCCGACAACGTGCGCGAGACCCGCGAGGTCGCCGCGTTCTGCCACGACCACGGCGTCTGGGTGGAGGCCGAGCTCGGCGAGATCGGCGGGAAGGACGGCGTGCACGCGCCGGGTGCCCGCACCGATCCCGGCGAGGCCGCGGAGTTCGCCGCCGCCACCGGCGTCGACGCGCTCGCGGTGGCCGTCGGCAGCTCGCACGCGATGCTGACCCGGGACGCCACTTTGGACTTCGACCTCATCGCGCGGCTGCGCGAGCGGGTTCCGGTGCCGCTGGTGCTGCACGGCTCGTCCGGGGTGTCCGACGAAGGGCTCGCCGAAGCGGTGCGGGCGGGGATGACGAAGGTCAACATCGCGACGCAGCTCAACAAGGTGTTCACCGCGGCCGCCGCGGGTGACTGGCGGGCGCACCCCGAGCGCGTCGACCCGCGGAAGTACCTGGGTGCCGGACGCGACGCCGTCATGACCGAAGTGCGGCGATTGTTGCGGCTACTTGTGTTGACAGATGCTTGAAAGCCCATAAAACTGCGCACTAATGTGCAGAACTTGCGCGATATATTCGATCTCGACCGGGTGGTGGCGGATGCGACGAAGCAAAGTCATGGCGTGTGCGGTGGGGGCCTCACTCCTCCTGGCGGGCTGCGGTGGGGGCGCCGACACGGGCAGCGGAACCGGCGAGAACGCGCTGCCCGGGGTCGACCAATACCTCACCGCGCCGTGTCCCGAGGCCGCCGGCAAACCGGCCGGGGACCAGGAGTTCACCTACTGGGCGATGTGGACCGCCGACGAGCCGCAGGGCAAGGTCCTGCAGAAGGCGTTCAAGTGCTTCCAGGAGAAGACCGGCGTCAAGGTGAACGTCCAGTGGCTCGGGCGCAAGGCCTACACGCAGAACCTGGTGCCCGCGCTGAACACCGACGCCGTGCCGGACCTGTTCGACCAGGACGTCAGCAAGGTCGGCGCGGCGATCATGACCCCGGGCGGCACGCAGAGCGTCGACGACGTCTTCGCGATGAAGGTCGGCGAGGGCGACAAGACGGTCAAGGACGTGCTTTCGCCGAGTTCCTACGACTTCCCGCAGAACAAGGACCGCGAGGGCCACAACTTCATGGTCCCCTACACCGTGCAGTCCAGTGCCTGGTGGTTCGACAAGGCCGCCGGTGACGTGCAGCAGCCGAAGACCATGGACGACCTGGTCGCGTTGTTCGACAAGGCGAAGGCCGACGGCAAGGCCGCGATCAGCCAGGACGGCGACATCCCGTTCTACAACATGTACTTCTTCACCCAGCTCGCCGAGCGCTTCGTCGGGTCGGGCGGGCTGAACAAGGCCGCGACCGACCAGACCGGGCAGCTCTGGAAGTCCGATCCCGGCTTCCTCGAGGCCGCGATCGAAACCGCGAAGCTGCCGAAGTACTTCATCGACGGCTGGGACGCGGCGAAGTTCCCGCAGGTGCAGCAGCGCTGGGCCGACGGTGACTCGCGCTACCTCTACGTCGGCACCTGGGCGCCGAGCGAGACGCGGGAGTACCTCGACAAGCAGGGCGCCGGGACGAAGATCGACTACGGCTCGTTCCAGTTCCCGATGCCGGCCGGCGCCACGCACGACACGGTCGAGCAGATGTCGATCGGCTTCGCGGTGCCCAAGAAGGCCCGGCACGCCGAGGCGGCCAAGGCGTTCATCGCGTACTTCCTGAACAAGGACATCCTCTCCGGCATCCCGGCGGTGGCCGACAACCTGGTGCCGCGCGCCGACCTCGCCGTGCCGGACGACCTCAAGCAGGTCAAGGCCGCGATGGACGATCCGAAGAAGGAGCACGTCCTGCAGTACGACGGGATCGACGGCATCGCGGGCGGCAAGTGGCAGACCGACGTGTTCGACCCGGCGGACACCGCGTTGCTGAAGGGGCAGATCACGCCGCAGCAGTTCGTGGACCAGCTCGCCGCGAAGGGCGCCGAGTTCTGGAAGAACCAGAGCTGATGGCGACGCTCACGACGGCACCGGCGTCCCGGGTTTCGGAGACCCGCGACGTCGGTGGCGCGCACCTGCGCCGCAAGAGGCGGCTGTTCTGGCCGTTCGCGGCGCCGGCTTTGGTGCTGTACCTGGCTTTCCTGGTCGTGCCGACGCTCGCGACCGTGGTCCTGAGCTTCACCAGCTGGGCCGGCGCGGGCGACACGCCGCAGCCCGACGGCGTCACCAACTACACGCGGATGTGGGCGAGCGACTCGTTCCAGTACGCGTTCCGCAACACGCTCGTGTACGTGTTCCTCGGTGGCATCGGCACGTTCGCGCTGGCGTTCCTGTTCACCATGGTGCTGCGGGACATGCGCGGCGGCAAGGTCGTCCGGGCGATCCTGTTCTTCCCCAACATCGTCGCGCCGGTGGCGCTGGGGATGTTCCTCGGGTTCGTGTTCAAGTACCAGCCGGGGAAACAGGGCCTCGCGAACTTCGTGCTGGAGCACGCGGGTGCCGACGCGGCGAAGTTCCTGGCCCCGGCCAACGTGACCGGCGTCGTGACGGCGTCGCTGATCTGGGCCAGTTCCGGCTTCTACATCACGATCCTGATGGCCGCGGTCGACCGGATCCCGCCGTACCTCTACGAGGACGCCGAGCTGGGCGGCGCGTCGCCGTGGCAGAAGTTCCGGAACATCACGCTCCCGATGACGTGGGACGTCGTCGGCGTAGCGGGTGTCCTGTGGACGATCAACGCGCTGAAGATCTTCGAGCTGGTGTTCGTGCTGGCCGGGCCGGGGACGTACGCCCCGCCGAACCAGGCGTGGACGCTCGGGGTCTACGTGTTCGACCGGACCTTCGGCTCGAACGGGACGCCGGACTTCGGGGCCGCCTGTGCCTGCGCGGTGGCGATGATCGCGCTGGTCTCGGTGCTCGTCGTGCTGTTGAGGCGGGTGATGCGCCGTGACGCTCTCCAGTTCTGAAACTCGCAAACCTCCGCGCAAGCCGCGACCGGCGCCCGGGTCGCGCCGGTTCAGCCCGCTGCGGCTGCTGGGGTCGTCGATCGTCTGGCTGTTCACAGCCGGCAACGTGCTGGTGCTGTACTGGCTGCTCACCGCCGCGTTCAAGACGCAGGTGGAGATCTTCACCAAGCCGTTCGCGCTGCCGTACCAGTGGTTCCACCTCGGCAAGCCGTTCCGCAACTTCGCGTACGCGTGGAACAACGCGGGGTTCGGCGACGCGGTGCTGACGACGGTGGTGCTGGTCGGGCTGGCGACCGTGGCGACGGTCGCGGTGTCGGCGCCGTGTGCGTACGCGCTGACGAGGCTCGGCGTGCGCGGGTCCGGGCCGCTGACGAACGGGGTCGCGATCGGCATGGGCGTGCCGTTCCAGACGGTGATCATCCCGCTGTTCGTGGTGCTGAGCCGGATCCACCTGGACAACGAGTACGGGCTGTTCGTGCTGTACGTCGCGTTGTCGATCCCGTTCACGGTGTTCTTGTTGACGGGGTTCTTCCGGTCCTTGCCGGACGAACTGGAAGAAGCCGCGGCGCTGGACGGCGCGTCGCCGGTGCGGACGTTCTTCTCGGTGATGCTCCCGCTGGCCCGCGGCGGGCTGATCACGGCGTTGACGCTGAACGCGATCGGCCTGTGGAACGAGACGCTGCTGGCGATCGTGTTCCTGAAGGACCAAGCGCACTTCACGTTGTCCCGCGCACTGTTCACGTTCTACGGGGCGGCGAGCTACCAGTCGGAGTACGGCGGCCTGATCGCCGGCGTGGCGATCGTGGTGCTCCCGATGCTGGTGCTGTACCTCGTGCTCGCCCGCCGGATCATTTCCGGCCTGACGCTCGGCGCAGGGAAGTAGGACGCGATGGCCACGGTGACCTTTTCGGACGCGACGCGGTTCTACGCGGGCGTGGACCGCCCGGCCGTCGACGGCTTGGACCTTTCGGTGTCCGACGGGGAGTTCCTGGTGCTGGTCGGCCCGTCGGGCTGCGGCAAGTCGACGACGCTGCGGATGCTGGCGGGCCTGGAAGGCGTCGACGACGGTTCGATCCACATCGGAGCGCGCGACGTCACGATGTTGCCGCCCAAGGACCGGGACATCGCGATGGTGTTCCAGAACTACGCGCTGTACCCGCACATGACGGTCGGGGAGAACATCGGTTTCCACCTGAAGCTGGCGCACGTCCCCGCAGCGGAGCGTCAGCGCCGGGTTTCCGAAGCGGCGAAGGTGCTGGACCTGACGGCGTACCTGGACCGCAAGCCGGCCCGTCTCTCGGGCGGCCAGCGCCAGCGGGTGGCGATGGGCCGGGCGATCGTGCGCGAGCCGAGCGTGTTCCTGATGGACGAACCACTGTCCAATTTGGACGCGCAGTTGCGGGTCCAGACGCGGACGCAGATCGCCTCGCTGCAGCGGCGGCTGGGCATCACGACGCTGTACGTGACCCACGACCAGGTCGAGGCGATGACCATGGGCGACCGGGTGGCGGTCCTGCGCGACGGAGTGCTGCAGCAGTGCGACACCCCGATCGGCCTGTTCGCCCGCCCGGCGAACGTGTTCGTGGCGGGGTTCATCGGGTCCCCGGCGATGAACTTGCTGACGACGACGGCAGACGGGCCGTGGTCGGTCCCGCTGACGCCCGCGCAGCGTTCGGCGTTGACGGGGCCGGGTGTGGTGGTGGGGGTGCGCCCGGAGGGGTGGACGATCGGGTCGGGGGTCGACGCGGTGGTCGAGGTGGTGGAGGAGCTGGGGAGTGACCAGTACCTGTACTGCCGGACGGAGTCGTCTTCGGAGGTGCTGACGGTGCGGACACCGGGGATGGCGCCGTGGCAACGGGGGGAGGCGATCAAGCTGGCGCCGAAGAGGGAGTCGGTCCACTTGTTCGACGCGGCGACGGGGGCGCGGTTGCCTTGACGGGGTGAGCCGCTCCCACGGCGTGCCGCGGTGCAGACTCCACCTTCGATGCAGCATACTGCTCGAAACGGCGGCCAACAGCGCACCCTCGTGCGCGATGGGTCACCGAGAGTCAAGCTAGGGAGTTTCGCCGATGGCCCGGCACGAACGGTTGACCACCCTGCTGGACATGCTGGGGCAGCGGGAAAAGATCGACGTCGAGGACGTCGCCGTGGAGCTGGACGTCTCCGCCGCCACCATCCGGCGGGATCTCGACCACCTCGCCGAACAGCAGCTGCTCACGCGCACGCGCGGTGGCGCCGTGGCCAACGACCTCGCCTATGACCTCCCCCTGCGCTACAAGACCGCGCGGCACGTCCCCGAAAAGCAGCGGATCAGTGCCGCCGCCGCCGCGTTCGCCGCCAAGGGGATGGTCGTCGGCCTCAACGGGGGGACCACCACCGCCGGGGTCGCGCGGGCGCTCGCCATCCGGTCGGACCTGGGCAGCCGGGGGGACTCGCCCGGCATCACCGTTGTCACCAACGCGCTGAACATCGCGCACGAGCTCGCCGTGCGGCCGAACGTCAAGATCGTCGTCACCGGCGGTGTCGCGCGGCCGCAGTCGTTCGAACTGAGCGGGCCGCTCGCCACCCGCGTGCTCAGTGAGCTCACCATCGACCTGTTGTTCCTCGGCGTCGACGCCTTCGATCCCGACGCCGGCGCCTTCGCCCACCACGAGGGCGAGGCCAGCATCAACCGGCTGATGGTCGAGCGCGCCGAGCGCGTGGTCGCCGTCGCCGACGGCTCGAAGCTGGGCCGGCGCGCCTTCGCCCGGATCTGCGAGACGACGCAGGTGCACGCCCTCGTCACCGACACCGACGCCGATCCGGAGGCCGTGCGGGCCTTCGAAGCCGCCGGGGTCGAAGTTCAGGCGGTGTGAGCCAACGCCAGTTCGAGCACGCGATGGCCGGCCGCGGACGGATGGACGTCGCAGGCTCCGGTCGGCAGCTTGATCAGCAGCCCCGCCGCGCACGGGTCGCCGCCCGCGCGCAGGGAGGCCAGGAAGAACGCCGTGAAGCCGTCCGCGATCTTGCCGTGATAGCGGCGCGTCACCTGGGTCAGTGCCGCGTTGATCGCCTTCACCTGCGCCACCTGGGCCGGGTCGCGGTAGTCGAGGGAGTAGTACGACACCAGCACGAGGTCGCCGCGGTACTGCTCGCGCACCGCGCCGAGGATCGCCGCTAGGTTCCGGCTCACCTGGCCGAGCGCGATCTGGAAGTCCGGGCCCGTGCACTGGTCCGGCGTCGTGTCGCGGCACAGGAACATGTCGTTCGCGCCGATCGTCAGGGTCACCAGCCGCGTGTCCCGGTGGGCCCGCAGGTACCGCACGGCGTAGTCGATCTGGCTGCCCGGATAGGAGACGTGCAGCGGGTACGCGAGCCGGTAGCCGTTCTCACAGCCGTTGCTCGGCGCGCTGACCTTCAGCAAGCTTCCCGTCGTCTCGCCCGGACACGACGCATTGGCCAGCCGAAGCCCGCGCAGGGACGCGTATTTCTCCGCGTAGCCCCTGAAGTTCGACGCATTCGAGTAGTCGGCACCCGCGTCGGGCCGGTAGCCGAACGCGACGGAGTCACCCAGCGCGAGATACCGGCCCGTCGTGGCTTCCGCCGGTGCGGTGAGAAGGGACGAAGCGGCGATCACGGCCGCCGCGGTGGCGAAGAATCGACGAATCACCCTCGGCTCCCTTCGCGTGGCCGGGACGATTGTCCTCGCCCCGGCCACGCAACGGAAGCGTCAGAAGCCGATCGCCGCCGGTGGTTTCGGCCCGGCGACGCGGGCTTCGGGCGTCCCCGGCTCGACCGCCGCGCAGTGCGTCCCGCGCGGCGGGAGCTTGCCGCTGATCAGGTAGTCGTCGGTCGCCTTGATCACGCACTGGCTGTTCTTGCCGTACGCGCCGTGGCCCCAGCCGTCGTAGGTGAGCAGGGTGCTGCCGCTCTGCCGGGCCGCGGCCTGCGACCACGCGTACGGCGTCGCCGGGTCGTACTTGCTGCTCAGCATCAGCAGCGGCGGCGCGCCGTGCACCTGCAGCGGGTGCTGCGGGTTGCTCGCCTTGTTCGGCCAGCCGATGCACCCGGTGACCGCCTGCCAGCCCAGGGAGTTCACCTTGACGTCCGGCGCGAGGGCCGCGGCCGTCCGCCGGTAGGCCTCGAGCTCGGCGTAGTTGTGCACCGGCAGCTTCCAGTCGTCGCAGAACACGCTCTGGAAGACGTTGTTGACCGGGATGTCTTCCTTCAGCTGCGCCGACGCGGCGGGCGGGGTGCCGTCCGCGAACGACTTGAGGACCGACGCGAGCCGATCCCAGCTCGGGCCGTAGAAGGAGCCCTGGAAGATCCCGGCGAGCGAAAGCGGGGTGACGGCCTCGCCGCTCTGCGGATCCTTCAGCTCCCCGCGCGCGGCCTTGTCCTGCAGGTCGCGCGTCAGCTTCGAGACGTCCCGGCCGTGCAGCGCGCAGCCCGGCGTCCGGCCGCACCACGCCACGAACTCGCCGAACTCCGCCTGCACCGACTGCGTTTCGCTGTTCAGGAACTCGAACGCCGTGACCTGCGAGTGGTCCATGTTGCTGTCCAGCACGAGCGCGCGGACCTTGTCCGGGAACAGCTCGGCGTACTGCTGGCCCATCAGCGTGCCGTAGGAAACCCCGTAGTACGTCAGCTTCTTCTCGCCGAGCGCGGCGCGGATGGCGTCCATGTCCCGCGCGACGCTCACGGTGTCGCCGAACTGCCCCAGCGGCCCGGAAAGCTTGTTGCAGCTATCGCCGAGCTTGCGGTTGTACGCCGCGAGCTGGTCGAACTCGGCCTGGTTGCGCGGCACCTCCGGGTGGTCGGCGATGACCTCGTCGAGCCCGCACTTGATCTGCGTGCTGTCGCCGACGCCGCGCGGGTCGAAGCCCACGGTGTCGAAGCGCTTGGTGATCTCCGGCGAGAGCGACCAGCCGCCCTTGACCTCACCGGCACCCGGCCCGCCGGGGCCGCCCGGGTCCATCAGGACCGATCCGATGCGGGCCTGCGGGTCCGTCGCCTTGCGCCGGGCGAGCGCGATGCTCGCCGTGCCCCGGTCCGGGTGCGCCCAGTCGATCGGCACGGTCACCGTGCCGCAGTCCACCCCGGGCGCGTCCGCGCACGGTTTCCAGTCGATCGACGGGGCGGCCGACGCGGGCGCCGCCGCCAGCAAGCTCCCCAGCACCGCCGTCGCCGCCGCGGCCGTCACCAGCCGCCTCGATACCCCCGCCATCGTCAGCCCTTCCCCTTACCGACCGTGGTTGACCGGCTCCAGGAAATCACCAAACCGGTGATCGCGCCAGGTTCCCAGGTGGATCACCCCGTGACGTCCACTGTGGACGATCGCTCGGCGTGCCGGAGCCGTCCGGCGGCCACCGCGCCCAGCACGCAGACGATTCCCAGCACCCCGAACGCCCAGCCGAACCCGGTCGCCGGGCCGGTGGCGAGGCCGCGGGACAGCACGATCACGCACACCGCGCCCCCGGCCGCGCCACCCACGCGCATGACGATGTTGACCAACGCCGTCGCGTGGCCCAGTTCGGCCGCACCGACCGACGCGTACGCCGCCGTCGACGCGGGCATGATCGACAGCCCGAGTCCCGCGCCGCGGACGACGAGCAGCGCCTGGACCAGCCACATCGGGGTGTCCGGGCCGAGCCACGGCAGCGGGACGGTGCTCGCCAGCACGACCAGTGACCCGGTGAGCGCTACGGTTCCCCCGCCGTGGCGGTCGGTCAGCCGGCCCGCCACGAGCACGAACACCGTCGTCGCCAGGCCCATCGGTGCGAGCAGGACACCCGTCTCGGCCGGCCCGGCGCCGAGCCGGACCTGGAACCACAGCGGCAGCAGCAGGACCGCGCCGAACATCCCGGCGCCGGCCAGCAGGACGGCCGCCAGCGCCGAGCCCATCACGGGCCGGGCGGCCAGCCGCAGGTCCAGTACCGGGTGCCGCACGCGCAAGGATCGCCAGACGAAGATCGCCAGCGCGAGGGCGCCGACGGCCGCCAGCACGGCGTCGAGCTCGGTGAGCGTGTAGACCAGCAGCGGCAGGCCGAGCGAGACGAGCAGCAGCCCCGGCCAGTCCATCGGCGGCGGCTGCCCGCGGTCGCCGCGCGGAACGTACCGCAGCGCGAGGCCGAACGCGACCAGCCCGATCGGCAGGTTGAGCCAGAACAGCACCGGCCACGAGAAGTGCGCGAGCAGGAAGCCGCCGACGCTCGGCCCGACGACCGGCGCCAGCCCGACGACCAGGCCCAGCGTGCCCATGGTGCGGCCGAGCCGCTCCGGCCCGACGGCCAGCCCGATCACGGTCTGCCCGGCGGTGACCATGACGCCGGTGGCCATGCCCTGCAGCGTGCGGAAGGCGATCAGCGTGCCGGCGTCCGGGGCGAGCGCGCAGGCCACCGACGTCAGGAGGAACGCCCCCAGCGCCCAGAGCCACAGCCGTCCGGCGCCGAGCCGTTTCACCAGCCACGGGGTGAGGGGCAGGGCCGCCGAAAGGCCGAGCAGGAACGCCGTCGCCACCCACTGGATCTCGATGAGGCTGACCCCCAGGCGCAGCCTCATCGACTCCAGCCCGACCGCGACGATCGAGCCGTCCATGTTGCCCAGGAACCCGCCGAGCGCCATGACGCCGGAGGCGATCCAGACGGTGCGCGGGATGGGAGGAGCAGTCATGGTGGCGACGGTAAAAGCTGAAGCAAGGTCGAAGTCAACCTCGGCCGCGCGATCGCTGAGCTGCCGGGACTGTCCATCGAGGAGGAATCTCAGTGAAGCTGCTGGTCACGGGGGGCGCGGGCTACATCGGAAGCGTGGTGACCCGAGCGCTCCTGTCGGCCGGGCACGACGTGGAGGTGCTGGACGACCTGTCGACCGGGCACCGCGCGAGCGTGCCGGACGGCGTGGCGTTCCACGAAATGTCCGTGCACGACGCGGCTCGGGTGCTGACTCCCGAAGCGGGTTTCGAGGGCGTGCTTCACTTCGCGGGGCGGATCGAGGTCGCGGAGTCCGTCGCCCGGCCGGACGTCTACTGGGACGTCAACGTGCGTGGCTCCCTCGCCCTGCTGGAAGCCGCCCGCGCGGCGCGCGTCCGGCGCCTGATCTTCTCGTCGACCGGTTCGATGTACCGGGGCGAGGGCGACGAGAAGCTCGCCGAGACCGCCAGGGTGGACCCGCGCAATCCCTATGCGGCCAGCAAGCTCATGGTCGACCTGATGGTGGCCGCGGAAGCCGCGGCGTTCGGCCTCGGTGCGACGAGCCTGCGCTACTTCAACGCGGCGGGCGCGGTCGGCGAGCTCGGTGAGCGGCACGATCCGGAGAGCCACCTCATCCCGATCGTGCTGCAGGTCGCGGCCGGCAAGCGGGAGCGGCTGCAGCTGTACGGCAACGACTACCCGACCCCCGACGGCACTTGCGTGCGGGACTACATCCACGTCGCGGACCTGGCCACCGCGCACGTGCTCGCGCTGGAAGCGATCGAGCCCGGCCGGCACGAGATCTACAACCTGGGCAACGGCAACGGCTACACCAACCTGCAGGTGGTGGAAGCCGCCCGCGAGATCACCGGGCACCCCATCCCGGTGGTGCTCGCCCCACGGCGCAGTGGCGACGCGGTCGTCACCGTTGCGAGCAGCGAGAAAGCCCGGAAGGACCTCGGGTGGCAGCCTGGCCGGCCCGACCTGCGCGACATCGTGGCCGACGCCTGGACCTTCCACACCCGGCACCACTGACCCCGCGCCGTCAGGGGCGGGTGGAGCTGCCCCGGACGATGAGCTGCGCCGCCATCGTCGTCGTGGTCGCGGCGCGGGAAGTGCCGTCGGCGATGCGGTCGAGCAGGAGGCGGGCCGCGAGCTGGCCCATCGCGTGGGCGGGCTGGGCGAGCACCGTCAGCGCCGGGGAGATCAGCGTCGCCCACGGGGCGTCGTCGAACGACACGATCCCGACGTCGCGGCCGGCGCGCCGGCCCAGCTCCGCCAGCACCTGCAGCACGCCGACCGACATCGTGCTGCTGGACACCAGGAGTGCGTCCGGCGGGTCGGGTTTCGTCAGCAGCTGCGTCGCGGCCTCCCGGCCACCGTTCTCGCGGAATTCGCAGCGGCGCACCAATTTCGCCGCGTACTTCCGGCCCGCCTCGCGGAGCCCGTCGCGGTAACCGTCGAGCCGGTCGTCCGCCGTGGTGACGCCCGGCGGGCCGGCGATGCAGCCGATCCGTTGGTAGCCCTGGGAAACCAGGTGCGACACGGCGTCACGGGCCGCGGCGCGGGAATCCAGCAGCACGGCGTCGCAGTCCGCCGAAGCGAGGCGCCGGTCCACCGTCACGATCGGCGTCCGGTGCGTGGTCAGCGGCCGGACGTCGCTGTCACCCGTGGTCGGCGACATGATCACGCCGGCGAGCCGCTCCTGGGCCGCAACCTCGACGTACCGGCGTTCCTTGGCGGTGTTCTCGTCGGAGTTGCACAGCATCACCGAGTACCCGGCGGCCTGCGCCGTGTCCTCGACCCCGCGCGCGATCGCCGTGAAGAACGGGTTCTCGACGTCGGAGATGATCAGCGCCAGCACCGCGGTCTCGCGGCGGCGCAGGCTGCGCGCCAGGCCGTTCGGCGTGTAGCCGAGCTCTGCCACGGCCCTGGCCACGCGCTCGGCGAGCACCGGGTCCACAGTGGACTTGCCGTTGAGCGCCCTCGACACGGTCGCGGTCGAGACGCCGGCCAGCGCCGCCACGTCGGAGATCGTCGCCACCGGTGTCCTCGTTCGTGTTCGTTGACAGTGCTTCCGGCACACCATAGCGTGGTGGTAATCGATTTCCCGCAGTTTGGTCCGTGGAGGGGCGGATGACGGGACTGCTGCTCGGCGTGGACATCGGCACCGCCAGCTCGAAGGGCGTGCTGGTGGACCCCGGCGGCGCCGTGCTCGCCCGGTCGGTCCGCGAGCACGCCGTCTCGACGCCGCGGCCGGGCTGGTTCGAGCACGACGCCGAAACGGTCTGGTGGGCGGACTTCACCGGGATCGTCGCCGACCTGCTGCGCGCGGCCGAAGGGCGCCCGCTCGCCGGGCTCGGGATCAGCGGCATCGGGCCGTGCCTCCTCCCGGCCGACGCCGGCGGCACGCCGTTGCGGCCGGCGATCCTCTACGGCGTCGACACCCGGGCGGGCGCGGAGATCGCCGAGCTGAACGACGAGCTCGGCGCGGAGAAGATCCTGGCGCGCGGGGGTTCGCCGCTGACGAGCCAGGCGGTCGGGCCGAAGGTGCGCTGGCTGGCGCGCCACGAGCCGGACGTCCACGCGCGCACGAAGAAGCTGCTGATGTCGAGCTCCTTCCTGGTGCACCGGCTGACCGGCCGGTACGTCCTCGACCACCACTCGGCGAGCCAGTGCACGCCGATGTACGACCTGGTCGCCGGCGACTGGGCCGCGGACTGGGCTGAGCGCGTCGCGCCCGGGGTGGCGCTGCCGGAACTGCTGTGGCCGACCGAGATCGCCGGGGAGGTCACCGCGGCTGCGGCCGCGCTCACGGGACTGCCCGCGGGCTTGCCGGTGACGGCGGGGACGGTCGACGCCTGGGCCGAGGCGTCGAGCGTCGGCGTCCGCGAGCCGGGCGACGTCATGGTCATGTACGGAACGACGATGTTCCTGGTCCAGGTGCTGACCGAGCCACGCCCGCACCCGGGGCTGTGGGGCACGCGCGGGGTCGTCCCGGGCAGTTTCACGCTGGCGGCGGGCATGGCGACGTCCGGCGCGGTGACCGACTGGCTGCGGAAACTCGTCGGAGCTTCCTTCGGAGACCTGGTGGCGGAGGCGGCTTCGGTGCCGGCGGGCAGCCGCGGGCTCCTCCTGCTGCCGTACTTCGCGGGGGAGCGGACGCCGCTGTTCGACCCGGCCGCGCGCGGGGTGCTGGCCGGGCTGACGACGTCGCACGGCCGAGCCGAGATCTACCGCGCGGCGTTGGAAGGGATCGCGTACGGCGTGCGGCACAACCTCGAGGCGATGGCAGCCGCGGGAGGTGCGGCGGGCCGGCTGGTCGCGGTCGGCGGCGGGACCAAGGGCGGGCTGTGGACGCGCATCGTCTCGGACGTCACGGGGCTGCCGCAGCAGATCCCGGCGGAGACGATCGGCGCGTGCCTGGGCGACGCGCTCCTCGCGGCGGAGGCGGTGGGGATGGACGCCGCGCGCGGGAACCCGATCGCCGCGACGGTGACCCCGGACCCGGCGAACCACGAGCGGTACGAGGAGTTCTACCGGCACTACCGGGCGCTGTACGAGGCAACGGCGGAGACGGCGCACTTCCTGGCGGCCCAGCAGCACGCGACGTCCTGACCGGGCTGCTCCGGCCGAGGTGGCGCGGGGTCACCGGCGGAGGCGGCGTTGTTGCTGACGGCGGGTAGCGCGGGCGCCGTCGGCGGAGGCGGCGTTGTTGCTGACGGCGGGTAGCGCGGGCGCCGTCGGCGGAGGCGGCGTTGTTGCTGACGGCGGGTAGCGCGGGCGCCGTCGGCGGAGGCGGCGTTGTTGCTGACGGCGGGTAGCG
>NZ_BSTD01000001.1:0-636582 GCF_030269325.1 Amycolatopsis sp. NBRC 101858 | reverse complement strand
GGCGGGCGCCGTCGGCAGAGGCGGCGCACTTGGCCGGGCTGCTCCGGCCGAGGTGGCGCCGTCGGCGGAGGCGGCATACCTCCTGACCTGGCTACTCCCGCCGGGACAGCCCGGGGATCACCGCCGCCGCCGCCGGCGGCCCGCGACCGTGCCCCTGTGGTGTTCCAGCGCCGCCACCGACTGCGTGACCTGCTCGAAGCTCGGCAGCGCGTGCACGTTGGCCACGAGCGTCATGTCCTTGCGCGGGATCTCCACGAAGCACACCTCCACTCCGGACTCCGCCGCGTGCGTGGCCACCTCGTCGCGCCAGGTGGCGAGATCGTGCTCGTCGCCCAGCCATTCGTGCAGGTAGACGCACCACTTTCCGCGCAGCAGCTCGCCCGCGATGGCTTCCTGACCGACCAGGTACGGCTCGGTCACGCGGTCGTCCATGACCGTCCCCGAGTACACCAAGGCACCGCTTCCCTCCTGCTCCCCGGTGAGGACCCATCCCACCGGAAAGCGCTATCCCGGGTATCGGCCTCCCCACCGTGTCCGAGCAGCGCGAACCCCCGCGACCGATGCCGGCACTCCGGGGACGGCGCAAACATACCGGCGGATTTGGCGCACAGCAACCATTTCCCCGGTATGGCGAGTTCCGCGGCGGCGAGCGTGCACCGCTCGCGTGCGGATGCACGTGCCGATCATGGACGTGCATTTGAATATTCAGCGAAATGGGGAACGGAAAATCCGCGGAACGGTACCGAAGCGCGAAAGGTGCACTGTGGACGCTCGGCCGGTCGCGCAGCGTGAGACCCGACGGAAGTCGTGAGTCGGCCGTCTGAACCGGTTCGGCGGGTGACACTGCGCGAAACCTGCGCTATACAGAGCCCGTCATGCGTGTTGATGCGCGAAAGGTGTCACTAATGAGCAGAGTTGCGCAGTCGCTCGGCTGTTTGGCCGCAGCAGCCGCCCTCGGGCTGACCCCCGCCGCGGCGTACGCCGAGCCGGTCGCGGCGCCCGCCGGGCAGCTCGGGGACCTCGCCGGGATCTCGGCCGACGGCCCGGTGGTGACGCTGAAATCCGGTGCCGCCGCCGTGCGCGTGAGCTTCCCGGCCGAAGGCGCCGTCCGGATCTGGCTCGCCCCCGACGGGACCTTCACCGACCCGGCCGGCGGCAAGATCGTCCTGCCGAAGACCACGCCGCCGGCCATGCCCCAGCGCGTCGACAAGGGTGCCTACTGGGCCGTTTCGACGCCCAAGGCGACCTTGCGCGCCTACAAGCACCCGCTGAAGTTCGCCCTGTACGACGGCGCCGACCGCCGGCAGCTCTGGGCCGAGTCCGCCCCGCTGTCCTGGACCGGCACCACGACCACGCAGAGCCTGACCAGGACCGCGACCGAGCAGTTCGTCGGCGGCGGTGAGCAGAACGGCCGGTTCAGCCACCGCGACCGGACGATCCGGATCTTCGCCGACGACAACTGGAACGACGGTGGCGCGCCCAACTCGCAGCCGTTCTATGCCTCTACCTCGGGTTATGGCGTCCTGCGCAACACCTTCGCCCCGGGCAGCTACTCCTTCACGGCCCCGGTGAAGACGACCCACGACGAGCGCCGCTTCGACGCCACCTACGTCGTCGGCGACACCCTCAAAGACGTCATCGGGGGCTATACCGACCTCGTCGGGAAGCCGTTTATGCCGCCGATCTACGGCCTGGAAACCGGTGATTCGGATTGCTATCTGCAAAATGCAAATCGCGGGAAGCGGCACACGCTCGATGCGGTGAAGGTCGCCGACGGCTACACCGAGAACGGAATGCCGAACGGCTGGATGCTCGTCAATGACGGTTACGGCTGTGGCTACGAAGATCTGCAGCAAACGGGCGAAGGCCTCAGGAAGAACAAGATGCAGCTCGGCCTCTGGACCGAGGACGGCGTCCCGAACCAGGCCGACGAGGTCAAGGCCGGTGTGCGGGTCCGCAAGCTGGACGTCGCCTGGGTCGGCCCGGGCTACCAGTTCGCGCTCGACGCCTGCGACACCGCGTACAAGGGCATCGAGGACAACAGCGACGCCCGCGGGTTCGTCTGGCAGCCGGTGAGCTGGGCCGGGGCGCAACGCTGCGGTGTGCTGTGGAGCGGTGACCAGTCCGGTTCGTACGACTACATCAAGTGGCAGATCCCGACCTACGCGGGCGCGACGACGTCCGGCATCGCCTACAACACCGGCGACATCGACGGCATCTTCGGCGGCAGCCCGCAGACCTACGTCCGTGACCTGCAGTGGAAGACGTTCCTGCCCGCCGCGATGACCATGGACGGCTGGGCGTCGTCGGACAAGCAGCCGTGGCGCCAGGGCGAGCCGTACACGTCGATCAACCGGAAGTACCTGCTGCTCAAGGAGCGGCTGCTGCCCTACACCTACAGCTACTCGGCGCAGGCGCACCGGTCCGGCGTCGGCCAGGTCCGGCCGCTGGCCCTGGAGTACCCGGACGACCCGAACGTGTGGACGGACAAGGCGAAGTACGAGTTCCTCTCCGGCACGGACTTCCTGGTCGCGCCGGTGTACGAGAAGTCGTCCGTGCGCAACGGCATCTACCTGCCGAAGGGCACCTGGGTGGACTACTGGAGCGGCAAGACCTACACCGGTCCGGCCACCGTCGACGGTTACGACGCGCCGCTCGACACGCTCCCGCTGTTCGTCCGCGCCGGGGCCGTCGTGCCGATGTGGGCCGAAGGCACGACGTCGTGGCAGACGCGGGACAAAAGCGATCTGGACCTCGACGTCTACCCGCAGGGCCAGGGCGGCTTCACCCTCACCGAGGACGACGGCGTCACCCGCGGCTACCAGCGCGGTGAGCAGGCGAAGCAGACGTTCACCGTCGACGCGCCCAAGTCCGGGCCGGGCACGGTGACCGTCGGGATCGGCACGAGCACCGGTACTTACCCCGGGAAGCCGGCCGCGCGGAACTACCGGCTGTCCGTCCACACGGGAGCGAAGCCGGCCGCCGTCCAGGCGGGTACCGGGGTCCTGCGCCAGTACGGCAGCAAGGCCGAACTGGACCGGGCGCCGTCGGGCTGGTGGTACGACCCGGCCGCGCACGGCGTCGTGCGCGTCAAGACCGGGCAGCTCGGCGCGGGCGACCGGCAGGACGTCCGGCTGTTCGGCGCGAGCGCGGTCGGCGGCTTCTTCCCGGAGGACGACAACGGCACGGTGACGCTGACCGCGCCTTCGCTGGCCGCTCCGGGCCAGGCCGTGGCCGCGACGGCGAGCTTCACCAACGGCACGCCGCTGCCGGTGCGGGACGTCAAGATTTCCGTTGGTGCGGAAGGGTTCCACGCCGAGGTCGCGGCTGCGCCGAAGCTCGTGTGGCCCGGTCAGAAGGTCGAGGTGCCGGTGACGCTGACCCCGGACGCCGGGCTGAAGCCGGCGGACTACCAGGTCACCGCCACCGCGACCTACCAGGCCCGGGCCGGCGCGCACCAGGCCGTCGACTCCTCGGCCGTCACCGTCCCGCACGCCTCCTTGGCCGCGGCGTACGGGAACGTCGGCGTCACCGATGCGGCGCACACCGCGGTGGGTGACCTCGACGGCGGGGGCAGCAGCTTCCGTGCCGAGGGGCTCGCCGAAGCGGGTCTCGAGCCGGGAGCGGTGTTCACGGCCGGCGGTGCCCGGCTGACCTGGCCGGACGCCGGGAGCGGCAAGCCGGACAACGTCGTCGCCGCCGGGCAGACGATCGCTTTGCGGGGCAGTGGTTCGAAGCTCGTGCTGGCCGGCACCGGCACCGGGACGGCCCAGGGCACCGTCGTCGTCCAGTACGCCGACGGCAGCACCGGCCAGGCCGACCTGGGGCTGCCGAACTGGTGTTGCGCCGATCCCGCCCAGTACGGCGCGACGACCGTCGCGACCGTGCTGGGCAAGAACACCAAGGCGGGCCCGGCTTACCCGACGACGCCGTACCGGGTGTTCGCGAACTCCGTCCCGCTGGCTGCGGGCAAGGAGGTCGTGGCGGTGACCCTGCCGTCGAACTCCGCCTTGCACGTGTTTGCGGCGAGCGTGGCCTGAAGGAGGTTCGGCGAGCCGCCGAAGTAGGCGCCGTCCGTGACGTACACCTTGTCGTCGCGGACGGCGACCGCCGTCGGGTTGGCCAGGCCGTCCTCGAGGGACAGGAACGGGTGGATGCCGTCGCGGTCGACGGTGACCACCCGGTTCTCCTGGTTGATCGCGGCGACGACGGTGGTGCCGTGGAAGGCGAAGTCGTCGACCGGCCCGAGGCCCGTCGCGACGACCCGGCCGGGGCCGCCGGCGAGCGGGAACCGCACCAGCGTGCCGCGGTCCAGGTTGGACACCCAGACCGCGCCGGCGTGGACCTTGATCCCGTTGGCGCCGAAGCCGCTCACGGGGGCGAGCAGGTCACCGGTGGCCCAGGCCGTGACGCGTCCTCGGGAGACCCGCCAGACCGTGGAGCCGAACGAGTCCGCGACGAAGAGGTCGCCGGTCGCCGGGTCGCGCGCGACGCCGTTCTGGAAGCCGGACGGCGGTAGCGCGGCCACCCGGACCGGCGCGGTGCCGGGCCGGACCCGGTACAGGCCGGTCGCCGCGGTGCCCGTCGAGACGGCGACGTACAGGTCGCCACCGGGTGCGCGGACGATGCCGCCGAGGAACAGTCTCTTGTGGACGACCGGGACGTCACCGTCGTCCGGTACCGGGATCCGGGCGATGACCCGGACCTGCCCGCCGGGCGTGACGCGGCCGATTTCGCCGGTGTAGGCGAAAGTGAGGTCGGCGGAGCCGTCGGGCTCCAGGGCGATGTTCTCCGGCTGCTGCCCGGCGGCGAGGTCGAGGGGGACGATCCTCGGCGCCGCGTCCGCGGGGGTGGCCGGCAGGGCGAAGACGGCGGCCGCGGCCAGCACGGCGCCGATCTGCTTGATGCGCAAGGGAACTCCGTGTCGGTGAAGGGAACGGCGAAAAGAACCCCGGATCGCCGTGCCTTCGACGGTAGGCCCGGTGCGCCCCCGGCCACCAATAGCTCAGGCTGGGGTGGCCATCGGAAATCCGATCACAGGTCGCGCGCGAAGCAGCGCGAGAGCGGTTCGCCGACGTACGGCCCGTAAGCCTCGATGGGTTCGTAGCCTTCGCGCTGGTAGAAGCGGATCGCGTCCGGCTGCCCGGTGCCGGTCTCCAGCAGCAGCCGGGCGATGCCGAAGTCGCGTGCGCGGTCTTCGAGCGCACGCAGCAGGGCTGTCGCGACGCCGGTGCCGCGAGCCGCCGGGTCGACGTACATGCGCTTGACCTCACCCGAACCCGCACCCAGGAGGCGGAGCCCGCCGCAGCCGATGGCCGTGCCGCCGGCGTCCCGGGCGACGAGGAACACCGCCATGGTCTCGGCGGACGGCATCGCGCCTGGCTCGTGGTCGTCCGTGCCGTAGCGGGCGTCCAGTTCGGTGCGCTGGGCCGCGCGCAGCCGGACGGCGTCGGGATCGTCCCAGGTCACGGCCGTGATCTCGATGGTGGTGGGCACGGTGCTCCTTTCTGTAACAAGCGTTACCGTAGCAGCTGTTACGCTTCCCGGAAAGGAGGTTTCCGTGCCGAAGCAGCGTGACGTCCAGGCCCAGCGGGAGCTGCTGTCGAACGCGACCTGGCAGGTCCTCGCCGACGGCGGCCTGCCGGGGCTGACCCTGCGCGCGGTCGCCGAGCGCGCCGGCTGCACGACCGGGCTGGTGATGCACGCGTTCCCGACGAAGAAGGCGTTGCTGCTGCACGCGCGCGACCTGCTCTACGACCGCACCGCCCTCCGCGCCGACGCGGCCGAAGCGGCGAGTCTTGACGCGTTCGGGGCGCTGGGAGCGGTGCTCGGCCAGGCGGTCGACCTGCCGCACGGCCACCACGACGAGTCCCGGGTGTGGGTGGGTTTCCTCGCGGCGGCCCTGGCCGACGAAGATCTGGCCGAACGCCACCGCGCGGCGAACCACTCGTTCCTGGCCCGGATCCGCCGGCTGGTCGCCGCCTGCCGTCCGAAGTGGACGGACGAGCGGCTCGAGCTGACGACGAAGAGCCTGGTGGCGCTGGTCGAAGGCTTGAACGTCCTGGCCGCGGCGGACCCTGCCGGGTATCCGGCGCGGGTACAGCAGGCCGCGCTGGCGAAGGCCCTCACCGAGTTGCGAGGCGCGCCGGCATGACGTCCAGGTCCTCCATGGCGAGGACCGCGCCGAGTGCGGCCAGGCCGCCGACGGCGCCGACGACCGCGATCGCGGTGCCGATGGACCCGGCTCCGAGCAGCACCTGGCCGATCGCCAGGCCCGTGCTGCCGCCGAGCTGCTTGAGCAGGTTCAGCCCGGCCGTCGCCGCGCCGGTGTCGCGCCGCGACACGGACATCTGCGCGGCGATGGCGATCCCGCCCATCGCGGGTGACGTCCCGAGCCCGATCAGGCCGGCACAGGTGACGGCGAGCCACGCCGGGAGCACGTCGATGGCCACCAGTGACGCGGATGCGGCGGACACCACCACGGCCCCGGCGGCCAGCAGCCCCTTGACGTGCCCGGTCCGGAGCACGACCAGCGCCGTGAGGCGGTTGCCCGTCAGCATGCCGGCCATCAGCGGGAGGACCATGAGCCCGGCGGCGGTCGCGCCGTACCCGCGCACCTGCTGGAAGTAGAGCCCGAAGAAGAGCCCGGCGGGCGTGGTCGCGGCGGTGAACAGGAAGCCGGCGACGGTCACGGCACTGAAGGTCCGGCTGCCGAAGAGGCGCAACGGCACGATCGGCACGTCCGCGCGCCGTTCGACGACCACGAACGCGACCAGCAGCACCGCTCCGGCGGGCAGCAGCGCGAGCGTGTGCTCGGCGCCGAGGGCGACCAGGATCAGGCAGATCGCGGCCGCGAGCAGCGCGACGCCCGCCGTGTCGAACCGCCCGGTGTCCCGGTCTTCGGGCCGCCGGTGCGGGACGAGTGCCGCCACGACGGCGATCGCGGCGGCGCCGACGGGCAGGTTCACCAGGAAGATCCAGCGCCAGCCGAGGTGGTCGGTGAGCAGGCCGCCTTCGAGCGGGCCGCCGATGAAGCTGACCACCATCAGGCCGGCCATCAGGGTCTGCATGCGGGCCAGGCCGGTGGACTGCTCCGGTGGGTAGAGGTCGCGCACCAGTGTCATGCCGACGGTCATCAGCGCGCCCGCGCCGATGCCCTGGACCGTGCGGAACGCGATGAGCTGCGGCATGTCCCCGGTCAGTGCGCACAGCGCCGAGCCGGCGAGGAAGACCGTCAGGCCGGTGAGCAGGGGGAACTTGCGGCCGTGCAGGTCGGCCAGCCGCCCGTAGACCGGGATGGTCACGGTCGAGGCCAGCAGGTACGCGGTGGTGACCCAGGTCAGGCTGCCGGTGCCGTGCAGCTGCTCGGCGATCTTCGGCATCGCGGTGCTGGTGGCCGTGCCGTCCAGGGCGCTGAGCAGGATGCCGGCGAGGGTGGCGAACAGGATCAGCAGTTTTCGGCGCTCAGTCATAGGTCGAGTTTGACCGGTAAGATCTGACCTGTCAAAGATGACGAGCATGTCCCTGCGTCACGCGGTCCTCGCCACGCTCCTGCCCGGCCCGCAGAGCGGCTACGACCTGGCGAAGAAGTTCGACGACGTCATGCGGGGCGTCTGGTACGCCCGGCGCAACCAGATGTACGGCGAGCTGGCGAAGCTCACCGAAGCGGGGTTCGCCGAGGAGGTCGCCGAAGGGCCACGCGGTCGCCGCACGTACCAGGTCACCCCGGCCGGCCGGGAGGAGCTGCGCCGCTGGCTGGTGGACGTCGAACCGGACCGGACCGTCCGCGACGAGTCCACGCTGCGCGCCCTCCTGGTGTCCACTTTGGACCGCGATGATGCCCTTTCCGTGCTGGCGAGGGAGGAACGCGCCCTGACCGCGGAGCTGGAGCCGCTGCGGGCGTACCTGCGGGAGCTGGCGAAAACCGAACGGCCGACCGACCCCCAGGCGATGGGCCTGGAGCTGCGGGCGCGGATGCTGGAGGCGATGCTCGGCTGGATCGCCGACGCGCGGAGCCGGGTGCAGGGGTCCTAAGCCGCGGGGCCGAAGCGACGGCGGTACGCACTCGGGCTCAACCCGGTGTGCCGCCTCAACTGCAAGCGCAAGTTCGCCGCCGTCCCGAAGCCGCTCGCCTCGGCCACCCGCTCCAGCCGCAGCTCGCCGCGTTCGATCAGGCGGCAGGCCAGCGTCACGCGTTCCGTCGTCAGCCACGCCAGCGGCGTCGTGCCCAGCTCCGCGCGGAACTTCCGGTGCAGCGTCGCCGGGCTGATCGCCGCGTGCGTCGCGAGGTCGGTCACCGTGAGCGGCGTGCCGAGCCGCGCGCGGGCCCACGTCAGGACCGGTGACAGCGACGTGTCCGGCACCGCGGGCACCGGCCGTTCGACGAACTGGCGCTGGCCGCCGTCGCGGTGGCCGGTGAACACCAGCCGGCGGCTGACCGCGTTGGCGATCTCCGCGCCGTGGTCGCGGTGGATCAGGTGCAGGCCGAGGTCGAGGGCGGCCGCGCTGCCCGCCGCGGTGAGGACACCGCCGTCGTCGACGAACAGGACGTCGGGCTCGAGGTCCACGTCCGGGAACTGCGCGGCGAAGTCGTCGGCCCAGCGCCAGTGCGTCGTCGCGCGGCGGCCGTCGAGGACGCCGGCGAAGGCGAGGGTGAACGCACCGGTGCAGAAGCTCACGAGTCGCGCGCCGCGGTCGGCCGCCCGCCGGACGGTGGCCAGGACCTCGGGGGACGGCCGGGTCAGCGGGTCGGGCCGGTTGGGCACGATCAGCGTGTCCGCGGTGTCGGCGACGTCGAGGCCGCGCACTCCGGAGAGCGTGAACATCCCCAGGTGCATGGCGACTTCCGGGTGGGGTGAGCAGAGCGCGAAGTCGTACCAAGGCCGGTCGAGCTCGGGCCGCCGCAGCCCGAACAGCTCGGTCGCGACGCCCATCTCGAAGGGGTTCGAGCCTTCGTCGACGAGCACGACGACCCGGTGCGAGAATTCTTGCGGCATGTGCGATTCCTAGCACTCCCGCGACCGGAACACCAGGTCGACGATGGTGACCATGAACCCGATCGACCTGAACGAAGTCCTGGCGAGCTTCGACGCCGCCTGGAGCCCGCGGATCGTCACCCGCGTCAACGACTACGACATCCGGCTGGCGCGCTTCGCCGGCGAGCACGTGTGGCACGTCCACGAGGACACCGACGAGTTCTTCCTGGTTCTCGACGGCGAGATCGAGATCGGCGTGCGCGACCCGGACGAGCGGGTGGTGACGCTGGCGCGCGGCCAGGTGTTCGTGGTGCCGAAGGGGACGTTCCACAAGCCGTCGTCGAAGGCGGGCGCGAGCGTGCTCCTGGTGGAACCGGCGGGGACGCTCTCGGTCGGCGACGAGCACGACGAGGTCCCGGACCACGTCGACGTGACCACCGGGCACCTGGTCTAGCTTCGGGGGATGCTGACCGTCGTACCCGTCGACCAGGCGTCCTGGGCGGACCTGCAAGCGATCTTCGGCGACCGCGGCGACCCGGCCCGCTGCCGGTGCCAGTACTTCAAGGAGACGCCGGCGCAGTGGAAGGCGGGGACCGCCGAGGAGCGCGCCGAGCGGTTCCGCGCTCAGACCGCCGAGCACGCGACCGGGCTCGTCGCCTTCCTCGACGGCGAGCCCGCCGGCTGGTGCGCGGTCGAGCCGCGCACCGCTTATCGCCGGCTCCTCCGCAGCCGGCTGGTCTGGGACGGCCGCGAGGAGGACCCCGAGGACGACGGCGTCTGGGCCGTGACGTGTTTCGTCACCCGCAAGGGCTTCCGGCGACGCGGGGTGAGCGCCGCATTGGCGAGGGCGGCGGGGGACTTCGCCCGCGAGCGGGGCGCCCGCGCGGTCGAGGGCTACCCGATCCGCGTCGAGCCCGGGAAGCCGGTCGCGTGGCCCGGCGAGTTGTTCGTCGGCACCACCGGGATCTTCGCCGACGCCGGCTTCGCCGAGGTCAGCCAGCCGACCGCGCGTCGGGTCGTCATGCGGCTGACCTGCTGAGTCCTTCTGGAAAACGGGGTACTCTCGGCCGCATGAAACGGACCTCGTTCGCGCAGTGGCCGTGCTCGATCGCGCGCACCATGGACCTCCTCGGCGACTGGTGGACCCCGCTCGTGCTGCGGGACGCCTTCTACGGCGTCCGCCGCTTCGACGAGTTCCAGCAGGCGCTCGGCATCGCGCGCAACACCCTCGCCGACCGGCTCAAGCGCTTGGTCGACGAGGGGCTCCTCGAGAAGGTCGCCTACCAGACCGAGCCGGTGCGCTACGACTACGTCCTCACCGAAAAGGGCCGCGACTTCTACCCCGTGCTGCTCGCGATGACGCGCTGGGGTGACAAGTGGCTTTCGAGCGAGGCCGGGCCGCCGATCACCGTGCACCACACCGCCTGCGGGCACGACACCCACGCCGAAATCGTCTGCGCGGAGTGCGGCGAACCGATGACGCCGGAGGACACGCGCATGCGCCGTGGCCCCGGCTTCCCGCCCCGGCTGGCGCAGCGCCCGGACGTCGAAGCGCGGTTCGCCCGGCAGGAGTGACGTTGACAGCGTAGGTCTATCTACGCAACTATCGTGGTCAGAGGCTCACTGAGAGGGGTGCGACCACGATGGAGTGGACCGGCGCGCGGTACGCGGACAAGCCGACGGCCGAGGTCTCGACCTGGATCGACGCCGCGCCGGAGGTGGTCTGGCCGGTCGTCTCGGACATCGCGGTGATGCCGTCCCTGAGTGCCGAACTGCAGTCCGTCGAATGGCGCGAGGTCGGCCGGACGTTCGTGGGCAAGAGCAAGCACGACGCGTTCGGTGAGTGGGAGACGACGTCGTACGTCGTCGAGTGCGAAGAGCCGCGCGTGTTCGCCTGGGCGGTGCAGGACCCGGCCGAGCCGAGCTCGGTCTGGAAGTTCACCCTCGAGCCGGACGACGGCGGCACGCGGCTTTCGCAGTGGATGCAGATGGGCCCGGGCCGGTCCGGGCTGTCGTTCGCCATCGACCGGATGCCGGAGAAGGAACAGAAGATCGTCTTCGTGCGGCTGCGGGAGTTCGAAACCGCGATGACCGGCAACCTCGCGGCGATCAAGGACCGGGTCGAAGGCCGATGAAGACCGCGACGACGGTCGAGTTCTCGAAGGACTCCCGGACGACGCTGGACTTCGTGCTGGAGGCGGAAAAACTCGGCCTCGACGTCTGCTGGGTCGCCGAAGCCTGGGGCTCGGACGCGCCGTCCGCGCTCGGCTACCTCGCCGCCCGCACCGACCGGATCCGGCTCGGCTCCGGGATCATCCAGCTCGGCACGCGCACGCCGGTCGCGATCGCGCAGGCAGCGTTGACGCTGGCCGACCTGTCCGGCGGCCGGTTCGCCCTGGGGCTGGGCCCGTCCGGGCCGCAGGTGATCGAAGGCCTGCACGGCGTCCCCTTCGCGAAGCCGCTGACCCGGATGCGCGAGACCGTCGAGATCATCCGCCAAGCCTTCGCCGGGGAGAAGATTTCGTTCTCCGGCAAGGCGTTCGAGGTCCCGTTGCCCGGCGAAGCGCGTCCGATGCGGTTGTCCACCACGCCGAACCCGGACATCCCGATCTACCTCGCGACGCTGTCGCCGAAGCTGCTGGAGCTCACCGGCGAGGTCGCGGACGGCTGGCTCGGCACCAGCTTCGTCCCCGAAGGCGCCGACGCGTACTTCGGGCCCCTCGACGCCGGGCTCGCGAAGTCGGGTCGCACGCGTAAGGACATCGACGTCTGCCAAGGCGCCGAAGTTGCTTTCGCGGACAACGAGGACGAGCTGCGCGTCATGGTCGGCAGCCGCAAGAAAGAACTCGCCTTCAGCCTCGGCGGCATGGGCTCGGCCACCACCAACTTCTACAACGACGCCTACAGCCGCCAGGGCTGGGCGGACGTCGCCGCCGAGGTCCGCGAGCGCTGGCAGGCCGGCGACCGCGACGGCGCGACCGCGCTCGTCACCGACGAGATGGTGCTCGGCACCACGCTGATCGGTACCGAGGAGATGGTCCGCGCCCGGCTGCGCGTCTGGCGCGACACCGGCATCGACACGGTCCGGCTGTACCCGGCCGGCGAAACGCTCGAAGCGCGTCTCACGACGCTCGGCCGTGCACTGGAGCTGATATGACCGACGAGTGGCACCGCACCGCGTGCAGCCTCTGCTACCTCAACTGCGGGCTGGAAGTGCAGGTCGAGGGCCGGAAGATCACCCGGGTCCGCGGCGACAAGGCACACCCGCGCTCGGCCGGGTACCTGTGCCAGAAGGCGCAGCGCCTGACCTGGTACGGCGACCACGACGACCGGTTGACGACACCGCTGCGCCGGCGTCCCGACGGCACCCACGAGCCCGTCGACTGGGACACCGCGCTCACCGAGATCGCCGCGAAGCTGCACGCGATCCGGGACGCCGACACCGCGGCCGGCCGGCCCGGCTCGTTCGCCTACGTCGGCGGGGGCGGCCAGGGCAACCACTCCGGCGGCGCGTACGGCGCGTCGCTGCTGAAGTGGATGAACTCGACGCGCCACTTCAACGCGCTGTCGCAGGAGAAGACCGGCGACTTCTGGGTGAACGGGCAGCTGTTCGGCTCGACGCTCGTGCACACCGCCGAGGACGTCGAGCACTGCGACCTGCTGCTCGTGCTGGGCTGCAACCCCTGGCAGGCCCACGGGTTCAGCAACGCGCGGCACGCGCTCAACACGATCAAGAACGACCCCGGGCGCCGGATGATCGTCATCGACCCGCGGCGCACCGAGACCGCGGAGATCGCCGACCTGCACCTGCCGCTGCGCCCGGGCACCGACGCCTACCTGCTGGGCGCGATCCTGGCGCTGGTGCTGGAACGCGGCGGCGCCGACGAGGAGTTCCTCGCCACGCGCACCGAAGGCTTCGACGAGGTCGCGGCGGCGCTGGGGAAGATCCCGGTGGACGAGTGGATCGCGCACGCCGAGGTGTCCCGGGCGGACGTCGAGCGGGCGGTCGGCCTGATCCTTTCCTCGACGGCCATGACCGTGCGCGTCGAGCTGGGCATCCAGCAGGGCCGGCACTCGACGCTCAACAGCTACCTCGAGAAGCTGCTCTACCTGGTCACCGGGAACTTCGGCCGGCGCGGCACGAACAACCTGCACTCGTGGCTGCTGCCGCTGTGGGGCTCATCCGGCGGCAAGCGGTCCGAGGTCACCGGGTTCGAGTACATCGGCGGCCTGCTGCCGGCGAACACCCTGGCCGAGGAGATCCTCACCGACCACCCGAACCGCGTGCGCGCGCTGTGGGTGGAGTCGTCCAACCCGGCCAACACGTTCGCGGGCACGCGGGAGGTCGAACGGGCGGTGCGGGCGGCCGAGCTGTCCGTGGTCGTCGACGTCGCCTACACCGAGACGGCCGCGCTCGCGGAGTACGTCCTGCCGGCGGCGTCGCAGCACGAGAAGTGGGAGTTCACGCTCTTCACGTTCGAGTGGCCGACGAACTACTTCCAGCTGCGGCGGCCGTTGCTGGACCCGCTGCCGGGCACGCTCGTCGAAGCCGAGATCTACACGCGGCTGTTCGACGCGCTGGGCGTGCTGCCGCCGTCCGACGTCCTCGCGTCCCTGGCCGCCGGGCCGCGCGCCGAACTGCAGGCCGGGATCGGCGCGCTGGTCCAGGCGATGCCGGAGCGTTCCGCGATCCTGCCGGTGCTGCTCTACCGGACGCTGGGTGCGTCGCTGCCCGACGGCGCGGCGTCGATCGCGCCGCTGTGGGCGGGGTGTCACCGGGCGGCGAAGACGATGACCGTGCCGGTGCAGCGGGCGTTGGGCAGCTCCTCGACGGGGCCGGAGCTCGGCGAGGAGCTGTTCTCGCGCGTCCTGGCCGGTCCGACGCCGTTCTCGACGCACGAGCAGGGCGAGGTGTGGAGCCTGATGCGCCGCTCACGGGTCCGGCTGGCGGTACCGGAGCTGCTGGAGTGGCTCGGTTCGCTGGACCCGGCTGCCGAACGGCCCGACCCGGCGTTCCCGTACTCCCTGCTGAACGGGCAGCGCCGGGCGCACAACGCGAACCAGATCCTGCGCGACCCGCGCTGGCGCCGCACGGATCCGGACGGCGCACTGCGGGCGCGTCCCGAAGAGCTGGCGTCGATCGGCGCCTCGGCGGGCGACTGGGTGGCGGTCGTGACGCCGGCCGGCCGGGTGGTGGTCCGCGCGGAGGCCGACCCGGGGATGCGGCCGGGCCAGCTGTCCCTGCCGCACGGCTACGGCATGGCCCACCCGGACGCCCAGGGCCGCCGCGTGGTCAGCGGCCCCCGGATCAACCTGCTGACGGACGCACGGGACCGCGACCCGATCGCGGGCACCCCCCACCACAAGGACGTCCCGGCGCGCCTGGAGCCGGCAACGGAGGAGGAACGGGCTCGCGCGGAGGCGGACAGCGTGCGCGTGCGGGAGACCGTCGCGAGTGGACGGTCTTAGCGTTTCGCCCGTTTATAGTGGGACCCCTCGAACCTGAAGGGGGCTCATGCGCAAGATCGTTTCGAACCTGTTCATCTCGCTCGACGGCGTGGTCGAAGCGCCCGACAAGTGGTCGCTCCGGTACTGGAACGACGAAATCGGCCAGGCGGTCGGGAGCGGGATGGCCGCGGCCGACGCGATGCTGCTCGGGCGCGTCACCTACGAAGGGTTCGCCGAGGCGTGGCCCGGGCGCACCGTCGAGGACGACGAAGGTGCCGAGTTCATGAACAACGTGCGCAAGTACGTGCTTTCGTCGACTTTGTCCGAAGTGAGCTGGAACAACGCGACGCTGCTGACCGGCGATCCGGTCGAGGCCGTCCGGGCGCTGAAGGTGTCGTCCGGAGGCGACATCATGACCAGCGGCAGCACGACGGCGGTGCGCTGGTTGCTGTCCGAAGGCCTGGTCGACGAGCTGAACCTGCTGCTGTACCCGATCGTCGTCGGGCGGGGGAAGCGGCTGTTCCCGGCCGAGGGGCCGGCCTTCCCGCTGGTGCTGAAGAAGTCGGCGACGTTCGGCAACGGCGTCGTCCAGCTGACCTACGTCCCGGCGTGACCACGCCGTTCCGGATCGAGGTCCCCGAGGCGGACCTCGACGACCTGCGCGCGCGACTGCGCCGCACCCGCTGGCCCGAGGCCGGGCCGGACGACTGGAGCCAGGGCACGCCGCTCGGGTACCTGCGTTCTCTGTGCGAATACTGGGCTTCCGGCTACGACTGGCGTGCGGTGGAAGCGCGGATGAACCGGTTTCCGCAGTACCGCACGGAAATCGACGGCCTGGGGATCCACTTCCTGCACGTGCGTTCGGCGTCTTCCGACGCACTGCCGCTGATCCTGACCCATGGCTGGCCCGGCTCGTTCCTCGAGTTCGGCAAGGTGATTTCGCCGTTGGCCGAGGAGTTCCACCTGGTGATCCCGTCGCTGCCGGGCTACGGCTTCAGCGACAAGCCGTCGTCCCCGGGCTGGGGCATCGAGCGCATCGCGGCGGCGTGGGCATCGCTGATGGCCCGCCTGGGTTACTCCCGCTACGGCGCCCAGGGCGGCGACTGGGGGACGTCGATCACGACGTCGCTGGCCCAGCAGGACGCGGCCCACTTGGCGGGCATCCACCTGAACCCGCCGATCGCGGCCCCGGACCCGTCGACGTTCGACGACCTGACGGTTTCCGAACGGGCGTCCCTGGCGGCGCTGGAGCACGCGCAGCGCTGGGAGGACGGGTATTCGGTGCTGCAGTCGACCCGCCCGCAGACGCTGGGGTACGGGTTGCTGGACTCCCCGGCCGGCCTGTGCGGCTGGCTGGTGGAGAAGTTCCACGCGTGGTCCGACGGCTTCCCGTTCACCCGCGACGAGCTACTGGACGACGTGACGCTGTACTGGCTGACGGGCACGGCGGCGTCCTCGGCCCGGCTGTACTGGGAGAGCATCCGGAAGGTCCAGCGGTGGTTCTCGGAGACGACGGACGACACGGTCGACGTGCCGACGGGCTGTTCGATCTTCCCGAAGGAGATGCCACGGCCATCGCGACGGTGGGCCGAGAAGAGGTACCCGGACATCCGCCATTGGAACGAGCTGGACCGCGGCGGCCACTTCGCGGCTTACGAGCAGCCCGAGCTGTTCGTGGACGAGGTGCGGACGTTCTTTCGGATGGTCCGCTGACCGTGGATCTGCAAAGTGTGGTGGGCCGGACGATGCACTCGGCATGGGAAATCCTCCACCGCGACGGCACGCCCGCCGAGGTGCAAGTCACCTTCTCGGCCGGGTCGTGCCTCGCTTTCACGGTGTGGACGGACTGGTCGCTGTGTGCGGAACTGCGCGCCCCGGGCCTCCCCGACTATCTGTGGCCTCCGGCCGACTTCACCTGGCGGAAGCTGCCGGTGGCGCTGTCAGAGATCGTGCGGGCGAAGGAGCTGTTCGACGAGGCCGGCGTGTTGAGTGGCGCCGAACTGGAGAGCCACGGCGCCCTCATCGCGGTCCGGTCCTACGGTGGCGAACTCGTCGTCACCTGGACGAGCGCCTGAAGCCCTTCGGATCCGCCAGATACCGGTCCAGATCCGGATCCTCGTGCAGCTCCGTGAACCCGTCCTCGACCTCCTGCCCCAGCTCCACCCGCAGCCGCGCCAGCGCCGCCCGGACGTCGGAGTTGAACCGCGCGCACCGCGCCTCCCGCCAAGGACCGGGATCCGGCGGATAGTCCCAGTTCAGCGACTCGTCGTACTGCTCCACCAAGCTCTCCAGCGAAGCACGCAACGCACGGCTCACCGGCGGGTCCACCGGGCCCGCGTCACCCCACAGCACGGCCCCCGAACCCGCGTCGAAGAAGAACCTCAGTTGACCTGGCGGCCCTGACCCTCCCAAAACGGCTCCCGCAGCTTGAACTTCTGGATTTTCCCCGTCGCCGTCCGGGGCAGCTCTTCCAGGAACTCCACCCGCTTCGGGCACTTGTACCCCGCCAAATACTCCCGGCAGTGCTTGATCAGCTCCTCCGAAGTCACCTCCGACGACGTGACCACGAGAGCCGTCACCAGCTCGCCCCACTTCTCGTCCGGGATCCCGATCACCGCGGCCTCCCGCACGGCCGGGTGCGAGTTCAGCGCGTCCTCCACCTCGATCGACGACACGTTCTCGCCACCCGAGATGATCACGTCCTTCTTGCGGTCCGCGATCGTCAGGTACCCGTCCGAGAACGTCCCGCCGTCGCCCGTGTGGAACCAGTTGCCTTCCTGCACGCGCGAAGTCTCCGCGGGGTTCTCCCAATACCCGTCCAGGTTGTGGTTCGACTGCGCGAGCACCTCGCCGTCCGTGTCGACGGCGATCCGGACGCCCAGCGCCGGCGTTCCCGCGCGGCCCAGCAGCTTGGCCTGCTCGTGCGGGTCCAGGTCCGCCCACTCGCTGCGCATCCGGTTGACCGTCAGCAGCGGCGCCGTCTCGGTCAGCCCGTAGATCTGGATGAACTCCCAGCCCAGCTCCGCCCGCACCCGCTCGATCGTGCGCGTCGGCGGCGGGGCGCCGGCCACGACGATCCGGACGCGGTCGCGGCCCGGGATCTCGCCCTCCCAGGTCGCCGCGCCGTCCAGCGCCGCCGTGACCACCGCGGGCGCGGCACACAGGATGGTCACGCCGTGCTCCTCGATCCGGCGCAGGATCTCCGTGCCGTCGACCTTCCTCAGCACGATGTGCCGCCCGCCGAGGCCGGTCACCGCGTACGGCATGCCCCAGCCGTTGCAGTGGAACATCGGCAGCGTGTGCAGCAGGACGTCGTGGTCGCTCAACGTCGTGTGCAGGCCGAACACGGCCGCGTTCAGCCAGATGTTGCGCTGGGTGAGCTGCACGCCCTTCGGCCGCGCGGTGGTGCCCGAGGTGTAGTTGATCGTCGCCGTCGCGGACTCGTCGCCGGCCCACGGCTCCGGCGTGCCGTCCCCGCCCCAGATCGCCTCGTCGTCGCGGCCCAGGACGAAGACGTGCTTGGCCGTCACCGTGTCCAGCAGGTGCGCCAGCTCGGGGTCGACGATCAGCACCTCCGCCCCGGAGTGCTCCACGATGTACTTGACCTCGGCCGGGGCCAGCCGGAAGTTCACCGGCACCAGGACCCGCCCCCAGCCGGACACCCCGAAGAACGACACGAGCAGCCGCGCGGCGTTGTGCGACACCATCGCGACCCGCCCGCCGACCGGCACGCCCAGCTCGTCGAGGTGTGCGGCCTGCGCGCGGGCCCGTCGCGCGACCTCGCGGTAGGTCAGCGAACCCCAGCTCGGCGCCGGCTGGTCCGGCTCGTCGACCACCGCGACGCGGTCCGGATACACCGTTTCCGCGCGGTCGAGGAAGTCCCGGACACCCAGATCGAAGAACATGCCCCCGATGATGACTCTTCGCAGGGTGCTCGCACCAGTCCGATGTGGTTCGCTGGAGCGCGATGGACTTCGACACGGTGGCCGGCGAGCTCTACGGGGGTGACCTCGCGGAGTTCGTCAGCGCGCGCAACGCGGCGGCGAAGGCTGCGAAGGCCGAAGGGGACGCCGAGCTCGCGGCCCGGATCCGGGAGCTGCGGAAGCCGACCACGGCTGCGGCGATCGTCAACCGCCTGGCCCGGGAAGACGCCGCCGAGCTGCGGGAGCTGGCCGAACTCGGCGACGAGCTGCGCGACGCCCACACCCGCCTGGCCGGCGACGACCTGCGGGCCCTGACCCGGCGCCGCGGCGAGCTGGTCCGGCGGATCGTCCGCGGGCTGCCGTCGATGAGCGACACCGTCTCCCGCGAGGTCGAGGCGACCCTCGAGGCCGTCGCGGCCGACCCGGAGACCGCGCGGCTCGCCGTGGCCGGCCTCCTGACGTCGGTGGCGCACCAGGACACCGACCAGTGGTTCACCCTGGCCGCGACCGCCCCGCCGTCCACCGGCAAGCGTCCGGCGAAACTGGTGGACAAGGCCGAACCGGCGAAGCCCAAAAAGGACCATCGGCGCGAGGAGGAAGACCGCAAGGAACGCGAACGCGCGCGGGCCGAGCGCGAGCGCCTGCGCAAGGAAGCCGCCGAGCTGGCCAAGGAGCGCGCGGTGGCCGAGCGCGACCTGGTCCGCACCGAGCGCGCCGCCGAGCAGGCGACGGCCCGCGTCGAGGACCTGCGCACCCGCCTGGCGGAGGCCGAGGAACGGTCCGAGCGCGCGACGGCGGAGTTCGAGAAAGCGAAGGAAACCTACGAGCAGGCCGACGCGGCCGCCGAGGAAGCCCGAAAGGCCGCCGAAGCGCGCTGACTCCGTGCTATCGTGGCGATGCGCCCCGGATGGGCCTACGCACGGAGGTAGTGGCTACTCAGCCCCCTTGAATCGACACGTTCTGCCGACCCTGGCAGAAGTGTGCCCTCCGCGCGCCCGTTCCGTGTCGCTTCACGGCCTCCGGCGATCACTTTCCTCGCCGAAGGAGCAGCTTGATCCAGCTCACCACGACCGGTGCCCGCACGGGCCGGCCGCACCGCATTCCCTTGGGTGCCTTGGACATCGACGGCCGCCTGGTCGTCGTCGCTTCGGCGATGGGCTCGCCGAAGCACCCCGCCTGGTACCACAACATCCGCCACAACCCGTTGGTCACCGTGGAAACCGAAGCCGAGACGTTCGAAGCGATGGCCGCGCTCCCGCCCGATCGCGACGCGTTGTTCGCCGAGGTCGTCGCGCGCGAACCGGGGTTCGCGGACTACCAGGCGAAGACGACCCGGGTGCTGCCGGTCGTGGAGCTGCACCGCCTCGACGCCGTGCGCCGCATGGGCGACTGGCTCGTCGAGGTGCACGACTGGCTGCGCGCCGAGCTGCGGAACCTGCGTGACGGCGGATCGCACCGCCTGAGGACGCGCTGCTCCGGCTTCTGCGCCGCCCTCACCCGGCACCACTCCGGGGAGGGCGCCGCGATCTTCCCCATGCTGGCCACGCGGTTCCCGGCCCTCGCGCCCACGCTGGACAAGCTGGGCGAGGAGCACGTCGTCGTCGCGCGGTTGCAGGAGGAGATCCAGCGTCTCGTCGACGAGGAAACCGATCCCGCCCGGCTGCGGACGGAGTTCGACCGGCTGGCGTCCGCTTTGGACGACCACTTCGCCTACGAGGAACGCACGATCGTCACCGCGCTGAACGCCCTCCTGCCCGCGCCCGGCTGATCAGAGCAGCACTTCGGCCATCCGCCGGTGGTTCTCCGCCTCCACTTCGGCCGACCGGCCGATCACCTGGAGGGCCACGTGGTCGGCGCCCGCGTCCACATGGGACCGCAGACCCTTCGCGATCTCCTCGGGGGTCCCGTGCAGCGCGAGGTCGTCGATCAGCCGATCGCTGCCGCCGTCCGCGACGTCGGCGTCGGTGTACCCGTGGCGCAGCAGGTTGTTCACGTAGTTGCGCAGCCCGAGGTAGGGCTCGCGGATGAAGGCACGGCCGACTTCGCGAGCCTCCTCGGCGGTGCCGACGACGACTTTCTGCTCCGGGGCCAGGATCTTGCCCGCCCCCAGGACCGACCTCGCGTGCCGCGTGTGCGCGACCGGCACGAGGTAGGGGTGCGCGCCCGCCGTGCGGTCGCGGGCCAGGCGCAGCACCCGGTCGCCGAGCGCGGCGAGCACCCGGGCGTCGGCGGGCACCCCGGCCGCGTCGAGCCGGTCGAGGAAGCCGACGAGCGTGTCGTACGGGCTGTGGTAGCCGGTGACCGACTCGGGGTGGCCGACGCCGATCCCCAGCAGCAAGCGCTTTCCGTACCGCTGGGCCAGCCGGTGGTACGACTCGGCCAGCGGCTCCGGCTCGTCGGCCCAGACGTTCACGATCGCCGTCGCCACGGTGATCCGCTCGGTCGCGGCCAGGATGTCTTCGACCAGGGCGAGGTCGCTGATCGAGGCCCGCCCGGTGCCGAGCCAGGCCGTGCCGTAGCCCAGCTTGTCCGCCGCGATGGCGTGCTGCTTGCGGGTCGGGTCGTCGCGGTGCGGGGACAGGAACACGCCGTAGGTGCCGAGGTTCACTACATTTGCCATAGGGATCAATGTAGCAAATGTAGCGTCGTCAGTTCGAGAGGCGGTGCAGCCACTCCCGCAGCAGGTGCCGCTCGGTGGTGGTCAGCTCGTCGACGTCGTCCTCGAGCGCGGTCGACAAAGCGACCGCGAGCGCGCCGACGGACGAGCCCTCGGCCGGCCGCTCGGTGAGGAGCCCGGCCAGCACCGCCTCCCTGACCTGCGCGGACATCGCCAGGTCACGGCGCTCCTCGGGCTCGGCGATGAGGCTGAGCGTGACTCCGCTGTTCGCCGCCGCGAACTGCCGCGCCGCCTCCGCCGCTTCGACGCGCAACCGGCCGTCACGCGCGAGCGGCGTGAACAGCTCCAGCAGCATCGCTTCGGCACTCGAGGTGAGGTTGCACGGCACGCCCGGCTCGATCTGGCCGTAGAGCAGCACGTAGAACTGCGGGTTCTCCAGGCCGTACCCGACGTGGCGGTCCCAGCCCGCGCGGATCCGGTCCACCGGGTCGCCGCCCGGCTCGGGAGCCTGCACGTACTGCGTGAAGCCGTAGTTGACGACGGCGTCGAGCAGGCCCTGCTTGCTGCCGAAGTGGTGGTACAGCGTGGGGGCCTGGACGCCGGCGCGCTCGCAGATCGCCCGCGTCGACACCGGGCCGCCCTGCGCCTCGTGCAGGAGCTGCCCGGCGGCCAGCAGCAGGCGGTCGCGGGTGCTGGTGGCGTTGCTCGATCGTCCGGCCATGTAGCAATTGTAGCGCCGGTCTGTAGCGTCAAGCTCGCAGGCGCAGCTGGATCCGGCGGAGCCCGGCGAAGGCGTTCAGCACCACCGGGTCGGTCGTCGCCGCGTCCGGGCGCACCGACCGGTAGCCGTCCAGGAGCGCCTCCCGCAGCTCGTCCCGCTGCGGCAGGTGCTTCAGCTCGTCGAGCGCCACGGCGAGGTCGTACGCGTAGTGCCCGTACCCGCAGTCGTCGAAGTCGATCACCCGGACGCGGCCGCGGTGGAACAGGTAGTTCTCCTGGCGCAGGTCACCGTGGACCAGGCCGAAGACGTCGGCGCCGCACCCGAGGCCGGCCCGTACCGCGCGGACCCGCCCGGCGGCGGTGCGGACCCGTTCGTCGCCGCCGGCCTGCGCAACCGCCCGGTCGAGCACGGCGTCGGAGAAGCCGTCGACCTGCGAGCGGCCGAACTCGGTCAGGTCGTCGACGCGGCCGCGGTCGAGGCCGTTCATCCGCGCGCCGTGCAGGTGCAGCCGCGCGGTGAACTCGCCGACCGCGTAGAGCTGCGGCGCGCTGAGCCGTTCGTCGACGAACCGGCCGTCGACCCAGTGGCACAGCACGCAGGTGCGCGGCTCCGGCACCGCCGGGTCGGCGACGACGGTGACCAGGTCCCGCGTCCGCGTCGGCACCGGCCGCGGGACGACGAGGTCGGTTTCGCGGCCCAGCGCGGCGAGCCAGGCCATTTCGGCCCGCACCTGCGCGGCGCCCGGGCCGTCCGCGCGCTGCACCCGCAGCACGTACCGGTGGCCGTCGGCGCCGTCGACGCGGAACGTCGTGTTGAGCCCGCGGCCCAGCGGCGTCAACCGGGCCACCGGCACGTCGTAGTCGGTCAGGGCGGCTTCGGCGAGCCGGCGCAGGCGTCTGGTGCGGCCGGAGCGGTCGAGCCCGGCGAACGGCCGTTCGTTCGCCGTCGAGCCCGCCATGGCCCACGTGCTCAGCTGATCGACCGTTCCGGCTCGCGGGAGTGCGCGACGAGCTCGATCGTCGGCGTGTGGCGCCCGCCGCCACCCAGCCGCTCGACCCCGCGCAGTCCCTCGACCAGCCGCTCGACCTCGGTGTCCGGCCGCACCCCGAAGCGCATGAACTGGCTGGTCATGCCGATCTTGTTGCCGCACTGGCGCACCAGCAGGTGGTGTTCGGCGAGCAGGTAGTCGCACAGCTCGGCGCCGTCGACCGAGCCGGGCAGCTTGACGAGCAGGAAGTTCGCCTGCGACGGGAACACCGTCAGCTCGGGGAACTGGTTCAGCTGCGAGTTCATCATGAACCGGTCGAGGGCGAGCTTCTTGAGGCTGTCCTCGTACTCCGCGCGGCGCTCGGCGAGCATGAAGATGACGGTTTCGGCGAGCGAGTTCAGGTTCCACTTCGGCAGCGCGCCCGACAGCTTGCGCGTCAACGCCGGGTTCGAGACCTGGTAGCCGAAGCGGATCCCGTGCAGCCCGAAGTTCTTGCCGAGGCTCTTCAGCACGATGACGTTCGGCCGCACGACGGCTTCGGCGGCCACCGACGGGTTCATCTCGGCCTCGACGAAGTCGATGAACGACTCGTCGACCACCACGAGGTCGAGGTCTTCGAGGGCGTCCATGAACCGGATCACCTCGCGGCGCGGCAGGTACCCGCCGTCGGGGTTGTTCGGGTTGCACAGCACCGCGACCCGGGAGCCGCGGCGCTTGATGAAGTCGACGTACTCGTCCACGCGCAGCTCGAAGTTGTCGGACTCCTTGAGCAGGAACATGTCCACGCGCTTGCCGGTTTCGAGCGGCTGGTCCGTCCAGCGGCCGAACGTCGGGATCGGCACGGCGATGCTGGCGTCGACCAGCAGCCGGTCGATCCAGGTGATCAGCTCGGTCGAGCCGTTGGCCAGCGAGATCGTCGACGGGTTGAGCCGCAGCACGTGCGCCAGCTGCGCGGTGATCGCGCCCGCGTCGCTCGGGTAGAACTTGAGGATCGTGCGGAGGTTGCGCTCGAGTTCGCCGAACATCTCGTCGGTGGGGAAGTACGGGTTGCAGGGGATGCAGAAGTCCGCGAGGTCGTCGGCGTGCTGCCCCATCGCCCTGGCCACGGAGAAGAACGACGGGCTGTGGGCCGCACTCTGCTGGAAAAGGCCTCTGGTGGTCATACCGTGCCGCACGCGTGGTCTCCGTCCGCCGCTTTACCGGCCCCTTGCCTTCCCGATGGGGATACGTGTGAATCGGACGAACGGTTCACCGGCGGTCACGGCGTAGATCCCGGTGCCGGCCAGCGCGGCGCCGGCCAGCACGGACAGCGCCAGCAGGGGGAGCGGTGCGGTCAGCGGGTCGATGCCGGCGAAGGACTCGACGCCGATGACCGCGGTGAGCACGGCGTCGGCGACGACCGCGATGGTCACGACGCGCAGCCGGTGCGTTTCGGGCCAGCGGGTGAAGCGCAGGACCCACGCCAGCGCGGGGAGCACGAGGATCGCGTGCATGGCGACCGCGTGCAGCGGCTTGAGCGAGCCGGCGGTGGTGTACGCGCCCTGGGGGTTGCCGCCGCGGGCCTCGACCACGCCGCGGGCGATCATCACCGCGCCGGTGGCCAGTGCGACCAGGAGGACGACCAGGCCGGCGCGGACGGCCAGGCGCAGGCTCGCCGCCTCCGGCCCGGGCTCGACCAGTGCCGCGGCGGTGAAGCCGATGATCGTCAGGATGAGCACGCCGCCACCCGCGGCGAGCGTCATCGACACGACGTTGTCGAACGGCGTCTCGAAGTTGAAGTGCGACGGCACGCCGCGCCACGCCTGCATGCTGACCAGCACGACCTCGGCGACGCTCGCGGCCGTGAACGCGCCGAGGAGGATCGAGCGCAGCCGGGGCCGGACGGTGAGGAACGACGTCGCCCAGGCGACCGACGCGAGCGTCAGCCCGAACGACAGGCCGAACGTGACGGCCTTGCGCATCGACAGCGGGCCCAGCCACGAGCCGCCGGTGGCGAGGAGCACGATCGCGTGCCCGACGCCGCTCACGAACAGTGCCGCGCCGATCGCGTAGGCGATCCGCTCGGCGCGTCGGCCGTCGTGCCGGATCCGGGTCAGTGCGTTCATGGCGCCGAGTGTCGCGCCCCGGAGGCGGTCACCGCGTCGGCCCGGTGGCGGCACCGCGGCGTACGACGACGGGCGTACGGCAATCGCGGAGAAATGTCGAAAAGTGTTGGTAAAGGAATTGCGTTGTTCTTGACCGAAAAAGGGGAATCGCGTGTGCCGCGACACTCGCCAGGCGGATGCGCCGCGGCCGGAAGAGTTCTACCATCGAATCATGTACATCGCCCTGCTGACCTACACAGCGCCCGAAACAGAAGTGGACTACGCGCTTCCGGACCATTCGGACTGGTTGCGCAAGCAATTCACGAAGGGAGTCTTCCTCGTTTCCGGAAAGGGGAGCGGCACGGCCGACCACGTGATCCTGACGCGCTCGGTGCTGCGCGGCAGGCTCGACGCGATCCTCGCCAGTGATCCGTTCGTCGTCCGGCGCCTCGCCCGCTACGAGGTCATCGAGTTCACCGCCACGCGCACCGCGCAGGAGCTGCTGGCGATCAACGAGGCCATCGCCTCCTGAGGAGTTCCGCCACGGTCGGGTGGCCCGGCGACGAGGCCCCGCCACCTGCCGGCGAAGAGCCCCTGTTCAGGGGCTGCGCACTTTCCCTTGCGGCACAAGGAAAATAGCCTCCGCCATCTGAGTTCACCCGATTCAGCGATGATCTTTCGCACGCATGTTCGGTAGCTTCGGAGGCATGACCACCACTCTTTCCCCGCCCGTCCACCGAAGACCGTCGCCGCACCCGCGGCGATCACAGCAGCCGGCGAAAATGCTCCGCCATCTCGAGCCGCCCGGCTTCGTGTGGCGTGAGCCAAGCGAAGTCGTCGTGCTCTTCCGGGTTGAGCACGACCTCTCCGGTGCCGTCTTCTTCCACCCGGTAAACGCAAGCGTGGATCTCCATCGCGCGCCCGGCGACGTCCGGCCAGGAATCGCGAGCGAGCTCATCCGTGACCCGGACCCGCAATCCCGTTTCCTCCGCCACTTCCCGGACCGCGGTGGCTTCGAAGGCCTCGCCCGGCTCGACCGTCCCGCCGGGCAGTTCCCACCGCCCCGCGAGGAAGACCCCGGGCCCGCGCCGGAGGAACAGCACGCGGTCACCGCGGGCGATCCAGCAGTACGCCAGGTGCTTCTGCGCGATCTCCGTCATGTGCGCGATTCTCGCTCAGTTGGTCTTCGACGTCGGCAGGTGGGCGCCGAGATACCCGACGTACACCGTGCCCGTGCGGTCGGTGTCGTCGAGGAAGTGCAGCCGCGGCGCCGGCGACTTGAAGCGCTCCAGGGCGATGTGGGCGCCGAAGTAGTCGCGGCCGACCGGGTTGGTCCGCGGGTCGACGCGGAACGTCCGGGCCTGCCGGAGCCGTTCGTTCGTGGTCACGGTGTCCGACTCGGCCAGGGCGATGATGTTGGCGCTGATCAGCGAACCCGGCTGGCCGGTGCGGGCGAACGCGAGCACGTCCGAAAGCTCGGGTCCGGGATCCTGGCCCGCGTCGAGCAGCGTGGTCCGCGCGCACGCATAGGCGTCGAGGGTGCGGAGCGCGTCCCAGGCTTTGCGGCGCCAGGCGGCGGCTTTCGGGTGGTGGTCGAGGATCGCGGCCGGAGCCGGTTCGGCCGTGATCGCGAGGTGCTTGAGCGTCGCCGTCGCGACGGCGATCAGCTCGGCGAAACTCGGGAACTCCTCGGGCGGCCGCTCAGCGGCGGCGACCGCGTCGTCGGCGTCGTGGTACCGGGCGAGCGTGCCCGCCAGCAGCCCGTTCACGCGCCTGAGCTCGTCGCGTTCGGTCTCCGTCTCCTCGAACGCGCGCGCGTAGTCGTCCACCTCGCCCTGCAACTGCGCGAGCTGCGTCCGCAGGCACGCGACGTCGATCGCGGAGAGCTCTTCGAGCCGGTGGCGCAGCACCTTGGCCTCGCCGGCGTGCCGGTCCCGGTCCGCGGCGTCGGCCTTCGACTGCTTGCGCAGGATCGTGATCACGCCCCGCGCCTCCGCCAGCTCGCGCTCGGCGCGGTCCAGCTTCTCCGTCAGCTCCGCGTCCGGTTCGCGCTCCGGCGCGTCGAACGGATCCGCGGCGTACCAGGCTTTCACGCTCGGCACCTCCGCCCATTCCTCGGGCAGTGGCGTCCGGCCGCGCGTCTGGAGCAGCCGCGTGATCGCGCCCTGCAACGCCTCGCCGGACACCGGGCTGGCCGTCTCGACGAAGTCCGGGAGCTGGTCGCACAGCGGCGCGTACAGCCGCGCGCCCTGCGGCACCTCGTAGCCGAGGGGCACGTGCTGGTTGAGGGTGCGGCGGAAGCGGTCGTCGACGTCGAAGACGTTGACCAGGCCGGGCCAGCCGTCGACCGGGACCGTCGGCGGTTCGGTGAGCATCAGCACCGCCGACGTCCGCCACGGCGCCACCAGCGCTTCGCCGAGCAGTTCCGCGACGCGGTCGCACTCCTCGCGAGACCATCCGCGCATCGCGAGAACCGGTGCTTCGATCGGGATTTCGTCACTCCCGCTCGCGCCGAGCTCCTCCAGCCCGATCCGGTGCGCCGGCGCTTCGTGGCAGCTGCGCCAAGGCCGCGAGCACGCGGCGGCCAGCAACCACGCCACGCGGTCTTCGCCGGCGTGGTAGCACAGCGAAAGCAATACCTGAACGGAGTAGCGCCCCTCGCCGCCCGTCCACCCGAACTTCAGGTCGCAGCGGCGCGAACCGCCGTCGTCGGAGAAGCCGAGATCGGCGATCGTGTAGTCGTCGTGCTGCCGCTGGCGGGCGATCAGCCTGCCGCGCAAGGCGTCCAGGGGGCGTTTTCCCTCGGTGGGGACCAGTCCGTGGTGCCAGATCCGGTGCACCCCCACAGGACTCAACTCCGTTCGCCGGGAACAGGACCTCAAGCGAACATAGCGGATCCTGTGATCGGGCGAACGCGGGGCGTCACCTCAAGTGCGCGTCCAAAAGCAGAACGGGTGCCCGGCCGGATCGAAGCAGACGCGGACGTCCGCCTGCGGCTGGAAGTCCGCGACCACGCCACCCGCGGCGGTCGCGGCCGCCGTCGCCGCGTCGAGGTCGTCGACCTCGATGTCGAGGTGCATCTGCATCTGCTGGGCGCCGCCGGCGGGCGGCCACACCGGCGGGAGGTGGTCGGTCTCGAGCTGGAACGACAGCCCGGCACCGCCGTCGTCCGGGCGCAACGTCACCCAGTCCGGCTCGTCGGTCTTGATCGGCCAGCCGAGCAGTTTCGAGTAGAACTCGGCGAGGACACGCGGTTCCGGCGTGCCCAGCACCGTGGAGGTCAGCTTCATGATCCGGTGGTACCCGCCGGCGCGGGACTTCTACCGGGCCGGACCGGTCTGGGTGTCGAAGTAGGCGACGGGCGGGCCGACCTGCCGCCACGACGTCGTCGCGAACACCGCGGCCCCCGACAACGCGAGCAGCGCGGTGACGACGGCGAGCGTGGCGCCGATCCGGCCCGGACCGGGCCGGGTGCGCGCACCGGCGTGGACGCCGAAGACCAGCGCCAGCACGCTGATCGGCAGCAACGCGAACCACAGTGCGCCGAGGACCAGCACGAACGCCTGCGCGACCCAGGAGTACACCCACGCGGTCACGACCGGCGGCCGCACGATCAGCCAGGCCGCCCAGGTGGCGACGGCGAGCGTGAGCCCGGACGCGCCGATCGCGAGCGACGCGATCGCCAGGCCACGGCCGGGTCGCGTGGTTTCGGCCGGTTCGGCTTCGAACTCCGGTTCCCCCATGCCGGGAACATCTTGGCGAACTGCTTCGGCGTTACGTGGAATACCCCGCCGCTGCGTAGGTTGGTTCCAGGCACAGGCGAAAGATCACTGAGGGAGCCGCCATGTCGTCCGAGCACATCCAGGGGACCGTCGCCGACGGGTTCGAGTCCGTCCGAGAGGAGTTCGCCGCCGTCGCGACCGGTGAAGGCGGTGACTACGCCGCCCAGCTCGTGGCGCACGTCGACGGCGAGCGCGTCGTCGACCTGTGGACCGGCCCCGAGATCACCGCCGACTCGCTGACCGGCGTGTTCTCCTCGACGAAGGGCGCGGCGCACCTGGTGGTGGCGCTGCTCGTCCAGGACGGCGTGCTCGACCTCGACCAGCGGGTCAGCCACTACTGGCCGGAGTTCGGCGCGGCGGGCAAGGCCGCGATCACGCTGCGGGAGCTGCTCGCGCACCGCGCCGGCGTCGTGGGCGCGGACGCGGGCTTCACGGCCGACGAGATCGCCGACGACCGCGTGATCGCCGAGCGGCTCGCCCCGCAGCGGCCGTACTGGCGCCCCGGCACGCAGTTCGGCTACCACGCGCTGGTGATCGGCGCCCTGACCGGCGAGGTCGTGCGGAGGGTGACCGGCCGCAGCATCCAGGAGCACTACGAGGAGCGCATCCGGCAGCCGTTCGGCTTGGACTTCTACCTGGGGCTGCCGGACGAGCTGGAGCCGCGGTTCCTGACGACGCAGCCGATGCTGCCGACCCCGGAGCAGCTGGCCGAGCTGGAGGCGAACGCGACGGGCCCGGACAGCATCAGCGGCATCGCGTTCAACCGCAACCACCCGAAGGGACCGGAGCTCTGGGACCTCCCGAACCTCAAGGTGGTCCGCAGGCTGAGCCCGGCGTCGGTGGGCGGCGTGGCATCGGCCCGAGGCCTGGCAGGGATGTACGCGGCGGCGATCACGGGCCCCAACCGCCTCCTGAACCCGGAGACGGCGGCGGAGTTCGCCCAGATCCATTCGATCGGAGCGGACCTGTCGACCCGCAACCACAACGCATTCGGCCTGGGTTTCGCAGTCGTCTCGGACGACTACCCGGTCCTGGGGCAGGGAGCATTCGGCCACAGCGGCGCGGCAGGTTCCCAGGCATTCGCCGACCCCCGCAGCGGCTTGGCCTACGGCTACAACCGCCGCAGGTTCGCATTCCCAGGCGGAGCGGCCCCGGAGAACGTGAGGCTGGTAGCAGCAATCCACAAGGCGGTGACAGACCAGCGGGCGTGACGAGTAAGGGTCCACAAAGGACTCTCCCGGCCGGACGGCGAGGAGAGCACTGGTCTCGCCAGCAGGGATCGCCGAGCGCGAGGCCGGTGCGGACAGGCGAGACGCAGAGCCGGCAAGAAGCGCCGGTCGGCGAGGGGCAGCCCGGCGCGTAGTCGGAAGGGGAGGGGCTGGTCGGCGCGGGGCGGGTTGGTGCGGGTTGGTGCGGGGCGGTTAGGGGCGGGCGGGGCCGGAAGTGGAGCAGACCGCCCGCAACCGGCCGCCGCAATCGGGCGGCCGGCGGTGGAGCGGACCGACCGCAAGCGGGCGGCACAATCGAGTGCCCGAAGCAGGCGTGCGCAGGTTCGGCGACCGTCAGCCAGGGCCAGGGCCAGGGCCAGGGCCAGGGCCAGGGCCAAGGCCAAGGCCAAGGCAGGTCCGGCGCGTAGCCGGCACCGCCGGCCCCAGGCCATCTCCAGCCAACGCCGAGCAACCCGACCAAAGCCCACACCTCCGGCCGAACCAGACAGCCGCCGGCCGAGGGCAAGGGTCGCCGTGTGCACCCGGCTTAACCCCTCACCCCGGACGGCCCCGGCCCGCACTCGGCCACCCGGCGGGATGCACGTCCGCAATGGACGTCGTTACAGAGTTCACTCGTTAGGACGTTCCGGCCGAGACGTTTGGCCTGTTCACGCGGCCCGGGCTGACTTTCAGTAGCGAAAACTCTCCCGATCATTGCTCCGTTGTGGAACTATTGGCCCATTCGCGGGGAGAGGGCCCCGCGACGGGGACTCACCGTCACGGCGAGCGGCCCCATGCAGATCCCCAGGGGAGAGGAGATCGACCATGTCGACGCCCACGGACACCAAGCCGGAGGAAACCCCGGAGCCGGTCGAGAAGGCCGGACCGGTGGTCCCGCACCCGGAGGCCGACGAGCACGGCTGGGTGCACATCGACCACCCGCCGCTCAAGGACGGCCCGGTCGTGACTCCGAACTGCGGGTCGCCCTGCTACCAGGTCGCCCGCTGAGCTTCATCAAGCTGTGATCGCCCGCCTGCCGATCTTCGACCGGTAGGCGGGCGTCATTTCGTCACGAGCTGTGCTGTCATAGGGGAGTGCCTGTGACAAACCTGGACCCGCCCGGTGTCATCGACAGGGTCCGCGCCCTTCAGAAAGATGCCACCGATGCCTCGTGCGTGGGGCGCTATCGCGAGGGTGTCAGGCTGCTGCGCCGCGGGATGGGCATGCTGGACTCCATCCACCCGGTGCCGGACGAGCACCGCACCGACTGGCTGGTGACCCGCATCCGGCTCGCCAGCACGCTGGCCGCGATGTCGACCGAGATCACCGGGGACGTGCCGGCCGGGCTGGCCGGGCTGGATGACGTGCGCTTGCTGGTCAGCACCGTCTCCGAGCCGGTCCTGCGGGCCGAGCTCGACGGCTCGCTCAACCACAACTACGCCGTCAAGCTGATGACCGTCGGGCGCTACGAGGAGAGCATCGGGTACTTCGACGAGTCGATCACGCACCACGAGTACCGGCTGGAGCACGGCCCCGACCCGGAAGTGCGGATGGGCGCCTTCGTCCAGACCCTTTCCACCCGAGGGTGGTCGCACACGAAGCTCGGCAACGTCGCCCTGGCACGGGCGGATCTGACCCGATCCATCGAGCTCGCCGAAAAGTACGAGCTGGGTTCCGTCGCCGCGGATGTCCGGCGGACCCTCGGCGGGCTGGCCCATCGAACCGGTGACGTGCCGGAGGCACTGCGGCTGTACGAGGAGAGCGAGCGTACCTACCGCGCCCTGGACCGGGAAATTCCGCCGCTGCTGCGCCTCGAACAGGCGGAAGCGCTCCTGGCCGCGGGGCTGGCTGAGGAAGCCGCCGGCCACCTCGACGAAGTGCTCGAACTCATGCGGAACGAACAGGTCATCACTCGCGAGCTGGCGTTCGCGGAGCTCCACCGGGCGTCCGCCGCGCTGCTCAACGACGAACTCGAACTCGCCCGGCAGATGGCGTCCTCCGCGCGCCGGGGCATGCAGCGCGCGGGATGCCGCACGTGCACGGCCAACGCGACCGTCGTCGGCTTGCACGCGGACACCCGCGAAGCGTTGCGTGCGGACCACATCCCGGCCGCACTGCCGACCCGGGCGATCAACACGGCCGACAAGATGCCGACCCCCCAGCTCGCCGACCAGGCTGCCACCGCTCGAATGCTGGCCGTCCGGTTGGACATCCGGCGGGGCAACCTCAAACGCGCCGTCGAAACCCTCCGGAAAGTCCCGCGCCCCGGGCAGCTGACCCCCATCGACTACCGGATGCTGCGCCGCCTCTGCCGGGCCGAACTCGCCGTTGCCCAGGACAACCGGGCCAAGGCGCTCACCGAGATCCGGTCCGGGCTCACCGAGCTCGACGCCGTTCGCGACCGGATGGGCGGGCTCGACCTCGTCTCCGGGACCGCGCTCCACGGCCAGGAGCTCGCCGATCTCGCCGTCAAGCTCGTGCTCGAACGCAACGATGCCCGGCGCCTCTTCGTCTGGCTCGAACGGACCCGCGCGCAGACCTACCGCTACGAACCGCTCTCCGCCGGGACCGATCCCGAGCTCGCCGCGCGCGTGGCCGAGGTTCGGGGCCTCGGGCAGGCCATCCAGGAAGCCCAGCACGACGGCCACCCCATCGCCGGGCTGCGGGCCAAGTACACCGAACGCCTGCGCGAGGCCCAGCGGCTCGGCTGGCACACCGGGCGCTGGGGACGGCCGCGGCCGGTGGCCGGGCTCGGGGAGGTCGTCGCGCAGCTCGGGGAACGGGCTCTGGTCAGCTTCGCCGCCTCCGGGGACGAGCTCGTCGCCGTCGTCGTCGCCGGGGGTGAGTGCCGGCTCGTGCGGCTCGGGTCCGCCGAGGCCGCCGCCGAGTCCGCGCGCGTGCTCAACGTCGACCTCGACGCCCTCGCGCCCGACAACCTGCCCGAACGGCTCGCCGAGGTCGTCATGGCCTCCGCGCGCAAGCAGGCCGACAAGCTCGACGCCCAGCTCATCCAGCCGCTGGCGGACCTCCTGGGCGACCGCCGGCTGGTCATCGTCCCCACCGGGCCGCTCTACGCCGTGCCGTGGGGCGTCCTGCCCGGGCTGCGCGGGCGGCCCACCGTCGTCGCGCCGTCGGCGACCGCCTGGCTCGCCGCCGAGCTGACGAAGTCGCCGCGGGCCCGCAAGATCGTGCTCGTGCGCGGCCCCGGGCTCGCCGGTGCACGCGGTGAGCTGGAGAAGCTGACCACCCACTACCGCACCGCGACGACCATGACCGGCGCCAAGGCCACCGTGAAGTCCGTGCTGCGCGCGATGGACGGCGCCAAGCTCGCGCACTTCGCCGCCCACGGCGCGCACGAGCCCGAGAACGCGCTGTTCTCCCGGCTCGAACTCGCCGACGGCGCGCTCTTCGGGCACGAGATGGCCGGGCTGCGGCAACCGCCGCGCCAGGTCGTCTTCGCCGCCTGCGAGCTCGCGCTCAACCGGATCCGGCCGGGCGACGAAGCCCTCGGCTTCGCCAGTGCGCTGCTCGCCAGCGGCTCCCGCACGGTGATCGCGCCGCTGTCCCGCGTCGGCGACCTGGCCTCGGCGGCCGCGATGGACGACTACTACCGCGCGCTGGCCGTCCGGGACAGCCCCGCCCTGGCGCTGGCCGACGCGATCGCCGTCGACCCGTTCCGCCGGCCCTTCGTCTGCCTCGGCTCGGGCTAACGCCCCGAAAACGCCGGTGGGGACCACACCAGCCGCGGATCGGTCTGGACGAAGCTGCCGAGCAGCTGGTCGACCCGGGTCAGCACGTCGAGGTCCAGCCGGACACCGGCGGCCTTCGCGTTCTCCGTGACCTGCTCCGGCGTGCTCGCCCCCACCACCGTCGAGGCGACGGTCTCGTGCTGCAGCGTCCACGCCAGCGCGAGCTGCGCCATCGTCAGGCCCGCGTCGTCCGCGACGCCGCGCAGCAGCTCCACCCGTTCCAGCAGCTCCGGGATCAGCAGCGGCCGCGCGTGCGCCGGCCCGGCCCCGCGCGAGCCCGCCGGGACGCGCCCGTCCCGGTACTTGCCGGTCAGCACGCCCTGCGCCAGCGGCACCGACGCGAACTGCCCGACCCCGATCCGCTCGCCCACCGGCATCACCTGCGCTTCCGGTACCCGCCAGAGCATCGAATAGTGCGGCTGGTTGGCGACGAACGGCACGTCGTACCGGGCAGCCGCCTCGTGGGCCTGCAGCAGCTGCTCGGCTGTCCACTCCGCCGTGCCGACGTACCGGATCTTCCCCTGCCGCACCAGATCCGAGAGCGCGAGGAACGTCTCCGCGACCGGCGTGCGGTAGTCGAAGCGCAGCAGCTGGTAGACGTCGACGTGGTCGGTGCGCAGCCGCCGCAGCGAGCCTTCCAGCGACGCGAGCACGTGCTTGCGGCTCAGGCCGGCGTCGTTCGGCCCCGGGCCCTCGGGCCAGAACACCCCGGTGCACAGCACGATCTCGTCGCGGCGCACCCCGGAGAACGCCTCGCCGAAGGACGCTTCCGCCGCGCCGCCGTCCCACGCCGCCGCGGTGTGGAACGTCGTGACGCCGGCGTCGAGCGCCGCCGCGACGCAGCCGGGCCGGGAACCGTTCTGCCAGTTGCCGTAAGCGATCTCGCTCACGGCGAGCCCGCTCGCGCCGAGCCTGCGGTACTCCACGTCAGCCTCCCTGGACGGCCATCTCGTCGATCCACGCGTCGACCGCGCCCGCCTTGCGCACGAACGACTCCCGCACGCAGGCGTGCGGCAGGATCAGGAACTCTTCGGTGCCGAGGCCGCGCACGACCGCGTCGGCGACGTCCTCGGGCTCGAGCAGCGGCGCCGCCGCGGCGATCGCCAGCGCGGCCGGGTGGCCGGCGGCGATGCCGGGTTCGAGCAGCGCCGTCCGGACACCGAGCGGGCACAGTGCGCTGACCCGCACCCCGCGCGGCCGGTAGGTGATCGCCAGCCACTCGGCGAGGCCGACGGCCGCGTGCTTGGTGACCGAGTACGGCGCGTCGCCGGGGGTGCCGAGCAGCCCGGCGCCCGACGCCGTGATCAGCAGGTACCCTTCGCCGCGCGCGAGCATCGCGGGCAGCACGACCTGCGCGGCGTGGACGTGCTGCATGACGTTGATCTCCCACGACTTCGCCCACTGCTCGTCCGCCGCGTGGACGCCGGTGCCGAACGCCGCGCCCGCGTTGGCGCAGAACAGGTCCACCTCGCCGAACTCGGCGCGAGCGGCCGCGACCAGCGTCTTCAGGTCCTTTTTGGACGTCGCGTCGGCGGTCACGGCGACGGCGCGCCCGCCCGCGTCGGCGATCTCGTCCGCCACCCGCCCGGCGCCCGCGGCGTCGACGTCGGACACGACCACCCCGGCCGCGCCCTCGGCGGCGAAGCGCCGCGCCATGGCGGCCCCGATTCCGTGTGCGGCGCCGGTCAGCACGACGACCCGTCCGGTCAGTTCCACGCGGGCTCCAGTAATTCGGGGTGGCATTGTCATCCACGTGCGAAAAATGTATTTCCCGATTGCTATGCAAGTGATAAAAGTGCTGGTCAGGACGCTAACTGCGCGCTGTCTGACACTTTCGCAGCCTAGCACGAGTATTGCTTTCCACGGGCTCGGTACGTTATTCCTGGAAACGGTTCGGTGAAGATCACCCACCCCGCTCACAGGAGGTCAGCCGATGGCCGAACTCGTCCCGCCGTCGCACGCCCGACGGCTGCGGTGCCTGGGCTTCGGCGACCCCGGCGTGGTCGCCGCGGTCGCGCGCGGCGGCGGCCTCGGGGTGCTCGACGGTGCCGATCCGGCCGCGCTGCGGCGGGTCGCGGCCGGGGTCCGGGTGCCGTACGGGGTGCGAACGGACGGTTCGCTGCCCGAGGGCGTGGCGTTCGCCGTCCGCACGAGAGCGCCGTGGACCGGGGCGCTCGCCGAGGTCGCGGACGTCGTCACGGCGGCCGAAGCGGTGAACGGCGGTGCGCTCGGGCTGGTCGCGCGCGGTGGTGAGCTGAGTGATTTCGTTCTGCTGCAACAGCTCTTGACCGCCTTCGACGTTCCGGTGTGGGGAACCGCCGCCGGGCCGCGCACCGCGGTCGGTGCGCTCGCCGGCGGTGCGGCGGGCGTGGTGCTGCCGTCCGCGACGGAAACCGGCGTGCGCCGGGTCGTCGGTGCCGAAGTTCCCGCGGCCGGGCCGGCGACGCGGTTGTGCCGGACCCTGGGCAGCGCGCTCCCGGTCGTCCAGGGGCCGATGACGCGGGTCAGCGACCAGCCGGGGTTCGCGGCCGCGGTCGCCGAAGCGGGCGGGTTCCCGTTCGTCGCGGTGGCCACGGCGAACGGCACGCGCACCACCGAGTTGCTCACGCGCACCGCCGAACGCCTCGGCGACCGGCCGTGGGGCGCGGGCATCCTCGGGTTCGTGTCCGACGCCCTGCGCGTCGAACAGCTCGCCGCGATCCACGCCGCGCGGCCGCGGTGCGTGCTCGTCGCAGGCGGGAAACCGGGGCAGGTCAAGGCTTTGGAGGCCGAGGGGATCGCGACGTTCGTGCACGTCCCGTCGCCGATCCTGCTCGGCCAGTACCTCGACGCCGGGGTCCGCCGGTTCGTCTTCGAGGGCGCCGAATGCGGTGGGCACGTCGGCCCGCTGGCGAGTTTCGAGCTGTGGGAGGAACAACTGGCCGTCCTGGGCGCGGCCGAGGACGTCGAGGTGCTGTTCGCCGGCGGGATCCACGACGCCCGGTCGGCCGCGATGGTCACGGCGATGGCGGCGCCGCTCGACGCCGTCGGCGTCCTGATGGGCACCGCGTACCTCTTCACCGAAGAGGCGGTGACGCACGGCGCGATCACCGGCCTGTTCCAGGAACGCGCACTGGCCGCCGAGGCGACCGTCACGCTCGAGACCGCGCCGGGGCATCGCACGCGGTGCCTGCCGAGCCCGTACACGGCCGAGTTCGAGCAGGTCAAAGCCGGTTTGCGCGACGTGCCCGCGCAGGAAGCGTGGCAGCGGCTGGAAGAGCTGAACACCGGACGGCTGCGCGTCGCGAGCAAGGGCGTCCGGCGTGACGGCGAGCGGCTCGACGACGCCACCCAGCTCGCCGAGGGGATGTACATGGCCGGTCAGGTCGCCGTGCTGCGCGACCGCCGGACGACGATCGCCGGCCTGCACGCCGACGTCACGTCCGGGAAAACCTTTGCCCGCGCTTCGGAAGCCGCTTCGGAACCGGACATAAAAGACATCGCCGTGATCGGCATGGCCTGCACCTTCCCGGGTGCGCCCGACCTCGAAGCGTTCTGGTCGAACGTCCTGCGTGGGGAGGACGCGGTCACCGAGGTCCAGCCGGAACGCTGGGACCCGGCGGTCTACTTCGGACAGTCGACATCGAAGTGGGGCGGGTTCCTGCCGCCGCTGGAGGTCGATCCGCTCGACCACGGCATCCCGCCGTCGGCGATGGGCCGCATCGATCCCGCGCAGCTCGTGTCGCTGGAGACCGCGCACCGGGCGCTGGCCGACGCCGGCTACGCCGAGCGTGACTTCGACCGCGAGACCACGAGCGTCGTGTTCGGCGCGGAGGCGGGCGGCGACTTCGCCAACGCGGGCACGCTGCGGTCGCTGCTCGACGGCTACCTCGACGAGGTGCCGCCGGAGCTGCTCGCCCAGCTGCCCGCACCGACGGAGGACACGTTCCCCGGCACGCTGGCCAACGTCATCTCCGGCCGGATCGCCAACCGGCTCGACCTCGGCGGCGCGAACTACACGGTGGACGCCGCGTGCGGGTCGTCGCTGGCCGCGCTCGACCTCGCGGCGAAGGAGCTGCGGGCGGGGACGAGTTCGCTGGTGCTGTGCGGCGCGGTCGACCTGCACAACGGCATCCACGACTACCTGATGTTCACCTCGGCGGGGGCGTTGTCCCCGACGGGCCGCTGCCGCCCGTTCGACGCGGCGGCCGATGGAATCGCGCTGGGCGAGGGCGTCGCGTGCCTGGTGCTGAAGCGCCTGTCCGACGCCGAGCGCGACGGAGACCGGATCTACGCGGTGGTCAAGGGCGTGGGTGCGGCGAGCGACGGCAAGGCGCTGGGGTTGACCGCACCACGGCCGGAGGGGCAGCACCGGGCACTGGAGCGGGCGTACCGGGACGCCGGAGTGTCCCCCGTGGACGTCGGATTGGTGGAGGCGCACGGAACCGGGACGGTGGTCGGCGACGCGACCGAGCTGCGGACGTTGACGGGGTTCTTCGCCGCGGCCGGTGCTTCGCCGGGTTCGTGCGTGCTCGGGTCGGTGAAGAGCCAGATCGGCCACACGAAGTGCGCGGCGGGGTTGGCGGGGCTGATCAAGGCGGCGCTGGCGCTGTGGCACGAGGTGGTGCCGCCGACGTTGCACGTGAGCCAGCCGAACGCGGCTTGGGATCCGGAGACGAGCCCGTTCACGTTCACGACGGCGGCCCGGCCATGGGCGAATCCGGCCCGGCTGGCGGGGGTAAGCGCGTTCGGCTTCGGCGGGACGAACTTCCACGCGGTACTGGGGGCGGGACCGGTGGCCCCGGACCGCCGGCACGGACTGCGGGACTGGGCTCCGGAAGCGGAGGAAGTGCTTGCCGAGATCGGCCGCGGGGCCGTGCACGCGGGCCCGGGCCAGGCCGGCGCAAGCGGCGTCGGTGTGCGCAAGGCCGATCCGGGCAAAGTTGCCTTTCTCTTCCCCGGCCAAGGCAGCCAGCGCACCGGCATGCTCGCCGAGCTCTTCGTGCACTTCCCCGAACTCGCCGATCTCCTCAAGCTCGCCCCCGACGTCGCCGCGAAAGCGTTTCCCCCCAACGCCTTCGACGCCGACACCGCCGAAGCGCAAGAACGAGCCCTCACCGACACCCGCGTCGCCCAGCCCGCGCTGGGGCTCGTCGAGACCGCCGTCGCGAGGCTGCTGCAGCAAGTCGGCGTCGAGCCGGACTTCCTGGCCGGGCACAGCTACGGTGAGCTCGTCGCCCTCTCCGTCGCCGGTTCCTTCGATACCGAGACCCTCCTGCGGCTGAGCCGGGCCCGCGCGAACGCCATCGCCGACACCGCCCGGCCCGGGACCATGGCGGCGGTCAAAGCCCACCGTGACCTGCTCACCCCGACTCTCCTCGGCCCCGACGTCGTGATCGCCAACCACAACGCGCCCGAACAGGTCGTCCTTTCCGGACCGATTCCAGCCATCGAACGCGCGATCCGGCGGCTGCGCGAGACCGGTGTCGCGGCCCAGCGGATCCCCGTCGCCTGCGCCTTCCACAGCCCGCTCGTCGCCCGGGCGGGAGACGTCTTCGCACGAGAACTCGCCCAAGAGCCCATCGGGGACCCACAGCGAACCGTCTGGGCCAACCGCACCGCGAAGCCCTACGAAAGCGTCAGAGAAGAACTCGCCGCCCAGATCGGCGCCCCCGTCCGGTTCCTCGACCAGATCGAAGCCATGTACGCCGCCGGCGCCCGGACGTTCGTCGAGGTCGGCCCGGGCCGGGTGCTCACCCGGCTGGTCGGGGAGATCCTCGGCGACCGGCCGCACACCGCCGTCGCCTGCGGTCCCGACCTCACCGCCTTCCTGACCGCTCTGCGCACCCTCGCGCGAGCCGGTGTCGACGTCCGCACCGAACGCCTGCAACGGGCCGAACCTCCCGCGCCGTCCCCGACCGCCTGGGCCGTCGACGGGCGGTCCGCCCGCGCGCCCGGCGCCGAGACCCCGTCCCTGCCCCCGGCCCGACGAATCCGGAGTTCCGCCATGACCCAGCCCGCTCCCGGCCGCGACCAGGCGGTCGTCGACTTCCTGCGCACCACCCGCGAGCTCGTCGCCGCCCAGCGGGAGGTCATGCTCGGCTACCTCGGCAGCGCGCCCGCCCCCGCACCCGTCGTGATCCACGAGCCCGAACCACGACCGGAACCGGAACCGCAGCCCGAGCCGGCCGAAGCCGACGTCCGCGCCGCGGTGATCGGCGTGATCAGTGAACGCACCGGCTACCCGGCCGAGATGATCGCCGGCGACCTCGACCTCGAAGCCGACCTCTCGATCGACTCGATCAAGCGCACCGAGATCGCGGGCACGCTGCTCGCCCGGCTGGGGCTCCCGGCCGACGACCGCACCGACCAGCTCAGCCGCGACCGCACCGCCGACGCGCTGGCCGCGCACCTGGAGGCCTGGCTGAACCCCGTCCCGGCGGCCGTCGCGCCCACCCGGTACCGGCTCGACCGGGTGCCCGTCCCGCTGGACCCGGATCCCGGGCGGCTGCGAGGGAAGACCGTCGCGGTGCCGGACGACGCCGTGGGAGCCGCGTTCGCCGCGGCCGGGGCGGAGGTCGTCACCGGGGACGCCGACCTCACCGTGCTGTTCGCCCGGGATCTGACGGACGTGTTCACCCAGCTCAAGGCGGTGCGGGGGACCGTGCTCGTGGCGGCGGAACCGGACGCCGTGCCCGGGCTGCGTGGCCTGGTGCGCTCGGCCGCGCTGGAACGCGACGGTGTCACCCGGCTCGTCGAAGCCACCCAAGACGTCGCGAAGGTGCTGGTCGACGAAGCCCTCAGCGACGGCCCGGCGGTGGTCGGCCACGACGACGCCGGCCGCTTCACGATCGAGCCGCGGCCCGCGGACCTCGGGTCGATCGCGTACTCGGGTGCCGGGCCGGGCGGGGGTGAGCTGGCCGCACTCGGCCTCGGCCCGGACTCCGTCGTCCTGCTGGTCGGCGGGGCCCGCGGGATCACCGCGCACACGGCCGTCGCGCTCGCCGCGTCCGGCTGCCGGATCGAGCTGGCCGGCCGCACGGCGTGGCCCGGCGAGCCGGACGACCTGCCCGAAGACCCCACCGCGATGCGCGCGGTGCTGGCCGGGCGCGGCGGCCCGGTCGCCGGCATCGAACGCCGTGTGCGGACCGTGCTGGCCCAGCGCGAAATCGGGCGCACCCTCGACGAGATCCGCGCTGCGGGCGGGAAGGCGGGGTACACGTCACTCGACGTGCGCGACCCGGACGCCGTGTGCCGCCTCGTCAAGAACCTGCCGAGCCGGCTCGACGGGGTCGTCTTCGCGGCCGGCGTGATCGACGACAAGCTCATGGCCGATAAGGACGAAGAGTCGTTCCGGACCGTCTACGAGACCAAAGTGGACGGTGCGCGAGCCCTGCTCGACGCGCTCGAAGCCGAACCCGGGTTCGTCGTGTTCTTCGGCAGCATCGCCGCCGTGCTCGGCAACCGCGGCCAGACCGACTACGCCGCCGCGAACGACGCCCTGGAGGCACTGGCGGCGAGCCGGCCCGGCCGGGCCGTGACCGTCCACTGGGGACCGTGGGCACCCGCGGACGACCACAGCGGCATGGTGTCGCCGGAGCTCGCGCGCGAGTACGAGCGCCGTGCCGTCGGCCTGCTCGACCCGGCCGAGGGCACCGCCGCCCTGCTGCGCGAACTCGCCTACGGCACCGACCGCGCGGTCCTGTACACGGCGTCGCTGTGGTGACCCAGGAGCGGGTCGCGATCGTCGGCATGGGCGTGTTCCTGCCCGGCGCGTCCACAGTGGACCAGTACTGGCGGAACCTCGCCGAGGGCGTCGACGCCGTCACCGAGATCCCGCCGCACCGGCGCGACCCGGCGTTCCACGGCCACGACGCCACCGCGCCGGACCGGACCCACGGCCGCCGCGGCGGGTTCGCCCCGGACACGCTCGAGTTCGACCCGGTCGCCCACGGGGTCCCTCCGACGTCGCTCGAAGGCACCGAGCCGGACCAGCTGACGGCGCTGGCCGTCGCCGTGGCCGCGGTCGACGACGCGGGTGGTCTCGGCCGGCTCGGCGACCCCGAACGCATCGGCGTGGTGCTCGGCCGCGGCGGCTACCTCTCGCCCGGGTTGCGGGGCTTCGACCAGCGCGTCCGCACTGTCCGGCAGATCACCCGCACGGTCGGCGAGCTCCTGCCGTCGGCCGGGCCGGACGTCCTCGACCGGCTGCGGACGGCGCTGCTGGAGCCCCTCGGCGAGTTCCGGCCGGAGACCGCCGCCGGGCTGGTACCGAACCTGGCCGCGGCCCGCGTCGCGAACCGGCTCGACCTCGGCGGCCCGGCGTACACAGTGGACGCCGCCTGCGCGTCTTCGCTGGTCGCGGTCGACCAGGCGATCGGCGAGCTGATCCGGCACCGCTGCGACGTCGTGCTGGCCGGGGGCACCCACCAGACGCACGACGACACGCTCTGGTCGCTGTTCACCCAGCTCGGCGCGCTGTCGCCGAGCCAGCGGATCAGCCCGCTTTCGCGCGCGGCCGACGGCATGCTCATCGGCGAGGGCACCGCGCTCGTCGTGCTCAAGCGCCTGGCCGACGCGCGGCGTGACGGCGACCGCGTGTACGCCGTGGTCCGCGGCAGCGGCACGTCGAGCGACGGGCGCGGCGCGGGCCTGCTCAGCCCGTCCGTCGCCGGGCAGACCCTCGCGCTGCGGCGGGCCTGGGCCGGCCTCGACCCGGCGGAGATCGGCCTGCTCGAAGCGCACGGCACCGCCACACCCGCCGGGGACGCCGCCGAGCTGACCACCGTCGCCGACGTCTTCGGCCAGGCCGACGGGCCGCGCTCGGTGATCGGCTCGGTCAAGTCGATGATCGGGCACACGCTGCCGACGGCCGGCGTCGCCGGGCTGGTCAAGGTGGCGCTCGCACTGCACCACGGGGTGCTGCCGCCGACGCTCCACTGCGCCGACCCGAACCCGCTGCTCGACAAGACCCGGTTCCGGGTGCTGGCCGAGGCCGAGCCGTGGGGCACGCTCCCGCGCGTCGGCGCGGTCAACGCGTTCGGCTTCGGCGGCGTGAACGCGCACGTCGTGCTGGCGGCCGGGGATCCGGCGCCGAAGCGGCGCGTGCGCGTCGACGAGCCGGAACGCGTGCTGCGGCTGGCCGCGAACACCCCCGGCGAACTCCTGGACCGGCTCGACCGGCCGGAGGAAGGCGACGGCCCTTGCCGGATCGGGATCGTCGGCCCGGACGAGCGCAAGCTGGCCACGGCCCGGAAGGTGCTCGCCAAGGTGGCCGCCGAAGGCCGGTCGTGGCACGGCGGCGGCGACGTGTGGTGCTCGGTCGATCCCTTGCTGCCGGACGGGAAGATCGCGTTCGTCCACCCGGGACTGGAGGCCGGCGCCGAACCGCGCATCGACGACATCGCGAAGCACTTCGGGCTCGACCGTCCACAGTGGTCCACGGCGAGCGTGCTCGACCGCGCGGCGAGCGTGTCGGCGGCCGGGCTGGTGCTCGACGAAGCCCTGCGGCGGCTGGCGATCCGGCCCGACGCGCTGGCCGGGCACAGCGTCGGCGAGTGGACCGCGATGCAGGCCGCCGGGATGTACCGGGCGGAGCCGGGCCTGCTCGAGCGCTACTGGCCCGACGGGTTCGAACTGCCCGACGCGGACTACCTGGTGCTGGGCTGCCCGGTCGCCCGGATCGCCGACGTGCTCCCGGGAGACCTTGTCGTATCCCACGAGAACGCGGCGAAGCAGACGATCGTGTGCGGCCCGCCCGACGCCGTCGCGAAGTTCGCCGACATCTGCCGTGGCCGGGGGATCGTGGCCCGGACGCTGCCGTTCCGGTCCGGCTTCCACACCCCGCTGATGCGGCCGCACCTCGCGCCGTTCGCCCGGCTCGCCGCGGACCTGGACCTGCGCGAGCCCACGTTGCCGGTGTGGTCGGCGACGACCGCGCGGCCCTACCCGGCCGAGCCGGACGCGGTCCGCGAGCTCTACCTCGTGCACCTGATCCGCCCGGTCCGGTTCCGGGAGCTGACCGAAGCCCTGCACGACGCCGGGTTCCGCGCGTTCGTCCAGGTCGGCGCCGGGCAGCTCGGCTCGTACGTCACCGACACGCTGGGCGAGCGGCGGCACCTCGTCGTCGCGGCGGCGTCCGGCACCCGGTCCGGGCTCGCCCAGCTGCGCCGCGTCGCGACCGCGTTGTGGACCGAAGGCGGGAACCCGGACTTCGCGGCCCTGGAGCCGCGGCAGATCCGGCTCGCCACCGGGAACTCCCTGCTGTCGCTGGGAGAGTCGGCTCGTGGGTTGCTCGACGACCACGCGCTGCCCGCCGGGGTGCCGGACGCGATCGTCGCCGAGTTCACCGCGCTGCTCACCGAGACCCGCCGGACCGCGGCGGACGTCATCGCGGCGGCCGCGAGCCGGCGCGTCGAGTCCACTGTGGACGTGTCGCTGACCGCGATGCCGTACCTGCGGGACCACCGGTTCTTCCGGCAACGTGAAGACTGGCCCGACGAGTCCGACTTCCGGCCGGTGGTGCCGGCGACGACACTGGTGGACCTCGCCTGCCGGGCCGCCGAACGCACGTGGCCGGGCACGTCGGCGGTCGCGGTGCGCGACGCCGTGTTCTCCCGATGGCTGATCGCCTCGCCGGCGCAGCGGGTGCCGCTGTCGATGAGCCGCGAGGGCGACCGCGTGAGTGTAGAGATCGGACCGTACGCGCTGCTCACCGTCGAGCTGGGAACGTTCGCCCCGCCGCCGTCGCCGGCCGGGGTGCCCGGCCCGGAGACGACACCACCGCTGACCGCGGAGGAGATCTACGCGCAGCGCGAAATGTTCCACGGCCCGGCTTACCGGGGTCTGTCCCGGCTGATCGGCCTGGGCGAACAGCACATCCGCGGCGAACTCGTCGTCCCGGAAGCGCCCGGCGGGCTGCTCGACAACGTCGGCCAGCTGCTCGGCTGCTGGTTGATGGCCGCGCGCTCCGACGGCCTGCTCGCCTTCCCGCGGTCGATCGGCCGCCTCACCTGGCACGGGCCGGAACCCGCGCCCGGCACCCGGGTCTCCTGCCTGATCCGCGTCCGGCTGCCTCGTCCGGACGTGCTCGAGATGGACGCCGAGCTGGTGCGCGACGGCCGGGTGCTGGCGAGCATCGAGGGCTGGCGGGACGTCCGGTTCCCCTGCGACCGCGCGGCTCACCGCGTGTACGCGTTCCCGGACCGCCACCAGCTCGCGGAACGGCGGGACGACGGCTCGGTCGCCGTCACCGACCGCTGGCCCACGGTCGCCGCGCGGGACATCTATGCCGGCATCTACCTCAGCGCCGAGGAACGTGCCGAGTTCGCCGCCGTGCCCCCGCGCCGGCAGCGCGGCTGGCTGCTGGAGCGCATCGCGGCGAAGGACGCCGTCCGGGTCCGGCTCGCCGAACCCGTCTACCCGGCGGAGATCCGCGTCCACACCAATGGCCGGGTGTCGGGCCGCGGCCGCGCACTCCCGGACTTCGCCGTCACGGTCGAGCTGACCGGCGACACCGCCATCGCACACGTCAGGAGCACGTCATGACCATCGACCACGCGTCCGCGACCTTCGACGTCGTCGCCGAGCTGCTCACCGAGCTCGTCGGCGACGTGCTCGGCATCGAGATCACGCCCGAGACGACGTTCCACGAGGACCTGCAGCTGGAGAGCATCGACCTGGTGACCTTCGCGAGCATCCTCTCCGAGCACTTCGGCGCCGAGGTCAACCTCGCCGAATACCTGGCGGAGCAGGACCTCGACGACGTCATCGGGCTGACCGTCGGCGACATCGCCCGGTTCGTGGGGGAGCGCACGTGCCCACGATGACCGTGAACGGGCTGCGCACCAACGTGCAGCTCGTGCCCGCCGGCGGCACCGAGACCGTGGTGTTCCTGCACGGCATGGGCACCGACAGCCTGGCGAGCTTCTACCTCACCCTGGCCCCGCCGGTGGCCGCCGCCGGCATCGACGTGATCAGCTACGACCTGCGCGGGCACGGCAAGACCGAGCGGCCGGTGCGCGGGTACACGCTCGGGGACTTCGTCGCCGACCTCGACGACCTGCTGACGCAGCTCGGCGTGGACCGGCCGGTGCACCTGGTGGGCAACAGCTTCGGGGGGACGCTCGCTTACAGCTACGCGGTGGCGAACCCCGATCGTGTGCGGAGCATCGTGTGCATCGAATCCGAGCCCGCGACCGAGGTGTGGGCGGGCAAGATGGCGGAGATCCTCGCGCACACCGTGAAGTTCCTCCAGGTGGAGGAGAGCTTCGACTGGATCGAGGCGAACTTCAGCGCCCACCACCGGCGGCTCGCGCGAATGGCGGCCGAGCGGATCACGTCGACGAAGATGGCCGAAGAGGTGCCGCTCGGGCCGTTGCTGACGTGGGAGCAGGTGGCGGCGATCGGCTGCCCGGTGCTGTCCATTTTGGGCAGTCACGGCTACCAGGCCGACGACCTCGAAGCCTTGACGTCGGTGCTGCCGAACGGCGAGCTGCACGTGTTCGAAGGGCAGGGGCACTCGGTGCTGGTGGAGCAGCACCGAGAGGTGCGCGAACTGGTGCTGCGCTGGATCGAACGGCACGCGGCGTGAGGTTCCTGCTGGTCGTGCCGCCGCTGGCCGGGCACGTGGCACCGTTGCGAGGGGTGGCTTCGGTGCTCGAGGCGCGGGGTCATTCCGTAGCCTGGTGCGGCCCCGAGCCGGAAGTGTCCACTTTGGTCTCCGGCCGCGTGTTCCCGGGTGGGGACTCTTCGCCGTTTTCGCTTTCCCGGCGGCCACCGGACTTGCGGGGCTTCGCCGCGTTGAAGTACCTGTGGGAGGAGTACCTGGTTCCGCTGGCGGACGCGATGGTTCCCGGAGTTCTGAAGGCCGTATCGTCGTTCGCGCCCGATGTCGTCGTGGTGGACCAGCAGGCGATGGCGGGTGCGCTGGTGGCCGAGCGGTGCGGGCTGCCGTGGGCGACGTCGGCGTCGACGTCCACCGAACTGGCGGATCCGCTGCGGGCCCTGCCGAAGATCGCGTCCTGGGTGGACGAGCTGCAGGCAGGACTGCGCGCTCGCCACGGCGTCCTGCTCGGTGACCTGCGGTTCTCACCGCACCTGGTGCTGGCGTTCACGACACGGGCGCTGGCCGGTCCGTCTCGCCTCGCGGCTCCGGTGGCCTACGTCGGTCCTGCGCTGCCGGCCGCTTCGGGAGAGTGGTCTCTTGTGGACGATCGGCCGCTGGTGGTGGTGACGCTGGGGACGTCGAACGCTTCGGCGGGGTCGCGGTTCCTCGCCGAGAGCGTGGACGCGCTGGCCGGGATGCCGTCCGTGCGGGGGCTCGTCGTGGACCCGGCCGGTCAGCTGATCAGCGAAAGTGTCGGGCTGGCCCGGCGGATCCCGCAGGTGGCGGTGTTCGCGCGCGCGTCGGTGGTGGTCTGCCACGGCGGGCACAACACGGTGTGCGAGGCACTGGCGGCCGGGGTGCCGCTGGTGGTGGCCCCGATCCGGGACGACCAGTCGATGCTGGCCCAGCAGGTGACGGCGGCGGGGGCCGGCGTCCGGATCCGGTTCGACCGCGCGAAGGCGGCGGACATCCGCAAGGCGATCGAGTCGGTGGAGCCGTGCCGCGAAGGCGCGGCCCGCATCCGCGAGTCCTTCGAGGCGGCGGGCGGCGCGGAAGAGGCGGCGTCCCACCTGGAATCGCTCGGCTAAGCGCGCGTGCGGAAGGTCCGGGCCGCCAGCGAAGAGCCCGCCACCGCCGCCACTGCGGCGATCGCCAGTGCTGCTGCCACGGACCAGCCGATCGGGCGGGCCAAGGCCAGCGCGCGGGTCGCGTCGATCGCGTACGTCAGGGGATTCACCGCCGAGACCGCGCGGACCCACGCCGGCATCGTGTCCAGGGGCATGTACGCGCTGGAGGAGAACATCAGCGGGAACATCACCACGAACGACGCCGCCTGGAGCGTCTCGGCCTTGCGCAGCCACGTCGTGATCGCGACGAACACCCAGCTCAGGCACCAGCCGACCACCATCGTCAGCAGCAACGCGAGCGCGAGCCCCGGCACCCCGCCCGCCGGCCGGAAGCCGAGGAAGACCACGCTGGCCAGGGCCGTCACCACCAGCTGGACGCCCAGCCGGGCCGAGTCGGCCAGGGTCCGGGCCACCAGCACCGAAAACAGCGAGATCGGCAGGCACCGCAGCCGGCCGGTGAAGCCGCCGTAGATCTCCGCCAGCAGGCCCGCGCCCGAGCTCATCGCCGTCGTCATCGCGATGGTGACGAGCGTCGCCGGCACCAGGAAGTTCACGTAACCCTGGTACGCCGCGACCCCCGGCAGCGCCCCGACACCGCTGAACACCTGGCTGAACAACAGAAGCAGCACCACCGGCTGCAGAAGTCCGAAGAAGACCAGCCGCCGGTCGCCGAACGCCGTGCGCAGCGATCGGGCCGCCAGCACGCGGACCTGTGTCCAGAAACCGGATTCGGGCCAGGCCGCCGGGTCCGCGAGGGCGGCCACCGCCGCGCGGTGCCGGGCCTGCGTCACGACGCCACCGCCGTCCGGTGCAGCGAAAGGTAGACGTCGTCGAGGGTCGGCTCGGTCACCGTCAGGTCCCGCAGGGGCGCGCCGGCCGCGTCGAGCGCGCGCACCAGCACCGGGATGTCGCCCGGCCCGCTCAGCGGCACCGAAAGCACCAGCCCGGTGCGGCCGGCGGCGAGCCCGAGGCGGGAGAGGGCGTCCACCGCACGCCGCAACGCCAGTTCGGTGCCGAACGTCAGCGTGGCCGTCCGGTTGCCGAGCCGCGCCTTGAGCTGCGACGGCGTCCCCGACACGGTGATGTGCCCGAAGCCGAGGACGACGACGTGGTCGGCCAGCCTGTCGGCTTCCTCGAGGTACTGCGTGGTCAGCACGACGGTCGTGCCCCGCGCCGCGAGGCCTTCGACGACCGACCACAGCCCGGACCGGCTGACCGGGTCGAGCCCGGTGGTGGGCTCGTCGAGGAACAGCACCTGCGGTGCGCCGACCAGGCCCGCGGCCAGGTCCAGCCGCCGTCGCATCCCGCCGGAGTAGGTGCCTGCCGGGCGGTCCGCCGCGTCCTCCAGGCCGAACGACGCGATCAGCTCGGCCGCCCGCGCTTGCGCCTGCCGCGGCTTCGCGCCCAGCAGCCGCGCGATCAGCACGAGGTTCCCGCGGCCGGACAGGGCGTCGTCGACCGCGGTGAACTGGCCGGTCACCCCGATCCGCCGCCGGACCGCGCGGCCGCGCTGCACGACGTCGTAGCCGCAGACGCGGGCGGTGCCGGCGCTCGGCCGGACGCGCGTGCTGAGGATGTCGATCAGCGTCGTCTTCCCGGCGCCGTTGTGGCCGAGGACCGCCAGCACCGCGCCGCGGGCGACGCTGAGGCTGATCCCGGCGAGCGCGGTGACTTCGCCGTACTGCTTCGCGAGGTCGGTCACGGCGATGACCGGCTGGTTCATGGCCGCTCCTTTCCCTGCCCGGAAAAAAGGTATCCGGACCCGGTGGTGACGGGCAAGAAGATGGCCGCCATTCGCCGTGCGCGTGACAATTTTCGCGGTCGCGAACCGTCCGCAAGTGACAACCGCTGACCTGCGTGACCCTTCGCGAAGGGGGCGATCCCCTGCACGTGACAAAGAATTCGGGTCTGCTTGTTAACCCGGTTTTACGGAGGTACTTTTCGCTGAAATTCCCCCATTCCCCGAGGTGACGCGCCGTGAAGTTTCCGTGGAAGTCGAGAAAGCCCGCCTACGGCCTTGCGGTCGCGACCGTCGCGGGCATCGCGGCGACCGTCGCGCTGGTCGGGGCGGGGCCGACCCAGGCCGCACCGGTGAGCCTGACGCTGAACTACAACTGCCCGTTCCCGTTGATCGGCGACCAGGTCCTGGCGGTCAAGATCGACACGAACCTGCCGGACGACGCCGTCGCGGGCTCGTCGTCGACGCCGATCACGTTCGACGTCGACGTCACCGTGCCGGAGACCGCGACCGAGGGCCTGGCGCTGGTCGGCTCCACGTCACTGGACGGGTCGGCGAAGGCCGCGGCCCAGCTCAAGTACCCGGTCGACAAGACGCTGAACTTGAACCTGCCCCTGACGATCGCGTCGACGCCGGTGCCGCCGTCGGGCGCGTTCCACGTCAAGAGCAGCGGCAAGGCACCGGCGGTGACGTTCCCGAGCCCGGGCACCGCGTCGGTGACGGTCGGGAACTTCAGCACCACGATGACCCCGCGCACCGCGGACGGCCAGCCGACCGACCTCGGCACGTTCACCTCGGACTGCGTCGCCGTCCCGGGCCAGAACCAGCTGCTGGGCACGTTCGAGGTCAAGCCGGCGGGCGGCACGACGACGCCGACCACGCCGACGACCCCGACCACACCCACCACGCCGTCGACACCCACCACGCCGACGACGGAGCCCACCACTCCCACGACCGAGCCCACGACTCCGACCACGGAGCCGACGACCCCGACGACGGAGCCCACGACTCCGACCACGGAGCCGACGACTCCCACCACAGAGCCGACGACCCCGACGACCGAGCCCACGACTCCCACCACGGAACCGACGACCCCGACCACCGAGCCGACAACACCCACGACCGAGCCCACCACTCCCACGACGGAGCCGACCACCCCGACCACGGAGCCCACGACCCCGACCACGGAACCGACGACGCCGACCACCGAGCCCACGACACCCACCACGGAGCCGACGACCCAGCCGACCACGCCCCCGGGCGGCATCGACGTCAAGTACTCGGTCAAGGGCAAGTCGACCCTCAAGCAGCTGCACGCCACGCTGCCGCTCGGCCCGGGCAGCCTCGACGCCAAGCTCGACGCGGCGTCCGGCAAGTTCGGCGCCCGGCTCGCGCTGCCGAAGTCCGATGTGGACTTCCGCGTGCTCGGCTTCATCCCGGCGTCCGCGACGGTGAAGCTCGTCCAGGTCGGCGCGATCGACGGCACGCTCACCGGCGGGGCGGTCAAGGCGAACGCGCAGGTGGACGTCCAGCTCACCAAGGTCCGCGTGTTCGGGTTCCCGATCCTGTCGTCGACCTCCTGCCACACCGTGAAGCCGGCCGACGTCCCGCTCGCCTCGGCGGCCGGGTTCGACCCGCTCAAGGGCGGCAAGCTGACCGCGACGTACGGCATCCCGCAGTTCACCGGCTGCGGGTTCCTCACCGGCCTGATCACCGCCATCACCTCCGGCCCCGGCAACAAGCTGGAGGTCACGCTCACCAAGAAGTGAAGTCGTGGCGCGGAAACGCAGACCCGCGTGACAAGAATACGAAAACCCTTGTGTGGCAACGAGAACCGTCAGTAGCGTCGGAAAGGATCGCCTTCGATGAGGAAGTCCGCATGTCGCTGCTGACCCGGTTCTCGCTGCCACTCGTGCTGGTGCTGATCGCGTTCTCGCTGGGTGCGGCGGAAGCCGCGCCCGGCGAGAACGCCGTCCCGGCACAGGCCGCGGCGACGCAAATTCCGTTCGGCTTCACCCTCGGGGACGCCCAGCAGCCGACCACGAGCCACGTCGCCAAGCTCGGCTCCGACATCGCCTTCCCGCCGGGTACCTTCGACGGCGCACTGGGCGGCCTCACGAACACCGTGCCCATCACCGGAAAGCTGAGCATCCCGCCGGCCGACGGGTACTTCGTGGCGTTCCGGTTCATGGCCACCACCGGCCGGGTCGAGATCATCCCGGACGGCGACGCCACCGGAACGGCGACGGTCCACACGGGCAAGGACAAGGACTGCAAGGCCACGCAGACGAACATCTGCGCCGACACGGACGTGACCGCGAAGGTGTTCATCAAGCTCTCGGACGCCAAAGTGGACGGTAAGACCCTCGACGTCGGGCCGGACTGCCGGACGGCCCAGCCCGCCGCGGTGACGATCAAGGCGCTGGTGCCGATCTCGCTGCCGGCTCCGCCGGTGAAGGTGACCTCCACGTTCACCGCGCCCCCGTTCGCCGGGTGCACCGGGCACGAGGACTTGAGCCGGTTGCTCACCGGACTCGTTTCCGGGCCGGGCAACACGTTCGTCTCGAACCTGACCTTGCGGTGCTTCAGCACCGGGTGCAAGGCATGACGATCCAGGTGCAGAAACGGGCCGCGAACGGCCTGCGCGAGTTCGGCCGCATGTGCGCGATGGGCCTCGACATCATCCTCGCGATGGTCCGCCGGCCGTACCAGGTGCGCGAGTTCGTCCAGCAGTTCTGGTTCATCGCCAGCGTGTCCATCGCACCGGCGATCCTCGTCTCGATCCCGTTCGGCGCGGTCATCTCCCTGCAGCTCGGCTCGCTCACCAGCCAGATCGGCGCCCAGCAGTTCAACGGCGCCGCGAGCGTCCTGGCCGTCGTGCAGCAGGCGAGCCCGATCGTGACGACGCTGATCATCGCCGGCGCAGGCGGCAGCGCGATCTGCGCCGATCTCGGCGCGCGCAGCATCCGCGAGGAGATCGACGCGATGGAGGTGCTCGGCGTCTCGGCGATCCAGCGCCTGGTCGTGCCGCGGGTGCAGGCCGCCGTCTGCGCGTCCGTGCTGCTCAACGGCCTGGTCAGCGTGGTCGGCGTGCTCGGCGGCTACTTCTTCAACGTCATCATCCAGGGCGGCACGCCGGGCGCCTACCTGGCCAGCTTCAACGCCCTCGCACAGCTGCCGGACCTTGTCGTCAGCTCGGTGAAGGCCGTGATCTTCGGCTACCTCGCCGGGGTCGTCGCGTCCTATCGCGGCCTGAACCCCAAGGGCGGGCCGAAGGGCGTGGGCGACGTCGTCAACCAGTCCGTCGTCATCACGTTCCTGCTGCTGTTCTTCGTCAACACCGTGCTCACCGCCCTGTACCTGCAACTCGTTCCGGCGAAGGGGACCTGAGTGGCCATCCTCGGCAAACCCGGCGACCGGCTGTTCGACCTCGGCGACCAGCTGCTGTTCTACGTCCGCGCGCTCGCCGCCGTCCCCCTCGCGGTGACCCGCTACTTCCGCGAGGTCGTCCGGCTGCTGGCCGAGGTGACGTTCGGCAGCGGTGCGCTCGCCGTGATCGGCGGCACGATCGGCGTGATGGTCGGGCTGTGCGTGTTCACCGGTGTCACCGTCGGGCTGCAGGGCTTCAGCGCGTTGAACCAGATCAACATCTCCGCGATGACGGGGTTCCTCACCGCGTACTTCAACACCCGTGAGATCGCGCCGCTCGTCGCCGGGCTCGCGCTTTCGTCCACTGTGGGCAGTGGGTTCACCGCGCAGCTGGGTGCGATGCGGATCTCCGAGGAGATCGACGCGCTCGAGGTGATGGCCGTGCGGAGCATGCCGTACCTGGTCACCACCCGGATCATCGCCGGGTTCATCGCGATCGTCCCGCTCTACGTCATCGGACTGCTGATCTCCTACCTCGGCTCCCGGGTGACGACGGTTGTCTTCTTCGGACAGTCCGGTGGCACCTACGACCACTACTTCACGCTGTTCCTGCCGCCGGGTGACGTGCTCTGGTCGTTCGGCAAGGTGCTCGTCTTCAGCGTCGGCGTGATTTTGACGCACTGTTTCTACGGGTATCGCGCCAGTGGTGGCCCGGCCGGGGTCGGCGTGGCGGTGGGCCGGGCCGTGCGGACGTCGATCGTGCTGATCAGCGTGCTCGACCTCTTCCTGTCGCTGGCCATCTGGGGCGCGACGACCACGGTGAAGGTGTCGGGATGAGCCGGTTCGGCACGCAGCTCGCCGGGGTCGCGTTCCTCGGCGTGCTCGTCCTGCTCGGCTACCTCGCGGTCGCCATCTACGACAAGGACTTCGACGACTCCGAAGTGGTGACGCTGCGAGCGGATCGCGTCGGCAACCAGCTCGCGCCGACCGCCGAGGTGAAGGTCAAGGGCGTGCCGTTCGGCGAGGTCCGGGCGGTGCGCAGCACGCGCACCGGCGCCGAGATCGACCTCGCGCTCGACCCGGCGAAGATCGGGACGCTGCCCGAGAACGTCTCCGCGCGGCTCCTGCCGAAGACGGTGTTCGGCGAGCGGTACGTCAACCTCGTCCTGCCGGACCGTCCACAAGGGAAGCTCGGCGCGGGGGACGTCATCGCGCAGGACCACTCGTCGAGTGCGATCGAGCTGGAACGCGTCCTCGGCGACCTGCTGCCGCTGCTACGGGCGGTCCAGCCGCAGAAGCTGAACAGCTCGCTCGGCGCGATCTCCCAGGCCCTCGACCACCGCGGCCAGCCGATCGGCGACAGCATCGTCAAGCTGCAGGACCTGCTGGCCCAGGTGAACCCGCTGATGCCGCAGTTCAAGGCGGACATCACCGGGCTCGCGAACGCGGCCGACGTCTACACGGGTGCCGCGCCGGACATCCTGCAGGCGCTGACCGACCTTTCGACGACCGCGAAGACCATTGTGGACACCCGCGCGGACCTCGACAACCTCTACTCGAGCGTCACCAGCGCGACCGGGCACCTGAACGACTTCCTGCGGAAGAACAAGGACAACATCATCGGCGTCTCGGTGGAGAGCCGCCCGTCGCTGGAGCTGCTTTCCCGGTACTCGCCGGAGTTCCCGTGTCTGTTCGACGCAGTCAACCGGCTCAAGCCGCTGATGGAGAAGGCGCTCGGCAAGGGCACGAACGAGCCGGGCCTGCACGTGACGCTCACCGTGCAGGACCCGCGCGAGAAGTACGTGCCCGGGCGCGACACCCCGCGGTTCGACGCCACCGGCGGGCCGAAGTGCTACGGCGGTGGCGGCGCGGCGGCCTCGGGCGCCACCGACGGCGACCTCGGCCCGGCGAACTCGCCGGGTGAGCGGCAGCTCGTCGCCGAAATCCTGAGGCCCACGCTGGGCGATGTGCCGGACTGGAGCAGTGTCCTGATCGGACCCGCGCTGCGCGGGACGGAGGTGACCGTCCGATGAGGAGCGTCGCCGGGCCCGCGATCAAAGGCCTGATCTTCTTCCTGGTCACCGCGGCCGCCACCGGGATCCTCGCGATCACCATCGCCAACTCGAGCGTCGGCGCCACTATCGGCTACACGGCCCGGTTCACCGACGCGACGTCGGTCAACCCCGGCGACGAGGTCCGCATGGCCGGCGTCCGGATCGGCCAGGTCGACGAGGTGCACGTCGTCGAACACCGGCTGGCCGACGTCGCGTTCTCCGTCGACCGAACGCACCGGCTGACGGCCTCGGCCTCGATCACCATCCGCTACCGCAACCTCGTCGGGCAGCGGTACCTCTCGGTCGACCCGGGCGCCACCGACACTTCGCCGACGCTCGCCGAAGGCGCACAGATCCCCCTGGAACGGACCAAAGCCGGCGCTCGACCTCACCGCGTTGTTCAACGGCTTCAAACCGCTCTTCCAGGCGCTGTCGCCGAACGACGTCAACCAGCTGTCGTTCGAAATCATCCAGGTCCTGCAAGGCGAGGGAAGCACGATCGAAAGCCTGTTGCAGCACACGGCGTCGCTGACATCCACATTGGCCGGAAAGGATGCCGTGATCGGGCAGGTGATCGGCAACCTCAACACCGTGCTCGACACCGTCAACGCCCAGGGCGACCAGTTCGACGCGCTCGTCGACACGACCGCGCAGCTGGTCACCGGCCTGGCCGCGGACGCCAAGCCGATCGGCCAGGCGATCGGCGGGCTCGGCGAGCTGACCACCGCCACCGCCGGGCTGCTGGAGCAAGGACGGCAGCCGCTCAAGGACAGCATCACCGCGCTCGGCGACCTCTCGAAGAACCTGGCCGACAACACCCCGGTGTTCCAGCAGTTCCTCGACAACCTGCCGAAGAAGCTCGACCGCATCGGCACGCTCTTCTCCTACGGCTCGTGGGCGAACTTCTACCTCTGCTCGGTCGAGACCGACGCGAAGCCCGCGCCGGGCGGACAAGTTCCAGGCATCCCCGTGACCGCTGAGAGGTGCCGGTGAAACCGCCCCGGATCAAGCCGTTCCGCAGCCGCAACCCGATCGTCGTCGGCGCGGTGACCGCGCTCGTCATGGCGCTGGCCGGCACTGCGACGTTCTTCTCCGACGACCTGCCGCTCATCGGCGGCGGCACGACCTACCGGGCCGAATTCCACGAGGCCGCCGGGCTCAAGCCGAACGACGAGGTCCGCGTCGCCGGGGTGAAGGTCGGCGAGGTCACCGACGTGCGGCTGGCCGGCGACCACGTCGAGGTGCTGTTCCGGGTCAAGGACACCTGGATCGGCAACCGGACCACGGCGGCGATCAAGATCAAGACCCTCCTCGGCCAGAAGAACCTCGTGCTCGACCCGGTCGGCAACGCCGAGCTGAACCCGGACCAGCCCATCCCGCCCGAGCGGACCAGTTCGCCCTACGACGTCACCGAGGTGTTCAACGACCTGGCGAGCACGGTCGGGGCGATCGACACGAACCAGCTCGCGCAGGCGTTCCGCGTCCTGTCCGACACGCTCGGCGCGTCGGCGCCGCAGGACGTGCGCACCGCGTTCGACGGCATCGCCGCCTTGTCGCAAACGCTTGCGTCCCGTGACGACGAGCTGGTCAAGCTGTTCCAGAACACCAACCAGGTGTCCAAGACGCTCGGCGAGCGGTCCGACCAGATCCAGGCGCTGATCCGCGACGGCAACACCCTGCTCACCGAGCTGAACGCCCGCAAGGACGCGATCGCGTCGCTGTTCAGCGGCGTCAAGAACCTCTCGATCCAGCTGCGCGGGCTCGTCGCGGACAACCAGAAGACCCTCGGCCCGGCGCTCGACCAGCTCGACCGCGTCGCCACCGTGCTGCAGCAGAACCAGGGGAAGCTCGAGGACAGCCTGCGTCTCGCCGGCCCGTTCTACCGGCTGCTCGGCAACGCCGTCGGCAACGGCCGGTGGATCGACACCTACATCTGCGGGCTCATCCCCACCGGCACCACGCCGGGCAGCTGCCTGCCGCCCAAGAACGGGGGACGCTGATGGCACACCAGCTCATCGACCTCGGAGCCCAGGCTCGCCGTCGCGGCCGGCTCCAGGCGCTCACGCTCGGCGTCGTGCTCGCGCTGGTGGTCTCGGCGGTGTGGCCGCTCGCGACCGCCCCGGCCGAACGCACGCTGACCGCGTACTTCGCCGCCGCCGTCGGGGTGTACCCGAACTCGGACGTCCGCGTCCTCGGCGTCGCCATCGGCTCGGTGTCCAAAGTGGAGCCGAACGGAACCGACGTCAAGGTGACCATGACGCTGCATCCGGATGTCCGGCTGCCCGCGGACGCCGGGGCCGTCGTCATCACGCCGAGCCTCGTCGCCGACCGGTACGTACAGATCACGCCCGTCTACCGGGGTGGGCCGCAGCTGGCCGACGGTGCATCGATCCCGCGCGAACGCACGGCCACCCCGGTCGAGGTCGACGACCTGCTGCACAGCCTCAACCAGCTCATGACGGCGCTCGGCCCGCAGGGTGCCAACAAGGACGGCGCGGTCAGCGAGGTGCTGACCAAGTCGGCCGAGTACCTGGACGGCAACGGGCAGACCATCGGCACGGCGATCAAGAACCTCGGCGAGTTCGCCCGCGCGGCGAGCGATTCGAAGGACGACCTGTTCGGATCCGTCGACAACATCAGCAAGTTCACCGCGATGCTCGCCGCCAACGACGGCCAGGTGAAGCAGGCCATCTCGCAGATCGCGTCGCTCAGCAAGGTCCTGGCCGACCAGCGCGACCAGTTCTCCGGCGCGCTGACCGAGCTGACCCAGGCGTTGGGCGTCGTGCAGGGGTTCATCAAGGACAACCGCGGCAAGGTGCAGTCCGATGTGGACAAGCTCGCCGACGTCACGAAGGTGCTGGTGGACCAAAAGGATTCGCTCGCCGAAGCTCTCCAAGCCGCCCCGAACGCCCTGACGAACCTGCTGGGTGCCTACGACAAGGCCAACGGGACCATCGACGGCCGCGGCAACCTCCTCGAGTTCCCGGAGCCGAAATGAAGTCCCTGGTCAAGGTCGCCGCGGTCGTGACGCTCGCGCTGGTCACCACCGGCTGCGGGCGCGGGGTCAGCGTCTACGACATCCCGCTCCCCGGCGGCGCCGCGCTCGGCGACCACCCGATCCACGTCACCGCGAGCTTCACGAACGTCCTCGACCTGGTGCCGCAGTCCGGGGTCAAGGTCAACGACGTGCCGGTCGGCCAGGTCGTCAAGGTCGAACTGGCGCGGGACGGGCACAGCGCGCTCGTCGACCTGCTGGTCAACGGTGACGTCGACCTGCCGGGCAACGCCGTCGCGCGGCTGCGGCAGGCCAGCATCCTCGGCGAGAAGTTCGTCGAGCTGGCCCCGCCGGACGACGCGACGCCGTCGGGCCGGCTCCTCGACGGCGCGGCGATCCCGCTGGACCGGTCCACTTTGACACCCGAGATCGAAGAGGTCTTCGGCGCGTTGTCGCTGCTGCTCAACGGGGGCGGGGTCGCGCAGATCCAGAACATCAGCCACCAGCTCAACGAAGCCCTCGGCGGCCGCGAAACCGCGGCGCGCAGCCTGCTGTCCAGTTTGGACGAGTTCGTGCGCGGGCTCGACGAACACCGCACCGAGATCACGCGGGCCATCGAGAGTGTCAACAAGCTGGCGGAGACGCTCAACGCGCACACCGACCAGATCACCACGACGCTCAACGGCCTGACACCCGGCATCGGCGTCCTCAACCAGCAACGGGAAGCGCTGGTCGGGATGCTCAAGTCCCTGGACGGCCTGACTTCGGTGGCCGTCGACACGGTGAACAAGAGCAAGGACGACCTCGTCGCCGACCTCAAGGCCCTCGAACCGCTGCTGCGGCGACTCGCCGACTCCGGCGACAAGCTGCCGAAGGCGATGGAGATGATCTTCACCTTCCCGTTCCCGGACGCCGCGCTCGATGCGATCCGCGGCGATTACCTCAACGGGTTCCTCAAGGTGGGCCACTGATGCTGACCCGGTTCGTGCGCGTCCAGGTGACCCTGTTCGTCGTCATCGCCGTGCTCGGCGTCGCCTACGTCGGGGCCACCTACGCGGGCCTCGACAAGGTGTTCTTCGACCGCGGGTACACCGTGAAAGCGCAGTTCCCGACCGGCGGTGGCATCTTCACCAACGCCGAGGTCACGTACCGCGGGGTGCCGATCGGCCGCGTCGGCGAGCTGCGGCTGACCCCGGCCGGGATGGAGGCGGACCTCGAGATCGACGCCGGCACCGCGCCGGTCCCGGTCGACACCGAAGCCGTCGTCGCCGACCGGTCGGCCATCGGCGAGCAGTACGTCGACCTGCGGCCGCGTACCGACGGCGGGCCGAAGCTGCGGGACGGGTCGGTGATCACCCAAGCCGACACGAAGATCCCGCTGCCGGTCGACGTCGTCTTGTCGACAGTGGACTCGTTCGCGAACTCGGTCCCGCAGCCGGCGCTGCGCACGGTCGTCGACGAGCTGTACAACGCGACGTCCGACGCCGGCCCGGCGCTCGACCAGCTCGTCGGCCGCGGCATCGAGTTCGTGCAGGCGGCGAGCGCGCACGTGGCGCCGCTGACGCGGTTCGTCACCGACGCGCACGTCGTGCTCGACACCCAGGTGCAGCAGGCCGACGCGATCCGCAGCTTCGGTGCCAACGCGAAGCTCCTGGCCTCGACGTTGAAGCAGGCCGACGGAGACCTGCGCACGCTCATCCCGGCGGTGCCCGCGGCGGCGAACGAGGTCGGCGCGTTGATCCGAGATTCCGGACCGCAGCTGGGCGTGTTGCTCGCCAACTTGCTGACCACCGCGGACGTCCTCGAAGCGCGGCAGGACGGGCTGCGGCAGCTGCTGATCACCGCACCGGAGGCGGTCGCCGCGGGGAGCGCGGTCGTCCGGCCGGACGGCGCGCACTTCGGGCTGTCGCTGACCTTCTTCGACCCGCCACCGTGCACCAGCGGGTATCCGACGCCGTATCACGACGGCCTCGACACGGCGACCCGTCCGCTGAACACGGCCGCGCGGTGTGCGCTGCCGAAGGGCGACCCGACGAACGTGCGGGGTTCGCAGAACGCACCGGGAGGACGGCCGTGAGGATCTTCGCGTGGGTGGCCGCGGTCTTGGCGACTGTGGCGGCCGGGTGGTCGGGGTTCACGTGGTGGCAGGCGGCGCACGACGACGGCGTCGCGCGGGCGGTCGTCCGGGAGGACGCGCTGCAGGCGGGCCGGACCGCCGTCACCGGACTGACCACTTTGGACTACCGGCAGGCAGCGCCGGGGTACCAGCACTGGCTGGACCTTTCCGGGGGCGCGCTGCACGACGAGCTGGCCGCCGACCGCCAGGGCAGTCTCGACCGGATCGCGCAGGCGAAGACCGTCACCACCGGCAAGGTGACCGACGCGGCGGTGACCGAAGTGGACACCGGCGCGGGCACAGCGAAGCTGATCGCGTCGGTCGAGCTGGTGGTGGCGCCCGCAGGCGGCGACGCCGTGACGAAACGCAACCGGTTCCAGGCCGACCTGACGCGCGGGCCCGAAGGCTGGCGGGTCACCGGGCTGGGCCAGGTCCCGACGGGGGAGGCGCCATGACCACGCCGACGAAGAAGCGCGCGGTGAAGGTCGCCGGCCGGCACCACGACCCGGCACCCGAGCCCGAGACGCCGGTCGGGGAACCTCGCCGCCGGCCGCCGTGGGTGCTCGCCGCAGTGGCGGTCGTGATGGCGGTGCTGGCCGGGTGGTGCACGCTCGAAGCGAAGAGCACGAACGCCGTCGTCGCGCACAACACCGCGCTTTCCGATGTCGCCGGTACCGCGGACGCCGGGAAACAGATCAGCGCCGCGCTCGGCACGCTGTTCTCCTACCGCTACGACGACCCGGGCAGGAACGAACAGGCGGCGAAGGAACTCCTCACCGGCCCCGCGCTCGCGCAGTACGGGCAGCTCTTCGGGGAGGTCCGGAAGCTCGCGGCCGACCAGAAACTCGTGGTCACGTCGACCGCGGTCGCGTCCGGGGTGAAGCTCCTCGACGGCGACCGCGCGGCGCTGCTGGTGTTCCTCGACCAGACCGGAACCCGAGGCGACGGGCAGCACAGCACCGGCGCCGCTCAGCTGAGCGTCACGGCCGAGCGTGTGGACGGGAAGTGGCGGGTCACCGGGATGTCCGCCGCGTGACTGTCACGCTGACAACAGGCGTTGCCCGTGACGCAGTGAACGGAGTGACAAAGTATTTCCGCGCATTCCCGGTTCGTTGACAGGGATTCAACGGGGGAAATACGGTGAATCACCGGTCCGCCGCGAGAAATGCGCGAGGAATCCATGCTCACGAGTGCTGAACGGCTGTCTGCTTCGGACCCGAGTGGATACGCAGTACCGGCCGTCGATATCGTCGATGACCCCGGCGGCGTGCGATGACCGACCCCGGTGAGCTGCGCCGCCGGCTCACCGAGCGGATCGCCGCGCTCACCGGTCTCGCGCCGGAGTCGGTCGACGCGCACGTTCCGCTGGCCGAGCCGGAAACCCGGCCCCGGGCCGGTGAGCCCGTCGCGGTGCTCGGCGTCGGCTGCCGGCTGCCGGGTGGCATCGAGTCGGCGGACCAGCTGTGGCGGGCGCTGCTGAGCGGCGCCGATTTCACGGGCGCCGTGCCTGCCGACCGCCGTCCGTGGTTCGAAGATGATTTCCGCGGCGCGTTCCTGGCCGACGTCGCCGGGTTCGACGCCGCTTTCTTCGGGATCGACCCGGCCGACGCCGCGGCGATGGACCCCAGGCAGCGGATCCTCCTGGAGACGACGTGGGCGGCGCTCGAGCACGCGGGCATCGCGCCCGGCACGCTCCGGGGCAGCCGGACCGGCGTGTTCGCCGGCGTCTCCGCGGCGGACTTCGCGCTGTTCACCGACACCGGTTCGGCCGCGTCGATGATCGCGAACCGGGTGTCGGAGCGGTTCGACCTGCGCGGGCCGAGCGTGGTCGTGGACACGGCGGGTTCGTCGGCGCTGGTCGCGGTCCACCACGCGGTTCGGGCGCTGGCCGCGGGGGAGGCCGACCTGGCGCTGGCCGCGGGTGTCCACGTGCTGTTCGCGCCGCCGGCCGCCGGCACGGTGTGCGGCGAGGGCTGCGGAGTGGTGGTGCTGAAGAGGCTCACCGACGCCCGCCGGGACGGCGACCGGGTACTGGCGGTGATCCGCGGCAGCGCGATCGGCTGGTCCGCACAGGAGCAGATCCTGGCCGACGCGCATGCGGTCGCCGGCTCGGACTTGTCCACAGTGGACTATGTGGAGCAGCAGGGTGGTTCGCTCGAGGCTGTCCTCGACCGGAACCGCGATCCACGCCGGCCACTGCTGCTCGGTTCGACGGCGGGCTTCGGCCACCTCGACGCCGCGTCGGGGATCCTCGGGCTGGTCAAGGTGGTACTGGCCCTCTGGCACGGCCGGATCCCCCTGTCACCGGACAAGACCACCGACTGGCCGCGGTACGCCGGCACCGCGCGCGCCGGTGTCTCGGCCCTCGGTGCCGGTGGCACGGGGGCGCACGTCGTGGTCGAGGAATGGCCGAGACCGCTCGAACCCGCAGCCCCGGGTTCCCGGTGGAACGGGCGGCCGCAGATCTTCACGGTCTCGGCCCGCTCGGAACCCGCCCTGCGCCGCCGGGCCGGCGACCTGGCGGACTGGCTCGCCGGACCCGGCCGCGGGACTGCGCCGGGTGACTTGGTGGATTGGCTCGCCGGATCCGGCCGCGGGAGTGCATCGGGTGACTTGGTGGATTGGCTCGCCGGACCCGGCCGTGGGACCGCACCCGGCGACTTGGCGGACTGGCTCGCCGGACCTGGCCGTGGGACCGCATCGGGCGACTTGGCGGATTGGCTCGCCGGACCTGGCCGTGGGACCGTGCCGGGTGACTTGGCGGATTGGCTCGCCGGACCTGGCCGTGGGACCGCACCCGGCGACTTGGCGGACTGGCTTGCCGGGCCCGGGCGCGGGACTGCACCCGGCGACCTGGCCGCCGCACTCGCCCGGCGCCGGGAGCACCTGCCGCTGCGGGCCGCCGTCGTCACGGCGTCGCGGGCCGCGCTGGTCGCGGGACTCCGGGCTCTCGCCGACGGCAGCGCCACGGCAGATGTCGTCCGGGGGACGGCCGGGCGGGAGCCGCGTCCGGTTTTCGTGTTCTCGGGGGCGGGGGCGCAGTGGCCCGCGATGGGACGGCGGATGCTCGGCGCCGAGCCGGAGTTCCGGGCCGCGGTGGCCGCGCTGGAACCGTTGTTCCTGGCCAAGGCGGGATTCTCGCTGCGGGGCGCCCTGCGCCGGCCGCTCGGTGACCCCGCCGTCGTGCCGCCGCTCCTGTTCGGCCTGCAAGTCGCCTTGGCAGAGTGGTGGCGGGCGCACGGCGTCGAGCCCGCCGCCGTGCTCGGTCACTCGGCCGGTGAGATCGCGGCGGCCGTCGTCGCGGGTGCGCTGGACGCCGGGGCGGGGCTTGACATCGTCGTCAGCCGGGCGAACCTGCTCTCGGAGCTGCCCGCCGGCACGATGGCCGTCGTCGAGCTGTCCGCCGCCGAGGTGCGCGAGCTGGGGTTCCCGGGCATCACGGTCGTCGACCACGCGTCGCCGGCGCAGTGCACGGTTGCCGGCAGCCCCAAGCACCTCGCCGCGTTGATGTCCTATGTGGACAATTCTGGCCGGTTGGCACGCCGGCTGGCCGGAACCGCGAACTCGGCCGCCGTCGAACCGGTTCTGGGCCGGTTCCGGTCCGGGCTGGGGAATCTGCGGTCAGGGCCACTCGCGACGACCTACTACTCCAGCGTGCTCGACGACCCGCGTGCGGCGCCGGCGTTCGACGCCGGTTACTGGACGGCCAACCTCCGCCGTCCGGTCCGGTTCACTCAGGCGGTCGCCGCCGCCGTCGCCGACGGGCACCGCTGGTTCGTCGAGATCTCGCCCCACCCGATCGCGCTGCCCGCCGTCGAACAGACCGCCGCCGATGTCCGGACGCTGCCCACCCTGAGCCGGCGCGACGGCGAAGAAAACGTTTTCGCGCGCTCGCTGGCCGAGCTGCACGCCGCCGGGCACCCGGCGGTGCTCGGCCGGCGGTACCCGGAGGCGCCCGTGCTCGACCTGCCCCCGCCCCCGTGGGACCACCGGACGTTCCCGCCGCCCCGGCGGGCAGCCGGTCATCCGCTGCTCGGCACCCGCGTCGAGGTACCGGACGAGGGGCGGCACCTGTGGCAGTCGACGATCGCGCCGGAAACGCTGGCCGAGCACCGCGTGCACGACGTCCCGGTCTTCCCGGCGGCCGGTTTCCTGGAGCTGTTCCTGGCGGGCGCCCGGCAGCTGTTCGACACCGCGCGCGTCCGGGTCGACGGCCTCGAAGTCCACCGGATGCTCGCGGTGACCGGGGAGACCTTGCTCAGCACGGAGATTCGAGCTGACGGCACCGCCGTGGTGCGGGCGAAAGCCGGAGCGAGCTGGGTGCGCCACGCAACGGCGTGGGTCGCACCGGACACCGAACCCGCGCCGGCACCGACGTCCGAAGTGGACTACGGCCCGGTTCGCGGACTCCGCGCGGCCCTCACCGCGACGGTGCCCGAAGACGCGGTGCCGACCGGATTCGGCCGCGTCCGGGTGTTCGGCGACCCGGGCCGGGGCGTGCGGTGCATGGCCGACGGCAACGGTACGGTGCAACTCGTCACCGAGGACGGCGAGATCGTCGCCGACGTCGGCGACATCCGTGTCCAGGCCTCCGCCGGTGTTCCGCTCGCCGCCCGCGCGTTCGGGATCGAGTGGCCGCGAGCACCGCTGCCCTCGGCCTCGCCGGAGGGACGGCGTTCTTGGCTGCTGCTCACCGACGAGCATCCGGCCGCGCTCGCCCGGGCCGTCGCGCTCGCCCTGGCGCTGGCCGCGGCCGGCGACGAAGCGCTTTCACTGCCCCAGGACGACCTCGACGAGCTGCCGGCCTTCCTCGCCGAACGCCCGGTGCGCGGCGTCGTGTTCCTGACCGGGGCGCCGCACGCCTACCGCGATCCCGAAGACGCCCAGGATCTGTTGCGCACTGTCCTTTCGGTACTCGCCCGTCTCGGGTCCGGTGTCCGGTTCCACCTGGTCACGCAGTCGAGTGGCGAGCCGGGGCTGGTGTTCCTGCGCGGCCTGGTGCGGGCGCTCGCCTTCGACCGGCCGGGACTGCGGGCGACGCTCGTCGACTGCGACGCACGGTCCCATGTGGACGTTCTCGCGCGCGAGCTGCGCGCGGACGCGCCCGACGACGAAGTCCGCTGGCGCCGCGACGTCCGGTACGCGGCCCGGCTGCATCGCGTGCCGCTCGTCGACGGCGTGTCGACGGGACCTGGCGCGTACGTGGTCACCGGCGAGCCGGGAGCGGCCACCGCGCGCTGGCTGGCGGGCAATGGTGCCACCAGAATCGTCCTTTGCGGACTGTCCATTGAGGATATGCCTGGAGTGGACGTCGTGATTGTCGACGACGACATCGCGGAACCCGGTGTCGCGGAACGGCTCGTCGCCATGGCCACCGCGGATGGCCTGCCGCTGCGGGGAATCGTGCACGCCCCCGGCAGCGACCTCACAGCCGTGTGGCGCTCCAAGGTGCTCGGCGCGCGACGGCTGCACGAGGCGACCGCCGACACCCCGCCCGACTGGTGGCTGCTGTATTCGTCGTCGGCCGCGCTGGTCGGCGCGCCCGATCGGACGGCCGTCGCGACCGCGGACGCGTGGCTGGACGCGTTCGCCGCCTGGCGGCGCTCACGGGGACTGCCCGCGACGACGGTGAACTGGGGCTCGGATCCGGTGCTGGAGCGGCTGCCGGTGGCCGAAGAACTCGACGCACTGCCCGCGGTGCTCGCGGCCGACCGGCCGTCGGTCGGGATCGCGCGGCTCGACGCGGCCCGCGTCGCCGGGCGGTTCCCGGACCTCGTCCGGCGGCCGTTCTTCTCGGCCGTGCTGACGGCCGTCCCGGCGACGGCGCACGAGCGGCTCGCGGCCATCGTCGCGGGACTCATCGGGGGCGCGGTGCCGCGGGACGTGCCGCTGGTCGAGCTGGGCCTGGACTCCCTGACGGCGATGCGGGCGCGGGCCGCGGCCGAGCGCGAGTTCGGCGTCACGCTGCCGGTGCCGCTGCTGCTGGGCGGCGCGAGCCTCGACGACCTCGCCGAGCACGTGACGAGCCCGCCGGCACCCGTCCCCGGCCGGCCGCCGTGGCTCGGGGGCGCGCCGCTGGTGCTGTTCGGCGAGGCCGTCGTGTACCGGCCGCTCCTGGACCGGCTCGGCGGCGTCCCGTGCCACCGCGTCGAAGCGTCCGATGTGGAGGGTTGCGTCGCGTCGCTGCGGGAGGTGCAGCCGGCCGGGCCGTACCGGCTGGGCGGCTGGGCGGCCGGCGGCGTGCTGGCGTTCGAGACCGCGCGGCGGCTGACCGGTGCGGGTGAGCGGGTGGACGTCGTGGTGCTCTTCGACTCCGAAGCACCGCCCGGGGCGGAGCCGTACGCGGGCCGTGTCGTGCTGTACCAGGCGGGCGACGCGGCGGCGCCGGGCTGGGCGGAGTGCTGCGCCGACCTGCACGTCGAGCTGGTGCCGGGCGACCACCGGACGATGCTCGACCCGCCGCACGTCGCGGTGCCGGCCCGGCACCTCGCCGCCGAGCTGGCGGGCCGCACAAGCCCCGGCACCCCGGTCTGAACGGTCGACTCGCGTACCCAGGGAGTCGGCTCGCGTACCCGGAGGGTCGGCTCACCAACCGACCCTCCAGGTACGCGAGCCGACCGTCCAGGTACGCGAGTCGACTGTCCGGGTACGCGAGTCGACCCTTCAATCACGCGTGATGCCCCTCTGATCACGCGTGATGCCTTTTGCCGCGCGCCGGCCCGCCGCGCGGAAAGGGGCATCGAGCGTGATTGGGCAGGCATCACGCGTGATCAGAGGGTCGACACGGCTAGGTCAGGGTGGCGCGGAGGGCGAGGATCATCTCGAAGCGGTCGTCCGGATCCCTCAGGTGGTCCGCGAACAACGTCTCCAGCTCCTGGGCCCGCGCGCGGACCGTCTGCGGGTGGATCGCGAGGCGGTCCGCGACCTCGCGGACGTTGCCGCACGTCTCCAGCCACGCCAGCAGCGTCCCCGCCAGGCGGTTGTACTGCTTCGGGGTCAACGCCGTCAGCGGGGCCAGCCGGCGCCGGGACACCTCCGTCGCGAGGAACGGCTCCTTGCGCAACCACAGGGTCGCCAGGTGGTCTTCGCACCAGGTCAGCGGCTCGTCCGGGAGGACGTCGGCCGCCGCCAGGCGCAATGCCTCCTGCGCCGTCGCCAGGGAACTCGCGGCCTGGCGTGGCGGCACCGGCGGCCCGACCGCCGCCCGGTGGCCCGCCAGTGCGGCGACCAGCGAAGAACGGTCCGCGGGTGTCGGCAGCAGCAGCCGCGGTGTCCCGTCTTCGAAGTCCTCCAGCGCGTCCAGCCCGGCGATGTCGGCCGGCCCGTCCAGCGCCACCGCGACCAGCCGGTGCGGCAACGGCCAGTCCGCCGCCGTCGCCGCTTCCTGGACCGTCCGCGACGGCGACGGCGGGTCCGCCAGCAGCAGGTCCAGCAGCCGGCGGCGACGGCGTTCCAACGCTCCCGCCGCCCGCGCCTGCGCTGCCGCGTGCCCTTCGATCGACAACGCCGACAGCTCGTCGATGTAGGCGAAGATCGCCTCGGCCAGCACGCACAGCGTCGCCGACGGCACGCCCGCCCGCGTCCCCACCTCGGCCATCCGCCGCCAGGTGACGCGCGCGCCGACGCGGTAGGCCGCCTGCAGGACGTCGAGGTTGCGGCCCTGCGCGAGCTCGTGCACGCCGAGCCCGACGAACACCCGCCGTCGCTCGTCCGAGACGGTGCCTGCCGCCGCGATCCGGTCGATGAACTGCAGGATCGCCGCCTGCACGCCCGCCCGCAGCGCCTTGCCGAAAGCGCCGTCGAGCGGGCGCGCGTAGTCCGGGATGGTCCGCTGGATCTCGCGCAGCACCTCGTCGGCGACGTCGAGCAGCCGCGGCCGGAACACCGCGGCCAGCTCCCGGGGGAGCATGGCCCACAGCTGTCCCGGCCGCCCGTCGCCGCTCAGCATCGGCCCGAACGTCGTTTCGCCCGATGGTCCCGTCACGAAAACCCACCTCGCCCTTGAAGCGGTTCAGGAGCCGAGCAGGGCCTCCGCCCGCAGCGCGATCTCCATGTCGAGCCGGTCGTCGGCGTTGTTGAGCCGGTCGCCGAACAGGTCGATCAGCTGGTGCATGCGGTAGCGCACGGTCTGCGGGTGCACCTTGAGCTTCTTCGCGATCTCGGGTGCGCTGCCGCGCGACTGCAGCCAGATCAGCAGGGTCTCGCCGAGGCGCGCCCGCTGCTTCGGGGTGAGGTCCCGGAACGGCTCCAGGCTGCGGGAACACAGCTCGCGGACCAGGAACTCGTCGGCGAGCAGCCACAGCGTGGACAGGTGGTCCGTGCAGCGCGTGACCGGCGCGTCCGGCAGGACGCCGCGCTGGACGAGCTTCAGCGTCCGGCGCGCCCACAGCAGCGACCTCGGCGCGTCGGTGAGCCGCACGGTCGGGCCGATCACCGCGCGCCAGCCGCCCAGCCGCTCGGTGAGGTTCTTCAGGTGCTTCTCCGCGTCGCCGGTGACCAGGCACGGCTCGCCGCCCTCGAGGTCGACGAGGACGTCGGAGTGCAGGTCCGGCGCAGCGAGGCTGTGCTGGTCGGCGCGGGGTTCGAGGGCGACGACCGTGACCTCGGCGGGCAGCGCCCACTGCGCGGTCGCGGCCTGCGCGCTGATCGTCTGCGGCGCCGACGGCGGGTCGGCGAGCAGCAGTTCGAGCAGCCGTCTCCGGCGGCGCGCCCGGGTGCCGGCGGCGCGGGTCTGCGCCGCCGTGTAGCCCTCGATCGAGAGCGCGGAAATCTCGTCGACGTAGGCGAAGATGGCCTCGGCGCTGGTGCACAGCGTGTCCGCGGCGAGGCCGCTGGCCTGCCCGAACTCCGAGATGTGCCGCCACGCGACGCGCCCGCCGACCCGGTAGGCCGTCTGCAGGCAGTCGAGGCTGCGGCCTTCGTTGAACTCGATCTTGCCCAGGTTGCGGAACACGGTCGTCCACGTCTCGAGCGGCACGGCACCGGGGGTGCCGACACTGTCGAGGCACTGGATGATCGCCTGCCGGACACCCTGGGTGATGATGTGCCCGAACGCGCCCTCGAGGGGCTGGCGGTACTCGGGCACCGCCCGCTGCACCTCCTGGAGGACGGCGCGGGCCAGCGGGTCGACCCGCGGCTTGAAGCGGATCGCCAGCTCGCGGGGCAGGGACGCCCACAGCCCGATGGCGCCGGAAGCGCGCACGGGCCGGGGTTCCCCCGCGGTCCGCTGGGCCGGGGGGTAGGTGGTCCGGGGCCGGTCGGCCGACACGGACTGCTGCCGGTACGCCGGTCCGGAAGAGCGCTCGCCGGGGTTCGGCCGGCCTGCCCGCACGGCGGGGGCGGCGAACCCGGTGTCCACGTCGGTCATGTTTTATCCTTGCTGGCAACAAAACCGGCCTCTTCGTCGTCGAAGCCGGTCCGGATTTGTGGCTCAGGCAACATAATTTCGCGCGAACGGCACTGTCAACGGGTTCTCCGCTGACTTTGCGGTAACCCGTCCGGACTACACCCGAACGGGTGGAACGGCGCGATGTGAGGTGACACTTCCGCTTCGGGCGGATGGTGCGCGGGTGACAACTTTTCAGGCGGGTGTTTTCGGCCCCGCGGCGGCCGTGAGCCGGGCGACGACGTCATCGAGCGTCAGCCGCGCGGGTTCGGTGTCCCGGACGAACTCGTTCAGCAGCAGGCAGAACCCGTCCGGATCGGACACATGTGGAAAGTGTTTCGCGTTTTCCCGCACGGTCAATCGGCCGTTCGGCAGCAGCCCGGCCGTCCGGCGGCCGTGCGCGACCGGGATGAGCGAGTCCCGCGCGCCCCAGACCAGCAGCGTCGGCACGGCTTCAGCCAGGTAGAGCTTCTCCGCGGCGCTCGCGCGCTGGCCGCGCAGGTCGATGAGGCTGCGGGCGATGAAGAGGAACGCCCGCCGCCGCGCGGGGTCGGCCAGCGAGCCGAAATGCCGGGCCAGCTCTCGTGTTTCAGCTTTCAACGATCCGCCGAACCGGCGCCCTAATCCAGCGGCGGCCCGCGCGATGGCGAGCGTCACGCGGTTGACCGCCAGGGCCAGCACGGCCGGTGCGCCCGGCAACGCCGTGGCACGCAGCACCGGGCTCACCTCCGGGCCCAGCCCGGCGCTGCCGACCAGCACCAGCCGATCGCACATTTCCGGGAACTGGTAGGCGAACTGCATCGCGACACCGCCGCCGAGCGAGTGGCCGACGACGGTCGCGTGCCGCACGCCCGACACCGCCAGCACGTCCCGCACGGTGCTCGCCAGCGCGCCGAGGCCGTAATCCGCGCGCGGTGCCTCCGATTCGCCGTGGCCGGGCAGGTCGGGTGCCAGCACCCGCCGGCCGAGCGCCGCGCACCGCGCCAGCACCGGTGCCCAGGTCTCGGCGCTGCCCGCGATCCCGTGCAGCAGCACGATCGCTTCGTCACCGGCACCTGAGCGCGACGGGTGCTCGTGCAGCCGGATCCGGCGGCCGTGCAGGGTCAGGGAGTACGTCTCGATGGTCATCGGCAGCCTTTCTCGCGAACCTGAAAATAGGGCATCCGACTACTTGCGTCCGGTGTGGCGAACACCACTTACGCCGAATGCGGGTGTGCGTGACAACAACGGGACCGAAAAGGCGATCGAGGGTGCGGGTTCTCCCGGATTCACCGGTAATGCGTATCGACATTCCGCGGGTATCCGCGTATTCCTCGAAGGTATGGTCGCAATGACGCACCGGACGCGCTGATGTCCTGCCGCGCGAGTTTTCCGTCACCCCAGCGGCAGCTCCGGCCGGCGCGGCCGGGGTGCCGCCCGTGGCGGCGCGTGCTGCCGATGCCGGTGCGCGCGCTCGACCGCGCCGTCAGCGTTCCCGCTCACCCTCCGGCCGGTGCGCGCGCATGAGCAGCTGAGCACGCAGGGCGAGCTGCATGCCGAGGCGGTCGTCGGCGTCCTTGAGGCGGTCGCCGAACAGCTCCTCGAGCTGCCGCAGCCGGTTGCGCACGGTCTGCGGGTGGACGCCGAGGCGCTGCGCGATCTCCGGTGCCCCGCCGCGCGTCTCCAGCCAGGCCAGCAGCGTCTCGCTGAGCCGGTCGCGCTGCTTCTCGCTGAGGGAGGCGAACGGGTCGAGGCTCTGGCGGGCCAGCTCGGCGGCCAGGAAGTCCTCCGCGAGCAGCCAGAGCGTGGCGAGGTGGTCGCGGCACCAGATGATCGGGCCGGGGATGTCGGGGCCGGACAGCAGCAGCGCGCGGCGGGCGGTGCGCAGCGCGGCCGGGGCGTCGGCCAGGGGCACGGTCGGGGACACCGCGGCCCGCCAGCCGTCGAGCTTGGCTTCCAGCGGCGCGAGGTCGGCGTCGGGATCGCGGGTGAGCAGGTGCGGCTCGGGGCCGTCGAGGTCGGCCAGGACGCCGTCGCCGAGCAGGTCGGCGGGGAAGCCGGCGGCGTCGGGGCCGCGTTCGAGGGCGACCATCGCGGCGGCCTCCGGCAGCGGCCAGCCCGCGCCGCCGGCCAGCTCGGCGATGCTGCTCGCCGCGCCTTCGGGGGCTTGGACGATGAGCTCGAGCAGGCGCCGCCGCCGGACCGGGACGGCGCCCTCGGCCTCGGCCTGCGCCTGCTGGTAGCCCTCGATCGCGGTGGCACACAGCTCGTCGACGTAGGCGAAGATGGCCTCCGCCGCGACCGAGATGACGGCCGGGTCGACCCCCGCGGCGACGACGCCGGGGTGCATCGCCCGCCAGGCCACCCGGGCCCCGATGGTGGCGCTGTCCTGCAGCGCGTCGAGGTTGCGGCCTTCGGTGAACTCGATCCGGCCGCGGCCGCGGTAGAAGTCGGTCCAGTGCTCGTGGGACAGCTCCGGCTCACCCATCGAGTCGACGCAGTGCTGCACGGCGTACTCGACGCTCTTGACCAGGACCTTGCCGAACACGCCCTTGAGCGGCAGGCCGTAGGCGGGGACCGTGCGCTGGACCTCCTGGATCATCGAGGCCGCGGCGTGCCCGACGTGCGGGCGCAGGCCCGCGCCCAGCGCGCGCGGCAGCGAGGCCAGCAGGCGGAAGCTGCGGTACTCGACCACGAATCCCCCTTCGAGTGCGTCCGGGCGGAGCAGAGCGTATCCGACGGTTGTGTCACTGAAAAATCAACGAGGTGTTCCCGGAAAAGGTGACGCGATGACGTCCTTTTGACACGGACGGGTGGGCGATCTACGCTCCGTGTCAGATGGCGGGTCTATTTCGAGGCGCCAATTCCCCAGTGGAGGACCGAATTTCCATGCGCGGTTCCGCTGCCTCGGACGGTTCGGTGTGGGCCCGGCTGCCCCACGAGCTCGGCGACGCGGTGCGGCCGCGGATCCCGGAGATCGCGCGGGCCTGCATCGACGGCATCGCCGCCGAGATTCCGGAATATTCCGGTACTTTCGGCCGCGGTCCGACGCGGACCGCGGCGATCGAGCAGGCGCGGCGCGGGATCGAGCGGGACATCGACCGCGTCGGCACGCCCGCGATGTGGCAGGCCGACCGGCTGGCCGAGTTCCGCGGGCACGGGCGCGAGGCGTTCCACAGTGGTCTGAGCCGCGAGTCGGTGCAGGCGGCCGTGCGCGTGTCGAGCCGGGTGACGTGGCGGTGGATCGCCGACATCGCCCGGGATGCCGGCCTGTCCGGCGACGTCCTGTACGGCGCGGCCGAGGGGATGTTCTCCGACGTCGAGACGTCGATGGCGGCGGTCGCCGAGGGCTACCGCGCGGCGGAAGCGGCGATGTCCGGCACGGGCGAGCGCCACCGCCGGCTGCTGCACGCCCTGATCGGCGGCCGCGCACCGGCCGAAGTGGACGGTCTGCTCGCGGCGTCCGGGCTGCCGGTGCCCGCGCGCGTGGCGGCGGTGGCGTTCCGGGCGTTGCCGGGCGCGCCGGAGTTCCCGCCGGGGCTGCTGCCCGAGCACGTCCCGGCCGACCCGCTCGGGAGCCCGCCCGCGGCGCTGACACCGGCCCCGGACACGGACCTGGCGGGGCTGGCGTCGTTGCCGGCCGGCTGGATGGCGGCGGTCGGCCCGCTGGTGCCCCCGGTCGAGGCCCCGGAGTCGTTCCGGGTGGCCCGCCGCGCGCTGGACCTGGCGGCGCGGGGCTTGCTGGACGCACCGGGCCCGGTGGTGTGGTGCCGTGACCACTTGACGACGCTGCTGCTGCTCGCTGACGAGTTCCTGGTGGCCCAGCTGGCGGAGACGACGTTGGCGCCGTTGGCGGGGGTGTCCGGGCGGCGGCGGGAGCAGCTGGCGGAGACGTTGCTGGCGTTGGTTCAGACCCGGGGGAGCGCGCCGGAGCTGGGACGGCTGCTGGACCTGCACCCGCAGACGATCCGGGCGCGGTTGAAGAAGCTTTCCGAGTTGTTCGGGGCGAGGTTGGACGATCCCGGGGAGCGGCTGCGGCTGGAGCTGGCGTTGCTGGCGGAGCGGGCCCTGCCGGGCGAGGAGTGAGCCGGGCGGCCCGCTCGGGTCGGGCTGGCTTGGCGCCCGAACGTCACATTGGGCGCTGGGCCCGAGCCGAGTCCGGCGCTGCCGGGCGGGGAGTGAGCCGGGCCGGCAGCCGCTCAGAGCGCCCCGCCCTTCCCTGGGGGGGCGTGCCCTGGTCCAGCTTATCGGCGGGGCATGACGAAAACCGGGGATCGGCGGGCGAGCGCGTGAACCATCCACATCCGGGCCGGGCTGTGGACAACTGAAGTGGCCCGGTCCGGCGGGCTCGTATTGGCCGGCCGCGCTCGCCGAACGGCAACGCGGCGACGGCCGGACCGTCGTCGTGGAAGATCCCTTCCGAACGCTCGATCTCAGCGGGATCGGGATGACCGCGGCGCAGCTGCCCGTCATGGTCCGTGAACCCGCGGAGGTCCGAGAAGAACACACCGTCACCCGCGTGACCACCCTCGACGGCCTGCGGAAGGCCGAGGACATCATCGTCCGCGGCTTCCCGCTCGAGGAGTACCAGCCGCTCGAAGCCGGGACGGTCTTCCCGGCCGGGGTGCCAGGCCAAGACTTCTTCGGAAAAGACGGTGAGGGTGCCTGCCTCACCATGGCCGACGCGCACGTCGGCGGCGTCTACTGGGTCGCCACCCTGCCCGAACACCGGTCGAAAGGCGTCGGGCGCGCCCTCATGCACGCCGTTCTACGGCACTTCCACGACCGTCCCGTCACGCTGACCGCCTCGCGGTCCGGGAAGCCCCTCTACGACAAGCTCGGCTTCACCACTCTGGGCGACGCCGACTGGTGGCGTTGAGCCCGGGAACACCCACCGCCGGTAGCCGTACCAGCGGAACGCCGTGCCCAGCCCGGTCCCCAGCACCATCCCCGCCACGAAGTCCGCGACCTCCTGCGCCAGGTAGCTCACGTGCGGTACCGCCAGCCCCAGCGCGTACCGCGAGACCAGCGGCGGCACCAGGTTCACCGCCACCGCCCCCGCGTTGACCACGAAGAACAACGCCGCCTCGCGCAGCCGGTGGTGGCCGCCGCGGCCCGCGAACGACCAGCGCCGGGACAGCAGGTACGCGAACGCCGTCGAGGCCACCGTCGCGCAGAAAAGCGCGGTTACCGGTTTCTCACGGAACACGGTGAGCTTCAGGCTGTAGTCGCCCAGTAGGGTGACCCCGTACGCGGCCAGGCCGACGACGGCGAAGCGGAGCAGCTCTCGCGGCTCGGGCATGGTTCCTCCAGGTGACGCCGACAGGGTGGAGGTCTTTCGATGGCACGCACGGGCGGTGAGGGTGAGCTCCCCTCGGTCGCCGAACTGGTGAACCTTTCGCAGACGAAACCGCTGATGATCCGCGGTGACCTCGATGCGATGCTCGCCGCGGCGTCCGCGCCCGAACCGGAGCCCGAGACCAAGCCCGACCCCCTGGCCATCCTCGACGCCGAGCTCGCGGCGCCGGAACCCGAGGACGAGCGCCCGCTGGACGCGCCGCCCGCCGAGCCCCGCCGGACCAAGCCGTACGTCCTCGCCGCCGGTGCCGCCGTCGCGCTCGGGCTGGCCGCCGTCGTGCTCTTCCAGCCGCACCAGGTCGGCGGGACGGCCACGCCGCCGCCGGGAGCGACCGTCCCCGCCGCGCCGCCGCCTTCGAGCGACGCGGTGGAGACGATGAGCGCTTCGGCGGAGCCGCCGCCGCTCACCGCGCAGGTGCACGATTCGCCGGTCCGCACCACGAGCGCCCCGGCCGCCGCGGGACGCAAGCCCGCGCGCCCCACGCCGCCCGCGCCGCCGCCGGCCCAGGACACCTGGCAGCAGTACGTGAGCTCGGTGATCAGCTCGTGGCAGCAGCAGCACCCGCACGGCAGGCCGAACCGCTGATCAGCAGTTCGACGTCGCCGGCTTCCCGGCGATCCGGTCCTTGACGAACGCCAGGACGTCGGCGTTGCCGGTGTAGACCAGCGTGATGTGGTCGGTGTCGTAGGTCTTCCACGTCTCCTGGACGCCGGCCGCGCAGTACGCCTTGTGCAGACTGTCGGCCTGCGCGAACTGCACCAGCTGGTCGCCGGTCCCGTGGTACTGGAACACCGGGACGCGCGGCGGGCTGCCGCCGAGCTTGTTCTCGTTCAGCCGCGCCACCCACGCGGGCTTGATGTAGCCCGGGCCGGTCGTGTAGTCCGCGATCTTCTGGTTCGCGTACGTCGTGAGCAGCTCGAACGTGCACGCGCTCTGCTTCATTTCGGCGAGCTTCGCGCGGCCGTTGTCGCTGAGGAACGAGTCCAGCTGCAACTCGGGGTAGGCCTGGTCGAGGCCGAGCAGCGCGTAGGCGAACACGCCGAACCCGAACTTGCCGTCGAGCTGCAGCGTCACCTGGACGAGGTCGGCGGGCACCCCGCCGGCCGCGACGCCGACGAGGTTCAGCTCCGGCGCGTACGACGGCTGCAGTTCCCCGGCCCACGCCGCCGCGCCGCCGCCCTGGGAGTAGCCGCGGAAGACGACCTTCGCCGTCGAGGACAGCCCGGCCGCGGGGAGCCGCTGGGCCGCGCGGACCCCGTCGATGACCGCCGGGCCTTCGGACCGGCCCACGACGTAGGTCGTCTTCGGTGTGCTCTGGTAGCCCTCGTAGTCGGGGACGGTGACGGCGTACCCCGCGTCGAGCAGGTCGTCGAGGCCGGGTTGCTCGTAGAACGCGCCGATGGCGAGCATCTTCGACGGCGTGCAGGCGAACGCCGGCCCGTGCGTGCCCGGGTCGAACGAGACGATCGGCGCGCTCGCGCGGTCGGCGTTCTTCGGCACGAGCACGGTTCCGGTGACGGCGTCGGGCTGCCCGAGCGCGTTCGTGGACCGGTACATCACCTGCCACGCGTCGACGGATGCCTTGCGTGGCCCCGCGTTCGACGGCCGCCAGCGGATCACGTCGCCCGGTTCGCCCGCGGGCAGCGGCGACGGCGGGGTGTAGAACGAGTCGTCGGAGGGACCGGGAGCCGGCGCCGCCGAGGCCGCCGGTGCGAGAGCCGCGGTGACGGCCAGCGCGACGAGCAGGGCGAGCGCGCGGCGCGTCACGAGCCCGTCCCGTAGACGCGCTTGCAGGTCGCGGACTCGCCGAAAGCCAGGTTCAGCTCGGGGTTCGCCTCGAGGTCCTTGATCGGGCCCTCCGGATCGGCCAGCTGCCCCATGGTCGCGTCGGCCTCGGAGATGACCTGGCGCAGGCTGGGCTGGTCGGTCACCTTGGCCTGCTCCATCTTGGACTTCGTCTCGGCCAGCTTGGTCCGGGTCTCGGTGAGGTTGCCGGTCGCCTTGTCCACTGCGGACTGTCCATCCGGGACGGGCGGGATGCCGGCGGTGCGGATGCCGCCCGCCATGTCCTCGAGGGCCGAGCCCAGGCGGCCGAGGAAGTCGACCATCCCGTCCCGGGTCTTCACCGGGTCGGCGTCGTCGACCGCCGGCGGCTGCGACAGCTTCGCCGAGCCCGCGGCCACCCCGGTGCACACCTTGTCGACCCAGGCCAGCGCCGCGGGGTCGGCGTGCCGGCCGGGATCGGCCGGGGCGTCCGACCCGCAGGCGGCGCACGACAGAAGTGCGGCCGCCGCCATTGCGAGCACCGCGCTGTGCATTCTTTTCATGGGTTTCGAAGCTACGCGGCGCGGTTGTGCGCGAGCAAGGAGGGAAAAGCGGATTGGCACCCGCGTTCACATTCCGCGCCGGAGATTTGTCACGCGCGTCAGCGGTTCGGCAGTGGCGCTGTGCTGGGGAAACCTTCCCGTGCCTGCTAGGAACCCAGGCCGGCCGACGTGCCGGTGTGACAATTTGCCGCGGCGGCGTGACGTTTTCACCAAAAGCCCTTGATCGGCGCCATTGGTGCTCGTTAGCTTACGGTCCGGTCGCGATTCTCGAATAGCGCGGGCCGTTTCGTATCACTGTTGATACCCGGAAGGACCATCGTGAGTCACCCAAGAGGCAAGAAGAAGACGGTCGCGGCCGCCGCGGCCGTGGGCGCGGTGGGGCTGGTCGCCACCGCACTCGTCGTCGGGGCGCAGGCCAGCGCCGCCGACCCGATCTCGCTGACGCTGAACTACCACTGCACGCTGCCGCTGGTGGGTTCGCAGTCGCTGAAGGTGGTGATCAACACCGACCTGCCGACCACGGTGAACACCGGCCAGCCGACCGGCGCGTTCGACATCAAGGCCGTGTCCACGATCAACGCGGACACCGTCGCGGGCCTGAGCCTGATCGGGGCCACGACGATCGAGGGCACCGCGACGGCCGCCGCGACCGTCGCCGCGCCGAGCCTCAACCTGCCGGTCAACGTCCCGATCACGCTGGACAAGACGAACATCCCGGCCTCGGGTGAGCTGAACATCAACGCCGCCGGCAAGACGCCGTCGCTGACGTTCACCCAGCCCGGCCAGGCGAAGATCACCGTCGGCGACCTGAACCTCAAGGTCACCCCGCGCAAGGCCGACGGCTCGGTCACCGGCATCACGCCGGACGGCACGATCGACGCGCCCTGCACGCAGGACGCGGGCCAGAACAACACCCTGGCCACGATCACCATCGCCGGCGGCGGCGGGACGACCCCGCCCACCACCACCCCGCCGACGACGACACCCCCGACCACCACGCCGCCGACGACCACCCCGCCCACCACGACCCCGCCGGGCGGGGGCATCAAGTACTCGTTCGGCATCACCGGGTCGACGTCGCTCAAGTCGCTCGGCAGCACCGCGCCGATCACCGGCTCGTTCGACGCCGACGTCAACCTGTCGGCCAAGACGTTCACCGGTGACCTGAAGCTGAACCCGACGCACACCGACTTCAAGCTCTTCGGGTTCATCCAGGGCAGCTCGGACGTCAAGGTCGTGCAGAACGGCCAGCAGACCGGGGAACTGGTGGGCACCGGCTTCAAGGCACACATCAAGTTCGACACGTTCCTCACCACGGTCAACCTGTTCGGCATCCCGATCAGCACGGACCCGAAGTGCGGCACGACCACGTCCTCGACCAGTGAGATGACCACCGGCGCCGACTTCGACCTGCTCAAGGGCGGCAAGCTGTCGGGCACCTACTCGCTGTCGGCGCTGCAGAACTGCGGCTCGTTCAACGACATCATCAGCGCGTTCGCCAAGAGCGACGGCAACAAGCTGGACCTCGTGCTCGCCAAGAAGTGACCCGAGCTGCCGGCCCCCGTCGCGCCGCGGCGGGGGCCGGTGCCATGCCCCGGAAGGAGAGAGCCCGTGCGGAAAGCCCGGTCGTTGCTCGCGGCGGGCCTCGCCTGCCTGCTGCTGCCGGTGGCCGCCCCGGCCGCGGAGGCGTCGACGCCGATCGACAAGAAGCTGAGCTTCACCTGCCCGTTCCCGTTGATCGGCCTGCAGAAGCTGGACGTCGAGGTCAAGGCGTCCTTCGAGGTGCCCGCCGCACCCGGCGGCACGTTCACGACGGCGGACCTCACGGTCGCGGTGACCGTGCCGGACAAGTCCGCCCGCGGCCTGGCCCTGGTCGGCGCGGCGAGCATCGAAGGGACGGCGTCCGCAGGGGTGACGCTGGCCAACGGCTCGCTGACGCTGCCGCTCGCCCTGCCGCTGACCGTGGCGAAGACGGCGGTGCCGCCGTCGGGGGCGTTCACCACCCGGGCCACCGGGTCGGTCCCGCCGGTGCAGCTGCCGAACGCGGGCAAGACCACGCTGACGATCGGGGACTTCAGCACCCGGCTGACGCCGAAGAAGACGGACGGCTCGTTCACCGGGCTCGGCTCGTTCACCTCGGACTGCACGCTCGACCCGGGCCAGGACCCGGTGCTGCTTTCCTTCGACTTGGGGGCGTCTCGCGACTACGGCGTGACCGGCTCCACGACGGTGAAGACGCTGGGAGCGACCGCGCCGCTCACCGGGTCTTTCACGGGGTTCAGCCCGGCGTTCGACCGGACGCGGGCGGAGTTCAAGGTCTTCGGGTTCGTGCCCGGGACGGCCGACCTGCAGTTCAGCCCCGACGGCCCGCAAACCGGCGAGCTGACCGGCAGCGGGTTCGTCGCGCACGCGAAGCTCGCGCTGGCGTTGCCGCAGGTGACGCTCTTCGGGCTGCCGGTCGCCGACGCGGGCTGCCGGGCGGGCGCGTCGATCCCGGTCGACCTGAAGTCGGGCCCCGGCTTCGCGCTCGCGTCGGGAGGTCCGGTGAGCGGGGAGTACACGATCCCGGCCCTCACCGGCTGCGGCACCTTCACGGCGTACCTGAGTTCGCTGGTCCAGGGGCCGGGGAACGCGTTCGCGCTGGCTCTGACCGCCCGCTGACGGAAGCTGTCGATTTCGTCTCCTCTCGCGTGACGGAGTAGGAAAGGACCACGACGAGAGGAAACGGACATGGCGCAGTACGCGGTGCTGATCTACGAGCGGGTGGCCCCCGAAGACCTGCCGAAGGAGATCATGGACCGGCACCTGGGGCTGCCCGGCCGGATCGGCGAACTGGGCGGCAAGGTGACCGCCGGCCTGGCCCTGCAGCCCAACGAGACGGCCACCGCGATCCGCGGCGACCTGGTGACCGACGGGCCGTTCGTGGAGACCAAGGAGGTGCTGGCGGGCGTGTACGTCCTGGAGGCCCGCGACCTCGACCACGCCCTCGCCTGCGCGAAGCTGACGCCGGTCGTCGAGGGCGGCGTCGAGGTCCGGCCGCTCGTCGACTTCCAGGTGGTGCCGGACTGACCTCGGTCGCGGACGCCGTCGCCGAGGCGCACCGTCGCGAGTGGGCCTACGTGCTCGCCGCGACGGTGCGGGTCACCCGCGACCTCGACGAGGCCGAGGAAGCCGTCCAGGACGCCTACCTCCAGGCCCTGAAGCGCTGGGCGGGCGACGGCGTCCCGGACCGGCCCGGCGCGTGGCTGACCACGGTCGCGCGCCGGACCGCGCTCAACGGCGTCCGGCACCGGGAGGTCCTGCGGCGCAAGCTGCCGCTGCTGGTCGAGCCGGACGCCGCCGAGCCGCCCGAACCCGCCGGGCCGATCCCGGACGACCGGCTGCGGCTCGTCTTCACCTGCTGCCACCCGGCGCTGGCGCAGGAGGCCCAGATCGCGCTGACGCTGCGGCTGGTCTGCGGCGTCGCGACGGCCGACATCGCCCACGCCTTCCTGGTACCCGAGCCGACGATGGCCGCCCGGATCACCCGCGCCAAGAAGAAGATCGCCGCCGCGCGGATCCCGTACGCGGTGCCCGCGGCCGAGGACCTGCCGGCCCGCGTGTCCGTCGTGCTGACCGTGCTGCACCTGCTCTACTCGGCCGGGCACACCGCGGCGTCGGGGGACGACCTGGTGCGCGACGAGCTGACCGGGCGCGCGCTGGACCTGGCGCGGATGCTGCGGGCCCTGCTGCCCGCCGACACCGAGGTCGCCGGCCTGCTCGCGCTCCTGCTGGTCCACCAGGCCCGCCGGGCCACCCGGACCGACGACGCGGGCCGGCTGCTGCGGCTGGAAGACCAGGACCGGTCCCGCTGGGACACCACGATGGTCGCCGAGGCCGACCGGCTCGTCGTCGAGGCGCTCAAGGGCGGCCCGCCGGGGCGGTTCGGCGTCCAGGCCGCGATCGCCGCCCTGCACGCGCAGGCGCCGAGCTACGCCGAGACGGACTGGCCGCAGATCCTGACCCTCTACGACGTGCTGCTGCGCCTGTGGCCCTCGCCCGTGGTGGCGCTCAACCGCGCGGTCGCGCTGGCGATGGTCGAAGGCCCGGAAGCCGCTCTCGCCGAAATCGCCCGGCTGGAGGACGACGGCCGGCTCGCCGGTTACCGCTACCTGCCCGCCGCCAAGGCCGACCTGCTGCACCGCCTCGGCCGCGACACCGAGGCGGCTGAGGCGTACCGGGCCGCGCTGGCGTTGAGCGACAACGCCGTCGAGCAGGAGTTCCTCGCCGCGCGGCTCAGCGGGGCCTGAACAGCAGGACGTACCCGGCGGCCGAAAGGACCAGCGCGGCCAGGAAGAACGCGCCGTGCAGCACCGCGCCCAGCGCGACGTCGCCGAACAGCTGCAGCACCAGGTCCACGACGCCGAACGCCCCGGCGATCGCCAGCGCGACGCGGGTTCCCTTGACCCCGCGGTACACGCCGAGGACGAGCAACGCCCACAACCCGGCGCAGACGACGTACGCGAGGATCGCGACCGGGAGCGGGACGGCGGCTTCGACGGCCGTCCGGCGCCCGCCCAGCAGCGAGCCGAGCAGCCAGCACGCCGTCGCGCCCCACCAGGCGAAAGCGGCGCGCGGCGCCCGGGTCGGGGTCATCGCCGCAGCGTAAGGCGGGAGCGTCCGGTTCCGGCACGGTCACGACCCGAACCGTTACCCGCGTGGTGTCACACCGGGGTGCTATAAAGCGCTACCTGTCGTGGGACCGGTTTCACGGCCGTAGGCGGCCACCGCCGGTGCCGCTAGGGTGATCGTCTGGATGTGCTGGCTCACGAGCAGCCGAACGGGAGAAGCCGGTGACCGCCGCGCACGACTCATCGTGGGACTCCGGCACCCGTCTGCGCGTGCTGCTGGTGGAGGACGACGACGGCGACGCCCTGCTGGTCGAGGAGATGCTGGCGGACACCTCCGTGCCGTTCTCGCTCGAACGCGTCGAAACGCTCGCCGCCGCGCTGGCCGGGCCGCTCACCGCCGACTGCGTCCTGCTCGACCTGCAGCTGCCCGACGCCATGGGCCTGAGCGGCCTGACCAAGCTGGGCCAGCACGCACCCGGCGTCGCGATCGTCGTCCTGACCGGCGGGCACGACCAGGCCACCGGCGTCGCCGCGGTCGCCGCCGGCGCCCAGGACTACCTCGTCAAGGACCAGGTGGACGGGCCGCTGCTGGTGAAGGCGCTGCGCTTCGCCCGGGAACGCAAGCGCGCCGAGCAGGTCGAGCAGCAGTTCCTGCAGCAGCAGCTGCTCGCCCGGGAGAACGCCCGGCTCGAACGCGGCCTGCTGCCCGTCCCGCTGCTGCGCGACCCGCACCTCGAGCTGGCCTCCCGCTACCGCCCGGGCCGCAACGGATCCCTGCTGGGCGGCGACTTCTACGACGCGATCGAGCTCTCCGACGGCACCGTGCACATGATGATCGGCGACGTCTGCGGCCACGGCCCGGACGAGGCCGCGCTCGGCGTCGCGCTGCGGATCGCGTGGCGCTCGCTGGTGATGGCCGGCCTGCCGATGGCCGACGTGCTGAGCATGGTCGAGCGGGTGCTGGTGCACGAGCGGATCGAGCCGCTGTTCGCCACCGTCTGCATGGTCGTCGTCGCGCCGGACCGAAGATCCCTGCGCCTGTCGCTGGCCGGGCACCTGCCGCCGCTGCTGCTCACGCCGGGCGACGGGCACCTGCTCTCCGGGAAGCACCTCGGCGTCCCGCTCGGCGTCGTCGAAGGCACGAAGTGGGAAGCCCTCGACGTGCCGCTGGAACCGGGCTGGTCGCTGCTGCTCTACACCGACGGCGTGTTCGAGGGCCGCGTCGGCGCCGGGTCGGAACGGCTCGGCCACGAGCGGATGGCCGCCATCGTCCTCGAGATCCAGCACCAGGCCGGACTGGCCGGCACCGACCTGCTCGACGAGCTGATCGCGCGTGCCGAACGGCTCAACTCCGGCCCGCTCGACGACGACGTCGCCCTCGCTCTGCTCAGCCACGACCCGGGGAAGCAGGTTCGATGAGCGCTGAAGCACGCGGCTGGACGATCCGCCGCTGGCTCACCCTGTTCGCCGTCGTCGAAGCGGTCCTGCTGCTCGCCGCGGTGGCCGCCGCCGCGATCGCGCTGAACAACCTCACCGAGGCCCGCAACAGCCTGCTCGACGTCATCGGGCCCCAGCGGCTGGCCGCGACGCAGCTGTCGACCGCGCTGCTGAACCAGGAGACCGGCGTCCGCGGCTACCAGCTCGGCAGGCAGCCGGACTTCCTCACGCCGTACACCGAAGGCCGCCAGGCGGAAGGCGACGCGGTCAGCCAGCTGCGCCAGCTCGGCGCCGTCCCCGGCACCCGGGCCGGCGACGACCTGGAGGCCGTCCTGCGCGCGGCGACCACCTGGCAGGCCGCGGCCGCTCCCGCCGTCGAACCCGGCTCGACCCCGCTCACCCAGGCGCAGATCGAGCGCGGCCGGACCCTGTTCGACGCGGTGCGCGGGGCCCTCCGCACCCAAGCCGACCACCTCACCGCCGTCCGCGACTCCGGCCGGGCCGACCTCGACGGCGCGGCGAGCTTCCTGACCGCGATGCTCGTCGCCGTCGCGGTCCTGGTCGTGCTGCTGTTCGTGGTGCTGTTCCTCGGCCTGCGGCGGGTCATCACCCGGCCGATCCTGCGGCTGGCCGGCGAGGTCCGCCAGGTCGCCGACCAGGACGTCCACCGGCCGGTGAACGGCGGCGGACCGCGGGAGATCGTCCAGCTCGGCGCCGACGTCGAGGCCATGCGGCAGCGCATCCTCGACGAGGTCGCCGAGCTCGAGCGGGCGCACGCGATGCTGGACCGCCGGACCCGTGAGCTGGAGCGGTCGAACGCCGACCTGGAGCAGTTCGCCTACGTCGCTTCGCACGACCTGCAGGAACCGCTGCGGAAGGTGGCGAGCTTCTGCCAGCTGCTGCAGAAGCGCTACCAGGGCCTGCTCGACGAGCGCGGCGAGCAGTACATCGAGTACGCCGTCGACGGCGCGAAGCGGATGCAGGTCCTGATCAACGACCTCCTGGCGTTCTCGCGGGTCGGGCGCAAGCCGGGCGAGCACGTCGTGGTCGAGGCGGGCCGGCTGGTCGACGACGCGGTCGCGAACCTGGAGGTGGCGCTCTCGCTGAGCGCCGGCAAGGTCGAGCACGGCGAGCTGCCCGAGGTGCGCGTCGAGCCGGCGCTGATGACGGCGGTGTTCCAGAACCTGATCGGCAACGCCCTGAAGTTCAAGGGCGAGACGCCGCCGGAGGTGCGGGTCACCGCGGAGCGCGACGGCGAGGACTGGGTCTTCTCGGTGTCGGACAACGGGATCGGCATCGACGACGAGTACGCCGAACGGGTCTTCGCGCTGTTCCAGCGGCTGCACACCCGCAGCGCGTACCCGGGCACGGGCATCGGCCTGGCCCTGTGCCGCCGGATCGTCGAGTACCACGGCGGCCGGATCTGGCTCGACACCGTGGCGGACGCCACCACGTTCCGCTTCACCATCCCGGTCGCCGGGGACGAGGGAGACGCATGACGCAGGCGCACGAGCCGATCGACATCCTGCTCGTCGAGGACGACCCCGGCGACGTGCTGATGACGCAGGAGGCCTTCGAGCACCACAAGATCCGCAACGCGCTGCACGTCGCGAGCGACGGCGTCGAGGCGCTCGAGTTCCTGAACCGGAAGGGACGGTTCGGGCAGGCGCCGCGGCCGGACCTGATCCTGCTCGACCTCAACCTGCCCCGCAAGGACGGCCGGGAGGTGCTCGGCGAGATCAAGCAGGACCCGGACCTGCGCACGATCCCGGTGGTCGTGCTGACGACGTCCGAAGCGGACGAGGACATCGTGCGCAGCTACGACCTGCACGCCAACGCCTACGTCACCAAGCCGGTCGACTTCGAGAAGTTCGTCGAGGTGGTCCGGAAGATCGACGACTTCTGGGTCACGGTCGTGAAGCTGCCGCGCCGCTGAAGACGCCGATGGCGGGGCGGCGGAGATTGGGGCACCATAGAGGGCCGTGACCCCTTCATCCCGGGATCTTCCCGCCGTCGAGCTGGCGGTCACGCTCGACTGGCGGGACACGGCCGCGGTCCTGTGCGTGGCGGGGGAGATCGACCTGCTGAGCGCGCCGGAGTTCGAGGAAGTCGTCGACGTCGTGCTGGCCGGCGCACCGCGGACGCTGGTGGTCGACCTGCGCGCGGTGACGTTCTTCTGCTCGGCGGGCCTGCAGGTGCTCGCGGCCGCGCACCGGAGACTGCCCGAGCGGGCACTGCGGGTCGTGAGCGACTCGCCGGTGACGTCGGGGCCGCTGAGGACCACCGGCCTCGACACGTGGATCGGCATCCACGCGACGGTCGACGAAGCGCTGCGCAAGTGACGGGCGCGGAAGGGCGACTGCCGATGGACGAACCCCCGGGGCCGTTCCGCTGCCACGGCGTGCAGGCGGTGCCCCAGGACCTGCGGCGGCTCCGGCACGACCTGACGGCGTGGGTCCTCTCGGCGGGCGTCGACCCGGGCCGGGCGCAGGACATCGTGCTGGCGAGCTACGAGGCACTGGCCAACGTCGCCGACCACGCGTACGAGGGGGCGGGGTCCGGCGTGGTCGACCTCGACGCTGCGGTGCACCACGACCGGATCGAGGTGGTCATCAAGGACCACGGGAAGTGGCGGACCCCGGTGGTGGACCCCCGCCCGGTTTCGGTGCGGGGGCGCGGATTGACGCTTTTGCGGGCGAGCGCCGACCGGGCGGACATCTCGTCCGGCGAAGCGGGGACCGTGGTGACGCTGGCCTGGGACCTGGCGCCGGTGCACCCGTCGTGAGCGGAAAACCGGCTGGGCCGCGTGACGTCCGGCTGGTAGCGTGCCGTCGACCGTGACCCACCCGAGGAGGTGAGACCCGTGAACGCAGTACGCACGTGGGTGCTCCCCCTCGCCGTCATGGTCGGGCGATAGGCCTCGGCGTCGGACGGCGTCGTCGAGCGCGGCTTCACCGTGGGCGACGTCCCCGGTGTCCTCTGACGGCGGCGGATCCGCTGGATCGGCGTCGACGAGGACTTCCTGACCCGGCACCTGAACTGACGCCTCGAACGGAACGGGCCCGTGGCGGAGTCGCCACGGGCCCGTCGTCCACTGTGGACTAGCTGTGCACCACGGCACCGGTCTTCGGGTCGAGCGTGACCTTCTTCGCCTCGGGCCACCAGAAGTCGAACATCCCGTTCAGCGACCCCGCGCGGGAGTCGAACGACGAGTCGCCGATCCGGCCGGCGAACCAGTTGTCCTCGATGAACTTCAGCACCGAGGTCTGGTCGGTCAGCGAGTGGTCGACGTGGTTCACCTTGCTGTAGGGCGAAATCACCAGCAGCGGCAGCCGCGGGCCGTAGCCGCAGCGGTCCGCGTACGTGCCCACCGTCGTCGGCTTGCCCGTGCACACCGCCTGGTCCTGTGCCGCGTCGTGGGAACCGTTGAGCACCTTCGACGCCTGGTGGTCGTACCAGCCGTCCGAGTCGTCGTAGGCCAGCACGATGGCCGTCGACTTCCAGTCCGGGGACTGCTGGATCTTGTTGATCTCGCCGACCACGAACTGCTGCTCGTCCAGCGGGTCCGAGTACCCCGCGTGGCCGTCCTGGTACTCCGGGGCCTTCAGGAAGCTCACCGCGGGCATCGAGCCGGCCTTCAGCGAGTCGTTGAAGTCCGAGATGTCGTACTGGTGGTTCGCGCGGTCGGTCTGGCCGATCGCCTGCACCGAGGACGGCGGCAGGTGCTTCGGGTTCGCCGTCGACGGGTAGTACTGGAACGGCTCGTGGTGCGGGCTGTAGTCCACCGCCGCGTTGCCGCCGACGTTGGCGTGCGTCGCGCCGCAGACCGCGTAGCCGTTGGCGGTGCCGGTGGGGCGGAAACCGCCCTGGAACCAGCCCCACGTCACGTGGCGCTGGTTGAGCAGGTCACCGACGTTGCGGCCGTGCATCGTGGCCAGGTTGTCCTTGCTCGTGTGGTTCTTGTCCGAGCAGTCGTCCCACGCCGGGTCCGGGTCGTTGATCATCGTGCCGATGCCGTTCGCGTCCGGCGACTGCACGGCGTAGGCGTCGCTGACCGGCTCGTGCGTCACCGGGTCGACTGCCTGGACGCCGTGGGTGTTGCCCGAGATCAGGTCGATCGCGCCCGGGCTGGACGGGCCGAACACCGTGTTGAACGAGTTGTCGTTCAGGGCGTAGTGCTGCGCGTAGTTCCACATGCCGGTGACGGTGTTGCCGTCGTAGTAGTCCATCACCAGGCCGGGCTCGCCGAACAGCACCGGCTGGCCGGTGCACTTGTCCGTCTCGGTCTTCTCGACGAACTTGTCCATCTTGCCGCCGTTGAAGGCGGCCTGCTCGGCGCCGTAGTTGTGGTTCTGGTCGCAGGTCAGCGCCTGCTCGTGCGTGAGCCGCTTGGGGTTGTACGCGTTCGGGTTGTCGGTCAGCAGCTTGTGGTCCAGGCCGTTGACCTTCGGGGTGTTGCGCGCGGCCTTGAACGGGGTGCCGTCCGTGTTGGCCGCGTTCGGGTAGGTGCCGAAGTAGTGGTCGAACGAGATGTTCTCGCCGAAGATGACCACGACGTGCTTGATCGGTGTCGAGGTCGGGATCCAGTGCGCGGGGAACAGGTTCAGCGGCTGGGCTTCCGCGGTGCTCGCCGCGGAACCGGTGACGACGGCCAGCACGGCGACCGAGGCGAGGGCCCCGGCGCCGAGCAGGCCGCGTCGCCGACGGCGGATTCTCGTGTCCACAGTGGATTCCTTTCGTGGTGGGTTCGCCGGGTCAGGCGAGCAAAGAGCGGCCGAAGTGGTCATCCGGCCCGGTGACGCCGGGCAGCGCGAAGAAGTAGCCGCCGCCGAACGGGGAGATGTAGTCGGTCAGGGGTTCGTCGGCCAGCCGCGTCTGGACCGCCTCGAACTGGCGCTCCAGGTCCTGCTGGTAGCAGACGAAGATCAGGCCCATGTCGAGGTTGCCGTTGCTGTCGACACCGCGGTCGTAGTTCACCGCGCGGCGCAGGATCCGGCTGGCGTCGGTTTCCGGCGTGCGCGGGTTGGCTTTCCGGATGTGGCTGGTCAGCGGGATCACGGTGCCGACGGGGTCGTCGGCGTAGCGGGGGACGTCGGTCTCCTCGGTGCCGTCGAGCGGGGCGCCGGTGTCGCGGCGGCGGCCGAACATGTTCTCCTGCTCGGCCAGCGAAACCCGGTCCCAGAACTCGACGAGCATCCGGATCAGCCGGACGACCTGGTAGCTGCCCCCGGCGGCCCAGGCGGGTTCGCCTGGTGCGGACGTCCACACGAGACGGTCGAAGTCGGCTTCCTCCGGGTTCGCGGTGCCGTCCTTGAAGCCCATCAGGTTCCGCGGGGTCCCGGCCGGGCGCGGCGGGGAGCTGAAGCCGTTGAGCTTCCAGCGCAGCTGCATGCCGCCGCGGGTCGCGCGGGCGATGTCGCGCAGCGCGTGCAGGACGGTGTCGGTGGAGTTCGCGGACAGCGTGAGGCTGAGGTCGCCGTGGCACTGGGCGGGGTCGAGGGCGTCGTTCGCGAACGTCGTCATCGGCTTCAGCTTGGCGGGCTTGAGCTTCGCGAGGCCGAACCGGTCGTCGAACAGCGACGCACCGGCGCCGAGGATCACGCCCAGGTCCCCACCGGGCACCACGGGCCCGAGAACACCGGAGTCGGCGGGCGGCGCGGTGATCCCGAGCGCGGCGGGCGCCCCGCCACCGGTGAGGAACCGCGCCCGCTCGGTGATCGCGCGGAAGAGATCGGCGAGTTCGGCTTTGGACTCGGCGACGACATCGAAGGAGGCGACGATGGTCTGGGTGGGCGGGGTCCGCAGGATGGCGGCCTGGTTCTTGCCGTGGAAGGCAACGGGGGAGGCGCCATCGGTGACGGCGGCGGAGGCCCCGAGCCCGGCCCCGGCGGCAACGGTAAGGCCGGCGCCCATGGCGGCGCGGCGCAGGAAGGAGCGCCGGGGGACGCCGGTGGGGTGCGGCACGGGACAGCGAGGCTGGTCGCTCACGAGACCCTCCCCGGCCGGGTGGTGACGGCGGTGCGGCCGATCGCGGCGGCGTGGCCCATCACGAAACCCTCCTCGGCTCGGCGATCGCCGCGATCGGGGCCAGCAGCTCCGTCAGCTCGCTCACGTCCGCGTTCAGCTTCTGCCTCTCCTTCAGCGGCAACTGCGCCAGCGGGGTCCAGGTGCCGTCCGGGCGGTGGGCCGCGTCCAAAGTGGTCTGGGTGCGGGTCAGCCAGCTGTCCACCTTGGACAGATCCGGGTACCTCGGCGCCAGCAGCGGCCGGAGGACGTCCAGCACCGCGCGCGTTCCGTCGAGGTTGGCGCGGGCCGTGGCCAGGTTGGTCGCGCTGCCGTAGTCCGTGCGGCCCGTCAGCTCGAACTGCAGCGTGTTTTCCATGATCTCGTGCGCACGCAGGCCCAGGTCGTTGCCGTCGACCTGGCTGTCGGCGAACGACGCCTGCAGCGCGCGGGCGTCGGTGTCCAGCCGGTCGGCCACCGCCCCGAGCGCGCCCAGGTCCTCGTTGTGCCACAGGCCCTGCTCGAGGCGGTGGAAGCCGGTGAACCCCTCGTCCGACGTGCCGTTCGGGAGGCCGTCGGCGGTGCCGTTGAGCGCGCCGTCGGAGTCACCGAACGCGTCGTACGCCGCGCCCAGCCGCTCGTACGTCAGGTGCGCGGTCAGCCAGGCCGCCTCGCTCACCGAACGGTCGCCGCCGTGGATCGCGTTCTTCAGCGCGCCCGTGTTCGCGACCAGCTCGCCGAGCCCCGTCGTGACGTGCTGCTGGTAGGCCTTGAGCGGCCCGAGCAGGTCGTTGTGCGTCACCGGCGCGACGCCCGGCCCGGTCCGCTCGGCTCCGCCGCTGACCTGCACCGCCGGTCCGACGATCGCGCCCGCGTCCTCCGGCAGGCAGCGGAACGCGTAGCTGCCGTTGCCGAGGTTGACCTGCAACGGCCGGGTGGTCGCCGCGCCGAGGCCCTCGACCTCGCCGTAGATCACCCCGGTCGCCGGGTCGATCAGGTCGACCTCGGCGGTCACCGACCCGGTGTTGTGCAGGCGGAACGTCTGCGGCCCGGGCTTCGGGTCCGACCAGCCGGTGCCGCACGCCGAGCGCGACACCGCGATCTCCGGGTCGCCGGCGGCCGCGCTGTCCGGCCAGAACGCCGCGACGGCGCCCGCCGCGACGGCCACGACCACGGCCGCCACGATCCAGCGGCTACGCACTGACCCCGGCACGCACACTCTCCCGTCACTCGATCGGACCATCACCGGTCACGGATTATGCGAGCCTATCGCCCGAAAAACCGCATCGGATGCCGTCGAGAGGAGGGAATTCACCGGGACTTCAGCCCGGCGCCCACGAAAGGGGGAGAAATCAGACGATTTCGTGTGCCAGATCTGTCTGGTTGGGAAGGTTCGTCCGGTTGGTTACGCTCCGGGCAGCGGAGACCCGGTCTCCAGCAGCGTCTTCAGGCTCGAGAGCAGCGCGGGCCAGCCCTGGCTGCACATCGCCATGACCGTGCTGCCGGGCTCGAAACCGTCGTGCAGCACCGTCAGCTTCACGGTTTCCCCTTGCGGTTCGAGCGTGAAGGTGACCTTCGAGCGGCCTTCCCGCTGCAGTTTCGCCAAGGTTTCGGCGTCGATTCCGTTTCCCTTCGCCCATTCTTCGGTGAACGTGTGCCAGGTGTAGGAAAGACGGCGGTACGGGTCCGATTCGAGGACGACCTGGTCGGGGTGGCTCGTTTTCGCGCCGCTTTCCGCCCAGACCATCGGCGATCCCTTTTTCCAGTCGGTTTCGAAGGCGACACCCCAGTACTGCCGGGTGAACGCCGGTTCGGTAAGCGCTTGCCAGAGCTTTTCCGGGGTCGTGCCGATATGGGTGGTGTACGCGAATTCGTTCATGGGTTCGGACTCCAGGGCTCGTTTCAGATCGGCCAGCGCGCCGGCCCGCTGCCGGTCGAAGCGGGTCATCCAGCGCTCGGCGATCGCGTTGATCGGCGCGGCGTCGAGGTGGTGCAGCTTTTCGCGGCCGCGCCAGGTCGTCGTGACCAGCCCGGCCGCCTCGAGCACGGCCAGGTGCTTGCTCACCGACTGGCGGGCCATCTCCAGCCCCGCGCACAGTTCGCGCAGGGTCTGGCCGTTGCGCTCGTTGAGCACGTCCAGCAGCTGACGGCGGCTGGGGTCGGCCAGCGCCTTGAACACCTCGTCCATCGGGCCTTCCTGCCTGACATGCAGCCAATCGGCTGCCTATGCACGATAGGCAGCCGAACGGCTGCATGTCAACCGGAGGTCAGCGGAAGCGGATCGCTGTCATGCCGGCGAGCACGAAGAACACGAGGATGACCAGCGTCCCGGTCTGCCCGCCGGACGACCGCGTGACGACCTGGTCGACCGCACCGGTCAGCCGCACCCCGCACTCGGCGATGACGGTGTGCCGCCCCGCCTCGATCCGCGTGAACTCGACCGGCGCGGTGAAGGCGCCGGAGCTGTCCGCGTAGGCGGAGCCGACCTCCATCCCGTCGGAGGTCAGGGTGACCATCCGGCTCGGCTCGCAGCCCTTCCCGGACGCCGACAGCTCGTCCCCGGGCTGGACGCTCGGCCGGTCGAGCACCAGTTCACCGGGCTTGGGCTCGGTGCTGGTGGTGGTCGGGGTGCCGGGAGTGGTCGGCGTGGTGGACGTCGGCGGCGTGCTCGTGGTGGTCGGCGGGGTGGTGGTGGTCGTGGTCGGCGGGGTCGTGGTGATGCTGGGCTTGGACGGGCGCGTGGTGACCGGCGGCGTGACCGGGGTGGTGGTCACCGGCGGCGGGGTGGTCGTGGTGACTCCGGTGACCACGAAGGTGCCGCTGGCGGTCTGCTTCTGGCTCGTGCAGGTCGCGGTGACCGTGTAGGAGCCCGGCTTCGCACCCGTGGGCACGGCTGTCGGGAACTGCCCGCTGGTCGCCGGGGCGACCTTCGAACCGAGTGCGGTGCCGGCCCAGGTGAAATTGATGATCCGGCAGGCCGGGAATCCATTCCAGGAAATGGTGAACGAACTGCCCGCCGGTCCGCTCGACGGTTTCAAACCAACTGATGGCGGAACCTGTGCATTACCTGTACCGGCGAGGGTGAGCAGGAGTATCGCTCCGGCCACGGCGCCGAAAAACAGCCGAACCACGAATCGCATTGAGTCGTCCCTCCCCGGTGTGTGCTCGCTGTAGCATTCCGGACCAGTCGGATTACGCAAGTAGGGGATGCCCAATGGGACGTGTCATCGCGGCGGGGGTTGCGTTGGGTTTGTGCGGGGTGCTGCTCGGCGCGCCGCCGGCGTCGGCGCAGTCCGGGTCCGGCGAGCTCGGCGTGCAGGTGTCGATCGACCGGCGGCCGATCGCCGACGCCACGGTCCCGATCGACCCGGCCAAGCAGGTCGAGCTGCAGGTCGTGGCCACCAACTCCGGCGCCGCCCCGGTGAAGGTCCGCAGCGTGCGGCTCTCCGGCGTCGCGCTCGCCCTCACCTTCTTCGCCTACGACACGACCGCGCCGTTCGAAGTGCCCGCGCGGGGCTCGATCACCCGGACGTTCGTGCTGGACCTCGGCGACCTCGCCGGGCAGGCGACCGGGCTGCTGCCGTCGTCGGTCGAGCTGCTCGACGCCCAGCGCGCCACGCTCGGCGAGGCGACGACGGTCGCCGACGTCCGCGGCTCCTTCTGGTCCGTCTACGGCGTCTTCGGCCTGGCGATGCTCGTGCTCACCGTCCTCGCCTGGCTGGGCGCGCTGCTCGCGCTCGCCCGGCACCGGCTGGCCCCCAACCGGTGGCGCCGCGGCCTGCGGTTCCTGCCCGCCGGGTTCGGCACCGGCCTGGTCGCGGTGATCACGCTGTCCGTCCTGCGGCTGGTCCCGCCGGAGCCGGCGATCGAGATCCCGTTGGTGCTGGGCGCCGCGGCGATCGCGTTCCTCCTCGGCTACCTGACGCCGCACCCGGCCCCGGCGCCGGTGATCACGGAGAGCGACACCACCGTCCGGATGCCGATCCCGCCGCGCCAGGAATTCACCCGATGAGCGCACCGGCCGAGCTGGTCGCCGCCCTCCCGCAGTACGACATCGGCGCCGAGATCGGCGAAGGCGGCATGGGCGTCGTCTTCGCCGGGACGCACCGGACGCTCGGGCGCAGCGTCGCGATCAAGCAGCTGCCCTGGGACGTGCTCAACCACACCACGACCAGCGAGCTGTTCGACCGCGAAGCCCGCGTGCTGGCCAGCCTGGACCACCCGCACATCGTGCCGGTGTACGACTACGTCCGCACCGGCCGCGAGCACCTGCTGGTGATGGAACGGCTCGACGGCGGCACCGTGCACAGCCGGTTCCACGGCGGCGGCGTCAGCGGCGAGCAGGCGTGCGCGATCGGGCTGGCGACGCTCGCCGGGCTGCACGCGGCGCACCGGGCCGGCGTGCTGCACCTCGACGTCAAGCCGCGGAACCTGCTGTTCAACCTGCAGGGCGTGGTGAAGGTGGCGGACTTCGGCATCGCGCGGGTGATCAGCGAGGGCGCCACGCTCGTCACGCACGGGGGCGAGATCCTCGGCACGCCGGCGTACATCGCGCCCGAGCAGGCGATGGGCAACGCGCTGAGCCCGGCGGCCGACGTCTACGCGGCCGGCACGGTGCTCTACGAACTGCTGTCCCGGCAGCTGCCGTTCGACAACACGCGCGGCGCGATCAGCATGATGCGCCAGCACATGTTCACCGACCCGCGGCCGATCGCGGGCGTCCCGATGCCGATCGCCGGCGTGATCATGCGCAGCCTCGCGCGTGAACTCGATGCGCGTTATCGCGAGGCGGAATCCTTCGCGGCCGACCTGGCCGCGGCCGCGACCGCCGTCTACGGGCCGGGCTGGCTCGAGCGGTCCGGGGTGCCGGTGCTGCACCTGACGCCGCGGGTGATCGCCGGGCTCAACTCGCCCACCGCGCCGGCGCCGCCGGGGGAGGCCCGGACGCGGCCGGTCCAGCGGCCGTCGGGCCCGAACGCGACGCTGGTCGCGCCGAGCGGATCGCTCGACACGGGTTCCGGCTCGGGCGGCTGGGGGTCCGGCTCGGCCGGGGGTCCGGGGGCCGGTCCGGGCGGCTCGGGTGTCGGGCCGGGCGATGGCTGGTCCGGCGGGCCAGGGGCCGGGCCGGGCGACGGCAGGTCTGGTGGGCCGGGCGGCTCGGGTGTCGGGTCGGGCGATGGCTGGTCCGGCGGTCCGGGCGGCTCGGGTTCGGCCGGCGGCGGTCCCGACTCCGGCTGGGCGGAGGACGGTTCCGGCCCGTCGGCGTCCTCGAAGGCGGCCGTGCTTTGGCTACGGCTGGCCGCGGCGGCGGCCGCGATCGTGCTGGTCGTCCTCGCGCTGCTCAACCCGGAGCAGCTGCCGCACCAGGCGTCCCCGACGTTGCTGCTCGGCAGCGAGCCCGTCACGACGCCGGTCGAGGTTGACCTCAGCAAACCCCTGGTGCTGGCCGGCACCGGCAACCCGGGTCCCGTCGCGCTCACGCTGTCCGCGGCCGGGATCCCGCTCGGCTCGGCCGAGACCGACGCGAAAGCGGCGGGCAACGGCTTCACCGCGCAGCTCACCCTGCCGGCGATCGCGCGGTGGGTCGTCGGCGGCGCGGTCACGGCGACGGTGCGGACCGGGCCGGTCACGCAGACGTTCACGCTGCGCACCAGCCAGCACCCGCTGGCCAGCGCGATGGGCGCGGGCAGCCTCATCCTGGCGCTGTTCGCGCTCGCCTACCTCGAGTCCGGGCTGCGGACCATCCGCAACGGCCACCGGTGGCGCGGTGCGCTCGTCGGCGGGCCGGTGCTGGGCCTGCTGTTCGGTGCGGTCGCGTGGCTGTGCGTTTCGGTGCTGCGCGTGCACGAACCGGCCCCGGGGTACGGCGCCGGGTGCGCGGTGGCGGGCGCTGTCGCGGCCGGGCTGGTGGTCGCGGCGGCGCGGCGCCGGGCGTCCACAGTGGTCAGTCGACCATCCGGACGGTGACGTGCGGGCTGTAGCTCTTGCGCCGGCTCCACCCGGTTTCGGCGCAGAGGCTCAGCTGGATGGCGCGGTCGGCCGGCGCCCAGTAACCGGTGCGGACGAAGTAGCCCTCCATCGTGTTCAGCGCGCCGAGGCGCTTGCGGGCCGAACACATCTCCCAGCCCCACTGCCGCCCGGTCTTCTCGACGCCGTTGCGCCGCACGGACAGGCACGGGTTCCCGACCGCGCGGATGTCGGTGTCACCCTCGGTGACGTAGACGACGCCGTCGATCTTGTAGAACCGGTTGTTGTCGAGCAGGGAGACCTGCCCGGAGAGCGTGACCCCGACCCGGCCACCGTCGTCGCCCGTGAGCGTCCAATCGAGACAGAATTCCTGGACCGGGAGTTCCAGCGACTGGGTCATGGCGATTTCCCCTGTTCTAGCAGTGCGTCCCTTCCAGAAGATAGGGAAAATCCGGACGCCGGGAAGGGATGCGGACGATCTTCACCCGAAGCGGTTCCCGGACGACGAATGCCTTGGCGCGCATGGGTTTTCAAGCGAGTGGGTGACACTGAGCACGGGACGTGACATCGAGGCGTCTCTCCGGGTGGCGCCGGCCGCACGGTCGAGTCAGCGCCGGCCTTGATCACTCTCCGTGAGTTGAAGGTAAAGGAACCATTACCTTCGGCGCGGCGTTGACGGGGCATGAGCGAGCCCACGGTGATCGAGCTCGGGCCCCGCGACCTGCTCGTGGTGGCGGGCCTGCCCGGCGCGGGCAAGACGACGATGCTCGGCCACGCCGCGCCCGGCCTGGTGGTGCTGGACTCCGACCAGGTCCGCGCCCGGCTGGCGGCGGTGCCCTTGCCGTACCGGTGCTACCGGCCGGTGGTCCACGCGTGGCACCGCGCGCGAGTGGTCCGGCGGGCGCTGGCGGCGGGGCCGATCGTGGTCCACGAGCCGTCGACACGGGCTTCGACTCGCGCGTTGCTGGCGTTGGTGGGGGTGCTGAGCGGCCGGCCGGTGCGGTTGTTGTTCCTGGACGTGACGGCTGCGGAGGCACTGGCGGGCCAGCGCAGCCGAGGGCGGATCGTGCGGCCGCGGTCGTTCGCCCGGCACGTCCGGCGGGCGGGGAAGTGGCGGACGGAGCTGCTGGCTTCGCGGGTGCCGGCGGGGTGGAGCAGCGTGCAGGTGATCGACCGGACCCGCGCGGCGCGGACGCGGGTGGTGGCGAAGCTGCTGGTGGGGTGCTGACGAAGGCTTGCGTGCCTGGGCGGTCGGTTCGCGTGCCTGGAGGGTCGGTTCGCGTGCCTGGGCGGTCGGCTTGCGTGCCCGGAAGGTCGCCTCGTGTACCTGGAGGGTCGGTTCACGTACCTGGGCAGTCGGCTGGCGTGCCTGGGCGGTCGGCTGGCGTGCCCGGAGGTTCGGCTCGCGTACCCAGGTGGTCGGCTGGCGTGCCTGGAGGGTCGGCTCGCGTACCTGGACAGTCGGTCAGCGTGCCCGGGCGGTCGGCTCGTGTGCCTCGAGAGTCGGCTACGTGCCTGGAGGGTCGGCTCGCGTACCCAGGTGGTCGGCTCGCGTGCCTGGACAGTCGGGTAGGTGCTCGAGAGCTGGGCCCGGCACCCGCCGTCACCCTTGTTGGTCTGGACATTTTACATATTGGTCTAGACAATATCGATAACTCCCCGACTGGAGGACCCGATGAGGCGTTCCAGACTGTCCGCAACCCTCGCCGCCTTCGTGCTGGCGCTCTCCGGTCTCGCGGCCGGGACCGCCGGGCCTGCCGGAGCGGCCAACCTCCTCGCCAACCCCGGTTTCGAAGCCGGCTCGCTCTCCGGCTGGACCTGCGCCAATGCGACCACCGTCAGCACTCCCGTGCACGGCGGCGGGTACGCCCTCGCCGGCACCCCCGTCGGCGCCGACTACGCCCAGTGCTCGCAGACCGTGTCCGTTCAGCCGAACACCACCTACACCGTCTCCGCCTGGGTGCGCGGGAACCCCGTCTACCTCGGCATCACCGGCGGCGCCTCGACCTGGTCCGGCAACTCCGGCGCCTACAACCAGCTCTCCCTCACCTTCACCACCGCCAACCAGACCTCCGCCCAGCTCTACCTCCACGGCTGGTACGGCGCCGGCACCTACTACGCCGACGACGTCGTCCTCGACGGCCCCGGCGGCAGCACCCCCGGCACACCCGGCGCGCCCGGGACCCCGGCCACCGGCGGCGTCACGAACTCCTCCATCGCCCTCAGCTGGGGAGCCGCCGCCGGAACCGTCACCGGGTACCGCGTCTACGAAGGCAGCACCGTCGTCGCGACGACCACCGGCACCAGCGCCACCATCGGCGGCCTGGCCGCCTGCACGACCCACAGTTACGCCGTCGCCGCGTACAACTCTGCCGGTGAATCACCGAAAACGACCACGACCAGCGCCACCACCACCGGCTGCGTCGACACCGGCCTGCCGAAGCACGCGCTGATCGGCTACCAGCACGCCAGCTTCGCCAATGGCTCCGGTTACATCCGGATGGCCGACGTCCCCGCCGCGTGGGACATCATCGACCTCGCGTTCGGCGAACCCACGTCCGTCACCTCCGGGGACATCCGCTTCAACCGGTGCCCCGCGACCGAATGCCCGAACGTCGAGAGCGACGCCGACTTCACCGCCGCCATCAAGGCCAAGCAGGCCCAGGGCAAGAAGGTCCTGATCTCCATCGGCGGCCAGAACGGCCAGGTCCAGCTGACGACGACCGCCGCGCGCGACAAGTTCGTCAGCTCAGTCTCGGCGATCATCGACAAGTACGGTCTCAACGGCCTCGACGTCGACTTCGAGGGCCACTCGCTCTCGCTCAACGCCGGCGACACCGACTTCCGCAACCCGACCACGCCGGTGATCGTCAACCTGATCTCCGCGCTGAAGTCGCTCAAGGCCAAGTACGGCGCGGGCTTCGTGCTCACGATGGCGCCGGAGACGTTCTTCGTGCAGGTCGGCTACCAGTTCTACGGCGGCTCGGGTGCCGGCGACGCGCGGACCGGCGCCTACCTGCCGGTGATCCACGCGCTGCGGGACTCGCTCACCGTGCTGCACGTCCAGGACTACAACTCCGGCCCGGTCATGGGCCTGGACAACCAGTACCACAACATGGGCGGCGCCGAGTTCCACATCGCGATGACCGACATGCTCAAGGCCGGCTTCAGCGTCGCGAACACCGGGCAGTTCTTCCCCGGGCTGCGGCCGGACCAGATCGCGATCGGCCTGCCCGCCGCGGTCAGCGCGGGCAACGGCTACACCTCGCCCGCGGACGTCCAAACGGCCGTGAACTGCCTGGTCAAGGGCAGCGGCTGCGGCTCGTACACGCTGCGCGGCGGGACGTCGCCGGCGCTGCGCGGGCTGATGACGTGGTCGATCAACTGGGACAAGTACTACAACTGGGAGTTCCAGAACAGCCACGAGCCGTTCCTGAACTCGCTGCCGTGACGCGTCGCAGTGTGCCCCGCCGATGGCTGGGGCACACTGCCTGACGTGGTGAAACGCGACTCCGTGCTGACGCGTGTCGTCCGGATCTTCGAGACGTTCGAACCGGACGCGCCCGCGTTGCGCGTCACCGACGTCGCGCGGCGTGCCGGGCTGCACGTCGCGACGGCGTCGCGGCTGATCGAGGAGCTGGTCGGGCACGGCTGGCTGCTACGTGACACCGATCGGAGGGTCCGGGTGGGCGTCCGGTTGTGGGAGCTGGCTTCGCGCGCATCCCCGACGCTCGGGCTGCGCGAGGCCGCGATGCCCTTCATGGAGGACCTGCACGCCGTCGTCGGGCACCACACGCAGCTCGCCGTGCTGGAAGACCAAGAGGTGCTGTTCGTCGAGCGGCTTTCGGCGCCCGGCGCGGTCGTCAACGTGACGCGGGTGGCCGGGCGGCTGCCGCTGCACGCGTCGTCGTCCGGGCTCGTGCTGCTCGCCCATGCATCGGCTGAACTGCAGGAACAGGTGCTGGCGGGTCCGTTGGAAGCGTTTCGGCGGACCACGCTGACCGACTCGGCGCGGCTGCGGCGCTTTCTCGCCGACGTGCGGCGGGACGGCTACGCGTACTGCGCGGGCTTCATCGACGAAGAGACCACGGGGATCGCCGTCCCGCTGCGGGGGCGCGGTGGCGACGTCGTCGCGGCGCTGTCGGTGATCGTGCCCAACGACGACTCCGCGCGGATGCAGATCCCGGCGTTGCGCGCGGCGGCACGCGGAATCTCGCGGACGCTCTCTCATTGAATGAGAATGGCGTAGTGGCCGCCGCGGTGGGTGGCCCATGCTCGGGCTCTCCGCGTGAAAGGACGTTGCCGTGCGCACCCAGGTCGTCATCGTCGGCGCCGGCCCGGCCGGGCTGCTGCTGTCCCACCTGCTCGGCCTCGAAGGCATCGACTCGGTGCTGCTCGAACGGCAGACGCCCGACTACGTCCAGGCGCGCATCCGCGCGGGCATGCTCGAGGCGGGGACGGTCGACCTGCTGCGTGCGGTGGGGCTCGGCGACCGGCTCGACGCCGAAGGCATGGAGCACCGCGGCATCCACCTGCAGTGGCCCGGCGAGCGGCACCACCTGGACTTCGTCGACCTCGTCGGCCGGTCGGTGACGATCTACGGGCAGACCGAGATCACCAAGGACCTCATGGTGGCGCGGGAGAAGGCGGACCGCCCGGCGTACTACTCGGCTTCGGACGTCACCCTGCACGACGTGACGGGCTCGCCGTCCGTGACGTTCGTGGACGCCGACGGTGCGGCGCGGCGGATCGACGCGGACGTCGTCGTCGGCTGCGACGGGTTCCACGGGCCGAGCCGGCTGTCCATTCCGGACGCCCAAGTGTGGGAGCGGGCGTACCCGTTCGCGTGGCTGGGGGTGCTGGCCGACGTCGCGCCGTCGGCCGACGAGCTGGTCTACGCCTGGCACCCGGACGGTTTCGCGATGCACAGCATGCGCTCGCCGCGGGTGAGCCGGTTCTACCTGCAGGTGGCGCCGGACGAGGACATCGAGCAGTGGAGCGACGACCGGATCTGGACGGCGCTGTCCACCCGGCTCGCGTTTTCCGGCTGGACGTTGCAGACGGGCACGATCACCGAGAAGAGCGTGCTGCCGATGCGGAGCTTCGTGGCGACGCCGATGCGGCACGGAAACCTTTACCTGGCCGGGGATGCGGCGCACATCGTGCCGCCGACGGGGGCGAAGGGGCTGAACCTGGCGGTGGCGGACGTCGCGCTGCTGGCGCGCGCGTTGACGGCGTCGTTCCGGGGTGACGACTCGCTTGTTGACGCGTACTCGGAGACGGCGTTGCAGCGGGTCTGGCGCTGCACGCACTTCTCGTGGTGGATGACGTCGATGCTGCACCGCCACGGCGACGACTTCGACGCCCAGCTCCAGCTCTCCCAGCTCCGCCGCACGGTGAGTTCGACGGCCGCGAAGACCGAACTGGCCGACAACTACTCCGGCATCCCCCTCTGACCCGTGACGGAGGGGTCGACACGCGTGATTGGGAAGTCGACACGCGTGATTGAAGGGTCGACACGCTGTGCGTCCTGGACCTGCGCCGTGTCGACCCGGCAATCACGCGTGTCGACCCTCCAGACACGCGTGTCGACCTCCTGATCACGCGGCTTGCCTGGTTCTGGCTCTTGACGTCCGTGGCCTGGCGAGCGCACCATACCCGCGTAGTAATTCGAATTATCAGCGCCGGGGAAGGCTTCATGAGGGAACTGGACACGGAGATTCTGGTGGTCGGCGGGGGACTCGGCGGGGTTGCCGCCGCGCTGGCCGCGGCGTCCCACGGGCGGCGGGTCGTGCTCAGCGAGGAGACCGGGTGGCTCGGCGGGCAGCTCACCGCCCAGGCCGTGCCGCCGGACGAGAACCCCTGGATCGAACGGTTCGGCTCCACCCGCACCTACCGCGACCTGCGCGCAGGCATCCGCGACCACTACCGCCGTCACTACCCGCTCCGCGCCGAAGCCGCGAAACGCCCGGAGCTGAACCCGGGCGCCGGGCGGGTCAGCAAGCTCTGCGGTGAACCCCGCGTGGCCCTCGCGGTCATCGAGGCCATGCTCGCGCCGCACGTCAGCGCCGGGCGGATCCACGTCCTGCGCCACCACCGCCCGGTCGACGCGCACAGCACCGGCGACCGCGTCGACGCCGTGGTCCTCGAAAGCGGGCAGGACCAAGTCACCGTCCGAGCCCGGTACGTCCTCGACGCCACCGAGAACGGCGACCTCCTGCCGCTCACCGGCACCGAGCACGTCACCGGCGCCGAATCGCGGCAAGACCACGACGAGCCGCACGCCCCCGAAAAAGCCGACCCGGCGAACCTCCAGGGCATCACCTACTGCTTCGCGGTTTCCCACCACGAAGGCGAAAACCACGTCATCGACCAGCCGGAGATGTACGGCTTCTGGCGCGACTACCAGCCGGACTTCTGGCCCGGCCCGCTGCTCGGCTTCGTCGCGCCCGACCCCCGGACGCTCGAGCCCGTCAAACGCACCTTCGTCCCGAACCCGCCCGGCGACCCGCTCGCCGTCAGCGCCGACCAGAGCGCCGACGCCGGCGACAAGGAACTGTGGGCCTTCCGCCGCATCCTCGCCCGCAACCTCCACACCGACGGCGCCTTCGACTCCGACATCACGCTCGTCAACTGGCCGCTCAACGACTACTGGCTCAAGCCCGCCCTCACCATCCCCGGCCACACCACCGAAGCAGACGTCGCGACGGCGCACCACGAAGCCAAGCAGCTGAGCCTGTCCGTCCTGTACTGGCTGCAGACCGAAGCCCCCCGCGCGGACGGCGGCACCGGCTTCCCCGGCCTCAAGCTCCGGCCCGACGTCACCGACACCGACGACGGCCTCGCGAAGTCGGCGTACGTGCGGGAAGCCCGGCGCATCAAGGCCGTCACCACCGTCACCGAGCACGACGTCTCGGCCGAGATCCTCGGCGTCGACGGGCGCGTCCGCCGCGAGGACGCCGTCGGGGTCGGGAGCTACCGGATCGACCTGCACCCCTCGACCGGCGGGGACAACTACATCGACGTCGCCAGCGTCCCGTACGAGATCCCGCTCGGCGCGCTGCTGCCGGTGGCCAAGACCAACCTGCTGCCCGCCGGCAAGAACATCGGCACCACGCACATCACCAACGGCTGCTTCCGGCTGCACCCGGTGGAGTGGAACATCGGCGAGGTCGCCGGGCTGCTCGCCGCGTTCGCCGTGCAAGAAGGCGTCGAACCGCTAGCGGTGCAAGCCGACGGCCGGCTGTTCGACGACTTCGCGCGCGTGCTGGACGCCGCCGGGGTCGAGCGTCGCTGGCCGGAAGTGCGGGGGTACTGACCGTGCCGCCTGTAAAGTCCCGGAGAGCCAAGCGGGAGGGAGTCACGGATGACGGCGGGTTCGGGCCGGGTCACGCAGGCCCAGGTGGCGCGCCTGGCCGGCGTCTCGCAGGCCGTCGTCTCGATGGTGCTGAACGGCTCCGACAGCCTGCGCATCACCCCCGAGACCCGCGACCGCGTGCAGCAGGTGCTCCGCGAAACCGGCTACACCGTGGACATCATGGGCCGCCGGCTGCGCGGCGGGACCAACCAGATCCTCGGCGTCTTCACCTACGAGTCGGTGTTCCCGTCCGGGGTGGCCGACTTCTACCGGCCGTTCCTGCTCGGCATCGAGGAGGAGGCCGAGGAGCAGGGCTTCGACCTGCTGCTGTTCACCAGCGGTGGCCGCCGCGACGGGCGCCGCCGCATCTACGAGGCGGGCACGAACCGGCTGCGCATCGCCGACGGCTCGATCCTGCTCGGTCGCCACAACGACCCGCAGGAGCTCGCGCAGCTCGTCGAGGAGCAGTTCCCGTTCGTCTTCGTCGGCCGCCGGGAGTCGCCGACCGGGCCGATCAGCTACGTCGGCGCGGACTACGTCGCGGCCACCCGTGAGGTCCACGAGCGGCTGTGGGCCCTCGGGCACCGGCGGATCGGCCTGCTCAGCGTGACCGAGGAGAACGAGCCGACGCTCGATCGCCGCAGCGGGTACGAAGCCGCCGCGCGCAAGAGACGCCGTCCGCCGCTGGTGTTCCTCGAAGAGGACCCGGCGCTCGCGCTGCGGCAGGTGCTCGACGAGGGCGTCACGGCGTTGCTCGTCGAGAGCTCGGCGATGGCCGACGCCATCCTCGCGTGCGCGCACGACCTCGGCCTGGACGTGCCCGGCGACCTGTCGATCGTGGTGCTGGGCGACGCCGACCCGTCGCAGCAGCCGCACGCGCACGCCGTGCCGAGCACCGCCACCGACTGGTCGATGTTCCGCATCCCGCGCCACGAAATGGGCGGGCACGCCGTGCGCGTGCTCGTCGGGCTGCTGAAGCACCCCAAGCCCCGGCAGCTGCTGCTGCCGTGTTCGTTCCACGAGGGCGCCACCACGGCGAATCCCTCCACTGTGCACACTTCCTGACCGGCGGTAGCGCCGGTTGACAGCCCAGGACGCGACGCTTACGGTCGCTGCTAATTCGAATAACCAGGAGGCATCGTGGCCTACCGGAGAATCCGGCTGCTCGCCGCGGCCCTGTCCGCCGTCGCTCTGGCTTCGACGGCGTGCTCGGGCGGCGCCGGCGACGACACGAACATCGCGCTGCGCATGACGGTCTGGACGACCGACAAGAACCAGCTCGCCCTCTTCGACTCCATCGCCGCCGAGTACCGCAAGGCCCACCCGGAGGTCGCGTCGGTCAAGTTCGACGTCGTCCCGGGGGACACCAGCGCCTACTCGGCCGCGCTCACCACCCAGCTCTCCGGCGGCAACCCGCCCGACCTGGCGTGGATCCTCGAACGCGACGCCCCGGACTTCGTGCAGTCCGGGGCGCTCACGAACCTGAAGCCCACTTTGGACGCGGCCGCCGGGTACAACGCCGGCGAGCTGGTGCCGTCCGCGACGAAGCTGTGGACCAAGGACAGCGGCCTCTACGCCTACCCGTTCTCGACGTCGCCGTTCGGCATGTTCTACAACAAGAACCTGCTCACCCAGGCGGGGGTCGCCAAGACGCCGGACGAACTGCTCGCGAGTGGACAGTGGACCTGGGACGCGGCCAAGCAGATCGCCGCCCAGGTCGCCGCGAAGGACACCGGCAAGGCCGGGCTGGTCATCCGCGAGTTCGAATACAAGCAGTGGGTGCTGCTCGCCTCGGTGTGGCGCGGCTTCGGTGCCGACGCGTGGGGCCCGGACGGCAAGACCTGCGGGTTCGCCAGCCCGGAGATGACGTCCGCGATGACCTTCCTGCACCAGGCGATCTTCACCGACAAGGCGCTGCCCGGCCCGGGCACGACGGCGGACTTCTTCGCCGGCGAAAGCGGCCTGACCATCGCGCAGATCAGCCGCGCCGGGCTGCTCAAGGCCAAGCCGTTCGAGTGGGGCATCGTCCCGCTGCCCGCCGGGCCGAAGGCGAACGCGCAGGTCATCGGGCAGGCCGGGATCGGCGTCCCGGTGAAGGGCAAGCACGCCAAGGCCGCCGCGGACTTCCTCGCGTTCTTCACCAACCCGGCCAACTCGGCGAAGCTCGGCCAGTACTTCCCGCCGGCCCGCGACAGCCTGCTCAACGCGGCCACGCTGGCGAAGGCGAACCCGTTGTTCAGCCAGGAACAGCTGCAGAACGTCGTGGTCAACGGGATCAAGACCGGCGCGGTGCTGCCGTCGCACACCGGGAGCGCGCGGATCGCGTCGCTCGTCCAGTCCGCTTTGGACCCGATGTGGAAGCCGGACGCCAACGTGCCCGCCGCGCTGGCCGGTGTCTGCCAGGCCATCGACCCCGCGCTGAGCCAATGACCCTCACGACGAAGAAGCGCGAGGAGCTCGCGGGGTGGATCTTCATCGCCCCGCAGGCCCTCGGCTTCCTCGCCTTCGTCGTGGCGCCCCTGGCCGCGGTGGTCTGGTACAGCTTCCAGGACGTCAACCTGCTGGCCGGGACGTCGTCGTTCGCAGGTGCGGACAACTACGCGAAGCTCTTCGACGACCCGACCGCGCCGAAGGTCGCCCGCGCCACGGCGATCTTCTGCGTCGGCCTGGTCGTGCTGAACCTGACGCTCGCGCTTTCCCTCGCGCTGCTGCTCAACCTGAAGCTGCGCGGGACCACGGTGTTCCGGACGATCTTCTTCTCGCCGGTGGTCGTCACGCTCGTCGCGTGGACGATCGTCTGGAACTTCCTCCTGCAGGACAACGGCGGGATCAACTCCCTGCTGCAGGCGATCGGCGTCGACGGCCCGAACTGGTTGCGCGGCAACGGCACCGCGATGCTGTCGGTGATCGTGGTGCAGGTGCTGAAGAACGTCGGGCTGAACATGGTGCTGTTCCTCGCCGCGCTGCAGGGGATTCCTTCGTCCATCATGGAAGCGTCGCAATTGGACGGTGCCGGGCCGTGGCGCCGGTTCCGCTCGGTGATCCTGCCGATGATCAGCCCGACGACGCTGCTGACGGCGATCATCACCGTCGCCGGCGCGCTGCAGGTGTTCGCGCAGATCCAGGTGCTGACCCTCGGCGGGCCGGCCGACAGCACCAACGTCCTGGTGTTCTACTTCTACCAGCAGGCGTTCGCCAACCACGACCTCGGCTACGGCTCCGCGCTGGCCGTCGTGCTGTTCCTCGTCATCCTCGGGCTCACGCTGCTGCAGTGGCGGATGCGGAAGCGGTGGGTGTTCCATGAGTCGTAGGGCCAAGATCGCCTGCTACGCCGTGATGGTCGTGCTGGCCGTGCCGTTCGTGTTCCCCACCTGGTGGATGATCACGGCGTCGCTGCTGCCGGCCAACGAAGTGCTCGCGTACCCGCCGAAGCTGTTCCCGAACCAGCCGCACTGGGAGAACTACAAGGCCGCGTTCACCGACTTCCCGCTGGCGCAGCAGTACTTCAACAGTCTCTATATCGCCGTGCTCGTCACGCTCGGCACGATGTTCTTCTCCTCGCTGGCCGGGTACGCGTTCGCTCGCATCCGGTTCCGCGGCGAGAAGCTGTTCGGGCTGATCCTCATCGGGCTGATGGTGCCCAGTGAGGTCACGATCATCCCGCTGTTCCGGCTGGTCGACGACCTCGGGCTGACCAACACGCACTGGCCGCTGATCGTCGTGCCGATCTTCGGTGCGCCGAGCGTGCTGGCGACGTTCGTGATGCGGCAGTTCTTCATCACGATCCCGAACGAGCTGGAGGAGGCCGGCCGGCTCGACGGGCTCTCGCGGTTCGGGCTCTACCGCCGCGTCGCCCTGCCGATCGCCAAGCCCGCGCTGGCCGCGGTCGCCATCTTCACGTTCCTCAACACGTGGAACTTCTTCCTGGAACCGCTGGTCTACCTGACCGACAAGAGCATGTTCACGCTGCCGGTGGCGCTGACGCAGTACGTCGACGTCTACGGCGGTCACCTCTGGAACGTCCAGCTCGCCGCCGCGACCACCACGGTCGTGCCGGTCCTGGTCGTCTTCATCATCGCGCAACGCCAGTTCGTCGAAGGGCTCGCCCAAAGCGGCCTCAAAGGCTAGGAGGCAGTCGTGCTCGATCGCAGAACCTTCCTCGGCGGAGCCACCGCCGCCGCGGTACTCGGCCTCGCGGGTGCCGGGGTGGCGTCGGCCGCCGTGCCGCCGTCGACGGGGCCGTACCCGCCGCTCGCCCCGCTGCCGCCCGGCGCCCCGGTGCGGCGGCTCTTCTCGCCCGCGGAGCAGCGCTTCGCGCCCTACCTCGCCATTTTGCCGGGCATTGTCAACGATGTCAGCACCGATCCCGCCACTTTGGGCTTCTTCGGCGGCGGCTGGTGGCGGACGCCGAGCGAGCCGTACAACGCCCGCGTCCAGGAGCACGTCTACACGCTGAGCTGGTTCTACGCGAACCGGCGGCCGTGGAACCCGTACTACCGGGACCCCGCCCTGCGGAACCGGCTCGAAGCGGCGATCACGCACTACCTGAACCTGCAGCACGACGACGGTTCGTTCCCGGAGTACTCGATCACCGAGAAGTCCAAGGCCGCCACCGGGTTCGGCCTGGGCTACCTCGCGAAGACCCTGGCCAACCTGCGTCAGGTCAACGCCCTGCCCGCCCGGCGCGCGCAGCTGGAAGCCGCGCTGCACCAGGGCATGACGTGGTTCCTCGACCCGGCCAACCCGATCTGGGCGCACCCCATCGAGTTCGCCAACCAGAACACGTCCGGGCTGTCGTCGTCCCAGCTGGCGCTCAAGCTGAACCCGGACGTCGCACTCGCGAAAAAGCTGCACGACCGCATCGAGTTCCTCGCGGTCAACGGCCAGAGTCCGGCCGGGTTCTTCTACGAGCCGACCGGGATGGACGTCAACTACAACTTCGAGGTGATGCTCCCGGAGCTGGCCGAGATCTACGCGCTGACCCGCAACCGCACGGTCGTCGGTATGGCCCGGAGGTTCGCGGACTGGTTCGGCTACAACGTCGTCCGCGAACCGGACGGCTCGGGCTCGCTGACCTACGTCGCGACGTCGAGCCGGACGCACGTCTCCTACTACGACGACGTGATCCCGGACCCCGACCGGACCAACCTCGCCTCGCTGTTCGTGCCGGAGGTCCCGGACCTGGCCGCGTTCTTCACCACCCGGGAGGACCGCGCCGAGACGCGCAGGGAGTGGGCGAAGACGCCGGGCCCGGCGATCGGACCGGCCAAACAGGACACCTCGCCGCGCATCCTCGCCCACGTCTCCTACGGCGAGGCTTTCCCGTCGCACGGCGAGAAGCAGGCCTCGATCCGGCAGCTGCCGTACCTGCGCTCGGCCGACTTCGCCGTCCAGCGCCGGGACACCGAGCTGAACCAGACCTACGTCTACGTCCGGCGCCCGCAGCTCTACCTGGCGGGCTTCTGGGGCACGCGGCCGTCGACGTACGTCCGGGGCGCGCAGGGCCTGCTGTGGCACCCGCGGGCCGGCATGGTCGTGCACTCGCAACAGGACGACACACAGTGCTGGGCCAGCCTGCTCCCGAACGGCAGCCCGGACGCCCGCGGCCTGCTGGACGCGACGTACGCCATCGGCGACCGCGCGTGGGACGGCAGCCGCAAGGTGCCCGGATCGGCGCCGGTCGTCGTCCGGTACGGCCTGGACACCCGGATCCGGACCGACCTGACGATCACGCGCGACACCGTCACCCGCGCGGTCCGGGGCACGACCCCGCTCACCGAGCAGATCCCGCTGGTCCTGCACCCGGGCGACGACGTGCGCTTCGCCGACGGCACGCCGGTCACCCACGGCGCGAACGCGAGTGCGACGGCGTCAGGGCTGACGATCCGCCGCGGCGGCACGACGATCACGATCGGCTGGGGCACGGCCCTGGGCGCGGCCGTCACCGCCACCGCCGTCACCTTCCTCCGCGACGGCGCCCGGCGGCTGCACGTCCTGCGCGTCCCGCACCCCGGGACCCTCACCACGGAGATCCGGCTTCGGTAGCCGGACGGTGAACGTCGACCCGGCGTCCACTTCGGACTCCGCGGTCACCGTGCCGCCGTGCGCCTGGACCAGGTGCCGCACGATGGCGAGGCCGAGTCCGCTGCCGCCGGTCTGGCGGTTGCGGGACTTCTCGGCCCGCCAGAACCGGTCGAAGACGTGCGGCAGGTCACCGGCGGCGATGCCGGCGCCGGTGTCCGCGACGGCGATCACCACCTCGTCCACAGTGGACGACACGTGGATCGTCACGCGGCCGCCGGCCGGCGTGTGCCGGACTGCGTTGGTCACCAGGTTGGAGACGATCTGGCGCAGGCGCACCGGATCGGCCTGGAGCCCCGTTTCGCCGTGGGGCGACACGGTGAGCGTGACGCCGGCCGCGGCGGCCCGGTCGGCGTGCGCGGCGGCGACGTGGCCGGCCAGCTCGGCCGCGTCGACCGGCTCCGGGTGCAGCCGCAGCCGGCCGGCGTCGGCCGCGGCGAGGTCCTGCAGGTCCTCGACGATGTGTTGCAGCAGCACGGTTTCCTCGAGCAGCGACGTCGAGAGCGCCCGGTCGAACGGCAGGTGGCCGTCCTCGGCGGCTTCCAGCCGGCCGCGGATGACGTTGAGCGGGTTGCGCAGCTCGTGGGCGATGTCGCTGACCATCGCCTTGCGCTGCTCCTCGATGCGTTCGCGCCGGGCGGTGAGGTCGTTGAAGGCGGCCGCGAGGTAGCCGACCTCGTCGCGGGACTTCACCGGCGCCGGCCGGTCCTGCTGCGCCGCTTCGGTCAGCGCGCGCAGTGGCCGGGACAGCCGGCGTGCGACGAGCACCGTGATCGCGGCCGCCAGCACCAGCACACCCCCGGTCACCGCGAGGATCCGCGTCAGGTTCTCCTGGGACAGCGTGAACGTCGGCAGCTGCGACCCGCCCGGGCCGAGGGTGAAGAGCAACGCGGGCGGCGCGACGAACGGCGTGAGCTGCTCGCGGCGGGCCGAGTCGAGGCAGCGCTGGTTCGCCTCCGGGTCGGAGCCGGCGAGCACTTCGAGGTCGAGGTCCAGTTTCACCGGGTCCGCGCCCTGGTTCTGCAGGCAGCGGTTCACGGCTTCGTTGAGGCTGTCGAGCGCGGCCTGCTCGGTCGGGGTCGGCGTCGCCAGCTCGTAGACCCCGCACTTGGCCGCGAAGTAGCGGACGCTGAGCGGGTCGGTCCCGGTGAGCTGCGCCCGCCCGCTCGCCGACTCCCGCACCTGGCCGTCGATGCCCAGTGACTCGAGGCAGGCGACGGCCTTCCTGGCCAGGCCTTCGACGTCGTCGCGTTCCTTCGGCGGCAGCCGGAACGGGCCGACCGCGCGCGGGTCGATGCCGCTGGTGCCGGCCTGGGGCAGCAGCACCGGGTCGACGTGCAGCGGGTCGACCGACGCGGTCGCCTTCACCGGCAGCGTGCTCGGCGCGCCGCCGGAGTCGCCGAGGACGCGGCGGTCGAGGGTGGTCAGCACGATCCGCCGGCCGGTCTGGTCCGACAGCGTCTTGAGCTTCGGCCCGACCTGGTCCCAGGTGTGGTTGGCCGCCGCGAAGCCGAGCACCTCGGTGTAGATGGTCGCGTCGCCGGAGAGGGCCTGGCCCTGCTCCTGCTGGATCGCGCGGGTGGTGGTCTGCACGGCGAGCCACGCGGTCGCGGCGATCGAGCCCAGCGCGATCAGCAGGGAGACGGCGGTCAGCCGGACGACGAGGCTGCGCCGGAGCGGGAAGCTACGTGTCATCGTCCGCCGTCAGCTTGTACCCCACGCCGAAGACGGTCCGCAGGTAGACGGGGTGCTGCGGGTCCGGCTCGAGCTTCTTGCGCAGGTTGAGCACGTGGACGTCGATGATCCGGGTGCTGACGAACCGGTCGTCGCCGCGGGTGAGCTCCAGCAGCTGCCGGCGGGTGAACACCCGGCCCGGCTGCCGGATCAGCGTCTCGAGCAGCTGGAACTCACCCGGCGTGGTCTCGACCGGGCGGCCGTCGATCGACACCTCGTGCCGGACCGGGTCGAGCCGCAGCGCGCCGGCGCGCAACGCCGTGTCGGGCGGTTCGCTGCGCGCGGCCGTCCGGCGCAGCAGCGTCCGGACGCGGGCCATCAGCTCGCGCGGGCTGTAGGGCTTGGTCAGGTAGTCGTCGGCGCCGAGGTCGAGGCCGAGCAGCAGGTCGTCCTCGGTGGCCCGGGCGGTGAGCATCAGCACCGCGACGTCGGACTCGCCACGCAGGATGCGGCAGACGTCGAGGCCGTCGACCTTGGGCATCATCACGTCGAGGACCAGCAGGTCGGGCCGGTCGCGGCGGGCCTCGTCGAGGGCCGCGCGCCCGTCCGGGGCCAGCACGACGGTGTGACCTTCGCTCTCGAGGTAGAGCCGGAGGACCTCGGCCTGCTTCTCGTCGTCCTCGGCGACCAGTACACGTGCGCACACGGCGTCGAGGTTAGGCGCCCTGACACCGTCGCCACCCGATCCTGACCGGATCTTCATACCTTGAGGGCACGAGCCAGGTCTTTGTCAAGTGTTGACCCGAGGCCCGTCCGCAGGCAAAGGTCGGATGAAAAGGTCAGCGTCGATCGGGAGGCACCCGGTGCGGTTCAGATTCATGGCGGCTCTCGTGACGGCGGCGGTGATCGGGGCACCCGCCGTCGCCGCGGCGACTCCGACAACGATGTCACCCGGGTCTCCGCTGGTCAGTGACCCGTCGGCGTACGTCGATCCGCTGATCGGGACCGGCCGGGGCGGCAGCTCGGTCGGCGAAATCAACAACTTCCCCGGCCCCGCGGCGCCGTTCGGGATGATGCAGTTCTCGCCGGACACGCAGGGCGCGTACGCCGGCTACCAGTACCACTCCGACCAGATCCGAGGTTTCAGCCTCGACCACGCTTCGGTCGGCTGCAACGCGTTCGGCGACGTGCCGATCCTGCCGATCACCGGCGACGTCGGCAGCGCGCCCTGGGACCGCACCGAGCACTTCACCCACGACGACGAGAAGGCCGAGCCGGGCTACTACGCCGTGACGCTCGCCGATTCGAAGGTCCGGGCCGAGCTGACCGCCACGACCCGCACCGGGCTGGCGACGTTCACCTACCCGGCCGGGTCGACACCGCAGGTGCTGGTCAAGGGCGGGGCGAGCCTCGCGGGCAACTCGGCCGCCACGCTGAAGATCACCGGCGACCGCGAGGTCAGCGGCTCGGCCACCACCGGCAACTTCTGCGGCAAGCCGAACAAGTACACCGTCTACTACGCCATCACCTTCGACCAGCCGTTCACCGCGCACGGCACCTGGGATGGCGCCAGCGTCAAGCCGGACACCGACAGCGTCGACTCACCGCGGGCGGGCGCGTACCTGACCTTCGGTTCGCAGAGCGTCGTGCACGCCAAGGTGTCGATGTCCTATGTGGGCGTCGACGGCGCGAAGGCCAACGCCGCCGCGGAAGTCCCCGGCTTCGACTTCGCCACCGTCCGGAAGTCCACCCGGGACAAGTGGACGCAGGCGCTGGGCAAGATCCGCGTCGCGGGTCGCGATGCGGCTCAGCTCAAGACGTTCTACACGTCGCTGTACCACTCCCTGATGCACCCCAACACCTTCGACGACGCCGACGGCCGGTACATCGGCTTCGACGACCAGGTCCGGACGCTGCCGAAGGGACGTCACCAGTACGCGAACTTCTCCGACTGGGACACCTACCGCTCGCTCGCGCCGCTGCACGCCATGCTCTTCCCGAAGGAAGCCAGCGACATGGCGCAGTCGCTGACGAACGATGCCGTGCAGGGCGGCTGGTGGCCGCGCTGGCCGATGGCGAACGACTACACCGGCCAGATGACCGGCGACAGCTCGGTCGCGCTCATCTCGAACCTCTACGCGTTCGGCGCGCGGGACTTCGACGTCAAGACCGCCTTGAAGTACCTGGTCAAGGGGGCGACGTCGGTCGACAACACGCCCGGCGCGTACCAGGAACGCAAGGGCATCGCGGACTACGTCGCTCGCGGGTACCTGCCGAACAACGACGCCTCGCGCGGCGACCACGCCCGGGTCGGCGCGTCGATCACCCTGGAATGGGCGATCGACGACTTCGCCATCGCGCAGCTCGCGCAGGGCATCGGCGACCGTGCCGTCGCGCGTGAGTTCACCAAGCGCGGCCAGAACTGGCAGAACATCTTCAACCCGGCCACGGGGTACCTCCAGCCGCGCGCGCAGGACGGCCGCTTCCCGGACGGCCCGGCGTACGTCCCGCCGCCGCCCGGCAAGTTCGGCCAGGACGGCTTCGACGAGGGCAACGCCGCGCAGTACACCTGGCTGGTCCCGCAGGACCCGGCCGGGCTGGTGACGGCGATGGGCGGCCCGGCCGCGGTTTCCCAGCGGCTCGACACGTTCTTCCAGAAGCTGAACGTCGGCCCGAACGAGCCGTACATGTGGGCCGGCAACGAGCCCGACTTCGGTGTCCCGTTCCTCTACAACCACGTCGGGCAGCCGTGGAAGACGCAGCAGGTCGTCCGCGAGATAGCGACGACGCTGTTCAGCGCGACCCCGGACGGCGAGCCGGGCAATGACGACCTCGGCGCGCAGTCGTCGTGGTACGTCTGGGCCGCGCTCGGCATCTACCCGGGCACCCCGGGGACGCCGGACCTGGTCGTGCACAGCCCGCTGTTCGAGCGCGCGGTGCTGTCCCTCCCGAATGGACGGACGATCGACATCCGCGCGCCCAAGGCGTCCGCGGCGACTCCCTACGTCCACGACTTGTCGCTGAACGGCCGTGACTGGGACCGCACGTACCTGCCCGCGAACACCGCGCGCGACGGCGGCCGGCTGGACTTCTCGCTCCAGTCCACTCCGGACAAGCGGTGGGCGGCGGACGCGGCCCCACCGTCCTATCAGGACAACGAGAAGCCGTTCCTGACGTCGGCGACCAACCAGGTCGTCGTCGAACCCGGCACCAGCGGCGAGGCCACGGTGAGCGGGCAGCGGCTCGGCGGGCACGACCGCGTGCTGGACGTGGCCACGCAGGCCCCGGCCGGGATCACGGTGACCGGGCCGCGGCAGCTGCGGCTCGACGACCGGACCGGCAGCGGCACCGCGAAGCTGACGGTCGCGGTGGCGGCCGGGACGCCGGAGGGCTACTACCAGGTGCCGGTGACCGTGCGGGGTGGATCGACGTCCGTGCCCGGCTCGGTGATCGTGCTGGTCGCGCCGAAGAACGGCCTGGCGGCGGCGTACGCGAACGTGGGCATCTCCGACGACGGCGACACCGGTTCGGCCGACATCGACGGCGCCGGGAACAGCCTGTCCCGGCAGGCACTGGTCGCGGCCGGCCTGGTCGGCGGCAAGGCGTCCCAGGCGGCCGGGACGACGTTCACCTGGCCCGCCGCACCGGCCGGACGCCCGGACAACGCCGTCGCGGCCGGGCAGACGATCCAGGTGTCCGGGACCCGGCTGTCGTTCATCGGCACGGCCTCGAACGGCGACCACCGCGGTTCGGCGACGGTCACCTTCACCGACGGCACCACCGCCCAGGCGGACCTGTCGTTCGGCGACTGGGTGTTCCCGGGCGGCGGCACGGACCCGGTGTTCGGCAACACGCTGGTGGCCCGCACGGACCACCGCAACCAGCCGGGCGGCCCCGGGGGCGGGGCGTCGGTCTACGCGACGGCGCCGTTCGACGCCCCGGCCGGGAAGCGGATCGCCTCGGTCACGCTGCCGACCGACGCGGACCTGCACGTGTTCGCGATCGGCCTCGGCTGACCCTCAGCCCGGCGAACCCACCGCGCAGATCCTGATCGGGGTGGCGTTCGCCGGGTCGAGGGCGTTGCGGACCAGATGCCAGACGTTGAGGTCGTACGCCTCGCCGATGTGGCCGACCGGGTCGAACGGGCACGAGTCCTGGACGTAGCGGTTGTGCACGCCCGGCTCGCGGATGAACGACGTCTCGGTCGGGGTCACCAGCTCGTCGTAGCGCGAGGTGATGATCGTGTAGTCGATGCCCGGCTGGGCGACCGGGCCGGTGTTGAGCGCGACGATCGCCGCGCCGCCGTCCAGCTCGTCGGCGAAGATCGGCAGGCCGATCGTCTTGACGATGGTGTCCCAGGTGCTCTTGCCGAGCAGCGTGTAGGCCAGCGTCAGGAGCCCGGACGCGTTGGCGCCGTGCGTCGGCGGGGCGATCGCGACCACCTTGCCGATCTCGCTCTGGATGCCCTGCATCTTGGCCAGGTAGATCGACTGCAGGCCGCCTTCGGAGTGGCCGACGACGTCCACCTTGGCCGCGCCGGTGGCCCCGCGGACCTTTTCGACGAAGTTCTTGATCTCCAGTGACGACTCCGCGACCGGCTTGAGCCCGCCGGCGAACGGGAACTGCGGGTAGGCGCCGTAGGTCAGGGAGAACGTGCAGTACCCGCGGGCGGCCAGGTCGGCCTGGAGGAAGTTGAGGTCCTCGTAGTAGGTGGCGAAGGTGCCGTGGAGCAGCACGACCGGGTTCGGGTGGGCCGCGCTGGGGCGGCAGCCGAAGTCGTTGTTGCCGCCGCTCGCCGCCTGGGCCGGCGCCGCCACGCCCAAGGCGAGCAGGCTCGCGATCCCGAGCCCGGCCAGCCATCGTTTCGTTCCCCGCGTCATTGCGAAGTCCTCTCGTCTGGGTGCTATGCACAGCATGCGCGCCTTGATCAACGCTGTCTGCTGGCAGAACGCGCAGAAACTTGCCGACGGCGTTTGTGCATGGTGACAATGTGGCATGGATCCGGTGGCCGAGCTGTTCCCTCGATCGGGTGAGATCGCCGCGGCGATGATCGCCCGGTGCGCCACCGAGATCCCGGCGTACCGGCTGCTGCCGGCGACCGTGCTGGAGGGCGACCTGGTCGCCAACGCGGCCGCGGTGTTCGAGCTGTTCCTGACCACGGTCGCCGAGGACCGGCGCCCGACGCCCGAGGAGCTCGCCGTGCCGATCGCCTGGGGTGCCGAACGGGCCCGCGACGGCCTGCCGCTGGACGCCGTGCTGAAGATCTACCCGCTGGCCGCGAGCGTCGCCTGGGAAATGGTCGACGGCGACCGCCTGGCGCTGGGCGCCCGGATGCTCGACTTCCTCGGCGAGGTGATGCCGCGCGTCGCGGAGGCGTACCTGCGCGAGCGCGACGACCTCGACTGGGAGCACCGGGAGGACCGGCAGAACCTCGCCGCCAGCCTGCTCGCCGGCCGGCCGGTGCGCCGCCGCGAGCTGGCGGACGGCTACGACGTCGTGGTGTTCCACCTGCCGGCGCTGCCCGCGTCCGGGGGATCCCGTGCGGCGACGGACCTCTTCCGCGCGGTCCGGTCCGATTTGGACGGTCAGCCGGGCGTGCTGGTGACGTTCAAGGGCGACGGCGGCGTGCTGCTGGTGCCGTCGACGGCCTCGGCCGCGTCAGCCACCGAGGTGGCGGCCCGGGTGGACCGCGTCTGCGGGCGTCGCTGCACCGCCGCGGCGTCCCGCGCCGAGACGCACGCCGGCATCCCCGCCGCGCACTCCGAAGCCGTGGAAATCCTTGCCCTGGCGGAGAACCTGCGCCGCCCGCCCCGCCTCTACCGGCTCGCCGACCTGGCCATCGAGTACCAGCTCGCGCGGCCGGGCCCGGCGCGGGAAGCACTCGCCCTCGTGCTGGCCCCGCTCGAGGACCACCCGCACCTCATCGACGCCCTGCGCGCGTTCGTGACGTCGGGCTACAACCGCGGCGAAGCGGCGACGGCGTTGAACATCCACCGCAACACGCTGACCTACCGGCTGGGCCGCGTCCAGCTGATCACCGGCTACGACGCGACCCGGCCCGCGGACGCCCGGCACCTGGCCGCCGCGATGACGGCTTACGACATCGTCCGGCAGAACGGCTGAATTCAACGGGATAACGCTTGCGTCGCGTTCTCCCGAATCCGTTGCGGATCCGGCCGGGCGGCCGATTCCAGGGGGCGGAGACGGAAGAAGTTGATTCCCATGAAAGCCGCCCGGATTCTCGCCGCCGCCGTGTTCTCGGTGAGCGTTGCCGCCTGTGGAACGCCGGTCGTCGGCGTGCCGGTGCCGGTCGCCGTGCAGTCGGCGCCGGCCGCCGGCACGACCGTGGTCGCCGTACCCGCGGCACCGCAGACGGTTTACGTGCAGCAGCCACCCGCGTACGTCGCACCGTCGGACACCGCCGAGGCGCGCACGGTCATCGCGTACTACGACGCGATCAACCGCCGCGACTTCGCGACGGCGTGGTCGCTCGGGGGCAGCCGCATCGCCGGCGGTGGCGGGTACGCCAAGTACGCCGACGGTTTCGCGACGACGTCGTGGGCCACGGTGACGGTCACGGACGTCCGGGGCAGCACGGTCTCGGTCGTGCTGTCGGCCGTCCAGACCGACGGCAGCACGCGCACTTTTTCCGGCACCTACACCGTTTCCGGCGGCGTCATCGCCGGCAGCCACATGACCCGGACGAAATGAGCCAGCCCATGCGCCTCTTCCGCGCCACCGCAGCGGTTTCCGCCGTGCTCGCCCTCGCCGCGTGCGGGGTGCCGATCGCCGGCAACGCCGTTCCCGCGGGGATCCAGACGATGGTCACCACGCTACCGAGTACGCCGACCATCACGGTGACACCGCCGCCGACGCAGACGGTGGTCGTGCCGACGACGGTCGTCCCGCCGAAGGCGTACGTCCCCGCCGGCAGCCAGTGGTACGCCCAGTCGAGCTGGATCTACGCGCAGCCGTGGATCGCCATCACCCCCGCGGCCGGGCAGACGCCGTGCCAGTGGCTGTTCGCCCGCGGCTACAGCTACGCGCAGGCCTACGCGGCCTGGGCGCAGAACGGCTACCCGGCGAGCTGGTCGGCCACCGGCGACGGCTACCCGTGCCAGAAGTCCTACGGCATGCAGCACTAGCCTGCCCAGGCGCGGACCACGTCCCCCAGCACCTTCAGCGGCAGCGGACCGCCGCCGAGCACCACGTCGTGGAAGTCCTTGATGTCGAACGCTTTCCCGAGCTTCTCCTCGGCGTAGCGGCGCAGGCGCAGGATTTCCAGCCGGCCGGTCATGTACGCCAGCGCCTGGCCGGGGGATTCGATGTACCGGTCCGTTTCGGACTGGACCTCGACCTCGCTCAGCACGGTGTGCGCGCGGAGGAACTCCACGCACTGCTCGCGCGTCCAGCGCAGCGCGTGCAGGCCGGTGTCGACCACCAGCCGCGCGGCGCGCACCGAGTCCTCGGCGACCATGCCGAGCCGCATCAGGTCGCCGGAGAACAAGCCCATTTCGTCGGCGAGGCGCTCGGTGTAGAGGGCCCAGCCCTCGCTGTAGGCGGTCACCGGCGCGACCCGCCGCAGCTGCGGCAGATCCGTCCGCTCCAGCGCCAGCGAAGTCTCGAAGTGGTGTCCCGGCACGGCTTCGTGGAACGCCACGGTCTCGGCGATGAACCGGTCGCGCGTCCGCACCTCGTGCGTGTTCGTGAAGTAGACACCCGGGCGCGAGCCGTCGAGTGCGGGCGGGAAGTAGTACGCCGGGGCGGCGACCGGCGCGTCCGCCTCGGGGACGGCCCGCACGACGCACTCGGCGGCGGGCATCCGGTGGAACCAGTCCGGCGCGGCGGCGGTCGCCCGGGCGACGGCGGCGCGCGCGGTCTCCAGCATCTCCTCGGCGTCGCGCCAGCGGAGGCTTTCGTCGGTCCGCAGCCGCCGACGCACCTCGGCGGGGTCCGTCAGCCCGAACTCCCGGCCGCCGATCTCGGCGTACTCGGCCTCCAGCCCGGCGAGGACGTCGAGGCCCAGCTGGTGCAGCTCTTCCGGCGTGTGGTCGGTCGTCGTGTGCATGCGTGCCAGCGCCGCGTAGTGCGCTTCGCCGTCTTCGAGCCAGCAGAGCCCCGGCCGGTCGCCGGGCCGGCCCTGCCCGGCGACCTCGGTGGCGACGAACTCGCGGTAACGCCTCAGCGCGGGCCGGACCACGTCGGCCACCAGCCGGTCGCGGCGCTCGCCGCGGTCGCCGGTCAGCGGCTGGGCGAACAGCTCCTCCTGCGCGAGGTACCGGTCGAGGAACGCGACCGCGTTGCGCACGTTGCGATCGACCGGCGTCCGGCCCGCGCGCAAGCCGTCCCGCTGGCGCTGCGCCAGCGCGTCGTAGAACGCGGGGAGCGCGGCCAGCCGGGTCAGGTAGTCCTCCTCGGCCCGCTCGCCCGACGGCGTGAGCTGCGGCAGGAACGCGAGGTGGCTGATGCCGACGGCGAACATCGGGTCGGCGAAGGTGAACTCGACGACCCGGGCGTCGAGCTGGGTGACCACGGCCTCGGCCTGCTGGACGACGACGCCGAGCGTCACCCGGTCGGCGTCCGCCGAAGCCCGGGCCCGCGCGAGGACGTCGGCGGCCCGTTCGCGAAGCCGCTGGTGAGCGGCCTCGGCGGGATCGGTCAGCTCGGCGTCGTGGCCGGGGATGCCGACGAAGGTCGCTTCGAGCGGCACCCAGGTGCCCAGCACGTCCAGGAGTTCGTCGGCGAGCGCGATCGCTTCGGAGGTCATCACCCCATTCTGTCGGCGCCGCTCAACCCCGATCCAGGGGATTTCGCACCGGGGCGAGCGCGAGCTCCCGCGACAGCGCGAGCGCCGCGGTCCGCACCGCCGGGGCCAGCCGGTCGAGGTCCAGCTTCGCCGCGTTGCCCGTGATGGACAGGGCCGCGAGCACGCGGCGCCGGGCGTCGAACACCGGCGCGGCGACCGCCGACACGCCCACTTCGTACTCCTCGTGGTTGACGCCGTAGCCGCTCGCCGCCGCGCGGGCCAGCTCGGCCCGCAGCCGCCCGGGCGCGACGATCGTGCGTGGCGTCCAGCGCGCCAGCCCGGCGACGGCTACCCGGCGGAAGTAGTCGGGGGAGCCGAGCGCGAGGAAGAGCTTCCCCGTCGCGGTGCAGTACAGCGGCAGCTTCCCGCCGACCTCGGACTCGATCTGCATCGACCGGCGGCCGCTCACCTTCTCCAGGAACAACGTGTGCGGCCCGTCCTGCACCGCGAGGTGGATGTTCTCGTGCGTCGCCTCGTACAGGTCCTCGAGGTACGGCAGGGCGGCTTCGCGCAGGTCACGCCGCCGCGGCACGCGCTGGCCGAGCTCGAACAGCTTCATCCCGAGCCGGTACCGGCCGTCGGTGCGTTCCAGCCCGCCCCAGCCGACCAGCTCGGCGGCCAGCCGGTGCACCGTCGGTTTCGGCAGGCCCGTGCGCGCGGTCAGCTCGGCGAGCGAGAGCGTCGTGTCGGCCGAGGCGAACGCGTCCAGCAGCGTCAGGCCGCGGGCGAGCACGGACTTCGGCGGGCCGCTCATCCCGTGATGATGATCCGGTGGCGGCGGCGAGGCAACGTCGCTGAGCCGAGCGGTCACCGGATCGCCTCGGCGACCTTCGCGGCCAGCGCCCGCACGGTCAGGTCCGGGGCCACCGAGAGCACGGCCGGCAGCAGCGACGCGTCGGCGACGTACAGGCCATCGACGTCGTGGGACTGCCCGTCCGGGCCCACGACCGAACGGGCCGGGTCGTCGCCCATCGGCGCGCCGCCCTGCGGGTGCGCCGCGAACAGGCCGCTCCACACGACGTCCCGGGCCCCGGCCGCGCGCAGGTGCTCCACCGCGAAGTCCAGCGCCTGGGCGAGCCGTCGCCGCTCGGCCGTGGAGAACCGCTTGCCCACGACGATCTCGTCCCCGACGCCGAGGTCGGCGACGGCGGTGTTGTCGTCGGTGACCAGCACGCGCAGGCCGGTCCAGCCGGGATGGCCGCGCACGACCTCGGCCAGCCGCCCGCCCCACAGCGGCCGGTGCCCGGGGTCGACGAGGCTCGCGGCGAAGTCCACCGGCCCGGGCAGCGCGGCCGGTTCGACGGCGAACCCCGCGCCCGCGTGGGGGCTCGGTGCCCCGGCCAGCAGGCCGTACACCAGCCGGGCCGGGCGCAGGCCCAGCGTCCGCCCGGTCAGCCGCGCCGACGGTGCGTCGATCCCGGCGGTTTCGTGGGTGTGCAACAGGATCCGCGGGGTCGCGAGCGGGCCGGAGGCGAGCACGACGACCGGGGCGTGCAGGACGCCGTCATCCCCGTCGCACGTGTAGCCGACACCGGTGACCTTCGGGCGCGGCCCCGCCGTGTCGAGCAGGACGCGCCGGACGTCGTGCCGCCGGCGCACCCGGGCCCCGGACGCCGGCACCGGGCGGTCGTACCACGGTTCGAGGTCGGCCGGCCCGAACGGGCCCGCCGCGCCGAGCAGCCCGGTGTGCTCGTGGAACTTCGCGACGTCGGACGCGGGCGCGCGCTCGGCCTTCGCCGGGCCGGGCGCGGTGGGCGGCGCGATCGGCTCGTCGTCCACTGTGGACACGAATCGGGTGCGGCCGGGCCCGCTGCCGAGCAGCAGCACGTCGGCCCCGCGCGCGGCCAGCACCGCGGCGATCGCCCCGCCGCCGGCGCCGACGACCAGGACGTCGGCCCGGTCGGGCCCCCGACGGCCCGGCGGGGTGTGGTCGCCGTAGAACGCTTCGATCGCCAGCAGGCGGAACCGGTCGAAGGCCGCGCTGCCGGTCAGCCGGGCCAGCGCCGGCGGGTTCGTCACCCCGGCCATGACCCCGATCGCGGCGTGCACGGCGTCCTCCTCGGCCGGGGTGAGGGCGGGGAGGGTCGCGGCGAGGTAGCGGTCCGGCCGGGCGGCGGCCGAGCCGGGGACGAGCAGCTCGCAGACCCGCGTCACCACGGCCGCCTCGCCGGCGCCCAGCAGTTCGCCCATGTCGCCCCCTCAGCGCGCTTATCGGAACGCCGAACCACCGTCCACGTTCAGCGTCTGGCCGGTCAGGAAGCCGCTGCCCTCGTCGCAGACGTACCGCAGGGTCGACACCACGTCCGCCGGGCCCTCCGTGCGCGGCACCGCCTGGCTCGCCCGGACGCGCTCGAACCCGCCCCCGGCGCCGGTCGTCCGCGCGGCGGTCGCGGTCGACACCAGCCCGGGCGAGATCGCGTTCACCGTGATGCCTTCCGCGCCGACCGCGTTGGCCAGCGCGCGGGTGAACCCGACCAGGCCCGCCTTCGACGTCGTGTACGCGACCAGGTCCGGCGGCCCGAGGAACACGACCGCCGACACGATGTTCACGATCCGGCCCCAGCCCGCCGCCCGCAGGTGCGGCAGCGCGGCCTGGGTCACCAGGAACGGCCCCTCCAGGTTCAGCCGCAGCACCCGGCGCCAATCGTCCACAGTGGTCTCTTCGAACGCGATCGGCGGGTAGATCCCGGCGTTGTTCACCACGATGTGCAGCGCGCCGAAGGCGGTCACCACCTCGTCCACCGCGGCCTCGACGGCGACCGGGTCCGTCACGTCGACCGTCACCGGCCGGAACTCCCCGCCGGCGGCGGCGATCCGCGCGGCCGTCTCGGCCTGGCTGTCCACATCCCAGCCGGCCACGCGGTGGCCCAGCCCGGCCAAGGTCACGGCGAACTCCTGGCCGAGCCCGCGCGCGGCCCCGGTGACGACGGCGACCCGGCTGGTGGACGACATGGCGGGCAGCGTGGCGGCCGGGGCCGGGTCGCGACAAGGTCACCGTTTCACCCACCGAAACGCGCGTCTTGCCGAACCCGCGCCCGGCTGGTGACCTTCGCGGCTATGTCCACGCCCCCGTGGTATCGCCACGTCCTGCGCGACGAGCTCGGCGTCGTGCTCGTCCTGGCCGTCCTGGTGGGTGTCGTCGGGCTGGCGCACCCGGACTTCCTGCGGCCGGTCAACCTGCTCTCCACCGCGCAGAGCTCGGTCTACGTCGGCCTGATGGCCTGCGGGATGGTGTTCCCGCTCGCGATGCGCGAGGTCGACCTGTCACTCGGCGGGCAGTACGCGCTCGGCATCGTGCTGGGTGCCGTGCTGATCCGCGACGGCTGGTCGCCGTGGCTCGCGCTGCCGGCGATCCTGCTGGCCGCGACCGCGCTCGGCTGCCTCAACGGCGTGATCACGACGTACCTGCGGCTGCCGTCGTTCATCGTCACCCTCGCCGCCGCGCTGCTCTTCCGCGGCGCCGCGCTCGCGCTGGCCGACGGCAAGCAGATCAGCGGCATGCCCCTGGACCACGCGTTCTTCAGCGTGCTCGGCGGGGAGCTGGCCGGCGTGCCGACGTCGGTCTGGGTGCTGCTCGTCGCCACCGTGCTGCTCACGGTGGTGTTCACCCGGACCCGGTTCGGGGCGCGGGTGCGGGCCGTCGGGTCGAACCCGGACGCCGCCGAGTTCAGCGGCCTGCCGATCGCCCGGACGCGGATCGCCGCGCTCGGGCTGTCCGGCTTCATGGGCGGGGTCGCGGCCGTGCTCGGGCTGGCGTTCTTCACCGCGGGCGACCCGACCGTCGGCAACGGCTACGAGCTGACCGCGATCGCCGCGTGCATCATCGGCGGCACCCCGCTCGCCGGCGGCCGCGGCTCGGTGCCGGGCGCGGTGCTCGGCAACCTCATCCTCACCACCGTCGCCGCCAGCCTGGTGTTCCTGCAGGTGCCGATCAACTGGACGACATTCGCCACCGGCGCGGTGATCCTGGTCGCCGTCGCCTTCGACAGCGTGCTGCGCCGCACACGCGGTCACGGCCTGTTCCCTCGCTCGAGGAGGAACCATGAAACGCACCCCGATCCTGGTCCTGATCACGTGCCTGACGCTGAGCGCCTGCGGTAGCTCCGGTAGTTCCGGCGGCGGGTCCTTGAAGATGGGCATCGCCGTCGCGAACATCAGCCTCAACTTCGCCCACGAGATGGTCGAAGGCGCGGAAACGGCGGCGCAGCACGAGGGCGGCGTCGACTTCAAGGCCGTCGGGCCGCCCAACACCGACGGGCCCGCCGAGCAGCAGCTGTTCACCAACCTCACGCAGACCAACCCGGACGGCGTGGTGCTGGAGAACCTCGACCCGCCGATCTTCACCCGGCCGGCCGCGACGGCGATCGACCGGGGCGTCCCGGTGGTCGCGCTCGACACCGCGCCCACCGACGGCAGCAAGATCACGTTCTACGTCGGCAACGACAACTACGACCTCGGCGTCCAGCTCGCTTCGGAATTGCTGAAGCGCTTGCCCGCCAATCCTTCCGGGTCGGTCGTCGTCGGTGTCCCGAACCCCGGGACGCCGGTGCTGGACAGCCGCGCTCGCGGGATCAAGGAGACGCTGAACGCCAAGGCGCCCGGGATCAAGGTGCTCGGGCCGTTCCAGACCTACAGCGACCCGAACCAGAACTACGGCGCGTGGTCGGCTCTGGTGCACGCGAACCCGGCGGCGCTCGCGTTCCTCGGCGTCGGCGACGCGGACAGCTACGACCTCGCGAAGATCAAGCAGACGGAGAACGGCAAGTACCTCGTCGCGGGCGCGGACGTCGACGCGAAGACGTTGCAGGGCGTCAAGGACGGCCTCGACTTCGTCACCATCGACCCCGAGCACTTCCTCAAGGGCTACGTCGTGACCGCGCTGCTGATCCGGTCGGTGAAGGAGAAGAAGCCGCTGCCGCAGGGATGGCTGCGGATGCCGGGGCTGGTGGTCGACTCGTCGAACATCGACGCGGTCATCAAGCGCCAGACGTCCACGCAGGCCGCGTACGACTTCTACAAGCCCGAAATCGACCGGATCCTGGCGAATCCCGCCGCTTCGATCCGTCCGCTGACCGAGGCTCGCTGACGTGCTCCGCGCCACCGGCCTGACCCGGCGCTACGGCGGCGTCACCGCACTGTCCGAAGTGGACATAGCGCTGCGGCCCGGCGAGGTGCACGCGGTGGTGGGGGAGAACGGCGCGGGCAAGTCGACGCTGGTCAAGATCCTCTCCGGTGTGCTCCGCCCGGACGCGGGCGTGCTGTCGGGCTTCGACGGGGTCGCACTGGTGGCGCAGGAGCTGACGGTGTTCCCCGACCTGACGGTGGCGGAGAACCTGTTCCCGCTCGCCCCGCCGCGGCGCGGCCCGCTGGTCAGCCGGCGGCGGATGGCCCAGCTCGCGGTGCCGGTGCTGGGTGAGCTCGGCTTGACCGTCCCGCTGGACACCCCGGCCGGGACGCTGTCGCTGGCCGACCAGCAGCTGCTGGAGATCGGCCGGGCACTGCTGCGGAACCCGTCGGTGCTGATCCTGGACGAGCCCACGTCGGCGTTGCCCGCCGAGGCCGTGGCGCGGCTGATGGCGGTGCTGCGCCGGTTGGTGTCGCGAGGCGTGGCGGTGCTGTACGTGTCGCACTTCCTGGAGGAGGTGCTGCGGATCGCGTCGCGGATCACGGTGCTGCGTGACGGCCACGTCGTGCTGGCCGGCGTGGACGTGCAGTCGGTGAACCTCGACGGCGTGGTCGAGGCGATGCTGGGCGACCGGGTGGTGGCTTCGGTCGCTTCCCGGCCGGCGCCCCGGTCCCGGCCACCCGCGGTGGTGGTCGAGGAGCCCGCTTTCGCCGTGGGCGAGGGCGAGATCGTCGGCTTGGCGGGCCTGCAGGGCGCGGGACACCTCGAAGTCCTGGCCGCGCTGTCCGGGCGGGCGCCGGGCCACGGCCGGGTCCACATCGGCGGCCGGCCCGCACCGCGTTCGGTGCGCGCGGCCGTCCGGGCCGGGATCGCGTTCGTGCCCAGCGACCGGAAGCGCTACGGGCTGATGCTCGACAAGCCGTTGTGGCAGAACACGAGCGCGGTCGCGTGGCTGGGCGCCGGCCACGGCGGCTGGTGGTTGCGCCGCCGCGCGCACGGTGCGGCGGCGCGAGCCCTGATCACCCGGCTGCGCATCCGCGGTGCCCCGGACGACCTGGTGAATACGCTGTCCGGCGGCAATCAGCAGAAGGTGGTCTTCGCGAAGTGGCTCGAAGCGAACCCCCGCCTGCTGGTGCTCGACGACCCGACCCGCGGCGTCGACGTCGGCGCGCGGGCCGAGATGCACGCGGTGATCGCTTCGCTCGCCGATGCGGGGAAGCCGGTGGTGCTGGCATCGACGGACTTGGCGGAGTTGTGCGAGCTGTGTGATCGGGTGCTGGTGTTCCAGCGGGGCCGCGTGGTGGCGCGGTTGACGCGGGCGGAGCTGTCCGAACGCGCGCTGAGCGTGGCGATGAACGCCGGAACGTAGACCGGGCCGGGAGCTTTGCGCTCCCGGCCCGGCCGGCACCTAGGTCAAACTCGAACAAGGCCTCGCATCAGGATCCTTCGCCCCGTTGGGCACCCAGCGCACGTTCGCGAACGACGCCTGGAACGCGGCGTCCGTGTACACCAGGAACGGGGTGTTGATGTGCTCGAAGTCCAGCCCGTTGTTGAAGCAGGACAACGGGATCTTCACCGTCGTCTTCGGGCCGCCCGCCAGGTCGGTGAACAGCTTCGTCGCGTTCACCTCCGAGAAGCACGGGTAGACGCAGTGCATGCTGATCACCGTCCGGTTGACCGGTGCCTGCTGCACGGTCGTGTCGAACTCGAGCGCCCCGTCCGCGTTCAGGTAGCTGCGCAGGTCGTTCGTGCCCGCCGTGTTCTGCATGTAGAGCTGAGCCGCTCCGGTACCCGTCCAGGTCGCCTTCAGGCCGTCGCCCTGCACGTTGACGTCCGTCGGGACCGTGTTTATCTCGGGGTGGTCGGCCGTGCCGTCCGGGCCGATCACGGTGCCGCCCCAGTTCGAAGCCGAGCCGATCTGGCTGGTGTACGGCGCGACGTCGGTCCGGTCGTAGATCGACAGGTCCTCGGTCGCCGTCCCGCCGCCGCCGGTGGACCCGCAGGTCGCCGGGCCGGGGGTCTCGTCCAGCTGGCCGATCGTGACGCGCTGGCCCGACTTCAGGCCGTAGCCCAGCTTGAACAGCGGGTCGTAGTCCGGGGACCACGGGTTGAGCGGCGACTGGCACGCGCTCTTCGGCCACGAGTACGACAGCGTGCCCTGGTAGCCCGTGCCGTCCTTGCCCTTGACCAGCATGTCGGCGACGCCGCCGCCCTCGGTGCCGGGCAGCCAGGCCGCCACGAACGCGTCGGAGCGGTTGATCTCCTTGTTCATGTACAGCGGGCGGCCGCCGACGTAGACGGTGACGACCGGGGTGCCCTTGCCGCTGACCTTGTCCAGCACGGCCAGGTCCTCGGGGTAGAGCTTCGACGCCTCGAGGGTCTTGCGGGTCAGGTCGCCGACACCCTCGGCGTACGGCGTCTCACCGATCACGGCGATGACGGCGTCGTAGCCCTTCGGGTCCACGCTGCCGGTGGCGTCGAAGGTGACGTTCGCGTCGCCCAGGTCCTGCTTGATGCCGGACAGGATCGAGGTGGCGTTCGGGAAGTCGGCGTTGGTGTTGCCGGTGCCCTGCCAGCTCAGCGTCCAGCCGCCGGTCTGGTTCGAGATGTTGTCGGCGCTCTTGCCGACCACCAGGACCTTGGACTTCGGCTTGAGCGGCAGCACGTTGCCGTTGTTCTTCAGCAGCGTCTGCGACTCGCGCGCGGCGTCGCGGGCCAGCCAGTTGTCCTTCAGCGCCTCGTCGGAGTTGGCGTAGGAGCGGTCGGACGGCTTCTGCGACTCGAAGAGGCCGTCCCGGATCTTGACGCGCAGGATGCGGGTGACCGCGTCGTCGATCCGCGACATCGGGATCTGGCCGCTCTGGACCTGGGCGATCGTGTTGGTGATGAACGCCTTCCAGTCCGCGGGCACCATCACGACGTCGATGCCGGCGTTGATCGCCTGCGGGCACGAAGAGTTCGTGCAGCCGGGGACCTGGCCGATGGCGTTCCAGTCGGACACGACCAGGCCGTCGAAGCCGATCTTGCCCTTCAGGATCTGGTTCATCGCCTTGTCGCTGCCGGTCAGCTTGCCCTCGTTGATGCCGAGGTCCGGGTTGGTCCAGCTGTTGAACGACACCATCACGGTCTGGGCGCCGGCGGCGAGCGCGCCGTAGTAACCCTGGCCGTGGATGTTGATCATGTCGGCCTCGGACGACGGGTTGACGCCCTGGTCCTGGCCCTTGATCGTGCCGCCGTCCCCGATGAAGTGCTTGGCGGTGGCGATGACGCCGTTGTAGCCGATGCGGCTGGTGGCGCCGTCCTGGAGGCCGTTGATGTCCTCGTAGCCGTAGGAGCGCGTGATCCGCGGGTCCTCGGAGAAGCCCTCGTAGGTGCGGCCCCAGCGGTCGTCCTGGACGACGGCGAGGGTGGGCGAGAACGCCCAGTCCTGGCCGGTCGCGCGGACCTGGCGGGCGGTGGCGCCGGCGACGTCGCGGACCAGGCACGGGTCGTGCGCCGCGCCGAGGCCGATGTTGTGCGGGAAGACGGTGGCGCCGTAGACGTTGTTGTTGCCGTGCACGGCGTCGATGCCCCAGATGACGGGGATCTTCGTGCGGCTGGTCTTGGAGGCGTTCCAGTAGGCGTCGGCGAGGTTCAGCCAGTCCTGCTGGGTGGCGTGCTTGTTGCCGCCGGGCCACGCGCCGCCGCCGTTGAGGACGGTGCCGATGGCGTACTGGCGGACCTCGTCGGGGGTGATCGAGGTGATTTCGGGCTGCGTCATCTGCCCGACCTTCTCCTCGAGGGTCATGCCCTTGAGGATCTGGGCGATGCGCGCCTCGTCGCCGGCCTTGCCCTTGACCTGGCTGTCGACCTTGGGCCAGTCGGCCAGGGTGGGCAGGCTCTTCTCGATCTTGGCGCAGCCGTTCTTGTCCTTGGCAGGCTGGCCGATGACGGGCTGGGCCGGTGCGTCTGCTTGGGCCGGTGTCGCTTGGGCGATCCCACCCAGCAGGCTCAGGCTCATCAAGGTGACGAGCGAACTTCGGCGCGCACGGGACCACGCGCGTGATCTTCTGGCCATGGTCTGGTCCATTCTGCGGTGAACGGCGGCGGACCGGCCGATCCTCACCGGGCGGAGGGGACCCCGTCAATAGTTTCGGGTGGTTGGGGCGCAAGTTAATTCTCGACATAAAATAAGAGTCGCCGGGAGAGCGGCCACGCCTAGCGGGTGGCGCGGTGAAGGTCAAGAGCACTGCGGGGCACGGGTTCTGCCCGGCGGTCGCGAGGATGCGTCCGTGCGGGTGATCCCCGGGTGGACGTTCGGCTCAGCGCCGTGTCGACCCGCCAATCACGCGTGTCGACTCTCCAGTCACGCGAGTCGACCCTTCAATCACGCGAGCCGACTCTCCGGGCACGCGAGCCGACCGTCCAAGTACGCGAGCCGACCCACTGGGCACGCGAGCCGGCTCCTCGCGCCGCGCAAGTGACCCCCCGGCTGCGTGCGTGGAGCCCGCAACTCGCGTGCTTGGAGAGGCATCTCGCGTGATCAGGCGGGCATCTCGCGTGATTGGAGGGGCGACACGCGTGATTGAGGGGGCGACACGCGTGATTGGAGGGACGACACGGGTCAGAGTACTGAGCCGGGTAGCTCCTCGAAGATCAGCCACGTCCGCGTCGACCGGACTCCCTCCAGGGCCTGGAGGCGCTCCAGGACCACGTCTCGGAGCGTTGTGTTGTCCGGGGTGCGGACCAGCAGCAGGATGTCGAAGTCGCCACCCACCAGCGCCACGTGGTCGACGTACGGGATCTCGTGCAGGTCCGTCGCCATCGTGCGCCAGGACGTCTGCTCGACCGTCACCATGATGTACGCCGACGTCCCCAGCCCGGCCCGCCGCGGGTCGATGCGCGCGCCGAAGCCCGTGATCACGCCCTCCGCCATCAAGCGCTCCAACCGCGCGTACGCGTTCGTGCGCGAAATGTGCAGCTTCTCCGCCAGCGCCCGGACCGCCAGGCGGCCGTCCGCGGACAGCTCCGCCAGCATCGCCCGGTCGACCTCGTCGAGGGCCGGGACCGTTCGTCCCGGAAGGCCGCCGACAGCCGACGCCGGGAAAGACGTTTGGTCAGCCGGAGGCGCAGTGAAAGACCGTTTGTCGCTCATTCCGCCGAGCCCTTGAACACACGACCACCAAGAACCACCATTTCAGCATCATATGTCTGCGAGAGGTGGTGTGCGCCATGGCCGTGGAGACCCTGCTGCCGTCCGCGTCGCCGGTGCGGTTCGTCGCCGAGGACGGGACGCGCGCCGACCAGCACGGCGACTACGCCGAGCCCACGAAGGACCGCCTGAAAGCCGCCTACCGGCTGATGGTCCTGGGCCGCCGGTTCGACGTCCAGGCGACCGCCCTCACCAAGCAGGGCCGCCTCGCCGTCTACCCCTCCAGCGCCGGCCAGGAGGCCTGCCAGGTCGCCGCGGCGCTCGCCCTCCAGGACAACGACTGGCTCTTCCCCACCTACCGCGACTCCGTCGCCCTCGTCGCGCGCGGCCTGAAGCCCGGCGAAGTCCTGACGCTGCTTCGCGGCGACGCGCACTGCGGCTACAACCCCACCGAGACGCGCGTAGCGCCTCAGTGCACTCCGCTCGCGACGCAGACCCTGCACGCCGCCGGTCTCGCGCACGCGATGCAGCGACGCGGCGAAGACGCCGTCGCGCTAGCGCTCATCGGGGACGGCGCCACGAGCGAAGGCGACTTCCACGAGGCGCTCAACTTCGCCGCCGTCTTCAAAGCGCCCGTGGTGTTCTTCGTGCAGAACAACCGCTACGCCATCTCCGTGCCCTTCGAGAAGCAGAGCGCCGCGCCCGCGTTGGCGTACAAGGGAATCGGCTACGGCATGCGCTCGGAGCAGGTCGACGGCAACGACGCCGTCGCGGTCCTCGCCGTCCTCGACGACGCAGTGAAGCACGCCCGCGAAGGCAAGGGCCCGGTCCTCGTCGAGGCCCACACCTACCGCATCGACGCCCACACCAACGCCGACGACGCCACCCGCTACCGCGACGCGGACGAAGTCGCGAAGTGGCGCGAAGCGGACCCGCTCAAGCGCCTCGAGACCTACCTCGGGGACGCGCTGAGCCAGCACGAAATCGAGCTCTGCCACGCCGAAGCCGAAGAGTTCGCCCAGTCCGTCCGCGACACCCTGAACGCCGACGCCGAGCTCGACCCGATGTCCCTGTTCGACCACGTCTACGCCGAGCCGACCCGCCAGCTGCAGCGCCAGCGCGCGATGGTCCGAGCCGAACTGGAGGCCTGATGACGACCACGATGGCGCAGGCGCTCAACGCAGGCCTGCGGGACGCGCTCAAGGACGACGACCGCGTGCTGGTCTTCGGCGAGGACGTCGGCACGCTCGGCGGCGTCTTCCGGGTCACCGACGGCATCACCGCCGACTTCGGCGAGGACCGCTGCTTCGACACGCCGCTGGCCGAGTCCGGCATCGTCGGGTTCGCCGTCGGGATGGCGATGGGCGGGTTCCGCCCGGTCGTCGAGATGCAGTTCGACGCCTTCGCCTACCCCGCGTTCGAGCAGATCACCTCGCACGTCGCGAAGCTGCGCAACCGCACCCGCGGCGCGCTCTCGCTGCCGATGGTCATCCGCATCCCCTACGCCGGCGGCATCGGCGGCGTCGAGCACCACTGCGACTCCAGCGAGGTCTACTACACGCACACGCCGGGCCTGCGCGTCGTCACGCCGGGCACCGCGCAGGACGCCTACGACCTGCTCCGCGACGCCATCGAGTCGCCGGACCCGGTCGTGTTCCTCGAGCCCAAGGCCCGCTACTGGTCGGGCGAAGAGGTCACCTTCACGCGCAGCGGCCCGGCGATGGACAAGGCGGTCGTGCGCAGGACCGGCAAGGACGTCACGCTCATCGCGTACGGCCCGATGGTCGCCACCGCGCTGGAGACCGCCGAAGCCGCGACGGCCGAGGGCTGGGACGTCGAGGTCGTCGACCTGCGGTCGCTGAGCCCGTTCGACGACGAGACCGTGACGGCGTCCGTGCGCCGCACCGGGCGGGCCGTCGTGGTGCACGAGGCCGCCGGCTTCGGCGGCTACGGCGCCGAGGTCGTCGCTCGCGTCACGGAGCAGTGCTTCCACCAGCTGCACGCGCCGGTGCTGCGCGTGACCGGGCTCGACATCCCTTACCCCGCGCCGAAGCTCGAGCGGCACATGCTGCCCGACGTCGACCGGATCCTCGACACGATCGCGCGCCTGCAGTGGGCCGACACCCCGGTGGTGGCCGGTGCCTGACTTCCTGCTGCCGGACCTCGGCGAGGGCCTGACCGAGGCGGCGATCCTGAACTGGCACGTCGCGATCGGCGACACGGTCAAGGTCGACCAGATCGTCGTCGAGGTCGAGACGGCGAAGGCGGCGGTCGAGGTGCCCGTGCCGTTCGCCGGCGTGGTGTCCGCGCTGCACGGCGAGCCGGGGCAGCTGCTGCCGGTCGGCGCGCCGCTGCTGTCCGTCGGCGGGTTCGCCGAGCCCGGCGTGACGACCTCTTCCGGCAGCGGCAACGTCCTCATCGGCTACGGCACCGCGCCGACGACCCGGCGCAAGCGCGTCCGCCGCGTCGAAGCGCCCGCGCCGAAGGCCAAGGCGCCCGGCGTGATCTCGCCGTTCGTCCGGAAGCTGGCTTCGGACAACGGGATCGACCTCGCGAAGGTCACCGCCACCGGCGCGGACGGCATCATCCGCCGCGCCGATGTCGAGGCGGCCCTGAAGCCCACCGCGAAAGGCGCGAAGGGCAAACGCATCCCGCTCACCGGGATCCGCAAGGCCGTCGCCGACAAGCTCACGACGTCCCGCCGCGAGATCCCCGAGGCCACGGTCTGGGTGGACGTCGACGCGTCGGGGCTGGTCGCCGCGCGGGCGGCCCTCAACGCCAAGACGGACCGGCCGGTCAGCCTGCTCGGGCTGATCGCGCGGTTCGCCGTCGCGGGGCTGAAGAAGTACCCCGAGCTGAACTCGCGCGTCGAGGGCGACGAGATCGTGCTGCTGGACGAGATCCACCTCGGCTTCGCCGCCCAGACCGACCGCGGGCTCGTCGTGCCGGTCGTGCGGGACGCGGGGGAGCTGTCCACCCGGGACCTCTCGGCGGCCATCGGCGACCGTGCCCGCACCGCGCGCGACGGCAAGCTCGCGCCCGCGGACCTCACCGGCGGCACGTTCACCGTGAACAACTACGGCGTCTTCGGCGTCGACGGTTCGGCCGCGATCATCAACCACCCCGAGGCCGCGATCCTCGGCATCGGCCGGATCATCGACCGGCCGTGGGTGGTCGACGGCGCGCTGGGTGTGCGGAAGGTCTGCGAGCTGACGCTGGCCTTCGACCACCGCGTCTGCGACGGCGGCACGGCGGGCGGGTTCCTGCGGTTCGTCGCGGACTGCGTCGAATCGCCGGTCACGGCCCTCGGGGACCTGTAGCGACTCACCGCGCGCATTGGCCGGATGTGACGGCCGTGGCACTTAAAGTGTTCGCGTGACGACTCCAGCCCAGCACGACCGGGACCAGGCGGAAGCGCGCGTGGGCCGGCTCAAGCAGGACCTGCGGGACGGGCTGGCGACCCCGCCCGCCGACGTCGAGGCGATGGACGAGCTCGTCGCGACGGCCCACCGGCTGCTCGACTCCGAGGTGGCGTTCGACGACGCGAAGCACCGGCTCGCGAACGCCGAGCTCGAGTCGCGGCACGCGGCGACGCAGCGCGCAGTCGTCTACTTCGCGGCCGCGCCGGTGCTGCTGCCGCTGGCCGCCGCGGCGCTGGTGCTGTTCGACGTGCTGTCGCCGGTGTGGTTGCTGGCGCTCGTCCCGCTGTTCGCGGCGGGCCTGTGGATCGGCTTCGGGCCGGTCCGCCGCGTCGGTGACGTCATCCGCGAACGGACGCGGGCGGCGTGGGCGGGCAGCGTCACGGCCGGGCTGCTGGTGGGCGCGCTGGTCCCGTGGTCCGGCGCCGTCGTCTGCACGATCCTCCTGGCACTGGGCGTCGCGGTCACGTGCGGGCTGCTGTGGCGGGAAAGCCGGATCCCGTGAGCCACGGCTACGCGACCTACGGCGACGATCCCGAGTTCACGCAGGAGTACGAGCCCGTCGACTCGACGCGCCGCGACCTCGACGAGCTGTTCGCGGCGGTCGACGGGCTGCGCGCGGCCGTCGAGGAGTCCGACGACCGCGACCGCGGGCTGCGGCAGGACCTCGCGGACCTGACCGACCGGCTCGAGCGCGGCAGCGCGCACCGCCAGGAGGACCGGATCGATCTCCTGGGCCGGCAGCTGGAACGGCTGCAGCAGCAGGTCCGGGCTATGGAGCGCGCGGTCCGCGTGGCCGACGGCGTCCCGCAGATCAACCTCGACGACGTCGGCGCGGAGACCCGGGCGCTCGCGAGGGAGGCGGCGCGCTGGGACGACCTGCACAAGGAGCTCGTCACGAAGGAGCAGCGAGCCCGGCACGAGCAGGAGATCTCGCGGCTGGCTTCGGTGCACGAGGCGCAGGCCCGCTGCGACGCCGACCTGCTCGAGGTGATGCGCGTCCTGGCGTCGACCGACCGTGCTTCGCGCGCCCGCGGAGACGCGGAGTCCCGGTTGCGGGCGTTGGCGACGCGGCGCCGGACGTTGCTGGACGAGGAGATCCCGGCGGCGTCGGACGCGGCCGAGCAGGCTCGCCTGGCCTTGCGCGAGGCGGACGCGGTCGAGGCGCGGATCCTGCCCCAGCTGGAGCGCGCCGAGCGCGCGTGGCACGACCTGCAGGTGCGGTTGCGGACCCGGATCACGGACGCGCTGGGGTCGAACGCGCTGCTGCCGACGTGGTTCGGCCACGCGCTCGGGGTGTCCCCGCCCGCCGGGGCGGCGGGTGACGCGTGGATCCGCACAGCCGCTTCGGTGCTGGCTTACCGGGTGACGTTCGGGATCACCGACCCGGCGTTGCCGCTGGGCCCGCCGGCCGGCGAGGACACGGACACGACCGAGCGGCGGTGGACCTGGCGGGCGAGGCTGGAATCGGACCTCGACGAGCTGGCGCTGTAGCGTCCCGCGTCGCGAATACCGCCCCGGCCGGCGACGGCGATGAACTACGTTTCGATCATGTCCTACCGCGACGCAACCGCCCACTACACGTCGCCCAAGCGGCGCGATCCGGTCAAGACGATGCTGGAAGAAATCGTCACCCACCGCGTGCTGCGTGACGCCATCGCGCGGATCCGGCCCGAGCCCGGCCGGCCGCTGCGGGTGCTCGACGTCGGGTGCGGCACCGGCGACGGCCTGGCCCTGCTGACCGAGCGGCACGGCGCCCTCGCCCCGCTGACCGGCGAGCACACCCTCGACTACCTCGGTGTCGACATCGACCCCGACATGATCGACACGGCCCGCTCGCTCCACGCCGGGCGCCCGGCCAGGTTCACCGTCGCGGACATGCGCTCCGGGCCGCCCGCAGGCGACTTCGACCTCTACCTGTCCTGCGGCGTGCCCTACTCCCACCTGCCCCACGAGGGTGTCGTCGAGGTCCTGACCGGCCTCATGCGGCGGATCGTCGAAACCCGCGACAGCGCGGTGATCATCGTCGACGTCCTCGGCCGCTACTCCGTCGAGTGGACGCCGATGTGGCCGCGGACCCGCTGGTCGTACAACATGAGCTTCTTCGAGGACGCGACCGAAACCCTCCACGACCAGATGAGCTTCTTCGACCGCGGATCGCTCGACGAGGCGCTCGTCGAAGCCGCGGCCCGGGCCGGGGCAAGGCTGAGCGGGACGACGTTCACCGACCGGTCCGTCCTCGCCGGCCGGCACACCGCCACCCGGTCCTTCAACCCGGCGATCCCGCCCTACCGCACCCTCCTCAACGAACTCGCCCGCGGCAACACCGACGTCGTCCCCGCGCAGCTGCGGTTCGAGCCTCCCGCCGGACACGCGCCACGCCAGGTCGAGCGGTTCTTCGCGACCTTCGCCGAACGCTGGAACCGGATCCTCACCGCGGTGGCCGTGCCGTCCGCCGAGCACGCGAAGCAGCTGGCGACGGCGCTCTTCGCGTGGGAACAGCAAGCCCAGCAAGGCCTCGGCGTCGGGCACTCCCTGATGGCCACCGTGGTCGTCGAACGGCCCACCCTCACCTGAGCGGGACGCGGAGCGCCGACTCCAGCTGCCGGTGCAGCTCGCCCAGGCGGGTGCGGCCCGGTTTGCCCGGCGGAAAGCGGCTCAGGAGGTCGCGCACTTCCGGTGGGGCGTGGTCGAGGGCCCAGTGGATCTCGGCGTTCGCGTCGCCGCCGGCCAGTTCGCACGCCAAAGCGGCCTGCTGCGCGGGGCCGACGATGTGCTTCACCTGGTGCGGCGACTCCAGCGGGTGCAGGTAGGCCGCGCCCGCCGCGCCGACCGCCGCGTGGGCTGCGGCGGAGGCGGCCGGGCCGGAAGCCGCGCCCGCCGCCTTCAGCGCCGCCCACGCTGCCGTGCGCAAGGCTTTCGTGCGCGGGCCGCCCGAAGCGAACTCCCGCGCCGCCGCGATCGCCGCCGCCGGGCGGGGGTCGTCCGGGATCAACGGCAGTGCCCGCGAAGCGCAGTCGGCGGCCCAGCCGGTCAACGCGCGGAGTTCGGGAAGGGTCAGCTCCATGGGGGTGAAGCGTATCTTTGAAACCTCGGTTGAGACTTTCAGACGACCGCCGGTTGCCGGAGCGGGCGGCGCAGCCGGTTGAACAGCTTCGCGTTGTTCAACGCGAACACCCCCACCGTCGCGCCGTCGCGCTGCCACACCGCCGCGAACGACGAGGACGACAGGTCGCCGTCGACCACCGAAAGCGTGTCGTCCGGGCGCGGGTGACCGGCGAGTTGCAGGGTCCCCGCGTACTGGTCCGACCAGACGTACCCGCTCGGCGCGTACGTGCGTGCCGTCTGCCCGGCGAGCAGGTTCGCCACCGCGACCGGCGCCTGCTCCGACGCGTTCGTCCAGTGCTCGTGCCGCCGCCCGCCGTACCGGGCCACATCGCCGACCGCCACCACCTGCGGCAGCTCCGTCACCAGGCCCGCGTCCGCGTGGACGCCGTTGCCGACCTTCAACCCGGATCCGGCCAGCCAGTCCGTCGCCGGGGTCATGCCGACACCCGTGACGACCACGTCGGCCGGGACGAGCGACCCGCCGGCCAGGTGGACGCCCGCCTCGGACATGTCCGTCACCGACACCCCGCACCGCAGGTCCGTGCCGTGGTCGGCGTGCAGCCGCGCGCACACCGCGGCCAGTTCGGGCCCCAGCACCGGCGCGAGCGGCGCCGGCAACGCTTCCAGGACAGTCACGTCGAGGCCGAGCGAGCGGCACGTCGAGGCCACCTCGGCCCCGATGAACCCGGCCCCGACGATCGCCACGCGGACCCCGGGCACCAGCGCCGACCGCAAGGCGAGCGCGTCGTCGAGCGTCCGCAGCGTGTGGGCGGCTTCGAAGCCCGGCAGGGTGCGGGCGCGACCGCCGGTGGCGATGACGACGCCGTCCGCGTGCACGGACCCGCCGTCCGAAAGGAGCACCCGGCGGTTCCCCGGTTCCAGGGCCGTGGCCCGCACGCCGAGCCGGAAGTCCAGCGCCAGCGACGCGAGGTCGCCGGCGTCGAGCAGCTCCAGCGAGGCCGGCGAGGCCGTCCCGGCGAGGAACGCCTTGGACAGCGGCGGCCGGTCGTAGGGCAGGTGCTGCTCTTCGCCGATCAGCACGATGCCGCCGTCGTAGCCCTGCGCACGCAGCTCCTGCGCGGCGCGGACCCCGGCGAGCGACGCGCCGACGACGGCGATCCGCTTCACGCGGCGTCCTCGCGAGCCACGCCCTGGACGTAGATGACGCCCTCGTCGACGAGCACCGAGTACGTGCGCACCGGCTCCTTCGCCGGCAGGCAGCTCGGCACGCCGGTGCGCAGGTCGAACAGCGCCGCGTGCAGCGGGCACTCGACGAAGCAGCCTTCGAGCCAGCCGTCGGCCAGGGAGGCGTCCTGGTGGGTGCACGTGTCGTCGATGGCGTACAGCTCCCCGTCCTCGGTGTTGAACACCGCGATGGCGGGCGACCCGGGGATCCGGACGGACTCACCCGGGGGCAGCTCGTCGACGGTGCACGCGCGAATCATGAGTCCTCCGAGACTGTTGCGCATAAGGGAACATCGACTGTGATCCGCAACAAAGTCTGAATCCCCTGATGGGCGTCGTCAAGGGGGTACGCCCCGGTAGTTTCGTTACCTGCTAACGGATAATCCGGGCATGCCGATGCGCCCGTACCGGGGATGGCGGTACGGGCGCCACGACGTCCGGGCTAGCTCTCCCCGTGCCGGTAGAACGGCGTCTTGATCGGGGCGAGCGGGGTGTTGCCGAGGATGAGGTCGGCCGCCTTCTCGGCGGTCATCATCACCGGCGCGTAGATGTTGCCGTTGGGGATGTAGGGCATGACCGACGCGTCGACGACGCGCAGGCCCTCGGTGCCGTGCACCCGCATGGTCTGCGGGTCGATCACGGATCCCTCGTCCACGCCCATCTTGGCGGTGCACGAGGGGTGCAGGGCCGTCTCGGCGTCCTTGGCGACCCAGTCGAGGATCTCCTCGTCGGACTCCACCGACGGCCCCGGCGAGATCTCCCCGCCGTTGTACCGGTCGAGCGCGGACTGGTTGAGGATCTTCCGCGCCACCCGCACGGCCTCGATCCACTCCTTGCGGTCGTTCTCCGTCGACAGGTAGTTGAACTTGATCGCCGGGTGCTGCCGCGGGTCGGTCGAGGTGAGCTTCACCGAGCCGCGGGTGTCGGCGTACATCGGGCCGACGTGCACCTGGTAGCCGTGGCCTTCCGTGGGCGCCGAACCGTCGTAGCGGATCGCCACCGGCAGGAAGTGGAACATCAGGTTCGGGTACTTCACCTCGTCGTTGGAGCGGACGAACCCGCCGCCCTCGAAGTGGTTGGTCGCGGCCGGCCCGGACCGCAGGAACAGCCACTGCGCGCCGATGTAGGGCCGCTTCCACTTCGCCAGCGACGGCTGCATCGACACCGGTTCCTTGCAGGCGTACTGGATGTACACCTCCAGGTGGTCCTGCAGGTTCTCGCCGACGCCCGGCAGGTCCTTCACGACGTCGATGCCGAGCTTCTCCAGATCGGCCGCGTTGCCGACCCCGGAGAGCTGCAGCAGCTGCGGGCTGTTGATCGCCCCGCCGCAGAGGATGATCTCCTTGCCGTACACCTCACCCGGCACGCCGCGGCCCTCGGCGTACTCGACGCCGATCGCGCGGGTGCCGTCGAAGAGGATCTGCGACACGAACGCGTGCGTCTTCACCGTGAGGTTGGACCGGTTCTCCACCGGGTGCAGGTACGCGCCCGCGGCGGAGAGCCGCCGTCCTTTCCGGACGTTGCGGTCGAAGGCCGCGAAGCCTTCCTGCCGGTAGCCGTTGACGTCGTCGGTGCGCGGGTAGCCGGCCTGCTCGGCGGCGTCGAAGAAGGCCTGGAACAACGGGTTCGACGCTGGGCCGCGTTCGAGTTCCAGGGGGCCGTCGTGCCCACGCCACTGCCCGTCCGGGGCATCGGCGAGGCAGTTCTCCATCCGCTGGAAGTACGGCAGGCAGTGCGCGTAGTCCCAAGTGGACATTCCGGGGTCGCTGGCCCAGCGTTCGTAGTCCATCGGGTTGCCGCGCTGGAAGATCATCCCGTTGATGCTCGACGAGCCGCCGAGCACCTTGCCGCGGGCGTGGTAGATCCGGCGCCGGTTCATGTGCGGCTCGGGCTCGCTGCGGTAGCCCCAGTCGTAGAACTTCGACCCGATCGGGAAGGTCAGCGCGGCCGGCATGTGGATGAAGACGTCCCACTTGTAGTCGGACCGCCCCGCTTCCAGCACCAGGACCTTGTTGGACGGGTCCGCGGACAGCCGGTTCGCCAGCGCGCAGCCCGCCGAGCCACCGCCGACGATGACGAAGTCGTAGTTTTCACTCATGCGTCCTCCTCAGCCGGGCAGTGAATCCGGGGCGCTGTCGGGCATGTGCTCGGGGCTCGTGTGCGCCGAACCCCAGGTGCCGCGCCGGATGTAGAGCATGATCGCACCGATGATCACGATCAGCCCGGTGACGATCACCGCGCCCCACTGGAAGTACCAGTGGTCGTCGCCGTAGACCTCGGCACGCGGCCAGATCAGGTTGACCGTCATCGCGGCGCCGTAGAGCACCGCGACCAGGTTCACGAACGTGCCCCAGCGGCCGAGCTTGAAGTACGGGCCGTGTCCCGGCCGCGGCCACTGCCCGCGCAGGCGGCGCAGCAGCATCGGGCCGGTGACCATCAGGTAGGGGATGTAGAACAGGATGATGGCGGTCGAGGTCAGGATGAAGAACGCCCGCTGGTTGCCCAGGTTGATCAGCAGCACCACGACGGTGAGGCCGCCGGTGAGCAGCGCCGGCAGGATCGGCGTCTTCGAGCGCGGCGACACCTTCGCCATCGCCTTGCTGAACGGCAGCCGTCCGTCGCGGGCCATCGCCCACGCCATCCGGATCGCCGCGGTCTGCACGGCCAGGCAGCACACCGTGATCGCGATCGCCGAGCAGATCAGGAAGGCGTCGCCGAGGCCTTCGCCGAGCGTGCTCTTCAGCAGGTACGGCATGCCGGAGGTGCTCAGCTCGTCGGCGTTGATGTCACCGACGGCCATCATGCCGACCAGCATCACCAGGCCGCCGACGATGAACGACGCCGTGATCGCCCGCAGGATCGCGCGCGGCGCGTGCTTGCGCGGCTGGGTGGTTTCCTCGGCGAGGGAACCGGCGGTGTCGAAGCCGTAGAAGACGTACGCGCTCATCAGCGACGCCACCAGGAACGCCCCGAGGTACCCGAGCGAGTGACCGTCACCCGTGGCGTGCGTCTCGAAGACCACCTGCGGGCCGCGCTTGATGTGGATGGCCAGCGCGATGATCAGCAGGATGACCGCGGACAGCTCCACCGCGACGCCGAAGTTGTTGATCTTCGCCATCAGCTTGACGCCGATGACGTTCACGATCGTGGCGAACACGACCAGCACCAGGGCCAGGATGATGGCGTTCTGCGCGCCGCCCGGGGTCGACGTCAGGCCGGCGTCGGAGTCGCTGCCGACGATCTGGAACGCGGTCGAGACCTGCGGCAGGATGATCTGGTAGGCGACCGCGACGGCGCCGGCCGTGACGATGGCGCCGATGATCATGATCCAGCCGGCCAGCCACGACGTCGCGGGTTTCGCGATCTGCTTCGCCCACTGGTAGACCGATCCCGCGAGCGGGAACTGGCCGGCGAGCTCGGCGAAGCACAGCGCGACGGCGAGCTGGCCCAGGAACACGAGCGGCCAGGTCCAGATGAACGCCGGCCCGCCCGAGGCGAAGCCGAAGAAGAACAGCTGGAACACGCCGGTCATGATCGAGATGTAGGAGAACCCGGCGGCGAAGCTGGAGAAGGAGCCCAGGGAGCGTTCGAGCTCCTGGCGGTAGCCGAACTTCTCGAGGTCGGAGCTGTCGTCGGGAGCGGGCCCCCCGCCCGCAGGCTTTTCCTGTGTGGTCATCGCGACATCCTCAATGGTGGGGGAACGGGAGGTCAGCCCTTGAACCAGTGCTGCGGAACGGGATCGATGTTCTGGTAGACGTGCTTGCTCTCCTGGTACTCCGCGAGCCCGGACGGTCCGAGCTCGCGGCCGATGCCGGACCGGCCGAACCCGCCCCACTCCGCCTGCGGCAGGTAGGGGTGGTAGTCGTTGATCCACACGGTGCCGTGGCGCAGGGCCCCGGCGACTCGCTGGGCGCGGGACGCGTCCGACGTCCACACGGCCCCGGCGAGCCCGTACTCGGTGTCGTTGGCCAGCGCGATCGCGTCGGCCTCGTGCGTGAAGCGTTCCACGGTGACGACCGGGCCGAAGACCTCTTCCCGGACGATCGCCATGTCCCTGGTGCAGCCGGAAAACACGGTCGGGCGGAGGAAGAAACCGCTTTCGTACTGCGCCCCTTCGGGCCGCTTGCCGCCGGCTCGGAGCGTCGCGCCTTCGTTGAGTGCGCTTTCGATGTAGCCCTCGACCTTGGCGCGGTGCTGCGCCGAGACGAGCGGGCCCGTCTCGGTGGCGGGATCGAGGCCGTCGCCGACCCGGATCCGGTCGGCGCGCGCGGCGAGGTCCGCCACGAACCGGTCATGGATCCCATCCTGGATGATCAAGCGCGCGCCCGCCGAGCAGACCTGTCCCGAATGGACGAACGCGGCCATCAGCGCGTAGTCGAGGGTGGTGTCGTAGTCGGCGTCGTCGAAGACCACGTTCGGGTTCTTGCCGCCGAGCTCGAGGGCGACCCGGCGGACGCCCTTCGCGGCGGCCGTCATGATCTTCTCGCCGGTCGCGTAGCCGCCGGTGAAGGAGACGAGGTCCACGGCCGGGTGCTCGACCATCGCCGCGCCGACGTGCCCCGGCCCGAGCAGCAGGTTGACGACGCCCGGTGGGGTGCCGGCCTCTTCGAGCAGGGCGACCAGCTTGATCGTGGTCAGCGGCGTGACCTCGCTGGGCTTGAGCACGACGGTGTTGCCCGCGGCCAGCGCGGGCGCGACCTTCCAGGACATCTGCAGCAGCGGGTAGTTCCACGGCGCGATCAGGGCGCAGACGCCGACCGGCTCGTGCACGATCCGGCTGACGACGGACGCGCTGCCCGCGTCGACCAGGCGTCCGGCGTCCTTGCCGGCGAGGTCGGCGTAGTAGCGGAAGACGTTCGTCACGTCGTCGATGTCGATGCGGCCTTCGCCCAGCGTCTTGCCGGTGTCGAGGCTCTCGGTGCGGGCGAGCTCTTCGCGGTCGCGGACCAGCAGGCCGGCGACGCGGCGGAGCAGTTCACCGCGTTCGGTGGCGGTGGTCTGCCGCCACGGACCCTCGTCGAAGGCCTTCCTGGCCGCTCTGACCGCGGCGTCCACTTCCGCGCGCCCGGCTTCGGCGACCTGGTCGATCACCTGGCCGGTGGCGGGATTCAGCACATCGGAGTGGCTTTCGGCGTCCGACCAGACGCCGTCGACGTAGAGGTCCTTCATGCGGCCCTTCCCGGATCGGTAGTGGCTGCTCGGCGCGTTGAGTGCGTACATTTGTACGCGAAGCGTGTACAGATGTCCACAAGGGGGCTTCGATGACGAAGACCGAACCCGGCGCGAGCAGGCGCCGCGGCCCGAACGACCCCGAGCGGCGCGCGCGGATCGCCAAGGCGGCGATCGAGGTCGTCGCCCAGCGGGGGATCGACGGGGTCACGCACCGTTCGGTCGCGGCCGCGGCGGGGGTGCCGCTGGGCTCGACGACCTACCACTTCGCGACGCTGGACGACCTGCTGGAGGTGGCCCTGCACGAGGCCGCCGAGAAGAACGTCCACGAGCTGAAGGAGTGGGAGTCGGCGCTCCCGCCGGACGCCGACTTCGCCGCGGCGCTGGCGGAGCTGGTCATGGGCTACATCAACGAGCAGTACCGGGACACGGTCGTCGAGTACGACCTGTACGTCGCGGCCCTGCACCGTCCCCGGCTGCGGGCCGCGAGCGCGGCCTGGGACCAGGCGCTCATCGCGTTCTTCGGCTCCCGCACCGACCCCCTGACCGGCCGTCTCCTGGCCGGCCTGTTCTGCGGCCTCCTGATGCAGGCGGCCCTGGCCGACCCCCGCCCGACCCGCGCCGAGATCGAAACCCTCTTCCGCCGAGCCATCCACGGCCCAGCCTGACGTACCCCGACGGTCGGCTCGCGTACCCAGGGAGTCGGCTCGCGTACCCAGACGGTCGGCTCACGAACCGACCCTCCAGGTACGCGAGCCGACCCTCCAGGTGCGCGAGTTCGCGGAAACGTGCCGGAAATCTTTGGCGGGCACTGAAAAACTCGTCTTGACATCGCCTTGGGGTGGCAGTCACTCTGTTCCGGAGTGAGCAACTAGACGCGTTCTGCGCAACTCCCGTACTGATCCGCGGAGAGGACCCCGACGGTGACCACTACCGATCTCCCGCCGAGCCTGCTCGCCACGCTGCCCGGCACCTACTACACCGATCCGGCGATCTTCGCGCTGGAGCAGGCGAAGATCTTCGAGGCCGACTGGTTCTGCGCCGTGCGCAGCGCGGACCTCGCCGGTCCAGGGTCGTTCGAGACCGTCCAGGTCGGCAAGGAGAGCGTCCTGGTCTCGCGGGGGCGGGACGGGAAGCTCACCGCGTTCCTCAACGTCTGCCGCCACCGCGGCGCGCGCCTCTGCACCGACGACTCCGGCACCGTGAAGCGCGCCTTCCAGTGCCCGTACCACGCCTGGACGTACGGGCTCGACGGCAAGCTCATCGCCGCCCCGAACCTCACCGGCATGCCGGACGTCGACCGCACCGCCTTCGGCCTCACGAAGGTGCACCTGCGCGAATGGCTCGGCTACGCGTGGGTCTGCCTGGCCGACGAGCCGCCGCCGTTCGAAGGCTCCGTCGTCGCCGCGGTCACCGAACGGCTCGGCGGCGAGAGCGCGATCGAGGCGTACGGCGTCGACGGCCTCGCGCTGGGCAAGCGCATCGAGTACGACGTGAAGGCGAACTGGAAACAGATCATCGAGAACTTCATGGAGTGCTACCACTGCGCGACGATCCACCCGGAGCTCACCGAGGTCCTCCCGGAGTTCGCCGACGGGTATGCCGCGCAGTACTACGTCGGCCACGGCGCGGAGTTCGGCGGCGACGTCCGGGGCTTCACCATCGACGGCAGCGAGGGTGTCGACCGCCTCCCCGGTGTCACCGAGGACCAGGACCGCAAGTACTACGCCGTCACCATCCGGCCGCAGGTGTTCGTCAACCTGGTGCCGGACCACGTGATCCTGCACCGGATGTTCCCGCTCGCCCCGGACCGGACGCTGGTCCGCTGCGACTGGCTCTACCTGCCCGGCGTCGTCGAGTCGGGCCGCGACCTGACGCGCTCGATCGAGCTGTTCCACCGCGTCAACCTGCAGGACTTCGAGGCGTGCGAACGCTGCCAGCTCGCCATGGACTCGCGCTCGTACGCCAACGGCGGGGTGCTCGTGCCCAGCGAGCACCACATCGGCGAGTTCCACGACTGGGTCCGCACCCGGCTCGGTCTCTAGAAGCAGGTCTCTAGAAGCAGGTCTCTAGATCAGCGCCCGGATGGCGGCCTCGAACCCGGCGACGTGCTCCAGCGTCAGCGCGGCCGCCTTCTCGGCGTCACCCTCGATGATCGCGGTGAGGAGCGGGACGTGCTCGTCGACGTGGCCGGCCATCCCGGACAGCCGGGGCACGAACACGCACCAGATCCGGGTCGCGAGGTTGTCGTACCGGATCAGCGTGTCCTCGAGGAACGGGTTGTGCACGCACCGGTAGATCGCCCGGTGCAGGGCGAGGTCGGTGCGCAGCAGCTCGGCGTTGTCCCCGGCCGGGACACCCGCGTCGAGCTGCGCGCGCAGCTCGGTGAGCGTCGCCCGGTCGGCCTCGGTCGCGCGCTCGGCGGCGGCCGCCGTGGCCATCGGCTCCAGCGTCCGCCGCACCTCCGAGATGTGCGCGAGGTCGGAGATGTGGACGTCGGTGGCGAACGTGCCCCGCCGCGGGTAGGCGACGACCAGCCGTTCGGACTCCAGCCGTTTCAGCGCTTCGCGGATCGGCGTGCGGCCCATGCCGAGCGTGCTGCCGAGCTCGTCCTCGTTGAGGGGCGAACCCGGCGGGATGTCGAGCATGACGAGCCGGTCGCGGACGAACAAGTACGCCTGTTCGGCCAGCGACGGGGGATTGACCTGCGGGTGCATGCCGCTTAGTCTACATCGACGATTGATATATCAGAAGTCGACCAGACGGAGTTCCGGATGACCGCGACGATCGACCAGCACGTGCTCAACCAGCCCCTGGCCGAGTACGACCCGGCGGTGGCCGAGGCGATCGGCGCCGAGCTGCACCGGCAGCAGTCGACGCTGGAGATGATCGCCTCCGAGAACTTCGCGCCGCTGAGCGTCTTGCAGGCGCAGGGCTCGGTCCTCACCAACAAGTACGCCGAGGGCTACCCCGGCCGCCGCTACTACGGCGGCTGCGAGCACGTCGACGTCCTCGAGCAGCTCGCCATCGACCGCGTCAAGGCGCTGTTCGGCGCGGGCTTCGCCAACGTCCAGCCGCACTCGGGCGCCCAGGCCAACGCGGCCGCGATGGCCGCACTCCTCAAGCCCGGGGACAAGATCCTCGGGCTCTCGCTGGCCCACGGCGGCCACCTGACCCACGGCATGCGGATCAACTTCTCGGGCCTGCTCTACGACGTCGCCGCGTATGAAGTGTCCGAAAAGGACTTCCGGGTCGACATGGCCGAGGTCGCGCGGCTCGCGCGTGAGCACCGGCCCAAGCTGATCATCGCCGGGTGGTCGGCCTACCCACGCCAGCTGGACTTCGCCCGCTTCCGCGAGATCGCCGACGAGGTCGGCGCGTACCTCATGGTCGACATGGCCCACTTCGCCGGCCTGGTCGCCGCCGGGCTGCACCCCTCGCCGGTGCCGCACGCGCACGTCACGACGACCACCACGCACAAGACCCTCGGCGGCCCGCGCGGTGGCGTGCTCCTGACGAACGATGCGGCGCTGGCCAAGAAGGTCAACTCCGCGGTGTTCCCCGGCCAGCAGGGCGGCCCGCTCGAACACGTCATCGCGGCGAAGGCAGTGGCGTTCAAGATGGCCGGCGAGCCGGAGTTCGTCGAACGCCAGCAGCGGACCCTCCGCGGGGCGAAGCTCCTGGCCGAACGGCTCATGCTCGAGGCGGACATCTCCGTGCTGACCGGCGGCACCGACGTCCACCTGGTGCTCGTCGACCTGCGGAACTCCGAGCTGGACGGCAAGCAGGCCGAGGACCGGCTCCACGAGGTCGGCATCACGGTCAACCGCAACGCCGTCCCGTTCGACCCGCGGCCGCCGATGGTCACCTCGGGCCTGCGGATCGGCACCCCGGCCCTGGCCACCCGCGGCTTCGGCGACGCCGAGTTCCGCGAGGCCGCCGACGTCATCGCCGAGGCGCTCAAGCCCGGCCACGACGTCGAGAAGCTGCGTGCCCGTGTCACCGCGCTCGCCGAAGCGTTCCCGCTCTACCCGGGGGAGGCCCGATGACCGACCTGCCCGAGCACCCCGACTTCCTCTGGGACAACCCGGACCCGAAACCGGCCTACGACGTGATCGTCGTGGGTGGCGGCGGGCACGGGCTCGCCACCGCGTACTACCTGGCCAAGGTGCACGGCATCACCAACGTCGCCGTGCTGGAGAAGGGCTGGCTCGCGGGCGGCAACATGGCCCGCAACACCACGATCATCCGCTCCAACTACCTCTGGGACGAAAGCTCCGGCATCTACGAGCACTCCCTCAAGCTGTGGGAAGGCCTCGAAGAGGACCTCGGCTACCCGATCCTGTTCAGCCAGCGCGGGGTGCTGAACCTCGCGCACACGCTGCAGGACGTCCGCGACAGCGTCCGCCGCGTCGAGGCCAACAAGCTCAACGGCATCGACGCCGAGTGGGTGGACGCGGCCGGCGTCCAGGAGATCTGCCCGATCGTCAACACTTCGCCGGACGTCCGCTACCCGGTGCTCGGCGCGACCTTCCAGCCGCGTGCGGGCATCGCGAAGCACGACTACGTCGCCTGGGGATTCGCCCGCGCCGCGCACGAACTGGGCGTCGACCTCATCCAGAACTGCGAGGTCACCGGTATCTCCACGGTGAACGGCCGGGTCACCGGCGTCGAGACGTCGAGGGGCCGGATCGCCGCGGGCAAGGTCGCGCTGTGCGCCGCCGGGCACTCGTCGGTGCTCGCGAAGATGGTCGGCCTGGACCTGCCACTGGTCTCGCACCCGTTGCAGGCCCTGGTGTCCGAGCTGCTGGAGCCGATCCACCCGACCGTCGTCATGTCGAACGCCGTGCACGTCTACGTTTCCCAGGCGCACAAGGGCGAACTCGTCATGGGCGCGGGCATCGACAGCTACAACGGCTACGGCCAGCGCGGCTCGTTCCACATCATCGAGCAGCAGATGGCCGCCGCGCTGGAGCTGTTCCCGGTGTTCGCGCGGGCGCACCTGCTGCGCACGTGGGCGGGCATCGTCGACGTCAGCCCGGACGCGTCGCCGATCATCGGGCTCACCCCGGTCGAGAACCTGTTCCTCAACTGCGGCTGGGGAACCGGCGGGTTCAAGGCGACGCCCGGTGTCGGGGACGTCTTCGCGGCCACCATCGCGCGGGGCAAGCCGCACGAGTACGCCGAACCGTTCACTTTGGACCGGTTCACCACCGGTGCCCTCGTCGACGAGCACGGCGCCGCCGCCGTCGCGCACTAGGAGCGTCCACATGCAACTGATTCCTTGCCCCTGGTGCGGGCCGCGTGAAGAGGCCGAGTTCCACTACGGCGGCCAGGCCCACGTCGCCTACCCGGAAGACCCAGCCGCACTGTCCGATGAGGACTGGGCCAAGTTCGTCTTCTTCCGCGCCAACCCCAGCGGGCCGCTCGCCGAGCGCTGGAGCCACTCCGCGGGCTGCCGCCGGTGGTTCAACGCCGTCCGCGACACCCGCACCCACGACCTCCTGGCGGTCTACCGCCTCGACGAACCCAAGCCGGTGATCCCATGACCCGACTGTCCGGCGTCCCGCTCAAGTTCACCTTCGACGGCCGCGAGCTGACCGGTTTCCTCGGCGACACGCTGGCTTCCGCGTTGCTGGCCAACGGCATCCACCAGGTCGCGACGAGCATCAAGTACGGCCGGCCGCGCGGCATCGTCGCGGCGGGGGTCGAGGACTCGAACGCCTTGGTGCAGATCGAAAAGCCGTTCCCGGAGCCGATGCTGTCGGCCACCACCGTCGAGCTGTACGACGGCCTGGAGGCCCGTGGCCTGCGCGGTCAGGGCCGGCTGGCCACCGAACCGGACCCGGCGCGGTACGACGCCAAGCACGCCCACTGTGACGTCCTGGTCATCGGCGCCGGTCCCTCGGGCCGGGCCGCCGCGGCCGAAGCCGAGGGCCGCGTGCTGCTGGTCGACGACCAGCCCGACGGCGAAGCCCCGGACGGCGTCCGGTTCCTTTCTCGCACCACGGCGTTCGGCATCTACGACGACGGCTTCGTGCTGGCGTTGGAGCGCCGGGGCGAGCCCGCCGCGCCCGAACGGATTTCGCGGCAGCGGGTGTGGCGGATCCGGGCGCGCAAGATCGTGCTGGCCACCGGCGCGCACGAGCGGCCGATCGTCTTCCCGGACAACGACCGTCCCGGCATCATGCTCGCCGGCGCCGCGCGCACGTACCTGAACCGCTACGGCGTCCTGGCCGGGCGACGCGTGGTCGTGTTCACCACCAACGACTCCGCGTACGAAGCCGCGTCCGACCTGGCGGCGGCCGGGGCCGAGATCGTGCGGATCGTCGACGCCCGGGAGGGCCACGGCGTCATCGGCACCGACGGCGACGCCCACATCACGGCCGCCCACGTCGCTCCGCTGGGAGAAACGCGCGGAGAGCGCGTCGAGTGCGACCTGCTGCTCGTGTCCGGCGGCTGGAACCCGGCGGTGCACCTCTACAGCCAGGCCCGCGGCACCCTGCGGTACTCGCCGGAGCTCGGCGCTTACGTCCCGGACGGCGAACTGCCGAACGTGAGCGTCGTGGGTGCCGCGGCGGGCGAAGGCCTGCCGGAGACCAAGGTGCTCTGGCAGGTCCCGGCTCCGGAGTCCGAAGTGGACACCCGGTTCGTCGACCAGCAGCGCGACGCGACCGTGTCGGACGTCCTGCGTGCCACCGGCGCCGGGCTCACGTCGCTGGAGCACGTCAAGCGGTACACCACCATCGGCACCGCGCACGACCAGGGCAAGACGTCCGGCATGCTCGCCGCCGGCATCACCGCCGAAGCCCTCGGTGTCGACTTGGCGACCCGGCGGCCGACGACGTTCCGGCCGCCGTACACGCCGGTGTCGTTCGCGGCGCTCGCCGGGCGGAACCGCGGTGACCTGCACGATCCCGTGCGCGTCACGACGATCCACCCGTGGCACGTCGAGCACGGCGCCGAGTTCGAGAACGTCGGCCAGTGGAAACGGCCGTGGTACTACCCGCGACCCGGCGAGTCGATGCACGAGGCCGTCCTGCGCGAGTGCCGGGCGGCGCGCACCGACGTCGCCGTCATGGACGGGTCCACTCTCGGCAAGATCGACGTCCAAGGCCCGGACGCCGGCGCGTTCCTCGACATGCTCTACACGAACATGATGAGCAACCTCAAGGTCGGCCGGATCCGCTACGGCGTGATGTGCGGCGTCGACGGCATGGTGATCGACGACGGCACGGTCATCCGTGTCGGCGAGGAGCGCTTCCTCGTCACGACGACCACCGGCAATGCGGCGATGGTCCTCGAGTGGATGGAGGAGTGGCTGCAGACGGAGTGGCCGCACCTGCGCGTCTTCGCGACGTCGGTCACCGAGCACTGGGCCACCATTCCGCTGGTCGGCCCGCGGTCGCGGGAAGTCCTCGGCCGCTTGGCGCCGGACCTCGACGTCGGCAACGAGGCCTTCGGGTTCATGACCTGGCAGGACGCCGAGGTCGCCGGGATCGCCGCCCGCGTCTGCCGGATCAGCTTCTCCGGCGAGCTGGCCTACGAGATCAACGTCCCGTCGTGGTACGGCCCGGCGCTGTGGGAGTCCATTGTGGACGAGGGTGCCACGCCGTACGGCACCGAAACCATGCACGTCCTGCGCGCCGAGAAGGGCTATCCGATCATCGGTCAGGACACCGACGGCACGGTGACTCCCCAGGACCTCGGGATGTCGTGGGCGGTGTCGAAGAAGAAGGCCGACTTCCTCGGCAAGCGCTCCTTCGCCCGCGCCGAGAACAACCGGCCGGACCGCAAGCACCTGGTCGGTTTGCTCCCCGTCGACCCGTCGGTGCTGCTGCCGGAAGGGGGACAGATCATCGAGTCCGAAACCGTGCCCGAACCGCCGGTGCGGATGCTCGGCCACGTCACCTCCAGCTACGACAGCGCCGCGCTCGGCCGGACCTTCGCGCTGGCCTTGGTGCGGTCGGGCCGTGAGCGCGTCGGCGAAACGCTGTATGTGCCGGTCGGCGACCAGGTGGTGCCGGTGACCGTGACCGAATCCGTGCTCTTCGACAAGGAAGGAGCCCGCCGTGACGGTTGACGCGATCGAAGAACCGTTCCGCACCCAGCTCACCGTGCGCCTCCGCGACGGGCACCGCCTGCTCGGCGTCGACCTGCCCGGGCCGTGCACGTTCACCAGCACCCACGGCATCGACATCCTCTGGATGGGCCCGGACGAGTACCTCGTGCTCGCCGAACCCGGCCGCCAAGCCGAGCTGGAAGCGGCACTGTCCCGGGAAAGCGACGCCGTGGTGGACGTCTCGGCCCAGCGGAACGTCGTGCGGCTGGCCGGTGAGCACGCCGCCGACGTGCTGGCGCACGGGTGCTCGATCGACCTCGAGATGTCCCCGCCCGGCACCTGCGTGCAGACGTTGTTCGCGCGCACCGGGATCGTGCTGATGGTCCGCGAAGACGGCTTCACGATCCTCGTGCGACAGTCCTTTTCGGACTACTTTCGCGCGTGGCTGGCCGACGCGAGTCTGGAGTACGCCTCGTGACCTTCACCTTGACCCTCAAGTGCCCCGAACGCTCGGGCATCGTGCACGGCGTCACGACGTTCCTCGTCGGGCAGGGCTGCGACATCGTCGAGCACCAGCAGTTCGACGACGACGTCCGCGGCTCGCTGTTCCTGCGCACGTCGTTCACCTGCTCCGGGGAAACCACTGTGGCCGACCTGACCCGGGCGTTCGCACCGGTGGCCGGGGATTTCGGGATGGAGTTCGGGTTCTCCGACGGGACGCCACCACGGATCCTCGTGATGGTGTCGAAGTTCGGGCACTGCCTCAACGACCTGCTCTTCCGCTGGCGCGCGGGCGGGCTCGGCGCCGAGATCGCGGTGGTCGTCTCGAACCACGAGGACCTGCGGCCGATGGCCGAGGCGGCCGGCGTCCCGTTCGTGCACGTCCCGGTCACGCCCGAGACCAAGCCGGAGGCCGAGCAGCGGCTGCTCGACCTGGTCGGGGAGTACGAAGTGGACTTGATCGTGCTCGCGCGGTACATGCAGGTGCTGTCCAACGAGCTGTGCCAGAAGCTCGAAGGCCGCGCGATCAACATCCACCACTCGTTCCTGCCCGGCTTCAAGGGCGCCAAGCCCTACCACCAGGCCTACGACCGCGGGGTGAAGTACGTCGGCGCGACCGCGCACTACGTCACGCCCGACCTCGACGAGGGCCCGATCATCGAGCAGGAGGTCGCCCGCGTCGACCACACCTACTCGCCGCGCGAGCTGGTGACCGTCGGCCGGGACGCCGAAGCGCTCGCCCTCTCCCGTGCGGTGCGCTGGCACTGCGAACGCCGCGTCCTGCTCAACGGCAACAGCACCGTCGTCTTCCGCTAAGGAGTCCGCCATGACCGCACCGAAAGTCGTGATCATCGGCGCCGGCATCGTCGGCGCGAACCTCGCCGACGAGCTGACCGCCCGCGGCTGGGCCGACGTCACCGTGCTCGACCAGGGCCCGCTGCCGCGCACCGGCGGGTCGACGTCGCACGCGCCCGGCCTGGTCTTCCAGACGAACGCGTCGAAGTCGATGACGGAGTTCGCGAAGTACACCGTCTCGAAGCTGCTGGAGCTGGACTGTTTCCTGCAGGTCGGCGGCATGGAGGTCGCGACGACCCCGGCGCGCTGGGAGGACCTCAAGCGCAAGCACGGCTGGGCGACGTCCTGGGGGGTGCCCGGCTCGATCATCGACGCCGACGAGTGCGTCGACCGCTGGCCACTGCTCGACGGCTCGCAGGTCTTCGGCGCGCTGCACACCCCGACCGACGGCCTCGCACGGGCCGCGAAAGCCGTGGCGGTGCTCGCCGACCGGGCCACCTCGCGGGGTGCGCGGTTCATCGGCTCGACGAAGGTCACCGACGTCCTGCAGGAGGGCGGGCGCGTCACCGGCGTCCGGACCGACCAGGGGGACTTCCCGGCGGACATCGTCGTGTCGTGCGCCGGGTTCTGGGGCCGTGAGATCGGCGCCATGGTGGGCATGGACGTGCCGCTGCTGCCGCTGGCGCACCAGTACGTCAAGACCGGGCGGGTCGACGAACTCGTCGGGCGCAACACCGAAGAGGTCGAAGCGAGCCTGCCGATCCTGCGGCACCAGGACCAGGACCTGTACTTCCGCGAGCACGTCGACCGGATCGGCATCGGCTCCTACGCGCACCGGCCGATGCCGGTCGACGAGTCCACTTTGGATCCGTCGGTGACCGAGACGGCCATGCCGTCGATGCTGCCCTTCACCGAGGACGACTTCGCGCCGTCGTGGGAGGAGAGCAAGCTGCTCCTGCCCGCGCTGCGGCAGACCAAGGTCGAGGAGGGCTTCAACGGGATCTTCTCGTTCACCCCGGACGGCCAGTCGCTGGTCGGGGAGTCCGCCGACGTCCGCGGGTTCTGGCTCGCCGAGGCGATCTGGGTGACGCACTCCGCGGGCATCGCCAAGGCGGTCGCCGAACTGCTCGTGGACGGGCATTCGGAAGTCGACGTGCACGACATCGACGTCCACCGCTTCGAAGAGGTCCAGCTCGCGCCGTCCTACGTGCACGAGACCGCGCAGCAGAACTTCGTCGAGGTCTACGACATCCTGCACCCGTTGCAGCCCAAGCTTTCCCCGCGCGATCTTCGCGTGACGCCATTCCACGCCCGGCAGCGCGAGCTGGGCGCGGTGTTCCTGGAGGCGGGCGGCTGGGAGCGGCCGCACTGGTTCGAAGCCAACGCGCCACTGCTGAAGAAGCTGCCGCACGACGCGCTCCCGCCGGCGCGGGACGCGTGGTCGGCGCAGTTCCACTCGCCGATCGCCGCGGCCGAGGCGTGGCAGACGCGCAACGGGGTGGCGCTGTACGACATGACGCCGCTGAAGCGCGTGGAGATCAGCGGAAGCGGGTCACTGGACCTCTTGCAGTCACTGAACACCAATCAGCTGGAGAAGTCCGTCGGGTCGGTCACCTACACACTGATGCTCGACAACACGGGCGGCATCCGCAGCGACGTCACGGTGGCGCGGCTCGGACCGGAGCTGTTCCAGGCCGGGATCAACGGGAACATCGACGTCGACCACCTCGTGAAGCACGCGCCACCCGGCGTGCGGGTCCGGGACATCACCGGCGGGACGTGCTGCATCGGCGTCTGGGGCCCGCTGGCGCGCGACCTCGTGCAGCCGCTGAGCCGGGAAGACTTCTCGCACACCGGGTTGAAGTACTTCCGGGCGCGTCGCGCGCGGATCGCCGGGGTGCCGGTCGTCGCACTGCGACTGTCCTATGTGGGCGAACTCGGCTGGGAGATCTACACGAGCGCGGACAACGGCCTGCGGCTGTGGGACGCGCTGTGGGCGGCCGGGCAGCCGCTCGGCGCCATCGCGGCCGGGCGGGCGGCGTTCAACAGCCTGCGGCTGGAGAAGGGCTACCGGCTGTGGGGCACCGACATGACCACCGAACACGACCCGTACGAAGCCGGCGTGGGATTCGCGGTGCGGCCGGCCAAGGGGAACTTCCTCGGCCGCGAGGCGATCGACGGCCGGAGCGAGGAAACCGCGTCACGACGGTTGCGGTGCCTGACGATCGACGACGGCCGCACGGTCGTGCTGGGCAAGGAACCGGTGTTCGTCGACGGCGTCGCCTCGGGCTACGTCACGAGCGCGGCGTACGGCTACACGATCGGCCGGCCGATCGCCTACGCCTGGCTCCCGGCGTCGGCGGACGTCGGCAGCGGGGTCGAGATCGAGTACTTCGGCCGCCGGGTCGCGGCCACCGTGGCCGCCGAGCCGCTGGTCGACCCCGGCATGGAACGGATCCGGCGCTAGTTCGGGAAGGCAGAGCCATGCGTGACCAGATCATGAGCGACTTCCTCAAGACCCTCGCCTCCGACGCCTCCCCGGGCGGCGGCGCGACGGCGGCCCTGCACGTCGCCCAGGCCGCGGCGCTGGTCGCCACGGCGTCGCCCGATGGGCGCGAAGCTCGGGCGTTGAGCATGCACGCGCTGCGGCTGGCGGAGAAGGCGGCGCACGCGGCGGCCACCCTCGCCCGAGCGCGCCGGCTGCCGCTGGGCGAAGCACGGGACAGTGCGGTGGCCGAAGCGCGTCGGCGCGCCTGCGCACCCGCGGCGGAGGTGATCGCCGCCGCGGCGGCCGTGCTGGACCTGGCGGACCGCGTCCCGCCGGACTCCCTGGTGGCCACCGACCTGGTGGCGGTGGCGGAAGCGGCCAGGGCCGCGGCGACGACGGCCGGGGTGAGCATCGAGATCCAGTCCGGCGCGGCCGCCGGGCCCGAGGTGGCCGCGGTGGGCGAGCACGCGGACCGCTTGACGGCCGCGGCCCGGGAGGTGGTGGTCCCGGCGTAACCGTCGATCACCGCGGGTACATCCACAGCAAGTCCATAAAACGGGGCCAGGAAATTCTCAGGAACGCGGAGTTTCCTGGAGCGGCCGGAGGCTTGTCGAGGGCTGGAGCTGTGCATGAGCGAGTACGACCGAGGACCGCGGGGCGGCGGCGAGTACCCGTACGGCTACGGCCAGGGCGAGTACCCGCCGGGTCAGGGCTACTACGACCAGCCGCAGTACTACGGGCAGCAGCCCTACGACCAGCAGCCCTACGGTCAGCAGCCCTACGGCCAGCAGCCCTACGACCAGGCCCGTGACCAGTGGGGACGCCCGTACCCGCCGCAGTACACCCAGCCCCAGGGCTTCCACGGCCAGGGCTATCACGGCCAGGAGGGCGCCCCTCCCGGCTACGGCTACCCGCCGCCGCCCGTTCCGGCGCCCCCACGCCGGCGGCCGCTGCGGACGCTGATCGTCACCGTCGTCGCGGTCGCGCTGGCCGTGGTCGCCGGGCTCGGCATCGGGCACTTCATCTCCGCCTCGAACAGCCCGAGCGCGAGCGGCAACCAGAACTTCGGCTTCTCCGGGCAGCCCAGCGCGTCGGCGACGGCCTTGGACGCCGACGCCGTGGCCGCCAAGGTCAACCCGGCCATCGTCAACATCAACACCGAGCTCGGCCTGCAGGGCGCGGCCGCGGCCGGCACCGGCATCGTGCTCACCGCGGACGGCGAGGTGCTGACGAACAACCACGTCGTCGCCGGCGCGACCAGCATCAAGGTCACCAGCATCGGCACCGGGGACACCTACCAGGCGCACGTCGTGGGCTACGACCGCAGCGAGGACATCGCGGTGATCCAGCTCGAAGACGCGTCCGGCCTGCCCACCGCGAGCATCGGCGACTCGTCCACGGTCAAGGTCGGCGACCAGATCCTCGGCCTCGGCAACGCGGGTGGCCGCGGCGGCGACCCCGTCCCGGCGCCCGGCACGGTGGCCGCGCTCGACCAGTCGATCACCGCGTCCGACGAGTCCAGCGGGTCGTCCGAGCAGCTCACCGGCCTGATCCAGGTCCGCGCGAACATCGAGTCCGGCGACTCCGGCGGCCCGCTCGTCAACGCGAACGCGCAGGTCATCGGCGTCGACACGGCCGCGTCCACCGGCTACCAGCTCAACGGCCGCCGCAGCGGCGCCGGTGGCCAGGGCTTCGCCATCCCGATCAACCAGGCCGTCGACATCGCCCACAAGATCGTCGCGGGCACCGCGTCGGACAAGATCCACATCGGCAAGACGGCGTTCATCGGTGTCTCGGTCTCCGACGGCCAGGGGGCCCGGATCCGCGACGTCGTCGCCCGCGGGCCGGCGCAGCAGGCGGGTCTCGCGGCCGGGGACGTCATCACGGCCATCGACGGCAAGGCGATCGACTCCGCGACGACGCTGACGAACGTGATGGACACCCACCACCCCGGCGACAAGCTGACGCTGACGGTGACCAGCGCGGCCGGTGGTCAGCAGCAGGTCCAGGTGACGGCGGCCGAGGGTCCCGTGGGCTGACGCGTCAGCGCAGCGTCTCGGTGAGCACCTCGCGGTGCGTCCGCTTGGCCGCGAGGTACTTCTCCCGGCCGGCGTCGGTGATGGTGACGAAGATGCCGCGCCGGTCCAGCTCGCACAGCGCGCGCTCGACCAGGCCCTCCTTCTCGAGGCGGGCGACCAGCCGTGAGGTGGCGCTCTGGCTGAGGTGGATGGCTCCGGTGAGGTCGGCCGAGCGGCACTTGAAGTCGCAGGTCGCGAGCCGCTCCAGGGCCTCGAACTCGTTCGCGCCGATGCCGTGGCGCTCCTGCAGGCGGCACTCGAGCGTGGTGAACACGGCCGAGTAGCGGGCCAGCAGCTCGTGCCACTCCTGGACCAGGCTGTCCTCGTTCACCGCGTGTTCAGCGACATCGCTCACGGCGACCAACCTAGCATGCGCGGACATCAGATGCAAGTGCATTAAATGCTTAGACATTAGATGCGTGTGCATGTACTGTCGCCGGCATGAGCTCTTCCGTGTCCTTGTCCACCACCTCGACCCGGTGGGACGCACGTCTCTGGGGTGTCCTGCTCACCGTTTCGATCGTCATCGGCCTCGACGCGCTCGACGTGTCGATGGTCGGGGTCGCGCTCCCCGCCATCCAGGCGGACCTCGGCCTGTCCACCAACGCGCTGCAATGGGTCGTCAGCGGCTACGTCCTGGGCTACGGCGGGCTGCTGCTGCTCGGCGGGCGCACCGCCGACCTGCTCGGCCGCCGCCGCGTGTTCCTCGTCGCCGTCGCCGTGTTCGCGCTGGCCTCGCTGCTCGGCGGGCTCGTCGACGACGGCGCGCTGCTCATCGCGAGCCGCTTCATCAAGGGCCTGGCCGCCGCGTTCACCGCCCCGGCCGCGCTGTCCATCATCACCACGACGTTCCAGGAGGGCCCGGCCCGCAACAAGGCGATCAGCATCTTCGCCGTGTTCGGCGCGAGCGGGTACTCCGCCGGGCTCGTGTTCTCCGGCCTGCTGACCGAGGTCGGCTGGCGCTGGACGTTCCTGCTGCCCGCCCCGATCGCCCTGGTCGCCCTGGTCGCCGCGTGGAAGCTGATCCCGAGCTACGCGCGGGAAGAGGGCCGCGGCTACGACTTCCCGGGCGCGATCACCGGCGCCGCCGGCTCGCTGCTGCTCGTGTTCGGCGTCGTCGAGGCGCCCGAGATCGGCTGGGCCGCGCCGCGCACGCTGATCACGTTCGCCGTCGCGCTCGCCCTGCTGGTGACGTTCGTGGTCATCGAGAAGCGCAGCCCCCACCCGCTGCTGCGCCTGGGGATCCTCCGCGCCGGCCCGCTGGCCCGCGCGAACCTCGGCGGCGCGCTGTTCTTCGGCGCGTACATCGGGTTCCAGTTCGTCGTGATGCTGTACCTGCAGCGGGTGCTCGGCTGGTCGGCGCTGCAGACGGCGCTCGGCTTCCTGCCGGCGGCGCTGATCGTGGCGTTCGGCTCCCCGCGCATCGAGCCGCTGATCGACCGGGTCGGCACCCCGCGCACGATCTTCGCGGGCGTCGTCGCGCACGTCCTCGGCTACGCGCTGTTCCTGCGGGTGGACGAGCACTCGGGGTACGCCGGGTACGTCCTGCCCAGCATGATCCTGCTCGGCATCGGCTTCACGCTGGCGTTCTCCTCGCTCAACATCCAGGCCACGGCCGGGATCGCGGACCGCGAGCAGGGGTTGGCGGGCGGCCTGCTGAACACGTCGCTGCAGGTGGGCGGCGCGATCGGGCTCGCGGTGGTGACAGCGGTCCTGACCGCCAACGGCGGCCGTGAAGCCTCCCCGGCGGCGCTGCTGACCGGGTTGACGCCGGCGCTGAGCGTCGTCACCGGCATCGCGGTCCTGGGGCTGCTGATCGCGATCAGCGGCCTGGTCGCCCGGAAGAAGACGACGGTCGAAGAAGCCGTCGACCGTGAGGACCTCCTGGCTCTCGCGGACTGAACCACGCGGAAGAGCCACCATCGCGGGGGATGGTGGCTCTTCCGCGGCCCGGCCGGCACCGGATTCCGTCGGTGCCCTCGGCTACCGTGGAAAACGGGGGCTGCTCAGGCCGGAACCGCCACCGCCGGCCGGGTGCCGCCGAACCGCAGCGCCACCACCGCGGTCAGCGCGATGCCCGCCGCGGCCAGCAGAACCGCCGTCCGCAGACCATCCACTTCGGACGGACCGGCGTTGGCCACCGCGACGAACACCGCCAACCCGACCGTCCCGCCGACCTGCTGGGCCGTCGACGCCACCCCGGACGCGATTCCCTGCGCCGACAGCGGAATCCCGGCCGCCGCGGCGCCGGACATCAGCGTGTAGCCCGCGCCCTGGCCCAGCCCCAGCACCACCAGCGCCGGAACCACCGCCAGGTACGAGGCCGCCGCGGTCATCGACAGCCCGAGCAGCACCGCGCCCGCGCCGCCGACCACCAGGCTCACCACCAGCGTCGGGCGCGTGCCGTAGCGGGTGGCCAGCCGGCCCGCCGCCTGCGAACCCGCCGCGATCGCGACCATCGGCACGCCGAACGCCAGCCCGGTCGCCAGCGCGCCGTAGCCGTGCACGCCCTGGAAGTAGCCGGTGAGGAAGTACAGCAGCGTGCCGAACGTGCCCATGTAGAGGAACGTCACCACCACACCGGTGCCCAGGTTGCGGTCCCGCAGCAGCCGGAGCGGCAGCAGCGGGTCGCGCCCCCGGCTTTCGATCACGGCGAACGCGGCCAGCAGTCCCAAGCCCGTCACCGCCGCGCCGAGGACCACCGGGCTCCAGCCCCGCTCCGGGCCTTCGACCAGCGCGAACACCACCGACGTCGTCCCGAGTGTCGCCGTCAACGCGCCGGCGAGGTCGAACCGGCGGCCGGGCTCCCGGGCGCGGTCGCCGGGTAAGAGCACGAAGGCCAGCACCGCGGCGGCGGCCGCCAGCGGGACGTTGACGAAGAACACCGCCGCCCAGCCGGACACCTGCGTCAGCACGCCGCCGAGCAGCGAGCCGAGGATCATCCCGCTGCCGCCCGCGGTGCCCCACACCGCGAACGCGCGGTTGCGCTCGCGGCCCGCCGCGAACAGGGTGCCGACCAGCGTCAGCGTTGCCGGGAAGAGCAGCGCCCCGCCCAGGCCCTGGCCGGCCCGGGCCGCGACGAGCAGGCCGGGGTCCCCGGCCAGCCCGCCCGCCAGCGACGAACCCGCGTAGAGCGTGCAGCCCAGCGCGAAGACCCGCCGCGGGCCGAACAGGTCGCACGCCCGGCCGCCCAGCAGGAGGAACCCGCCGAACGCCACCGCGTACGCGCTCACCACCCACTGCAGGCTCTGCGCGGAGAAGCCGAGTTCGCGGCCGATGTCCGGCAGCGCCACGTACACGATGTTGTAGTCGAGGGAAATGATCAGCTGCGCGAACGCCAGCAGCGCCAGCACCGCGCCCGGACGGCGGGTCACCGGGCCACCCGCTCGTCCGTGCCGGGCACCTTCGCCGTGGTGATGGCGATGCGGTTCCACGTGTTGATGGTGAAGATCAGCGCGAGCAGCTGCGCCAGCTCTTCTTCGCCGAACTGGCCGGCGGCCCGGGCGTAGACGTCGTCGGGGACGCCGCCGGCGATGAGCGTGACGGCTTCGGTCAGGGCCAGTGCGGCCTGCTCCTTCTCGCTGAAGAAGTGCCCGGCTTCGTGCCACACCGCGACCATGTGCAGCCGCTCTTCGCTCTCACCGGCCTTGCGGGCGTCGGAGGTGTGCATGTGCAGGCAGTAGGCGCAGCGGTTGAGCTGCGACGCGCGGATCTGGACCAGCTCGACCAGCGCGGGGTCGAGCCCGGCGCGGGCGGCGGAGTCGAAGCCGATCAGGGCCTTGAAGGCCTTCGGGGCGGACTGGGCGAAGGTGAGGCGGGAGTTCGTCATGACCAGAAATCTAGGGCCCGGTTGACCTCCGTGTAGGGTGCATTTCCGTGGCGGATTCGTGGGTCAATTCCGGGGTCGACCTCCACCTGGACCTGGCGGGCACCGGCGGCAAGCGGGCCGCGCTCATCACCGCGCTGCGCGACGCCGTCCGCACCGGACGGCTCGCCCCGGGCACCCGGCTCCCGCCGTACCGGTCGCTGGCCGCCGACCTGGGGCTGGCCCGCAACACCGCCGCCGACGCCTACGCCGAGCTGGTCGCCGAGGGCTGGCTGACCGCGGTCCAGGGCTCCGGCACCCGCGTCGCGTCGCGGGCCGAGCCGCTCCCGGCGGCCCGGACACCGAAGAAAGCGCCGGGGGCTGCGGCGCCGCGGTACAACCTGCGGCAGGGCCAGCCGGACGCGACGTCGTTCCCGCGTCCCGAATGGCTCGCCGCCGCGCGCCGCGCGCTGGCCGTCGCCCCGCACGACGCCTTCGGCCCCGGCGACCCACGCGGCCGGCGCGAACTGCGGGAGGCCCTGGCGGGCTACCTCGCGCGGGCCCGCGGCGTGCGGACGTCACCGGAGCGGATCGTCGTGTGCTCGGGGTTCGCGCACGCGCTGCGGCTGCTGTTCCCGGCGGTCCTGCGCGGCCCGCTCGCCGTCGAGGCGTACGGTCTCGCATTCCACCGTGCGATCCTCGCCGCGGCCGGCGTCGAGACGATTCCCCTTGCCCTGGACGAAAACGGCGCGCGCGTCGCCGAGCTGGACGTGCCGGCGGTGCTGCTGACCCCCGCGCACCAGTTCCCGACCGGCGGCCCGCTGCACCACGACCGCCGCACGGCGGTGCTGGACCACGTCCGCGCGACCGGCGGCGTGCTCATCGAGGACGACTACGACGGCGAGTTCCGCTACGACCGCAAGCCGGTGGGCGCGGTCCAGGGCCTCGACCCCGAGCACGTCGTCTACGTCGGCTCGGTGAGCAAGAGCCTGTCACCGGCGGTGCGGCTCGGGTGGCTGGTGCTGCCGGAGAGACTGGTGGACGCGGTGCTGGCGGCGAAGGGCGAGCGCGAGGCGTGGGCGAGTGTGCTGGATCAGCTGACGCTGGCGGAGTTCCTGGAATCGGGTGCGTACGACAAGCACATCCGGCGCATGCGCCAGCGCTACCGGCGCCGACGCGATCTCCTGGTCGAGGCGCTGGCCGAGCGGGCACCGCACGTGGTCCCGACCGGTATCGCCGCCGGGTTGCACGCAGTGCTGCGGCTGCCACCCGGCAGCGAGCCGTCCGCGGTGAAAGCCGCCACGTGGCAAGGCATCGCGCTGGACGGCTTGGCGGCGTTCCGGCACCCGGGGAGTACTATGTCCACAATGGACGGACTGGTGGTCGGGTACGCGACCCCGCCGGAACACGCGTACCCGGCGGCGATCGACGCGCTGTGCCGCGCACTCCCGCCCGCGTCATAGCAACGAGCGGGTGAGCCAGACCACTTCACCGTTGTCCTCGGTGGAAACGTGATCCCGCTCGAACCCGAGCTTTTCGAGAACGCGCAGCGAGGGGGTGTTCCAGGCGCCGACGGTCGACCAAAGCCGTTGCCGCCCGGTCGTTTTCGCGGCATCGACCACCGCACCGGCCGCCTCGGTGGCGTAGCCGCGTCCGTGCGCACGCTGGAACAGTTCGTACGCGATCTCGGGCTCGTCGAGCGTGGAGCGGCCGATGATCAGCCCGCAGTAGCCGATGAAGTCGCCTTCGTCCCGGCGCCGGACGGGCAGCAGGGCGATCCCGGTCTTCGCCGTCGCGGCAAGCTGCTTCGCGATGAGGGCCCGGATGTCTTCGACCTCGGGCGTCCCGTTGCCGCGTTCGGCGTGCAGGGCGCTGAGCGTGCCGGCATCCGATTCCGTCCACGGGCGCAGGATCAGCCGCTCGGTTTCGAGCCGGACCGGCATCCGCGCGTAGCCGGGCACGGTCAGGCCGGCTGCCAGAGTTCGATGCGGTTGCCTTCGGGATCGGTGACCCAGCCGAACCGGCCGATGCCGTCCATGTCCTGGGTCTCCTCCGCCACGTCCGCGCCCTGCTCGCGGAGCTGGGTGAGCATCGCGTCGAGGTCGCGGACGCGGAAGTTGAGCATGGTCTGCTGCGTACGGGCTCCGAAGTAGTCGGTGCCGGCTTCGAACGGCGCGAACACCGTCGGCCCGGGTTCCTGCTGCCACAAGCCGTGCTCGTCGGCGCCGAGGCCGAGGGCGTCGCGGTACCAGGCTCCCAGTGCCGCCGGGTCCGCCGCGCGGATGAAGTACCCACCGATGCCGAGGACGCGTTCCATGCCGCGATCCTGCCAGCGCGGCGGGGCGTCCGGGGCCGCCGACACGCGGAAGGCCCCGGACCCGCCGCCGCTACCCGACGATGTCGAGCTCGAACGGGTCGGCCGCGCTGTAGTTGATGTCGGCCCACACCGCGCCCGGCAGGTCGTAGCGCCGGTGCGAGGTCAACTTGTTGTTGTAGCCCGCGACCTGCGTGGGGTTGTGGCCGACGCCCTGGTGGTCGTTGCCCCAGGCGAAGATGTCGCCGACCCACATCGGCTTCGAGAAGCCGTCACCGCCGAGCCTCGGCCGGATGATGACCGCCGCACCGGGACTGCCGGACAGGAACACGCGCACCGTGTTCTGGTTGGCGTTGGGCGGGGTGACGGTGATGCGCTCCATGATCTCCACTCCAGTCGAGGCGGATCCGTTTCCGTCCACACCGGGCCAGTAGTCGGCGACGGAAGAGACGTCGTAGCCCGGGGCGACGTCTCCGCGGTACTGCTTGGCGATCGCCCCGTCGGGGATCGCGGGATCCCCGTTGTAGTGGGCGATCCAGTAGTGCGGTTCGGCGACGCCGGCCGACGAGAACGCCGAGCGCACCGTGGGCCAGGTCGAGAGGTTGCAGTAGATCGTGGGGTCCGCGCCGGCCGCCCGGCGCATCCGGACCCAGCCCGGCGCTTCGCCCGGGGTGGCGTCGCCGGGTTCGACGTCCAGGACGTGGCCGTCGTTCGTGCTCGCTTTCTTGACGATGGTGACCTTGACCGCGTCGGGGAAACGCGCCCAGTCGGCGGCCGACCAGGGGTCCAGTTTGATCTTGTCGATGTATCCCGCGACCATCTCCGCGCCGGCGGGGATGTTCGCGGCCGTGACCGCGTCGTACATCGTGCGCACGGGTTGCGTCTCCGTTCGGTGCCGTTCGCCGTTTCGGGGACGGCGAAATCGTCTCCGCGATCCGCCATCGTGCTGTTACCCATGTGGGACGGGCGTCAAGCGCGAATGTTACGCAGTTCCGGACCGTCACCGAGACGGCCGCACCAAGCAATTCCTTCACCACGGGATCACGCGGCGATGGTGACTTTCCGCTATCGGTACTGGCTTCCCGCTCACCCGGCTGGCAAGCTGCCAAGACTTCACGACGGAAGGTACGTGCATGGCGGCACACCCGGCGCGATCCCGGCGCTTCGACGCGCGGGTCGTCGTCCTGAGCGTGCTGCTCGTGGTCGCCCTGCTCGCCTGGGCCGGTGTGGACTACCTGCGTGACCGCTTCGCCGCCGGTGGCTGCGACACCACGACGCCGGTCCACATCACCGCGGCGCCCGACGTCGCGCCCGTGCTCACCGAACTGGCCCGCACGGTACCGGGGCCGGACTGCTACACCGTCGAGGTCACAGCGTCCGCGGCGGCGGCCACCGCGGCGGCGCTGGAAGCCAACGGCGCGAACGGTCCCGACGTCTGGGTGCCGGAGTCGAGCACCTGGCTTTTGCAGGCCCGCGACGGCGGCGCGTGGAACCTGCCCGAGTCCGGCCAGTCGGTGGCGAGCTCGCCGGTCGTGCTGGCGCTGACCGACGAGGTCGCGAAACAGGCCGGCTGGCCCGGGAAGTCACCGTCCTGGTCGGACGTCCTTGCGGGGAGCCCGGTCGGGCTGCCCGACCCGAGCCGCGACCCGGCCGGGATCGCCGCGCTGATCGTGCTGCAGCAGCTGACCAAGGACGCGCCCGATCCCGCCGCGGCGTTCACCGAGGAGATCCGCAAGCTGTCGGCGGTGAAACAGCCGTTCACCGCGTCGCCGGCGTCGGAGCAGTCCGTGCTGGCGCGCAAGCTCGTCGCCGCCTACCCCGCGGCCGGCGTGCCGAGCTTCGACTACCCGTACGTCGTGCTGCCGCGCGCGTCGGAGGCTTCGCGCTCGGCGGCCGAGCGGTTCCTGCGGCTGCTGCTCGACCAGACCGCGACGAAGACGTTCGCCGACGCCGGGTTCCGGACGCCGTCCGGGCAGCTGCTCGGCGACCGGCCGCGCGACACCCGCACCGACGCCGCGCCGCGCCCGGCCGGACCGCCCCCGCCGGACGCGATGTACGGCGTGCTGCAGGCGTGGGCCGGGGCGAACCTCAGCGCCCGCGTCCAGGTCCTGCTCGACGTCTCCGGCTCGATGGCCGCCACCGTCCCCGGCACCGGCCGGAGCCGGATGGCGCTCACCCTGGAAGCCGCGACGCAGGGCCTCGGGCTGTTCAAGCCCACCACGGAAATCGGCCTGTGGTTGTTTTCCACCAAGCTCGACGGCGACAAGGACTACAAGGAACTGCTGCCGATGCGGTCCATCGCCGAACAGCTCGCCGGGGGCGGGGTGGCGACGCTGCAGGCGGTCAAGCCGAAGCCCGGTGGCGCGACCGGGCTGTACGACTCGATCCTCGCCGCGTACCAGAACGCGCGGCAGAACTGGCAGCTCGGCCGGATCAACGTCGTCGTCGTGCTGACCGACGGCCGCAACGAGGACAGCGACTCCGTCGGGCTGCCCGGCCTGCTCGCCGAGCTGGGCCGGCTGCAGGACCCGCGGAAACCGTTGCCGGTGATCGGGATCGGCATCGGTCCCGACATCGACGCGAGCGAGCTGAAGCAGGTTTCGGCGGCGACCGGCGGCGAGTCGTTCACCACGCCGGACCCGCGCAAGATTTCCGACGTCTTCTACCAGGCGCTGAGCACGCTCATGTGCCAGCCGCCGGCCTGCAAGAAGTGAGGACACCCGTGTTGGTGGAGACCGAAAAGCCCGCCCCACGGGTGGCGCGAAGACCGTCCGTCCTGGTCTTGGCGGCGTTCGTCGCGGGTGCCGTTCCGTTCGCGTTCCACGCCTGGGCGGCGTTGCACGGGAATTTCGCGCAGGACGACTTCGTGATGACCTACCGGGCGGCCGTGGCCGGGCCGTTCGACCTCGGCTACCTCTTCCAGGACTACCACGGGCACCTGACGCCCGGCGGGTTCTTCCTGGCGGCGGTGATGACGTGGTGGGCGCCGCTGAACTTCCCGCTCATGGTGGCGCCGCTGCTGCTGATGCGGGCCGCCGCGACGGTGCTGTTCTGGTGCCTGCTGGTGCGCTGCTTCGGCCACCGCTGGGCGATCCTGGTGCCGTTCACCGTGTTCACGGCCTCGACGCTGCTGCTGGTCCCGACGCTGTGGTGGGCCTACGGCGTCCAGATCGTGCCCGTGGTGCTGGCGGCCACCGGGGCGTTGTACTGGCACGTCCGCTACCTGCGCGAGGGCGGCCGGTGGTGGATCGGCACGTTCGCGTGGACGCTCTTCGGCCTCGCGTTCTACGAAAAGGCCGTCGTGGTCCCGCTGCTGCTGGTCGGCGTGACCGTCCTGCTCGGACAGTCCTTCCGGGAGCGGTGGCGCTACTGGGCGGGGCACGCGGTGCTGCTCGCCGCGTTCGTCGTGGCCTACCTCGCGCTGACGTCGAGCCAGGTGGCGTCCGGCGGCACGCCGATGACGGCCGGGACCGTCGCCGACCTGACCGGCCGGATGCTCGGCGACACCTTCCTGCCCGGGCTGGCCGGCGGGCCGTGGTCCGGGCCCGGCCCGGGCGCGACCTGGGCGCCGTCGCCGTTCGCGGTCGTGGTCGTGGTGTTCGCCGCGGCACTGGCGCTGCTGCTCGCCGCCGCGCGGATCCGCGGCCGCCGGGCCTGGCGGGCGTGGGCGCTGCTCGGGCTGCTGTTCGCGATGGACGTCGGGCTGCTGGCGCTGACGCGGCTGCGCGAAGTCGGCCCGGCCGCCGGCGACGATCCGAGGTACCTCGCCGAACTGGCGTTCGTGGCCGCCCTTTGTGGAGCGTTCGCGTTCCTGCCCTCCGGCGAAGTTGCGCCGTCCGGCGGAAAGCGTGAGCGGCCGATCGCGCTAGCCGTGTGCGTGCTTTTGCTCGTCAGCTTCGCGGTGGGATTTTCGCGGCTGGCTCCGGCTTTGCGGTTCGAGCATTCCGCGCAGTACCTCGGAAACGTCCGGGCGGCCGTGGCCGAGGACCCGGATCTGGTCTTCTACGACACGTTCGTGCCGTCCGATGTGGTCCACGAGTGGTTCGGCGCGGACTCGCAGGCGTCCCGGGTGGCCGGCCTGGTGCCCGGCACGCACTTCGACCAGCCGACGAACCGGATGCACCTGCTCGACGCCACCGGCACGCCGCACCAGATCACCGGCGTGGCCGCGGAGTCCCGCGGGGTGCCGGGGCCGGTGCCGAACTGCGGGTACACGGTCGGCCAGACGCTGGTGAGCGTCCCGCTGGACACGCCGATGCTGGGCCGGCACCTGCTGAAGATCGACTACTTCACCTCCGACGGCGGCGAAGGGCTGGTGGACCGGACGCCGGTGTGGTTCCAGGCCGGGCTGCACTCGCTGTACCTGCCGGTGGACGGCCTCTTCGACCACATCGGCCTGCAGCTGTCGAGCGCGGGCGCGCCGGTGTGCGTCGCGAAGGTCGAGGTCGGGAAGCCGGTGACTCAGTAGGGGTCGTACGGGCTGTCGTGGCCGAAGAGCCGGGCGACCGGCCGCAGCCGCAGGCGCAGCAGCACCTTGATCCCGACGTTGCGCAGGAACCACGGCAGCTGCGCCAGCACGCGCACGCGGTCCGCCGTGGACGGTGGCGTCAGCTTGAACCGCGCCAGCGACGTCGCGCGGTCCACATAGGCGTACCGGCGTCCGAAGAGGACCTTCGCGATCGTGCCGAGCGTGACGCCGATCGAGGAAAAGCAGTCGTGGACCAGGATTTCCGCGTCCGGCGGCAGGTGCGCCGACCAGCGCAGGTCGTCGGTGTAGGTCCAGTAGTCGTGCTTGCCGTCGATGTAAAGCAGCTGTATGGGCCGGTCCCAGTCAGGGCGCAGTTCCGTGCTGTAGCCGGCGACGAGCTCGACGACGTCGTCCAGCCCGGCCTGGCGGATGTTGCGCTCGAACAGCTGCCGCGTCGGCGATCCGCCGAACAGCCGCCCGTCGACAAAGGGGTCCACGGCGATCACCGTGGCGCCGACCGTGCGGGCCGCCGCGCCGAGGACGATCGTGGATCTGCCCTGGTGACTGCCGATTTCCAGGATGACGTCGCCCTTTTCGAGCCGCCGCGCGGCCTGCCACAGGGCCTCGCCCTGAGCGCGCGTCATCCAGCCCTTGACCGGCTCGGCGAGAGCCCACGCGTCGGCGAAGCCGTCCGCCACCAGTTCGTCCGGAATGGCGCACCTGCCTGGAGTTCGGGGGACCCGGGAAAATCGTCGGCACATCGTAGCCAGGTTTCGGCCTAGTATCTACCGGATGGTAACCGCCACCCGCGAACGGTCCCGGGACGACGCTCCGCCCTCGAGCGGCGCCCGGAAGTTCTCGGTGGGCGCGTTCTTCCGGCGGCCGAGCACGTGGATCGTGCTGGCGCTGACCACGTTGTCGTTCCTGCAGATGCCGGGGAAGACGACGTTCGACACGAAGCTCGACCTCGCCGTCGACCCGCTCGCCTTCCTCGGCCGCGCGCTGCACCTGTGGAACCCGCAAGCCACGGCGGGGGAGCTGCAGAACCAGGCGTACGGCTACCTCTTCCCGATGGGCCCGTTCTTCGCGCTCTGCCAGGCCGCCGGCGTCCCGGCGTGGGTCGCGCAGCGGCTGTGGGGCGCGCTCCTGCTCTCGGCCGCGTTCGGCGGTGCCCTGCTGCTCGCGCGGGCGATGAAGCTCGGCACCGAGCGCACGCGGCTGATCGGCGCGCTCGGGTACGCGCTCGCGCCGCGCATGCTGACCGAAATCGGCGGGCTGTCCGCGGAGATGCTGCCCGCGGTGCTGCTCCCGTGGGTCCTGGTCCCGCTGGTCCGGGCCGGGACGATCGGCTCGCCGCGGCGGGCCGCCGGGCTGTCCGCCGTCGCCGTCCTGTGCATGGGCGGGGTCAACGGCGCGATGGTCGTGATGGCGCTCGTCCTGCCGGGACTGTGGCTGCTGACGCGCAAGTGGACGCGCCACCACGTCGAACTGGTCCTGTGGTGGTTCGTCTTCGTCGTCGGCGCGACGCTGTGGTGGATCCTGCCGCTGCTGCTGCTCGGCGAATACAGCCTGCCGTTCCTGGACTACATCGAGTCCGCGACGAACACGACCGCGCCGATGTCGCTGTTCGAGGTGCTGCGCGGGACCAACCAGTGGGTCGCCTACGTCGTGCAGGGCACGCCGTGGTGGCCGGGCGGCTGGTCGCTGATCGACAACCCCGTGCTGATGCTGGCGACCGGGCTCGTCGCCGGCGTCGGCCTGCTCGGGCTCACCCGCCGCGGCCTGCCGGAGCGCCGGTTCCTGGTGCTGGGCGTCCTCACCGGGCTGACGCTGCTGACCATCGGCTACGTCGGCACGCTCGACAGCCCGCTGGCCGAGCAGGTCCGGCACCTGCTCGACGGGCCGCTCGCCCCGCTGCGCAACGTCCACAAGTTCGAGCCGGTGCTGCGGCTGCCGCTGATGCTGGCGTTCGTGCACGGCATCTCGAGCCCGGCCCGGCTGAAGTCCGCACGCCGGTTCGTGCGACCCGCGCTGGGCCTGCTGCTGGTGCTGGTGATGGCCGCGCCCGCGTGGCTGCTGAACCTGCGGTCCGGGCCGGGCTGGGACGAGGTGCCCGGCTACTGGTACGACGCGATGGGCTACGTCGCCAAGGCCGACCCGAACGCGCGGACGCTGCTGCTGCCCGCCACCGGGTTCGGCGAGTACGACTGGGGCCGCACGGTCGACGAGCCCGCGCAGGCGATCGCGAAGAGCCCGTGGGCGGTCCGCAACCAGGTGCCGCTGGGATCGGAAGGCAACACGCGGCTGATGGACTCGGTCGACGCGGCGCTCGCCGACGGCCGCGGCGACCCGGGGCTCGCCGCGCTGCTCGCGCGGTCCGGGTACCGGTTCCTGCTGCTGCGCAACGACATCGACCGGGACCGGAACACCGCACCGCCGATCGCGACGCTGCGGTCCGGGCTGGCCGGCTCGCCCGGCATCGGCAAGGCGGCGGTGTTCGGTCCCCTCGAGATCTACGAAGTCCGGCAGCCGGTGCCGCTGGCCACGGCGACGTCCACAACGGACGTCCCGACGGTGAGCGGCGGCCCGGAGAACCTGCTCCCGCTGATCGACTCCGGCCAGCTCGACCCGGCGACGCCGACCGTGCTGACCGGCGACGGCGGCTCGCCCGGCGGACCGCGGCTGGTGACCGACGGCCTGCGCCGCGCCGAGCGGAACGTCGGCGGCGTGCGCGACAACCTCAGCCAGACCCTGACCGCCGGGGAGGCGTTCCGCCAGCAGCGGGCGGCCGGTGACGTCCTGCCGTTCCCAGGCGAGGAACACCAGACCGTCGCCGCCTACCGGGGGATCCGCGCGGTGACGGCGTCGACGGCCGCGTCCTTCGCCGACGCGTTCGGCGGGTCCGATCCCGGCCACCAGCCGTTCGCCGCGATCGACGGCGACCCGCGCACGTCGTGGCACTCGTCGTCGTTCACCGGGCCGGTCGGGCAGTGGCTCGAGGTGGAGCTGGACACCCCGCGGCTGGTGAACGCCGTGGACCTGCAGATGGTCGACGACCTGCGGGTGGGCTGGCCGCCGACCCGGATCCGGATCACCACCGACAACGGCTCGATCGACCAGCAGGTGATCCGCGGCGCCGGGTCGCACACCTACTCCGTCATCGCCGGGGTCACCCGCAAGGTGCGGATCACGCTGCTGTCGCTGGTGGTCGGGCGGCAGGACGGGAACGTCGGCATCGCGGAGCTGAAGATCCCGGACACCGAGCCGCAGCGCGCGCTGGAGGTCCCGGCCGACCTGCCCGCCGGGCCGGCGCCCGGGTTCGCGTTCACGCGCGGGGCCCAGCCGCGGTACGCGTGCCTGCCCGCCGACGGCGCGGTGCGGTGCGACGCGTCCGCCGCGCGGGACGGCGAAGAGCCGGACGGCATCCGGCGGCTGTTCAGCACGCCCGCCGAGCAGACGTTCCTCGTCGGCGGCTCGGTGCTGCCCGCCGGCGGCGGGAAGAACCCGGTGCAGCTGCCGGGGGTCACGGTGTCGTCGACGTCGCAGCTGGCCGGCGACCCGGCGGCGGGCGGCTTCGCGGCGGTCGACGGCGACGCGGGGACGACGTGGCGTCCCGACGTCACCGACCTGCGCCCGGCGTTGACCCTCGGCTGGACCGGGCCGAAGCGGATTTCGGGGCTGCACATCGGGGTCGCGCCCTCGAGCGGGGCGCAGATCCCGCGGCAGGTCGAGCTGGTGGGCAAGTCCGGGACGCGCACGGTGCAGCTCGACGCGGGCGGGTCGGCGTCGTTCGAGCCCCTGGACACCGACCAGTTGCAGGTCGTGCTGCCCGGGGACGACGACGACCCCGCGGCCCGCTCCACGGTGGGGATCGGCAGCCTCGAGCTGTCCGGCACCGACGGGCTCCTGCCCGGGCCGGACCCGGCGTTCACGGTGCCGTGCGGCTCGGGGCCGAACGTCCACCTCGACGGGCTCGACTACCGCACGTCGGTGCAGGGCACGCTGGCCGACATCACCGCTCACCGGCCGCTGGAGCTGCGGATGTGCCGCGATTCGGAGGGCGGAATCTCGCTGCCGTCCGGCGGGCACGAGCTGCGGACGGACCGGTCGGACTCGTTCGTCGTCCAGGACCTGTGGCTGCGTCCTTCGGTGGCGGCGGCACCGCCGGTGCACCGCGCGGTGCAGGTGGAGAAGTGGGACGCGGCGTCGCGCTCGGTGAAGGTCGCGCCGGGGGCGGAGGCGGTGCTTGCGGTCCCGGAGAACGCGAACGCCGGCTGGGTGGCCACTTTGGACGGTCGCGAGCTGGCCCGCACCCGCGTCGACGGCTGGCAGCAGGCGTGGATCGTCCCGGCGGGCGCGGGTGGCGTGGTTTCGCTGGCGTTCACCCCGGACTCGGCGTACCGGACGGCGTTGCTGATCGGCGCGCTGGCGGTGGTGCTGATGCTGGTGGGCGTCTTCTGGCCGGCCCGGCGGCGGCCGTTCGCGGTGCCGCGGGGTGGCGCGCTGGTGCCGGTGGCGCTGATCGTGCTGCTGGTGGCGCTGGGCGGGATGCTGCCGGTGGTGCTGCTGATCGCGTGCCTGCTGGCCCGGCAGTTCTGGGACCGGGCACCCCGGTACCTGGCGTTCGGCGGGATGGCCGTGGCGGCGGTGGTATCGGTGACGGGCCGCATCCTGGGCCACGGCCAGGAGTGGGCGTACGGCCCGGTGACCCAGGCAGCGCTGCTCCTGGCGGCGGCTGCGATGGTGGCCACGTGCGTGGACTGGTTCACCCGCAAGGAGAACCCGACGGAACCAGCGTAGGTACGTGGAGGGTCGGCTCACGTACCTGAGGAGTCGGCTCGCGTACTTGGGGAGTCGGCTCGCGTACCTGGAGGGTCGGCTCACGAACCGACTGTCTGGGTACGCGAGCCGACTGTCTGGGTACGTGAGCCGACTGTCTGGGTATGTGAGTCAGGTGGTGCGGCGGGAGCGTAATTCCAGGATCGCGCCGGCCACGGCCAAGCCGCCCGCGCAGCAGGCCGCCACCGTCACCACCTGGGTTGCCGACGCGTGCAGCCACGCCGTGATCAGCAACGCCTCCACGGCCACCGCCGCCCACATCAGCACCGCCACCCGGCGGTCGCCGTCGGCCAGGCGGGCGTACAGCAGGATCTGGACCAGCGCCAGCATCGACCCGGCCAGCGCGAACGGCCAAACCGGCATCGAACTCCCCGCGTACCGCGCGCCGCCGATCAGCGACAGCAACGACGGCCCCAGCACCAACGAAGCCAGCAGCACGAAAGCGTCGAGGGACGCGCACACCGCCAACGCCACCGGCAGCACCCGGCGCCGTCCCGAAGACGCGGCGAACCGGGGGAGCACCAGCACCCCCACCGCCTGCGGCAGCCAGTACGCGATCTTCGTGACGATCGCTCCCAGCGCGTACTCGCCCGCCTCCGAAGACGGCAGCGTGTGCCGCGCCAGCACCAGGTCGAGGTTCACCAGCAGCACCAGCGCCAGCATCGCTTGCGCCGTGTGGAGTACTTCGACGCCGTGGCGGTCGGCCCAGCGCGGCCGCGGGCGCCCGCAGACCTGCCAGCCCGCCACGACCACCGCCAGCGACCCCACCGCCGTCCCCACCAGGGCGCCCGTCGTGGTGCCCGCGACCAGCAGGCCCACCAGCGACCCGCCGACCTTGCCCAGTCCTTCCAAGGCGATCAGCCCGGCCAGCACGGCGAACCGGTGCGCGCCCTGCAGCACGCCGTGGAACACGCCCAGCAGCGTCAACGGCCCGAGCGCGGCCGTCACCAGCAGCGCCGGCGTCAGCGACCCCAGGTGCAGCAGGAGCACCAGCAACGGGCTGAGCGTCAACGCCGCCGTCGCGACGATCCCGCTCGTCAGCAGCCCCAGTGCGAACAGCGGACCCCGGTCGAGCGACGGCGAGCGCGCCACCCGCAGCGCCACCACCGTCTGCAGTCCCATCGCCGGGACGACGCCGATCACCAGCACCGCCAGCAGCGAGCTCAGCTCCCCGAACGCCCCGGGCGCGAGGATCCGCGCGGCCGCGAGGCTCAGCACGTAACTGCCCGCGTTGTTGCCCGCGAGCGCGAGCGAGACGAGGATCGCCGCGACCCGGTTGCCGGTCCGGGCCGGCACTTCGGTGGCTACGCTCAACGGCGGGCTCCCATTACCGGCGAGTAATTTCCAGGGACCCTAACCGCGCGGGCAACGGAAAGGAAGGGCAGTGGACGCACCGGGCAGACGGCTCGCGCTCCCCGTCGTGTCCGCTCTGCTGGCGTTCGCCGTCTGCGCGCCGCTGCTGGGCCGCGGGTTCGTCCTGTCCTACGACATGGTGTTCGCGCCCCGGCAGTACTTCGTGCCGGACGCCTTCGGGATCGGGGCCACGCTGCCGCGGTCGGTCCCGGCCGACGCCGCCGTCGCGCTGGCGACCACCGTGCTGCCCGGCGACATCGTCCAGAAGATCGTCCTGCTGCTGGCCCTCTTCGGCGCCGCCTGGGGGGCCGGCCGGCTGGTCCCGACCGAGCGCCTGGGCACCCGGCTCGTCGCAGCGACCGCGTACGCCTGGACGCCGTACGTCGCGGAGCGGCTGTTCATCGGCCACTGGCCGCTGCTGCTGGCCTACGCCTGCCTGCCCTGGATCGTCAAAGCGGGGCTCGCCGCGCGCGAGCACGAGCCGAACGCCCTGCCGAAGCTGGTGCTCGCGTGCGCCCCGGCGGTCCTGACCCCGCCCGGTGGCGTGCTGGCCGCCGTCGTCATGGCCGTCGCCGCCGGCTCGCGCCGGCTCTGGCAGACGCTCGCCATCGCCATCGTGCTCAACCTGCCGTGGCTGGTCCCGACCTTCCTCAACGCCGAAGGCACCTACTCCGACCCGGCCGGCGTCACGGCGTTCAGCGCCCGCCCCGAAAGCTGGGGACCCGCGCTGCTCAGCGTGCTCGGCCTGGGGGGCATCTGGAACGCCGAAACGGTCCCCGGCAGCCGGTCCCTGCCCCTCATCCCGGTGCTGACGCTCATCGTCGTCGCCATCGCGGTCGCCGGGCTCGCCCCGCTCGCGCGGAGGTGGGGAAAGGCGCCCGCCCGCTCGCTGTTCGGCCTCGGCGCCGCGGGCGTGCTGCTGGCGTCCCTGGCGACGCTGCCGGGCGGCGACGCGCTGCTGACCGCCGCCACCCGGCACCTGCCCGGCGCGGGACTCCTGCGGGACGCCCAGAAATGGGTCGCCTGGTGGGCGTTGCCGCTGGCGCTGGGCTTCGCGCTGGCCATCGAGGTCGCCGCGACCAAGCTGAAAACCGAGCGCGGGCGCATCGCGCTCGTCTCGGCGGCGGCCGTCTTCCCCCTGCTCACCATGCCGGACCTGGCCTGGGGAGGCTGGGGACGGCTCGCCACCGCGCAGTACCCGGCCGACTGGCGGGCAGTGTCCGAAGTGCTCGGTGACCGCCCCGGCGACGTGCTGACCTTGCCGCTCTCGGCGTTCCGCGGGTTCGCGTGGAACGACGACCGGACGCAGCTCGACCCGGCGCCGCGCGTGCTCCCGAGACCCGTGCTGATGGACGACACGCTCCAAGTGGGACAGGACCGCATCGCCGGGGAGGACCCGCGCATCGGGGACGTCCGCGCCGCGACGTCCGCTCAGGAGCTCACCGCCGCCGGCATCGGCTGGATCCTCGTCGAGCACGGGACGCCCGGCTCCGTCGATTCCCGGTTGCTCGCCGGCGCGACGCCGGTGTGGTCGGGTGAGTGGCTGACGCTCTACCGGACCCCGGGTGTGCCCGCGGTGAAAGCGATCTCGTGGGCGCCCGCCTTGGTGGCGAACGGAGTAGTGCTCGCGTCGCTGTGCGTCGCACTGTTGTGCCTCATGTTACCGATGCGTACATTGGGCCGCGGCAGGAGTTCCCCGCCGCAGAAGGAGTGACACGTGGGCACGATCATCGGCGTGGTCGCCGCCGTCATCATCGGCGGCGGTCTGGCGACCGGAGCGGGTTTCGCCCTCACCCAGGGCGCCGACCCGGACAGCTCCGCCCAGGTGCAGGAAAAGCTCAACGCGCAGGTGAAGTACAACCCGGCCGACCACCCGAACAAGCTCTACGGGAACCGCTGACGCGGTGACCCGGCTCGCCTCCGACCACGCGCACCGCGTCGTCGGGCTCTACGGCGACCCCACCGTTTCCTGGAGCATCCTCCTCGAAGCGGACCTCGGCACGGCCGCACCCGACCCGGACAAGCTCCGGGCCCGGCTGGCGGCGGCCGTCCAGCAGTACCCGCATCTCGGTGCCGTGCCCGAAATCGAGCGGACCACCGACCTGCCGGCCACCCGCGACCGCTTCGCTTCGGCGCCCTACGAACGGACCGCGCCGCTCCTGCGCGTCGCCGTCCGCGCCGAGGAGCCGACGCTGCTCGTCGCGGCGCACCACGGTGCCCTCGACGGTCTCGGCCTGCTTTCGCTGCTCGGCGTCCTGCTCGACGTCCCGGTTTCCTCGGCGGCGCGGGGGATCGGTGACCGCGCCGGCGGCAAACCCTTTGCCCTCTCGGCCGTCCAGCGGCTCGCTGAGGCGCTTTTCGCGCCCCCGGGCCGGATCTCACCTGACCGGCGTGAAGAGGCCGCAGGAGACGTCTTCGCCGCCCGGCACGAGCCACGGCTGCGCCTGGGGGCCGCGGGGTTCGTCGCGGCCGCCGCCCGCGCCACCGCGAGCTGGAACCGCGCGCACGGCGCCCGCACCGCCCGCGTGGTGGCCGCGCTGGGCGCGTCGTGGCGCTCCGGGGCCGCGCCGGAACCGGTGCACGACAGCGCGTTCTTCCGGCTGCGGCTCGGACCCGGCGCGGACGTCGCCGCGGTGCTCGCGAACCAGCCGCCGGAACCGGACTTCCCCGCCCGCAGCAGCCGGCTCGCCCGGCTGGGCACGCGGCTGCTCGCGAGCCGGCTCGGCTCGACGTTCCTGGTGTCCAACCTCGGCGTGGTGTCCACCGGGGACACCGTGCGCTCGCTGGCGTTCTACCCGGCCGCGAGCGGCCGGTCAGGCGTGGCGTTCGGGGCGGCGACCACGGGGGACGTCACGACGGTGACCGTGCGGGCCCGCCGCAAGGACTTCGACGCGGCCGCGGCGAACCGGCTGCTCGACGAGTTCCGCGACGCCGTTCACGACGCCAGCGCCGAGCCGCGCGGCAGCTGACCCAGAACCCGCGGCCTTGGCGCGGGGAGCCCGGAAACGTCCCGCACCAGCGTTTCGAACTGCCCGATGCTCGCGTCCCAGCTGAACCGCCCGGCCCGCTCGGCCCCGGCCAGGCCCATTTCCGCCCGGCGCAGGCCGTCGGCGAGCAAGCCGTCCACGTGGGCCGTGAAGTCCTCGAAGTCCTCGGCCAAGAGCCCGGTGCGGCCCTCCACGATGGACTCGGCCACGCCGCCCGCGGCGCGGTAGGCGACCGACGGCACGCCGTGCGCCGCGGCCTCCATGATGACGATGCCCCAGCCCTCCTTGACCGACGGGCACAGGTGCAGCCACGACCGCGCGAGGATCTCGTGCTTGGCCTGCTCGTCGACCCAGCCGTGCAGGACCACGCGGTCCGCCACCCCGCGCGAAGCCGCGTGCTCGCGCAGCACTTCGTCCCACGGTCCCTGGCCGACGACCTCGAGCCGCAGCTCCGGCCAGCGCCGCGCGAGCCGCGCGACGACGTCGATGGCGTGCTCGATCCGCTTGTGCGGCACGAGCCTGCTCACCGCGACCAGGGTCGGGGAAGCGTCCCGTTCGGACGCGCACGGCGGCGGCGCGTCCAGGCCGTTCGGCACGACCGTCACCCGCGAACGTTCGATCCCGAGGCCCGCCAGCTCCGCCTTGGTGACCTCGGAAACCGTGGCGTACCGGCACTTCCGGAACAGCCACGGCGCCAGCCGCGACTCGATCCACCAGCCGACCCGCCCCAGCGTCTCGCCGAGCGCGCTGATCCACTGTTCCTTGTGGACGTGGTGCACGAGCACCAGCACGGGACAGCCGGCGACCAGCCGGGCGAAGAACGGCATCCCGTTCTGCACGTCGACCACCAGGTCGGCGCGGGCCCGGCGAATGGCACGCACCGCGTGCGCGTACACGCCGAACTTGTTGCCCCGCCGCCGGTAGCGGACGCCGTCCCGCCATTCCCCCGCGGTCGCGCCCGCGTAGGCGGCGCACTGGATTTCGACCCGGTACCCGGCTCTCGCGAGCCCTTCGGCCATCCGCTCGACGTACCGCTCCGACCCGCCGCCTTCGGGGTGGCCGGTGTCGCGCCAGTTGACGAGGAGCACTCGAGGTCGTTCCATCGGGTTATCCAAACTGTAGCGACGATGCTAGGTTACCGGTGCGTACACAGTAGAGGAACGTATTCGGGAAAGCGACGGTTCAATGGTAGGTAATCCGGTGCTCGACCGACCTCATCAGGCCACCCTCGGGCGTTCCGTCACGCTGTTCCGCACGTTCCTCACCGAGCAGACCGACCCGGACGGCTTCTATTCCGCGCTGGCCGGCGACTCGGTCCGGCAATTGGCGGCGCACGCTCCGCTGTCCGGGCGAACGGTGCTCGACGTCGGAGGCGGCCCCGGCTACTTCTCCGACGCCTTCCGCGCGGCCGGCGCGGTCTACCTCGGCCTCGACCCGGACGTCGGCGAGCTGTCCGCGCGCGGCGAGCCCGGGGAGAACATGATCCGCGCCAGCGGCACGGAACTGCCCGTGCGCAGCGGTTCCGTCGACGTCTGCTACTCGTCGAACGTGCTGGAGCACGTCGCCGAGCCGTGGGTGATGCTCGACGAGATGTGCCGGGTGACCAAGCCCGGCGGCACGATCTTCGCGTCCTTCACGCCGTGGTACTCGCCGTGGGGCGGCCACGAGACCGCGCCGTGGCACTTCCTCGGCGGGTACTACGCCCGGCAGCGGTATTCCCGGAAACTGGGGAAGCAGCCGAAGAACAAATTCGGGGAAAGCCTGTTCCCGGTTTCCGTCGGCGCCGCGCTCCGCTGGGCGAAGGCGACGCCGCTCGCCGATTTCGTGGCCGGGTATCCGCGGTACCACCCGAGCTGGGCGATGTGGATCGTGCGGATTCCCGGCCTGCGTGAAATCGCGTCCTGGAATCTGGTCCTGGTTCTCCGGAAGCGCTGAGTCAGCTGCCCGCGTAGGCGACCTGGCGCCGCCGGTGCGACGTCGGGGGCTCCGGCGGGCGGCGGCGGGCCAGCACGACGATCGCGGCGATGATGAGCACGCCGCCGCCGATGCCGAGCCAGAGCGGGCCGGTGCTCGAGAGGAACTCCAGCTTGCCCCTGTTCGCGTTCACCTGGTCGACCATCTGCGCGATGGTCCGGCCGTTGTAGGCGAGCGTCCCGTCGAACACGACCGTCGCGCTGCCGCCGGTGCCGACGCGCAGTTCCTGGTGCTGCTGTTGCTGCTGCTTGACCTGGATCCCGGTGACCGGCTCCACCCACATCGTGTTGACGCCGCGGTAGTAGAGGTCGGCGTCCACGCTGGACTGGTCGGAGCCGACCAGCGAGCCGGGCACCTTCTTCGAGTCGAGCTTCGTGTCCGGGATGTCCTGGACGAACTTGTAGGTCTCGATCCCGTTCACCGTCTCGGTGCCGGCGTAGCGGGCGGTGACCGCCGCGCCGGTGTTGTCGTCGTAGACCTTGTAGTCCTGCTGCTCGGTGCCGAAGGGGAACTTGAAGTTCAGGCCGGGCTGCGCCTTCTCGACGTTCGTCTCGGGCGGCTTCTGGCCGTCCTTGTCGGCCTTGTCCTTCAGTTCGGTGACGTAGCTGCTCCTGGCATCGCACTTCGGGTCGGTCGAGCCGTTCGGCTCGTAGCCCTCGCCGGTGCGCCGGTCGAAGCAGACCTGCCGCTTGCTCGCGCTGAGCACCGTGTTGTCGGCGTCGTCGGTGACCTGCACCGCCAGCAGCCAGACCGCGTAGTCGGTGTCCTGCTGCATCTCGGGTGCGGCGAAGTTCGCCTGGACGTGCGCCACCGCGGTCAGCTTGGCGTTCTCGCGGATGTTCGACACCGGGCCGGAGCCGTCGTCGGTCACGGCGAGGACCTTGCTCGCGGTGCCTTCGAGCACCGACGTCGAGTCCTGGTCGAGCGGCACCTTGGCGAGCTTGGGGTAGACGTAGGTGGGGAGGAGCACCGCCCCGGCGACCGCGAAAACGCCCAGTGCCAGCAAGATCAGGCCGAAAGCACGTCGCAACGGTCCTCCTGGGTCGGTCTTCGTCGACACGCAAATTACCCGGCGGTAATCAGGTGCTGCGGATAGTGGCCCGCGCCACGCCGCACGTCAAAGTGTGACCGGCGGTCACAGTCACCCGGTGCCACCGGAAGGCCGCATGTACGCCGCCGTTCGGACCAAGTGACCAAACATGTTTGTTCCCGGGCACAACGGGCACGGGCCCACCATCGGACGATCCACCCTCCGCCGCGCCGGACCGCAAAGGAGCGCATCCCTTTTGCCCCAGGACCCTTCGATGGTCGCCATCGCGGCCACCGCGCGCTGGCGGGCCCGGATCGTGGCGGTGGCCGCGAGCGCGGGAATCACCCTGACCGACCCGCTGGCCGGCGTGCCCGGCATCCGGGTGCTCGCCTGCACCCTTGGCGACCTCGGCGTGATCGTGCCGAGGCTCGGCGGCGAGCCCTCCCGGGCGGCGATCGGCGCGCATTCGGACTCGATCGCCGACCGCGAGCTGCGCGACGCCGTCGCCGACGTCGCGGCGCTGCTTTCCCTGCACGGCAACGTCGTGCTCGACCTCGACGCGGGCGGCCGCCGCCGGGTGGTGACCCGGCCGGACGTGGTCGTCTCGGCCGGTGTGGACCGTCCCCAGTGGACGGAGCCGGCGGTGACGCTCCCGGTGGGCCACGGCCGGCGCGGGGGTCCGCTCACGGTGGCGCTCACCGCCGGTCCCGGCTTCGAGAGCACGCTGCTGGAGCTGGCCCGGCTGGTGGAGGCCGACGCGGCTTAGCCCTGCGCGACGAACCGGTTCAGCAGCTCGTGCAGCCGGCGCTGCTCGTCGTCGTCGAACAGCTTCAGCAAGCCGGTCATCGCCTCGGCGAACAGCTCGTTCGCCTCGGCGAGCCGGCGCTCGCCCTCCTCGGTGATCACGATTTCGTACGCCCGCCGGTCTTGCGGGGATCGCTGCCGCCGCAGCAGGTTCCGGTGCTCCAGGTCGTCGACGATCCGGACCAGGGTGGACTTGTCGACGCCGAGGGCCGCGCCGAGCTCGCGCTGGCTGCGGATCCCGCCGGCCCGGATCGCCGAGAGCACGCCGGCGTGCTGCAGCTCGATGCCCGTCGGCCGCGCCGCGTCGTTGGCGTGCGCGCGGGCCAGCCGGTGGGCGCGGTTGAGCAGCATCCCGATGGCGGTCGGATCGACCGGTTGAGCCTCCATGGCGGAAAATGCTAGCATCCTGAGATGGTCTCAGATGAGACCATCTCACCACGGGGGTAACCATGCGAGTTCTCATCAGCGGGGCCGGGCTGGCCGGCCCGTGCCTGGCCCACGGCCTGCGCCGGCACGGCATCGACGTCCTGCTCTTCGAGCGGGACGCCACCGTCGACGCCCGCGCCCAGGGCTACCGGATCCACATCGGCGGCGACGGCGACGCGGCCCTGCGCGAATGGCTGCCGTCCGAGGCGTACGAGCAGGCCGCGGCGACGTCGTGCCGGACCGGGCGCGGGGTCACCGTGGCCGGCCCCGACCTGGGGACCTTCACCGAGATCCCGGTGCCGCCGGAGGCCGCCGGGATCACCGTCGACCGGCTGACGCTGCGCCGGATCATGCTGCGCGACCTCGCCGGCTGCACGCGCTTCGGCGCCGAGTTCGCCGGCTACACCCTGCTGCCCGGCGACCGGGTGCGCGTCCGGTTCGCCGACGGCACCACCGAAGACGGCGACCTGCTGGTCGCCGCCGACGGCGTCGGCTCCGGCATCCGGCGGCAGCTGCTGCCGGACTTCCCGGTGACCACCGACGACGCGCGGCTGATCTACGGCCGCACCCCGCTGACCCGCGAAGCCCGCGACCTGACCCCGGACGCGGCGCTCGAAGGCTTCCTCGGGGTGGCCGGCCCGGACGGCCGCGGGATCGTCCTCGCCGCGCAGCGCTTCCGGCGCGACCCGGCCGAGTTCGGCTTCCCGCCGGGCGAGGACTACGTGATGTGGGCGGCGGCCGCGTCGTCGAGCGTGTTCGGCCCGGGCTTCTTCCGGCTGGGCGCGGGCGAGCTGATCGACCTGGCGGCGAAGACGCTCGCGGACTGGCACCCGGCACTGGGTGCGCTGATCCGGCTGAGCGACCCGGCGTACGTGGTGCCGTCGAGCGTGTACACGTCCGAGCGGCCCGAGCCGTGGGCCCCGGGCCCGGTGACCCTGGCAGGCGACGCGGCGCACCCGATGCCACCGGCGGGCATCAGCGCGGGCGTGGCCCTGCACGACGCGGGCCTGCTCGCGGGACGGCTGGTGTCGGGCGCACCGCTGCTCGACGCGGTCGGGGAGTACGAGAAGGAGATGCTCGACCACGGTTTCGCCGCGGCGGCCCTCGCCGCCCGCCGCCACCGGGGCGACCACTAGGGACGCGGCGGGCTGGTCCCGGCTGCGCTCGAGGCGGGGAGCTTGCGGCCACGGGGCGAGCGCTGGGGCGCGGCCGGTTCGCTCCGGTCGCGCCGGCGGTGGCGAGCTTGCGGCCCCGCTCGCCGCCGCTGGGGCGAGCACTACTCGTCGACCCACTCCAGCAGGTCTCCGGGCTGGCAGCCGAGCACCCGGCACATCGCCTCCAGCGTGCTGAACCGGACCGCCTTCGCGCGCCCGTTCTTCAGCACCGCGATGTTGGCCGGGGTCAGCCCGACCTTCTCGGCGAACTCGCCGACACTCAGCTTGCGCTTGGCCAGCTCGACGTCGATGCGCACGACGATCGCCATCAGATGACCGCTTCCAGGTCGCTCCGGAGGGTGGTGGCCTGGCGCAGCAGCGCGCGCATGACCACCATCAGCAGGCCGAGCACGGTGATCCCGACCGTCACCAGGAACAGCAGCATCGGCATCCCCGGGTCGTCCGCGTTGAAGCCGACGAAGATCAGCATGCCGACGAACACCAGCCACGCGGCGCCGATCGCCCACACGATCGCGTCGACCCACTTCAGGGACGCCGCGGTGAAGATCCGGTCCTTCTTGACCAGTGTCAGCAGCTGCCAGGTCGCGACGAGCACCACCTGCACGCACAGCACGAGGAACACCGCGATCGCGGTCAGCGGCCAGCGCAGGTTCGCGTCGTGCGGGTTCTGCGAGGTCTGGTAGGCGATCCCGCCCGGCAGCGACAGCGTCTGGAACACGAGGAGCACGCCGAACAGCACCACGAGGAACACCCGGAGCGCGGCGACCGCGCGTCTTTCGGTCAACATGCGACGACTATCGCTGGATATCTATCGAAAGTCAATAAGTCAGGGATGGAGTGCGCAGACCCGCCAGCCGTCCCGGTACTGCCGCACCTCGCCGTGCTGGACGGCGGTCCGGCGGCCGCCGGCGGTCTGCGCGGAGCCGGTCATCGTCGCGCCGAACACGTGGTCCCCGGCCGGATCGACGACGACCGACTCGACCTCGACCGGGTGCGCCCGCATCGAATCGGTGACCGCCCGGCGCTGCTCCGGGCTCTGCGCGAGCAGGCTTTCCGTCGAGGAGTACAGGCCGCCGCACGACTTCCCGAGCAGCCCCGGCAGATCACCCGCGTTGCGCAGCGCCACGTACTCGCGCACGGCCGTCTCGGCGGCGGTGGGTCCCGGCGCCGTCGGCGCGCCGCACGCGCAGGCCAGTGCCGGCAGCGCCAGGACCCAGAGCCTGCTCACGACCAGTCGACGATCGCGCCGAGCACGTTGATCGACTGGAACTTGATCGACTTCATGGCCAGCGAGTTGCCCCAGGGCAGCAGGCCGCTGTCGCCGCGGGTGCCGGCGCCGAACTCGGTCCACTGCTCCGCACCCGGGTTGCTGCCTTCCGCGGTGGTGTAGTGCTTGGCGGAGGCGTGGATCGGGCTGGCGTCGGAGCGCGAGGTGTAGGTGTAGCGGATCTTCAGGCCGGGGGAACCGGCCAGCCCGCAGCTCGAGTTCGACACCGCGCCCCACGCGCCGCCGGGCGGTGCGTAGCCGGTGCCGCCGCAGCCCGCGGCCGTCGGCGGCACGAAAGCCGGGGCGGCCTCGGCGGTTCCGGCCGTGGACACCGCGACGAGCGCGCCGACGACGGCCCCGGTCAGCATCTTCTTCATGACCCCTCCTCGGTCGGTGCTGGTCCACTGAGGAATGGACCGCGCCGGCCGCGGGTCAACCGAGCTTCGCCGGTGTGGGGGTCACTCACTCGGTCCGGGGTCGAGGCGCACCGATTCGAGGGCGACGTACAGCTCGCCGATGTCGACGGGGTCGGTGAGGTCGCGCTTGGTCAGGTCCTGCACGCGGCGCAGGCGGTAGCGGACCGTGTTGGGGTGCACGAACAGGCGGTCCGCGGCCTCCTTCGCCGAGCCGTGGCCGGCGAACCACGCGAGCAGCGTGTCGAGCATGACCTTGCGTTCCGCGCCCGGCAGGGTGAGCACGCCGGCCAGCGCGGACCGCACGACGTCGCGGGCCATCCCCGGCGCGGCGGCGACCAGCGTCGTCACCGGCGAGTCGCCGAACACCACCACGCCGGCGGTGCCCGAGGGCAGCGAGCGGCGGGCGATCCGGGCCCGGTGCAGCGCGTCCGGGACGTCCGGGAACCCGCTGAACGGCTTGCTCATCCCGGCCGCCACCGGCAGCGAGCCCAGCACTTCGCGCAGCCGCCGGACGTCTTCGATGCGGTCGATCGCGACCAGGCCCGCCTCGCCGCCGGGCCGCCAGGCCGAGCGCCAGCGGCGGGCGCGCAGCAGCGCCTCGACGGTGTCCTGCCCGTCGGGCTCGACGCGTTCGGTGACCACGACGACGAACATGCCCGCGGTCGGCAGGCCCAGCTCCCGGGCGGCGGCCTCCATGTCGGCCTGGCTCGGGAGCCGGCCGCGGAGCAGGTCGTCCAGCCGGCGCGCGTCGGCGTGCGACGGCTCGGCGGCGACCTGCTCGTACGCCGTGGTCAGGGCGTCGGAGTAGAGGTCGATCGCCTTCCAGACGTAGGAGTTGATCTCGATCGTCCGGGTGGGGTTGAGGAACTCCGGCCCGGCGAGCTCGAGGAGGCATTCGTAGACGAAGGTGCCGCCGATGCGGAAGGCGCGCAGCACCGCGGGCAGCGGGATGCCTTGGCGCGCTTGGACGAGCCCGGTCTTGCGGGCGGCGTCGAGGGCGAGGCCGCGGCCGTCGACCAGCGCGGTCAGCGCGCGCTCGAGGTTGGCCCGGCAGACCTGCCGCAGCTCACCGGGCGCGACGTGCTCCACCTGGCGGTAGAACTCGTCTTCTTCGCTCAGCAGGCGGGCGAGGCGGTCGGCGAATTCGGGCAGTCTGGCCAGCATCTCGCGCACCAGCTCCCGGTGTTCGCGAGGCACTGGCCTGGCGAGAGCTTCGATGCCCATTCCTCACTTTAGCTCGGCTCCGCGGCCCGGGATACGCACGAACTTGAGTAAAATTCATGTCCACCGGGTGATCAGCCTGGTGAGGGGTTGACGCGACGATCGACTCACGAAGGCTTGCGCGCGGTGAGGTAGACGTGGGGTTCGGGCCCGGCGTCGGGGTGGTCGGGCACGAAAAGTGCCTGCTCCTCGCGGACGATCTCCAGGCCGGCCGCGCGCAGCTTCTCCGCGAGAACCTCCGCCGTGAAGCTGCTCGCGCGCACCGGGTGTCCCATGAAGACGATGTCGACGCCGTCCACGTCGGCGGGCACCGTGGCGAAGACGAGCACGCCGCCCGGCTTCAGCCACTCCGCGAACCGGCCGAGCATCGTCTCCTGGTCGGCCCGGGGAAGCTGGAGCGTCGAGAAGAACGCTGTGATCGCGTCCCAGGTGGCGGCCTCGAAGGACAGTTCGCGCAGGTCGCCGACCTCGAAGCGCGCCGCGGGCACCTGGGCGCGCGCGATCTCGACCATCTTCGGCGCGATGTCGTACCCGGTCACCGCGTGGCCGGCCGCGGTGAGCAGGTCGGCGGTCGGGCGTCCGGTTCCCGAGCCGAGGTCCAGCACGGCGGCGCCGGCGGGGAGGTCCCCGGCCAGCGCGGTGATCGCGGCCCGCTGCTCGGCCAGGTTCCGGAAGGCGTGTTCGTAGTCCTTGCCGAGCGCGTCGAACACTTCGGCGGCGGTTTCGGGACGCGTCATGAGCCCACCTTGCCAGACGTCCGGTTGCGCAACTTCCGTACTGATGTGTGCAAGTACAGAGTAAATTCCAGCAAAAGCTTGTGTGAGAGGCGAGTTGCGACCTACTCTTCCGCGGCACTCCACTCGAGAATCGAGGTTCGTGATGGCGCGCCGCACCCTCGCCACCGTGTTCGCCGCGGTCGCCGCCCTGCTCCCGGTGGCCACCCCCGCGTCGGCCGCCGACCGGCCGGTCGTCACGCGGGCCGCGCTCGACCCGGCGCTCGTCGCCGGGCGCGGCGCGAGCGTCGGCTTCCTCGAGCAGGAGGCGGAGAACGCCCGCACCGACGGCGTCGTGCTCGGCCCGGACCGCTCGGCCTACACGCTCCCGTCGGAGGCGTCCGGCCGCCGGGCGGTGAAGGTGACGCCGGGGCAGTACGTCGAGTTCACGCTGCCGGCGGCGGCGAACGCGATCACCGTCCGCTACAGCATCCCGGACGCACCCGGCGGCGGCGGGATCACCGCGCCGCTGGACGTCACCGTGAACGGCGCGCACCGCCAGCGGATGACGCTGACCTCGCAGTACTCCTGGCTGTACAACCAGTACCCGTTCACCAACGACCCCGGCGCGGACCTGCTGCACCCGGACTGGTGGATCACGGAGTGCTCCTGCGTGCCCGCGGCGACCACGCCCGCGCCGGTGATCACGAAGCCGTTCCGCCCCAGCCACTTCTACGACGAGCAGCGGCTCCTGCTCGGCCGGTCCTACCGGGCGGGGGACAAGGTCCGGCTCACCGTCCCGGCCGGGAGTGCCGCCGCGTGGACGGCCATCGACCTGCTCGACTCCGAGCTCGTCGCACCGCCGCGGTTCGTTCCGTTCGCGGCTGACGCGCTGCTCTTCGGCGCCGATCCGACGGGCCGCCGTGACTCGGCCGACGCCCTCGACCGCGCCATCGCCTTCGCGCGGCGCGCTCACCTCAAGGTGTACCTGCCGCCCGGGACGTACCAGGTCAATCGGCACATCGTCGTCGACGACGTCACGATCGAAGGCGCCGGCAGCTGGTACACGATCGTCAAGGGCCACGAGGTGGCGCTCGGCACCCCGGCTCCCGACGGGTCGGTGCACACCGGCGTCGGCTTCTACGGCAAGGACGCCTCGGCCGGGGGCAGCCACAACGTCCGGCTCTCCGGCTTCGCGATCGAGGGCGACGTCCGGGAGCGCATCGACACCGACCAGGTCAACGCGATCGGCGGCGCGCTCAGCGACTCCACTGTGGACTCCCTGTACCTGCACCACACGAAGGTCGGCCTGTGGTTCGACGGGCCGATGCGCACCACGCGCGTCACGAACAACGTCATCGCCGACCAGATCGCCGACGGTCTCAACTTCCACACGGGAGTGACGGATTCGGTGGTGGCGAACAACTTCGTGCGCAACACCGGCGACGACGGCCTGGCGATGTGGGCGGAGAAGGCCCAGGACGCGCGGAACACGTTCGACCACAACACGGTCCAGACGCCGGTGCTGGCCAACGGGATCGCGCTGTACGGCGGCGTCGACAACACGGTCTCGGGCAACCTCGTCGCCGACCCGATCCGCGAGGGCAGTGCGATCCAGGTGGGCTCGCGGTTCGGCGCGGAAGCGTTCGGCGGGAAGCTGCGGATCGTCGACAACACGACCGTGCGGGCGGGGACGTTCGAGCTGAACTGGAAGATCGGCCTCGGCGCGATCTGGTTCTACGCGCTGGAGAAGGACATCGCCGCTGACATTTCGGTGACCGGCGACCACTTCCTCGACAACACCTACAACGCGATCATGCTGGTCAGCGACTTCCCGGTGAAGGACGAGTACTCGATCACCGGGCTGAAGTTCGCGGACCTGCGGGTCGACGGCGCCGGGACGTCGGTGCTGAGCGCGCGGTCGGCGGGGTCGGCGTCGTTCCGCAACGTCGACGCCCGCAACGTCGGCGCGGTCGGCGTCAACAACTGCGGCTCGTTCAACTTCCCGCCCACCGGGTCGGAGTTCGCGCTGACGGACCTCGGCGGCAACGACGGCTGGCTCGCGCCCTGGCTGCTGCCGAACACGATCACCTGCGACGACCGGCCGCCGGTCGTGCCGCCCCCGGCGCCGTCGGGGTGGTGACCTAGGGTTCGACCGTGGCCGGTTTGCGCGGGGTGTTCGCGGGGTTCGGGAAGAGCAGGGCGTTCGCGGTGCTGGGGCGGGCGCTGGTGCCCGCCGACCGGGTGCTGCTGCGGGTCAGCGGCGGCCGGGTCGGCGTCGGCGCCGCGGTCGGGCTGCGGACGCTGCTGCTCACGACGATCGGGCGCCGCAGCGGCGAGCCGCGGCAGGTGCCGCTGCTCTACGTCGAGCGCGGCGGCGCGTACGTCGTGATCGGCTCGAACTGGGGCGGCGAAGCGCACCCGGCGTGGTCGGCGAACCTGCTGGACCGGCCGGCGGCGACGGTCGCGATCGGCGGCCGGACCGTCGAGGTCACCGGGCGGCTCCTGGCCGGTGCCGAGCGCCAGGAGATGTGGGACGCGGTCGCGTCCTACTGGCCGGCCTACGACCGCTACGCAGTGCGCGCCGGTGATCGCGAGATCCGCGTCTTCCTGCTGGAGCCGGTCAGTCGATGAGGTCGGTGTGCCGGATCCGGTACACCTGCAGCCGCAGGTTGTAGTACTTGTCGGTCTCGCCGACCCACTGCATGCCGAGGCGTTTGGCGACGGCGATCGCGCGGGTGTTGTTCGGCCGGGCGACGGCGAACAGCTCGTCGGTGTCCTGGGTGAACGCCCATTCGATGAGCGCCCGCGACGCCTCCGACGCGTACCCCTGGCCCCAGACGCCGGGGCTGAGCTGCCAGCTGAGCTCGAGGTCCTCTTCGAACGGCGGGAGCAGCCGGATGCCGAGGCCGCCGATCACGGCGCCGTCCTCCTTGCGCTCCACGGCCCAGCGCCCGCGCGGCGGCCAGAGGTTGGGCTGCGCCTCCTGCCACGCGTTCAGGACGGCACGCATGGCGCCGACGTCGCCGACGCGGTCCATGGCGGGGGTCAGCCAGTGCGTGACGTCTTCCGCGCCGTAGATCTCGAACGCGGCTTCGGCGTCGTCCACCGTCCAGTCCCGGATCACGAGCCGGTCGGTGCTGAGCGCAGTCTCCATACCAGGACGCTACGCCGGGCGGCGCCCGATTGTTCCCGCGTGAAAGTGCTCAGAAGATGAACACTTAACCCGCGACGATGTGGGCATGGAGACTCTGGAAGGCATCGCGGTGCTGAAGGTCACGTCGGTGGAGCAGTGGCGGGAGTGGCTGGCGGCGGCGTCGGTGCCGTCGGTGTGGCTGGTGATCCGGCGGGCGGGGAGCACGGAGCCGGGCGTGCTGGTCCACGAGGCGATGGAGCAGGCGCTGTGCTTCGGCTGGATCGACAGCAAGGCGCTGCGGCGCGACGCTTCGAGCACGTACTTGTGTTTCACGCCGAGGAACCCGAAGAGCACGTGGAGCAAGATCAACCGCGAGCGCGTGGCCCGGCTGACGGCGGCGGGCCTGATGACGCCGTCCGGTCAGGCGACGGTCGACCTGGCGCGGCGGACGGGGACGTGGGACGCGCTGGCCGAGGCCCAGGACGGAGTGGTGCCGCCGGACCTGCGGGACGCGTTCGACGCCCTCGGCGCCGCGCACTTCGCGGCATTCCCGCCGTCGTCGAAGCGGCTGATCCTGGAGTGGATCGCGAAGGCCAAGCGGCCGGAGACGCGGCAGCGGAGGATCGCGACGACGGTGGAGCTGGCCCGGGAGAACCGCCGCGCGGCCCACCCGAAGGCGGCGTAGCGGGACTCGGCGCGGCGTCGCGTTCGGTGGGCGGGAGCCGACGTCCGGCACGACCCGACCTCGGCGTCCGAAACCGGCCGACCACCCGGCCCCGCCCGGCCTACAGTCACCCCGTGGACGAACTGCGTGACCTCCTGGCCCGCGCGGCCGAGCTGGCTGCCGACCACCGGGCCTCCCTTGCCGACCGGCCCGTCGCCCGGGCCGTCGACCACGCCGCCCTGCGCGGTGCTTTCGGCGGCGCCCTCGCGAAAGATCCCACTCCGCCCGCCGCCGTCCTCGAAGAACTCGCGCGCGCCGCCGAACCCGGGCTGGTCGCCACCGCCGGGCCGCGGTTCTTCGGCTTCGTCGTCGGCGGTGCTCTCCCCGCCGCCACCGCCGCCGACGTCCTCGCCACCGGCTGGGACCAGAACGGCTTCAACGCCGTCCTCTCCCCGGCCGCGGCCGCCGCCGAAGCGGTCGCCGGGGACTGGCTGAAGGACCTCCTCGGCATCCCCGCCACCGCCTCCGCCGGCTTCGTCACCGGCGGGCAGGCCGCGAACACCGTCGGGCTGGCCGCCGCGCGGCACCACGTCCTCGCCGAAGCCGGCTGGGACGTCGAGCGCGACGGGCTCGCCGGCGCCCCGCGCGTCCGCGTCGTCGCGAGCGAAGAACGGCACGCCACCGTCGACCGCGCCCTGCGGCTGCTCGGGTTCGGCACCCGGGCCGTCGAGCCGGTCAAGGCCGGGCCGCAAGGCGCCGTCGACGTCGACGACCTCGCGCGGAAGGTCCAGGACGGCCCCACGATCGTCTGCCTGCAGGCCGGCAACGTGAACACCGGCGCCTGCGACGACATCCGGGCCGCCCGCGCCGTCGCGAAGAACACCTGGATCCACGTCGACGGCGCCTTCGGCCTCTGGGCCGCCGCCAACCCGAAGACCGCGAGCCTCCTCGACGGCGTCGAGCTGGCCGACTCCTGGGCCTGCGACGGGCACAAGTGGCTCAACGTCCCCTACGACTCGGGGTTCGTCTTCTGCGCGCGCCCCGAGGTCCACGCCGAGGCGATCGCCTACCGCGCCGCCTACCTGACCGGCGCCGGCCAGGTGTCCGGCATGGGTGACCTCACGCTGGAGTCGTCACGCCGCGCCCGCGGCTTCGCGGTCTGGGCGGCGCTGCGCGAACTGGGCCGCGACGGCGTCGCCGAGCTCGTCGACCGCTGCTGCCGGCTGGCCCGCCGGTTCGCCGGGACCCTCGCCGAAGGCGGTGCCGAGATCGGCAACGACGTCGTCCTCAACCAGGTCCTGGTGTCCTTCGGCGACGACGCCCGCACCGACGCGGTCATCGAACGGGTTCAGCTGGACGGCACCTGCTGGCTCGGCGGAACCACGTGGCGCGGCCGCCGATATCTGCGGATTTCGGTGTCCGGCTGGACGACGACGGAGGCCGATGTGGACCGTTCGGCCGCAGCGATCCTCCGCCTGGCCGCGCACCGTCCTCAGTAGCCTTCGCGCACCGAGAGGGTGTCCGTCCGCCAGGCGATCCGCTTCTCCTTGCCGGTGGGCCAGCTCGACGAGAGCCGCCGGCGGACGCTGCCGAGCGCGCCCAGGCGCACGAGGTCCACCCGGGATCCCTGCGCCGCCAACGAGGTCACCTCGGCGGCGGTGAGCGGGACGAAGTCGAAGTACTGCGCGTCCTCGCCGCCGGTCCAGTCGACGAACTCGGTGAAGATGGCGGCGAACGCCTGGCCGCATTCCGGGCACACGCGCAGCGAGATGCCGAAATGCGACTGTTCGACCAGGCGGTGGGTCTCGCGCAGGCGGGTGGTGCAGAACGCCAGCGCGGTCAGGGCGTCTTCGCCGGAGCAGCGCGCGCAGCCGAACTCGGTCATCGCCTGATCCTCCCACGCCGTGAATCCGCGCCCGGCTCCGGGGGTACCGAGAAACCCTTTGACCACAACGTTTCGGTCTGGTCCGCAGTGGTCTGGACCTGTTAGCCTCAGCGCGTCCGACCGGCCGGCCCGTCGAAGGGGAATGCCTTGCTTCGCATGAGAAAACGCATCGCCGTGGCAGCGCTGGCGCTGGCCGGTGCCTCCGTCGTCGCGCCGCCCGCCGCCGAGGCCGGGCAGTCCCAGGGCAAGGTGATGGCCTACTTCGCCGACTGGGACGTCTACGCCCGCAACTACCACGTCAAGGACATCGAGACGTCCGGTTCGGCCGCGAAGCTGACCCACATCAACTACGCGTTCGGCAACGTCACGGGCGGCGGCTGCGCGGTCGGCGACCCGTGGGCCGACCACGACATGCCCTACGACGCCACCATGAGCGTCAACGGCCAGGCCGACACCGGCACGCTGCACGGCAGCTTCAACCAGATCCTCGAGCTCAAGAAGCTGCACCCGAAGCTCAAGGTGCTGTGGTCCTTCGGCGGCTGGACCTGGTCGGCCGGCTTCACCGAGGCGGCGAAGAACCCCGCCGCGTTCGCCGAGTCCTGCTACAACCTCGTCAACGACCCGCGCTGGGCGGGGGTCTTCGACGGCATCGACATCGACTGGGAGTACCCGAACGCCTGCGGCAACACCTGCGACGCGAGCGGGCCGAAGGCGTTCACGGCGCTGGTGAAGGCGCTGCGCGCGAAGTTCGGGCACCAGCTCGTCACCGCCGCGATCACCGCGGACGGCTCGAAGAACGGCAAGATCGACGCCACCGACTACGCCGGGGCGAGCCGCTACCTCGACTGGTACAACGTGATGACCTACGACTACTTCGTCGCGGGCGGCAGCCCGACCGGGCCGACCGCGCCGCACTCGCCGCTGCGGTCCTACCCGGGCATCCCGACCGCCGGGTTCTACGCGGACGCCGCCATCCAGAAGCTGCGCCACCAGGGCGTGCCGTCGGCGAAGATGTTGCTGGGCCTCGGGTTCTACGGCCGCGGCTGGGACGGCGTGACGCAGAAGCAGCCGGGCGGCACCGCCACCGGTCCCGCGACGGGCACCACGACCGGCGAGGACGGCGTCGAGAACTACAAGGTCCTCAAGACGACCTGCCCGGCCAACGGCAAGATCGCCGGTACGGCGTACGCGAAGTGCGGCTCGCAGTGGTGGAGCTACGACACGCCCGAGACGGCGTCGGCCAAGGCCGGGTACGCGAAGTCGCAGGGGCTGGGCGGCGTGTTCGCCTGGGAGCTGTCCGGCGACACCACCAACGCGGAACTGCTGCGGGCCATCTCCGGCCGCTGCTGACCCCTCGAGCTGGAGGGCCCGGGCGCGAACCCGCCCGGGCCCTTCGTCCACTCAGGATCGCTTCGGGAATCCGCTGCGCCGCGCGCCGAGCACCACGGCGAGCACCGGGACCAGGAGCGCGAGCAGCGTCCAGGGGAACGCCGCCGGCCCGGCGGCGTCGAGCAGGACCCCGCCGAGCACGCCGCCCGCGGCCATCGCCGCGTTCCACAGCGTGACGAGCATGGCCTGGGCGTTGTCCGCCGCGTCGCCGCCCGCGTTCCCGGCGGCGGTCTGCAGGAGCGTGGGGACGCCGCCCCAGCCGAGACCCCACAGCGCGACGGCGGCGTAGACCAGCGCCGGGCTGCCCGCGAACACCGCCAGGAGCGTCGCGGCGACCGCGACCAGGATCGTGCTGAGGACCGTCAGGGTGCGCAGCGCGCGGTCGATCCGGGCGCCGACGACCCAGATCCCGGCCATCGACGCGACGCCGAACACCAGCAGGACGACGTCCACCGCGTCGCCCATCCCGGCGTGGCCGAGGAACGCGGCGACGTAGGTGTAGAGCACGGTGTGGGCCAGCACGAACACCAGCGTCACGGCCAGCACGGGCACGACACCCGGCACGGCGAGCGTGCGCCGGACCGGCACCCGGCCGCCGGCCTGCCCGGGCTGGTCGGGGACCCGCGCGGCGATCCAGGCGAGCAGCACGACGGCGATCACCGACATGACGCCGAACGCCGAGCGCCAGCCGACCAGGCCGCCGAGGAACGTCCCGGCCGGGATGCCCAGCGACAGGGCCAGGGGGATGCCCGCCATGACGACCGCGATGGCCCGGCCCTGGCTTCGGGTGGAGCGAGCCGGCGCGCGTACCCGGCCAGCAGCGCCCAGACGACGCCCGCGGCCACCCCGGCGACGAACCGGGCGACCATGGTGAGGGGATAGGCGGGGGACAGCGCCGTCACGGTGTTGGCGACGGCGAACCCGGCCACCCCGGCCAGCAGCAAGCGTTTGCGGGGCCAGGCCGCGGTGGCCGCGGAGAGGGGGACCGCGGTGAGGGCCGTGCCGAGGGCGTAGATCGTCACCGCCTGGCCCGCCGCGGACTCGCCGACGCCGAGGCTCGCGCTCATGCCGGGCAGCACGCCGGCGGGCAGCGCCTCGGTGAGCACGGTGACGAACGCGGCGGTGGTGAGGGCGAGGAGGGCGGTGCGGGCCGGGAGTGCGGTGGTCGTCATGCCGCTATGCTCGAACCTTCACATACGTGTGAAGGTCTACGTGAGGTGGCGCACATGCGGATCGGCGAGCTGTCCGAGCGCACCGGCACGTCCCGCCGGCTGCTCCGGTACTACGAGGAGCAGGGGCTGATCATCGCTTCGCGCGGGCCGAACGGCTACCGCGACTACGACACGGCGACGGTCGACCGGGTGATCCAGGTGCGCGGGCTGCTCGACGCCGGGCTGCCCACCCGGATCATCAAGCAGATCCTGCCGTGCCTCGACAAGCCCCGCGCGATCTACTTCCCGGACGCGACCCCGGAGATGATCGCGACGCTGGAGCAGGAGCGCGACCGGATGGCCCGGCGCGCGGAGTGCCTGCTGCGCAACCGCGACGCGATCGCCGAGTACCTCGACGCGGTCCGCGAGTACAACCGCGTCTAGTCGGGCTCCTCGGGCGGCCGGACCTGGACCCAGTGCAGCGTGTCGGCCTCGGGCCACCAGCCGGCCGGCTCCGGCCGGGGCCGCGCGCCCTCCTCGGCCCACCAGCGCGGGGGCGCCTCCTCACCCATGTCCCGACGGTAGGAGCGAACGGCGCCGGGCACACCGGTCGAGGGCGGCCAACGTCCGGTTCCGGCCGGGCCGCCCGGTGGCCGGAAGCGGACAGTGGCCGAACCCGCCCCTGCCGGCGCGCGGTGTCCCGGCCGTAGGTTGGCGGCGGAAGATCACTTCGCGGGAGGACGAAATGCGCAAGCGAGCCTGGGCCACCCTGGCCGCGGCACTGATCGGAGCGGCCTCGTTCGGCGCACTGACAGCCCCGGCCGCCTCGGCGGCGACCGCCGGAGGTCCGGTCGGCAAGCCGAAGCCGATCTGCGTGTGGATCTGGACCGACGGACCGCCGGAGTGCCGCAAGCTGGAGTAGCGGCTTGGAGCGGCGCGGTTCTGGGTGGGCGCGAGCGCCGGGCTGCGGCCTGACCCGCACCGGCATTGGCGCGGGTCAGGCCCGGCCCGGCTGAGTCGGGCGCGGGCTGAGCCGCACCGGAGTGGGTTCAGCCAGACATCGGCTCAGCCTCGCCGCAGTGGGTCCGGCCGGGGCGCAAGCTCAGCCCGCCGCCGGTCCGGCCGAAGCGCCGGCTGAGCCGCGCCCCGCGTCAGCCCAGCCAGCCCAGTCTGGTCGCCGCGAAGACCGCCGCCACCCGGTTGTCCGCCTGCAACGCCTCCAGCAACCCCTGCACGTGCCTGCGGACCGTCCTCTCACTCACGTCCAGGTGCCGGGCTATCGCGCCGTCCGTCATGCCCGTTGCCAGCAGGTCCAGCACCTTCGCCTGGGTCGGCGTCAGCCCGTGGCGCGGCTGGGAACCCGGCCCCTGCACCGCCACCGCCTGGCTCCAGACCAGCTCGAACAGCATCCGCAGCGACGCCACGATCGTCGGGCTGCGGACGAACAGCGCGCCGTCCATGCCGCTCGGGTCCAGCGGGACCAGCGCCGAATGGCGGTCCGCGATCACCATCTTCATCGGCAGCTCCGGCGCCACCCGCATGGTCCAGCCGGCGGATACGCTCGCGTCGACGACCTCCTTCGCGCCTTCGAACTCCAGTGCCGCGCGCTCGTACACGTTGCGCAGGACGACGCCGCGCTCGGTCACCGCGTCCGGCAGGCGCATCACCGTGCTCGCGTCCGGCTTGCGCTTGAAGTGGCGCGTCGTGAACGTCAGGAACTCCTCGCGCGCGGACAGGCACAGCTCCAGCGACAGCGAGCCGATGCGCCGCGGGTCGGTCAGCACCTCGACGGCCGCGTCGCCGCCCGAACCGTTCGCCGACCGGTACACCGCCTGCAGCACGTCGAGCTGCTGGCGCGCCGCGACGATCTGCCGCTGCTGCTCCAGCAGCTGCTGCTGCGCGCCCAGGATGGCGTGGTCGACCGCGCGCACCGGCTCCATCGGCGCGATCACCGGGTCGTCGCGGTAGTCGCGGCGCACGAACCCGCGGTCGAGCAGCTCCCGCATCTCCGGGCTCTGCGCCCGCGGGTCGTCCAGCGGTAGCGGCCCGGTGCGCACCATCGCGTCGTACAGCGCGCCCGCGCCGGTCGTCAGCAGCCCTTCGAGCATCCCTGTGTCCCCTTCCGGCAGGGCGGGCGGGTCCGGCCGGATCCGGACATGACCGCTCTGCCGCCTACCCCACGCGCCGGACGGGGGAAAGGATTAGGCCGCTCGCGAAATCGGGGCCGGACCCGTCGTGGGGGTGGGTCCGGCCCCGCCGGGATTCACGGGGACAGCGCGAGCAGGCACGCCTCGAGCCACTTCAGCGGCGCCCCTTCGGGGTGGGTCCGGTAGCGGGCGCGCGCGTCGTACAGGACTTCGCGCGCGTCGTCTTCCCGCCCGGCGGCGCGGTAGCAGTCGCCGAGCGCGACGAGGAAGAACGTCGCGTGCCGGACGTTCCCGATGGCCCGCAGCACCTCGATGGCCCGCTCGAGGTGGCCGATGGCGACGGCCCAGTCGCCGCCGCGCAACGCGACGTAGCCCAGGTTGCCGACGGCGTGCGCTTCTCCGCTCACGTCGTGGTACGTCCGCGCCACCTCGGCGGCCCGGTCCAGCCAATGCCGGGCCCGCGCCGAGTCGTGCCAGCTGAAGTGGCAGAACCCGATCAGGTCGAGCGCCTTGACGTACAGGCGCGGGTCGTCGTCCGGCTCGATCAGGGCGAGAATGCGCTCGCAGTGGTCCAGCTCGGCCTGGTAATCGCCGCCGTGGTACTCGTGCGCTCCCGCCAGCACGTAGTGCAGGTGTGCCTGCTGCAGCCGGTCGCCGGACCGTTCGGCCAGCGCCAGCGCCCCGGGCAGGCTTTCGAGCGCGAGCTCCGGACGGCCCGCGAAGATGCTGGCGCTGGCGAAGATCCGGTGCGCGAGGAGCTGGGCGGGGACGTCCCCGAGCGCTTCGGCCGCGGCGAGCGCGCTGCGGGCCGCGGCCTCCCGCTCGGGCAGCTGGCCCTGGCGGGACCGGAACTCGTTGAGCAGCCAGGCCAGCTGCCAGACCGGGGTGTGCCAGGCGCGCCGCACCGCCAGTTCGGTGGTGGCGGTCAGGCACGCGTGCTCTTCGGCGAACCACCGCAACGCCTCGACGTGGCCCGCGAACTCGAGCGGCTCGATCCCGGGCAGCGGCGGGTCGATCCGGACGGGGGTGTCGAGCGGCTCGAGCACCCGGTTGCCGTGCCACGACGTCTGGAGGTAGAAGTCCGTCACCCGCCGCAGGGCGTCGTCGCGAGCGCTTTCCGGCAGCGTTCGCACCGCCTCTTCGGTCGCGTGGAGCCGGACCAGGTCGTGCATCCGGTAGCGGCCGTTCGCACCCCGCGTCAGGAGGTGCGCGTTCTCCAGCGTGCGCAGCACCGTGCGCGTCGCGGCAGCGGGGAGACCGGCCAGTGCCGCCGCCGCGGGCAGGCCGATGTCCGGCCCGGGGGCCAGGGCCAGCAGGCCGAACACCGTCGCGGCGCCGGGTGCCAGCCGGCGCGTGGACCACGAGAAGACCGTGCGCAGGCTCAGCCCGGCTTCGCCGGTGTCGAGCCCGTCCAGCCGGGCCGCGTGGTCGGCCAGCTCCTCGGCCAGCAGCCGCAGCGGCTGCTCGGGCGCGGTGGCCACGCGCGCCGCGACGATCCCCAGCGCCAGCGGCAACCCGGCGCAGAGCCGGATCAGCTCGTCGACGGTGCCCGCTTCCGCGTCGAGCCGCTCCCGGCCGACGTACCGGGCCAGCAGCTCCCGGGCTTCCGGCGCGGACAGGACGTCCAGGGAGACCGGCCGCGCGCCGTGCGTCGCCACGAGCGCGCCCAGCCGGTGGCGGCTGGTCACGACCACCCGGCAGGCCGGGCTGCCGGGGAGCAGGGGGACGACCTGGTCGGTGCCTGCCGCGTTGTCGAGCACGACCAGCACGCGTTTCCCGGCGAGGAGACTGCGGTAGAGCGCGAGCTGCGCGTCCGGGTCCGGCGGCACGGCGGCGCCGTCGACGCCGAGCGCGTGCAGGAACCCGCGCACCGCCACCGAAACCGGCATCGGCTCGGCGACCGGGTCGAAGCCGCGCAGGTTCACGTACAGCTGCCCGTCGGGGAACTCGTCGAGCTTGCCGGCCGCCCAGTGCAGCGCCAGCCAGGTCTTCCCGATCCCGCCCGCGCCACCGATGGCCGAGATCACCACCGGGCCCGGCGTCTCGCCGGCGTGGTCGAGCACCGCCAGCAGCTCGTCCCGGCCGACGAACGACGACGGCGCCGCCGGGAGCTGGTGCGGCACCGGCCGGGCTGCCACCGGGGCCGGCCGCGGATCGCCGTGCAGGATCTGTTCGTGCACCCGCCGGAGCCCCGCTCCCGGATCGGTGCCGAGCTCCTCGGCGAGCAGGCGGCGCATCCGGTCGTACTCCCGCAGCGCGGCACCTTGGCGGCCGCCGCGGTGGAGCGCGAGCATCACCTGCCCGCGCAGCCGCTCGTCGAACGGGTGCGCCTCGGCCAGCGCGGTCAGCTCCGGGATCAGCTCGCCGGCCCGGTCTCCGCGAAGCCGGACGTCGGCCAGGTCGAGCCGGGCGGCGAAGCGCCGGTTCTCCAGGGTCTCCCGCAGGTTGGCGAACCACGGCGTGTCGAGGCCGGCGAACGGTTCACCCGTCCACAGGGCCAGGGCCCGGGTCAGCAGCCCGGCCTTCTCCTCGTCCTCGCCCGCGGCCGCCGCCTCGCCGAGGAGGCGCAGGAACACGTGCAGGTCGACGGCTTCGGGATCCGCGGTCAGGAGGTAGCCGCCCGAGCGCTGCGCGACCGTGGCCTCGCCGAGGGCCGTCCGCAGCCGGGAAACGTAGCTGTACAAGGCGTTGCGCGGGTTGACCGGCAGCCGCTCGCCCCAGATCCGCTCGGCCAGGACGTCGGCGGGGACCACCTTGTTCAGGTCGGTCAGCAGCGCGGTGAGCAACCCCCGCAGCCGGGGGCGCCGGATCTCGGCCGGACGTCCGCCGACGCGGACTTCGAGCTCGCCCAGCAGCCTGAACCGCACCGGCCCGCCGTCCTCCTCCCGCGCTGCGCACGTCCGGCCGCCCACTGTAATCGACGCCCGGAAAGGATCGGGAAAGCTTCGTGCAAGGCCGGTCCGGCACCGTGGTCCTCGTCGCCGGTGCCGGCACGAACCGTCGAGGGGGCGGCTCGTGACCGGTCACGGCCGCAGGGGCCGGATCGTCTTCCCCGCAGGCTGTCACTCCCGGCGGCCTTGGCGGTCCGGTGGTGACGGACGCCCCGGACACCCTCGAACGCCGGGCGTCCGTCACCTCACCAGCGGCGCGACGGGTCGATCACGTGGACGGCCGCTTCCTCCGCCGACGCCGCGCCGCCGTCGATGCCCGCGTCGGACGCGTACAGCTCTTCGTCGGTGTCCGCGCCGAAGCCCTCGTCCGTGGCCACCAGGCGGCCCGCGCGGACGTCGCCGACCTCGTCGTCGATCAGCTCGCCGTCGGTGTCTTCGCTGTCGCCGAGACCGTCGCCCTCCTCGGCCTCGAGGTCCGGTTCTTCGCGGGCCAGCCGGCCCTCCCAGCTCTCGCCTTCGGCCGTCTCGCGCGCGGTCGTGCCCCATTCTTCGGTGCCCCGCGGGCGTTCCGGCGGTGAATACCCCTCCGCCTGCTCGTCGCGGTCGACCAAAGTGTCCTCGGGGTCGAGGATGCCTTCGTCGGCGTGGTCTTCGATGTCGTCGTCCATGGGTCCATCCTCGCGCAACTCCTTGGCCCCGCGCGGCTCGGGTGATATCACCGTGCAGGCTCACCGCACGGGCGGTGTTCCGGTGAAAGGGGATTCCATGCCGATGAGACGCAGGGTGCTGGCCGCGGGGCTGGCCGGGGTGTTCGGCGCCGCGGTGTCCGGGCGGACGGCCCAGGCCGCGCAGCCCGCGACGCCGCCGGTGCGGCTGGACCAGCTGAACCTGGTCAACCTCTCGCACGTCAACGACCCCGCCACGACCAACGTGTTCCCCGGCGACCCGGCCTTCACGCTGGAAACCATCGCCACCATCCCCGACGACGGCTACTACCTGCAGTTCGTCCGCGAGGGCGAGCACACCGGAACGCACTGGGGCGCGCCCGGCCACTTCAACACCGGCCAGCCGCTGGCCGACGACATGGACCCGGCGGATCTATTCCGGCCCGCCGTCAAGATCGACATAAGAGCGAAGGCCGCGGCCAACGCCGACTACGGCGTCACGATCGACGACCTCAAGGCGTGGGAGAAGCGCCACGGCCGGATCCCCGACGAGTCCGTCGTGGTGCTCTGGACCGGCTGGGACGCCAAGTGGGGCACCCCGGCCTACCCGAACACCGGCGCGGACGGCGTGCTGCACCAGCCCGGGTTCTCGATCCCGGCGGTCAAGTGGCTGATCGACACCGGCCGGCTCGGGCGCCGGGGCGGCACGGGCACCGACACGTTCAGCCCGGACGTCGGCACCGACGAGACGTACACGGTGTCGAAGCTCGTGTACCAGCGCCACCGGATCAGCCTGGAGATCCTGGCGAACCTGAAGGCCCTCCCGACGACCGGGGCGTGGGTGCTGGCGGGCGGCCCGATCAACCGCAAGGGCGCCGGCTCGACGGCGACGATCTTCGGCGTCCTCCCGCCGGGCGTGCGCGCGGACTGAGCGCCTAGCCCGCCGGGATCGCCGACAGGCGCAGCGCCGAGAGCGGAGCGGGGCGGCCGTACAGGTACCCCTGGGCAGTCGTGCACCCCGCGCGAGTGACCAGGGAAGCCTGTTCGGCCGTCTCGATCCCCTCGGCGACGACGTCCAGTTGGAGGTCCGCGCACAGCCCGACGAGCGACCGGCACAGCGCCGCGTCGCGCTCCGGCTGCACCCCGGTCGTCAGCGACCGGTCCAGCTTGATCAGGTCGACCGGCAGCGCGTGCAGCACCGTCAGCGAGCTGTAGCCCGCACCGAAGTCGTCCAGCGCCACCCGCACGCCCAGCTCCTGCAGCCGCCGGATCGCGGCCGCCCCCGCCGCCAGGTCGGGGACCGGCACCGTCTCGGTGATCTCGACGACGAGCCGGGACGCCGGCAGCCGGTAGCGGTCCAGCGCGGAAGCGACGCTCCGCTCCAGCGCGGCCGCGCCGAGGCGGCTCGCGCACACGTTCACGTGCACCGTCAGGTCCAGCCCGGCCGCCGTGATCTCGCGGCACGCCAGGTCCAGCACCAGCGCGTCCAGCTCGGCGCCGAGGCCCGCGCCTTCGGCCGCGCGGACGAACGTCTCGGGCGAGACCGCCGTGCCGTCGGGCGTGGTCCAGCGGGCCAGTGCCTCCACGGCCGCCGGGGTCTCGTCGGCCAGCCGGACGATCGGCTGGAACACCAGGCCGAAGCCCTCCGGGATGCCGCCCTTCGCCCGCCGCAGCGCCGACGGGAAGTCCGGCGGTCCGTCCGGCGACGGGCGGTAGACCACCGTCGTGTCCTTGCCCAGCCGCTTGCCCGCGTACATCGACGTGTCCGCGCGGCCCAGCAGCTCGTCCGACGTCACCAGCGGCTCGGCCGGGTCCGGCACCACCAGGCCCATGCTCGCGCGGACCGGGACGAGCGTGCCGTGCACCGCGAACGGCCGCCGCAGCGCGCCCTGGATCCGGTCGGCGACGGCCTGCGGCGCGTCCAGCTCGCCTTCCAGCAGGATCGCGAACTCGTCGCCGCCCAGGCGCGCCACCGTGTCACCCGCGCGCACGCAGCTCAGCAGCCGCTGGGCGACGGCGTGCAGCAGGACGTCGCCGCCCGCGTGCCCGAACCGGTCGTTGACCTCCTTGAAGTCGTCGAGGTCGACGAAGATCAGCACGAGCGGCCTGCCGACAGCCTCGACGGCCCGGTCCAGCCGGTCGGCGAACAACGCGCGGTTCGCGAGCCCGGTCAGCGGGTCGTGGTAGGCCTGGTGGGTCAGCTGCTGCTGCCCGTCGTAGACCCGGCGCAGCAGCAACCTGTTGTCCAGCAAGGAAAGCAGCTGCCGGGCGAGCACGAGGAACACCACCAGCACGCCGACGACCACCTCGACGCCGTCCGGTCCGGCGCCGGCCAGCAGCTGCCCGGTGATCAGCAGCGCGACGGCGGTGACCGGGACGTACGGCAGCGCCAGCTGCCACCAGTCGACCCCGCCCGCCGGGCTCGCGTCGTCGCGGCGCCGCTGTCCCGGCGTCACCAGCAGGGCGAAGGCGATGAACAGCGGCCCGAGCACGAACCCGCCGTCCGACCACGGCTTCATGCTCTCGGCGCCGATGCTGACCAGGTAGGCGAACACGCTGTCGGACGCGGCCAGCGCGACGATCCCGACGGCGGCCAGCAGCAGGTTCGTGCGGTAGGGCCGGTCCACCCGGTCGAACACGACCAGCAGCACGGCGACGACCACGATCACCAGGTCCGACAGCGGGTAGGAGATGGCGACGGCCCAGGTCAGCTTGTCCGGCGCGGTGGCCCGGACCAGCTGCCCGAGCGCCGCGGTCCAGGTGAGGATGAACAGCGAGCCGGTGACGATCAGGCCGTCGAGCACCACCGCGACACCGAAGTGCGCGGTCCACTGCGCGGGCTGGAAGCGCTCGCGGTCCGGCCGGATCCGCGCCCGGGCCAGGACGAACAGGGCGGCGAGCGCGAACACCGGGAAGCTGAGGTAGCCGACGTCGGCCAGCGACGGCGACGGCAGCCCGCGCCCGTCGACCAGCTGGTACCACGACCAGACGCACTGGCCGAGCGACCAGCCGGCCATGCCGGCCGCGACGAGCACCCGCCACCAGCGCTGGTGCCCGCGGACCCGGCGCGCGACCAGGACACCGCAGACGACCGCGCCGACCCCGGCGCTCAGCTGCATGGCGTCGTCGACCCACAGGGCGAACGTGTCGCCCCAGAACGCGAAGCCGTTCACCACGACGAGGGCCACCGTGAAGAAGACGAGCAGGGCCGCGACTGGGTACCGCCGCACTGTCATGGCACCTCACGTGGGTCACCCGCCGGTCGGACCGGCAAACACTACACCGCGCACACGGCGGTACCGGCTCACCGCACCGGTGGCCGGTACCCCTCATCAGGCGATGTCACGGCGGTGCAGGAGCCAGCCGCCGAGCACCCCGAAGGCGATCACGTAGGCCGCCAGCACCACGGCCGCCTGCCCCGGCCCGACGATCGGATCGACGCCCGGCGCGCTCGCCCCGAACGCGGCCGCGAGCGCACCCGCGTTCGGCCCGGGCAGCGCCTTCTGCAGCTGCGCGACCCAGTCCAGCAGCGGCGCGGCGATCGACGCGAGGAGGTTCTGCACGGCCAGCAGCCACACCAGGCCGAGCCCGATCGGCAGCGCGACCGACCGCAGCCCGATCGCGAGCAGCACGCCGAGCGCGCCCCACATCGTCGTGACGAGCCAGCCGGCGCCGAGGCCGGCCACGACGTCGGACACCGAAGGCCAGCTCGGCGCCTGGTCCTGCAGCGACGCGACGAGCACGCTCGCCCCCGCCGTCGCCGCGAACAGCGCGAGCACGACGGCCAGCGCTCCGAGTGCGACGGTGACCAGCTTCGCGGCGAAGACGGCGACGCGCGACGGGTGCTGCACCAGCACCGTCTTCCACGTGCCGTAGCCGTATTCGCTGCCCGCCACGAGTACGCCGAAGATCAGCACGAGGGCCCCGACGAAGATCGGCAGGCCGCCCAGCGCGCTGCCGACGAACGCGCCGGGCAGCATCGCGTCGAGCCCGCGGCCGGAGCCCGGGGGACCGGCCGCGCCGCTCAGCCCCGCGTACGGGACGGCGTAACCGAAGGTCAGCGACAGCACGACGGCGACGGCCAGCAGCAGCCAGCTGGCGGGGCGGCGGGCCTGCTTGGTCAGCTCGGCCCGGATGTCACGCAGCATGATCGGTCCCTCCGGTCAGGGCGAGGAAGGTCTGTTCCAGGTCGGGTTCGTGCCAGCGCAGCTCGGTGACGGTGACCCCGGCGCCGACCAGTTCGGCGTTGACGCGCCCGGCTTCGCCCGGGTCGACGTCGAGTTCGAGGGCATTGCCGTCGACCCGGACGCCGCCGTAGAGCGCGCGCAGGTGGTCGCGGGCCCGGTCGAGCGGCTCCGCGACGACGCGCAGCGCGCCGCCCGCCCGCAGGTCCTCGACGGTGGTTTCGCTGACGAGCCGGCCGTGGTCGAGCACGCCGACGCGGTCGCAGATCTGCTCGACCTCGGCCAGCAGGTGGCTCGACAGCAGCACGGTGCAGCCCTCGGCGGCGAGCTTGCGCAGCGTCACGCGCATGTCGGCCATGCCGGCCGGGTCGAGGCCGTTGGTCGGCTCGTCGAGCACGACCAGCTCGGGGTCCTTCAGCAGCGCGGCGGCCAGGCCGAGCCGCTGCTTCATGCCGAGCGAGTACGTCGCGTACCGGTCTTTCGCGCGGTCGGCGAGGCTGACGACGTCGAGCACGGCGTCGACGCGGGTGCGCCGCACGCCGGCGTGGTCGGCGAGGACCCGCAGGTTGGCCCGGCCGGACAGGTACGGGTAGAAGGCCGGGCCCTCGATCAGCGCGCCGACGCGGGCGAGGCTGCCGGGGCCGGGTTCGGCGCCGAGCACCCGGACGCGGCCGGACGTCGGCCGGATCAGGCCGAGCAGCATCCGCAGCGTGGTCGTCTTGCCGGCGCCGTTCGGGCCGAGGAAGCCGTAGACCTCACCGGCGTGCACCGACAGGTTCAGGTCCTCGACCGCGGCGGCCGGTCCGTAGCGTTTGGTCAGGGCGGTCGTTTGGACGGGCAGGGTCATGGGATTCCTTCCGGACGCGGCCCCACGGCTTGAAGACCGAGAGGACGCTGGCGAACAGCAGGAGCGCCGGCGCGACGACGACGGGGTAGAGCAGGCCTTCGGGGTGCTCGACGGCTTCGGCGATCCCGGGCCGGAGCGCGAAGAGGATCAGCAGCGCCATGACGACGTTGACGGCCAGCTTCGCGGCGACCCACCAGTACCGGACGAGGCCGTACTTGCTCCCGAGCCCGAGCACGGCCCCGCTGGCGAGCGTGAGCAGCGCGGCGATCAGCATCGGCCAGACGGCGAAGAGGTCGAGCGCCCGCAGGCTGGTCGTGACGACGGCGGCGTCGCCCGAGATCAGCGCGGTGCAGACCAGGATGCCGAGCACGGCGTCCATCCCGATCCACAGACCCGCCGAGACGATGTGCGCCACCAGGGACCACTTCCGGGCCCGGGGCTTGAGAGTCATGGCTCCTCCTTGGGGATGGCTCCATGGTGGTGACGCGGGCCGCCGCGGTCGTCCGACGGCGGACGGCACTTGCGGCTACGCCGGAGCGCGTACGCCTGTCACAGATGCGCGCCGGGATTCGTCATGGGCGTGTGAGTGAGAACGACGTGCTGACCGAGCGGCCGCAGCTGATCGCGATCGCCTACCGGCTGCTGGGTTCGCTGAGCGACGCCGAGGACGTCGTCCAGGAGGCGTACGGCCGGTGGTACGCACTGTCCGGGCGGCAGCGGGCCGCGATCGACCGGCCGGGCGCGTGGCTGACGACCGTCACGAGCCGGATCTGCCTGGACCTGCTGGGGTCGGCGCGGGTCCGCCGCGAGCGCTACACCGGCGAATGGATCCCGGAGCCGGTGCCGTCGGGCAGCGTCACGGATCCGGCGGAGCTGCTGCTGCTCGACGAGTCGATCACGATGGCGTTCCTCGTCGTGTGCGAATCGATGACCCCGGCCGAGCGGGTGGCGTTCGTCCTGCACGACGTGTTCGGCTACCCGTTCGCCGAGGTGGCTTCGGTGCTGGGACGCACTTCGGCGGCGTGCCGTCAGCTCGCGTCGTCGGCCCGGCGGCGCCTCCGTCCCGCACCGGCGCCTTCGCCCGCGCGGAGCACTGCCGTCGTCCGGGCGTTCAAGGAAGCCTGGGAGGCCAAGGACATCCCGGGTCTGGTCGGGCTTCTGGACCCGTCGGTCGTCGCGGTCGCCGACGGCGGCGGTCTCGCCAGCACGGTGGCGCACCCGGTCGAGGGCAGCGAGCGGGTGGCGCGCTACACGGTGCGGATCACCGAGCGGGTCCCGGCCATGACGCTGCGGGAGCGCGTGGTGAACGGCCGGCCCGGGCTGGTGATGGAGCGCGACGGCGTGGTCGGGACGGTGCTGGCGTTCGACGTGGCGGGCGGGGTGATCAGGCGGATCTGGGCGGTGCGGAACCCGGAGAAGCTCCGGCCCTGGCAGGCGGCGTAGCGGTCACGGGCCGCTGTCGACCGGCAGGCCGGCGCCGGTGACGAACTGGGCGGCGTCGGAAGCGAGGAACACGACGGCGTCGGCCATGCCGGTGCCCTCGCCGAGCCGGCCGGCGTCGGGGTAGACGCAGTTGACGCGCACGTCGTAGCCGAGTTTCCCGGCCTCCGCCGCGGCCACCCGGGTCAGCCGGTCGACCGCGGACTTCGACGCGGAGTAGGCGGCGGTGCCGGGGACGGCGGTGGTCGCGGCGACCGACGCGATGTTGACGACCGCGCCGCCCTTCCCGGCCGCGCCGCCCGGGCGCATCGCGCGGAAGGCGTGCTTGATGCCGAGCGCGGTGCCGAGCACGTTGACGTCGAGCATCCGCCGCAGGGCGGCCGGGTCCAGGTCGGCGAGCGGGCCGGGCAGCTCGACGTCGGCGTTGTTGACCACGATGTCCAGGCCGCCCAGCCGGGCGATCGTCTCGGTGACGGCCCGCTCCCAGCTCGCGTCGTCGGTGACGTCGAGCCGGACGAACGCGGCGCCGGTCTCGCGGCCGAGGTCCGCCCGGGTGCCGGCGACCACCACGGCGGCCCCGGCGGCGGCCAGTGCGGCGGCCGGCTCGGGGCGGTCGCCGGTGACCAGGGCCGCGCGGCCGGACAGGTCGTGCCGCCCCATGGGCACCTCCTCCTCGAGCCGGTCGGCGCTCAGCATCTCCGGGGTCTGGACGGTCGTCAAGAGTCTCTTGGACGATTGTCAAAGGAAAGCTGGTCACGTGGTCGATAGACTGGACCCGGCAACCACGAAGTGACGGACGGTGCACGTGACAGAGGCGAAGGAACGGACCCGGGACCGGATCTCGCGCCGCCAGGTGGACAAGTTCGCCGACCGGCGCGCGCAGCTGGCCGCATCGGCACTGCAGACGCTGGCCGAGCTCGGCTACGCGCGCACCAGCCTGCGGGAGATCGCGCAGAACTCGGAGTTCTCCCACGGCGTGCTGCACTACTACTTCGCCGACAAGGTCGACCTGCTGACCCACTGCGTGCGGCAGTTCGAGGAAGTGTGCGTCACCCGGTACGACGAGCTCGTCGCCCGCGCGCGGACGGCGGCGGAGCTGGAACGCGACTTCGCCGCGGCGATGGCCGCGACGCTGCGCGCGGACGCCAAGATGCACCGCCTCTGGTACGACCTGCGCAACCAGAGCCTGTTCGAGGAGTCCTTCCGCGCCGACGTGCTGGAGATCGACCGGCGCCGCGAGGAGATGATCCACCACGTCGTCGCGCGCTACGCCGAGCTGGCCGCCACGCCGGCCGCCGTGTCGCAGGCCATCGCGTACGCGCTGCTCGACGGCCTGTTCCAGCAGGCCCTGCTCCGGCACCTGGCCGGCGAGGAGGACGCCGCGGCCGAGCTGGAACGGGCGGTCCCGGCCGTGCTCGCGCGCGTCGTTTCCGGCTAGGGGTCCAGGCGCTGCGGCACGCCCGCTATTCGACAGTTTCGACACGGCCGTGAGTCGGGCCGCCGTTCGGCTGCCTCGCGTTCCGGTGATTTCCGGCGCTAAATCGCCGGCGCCTCGTCAAGAATGCGTGGATAACGATCCGTTTGCCGCCGCATGATCGACTGGACAGCGGCGTCGGTGCTGACGAATATTGATGCCCGTGCGGGAACGGCGAGGGAGGAACGGTGGACCTCAGTGCGGCGGATGTGGTCGGCGAGCTGAAGGTTCTGCGCAAAGGGAGGGGAATTTTCGCCACACCACTGGCGGATCGCGTCGGACCCGCTTTGCGGGCCACATGTGGCATTTTGGAAGATGACGACTCGGTGGTGGTGAGGCGTAAACTCACGGACCGATTGCGGCCGCTGGTCGAGTCGTTGCCGGACGATCTGAAGATCGCGTTGCGGGCGGCTTTCGCACTGGACGAGCGGGCGCGGAAGCCGTTCTACCAGGAACGGGTGCACTGGGCGGCGATCACGCTCGACCGCGACGACCGGACGGTCCGGCGGCGGATCGACGAAGGAATCGAGCAGGTCGCGGCAATGGCCGTGGCGGCCGGTCCGCCGGATCTGCGGCCGCGCTATCCGAGCCGGAGTTGGCACACCGAAGAACTGCGCGTCACGCTCGCACTCGACCAGCCGGTGGCCGAGGCGTTCGAATTCCGCCGGGTGGTCGCCGACGCGGACGAAATCGCCGAGCTGGACCTGGCGATGACGCTCACCGCGGCCGGTGAATCCGGCGATTCGGTACTCGAGTCCGATCTGGTGGTGGACGTGTTCCACGGTGGTGTGCTGGCCGGCCGGGAGATGGAGTCGAGTGACCGGGTCGGGCTGGCGTTGCGGTTACCGGAGCCGCTGCGGCGGGGTGAGCGCCACGACATCGGACTGCGATTCCGGGCGAACATGCGGGAACCGCATTACATCTGCGTGCCGCGGCACCCGTGCGATCTGTTCGACCTGCACGTCCGGTTCGGCGACCGGGTGCCGGACCGGATCGTCCGGCTGGAGAAGGCGTTCCAGAACGACACGCGCTCACCGCGGGGCGCGGTGCTGGAGACCGACGACGCGGGTGAGGTGCACGTCCGGTTTCGGCACCTCGCACCGGGGTTCGCGTACGGGATCCGCTGGCAGCCGGCCGGCGCCGGGTGAGTGTCAGGGCCAGATCAGCTTTTCGAGGGCGTGGAGCGCGGACACGAACGGTTCGGGCAGCCGGACGACCTGCTTGGCGGCCCGGGCCTTGGCGGCCAGCGCGGGGCTGACCCCGGCCGCGGTTTCGGCGTCGCGGGCGGCGTCGTCGACGAGTCCCGTGGCCCGGTCGAGCGGGCCACGGCCGCCGAGGGCGAGCGCGAGCCCGAGGTCGAGGCCGGTCTCGAGGGTTTCCGGGTGGGTCCGGCCCAGCAGGCGGAGCTGCGGTTTCCGGATGCTTTCGAGCAGGTCGGCTTGGCGGTCGAAGTCGCGCAGCCGGGCGTGCGCGAGGCCCAGGGCGTGGCGGACCCGGAGGTGCAGCGGGTGGTCGTCGCCCAGGACGCGGCGGACGAGCTGCTCGGTCCCGGCCAGTTTCTCCAGTGCCTGCTGCGGTTGGCCCAGCGCCAGCAAGGCCCGGCCGGCGTGCACCGACGCGGCCAGCGTCAGAGGGCTTTCGCTGCCGTATCGGTGGGCGTAGGTCGTCTCGAGGTCGGCGGGTTCCTGGTCGGTGAGTGCGGCTTCGGCTTCGATCACTTGTGCGTCGGGACAGTCGTCGATCCCGGCGGCGACGTCCCGCGCGCGCTTCGGCTGCCCGGCTTGGAGGAGGTTCCGGGCGTACTCGAGGGCTGTTTCGTCGCGGGGGCCGGCTGATTCGAGGAGGGCGAGGGCTTCTCGGGGGTGGCCGCGCAGCCGGCGGGCTTTGGCTGCGTGGTGGCGTTCTTCGCTGGTGGCGGGGAGGTGGGAGTGCCAGAAGACCCGGTCGGCTTCGGCGTAGTGGCCTTGGCTGTCCAGGGCCTGGGCGGCGACGAGGGCGGCTTCGCGGTTGCCGGGAGCGAGGACAAGGGCTTGCCGCGCGTGCCCGAGGGCTTCGGCATCGAGCCCACAGGCAAGTTCAACCCGCGCGGCGGCGGCGAAGTCGGCAGAGGTCCCTTCGCCGGTGGCGAGGATGACGGCATGGACTTCCCCGGCGGCGGCCGGATCACCGTGAGTTTCGTGGGCGGCGGCAAGGGGGCGAAGGAGGGCGACCCGGTGGGCCGGGCTGTGGTCGGCGAGCACGCGGGCGTGTTGCAGCAGAAGGTATCGCCGCCCGGCGGCGGTGGCGTGGGTGGGCGGGGCAGGCTCGGCTGCGCTCGGTTGGTCGGGCGAAGCGCTGCCGGGTAACCCGCCATCGGCCAACCGGTCGCCGCCAGCCAGCTCGGCGAGCATTGCTTCCGCCGCCCGGTCAGCATCCGGCTGGCCGAACTCGCCGCACGCCACCTCCACCGCCAGCGCCTGGAGTTGCACGTTTCCGTCCACCCACCTCGCGAACCCCTGCGCCGCCAACTCCTCCGCCGCCGCCTCGAACTCGGCGCTCTCCAGGCCGCCCCGCGCCACCTCCGGCGGGATCGGGGCCGGCGCCAGCACTCCGCCCAGCCGCACCAGCTCGCGCGCCGGGCCGCTGAGCCGGACGAGGACCTCGCGGATCGCGTGCGGTGCCGTGTCCGGCAGTGCGTCCGGGGAGGAGCCGGGCAGGTGCCGCACCGTGAACGCCGTGGCCCGCAGCGTCATCGGATGGCCGTCGCAGCGGGCGACGAACCCCGGGGCCGGCGCGCCCAGCAACCGAAGGCCCTCCTCGAGCGGCAGGCCCGGTACCTCCACCGTCGCCCCCGGCCGGCGGGCGCGGCGGCTCGTGAGCAGCGTGCGGATCCCGCGCTCCGGCAGCACCACCCGGTCCAGCACCCCCGGGGGCAGCCCGGCCGGGACGTCGTCGACCAGCAGCAGCACCCGCTCGCCCGCCGCCTCGATCGTGCGGGCCAGCCGCGCGCGCAACCGGTCGAAGCCGAGCCCGGACGTGCCCGCCGCCGTCGCCAGGGCCAGGTGGAACTGGGGGAGGAAGTCATCCGGGTCGAGGTGGCCGAACGGGCCCGTCCGCAGCACCCGGCCCCCGAAATGGCCGAAGACGCACGCGTACTGCTCGGCCAGCGTCGTCTTGCCGACCCCCGCCGGCCCGGTCAGCAAAACCACCCGGCGCGCGTCGAGTTCGCGGTGGACGGTCCCCAACGGCGAATGCCCGGAACCCCCGGCGACGGCGGCCCGGACCCGCCGGACGAGCTCCGGAAGCGATTCTCCCGGAACGGTCGCCAGCACGCGGTCGGTGCGCAGACCGGGCGGAAGATCGGCGAGCACGACGCGCGACGCCGCCAGTTCCCGCGCGCCCACCTCGAAATCGTCGAACGGATTACCGCGGAAAACGCGCAGCCCGTCGGCACGCAGGGCTTTCTCCGCCGGGTCTGCCGCCGCGGAACACAGGAACACGTCGAACCGGGCGGCGGCGGCCACCGGGATCCCGGTGGCGTTCAATGGGTGATCATGGCTTCGGTTTCCTGACGGTCGGGTCGAGTCACGCGGCAAGGATCGGAACCGGGCCCGAATTCGCTACCGGACACCCCGCGACGGCAGGATCTGTCCACTATTTGACCCGCCCGCCGGGGATGACCGCCGGGTAACACCGGTGGGCCGTTTGTGGTTAACGGACAATATCTGGACAAGAACCACACCATTGCAACGTTGCTGGTCAGCGGCTCGATTACTCCGGTTGTCGGACCGGGAATCGTGGGAAGCGACAGGAGAATCGTCCGAGGACCAGTGTGGTCTTTTGTGGGCGACGGGTTACCCGAGAGCGGTCCGGTGGACGATGCGAGGAGGGAACCCGTGGACACCATGATGGCGGAGACGGCGGTCGAAGGCTACGTCGTGCTCGACGAGCTGCCGCGCCCGGACGGCAAGCTGACGAAGGAGCAGCTCGACCCGTTCGTGGCGGCGGCGCGCGGCGGCGACCCGGACGCGATCCAGGCGCTGCTGCGGCTGATCAAGCCGACGGTCGTGCGCTACTGCCGCGCCCGGATCGGCGGGCGCGACCTGTCGTACCTGTCGGCCGACGACGTCGCGCAGGAGGTCTGCCTGGCCGTGCTGAAGGTGCTGCCCGGCTACCAGGACCGCGGCGGGTCGTTCCTGTACCTGGTGCGCGCGATCGCGGCGAACAAGGTCGCCGACGCGTTCCGCTCGGTGGCGCGCGACCGGTCGAAGCCGGTCTCGGAGCTGCCGGACCGGCCCCTGGGCGGCAACGAGCCGGAGAGCCACGTGCTGGACATGGACCTCGGCGCCCGGCTCGGGCGGCTGATGGCGTCGCTGCCGCCGCTGCACCAGGAGATCCTGTCGCTGCGCATCGTCGTCGGGCTGTCGGCGAACGAGACGGCGGAGGCGCTGGGCATCTCGCCGGGCAACGTCCGCATCACCCAGTACCGCGCCCTGACGAAGCTGCGCGCGATGATCCCCGAAGGCGGGCTCTGAGCGTCACTCCAGCCATTCGGTGATGAAGTGGTCGCTCTCGTGGATGTGCACGGCCTCGTAGACCCCGGGGCCGAGCACGGCGAACTTGTGCGGGGTGCCGGCGGGGACGACCAGCACGTCCCCGGCGCCGCCGTCGCGCTGCTCGTCGCCCAGGGTGAACCGGGCCCGCCCCCGGATGATCACGAACGTTTCGGTGTAGGGGTGCCGGTGCAGGCGCGGCCCGGAGCCGACGACGTCGCTGCTTTCGCGGATGACGGAGATCCCGGACCCGACGTCGCGTCCTTCGAAGTTCTCGCTGTCGCTCACTGTGCCAGCGTAGCGCCGAAAATCCCGTTCGCGGCTTTCCGCAGCCGGCCGACCGCCACGCGCAGGACCACGATCCCCCGTTGCCTCTCCGGCAGGACCCGCAGCAGCTTCGTCACGCGCTCACGCAGTTCCAGCCGCAGCGCTTCGCGCTCGGGATCCATCGACGGGTCGGCCTCGTCGGGCAGTTCGGCGACCGGCTCGTCCCACTGCCGTGCCGCGGCCTTGCGGGCGGCCGCGACCTCGTGGCGGGCGATGCCGCACACGAAGTTCGGGAACGGCCGGCCCGGCATGGCCTTGACCGGCGCGACGCAGACGTGTGGTCGACGCGCCGGATGACCATCGGCCGGCGTGGCACCCTGGGGCGCATGACCTTCGGCCTGCACCACGTCCAGCTGGCCATCGAGCCCGGCAGCGAGGACCGCTGCCGCGCCTTCTACGTCGGCGTCCTCGGCCTGACCGAGATCCCGAAGCCGCCCGCGCTGGCCGGGCGCGGCGGGCTCTGGCTGCGGGCCGGCGGTCTCGAGCTCCACCTCGGCGTCGAGCCGGACTTCCGGCCCGCCCGCAAGGCCCACCCGGGCATCCTCGTCGACGACCTCGACGCCCTGGCGGCCCGACTGGCGGACCACGGCGTCGAATGGGACGACGGCTTCCCGGGTCACCGCCGCTTCTACACCCACGACTGCCTGGGCAACCGGCTGGAGTTCCTCACTCCGGAGTGATCGTGCGGTGGTGGCCGAACACCCGCCGCTCCCGCCGCGTCACCTTCGCCATCGCGGCGGAGCGCGCCGGCGTGCCGGTCGCCTCCCGGTATTCCGGCGTGTCGAACAACGCCACGTCCGCGATCTCGTGGAACGCCAGCAGCGCCGGGCCGTCGCCCTCGAGCAGCCGGTACCGGCGGGTGCGGTACCAGCCCGGCAGCCGGTGCAGCAGCGGGAGGTGCTCCTCGCGGTACCACGCGTCGAGGCCGGGTTCGTCGGCCGTCGACAGCGCGACGCACACCACGACCGGCGCCGCGGGCCCGGCCACCCCGGCGTCGCCGACCTGCGCGTAGACCCGCCGGTCCAGCGTCGCCAGCCGCCGGACGACGTCCCGCTCGCGCGGGCTGCGGCGGCGCGCCACCTCGTAGGCGGGGCTGCGCAGGGCGTCGGTGTCCAGCTCGTACCAGGCCAGCCACGCCGGCACCGCGCCGTCGAGCGCCCGGTAGCGGTGGCCGGTGCGGATGCCGGGGACGCGCAGGCGGGCCGGGGCGTGCTCGTGGTCGTACCAGTCGTGGAACTCCGGTTCGGGCACGTCGCCCGGCTCGGCGAACACGAACAGTAGTCCTTCGGTCATCGGGTAGTGTCCTGACAAAGGTTGGAGGGGCAGTGTCGCGCGAGGACCCGGACGTCATCGATTCGGTGGAGAAGGCGTTGCGCCTGCTGCAGAGCTTCTCCGGCGAGGCGCCGGCGATGAGCGTCAGCGAGGCGGCCGCGGCCACCGGCCTGACCCGCGCCACCGCACGCCGGCTGCTGCTGACCTTCGAACGGCTCGGGTTCGCCGAGACCGACGGCCGCCGCTTCCAGCTCACCGCCCGCGTCCTGCGGCTCGGCTACGGCTACCTGGCCGCGCTGCCGTTCTGGGAACACGCCCAGTCGCACATGCGCGCGCTGTCCGACGAGGTCCGCGAGTCCAGCTCGCTCGCCACCCTCGACGGCGGCGAGATCGTCTACGTCGCCCGCGTCCCGGCGTCGCGGATGATGACCATCACGTTCAACGTCGGCTCGCGGCTGCCCGCCTACCCGACGTCGATGGGCCGCGTGCTGCTCGCCGCGCTGCCGGCGGCCGAGCTGGAGTCCTATTTGGACCGCACCGAGCTGAAACGGCTCACGGACCACACGATCACCGACCGCGCGAAGCTCCAGGCCGAGCTGGCCCGGGTCGCCGAGCAGGGGTACGCGCTGGTGGACGGCGAACGCGAGGAAGGCGTCCGCTCGGCCGCCGCGCCGGTCCGCAACGCCGGCGGCGGGGTGATCGCCGCGCTCAACGTCTCGGCCAACGCCGCGCGCGTCCCGGTCGCGAAGCTGCGCGAGGAGTTCGTGCCCCGGCTGCTCGAAACGGCCGACGCGATCACCAAGGACATCGCGGGCCTGCACTAGGCGAACCCGAAGCAGCGCGCCGGGTTCTCGACCAGCAGCCGCTGCCGGTCCGCCTCCGGGAACTCCGAAAGCACGTCCACGAGGTCGCCGTCGTCGGGCGTGAACCCGTGCGTGTTCGGGTGCGGGAAGTCCGTGCCCCACACGACGCGCTCGGGTGCGTGGGCCGTGAGCAACCGCATGAGCGCGACGGAGTCGGCCAGCGACGGCGGCGCGGTCGCGATCCGGTCCGCGCCACTGAGCTTGACCCAGACGGTGCCGGTGTCGAGGAGCCGCCGCAACGCCGTCACGGACGAGCTGCCGAGGCCCTCGCGCAGGTCGACGCGGGCCAGGTGGTCGACCACGACGGTCAGCCCGAGCCCGCGCACCATCTCCTCGTGGTCGGCGATGCCGGACCCGGCGACGTGCAGCGCGATGTGCCAGTCGTACGGCGCGATCTTGGCGACGATCGCGCGGATCGTCTCGGCCGAGGGCGCCGGGCCCAGGTGCGGCATGAAGTGCAGCCGCGCGCCGCGGACCCCGGCTTCGTGCAGCCGGGCGATCTCGGCGTCCGGCGTCTCCGGCGTCACGAGCGCGACACCCCGGTAGTCGCCGGTGCCCAGCGCGTCGAGCAACGCCGAGTGATCCGTGCCGTGGCACGACGACTGGACGATCACCGCGCGTTCGAACCCGAAGAACCGGTGCAGCCGTTGAAGATCCTCCTTCGGCGCTTCCGGCGGCGTGAACGTCCGATCCGGAGCGTACGGGAAGACGTCCGTGGGCCCGAAGATGTGGCAGTGCGCGTCGCAGCTGCCCCGAGGGAGAGCAGTCATCAGTCGCACCTCGCCGTCATGCCGCCGTCGACGACGATCTCGGTCCCGGTGACGAACCGGGCTTCGTCGGAGGCCAGGAAGAGCGCGGCGTACGCGGTGTCGCGCCCGTCGCCGGTGAACCCGAGCGGGATCCGGGCCTGCCGCCGCGCCAGCAACGTCTCGACGTCACCGCCCTCGCGCTGGTTCGCCAGCCGGGCCTCGACCATCGGCGTGTGCAGCTGCCCGGGGACGACGGTGTTCGCGCGGATCCCGTCGGCCGCGTGCTGCACCGCGAGCACCCGCGACAGCTGGATGACGCCCGCCTTCGCCGACGCGTACCCGACCTGGGCCGAGCCGGTCCAGCGGATCCCGGACGTCGACGCGGTGTTCACAATGGACCCGCCACCTTGCTCGCGCATCACCGGGATGACGTGCCGGCAGGTGAGGTAGACACTGGTGAGGTTGTAGTCCAGCTGCGCCGCCCAGTCCTCTTCGGACAGTTCGGCCGGGCCGCCGGGACGTGAGCCGCCGACGTTGTTCACCAGGACGTCGACCCGCCCGAAGGTGTCCCGGCACGCCGCGACCGCGCCGGCGACCGACGCGCTGTCGGTGACGTCGCCCGGGTGCGTGCGGACGGTGCCGCCTTCGCCGTCGATCAGCGAGACGGTCTCGGTGAGCGCTTCCGGGTTCAGGTCCACGGCGAACACCTTCGCCCCTTCCCGCGCGAACAGCACCGCGGCGGCGCGGCCGTTGCCCCAGCCGGGCCCGACGCTGCCCGCGCCGGTGACCAGCGCGACCTTGCCCGCCAGCCGGCCGGTCATGCCCGCCCCACCTCCAGCGCGACGAGGAACCGCGAAACCATGTTGTACGCGGCGACGGTCACGCTCAGCTCGACGACCTGCTGCTCGTCGAAGTGCGCGGCCAGGGCCTCGAAGACCGGCTCCTCGACGGTGATCTTCTCGGTCATCGCGTCGGTGTAGGCGAGCGCGGCGCGCTGCCGGTCGTCCAAAGCGGACGGATCACCGCCGCGCAGCGCGGCGAGCTGCGCGTCGGTCATCCCGGCCGCCCGGGCGACCGGCTCGTGCGCCGTCCACTCGTAGGCCGCGCCGTTGAGCTCGGCGACGCGCAGGACGGCGAGCTCCCGGACGTCCGCGGGCAGGGTCGAGGCGCCGCGGACCGCGCCGAGCAGGCTGTTCCAGCCGTCGGCGAGCGCCGGGCTGTGCAGCAGCACGCCGTCCAGCGGGGTGAGGCGCCCGCCGCGCCGCTGCCGGATGCGGTCGGCGACGTCGCCGCCTTCGTGGCCGTAGCCGAGCCTGGCCAAGGTGTCTCCCTTCTCAGACCGCGACGGGGTTCGCGGGTTCGGTGGTGGGTTCCGGGGTCTTGCCGTCGAGCACCGCGCGGGCCCGGGCGAGGTCGAGCACGCCTTCCCAGCGGCTCACGACGATGCTGCCGAGCAGCTGCCCGCACAGGCTGACGATGCCGCGCATGGTGGAGAGGAACCGGTCGACGCCGAGGATGAGCATGATGCCCGCGACCGGCACGACGCCGGTGGTCGAGAGCGTCGCCGCGAGGATGACGAAGCCGGCGCCCGCCACTCCGGCGCTGCCCTTCGACGTGATCATGAAGACCGCGAGCAGGGCGATCTGCTGCCACAGCGAGAGGTTCACGTCGAAGGCCTGCGCGATGTAGAGCGACGCGAAGCCGAGGTAGAGGCAGACGCCGTCGCCGTTGAACGCGTACCCGGACGGCACGACCAGCCCGACGATCCGCTTGGGGCAGCCCAGGTTCTCCAGCTTCTTCATCAGCTGCGGCATCACGACCTCGTAGTTCGCGGTGCCGAGCGTGATCAGCAGCTCGTCCTTGAAGTACCGGTACAGCTTGAGGACGCGGATCCCGCACAGCCGCGCGACCGCGCCGAACACCAGCAGGCAGAACAGGATCCCGACGACCCAGAACAGCAGCACGACCCCGCCGAGGCTGGCCAGGGTGGCCACGCCGAACTTGCCGGTGGTGTAGGCCATCGCGCCGAAGGCGCCGAGCGGGGCCAGGTACATGACCAGCCGCACGATGCCGAACGTCGCTTCGCCGACGCGCTCGATCCCGCGCAGCAGCGGCGCACCGCGTTCGCCGAGTCCCTTCAGCGCGATCGCGAACAGGATCGAGATCAGCAGCACCTGCAGGACGTTGCCCTCGGTGAACGCGCTGACCACGGTCTTGGGGACGACGTTGACCAGGAAGTCGTACCAGTGCTGGCTTTCCCCGGACTGGACGTACTGCTGGGCGCTCCCGGAGAGCTTCAGCGTGGCCGGGTCGGCGTGGATCCCGGCGCCGGGGCGCAGCACGTCCATCACGACCAGCCCGATGAGCAGCGCGATCGTGGTCAGCACTTCGAAGTAGACCAGGGCTTTCACCCCGACCCGGCCGACACTGGCCAGTTCGCCGGCCGACGCGATGCCGGTGACGATCGTGCAGAACACCACGGGGGCGATCAGCATCTGGATGAGCGCGATGAACCCGGTCCCGACGGGCTGCAGGGCGGCGCCGACCCCGGGTGCGGCGAAGCCGAGCGCCGCCCCGAGCACGATCGCGACCAGCACGGTGACGTAGAGCTTGGTGGTGAAGGCACTGCGCAGGATCGATCGCGTCGACATCATCGTCTCCGTCTGTTCGTCTGGCGTACGTTTGCGCGACTGACGAACACATTTTGAGCGCCGGCGGCGCCGCGGTCAAGCCCGGACAGGTGTCCGGTTGGCTAAACTGCGAGCGTGACCCCGATGCGCGCCGACGCCGAGCAGAACCGTGAGCGGATCCTCGAGGTCGCGCGCGGCGCGCTCAAGGCGTCGAGTGCGGCCTCGCTGCAGTCGATCGCCAAGGCGGCCGGCGTCGGGCAGGGCACGCTCTACCGCCACTTCCCGACGCGTGAGGCGCTGCTCCTGGCCGTCTACCGCCACGACGTCGGCGAGCTGATCGACGCCGCACCGAAGCTGCTCGCCGAGCACCCGCCGGCCGAGGCGCTGCGGCAGTGGTTCGAGCGGCTGGCGGCGTACGGCCGGATCAAGCACGGCGTCGGCGAGGCCGTCGAAGCCGCGACGCGTGCCGACCTCTCGAGTGAGTTCTACGACCCCACCTGCGCGGCCATCACGCTCCTGCTGGACGCGGGCAAACGCGCCGGGACGCTACGGCCGGACGTCGACGCCGGGGAAATCCTCCACCTCGTCGGTTTCCTCTGGCGCACCGATTTCGGGGCCGACCGCGAAGCGCGCACCGCGCATTTGCTGACGCTCGTCCTGGACGGCCTGAAACCGCAGTGATGAGACGACCGACTCATTGACCGTGGAATGAGTCGGTCGTAACGAATCAGAGGTCCTGCTGTCGGAACGCGTCCAGCACGCGACGCTCCCTTTTGGTCGGCCGGCCGGCGCCGCGGTCGCGCCGGGCGACCGGGATCGCGGTCTCCGGCGGCGGCTTCGGCGTCCGGTCCACGAAGCACGTCGCCGCGTCCGGTGCGCCCACGCGTTTCTGGATCACCCGTACCACGTCGAGGATCCTGGTCGTGCCGGCGATGCGCAGGCGGACTTCGTCGCCCGGCACCACGGTCGTCGCGGGCTTCGCCGGCTTGTCGTTGACACGCACGTGGCCACCCCGGCACGCCGCCGCGGCGTCCGGTCGGGTCTTGGTCAGCCGGACCGCCCAAAGCCAGCGGTCCACTCGGGTCGACTCCACAGTCGTCCATCATGGCCCATTCAGCGGAATCCTCGCGCAACCCCGGGAGGTTACTCGCGGGTATATGTCGACTTGTCTGCACCACTGAGTTATAACCTGTTCTAATATACCTCAACGGTGAGGACTATCACATGCGTGACGAAACCGTGTGGAGTACAGCTTCTGGGGCAGTTTCCCGACGTCTTTTCATCGCTGGAACTGGTTCTATCTTGGCGGCCGCGGCAGTGGGGAGCCGGGCGGCCGCCGCCACAGTGTCTGCCTCGTCCACCACCATCGCCGACGCCGCCCGCGTGCCCGCCCTCGTGATCGGCTCGGGCTACGGCGGCCAGGTCACCGCGCTCCGGCTCGCCCAGGCCGGCATCGACGTGCAGCTGGTCGAGCTGGGCATGGCCTGGGACACGCCCGGCTCCGACGGCAAGATCTTCGCTAACACGACCACGCCCGACCAGCGCTCGTTCTGGTTGCGCACCAGGACGAAGCAACCGCTCTCGAACTTCCTCGGGTTCCCCATCGACAAGGACATCCCGAAGTACACCGGCATCCTCGACGCCGAGGAGTTCAGCGGGATCACCGTGTACCAGGGTCGCGGGGTCGGCGGCGGCTCGCTCGTCAACGGCGGCATGGCCGTCACGCCGAAGCGGGAGAACTTCGGCGCGATCCTCCCGACCGTCAACGCCGACGAGATGTACAACACCTACTACCCGCGCGCCAACTCCGGGCTCGGCGTGGGGCTCGTCCGCCCCGCCTGGTTCGAGACCGCCGAGTGCTACCAGTACGCGCGGGTCGGGCGGAAGCAAGCGCAGCGGTCCGGGTTCCCGTTCGTCTTCGTCCCGGACGTCTACGACTGGAACTACATGGAGCAGGAGCAGGCCAACACGGTGCCGCGCTCGGCGCTCGCCGGGGAAATCCTGTACGGCAACAACTACGGCAAGAAATCCCTGCAGAAGACCTACCTCCCGCTGATCAAGGCGACCGGCCGCGTGACCATCTCCCCGCTGCACCGGGTGACGTCGGTGACGCCGGCGTCCGGCGGCGGCTACACGGTCGTCATGGACCAGCTGAACACGACGGGCGGCGTGACGGCGACGAAGTCCGTGACGGCGGACAAGGTGTTCTTCGCCGCGGGCAGCGTCGGCACGAGCAAGCTGCTGGTGAAGCTGAAGGCCACCGGCGCGCTGCCCAACCTGAACGGCGAGATCGGCAAGGGCTGGGGTGACAACGGCAACGTGATGGTCGGGCGGGCCAACCAGATCTGGGACCCGACCGGCAGCCTCCAGTCGTCGATTCCCTGTGGTGGCATCGACAACTGGGCCGCGGGCGGCGCGTTCGCGGAGGTGGCGCCGCTGCCGACCGGGATCGAGACGTGGGCGTCGTTCTACCTGTCCATCACGAAGAACCCGAACCGCGCGCAGTTCACGTACAACCCGGCGACGCAGAACGTCGACCTCAACTGGCAGACGGCGTGGAAGCAGCCGGGGATCGACATGGCGAAGACCATCTTCGACAAGATCAACTCGAAGGAGGGGACGATCTACCGCACCGATCTCTTCGGCGTGTACAAGATCTGGGGCGACCACCTGACCTACCATCCGCTCGGCGGCGCGGTGCTCGGCAAGGCGACCGACAACTACGGCCGGCTGGCCGGGTACCAGGGCCTGTACGCGATCGACGGGTCCCTGATCCCGGGCAACACCAGCGTCAACCCGTTCGTCACCATCACGGCCTTGGCCGAGCGCAACATCGAGAAGATCATCGCCACGGACTTCTGACCCGGAGGTCGTGAGGGGCTCCGGCCCCTCACGACTGGTGGGACGGCAGCACGCAGACGGTGTCGATACCCAGGACGTGGTTGAGCCGCCCGAACGCGAGCCACGCGCCGAGGCTCATGGACAGCTCGACGATCTCCTGCTGCGTGTAGTGCTCGGCCATCCGCTTCCAGAACTCGTCGTCCAGGTTGTGGTGGTCCAGCGTGTAGCGCTCGGCGTACTCGGCGGCCAGGCGTGTCCGCTCGTCGAAGAGTTCCGTCGTGCGCCACTCCGTCACCGCGTCCGCGAACTCCGGCTCGACCTTGACGCCGTCGCGCTCGGTGCGCCAATCGAGACAGAAGATGCACCCGTTGATCTGCGCGATCCGCAGCCGCGCTGCTTCGAACTCCCGCAGCCCCAGCGTCGTGTGCGCGTAGACCGCGAGCGAGAACTTCGACGCGGCGATCCCGATGCCGGGCACCATTTCGCCCCACACGTACCCGATCGGGTCCTTGCCCTCGGGGATGTCGATGTTCACGAGCGCCTCCTTCCGAGCTTGCCGGCTGCCGGGCGCAGCGGGACGTCGAGTGCGTCGTAGAGGCCGGGTTCCGCCTCGGCCAGCCAGTCGATCGCGCCGACGAGCCTGCCGACGGCGGTCGCGTTGCCGCCCGCCGACCGGTTTTCGCCTTCGTCGCTCGCCTCGACGCTGACCTCGATGCGCGGCCGGCCCTCGATGATCACGCGGTGGGCGCCGTCGCCGCTGGGCGGGGCCGGCCAATCCGGCGCGCACGACGGGTGGATGCGGGTGACGTGCTCGATGACGATCCGCGGCTCGCCGTCGACGATGCCCTGCACCTCGAACCGCACCGCGCCCTGCGTGCCCTTCTCGAAGTCACCCATCGTCCGCGTGGAGACGGTTTCCTCGAGCGGACGCCGCTGCAGCGTCTCGCGCAGCTCGTCCACCTCGACGCCGAGGCCGCGCGCGATCAGCCGGACCTGCCCGCCCCACACCATCGACGGCACGCCGGTCATCAGCATCGGCGGGTCGTAGTCCATCGGCTGGCCCATGCCGACCAGGTACCGGACGGAGTCGGGCTGCTCGTAGGTCGAGTAGTCGAAGATCTCCTGGCAGCGGATGACGTCGACGTCGGTGCCGAGCCCGCTGATCAGCAGCGGCAGCACGTCGTTGCCCCAGCCGGGGTCGACGCCGGAGACGAACAGCGAGCCGCCGCCGTCCTTGATCGCGGCCAGCACGGGGTCCCGCAGTTCGGGCGGCGCGTTGCGCTGGTCGTAGAGCGGGTAGAGCGCCGGCGTCACGACGATCGCGCCGGCGCCGATCGCGCGCACGATGTCGGCGAGCGCGTCGTCGAACCGGACGTCCCCGGAAGCGGCGTAGACCACGGCTCCCGGGCTCGCGGCGAGGACCGCTTCGATGTTGTCGGTGGCCGCGACGCCCAAGTCGCCGACGCCGGCGAGCGCGCCCGCGTCCTGGCCGACCTTGGCCGGGTCGTGCACCAGCACCGCGGTGAGCTTCAGTGCCGGATGGGCGTCGACGGCCCGGATTGCCGCACGGCCGACGTTGCCCGTGCCCCACACCACTGTGGCGATCATGGCCTGAGTTTTCGCCGGTTCGTCCGGGTCCGGGAAGAGAATCGTTCCGGCCAGCGGACCGCGCGGACGCGGGTAGCATGCAGTGCGTCCGAACGTCGTATCGGAAGGCCTCGCGATGACGATCGATCCGAAACCCCGCAGCCGCACGGTGACCGACGGGATCGAGGCCGCGCCCGCCCGCGGCATGCTCCGCGCCGTCGGGATGGGCGACGGCGACTGGCGCAAGCCGATCATCGGCGTCGCCAGTTCGTGGAACGAGATCACGCCGTGCAACCTGTCCCTCGACCGGCTGGCGCAGGCGTCGAAGGCAGGCGTGCACGCGGCCGGTGGCTACCCGCTGCAGTTCGGCACGATCTCGGTGTCCGACGGCATCTCCATGGGCCACGACGGGATGCACTTCTCGCTGGTGTCGCGGGAGGTCATCGCCGACTCCGTCGAGACGGTCATGCAGGCCGAGCGCCTCGACGGCTCGATCCTGCTGGCCGGCTGCGACAAGTCCCTGCCGGGCATGCTGATGGCGGCCGCGCGCCTCGACCTGGCGTCGGTGTTCCTCTACGCGGGGACCATCGCGCCCGGCTGGGTGAAGCTCACCGACGGCACCGAGAAGGACGTCACGCTGATCGACGCCTTCGAGGCGGTCGGCGCGTGCCGGGCGGGGCGGATGAAGACCGCCGACCTGGACCGCATCGAACGCGCTATCTGCCCCGGCGAGGGTGCGTGCGGCGGCATGTACACGGCGAACACGATGGCGTCGGCGGCCGAGGCGATGGGGATGAGCATGCCGGGGTCGGCCGCGCCGCCGTCGGCGGACCGCCGCCGCGACCACTACGCGCACCTTTCGGGTGAAGCCGTGGTCGGGCTGCTCGAGAAGGGCATCACCGCGCGGGACATCCTGACGCGGGAGGCGTTCGAGAACGCCATCACGGTCATCATGGCGCTCGGCGGCTCGACCAACGCCGTGCTGCACCTGCTGGCCATCGCGCACGAGGCGAAGGTCGAGCTGACGCTGGACGACTTCAACCGCGTCGGCGACCGCGTCCCGCACCTGGGCGACCTCAAGCCGTTCGGCAAGTACGTCATGAACGACATCGACCGCCACGGCGGCATCCCGGTGCTGATGAAGGCGCTGCTGGACGAGGGCCTGATCCACGGCGACGCGCTGACCGTGACCGGGCGGACCGTCGCGGAGAACCTGGCCGAGCTGGACCCCGAGCCGATCGACGGCGAGGTCCTGCGGCGGCTGGACAACCCGCTGCACCCGACCGGCGGCATCACCATCCTGCGCGGCTCGCTCGCGCCCGAGGGGGCCGTCGTCAAGTCCGCGGGCTTCGACACGGCCAACTTCGAAGGCCCGGCGCGGGTGTTCGAGCGCGAGCAGGAGGCGATGGCGGCGCTCAACGACGGCCGGATCTCGGCCGGGGACGTCGTCGTCATCCGCTACGAAGGCCCCAAGGGCGGCCCGGGCATGCGCGAGATGCTGGCGATCACGGCGGCGATCAAGGGCGCCGGCCTGGGCCGCGACGTCCTCCTGCTGACCGACGGGCGGTTCTCCGGCGGCACCACCGGCCTGTGCATCGGCCACGTCGCGCCCGAGGCGGTCGACGGCGGGCCGATCGCGTTCGTCCGCGACGGCGACCGGATCGCCGTCGACATCAAGGGCCGCAGCATCGACCTGCTGGTCGACGCGGCCGAGCTGGCCCGTCGTCGTGAGGGCTGGGAGCCGCTGCCGAACAAGTTCCCGGAAGGGGTGCTCGGGAAGTACGCGAAGCTGGTGCGGTCGTCGTCCTACGGCGCCGTCACGAGCTGAACGAGGGCGCGTTTGTCGACCTTGCCCACGTCGGTGAGGGGGAGCGCGTCGGCGAAGTCCACGTTCGCCGGGACGTAGTGCTCCTGGCCGAAGGCTTCTCGGGCATGGGCTTTCAGGTCGTCTTCGGTCACTTCGCCCGTGGTGACGACGACGGCGTGCAGCACTTGACCGTCGACGGTGTGCCTGCCGAAGACGGCCGCGTCCTTCACGGCGGGGTGCGTCTCGAGGGCGTGTTCGACGACGGTGGTCGGGACCTTCGTGCCGTGTTCGCCGACCACGACGACGTCGTCGGCGCGGTCGAGGAGGTAGAGGTAGCCCTCGTCGTCGAAGCGGCCGAGGTCGCCGGTGCGCAGCCACCCCGCGCCGATCTCCGGGCCGCCGAGGTAACCGTCCATCATGGACAGTCCGCGGACCTCGACCTCGCCGTCCGCGGTGATCCGGGCCTCCATGCCGGGCACGATCCGCCCGACCGAGCCCAGCCGTTCCGGGTGGCCGACCAGCTCGGCGGCGGAGATGCTCGCGATCATCGGGGCTTCGGTGAGGCCGTAGCCCTGGCCGACGACCGGGCCGAAGACGTCGAGGGCCTGCGCGAACCGGTGCGGCGGCAGCGGAGCGGCGCCGAGGGAGAGCGACCGGACGCTGCTGAGGTCGGTGTTCGTGCGCGCCGGGTGGTCGAGCACGGCGGCCAGGCGCGGCGGCGTCAGGGAGAGCGTGTCGATGCGGTGCTCCTGGATCGCGTCGAGGACCGCTTGTGCGTCGAAGCCGTCCTGGAGCACCACGGTGTCGCGGCGCAGGAGGGCGCCGAGCACGGTGGCGTTGCCGGTCATGTGCGTCATGGGGGCGACGAGCAGGGTGCGGCCGGGGCCGTCCGGGTTCGGCGTGAAGATGTACGCCATGCCGTCGTAGATGCCGCTGTGGCGGATGAGCTTCGGGGTGCCGGTGGTGCCGCCGGTGGGGAAGAGGAGGTTGACGGTCTCGGGCGGGTCCAGCGGTTCGGGCTCGCCGTCGAGGTCGTCGAGGGTGCGGACGTCGCCCGGCCAGTCTGTCGGCCAGTCCTGTGGCCGGTCGGTGACGACGGTGGCTCCCCGGGCCGCGGCGAGCCGGTCTTGGGTCGGCGCCGAGGCCGGGACCATGAGGACGGTCGAGCCCCGCAGGAGGGCGGCGAGCTGCACGAGCAGCGTCTCGGGCCGGTTGCGCAGGTCGACGGCGACGGTCCTAGTCCCGGCCTCGGTCGCCGGGAGGCCGGCGTGCAGCCGGCGCAGGCGCTCGCGGGCTTGGTGGTAGGTCGTGACGCCACCGGAGTGGAACAGGGGCCGATCACCGCCGTCATCGAGCGCGGCGAGCACTTTCGTCAGGAAGAAGCTCACCCGCGGGACGGTACTCAGTCTTGGTAGGAGAGCTTCTCGAGTTCCTCGTCGAAGTCGAACCAGCCGGTCTCGGTCCCGGCGGGGATGACATCGTAGGTCCGGTCGAGGAAGGCGGCGATCTCTTTCGCGGGCGCCTCGAGCACGGCGGCGCCATCGGGGGAGTTCAGCTCCACGACGACGAGGGCGGGATCCCCGGCGGGCCCGACGCGCACGTCACCATCGCCGCAGCGGGCGAGCAGGCCGTCGGCGAGCAGATCGCGCCCGAAGAGCCACCGGACGGCCGCGGGCCCGGCATGCAGCACGACGGCGACCGCATAGGGATCACGGGTGTCGTACTCCAGTTCGGCCGGCACGGGCCGCGGCGCCGCCCCGAAGGTCCGCAGGGCGAAGTCGAAGCTGGCACTGGTCACGCTGTGCGGGTCGGCCATGGGGACCGCCTTTACTACTCGTCGGTTAACTTCGTCTGGTTCCAGGGATAACCCATAGTTAGGTCAACGCCCAGCGTTCCGAAAAACTTTCACACTCTGGGGTGATCAAGAAGTGTCCGACGTCACCGTCGGCGTGGCCAAACGGGCAGGGTTCTCACTCAGGGTGAACCACACAATCCTGCAGTCATTACATAAGTGAAGTTGCTAAACCTTTTGTGCGGCTGCACCATCGCAGCCGGCGCGTGCCTGAACCCGCTGCCTTACTGAAGTGACTCCACTTTCGGAGTCGCTCACCTTCGGCGTGGATACCCCGCCGTGGCCGCCACGGGACTGGATCCACTACATAACTGAAGTGACTTAACTTTCGGGGTCGCTCACCTTTTGGCCTGGCTGCGCCACGGCGGCGGCCTGGATGCACCGTCGCGGCCGACGCTCAGATGGAGTCACTGCATATCTGAAGTGACTCCATCTTTGGAGTCAATGCGCGCCTGAAGCCACTCCGACATTTGAGCTGCTGCGCATCCGCAGCCCCGGAGCACCCGCCGGCGGCCACTCGGACTCGAGGTCACCGTCGCGGATCCGCCCCACCCAGAAACCCGCCACCCACAACCCGACGCCAGGCTTTCGAAGCCGCTCAGCCCCCGGATGGGTCCCACCGCCGGAGTTGCACCGTCCGGGTGGGAACCCCCACTCCACACCAGTCCGCGACGTCCCCCAGCCGCGAACGCCTCCTACAAGCAAGGGTGAGGTGGAGGGTGCCGGGCATGGGTGAGCGAGGGCGGCTGCGGCTGCATCCGGACGAGGAGCCGGTGCCCGTGGCGAGCGCCGAGGAACTGCTCCGGCGCGTCGCGGCGGGGGACGAATCCGCGTTCGCGGCGCTGTACGACCACATCGCCGGGCCGGTGCTCGGGCTGGTGACGCGCGTGCTGCGCAACCACGCCCAAGCCGAGGAAGTGGCGCAGGAGGTCCTGGTGGAGGTGTGGCGCAAGGCCACGAGGTACGTCCCGGAGCGCGGCAGCGCGCTGTCGTGGGTGCTGACGATCGCCCACCGCCGGGCCGTGGACCGCGTGCGCTCGCACCAGGCCGTGCTCGACCGGGAAGAAAAAGCCGGCCGGATGGACGTGCGGCGGCCGTTCGACGAGGTCACCGAGTCCACTTTGGCCACTCTCGACCAGCAGCGGGTGCGGCAGTGCCTCGCCCAGCTGACCGATCTCCAGCGCGAGTCGATCGTGCTGGCCTATTACAACGGCTACACCTATCCCGAGGTCGCCGAGGTGCTGAAAGTGGCGCCCGGGACCGTGAAAACCCGCATCCGGGACGGTCTGATCCGGTTGCGTGACTGCCTGGGGGTGGATCGATGACCGCCGAGCTGCACACGCTGACCGGGGCCTACGCGCTGGATGCCGTGTCCGATGTGGAGCGTGCCGGGTTCGAACGGCACCTCGGGGAGTGCGCGGCGTGCCGCCAGGAGGTGGCCGAACTGCGGGCGACCGGCACCTGGCTCGGCGTCGCCGAGACCGTGGGGCCGCCGCCGGAGCTGAAAGCGCTGGTGCTCGCCGACGTGACGCGCACCCGCCAGCTGCCGCCGCGGGTCCCGCAGTTCCGGAAGCCGCGGCGTACCAAGGCTTTCGGGCTGCGCGTCGCGCTGTTCGGGGCCGCCGCGGCCGCCGTCGTCGCGGTCGGGGTCGGCGTCGTCACGACGTCCGCGCCGCCGGCGCCGGTCGACTCGGTGCTGTCCGCGCCGGACGCCACCGCGATCCGGGGCGCCGGCGAGGGCAGCGCGACGCTCGTCGTCTCACGCAGCCGGAACCAGGCCGTCCTGCTCGCCTCCGGGCTGCCCGCACTCGACGCCGGGCACGTCTACCAGGTGTGGATGATCCGCGCCGGCGAAGCGCGCTCGGCCGGGGCCCTGCAGCCGCGGATGCTGATGTCCGACATCCCGCCGGGCACCGACCGGATCGGGATCACCGTCGAACCCGCGGGCGGCTCGGCCGGCCCGACGACCCCGGCGGTCACCCGGATCTCGCTGACCTAGCTCCACGACCGGAGAACCATGAGCACGTCAACGGCCGAACAGGCCACCCCGGCGTCCGGTGCGGCGCCCGAGCCCCGGCTGAGCCGCCGGGTGGCCGCCCTCCTGGGCGTCCTGGCGCTCGCGGCGGCGCTGGCGGCGGGTCTCCTCTCGCGCCGCACGCCGTGGCCGGGGCTCGTGCTGGTCACCAGTTTCGGCCTGGTCGGGCTCTTCGCGGTGGACGGTGCTGCTGGCCGGAGCCGGCGGCGTCGTCGCGCGAGGCGGTCGGGCGGCTGGTCCCGGCGCGGACCGCGCCGATGATCCCGGCGGATGCCGACTTCGCGAAGCTGGGCACGCCGACGTTCCTCACCCGCAACGCGGACTTCTACCGGACGGCTACGGCGACATCCGCAACCGGCCGCTCGTGGAACGCACGATCACGATGACGTGCGTCTCCAACGAGGTCGGCGGCACCTGCGTGTCGACGGCCAACTTCATCGGCGTCGACCTCGCGGACATGCTCGAGGAAGCCGGTGTGCGGCCCGGCGCCGAGCAGCTCTTCTCGTCCAGTGTGGACGGCTGGACCTCCGGCAGCCCGGTCGCCGCGGCGATGGACCGCGGGCGCGGTTTTCCGGCGCGGCTGGTGATACCCGGGTTGTACGGTTACGTATCGGCCACGAAATGGGTCGCCGACCTCGAGGTGACGACCTGGCAGGCGCGGCAGGCATATTGGCTTAAGCGCGGCTGGAGCCGGGAAGCGCCGATCAAGACGGAATCGCGGATCGACACGCCGAAGGGTTCGAAACCGTGCCCGGCGGAAAGGTGCGCGTCGCCGGGATCGCGTGGGTGCAGCACACCGGAATCGACCGCGTCGAAGTGCGGATCGACGACGGCCCGTGGCGCGAAGCCATGCTGTCGCAGCAAGTGAACCTCGAAACCTGGCGCATGTGGTGGGTCGAATTCGACGCCACGCCCGGCGGCCACCAGGCCGTCTGCCGGGCCGCCGACAAAAGCGGTTACACGCAGACGGACGTGCGCGCCGGAATCGTTCCCGACGGCGCCACCGGGTGGCACAGCATCAATTTCACCGCCCGGTGACCCGCATCACCCCATCGGGTGCAATCCGATTCGATGACAGCCTCGAATGACCCGTAAGAAGAAGTTCACAGCCGCTTTATTGGAGTGATTTTCGTGACCAAGCTTCGTGTCGCCGGAATCGGTTTCGCCGCCGTGGCCGCGCTTTCGCTGACCGCGTGCAGCGGCAGCGACACCGCTTCCTCCGGGAGCTCCAGCAGTGCCCCGGCCCCCGCTCCGTCGTCGTCGATGGCCTCGCCGTCGAACGACTCCGCCGCGTCCAACGGCGTAACCACTAACGCCGACGTGTTCGGCCCGGCCTGTTCGCAGCTGCCGCAGGGGTCCGCGCCCGGCTCGCTGGACTCGATGGGCCCGCAGCCGGTCGCGTCGGCCGCGTCGACGAACCCGCTGCTGACGAAGCTGGTTGCCGCGGTCAAGGCCACCAACCTGGTCGACACGCTCAACAGCCAGCAGGCCATCACGGTGTTCGCGCCGGCCGACCCGGCGTTCGCGGCGCTGGGTGACGCGAAGTTCGCCGAGCTGGCGGGGAAGCCGGCGGAGTTGTCGCCGATCCTGCAGTACCACGTTGTCGGCAAGCGTTACGACGCGAAGGGTCTGGAGTCGGCCGGCACGCTGGAGTCGCTGAACACCGCGGGTGGCCCGCTGAAGATCGAGGGTTCGGGTGACAACATGACGGTCAACGGCGCGAAGATCCTGTGCGGCAACATCCCCACGAAGAACGCCACGGTCTTCGTGATCGACAAGGTGCTGACCCCGGGCACCAACAAGTAGGTCAGGACTTCCGGCCCAGTGCCGGGGCGAGGCGTTCCGCGATGTCGGTGAGGATCTGCACGTAGTCTTCGTGTTCGAAGGTGAACGGCAGGGCGAAAGCCACCTCGTCGACCTCGCGGAACGCCGCGTGCGCGTGCAGCCGGTCGGCGATCTCGGTCGAGCTGCCGACGAAGTCGGGGGAGAACAACATCCGCGCCGGGCCATGCGGTTCCGCGGTGCGGGGAAGCCGTTTCTCGGCGTACGCCTGGTACTTCGCGCGCTGCTCCGGCGTCGCGCTGTCGGTCGGGACGACGACCAGTCCCTGCGAGACGCGGGCCGCTTCGCCGGCCGGGTGGTGCTCGCGGAAGGCGCGGATGTGCGACAGCTGGATCTCGGCGAAATCGGCGCTCTCGCCTTCGGCCTTGACCACGCTGCTGGTCAGGAAGTTCATCGCGTGCTTGCCGGCCCATTCGGCCGAGCGCAGGCTCGCACCGCCGTACCAGAGGCGGTCGCCGAGCCCGGGCGCCTGCGGCTGGACCCGGTCGGAGAAGACCTCGAAGCCCTCGGTGCCGCTGAAGCCGGTCGCCGGCTTGCCGCGCACGAAGTCCAGGAGCCGTCGCACGCGCTCGTAGGAGAAGTCTTCGGCGTCGGCGGTGTCCGGGTAGAGGGCGCGCTTGACCTCGTCGTAGCGCATCGGCGGCCCGACGCTGAGCCCCGGGTTGAGCCGGCCGCCGGAGAGCAGGTCGACGGTGGCCAGGTCCTCGGCGAGCCGCAGCGGGTTCTCCCAGCCGAGCGGGATGACGGCGGTCCCGAGCTCGATCCGGCTGGTCCGCTGGGAAGCGGCGGCGAGCACGGCGACGGGCGAGGAGATGCCGTGCTGCAGGTGCCGGTGCCGCACCCAGGCGCTGTCGAACCCGAGCTGTTCACCGAGCTCGATGATCCCGAGGGTCGACTCGTGCCCCCGCCGCGGGTCGGCGGGGTCGAACAGGCCGATGGTCAGGAAGCCGAGCTTCCGCAGTGGTCGCGACACACCGCCGATTCTGCCCCCGGCGGCGCGGGTGGCCGCAGGAGTTCCACCTGCTGGGCGACCGCGTCCGGGCGATCATCGAGCCGCGCGCTCCGGGGCCGACGGACGTGAGGCTGTCAACGGCCTCACTTCGCCGCTCAGTCGATATCCGATGGATATGAGCAACGCGGTCGATCCGCGCACAATGACCGAATGCGGAAGTTCATCATCGGTTTGATTTCCCTGGTAGTCGTGCTCCTGGTTCTCGTCGGAATATTTCTGGCGCACGCGCGACCTGAGACGGATATTCCTCTCGAGGTGGCCAAGGTGGGGATGAATCTGACCGTGGCCGTGCTGATCACCGGTGTCTTGTCGGTCTTGGTGGGCCGCCGCGCCGAGGAGCGGGCGCGAGCGGAAAAGGAAGCGTCCGAGCGGGCGGCGCGAGACGAGGAGCGCGCGTCGGCGCTGGCGGGAGCCTTGCGTGAGCTGAAGGCGGGATACGAACGAGTTCAGGTCGCGCGGTTCTACCTGCGCGCCCGCACGACGGGTAAGACCTTCGCCGAGCAGGTCGAGGCGTTCTCGGATGCGCGGGCGCATCTCCACCGGGTCCAGCGCGAACGGTTCGTCCTCGGGACCGACGTCGAGAAATGCGTGCAGCGCATGCTGGACTACCTCAACGGTGTATTGGACGAATATCGGCAGAACTACTCGCGCATCACGTCATACGCACTCGACGAGGAACGAGTCCGGCAAAGCATCCTCAATGGTGCGGAGGCTGATCTTTCCGCGTTCCCCGGCTTGCCTGCTGAGGAATTCGTAGCGGTCGCCCGGATCGTCGTCGACGAGGAAGGGTGGAAGGAGACGGCCTTCCACCGGAACTACCACGACGCCAAACACCAACTCCTGGATCGGATGGCCGTGCGGCCGCCGTCGGCGGCCGGCTGAGTCAAGCCTCTTCGCGCAGGCGGTCCAAGCCGTCGAGGATGACGTCCAGCCCGAATTCGAACTCGGCCTGGTCGTCGCACCAGCCCAGGGTCGAGTCCGGGTCGTCGTGGGCGATCTCGCCGAGCATCCCGACCAGGTTCGGCAGCTGCCAAGCCAGGTCCACCGGCACGTCGGCCGACTGGCCGGCGGACGGGTCGAACAGCTCCTGGCTGAACCCGAGCGCGCGGCTGCCGAGCGCGTGCAGCGCGTGGTGGACCAGGTCGTAGGAGAACCCGCCACCGCGCATCAGGCCGACCAGCGCGTCGTAGTAGCGCAGGACCGCGGTGCTCGTCGACGACCTCGTCTCGAACAGCTCCGGCGCCCAGCGGTGGCGGAGGAACACCTGGCGCGCGGTCAGGATCCGCTGCCGCACCGCGGGCTTCCACTCCGGCGACGGCTCGACGCGGGCGACGGCGTCGTTGATCTCCGCGGCCACGACGTCGACGATGCCGTCGAGCACGTCCTCCTTCTTGGCGACGTGGTAGTAGAGCGACATCGCCTCGGCGCCGAGCTCCTCCGCGAGGCGGCGCATCGTCAGCGCGCGCAGCCCGTGTTCGTCGGCGAGCTCGACGGCCGCACGCAGCACGCGCTCGCGGCTGAGGGGGATCCGCGCGTCGGTCGTCACCCACAAGATCGTACAAGGTAAGGCGCCATTGACGTTCTTACGTTGTACGGCGTACCGTACGAAGTACGACTTACGGCGTAAGAATCGCGGGAGGCGACATGAAAGCCCTGGTCCAGCACGTGTACGGCGCATCGGACAGCCTGACGTTCGAGGACGTCCCCGATCCGGTGCCCGCCGAGGGCGAGGTGCTGGTCCGGGTGCGGGCGACTTCGGTCAACCCGTACGACTGGCACTTCATGAGAGGCGAGCCCTATGTCGCGCGGCTGATGCAGGGCGGCTTCGGCCTGCGCCGCCCACCCGCCGGCATCCTCGGCTGTGACCTGGCGGGCCGGGTCGAGACGGCGGGCGCGAACTTCCGCCCGGGCGACGACGTCTACGCGCTGCTGCCGAGGGGCGCGTACGCGGAGTACGTCTGCGTGCCCGAGGAGCTGCTGGCGCCCATGCCGGCGAACCTCACCCACGCGCAGGCGGCGGCGATGCCGATGGCGGCCGTCACCGCGCTGGTGGCGTTGCGAGGTGTGGAGGCCGGGCAGCGAGTGCTGGTCAACGGCGCGTCCGGCGGCGTCGGCACCTTCGCGGTCCAGCTGGCGCGGGCTTTCGGGGCGCGGGTCGACGCTGTCTGCAGCACGGCGAACGTCGAGCTGGCCCGCTCCCTCGGCGCGGAGCACGTCGTCGACTACCGCTCGGCCGACTTCACTCGCAGCGGGCGGCGCTACGACATCACGCTGGACATCGCGGGCAGCCGGTCACTGCTGGCGTGCCGCCGGGTGGTCGACCGAGGCGGCAAGTTCGTGGCCGTCGGCGGCCCGGCCGGACGCTGGCTGCAGCCGGCCGGCCACGCGTTCGGGGCGCTGGCGACGGGCCCGTTCGTCCGGAGGCGGGCGGTGCTGGCGGACGCGGTGGGCTGCCAGGACAAGAAGGCGGCGCTGAGCGAGCTGGCCACACTGGCCGAGCGCGGCGCGCTGACGCCGGTGATCGACCGGAGCTACCCGTTCGACGACCTGCGCACTGCGATCACGTATCAGGAAGCGGGGCACGCCAAGGGAAAGGTGGTGGTGACACTGTGACAGCCCCGAATGACCAATCGGCGACGGCGAGGCCTCCGAGGTCGTGATGCTGCCGGCTGCGTTCGGCGGCTCGTGCCTGCCGCGGACGGTCTCGCCCCGCTCAATCCGGCCGCGAGGATGGGGTTGCCGAAATCGTGAGGGGCTGCGGACGGTCTCGCCCCGCTCGATCCGGCCGCAACGATGGGGCTGCCGAAGTTGTGTGGGGCCAAGGGCGGTCTCGCCCTGCCCGATCCGGCCGCGACTAAGGGGCCCTCGAGGTCGCGAGGAGCCCGGCCGCGGTCCGCGGCTTCGGAGCGAACTCGGCCGCGCTGGCACCGGCGTGCCCGGCGCCAGGCAAAGTCGTGCCACGCCAGCCGCGGCAGGTCACACCCGCTCGATCCGGACATCGCGAATGACACATCCGCGACACCGAATCCCGGCGGAGCACCGCGAGTCGGCCACCGCGGTGCCGACTGTCCCCGCCGAAGCCGGGAGACGCCGGGCTTGCCGGCGCCTCCCGGTGTCGTCAACCGTTGTGCGGGCAGTTGCCCCGGTAGTCCGAAATAGACAGACTTGTGCTCGGGATCGGGCAGAGGAACTGTTCGTAGCGGGTGTCGTTGTCGATGAACCGCTTGAGCCAGGAGAGGGTGTACTTCGCGATCGTCGTGTTCGACGAGTTGGGAGCGAAGTGGCTGGCGCCGCGCAGTTCGAGGTACGCCTTGTCCAAAGAGGACGGAAGGCTCGTGTAGAAGGGGATCGAGTGCGAGGCCACCGGCGCGACGGTGTCCGCCTCCGCCCCCACGACGAGCGTCGGCACGCGGAGCGTCGACCAGTTCTTGGTCAGGTTCCAGCCGGTCAGCGGGATCGCGGCCTGCAACGACGGCCGGGAACGCGCCGCTTCGAGCGTGCCGCCTCCGCCCATCGAGTGCCCGACCACGCCGAGCCGGCTGCTGTCGATGCGCGAGCGCACCGAACTCTGCTGGGTCAGGTAGTCGAGCGAGGCCAGCAGCTGCCGGCCCCGGCTGTCGGGCTGGTCGCTGGTGGTCAGGGTGTCGATCGTGAAGACCACGAAGCCCTGCGACGCGAGCCGCGGGCCCAGCCAGGCGATGCTCGACTGGAGCGCGGTGAAGCCGGGCGCGATCGAGATGGCCCCGAACGTGCCCGCGGTCGTGCTCGTCGGGTAGTAGATGGTGCCGCCGCCGAAGCCGGAGACGGCCAGCCGCGACACGGTGACGGTGCTGGTCGCGAAGCTGCCGCGACTGGCTTCGATGCTGGAGTTGGTCGGGTCGGGGCCGCGTTCGTAGGGGTTCGCGGCGGCGGGCGCCGGTGCGGCGACGGCGGTGGTCAGCGCGAGCGCGGCCAGGACGACCCCGGCAGCTTTGGCGCGCCACCCCCGGCGGCGGGATATTTTCTCACCCGAGCCAGACGACGTCGGCGGGCTGGTGAGTACGGACATGGATCGCTCTCTTTCCCCGGGCAGGCGAAAGCGCGCCCGGACACAGGCGGGCGGATCGATGGAACCGTTGCACGGCAACGAAGGAAGTGCCGCGTGCGGGGCGCGGGGTAACCGCTTTCCCCGGGTGTTATGAAACACTTCGGCCAAATGTTCCACAACGGCCGAACGGGTGAGGAGGTGACCGACTGTGCGCTTGCTCAGCGAAGAGACCAACCGCCGCGGGCCGGCCGGCGCAGTGTCAGCGGGGCGCGGCTGGCTCCAAAGCCCCGGTCACCAACGTGTCCAGCAACGTCGTCGCGACCTTCAGGTCCACCGTCCGCGCCGCCAGCACGTCCGAATACAGGAACGACTCACCCAGCCGCACCACCGCGAACGCCAGGTCCGGCAACCCCACCAGCGGCGTCAACCCTTCTGCTGCGGCGTCCGCGCGGAACAGGTCCACGTGCGCGTCGACCAACGCCGGCTGGACCGCGCCGCGCGGGTCGGTGAGCACCCTGAGGGCCACCGTCGACTCCGCGTCGAACAGCTTGCGCATTCCCTCGTTGGCCGCGACCTCGCGCCGGTACTCCTCCATCACCCACAGGCACCGCAGCCGGCCCTCGGGGGTGCGGGCCGCGTCGCCGTGGGTCGCGTGCCACTGGTCCAGCGCTCGCTGCCACGTCCGGTCCGACAGCAGCCGCAGCCCGGCGCCCATCAGGTCTTCGCGGTTGCCGACGCGGCGGAAGAACGTCGTGCGCGAGATCCCGAGCTCCGCCGCCATCCGGCCGAGGTCGAGGCGGGTGCCGGCGAACAGCAGACGCGCCGCGTGGCGGACGATGTCGTCGGTCGAGACGGTCACCCGCCCACCCTATCCGCAGGTCGCCGACGGTTACTTTGAAGTGCGTGCCACCGCGCGGTTAGCGTGGTGGTGTGCGCGTAGACATCTGGTCCGATCTCGTCTGTCCCTGGTGCTATCTCGGCAAGCGCCGCTTCGAGCAGGCGGTCGCCGAACTCGGCGCCGACGTCGAGGTCGTGCACCACTCGTTCCAGCTCGACCCGTCGTTCCCGCGAGGGACGTCCCGGCCGACGCGCGAGGTGCTGTCCGAAAAGTACGGCCGGACGCTCGAGGAAGCCGACGCGATGGAAGCGCAGATGGAACAGCGCGCGGCCGCCGACGGTCTCGAGTACCACCTCGACGGCGTCCACATGGGAAACACCGTCGACGGCCACCGCCTGGTGCACCTGGCCGGCGAGCGCGGGCTGGCCGACGCCGTCGTCGACCGGTTCTACCGGGCGCACTTCACCGAGCGGCGGTCACTGTTCGACCGCGACTCGCTGGTGGAGCTGGCGGCCGAAGCCGGGCTCGACGCCACCGAGGCCCGCGCGGTGCTCGAGTCGGACGCCTACGAAGCCGAAGTCGCGGCGGACGGCGAACAGGCGCGGGCGCTCGGCGCGACCGGGGTGCCGTTCTTCGTGATCGACCAGCGGTTCGGCGTCGCCGGCGCCCAGTCGCCCGAGGTGTTCACCCAGGTGCTGCAGCGCGCGCAGGAGTCCGCGGCGAGCTAGCGACGCCGACGGCTGCGGCTGAACCGCGACCGATCGGTGGCGACCCCGGCCAGGTGCAGCGCGACGCACAGCAGGCCGGCGGTGGTCAGCGTGCCGGTGGTGATGATCGGGCCCAGGCCGAACCCGGCCAGCTCCATGAGCAGGGCGAGCCCGAAGAGCACGGCGGCGAGGATGGCGAGCATGACGCCTCGTTTCTGCGGCGGTGGGCCGAATGGTCCACACCACTGCGACATTCGCGATACCGGGGGATCCGGCTTGGTGGCCAGGAATGCCCGCGGCCCCGCGCGCTCAAACGAGAACTTTCGGCCGCGGCGGCGCCCTGGCTGAAACGGGGCAAGTCGGCTGGCGGGTCCGGGGGAGTCGGCTCGCGTGCCTGGGGAGTCGGGTTGCGTACCTGGAGGGTCGGCTCACGTGGCAGGTGGGTCGACTGGCATGGCTGTCGGGCCGGCCGGCTTTGCCGGGAGGGTGCGTCGCGCGTCCTGTTGGGCTGGTTGGCGTGTCTGGCGGGCCGACTCGCGTACTTGGGAGTCGACTCGCGTACCTGGAGAGTCGGGTCACGTACCGGGGTTCGGCTCGCGTACCCAGCGGGTCGGCTGGTGTGCCGGGAGGGGCGGCTCGCGTGCGTGGGGAGTCGGGTTGCGTAGCTGGAGGTTCGGCTCACCTGCCGGCCGGCGGTTGCGAATGCCCTCGCCGCAGGGGCGCCCCCCGTTCTCTACGTTACCGGTGGGCACCGACAGTTTGCCGCGCCGCCGAGCTCCGCGAGGTCAGGCAGGCGGAGGTGCCGTGCTCGAACGGAGGACCAGCTCCGTCGGCACCGTCACCGGCTCGCCCGCCTCCCCGCCCGTCTCGATCTCCGCCAGCAGCGCCGAAACCGCGTGGTGGCCGACCGCCTCGAACGACTGGCGGATCGTCGTCAGCGGGGGCCAGAAGCACGCCGACTCCTCCATGTCGTCGAACCCGACCACGCTCACCTCCTCCGGCACTCGGCGCCCCGTCTCGTGCAGTGCCCGCAACAACCCCAGCGCCATCTGGTCGTTCGCCGCGAACACCGCCGTCACCGACGGGTCGGCCGCCAGCTCCAACCCCGCTTCGTACCCCGATGCCGGGGACCAGTCGCCGACCAGTGCCGGGGGGACGAAGGCTCCCGCCAGCTCCAACGTCGCTCGCCACGACTTGCGGCGGCGCTCGGCCGAATACGACTGCGGGGGTCCCGCGATGTGCCACACCGTCGCGTGCCCCAGCTCCAGCAGGTGGCGGGTCGCCGTTGCCGCGCCGTCGGCCTGGTCCGTGTCGACCACCGGGTAGTCGTAGCGCGCGCTGGAATCGATCACCACCACCGGGAGCCCGTGCGGCAGCTCGATCTCGCTCTGGTCGAGCTGGTGCTGTTCGATCAGGATGATCACGCCGTCGACCGCCTGCTCGTTCAGCTTGCTGAACGCGCCCGTCACCTCGCCCTGCGTCGGGCGCGTCACCGGCATCAGGATGATCGAGAACCCCTCCGGCACTACCGCCGCCGCGATGGCGTCGAGCGTGCGGCTGTTGCCGAACGTCGGGAGCGCCGAAATGATCACGCCGATGCTGCGGAACTTGCCGTTGCGCAACGCCCGGGCCGCGCTGTTGGGGCGGTAGCCGATCCGGCGCATCGCGGCGAGGACGCGCTCGCGGGTCGCGTCGTCCACATTGGTCTTGCCGTTCGCGACGCGGGACACCGTCTGGCCGGACACGCCCGCCTCGCGCGCGACGTCCGCCATCGACGGTCCACGGCGGGGGGATGCTGCCGTCACGGGTGACTCCTCGGTGTCCTGGACATGTTTACGTCAACACGTTACTCTCCGAGCCGTCCATGTTGACGTAAACATGCGGAGAAGACGATGACGTCCACAGCGGCTCCGCCCGTCCCGGTGCCGGCGCGCTCGGCGCCGCCGGCCCGCCGCCCGCGGCGGCACTGGCGAGGCTGGCTCTTCGTCGCTCCCTTCATGCTGGTGTTCGCGCTAACCTTCATCGCGCCGGTCGTCTACGCCTTCGTGCTCAGCCTCTTCCGTGACCAGGCCTTCTTCGGTGGCACGGTGTTCGTCGGCGCCGACAACTACGCGCAGGTGCTCGGCGACCCGAAGTTCTGGGAGTCCTTCCGGCGGGTCCTGGTGTTCCTCGCCGTGCAGGTGCCGATCATGCTGCTGCTCGCGCTGGTCGCGGCCCTGGCGATCGACAGCGCCCGGCTGCACGCCGCCGGGTTCTTCCGGATCGTGATCTTCCTGCCGTACGCGGTGCCCGCCGTGGTCGCCACGCTGATGTGGGGCTTCATCTACGGCGACCACTTCGGACTGGCCGCGGACCTCAACCACCTGCTCGGCACCGACGCCGTGCAACCGCTGTCGCAGAACTGGCTGCTCACCTCGATCGGCAACGTCGTCACCTGGGAGTTCGTCGGCTACAACATGCTGATCTTCTACTCCGCGCTGAAGGTGATCCCCACCGAGCTGTTCGAGGCGGCCGCGATCGACGGCGCCGGCGCGTTCCGCGTGATCCGGTCGGTCAAGCTCCCCGCGATCCGCGGCGCCATCGTGATCGCCACGATCTTCTCGATCATCGGCAGCTTCCAGCTGTTCAACGAGCCGAACATCATGCGCAACCTGGTGCCGAACGTCATCGGCACCTTCTACACACCCAACATGTACGCCTACAACCTCTCCTTCGCCGGCCAGCAGTACAACTACTCCGCCACGGTCGCGATCGTGATGGGCGTGATCACCGCGGTCATCGCCTACGTCGTGCAGCTGCGCGGCTCCCGGAAGGGGATGTGACGTGGCCACGCTCTCGGTGACGCGGCCGCGCAAGTCGCGCACGCTCACGGCCGTCATGGCCCTGTACCTGGTCTACACCCTCATCCCGCTGGTGTGGCTGGTGATCAACGCCGCCAAGAGCCAGCCGGCGCTGTTCTCGACGTCGGGCCTGTCCTTCGGTGGCCCGTTCGCGCTCTTCGACAACATCGGCCAGACGTTCACCTACAACAACGGGATCTTCTTCCGCTGGCTGGGCAACACCCTGCTGTACGTCGTGGTCGGCGCGGGCGGCGCGACGATCCTCGCCACCGCGGCCGGGTACGGCCTGGCCAAGTACCGCTTCCCCGGCCGCCGGGCGGTGTTCGCGATCGTCCTCGGCGCCGTGGCCGTCCCCACGACGGCGCTCGCCGTGCCGACGTTCCTGATGTTCAGCAAGCTCGGGCTGACGAACACGCCGCTGTCGGTCATCATCCCGTCGCTGATCAGCCCGTTCGGCCTCTACCTGATCTGGGTCTACGCCGCCGACGCCATCCCGGACGAGCTGATGGAGGCGGCGCGGATCGACGGCGCGGGGGAGCTCCGGATCTTCTTCACCGTGACGCTGCGCCAGCTGGCCCCCGGGATCGTCACGGTCGCGTTGTTCACGATGGTGCAGACCTGGAACAACTACTTCCTGCCGCTGATCATGCTCAGCGAACCGAAGTGGTACCCGCTGACCGTCGGGCTCAACCAGTGGAGCGCGCAGGCCAACGGCGCCGGTGCGCAGCCGATCTTCAACCTGGTGCTCACCGGGTCGCTGCTCACCATCATCCCCCTCGTCATCGCTTTCCTGTTCATGCAACGGTTCTGGCAATCGGGGCTGAGCGCGGGGAGTGTCAAGCAATGAGCCGTCACACCGTCGTGAAGGGACACTCGATGTCACGCATCCGCAGTCGTGCCAAGGCGTTCGCCGCCGTGGCACTCGCCGCCGCCCTCGCGGTCGGCTGCTCGTCCGGGAGCTCGTCCGGGCCCGCGGCCGCCACCGGCACCCAGGACTCCGTCGACGCCGCGCTCAAGGCGGGCGGCTCGATCACGTACTGGAGCTGGACGCCCTCGGCGAAGGACCAGGTCGCCGCGTTCGAGAAGGCGTACCCGAACGTCAAGGTGAACTACGTCAACGCCGGGACGAACAAGGACGAGTACACCAAGCTGCAGAACGCGATCAAGGCCGGCACCGGCGGCCCGGACGTCGTGCAGATCGAGTACTACGCCCTCCCGCAGTTCGCGCTGACCGATTCACTGGTCAACCTGGACCAGTACGGCTTCGGTTCGTTCGAAAAGGACTACAGCCCGTCGACGTGGGCGCAGGTGAAGAGCGGCAACGGGCTCTACGGCCTGCCGCAGGACTCCGGGCCGATGGCATTGTTCTACAACAAGGAAGTCTTCGACAAGAACGCCATCGCCGTGCCGAAGACGTGGGACGAGTACATCGCCGCGGCCAAGAAGCTGCACGCCGCCGACCCCACCAAGTACATCACGTCCGACACCGGCGACCCCGGGTTCGTGCTGAGCATGATCTGGCAGGCGGGCGGGCACCCGTTCGGCGTCGACGGCCGGAACGTCAAGGTCAACCTCGCCGACGCGGGCACCAAGAAGTGGACCGCGAAGTGGGACCAGCTCGTCCAGGGCAAGCTGCTCGCCCCGGTCAAGGAGTGGTCCGACGACTGGTTCCGCGCGCTCGGCGACGGCACCATCGCGTCCCTGGTCACCGGCGCCTGGATGCCGGGCAACTTCACCTCGTCGGTGCCCGGTGGCAGCGGCAAGTGGGCGGTGGCGCCGATGCCGACCTACGACGGGCAGCAGGCGGTCACCGCGGAAAACGGCGGCAGCACGCAGTCGGTGCTGAAGCAGAGCGGCAACCCGGCGCTGGCCGCCGCGTTCGTGCGCTGGCTCAACCACGACGGCGGCGTCAAGCCGTTCATCGAGAGCGGCGGCTTCCCGGCCACGACGGCGGACCTGACCTCGCCGGCGTTCGTCGGCCAGGCCGCGCCGTACTTCGGCGGGCAGAAGATCAACGAGGTGCTGACCCAGGCGTCGAAGGACGTCTCCCAGGGCTGGACCTACCTGCCGTACCAGACCTACGCCAACAGCATCTTCAGCGACACCGCGGGCAAGGCCTACCTGAACGCCACCGGGCTCGACGCCGGGCTGGCGGCCTGGCAGCAGGCGATCGTCGACTACGGCAACCAGCAGGGCTTCACGGTCAGCGCCGGATGACCGTCCACATCGAAGGCGACGCGGGCGACGTGATCGGCCCGGTCCCGCGTCGCCTGTTCGGCTCGTTCGCCGAGCACATGGGCCGGTCCGTCTACACGGGACTGTACGAGCCCGGGCACGCCACTGCGGACGATCGCGGCTTTCGCGGCGACGTGCTGGAGCTGGTCCGGGAGCTCGGGCCGACCGTGGTCCGCTACCCCGGCGGCAACTTCGTCTCCGCGTACCGCTGGGAGGACGGGGTGGGGCCGGAGCGCCCGGTCCGGCTCGATCCGTCCTGGCACAGCGTCGAGACGAACCGCTTCGGCCTGCACGAATTCGCGGCGTGGGCCGAAGCCGCGGGCACCGAGGTGATGTACGCGGTCAACCTCGGCACCCGCGGCATCCAGGAGGCCGCCGACGTCCTGGAGTACTGCAACCACGCCGGCGGCACGGAACTGAGCGAGCGGCGGCGCGCGAACGGCGCCGACCGCCCGTTCGGCTTCAAGCTGTGGTGCCTCGGCAACGAGATGGACGGGCCGTGGCAGATCGGCCACAAGACGGCGGGCGAGTACGGCCGCCTGGCCGCCGAGGCCGCGCGGCTGATGCGGATGATCGACCCGGACGTCGAACTGGTCGTGGCCGGCAGCTCCCACGCCGACATGCCGACGTTCGGCGAGTGGGAACGCACGGTGCTGCGCCACACCGCCGAGCTGGTCGACCACATCTCGCTGCACGCCTACTACCAGGAGCTGCACGGCGACACCGACAGCTACCTCGCCAGCGGCGCCGCGCTGGACCGCTTCATCCGGACCACCGCGGGGATCATCGACGAGACGCTCGCCGAGCTGGGCTTGGACAAGAAGATCGGGATCAGCGTCGACGAGTGGAACGTCTGGGACCTGCGCCGCTGGAACGAGGTCGACCAGGCGCGGCTCGCCGAGGGCGGCTGGCGGGAGCACCCGCGGATCATCGAGGACGACTACACCGTCACCGACGCGGTCGTCGTCGGCTCGCTGCTGAGCTCCCTGCTGCGCAACGTCGACCGCGTCACCATGGCCAACCAGGCGCAGCTGGTCAACGTCATCGCGCCGATCCGCACCGAACCGGGCGGCCCGGCCTGGCGGCAGACGACGTTCCACCCGTTCCGGCAGGTGGCCGCGCTGGCGAGCGGGGTCAGCCTGCGCCTGGGCGTCGAGGGCGAGCGCCTGCGCACCGCCCAGCACGGCGAGGTCGACCTCGTCGACGTCGCCGCGACCGCCGGGGAGTGCGGGCGCGGCGCGGTGTTCCTCACCAACCGGGCCACGGCATCGCCGACCGAGGTCCGCCTGCGCCTGCGCGGCGCGCGGTACGGCGTGTACGCCGCCGAAACCCTGACCACGCCCGACGGCGGGACGCGGCACACCGTCAACACCGCCGACTCACAACCGGTCCGGCCGGTGCCCTTGCCCGGCGCCGCCGTGACGGCCGACCCCGGGGGGACGACCATCACCGTGACACTGCCACCCCTGTCCTGGACCGTGCTCCAGCTGTGCCCGGAGGCGGGCGGCCATGCCTGAGTTCGCGATCGGGGAGACCGACTTCCTGCTCGACGGCCGGCCGTTCCGGATCCTTTCCGGTGCCCTGCACTACTTCCGCGTGCACCCGGACCTGTGGGCCGACCGGATCGACAAGGCCCGGCGGATGGGCCTGAACACCATCGAGACGTACGTCCCGTGGAACGCGCACGCCCCGTCGCCGGGCGAGTTCGCCCTGTCCGGCGGGCTCGACCTCGACCGGTTCCTGCGGCTCGTCGCCGACGCCGGGATGTCCGCGATCGTGCGGCCCGGCCCGTACATCTGCGCGGAGTGGGACAACGGCGGCCTGCCGGCGTGGCTGTTCCGCGACCCGTCGGTCGGGGTCCGCCGGTACGAGCCGAAGTACCTGGACGCGGTGCGCGAATACCTCACGCGCGTCTACGAAGTCGTGGCCCCGCACCAGGTCGACCGCGGCGGGCCGGTACTGCTCGTCCAGATCGAGAACGAGTACGGCGCGTTCGGCGACGACAAGCGCTACCTGCGCGCGCTGGCCGAGCACACGCGCGCGTGCGGGATCACCGTGCCACTGACCACAGTGGACCAGCCGGACATGCTCGAAGCGGGCAGCCTGGAGGGGCTGCACCGCACCGCGTCCTTCGGCTCGAACGCCGAGGCGCGCCTGGCGATCCTGCGTGCGCACCAGCCCACCGGCCCGCTGATGTGCAGCGAGTTCTGGAACGGCTGGTTCGACCACTGGGGCGCGCACCACCACACGACGTCGGCGGCGGACGCGGCGGCCGAGCTCGACGCGCTGCTCGCCGCGGGCGCGTCGGTCAACCTGTACATGTTCCACGGCGGCACCAACTTCGGGCTCACCAGCGGCGCGAACGACAAGGGCGTCTACCAGCCGCTGGTCACGTCCTACGACTACGACGCGCCCCTGGACGAAGCCGGCGACCCGACGCCGAAGTACCACGCCTTCCGGGACGTGATCGCGCGTTACCACAAGGTGCCGGACTCCGTTCCGCCGCCGGCCCGGCCCGCGCCGGCGTTCGAGTCGGTGCTGCGCGACCCCGTCCGGCTGCTCGACGCCCCGGACCGCTGGGGCACCTGGGAGTTCCACGAGGAGCTGCCCGCGTTCGACGACCTGACGCCGATGCCGCGGCTCGCCCTGCTGCGCACGACCGTTTCGGGCGACCGGCCGGGCGTCCTGACGTTCGGCGAGGTCCGCGACCGCGCGACGGTGTTCTTCGACGGCGACCCGGTCGGCACGCTGCTGCGTGAGCACCACGAGCGCGCGGTCGCGCTGCCGCGGGCGAACGGCGAGCTGCTCGTACTGGTCGAGGACCAGGGCCGCGTCGACTACGGTCCGCGGATCGGCGAGGCGAAGGGCATCATCGGCGGCGCGGCGCTGCACGGTGAGCCGCTGGCCGGCTGGGACGTGCTGCCGCTCGACCTGGACGCGCTGCCCGCGCCGGTCGCGGAGTCCACTGTGGAGAGGCCGATCGCCGGCCCGGTGCTGCTGCATGCGTCCTTCGAGGCCGAGGAGTCCGCGGACCTGTTCCTCGACACCGGGGAGTGGGGCAAGGGCCTCGCGTGGCTCAACGGGTTCCCGCTCGGCCGGTACTGGCGGCGCGGGCCGCAGCGGACGTTGTACGTGCCGGGCCCGGTCGTCCGCGCGGGGGGCAACGACCTCGTCGTGCTCGAACTGGACACGATGCTCGACCCGGTGGCCCGGTTCGTGCCGCGGCCGCTGCTGGGACACACCGAAGCCTGAGGAAGTCCCCACCGGAAGCGAAGGGCAGTTCGACGATGAACCGCTTGCTCACCGTCCTTTGTGTACCCCTGGTCGCGGCCGGGGTGCTGGCCGCATCGGCGTCCGCTGCGATGGCAGTGACCGTGAGACCCGACCCGGCCTACCGGCAGCAGCCGTTCGAAGGCTGGGGCTCGAGCCTGGCGTGGATGGCCGAGGCGACCGGCGGCTACCCCGACGCGGTGCGGACCAAGCTGGCCGACCTCGTCTTCGGCGCCGACGGGCTGAACCTGAACATCGCGCGCTTCAACATCGGCGGTGGCAACGCCCCGGACGTCCCGGCGTACCTGCGTCCGGGTGGCGCGGTGCCGGGCTGGTGGAAGGCGCCGGCCGGGACGACCCGCGCCGACAAGGACTGGTGGACGCCCGGGGATCCCGCGGAGTTCGACGCCGCCGCGGACCCGAACCAGCGCTGGTGGGTGGACCGCATCAAGAACCGCGTCACGAAGTGGGAGGCGTTCAGCAACTCGCCGCCGTACTTCCAGACCGTGTCGGGGTACGTCTCCGGTGGCTTCAGCGCGACCGACGAGCAGCTGCGCCCGGACAAGATCGGCGACTTCACGGCGTACCTGGCGCAGGTGGTGCGGACGCTGGAACGCGCGCACGGCATCAGGTTCTCGTCGGTGAACCCGCTGAACGAGCCCAACACCAGCTACTGGAAGACGACCCTCGGCGCCGACGGCAACCCGACCGGCGGGCGGCAGGAGGGCGCGCACATCGGCCCGTCGGTCCAGTCGCAGCTGATCCCGGCGATGGCCGCGGCACTGCCCGGGAAGGTGGTTTCCGCGCCCGACGAAACCAACCCGGACATCTTCGCCGCGGACTGGAACGGCTGGTCGTCGCCGGCACGGGCAGCCGCCGGGCGGCTGAACGTGCACACCTACGGCACCGGCAACCGGCCGATCCCGCGCGACATCGCCAAGGGCGCGTCGAAGCCGTTGTGGATGAGCGAGGTCGGCGGCAGCTGGCTCGATCGGCAGGACTTCACCAGCATGGACCCGGGGCTCGGGCTGGCCGGCCAGATCACCGACGACCTGCGCCTGCTCGAACCGAGCGCGTGGGTGAGCTGGCAGCCGATCGAGGACTACGACAACATGAAGCCCGGCGGGGAGTCCGCGGCCGGGATGAACTGGGGCGAGATCCAGGTGCCGTTCGGCTGCACCACTTCGGACTGTCCGATCCGGACGAACACGAAGTTCGACACGATGCGGAACTTCACCCACTACATCCGGCCGGGTGACCGGCTGATCGCTTCGGACGACACCGCGTCGACGGCCGCGATGCGCGGCGAAGCCCTGTCTTCGGTGGTCCACGTCAACTCGGGGACGGCGGAGCAGGACGTCACGCTGGACCTGACCGGGTTCGGGTGCGTCCGGCCCGGCTCTTCGGTGACGCCGGTCGTCACCGACGTCACCGGAGCGTTGAAGCGGGGCAAGCCGGTGCGGGTGACGTCGGCCCGCGCGACGCTGCGGGTCCCGGCGCGTTCGGTGACGACCTTCCTGGTCGACGGCGTCTCGTCGACGGCCGCGGGCACCGGGCTCGGCTCGGGCAAGCCGGTCACGTTCACCGGCGTGCAGAGCGGCAAGTCCCTGTCGGCGGAGGGTGGCTCGCTGGTCCAGCGCACGACGGACCCAGCGGCGGCCGCGCAGCGCTGGACGCTGACCGACCGCACGGGCCGCTACGGCAACCGCGACCGGTTCACGGTCACCAACGTCGGCACGGGCCAAGTGCTCAGCACGGCGGGCGGCGCGGTGACGCCGGCCCCGGCCGGAACGACCGGCGCGGCGGCGCAGTGGACGCTGTCGACCACGGGCGACGGGACGTGGACGTTCGTCAACGCGGCGGACGGGCAGCTGCTCGACGTCACGGGCGAGTCGCGTGAAGACGGCGCCCGCATCGGCCTCTACCGGCCGACGAACGGGCCGAACCAGCGCTGGCAGGCCGTCACCCGGTAAGCCAGGCGTGAGGCCTTCACGGCTTTCGGACCCACGGCCGGTAGAGTTCTCGCGGACCCGTTGAAACGCCAGCGGTGGTCTCGGTTGACGCTGCTGGCGGGCTCTTTCCCATGGCTCGCCGCTTGACGCATGGGGAGGGGTGGGCGGTGCCGACCACTGGCGACGGCATGGCGGAGCGGGTCGACGAGCTGAACGTGGTCCTGGCCGATCTCGTCGGGGTCCTCGAATCGGTGTCCGACACGCCCGGGCTGCTCGACGCGGTCTGCGGCGAGGCGGTGCGGGTGGTGCCCGACGCGGACCTGGCGAGCATCGTGGTGGTCCGCGACGGCGCGACCCAGACGGCGGCCTTCACCGACGAGCGCGCCCGGCGCATCGACGACGTCCAGTACGCGGCGGGTGACGGTCCCGGCCTGCTCGCGGCGCTGACGGGCGAGGTCGTGCGGGTCGCGGTCGGTGACACGGGCGAGCGGTGGCCCGAGTTCGTCCTCGCGGCCAAGGAACTCGGCGTGGGCAGCTACCTGGCGGTCCCGCTGCGGGTGGACGACACGCTGGTCGGCGCGATCACGCTGTTCGGCTTCGGCGCGCACGGCTACCACGAGTTCGACACGAAGGTGCTGCGGCTGTTCACGTTGTGCGTGGAGACCGTCCTGCGGCTGACCCGCCGCTACCGGGAGGCCCGCCTCCTCGCCGACGAGCTCCGGCACGCGATGGAGACGCGCGCGGTGATCGAGCAGGCCAAGGGGATGCTGATGCTGATCCACCGGGTGAGCGAGGACGCGGCGATGCAGCGCCTGATCGTCGAGTCGCAGAACACGAACACGAAGCTGCGCGACGTCGCGGCGCGGTTCACGAAGCGGATGAGCTCGGCGGACGGGCGGTCCTAGACCGGCCCGAGCACGGCGTGCGCGCCGAACACCGGTACCAGCGAGGCGTCGTTGAACGCCGTGATCCGGGCGATCCGGGTGCCGGTCAGCGTCAGGACCTGGACGCCGTGGGCCTCGAACCGGCCGTCGCCGGTGGCCGCGTACTCGAGCAGGGCCGGCTGGCCGTTCGCGCGTGACGGCACCAGCCGCCAGGCTCCCGGGCGCAGGACGCGGCGGCTCAAGAACCCGGCGACCGCGTCCCGGCCGGTGAACCACGTCGGGATCGGCGGCATCTCCAGCTCGACGTCGGCGCGCAGCAACGTCACCAGCGCGCCCGGGTCGGCGCGGACGAACGCGTCGACGTAGCGGTCGAGCAGGGGACCCTGCCCGGCCGGCTCCGCCAGGTCCGCCGCCACCGGCCCCGCCTCGGCGAGCCGGCCGCGGGCCCGGCGCAGCGCGCTGTCGACCGCCGCCGGGGTCGTGCCGAGCAGCTCGGCGACCTCGCCGGTGCGGAACGCCAGCACGTCGCGCAGGGTCAGCACGGCCCGCTGCCGGGCGGGCAGCAGTTGCAGCGCGGCGATGAACGCCAGCCGCACGCCGGCGCGGCCGGCCACGACCGCCGCCGGGTCGAGCAGCGCGTCGGGAATCGGCTGGAGCCAGGGCACCGAGGGGTCCGCGGCGGCCACGGCCACCCGGTGGTCGTCGGCCGGCGCGCCCAGGCCCGACGGCAGCGGCCGCCGGGCCCGGGACTCGAGCGCCGTCAGGCAGGCCGTGGTGGCGATCTTGTACAGCCAGCGCCGCACCGAAGACCGGCCCTCGAACCCGCCGAAGGCCCGCCACGCGCGCAGGTACGTCTCCTGCACGAGGTCCTCGGCGTCGTGGATCGAGCCGAGCAGGCGGTAGCAGTGGGCGAGCAGCTCGGGCCGGAAGGGCTCGGTCTCGGTGGCGAAGTCGGGCATGGCAGTCAGAGCGTACGCAGCCCGGTGCCGCTGACCTGGTATTCCGCGGCGTCGCCGTCGACGACTTCGAGGACGGCCTTGGCGACCTGCTCCGGCGTCAGGACCGATTCCATGTTCTTGACGAACGTGTCGCGGTCGAGCCCGGTGCGCGCGGCGTACCCGTCGACGCCCGCCGAGCCGAGGCCGGTGAGCGGGGTCAGCTGCGGCAGGAGCGTGGCGAACCGGAGGCCGAGCCCGGCGCGTTCCGACTCCTCGGCGGCGTACGCGCGCAGGTACCGGATCGCGGCTTTCGCACTGGCGTACCCACCACTGAGCGGCGACCCGCCGATGGCCGCCCCGCTCGACATCGAGACGACGACCCCGCCGGTTTCGAGCGGTTCCCGCAGTGCGGCGCGCGTCCAGGCGAAGACGTGCCGGGTATCGACGTGCCAGTTGCGGCTGAAGGTCTCCCAGGTCTGTTCGTGCACGGGCGCCATGTGCGGCACGGCTCCGGCGTTGAGGATCAGCAGGCCGGGACGGTGCTCGCGCAGGACGCTTTCGGCGAGGGCATCGTCGGTCGCGTCGGCGGCGACGGGGACGAAGGCTTTCCCGAGTTCGCCGCGCACGGCGTCGAGTTCGGATTCGCTGCGCGCGACGCCGACAACGGTGCGCCCGCCGGCAACGAGCGCGGCGGCGATGGCACGCCCGAAGCCGCGACCGGCCCCGGTGACGACGGCGGTGGACTGGGTGGACATGGAGTGCTCCCCGGTGGTCGATGCGGTGTGGACCGGATCAAGACCGGTGGGGGCGCGGGAAACCGTCGCCGAGTGACGCGGGTCACACGGGCACTACTGGCGGTTCAGCAGGCTGGCCTCGATGACCGAGGGAGTTTCGGAAGCGGGCAGGGCGGCGGCTTCGATGCGCGCGAAGATCTTCCCGAACTCGACTGCCTTCTCGGCGCCCCGCGCATCGGCGAACTGCTGGTCACCGTCGGGTCGCTCGATGCTCAGGTGAATGTCGTTGGCCTGCTCGGATAGTCTCAAGATTGCAAACGAGCTCTGCATTCCTTCGACCCAGCCTGCGGTGTACGGGAGGATGCGCACGGTTATGTTGCTCCGGCGTGACACCTGCAGCATCCATTGCAACTGTTCCTGCCAGTGTGCGAATTCTGCGACGCGCCGATGCAGGACAGATTCGTCGAGTATGAAGCACTGTTCGAGTTCCGGGTCGTCCAGTCTGGCCTGCCGCATCCGGCGTACCTTTACCTGGCGCTCGGCCAGCTCTCGGTTCCCGCCGCTGCTCAGAATCAAGGATCTCGTGTATGCCGCTGTTTGCAGCAAGCCGGGGATCAAGTGGAACTGGTATACGTTTATCGTTTTCGCCGCTGATTCGAGTCCGAGGTATCTGACGAAGTCCGGCGGGAACAAGCCTCGATATTCGTCCCACCAGGCCCGCTGTCTGCCGGCCTTGGCTAGCTTGACATAATTTTCGACTTGATCCAGGTCGGTGATGCCGTAGTGGAGGAGCAATGCTTTCAGGTCGGTGATCGAAAGGCCGACGGTGCCGCGCTCTATGCGAATAATTTTCGAGACCGACCAGTCCAGTGCGTCGGCGACTTCCCGTTGGGTGAGGGAGAGATTTTCGCGTGCTTCCCGAATCGCGGTCAGCACGCGTCGTTGGCTGACGATAGGCGAATCCGGTCGGGTCATGGCTCGAAGCCCCCCGTTCGTCGGGCTGGTGGCCATCTGCCAGCTGGCAGAATGATAGCTCACGAACGGGGAGTCGGGCCTGACTTTGCGTGATCGGCTGTCAATGCGCCGGAAGGTGGGAAGAGAGCAACGCTTGCCATGATCGGCCCGGGACGACGATCATCGGTTCGGGGTCTTTCGAGTCGCGAACCGCGACGTGCGTTTCGGTGGTCGCGACTTCGACGCAGTCATCAGTGACTCCGCTCGAGCTCACCGAGCTCTTTATCCAGACGAGACGGTTGCGGTCGAGGACGAGAGGGGTTTCCTGGCCCTGGGACACGGCCACTTCGCTTTCTGGTCGGCGTGCGCCGGCCGGGCGTGCAACGCGCCGGCTTGGGTCCGCGCGTCATTCGGGATGTCGTGTTGCGGAGCGTACACGCGCCAATCGGCCACTCGGGCGCGCCCCGGGGTTGTTGATCGCGTCCCGTTCATCCTTCTGGGTTGAGGTTGACAACGGTGCGTCCGGCTCGCCGGAGCTCGGGCCCGGGGATGCAGCCCGAGCTCGGCGGGTCGTTCACGAACCGCGTCCGGGTCGCCTCAATCGTTGTGCGGCCAGTCGAAGACCCAGCGCGAAGAGTTTCGCGAAGTTCGCGCTGGGGCGGAAGCTTTCGTTGAGGACGAAAGAGGCCATTACTCCCAGCTCCAAGAATGCTGCCGCGCTGTCGCAGGTTTCGGCGACCCGGCCGCCGAGTCGTCGATGTTCGTCCTTCGATTTCTTCATGACTGGTGCACCGGCTTCCGATTGGGGTGTAGTACCTTTCGGGTCGAGAGTACCGCCGGGAAAGCGGGCCTGGTGAAGGACATTTTCCGGCCATGTCGACGGTAGGCTCTTCATCAGTCGGCTGTTTGCGCCATGGCCGATGTTTCGAGGCAAGGCGATTCCGGGCGGTTTGATTGCAGGCACTCGTATCGCGGCGACTTGCCCGGCCGCACTCTGCCACGACGTCGTCGGTGATCCGGCGTTCTGCCACCTGGCGCAATGCGAGCACGGGGTGGAATCGCGGGGTTCGTCTCGTGGCGCCGAAGGGCGGCCGTCTCGGTGGGCTGTGCGCTTGTCGGCTGGTCGAGCCGAGTGCGGGTGATCATGCCGATCGTATTCGGCCGGTACCGCCGGAATCGTCGCCGCGTCGCTCGTGCATCTGCAAGTGTGGTTCGGCGGATGGCTTTGCCCTGCTCCGGGCAAGGTGGAGAACGGCGATTGACGGCGCGGCGTTCCGCCTGGCGACCGCTCGCGATCTGGCCGGCTGCCAGCTGGCAAAACGACGGGGGCGCCACAGCAGCCAGGTCGCAGCGCGTAGCGGACCCGCGGTGCAGAAAATCACCCGGACGGAAGCAAGGCCTCAGGGCGACGGCGTGGACGGGCGGCGGTGCAGGAGGTCGAACCGGGACCACATCGCCTCCGCCGCCTCGATTGACTCGCTGGTCCGAGTCGGGTCCGTCGCCGCCAGCTGGGCCACGATCGCCTGGACCAGTGCCATGCCCGCGGTCAGTGACGGGAAGAACGTCACGCCCTCCGCCGGCACCATCAGCACCTGCTCCACCGCACCCGCCAGGGCCGGGCTCGCCGCGTCCGTCACCGCGAACACCCGCGCGCCGCGGCTCTTCGCCTCGCTGGCCGCCAGGACCGTGCTCTCGTACAGGCGCCAGAAGCTGATCGCCACCAGCACGTCGTCCGAGGTCAGCTTCGCCGTCTGGTTCGCCAGTTCCGCGTCGCCCGCTGTGACCGCGTGGACGTCGTAGCCCGCGAGACGCGCGTTGTGCGCGAACGCGATGCCGACCGCCGCGTAGCTGCCGTCGGCGATCACCAGCGTGCGGCGGGCCGTCGCGATCGCGCGGGCGACCTCGCGGATCACCTCTTCGTCGAAGCGGCGGTTCAGCAGGGCGAGGCTGTCGAGGTCCCGGCGCAGCGACGCCGAGCCCGGCGAGTCGACGCCGCGGTGCTCCTCGGCCACCTGCGGCGCGCTCAGCGACGACATGTACCGGGCCCGCAGCTCCTGCTGCAACGCCGGCCAGCCCGCGAAGCCCAGCGCCTGCGCCGTGCGCGTCACCGTCGCGACGTTGACTCCGGCGAGCTGCGCCAGCTCGGCCGTCGAGCCGAACGACGCGCGCCTCGGCTGGGAGACCAGTACCTCCAGGACCGCGGCCGACTTCGGTCGCAGCCCCCGTGCGGGCAGCCGGTCCCGCAGCCACGCCTCGAAACCGTCGTCGGCTTCCGCCACTTTCGTCCCTCCCTCGGATCGCGTAGACCGTAACGCAGCGAGGTTGTCTTGCAACAAACGTTGCAAAACTGCGAAAACGCAGTATACGTTGTCCGCACTCCCCGGCGCCCGGACACGGAAGGCGTTCCCCATGACCCTGCTGGCACGACTGGACCGGCTCCCGCTGAGCCGGCCCCACTACAAGCTGCTGCTGATCGGCGGGCTCGGCTACACCTTCGACGGCATGGACTCGGCGGTCGTCGCCTTCCTGCTGCCCAGCGCGAAGGCGGCGTGGGGCCTCGACAACGGCCAGCTCGGCCTGATCGGCTCGGCGACGCCGTTCGGCTTCCTCTTCGGCGCGATCGCCGCGGGCCTGCTCGGCGACCGCATCGGCCGCAAGAAGGTCATGATGTACGCGCTGGCCTTCTACGCGCTGTTCTCCGTCATCGCGTCCTTCTCGCCCAACTACGAAGTCTTCCTCGGCGCCCGGGTGCTCGCCGGGGCGGGCGCCGGCGCGGAAAGCGCCATCATCGCGCCCTTCCTGTCCGAGTTCGTGCCCGCCAAGCGGCGCGGCTGGTTCGTCGGCGCGCTCGCCGGCTTTTTCTCCTTCGGTTTCGTGGCGGCTGCGCTGATCGGCCGGTTCGTCGTGCCGTCGTTCGACGAAGGCTGGCGGATCGCGCAGCTCGTCACCGCGCTGCCGATCGTGATGCTGTTGTGGTGGCGGCGATCCCTGCCCGAGTCACCGCGGTTCCTGCTCGCCCAGGGCCGGTCCGCCGAAGCCGAAAGCGTCGTCGCCAAGATGGAGCGCGACGTCGAGAAGGCCACCGGCACGACGCTCCCGCCGGTGCCGCCCGCCGATGCCCAGCCCGCCACCGAAACCCCGAAGGTCAACCTCTTCAGCGCGCTGAAGTTCCTGTGGAGCCCCGCGATGCGGCGCCGGACGGCGGTGATCTGGACCGTCTGGTTCGTGATCACGTTCTCCTACTACGGCTTCTTCTCGTGGATCCCGACGCTGCTCGTCGAACGCGGCATCACGGTGACGAAGAGCTTCGAGTTCTCGATCATCATCTACCTGGCCCAAGTGCCCGGGTACTTCTCCGCCGCGTGGCTGTCCGAACGGCTCGACCGCAAGCACACCATCGCGCTGTACCTCGCGGGCTCGGCGGTGAGCGCGTTCTGGCTGAGCCAGACGAGCGCGCCGTGGTCGATCACGCTCGCCGGGGCGGTGCTGTCGTTCTTCCTCAACGGCACCTACGCCGGCGTGTACTCCTACACGCCCGAGGTGTTCCCGACCTGGATCCGCGCCAGCGGCACCGGCCTGTCCAGCGCGTTCGGCCGGGTCGGCAGCATCCTCGCGCCGACGATCATCGGCCTGTCCGCGGCGAGCCTCGGGTTCGCCGGCGTCTTCGGCCTGACGACGGCAGTGCTGGCGGCGGGCGTGCTGTGCGTGCTCGTCTTCGGCCTGTCCACGGCCGGGCGTTCGCTGGAAGAACTGACCGAACACGGCGCGCCCGTGCGCGCCGCGAAGGAGATGACGAAGTGAGCTTGTCCACTGTGGAGGAACGGGTGCGCGACGCGATCGGCGTGCGGCTGTTCACGGTGCTCGCCTGGGTGCCCGAGCGGCGGGCGCTGCGGCGGGTGCACAGCAGCCACCCCGCGGAGTACCCGGTGGGCGGGGAGAAGACCGTCGAAGTCGCGGCCGGCTGGCTCGAGCGCTGCATCACCGCGCAGCAGCCGTACTTCGGGCCGGACCGCGCGGCCGTGCGCGAGATCTTCGCCGACCACGACCTGATCGAGGGACTCGGCTGCGGCTCGATCATCAACGTGCCGGTGATCGCCGACGGCCGGACGCTCGGCGTGCTCAACATCCTCGACGCGGAAGGCCGGTACGACGACGATGCGGTGGTGGTGGCCGAGTCGCTCGCGCCGCTGGCCGTGTCCGCCCTGCTCGACCTGGAGAAGGAGAACCGGTGACCGGATCCCTGCTGCTGCGCAACGCCCGCCTGCTCGACCCCGTTTCCGGGGAGTACACCGAAGGTGACCTGCGGAGTGCCGACGGCCGCATCGTGGAGGTGGGGCCGGCGCTCGCCGCGGCCGAGGTGCCGGTCCTCGACCTGCGCGGTGCCGTGGTGCTGCCCGGGCTGGTCGACGCGCACGTGCACGTCACAGCGTCGACCGCGGACCTGGGCTCGCTGTCGTCGTCGTCACCGTCCTATGAGGCCGCTCAGGCCGCGCGCACGATGAGCCGGATGCTCGACCGCGGGTTCACCACGGTCCGCGACGCGTCCGGCGCCGACTACGGTCTCGCGGACGCCCAGGCGGAGGGCCTGTTCCGCGGCCCGCGGCTGCTGTTCTGCGGGCGGGCGCTGAGCCAGACGGGCGGGCACGGCGACAGCCGCACCCGCGGCACGCACGTGAAGGACGACCACCCGTGCTGCGCGGGGCTGGGCCGGGTGGCCGACGGCGTCGACGCGGTCCGCGCGGCCGCCCGCGACGAGCTGCGCAAGGGGGCCCACCACATCAAGGTGATGGCGTCGGGTGGCGTGGCGTCCCCGACCGACCGCATCGACTCGACGCAGTACTCGGCCGAGGAGCTGAGCGCGATCGTCGAGGAGGCCGAAGCGGCCAACCGCTACGTGGCGGCGCACGCGTACACGGCCCGAGCGGTCAACCGCGCGCTGGAACTGGGGGTGCGCTCGATCGAGCACGGCAACCTGCTCGACGACCGGAGCGTTTCGCTGTTCGTTTCTCGTGACGCCTACCTGGTGCCGACGCTGGTGACGTACTGGGCGCTGAAGGAGGAGGGCCGCGAGCACGGCCTCCCGGAGTCGAGCTGGCGCAAGGTCGACGAGGTCCTGGGGGCGGGCATGGCGGCCCTGGAGCGCGCGGCCCGCGGCGGCGTGAAGCTGGTGTACGGGACGGACCTGCTGGGCGGCATGCACCGCCACCAGAACCACGAGTTCCGCCTGCGCGGCGAAGTCCAGTCCCCGGCGGAGGTGATTCGCTCGGCCACTTCGACGGCGGCGGAGCTGCTGAACCTGACGGGCGAGATCGGCACGCTGGCGGTGGGCGCGCACGCGGACCTGCTGGTGGTGGACGGGGATCCGTTGGCGGACATCGGGGTCCTGGCGGAGCCGAAGCACTTCCGCCACATCATCCAGGGCGGCGAGGTGGTTTCGGGCTGACGGGTTCGGCGCCCCGGACGGGTTGCTGTCGGACAACTCACGCGCCGGTCCACTGACTTTTCGGTTCTTACCCTGTAGACAGGGAAGTTCCGGGTGCGTCGGGGGGTGTTTCGGGGTGAATGGCGTCAGCGAGGGGGACCGCGAGACGTCGACGGGAGAAACCGGGCCGCACGTCGTCCGGTCACCGGAAACGACGCGGTCTTCGGGCGTGCCGGCCCAGCAGGGCGCCGCGCCGGGCGGTCCGCGCCAGCTGCCGCCTCCGCCGGCGCACTTCGTCAGCCGTGCGGACGAGCTTTCCGATCTCGACGAGCTGGCCGGGGACGAGGACGGTGCGCGCGCGCAGGTGGTGGTCGTCGTCGGCCCGGGTGGGGTCGGGAAGACGGCGCTGGCCGTGACGTGGGCGGCCGGCCACGCACACCGATTTCCCGACGGGCAGCTCTACACCGATCTCCGGGGCTTCTCCGCGGACACGGCGGTGGCGCCGGACGAGGTGCTGGGCGTGTTCCTGCGGGCGCTGGGGGTCGAGCCGGAGCGGGTCCCGGCCGGGCTGGCCGAGCAGGTCGGGCTGTACCGGACGGTGACCGCGGGGCGCCGGTTGCTGGTGGTGCTGGACAACGCGGTGTCGACGGCGCAGGTGCGCCCGCTGATCCCGGCCTCGGCCGGGTGCGCGGTGGTGGTGACGAGCCGGCTCCGGCTGGACGGGCTGGTGGCCGACGGCGCGCGGTTCGTGGACGTCGCGCCGCTGCCGCCGGAAGACGCGGTCGCATTGCTCGGCGAGACGCTGGGGCGGCGCCGGGCCGATGCGGAGCCGGCGGCGGTGGCGGAGCTGGCGGAGCTGTGCGGCCGGTTCCCGATCACTTTGCGGGTGGCGGCGGCGCGGCTGGCGGCGCGGCCGCGCTGGCCGGTGTCGCGGGTGGCCGACCAGCTGCGCGACGAACGTTCCCGGCTCGCGACGCTGTCCCGGCTGGCGGGCGCCGAAGACTCGGCGACCGCGGCGTTCGACTGGTCCTACCGCGAGCTCCCCGAGCACGTGGCGGTGCTGTACCGGTTGATGGCCGAGCCGTCGGTCCCGGAGTTCGCCGCCGACCTGGCGGTCGCGGTCACCGGGATGCCGGAGGACGACGTGCACGACGCGGTGGAGGTGCTCGCCGACGCGAGCCTGCTCGAGGAGGTCGACCTCGACCGCTACCGGTTCCACGACCTGGTCCGGCTGCACGCGCGGGCCCAGCGGGACGAGGGACGCTTCGAGGCCGTTCCCCGCGCGGCCGCCTGGTACCTGCGGGAGATGACCCGCGCGAACCTCGTGGTGATCCCGATGCGCTGGCGGGTGAGCCCGGTCGCCGAGCGGCTGCGGGACGAGCCGGCGCCGTTCGCCACGGGCGGCGAGGCGCTGGACTGGCTGGCCGCCGAACTGCCGAGCGTGCTGCCCTTGCTCGAGGACGCGGTGGCGGAGCGGCACGACGAGATCGCGTGGCAGCTCTGCGAAGCGCTGTGGGAGTTGCTGCTCCGCCGCAAGTACTACCCGGAGTGGTTGCGTTCGCACGAACTGGGGATCACGGCAGCGCAGCGCTGCGGCAACCGGGTGGCGGAGTCCCGGCTGCGGTACCAGCTCGGCCGGGCCCACCTGGATCTCGGCCACTTCGATCCGGCGGAGGGTGAGACGCGCCGGGCGGCGGAGCTGGCGCGGGAGGCGGGGGACCGGCACAACGAATCCGCCGCGCTGGAGCAGCTGGGGCTGGTCGCGCAGAACCGCGGCGACGTCGACGCGGCGGTGGCGCTGTTCACCGACAGCCTGCACATCGAGGAAGAGCTGGGCATCGACCGCGGGGTGGCGGCCCGGCACTGGCGGATCGGGGAGGCGTTGCTGCGGGCGGGCCGCGAAGCGGGAGCCACGCGGCACCTGGAGGCGGCCGCGCAGCTGTTCACCGCGATCGGCGACGACCGGGGCGCGGCCTGGGCGGCCCTCGGGCTGGCCCGGATCGACGCGCGATCCGGGCAGCCCGACGCGGCGGTCCGGCGGCTGGAGCGGGCCCGCGAGGTGCTGGGGCGGCCGGGTTCAGCGGTGGACGAGGCGAATGTGCTGCTGGCGCTGGCCGACGTCACCCAGGACGACGTCGAGCGTGCCCGGCGGTATCTCCTCGAAGCGGCGGAGCTGCTCGCCGACGTCGGCGGTGAGGTGCTGTCGCGCGTCCAGGCCGCGCTCGATGCCCTCGATCGAGGCGAGCGCGGCTAACCGCCGCCCGGTGATCAGCCACAGGTACGCGGCGACCGCGGCGGGTTCGGCGGGTCCGCCGCCGACGAAGGCGGTGTCACCGCGGTGGTCGCCGAGGAGCAAGCCGGCCGCCTCGACCGGGACGACGGCCAGGGTGAGCCCGGGCCACCGGTCGAAAAGGGCGGCCAGGGCGGCCCGGCCGTCGGCGCGGCCGGGCACGGCCGGCGCGATCACGGCGTCGGCGAGCGAGGTGCGTCCGCACGGGGTGGCGGTGACGAGCGTGCCGTGGCGGGTGCCGTACGCGTAGTGCCAGCTGGTCATGGGGTCACCGGTTCCGGCAGCGGGACGGGTGAGACGGGGACCGCGCGCGTGGGTTCCGGGATGCCGAGCAGCCGGTACATCGTGCGGCGCAGGATGTGCCCGGTCCGGCCGGGCCGCGAGCTGAGCAGCCCGCGGACGAGGCCGGGCAGCCCGGCGGCGTCGCGCGCGCGGGCCGCGGCGAGCAGCTGGGGCACCAGGGGCCGGTCCGGCTGCCGGCGGGGTGCGTGCCGGGCGAGGACCTCGGCCGGGCTGCCGGGCAGGAGCGGCTGGTCCGGGTTGCCGGCCAGCAGGATCGACGCGCCCGCCGCCGCGCCGTAGCCGGTGGCGGATCCGTAGTCGCCGAGCACGTGGTCGGCGGCGACCAGCGCGGCGCGCCACCCCTCGTCGGGCGGTACCAGGACGAGCCCGCCACGCAGCGCATCCGCGAGCCAGGACCGGATCTGCCGGTAACCGTGGTGGGACCAGATCGCCGGGTGCAGCGCGCCGACGACGCGGAAACGGTCCGCGGGCAGCTCGGCCACGACACGATCGAACAAGTCCGGGTGTCGGCCGAACGCCGACCGCGGTGACCAGGTGGACGTCACCACGACGACCTCCTGCTCGTCGGTGGCGCCGAGCGCCCGCCGGTACTGGCCGCGGTAAGGAAGGCTCGCGACGAGCCGGTCGAGGGCGATGTCGCCGGCGACGACCGCGGCGGGCAGCGCGGACGGGCACAGCTCGGCCAGCAGGTCGTGTTCCCGGTCGTGGACCAGGACGATCGCGTCGGCGCGGACCCGGCCCGCGCGCAGCAGCTGGTCCGGCCCGAGACCCACCTGGTGCCGGTCGTCCGCCCGCAGGCGCCACGGCTGGTACTGCCCGAAGCCGCCGCCGTGCGGGACCAGCAGGACCGGTGCGGCCAGTTCGTCGAGACCGCGGGTGCTGCCGGCGAGGACGAGGTCGACGTCGCTGCGGCGCGCCTGGGACCACGGCAGCACCGGGCCGCCCTGGGCGCGGAGGAAGTCGTCGGTCGCCGGCCAGCCGTCGCCGGTTTCCGGGCTGGTGAACACGATCTGGATGCGGTGATCGGCTTCGAGCAGCGGCAGCAGGTCCAGCAACCGGGTGCCGGCCACGATGTGCGGCACGAGCACGAGCACGGATTTCGTCCCGAGCCGGGTGGCGAAGTGTGCGTCGGCGGTTCCGATGGAGCTGCGCACCCAGGTGCTTTCGGCCATCGCGGTCCTCCACAGGTCGTGTCCAGTTGTTGTCACGAATGTCGGGGACCGGGGTGAGAAAAGCCTTTCGGCCTGTGGTTTCGCCGCTTGACAATTGATCAACGAAGATCGTCAGCGGGCGTTCTTCGTGGCTCTGACGTGGTCTTTTGGTGAAATCAATGGGAAAATGGCCGGGGCGGAGCGGGTGGTGGACGGTGTTCACCGCGGGGGAAGGGGGCGGGGTGGAAATCGTGTTCGGAATTCTCGGGCAAACGGTCTTGCTGCTGCACGGGAAAGTGGCTGTGAAGTGGGCCCAGCCGCGTTCGAGGCAGGTTCTCGCCGCGTTGCTGACGCGGCCGAACCAGCGGTTTTCCGTCGACGACGTCGTGGAATGGGTGTGGTCCGACGACGAGAACGTGCCGCGGGGAGCGCTGGCGACCCTGCACCAGAACGCCGCGCACCTGCGGCAGGCCTTGCAGGCGAACGGGGTCGCCGCGCACGTCGGTGTCGGGAAGACCGGGTGTGTGGTCGAGATCGACCCCGAGCTGGTCGACCACGTCGCCTTCGGCCGCCTGATGGCGCCCGCGCGGCAGCTGCGTGACCGGGGCGACCACCACCGGGCCCACATCGAGGCGCAGGCGGCGATGCGGCTGTGGCGCGACGAGCCGCTGTCGGATCTGCGGACGCGACGGGCCGTCGACTGGCGCGCTCAGTGGCTGCGCAGCCAGTGGCTCCCGGCGAACGCCTTCCTGATCGCCGAACTGCTGGCCGTGGGGCAGGCCGATGTGGCTCTCGGCCGGCTCATGGAGCTCGAACACGCCCATCCCCTGGAGCTGAGCCTGGCGAAGCTGCGGGTCCGCGCCTTGGCCGCGGCGGACCGCCCGGGCGAGGTGACCGAGTTCTACTTCACGATGCGCCGTCAGTACCTCGACGCGGGTGAGCTGCGGGCCGCGGACGAACTCCGGGCGGTGCACGAGGAGGTGATCACCGGCGAAGGCGCCTTCCCACGCCAGGTGGTGCGGGTTCGCGCCCCGGAGGCGGATGAGGAGCCGGGCGGCCCGCCGGTGTGGCACGTCCCGCCGGACTCCGACGAGCTCGAGGGGCGCGCGGAGCTGCTCGCGGAGCTGGACGCGTTCACCTCCGACTCGAGCGGGGCGCCCCGCCGGGGCGTGGTCGTGGTGACCGGCGGGCCGGGCGTGGGCAAGTCCGCCGCCGTGGTGCGGTGGGCGCACCGCGCGCGGCGCAGGTTCCCGCACGGTGTCGTCCTGCTGGACCTGCGTGGCGACAGCCAGGCGACGGCCGCGGACAGCGGCGAGGTGGTGGACACGCTGTTGTCCCTGCTGGACTTCCCGGTCGACCAGGTGGTGAACCCGGTGGCAAGGGCGGCGAAGCTGTCCGCGCTGCTGCAGCGGCGGCCGCTGTCGGTGGTGCTCGACAACGTCCGCAGCCGTGAGCAGGTCGCCCCGCTGCTGGGGGTGCTCGCCGCGTGCACCGTGCTGGTGGTTTCGCGCTGGCGGCTGCCGTCGCTGGCCGCGACGGTGTCCCCGCCGGTGGTGACCGTGCGGCCGCTGGCCGCCCGCGACGCGACGTCGATACTGGACCGCCGGATCGGTCGCCGCGCCCGGGAGGACCGCCGCGGCGCGGCCGAGCTGGTGCGTCTGTGCCGGGGGAACCCGCTGGCGCTCACCCTGGTGGCCGACCGCGCGCTGGCGCGCACGGGCATGGCGCTGCCGACGCTGGCCGGGCTGCTGCGCGACGCCGACATGCTGCTGGACCTGGGGGACGAGGGCGACTGGCCGCAGCGGAGCCTACGCGCGGCGTTCACCGTGTCGTACCAGGCGCTGGAGGCGGGCGAGCGGCGCGCGCTCGCGGTGATCGGGCTGCACCCGGGTGCGGAGGTCACGGCCGAAGCCGTCGCGGCCGCGGACGGGCGCCCGCTGCCTGCGGTCCGTCGTTCTCTCGACGTCCTGGTGGCGGCGCACCTGCTGGAGCACCCCGGCAACCTCGACCGCTACCGCGTCCACGACCTCCTGCACGCTTACGCCGCGTCGGTCGCGGCACAGCTGGACGACGTTGCCGCGGTCCGGCGCCGGCTGTTCGAGTTCTACCTGCTGATGGCCCGCGACGCCCATCGCCTGGTGTTCCCGCACAAGCCACCGCCGCCGCTGCCGGCCACGACCCCGGTGTGGCCGGGCGCCGGGTTCGGCAGCGCGACAGCGGCGCGGCAGTGGATGATCCGCGAGAAGAACCTGCTGGCCGAGGTCGTCGCGCGAGCCGCCGCGGTGGGCTTGCACGAGATCGCGTACCACCTTCCGGCACTCTTCGCCGAATTGTTCGTGGCCAAGGGGTTCTTCGCCGACGCGATCAGTTGCCTGACGACGGCGGCCGGCAGCGTCGAAGCGGTTCTCGCCTCGACGGGCGGCGCCGAAGCGCACCTGCGGCAGGTGCTGGGGTCGCACCTGAACGACCTCGGCGTCGCCCTGATGCACCAAGGGGAGGAGCGGGAGGCGGAACGGTACCTCCGGCGCGCGCTGGACCTGGCCGAGGGGTTCCCGATGGGCCGGATCGCCGCGACGTTGAACCTGGCCCGGTGGCACCTGCGGGCCGGCCGGGCGACGGAGGCCGCGGTGCTGTGCCGGTTGGCGCTGGAGCTGGCCTACGAGCTGGGCGAACCGTCTTTGTGCGCCGTCGCGGCGCACAAGCTCGCGAACGCACTGGTGGAGGCGCGGGGGTTCGAGCAGGAGGCGCTGGAGCTCTACGCCGAGGCGCTGGACCACCTGCGGGACTCGCCCGACGCGACGACGCGGCTGGAGATCCACACCGCACAGGGATCGCTGCTGACCGATCTGGGGCGGTTCGCCGAGGCCGACGAGCAGTGCCGGCTCGCCTCGGGGCTGACGTCCGCCAGCTTGAGCCTGTCGGCGGTGATGAAGCTGAACACGGTCCTGGCCAGGCTGAGGCACGGACAGGGCAACGCGCGGGCGGCCTTGTGGTACGCCCACCGCGCGGTCGAATTGGCCGATCGCACCGGCCACGCAACGGGGCAGGCCAGGGCGTTGTCGGCGCTGGCCACGATCCTGCGCGAGCACGGAAACCGGGTGGACGCGCGAGCGCTGTGGCTGCAGGCGGCGGAGCTCTACCGGGGCCGGGCGCGCGACACCCGGGTGGCGGAGCTCGGCGAGCTGATCGGCGAACTGGACGCGCCGGAGCCGGTCATCCCGGTCGCGCGGGACGCGGAGCGGGACACGGTGGCGATGCTGCCGCCGCCGCGGTGGGAATCCGAGCGGTAGCTGCTCATCCTTTCGGTGCTTCGTGCGCGGTGAACCGCGACACGGGAATCCCGAATTCCTTGCTGCTGGGGAATTTTCGGGCCTTGACTGTCCACTGTGGCTGACACGACAGCCGATTTCGCCATCGGTGCCCTTGGTGTGCAGTCGGTGTGGCGTCGCAAGATGTTACTGCGGACACATTCGGCGGAACATGCGTCATGGTCTCCGGGCAACTCACTCGCACTTGCAAGGAAGGCAAGCCGCGCACCAATCCAGGGAGCGAAGCACGCCATGATCACGACGTCACCACTCGGTTGGCGGTTTGTTCGCCGGCACCGATGTCGTTGGCTGGGAGCGGACCGCGTGACCCGCGAGCCGTCGCGACCCGGCCGCGCCAGCACGCACACGGATCAGCTGTTCGGGGCGGCGATGGTCTGGTGAGCGACGACGACAGAGTCACTCATTCGCCGGACCCCATCCCCGACGACGTCGTGCGGGAGCTCGTGGACCGCTATGCGGCCGGGGAGACCATCGAGAGCCTGGTCGCGCGCCTTCCGCACAGTTACCGCAAGATCCGCACCGCGCTGATCGACGCCGGTGTCACCCTGCGCCCGCCGCGCATCCCCCTGCCGCCGACGCCGCCCGGTCTGGTCAACGCCTACCTCGACGGGCGGTCGATCCGGCAGCTGGCCACCACCTACGGCATGTCCTACAACCAGACGCGGAACATCCTGCTCGCCGAAGGTGTCGAACTCCGCCGTCGCGGTCAGCCGTGATCCCGCGCTGCCGGGCTTCGAAACGGTAGCCGTGTCGAAGCCCGGCGCGGTCCGGCCGCGATCGCGGCCGGCGGTGGCTCAAGCGCCGGCGGCCATGATGATCCACCAAGCCATTTCGGCGAAGTGCGCCATGGGTTCCTCCTTCGTCCTCCGGGGACCGGTGTGGTGCTCGCCGCGCAGCCGGATGAGGTCCAATCTTTGCTCCTCTGCACTACCGGGGATTTGCGGGCGAGTTTGTTGTCGGTCACGCTTTTGTGTTGCGCGAACCGTACAGTGCCGGATCAGGTCTCATCTATCCGGGGTCACCACTCGTTGGGACAACCCGTTCGAGAAATTGCCACCCAATGGTCTGACCTGGGAGAATCCCCTGTGTATTCGTCGCGCCGATCGCTCCACATTAGAGCTTCACCGGCCGGTCGACTCCTGTGGTGGCAGGAACTTCGACCATCGGCCCTGTCCGTGCTGACTCGAACAGAGCAGTGCGGCCGCTCGTTCGAGTGGCCGCATTGCTCGTGGTCTCGCTTCGCCGACGAAAAAGCGAAAGAATTTCACTCGAAAGGGTGGCGCTACCAGTTCCGCACGGCCGGCGCGTAGCCGTCCGGCTTGTCGCCCACCTTCGTGTCCGGGGTGACGATCCAGTTCTGGTACTGGGCCGTGAACATCCGGTACACCGACGCCGGTGGCACCGCGCTCGCCTCGTCCAGCACCTTCCGCGACTCCGCCGGGAGCTCGAAGTCCAGGGCTGCCATGCTCTTGCCCAGCTGGTCGGCGCTGCTCGCCCCGACGATCGCCGATGCGATGCCCGGCTGGGTTGCCACCCAGTTGATCGCCACCTGGGCCATCGTGACGCCCAGCTTGCCCGCGACCTCTTCCAGCGGCTTCAGCAGCTGCCAGTCGCGCTCGGTCCACGTCTGGGCGTCCGGGTCGAAGCGGCCGGTGCCGCCGTTGCGGTACTTGCCCGTGAGGAAGCCGCCGGCCAGGGGGCTCCACGCCGTGATGCCGAGGCCGAGGTGCTGGCCCATCGGGACGTGCTCGGTCTCGATTTCGCGCTGCACCAGGGAATACGGCAGCTGCAGGTTGATCATCGGCGTGCGCGAGTGCGCCTCGGCGATGCTCTGGGCGCGCGCCGCGTACCAGGCCGGTACGTCCGACAGGCCCGCGTAGCGGATCTTGCCCGCGCGGACGAGGTCGTCGAGCGTGTGCACGACCTCCTCGACCGGGGTGAGCCGGTCCCACGTGTGCAGCAGGAAGAGGTCGACGTAGTCCGTGCCCAGCCGCCGCAGCGACGCCTCGAGCGCGCGGACCAGGTGCTTGCGGCCGTTGCCGCCCGCGTTGGGGTCGCCGGGGTCGACGCTGTTGGTGAACTTCGTGGTGAGCACGACGCGCTCGCGCACGTTCGCCTCGGCGATGAGCCTGCCGAGGATGGTCTCGCTCTCGCCCGCGGTGTAGAAGTCCGCCGTGTCGAGGAAGTTGCCGCCCTCGTCGAGGTACTTGCGGAAGATCGGGCGGGCCTCGTCCTCGGTCTTCCCGTAGGCGGCGTGGAAACCGCCGGTGCCGAAGTTCATCGTGCCGAGCGCGAGCCGGCTGACGCGCAGGCCCGACCGGCCGAGGAGGTAGTACTGATCAAGTGGCATGACTTCACAGTGCCGATCGTTTTTTGGACCCGCAAGTCCATTCGAGTGAGGTGGCCGTGCGTGCCGGAGGGAGGCCGGCACACACGGCCTGGACTCAGCGGCAGCGGTAGCTCGACGCCACCGCCGGGTCGCCACCCGTGTAGCGCGAGACCGACGGGAGCGGGCACAGGTCCCGGGTCTTCCCGTCCGTGGACGCCGCCGCGAGCGTCGCCGGGGCCTTGCCGTGCTCGACCCAGTCGACCAGCTGCCCGAGCGCGTTCGTCGGCTCCGGGCCACCGCCGCCGAAGCAGTGCTCGACGCCCGGCGCGGGGAACAGCCGGTAGAAGTCGTTCACCCGCTGCGCGCCGCCCATCGTCCGCTCGACCTGCTTGCGGTAGGACAGCGTGCCGCCCGGTGGGATCAGCTGGTCGTTCGCGCCCACGAACGTGATCAGCTTGCCGCCCGACCGGCGGAACGCCGACAGATCCGGGTCGGACGTGCCGATGACGTCGTCGTACTCCCGCACCGACTGGCGGAACAGGCCGGCGAACTGGCCGTACGTCAGCTTCGAGGTGTCGAAGCCGGGCTGCTTCTCCAGGAACGACTGCACCCACTTCACCGCCACCGGGAAGCCCGGCGCGACGAGCGTGCCGTCGGGGCCGGGTGTCGTGCCGGCCAGCCAGGTGAAGTCCGCGCCCTTGGGGAGCCCGGCCCACAGCCTGCGGCCGCGCTCGTCGGTCGGGCCCGCCCAGATCTTGCGCATGACCTCGGCGTCCGCCGCCGTCACGGTGAACTCGTGGCCTTCGCAGACCACCTTCGTGCCGACCAGGCTGCGTGGGTCGTAGCTGCACTCGTCCGGCCGGTCGACGATGCCGTTGGTGACGCCGTCGCGCGCGTCGCACGCCTTGACCGCGGCCGTCCGGAACGCGGAAAGCACGCAGGTGCTGGGGAAGTCGTGGCTCTGGTTCATGACGATCTGCGGCCACAACGTCGCGACGGCGAACTGCGTCCAGTCGACGGCCGGGGCGTTGGCCAGGATGCCGTCGAAGTCGTCGGCGTGGTTCTGGGCCTCGGAATAGCCCTGGCGGCCGCCGGTCGAGCAGCCGGTCCAGTACGAGTACGTCACCGGGCGGTGGTAGTACCGCTGCGTGACGGCCTTCCCGATCAGGGCCTCTTCGTGCACCGAACGGGTGGCGAAGTTGGTCAGGAGCGTCTGGTCGACCTGGCCGTCGGTGACTGCCCAGGACGTGTCGAGCCCGTCGAGGGAGACGCCCGCGTCGGTCGTCACGCCGGTGTAGCCGTCCTTGACGGCCTGGGCGAGCCCGTCGAAGTTCCCGGCGGCGTAGGCGCTGCCGCCGAGGGCCTGGAGGCGCCCGGTCCAGCCGGTGTCGGGCAGGGCCACGGCGACCTTGACGTGGTCCTTGCCGGAGTGGGTCAGCGTGACGGTGAGCTGGCAGTACGCGGTCTTGTGCTCGGCCGTGACCGACTCGATCTTCGCGCCGGCCGGGGCGGGCACCGAGACGGCGGCGCACACCGGCGTCGCGGCCGACGCGCTCGGGGCCGGCGGCACCAGGCCGGTCAGCAGGAGCGGCACGGCGGCCGCCAAGAACTGGGGGATGCGTCTCATCGGTTCCTCTGGTCGCTTTCGTCCGATGTGGACAGGGCGCTGCCGAGCTTGGCCGCCGGGGTGGGGCGCCCGCGCCCGTCGGATGACGCTGTCGATGTACGTCACTCGGCCTTGAGCTGCGGAAACGTGGGTTGGGTAAGGTCGGTTCCATGGCGCTGCACGGGCGGGAAGCCGAGCTGAAGGAGCTGGCCGAGCTCGTCGACGGTCCCGAAGACCGCAGCGGCGTCGTGCTGCGCGGCGAGGCGGGGATCGGGAAGTCGGCGCTGGTGGCCGAGACGGCGGCCGCGGCGTCGGTGGCCGGGCTGCGCGTGCTGCGGACGGCCGGAGCCGAGGCTGAGCAGAACCTCGCGTACGCCGGGTTGCACCAGCTGCTGCACCCCGTCCGGGCGGGGGTGGCGGAGCTGCCGGCGCCGCAGCGGGACGCGCTGCGGACGGCGCTGGGGCTGGCGGACGGGGCGGCGCCCAGCGCGTTTTTGGTCGGGCTCGCGGCGCTGACGCTGCTGGCCGAGGAGGCGGCCGCGAAGCCGTTGCTGCTGGTGGCGGAGGACGTGCACTGGCTCGACCGGGCCAGCGCGGACGTCCTGGCGTTCGTGGCCCGGCGGATCGAGACGGAGCCGATCGTCCTGGTGGCGACGCTCCGCGACGGCGCTTCGTCCCCGCTGCTCGACGCGGGCCTGGCACCGATGGTCCTGGAACGGCTGGGCGCGGACGAGGCGGCGGACTTGCTGGACGCGGTCGCGCCCCGGTTGGCCCCGGCGGTCCGGACCCGCCTGCTGACGGAGGCGGCGGGGCACCCGCTGGCGTTGACGGAGCTGCCGCTGGGATCGGCGGATCTCGACGGGCCGGCCCCGGAGCTGCCGCTGACCGAACGCCTGGAGCGGACGTTCACGGCCCGGGTGGCGGGGTTGCCGGCGGAGACGCGGACGGCGTTGCTGGTGGCGGCGTTGAACGAGACGACCTCGTTGGCCGAGACTTTGACGGCGACGGGCGCGCTCCTGGGGCATGCTGCGGGCGGCGACGCTGGACGGGCCGGGCTGCCGGGTGGGGTGCTTGGGTCGGGGCGGGGTTCGAGCGGCCCGGGGCTGGCTGGGGCGCGCGGGGTGCTTGGGGTGGAGCCGGGCTTGGCCGCCGATGCCGAGTCGAGTGGCGCCGGGCTGGCCGAGTCGGGCGCGGGGCTGGGTTCGAGTGGCGCCGGGCGGGACGGGGCGAGCGAGTTGCTTGGCACGCAACCGGTCTCGGTCGGCAATGCCCGGCTGAGCGCCGAACCGCAGCAGGCGGCCGCCGAAGGTGAACTCGCCGGTCGCCCGACTTCACCCTGTCTCCGCGTCGAGCCGGAGATTCTTGCTCCCGCCGTTGAAGCTCGGCTTGTTGAACTCTCCGCCGGCACCGTCACCTTCCGGCACCCGCTCATGCGCTCCGCGATCCCCGCGGCCGCCACCTCCACCGAACGGCGGCGGGCCCACCTCGCCCTCGCCGAGGCCCTCCAGGACCAGCCCGATCGGCGCGCCTGGCATCAAGCCGCCGCCACCGTCGGGGCCGATGAGACCGTTGCCGGGGAACTCGATCGCACCGCCGAACGAGCCCGGTACCGCGGTGGGGCCGCCGCTGCCATCGCCGCTCTCGAACAAGCCGCCCGGTTGAGCGAACAGCCCGGACGAAGGGCCGAGCGACTCCTGAAAGCCGCCGAACTGGCCGTCGACTCCGGACGCCGCGAGACCGCCGAACGCCTGGTGCACGCCGCTAACCCCACGAGCAAACGCCACCGGGCCACCGCGAGCCGGCTGCTCAGCGAGTTCGAAGACGGCCTTCGCGAAGATCCCGCGCGGGTTGCCGAACTCGCCGTCACCGCCGAGGCCGTCGCCGCCGAGGGGGAAACCGGGGCCGCCGTGCGGATCCTCTGGAGTGCCGCCATGCGGTGCTTCTGGACCGAACCCGGTGGTGCCGCCCGGAAAGCGCTGCTCGACGTCGCCGATCGGCTGCCGATTCCCGATGACGATCCGCGCGTCGTGGCCGTCACCGCCTACGTCGCGCCGTTCGAACGCGGCGACGTCGTCATCGACCGGCTCAAGAAGCTCGCCGGGGCGACCGGCGCCGACCCGGAAGTCGACCGATACCTGGGCAGCGCCGCCCTGCAGGTCGGCGCCTTCGACCTCGCCGCGCGGTTCTCCGCGGCCGCCGCGCCGGGGCTGCGGGCCCAGGGCCGGCTCGGGGCGCTGCCGCGGGCGCTGGCCGTCCAGGCGTGGAGCCGCGCCCGGCTCGGCGACCTCGCCGCGGCCGTGCCGGTCGCCGCCGAAGCCGCCCGGTTCGCCCGGGAGACCGGCCAGCCCTTCATGTACGGCCTCGCCACCGCCGTCCAGGCCGAGATCGCCGCCCTGCGCGGCGACCACAAGCAGGCGAAGACCCTGGCCGGCGAGGCCGAACGCGCCGGGCTCGCCGCGGGCGCCCGGCCGGTGCTCGCCACCGTCCAGCTCGCGCGCGGGCTCACGAACCTGAGCGAAGGCCGCTTCGACGACGCCTTCGCCGACCTGCGCCGGCTGCTCGACCCGGCCGACGCCGCCTACCAGCTGGCCCTGCGCGCCTACTGCGTCGCCGAGCTCACCGAGGCCGCGGTGCGGTCCGGGCAGACCGACGCCCTGCGCGACATCCTCGCCGAGCTGGAGCCACTGGCGAAGGGCACGCCGTCGCCCGCGCTGCACATCGGGCTCAGGTACGCGCGGGCCGTGCTCGACCCGAGTGACGCACTGTTCGCCGAAGCGCTGCGCGCCGACCTGACCGGCTGGCCCGCCGAACGCGGCCGTGTCCACCTGGCCTTCGGCGAGTGGCTGCGGCGGCAGCGGCGCGTCGTCGAGTCGCGGGCGCACCTGCGCACCGCCCGCGAAACCTTCGACGCCCTCGGCATGACGGCCTGGGCCGAGCGGGCACGGGCCGAGCTGCGCGGCGCGGGCGAGTCGAGCCCGAACCGCGGTCCGGACGCGCGGGAGAAGCTGACCCCGCACGAGCTGAGCATCGCCCAGCTGGCCGCCGACGGCCTGACGAACCGCGAGATCGGGCAGCGGCTGTACCTTTCGCACCGGACCGTCGGCACCCACCTGCACCGGATCTTCCCCAAGCTGGGCGTGAGCTCCCGCGCCGACCTCGCCGGGATGCTGAAGACCCTCGAAGGGTGACTTACACCGGCTGCGTCACCTGACGGGCGCGAAGATCACTCGAAGCTCCCTAACGTCGTGAAAGTCCCACGGTCTTTCGCACAGGAGTCAAGATGATCAGCAGGAGAAGGTTCGGGCAGGCGTTCGCGGCGGGACTGGCGGCGACCTCCTTGGCGGCCTGCTCGTCGAAGGCCGCCGCCCCCGCCGCGCCGCCTGACCTGCGGGCCGGGTCGGGGGAGCACACCTCGCTCGGGGAGCTCAAGCACGCCGACGCCGGGGTGCTGACCATGGCCTACCACGAGTCCGGGCCGGCGACCGGGCAGCCGGTGGTGCTGCTGCACGGCTGGCCGTACGACCCGTACAGCTACGTCGACGTCGCGCCGATCCTGGCCGCCGCCGGTTACCGGGTGATCGTCCCGTTCCTGCGCGGCTACGGCCCCACGACGTTCAAGTCGGCGCAGACCGTCCGCAATGGACAGCAGGCGGCGGTCGCGCTCGACGTCGTCGCCCTGATGGACGCGCTCAAGATCGACAAGGCGATCCTCGGCGGCTACGACTGGGGTTCGCGGACGGTCGACATCATCGCGGCGCTCTTCCCGGAACGCTGTGCGGCTGTCGTCGCGGTCAGCGGGTACATCGTCACGAACCTGGTGGCGAACCAGAAACCCCTGGCGCCGCAAGCGGAACTCGGCTGGTGGTACCAGTACTACTTCGCGACCGAGCGCGGCCGCGCCGGCTACGCGGCCAACCGCCACGACTTCAACAAGCTGATCTGGAAGACGGCGTCCCCGGCGTGGCACTTCGACGACGCGACGTACGACCGCAGCGCGGCGGCGTTCGACAACCCCGACCACGTCGACATCGTCGTCCACAACTACCGCTGGCGCCTGAGCCTCGCGCCGGGCGAGCCGCAATACGAGGCGTACGAACGCAAACTCGCGACGGGCCCGGCGATCACGGTCCCGGCGATCACGATCGCCAGCGACTTCGACGGCGCGGCCAAGGACGGCCAGGCCTACCGCGCGAAGTACACCGGCAAGTACGAACACCGGATCCTCGACGGCATCGGGCACAACGTCCCGCAGGAGGCGCCGCGCCCCTTCGCCCAGGCGATCCTGGACGCCGCCCGCCTGTGATGGTTCTCAGCGGGACGCGCGGTGGACGACGTCGATCACGGAGGTGAGGGCCGTCGTGCTCTAGACATGTGGTGTACCGCCGGGCGCTTCCCGGCGGTGAACGCATCGAAGCCGCGAAGGGCGAAACAGGCGCATCAACGTCGGCTCGACGGGCCGCAGCTGCGCGAAAGGCCGGAAGCTTTGTCGAATAAGGTGAACTCGACGGACAGCGAGTCCGTGTCCATGATCGTCGCGGATCCGCTGTGCCCCAAGTCGAGTTGAATCTCGACTGGTTTCTCGTGAGCAATCGTAGCTGAGCGATCCCGTCGACGCGCGAGTTCCCGGAGGCCCCACGATTGCCCCGTGGTTCGCCTCAATGGGGAATTTCGGTCAAATTTCGACGACGGCTCGCGCTGATGAAGACTCTCTACCTATCGACGACGATCGTTGCTCGCCTCCGTGTTTAGACTTGCACATTCGATCCTGGATGCAACAGGGCAACGAAATCGTGATCTCGACGACTGAGTCAACTGGTGGCCCAGACTACGGGGATTCCTGTCAGTCGTGCGCAGCGGTCCGCCGGATCGGGACCTTGCAGCCGCCGTCGGGTCTGTCCAGCCGGTTGGTCCGGTCTCGATGCAGTCGTCGCGCATGGTTGACAATCAGGCTCAAGTTCAACGGGCCCAGTTCGGGCAAGCCGTTGTCCGTCACTGAAGTGTGTGGACGTTGTGCGCTGCCGACATAGGTCGGCGATCATCGTCCGGCAGGCCTCGATTCAGTCTCCGCAGGTCACGAAGCGCTCTCGCCAGTTTACGGCCAGTCAACACTGTGCCTACCATTGACGAACTTGTAGGTACGTGTCGAAGCTGCATGCGCGGAAGGCTCCGGCGATGCTGAAAAGTCTGATTGAGTGGTTCGACAGACAGCTGCTGGCCCGTGGGGCGGCAGCGACAGTTCGATCGATCTTCGCGGTTCTGGGCTTTTCGGTAGCCGTGGCGGCGGTTCCTGGGGTGCCGACGGTCAAGCTCGCCGGATTGCTTCTCATGATCCTTCTGGCGCTGACATTTGCACTGGTGTTGCTGCACGATCGCGCGCAGCTGAAGCAACAAGCCGATGAGGACCGCTTCTTGCTGGCCCGTTACTGCCGGTTCCTCGGCGAACGGCACGGCTACGTGGCCCGCGTCCTGAGCTGGCGCCAGACTGCGGTGATCGACACAGAGGGCGGCTCCAAAGAGGTGATCCGTATCCATGCGGTGTCGATGCGCCGTCAGCTGTACTTCCTGCCCCTGAAGTTCGGAGCCCGTTGGGATCAACCGAAGGCTGTCCAGAAGCAGGTGCGAGTCAAGGTACGGAGCCTGCTCCTGGAGGACAGGCGCGGCACGTCTTGGCGCGCCACGATCAATTGGCTGCCCGACGGGCGCTTCGAGCTGATATGTCACTTGCGTGCGCCGGTGAAGATCGGTGCAGACATCAAGCTGGAGATCGAGTGGTACTGGCCAGGTAAGTGCGCGCCTTTGGTCAAGCGCCGCGAGCCTGAAGAGTTCATCTTCAAGTTCAACAAGCTGATGCCCGTGGAGTACGCTGAATACAAGATCACCTTGCCCGTAGGGCAAGAGGCCTTCTGTGAGCCAATTGGCTTCGCGGAGCCTAGTGACTCGTTCGAGATTCTCTGCAGGGACAATCCCAACGAAAGTAAGACCTATACCTTTATGGGTATAGGTCTTACTCCCGGTCGAGAACTCGGCATGCGCCTCGAAGTCAAGCCCCGAGGCTCAGCGCGGATGTCCAAAGACGACTGAGGGGTCTCAGCCGCCGTTCTCTCCGCCCAACTTCGTCATGATCATTTCTCCGGATGCTTCGGGTGGTGCGCACAGCCGTCGGGCCGGTTGGCCCTTGGGCGGCTCTATGCGATCGGTGTCAGCCGACTGCATCAAGTTGCGCGGACCGTATCGCGCTCACTCTCCGTTCGCGACTCGGCTGGTGCTGAATGCCCTCCGATTCACGCCGTGGAGTGATCTTGGTCGTAGTGCCCATGGTCCTACCAGGGCATTCGCGCACATCATCGTGCTCGCGCACGCCTCATGAGTCGTCGGCGACGACTTGATCGTTACTCCGAGCTATCGAGGTGGATCCTTTCTTCGTGCTGATCACAAGGGCGACCGGCCAAAGTGGACACGATCCACGGCTGCCGCCAGCATGAAAGGGGTCAGATCATGACTTTGTCCATGGTTGCCCACGTCCGTAGCCTCTGCCCCTCCCGAATGCCACTGCCCGGTCGGCTCGCTGATCAGCAGGCCGCTGTAGGAGTGCCTTGGGCCCGGGTACGGAAACCAGCATCCTTTGCGGTGGGATGGCGGGCACGAGTCCCGGATAGTGCTCGGTTAGCAGTCGCCGCGGCGCCGGGTGCGGCGGCGATGAGCATGCTCGCCGCGACGCCTGGCGCGCCGGGTGCGCGCTTCATCAAGCGACGGTGGCGTCGAGGGTGACCTCGATGTTGCCGCGCGTCGCCTTCGAGTACGGGCACACCTGGTGCGCTCCGGCGACCAGCTCGTCGGCCGTGGCCTGGTCGATGCCCGTCGCCTCCAGGTGCAGGACCGCGCTCAGCTCGAACTCGCTCGCCTCCGTGTCGTGGTGCAGGGTGACTTCGGCGACGACGGCGAGGTCGTTCAGCGGTACCTTCTTCGCGCCCGCGACCCGGCGCACCGCGCCGACGAAGCACGACGCCCAGCCCGCGGCGAACAGCTGCTCCGGGTTCGTCCCGTCGCCCGCGCCGCCGAAGGCCTTGGGCACGGCGAGGGTGACGTCGAGCGCGCCGTCGTCGGAGGTCGCGCGGCCGCCGTTGCGGCCCTCCGCGGTGGAGGTGGCGACGGCGGTGTAGGTCACTTCGGACATGTTCTTCCTTTCGGCGGGTGACGGCACCACGCTAGGAATCCGGGCGCACCCGCGGCGACCGTCGCGCGACGTCACCCGTGTACGTCACCGTTTTCCAGCCGCAGCCACCGGTCGACGCCGATCGCGGCCAGGAAGCGCTCGTCGTGGCTCGCGACGACGAACGCGCCGCGGAACGCCGTCAGCGCACTCTCCAGCTGTCCCGTGCTGACGAGGTCGAGGTTGTTCGTCGGCTCGTCCAGCAACAGCAGCTGCGGCGCCGGCTCGGCGAACAGGACGCACGCGAGCGTGGCGCGCAGCCGTTCCCCACCCGAGAGAACGCCGGCCGGCAGGTGCACCCGCGAGCCGCGGAACAGGAAGCGCGCCAGCAGGTTCATCCGCTGCGCGGGCGGCACCGCGGGGGCGGCCGCGGCCAGGTTCTCGGCCACCGTGCGGTCGTCGTCCAGGAGGTCGAGACGCTGGGAGAGGAACGCGATCCGGCCGTCCGCCCGCGACACCGCACCGCTGTCCGGCTCGAGATCGCCGTGCACCAGCCGGAGCAGCGTGGACTTCCCGGCGCCGTTGGGCCCGGTGAGCGCGATCCGCTCGGGGCCGCGGATCGCCAGGTCGACGCCGTCCGGGAAGAGGCCGCGCGCCCGCAGGTGCTCGCCGAGGAAGAGCGTGCGGCCGGCCGGGACGGCCGTCTGCGGCAGCTCGAGGCTGATCTTCTGCTCGTCGCGCCGGGCCCGCTCGGCCTGGTCGAGCTTGGCCTTGGCCGCGCCCACGCGGGCCGCGTGCGTGCCGTCCGCCTTGGCGGCCGACTCCTGGGCGTTGCGCTTCATGGTGCCGGCGAAGATCTTGGGCAGCCCGGCGTTGCCGAGGGTGCGTGACGCCGTGCTCGCGCGGCGGGCGGCGCGCTCACGGGCCTGCTGCATCTCCCGCTTCTCGCGCTTGACCTCCTGTTCGGCGCTGCGGATGTTCTTCTCGGCGACCTCCCGCGCGGCTTGGACGGCCTCTTCGTACGAGGTGAAGTTCCCGCCGTGGAACCGGATCTCGCCGCGGTCGAGCTCGGCGATCCGGTCCATCCGGTCGAGCAGCGCGCGGTCGTGGCTGACCACGACGAGGCAGCCGGACCAGTCGTCGAGCACGGAGTGGAGCTTGTGACGCGCGTCGAGGTCGAGGTTGTTGGTCGGCTCGTCGAGCAGCAGCACGTCGGGTCGTTTCAGCAGCTGCGCGGCGAGGCCCAGCGAAACGATCTGGCCGCCGGACAGCGTGCTCAGCGAGCGGTCGAACGCGACGTCGAGGCCGAGCCGGTCGAGCTGGGCGCGCGTGCGTTCCTCGATGTCCCAGTCGGTGCCGATGGTGGTGAAGTGCGCTTCGGCGGCGTTACCGGACTCGACGGCCGCGATGGCGTCCAGCACCGGGGCGACACCGAGGACTTCGGCGACGGACGGTTCCCCGCTCAGCGGCAGGTCCTGCGGCAGGTAGCCGAGGACGCCGTCGGCGGTGACGCTGCCGGCCGACGGCTTCAGCACGCCGGCGACGAGCTTCAGCAGTGTGGTCTTGCCGGACCCGTTGGGCGCGACGAGCCCGGTGCGGCCGCCGGGGAACGTGGCGGAGAGGTGGTCGAAGACGGGGGTGTCGTCGGGCCAGGAGAAGGACAGGCCGGACAGCACGATTTCGGACATGGTGAAGACCTCGAAGTGGTGCGAAGCGAAAGGGGGACGTCGAAAGCGGCCCGCGCCGGCACTGCCGGGGGCCCGCACACTCCGGAGCTATCCGGAGATGTCGACGTCACCTGCCACGACTGGTCTCCTCCGTTGATCTTCCCCGCGAAGATAGCAGCTCAGGCGAGCTCGGCCGAAACGACCGACGGCAGCTCGCGCAGCCTGCCGAGCAGGGGCTCGGTGTCCTCGGCCGCCAGCAGGACCGCGCAGACCATGCTGCTCTCGCGGACGCCGTCCTTGATGTCGACCGACAGCTCGTGGACGAGGTGGCCGTCCAGGGCGCCGACCAGGGCCGGGATCTCCTCGGCGCCGCCGACGAAGTACGTGGCGATGCGGCGGCGCAGCAGCATGGCCGAGCGGGCCGCGGGAATGGCGAAAGACGTGGACATGGCTGATCTCCCAAGGGAAAGAAGGAACGAGATCGGGGCCAGGTCCCGAGGAACGCGATCGACGACGCTGCGCGCCGGCGACCTGGGTTCAGCCGGCGCGCCGGGTTACGAGTCGCGAGGACGTCATCAGGCGCTGCACGGCGACAGGCTAACACGCGCGCCGCTCACCGGGGCAGCACCCGATCCAGCAGGGCCGTGACCGTGTCGCGGTAGCGCTGCGGGTCGAGGTCCGGCTCCCACGAGCGCTGGAGCAGGAACCCCTGGATGAGCGCGAGAAGCACGCGCGCGAACATGTCCGGCTCGACGCCCTCCGGCAGCCCGGTGGCGGCCAGCGCGCGGCCGACGTCGTCGAGCGGGGCGAGCCCCTCGGTGACGATCCGCCGGAGCCGCTCGTCGTGCTGGGCGCGGGCCCAGACGTGGACCGTGACGCGCCGCCGCCGCGCCTCATCGGGGTCGGCGACCCAGTCGAAGTAGGCGTTCAGGAACCGGCGCAGGGCGTCCGGGCCGCCGTCCGAGATCGCCTCGGCGACGAGGGCGCGCTCGTGGTCGTGCCGGTCGGCGGCGACCGCCTCGATGATCGCCTCCTTGCCGTCGAAGTAGCGGTAGAGGGCACCCGCGCTCATCCCCGACTCGGCGACGATGTCCTGCATGGACGCCCCGTCCGGGCCGGCCTTCTCGAAGCAGGTCATCGCGGCGTCGAGGATCCGCTGCCGTTGCGCGGTGCGGCGTTGCTCACTGATGCGGGGCACGGGCACTCCTCGCCGCGATCGCGATCCGGTAGAGCCGCGAGCCGCCGCCGGCTTCGTGGGTCGAGACGTCTTTGCGCAGGTCGAAGCCGCGCTCGGCCAGGAACGCCCGGGTTTCGGCGGGCAGCAGCCCGAAGGTCCACGGCTCCCCGGACCGCGCGACGGCCCGCACCCACCGGCGCGCCTCGGGGAACGGGCTGGGCTCGTGCAGGGCCCGGACGTCGACGTAGGTGAAGACGAGGTCGCCGCCGAGCCCGTGCACGGCCGCGAGCGTCGCGTCGACGGCGCCGGCAGTGAGGTAGTTGGTGACGCCCTCCCAGAGGAACACACTCGGTTTCCCCTGGTCGAAGCCGCTTTCGAGGAGGCAGGCCGGGAGGTCGTCGCGTTCGAAGTCGACGGGCACGTAGCGGGGGCCCTCGCCCAGGACGGCCCGCTTCCGGGCCTGGGTGGCGGGGTGGTCGACCTCGAAGACGGCCCGGCCGGCGAGCGCGGGCAGCCGGTGGGCGCGCGCGTCGTAGCCGGCGCCGAGGAGGACGCACTGGGTGCCGCCGGTCATCGCTTCGGTGAGGGCGTCGTCGATGACCTTGGTCCGCGCGATGCCGGAGGCACGCGGTCCCGGCCCGGCTACGGCGTCGTAGAGGCCGGTGGCGAGGTGTCGGACGCCGGGGAGCCGCGCCGCTTCGGCGAGGACGCGCAGCGACGGGCGCAGGAAGGCCGTCGCGTACGGGTCGTCGAAGCGGCGGCGCCCGCGTGGGCGGTGGGATTCGAACGCCCGCTGCAGGGCCATCGTCTCCGCGGTGAAGCTGGCTCGGGACTCCATAGCGAATGATTGTTCGCGTTGGAGGGTGGGTTGCGCAACCCCCGCAGGTCAGCTGGCCCGGATGACGCCCAGGCCCAGCGGGGTGATCTCGTGGATCTGCGACTTCCCCGACCGCGAGCTGGTGATCAGCCCGCTGGCCCGCAGCACCGACGCGTGCTGGCTGGCCGTCGCCAGCGAGACGCCCGTCAGCTCGGCCAGCTCGCTCGTGTTGCAGCGCGTGATCGCGACCGTCATCAGCACCCGTGCCCGCGTCTGGCCGAGCAGCGCCGCCAGTGACGGGCCGGGCTCCGCGTCGCTGTCGAAGCGCGTGTGGTTGATCGAATAGACCAGCACCGGCTGGAGCCCCGGGTCCTTGTACGTCGTCGGCATGCCGTGCGCGAAGAACGCCGGGATCAGGCGCAGGCCGCGGCCGTCCAGGTGCAGCTCCTGCTCGATCGGGAAGCGCACCCGCAGTACCGGCGGGGTCCACGTGACGTCGGGGTGGACCGTCGAGAGCAGCAGCTGCGGCCCGCCGCGGTCGAAGTTCGACTGCAGCCGGTGACGGTCGCGGGCGACCGTGCGGCGGATCGTCGCCCAGTCCGGGGCCACGCACTGGCGGTAGTAGTCGTGCAGGGCCATGCCGAGCCGGTGCAGCTCACGGGTCTCGCCACCGGCCAGCCGGCGCACCCACGGCGTGACGCGCGTGCCCTGCGCCGCCAGCTCGGCGACGTCGGCGGCCAGGGCCGCCGGGGGTGTTTCGAGCACCGTCGAGACGCCGTCGCCGATGGCGGTGCGCCCGGCCGGGGTGAGGAAGTCCGGGCAGTACCCGTACGGCGGGATGGTGGACATCAGCAGCCGCCCGGACTCGGGCACCGCCGAGCGCGACCCCCGGCGCCACCGGCCGAAGAACGGCTCGCCCTCCGGACGCCGGATCCGGTAGCTGCTCATGAGCAGCTCCCACATCGGGTCCGCGTCCTCGGCGATGGTCACCTTCGCCAGGTCCGCGTCCGTGAAGTGAATCTTGAGCATCGACGTACCGCCCTTTCCCGGGCGAGGATAGCCACTGGTGGCGCGGGGTCTCGCCGGTGTGTGACCAGTGACGTTTCGAGCACGTGCGAAACATCACCCTGGCCGGTTGACGCCGCTCGCGCGCCACTGGCACCTTCGGGCTCGCACGGCCGCCGACGACGTCGCGTGCCGGGTGCGGACCGGCTGGGGGTCGGTCCGGCCACGAGTCCTCAATGGACAGTGGTCGGCGGCGCGGGAGAAATTCACCGGAATCACCGCGTTCCGGCGTGATCCCGCTGGTCCGCTCACCCTCCGCGAAGGTGGAATACCGGTCCGTCGAAGCTCACCCTGTGTAGCTGGTGCGTACGGGGGAAACGGCCGGTGTTCCTTGACAGCATCGCGGTCGCCGGAGTTAGGTCTGCGTTCTGAATTCCGGGGGAAAAGCATCCAGGAAATCGTTCTCGGGCCACCGGTACGAATCGAGCCACGCCACCGATGAAAGAAGACGAACCGCTTCGCCGTCGTTCCAGCGCGTCGTGGAATCCCGGCAGCTGGCGGCTGCGCACCAAGATCTCCGTCGTGTTGTTGCTGCCCGTCCTGGTCGCGCTGCTGCTGGCCGGCGGGCGCGTGGAGGCCGAGCTCGCCCAGGCGGGCACGCTCAGCGGGGTGCGCGACCAAATGCCGGTCGTGCAAGGGATCGCCGAGCTCACCGGGCTCGTCGACGACGAAATGATCCACGACGGCGCGGCCGCGCAGACCGCCGCGGTCGACGCGAAAACCGCCGCCATCCGCCACGACGCCGCATTCTCGCAGCTGGCCCCGGAGCTTTCGCGGACGCTGGAAGATCAATTGGGAAAATTGGCCGGCCTGCGCCAGCAGGACGGTTCCGCCGGCGCCAAAACCCCTGCTTACCACGACTTCGTCGTCGGCCTCGGTGACCTGATCCCCGGCATCATCGCCCAAGCCGGGAATATCGATCTCGACGCTCCGGCCGATATCGCGAAAGCATTGACGCAGCTGAGAACGTCTCTCGCCGGGCAGGAGGTCCCGGGCGGACGGCCGGCGGACGCGCTCGCGGCCGCCGTCGCCGAGGAGTCGGTGCTCACCGGGCAGATCCGCCGCGCACTGCCCGCCGGTGCGGTGGCCGCGCGGTTCGCCGCCGCCACCATCCCCGGCGCCGGCGGACCCGCGGCCAAGCGCGCGGCGCTCGGGACCTTCCTGGCCGACCAGGTGAAAACGCTTTCGGACGCGGTCGGGACCCGGACCGACGCCGCCCGGTCCGACGCGCTGCGTGATGCCGCACTGGTGCTCGCGTCGCTGCTCGGGGCTCTCGCTATCGCGCTCGCCGTGGCCCGCTCGGTGGTCGTCCCGATCCGCCGGCTGCACACGGCCGCGGTCGACACCGCGCGCCGGCGGCTGCCCGGCACCATCGAGCGGATCCGGGAGGGCGAGGACGTCGACTGGCAGGCGACCGAGCGGCTCCCCGTCGACTCCGAGGAGGAGATCGGCCAGCTGGCCCGCGCTTTCGACGACATGCACCGGCAGGCGGTGCGGCTGGCCGTCGGCGAGCAGGCCGAGATGCGCATCCAGGTCAGCGAGATGTTCATGACGCTGTCGCGGCGCAGCCAGTCGCTGGTGGAGCTGCAGCTGTCGGTGATCGAGGACCTCGAAGCCGACGAGCAGGACCCGCAGCGGCTGGCCGAGCTCTTCCAGATCGACCACATCGCCACCCGGCTGCGGCGCAACGGCGAGAACCTGCAGGTCCTCGCGGGCGGGCGGCCGGTGCGCCGCGACGTCGGGCCGGTCGCGACGGTCGAGCTGCTGCGGGCGGCGACGTCGGAGGTCAAGGACTACCAGCGGGTCACGCTCGGCAACGCGCCCCGCGGGTCGGTGCAGGCCGAGGCCGCGGCCGACGTCGTGCACATCCTGGCCGAGCTGCTGGAGAACGCGATCCGGTCGTCGCCGCCGACCGAGCAGGTCGTGCTCACCGCCGACCGCGGCTTCGACGGCGGGGTGCTGATCGAGATCGTGGACGTCGGCCTCGGCATGACCCGCGAGGACCTCGAAGCGGCGAACGCCCGGCTCGCCGCCGGCGCGTCGGTGAGCCCGGAGACCACCCGCCGGATGGGGCTGTTCGTGGTGAGCAGGCTCGCCGCTTCGCACGGGATCACCGTGCGGCTGCGGCCCACGACGCAGCGGAGCGCGAGCGCCGGCATCACCGCCAGCGTGCACGTCCCCGGCGTGCTGATCCTGGTGGACCTGCCGGCGCGACCCGGGGCGCCGGAGCTGCCCGAGCGGCCGCCGGCCGTCAACGGCACCCCCCGGCCCGAGCCGGAACCTCGGTGGCCCGCCGAAGAACCCGCCGGGGAGCCGCCGCTGCCGACGCCGATCTTCGACCAGATGCTGTCGCACTGGTTCGCCGACGACCGCGCGAAACCGGCGCGGCCGGGCGAGTGGGCGACCCCGGCCGACGACGTCCGGCAGGCCGCCGAAACGGCGATCGGCACGCTGGACGACGTCGAGTTCACCGAATCGGGCCTGCCGACCCGGCAGCCGGGCGCGCAGCTCGCCCCGGGCTCGGTCGCCCCGCGTCAGCCGCAGCCGGCCGACACGTCGTTCCGGGACCCGGCGGCGGTGCGGAACAACCTTTCCCGGCACTACAGCGGCATGCGCGCGGCCCGGCACCGGGTCGCGATCGACCCGAAGGGCCCGTCATGAGCACGCGGCAGGAAGGAGCGGATGTGGTCGACCAGTCCCGGAACTGGCTGGTGTCGGCGTTCACGCAGGAAGTACCCGGTGTCGCGCACGCCGCGCTCGTCTCGGCGGACGGCCTGCTCGTGGCGGCGAACGACTCGATGCCACGCGACCGGGCGGACCAGCTTTCGGCGATCGCGTCCGGTCTCGCGAGCCTCGCGCTCGGCACGGCCGACCTGTTCACCGCGGGCCGGGTGGTGCAGTCGGTCATCGAGATGGAACAGGGCTTCCTGCTGCTGATGAACGTCGGCGACGGCTCGAACCTGGTGGTGCTGGCCAATCCCGGCTGCGACATCGGCCTGGTCGGCTACGAGATGACGCTGCTCGTCGACCGGGTCGGGAAGATGGTCGAGACACCCGCGCGGCCCGCGGCCGCACCCGGGGTGGGCCGGTGACGGAAGGCCGGCGACGCCAGGGCGGGCGGCAGGCGGCATCGCTGGCCCGCCCGTACGCGTGGACCGCCGGCCGCACCCGGCCGAGGGTCGACCTGGCGGTGGAAGCCCTCGTCGAGACGACGCCGGAGGGACGGACGGCCCGTTTCCGCCCGACCGACCCGCTGGGCGCGGTGACGCAGCTGTGCCTGCGCCAGCGCTCGGTGGCGGAGGTCGCGGTCCACCTGGGCGTGCCGCTGGGCGTGGCCCGGGTGCTCATCGGCGACCTGCTGGTCGCCGGCCAGGTGTCGATCCGCGACACGCTCCCCGCGGACGCCTCCTTCGACGAACGCAACGAACTGCTCGAAAGGGTCCTCAGTGGACTACGTGCACTCTGACAAGCGGATCACCTCGGCCAAGATCGTGGTCGCCGGCGGGTTCGGGGCAGGCAAGACGACCTTCGTCGGCGCCGTCTCGGAGATCGACCCGCTGCGCACCGAGGCCTTGATGACGGCCGCGGCCCTCGGCGTCGACCGGACCGAAGCGGTGCCGGGGAAGTTCTCCACGACGGTGGCGATGGACTTCGGCCGGGTCACGCTGGCCGACGACCTGATCCTCTACGTGTTCGGCACGCCCGGCCAGCACCGGTTCTGGTTCATGTGGGACGACCTCGTCTGCGGCGCGGTGGCGGCGATCGTCCTGGTCGACACGCGCCGGCTCGCGGACAGCTTCGCGTCGATCGACTTCTTCGAGTCGCGCGGGCTGCCGTTCCTGGTGGCCGTCAACCAGTTCCAGGACACCCGCCAGCACCCGCCGGAGCAGGTGCGCGAAGCCCTCAAGATCCCGGCGGAGGTCCAGGTCGTCACCTGCGACGCGCGGTCGCCGGAGTCGACGAAAGAGACCCTCATCGCCGCGGCGGAGTACGCGCTGGCCGCCCTGCACGCGCCACACCGGCGGCAAGCCTGACAGGAGCACGGAAAATGCACATGGATCACGACGACTTCGCGATGGGCCAATGGCTCGTCGTGCTCGCGTACCTGACTTCGGCGGTGGGCTGCGCGCTCGGGCTCGCCTGCACGCTGCAGGCGCGGACGACCGACAGCGCGCGGACGCGGCTGACCTGGCTCGCGCTCGCGGCGGTGTCGATCGGCGGCGTCGGCATCTGGGTCATGCACTTCATCGCGATGCTCGGCTTCTCGACGCCGGGACTGCCGGTGCGGTACGACATCCTGCGCACGGCGCTCTCGGCGGCCCTGTCGGTGGCGGCGGTGTTCTGCGGGCTGCTGGTGTTCGGCGTCCGCAACCGGTTCGCGTGGCAGCGGCTGCTGCTCGGCGGGCTGCTGACCGGCCTCGCCGTGAACGTCATGCACTACACGGGGATGTGGGCGGTCCGGATCAAGGGGACGATCAGCTACGACCCGGCACTGGTGGTGTTTTCGGTGGTGATCGCGGTCGTCGCGGCGACGGCGGCGCTGTGGTTCACGGTCGGGCTGGACAAGCTCCTGCCCCGGCTGGTGGCGGGCCTGGTGATGGGCGCGGCGGTGACGGGCATGCACTACACGGGCATGGCGGCGGTCCGCCTCCACCTCGACCCGGCGGCGCCGGACCCGGTCGGCACGGAGGTGTTTTCGTTCCTGTTCCCGGTGTTCGTGCTGGCGGCGCTGGCGATGGCGGTGCCGATCTGCGCGGTCCTGATGGCTTCGGCGAGCTCGGACGCACCCCGCCACACGACGCCGGTGCCGTGACCCGGACCGGCCGTCCTCAGTCCCTTGTGGACACCGGGAACCGGTCGGCGCTGAAGTGCACGAGGATCGCCTTCGCGCTGGCGCAGACCGTCTCGCCGGCGCGGAGGGTCCCGGTCGCGTGCAGCTTCCGCCCGTCGCGGCGCTCGAGGCGCCCCTCCGCCACGAGCGGCACCGCGTACGGCGTGCCCCGGTGGTAGTCGACCGTCAGCGACGCCGTCATCCCGGGGAAGCCGGCCGCGGCGGTCGCCCGGCCGAGCACGTGGTCCAGGACCGCCGCCACCCAGCCGCCGTGGACGCGCCCCGGCGGGCCTTCGTGCGCCGCGCCCAGCAGGACCTCGGCCCGGACCTCGTCCGGTCCGATGTGCGTCCAGGACAGGGGCGGGGCCAACGGGTTCCCGGGTCCTTCGAGGGGGTTGTTGATGCTGAGGTGGCCGCCGCCTTCGAGCGCCGCCAGCAGCAACGGCGGTGCGCCGCCGGTCGCCCGCAGGGCGGCGGTGACCGCCTCGATCCGGCTCGCGGCGGCGGCCAGGTCGGCGTCGTCGCCCGCGCACACGGACGCGTCGATCAGCTCGCGGATCCGGGACCCGAGCAGTGCGCGCCCGGGCGGCACGCCGTCGACGATCGGGAAGGTCATCGCGCCCCCAGGAAACTAGAACGTGTTCCAGGTTACCAGGTCGGCCGGGCCGTCACCCCGCCGTCGACGACGAGGTCGTGCCCGGTGATCCAGGAGGCCAGCGGGGAGGCCAGGAAGACGCACGCGTTGCCGATGTCGGCCGGGGTGCCCAGCCGGCCCAGCGGCGCGGCGCGCTGCCACCGCTCGACGCCGTCGGGCCAGTCCCGGTCCAGCCCCGGGCGCGAGACCAGGCCGGGGGACACCGTGTTGACGCGGATCCCGCGCGGCCCGTACTCCAGCGCGGCGCCGCGGGCGTGCATCACCAGGGCCGCCTTGGCCGCGCTGTAGTGGACGTGCCCGGGCGCGGGCTGCCGGGCCTCGATCGACGCGATGTGCGTGACGCTGCCGCCGTCGCCCAGCAGCCGGCTTGCCGCCTGGGTGCAGGAGAACGCGCTGGTCAGGGTCGCGTCGAGCATGGCCTGCCAGTGCCGCGCCGTCAGCTCCGCGAGGGGTTCGACCGGTTGGACGCCGGCGTTGTTCACCAGTGCGTCGAGCCGTCCGCCCCAGTCGGCGGCGGCGGCCAGCAACGCGTGGCAAGCATCCTCGTCGGTCAGTTCGGCGGCGAACGCGCGCGCCCGGCCGCCCGCGGCCTCGATCGCCGCGACGACGTCGTCGCCCGCGCCGGGACGGCGGTGGTGCACGGCCACCGCGCTGCCCGCTTCGGCGAACCGCAGCGCGATCCCGCGGCCGATCGTGCCGCTCGCGCCGGTGACGCAGGTGACGGTGCCGGAGAGGTCGGGGAGGAGGTGGCTCGGCACGCGCCGATCGTAGCCGGGTGCGATCGGCGGGCGTTTTTCCCGGATTTCGCGAGTATCGTGCCCGCATGATCTCGCCGGTGCCGAGCGCACTCGTCCCAGCCGCACCGGTTCCCTGGTGGGGGATTTCGGTCATCGCCGGGAGCTTCCTGCTCGCCGGAGCGCTGCTCGCGTTCCTCGCGATCGCCTTGAGCGACCGCCGGAAGCTGAACCGGGAAGACCGCCGCCGGTGGGACCGCGAGGTGCGCGACACCTACCTCGAGATCACCCGGCACCTCGCCCGGATCACCGCCTTCCGGTACCAGGCGCTCACCGACGAGGACGACCGCCGCGTGCGCTACCACGCCGGTGCCGACGCGCTCGCGGGCATGCGGGAGCAGGTCGCGATGCTCGAGGTGATCGGGACGCCGGCGCTGATCTCCAAGGCGCACGAGCTGGAAGACCGCAGCGGCGCGGTCGTCTCGCTGTGGCACGAGCTGATCAACCCCGGAAAGCCCGAGTATCGGGCCCTGAACACGGCCCGCAACGAGTTCCTGGACGCGGTGAAGGACGCCATCCGCGTGGAGCAGTACCAGCCGCCGACGTGACGCCGGCCCGGTGTGCGACGGGTGCGAGGGGGTGGCCCGGCATCGTAGGTTGTGGGGCATGGCCGACACCCAGCGTTCGAAGTTCTCCGAACTCCTGCAGGAGCAGATCCGCCACGAGTTCACCGCCGCGCAGCAGTACGTCGCCTTGGCCGTGTGGTTCGACGGGCGCGACCTGCCGAGGCTGGCGAAACGCTTCTACCGGCAGTCGATCGAGGAGCGCAACCACGCGCTGGCGATGGTCCGGTACCTGCTCGATCGCGGCCAGCCGGTGACGATCCCGGGCAGCGGCGACGTCCGGAACGACTTCTCGAGCGCGCACGAGGCGATCGAGCTGGCGCTGGCGCAGGAACGGGCCGTGACCGCCGACATCGAGGCGATGGCGAAGGCCGCGCGGCTGGCGGAGGACTACCTCGGCGAGCAGTTCGTGGCCTGGTTCCTCAAGGAGCAGGTGGAGGAGGTGGCCCGGATGTCCACGCTGCTCACGGTCGTCGAGCGCGCCGCCGACAACCTCTTCGAGGTCGAGAACCACCTGTACCGCGAGGCGGCCGCGGAGACCGGGGACGCGCCGGACATGCCCCCGGTCGCCGGCGGCAAGCTCTGAGGAGCTAGATCGCCGCGGTCAGCCACATCGCGAGCCAGATGGTCTGGCTCAGCAGCACCGCGAGCAGGCCCAGCCGGGCGATCCGCTTGCGCCGTTTGACCAGGCCCGCGACGAGCACGAAGAGCCCGAGGAACAGGCCGGTCAGTGCGGCCAGGTAGGTGACGCTCGCCAGGAAGGTGAGCAGCGCGCCCTGCTCGTTATCGGACGATTCCTGCAGCCAGTAGACGAAGTCGGTCAGTGCGGAGAACACGGCGGTGGCCGCTCCGGCGCCGACGGCCACCGCGGCGGCGCGGGCGAGCTTCCGCCCGGCCGGCGGTTCGGCGACGGCGGCGGGCGGCGGGGCGGGCAGTCGTGCCGGTGCGGCGGGCGCCCGCGTCGGCGGCGCGGTGGCCTGCGGTTTGCGTCGCGAGGCACGCCACTGCGTCACGGCGACCCAGGCGCCGACCCCGGCCACGACGGTGTTGAAGAACCCGGTGAGCAACGAAAAGAACTCGTCCACGGGGTCCAGTATCGGGCTTCGTCGGCCAAACGTTCGATCTACGAGGTTTGCCCTGTATGCCCGTTTGACGGCGGAAGCGGCACACCCCCGGCGAGTGCCGCTTCCGCCGTGCTCAGTGGCAGAACGAGACTTCCGGATACCCCGGCGCATCGAGCACCGGCCGCGTCTCACCCCGCAGGTGCCGGTCGAAGAACGCGTTCACGTACGCCCGCGTGATCTCCTGGGTGCGCAGGGCCGTGGTCGTCGTGCCGACGTCGACGCCGAGCTGGTCGCCCACCAGGCCCACGTCCGTGAACGACGCGTGCTTCGTGCCCGCCACCTCCAGCCAGCGCCGCCACCCCGTCAGCTGGGCCCAGTCCCGCTCCCACGGCAGGTCGGGCGCGCAGGCGGTCGCCCCGAGCGGGTGGCCCACGAACATGAACGGCCGCGCCAGCCCGGGCGGGGTGAGCGGGACTTCGGTGGTGCCGTCGATGTCGATGCCGGCCTTGACCCGCGGGTCCGCGACCATCGTGGGCAGCGTGCTCGCCCCGCCGGCGGAGTGCCCGGCCATGCCGATCCGGGCCGGGTCGAGCAGCGGCGCCCACTTCTTCGAGTGCGTCAGCGAGTCCAGCACGAACGACACGTCGGCGGCCCGGCCCAGCTCCAGCTTCGTCCAGAACGCGGGGTCGTGCGGCACTTCGCACGACGCGCACCCGGCGAAGCGCCCGTCGGGGAAGCTCTGGCCGGCGTTCTCGTACGTGTGCCCGACGAGCGCGACGGCGTACCCGTGGCTCGCCAGGTCCTCGGCCAGCGCGCTGAGCGTGGCGCGGGGTTTCGTGTAGCCGGGCGAAAGCACCACCAGGGGCAGGCGGGACCCGGCCGGCCGGGCGTCGGCCACCGAGTTCGTCACCAGCCTGGTGAGCAGGTCCGGCGGCACGTCCAAGCCGCTGCCGGACAGCAGCGCCGCCGACTCGGCCGCGGTCAGGTACTGCGTCTTCGGCCCGTGCGGCGAAGAAACCGCCGGGTAGAAGAGCGAGACCATCAGCTCCCGGTAGGGCACCGACGGCACCCACGGGTCCGGCCGCGAAGTGTCCTTCAGGTACACCTGCGTGCTGCCGACCGGCCGGTCCCCGGTCGGCGGGGGCAGGTAGGGCGTCGACGTCATGGCGAAGCTGACCTCCGGGTAGCGCGAAGACGGCTGGTCGAGCAGCGGCTGGGCCCGGCCCTCCAGGTGCTGGTCGAAGAAGGCCCGGACGTACGCCGCCGTGATCGCCTGTCCCCGCGCCGCCGGCGTCGTCGGGCCGAAGTCGAGGCCGAGCTGCTCACCCACCAAACCTATGTCGGTGAACGACGGGTGCGCCATGCCCGCGACGACGAGCCAGCGCTTCCACCCCGTCAGCTGCGCCCAGTCCCGTTGCCAGGTACCGGATTCCTGGCCGGTCCCGGGCGTGTACGTGTTCGCGCGGCCCAGGAACAGGAACGGCCGGTCGAGTCCCGGTGACCGCAGCGGGACGTCCGTCGTGCCGTCGATGTCGATCCCCGCCTTGATCCGCGGGTCGGCCACCATCGCGTCGAGCGCGCTCGCACCGCCGACCGAATGCCCGGCCATGCCGATCCGCGACGCGTCGATCAGCGGCGCCCACTTCGAGTGCGTCAGCGAGTCGAGCACGAACGAGACGTCCGCGGCACGCCCGCTGTGCAGCTTCTTCCAGAACGCGTCGTCGTAGTTGCCGCAGGCCGCGCACCCGGTGACCCGGCCGTCGGGGAACGTCGTGGCCACGTTTTCGTAGGTGTGGTCGACCACGGCGACCGCGGTGCCGTGGCTCGCCAGGTCCTCGGCCAGCGACGTCAGTTCGGCGCGGGGCCGCTTGAACCCGGGCGAAAGGACGACCAGCGGCAGGTGGTGCCCGGCCGGCCGGGCGTCGACCACGGCGTCGGTGTGCACCGTGGTCAGCACGTCGGCGGGGATGCCGGTGATCCCGGCTTCCTCGAAGACGGCGGCCGCCTCGGCCTCGGACATGAACTGCTTCTTCGGTCCCTGCGCGGAAGCCGCCGGGTAGAACAGCGACACCATCAGCTCGCGGTAGGGCACGGTCGCGACCCACGGGTCCGGCCGGGAGGTGTCCTTCAGGTACAAGGAAGTCGTGCCCACCGGTTGCGGGCCGGTCGGCCGGGCCAGTGACAGCGCCGGGGACGCCGAGGCGGGCGCGGCCGAGCCGAGCACGAGCGCGGTGACGGTCAGCAGAAGGGTTTTCTTCATCCGATGAACGTCACTTCCGGGTAGGCGGGCGAAGGCGCGGCCAGCAGCGGTTGCGGGCGGCAGCGCAGGTTCAGGTCGAAGAAAGCGCTTACGTAGTTCCGCGTGATCGCCAGCGCGCGGTAGGCGTCGATCGAGGCGCCGATGTCGACCCCCAGCTGGGCGGCGAGCACACCGAGGTCGGTGAACGAGCTGTGCACGGTGCCGGACACCATGAGCCAGCGCTTCCACCCGGTGAGGTGCGTCCAGTCCGTCTCCCAGTCGTCGTACGGTCCCGGCTGGCCCGGCGTGTAGTTGTCCATGCTGCCCAGGAACAGGAACGGCCTCGACAGCCCGGACGCCGGGAGCGGGACGTGGATGCTCCCGTCGATGTCCGCCCCGGCGCGGATGCGCGGGTCGGCCAGCATCGCCTGCGTCGTGACCGCGCCGCCCGCGGAGTGCCCGGTCATGCCGATGCGCTGCGGGTCGATCAGGGCGCCCCACTTCTTCGAGTGCAGCAGCTGGTCGAGCACGAACGACGTGTCCTTCGACCGCACCTGCGCGACCTTCTCCCAGATCCCGGGCTGGTCGTCGACTTCGCAGGCGGCGCAGCCGGTGACGTGGCCGTCGGGGAACGTGGTGGCGCGGTTTTCGTAGGTGTGGTCGATCGCCGCGACGGCGTACCCGCGGCTGGCGAGCTCCTCGGCCAGTGCCGTGAGGATGGTCCGCGGCTGCGTCCAGCCCGGCGACAGCACGACCAGCGGCAGGCCGTGCCACCGCCCGGCCGGTTTCGCGTCGACGACGGCGTTCGTCCGGACGGTGCTCAGGACGTCCAGGGGCAGCCCCGGGATGCCCTCCCGTTCGAGGTTGCGTTGGGACTCGAGTGGGGTCATGTACTGCTTCTTCGGCCCGTTCGCCGAGGTCGCCGGGTAGAAGACGGAGACCATCAGCTCGCGGTAGGGGACCGCCGGCACCCACGGGTCGGGGCGCGAAGTGTCCTTCAAGGACAGTGAAGTGACGCCGACGGGCTCGTGGCCGGTCGGGTGGGGCAGGGAGGGCGTCGTGGCCGCCGAGGCGGTGGCGGGCGACGCGGCCAGGGTGAGGGTCAAAGCGGTGGCTACCGCGAGAGTGCGCATGATTCCCCCAGGAATCGGCTCAGGAAAGGTGACGGAGGCGGCGGAAGGAGAACCAGGTGAGCAGGGCGGTCATCGCGAGGAAGAGCGCGAGCTCGAGCCACTGCAGCGGCCAGAACCGCGAACCGGGCTGGTAGATCAGGCGCTGCTGGTAGCCGTGCGCGCCCAGCTGGGCCATGCACTGTTCCATGGAGCCGCGCTCCGGCGGGCCCTGGCCGGGCCTCGGGGCACAGCCCTGCACGAACTCCGGCAGCGGATAGGCGACGTTGCCCGCCTGGTCGACGGTTTCGTTCGCCAGCACCCACGCGCCGGCCGGGTTCCGCACGCCGATCTCCCGGATCCCGATCGCGTCGTCGCCGTTGATGTTCGTGATTTCGCCCGGGACGATCGCGACGGTCATCTGCTCGGGCGGCAGCAGGTACGGCCGCACGAAGTTCGGCACCAGAAGCAGCACGGCGGCGAGTACAGCGAGCGTGACGGCCATGGCGGCCACCGTCCGCTTCAGCAGCATCCCGACCGCGACGCCGAGCGCGAGGGCGAAGGCCGCGTAGCCGATCGGGACGATGCCGCGCGCGCCGAACACCACCGGGGCGATGCGCGAGAGCATCCCGCGATCGGTCTGCTGCGCCGCGAGCGCGTCGATCGGGCTCGCCCACCACGACACCGCCCAGCCGAGCAGGCCGGCCGCGACCATCGCGGCCAGGAGCCCGAACCCGAGCTTGGTGGTGAGCCACCGCTTGCGCGTGACGGTCTGGTTCCACACCAGGCTGTGCGTGCCGCTCTCGAGCTCGCGGGTGATCATCGGGACGCCCCAGAAGACGCCGATCGCCGCGGGCAGCAGGTAGAGCACCAGGATCGTCCCGCCGAACAGCGTGTCCTGGTCGGAGAAGTTCGTGCGCCCGACCAGCTCCGGCCCGGTGATCGCGAGCACGACGCCGATCACGACCAGCGTGGCGAACACGGACAACGCGGGAATGCGGAACTGGCGCCAGGTCAGCCAGGTCATCGGAGGACCTCCAGGGCGGGGCGGGCGGCGGTGGGGTTGCTCATGTACTCGAGGACGAGGTCCTCGAGGCCGATCTGCGCGACCGTCCACGCGGGGTCGAGGATCGGTGCCTCGGTCCGGACGAGCACCGTGGTCTGGCGGTCGGTGTGCTTCGCGGAGACGACGTGCTGGTCGGCCGGCAGCGAGTCGACCTCGCGGCGCGGCCCCGAGAGCCGGTGGTGCGAGGCCAGCAGCTCTTCGACGTCGCCGATCACCCGGACCTGCGAGTCCACCAGCACGACGAGGTGGTCGCAGACGCGTTCCAGGTCGTTGACCAGGTGCGAGGACATCACGACCGACAGCCCGTGCTCGGCGACGGCTTCCATGAGGTCCTGCAGGAACTCCCGGCGTGCCAACGGGTCCAGCGCGGCGACCGGCTCGTCGAGCAGCAGCAGTTCGGGGCGCTTGGCGATGCCGAGGGTGAGCGCGAGCTGCGCGCGCTGGCCGCCGGAGAGCTTGCCGGCGGGCTGCTTCGGGTCGAGCCCGAGCCGTTCGACCCGCTTGGTGGCGAGCGAGTCGTCCCAGCGCGGGTTGAGGTGCGCGCCGAGCCGCAGGTGCTCTTCGATGGTGAGCCCGGTGTAGACGGGCGTGCTCTGGGCGACGTAGCCGACCTTCGCCAGCTGGTCCGGGCCACTGCCCGGGGTGCCGCCGCAGACCTCGATGGTGCCGGTCGTCGGCTCCAGCATGCCGGAGGCGATGTTCAGCAGGGTGGACTTGCCGGCGCCGTTGGGGCCGACGAGCCCGGTCACGTGGCCGGCTTCGATCTCGAGCGTGCAGCCGGTCAGCGCCCACTTGCGCTTGTACTTCTTGCCCAGTCCCTGGGCACGCAGGACGGTCACGCTATGTCCTCTCTGGCGGAGTCGCGAAACGTGGACATCAGCAGGGCCTCGATGCTCTCTTCGTCGAGGCCGGCCTGGCGGGCCTTCCCCAGCCAGCGGCGCAGGTCCTGCCGCAGCGGTCCGAGGACGGCGAAGGAGGCGGCGCCGTTCAGCGTCGCGGTCACGAAGGTGCCGACGCCGGGCCGCGCCGAGACGAGGCCGTCGTGCTCCAGTTCGCGGTAGGCCTTGAGCACGGTGTTGGGGTTGATCGCCAGGTCGGCGACCACGTCCTTGACCTTCGGGAGCTGGTCTCCCTTTTCGAGCAGGCCCAGCCGGAGGGCGTGCCGTACCTGCTGGACCAGCTGCTGGTACGGCGAAAGCCCCGAGCGGGCGTCGAGGTGGAACTCGATCATCGGCAACTCCATTTAACTAGGTGACTAGCACTATAGCTAAGGAGTGGAAGTCGGCGCCAGGGGTACTTCCGGGAACCTTCTCCGGCCGGATCGCGAAGGACCCGGTGGAACCCCCGGGCGCGCCCGGCGTCTTGGGGGTGATCGTTTTCTCCGACGAAAGGGTTCTTCGTGCGTCGTCTTACTGGGGGAGGTCTCGTGCGCGGCGTGGTCGTCGCGCTCGGGGCTTCACTGGCCGTCGCGGCCGGACCGGCGGTGGCTTCGGCTTCCGTCGACAGCGTTCTCGCACCGAATCCGAGCTGGACCGGCTGCGAGGACGGCTTCCAGTGCGCCACCGCCCAGGTGCCGCTGGACTACGACCGGCCGTCCGGCGCGAAGATCGACCTCGCGCTGATCAAGCTGCCCGCCACCGATCCCACGCACAAGATCGGCACGCTGTTCGTCAACTTCGGCGGCCCGGGCGCGTCCGGCCTGCAACGCCTGCGGGAGCGCGGGAAGTGGCCGTGGCTGTTCTCCGACCAGCTGCGCGCGCGGTTCGACGTCGTGTCGTGGGACCCGCGCGGGATCGGCAGCAGCACCGCCGTCCGGTGCTTCGGCACGCTGGCCGAACAGGAGTCGTTCTTCGGCTCCTTCCCGGAAATGCCCGGTGACCCGAGCGGCAACGCGGCCTTTTACGCGAAGTCGAAGGAGCTCGCCGACCGCTGTGCGGCGAACGCCGGCCCGATCCTCGACCACGTCTCGACGGCCGACACCGCACGGGACCTCGAGCTGCTGCGCCGCGCGGTCGGTGACGCGAAGCTGACCTACCACGGCATTTCCTACGGGACGCAGCTCGGCGCCACCTACGCCAACCTGTTCCCGAACCGCATCCGCGCGATGGTGTTCGACGGCACGATGGACTTCGCCGGCAACTCCACCGGCCACGACGGCAGCGGCAAGAGCGTTCCGCTGGACACCCGCCAGGACGTCGCCACCGGCATCTCGCAGACGTTCGACCAGTTCCTGCGCCTGTGCACGGAAGCCGGGCCGAAGTGCGCGTTCTCCTCGGGCGACCCCAAGGCGAAGTGGGCGGCGCTCACCGCGCGGGCCAAGCAGGCGCCGATCACCTCGGACGGCGAAACGTGGACGTACTCCGGGATCATCAACGCGGCGGCGGACCTGTCCGACTCGCGGGGCTGGCCGGACATCGCGTCGCTGCTGCAGCGCCTGTACGACGCGCCCAGCACGGTCGCCGCATTCAAGGCGGGCGAGCCGTACACGTCCAACCGCACCGAAGCCTTCAACGCGATCCAGTGCGGGGACAGCGATGTGCCGACCGATCCGGCGATCTACAGCCGGTACGCGGAGTCCGAGGACCAGCGGGTCCCGTACTTCGGCCGGATCGCGGTGCTGGACATGATGAGCTGCGCGTTCTGGAAGTCGACGGCCGCGGACCGCTACACCGGCCCGTGGAACCGCCCGACGTCGGCGGAGATCCTGGTGCTGAACAACCGCTACGACCCGTCGACGCCGCTGGCCGGGGCCCGCGACGGCGCCGCGGAACTGGCGCGCGCCCGCGTGTTCGTCACCGAGGGGTACGGGCACTCGTCGATGTACGTGCCGAGCACGTGCACCGAGCAGGTGAAGCGGGACTACCTGATCGCCGGGACGTTCCCGGCCGCGGGCAAGACCTGCGCGATCGACGCGAGCCCGTTCGCGGGCTGAGCCAGGCCGGAGGCGGCACTTGCCCGGGGGAAGTGCCGCCTTCGGGCTCAGGCCAGCTCGGCGAGCTGTTTCGCGGCCACCAGCGCGCCGTCGGTGCGGATGTCCACGCGGGCTTTCGAGGCGAGTGCCGTGGCCAGTGCGGCGGACAGGGACTCGGCGGTCGGCACCGGATCCGGGTGGGCCGCGCCGAGGCCCAGCTCGGCCACCCGGCCCGCCCAGTAGGGCTGGTCCGCGATCCGCGGCACCACCACCTGGGGCGCGCCGGCCCGGGCGGCCGTCGTGGTCGTGCCGGCGCCGCCGTGGTGCACGACCGCCGCCACCCGGCGGAAGAGCGCCTGGTGGTTGACCTCGCCGGCGACGAAGCAGTCCGGCGCGTCGTCGATCGCCGTCAGGCCGGCCCAGCCACTGCCCAGGACGATCCGGCGGCCGTGCGCGCGGATCGCCTCGGTGGCGATCCGGGCGATGCCCTCCGGCGCGTAGGCCGCCATGCTGCCGAAGCCGACGTACACCGGCGGTTCACCGTCGTCGAGGAACTCCGCCAGCTCCGCCGGCAGCGGCCGGTCGTCGGGCAGGATCCACGCGCCCGTCTGCCGCACGTCGAGGTCGGCCGGGCACAGCACCGGGTCCGCGGCCAGCCACGGCCGGTCGGTGAAGACGTGGTCGCGGACGTTCTCGACCGGCGGGAGGCCGAGCGCGGCCCGGTTCCGGTCGAGCGCCGGGCCGTACAGGGCGTTCACGCGCTCGGCGTCCTGCCGCCACAGCACCCGGTTGTCGGTCTCGCCGGCCGGGGACGGCGTGCCCGGCCGCACCCCCGGTGGGTAGTGCGGCGACGGCAGCCCGTGCAGGTGGTAACACGCGTACACGTACGGGATCCCGGCCCGCTCGGCGACGTCCCGCGCGCCGGCGGGCAGCAGCCCTTGCGCCACCACCACATCGCAGTCTTCCGCCACCTTCGCGAGCGTGTCGAACCGCGCGGTGACCAGCTCGTCCGCGAGCGCGAACGCGTCCGGCCGCGCGCGGGTCACCACCGAGCGCACCGACGGGCCCAGCGGCACGTGCGCCACCCCGGCCCGCTCCAGCAGCGCCACGAAATCCTCGTCCGGTGGCCCGCACACCACCGCTTCCGCGCCGAGCTCCCGCAGCGCCACCGCCAGTGCCGCCAATGGCTCGACGTCCCCGCGCGATCCCCACGTCGTCAGCAAAGCACGCATTCACTTCCCCCTGTTTCCGCTGGTTGCGCGGCCATTGTGGAGGACGACCCCGGCCTTGCCACAAGCCCCGGGGTCGGCTATACCTTGAAGGGGGCGGGGAATTCTTCCCCAGTCCATTCCGGACGATCACCGCCGCTGACGAACGCGTCGCGCGGGTGCTGCACCGAAGCCAGCGACAGGATGTCCCGCCCGAAGAGCGCCGCGGTCAGCCACACCGCGAGCACGCGGACCTTGCGTTCCCAGCTCGGCACCGCCAGCACGTGGTAGCCGCGGTGCATGAGCCACGCGGGCAGGCCGGTGATCACCAGGCGCCGGTACTGGAAGATGCCGCGGCCGAGCCCGAGCGTCGCGATGGCGCCGAGGCTGTGGTGGACGTACGGCTTCGGCTGACGGCCGCGCAGAGTGGCGATGATGTTGCGGGCCAGCAGTTTTCCCTGCCGGTAGGCGTGCTGCGCGTTGGGCACCGTGCGCGCGCCCGGGACCGGCGAGGCGAGGTCGGGCACCGCGGCGTCGTCGCCGGCCGCCCAGGCGTCGGCCACGCCCTCGACCCGCAGGTCCGGTCGCACGACGACCAGCCCGCGCTCGTCGACCGGGAGGTCGGTGTGCTTGCCGATGACGGGGTTGGCGCCGTTGCCCGCCGTCCAGACGATCAGTTCCGAGTCGAACTCCTCGCCGGTCGAGAGCGTGACGTGCCCGCCGGTCGCCGACGTCACCAGCGTGTCCAGGTGGACGCGCGCGCCGCGGCGTTCCAGCTCGCGCACGACCCAGCGTCCCGGCCGGTCGGTGACCTCGGGCAGGATCCGGCTCGACGCCTCGACGAGGTGGAACCGCAGCTCGTCGCGGTGCAGCTCGGGGTAGCGCTTGAGCAGCGCGGTCGCGAGCGACAGCAGCTCGCCGAAGCCCTCGACGCCCGAGAAGCCGCCGCCGACGAAGGTGACGGTGAGCAGCTTGCGGCGTTGCGGGCCGGCCGGCAGCACCGCGGCGCGGTCGAACGAGGTCAGCAGCCGGTCGCGGATCGCGACGGCCTCTTCGACGTGCTTGAGCCCGATCGCCTCTTCCGCGACACCGGGCACCGGCAGCTTCCGCGTGACGGCCCCGGCGGTGACGACGACGAGGTCGTAACCGAGGTCGAAGGCGTCGCCGTCGGTGGGCCGCACGGTGACGACGCGGTGCGCGTGGTCGATGGCGGTGACGGTCCCGGCGACGACGCGGGTGTTCTTGAGGTGCCGTCGCAGCGACACGGCGGCGTGCCGGGCTTCGACCGCCCCGGCGACGACTTCGGGCAGGAACGGCTGGTAGGTCAGGTAGGGCCGCGGGTCGACGAGCGTGACCTCGGCTTCGTGCTTGTGGAGCTTCTTCTCCAGCTTCCAGGCGGCGTAGAACCCGGCGTAACCACCGCCGACGATCAGGATCCGGCGCATTTCGTCCTCTTTTCTCGCTTCACCCCCTGGACGAGGTGGTGGCCGAGGACGTGACACCCGCGTCCCGGCTGGGGCAGGATCGCGCGCGTGACTTACACCACGCGGTCCCTGGACGCTTCGACGTGGGACGCGTTCGCGGAGCTGGCCGAGCGCAACAACGGCGTCTTCGGCGGCTGCTGGTGCCTCGGGTTCCACCCGGAGGGCAAGCTGCGCGGGGCGGTCCGCCGCGAGCTCAAGGAGGAGCGGGTCCGGACCGGCGGCGCGCACGCGGCGCTGGTGTTCGACGGCGACGGCGTCGCGCAGGGGTGGTGCCAGTACGGGAGCCCGGACGAGCTGCCCCGCATCAAGCACGGGCGCGAGTACGCCAAAGCCGCGCCGCCGCTCCCGGACTGGCGGATCACGTGCTTCTTCGTCGACCGGAAGCACCGGCGTGCCGGGGTCGCCCGCGCGGCGCTGGACGGGGCGCTGACGCAGATCGCGGCGGCCGGCGGCGGGCTCGTCGAGGCGATCTCCGAGGTGACGACCGGCCGGGACGCGCCGGGCCGGTTCCTGTTCAGCGCGACCGTCGAGCTGTTCGAGGAGTCCGGGTTCACGCGCGTGCGGCAGGTCGGCACGCACGCGTGGATCGTGAGCCGCGTGCTCTGAGGGCGCCTGCCCCGCCCGGGTGACCCCCGGCTTGACAGCGGGGCCGCTCGTCTCGCAGTATGCGAACAAGTGTTCGATGACTTTTCTGGGTTCGCCCGGTACGAGTACGTGGTGCTGGAGGTGAGCGGTGGTGGCGGTGCCGGAGGCATTGGCCGGGCTCACGGCGATCCCCGGAGTGGGTACGGCGGCGCAGCTGAGCCCGGGTTCTTCTGCGGAGCTCTTGACGGTGCTGCCGCCCCTGGCGAGGTTGCTGCCGGACGGCGGGTTGCGGCGCGGCACGACGATCGCGGTGGGCGGCGCGACGTCCCTGGTACTGGCGTTGCTGGCGGCGGCAACCCGCGACGGTTCGTGGGCGGCGGTGACGGCGCTCCCCGAGCTGGGCCTGGCCGCGGCGGCGGAACTCGGCGTCGACCTGGAGCGGCTAGCGCTGGTGCCCGACCCCGGCGCGGAGCTGACGGGGGTGTTGTCGGCACTGGTGGACGGGTTCGACGTGGTGGTGCTGGGGCCGGTCGCGGTCCAGCCCCAGCTGGCCCGGCGCCTGGCGGGCCGGGTGCGCAACCGGGGGACGGTGCTGCTGACGGTGGGCCCGTGGCCGGGCGCGGACTTGGAGCTGAGGGTGACAGGCCGCCGTTGGCACGGGCTGACCCCGGACGGCTACGGACACTTGAGCACACGCGAGGTGGTGGCAACCAGCCGCGGCCGAGGGGCGGCGGCGAGGCCGTTGTCGGTCCGGTTGCAGCTGCCGGGGCCGGGCGGGGCGGTGGCGCCGGGTGAGTCGCCGGAGCGGCGGTTGGCCGGGGTGGCCGGGTGAGCCGTGGCACCGGGACGGTCGGTGCTGGGGTGTGGTGGGCCGGTCCTGGGTGGTGCTTCGAGCCGGCCGAGCGGCGAGCGGAGCAGCGGCGGTTGGGCGAGTCGGCCGGGTCTGCGCGATGAACGGCGGTCCGGCCGGTTTCGGGCCGATCCTGGCCGCGCGATGATACGAGCGTTCGTGCCGGCCGCCGCCTGTTCTGCTGCGGTCGCGGGATGAGCCGCGCCGCCGTTGTGCGTGCCGGCCGGGGGCCCTGCCCGGGCCGGGCGATGCGCCGGAAGCCGTTCGCCACCGTCGTTTTCCCTCTCGCGGCCGCGGGATGAACGGTCCGCCACGGCTGCTCGTGCTGTGGTGCCCGGACTGGCCGGTCGTCGCCGCCGGGGCCGCCGCGGGTACCTCGCCCCTCACTCCCGCCGCCGTTTTCTCCGGCAACCGCGTCGTCGCCTGCTCCGCCGAAGCACGCCGTAGCGGCGTCGGGCGGGGGATGCGTCGGCGGGATGCCCAGTCCCGGTGCCCGGAACTCGTGGTGCACCAGCACGATCCGGACCGCGACGCCCGGCTCTTCGAACCCGTCGCCGCCGCCGTCGAAGGGCAGGCCGTCGGGGTCGAGGTCGTGCGGCCCGGCATCGTCGCCGTTCCCGTCACCGGCGCCGCCGGGTACTTCGGCGGCGAAGAAGCCCTCGCCGAACTGCTCATCGACGAGGTCGAAGCCACCGCCGGCGTCGAATGCCAGGTCGGGATCGCCGACGGCCTCTTCGCCGCCACCCTCGCCGCCCGCCGGTCGACCCTCGTCCCGCCCGGTCGGGCACCGCAGTTCCTGGCGCCCCTCTCGATCACCGAGCTGGACCAGCCCGGCGACGACCGCGGCGAGCTCGTCGGCACCCTGCGCCGCCTCGGCCTGCGCACCCTCGGCGCGTTCGCCGCCCTGGCCGAACGCGACGTCGCGGGCCGCTTCGCCAAGGACGCCATCACCGCCCACCGCCTCGCCCGCGGCCTCGCCGAACGCCCGCCGCTGCGGCGTGCCCTCCCGCCGGACCTGACCGTCACCGAAACCTTCGACGACCCTCTCCGGCGGATCGACGAAGCCGCGTTCGTCGCGAAGACCCTCGGCGAACGCTTCTTCGCCGGCCTCGCGAACCACGGCCTCGCGTGCACCCGCCTGGCCATCGTCGCGGTCACCGAAGCCGGCGAAGAGCGTGTACGCGTCTGGCGTTGCGCCGAACCCCTGACCGCCCGCGCGACGGCCGACCGCGTGCGCTGGCAGTGCGAAGGCTGGCTGACCACCCGCGACCGGCCCACCGCCGGGATCGTCCGGCTGCGCCTCGACCCCGAAGAGGTCGTCGGCGGGCAGGCACTGCAGCTGCAGCTCGGGTCACTGGGCCGCGACGCCGACGCCGCCGAGCGCGCCGGCCGCGCCCTGGTGCGCATCCAGGGCCTCCTCGGCCCCGACGCGGTGGTCACCCCGCTGCTCGACGGCGGCCGCGGCCCGGCCGAGCGCGTCCGCCTGGTCCCGTGGGGCGAGCCGCGGCGCCCGGTGACCGAGGACCGGCCGTGGCCGGGCCGCCTGCCGGCACCGTCCCCGGCCCGGGTGCCGCCCCGCCCACCGGCGGCACTGGTGCTCGACGCGGTCGGCGACGCGGTCCGCTGCACCGAGCGGGGCGAGCTCAGCTACCCCCCGGCCACGGTCGCGATCGACGGCCGCCCGGCCCGCCGCGTCCTCGGTTCGGCGGGTCCGTGGATGGTGCACCCGTCGTTGCCGGCCAGACGCGGCACCCGGCCGACGGCGCGCATCCAGGCGGTGGTCGAGGGCGAGAACGACGACTTGGCGCTGCTGCTGGAGGTCACCGTCGGCATTGATCCACAATGGACGGTCGAGGGCGTCTACGATTGACCGCGCAATCAAGCGGAAAATAACCAAACCACATTTCGCTATCGTTTCCGGGCCGGATTTCCTTACGACGCGCGCGAATCGTCTCACGGCGGGGTTAAAGTCCATGCCTTCGAGGAAGGGGTACGGACATGGACAAGATCTCCGGAGGCATGTGGACGGTATTGGGTGGCCTCGCCGCCCTTCTGATCGTGACGGTCGTGGCCATCCTGGCCTTCAAGACCGCCGCCGACGTCGTGAGTGTCGTGACCGCGGCCGGCGCGGTGATCGGCACCCTCGTCGGTGCCTTCTTCGGCGTGTCAGCCGGTCAAGCCGGTCGCGCCGAAGCCGAGGCCGCGAAGGACCAAGCGCACCGGACGCTGGTCAACGCCGCCGCCAAGGCCGCGCCGGACGGCCCCGTCGCGGAGGCCATTCTCGCCGGTGCCCAGTAAAGCCCGGGTCCGTCCTTTGTGACCGATGCGACTCCCGAGTTGACGCCAGGCCTCCGCTGGCTCAGGATCGAACCACGTAGTCGTACGTGTGTTCGAACAGTAGTCGCTGGCTTCCCCACAGCGAACTCCTTGTGGGGAGCGAAGTCTTGGCGTTCAACAATCCGAGCGTGCCGTGGTCCGAAGTGGAGCGGATCGCTTCCGGGCGGCCACCCGGTGATGGCAACGATGCCCCGGCGTGGTCGCGCAAACGCGAAGGGTACGGCGGGGCGCCCGAGGACCTCCGAACCCGGCGTGCCCGGGACGACGCCGGCGACCGGATCCGTGCCCCTTACGCCGAGCTGCACGTCCACTCCAACTTCAGCTTCCTCGACGGCGCCAGTCACCCCGAGACGCTCGTCGAGGAGGCCGCGCGGCTCGAGCTCGACGCCCTCGTCCTCACCGACCACGACGGCCTCTACGGTGCCGTCCGGTTCAACGACGCCGCCCGGGAGCTCGGCGTGCGGGTCGGGTTCGGGGCCGAACTCTCGCTCGACCTGCCCGCGCCGCAGGCCGGGGAACCGGACCCCCGGGGGTCGCACCTGCTGGTGCTCGCCCGGCAGCAGGAGGGCTACCACCGCCTCTGCCGGGTCATCTCCCACGCCCAGATCGCGGGCGGGGAGAAGGGCCGCCCCGTCTACGACCTGGAGGAACTCGTCGACGAGCTCGCCGGGCACGTCGTCGTGCTCACCGGGTGCCGCAAGGGGCCCGTCCGCCGGGCGCTCGCCGAGCGCGGGCCCGCCGCCGCGCGGGCCGAGCTGGGCCGGCTCGCCGACTGGTTCGGGCCCCGGCACGTCGCCGTCGAGCTGATCGACCACCGCCAGCCCCTCGACGACGCGGCCAACGACCACCTCGCCGAGATGGCGAAGGACCTGCGGCTGCCCACCATCGTCTCGAACAACGCGCACTACGCCCGCCCGGAAGACGCCGTCGTGGCCGACATGGTCGCCGCCGTCCGGGCCCGCCGGTCGGCCGAGGAGCTCGAAGGCTGGCGGCCGCCGTCGGGCCAGGCGTTCCTGCGGTCCGGGATGGAGCAGCGCCGCCGGTTCGAGCGACGCTATCCCGGCGCCGTCGGACGCGCCGCCGTCCTCGGCGTCGAGGTCGCGTTCGACCTGAAGCTCGTCGCCCCCGACCTCCCGCCGTTCCCGGTGCCGGCCGGGCGCGACGAAATGTCGTTCCTGACCGAACTGACCTGGCGTGGCGCGGCAAAACGCTACGGATCGCGGGAGGACAACCCGAAGGCCTACGCCCAGCTCGACCACGAGCTCGCCATCATCGAAAAACTCGGTTTCCCCGGCTATTTCCTGGTGGTGTGGGACATCGTCCGGTTCTGCAAGGAAGCGGACATCCTCTGCCAGGGCCGAGGTTCCGCGGCGAACTCCGCCGTCTGCTACGCCCTGGAAATCTGCCACGCCGACCCGGTGAAGTGGAACCTGCTGTTCGAACGCTTCCTCGCCCCGGAACGCGACGGCCCGCCGGACATCGACATCGACATCGAGTCCGGCCGCCGCGAGGAGGCCATCCAGTACGTCTACGAGAAACACGGCCGCTTCCACGCCGCGCAGGTCGCCAACGTCATCACCTACCGCGCGCCGTCCGCGATCCGCGACGCCGCGAAAGCCCTCGGTCACAGCCCCGGGCAGCAGGACGCCTACAGCAAGCTCGTCGATCGCTGGGGTGGTGCCCGGCAGCAGACGGCCGGCGAGATCCCCGCCGACGTCCTCGACCTGGCCGCCCGGATCGAGGACTTCCCGCGCCACCTCGGCATCCACTCCGGCGGCATGGTGATCTCGAAGCAGCCGGTGTCCGAAGTGGTCCCGGTCGAATGGGCGACCATGGCCGACCGATCGGTGTTGCAGTGGGACAAGGACGACTGCGCGACCGTCGGCCTGGTCAAGTTCGACCTGCTCGGCCTCGGCATGCTCTCCGCACTGCACTACACGATCGACCTCGTCGCCGAGCACCACGATTCCACAGTGGACATGGGCAAGCTCGACCTCGCCGACCCGAACGTCTACGACATGCTCTGCGAAGCCGACGCCGTCGGAGTGTTCCAAGTGGAGTCGCGCGCGCAGCTGGCGACGCTGCCCCGGTTGCGGCCGCGGGAGTTCTACGACCTCGTCGTCGAAGTCGCGCTGATCCGGCCCGGCCCGATCCAGGGCGGCTCGGTGCACCCGTACATCCGGCGCCGCCGCGGGGAAGAGAAGTGGCAGCACGCCCACCCGCTGCTGGCGTCCAGTTTGGACCGGACGCTCGGCGTGCCGCTGTTCCAGGAACAGGTGATGCAGATGGCCGTCGACGTCGCGAGCTTCACCCCGGCCGAGGCCGACCAGCTGCGCCGGGCCATGGGCGCCAAGCGGTCCAGCGCGAAGATGAAGGCGCTGATGGCGCGGTTCTTCGCCGGCTGCGAAGCCAACGGCCTCGACCGCGAGCTGGCGACGCGCATCTTCGAGCAGATCCACGCCTTCTCCGGCTATGGCTTCCCCGAAGCGCACAGCATGAGCTTCGCGCTGCTGGTGTACGCGAGTGCGTGGTTCAAGCACTACTACCCGGCCGCGTTCTGCGCCGGGCTGCTGCGCGCCCAGCCGATGGGCTTCTACAGCCCGCAGTCCCTGGTCGCCGACGCGCGCCGCCACGGCGTCCGCGTCCGGGAACCCGACATCAACACCAGCCTCGCGCACGCCACCCTCGAACCCGATGCCGGGAGCACCGGCGGCGTCGCGCTCCGCCTGGGCCTCGCCGGGGTCCGGCACCTCGGTGACGACGTCGCCGACCGGATCGTCGCCGAGCGTGACGCGAACGGCCCGTACGGCGGGGCCGGCGACCTGACCCGCCGCGTCCAGCTGAAGAAGAACGCCGTCGAAGCCCTGGCCACGGCCGGCGCGTTCGGCGGCGACCGGCGTCAGGACCTCTGGGCCGCGGGCGCCGCGGCGGCCACCCGGCCCGGGCACCTGCCCGGCCTGGCCCCGGGCCTCGACGCGCCCGCGCTGCCGGGCATGACGCGGCTGGAGGTCACCGCCGCGGACCTGTGGGCCACCGGCGTCTCCCCGGACAGCCACCCCGTCGAATACCTGCGCGAATTGCTCACCGCGCGCGGCGCGATCACGACGGCCGAGCTCCTGCGGGTCGAAGACGGGACGCGGGTGTGGGTCGGCGGCGCGGTCACGCACCGGCAGCGTCCGGCCACCGCCGGCGGGATCACGTTCCTCAACCTCGAGGACGAGACGGGCATGGCCAACGTCCTCGTCTCGCCCGGCCTGTGGCAGCGGCAGCGCCTGGTCGCCCGCACCAGTGCCGCGCTGCTGGTCCGCGGGCAGGCGCAGGCCGCCGAGGGGGTCGTCACGCTCGTCGCCGACCGGTTGGAACGCCTCGACCTGTCGATGCGGCCGGGGCCGTCCCGGGACTTTCGTTGACTTCCGGGCCGCACACTGGTTCTCTGCTCTGAGAGCGCTCTCAGCCATCCGTGCGTCTCGACGAGTGAGGATGGACGATCCATGACAGCTCGACGTCTGCGCTGGGCAGCGTGGCCGGTGGCCGCCGTGCTCGTGGCGGCCGTGCCGGCGGCGGCCGCGGCGACTCCGCCCGAAGCGACCGTGACGGTCGACGCGCGAGCGGGGCTGGCCACCGTGCCGGACACCGCCCTCGGCGTCAACCACGCGGTGTGGGACAGCCAGCTCGGCACCGATGCCGTGGCCGACCTGTTCGGCGCCGCCGGGGTCGCCGCGATGCGCTACCCCGGCGGCTCCTACGGCGACATCTACCACTGGAAGGACAACACCGCGCCGGGCGGCTACGTGGCGCCCGGCACGGACTTCGACACGTTCATGGGCGGGGTGAGACGGGCCGGCGCGCAGCCGATCGTCATCGCCAACTACGGCACCGGGACGCCGCAGGAGGCCGCGGACTGGGTGCGGTACGCGAACGTCACGAAGGGTTACGGCGTCAAGTACTGGGAGATCGGCAACGAGCTGTACGGCAACGGCCACTACGGTGCGAACTGGGAGGCCGACGACCACGAGGACAAGAGCCCGGCCGCGTACGCCGCGGGCGTCGTGGCCTACGCCGACGCGATGAAGGCCGCCGACCCGTCGGTGAAGATCGGCGCGGTGCTCACGACGCCGGCGAACTGGCCGGACGGCATCGTCGGCGCGGGCGACACCGGCACGTGGAACCAGACGGTGCTGTCGATCGCGGGCCCGCACGTCGACTTCGTCGTGCTGCACTGGTACCCGGGTGGGTCGACGGCCGCGGAAGCGCTTTCCAAGACCGAGCAGGTGGACGACATGATCTACCTGGCGCGCGACCAGATCACGCGGTACGCGGGCCGGCCGCTCGGCATCGCCCTGACGGAGACGAACACGCCGATCGGCATGAACACCCAGCCGGGCGCGCTGTTCGCGGCCGAGGCGTACGCGTCCCTGCTGGAGAACGGCGTGTTCACGGTCGACTGGTGGGACACGCACAACGGCGGGACCGCACTGTCCACAGTGGCCGGCTACCCGGACTACGGTGACTACGGCCTGCTGTCCAGTGCGACGTGTCTCGACGGTGGTTGCGAGCCCGCGCTGAACACGCCGTTCGCGCCCTATTACGGGCTGAAGATGCTGAGCGCGTTCGCGCGTCCCGGCGACCAGTTCGTGCGAGCCAGTGCGGACGACCCGCTGCTCGACGTGCACGCGGTCCGCCGTCCGGACGGGGATCTCGCGGTGCTGCTGGTGAACAAGGATCCTTCGTCGGCTCGGGCGGTGACGGTGGACTACGCAGGTTCTGTCGCCGAGGTGTTCACCTTCACGAACGGCGCATCGTCGATCACCCGCGCGACGTCGTGGGACCGGACGCTGCCGCCGTACTCGCTGACGACGGTGGTGCTGCATCCTGCGGCGGCTCCGGTCGGGGTCGCGGCCCCGGGGCAGCCGACCGCGACGACGACCGACACGACGGCGACGATCAGCTGGCCACCGTCGGCGTCCGGCGTGAAGTACGAGGTGTACCGGCAGGAGGGCGGCCAGTGGGGCGAGACGACGGCGACGTCGTTGACGGTGCGGAACCTGCTTCCGGGAACGCGTTACACGGTGAACGTCCTGGCGCGCGACGCGGCGGGGAACGTGTCGTGGGCGTCCCCGCCGTTGACACTGACGACGGGCGCGCCGGCCGCGAGCAGTTGCACGGTGCGGCTGACGGACGTGAACGACTGGGCGAGCGGGTTCGTCGGCGGGATCCACGTGGTGTCCACGGATCCGACGACGGACTGGACGTTGACGTTCTCGTGGCCGACGGCGCGACAGCGGGTGACGAGCGGCTGGAACGGGACGTGGACGCAGGAAGGTGCGGCGGTGAAGGTGATTTCATCGGGGTCGTTGGCGGGTGGTGTGGATGTCGGGTTCGTGGCGGATTATGGCGGGCCGAACATCCTGCCGACGGCGTTCAGGCTGAACGGGACGCTCTGTTCGGTGGGCTGACGGTGGCGCGGGTGGCAGGTTCGCTTGCCACCCGCTAACCGGCGGTGGCCAGGCAACCCGGGTCTGTCGGAATGCCGGTCGCGTCTTCAGCCCATTCGCGAAGGCGTTCGGCGAGGCAGTCCGAAAGTTCGCTGAGGTAGCCGTCCGGATTGTCCGGCGGGTAGTCGGCCGCTCGTATGAGCTGTTCGATGGTCACCATGACACCGCCCTGGGCGAACTCCTTGCTCTTGCACCGTTTCAACGCGGGGAGCAGGGCCTTGATGAGCTTGCCGACGCAGGCTTTGACTTTGATTTCAGGGTCCGTGGAGACGCCGTGAAGCCGCACCGCGACCGATCTCAGCGCCGCTTCGTTCGCGGGTTTTCCCGGGCACGTGGTCATGTTCACCAGCGCTTCGACGAGGAGGAGTTTGGTGCGTTTGCCGAACTCCTCTCGCCAGCAGCCGTCGATCACGGCCGGCCAGTGCAGGGACTGGGTGGCGGTCAGCCTGGTCGCGTTCCGGCACAGGAGTTCGGCGGCCATCAGCTGAGCGTTGCGGCAGTCCGCGGACAGGGCGCCGTTGATCACCAGGATCGCGATTTCGTTGGCCACCTGGCACCGGTCGTTGTCCTGGCGCTTGCCGTCATCGGCGACCCGGACGGACCACAGGTCGACCAGCAGGGAAACGGCCAGCTCGGCCTGGTTGAGGTTGGTCAGTGCCACCAGTCCCGATGCCAGCGCGGACGGGCTGGCCGAAGAGCCGTCCTCCGGTGCGATCAGCCGGCCCGCTCGCATCGCCGCGTCCAGTTCGAACTGGCGGTTCTGCTTGACTTGCGCCTGACGCTGTACCGAAAAGCCGATGACGGTCGCGGTGAAGGTCACCAACGCTCCGACGAAGGCGAGTACGGCGGTGGTGAGCTGGTCGGACATGCCCCGGCCGAGCGGGCTGAGCACGAGGCCGGCCGCGATCAGGCCGAACACCATTGCGGCAGTTACCCTCTTCGCCAGCCACCACCGGCCATCCTCACCGGTCCGGCCTTTCTCCGCGTTCACGACGATGAAGTCGCCCGCGACGGGTGAAACGTGACAGCGGCACTGGTCAGTCCGAGTGGGCCAGGTGTGCCAACCCCGCCCGCAACACCCGCCGCTCCTCGGTGGTCATCCCCGCCAGCAACTCCTCCTCCACCACCCGGATCGCGTCGCGCACCGCGGCATGACGGCCTACCCCGAGCGGCGTCAACCGCACCACCCGGGCCCGCCGGTCCGACGGGTCGGGCGAGCGGCTCACCAGCCCCTCCGCGACCAACCCGTCCAGCAGGGCGATCAACCGCGTCTTGTCGTAGTGGATCTGCTGGGCCAACACCAGCTGGCTCGGCGCCGCCCCCGGGGACAGGGCCGACAGCACCACGTACTGCCACATCGAGAGCCCGTGCTCCTCCAGCACCGGGCGCTCGGCCTCGGCCAGCACGCGGGCCGCTCCGGCGCACAACGCTCCGAGATCCTCGCTCACCGGCCAGATCTTACGCGTGGACAAATCATACGCAGGTGCGTATCGTTTCCGGCATGACATCAATCGAGACAGGGCGCGCCGAGACGCGCACGATCACCCTCACCGCGAAGCCCGACCGTGTCTTCGACTACCTCTCCGACGCCCGTCACCTGCCCGAGTGGGCGCCCGGCTTCGCGCCGGCCGTCGAGCACGAACACGGCGACGTCTGGCGGATCCCCGACGAGACCGGGCCGCGGCGAGTCGCCGTCAAGGTCGCGAAGGACCACGGTGTCGTCGACTTCGTCAGTGCCGACGCCCCGAACCTCGGCCTCTTCGCGCGCGTCGTGCCCAACCTGACCGGCGCCGAACTCATCTTCAGCCTCTTCTTCCCCGCGGGAACCGACCCGGCGGCGGTCGACGCGCAGATGACGGTCGTCGACCAGGAACTGAAGACCGTGCGAGAGCGCGTCGAAGCGTGAACCGGGACGTCCGGTCGGTCGAAGACCTCCTGCGGATCCTGGACGGCCTCTTCGAAGACATCGAGTGGGACGGCTTCTACGAGGACCGCGACCGGCCCGTCCCGTTCTTCGCCGACCAGCCCGACGAGAACCTCGACGCCTGGCTCCGCGAAGGGCCGCTGACCGGGGGCCGCGCGCTGGAACTGGGCTGCGGGCCCGGGCGCAACGCGCGGAGGCTCGCCGAAGCCGGCTACGACGTGGACGCCGTCGACCGGTCGCCCGCCGCGATCGCCTGGGCGACCGAACGCGGCACCGGCGTCCGCTTCCACCAGGCCGACATCTTCGCCATGGGCCTGCCGCACGAGACCTACGACCTGATCTACGACTCGGGCTGCCTGCACCACCTCGCGCCGCACCGGCGGATCAGCTACCTGGCCCTGCTGGAGCGGCACCTGAAACCGGGTGGCCACTTCGGCCTCGCGTGCTTCGCCGCCGGCACCCGCGATCCCGGCTCCGGCAGCGAAGTCCCGGACGCCCAGCTCTACCGCGACCGCAGTCTCCACGGCGGCCTCGCGTACACGCCGGACGAGCTGCGCCGGCTGTTCGGCGCCTACACCGAGGTCGAACTGCGCCCGATGCGGCCCGGCACCGGCCTGTTCGGCGTGCCCTTCCTACTCGTCGGACCGTTCCGGAAGGACTGAGAAACCCGGGGGCAGCCGCAACTCCGTCACTTCGCCGGCCGCGTCGATCGTGACGTCCAAAGTGGACCCGGCCAGTGGCAGGCCCTGGACCCGCAGCGCCCCGACCGGGCTCGGCCGGGGCGGGTCCAGGGTGACCGTCCGGGCGGGAACGTCGACGTCCAAGCCGAGGAACGCCATGAGCAGGCTCACCGCGGCCGCCGCCGACCACGCCTGGGGCCGGCACGACGCCGGGTAGGGGAGGGGCGACGACGTCTCCGCGACGTCGTGTCCGGAGAACAGCTCCGGCAGCCGGTAGCCGAACGCCGGGGCGGCCGAAAGCAGTTGGGTGGCCAGGGAAGCCGCACGCGAACCCTGCCCCGACCGCTGCAGGCCGCGGATGACGACCGCCGTGTCGTGCGGCCAGACCGAGCCGCAGTGGTAGCTCAACGGCGAGTAGCCGCCCGAGGCTGCGCTCATCGTGCGCAGGCCGAACCCGGACGCCAGCGCGGGGTCCAGCAGCAGGGCCCCGATCGCCGAGCTTTCCGGGGCGGACAGCAGGCCGGTGCCGAGGAGGTGGCCGATGTTGCTCGTCAGGGCGTCCACCGGCCGCTTGTCGCCGTCCAGGGCCAAAGCCGGGTAGTGACCGTCCGAAGTGGACACCCAGAACCGGTCGCGGAACCGGGTCCGCAAGGCCGACGCCCACTCGGGAAGACCGTCGGAAGCTTCGCCGAGAGCCGTCAGCAACTCGGCCGCGCGCACGACGGCTTCGTGCTGGTACGCCTGGACTTCAGCGAGGGCGATCGGCGGTTTCGCCTGCTCACCGTCGTGGAAGCGGACGGCGTCCCCGGAGTCCTTCCAGCCCTGGTTGGCCAGGCCGTGGCCGCTCTCGTCGCGGTACTCGGCGAACCCGTCGCCGTCGGAATCCGCGGCGCCGGTGATCCAGGACAACGCGAACCGCAAGGTCGGCAGCAGGTCGCGGACCTCGTCCTCGGGCAGGCCCCAGCGCCAGGCGTCGTGCAGCAGGCAGACCCACAACGCGGTCGCGTCGACGGTCCCGTAGTACTCGGCGGGCAGCGAAGCGCCACCGATCGTCTCGAAGACGTCCCGGCGCCGCTCGTGCAGGATCTTGCCCGGCGCCTCGCCCGTCGCCGGGTCGTGCCGGGTGCCCTGCGCCCGGGCGAGCGTCCGGAGCGTGCCGAGTGCGACGTCGACCGAGAGCGGCAACGCGAGCCGCGCGGCCCAGAGGCTGTCGCGCCCGAACAGCGTGAGGAACCAGGGCGCGCCGGCGCCGGCGAACGCGTCGCCGGGGTGGTCGCGCTCGGCGAGCAGGAGGCCGTCGAGGTCGTCGAGGGCGCGGTCCAGCAACGCGGTGAGCCGGCGGTCGTCGGCGTGCACCGCCGGGCGCGGCAGCCGGGTGCCGGCCGGCACGAACAACGCGCGTTCGTCGGAAACCCGCAGTGACCAGCGCAGCGTGGCCGGCGCCTCCACCGTCCAGCGCAGCCGGACGCGGGGACCGTCGGCGACGGCTTCGGCGCCCTCGGCCGTCACCTCGGCCGTCGCGGAGTCCGCGGCCCACCGCGTGCCGTCCGGGGCCACCGGCGGGCGGCGGCCGCCCGACTTGATCTCGTCGATCGGCGCGAAGTCGGCCGCCAGCACCACTTCCACGACGCAGCGCCGGCTCACCCCGTCCGTCGAGACGAGTTCCATCTCTTCGCTCATCCCGGACGCCGTGACGCGGCGGTCGCGCCGCAGCCACACCGTCGGATCGGGCCCGGGGCTGCCGAGCCGGCGCAGCAGCCCGGTGAACCGCGCGTGGTCGGCGCCCGGTTCGTCGCTGCCGATGGCCTCCGGCTCGTCGCCGTCGACCGTCACGACGGCTTCGCTGAGCAGCCGCAGGTCCCCGTGCAGGAGGCCCTGCGTGCCGCCGCCGCGGATCTGCCCGTCGCGGCCGGACAGGACGACGGTCGGCGCGTGCAGGGCGATCGCGAGGTCGTGGAGAAGGGGCTGGAGGTCGGCCATGACTACGATTGGATCGATCAAACGAAAGAATGTCAACTGGATTCGAGGTCTTGACAGCTCAGCGCCACGGGTTCAGAGTAGCCGCGAGTTGAACGTTCAAAACGGAGGCGACATGGGACGGCCCACGCTGAACTCGGTGGCCGAGGCGGCCGCGGTGTCGCGGCAGACCGTGTCCAACGTGATCAACTCGCCCGAGGTGGTCAGCCCGGAGACGCGCGAACGCGTGCTGGCGGCCATCGAGCGGCTGGGGTACCGCCCGAACACGGCGGCGCGGCAGATGCGCACGACGCGGTCGCAGATCATCGGGCTGTGCATCCCGCCGTCGGGCAACGGCGTCAGCGGCGTCGTGCTCGACCAGTTCCTGCACTCGCTGACCGCGACGGCCGAGCGCTACGACCACCGGATCATGCTGTTCACCGCGGCGGACGACGAGGCCGAGACCCGGGCGTACGCCGACCTGATCGCCTCGGTCGGGATCGACGGTTTCGTGCTGACCAACACCCACCACGACGACCTGCGCACCCGCTGGCTGCTCGAGCGCGAGCTGCCGTTCGTCACGTTCGGCCGGCCGTGGGGGGCGGAGGACACCCACCCGTGGGTCGACGTCGACGGCGCGGCGGGCACCCGGCTGGCCACGGACCACCTGGTCCGCCAGGGCCACCGGAGGATCGCGTTCGTCGGCTGGCCCGAGGGATCGGGCAGCGGCGACGACCGCCGCGCGGGCTGGGCGGCGGGGCTCGCGGCGGCCGGGCTCGGTGAGGGCCCGCAGGCCGCGGTGTACGACGGGGTGGAGGGCGGCCGCTCGGCGGCGGCCCGGCTGTTGGACGCAGGTGGGCGCGGCAGCTCGGCGGGCACGCTCGGCAGCGCAGGGGCGGCCGGGAGCGAGGAAGGCGGCCGTTCGGCGAACCAGCCCAGCGGCGAGGGCCACCCCGCGCGCCTGCCCGACGCCGGCCCGCCCACCGCGTTCGTCTGCGCCAGTGACTCGCTCGCCCTCGGCGTCACCGCCGAACTGCGCGACCGCGGCATCCGCCCCGGTGCCGACGCCGCCGTCATCGGCTTCGATGACACCCCCACCGCCTCCGTCCTCGGCCTGAGCAGCGTCGCGCAGCCGATCGCCGACGTCGCCGCCGAGTGCGTGCGGCAGCTGCGGACCATCCTGCGCGGCAAAGCCGAACCCGCGACCACCCTCTTCACCCCGCACCTCGTACTCCGCACCACCTGAGTCCCCGCGCGATCAAGGAGGATCGATGCTTCCCCGCCGAACTGTGGCCGCCTTCGCGGCAGCCGGCCTGCTGCTCCCGCTTTCCGCCTGTGGCAGTGGCTTCAGCGACTCGTCGCAGCCCGCCACCCAGCAGGCCGGGCCCGCCACCCTCAAGGTGATGATCGCCGCGAGCGGGGGCGCCGAGCTCAAAGCCATGCAGGACGCCGCCGCGGCCTGGGGCAAAGACGGCTCCAAAGCCGAGGTCGTCTCCGCCAACGACCTCGCGCAGCAGCTGAGCCAGGGCTTCGCCGCGGGCAGCCCGCCGGACGTCTTCGCCGTGGACGCCACCAAGTTCCAGGGCTACGCCGCCGAAATGCTCCCGTACGGCGACGGACTGTCCTACAAGGACGACATCTACCCGACCCTGCGCACGACGTTCACCCAGGACGGCAAGCTCTACTGCGCCCCCAAGGACTTCTCGACGCTCGCGCTGGCGATCAACACCGACGACTGGGCCGCGGCCGGGCTCACCGACGCCGACTTCCCCAAGACCTGGGACCAGCTCAAGACCGTCGCGCAGAAGCTGACCACCGGCGGCCGCACCGGGCTGGTCTTCAACGACACCCGCGACCGCATGGGTGCGTTCCTGGTCCAGGCCGGCGGCTGGGCGGTCGACGCCGACCAGAAGAAAGCCACCGCGGACAGCCCGCAGAACCTCCAGGCCCTGACCTACGTCCGCGACCTGCTTGCCTCCGGGGTGGCCAAGTACCCGAAGCAGATCGGCGCCGGCGACTCCGGCGAGGCCTTCGGCCAGCACAAGGCGTCGATGAGCATCGACGGCAACTGGATGGTCGGCGGCATGAAGAAGGACTACCCGGACGTGAAGTACCGCGTCGTCGCGCTGCCCGCCGGCCCGGCCGGGCCCGGGACGCTGTCGTTCACGCAGTGCTGGGGCATCGCCGCCAAGAGCAAGTTCCAGGACCAGGCCAAGCAGCTCGTCGACTCGTTCATGCAGCCGCAGCAGCAGCTCGCGTTCGCCGAGGCCTTCGGCGTGATCCCGTCGCGGCAGTCCGTGCGGGCGCAGTACGAGCAGAAGTTCCCGGCGCAGTCGGCGTTCGTCGCCGGCGCCGACCACGCGCACGGCCCGGTGACCCTGACCAAGATGGACCCCGTGCTGACCGACTTCGACGCCCAGCTGCAGCAGTTGCCGGGCGCCGACCCGAAGCGGATCCTGCAGCAGCTGCAGCAGAACACCGCGGCCGCGCTGGGGCAGTGACGCCATGGGCACGCTGCTCACCACGCCGGTGGCCCCGGGTACCGCACCCCTGCGCGGCACCCGGGGCCGCCGCCCCCTCCGGCGCGACGGCAAGGCAGGCTGGCTCTTCCTCGCCCCGACGCTGATCGTGCTCGGCCTGTTCATGGTGCTGCCGATCCTGATGGCGCTCTGGGTGAGCGTCAGCGACTGGACCGGCAACGGCAGCCCGTTCTCCTCCCGCGTGCACTTCGTCGGCGGGGACAACTACGCCGCCCTGCTCGCCGAACCCGGGCTGACGCGGCAGAACTTCGCCACCAGCGTCCGCAACAACGGTTACTTCGTGCTGTTCGTCGTGCCGCTGCAGACGGCGCTGGCGTTGTTCCTCGCCCTGCTGCTGCACCGGAAGAAGCTGAAGGGCCGCCAGTTCTTCCGGACCGCCTTCTACTTCCCGACCGTGACCAGCTCGGTCGCGATCTCCGTGGTGTTCCTGTTCCTCTTCTCCAGCACCGGCACGGTGAACGCCGCGCTGAAACTGTTCGGAGTGGACGGTCCGAGCTGGTTCGCCGACCCGCGCGGCATCTTCCACCTCGCGCTCGGCGACCCCGCGAACCCGCCGTCCGCGCTGGCGGGCCACGGTTTCCTCGGACTGTCCTGGTGGGACTGGCTGGCCGGCCCGAGCGTGGCGATGTGCTCGATCATCGTGCTCGTCGTCTGGACCTCCACCGGCGGGTTCATGCTGATGTTCTACGCGGCGCTGCAGAACCTGCCGCCGTCGGTCGACGAGGCCGCCCTCATCGACGGCGCGACGTCGTGGCAGCGCTTCTGGCGCGTCACGCTGCCGCAGCTGCGCCCGACGCTGTTCCTCGTGCTGACGCTCGGCCTGATCGGCACCTGGCAGGTCTTCGACCAGGTGTACGTGCTCAGCCGCGGCAACCCGGCCAACACGACGCTGACGCCGGCGTACCTGTCGTACTCGTCGTCGTTCATCGGTCACCAGTGGGGCCAGGGCGCGGCGATCGCGTTCCTCCTGTTCCTCGTGATCGTGGCCTTCACACTGGTGCAGCGCTGGGTCCTGCGGGAGCGCCGATGAAGAAACGCTGGCTCGGGTACGCGGTGCTGCTGCTGGTCGCGGCGCTGTACATCTACCCCTTCCTCATCCAGCTCGCGACGGCGTTCAAGACCGACGCCGACGCCACCGCGCACCCGCTCCTGCCCTGGCCCCGGGAGTGGTCGGCGAGTGTCTTCAAGACGCTCGCCGAGCAGGACTTCCCGCGCTGGGCGGCGAACTCGGTGTTCGTCTCGGTGACGATCACCGTCGGCCGGGTCGTGTTCAATTCGCTCGCCGGGTACGCGCTGTCCCGGCTGCGGTTCCGCGGCCGGCGCGCGGTGTTCGGGGCCGTCCTGGCGGTCATCGCGGTCCCGAGCGTGGTGCTGCTGATCCCGAAGTTCCTGGTGCTCAACCAGCTCGGCATGTACGACAGCTATTCGGGGATGATCATCCCGCTGCTGGTCGACGGCACCGGGGTCTTCATCATGAAGCAGTTCTTCGACACGGTGCCGGTGAGCGTGGAGGAGGCGGCCCGCATCGACGGCGCCGGCCCCTTCCGCACGTTCTGGTCGGTGGTGCTGCCGATGTCGAAACCGGCGTTGATCACCGTGACCATCCTGTCGTTCCAGGGATCCTGGAACGAGCTGCCGCACTACATCGTGTCGCGGCAGGACCCGGCGCTGAACACGCTGACCTCCGGGGTGGCTTCCCTGGTGTCCGGCGAGCTGGGCCAGGGCAACCAGTTCCCGCTGAAGCTCGCCGCGGCGCTGCTGATGACACTGCCGGTGGCGATCGTGTACTTCGTGTTCTCGCGCCGGTTCACCCAGGGCACGTACGAAGGTGTCGACAAGTAGCTAGCGGATCAGCTCGTCGGCAACCCACCGCACCACGCCGTCCGGGTACGGGTTCGCCAGGCCGAGGACGATGTGCCCGAAGCCGGCGCCGGCGGCTTCCTCGATCTTCTCGCGCGTGGCCGCGGGCTTGTCGTAGTCGACCGGCAGGAAGATCGACCGCGTGATCTCCGCCGGGTCGCGGCCGACCTCGGCGCAGAAGCGGTCGAGGAGCTTGCTGCGGCCCGCGAGGTCCTCGATGTCGCCGCCGCCCGGGATGTTCCACAGGTCGGCGTGCTCGGCGACCACGCGCAGCGTCGCGCTCGCCCGGCCGCCGATCATGATCGGCGGGTGCGGCCGCTGCACCGGCTTCGGGTTGCCGAACGCGCCCTTCAGCTTGACGTACTCGCCGTCGAAGTCGAACGGCCCGTCCTCCGTCCACAAGCGACGGATCACGGTGCAGGCCTCGGCGAGCGCGGCGACGGCGTCGTCCTGGCTGTGGTACGGCAGGCCGTGGCCGTCGTACTCGCGGCGGGCCAGCGGATGGCTCGGGCGCGAGCCGGCGCCGATGCCGAAGTCGAGCCGGCCGCCCGACACGATGTCCACGGTGGTCGCGATCTTCGCCAGCATCGCGGGCGGCCGGAAGCGGTTGCTGGTGACGAGCAGGCCGAGGCGCATCCGCCGCGTCTGCGCGGCCAGCGCCGAAAGCAGCGTCCAGCCTTCGAAGATCGGGCCGTCCGGGTCGCCGCCGATCGGCATGAGGTGGTCGAACAGCCAGGCGTGCTCGATCTCGGGGATCTCGTCGGCCTCGCGCCAGACGCGCAGGACCTCGTCGTAGCCGACGTTCATGGGTGCGGTCAGGATGCCGAAACGGGGGGTCATCAACGCCTCCGGAGGGACGGGTCGAGCAGGGCGGGCGGGGTGTCGAACTTCTCGTGCGCGGCCAGGTCGACGCCGGGGGCGACGATCGTGTCGATCTCGTCGAGCACATCGGCGGGCAGCACGGTGTCGGCCGCTTCCAGCTGCGACTTCAGGTGGTCGAGCGTCCGGGGGCCGATGAGCGCACTGGTCACGCCCGGGTGCGCGGTCACGAAGCCGAGCGCCAGCCGGATCAGCGAAAGTCCCGCCTGGTCGGCGAGCTTGGCCAGCTTCTCGACGGCGTCGAGGCGGGCCTGGTTGACCGGGTCGGTGAGGTCGAAGCGCTGGGGCAGGACCTTCGACCGGCTGGTCGTGATCTCCTGCCCGGCGCGGACGGCGCCCGACAGCCAGCCCGACGCGAGCGGGCTCCACGCCAGGACGCCGAGGCCGTACTCCTGCGTCACCGGGAGCACGTGGGCCTCGATGCCGCGCTGCAGGATCGAGTAGCCGGGCTGCTCGGTGGCGTACCGGCCCAGGTGGTTTTCCCGCGCGGCCCACTGGGCCTGGACGATGCGGTAGGCCGGGAACGTCGACGAGCCGAAGTAGCGGATCTTGCCCGCGCGCTGCAGGTCGGTGAGCGCGGAAAGCGTTTCCTCGTCGCTCGTGGCGGGGTCCCAGCGGTGCACCTGGTAGAGGTCGACGTGGTCGACGTCGAGCCGCCGCAGGCTGTCGTCCAGGGCTTTGAAGAGCCAGCGGCGCGAGCTGCCGCGGTGGTTGCGCTCGTCGCCCATCGGCATGGTGGCCTTCGTGGCCAGCACGAGGTCGTCGCGGCGGCCCTTGATCGCCTGGCCCACCATCTCCTCCGACTCGCCCTGGCCGTACATGTCGGCGGTGTCGACGAGGTTGATCCCGGCTTCGAGGGCGGCGTCGACGAGGGCGGTGGCCTCGTCCTGGGTGGTGCGCCCGATGGCGCCGAAGTTCATCGCGCCGAGCGCGAGCGTGCTGACCTGGACGCCGGTGCGGCCCAGGGTGCGGTACTGCATTTCGATGGCCTCCGTGACAAGATGGCAAACGGAACGTTGCTCCGCTAACGATACGGAGCAGTGTTCCGTTTAGCAACCCGGGAGGTCGTGTGGTGGGCAAACCCAAGCGGGCCGACGCGCAGCGCAACGAGAAAACGCTGCTCGACGCGGCCGCGGCGGTGTTCGTCGCGTCCGGGGTCGACGCGCCGGTCCGCGACATCGCGGCCAAGGCGGGCGTCGGGATGGGCACGATCTACCGCCACTTCCCGACGCGGGCGGACCTGATCGTCGCCGTTTACCGGCACCAGGTGGAGGAGTGCGCCTCGGCCGGTCCGGCGTTGCTGTCCTCGGCCGCTTCCCCGCACGCGGCGCTGGCGGAGTGGATCGACCTGTTCGTCGACTTCCTGGTGACCAAGCACGGGCTGGCCGGCGTCCTGCAGGGCGACGGCTTCGACACGCTGCACGCGTACTTCCTGGACCGCCTGGTCCCGGTGTGCGCCGAGCTGCTCGAAGCGGCCGGGCTGACCGCGCGGGTGCGGGCGCTGGAGCTGATGCGCGGCGTCGGCAACCTCTGCATCGGTGCGGAGGACAACCCGGACTACGACGCGCGCCGCCTGGTCGGCCTCCTGATCGCCGGGCTGAAGGCGTGATCGAGCAGCTCACGGCCGACCCGTACCCGCTGCTGGCCCGGCTCCGCGCGACCGAGCCGGTGGCCTGGCTGCCGGAGTTGCACGGCTGGCTGGTCACGCGGCACGACCTCGCCGTGCAGGTCATGCGCGACGCGGCCACCTTCACCGTGGACGACCCCCGCTTCTCGACGGCCCGGGTCGTCGGCCCGTCGATGCTTTCGCTGGACGCGGCCGAGCACACCCGGCACCGGACGCCGTTCTCCCGGCACTTCCGGCCCCGGGAGATCGAGGACCGGTTCGCCGGGTTCGTCCGCGCCGAATGCGCCCGGCTGGTCGACGGGTTCGCGGCGGCCGGGAAGGCCGAGCTGCGGCGGGCGCTGGCCGGCCCGCTATCGGTCGCGGTGGTGGCCGAGGCGCTGGGCCTGGCCGGCACCGAGGCGGCGCAGGTGCTGGCCTGGTACGACGCGATCGTGTCCACAGTGGACGACATTTCGGCGGGCCGTCCGCCGGGTTCCCGCGGTGGCGAAGCGTTCGGCGAACTGCGTGCGCACCTCGAGGGCTCGGTCGGCCGGCGCTCGCTGCTGACCGAGGCGGCGGAGACCCTGGCGCTGCCGGAGGTGGTGTCGAACGCGGCGGTGCTGATGTTCGGCGGCATCGAGACCACCGAAGGCATGATCACCAACCTCCTGCTGCACCTGCTGCGCGAGCCGGCGCCCCTCGACCGTGCCCTCATCCCGGCGGCGATCGAGGAGTCGCTGCGGCTCGAACCCGCGGCGGCGGTGGTCGACCGGTACGCGACCCGCGACGTCTCGCTCGCGGGCGCGTCGATCGCCCGGGGCGACCTCGTCACTGTGTCGCTCACGGCCGCCAACCGCGACCCCGCGGTGTTCCCGGACCCGGACGTCTTCGACGTGCACCGCCCGAACCTGCGCAAGCAGCTGGCGTTCGCGCACGGCCCGCACTTCTGCCTCGGCGCCGACCTCGCCCGGCTGGAGACGCGGATCGCCGTGGAAACCGTGCTCGACCGGTTGCCGGGCATCACCTTGGCGGAGCCGGCCGCGCCGTCGGGGCTGGTGTTCCGCAAACCCGCGGCGGTGCACGCCCGGTGGCTGCCATCATGACCGCATGACGGCGTGGCGTGAGTTCGAAGCGGCGGAACCGGAGTTCGCTCGGCGCGTGCAGGGGTTGTTCGACGCGCACAAGCACAAGACGATGGCGACCCTGCGGGCCGACGGGGCACCGCGGATCTCCGGCATCGAGACGAAGTTCGCCGACGGCGAGCTGACGTTCGGCTCGATGCCGAACGCCCGCAAGGGCGTGGACCTGAAACGCGATCCCCGGCTGGCGCTGCACAGCGCGACGGTCGACCCGGTCGACGGTGAAGAGGCGAAGTGGCCGGGGGAGGCGAAGATCTCCGGCCGGGCGGTCGACACGGGTGACGGCTTCCGCGTGGACGTCGCCGAGGTGGTGCACACCCACCTGAACCCGGAGGCCACGCTGCTGGTCGTGGAGTGGTGGACGCCCGAGGGCGGGCTGCGCAAGGTCGAGCGCGAGTAGGCGTCGCCCGCGTCGCCGAGCATCCTCTCGTCGGCAAGATTTAAGTCAAGCGCTTGACGTAATGACGGACCTTGGCCATGCTCGGTGGCAGGGGACATTCACCAACGAGGAGTCCGTCATGACGCAAAGCCACACCGAGCTGCCGCGCTTCCCGTTCGACGCCGAGACCGCGCTCGCGCCGCCGGCCGAATGGGCGGAATTCCGGGCGAAGTGCCCGGTCGCGCACGTGCGGCTGGCCAGCGGGGACGAGGCCGCCCTCATCACCCGCTACGCCGACGTCAAGAGCGTGCTCTCCGATCCGCGGTGGACCCGGCCCACGCCCGCCGACAATGCCGCGCGGGTCGCCGACACCGAGTCCGGCGGGGTCTTCAACAGCGAGATGGCCACCGTCCTCCCGCAGCACGGCGAGGCCCACCTCACCTGGCGCCGCACGCTCGGGAAGTGGTTCACCGCCAAGCGGATGACCGCCCTGCGGCCCGGCATGGCCGCGATGGCCGAGCAGCTCATCGACGACCTCGTCGCCAAGGGCGCGCCGGGGGACCTCAAGGCCGGGCTGGCTTTCCCGCTGCCCGTCTGGGTCATCTGCGACATGCTCGGCGTGCCCGACGCCGACCGCGACCGGTTCGCGCACTGGTCGGACGTCATGCTCAGCATGACCCGCTACACGCAGGCCGAGTTCGACGCCGCGCAGCAGGAGTTCGGGGCGTACATGGGCGGGCTCATCGCCGCCAAGCGCGCCGAACCCGGCGAGGACATCCTCAGCGCGCTGCTGCCCGAGGGCTGGTCCGACGCCAAGCTGATCGCCACCGGCATCGGCCTGCTGATCGCCGGCCACGAGACCACCGCCAACATGATCGCCAAGATGGTCGCGATGCTGCTCGCCGACCGGAGCCGGTGGGAACGGCTGCTGGCCGACCCGGCGCTGGTGCGCACCGCCGTCGAGGAGTCGCTGCGCCTGGACGCCAACGCGGGCGTCGGGATGATGCGCTACTTCACCGACGACTTCGAGGTCGCCGGCACCGTGCTGCCCGGCGGGACCACCGCGATGTGCAGCATGGCCGCCGCCAACCGCGACGAGGGCGCGTTCGAGAACGCCGCCGAGATGGACTTGGGCCGCAGCCCGAACCCGCACCTGTCCTTCGGCGCCGGCGCGCACGCGTGCCTCGGGCAGCCGCTGGCTCGCACCGAGCTGCAGGTCGTCCTGGAGGTCCTGCTGCGCAAGCTGCCCACGCTCGAGCTCGCCGTCCCGGCGGACGAGCTGCGCCGCGTCGAAGGGCTCGCCGTCGGCGGACTGCGGGAACTGCCCGTCCGGTGGTGACCGCGGTGGACCGGGCGCACGCGACGCGGGAGGCGATCCTGACCGCGGCGGAACGGCTCTACGCCGAGCACGGCGTGCTCGCCGTGTCGAACCGGCAGATCAGCGAGGCCGCCGGGCAGGGCAACAACACCGCCGTCGGCTACCACTTCGGCACCCGGGCCGACCTCGTGCGCGCCATCGCCCGCCGGCACTCCGCGGCGGTCGAGGACTTGCGCGGGCGCATGCTGGCCGAGGTCGGCGACAGCGCGGACCTGCGCGACTGGGTCCGCTGCCTGGTGCACCCGTCCACCGAATACCTGGCCGCGGCGGGCCGGCCGAGCTGGTTCGCCCGGTTCACCGCGCAGGTGATGACCGAGCCGTCCCTGCGCTCGGCCGTCGCCGCGGAGACGCTGTCGTCGCCGTCGCTGGCGCGGACCGTCGAGGGGCTGAGCCGGTGCCTGCCCGAGCTGCCCGCCGAGGTCCGCGCCGAGCGCAACGCCATGACCCGCCAGCTGCTGATCCACACGATGGCCGAGCGCGAACGCGCGGTCGCCGAAGGCGGCGACACCCCGAGAGCCAGCTGGCGCGAAGCCGCCACCGGCCTGACCGACGCACTGGTCGGGCTCTGGCTCGCACCCGTGACCCACCCCCGCGAAGGAGAGGAACGACCATGAAGGTCACTGTGGACGAAGGAAAGTGCTGCGGCGCCGGGACGTGCGTGATGCTCGCGCCGGAGGTGTTCGACCAGCGCGACGACGACGGCATCGTGATCCTGCTCGACGAGACCCCGGGTGAGGCTCTGCACACGACCGTCCGGGAGGCGGCGAGCGTGTGCCCCGGCGTCGCGATCTCGGTGAGCGAGGACGCGTGACGGTCCTGGTCGTCGGGGCTTCGGCCGCCGGGCTCGCCACGGTGGAAGCGTTGCGGCGCAAAGGCTACGAGGAGCGCGTGACCGTGCTGGGTGCGGAAGCGCACCTGCCCTACGACCGGCCGCCCTTGTCCAAGCAGGTCCTCGCCGGGAGCTGGGCACCCGAGCAGGCGAGCCTGCGCACCCCCGATGCACTGTCCGCATTGGACGCCGACTTCGTGCTCGGCGACCCGGCTGTGCGGCTGGACGCCCGCACGCGGACCGTCCACACCGGAAGCGGGCGCACCCTGACCGCCGACGCGATCGTGCTCGCCACCGGGCTGTGGCCGCGCACCCTGCCGGGGCAGGACGGCCTCGCAGGTGTCCACGTCCTGCGCACGCTCGACGACGCGCTGGCCCTGCGCGCGGACCTGGCACCGGGCAAGCGGGTGGTGGTCGTCGGGGACGGCGTCCTCGGCGCGGAGATCGCGGCGACCGTGTGCGGCCTGGGCGTGGCGGTGACGCTGGCCGGGCCGCAGCCCGCGCCGCTCGCGTACCAGTTCGGGCCCCTGGCCGCCGGGCTGCTCGCCGAGCTGCACGCCGCGCGCGGTGTCCACTTGCGGCTCGGCGCGGCGGTCACCGGACTGTCCTCACAGGACGGACGCGTCACCGGCGTCTGCTTGGCGACGGGAGAAGAGCTGCCCGCCGACGTCGTCGTGGTGGCGTTCGGCGCTGCACCGGTGACGGACTGGCTGGCGGGCAGCGGGGTGCTGTGCGACAACGGCGTCGTGTGCGACTCCCGGTGCCGGGCGGCGGACGGGATCTACGCGGCCGGTGACGTCGCCCGCTGGCACCACGAAGGCCTCGACGTGCTGCTGCGCCTGGAGAACCGGACCAACGCGACCGAGCAGGCAGTCGCCGTCGCGGGGAACATCCTCGGTGACGACCGCCCGTACACGCCGGTCCCGTACTTCTGGACCCACCAGTTCGACGCGCGGATCCACGTGCACGGCACGCTCTCCGCGGACGCGGAGGTGTCCATTGTGGATGGCGACGTGACGGCGGGCCGGTTCGTGGCCGAGTACCGCGAGGGCGGCCGCGTGACCGGGGTGCTCGGGTGGAACATGCCCAAGCAGGCCCGGGTTCACTCCACCGTGACGGACTTGGCGAGGTTGCGCGGCTTGTCGATGTCGTAGCCCAGCGTCAGCGCGGCGTGGTAGGCGAGCAGCTGCAGCGGGATGGTCAGCAGGATCGGGTCGAGCTCCGGCTCGGTCCGCGGCACCACGATCCGCGGGACGTCCAGCTCGCCGAAGTCGACGTCGTCGTGCGTCACGGCCAGGACCGCGCCGCCGCGGGCCCGGATCTGCTGCATCGCGGCGAGGTTGCGGTCGGCCAGCTCGTCGGCGGGCACGATCGCGACCGTCGGGAGCGACTCGTCGATCAGGGCGAGCGGGCCGTGCTTCAGCTCGGACGTCTGGTAGGCCTCGGCGTGGCGGTAGGAGATCTCCTTGAACTTCTGCGCGCCTTCGCGGGCCACCGGGAAACCGCGGACGCGGCCGATGAAGAACAAGCTGTTCGCGGCGGCCGCGACCTTCGCGTGCTCGGCGATCTCCGCTTCCGCGGCCAGGACCGTCCGGATCTGGTCCGGCAGCGCGCGGATCGCCTCGATGATCCGCTGTCCGTCCGCATTGGACAGATCGCGCACCCGGCCGAGCGAGAGCGCGATCAGCGCGAACCCGACGGCCATGTTGGTCAGCGCCTTGGTCGAGGCGACCGCGATCTCCGGGCCGGCGTGCAGGTAGACGCCGCCGTCGCAGGCGCGGGCGATCGTCGAGCCGACGACGTTGACCAGGCCCGCGACCCGGCCGCCCTTGCGCTTGATCTCTTCGACGGCGAAGGCGGTGTCGATCGTCTCGCCGGACTGGCTGACCGCGATGTAGAGCGTGTCCGCCTCGATGATCGGGTTGCGGTAGCGGAACTCCGACGCGGCTTCGGCGTCGGCCGGGATCCGGGCCAGCTCCTCGATCATCGTCGCGCCGATCTGCCCGACGTAGTACGCGGAGCCGCAGCCGAGGATCTTCACGCGGCTGAACCCGCGCAGTTCGCGGGGTGTCAGGTTGAGGCCGTCGAGGCGGGCGACGCCGAACCGGTGGTCCAGCCGGCCGCGGATCATCCGCTCGACGGACTCGGGCTGCTCCTGGATCTCTTTGGCCATGTAGTGCGGGAACCCGCCGAGGTCGAGGTCTTCGGCGGCGATGTCGATCTCGGTGGCCGGCTTGGTGGTGTCGCTCTCGTCGACGGTGAAGGTCCGGTAGCCGGTCGCGAAGACCGTCGCGAACTCGCCGTCGTCGAGGTGCGCGACCTGCGAGGTGTGCCGGACCAGCGCGGCGAGGTCGCTCGCGACGAACATCTCGCGCTCGCCGACGCCGATGATCAGCGGCGAGCCGTTGCGCGCGATGACCAGGCGGTCCGGGTGCGCGGAGTCGGTGACGGCGATCGCGTACGTGCCGGTGATCCGCGAGACCGCCTCGACGACGGCGTCTTCGAGGGTGTCGGCGCTCGACCGCGCGATCAGGTGGGCGAGGACCTCGGTGTCGGTCTCGGAGGTGAGCTTGACGCCGGCGTCGGCGAGCTGGGCGCGCAGGGCGTCGGCGTTGTCGATGATGCCGTTGTGGACGACGGAGATCCGGCCGTCTTCGGAGGTGTGCGGGTGCGCGTTGTCCTCCGACGCGGGACCGTGCGTCGCCCACCGCGTGTGACCGATGCCGACCTTCCCGGTCAGGCGCTTGGGCAGCGCGGCGGTGAGGTTGCGGACCCGGCCGACGACGCGGTGGACCTGCGTGGTGTCCTTCGGGCCGAGGACGGCGATGCCCGCGGAGTCGTACCCGCGGTACTCGAGCCGGGTCAGGCCCTCGAGGAGGATGGGGGCGGCGTTCTGGCCGCCGATGTAGCCGACGATCCCGCACATGGCGAACCTCTTCTTCTAGGGGGCTGAGTCGGGCCTGTTTCAGCCGTAGACGATGCGGCGCAGCTGGCGCTCGGACAGGTCGGGCGCGGCGACGAGCCGGCCCCGGAGCTCGGCGGCGATCAGCGGGAAGATCTCGGGGTTCTTCCGGCCTTCGGCCTGCAGTTCGGCGTGCCTGCGGCGCACGTACTGCTCGGTGGGTGTCCGGTAGAAGGCGAGGACGTCGTCGACGACGCGGGCGGCCACGCCCGGCGGCAGGCCGGTGGACGCGGCCACGCGCTCGACGATGTCGGTGTCTTCCACGCCGGTCATCATGCACTGCGCGGGAGTGAAACCCAAATTCTTGCCCGAAATCGGGCAAGTTCAAATCGTTGGACAGTTTCAGGGGTTGCGTCGAGGGTGGTCCGCGTGCGCCAGGAAGACATTTGGGACGTCGAGACCGCCGAACGCTACGACACCCCGGGCCGCGGCGTGTTCGCGCCCGAGGCCGTCGACCCCGTCGTGGACCGCCTCGCCGCGCTGGCCGGGGGCGGGCGGGTGCTGGAGTTCGCCGTCGGCACCGGCCGGATCGCCGTCCCGCTGGCCGCGCGAGGCGTGTCCGTCACCGGCATCGAGCTGTCGGAGCCGATGCTGGGGCAGCTGCGGAAGAAGGCCGACCTCCCGGTGGTCGTCGGGGACATGGCGACGGCCGCGGCCCCGGGCCGCTTTTCGCTGGTCTACCTGGTCTTCAACACGATCGGGAACCTGCTCACCCAGGACGAGCAGGTCGAGTGCTTCCGCAACGCGGCCCGCCACCTGGACCCCGGCGGCCGGTTCGTGATCGAGCTGGGCGTCCCCGAGCTGCGGCGGCTCCCGCCAGGGCAGGCCGCGGTGGTGTTCGGCGGCGAGTCCGGGTACCTCGGGGTGGATACCTACGACACCGTGCGCCAGCACCTGGTGTCGCACCACTTCACGTTCGGCGAGGGCCGGTCGGCGCGGCTGGGGCGGTGTCCGCAGCGCTACATCTGGCCGGCCGAGCTGGACCTGATGGGCCGGCTGGCGGGCTTCGGGCTGGAGTCCCGGCACGCGGACTGGACCGGCGGGGAGTTCACGACGGAGTCGTCGTCGCACGTGTCGGTCTACCGGCTGCCCACGAGCTGACGGATGGCCGGCCGGTCGTGGCCCTCGACCAGCGGGAGCCGGACCGTCGCGTGCGGGAGCACGCCCAGTTCGGCCAGCGCCGCCTTGGCCGTCGTCACGCCGGGGCCGGAGCGCATGATGGCGTCGGTCAGCGGGAGCAGTGCGTCGTTGATCTTCCGGGCCGACTCGAGATCGCCGCGGCGGACCGCGTCGATGAGGCCCGCCGTGCGGTCGGCCGTCACGTTGGCCACGACGCTCACCACGCCCGCCGCGCCGCACGCCAGGTACGGCAGGTTCAGCTCGTCGATGCCGCAGTAGTACGCCAGCGACGTGCGGGTCATGACCGTCATCGCCTCGAACAGGTCGCCCTTGGCGTCCTTGACCGCCCGGATCCGGGGGTGGGCGGCCAGCTCGATCAAGGTCGACGGCGTCATCGCGATGCCGGCCCGCGCCGGGACGTCGTAGAGCATCACCGGCAGCTCGGTCGCGTCGGCCACCGCCAGGCAGTGGGCGATCACCCCGGCCTGCGTCGGCCGGGAGTAGTAGGGGCAGACGAGCAGCAGCCCGTCCGCGCCGGCCGCCTCGGCTTCGCGGGCCCGGCGGACGCTCGCGGCCGTGTCGTAGGTGCCGATGCCGGCGATCACGCGGGCCAGGTTCCCGGTCCGTGCCACCACGCTGCGGACGAGCCCGGCGGCTTCGGGCTCGGTCAGGGTGGGGGACTCGCCGGTGGTCCCGCCGACGACGAGGCCGTCGCAGCCGGTGGCCAGCAGGTGCTCGACGAGGCTCGCGAGGCCGGGTTCGCTGAGCGCTCCGCCGGGCTCCATGGGGGTCACCATCGCGACGAGGTTGGCGCCGAAATCGGTCATGGTTCGACCTTGCCCGGCGCAATTGATGTGGTCCAGCGATGCTTTCTTGCCGATATTGCGTAATCTGGCTTAATGATCGAGGTAGGTGCGCTCCGGGCGCTGCGGTCGGTGGCGGCGCTCGGGACGCTCGCGCGGGCGGCCGACGAACTGGGGTTCACGGCGTCCGCGGTGTCGCAGCAGCTCAAGCGGCTGGAGCGGCAGGTCGGGGTGCCGGTGCTCGCGCCGGCGGGCCGCGGGGTCGTGCTGACCCCGGCCGGGCAGGCCATCGCCGACTCGGCGCCGGAGGTGTTCCAGGCCTTGGAGCGCTGTGCGGAAGCGGCCCAGTCGGTCTCCGAAGGCGCGCCCCGCGGCACCCTGCGCGTGGTGGCGTTTTCGACCGCCATCCGCGGCCTGCTCGCGCCGGTGCTGGGCGGGTTGTCGGTGCGGTGTCCCGAGTTGCGCGTCGAGATCACCGAGCAGGACCCCGACGAAGCCCTGCGCAGCGTCGACGCCGGGACGGCCGACCTCGCCCTCGTCCACGACGCCGACGGGCTGCCGGCCGCGCAGCCGCCGTCGGTGACGCAGCGGCTGGTGCACACCGACGTCGGCGACGTGGTGATGAGCCGGTCACACGCGCTCGCGTCGGAGGCCGGCCCGCTCGACGGCCTCGCGGGCCACGCGTGGGTGACCAGCCCGCCGGGAACGGTGTGCCACCAGTGGTTCCGGCGCCTGTTCGCGGACGCACCGGAGGAGCCGGACGTCCGCCACCTGGTCGACGACTTCGCGACGCAGCTGTCGTTGGTCGCTTCCGGTGAGGTGCTCGCGCTGGTTCCCCGCTTGGCCCGGCCCCCACTGGGCGAGGACCTGGTGGCGCGTCCGTTGCGGCGCCAGCCGAAGCGGGAGGTCCACGCGGCGTGGCGGCGCAGCGCCGACGCGAGCCCGGCGATCCGGGCGCTGCTGGCGGAACTCGGCTAAGCTGATCGTGAGCGGGTGCAGCGTCGGAACGCCCGCCCGGCCCACCTTTTGGCGCACCGAGCCGAAGGAGTGCGCCTTGATCACGTTCGCCGGGATGAGCCTGCCCGTCACCGACCTGGACCGTTCGGTCCCCTTCTACGAATCCCTCGGGTTCACCACCGAGATCCGCAACGGCCGGTTCGTGTTGCTGCGCCTGGAAACCGCGACGCTCGGGTTGCTGGAGCTCGGCGCCGTCGTCGAGCGGGAAGCCGATCGGCTGCGGCAGTTCGTCCAGGTCGAGCTCCTGGCCGACGACCTCGACGAGCTGTACGCGGACTTCGTCGCCCGCGGGGTGCCGGTCCCCGGCCCGCCCCGGGACCGCGGCTTCGAGCGGCAGCTGCAGCTGCGGGACCCGGACGGCTTCACGGTCGAGTTCGCCGATCGGAGCCCGCGCTGAGCTCTCCTCGCCACGCGGTCGTGAGTGTTCAGGACGGTTCTAACCGTCCTGAACACTCACGACGAGCCGCGGTGACTAAGACCGGTAGCGGAACAGGATCCGGCCGCGGCTCAGGTCGTACGGGCTCAGCTCCACCAGTACCCGGTCGTACGGCAGGATCTTGATGTAGTTCTTCCGGATCTTGCCGCTGATGTGCGCCAGCACCTGGTGCCCGTTCGGCAGCTCCACCTTGAACGTGGCGTTGCGCAGGCACTCGAGCACGGTGCCCTCGACTTCGATGCCCCCCGCCTTATTCGCCATGGCGCACCAGCTCCAGGTTGCTGCCGGCCCGCCGGGCGCCGACGCTCTCGAACAGCGCCGTCGCCGCCGGGTTGGCTTCGTTCACTTCCGCCGATGCCGTCGGGATTCCCGCGGTGTGCAACGAACCCAGCACCTCGGACAGCAGCGCGCGGGCGATGCCGCGGCGCCGGTGGTCCGCGCGGACCGCGATCAGGCCGATCCGGGGCAGCCGCGTCACCTGCACCACCCGGACCAGCCCCACGTACTCGCCCGCTTCGGCCGCGGCCGCGTACAACGCCGGGTCCACCACGGTGTCCCCGGGCGGGTGCGGCCGCACCTCGGCCGGCATCTCCTGCCAGCCGACCGTCGCCTCGACTTCGGCGCGGACCACGCGGTCCAGCGCGCGCAGCGGACCCTCCGCAGCCGAGCCGCGGGGCACGATCGTCACGCCCGGCGGCGGGAGCACCCGGCCGCCGCCGGTGGGCACGACGTACTCCCACTCGCGGCGCCGGGTCGTGAAGCCGGCTCGTTCCCAGCCGGCCGTCAGCTCGACGTCGGTCTCGTCGACGATCGTGTGGAGCGGGGCCGGGAGCTCGGCCAGCATCGCGTCGGCGAGCTGGTCGAAGACCGAGCGGTGCCAGGCATCGACGCTGACGAAGGTCCGCCCGTCGGGCCGGGTCGACGCCTCGCCGCGGCCGACCACCCGGTCGTCCTCCAGCGCGTGCCAGTGCCGCGGCGCGATCCGCGTGATCACCACCGCGGGCTCACCCGAGGTGAAATGCGTAGTTTGCATAGGTCTGTACCTTTCGGGAGTGCTTGAAGCGCTCCCGGCGACCCCTACGTCAGTCGCCCGACCGTGACGACGAGGGGAGCACCCACATCGAAACAGCGTTCATGGGGCTCACCTCCCGGCGTCGAGTCACGGTCACCGGCACGATAGCGGGCCGCCGCGGCCCGGCCCACTCATTTACCGGCGCGCCCCAGTGCCCGGCGGACGATCGTCGACGGGAACGCCAGCAACAGCAGCACGTAATAGCCGAAACCGGGCTTGATGAACCCGACGATGACCGCGAGCGCGAACACGGCCGAGCTCACCACGAAGTTCCAGAGCGTCTCGTCCGACACCGGCTCGGCGTCCCCGCGCACCTGCGGGTTGCGGCGGACGATGACCACCAATGCCGTGTGGCACAGGCTGCTGGCCAGCAGCGTCCCCAGGTAGAAGACGACGGTGAAGCGCTCGGACTGGTACGCGCCGATCAGCTCGCTGGGGAAGGGCAGCAGGGCGATCGTCAGCAGCCAGCAGAAGTTCACGCGCACGAGCGCGGTGCTGTAGGCGCGCACGTGCTCGAAGATGCGGTGGTGGACGGACCAGAACCGGCCGATGACGACGAAACTGAGCAGGAAGCTGACGATCTTCGGCCAGTTGTCGGTGACGGCTTCGACCGCGGGCTTGTGCTCCGAAACCAGCTCCGGCACCAAGTCGGTCAGCGGCAGGACCAGCAACGTCAACGCGATCGCGACCACGGCGTCGGTGAAGAACACCAGCCGCTCGGATGATTTCTTCTGCTCCACGCGGTCATCCAACCACCCGGTGATCAGCGCCGGGGCAGCACCAGCAGCGCGTCGCCGACCGGGCGCTCGCCCGTCGCGTCCGAGGGGGAGCTGACCAGCTTGCCGTCGATCGCCATCGCCGTCGAGCCGCCGCCGTCGAGGTTGATCGCGGTCACCGCGCCCAGCCGCGCCATCAGCCGCGCGCCCTCGATCAGCGAAAGCCCTTCGGCGAACCCCGGCTGACGGCCGTCGGCGGTGACGATCAGCAGCCGCCCCTGGCGGTCGAGGCCGACCATCGTGCGCGGGTTGCGCTTGACGCCCCAGCCGTACACGAACGACGGGTCGCCCGGGTGCACGATGCCGTCCGCCGCCGCGTTCACCGCGATCCGGCCGCCGCGGACCAGCCACGGGCCGCCGTTGACGACGCCGGCGGGGTGGATCGGCCGGCCGGCTTCGAAGATCCGCGTCCCGACCGCCAGCTTCGCGCCCGGCCGCGCGTGGTCGCCCAGCCAGGTCGCCGCTGTGCCGATGCCCTGCACGGTGTGGCCGCCGGCGGGCACGTCGCCGCCCGCGGGACGCACCGCCGTGACGACGTCGTGGGCGTCCAGCACGGCTTCGACGCCGTCGCCGGCCGGGGTGGGCGTGCCGAGCTGCGGCGTGAAGAGCACGAGCTCGTCGGGGTGGGTGCAGGTCGTGTCGTGCAGCGGCCGGTCCGTCGGGACGTCGCCGGGCTCGCCGCAGTTGCGGATGAGGCCGGGCTTGCGGTTGACGCCGTCGACCTCGTGGCCGCCGACGGTGAGCGCGGTCCGCGGGACGCCGATCGAAGGACGGTCGCCGAGCAGCAGCGCGGGCCGCCCGGTGGTGGCTTCGCTTTGCAGGAGGCCCTGGTAGACGCCGATGCCGGCCGGTTCGCCGGGGATGCCGTCGCGCGGGTCGATGACGAAGAAGCCGCCGTTGGTCCCGACGAGCGCCCCCGCGGCGGCCGACAGCGCCGACGTCGTGCGCCGCCCCGCGACCGACTCGCCGTGCGACGCGACCACGTCCCCGCGGAACCGCCGCGGATCGACCGTCGCGACGCGGATGCGTTGCGGCCCTTGCGCTTCGGGCCCGTCCTGCCCGGTCCATTCGACGGCGTTGGTGAAGCCGTTCGCGGTCATGGCACTCGCGGTGGCGGCGGCCTGCGCGCGGTCGGCGAAGGAGCCGACCCGCACCCGCCAGCCGAGGGCACCGCGCGGCGTGTCGCTGAACGCCGGCCAGTCGACCCGCTCGGCGCGGGCCGCGAAACCCTTGCCCCGCAAGGACGTCACGAGGACATCGGCGTGCTCACGGCTGCCGAGCGCGGTCGGCGGCGCGTCCGGATCGGGGCTCGACCCGCCGGGCACGAGCGCAGTGACGGTCCAGGTGTTGTGCCCGGTGCCGTCCCCGCTGACGGTGGTGGAGACGGTCAGCCCCGGCGCGAGACCCGCGGCCGAGGCCGGCGTGCTCAGCGCCAGGGTGAGCGCGGCGGACAGGGCCAGGGCGAGCGGCGCCGGAGTCTTCACGCGAAGCAACGTACCCAGCCGGGGTGACCGGCGCACGGGTTCCCGAAGAACTCTCGGTGTAAAGCGGTCCCGAGGAGCCGTGATCAGCGGAACGACCTCACCCCGGACGACGTGACGACCGCCCGTTCCGCGTCGGCGCAGCTGGTCGCCGGCTGACGACTCGTTCGGTGCCGGCAGGCGAGGCCGGGTCCGGTCGTTCCAGCCATTCGACGTCGTTGCGGAATTCCCATTGCTGCGGGCGCCCGGGAGCGATCTGCTCGAAGATCATGCTGCGGAGGGTGTGGTCGTCGAGGAACGGGTACTGGTAAACGCGGAGCAGATCCACTTGGCGCTGGACCAGCCGGTCGAGCTGAGAGGCGACCTCACGGTGGCGCCGGCCTTCGTCGGAGCTACGCCGCTGCTGCGGAGGATGAACCTGTCCGCGGAGGGCGGCGACCTCCGCTCGGAGCGACTCGTTCTCGGTCTCCAGCTCGCGGTAAACGCGAACTGTGGAGAGGAGCAGTGTCGTCGTGTTGTCGAGTCTCTCCTGCAGGCGGGCGAGCTCAGTGCTCTGGATGCCGCCGGTGGCTGCGGCGGAGCCGCCTCCGACGGCATCCGGTGAACTCGCGCGGATCATGCCGACGTCGACCGTGCTCTCGGTCGCCCAAGCGGGAAGCCGTGGCTCGATCTCGTCGGCCGCCGGGATCTCGCATCCGGTCGCCTGCTCGTACAGCGCGGCGGCGACGGCAAGTGCTTCCGGCAAGTGCTCCACCTGCACCTGAACGGTCAGGGCGTCGCGAATCCGGTCCCAGCCGGCGCACCGGACCGCCGACTTGCCCAACCACTTGCTCATCGAATCGCGCAGTGATTCGGCTGTCCTGCCGAAGGCCCAGTGTCCTTCCCGGCCGGCGTAGGTTTCATGTAGCCGCCTCGCCACGGACGTGATGCGGCCGTGATCGTCGCTGAGCATCACGACCAGGTACAGCACCAGCACCCGCGTCGCGGGGGTGAGCTTGTCCCGATGCCGGAAATCATCGGTCGAAGACAGGCCACTGAGGACCGACCGGCCGCGTCGGGCCGGCCATCGCAGCGGCTGATGGGGTACCGGTGAGGCCGGGCCGTCCTCGACGGGTTCTTCCTTCATACGGTGCGCCTCCACCAACGCCCGTCCTTTCACTCGCACTCACGGCGCTCCCTCGGCAACCCCCGTTGCCGCTCGTCCCGACTGTGAAAGAGGAGCCCTTTCCAGATTCTCCGAACCTCGTACCTCTCCAGCCAGCCGGATCCTGGTTCAGGCGAACGATGCGCAACCTGGTCCGGGCGGCGTGCCTTGCGGTCGTGCCACGGTGGGTTCGACCGAATGTCGCAGCGTCACGTTGTGCAACGTGCCGGTCTGGCGTCCACCTGTCGGGCAGGGCGGGCGTCCCCGTTGAGGAGGACAACCTAGCGGGTGACGGATGACTACGCGGCGTGGACCCGGCTTTGGCCTGCCAAGGCCGGCGGTGTGCGGGAGAATCGTCCGGCTGACCGAAGGGGGAACGAGGAAAAGCCCGGCGGAACCAGGGTTCTCGCCGGGCTTTCGTGGTCACCGGTGTTCTCTGTCGAGCGACCGGCACTGGCGCCGAGCCCAGGTGATCTTCGTGCACCCGAAGATCACCTGGGAGCCCGGCTACTCGATCCCCACCCGCGTCGAGGTGTGTCGAGAAACCGTGATTCCTGATCCGGCGAAGTGCGATTATCGCTGCTTCCGGATTGGAATTTCCCTCGGTGATCAATGTAGCCGCTGGTCAAGGGTCGGGCCATACCTATCACCCGCTTATCGGAATAGATCCGGACAGAGGGTTTGTGCCGCGCACGTGCGCGGAGTGTTGCTGAGCAGGGGTTTCTCCGCGATGACCGGCCGGGCAAGTTAGACGGCATGTGATCCGCGACACAACTGGTCGGTAACTTGCACCAGCCGTTTCACTTGCCGTCCGAGCCGGACAAAGTCGGACAATGGAAACGCGGTCGGCCGACTTGGAAAATGTGACCCGTTCGTGTTCGATTGTCGATGAGCTGGATCGAGTGACCCATCGCATCCACGGCGGTGCACCCCGCCGCGACCGGGTGCCTGGTCCGGTTCGCCCGTCCCCATCCGCGTCGGCGTCCCGTCTGGGCGTGCAGGAATCAGTTGAGGATCTCCATGAAGATGTGCTCGTTGTTGCGATACCCGCTGCCGGTCGGCCGGCGGTGCAGAAACAGCGTTCGTGCGGCCGAGCGGGTGGTGGGACACCTGCCGTGATCGCGGACCCCGAGTTCGCGGCGCGGGACCTGCTGCGCCGCCTGCACCTGCTGATCGCCGGGTATCCGGTGGAGCGGCACCGGGTCGAGATCATGGCCGCCCTGCCCGACGTACCCGAACAGGTGTTGTCCCTGGCCTGGGATCCCGAGGCCACGGTGTTGCTCGCGCCGGAGATCTATGTCGCCGTCGTGCGGGCCTGCCGTGGTGGCGACGACGCCGTCGCCCGGATGTTCGTGCTCTACGTCCGGGCTGTGCTCGCTCGCGACGCTGTCGATTCCGGTGGCCTGGGCGTCACCGGCGACCGACTCGATCCGGCTCGCATCGACCTCGCCCTCACCGTGCCCACGGTGCCTTCGGCTCGTCCGGAACCTCCGGCACCGGCCGGCCGTCGTCCGGCCGGCCGGAACGCGGTGGACCAGCCGACCGTGCCGCGGTTGCGGCTGCCCACTTCGGGACTGGGGCTCCCGCCGGAGCTGCAGGAAATCGGTACCCAGGCTCAGTTCGCGACCTACCTGAAGACCTTGATCGCCGATTCCGGCCTGACACTGCGACAGTTGGAGAAGGCGACCAAGGAGTACGACAAGACCGCGGTCAGTTGCCGCAGCACGCTGTCCGACGCGTTCGGCCGGGGCACTGTGCCGAAGAACGAGCGGACGCTGGAGGTGCTGCTCATCGTGTTGATCAGTCAGGTCAGCGGCCGTGACGCGGACGGAGCCACGGTGCAGCGGCGCGTGGCGGAGGCGTTGCAGGTCTGGCGGCGTGTGCTGCGGGTGCGTCCGGAAAACGCGCCGGTACTCGTCGCCGGACGCGCGAGTGGTTGCCCACCGGTGTGCGACGCCGTCTTGGAAGAGTTGGCTCGCGCCACCCAGGCCGCGATCGCAGAAGGATCGCCCGAAGCTTCAGGTCTCGCTCGTGCGCAGCGAATCCTGCGCGGCATCGCGTGAACCTGTGGCGGCAAGTGTGCGGCCGGTGAACTCGCCCGGCTCAGCCCGGCGACGGGCGAGCCGGGCGAGCCGGCGACGGGCCGCCGCGGCAACGGCGCCTCCCGTCGGTTCCCTGGTGCTCCGGCCGGTCACAGCAGCAAGCCCAGGGCCGTGCCGCACCGGACGACACCGGACACGACACGACTCGAACATACCGCCTCGCCGCGAGGAGGACCTGCTCGAGTTGGACAGGTGGAACGGGTGCCTACCTGCGGCGATATGGCCCGACCTGCCGGGTTGCCGCCCTCTCGCGCTATTCGCGGCTCGAGTATTCACTGTCCAAATCGGCCGTCAAGTTGGACGGATTCCCTGCTGTACAAGACTTTTTCACGTCGATTACCGTCTTCGGGGCACCCGCCGGCCGCGGCCTCGTGCAAGGATGTCGGCCAGGCACTTCCGATCGCGTGGTGTGCACGCGGAAGCTCCCCGCCTGACGGGACGGCAATCCCGGCGGCGGCGACCTGAGACCACAGTCTCCGGCCGGTCACCTCGCAGAACGCCGCCCGGCACACCCGGGCGGCGCCGAAAGTCCATGATGGGAAAGAAGCATGTCCTCATACCCTCCGCCGACCACCGCTGTGGTGTCCGCAGCCGACGAGCCCGGTCCTGGCCGGACGCCTTGGTCGATTCCCCAGGTGCTCGCCCTAGCCGTCGAGCTGGGCTTCGTCGGCTGGATGTTGTGCCAGCACCAGTCCCTGGTCACTGCGCTCGAAGCCGCGGGCGGAAGCACGGCGCTGGTGCTGGGCATCGGCACGGTGCCGGCCGTCGTGCGCAGGCTCGCCGGCAAGGCGGCAGGCTGATGACGGCCGCTCACGACGGCCGCGGAATACGAGAGAAGAAGCAGTTCGCGGACGAACGGCTCGCCAACGCGATCAACGATCTCGACAACACGGGCGGACGGGGCAGGATCGTCACCGTCCTGACCAGCGCGCCTCCGCGCAAGTCAGCGGCCGGTTCAGCCGCGCACCGCGGCAGGCACCCGGGCCAGCCGGCGTCGGCGAGCCAGGCGGTCATCCACGGTGGCGTCGGAACCTTGCTCCTGCCTCAGGACGAGCTGATCGTCGACAGTCCGGTGGACTTGGCCCGGCTACTGGCCCGGTGCATGGCGTCCGCCGGGCTGACCGCGGGACAGACCGCGGCGAAGTCGGGAATTCCACGCTCGCAGACGTACTACCTGATCGATCCGAAACGGAACTCGTTGCCACGTAAGGAAGCCCAGGTTCGGGCGTTCTTGACTGCCTGTCGCCTCCATTGCCGGCAGGTCGATTTCGTGCTGATCCAGTGGCGTCGGCTCGACGCCGACCGCGGGCGCTACAAGGTCGCGACGACGTTGCCGGCCGGTCGGCCCAGCGTCCCCTCGCCGGCGGATGCGGCGTCCGGTACACAGAACCGAGCGGCCGTAACAGCCAGGAGTTCATCCGAAATCCGGCTGTGCAGTCCCGAAGTGCCGGCGATCTCGCGCCGAGCTCCGGCCAGATCGCGGTTGTCCAAACCGGAGGCATCGGCGACGTCGCGCCGAGATCTGGCCGGGTCCGTTGTCGTGGTACTGCTCGGCGGGATTGCCCTGGTCGTCGATCCGACCGCCATCTCGTCGGTGATCACCACAGCGATGGCCACCGCGATCGTCGTCGGAAAGGTCCTGCGGCTGAAGGAGCGGCTCGGCTACGCTCTGCGCGTCTGGGTCATGCAAGCGGCCGCACCTGGTGGCGAGCACTCGCCTTCCAGATGAGGGCACCCGGGCGCGGCGCGACCCTGCGGGTACGCGCCGTGCCCGGGTATCACGACGACCGGGCCGGCGCACGGGTTCCGCGTGAACTCCCGGGTCAGCCGCCCACGTGTATGCCCGGCCGGCGGGCCGGGTCCTTCTCCGTGCTGCGGATGATCTCCCGGACCACCGGTGCCGTGTCGCCGCGGCCCAGGATCAGGTAGCGGAACAGGTGCCCGAGCGGGTTTCCCTCCGCCCACTCGAAGTGGCACTGCGGCCGGACGCCCGTGACGTCGCGCAGGGCGAGCAGGACCGCGGCGATCGCGTTCGGTGCCGCGGGGCTGTCCGCGCGGAGGATCCGGTACCCGTCGATGTCCACGCCGCGCACCTTGAGCACGTTGGCGAACTCCGACGGGTCCACCACGTCGATCTCGAGGAAGATCACGTCGGCGGCGCCGGGGACCGGGTTCAGCGAGCGCTGTTCGGCTTCCTTGGCCGAGTACTCGGCTTCGTCGCCGCCCTGGCGCTTGTTCGCGATGATGTGCAGCTTGCCGTCGTGGGCCAGCGAATCGGTGATGAACCGGCGTGCTTCCTCGTCGAACTCGATGCGCTCGGCACGCAGCTCCGTCGTCCGCGAAACCCGCGAAACCAGGGACACCACGATGATCCCGAGGATGAACAGGGCCGAGATCGCGATGCCGTCCGGCTTTTCGATGACGTTCTCGACGAGCGCGTACAGCAGCACCAGCGTCAGGACGCCGAACCCGATCGCCGCGCCGCGCTGGCTGTGCCGGATCGCCGAGATGGTCACCGCGACGGCACCCGAGACCATCATCGCGAGGATCCCGGTCGCGTACGCGCCGGCCTGCGCGTTGACGTCGGCGCCGAACGCGACGGTGATCAGGATGCTGATCACCGTGTAGACGATCACCACCGGCCGCACCGCGCGGCCCCACTCCGGCGCCATGCCGTAGGAGGGCAGGTACCGCGGGACGATGTTGATCAGCCCGGCCATCGCCGACGCGCCGGCGAACCACAGGATCAGGACGCTGCTGATGTCGTAGGCGGTGCCGAAGATCTCGCCCAGCTCGTGGTGGGCGAGGTAGGCCATGGCGCGGCCGTTGGCCTCGCCGCCTTCCTTGAACGCGTCCGCCGGGATCAGCACGGTCGTGATGAAGCTGGTCGCGATCAGGAACACCGACATGATCAGCGCGGCGACGGTCAGCAGCTTGCGCGTGTTGCGGACCCGCGACTCCATCCGCTCTTCGGCGGTCTTCCCGTCCGCGGCGACCAGCGGCATCATGCTGACGCCGGTTTCGAAGCCCGACAGGCCCAGCACCAGCAGCGGGAACGCGATCACGGCGGGCCCGATGACGCCGGTGAACCCGCCGCCGCCCGCGGTCAGCGCGTCGGTCCAGCGGGAGAGGTCCGCGGAGTCGCCGAGCAGGTCCACCAGGCTGACGACGGTGACCACGGCGTTGAGCAGCAGGAAAACGGCGACGAGCGGGATGGCGACGCCGACCGCCTCGCTGAAGCCCAGCAGGAACACCCCGCCGAGGATCAGCAGCAGGACGACGGTGATGAGCACGGCGTGGCCGTGCAGGAAGCCCGGCAGGTACGGGTTCTCCAGCATGTGCACGGTGGCGTCCGCCGAGGACAGCGTGATCGTGATGATCCACGACGTCGCGACGAACCCGAGCAGGGTGAGGACGAAGAGCTTCCCGCGCCAGAACGGCAGCAGGTCCTCCAGCATCGCCACCGAGCCCTGCCCGTGCGGGCTTTCGCGGGCGACGCGGCGGTACATCGGCAGCATGCCGAGCAGCGTCAGCGCGACGATCAGCAGCGTCGCCAGCGGGGAGAGCGCCCCGGCGGCGAGCGCGGCGATGCCGGGCAGGTAGGAGAGGGTGGAGAAGTAGTCGACGCCGGTCAGGCACATGACCTTCCACCAGGCCTGCGGCGTGCCGTGGTCCTCGCCGCCCTGGCGGCCGACCGGCGCGACCCGGTGCTCCAGCAGCCAGCGGGCCACCCCGGAGGCCGGCGGCTTCGGCGGTACCGGGCTGTCGACGCTCGCCGGTACGGTCACCTCGGGTGAAGCACCCATCCTCGTCCCCTCGTCCCTGGACAGTCAGGGGCACAGAATGCCCGACGCCGGTGGGGCCCGGCGGCGCAGGTGGCCGGTCGGCGGCGCCGCTCGGCTCCGGCGCGCCGAATCGCTGACAAAACGATGCGGGCCCCTTAAGGTCGGGCACCGGCGGGAGGAGACGTGGTGGCCGACAAGCTGGCGGTGCGGGTACGCACGGTGCCCGAAGCCGTCGTCGTGGCGGCCGACGGCGACCTGGACCTGGAGACGGCGCCGGTGCTGCGCGCGCGGGCCGGGGCGGTGCTGGCCGACCGGCCGGAGGCGCTCATCGTCGACCTGGGCGACGTCGGCTTCTGCGGCTCGGCGGGCCTGCAGGTGCTGGCGGAGCTGGTCGCGGAGACGGCGGACGCCGGCATGCCGCTCGCGCTGGTCGCCGCCCACTACCCGGTGGTGCGCGTGGTGCGCCTCAGCCAGCTGGACGAGGCCGTCGCGCTGCACGCCACGGTGGACGACGCCCGCGCGTGGATCCGGCGGCAGCCCGGGCGGTGAGCCCGTTCGATGCACTCATCCCCACATTGGAGGTTCCATGCCCAAGGGCTACTGGGTCAGCGTCTACCGCACCATTTCGGACCCCGAGAAGCTGGCTGCCTACAACAAGCTGGCCGGTCCGGCGGTCAGGGCCGCGGGCGGACGGCTGCTCGCCCGCGACGGCCGGGTCGTCGCCCACGACGCCGGAATCGCCGAGCGCACCATCCTGATCGAGTTCGACAGCTTCGAGCAGGCGGTCGCCGCACGTGCGAGCGAGGCTTACCAGGAGGCGCTGGCCGCACTGGCCGACGGCGTCGAGCGCGACTTCCGCATCATCGAAGGCCTCGACTGACGATCGAGGCTGCATCGGCGGACGAGCACCTCAGGCCTTGATCCGCTTCCGGCCGGCGTCCTCGCCGGTGATCTCGATGCGGCGCGGCTCGGCCTTCTCGGCGACCGGTCGCCGGCACGGTCGGCGTCCATCGGCATCGCGGCCGGCTTCGACCAGGTGCCGGGGCCGCCGAAGGCCTGCTGGGCGAAGCGTCCGGCTCGCGGAACGGGCCGGTGCGCATCACCGTCGGTCGTGATGACGTCAGCCCGCCGGGAGATCGATCTCCCGGTGGCGCTCGGCCAGCGTCCTGGCCAGCTCGGCCAGCTTGACGTTCAGGTCCTGGGACGTGCGCCGCAGGACGTCGAACGCCTCGTCCGCCGAGACTCCGCGGCGGGCCATGATGATGCCCTTGGCCTGGCCGATCACGTCCCGGCTGTCGATCGCCCGCCGCAGGTGGGCCGCCTGCAGCTCGCTGCGGGTCACCGCGTCGGTCGCCCCGACGGCCAGTGATGCGTGCGTGGCCAGCAGCAGCAACACGTCGCGGTCGGCTTCGTCCAGTCCGCCGGCCGAGCGCGAGTAGACGTTGAGCGCGCCGACGGAGCGGCCGGTCGGGGCGCCCGGGATGAGCGCCGTGGAGAGGACCGCGCCCACGCCGAGCGCGACGGCCGCCGGTGCCCACTGCGGCCAGCGGGGCTCGTCGGCCAGGTCCGGCGCGATCGCCACGGCCGGGCCGGCCGGCACCGCGGACTCCACGCACGGCCCTTCCCGGAACCGGTACTGCAGCAGGTCCAGCTCGACGGCGACCTCGTCGGTCTCCGCGGGCGTGTGGAACTGCCCGTCGGTGCCGATCAGCGTGAAGCTGGCCAGGTCCGCGGAGGGCACCATGAGCGTGGTCGCTTCGAGGACGCGCTCCAGGACGGCTTCGACGCTGGGGGCGGTGAGCAGCCGGCTCGTCAGCCGGGCGAACTCCCCGGCCAGCGGGCCGGCGGCGGGCCGGTCTTCGCCGGCGACGAACGTCTCCTTGGCGAGCCGCCACTCCTGCTCATCGGGCACGGTGGTCCTCCGCGTCGGCGAGCGTGCGGTACAGCGGCAGCACGTCCTCGAGCCCCAGGGCTTCGACCGGGCGCAGCACCGCCCGGCCGTCGGCGACGACCGCCACCGGGATCCCCGCCGCGCGGGCCTCGGCCACCGCGTCCAGCACCACGCCCAGCCCGCGCGCCGAGCAGAACGTGAGGTGCGTCAGGTCGATGACCAGCGCTCGCGGCGCGAGGTCGAGCTCCTCGCCGAGCAGGGCCTCGAGGCGGCCGGTCGCCGACAGGTCGAGCTCGCCCGTGACGGCCACGACCGTGCGGTCGGCCGTCGTCGTGATGGCGATCCGGGGTGGCGCTCCCAGCAGGAAGGCGACGCCCGGACGGGTGATGGTGTCGTGCATGGCGTCCTCACCTCGGTGAGGCGGGTCGAGCCCGCCGTCCCGGCCGGCGCGCGGAATCGCGCGGGCGAATGGGTTCCAGGGGGCGGCTGCTCTGCTCAACCGCAGCGACGACGACAGTACTCCGCGCGCCGCCCCGGAGTCACCACGCCGGTACCTTGGCGCGCGTGGGCGACGACACATGGGCAGCGCTCGCCGGCCAGTTCGCCGATGACGCCTACGCGTCGGTGAAGGGGCGTGTCCGCACCTACGTGCTGCACCGGCAGCTGCTGGAGCACCTCCCGCCGCCCCCGGCCACCGTGCTCGACGTCGGCGGCGGCGCGGGCCACCAGTCCTTTCCGCTGGCCAGGGCCGGGTACGACGTCACGCTGCTGGATTCGTCGCCCGCGATGCTGGAGAAGGCACGACAGCGGCTGACTTCCGAGCGCGTGACGTTCGTGGAAGCGAGCGGCGAGCACGCCGAAGAGGCCGTGGGCGGGCGCCGCTTCGACGCCGTCCTGTGCCACGGCGTCCTCGGGTACCTGGACCGCCCGGATCCCGTCGTCGACCAGCTGTGCCGCTGCGTCACCAGTGGGGGCGTGGTCTCGATCATGACCGGCAACGCCCACGCGATGGCCGTGCGCCCGGCCCTGGAACAACGCTGGGAAGACGCTCTGGCGGCGTTCGACTCCGTCGAGGAGGTCGGCGTGCTGGGCGTCCCGACCCGGGCCGACACGGTGGAGGAGCTCGGTGAGCTGCTCCGGAGCCGGGGTGTGCCGCCCGTGCGGTGGTACGGGGTCTGGCTGTTCGTCGACTGGCTCGGGTTCGGCGGTGCCGAGGTGGACCCGGCCGATGCGGAACGCGTGGCGGCCGTCGAGTTCGAGGCGGGCCGGCGGGACCCCTACCGGGCGCTCAGCCGGGTCTTTCACCTGGTGGGGCGCAAGGCCTGAGCGGCCGTTTCGGCCAGTGTCAGCAGCTCGGCGAGCACGTCCGCCGCGATGTCAGCCAATGACCTCTCCTCCCGCAGCCACCGGGTGAACGCGATCCCGAACACGGTCGCGCCCGACTCCGCCGCCAGCTTGGCCGCGAGCTCGTCGACGCCCCGGGCCCGCAGGGCGTCAGCGACTGTCGTCGCCAGGGTGGTCAGCTTGTGCTGCTCCCGCTCCTGCAGCGCCGGGTTCCGGTCGATCACGGACTGCCGCGTGCGGGAGTGCGGGCGGCGCTCGTCCGGGAAGAAGGACGCCGCCGAGCCCAGCGCGGCGGCGACGACCTCGAGCGGTGACGCTTCCGGAGGGGCGGCGTCGATGCCGTCGAGGAACGCCTGGACCAGCAGTTCCTGCCCTTGGAAGAGCACCTCGCGCTTGTCGCTGAAGTGCCGGAAGAAGGTGCGCTCGGTCAGGCCGACGGCCTGCGCGATCTCCGCGGCGGTCGTCTGCTCATAGCCGCGGGTGGCGAACAGTTCGAGCGCGGCCTTCTGCAGCCGCTCCGCGGTCCCCGGTTTCCAGCGCACCATGCTCCCGAGTCTAGTGATGGCAGGGGCTGACATAAAGGCGTAGGCTGCGTATGTCAGCGACTGACGTCGGTCACTGACATCGATCTCTCTCGAAGGAGTTCACGCCATGCGCGTTTTCGTCACCGGAGCCTCCGGCTGGATCGGCACCGCCGTCGTCGGCGAGCTGCTCGCCGTGGGCCACGAGGTCACCGGGCTGGCCAGGTCGGCCGAGTCCGCCGCGAAGCTCGAGGCGAAGGGCGTCGAGGTCCGGCGCGGCGACCTCGACGACCTCGACGGCATCCGGGCCGGCGCCGAGGCGGCCGACGCGGTCATCCACTTGGCGAACAAGCACGACTTCGCCGACCAGGCCGCGTCGAACGCGGCCGAGCGGGCCGCCGTGCAGACCATCGGCGACGCGCTCGCGGGCAGCGGCCGCCCGTTCCTGCTGGCGTCGGGCGTCGCCGGCCTCGTCCAGAGCAAGCCGGCCACCGAAGCCGACGCGTCCCCGTTCCACGGCCCGGACTCGCCGCGCGGCGGCGCCGAGAACCTCGCGCTCGAGTACGCCGACCGCGGCGTGCACCCGGTGAGCCTGCGGTTCTCGCCGACCGTGCACGGCACCGGCGACCACGGGTTCATCGCGCACCTGTCGGCGATCGCCCGCGAGAAGGGCGTGGCCGGCTACCCCGGCGACGGCACGAACCGCTGGGCGGCGGTGCACGTGACGGACGCCGCGCGCATGGTCGTGCTCGGGCTGGAGAAGGCACCCGCGGGCAGCCGCCTGCACGCGGTCGCCGAGGAAGGCGTGCCGACGAAGGAGATCGCGGAGGCGATCGGCCGCGCGTTCGACCTCCCGGTCGCCTCGATCGCCGCCGGCGACGTCCCGGGCCACTTCGGCTGGATCGGCGGGTTCTTCGCGATGGACCTGGCCGCGACGAGCACCGGCACGCAGGAGCTGCTGGGGTGGACGCCGACCGGGCGGACGCTGATCGAGGACCTCGACACGGGCGCGTACTCGGGCTAGTACCCGCGGTTGACCGCGCTGATCTCGTCCTGGAGCCGTTGCCGCGCGGGCGAAAGCGCGTCCCGCGGGGCCGGTTCCGGGGCCGGCTGCCCGGTCGGTTCGCCCGCCGGGCCCGCCACCGGGAAGACTTCCTTCTCCCCGGGCAGCGGGACGCCGGGGCAGATGGTGGCGGCGGGCCGGGCGGCGCCGAGGAAGTAGCCGCTCACCAGAGCGTCCACACAGGAATTGCCGCTGACCGCGTACTGGCCGTGGAACGGCGAATCCGCCACCGAAACCATCGGGACGCCGGCCGCCCGCGCGGCCGCTTCGGCCTGTTCGTAGCCGGTCTGCGGGTCGAACTCGCCCTGGACGACGAGCACGTTCTTCGCCGCTTCCGGCGGCAGCGTGGGCAGCTGCTGCCGGGGGAGGTCGGACCAGTAGCCGCACGCCTCGCTGAGCCCGTACGCCCAGCCGAACAGCGGGTACTGCGGGCCCTGGAGGTCGCTGAGCAGCTTGTACCAGGTGGCCGCGCGCGTCGGCTGGTCGCCGCACGCCACGGCCAGGCGGGTGCCGCCCACGTCCGCGTAGTCGGGCTCGGGCGGCGCCACGTCCCCGGCCGTCAGCTCGGCCGCCGGGCGTCCGAACACCGACCGCGCGACGCGGTCGAGGTCCGCCGACGGCGGCGGGGCCGTGCCGTCGAGGGCGGCCAGGCCCTTGGTGAGGACCAGCGCGCCGAGCAGCCACTGCTTCGTGCTGCCGTTGCCGACGAAGACGTGGTCGAAGAGGTCCGGCGACAAGCCCTCCTCGCGGAAGTAGGCCCGCACCCGTTCCTGGTTCTTCTTGACGTCGGCGGCGGTCTTGCCCAGCTGGTCCGGGAACCGCCGGGCCAGCCAGGGCGCGTAGACGCGGTCGAACTGCCGCTGGTCGATCTTCGGGAACGCCTCGAACGCGGCCTGCAGCCGGCCTTCGAAGTTGACGCTGGAGTCGAGGACCACCCGCCCGGCGTGGTCCGGGAACAGCGACGCGTACTTCGCGCCGAGCCAGGTGCCGTAGGAGTAGCCGAGGTAGTTCAGCTTCCCGTCGCCCAGCAGCGCGCGGATCAGGTCCATGTCGTGCGCGGTCTGCCAGGTGGTGACGAACGGGGCGAGCGCGTCGCTCTGGCAGGCCTCGGCCACGGCGCGCGGCGTCCGCTGGTGCAGCGCGATGCTGGCGGCCGACCGGTTGCGCGCGTCGAGGTCGTCCTCGGTGGGGATCCGCCCGGTCGGCACCCGGCAGACGAACCCCTTGTCGTCGCTGCCCTCCTGGCCGGTGCCGCGCGGGTCCATCCCGACGAAGTCGTAGTGCGCGTTCACCGCCGGTTCCAGGCCGGCCAGCGCGCCGGCGAGCGAAGTGCCCTGGCCGCCGGGCCCGCCCGGGTTCACCAGGATCGCGCCCCGCCGCTCGCCGGTCGCGGCGGCGCGGCTGATCGAGACCTGCAGGTCCTTTCCGGCGGCCGGCCCGGCCCAGTCCCGCGGCACGGTGATCCGCGCGCACCGGGCTTTCTCCCCCTTGAAGGGACAGCCGCCCCAGGCGACCTTCTGCGTCAGGTAGGGCGTGAGCGGATCGGGCGTGGTCGCGGCGGCGGGCGCCGTGGCCGCCACCAGGACCGCGACGGCCACCGCCAACCCCGCTCGCGACGTCCGCACCGCAGCTTCCTTCCCCGAGTCCCGGCAAACCCCCGGATCACCCAAGCACGGCGGGCCGGGCGCGGGCAGCCCGGAGACCACCGTTCGCGCCGCGAATTCCCTCGATCCGGTGATCAGCCCGGTGGCGCGGTCACCCCTGACCGCCGGCTCAAGCGGGCCTCACTTGCAGAACGCGGTGTCCATAGTGGACAGCACGGCGACCGCCGCCTGCTCGCCGTCGCCGAAGGTGCCCGGCAGCGCGGTCACCGCCAGGCCGACCGAACGGCCGTCTTCGGTGGCGCCGCCGCGGGTTTCGTAGCCGTCGATGTCGCCGCCGTGGCCCCAGTAGGCGCCGCCGCAGCTCAGCGGGACGCGGAACAGGCCGAGGCCGTACTGCCAGCCCGGGAACAGCGGCGCGTCGACCGTCTTGCGCATCTCGGCCAGCTGCGCGGGCGGCAGCAGCTCACCGCCGAGCAGTGCCCGCGAGAGCTTCGCGAGGTCGCTCGGCGTCGAGATCAGCTGGCCGGCCGCCCCGCCCCACGACGGGTCCATCTCGGTCGCGTCGACGACCTTCGTGCCCGTGCTGTTCGCGAGCGCGTAGCCGTGCGGGTGCGGCCCCTGGATGGTCTCGTCGCCCGGCTGCGGCCAGTACGTGTCGCGCAGCCCCGCCTTCGCGATCACCCGCCGGGTGATCTGCTCCTGCACCGGCCGTCCGGTCACGTGCTCGATGAGCAGCCCGGCCAGCAGGTAGTTGGTGTTGCTGTACTCCCACTTGGTGCCGGGCGCGAACTTCGCCGGGTGGGCCAGCGCCGCGGCGAGCAGGTCGTGCGGCTGGAAGAACCTGTGCTGCACGTCTTCGAAGTTCTCCACGCCGAGGTACTCGGTGTAGTTCGGCAGCCCGCTGGTGTGCTGCAGCAGCTGCCGGACGGTGATGGCGTTCCCGTCGATGCCCTCCCCGCGCACCAGCCCGGGCAGGTACTTCTCGATCGGCGCGTCCAGCTCGACCTTGCCCTCGGCCACGAGCTGGAGGACGACGACCGCGGTGAAGGTCTTCGTGTTGCTGCCCGCCCGGACCCGGCCGTCGCGGGGGACCGGGACGCGGCGGTCGAGCCGCGCGGACCCGGCGACCAGCGACGTGCCGGCGCCGTCCCGCCCGACCCAGGCCAGCGCCGCCGGGAACTTCTGCTGGCTGACCAGCGCGTCGAGGCTCGCCTGCACGGGCGGCTTCGGCGTCGTGGCCGCCGCGGTCGTGGTCAGGCCGCCCAGCAGCCCCGCCACCGTCAAGATCACTGCACTCTTGCGCATCGATACTCCCTTTGATCCGGTTCGACACCGGAAATGCTGGTCGAATCCGGCACGAAGATCAGTAGCGCGGGCTACCGGATCCGGGGTGGTGCCGGCGCTACCGTGCAGGTTCCAGCCCGCGCAGAAACGGACCGCCTCGTGAGTGATGCTTCCCGCCGCCCGCCCCGCCGCGCACCGAGGCAGGCGCGGTCCGCGCACACCCGGGCCCAGGTGCTCGCGGCGGCGGCCGAGCTGTTCGCCGAGCGGGGGTTCCCGCACACGTCCATCGCCGACGTCGCCGAGCGGGTCGGCATGACGAAGGGCGCGGTCTACTTCCACTTCCGCGACAAGCACGACATGGCCGCCGAGGTCGTCCACGAGCTGTACGACCGCTGGCGGGCGCTGGTGGACCGGGCGCGCGCGGCGGGCCTGCCGCCGCTGGGGACCGTCCGGGCCTTGCTGGACGACGCGTCCCTGAGCTTCTTCAACGACGACGTCGTCAAGGCCGGTGCACGCCTGCAGGCCGAGCGGTCGCTGGCCGACCCGGACCTGCCCGCGCCGTACGTCGAGTGGATCGCCACGCTGGCCACGCTGCTGGCCGAGGCTCGCGACGCGGGCGAACTCCGCGAAGGCCTCGAGCCGGAGGCGCTCGCGCAGACGCTGGTGTCGACGTTCTTCGGGGTGCAGCACGTCTCCGACGTCCTCGACCGGCGGGCCGACCTGCCGCGCCGGTGGGCCGAGGTCAGTGCGCTCCTGTTCCCGTCGATCGCACGCTGAGACCGGAAAAAAATACGTTGCCGAAGGTATTTTTCCGTGCGACGGTGGCGCCGTGAGCACGACTATGCGCGCGGCGGTCTGTGTCGGAGCGGGTGGCCCGGAGGTCCTGGAGGTCCGTGACCTGCCGGTACCGGCCGTGCGGGAGGGCTGGACCCTGGTCCGGGTGAAGGGCGCCGGCCTGAACCGGTCGGAGCTGCGGACCCGGCAGGGCCACTCGCCGGACGTGCGGTTCCCGCGCGTGCTCGGCATCGAATGCGTGGGCGTCGTCGCGGAGTCCGCGGCGCTGCCGGCGGGGACGACCGTCGCGGCGGTGATGGGCGAGATGGGGCGCGAGTTCGACGGCGGCTACGCGGAATACGCGCTGCTGCCGGACGCGCTGCTGATGCCGATCGAGACGACGTTGTCCTGGGAGGTCCTCGCGGCGCTGCCCGAGACGTACCTGACGGCCCAGGGAGCGCTGGACACGCTGGGCATCGAGCCGGGAACGCGGCTGCTGATCCGCGGCGGGACGTCGTCGGTCGGGCTGGCGGCGGCGTCGATCGCGGCGGGCCACGGCGTCGAGATCGCGTCGACGACCCGGCGCGCGGACAAGGCCGACGCGATGACGGCGGCGGGCGTTTCCCACGTGCTGATCGACGACGGGCCGCTGGACCTGCCGTGGGAGCCCGACTTCGTCCTGGACCTCGTCGGCGCGCGCACGGCGGTGGACTCGCTCCGCCTGGTGCGCCGCGGCGGGACGGTGTGCGTGGCGGGGTCGCTGAGCGGCTGGTCGATCGCGGACTTCCAGCCGGTGGCGATGATCCCGTCGGGCACCCGGCTGACGGCGTTCCACAGCAAGGACATGGCGGGCCGCGCGGACGTGCTGCAGCGGATCGTCGCCGAGGTCGAGTCGGGGGTGTACCGGCCGCACGTCGACCGGGTCTTCGGGCTGGCCGAGATCGTCGCCGCGCACCGGTACATGGAGGAGGACCGGGCCAGCGGGAAGCTGGTCGTGGTTCCTTAGCCGAGCGGCGAGGTCGCCCAGCCGCTGCCTTCGTCGACCTTGAGCTCGACGTCGCCGACGAGCGTCAAAGCGCCGAGCGGCCCTTCGGGCGCGGGGGTACGCAGATCGGCGAACTCCCGCACCTGCGCATCGGACACTCGCCAGGGTCCCTTGAGTTCCGCTTTCAGCACCGACAACCCGCCGTCGAACCGGGCGCCGGACAGCTCGGTCCGGCCGTGGAAGGTGGCACCGGAGAACAGCGCCGGCCCTTGGATCCGGACGTCGCCGAGCCGGTTGACGCCGTGCAGCCGGGCGCGGCGGGCGATGAGCCGGCCGAGCCGGCGCCCGGTCAGATCGAGGTACTCGAGGTTAGCCGCGGTCAGGTCGAGGTCGTAGGGGACGGCCTGCTCGTCGGCCGCGCCGGGGAGCAACGCGGCGATCAGCCGCTGGGCGGTGAGGCGGACCTGCTGTTCGCGATCGGCTTCGGCGATCCGCTCGGCCGGCCAGGTGGAATCGGGCGCCGGCTCGGCCTCGTCGGGGTTGTCCGGCCGGGTGTCGTAGCCGGGATGGGTGAACGGGCGGCGCAGGTACGCACAGAGCACGTCGAGCACCGTCTGGGTGTTGGCGGGGCGGCTGCGGGCCAAGCCGGTCAGCGCGTGCAACGCGCCGACCCGGACCTGGTCCGCGCCGTGCCCGAGCAGTTCGACGGCCTTGGCGAACTGCTCGTTCTCCGTTCGCTCGCGATCCTGCTGCGCGCGGCCCCGCTCGACTTCGTGCCGGGCTTCCTCCGTGCGTCGCCGGCGGTCGTTGATCCACAGGGCGTAGACGGCGAGGATCGCACCCCCGGCCAGGCCGCCGGTCTTGAGCGCGTCACCCCTCGGTGTGCCGGGGTCGCCCAGCAGCCAGCCGGTGACGGCGAGGAGCGCGCCGGCCGCGCCCAGCACACTCCCGATCAGCAGCAGCCGGTACCGCGCGACCGCGATCCGCGAGCCGAAGAACGTCATCGCCGCGAGCACGACGGCGGCCAGGCCGAGCGCGACGCCGGGAACCAGCAGCCAGAGGAAACCCACAAGACGCAGATTGTGGCACGGTTCCGGGGTTCAGAGGTCGAGCACCAGCCGGGGTGAGCACGAGCGGGACACGCAGATCATCATCACCTCGCCCGCCCGCCGTTCCTCGGCGGTCAGCACCGAGTCGCGGTGGTCCGGAATACCGTCCAGCACACCGGTTTCGCAGGTGCCGCACGTGCCTTCCTGACACGACGAAAGGACCGGAACCCCCGACTCCTCGACCACTTCGAGGATCGACCGGCCGGCCGGGACCGTCAGGACACGACCCGAACCGGCGAGCTCCACCTCGAACGCCGTCCGCGGGCCGTCGTCCGCGACCGGGGTGAACCGCTCGACGCGCAGGGCGCCCTCGGGCCAGCCGGCGCACTGCCGCTCCGCCGCCGTCAGCAGCGGTTCCGGGCCGCAGCAGTACACCGCCGTGTCCGGTCGCGGCTCGGCCAGCAGCGCCGGGAGGTCGAGCAGCCCGTGTTCGTCCTGGGGGCGGATCGCCACCCGGTCGCCGTGCCGGCGCAGGTCGGCGGTGAACGCCATCGAAGAACGCGTCCGGCCGCCGTAGAGGAGCTGCCACTCGCGGCCCGTCTCCGCGACCGCGTCGATCATCGGCAGGATCGGCGTGATGCCGATGCCGCCGGCGACGAACAGGTAGCGCTTGGCGTCGACGAGCGCGAAGTGGTTGCGTGGCCCGTCCACCTGAACCTGTTGTCCCGCACCGAGTTCGTCGTGCACGTACGCCGACCCGCCGCGGCCGCCGGGTTCGCGCAGGACCGCCACCTGGTACGCCGTGGTGTCGCCGGGCGCGCCGCACAGCGAGTACTGCCGGACGACGCCGCCGGGCAGCCGCAGGTCGACGTGCGCTCCCGGTTCCCAGGACGGCAGCGGCCGCCCGTCCGGCGCCCGGAGCGTCAGCCGGACGACGCCGTCGGCGAGCTTTTCCTTGTCCGCCACCACCAAGTCGAGCGTCATGCGTCGTGCCCTTCGGGATGGGCGAGCAGCCAGTCCCACAGCTGCACCGGGTCGTCGAACTCGCGCTCGGCCGAACAGTGGCAGACCGCGCGCAGCCGGTCGGTGCCCAGCACCCAGTGGATCCGGTAGACGCGCTCGCCGGTGAGCATCGGCCGCGTCACGACGTGACCAGCCGCTGCAGCAGCCGGCGCGCCGCGAGGCCGCCGGTGTCGATGTTGATCGACAGCTCCTGGTAGCCGTCCGGTTCGGCGGTGAGCACCCGCTCCAGGACGTCGAGCGCTTCGACGTCCTGCAGGACGACTGTGCGGTTGTTCTCCGCGAGGAACGCCGAAACGCCGTCGTCGTCGAGGGCGAAGTCCCGGGCCACCGCCCAGAAGTCGTGCGTCGAGTGCTCGGTCTCGGGCGTGATCGCGTAGACGACCTCGACGTGGAAGGCGTCCGGGTCGCTGCCGTCCGGGTGCGGCACCGAGCCGACCGGTGCGATGCGGCTGTGCAGCTTGTACAGGCACGGCGGCGTGTACTCGATGTCCTGCCAGCGCGTGATCCGGCCCTGCAGCCCGGTGGACTTGGCGTAGAACGGCGGGCACGCCGCGTCGGCCATGTGCCGCGAGACGTAGACGATCCCGGCCTCGTCGTCGACCTCCGTCGTGATCGGCGTTTCGGCGACCTCCGGCGTGCCGATGTACCCGCCGTGCAGGTAGGTCTCGTGCGAAAGGTCCAGGAGGTTGTCGACCAGCAGCGAGTACCGCGCCTTCAGCGGTTCCATCCCGGCGACCGTCGTGTAGCCGGGGGAGTCGAGGTAAGGCGCCCGCGGGATCTTCGCGACGTCCGCCTTGCCCGGGTCGCCGATGAACACCCAGACGAAGGAGTCCTGTTCCGCCAAGGGATAGCTCCGCAGCCGCGCGGTCCGCGGCACCCGGGCCTGGCCGGGCACGGACACGCACTTGCCGTCGACGCCGTAGGTGAAGCCGTGGTAGCCGCAGACGACCTGGTCGTCGACGAGCCGCGACGGCGCCTGCGACAGCGGGAACCGGCGGTGCACGCAGCGGTCGGCCATCGCGGTGACAGCGCCGTCACGCTTCCGCCAGAACAGGATCGGCTCCCCGCAGATGGTGCGGCTGAACAGGTCCTGGCCGATCTCGGAGCCGTACGCGGCGACGTACCACTGGTCGCGGGGAATGGCGCTCATCGGTTTCGTCCTCTCGTGGCGGGGCTCACAGCGTGCGGGAACGCCCCGGCGCCCACGAAGGGCGTTTCCATAAGATGGAAAGATCAGCCGAGCGCGCGGGAGATCGCGCGGGCGCTGGTCATGACCAGCGGGGCCAGCGCGTGCGGCGACGCGCTGCCGTAGTGCACGACGAGCGACACGGCGGCGACGACCTGGCCGCGCGCGTCGTGGATCGGCGCGCCGACCGAAAGGCTGTCGAGGGTCACCTGGCGCTCGCTGGTCGAGAAGCCGTGGGTGCGCACGTCGGCCAGCATGTGCCGCAGGCGGTCCGGGTCGGTGACGGTCTCGGGGGTGTACCGCTCGATCGGGTTGCGCAGGACGTCCTCCTGCACCTCGGCGGGCGCGTGGGCGAGCAGGACGAGCCCGACCCCGGTCGCGGTGAGCGCGAACCGGCCGCCGACGCGCGTCAGCACGGGCACGGCCCCGGTACCGGCGATCCGCTCGATGTAGACGACTTCGGTGCCTTCGCGGACGGCGAGCTGCACGTTCTCGCGGGTGATCTGGGAGAGGTCCTCGAGGAACGGCAGGGCCCGCTCCCGCAGCCCCAGCCCCCGCGGCGCGAGCGACCCGAGCTCCCACAGCCGCAGCCCGACGCGGTAGACCCCGGATTCGTCGCGTTCGAGCGCACCCCACTCGCAGAACTCCCGCAGGACGCGGTGCGCGGTGGCGGCGGGCATCCCGGCCCGGCGGGCGATCTCGCTCAGCCTCAAGGCGGGCCGGTCGGGGGTGAAGGCCCCGAGCACCCGCAGCGCCCGCCCGAGCACGGGCCCGGTGGCCCCCGGAGCACGACCTCGACGCGGCACGGCCACCGAGCATAGTGGACGCGCGCGCCGGGAGCGGCGAGCCGAAGGGCACCTTCCTCGCGGCGGAGGGTGCCCTTCGGCGTCCGTCGCCACCGGCCGTTCAGAGGCTGTGGGCGACGATGTCGCCCTGGCTGGTGGTCGCGCGGATCGAGAGTTCGGCGGTGCCGGTGTTCTTGAGGGTGTTGTCGATGCGGCCGTAGGTCGTGCCGGCGTCGAGGGACGCCGAGACGCCGGGGGCCGCGCCGACCGTGATGCTGCCGGACTGCGTGGTCAGCGTGACCAAGCCGGCGGCGGCTTCGCCGATGCGGATGTCGCCGCGGGCGGTGCTGATCTCGGCCGGGCCGTCGAGGCGGCCGACCTCGACGTCGCCGTCGGTGGCGGTGAGGTGGACGCTCGCGGCTTCGGCGAGCTTGATGTGGCGGTACGCGCCGGTGAAGGTGACTTCGCCGAGGCGGCCGGTGCCGTCGAGCTCGGCGCTCGCGGTGGTGGCCTCGACGCGGGAGCCGGTGGGCAGCCCGACGGTGACCTCGATCGAGCCCGACGGGCCGAAGTACTGGTTCTTGCCCTGCGGGGTGTGGATCCGCAGGACGCCGTCGGCGTAGGTCACGGTGGTCTCCCCGGCGGCCTTGACGTCGCGGTTCTTGCCGGGGTCGGCGGGGCGGACCTCGACGGTGGTGTCGGTGCGGTCGGTCGCGGCGAGCCGGACGCGGCCGGCGGCGAAGTCGAGGGTGGCGGTGATCGCGGCGGGGGTGGCGAAGGTCTGCATCGTGGTCTCCTGTGGTCGGTGGCCCCCGGTGGTGGGGACGAGAACCACTGTCGCCGGGCGGGCTGACACCCGGCGGCCACCGCGCTGACACGGCGGCTGACACGGCGGGGAGGTGACGCGGGAATCACGGGTGATCACGTACCGGCATTCGGGGGTGGCCCCGGTCGTGCATTCGGTTGAACCGGCGCCTGGGAACATTTCTTCCGGTCTGTCACAGTAGTTCTGAGTGGACAGTTCTTTTGCCACGGTCGGAGCGTAGTCACGCTCGATAAACGTGCTACAGTAAGGAAAATTACGGCTCGCGCGGCACGGCGCAAACGAGCCGGTGCCGGATCGGTTACGGCCGGATCCGATGTCGATCAGTTGAGATTGCTCACCCCGGTATTTTCGGCCTTTCACGTTTCTCGATGCCGTTTTGGTGGATCCCTGGAGCGTCCCATTCCTCCACGGAAGGAGCTCACCATGAGAGTCCGGAAGACCGGCATCGCGGCGATCGTCGCGATCCTCGTGACCGCGATGGTCGCCCTCTTCACCGGCGCCGGCACGGCAGCCGCCGCCCCGGCCGCACCGGCCGTCCCGGCGCTGTCCACCCCGATCACCGGCACGTTCACCGACGCGGCGGGTGGCACCGGCACGGCGGTCGGCACCTTCACCCCGACCGACTTCGCCACGGACGGCAGCAATCTGCTGGCCAACGGCGTCGCCGACGTGACCCTGACGGACTCCGCCGGCCAGCCGGTCGGTACCGAGTCCCGCGCGGTCACCGTGCCGGCCGCCGCCGCGGCGGCGTCCTGCGAGATCCTCGACCTGGTGCTCGGGCCGCTCGACCTCGACCTGCTCGGCCTGGTCGTGCACCTCGACCGCGTCCACCTGAACATCACGGCCGACGCCGGCCCGGGCAACCTGCTCGGCAACCTGCTGTGCGCGATCGCCGGCCTGCTCGACCCGGGCCCGCTGACCAACCTGCAGGCGCTGGTCGACCTGCTGAACCAGATCCTCGCCCTGCTCCGCGGCTGACCCCGAACACCGCGATGACGGGTCGGCTCACCCTCGGGTGGGCCGATCCGTCGCGGCGTCGGGCGCTGTGGCGTTGCAGTGCATCGGAAACCGTGGTGCGGACCTGCCGGGACAGCGCTTTCAGTACCTCCGAACGGCTTTCCGTACCGCGGGCGAGTGCGGCGGCCGTGAGCGCGATCCCACGCACCGGCCCCACCAGCTCGGCCGGCCGGAGCGCCCGGTTGTACACGTCCAGCAACCGCTTCGTCAGCCCGTCCCGCTTCCGCACCGCACGGAACAGCTCCATTTCCAACGGGTCATCGGCGAGCCGGCTGCGAGCGCGTTGGTCCACTGGTAGACCTCCAGGCAGTCACGCTCCCACCCGGCAGCGCCGGTGCGACCGACTCGCCGAGCAGCCTGCCGTACCTCAGCGCGTCGCGGATCCCTGCGCGGTCACGGGATCCTTGAAGTGCTCGTCGAGGCGGTGGAGAACGAGCTGGGCGCGGGCACGGACGAGGCGCTGCAAGGGTTGTTCGACGCGGCGGCCGACCACGGGGACGGCCCGGCGGGGGCGGAGCGGCCATGACAGCCGTCTACCACACCCACCCCGCGGGTGCTGCGCGCGCCGGCCGAAGTTTCCTACTGCGACGAAGAAGTCGGGGCGTACTGGCTGGGCATGGTGGAACGCACATCCGGCTGACCGTCTACGGCTGAGGATCACCGGAAGGGCGCCGACCCGGAAAGCCGTTCCCCGGCGTAACACGCGACCGTCCGGATGCGACTCACGCGTGTCCGGGAGGCGAAATGAAGAAACGACTGGTGATCTGCTGCGACGGGACGTGGAATTCCCTCAGGCAGCCGGCTCGGACGAACGTCGCGCGCCTGTGGGACGCCGTGCCCGGTGAGGGCGCCGACGGCGTGCGCCAGACTTCCCGCTACCTCAAGGGCGTCGGCGCCGGCCTGCCGTTGCTGGGGCACCTCGCCGGCGGCGCGTTCGGTGTGGGCCTGTCGGCCAACGTGCGAGAGGCCTACCGGTTCGTCGTCGAGAACTACGTGCCCGGCGACGAGCTGTTCTTCTTCGGCTTCAGCCGGGGCGCCTACACCGCGCGCAGCACGGTCGGCTTCATCCGCAACTGCGGCGTCCTGCGCCCCGAGCACGCCGGCCTGATCGGCGAGGCGTACCGGCTCTACCGCGACCGCGACGCGACGACCGGGCCGGACAGTCCCGCGGCCGTCCGGTTCCGCACCGAGCACGCCCACGAGAACGTGACACCCGTCCGGTTCATCGGGGTCTGGGACACGGTCGGCGCGCTGGGCATCCCGCTCAGCGGCGGCCGGTTGCTCCACAAGCTCAACCGGCGCTGGCAGTTCCACGACATGACGCTGAGCTCGACCGTGCAGTCGGCCTTCCAGGCACTGGCGGTGGACGAGCACCGGAAGTCCTACGTCCCGGCCGTCTGGCAGCCGTCGGCCAAACCGGCGGAGCAGAACCAGGAACGCGAGCAGGTCTGGTTCGCCGGCGCGCATTCCGACGTCGGTGGCGGGTACCGGGAGCGCGATCTGGCGGACATCGCCCTGCGCTGGCTGGCGAACCGGGCCGTCCGGTGCGGCCTCGACTTCGACCCGGGTGCGTTCGGCGCCGCGGCCGACGCGAACGCCGAAGGGGAGTTGCACAACTCCCTCAACGGTTTCTTCCGGCTCTTCGGCTCGGCCGACCGCCCGATCGGTGCGGCGGACGCGCCGTCGGAGTCGCTGGCCTCCAGCGCGCGCGACCGGCACCAGGCGATGGCGTACTCGCCCGAGAACCTCGTGACCTACCTCGAAGGCAGCCCCAAGATCACCACCGTCTGAGCGAATCTCCTCACACGGCCGCGGCGGCTTCGGTCAGTGCGGCGAGGAGGGCGGTGGTGGCGGGCGGATCGGGCGGTTCGCCGTAGGTCGCCGCGTAGATGTGCTGGCGCGATCCGGGCAGCTCGCTCGCCTCGATGCCGTCGGCCCGGTGGGCGCGCAGGGCCAGGCCGGGACTGGTCGTCACGCCCAGCCCGGCGACGACCAGCGCCTGCATGACGACCATGTCGTCGGAGGTGTAGCCGATCCGCGGCTCGAACCCGTGCTCGGCGCACATCGCCAGCAGGTGGCCTCGGCACCGGTCGCAACCGGCGATCCAGGTGGCGTCGCGCAGGGCCGGCAGTGTCTGCCCGGGGCTGGTGGACAGCACGTACAGCGGATCGTCGAGCAGGTGGTGCAGGCGGACGTCCGGCGGTTCGGGCTCGGTGTCGTCGTAGCGGAAGATGATCGCGACGTCGATCCGGCCGGTGCGCAGCAGTTCCAGCGCTTCGGGTGGTTCCGTGTCGGTCAGGCCGACCCGCAGGCCGGGGTGGTCCGCCGTCAGCGCGGCCACCGCCCGCGGGATGAGCGAGCCGATCACCGACGAGAAGCTGGCCACGCGCACCCGCCCGGCGCTCAGCCCGACGTGGGCGGACAGCTCGGCGTCGGCGGCGTCGATCCGCCCGAGGATCTCGGCCGCCCGGGACGCCAGCAGCTGCCCGGCCGGCGTGAGCCGGATCCCGCGGCCGGCCCGCTGCAGCAGCTGCGCGCCGGTCTCGGCTTCGAGCCGGGCGAGGTGGTGGCTGACGGTCGGCTGCGTGTAGTGCAGCTCCTTCGCCGCGGCGGTGACCGAGCCGGTCCGCGCGAGCGCGTCGATGACCCGCAGTCTGGTGACGTCCAGCATGCATCGACTCTATCTATGGAAAGGCATCAGCATTGACATTGGACGGATGAGCCGATCCGCTGCAGGCTGGGTCGCACCACCCGATCACCTGAGGAGCACCGCCGTGAGTCTCGTCCGCGTCCACAACTTCGCCGTCTCTCTCGACGGTTTCGGCACTGGTGAAGGCCAAAACGCCGACGCCCACTTCGGGCACGCCGGAGAGCGGCTGCACGAATGGATGTTCACCACGCGCTGGTGGCAGCCCGGCGGCAGCGGCGGCGTCGACGACGTGTTCGTCCGCCAGCACGACCCGGGGATCGGCGCCGAGATCATGGGCGCCGGCAAGTTCGGCCACCCGGGCTGGCACGAGGACCCGGAGTGGAAGGGGGCGTGGGGCCCGAACCCGCCGTTCCACTCGCCGGTCTTCGTGCTGACCCACCACGTGCGCCCGCCGATCGAGATGGAGGGCGGCACGACGTTCCACTTCCTCGACGCGTCCCCGGCCGAGGCGCTCGACGTCGCCCGCGAAGCCGCGCAGGGCAAGGACATCCGCCTCGGCGGCGGCGCCACGACGATCCGCGAGTTCCTCTTGGCCGGGCTCGTCGACCACCTGCACGTGGTGATCGTCCCGATCCTGCTGGGCCGGGGCGTGCGCCTGTGGGACGGGCTGGAGGGGGTGGAGAAGGACTACCAGGTGGAGGCGACGTCGTCCGCGAGCGGCGTCACGCACGTGACCTTCACGCGCACGGTTTCCTGAGCAGCAGCGGCACCAGGGCGTCCGGGCGGTCCAGCGGGATGATGTGGCCGCAGTCGTCGATCACGTGGGACTCGAGCACGTCGGCCACCGGGCGCAGCTGGCGCGCGAGGGTGTCGCCGACCGGGTGGGCGCCGATCGCCGTCGTCGGCACCGTGAGGCGGCTCGCCGCCACCGCCTCCGCGATCTGCGCCGCGCTCTCGGGCATCGCGCGGTAGTGGGCGAACGCGCACCGCAGCGCGTCGCGGCCGGTGTAGGCGGCGACGAACCGGTCCCGGAGCTCGGGCGGCACGCCGCGCCGGGAGCCGGCGTCGAGGAACCAGCCGATGTAGTCGTCTTCGTGCCCGGCCAGGACCGTTTCGGCGAGGCCGGGGACCGCGTGGAACCCGAACCACCACGGCGGCCCGCCGGCGAGGAAGTCCTCGGCACCGGGGAGGCGGCCGAGCAAGGACTCCATGAGGACGAGCCGGTGGACCCGCTCGGGCCGGCGCAGGGCGAGCAGGAACGCGGGCGGGGCACCCGCGTCGATGCCGGCGACGGTCGCGGCCGGTTCGCCGAGGGCGTCGAGGAGGGCTTCGGCGTCCGCGGCGAGGGTGGCGGCGTCGTAACCGCCGTCGGCGCGGGTGGTCGCGCCGAGGCCGCGCAGGTCGGGGGCGATCACCCGGTGGTGCGGGGTCAGGTGCGGGATGACCGCGCTCCAGATGCGCCAGGTGTGCGGGAAGCCGTGCAACAGCAGGAGCGCGGGCCCCTCACCGCCGATGGCGACGGTGATCTCGATGCCGTTGGCGGTGATCCGGTGTTCGCGCACGCTGCCTCCCGGGGCGGTTACCATTGGTTAGTGGCTAACGTTAGGTAACGACTCCGGCCCGGCCAAGACGGCACTTCCCCGACAGGTGGTGAGCTCCAGGTGACCCCTTCGCGCGGCGACCTCTTCGACCCCGCGTGCCCGACCCGGAAGCTGCTGGACCGCATCGGCACCAAGTGGACGTCGATGGCGGTCAAGGTGCTGGCGGACGCGGCCCCGGCCGAGGTCCGGTTCGCGGAACTGCAGCGGCGGATGCCGGGGGTGTCCCAGAAGATGTTGTCGGTGACGCTGCAGAGCTTGACGCGCGACGGTTTGGTGGCGCGCCGGGTGGAGCCGACGGTGCCACCGAAGGTCCACTACCGCCTCACCGAACTGGGGTGCTCGCTGGAGGTACCGCTGGCGGCGTTGCGCAGGTGGGCGGAGGAACACATGCCGGCGATCGACCGGGCCAACGCGGCTGCCAGGGACTGAACCGCGGGTGGGTCCGGCGCTCGTGGTCCTGCCGAGGACGGCGATCCCGGCGGCATCGCGCTGGGTGTGGCTGCCGCCGGCTCGCTCGGCTTCGCCGGAAGCCTGCGGGCAGGGTGCGTCATCGGTTCGCGCGCTCGTGGACGTGCCCGCCGGCGATCGACCGGGCCAACGCGGCTGCCCAAGACTGAACCGCGGCCGTCAGGTCACCGGCTTTCCCGCACCGAGCAAAGCCGGAATGGCCGTGTGCCCGTTGGACAGGAACGACGGGACCGTGGTCAGCTCCGCCGGGTCCACGGCCAGCCGGAGCCCCGGGAACCGGGCGAACAACGCGGGCAGCGCGATCGCGGCTTCGAGGCGGGCCAGCGGGGCGCCCATGCAGAAGTGCACGCCGTGCCCGAACGCCAGGTGCTGCTTGTCTTCGCGGGACAGGTCGAACTCGCCCGCCGTTTCGCCGTGCTCGGCCGGGTCGCGGCCCGCCGCCGCGTACGCCGCGAGGATCGCCTCGCCCTTGGCGATGATCGTGCCGTCGTCCAGGGCGATGTCCTCGATCGCGTAGCGCAACGGCAGGTACGGCACCGGTGCCTGCCAGCGCAGCGTTTCCTCGATGACCTCGGCCCACGTGTGGTCGCCGCGCAGGACCGCCGCCAGCTGGTCGGGGTGGGTCAACAGGGCCGTGACCGCGTGGTCGAGCAGGTTGACCGTGGTTTCGTGGCCCGCCGTGAGCATGAGGATGAGCGTGTCGACCAGCTCGTCGGCGTCGAGCCGGGTGGTGTCTTCGGCCCGGGCCGTGATCAGAGCGCTCGTGAGGTCGCCGGCGGGGTTCGCGGTCTTGTCGGCGACCAGGCCGCGCATGAGCTCGTACAGCTCGAGCGAGTTCGCCTGCGCCCGTTCGGCGGTGACGGTCGTGTCGAAGATGGTGTCCACGACCGAACGCACCGCGGCCCGGCGGTCGGCCGGCACGCCGAAGAGCCGGCAGATCACCTCGACCGGCAGCGGGTAGGCGAACTCCTCGCGCAGGTCGACCGGCTCCCCGCCCGCGCGCTCGAGCCGGTCGAGCAGCTCGGTCGTGATCTGCTCGACGTCCGGCCGCATGGCCTCCACCTGCCGCACGGTGAAGGCCTTGGACACCAGGGCCCGCAGCCGCCGGTGGTCGGCGCCGTAGGTGGTGAACATGTTGCGCACCGACACCCAGATCAGCAGGGGCCAGTCCTCGCCGATCCGCCCTTCGCGCAAGGCGGTCCAGTGCGCCCGGGGATCCTTCGACACCCGGGGGTCGGTGAGGAGCTTGCGCAGGGTGGCCGCGTCCGCGACCGCCCACGCCGGGACGCCGCCGGGCAGTTCGACGAGCCCGGCCTGGCCTTCGGCACGCAGGAGCCGGCCCTCGCCGTGCACGTCCTGGCCGGTCACGTCGAGCCGCAGGACGTTGCCGCTGGTCATCTCGCCTCCCCTGAACCCGGTGCCCACCCCGAACCGTAGGCCGTCCTTCCGGTTTTACCAGCGGCACAGGGGATTCCGGCACGGTGGCCTGGCAATCGGCGTCGCGAATAGGGGTGACCCCAGCCCGGCCGTCAGCCGGGTCGGAAGAACGCGAGCAGCCTCTGGGCGGCGTCCGGCGACATCAGCAGTTCCTGCATCTTCGCCGACATCCGGGCGGCGGCGCCGGTGCGTTCGAACATTTCGCTTTCGTAGTCCCCGACGGCGGCGGGGAAGTCACCCGGGTGCGCGGCCAGCGCGAGGCCGAGCAGGGCGCCGTCGATCAGCGCCATGTTGGCGCCCTCGCCCACCGGCGGCATCAGGTGCGCGGCGTCGCCCACCAGCGTGACGTCCGGCTTCGACGGCCAGGTCAGCCCGATCGGGAGCGTGGTGAGCGACCGCGGCACGACCGTGTCGTCGCAGGCTGCGATCAGCGCGGTGAACCGCGGGTCCCAGCCGGCGAGCAGCTCGATCAGCCGCGCGCGGGCGCCGGCCGGGTCGTCGAACGGGATCCCGCTGCCGGCGAGCCAGTCCTCGCCGGTGTTGTAGAAGCTGAGTCCGATCCGGACACGACCGTCGCCGTTGCGCTGCGCCGAAAGGGATTTGCCCTCGCCGAGCACCCAGTAGTTGCCGCGCCCGACCATCGCGGCCAGGTCGGGGTGCGTGCGGTCGATGTCGGGGATGCCGACCTCGACGACGTTCTGGCCGAGGTGCTCCGGGCGGGCGCCGGTGAGCAGCGCGCGGACCCGGGACTGCGCGCCGTCCGCGCCGACCATCAGGTCGTACGGCGCGCTGCTGCCATCGGCGAAGTGCACCCGGCCGTCGCCGGCGGACTCGTACGCGTGCCCCCAGCGCACCACGTCCGCCGGGAGGGAGTCCAGCAGCAGAGCGCGCAGGTCGGCGCGGTCCACCTCGGGACGGGCGAGCGGGGCGTCGTCGGGGGTGTCCTCCTGGAGCAGGAGTGTCCCGTCCGGCTCCAGCAGCCGCATGTCCTGGCCCTCGCCACGGGCGATCGCGAAGAACTCGTCGATCAGCCCGGCCTCACGCAGCGCCCGCTGCCCGGAGTGGATGTCGAGCATGCCGCCCTGGCCGCGCGCGTCGCGGGCCGGCTCCCGTTCGTACACGACGGCGTCGATGCCCTTGACGTGCAGCACCCGGGCGAGGGCGAGGCCGCCCAGCCCGGCTCCGACGATGGCGATCGTCATGGGTCCCCCTTCGATACGGTGTATTGCACGATACAGTGTATCGAACGATGCGTTGTACTGTCAGCGCCATGGTGGTGTGGGAACGGCCGGAGCCGCCGGAGCGACCGACGCCGGCCCCGCTGAGCCGGGACCGCATCGTCCGGGCGGCGACCGGGCTGGCCGACGCGCACGGCCTCGAAGCCGTGTCGCTGCGCAAGGTCGCCGCCGCGCTGGACGTCGGGCCGATGCGGCTCTACGGCTACATCGCCACCAAGGAGGAGCTGCTCGACCTGATGGTCGACGCGGTCTACGCCGAGATCCGGCCGGCCGGCGACGGCTGGCGGGAGGTGCTGACCTCGGTCGCCGAACTGACCCGGCGCACCGTGCACCGGCACGAATGGCTGGCCGACCTGATCGGCGGGCGGCCCCAGCTCGGGCCGAACGCGCTGGCCAGGGGCGAGGCCGTGCTGGCCGCGCTGGGCGGCGTCCACGTGGACCTCGTCATGCCGGTGGTCTCCGCGGTCGACGCGTACGTGATCGGCACGGTGCGCCGGGAGGTCGCCGAGCGGCGCGCCGAGCGCGCGTCCGGGATGAACCAGCGGCAGTGGCAGGCCGCGTACGGGCCTTATCTCGAGCGCACCTTCGCGACCGGCCGGTACCCCGCGCTGGAGACGGTCGTCCGCGACGCCGCCCACCTCGGCGCCGACGAGACCTTCCGGACCGGCCTCGGCTTCCTCCTCGACGGCATCGGCGCCGGCATCCCGGACTGAGCCGCTGTCCACTGAGGACGGCCCGGCGCGGCGAAAAGGTGCGGATCGCGGCGGTGCGTGCTTACAGTCCTCCTTCACGGGAGAGAGGGGCAGCGGGTGTCGGTCAGCGCGCAGGAGCCGCCGCGGGGGTGGGTTCCGGTGGAGCACCGGTTCCTCGGTCTCGACCGGCGGACGTTCAAGCCGGCCCTGATCGCCCTCGGGATCGCGCTGGTGCTGGGCTACGGGCTGCCCGCGCTCGACGCCGCCATCCCGTGGCACAACGAAATCCGGGCCGGGGACGTGCTGGACCTCGGGGCCGGGGCGACCGCCGTCCCGCCGGTGGGCTGGCAGCTCGAGAACGGCACCCTCACCGGATCCGCCGCACCGGCGAGCCCGGCGACCCTGCAGGTCACCCTGGCGACCGGCGGCGCGACGATCGACCTGCGCGGCGCGCCCTACCCCGGCTCGGCCGCGGCCTTCCTCGACCAGGTCGAACGCTCGGAGGGCGACGCGCCGGGCGTCGACGCGGCGCGGGGCACGGTGACGACCACGGCCGGCCTGACCGGCGTCGTGCAGGCCGGCACCGGGCCGGGCGGGGACGCGCTCGACGTCGCGTTCAAGGTGCCCGCGGCCGGGCAACCCGCCGATGCCGCGCCCGCGTTGCTGGTGCGGGTGCGCACCGCGCCGGACCAGTTCGAGCGCTACCGCGACACCGTGACGGCGTTCGTCCGCAGCATCGCCCCGGGCGCGGGCCGGTGAGCGGCAAGGCGGCCCAGCTGGCCGCGATCGAAGAATCGGGCTGGGGCCTGCCGTTCCGGTTCTTCCAGCCGCACAACCTGGCCTTCTGGGTGTACCTGCTCGGCGTGGGCGGGGGCGCGCTGGCGATCGTGCGGTACTTCGGTTCCAGCGGCTTCTACACGCCCGCGCTGACCGGCGGCGTGCTGCTGTTCGGGCTGTACCTGGTGCCGTGGTCGCTGGTGCTGCGCCGGCAGAACCGCTACACCGCGCAGCCCGGCGGACTGCTCGCGGCCGGCTTCGCGTGGGGCGGCATCGCGGCGGCGTTCTGGATCGCGCTCCCGGCGAACACCGCGCTGCTGGAGATCTGGACGAAGGTGGGCGGCACCGCGTTCGCGCAGAACTGGGCCGCGGGGCTCACCGCCCCGATCAACGAAGAGTGGAGCAAGGCGCTCGGGCTCGTGCTGCTGATCGGGCTCGCGCCGCGGCTGGTGCGCAGTGCCTACGACGGCTTCATCATCGGCGCCGCCATCGGCCTGGGTTTCCAGGTCTTCGAAGACGTCCTCTACGTCTACAACGGCGCGGCCCAGACCTTCGGCGCCGACCAGCTCGTCACGTCCGTCCAGGTGTTCCTGGTCCGCGGCGCGTCGGGAATCGTGTCGCACGCCCTGTTCAGCGCCATCTTCTGCACGGGCCTGATGTGGGTGCTGGGCCGGGCCCGCGGGGAGCGCCGGGTCGCGCTCGGGCTGGTGACCATGCTGACGGCCATGGTGTTCCACTTCGCCTGGGACGACATGAACGGGCTCGGCGGCAACGGGCCGCTGACCGCGGTGCTGCCGTTCGTGATCGCGGCCGTCGAGCTCGTCACGCTGTTCGCCGTGCTGCGCCGGGCCGCCGGGCTGGAGCGCCGCTGGATGCGGGACCTGCTCGGGCCGGAGGCCGAAGCCGGTGTGCTCGAGCCGGCTCTGCTCGACGCCGTCAGCGGGCTGCGCCGCAACCGCAAGGCCTACCGCAAGCACGTGCACAGCCGCCGCCGGGCGCGGCACCTCGTCGAAGCGGCCGGCGACCTCGCCCGGGAGATCGCCCGGGCCGGCGGCCGGGAAACCCCTCGGGTCGCGCACGCCCGGGCCGAGCTCGCGCGGCTCGGCTGACGGGTCTCCCCAGAGCGCATGGGGCGCGGGAAAGGCTGCCGTGCCGCTCCCGCGTCGGCGACCGGGGCCGATGGGGGACCTTGCGGACGGCAGCACCGGCGCGCCCGTCGCGTCGTTCGAGGGCGCTTCGCACCGCCCTACGGTGGCGGCGACTGGCACGTGCGGTTCGTCGCCAACTGATCCGTGAACGCCCACCGGGGCGGGCGAGCGGGAGGTGCCGGGCAGTGGCATCCTGACCGCGGTCCCGACTCCAGAGGAGATGTTCCGGATGCAGTTCCTGCTTTCCGTCGTCCACGACGGGCCCAGCCTCGCCGACCCGGTCGAGGAAGCGGCGATCGACGAGTTCAACGACCGGCTCCGGGCCGGGGGCAACTGGGTCTTCGCCGGCGGGCTCGGCACCCCCGACAACGCCACCGTCATCGACAACCGGGGCAAGCAGGCGGTGATCACCGACGGCCCGTTCCTGGAGTCGAAGGAGTACCTCGCCGGCTTCTGGGTCGTCGAAGCGCCCTCGTTCGACGTCGCGGTCAAGCTCGCGACCGAGGGGTCGGAGGCGTGCAACCGGAAGATCGAGGTCCGGCCGTTCCTGGACGAATGAGCGTGCTCGACGCCCGCGAGGCCGTCACCCGCGCCCACCGCGAGGAATGGGCCCGGGTGGTCGCCGCCCTGGCCCGGCGCTTCGGCGATCTCGACATCGCCGAGGAAGCGGCCGCCGAGGCGTTCGCGACCGCCGTCGAGCGGTGGCCGGCCGACGGCGTGCCGCCCAACCCCGGCGCGTGGCTGACCACGACCGCCCAGCGCAAGGCCATCGACCGGATCCGGCGTGAGAACAAGCGCGACGACAAGCAGCAGGAAGCTCGGCTGGCGCACGACGACAGCCCGCCGGAGCCGCTCGGCGCCGTCGAGGACGACCGGCTCCGGCTCATCTTCACCTGCTGCCACCCGGCGCTCGCGGTGGAAGCCCGCCTGGCGCTGACGTTGCGGATGGTCGGCGGCCTGACCATGCCGGAGATCGCCCGCGCCTTCCTGGTGGCCGAGAGCACCATGGGCCAGCGGATCACCCGCGCGAAAGCCAAGATCAAGGCGGCGGGCATCCCCTATCGCGTGCCGTCCCCCGAGGACCTCCCGGAACGCGTCTCCGGCGTGCTCGCGGTCCTGTTCCTCGTGTTCAACGAGGGCTACCTGGCCACCGGCCCCGACACCGACCCGGTGCGGCAGGACCTGACCGCCGAGGCGATCCGGCTCACCCGCGTGATCCGGGGCCTCCTGCCGGACGACGGCGAGGCGGCCGGGCTGCTGGCGCTGATGCTGCTCATCGAGGCCCGCCGCCCGGCTCGCGTCTCGGCCGCCGGTGAGCTGATCCCCCTGGCCGAGCAGGACCGGGCGGCATGGGACGCGACGCTGATCGCCGAGGGTCACCGGCTGGTGCGCGAGCGGCTCGCCGCCGGCGTCGCTCCGGGCCGCTACCAGATCCTCGCGGCGATCAACGCCGTGCACACCTCGGCCCGCACCATCGGCGACACCGACTGGTCGCAGGTCCTCGCCCTCTACGACCAGCTCGTCCGCCTCGACCCCTCACCGACGATCGCCCTCAACCGCGCGATCGCCGTCGCCGAGCTCGACGGCCCCGAAGTCGCACTGGCGGCCGTCGACGAGCTCGAGGACAGCCTGGCCGGCTACCACGCCTTTCACACCACCCGCGCCGAGCTGCTGCGCCGCGCGGGCCGCAACCCCCAGGCGCGCACGGCCTACGACCGGGCCATCGCCCTGGCCGGCAACACCGCCGAGACCGCGTATCTGACCCGCCGTCGCGACGAGCTGACCTAGCTGTGGTGCCCGGGGAGGTTGATCAGCCGGGTGACCGGCGATCGTAGAAGTGCAGCCAGCCCGGTAACGCGGCCCGCCGCAGGGTCTCCGACGGGGAGAAGCGGGCGTAGGCCAATCCGGGGCGGTTGTGTTCGTAGCGGCGCAAGGGTTCGACGGCGACACGGTCGATCCGGGGCAGCCGGTTGATCCGGCACCTGAGCCTCCCCGGACATCACCCCTAGCCGGAATCCGCGTGCGGTGACCGGCTCGTGCCGGAAATGTCGGCTACAGCCAGCGCCGCGGTGAGTGCAGCGCGTACAACATGCGCAACTTCGAAGGTGCAGTGCCCGACGTCCTTCGGAACGATGAACACCTGCCCTGCTCGAGGTCGACGTCTCCGGGTCGCGATTGGCTCGCCGGTGTTGTCGTGAGTGTGTCAGACGAACTCGCACCTGACTTTCCGGAAATTTTTCGAATGCGGTGTCGGATCGAGCCAGGGGTGTTCGTAGTACGGATGAGAGGTCGCCCAGAAGGGGCGCCCCGACAGAGCCGAGAAGGACGTTCCTCATGACAACCGTGAAGGAGCCGGGCGCGGTCGCCACAAGCCGCTCCAGCCGCCTGATGTGGGCGATCCTGGGGGTGGTGCTGCTTGCCGACGCTCTCGACGTGATCGATGCAACAGTCACGAACATCGCCGCTCCGACCATCGCCGCCGAGCTCGGCGGCGGGGAGAGCCTGATCAAGTGGTTGGGCCCGGCGTACATGCTCGCCATGGGTGTCCTGCTCGTGGTCGGTGGACGGCTGGGCGACAAGTTCGGCCAGCGCAGGCTTTTCCTGATCGGCGTGGCCGGGTTCACCCTGGCGTCGGCGGTCGCCGGTTTCGCGCCCGACCCGGCTCTGCTCATCGTCGCCCGGGTCGCGCAGGGAGCGTTCGGTGCGCTGCTGATTCCGCAGGGCATGGCGATCATGACGAAGAATTTCGACCGTGAAATGCTCGGCAAGGCGTTCGGTCTGTTCGGACCCGTTCTCGGTATTTCCAGTGTGGCCGGCCCGGTCCTCGCCGGTTTCATCATCAGCGCCGACATTTTCGGCCTGACCTGGCGCCCGATTTTCCTCCTGAACCTCGTGCTGGGCATCATCGGGCTGATCGTGGCCGTCAAGGTCCTGCCGCGTGACGACGACGGCGACCGCTCCACCGTCGTCGACGGCTGGGGTTCCGGCCTGCTCGCGGTGACGATGCTCGGGCTGCTGTACGGCCTGATCGAGGGCTCGACCAACGGCTGGGGCGTCATCCCGGTCGTCTCGATCGTCGTCGGTGTCCTGTTCTTCGCCGCCTTCGCCTACCGTCAGCGCACCGCGGCCGACCCGCTGATCATGCCGTCGCTCATGAAGAACCGGGGCTTCACCTCCGGCATGATCGTCGGCCTGGCCGCGTTCGCCGCCGGTACCGGCCTGATCTTCGTGCTGTCGCTGTTCCTGCAGGAGGGCCTGCACGCCAGTGCCCGGACGGCTTCGCTCGGCCTGGTGCCGCTCACCCTGGGGCTCATCGCCGCCGGGTTCGCGGCCATGGGCGGCATGGTCGCCAAGCTCGGCCGCCGGCTCGTCTTCATCGGCCTGACCGTCACGTTCGTCGGCTGCGCCGCGGTCCTGGCGCTGGTCGAGGGCTACGGGACGGACGTCAGCATCTGGGCGCTGGCCCCGGCGCTGCTCGTGATCGGCGTCGGCATCGGGTTCAGCTTCTCGACGATCCCGACGGTGGCCCTGGGCGACGCGCGGCCCGAAGAAGCGGGCAGCGCGAGCGGTTCGCTCAGCTCGATCCAGCAGCTGGCGTCGGCCATCGGCTCCGCGGTGGTCACGTCGATCTTCTTCCAGTCGGCCGGCACCGGGCTGGCCCACGCGATGAACGTGACGCTGATCGTGGTCCTCGCGGTCACGGCGCTCAGCATCCCGATCGTGACGCTGATGCCCCGCAAGGCGCCGGCGGGCCCGCCCCCGCCCCCGGAGTGAGTCACCTTTTCCGCAAAACGGCCGGCCGACGGGATACCCACCCGCCGGCCGGCCGTTTTTCGCGCCCGGACGGCGGTTCAGTCGGCGGAGGCGGCCGCCGCGCGGGGCAGCCGGAGGACGGCCCAGACCACCTTGCCGCCGGAGTGCGTGCGGGACCAGCCGGTCGCGTGCGCGAGGTGGGCGACGAGCTGCAGCCCGCTGCCCGGTGCCGGCGTCCGCGGGCCCGGCCGGGGCAGCGAGACGGGCCGGGTGTCGTCATCGGCGACCGCGACGGTCAGCCGGTCCGGCCGCCATTCGAGGCGAAGGCGCGCCGGTGACCGGGCGTGTTCCGCGGCGTTGTCCACGAGCTCGCCGGCCACGGTGGCGGCCGGCTCCGTCAGCGGGTCGATTCCCCAGTTGTGGCAGGTGTCGGTGACGAACCGCGTCGCCGCGCGCACGCTCAACGGCGAAGACGGCAACCACAGCTCGGCACGGCGGCGAGGCGGCGGCGCGCCGAGGTTGTCCAGCGCGGCGAGCACGGTGGGCTCGACCGCGACGAAGCGCCGCACCGGACCACGCCACGGCAGTGCCCCGTGCGCCGGCCCGGGAACCACGACGAGCCGCATCGTCGACCATTGCGTGACGCGCAGCCACACCGTGACGAAGACACTCGCGAGGTAGTCACTGGTGATCTCGAGCCGGCCGAGATCCACGATCACCGCGCGAGGCTGATCCGCCGCGCACTTGAGCAGGACGTCACGCAGCTCCGGATAGGTGCGAATGTCCAGTACGCCCACCGGGCGGACGATCGTCGCCCCTTGCAGTTCGGACAGTTCACAGCTGAGCGGGCTGTCCGCATCCATGCCGAAGGGTCGCCGCCTCTGATTGGTCGAGCCCGGATCGCGCCCAGGACAGTCGAGATTACGCCGGGGCAAGCGACGACAATAGCGAAGCTCGTCAGGTCCACACGATTCAGTGAATGTGGATAAAGAATCACGGATAACGGCCGGGCGATCACAAGATCGAGTGAGGTTGGGCGAACCGGCGCGCGCCGAGCCGGGGGACCGGGTCCGGCCGCGGTTGACTGCACCGGATCCCAGCCCCGGCAAGTGCGGTCCCGCCGGGAAACCCTTCGTGTCCCGAGAGGACGAACGATGACCTTCGCCGTGCCCGAACAGGTCCGCCGCGACCGGATGCCCGAGCTGGACACCGTGCGGGCCGCGATCACCGACATCGGTTCGGGGCGGCCGGTCATCGTGGTCGACGACGAGGAGCGCGAGAACGAAGGCGACCTCATCATGGCCGCCGAACACGCCACGGCCCGCGCGCTCGCCTTCTACGTGCGGCACACCAGCGGGCTGATCTGCGCGCCGATGGACCCGGAGACGGCCGACCGGCTGCGGCTGCCGTTGATGGTGCCGGACAACGAAGATCCGGAAGGCACTGCCTACACGGTGTCGGTGGATGCGGCCGACGGCATCGGATCGGGGATTTCGGCGGCCGACCGCGCGCACACGCTGCGGCTGCTCGCCGGGCCCGCCACCACCGCGACGATGCTGCGCCGGCCCGGGCACGTGTTCCCGCTGCGGGCCCGCCCCGGCGGCCTCGCCGAGCGGCGCGGTCACACCGAGGCGGCGGTGGAGCTGATGCGCCTGTGCGGCCTGGCGCCGGTCGCGGTGATCAGCGAGGTCTGCGACGACGACGGCGGCGTCGCCCGGCTGCCCCAGCTGCGTGCGCTGGCCGACCGGCACTGGCTGAAGGTCGTGTCCGTCGAGCAGATCGCCGCGTTCGCCCGCCAGGCCGAGGTCGCCGGCTGATGCCGCTCGCCACCGTCTTCGACCTGGACGAGACGCTGGTCGACAGCTCCGCGTCGTGGCAGCGCGTCCTCGGCACCGTCGCCGCGCGCCACGGCTACGCGTGGACACCGGCGGACTGGGCCGCGATCCAGGGCACCAGCACCGCCCACTGGAGCACCTACCTCGCGCGCCGCTGCCGGACCGTGACCGCCGAGGCCGTCGTGGGCGAGTGCGTCGACGGCATGGTCGAGGCGATCCGCGACGGTCGCGTCGGCCTGCTGCCCGGCGCCGCGGACCTCGTGGCCGCCGCGGCCGCCCGGGGTCCGGCCGGCCTGGTCTCGGCCTCGCCCCGGCGTTACCTCGACGCGGCGGTCACCGCGTTCGGGCTCGCCGCCCTCCTGCGCGTGACGGTCGCCGGCGAGGACGTCGAGCGGGGCAAACCCGCCCCGGACCCGTACCTGCTCGCCGCCCGGCTGCTCGGCGTGGCACCGGCGGACTGCGTCGCGGTGGAGGACTCCGCGTCCGGGATCCGCTCGGCGCACGCGGCGGGCATGACCGTGCTCGCCATCCCCAACGCCACCACCGCGCTGGACTTCGCCACGCTGGAGCTCGCCCACCACCACGCCGCCGACGCCCGGATCGCGGCCAAGACGCTCGGCATCCTGGCCGGCTGAGGCCCTGCCGTGGCGCGACTCCGAAGGCCGCACCACGCGCCGCGCGGCTAGAACCTTCCCGGTCCGCGGAGGATCTCCCCCTTCTGCAACGGCCTTGTCCCGCTCAACGGCTGGTACCCGGCCTGGCGGAAGCGGTCGAGCTCGAGCCCCATCACCGTCGGGCGGTTGTTCTCGTAGTCCCAGCGGTTGCCCTCCTCCGGTGAGGCCACCAGGACCTTCATCCGCCGCGCGATCACCGACGCCACCCAGAACTCGTTGTTGATCGTCAGGGACCAGCCGGAGTTCGTCGGGTCGTACAGCGGGTCGTTGGGGGAGAGCTTCCGCAGGTCGGGGATGTCGAGGACCTCGTAGCGCGGGTCGTTCTTGTACTTCGCGGTGTCGGGCAGCCTGCCGATCACCGCCATCCGTTCCGGGTTGTCCTCGTCCGTGCGGGTCCGCGCCGTGCTCCGGGGCGCGGACTGGACCGCCGGGGCCGTCTCCAGGGCCGCCGCGGGCGGCGGTGAGGCCGGCGCCCGCTGCTGCTCGGCGACCTCGGGCGAGCTCGTGGTGTACCGGTAGGCCAGGTACCCGGCGCCGATCGCCAGGAGGCCGCCGACCGTCACCGCGGCTCCGCACACGATCGTCGCGAAACAGCCGATGACGGCGGGAGCGGCGGCGACCGTGGCCTCCGCCGCGATCGGTGCCGCGGCGGGGGCGAGTGACCACGGGACCGTGCTGAACCGGCCGTCGGGGTCGGTCAGCCGCACCGGGTTGTCGTACGCGTAGGTGTAAGCCCCCAGGTTGGCCGGGTTCTGCACGCCGCCGTTCCCCTTGCCGTCCAAATAGGACGGCAGGGCCGGGTCGGGCGACTGCCACAGCTGGGTTCTCGGGTTGTAGTAGCGGGAGCCGTAGTTGTAGAGGCCGGTCTCCTTGTCGAACTCCTTGCCGTTGTACTGGTAGGGCACCGGTGGCTTCTCGGCGCTCTCGCCGGCCCAGGTCTCGCCGGACGGGAAGTACTCCTGGTGCGAGACGAGCTTCCCGTTCTTGTCCGTCACCAGCCCGGCCGAGCCGAGGTGGTCGGCCTGGAAGTAGAACTGCTCGTCTTCGAGCTTGCTCTCGACCTTCTTCGTCAGCAACCGGGTGTCGCCGACGAAGACGTGCTTGAACGACTGGCCGTCGACCTTGCTGAAGTTCTTGCTCGGCGCGATCTCCTTGACGGCGCCGAGCTTGGCGACCCGGCTCCCCGACTCGTCGTACACGAAGCTCGCGGCCAGGTCCTCGCCCCGCCCGTCACAGGAGCCCGGTTCCTGCTTGACCGGGTCGTCCTCGTCCTCGGTGACGCACGCGAGCCGGTTCTCCTCGTCCCAGACGAACTGCGTGTGGTCGTCCGAAGAGGTCAGCGGCTCGGCGGCCAGGACGTTGACCGCCTGGGCGGCGTCGCGGTCCTTGGTGCCGACGTCGATCAGGTTGCCGTTGGCGTCGTACTTCTCGGTGTCCTGGCCGATCTTGACCGGGGCGTGCGGCCGGCCGGCTTCGTAGGTGTAGCGCTGCGAGTACGTCGTGGTGCCCTGCGGGGTGACCGAGCCGCTGGTGCTCACCAGGTCGTTGCGCTGCACCTTGTTCGTGGTGTTGCCGAGAGTGTCGTAGGACAGGTCCAGCTGGTACCGGTTCAGCTTGTCGGCGCTGTTGCGGTACTCGCCGCCGGCCGTGGTGAGCCGGTTCAGGTCGTCGTAGCCGAAGGTCTGCTTGCTCGGGCCGCCGATGCTCTTGGCCGGCGGGACGGCGACGTCGTTGCTCAGCTGCGTGATGTTGCCGACGTCGTCGTACCGGTAGGACTGGTTCTGGATCTCGCGCCCGTCGGGCTGCCGGGCATCGAGGGTGGCCAGCCGCCGGTCCGCCGCGTCGTAGCGGTAGCTCGTGCGGACGCCGGACCCGGTCTCCGTCAGCACTTTCTGCCCGAACTTGTCGTAGTCCTGCCGGGCCAGGTACGGGTAGTCCCGGCCGTCCTTGACACCGGCGGCGGTGGTGACCTGCCCGCCGGTGTCGTAGCCGTAGGTGAGCTGCTCGCCGTCGGGGTAGGTCGTCTGCAGCAGCCGGGCGAACGAGTCGAACCGGGTGAGGGTGGTGAACGACGTCCCGGCGTCCGGGGCGCTGCCGCCGAGGGTGCGGGTCTCGCGGGTGGTCTCGCCGAGCGCGCCGTACCCGCGGGTGACGGTGCCGGCCGCGTCGCGGATCTCGGTGATCCGGCCGGCGCCGTTCTCGGGGGCGCCGAGCGCGCCGTAGGTGTACTTGACGTTGTTGCCGGTGAAGACCGGGTACCGGATCGCGGTGACGCGGGTGAAGTCGTAGTCGTACTCGATCGCCTTGCGCTTCGCGCGCAGGTTCGGCGTCACCTTGGTGATCACGTTGTCCGCGAGGTCGTACCCCGTCTCCGTCTTCCCGGAGTCCGGGCTGTCGAGCACCGTGCGGCGGCCGAAGTTGTCGTAGGCCGACTTCGTGGTGTTGCCGCGGTCGTCGGTCACGGAGGTGATCTGGCCGAGCGGGTCGTAGCCGTAGCTCGTCCAGAGCACCGGCTGGCCGCCGGCGGGGTTGAACTCCTTGACGGCCGTGGTCAGCCGGCGCAGGTCGGTGTAGTTCCGCTTCTCCTTGCCGTTGGCGTCGGTGCTGACCGTCTCGAACTGGGTGGCCCCGGCCCGGTCCGGCCCGAAGCCGTAGGCCACGGTCGAGGACGTGTCGTCCGGCAGGGTCACCCGGGTCGGGCGGTCGAGCACGTCGTAGCTCATCCGCGTGGGCGCCACGGCGTCGACGTCCGTGTCGAACGCGACGTTGCCGTCGCCCTTGGGTTCGGTGACCGGGTAGTACTGCTCGGTGTCCCGGCCGAGGAAGTCGAACACGTGCTTGCCGGAAACGATCATCACCGGCTCGGGTGCCGCGCCGGGCTCGGGCGCGACGCTGGCGTCCTGCTTCGTCTGGACGACGCGGCCGAGGCCGTCGGAGAACTGCACGGTGTCGATCGTGTCGTCGCGGACCCCGGTGGCGGTGTTGTCGATGTGCCGGCTGACCGCGAAGGGCACCGGGGCTTCCGGGTGGTACTCGAAGTCGATCGTCACCCGGTTCTCGGGGATCTCGTTCGGGCCCGCCACGAAGTCGGTGCGGCCCACCCGGTCGTAGTGGAAGTCGACCCGCTGGAAGTTCTCGTCGACGGTGGTCTCGGGCAGGCCGTACTTGTAGTTGTGCGTGCTCACCGAGCGGAGGTTGAAGCTGTCCACGACGGTCTCGACGTAGATCCCGACGACCGCGTCGTAGCCGTAGTCCAGCCGGTACCGCTGGCCGGCTTTGTTGACCGGCCCGACCACGGCCTTGAGGTTGCCGTTGCCGAGGTATTCCATGTCGCTGACGGCCTTCGTGCCGTCGGCCAGCAGCGCGCGGACCTGCGTCACGTTCCCCGTCTTGCAGTCCACAGTGGATTGACGGCTGCGCAGCACGGCCTTCGACGCGACGGCGGAGACCTGGAGGGTGTTCGCCGTACCGACGATGCCGCGGTCCCGGCAGGCGGAATCGGTCGCGGTGTAGCCGATCCGGGTCTCGACGTCGTCCGCCGTCCCGGCGTCGGCCGCGTCCACCACCCGCGTCTTGTTGCCGTACTCGTCGTACTCGAAGTCCGAGGACGTCGACTTGCCCGCGGCCGGGCGGCCTTCGTAGAACCGCTGTTCGGTGCGGGACAACAGCGGGAACACCGTGGCGGTGGTGCTGCGCGGGTCGACCGCCTTGCCGGTGGCGATGTCGCGCAGCGTGTAGGTGTTCACCGTCTCGGTGAACGCCCTCCCGGCCGCGTCGGCGGTCACCGACCGGGCCACCAGGCCGCGCACGTAGAAGCTGTCGGTGCGGTAGTCGGTCGTCACCGTCCGGAACAGCGCATCGCCGGCGCCGGCGTCCCGCTGCTCGGTGACCACCCGGCCGAAGCCGAGGAACTGCCGCTCCAGGCGGTCGTAGCGGCCGTTCTGGTACTGGTAGGTGGACAGCTGCACGTCCTGGCCGTCACCGGGGTGGCCGTCGGAGACGCGGGTGCTCGCCAGCACCCAGCGCGACTGCGGCAGGTCGGTGGTGTTGCCGTCCCGGGTGTAGTCCAGGTCGATCCGGCCGCCGAGCGGGCGGCTCACCGAGCGCAGCAGGTTGGTGCGGCCGGTCTGGTTCTCCGCCACGACCAGCTCGTTGTCGCGAGTGGACCGCACGTGGTCGGGGTAGCCGTCGCCGTTGACGTCGCGCAGCGCGAGCTCGGACCGGCCGATGCCGGTGGAGGTGTCGGCACCCGGGTTGAACACGACGCAGGCGCCGGCCAGGATGCCCAGGCAGAACCCGAAGGTGAAGTACGCGCCGGCGCCGAGGCCGGCGTTCTTGTCGGCGTTGATCCCGCCGAAGCCGCCCGGGAAGGGCGTGGGCGCGAGGAAGCCGTTGCCGGTGTTGATGGCGACGCTCATCGGGGCGCCGTCCCGGGAGAAGACCCGGTCGGCCAGGCCGTCACCGTTCAGGTCCGCGAGGCTCGCGTCCGTCTTGGACGTTCCGGTCGAGGCCGAGACGCCACCGGCCAGGCCGTAGAAGTCGGTGTTGAAGCCGAGATCGGCCGCGGCGTTGCGGGTGTCGGAGTCGTTGAGCGGGCCACCCGGCCACGGTTCGGGCGCGGCGAACCGGTAGCCGAGGTTGAGCGCGGCCGTGCCGTTGTCGTAGACGCGGTCGGGCAGCGCGTCGCCGTTGATGTCCAGCAGGTCGAACCGGCCGCCGGACTCACCGCCGCCGACGCTGCCGCCGATGCCGAGGCTGGGCAGCTCGCTGCCGGACTGGGCGGTGACGGCGTTCGCGTCGGCCGGCGGGCCGCTGTGGCCGCGGCCGTTGGCCATCGTCCGGGCCGGGCTGCCGGCGTTGGCCGACGCGGTGAAGGCGCTGGAGTCGCTCTCGCGGACGTTGGCGGCGCCCAGCGAGCCGCGGGTGCTGCCGAGCCCGCCGGTCATGTCCGAGTACTGGATCCCGGCCGAGCCGACCACGTCGGGGAAGCGGTCGCCGTTGAGGTCGAGGAAGTCGACCTGGCCGCTGCTGCTGCCCCGGGCGACGCTGGCCCCGGCCCCGATCGGCACGCCGGGCAGGCTTGCGCCGAACGTCGTCGAGACCTGGCTGCTCTCGGCGACCCGGGACACCCCGGTCGCGCCGGCGAAGTCGGAGTCGCGGGCGACGTCGATCCGGTCGGTGCCCAGCCGCGAGCTGGCGGCACCGGCGCCGGCGACCCAGGTGTTGCCGTCGTCGCTGCCCCAGCGTCCCTCGGCGGGCTGCGGTGCGAGCACGACGGCGTTGGGCGGGGTGACGCGGCCGTCGAACCCGGGGACGTCCTCCTCCTTGGGGGCGCCGGGGATCCGGTCGCGGTAGTTCGCGTCGATCGCCAGGTCACCCTGCACGATGGGGGCGGTGGCGCGGTCGCGGTTGCCCTGGTAGCCGATCGCGGCCCAGCCGCGGTAGGGCTGGGCGAACGCGCCCTGCTCCGCCGAGGCGTGCAGGGCGCTGGGCACCGGCTCGAACGTCGCGCCGTCGGTGCTGACCGACGCGCTCGCGGTGAACCGCGCGGGCGCCGTGGTGTCCGAAGTGGAATAGTCGAAGAACAGCTCGTCGCCCTCGTTCGCGGACACGGTCACCCGCAACGACTCCGGGGCCGGCGTCTGTCCATTCACGACGTCGATGACCTTCTTGGCCAGCAGCGCGCCGCGGCGCTTGACGGTGAACACGACCCGGGTGTCGGGGCCGCTCACAGTCAGCTCCGGCTGCACGGTCAGCTGACCCGTCCGGGGCGCGGTGTAGGACTGCTGCGGCGCGGTCAGGGAGTCGACCGGGTACAGGTCCAGGTCGTAGGGCGGGCTGATGGTCATCGTCGGGTTGCCGTCCTGGTCGACGACCGGCACGTCGCCGTCCACCGCGGTGTAGTGCGCGGACGGGACCCAGTGCAGGGCGCCGGCGTCGATCGGCGAGTCCACCCGCAGCCGCCACGACAGCGTGTCGTTCGCCGTCACGGGGATGTCCAGGTCGATCGGCACGGTGCCGCCCGTGGCCGCGGGCAGGGTGCCGGTGAGCACGTCCCGGCCGTTGCGCGTGATCACGACCGCGACGTCGTCGGTGGTCGGCCCGACCTTGGACGCGTCCCCGGACAGGTGCAGCGTGCCGGTGACCGGCGCGGTCACCGTCGACGGCCGGCCGCCGAGGGTGAAGTCACGCGAAGCGAGGTAGCGCCGGTTGTCCAGGCCGTTGACGTCGGTGCCGGCCGGGACGCTGGTGTAGGTGATGTCCGGGTCCCACGCGACCTGGTCGAACTTCCCGTCCAGCACGGACTGGACGCGGAAGTAGATCCGCTCGCCGCGGTGCACCGCCACGGCGTCCACGCCGGAGGGCAGGTACTGGGCTGGGTCGCCGGGCATGATGCGCTGCGACCACAGCTCGGCGTTCTCGTGCTGCACGGCGACGCGGACGCCGTCGGCCGCGCGGTCGGCGCCGGGGTCGCCGGTGAGCCGCACCCCACCGGCGATCCGGACGGTGCCGTCGTAGGGCGCGACCCACCGGCGCACGCCGTCCAGCAGCGGGAAGGCGTCGACCTGCCGTTCGAACTCGGCGGTCTGGTCGCTGACGACGCTGCCGGTCACCCCGCCGGCGCCGATGGGCACCGGGGTGTCCTTGCTGTTCGCGCTGTACGCGGGGTGGCCGTCGGCGTCGAGGTGGCCGAACAGCACGCTGCCGTTGGTGACGAGGTCGGTCAAGCCGTCCCCGTTGACGTCGGAGAAGTACCGGTCGGTGCGCGTGGTGGTGGACACGTGGTCGAGCTGCGCGGCCACGCCGATGAACGACTCGACGCCGGAGGTGACCGACCGGGTCGACTCCGAGGAGATGCCGGGCAGGTTGGTCAGCGCGATGGGCGTGTCGCCGAACTCGGTCGCGCCGCCGGGCCCGGACAGGTTGGGCCGGTAGAAGACGCCGGCGCCGGTGCGGAACACCTTGTCCGGCAAGGAGTCGCCGTTGACGTCGGTCAGCGCGAGCAGGCCTTCGGCCGAGCCGGCGGCGAAGCCGACCTTGCCGCCGGCGGACCCGGACTTGCGGGGCAGCGTTGGGTTGAACCCGACGTAGAGGTGGCCGCCGGCGCTGCTGGACGTGGTGGCCGAGAGGGCGCTGGCCTGCCCGCCGGGCACCGGCGCGCCGAGCGAGTCGCCGGGCGTGGTCCAGCCCTGGGCGTCGGAGAAGCCGCGGTAGTCGCCGGCGCCGGTGCGGATGTCGTCGAAGTAGCCGAAGGTGTGCGTGGTGAAGAGCTTGAGGTCCTCGCCGTACTGGGAGACCGACTCCAGCAGCGTCTTGGCGAACGCCCCGGTGCGGTAGTTCAGCTCGTAGGCGCGGATCGGCTTGTCGTCGAGGTAGACGTCGATCCGGCGCAGCAGGTCGGCGGTGACCTCCTTGAACCCGTTGCGCGCGTCGATCTCGACGTCCTGGCGCCGCGGCTCGCCGCGTTCCCGGTCGCGGACGAAGGTGATCGAATACCGGCCCTCGATCTTGCCCTGGCCGGTGTAGGTGATCCGCTTCGGGTAGAGGGCGACGCCGGGCACCGTGCCGCCGGCCACGCCGACGTCCGAGACCTGGACGTTGTGGTAGCGCACGAAGTTGTCGTTGGCGTCGCGCACCTCGCGCAGCGCCCACACCGCGATGTCGCCGAACTCGTCGGTGAGGGTCGTGCTTTCCCCGGGGCTGTCGGCCGGGCCCCCGAAAATCGACCGCGTGCCGTTCTTCGCGGTCACCTCCCACCAGTATTCCCGTGGGGTGGCACCGTGCCGCACGATTCTGCTGAATTGGCCTTCGATCCGGGTGTGGAACACTTTTTCCGCGGTGCGCGGCCGCAGTTCGGCGCGATTCGCGACCGGCGTCAGCTGCTGGCCGCCGAGCAGGTAAGTCTCGGTTTCCAGGGCGCCGGCGTAGCGCGGGACGCCCCACCGCGTGTCGATCGTGATCGACTGGGTGGCCAGCCCCCAGCCGACGCCCGTCCAGCCGTTTTCCGCCGCCGAGTCGTACGTCAGCCCGACGGCCGGCTGGGCGTCGCCCCGGCCCGGTGGCACCTCGATGGGGTAGCTCAGCCGGGCGTCCCCGGTGGAGTCCGCCGTCGGCGGCTGCACGAGGTTGACCTTCGCGCCGGGATCGGCGGCTTGGATCCCCTGGAGCTGGTTGGCGTCGAACGACGCCCCTTCCGGGTGCGCCGGCACGTCGACCAGGCCCTCACCCGCGGCCCCGGCCACGGCCGGTGGCTCGGCGAAGCGCGCGGCCGGCGGGACCACGCCGGCGAGCAAGGTCAGCACCACCCCCAGCGCCACGACGTTGCGGGGAACTTCCGGCACGCGGCGACGCTGACCCCAGGGGCTCATGATCCGGGACCTTTCGTATCGGTCGTCATCAGCGGATCGTGGTTTGATCAGTGAGGGGTGGAACGTACCGATACCGGATATGCGAACGCAATCCGCTCGAGGTGCACCGGAAAGACCGTTCGGCGAATTCGGCCATCAGCCTCAAGGGTTTAAGGCGACGGACTCAGGAATAGGTGACCCGAAAGGGCGTACCGGCTTTGCGGTGCGAACGGGGGTTTTCCGTGTGCTATTTCGAAATCGTCGATTCCGCGGGAACACCCGGCCGGTGCCGCGGGCACCGGCCGGGCGGTGCCGCGCTAGCCGAAGGTCACGTCACTGCACCACATGTAGGTCTGGTCCTGGTGTGACGCCTGCCAGATGGTGAAGACGACGTGGTGCCCGGTGTAGGCACCCGAGGTCTGCACGGTGAAGGTGATGTCCTTGGCCGGGGCGTACCGGCCGGTCTGGGTGACGAAGTCGAGGTTGCCCCAGCCGAGGCGCTGGGTGGTGGGGTCGAACCCGTTCTTGCTGATGTAGACGCGGAGGAAGTCGGCGCCGTGGCTGGCCTGGTCGTACAGGTGCATCGAGAAGCTGCTGCCGAGGGCGGTGGTCTTCCACGGTCCGGCCGCGTTCAGGGAGTTGTTGCGCGACAGGGCGTTGCTGCAGAGCTGGCCGTCGGGGGTGGCGTTCTGGAAGTTGCCGCCGAGGCCGTCCCGCAGTGCGCTCATCCAGTTCCACATGGTGTCGGCGTTGGCCTGGAAAGCTTGCCAGCACTGGGGGTCCTGTTGCTGCATGGCCGGGTTCGTGTGCTGGCTGCCCCAGTCCCGCCAGCACTGGTAGGCGCGGGTGGCGGGGCCGACGATGGTGCCGTGCGCCGAGGCGGCCGGTACCCAGAGGAACAGGCCGGCCAGAGCGGCGACGAGCACGGCGAGGACGCTTCGCCGCCGGGTGGTGGTACGCATTGATGGGCCTCCATTCGTGACGAGTGGTGGTGACCATTGGGAGCGCTCCCAGCGTGGCCGTCAGAGTAGCCGCAATCCGGTAAAACTTCAACAAACCGGACGGGTAGACGGTGGCCTGTTCCCGCGCGGGCTACTCGCTGACGCTCGTCGAGAACTTGAGCGAGCGGCCGGCCTCGGCGCGGAACGTCGAGCCGTTGTCGTTGCTGTAGGCCTCTCCGCCGCCGGGGTACGGGCTGGAGTCGTTGTACGCCAAGCCGTAGCAGCCGGTCGTGTTCGCCGAGCGGACCAGCAGGCCGTACCGTTGCCCGGCCACGACGGGGATGCCCGGCGCCACCGTGACCTCGCGCGGTGACCAGCCGATCTGCGCGGCCGGCACGACGGTGGAGCTCAGCGCGGCACCGGACGGCTGGAACGCGTCCGTCGCCCGGTAGACGCTGATTTCGAGGCCCGCGTCGGGGTTGCCGGCCTGGAAGCTCGTGTACGAGACGGCGGAGAGCCTGCCGGTCCGGCCGGCCACGAACGTCTGGAACCGCGCCACCCCGGCGCCGACGTCGCAGTACGAGCGGAACCCGCTCACGCCGTCCGCCTGGTCGACGTCCCGCGGCGGGGTCTGGTGCCCGGGCGCGCCGGTCGACAGGGTGAGGGAGAACGAGCTCCGGCAGCTGATCGGCTCGATCGCGCCGGCGGCGGTGAAGGTCAGCGGGGTCCAGAAGTAGTTCGCCAGGGCTTCGTTGCGTTGCCCGTTGTTCCAGAGGTCGCTGGCGTAGAGGTAGGTCGTGCCCGACGTCGTCGGGATCGCCGAGACGAACGCCGGTTGCCCGCCGCACGAGTCCGCGCTGATCTTCGCCGGCGCCGACCACGGGCCCAGCGGGCTCGCGGCCGTCCGGTACGACGTCCCGGTGCCCGCGCAGTACCCGCAGTTCGGGTCGGAGTAGGTCAGGTAGTAGACGCCGCCGCGCTTGAACAGGGCCGGTGCTTCGGTCTGCTGCTGGCCGAGCCGGGTGTAGTGGCCCGTTCCGGTGCGGTAGTCGCCCGAAAGCCGTTCCACGACGAGGTCGCCGTTGCTGCGCCAGTCGGTGTAGGCGAGGTACGCGGTGCCGTCCGTGTCGACGAAGACGTCGTGGTCACCGTTGTTCACCCCGCCGGCCGGAGCGTCGTTGTTCACCGCCAGCGTCGGTACCGGTGCTTCGGTGAACGGCCCGGCCGGCGACGGGCTCGTGAGCACCCGGAAGCCGACCTGGTTGTCGTAGACGTTCACCCACAGCACGTACTGCCGGGTCCGTGCGTTGTAGCCGACGTGCGGCCGGAAGCATCCGTAGGTGGCCCCGTTGCAGCGCGTCTGCCAGACGCCGGCGGGGTCGAAGAGCCGGCCCCGGTCGGTCCAGTGGACCAGGTCGGGGGAGGTGTGGACCTTGAACCCGCAGAACGGCGAAGTCGTGGCCTGCCAGGCGAACCCGCAGTCGTAGCTGGTGCCGTAGAGGTAGTACGTCCCGTTGAAAAAGGCGATCTCGCCGTCGTGGGCGTCGACCGAGTTGCCCTGGGCGTCGAACCGGATGACCTGGTGGCCCTGCGCGTCGAAGTTGGTCACGGTCGTGGTGAACGGGGACGCGCTCGCGGGGAGTGCCATGGCGAGCATCGCGACGAGCGCGAGGACGAGCGGGCGAAGGTTCCTCATGGTGGTCTCCTGCCTCGCTCATCTTCGTTGTATGAAACGATTCAACGAATGAACCTAGGTGATGCGGGTCACGGTCGTCAAGGTCGCACGGCTGATCGGGTGTCTTGTTCCGCGTCATCCGGACAGGATCGACGCCGTTCCTTGTTTCGCCGCCGCGGAGGTTGTAGAAAGCCCTTCGGTTGATTGAAACGTTTTATGCGTGTCGGGAGACGTTCATGCACCGGTCGGGAACCTCGATGAAGAGACAGGCTGTCGTGGTCGCGCTCGTGCTCGCCGCGGCGGTCGCACCCACGACCGCGTCGGCGGAGCCCGCGCACGGCGGCCCGCTGCCGCCGACGTCGCTGCGTGCCGACGGCCAGGCGTCGGACGCGGTGGCCGCCAGTCCACAGCCGACGTTCGCCTGGACGGTGAACGACACCGGACGCGCGGAAACCCAGACGGCGTACGAGATCCGTGTCGACGGACCGCGGTCCCACTGGGACTCCGGGCGCGTGCCGTCGGCGAACTCGGTCGACGTCGCCTACACCGGGCCCGCCCTCGACAGCGATCGCACCTACCAGTGGTCGGTGCGGACCTGGAACAGCGAGGGCCGGCCGTCGCCGTGGTCGGCGCCCGCGAAGGTCGACACCGGCCTGCTCCGGCCCGCCGACTGGTCCGCCTGGTGGCTGCAGGCCGACGACGGCGCGCTCGTGCGCGGCAGCTTCGACGTCACCAAGCCGGTCGCCCGCGCCCGGCTGTACCTCGGCGCCCAGGGCGTCGCCGAGCCGCACCTCAACGGCGCCCGCGTCCAGCCCGGCCGGGTGCTCGACTCCGCGGTGACCGACTACGCAGCCCGCGTGCTCTACCGCGACCTCGACGTCACGAACCTGGTCAAGCCCGGCCGCAACGCGCTCGCGTTCATGGCCGGGAAGGGCCAGTACACCGGCCGCCCGGCGCTCGTCGCGCAGCTGAACGTCACTTACACCGACGGCTCGACCGCACGCTTCGGCACCGGCCCCGGCTGGAAGGCCCACGCCGGCCCGGTCACCGGCGACGACTTCTACTACGGCGAAACCTACGACGCCCGCAAGGAGATCGCGGGCTGGGACACCGCCGGGTTCGACGCGGGAGCCTGGCCCGCCGCGCTCGCCGTGGCCCCGGCCGCCCACCGCCAGAGCCTGGCGCAGGGCAAGCCGGTCACCGCTCTCGACACGACCACCTGCTGCGGCTGGTCTCCGGCGGCCGCGACCGACGGGATCGACGGTTCGAGCGACGCGTCGGAGGGCTACCACTCGGCCATCGAATCCAGCGCCGACAGGACGAAGTGGGCGCAGGTCGACCTCGGCTCGGCGCAGCACCTCGGCTCGGTGACGCTGTTCCCGGCGCGGCCGACGAACGACCCCGCGGGGGACTTCGCCGGCGCCGGTTTCCCGGTGCGCTACCGCGTCCAGGTCAGCGACGATCCGGCGTTCGCCACCGCGACGACCGTCGCCGACCGCACGGACGCCGACCAGCCCAACCCGGGCACCGCGGCCGTCACCGTGCCCGCGGACGTCACCGGCCGGTACGTGCGGGTGACCGCGACGAAGCTCGCCTGCGCCGGGACGAGCTGCACCTTCCGGCTGGCCGAGATCGGCGTCTACGGCCCGAACCCGGCGGTGGTCGACAGCGGCGTCACGCAGCTGCTGCCCGACACCACCCCGCCGTCGGAGATTGTCGCGAACTTCAAGCCGGTCAAGGAAACCCGGCCCGCGCCGGGCGTGCGCGTCTACGACTTCGGCCAGAACCGCACCGGCCAGGCGACGCTGCGGGCCGCGCAGCCCGCCGGGACGACGGCGTCGCTGAAGAAGGGCGAGATCCTCGACGGAGGTGGCCGTGTCACGACCGCGAACATCAGCTTCGGCGGCTCCGAGCCGCCGCGGCAGACCGACCACTACACCTTCAGCGGCAACGGAACCGAGACGTACCTGCCGCACTTCAACTACGCCGGCTTCCGCTACGCCGAGCTGACCGGTGTCCCCGACGACGCCGCCGTCACCGTGACCGCGCAGGAGATCCACACCGATGTCGCCTCGACGGGCGGGTTCGACACCTCGGACCCGGGGCTCGACAAGATCCAGGCCGCCGTCACGCAGACGCAGCTGAACAACCTCGAGTCGATCCAGATGGACTGCCCGACCCGCGAGCGCCACGGCTGGCTCGGCGACGCCGCCGACTCCGACCAGGAGGCGATGGCCAACTTCGACATGCAGGCGTTCTACGCGAAGTGGCTCGGCGACATGGTGACCAGCCGGAACGCCGACGGCAGCCTGCCGTCGGTCGCGCCGGTCAACGGCCGCACGGACTGGCTCACCGACCCGGCCTGGGGTACCGCGTACCCGCAGATCATCTGGGACTCCTACACGCAGTACGGGAACGCGCAGCTGCTCGCGACCCACTACGACCACGTCAAGGCGTGGGTCGACTACCTCGGCACGATCAGCGACGCCGACCACGTCGTCGTCAACCCGCCGACGTCGTGGGGCGACGACTGGCTTTCGACAGTCAGCACGCCGCACGGTTACTTCCAGACCGGCTTCTCCTACCTCGACGCGCAACTGCTCGCGAAGATGGCCGGAGCACTGGGCAAGCAGGCCGACGCCACGAAGTACACCGCACTCGCCGGGCAGATCGCGACGGGCTTCCTCAAGCGGTTCTACTCCGCCGACACCGGCGTCTTCGGCACCGGGACGCAGCTGTCCTACGCCCTGCCGCTCGTGTTCGGGCTCGTCCCGGCCGGGCGTGAGCAGTCCACAGTGGACCGGCTGGTCGCCGACGTCGCCGCGCACCAGAACCACGTCACGACCGGCTTCGTCGGCACGACGCTGGTGTTCCAGGCGCTGGGCAAATACCAGCGCAACGACGTCGCGCTCGCCATCGCCCAGCGCACCGACTACCCGAGCTTCGGGTACATGGTGAACCAGGGACCGGGGACGATCTGGGAGAAGTGGGACAACTCCTCGGCGCCGGACGGCACGTCGTCGAAGGACCACATCGGACTCGGCGGCGCGGTCGGCCAGTGGTTCCAGCAGCAGCTGGCCGGGATCCAGCCCGGCACGCCCGGCTGGCGCGAGTTCACCCTCGCGCCCGCCGTCGCCGGGAACCTCACCCACGTGACGGCGCAGCAGCAGACCGTGCGGGGGACCGTGGTGAGTTCCTGGCGGCGCGACGGCAGCACCCTCACCTACCACGCGACGGTCCCGGTCGGGGCGAAGGCGACGATCCGGCTGCCGCTGCTCGGCGGCAAGCAGTCGTCGGTCCGCGAGAGCGGGCGGACGATCTTCGCCGACGGGCACGCGGCCCAGCCCGACCCCGGCCTGACGGTCGGCCGCGCCGACGACGAGACGCTCACCCTGACCGCCGGTTCGGGGGACTACACGTTCACCGTGACGCCGCCGCGCACGCCGTTCACCCGGCTCGCGCTCACCACGGGCACGCCCGCCGCGATCACCGCGGGCGGCAGCGGCGACGTCCCGGTGGTCATCGAAGGCCGGTCCACAGTGGACGCGCAGGCGACGCTCGGCGCGCAGGTCCCGGCGGGCTGGACCGTGACGGCCACCCCGGCGGGAATCCCGTTGACCCCGGCCACTTCCGAGACGCCGGCGACCGTGCGGATCACCGTGCCCGCGGGCGTCAAGAGCGGCCTGTACCCGGTGACGCTGACCGTGAAGGCCCCTCGCGGCGGGGAAGCGAAGACGACGGTGAACGTGCCGGTGTTCGGCAGCTGGGCGAGCGGGACGACGGCGTCGGCGTCGAGCGAGCACGCGCCGAACGTCGTCGACGGCGCGACCCGCACCTACCTGGCGTCGAACGCGATCGACCACGACCTGGCGACGTTCTGGAACGACGACACCGACAGCCGGTACCCGGACACCCTCACCGTCACGGCCCCCGCTGCGACCGCGTTGACCGGCGTCGGCTTCGCGTCCAACCCGGACGGCGTCCCGACCGACTTCACCGTGCAGACCTGGGACGGCGCCCAGTGGGCCGACCAGGTCCACGTCACCGGCAACACCGCCGTCTACCGGTGGATCCCGTTCCCGGCGCCGGTGACGACGGCCCAGGTGCGGATCGTCGTCGCGGCCGCGCAGAACAGCTTTTCGAGGATCGCGGAGGTGACACCGTGACGCGGCGGGGAGCGCGCGCTCACCCCAGCCGCGCGGCGCGGGTCAGGAGGTGGCGCCGCTCCGGTTCGCTGGTGGTGCGCCGGGCCGCTTCCCGGTAGCCGGCGCGCGCCGCGTCGTGGTCGCCGGCCAGCTCCAGCAGGTGGGCCCGCACGGACACGAGGTGGTGGGAGGCGGCGATGCGCTCGTCGGCCGAGACGGCGTCGAGCAGGGCCAGCCCGGCCGCGGGGCCGTGGACCTCGGCCACCGCCACCGCCCGGTTGAGCGTCACCGTCGGGTTGGGGGCCACGCGCTCCAGAACCGTGTAGAGGGCCAGGATCTGCGGCCAATCGGTGACGCCGGCGGCGGGTGCCTCGTCGTGGACGGCGGCGATGGCGGCCTGGAGCTGGTACGGGCCGAGGGGGCCGCCGGCCAGGGCGGCGGTCACGAGGGCCACGCCCTCGGCGATGGCCTCGGTGTTCCAGAGCGTCCGGTCCTGCTCGCTCAGCGGCACCAGCGAGCCGTCCGCGGCGGTGCGGGCCCGGCGGCGGGCGTCGGTGAGCAGCAGCAGGGCCAGGAGCCCGGCCACCTCGCCGTCGCCGGGGACCAGCCGGTGCAGCTCGCGGGCCAGCCGGATGGCCTCGGCCGTCAGCTCGGCCCGCACCAGCCGCGTCCCCGACGTGGCCGTGTAGCCCTCGTTGAAGACGAGGTAGACGACGTGGAGCACGACGCCGAGCCGCTGCGCCCGCTCGGCCGGCGGTGGCAGGTCGAAGCCGGCCCCGGCCGCCTTGATGCGTTGCTTGGCCCGGCTGATGCGCTGCGCCATGGTCGCCTCGGGCACGAGGAAGGCCCGGGCGATCTCGGCGGTCGACAGGCCGCCGACGGCCCGCAGGGTCAACGCGATCTGCGACGACGGGGTCAGCGCCGGGTGGCAGCACAGGAACAGCAGCGTGAGGGTGTCGTCGCCGGCCTGCACCTCGCCACCGGCGGGCGGCGTGCGCAGGGCATCGGCCTCCTCCCGCCGGCGGCGAGCGGCGTCGCTGCGCACCTGGTCGGCGAGGCGGCGCGAGGCCACGGTCACCAGCCACGCCCGGGGGCTCTCCGGCCACCCCTCGACCGGCCACTGGGCCGCGGCGGCCAGCAGCGCCTCCTGGACGGCGTCCTCGCAGGCGTCGAACCGGCCGTAGCGGCGCACCAGCACCCCGAGCACTTCCGGGACCAGCCGCCGGACGGCCTGCCAGTCGTTCACGGCCCGACGTTGGCCTCGTGCATGAGCGGCCGGACCTCGACACCCCAGTGGCGCGCCGACGGGTTGCGGGCCGCGATCTCCAAGGCTCGTTCCAGGCTGTCGCAGTCGAGGATCGTGAAGCTGCCCAGGAACTCCTTGGCCTCGGCGAAGGGGCCGTCGGTCACCACCGGCGTCCCGTCGGCGACCCGGACCATCTTGGAGTTCATCTGGTCGGCCATCCCGTAGGCGCCGACCAGCTCACCGGACTCGAACAGCTCCTGGTTGAGGGCATCGGTCTCGCGGATGAGCTCGGCGAGGGCGTCCGCACCGATCGAGGTGAAGGCTTCCTCGTTGCCGTAGATCAGCAGCATGTACTTCACAGCGCGCTCCTCTGCTCCGCCTGGGACGGTCCGACCAGCTCGCCGCCGGCCCCGCGATCGTCCAAGACCAGTTTCGACCGCCCGGTGACGGTATAGCGGATGTGGGTGACCCCGGGCGACTCGACGACCCGGGCCGGGACCAGCTCGATGCCGTCGTCGGCACCGAGGCCGAGGCCGGGCCCGAACAGGCGTTGCCCCTCACCCAGCAGCACGGGCGCGATGTGCAGCTCGAGCTGCTCGAGCAGCCCGGCGGCCAGCACCTGGCGCAGCAGCTCCCCACCCCCGGCCACGGCGACGTCCTTGCCCCCGGCGGCGTCCCGCGCCAGCTCGACGGCCCGCTCGACCCCGTCGGTGACGAAGGTGAAGGAGGTGCCACCCCGGCGTTCGAGCACCTCCCGCGGACGGTGGGTGACGACGAACACCGGGGCGTGGAACGGCGGCTCGTCACCCCAGGGGAGCTCACCGGCGTCGAACATCCGCCGTCCCATGACATAGGCCCCGGCGGAGGCGAACATCTCCTCGACGACGTCCGAGTCGACCGACCGTTCACCCCCGGCAAAGCCCTGCCGCTCCCGCCAGGCGGCGGCATCGACGGCCCACCGGGTGACCCGGAAGAACCCGGGCGCTTCGGGACCCTGCATCCAGCCGGTCACCTCATCGGCAGCCCGCGGCCCGGTGTAGAAGCCATCGACGGACACCGACATCTGGGCGGTCACCTTGGTCATGGTGCGTGCTCACATTTCGTGGGTGGCGGCCCTGCCGGCCGCGCGAGTGCCCCTGAGTCGGAGCCGATCACCGGTTCTCGACATGCGCCGGCGAGAAATCTTCGCGCCCGGCGAGAGCGCCGTCAGAACCGGGAACCGAGGACGTGGTCGACCGCCGCGTGGAGGGTCTCGGTTTCGGTGGCCAGGATCGATTCCTCGGAGGGCAGCGCCCTCGCGATGGACAGTCCGTTGAGCACGGTCACCAGGAACCTGGCACGCCGGCTGTCGTCGCCCTCGGCGAGTGCGCCTTCGCTGCGCAGGACGGTCAGCCAGTACTCGACCCGGCGTTGCGCCTCCCGCTCGATCGAGAGGTACGCCGCGCGGCTCTCCTCGGTCGGTTCGGGCTCGATGTACGTCCTGAAGATCTCGCCCCAGCCGGCCCGTGCCTGCTCGCCCACGCCGGCGAGAGCGAGGACTTGGCGGAGGCAGTCGATCAGCCGGTCCCGCGCCGGTGTGGAGCGGTCGTGGATTCGGTCGTCGGGGGCGATCACGTCGTAGATGCCGGCGAGCACGGCGTCCTGCAGCACGCGCTGCGTCGGGAAGTGGTACCGGAGCGAGCCGGTGCTCACCCCGGCCCGCGCCGCGACCGCGCGCACGCTGAGCCGCGCGCCCTGGTTCTCCCCGAACATCGCCATGGCCGCCCGAAGAATCCGGTCCCGGCTGCCGGTCCCCGTCTCCTGCTCCGCCATGGGCACCTCCTCTAACACACTGTACTAGCACGCTGTGCTACTGTCGCGGCCGACCCGCTCTAGTACAGTGTGTTAGAGCGGCTGACATGCGGTTTCCTCGACGAATGGACGTAAACCATGTCTCGCCTCCGCGGGCCGTTCCAGCTCATCCGCGCCGATCTCCGGGCGTACCTCCTCGTCAACGTCTTCGTCTACGGAGTGCTGCTCCTCGGCATGGCCGTGGGGACGCTCTTCCCGAGCTTGCACGCCGCGCGGGTCGCTTCGTTCGCGGGCGGCGGGCAGGGGGCGCTCGTCAACGCGGTGGTCGGCAACGGGTGGGTGTTCGGCGCGGTCATCTTCCTCGTCAACGTGTTCCCGACCGCGCTGCTGCTCATCACGCTCCCGTCGCTCGTGGTCCCGTTCGCCGGGCTGGCCGTTTTCGCGATCAAGACGATCGACCTGGGCATCACGCTCGCCCCCGTCGACGCGACTTCGCGGCTGACCCTCATCCCGCATTCCCTGACGCTGCTCATCGAGTTCCAGGCGTACGCGCTCGTGATGTTCGGCGCGTACCTGCTCGGCAGGTCCTGGCTCCGGCCCGCGACGGTCGAGGCCCCCACCCGCCGCCAGGGTTACGTGCGCGGCTTGGCGAGCCTCGGCCGCCTCTGGCTCCCGGCGCTCGCGCTGTTCTTCCTCGGAGCGGTGTACGAGGCCGTCGAGATCTATTTCCTCGTGCCGCTGGTGCTCGGAGCCTGAAGCAGCCGGGCCGGCAGGTGTCACCGCACCGTCATGCTCGGCTGATCCGGTAGCGATCGAGCGAATAGCCGAGCAGGATCAGCCCGAGACTCGGCAGCGTGTATTTGAGCTGCGGCCAGTTGTCTTCGCGGGGCGGGTCGACGCTGGCGGTTCCCGGGTAGAGCGCGGCGGAAAGCTGGGTGAGCCCGTACAGGCTCGCGATGACGGCCGCGCTGTCCAGCGACTCGCGCGACCGGCCCGGCTTCCACAAGTGGTACAGGGCCGCCAGCCCCAGTGCGGTGCCCATGCTCATGGTTTGGGCGTTGTGGAACTTGGCGTGGGGCGGCCACGCGGGATTGTGGATGTGCGTCTCGTTCCAGTCGGCGACGTACGAGCCGATCATGGTCCCCACCGCGGACAACGAAATGAGCACCTTGCCGAACGGGAACGCCTTGAGCTTCGCCATCCTATTCTCCGGTGGATCGCAGAGGTGAATTCGCGGCGGAGAATCGCGCCCGGTGGGCGGCTTCCGCGGGGTCCGGGGGCGTGGTCGGGTAGACGTCGGCGTCGAAGAACCTGGCGAAAGGCAGCGTCGCCAGTGTCTCGGCGACCTGCTTTTCGTCGTCGGCGATGACCTCGATGAACGTCGCTCCCCGGGCGGGGGAGACGTAGTGGGCGCCGACCCGCCCGGCCGAGCGCAGCACCTCCAGCTGTTTGTGCTCGTCATCCCGCAGCGCGGCGAATTCCGCGAGGTCCGTGTCGTCGCGCAGCATTGCGACGACCATGAACGTGGTGCTCGTGGTCGGTGGCATGGCCTGTCCCTTCTCGCAGTGATGTCATCAGCTGACATCACCATAGCACGCTGATGTCAGCCGATGACATCACTGCGGATGCGGCAGCACTAAACTCGCGGGATGGGACGATGGGAGCCGGGAGCCGGCGGCCGACTGCGTGAGGCCGCGCTGAACCTGTACCTCGAACGCGGCTTCGAGCAGACCATGGTGGCCGACATCGCCGAACGGGCCGGCGTGACGGCCCGCACCTTCTTTCGCTACTTCGCCGACAAGCGCGAGGTCCTCTTCGACGCCGCGGCCGAGCTGGAGGAGAAGTCACTGGCCGCGCTGGAGGCGGCGCCCGCCACGGCTTCGCCCCTCGAAGCCGTGGCGGCCGCGCTCGACGCCGTGGCGGCGATCATCGGGCACGACCGTGCCCTCGCCCGGACGCGGCACGCGGTGATCACGGCCAACGCCGATCTCCGAGAACGTGAGCTGATCAAGCTCGCCCACATGTCAGCCGCCCTCGCCGACGGACTTCGACGACGGGGCATCGGCGACGCCGAGGCCAGCCTGGCCGCCGAAACCGGCTCGGCGGTGTACCGGGTCGCGTTCCAGCGCTGGGTCGACGCCGACGACCTCGACCTGCGCGAGGCCATCGACCAGTCGTTCGCCCAGCTGCGAACCCTGACCGCATCGGACTGACCCGGCCGCTCGGCCCGCGCCCGGCGGCCGGCTTTCCGGACCGAGGGCACCCGGCCGGCCGTGTGGCTCGGGCTTCGAGCAGCGGTGGAACTGTCTGAGCGGTCACTCGCCGGCGGTGCCGCCCAAGACTTCCCGTCGCGGTCGCTGCGGGTCGTACGCTGCCCATCCGGGGTCGCCGTGGGTTGCGAACGCAACCCAAGCGCCGTGCACGCGGGCCGCCAGCCCGGCGGGCGCCGGGTCGGGACCGAGGAGGCCGGTGTCGCCGTGCAGCCATGGTTCGTCGGCGATGTCGAAGACGAACGGCAGCTCGACCGTGTGGGCGGCGCCCAGCCGCCCGCCCGAAGCCGTCGAGCGGTAGCCGAACGAATAGGCGTACGTGCGGCCGCCGGACAGCCGGGCGTGGGTCTCGATCATCCGGGCCGTACCGGCTTCGAAGAGAGCTTCGCCGAGCACCGCGGAGCGCAGTTCGCCCGGGGTCGCTCCCGGCCGGGCCGCCCGATGGGCCGCGACGACGGCGGCGGGATCCGCGTGGACCTTCGCCGCGACGGCGAGCACGTCGTCGTCCATTGTGGACTCCAGCTTGCCCTGCGGTACCAGGTAGAGGTGCCCCTCTTCGGTGGTGGTGCCGATGAGCAGGCCGACCTCTCCGGCCGGCCCTTCGGCCAGGGCATCGGCCGGCTGCACGGGCCGGACCGGGGCGAACGGGCTCAGCCCGGCGAGCGGGTCCGTGGCCGTCGCCGTCCGCAGGTCGATCCCCGCGAGGGCCGGGAGGATCTCGAGGAACCGCTCGTCCGGGATCTCGGCGAAGGCCTCCGCGGTGGGCCGCACACCCAGCGCCCGCGCGGCCGCGTCCGTGACCCGTCGCGCCTGCTCGGGGGTGAACGCGCCGGTGCCGCTGCCGCTCTGGACGATCGCGCGCCGGAACAGCCCCTTGGCCGCCGGCGTCGCCAGCAGGGCTCCGGTGATCGTGGCACCCGCGGACTGGCCGCACAGCGTGACGTTCCCGGGATCGCCGCCGAACGCCGCGATCGTGTCCCGCACCCAGCCGAGCGCGGCGAGCACGTCGAGCAGCCCGCGGTTGGCGGGGGCGCCCGCCAGGTCGAGGAAGCCGGGGACGCCGACGCGGTAGTTCACCGTCACCAGCACGACGCCGTCGCGCGCGAACGCCCGGCCGTCGTAGAGCGCGGCGCGGGTCGAGCCGGTGACGAACCCGCCGCCGTGCACGAAGACCAGGACCGGCCGCTTCCCGCCGTCGGTGCCGGGCGTCCGGATGTCGACGGTCAGGTACTCGTCGCCGCGCACCCAGCCCGGCCCGAAGTAGGGGGTCATGTCGAGCCCGCCGAAGTCCCGGGCCGGCTGCGGTGCGGTCGGTCCGGGCGCGGTGGCGTCCCGGACACCAGTCCAGCCGGGGTGGGGCATCGGCGGCGCGAAGCGGCCGGCGCCCGTCGGTGCCGCCGCGTACGGGACGGCGCGGTAGAGCTCGCCGAACCGGTCACGGACGCCGCGCACGGCACCGGCCGGGGTGCCGACGATCGGATCTGCCTGCTGGGACACGGGAAACGCTTCCTCTCGTGGGCTGCTGCCGGGCTCAGGCGATGCGGGAGAACCCCGCCCACTCCTTGATGGCGAACTTCGATCCGGCCCGCTCGACCTCGGCGCCACCCTGGCCGCCGAGGTGCGCGGGGAAGACGAGCGCGTTGTCCTCGGCCGCGCGGCCGAGGAGCTTGTGCCGCGTCGCCCGGGCCTCGGCCGGGTCCTCGCAGAAGCAGGAGTTCGTCTCCGGCTCCACGAATTGCAGCGGGGTGTGCACCAGATCGCCGACGAACAGCGCGCGGTCCCCGCCCGACTCCAGCGTCAGCACGGACGACCCGGGGGTGTGGCCCGGCGCGAGATCCAGCCGGAGGTTCCCGTCGATCCGGTAAGAGCCGTCCCACAGGTGGGTCAGCCCGGCTTCGTGCACCGGGGCGACGCTGTCTTCGAAGACGTTCTGGTTTCCGCGGCCCAGCAACGGTTTGTGACCGTTGGCCGGGTTCCAGAAGTCGAAGTCCTGCCGGGTCATGAGGTAGGTGGCGTTCGGGAAGGTCGGTACCCAGGTGCGGCCGTCGAGGTGGGTGTTCCAGCCGACGTGGTCGATGTGCAGGTGGGTGTTGACGACGACGTCGACGTCTTCGGGCCGGACCCCGGCGGCGGCGAGGTTGTCCAGGAATTTCGTGTCCAGCCGGCTCCAGACGGGCGCGTAGGGGCGGTCCTTGTGGTTGCCCACCCCGGTGTCGACGAGGATCGTCCGGCCTTCGCTGCGCAGCAGCCAGGTCTGGATCGCCGAGACGCACTCGCCGGTCTCGGGATCCAGGAAGTCCGGGGCGAGCCAGTTCCGGTGCTCGTCCCAGGCACCGTCGGGGCTCTCGGGGAAGAACTCGCCGGGGCCCATCTCGACCGAGCCGTAGTACTCCTTGATGCGGGTGACGGTCACGTCGCCCAGCGTGATCTGATCCATGGTCGCTCCTCGGGAATCGCGGGCCGCAGCCCGAACGAGGTCGAGCCTGATCGGGTCCGCGCGGGCCGGCCAGCCCCGCGTTGTCGTACCCCCGGCAGGGTGTGGCTGAGCGGTGCCGTGCGCGGGGATAGTGGGGTGATGGACGGATCGAGCCCGCTCGGCGACTTCCTGCAAGCACGGCGGGCCAGGCTGCGCCCGGAAGACGTGGGCCTGCGCGACCTCGGGCCGCGCCGGCGCGTGGCAGGGCTGCGCCGGGAGGAGCTGGCGCAGCTGGCGGGCGTCAGCGTGTCCTACTACACCCGGCTCGAACAGGGCCTGTCCCGGGGCGCGTCGGCGGAGGTGCTCGACGCGATCGCCGGCGCCCTGCTGCTCGACGAGCACGAGCGGGACCACCTGGAACGGCTCGCCGGGGCCTCCCGCCGGGTACCGCGGGTGCGCCGGCCGCGCCCCGAGAAGGTCGCCGACGAGACGCGCGACCTGATGCGCTCCTTCGACGGCGTCCCGGCGCTCGTCCTCGGCCGGCGCACGGACGTGCTGGCGTGGAACCCCCTCGGCCACGCCCTGCTCGCCGGCCACGTGGACCCGCTGAGCCCGGAGGACCCCGCGCGCCGGCCGAACATGAGCCGGATGGTGTTCCTGGACCCGCATTGCCGGGAGCTCTACGGGGACTGGCGGCGGAAGGTGCGCGCCGTCGTGGGCAACCTGCGGATCGCCGTCGGCCGTCATCCGGAGGACCGGCTGCTCGCCGAGCTGATCGGCGAGCTGACGATGAAGAGCCCCGAATTCGTGGCGTTGTGGGGCGACCACCGCGTGACGCCGTGCGATGCCGCCACCTACGAGCTGCACCACCCGGTCGTCGGCGCGGTGACGGTCACCCAGCAGACCCTGGCCCTCCTGCGGTCGCCGGGCCAGACCGTCGTGGTGTGCACGACGCCCGCCGGGTCACCGTCGGAGGAGGCCCTGGCGTTGCTGCGGCAGGTGGGCGGGAGCGGGGGACGGGCGCGACGATCAGGCGGAGTGCAGGCGCACCGGTAGTTCGCGCACGCCCCAGGTGAAGTTCGACGCCGTATAACGCGGCTCGCCCACGATGTCCACAGTGGCCACGCGGTTCAGCAGTTCCTCCAGGAACACCGTCAGTTCCAGGCGGGCGAGACGCGCCCCCAGGCACTGGTGGCGGCCGCCGCCGAAGGCGAGGTGGCGGTTGGGTGTGCGGTCCACCCGGAAGCGTGCCGCGTCGCCGAACTCGGCGTCGTCGCGGTTGGCCGAGACGTTCCACAGCGTCACCCGGTCGCCTTCGGCGATGTCGACGCCGCCGATCGTGGTGGGCGCGGTCGCGGTGCGCAGCACGTGCACGCCGGGGGTGGTCCAGCGCAGGACCTCCTCGACCGCACTCGGCAGCAGCGCGCGGTCGGTGCGCAGCGCCGCCCACTGGTCCGGGTGCTCGATCAGCGCCAGCACGGCACCGGCCGCGGAGTAGCGCGTGGTTTCGTTGCCACCCGCGAGGACACCGTTGCAGTTCACCACGATCTCGGTGTCGGTCAGCGGCCGCTTCGCACCGTCCGATGTGGACCGCTCGTCGGCGGCGATGCGGCTGACGAAGTCGTCGCCCGGGTTGTCCCGGCGGTCGAGCACCAGTTCCGAGAAGTACAGGAAGATCTCCGCGTGCGCGGCGAGCCTGCTCTGTTCGTCCTCGCCCTCGAAGGCGTCGTTCATCGTGCCGCCGAGCCAGTCCCACTCCTCGCGCGGCACGCCCATCAGCGCGCACACCACGCGCGTCGGCAGCCGGCGCGCGGTCTCCACGAGATCCACCTCCCCCGCGGCGAGGGCGTCGTCGAGCAGGCCGCGCACCACGGTGCGCACCAGGTCCTCCGCGTGCGGGATCGCGGAAGGGGAGAAACCCTTGGCGAGCACCGTCTTCAGCTGCGCGTGGTCCGGCTGGTCGGAGACGATCAGCATCTGCCCGGTCACGGCGTCCACCGCGGTCGGGTTGGTGCCCAGCCGCATCCCGTGCCGGGAGCTGAACCCGGCCGCGTCGCGGTAGACCGACAGCACGTCGGCGTAGCGGGTGACGACCCAGAAGCCGCCACGGGAGTCGGGGTGCCGGCTCACCGGGTCGTGCTCGCGCAGCCACGCGAAGTGCGACCAGAACTCGGTGCCGGCGAAGCTCAGGTCGTCGGTCAGGTCCATCAGCACAGCAGGCTCCCCAGCGCGGGCACGGTCTCGTCGGCGAGGTCGGTCAGGAAGGTGTGGCCCCCGGCGAAGGACCGCCGGGTGGTGCCGGCGGTGCTGTAGCCGGCCCAGCCGTCGAGCAGGTGCCCGGGCACCACCGCGTCCTGATCGCCGGACCAGGCGTGGATCGGGCAGTCCACTGTGAACTGTTCGGCGAGGACGTGGGTGTCGGCGAGCTTGTCGTCCCGGCGCAGCACGTCGAGCAGGAACTCCTGGCTGTCCTCGTCGAGGTCGCGGAGCTCGGGCGGGCCGGAGACGAACAGGTCGCGCAGGATCTGCTCGTCGATGACCAGGTGCTCGGCGGCCGACCGGTTGCCCGGGGGTTCGGTCGCGGCGAGCACGAGCGCATCCGGCCCGGTCGCCCGCGCGAGTTCGTAAGCGAGCAGACCGCCGAAGCTCTCTCCGACGATGACGAGCGGCGCGCCCGCCCGCAGCTCGGCGAGGTCCGCGGCGACGGCGTCGACGGCTTCGGCGAAGGTCGCGGGATGTTCTTCGGCGAACCGGTTCTCCCGCCCGGGCAGTTGCACGCCGACCACGGAGACGGCCAGCCCGAGCCGGGCTTGCCAGGTGCGGAACCGGCTGCAGCCGGCGCCACCGGGCGGCGCGCAGACCAGAGTCGGGCGGCCGGCGGGGGACGGGTGCCACGGCACCACCCAGGCGCTCATGCGGACACCTCGGCGAGCCGGTCCAGCTCCGCGGCCAGCGCGGCCGGGTTGGGGTTGCCCAGCAGCAACGGGATCGACGCCCGCAGCCCGGTCCGCTTGCGCAGCGCGGCGACCATCCGGGCGGCCAGCAGCGAGTGGCCGCCGAGCTCGAAGAAGTCGGCGGCCACGTCGGTCACCGGCTGGTCCAGCACCTCGGCGAAGACGGCGCAGACCTCGTGTTCGCGGTCGGTGGCCGGCGCCCGGCCCGCGGGCCGGGCCGCGTCGGCGGCCAGCGCGAGCGCCGCCCGGTCGACCTTGCCGCGGTCGTCGTAGGGCAGCGCGGGCACGAAGTCCACTGTGGACGGGAGCATGTGCTCCGGCAGGAACGTCCGGCAGTGCTCGCGCACGAGCAGGGCGCCGGCGACCGGGTCGTGCCCGTCGGCGAGCACGGCGGCGACGCCGAGGGTGCCGCCCGCGGTCCGCACGAACGCCGTCGCCGCGAGCACCGCCGGCAGCTGCTCGACTACCCGCTCGAGCTCGCCGAGCTCGATCCGGAACCCGCGCACCTTGACCTGGGTGTCGAGCCGGCCGAGGAACTCGAGCTGCCCGTCCGGGCGGGCGATGACCTCGTCGCCGGTGCGGAACAGCCGCTCGCCGTCCACGGTGACGAACCGGCGCGCGGTGAGCTCCGGGTCGCCGCGGTAGCCCCGGGCGAGCGCGGGACCGCCGAGGCACAGCTCGCCGCGGGCGCCCGCGGGCACCGGCCGCAGGTCGTCGTCGAGCACCCGGGCCAGGTAGCCGGGCAGCGGGCGCCCGATGGTCGTGACGTCGTCGCCGCGGGCGCTGTCGGCGCACGTCGCGGCGATCGTGGCCTCGGTGGGGCCGTAGACGTTCAGCACCCGGTGCCGGGCCAGCAGCACTTCGAGCAGCCCGCGCGGGCAGTGTTCCCCGGCGACCACCACGACCTCGGCGCCGGCGAGCGCGTCGGCGCAGGAAGCCAGCAGGGACGGGGTGAGGCTGGCCGTGCGCGGCGCGACCGCGGCGATCCGGCCCGCGAGGTCGACGTGCTCGCCGTCGTCGGCGAGGTCGAGGATCGCCGTGCCGACGCCGTTCAGCAGGTGCAGCAGCACGCACCAGAGCCAGCCGTCGAACGCGGGCGAGAGGGGGTTGATGCCCAGGCCGCCCGGTCCGATGTGGAGGGTGCGCATGGCGTCCAGCGCGGTTTCCAGGCCCGCGTAGGTGACTTCGACGGCCTTCGGCCGCCCCGCGCTGCCCGAAGTGTGGATGAGGTAGGCGATCTCGCCCGCGGCCGCGGCGAACGGCCCGCCCCGGGCGCTTTCGGGGTCGAGCACGGGCAGGTCGGCCGGCGCGCCGGGAGGCCGCTTCCCGAGGAGCACGGACACGCCGTCGAGCGCCTCGGCGGTCCGCGCGGCCGGGTGCCGCTCGTCCAGCGGCACCGCCGTCGCCCCGAGGCGCCACACGGCGAGCAGGCTCGCCACGGCCAGCCGGGACCGTCCGGTGGTCAGCGCGACCGCGGTGCCCGGCCCCGCCCCGGCGGCCGCCAGCGCCCCGGCGATCGCCGTCGTCCGCTCGGCGAGGCCGGCGAAGTCGAGCACGCCGTCCGGCGCGGAGCACGCCGTGGCGGTGGGCCGCTCGGCCGCCCACCGCTCGACGACGTCCTCCAGCAACCCGATGCCCCTGCTTCGGGCGGCGTTCACCGGCAACGCGAGATCCGTCATCGTGCTGGAATCCATTCTTTCGGACGCGACAATGAAAGCGGCTGATGATCGCTGGCGAAACTACGGTGAGATCGCGGCCGAAGCAATACTGCGCCAAGGTGATCGGCTCCGGTGTGCGACCATTCGTGGCAGGGTGGATAAGCCGATCAGCGTAAGTCTGCGGATTCCCCTGGTTTGACCGCGCTTTCCCTTCCCCGGTCCGATGTGGATGGTGTAAAGGCGCGGTCGCGCGGCCACTATGCGAGAAAAGGTGTTTCTGACCCTGTCGGACACGGGACGGCGAGCCGTACGATGCGTCGTCGCCCGATCTGATCGAATGAGGAAACACCGGATGTCACAGACCATCGGCTGGAACAACTTCGTCGACACCCAGGCGCAGGCCGAGCACCGCCGGCTCCACCTGCTGCAGGAGAGCTTCGACCCGTTCAGCTTCCGGCAGCTCGAGGACCTCGGGGTTCGGGAGGGGTGGCGGTGCCTGGAAGTCGGCGCCGGGGCGGGTTCGGTGGCGGCCAGGATGGCCGAGCTGGCCGGCCCGGAGAACGTGGTGGCGACGGACCTCAGCCTCGCGTTCCTCGGCCCGCTCGCCGACCTCGGGGTGACCGTGCTGCACCACGACGTCACCACGGACGACGCACCCGGGGAGTTCGACGTCATCCACACCCGGTTCGTGCTGGAGCACCTGCCCGGGCGCGAGGCCGTGATCGAGCGGCTGGCGTCGTGGCTCAAGCCCGGCGGGTGGCTGCTCATCGAGATCGGCACCACGCTGCCCGAGCTGTCGTCGCACCCGGCGACCCGCCGGACCATGACGGCGCTCTCGCGGGTCATGGCGGACCGGGTCGGCACCGACCCGGAGTGGGCTCGCACCCTGCCTGTGCCGCTGGAGGCAGCCGGTCTGGTCGACTGCGCGGCGGAGGGCGTGGTCCTGCCGGCGCGGGGTGGGCAGCCGCTGGCGGGCTGGCTCAAGAACACGACGAAGCTGGTCGAGGAGCACGCGCTCGCCACCGGCCTGGTCACCCGGGAGCTGCTCGACGAAGCGTACGCGACGTACGAGAGTCCGTCCTTTGTGGACTACAGCTGGATGACCGTCGGGGCGCGTGGTCGTCGCGGATGACCACTAGGCCGGCTTCCTCCCGGAACAGGAGGAAGCCGGCCAGGGCCGTGGACCCGGGTTCTCGCGTCAGCCGGTCGCCTGCGGGGCGATCATCGCCGCGGCGTCGACCTTGGTGTTGATCGCGCCCATCTGGAGCATCAGGTCGGGCACCCGCTGCAGGCGCCGGGCGTCCAGCTTCGCGCTGAAGCTGGGGAGGCCGAGCAGCTTGGAGGAGTCTTCGTCGATCTTGGCGTACTTGACCAGCAGCGGCTCGATCTTGGAGCGGTCCTTGTTCGTCTCACTGGTGGCGCGCTGCAGTGCGCGCTGGAAGGCCGCGAGGGTCTTCGGGTTCTCCTTGACCCACTTCGAGATCGCGCCGTAGCCGGAAAGCGGGAAGTCCTGCGTGGCGCCGGAGTTGACGTCGATCACCGGGATCGCGCCGGCGGTCTTGGCGGCCTGGGTGAGGAACGGCTCGGGCAGCAAGGCCGCGTCGACCTGACCCTGCGCCAGTGCCGCCGCGGTGTTCGGGAACGGGCTGGGGACCCAGATCACCTTGTCGATCGGGACGCCGTGGTCCTTCATCAGGGACTTCGCCAGCAGGTCGCTCGCCGTGTTCTTGGCGGTCATCGCGATCCGCTTGCCACCGAGGTCGTTGACCGTCTTCACCGGCGAGTTCGGCGCCGTGACGATCGCGACGGACTTCGGGCTGACCGAGGTCGCGTCCGCGACGAGCTGGAAGTCGGCCGTGCCCGTGCTCTTCGCGACGAAGAACGGCATGTAGCTCGAGATCGAGATGTCGGTCTCGCCGGAAATCGCTTTCGTCAGCGCCGCCTGGCCACTCGCGGCCATGACGGCCTCGACCTCGAGCCCTTCGGCCTTGAAGTAACCGGCGTCCTGGGCGAGCCACAGTGGAGCGGTGTCGACGGTGGGCAAGATCGCGACCTTGATCTTGGTCTTCTCCAGGCTGCCCCCGCTGGCCGAGGCGTTCGAGTCGAGCGCGCTGCAGCCGGTGAGGGCGGTGGCGGCGGCGACGGTGAGGGCGAGCCCGAGCGTGGCGCGGCGGGTGCGAACCCGGCCACTGCTCATGGCGTTTCCAAGCAAGACCTGCTCCTTGGGAGATTTGACAGTGGTGGACCGATCCCGGGGAAACGAAACTCATTCTCGGGAGTACGCGGGCCACTGTAGAGAAGGTGACGGCTCGCTCACAACGGGTAGGATCGGTTCTTCTGGGAGTGACGCGCGTCACTCTTTCGGCCTCTGGTCTAGACCCACTGCTCCGCTCGTTGTAGCCGCTCACCCAGCGTGGGAACAAGATCGTGAATATGAGATGTCGGCGCCGCTACATTGTGGACTTCCGCGTCGCCGGGCCCTGCGTGGTCGCCGTCGGCCGTGGACTGTCCGGAACGAACGGCCGGCGGTCAGGGCTCAGCCGGCGAATTCGTCGACGCCGAGGGCGAAGTCCCCGTGGCCGACCCCGTTGCCGGCGAGGCCGACCGTGACCACACCCACTCCTTCCAGCCAGTGCGCCATCTTCAGGCCGCCGACGTCCAGCGCGCGCAGCCCGAGGGTCTCGACGAACGCCGCCACGCCCGCCTTGGCCTGCGCACTGTCGCCGGCGATGAAGACGTCGGGCCGGCCCTTCTCCAGGGCACCCCGGAAGATCGTGTTGAACGCCTTCACCACGCCGGCGCTCGCCGGGGCCACCTTGGCGGCTTCCTGCGCGATCGAGGTCTCTTCGTTGTGGACCAGTCCGTCGAACGCGGCGTTGAAGGGGTTGCTGATGTCGACGATGACCTTGCCCGCGAGGGCGTCCCCGTATTCGGCGACGACCGGGACGACACCGTCGTGCAACAGGGCCGCGATGACGATGTCCCCGGCCGGGACGGCGCCCCAGTCGCCCCTCGTCGTGCCGCCGCCCAGCGCCTTGGCCAGGTCGTCGGCCTTGGCCTGGTCGCGGCCCATGACCTCGACGGTGTTGCCGCCCGCCACCGCGCGCGTGCCGATGGTGCGGGCCATGTTCCCGGTGCCGATGAGGGTGATGCTGCCCATGAGGTGTGCTCTCTTCCTGTTCTCGGGGGTTCAGATGGCGGTGGTGCCGCCGTCGGTGACCAGCTCCAGGCCGTTGACGTAGCTGGAGTCTTCGGAGGCGAGGAACAGGGCGACGGCGGCGATTTCCTCGGGCCGGCCCATCTTTCCGCGGGGGATGAGGGACTCGAACGCGGCCTTGGTCGCCTCGTCGAACAGTTCCTCCTGTTTGGCGGTGGCGACCTGGCCGGGGGTCAGGACGTTGACCCGGATCTTGCGGTCGCGCAGTTCGTTGAGCCAGACGCGGGCCCAGGCCTGCTGGACGGCTTTGCTTCCCGCGTACAGACTCCAGCCGGGGAAGGCGCCCAAGGAAGCGTTGGATCCGGTCATGAGGATCGAGCCGTGGTCGTTGATCAGCGGCAATGCCTTCTGGACGGTGAACAGGGTGCCGCGCGCGTTGAGCCAGAAGGCGCGGTGGAACTGGTCCTCGGTGATCTCGCCGAGGACGGCGGGTTCGCCCATCCCGGCGCTGGCCCACAGCACGTCGATCGAGCCCTTTTCCCGCTCGACGGTGTCGTACAAGCGATCCAGGTCGTCCAGTTCGGCCGCGTCACCCTGCACGGCGGTGACGTTGCGGCCGATCAGCTCGACCGCGTCGTCGAGTGCTTCCTGCCGCCGGGCCTGGATGAAGACGTGCGCTCCCTCGTCCACGAACAGCTTGGCGCCGGCCAGTGCCATGCCGGTGGACCCGCCGGTGATCACTGCCACCTTGCCGTCGAGCTTTCCCACGATCGCTCCTCTGTTATGTGTACCGATCTGTGTGGTTAACGTAGCGGACGGGTCACCCGAGGGGCAAGTTATGTACACCGATCGGTACTCGCGTCGGCTATGCTGGCCGCATGACGGAGTTGGAGAAGGGGCCTCGAGGCCGCCGCCGGGGCAGGGGCGCGCGCGAGCGGATCCTCGGCGCGTCACAGCAGCTGTTCCGCGACCAGGGCATCAACCGCACCGGCATGGACCAGCTCTGCGCGACGGCCCAGGTCTCGAAGCACACGGTCTACCAGCACTTCGCCGGCAAGGACGAACTGGTCGCCGAGTACCTGCGCCGCTTCGATCCCGACGTCCTGCCCGGGGTGTTCGACCGCACCGACCTCACGCCCCGCGAACGGCTGCTCGCCGCCTTCGACGTGCCGGCGTCCACCCCGCTGTGCCCGTACATCGGAGCGGCGGTCGAACTCCACGACCCCCGGCACCCGGCGGCCGAATGCGCGCGCGAATACAAGACCGCCATCGCCGCGCGGCTAGCCGAAACCGCCCGCGAGGCCGGCGCCACCGATCCCGGGCAGCTGGGCGAACAGCTGGCGCTGCTCATCGACGGCGCGTCGGCCCGCACCCGGGTGCTCGACAGCGATTGCTTCCCCGCAGCCGCCGCCATCGCCGCCGTCCTCATCGACAACGCCATCCCGGCCGGTGCCGCACGTCCTTTCCCTCAGGCAGCCGGGAAGTAATGACCGTTGTCCAGATCGGCCAGCAGGCCGGGCCGGACGGGCTTCCAGCCGAGGGTCCGGCGGGTGATGAGGCTGGACACCGGAAGATCGAGCGTGACCACGGCCGTGAGGAACCCGAAGTACCCCGGCAGCACCAGCTCGTCGGACGGAATGCGCACGGCGGGCACGCCCAGCCGGCTGCCGATCGCCTCCGCGATCTCGCGGAACGGGATGCCCTCGCCCTCGACCGCGTGCCAGTACCGGCCGGCCGGGCCCTTCTCCAGCGCCAGGCGGAACACGGAGGCGGCATCGCGGGCGTGCACCGCGTTCCACCGGTTCGCACCGTCTCCGGGGTAGCCGGCGAAGCCCTTCTCCCGCGCGACGGCGATCAGTGTGGTGAGGAAGCCCGCATCCGTCGTGCTGTGCACGATGGTGGGGAGTCGCACCACTGAAGACCGCACTCCCCGCTCGGCGAGGCCGGTCACGGCGGCTTCCACGACGTTGCGAGCCCGCAGGGTGCCCTTGTGCTCGTCGCGGACCGGAAGGGCCGGGTCCTCCTCGGTGGCCGGCCGGTGCAGGGTCCTCCCGTTCCCCGGCGAACCGATGCTCCCGGCCGCGACCAGCGGCTTTCCGGTTCCCGCCAGTGCCTCGCCGTACGCGTGCACGACCGGGAGCTCCGCGGCGGCCACCGCGTCCATCCCGCCGGCCGGAAGCAGGTCCTGCCGGTGCGCGACGTGGATGACGCCGTCGGATTCGGCGGCCGCCTCCTTGAGCCCGTCGAGATCCTCGAGGCTGCCGCGACGCACCTTCGCGCCGAGTGCGGACAACGCCGCCGCGGAGGCGTCCGACCGGGCCAGGCCGGTGACCTCGTGCCCGGCGGCGATGAGCTCCGGGACGACGAACGAGCCGGCGTGGCCGGTCCCGCCCGTGACGAAAACGCGCATGCTCGTGATGCTCCTTGTGGGGTGGGTGAGCCGGTGCTCAGTCGAGGACGGTGACGCCGAGCGCGAGGTTGAATCCCGCGCCGCTGCGGGCCAGGCCCATCAGCAGCAGGCCGGCACCTTCCAGCCAGTGCGCCATCTCCAGGCTGCCGGCATCCCGCGGGCGCAGCCCGAGGCTTTCGATGAACGCCGACACGCTCGCCTTGGCGCCCGCGTCGTCGCCGGCGACGAGCACGTCCAGCGGGCCACCCCGCGCCAGGACGTGACCGAAGACGGTGTTGAACGCCTTGACCACGTGCGCGCTCGCCGGGGCGGCCTTGGCGATCTCCTGCGCACCGGAGCCGCCCTCCGGGGTGACCAGCACGGTGTCGTCGGGGCCGGCGAACGTGTTGGAGAGTCGATGACGACCTTGCCGGCCAGCGCGTCCCCGTACCGGGTGACGACCGGCACGCCGCCGGCGTGCGGCACGGCGAGGACGACGAGGTCGCCGGCGGGGGTGGCGCCGAATTCTCCGGTCGTGGCGCCGCCGCCGAGCGCGGCGGCCAGGTCGGTGGCCGCGGCGGCGTCGCGGCCGATGACCTCGACGGTGTGGCCGGCCTCGATCGCGCGCGCTCCGATGGCGCGGGCCATGCTTCCCAGGCCGATGATGCTGATGCTGCTCATGATGTGCTGCTTTCCGGGAGTCGGGCGCTTGTGTTCCCGAGGCTGCCAGCGGCCCGAATGCGTGTCCAAGACCTCTTACAGCTGCTGCGATACCCTGAAGACATCGCCGGACCGGGAGGCGCCGTGGATCTGGACCTGCGCAAGCTGCGCTACTTCGCCGCCGTCGCCGACAAGCTGCACTTCGGCCGCGCCGCTGACGAGCTGCACATCGCACAGCCGGTGCTCAGCCGGCAGATCCGCGCGCTGGAACAGGATCTCGGCACCCCGCTGTTCACCAGGGACAGCCACGGCGTGGCGCTGACCGACGCCGGCCGGCAGCTGCAGGCCGACGCCGGCCCACTGCTGGCCTCCGCGCAAGCGGCGCGTCACCGGGTGACCGCGGCCGCGCGCGGCAGCCGGCGGCTGACGGTCGGCTTCCGGGCGGGCGTCACCGTAATCCCGGCGGTGCAACGGTTCGCCGCCCGGCACCCGGACGTTGTGGTTGACGTGCAACGGATCGAGTGGGACGACCAGGCCCCGATGCTCCTCGACGGCAGCATCGACATCGGCTACGTGCGCCTGCCCATCGACGAGACCGGCCTGCGCGTCGCCCCGCTCTACACCGAACCACGGGTGGTGGTGCTGCCCGCCGGCCACCGGCTGGCCGGCAAGGAGGAAGTCACCGAAGCCGACCTGGCCGGTGAGCCTTTGATCGGGCACGCCGATCCGGGCACGCAGCCCACCGGACGCCCACATCCCAACGCGGGACACGTGGTGCGCGGGGTGGAGGAAACGCTCGAGCAGGTGGCGGCCGGCCGGGGCATCTCGTTCCTGGCCCGTTCGGCGACGGTGTTCTACTCCCACCCGGACATCAGCTACGTGCCCATCCCGGACCTGGCACCCGAACAGGTGTGCCTCGCGACGGCGGCATCCCGCACCTCACCGATGGTCGCGGATTTCTTCACGGCGGCCCAGGAGGCGGCCGAGACCACGGCAGAATGCGGAAACTACGAAATGTGGCAGCGCGGCGGCGTGACCACGACCTAGCCCGGCGGAAGGCTCGACAGCTCCGCAGACCCGGACACCGGTGTGACCGGTTCGTGTCCGAAATGTTCTTCCCCGCCCTCGCCCGCCGGTTATAGTCGCTGGCCAGGGCTCTGGAGTGCCGGGCCCTTCCTTGGGGGAAGGAACGACGTCGGATGAGCGGGTTCGTCACCGCGGCTTTGGCATTTCCCGCCGTGCTCTTCAGCTTCCTGCTGATCGTCGTCATCGGGTACTGGGTGCTGGCCCTCGTCGGGGTGCTCGACGTCGAGGACGGTGACATCGGGTTCTTCGGCGGGGTTCCGCTGCCCATTTCGCTGTCGCTGCTCGTCGCTTTCAGCTGGTTTCTCAGTCTCGTCGGGACCGTTCTCATCGACGGCGTGAGCACGCCCTTGCGGGTCGGGCTCGGGGTGGGTGTCCTGCTGGCCGCTCTCGTGCTCGGGGCGCTCGGGACCCGGCTGGTCGTCGTGCCGTTGCGGCGCGTCTTCGCCGGGGCCGCGCCGAGCCGGCAGGACTTCGTCGGCCGGGTCGCCGTGGTCCGGACCTCGACCGTCACCGAGGACTTCGGGCAGGGCGAAGTGGCCGCCGCCGACGGGGCGTCGGCGATCATCTCCATCCGGCTCGCCGGCGAAGGCAACCTCGGGCTGGGCAGCCGCGTGGTCATCTACGACTACGACAGCGCGGGTGAGTTCTTCTGGGTCAGCCCGCTGGAACTCGAAGCAGAAAAGGACTGACGCATGGATGCCATCGGCCTGGGTGCCGGCGTGTTGATCGCCGTCGTGGTGCTGATCCTGCTGGTGCTGTTGTTCGTCGTGAGCCGGCTGTTCCGGAAGGTGCCGCAGGGCAAGGCGCTGATCATCTCCAAGGTGCGCAAGGTCGACGTCACCTTCACCGGCGCCGTCGTGCTGCCCGTGCTGCACAAGTCCGAGGTCATGGACATCTCGGTGAAGACGATCGACATCGAGCGCACCGGCCAGGAAGGCCTGATCTGCCGGGACAACATCCGCGCCGACATCCGGATTTCGTTCTTCGTGCGGGTCAACAAGACGGCCGAGGACGTGGTGAAGGTGGCGCAGGCCATCGGCACCGAACGCGCGAGCGACGAGACGACGTTGCAGGCGCTGTTCAGCGCGAAGTTCTCCGAGGCGCTGAAAACCGTCGGCAAGCAGCTCGACTTCGTCGACCTCTACACCAAGCGCAACGAGTTCCGCGACCAGATCATCCGCGTCATCGGCACCGACCTGAACGGGTACAGCCTCGAGGACGCGGCGATCGACTACCTCGAGCAGACGCCGATGACGTCGCTCGACGCGGCGAACATCCTGGACGCGCAGGGTATTCGCAAGATCACCGAGCTGACCGCGATCGAACACGTGCGCACCAACGAATTCCGCCGCCACGAAGAGAAGGAAATCACGCGCCAGAACGTCGACGCCCGCGAGGCGATCCTCGAACTGGAGCGGCGCCAGGCCGACGCGGAGATCAAGCAGCGCCGTGAGGTCGAGACCATGCGGGCGCGTGAAGAGGCGGAAATCTTCAAGGTGCAGGCCGAGGAGCGGCTCAAGGCGCAGGCCGCGCAGCTGCGCACCGACGAGCAGCTCGGTATCCAGCAGCAGAACCAGCAGCGTGAAATCGAAGTCGCCGGCAAGAACCGCGAACGCGTCATCGCCATCGAGTCCGAGCGGATCGAAAAGGACCGCCTCCTCGAAGTGATCGGCCGCGAGCGCGAGACCGAGCTTTCCCGGATCTCGAAGGACAAGGAACTCGAAACGGAGAAGCGGTCGATCGCCGAGGTGATCCGCGAACGGATCGCCGTCGAGAAGACCGTCGCGGAGCAGGAAGAGAACATCAAGAAGCTGCGGGTGGTCGAGGAGGCCCAGCGCACGCGCGAGGCCGTCGTCATCCGTGCCGAAGCCGAAGCGCAGGAGAACCTGGTCAAGGGCATCAAGGCCGCCGAGGCGTCGGAGCAGGCCGCCAAGCACAAGGCACGCGAGGAGCTGACCCTCGCCGAGGCGCGCCAGCAGACCGCCGAGCTGGAGACGCGGGCCAAGATCCGGCTGGCGGAGGGCATCCAGGCCGAGGAGGCCGCCGCCGGGCTCGCCGCGGCACTGGTCAAGGAGCGCGACGCCGACGCACTGGAGAAGGTCGGCCGCGCCGAAGCGATCGTCGAACGCGAGAAGGCGATCGTGGTCGCCGAGGCGCTGCGCGACAAGCTGAAGGGCGAGGCCGAGGGCCTCACCGAGAAGGCCGCCGCGATGGCCGCGCTCGACAGCGCGAGCCGCGAGCACGAGGAGTACCGGCTGCGGCTGGAAGCGGAGAAGGAGATCCGGCTGGCCGCGCTCGGCGTGCAGCGGGACGTCGCCGAGGCGCAGGCGACCGTGCTGAGCGTCGGGCTGGAGAAGGCCGACATCGACATCGTCGGCGGCGAGACCATGTTCTTCGACCGGATCGTCGGCTCGATCGGCCTCGGCAAGAGCGTCGACGGCTTCGTGCAGCACTCCGACGTCGTCCAGTCGCTCGCGCGGCCCTACCTCGACGGGTCGGCCAGCTTCACCGACGACCTCGCCAAGCTGATCGGCGCGGTGAGCACCGAAGACGTGAAGAACCTGACGCTGTCGGCCTTCCTGGCGAAGCAGCTGCAGGCCGGCGGCCCGGACACGGACAAGCTCCGTGAGCTGATGACCACGGCGCAGCGGCTCGGCCTCGCCGAGACGTCGGTCGCCACCGTCGTCGCCGCGAAGCAGTGACGACGGCCGAGACGGAGCTGGACGCGGGCACGTACGACGTGCTCCGCGTCCGGCTGGCCGCCCAGGCGGCCGAGCTGGCGAAACGCGCGGACGAGCTCAACGCGCGCCGGCTGGCGGTCTTCGGCAGCGCGCAGCTCGCGCTGATCGGCACCGAACGCATCCGCACCGCGAACAACTGCGTGCCCCGGGACATCGCCGCGGTCGGCGGGCGGATGTTGTTCGGCTACAACGTCTTCATCGGGCTCAAGCCCGAGACGGCGGTCGACGACGTCTTCTCGCTGCAGCGCTTCAGCCACGACGAAAACGCGTTCCGGTTCGACGACGTGAGCGCGCAGGACCTGCCCGAGCTGCTGCGGGACGAGCAGTTCGCGCGGGACTTCGGCGAGCTGTACCGGTACTACCGCCAGGCGAAGCTGCTGCAGCTGCGCCGGCTGGACGGGAAGCTGCTCGCGGTGTTCCAGATCGGCCCGCGCACCGAAGACATCCGGGTGCTGCGGTGGGGGATCGCGCCCGACGGTGCGGTGTCCTACCTGGACAACCGCGGTGAGCGCGACCACGTGTTCCCGCCGTCGCACGATTTCGAGTGGGTCGAAACCACGCGCGAGGACCACGTCCTCGGCCGGCACCCGCACATCTCGATCGAGGACGAGGTGTTCGTCGAGACCGTCGGCGGCAACCTGACGGTCAAGGTCGAAAACAACACCGAGACCGGCGCCGGCGTCTACGCCGAGCCGGTCGACGAGCCGTTGCAGAGCCTCGCCGACGCCGAGGTCTCCTACGCCCGGATCGGCCCGCTGATCCTGCTGCGCATGCTGCCGTACAAGGAAACCACCTACCGCTACCTGGTCTTCAACACGCGCACCCAGGACGTCGTGCGGCTCGACGGCATCGGGCAGGCGTGCCAGCGGCTGCCCGAGGACCACGGCATCATCTTCCCCGGCGGCTACTACCTCGACACCGGCGTGAGCAAGACGTTCGACACCACAGTGGACGGTCTCGAGTTCGAGCGCGTGATCCGCTCGCCCAACGGCGAGGACGTGCTGTACGTCTTCCACGCGCGGGCCGAGGGACGCTCGCTCCTCCTGCCCTACAACGTGATCCGCAAGGAGGTCGCCAACCCGATCCCGTGCCACGGGTACTCGCTGTTCGACGACGGCACGATGATCCTGTTCCGCGCGCTGTCCGACGAACCGAGCCGGGTGCACCCGATGCAGGTGTGGCGCACGCCGTTCCAGTCGGACACCTACGCCGCGTCCCAGCCCGCCGGGACCGGGCCGCTGGAGCGCGTCGGGAACGCCGATCTCGTCCGCGGGATCTCGGACTGCCTCTCGATCACGACGATGATCGCGGACATGGCGCCGTCGGCGGCGGTGTTCGAGGCGCTGATCGCCGCGTGCGCGCGGGTCTTCGACCACTACCACTGGCTCGGCGAGTCCGAGCTGGGTGATCTGCGCTCGCCGCTGTCCGACGTCCGGGTCACCGCCGAGCAGGTGCTGGACGAGTTCGAGACGGTCACTTCGCTCACCGCGCAGGCGGCCGAGGCCGTCGAAACGGTGGCGGCCGACACCGCGTCCCTCGTGCGGCGGGTCCGCGGCGAGGCCCTGCAAACGGCGGACGCGTGGGTGCGCCGCCTCGCCGAAATGCACCGGGCGCGGGGGCGCCTCGTCACCGTGCGGGAGCTGCGCTACGCCGACACCGCACGCGTCGACACGCTGATCGGCGAGCTGGACACGGAGTTTTCCGAGGCCGCGCACCGCGCTGTGCGATTCCTGCAGGGCGAGGAGGCGTTCACCGGCTACCACGCCGAGGTGGACGCGCTGGTCGCCGGGGCGGCCGCGATCGCGACGGTCGCCGAGGCCGGCCCGGTCGCCGAGCGGCTCGACGAGCAGTCAGCCGGCCTGGAGGTGCTCACCGACGTCGTCGGCGGGCTCGACATCGCCGATGCGGTCGTCCGCACGAAGATCCTGGAGCGCGTCGGCGAGGTGATCGGCGCCGTCAACCGCGCCAGGGCCACTTTGGACGCGCGGCGCCGGGAACTCCTGGAGACCGAGGGCCGGGCGGAGTTCGCCGCCGAGTTCGCATTGCTCGCGCAGGCCATCACGGGCGGACTCGCGGTCGCGGACACCCCGGAGCGTTGCGACGAGCAACTGGGCAGGCTGCTGCTGCAGCTGGAGAACCTCGAATCGCGGTTCGGGGAGTTCGACGACTTCCTGACTTCGCTCGGGGAGAAGCGCACCGACGTCTACGAGGCGTTCTCCTCGCGCAAGCAGGCGCTGCTCGACGAGCGGGCGCGGCGGGCCGACCGGCTCGTCGATTCGGCGGACCGGATCCTCGGCAGCGTGACCCGCCGGGTCGGTTCGCTCGGCTCGGTCGACGAGATCAACACCTACTTCGCGGCCGATCCGATGGTCTCGAAGCTGCGCAGCGTCGTCGAGGACCTGCGTGCGCTCGGCGACCAGGTCCGCGCCGAAGAGCTCGAAGGCCGGGTGAAGGCCGCCCGCCAGGAGGCCGGCCGGGGCCTGCGCGACCGGCTGGACCTCTACGGCGAGGGCGGCGAGACGATCCGCCTCGGCCGCAGCACCTTCGCCGTCAACACGCAGGACATCGACCTGACGATGGTGCCGCACGAGGGCGCGATGAAGTTCGCGATCACCGGCACCGACTACCGGGCGCCGGTGCGCGACGGCGTGTTCGAGGCGACGCGGCCGTACTGGGACCAGCTGCTGGTCTCGGAGTCGCCGGAGGTCTACCGGGCCGAGTACCTCGCGACGTCGATCCTCGCCGAACGGCCGGTGGCGGAGCTGGTCGAAGCCGACCTGCTCGACGTCGTGCGGAGCGTGGCCGGGGAGCGTTACGACGAGGGTTACGCGCGCGGGGTGCACGACCACGACGCGGCCGCGATCCTGGCTGCCTTGCTGCGCCTGCGGTCCGCCGCCGGCCTGTTGCGCTACCCGCCCGCGGCCCGGGCGGCGGCTCAGCTGTTCTGGGCCTTCGGCGCCGACGAACGGGCCAAGGCCGCGTGGACGACGCGGGCCGCGTCGCTGGGGCGGGTGCGGGAGGCGTTCGGCCACCCGAAGGCGATGGACGACCTGGCGCGGGAGCTCACGGACGCGATGACGGCGTTCCTCGACGGCGCCGGGCTGGGGCTCGAGGCCGAGTTCGCCGGGGAGTACCTGGTCGAGGAGCTCGCCGTCGCCCAGCCCGGGTTCGTCACCCACGGCGGCGCGCGCACGGTGCTGGACAAGTTCCGGCTCGACCGGCGGAGCTTCGCCGAAGACCTGCGTTCCCTCGACGCACTGGCGGACCGGTACCAGCTGGCCGACGCCTGGCTGCGGTCCTTCGTGGACGCCGCCGGGCTGCCGGCCGACGAGCTGCCGGAGGCCGTCGCGATCGAGCTGTGCGACCTCCCGCGGTACGACTCGTCGGCGACGCTGACGACCACTGTGGACGGTCTGCTCGGCTCGCACCCGCGGATCACCGGGCGGTCGGTGACGCTGCGGCTGGACGAGGTGCTGGCCAGGACGCACCGGTTCCGGCGTGATCGCGTGCCGGGGTTCCGCGCCTACCAGCGGCTGCGCAACGAGCTCGTCGCGGCCGAACGCGACCGGCTCCGGCTGGACGAGTACAAGCCGAAGGTGATGAGCGCCTTCGTGCGCAACCGGCTGCTGGACGAGGTCTACCTCCCGCTGATCGGCGACAACCTGGCCAAGCAGCTCGGCGCGACCGGGGACGCCCGGCGCACCGACCAGTCCGGCCTGCTCCTGCTGATTTCGCCGCCGGGGTACGGCAAGACGACGCTCATGGAGTACGTGGCCAGCCGGCTCGGGCTGGTGTTCGTGAAGGTCAACGGGCCGGCGCTCGGCCACGACGTCACCTCCGTCGACCCGGCCGACGCGCCCAACGCGACCGCGCGGCAGGAGGTCGAGAAGATCTCGTTCGCGCTGGAGCAGGGCAACAACGTGCTGCTGTACCTCGACGACATCCAGCACACGTCGCCGGAGCTGCTGCAGAAGTTCATCTCCCTGTGCGACGCGCAGCGGCGGATGGAAGGCGTGTGGGAGGGCCGCACGCGGACCTACGACCTGCGCGGCAAGCGGTTCGCGGTGTGCATGGCCGGGAACCCGTACACCGAGCAGGGCAAGCGGTTCCGCATCCCCGACATGCTCGCCAACCGCGCGGACGTGTGGAACCTCGGCGACGTGCTGTCCGGCAAGGAAGACCTCTTCGCGCTGAGCTACGTCGAGAACTCGCTGACGTCGAACTCCGTGCTGGCCCCGCTCGTCTCGCGGGAGCGGTCCGATGTGGACGTCCTGGTGCGGATGGCGCGCGGCGACGGTTCGGTGCGCGCCGACCAGCTTTCGCAGGCGTATTCGGCGACGGAGCTGGAGCAGATCCTCGCGGTGCTGCGGAAGCTCCTGCGGGTGCAGCGGACCGTGCTGGCGAACAACCGGGCCTACATCGCCTCGGCGGCGCAGGCGGACGCGTCCCGCACCGAACCGCCGTTCCAGCTGCAGGGTTCGTACCGGAACATGAACAAGCTGGCCGAGCGCATCGTGCCGGCGATGAACGACGCGGAACTCGAGGCCCTGATCGACGACCACTACGCGGGCGAGGCGCAGACACTGACCTCGGGCGCCGAAGCCAACCTGCTCAAGCTGGCCGAGCTGCGCGGACGCCTGTCCGAGGAGCAGGCCCGCCGGTGGACCGACGTCAAGGCGGCGTACCTGCGAGCCCAGGCACTGGGCGGCGACGACGAGGATCCGATGAGCCGCGCGGTCGGCGCGGTGGGCTTGCTGGCCGACCGGGTGGGCGCGGTCGAAACCGCCATCGAACGCGCGGGGCAACGGCTTGTGCGTGAGGAAGCTTGATCGAGCCGGGGGGAGTGGGGATGCCACGCCTGATCACCGCCGTCGAGGACACCGTCGACGTCGAGTACGGCCAGTTCGTGCTCCAAGAACTCCCCTTGGTCCGCAACGCGCTCAGCTTGTCCCCTCCCGCTGGGCCCTGGATCGGCGTCGGCGGCCCTGGCGGCCTGCTCCTGCACAGCGCCGCCACCGACCACGCACCGGCCGTCCGCCTCGAAACCTGGGACAGCGCACCACCCGGCGAGCCGGACTCCGCGGCCTGGGACCACGTGCTCGAGCTCGCCTGCGACCTCACCACCGAGGTGCGGCTGCAGTCCGTGACGGCGGCCCCGGGCGACCACACACTTTCCCTTCCCCGTCCTGGCCCGCACCGCGCCCGGGTCCACGTCGGCAACCAGCGTGGCACCGCCCAACTCGGTGAAGGCAGCTTCGCGACAGGCATCGAACGGTGGTTGATCCAGCTCTGGCCTGCCTGAGCGCGCGGAGATCGTCTCCGCCGCCAGATTCTTGAAGAAGTTCTGCGCGGAGGTACACGGATCGCGCGCGGCGGCAGTCTTCCTAGTGATGGCTGACTACGAGGACTTCGTCCGGGCGCACCTGCCGCGGTTGCTGCGCTACGCGACGATGCTGACCGGGGAGCGGGAACAAGCCGCTGACCTGGTGCAGGACGTGCTGGTCAAGGCGTACCGACGGTGGTCGAGGGTCAGCGACGCCGATCACCCCGACCGCTATGTCCTGCGGATGGTGACCAACGACTACCTCTCCTGGCGGCGCAGCAGATCGGCGCGGCTGATCTCCGTCGGCGACCCGCCGGACGAGGCGCGGCCGGATGACTTCGCGTCGGACCACGCGGCCCGCGAGGACATGTGGCAGCGCCTGGCGCGGTTGCCCCGGCGCCAGCGCGCGGTCGTGGTGCTCCGGTACTACGAGCAGCTCGCCGACGCCGACATCGCCGACCTGCTCGGCTGCGCCCAGGCCACCGTGCGGGCCCACGCCCGCAAAGCCCTGACGACCCTGCGACACGGCCTGGGCATCGACCGGATGGCCCAGGCGAAGGAGAGCTGATGGATATCGAGAACCTGATCAAGGACACCTTCACCGCCCACGAGCAGGACACCCCCGACAGCGACCGGGTGCTGGCGGCCACGCGTGAGCGCCTCGACCGCAAGCGCGCCGTGGTGAGCCGTCCGCTCGCGGCCGGCGCCGGGGTGGTCCTGCTCGTCCTGGCCGCGGTCGCCGTCGTCGTGCTGAACCGGCCCGCGCACGACAACCAGGTGGCCACGGGCGCCGGTCCGGCTGCCGGTCCGGCCGCCGTCGCGGCACCGGCCAAGCCGGGCATCGCGGACCTGACCATGCCCTTCTCGCTCGGCTGGCTGCCGCCGGGCAAGGCCGACTACCTCGCGCGCCGGATCAACATCGGCGGCAGCGCGGCCAAACCCGACAAGCCGGTGTACGGCGGCGAGTACATGCTCACCGTGACGTCGGGGCGTCAGGCCCTGCTAGTGGACGTGCAGGAAATGCGGTCGATGCCGGTCGGGCACGCCGCCTTCAAGTCCGGTCCGGGCCAGCCCGTCACCATCGGCGGCCGGGCCGGGGTGGAGAGCTCGCACTCCGGCGGCCCGGGCGGTTACGAGGTGTACCTGACCCACCCCGAAGGCGGCTCGCTGTACGTCAACGTGGCCGCGCAGCCGGGCAGCACGGCGCCGGCGCAGCAACTGATCGACGCGGGCCGCCGCGTCGCGGAGAACATCGCCTTCCCGGGCAAGACGACCGTCACCCCGGCGTTCGGCCTCGGCACGCTGCCCGACGGCCTGCGGATGTGCGCGTTCGACGTCGAGGAGGCTTCGCGCACGGCCTACTCGGTGGGCACGTGCAGCACCCTGCCCCCGATCCAGGTGCGCAGCGACGAGTCCAGCCAGGTGCGCGGCACAGCGGGCCAACAGGTCCAGGGACACGCGACCCGCTACGTGGACGAGAACGGCTACCGCACGCTCTGGATCCTCAAGGCGGTCCACGACGAGCCGATCGCCGTCGCGGGCCCCGGCGAGCTGACGGAGCTGTACGCGATCGCCGACCACCTGGTCCTGCCCCACTAGGGGTCCCGTGGGTCCTCTTCGGACACGACCGAGGAGGACCCACGGTCGTCGGTGGACCGATGGTTCCCGGTGCAGGCTGTTCGACGGGGCCGGCGCTGAGCTGCCCACCTTTTTGTTGCGCACCAACGGGAACGGCCGACAAGGAGGCTGGCCCCGGTCATCCTCCAAGGGCTCCGTACGTCGCCGATGGAGTGCGTCCAGAAACCACAAAACCCCAGGTTGAAGAGATCTTCAACCTGGGGAGTGGGTGTGCGCCATCAGGGACTCGAACCCCGAACCCGCTGGTTAAGAGCCAGCTGCTCTGCCAATTGAGCTAATGGCGCCGGTGTCTGCCGGAGGTTTCCCTCGGCGACGTGGAAAACATTAGCACCCGGTTCCGGGCCCCGTTTCAGGGGGGTCCCGTTAGCCGGTTGGGGCGTTGCCACCCCGGTGTCGGGGCTGGTCGGGCACACTGTAGTCGGACATCGACGGCGAACCAGGCAGGTGCGTATGACGAGTGCGGGGGTGCGGCTGCTCTTGGCCGCTGGGGTGATCGGCCTCACGGTGGCCGGCTGTAGCAGTAGCCCTTCGAGTGAACCTGCGAAGGAGACGGCGTCTTCGAGTGCCCCTAAGCCCGCGCCGAAGCCTGCCGCGCTCGCGCTGAGCCCTGCGAAGGATGCCAAGGACGTCGCGCCCGGTGAGCCCGTCACCGTCGCCGTCACCGACGGCAAGGTCGGGGACGTCAAGCTGACCGGGCCCGACGGCAAGGTCGTCGCCGGGAAGGTGCGTGCCGACGGCTCCGGGTGGGACTCCGCCGAGCCGCTCGGTTACAACAAGACCTACCAGCTGATCGCCACCGCGACCGGCTCCGACGGCAAGCCGGTGACGCAGGAGTCGTCCTTCAGCACGGTCAAGCCCGCGAGGCAGCTCGGCGTCTCGGTGAACCTCGAAGACGGCGAGACCGTCGGCGTCGGGATGCCGCTGATCTTCACCTTCAGCGGGAACGTCGCCGACAAGGCCGCCGCCGAGAAGGCGCTCAAGGTCACCGCGGAACCCGCCACCGAGGGCGCCTTCCGCTGGTCCGGCGACAAGCAGGTGACCTGGCGGCCGAAGGACTACTGGAAGAGCGGCACCAAGATCAAGGTCGACGCCGCCGTCTACGGCAAGGCGCTCGGCAAGGGCAGCTACGGCCGCGAGGACAAGAAGATCACCGGCACGATCGGCGACAAGCTCGTCGCGGTCGCCGACGGCCAGACGCACCAGATGACCGTCTCGATCAACGACAAGGAGGTCAAGACCATGCCGACCTCCATGGGCAAGCCCGGCCACAACACCCCGGCCGGCACCTACACCGTCATGAGCGAGCACACCGGCTACACCATGAACTCCGCCACCTACGGCGTCCCCGAGGACGCTCCCGGCGGCTACAGCACCTACGTCCAGTACGCCATCCGCCTGTCCTACAGCGGCATCTTCTACCACTCCGCGCCGTGGTCGGTGCGGCAGCAGGGCCACAGCAACGTCAGCCACGGGTGTCTCAACCTGTCCACCGACAACACGAAGTGGCTGATGGACACCTCCAGGAAGGGCGACATCGTCACCGTCCGGAACAGCGGGGGCCCGAAGCTCGAGCCCACCGACGGCTGGAGCGTCTGGCAGCTGTCCTGGGACGAGTGGCGGACCGCCGCGAACTAGCGGTTGTCGTACGCCTCGCGGGCGGCGTCGATGTGCGGCAGGTGCTCGATGCTCCACGCCAGCAGCGGCGCGGTGGCTTCGCGCAGGGTCCGGCCCATCGGCGTCAGCTCGTAGCTGACGTGCGGGGGCATGACGGCGACGACCGTGCGCGTCACGATCCCGTCGCGCTCGAGGTCGCGCAGGGTGACGGTGAGCATGCGCTGGCTGATGCCGTCGACGGACCGCTTGAGCTCGGTGAAGCGCCGCGGTCCGTCCTTGAGCATGCGCACGACCAGCATCGCCCACTTGTCCCCGACGATCCCGAGGACCTGGCGGGCCTTGCAGGGGTCGTCCACGGTTACCTCCTGAGAACCCGGGCACCAATTAGTGCCGTATTGCCCGGTGCGCGCCGTGTGGATCACGATGGTTCCGGTTACCGAATGGTACCGAGGAACCAAAGAGAACCGAGGCAAGCATGGCAACATTTCTGCTGATCCACGGCGCTTGGCACAGCGGGCGCTGCTGGGATCGGGTGGTCCCGCGGCTGGAAGCCGCCGGACACCGGGTGCTCGCGCCGTCCCTGACCGGCTACGGGGACCAGGCCCACTTGCTGAGCCCGGAAGTCGGGCTCGGCACCCACATCGACGACGTCGTCCGCCTGCTCGAGGACGAGCACGACGTCGTGCTCGTCGGGCACAGCTACGCCGGGATGGTCATCTCGGGAGCCGCCGACCGGGCGCCGGAGCGGATCGCGCGCCTGGTGTTCCTCGACGCGATGGTCCCCGAAGACGGCGAGACCGCGGCCGACGTCATCCCCGTCACGAAACAGCTGGTCGACAGCGCCGTCGACGGCTGGCGGGTGCCGCCGATGGGCCTGTTCGGCGTCACGGATCCCGACGACGTCGCCTGGCTGCGCGCGATGCTGTCCGACCAGCCGGTCCGGTGCCTCACGGAGCCCGTCCGGCTGGACAACCCGGCGGCGAAGGCGATCCCGCGCACGCACATCCACTGCGTCGGCGGGGAACCGTCGGGGATCGCCAGGCGGCCGGTCCCGGCGGGCGAGCCGGTGCGCGAGCTGCCGACCGGGCACGACTGCATGATCACCATGCCCGCCGAGCTGACCGGGCTCCTGCTCGAGGCGGTTTAGGACTTCGACTCGCGGACGAGCTCCCGCGCTTCCTCTTCGGTCGCCACTGCGGGACCCGAGCCCCAGAGCGGCTTGTTCGCCGTCTCACGGCTGAAGTAGACCGCGACGGCGCCGACCGCACCGGCGGCCATCATGTACCAGGCCGGCCAGAAGTCGTGGCCGGTCGCGGAGATCAGCGACTGCATCACCAGCGGCGTCGTGCCGCCGAAGAGCGACACGGAGATGTTGAACGCGATCGACAGCGCGCCGTAGCGGATCGCGGTCGGGAACAACGCCGGCAGTGCGGCGGGCATCGAGACCTCGAAGCAGAGCAGCAGCAGGCCGAGGCCCATCAGCCCGAGGAACGTCAGGACCAGGCCGCCGTCGTGCACCAGCAGCATCAGCGGCCAGGACAGCACGACGAAGCCGAGGCAGCCGGCCATCATCACGGGCTTGCGGCCGACGTGGTCGGTGATCCGGCCGCCGACCAGGATGATCAGCATCATCACGACCATGACGACGATGATCAACAGCAGGCCGTGGGTGGCGTCGAGGTGCAGCTGCTCGGACAGGTACGTCGGCATGTACGACAGCAGCATGTAGTCGGTGACGTTGAACACGAGCACCAGGCCGACGCAGATCAGCAGTGCCGGCCAGTAGTCGGTGAACATCTTCCAGAACGGCTCGCCGGAGCGTCCGCGCTTCTCGGACTCTTCGGCGTGCTTCTGGAACGCGGGCGTCTCCTCGAGCTTGAGCCGCAGGTAGAGGCCGATGATGCCGAGCGGCCCGGCGACCAGGAACGGGATCCGCCACCCCCAGTCGAGCAGCGTCTCGTGCGGGACCCAGGCCTTCATCCCGGTGACGACGGACGCGCCGAGCACGTACCCGGACAGCGTGCCGAACTCGAGCCAGGAGCCCATGAAGCCACGGCGTTTGTCGGGGGAGTACTCGGCGATGAACGTCGTCGCGCCGCCGTACTCGCCGCCGGTGGAGAACCCCTGCACCATCCGCGCGACGACGAGCAGGATGGGCGACCAGACGCCGATGGAGGAGTAGGACGGGATCAGCCCGATGCACAGGGTCCCGATCGCCATCATGATCATGGTGACGGCGAGGACCTTCTGCCGCCCGATCCGGTCGCCGAGGGGGCCGAAGACGAGCCCGCCGAGCGGCCGCATCAGGAAGGCGGCGGTGAAGGCGCCGAAGGTCCCGATCAGCCGGACGCCGGGCGAGACCGTGGGCGGGAAGAAGACCTCGGCGATGGTGTCGGCGATGTAGGCGTAGACGCCGAAGTCGAACCACTCCATGGCATTGCCGAGTGCGGCGGCCCCCACCGCCCGCTTGAGCAGCGATCGGTCGACGACGGTGATGTCCTCGTACCGCAGCTTCTTCTTCCGCCTGATCTTCGGTGCTGAACGTGCCACCTGAACACCGTGCACCGGCGATCGGCCGTTCGCACGCTGAGCCATCCGGTCGTGAGGGTTGCCACCAATGGCCGAGGACAGCAAAAACCCCAGCTCGAAAAGTTCCGAACTGGGGTGTTGGGGTGAGCGACGGGTTTCGAACCCGCGACCTCCTGGACCACAACCAGGTGCTCTACCAGCTGAGCTACGCCCACCATCAGCGAGGGAACCGCGTGCGATCACCTCGATGGCAGTAATCGTAGCGGGTGCCCTCGCCGGGGTTGCAGGGGGTTACCTCTGCAACTGTTCCTGCACTTCAGCGGCCGCCGCCTTGGCTTCGTCGCTGGTCGGGCCCGGCTGGGGGACGAAGGCGACGCGCCGGTAGTAGTCGAGTTCGCCGATGGATTCCTTGATGTCGGCGAGCGCCCGGTGCGCGAGGCCCTTCTCCGGCTTGGCGTAGTAGATCCGCGGGTACCAGCGGCGGACGAGCTCCTTGACGGACGAGACGTCGACCAGGCGGTAGTGGAGGTGGGCGTCGAGCGCCGGCATGTCGCGCGCGATGAAGCCGCGGTCGGTGGCGATCGAGTTGCCCGCGAGCGGCGCGGTGCCCGCTTCGGGGACGTGCTCGCGGATGTACTCGAGGACGCGGCGTTCGGCCTCTTCGAGGGTGACGCTGGAGGCGCGGACCTCTTCGGTGAGGCCGGAGTGGGCGTGCATCTCGCGGACGACGTCGGGCATCCCGGCGAGTTTTTCCTCGTCGGCGTGGATGACGATGTCGACTCCTTCGCCGAGCACGTTCAGCTCCGCGTCGGTGACGAGGGCGGCGATTTCGATCAACGCTTCCTTGCCGAGGTCGAGCCCCGTCATTTCGCAGTCGATCCAGACTAGGCGGTCGGTCACCTCGTGACCCTAACCCGACACGGGGATAAGAGCGGCGTTACCTGCGCGTACGGCGCGTTACGCTCGCGGTGTGGTGCAGGACACACGATCGGGGAGCTGAGAGTGACCGAGCAGGGGTCGCCGGCGAGCGAGATCGCCGCTGGTTATGCGAGTGAAGGTGCCGCGCTGGAGCTGGGCGCGGTGGTGATCGACGGCAAGACGGACGCCGCGGCCGCGGTGCGCCTCCCGCTGGCGACGCTGAACCGGCACGGCCTGGTCGCGGGCGCGACCGGGACGGGCAAGACGAAGACGTTGCAGCTGGTCGCGGAGCAGCTGTCGGCGGCCGGGGTGCCGGTGGTGCTGGCGGACGTGAAGGGTGACCTGTCCGGGCTGGCCGCGGCGGGCGAGGCGAACGACAAGGTGTCCAAGCGCGCGCAGGAGCTGGGCGACGACTGGGCCGGCACGGCTTACCCGGTGCAGTTCCTGTCGCTGGGCACCGGCGGCAAGGGCTCGCCGATCCGGGCGACGATCACGAGCTTCGGGCCCGTGTTGCTGTCGAAGGTGCTCGGGCTCAACGAGACGCAGGAGTCGACGCTCGGGCTGATCTTCCACTGGGCCGACCAGCGCGGGCTCGCGTTGCTGGACACGAAGGACCTCCGGTCGGTGATCACGCACCTGACCAGCGACGAGGGCAAGGCGGACCTCAAGGGCATCGGCGGGGTCTCGGCGGCGACGGCCGGAGTGATCCTGCGCGCGCTGTCCAACCTGGAGGCCCAGGGCGGCGAGGACTTCTTCGGCGAGCCGGAGCTGGACGTCCACGACCTGATGCGGCAGGCCGACGGCAAGGGCGTCGTCACGCTGCTGGAGCTGGACAACCTCCAGTCGAAGCCGGCGCTGTTCTCGACGTTCCTGATGTGGCTGCTGGCCGAGCTGTTCGAGGAGCTGCCCGAGGAGGGCGATCTCGACCAGCCGAAGCTCGTCTTCTTCTTCGACGAGGCCCACTTGCTCTTCAACGACGCGTCGAAGGCGTTCCTCGAGCGCATCGAGCAGACCGTGAAGCTGATCCGTTCGAAGGGCGTCGGCGTGTTCTTCTGCACGCAGCTGCCCACGGACATCCCGAACAACGTGCTCTCCCAGCTGGGCGCCCGGATCCAGCACGCGCTGCGGGCGTTCACCCCGGACGACCAGGCGGCACTGGCCAAGACGGTCAAGACCTACCCGAAGACGAAGTTCTACGAGCTCGACACGGCGTTGACGTCGCTGGGCATCGGCGAGGCGATCGTCACGGTGCTGTCGGAGCGGGGCGCGCCGACGCCGGTGGCGTGGACGCGGCTGCGGGCGCCGCGGTCGAAGATGGGCTCGATCGGGCCCGAAGCCGTCGCCGCCGCGGTCGCTTCGTCGGACCTGCACGCGAAGTACGCCGAGACGATCGACCGGGAGTCCGCGTACGAGAAGCTGGCCGCGAAGGTCGCCGCGCCGGCTCCGGAGGCCGCGCCCGACGCTCCGCCCGCGCCTCCTCCCGCTCCCGAGAAGGCCAAGGACGACCCGGGGTTCATCGAGTCGGCGATGAAGAACCCGGCCGTGAAGTCGTTCATGCGGTCCGCCGCGAGCGCACTGGGCCGGGAGATCACGCGCGGGCTGTTCGGCAACCGGAAGCGGTGAGGAATACCTGACGCGATCTGTCAGGTATGGCTGCGAAGCTCGGCTCACCTTCGAGACAGGGGAAACCAGCCATGACCAGCACTGCCACCGCGTCGTTCGTCATCGACAAGTGGGAGCCGCAGGCGACCGACGAGGCCGCGGGGACCGAGTTCGCCCGGGTGGCGATCGCCAAGACGTTCACCGGAGCGGTCGAAGGGACCAGCACCGTCGAGATGCTGACGGCGTCCAACGCGACTTCGCGCGCGTACGTCGCCTTCGAGCGCCTCGCCGTCTCGGTCGACGGCCGCAAGGGTGCCTTCGTCCTGCACCACACGGCCGACGAGTCCGGCCTGACGCTCAAGATCCTCACCGGCTCGGGCTCGGGCGAGCTGACCGGGATCTCCGGCACGGCTCGCATCGACATGGACGCCGAGCAGAACCACACGCTGACGCTGACCTACGACCTGTAGACAGCGCGAAGGCCGTTTCGAGAGCCCCCGATTGACTCTCGAAACGGCCTTCGCCGTTCCCCGCTCCCCGAAGCGGGTGGTGGACGGACCGCCCCGACCACGGCCCGTCCGCGTCCTAGTTGTTCACGATCTGGTCGACGATCTTCTTGGCGTCGTTGATCGGGATGGCGAAGCCGATCCCGACGCTGCCGGCCGAGCCGTTGGCCGAGGCCGTCGGGCTGTAGAGGGCCGAGTTGATGCCGATGACGTTGCCCTGGGCGTCGACCAGCGCGCCGCCGGAGTTGCCCTGGTTGATCGAGGCGTCCGTCTGGATCGCGGTGTAGCTGGGCGAGTCGCTGGTCTGGTTCGAGGTGCGGTTGAACGGCGACTGCTGTTGCTGCTGGCCCTGGCCGATGTCGGACAGGTTCCGGTTGAGCGCGCTGACGATGCCGGTGGTGACGGTGTTCTGCAGCCCGCCCGGCGAGCCGATCGCGACGACCTCCTGGCCGACGACCAGCTTGCTCGAGTCACCCAGCGTCGCCGCGGTCAAGCCGCTCGCGTTCTGGGCCTGGACCACCGCGATGTCCGCCTTGGTGTCCGCGCCGACCACGCTGGCCTGGTACTTCTTGCCGTCGGACGTGGTGATCACGACGTTCTGGGCGCCGTCGACGACGTGCGCGTTGGTCAGGATCCGGCCGTTCGCGGTGAGGATGACGCCGGAGCCGATGGCCTCGCCCTGGTCGGTGGTGACGTTGATCTGGACGACGCTCGGCGTCACCTTCGCCGCGACGCCGCTGACGTCGCCGGAGGTCGGGTTCGAGACCGTCTGCCCGGTGGCCGCCGGCGTGCTGACCGACGTCGTCGCGCCGTCCGCCGAGTTCGTGGTGAGCCCGACGATCGCGGCGCCGCCGACGCCGCCGACCAGCGCGGCGCCGAGGGCGGTCGCGCTGACGATCAGCGCGACGCGGCCGCCCTTGCGCGGCTTGGTCTTCAGCGCCGTGGGCGCCTGCTGCGGCTGCGGGGTGAACAGAGGGTTCGGCGCGGCCTGCTGCTGGTAGCCGTACTGCGGCTGCGGCTGCTGCTGCGCGTACGGCCCGTACTGCTGGGTGCTCTGGTGCGGCTGGTGCCCACCGGGTGAGGCGGGGCCGGGCCGACTCTCGTTCTCGGTCATGCACCCAGATTCGCGCCCGTGCTTGTGAACAACCTGTGGAAATCCCTCAGGCTTTGCTGAGAAGAATCAGCTGAGAAAACTCAGGCAATCCTCAGGCATCACGCGAAGAACGACGGCACGTCCAGTGCGCCTCCCGCTGCCTCGAACTCGTCGTGGACCGCCTTCCGCAGCTCGGCGTCGCCCAGGTAGTCGGCGGCGGTGAGGGCCAGGCCCAGTGCGCCGTCCCGGACTCCGGCGTCGCCCGTCTCCGATCCGGCCGCGGCCGCGAACTCCTTGGTGTGCAACGCGACCGTCGGGCCCGAGACGGCGAGCATCGGGTGCAGTGCGGGCATCCGGTAGGACAGGTTGCCCAGGTCTGTCGATCCCGTGAGCGACTCCGGGACGATGCCCGGTGGCAGCGGTTTGCGGCCGGTGCCCAGCTGGTTGGCCGTCCAGCGCCCGGCGAGGATGGTGTTGAACCGGATCGGCAGGTAGGCGGCCTGGGCGTCCCACTTCAGCTCGACGCCGCAGCCGGTCATCGCCGCCGCGCCCTCCGCGATCGACGTCATGCGCGCGGCGAGGTCGCGCAGGGTTTCGGGGTTCTGGGAGCGCAGGTAGAACAGCAGCGCGGCGCGGGCCGGGATGACGTTCGGCCGGGCGCCGCCGTCGGTGAAGACGCCGTGGACGCGGTCGCTCTGCGGGAGTTGCTGGCGCAGCGCGGAGACGCCCTGGTAGGCCGCGACGGCGGCGTCGAGCGCGTTGCGGCCCATGAACGGCTGGGCGCTCGCATGGGCGCCGACGCCGTGGAAGACCATCTCCAGCTGACGGCGGCCGAGGAACGGGTGCAGCGCGATGTCGTGGCTGAACGGGTGCAGCATGATCACCGCGTCGACGTCGTCGAACACGCCGGCGCGGGCGAGGATCTCCTTGCCGCCGCCGCCTTCCTCGGCCGGCGTGCCGATCAGGCTGACGCGGCCGCCGAGCCGCTCGGCGACGGTCGCGGCGCCGAGGAAACCGCCCGCGGCGGTCGTGCAGATGACGTTGTGGCCGCACGCGTGGCCGAGGCCGGGCAGCGCGTCGTACTCGGCGAGGACGGCGATGTGCGGGCCGTCGCGTTCGGGCGTGCTGACGCGCAGCGCGGTGTCGAGCCCGCCGACGCCGACGGTCGCCTCGTGGCCGTGGCGCTTCAGGAGGTCGGCAAGCGCTTGCACCGAGCGGCGCTCGGCGAATCCCTCTTCGGGGTGGGCGTGGAGATCTTGGCTCAACGCCACCAGATCGGGTGAACTGCGCTCGACCGCGGCGGTCACTTCGGCCCGCGTCGCCTCGTCCGCGCCGGGGTGCGGCGAGGACAGCGGTTCGGCGGCCGCGACGGCGTCGGCGGTGGCCTCGACCAGGGAACGCAGGTAGCTGTCGTCGGGCGGGACGGGCTCGTGGTGGGTCATGGGGCGATGCTAACCGCAGGCTCCGACAATCCGCGGCGCTCAGGCCAGCCGGCCTGCCACGATCTGCGTGACCCCGGCGTACCGCTCGGTGATCCCGGTGAAGCCGCGGGCGCGCAGGCTCGCCGCGATCTCGCCGCGGTCGAACATCCGCTGCCCGCTCAGGATCCCGCCGACGGACTCCGCTACTCGCGCGGGTTGCCAATTACGCCGGGCGCTCGTGAGCAGCACGATCCGGCCGCCGGGCTTCAGCACGCGCGCAAAGGAGTCCAACGCGGTTTCGGGCTCGGCGAACATGTGGAGGGCGGCGAAGCAGCAGACGCCGTCCACAGTGGACTCCCGGAGGGGAAGGTGCACGGCGTCGGCGCGCAGGTAGGCGACGGAGGCCGGGCCGGTCTCGGCGACGGCTTTGGCGAGCATCGTGCGCGCGCCGTCGAGGCCGATGGCGAGCCCGCCCGGGCCGACGGCGGTGCCGAACGCGCGCGTGAACCGGCCGGTCCCGCAGGCGACGTCGAGCGCGGTATCTCCGGGGGCCAGGTCGAGGAGCTTCGTCGCGAGCCGGATCTCACCCGCCATGCTCGGGCCGAGCGGGCCCTTGAGCGCGCGGCCGAGGGCCGGGCGCCAGTACCGCTCGTAGACCTGTGGCATGAGGGTGGTGCGCATCAGGCGCTGGGTGAGGCCGGTCGGCGGGCCGGCCTGGGCGACGGCGCCCAGCAGGTCGAGGTAGCCGTCCTCGGCTTTCGCGGGCCTTTCCAGGAGGCCTTCGAGGCGTTCGGTGGTGGTCTGGGTCGGCATGGGACTCCTCTCGGATACCGGCAGTATGTCAAATCTGGGCCACTCGAACGAGTGAAGAATTCGCGGGATCAGGCGTTCGAGCCCGGAATTGTCGGTGCTGCTGCCTAGCGTCGCAGGCAAGGTTCCGATCCGAGGAGGACTGATGACGATTTCCCTACTGGACAGCGAGATCACGGTGCGCGGCGAGTTCGACCTGGCCGCGGCGGCCCGCTTCCTGACCGGTTTCGCGCCCGCCGGCCGCCCGGAAGCGGAGCCCGGCGCACTCCGGGTGGCGTTCCCGCTCGACGGCGAGTGGACACCGGTGGGAGCGGTGCTGCGGCAGAGATCGCCCGGCGAGGTCGTGGTGGAAGTGCACGGGCCGCCCGCGCAGGCGGACGCGGTGCGGACGCAGGTGCGGCGGATGTGTTCGCTGGACGTCGACGGCACCGGGTTCGCCGAGGTCGGCGCCCGGGACCCGGTGGTGTCCCTGGTGCAGGGGATGCATCCGGGGTTGCGGCCGGTCCTGTTCGCGTCTCCGTACGAGGCGGCGTGCTGGGCGGTGCTGAGCCATCGGATCTGGATGACGCAGGCGGTCCGGTTGCGTCGCAGGCTGGCCGAGCGCCACGGCACGGAGGTCGACGTCGGCGGCAGTGTGCTGACCTCGTTCCCCGCGCCCGCGGTGCTGGCGAAGCTGGAGTACCTGCCGGGCCTGTCCGGCCCGAAGATGCAGCGCCTGCGCGGAATCGGCGAGGCCGCGGCCGACGGCCTGCTCGACGCGGCGGCATTGCGGGCGATGCCGGCCGACGAGGCCCTGAAACAGCTGCAGCTGTTGCCGGGGATAGGCCGCTTCAGTGCGGAGCTGATCCTGATCCGCGGCGCCGGCCACCCGGACGTGTTCCCCAGAGCGGAGACCCGCCTCCACGAAATCATGCGCGACGCGTATCACCTCCCGGACGCGGGAGTGGAGGAGCTGGCGGAGATCGCCGAGGCGTGGGCACCGTTCCGGAGCTGGGTGTCTTTCCTGCTCCGCGTAGAGGGCGAGGCACGGATGAGGGAGTCCCGATGAACTGACGCCCGGTGGCTGGGTGTGGATCCGGGCGAGTGGCCATCCCGCTCGCGCGTTCGAGCCTCGATGCCCGCGGTCTTGTGTCGATGCGGTTGCAGTCGCATCGACCGGGCGAGCCCGCCCGCAGCAGTGTGGATCGGGCTCGAGGCCGCGCTCGCCAGGTCCTCCTGTCGCCGTAGGTGAGCAAGCTGCGCGTGCCCGCTCACATCCTCGATCCCGGCGCCCGAAGACCGCCCGTGCCACACCATGACGAAAGGAGATCGCATCGACCCGAATACCGGAGCCGCCGAAAGCTCCAGCGGTGGGGACTCACCGTAGCCAGATATCGCCTGTGGTGAGGTGTCCGGGTGAGCTCGCCCGTTCAACTCGCGTCCGGCCCGGCCGATGGTGTCCTCCGTGCGGCCGCCACCACTCCGTCGCTGCTCGAGCAGGCCCAGACCCCGGCTGTGATCACGCTGGTCGCCGGTGGGGTGGCGCTGCTGGTCGTGCTCGTCGGCGGCAGCCCGTGGCGCCTGGCGCGCAACGGCGTCACGATCGTGCACGAGGCCGGGCACGCCCTGGCCGCCGTGCTGGTCGGGCGGCGGCTGCAGGGCATCAAGCTGCACTCGGACACCTCGGGCGTCACCGTCTCGCGCGGCAAGCCCGAGGGGCCGGGCATGGCCTTCACCGCGATGGCCGGCTATCTGGCGCCGTCGGTGCTCGGACTGCTGTTCGCCGCCCTGCTGGGCGCCGACCTGGTCGGCACGGTCCTCGTCCTGATCGCGCTGCTGCTGCTCGGCGTGCTGGTGATGGTGCGCAACGCTTATGGGGTGTTCACCGTCGTCGCCGGGGCCGTCGTGCTCGCGCTGGTCGCGTTCGTCGCGCCGGTCGAGGTGCAGGCTCCGTTCAGCTACCTCGTGACGTGGTTCCTGCTGTTCGGGGGCGTGCGGCCGGTGGTCGAGCTGCAGGTCAAGCGGCGGCGGGGCCGCGCCCGCGACTCCGACGCCGACCAGCTGGGCCGGCTCACCGCGGTGCCGCCGGTGCTGTGGGTGCTGGTCTTCGCCGTGGCGACGGTCAGCTGCCTCATCGCCGGCGGGCTGTGGCTGCTGGAGCCCGTGGCCGCCTAGCCACGCCCATGCGGCAAACTGGTCTCTCGCTGGTCCGCGCGGAGGGAGACGAACGATGGACGAGGTCGCCAAGGCCGTGGAGGAGTGCGCACGGGCGGCGAAGCTGGCCGCGCCGTCGCTCGCCGCCGCTTCCGCCGAGGCCGTCGACGCCGCGCTGACCGGGATGGCCGAACGGCTGCTCGCGCACCGCGACGAGATCCTGGAAGCGAACCAGGCCGACGTCGAACGCGCCAAGGCCGAGGGGATGAGCGCCGGTCTGCTCGACCGGCTCACCATCACCCCGGAGCGGCTGACCGGCATGGCCGAGCAGCTGCGGCTGCTCGCCGGCGCCCCGCACCAGGAGCGCTCGGTCGACGTGTCCACGCTGGACGGCGGGCTGAAGCTGGTCGAGCGGCGACGTCCGGTCGGCGTCATCGGCGCGAACTACGAGGCGCGGCCGAACGTGACCGTCGACGTGGCGTCGCAGCTGGTCAAGTCGCGCAACGGCGGCGTGCTGCGCACCGGCTCGGCCGCGCTCGGCTCGGCCCAGCGGCTGCGCGAGGTCGTCATCGCCCCGGCGCTGACCGAGGCCGGTATCGACGCCGACTGCGTCCAGCTGGTGCCGCGGGTGGAGCGGGAGGCGGCGTCCGCGCTGGTGCGGCTGCCGGACCTGGTGCCGCTCGTGATCCTGCGCGGCAGCGGCGACAGCACCCGGGCGCTGGCCACTGAGGCGGCCGTCCACGGTGTGCGCACGCTGGCCCACGCCGACGGCGGCGGCGTCCTGTACGTCGACCGCGGGGCGGACGTCACGAAGGCGCGCGACCTCGTCTACGCGAGTCTCGACCGGCTGGGCGTCTGCAACCGGCTGAACCTGCTGCTGATCCACGAGGGCATCCACGACGACGTCTGGCCGGGCATCGCCGAGGCGCTGGCCGAGCGGGGCGTCACGCCTTCGCTGGCGCCGCACGAGCACGCGATCGGCTACGAGTGGGCGCTGGACTCCGACCGCGAGGCGACCGTCACGGTGGCCAAGGTCGGCGCGCTCGCCGACGCCGTCGAGATCGCCAACGAGCGCACGTCGGGCCTGGCGGCGGGCATCGCCACCGAGGACGCATCGGCCGCGGACGCCTTCTTCGACGGCTACACCGGCACGGGCGTCTTCTGGAACGCCCCGACCCGCCTCCTCGACGGCTTCAAGCTGCTCGCGGTCCCGGAGACCGGCATCAACCTGGACAAGGTCCCCGGCCCCCGCGGCCCGGTGACGTACACGGACCTCTACGTCCGCCAGTACGCCGTCTTGCCCGCCTGAGGTCGACGAGCAAGTCGCGGTACGACGCGACGGTCCGCGCGGCCTCGGTGTTGCCGACGTCGAGGGCCGTGCCGAGCGGGCAGGGGCGGGCGAGCGGCCACGCCGTCCTGCCCGCCTGAGGCCGGTCAGACCCGCGGTGGCACGCTCGCGAGCCGTCGCAGTTCCTTCACGGTCTGCTCCGTGTTGTCCAGCAGTTCGGTCCGGTCCGCGGTTTCGCCGGCGTAGCGGAAGATCGCGGTCGGGCCGTCGCTGATCGCGATCGCCGCCACCAGCCGGCCTTCCGGGTCGCGGGTGAGACCGGTCGACACCTGTACCTCCCGGCCGACCGTGTCGACCGTGGTGAGGGTCCGTTCGTGGTACCAGCCGCGCGTGCCCATGCCGGATAGACGCCGCGATCGCCGGGGTTGTTACGGCGCGGCATACTGGCCGGGTGATCACCCGGCCGCACGTCCTGCTGTCCGCCGCGCAGTCGCTGGACGGCTTTCTCGACGACACCTCGCCCGAGCGGCTCGTACTGTCCACAGAGGACGATTTCGCCGTGGTGGACCGGTTGCGGGCCGAGGCCGATGCGATCCTCGTCGGGGCCGGGACCGTCCGGGCCGACAACCCGCGGCTGCTCGTGCGCTCTCCCGAGCTGCGGCGCAGCCGGCTGGAGCAGGGGAAGCCCGAGCAACCCGTCAAGGTCACCGTGACCACGCGCGGCCTCGACCCGGACGCGCAGTTCTTCACCGTCGGGGACACCGAAAAGATCGTCTACGCGCCGCCCGGGGCCGCCGATGCCCTGAAGCACGTCGCGACCGTCGTCGACGCCGGGAATCCGCCCGACTTCGCGCACGTCCTCGACGACCTCGGCGCGCGCGGTATCAAGAACCTGCTGGTCGAAGGCGGTGGCGGGATCCACACCCGGTTCCTCGCCGAAGGCCTCGCCGACGAGCTGCGGCTCGCGATCGCGCCGTTCTTCGTCGGGCAGCCGGCCGCGCCGCGGTTCGTCGGGCCCGGGCTCTACCCGCGTCCGCTGACCCTGGCCGGCGTCGAAGAGCTCCAGGGGATGGCGATCCTCCGGTACCGGGCCGCGGGCGAGCCGACCGGCCGGGACGTCCGGCGCCTGCGGGAAGCCATCGCGCTCGCCGCCGAGTGCCCGCCGAGCCACACCTTCCGGGTCGGGGCCGTCATCACCGATGCCGACGGCGAGGTCGTCGCGACCGGGCATTCCGGGGAGGGCGACCCGCTGAACCACGCCGAGGAGGCCGCGCTCGCCAAGTGCGCCGGCGACCCGCGCCTGGCCGGGGCGACGATGTACAGCTCGCTGGAGCCGTGCAGCAACCGCAGCTCTCACCCGCGCAGCTGCACCGAGCTGATGCTCGACGCCGGGATCCCGCGGGTCGTCTTCGCGTGGCGCGAGCCACCCGTCTTCGTCGACGCCCGGGGCACCGAGCTGCTGCGGGACGCCGGACGGCACGTCGTCGAGGTGCCCGCGCTGACCCCGGAGGTCCAGCGCGAGAACACCCACCTCGACTGGGCGTAGCCCGCGCGAGCCGGAGCTCGCGCGGGCCGGGTGGCTCAGCAGGCGCCGTTGTCGACCCAGACGCCCCATTCGCCGGTCGTGCCCGGCTCTTCGCCCTGGGTCCACCACTTCGCGGTGAACTTGTGGCTGTTGTGCTTGACCACGTCGTCCTTCACGTAGACCTTGGTGCGGTCCCACTCCGCCGCAGTGCAGGAGCCGCCGCCCGGGGTGGTCGGGGTCGTGGTCACGGTCGGCGTCGTCTGCGGCGGGGTCGCGCCGGCGAACCGGACGCTGAACTTCGTGAAGTCCCAGTCGTTCTGCGGGACGTTGCTGCAGACGCCGTTGTCGGTGGTCCCGACGCACGCGCGGTCGCGGTTGACCGACCAGAACGTGAAGCGGCCGAGGCCGTGGCTGGTCGCGTAGTCGTAGACCGTCTGGAAGTCGGCCGTGTAGAACATCTCGGAGGCGTCCGACTTGCCGTTCATGCCGGAGAAGCCTTCGTGCGAGTAGGCGGTCGCGCTGTCCCAGCCCATGTGCGACATGAGCAGGCCGTGCAGGGCTTCCAGCGCGGACACCTGCGACGAGCCGCCGTTGAAGCCGCCGTCGAAGGGCATGATCGAGAAGTTGTTGGGCGAGAAGCCGATCGACTTCGCCTGGTCGAGCAGCTGCGTGCCGAACCAGCCGGTGCCGGCCGCGGTGCCCGGCATGGTCACCGACACGAACAGGCCGGGGTTGTTGGCCTGCAACGTCTTCGCCGCGCCGAGCTCGTTCGCGATGGCCGCGGTGTTTTCGTACTCGGGCTCTTCGAGGTCGAAGTCGATGGCCTTGAGCGAGTACTTGCTGATGACCTGCTGGTACGCGGCGGCGGTGGCGGCCACGTTCCCGCAGGTCTGGCCGAGCTTCGTGCCGCCGTAGCCGCCGACGGACACCGAGACGTCGCCGCCGTTGGCGCGGATGCGCGAGATCACGTTCGCGACGGTGGTGTCGGAGGAGACCGCGTTGGTGCCGTCCCAGGTCGGGCTGCAGCCGCCGCCGTTGGGCGCGAGGATGAAGGCGAGCTGGAACGCCTTGAGCCCGGTCGCGTTCATCACGGTGATCGGATCGGGCGGATTGTTGCTCACGGGCATCAGATACGGCGCGGCGGCGTACCAGTTGTTGCTCAGGGCCGCTGTCGCGGAGGGCGCGCCGATCACGAGGCTCACAGCTGTACCGATGAAGGTGGCGGCGGCGAGCCCGATGGCGGCCAGTCTGCTTCTGCGCATGATCTGTCCTCCCGGTGGGGTTCGAGGGTGGACAAACTATTGGACTAGACCATTGATGAAGTCAAGACGCGAAGGTCGGACAGCGGGGATCGGCGGGCGAAAAGCGCCGCAGTGTCCGATATTTGTCCGGCAATGGCGCTGCCCGGGTGAGGACGGGCCGCACCGAAACGGCGGCGCGAGCAGGAGAGTAAGACGGTGAACGGATTCCCGCGCGCCGAAGCGAGGTGCAGTGGCTCGGACGGGCAAGCGGCGGCGGAGAAACGGGCAAGCGCCGCGGCGAGCCGGCCGGGCCTCAAGCCGCCGGTAGCGTCGCGACCACGACCAGACCGCCCTCCGGCCTCGCCGTCGCCGTCACCTCGCCGCCGTGGGCGTGCGCTACCGAGCGGACTATCGACAACCCCAGACCTGCTCCCTCCGCCGCCACGCGGGCGCGCCGGTGGAACGGGTCGAACAAGGCCGGTACCTCCGCCGGTGGGATCACCGGCCCGCTGTTGGCCACCTCCAGCTCCACCCGGCCCGGCGACGACCGGGTCGTCACCCGCACCCAGCCACCCTCCACGTTGTGGCGGAGGGCGTTCTCCACCAGGTTGTGCGCCAGGCGCTCCAGCATCAGCGCATCGCCCAGTGCCGTCGCCTCGCCCAGGTCCTGCGTGACTTCCGGCGGGACCACATGCGCGACCACCGCCGCCAGGTCCACCGGGCAGCGCTCGGTCAGCGCGCTCTCCGACTTGGCGAGCAGCAGCAACCCGCTGATCAGCTTCTCGTGCCTCGCGTTGATCTGCAGCAGCTTGCCGCCGAGCTGGCGGACGTCGTCGGACGCCGTGCGGCGGTGCATGGCCACCTCGACCAGGGACCGGTTCAACGTCAACGGCGTGCGCAGCTCGTGCGACGCGTTCGCGACGAAGCGGCGTTGCGCGTCGAACGACCGGTCGAGCCGCTCGACCATCACGTCGAACGCGTCGGCGAGGTCCTTCACCTCGTCGTCCGGGCCGCGCAACGCGATCCGCGAGTGCACGCCCGGGTCGGCCGCCGCCGCGATGCGGCGCGCCGTGTCCGTGACCTGCCGCAACGGCGCCAGCGCGCGGCCCGCCACCAACCAGCCCAGCCCGGCTGCCAGCACCGCCACCCCGCCGAGCGCGATCGCCCCCTGCGCCAGCAGCGACGTCGCCGCCGCTTCGCGGACCTGACGTGCCTGCTCGTCGAGGGACTCCGGTGAAGGCAGCGCAGGCAGTCCGATCGGCGCCGTGCCCGCGATGAACGTCACCCGCCGCCCGACCTGCTGTGTGAACAACAGGTACGTGACGCCCAGCAACGCCCCGCCCGCCAGCAGGAACAGGCCGCCATAGAGCACGGTCAGCCGCAGCCGGAGGCTCATCGGAGCCGGTAGCCGACCCCGGTGACCGTCTCCACCAGCGGGGGGTCACCGAGCTTGCGGCGCAGCTTGAGGATCGTGAGCCGGACCGCGCCGGTGAACGGGTCCGCGTGCTCGTCCCACGCCTTCTCCAGCAGGTGTTCCGCGGACACGGCGGCGCCGTCCGCGCGCAGCAGCTCGGCCAGCACGGCGAACTCCTTTTTGGACAGTGGCAGGTAGCGCCCGTCGCGGAACACCTCGTGGCGTGCCGGATCGAGCGTGACGCCGGAACGGCGCAGGATCGGCGGGGCGGCCGGCCGGCAGCGCCGCCCGAGCGACTGGATGCGCGCGGCCAGTTCGGGGAAGGCGAACGGCTTCGTCAGGTAGTCGTCGGCGCCGAGGGACAACCCGGTGACGCGGTCGGTGACCTCGACCGCCGCAGTGAGCATCAGCACCCGCGTCGCCGCCTCGGAGGCCACCACCTGACGGCAGACGTCGTCGCCGTGCACGACCGGCAGGTCCCGGTCGAGCACGACGACGTCGTAGTCGTGCACGGCGATCCGGTCGAGCGCGGCGCCGCCGTCGTGGGCGATGTCGACCGCGTGCGACTCGTCGCGCAGCCACTCCGCGATCGCGTCCGCGAGCATCGGCTCGTCCTCCACCACCAGGACCCGCATGCCGCCATGATCGCCGCGGCGGTGTTTCCTCGCCGTTAGCGGCACCGGTAGAGCGTGTCCGGGCCGCCGGCGACGCGCATCGGACCGGAACCGCCGTAGGCGCCGGGGTCGACGACCGCGCAGTGCTGCTCGATCCAGCGCTGGCGGTCGTTCTGCGCCGGACTCCGCGGCGGTCCGGGCGGGGCACTCGCGCTGCTCAGCACGAACCGCAGCTTGCCTTCGGCGAGCCAGCGGTCGAGCTGCGCGGCCGACGGCGCGTTGTCGCGGCCGCCGAAACCGCCCATGCCGATCACCGTCGCGTCGGAGTCGATGAGGAACGGCGCGACCGCACCCGCGGCGGCGTTGACCGCCAGAGTGATCTCGGTGCCGTTCCGGCGGGCGTAGTCGAGGATGCGCCGTTGCTCGTCCGACATCGTGGCCGCGCCGTCCCCGCCGGAGAGCATGAGCCGGGGCTGCGGCCCGCCGGGTGACGTCGGCGGGGGTGGCGCACCGGGACCGACGGCCGGCCCGGCGGCGGGCAGCGTGCCGGCGGACGTGCTCTGCGCGGCGGCGAACGACCACACGGCGGGCGTGAGCAGCAGCGGCACGAGACCGGCGACGAGCGCGCGTCGATCCGGCGCCACCGCCAGCCAGGTGATCGCGAGGAGTGCCGTGCCGAGTACCGCCCAGCGCGTCCAGCCGTAGTACGTCGTGTCGCGCGAGGTCAGGACGAACGCCCAGGCCGCGCTCACCGCGACGGCGAGGGGGAGCAGCGTCCGCCGGTGGTGGCGCCACAGCAGCGCGAGCCCGGCGGCCGCAACCGCGGCGATCGCGGGGGCCATCGCCGTCGTGTAGTACGGGTGCCAGATGCCGCCGGCGAAGCTGAAGACCGCGGTCGTGACCAGCAGCCAGCCGCCCCAGAGCAGCCAGCCGGCGTCGCGCCACCGACGTCCGATGCCGACCAGGACGAGCAGGGAGAGGGGCAGCAGCCACGAGATCTGCCCGCCGACGAGGTCGTTGAACATCCGGCCCGGCCCGGGGTCGCCGCCGAACGACGACATGGTCTGCTGCCCGTTGCGCATGATCATCATGCCGCCGCCCTCGCCGTCGCCGGAGAGGCGGCCGAAGCCGTTGTAGCCGAAGACGAGGTCCCACGCGGAGCCGTCTTCGCTGCCGCCCGTGTACGGCTTGGCGCCAGGCCACCAGTCGTGGAGGGCGATCCACCAGAACGACGAGACGACCAGGACCGCGCCGGCGCCGAGGACGTCCAGGAGGCGGCGTTTGAGCGGCCCGCTCGTGCCGGCGAGGTAGGCGAGGACGAGCGCGGGCACGATGATCCAAGCTTGCAGCATCTTCGTCAGAAAGCCGCAGCCGACGAAGAAAGCACACCACCAGAGCCATTTCCGGCCGTCTTCGAGTGCGCGGGTGAGCGCGTACGCGGCGGCGACCAGGAAGAGGACGAGCAGCGTGTCGGGGTTGTTGTCGCGGTCGATGATCACGGTGACGGGCGTCAGCGCGAGGATCGTCGCGGCGAGGAGGGCGACGTTCTCGCCGGCCCAGAGCCGGACGGTGCGGTGGAGCAGGAAGACCGCCGCGACGCCTTCGAGGACCTGCGGCAGCAGCAGCGCCCAGCCGTGGAAGCCGAAGATCAGGGCGGAGAGGGCTTGCGGCCACAGGGCCATCGGCGGTTTGTCGACGGTGACGACGCCGTAGGGGTCGAAGGAGCCGAAGAGGAAGTTCGTGAAGCCGCTCGTCATCGACTTGACGGCGGCGGAGTAGTAGGTGTTGCCGAGCTGGCCGTCGCCGATCTTCCAGGCGTAGAGCACGGCGGCGCCGAGGCAGATGAGCGGGAGCGCCCAGGAGCGCGTCTTCGGAGGAGCGACGGTGATCATGCCCGCCACCCAACTCCGGCCCGCGTTTCCCGGGCGTTTCCGCGCGGCCGGCGGTGTCTTGCTAGAAGAGATCTCGTGGGAGGGCCGGTCGGTCGTCAAGTACCGCGACGGCGGCCGTGGCAAGGAAACGTCCTGACGGCAGCGCGGGCGGCTGCCGAGGCCGAAGGTGCGGAGGTGGTCTTCCTGCCTGAGGAATTCGCGCTCAACCCCGAGGCTCAGAGGCGCGGAGATCAGCTGATCGTCCAGCCGGACGCGACGATCGCCTCGCCGAACACTCTGGTGCTCCTGGAGGCGAAGGCCATTCGTTCCGGCACCTTCGGGCCGGAAGTCAGCTCCGCACCCCTGGCCGCTGGCCGAACTTCAGGCGCGGGTGACTGAATCCTGCGCCTGGCTCACCTGGACCGAGCTGGCCGACCTCGTCACCGCCGAACACGGGCGAGGCCGGCACGCCGGGACGTTCGCCGAAGGCACCGTCGATCGGCTCGTCGAGACGATCACCCGAGCCATCCGGTGGCACAGCTAGTCACTCCGCCTCGAGGTCACCTTCCAAGGACAGGTACACCTCACGCATGCGAGCCAGCAGCTCCGGATCGGGCTCCTCCCACAGCCCCCGGTCCGCGGCCTCGTTCAGCCGCTCCACGATCCCGCGCAGCGCCCAGGGGTTGGCCTGCCGAAGGAACTCCTGGTTCACCTCGTCCAGTACGTACGACTCGGTCAGCTTCTCGTACATCCAGTCGCCGACCACGCCGGCCGTTGCGTCGAAGCCGAACAAGTAGTCCACCGTTGCCGCCAGCTCGAACGCTCCCTTGTAGCCGTGCCTGCGCATTGCTGCCAGCCAGCGGGGGTTCACCACCCGGGCGCGGAACACCCGGGCCGTCTCCTCGCCCAGCGTCCGTGTGCGGACCGCGTCCGGCGAAGTGCTGTCGCCCACGTACGACGCCGGGGCCGTGCCCGTCAGCGCGCGGACCGTGGCGATCATCCCGCCGTGGTACTGGAAGTAATCGTCCGAATCCGCGATGTCGTGCTCGCGCGTGTCCGTGTTCTTCGCCGCCACCACGATGCGCTTGTACGCACTCTCCATGTCCTCGCGCGCCGGGCGGCCGTCGAGATCCCGGCCGTACGCGAAGCCGCCCCAGACCGCGTACACCTCCGCCAGGTCCTTGTCGTCGCGCCAGTTTCCGCTGTCCATCAACGGCAAAAGACCCGCGCCGTACGCTCCCGGCTTCGAGCCGAAGATTCGCGTTGTCGCGCGGCGGGAGTCGCCGTGCTCGGCCAAGTCGGAAGCCACGTGGGCCCGGACGAAGTTCTCCGACGAAGGTTCGTCCAACGCCGCCACCAAGCGCACCGCGTCGTCCATCATGGCGATCACGTGCGGGAACGCGTCGCGGAAGAACCCGCTGATGCGGATCGTGACGTCGATGCGGGGGCGGCCCAGCTCCGACAGCGGAATCGCCTCGATGCCCGTCACCCGGCGCGATGCCTCGTCCCACACCGGCTGGACGCCCAGCAGCGCCAAGACCTCCGCCGCGTCGTCGCCGGACGTCCGCATCGCCGACGTCCCCCACACCGACAGCCCGACCGACTTCGGCCAGTCGCCGTTGTCCTCGCGGTAGCGCTTCAAGAGGGAATCCGCCAGCGCCTGCCCCGTCTCCCAGGCCAGTCGGCTCGGGATCGCCTTCGGGTCGACCGTGTAGAAGTTGCGCCCGGTCGGCAGCACGTTCACCAGGCCGCGCAACGGCGATCCGCTCGGCCCCGCCGGGATGTAGCCGCCGTCGAGCGCGTGCAGCACAGCGTCCAGCTCGGCCGACGTCCCCGCGAGCCGCGGGACGATCTCGGTGGCCGCAAAGGAAAGCACCCGGGCGACAGAAGCGTCTGGCGCCACCGACTCGACCGCCGTGGCGTCCCAGCCGCGCATCTCCATCGTCTGGACGAGCTCCCGCGCCGTCTTCTCGACGGCGTCCACTTCGGACGTCGACGCGTCTTCCTTCAGTCCCAGTGCCGACCGCAGCCCCGGCACCGCGCCTTCGCGACCGCCCCACATCTGCGACGCCCGCAGCATCGCCAGCACGAGGTTGACGCGGGCCTCGCCGACCGGCGCCGCACCGAGGATGTGCAGGCCGTCGCGGATCTGGGCGTCCTTGACCTCGCACAGCCAGCCGTCGATGTGCAGCAGGAAGTCGTCGAACTCCGCGTCGTGCGGGCGCTCGCCGACGCCGAGGTCGTGGTCCAGCTTCGCCGCCTGGATCAGCGTCCAGATCTGGGCGCGGATCGCCGGCAGCTTCGCCGGGTCCATCGCCGCGATGTTCGCGTGCTCGTCGAGCAGCTGCTCGAGCCGCGCCATGTCGCCGTACGACTCCGCGCGCGCCATCGGCGGGATCAGGTGGTCGACGATCGTCGCGTGCGCGCGCCGCTTCGCCTGCGCGCCCTCGCCCGGGTCGTTGATCAGGAACGGGTACACCAGCGGCAGGTTCCCGAGCACCGCGTCCGGCGCGCACGACGCCGAAAGCCCGGCGGTCTTGCCCGGCAGCCATTCCAGGGACCCGTGCTTGCCCAGGTGGACGACGGCGTGCGCGCCGAACTCCTCCTCCAGCCACCGGTACGCGGCCAGGTAGTGGTGGCTCGGCGGCAGGTCCGGGTTGTGGTAGATCGCGACGGGGTTCTCGCCGAACCCGCGCGGTGGCTGGATCATGATGATGACGTTGCCGCTCTGCAGCGACGCCAGCACGATGTCGCCGTTGTCGACGTACAGCTCACCCGGCGCCGGCCCCCAGTGCTCCTCCATCGCCGAACGCAGCTCGGCGGGCAGCTCGGCGAACCATTCGCGGTAACGGGAAGCGGGCACGCGGATCGGGTTGCCGGACAGCTGTTCCTCGGTCAGCCACTCCGGGTCCTGGCCGCCGGCGGCGATCAGCGCGTGGATGAGCGCGTCACCGTCGGGCTGCTCGGTGCCGGTCGGGTCGACGCCCGGGAAGGCGTCCGGGCCCAGGTCGTAGCCCTGCGCGCGCATCCGCCGCAGCAGCCCGATCGCCGACGCGGGCGTGTCCAGCCCCACCGCGTTGCCGACGCGGGAGTGCTTCGTCGGGTACGCGGACAGCATGAGGGCGATGCGCCGCGAAGCCGGGGGTGTGTGCCGCAGGCGGGCGTGCGCCAGCGCGATACGAGCGACGCGGGACGCGCGTTCGGCGTCCGGCACGTACCGGGGGAGCCCGTCGGCGTCGAGTTCCTTGAACGAGAACGGGACCGTGATCAGCCGCCCGTCGAACTCCGGGACGGCCATCTGGTTCCCGGCGTCGAGCGGCGAAAGGCCGTCGTCGCTGGCCGCCCACGTCTCGCGGTCGCTGGTCAGGCAGAGCGCCTGCAGGATCGGGACGTCGAGCGCGGCCATCTCGGCGACGTCCCACGCCTCGTCGTCGCCCCCGGCGCCCACCTCGGACGGCCGCGTCCCACCGGCCGCCAGGACCGTGACGAGCAGGGCGTCCACGGAAGCCAGCTCGGCCATCATCTCCGGCTCGCGCGTACGCAGCGAAGCACAGTAGATCGGCAACGCGCGCCCGCCCGCGGCTTCGATCTGGTCGGCGAGGGCGTGCACGAACGCGGTGTTCCCGGACAGCTGGTGCGCCCGGTAGTACAGGATGCCGATGACCGGACCTTCGGCGAGCGACGGCCGCTCGAGAACGCCCCACGCGGGCTGCTGCGCGGGCGGCTCGAAGCCGTCGCCGGTGAGCAGGAGCGTGTCGGAGAGGAACCGGTGCAGCTGGGTGAGGTTCGCCGGACCGCCCTGCGCGAGGTAGGCGTGGGCCTCGGCGGCGATGCCGGCCGGGACGGTCGAGAGCTTCATCAGCTCGGCGTCCGGCGTCTGCTCCCCGCCCAGGACGACGACGTGCGCACCCGACGCCCGCAGCGTGTCCAGGCCCTCCTGCCAGGTCCGCGGGGTGCCGAGGATGCGGACGACCACGATGCGCGCGCCGTCGAGCAGGCCGGGCAGCTCGGCGACGTCGATCCGCGCGGGGTTCGCCAGCCGGTACTCGCCCTCGGCCGAACGGGCGCTGAGCAGGTCGGTGTCCGAAGTGGACAGAAGCAGGATCACGAGGTTCCTCCTCGGGGTCCGCGCCCCGGGTAGACGGGCGCGCCGGCCGGAGTTCCTGGCTCTCGGAGATCTCTCCGATGACAGTGGCGGGACCGCCCCGGACTCTCACCGGGTTCCTCCACCTGCCGACGCGTGGGTATCGGCTCCACTCTCCGGTGCCGGTCGAGGTGCGTCAAGGTGACGTTGACCGGCGCTCGGTAACCTGGCGGCTTGGAAGCCTTCCTCCGCGACTTCACCGCCGCCCAGTCGAGCCGCGGGCCCTACCGCCGGGCGACCGCCGACGAGCTGGCGGCCGCCGAAGCCGGGTTCGCCGCGCTCCTCGACCGGGCCCCGCACCACCTCGGTGAGCTGGGGTTCTCGGTGCGGGACGACTCGCTCGCCGTCCAGGAGCCCGGCTCCGAGCGGGCCTGGGGCCTGTACGCCATCGACCGGTCCGCGCCGCCGTCGCTGGTGGTCGAGGCACCGCACGCGTCGTCCGACCTGCGGACCGAGCTGATCGGCCTCGACCTCTTCCGGCGCACGCCGGGCGCGATCCTCGCGGTCGGCGGGGCGCACCGCCGCCGCGAAGACCCCGCGCACGACACCGGGACCGTCTTCCACGTCGTCGCCACGCTGCTGGCCCGGCGCGGCCTGCCCCAGGTCCAGCTGCACGGCTTCAACGACACCACGCTCAGCACGGCGGACGTCGTGCTGTCGGCCGGGGCCGCCGAAGCCGGCGACGCCGCCCGCCGCGCGGCCGACCGCCTCGACGAGGCCGGGTTCCGGGTCTGCCGGGCCTGGGCCGAGCCGTGCCGGGGCCTGGCCGGGACGACGAACGTCCAGGGCCGGGCCACCGGCGCCGCGCCGTTCCTGCACGTCGAGCTGAACCGGACCGTCCGGGAGGACCGCCGCGGTGACGTCGTCCGGGCGCTCGTCGAAGCCGACCTCACGAAGCCCTAGGCGGACTGCTCTCCGAGCCGCGGGAACGGCTTGGTCGAGAACAGGACCTCCAGCGGGACCTCGAAGAACTCCGCGATCCGCAGCGCCACGAACAAGCTCGGGCTGTACTCGCCGCGCTCCAGGTAGCCGATCGTCTGGTAGTGCACGCCGAGTGCCTCCGCCAGCTGGCGCCGCGAGATCGACCGCTCCGCGCGCAGCATCGCGATCCGGTTGTAGACGACCTCACTCATGAATCACCCCACACGCTGCATGGCCTTCTCCCGGCGTTCGGCCACCGACGAACCCGCTTCCCGCCGCGCCATGCGGCGGAGCAGCACCGGGGCCAGGGCCAATCCGATCACGGACCACGCGACGAGCACGGCCAGGGTCGGCAGCGGCCGCCACGACTGGCCGATTTCGACGACCACCGCGCTGTCGGGCAGCAGCGCCGAGCGCATCCCGAGGCCCAGCCAGTACATCGGGAAGACCTGCGCGATGTCCTGCACCCACCCCGGCAGCGCCGTGATCGGGTAGAAGATCCCCGAGATCGCACCCAGGCCCATGATCGGCAGCGTGATCAGCGCGATGGAGCGCGGGCTGTTGGTGAGCGATCCCAGCGCGGCGCCGAGCGGCAGGGTGGCGGTCAGCCCGACCGCCAGCACCCAGAGCAGGTGCAGGTACGACCAGACGCCGTCCGGGGCCAGCGAGTCGAACAGGAACAGGCACGGGACCAGCACCAGCAGGATCGAGGTGACCTGCGCCATCGCCACCGCCGTCGTCTTCCCGACCAGGTAGCCGAGCATGCCGTTCGGCGTCGCCTTCGCACGCAGCAGCGTGCCGTCCTCGCGGTCGATGGCGAGGTAGCCCGCCGTGCTGTTCAGCCCGTTGAACACGATCCCGGCGCCGAGCACGCCGGGCACGGTGGCCGCGCCGAGCGAGAACCCGGTGCCGGGCAGGGTGGCGTTGCGCATGAAGAACAACGTGCCGAGGAAGAGCGCGACGAAGACGAACTGGCCGACGACGTCGTCGCGGTTGGTCCACGTCTGCTTGAACTCGATCCAGCCGCGGGACACCCCGGTCCGCAGCGCGGCGGTCCTGGCGTTCATCGCGCACCCGCTTCCTGGAGGCCCAGCTCCGTCTCGCCGCCGGTCTCGGCGCGGTGCACCAGTGTCATGTAGGTGTCCTCCAGCGACGCCCGCCGCACCTCGAGGTCCGAGACGGCTTCGCCGTGCTGCTTGAACAGGTCGTACACGTACTTCGTCGCTTCGGTCGTCGAGTGGACGAAGCGCTGGCCGCCGACCGTCCAGCGGACCTCGGCCTCGCCGGAGATCTGGCGGGACAGCGCGTCGGCCGAGCCGTCGGCGATGATGCGCCCGCCGTTGAGGATGAGGATCCGGTCGGCCAGCTTCTCGGCCTCGTCGAGGTCGTGCGTGGTGAGCAGGATCGTGGTGTCGAGCTCGTCGGACAGCCGGTGCACGAGGTCGTGGAACTCGCGCCGCGCCTCCGGGTCGAAGCCCGCGGTCGGCTCGTCGAGGAACAGCAGCTCGGGACGCCCGACGATGCCGATCGCGACGTCGAGCCGCCGGCGCTGGCCGCCGGAGAGGTTCTTGATCTTCTTCTGCGCGTGTTCGGCGAGCCCCACGGCCGCGATCAGCTCGTCGGCGTCCCACGGCCGCGGCTGCGACGGCGTCGAGTACGGCGCGTAGTACCGGCCGAGGTGCGCGAGCAGCTCCCGCACCCGCCATTTCCCGTGGTCACGCCAGGACTGGAGCACGACCCCCAGCCGTGCCCGCCAGTCTTCGCCGCCGTGCGCCGGGTCGGCCCCCAGGACGCTCACCTCGCCGGCCGACCGCATCCGGAAGCCCTCGAGGATCTCGATCGTCGTCGTCTTGCCCGCGCCGTTCGGCCCGAGCAGGCACACGACCTCGCCTCGGTGGGCCTCGAACTCGACGTCGTGGAGCACGTCGTTCGTGCCGTACCGCATCCGCAGCCCGCGCACGCGGACCACGGGCACTGCTGGATCTCTCATCATCAAACCCCCATCGGACTGATGCGATCGAATGTAGCACACCTACTACATACGATCAGACTTCTGCTGCGCCGGGAACTTGACCGGCGGTCATCCGGTTCGCCGGGCATGGGTACTTGGCTGGGGCTGGCTCTGCCGGGCGGCGTCGTGATCCTGCTGGTCATGGCCGCGATCGAGCTGCGGCCGCGCAAGAACGGGTCGCGCTTCAAGGCCCGGCTGTCCGCCACCTACATCGAGGAGACCACCGCGTTCCTCTACGGCACCAAGCGGCGTGAGCTGGAACACCGGGAAACGATGTCGATGCTCGTCGAGCAGGACGCCGAAGGCGCGCCACCCCGGCGTGACGTGGACCTGGACCGCGGGATCGCCCGGATCCGGCCGCGTTCGGACCCCCAGGAGCCGGATAACCGCCAGCTACAGTGACCTCATGCCGACCCCAGCACGTGCGCGAGCCGACGCGTGCCCGGGTGTTTTCGCTCCCCACGACGCCGCCGACGGCCCGTTGGCGCGGGTCCGGCTGCCCGGCGGTGCGGTTTCCGCGGCGCAGCTGCGCGCGCTCGCCGACTGCGCCGAAGCGTGCGGCGACGGCGACCTCCACCTGACTTCCCGCGGCAACGTCCAGCTGCGCGGGGTGACGCGGCCCGGGCTCGCGGTCCGGCTGGCCGACGCCGGACTGCTGCCGTCGCCGTCTCACGAACGGGTCCGGAACGTGCTGGCCTCGCCGTTGAGCGGGCTGCACGGTGGCCTCGCCGACGTCCGCGGGCTGGCCGCTGAACTGGACGCGCTCCTGTGCTCGACGCCCGAGCTGGCGTCGCTGCCGGGCCGGTTCCTCTTCGCCTTCGACGACGGCCGCGGTGACGTCGCCGGGGAAGACGCCGACGTCTGCTGGCGCGCGCTCGACGCGGACGAAGGAACCCTGCTGCTCGCAGGCGGCGACACCGGACGGCCGGTGGCCCGCGCCGATGCCGTCGCGGCGCTGGCCGAGGTCGCGCTCGACTTCCTCCGCGTGCGCGGAACGGCTTGGCGGGTCGCGGAACTCGACGACCCGGCTTGGCGGGGAACGCCGGTGCCGCGGCTCCCGGCGGAAATCCCGGCGGGCCTCATCGAGCGCGACAACGGTCTCGCGGCGGCCGTCGTGCCCCGCTTCGGGCAGCTGGCGGCGGCGCAGATGCGGGCGCTCGCCGAGTTCGGTCCCGCGCTGGTCACGCCGTGGAAGTCCCTCGTGCTGCCGAATGCGCCCGCCGACGTCTTCGAGCGGCTGGGCTTCGGCGGCGAGACCTTGGGGACCACCGCGTGCATCGGCCGGCCCGGCTGCGCGAAGTCGCGGGCCGACGTGCGGGCCGACGCCGTCTTCCGGCCGGGCCTGCGCGCGCACTTCTCGGGCTGCGAACGGCGGTGCGGGAAGCCGTCGCAGTCCCATGTGGACGTGGTCGCCGAAGCGGACGGATATCGGGTCGACGGCCGGTGGGTGCCGTTCGACGAGCTGAAAGGGAAGCTGTGATCGACTACCTGCGGGACGGTGCCGAGATCTACCGGCACTCGTTCGCCACGATCCGCGAGGAGGCGGACCTGGCGATCCTGCCCGACGACGTGGCGGGCCTGGCGGTCCGGATGATCCACGCCTGCGGCATGGTCGATCTGGTCGACGACCTGCGTTACACGCTCGACGTCGTCGAGTCCGGCCGTGCCGCGCTCGAAGCCGGCGCGCCGATCCTGTGCGACGCGAAGATGATCGCCAGCGGGGTCACCCGGCGCCGCCTGCCCGCGGGCAACGAAGTCGTGTGCACGCTCTCGGACCCGAGCGTGCCCGGGCTCGCCGAGCGGATGGGCACCACGCGCTCGGCGGCGGCCTTGGAACTGTGGCGCGACCAGCTGCCCGGCTCGGTCGTGGCGATCGGCAACGCGCCGACCGCGTTGTTCCGCCTGCTGGAGATCCTCGACGAAGGCGTCGGCGCACCCGCGGCGATCATCGGCGTCCCGGTCGGGTTCGTCGGCGCGGTCGAGTCCAAAGTGGAGCTGGCCAAGCAGGCGCCGGCGCCCTACTTGGTGGTGCACGGACGGCGCGGCGGCAGCGCGATGGCCGTCGCGGCGATCAACGCCCTCGCGAGCGCCGAAGAATGACCGGGACGCTCTACGGCGTCGGGCTCGGCCCCGGCGACCCGGAACTGATGACGGTCAAGGCCGCGCGGCTGATCTCCGAAGCTTCGGTGATCGCCTACCACTGCGCGCGGCACGGGCGCAGCATCGCGCGGTCGGTGGCCGAGCCGTACCTGCGCGAGGGGCAGGTCGAGGAGAAGCTCGTCTACCCGGTCACGACCGAGACGACCGACCACCCCGGCGGGTACGAGGGCGCGATCGCGGACTTCTACGAGCTGAGCGCGAAGCGGCTCGCCGAGCACCTCGACGCGGGACGCGACGTCGTCCTGCTCTGCGAAGGCGACCCGTTCTTCTACGGCTCGTACATGTACATGCACGAACGGCTTTCCGGCCGGTTCGACGCGGTCGTCGTGCCCGGGGTGACGTCGGTGAGCGCGGCGTCGTCGGTGCTCGGCCGCCCGCTGGTGCAGCGCGACGAGGTGCTGACCGTGCTGCCGGGTACGCTCCCGGCACCCGAACTGGCCCGGCGGCTGGCGGACACCGACGCGGCGGCGGTGCTGAAGCTGGGGCGCACGTTCGGCTCGGTGCGGGAAGCCTTCGAAGAAGCCGGGAAGCTGGACGACGCCGTCTACGTCGAACGCGCGACCTGGGGACAGCAGCGGATCGAGCCCCTGGCTTCGGTCGATCCTTCGACGGTGCCGTACTTTTCCTTGGCACTGCTGCCTTCTCCGGCTTACGCGGCACGGACTTCGCCCGCCCCCGAACCCGCTCCGGCGGCCGAGGGGACGGGCGAGGTCGTCGTAGTGGGGCTCGGCCCGGCGGGTCCGGAGTGGCTGACGCCGGAGGCCGCGGCGGAACTGGCGGCCGCCGAGCACATCGTCGGGTACGGGCCGTACGTCGCGCGGGTGCCGCAGAAGGCGGGGCAGCAGCGGCACGCGTCCGGCAACCGCGTCGAGGCGGACCGGGCGGTGGAGGCGTTGACGCTGGCCGCGTCGGGCGCGCGGGTCGCGGTGGTGTCCTCGGGCGACCCGGGGGTGTTCGCGATGGCGTCGGCGGTGCTGGAACAGGTGTCTTCGGGGCACGTCGCGGGGGTCCGCGTCCGGATCGTCCCGGGGGTGACGGCTGCGCAGGCGGCGGCGTCGCGGGTCGGCGCGCCGCTCGGGCACGACTACTGCGTGCTGTCGCTGTCGGATCGCTTGAAGCCGTGGGAGATCATCGAGAAGCGCCTTGACGCGGCGGGCGCGGCCGACCTGGTGCTGGCGCTGTACAACCCGGCGTCGCGCTCGCGGGTGACGCAGCTGGCCGACGCCCGGGACGTGCTGCTCCGCCATCGCGCCCCGGAGACGCCCGTCGTGGTGGCGCGGGACGTCGGCGGCCCGGAAGAAGACATCCGCGTGACGACGCTGGGCGACCTTGATCCGTCCACAGTGGACATGCGCTGCCTGCTGATCGTCGGCTCGTCGCGGACCCGGGTGGAGGACGGCGTGGTGTGGACTCCGCGCAGCTACTGACGGCCGAGTCGGCTCTGCACCACCGGGCGGCGCTGGCGGGCGAGGCGGCGTCGGCCGCGGGCGTGCCCGGCCGGTTCCGGGCCTGGGAGCACGCCGGCCTGCTGGCCGTGCTGGCGACGGATCCCGCGCTCGGGTACCTGTCGACGGTGACCGGGGTGACCCCGGAAACGCTGCCGGTGGTGGCCGGCTTCGTCCGGTCGCCCGAGTGGGACGGTGCCGAGCCGACCGTGGTGGCGCCGGCCGGGCTCGCCGTGCCGGGCCTGGTGCCCGCGGGCGAGCGCTTCCTGGCGGTCAAGCAGCTGGAGCCCGCTTCGGAAGCGCCTCCGGACGAGGTCGACGAGGACACCTTCGTGCGGATCCTGCTGGCGGGGTTCGAGGTGCACGGCGCGGTCGCCGCCTACATGACCGCGGAACACCGGCTCCCGATCATGCGCCGGTTCGTGCTGCGGGAGGGGGAGACGCCGATCGCCGCCGCGGGCATGACGATCGACGGCGGTGTTGCGATCCTCGGAGCCGCTTCGACCCTGCCCGAATACCGCGGCCGGGGCGCGCAGCCGGCGTTGCTGCGCCGGCGTCTCGTGGCGGCCGCCGCGGAGGGCTGCACGCTGGCGGTGGCGACGGCTCGTCCGGGTTCCCCGAGCGTGGCCAACCTGGAGCGCGCGGGGTTCCTGCTCCAGCGTCGGACCGCGTGGACGTCATACCGGTCCGGTATCGCCTGAACCACATCGGTGTTGGCTTCTTCGTCGTACTCGCCGTGATGATCGGAGGTACGACGAAAGGAGCGACATGGACTTGCGGATCGGGAGTTTCCGTTACGACAACACCGAAGCCCTGTTCGACGGATCGGTGACGGTGGCCGGGGCCGGCAGCACGACGATGTCGACCGCGGCCACCTTGCCCGAGATCTTCGGACGCCTGGCGCGCGAAGAGGTGGAGGTGTCCGAGTTCGGGCTGACGTTCTTCCTGCGGGCGCTGGACCAGGGCGTACCGCTGGTGGCCATCCCGGCCTTTCCGGTGCGGCTGTTTCGGCACTCGGCCGTGTTCGTCCACGCGGGCAGCGGGATCACCGGGCCCGCCGACCTCGTCGGCAAGACCATCGGCGAGTTCGGCGTCTACGGCCAGGACCCCGGCGTCTGGATGAAGGGCATCCTCGCCGACGAACACGGCTTCAAGCCCGAAGCCAACCGGTGGGTGATCGGCGGGCTGGACCACCCCGCGCCGCCGTTCGAGTTCACCAGCCACCCGCATCCGGACGGTCTCGACATCACGACCGCGCCCGAAGGCCGGGCGCTGTCGGGGATGCTCGAGTCCGGTGAGATCGACGCCCTGTTCACCGCCAACGTCCCGCAGCCGTTCCTGGACGGCTCCCCGAACATCACCCGGCTGTTCCCCGACTACGAAACGGTCGAACGGGACTACTACCGCCGGACCGGGAACTTCCCGATCATGCACACGGTCGTGGCCCGGCGGGACCTGCTGGCGGCCAACCCCGGACTCGCGCGCGCCGTCTACACCGCCTTCGACGACGCGAAGGAAGCCGGCGCGGACCGCTACCGGAAGTTCCGCCGCCTGTACGAGGCACCGGTGATGCTGCCGTGGGCCAACGCGCTGATGGAGGAGAACGACCGGCTGTTCGGCGAGGACTGGTGGCCGTACGGAGTGTCGGCGAACCGGTCGGAGCTCGACACTTTCCTGCGCTACCACCACGAGCAGGGCCTGTCGAAGCGCCGGTGGACGGTCGAGGAGATCTTCGCCCCGGAGCTGCTCGACACCTGACCTAGCGCGTCGGGTCCTTGCCGTTCGGCTGGCTCGGGCCCGGGCCCGGGGACCACCAGCCCGGCACGGTCTTCTCCCCGTGCACCACCGTCGGCGCGATGCCTTCGGTGAACGGCTCGATCTGCAGCAGCTGGCCCCACGACTGGCTCGGCTGCCCGATCAGGTAGCTCGGCACCTCGGGTTCCTCGGCCAGCTCCTCCAGCCAGCCGATCGGCCCGCCGTTGGTCGAGGACGCCCACTCCGCCTCGTCCGCCAGGCCGCCCGCCGTGATGCGGTACTCCGGCACCTGCGAAATCCCGTCGTGGGACGTCACCGGCTGGACGCACGGGTACACGAACGACGCCGGCCAGTCGACGTACACCGGCTTCGAGCCGATCTTGTCCGTCAGCGTCGTGAACGTCGGGACGCGCGGGGCCGACGCCGCGATCCAGCCGTCCTCCGTCAGGTCGTTGTCGACGATGTTGATGCGGACCGCGTTCGTCTCCGCGGGCAGGTCGCGCAGGTTGATGCGCGTGTCGTTCCAGCCGCCCGTGCCCGAGCCCGGCGGGAGCATGAACTGGCTGCGCAGCACCTTCACGCCCTCCGGCGTGTTGACGCCGTAGTCGAGGCTCACCGACGTCGGGCGGCGGGCGGCGCCGGCCGTGGCCACCACGATCTGGCCGTCCGCCGGCTTCTCCGTCAGCGCGTACCAGTCGCTGCGCAGGCGGCCCGCGCGCGTCTCCTGGTCGAGGTAGCTCGACCACATCGGCACGGTCTCCGGCGTGAACCCGTGCGGCGGCTCGGCCAGCGGGTCCTTGTCGTCGACCGCGCGGGTGTGGAAGCCGGTCTGGACGCGGCCGTTGTCCTGGTCGGGGTTCGGCAGCGGGGAGTCGGGCTCCTTGGGCTTCTCCGCGACCGTCCGCTGCTCGGCCTGCGGGTGCAGGATGCTCGTCGCCGCGTCGCGCTCGACCATGACGTGGTCGGAGAGGTTGCAGCTCTTGCCGAACAGGTGCCCGATGTTCGCCGCGCCGAGGCTGTAGCTGCCGGCCTGGTTGTGGATCGCCCACGCCATCGTGACGAACTCGCCGCCCGCCACCAGGCCGCAGACCACCACCAGCGACAGCGACCCGAGCCGCAGCGCGCGCAGCCTGCCCTCCTGCGGCTGGGCCGGCAGGCCCGGCCGGTGCGCGCGGACGTTCTCGACGAACGCGTAGATCCCGGCGACGGCCGCGGCCACCAGCAGGATCGTGGACAGCCCGATGCCGCCGATCGACGGCGCCACGTTCGTCCACTGGACGCCGAGGCGCGAGACGAACCAGTACGTGTTGGGCCCGGTCGCGGCGAGCGCGGCGACCACCAGCAGCGCGGCGAGGAAGGCCGCGCGGTTGCGTTTGGACCGCAGCACGGTCGAGCTGGTCGCGAGCGCGGCCAGCGCCGCCATCGACGCGCCGACCGCGGCGAACGCGCCGAAGTGGTGCGTCCACTTCGTCGGCGTCAGGGCCAGCAGCAGGAAGAACAGCGCCGTCGTGCCGATCAGACGGCGCGCGGGGCCGAGCGCCGCGCCGGGGATGCGGCCGCGGCGCAGCAGCATCACCAGGCAGGTGGCGGTGCACAGCACGACCAGGAGCACCGGGAAGCGGCGTGGCGCCGAGCCGTCCGGCAGGTCGGCGAACAGCAGCTGGTAGCGGGCGAGCTCCTGGAACCACGACAGGTTCGGGCCCACCTGGGTCCGGATCCGGGTCGCCTCCTGGACGGTCGCGAACGTCTGGTCGGCGAACACCGCGACCAGCACCAGCAGCCCGGCCGCGGCGACCGGCGCGAGCACCGGCAGCCAGCCGTTCTCGTTCGCGCGCTGGCGGATCAGCTTGAACAGCGGGCGCGCGGCGACCAGGTACGGCGCCACCGCGATCAGCCCGGTCGGCGTCGCGGCCAGGGTGAACCCGGCCGCGGTCAGGCCGAGGCACAGCGGCAGCAGCCGGCGCGTCACCAGCGTGCGCTCCACCGCGCAGATCGCCAGCAGCGAGCCGAGCGCGGCCACCGGTTCGGGGCGGACGCCGTTGTTGTAGGGCATCCACCAGATCAGGAACACCGTCGCCGCGGCCCAGCTGGCCGGGCGGCTGGTGCGGATCTGGGTGCCGAGGCGCGGCATCACCTCGCGGCTGATCAGCAGCCAGCTGAGCACGCCGAGCAGGAACGACGGCAGCCGGATCCACGGCGGGACCACGCTGACGTGCGCCATCAGCTCGAAGACGTGGTAGAACCAGCCGAACGGCGCCTCGGCGACCCCGAACCAGCGGTGGTAGTTCGTGAGGAACCCGGTCTGCTCGGTGACCCGGGCCATCGTCAGGATGTAGCCGTCGTCCGAGGTCACCGGCCCGATGAAGACCCACGCGCCGAGCGCGGCGATCACCGTGGCGTCCCGCAGCGTCAGCCGCCACCAGCCGACCGGCGCCCAGCGCGGCGCGCGTCTCGCGGAGCCGGAGTCGCGGCGCCAGACCGCGATCATGCAGCCGATCAGCGACAGCACGGCGAGCACGCCGACGCCGATCTTCAGCGCGGTCGGCGACGTCTGGTAGCGCGTGTCCGGCACGACCGAGACGTGCAGCCCGGCGATCGGGTCCCGGCTCGAGTTGATCGAGGAGTAGATGCCGACCACGCGGGGCCGGACGTCGCCGTTCGCGTGGAACACCGGCGTCCCGGCCACGGCGAGGGTCATCTGCGTCGCGTCGACGTCCAGCTCGACGTCGCACTTCTCGGCCGGGAGCGGCTGCTGGGCGATCTGCTGGCCCTGGCTGGAGGCGAGCAGCACGCCGTTGTCGATGCGCAGCTGCAGGCCGACGCCGTTGCCGGCCTTCGGGTCGGTGCGGCCGTCCGGCACGGTGGCGAAGAGCAGGCCGGGACCGGTCGTGCGGGCGTCCACCGAGCGGATCGCCGCGCACGGCAGCTCGGCGCGCAGGTCCTGGGCCCAGTACCCGGTCAAGGGCGCGTTGACGGAGCGGGTGTCGCTGCCGGTCGGCCAGACGACCTCCGCCGTGTCCTGCACCACCGGCAGGAAGGGGAAAGCCAGCGCGCACAAGGCCGAGAGCAACCCCAGCGCTACGGCAATCAGACGCATCGGCGCAACGCTAACGGGTCAGACGTCGGCGGCTGACGCAACCCCCGGGTCACGCGGCGTGAAGCGCCCGTGGTGGAGCGCCCCGGCCAGGGGACGGCGGCTGCGCCACCCGTGGCGCTCCAGGTCGGGCACCGTTTCCAGCTTGCTCACCGGCCCGACGCAGAGCCACGCGACCGGCCGGATGCCGTCCGGGATGCCGAGCAGCCCGCCGAGGAACGGCTCGCGGTAGAAGCTGACCCAGCCGACGCCGAGGCCCTCGGCGGTCGCGGCGAGCCACAGGTTCTGGATGGCGAGGCACACCGAGTAGAGGCCGGCGTCGGCGATGGCGTGCCGGCCGAGGACGTCGGGCGCGCCGCGGGCCGGGTCGTAGGTGACGACGATGCCGAGGCTCGCTTCGAGGATGCCCTCGATCTTGATGTTCGCGAAGGTGCTCGCGCGGTCTTCGGTGAGCTGCTCCGCGAACACCTCGCGCTCCTCGTGGACGTGCTTCGCGAACGTCTCGCGCGTGGCGTGGTCGTCGACCAGCACGAAGTCCCAGGGCTGGGTGAGCCCGACACTGGGGGCGGCGTGGGCGGCTTCGAGGATCCTCAGCAGGGTGGCCTCAGGAATCGGCTCGCCGGTGAACTCGCCGCGGACGTCGCGGCGTTTGCGCAGGACCTCGTAGAACTCTTCGCTCATCGGCTCAGGACCCATTCGACGGCTTCGGCCACGGTCGCGGCGGCCTCGGTGCTGGGCCTCGGCGGCCGCCGGACCAGCAGGACGGGTTTGCCCAGTTCGCGCGCCGCCGTGAGCTTCGCGCTGGTCTGCGTGCCGCCGGAGTCCTTGGTGACCAGGACGTCCACCCGCTCGAGCAGCTCGCGTTCGGCGGCTACCTCGTAGGGCCCGCGGGCGAGGATCAGTTCGTGCCGGCGGGGGAGCGGCGGCTCGGGCGGGTCGACGCAGCGGATCAGGAACCACAGGTCGTCGAGGTGCGCGAAGGCCGGGAGGCCCTGGCGGCCGCTGGTGAGGAAGACGCGTTCGCCCAGCTCGGGCAGCTTTTTCGCGGCGTCTTCGAGGTCGTCGGCCCAGTGCCAGACGTCGTGTTCGCCCGCTTCCCACCCGGGCCGGGCGAGCCTCAGCAGGGGAGTTCGCGTCTGCTCGGCCGCTTTCGCCGCGTTCGCGCCGATGCGCTCGGCGAAGGGGTGCGTCGCGTCCACGACGGCTTTCACGTCGTTCTCGCGCAGCCAGGCCGCGAGACCTTCCGGGCCACCGAAGCCGCCTACGCGCACTTCGCCGACCGGGAGCCTCGGCCGCGCGACGCGGCCGGCCAGCGAAGACACGACGCGGACTTCGTTGCGTACGAGGTCTTCGGCCAGTTTTCGCGCTTCGCCGGTGCCGCCGAGGATGAGGATCACTTTCCGTACCCGACGGCCTCGCGCCACCGGTCGAGCGTGCGCATGTTGGCCAGCGTCTCGGCCCAGGTCAGCTCGGGTGCCTGCCGGTCGCCGACGTGCGTGGCGACGTGGTCCGCTTCGCGCGCGAAGACCCCCTGGGTCGCTTCGACCTCGATGATCTCGGGCTCGCCGTCGGCCGGGGTCAGGACGATCCGGGAGACGCCGGGCTTGCGCAGCGGGTGGATCCACGCCGGCTGCGGGATGTGGAGCTGCCCGCGCGTGCCGAACACGCGGATGCCGTCCTCGCGGGTCAGCCGGATGCCGCAGGAGATCGTCGCGAGGATGTCGCCGGGCAGGCGCAGCAGGCCGGTGGCGTACTTGTCGACGCCTTGCCCGCTCAGGTGGGCCATCCCGCTGACTTCGGTGGGCTCGACGACGTCCTGTCCGGTGGCGGCCTGGGCGACCAGCCGCGCCAGGGACGTGCAGTAGCAGCCGACGTCGAGGATCCCGCCACCGCCGAGCGCGGGGTCGCCGAGGCGCGCGGTCTCCTCCGGGTTGCTGTCGAAGGAGAACGTCGTGTCGACCGCGCGGACTTCGCCGATCGCGCCGCTCGCGATCAGCTCGACCAGCCGCCGGGTCTGCGGGTGCAGGCGGTACATGAACGCCTCCATGAGGAAGACGTCGTGCGCGCGGGCGGCGGCGATCACCTCTTCGGCGTCGGCGGCGGTGAGCGTCAGGGGCTTTTCGCAGAGGACGTGCTTGCCCGCTTCGGCCGCGGCGATGGCCCATTCCTTGTGCAGCGCGTGCGGCGTCGACACGTAGACGGCGTCGATGTCCGGGTCGGCGAGGAGGTCTTCGTAGCTGCCGTAGGCCTTGGGGATCTCGAAGCGGGTGGCGAACTCGCGGGCGCGGTCGCCGTTGCGCGCGGCGACGGCGGTGAGCGTGCCGTGCTTGCTCTCGTCGACGCCCGCGGCGAAGTGGGCGGCGATGGTCCCGGCGGCCAGCAGGCCCCAACGCAATTCGGTCACAACGACTCCGGTTGGTTCGCCCGGTCGCGGGCACTGGAATAGAGGAAGCTGTCCGGAAAGCCCGCGGCGGCGAGCACCCGGCCGACGAAGATGGTGGCAGCGCGCGTCATCCCGGCTTCGCGCACCAGGCGGGGGAGTTCGCCGAGCACCCCGCGCACGACGGTCTCCCCAGGCTGGGTCGCGAGCGCGACGACGGCGACGGGGCAGTCCTCGCCGTAATGCGGGACGAGTTCGTCGGTGACGCGCTCGACGTGGTTGATCGCGAGGTGCAGCGCGAGCGTCGCCCCGGTGGCGGCGAAGGCGGCGAGGGTTTCCTGGGGCGGCATCTTGGTGGACCGCGCCTGGACGCGGGTGATGACGAGGCTCTGCCCGACTTCGGGCACGGTGAGCTCCCGCTTCAGCGCGGCGGCCGAAGCGGCGAAGGCGGGCACACCGGGCACGACGGCGTAGGGGACGTTCTCGGCATCGAGCCGCCGGGCCTGCTCGGCGACGGCGCTGTAGAGGGAGGGATCCCCGGAGCAGAGCCGGACGACTTCGTGGCCGCTCCTGTGCGCGTCGACGAGCTTTCCGACGATCTCTTCGAGGCTGAGGCCGGCGGTGTCGACGAGCGTTGCTCCCGGCGGGCAGTACGCGAGCAGGTCGGGCGGGGTCATGCTGCCGGGGTAGAGGCAGACGGTGCAGCGGGCGAGCAGGTCCCGGCCCCGCACGGTGATGAGGTCCGCGGCCCCGGGCCCGGCCCCGACGAAGTGCACGGTCATCGGCTGCTCCGCGGGGTGAGTGCGGGTCGGAGCCCACCGGCACCGGCCGGAAGTGTGGTCATCGGCCGCCGCCACCCGGCACGGGCGAGCGGTCTGCCGCGACCCTCGGGCGGAGCGTTGCGGCGGTCACTGGCTGCTCCACTGCGTCACGGTGCGGGCGGGGGTCCACCCGGTGAACCCGCCGAGCGGCGCGGCGCGTTCGACCGCGATCCGCAGCAGTTCACCACCTCGCTCGGCGTACAGGTCACCGAGGATCCGCTCGGCCTCCAGCGTCACCCCGTGCGCCACCAGCCGCGCGCCCGTCGCCAGGCACGCGTCCAGCAAGCCCGGGGCCGTCAAGCCGCCGCCGAGGAAGATCGCGTCCGGGGCCGGGAGTGCGCTCAGCGACTCCGGGGCCGGACCCGTCACCACCTGCAGCTCCGGGACCCCCAGGTCGAGCGCGTTCCGGCCGATCCGCTCGGCGCGGTCCGGGTTCTGCTCGACCGCGATGGCGCGGTTCAGCTCGTGCAGCCGCGACCATTCGATCCCGACGCTGCCCGCGCCCGCCCCGACGTCCCACAGCAGCTCGCCGGGGCTCGGCGCGAGCCGCGCCAGCGCCGAGACGCGCAGGTCGCGCTTGGTCAGCTGGCCGTCGTGGGAGTACACGTCGTCCGGGATGCCGATCAACGGCAGCGCCGGGCCCTCGCACGTCAGCGCGAACACCGTCAGCGGCCCGGGTTCGCCGGCCCAGCCGTCGGTGATGCGCTCGTCCGGCCCGCCCAGGTTCTCCAGCGCGAACAGCTCGCTCTCGCCGTACCCGCGCACGGTCAGCAGCGAGCGCAACGCCGCCGCGTCGGCACCCAGGACGAGCACCCGCCGCCCCGGCGCCAGCACCCGCGCGACCCGGGCCGACGACCGGCCGACGAGCGTCACCACCTCGGTCTCCTCGGCGGACCAGCCCAGCCGGGCCCGGGCCAGGGTCACCGACGAGAGCGCCGGCAGCGCCTCGACTTCGTATCCATGGGCCACCAGTGTGGTGCCGACCCCCGACAAAAACGGATCTCCGCTGGCCAGGACGCAGATGCGCTGTCCTTCGTGCTCCGCGATGACCGCGTCGAGCCCGGGCAGCAACGGCGACGGCCAAGGCTCGCAAGGAACGTCGGATGGCAGGTACGCCAGCTGCCGCGGCGCGCCGAGGACCACGTCGGCGCCGAGCACCAGGGCCTGGGCCTGTTCCGCCAAGCCGGACCAGCCATCCGCCCCGATTCCCACCACCGTCAACCGTGATTTTTCGCGCACGATTTCCCACCCTAAGCGAGCCCGGCGCTGTGCGATGATCGGCCGGTCGCCGACCTGGAGGAGTGCTGTTGAAGCCGTACCCGTTCACCGCCGTCGTCGGGCTGCCGGACCTGCGCCTGGCGCTGGTCCTCTCCTCGATCTCCCCCGCTGTCGGCGGGGTGCTGGTGCGTGGTGAGAAGGGCACGGCGAAGTCGACCATCGTCCGGGCGCTCGCGGGGCTGCTGCCGGGCGTCGACGTCGTGGACGGCTGCCGGTTCTCCTGCGATCCCGCGGCGCCCGACCCCCTCTGCCCGGACGGCCCGCACGAGGGCGCGAAGAGCCACCGGCGCCCGGCGAAGCTGGTCGAACTGCCGGTCGGCGCGGCCGAGGACCGCGTCGTCGGCTCGCTGAACCTGGAACGCGCGCTGGGCGAAGGCGTCACGGACTACCAGCCCGGCCTCCTGGCCGCCGCGCACCGCGGGCTGCTCTACGTCGACGAGGTCAACCTGCTCCACGACCACCTCGTCGACACCCTGCTCGACGCCGCCGCGATGGGCCGCGCGACCGTCGAGCGCGAGGGCGTCTCCGTGTCGCACGCCGCGCGGTTCGTGCTCATCGGCACCATGAACCCCGAGGAAGGCGAGCTGCGGCCGCAGCTGCTCGACCGGTTCGGCCTGACCGTCGAGGTCGCGTCCAGCCGCGATCCGGAGCAGCGCGTCGAGGTCGTCCGGCGCCGCCTCGCCTACGAGGCCGACCCGGACGGTTTCGCCGCGCAGTACGCCGACGAAGATGCCCGCCTCGCCGAGGAAATCGAGTCGGCGCAGAAGCTGCTGCCCGCCGTCAAGCTGCCCGACGACGCCCTGCGTCAGATCGCCGAGATCTGCGCGTCCTTCGAGGTCGACGGCATGCGCGCGGACATCGTCACCGCACGCACCGCGGTCGCGCACGCGGCCTGGGCCGGGCGCGACGAGGTGACCACCGACGACGTCCGCGTCGCCGCGCGGCTCGCCCTGCCGCACCGGCGCCGCCGGAACCCCTTCGACGCACCCGGAATCTCGGAAGAGCAGCTGGAGCAGGCCCTTCAGGACGCCCAGCCCCCGGAGCCGGGCCCCGAAGACGACGGCCCCGGATCCGGTTCGACGCCGGACGAAGCGCCGCAAGAAGTCCCGCAGGGAGACGCGCCGCAGGGCGAGCCGCAGCAGAAGCAGAACGGCGGGCAGCAGAAGACCGTCGGCGCCGGCGAGACGTTCAAGGCCCGCGTGTTCCGCGTCAAGGGCATGGGCGAAGGCGAACGAGGACGTCGCTCGCGCGCGATCACCGACAGCGGACGCACCATCGGTGTCCAGCCCCCGAGCGTCCGGGACGGGCGGCCGCACCTGGTCGCGACCGTGAAAGCCGCGGCACCGCACCAGAAGGCCCGCGGCCGCGACGGCGCCGGGTTGAAGCTGCGCCGTCAGGACCTCCGCTTCGCCCTGCGCGAAGGCCGCGAAGGCAACCTCGTGCTGTTCTGCGTCGACGCGTCCGGCTCGATGGGCGCGAAGGCACGGATGCGCGAGGTCAAGTCCGCGGTGCTGTCGCTGCTGCTCGACGCCTACCAGCGCCGCGACAAGGTTGGGCTCGTCACCTTTCGCGGCAACGCCGCCGAGCTCGCGCTGCCGCCGACGATCAGCGTCGACGCGGCCGCGTCCCGCCTCGAAAGCCTGCCGACCGGCGGCCGGACGCCGCTCGCGGAAGGCCTCCTGGAGGCCGCGCGGGTGCTGCGCGTCGAGGAGATCCGCGACCCGCGGCGCCGTCCGCTGCTGGTCGTCGTCACCGACGGCCGCGCCACCAGCGGCCCCGACGCCGTCGCGCGCGCCCAGGCCGCGGCCGGGCTGCTCGCCGGGGTCACCGCCATCGTCATGGACTGCGAGAGCGGCAAGATGCGGCTCGGCCTGGCCGCCGACCTCGCCGCCCACCTCGGCGCCGAGCACGTGCCGCTGGGCGAGGTCGCCGCCGATTCCCTCGCGAGCGCCGTCCGCGCCCGGACCGGGAAGGCCGCCTGATGCCCCAAGGCAAACCGGAAGTCGTCCCGGCCGACGGGCTGACCACACGCCAGCGCCGCAACCGGCCGTTGCTCGCCGTGCACACCGGCGAGATGAAGGGCAAGTCGACGGCCGCGTTCGGGATGGCGTTGCGGGCCTGGAACCAGGGCTGGTCGATCGGCGTGTTCCAGTTCGTCAAGTCGGCTAAGTGGCGCGTCGGCGAGGAAGCCGCGTTCCGCGCGCTGGGCAAGCTGCACGACGACACCGGCGAAGGCGGGCCGGTCGAGTGGCACAAGATGGGCGAGGGCTGGAGCTGGGCGCGCAAGTCCGGCACCGAGGAGGACCACGCGACGAACGCACGGGAAGGCTGGGCGGAGATCAAGCGCCGGCTCGCCGCCGAGACGCACGACTTCTACGTCCTCGACGAATTCTCCTACCTGCTCAAATGGGGCTGGCTAGAGGTGGACGACGTCGTGTCCGCTTTGGTCTCGCGGCCCGGGCACCAGCACGTCGTCATCACCGGCCGGTACGCGCCGCCGGAGCTGGTCGAAGCCGCCGACCTGGTGGCCGAGATGACCAAGGTCAAGCACCCGATGGACGCCGGCCAGAAGGGCCAGCGGGGGATCGAGTGGTAGCGCGCGTGGTCGTCGCCGCGCCCGGTTCGGGGCACGGCAAGACCACGATCGCCGCCGGGCTGATGGCGGCGCTGCGCGAGGCCGGGCACCGCGTCTCCGGGCACAAGGTCGGGCCCGACTTCATCGACCCGAGCTACCACGCCCTGGCGACCGGGCGCCCCGCGCGCAACCTGGACCCGTTCCTGCAGGGCGAAGACCTCTTGATTCCGTTGCTGCGCCACGGTTCCGCCGGTGCCGACATCGCCGTCATCGAAGGCGTGATGGGCCTGTTCGACGGTGCGCTGGGCACCGAGGGCTACGCCTCGACCGCGCACGTCGCCCGGCTGCTCGACGCGCCGGTGGTGCTGGTGGTGGACGCGTCGGCGGCGTCGCGCAGCGTCGCGGCGACCGTGCTCGGGTTCGCGTCCTACGACACGCGCGTGCGGCTGGCCGGGGTCATCCTCAATAAGCTCGGTTCGCAGCGGCACCTCGACGAGATCGCTTCCGCGCTGGAGGCCACCGGCGTCCCGCTGCTGGGGGCGTTGTACCGCAACGAAGAGATCCACGCGCCGAGCCGGCACCTCGGGCTGGTCCCGGCGGCGGAACGCGCGTCGGAGGCCGAGCGGGTGCTGCCGTCGCTGGCCGCGTGGGTGCGGGACGGCGTGGACCTCGAAGCGATCGTCCGGATCGCTTCGGCCGCGTCATCGCTTTCCTCGCCGCCGTGGGAACCGTCCGGTGTGGACGGTCCACGCGTGACGGTCGCGGCCGCGGGCGGACCGGCGTTCACCTTCCGCTACACCGAGAACGTCGAACTGCTGGCCGCCTGCGGGGTCGACGTGGTCGACGTCGACCCATTGCGGGACCAGGCCTTGCCCGACGGCTGTGCCGGGCTGTACTTCGGCGGCGGGTTCCCCGAGGTGCACGCGGCGGAGCTGTCGGCGAACACCGCGTTGCGCGCCGAGGTGGCTTCGGCGATCTCCCGGGGTATGCCGGTGAGCGCGGAGTGCGCGGGGCTGCTGTACCTGTGCCAGTCGCTGGACGGCGTGCCGATGGTGGGCGCGGTGCCGGCGGACGCGAAGATGACCGCGCGCGGCAAGCTCGGCTACCGGCGCGCGGTCGCCGTCGAGGACAACGTCCTGGCCACGGCCGGGCAGCGCGTCACCGGGCACGAGTTCCACCGCACCGAGGTGACGCCGTCGCACGGCGCGTCGGCGGCCTGGGGCTGGGATCGGCAGCTGGACGGCTTCGCGTCGCCGACGCTGCACGCGTCCTACCTGCACGTCCACTGGGCCGGGTATCCCGAGCTGGCCCAGCGGTTCGCGGCCCGGGTCCGGGCTTATGCCTGACTACGACCTGCACCACCACGGCGACCGCGAAGTCGGGCCGGGGCTGGTCGACCTCGCCGTGAACGTCCGGCTGCCGCGGCCACCCGCGTGGCTGCGGCAGGAGCTGACGTCCGCTTTGGATTCCCTGGCGGCTTATCCGTCCACTGTGGATGCTGAACGCGCTGTTGCCGCGCGCCACGGCCGTTCCCCGTCGGAAGTCCTGGTCACCGCGGGTGCCGCCGAAGCCTTTACGCTGCTGGCTTCGGCGTTGCGACCCCGGCACGCCGTGGTCGTGCACCCCCAATTCACCGAGCCGGAAGCGGCACTCCGGGCCGCCGGCCACGCCGTCTCACGCGTGATCCTGTCCGAAGAGGACGGTTTCGTGCTGGATCCGGCGCTCGTCCCGGATGACGCCGACCTGGTGTTCGTGGGCAACCCGACGAACCCGACGTCGGTGCTGCACCCGGCGGCTTCACTGCGTTCTTTGGCCCGTCCCGGGCGGCTGCTGGTGGTCGACGAGGCGTTCCTGGACGCGGTCCCCGGCGAAAGCGAGAGCCTGGCCGCCGGTGTCCCGGGCGTCGTCGTGTTGCGCAGCCTGACGAAGACGTGGGGCCTGGCCGGGCTGCGGGCGGGGTACGTGCTCGCGCCGGCGGACGTCATCGAGCGGCTGCGGGCGGTGCAGGTGCCGTGGTCGGTGTCCACTTTGGCCGGCGTGGCGACGGTGGCGTGCTGCCGTCCGCCCGCGTTGGAGGAAGCGGAAAAGCTGGCGATCGCGGCGGAATCGGACCGCGAGTACCTGGTGTCCGGCCTGGCGGACGCGGGCGTCCCGGTACTGGGCGACCCGCGCGGCCCGTTCGTGCTGGTAAGGGTTCCGGACGGCGCTTCGGTGCGGGCGCGGCTGCGGGAGGCGGGCTACGCGGTCCGCCGGGGAGACACGTTCCCGGGACTCGGCCCGGACCACCTGCGCCTGGCCGTCCGCGCCCGCGCGACGACGGACGCGTTCCTCACGGCACTGCGCAGGTGTGCTTGAACGCCGTCGCGCCGGGGCGGATCCGGAACCGCACGGTGTGGCCGAGGTTGTCGCGGAATTCCATGGCGCCCGGCTCGGTGAAGTACATCGTCCCCTCCTGGTAGGGGTCGCCCCAGCCCGCGGGCGCGCCGCCGTTCGGGCCGTACAGCGGGTGTTCGGCCTCGAAGAAGTTCAGGCCGCTCTGCATCTCGTCGACGCCGCAGTGGGTGGTGAGCGCGAAGTTCGGCAGGAAGCCGTGGGTTTGGCGCGGCAGCGACACCGCGGGCACGAGCGTCGCGGGGCGCGGATCGTCCCGGCTCGCGACGAAGGTCGCGCCGGCCAGCAGCAGGACGACGGCCGCCACCAGAGCCGGCACGAGCACCCGCCGCCGCGGGGCCGGGACGTCCGCGGGCTCGACCTCGACGCTGTCGGCGAGGGCCTCGAAAGCGGCGCGCAGCCGGGTTTCGACGTCGGTCATCGGAGCTGTCCTTCCAGTTTCGCGAGCGCGCGGGACGCGCAGGTCTTGACCGTGCCGCGGGAGACGCCCAGCGTGTGGGCGATTTCGGCTTCGGAGAGGCCGGACCAGTACCGCAGCACGAGCACCTCCCGTTGGCGCCGCGGCAGCCGCCGCACCGCCGCGAGCACCTCGCGGTGTTCCTCGCCGAGCAGGGCGCCGGCGTCGGCGGGCGGGCCGTCGTCCCGTTCGGCCCGCCGGTGCCGCAGCCGCACGGCCGCGCGGCGCTGGGCGGAGCGGGCACCGTTGACGACGGAGACGCGCAGGTAGCCGCCCGCCGCGGCGGGGTCGGCGAGCGGCGGGCGCCGGACCAGCGCGACGAAGGCGTCCTGCACGACGTCTTCGGCCAGCGCGCGGTCGCCGAGCAGCAGCACGGCGAGCCGGACCAGGCCGGGCCGGTGGGCGCGGAAGAGTTCCGCCAGGTCGAGGGCGGTGTCGGCGCTCAGGGCGTCCTCCTCGGGGCTTTACCGGGTACACGCCGGGCCGGCGGGCGAGGTTGACAAACCCCGCCGGAAACACCGACAGGGGGCTGTCGCCACCGCTACCGAGAGTGGGTGTCGCCGCCGGGAACGGCCCGGTGCGGCAGTGGAAGGAACGACATGCCCCGATTCAACGACGTCGCCTGGTTCGAGATCGGCGCCGCCGACCCGGCGGCTGCCGAACGGTTCTACGGCGAGGTCTTCGGCTGGAGCGTCGCGCAGGACGACTCGGCCAGCACCGACGCCGCCTACCGGGTGATCGACACCGGCGGCTCGCGCGGCGGGCTCTTCGCGACCAAGGGTGAAATGCCCGATTACGCCGTGTTCACCGTGCTCGTCGAGGACGTCGACGCCGCGTGCCGCCGGGTCGAGGAGGCCGGGGGAAAGGTGCAGCGGCCGCCGGCCGTCAACCCGGTCGGCGTGAAGTTCGCGCACGTGCTGGACCCGGCCGGCAACCACTTCTCGGTGTTCACTCCGCCAAGCTGAGCTGCTCGACCACGCCGTACGGGATGTCGAGGTCCTCGCGCCGCAGCGGGCGGTGCGGGGGTACCTCGGCGGTGACCGCGATCGACTTGATCCGGTCGGTGCGGAAGGCGCGGATCTCTTCGCGCAGCCGGCACCAGGCCACCAGGTACCAGTGCTCGGGCTTGCCGACGAACCCCAGCGGCTCGATCTCCCGCCGCGTCTCGGCGCCGCCACGATCGCCGTAGCCGATGCGCAGGACGCGGCGGGTGACCAGCGCGTCGGCCAGCACGCGGGGGATCGGCGGGAGGTCGCGCGGGTCTTCGAGGAAGTGGACCCGGCCGGCCAGGGCTTCGGCCGCCGCGGCGTCGTCGGCCTGCATCGCGGCGACGAGCTTGCGCAACGCCGAGCTCGCTTCGGTGCGGAACGGCGTACCGGCCAGCCGCTTGAGTGCCATCGCCATCGCGACGGCCTCGCCGGGGGTCAGGTTGACCGGCGGCAGGGTGCGTGCCTTGTCGAGGCAGTACCCGCCGGTGCGGCCGGGTTCGGCGTAGATCGGCGTGCCCGACTGCTGCAGCGCGCTGATGTCCCGCTCGACCGTGCGGGTGCTGACTTCGAACCGGTTCGCGAGCCAGCGCGCGCTGCGGGGCCGCGGCGCGACGGCGCGCAGTTCTTCGACGAGGGCGTAGAGACGGTCGGTCCGGTTCACGGTCGGGACCTTAGGCGTGGGGTACGACGTTTTAGGCGAGTGCGAGCAGCGAGGCGGCGACGGCGACCTCGACCCCGGCGCCGAGGACGTCGCCGGTGACTCCGCCGAGCCGCCGGGTGCACCTGGCCAGGAGAGCCGCGGTCACGGCGTAGGCGAGCACCACGGCCAGCGGGCCCCGCCACCAGGCCATCCCGGGGATGAGCGTGGCGAGCCCGGCGGCGGCCACGGCGATCCCGACCGCGACGGTTCTCGGGACCGAGCCGGCGACGGTCGCGCCCAGTCCCTCGGGCCGCGCCGACGGAACGCCGCGCGCGCACGACATCGAGAGCGTGCAGCGCCCGATGAGGACCGCCACCGCCGCCGTCACCGGCTGCGCGGCGGTCAGGGCGCCGACCTGGACGAGCAGGACGAAGACGAGCGTCGCGACCCCGGTGGGGCCGGAGTCCCCGCGGCGCATCACGTCGAGGGCCTTGGCGCGGTCGTAGGAGGCACCGAGGCCGTCGGCGGTGTCGGCGAGCCCGTCGAGGTGCAGGCCCCGGCTCCCGAGCGCGACGGCTCCGAGCGCGAGGGCGGCGGTGGCGATCTTCGGGATATCGAGGGCGTTCCCACCGGCGACGACGAGCCCGGCGGCCGCGGCGAGCGGGAGGGCGGCGAGCGGGGCGAGCATCATGGCGCCCCCGGCCACGCGCCGGTCGATGACGCGGGGCGCCGGGACGGGGATGGTGGTGAGCGTCCCGGCGGCCAGCCGCGCGGAGTCGGCCCAGCGGCTCAAGCGAGGTCCGCCAGCAGGCCCATGTCCGCGATGATCGCCCGCGCCGCCCGCAGTGCCGGGACCGCCTGGACCGCCCCACTGCCTTCGCCCAGCCGCAGCCCGAAGTCCAAGATCGGTTCCAGCCCCAGCGCCTTCAGCGCGAACGCCTGCGAAGGCTCCGTGGACCGGTGCCCGGCCAGCCACCACCGCTCCGCGCCCGGCGCGATGTCCCGCGCGACCAGCGCCGCCGCGCCGGAGAACACCCCGTCCAGCAGCACCGGGATCCGTCGCAGCGCCGCCTCGACGAGGAACCCTGCCGTCGCCGCCACGCACGCGCTGCCCAGGGCCGTCAACCGCTCGAACGGGTCCTCGACCCGGGCCGCCGTCCGGGCCAGGGCCGCCGCGACCGCCGCCGTCTTGCGCTCCAGCCCGGCCGCGTCGACGCCCGTTCCCGTGCCGACCACCTCGGCCGCCGGCAGGCCCAGCGACGCCGCCACCAGCGCCGCGCACATCGCCGTGTTGCCGATGCCCATGTCGCCCGGGATCAGCACGTCCGCGTCGGCCTCCTCGCGGGCGATCGCGCGGCCCGCCTCGAACGCCGCCTGCGCCTCACCCGGCGCCAGGGCGTCCTCGACGTCGATCGAGCCCGAGCCGCGGCGGATCTTGTGCGCGGTGACGGAGGCGGGGACGTCCGCGCCGTCCCAGTCGACGCCCAGGTCGGCCACGCGGACCCGCGCGCCGACCTGCGCCGCGAGGACGTTCACACCGCTCTTGCCGGCCAGGAACACCCGCACCATCGCCGCGGTCACCTCGCGCGGGTACGCCGACAGCGCCGACACGCCGTGGTCGCCGGCGAAGACGACCACCCGGACGTCGTCCAGCGGGCGCGGCGGCACGCTCCCGTGCGCCGCGGCCAGCCAGGCGGCGATCTCCTCCAGCTTGCCGAGCGCGCCGAGCGGCTTGACCAGGCCGTCGAGCCGGTCGAGCGCGGCGGCGCGGGCGGCGGGGTCGGGCGCGGGTACGTCGAACACGGGAGCCTCCTGGCTACAGGTCGAGCGCCCGGCCCGCGACGACCAGCACGACCCGGTCGGCGTCGGCGGACACCCGGTTGTTCAGTGCGCCCAGCACATCACGGAACAGCCGTCCGGACGACGTTGCGGGCACCACACCGCTGCCGACCTCGTTGCTGACCGCGACCACCGGGACCCGCGCCGCGGCCCAGGCGGCCAGGAAGTCCTCGAGCCGGTCGTCGAGCCGGTGCTCCCAGCCCGGCTTCTGCCGCCACGCGCCGACGTCGTCCAGCACCCGGGACAGCCAGGTGCCGAGGCAGTCGATCAGCAGCGGCTCGGTCGCCTTCCGGAGGGTGCCCGCGAGGTCCGTCGTCTCGACGGTCTTCCAGTTCGCCGGCCGCCGCGCTTGGTGCGCGGCCACCCGTGCGGCCCATTCGGGATCGTCGTCGCTCGCGGGCAGGCCGGGCGCGACGTAGACGAGGTGCGGGTGGCGGGCGACGAGCCGTTCGGCGTGCCGCGACTTCCCCGAGCGGACACCGCCGAGGACCAGCACCTTGACTTCGTCGCGGCCGTACCGGCGAAGGGCGCGTGCCAGGTTCTCGAGGTACCCGGCGAGCCGGCGGGTCAGCTTGGTCATACCCGGCATTGTGGTGCACGCGCTACCGTGCGCCACGTGCCACTCCGTCTAGGGACAACCGCTGCCGGACTCGTTACCGGATATGCCGCCGACACCCTGTTCGGCGACCCTCGACGGGGGCACCCGGTCGCGATCTTCGGTTCGGCGGCCGCGCGCCTCGAACGCGTCCTGTGGGCGGACTCGAAGCCGCGCGGAGCCGTGTACGCGGGGTTGTGCGCCTTCGGTGCTGTCGGCCTCGGCGTCGCGCTTCAGACGGCGACGCGGCGACGTCCCTTCGCGCGCTTCGCGCTCACTGCCGCGTGTACGTGGGCAGTGCTCGGCGGACGCGGCCTCGCCGCCGAAGGCGCCGAAATGGCCCGCCTGCTCGAAGCGGGCGAAGTACCTTCGGCGCGTACGCGGCTGTCGCACCTCTGCGCGCGCGACGCGACGACGCTCGACTCCGCCGAGCTGACCCGCGCGGCGACCGAGTCGATCGCCGAGAACACCTCGGACGCGGTGGTCGCGCCGTTGTTCTGGGGCGCGGTCGCGGGGATGCCCGGGTTGCTCGGCTACCGCGCGCTCAACACGCTCGACGCGATGGTCGGGTACCGGTCGCCGCGGTACCGGAACTTCGGCTGGGCCGCGGCGCGCGCCGACGACGTGGCCAACCTGGCGCCGTCGCGGATCGGAGCAGTGCTCACGGCGTTGTGCGCGCCGCTGGTGGGAGGCCGCACGCGGGGTGCGTGGCGGGTCTGGCGCCGCGACGGCGGGCAGCACCCGAGCCCGAACGCGGGCCAGGTCGAGGCGGCGTTCGCGGGGGCGCTGGACATCCGGCTCGGCGGGACGAACAGCTACGGCGGTGAGGTGGAGAGCCGAGCCCGGCTCGGCGAGGGCCGCGATCCGGAGCCGGTCGACTTGAGGAGGGCGGTGCGGTTGTCGCGGCTGGTCGGGCTCGCCGCGGTGGTGGCCGCCGCCGGGGTGGCCCGATGAGCGGCCTCTTCACCGCGGGGACGATGTCCGGGGTGGCCCGATGAGCGGCCTCCTCATCGCCGGCACCACCTCCGATGCCGGGAAGAGCCTCGTCACCGCCGGGGTCTGCCGGTGGCTTGCCCGCCAAGGCGTCCGCGTCGCCCCCTTCAAAGCGCAGAACATGTCCAACAACTCCATGGTCTGCGCCGACGGTGCCGAGATCGGGCGCGCCCAGTGGCTGCAGGCCCGCGCCGCGCGGGTCGAACCCGAAGCCGCCATGAACCCCGTTCTGCTCAAGCCCGGCAGCGATCGGCGCAGTCACGTCGTCGCGCTCGGGAAGCCCTTCGGGACCCTCGAAGCCGGCGAGTACGCCACCGGCCGCGCCGGGCTCGCCGAGATCGCCTTCGCCGCCTACGAAGACCTCAGCTCCCGCTACGACGTCGTCGTCTGCGAAGGCGCCGGCAGCCCCGCCGAGATCAACCTGCGCGGCGGCGACTACGTCAACCTGGGGCTCGCGCGCCGGTTCGGGCTGCCCGTGCTCGTCGTCGGCGACATCGACCGCGGGGGCGTCCTGGCCGCCATGTTCGGCACCCTCGCCCTGCTCTCCGCCGAGGACCAGGCGCTCGTCGCCGGCTGGGTGGTCAACAAGTTCCGCGGCGACGTCGGCCTGCTGCGCCCCGGCCTCGACAGCCTCGAGAAGGTGACCGGCCGGCCGGTGCTGGGCGTGCTCCCGTGGCTCGACCGCGTCTGGATCGACTCCGAGGACGCCCTCGCCGCCGCGGGCTGGCGCCGGGAGGCCCACGGCCCCGGGTTGCGGGTGGCCGTCGTGCGCTTCCCGCGCGCGTCCAACGCCACCGACGTCGACGCCCTCGCGGCCGAACCCGGCGTCACCGTGACGCTCACGGCCGACCCCGACACCGTCGCGGCGGCGGACGTCGTGGTGCTGCCCGGCTCGCGCGCCACCGTCGACGACCTGGCCTGGCTGCGCGACCGCGGCCTCGACACAGCGGTCGCCGCGCGCGCCGCGGCGGGCCGGCCGGTGCTCGGGATCTGCGGTGGCTACCAGATGCTCGCCGAGTCCATTGTGGACGACGTCGAGTCCGGCGCCGGCGCGGTGCCGGGCCTCGGCCTGCTGCCGGCGCGCGTGACGTTCGCCGCGGAGAAGGTGCTCGCCCGCCCGTCGGGCGACTGGCGGGGCAACCGCGTCGACGCGTACGAGATCCACCACGGCTCGGTGACGATGGCGTCGGCACAGGAGTCCTTTTTGGACGGCGCGCGCCGGGGTGCGGTCTGGGGCACGATGTGGCACGGCGCCTTCGAGAACGACGCCTTCCGCCGCGCGTGGCTCACCGAAGCCGCGGCCCAGGCCGGGGTCGCGTGGACCCCGGCCGCGGACGCGCCCGGCTTCGCCGAGCTGCGCGAAGAGATGCTGGAGAAGCTGGCCGACGCGATCGGCGAGCACCTGGACACCGCGGCGCTGCGCACCCTGCTCGACCGGGGCGCGCCGACGGACCTGCCATTCGTCCCGCCCGGTGTGCCCTAACCGTCCGCTCGCCGCCCGCCGAGGGCGATGACCACGAGGGCGATCGCGGCCGGGATGGCCAGGAAGACCAGCACGAACACGTGACCGCGCGACGCCGAACCGGTGATCAGGCCGGTCAGGCCGAGGACGATCCCGGGCGCGCCCACCCAGACCAGCAGCAGCTGCCGCGTGGCTGTTCGCTTGCCGGTGCGCCGCCAATACGGAAGGCCGATCAGCGCCACGACGAACGGCGCCGCGGCCACCACCCAGACGGCCGTCCACTCGCCCACGCCGATCGAGGTCAGCCAGTCGGCGCCGATCGGCGAGAGCGCCATGAGAGACCAGATCAGGAACACCGTCAGGATCGTCTGCCGGTTCGTCACCGTTTCCCCCTCGTGATCGCCGTCTTGACGATCACGCCCGAACAGGCCGGCCGGTTGTTCCGGCCGGCCCGATCACGAGGTCACGATGCGGTGACGGCCGCCTTCTTCGTCAGCGACTTCTCCGCGAAGGCGCCGAACGCCAGGCCCAGCGCCAGCCACAGCGTCAGCTGCGTGCCGATCGAAGCCGTGCGGAAGCTCCACAGCGTCGAGGCCGGGAAGTCCGCCGGGACCTCGTCGACCACCGGCATCAGCCAGGCCACCACGGCGATCACGACGAGGTAGCCCGCCGCGGCCAGGAGGAAGCCGTTCCACGCGCCGAAGCGGTCCGCGAGCTTGCGGCCGAACACCGTCGCGAGGATGCCCGCCAGCAGCGAGACCGCGACGAAGCCGAAGTACAGCTCGGTGCGCGAGCCGATCGTGCCCGGCTGGCCCACCGCCGGCGGGTTGGCCGGGTACTTCAGGAACGGGACCAGGAACACCACGGCGAACGCGCCGCCGGTGAGCAGCAACGCCGTCACGCGGGGGCGGAGGCTGCCGAGGCGGCCCTGGGCGAACGCGAAGGCGAGCGAAAGCAGGCCGCCGATCGCGACGCCGTAGACCAGGACGCCGGTGAGCAGCCCGACGGTGCTCTGGATGTCCCGCGGGACGAGCTCCTCTTCGGGTTCCTCGGCCGGCGCGGGGGTGGCGCCCGCGTCGTGGGAGTGGGCGTGGCCGCCGGACTCTTCGAGGCCGATGGCGGTGTTCACGGACGGCTCACCGAAGGCGTAGGCGAACCCGAACGCGAGCACGCCGGCGATCAGGCCCGCGAGCATGCCGCGGACCAGCAGGGTCTTCATCATGGGAGGTCGTGCCGCCGATCAGTGGCAGGGGAAGGCCAGCAGGTGCCGGCCGTCGTGCACGAACTCGTGGACGTAGTTGTTCGCGAACACCGCCGTCGCGCCCTGCTCGGCGCTCACGAAGTACAGCGCGATCAGGGCGAGGAGCACCACGAACACCGCCCACGGCACGATCTCACGGATCGGGATGCGGATCGGGAGCGGAACGGCGGGAGCTGCCGTTTGGGACATGAGCGTGGCCTCCTCGGGCTTTCGCGGCCTCATCGGGGTCTCCACGAAGGGATCCGGGTCTGGCTTCCCCCTGGCGGGGGTCACAGTGGCGCGACCGCGCGGACTTTCACCGCGTTCCGGAATCTCCTCGTCTGGCCGGTTGAGCGTAGGTCCGCCGTTCGGGGCGCGTCAATGTGACAATGCCGCGGTGACTCGAATGGTGGCGGCCCTCGATGTGGGCGGGACGACGATCAAGGCAGCGCTGCTGGACGAGCAGCTCCAGCCCCGGGCGGCGCTGCGCGCGGAGACGGCGCGCAGCGCGGACGGCACGGCGCTGGCCGCGCAGGTCGTGGACATCGTGGCCGCGTTGTCCGCGCAGGCCGGGACCGAGGCGCCGGCCGCGGTCGGCGTGGTCGTGCCCGGGATCGTGGACGAGGAGACCCGCGTCTGTCATTTCTCGGCCAACCTCGACTGGCGTGAGGTCCCGTTCGGCGAGCTGCTGGAGGAGCGGCTCGGGCTGCCGGTGGCGTTCGGGCACGACGTCACCGCGGGCGGCATCGCCGAGTTCCGCGTGGGCGCGGGCCAGGGCGCGACGAACGCGGCGTTCATCCCGGTCGGCACCGGGATCGCGGCCGCGCTGCTGCTCGACGGCCGGATCCACCGCGCGCACGGGCAGGCGGGCGAGGTCGGGCACATCGACGTGGGCCACCCCGGCAAGTGCGGCTGCGGAGCGATCGGCTGCCTGGAGGCGATTTCCTCGGCGGCGGCGATCGCCCGCCGCTACACGGAGCGCACGGGCCGCGCGGCCGACGGCGCCCGCGAGGTGGTCGACCTGGCCCGCCACGGCGACGAGGTCGCGGTGGCGGTGGTCCAGGACGCCCTCGACGGCCTGGGCCACGGAATCCGCACGTTGCTGACCCTGCTGGGCCCGGAGGTGATCATCCTCGGCGGCGGCCTCTTCACGGCGGCGGACTACGTGCTGGAGCCGGTGCGCGAGTGGCTGGCTTCGCATCTGACATTTCAGCGGATGCCGGAGTTGCGGATCGCGAAGCTGGGCGACGAGGCCGGACGGCTGGGGGCGGGGCTGCTGGCTTTGGACCGGCTGGCGGAGTTGTGAGCGACGGGGTCATGCGGTTCACGGCGTTCGGCGGGTCGAGGAGCGGAGTGGGAAGCCCGGCCGCCGGGGTGGCGGCGGGGTCGCCGGCTGTGGACCTCCTCGACCCGGCCTGACTTGCCGAGCCGGGAGGACCTCGACTCCCGCCGCTTCGACGGCTGCTACCTGGGCTGGGTCCCCGCCACGGTCACGGCGGATCGTGGCGGGGGCCGCGTCGACCCCTCCGCCGCCCTCCCCGACGGCAAACTGGTCAGAGCGCCCGCAGGAAGGCCAGCGACGGCATGAAGAAGTACTCACCGCCCCGCAGCGTCACCGACTGTGGCACCGGATCGGCCGTGCGCTGGGCCGATCCGCCCCATTCGACCGTGTAGTCCGACGTCCCGCGCTCGCCCTGGCCGATCACCGGGTCCAGGCCCGGCGTCACGCCGTCGATGATCGGGAAGCCCGGGTTGTCCGCCCAGACCGCCTGCGTGAACTCGAACTGGTTGCCCAGCACCGAGTTGAACGCCATGAACAACAGCCCGACCCCGCCGCTCGGGCGCGCCGCGGGTGGGACGTCGGCGTTCGGGTCGTCCGGCCGCTCGCCGTAGGTGACGCCGCGGCGGGCCATCAGGTGCAGGCGCTCGCCGGGCGGTTCCTCGGCGCCGCCGGATCCGCGGGGGTTCGTCTTGCGGATGTGCGCCTGGAACGGGCACTTCAGCGCCGCGCGGTCGCTGTCGTAGGTGAAGTTGTTCGACACCGGGCTTTCCGCGCCGTCTTCGCGCTGGGTGGTCAGCGGCGTGCCGTCCTCGAACCGGCCGATGATCATCGCGCCCGCGCGCTCGCGGTCGTCGCCGGTCAGGCCGAGTGTGTCGGCCAGGTCCGCCTCGGCCTGCTTGAACCGCCGCACGTTCTGCTCCAGCTTGCGGAAGACGAAGTAGCTGCCGAAGTGCAGGGCCGGATCGGGCGCGGCGGTGTCCGGCACCAGCACCTGGGACAGCGGCGCCGCCGGGTTCCACACGTTGATGCCGTCGGTGTTGTTCTTCTCCGCGTCGACGTCCTCGGTGAGGAACAGCGGCTGGCTCCGGCCGTCGACGTACCCGAAGTGCTCGATTCCCTCGCCGCGCGCGTTGACGCGGCCGAGGCCGGTCTCCTCCGCGAGCACGGTGACGGAGTCGGGCAGCAGGTCCAGGATTTCGTTGCGCCGCGCGGTCATCGCCTTGTCCGTGGCGTCGCCGACGAGCGCGACCGCGTGGATTTCCGCGTGGTAGCCCGGATCGAACGTCGAGCGCGGCGGGTCGTTCAGCCTCCGCCGGGTCTCCGGTGCCGCCATCCCGCGCAGGAATGCCTCGTCCTGCGGGAAGTTCTCGACGCCGAGGGCGCGGTAGCCGGCCGCGGTGAGCCCCACCCCGACGTACGGCGTGCCCGCCGCGCCGCCGCCCTTGAACGCGCCGACTTCGTCGAGGTGGGCCTGGGCGGACTTCATCTTCCCGGTGAGCGAGACCAGGAACGCCCGGGCCTCCGCCGCGTCGCCGAATCCCAGCAGCAGTGCGGAAAGATGGTCGCGGACGTGGGCCTTGAGGATGTTCGGCTGCAGTTCGCCGAGCATCACCCCGGCGTCCCCGGTCGCGGTGGTCCAGGACAGCGTGGTGGACAGGTCGACACTCATGTGCGGGCTCCCCTCCCGTGAACGGGTGCACGCCCGGCCGAAGCTCCCCCTCGCCGGCGCGTGCCCCCTGGAACCAGGTTGCTGCCGCCGCGATCCCGCGTGCCACCGAAACCGGGTCATTCACACGAAAGATCAAGTTGAGCGCCGAACCGTTCGCCGGCAACGAAAACGCGGGCCCCGCCCGGGACCCGCGTTTCCGATCAGTGACTCAGTCGGTCAGTGGCTCAGTACCACCACTGCGACTTGCCCCCGGCGATGTAGTCCCACAGCTGCAGCCGCGTGCCGTTGGAGCCGACCGAACCCTCGCCGGTCAGGTACCGGTTGTTCTGCGGGCTCTGCAGGCGCAGGTAGCCCTCCGGGTTCACGGTGTCGGCCCACCACTGGTTCTTGGCGGCCGCGCGGTAGTCCCACAGCTGGACCTTGGTGCCGTTGGCGCCGGCCGTGCCGAGGTCGGCGTCGAGGTACCGGCCGCTCTGCACGTTCTGGAAGCGCAGGTAGCCCTCCGGGATGCGGGTGATGTAGAACGCCTGGTTCGCGGCGTACACGTCGCAGTCCCACAGCTGCATCTTCGTGCCGTTGCCACCGATCGTGCCGAGGTCGGCGTCCCAGCAGCGGCCGAAGGCGGCGGACTCGATCAGGTAGGCGTCGGCCTCGGCGACGTTCGCCCCGGCGACCCCGGCGGTGGACCGGTGAGCGGCACCCACCTTCGCCGGGCGCAGCTTGATCCCGCCGGCGAGCGCCGAGACCGCGGTTCCCTGGCCCTCGGCCGGAGCCGGAGCCGCGCCGGCCTGCGGGACGGAAACCAGCCCGAACAGCCCCGCCGCGGCGGCGACCGTCACCATCAGCCGCTTCATCTTCGTCATCGTTCCCCTTTTCGTCGGTTCACCCCGTGGTCACGAAGGAAGAAGGCAGGCGCGATCCGGCCCCGGGTCCACCGTGGACCCGGCGCGAGGACGTGCCGGCGAATCCCCCTCGTCGAGACCGTCAAACCCCCGAAAGCGGTCTCCGGAATCCATCATTCAGTGCGCTCCCGCCGTCGTCGAGGTCATTTCCGCGAGGGGACAGAACGCACGTCAGGCGTGTAACGGAACGGAACCGGCGCCGATAGAGGGGCAGACACCAGGGGGAGCACGTGCGCATCGAGCTGACGTTGCCGGACCTCGTCCGCGTCGGGCTCGCGGCCGCGGCCGACCCGATGGGCGAGCTCGCCGGGAGCCTGCAGATCCTGCAACGGCGCGACGGCGGCCGCGCGGCGGCTTCGGCGGCGTTCAACCGGTGGCGCTACCGCGTGTGGCAGAGCCTGCCCGACTCGGCCGCGGTGCTCATGTGGCTCTGCCGGCCGGACGCGCCGATCCCGGGGTTCGTGCTGCCCTCGGCGGGGCGCTACGAGCTGGAGTCCGGGCTCACGGCGGTGCTGAAGACCGACTCGGTGAGCCTGAAGACGGCGCTGCGCACGGCGCCGCCCGACCGCGACCTGCCGGCGTGGGCCGCCGCGTTCGCGGACGGCGACACCGCGGGCCTGCCGCGGCTGGTCCAGGCCATGCGCGAGTACCACGAGGTCGCGCTCGCCCCGAGCTGGGACACCGTGTCCGGCCAAGTGGACGCCGACCTCGGGATGCGCACGCAGCTGCTGCTCCACGGCGGCGTCGACGCGCTGCTGACCGGCCTCCGCCCGCTGGTGCGCTGGGCGGCGCCGGTCCTGGAGACCGACGACCGGATCCCGGGCACGGTCCCGTCCGAGGGCACCGGCCTGCTGCTGGTGCCGACGTACTTCTCGGTGTGCCCGGCCCTGGTCCCCGCGGCCCCGGGCGGCACGCCGCGGCTGCACTACCCGTGCGTCCGCCAGGCCGCGCCGCCCGCGGGTTTCGGGCACGGGGCGCACAAGGCGTCGGGCAAGGCGCTGGCGGACCTGCTGGGCCCGACCCGCGCGGCGGCGCTGGCGGTGCTGACGGTGGGCTGCTCGACGTCCGAGCTGGCGGCGCGGCTGGGGGTCACGCCGTCGGCGGTCAGCAAGCACACCACGGTGCTGCGGCGCGCCGGGCTGATCATCACGCACCGGGAGCGCAACACCGTGCTGCATTCGCTGACGCCCTTGGGCAGCGCTCTCCTGGACAGCTGACCGGGGAGCGAATCACCTTTCGCCCGGCATCCGCGCATTCGGTTACCGGTCATTTCCACGTCAGTTGTCCGGGGCCGGTAGCGGAATTCCCGCGGCCGCCGACATCCGCCCCGAGAAACGCGGGAGGCGGAGATGAACCAGGGAAGACTTCGGGCGACTGTGCTGGCCACCACTGTTGTCATCGGCGTGGCCGGGCTCGCGGGCTGTGCCACCGGGCCGGTCGACCGGCGGGCGTTGTGCACCGAATTCGACCTGCTGGGCTCGGAAATGCTGCTGGGGACCGGCTTTCTCGACAACGCCGTCTTCGCCACCGCCGACGACCTCGCCGACCTGGCCGACCGGTACCAGGGCGGCGGCCTGGGCCGCGACGCCGACGCGCTGGCGCGGATCGCCGATTCCGACCGGACGAGCGGGCTGGAACTGACGAACGCGACGTCGGGGACCGCGGAGGTCTGCGGGCACCCGCTCGGTTTCGGGACGACGAGCTACTCGGGCACCGGCAGCGGGAGCACCCGGGCGAACGGGGGTTACGGCAGCTACGGCTATCCGACTCCCACGACGTCGACGGCGTCGGTGCCCTACACCGAGCCGTCCACGGCGCCGCCGACGACCGCTCCGGCCGATCTCGAGACGTCCGCGCGGGCCACTCTCCAGCAGCAGGTGGACACCGACCGGACCCAGGTGGAAACCCTGGCGGACAAGTGGGTTCCGCAGCTGTCGTCGAAGAGCTACGGCCTGGTGGCGGACGGAAGGACCTACGACTACGGCGCGATCTGGACCGACTTCACGACGACCCGGCAGTCCTACCCGTCGGCCGTGCTGCTCTGGTCCGGCGACTACACGAGCTACACCAAGGGCGACTTCTGGGTCACGGTGGCGAGCACTTCGTTCGGCTCCGGCGCCGAGGCCAACGCCTGGTGCGTCGCCGAACACCTCGACGCCGACCACTGCTTCGCCAAGCTCGTCTCGCACAGCCACGGACCCAAGGGCAGCACCCTGCCCCGCTGAACCGCCCGAGAGAGGAAGTGTCATGAACTGGAGCGCTTACGAAGTCTTCAGCCTGCTCAGCGGTGTCGTCATGGTCGGGGTCGCCTTCGCGCCCAAGGTCAAGGCGTCCGAACGGTTCTGGGCCGTCGTCAGCGGGGCTTTCCTGATCGGCTACGCGATCTACGTCGCCAACCAGACGAGCGGGACCTTCACCTTCCCGTGGATCATCTTCGTGATTCCCTTCGCCGCCGCCGGCTACCTCGTGGTGCAGGCCGTCTCGAGAAGCCGGGAGGCCGAAAACCGGCAGAACGACGACCGGCAGAACGAAGACCGGACTCGGTGACGCGGTGCCTCAGCCGAGCTTGGCCGTCGCCTCGACGAGTTCCGCCAGTGCTTCCCGGGCCACTTCCCCGAAGTCGCGTTCGTTCGCCGGGTCCAGCCAACGGGCGAAGCCCGTCGTGAACGCCAGCCCGCCGATCTCCGCGGCCAGGCTCGCCGCCGGGTCCGGCACGCCCCGCTCTCGCAGCGCGTCCGCCATCGCGGCCCGGAGCTTCGCCTTCTTCAGCAGCTCGCGCTCCCGCAGGTCGCTGTGGCCCGAGACCACCGCTCCGACCTTGCGCGCCCACTCGCGGTGGTCGGGGCCGAACGCCGTCTCGGTGGCCGTCAGCGCGGCCGAGATCGCCTCGATCGGCGTCGCCGAGGCGGGGGCGGCGGCGATCGCCTCCGCGAAGATGCGGCTCAGGATGTCCTGGCCCGCGAACAGTACTTCGCGCTTGTCGGCGAAGTGCCGGAAGAACGTCCGCTTGGTCAGCCCGGCGCGCTCGGTGATCTCCGCGACCGTCACCTCGTCGTAGCCGCGCTCGAGGAACGACTCCACCGCGGCGCGCACCAGCCGCTCGCGTGCGTTCGGCTCCCAGCGGCTCATGCTGCCAGCTTAGGCGATGACACCTGGTGTCGTCATTCGTGCTACGTTGATGGCACCAGGTGTCATCACAGGGAGGTTCTCATGCGTGTCTTCGTCACCGGGGCGAGCGGCTGGATCGGCTCGGCCCTCGTACCCGAACTGCTCGGCGCCGGCCACCAGGTCGTCGGCCTCGCCCGGTCGGACGCCTCCGCGGCGGCCGTCGAAAAGCTGGGCGCCGAGGTGCTCCGCGGCGGCCTGGACGACCTCGAAACGCTCAAGACCGGCGCCGCGAACGCCGACGGTGTCGTCCACCTCGCCTTCGGCCACGACTTCAGCCGGATGGAAGCCGCCATCCGCACCGACGCGGCCGCCGTCGACGCCATGGCCGCCGTGCTGGCGGGCAAGCCGCTGATCGCCGCCTCCGGGACGCCGTCGGTGCCCGGGCGCGCGGCGACCGAAGCGGACGATCCGGCCGGCTTCGGCCCGGTCGCGGGCCGGATGGACAACGCCCGTGCCGTCGTGAAGACGGCCGAAAACGGCGTCCGCGCGTCGGTGGTCCGGCTGCCGCGGTCGGTCCACGGTGAGGGGGACGCCCACGGGCTCATCGCGCGGCTCATCGCCGCGGGGCGGGAGAAGGGCATCGCCGCCTACGTCGGGGACGGGACGGCCCGCTGGCCTGCCGTGCACGTCCTGGACGCGGCCCACCTGTTCCACCTGGCGCTGGAGCACGCCCCGGCCGGCTCGGTGCTGCACGCGGTGGGCGACGAGGGCGTGGCGATCCGGGACGTCGCGGAGGTGGCCGGACGGCGGCTCGGCCTGCCGGTCACGTCCGTCGAGGCCGACGAGCTCGGCTTCCTCGGCGCGATCCTGGCGATCGACCAGCCGGCCTCCAGCACGACGACCCAAGAGCTGCTCGGCTGGCAGCCGACGCACCCGGGACTGCTGGACGACCTCGAAAAGGGTTACTACGGCTGAGAAGTGGGACAGCGCCGGCGGAGGTGGCGACAGTGACACCTCCGCCGGCGCCGGGCCTTACGCGATCGGCCGGTCCGTCGGCGCGATCGGGGCGGGCAGGACGTCCCGCCCGGTCAGGTAGGCGTCCACGCCGGCCGCCGCGCTGCGGCCCTCCGCGATCGCCCAGACGATCAGGGACTGGCCGCGGCCCATGTCGCCGGCCACGAAGACGTTGTCCAGGCTCGTCTTGAACGCCTTGTCGCGCGCCACGTTGCCGCGCGCGTCCAGCTCGACGCCGAGGTCTTCGATCAGGCCCTTCTTCTGCGGCCCGAGGAAGCCCATCGCCAGCAGCACCAGCTGCGCGGGCAGCTCGCGCTCTGACCCTTCAACGGGGACGAACTTGCCGCCCTCGTTGCGCACCTCGACCAGCTTCAAAGCGCGAACCCGGCCGGCGTCGTCGCCCAGGAACTCCTGGGTGTTCACCGCGTACATCCGCTCGCCGCCCTCTTCGTGCGCCGAGGACACCCGGTAGATCATCGGGTAGGTCGGCCACGGGTGGGCGTCGGACCGGCTCTCCGGCGGCTTGGGCATGATCTCGAGCTGCGTCACCGAACGCGCGCCCTGGCGGTGCGACGTCCCGACGCAGTCCGCGCCGGTGTCGCCGCCGCCGATCACGACGACGTCCAGGCCGGAAGCGTCGAAGGGCGACGACTCGAGATCCCCGGAGGCGACCCGGTTGGCCGGCGGCAGGAACTCCATTGCCTGGTGGATGCCGTCGAGCTCGCGGCCGGTGATCGGCAGGTCGCGCCAGTCGGTCGCGCCACCCGCGAGCACCACGGCGTCGTAGGACGCCTGCAGCTCGGCCGCCGAGACGTCGACGCCGACGTTCACCGAGGTGCGGAACTCCGTGCCCTCGGCCTCCATCTGCGCGAGGCGCCGGTCGAGCCGGTGCTTCTCCATCTTGAACTCGGGGATGCCGTAGCGCAGCAGCCCGCCGATCTTGTCGGCCCGCTCGAGGACCACGACGCTGTGGCCCGCGCGCGTGAGCTGCTGCGCCGCGGCAAGTCCCGACGGGCCGGACCCGACGACCGCGACCTTCTTGCCCGTCTTCGCGGTGGGCGGCTGCGGGGTCACCCAGCCCTCTTCGAAGGCGCGGTCGACGATGGAGATCTCGACGCGCTTGATCGTCACCGGGTCGTCGTTGATGCCGAGCACGCACGCCGTTTCGCACGGTGCCGGGCACAGCGTGCCGGTGAACTCCGGGAAGTTGTTGGTCGCGTGCAGCCGTTCGCCGGCCTGGCGCCAGTCTTCCCGCCACACCAGGGTGTTCCACTCCGGGATGAGGTTCCCGAGCGGGCAGCCCTGGTGGCAGAACGGGATGCCGCAGTCCATGCAGCGGCCGGCCTGCTTCTCCAGCTTCGTCGACGCGAAGTCCTCGTAGACCTCGCGCCAGTCCATCAGCCGCAGGTCGACCGGGCGGCGCTTCGGCTCTTCGCGGGTGGTGGTCAGAAAGCCCTTGGGGTCAGCCATGTGCGGCCTCCATGATCGCCTCGTTCACGTCGCGCCCATCGCGCTCGGCCTGCACCTGGGCGGCGAGCACGCGCTTGTAGTCCTTCGGCATGACCTTCCCGAAGCGGTCGACACCCGCGTCCCAGTCGGCCAGCAGCTCCCGCGCGACAGCGGATTCCGTTTCGTCGTAGTGCTTTTCCAGCGTCTCGCGCAGGAAGTCCGCGTCCTCGGAGTCGAGCGGGTCGAGGTCGACCATCTCCGGGTTGACGCGGTGCGCGGGCAGGTCCAGCACGTAGGCGATGCCGCCGGACATGCCGGCCGCGAAGTTGCGCCCGATCGGGCCGAGCACGACCATCCGGCCGCCGGTCATGTACTCGCCGCCGTGGTCGCCGACGCCTTCGACGACGGCCAGCGCGCCCGAGTTGCGCACGCAGAACCGCTCGCCGACCTTGCCGCGGATGAAGATCTCGCCGCTGGTCGCGCCGTAGGCGATCACGTTGCCGGCGATGATGTGGTCCTCGGCGGCGATCCGCGCCTCCTTCGGCGGGCGCACGATCAGCCGGCCGCCGGAGAGGCCCTTGCCGACGTAGTCGTTGCCGTCGCCGTAGAGCCGCAGCGTGATGCCCTTCGGCACGAACGCGCCGAACGACTGGCCGGCGGTCCCGGTGAAGGTGACGTCGATGGTGTCGTCGGGCAGGCCCTCGCCACCCCAGCGCCGGGTCAGCTCCGAGCCGAGCATCGTGCCGACGGTCCGGTTCACGTTGCGGACCGGCAGCTCCAGCCGCACCTTGTCACCCGAGTTGAGGGCGCCCTCGGCGAGCTGGATCAGCGTGTTGTCGAGCGCCTTCTCGAGCCCGTGGTCCTGCAGCGTCTGCTGCAGCCGCAGCCCCGCCGGAGCCATGTCGGGCACGTGGAAGATCGGCGACAGGTCGAGCCCGGCCGCCTTCCAGTGCTCGATCGCCTTGCGCTTGTTCAGGAACTCCGCGTGGCCGACGGCCTCGGCGATCGACCGGAAGCCCAGCTCGGCCAGGTACTCGCGCACTTCCTGGGCGATGAACTCGAAGAAGTTGACGACGTACTCGGCCTTGCCGCTGAACTTCTCGCGCAGCTTCGGGTTCTGCGTCGCGACGCCCACCGGGCACGTGTCGAGGTGGCAGACGCGCATCATGATGCAGCCCGACACCACCAGCGGTGCGGTCGCGAAGCCGAACTCCTCGGCGCCGAGCAGCGCCGCGATGACGACGTCACGGCCGGTCTTGAGCTGGCCGTCGGTCTGCACCACGATCCGGTCGCGCAGCCGGTTGGCCAGCAGCGTCTGCTGCGTCTCGGCCAGGCCGAGCTCCCACGGGCCGCCCGCGTGCTTGATCGACGACAGCGGCGACGCCCCCGTCCCGCCGTCGTGGCCGGAGATGAGCACGACGTCCGCGTGCGCCTTCGACACGCCCGCCGCGACCGTGCCGACGCCGACCTCGGACACCAGCTTCACGTGGATGCGGGCCTTCGGGTTGGCGTTCTTGAGGTCGTGGATCAGCTGGGCGAGGTCTTCGATCGAGTAGATGTCGTGGTGCGGCGGCGGCGAAATCAGGCCGACGCCCGGCGTCGAGAACCGCGTCTTCGCGATCCACGGGTACACCTTCGCGCCGGGCAGCTGCCCGCCTTCGCCGGGCTTGGCACCCTGCGCCATCTTGATCTGGATGTCGTCGGCGTTGACGAGGTACTCGCTCGTGACGCCGAACCGGCCGGACGCGACCTGCTTCACGGCGCTTCGCCGCTCCGGGTCGTACAGGCGCTCGGCGTCTTCGCCGCCCTCACCGGTGTTGGACTTGCCGCCGAGGCGGTTCATCGCGATGGCGAGGGTCTGGTGCATCTCCATCGAGATCGAGCCGTAGGAGATCGCGCCGGTGGCGAACCGCTTGACGATCTCGGAGATCGGTTCGACCTCGTCGATCGGCACCGGCGCCCGCTTGCCGTACTCGAAGTCGAACAGCCCGCGCAGCGTCAGCAGCTTCTCGGCCTGGTCGTCGACGGCCTTCGTGTACTCCTTGAAGATCTCGTACTTCCCGGACCGCGTGGAGTGCTGCAGCTTGAACACCGTCTGCGGGTTGAACAGGTGCGGCTCGCCCTCGCGGCGCCACTGGTAGTCCGCGCCGGTCTCCAGCTCGCGGTGGGTGGCGCGGACGCCGTCGGCCGGGAACGCGTACGCGTGGCGCTTCGCGACCTCGTCGGCGAGCGTCTCGAAGCCGACCCCGCCCAGGCGGGACGTCGTGCCGGTGAAGCAGTTCTCGATGACCTCTTCGCCGAGCCCGATCGCCTCGAAGATCTGCGCGCCGGTGTAGGACGCGACCGTCGAGACACCCATCTTGGACATCGTCTTGCGGACGCCCTTGCCCAGCGCCTTGATGAGGTTGTACGTCGCTTCCTTCGGCGTCACGCCCGGGATCAGGCCCTGGCGGGCCATCTCCTCGACGGTCGCCATCGCGAGGTACGGGTTCACCGCGGCGACGCCGTAGCCGATGAGCAAGGCGATGTGGTGCACCTCGCGCGCGTCGCCCGCCTCGACGATGAGGCCGACCTGCGTGCGCGTCTTCTCGCGGACGAGGTGGTGGTGCACCGCGCCGGTCAGCAGCAGCGAGGGGATCGGCGCGTGGTTCTCGTCGACGCCGCGGTCGGACAGCACGATCAGCCGCGCGCCGTCCTCGATCGCCTCGGACACCTCGGCGCGGATCTCGTCGAGCCGCTGGATCAGCGCCTCGCCGCCGCCGTGGACGTTGTAGCGGCCGAGCACGGTGACCGCCTGGAACTCCGGCAGGTCGCCGTCGTCGTTGACGTGCACGAGCTTGGCGAGCTGGTCGTTGTCGAGCACCGGGAAGGGCAGCGCGATCCGGCGGCAGCTGGCAGCGTTGCCGGCCAGCAGGTTCGGCTCGGCACCGATCTGCGCGCCGAGCGCGGTGACGAGCTCCTCGCGGATGGCGTCCAGCGGCGGGTTGGTCACCTGGGCGAACAGCTGGATGAAGTAGTCGAAGATCAGCCGCGGCCGGCTGGACAGCGTCGCGATCGGCGAGTCGTTGCCCATCGAGCCGATCGGCTCCGCGCCGGTGCGGGCCATCGGCTCGAGAATGGCTTCGAGCTCTTCCTCGGTGTAGCCGAACGCCTGCTGGCGGCGCACGAGCGCGGCGTGCAGCGGCACTTCGCGGTCGCGCTCGGGCAGGTCTTCGAGGTTCACCAGGCCGGCTTCGATCCACTCGTCGTACGGGTGGGCGGTGGCCAGCTCGGTCTTGATCTCGTCGTCCTCGACGATCCGGCCCTCGGCCGTGTCGACGAGGAACATCCGGCCGGGCTCGAGGCGTCCCTTGCGGACGATCGTCGCCGGGTCGATGTCGAGCACGCCGACCTCGGAGGCGAGCACGACGAGGCCGTCGTCGGTCACCCAGTACCGGCCGGGGCGCAGGCCGTTGCGGTCCAGGACCGCGCCGATCTGGCTGCCGTCGGTGAAGGCCACGAGCGCCGGGCCGTCCCACGGCTCCATGAGCGTCGAGTGGAACTCGTAGAAGGCGCGTCGCGCCGGGTCCATTTCCTGGTGGTTCTCCCAGGCTTCCGGGATCATCATGAGAACCGCGTGCGGCAGCGACCGGCCGCCGAGGTGGAGCAGCTCCAGCACCTCGTCGAAGCTCGCCGAGTCGCTGGCGCCGCGCGTGATCACCGGGTAGATCCGCTTGAGGTCGCCCGGGACCAGGTCGGTTTCGAGGAGGGCTTCGCGGGCGTCCATCCAGTTGCGGTTGCCGCGCAGGGTGTTGATCTCGCCGTTGTGCGCGACGTAGCGGTACGGGTGCGCGAGCGGCCACGACGGGAAGGTGTTGGTGGAGAAGCGGGAGTGCACGAGGCCGATGGCGCTGGTGACGCGCTCGTCGGTCAGGTCGGCGAAGAACCGCTCGACCTGGCCCTCGGTGAGCATTCCTTTGTAGACGATGGTGCGCGAGGACAGCGACGGGAAGTACACGTCGTCGTCGGCCAGCTCGTGCTCGACCCGCTTGCGGACGCAGAACGCGCTGCGCTCGATGTGCAGCGGGTCCGAGTGCTCCGGCTTCGGGCGGCGCGCGGCGAGGAACAGCTGCGTGAAGTGCGGCATGGTCTCGGCGGCGGTCGGCCCGCAGTGCTCGGTGTGCACCGGCAGCTCGCGCCAGCCGAGGACGCGCATGTCCTCTTCGGCGGCGATGCGCTCGATGGTCGTCATGGCCCGGCCGCGGCGCTTTTCTTCCTGCGGCAGGAAAGCCGTGCCGACGGCGTAGGTGCCGGGCTCGGGGAGCTCGAAGTCCACGACGTCGCGGTAGAACTCGTCGGGGATCTGGATCAGCAGCCCGGCGCCGTCGCCGGTGTCCGGTTCGGCGCCCCGCGCCCCGCGATGTTCCAGGTTGCGCAACGCGACCAGGGCCTTCGCGACGATCGCGTGATCTCGGCGGCCGGTCAGGTCGGCGACGAAGGCGACACCGCAGGCGTCGTGTTCGTAGTCGCTCCGGTAGAGGCCCTCGGCCTCGGCGTTGCTGAGCTGCTGCCCCGTGGGGGACAGGGAACGGGCACGGTGGGTCACGGCTGGCCGCCTCCCAAGGCGTTGGCGCGACCGGTACTCACTCCATCGTGTGGTTCGAGCTGAACCGGTTAACGAAGTGGTCCGGTACCGCGATGGTCAGTCGAGAACAGTTGCTGTTGTCGGCGTTGAAGAAGTGCAAGATGCCGCGAAGCGTCGGCCGGGCTTCGATGCTCGGAAACCGGACGCGGGTCATCTGGGAGGCCGCACAGCGCTGGGCAGCCGAACATGTCGGTCCTGCTTTGCGCGCACAGGCAGACCACTGTGGTGGGGGTCAGCCGGAGCGCGCGGTGTTACTCCCGGGTTCGCCGGGTCTTATGACGATAGTGTGAATTCGCTGTTATCGACATACGTCGTTGTCCCCGGGTGGGAAATGCCACGCTTACGTTGACGGGTCCCAGGGTAGTCCCATATGCCGGGCTGGCGCTCCCGTCTTCCGGTCGATGTTGCCCTTGACCTGCGGAAATGTCTGTCCCGAGTGGTCCGGGGCACGTGTCGCGGCACCTGCGCGGAGTGGCAAGCTGGGTGCATGGCGGACTCGTCCGATGACTGATCGTTATCTCTCCGTGGCTCGATCCGGGGTCCACGAGGTCGAGATCAAGCGGTCCCGGTTCCTCTGCGCGCTCGCCCCGGTGACGTCGGAAGAGGCCGCGCGCGAGTTCATCGCGGGCCGCCGCCGCGCCGAACCGGGGGCGCGGCACCACTGCCACGCGTTCGTTTTGGGGCCTGATGGGCGAACCCGGCGGTCCAGTGACGACGGTGAGCCGGCCGGCACCGCGGGCCTCCCGATGCTGGAAGTGCTGCGCCGCCGCGAAGTCACGGACACGGTCGCGGTGGTGAGCCGCCACTTCGGGGGAGTGCTGCTCGGCGCGGGCGGGCTGATCCGCGCGTACGGTCAGTCCGTTTCGGACGCGCTGGAAGTGGTTGGTGTACTAGAACACCGGCGGCTCAGGCTCGTGGAAGTGGCGGTGAGTTACGACCGCGCGGGCCGGCTCGAGAACGACCTGCGCGCGTCGCCGTACTTGGTGCACGCGACCCGCTTCGACGCTCTGGCGCGGTTCGAGATCGGGCTGGCGCCGGAGGAGGGGCCGGAGTTCGCGAGCCGGCTCGCGAACCTGACGAACGGCGAAGCGACGACGACGGAACTCGGCGACCACTGGATCACGGCCCGCTGACGTCGTGTCGACCTCTCAATCACGCGAGTTGACCTCCCAATCACGTGTGTCGGCTTTCCGGTCACGCCTCCGGCATCGCGGCGTGGGCGTGAAGAGTCGACACGCGTGATTGAAGGGTCGACACGCGTGATCAGAGGGACGACACGGGTGGTCCACCGGTACTGAGTGGTCCGGTCGCGGAACCGGTTGGCGCACAACGGACTTTCGGTGCTTCCGCGACAGGGTCCCGCCGTGGCACCATGTCGTGCCACCGAGTTCCGGTACCACTTCGATCGCCACAACGTCGTCAGCGCGGTCTGTTCCGTGTTGACAACGTTGTCAGAAACGCTTGCTCGACAACGTTGTCGCCCGGCGGAAGCGTGCGACAAGGAGGGAAGGTTCCATGTCCGGACCACTCGCCAGACGGCTGCGCGGGGCCGCGCTCGCCGCGATCGTCGCGGCCGGAGGGCTCGTCGCGCTGCCCGCCGCACCGGCCGGCGCTGCCACGTTGGCCCTTACGCAGTACGTGAATCCCTTCATCGGCACCGACAACAGCAACTCCCCGAACCCCGTGCCCGGCGGCGCCGGCGGCAGCACCTACCCGGGTGCCGCCGTGCCGTTCGGCATGACGCAGTTCAGTCCGGACACCCCGACCGGATCGCCGTCCGGGTACCGCTACAGCGACACCAGCATCGAAGAGTTCAGCCTCACCCACTTCAACGGCGCCGGCTGCCCCAACAACGAAGACCTCGGCCTGCTGCCGATCACCGGCGCCATCGGGACTTCGCCGGGCACCGGCTGGACGGGCTACGCCGGCCGCTACACCAAGGCGAACGAATCGGCCGCGCCCGGCTACTACAAGAACAAGCTCGACAACTACAACACCACCGTCGAGCTGTCCGCGACCCAGCGGTCCGGCTTCATGAAGCTGACCTACCCGAACACGACGTCCGCGCGGCTGCTGGTCAACCCCGGCCGCAGCGCCACCGGCAACCGCGCCGGCTCGATCAGCATCAGCGGCAGCCAGCTCACCGGATCGGCGACCGGCGGCGGTTTCTGCGGCTCGTCGAAGACGTACCAGATCTTCTACGTCATCCAGTTCGACCGCGCGCCCAGCGGGTTCGGCACCTGGCTCGGCGGCACGGTGAGCGCCGGGTCCGCGAGCACCAGCGGCACCAACGCCGGCGGCTACGTCACCTTCGACACCTCGAGCAACACGACCGTGCAGGCGAAGGTCGGCATCTCGTTCGTCAGCCTGGCCAACGCGCAGGCGAACCTCGCGGCCGAGAACCCCGGCTTCGACTTCGCCGGGACGCGCGCCGCGGCCGACACGAGCTGGAACACCATCCTCAACCGCGTCCAGGTGACCGGCGGCGCGGCCGCGGACCTGCAGAAGTTCTACACGGCGCTGTACCACGTGTTCCAGAACCCGAACATCGCCAGCGACACCAACGGCCAGTACCGCGGGTTCGACCAGGCGATCCACACCGCGTCGCACACCGTCTACCAGAACTACTCCGGCTGGGACATCTACCGGTCCTGGGCCGCGCTGATCGGGCTGGTCGCGCCCAATGAAGCGAGCGACATCGCGAAGTCGATGGTGCTCGACGGCCAGCAAGGCGGCCTGCTGCCCAAGTGGTCGCACAACAACAACGAGCACTTCGTGATGACCGGTGACCCCGGGCCGATCGTCGTCGGCAGCATGTACGCCTTCGGCGTCCGCGGCTTCGACACCGCGGCCGCGCTGACGCTGATGGACAAGAGCTCCAACGGCGGCACCGCGCAGGGCGGGGCGATCCGCGGCCGCCAGTCCGGGTACGTCAGCCGGCACTACGTCACCGAAGACCCGTCGGACTCGCTCGAGTACTCGGCGTCGGACTTCGCGGTGGCGCAGTTCGCGAAGGCCGTCGGTGACACGACGAAGTACACCACTTACATGCAGCGCGCCCAGTGGTGGCAGAACGTGTTCGGCCCCGACTCGGGCTACATCCAGCCGCGCGGCAGCACCGGCACGTGGGCCTGGCCGGTCGTGCCGTCCAGCAACAGCGGGTACACCGAAGGCAACCCGTCGCAGTACACGTGGATGGTGCCCTACAACTACCAGGGCCTGATCAACCTGATGGGCGGCCCGAAGACCGCCGTCCAGCGGCTGGACCACCACTTCACGCAGCTCAACGGCGGCCTCACGCAGCCGTACTTCTACATCGGCAACGAGCCCGAGCACGGCGTGCCGTGGGCGTACAACTACGCCGCCCACCCGCAGGGCACCAGCTCGGCGGTGCGGCGGGTGATGAACGAGTCGTTCACCACCGGGGCGGGCGGCGAGCCCGGCAACGACGACCTCGGCGCGACCTCGGCGTGGTACGTCTTCGCCGCGCTGGGCATGTACCCGGCGACCCCGGGTGCGGACGTCCTGGCCCTGCACGGCCCGTTGTTCCCCTCGGTCTCGATCATCCGCCCGAGCGGCACGATCCAGATCAACGGCAGCGGCGCGGGCCAGGGCACGCAGTACGTGCAGAGCCTCAGCGTCAACGGGACTTCGACGACCAAGTCGTGGATCCGCTACGGCGACATCGCGAGCGCGTCGACGCTCAACTACACGATGGGCTCGTCGCCGAGTGCCTGGGGCACGAACGCGGCGGACGTCCCGCCGTCGTACAACGACGGGTTCACGCCGCCGGCCACCGCGCCGGACCTCGGCACGAACCTGGCGCAGGGCAAGGCGGCCACGGGCTCGGCGGCGTGCAACTCGGCCGAGGGCGCGGCCAACGCGGTCGACGGCAGCCTGGCGAACAACAGCAAGTTCTGCTCGACCGCGGCCACGAAGTTCCTGCAGGTGGACCTCGGGTCGGCGCAGAACGTGTCGTCGTTCGTGGTCAAGCACGCCGGCCTGGGCGGTGAGACGACCGGCTGGAACACCGGTGCCTTCACGATCCAGACGTCGACGGACGGCACGAACTGGACGACGGTCGCGACCGTGACCGGTTCGCGGGCCAGCCGCACGTACAGCCCGATCACGACCCGGTCGGCGCGGTACGTGAAGCTGAACCTCACCACCCCGGCCAACGACGGCAACGGCGCGGCCCGGATCTACGAGTTCGAGGTCTACCGCTGACGTGGCGGGCTCGTGAGCGCTTCGGCGTTCACGAGCCCTTCGCGGCTTCCCATTCCCCCCGGGTGATCGCGTACTCGACTTCGCCGTGTTCGCTGCCCGGTGCCCGCTCGTGCTCCGGGAACTCCTCGAAGTATGAGCGGACGAACGTCATCCCCAGTTTCTCCATCACCCGGCGCGAGGCCACGTTCACCGCCATGGTCGTCGCCGTCACGCGCCGGACCCCCAGCTCCGTGAAGCCCTTGGCGAGCAGCGCCGCCGAGCCTTCGGTTCCGTAGCCCTTGCCCCAGGCCCGCTGGTGCAGCCGGTACCCCAGCTCCGGCTCGTCGGCGCGATCCTGCGGGCGCGGGCGGTAGTGGAACCACCCCAGGAAATCGCCGGTGCCCTTCTCGATCGCCGCCCAGAACCCGTAACCGGGGAAACGCTCGTAGTAACCGAGGAACGCGGGAAGATCCAGCGTGACGATCTCGGTGCGGTCCGCGGGTTGACCTCCATTGAGGTACTTCATCACGGCCGGGTCGTCGTAGAGCGCGAAGAGTGCGTCGGCGTCGTTCTCGGTGAACCGGCGGAAGATCAGCCGCTCGGTTTCGAGGAATACGTGCATCGGGTAATGCTGTCAGTGACCCCAGTGCGTGGCAATGCGATTACGCGGCGACGGCGAAAACCTCGCCCAGCGCCAGCGAGCCGGCTTCGGTCAGCACGGCGGGCACGCGCGTGCCGCACTTGCCGGGGAGGGCCGGGGCGATCAGGCCGAGCCGCGCGAGCCGGTGCACGGTGGACTGGTCGCAGCAGCTCAGGCCGTCGATGAACAGGTCGGGCTCGCAGCTGCAGCTGATCTCGGCGCGGCCCCCGGCCACGGCTCTCAATGTGGCCCGCTCACGGTGGTTCAGTTCCGTTGTCATGGCGGTGCCTCCTTCCCGTCGGGACTCATTAGACCGCCCGTCACCGACATTTTCCGCCTTTGAGCGTGCGAACCGGGGGATTTAGGGGAAACACCTAGGGGTGGCGTGTCGCACCCGGTCCGGTGCTCCCCGGATACCCTCCGCCGAGTGGCTCAATCGTCGTCTTGCGCAGGTGCCGGAAAACGATCGACGTCCGGAAACCGACGATCTCCCGGCGCAACGCGAGCCGGTCGGCCAGGAACGCGTGCAGCGCGTCGATGTCGGGGGTGGTCACCTCGATCAGGAAATCGTCACTCCCCGCGGTCACGTACACCGAGAGCACCTCCGGCAGGTCCGCGATGGACCGCTGGAACTCGTCGATGACCGCCCGGCTCAGCGGCCGCACCTGCGCCGCGACCAGCGCCCGGACGCCGCGGTTGAGGCTCGCCAGGTCGATGTCGGCGTGGTAGCCGCGGATGACGCCCCGCTCCCGCAGCAGCCGGATGCGTTCGAGGCACGTCGAGGGCGCGATGCCGACCTTCCGGGCGATGTCCCGGTTGGTCTGCCGCGCGTCCTCCTGCAGGTGGCGCACGATCGCCGAATCAAGTTCGTCCAGCACGGGGGCCTCCGCGGTCGGGCCGAATTTAGTTCGGCGAAAGGTCGGCAACGTCGATGTTCACCCTAACTTCGGTCGGTATGACCGCACATGAACAGCTCGTCGCGCGGCGTGGCCGTCGATCCGGCGTCACCACGATGGTCGCGATCCACTCGAGCGCCCTCGGCCCGGCCGTCGGCGGCTGCCGCCTGAAGCCGTACGCCGGCCTGACCGAGGCCGTCGACGACGTCCTCCGCCTGTCGGCCGCGATGACGGCGAAGTGCGCCGTCGCGGGGCTCGCGTTCGGCGGCGGCAAGAGCGTCATCGCGCTGGAGCCCGGCCGCGCCCTCTCGCCGGCCGAACGCCGGGACGTCCTGCTCGACCACGCCGACCTGGTCGCCGAGTTCGGCGGCGGCTACCTGGCCGGCCCGGACGTCGGCACCGGCCCGGCCGACATGCTGGTGCTGCGCGAGGTCTCGGCGTTCGCGTTCTGCACGCCCGAGTCCGCGGGCGGCACCGGCTCCTCCAGCGGCCCGACGGCCGCCGGCGTGCTGGCCGCGCTGCGGGGCGCGCTCGGCTCGCCGGACGTGACGGGCCGGCGGGTGGTGATCAGCGGCTACGGCTCGGTCGGCGCGCACCTGGCCGCGAGCCTCCGGCAGGCCGGCGCCGACGTCGTCGTCTCCGACATCGACCCGGCGAAGCGCGCCGACGCCGAACGAGGCGGCTTGGGCTGGGTCGAGCCCGAGAAGGCGCTCACCCTGACGGCCGACGTCGTCATCCCGGCCGCGGTCGGCGGGGTGCTGAGCCCCGAGACCGTGGCCCGGCTCGACACGCCGCTGGTCGTCGGCCCGGCCAACAACCAGCTCACCGAGGACGCCGTCGCGGACGACCTCGCCGCCCGCGGTGTCCTGTGGGTGCCGGACTACGTCGCGAGCGCGGGCGGGATCCTCTACACGCTCTCGCGCGAAGCCGAAGGCCTGGACCACGAGGCCGCGCTGGCCCGGGTCGAGACGATCGAGAAGACCGTCACGGACCTCCTGGAAGCCGCGAAGGCCAACGCGACCACCCCGCTGCGGGAGGCGGCCGCGCTGGCCGAGCGGCGGCTCACTTCTGGTGCGGCGCCACGTACTCCTTAGCCTCGGGCGCTTCGAACAGCGGCTTGACGTACCGGACGCCGCCCTCGGCGGTGGCGTCCGGGGTCGCCGCGTAGACCTGGCGCGTCGCCGGCGTCCCCGGCTTGGAGAAGTCGAGCGCCGCGACCAGGTCGTCGGTGCTCGCCGACGTCGTCTGCTTCAGCGCCGCGGCGATGCCTTCGCGGGTGAGGTCCTTGTTGTCGCAGGCCTTCTTCAGCACCGCGCCCCAGACCTCGCCGACCGCGTAGCCGTAGGGGACCCCGCCGTTGGGCGTTTCCTTGTACGCGGCCTTGTACTTCGCCGCGACGTCCTTGGCCTTCGGGAGGTCCGCCGAGAACGGGACACTGCTCGCGACGATGGTCAGCTTGTCCAGCGCGCTCGCCGCCGGGCTCTTCAGCAGCGCCGGGTCGAACGTCGGGTTGTTGCCCAGCACCGGCACGTTCAGCCCGAGCGCCTTGTTCGCCGCGACCGCGGACCCGGTCTGGGCGGGCGTGGTGGTCAGCGCGATCAGCTTCACCCCGGCGCCCTTGAGCCCGGTGACGACGTTCGTCAGGTCGCTGTCGGTCGAGGTGATCTTCACTTCCTTGACCGTCAGGTTGTGCTTCTTCGCGTAGAACTGCGAGCCGCGCAGGCCGTTCTTGCCGTACTCGCCGTCGATGTAGACGTGCGCGATCGTGTCGCCGTCCTTGAGCTGCCCCTGCTCCTGCAGGTAGGCCAGCCCGTCGATGATCTCCAGGTCGTAGGTGGTGCCGACGATCATCACGTACGGGTTGTCCAGCAGCTCCGAGGACCACGACGCGGGCGCGGCGACGGTCTTGTCCGAGGCCAGGTTCTGCTTCAGCGCGGCCACCACCGGCGAGCCGAGCAGCTGCACGAACCCGAGCACCTTCGGCTCGATCTGCGGGTACAGCGTCTTGGCCGTGTCGGCCTTGTAGCCGTGGTCGACCTCTTCGAGCTTCACCTGCCGGCCGCAGACGCCCCCGGCGGCGTTGAAGTCCTTGGCCCACAGCTCGTTGCCCTGCGTGACGCCGAGGCCGAGGTTCTTGAAGACGCCGGACTTGTCGGTCATCACGCCGAGCGTCACGTCGGTGGCGGTCACCCCCTTGCCGGTCTTGACGCCGGAGCTGTCCGGGCCCGACGAGCCCGCGTCGCCCGCTTTCGTGCTGCACGCCGAGAGCGCGAGGACGGCCACCAGCGCCGCCGCCAGGTGTGTGCGTTTCATTTTTCCTCCGGGGTTCGACGGCGAAAGCTTCTCCGGGTGAGCCGGCGGCCGATCGCGGCGAGCCCGCCCGGCTCGAACAGCACGACGAGGATGATCGCGGCGCCGTAGACGAACGAGCTGACCAGGATCGGGGTCAGCGCGCCGTCGCCGGTGCCGGAGAACCAGCCCAGGTCCGCCGAGTACAGCGCGAGCACCTGCGGCAGGCCGTTGACGATCAGCGCGCCGACCAGGGCGCCGGGGACCGAGCCGAGCCCGCCGATGATGACCATCGCGAGGTAGGCGATGGACACGTTGATGCCGTACGTGCCGAACTCGCTCTCGTCCGGCTTGAGGATGTCGAACCACAGCACGGTCATCGCGCCGGCGAGCCCGCCGTAGGCCGACGAGACGGCGAACGCGCCCGCCTTGGCGCGCAGCACGCTGACGCCCATCACCGCGGCCGCGGCTTCGTTGTCGCGCACCGCCCGCCACGACCGGCCGGGCCGGCCGGCGACGGCACCGCGCGCGATCACGAACGCCAGCGCGGTGAGCAGCAGGAACAGGTACCACGTGCGTTCGGCCTGCCGGATCGGCACGCCGAGCAGGGTGATTTCGGGACCGTCGTCGGTGAAGGGGAAGCCGAACAGCGAGAACGGCGTGGGCGCGCGCCCGGTCGACGTCCCGCCGGTGAGCTCCTCGGCCGACTGTCCGAAGTAGAGCCCCAGGAACACCAGGGCCAGGGACGCGACGCCGAGGTAGATCCCGCGCAGCCGCCCGGCCACCGGCGCGAAGGCGAGGCCCAGCAGCGCCGAGACGACGACCGCGCCGACCAGCGACAGGCCGGGGTCGAGGCCGAACCCGATGACGCGGTCGTCGCCGGCCGGCCCCGAGAGCACGGTGTAGGCCGTGCCGCCGGCGAGCAGGAAGAACGCGTGGGCCAGGGAAAGCTGCCCGGCCTGCCCGACCACCAGCGTCAGCCCGATCGCGCCGACCCCGCCGATCATCATGTACTGCCCGGCCTTGAGCCAGGCCGCGTCGAGGTAGAGCGGCAGGGCGAGCAGGACGACCAGCAGCGCGAGCCACGCGACCGGGCGCACGAGCTTCGCCGGGTCGCGCCGCGGCTTCACCGGCGGCTCGCCTGCCGCGGGCGGGCTGTCCACTTCGGACACGGCACGGTCAGACACGGGTTCGCTCCCTCGTGCCGAACAGCCCCGAGGGCCGCACCACCAGGACCACCAGCATCACGAGGAACACCGCGCTCTTCGAGAAGTCGAACGAGACGTACTGCGCGGAGAGCGCTTCCACGATGCCCACGACCAGGCCGCCGACCACCGCGCCCGCCGTCGAGTCGAGGCCGCCGAGGATCGCCGCGGGGAAGGCGGCCAGCGCGATCGAGTGCGTCCCGCGCGAGAGCCCGGCGCCGGAGAAGTCCTGCGTCGCGATGAACAGCACGGCGACCCCGGCCAGCAGCCCGGCGACCAGCCACGCCGTCGCGGTGACGCGGGAGCTGCGGATGCCCATCAGCGCGGCGGCTTCGCGGTTCTCCGCCTGCGCCCGCATCGCGACGCCCCAGTTCGAGTACTTGAAGGCGAGCCAGAACGCCGTGATGAGCACCGCGGCCACGCCGAGGGCGACCAGGTGCGTGCGGAACAGCGTGATCCCGCCGAGCTGGAACGGCTGCGCGTCCCACGCGCCGCCGAGGAAGGGCAGCGTGACCCCGAGGCGGCGCACGATCTCCTCGGTGACGATCACGTCGACGCCGATGGTGAGCAGGGCCAGGCTGTTGGCGTCGGCGTGCCGGGAGCGCGACAGCAGCAGCCGTTCCACGGCCAGGCCGAGCAGCCCGGCCGAGACGATGCCGACCAGGGACGCGCCCACCCAGCCCAGCGCGTCCCGCGTCACCACGACGAGGTAGCCGCCGAAGAGCACGAGCGAGCCGTGCGCGAAGTTGACCACCTCGGTGGCCTTGAAGATGATGACGAACCCCAGCGCGAGCAACGCGAACACCGCGCCCTTGCCGAGGCCGTTCACCGTGAGCTGCAGGAATGTGTTCACGCCGCCTCCGTGCCCAGGTAGGCCTTGATGACGTCCGGGTCGGCCTGGACCTGCGCCGGGGTGCCGTCGGCGATGCGGCGGCCGAAGTCGAGCACCGTGACCCGGTCGGCGATGTCCATCACCAGGCCCATGTCGTGCTCGACGAGCAGGATCGAGATGCCCAGCTCGGCGCGGATCCCGCTGATCGTCCCGGCCAGCTCCGCCGTCTCGGCCGCGTTCATCCCGGCCGCGGGCTCGTCGAGCAGCAGGAGCACCGGCTCGACGGCGAGCGCGCGGGCGAGGTCGACGCGCTTGACGACGCCGTAGGGCAGCGCGCCTACGGGTGCGTCGACGACCGCGCCGAGGCCGAGGAACGCGCAGATCTCGCGGGCGCGTTCGGCGTGCCGGCGTTCGGCGCGGACGGTCCACGGCAGCCGCAGCCCGACTTCGAGGAACCCGCCGCGGGTCAGGGCGTGGCGGCCGAGCAGGACGTTGTCCAGCACCGTGGAGCCGGCCGAGAGCGCGGCGTTCTGGAACGACCGGCCGACGCCGAGCCCGGCCAGCTTGTGCGGCGCGAGCCCGGTGAGCTCGGTGCCGCCGAGCCGCACGTGGCCGTCGTCGGCCCGGTAGAGCCCGCTGATCACGTTGAAGCAGCTGGACTTCCCGGCCCCGTTCGGCCCGATCAGCGCGTGCAGCGAGCCGGGGGCGACGGTGAACGAGACGCAGTCGAGGGCGCGGATCCCGCCGAACCGCAGCGAAACGCCCTCGACACGCAGTTCCGGTGGTGTCATCCGGCCCACCTCGACAAGGTCCGGCCCGCGAGGCGTTCGCGCGCGGTCTCCGCTTCGGCGTCGGCGGTCTCCTGCGACTCGGCGTGCCCGCCGAGGTACAGCCGCTGGACGTCCTGGCTGGCGGACAGCTCGGCGGCGGTCCCGGCGAGCGCCACCCGGCCGACCTCCAGCACGACGGCGTGGTCGGCGACGCCGAGCGCCATCACGGCGTTCTGCTCGACCAGCACCACCGCGGTGCCCTGCTCGTGGATCTCGCGGATGGTCCGCGCGATCTGCCCGACGATCTTCGGCGCCAGTCCCAGCGACGGCTCGTCGAGCAGCAGCAGCCGCGGCGCGGACATCAGCGCCCGGCCGATGGCCAGCATCTGCTGCTCACCGCCGGACAGCAGGCCGGCGCGCTGCTTGGCGCGTTCGGTGAGCACGGGGAACAGCTGGTCGACGCGCTTGCGGGCGGTGTCCCGGTCGGCCGCCGTGCGCGCCCCGATGCCGCCGGCGCGCAGGTTCTCCTCGACGGTCATCCGCGCGAAGACCTGCCGTCCCTCGGGCACGCCGACGACGCCGAGCCGGACGATCCGGGCCGGGTCGAGCTTGCCGAGCGCGTGGCCGGCGTAGCGGATCTCGCCGGCTTCGATCGCGCCCCGGTGCATGCGGAGGGTGCCGGAGAGGGCCCGCAGCAGGGTGGACTTCCCGGCGCCGTTGCTGCCGAGCACGGCGAGGACGCCGTCGGCGGAGACGTCGAGGTCGACGCCGTGCAGGGCGGCCGTCGACCGGCCGTACCGCACGCGCAGACCACGCACGGTCAGCACGGACTCACTCCAGGACGCAAGACGCCTCCTCCACTCGTGTGACGTGAGTCACGGTCGGTGGCGGCCATCCTGCGGTGGGGCCGAGTCCTCGGCCACCCCCACGTGGAGAGGTAACCGGCTACGAAACGGACACGGCCGCCGTTCGCAACGCCGCGAACACCTCGGGCGAGGTCGTGCACTCGCCGAGGCGGACGGGCTTGCGGTCGCCGTGGAAGTCGCTGGACCCCGTCGCGAGCAAGCCCAGCTCCGCGGCCACCTCGCGCAGCCGTGCCCGGACCTCCGGCGGCTGCTCGGGGTGATCGACTTCGATTCCCGTCAGCCCGGCTGCACCCAGCACGGCCAGCTGCGCGTCCGACACCTCGGCCCGGCGCTTCACCGACCGCGGGTGCGCCAGTACCGCCGCACCCCCGGCCGCCCGGACCAGCCCGATCGCGTCCACAGTGGACAGAACGTGCTTGGGCACGTCCGCCCGGCCGCCGTCGGCGATCCAGTTCGCCGTGAAGGCGTCGGTCACGCCCACGGCGGTCAGCGCCGCGGCGATGTGCGGGCGGCCGAGCGGCGCACCCGCGGCGATCGTTTCGACCTGCGCCAACGTGATCGGCGCGCCCAGTTCCCGGCACCGCTCGATCATCCGCACCGCGCGACGGGTGCGGTCGGTGCGGATCAGCTCCAGCTCGGCTGCCAGGGGCTCGTACCCCGGGTCGACGAACAGGCCGAGCAGGTGCACCTCCGCGTCGTCGAGCCGGCAGGAGGTCTCGACGCCGGGGACGAGTTCGAGGTCCGCGGCCGCGGAAGCTGCCGCCAGGCCCGCGAAGGTGTCGTGGTCGGTCAGGGCGAGCACCGTCAGCCCGGCCTCGGCGGCCAGGCGCGGCAGCTCGGCGGGCGGTGTCGTCCCGTCGGAGGCCGTGCTGTGCGCGTGCAGGTCGATCGTCACCCGGGTGACGATCTCACAGCAGCCCGGCTTCGCTGGCCTTGCCGATGGCCTCGACGCGGTTGCGCGCGCCCAGCTTGTGCAGCGCCGACTGCAGGTACGTCTTCACGGTGTTGCGCGCCAGCCCCGTCGACTCGGCGATCTCCGGGTTCGTCTGCCCCTGCGCGGCCAGCCGCAGGACCTCGTACTCGCGGCGGGTCAGGCCGCTGCGGGCCAGCGCGTCCGACCGGTGCCCGGCGTCGGGCAGGATCCGCGGGTCGACGACGCGCTCGCCGCGCAGCACCCGCCGCAGCTCGGTCACCAGCTGCGCGCCCGCCGCGTCCTTGAGCAGGCAGCCGTGCGCCCCCGACTCCAGCGCGGCCAGCACGCCCTGGTGGTCGCCGTGGGCGGTGAACACCACGATCTTCCCGTCCGGGTGCACGTGCCGCAGCTCGGTGACGACCTCCGGCGCGAGCATGTCCGGCAGGCGCAGGTCGAGCAGGATCAGGTCCGGGGCCAGCGCCGCCACCCGCTCGATCGCCAGCCGCCCGGACTCCGCGGAACCGACCACGCTCAGGCAGGGGTCCGAGCGCAGCAGCAGCGTCACGCCGTCGCGGACCACCGGGTGGTCGTCGACGACGAACACGGTCGCGGGCGTCGTGGGGGTCACGGCCGCACCAGCGGCACCCACGCGCGCAGGGTGCAGCCGTCGTCGTCGTCCCGGACCAGGCTGACGCGGCCGCCCAGGCGCAGGGCGCGCCCGGTCAGCGTCCGCAGGCCCACGCCCGTGCCGGGGACGGCCGCCGCGCCGGTGCCGTCGTCCGCGACGACCACCTGGACCCCGTCTTCGCTGGGCAGGAGGCTGACGATCACCGACGACGCCCGGGCGTGCTTCTCGACGTTGAGCAGCCCTTCGCGGACCGCGGCGACCAGCAGCGCGGTCCGTTCGGCGTCCAGCGGCGGCACCGCCGCGAGCTGCACGAACCGGGCCGGGACGCCGCAGCGTGCCTGGAACGAGCGGCAGTGCTCGGCCAGCTCGACCGGCAGCGCCCGCTCCGGGCTGGACTCCGACAGCGCCAGCAGCGACTCCCGCAGCGCCCCGGCCGCCGCCGAGACGTCGCCCTCCAGCCGCCGCAGGCGCGCGTCCAGGCCGGGGTGTTCGCGGACGTCCTCGTGCAGGTCGCGCACCTGGACGCCGATGGAGAACAGCAGTGCGCCGACCGAATCGTGCAGCGCGCTCTGCATCCGCAGGCGTTCGCCGGCCACCGCGGCCGTGCGGTCGGTCTCGGCGACCTTCGCCAGGTGCAACGCCGTCCCGGCCTGGCGGGCGACCTCTTCCATCCGCCGGACGGCGTCGTCGCCGAAGTCGGCGGGCTCGCGCATGGCGGCGTACGCGATGGCGACGGTCTCGCCGCGCGCGACGATCGGGACCGCGAGCAGCGCGGCCAGGCCCTCGCCGCGCACCTGGGCGTCGAAGTGGTGGGTGATGGTCGGCGAGCTGACGTAGTCGCTGACCCGGACCGGCCGGCCCAGCGCCAGCACCCGGCCGCCGACGCCGTACCCGGTCTGCACCTCGAGGTCCTGCAGCGCGTCGGTGCGGTTGCCCGACATCCAGCGGATCACGGCCCGCCCCGGCTCGGTGAGCTCGCCGACGAACCCGGCCTTCGCGCCGACCGTCTCCCGGATCAGGCGCGCGGTCCCGTGCAGCGCGGCGACCCGGTCGAGGGTGCCGAGCAGCTTTTCGCGCTCGCGCAGCAGCTCGCCCAGCACCGCGCTGTACTCGGCGACGTGCTCCTTTGCCGTCACGCGATCACGATGGCACACGGGGTGTGGTTTCGGACATACCCGGCTGGAGAGGTACGGACGCCGTCCGTCGACTTGAATGGGGGCGTGGAGATCCTCACCGACGCCGCCACGCTCGCGCTGTACACGACCGACGCCTCCAACTACCGCCACGTGCCGCGCGGCGTCGTGCTGCCGGAGTCCGTCGACGACGTGATCGCCGCGGTCGCCGAGGCACGCGCCCGGGACCTGCCGGTGATCGCGCGCGGCGGCGGCACGAGCGTCGCCGGGAACGCGTGCGGGCCGGGCCTGGTGATCGACACCTCGCGCCACGTCGGCGGGGTGCTCTCGCTGGACCCGGAAACCCGGCTCGCGCGGGTGCTGCCCGGGACCGTGCTCGACGACCTGCAGGCGGTCGCCGCACCGCACGGGCTGCGGTTCGGCCCGGACCCGTCGACGCACAGCCGCTGCACGCTCGGCGGGATGATCGGCAACAACGCGTGCGGGTCGCACTCGGTGGCGTGGGGGCGCACGGTCGACGTGGTCCGCTCGCTCGACGTCCTGCTCTACGACGGCACCCGGCTGCGGGTGGGCCGCGACGAGCCCGCCGAAGGCCCGATCTTCGACGAGCTGCGTGCGCTCGTGCGGGACAACCTGGCGTTGCTGCGCAAGGAACTTTCGACGTGGCCACGGCGCGTGTCCGGCTACGGGCTCGAACACCTGTTGCCGGAGAACGGGTTCGACGTCGCGAAGGCGCTCGTCGGCTCGGAAGGAACCTGCGTCACGATCCTCGAAGCGACCGTCGAGCTGGCCGAGCTGCCGGCGCGCCGGGTGCTGGCGGTGCTGGGCTTCCCGTCCGACATCGCCGCGGCCGACGCCGTGCCGTCGATCCTGCCGTGGTCGCCGCTGACCGTCGAGGGCGTCGACGCCGAGCTCGTCGCGATGCTGCCGGGCCGCGCGGGCGACCTGCCGCCGGGCGGGGCGTGGCTGTTCGTCGAGCTGGCCGGCGACGACCCGGCTTCGCGGGCTCGCGAGCTGGCGGCGTCGCTCGACCTCACCGGGTTCGCGATCGTGGACGACCCGGCCGCGCAACGCGGGCTGTGGCGCATCCGCGAGGAGGGCGCGGGGCTCGCGACCCGGCTCGCCGACGGTTCGGAGGCCTGGCCGGGCTGGGAGGACGCGGCGGTGCCACCGGAACGGCTCGGCGCGTACCTGCGCGAGTTCAAGGAGCTGATGCGGGCGCACGGGCGGCGCAGCGTCGTCTACGGCCACTACGGCGAAGGCTGTCTCCACCTGCGGCTGGACTTCGATCTGCTGTCCGCTCCCGGTGTAGCGGACTTCCGGCGGTTCCTGGAGGAAGCCGCGGACCTCGTCGCGGCGCACGGTGGTTCGCTGTCCGGCGAGCACGGCGACGGCCAGGCGCGGTCCGAGCTGCTGTCCCGGATGTACAGCCCGGAGATGATGGACCTCTTCGGGCGGTTCAAGGCGATCTTCGACCCGGCCGGGCGGATGAACCCCGGCATCCTGGTGGCCCCGCGGCCGGTCGACGCGGACCTGCGCGTCCGTGCCACCTCGAAGTCCTTTGAGGACAGTGTCTTCCTCGGCTATCCGGAGGACCGGGGGAGTTTCGGCCAGGCGATGCGGCGCTGCGTCGGCGTGGGCAAGTGCCGCAACACCAGCGGCGGCGGCGTGATGTGCCCGAGCTACCGCGCCACCCGCGAGGAGCAGCACTCGACGCGCGGGCGCGCGCACCTGCTGGCCGAGATGATCAACGGCGAGGTCATCACGGACGGCTGGCGTTCGTCCGAAGTGCACGAGGCGCTGGACTTGTGCCTGTCCTGCAAGGGATGCCTGTCGGACTGCCCGGTGGACGTCGACATGGCGACGTACAAGGCGGAGTTCCTGCACCAGCACTACCGCCGGCGGCTGCGGCCGGCGTCGCACTACTCGATGGGCTGGCTGCCGCTGTGGCTGCGGCTCAGCGCCCGGATGCCTCGGCTGGCCAACGCCGTCGGGCGGTCTCGGCTGGCCGGCCTGGTGAAACGGCTCGGCGGGATCGCGCCGGAACGGGCGCTGCCCACCTTCGCTCCTGCGCCGTTCACGTCGTCGCGGGCGGACCTGCGGCGGCGGGCATCGGGGGAGCGTCGGGTGGTGCTGTGGCCGGATTCGTTCAACAACTACCTGACGCCGTCCGTTCTGGACGCCGCGCACGAAGTCCTGACCGCGGCGGGCTACGACGTCGTCCTGCCGGACCGCGGAGTCTGCTGTGGACTGACGTGGGTGTCGACGGGCCAGCTCGGCGTCGCGCGCCGCGTCCTGACTCGCACTTTGGACGTCCTCGCGCCGTATCTCGAAGACGGCTACGAGGTGGCCGGGCTGGAGCCGAGCTGCACGGCCCTGTTCCGCGGCGACCTGCCGGCGTTGCTGCCGGGCGATGCGCGTGCCGAGGTGCTGGCGTCCCGGACGTTCACGTTCGCGGAACTGCTGGAGCGCGCGCCGATCCCGTTCGCGGCCCTGGACGTCGACGCGATCACGCAGGTCCACTGCCACCAGCACGCGGTACTGGGCTTCGGCGCCGACGAGTCGGCGCTGGCGGCGGCCGGAGTGCGCAACACGACGCTCGGCTCGGGATGCTGCGGCCTGGCCGGCAACTTCGGCTTCGAGCGCGGCCACTACGAGGTGTCGAAGGCGGTCGCGGAGGACCGGATGCTCCCGGCGATCCGTGCGGCGTCTCCGGAAACCGTGGTGGTGTCGGACGGGTTCAGCTGCCGGACGCAGATCGCCCAGGAATCGGGGCGCACCCCGGTCCACCTGGCCGAGCTGCTGCGGCGCGCGCTGCCCTGACTATTCGGTGCGCTCCAGCAGCGTCCGGACGGCGGTCAGCACCAGGTCGCTCACGTGCTCGGGGTCGGCGCTGGCCAGCGGCTCGGTGCCGGCGATCTCCCGGACCAGGCCGATCCCCAGCAGCCAGGCCAGCGCCAGGTCCGCGCGCAGCTCGGCGTCCGGGGCGTCGGTCAGCGTGGCGAGGGCCCGCGCGTACTCCTCACCGACCTCGCGGCGGATCGCGGCCGCCGCGTTGTCGCTGCCGGTCGAGCGCAGGTACGCCTCCAGCGCCGGGTTGCGCCGCCCCGAATCCGCCGGCTCGAGCAGGCTCCGCAGCGAGGTGCCGAAGAGCTGTTCCGGGGTGGTGGCCGCCAGGTGCTCGCGGCCGCCCCGGGCCATGACCTCCTCGAACAGCGCGTCCTTGCTGCCGAAGTAGCGGAACAGCAGCGCCTGGTTGACCCCGGCCTGCCGCGCGATGTCCCGCACGGTCGTGCGGTCGAACCCGCGTTCGGCGAAGAGCGCGGCCGCGGCGTCGAGCAGCGCGGCCCTGGTGGCGGCCGCGTCCCGCCTGCGGCCCGGCTGTGCGGTCATCGGTGCAGGTTAACCGGCAAACCGGACGTGCCGCCCGCTACCCCGAAAGCCGGATCGCGGCGGCCGGGCAGGTCAGCTCCGCCTGCCGGACCGCGTCCGCCTCGCCGTCCGCCGGTTCGTCGGCGAGCAGGACGACGGTGCCGGCTTCCTCGTCCTGGTCGAACGTCCCCGGCGCGAGCAGCACGCACTGTCCGGACGCGACACAGCTCTCGGTGTCCGCGGTGATCTTCATCGGCTCCCCCTCACCAGGTCACGGGAACGGCGTCGACCCCACCGGCGACGCGGTTGACGCGCACCGGGATCTCGTCGATCCCGGCCGCCAGCCGCAGGCCGGGGAACCGCGAGAACAGCTTCGGGAACACCGTCCGCAGCTCGGTGCGCGCGAGGTTGGCGCCGATGCAGACGTGCGCGCCGGTGCCGAAGGCCAAGTGGACGTTCGGCGTGCGGGCCGGGTCGAACTCGTCCGGGTCGGTGAACACCGATGCGTCGCGGTTGGCCGCGTCGCTGGAGATGAGCACGGCGTCGCCGCGCAGGATCCGCGTCCCGGCGACCTCGACGTCCTCGTGGGCGTAGCGCAGCAGGCCGGTGCCGCTGGTCGCCGTCAGCCGCAGGATCTCCTCGATCGTCTGGTTGACCTCGCCCTCGGGGTCGGCGGCGAAGCGGTCGCGGCGGGCGGTGTCGCTGAGCAGGAACAGCGTGCCCATCGCGATCCGGGTGGACGTCGTCTCGTGGCCGGCGAACAGCAGGCCGGCGCCCATCCGCGCGAGGTCGTCGTCGGTGAAGGTGGGGTCGTCGGCCTGGACCGCGACCATGTCGGAGATGACGTCGGGCTGCGGGTCCGCGCGCTTCGCGTCGGCCAGCTGCGTCATGTAGGCCTTGAACTCGGTCATGGCCGCCTGGGCGTCTTCGCCGCCGTTCATCATCGCGATGCGCTCGGACAGGCCGCGGAACTTCTCGCGGTCGGCGTAGGGCACGCCGAGCAGCTCGCAGATCACCAGGACGGGCAGGGGGAACGCGAGGAAGTCGGTCAGGTCGACCGGCTCGCCGGGGTGGGCGTCGTGCGCGGCCTGCAGGTCGTCGAGGCAGCGGTCGGTCAGCTCGGCGATCCGGTCGCCGAGGGCACGCATGCGGGGCGCGGAGAACGCGGGCGCGAGCATCCGGCGCATCCGCTTGTGCTCGGCTTCTTCGGTCTCGAAGTCGCCGCTCGGGCCGTCCTGGATCGCGGCGCCGGAGATCCGCGACGCCTGCTCCGGCGCGGGGTGCGAACGGCCGAACCGCTTGTCGCGAAAGATCTCCTTGGCCTCTTCGTACGACGTCACCAGCCACGCCGGGTCGCCGGCCGGGGTGAGCACCCGGCTGATCGGGGCCTGCCGGCGCAGCGCTTCGTAGTCCGGCGCGATGGCGAGCGCGTTCGCCCGGGCGAAGGGGAGGCGAGGCGTCTCTTCGGTGGTGGTCATGCGTCTCTCCTCAGTTCGGTTTCGAGGTCGGCGAGCCAGCGCAGCTCGGCGTCGAACTTCCCGAGCACGTGGAGCAGCGCCGCGCGGCTCCACGGGTCGGCCTGCCCGGCGGCGAGCCCGGTGACCCGGGCTTGTTCGGCGAGCAGCGCTTGCTTCCGGACGTCGAGCACGCGGGCGCGTTCGTCCGGGCTCAGCCGGCCGAAGTTCCCGACCCTGGCCAGGAACTCCGGTTCGTTGAGCGCGAGCTCGCCGGGGAAGTCCGCGAGCATGTCCCGCAGCAGCTCCCGCCCGACATCGGTGACGGTGTAGACGTGCCGCGGCGGCTTGGCCTCCTGCTCCTCGGCACTGCGGCTCACGGCGCCCGCGTCGACGAAGCGCCGCAGCGTCGGGTAGAGCGAGTTGTTCGACAAGGTGTGGCCCGTCGACGCCTCCACGGCCTTGCGCAGTTCATAGCCGTGCATCGGCTCGCGGTCCAGCTTCGACAGCAAGAGGATCTCGATCCACACCTAGGTCACCGTAACCTAGGGCTCCGTGACTAAGCAATGGCGGACCGTGACAGGTGGGGAGAAACTGTGTAGCGTTGTAAGCAGCTGCTTACAACCGGAGCGAGGGGTTCCCGCATGACAGTCACCCACACCGAGCCGCTCTCGTACCCCTTCAACGAGGAGGCGGGGCTCGACCTCAACGAGGCCTACGCCGCCGCGCGTGAAGCCGAGGGCATGGTCCGGGTCAAGATGACCTACGGGGAGCCGGCGTGGCTGGCCACCCGCTACGCCGACGCCCGGCTGGTGCTCGGGGACCGGCGGTTCTCGCGGGCGATGGAGAAGGAGAAGGACGCGCCGCGGCGCTCGCCCGTCCAGCGTGAGGGCGGCATCCTGCAGATGGACCCGCCCGACCACACGCGGCTGCGGACCCTGGTGGCGAAGGCGTTCACCATGCGGCGTGTCGAGCTGCTGCGCCCGCGTGTCGCCTCGCTGGCGGCCGGCCTGATCGCCGACATGAAGGCCGCCGGCCCGCCCGCCGACCTTGTCGACCTGTACGCGCTGCCGATCCCGGTCGCGGTGATCTGCGAGCTGCTCGGCGTCCCGGTCGCCGACCGGCCGAAGTTCCGGGTCTGGAGCGACGCCGCGCTGTCCACCAGCGGCCTGACGCCCGAGGAGTTCGAGCGCAACCGCGAAGAACTGCGTGACTACATGCGCGGGCTGATCGCGGAGCACCGCTCGCAGCCGCAGGACGACCTGATGACGGCGCTGATCGAGGCGCGCGACACCCGCGACCGGCTGACCGAGCTGGAGCTGGTCGACCTGTGCGTCGGCATCCTCGTCGCCGGGCACGAGACCACCGCGAGCCAGATCCCCAACTTCGTCTACGCGCTGCTCGACCAGCCCGGGCAGTGGGAGCGGCTGGTCGCCGACCCGGACCTGATCCCGGCCGCCGTCGAGGAGCTGCTGCGGTTCGTGCCGCTGGGCGCCGGCGCCGGGTTCGCGCGCTACGCCACCGAAGACGTCGAGGTCGGCGGCGTGCTCGTGCGGGCGGGGGAGCCGGTGCTGGTGGCGGTCGGCGCGGCCAACCGCGACCGGCTGCAGTTCGACGACGCCGACCAGCTGCGCTTCGACCGCGGGGACCAGCACCACCTGGGCTTCGGCCACGGCGTCCACCACTGCCTGGGCGCGCCGCTGGCCCGGCTCGAGCTGCAGGAGGCACTGCGCGCTTTGGTCACCGAGCTGCCGGGCCTGCACCTGGCCGGCGATATCGTGTGGAAGACGCAGATGCTCGTCCGCGGACCGCGGTCGATGCCCATCGGCTGGTGACTCGGAAGGTGACCATGAGCTGGCACGTGGAAGTCGACGAACACACCTGCATCGGTTCGGGGATGTGCGCCGCGCTGATGCCCGAGGTGTTCGTCCTCGACGGCGCGGTGGCGCAGACGGTCGTCTCGGACGTGGACGGTGACGAGACGGTGCTCGACGCGGCGGACTCGTGCCCGGCGATGGCGATCACGGTGACCGACGGCGGCCGAGAGATCGGCCCGCGTCCCTAGGGTGCGAAGCGGCCGTGCTCGGTGACCACGGCCGTGATGAGCTCGTGGGGGGTCACGTCGAACGCGGGGTTGAAGACCTGCGCGCCCGGCGGGGTGACCCGGATCCCGGCGTACTCGGTGAGCTCGCGGGCGTCGCGTTCTTCGATGGCGACGCCCGCACCGGTCGCGAGGGTCCTGTCCACAGTGGACGACGGCGCGACGACGACGAACGGCACGCCGTGGTGCCTCGCGGCGATCGCCAGGCCGTAGGTGCCGATCTTGTTGGCGACGTCGCCGTTCGCGGCGATCCGGTCGGCCCCGACGAGCACGCAGTCGACCATCCCGCGCGCCATCGCGGCGGCGGCCGCGCCGTCGGGCTGGACGCGGTAGGGGACGTTCGCCTGCGCGAGTTCCCACGCCGTCAGCCGGGCGCCTTGGAGCAGCGGGCGCGTCTCGTCGACGAGGACTTCTTCGACGAGCCCGCGTTCGTGCAGGTGCCAGACGACGCCGAGGGCACTGCCCCACCCGACGGTGGCGAGCCGCCCGGCGTTGCAGTGGCTGAGCAGCCGCAACGGCCGGCGCGCGCATTCGGCGAGCACGATCTCGGCGGCGTGCTTCGACGCGGTCTTGTTGAGCTGCTCGTCTTCGGCGAGGAGGGCGAGGGCTTCGTCGAGGACGGCGTCCGGGCCTTGGTGGAGTTTCGCCATCGCGCGCCGGACGCCCCAGGCGAGGTTGACGGCGGTGGGGCGCGCGGTGGCGATGAGGTCGGCATCGGCGTGGACGTTCTCGCTGGTCCGGGCGGCGAGGGCGACTCCGAGGGCGCCGGCGGCCCCGAGGGCGGGCGCCCCGCGGACGGCGAGGCGCTTGATGGCGTCGACGAGCTCATCGACGGTCCGCAGGTGCAGCAGCCGGTACTCGCCGGGCAGCGCGGTCTGGTCGATGATGACGACGGCGCCGTCGGCCCAGTCGATGGTCCTGCGCACGTGCCCCTCCCTTTTTCGGCTTGCGTGCCCGGCGATGATGCGGTGGTGACCATTGAACGCCAGAACCCGCCCGGGCTGCACACACCACCGGGCTACCACCACGTGACGGTGGCGGTGTCGAGCCGGACGGTGTACCTGGCCGGCCAGTGCCCGCTGGCGCCGGACGGTGCGGTGCCCGAGGGGCTGCTGCCGCAGGTCGACCAGGTGGTGGCGAACACGGCGGCGGCGTTGGCCTTCGCGGGAGCGTTACCGGCTGAGGTGGTCCGGACGGTGATTTACGTGGTGACGGAGGACCGTTCGGAGCTGTCGGAGGTGTGGGATCGGTTGACGGGTTCGGAGATCGGGGCGGCGTTCAGCTCGGCGAGCACGCTGCTGGGGGTGGCGCAGCTGGGGTACCCGGGCCAGCGGGTGGAACTGGACGTGACGGCGGCGCTGGACTGACGGGGGTTCGGCGGGGAGCCGGCGGATGCTTGACCGGGCACCGCGCTCGACGCCCGGTATGCACCGCACTCGGCTGCGAGGCGAAGCCCGTTGGCCGCACCCCGCCCAGCTAGCCTCTCCCTGGCTCCTGGCTCCTGGCTCCTGGCTCCTGGCTCCTGGCTCCCGGCCCCCTACAACCCGCCCATCAAGTCCGTCTCCGTGATCCCCGGCCCCTGCCCCGTCCGGATGAACCACTCCGTGCCGAAAGCGAACGCGAACGCGTCCTCCGGCATCGCCAGCATGAACATGTCCTCGCTGATCTGACTCGGGTGCGCCCGCATCGCCGCCCTCTTCACCCCCACGTACTTCGACACGTCGACCGCCGCCGTGATCTCGGCCTCCGGTTTGCCGAACTCGACGTTCTCCGGCGGCTTCGGGGCCGCCTCCGGGGGCATCAGCCCCTGCTCCACCGCCGCTTCGAAGCCGCGCTGCATGAACTCGCGGTTGAACGTCGCCTGGAACACTCGGGGCGTGCCCGCCAGCTCTGCCGCGCGGACTCCGACGCGGTGCACCTGGATGTGGTCCGGGTGGCCGTAGTCGCCGTTGTCGTCGTAGACCGTCAGCACGTCTGCCGACTCCTCGCGCAGGATCGCCGCCAGCTGCTCGGCCGCCTTTTCGACGTCCGCCTGCCAGAAACACCCCGGGTCGTCGTTCGTCGGCTCGCCCATCATCCCGGAGTCGCGGTAGCCGAGGAACTCGACGCGTTCGACCCCGAGGATCTCCGCGGCCGCGTGCGACTCCCGCACGCGCCGCTCCCACAGTTGTTCGCCCTCGGCGAGAAAGCCCTCCGGGACCTCGCCGACCTCGCCCCGGGTGGCGACGACGAGCACGACGCGGTGCCCGTCGGCGACGGCTTTGGCCATCACCCCGGCGGTGCGCAGGCATTCGTCGTCCGGGTGGGCGTGGAAGGTGACCAGTGTTGCCATGTCTCCGACGCTACCGGGTGCCACCGACAAAAACCGTCCGCCGGGGTGCGCACCGCCCGCTAGGGTCCGCGGTCGTGGCCGGCGACGAGAAGAACACGCTCCTTTGGTTCCTGCGAGCCCAGCGCCGCAGCGTCCTGGCGATCCTCGACGGCCTCGGCGAGGACGTCCTGACGACCCCGGTCCTGCCGACCGGCTGGACCCCGCTCGGCATGGTCGAGCACCTCGGGTACGCCGAGCGGCACTGGTTCCAGGAGATCGTCACCGGGACCGCGGACCCGGTCGCGTGGCCGGACGACCACGAGCCGTTGACGACGCCCCGGTCCGCGGCCGTCGTCTTCGCGTTCTACCGCGAGCAGTGCCGCCGGTCCGACGAGATCTTCGCCGCGACGCCGTTGTCCGCGGTGCCGAAGGGGCGTCACCCCGCGCCGCTCGGGGACGAGATCGCCGACCTGCGCGGGGTGGTCCTGCACATGATCGAGGAGACCGCCCGGCACGCGGGCCACCTGGACGTCGTCCGCGAGCTGATCGACGGCCGCACCGGGCTCGGGCCGCGCTAGGCCTGTTCCTTCGTGCACCACCAGGTCGACCGGCCGCCGACCGTGCCGTGCGCCATCTCCGCGCCGCAGCGGGGGCAGTGGTCGCCGGCGCGGCGGTGGCCGATGATCTCGCCCGTGTGGACGCCGCCGTGCTCGATCGCCGCGCGCAGCGCCTTTCGGAGTGCCTTGTGGAGGGTCGTGAGGTCGTCGTCGCCCAGCTCGTTCACCGGGCGGGCCGGGCTCACCGCCGCCTGCCAGAGGGTTTCGTCGGCCAGCAGGTTCCCGATCCCGGCCACCACGGACTGGTCCAGCAGCCGCGCCTTCACCGGCGCCCGTCCCCGGCCGACGCGCGTGCGGAACTCCGCGCGCGACACCTCGCCGGCGTCCGGGCCGAGCGCGTCGAGGTCGGGGTCGAGCCGCACCCGGGCGAGCCGGCGCGTGTCGAACAACCGCAGCTGTTCGCCGTCGGCGAAGGTGATCCCGAAGCGGAACCATTCGGGCTTCTCTTCGCGACCGCGGAAGCGTTTCGGCCCGGGCGGCCCGCTCCGGCCGCCGAACCGCAGCTGCCCGGCCATCCCGAGGTGCAGGCCGAGGTTCGGCCCCGGGTGCCCGTCGCCGTTTTCCGTTGCGCACCAAAGGGTTTTGCCCCGCCGGCGCGCTTCGGTGAGCCGCCCGCCCCGCAACGCGCGCGCGAGGTCCCCGGGCGCGTGCGGCCGGCAGACCCAGTCGTCGTGGTCGTCGACGTCCCGGATCTTCCGGTCGAGCGCGTCGGCGAGGACCTGGCGGGCGAGTTCCACTTCGGGCAGTTCCGGCACCCGGACAGTCTGGCGGCTCCGGCGCCCGCCCGCAGGTCACTCCGGCCGCATCCACTCGTAGAGCCGGTGCCCGGGGTCGGTGAGGTCCGGCGTGGCCACCATCCGGTCGATGATGAACGCCCGCGCGACGAACCCGAAGTGCAGGTTGGTCCCGACCTTCTGCCGCAGGTACGCCTGGTTCGCCGGTCCGAGCACCGGATCGGTCAGGCACCGGGCGGCGGCGAGGGTGCCGCGGGCGTACACGCCCGCGCAGATCGTGATGGTGCGCCGCCGGTCGGCCGGGTTGACGCCGCGGAAGAACAGGATCACGTCCTCGTGGAGGATGTGATCGCCGTAGTCGTCGCCCAGGACGGGGCTGAACCGCTGCGCGCCTTCCCCGTTGCCGACCTCCAGGCCGAGCCAGTCCACCTCCGGGATCCGCGGCGACATCTTCACGGGCAGGTGCAGCGCGGAGAACATGTCCCGGGTCAGCACGTTGAAGTCCGACCCGCCGATCACCACCAGGTGACTGGCGTAGTCGGCGGGCTGCAGTTCGCCGGTCGTCGCGAACTTCACGTCGTTGTCCGGGTTCAGGGCGCGGATGTGGCCGAACAGGTGGACCAGCGCGTCCGGATCGGCGTAGGTCAGCAGATCGACGTAGTCGGGATCCCGCGGGTCGCTCGAGGGAAGGTTGTTGACCATCGACTCCGGGAGCCGCCCGCAGGTGATGACCACCGGATCGTCCGCGGGGAACCGCCAGATGTCGGGCGGCTCCCCCTCTTCCGCGACGGGGACGAGGTCCGCGTCCGCCGGACGGCCGGCGACCGCCCGTTCCCAGGCGCTCGTCCACGCCGCCCAATCCCCGTCGGGGATCCCGAACGCGGCCAGCAGGGCCAGCAGCAGCTCCCGCCGTGGCGCGCGCCGGCCGCCGAGGACGCCGGCCACCGTGGAGCGAGGCAGCGTTTGCCCGCGTTTCTCGCCGAGCCGCTCGATATCGCGCAGTGACGGATTCCCGGCACGCAGCCGGCATTGCCGGAGTAAATCGGCCAACTGGGTGAGCGTCACAACCCTGGACGGGTCAAGATCACCGAATGGCCCGGGTCGGGAAAGAGGCATCTTGACATCGTGTCCCACGTCGGCCGGCTTTGTCTCACATTGTCTCACCTCCCGGTGCCCGCGTGGGCGGTCGAAAACAAACGGAATTCGGGGACCTCGGCTTTCCCCGGTGTCCCGGGGCGAGTTCGTCTTCGTGTGTCCGCGGGCGTGGTGCGGAAACCGCTCGCGACTGTTCAATCGTCCCAGGGACATCGGCTCAGCCGAGGGGATGGACATGATTCACGAAGATCAGCTCGTCTACGGACTCGTCGTCGCGGTGGACGTCGAAGGATTCTCGAGAATGGGGATCCTCGACCAGGTCGCGGTTCTGTTCCGGTTGAAGGAGGTACTGGACCGCGCCGCCGAACGGGCCGGGCTCGACCGCGCCGAATGGCTCCGGCAACCGCGGGGGGACGGTGAACTGGCGGTGCTGCCCGCCGATTCCGACGTTTCCCGCGTCGTCGCGGACTTCGTCCACGAGGTGGCCGAAGAACTCGGGCGGGGCAGCCGTCCGCGGTTGCGGCTGCGGATTTCCCTGCACCACGGAGCCTTGACCGCGGGGGTCTTCGGACCCATCGGGGACGCCCTGATCGTCGCGTGCCGGCTGCTCGACGCGGAACCCGTGCGCGAAACGCTGGCCCGGCACACCGGCGAAGACGTCGTGACGGTCGTTTCGGACCGGTTGTACGAAGACGTCGTCGCGACGGGGTTCCGCGGTCTCCGGCCCGATCGGTTCCGGCCGGTGGCCGACCGGGTCAAGGGCCGGACGTTCCGCGGGTACGTCTGCGTGGGCAGCCCGAAGCCCGCGGCGCGGACGGCCGGTCAGGCGTCGAGCGACTGGGTCGTGGCGACCTCCCAGGCGAACCCGTCCGGGTCGGTGAACGGCGCGGCGGAGTTGACGGCGATCCGGTGCGCACCGGTGCCTTCGGGCGCGACGCCGGCCTGCTTGGCGAGGGCCTTGCGCCGGTAGAGCGCGAGCTTGACCGGGCCGGTGCCGCCCTCGAACTCGACGTACATGCGGCCGAAGCTCTTCCCGACCGTGAGCCCGTGATCGACGTAGAACTTCTTGCTGGCGAGGATGTCCTGGACACCCAGGAGCAGCACGATCGAGCCGATCTCCCGGGTGGCCGGGCCGGTGTTCTTCTTGCTGGAGGTGGCGAGCGTCCAGATGGCGCCGTCGGGTGCCTGGACGGCGCCGCCGTAGCCCCACAGGGACTTCGCGGCGGGCTTGAGCGTGGTGGCCCCGGCTTCGAGGGCGGTGGCCATCAGCGAGTCGACGTCGGCGGGCTGGGCGACGATGAGGGAGAGGGTGTAGCCGCGGAACCCGGTGGAGGGCTGCTGCTTCTCGCGGAAGCGGAGCTGGGTGGTGAGCCCGAAGGCGTCGGCGTAGAAGCGCTCGGCGGCGGTCGTGTCGGCCACTTCGAGGGTGAGGGAGTCGATGTTCGTCATGCCGGTAACGCTAGGTCCGGGGCGGTGACCGGCGCTTCTCGATTCCTGATCGGTTGGCGCGGGGAAAATCGGGCCCGGGGATCGGCACCGGGCCGATACGGTCGCGCGATGGACCTCCGCGAGTTCCGCCGCGAGTGCCACCGAGCGGCGCGCCGTACCGGCGGCCGGGTCGTGGAGTTCCGGATCGCCGACGGCGTCACGCCGAACTTCCACCAGGGCGTCGTCGACTACGGCGACCGGCGCCTCTCGATCGTGTGCACCAGGGACCGGACCACACCGGTGGTCGCGGTGCTGGCGGAGCACCCGGCGTTCCGGGTGCTCACCCCGGCCGACCTCGGCGAGGTGCCCTTCAACTACTGGGACTGATCCGCCCTACGCGCGGTTGCGCCGGCTGCCGGTATCCAGGCGGCCGGCGCCCCAGCGGCGGTCAGTGCTCGTTCTTGATGACGAAGTAGGAGCCGCGGATCGTGCCGGCCAGCTTCGACTTCTGGCGGGCGAACTTGAACGAGCCGAGCTCCCCGGGGATTTCCATGCCGTCGGAGAGCTTGAACCCGACCGCCCGCTTCCCGCCGTCTTCGAGGGTGTACATCACGTTGACCGACAGGCCGCTTTCGTAGAACACGTAGGCCATCCGGATGTTCTCGACCTGGAACTCGGTCGCTTCGAGCGCGGGCGAGGAAATGACGATGCCGCGTTCGTCCTCGAGGATCCGGTGCACCCACTCGACGGTCGCCGCGGCGTCACCCGCGGGCTCGACCGTGAAGACGTGGTCGTACTTGTTCTTGAAGTACCGGGCCTCGTTGGCCCGCAGGCCGGCCAGGGCGGCCGCGACCGGCGACGACTCCAGGCCGGCGGTCGACACGGTCCCGAAATCCACGGCGTGGGGCATGGCGGGTTCCTCCAAGGTCAGCGGACGCGCTGGTGACGAAGGTAAACGACGCGGGCCTACAGTTCCATCAAGGCGAGGCTGGCCGCCGTGTTGCGGTCGCCGATGACCTTCTCCGGGGGGATCGCCTCGTCGAGCTCGCGCAGCTGGCGGGCCGACAGCACGATGTCGACCGCCGCGGCGTTCTGCTCGACGTGGCGGAAGCTGGTCGTGCTGGGGATCGGGACGATCGCGTCGTCCTGGGCGAGCAGCCAGGCCAGTGCGAGCTGCGCCGTGGTGCAGCCGACCTCGTCCGCGACGGCGTGCACCCGCTCGACGAGCGCGAGGTTCCGGCGGAGGTTGCCGTCCTGGAAGCGTGGCTGCAGCCGGCGCAGGTCGTGCGGTTCCAGGCCGTCCAACGTGGTCAGTTCGCCGGTGAGCAGCCCCCGGCCGACCGGCGCGTACGCGACGACGCTGACCCCGAGCTCCTGCGCCGTGGGCAGGATCTTGTCCTCGAGGTGGCGGCTGAGCAACGAGTACTCGCTCTGCAACGCGGTGATCGGATGGATCTCGTGGGCCCGGCGCAACGTCTCGGCGTTGACCTCGGAGAGGCCGAGGTGGCGCACCTTTCCGGCCCGGACCAGGTCCTTCATCGTCAGGATCACCTCCTCGATCGGCACGTGCGGCGGGTTTGGCCCGGTACATCGGCTGCGTTCCTGCGAACGAGTTTACTTAATGGCGCTGAAGGTAGCTTTCAAGTGGTTCAGATGCTCGCCAAAGTGCAGCATAGTATTCGGTGAAATAGTGACTGGTGGCCGGGTCATCAATGCTTGCCCCGGGTGTTCTTTCTGGAATGTCGCCAGTAAAGGTCATGTACACCTTATTGCCATCGATGATTGCAATGTTAATTATTGGAATTTCACTGCCGCACTCTATTACGCGTATGTGCAGATTCGATCTCTTCTGAGTGGTTTCGTGCAGCTGTACCGCCCATGCGCGCATCTCGGCGTTGCGTATACAGATGACTCGTCGAATGGTTCGAGAGTTTGAAATCGCGAGCCAGTCTAAAAGGTATGTGAAGTATTCGGTGGGTGCCGGTCCCTTGAAGTCGTCGGGTGGGTTGTCTCGAATATGCGTGAGGTCGATGTAGCTTGCCGCATGCCGCACTGATCGCACAAGATCCCTGTAGAAATCTTCGGCACCTCCGTAGCGTGTAACCGGGGCTTCCACGGATGTCCGAATGGATTGGATTGATTCCTCCATATCCTCTATTGGTGAAACCATCTTAATTATCATCAGCAGTGCGGCGAAGATGGATGGAATTTGCCAAGATGGAGGAAGTGCAATAAGCGCGGCCACAATCGACCATGCGAGCATGATCACGAGGCCGCCGACAAATACCTTGCGCTGGAGGTCTGGAAATATTCTTCGGCGCACTCGCACAGTATAAACCCCTAATTGAGACTCAGCCAGCTTGAGAGTAGTGCAATCAAGAGGGCGACGATAAGCCAAGCCAGAATGCCCATGAGGAAGCTGACGGGTAATGGAACACCGTTGCGTGACGCAAAATATACGGCGACCAAGAATGCGAGAACGGTCGGCATGTTTCGAATCGCACTCACGGCTCCGGTGGCAACGGCATCTCTCCCGGATTCGACGCCCAGGAAAGAAAGTCCAACTAGTGTTACTATCGGAAAAAGTAAAATCAATCCAGCAATTTGTGGGCTCAATCGACTTCCCACGAGGGGAACCAAGCTGATAAGCGCTCCGCCGCCAATAAAATACAGAATCCATCTCATATTCCGCACCACAACCCCTCTATCTGGCCGCACCTGTATAACCTAGAGTGCAGCGGCTCCAGTCGGTACCACTGACCGTGTTGCATCGGCCGGAACGACATCCTCCTACGTCTGGCAACCGGGTGGACTGTGTCAGCTCTCAACAAAGCGTCGGCCCGATGGGTTGATGCCCGGATTCCTTCACCGAAAGGTGTGACGCGTAGTGATCCAGTTGTACATCGTCGTTTCTTTTCTGTCTTTCGCCGCTACTGGCTGATTTGGGTGCGGCGTTAGCAGTGTCCGCATCGGTGGGACCAGGCCCCGGTCGCGGCGGAGAGAGATAGTGGTGAACAGGTGCTCCGCTTTGAGGTGGTTTCCGCGGAGACCGCGGCAAAGTCGGAGCTGCCTCGGTTTCAATGCTGGCTGAACTCTCCGGCCAGCGTGTTCGAGCTGTCGAGATAAGTCCTGGAATGTCGCCTGCACCAGTGGGGCCTCCCGACGATCGGCAGACGATGGGATCTTCACGGTTCATCGTTGCCTTGCCTCGAGTTGGACAACCAGTCGACGCCCGGCGCCGGCCCGATCATCGCGATCGTCGGCATGGGCGGCATCGGGAAGACCTGGCTCGCCCTGCAGTGGGCCCACGAGAACGCCGGCCGGTTCCCGGACGGGCAGCTGTACGTGAACCTGCGCGGGTTCGACCCCTCAGGCGCGCCGATGGAGCCGGTGGAGGCGATCCGGGGGTTCCTCGACGCGTTGCGGCTGCCGCCGGGATCGATCCCCCTCGACGCCGAGGGGCAGGCGGCGCTGTACCGGGACACGGTGGCCGACCGGCGGATGCTGGTCGTGCTGGACAACGCCAGGAACAGCGTCCAGGTGGCGGCACTGCTGCCCGACAGCCCGGGCTGCACGGTGGTGGTCACCAGCCGGAACCAGCTGACCGGGCTGCTCACCAAGCACGACGCCGGATCCTTGACGTTGGACGTGCTGGACGCCCCGGAAGCCCGGGAACTGCTCGCGAAGCGCCTCGGCCCCGACCGGGCCGAAACCGAGCGGGCCGCCAGGCGCGCCGGGCCTGGCTGCGCGCGCTGGCCCTGAGCCGCGCTCAGCACCGGAGCGCCGACGCGAACCGCATCGCCCGCCAGCTGGCCGATCTCGACGACCCGCTCGACAGCCGCCGGCCGGCCACGGACCACGGCGACTGCGGTGCCCGTTCGACGGCCTGAGCGACGACGTCCGGGTGCCCCTCACGGGCACGTCTCGCCGTGCTTCACCACCGTGAAGTCGATCTTCGAGGTCAGCGTGATGGCGGCGCCGGGCGCGACGTTCTGGGCACAGACCTGCCAGTCGTGGTCCAGGACCTGGTGCCGGCCCGCGCCCGTGCCGTCGTGCGACGTGGTGCGGAACACGGGATTGCCGGTGATGTGCTGGATCCGGTCCTGGGCGTCCTGCAGGTCGCTGCCGACGAGATCCGGCATCGTCCAGCCGGCGGCCACGGTCGTGGCGGGAGTGCTGGACGCCGAGGTCTCCGAAGGCGCCGTGGTCGCCGGGGCGCTGGTGGCCGGGAGCGTGGCGGGCGGAGCCGTCGAAGGGGCGGGCGAGGAGACAGCGGTGGCACGGGATGGCGACGCCGGCGCGATGACCAGCAGGGCGACGGCCGCCGCGACGGTCAACGCGCCGACCGTCGCGGCTCGCCGGGAGATCGCCGACGGCGACGCGGGCGGGCGAGCCGGTGCCGTCCCGGCGCGGTGGCCGGGTGCGGGCGCCGCCCGCGTCAAGTCGCGCAGGATGTCCTCGGGGGACGGGACCAGCCCGAGGGCGTCGCCGACGACCTGCCGGATCCACCCCGGGAAGCCGGCGAGGTCGTCCGGGGTCGCCGGTTCGCCCCAAGCGCCGAGGAAAGGGCGCCCGTTCCACACCGCGTGGACCACCTCGGCCCAGCCGGCGACGTCGTCGCGGACGCTCGGCACCGTGCTCGTGGCGGCCGACGCGAGGCGGCTGCGGTCGAACGCGCACAGCAGCACGCCGTGGGCACCGACCAGCACGTTGTCCGGGTGCACCGCACCGTGGACGGTGTCGTGCGCGCGCAGGTCCCGCAGTGCCGAAAGGACCGACACCGCGACCTCGTAGGTGAACGCGTCGTCGCCGCCCGCGCCGAGGTGTTCGGTCAGCGGCCGGCCGTCGCCGTGGTCGACGAGCAGGTACGGGCGGGTCCGGGCGACCCCCGACAGCAGCGGCGTCGCGAGGTGGCGCGAACGAACGGCGAGCAGCATCCGGTCGGCGGTCGGGGCCCAGGTGTCCCCGTCGTTCGCCGCGACCGTCAGGTACGCGGCCCGGTGCCCGCGCCGGACCTCGTACTCGTCGAACCGCGCGCCGCCCGGCCGGTGGGTCACGACGGTCCACCCGTGGAACCGGTCGCCGGGCAGGTACGGCGTCCGGGTCGGCACGCGGAGCGCGCCGGCCCGGATCCACAGCGTCGCCGCCACGACGGCGGGTGCGGTGAACAACGCGGCACCGAGCACCGCCGTGAGCAGCGGGCCGGTGCCGCGGGCCGCGGCGACGGCCAGCCCGAGCAGGGCGCCCAGCGCCGCGCCCGCGACCACCACCGCGGTCGCGACGAGCGGGCCGGACCGCTCCGGTGGACCGGCCGGGAGGAAGGTGTCCATGACGTCGATTGTCCTCACTTCCCGGGAAGCCGGGTGGGGAGATCCGGGCCCGGTTCCCGGCGCCCGCGGAAAACTTCTCACCGGCTCCGCCGAATCGTGCGACGGTGTCCGATCCGGGCGCCCGGGGTTATCTTGGGAAAATGACCGACTCGGCGGGTTCCGGATATCGAGCCGGGTGGCCGCCGTCCAGTTTTCTCGCATTGCTGCCCGCCGAATCCCTGGCGGCGTTGCTGGCCGCCGGGCAATCGGTCGGCTTTGCCGCGGACGAGGTCCTGGTCGACGAGGGTGCCGCCGGTGACGACGTCTTTCTCCTGCTGAGTTCGTACGTGAAGGTGACGGGCCGGATGGGCAAGCACGATGCCCTGCTCGCGGTTCGCGGCGCGGGCGACCTGATCGGCGAGTTCTCCGCCATCGACGGGACTCCGCGGTCGGCCACGGTGCGGGCGTGCGGCCGCCGGCCGGTGGTCGCCGCCCGGCTGTCCGCCGAGACGTTCTGGGCCATCGTCGCCCGCGACCGGACCACGGCGATGCTGGTGGCTTCGATCGTCGCCCACAAGGCGCGGGCGTCGAACCGCCGCCGGGTCGACTACACCGGCGTCGCGCCGCCCGTCCGGGTGGCCCGGCTGGTGCGGGAACTGGTCGAGCTGTACGGCACCGATGTCGGGGGCGGCGTGGTCATCGGGCTCGACCTGACCCAGCTGGAGCTGGGGTCCTTCGTGGGCGTGACCCGGGCGACCGCGGAGCGGGCGCTGCGGCAACTGCGTGAGGCCGGCCTGCTCGAGACCGGCGGCCGCCGCCTGGTCGTCCGTGACCGGGCGGGACTGGACGAGGTGGCGGCCGGGCTCCGGTCCCTCGGATGAGGGAAAGGGCGGTCGCCGGCCGGCGACCGCCCCACACTTGCGGTCGACGGGGTCTCGCGGCGGAGGACGGGCAGGTGCGCGATGAGGGCGGTACGCGAAGAGGACGGGGCCGAACCGGAGTCGGCCGAAGTGCTGCCGTTCGAGCGGCCGGCCGCCGCCGTGCGGTTCGACTACGACATCGCCGTCTCGTTTTCGGGCAGGCAACGGTCCTATGTGCACGAGACGGTGCTCGCGGCGCGGCAGCTGGGCCTCCGCGTGTTCTACGACGAGGACATCAGCGGCGACTGGTGGGGCCGCAACGTCCTCGTCGAAATGCGCCGGGTCTACCGGACTGGGACCCGGTTCGTGGTCCCCTTCATCTCGGAGGAGTACCTCGCGTCGTCGTTCGGCATGGACGAACTCTGCTTCGCGATGACCACCGCCTTGCGCCGCGCGGAGCCCTACATCCTGCCGGTGGTGTTCGGCGACATCGAACTGCCCCCCGACGTGCTGCACGCCTACACGGTCTACCTCGACGCGTACAAGCACACCCCGCAGCAGCTCGCCGCGCACATGCGGCGGCAGGTCGGCGGGGAGTGAGCGGGGCACGCCCGCTCACTCGCCGGCGACGTGCAGCCAGGCCGTGGCGGAGAAACCCTTGCCGGGGTCCTCGATCGCGATCTCGGTGAAGGCGGTGCCGGGCGGGTCGTGGTCCGGGTCGCCGAAGATGTCCTGGTACAGCGGATCGGACACCACCAGCACGAACGGAGCCTTCGGGTTGTCCTCGAGCGCGGTGCGGGCCTGCACGCAGTCACAGAGCCGGGTCGCCGCGGTCGGTGCCTTCTTGTCCCAGCCCAGGGGAGTCCGCTCGGAGAGCCCCCGAGCGATGCCGACCCGGTGCCGCAGCGCCGTTTCCGGCCTCAGGTCGCGGTTGTGCTCGCGCAGCGCCGACAGCAGTTCGAGGTAGAACGCGCGCAGCACGGTGCGTTCGTCGATGGCCGGGTGGAACACGAGGAACAGGCCGTCGCCCTGCACCTGCCGGTCGTCGAGCTCGATCCCGGTCGCTCCGGTCGCGCGGTCGAACACTTCCGCCGTGCCCCGCTGCGCCCTTCCGCTGCCCGCGGGGCCGCGCCGGCTGAAGCCCGCGAGATCGGTCGCCACGAACAACCGGACCGCGGAACCGGTGTGGTGTCCGGGAACACCGGTGGCGAACGACGTCTTCTGCGCCGCCACCGCCGGAACCCGGCGCCACCGGGCCCCGAAGCTGCGGCGCAGGTCCACCTCGCAGGTCATGCTGCCGGTCAGCTCGGTCCGGCCGGCGGGAACCTCGACGACCAGCCGGGTCCGGACGGTCCGCCCGGCCTCGGGCCGGTCGAGGTGCTGGCGGAACCGGCTGCCGCCGATGTCGTGCTCCGAATCGGGCAGGTCCGGCGCGGCCACGACCCGGCAGTCGTCGGGGAAGGTCATGATCACATCGGCCGTGCGGTAGGTCGTTCCGTGCGGCAAGGCGTCGAGTTCGATGCCGTAACGCAGTTCCACCACCGCGGTTCCGGGTGCCGGCCCGGCCGGGTCGCGCCAGGCGGTCACGTGCGCGCGCGGCGGGTGGAAAATAATCGCGGAAAGAACGGCATGGGTTTCCCCGGGACCGCGGAGAGCGGGGTCCGTCGAAACCAGTTCGACCCGTTCCGCCGGTTCGAGCGGCCATTCATCCGGTTCCCCCTCAGCAATCACGACAAGTCCTCTTCTCGGTCGGCCGCGGACACCGCGCGTGCAGTGTCGCATGCGCCGGGGCGGACGAGTACGGTGGATTTCACGGCGCACGGACCGCCGAAAGGATCGGCGTGATCGAAATGGGAAGCGTCCGATTGTTGTCACGTTTTTGTCATTTCCGGCCGTTCACGAACGAGAGGCGCACATGACCGCGGACGAAGCCGAGCGCCGGATCGCCGAGTTGTCCCGCCGGCTCGGTGACCTCGACGACGGCAGCGACGAGCAGTGCGCGACGCGGGCCGAGCTGGCCACGGCGCTGGCGGTCCGCTACGTCCAGCACGGCGGTTCGGATGCCGACCGGGTCCGGGCCACCGAGCTGGCCGATCTGGTGCAGGCCGACCCGGCGAGCACCGCCGGGCAGCGTGACCGGATGTCCCAGCTGGCGCTGATGGTGACCATGGTGGGCCGGACGCCGGCCGAAGCCCTGCGCGAACATCCCGTCCCGGACCTCGGCGCCGTCCTGCGAGCCACGGAGTGGATCGGGCGGACCGGCGAGGCGGGGTTGCAGGCCGGGGTCGCCGAGCTGCGAGGCCGGCTGTCGGCCGCCACCGGCCTGGACGCGCTGCCGCCCGGGATCCGCGCGCTGTTCGACCTCATGTCCCCGCTGGCCGACCTGCTGGAGTCGGGCGCCGCGCACCCGTCCGAGTCGACCGTGGCCAAGCTCGACGAGGTGCTGAGCAGCGCGCCGGAGACCGGCAACCCGGGAATCGAGCTGCTGCGCTTGATGATGCCCATGATCACGCCGGCGGCGAAACCGGCCGTGCAGGCGGACCTCCTGCGAGAGCAGCTGGCCGGGCTGCCGGAAGACCACATGCTCACGCCGATGCTCCGGGCCGATCTCGCCACCCTCCTGGTCGGCGGGGCCGGGGAGGGTGGTCCGGACGACCTGCGTGAAGCGGAGGAGCTGCTGAAGCGGGCGTCGTCCGTGCCCGAGGCCCATCCGCTGTCCGACGTCATCCGGCGCCGGCTCGCCGGTGCCCTGCTGGCTTCCGCCGCGGCCGAAGCCACCCCGGACCGGATCGCCCAGGCGCAGGAGGTCGTCGACCAGGTGCTGGCCCGGACCGGTGAAGCGGGGCCCGCCCGGCGGGGCGCGGATCTCCTGCTGCGGTCCATGCTGGCGATCCTGCACGGCACCCAGGGAGATCCCGGGCGGACCGCGGCGGGGGTCACCGATCTGCTGGAGGTCGTCCGGACCCTGCCCGCCGACGACGACCTGCACGCCGTCGCGGTCGGCCTGGTCGGCGGCGTCCTGGCCGACCGGCACCTCGTCAAAGGCCTGCTCGAGGACGCCGACTCCGCCGCGCTGCTGCTGGACAAGGCCGCGGCGGCGGCCGGGGACGACCCCGTCGGCGGTTCGGCGGTGATCGCCACGCTCGCCGCGTCGATCGACGTCAGCCGGGCCTTGCGCACCGCGGACGACACCGGCCTCGCCGTCGCGGCCGAGCGGCTGGACGAGGCGGTGGCCCGGCTCCCGGCGGCGCACGTGGTGCGGCCGAGCGCCGAGCTCATGGCGGGGCTCGCCGGGCTGCGGCTGGCCCTGACCGGCGCGAAGAACGTCCGGGAGTCCGTCGGCGACCTGCACGCGCGGCTCACCGGTGGGCCCGTACCGGGGCACTCCGCGGACATGCTCGCGGCCATGGCCGACACCACCAGTTCCTTCGCCGGTGCCCTCGACGGAGAGCCCGCGGAGGTCCTCGCCGGAATCGAGCGGCTCGAAGCCCGGCTGGAGCGGGTCACGCTCCCGCAGCACCGGACGACCGTGCGGGCGCTGCTGGGCCTCGCGTACCTGACGGCGCACGAACGAGGCATCGGCCCGGCCGATGCGGCGAGCCGTGCGGTGGCGCACCTCGAGCAGGCCCGGCAGTCGGCCGACGGCGTCGAGGTGCCCGAAGTGCTCCGTGCCCTCGCGCGCGCCTGCCGGGCCGCGGGGCAGCGCGAACTCGCCTGCCGCCACGGCTTCGCCGCACTCGAGGAACAGGCCGGTCTCGTCCTGCTGCAGACAGGGATCGGCCACGCTGTGCTCACCGCGCGGGGTGCGGCGGCGGACGCGGCCGCCCTCGCCGGGTGGTGCCTGGCCGACGATGACGCCGATGCGGCTCTGCGCGCGATCGAACTCGGTCGCGGGCTGGCCCTGCACGCGGCGACCTCGACGTTGGAGGTACCGAAGACGCTGCGCGACCTCGGCCACCCGGCCCTGGCCGACGCGTGGGCGGACCACACCCGGCAGGGCGCCGTTCCGGAGCGGGTTACCAGAGGCGAGCTGCGCCATCGTGTGCTGGAGGTGCTGCGCGACAGCCCGGCCGGGAAAGCGCTGTTCGTCGCGCCCTCGATGACCGAAGTCGCCGGCGCGCTGGCCGGTAACGACATCGACGCCCTGGTGTACGTCGTGCCCGGCACCGAGGGGACGCCCGGGCGGCTGATCGGCGTCCACCGGGACGGCCGGCCGATCACCCGCGCGCTGCCGGACCTGGTCGTGCGATCGGACGGGCCGCTCGCCGAGTTCCTCGCCGCCGACCAGAACGACTTCGCCGAATGGAAGACGGCGCTGGCAGCGCTGTGCGACTGGGCCGGTACGACGGTGCTGAGCGCTGTGCTGGAAGCGGTCGGCCGCGGCCGCCGGGTCGTGCTGGTTCCCTTGGGAGAGCTGGGAGTCGTGTCGTGGCCGGCCGCCCGGCTCGGCGAGTCCCGGTTCGGCTGCACCGAGCTGGTCCTGTCCACCGCGGCGTCGGCGCGCCAGTTCCTGGACAGCGTGCGCCGGCCCGCGCAGCCGATCGGCCGCGCACCGGTCCTGGTGACCGACCCGCGGGGAAACCTCGGGTTCGCCGCGGAAGAAGCACTGGTGCTGCACGACGTCTTCTACCCGGGAGCGGTGCTGCTGGGTGACTTGCACGGATTCGAGTCCGACGAGGACGGCGCACCGCTGCCGGCGGCTTTGCCCGCGACACCGGCCGCGTTCCTCGCCCACGTCCCCGGAGCCGACACGGCAGGCGCGTCACTGCTGCACTTGAGCTGTCACGCCGAAGTCGGCACCGCGGCCGAGGCGTCCAGGCTGGTGCTCACCGAGGACCTGCCCATCGACACCGTGCTCCGCCACGCCGCCCGCCGCGAGCCGGGCAACCCCGGCGGGACCGTCATCCTGACCTCCTGCAGCAGCGACCTGACCGTGGTCGACTACGACGAAGCGCTCACCCTCGCCACGGCCTTCCTGGCCGCCGGCGCGGTCACCGTGATCGGCTCCCGGTGGAAGACCGGCGATCGCGGTACCGCGGCCCTGATGTTCGCGGCCCACCACTTCCTCGTCCGGGAAGGCCTCCCGCCCGCCGAAGCGCTCCGCGAAGCCCAGCTGTGGATGCTCGACCCCGCCCGCGAACCGCTGGCCGGCCTGCCCGAAGCCATGATCGGCGACCTGGCTCTGCCGGAAACGACCGACGTGTCGATCTGGGGAGCCTTCACACACCACGGCCGCTGATGCCGGCCGGGAGGGTCCGCCGCAGGAACTCGGTCGTCAGTGCCCAGGCGCGGGCCGCCGCCTCGGGGTGGTGGAACATCGGGGCCACGTTGTTGTGGAACGCGTGCCCCGCCTCCTCCTGCACGTGGATCTCCGCGCCCGGGTGCGCCGCGACCGCCTCCTCGACCACGCGGACGTCCGTGCGCGGGATGAACGGGTCCTGGCCGCCGAAGTGGAACTGGATCGGGCACGTGATCCCGGCCAGGTCCGCGATCTGCGCGGCCACCGTCGAGCCGTAAAACGACACCGCCACGTCCGGGTCGCCCGCCGCCGCGGCCGCGAAGGCCAGCGACCCGCCCAGGCAGAACCCCAGCACGCCGACCCCGCCGGAAACCGCGGGCAGGCCACGCAGGTGGGCCACCGTCGCCAGGACGTCCGCCAGCCCGAGCGCCGGGTCGAAAGTGGACGCCACCTTCATCGACGCCGCCACGCCCGCTTCGTCGTGGGTGGACGACCAGCCGGGGGCCGTCCGCCGGAACAGTTCGGGAACCGCCACGACGTACCCGGAAGCGGCCAGGTCCGCCGCCACCGAACGCAAGTAATCGTCCAGGCCGAAGATCTCCTGGATCAGCACCAAACCCGGGCCGCGGCCCCCTTCGGGAAGCCACACGGGGAGATCCGTCAGCACGTCGGTCATCGCAGGGACCTTTCCAGGATGTCGGCGACCAGCTCGGCCTGCCGGCCGTCCGGGTCGAGGTCGGGGTCGAACACCGTCAGCTCGAAGCCCGCCGCGCCCGGCCGGGCCAGCAGCTCCCGCAGCACCGAGACCAGCGTGTCCGGATCGAGGCCGCCGGGGTCGGGACTGTCCACAGCGGACACGTACGCCGGGTCGAGGACGTCGATGTCGACGTGGACCCAGAAGCCGTCCAGCTCCGGGAACGACGGCACCGGCGCGGAGTCCATCAGCGCTTCCGAGGTGACGAAACGGATTCCCGCGGCACGCAGCTGGGCCGACTCGGCCGTGCGCACCCCGAGGACCATGACGTCGCTGTCGCGGACGTACGGCCGCAGCCCGTCGATGTCGGCGAGGTCGCCCGCCCCGCGGCCGGTCATGATCGCCAGGTCCTCGCCCGCCGCCGCGCCGACGTGGTCCGCGATGCCCAGGTGGCGGAAGTCGTCGTGGCCGTCCAGGTAGGCGATGCCGTACCGGCCGGAGCGGCGCAGCGCCAGCATCGCGCCCAGCGAGATCGAGCAGTCGCCGCCCAGCACCACCGGGAACCCGCCCGCCGACCGGACCGCGGCGACCCGTTCGGCCAGCGCGCGCGTGTACGACGCGATGGCCGCCGAGTTGCGGACGCCGTCGCCCGGCGACCACGTGCCGACGTAGCGCCCCGGCGTCACGACGCCGCCGTCGGCCGCACCCAGGCGATCGAGGATGCCGAGGTCGCGCAGCACACCGGGGGTCTTGTAGCAGCCGGGCACCGCGCCCTCGGCCGGTGGCCGCAGGCCCAGGTTGGACGGCGCGTCGATCAGGACGAAGTTCCCCACCGGGTCACCGTACTGGCTCCGCGGCCGGTGGCGTCCTAAGTTGAAGTGCCGACCAAGGAGGTTCGATGGCTGAGAAGACCAAGTACATCCTGGACGAAGACGAGCTGCCGACCCAGTGGTACAACGTCATCCCCGACCTGCCGGAGCCGCCGCCCCCGCCGCTGCACCCCGGCACCCGGGAGCCGGTCGGCCCGGACGACCTGGCCCCGCTCTTCCCGCAGGCGCTCATCGCCCAGGAAGTGACGACTGATCGCTATGTCGACATCCCGGAGGAGGTCCGAGAGGTCTACCGGCTCTGGCGGCCGTCGCCGCTGTTCCGGGCCCGCCGGCTGGAGAAGGCGCTCGGCACCCCGGCACGGATCTACTACAAGTACGAAGGCGTCAGCCCGGTCGGCTCGCACAAACCGAACACCGCCGTGCCGCAGGCGTTCTACAACGCGGCCGAAGGCGTCACCCGCCTGACCACCGAGACCGGCGCCGGCCAGTGGGGGAGCGCGCTCGCGTTCGCCTGCGCCCAGTACGGGCTGGAGTGCGAGGTCTGGCAGGTCCGCGCGTCCTACGACCAGAAGCCCTACCGCAAGCTGATGATGGAGACGTTCGGGGCGACCGTCCACCCGAGCCCCTCCGAGCTGACCGAGTCCGGCCGGGCGATCCTCAAGGAGCACCCGGATTCGACGGGCAGCCTCGGCATCGCGATCAGCGAGGCCGTCGAGCAGGCGGCCCAGGACCCGGACGCGCGGTACGCGCTGGGCAGCGTCCTCAACCACGTGCTGCTGCACCAGACGATCATCGGCGAAGAGGCGCTGAAGCAGTTCGAACTGGCCGGGGACACCCCGGACGTGCTGGTCGGCTGCACCGGCGGCGGATCGAACTTCGGCGGGCTCGCGTTCCCGTTCCTGCGGGAGAAGCTCGCCGGCCGGATGGATCCGGTGATCCGCGCGGTCGAGCCGGCCGCGTGCCCGTCGCTGACGCGCGGGAAGTACGCCTACGACTTCGGCGACACCGCCGGGCTCACGCCGTTGCTGAAGATGCACACGCTCGGCCACGACTTCATCCCCGACCCGATCCACGCGGGCGGCCTGCGCTACCACGGGATGTCGCCGCTCATCTCGCACATCTACGAGCTCGGGCTGATCGAGGCGATCGCGATCGGGCAGCAGGAGTGCTTCTCGGCGGGCGTGCGGTTCGCGCGGGCCGAGGGCATCATCCCGGCACCGGAGCCGACGCACGCGCTGGCCGCGTGCATCCAGGAAGCGTTGCGGTGCAAGGAAACCGGCGAGGAGAAGGTGATCCTCACGGCGCTGTGCGGGCACGCGCACCTGGACCTGCCGGCGTACGGCGCTTACCTCGCCGGGGACATGGTGGACAACGAGCTGTCGGCGGCCACGCTCGACGCGTCGCTGGCCGGCCTCCCGTAGCGCCCGGCTCGCCCGGAGACCTCAGAGGACGTCGGGGATCTCCGGGCGGGACAGCTCGGTGCGGGTGTCGGCCAGGACCACCCGGTCGCGGCCCGCCGCCTTCGCCTCGAACACCGCGTCGTCCGCGGCCTGCAGCAGGATCGTGTACTCCGTCGCCGTTTCCGGGTACACCGCCGCGCCGATCGACGCGGTCAGGCCGTCGATCACCTCGGGCTTGCCCGGGCGGATCACCGGGACCGGCACCTCGATCCGGGCGATCGCCGCGCGGATGCGGTCCGCGATGGACACGATCTCCGCGCTCGTCGCGCCCGGGAGCAGCACCACGAACTCGTCGCCGCCGAAGCGGCCGACGTAGTCGCCGCCGCGCACGCAGCCCTGGATCGCCGCCGCGATCGCGCGCAGGACCTCGTCGCCCGCCAGGTGGCCGTTGCCGTCGTCGATGGCCTTGAAGTGGTCCAGGTCGATCATCAGCACGCCCGCGGTCGACGACAGCTCCGCGGCGCGCGCCAGCTCGTTGCGCGCCAGCTGGACCCAGAACTCCGGCGCGAGCAGCGCGGTCTTGGAGTCCGTGCGCGCGGCGGCCTGGAACTGCGGCAGCAGCAGGCCGATGTGCAGCGCCACCGGCGTCACCATGAGCACCGGCAGCAGCCACGGCCGGACCGTCATCACCAGCGCGATCCCGCAGCCGACGCCGACCGCGGCCAGCACGATCAGCACGTCCGACGGGTTCCCGAACGCCTGCCGCGGCGGCTTGCCCGGGTTGCTCATCAGGATGGCGAGGATGACCAGGACGTAGTTGAGTCCGAAGTAGACGATCCCGGCCAGCAGCAGCGCGGTCATCCCGCCGAAACCGTCCAGGTAGGGCACGTACGGCGCCAGGTGCCCGGTGCCGGCCGACAGCACGGCACCCGCCGCGAAACAAGCGAGGATGACGGTGGCTCCAGAAAACACTTTCCGGTGAATCACGCCCCGTCGCTTGTAGACGCGCACCCACGCGTGGGCGTAGCTGACCACGATCACGAGCGTGGCCAACGGCGGCGGCAGCAGGAGCAGGCCGGCGAAGATCCAGATCGACTGCAGGTGCATGTGCGGCCGGCCGTCGGCGGCGAGCTCGCGGATGCGCTCGATGCGTTGTGCCGCTTCGAGGTGCACGATCTCGCCGGCCAGGATCAGGCCGCACCAGAGGAGGGACTGGGTGGTGACCGGCACGAGCGCGGCCGTGGAGACGACCGCGACCAGCGCCAGCGCGTCGACGATGAGGACGTAGCCGAACACCGGAGCGGTCAGCTTCCACATCGCCCACGTTCGGATACCTGATCGTGGACGTTCTGAGCTGGGCTTTCGCCCTTGGGACCCGGACAATCCCACGAAACGCCCTTCTGGTCAGGACGGAACCCCTTCGCGGAAATCGTCACTGTAATCGAATGAACGCGGTGTGTCACTAGGCTGGTCGGGCTACCGTCCGGTCACGCACCGTGCAAGATCCCATCCGAACAGGAGAAATCATGTCGCACTTCCTGCCCAACGCGAACATCGTCCCGTCCCGGCGTCGCGCGCAGCGGCCGACCGACTGGACGCGGCAGCTCCCCACCGACTGGACCCGGTCGATCCCGACGGACTGGACCCCGCGGCAGCTGCCGACCGACTGGACCGCGCGCGAACTGCCCACCGACTGGACCGTCCGCGAGCTGCCGACCGACTGGACCCGTCCCGGCGTCTCGTCACCGCTGCCGCAGTGCCCGACGGACTGGACCCCGCGGCAGATCCCGACGGACTGGACCCGGTCCTGAACCCTGCCCGGTGACCGGCACCCGTGCCGGTCACCGGGGTTCCGGTTGCGCACGCCGCCACAACGTCGCCGCGCCGAGGGCGGCCACCACGCCGATCGCCCCGGCCCCGGCGACGACCCCGTGCGGCGCCGCGCGTTCGGCCGCCAGCCCGGCCAGCACCACGCCCAGCCCCTGCGACACCCGCAACGCCGTCAAGGCGAAGCCGAACGCCTGCGCGCGCTGGGTGTCCGGGGTCAGCTGGACGAACGTCGTGTTGGCGATGAGGTTGTACGAGCTGGCCACTCCGGACAGCGTCAGCAGCGCCAAGGTGGCCCCGAGGTCCGGCCGCAGCGCGCACCCCAGCAACGCGGCGCACGCCAGCACCGCCAGCGGCCCGAGCAGCCGGCCGCGCCGCTCGGCGGGAATCCGCGCCAGCGCGGCCATCCCGATCACGTTCCCCAGCGCGTACGCCCCGAGCAGCAGCCCGACGACCACCGCGCCGCCGCCGAGCTCCGCCGCGTACGGCGCCGCGATCGCCTCGCCCGCGATGTAGATCCCCGACACGCACCCCAGCGCGACCAGCGCGAGCCGGCGCCGGTCGCCGGCCACGACCGTGAACCCCGCCCGCACGTGCTGCCACCAGCGGACGCCCGAAGACTCCCGCGGTGGCCGGGACCGGACGCCGGTGACCAGGAACAGTGCCGAGGCCGCGAAGCTCGCCGCGTCCGCGAGCAGGGCGCCGCCGGTGCCGATGGCCGCGACCAGCAGCCCGCCGAGGGCGAACCCGGCGACCTGGCCGGCCTGGACGAGCATCATCAGCAGGCCCATCCCGGGCACGAACGTCTCACCCGGCAGCACCTGCGGCAGCAGTGCGGCGCGCGCGGAGTTCCAGACGGGGTTGAACAGCTGGACGCCGATGAGCAGGGCCGCGACCGCCGGCAACGGGAGGCCGGGCAACGCCATCACGGCGACCGCCAGCGCGCGCACGACGTCGGCCAGGACCATCACCGCGCGCGGCGGGTGGCGGTCGGCCAGCCCGGACAGCAGCGGCCCGCCCACGAGGTCCGGCAGGAACGTCAGCGCGTAGGTCAGCGCCGCCCAGCCGGGCGAGTTCGTCCGGTCGTAGACGAGGATCGACAGCGCGACCCGCGCGAGCTGGTCACCGGTGACCGAGACGAGCTGGGCGGAGAACAGCGCCCGGAACTCGGCCACCGCCAGGACGTCCCGGAACCCCACCGCGCGCGCCACCATGGGCACCCACGGTACCTCCGCGGGTGCTCAGCGTGAACGGCCGTTAGGAGGGCTCGCAGGTGATTTTCGGCTGCGGGTTGTAGCGGACGTTGCGGGTCGATCGGCTGACCTCACGGCCGGTCGCCGCGTCCTTCAGCACTCGGGTGTCGCTCGTGGTGAAGCCCGGCGCGCCGTTGGACGCGTGGCAGTTCTCCGCCGGGCCCGGCTTGGTCGGCGGGTCGGTCGGGTTGGAGCGGCCGCCCGGGATCGACTCGACGGTGTAGCGCTTGGTGCCCCACAGCTTCACGGTGATCGACGACGGCGACCAGATCGTCTGGATCGCGATGCCGGTCGGCGAGTCGTTGGTGAACTTGATGTCGATGACGCTGGCGCCGTTGGGGTTCTGGAACACCGTCGCCTCGCGCGCGGCGGGGTAGCGGCTGATGTAGTAGCTGTGTTCCTTGTGCCCCGCGTCCTTCATGCCCGAGAAGTACGACGCGTTGTACAGCGTCGTCGCGAACTGCGAGATGCCGCCGCCGACCTCGCGCGCCGGGGCACCGTTCTCGATCACGCCGGCCTCGACGTAGCCCTGCGGCTTGCCGCGCGGGCCGGTGAACCCGTTGAGGCTGAAGGTTTCCCCGGGCTTGACGATCGCGCCGTTGACCTTCTGGGCGACGACGCGGATGTTGGTGCCGGAGTCGGCCGCGAAGCCGCCGGTGGTGAACTCGCCGACGACCTCCTTGACGCCCAGCTGGTTCGCCTGCTCGGTCGTCACCTTCGCCGGGCTGTCCTTGTAGACCGCGGCGACCTCGCGGCCGTCGGTCTTCTTGAGGACGTCGGGCAGCGGCTTGAGGCTCGGGTCCCAGTCGATGGTCCGGCCGTCGGTGGACGGGTCGACCGTCGGCTTGCCGCCTTCGAAGACGATGGTCGCCTCCTTGCCCTCCTTCTCGGTGGACTTCAGCTGCGGCCCGGCGGCTTCGGCGATCTTGCCGTTGTCGATCTTCGGGGTCAGCCCGCCGCCGTCGGCGGGCTCGAAGCTCAGCGCCGCGGCGATCGCGTCCGGCTTCACGGTGGCGTTCTTGCCGTCGCCCTTGACCACCAGCGGGCCGGAGACGGCCGGGCGCGCGAACTGCTCCAGCGCGGCCTGGACGCCTTCGGGCGTGGTCCGGACCGGCGTGCTGGTGACGGGCAGCGCCAGGGTCTCCCCGCGCGCCCACTTCTCGACGACGGCGGCCTTCGCGGCCTCGACGTCGAGCTTCTGCCCGGGCTTCGGCGCGACGGCGACCGGGTTCGTGCCCTCGAACTTCACGGTGCCCTCGGCGGGCTCGCGGTCGACTTCGCCGCGGAGGCTGTCGAGGGCGGCGGCGAGCTTGGTTTCGTCGGCGTGGCTGACGACGCCGACCTCGCGGCTGGAGAACAGCGACGCGAGCCGCGTGAACGGGTTCAGCGGCTGCTCGCCGGCCTGGTCGAGGGTCTGCGGCCAGTCGAGCTTCAGCCCGGCGATGGTCGGCGACAGCGAGCCCTGGACGTCGCCGGCCGTCACGGCCAGCGGACGGGTGAGCCGCGGCTCGATCTGCCCGCGCAGCTCCTGCTCGGCGGCCTGGCGGTCCATCCCGCCGACGTCGATCCCGGCGACGGTCACCCCGCGCGGGACGCTGCCCTGGCTGACCAGCAGGTCGATGCCGTAGATCGCGACGAGCACGGCGAAGGCGCCGCCGGCGATCAGCCCGGTCTTGCGCAGGTTGATCCGCCGGGCGAGCTTCTGGGCCGGGGTGAGGGCCGGTTCCGGCTCGGGCCGGACGACCGGCAGGACGTCCGTCTGCTCACCGTGTGACTCGGGCCAGCGCGGTTCGTACGGCAACTCTCCACCCCTTCAACGCGGCACCGGATCGCGCCGGTGACGACGTCAGCGTACGGGGCACCCGGACAAGCCGTACGACTCGCCCTAACGGGGGATGAACCGGTCACGTCCGGCGAACGGACGGGGTACTCAGCGGGCGTCGGGTTCGGGATTCGCGCCCGCCCGGGCCAGGAAGTCGAAGTCACAGCCTTCGTCGGCCTGCGTGATGTGCTCGCTGTAGAGCGCGCCGTAACCGCGCTCGAACCGGGGCGGCGGCGCCACCCACGACTCCCGGCGCTTCGCCAGTTCCTCGTCGGGCACCTCGAGCCGCAGGACCCGCGACGGAACGTCCAAGGTGATCAGGTCGCCGTCGCGGACCAGCGCCAGCGGGCCGCCGACGTGCGACTCCGGCGCCACGTGCAGCACGCACGCGCCGTAGCTGGTGCCGCTCATCCGCGCGTCGGAGATCCGGACCATGTCGCGGACGCCCTGCTCGAGCAGGTGCGCGGGGATCGGCAGCATCCCGTACTCGGGCATCCCGGGACCGCCGAGCGGCCCGGAGCCGCGCAGCACCAGCACCGAGTCCGCGGTGATCGCCGGGTCGTCGATCCGCTTCTTGAGGTCCGGGTAGTCCTCGAACACCACGGCCGGCCCGGTGTGCGTGAGCAGGTGCGGTTCGGCGGCGATGTGCTTGATCACCGCGCCCGACGGCGCCAGGTTGCCGTGCAGCACCGCGACCCCGCCCTCGGCGGCCAGCGGGTTGTCCCGCGGCCGGATGACGTCGTCGTCGTGCACCTGCGCGGCCGAGAGGTCCGCGCCGAGCGTGCGGCCGGTGACGGTGGGCCGGTCGAGGTGCAGCAGGTCGGTCAGCCGCGACAGCAGCCCGGGCAGGCCGCCCGCGTAGTAGAAGTCCTCCATCAGCCACGTGCCGCCCGGGCGGATGTTCGCCAGCACCGGCACGCGCCGCGCGAGAGCGTCGAAGTCGGCCAGCGAGACCGGGATCCCGCTGCGCCCGGCCATCGCGATCAGGTGGATCACGGCGTTGGTCGACCCGCCCAGCGCCAGCACGGTCGTGATCGCGTCGGCGTAGGCCCGCTTGTCCAGGACCTGCGTGATCGTCAGGTCCTCCCAGACCATGCCGACGATCCGCGCGCCGCTCGCCGCGGCCATCCGGTGGTGGGCCGAGTCGACGGCGGGGATCGACGCGGCGCCCGGCAGCGTCATGCCGAGCACCTCGGCGGCCGACGTCATCGTCGACGCCGTCCCCATCGTCATGCAGTGCCCGGGCGAGCGCGCGAGGCCGCGCTCCAGTTCGGACATTTCGGCGTCGCCGATCAGCCCGGCGCGCTTGTCGTCCCAGTACTTCCACATGTCGGTGCCGCTGCCGAGGACCTCGGTGCGCCAGTGCCCGCGCAGCATCGGCCCGGCCGGGACGAAGATCGCGGGCAGCCCGGCGCTGGCCGCGCCCATCAGCAGGGCCGGCGTGGTCTTGTCGCAGCCGCCCATCAGGACGGCGCCGTCGATCGGGTAGGACCGCAGGATCTCCTCGGTCTCCATCGCGAGGAGGTTGCGGTAGAGCATCGGGGTCGGCTTCTGGTAGGTCTCCGACAGCGTGGCCACCGGGAACTCCAGCGGGAAGCCGCCGGCCTGCCAGACGCCGCGCTTGACCTGCTCGGCGCGTTCGCGCAGGTGCATGTGGCAGGGGTTGATGTCCGACCACGTGTTGAGGATGCCGATGACCGGTTTGCCGAGGTGCTCTTCCGGGTTGTAGCCGAGCTGGCGGCTACGGGCGCGGTGGCTGAAGTTGCGCAGTTCGTCGCCGCCGAACCACCGGTGGCTGCGGAGCTCCTCGGGTGCTTTCATGCGATCCAGTATGGCATCTGATATATGATCTCGGGGGCCTGGTTGAATGGACTTCGACACGATGTGAGGGAGCACCATGACGGGGACGTTCAGCCTGCCCGCCTCCCGGACCGAAGTGGTCCTGGAGGAGATCCGCCGCGGCATCCTCACCCGCGAGCTGGTGCCCGGCCAGCCGCTCGTCGAAGCGGAGCTGGCCGCGCGGCTCGGCGTGTCGAAGACGCCGGTGCGCGAGGCGCTCAAGGTGCTCTCCAACTCGGGCCTGGTCACGTTCAGCCCGTACAAGGGCGCCTCGGTGGTCCTGGTCGACGCCGAGCTCGCGAAGTCCGTCTACGACGTGCGGATGGTCCTGGAGCCGGAGGCCGTCCGCCGGACCGTCGCCCAGCACGACACCGCCCTGCTCGACGACGCGGCGGAGGCGCTCAAGGAGGCCTCGACCGCCATCGCGGACAAGGACCAGGCCGCGCTGAGCCTGCTCAACCGCCGCTTCCACCGCGCCCTCTACCGCGGCTGCGGCAACCCGCTGCTGGTCTCGATCCTCGACGACCTCAAGGACCGCGCGGCGCTCATCAGCGTCGTCGGCTGGGAGGCCAACCCCAGCTGGAAGAAGGAGTGGACCGAGCACAAGGCCGTCCTCGCGGCGGCCAAGAAGGGCGACGCCGACGGCGCGGCCGCCCTCCTGCGCGACCACATCGGCGGGTTCCTGGACCGGGTCCTCAAGGCCATCGGATGAGGCTGCTGCTCATCTCGGACACCCACGCCCGCGCGCTGCCGGAGCAGGTGTGGGCCGAGGTGACCGCGGCCGACGTCGTCGTGCACGCGGGCGACTGGGTCGAGCCGGATCTCCTGGACGAGCTGGAAGCGCGCGGCAAGCGGCTGATCGGTGTCCACGGCAACAACGACGGTGCCGACCTGCGGGCGCGGCTGCCGGAGATCGCCCGGGCGGACCTCGACGGCGTGCGCCTGGCCGTGGTCCACGAGACCGGCGCGAAGCAGGGCCGTGAGCAGCGGTGCGACGCGCAGTTCCCGGACACCGACGTGCTGGTCTTCGGGCACAGCCACATCCCGTGGGACACGACGACCCCGGCGGGCCTGCGGCTGCTCAACCCCGGTTCGCCGACCGACCGCCGCCGCCAGCCGTTCTGCACCTACCAGACGGCCCGGATCTCGCAGGGTGCGCTGGTGGACGTTGAGCTGCACGAACTGCCCCCGAGGGGGTAGACAGGTCCCATGGAGCCGGCATGGGCGTTGCGGGAGATCGCGTTCCAGCTCGAACGCGCGGGAGAGCCGACCTACCGCGTGCGCGCGTTCCGGAACGCGGCCGCGACCGTCGACAAGACCGATGCCGGGCAGCTGAAGCAGCTGGCCGAGAACGGCACGCTGACCTCGCTGCCCGGCATCGGGAAAGCCACCGCCGGCGTCATCGAGGACGCGCTGGCCGGCCGCGACCCCGCGTATCGGGGCAAGATCGTCGAGAAGGAGCTGCCTTCCGGCGAGCCGCTGCGCTCGGCGTTGCGCGGCGACTGCCACACGCACTCCGACTGGTCCGACGGCGGCAGCTCGATCGGCGAGATGGCCGTCGCGGGGCGGGAGTTGGGCCACGACTGGATGGTGCTGACCGACCATTCGCCGCGGCTGACCGTCGCGAACGGCCTTTCGCCGGACCGGCTGCGGACGCAGATGCAGATCGTCGCCAAGGCCAACGAGCTGATGGCCCCCTTCCGGCTGCTGCAGGGCATCGAGGTCGACATCCTCGACGACGGCTCCCTCGACCAGGAAGAGGAATTGCTGGGGGAGCTGGACTTCGTCGTCGCGAGCGTGCACTCGAAGCTGCGGATGCCGGCGCGGGACATGACCCGGCGGATGCTCGCCGCGGTGCGGAACCCGCACGTCCGGGTGCTGGGGCACTGCACCGGACGGCTGGTCGTCGGGAAGGGCCGCCCGCAGTCCGAGTTCGACGCCGAGGCGGTGTTCACGGCGTGCCGCGAGAACGGTGTCGCGGTGGAGATCAACTCGCGCCCGGAACGGCTCGACCCGCCGATGAAGCTGCTGCGCCTGGCCGCGGAGATCGGCTGCGAGTTCGCCATCGACAGCGACGCGCACGCACCGGGCCAGCTCGACTGGCAGGGCTACGGCTGCGAGCGTGCGATCGAGGCGGGCATCGGGCCGGAGCGGATCATCAACACCCGCACGGCGGAGGAACTGCTCACCCGCTGATCTCGATGACGGGGTGTCTCGCCGGATCGAGCCAGCGCAGCAGGACTTCGAGGTCGGGCTTCGGGATCGCGACGCAGCCCGCGGTCGGCCTGCCGTCGGCGACGTGCAGGAAGAACGCCGAACCGGCGCCGGGGACCACGGGGTCGCGGTTGTAGTCGATGACGACGGCGTGGGCGTAGGCCGGGCCGGCCGCGCCGAGGTTCTCCCCGGCCGTCTCGTCGAACGGGCAGGTGCCGGCAGTGCCGGAGAAGTGCGTGTTGTAGCAAGGGGAATCGACGTCGGACACCCACCAGTCGGCGGTGGTGACCCGGCGGTAGGGCAGCCGGGTTTCCACCGGCTCGGTGCCGAACGCCTCGGTCAGCGGCCACACGCCGGCCGGGGTGTGCGCGGTCGACTCACTGGCCCGGCCGACGCCGTCGCGCCCGATCCACGCGGGGATCGGGCCGAGCACACGGATCCGGCCGGTCGCGGTGCGTTCCCAGGCGGTGAGGACGGCGGTGGCCGCCGTCGCTTCGTCCGCGACGACGGCCACCACCTGCCTGCTCATCAGTTGATCGTGTACGAGTCCCCGTAGACCTTCCACTTCAGCGGGGTGTGCAGGTCGAAGTTGCCCGCGTTGAGGAACACCAGCTGCTCGGTGTCGACGCGGGAGGTGTCGGCGTGCGCCTCCTCCTGCTTCATGATGACCTTGCGGGCGTCGAAGAACGCCTTGAGGTAGGTCGTCTCGTTGCCGCCCTGCGCCGGCGTCTTCGCCTTCTTCATCGCGGCCTTGCGGATGCCGCCGAAGCTGTCGGAGCTGTCGCCGGGGCCGTGCATGACGATGGCGTCGTAGTAGGCGAACTGGCCGAGGTTGCTCAGGCCGTCCGACTTGCCCTGGCTCACCGCCGGGTTGAAGTACACGCGGTCGCGTTCGCTGTTCTGGGCGTTCTGGAACTCCGTGGTGGCCGCGGCCTGCTTCCACGCGCTCTCGAACGCCGAGCCGAGCCCGCTGTGCGAGTCGGTGCCGTTCACCTTGCGCAGCGCGGGAAGGTACTTGGCGAGCGGGTTGTTCGGGACCGAGTTCGTGTACGCCTCGACGAGCTCGAGCATGTCGCCGGTGCCGGAGCAGAACCCGATGATGCCCGCGGTGTAGCCGCGGCCGTCACCGATGTCCTCGATGTACTTGTACTGCGCTTTCCAGTCCAGCGAAGAGTTTTCCGCGCTGGAGACCAGCTTCATCGCGATCTCCTTCTTCGCCGCGACCGAAAGGTCGCCGACGGCGAGGGCGTTCGCGCTGGTCGCGGCCAGTGGAGCGGGAGCCGCGGTGGAGAGTGCGGGGGTGGTGATCACGAGGGCGGCTACCGAGGCCGCGCCGAGCGCGCCGATGAGAACCGGCCGCAACTTCTTGCTCATGGGAAACCCTTTCCGCGGGGGCGGCCGTGGGGGAGCACGGCCCTTTTCGAAATGGTGCTGCGGCGTAGCGCCACGGTAGCGAAGGGTGAAGGGCTTCACAAGGGGCGGAAGATGTTCACGTTCCTGAACAGCGCGTTTCCGTCCTCAAAGGACTCGGATTCGGCAATTAGGTAAATCCGGGAAGGGAAAGCAGACTATTTCGCCGGGATCAGCGGCCGCCGGCGAACAGGCGGATGACGTCGGGCAGGACGTTGACCGGGATCGTCGGGTCGATCGCGCGCTGGACGCCGAGGCCGATGCCGAGGCTCAGCAACGCCGTCGCGGCCTCGTCGGGCGGCATCGGGAGCGTGATCCCGAACCGCTCGGCGTACCCGGTGAGCAGGCCGGCGATGGTGTCGCGGATGGCCTTGTCCCGCGCGGCCAGCTCGGCGCGCACGTGCGGGTTGCGCCGGGCGTTCGTGGCGAACTCGACTTCCAGCGCGGTCCACGCCTCGTCGCCGATGCTGTGCTCGGCCCAGGTCTGGAGCGCCGCCAGCAGCCCGTCCATCCCCTCGGCGCCGACGAGCGCCCCGGCGACCAGGGCGACCTGCTCGTCGTGGATCCGGTCGAGCACCGCGAGGCAGAGCTCGTCCTTGTTGCGGAAGTTCGAGTACACCGCGCCCTTCGAGTACCCGGCCTCGTCGGCGACCTTCTCCAGCGACGTCACCGAGTAGCCGTCGCGCAGGAAGAGCTGCTTGGCGGTCTCGATGAGCTGTTCGCGGGTGCGCGCCTGGCTTTCCGCGCGGGTGAGTCGGGCCATGCGACCACTCTAGTCAGGTGTGGAATCGGGGTACCGTCAGTATTGAGATACTGCTAGTCTCCGAAAATGGAACAACGCCACTTCGCGGTCCTCGTCGTCGGTGCCGGGGCGTCCGGGCTGGGTGCGGCCATCCGGCTGGGCCAGGCCGGCGTCGACGACCTCGCCGTGCTGGAGAAGGCCGACGCGCTCGGCGGGACCTGGCGCGACAACACCTACCCGGGCTGTGCCTGCGACGTCCCGTCCGCGCTGTACTCGTACTCGTTCGCGCCGAATCCCGGGTGGACGCGGGCGTTCGCCGGGCAGGCCGAGATCCGCGCGTACCTGGCGGACACCGCGTCGCGGTTCGGGGTCACGTCGAAGATCCGCTACGGCATCGAAGTGACGCGGGCGCAGTGGACCGGTTCGGTGTGGGAGCTGGAGACGACCCGGGGGCCGTACACCGCGCGGATCCTGGTCGCCGGCACCGGGCCGTGGCACGAGCCGCTGATCCCGGACCTGCCGGGGCTCGCGGACTTCCCGGGCGAGGTCTTCCATTCGGCGCGCTGGAACCACGACTACGACCTGGCGGGCAAGCGGGTCGCGGTGATCGGCACCGGCGCGTCGGCGGTCCAGTTCGTCCCGCGCATCGTCCCGGAGGTGGGGCGGCTGCACCTGTTCCAGCGCACGGCGCAGTGGGTGCTGCCGAAGCCGGACCACCCGGTGCCGGGCGTCGAGCGGTTCCTGCTGCGGCGGTTCCCGGCGCTGCAGCGGGCGTTGCGCGGCGCGGAGTACGGGGCCATGGAGACGCTCGGGTTCGGGTTCCGGCACCCGTGGCTGCTGCGGCAGGTGCAGAAGATCGGGCTGGCGCACCTCCGGCTGGCGGTGCGCGACCCGGCGCTGCGCCGCGCGTTGACCCCGGACTACACGCTCGGCTGCAAGCGGCTCCTGATGTCGAACACCTACTACCCGTCGCTGACCCGGTCCCATGTGGACGTTCATCCGACGGCGGTGCGTTCGGTGTCCGGCAGCCGGGTGATCGGCGCGGACGGGTCGGTGTCCGAAGTGGACGCGATCATCTTCGGCACCGGCTTCCACATCCTCGACATGCCGGTGTCGTCCCGGGTGTTCGACGCGGACGGCCGCAGTCTCGACGACCACTGGAAGGGCAGCCCCCAGGCGTACGCGGGGACGACGGTGGCCGGGTTCCCCAACCTGTACCTGCTGCTGGGCCCGAGCTTGGGGACGGGTCATTCGTCGGCGTTCATGATCCTGGAGGCCCAGCTGCGGCACACGGTTTCGGCGGTGACGCGGACGTTGGGTTCGGGGTGGGGTTCGGTTTCGGTGCGGGCGTCGGCTCAGGAGGCGTTCAACGCGGAGGTCCAGGCGGCGCTGCCGGGCACGGTGTACCAGTCCGGCGGGTGTTCGAGTTATTACACGGACGTCAATGGGCGCAACAGTTTCAGCTGGCCGTTTTCGACGGGACGGTTGCGGTCGCGGGTGGGTTCGTTCGACGAGAGCGACTACGAGATCGGGAGGGTCCATGCGGTATCCGGCGATTGAGGTCCGCGGCGCGGTGGTCGCGATCACCGGCGGCGCCAGGGGGATCGGCCGCGCGACGGCGGCGGAGTTCGCCGCGCGCGGGGCGACCGTATGTGTCGGTGACCTCGATGCGACCTCGGAGGTGCTCCCGCTGGACGTCACGAACCGCGAGTCCTTCGACGCGTTCACGGCGGCGGTGACCGAGCGGTTCGGGCGGATCGACGTCCTGGTCAACAACGCGGGCGTGATGCCGCTGGGTGACTTCCTCGAGGAGCCGGACTCCGTGGGCCGCACGACCCTGGACGTCAACGTGCTGGGGCTGGTGCACGGGCTGCGGTCGGTGCTGCCGGGGATGATCGCGCGCGGGCGGGGGCACGTCGTGAACGTCGCGTCGATGGCCGGGAAGATCCCGCTGCCGGGGATGGCGGTGTACAACGCGAGCAAGTTCGCGGCGGTCGGCCTGACGGCGGCGGTCCGGCGCGAGTACGCGGCGTCCGGGGTCAGTCTCAGCGCGGTGCTGCCGAGCGCGGTCCGCACCGAACTGGCCTCCGGCGTACGGCTGGGCGGCGCACTGCCCACAGTGGACCCGGAAGACGTGGCCAAGGCGATCGTCGGGACGTTGAGGACCCGCCGAGCGGAGACGGCGGTCCCGAGGTGGCTCGCCGGCTGGGACCTCCTGGCCGCCCTCGTCCCGGAAGGCTTGATGACCCTCGCCCGCAAGGCAATCGGCGACGACCGTGCGCTGACCGAGCTCGACTCCGCTGCCCGGGCGGCGTATGTCCGGCGTGTCGGGGAGCAGGTTCAGTCCCACTCCCAGCACATGCCGTAGACCCCCGGCTGCGCGTCGAGCACCGCGATGTGGCTCGTCGAACTCGGTCCCACCGGGAGTTCCGGCCGGTCCGGCGCCGGCGAGCCCTCGTGCGGCCGGTGGTAGCGGTAGCACCGCACCGGCACCGCCGCCGGGTCGAAGCACGCCTGCAGGACGATCTGCCGGGCCGGGGCGCGCACGCCGAACTGCAGGTAGCTCGTCTCCGGCGGCGTTCCGTCATAGCCGAACTCGAAGTCGAACACGTACGTCTCGCCCGCCCGCAGCGGGTAGTCGAAGCGCAGCTCCAGGGCCACCAGCTCGGAATCCGCGTCGCGGCGGACGCGGCCCGGGCGGCAGCAGTGCGCCGACCGCAGCACCGGCTGGTGGCCGCCGCCGTCCTGGGGACGGAAGAACGACACCCAGCGGTCGACGCCGTCCGCGCGGCTGGTCACCACCAGCTCCGTGCGGACCGACCGCTCGGTGCGGTCCGGGCCCAGCGTCGCCCGCTGGTGCACCGACGCCAGCGCCAGCCGCGCGTTGCCGTCGAGGTCGATGCCCTCGCACGAGGCCAGCTCGGTCGGCTCCGAACCCAGCGCGCTGGCCAGGCTCACGCCCCCGGGCCACAACGCAGCGGAGCGCACCCGCGGCCGCGTGACCAGCGCGGTCAACGTGTCCGCGGGCAGGCCGAGGCAGCCTTCCGCGACGCCCACCGCGTGGAGCGAACGGTGTCCTTCGGGGTGCCGCCGGCCGCGGCGCCAGTAGCTCAGCGTCGCCAGGCTGACCTGGGCGCCGCGGCCGGCCATCCGCCGCTGCAGGGCCTCCAGGCTCAGCCCCCGGTGCCGGATCGCCAGGTCGAAGGCCACCTCGAACGGTCCTTCCCGGATCGCTGCGGCGACCGCGGTGTCGTCCTCGGGGAACGCTTCCATTCGGGTAAGCATGAATACCGGACGCATCCGGCGCAACGAGGCCTGCCACCAAAGTAGGGGGCAGGCCTCGTCGGGGGGATCAGCCGAGCGTGACCGCCGTGTCGTCCACGGCGAACGACGTCTGCAGCGACTGGTCCTCCGTCCCGGCGAACTTCAGCGTGATCGTCTGGCCCGCGTACGAAGACAGGTCGAGCGTCTTCTGCGCGTACGCCGAGTTCCGGTCGAGGTTCGAGTACGTCGCCAGCGTCGTCGAGCCCGCGGACACGACGAGCTTGTCGTACGCGACGTTCTCGGTCTCCGCCGTCCACACGCGCAGCCAGAACGTCAGGCTCGCCCGGCAGCCGGCGGGGATGGTGACCGCCTGCGAGAGCGTGTCCGTGTGCGCCGAGCCCCAGCCGCCGAGCCAGGAGTCGTAGCTGCCCGAGCGCGCCGGCGCCTGGCTGCCCCACTGGCCGATCGTCGCGTTCGGGTCGGTCCACGACGCCTTGCCGGACTCGAAGCCCGGGTTCTGCACCGGCTGGCCACTGCACCCGCCCGGGGGAGGCGTGGTGGTCGTCGGCGGGGTGGTGGTCGTGGTCGGCGGCGTCCCGCTGCACGTCGGGTCACCGGACTGGGCCGGGACGCTCACCGCGTTCCACGCCGCCTTCACGGCGTCGAACTCGGCGCAGCTGTCCGGGTACAGGTTCTTCGCGGCCTGCAGCGTCCACGTCCGGTACCGCAGGTACGAGCTGCCGGACGTCTTGAGCTGCACGGCGCCGTGCATGATGTTGATCGCCTTGCGGATGCCGATGCCGGCCACCGTGCTGTTGTTGCACGTCGAGCTCGCCGGCTGCCCGTTGGTCGGGTTGCTGCCCTCGGCGAGCAGGTAGAACCAGTGGTCGCCGGGCCCGGCCGCCTTGTGCACCTCCGCGTTCGGCGTGGAGCTGGAGTAGCAGTTCGGGTCGCCGACCTTCGACGGGTCGTACATGTACCGGATCGCGCCGGTGCCGACCAGGTTGACCTCTTCGCCGATCGCGTAGTCGGGCGGGTCGTACTGCGACGGCTCGTTCGCGTAGAACTCCGTCGCCGTGCCGAAGGTGTCGGCGATGAACTCCTGGGTGCCGCCGCCGGAGAAGCCGCCGGAGCCGGAGTAGTCGTCGATGCCGTGGCCCATCTCGTGGCCGAGGATGTCCAGCGAGCCGACCCACTCGCCGCTCGGGTTGTGCCCGAGGTTCACGTACGCCGGGCGCGAGTTGTAGTAGTACGCGTTCTCGTCGTCGAGGCCGACGCGGATCTTCCACGCGCCGCCGTTGCCGGTGAAGCCGTTGCGGCCCACCCACTCCGAGAGCATCTTCTTCTCGGTCTGCGCGACGAACAGCGCGTCCGCGCAGCCGGTTTCGATGTTCGTGCCGGTGCCGTTGCCCCAGCTGTCGTCCGGTCCGGTGAGGACGGTGTCGCTGCTGTAGTTGCGGCAGTCCAGGTTGGCCGTGTTCGGGTCGGCCATCGAGTACGTGCTGCCGGACTTCGTCGTGTTCAGCGCCAGCGGCGACGGCCCGTTCCACTTCCCGGTGCCGGTGCCCGCGGCGACGTGCTGCACGGTCCGCAGCACGCGCCCGTCCACGGCGTCGACGTAGACGCTCAGGCTGCTCGGCTCGCCGTGCTCGTCGGTGCCTTCGACGTTGCTCTCGTACGCGAGCCGCCCGCTGCCGTCGGCGACCACGACGAGCTTCCCGCCGGGCAGGCTCTTCGGCCCGCGGACCTGCCGGCGCGCCACGGCTTCGGCCTGCGCGGCGGTGAGCTTCGCGCCGTGGACGTCGAGGTCGCCCAGGGTGTGCTGCTGCGCGACGGAAGTGGTCTTCACGGTGCCGGCGGCGTCGGTGGCGATGACGAGGTCGCCGCCGATCACCGGCAGGCCGTCGTAGGTGCGGTCGTAGACGACGTAGGACAGGCCGGCCGCCGAACGCACGTCACGCTGGACGAACTTGTCGTGCGTCCCGGCGAACAACGCGGCCGGCCGGGCGTTGACGAGCCCGGCTGCCGCGCTAGTGGCGTTGGCCTGGGCCTGCGCGGCGGACGGAGGTGGCTCGGGGGCGGGCTGCGCGGGCGCGGCGACGGCGATGCCGACCACCACCATGCCCGCCGCCGTCGCCCCGCCGAGCGCGGCGAACCGTTGCGGCAATCTCATGACGCTCCTCGGGAAAACGCGATGGGGGAAGGGAGAACCCGATCGACGCTAACCGCGGCCGAGGAGCGGCAGAAGATTCATCACAGCGGCAAACTTTCACGCCGCGGCACTGTGAAAGCGTGAAAGTCAGAGGGTCGCGAACCGCATCCCCGCTTTGGTGAGCCGGTCGATCAGCGCGTCGCCCATCGCCGTCGCCGTGGTCACCTGGCCCGCCGTTTCCGGGAGGTCGTCGGTCGCGAGGCACAACGCCGATTCCGCGAGCATCTTCGCCGTTTCGTCGTAGCCGGGATCGCCGCCGGACACCTCCGTCACGACCCGCGAGCCGCCACCTTCGCCGATGAACCGCACCGAGAACCACGACCGGGCACGGCGTTCGGGGCTCGGGCCGTCGCCGGGGGCCAGCAGCCGCGAAAGCCCGCGCCGTGCGGGCGGCACCTGGGCGGCCGCGAACAGCGCGCCGACGCCGAGCGCGCCGCCGGCCAGCACCGGCAGGTGCTTGACCGCGGCGAAGTGCCGGTAGGTGAAGTCCGGCCCGTAGCGCTCGGACGCGGCCGCCGACCGGCGGACGATCTCGGGGTCGATCGTGGGCAGCGGCACCGCCCACCAGCCCGCGTCGGCGACCCGGTGCGGCCGGCCGAACGGCGCCCGCGAGAACCGGCCGGCGGGCCGGGGCTCGGCGGCCGTGCGCTCCTTCGCGACCCGCGCCCCGGCCGGCAGCCGGGACATGATGGTCAGCGCGCTGAGGAACGTCCCGCCCGAGGGCATCCCGCTGGCCCGGACGTAGCCGTCGACCTTCAGCGGCACGCCTTCCGGCAGCTGCTTCACGGTGAAGTACGCGCCGAGGTCGTGCGGGATCGAGTCGAACCCGCAGGCGTGCACCAGCCGCGCGCCGGTCTCGCGGGCCCGCCGGTCGTGCGCGAGGTACATCCGGTCGACGAACTCGGGCTCGCCGGTCAGGTCGACGTAGTCGGTGCCGGCCGCGGCGCAGGCGGCCACCAGCGGTTCGCCCTGCGTCAGGTAGGGGCCGACGGTGGTGATCACGACTCTGGTGGCCTCCGCGACGGCCCGCAGCGACGCCGGATCACCGGAGTCGGCGACCAGCAGGTCGAGGCCGGCGAACCGGTCGTCGATCTCCGCGAGCCGCGCCCGGACGGCTTCGAGCTTGCCGCGGTTGCGGCCGGCCAGGGCCCAGCGCAGGTCCGCGGGCGCGTGGCGGGCCAGGTACTCGGCCGCCAGCCCACCGGTGAACCCGGTGGCGCCGAACAGGACCACGTCGTGCGCGCGCATGTCTCCTCCAGGGGACGTCGACGGCGGACGCGCCCAGGTTACCCGCGAGTCACATCCGGCACCGATGTCGATGACGCCCGCCACACCGCGGCGTCGCTTCCGGTCGCCGATCCCGTGGACGGCCGCCGCGGGGGATTTCCGGTCGCCGGCGCGGGCGACGGTTGCGGTGATCCGGCGGGTCGTGCCGGCCGGCGCCTCGCTTCCCGCCGCTGATCCGGCCGACGCTCGCCCCGGTTACTTCCGGTCGCCCGTGTAAACGACCGCCGCCGCGACCGCGGCCACCCCGGCGACCACGTCCGAGATGCGGCGCGGCAGGCCGTGGTGGGTGTCCTCCATCCACGCGCGCACCTGCGCCCGGCCGAGCTCCGGCCGGCACAGGTCGTCGACCCCCGCCGTCCACGCCAGCAGCGCCAGGCACGCCGCGTGCGGGTCGGGCCGGTCGACGCCGAACACCGCCGCCCGCGCCTTGCTGCGGGCCGCCGTCGAGACGAGCAGGTCCTCCGGCGGGTAGCGGTGGCGGCGCCGCAGGAGCATCGGGGCCTGCCGGACGAGCCCGAGCGCGACGAGGTTCCCGGCGGCGACCGACGGCAGTTCCCCGCGCAGGTGGTCCACCCAGTCGCGCACGCTGTGCGTCCCCGTTTCCGAAACGATTTCGGAAAACACGTGATCGGCCGTCGGAATACCCGCGGGCCGTCCCGCGATCGCGCGGACCTTCCGGTTCTCGACCGTGATCCGGTCGGTGAAGAGCAGGTCGCACAGCGCCGCGCCGGCGAGGCCGATGCCCAGCGACGTCCGGCTGAGCGACGGGCGCCCGGTGAACTCGTCGTGCCCGAGGAAGAAGAAGGAATCGACCAAGGTGAGCCGGCGCATGACGGAAAAGGGCCCCCTGGGCGGTCGCGGTGAGGATGCCGAAGATAGCGGTCCGGCCTCGCGACGCTTTCGGTGCCATCACGTTTTACCCCGAACGGACGTACCGCCGTCCCGCGCGCACCCCCTACTCTGGGGCGCCGCGCCCAAGATCACCTACGGGCGCGGGGGAAGGTTCATGGGTACCCAGTCACCGGGGCGCGGCCTCGGGAAGCGGCGGCTCGGCGCCGTCCAGATCGTCTTCTTCGTCGTCGCGGCCGCCGGTCCGCTGTACGCGATCGCCGGCGGGGTCTCGGCCACGTACGGGGTGACCGGCAGCATCGGCGTGCCGTTGTCGTTCGTGCTGCTGGCCCCGGTCCTCGCGCTGTTCGCCGTCGGGTACGCCGCGATGAGCCGGTACGTGACGAACGCCGGCGCCTTCTACCCCTATGTGGCACACGGGATCGGGCGCTCCGCGGGCACCGCCGTCGCCTACGTCACGGTGCTCGCGTACAGCTGCATCCAGACCGGCATTTTCGGCTTGTTCGGCCTCTCCTTTTCGACCTGGCTGAACGCGAAGTTCGGGTGGCACCTGCCGTGGTGGCCGGTCGCGCTGCTGATGGTGCTGGTCGTCGGCGCGGGCGGTGTGCTGCGGATCGATCTCGACGCGAAGGTGCTCGGCGTGGCGCTGGGCCTCGAGGTCGCGGTGCTCGCCGTCCTGAACTTCGCGCTGTTCAGCCACCCGGCCGGGGGCTCGGTTTCGTTCGCCCCGCTGACGCCGTCGAGCCTCTTCACGGCCGGGGCCGGCGCCGTTCTCGCGTTCTCCATCGCGGTTTTCCTCGGCTTCGAAGGCGCCGCGACCTACGGCGAGGAGTCCCGCGACCCGCGCCGGACGGTCGGCCGCGCGACGTACGCCGCGATCGGGCTGACCGCCGTCCTCTACATCGTCTCCTCGCTCGGGATGGCCGTCGCGACCGGTCCGGACGACATCGTCGAACGCGCGGTCGCCGAGGGCCCGGGCCTGCTGTTCGGGCTCGGCGGCCGGTACGTCGGCACGGCGTTCGCCGACACGGCGTACGTGCTCTTCCTGACCAGCCAGTGCGCCGCCCTGCTGAGCCTCCACAACGCCGTCGCGCGGTACTTCTTCGCGGTGGGCCGGGAAGGGCTGCTGCCGGAGGGCTTCAGCCGCACCAGCAAGCGCACCGGCGCGCCGATCGGCGGCTCGCTGGTCCAGACCTCGATCGGCATCGTCGTCGTCGCGCTCTTCGCGCTGGCCGGGCGCGACCCGTTCACCGAACTGTTCACCTGGACCGGCGTCACCGCTTCGACCGGCGTCACGATCATCATGATCGCGGTGTCGCTGTCGGTCATCGGGTTCTTCCGCCGCCGCCCCGGGCAGGAGACGTGGTGGCGGCGCGCGGGCGCGCCCGCGCTCGCGGCGGTGACGCTGACCGCGGTCCTGGTGCTGATCATCGCCGACTTCGATGTCCTGCTCGGCTCGGCGGGCACGGTCCCGCTGCTGCGCTGGGGCCTGCCGGGGTTGCTGATGCTCGCCGGGCTCGCCGGCTTCCTGCGGGCCGAGGCGCTGCGCACCCGGCGACCGGAGGTCTACGCGGGGATCGGCGGCCCGCTGCGCGAGGGCGAGCTCGTGGAGGCGCGGCGTGCTCCGGCCTGAGCCGTTACCGGCGGGTACAGTGCGCGTTCGAACGCGAGGAGGAAGCCCGTGACCGAACGCTTCGGCAGCTACCAGAACGAGCTCTACCTGCAGGGACTCGGTGGGGTGCTGCCGCCGTGCTCGACCGACGCGACGAAGCTCGAAGCGTCGGCCCGCGAGGTCATGGCGCCCGGCCCGTTCTCCTACGTCGCGGGCTCGGCCGGCTCCGGCGCGACCGCCCGCGCCAACCGCGAGGCGTTCGACCGCTGGCGCGTCGTGCCGCGGATGCTCACCGGCGCCACCGACCGCGACCTCTCGACCACAGTGCTCGGCACCCGGCTGGCCGCGCCGGTGGCCGTCGCGCCCGTCGGCGTCCAGTCGATCGTCCACCCCGACGCCGAGTCCGCGACCGCCCGCGCCGCCGCCTCGACCGGGCTCCCGTTCATCCTGTCCACGGCGTCGTCCACCGGCATCGAGGCCGTCGCCGAGGCCAACGGCGACGGCCCGCGCTGGTTCCAGCTGTACTGGCCCGGCGACCCGGACGTCTGCGCGAGCCTGCTGGCCCGGGCGAAGGCGGCCGGCTACACGGCGCTGGTCGTCACGCTCGACACGTGGACGCTGGCCTGGCGGCCGTCCGACCTGGACCAGTCGTACCTGCCGTTCCTGCAGGGCGAGGGGCTCGCCGTCCCGTTCACCGACCCGGTGTTCCTGTCCCGGCTGGAGAAGACGCCGGAGGAGGACCGCGGCACGGCGATCCTGACGTGGATCGGCATGATCACCGGCACCGACCGGACGTGGGACCAGCTGCCGTTCCTGCGCGAGCACTGGGACGGCCCGATCGTCCTCAAGGGCATCCAGCACGTCGCCGACGCACGCCGCGCGGCCGAGGCCGGAATGGACGGCATCGTCGTGTCGAACCACGGCGGCCGCCAGGTCGACGGCGCGATCGGCGCCCTGGAAGCGCTGCCCGGGATCGTCGCGGCGGTCGGCGACCGCCTGGAGGTGCTGTTCGACTCGGGCGTCCGCACCGGCGCGGACGTGCTGAAGGCGATCGCGCTCGGCGCGCGGGCGGTGCTGGTCGGCCGGCCGTGGGTGTACGGGCTGGCGCACGCGGGCGAGGACGGCGTCCGCCACGTCCTGCGCAGCCTGCTGGCCGACTTCGACCTGACGATGGGACTTTCCGGCCACCGCACCCTCGCCGACCTGGGCCCGGACTCGCTCCAGCGGACGTGAGGTAACAAAACGGGAAAACCGGGGACTTCGGGGAACCCGGCCGCTATCGTTCGAGTCCCATTGCGGGCCGTCGGGGCGGCCGGCTTCCCGGTTTTCCTTTCCTGTTGGGGGTTTTCCATGTCCATCATGGTGCGCATCGGTGCGCTCTTCGCGTTCCTCGGCTTCGGCTCGCTCGTCCTCAGGCAGCTCGGCCGCACGTTCATCCTGATCGAGTGGGCCGACGACATGCAGCCGGTGTTCGGCATCGCACTCGGCGTGGGCGGTCTGGTGCTGATCGCGGCCGGGCTGCTGCTCGGGCGGAAGAAGTCCGCGCCGCAGCCACAGCAGCAGTTCGCCCAGCAGCCGCCGGCGCCGGGTGGGCAGTTCCCGGGTCAGCAGCCCTACCCCGGCGGCCAGCCGCAGCAGCAGTACCCGGCCCAGCAGCAGTACCCGCAGCAGCCCGGCCGGCAGGGCTGAGCTCGGCCTCGACGGCCCCGCGCCACCCCGGTGCGGGGCCGTCGGCGTGCGCCCGGTCACGCGGCGGGGATATTGGGAGGCCCGCGTCGTCACGCACGGCTATCCTCGGACCGAGCATGTCCACGTCATCCCCTTTCGAAGCGCTGCGTGCGCGCCTGCCCGAGCTGATGCCGCGCGACGAGCACCGGCTGCGCCGGCGGCTCGACGGCGCCCGCAAAGCCCGTGATCGCGACGCCGCCCTCGCGCAGATCTCCGCCGACATCGACAAGGCCGAGCTGCGCCTCGCGTCGCGCCGCGAAAGCGTGCCCAAGATCGAGTACCCCGAAGAGCTGCCGGTCAGCAAGCTCAAGGACGAGATCGGCGCGGCGATCGACAAGCACCAGGTCGTGATCGTCGCGGGGGAGACGGGCTCGGGCAAGACCACCCAGCTGCCGAAGATCTGCCTCGAGCTCGGCCGTGGCATCCGCGGCCAGATCGGCCACACGCAGCCGCGGCGGCTGGCCGCCCGCACGGTCGCCGACCGGATCGCGAGCGAGCTGAAGACCGAGCTGGGCGACGCCGTCGGCTACAAGGTGCGGTTCACCGACCAGTCCGGGCAGGACACCCTGGTCAAGCTGATGACCGACGGCATCCTGCTGGCCGAGATCCAGACCGACCGCTCGCTGCGCCAGTACGACACGCTGATCATCGACGAGGCCCACGAGCGCAGCCTCAACATCGACTTCATCCTCGGCTACCTCAAGCAGCTGCTGCCCCGCCGTCCCGACCTCAAGGTCATCATCACCTCGGCGACGATCGACCCCGAGCGGTTCTCGAAGCACTTCGACGACGCGCCGATCGTCGAGGTCTCCGGCCGCACGTACCCCGTCGAGGTGCGTTACCGGCCGCTGGTCGACCCCGACGATCCCGAAGGTGACGACGAGCGAGACCAGACCCAAGGCATCCTCGAAGCCGTCGAGGAGCTGTGCGCCGAGGGGCCGGGCGACGTCCTGGTGTTCCTCTCCGGCGAGCGCGAGATCCGCGACACCGCCGACGTGCTCAACCGCGCCGACCTGCGGGGCACCGAGGTCCTGCCGCTGTACGCGCGGCTGTCGGCGGCCGACCAGCACCGCGTGTTCCAGCAGCACACCGGGCGCCGGGTGGTGCTCGCGACCAACGTCGCCGAGACGTCGCTGACCGTGCCGGGCATCAAGTACGTCGTCGACCCGGGCACCGCGCGCATCTCGCGCTACAGCCACCGCACCAAGGTGCAGCGGCTGCCGATCGAACCGGTGTCGCAGGCGTCGGCGAACCAGCGCAAGGGCCGCTGCGGCCGGACGTCGGACGGCATCTGCATCCGGCTCTATTCCGAAGAGGACTTCGAGGCGCGGCCCGAGTTCACCGACCCCGAGATCCTGCGGACCAACCTGGCCTCGGTCATCCTGCAGATGACGTCGCTGGGGCTGGGTGACATCGCGGCGTTCCCGTTCGTCGAGCCGCCGGACCGCCGCCAGGTCACCGACGGCGTCGGGCTGCTGCAGGAACTGGGCGCGTTCGACAGCGCGGCCGCGGGCAACAGTGACCGGCGGCTCACCGACATCGGCCGCAAGCTCGCGCAGCTGCCCGTCGACCCGCGGATGGGCCGGATGGTGCTGGAGGCCGCGAAGAACGGCTGCGTCCGCGAGGTCATGATCATCGCGGCGGCACTGTCCATCCAGGACCCGCGCGAGCGGCCGGCGGAGAAGCAGCAGGCGGCCGACCAGCAGCACGCGCGGTTCGCCGACCCGACGTCGGACTTCCTCGCCTACCTCAACCTCTGGGAGTACGTCGCCGAGCAGCAGAAGGCGTTGTCCGGCAACCAGTTCCGCCGCATGTGCCGCACCGAGTACCTGAACTACCTGCGCCTGCGCGAATGGCAGGACATCTTCAGCCAGCTGCGACAGCTGGCGAAGCCGCTCGGCATCTCGCTGAACACCAACACGACCCCGGCCGACCCGCAGCGCGTGCACACGTCCCTGATCGCCGGGCTGCTCTCGCACATCGGGCTCAAGGACCCGGCCAAGGGCGACTACCTGGGCGCGCGCGGCGCCCGGTTCGGCATCTTCCCCGGTTCGGCGCTGTTCAAGAAGCAGCCGCGGTTCGTGATGTCGGCCGAGCTGGTCGAGACGTCGCGGCTGTGGGCGCGGGTGAACGCCCGCATCGAGCCCGAGTGGGTCGAGCCGCTGGCCGGGCACGTCGTCAAGCGGAACTACTCCGAGCCGCACTGGGAACGCAAGCAGGGCGCGGTGATGGCGACGGAACGGGTGACGCTGTACGGCGTCCCGCTGGTCGCCGACCGCCGCGTCAACTACGGCCGGATCGACCCGGAGATGTCGCGCGCGCTGTTCATCCGGCACGCGCTGGTCGAGGGCGACTGGCAGACGCGCCACCACTTCTTCGCCGAAAACCGGGCGCTGCTGGAAGAGGTCGAGGACCTCGAGAACCGCGCGCGGCGCCGCGACATCCTGGTCGACGACCAGACGCTGTACGAGTTCTACGACGCCCGCGTCCCGGCCGACGTCGTCTCGGTGCGGCACTTCGACACGTGGTGGAAGAAGACCCGCCACACCGACCCCGATCTGCTGTCGTTCGAGAAGTCCATGCTCATCAACGAGTCCGCGGGCGGCGTCCGCGAGGGCGACTACCCCGACTCGTGGACACAGGGCACGCAGGTCTTCACGCTGACCTACCAGTTCGAGCCGGGGGCGGACGCGGACGGCGTCACCGTGCACGTCCCGCTGCCGGTGCTGAACCAGGTGACGCCGGACGGGTTCGACTGGCAGGTACCGGGGCTGCGCGCCGAGCTGGTGACGCAGCTGATCAAGTCACTGCCGAAGGCGTTGCGGCGCAACTTCGTCCCGGCGCCGGACACCGCCCGGGACGTCCTTTCGCGAGTGTCCCCTTCGGACGGTCCGCTGCTGGAGGTGCTCGGCCGCGAACTGCGGGCGTTGCGGGGTGTCCTGGTGCCGTATGCGGACTGGGATCTCGGGTCGGTGCCGGACCACCTGAAGATGACGTTCCGGGTGGTCGACGAGCGCGGCAAGCGCGTCGCCGAGGGCAAGGACGTCTCGGCGTTGCAGCGTCAGCTGGCGCCGAAGGTCCGGGCGACGATCTCGAAGGCGGCCAACACCCTGGAGAAGGCCGGGCTGACGAAACCGTCCTTCGGTTCGCTGCCGCAGGTGTTCGAGTCGACGCAGCGCGGCCACGACGTCAAGGCGTACCCGGCGCTGGTGGACGAGGGCGCGTCGGTGGCGGTGCGGCTGCTGGACACCCCGGCCGAGCAGCGGCACGCGATGTGGGCGGGCACGCGCCGGATGCTGCGGCTGAACCTGAACTCTCCGATGAAGTTCATCACGCGGTCGCTGTCGAACTCGTCGAAGCTGGTCCTGAACCGCAACCCGCACGGAAGCGTGGCGGCGCTGCTCGAGGACTGCGTCGACTGCGCGGTGGACGCCCTGATGACGACCGGCGGCGGCCCGGCGTTCGACGAGACGGGCTTCAAGGTGCTGCTGGAGAAGGTCCGCGCGGGCCTGCACCCGGTGGTGCTGGACGTGCTGACGGACGTGGAGAAGATCCTCCGCGCGGCGAACGACGTCGAGGTGGCCTTGCCGTCTACGCGCGGGCCGGCGGAGTCGCTGGCCGACATCCGGGCCCAGCTGTCGGGCTTGGTGTACCCGGGTTTCGTGACGGCGACGGGTGCTTCGCGGCTGCGGAACGTGGTCCGGTACCTGCAGGGGATTTCCCGCCGGCTGGAGAAACTGGCCTCGGAGCCGACCCGCGACCTGCAGCGCACGGCGGACATCGCGTGGATCACCGGCGAGTACTCCGACGCGCTGGCTTCGCTTCCGCCGGGGACGTCTTCGCCGGCGTTGAACGAAGTGCGGTGGATGATCGAGGAGCTGCGGGTTTCGTTCTTCGCGCAGACGTTGGGGACGGCGCACCCGGTGTCGCTGAAGCGGATCACGAAGGCCATCGACGACGCCTTGGCCTAGAGGAAGACCCGGGCGACCTCAAGCCACTTGCGCGCGTCGTCGCCCACTGCCGTGAGGTCGGTGCCGTCCGGCGGACGGCGCTGGGTGACCCGGAGGCAGAAGTCGAGCGCACTGCCCCGGATCCGCTGCGCGGCGTCTTCCGGGCCCCACGTCCAGGTTTCGCCGCCGGGGCCGGTCAGTTCGACGCGGAACGGTTCCTCCGGAATCGGCAGCCGGGCCGCGTAGAACGACAGCGCCCGGCCTTCCACGCCGAGGGAAATCTCGGGGTCACCGCCGAACCGTGCCACGGGAACTGCCGGTCCGGCGGCAGGTCACGCAGCGCCGCCGCCAGCTCGGCCCGGCCGGTACGCCGGCGTTCCAGCAGTTCCGCGCGAGGGCGCGCGGCTCCCGCGGCGGCCAGGTCGGGCAGCGCGAGGGCGGGGTCCACCGCGGACAGGTCGAGGCCGTAGTCGATCACCGGGCCGACGTTACCGAAAACGGCATGTCCGGATCCGGACTTCCGTCGGTTGACCGCCCGGTCGGGTGGGTCAAGCCTGGGGCGGCCGAAGTCCCTCCTGGGAAAGGACCGTCCGATGTCCTTGGGTGATTCGTCCGCCAAACGAAGAATCTTCGCCACGCTCACCGCGCTCGTCGTGCCGCTCGCCGTCGTGCTCGCGCCGGCCGCGCACGCCGCCGGCGGCGGACCGCCGCTGCCCGTCGAATCCGCGCACGGCAAGCACAAGATCGCCGAGGCGCGCCACGACGTGCCGAACCCGCTGCTCAAGGAGCAGTTCGCCGAAGAGGAAGAAGAGGACGGCGACGATCCCGCCTTGTCCGCCCTCTGCCAGACCTACATCGGCAAGCCGAACCCCTACCGGCCGCTCGCGCCCAACCAGGACGTCATCGCCGGGGACACCATCGTGCCCACCGGCAGCCAGACCGGCTGCAGCACCGCGCAGAACGAAACGACCATCGCCGTCAACCCGGAGAACCCGCGCAACATCGTCGCCGGCTCGAACGACTACCGGCTCTACAACACCCGCGAGGCCCGCAACGACTCCGGCGGCTTCGCCTACACGTCGTTCGACGGTGGCCGGACCTGGGCGAACGTCCAGCTGCCGCACCTCGACTTCCCGACCGGGGCGGCCGCGCCACTGTCCTATATGGACGCCGCCGGTGACCCGGCCGTGGCGTTCGGGCCGCACAACACCGTCTACTACGCGACGCTCGTGTTCAGCCGGGCGGCGGTCCCGGACGACGAGCAGTCCGCCAGCGGCATCGCCGTGTCGGTGTCGCACGACGGCGGCCGCAGTTTCGGCGACCCGGCGATCCTGCACCTCGACGGCGTCACGCCGGCCGGCACCCCGACGCCCGCGAACATCTTCAACGACAAGGAGTGGATCGCCGCCGACCCGGTGACGGGCACGGTGTACGTCACCTGGACGCAGTTCACCTACGACGCGGACGGGAACTTCGTCGAGTCGCCGATCGTGCTGTCGAAGTCGGGCGACTTTGGGCGGACGTGGTCGCCGATGCGCCGGGTTTCGCCGTCGCTGACCGGTTTCCACGGCGGGATCACGCCGTTCGGCAGCGGCTCGAACCCGGTGGTCACCCGGGACGGGACGCTCCAGATCGCGTACGAGACGTCGGTGTGCGCCAGTGTGGCCTGCGATCAGCCCGCGGACCACGACGCGGTGGTGGTGGCGACCTCGCGCGACGGCGGCCGCACGTTCCGGCACGCCGAGGTGGGGCTCGACTTCGACTTCCCGGTGAACGAAGACGTCGCGAACAACGCGCTGACCGGGGAGAACTTCCGCGTCAACAGCTTCCCGCAGCTGACCTACGACCGGGTGACCGACCGGCTCTGGGTGACCTGGGCCGACGACCGCAACGGCACCTACCGCGACGGCGAGTCGGTCAAGACGAACGGCGACGCGTTCCTGAGCGGGTCCGACGGCCGCCACGGCTGGTCGAAGCCGGCGAAGCTCGGCACGGGCGCCGACGAGGTGTTCCCCGCCGTGGCGGCGCTGGCCGGCCGCGTCGCGGTCACGTTCTACACGCGCGCCTACGACCCACGCGGCATCGGTCTCGACTACGCGTACACGACGGGCTGGGGCGGCGGCGCGGGTTCGGCACCGATCCGGCGGATCACCACGCAGACGGCGAACCCCCAGGTGCAGTTCGTCGCAGCGGGCGCGGTGACCGGCAAGGAACTGCAGGGAGTATTCATCGGCGACTACACGGCAGCAGCGGTCGGCACCGACTTCCGCCTGCACCCGTGCTGGACGGACTTCCGCGGCAACCCGGGCAAGACGCTGCCGAACCAGGACGTCGGAACGCAGACGCTGGCGATGTTCCCGTAGGCGACCGGCCGGCCGCTCCGAGCAGGAGAGCGGCCGGCCCGGCTCACTTCGCGTCGGCGAAACGGATTACAACGACGAGCCGGCGTCACTTGGCGATCAAGGTCACGGTTGCCGCGCACGCGGAAGCCATTCCGGCAAAGGCGGAGAAGGTCGCGGCTTGCCCGCCGACACTGCTGAACACCCGGCGGCTCAGCTTTCCCCAGTATTGCTGCCGGACAGCCATCTTGACCTTCTGCCACTTGTGCTGGCGCAAATGGCAGCCGAGCAGAATGCCGTACGCGTTGTTGCGACACGGTGCACGGCTGCGAGTTTCGGCGCAGCACCACATGGGCGCTTGGAACAAGGTGTAGAGCACCACCAGCGCCGACAAAATGGCGATCACGCCGGGACCGATCGATGGCAGGAACCACAGCCAGAGCACCGCAGCCAAAAGCAGGTATCCCCAGAGGCTTCCCAGCAGCTTTCCGATCGATTTCTTCGCCATATGAGCTGAACGTAGTCAGTAGTCTTCACCTCGGGAAAGCGCTGGTCGGTTGGTTCACTGCCACTCGACCGGCGGTTCGGCTCACAGGCAGCGATCCCGATTGCGCCAAAGGGGTACTCCGGTGATCGCCCATGTGGTCACTGATCAGAGCGGTGGCAAAGTTACTTGGCGTCGGCGTAGGTGTCGACTGGGGCGATGTGCAGTGGGAAGCGGACCGGGCACGCCGGGCCGAACAGCATTCTTGCCGCCTCCGTCACCGAGTCCGTGATTGCCGAGGACACCTCCGCAGCCAACTCCGCCGGCGTGTGGACGATGACCTCGTCGTGCTGGAAGAACACCAGGTGCGCCGGGTCCGGGAGGCGTTGGCGCAGCGTGGCCAGCATCACCGCCGTCATGTCGGCCGCGCTCGCCTGGACGACGAAGTTGCGCGTGAACCGGCCCCAGCCGCGGGATGCCCGGCGGGCCTTCACCTCGCCGGCTTCGTCCGATGCCAGCCCGCCCGTCAACGCCCGCCACGCCGCCGACGGTGCCGGCGACGTCCGGCCCAGCCGGGACCGGACGCGCTCGCCGCGTTCGCCCGCCTGCGCGGCACGCTCCACATAGGACACCGCGTCCGGGAACCGCTGGCGCAGCAACGCAAGCAGAGGTCCCGCTTCGCCGGACGTGCCGCCGTACATCGCCGAGAGCATCGCGATCTTCGCCCGGGCCCGGTCGTCGCGGTCGTCGTCCGGTGACAACGGGACCCAGCGGGCGCCCGAGAACAACGCCTCGCCGAGGCGCGCGTACAGGTCCGTCGCCGCCGCGACGTCGGCCAGCCTGCGGTCGCCCGACAACGCCGTCAGCACCCGCGGCTCCAGCTGGGCCGCGTCGGCCACCACCAGCTTCCAGCCCGGGTCCGCGCGCACGCACGTGCGCAGCACCTTCGGGATCTGCAACGCCCCGCCGCCGCGGCTGGCCCACCGCCCGGACACCACTCCGCCGACGACGTAGTGCGGACGGAACCGGCCGTCGGTGACCCACTCCTCGAGCCACGCCCAGCCGTTCGCCGCGTACAGCCGGGACAGCTCCTTGTACTCCAGCAACGGCGCGACCGCGGGGTGGTCGATGCCCTTCAGCAGGTACTTCCGCGCCGCCGGCACCTCGATCCCGGCCCAGGCCAGCGCCTTGACCACGCTCGGCGGCGAGTCCGGGTTCACCGGCCGCCCGCCGAACGCCTCGCTGATCTTCGCCGCCAGCTCCACCAGCACCTTCGGCCGCTCCCCGGGGCGCACCCGCGGGCCGAGCCGGGACACCAGCAGCTCCTCGTGCAGGTCGGCGCGCCACGGCAGGCCGTCGGCCGACATCTCCACCGCGGCCAGCGCGCTCGCCGACTCCGCGGCCAGCAGCAGCCGCAGCCGCTCGGGGTGCTCGGCCGCCGCCACCCGCCGCTCCTGCTCCGCGAGCACGCGCCGGACCGCCGTGACGACCGTCACGCCCTGGGGCAGCGTCGGCACCCGGGTCTCGAACAGCGTCGGCTGCGCCAGCTCGACGGCCGTGGAATCGGGTGGCGGCTCCTCGCCGTTCGCCCTGGCCCAGGCCGCGCGCAGGCTCCGCGACTGCCCCTCCTGCCCCTCGTACGCCAGCAGCAGTCCCTCGGCCAGCGCGAGGTCGTAGCAGCGCCCGACCCGCAGCCCGGCCCCGACGAGCACCGGGTACACGCCCTCCACCGACGGGAACACCCAGCGCGGCCGCAGCGACGTCTCCAGCTCCCGGGCCAGCGCCGCGAACCCCGCGGCGTCCAGGCCGTTCGCCGTCGACGCCGGCGACTGCACGGTGAAGCTCCCGTCCTCCTCCCGCCCGGCGATCACCTGCACTAAGACATCATGACGGCCACCACCGACAGTTTCGGCGCGCGCACGTCTGGTGCGCCGGGCGCGCGCTTGGTTTACTCTCCAGTAGCCCCCATACCGCCGGTACGCCCGCCGTCGGCGTGGGCTCTCTTCCCGCAGCAACGGAGGTGCCTGGATGAGTCTGGTCGCGCTCGCCACGCAAGTGGCCGACAAGGTGGCCGAGACGGCCCGCAGCGTCGACGTCATGCGCCGGGCCGGCCTCGTCCCCTTCCCCAGACTCGACGAAGGGGTCCGGTCACTCGTCGCGCTCCGCAAGTTCGGCCCGTTCGCCGGCGCGAACCACATCTCCGCGCGCCGCGACCCGACCGCCGTCGGCATCGTCGACGAGCTCGGCCCGCTGACCTACAAGCAGCTCGACGACCAGTCGAACGCGCTGGCCCGGGCCTGGTCGCAGCGCGGGATCAAGCCGGGCCAGGTCGTCGCCGCGCTCTGCCGCGACCACCGCGGCCTGGTGATCACGATGGCCGCGTCGGGCAAGCTCGGCGTCCGCCTCCTGCTCATGAACACCGGCTTCGCGAAGCCGCAGCTGGCCGACGTCGCCAAGCGCGAAGGCGTCACCGCGCTCGTGTACGACCAGGAGTTCACCGGCCTGCTCGACGCCATCCCCGCGGGTGTCGAGCGCTACCTCGCCTGGGTCGACCCGGACAGCGACCTGGCCGACCGGGACGTGCCGGTGCTGTCGGAGATCATCGCCAGCACCGACGACCGGCCGTGGCCCGCGCCGGCCAAGCCGGGCGGGTTCGTGCTGCTGACCAGCGGCACCACCGGCACGCCGAAGGGCGCGCCGCGGCCGCACACCTCCGCGCTGGCGTCCGCGCAGTTCCTCGACCGGATCCCGCTGCGGTCCAACGAGGCCACCTACATGGGCGCGCCGCTGTTCCACGGCACCGGTCTTTCGCAGTTCATCCTCTCCTTCGCGCTCGGCTCGAAGGTCGTGATGCGCCGCAAGTTCACGCCGGAAGAAGCGCTGCGCGGCGTTGCCGAGCACAAGTGCACCGCGCTCGTGCTGGTGCCGACCATGCTGCAGCGCATCGTCGACCTGCCGAAGGACGTCCGGGAGAAGTACGACACGTCGGCGCTGCGCATCATCTTCGTCGCGGGTTCTGCGCTGTCGCCGGACCTCGGCAACCGCGCCAACGAGGCGTTCGGCCCGGTCGTGCACAACCTCTACGGCTCCACCGAGGTCGCCGTGGCGACGGTCGCGACGCCGGAGGACTGGGCGAAGGCGCCGGGTACGGTCGGCCGCGCGCCGGTCGGCTGCAAGGTGGCGCTCTACGACGAAAAGGGCGGCAAGATCACCGAGCCGAACGTCACCGGCCGGGTGTTCGTCGGCAGCGGCCTCAGCTTCGGCGGCTACACCGACGGCCGCCACAAGGAGATCATCGACGGCCTCCTCTCCAGCGGCGACGTCGGCCACTTCGACGGCGACGGCCTCCTCTTCATCGACGGCCGCGACGACGAGATGATCGTCTCCGGCGGCGAGAACGTGTTCCCGATCGAGGTGGAGAACCTCCTGGTCGAGCGCGAAGACGTGCTGGAAGCGGCGGTGATCGGCGTCGAGGACCCGGAGTTCGGGCAGCGGCTCAAGGCGTTCGTGGTACTGGCGGACGGCGCGAAGCTCGACGTCGAGGGCGTCCGTGACTACGTCAAGGCGAACCTGGCGCGCTACAAGGTCCCCCGCGACGTCGAGTTCCTGGACGAGCTGCCCCGCAACGCGACCGGGAAGGTGCTGCGGACCAAGCTGTCATGAGCCCCGCTGGACGTTGACGATCAGCCAGCGTCCAGCGCGCCGCGCCGCGACCACCGTGCAGCCGGTGCCGTCGCGGTGCCCGGTCGCCACCCCGACCGATGGCGTCACCCGCAGGCCCGTCCACCGGAACGCGCTCGCGGGGGCCCGGCCGGGCCAGGCGTCGCGGTCGAGCACGCGGCCGTCCGGGCCGTCGCCGCGGAAGTCGGCGGCCAGCAGCGGCTCCCACGCGGGCGCGTCGCCGCGGGCCTCGGCGTCCCGCCAGCGGGTCAGCAGCTCTTCGAACGTCTCCACGTCCTCGAAGGTCGCAGCCGCGGCGCGCCGGGACATCTGCCACCTGGCCGAGATTCGCTGGCAGACTGGCCGGGCCATGACCGAGACGAACCTCCTCCCCACGGGCACGGTCACGATCCTGTGCGCCGGTGACGCGCCCCCGGCTGTCTTCACGACGCCCGGCGAAGCGCTCAAGAACCTGAACGGCGGGCCCGCCGCCCTGCACACCGGCGAAGCGCTGGTCCGCGACGACGGCACGCCCACCGGCCCCGCCGTCCGTCGCTGCGAACAGCTGCGGGAGCTGGCCGGCGACGGCCGGACGCTCGTCTCGGCGCCCGCCGCCGCGGCCCTGACCGGCGTCACGCTGCACGACCTCGGCGTCCACCGGCTGCCGGACCTCACCGCGCCCGAGCGGATCTTCCAGCTCGGCGGCACCCCCGCGCCGCTGCGCTCGCTCGACGCGGTCCCGAACAACCTGCCGGTGCAGCTGACCGGGTTCGTCGGGCGCGAGACCGAGGCCGGCGAGGTCCGAGGCCGGCTGGCCGGTGGCAGGCTCGTCACGCTCGCCGGGCCGGGCGGCAGTGGCAAGACGCGGCTGGCCGCCCAGGTCGCCGCCGCCGCGGCCGGGCGCTGGCCCGACGGCGTGTGGTGGGTCGAACTCGACGCCGTCAGCGGCCGCGCCGAGGTCGCCGAGCTGGTCGCCGCGACGCTCGTCGTGCCGGTGGAGCCGCACGCGGGCGCCGCGCGCTCGGTCGCGACGGAGCTGCGCGACCGGCGTGTCCTGCTCTGCCTCGACAACTGCGAACAGGTCCTCGACGGCGTCGCGGACCTCGCCGTCGCGCTGCTCCGGTCCTGTCCCGAGGTCGCGGTGCTGACGACCAGCCGGGAACCCCTGGGAGTGCCGGGGGAGACGGTGTGGCGGGTGCCGCCGCTGGCCGTCGAGGAGGCCGTCGCGCTGTTCGTCGAACGGGCCGGCGCGGTCCGGCCACTGTTCACTTTGGACACGTCGAGCGCGGCCGCCGTCCGGTCGGTCTGCACGCGGCTCGACGGCATCCCGCTGGCCGTCGAGCTCGCCGCCGCGTGGCTCGGAACCCTGACCCCGCACCAGATCGACGCCGGCCTCGACGACCGGTTCGCCCTGCTCACCCGCGGCCCGCGCGGCGTGCCGGCCCGGCAGCAGACCCTCGCCGCGTCCCTCGCGTGGAGCCACGACCAGCTCGACGACGAAGACCGCGCGGTGTTCCGCCGGCTTGCGGTGTTCGCCGGCGGGTTCACCCTGGACGCGGCCGGCGGCCCGGCCGTGCTGCCCGCGCTGGGCCGGCTCGTCGACAAGTCCTTGGTGCTGGCCGAAAACGGCCGCTACCGGCTGCTGGAGACCCTGCGCGAGTACGCGGCGGCCCGGCTGGCCGAGGCAGGGGAGGCCGACGCCGTCCGCGACCGGCACCTCGACCACTTCCTCGCCCTCGCCGAGGCCGCCGAACCCGACCTCGACCTGGACAAGGACGCCTGGCGCGCGCGGGTGGAACCGGAGCGCGACAACTTCCGCGCGGCCCTGGAATGGGGGCTGGGTAAGGAAGATCCCACGCGAGGCCGCCGGCTCGCCGCCGCCGTCGCGTGGCTGTGGAACCTGCGGGGCCGCGGCCACGAAGGCCTGGCGTACCTGAAGCGCGCGGTCGCCCGCTGTCCGGACGAGCGTTCCCCGTTGCAGGCGCGGCTGCTGACCGGGATGGGGCTGGTCGCCGACACGACGGCGCCGTTCGATGTCGAAGCCGCGCGGCTGGGCCTGGAGATCGCCACCGAAGTCGGCGAAGCGGGGTTGCGCGCGCGATGCCTCTCCCTGACCGCTCTAGGGCATCTCTACACGGACTTTGACGCTGCCTGGGACCTCGCCCTCGAAGCCGAGAAAGCCGCGGGAGACGACGGCTTCGCGCGTGACAGTGCGTTGATGCTGCGCGGGATCGTCCTCCACGCTCGCGACCGCTACGACGAATCCGAGCCCCTGCTCGCCGAAGCGGCCGAAGGACTGCTTCGCCGGGGCGACCGCGGGCTCGCTTCGACGGTCCTCAGCGCCCGGTCGGCGAGCGCGCTCGTGTCGGCGGATCTGCCGCGGGCGCGCGAACTGGCCGAGCACGCCGTCGAGGTCGCCGCGCCGCTCGGGGACTTCCACCGGGTCAACACGACGCTGTGCCGGCTGGCGATGGTGCACTGCCTGGCCGGCGACGTCGACGCCGGGTTCCGCGTGATGGAGCCGTTCCTGCGGCTCCTCGAGACCGCGGGGGACGTCTTCGTGCCCGGCATGGCCGGGGTGATGGGCGAGCTGCACCGGCGGCGCGGCGAGTGGGACGAAGCCGCGCGCTGGTTCGAACGCGAAGCCATTCCCGGGACGTACCTGGCGTCGCAGGGGCTCACCGAACGCGGTGCGGTGCTGCGTGCGCAGGGCCGCACCGACGAGGCCGCGGCGGTGCTCGCCACCGCCGTCGAGCTGACCCGGCGCTGGGGCCTGCGGTCGGCCCTGGCCGACGCCTTGGACCAGCAGGGGTACCTGGCCGGGCCGGAGCAGGCCGCCGAGCTGCACCACGAGGCGCTGACGCTGCGCGTCGACCACGGCCTGCGCCTGGGCGTCCTGGGCAGCCTGGACGCGCTGACCACGCTCTTCGCCCGCACCGGCCGCGAGGCCGACGCCGCCCGGGTGTTCGTTTCGGCGTCCCGTATCCGCGCTGACCTGGGCTTTCCCCGGCGCGCCGGGGACCAGGCCGAGCTGGAGGCGCTCGGGCTGGCGACGGACGAAGCGCCGATGAGCCTCGACGACGTCGTCGCGTTCGTCCGCCGGACCCGGGGCGCGCGCGGCCGCCCGTCGAGCGGCTGGGGCAGCCTGACGCCGACCGAGCGCGAGGTCGTGAAGCTCGCGGCCGAGGGCTGCACGAACCCGGAGATCGGCGCCCGCCTGTTCATGAGCCGCGGCACGGTGAAGACGCACCTCGCGCACGTCTACGCCAAGCTGGGCATCGCGAACCGCACAGAACTGGCCACGGCGGCCGCCGCCCACCTCGGCTGACGCCGTACCGGAAGGGTCGGTTCGCGTACCTGAGGGGTCGGCTCGCGTACCTGGAGGGTCGGCTCACGAACCGACCGTCCGGGTACGCGAGCCGACTGTCTGGGTACGCGAGCCGACAGTCTGGGTACGTCAGTCCCAGTCGATGCCGAAGACGCCGGGGCCGAAGTCCAGCGCCACCGCGTGCACGCCGTCGCCGCCGTCGAGCTTGAGCTGGCGGCGGGTGCCGGTTGCGCCGTTGCGGGCGTACTGCCAGCAGCGCTCGGGGGCCGTGCCCGGGGCGAACCGGACCTCCAGCAGGTACTCCCGCACCGGGCGCCGGAACTCGCGGTAGTACGTGTTGCGGCACTCCGGGTACGGCGGCCCGCCGTTGGTCAGCGTGTACTCGATCAGGTGCGTCTCGCCGCGGTCGATCGGCTGGTCGAAGATCAGCTCGGCGACGATCAGGCCGTGCGCCTCGTCGGTCTCGGCGCGCCCGACCCGGCAGTTGCGCACCGCGTGCAGCTCCGGCGCGCCGGCGGCCGGGTCGTCCTGGGTGTAGACGAGCAGCCAGCGGTCCTGGCCGTCCGCGCCGGCCTGGAACACCGCCCGCGCGGTGACCGCGCGCTGGCCGCCGTCCGCGGCGATTTCGCACAGGTCGTGCAGCCCGACCAGCTTGAGCGGGTGCTGGCGCTCGAGGGCGTCCGGCGCGCCGACCTTGTCCAGCAGCGGCTGGAGCGTTTCGAGGGGGAACGTCAGGGGCTCGCCGCCCGCCTGGCGCTTCCCGGCACCACCGCGGGGCCGGGGCGGCGGCAGCAGCCCGAGCAGGGACCCGGCGGGGACGTCGAGGATTTCTTCCAGCGTGCGGACGGCCGAGAGCGAGCTCTGCCGCTCGGGCTGGCGCTTGCCGGACTGCCAATAACTGAGGGCGGTGACGCTGACGACGACGCCGCGGGCGCGCAGCCGCGCCTGGATCCGGTCGAGGGAGAGCCCGCTGGTCGCGATCGCCGCGCGCAGGTGGGTGGCGAACGCGGTGCGCTCACCCTGCTGACCGCCCGCCGTGCTGCCCGCCATTGCCGACCCGCCCCGTAACGTCCCCCGACGATCCCCGACACGGTGCACGTTAGCAGTGTCCGCCAGCCCGTCGGCCGAGGTGGCCGGTGGCCGGGGACGCGGCGTCCACTCGGGCGAACGGGCTAGTACTGGCAACTGTGAACCATTGCCCCGGCCTGGGCGGACGCGCTTGTATGACTTGCCCGCGCCGGTGGCTCCGCCTCCCCCTCACGGCCCATCCGGGAGCGGGCGACAGCCGTGGACAACGGCTCCGGCTCACCCGGCCGCGTTGTGCGACCGGCCGGGCGGCCGCGCGATGACCGGTGGCCCGGCGACGCCCCCAGCGCCGGGCCACCGGTCTTATTACTTCCGGGTAGCATCCCGTCCATGACGGTCCGGAAGAACATCCTGATCACCGGCGCGAGCAGCGGTTTGGGCGAAGGCATGGCCCGCCGGTTCGCCGCCAAGGGGCGCAACCTGGCGTTGTGCGCGCGGCGCACCGACCGGCTCGAGAAGCTGGCGGCCGACCTGACCGCGGCGCACCCCGGGATCACGGTCGTCACGCGCAAGCTCGACGTCACCGACCACGACAGCGTCTTCACCGTCTTCGAGGAGTTCCGCGCCGAGCTGGGGTCCCTCGACCGGGTGATAGTGAACGCCGGGCTCGGGAAGGGCCAGCCGGTCGGGAAGGGCCGGTTCGACGCCAACCGGCAGACCCTCGAGGTCAACTTCGTCGCGGCCGCCGCCCAGATCGAGGCCGCCGCCGGGATCTTCCGCGCGCAGGGCGCCGGGCACCTCGCCGTCGTGTCGTCGTTCAGCGCCATCCGCGGCCTGCCGGGCAACCTCACCGCGTACGCCGCGTCGAAGGCCGGGATCTCGGCGTTCGTCGACGGCACCCGGCTGGAGCTCAAGCGCAAGGGCATCACCGTCACCGACATCCGGCCCGGCTACATCGAGTCGGAGATGAACGACCGGATCGGCCGGAACCCGTTGCTGGCCAAGGCCGAGAGCGGCGCGCGGGCGCTGGTCAAGGCGGTCGAGGCCGAGCGGGCGCGAGCCTACGTCCCGGCGTGGCCGTGGGTGCCGCTGAGCCTCGCGATGCGCGTGGTGCCGGCCTCGATCCTGCGGAGGTTCGCGTGACCACCGTCGAGGTGCGTGAGGAAGACGCCTTCGACGCCGCCGCGGTGCACGCCTGGCTGGCCGCGCGGGTCGAGGGCCTCGGCGACGAGCCGCCGAGCGTCCGGCAGTTCCCCGGTGGCGCGTCGAACCTGACGTACCTGCTGACCTACCCGGACCGCGAGCTGATCCTGCGCCGCCCGCCCGCCGGCCACAAGGCGGCGTCCGCGCACGACATGCGGCGCGAGTACCGGGTGCAGCACGCGCTGCGGCCGGTGTTCCCGTACGTGCCGCGGATGCTGGCGTTCGGCGACGACCCGGCCGTGCTCGGCGGCGACTTCTACGTCATGGAGAAGCTCGACGGCCTGATCCTGCGCGGCGACCTCCCCGAGGGCATGACGCTGACCCCGGAGCAGGCGCGGGCGCTGTCCGGCAAGGTCGTCGACCGGCTCGTCGACCTGCACGCCGTCGACGTCGAGAAGGCCGGGCTGGCCGACCTCGGCAAGGGCGCGGGGTACGTCGAACGGCAGATCCGCGGCTGGTCGGACCGGTACGTCGCGGCGCGCACGGACAACGTCGGCGACTTCGCCGAGGTCCGCACGTGGCTGGCCGAGAACCAGCCAGCCGAGGTCAAGATCTGCCTGATCCACAACGACTACCGCCTCGACAACCTGGTCCTCGACGGCCCGGAGACGCTGAACATCACCGGCGTCCTGGATTGGGAGATGGCCACGCTCGGCGACCCGCTGATGGAGCTGGGCAGCATGCTCGCCTACTGGGTCCAGGCCGATGACGACGACGTCATGCAGGCGAGCCGCCGCCAGCCGACGCACCTGCCCGGGACGTTCACGCGCGAGGAGTTCGTCGCGCGGTACGCCGAGAAGACCGGGCTTTCCATCGACGACTGGCGGTTCTACGAGGTCTACGGCCTGTTCCGGCTCGCCGCGGTGCTGCAGCAGCTGTACCGCCGCTACCACGACGGCGCCACCCGCAACCCGGCGTTCAAGGACTTCTGGCAGTTCGTCGGCTACCTCGACTGGCGCTGCCGGGAGATCATCGCGAAGGGGAGGGTCTGAGTGGGCGCGATCTACCTGGTCCGGCACGGGCAGGCGTCGTTCGGCGCGGAGGACTACGACGCGCTGTCGCCGCGCGGCTTCGAGCAGTCCACTGTGGTCGGTGCGGAACTGTTGCGGCGCAGCGTCTCCTTCAGCCAGGTCCGGTCGGGAACGCTCGCGCGGCAGCGGGACACCGCGGCGACGGCGCTCAAGGTCGTCGGCACCGACGTCCCGGTCGTCGAGGACCCGCGCTGGAACGAGTACGACCACGTCGACATCGCGCGGCACCACGCCGGAGGCGCGCCGCAGGAGGATTCCCGTGCGTACCAGGGGCTTCTGGACGCGGCGCTGACGGCGTGGATTTCGGCGGGCGACGGCGGTCCGTGCGCCGAGACGTGGCCCGCGTTCCTCGCGCGCTGCCGCGAAGGCCTCACGGACCTGGTGGCGTCGCTGGGCAAGGGCGAGCACGCGGTCGTGTTCACCTCCGGCGGCGTGATCGCCACGATCTGCGGCCTGCTGATGGGAACCCCCGAAACCGGGCTGCTCAAGCTCAACCGCGTCACGGTCAACGGCGGCATCACGAAGCTGGTGTCCGGCCGCGGCGGCGTCACTATGCTGTCCTTCAACGAACACCCGCACTTCGAGGCCGAAGCGGCTTCGCTGCTGACCTACCGGTAGGAGACGTCCGATGCGGTTCGGCGAGGTCACGGTCATCCCGGTCAACGGGCACGGCCCGGAAGACGTCGTGGTCGACGGCGAAGGCCGGATCTACGCCGGCGTCGACGACGGGCGCATCCTGCGCGTGTCGCCGGACGGCCGGCGCATCGACGTCATCGCCGACACGGGCGGGCGGCCGCTCGGGCTGGAGCTGTACGGCGAGGACGAGCTGCTGATCTGCGACGCGCGGGCCGGGCTCTTGGTGGTGCCGCTGTCGGGCGGCACGCCTTCGGTCCTGGCGACGTCCGCGTTGGGTCTCGACTTCGTGTTTTGCAACAACGCGGCGGTGGCGGCCGACGGGACGGTGTACTTCACGGACTCGTCCCGCCGCTTCGGCATCGACAACTGGCGCGACGACCTGATCGAGCAGACGGGCGGCGGCAGGCTCCTCCGGCGCTCCCCGGACGGCTCGATCGACCTGCTCCTGGACGGCCTCCAGTTCGCCAACGGAGTGGCGCTGCCCCCGGACGAGTCGTTCGTGGCGGTGGCGGAGACGGGCGCGTTCAGCGTGTCCCGCGTCCGCCTTTCGGACGGTCACGTCGATCCTTTGATCGAGAACCTGTGGGGCTTCCCGGACAACATTTCGACGGGCTCGGACGGGCTGATCTGGATCACCCAGGCATCCCCACGCGTGCCGGCCCTGGACGTGGTCCGCCGCCTGCCGGCGTTCCTGCGAGCCGGCGTCCGGGCGCTCCCGACGTCCCTGCAGCCGAGCCCGGGCCGCGAGGTCGGCGTCCTGGGGGTGTCCCCGGACGGCAAGGTGGAGCGAGAGTTCCGCGGCGAGATCGACGGCTTCCACATGCTGGTGGGCGTGCGCGAGTGGCAGGGGAAGCTGTACTTCGGTTCGCTGGAGGAGGACGCGATCGCGGTGACCCGGCTCTAGCGCCCGGTCCAGCGTGGCTCGCGGCCCGCGGACCACGCCGCGTAGAACTCCTTGTGGTCCTTTGCCGTCATCAGCAGGGCCTGGGTCATCGCTTCCAGCTCGATCGCACTGCCCAGGTCCATGTCCAGCTCGCGCGTCAGCAGCACCTTCGTAGTCGCGTACGCCAGCGCCGGGCCGTCCGCCAGCCGTCGGGCCAAGGCCGTAGCGACAGAAGGCAAGTCGGCATCCGGCACCACCTGCGAAGCCAGCCCGATCTCCAGCGCCCGGGCGGCCGGCAGCTTGTCGCCCAGGATCAGCAGTTCCGTTGCGCGCCCCAAGCCCACCAGCCGCGGCAAAAGATATGCCGAACCCATGTCGGCCCCCGCCAAGCCCACCTTCGTGAACAGGAACGCGAACTTCGCCGACTCCGCCAGCAGCCGGAAGTCGCTCGCCAGGGCGATCACCGAGCCCGCGCCCGCCGCGACGCCGTTGACCGCCGCGATCACCGGCAGCGGGCATTCGCGCAGCGCCTTCACCACCGCGCCCGTCATGCGGGTGAACTCCAGCAGCTGGGCCGTCTCGAACTTCTGCAGCTCGCCGATGATCTCCTCGACGTCGCCGCCGGAGCAGAACCCGCGGCCCTGCCCGGTGATCACCAGCACCCGCACGTCCTCGTGCTGCGGCAGCTCCAGCACCAGGTCCCGCAGGTCGGCGTAGACGTCGAACGTCAGCGCGTTCAGCTTCTCCGGCCGGGTGAACGTCACCGTGGCGACGCCGTCGTCCACCGAGAACCCGAAGTGGTCCCACTCCTTCGTCAGCGGTGCGGTCGCGCGGAACGGGCTCATGTCTGGATTCCTCCGCCGTCGAGTACGAGGGTCTGGCCGTTGATCGCGGCGGCTTCGGGTGCCGCCAGGAAGGAGACGGCGAACGCCACCTCCGAAGGTTCCAGGAGCCGGCCGAGCGGGGACGCCGCCGCCAGCGCCGACTCCGCGTCGTCCACGGAACGCCCGGTGCGCTCCTGGATCCGCGCCACCGAAGTCGCCGTCATGTCCGTGCGGACGAACGCCGGGCAGACCGCGTTCGCCGTGACGCCGGTGCCGGCCAGCTCCGCCGCGACCGCCCGCATCAGCCCGGCCGCCGCGTGCTTCGACGCCGTGTACCCGGCCGTGTAGCGGTAGCCGACGTGCGACGCCGTCGACGCCACCGTGACGATCCGGCCGCGGTCCCGCGAGCGCATCCCCGGCAGCACCGCGCGGGTGCACAGGAACGCGCCGGTCGCGTTGACCTCGATCTGCGCCCGCCAGTCGTCCAGCGAAGTCTTCGAAAGCGGGGCGCTCGAAGAAATCCCGGCGTTGTTCACCAGCACGTCCACCGGGCCCGCCGCCGCGAAGTAGGCCGCGACGGCGTCCTCGTCGGTGACGTCGCATTCGGCGCGACCCGGCGCGAGCACGGTGTCTCCGGAGGCGGCGAACCGGGCGGCGATCGCCGCGCCGATGCCGCGGGTGCCGCCGGTGACCACGACCAGGCGGCTCACGACCGGCCCGCCAGGGCACGCCGGTCGAGCTTTCCGTTGGCCGTGCGGGGAAGTTCCGTCATGAACACCACTTCGCGGGGATACTTGTGCTTGGCCAGCCGGGCTTTCGCGTGGTTCTTCAGCTCGTCCGCGGTCACCGGGGCGCGCACCACCACGTACGCGCGCGGCACGATGAGGCCGCCGACGTCCTGGCCGACCACCGCGCAGTCGACCACCGAAGGGTGCCCGAGCAGGCAGTCCTCGATCTCGCCGGGCGCGACGAACACCCCGCCGACCTTGAGCAGCGCGTCCGCCCGGCCGTGGTGCCGGAAGAACCCGTCGGAACGGCTGAAGAGGTCACCGGACGTCAGTGTGTCGCCATCGAACGTCCGCGCCGATTTCTCGGCGTCGCCGAAGTACTCCAGTGCGATCGTCGGCCCGGTGACCCGCAGCGGCCCGATTTCCCCGTCGGGCAGCGGATTCCCGAGTTCGTCGACAACCTGCGCGTGGTAGCCGGGCACCTCGGTGCCGAGCGTTCCGGGCCGCGCCGAGCCCGGGCGGTTCGACAGGTAGATGTGGTACGCCTCGGACGAGCCGATCCCGTCGACCACCGGCACCCCGAACATCGCGTCCCACTTCCGGTGCAGCTCCGGCGGCAGCGCCTCGCCGGCCGACGTCGTCATCCGCAGGCAGCTCAGGTCCTGCGCCGCCGCGTCCGGGTGCGCGACCATCGCGCTCATCATCGTCGGCACGTTCACCAGCACCGTTGGGCGGTATCGCGCGATCAGTTCGAACATCAGGTCCGCCGTGCTGCGCTCGGGGAAGGCGATCCCGGCCGCGCCGACGCCGAACGGGAACAGCGCCACCAGGTCGCGCGCATAGCCGAAGAACAGCTTGGGCACGGCGAGCACGCGGTCGTCTTCCTGCAGCCCGAGCACCTGGACGGCGTACCGCTCGAAGCTCTCTTTCGCACTGCGCAAGGGATGTACGCACGCCTTGGGCGCGCCGGTGCTGCCCGTGGTGAACTTCCAGATCCCGACATCGTCCACAGTGGTCGGTGCGGCTTCCAAAGCGTCCGGCGCCGCGTCCACGAGGGACCGGAAGGGACGTTCGCCCGGCAGCAGCTCGTCTTCGGGCACCCCGGTGACCAAGAGCCCGGTAGCGCCCGCCTCGCGAAGAGCGGGCAGCGTGACGGCGTCCGCGATCACCGCGACGGCCTCGGTGTAGCCGAGGTAGTACGCGTAGTCCTTGGGCTGCAGGAACGGGTAGACCTCGGCGGTGACCGCGCCGATCTTCTGCGCGCCGTACCAGGTCGCGACGAACTCGTCGCCGTCGCTCAACGCCAGCAGCACGCGCTGTCCTCTTCGGACCCCGGCGTCGAGCAGCACGTTGCCGACGCGGTTGGCCAGCCGCGCGAGTTCCGCGTAACTCACCGACCGATCCCCGACGACCAGGGCGGTCCGATCGCCCCGCCCCGAAGCCACGTGCCGGTCGAGGAAGTGCGTGGCGAGGTTGAACGGCTCAGTCACGGGCCAGCTCCCGGATCGCTTCCACCAGCAGGTCGGTCAAGGTCGAGAACGTCTCGATGCCCTCTTCCGAGGTCGCCTCGGCCGGTGAACCGCAGTACGCCTCGGTCATCCCCATCTCGGCGAAGCCACCATCGGAAGGAGCCGAAGCAAGACTCACCGGCACGTGCGGCAACGTCCGCATCAGCGGCTGGTCGACCAGTTCGGGCCGGTCGGCCAGCACGAGCGACGTCTCGTAGCGGCCCGCGTGGCACTCGCCCGAGCGGAACTCCTCGGTCAGCCGCTGCGCGTGCCGCCGCCGGACCAGGTCGAGCAGCGCGACGCGGCCGTCGTAGGCGAAGTTCAGCGTCTCGGCCGCACGCCGCAGCGTGACCAGGTGCGCGGGCTCGAAGTGGTTGTTGACCAGCAGGATCCGCCGGAGCCGCTGGCCGATCAGCGCCGCCCCGATGTCGACGAGCAGCGAGTGCAGCGTCTCCTCGCCGATGTGGACCCCGCCGGCGAACCCGGCCGCGAACCGCGTCACGCCGTAGGGCACCTCGGGCAGCACCAGCACGTGGACGTCGTCATCGGCCGCCAGCCGCTCGGCCGCGCGCTCGCACATCCCGCGCGAGATCAGCGGGTCGGTGCCCAGCGGCGCGTGCGGGCCGTGCGGCTCGATCGCGCCGAGGGGGAGCAGCAGCACCGGCGTGCGGCCGCCGTCCGCCAGGGCCGCGACCTGCCGCGAGCTGAGGTCCGCGAAGTACGTCACGCAATTCAAGCTACACCGCAGCGGCCTGAGGTGTATAGAGTTGCGCCATGCCCGGAGACGCCTTCGACGCCAGCCCCCAGGAGCTGGTCGTGACGTTGCTGGGCAGCTACGTGCACCCGCGCGAAACCCGCCGGGTGTGGTCGGGCGGCCTGGTCGCAGCCCTCGCCGAGCTGGGCTTCTCCGACGGCGCGGCCCGGATCGCGCTCACCCGCGTGGTGCGCCGCGGCCTGCTCCAGCGCCACCGCGAGGGCCGCACCGTGCACTACTCGCTGACCCGCCGCACCATCACGCTGCTCGCCGACGGTGACCACCGGATCTTCTCCCTCGGCCGCCGCGAGCGCCCCGCCGGCGAGTGGACCGTGCTGTGGCAGAGCATCCCGGAGAGCCGCCGCCAGGCGCGGGAACGCCTGGTCAGACGGCTGCGGTTCCTCGGCTTCGGGCCCTACCAGGACGGCACCTGGATCGCCCCGCACGACCGCGAGGCCGAGGTCGTCGCCCTGCTGGGCGAACTGGACGTCACCGAGCACGCCGGGCTGCTGCTCGGCCGGCCCTCGGCCGCGCTCGACGTCCGCCGCTTCGCCGGCCGGGCCTGGGACCTCGACGACCTCGCCGCGCGCTACACGGCGTTCGTCGGGCAGTTCGGCGGGCACGCCGGCGCGGAGCTGCCCGACAAGACCGCGTTCGACGTCCGCACGCGGCTGGTGCACACGTTCCGCGCGTTCCCGTCGCTCGACCCCGAACTGCCCGCCGACCTGGTGCCCGCGCCGGATCACCGGGCGGCGGCGGTCGAGTTGTTCCACGATCTGTACACCGCGCTGGCTCCGGCCGCTCAGCGCCATTTCGACGAGGTGACCCAGGGATGACCGAAACCAGCCAAGCGACTCAGGAAGCTCTGAGCTACACCTCGTACCTCGCGCTGGACGAGGTGCTGGAGGCCCAGCGCCCGCGTTCGGACGAGCACGACGAGCTGCTGTTCATCGTGATCCACCAGGTGTACGAGCTGTGGTTCAAGCAGATCCTGCACGAGGCCGAGTTCCTCCAGCGCAACCTGGAAAAGGGGAACACCGCGCACTCGATCCGGATCCTGCGGCGGATCCTGACGATCCTCAAGGTCGCCGTCGCGCAGATCGACGTGCTGGAAACCATGACCCCCAGCCAGTTCACGAGTTTCCGCACCCGTTTGGACGCTTCGAGCGGCTTCCAGTCGGCCCAGTTCCGCGAGCTGGAAGCCGTGCTCGGGCGGCGTGACGAGCGCGTGTTCGCGCACTACCCCGAAGGGGGCGAGCAGCGGAAACGCATTGCCGAAGCGATGGCGCGACCGTCGTTGTTCGACTCTTTTCTCGCGTACCTCAAGGTTTCTGGCTACGCGGTCGGGTGTGACCGAGACGTCACTCGACCGGTGGAGCCCTCCCCGGCCCTGCAGGCGATATTGCTGGACGTGTACAGCGACGACGGCGGACCGTCGGTCGTCGCGGAATGTCTGGTGGATCTCGATGAAGGGATGCAGGAGTGGCGCTACCGGCACGTGAAGATGGTCGAACGCACCATCGGCGACAAGACCGGGACGGGAGGATCATCCGGCGCGACCTACCTGCGTACCACGCTCTTCCAGCCGATGTTCCCGGATCTCTGGGCCGTACGGAGCCGACTGTGACCACTTTGGACGACCTGCGCGGTGACCACAACGCGCTCGCCCCGCATTACTCCCGGTTCGGGGTCGCCGAACGCCTGCTGCTGTCCGGGCACTCGCACCAGGCGTGGCCCGACGTCGCCGAGGAGGGCTTGCGGGAGTCCTTCACGGACGCCGCCCGCGACGTCGACGAGAAGTGGGAGCGTGCCTTCGCGAAGGCCGACGAGCTGCGCGCGGGGTTCCGCCTGCTGCTCGGCGACCCGCACGGCGAGTACGCCCTCGGCGCGAGCACGCACGACCTGGTGCTGCGCTTCCTCTCGGCGATGGAGCTGCCGCGAAGACCGCGCCTGGTCACCACCGACGGCGAGTTCCACACCCTGCGCCGCCAGCTCGCCCGCCTCGAAGAGGAGGGCGTCGAGGTCGTCCGGGTGCCCCTGGACCCGGTCACGACGCTCGCCGAGCGCGTCGCCGCCGAAGTGGACGACAACACCGCCGCGGTACTCGTCTCGGCCGTGCTGTTCGAGACGTCGCGGCTGGTGCCGGGGCTCGCGCACCTGGCCGACTCGTGCCGCGCCCGGTCCATCGAGCTCGTCGTCGACGCCTACCACGCGCTCGGCGTCGTGCCGTTCCCGCTGCACGACCTCGGGCTCACCAACGCCTGGGTGCTCGGCGGCGGCTACAAGTACCTGCAGCTCGGCGAGGGCAACTGCTTCCTGCGGCTGCCCGCGCACGCCCAGGAGCTGCGGCCGGTGATCACCGGCTGGTACGCGGAGTTCGGCGCGCTCGCCGACGAGCGCCACCCCGGCGCGGTGCCGTACGCGATGGGAGGCGACCGGTTCGCCGGCGCCACCTACGACCCGGCCAGCCACTACCGTGGCGCCCGGGTCCAGCGGTTCTTCGCCGAGCAGGGCCTCACGCCGGAGTTCCTGCGCGAGGTCTCGCAGCACCAGGTGGGCCTGCTCGCGTCGGTGTTCGATGCGCTCGCCCTCCCGGAGGACGTCGTCACGCGGGATCGCTCGGTGCCCTTGGACCGGCTCGGCGGGTTCCTCTCGCTGCGCTGTGCCGACGCCGGCGGCCTGCAGGCGGCGCTTGCCGCCCAGGGGGTCTGCACCGACAGCCGGGGGCCGTACCTGCGCTTCGGGCCGGCGCCGTACCTCTCCGACACGCAGCTCGAGACGGCGATGACCGCACTCGGCAAGGTGGTCCGCGGCTGATCTCCGCTGTGCCTTCCGGGGCCGAGCCCCGGACCCCGGCCGGGGGGCAAACCACCCCGGACCCCCGCAAGATCGGTTACTCGTCCGTATCCCGGGACCTCTGCTGGTTCCCCGGGCGGAGAGGATCTAGGTTGGTGCCGGGAAGCACTCGGGCGGACGACCTCCGCCCCGGCCTCCTGCCACCCTTGAAGCGCGTCCCGGCCACGAACCGGGCGCGGGAGACAAAGGAGTCACCACCGTGACCGAAGGAGTGTTCGCCCGGGGCACCGGGCACGAACAGGTCGTGTATTGCCACGACCAGGCCAGTGGCCTGAAGGCCATCATCGGCATCTACTCCACCGCGCTCGGACCCGCACTGGGCGGGACGCGCTTCCACCCCTACGCCACCGAAGCGGACGCGCTCGACGACGTGCTCGCGCTGTCCAAGGGCATGGCGTACAAGAACGCGCTGGCCGGGCTCGACCTCGGCGGCGGCAAGGCCGTCATCCTCGGCGACCCGAAGACGCTCAAGTCCGAAGCGCTGTTGCGCGCGTACGGGCGTTTCGTGCAGTCCCTGGGCGGCCGCTACATCACAGCGTGCGACGTGGGCACCTACGTGCAGGACATGGACGTCGTCGCCCGCGAATCCGACTTCGTCACCGGCCGCTCGCCCGAGGACGGCGGCGCCGGCGACTCCTCCGTGCTGACGGCGTTCGGCGTGTTCCAGGGCATGCGTGCCTCGGCCGAGCACCTCTGGGGCAGCCCGGACCTGGCCGGCAAGCGCGTTGGCGTGGCGGGCGTCGGCAAGGTCGGGCACATCCTCGTCGGGCACCTCGTGGACGCGGGCGCGCAGGTGACCATCACCGACGTCTACGAGCCGGCGATCTCGCGCACCCACTCGATCTACCCTTCCGTTCAGGTCGTGTCCGATGTGGACACCCTGCTGCGGGCGGAACTGGACGTCTTCGCGCCGTGCGCGCTCGGCGGCGTCCTGAACGACACGACGGTGCCGGTGCTGGGTGCTCGCATCGTCTGCGGTGCGGCGAACAACCAGCTCGCGCACGCCGGCATCGACAAGCAGCTCGCCGACCGCGGTGTCCTGTACGCGCCGGACTACCTGGTCAACGCCGGCGGCGTGATCCAGGTCGACGACGAGCGCCACGGCTTCAACTTCGAGCGCGCCAAGCGCAAGACGACGGCCATCTTCGACACGACGAAGGCCGTGTTCGCACTGGCGGAAACCGACGGCGTGCCCCCGGCGACGGCGGCCGACCGCCTCGCGGAGCGCCGGATGGCGGAGGTCGGGCGGCTGCGGTCCATCATGACCGTGTGAGTCCTGAGGAGATTTTCGCGGCGGCGGGCGTGCGGGGGTTCCTGCACGCCCGCCGTCTCGGTTCCGCTGCCTCCGTCGAGGTCGACGCCGACGCGCCGGTCGTGCTGGCTTCGGTGGTGAAGGTGGCACTGGCGTTCGAGTTCGCCCGGCAGGTGGCGGCGGGCCAGCTCGACCCGACGGACCGGGTGCACGCTTCGGCGGCCGACCGCCTGGGCGGCAGCGGCTCGGCGGGGTTCGCCGACGACGTTTCGTACAGTCTGCGAGACACGGCGCTGCTGGCGTTGTCGGTGTCGGACAACACGGCCGCGGACCTGCTGTTCGACCGGGTGGGCGTGGAGAACGTGCGGTCGTTGCTGGCGGAGCTGGGCTTGTCCCGGACGTCGGTCATCGGCGCACCGCGTGATCTGCTGCGCACGATCATCGACGACACGGCCGCGGGAGTTCCCTTGCGGGCGCTGGATCCATTGCGGACTTCGTCGACCACGGCGCGGGAGATGACTTCTTTGCTGGCGGCGATCTGGAATGACCCCGGACCGGGGGCGCAGGTCCTGGAGTGGATGTCGGCACAGGTGAGCTGGCACCGGCTGACGGCGGGGTTCCCGCCGGAGGTGGCCGTGGCGGCCAAGACGGGCACGATGCCGGGGATCCGCAACGAGATCGGCATCGCGACGTACCCGGACGGGCAGGCGTACGCGGTGGCGGTGTTCACGGCAGGCGGAGCGGAGACGTTGCGACGCCCGGACATCGACCGAGCAATCGGCAACGCGGCGCGAGCAGCGGTGGATCAGCTGCGCTCCCCGTAATGCCCTTCCAAACACGCGTGATGCCCGCCGGATCACGCGTGATGCCCCAAGCCGCCGTCAGCTGCGCTCGTAGAACACGTCCCACGGCCGCGCGCCGCCCGGGTCCGGTGGCACCAGGCGCGAAACCCCGTCGTCCCGGAGCACCCCCGCCGCGATCTCGGCCAGCTTCGCCGCCTGCGGGTGCGGGCTCGTCGAGGGCCAGGCGAACGCCATCCGTTCCCGGAGGACCTGGTCGGCCAGCGGCCGCCAGACCACCCGCGGCTCCTTGCGGGCGCGCGGCTCGAACGCCACCCCGTGCCCGGCCAGGACCAGGCCGAGCGCGAACTCCGGGTTGCGGGCGTGCCGGACCGCGGCCGGGCGGAAGCCGTGGTCCCAGCACGTGCGCAGCAGCGCGTCGTAGCTCCCCGGCGCCGCCGCGCGGGGCGCGTGCACCAGGCCTTCGCCCGCCAGGTCGGCCAGCGACAGCGAGGAAGCGCGGGCCAGCGGCGAATCCCGGGGGAGCACCACGCCCAGCGGTGTGTCGACGGCCGGGCCGAGGTCCAGTCCCACCACGTCCACCGGCAGCTGCAGGAGCCCGGCGTCGAGCTCGCGGTCGGCCAGGAGCCGCGTCTGCTCGGCGGTGGTCAGCTCCTGCAGGTCGAGCCGGACCGCCGGGCACTCGTCGGCGAACTTCGTCAGGATCGCGGCGAGCACCCGTCCCGGCAGCTCCGGCGGCACGCCCGCGCGCAGGGCGTCCATCTCGCCGCGCTCGGCCTTCGCGACCAGCGCTGTCATGCGGTCCCAGCGGCTCAGCAGGTCGCGGGCCTCGGCGCGCAGCACTTCGCCGGCCTCGGTGAGCGTGACGCGGCGGCCGCGGTCGAACAGCTTCGCGCCCAGCTCGGCTTCGAGCCGCTTCACCCGCTGACTGAGCGGCGGCTGCGCCATGCCGAGCCGATCGGCGGCGCGGCCGAAGTGCAGTTCTTCGGCCACGACGAGGAAGTAGCGCAGCGAACGGAGGTGGTCCACGCTGCGACGATACCCGTCCGCATATCGACATGCCGACGTCCCGATCTTGGACAGCGCCGCCGGGGCCGTGGTCGAGTGCGCGTCATGAACACAGGACTCAGCAGACGGGGGCTGTTCGGCGCGGGCGCGGCGGCGGCCACGATCCTCGCCGGGGTTTCGGCGGCTTCGGCGGCGCCGGTGCGCCAGGGGACGTCGCGGATGACGCTGCGGTGGTGGGGGAACAACGGCTGGGAGATCCGCGTGCCGGGCTCGACCGGGACCAAGACGGTCCTCATCGACCCGTGGCTGACGCGGTTCAAGACCGGCACGTACACGCCGGCGGGCGCGGACCCGCGCACCCCGCTCTCGGTGAACAAGGCGCTGATCGACGGCTACGTCGACCGCGGCGAGCTGCGCGCGGACCACATCCTCGTGACGCACGGCCACTACGACCACCTCACCGACGTCCCCTACCTGGCCCAACGCACCGGAGCGACGGTGGTCGGCACCGAGACCCATTTGAGTCTCATGGCGGCACTGGGCGCGCCGGAGGACCAGCTGTCGATCGCGAGCGGCGGCGAGGACCTGACGTTCGACGGCTACTCGATCCGCGTCCTGCGGTCCCTGCACTCGGCGACGGGCGAACGGGCCCGGGTGCCGTTCCCCGGTTCGCGGCCGCTGTCCCGCCGGGATCGCCCCCGGGTGATCGAGGACCTGCTCGAGGGCGGAACGCTGGCGTACCAGGTGACCGGCGGCGGGGCGAGCGTCCTGGACTTCGGCGGCTCGAACTACGTGGAGTCCGAGCTGGCGGGGCTGCGCCCGGACGTGGTGTGCGTGCCGGTGGGCGGCGCGAAGGTGACGCAGTACGTGCCGAGGCTCCTGCGCACGCTCGGCAACCCCGCGCACGTGGCGGCAACGCACTGGGACGACTTCGACCTGCCGCTCGGCCAGGCGAAAGATCCCAACGGCGGCTTGGAGGTGCTGCGCAAAGCGGTGGCGGCGGCGAGCCCGGCGAGCGAGTTCGTGGTGCTGGAGCACCTGGGCGAGTTCACGCCGTAACCACGACGAAGGCCCCCACCCTGAGCAGGTGGGGGCCTTCGAGGCGGAAACCTCAGCCGCTCTTGCGGCGGAACGTCCTCTTGTTGGCCGCCGGGCCGTGGGCGTGCTGGTTCTTGCCGCCGCCGTTCTCGTGGGATGCGCCCGAGCGCGTGTGGGCCTGCTTGCGCTCCAGCGCCTCCCGGAACTTGCGCTTGACGTCGTCCTCCTCGCCGCTGGGCGACGGATTCGGTTCACTCATGCTTACCTCCGGAACTGACGACGTGTGACCGCTCCAGCCTGGCATCAGACAAACCGCTTGGCGAGTCGATTTGGTCACCCGCTCAGCGTTTGGGGGTCGGCACTCCGCCGAACTGCACCGACTTGCGGGTCAGCGGCCGGCCGCAGTGGTCGCACAGCAGCATCGGCTGCAGCCGGTTGCCGCATTCGACGTGGTGCAGCGTGATGTCCGGCTCCTGGCCCGCCACCTCGAACCCGCGCGACCACTCCGCGATGAACGCCAGCGCCGGGAAGAACGCCAGCCCCTTCGCCGTCATCCGGTAGTCGCGCGCGTCCGTGCGGGTCTTGGCCGTGCCGGTGCGCAGCACGCCGACCTCGACGAGCTTGCTCAGCCGGGCCGACAGCACACTCGGCCCGATCCCCAGCTCCCGCTCGAACTCCGAGAAGTGCCGGCAGCCGAGCAGCGCGGACACCAGAAGCCCCGTCGACCAGCGGTCGCCGAGCAGCTCCATCGTGTCGGGGAAGAACATCATCGGGTCGCCGGCCAGGGATTCCGCGTCCTTGCGGCGGAAGCGCTTGGACGCCGTCGCCGCCGCGACGCCGGTGCTGTCGAGCCGCGAAGCCCGCACGTCACGGGCGTCGACCCGGCGGCCGCACGCCCCGCAGCCGAGGGGCGCTGATGTAGCCAGCTCGCAGTCGAGGTGGATGAGCGTCGGCAGCACCTCGCGGCGGCCTTCGACCCACTCGCGCTCCCAGGCCCAGATCGAAATCAGCAGCGGCCACAGCTGCAGGCCGCGCTCGGTGAGCCGGTACTCGTGCCGCGTGCGCCGCGCGTCCCGGTACGGCACGCGCGTGAGCATGCCCGCTTCCACCATGTCCCGCAGCCGCCCGGACAACGCCGTCGGCGAGATGCCCAGCCGCAGGCGCAGCTCCTCGTACCGCCGGAAGCGCAGGAACAGGCTCTGCAGGATGAGCAGCGTCCACTGGTCACCGACCAGTTCGAGGGCTCTCCGGAGCGGATCACCCGCCGGCCGGATGCGTTGTGCGGTCGCCTCGGTCACCGAAATCCCCCTTGTAACTCGCTGCCTCAGCGTACACCTGACTACAGCAAAAGAAGCCTATTGACACCTGACTACACAAATCATAGTCTCATCCCCATCAGCCAGCGCGGTGAGCCCGACATCCAGGGAGAAGCCCGATGACCAGCACCTCCGAACAGCCGCTGATGGTGGCCCGGACGGCGGACACCGGCGAGGCCAACCCCTACCTGCTCGGCGTCTACGCCCCGGTCGACACCGAGATCGACGCGGAAGACCTGCAGGTCATCGGCGAGATCCCGAAGGACCTCAACGGCGTCTACCTGCGCAACGGCCCCAACCCGCGGTTCGCCCCGGAAGGCCGCTACCACTGGTTCGACGGCGACGGCATGATCCACGCCGTCCACCTGGAGAACGGCAAGGCGCGCTACCGCAACCGCTGGGTCCGCACGAAGGCCTTCGAGGCCGAGTCCGAGGCCGGCAAGGGCCTCTGGACCGGCGTCATGGAGAACCCGAAGGGCAACCCCTTCGGCAACACCCACGGCCTGGGCCTCAAGGACAACGCCAACACCGACGTCGTCTTCCACCGCGGCCGCGTCCTCGCGACCTGGTACCTGTGCGGCTCGCCGTACGGCATCGACCCGCTCTCGCTCGAGACGCTGGGCGCCGAAGACTTCCTCGGCACGCTGGTCGGCGACATGATGGCCCACCCCAAGGTGGACGAGGCCACCGGCGAGCTGTTCTGGTTCGACTACGGCCCGCGGCCGCCCTACCTGCGCTACGGCGTGATCAGCGCCGACGGCCAGGTCGTCAAGAGCACCGAGATCGAGCTGCCCGGCCCGCGCCTGCCGCACGACATGGCCATCACCGAGCACTACGCGGTGCTGATGGACCTGCCGCTGGTCCAGGACCTCCAGGCCGCGAAACAGGGCCGCCACAAGCTGCACTTCGACCGCTCGATGCCGAGCCGCTTCGGCGTACTGCCACGCTACGGAGACGGTAGCCAGATCAGGTGGTTCGAAGCGAGCCCGTGCTACATCTACCACGTCGTCAACGCCTGGGAAGAGGGCGACGAGGTCATCCTCGACGTCTGCCGCGTGCGCAAGCCCGCCCCGCGGGCCGACGCGCACACGCCGCTCGCGAAGATGCTCTCCTACCTGCGCCTCGACGCCCAGCTGCACCGCTACCGCTTCGACCTGCGGACCGGCGCGTGCCGCGAGACGCCGCTCGACGACGCCAACACCGAGTTCCCGACCGTCGACTCCCGCAGGGTCGGCGCGCGGAACCGGTACTCCTACGCGGTGCACATCTCGCCCGAGTCGACGCTGAAGTTCGACGGGCTCGTGCGCTACGACAATCTTGCCGGCTCCAAGACCGAATACCGGTTCGGTCCAGGTCGGTGGGGCAGTGAGGCGCCCTTCGCACCCCGCGATGGCGCATCCGTCGATTCGGCGGACGGTTACCTGGTGACGTTCGTGCAGGACGAGCGTGATGGACGCTCGGAACTGGACATCTTCGACGCCGCCGAGCTCGCTGCCGGACCCGTGGCCAGGGTCCTGTTGCCCCAGCGGGTTCCGCTCGGTTTTCACGCGACCTGGGTCCGGGCGGACCAGCTGGAAAACCTCCGTTCATGAGATGCCATCGAGAGGGTCGCGCCCGGGATTTCCGGGCGCGGGGATGGTGGAGTGCGGAGACGATCGACCGGCTCGTGAAGGAGCGGGTCAGTGCCGACCCGGAGGGTCTCGCGCTGGTCGATCCACCGAACACCGCCGCACTGGTCGGACGCGACCCGGTGCGGTGGACCTGGAACCGGCTCGACGAACGTGTCGACGTCCTGGCCGCGTTCCTGCTCGCCAGAGGGGTGCGAGCAGGTGACGTCGTGGCCGTGCAGCTGCCGAACTGCTCGGCCCTGGTCCAGGCGTTCCTCGCGATCGTCCGGCTCGGTGCCGTGGTCACCCCGTTCCCGGTGTCCTACCGGGAGCACGAGATGGGTCCGATGTGCCGGCGCACCGGGGCCGTCGCGGTGGTGACCGCATCCAGATACGGCGAGCACGAGCTCGCCGGGGCGGCCCTTGGGCTAGGCGCTGCGGCGCCGTCGGTCCGGTTCGTCGTCGCCCGGGGGGACGACGAACCGGCCGGCGCCCTGGCCTGGCCCGAAGAACCACTGTCCACAGCGGAGAAGTCTGCTTTGGACGACCACCTGTCCACACTGGACACCGACGTCGACGACTGCGTCACGATCTGCTGGACGTCCGGCACCGAAGCCGAGCCGAAGGCGGTCCCGCGCTGCCACGGCGACTGGCTCGCGACGGCCGCCGGCTGCGCCCAGGCCGCCGGGATGACCCGCGACGACGTCCTGCTGTCGCCGTTCCCCATGACGAACATGGCCGGCATCGGCGGGATGTTCCTGCCGTGGCTGCTGACCGGCGCCGTGTTCGTCCCGCACCACCCGTTCGACCTGCCGGTGTTCCTGGGGCAGCTGGCGGCCGAACGCGTGACGTACACGCTGGCGCCACCGGCGTTGCTGACCATGCTGCTGCACAACGAAAAGATCCTGTCCGGAGTGGACATCGCCGCCCTGCGGAAGATCGGGTCCGGCTCGGCGCCGCTCTCGCCGTGGCTCGTGCGCACCTGGGCCGAGCGGTACGGCATCGACATCATCAACTTCTTCGGCTCCAACGAAGGCACCGCGCTGCTGTCCGGCCCGGTCGACATCCCGGACCCGGACCAGCGGGCGAGCTACTTCCCGAACTACGCCTCGGATGTCACGTGGTCGACGCCCGTCGCCGGCTGGACGTCGGTGCGGCTGCACGACCCGGTGACCGGCGAGCACGTGACCGAACCCGGGCGGCCCGGTGAGCTGCACATCGCGGGGCCGACGGTGTTCGCCGGCTACCTCAGGGAGAAGGGCGAGCCGCTGGACACGTCGTCGTTCGACGACGACGGGCACTTCCGCACCGGCGACGTCTTCGAGATCGCCGGGGAGCGCGGGGAGTTCCTCCGGTACGTCGACCGGATGAAGGACCTGGTCATCCGCGGCGGCATGAACATCTCGCCCGCCGAGGTCGAAGGCCTGCTGGCCGGGCACCCGGACGTCGCCGACGTCGGGGTCGTCGGCGTGCCCGACGACGTCATGGGGGAGCGGGTGTGCGCGATCGTCGTGCCGGGCGCGCGGAAGCCGTCGCTCGACGAGCTGGTCGCGTACCTGCGCGAGAAGAAGGTGGCCGCGTTCAAGCTGCCGGAACGCCTCGAGTACGCCGACGCCTTGCCCCGCAACCCGGTGGGGAAGATCCTCAAGCGGCAGCTGAGGGAAAGTCTGGAGTGAGGCCATGACCGTGTTCGTGCTGGGCGGGGCGCAGACCGACTTCGCGCGCAACTACGCGAAGGAGGGGCGCGGGATCCTCGAGCTGTTCGCCGAGGTCGTGCCCGCCGCCCTCGCGGACGCCGGTGTGACGGCGGCCGACGTCGGGGTCGCGCACGTCGGCAACCTCGCGGCCGAGCTGTTCACCGGGCAAGCTCAACTGGGCGGGCTGCTGGTGGCCGCGGTGCCGGAGCTGGACGGCGTGCCGTCGACCCGGCACGAAGCCGCGTGCGCGTCCGGCAGCACCGCCGTCCTCGCCGCGTGCGCCGACCTCGAGGCGGGCCGCTACGACCTGGCGCTCGTGGTCGGGGTCGAGCTGATGCGCAACGTCGACGGGCAGCGCGCCGCCGAGCACCTCGGGTCCGCCGCGTGGGCCGGGCACGAAGCCGTCGCCGCGAAGTTCCCGTGGCCCGCGCTCTTCGCCGACGTTGCTTCCGCGTACGACTCGCGCTACGGCCTCGACCCGGACCACCTCGGGCAGTTCGCGTCGCACGCTTTCGACCGCGCGGCCAGGAATCCGCTCGCCCAGGCCCGCGACTGGCGCTTCCCGGCCGGCGCGTTCGGGCCCGACGACGAGCTGAACCCGGTGATCGAGGGCAGCCTGCGCAAGCAGGACTGCGGCCGGATCACCGACGGCGCCGCGGCGGTCCTGCTGGCCTCGCCCGCGTTCGCCGAGCGGCTCGGCGGCGGCTTCCCGCGCATCGCCGGGTTCGGCCACCGGACCTCCCACATCGGCCTCGCCGAGAAGCTGGCGTCCGATGGCGAGTACCTGTTCCCGCACCTGCGCGGCGCGGTCGTCGACGCCTACGAGCGCGCGGGCGTGGCCGGGCCGGACGCGCTCGACGTCGTCGAACTGCACGACTGCTTCACGATCACCGGGCTGGTCGCGCTGGAGCACCTCGGCGTCGCGCCGCCCGGGGACGGCGGCAGGTTCATCGCCGACGGCGGCCTCGACGCGGCCGGGATCAACCCCGGTGGCGGCCTGATCGGGCTGGGTCACCCGGTCGGCGCGACCGGCGTCCGGATGCTGCACGACGTCACGCGGCAGGTGACCGGGAAGGCGGGCGAGACGCAGGTGGAGGGCGCGAGTACGGCGTTGACGCTCAACGTCGGCGGCTCGTTCACCACGGTCGTCACCCTGGTGGTCACCGCATGAGGCTTTCGGTGTCGCTGGGGCTCTGGCAGGACCGCCCGCCGGAGGAGGCGCTGGACACCGCGCGCGCCGCCGAGGCCGCCGGGTACCCGGAGCTGTGGATCGGCGAGATGGCGACGTGGGACGCGTTCGCGCTGGGGACCGCGATCGGTGCGGTGACTTCGTCTCTGTCGCTGACCTTCGGGCCGCTGGCGGTGACGGTGCGGGACCCGGCGACGATCGCGATGGGCGTCGCGTCGGTCGCGGCGCTGACCGGCCGGACGACCGGCGTCGCGCTCGGCACGTCCAGCGACGTCGTGGTGCGCGGGTGGCACGGCCGGTCCCGGGCCCGGGCCGCGACCGCCCTGGCGGAGTCGGCGATCGCCGTGCGGCAGCTGGTTTCCGGCGAGAAGTCCACTGTGGACGGATCGGTGGTCGGTTCCCAGGGGTACCGGTTGCGGCTGGCCGCGCCGAAATCCCCGCTGACGATCGCCGCGTTCGGCCCGCGCGCCCTCGACGTCGCCGCACGGCACGCCGACCGCATGGTGGTGAACCTGGTGAGCCCGGCCGCGGCGGCGACCTTGGTCGCTGGGCTGCGGGAGGCGGCTGCGCGCGCGGGAACCACGCCGCCGCCGGTGGCCGCGTGGGTGGTCGGCGCGGTCGATCCGGACCCGGCGGCGCTCGAACAGCTGCGTCGCGGCGTGGTCGGCTACCTGGCGGCGCCGGGCTACGGCGAGATGTTCCGCGCGGCGGGGTTCGGCGACCTGGTCGACTTCGCGCGGACGCGGCCGCACCCGCGTGAGCTGCTGGCGGCGGTGCCGGTGGAGGCGATCGCGACGGTGGGCCTGCTGGGCTCGCCGGCGGAGATCGCCGCGAAGGCGCGGGAGTACGCCGAAGCGGGGATCGACGAGCTGGCGATCGTGCCCGCCACCAGCGACAACGACCCCGGCGGCGAGAAAACTCTCGCCGCGTGTCGATCCGCCGTCGTCCCGTTCGACGCGTAAGCATGACTGAACCGACGAGCACCAAGAACCTCGACCAGAACGGGAACCCGGCGCTGCCGTGGAGCCGGGCTCGCGACCTCCTCGCGACCCAGACCCCGAAGGAGAACCTGACGTTCTTCGTCGGGACCGTCCGCCCCGACGGCCGGCCGCACGCCGCCGGCGTCGGCGCGATCTGGGTCGACGACACGCTGTACTTCGTGAGCGGAGCCGGCACGCGCCGGGCCCGCAACCTCGCGACGAACCCGGCGTGCAGCGTTTCGGTGCGCCTGAACGGCCTCGACCTCACCATGGAAGGCGAGGCCGAGCACGTCGCCGATCCCGCCACCCTCGAGCGGGTGGCGGCGGTCTACCGCGAAGGCGGCTGGCCCGCGACGGTCGAAGACGGCGGGTACAACGCGCCGTTCATGGCGCCGAGCGCCGGACCGGCGCCGTGGCTGCTGTATCGGCTCGCGCTCACCCGGGCGATCGCGGTCGCCTCGGCCGAGCCGCACGGCGCGAGCCGCTGGGACTTCAGCCGCTGACCACGGCGGCCGGGCGCCGGCCCCAGCGGCCGGCGCCCCAGCCCCGACCTCAGCCGCCGATCGCCGGTCACGGCAGCCGGACCCCGCTCGGCGCGGTGCCTCGCCTCAGCCGTTGATCGCCCCAGCCACCAGCGCGCCGATGTGCCGCATCCCGTTCGCATTGGGGTGCAGCGGCGCCGCGACCGACGTCGGGATCACGCTCTCGAACCACTTGACGCCGGGCAGCTTGCAGACGTCGTGCCCGATCGACGCCGTCCGGACGTCGACGTACCGCGCGTTGTGCGCCGCCACCTGCCGGGCCAGGGCCGCGTTCGTCTTGTCGACGCTGCCCTGGATGTAGTTCGCGTCGCGCGGGGTCAGGGGCGCGACCGGCCAGCACCCGTTGTGCGGCAGGTAGGTTCCGTAGCCGGCGACGAAGACGGCCGCGTTCGGCGCGTGCGCGTGGATCGCGTCCAGCAGCGCGCCCCACGTCGGCTCGAACGCCGCGATCTTCTCGGCCAGCTGGTCGTGCCCGCCGGCGGTGTAGCGGTCGACGCAGTCCGGGTTGATGCCGGGCAGCAGGTTGATGCAGCTGGTCGCCGCGCCGACCAAGCCGACGTCGTTGCCGCCGATGGTCAGCGTGACGGTCTTCGTGCTCGCATTGAGCGTGTCCAGCTGCGGCGGGACCGCGCCGGTCTCCGTCGACTGCGGTGCGTACATGTCCGCGGTCGTCGCGCCGGAGCACGTGACGTCCTTCAGCGGTACGCCGAGCTGCTTCGCGGCGACGTGCGGGTAGTTCGTGAGCGAGCGCAGGCAGCCGGGCGACGAGAGGTCCGGGGGCAGGATCAGGGGACCGGCCGCGGCCGAGTCCCCGAGCGCCACGTACTCCCCGGCGGTGCTCGCCGCCGCCGTACCGGCCGTCGTCGCCAGAGCCGCGACCAAGATCGTGATGAACGCCGTTGTCCGCACTCGCACGCCGTCCTCCTCCACGTAGTTGGCTTCCGTGACACCATCGGCACCGAGGAGGGCCGGGTTTACTGGGAATCCGGGCAGAGAACGAGGGGATCGGTTGTGACGGAGCACAAACCGGGTGGTGACCTGACGCTCGGCGGCCAGCGCGTCCACGAGCGGCTCACCCAGGAGGAGCCGGAGCTGATCGCGCGGGTGCTGACGCGCATCCAGGCCGACGTCGCGGACTACCGGCGGCTGCCGGTGGAGGAGCTCGCGGGCGACATCGCGCGGATCACCCGGCAGGCCGTGCGCGCGTTCGCCCGGAGCCTGCGCGAAGACCGGCAGCTCAACGACGCCGAGCTGCAGCAGATCGGCGCGTCCGCGGTGCGGCGGGCCGAGGAGGGCTTTCCGCTGGAGGCCGTGCTGTCCGCGTACCACGTCGGGGCGCGGGAGATCTTCGCCGTCGGCTCGGCCGACGCGGGCAGCGCGGACGTCGCCGACGTGCTCGACGTCGCGGACCGGGTGCTCGCGTTCGTCGGCACGATCACCGGGGCCGTCACGCGGGGGTACCTGGAGGAGCTGCGCACGAAGGTCGGGCAGGAGCACACCGCGCGCCGCACGCTGCTTTCGGTGCTGGCCGACGGCGGCCCGGTCGACGTCGTCGCCCGCAGCGCCGGGATCACGTTGCCGGCGCGGTACCTGGTGCTGAGCGTCGAGCTGGGGCCGCACGCCGACGAGGTGTCCCCGGGCGTCGACGCGGACATCGCGATCCGCCGGAAGCTGCGGCGGTTCCTGGCCGCGTTCGAACAGTCCTGCGGCGACGGCGTTCTCGCGTCCCTGGACGGTCCGGGCGGGCTGGTGCTGCTGCCGCTGGCCGGGCGGCTGTCGGCGGTCCCGGAGTGGCGGGCGCTGCTGGACACGGCCGGGCGCGCGGCGGGGGTCGACGTGCTGGCGGCGGCCGACACTGCGGCGCCGCCGGAGGTCCGCGAGGTGGCGGGGCTGACGGGCGAGGTGCTGGACGTGCTGCGCTGGTTCGGGCGCCCGCCGGGGCTGTACCGCCTCGACGACGTCCTGATGGAGTACCAGCTGACCCGCCCGGGCGCGGCCCGCGACCGGCTCGCGGCGGCGCTCGCCCCGCTGGACGCGCACCCGGAGCTGGTCGAGACGCTGTCGACGTACCTGGAGCTGGACACGAACCGCCGCCTCACGGCGGCCCGCCTGCACGTCCACCCGAACACGGTCGACTACCGCCTGCGCCGCGTCCGGGACCTGACGGACATCGACCCCCTCAACCCGGCCGGCCTCCCGCGCGTCATCGCGGCCCTCGCCGCCCGCCGAGCCACCACCCTACCCGCCTGACGCAGTCGTGTCGTCCCTCCAATCACGCGTGTCGACCTTCGAGCTACGCAAGCCGACCCTCCGGGTACGCGAGTCGACCCTCCGGGTACGCGAGTCGACCCTCCGGGTACGCGAGTCGACCCTCGAGGTACGCGTGTCGACCCTTCAGTCACGCGAGATGCCCTCCCAGTCACGCGTGTCGCCCCTCCAGTCACGCGAGATGCCCTCCCAATCACGCGAGTTACGTCCCTGATCACGCGAGTTCCGCGTACCGGAACGGCGAACTCGCGTACCCAGACGGACGACTCGCGTACCTGGAGGGTCGGTTCACGTGATTGGCGGGCGAACTCGCGTGATTGGGGAGTCGACACGCGTGATTGGCGGGCGAACTCGCGTGATTGGGGAGTCGACTCGCGTGATTGGAGGGTCGACACGGCCGCCGGGCCTCCCGATCCCGCCGGCCGGAGGCCGAGCCGGAGCCCGAGCCGAGCCGGCGTCAGCCGGCGGTGGTGAGGGAACGCGGAGCCGGGGCGTCAGCCGGACGGCGGGGCGCCGGGACGCGGACCGGCACCGGAGCGCGGGAGATGAGCCGCGCGGCGAAGCCGAAGGCGAGCAGCGCGGCGAAGACCAGGGCGGCCACGGCGGCAGCCGGGGAGAAGGTGAGCTCGCCCGCCCGGCCGAGCACGAACCCCGAGTCCAGCGCCCACGCCACCGCCGCGACGCCGGCCGCCGCGAAAAGCGACGTCCGGTATGCCGCGGCCAGTACCACCAGACCCAGCGTGACCAGCGCGTACCAGGGGCTCGGGCCGGCCAGGGCCGCCGCGATCACCGCGACCACCGCCGCCGCACAGCCGAACGGGAACCCGAAGCCACCACTCATGCCGTCCAGCGAACCCCGCCGGCTGCAAAAACCGGGGAGCCAGGACACATTCCCTACGCCCCGGCCCCGGGATCTTGACGCGTTATTGACCCGTCACGCCGGCGATCGCCGAAGCCAGCGTCGGCCACACCGCGCGCGGCAGGTTGTGGCCCATGCCCGGGATCACCAGCAGCTCCGCGCCCGGGATCGCTTCCGCCGTCGCCTTGCCGCCGCTGACGTCGATCAGCGGGTCGGCGTCGCCGTGCACGACCAGCGCCGGCAGCCGCACCGAGCGCAGCCCCGCCGTCCGGTCGCCGGAGGCCAGTACCGCCGCCGCGTGCCGCAGCGTGCCCACCGGGTGGCGGGCGCGGTCGTAGTGCAGTGCCGCCTTGGCCAGCAGGAACGCCTCGTCGTCCGGATAGCCGGGCGACCCGAGCCGCCGGTAGCCGTCGACGCTGTCGGCCAGCGCCTGCTCGCGCGTCGAGGCCGGCGGCCGCGTCAGCATCGCCAGCGCCCACGGCTCGGCCTGCCCGACCGCCGGGTCGCCGGTGGTCGACATGATCGAGGTGACGGACCGCAGCCGGTCCGGGTGGTCGATGGCCAGCTGCTGCACGATCATCCCGCCCATCGACGCGCCGACGACGTGCGCGCGGCCGATGCCGAGCGCGTCGAACAGCCCGACGGCGTCGTCGGCTAGGTCCGAAAGGCGGTACGGCGCCGTCGTCAGATCACCGCCGGCCAGCGCGGCCAGATCCGGCGCGGGCAGCTCGTCGAGCCAGGTGGAGAGCCCGACGTCCCGGTTGTCGTAACGCACCACGAAGAACCCGCGGGCGGCGAGCAGCTCGCAGAAACCGTCCTCCCAGGTGATCATCTGGGCACCGAGGCCCATCACCAGGACCAGCGGCGGATTGTCGGAATCGCCGAAGGTGTCGTATTCGAGCTCGAGACCGTTGGCCTGTGCGCGTGCCATACCCCGATCCTGCCCTACCCGTGCGGAGCTGGCACCGGTCCCACCCGTGCGGTTACCGTTACGCCCCATGCCGACCTCATCCTCGGGTACCGGACAGCGCCCCCGGTCGCGAGCCGCGGCGGGACTGCCGGCGCTCACGGCCGACCGGATCATCACCGCGGCGACGACGCTGACCGGCGAACGCGGCCTCGACAACTGGACGTTGCGCGAGCTCGCCCGCGCGGTCGAGGCCTATCCGGCGGTGATCTACCACCACGTCGGCGACCGGGACGCGGTGGTGAACGCCGTCGTCGACCGGGTGACCGGCCTGCTGGAGCTGCCCGACGCGCACCTGCCGTGGCAGGAGTGGTTCACCGAGCTGCTGGCGAGCCTGCGCGCGGTGCTGCGGGCCTACCCGGGCTGCGCGCGGCGGCTCGCGCTGTTCGGCCCGTCCGTCGAGGCGGCCACGCGCAGCATCGACGCGGGCGTCGGGGTGCTCCTGAAAGCCGGCTTCGGCCGCGAAAGCGTGCTGGCCTACAACTTGCTGCTGATGACCGCCTGCCAGTTCGTCGCGATGGAGGACGACCGCGAAGGCGCGCTCGCGCTGCGCATCGACAACACCGAGGCGTACGCGAAGTTCCGCGAGCGGGAAGACCTGCCGGGGATGGCCGAGCTGGGCGCCGCGATGCACGATCTGATGGGCGATCCCGACCTCGCCGCGGGGTACTACGCCCAGGTCTACGACTACGCGGTCCAGCGGTGCCTCGACGGGCTCGCGCACCGGCTCGAAGAACTGCGCGAATCGGACGGCGAAGAGCTGACAGCGACTTGACAGCGCTCCGGCGTACCGTGAGCGTGCGTCGGCGGCTCGTCCGCTGACCCGGAGCCCCTGGCGCCCTCCTCCCCCTCGTGGCGCCGGGGGCTTCGGTCTACCCGCGGCCGTCCGGCTGCGGCGGTTCCGCCTGGATCGCCGGGAAGATCTCGCCGACCAGCGTGACGAGCGACTTGGACAGCAGCAGGTGCACCTGGGGGCGGGTCAGGGAGCCGCGCACGAGCCATTCCCGGCCTGCCGACTTCACCATCCCGCCGAACGCCCGCACGAGCGCGTTGAGCTCCGGGCCGTGTTCGCTTTCGCTGGACAGCCCGACGGCTTCGAGCACGCGGTCGGCGGACTCCCGGTCGGCCTCTTCGAGGATGCGCTCCACCTCGAGGTCGCGCCCGATGCCCTCCGGCGCGATCGCGGCCAGCCACATCCGCTCCTGGCTGGTGACCATGTCGAGGAACCACTCGATGGCGACGTCGGCCCGCAGTTCCAGCGGCCCGTCCGGCAGGATTTCGACGGCCAGGCGTGGCACGGTCAGCGCCCGGCGGATGATTTCCAGGTACAGCTCGCGTTTCGTGCCGAAGTAGTGGTTGATCAACCCCCGCGCGACACCGGCCGCCGCGGCGATGTCCGAAGTGGACACTTCGGAGTAGGGACGGTCACCGAACAGCCGCGCCGCGCAAGCGTAGATCTGTTCCTTCCGTTCGTCCGGTTCCAGTCTTCGCCATCTCGGCGCCGGCTCGGTGTTCATGGTGTCATCGTCGCACGGCCGGGTGAGCCGGGCAGCTCAGTCTCCCGGGGTGGCCCGATCGGGGCACGCTCAGTCCGGCAGCGTGATCGGGGCGAGGTCCGCGAAGCAGTCGCCGGGGCCCGGGTTCGCGGGGTCCGTCTCGCCGCCGAAGTGGTGCAGCACGCCCCAAACCGCGTTGAGCGCGGTCTGCACCGCGCCTTCGGCCCAGCCCGCCGTCCACGAGACGTCGTCACCCGCCAGGAAGAGGCCGCGGTGACGCTCCGCGAGCCCGTCCTGCATGAAGTGCGTGAACAGCCGGTGCTGGTAGCGGTAGTGCCCGGGCAGGTTCGCCTTGAACGCGCCCATGAAGTGCGGTTCCGCTTCCCACGACACGGTCACCGGGTCGCCGATGAGGTGCCGCCGGACGTCGACGCCGGGGTAGATCTCGCGCAGCGACTGGAGCATCACTTCGACGCGCTCGGACACCGAAAGCGGCAGCCACTTCAGCGAGTCGTCGGCCCACGTGTAGGACAGGCAGATCACCGCCGGCTTGCCCGGGTCGTCGCCGAGCAGGTAGGTGCCGCGCGGCATCCGGTCGGTCAGCGTCATGCTCATCGTGTCGCGGCCGGTCGCCGGGTCGGGGTAGAGCCAGAACGGCCGGTCGACCGGCACGAACACCTTCGACGACTCCATGTAGTGCGTGCGCTCGATCGCCGTCCAGTGGTCGATCGGGAACAGCGCTTCGTCGCATTCGATCTTGGACAGCAGCATCCAGCTCTGCGCGGTGAACACCGCCGCCGGGTAGGTCCGGATGTGCCCGGACGCGTCGGTCACCGTGATGTTGTTCGGCGCCGTCCGGTGCAGCCTCGTGACGCCGGGCCGCGGTCCGCCTTCGTGCAGCGAAGACAACGACGTTCCCGCGGGCCAGAAAGCGAGCTCCGAAGGTGCGTGCTCCCAGAGCCGCAAGGGAAGCTGCCGGCTGCCGCCCACGATGCTGCGGTGCTCGTCGTCGGCGCCGGTGTAGACGACGCGCAGGATTTCCAGGATGGAGTTGGGGAAGTCGGTGTCCCAGCCACCGGTACCGAAGCCGACCTGGCCGAAGATCTCGCGGTGCCGGAAGGAGGCGAACGCGGGGGAGTCGCAGAGGAACCCGTAGAACGTCTGGTTGTCCAGCTTCGGGACGAGCTCGTTCCACAGCCGCTTGATCGTCTTCGCGTCGCGGTCGCGGATCGCGGTCTGCATCTCGGCGAACGACGCGTGCTCGGCCAGGGTCCGGTCCCACGCGGCGGCGACGTCGGCGAACACCGCGGGCAGGTCGGCCGGCGTGCGCGCGTAGTGGCTCTGTCCCTTGAGGTCGACGACGGTGCTCGGCGTCTCCGGGGCGAGCGGGTTCGGGAACGGTGCCGTCTCGAGCCCGACCTTGTCGATGTAGTGGAACAGCGCGGTCGACGCGGGCGGGAAGCGCATCGCGCCCATCTCGGCGACGACGTCGTCCGGGCAGCCCGGGAACCGCACGGTGCGCAGCCGGCCGCCGATCTCGGCGATCTCGTACACCACCGGCCGCAGGCCGAGTTTCATCAGCTCGTAGGCGGTGACGATGCCGGACAGGCCGCCGCCGATCACGGCGACTTCGGTGCCGTGCCGGTGAGCGGGCACCGAGCCGAGCCCGGCGGGGTGGGCGAGGTGGTCGTCGTAGGCGAACGGGAAGTCCGGGCCGAACATCGTGATCGGGCGGCCCGCCGGCTCGTCCCGGGGGATCGCAGTCGGGATCGCGGTCGGCAAAGCGGAGGTCATGCGGTGGTTCCTCGGTACAGTTCGGGCCGCCGGTCGGCCAGGTGGGTGTTCTCCAGGCGCGACGCGGCGAGCGCGTCGCGGGTGACTTCCGCGGTGATCAGCGCGGGTTCGCTCCCGGCGCGGGTCAGCACCTCGCCGGTGGGGGCGACGACGCAGGAGCGCCCGCAGTAGGTCAGCTCCTGTTCGACGTCGCACCGGTTGGCGTAGGCGACGAACAGCTGGCTTTCGTACGCCCGCGCCGGCACGAGCGTGTCGGCGACCAGCTCGTACGGGCTCATCAGGGCGGTCGGGACGGCCAGCAGTTCGGTGCCGGCGAGAGCGTGCGCCCGCACCAGCTCGGGGAACTCGACGTCGTAGCAGATCAGCAGCCCGACCCGGACACCGCCGACGTCGGCCTGCACCACCGGTTCGTCGCCCGGGGTGAACCACGCTTTGTCGAGGTCGCCGAACAGGTGCGTCTTGCGGTAGTTCGCCAGCCGCTGCCCGGTCGCGTCGACGAGCTGGACGCTGTTGTACACGTTCCCGCCGTCGGCTTCCGGGTAGCCGTACGCCAGCGCGACGCCGGTTTCCCCGGCCAGTGCGGACATTCTCGCCGCGGTGGGGCCGTCGGCGGGTTCGGCCAGCTCGTGCGTCCGGGCGCCGATGTGGTAGCCGGTGGTGGCCATCTCGGCCGTGACGACGAGGTCGGCGCCGGACGCGCGCACGGCTTCGGGCAGCGCGTCGATCGGGCCCTGGTGGATCGCGACCCTCATGCCAGCCTCGACCGCCGGATGCCGTAGCCGAAGTAGATCAGCAGGCCGACGGCCATCCAGGCGCCGAAGACCACCCAGGTGGCGCCGTCGAGGCTGAACATCATGTAGCCGCAGCACAGCACGCCCAGCAGCGGCGTCACCGGCGAGAGCGGCACGCGGAACGAGCGCGGCCGGTCGGGCTGGCGCCGCCGCAGGAGCAGGACGGCGATGTTGACCAGCAGGAACGCGAAGAGCGTCCCGATGCTGGTGGCGTCGGCGAGCTTGCCCAGCGGGATGAACGCGGCCAGGACGGCGACGAAGCCCGAGACCACCAGCGTGTTGATCCGCGGCGAACCCGACTTGGGGTCCACTTTGGACAGCGACGGCGGCACGAGCCCGTCTCGGGACATCGCGAACAGGATGCGCGTCTGTCCGTAGAGGACGGTCAGCACGACGCTGGAGATCGCCACGATCGCGCCGACGGCGAGCAGGCCGGCCCAGAACGGGTTGCCCGACACGACACTCAGGACGTGCGAGAGCGCGGCTTCCTGGCCGTCGAACTGCTGCCACGGCAGCGCGCCGACCGCGGCCACGGCGACCAGGCAGTACAGCACGGTGACGATGCCGAGCGAGAGCAGGATCGCCCGCGGCAGGTCGCGCTGCGGGTTCTTCGCCTCCTCGCCGGCGGTCGAGGCGGCGTCGAACCCGATGTAGGAGAAGAAGAGCTTGGCCGCGCCGGCGCTCATCCCGGCGAGGCCGAGCGGCAGGAACGGCGTGAAGTTCCGGGCCTTGACCGCGGTGAACGCGATCGCGCAGAACAGCACCAGCGTCACGATCTTGACCGCGACCATGACGGCGTTGGCCCGTGCGCTCTCCTTCGCGCCGGACAGCAGCAGGAGCATCGCGAGCACCACGACGACGATCGCGGGCACGTTGACGATCCCGCCGGAGCCGGGCGGCTGGCTCAGCGCGTCCGGGATGGCGAAGCCGAAGGCCAGCCGGAGCAGTTCGTTGAGGTACTGCCCCCACCCGACGGCGACCGACGCCACCGAGACGCCGTATTCGAGGATCAGGCACCAGCCGCAGACCCAGGCGACCAGCTCGCCGAGGGTGGCGTAGGCGTAGGAGTAGGACGAACCGGACAGCGGGATCATGCCGGCGAGCTCGGCGTAGGAGAGGGCGGAGAAGAGCGCGGTGATCCCGGCGAGCACGAACGAGACGACCACGGCCGGCCCGGCCACCGGCACGGCTTCGCCGAGGACGACGAAGATGCCGCTGCCCAGCGTCGCGCCGATGCTCAGCATCGTCAGCTGCCCGAGTCCGAGCGACCGCTTCAACGTGCCATGATCACTTTCGGCGACGAGATCGGCGACCGGTTTCCGCCGCACCGTCGCGGCCCGCAGATTCATGCCGACGACGGTATCTGCCGTCGTTGCCGCGCAAAACAGGAGAACATTGCGCGTACAGATGAATCACAGGTGATTCATTGCACAGACTGTGCGGATCGTGGCGAATCGTTCCGTCGGCAACGGACCGCGACTTTCACGGGGAAAGTGCCGTGGGCGGCTCGGCGGCCGGGAGCAGGAGGGTGAACGTCGGCGGGTCCGGGCGGCTCAGCCGCAACCGCCCGCCTTCGGCCTCGGCGAGGCTGCGTGCCAGCCGCAGGCCGATGCCGTGCCCGGCCGCCGCCGTCGCGAACGGGTCCGTTTCGCCCAGGTCGGGGCCCTCGTCGGCGACGTCTATGGCCAGCGCGTCGCCGGCGTCGCGGGCGAGCAGCGTCACCGTGCCTCGTCCGTGCGTCGCCGCGTTGTCCAGCAGCACGCCGAGCACCTGGCGGACCGCCGCGACCGCCACCCGCGCCGGCGGCGGGTCCTGGCGGGTGATCCGCAGCGCGCGCCCGTGCGGCGCGAGCAGGGCCTCGCCGGCCTGCCGGACTTCCTCCAGGAGGGCGTCGAGATCGAGCTCGGCCCGCGGCGCGCGGCGTTCGCGGCCCAGCGCCAGGAGGTCCTCGATGGTGCGTTCCAGCCGGTCGGCCGACGCGATCCCGGCGCGGATCGCCGCGTGCGGGTCCGCGCCCGGCGTCTCCAGTGCCGCTTCCAGCTGCAGGCGCAGCCCGGTCAGCGGGGTCCGCAGCTGGTGGGACGCCTCCGCCGAGAACGCACGCTCGCGCTCCAGCGTCGAACCGATCCGGGCCGCGGTCGCGTCGAGCGCTTCGCCGACCCGGTCGATCTCGGCGATCCCGGCGCGCGGGCCGCGGACGGTGAAGTCGCCGTCGCCGAGCTGCCCGGCCGCCGTGGCCAGCTCCTCCAGGGGCCGGACGAGCCGCGTCGTGAACCGCCGGGCCATCAGCCAGCTCGCCCCGATCGCCACCACCGCGAGCCCCGCCATGCCGAGCCAGGTCAGCCCGACCCGCAGCCGCAGCTCCGACACCGGCAGCGCGGCGCGCACCACCCCGGTCACCCGCGCGCCGCTGACGACCGGCACGGTCAGCACGAGATCACCGCTCTCGTGCCCGGTGACGACGTCGACCGTGGCGCTCGCCGCCCGCTGCTCGAGCGGGCCACCGCTCGCGGGGCCGTGCCCGGCGAGCAGCCGCCCATCCGGGGCGTAGACGCCCACCGCGCCTTCGGCCTCGTCGTCGTCCCCGCGCGGCGGCACGGTCGGCGCCCGCCCGGCGGCCAGCTCGTCGGACACCGCGAGCGCGGCGGCGTCGGCCGCGCGTTCCAGGTCCGAGACGGCGTCGTCCTGGTAGTACTTCATCACCGCCACACCCAGCGGCAACGCGAACAGCACGGTCGCGACCAGGGCGGCCAGCACCGTCAGGGAGATGATCCGGCGGCGCACGGTCAGCCTTCGGCGAGCGACCGCGAGGGGTCCTCCAGCCGGTACCCGTGACCGCGCAGGGTGGCGATCCGGGGCACTTCGGTGCCGGGTTCGGCCGCCGACGCGAGCTTGCGGCGCACCGCCGCGATGTGCACGTCCAGGGTCTTCGTCGAGCCGTACCAGTGCGCGTCCCAGACCTCGGACATCAGCGTCTCGCGGCTGACGGCGACCCCGGGCTGCTCGGCCAGCCGCGCCAGCAGGTCGAACTCCTTGGCCCGCAGCACGACCTCACGCCCGCCCAGCGTGGCGCGGCGGCCGGCGATGTCGACGGTCAGCCCGCCGATCGTCACCGGCGGGCGGGCGCCGGCCGGCGCGCCGCGGCGCAGGTGCGCGCGCACCCGGGCCAGCAGCTCGCCCAGCCGGATCGGCTTGGTGAGGTAGTCGTCGGCGCCGGCGTCGAGGCCGACGACGACGTCCATCTCCTCCTGCCGGGCGGTGAGGATGACCAGCACGGACGCGGGCAGCGCCGCCCGCAGGCGGCGGCAGACCTCGACGCCGTCCAGGTCGGGGAGACCGAGGTCGAGCAGCACGAGGTCGAAGTCCCCGGCCGTGGCGGCCTGCAGGGCCGTGCGGCCGTCACGGCGCCAGCACACCTGGTGGCCGTGCAGGCGCAGGGTCGATTCGAGCACGCTGCCGATCGCGGCGTCGTCTTCCACCACCAGCAGGTTCGGCATGCCCGGAGCCTACGTTCTAGTCCGGCCGCCCACCGAAACCGATCCGCGAAATCCGGCGTGCGGCCTCCGTCACACCCCCGCTGAGCGTCGCTACCGCCTCCGCCGTGAAGCGCGTGGTCGGGCCGGTGACCGCCAGTGCGGCGAGCAGCCGCCCGTCCGTGTCGAACACCGGCGCGGCGACGCTGGACGCGCCCGGTTCCGGCTCGCCGTGGCTGACCGCGGGGCCCTCGGCGCCGGCCAGCACCCGCCCGGCGGCCCCGCACCCGGGCGGCAGCTCGTCGCCGACGCGGCCGACGTGCCGGATGGTCCGCGAGCCCTCCTGCTGGGCCACGCAGACGAGTGCTTCCGTGCTGCGGACGTACAAATTGACCGTTTCGCCGTATTCCTGGGCGACCTCGCGCAGGACCTGGCGGACCGGCTCGGGCAGCTGCCACGCGGTGTTCGCCAGCTGGGCCCAGCGCAGCATCCCCGGGCCGACGGTGACCCGCCCGTCGGGACGCGTCCACAGCAGGCCCCGCTGCTCGCAGGTGGCGACCAGCCGCAGCACGGTCGTCTTCGCGAGGCCGCTCGCGGCGGTGAGGTCCTTGACCGCCCACGTCCGGCGGCGTTCGGTGAACAGGGCGAGCAGGTCGAACGCGCGCAGCACGCTCCGGACCGCGCCGTCGTCTTCCGCCATCGAGCGATCCCCCGTCCGCCTGATGAACCCAGGGTACCGGCGGCGGCCTCAGGCGACGTGGCGCTCGAACGCCGCGACGGTCTCGGCGAGCACCTCCGCGCCCGGCCGGGCCCACAGCGCGGCGTTGAACACCTCGACCTCGATCGGGCCGGTGTAGCCCGCGGCCTCGACGCACGCCCGCAGCCGGCGGTGGTCGATCGGGCCGTCGCCCGGCAGTGCGCGGCCGAGCAGCGGGTCGGGCAGCGGCACGAGGACGTCGCACACGTGGAACCCGGCGATCCGGCCGGCGGCCGCGGCGATCGACTCCTCGATCCGCGGGTCCCACCAGACGTGGAACTCGTCGACGATCACCCCGACCTGCTCCGGCGGGTGCGCCGCGGCGATCGCCAGCGCTTGATCCACAGTGGACAGCACGGACCGGTCCGCGCACTGCATCGGGTGCAGCGGCTCGAGGCCGAGCCGGACCCCGCGTTCCCCGGCGTACGGCGCGAGCTCGCCCACGGCGTCGGCGACCCGCTGCCGGGACGCGGCGAGGTCGTTGCCCGCGACCCCGCCCACGACCAGCACGAGCACACCGGCGCCCAGCGCGGCGGCTTCGTCGATCGCCTCCCGCGTCTGCGCGACACCGTCCACAGGGGACCCTTCCGGCGTCACGCCGGTGAAGAACCCACCGCGGCACAACGACGAAACCCGGACACCGTGCTCCTTGAGCAGGCGGGCAGCTTCGTCGACCCCGGTTTCCGCGACCTTGTCGCGCCACAGCCCGATCCAGCCGACGCCGGCCGCGGCGCACCCGGCCACCGCTTCGGGCAGCGACCAGGCCTTGGTGGTGATCTGGTTGAGGCTGAGCCGCGGGTCCATCACGCCACCCCCGCGACCTGCAGCAGGGGTCGCATCCGGGCGACGGCGAGTTCGGGGTCGGTGAGCACGCCGGCCGCGTCGGCCAGCCGCAGCAGCGTCGCGAGGTGGGTGATCGTGCGGGCGGACTCGCTGCCGGCGAGCATCCGGAAGTGCTCTTGATGGCCGTTCAACCAGGCGAGGAAGACGACGCCGGTCTTGTAGTGCCGGGTCGGGGCGCGGAAGATCTCGCGCGCCAGCGGCACGGTCGGGTCGAGCAGGGCGTGGAACCCGGCGCGGTCACCGTCGTCCAGGCGGCGCAGCGCGGCCGCGGCGACCGGCGCGATCGGGTCGAAGATGCCGAGCAGGGCCTCGCTGTGGCCCCGCTCGTCGCCGGCGATGAGCCGCGGGTAGTGGAAGTCGTCGCCGGTGTAGCAGGCGACGCCCTCGGGCAGCGCGCGGCGGAACTCGGTCTCGACCTCGGCGTCCAGCACCGAAACCTTCACCCCGGCGAGGGTGCCCGCGTGCTCGGTGCACAGGGCCGCCAGCTCGCGGGCCGCGGCGCGGACGTCCTGGTGGCCCCAGTAGCCGGCCAGCGCGGGGTCGAACTGCTCGCCCAGCCAGTGCAGCAGCACCGGGCCGCCCGCCTCGGACAGCAGCTTCCCGTAGGCCGCGTGGTAGTCGTCCGGGCCGTTCGCGGCGGCGGCCAGCGCCCGGCTCGCCATGACGACGGGGACCGCGCCCGCGCCGCCGACCAGGTCCAGCTGCTCGCGCCAGGCATCCACAATGGACGCCGGAGTGGCCGGCCCGGCCGGCAGCTGGTCGGTGCCGACGCCGGCGCACCACCGGCGGCCGCCTGCGATCGCGCCGGTGCGGGTGACCAGCTCTTTCGTGGTGGCCCAGTCGAGGCCCATGCCGCGTTGCGCGGTGTCCATCGCTTCGGCGACGCCGAGCCCGCACGCCCAGAGGTGCTCGCGGAAGGCCAGCGTGGTGTCCCAGTCGACGGCGCCGGGCTCGTCGGCGAGCGCGTCCGCGACGACGTGCGCGGCGGCGTAGGCGATCCGCGACGACGGCGGCGCACCCGGTGGCCCGGGGAGCGCGGGACCGGACGGTGACCAGTTCACGAGCCCGCCGCCGGGGGCCGGGAGCAGGAGCATCGGGGGAACCTCCGGGAGTCAGAAAGCGCTTTCTCGCTTCCACGGTAGGACCTGTGCCGAGGTGCGACAAGGCCCGACCGAGTGGGGTGCCGTCAGCGCTTGGGGCGCGCGGTGCTCTCCCGCAGGACGACCTCGCCGGAGAGCCGGACGGTCCGCGGCCGCGTCCCCCCGGCGCCCTTGATCGCCAGGTCCATCGCCCGCTCGCCGAGCTCCTCCAGCGGCAGCCGGACCGTGGTGAGCGCCGGGGCGAGGTCGCGGACCACCGGGATGTCGTCGAACCCGGCGACCGAAATGTCCCCGGGCACGGACAGTCCCTCCTCGCGCAACGCCGTCAGCGCGCCGATCGCCATCACGTCGGTGACGGCGAAGACGCAGGTCGGCAGCTTGCGCTTGCGGCCGGCGAGCAGCCGCTTCGTCGCTTCGTAGCCGCCGTCGCGGGTGAAGGCGGCCTCGACGACGTCGTCTTCGTGCAGGCTGATGCCGTGCTCGGCGAGCCCGTCGGTGAACCCGGCCAGCCGGTCGATGACCGTGCTCAGCTTCCGCGGCCCGGCCAGCACCGCGAAGCGCTTGTGGCCGAGCCCGGCCAGTGCCTTCGCCAGCGCGGCGGCACCGCCCTTGTTGTCCGGCTGGACGGTGTCGATCTTGAGCCCGCGGTGGCGGCTGACCGCCGCGACCTGCCCGCCGCCGCGGCGGTAGGGCTCCAGCTCGGCCGCCATCGCGCGTTCCCACGCCCGGTCCTCGAACGCCGAGCCGATCAGCAGGATCGCCGCGGCCCGCTGCGCGCGCAGCGTCGAGACGTAGGCGACCTCGCGGTCGGGGTCGCGGAAGGTGCCGGCCAGCATCACCAGCAGCCCGTTGTCGGTCGCCACCCGCATCACCCCGCCGGCGATCGCGGCGAAGTACGGGTCGCTGACGTCGTGGCAGATCACGCCGACCGTGCGGTGGGTGCCCCCGGCGAGCGCCTGGGCGTGCGCGTTCGGGGCGTAGGCCAGCTCGGCCGCGGCGGCGGAAACCCGCTCCCGCAGGTCGGCGCGGACGGACGCGGTGCCGTTGAGCACCCGCGACGCCGTCGCGAGCGAGACGTTCGCGCTGCGTGCCACGTCTTCCAGTGTCACGTGCGGCCGGGCCTTCATGGCTGGCTCCTCCAGGGGTCGGTCTCGGGTGTCTCCGCGTGCTCGGTCGGTGCAATCTACTGGGAAGGGGGTGGGCCGGGAGAAGCCGCTGGCCGGGGGACCTGACCCGTTCGAGTGAAAAGCACGGGGGTAGCACACGGGAAGATCGGCGCAGGTCCGTGTCCTGGTAACAAGGAGAGTCCTCCGGTGGTGAGTACGCCACTTTCGACCGACCGCGAAAGGATGCACGCATGCTGTTCGGTGACGAGCACATCCGCCGCTACGAGGAGACGAACGGCGAGGTCGGCCACGAGTGGCAGGAAGGCGTCCCGACGCTGTTGCTGACCACGAAGGGCCGCAAGACCGGCCGGGAGCGCAAGCTCGCCCTGATCTACCAGGAGGCCGACGGCAACCCGGTGGTCGTGGCGTCCGCCGGCGGCGCGCCGAAGCACCCCGCGTGGTACCTCAACCTCGTCGAGAACCCCGAGGTCGGCGTGCAGATCAAGGCCGAAAGGTTCCAGGCCCGGGCCCGCACGGTCGAGGGCGACGAGCGGGCGAAGCTGTGGGACAAGCTCGCCGCCGTCTGGCCGGACTACAACGAGTACACGAAGAAGGTCGACCGCCACATCCCCGTGGTCGTGCTCGAGCGCGTGTGATCTGCGCCGCGTTCGGTGCGAGGGCGCGCCGATCCGGCCGGTCGTCGGCTACGAATGACGGTCATGGACCGCTGGACCCCGCTGGACACCGAAGGTGAGCTGCTCACCCGACGGCAGATGATCGCCTACGGCCGGCGTTTCGCCCGGGCCGGCCGGGGCGCCTGGTACAGCTTCGCGATCGAGGTGGTCTGGCAGTTCCTCGTCCAGACGACCCGGTTCCGGGTGCGGGGCTCGCACCACATCCCGAAGTCCGGGGGTGTGCTGGTGGCGTCGAACCACCTGTCGTTCGCCGACCCGGCGACGCTGACGGCGTTCTGCCTGGCCGCCGGCCGCGTGCCGCGGTACCTGGCGAAGGCGTCGCTGTGGAAGCTGCCGGTCCTGGGCCGCGTGATGCGCTCGGGGCGGCACATCCCGGTGTACCGCGGCGCGGCGACGGCGGCCGAGGCCTACCGCGACCTCGTCGCCTCGGTGCGGGACGGCGAGTGCGTCGCGGTCTTCCCCGAAGGCACGTTCTCGAACGACCCGGCCGGCTGGCCGATGCGCGGCAAGACCGGCATCGTGCGCGCGGCGCTGGAGACCGGCGCGCCGGTGATCCCGGTGGCCAACTGGGGCACCCACCACCTGCTGCCGTCGACGGCGTGGTTCCCGCGCGGGCTGCCGCGCAAGACGGTCGAGCTGGTGGCGGGACCGCCGGTCGACCTGTCCGACCTGCGTGACCGGCCCCTCGGCCGGGAGGTGCTGGAGGAGGCCACGGCCCGGATCATGGGCGCGATCACCGAGCTGCTCGTGTCGCTTCGCGGGGAGCGGCCGCCGGTCGCCGCCTGAGGTCCGCGTCACCCCGCCCGGGCCTGGCCGAAGGGGTAGTTTCGGGCGTATGAGTGCACAACACTTTGATGTCGTCGTCCTGGGGGCCGGAGTCGGCGGTTACGTCGCGGCGATCCGCGCGTCCCAGCTCGGGCTGAGCGCCGCGGTGGTCGAGGAGAAGTACTGGGGTGGCGTCTGCCTGAACGTCGGGTGCATCCCGTCGAAGGCGCTGCTGCGCAACGCCGAACTGGCGCACGTCGTGACCCAGGAGGCGAAGGCGTTCGGCATCTCGTCCGACAGCCCGATCCGCGTGGACTACTCGGCTGCTTACGAGCGGAGCCGGAAGGTCGCCGACGGGCGCGTCAAGGGCGTGCACTTCCTCATGAAGAAGAACAAGATCACCGAGTTCGACGGGCACGGCACGTTCGTCGACGACCACACCCTCGAGGTGAACGGGTCGCAGGTGACGTTCGACCACTGCATCATCGCGACCGGGGCGACCACGCGGTTGCTGCCGGGGACGTCGCGGAGTTCGCGGGTCGTGACGTACGAAGAGCAGATTCTCTCGAGTGAGCTTCCGTCGAGCATCATCATCGCCGGTGCGGGGGCTATCGGGGTCGAGTTCGCTTACGTGCTGCACAACTACGGGGTCGACGTCACGATCGTCGAGTTCCTCGATCGGATGGTGCCGCTGGAGGATGCCGAGGTTTCGGCTGAGCTCTTCCGGCGGTATCGGAAGCTCGGGATCAAGGTGCTGACTTCCACGCGGGTCGAGGCGATCGACGACTCCGGTTCGTCGGTGCAGGTCACCGTGTCCTCGGAGAAGGAGGGGCAGCGGGTTCTTTCCGCTGACAAGGTTCTGCAGGCGATCGGGTTCCAGCCTCGGGTCGAGGGGTATGGGCTGGAGAAGACCGGGGTCGCTTTGACCGAGCGGGGTGCGATCGCCATCGATGGGCGGGGGCGGACGAATGTTCCGCACATCTTCGCCATCGGGGATGTCACGGCGAAGCTGATGCTGGCTCATGCTTCGGAGTCGATGGGTGTTGTTGCCGCGGAGACCATTGCCGGGGCGGAGACCATGGAACTCGATTTCCCGATGATTCCTCGGGCTACTTACTGTCAGCCTCAGATCGCCAGTTTCGGGTGGACTGAGGAGCAGGCTCGTGCTCAGGGGTTTGACGTTCAGGTGGCTAAGTTTCCGTTCACGGCCAATGGGAAGGCTCAGGGGCTGGGGGATGCTGGTGGGTTCGTCAAGCTGATCAGTGATGCTCGGTATGGGGAACTGATTGGCGGGCATCTCATCGGGCCCGATGTCACCGAGTTGCTTCCGGAGCTTACTTTGGCTCAGCAGTGGGATCTTACTGTTCATGAGGTTTCTCGGAATGTGCATGCTCATCCGACTTTGGGTGAGGCCGTCAAGGAAGCCTTGCATGGGCTTGCTGGGCACATGATCAATATGTGAGTTCGGTGGGCCTCTTGCCCCGAATCCTGATTGTCACTACGGCCGCCGGGTCGGGTCAAGGCGGGAAAGCGTGCCTTGACCCGACCCGGCGGCCGTGTACTGCGGCTTCGTATCGGGGCGGTGGGGGTGTGGCCCTGCTGCGACGTTAGCTGGGGACGTCGAAGTGGAGTTCTGGCCGTTCCCAGCGGATCTTTGGTGGGGTTGGTGGGATTGTGCCCGTTTGGTTCGCTCCCATGCGGATGTAGAACTGCAGTGCCGGTGGGTGGGAGACCACTCGGATGCTGCGCATCCCTCGGATGCTTGCCTCCTTGACCATGTGCTTGATCAGGCGGGCTCCCAGGCCTAGGCCCTGTGCTTTGTCCGCCACGAACATGATGTCCAGCTCCGGGGGATCTTCGCGCAGTGCGTAGAAGCCGATGACCTCGCCTTCGGTCATGGCTGTGAACGTCGGATTGCTTTCGATGTACCCCGGAGTGACCTCGTAGCCTTCGAGGATCGATGCGTAGTCGCCCTGGTACGCCGATGATGCGTGCATCAGTGCGGTCAGCTCGGCGGCTTGGGCGGGCGTTGCTGCGCGGATTTCGGGCTGGCCCATGCGTTCATTCTAAGGCTGATCCTTGACTTCAAGGTAACTCGAAGTTTCAGACTGGTGCCATGAAAGCCGTAGCGTTCACCGGATTCGGCGGGCCCGAAGTCCTGGGAGTTCTCGATCTGCCTGAGCCGCACGCCGGGCCCGGAGAGGTGCGCGTGCGCGTCAAGGCTGCCGGGGTGCAGCCCTATGACGCCGCCGTGCGGGCCGGGTGGGAGCCGCCCGGGTTGGAGCTCGGGTGGCCTCGCGTGCCCGGGAACGAGTTTGCCGGTGTTGTCGATGAAGGCGATCTGCCTGCCGGTAGCGAAGTTCTCGGCTTCACCGCCGTGCGGGCCGCCGCCGAGTACATCGTCGTGCCCGCCACCGATGTCACGCCCAAGCCGCCGGAAATGCCGTGGGAGGTTGCCGGTGGGTTCACCGCCGGGACGCAGACCGCGTCGATCGCCCTGGAAGCCTTGCAGGTCAAAGAAGGCGAGACGCTGCTCGTGCACGGCGCCGCCGGGTCGGTCGGTACCGCCGCCGTGCAGCTCGCGCGACTGCGGGGTGCCACCGTGATCGGCACCGCGAGCGCGGTCAACCAGGACTACCTGCGCGAGCTGGGTGCCACCCCCGTCGTCTACGGGGAAGGGCTGAAGGACCGCGTCGCGTCGCTGGGGGTCGACGTCGTGCTCGACGGGGCCGGTGGCCCCGCCCTCGATCTCTCACTCGAACTGGTGAAGGACCGGAGCCGGATCCTCACTCTCGTCGACCACGGCCGGGCGGCCGATCTCGGCGTGCTCGTCTCGAAGTCCGGACGCTCCGCCGCGCGGCTCGCGGAGCTGGCGGCCCTCTATGCGAAGGGCGACTTGCGGTTCCACGTCCGGCGCGCTTACCCGTACACCGAGGCGGTGGCGGCGCATCGGGAAATCGAGACCGGGCACGGCCGGGGAAAAATCGTTCTCACGTTCCCCTGATCGTTCCAGTATGTGGGCAGGCGGACGTTCCCGACTTTGGTCGGTGGACCACCGCCTGGTCACTCCTTAGATTCTCCCCATTACACCCGGTTGGGTGTCATACGGCCGAGTGCCTCAGGGAGAAATCGATGGTGAGATTCAGCCGGGTCGCCGCGCACGCGGTTCCGCTGACGGTCGGCGCGTTGCTGCTGACGACGGGGGTTTCGGTGGCGCAGCCGTCCACGGTGGACGCCGCGGCCGCGCGCACCGAGGCGGGCATCAGCGCGCTCCAGAGCATCAAGAAGAGCCTGACCCCCGCCGAGCGCAAGCAATCGAGCCAGCTCGTCGTCGAGAAGCGGTTGCGGGCCGACCGGTCCCTCGCCGCGAAGCTGCCCGACTACCGTTCGGGCGTCGGCGTCAGCACCGCCGGCACCGTCTCGGTCGAGATCGCCGCCACCCACGACCAGGCCGTCGCGAACGCGGTCAAGGCCGCCGGGGGCGCCGTCCGCTACGCCGCGGGTGGCGCCGTCCGCGCCGACCTCCCGCTGTCCGCCGTCGACGCCATCGCCGGCCGCGCCGACGTCGCCGAGGTCAAGCCCGCCGCGCAGGCGACGACCTGGAGCGAGCAGGGCAACCGGGACTTCCGCCAAGCGGCCGCCGCGCAGGCCGCCGCCGCGACCCAGGTGTCCGAAGGCGACAAGGCGCACGGCGCCGACACCGCCCGCACCACCTACGGCGTCAGCGGTTCCGGCGTCAAGGTCTGCGTGCTCTCCGACGGCGTCGACTCGCTGGCCAAGTCGCAGAGCGCCGGCGAACTGCCCACAGTGGACGTCCTGTCCGGCCAGAAGGGCAGCGGCGACGAGGGCACCGCGATGCTGGAGATCATCCACGACCTCGCGCCCAACGCCGCGCTCGGCTTCGCGACCGCGTTCACCAGCGAAGCCAGCTTCGCCGCGAACATCCGCGCGCTGCGCACCACCGGCCACTGCACGATCATCGTCGACGACGTCGCCTACTTCGACGAGTCGCCGTTCCAGGACACGCAGGTCGCGCAGGCGGTCAACGACGTCACCGCGGCAGGCGTCCTGTACTTCTCCTCGGCCGGCAACTCGGGCAACGCGACCGACGGCACCAGCGGCTACTACGAGGGTGACTTCCGCGCGTCCTCGACGAAGATCAGCGGCGTCACCGGCACCCCGCACGACTTCGACCCGAGCAGCACCACGCAGAACTTCGACGCGCTTTCGGCCGGTTCGCTCGGCAAGCCCGTGACGCTGTTCTGGTCCGACCCGTGGGGCAAGTCCGCCAACGACTACGACCTGTTCATCCTGAACTCCTCGGGCAGCGTCGTGGCTTCGAGCGAGAACGGCCAGTCCGGCTCGCAGAACCCGTACGAGATCGCGAACGTGCCCACCACCGGCTCCGGCTACAAGGTCGCGGTGGTCAAGTACAGCGGTGCCGACCGGTTCCTCGCGCTCAACGTGATCCGCGGCCGGTTCGTGGCTTCGGGTTCGCTGAAGGCGTTCAGCACCAACGGCGTCACGAACGGCCACTCGTCGGCGGCGAACGCGTTCAGCGTGGCGGCGGCCCCGGCCGGCCCGGCGTTCACCCGGCCGCTGGAGACCGGCGACCCGGCCAACCCGGCGGGCCCGTACCCCGGCCAATTCAGCGCGTCGAGCAAGTGGGAGCGCTTCTCCTCCGACGGCAAGCGTCACCTGTTCTACAACGCGGACGGCACGGCGATCACGCCGGGCAACGTGTCCTCGACCGGCGGCACGACCCGCAGCAAGCCGGACATCACGGCGGCCGACGGCGTGGCGACGTCGGTGACGGGCTTCCAGCCGTTCTTCGGGACGTCGGCGGCGGCCCCGCACGCGGCGGCGATCGCGGCCCTGCTCCTGTCGGGCAAGCCGACGGCGACCCCGGCCCAGATCCGGTCGGCGCTGGTGTCGTCGGCGATCGACCTGGGCACGCCCGGGTTCGACACGGTGACGGGCAACGGCGTGATCATGGCCGGCCCGGCGCTCGCCGCGCTGGGTGTGGCGGCCAAGTAAGCACCTGCGAAAACGGGGGTCCGGCGTCGGCCGGGCCCCCGTTTCGTCATTTCCCGGTGACCAGCAGGTGGAAGCCGAGCCCGCGGTGGGCGAACCGCTCGTGCCGCGACGAGCCCAGGCCGGCTGCCGCCAGGGCCGCTTCGATCTCGGCGACCGGGCGGATGCGGAAGCCGTTGTCGGTGAGCATCCGGGCGCGGCCCATCAGCTCGGGGTCGCCGATGCCCAGCACGAACCGCCCGCCCGGCGCGAGCACCCGGGCGACTTCGGCGAACGCCGCGGCGAGGTCGTCGACGAAGTAGACCGTGTTCGTCGTGACGATCGCGTCGGCCGAACCGTCGTCGAGGGGCAACGCCGTCATCGGCCCCTCGCTCAGGACCAGCCTGCCCGCCGCGATCTCCCGGCGGAAGGTCCCGCGCGCCCGGTCGAGCATCGTCTTCGAGATCTCCACTCCCTGCACGGTGGCGGCTTTCCGCAGCAACAGGCCGAGGCCCAGGCCGCCGCCGAAGCCGATGTCCAGGGCTCGTTCGGCGCCCGACAGCTCCAGTGCCGCGACGGCTTTCACGACCGCTTCGCGGTTCCTGCGGTTGAGCGCGGAGCCGACGAAGCGGCCGCGCAGGCCGCTAGGGTGGCCGAGTTGCCGGGCGAGACCGGCCTGGAAGCGCTCGCGAAGACCCATGTGGGCAGTGTAGGAGGGGTGATGGCGAAGACGGCGGTGGTGACCGGGGCCGGATCGGGGATCGGGCGGGCGGTGGCGCAAGCCCTCCTCGACGACGGCTGGTCCGTCGCCCTCGCGGGACGGCGCTCCGCAGCCCTCACCGAAACCGCCGGCAGCCACGAAGGCGCGCTCGTCGTGCCCACCGACGTCTCGGACGAAGACTCCGTCGCCGCGTTGTTCGCCGCGGTCCGCGAGCGGTGGGGGCGGCTCGACCTGCTCGTCAACAACGCCGGGATCGGTGCCGCGGGGACCGTGGCCGATCTGTCCGTCGAGGACTGGAAACGGACCGTCGACGTCAACCTCACCGGCATGTTCCTGTGCGCGCAGCAGGCCGTGCGGCTGATGAAGGACCAGGACCCGCGCGGCGGCCGGATCGTCAACAACGGCTCGATCTCCGCGCACGCCCCGCGCCCGGCCAGCGTCGCCTACACCGCGACCAAGCACGCGATCACCGGCCTCACCCGGTCGATCTCGCTCGACGGCCGCGCGTGGAACGTCGCCTGCGGGCAGATCGACATCGGCAACGCCGCCACCGAAATGACCGAACGGATGGCCGCCGGCATCCCGCAGGCCGACGGCCGGATCCTGGCCGAGCCGACGTTCGACGTCCGGCACGTCGCCGACGCGGTGCGCTACATGGCCGGCTTGCCGCTCGACGCCAACGTCCAGTTCCTGACCGTCACGGCGACGACCATGCCGTTCATCGGCCGCGGCTGACCGAAGATTCCTTGGGGACGACGGTATTTCGAAACATCCCGTTCACGAACTCGTTGCAGAGCAAGGGAAGCGAGAGGGGTCCTGAGCCGGTTCCGGGTCGCGTGATAGCGTCCGCTCGATGTGGACGGTCGGTGAAAAACCAACAGCAATCCGCGAACCGGTGGCCGACCGAGGGCAAGCACGTCCGGACACCGCGCTGTGGCGTCGGCTGGTCGTCGTGCTCGGCGTGCTCTCCGCGGCCTGCGCGATCGCCTACCCCCTGCTGCCGGTGGTGCAGGACACCGCCGAGATCACCTGGCCGGTCGCCGGGGACACCCGTCCGGTGAACGCCCCGCTCACCGGCTACTGGGCGCAGGACCTGCGGGCCGACCTGCCGTGCGCCGCGATCCGGGCGCTCGACGCCCGCAAGCCGGGCGGTGCGTCCCTGTTCTCCACCGTGCCCGGCGCGCGCACCGCGGATGGCGCCGGGGTGTTCCTGCGGGTGGAGAAGGGGGTGCTGACCGCGTTCGACCGCGGCCGGCAGGTCGCCGACCAGCCGCTGCCCGCGACCGGCTGCGACGTCCGGTTCTCCGCCACGGCCACCCGCACCACGCTGACCGTCGCCGGCACTCCGGTCTACGACGCGAGCGGTGACGTGCGCCCGCGCGTCGTCGGGATCTACACCGACCTCGACTCGGCGACCGATCCGATCGCCGGGCTGCGCGTGTCGATCGTCCCGGACACCCGCTACCAGTCCGCCCCCACCGGCCTCAAGACCGGTGTCGGCCTGGCCGGGGTGCTGGCGCTGATCGGCTGCCTGATCGCCGTGAACCGGCTCGACCGCGGCGGTGCCCGGCGGGCGCCCCGCTGGGCGCCGGTCGGCTGGTGGAAGCTCACCAAACGCGACTTCACGGTCTTCGGGGTGCTCGGGGCCTGGGTGTTCATCGGTCCGGTGACCTCCGACGACGGCTACATCCTGACCATGGCCAGAGTGGCGGAGCAGACCGGCTACCTGACCAACTACCACCGCTGGTTCGGCGTCGCCGAGGCACCGTTCGGCTGGAACGACCACATCTACGAGCTGATGGCGGCGGTCTCCACGGTGCCGACGTGGATCCGGCTGCCGTCGCTGCTCATCGGTGTCCTCTGCTGGCTGTTGATCAGTCGTGAGGTCATGCCGCGGCTGGGCACCCAGGTCCGCCAGAGCCCGGCGGCGAGCTGGGCCGCGGCGATGGTGTTCCTCGTCTGGTGGCTGCCGTTCAACGACGGCGTGCGCCCCGAGCCGTGGGCCGCGCTGGGTTCGCTGCTCGCGCTGTGCGCGGTCGAACGAGCCCTCGTCACCCGGCGGCTGCTGCCGTTGTGCCTCGGCCTGCTGTCCGCCGCGTTCGCCCTCGCCGCGACACCGACCGCGCTGATCGCCGTGGCGCCCTTCCTGGTCGCCGCGCGCCCGCTGTTCCAGCTGTTGCGGGCCCGGGTGCGGGAAGCCGGCTGGGCCACGGTGCTCGCGCCGATCGCGGCGGCCGGGCTCATCGTGCTCGTGGTCGTGTTCGCCGACCAGACGGTCGCCACGGTGCTGGAGGCGACCCGGCTGCGCGGCGAGGTCGGCCCGAGCGAGCCCTGGTACAACGAGTTTTCGCGGTACGAGCTGCTGTTCTCCGACGACGCCGACGGGTCGATGACGCGGCGGTTCCCGGTCCTGCTGCTCGTGCTGTGCACCGGCACCTGCCTGGTCGTGCTGCTGCGCCGCGGCCGGATCCAGGGTGCCGCGCTGGGCCCGGCCCGGCGGCTGATCGGTACCACCGCGCTGTTCTTCCTGCTGCTGGCGCTGACCCCGACGAAGTGGACGCACCACTTCGGCGCGTTCGCGGCGGTCGGGTCGGCGATGGCCGCGCTCACCGCGCTCGCCACGAGCTCGGCGGTGCTGCGGTCGAGGCGCAACCGGGCCGCGTTCACGGCCGGGCTGCTGGTGGTGGCCGCGCTCGCGGCGACCGGGCCGAACGCCTACTGGTTCGTGTCGGGGATCGGCGTGCCGTGGTTCGACAAGCCGCCGTCGGTCCACGGCGTTCCCCTGTCGACGGTGCTGCTGCTCGCGGCGGCCGTCACGGCCGTGATCGCGTTCGTGGAAAACGTGCAGGCGCAACGGCCGGGGCTGCTGCCACCGGTCACGCAGGAACGGCGGCTGCGCGCGCTGAAGCTCGGTTCGCTGTCGCTCGTCGTGGTCTGCGGCCTGGTCGTGGCGTTCGAGTTCGCCAGCATGGGCAAGGCGATCCAGAAGCAGTGGAACGGCTACAGCCTCGGCGCGGCGAACGTGCGGCAGGCGTTCACCGGCAGCGGCAACCTCTCCGATCACGTGATGGTCGAGAAGGACCCGGCGTCGAGTGCGCTCAAGCCGGTTTCGGCGACGACCGCCGCGGTCGCGAAGCGGCCGGCCACCCCGGGGCTGCCGCCTGCCGACCAGGACAACGGCCCCACCTCGGCCGGGTTCCACTCCACGCCGAAGTCCGGCGACGACCCGCTGGACGACCCACCACACGGGTTCACCGCCGGCGCGCTGCCGATGTGGAGCAGCTACGGCTCGGCCGAGCGGACCGGCCGCCTGCGCACCGGCTGGTACCGGCTGCCGGACAACCGGGCCGACGCGCAGATCGCGGTCTCCGTGGCGGCCGAGGCCGGCAAGGCCGAGGGCGTCCGGCTCGAGTTCGGCACGAACACCTCCGAGGGCGTCAAGGTCGCCAAGTCCGAGCAGGTGCTCGCCACGGGCGCGGACCAGGAGCCCGGCGGCGGCCCGGAGAGCACGGGCAAGTGGGCCGACGAGCGGGTCCAGATCGGCGACCTGCCGAAGGAGGTCACGCTGGTCCGCGTGGTCGCGAAGGACGACGACGTGACCTCCGACGGCTGGGTGGCGGTGACCGCACCCCGGTTCCCGACTTTCACCACGCTGACGCAGCGGGTCGGCGACGCACCGGTGTACCTGGACTGGCCCGCCGCGTTCGGCTACCCGCGCATGAACCCCGTGGCGTCGCACGACGGGATCTCCGAGGTGCCGGAGTACCGGATCACCGCGGACCCGCTCGCTTCGGAGGCGGGCTGGGCGAACAACGTCCACGGTGGTCCGCTCGGCTGGCTCGAGGAAGTCGCCGACGAGCCCGAGGTGCCGAGCTACCTGCAGGGGGCTCCGGGGCAGCCGTGGGGGCAGCTGATCCACATCGAGCCGTACGCCGAGGGAGCGGCGCCCCACGTCGAGCACGGTGCGCGGACCGTGTGGGGCTGGTGGTCGCCGGGGCCGGGACCCCAGCAGCCGAACGGGTCCACGGCCACGCGCTAGGGGATCACCCGCGCCTTCCGGAACTCGTCGAAGAGCCGGTAGAACATCTGCTCCGTCTCGACGTAGGTGTGGAAACCCGCGCGGCGCGACTTCGACGTGTCGGCGAACATGTCGTAGTCCCAGCCGAACACGAAGTCGCCGAACGCCCACGAGGCCGAAACGTCCTGATAGGACGCTGTCAGGCCGTGTTCCGCGGCGAGCGCTGTCCACAGTGGAGCTTTGTCGGCCATGACGTCCACCAGGGACATCCGCAGCGGCGGCGCGACTTCCAAACCGAAGTACGCCGCCAGCTTCGGCCACAGTTCGCTCCAGCGGAACAGGTCGCCGTTCGCGATGTTGAACGCGCCTTCGTGGCCCGTCGCCCAGACCGTCGCGTCGGCCAGCAGGCTCGCGTCCGTCATCTCCAGCAGGCTGTCGTACGCGCCGGGTTTGCCCGGGAACCGCAGGGGCAGGCCGAGTTCCTTCGAAATCGACGCGTACACCGCGATCACCAGGGCCAGGTTCATCGGGTTGCCCAGCGCCGTGCCGCCGACCACCGACGGCCGGATCGCCGACCACGTCCACGAGCCCGCGCGGCGCTCGAGGAACTGCTGCTGGTCGACGTTGAACTCGGGCGGCATGTGCCCGGCGTCGGTCTCGCGCGCCGGCGTCTTGAACGGGCCGAGGTGCGCGCCGTAGACCTTGTACCCCTGCATCAGGCTGACGTGTTCCAGGGCGGCCGGGTCCACGGCGTCGACGAGGTTCGTCAGCATCGCGAGGTTCGGCGGAACCAGCTCGGCCCACGTCGGCCGGTCCTGGTAAGCCGCGTAGAAGAGGTGCGTGACGCCGGTCAGTGCCCCGATCTTGGCTCGGGTGTCCACCGGGTCGAGCAGGTCGACGGCGAGCCCGCTTGTGCGGGAGAGGCCGATGACGTCCCAGTTCCCGTCCGCCCGCAGGTGCTCGACGAGGTTCCGGCCGATGATCCCGTTCGCTCCGGCGACCAGGGCTGTCTTGCGTTCCATGGCTTCCAGGCTGGTCACGCCGTCGCGATAAGTCCAAGGCTTAGTTTTCACGTCCGCGATAAGCTTTCGTCATGACGAGTCTCCGGCAGCTCGAGTACCTGGTCACCGTGGTCGACACCGGCTCGTTCACGCGTGCGGCCGAGCAGCTGCACGTGACGCAGCCCGCGTTGTCGCACCAGATGCGGGCCCTCGAACAGGGTCTCGGCGGGCCGCTGCTGGAACGGCTGCCCCGCACGGTCCGGCTCACGCCGATGGGCCGGGCGATGCTGCCGCACGCGCGAGCGGCGCTGGCCGACGCCGAACGCGCGCGCTGCGCCGCCCGGCTCGCCTCGGGCACGACGGCGGGGGAGCTGCAGGTCGCGACGGTCTACTCGATGAGCCTCGGCGTGCTGCCGCCGGCGTTGCGCGTGTGGCGGCGCGACCGGCCCGGCGTCGACGTCCGGCTGATCGAGTTCCGGCACGCCGACGAACTGCGGGAGGCGATGGCGACGGGCGAAGCCGATGTCGCGCTCGGCCCGCTGCCTTCGGACTGGTCAGGTCCGGTGCGCCGGCTCGGGGTCGAGGAGTTCGTGGTCGTGCTGCCCGCCGACGGTGCTGCGGAGGACGACGAGTCCGGCGAGGTCGACCTGGCGACGCTCGCGGACTGCGCGTGGGTGCACTATGCGCCGGGCAACGGCCTGGCCGAACTGGTCGACGCGGCGTGCGCGGCGGCGGGGTTCCGCCCCCGCGCGGCGGTCCGCACCGAGCAGACGGCGGCGGCCCCGATCCTCGCGGCGGCGGGCCTCGGCCCGGCGCTGGTCCCGGCGAACGTGCTCCCGGCCCGCTTCGACGGGCGGGTCCTGCGGCCGAGCGCGCCGATCCGCCGGACGCTGGCGGCCTACACCCGCGCCGCACCGGACCCGCTGACCACGGCGTTCATCGAGACTCTCGCGGAGCACGCCACGGTTTAGCGGCGGTCGAGCCGGGGGTGCTGGTGCGGTTCGGCGGCCGGGTGTTGTGGCTGGTCGCGGTGTTGGTGCGCCCGCGGTCTAGAGGCGGTCGAGCCAGGGGTGCTCGCCGAACGTCGCCCGGAGTGCGTTCGCGAGCCACTGCCGCTGCGAGCCGTCGAGGACCGGCAGTGCGGCGGCGAAGTCCTGCTCGTCCTTCGGCCGGGTGCCGCGGGCCTTGACGAACAGCTGCACCTCCGGTGCCAGGTAAGGGATCCCGTCCCGTGACACGCCGCCGAGGCCGGCCACCGCGCGGCGCACGGCGGGGTTGCGGCGGGAGACCCACTCGTCGCCGTCGGTCTCGTCGAGCATCACCTGGATCCGCCACGGCGCGGCCGCCGACGGCCGGCACCAGACGTCGTCGATGCCTTGGGGCAGCACTTCGCCGCGCTGCCACGGCCGGAGCGTGCCGGGTGGGTCCGCCGCCCACCACTCCCACGACGCCAGCGCCTCCTGGACCGCGAGCTGGTCGCGCCGCAGGACCAGGACGTCGACGTCGGCGTGGTCGCGGAACGCCCGCCCCACCGCGAGTTCGATCGCGTACCCGCCGGCGACCCACCACGGGACCGCGGCCGCCGAGAACAGGGAGGCCACTTCGGACAGTGGCGCCGGGTCCCAGGTCACGAGACCCCGATTCCCGCCAGCACCGGGCCGGTGAACGGGGTCGTCCGGACGTCGTGGACCCGGGACGACCACACCGCGTGGCCGTGGCCGGACCACAGCGGGGCCACCGGGAGGTCGCGCAGCAGCTGGTTCTCCGCCAGCCGGTACAGCTCGCCCGCCTCCTCCGGGGTCGCCGCCGCGTCCGCGAGCGACAGGTTCTGGCGGAACACTTCGTCCGTGTAGCCCGACTCCGAAGCCAGCGTCGACAACAGCTCGTACGGGCTCGCGGTGGCCAGCGAAACGTCCAGTGTGGAGGGTCCGTCGGCAGCGCCTGATGAAGCCTGGGCCGTCACCGAGACGTCCAGGGACTTGTGCAGGCCGACCACCAAGGTCCGGGTCCAAGCTTCGGTCGAAGGTCCGAAGTAGACGGTCGCGCCGCCGGGAAAGGCCGCCTGCTGGAGCAGGGCCTTGCCGGCTGCCGCGTCGAAGCTGCACGGGCGGCACGTGCCCGACCGCTCGCCGGGCGCGTCCGCCGGGGGCAGCAGTGCCTTCGCCGGGTCGACCTGGTGGGCCAGCGGGCCGGCTTCGAGGGCCGCGCGGTCGATGCCGAGGGCGAAGCCGTGGCGGACCGTCGCGTCGGCGAACCGCGGGTTCGCCACCGGGAACGCCAGGTAGCCCGCGCGCGGCAACGCCCACGTCGCGTGGTGGTCCTCGCCGAAGTCGCCGTGCATGGCGTCGTGCTTCTCGCCCGGGACCTCGGTCGCCAGGTCGAGCGTGCCCGCCTTGACCGCGTCGTACTGGGCCGCCGGATCGCCGACGCGCAGCTCGATCTCCTCGGCCTGCCCGGAACCGACGCGCTTCAGCGTGCCGCCCGCGCCGGGCCGCCACGCGCCGTCGAGCCGGTACGGTCCGTTCCCGACGGGTGCCGCGGCGAAGCCCTTCCAGTCGCGGGAGGCGAGCGCCGACGCGGGCAGCGGCACCAGGCCCGGCGCCGAGAGCAGGGCCGGCACCTGGCCGGACGGGCGATCCAGAACCAGGGTGATCGTGTCCGGAGTGGACGCCGTGATCTCGCGGGCGCGCAACAACTTCGTCAACACCGGCGCGGCCGCCCACTGCGAAGCCGCGATCACCTGCCAAGTATCCACATAGGACTGCGCGGTGACCGGGGTGCCGTCGTGGAACGTCGCCGGCCGCAGCTTGACCGTCCAGTGCACCCGGTCGGTGCTCTCGATCGACTCGGCCGCGCGCGGCGTGAGCTTCCCGGTCGCCGCGTCGTAGTCGGCGAGCGGGGTCCACAGCGCGCCGGTCACCAGCCGGCCCGCCTGGTCGGTGACGTCGGCGGGCAGCAGCGTCGCGGGCTCGCGGATGCCCGCGGACAGTACGCCGGGCCGGCCCGGGCCGGAATCGGAACAGCCCGTGACCGCGAGGGCCGCAGTGGCGAGCGAGGCGAGCAGGACGAGCAAGCGCATGGGCCAGTCCTACCAGTCAGACGCCAACCAAAGGCGCTTGTGTCCGGTTGATCTCCGTCGTACCGTTCCCCGGGGATCACGCGTTCTGGGAGGTTTCGTGCGCACCTGGCTCCGGTCGTGCTTCGCCGCCGTCACCGTCAGCGCCACGCTGGTCGCGACCGGGCTCCCGGCCGCCGCCTGCGGCGAAGACGACAAACCCGCTGCTCCGGCCGCCCGCACCCTCGGCGATCCGGGGGCGATCAAGAACGTCAAGGCCGTCGGCAACGTGCCCGACGCCGCCGGCGCCATCTCGGTGAACTTCCTCGACTACGGCCGCCGCGACGTCATGGTCGTGTCCGGCGAGTTCGGGCTGAAGGTCTACGACCTGACGAAGAACCCGGCCGCGCCGAAGCTGGTCGGCCAGGTCAGCCTGCCGGGCCTGTGGGAGACCGAGGACACCGAGGTCGACCAGGACCGCAAGCTGGTGTTCCTCTCCCGCGACCCGCGTGCGTACGGCGGCACGACGCACACCGGCGAGTCCGGCATCTACGTCGTCGACGTCTCGAAGCCCGAGGCCCCGGCGATCCTCAGCTACACGAAGGTGCCGGCCGGGCACACGACCAGCTGCGTCGCCGGCTGCCGCTACCTGTGGACCGGCGGCCCGGCGAAGGCCGACGACCAGCCTGCCGACTGGGGCGGGCGGCCGATCTGGGTCACCGACATCCGCGACCCGCGGCACCCGAAGGTGAACCCGCAGCCGATCGAGCTGGCCCGCAACGACGGCAAGACCGACTACGTGCACGACGTCCAGGTGGACGACAACGGCGTGGCCTGGGTGTCCGGGCGCGGCGGCGTGCGCGGCTACTGGACGGACGGGATCCACCGCGACCCGGTGTCCGGGAAGATCCGCCGCGCGACGGCCCACGAGCCGATCCCGTACGCCGGCGGCGGCATCGCCGAGACGGCGGCGCCCTCGCGGTTCATGCACAACAGCTTCCACCCGGCCGGCCACCGCATCGGCGACGGCGCCTGGCGCGGCCAGGACCTGATCTACGCGACGGAGGAGAACTTCGTCGACGGCTGCGCGGGCGACGGCGTCCTGACGATTTCCTCGCTGAAGGGCTCTTACCACGGCGAAGGCTGGCGTTCGACGCCTTCGCAGCCCTTCCGCCTGGAGAGCGTCGGCACGTGGGGCGTCAACGGCCAAGAGGGCAGCGACCCGGCGTCGGACGACTGCTCGGCGCACTACTTCGACGTCCGCGGCAAGATCCTGGTGCAGTCGTTCTACGCGCAGGGCACGCGGTTCCTCGACGTGAGCGACCCGACGAACCCCCGCCAGATCGCGTACTACCGCCCGGGCGACGCGAGCGCGTGGGCGCCGTACTGGCACGGCAAGTACGTGTACGTGGCCGACAACGCCCGCGGCATCGACATCCTGCAGCTCACGAAGTAGCGGCTCAGCCGGCCGGGCACCGGAAGCGCAGGCGCCCGGCCGCGCTGAGGTCCGCGAAGACCCCGCCGTTGCGCTCGATCACGCGGCGCGAGGCGTGGTTGTCCGGGGCCCGCCCGAGGAACCGCGCTCCGGTGACCCACCAGTGGACGCGGTGCGTCGGCGCGGAGGCTTCGCCAGTCCAGCGCCGGAACGCCGCCGGGTCGGGCGAGGACGTCCGGCCGGAGTTCGGACACTCCTCGACCATCGCGAACGACATCCTGCAGCTCACGAAGTAGCGCTTGATCCACCGGAGGCCGCCGCCGGGTTCGCCCGGTGACGGCCTCCGGTGCGTTCTAGCCGCGCAGCCAGACCGCCGTGTCCGTCGGCAGGGCGTCCGTGACCGAGCCGCTCGCCAGCAGGACCTCACCGGAGGGCACCGGCACCGGAGCGTCGGAGAAGTTCAGCGCGAACGTGAACCCGGAACCGATCCGGAACGCCAGAACCCCGTCGCCGAGGGAGAGCCACTCCAGTTCGCCCGTGGGCAGGTCCCGCCGCAGCCGCAGGCCGTCGCGGTAGAGCGACAGCATCGACGACGGGTCCGCCGCCTCCGCTTCCGCCGTGTAGGCCTTCCACTCCTCGGGCTGCGGCAGCCACGCGTCGCCGGCGCCGAAGCCGAACGGCGGCTCGTCACCCGACCAGGGGATCGGCACCCGGCAGCCGTCGCGGCCGGGGTCGGCGCCGTTCGTGCGGGCCCACACCGGGTCCTGGCGCAGCTCGTCCGCGATGTCCAGGACCTCCCACAGTCCCAGCTCTTCGCCCTGGTAGACGTACAGACCGCCGGGCAGCGCCAACGTCAGCAGCGCCGCCGCGCGGGCTCGCCGGGTGCCCAGCTCCCGGTCCACCGGCAGCTCGTGCAGCCGGTTCGCGAAGCTGAACCCCGTGTCGCCCTGCCGGCCGTAGCGCGTGACGTGCCGCGTCACGTCGTGGTTCGACAGCACCCACGCGGCCGGCGCGCCGACCTCGTCGTGCGCCCGCAGCGTCCGGGTGATGACGTCCCGGAAGCGCGAAGCCTCCCAAGGGCAGACCAGGAAGTCGAAGTTGAACGCCGAGTGCAGCTCGTCGCGGCGCAGGTAGCGCGCCGCGCGGGACATGTCCGGCAGCCACATCTCGCCGACCAGCACGCGCTCGCCCGCGTAGCTGTCGGCGATCTTGCGCCACGACCGGTAGATCTCGTGCAGGCCCTCCATGTCGGAGAACGGCGTCTCGTCGCCCTCGTCGACGTCGGGCAGCCGCGGGTCCTTGACGAGCCCGTCGGCGACGTCGATGCGGAAGCCGTCCACCCCGCGGTCGAACCAGAACCGCAGCACGTCCTCGAACTCCGTGCGGATCTCCGGGTTGTCCCAGTTGAAGTCGGGCTGGCGCGAGCTGTAGAGGTGCAGGTACCACTCGCCGTCCGCCACGCGCGTCCACGCGGACCCGCCGAAGCGCGACTTCCAGTTGTTCGGCGGCTCGGCGCCGTCCGGGCCACGGCCGGGGCGGAACCAGAACCGTTGCCGCTCCGGCGATCCCGGGCCGGCTTCGAGCGCGGCCTGGAACCACCGGTGCTCGTCGGAGCAGTGGTTGGGCACGATGTCGATGATCACCCGGATGCCGCGCGCGTGCGCCTCGGCGATCAGGTCCTCCGCCTCGGCGAGCGTGCCGAAGAGCGGCTCGATGTCGCGGAAGTCGGCGACGTCGTAGCCGCCGTCGTCCATCGGTGACGGGTACCACGGGGTGAACCAGATCGCGTCGATCCCCAGGTCGGCCAGGTGGTCCAGCCGGGCGCGGACGCCGGCGAGGTCGCCGACGCCGTCGCCGTTGCCGTCCGCGAAGCTGCGGATGTAGACCTGGTAGATCGCCGCGCTCCGCCACCAGCCGGTCTTGTCGGTCACGAAAGTGCCCTCCTAGTCGTCGTGAAAACCCGGCTCAGCCCTTGATGCTGCCGGCGGTCAGCCCGGCGAGGATCTGCCGCTGGAAGGCCAGGAACAGCGCCACCATCGGCAGGCTGGCCAGCACCATCCCGGCGACGAGCACGTTGAGCGGCATGTCGATCGCCACCCGCTGCAGCATCACCGAGAGCGTCTGCTTTTCGGTGTCCGGGAACACCAGCAGCGGCCAGATGAAGTCCTTCCACGCGGTGACCACCGCGAGGATCGACACCACGGCCAGGATCGGCCGCGAGATCGGCAGGATGATCCGCCAGAGCGTGCGCACCGGCCCGGCGCCGTCGATGCGCGCCGCCTCGATCAGCTCGTCGGGGATCTGGTCGAAGAACCGCTTCAGCAGGTAGATGTTGAACGCGTTCGCCGCCGCCGGGAGCCAGACCGCGGTCGGCGAGTTGATCAGGTTGAGGTGCAGCAGCGGCAGGTCCGTCACCGTCACGTACGTCGGGACGAGCAGGGCCGTGGCCGGCAGCATCAGCGTCGCCAGCATGAGCCCGAGCACGACGTTGCCGAACTTCGGGCGCAGCTTCGACAGCGCGAACGCGGCCGGGACGTCGATGGCCAGCTGGAACAGCCACGCCCCGCCCGCGACGACGAGCGTGTTGAGGAAGTACTTGCCCAGGCTCAGCTGGTTCCAGGCGTCGGCGAAAGTCTCCGGATGCCACTCGTGCGGGACGAGCGTCGCCGGTGTCTGCGCCAGCTCCTGCGGCGACTTCATCGCGCCGGTGACGACCCAGTACAGCGGGAACATGAACGCCAGCAGGAACACCGCGAGCGTGCACGCGAAGACGACGCCGTAGACGACCTTGCCGCGCGGGCTGCGCAGCGCGCCGGGGGAGACGAGGGTCCTCATGACTGGTCCGCCTTCCGCGTCAGCCGGACGTACCACGCCGAGAACACGCCCAGCGCCACGAACAGCAGCAGGCTCATCGCGCTCGCCGAGCCGAAGTCGTTGTAGACGAAGGCGTAGCGGTAGAGCAGGAGCAGCACGGTGACCGTCGAGTCGTCCGGGCCGCCGCCGGTCATCACGTACGGCTCGGTGAACACCTGCATCGTCGCGACGATCTGCAGCAGCAGGAGCACCAGCAGCACGAACCGCGTCTGCGGGAACGTCACGTGCCGCAGCCGTTTCCACAACCCGGCGCCGTCGAGCTCGGCGGCTTCGTACAGCTCGCCGGGGATCGTGCCGAGCGCGGCCAGGTAGATGAGCGTGGTGCTGCCCATGTTGGCCCACGTCGAGACGAACACCAGCGACAGCATCGCCGTGCTGCTCGAGTCGAGCCACTGGCCGCCGGGCAGGCCGACCGCGCCGAGCGCGGAGTTGAACAGGCCGGGACCCGGGTCGTAGAACCACTTCCACATCAGCGCCGTCACGACCGGCGGCAGCATCACCGGCAGGTAGACCGCGAGCCGGAAGAACGCCTTCGCGTGCCGGATCTCGTTGAGCAGCACCGCGGTGAGGAACGGGACGGCGAAGCCGAAGACCAGCGCCAGCCCGGTGAACAGCAGCGTGTTGCGCCACGCGACGCCGAACAGCGGGTCGGCGAAGAGCCGGCTGAAGTTGTCGAACCCGACCCACGTCGGCGCGTTGACGAAGTCGACCTGCTGGAAGCTCAGCAGCACGCCGCGCACGATCGGGTACCAGGAGAACATCGCGAACACCAGGAGTGCGGCGCAGAGCAGGCCGTACGCGGTGAGGTTCTCCTTGAGCTTGCGCTTGAGCCGGGTCCGGCGGCGTTCCTCGGGGGAGGCGACCGGCCGCCTGGCCCGCGACGAAGACGTCGCGGGCCAGGCGAGAAGGCTACTTGACCTGGGCGAGGACACTGTTGACCTTCGACGAAGCCGACGACAGCTGCTGGTCGATGTTCGCGTTCTGGTCCGTGAGCACCGCCTGCATGACGCTGTCGAGCGCGGCGTAGATCTGCTGCGCGTTCGGCGGCTCGATGCTGCCCTTGATCTTGCTGGTCGTGTCCACGTAGGACTGGTAGTTCTTCGCGGGGACGTTGGCGAACTTGGCCTTCAGGGCCAGCTGCTGCTCGCGGACCGAGCCCGTCCAGACGTCCGGGGTCGGCTCGGCGGGCAGGCCGACCGGCTGCTTGCCGTCGACGTACTGCTGGATGTGCTTCTCGAACCGGTCCGGGTTGAGGTACTTCCACTGGATCCACTCGAGGCCGGCCTTGACCTTGTCCGGCGAGGCCTTCGGGTTGATCATGTAGCCCTCGCCGCCGAGCAGCGTGCCCTGGCCGCCGGGCATGCCGGCGATGCCGTAGTCCTCGTACTTGCCGTTGAACTGCTTGACCAGCACGGGAACGTTGTCCGGGGCGGCCATGTACATGCCGAGCTGGCCGGCGCCCATCATGCGCTGCACGTCCGTGGCTTCGAGGAGCTGCTTGGCGCCCATCGAGTTGTCGGTCCAGCGCATGTCGTGCAGGTACTGGAGGGCCTGCTTGCCCTTTTCGTTGTCGAAGTCGGCAACCCACTTGTCGCCGTCCTTGCGGGCGATGTCGCCGCCCATCGAGTACATCCAGCCGGTCATGTGCCAGCCGCCCTGGTTGTTCTTGCTGTAGTCGGCGTACCCGACGACGCCGTTGCCCAGCGCGGCGATCTTCTTCGCGTCTTCGCGGACCTCGTCCCAGGTGGTCGGCGGCTTGTCGGGGTCGAGCCCGGCCCGCTGGAACAGCGGGCGGCTGTAGACCAGGCCCATCGTGTAGTTCATCGTCGGCAGGCCGTAGAGCTTGCCGTTCGCGTCACGGAAGTTGTCGAGGAGTTCCGGCTTGATGTCGTTGATGTGCGGAACGCTCTTCGCGGCTTCCGTGATATCGGCGGCTTGACGGCGCGCGATGATCTGCGCGGGGTCGGTGAAGTAGACGTAGTAGACGTCCTCGAGCTGCCCTCCGGCGAGCTTCGCGGAGAAGGTCTTCGGGTCCATGAACCCCTCGTGGGGCTCGATCTGGATGTTCGGGTGGGAAGCCTCGAACTCCTTGACGTCGGCGTCGAAGACACCGCGCTCGAACGGCTGGCTGGTCGGCGGCTGCCCGGTGACCGTGATCTTGACCTTGCCCCCCGCGGTCTCCGTGCCGGAGTCGCTACCGCAGGCGGCCACCCCCAGTGCGAGGCCACCTGCGGCCAGCATGCAGAAGATCCGGCGGGGCACGGTTCGGGACCAGGGACTGCTCATCTCAAGCCTCTTCTCGGGTCGCGACGGCTGTCACGTGATTGCGGTCACTCTAAAGTGTGAGAGCAGATCGACGCAATAAGGCGACGAGAAGTTGCAAGTTACGAACAGGCCGCAAGCGGCTGGTACCCGGACGGTCGGCTCACGTACCTGGAGGGTCGGCTCGCGTACTTGGAGGGTCGGCTCGCGTGCCTGGATGGACGACACGTGTGCGTGGACGGACGACACGCGTGATCAGGAAGTCGACACGGCCTCCAGTTGTGTCGTCTGCCTGGGTACGCGGGCCGACCGCCTGGGTACGTGAGCCGACTGGCTGGGTACGTGAGCCGACTGGCTGGGTACGCGAAAGAGCGCGACGGCCGGCAGGCCGTCGCGCTCTGGAGGTGTGGGCTAAGCCGTGCGGCGGGCCGTGGAGCCCCGCACCACCAGCTCCGGTGCGAACAGCAGCTCCTCCGCCGCCACCTCGCCCCCGTTGATCCGCTTCACCAGCAGTTCCACCACCGCTCGCCCCATCGCCTCGATCGGCTGGCGAGTCGTCGTCAAAGGCGGGTCGGTGCAGTTCATCAACGCCGAGTCGTCGTAGCCGACCACCGAAATGTCCTCCGGCACCGACAACCCCTGCCGGCGCGCCGCGCGGACCGCTCCCAGCGCCAGCAGGTCGCTCGCGCACAGCACCGCCGTCGCGCCTCGGGGGTACAGGCGAGCCGCCGCCGCGTGGCCGCCCTCGATCGAGAACATTCCGTGCTCCACCAGCTCGTCCAGCACCGGCAGCCCGAGCTTCGCCGCGTACGACTGGAACGCCGCCAGCTTGCGCTGCGAAGGCACGTGGTCCGACGGCCCCAGGACCAGCCCGATCTTCTCGTGCCCCAGAGAACTCAGGTGCCCGACGACCTGCTCGACGGCCACCGCGTCGTCGCACGACACCTGGGGGAGCCCGAGGTGGTCGACCGCCGCGTTGATCAGTACCGTCGGGAGCCGGCGCTCGACCAGGTGGTGGTAGTGCGTGTGCACCGCGTCCGCCTGGGCGAACAGCCCGCCGGCGAACACCACGCCCGACACCTGCTGCTGCAGGAGCAGCTCGACGTACTCCGCCTCCGACACCCCGCCCGCGGTCCGCGTGCACAGCACAGGCGTGAAACCCTGCTGCGCGAGGGCGTTGCCCATGATCTCGGCCAGCGCGGGGAAGATGGGGTTCTGCAGCTCCGGCAGCACCAGCCCGACCAGGCGGGCCCGTTCGCCGCGCAGCTGGGTGGGGCGTTCGTAGCCCATCACGTCCAGCGCGGTGAGCACGGCGGCCCGGGTGCTGGCGGACACCCCGGAGCGGCCGTTGAGCACCCGGCTGACCGTGGCTTCGCTGACCCCGACCTGGCGGGCGACTTCGGCAAGACGACGCGTCATGAGTGAAACTTTACAGCAACCGGGCGCAAAAGCATGACAAGCCCGTACCGGTCCCGGGGACCGGTACGGGCTTGCCGGACGTCCGGGCTACGAAGCCGCCACTTCGAACTCGGACACCTGACCGGCGGGCCAGCCGGTGTTGCCGGTGAACGTCAGCCGGACGAACCGCTGGGACGTCGCCGTGAAGGACGCCGACGCCGTGTTGCCGGAAGCCGGGTCGAACGCGTAGCCGCGCGAACCCACCAGCGTCGTGTACGAGCCGCCGTCCGTGCTGCCGGAGATCGTCACCGTCTGCGTCCGCGCGCCCCACGCCGACGACGGCGGCAGCCGCAGCGTCACCTTGTTGATCGACGCCGCCGCGCCCAGGTCCACCGTCAGCGTCTGCGGGAACGCGTTGTTCGCGCTCTCCCAGTACGTGTCGGCGTTGCCGTCCACGGCGTTCGAGGGCGGGAAGCCACCGACGGACGCCGACGCGCTGACCGGCTTGCCGCGAGCGATGTTCGTGCCCGACTGCGGCGGCTGCTGCGGCCCCGAGTTCGGCGCGGGCCACGTCGAGCAGTCACTCCACGTCCCGGTCCACCCGCTGTTGCCGGACCCGCCGAACGTCATGCGCGGGATCGACGCCGGGTACGGGCAGTTGTACGTCCCGGTGACGCCGACGCCGGACGCCGACAGGTTGCTGATCGACACCGACCCCTGCGTCTGCGACTGCGCCACGAACGTCCCGACGCCCTGCACCGAGACGCCGTCGATCGTGATGCCCTGGATCTGCTTGCCCTGCCCGTTGCCGTCGATGAACTGGATCGCCTCGTACGGGCTCTGGATCGCGGTGAACCCGGTGACGCGGATCGTGACGCCGGTGATCGCCTGGTCGCGCGCGTCGAACCACAGCGCGCCGACGCCGAACTGCCAGTTCGGGTCGAGCGCCCCGGCCCGCAGTGCGGTGTTGTTCGACAGCGTCACCGTGCCGCCCAGCGGTACCGAGTTGAACCGGTTCGCCACCAGGTACCCGCCGCCGAGGGCGTTGGTGTCCTGCACCAGGTTGCCGCTGACGGTGTTGTTCGACCCGCCGTAGAGCGCGATCCCGTTGGCCAGGTTCGGCTGCACGACCGTGTTGTTGACCAGCGAGTTGCCCGAGTCGGCCTGGCCGTTCGACCAGAGCGCGAGGCCGTCGTCGCCGTTGTTGCGCAGGTAGTTGTTGCGCAACGTCGAGTTCGTGACGGCGCCGTCGAAGTTCACGCCGTCGGCCTGCGTGTCGAGGATGCGGTTGTTCTCGATGGTGAGGTTCGACGACGCGCCGTTCATCAGCCACAGCCCGCACTTCGTGTTCTGGATCCACAGGCCGCTCACGACCGAGCCGTTCCCGAGCACGCCGTGGAACGCGTTGTCCGGGCTGCCGTCGTTGCGTTCGGTGACGTCGCCGAACACCGCGAAGTCGTACAGCTTGATGTTCCCGGACGCGCTGCCGTTGTTGAAGATGTTGTTGCCGTGCAACACGGTGTACCACTGACCCGCGCCGCGGACGGTCGTCTGGTCGATCTGCAGCGCGGACCCGATCTCGAACCGGCCGGACGGCACCCAGACCTCGCGACCCTGCGAGCGCGCCGCCGACAGCGCGTTGCGGAACGCCTGCGAGTCGTCCGACGAGTCGTTCGCCGTGGCGCCGTAGTAGGTCACCGAAAGCGAGTTGGCCGGCTGCGAACCCGCGCCGCCGACCTGCTCGAAGTCGGCCAGGTCGATGGTCGCCTGCCCGACGTCACCGGAGTCCGCCGCGACGCGGACCTTCGTGCCCTGCGCCGCGTTCTGGCCGAAGAGCAGCCGGGCGTCGTCGAAGAAGTGGTGCGTCTTCGAGCCCGTGATGAACCCGGTGTCCACATAGGAATACCGCGACGTCACCGAGAGCCCGCTGCCGAGCTTGGTCCCGTTGACGTACACCGAAAGCCGGCCGGACGACCCGTCGGGGACGTTGTAGTGGACGTTGATCGCGTTGGCCGCCGCGGGCAGCGTGAACTCGACGTACTGGCCGGTGCCGATCCGCACGGCCTGCCGCCCGGATGCTTCCGAGGCGATGCTGGCCTGCGTGTAGTCGGGACCGACGGCCGAGCCGTTCGTGGCCGAGCACTCGGCCTCGACCGTCCGGAACGGCACGCTCGCGCCGCCGGACGCCGTCGTCGGGCAGGTGGCCGCGGCGGCCGGAGCGCCGCCGGAGAGCACGACCAGACCGGACGCCGCGAGTGCGGCGGCGAGCAAAGCCGGGATGCGGGACATCGTCATCACCTCTCAGGATGCGTAGGCTTCGAGTTCGGACAGCTGCCCGGCGGGCCAGCCGGTGTTGCCGGTGAAGGTCAGCCGCAGCGTGCGGGCCGACGTCGCCGGGAAGGTGATGGTCGCCGTGTTGCCGGACGCCGGGTTGAACGTGTAGCCCGCGGCGGCTTCGACGCCGTCGACCGAGATCGTCTGGGTGCGCGTGCCCCACGCCGAGGACGGCGGCAGCTTCAGCACCAGCCGCGACACCGAGACCGTGGCGCCGAAGTCGACGGTCAGCGACTGCGGGAACGCGTTGTTCGCGCTCTCCCAGTACGAGTTCGCGTCGCCGTCGACCGCGTTCGAAGGCGGGAAGCCGCCCTGCGAACCGGACGCCGTGACGCTCTTGTGCAGCGCCAGGTTCCCGGTCGGCTGGGTCGTGGTGGTCGTGGTCGGCGGCGTGGTGGGCGTGGTCGTCGTCGTGCCGCCGTTGTCCGAGCCGTAGACCGGCGTCGGCCACGAGCCGCAGAACGTCGTCGACCAGCCCGAGTTGCCACCCTGGTCGGCCAGGCCGGCCATCGCGTCCGAACCCATGCAGTTGTAGACGCCGGCCCGCCCGACCCCGGTCGCGACGACGTTCTTCACCGAGCCCGAAGGCTTGGCCTGGATCTGCCAGGCGAACGTGCCGGCCCCGGTGATCCGGACGTTGGTGAAGTGCACGTCCGTCGTGGCGCTGTCGATGAACTGGATGGCCTCGTAGTTGTTGTCCTGCAGGTCGAGGTCGGTGACGTCGACGCGGCCGGTGATCGCCGAGTCGCGGCCGTCGAACCACAGGGCACCGACGCCGAACTGCCAGTTCGAGTCGAGGACGCCGGTGCGGATCGCGGTGTTGCGCGCGACGGTCGTCGTGCCCGACAGCGGCACCGCGCTGAACCGGTTGGCGATGTGGATGCCGCCGCCCTGGTCCTGGTTGTCGGCCACGACGTTGTCGGACACGGTGTTGTCGTGCCCGCCGTAGATCGCGATGTTGTTCGCGAGGATCGGCAGCAGCACGGTGTTGAAGGAGAACGTGTTGTGGTGGTCGGCGTCGTGCTCGGACCACATGGCCAGGCCGTCGTCACCGGTGTTGCGCAGGAAGTTGTTCGTCACGGTGACGTTGCTGATGCCCTGGTGCAGGTTCAGCCCGTCGGCGGTCTGGTCGAGGATCCGGTTACCGGACACGGTGAGCCCGTCGAACGGCCCGTCGAGCCACAGCCCGACCTTCGTGTGCTGCAGCCACAGGTTCTGCACGACCGAGCCGCCGCCCAGCGCGCCGCCGATGGCGTTGGACTGGTCGCAGTCGACGCGGGCGTCGACCTGGCCGATGATCGCGAAGTCGTACAGCTTGACCGCGCTGCTCGTGCCCGGGACCGCGCCGTTGCCGGGGTAGGTCGACGTGCCGCAGCTCGCCGGTTCACCCTTGCCGAAGATCCCGGCACGCGGCCCGGTCAGCACCGAGTACCACGGCCCGGCGCCGCGGATCGTCACCTGGTCGACGGTGATGTGGTGGCCGAGGGTGAAGGTCCCGGAGGGGATCCAGACCTCCTTGCCCTGGCTGCGGGCCGCCGCGACGGCCGAGTCGAACGCCGCAGCGTCGTCGCTCGTGTCGCCCGCGGTGGCGCCGTAGTCGGTGACGGACACCGAGTTCGCCGGCCGCGTGGCCGCCGCGCCGACCTGTTCGAAGTCCGCGAGGTCGATCGTCGCCGGGGTCACGTCGCCCGCGTCGACCTGCAGCTTGATCTTGGTGCCGGCCGGGTACGACGTGCCGAGCAGCGCACGCGTCTCGTCGTAGAAGTGGTGCGCGTGGCCGTCGCCCGGGTTGTTGGTGAACGGGTACGAGCCGTAGTACCAGGCCCACTTCGAGGTCAGCGCGATGTCCCGGTTGTGGGTGCCGCCGACGTAGAGCGAGATCGTCCCGTTCACGGAATCCGGGAGGCTGTAGCGGAAGTCGATCGAGTTCGCCGGGGCGGTGAGCGTGAATTCGACGTACTTGCCCTGGCCGGACAGCGTCACGGCCTTGCGGCCGGACGCCTCGCCGGCGAGCGTGCCCGCGTTGCGGTCCGGGCCGATGACCGTGCCGTTGGTCGCCGCGGTCTCCGCTTCCTGTTCGAGGAAGGGGACGCTCGCGCCGCGGCCGGCCGCGAGGGCCGAGCCGCCGGCGGGGACCCCGGCGATGGTCAGGCCGGCCGCGGCGGTCACGGCGGCGGCGAGAGCGGCGAATCTCTTGGCCCGGAGGCGATCCGGGGCTTTTTCGGGCGCGCTGAAGACAGGGCTGGGAGACATGGGCGGCACTGGCCTTTCCGCAGCAGGTGGGGGACCTCTGTGACCCGGATCATACGAATCTCGGACAAGAAATCGCAATAGTCGGACGACCTTACGCAACTTTGCGACAGGAATTGACGACTGCGCCGGATGCCCGACGTTCGCTTACGCCCGGCGGAGCAACGCCCTCGCGGACCGGGAGCGCTGATAGTTTTCAGTCATGAGCCAGCGACGTGCGGACGGCAGCGCCGGGGACGCGGATTACGGCGCGATCGGCGGGGTCTACACCGACTACCGCAAGCCGGACCCCCGCATCGGCCAGTACATCCTCGACGCGCTGGGGGATGCGCGGACCGTGCTCAACGTCGGTGCGGGCGCCGGCGCCTACGAACCCGAAGACCGGGAAGTGACCGCGGTCGAGCCGTCCGCGTCGATGCGCGCGCAGCGCCCGGCGGACCTGCCGCCGGCGGTCGACGCCGTGGCCGAGAAGCTCCCCTTCGCGGACCGGTCGTTCGAAGGCGCGATGAGCACGTTCAGCGTCCACCAGTGGAACGACCTGTGGACCGGGCTGAAGGAGCTGCGCCGGGTCACCCGCGGCCCGGTCGCCATCCTCACCTGCGACCCGGCCCTGCTGCGGCGGTTCTGGCTGCTCGACTACGCACCCGAGGTGATCGAGACCGAGGCGCGGCGCTACCCGTCGGTCGACGACATCGCCGACGGCCTCGGCGGTCACACGTCGATCGTCCCGGTGCCCATCCCGATCGACTGCACGGACGGCTTCAACGAGGCCTACTACGCGCGCCCGGAACGCCTGCTCGACCCGGGCGCGCGGCTGTCGTGCTCGGCGTGGAGCTTCGTCGACGACCGCGTGCACCACCGCTTCGCCGCCGAGCTGCAGCACGACCTCGACGACGGCACGTGGGAACGCCGCTACGGCCGCCTGCGCGAGCAGCAGACGTTCGAGGGTTCGCTGGTCCTCGTCGTCTCGGACCCCACGGAATGACGCCGCCGCCCTTCGACCCGGAGCTGGCGCCGGTCGTCGAAACCCTGCGCGCCCTCCGCCCGCCGCTGGCTTCCCTTGAGGACATCCCCGGCCGCCGCGAGCTGAACGCCGCCGAGCACCGGACCCTCGAAGAGCTGGCCGCCGCGTACCCGGCGTACCAGGTCACCGAGGAGTACGCGGGGGACGTTCCGTTGCTGGTCATGACGCCGGCGTCGAGCGCGGGCGTCCTGTACTACGTCCACGGCGGCGGCACGATCGTCGGCAGCCACCTCGGCCAGGACGTGCCGAACCTGCTGGACTGGGCGGGCGGGACGGACCTGACGATCGTCTCGCCGGGCTACCGGCTCGCACCCGAGCACCCGTACCCGGTGCCGGTCGAGGACTGCTACGCCGGTCTCTTGTGGACGGTCGAGCACCGCGCCGGGCCGATCGTGGTGGGCGGCATCAGCGCGGGTGGCGGGCTCGCGGCGGCGACGGCGCTGCTCGCCCGCGACCGCGGCGGACCGGAGCTCGCCGGGCAGCTGCTGATCTGCCCGATGCTCGACGACCGCAACGACACGCCCTCGGCCGTCGACCTCGACGGCCACGGCCTCTGGGACCGCACGGCCAACAACGTCGGCTGGACGGCCTACCTGGGTGATCGCCGGGGCACGGACGACGTCCCGGCGTACGCCGCGGCGGCCCGCGCCGAAGACCTTTCCGGCCTGCCGCCGGCGTTCCTGGACGTCGGCACGGCGGAGACGTTCCGCGACGAGGTCGTCGCCTACGCGAGCCGGATCTGGCAGGCGGGCGGCGAGGCCGAGCTGCACGTCTGGCCCGGCGGCTTCCACGGCTTCGACTCGCTGGCGCCGCAAGCGCAGGTCAGCCGGGCCGCACGAGCCGCCCGGCTGACCTGGTTGCGGCAGCTACTCGGCCAATAGCTCCTGCAGTTCCCGCACCGCGACAGCCAGCTCGTCGGCGAAGCGGTACATCTCGGCCGAGACGTGCTTCGGCGTGCTTAGGTAGATGTTCCAGCGGTCGGGCAGCAGCACGTACGCGATGCCGATGCACTGCGGGCTCGTCGAGCCGAACCCGAAGTACCGGATGTTGACCGACGGCGCCGAGCTGGTGCTCAGGTAGTCGTCACGCATCTTCAGCCAGCCCGGCGAGCTGTACAGCGCCGGCGTCCCGGTGTCGCCCCGGCGCTTCCCGATCAGCTGCAGCTCCCAGAGGTGCTGCTCCGGCGCGTCCCCGGCCTGGCACTCCTTCGCCCGCGAGACGTGCTTCGCCGCGGCCGTCCGGAACGCTTCGCGCTTGTCGTCGGCCGTCGCGTTCGCGTCGGTCAGGACGTCGGCGAAGCGCACGACCTCCGGCGTCACGACGCGCATGGCCTCGGTGCGGCCGTTGCGGAACTGCCGGGTGGCGATCGACTCGTACGTCGCGCCGGTCAGGCCCTTCGCCCGGCGGTGCGCCAGCTGGTACGCCATCTGCGCGAAGGCGTCCGGCGACATCTTGAGCTCCTTCGCCCGGTTCGCGCCGAAGTCGAACGACACGGTCTGCGTCGCCGTCGCGTCCGCGTACGCCCGGAAGGCCGCTCCGGCCGCACGGGCGTCTTCGCGCAGGGCGTCGGTCAGCGTGAACTCGACGACCTCGTGGCCGGGGCTTCCCGAAGCCGGCTCCCGGGGCTCCCGCGTGCCGCTCAGCAGCGCGTCGGTGAAGCCGAGGATCGTGGTGCCGTCGAGTTCGCAGTGCTCGACGTTGATCCCCGCGGTGCCGTCCTCGAACACGATCAGCGACACGGCCTTGTCGTACCAGCGGTTGTCGCCGTACAGCAGCCGGTCACTCGCTTCCAGGGCGTCGGACGGCGTGAAGTCGTCCAGGCACAGGCAGAACAACGCCGTCTCGATGGTCTCGAGCGCTTCGGCGTTGCCGGCTTCGAGCAGGGCCTTGCGGCTGACCGCCCACTCCGCGCGGGCCTTGGTGGTGAAGTGCCCGGCCGGGACGTCGGCGACGTGGTCGTCCTTGAGGATCGCGCGCAGGCCGTCGGCGATCTGCTCCGCCGTGTGGGGCCGGCCGTCGGCGGCGATGACGTCCATCCGGAAGGGCGTGTCGCGGTGGAACACGACGATGTGCCGCTCGGGCGACGGGAACCGCGTGCGCGCGGTGTCCAGCAGCTCACCCGGGATGCGCGTCGCCGAGAACAGGTACTGGTGCTGCACCATCGACTGCGGCCCGCCGCGCACCAGCACCGGCGGCACCAGTTCGTCGTCGAGCTTCAGCTTGTAGTCCACGGCGGCCGCGGTCAGCTCGGCCGCGCGCTCCACCTGGCCCAGCGGGGAGTCCTGGAACAGGAAGAAGAAGTTGGCGTTGAGCGCGATCCGGTCGCGGCGGCCGAGGTAGCGGTACGGCCAGAAGGTGTCCAGCCAGCTGTGCACCCCCGGCGACCGGTCGTACTCCTCCAGCGCGGCCTGCAGCCCGTGGGCCGGGCTGCCGGGCGCGAGGAAGTCTTCGACCGCCGCTTCGGTCTCCGCCAGCTCGTCCGGCGTCAGCAGCGGGCCGCACCACTCCAGGAAGCGGCGGCCGCTGTCGGCGAGGGTCGGCACGGGGACGCGGGGAAGCCGGTCCTCGTTGCCGAACGTGCGGGTGGACCATTCCGGACTGCTCACGATCATCCTTCTCGCTGTGAGGTGGCCAGCGTGGCCGCGAGTCCCGCGGCCGCGCCTTCAGGACGGGAAACATACAGCTGCGCGTACAGCCAGCCGTCGGATTCCACGCCGGCCGGGTCGACCCCGGCGGCGTCGAGGGCGTCGAGGATCTGCGTCCGCTCTTCCGCGGAGGCGAACCGCCGCTGCCGGAACACGCCCGGTACCTGCGCGGTCTCGTACCCCAGCCCGGCCAGGCTGTCGGCGACCGGCTCGTAGGAGAACATCCGCAGCACGAAGTGCGCCATCCACGGCCGCGAGCCGCGCGCGATCCGGGTGATCGTCTTCTCGGTGACGTAACCGACGCAACCGGTCGAGATCACGAGGTCGACGTCGTCGAGCAGCTTCCGCTGGGTGCCGTCCGGGTCGTCGTTCTCGAAGTCCGCGTGGATCGCCTCGTCGAGGAAGCCGGCGGAAAGCGCGTACTCGAGCGCGGGTGCCGCCGCGTCGAGGCCGAAGAACTTCGCGCCGCCCGTGCCGGTGACGCGGGCCCGGTCGGCCTCGATCAGCTCCGCGTGGCTCAGCGCCCGCACGTCCGGGGCGGTGTAGTGCGCGTAGAGGTCGTCCATCGTGGCGTCGCAGCGCCGGAGCGCGGCGTTGACCCCGTACGAGCAGCCGACGTCGAGCACCGTCGGGGACTCGGCCGGGTGCTCGCCGATCAGCTTCTCGAAGTACGGCTTCGCCAGTTGCGGAATCCGGTAGTCCACGCGCTGCAACGTTCCGAAGAACGGACGGGGGTCGGGCGCGGTGTAGATGTGGTCGAACGAGATCTTGCCGGTCGAGTCGAAAGGCACGGGCCAGGCTCCTAGATCTAGTCGAGAAGGGCGTCGCCCCGCACGGCGTGACCGGCCAGGTGTTCGGGCAGGACCCGGCCGAAGAGCTGCCTGGTCCGCTCCGGGCTGCCGATGACGCCGGGGCGCTCGCTGTAGGCGAAGATCGCGGAGTGCCGGGCGATCTTCCCCTCCACCCTAGTGACCCGGTGCAAGGCGAAGCGGCCCTTGAAGAGCTGCAGATCACCCGGACGGAGGCCGAGCCGCTGGACCGAACGGGTGCTTTCCCCGGACAGCACCGCACGGACGTCGGCGAAGTTTTCGGCCTCGGCGGAGCGGATGTTCGGGCAGTACTCGAAGGTCCCGCCGGCGTCCGCGGCCTGCGTCAGCATGCTGACGGTGTAGGAGTTCGTGTCGAAGTGCCACGGGTGCGCGCGGCCGGGCGCGATCACGTTGAGCGTCAGCCCGGACAGCGGGTCGGCGAGCTCGTGCAGCTGCGGCAGCCCGAAGCAGTCGGCGATGAACCGCTGGAACACCGGGCTGGTGTAGAGCCGGCCGATGAGCGCGCCCGCCGGGATGTGGTCGCGGGCGACGAAGGCGTTGCCGCGCTCCATGATCGTCCGGCCGGGGTGGTCTTCCGGCAGCGGTGCGTCGATCGCGGTGTTGTAGGCGTTGACCTGTTCGATCTTCGTGTACGCGTGCGGCTCGAGCGCGGCGCACTCGGCGCGCAGCACCTCCTGCAGCTCGGGCCGGACGAAGTCGGCGAGGACGCTGCAGCCGACGTCGGCCAGGTCCGCGCGGGTGCGCTCGACGGTTTCCCGCCAGGCGGCACTTCCCGGATCGGTGAGCGGGTAGCGGTCGGTGTCGACCATTTCCAGTGGCGCCACGGAGGTGCTCATCGCGGTCCCTTCCCGCCGGTGAAGGACCAGAGTTAGCACAGAATCCGGCTGGTCAACCGTCGGTTTGTGAGCGGTGACACAGGGTCGTCAGTGGCCGATCGCGGTCGCCCACGCGCTGAGCTTGACGGTGTCCGTGGTGCCGAGGTCGGTCTCCAGCGGCTGCCGCTGCGCGGGTTCCCCGGGGATCGGGACCACCGAGACGGCCGCACCGGTGTGCTTGTCGCCGCTGGTGACGGTGGCCGACCACGCGAGCACCGACAGGACCTTGTCGCCCGGCTTCAGGGTCAGGTCCTGCGGGCCCGGGTCCGGGGCGAAGTAGGACGTCTCGTGCAGGACCTTGACGTCGAGCGGCGTCCCGTCACCGGCGAGGACCTCGACGTCCGGGTAGCCGGTGACCTTGCGCGGCACGCTGTCCAGGTTGGTCAGCGTCAGCACGCTCGCGCGGTGCCCGAGGCCGGCTTCGACCTGGCCGACCGAAAGCGACAGTCCACTCGACGGCGGCGGCGCGTACGTCGGGCTCGGCGTCGTCGTGGGTGTGGGCACGGGCGGCGGAGGCGGCGTAGTGCCGCAACCCGCGAGAAGCGCGACGAAGAGAAGTGGTGTGAAGCGGAAAACCCCCATGATCCGGAAGAGTAGCGGGCGCCCGGAGCCTGGGCGCCCGCTACCGCTCTTACGGCGTGAGCAACGGCAGCAGCGGCTTGCGCACGGCCGTCGCGACGCCGTCGGACGCCTCCGCCGCGGCGATCCGCTCCGCCGACGGCCGGCCGTAGCCCGTCGTCCGCTGCACCAGCGGCCGGCCCAGTGGCTCGACCATCTCGCGCATGTCGCTGATCGTCTTGTACGACCCGTTCGACGCGCCGGCCATCCGGCTGATCGTCTCCTCCATCAGCGTGCCGCCGATGTCGTTGACGCCGCCCTGCAGCACCGCGCGGCTGCCCTCGGTGCCGAGCTTCACCCAGGAGCTCTGGATGTTGTCGATCATCCCGTGCAGCAGCAGCCGGGCCAGCGCGTGCACCGCCCGGTTCTCGTTCTGCGTCGCGCCCGGGCGGGCGAGCCCGGCGAGGTAGATCGGCGAGCTCTGGTGGATGAACGGCAGCAGCACGAACTCGCTGAACCCGCGCTTGCCGTGCTTCTCCAGGCCGTCGCGCTGCAGCTTCGCGAGCAGCTTGAGGTGCGCGACCCAGTGCGCGGGCGTGTCGACGTGGCCGTACATCATCGTGGACGTCGTCGGCAGCCCGACCTCGTGCGCGGTGGTGACCACCTTGATCCACTCGGACGTCGGCAGCTTGCCCTTGGTGAGCACCCAGCGGACGTCGTCGTCGAGGATCTCCGCGGCCGTGCCCGGCAGCGAGTCCACGCCGGACTCCTTCGCCGCGATCAGCCAGTCCCGCAGCGAAAGGTTGGTCCGCGACGCGCCGTTGACGACCTCCATCGGGCTGTAGCTGTGCAGGTGGATGTCCGGCTGACGGCGCTTGACCTCGGCCGCGAGGTCGAAGTACGCGGTGCCCGGCAGGTCCGGGTGGATGCCGCCCTGCATGCAGATCTCGGTCGCGCCGGCGGCCCACGCCTCGTCGACGCGGTCGCCGACCTGCTCCAGCGAGAGCGTGTACGCGTCGGCGTCGGTGCGACGCTGCGCGAAGGCGCAGAAGCGGCAACCCGTGTAGCAGACGTTGGTGAAGTTGATGTTCCGCGTGACGACGAAGGTGACGTCGTCGCCGACCGTCTCGCGCCGCAGGTCGTCGGCGAGCTTGGTGAAGGCGTCCAGCTCCTTGCCCTCGGCGGAGAGCAACGCGAGCGCGGCGTCGTCGGACAGTCCGGCCGGGTCCTTTTCCGCACTGCGCAAGGCTTCCAGGACGGTGGAGTCGAACTTCTGCGGCCCGGTCTTGATCCGGTCGCCGATCTCCTTCCAGTCCCCGTACACCGAGTCGAAGTCACTCCGGCGGTCCTCGGTCCGGCCGGTGGTGTCGATCTCGGTGTGCAGGTCGGTGCGCCCGGACTGCTGCCAGCCGCCGTCCGGCTCCTGCCACGGGATGCCGACCGGCATCGCACCCTCGCGCGCCATCCCGGTCGCCGGGTCGACGAGCGCGGCGACGTGCCGGGTGATCCGCGGGTCCAGCCACGGCTCGCCCGCGTTGACGTACTCGGGGTAGATCGTGAGCCGTTCCTTGAGCTCGAACCCGGCCTTCTCGGTGCGCCGGGCGAGCTCGTCGATCTGCGGCCACGCGCGTTCCGGGTTGACGTGGTCCGGGGTCAGCGGCGAGACGCCGCCCCAGTCGTCGATCCCGGCGCGGATCATCAGGTCGTACTGGTTGCCGATCAGGTTCGGCGGCGCCTGGATGCGCATCTTCGGGCCGAGCACGAGCCGCGCCACGGCGATGTTCGCGGCCAGCTCTTCGAGGTCGGCGTCCGGCGTCGCGCGCATCTTCGTGTCCGGCTTGGCCCGGAAGTTCTGCACGATGACTTCCTGGATGCCGCCGTAGGTCTTGGCGACCTTGCGGATCTCGAACAGCGCGTCCGCGCGCTCCTCGAACGTCTCGCCGATGCCGATCAGCACCCCGGTGGTGAAGGGGACGCTGCTGCGCCCGGCGTCTTCCAGTACCCGGAGCCGTACCGCGGGATCCTTGTCGGGTGACCCGTAGTGCGGGCCGCCCTTCTCGCTCCACAGCCGGGTCGCCGTGGTCTCCAGCATCATCCCCATCGACGGCGCGACCGGCTTGAGCCGCTGGAAGTCCTGCCAGGACAGCACGCCGGGGTTGAGGTGCGGCAGCAGGCCGGTCTCCTCCAGCACCCGGATCGCCATGGCGCGGACGTAGGAGAGCGTGTCGTCGTAGCCGTGCGCGTCCAGCCAGTCGCGGGCGGCCTTCCAGCGGTCCTCGGGCCGGTCGCCGAGGGTGAAGAGGGCTTCCTTGCAGCCCATCTCCGCACCCTTGCGGGCGATGTCGAGGACCTCGTCGGGCGAGAGGAACGGCGATTCCAGCCGGCCCGGCACCGTGACGAAGGTGCAGTAGCCGCAGCGGTCGCGGCAGAGCCGGGTCAGCGGGATGAACACCTTGCGGCTGTAGGTGATGATGCCGGCGCGGCCGGCCTCGGCCAGGCCCGCGTCGCGGATGCGCGAGGCGTACTCGGAAAGCTGGGTGAGGTTGTCCCCGCGGGCGTGCAGCAGGACGCTCGCTTCGGCTACGTCCAGTGTCTTCCCGTCACGCGCCCGGGCGAGCGCACGGCGCATCGCGGAGGCGGTCGGGGCGGTGGCGTCGGGTTCGGGTCCCATTCCACCCACGCTAGGACCGTCCTCGCGGGACCAGCCAGTGTGTGTTCCGCACCCGACTCACCCGATCGGTGCGCGTGATCGTCGTCGCAGGTCAGGGCGCTCGGCCGGTTGTCGATCAGCTTCCGGCCGTGTATTACCTAAAGGGTGGCATCGGTGGTCGGGAAGAAGATCGGCGGACGGACGTACTACTACCTCGCGGAGTCCGGGAGGGTCGACGGCAAGCCGCGGGTGGTGACCCAGCGTTATCTCGGGACGGCCGAGGAGATCGCCCGCGCCGTCCCGGGCGGCGAGCCCGCGTCGGCTTCGTACCGGACGTACGGCGACGTCGCCGCGGTGTGGGCGACGCTCTCGCGCCTCGACTTCGTCCGGCGCGTCGACGACGTCGCCGGCCCTCAGCGCGCGAAGCCCTCGCTGGGCCTGACGCTGGCGATCGCCGTGCTGCACCGGGCGACCGCGCCGTCGGCGCCCATCGATGAGTGGTGGGCCTCGGGGGCGGCGGCCGATCTCGTGCGGCCCCGGGTGTCCACAGTGGAGGGAACCTGGCGGGCGCTGGAAAGGCTTACCCCGGAACGCATCACGCGCATCGAGGACACCGTCGCCTCCGCCGTGCTGGAGCTGGTGGACGACCACGCGGCGCTCGCCGTCGACGTCCCCCAGTTCGCCGCGTTCGCCCCGGCCGACTGCACGCTGCCCTCGGCGTGCCGGGGCGTCCTCGCCGGCGCCGGCCTGCGGGTGACTCGCGACGGCGCGATCCCGCTGGCGTCGCGCGTGTACCGGCGCGACGACGGCACGGCGCCGACGTTCGCCTCGCTGACCGCGGAGCTGGGCCCCGCGACGCTCGTCTTCCACTCCGGCCAGGCGGCCCAGCTCGACCTGGGTTCACGCAGCGGGTTCGTCGGCTCGCTGCCGCTGACCGATCACCCCGGGTTGCTGACCCAGCCCGCGTCGGCGCGCAAGCGCGTCGACCCCGAGCGGTTCGCCGGCCTCACCGCGCTGGACACGCACGCGGTCGTCGACGGCGTCCGGCGGCGGGTGATCCTCACGCATTCGGCGACGCTGCACGCGGCGCAGTCCCGCGCGTTCGCCGACGAGCTGGCCACCGCGACCCGCGAGCTGGACGGCCTGGCCGAGGCACTGGCCGCGGGCACCCACCGCGGCGACCGCGCCCAAGTCCACGCCGAACTCGGCCGGGTCACGCGCGGCCGGCGCATCGAACGCGTGCTCACCGCCGTGCTGAGCGGGAACCGGCCCGGGGAGATCCGCCTGGAACGCCGGATCGACACCCCCGCGCTGGCCCGGCTGGACGAGGAGTTCTTCGGCAAGCAGGTGCTGGTCACCGACCGGGACTGGCCGATCGGGGACGTCGTCACGGCCTACCGGGCCCGCACGCACCTGGAGTCGACGTTCCGCTGGCTCACCGGCCCCGCCGTCACCGGGCCGACCCCGCGCTGGGAGTGGACGCGCCAGCGGATCGCCGCCCACGGGCTCGTCTCGGTGCTCGCCGCGACCGTCACGCACCTGATGCGCCGCGAAGCCGACCGGGCCGGGATGAACCTGTCCGTGCGCGAGCTGCTCGACCAGCTGGCCGGCATCGGCGAGCTGGTGCTGCGCTACCCGTCCACCGGCGGGCGGCCCCGGACCGGACGCCTGCCGACCGAGCGGGACCCGGCCCAGCAGGCGTTGGCAGACCTGTTTCAGCTCTCCCGGTAGATCTGGAGCGCCGAGAAGCTCTGGACCACCGGCATCAGCTCGATGACGTTGATGTTCACGTGCTTCGGCTGGCTCGCGGCCCAGTGGACGGACTCGGCGATGTCGTCGGCCGTCAGCGGGGTGGTGCCCTGGTAGACCTTGTCCGCCTTGTCCTGGTCGCCGTCGAAGCGGACCTTCGAGAAGTCCGTGCCGCCCACCATGCCGGGCTCGACGTTCGTCACGCGGACGCCGGTGCCGTGCAGGTCGCTGCGCAGGTTGAGGCTGAACTGGTGGACGAACGCCTTGGTCGCGCCGTAGACGTTGCCGCCGGGGTAGGGGTAGGTGCCGGCGATCGAGCCGATGTTGATGACGTGGCCGCGGCCGCGGCCGACCATGCCGGGCAGCAGCGCGCGCGTGACGTGCGCGAGGCCGCGGACGTTGGTCGCGATCATCTCGTCCCAGTCCTGCAGGTCCGCCTTGTGCGCGGGCTCGAGGCCCTTGGCCAGGCCGGCGTTGTTGACCAGGACGTCGACCTCCTGCCACTCCGCGGGAAGGCCGTCGATCGTCGTTTTGACCGCTTCGGGGTCGCCGACGTCGAGGGTCACGGGGAGGACGGCGTCGCCGAGTTCCCCGGCGAGCTTCTCGAGCTTGTCCGCACTGCGGGCGACCGCGATGACGCGGGCGCCTTCGGCGACGAACCGGCGGGCGATGGCTTCACCGAAGCCGGCGCTGGCGCCGGTCACGAACACGGTCTGCTGGGTCATGGCTTGGCTCCGCTGCTGGTCAGGAAGGTGCTGAGTGCCTCGTTGAACTCCATCTCGCGCTCCAGGTTAGGCAAGTGGCCCGCGCCTTCGACGACCACCAGGGTCGAATCCTCGATCTTTTGGTGGATGAGCTCGGCGTCGGCGACCGGGGTGAACTCGTCCTCGCTGCCGACGACCACCAGGGTGGGGACGGCGATGCGCTTCAGGCCCTCGGTGTAGTCGGGGCGCTCGGCGCGTCCTCTCAGTGCGGCCGCGGCTCCTTCTCTCGGAGCGGTGCGCATCATCTTCAGGACGTGCGCTTCGACGTCCGGCCTGGTCGCGCGGGTGCTTCTCGAGATCATCTTGGGGAGGAGTTCGTCCGCGTAGGCGTGCATGCCCTCTTCGGTGATCCTCGCGGCGGTGTCGATGCGGCCTTGCTTCGCCTCCGGGGTGTCGAGACCGGGGAAGGTGTCGGCCAGGAGGAGGGCGCTCACGCGTTCCGGGTGGTCGTTCATCAGCTGCATGACGATCTGGCCGCCCATGGAGAGGCCGCCGAGGACGAACCTTTGCAGGCCGAGGTCGTCGGCCAGCCCGACGAGGTCGTTCGCGAAGACGCCGAGGGTGGTCTTGGTGCCTTCTCCCGGGGACTGCCCGTAGCCGCGGAGGTCGGGGGTCACGACGCGGTGGCCGCGCCCGGCCAGGTACTCCGCCTGGGGACGCCACATCGAGCGGTCGAACGGGTGGCCGTGGACGAGGAGGACCGGCCGGCCGTGCTCCGGGCCGAAGTCGTCGTACGCGAGGGTCATGCGGCCGACGCTAGGCGGAGCTTTGACGCGGTGCAATACGGTGCAATGTACTCGGAGCAATGTTCTTTCCCGGCTCTTTCTCTGGCGCTCCGGGGCCGGCGGGTGCACACTGGGCCTCAGGCGGGCTTCGTCATGGGGTCTGACCTGCGCTGATCTTGTTAAGGGACCCCCCTGTTTTCGGGGGTTTCGGGGCATGTAAAGTTCTCCAAGTCGCCAGGGAAACCGGGCGGCGGGGACACGAACCAAGCTCTCGCTTAAGGCGATTGAGTGGGTGTTCCACCAAAAACTGCTAGGAATACTCGCTTCGAGTAAGGCCGCTTGACGGCGGTGCGACTCGGGGTGTGTTGCTTGAGAACTCAACAGTGTGCTAGTGAACTAAGCCAGTAGAGCTTATGTATTGAACCTCGTATGAGGTTCCTTTGAGAGCAAGAAAATTGCCTCGATTGAATTCGAAGACATTGTTGGAGAGTTTGATCCTGGCTCAGGACGAACGCTGGCGGCGTGCTTAACACATGCAAGTCGAACGCTGAACCACTTTCGGGTGGGGATGAGTGGCGAACGGGTGAGTAACACGTGGGTAATCTGCCCTGCACTCTGGGATAAGCCTTGGAAACGAGGTCTAATACCGGATATCACCTCCTACCGCATGGTGGGTGGTTGAAAGTTCTGGCGGTGCAGGATGAACCCGCGGCCTATCAGCTTGTTGGTGGGGTAATGGCCTACCAAGGCGACGACGGGTAGCCGGCCTGAGAGGGTGACCGGCCACACTGGGACTGAGACACG